>CAVOKX010000001.1:0-78205 GCA_963696635.1 uncultured Acidobacteriota bacterium
TTTTGAATATTTTGCCTGTAACTACCTTAAAAACCATAGATCTACAAGGCAAGAAAAAATCCGGTCCTTTGTTTTCAATATTTTGGGCGGAACTGAGTGATTTTTTTGAGAGAAATTCTGCACCAGAATATGTGCGGTCGAACCTCCCGCAGTGCCAAGAACGGGCAGGTTGGCCCATTCAAGCCGGGGCGGTGCGGATGCGGCGCGTCCTCTAAGTTCGCCTCCCTTCTTTGGACGCTAAGCTGGGACTTCTGACACCGCCGTTTTTTATTGATCCCGCTCGCGCGCCATAGATATGATATGATGAATTCAGTTAGCTATTTGCGAATGGCCGCAGGAGGCTCGCTCTTTGACCAACTGGACGCCGGTGGACCAGGACCTTTTAATCCCACAACGGGAACGCCAGCCACGATTTCCAGCGCCTAACTCCTTATTCAGGAAGATTTTACGTATAAGTCCTTATTCCTCAAAGATTTTGGGGGGTAGTGTGGCCGTAACCCCATCATTCCAAAAGATCACGGGGGGAGGGGGGATATCCCCGTTAATAAACACGGCGAGGCTGAGCCGGGCAGCGGATCTGAGAGTTCAACGCAAGAACCGGATAGCCAGGCAACTTCCCATTTGCCCAGGCTAAGGGGTTGGGGCAAAGATGACGGAAACAATCCCGAGGGCAGGCTGCTGGCACTCCCGTGCCAGCATTTTGCACGGATGGGCCATTACGAAGGGACCTCGCTTGGAGATAAATTTACTTCCAACGGATGGCGCAAGCAGCGGTGACAAGCAGTTCTCAGAGCTTTGTCTTTGCTTCGCCGTCCGTCCAGGTTTTCCTATGAGCCTGAAAGTGGTCCGCTGTCCCTATTGCGTGCTTGGCGTCCAGTTCCGGCCTTTGGTACCCCGGTTGGACGGAACGTTTATCTGCGAGAAGTGTGGCCACGTGTCGCTTGCGGATGGCACCAGCTTCAAATGTTCCTGCTACCGGTGCGGAGAGCTGCATTCATCGCGAATTACCAGCAATGTGAATCCTGTCCTCAAAATAAAAAAGGCCGCCAGTGGTTAGCACATAAGCGTGTGCGTGAAAACTGGAATTTCTCAATGGAGGACGGGCGTCCTCGCCCGTCTCCGCCGCCGCAGTGGAAGAAAGTTACCCCTATGAGCCGCGAAGCGGCGGAAGAATCCGCCCTCCGCCCTTAGCCGTTCGCCTTTGCCACCAGCAAAATCGCAAAACAATAGAACACAAACATAAGGCCAAGATACAGCTTGGCACGATTCCCAGCGCCCTCGAATTCCCTCCACGCCAGCACGCCCCACAGCGCCGCCACCATCGGAGCCGACTGGCCAATCGCATAGGAAATGGCCACCCCAGTGTAGTTCGCAGCCACCAGATTAAAAACCATCCCCGTGCCCCAGATCACGCCGCCCAGCACTCCCAGCATGTGTCCGGAGACCGGCCCGCGAAAAAATCCGCTGAAACTTACCGGCTCTCCCACCAGCGGCCTCTTCATGAAATAAACGTTCCACACGAAGCATGAGAGCAGCGCGCCAAGAGTCAAAAACACGGCAATACTGTACGGGCCGAGGGTATTGCCCTGAGTCATCGCATGAGCCACGAATGGCGCCCACAGTCCCATCAAAATTCCAGAAACGATGCACACAATAATGCTTTTCTTCGAGGTCGAACGTCCCGCACTACCAAGGCTTCCGTATGCTTTGCCGTCCATGATCACGGCAATGACCGCGCAAATAACTCCGGCAGCTAATAACACGCCGTTGCCTTTGGGCTGCAGAATATAGCTCAAAACCACACCGACTACCAGAGCGATCCCGATGGCCACCGGGAACGCAATCGCCAGGCCCGCCATATCAATCGCGGCCATCAGCAAAAGGTTGGCCAGATTGAATATCGCTCCACCCACCATCGCCGAAACGATATTTGAACCATCCGCGGAACGAACATTGTTGAGAAAACTGTTTGCGTCACTCGCCGTGCTTCCCATTGTGAGAGCGAGGATCAGGGAAATGAGAAAGATGCCGACAGCATAGTCCCAATAAAAAAGTTCGAAGCGGTAATTCTTGACGCCCTTATAAGTGTTGGCCCAAGACCCCCAGCAGATGGCGCTCGTGATCATCATCACCAGCGCAATGCCCAGACTGTGCGGAGTAAACATTGTTTCTCTTTTTGGGAAGGGCACGGCTTCAGCCGTGCCGTATGTGATTAAAATGTAATGACGGCTAACCTACTTACCACGAATTCTCGAAACAAAAAGCTGCAAGAAGCGATCCGCGTCCACATCCACGCAAACTTTCGCGTTCGGCGCGACCTTATCGACGCCCTCGATGACATAACGATCCCCGTGAAGCACGTCGCGCTCCACTTCGCCATGACGGTTTCCCACCGTTTCCCCGCGCGTAAACTCTCCTCGCGTCTCCACATCGACGTGCATCTCCTCCACCTTAATCAAGCTCGAATCGATGGCCACGCCGACCGCGGATGGATCGTACATCGGTGCCCCGGGAGCACCAAACGTTCCCGAAAGATTGACCATGAATTTCAGGACCGAAACGATGAAATCATTGACCGGGCCGCGAGTTTGCCCAAGTTCATCGAGATACTTATGGGTAAAGAGCGCCTTATTGCCGACTTCAAGGCCCACCATGGTCAGCGGCCATCCCGCCTGAAAAACAATTTGCGCAGCCTCCGGATCGTTATAAATATTGGCTTCCGCTGCGGCATTCACATTGCCGCCGCTGATCGAACCGCCCATCAGAATCACTTCTTTCACCAGCGGAACAATCGATGGATCCTGCTCCACCGCCAGCGCAATATTAGTAAGCGGCCCCACCGGAACCAGCGTGATCTCATGCGGTGAAGCATGCACCAGTTGAATAATAAGGTCGGGCCCGAACCGCGGATCGACCTTACACTTGCTCGGAGGCAATTCGACGTTGCCCAATCCGTTCTTGCCATGCCAGAACTCTGCCGTAATCAGCTTCTGAAACAGCGGATGCTGTGCACCCCCAGCCACCGGAATGTCGCAGCGGTTCGCCAGCGAAATCATGCGCAGCGCATTCTCCAAACCCATCGCCGCCGTAACATTCCCCGGCACCACCGTGACAGCGCGCACATCCAACTCCGGCGAGTTGAGCGCCAGCATCAGGGCCAGCGCGTCATCCGTCCCCGGATCGGTGTCGATGATAATCTTCTTAGCCGCCGAAGCCGGCAGCGCCAGCGCCGCCAAGAGAACGACAAGAAGAATAAATTCACGATCTTTCATCGGTCCACGAAAAAGATGAGCGAAGCCTAGCGTCGAGATGTGTGAGTGTCAAGGCCAAAGTGCGGTCTAAGACGCAGTTGTGAAGCCGTAGACCGCCTGCAGGGAAGACATCGTCCATCTCCCAATCAGTACTTCCTTTTCCCGCATTCTGCCGTACAATTACCTCGCAAACGCCGGTCGGCGGTGAGCGTGACGACGCCGCGAATCGCAGGGCTGCCAGAGAACATCCAAATGTCGGTGGAGCACAACCATCGTTCCGGAATCGTGGCCTCTAACGAGGGCATGCCGCCAGGCTCGCCATTGGCAACCTTGAATGACCGCCCGCTTCTCTCCAATCGAGGCATCCCGATCAACCTGGAGTGGATAAAAGACGTTCGGGTGAACACCAGCGCGGTCGAACGCCGCGCCCAAACTCATGTCGCCCGCCGTGCGGTAAAAAAAGACTGGCAAGCCGCATGGCTCCTGCGGGCAATAACCTGCATGGATCTGACCACTCTTTCAGGAGACGACACCGACGACCGCGTCCGCCGCTTGTGCGCCAAGGGCCGGCAGCCCATTCAGCATGAATTGGTAAAGCAGCTAGGAATCGAAGCTCTTAACATTCAAGTTGCGGCCATCTGCGTGTATCACCGCTTCGTCGAAACCGCCCGAAGAGCACTCGAAGGCAGCAACGTTCGGGTGGCAGCCGTTTCCACTGGATTCCCCGCGGGACTCTCTCCCTTATCCGAGCGCATAGCAGAAATTCGACGTTCCCTCGAGGCCGGAGCTCAAGAGATTGACGTTGTCATCACCCGCGCCCACGTTTTCGGCGGCCATTGGCAAGAACTCTACGATGAAATCGCCGCCTTCAAACAAGCCTGCGGCACGGCCCACATGAAAGTCATCCTTGCGACAGGAGATTTGCTCACCCTTCGCAACGTCGCCCGCGCCAGCTTCGTCGCCATGATGGCAGGCGCCGACTTCATCAAGACCTCCACTGGCAAAGAGCCGACCAATGCCACGCTGCCGGTAGGCTTTGTCATGACCCGTGCCATCCGCGAATATGCACAGGAAACCGGCATGGCCGTCGGCTTCAAAGCCGCTGGAGGCATTCGCACCGCGAAACAATCCCTGGAATGGCTGGCATTGATGAAAGAGGAACTCGGCCTGCCTTGGATGAAGGCGGCACTCTTCCGCCTCGGGGCTAGCGGGCTTTTAAACGATATCGAGCGGCAACTGGAGCATCACGCAACCGGGCGTTATTCGGCGGATTATCGCCATCCCCTTGCGTGAGCCCGATCTGTACGGGCCATCGGAATGAACGGAAGGGGGGCTATGGGCGCCACACATCGGTTATTCATGACCTCTGCGCAAGCAGCACTCCTATTTACAGCAACGTCTTGGGCTCTTACTTTCACTATCCTGGGTCTCATACCCGAGGCGCCGACTCATCGCGGGATGTCCATCGCCGTGGCAGTTATTCTTCCGGACGCACTGGGAACATGGCTGATCTTTAGAAAACTTCGACTCGATCATGGACGAGGTGATGCTCGACGCGCCGCTACTGCGTTCGCGGTTTCCGCGCCGGTGGCGTTAGCAGTTAGCCTGCCGCTGGCAGGATTAGTTGGGGCCTACACTGAAGGAACTTTGGGGGGGCGCTTTATCCTCCTGGCTGTACTGGGATTCGTCGTCCTCGTTATGATTGTTGTTCCGGGTGCTGTTATCGCATGGGCGTTACATCCCTCCGGCGGTGTTGAACCGGCTGCCGAAAGTGATCAAAATGAGCATCGCTGAAAAGTTCGTTGCCATGGAATACGGCCCTGCGCCGGAAGACGCGAAAGAGGCGCTGACCTGGCTCGACCAACACGGGTACTGCTTTGCGCACTTCATCAATGGGACATGGGTTGCGCCTTCTGCAGGGGAGTACTTCGACACCGCCGACCCGTCGACCGGCGAGAAGCTCGCCACTGTTGCGCAAGGATCAGCCGCTGACATCGATGCTGCCGTCAAAGCCGCACGGGCCGCACTTCCCAAGTGGCAATCTCTTACTCCGCACACGCGGGCTCGCTACTTGTACGCCCTGGCGAGACAGGTGCAAAAGCACTCTCGCCGTCTGGCCGTGCTCGAAACCATGGACAACGGAAAACCGATTCGCGAGAGCCGCGACCTCGATATTCCGCTGGTTGCGCGGCATTTCTATCATCACGCCGGTTGGGCGCAACTGCTGCCCCAGGAATTTCCCGACTACACCGCGTGCGGCGTCGTCGGCCAGATCATTCCGTGGAATTTCCCGCTGCTCATGCTGGCCTGGAAGATCGCGCCCGCGCTGGCGACGGGAAACACCGTCGTGCTGAAGCCGGCGGAGTTCACCCCGCTGACCGCGCTTGCATTCGCCGAAATCTGCCAAGAGATCAAACTCCCCGCGGGCGTGGTAAACATTGTGACCGGAGATGGTTCCACTGGCGAAGCTCTGGTCAAACATCCTGACGTCGACAAGATCGCATTCACCGGCTCAACGGAAGTAGGCCGCGCAATCCGCAGCGCCACCGCGAACAGTCACAAGCGGCTTTCGCTCGAACTGGGCGGCAAATCTCCATTCGTGGTATTCGAGGATGCCGACCTCGACAGTGCCGTCGAAGGTCTGGTGGATGGCATCTGGCTCAATCAAGGACAAGTTTGTTGCGCCGGTTCGCGCCTGCTCATGCAGGAGAGTATCTCCGAGCCCCTGATGGCCAAGATACGCGATCGCATGAGCACGCTGCGCGTAGGACCGCCGCTAGATAAGGCCATCGACATTGGCGCAATTGTCGCCCGCGTCCAACTGGATCGCATTCAGCGCCTGGTGGATCAGGGCGTAGCCGACGGCGCTACCTGTTGGCAACCTCCCATGGAAATGCCCTCCCGCGGGCTCTACTTTCCACCCACCTTGCTCAGCAATGTTCATCCCACTTCAATCGTCGCGCAGCAGGAGATCTTCGGTCCCGTCCTGGCAGCAATGACTTTCCGCACTCCCAGTGAAGCTGTCGAGCTTGCCAACAACACCGTGTACGGTCTTGCGGCTTGCGTGTGGAGCGAGAGCATCAACGTTGCGCTGCACCTTGCGGCACAGCTCAAAGCCGGCGTCGTCTGGGTAAATTGCACCAACCTGTTTGACGCCTCCTGCGGCTTCGGCGGCTATCGCGAAAGCGGATACGGCCGCGAGGGTGGCAAGGAAGGCTTGCTGGAATATCTGGAACCACTGTGGTTCAAGAGCGCGCCTGCTCTGCCTGCCGCGAAACCTTCTCCAGTTTCGGACGACGACAAAGAGTCTGTCACTTCCACCAATGATATCGACCGGACCGTAAAGCTCTATATCGGAGGCAAGCAGGCAAGGCCGGATTCCGGCTACAGCATGGAAGTTCGCAACCCGAATGGCCAACTGCTCGGCGAAGTGGGACTGGGCAATCGCAAGGACATTCGCAATGCCGTCGAAGCCGCCCGCAAAGCGGCGGGCTGGGCGAAGAGCACCGCGCACAATCGCGCCCAGGTTCTTTACTACCTGGCCGAGAACCTGTCGCAGCGCCGCGACGAGATTGCTCGGCAGCTGGCATCTGCAGTGGGAGACACGCAAGCGGCGGCTGAAGTGAACCTGGGAATTGAGCGCATCTTTTCCTATGCTGCGTGGGCCGACAAGTTCGATGGCGCGGTGCATAATCCACCGTTCCGCAGCATCGCGATCGCCATGAATGAGCCGATTGGAACTGTCGGCATCATCTGCCCGCGCGAAGCACCGCTGCTTGGCTTCCTGTCTCTCGTCATGCCCGTACTCGCTATGGGCAATACGGCGATTGTTGTTCCCTCGGAAACTTATCCTCTTATCACCGGAGACTTATACCAGCTCTTTGACACCAGCGATCTTCCAGGCGGAGCGGTGAACATCGTCACCGGATACTCATCGCAACTTCTTAAAGTGCTCGCCGAGCACGACGATGTGGATGCGATCTGGTGCTTCGCAGATGAAGCCAGCGCAGCCGCCGCGAAATCATTCTCCGTCGGAAACCTGAAGCAGGTTTTCACCAATGAAGGCCGCGCCATTGACTGGTTCGACGTAAAGCAAGCCGAAGGCCGCTGGTTCCTGCAACACGCCACTCAAGTGAAGAACATCTGGGTTCCATACGGCGAGTGAAAAATCTTTTTTTATTGCAGAGTCACAGAGACACAGAGAAACCTTTTTTCTTCTCTTTGTCTCTGTGACTCTGTGGTGAATAGGTTTAGGTGAAATGATGGCGAAACGTCCGCGCATCGCGGTGATTGGCAGTGCCAACATCGACTTGACCACTTTTTCCGACCGGTTCCCGAAGGCTGGCGAAACAATTTTTGGCCAGAAGTTTGATCTTGGTTTTGGAGGCAAGGGAGCGAATCAGGCAGTGGCCTCCCGGCTGTGCGGAGCTGAGGTTTTTATGATCGCCCGCGTGGGCAGCGATCTGTTCGGCCCGGCGACCATTGAGAACTTCAAGAAGCTTGGCATCGACGCCACCCACGTGAAGCAGATCGAAGGAGTCTCGAGCGGTGTGGCGCCGATTTTCGTTGAGCCCAACGGCCAGAATCGCATCTTCGTGGTGAAGGGCGCGAACGATCTGCTGAAGCCCGCGGACGTTGACGCCGCCTCCGATCTGCTCAAGACCGTCGATTGCATGGTCCTCCAATTTGAAATTCCGCTCGAAACCGTTTATTACAGCGTCGCGTTCGCGCATAAAAATAACATTCGCTGCATCGTGAATCCGGCTCCGGCCCAGTCCCTCGATTTGAATGCCTTAGCGGGACTCGACTACTTCGTTCCCAACGAAAGTGAAGCCGAGACCATCACTGGTATCCCGGTGCGAAACGTCGACGACGCGAAGAAGTGCGCGGAAAAATTGCTCTCCGGCGGCGTCAAACGAGTCATCCTCACGCTGGGAGCGAACGGCTCATTGCTCGCCGGCCGCGAAGGCATGGAGCACATTCCCGCGTTCCGCGTGAAAAGCGTCGACAGCACCGGGGCCGGGGACGCATTCATTGGCAGCTTCGCTGTCTTCCTCGGCGAAGGCCTACCGGAGCGCGAAGCCGTCCGCCGCGCCAACCTGTATGCGGCGCTCTCGACCATGAGCGTAGGCACCCAGAAATCATTCTACGATCGCCCCCGCTACGACGCAGAGTGGGCCGGGCGAATCAGGATCTAGTACTTTCCGGTAGCCTTGGCATCCCACCTGGCCTGGCCCTGCCTTTCTTTCTGATCATCTACCGAAGCCGAGGGTGCCCCATCCTTTCCGCGTTTTCTGCGGAAAGGGTGGGAGGCGGTATACTCAACCGCAAACGGTTAGGTGTCCCAGTTTCGCGTCCGCGTTCCCCACCCCGAACCCGTGTAGAGCGGACACTCCTGTCCGCTGCCGTTGATCTCAGGACCACGCGGGGCGTGAATTTCGGGGCCGCGCTGAAGGGCTGCTCCACGCAAAATCTGGATTTTTGTGGCCTCTCCCGCCCCTCGTAAACGGGGCACCCTGCTGCTTTTTTGTCGGGGTTTCGGCTACCGCTTGGATCTGAGGGATTTCTTCTTCAGGGGAATCTTCGTCTGCGGCTATGGCTTGGTTTTCTTCTTGATCATCTTCTTCTTCGTAATCTTCGCGGCGCCAGGGGTCTTCGCCTAGTGGGGTTTGATTTACCGTGCGCGGGTCGATGACTACGCGGGTTTTAATCGTGGGTTCGAAATTGGTGCGGGCCAGGTTGGTCGAGGCGGTTTGCAGGGCGTAGAGCAGGAGGCCGGCGTTTTTGGCGTCGATTTGTCCGCTTAGGATCAGGCGCATGACCTGCATAAGGGCGACCTGGATGGAGTTGGCGTCTTCGAGCATAGGGAGATCGAAGACTGCGGGGGCGCGGCGGGCGCGGTTGGCGCCGAGCTCGATGCGGGTTTGCTGCCAGCTTTTGTGGAAATAGCAGACGCGGTGGCGGCGGAGGGCGGGCGATCCGCACTGGGTGCCGTTGACTTTGATATGTTGGCAACGGGGAATGCTATGAGGATACAAGGACATAATTTTCTCCACCCCCCTCCCCCAGTGATCTATTGGAATCATGGGGATAGCGGGGGACTAGGGTTGAAATCTTTGAGTTGAAAGGAGTTACGGGGAAAATCTTGGAAACAAACGGGTTAGGGGTTGAAAGGAGCATTGCGACGAACTAGCTATATATTGGTTATCTGGTATAGCTCAAGTGATGTCAAGAGAAATGCGGGGGAAAAGTGAGAAGCTTCCCATTTTGGCTTCTTCTGGTGAACCTCGGGCTAATGCCGACGCCCCAGAAGCCCGTTTTCTGGCCAACTTCCGAGTAGCCGACAATCCGCCCCCATTAGCAATTCAGTTTGGGCGCCGATCATCGGTCGAAGTCGAAATCTGCTCCAGTCGTTGGCGGAAGTACTCCTTCCAACTTTCAGGTAGTGCTGCAACTCGGAGGGCACGCTGCACCCAAGCCACATCAGCGTCGCTATACCTCTCGAAGATAAAGTTCCCCAGTTCGACCGCGTCCCTCCGGGTCGCACTTTCAAGCGGCTTGATAAGCGGACCTACCTTGACAAGATGTCGCTTATGCATTACATTTTGTAATGTGTAGAGGACATACGCCCCTGATTCCTCGAAATTCAGTTGAACGAATTAGGACACTACTTATCGTCCTTTGCTTCGCCGCCGCGATTGATGTCGGAGCCGGCTGGCTGTTAGGAAAGCCGGGTTTCGGATCGCACACTCGAATCGTCGTTGCACTGCTACCAATACCGGCGAACCTTGTTTTGGTAGCTGTGATTGTGCGCGCAATTCGGCAACTCGATGAATTCTTGCGACATGTTCACTTGGAAGCGATCGCAATCGCATTCCTGCTCACGGGCCTAGGCGTCTTTGTCTATGGATGCTTGCAGAAGGCGCAGGCCGTGCGCACGCTGAATGTCGGCATCGTGTGGATTTTCATGGCCGTGTTTTACGGCATTGGGTATGTGATCGCAGCAAGGCACTACCGATGAAAAACCGGCTGCGCGTGCTGCGCGCGGAGAACGACTGGACGCAAGCGCAGACTGGCAGAGATCGTGGGAGTCTCGCGGCAAGCAATCATTGCCGTTGAGAACGGTAAATATGATCCTGCCCTCCCGCTGGCTTTCAAGCTCGCGCGCGCGTTTGGGAAGACTGTGGAAGAAGTGTTTGTCTGGGGAGATGGTTCGCTTCAAGAAAGATGAGGATTTTTGCCAAGGAGGAGTCTCCCATGAATCGGATCTTCGTTGCAGCAGTCCTGGCGATAGTCGCCGTCACGCCAGCCTTCGGCAAGGACTTGCGTGCCGAAAAGAACAAGGCGGTCGTGCGCAGGATATTCACCGATATCCTTTCGCAAGGAAAGTTCGAGGTGGCGGCTGAGATCTACGCCAAAGACTACGTGAATCATGATCCAACCAGAGACCTTGGACTTGACGAGAGTGAGGCCGTTGATCACGGTTGGCGTGCCGCATTTCCAGACCTGGAGTTGACCGTCGAAAAAGAAATCGCAGAAGGCGACTTTGTGACAGTTTTGTGGAGAGGACGAGGCACGAACACTGGCAGTGGGAACGGCCTGAACGCGACTGGGAAGAAAGCTGAAGGCCGCGGAATCAGCATCTTCCGCGTTGTGGAGGGAAGGATAAAGGAAGAATGGACTGAGACAAGCCAGTTGCTCATCCTTCGCCAGCTAGGCTTGTTTCCTGGACGACAGTAGGAGAACCCCGTTGCCGCACCTTCCCCTAGCTAGCAGCCCGTGGTGAAAACGGTTCTCGGGGGCAAGTTCAGACCTGACGATGAGGGGGCCAGTGAGTCGCCGAGCGGCGTCGACAGCCGATTGAGATGCCACACGGCATCCCACAGCGTCTCAGGCAGGTCGAATGAGCGACGAGATGCGGCGAAGAATAGCATCTTGCATACATCGAGCGAGGAGTGTGTGATGATACGCAGCCAACTTTCAAGACCCTTGCGAATTTTCTGTCCCGACGTATCCCGAACTTGATCGGAAACTGGCCAATGCCCAGAAAAACTATCGACTTCGACACCGTGCGCAATATTGGACTCGCGCTGCCCGGCGTAGTGGAGAGCACAGCCTACGGCTTCCCGGCGCTCAAGGTTCACGGAGAGCTCCTAGCGTGTGTACCCGCTAATCGCTTCGCCGAACCCGGCTCGCTTGTCGTGCGCGTGGATTTCGATGATCGCGCGGAATTGCTCGCCGCGGCACCCAGCGTTTACTACGTGACAGACCATTATGTCGACCACACCGCCGTTCTGGTTCGCCTATCTCGCCTCAATCCCGACGCCTTGCGGGACTTACTCGGCATGGGCCACAAATTTGTGACCGCGAACGTAACGCGCCGTCCGTCCTCGCGGAAGCACAGCAACCACCGAAGAAATAAATGAGAGCTGCAGCCGTGATTCAATCGCTCGAACGAGGAGGAAAGAATATGAACACACCTGTGTTGGCGGAACGAATTGCAGAAGCGTCGCCGCGTCCCGGAGCGAGGATTACGGGTGTGGTTTACTTGCTTTACTTTCTCACGGCCGTATCCGGCGGGTTATTCATTCGAGGGATCGTCGTAGCTGGCGACGCTGCGGCTACAGCGGCCAACCTCCTAGCGCACGAGTCGTTATTCCGGTTGGGTTTCGCAGCCAGCCTCATCGCGATGGCGTTCTATGTCGCAATGACGGCTCTCTTCTATGAGTTGTTTAAGCCGGTGAACAGGAGCCTGTCTTTGGTCGCGGCGTTCTTCGGTCTCGCGGGATGCGCCATTCAGACTCTTAGCTACCTCTTTAATCTCGCCCCCTTCGCCGTTCTGGGAGGCGCGCCGTACTTGGGCGTGTTTAATGGTCAACAATTGCAGGCGCTGGCGCTCCTGTTTCTCAAATTGCAGGGTCAAGGCGAAAACATGGGCTTGGTATTTTTCGGACTCTATGACCTCCTGATCGGCTGCCTCATTTTGAGGTCGACCTTCCTGCCCCGAATTCTGGGCGCGCTGATGGCGGTTGCGGGTTTGGGTTGGCTGACTGTTCTCTCGCCGCCACTCTTGAACCATCTGTCCCACTTCGTTCTGCCACTCGGCTTCGTCGCGGAACTGTTGCTGATGCTATGGCTCATCGTGAAAGGCGTGAACGTTGAACGGTGGAAGCAGCAGGCAAGTACAGGTTAGACAATCCAGAGCTAACTCGACGGTTTGGATTCTGGGCAGATGACGGGCAAGCGGGAAGTTATTCCGGGCTACAAGTCGGCTCGGGAAATCGGAGCTTCTATTAGCTAGTCGAATCCGGCGGTCGCCGGCAGACGCCGCAAGCCTTCATCGGACCGCTGCACGAGCGTGGACGCGCGCGCCTACATTGGCTTTCTGGGCTGCGGAGGTGACGAGTTACGAGAAATGCCTGGTTCGTAGTCTCTTGGCCAGGCGCGCGAGGCGCACCAGGCGATAGAACGCCTGCAAATGTTCCGGGAGGCGGACCGTGGTCCATTCGCTCACGCTGGGGGTGAAGACCAGGCGCCAGAGAAGACGCACTTGATCCTGCCAGCGTTCTCGCAGGCGCATCATCAGACGGAAGTAGGGGATTGATTCTGTGTTGTAGTGGGTGCTGCGTTCGATGATGCGCAGAATCTCATTGGCGAGAATTTTGGTTGAGGGGTCTTCTTGCAGGCGCTTTTGAATTTGTGGTGGCAGCGCGGAGCCGAGCAACTTGTGGGCGAGAAGCAAATTCAGGCTGACGATGCGTTCGATTCCGAGGCGCCGGGCTTCGTCCTGAATCGCGTTCCAATCAAGGGGCTGGGAGTTGGTGAGTTGGGCGATGTCACACAACCATGAGAGCTGAATCCAGACGTGTTTGGCGGCATGCACGCAAAGCACGAGCAGGAGGTCTTCAGCGCGCAGAGTTCTTAGCAGGCGACTGAGACCATATCGTGGGTAAACAGACGGGCGAGGACGCCCGTCCTCCAGTGTCTGAGTTTCCAGATCGAGCTCATCGGCTCGCTTAAGAAAATCCGCTACGTCGAAGTCGATGGAATAAAAACGGGGCACGATTCGCCACTGCAGGTCGAGGAGATTTCGTCCGGCGGGACTGTGGAAGACGTAGCCGCATCCTGAGGCAATGTAGGCTGGCTCTTGCCGCGGGCCGAGTTCCGGACCGCATGGGTATCCCAAAGCGAGCAATGCGGCTTTTGCCCTGGGTACATCCGCGGGACGGATGAGGATGTCGAGGTCGTTGAACTGGCGCTGGGTGACTTCGCCGTACAGAGTCTTCGCCAGGACTGGTCCCTTGTACGGTAGAGCCGGGATTCCCGCGGATTCAAGATAGCTCAGGACGCGTTGCAGTTCAGCGGTGAACCATAGCGCGTTACGTGCATTTTCCTGATAACGCGATCGGAGGGCGTCGAGTTGGCGGGTGGAACTCAAGTGTGAGAATGCCGACAGTGTGCCGTACACCTGCGGAACCAGGCGATGGTGGTCCACGAGACGCAGCATTCGTTCCCAATCCAGCGGACTGGAGAGAAGATCGCGGATGCGATTGGCGTGGGCGCGACTGAATGAGTCAGCACAGCAGGCGACTAACAGATCGAATTCGGAGTTGTCGGCGAATGGTCGTGCTGGCGGCCAAGCGACAGTTTCCGAGGAAGCCAGTCGAGGCTTAGCAGCAGTAGCCATTCAAGAGAATAGTATTCGAGCCGATGAGCAACACTAGTTCGAAGGAAGGTTCTCCAACAGATTCTCTCGGGGTTCCCACGCACAATGGCGTGCGGGCCACGTGAGTCGCGATGGTTACTTTGGTTTCGAGGCGGCGCTTCTGCTGGCGAACGAGGATTCTGACGCGACGTACAATCTAGAGAGAGTCGGCTTATGAGTGCAGGTGCGAAATCGGGCGAAGCGGCGCGGCGTAGTACCCGGATTCGCGCGCAAATTCCTTTTCGCCTGGCCAGCCTGGATCCTGCGATTCCATTCAGCGAGCACTGCCATACCCTTGTGGTCAATCCCGAGGGATGTGGTGTGCGCCTGACCCAACCGCTGGAAGCGGGGCTGCCGGTTTTGCTGGACGAATTGCCGGGAGGGACAAGCGCGCCGGCTCGCGTAGCCAATTGTGTTTCCCTCGGAACCGGGGGGAAATATTGGCTGGTGGGACTTGCGCTGGAAGAGCCAGCGAACATCTGGTGCATCCAGCCGGCGCCGGCGGACTGGGGAGATGCGCCGATTGCAGTCACTGCTGTGTCCTTGCCTAAGAAAGAGAACGAGTGGCCTTATTCGGTGTTTTCCAGCAAGGGTGAGGCGCATCCGGGAAGGAAGTAGTCTTCTTAGTCTTCCACGGATTCGAATCTTTTACCTCAGGGGCTGAAGCCCGCATCTCTAAAGCTTGATCGGCACAGCTGAACAGGTGCTCGCCCAAAATCAATTCATTGGAAAAGCTTTTAGCTCCAGACTGCCGACAGGCTAGCGGTTGAGCTTTTCGTAGTAGCGGTTGTCGTAGAGGGTGGTGGAACTTTGGACGAATTCCAGGACGCGATGCATTCTGAGTTTGTCTTCGCGATTTAATTCCTTGAACTGTATGGCAATGCCTGACCCGGGATGGATTCTGGCGACGGTCCCGTCGGCGTGCAGTTTGCCATCATCGATGGAGAAGACCAGCTTCAGATTCGTGCCCGGGGTGAGGATGGCGCTGGTTTCCACGTAACATCCGCCCATGCTGATATCGATCAGATTTCCAAATACCGGGGCACCTTCGTTCTCGGGATTCAACTCAATGGTGATGCGGCATTTCATGCGGGCATAGAGCCGGCGATTTTTGCGGGTGGGCTGTTGCTGCTTCTCCATATACATGCGGCGGTCGGCCTCGGCCAGAATCTCTTCCGCATCTTTGCCATCCTCGGGATACATGGCTTGCCCAACGCTGAGCGAAAGAATCTCTTCGCCGCAAACCTCAAATCCGGCTTGCTTGGCCAGTTCCCGCAGCTGATAGGCTTTCTTGATGGACGCATCCGCGGGCAGGCCCGGGGCGATGACCACGAATTCGTCTCCTCCCATGCGGGCAACGTAGTCGTACTCGCGGCAGCTTTCTTTTAAAGCTTGAGCAAACAGGCGCAGGACGCGGTTGCCTTCCAAATGGCCGAAGCGGTCGTTGATTTGCTTGAAGCCATCCATGTCGCCGACCATCACGGTTAATGTGGATTTATCGCGCTTGCAGCGGGCCAGTTCGCGATCGAGCTGCAGGAACAGCGAGCGGGCATTGGGCAATCCGGTGAGATAGTCAGTAGTGGCTGAGTTTTCCGCCTGCTGGTATTTCAGCGCGTTCTCAATCGCAAGCGCCATCTTTGAACTGATGGCTAAAAGGATGCGCAGGTGATCCGAGGTGAACGCGTCGCGTTCGCCGCGATAGAGAGCGAGCACTCCAATCACTCCGGCGACGCCTTCCAGCGGAATCGCCAAAGCCGATCGCAGAGTGCTGAACTTGGTGGGATCATTTAAGTATCCGGGCTCAACCGAGGGATTGCCGTTAATGATCGGTTTCTTGTTATGCGCGACCCATCCGGAGAGCCCTTGGCCGAGAGGAATGCGCAACGACGAGAATAGACGGAAGTTGTCGCCGTTGACGTACTCGGGAATCAACTCGTCGTTGCGGCGAACGTAAATAGCGATGGCATCATAGGGAACCAGCGACCGAAGTTTTATCGAGAATACGGAAAGGGTCTCGACCAAGCTGAGCGAAGCGCCCAGGTCCTGACTGAGCTCGAACAGGGTTTGAGCCTCCTGCCGGGCGGCGGCAATGGAGGAGAGGAAAGTTGCTTCGTGGCCCACGCCCTCTTTGACTGCGGCGTTCTCGAATCCGGCGGCGGGAGCCAGGCCGCGCTCGACCTTAACCTCGGTCGAGAGCAGGGGGTTGGTCTCTCCGCCAAATTGCGCGAGCGCCATTTTTTCAAGACTCACGTAGCGCTTCTTGAGAATGTCGACAACTTTCGGATCAAAAGA
Source organism: uncultured Acidobacteriota bacterium (assembly GCA_963696635.1). Lineage (GTDB taxonomy): Bacteria > Acidobacteriota > Terriglobia > Terriglobales > Acidobacteriaceae > JABDBE01. The sequence goes on from CAVOKX010000001.1 coordinate 16,249, forward strand.
TTTCCCTGATTCCGCCCCCAGGCGCTGCATCACTTCATCGAGCGGAAGAGCTCGCCGATACTGGCGGTCCGACGCCAAAGCGTCGAGGTAATCGACTGCCGAGAGAATTCGCGCGCCGATGGGAATCTCCGTACCTTTCAGGCCGGCGGGATATCCGGAACCGTCCCACTTCTCGTGGTGCGCCCGCACGATGGGCACGACCGGGTAGGGGAAGCGGACGCGCTGCAGGATTTCGGCTCCCACTACGGGGTGAATCTTCATCTTCTCGAATTCTTCGAGGGTAAGCCGTCCGGGCTTCGAAATGATGTGCTCGGGCACCGCCAGCTTGCCGATATCGTGCAGGAGAGCGGCCGCGTGCACGGCTTGCATCTCGTCGGGGGTCACGCCCAATTCTTTGGCGACCTCGACTGCGTAGACGCGGACGCGCTGCAGGTGGTCGTGCGTACTTTGATCCTTGGCTTCGATGGCCAGCGCTAACGCCTCGATGGTGCGCAGATGCAGGCTGGCCATCTCCTCGACGTGCCGTTTCTCGTCTTCCAACTTGCCCAGGTACAGGCGGTACGAACGGTAAATCACGTAGATCGCAGGCACGAGGAGGAGCGATGTCTCCCAGTAGAAGGTGCGGTTAAACCATCCGATGACTCCGGCAATTCCTGCGCCCACCAGGTAATAAGGGAACGACCAGAAATAGCATTCCACGATTATCTTTTTGAGCCGCTTCCCTTCGGTGAGCGAGATAACCGTGGCAATCGAACCAGTGTTGGCAACGAAGTACGTGCAGGCTGCGAGACCGAGCAACAACGCCTGATTGCCTACCAACTGATTGAACAGCGGGAGGTGATAGACAGCGTAGGCGACGGCGGTCGAGAACGCGCCCGCACATACGTTGAAAGTTACCTGAAGGGCATTGGGCCGGTCCGGGTACAAAGATTGCACCAGGATGGAGACACAGCCGAGGATCAGGGTTTCGGAAAAGCTCAGTTCCAGGATGCCCAGCAGCACGAACAGAAAGTTCACCGACATGGTGCCGGTGATGCCGGGCAGGTTCACCTTCATCCGCGAGGCCAGAATGCCAATCCCCAGATAGCAGATGAATTCGGCGATGTTCCTACTGGTCTGGTGGATGGCTCCGTAGAGGAGCACACTGGTGCCCGCTGTCACAATCAGGCCAACGAACATCTTGGCGTGTAGTGTCAGGTCTCTCCACGTCTGTGAATGGCCACCCATTTGGGTTCTGTCGGTCTCGGGGGAGCACAGCAGAATCTCTGACTAGGAATAGCATCTAATGTGTTTAGGAACAATGATTTACAGATATTCTGGTAAACTTCGGTAACTTCTCAAGCGTAACGCGAGGAACCTCAAAAGCTTCTGAGGATTCAGTGATTTAGGACTTAGGATAGCGCAGAAGGCGAGGTTTCGCCCTAGGGCCCGACCGGGCGCCCCTGTAGCGCCGGCATCTTTCCGGCTGCACTACGAGGTGCTCCGCATCGGACGCCACGACGCCTAAAACCCTCGGACCACAGGTGAGGTTTCCAGCCTCATCTGTGGTTCTGTGCGCCCATGCACCCACGGTCGTCTTGCTTTACTTCGGTAGTCGATCCAGAAACTCTTGTCTGTCTCTTCTATCGCGCGCTACTTCAATGTCATCTCGCAGGTTCATCACCAGCGCTTCGTCGCCTTTCCTGATCGCTTCTTCGCGCCGGGTAACTAACTCCGTGATTCTATCCATAAATCCCCCTCGCTAACTTCGTCGAAGGCAGACAGTGACTCACCGAATCCGGAGCATCCGAGAAGTCTCTGTGTTTCTACCGCTGGAGCACGAAGTCTGCTGTGCCTGCGGACGCTCCCCGCGTTCGAGCGTTTTTCGTCGGCTTCGTTGTCTTGATCTCGGTGTGTAGTCCCAGCAGTTCAGCGTAGACCACTAATGTGTCCAGACTGAACTTGGCTATCTTGCCTCTCAACAAGTCACTGACCCTGGGTTGCGAGGTTCCTAGCTTGTTCTGCAGCTCTTGCTGGGTGTAGCCTTCGGCTGCCTTCACGATCCTGGTGTTGAGGTCAGCCTTCAGCTTCAAGGCTGCGGCTTCCTCAGGTGAGAATCCGAGATCCTCGAAAAGCTTCTGTGACATTTGCCTTCTCCTTTATGGGTCGGTGTGACCCTTAACTGATCACCTTCTTACTTGGACCTTCTCTTCACCTTCTCTTGTGCTGCGAGTCTTTGCTTCAAGGTAGTAAGGCGTAATCGCGCGGTGTTGATGTCTTTCTGCGTAATCTCATTAGTCTTCTTCTTGAAACAGTCCAGAACGTAAACAACACCATCAATTCTGATGTACGGCACTCGATACCAAAAGTCTTGGTCATCGTCTCGCAAATAAAAAACCTTCGGCAGGACGGTGGCCAGTGACCCAGAGTCCAGGGGCTTCTCTCCCCTTTGTACTCGCCGCAGATCACCGCCAAGATTCTCTCGGGCAGCCTTTGGGAAGGACTTGATGACCCTGAGCGAGTCCCCCTCGAAGACCGCATCCGGCGATGAATCATCTGTCACAGTTGGAAGGTAGCAGAGTTTGGAGGCGTTGTATATAAAAATTTATATAGCCGTAGAGGCTTTATTATGAATAATTTGCAGTCCCCGTCCGCTCCTCGTCAGTAAGGCCATGGCCTCAGACGCGCCCAGACTCATCGGAATCCACGCCACTGTTGCACCATCGCTGCCAGTGCGGGAAGGAACGGTGCGACAATCGCCATGTGGTTTGCTGCCACGCCGATGAACTCAGCGTAGCGCTGAGCGAAGGAAGGAGTGTTCCGTGCTTTCTCAAGTGCCGAAAGTTTCTCCAGGATGGTCCCCCGCTCGTCACCCCGCACACTTGCCGTGATGTCCTGCCGCATCTGGGAGAAGATTTTGTCTTCGGACACCTCCACGACGTTCGTTGAGTTGTCGGTGCTGTTTACGTTCACGCGGGAACCATGCCCGGTTAGCTGATATGTGGTGCTCATCGTGATCGCCTCTTTCGGCTTCGGCTTTAGAGCCCTACCATGCCCCACAGCTTCGCCTCCTTGGTTTCCCAATTTGGGAACCAGATCCGCAGCCCCTTCACCTTCCTCTTGAGCTCAGCCCATCACTTGCGATAACATAGGAGCGTAGATGTTATCTACAAGATAATCATCGCTCTTTGACAACCTGACAACGGGCGCGACTCCTTGAGCCTAAACAGCAAGACCGCTTACCCGCTGAGTCCGACCAGAGCATCCCTGCGCGCAGTCCCGAAACGGAACCGCGAGCCAAGGGAACCACGCTAACTCCCATGTTTTGAATATTTTGCCTCTAACTACCTTTAAAACCATAGATCTAGGAGGCAAGAAAAATTACACCCCTTTGTTTTCTAGATTTTGCGTCAAAACAGAGATTTTTTTTGAGGAATATTATGCACCAAAAAGTGTGCATTGCAATCGGGGACTCCGACCACTGGCCCAATCCGCTTGACCCAGCCTTTCGCGCACTCAGCCAGAGTCTGGCACTTCTCGAGCCGTCGTCGTCCTCTTTCCTACTTCGATTTCGCGGCCCCATGGGGAAGCCGATTTCCCTTCTATGCTAAATTTGAGGCCAGAGGGCCCGTAGCTCAACGGTTAGAGCAGCAGACTCATAATCTGTTGGTTCCTGGTTCGAATCCAGGCGGGCCCACCAATGTTCTTGGCACAGTTGCCCGTGCCTGCACGTAGTGCTAATTTCCGGATTCAGCATTCGGGGTGCCTGATGTTAAACTCCTACCCGTGAATACCAGATTGCTGCAAATTGCCGTTTTAATCGGAATCGTTTCCCAGGCAAGTGGGCAAGGCCTCTCGCGTCCCGATGTGCCCGACAAAATCAAGGCTCCTGCCGGCGAGCAGGTGGTCCTGTTGGCGCACGCGTCTGGCTCGCAGATATACGTATGTCAGGCTGGAGCTGACGGCAAGTTCGGGTGGACTTTAAAGGCTCCGGATGCAGAGCTTCATGACCAGCAAGGGGCGGTTATCGGCCGGCACTTCGCCGGGCCCAGCTGGAAGCACAACGATGGCAGTGAAGTTACGGGAAAGGCGGTGGCGCGGATCGATTCGCCAGATGCGGATTCAATTCCCTGGCTGCTGGTCACTGCCAGCGGTCATGCCGGGGAAGGAATCTTCAGCCGGGTTACCAGCATCCAGCGAATTCGCACCAAGGGTGGGCAACCCCCGGCCGACAACTGCGATGCTTCAACGCAGAACCGGGAAGTGAAGAGCAGCTACACTGCCGATTACTACTTTTACGCGCCAGCGAAATGAAATGTGGTTAGCTTGGCGCATGCACCAATCATAACGTCCGTTCCGTTACCCATGAAGTGGTAGACGCATGGCTACCGCACCGACAAACGCAAGCCGAAGATGAGACCGTTGACCTTTCCGCCCCTGGCGAAGATTGCGGAAAGACTTGCACGGTCTTCAGTCCTGATTTCGCGGCGACTTTACCCTGCGCACAAGCAAAGTCACCAGTGATTAGGTGACACTAAGCTTTCGTAGCTGGTATCTTCGAGAGTTCGCGGTGCGCGCTGATATCCTGATAATGGCCATGATCGGCGAAACCATCTCACACTACCGGGTTGTGGAAAGGCTGGGCGGCGGAGGGATGGGTGTGGTCTACAAGGCCGAGGACCTGACCCTGCACCGCTTTGTGGCGCTGAAATTTCTGCCCGAAGATTTGGCCAAAGATCGTCAGGCTCTGGACCGGTTCCAGCGCGAGGCTCAGGCGGCGTCAGCTCTGAATCATCCGAATATCTGCACCATTTACGAAATCGGAGAGCATGACCATCAGCCCTTCATCGCCATGGAGTTCCTTGATGGCCAGACCCTGAAACACATGATCATCGGGCGGCCACTGGACATTGAGCAGTTACTCGAAATCGCTATTTCAGTGACCGATGCGCTCGACAACGCCCACGGCGAAGGCATCATTCACCGCGATATCAAGCCCGCGAACATTTTCATCACCAAGCGCGGACGCGCTAAAGTGCTGGACTTCGGCCTGGCCAAAGTCGTCGCCCGCAAGGCTGAGGCGGGGATCGATGCCAGCGCGACAGCATTTAGCGACCCGCATCTCACCAGCCCAGGCAGCACGCTGGGAACGGTGGCCTATATGTCGCCAGAGCAGGCGCGGGCCAAAGACCTGGACGCGCGCACGGATTTGTTTTCCTTTGGCGTGGTGCTATACGAGATGGCCACCGGAACGCTGCCTTTTCGCGGCGACAGTACCGCAGGCATCTTCGAGTCCATCCTGCGCAAGGCACCCGTGCCTCCGGTGCGGCTGAATCCTGATCTTCCTCCCAAGCTGGAAGAGATTATCGGCAAGGCGCTGGAGAAAGACCGCAATTTGCGGTATCAGCACGCCGCCGACATGCGGGCCGACCTTCAGCGGTTGAAGCGAGACACCGAATCCGGGAAGACGGCATCTTTCGAGGACATGCCGCCATCTGCCGCGACGGTCATCTCTTCGCCGCCGATCGAATCGGTGGCTGCATCCGCAAGCGCGGTGGGCTCTTCCTCGCGCGCCGTAGCTGCGCCGTCCCAAGTCAGCGAAGGAGCAACCACCGCTCCTGCCCGAAAACTCACTGGGTTAATTGCCGCTGCAGGCGCCGCGATCATTGTTGTCGCGCTCGCAGGATTCTGGTTCTTCCGCGGCCGCACTGCACATCCCGCCGTCTCCGGCCACAAGTCCATCGCGGTGCTTTATTTTTCCAACTTGTCGCAGGACCAGTCCCTCAACTGGCTCAACAATGGTCTTACCGACATGCTGACCACGAACCTGGCGCAAGTAAAAGGTCTGGATGTGCTCTCCACCGAGCGCGTGATGAGCGCGGTACAGCGCGCGAGCAAGGATGGGAAGTCGATGGATCCTGCCCAGGCGCAAAGTGTCGCGCGCGATGCCGGCGCTGATGCCTATATTACTGGAGCCCTGCTGAAGATCGGGCCTACACAATTGCGCTTGGACGTGCGCGCGCAAGACACCGGTACCGGGCAGATCCTGTTCTCCGACAAGCTTGAAGGACAGGATGTGCAGAGCATCTTCGGGATGGTTGACCGCCTTACTGCGAATATCGCCGGCAGCTTTCTGCCTGCGTCCGCTGTACCGCAAAAAGCTCCGGAGATCGAGCAGGCTTCCACCTCCAACGTGGAGGCCTACCGCCATTACCAGTTGGGCATCGACTATGGCCGCCGCTTTCTCACCGACGACGCCATCCGCGAATTAGAGGAGGCAGTTCGTTTAGACCCGCAATTCGCTCTTGCCTACATGCGCCTTTCAGAGCAGTACGGTCTTCAGGGCGATCTGCGGCAGGCCGGCGAGGCTGAGATCAAGGTTGAACAACTGCAGTCGCGACTGCCGCGTTACGAGCAATTGTCTTTGCAGGTGCTCAGAGCTGGCCGCTCCCGCGACATCGAGGCTCTGATAGCCGCCCGCCAGCAGTTGGTATCGGAATTCCCGCGCCAGACTATGGACCGCGGGGTTCTGGGCGCGATTCTGGGCATCGTAGGTCAACAGGATCAGGCTCTCGAAGTAATCCGCCAGGGACTCGCGTTGGATCCAAAGAATGAAGATCTCCTCAACTTTGAATCGTATGCGCTGGCTCAGAGCGGCGATACCAGTGGTGCTCTGGCGGCAAATGACGCCTACATGGCGATTCGTCCCGGCGATCCCAATCCTCTCGACAGCCGCGGCGATATACTCTACATGGCGGCCAGGGATGACGAAGCCGTGGCGTCCTACCGCAAAGTGCTTGAGCTGAAGCCGGACTTCAGCGATTACTACGAGTACCTCAAGCTGGCCATCGTTTACACCGATCAGAAGAAACTTGACATGGCCAACGCCGCCTTCCAACAATTTGCCCGCCGCGCTTCTCCGCTTTCGCGCCTTTACGTTCCGGGCTTCCAAGCGCAGTTCAAGCAGACCGAGGGTGACCTCGAAGGCTCATTAGCCAGTTACCGCGAGGCTGTGCTCCAACTGGGGAGCGCAAAGCAGGGCCAGGCCGCAGAGACTTTTCTGCGACAATTCGCTGGGCTGTCTGTTTTGTTGGGAGAGGGCTCGGCTGCTCTTAGCTTTGCTCAGCAACAGAACCTCGACGGTGAAGAACTGCAGACGGTTGCATTTCTGCAAACCATGGCGGGAAATACTTCGGCCGCGCAGCAAAGTCTGCGGCGATTCGCCTCCAGCCATCCGTGGGTCGCGCCTCGGGCTCTCGAAATTGATCAAGCGTATTCCGACGCGAGCGCAGCCGTGCATCGCGGGGATGGGCAAACCGCCTTGAGCCGTGCCGCGAGCATTCCCAATTTTCAGGATGCTTATCTGCTTTTTCTCAAAGCCCGAAGCCATTTGCTCACCAACGATGATTCCTCCGCCGAAAACGAATTTCGCGCAGTGCTACGAGCCGATCGCAGCCTGGAGAACTCCCGCACCATGACTGCGCGCTTTCCGGTGTTCGGAATTCTCTCCCACTACTATCTTGGCCAACTCTACGAGCACACTGGCAAACACGATCAGGCCATCAACGAATACCAGGATTTCCTCTCTCACTTCGCCAGTCCGCAGTCCCGCCTGCCCCAGGTCGGCGAAGCTCGGACCGCACTCAAACGGCTGATGCAGTGAAGCCAAGCTCCCGAGTTTTCCACAATCCCCATCCATGTTGATCTTTGTAACAACTTCTTAAACGAACATTCATGCCGGAGTCACTCCAGCTGTAACCGCCGGGATGGCAGCCTTGAGTGGTTGGGGAAACGCTGATTGAAACTCCCCCACTGGAGGAAATCGAAATGCGGTTTTCAAGACTGATCAGTACACTGTGTAACCCGTGGTAAGTCCGAAAACGTCTCTCTATGTTTCTTGAACAATCCCACCAATGTGGGCGCGGGCGTCGTCGCCCGTGCACTCCTACGATTCAGAAAACACAGGCGAGGGCGCCTTTACCTACATTGACGGCGTTTTAATCCGTGCGTGGTGTCGCGCTGGCGAGTGCGAGAATCGTTCCGGCAAACAGCAGGGTGTCAAAGAAATAGTTGATCCCCTCAATTTTGACGTCGGTGCTTGGGTTGGACAGCGACGCGATCAGAATTGGACCATAAATGAACACGACCAGCAGCACAAGCCAGGTGCCGAGATAAGTTGCCGCCATCCGCGTCTTCCTGTTCAGCAGAATGCATATCCCGGCAACCACAAGAATTGCGCCTGTCAGATAGCCGATGAGCAGGTGCGCCGGAATCCACGCCGGCATCAATTTCTTGAGCGGGACTCCGGGAACGTTCGCTGTGTGCAGAGAATTCTCAATGCCATAAAATATAGCGGCGATCCCGATTGCCACGCGGCCCACGGTTATGAGCATGCTTTTGCCTTGCCCTTGACCTTGCCCGCGTATGGCGTTTCCCGCAAGAATCCAGCCTCCGCCACCGAACGACATTTCGCGGAGGGTCAAGGTCCATCCAATCCTGTCTTTGGGGTTGGCGAGGGATCCGGGGATGTCCAGCATCGCCACAAAAAGAAACATCGCGATCCCGAACAGCAGGCCGGACCAGCGCACCTGAATTTTTGTCGCAATGCTCAAAGACGCGGCCAGCAGCGCAAAGCCGAAGAAATACGCCCAAAACAACCGCCATGGCATATAGGAGGGCACCATGGTCATGAGGGATTCAGCGGCCGCGAGATGCAGGGCGCCGAAGACCGCCAGGGGGGCGGCGAAACACAAATTGCCCAAGGCCACGATTTTGTCGAGGCCGTGGGCCCGCGCGACATCGGTCTTCGCGGCCCACAGCCCAACCATGAAAAGCAGGATGCCCGCGCTGCACATCGACACCACCGTGCGAGAGACCCCAACAAATGCGGCTAGAATAGTTGTTTGCATGTGAGTGTCTGGGTAAGCTCGCGTGCTCTATTTGAGGCACGTTTTCCCTGGTCAATACGGCTTCAATTGTTGCTGGGATGCGTACGTGAGTATATTTGGTTGCTAAGCTGGACGGGCCCCGGGGCTGAAGCGCGCCTGGGACTACTTTGTCATCCAACTCTTGACCGTAAGTCGTCTTTCATGTCATCAGCTCGACTCGCGCCCTTGAATCTGTCCTCATTCGCCTCTCATCCATTATTCTAGTAATATGGCCGCTCGAACCAAGGCTGTTCCCGCAAGCTCGACCGCAGTACTCGACGCAACCAACGGAGAACGCGAGCTTGTGTTCGACGCATACCGCCGGTGGGGATATCTCGAGGCTGATCTCGATCCTCTCGGCTTTCTCCGCCCCGTGCCTCATTCTGATCTTCCGGTCGACGGCGAATTCGCCCAAGAAGCGCGACGCGTCTACTGCGGCACCGTTGGCGCGGAGTTCATGCACATCACTGATCCCGCGCGGCGCCGCTGGATTCAGGAGCGCCTGGAAGCCCCACAACCTGCCGTGGACCAGCCAAGAGTGCTGGATTTGCTCATCCGCGCTGAACTGTTTGAACAGGTGTTGCAACACCGTTATTTGGGCAATAAGCGCTTTTCGCTCGAGGGGGTTACCGCGCTGCTTCCCCTGATGGACGAGATTCTCGAAGCGGCCGGGCAGCAAGGGGTGGGGGAACTGGTGATGGGTATGAGCCATCGCGGCCGTCTGAATGTAATTGTGCACGTGGCCAGGCGAGCCGCCGAAGAAGTTTTCGCCGGATTTGAAGATGTTGACCCGCGCAGTTGGCTGGGCAGCGGCGATGTCAAATATCACATGGGCGCAACCGGCGAGTACATCACGCGCAGCGGCGCCAAAGTTCACATCCACCTGGTTTCGAATCCCAGCCATTTGGAGGCGGTAGATCCCGTAACCATCGGGCGCACCCGTGCCAAGCATGATCGTACGGGAGAAGCCGGGCCAAGAAAATATCTTCCTCTGCTGGTGCACGGCGACGCTGCGTTTGCCGGCCAAGGCATTGTTGCCGAGACCTTGAATTATGCCGACTTGCCCGGCTACACCGTGGGTGGAACCGTGCACGTCATCGCCAACAACTTGATCGGCTTCACCACCGTTCCCCGCGACTTGCATTCCTCGCGCTTCGCCGCGCAGCTCGTCCGTCGCCAGTCCATTCCCATTTTTCACGTAAACGGCGAGGATGTCGACGCCGTGATCCGCGTCGGCCGCATCGCCCTCGATTATCGCTACACTTTCGGCACCAACGTCGTCATCGACATGATCGGCTACCGGCGCCACGGTCACAGCGAAGTCGATGATCCCACCGTCACCCAGCCCTTGCTTTACAAGGCGATCAAAGAGCGTCCGCCACTATGGGAGATTTACGCCGAAGACATTGGCGTCGAAGATGCGCAGACTCGCGTACAGGCCATTCGCGACGAACTGGAGGCTGCACAGAAGAAGGCTGGATCCATCACCAAGAAACCCACGCTTCGTGACCTGCCAACTTACTGGGACAATTACAAAGGTGGCCGCTACAAATCGGAGTATGAAGTCGAAACTGGATTGTCAGCCGAAGAATTGCAGGAAATCGCCGCGCCGCTCACGACTTATCCGCAAGGTTTTCACATCCATCCGAAAGTAAAAAAGCTCCTCGAACAACGCGCCGAGATGGGCACGGGCAAACGTCCGGTGGACTACGGCATGGCCGAGGCTCTGGCCTTCGCCAGCCTGGTGAAGGTTGGCGTGCCGGTGCGCTTAAGCGGACAGGATAGTCGGCGCGGAACATTCAACCAGCGGCATTCGGTGCTCGTCGATGTTGAAAACGAGCAGGAGTACGTTCCCCTGCAGCATGTTTCTGCGCAGCAGGCGCGCTGTGAGATTTACAACTCCACACTATCGGAAGCTGGCGTGCTTGGCTTCGAATACGGTTACAGCCGCGATTATCCGGAAGCGCTGGTTCTCTGGGAGGCCCAGTTCGGCGACTTCGTGAACGTCGCCCAGGCAGTGATTGATCAATTCATCAGCGCCGGCGAAGACAAATGGAATTTGCTCTCGGGCCTGGTCCTGCTCCTGCCGCACGGTTACGAAGGCCAGGGCCCCGAGCACTCTAGCGCACGCATCGAACGTTTTTTGCAGCTTGCGGCGCGAGATAATTTGCAGATCTGCCAGCCTTCGAATGCCGCCCAATATTTTCACCTGCTGCGCCGCCAGGCCCTGCGCCACTGGCGGAAACCGCTAATCGTCTTCACCCCCAAGAGCATGCTGCGCCATCCGGACGCGTCTTCGCCCATCGAGGACTTCGCTCATCCCCATTTCCTCAACGTGTTGCCGGACACGGAAGTCCGCCACGCCAAGCGCATCCTGCTTTGCACCGGAAAAATTGGCCACGAGTTGCGCGACGAGCGCAAAAAGAGAAAAGATAACTCAACCGCGATCGTTTTCCTGGAGCAAATGTACCCGTTCCCTGAAGCTGAACTGATCAAGGAACTTGAAAACCATTCCAGCGCGCGCGACATCGTCTGGGTCCAGGAAGAGCCCGCCAACATGGGCGCGATGTTTTATATGCTGCCGCGTCTGCGCCACATCGCGGGAGAGCGTCCCGTTTTATCGGTAAAGCGCTCCGCCAGCGCCAGTCCCGCGACGGGATCAGCCAAAGCCCACGAAATGGAGCAGAACACGCTGCTGGCGCTCGCCTTTTCGACCAAGACTTAGTCAGAAAAAGATTCCCGACAGAACCGTGTAGAGCGGACACTCCTGTCCGCTGGAGTTGACCCAACCTTATGCCGGCCGTTCGGTGACAGCTTTACATATTGGCCTTGCGCGCCTCAGGCGAAAAGCGAGGCACGCGGTTCCGGAAGTCAGTGGGATCGAACTTCGTGTCCTCGTCGATCTTGCCCGTGAGACCTGAGCGAACTGGATACCCATCTAACATTAAATTGGAGGAGAGCCACGACCCTAATAGCCGGAAAATGAGGTTCCAACAGCAGCGGAGTGTCCGCTCTACACGATCACAGCGGAATATTGCCGTGCTTTTTCGGCGGGTTCTTGTCGCGCTTGGTTTCGAGCATTTCCAGCGCTTGGATCAGTTTTTTGCGGGTTTCGCGGGGTTGGATTACGGCGTCGACGAAGCCGCGGTCGGCGGCTACGTAGGGGTTGGCAAAGCGTTCGCTGAATTCTTCGATCTTTTTTTTACGAACCGCTTCGCGGTTCCCTGCATTTTCAAGTTCGCGTTTGTAGACGATGTCCACTGCGCCTTCGGGACCCATGACCGCTATTTCTGCGGTGGGCCAGGCGTAGTTTACGTCGGTGCGAATGTGTTTGGAGGCCATGACGCAATAGGCTCCGCCGTAGGCTTTGCGGGTTATGACTGTCACCTTTGGGACCGTGGCTTCGGCGAAGGCGAACAGCAGCTTGGCGCCGTGTTTGATGATGCCTCCGTATTCCTGATTGGTTCCGGGGAGGAATCCGGGGACGTCTTCGAAAGTTACCAGCGGGATGTTGAAGCAGTCGCAGAAGCGGACGAAGCGAGCGCCTTTGATGGAGGCGTTGATGTCGAGCGTGCCGGCTAGAAATGCGGGCTGGTTGGCTACGATTCCGACGGGCTTTCCGTTCAGGCGGGCGAATCCCACTACCATGTTCTTGGCATAGTGTTCCTGGACTTCGAAGAAATAGCCATCGTCTACTACCGTGTGGATTACGTCTTTGATGTCGTAGGGTAGGTTCGATTGGTCGGGAACAATTTTGTCCAGGGCAGGATCAGCGCGATCGATTGGGTCGGTGCAGGGCTTGCGTGGCGGGTCGTCGAGATTGTTGGAGGGCATGAAGCTAAGCAACTCGCGCACCATCGAGAGACATTCGGCGTCGTCGTGAGCTTTAAAGTGGGCCACCCCTGAGATTTCGTTGTGGGTCTCGGCGCCGCCTAGTTCGTCTTTGGTGACTTCCTCATGGGTGACCGTTTTGATTACGTCGGGGCCGGTGATGAACATGTAGGATGTTTTGTCGACCATGAGAATGAAGTCGGTAATCGCGGGGGAGTACACTGCGCCTCCGGCGCATGGGCCCATGATGGCGGAGATTTGCGGAACCACTCCGCTGTAGAGCGTGTTGCGCAGGAATATGTCGGCGTAGCCGGCCAGGGACATTACGCCTTCCTGAATGCGGGCGCCGCCGGAATCGTTGAGGCCGATCATGGGGGCTCCCATTTTGGCGGCTAGATCCATGACCTTGACGATCTTGGCGGCATTGGATTCGGAGAGCGAGCCGCCGAAGACGGTGAAATCCTGGGCGAACAGGAATACCAATCTGCCCTCGATGCGGCCGTATCCGGTAATGAATCCGTCGCCGTAGATCTTTTGCTCGGCCATGCCGAAGTCGTTGCAGCGATGTGTGACCAGTTTGTCGGTCTCTTCGAATGTGCCTTCGTCGAGCAGGAACTCGATGCGCTCGCGGGCTGACATTTTGCCTTCTTTGTGCTGCCTTTCGCGGCGCTGCTCGCCGCCACCGTCTTCGGCCAGGTGGTCGCGCTTCTTCAGTTCGGCTAGTTTCTCTTCGATTCTCATGGCGGGAGAATTATAGCGGGTTGGAGGCGATGGGAATTATCCGAGCGGACTATTAAGAGTAGGAGAGGGCTACACTGGCTAGCTTCCCTCGGCTGGACGGGCGAGACGCCCGTCCTCCATTGAACTGCTGGTTATTCCATGCTGGAGCCGAGAGGTACGTATTTATATTTTCTGCCGTCCCAGAAGAGTACGGAGGTGGCCTGGTCGCCGCCGGTTTCTTCGGTGAAGATTCCCATGATCGTTTTGTTCTTCTTCACCGCCATTTTTTTTACGACGACTTGCTTGAAGGGCAGATTCACGATGATGAACTTCGCCTTAGGCGTGGCGGAGTGCCAGGCTTCGGGGCCGGCTCCGTGAATCACCAGCAGCGCGAGGCCGCGGCGCTCTGGGTCATCCGAGGAAAATTGCGTGGTGATCTTGGGATTGCCGTAGCCAAAGAAGCTGTTATAGGGATCGACGACGATAAAGCCATTTTCGGCCTGGTCCATCATTGGATTGGTGCAGCGCGCCGGGATGACTATGTCTGCAACGCCATCATTGTCCAAGTCAGCGATCAGGGGATCGATTCCGATCAGGGAGCAAGTCGATCCGAATTGCTTTTGAACGAAGTCATTGTTGACGGCGGGCGTGGTCGTCGAAGGCACGGACGCTGGCTGGGCGGCCGACGTGAGGCTTAGGCCCAAACAGAATGCAATCAGCAAAGGAACGGATTTGGGGAACGACATAGAGCTACATTAATCCGGTTGGCGGGCGAGCGACACATAAAGAAGAGATTCAGGTAGCACGAAAGTCACATGCTCACCAAAATGGATCTATCGAGCTTTGCTCGACCGGGCGGGTCATAGACCCTCCGCCAAACAAGCCATATCCGTGCCTACTGTTTGAAATGCTCCCAGCCTTTGGGACGCAGTTCGGAAGTCACACCATTATGGTTCACGAGGACGACGTGCTTATCCCTGGTGATGTGACCAATTTGTGCGATGGTAAGCCCTGCAATTCGAGAAGGGACACGCTTTCCGGGGCGGGCGGTGAAAAGCAGTTCGTAGTCGTCGCCGCCGTTCAGGGCGAATTGCAAATCGACTTCGCGTGCCGGTTTCCCGATGCTGGCGCAGGGGATGGCTGGGGCGTGGATCTCGGCGCCCACGCCGCTTTCTTCGCAGATGTGCGCGAGATCGGTGGAGAGGCCGTCGCTCAGGTCGATCATCGCCGAGGCAAGGCCTTTCTCCAGAAGGAATCGGCCCACCTCGATTCTGGGGATAGGGTGGAAGTGGCGCGGAAAATCGGCTGGCCGCAGTTTTCGGCCGGCGAATAGTAACTTCAAGGTGGCGGCGGCGCCTCCCAACGAGCCGGTCACATAGACACGGTCGCCGGCCTGGGCACCGGAGCGTTGGATTGCCTTCCCCGTCGGGACTGATCCAACAACAACAATATCCGCCAGAACTCCGCCCGGGGATTGCGCTGTATCTCCGCCCGCCAGAGTGACGTTGAACTTATCCGCCAGCTTGAGCAGACCTTTCACGAACTGGTCAACCCAGGTCTGGGGCAGGGTCTGAGGCAGGGCGAGCGACAGGAATGCGGCGACGGGGATTCCGCCCATGGCAGCGATGTCGCTGAGCCCGCGGGTTAGACAGCGATGGCCGACGCTTTCGGGAGGATGCCACTCCCGCCGGAAATGAACCCCTTCCAGGCTGAAGTCGGTAGTAACCAGCAACTGGTGACCAGCGGGGATTTGCAGGATTGCGCAGTCGTCTCCGATGCCTGTTGCCACCCCTCGCCTGCAGGCAGCCCGAGCCCGAATTCGGGCAATCAGTAGTTTTTCGGCGTGAGGCAAAATGCACCTGATCCCACCCAGATAGACTTAATATACAAGCAAGGCACGCTTGGGCTGGAATCTAGCGTTTAACCGCCGAGTGGAGGGTTGGGCAACTGGTGGGGGTTCGGATCCATCCAACAGAGGCCTCTGTTAACCGGCATGGCCGGCGGACCGTTGGTCCAGACCGCATCCGGCGGGCGGATTGCTCTTTATACTGCGGAGTTTAGCTGGTGGTAACCCGCCGAAGTACCGGCTTCCCCTGTGTCTTCCGTAACCTTCGACTGTGCTTTGGGTCGTTGACAGGAGCAGCCTACTTTGTTACCGTTGCGAAGCTGCTTCCAAAAACTCTGGTCGAGCTAAGTGTCGCATGCGGTTAGCATTGCCGACACAGAGGGTTTCGGACTTGGCCCTGGTTCTGGTAGGACGAAGCGATTTGCCGAACTTATTCCCGAAAAGGGAAAGGTATGATCGCAACAGAATCGGGTCGTAGGATCAGACGGCGAACCTGCCGCGATAGGTCGATCCGACTACTTAAAGAAGGGACAATATTGCGTAAGCGTTTCTACATACTTTTCGTGGCTAGGGGCGACGACGGTCAGCTCCGCAAGATTCCCATCCCAGTTCATTATCTTTACGTGTTAATTGTGGGGGCGGCAATTGGGGCATTAAGCCTCACCGGCATTGCCAGTTCTTACATGCGAATGTTGTTGAAGGTTTCGCACTACAACGAGCTGCGAACCCAGAAGGATGAGTTGAAAAACCGCTATTCGCGGCTGGAGCAGGTAGCCCAGGAAAGAGACATTCAAGTGGCGTCGCTGGGCTCGCTGGCCAGCGAAGTTTCATCACTCTACGGTTTGAAATCGAATCCGACGTTGGAATCAGGATCTTCCGATCATGTGCAGGATGCGGAAGTAAGCTCTTCGCTGGATCGGCTTTATGCTTTGAAGGACACCGCGCTCAGCGGCGCAGCAGCGACCGGGATTTCTCTCGGCCTTACGCGGAATGCCACCACGGCGGACTGGCTACGGGCTAATTCGGCTCCGAATCTTTGGCCGGTGGAGGGTCCGATCACGGGATCGTTCGGAGAGCGAATTGATCCATTCAACGGCGAAGGCGCGTTTCACCGCGGAGTTGACATATCGGCTTCTTACGGGCAGCCGGTCATAGCTCCTGCTGATGGCGTGGTCACGTTCGCTGACTTCATGGGCGGATATGGACGGGCGATCGCCCTCGACCACGGCCACGGAATCACCACCCGTTACGGGCATCTTGCCAGCTATGCGGTGGTTCCCGGACAGTATGTGCGCCGGGGCGACACCATCGGATACGTCGGGTTGAGCGGCCGCAGCACTGGTCCCCACTTGCATTACGAAGTCCGCATCAACGACACTCCGGTGAATCCTCACAAATTCCTGCGCATGACCATGGAACACGGTGGCGGGTTCGCGGCGGGAAGCTAGAAGAGCAGCTATCAGCTGTCAGCTATCAGCCTTCAGCTTTGAAACTCCAGCAGCTGGCGCTTGGCATTTGGTCACCTCGAATACCTGAAACCATGCCCTGGTCCCTGGTGGGATCAGGACTTTCGCTGCCGAGAAAAATATCAAGAGTGAAAGGCTGAAAGCTGACGGCTGAAAGCTGATAGCTGTTCTACTGCCTCAGCCCCATCCAGCGCTCCGAAACCACGATAGAGTTTCCCGGATTCTGGGGATCGTAGCGCACCGAGGTTGGTAGGCCAAGCCGGCAGGAGTGGAGGTTGATGAGTTGCCGCAAGTGGGTAACGTCCTGCGAGGCTTCGTAGGATACTCCGGCCACGTCATAGTGAAAAATCAGGAAGGTGGCAGGCTTGCGTCCGTCGGGCTGCATCTCCTGAACGTCGATAACGGTGCCGTCGGTAATGCGGCCCACGCGGTCGAGCCACACTCGCCGCTCCCGTTCCACTTCATCGGGCCCCTTGGGCTTGCGACGCAGCAGCAGATATGCGGCCAGCAAAGCGCCCGTGCCGCCCAAGATCATGGTATAGAGACGAATTGGAATCATGACTTCTGGAAAGAAACCGCGCAGTGAAACGGTCGCAAAGTGTCTTGACCAGAATAAAGCCAGACGGGGAATCGCGGAAGAGGGTTTGTGATTACCAAAGTGAAATTGAATCGAGCGCTGACATCTTCAGAACGAATCGTGGTCGAATGGGCCAACTGCGAGTTTTCCGGGCGGTCCCTCGGCCTAGTCGATGCGGTTCAAGGCTCGTCTCCCAGCCATTCTGCAAACAGGCGAGCGCCCTCAACCGTCATTTGAGGATCACTGGACCGCCAGGGCCGTGTCGGCTTCGGGAGAAATGGTGTGAAACACCTGCCGAATCACTAGCATTGAAAACAAAGACACGCAGGGACCTATCCAGGTTGCCGCGTTCTTCACTGCTTGTTTATCCGCCGACGCCATTACCGTTGTTCATGGCAATATCTTACGAAGTGGGTAGCGGGAAAGTTCCGGTCATCGTTCTGTCATCACATGTTGATTTTTACTGAGAGAGTTTGAAGTCGGGCGTTTAAATCGAGCCATTCGACTTGAGACCAGGTGGTTGTGCACTGGCGTGTTTCACAGGTGCTCGAGAGAAACGCTTGCCTCCCGAGGATTTGGGGTGCGGCGCGGTCCGTTCGCGTCTAGAGTGCGGTGGGTTATGCTCTGCCTTTTTTCGCGGCGGCAGCCATGACTCCCGCTTTTTCCCAGGGACGCTTGGGCCGGTCCGCGGCGGGCTTGTCGCGATTCTCCACGCGGTCGTACTGGTAGGATTCGCTGACTGTGCCGAGCGATTCGTTGTACAAGGTGGGCAGGCCCAGGCCTTCCTTTAATTCTTCGGTGAATTGCTGCAGGGCCCTCAGATGGTCCGCGGTGGCCGGAACTTCGGTTTTGGCGGTTTTGAGAAACTGCTGGTATCCCTTGTTCACCAGCTTTGAAATCTCGCTGCCAATCAGGTAGCCGGGGTAGGCAAATATCTTTACGTGGTCGTCGCCATTTTTCTGGATGGCGGCCGACACGTTATATTTCTTCAGAAACACTCGTGCTTGCGTGCCTGGCGCTTCGATCAGATCAAAGCCATGGTCGCGCAGCCAGTTCAGCGCTTCTTCGTAAGTCCGTTCTTCTACCTTCGATGCCATTTCGTCCTTCATTCTCGCCATAAGTTAGATGCGGGTCGACGGAAAAGGTGTCCAACCGCATCTTCGGTGGAACCAAGCAGTCTCTCTTATAATCTAATCAACCGTTCGTGGCACCTAATTTTGCCTCTAAGGGACATTACGTAGGTCACGGGCTTCAAGTTTGAAGTTTATGCAACCCGTCTCTCCAAATATCGCGGAAGTGTCCGGTTCTGCGGCACATGCAGACCAAAGGGATTCGCCTGCCAAACCAATTTTGGGCCAGCGCAGCGTGGATCGCATCGGCAACACGCCACTGCTTCGCCTCGCACGCATCGCCAGCGATCTGCCTGAAGTCGAAATTCTCGGCAAAGCGGAGTGGCTTAATCCCGGGGGCTCGGTCAAAGACCGCGCCGCCGCCAATATCGTGGCGCAAGCCCGGGCGAGTGGCAAGTTAACATCCGGTAAAATTCTGCTGGATTCGACCAGCGGCAACACTGGAATTGCTTATGCCATGATTGGCGCCGCGGAGGGATTTCCGGTGACTTTGTGCATGCCGGAGAATGTCTCGGTCGAACGCAAGCGCATCCTGCAGGCTTACGGCGCTAACATCCTCTACACCGATCCTGCAGATGGTTCAGACGGCGCCATTCGCATGGCCCGAGAATTGGCCGCCAAACATCCGGATCTGTATTACTACGCCGACCAGTATTCCAACGACGCCAACTGGCAGGCGCACTACCATGGCACTGCCAATGAAATCTGGCAGCAGACGGAAGGGAGCATCACTCACTTCGTTTCGATGTTGGGGACAAGTGGGACTTTCGTGGGAACGACGCGGCGATTGAAGGAATTGAATCCGCGCATCTGTTGTATTTCGCTGCAGCCGGATTCGGCGTTCCATGGAATTGAAGGCGCGAAGCACATGGCCAGCGCCATCGTTCCGAAGATTTATGATCCGTCGCTGGCTGATGCCGACTTAGCCATTTCCACCGAAGACGCCTACGCTATGGCCAAACGTCTGGCTCGTGAGGAAGGCTTGCTGGTGGGGATATCAGCGGCTGCGGCCGTTGTCGGCTGCCTGCAAGTGGCGCGACAGTTGAAGAAGAACGAGCACGCGGTGTTTGTGACGATTCTGTGCGATTCGGGCGACAAGTATTTGAGCGAGAGATTCTGGCAGGAAAGCTAAGATTCACCACAGAGTCACAGAGGCACAGAGAAGAACAAGTGAAAAAGGGTTTCTCTGTGTCTCTGTGGTGAAAGTCCTATGTTGAAGATTGGCAAGACTGAATTTGACGAGATTCGCGGCCAGGGCGAGGAAACCTATCCTCACGAATGTTGTGGAGTGTTGCTCGGTCAAATGCGGGACGAAGAGCGCGTGGTGACGTCGATTGCCCGTTGCGGCAACACGCGGGTTGATTCGCCGCAGAATCGCTATCACATCGATCCGCGCGAACTGGTGCGCATCCAGCGCCAGGGGCGGGAGCGGGGAGAGGACATCGTCGGCTTTTACCACTCGCATCCCGACCATCCTGCGCGCTGGTCGCAAACTGATCTTGCCGAAGCGCATTGGCTGGGTTGCTCTTACGTAATTACCAGCGTGGAAAAAGGCAAGGCTGCGGTGACGAATTCATTCGAGCTGAGGGGCAGCGACGAGAGCGACAAAAAGCTGGTGGACGAGAAGATCGAAGTAGTTTGAACCTATACGCGTGTGGGGCGGACACTCTTGTCCGCTACACACGAAGGCTTGCTGAATCCGGCAGGCTTCTCTTGGCATCCTTTATGACCATGACGAAGATCAATATCCCTACACCCCTGCGGCAATACGCGGGCAAGCAACCGACGGTTGAGGTCAAAGCTGGCACTGTCGCGGAAGCCTTGTCCGGGCTGGTTTCCAAGCATCCTGACCTGCGGCGGCATCTTTACACAGACGACGGCAAACTTCGTTCTTTTGTGAATGTTTACCTGAATGACGAAGATGTCCGCTACCTGCAAAAAGAAGCCACTGCAATCAAGGACAGTGATACTATTTCCATAGTGCCTTCGATTGCCGGAGGCCGGTGAACCGATGAATCGCGGATGGACTACTCTTCGAATGCCCTGCCACAGCGTGTGCTGTTGTTGTCCGTTCTGTTGTTGTTTCTAGTTGTCCATTTCGTAATCATTAAAATCAACATTTCTGAACCGAGGTTTTATGGCCACCATTACCGAAGTCAAACCAACTCAAGCGAAGCCCGAATCCGCCACTCTTACCAATGACGAGATTCTGCGTTACTCGCGTCACCTGATCATGCCCGAGGTAGGTATGGAGGGCCAGCAGAAGCTCAAGGCCGCGCGCGTGCTGTGTATTGGAGCCGGCGGTCTGGGTTCGCCATTGGCGCTATACCTGGCCGCAGCCGGCGTGGGTACGCTTGGGATCGTGGACTTCGACGTGGTGGACTACACCAATCTGCAGCGGCAGATCATCCACACCACGGCCGACGTGGGGCGCAAGAAGCTGGACTCGGCGGCTGAGAAGCTGAAGGCCATCAATCCGTTTTTGAACATCCGCAAATTTGAGACCCGGCTAAGCAGCGACAACGCGCTCGAACTGTTTCGCGACTTCGACATCATTGCCGATGGCACCGACAATTTTCCCACCCGCTACTTGGTGAACGATGCTTGCGTGCTCACCGGCAAGCCCAATGTTTACGGCTCGATTTTCCGCTTTGAAGGACAGGCCAGCGTCTTCGCCACGAAGGATGGCCCATGCTATCGGTGTTTATATTCCGATCCGCCGCCGCCAGGACTGGTTCCGTCCTGCGCGGAAGGCGGAGTGCTGGGCATTCTGCCGGGACTCGTGGGCGTGATCCAGGCGACCGAAGTCATCAAGCTAATTCTTGGCAAGGGCGAGCCGCTCATTGGACGGCTGTTGCTGATCGACGCCCTGGGTATGAAGTTCCGCGAACTCAAGCTGCGCAAAAATCCCGACTGCCCGGCCTGCGGCACGCATCGCACTATCACAAAACTGATAGACTACAACGAGTTTTGCGGAATTCGGGGCGAAGAGAGCGAGGAGAAACCAGTGGAAGCAGGGGTTCCCGAAATGCAAGTCGAAGAACTCAAGCGGCGTCTGGATGCGGGCGAAGACCTTTTCGTGCTCGACGTGCGCGAGCCTCACGAATATCAAATCTGCAACATCAACGGGCATCTGATCCCGCTCGGCGATCTGCCCAAGCGCGTGAACGAACTCGATTCCAGCCGCGAGATCGTGGCCCATTGCCGCTCCGGCGTGCGCAGCGCCAAGGCGGTGGCGTTCCTGCAACAGGCCGGATTCAAGAAAGTCCACAATCTCGCCGGCGGAATACTGGCCTGGGCAGATCGCGTGGATCCGAAGATGCCGAAGTACTAGAGCAACTTCACACGCTTCGGAAAAGTCATTAATCGGCGTTTACGTTTTGAAAGGGCGCGGCAGCCGGCTTGCCTCCGCACTACCCTCTGTGACTTGCGTCCTTGCTTTTTTCCCAATTCCAGAGATAATTGCGCGTTCCTCCTTCCCCCAAAAAGGAGGCTTCTTGCCATCTTCGTCTCGCCTTGTGCGTTCCGCCGCACTGGTGTGTGTTCTGGTGTCCTCGGCCGCTTTCGGGGTTGAGAATGCTGTTACGCCCGCCCCCAACTCCGATGCAATATATCAGCACTTTCGCAACCTCGTACTCAGCAGCGAGGCGGTTGCCGTTAAAGACTTCACCCTAAGACGCGATGCAGCAACCTTTCATCTGCGCTCGGGCACAGTGTGTTTTGTGACGCCCGTGCAAGGCAAAGTCACGGGAGCTGTTTTTGTGGGCGACGGCAACATGATTCTCGACCCGCCTCTGCCCATCGAACGGAGCAGCCTCAAGCTGCTGACCAAAGAAGACGAGTTTAGCGAGAGCTTTGACCACATGGTGATGCGTTTTACCGATGCAACCTACAATGAGCTGAAAAAGGCAGGGAGCGCGGCCTCCGGTGTATGTGAAACCGGTCTGCTGCCGGATAGTCAGAAAGCAATGCGCAAGAAACTGCATTTCAACCTTGATGCCCGCATTCTGCAAGGTGTGCTCGGATCTGAGCCGGACGGACTGTTCGTGGCGTTTGTCCACGGCAAGCGGTACAACGGCGAGGAAATCTTTTCGATCGACCCGCAAGGAGGCTTGCCTCTGATTATGCCGGTTGCCCCGGAAGAAGAGGAGTTTGTCACCTATGATGACAGTAAATTCGGCGTGTGGACCAGCTTTCACTTGTCTTCCGAGTACAGGGACGGCACGGCCACGGGCTCACAGAAAAACTCCGTCATTCACATTGAGCATCAGCAACTCGATACAACCATCGAGAAGAACGCGAACTTAACCGGCAAAGCTACCACTACTTTCGTCTCTCAGGTCAACGGTCTTCGGGTTGCCCGATTCAACCTGTTCGGTAGTCTACGAGTGCAAAGTGTAATCGCAGAAAACGGGCAGGCGCTGTCTTTCATCCAGGAGGACAAGCGGGACGATCCCGATTTCGCGGTCATCCTGCCCAAGCCGCTTGCCTCGGGCGAGAAGTTCACCATCATCACTAATTACGGGGGAAAGGACGCGGTCCGCAACGAAGGCAATGGCAACTACTTTCCCATCGCGCGTGAAAACTGGTATCCGAATAATGCAGCCTTCTCGCTAGGCGAGTTTTCAGCCTACGACATGACTTTTCGCATCCCGAAAGGAATGAAAATCGCCGCGACCGGTAGTCTGTTGAGGGAGAGCGACGACGGCGATCAGAACGTCACCGTCTGGAAAAGCGAAGTTCCGCAAACTGTGGCCGGCTTCAACTTCGGCAAGTTCAAGATGCTGGAGGAAAAGATCACAAAGCCGGAATATCTGGTGCAGTCTTACGCGAATGTGGAGCCCCCTGAATGGGTCAAGGGCCTGCAGCAGGTCGCCGACGGGGATTCACTGCAAAACGGCAGGTTTGGCATGGGTTCAGGCCGGCCTGAGGTCGCGCTCGGTACCATGGGAACCACGGGAATGGAGAAAAAAGCTCTGGCGGATGGCGAGGTTGCAATAGAACTCTACACCGACTATTTCGGCCCCATTCCCTTCAAGCGCCTCGCCATGACGCAACAGACCGCGTGTAATTTCGGACAGTCCTGGCCCGGTTTGGTTTGGCTGCCGCTGTGCTCATTCTTCGATAGCACCGTACGACATGGACTCGGGTTGGACTTTGGCGATCGCGGATACTGGAAGACTGTCGCCCCGCATGAAGTCGCTCATCAATGGTGGGGACACGAGGTCGGGTTCAGTTCCTATCGCGATCAGTGGATGAGCGAAGGCTTTGCCGACATGTCCGCTTCGCTCTTCATCCAGACGGTCGAGAAGAATCCGAAAAAGTTCATCGAATTCTGGGATGACGAACGCTACCTGCTGACCCTGCGCGACAAAGAAGGTTTCCGCGCCATTGATGCTGGCCCGGTCACCATGGGTTACAGAATGAGTAATTCACGCACGGGCACGCGTCTCACTCGTGATCTCATTTATCCGAAAGGTGCTTACATTCTGCACATGGTCCGGATGATGATGTGGGATCGCAAGACCGGAGATCAGAATTTCAAGACGACCATGCAGGACTTCGTGAAGACCAACGCCGGTCGCGCCGCTACCACCGAAGACTTCAAGGCGATGCTGGAAAAACACATGACACCGGAAATGGCCTCGTTCGGCGGGGGAAATATGGACTGGTTCTTCGACGAATACGTATATGGAACAGCACTGCCAAGCTACAGTATTGAATCTACTTTCGACAATGATGCCAGCGGCGATGTGGTGTTCGCGCTCAAGCTGACGCAATCCAACGTCAACGAACATTTCCGCATGCTGGTGCCGATTTATTTCGAAATGGCGGATGGGCGCACGCTCCTGCTGGGCCGCGCTCGCTTAATTGGAAACATGACGCTCGAGCAAAAAATCTCCTTGAAAAGCATAAAGGAGAAACCGCGGCGCGCTCTGGTCAACTATTTCGATGATGTATTGGCTTCCGCCAAGTAAACCTTGGCATGCCGGTCGAGTGTCACTGACGGTTTGTGATCGCGAAAAAAAGGGGAGCTTGACGCTCCCCTTTTTCGCACCGGATCAGTCACTTTACTTGCTGCTGCCGCTGCCGTCCATGCTGGCGGACTCGTTGCCAATCGCCAGCGCATACTTCTTTCCGCCGAAATGAATCTCGGTCAGGGACTTGCTGCCATCGCCGTTCTGCTGCACTATGGCAGAGTCGCCGCTCGGTTTTTGACTCAGATCAATCAGCCGGGCTGGAGTTGTGGCTACGACCTTGTTGCCCTGCAGAATGTTCAACTCAACATTGGGACCGCTTCCGTCCCACTTCACCGAGTACTCCCCCGCAGGCAGTTGCTTCCCGCTTACAGTCACGGAATCCAAAAGCTGCATGGAACCCTTGTTGGAAGCTGCGAATGCGCTCGTCGCCAGCAGCAAAGCAAGTCCCAGCAGCACGCCCTTGGAAACATTTGCGAATTTCATAACACTCCTTTTTCTTTCCCGAAAGCGTCGGGAACCGGTTCTGGGCGGCCTGGACTCGTCTTTCACGAAAAACTTGCGTTTTGCCGCGAAAGCCTTACAATGCTGCCGCGGGGTTAAGGAGAAAGCGCGTGGCCGCAAGACCGCGGGCTCTCTGCTGCAGGGATTGCGCTCACCTGGGCCGCCAAACCGAGATTGAGCCAGTCCCTTAACCCCTGAATTGTTTTGCTGTCCGGGTCGACTACGCTGCCACCCGGCTCTTTATCCTCACCATACGCGTATACGTTCTTCGATGTTGCAAGGTTCCATTTCGTTTCAGCGTAATCACAACATTGGACGCTTCATACGCAGTGTCGTTAGCAGGTGCGCATGCGCGCGAATCGACACAAACCTGATTTGTTCTGTCTATGCGCGATTTCGTTTACGAATGTTCACAAAATTTCACACGCGCTCACAAATATTCGAAGTGACGATTGCACGCGTGCTTCTAAGAGAAGAAAAAAATGTGTTGATTCCAGGCGAGGAATGCGGACTGCGAAGGCTAACGTGTCCGCTAATGGATTGGCCGCGTTCGGGAGCGAACAGCCGCTCTTGGCTTTGCTCCTCTCGCCGCGCGAGCGAGGACGCTTGCGACTACTTTTTTTCTATGTGATCTTTAAAACCACTTTCCCGAAGTTTTTTCCCTCGGATAACAATCGGTACGCTTCGATGGCACGCTCCATCGGCAGGACGTGCCCGATCACGGGATGCAAGTGGCCTTGCGCGGTCCAACTGGAAAGCTGTTTCCAGGCTTGGTTCATCAACTCTCGCTTAGCGGAAAGATATGTCAACCACAATCCATGCACGCTTGCACCCTTAGCATAGAGCACTCGCGTATCCAACTCCGGCTTTTGTCCGGTTGCATTTCCATACACAATCACGCGGCCGAAATCGCGCAGGCAGCGCACGCTCTTCGCCGTATGCTCTCCACCCAACATTTCAAAGACCACGTCGACGCCTTCTCCGTGCGTAAGATCTTTGACTGCCTCTTCGTAGTCGCGCTGCTTGTAGTTGATACCATGCTGCAAACCGAGTTCTTTCACCCGCGCCAGCTTCTCGTCGGAAGAAGACGTCCCATACATTTCGACGCCAAGCAATTTTCCGATCTGCACCGCTGCCGTTCCGACGCCTCCCGCCACCGCGTGAATCAGAACTCGCGGAACGATCGCAGCCGTGGGCCGCGGCTCGTCGGTGAGTCCCGCCTTCCAGTAGGCCAGATACGCCGTGAAATAATTCACCGGGAAAGCCGCACCCTCCTCGACCGTCCAGGTGTCGGGTACGGGCCACAACAGTTCGGGACGGGCGGCGACGCGTTCAGCGAAGGCACCCCACTGCGCGTAGCCCATGACGCGTCGTCCGTCGCTTTCCCGGACGCCACAAAATTCCCGGCCGGCCACCAAGGGAGGGTTGGGCGTCCCCGGATACCCGCCGTGGGTAGTCATAACGTCGGCGAAGTTCAAGCCGCCCGCCTGTACTCGGATCAATTCGTACCCAGGACTAGGCACGGGATCGGGCATATCCCGCACCTCCAGAGCTTCCGGTCCGCCTAAGCGACTGATGACAATAGCTTTCATAACCTGACAGTCTACCAGCAAGCGTCCCTGAGCCCCGCCATGTCGCCCATCACAAGGAGCTGTGACTTGGGTAATCGCGCAGGCTGCTCCGCAGGTATATACTTCCACTGGAATATTTGTAGGATGCTTCCGTCTGATTTTTGGACGGAGAGCGGAGCGCCGTTTCATAGCCGTTTCATTCATAGGCTCCGCACATAGATCACTGGCCGCAATAGATTCGGCGGTTGGGCGGCGAGTGCGGGACTCCACTGTAGGCGGGTGGGTTCCGAGGAGGTCCATCCGTGGACTTAATAGTGGTGCGTTTATTATTTGTTCTTTTTGTTGCCGTTACCTGCTACCTGATTCAGCCCTTCGGTCTCGACCCTAAGCTGGACGCGGGAGTTGGGGCACTGCTGGGCGTCGCTATCGTCACCTTCGAATGGCGGTTGCGTCTGGTCAGCCTGAAGCGTCTGATCGGGGCGGCGATCGGCAGCGTGCTTGGCATTTTCGGTGCCTACCTCTTCGCTCTTGTCATCCGCAGCAGCATTCCTCCCGGACATACCCAAAGCTTCCTGCAGATCATGGTGATGCTCTTGATGGCGTACGTCGGCCTGATCGTCGGCGCCAACAAGGGCGATCTTCTAAACCTGGCGGCGCTGGGCGGCATCTTCGGGGGCGAAAAGCAGTCCCGGAAGAGCTACAAGATTCTCGACACCAGCGTCATTATCGACGGACGCATAGCTGATATCGCCGAAACCGGTTTCCTCGATGGCGTGATCGTGGCCCCGCAATTTGTATTGCGCGAATTGCAACTGGTGGCCGATTCCGCCGATTCTCTCAAGCGGAATCGCGGACGCCGCGGCCTTGACATCCTGCAGCGTCTGCAGAAGATTGCCTCCGTACAAATACAAATTGTCGAGGACGACTTCCCCGCAGTCCGCGAAGTGGATCTGAAACTGATTGAATTGGCCAAGCTCTACGAAGGCAAAATCATCACCAACGACTTTAATCTGAATAAGGTTGCCCAACTGCAAGGCGTCGCGGTCCTGAACATCAATGAACTGGCAAATTCGCTGAAGCCGATCGTCCTGCCCGGCGAGACCATGAAAGTGTTTATTCTGAAGGAAGGCAAGGAATACAACCAGGGCGTCGCCTATCTCGACGATGGCACTATGGTGGTCGTGGATAACGCCCGCAAAATGATTGGCAAGACCATCGACATTTCCGTGACCTCGGTGCTGCAAACTACGGCGGGAAAAATGATCTTCGGCAAGTGGGATGAGCGCATGGCCCGCACGGAGCCGCGGCCTGCGGTAGTCTTGACTACAGCGGCTGCAATCCCCAACGGCGAGCCGAAAAAGACGGTGCCGGTGGCGGTGGAACGGCCGGGAGAGTAATAAACTTCTGGGTATAAAGCCTTATTAGAATAACAGCGCTCTGCGAATCGCCCCTACCGTACTGACGATGTCGAATCTACTCTGATGGTATTTCCGTTCAGCGTTCCGGCGATGTTCACCCGCTGACCCGCCAGAGCATCCAGGTGGCTCTCATTTCCTGTGAGAGCGTAACGTTTGTTGCCCTCGACGAGTACGTACCTCGAACCGTTACGCACACACATCTTCGTGCATTCTGTGGGATTCATGTCTGAATCCATGTCATGCCTTGCCCCGCAATGATCGTCGGTCAGCAGGCCAGCAAATACCCGTTCCCTGGGGTTGTCCGCTCCCTGGGTTGCGACCGGCTTCGCAGCATCCGAGCCCGCGAATGCGACTGCCGCTCCCGCAAAAAGTATCGCCGAACTCAACGCGAATGCTAATGCCGGAGTGACACGGAATGTTATGAGTGCGAACCAGGAACGACGGTCGTTCATGTTACGTGCTCGTGACTGGACGGTGCTCTGTTTTCGCATATGGTCAACCTTGGGGTGTGCAACTTAATGGCCATGCTGGCCGCCGCATCGCTCGATGTAAATACCTGAATATCCGTAACTTGGAAGAAGACAGCGCTTTGCACTCAATGCGAGAGCGTGGTGGCGGGGAAGAAGCTCCAGATACGGGCAAAAATTTGCATAGGGTAAATCCTGCAGCCGGAGCGAGGAAGATGGAACGGGTTACTGCAACTGGCGGAATTTTCTTCGAATGCGACGATCCAGTAAGCTCTATCAATTGTACGAAAGCATCTCGGCTTTGCCGCGCATCCGTTTCGCTTGGATAGTGGATCCCGAGAGGGATCGTATCGATTTATGGGAGCCGCCCAACAAGCAAAGCGTAACCCAGACGCTCCGATTTGAACTGCAGCATCACACCCTCGTATACTTGCAACCCGCTATGAAGGTGATTGTGATCATTCCGGCTGCGGGCTTGGGCACCCGCATGGCCTCGGCTCCCGGCACCAAGGCGAAGAAGCCGGCGGCGACGAAACAGTTCACCGAGCTTGGCGGCACGCCCATTCTCATTCACACCTTGCGCAAGTTCGTGGCCAGTCCCGAGGTTTCGGAGATCTACATTGCGCTGCGTGCGAACGAGATTGACGGATTCCATGCCCGCCTGGAAAAAGAAGCCAAAGACATTCTGCAGAAGAAGATTCATCTGGTCGAGGGCGGAGACCACCGGCAGCATTCCGTCAGCAACGCCATGAGGTCGGTCTCCGCCGGTGATGATGACATCGTTCTGGTGCACGATGCCGTGCGTCCCTTCGTCACGGAAGAAATCATTCACAATGTGATCCAGGCTGCCCAGAAATATGGCGCAGCCATTGCCGCGCTGCCAGCGGTAGACACAGTTAAGCAAGTCGAGCGGACGTCTGATGGCGCCCTGATTACAGCCACGCTACCGCGGGAGCGAGTGGTCCTCGCACAAACACCACAGGGCTTCCGCTATGATGTGCTCAAGAAAGCCTTCGATGAGGCAACCACCGACGGTTTTGTGGGAACCGACGAAGCGTCCCTGGTCGAGCGCTCCGGCCACGCGGTGGCGGTGGTGATGGGATCTCCCAAAAATATAAAGATCACGGCTCCAGCGGACATGGAGTTGGCAGAGTTTTATTTGCGCAGATAATTCTTTCGCCGCGGCGAGTGGGGTTTGCTCTTGAGAATCGGCTATGGCTGGGACTCTCATGAATTCAAAACTGGCATTCCGCTGAAGATCGGCGGAGTCAGTCTCGCTTATCCCAAAGGTCTGGGCGGCCACTCCGATGGTGACGTGCTTTTGCACGCGCTCACCGATGCGCTGCTCGGTGCCGTGGCTGCGCCTGATATCGGTTCGTTGTTTCCGCCGTCCGATCCCACGTGGAAAGGGGCTGACTCGGCGGTTTTTTTGCGCGAGGCTTTGCGGCGGGTGCGCGCAGCGGGTTATGCCATCGTTAATGTGGACTCGACTCTCATTCTTGCCGCGCCTAAGATCGGTCCGCATGCTGCTGCTATCCGCGAGCATGTTGCGGAACTGCTCGGGGTGGCTGCGGATTGCGTCGGCCTCAAAGCCAAAACCCCCGAAGGTCTGGGTACCGACAACGCGGCGATCGCGAACGTCGTAGTCTTGCTGGAGAAGAAAACCTAGCCACGGATTTTTGCGGATAAGAATTCCATGCATAGATTCTTGGCTTCGCTCGGAATGACAATCTGGTTTTGATCCCCGGCGATCCGTGTACGATCTGTGGCCGGTGTTTCACACCGACTCGAATTCTCCCGTCAGTTTTTCGTGTCGGACTCGCGCGGCGTCAACCAGCGCGCGGAAAATTGCTCGCGACGATTCATCGTCGTCGACGGAGCGTTCCGGATGCCACTGTACTGCCAGCACAAAATGATCCGGGGACGTGCCCTCGAGCGCTTCGATGACTCCGTCTTGGGGAGAGCGGGCGACCACCCGCAATCCGTCCCCGATAACGTCCGCCGCCTGGTGATGGCTGGAATTGACGGGGACGACGAGTGGGTGCCCCTCATAGACTGAAGAGATTGTGTCACTGCTCTTTCGCTCCTCCGGAACTCGATCTGCTTCGGCTTCCCACCCACGGCTTGCGCCGAGGGCTGCATTCTGTCGCCGCTCCGCGGCTAGCTCGCCGGACGCTTCCTCATTCGTCTGCAGGATTCTCTGCAGGTTCGATTCCGGCTTGACCTCGACGGTGTGCGCTACCGGGACCTGTCTTCCTGCGGCGTGATTTACCGGAGACTCAATGTGCTGGACCAGCGTGCCGGTGCGATATACGTTCAGAGTCTGCAATCCGTAACAGATGCCGAGGATTGGCTTGCGCATGTTGTACGCGTCCTGCAGCAGCAACTCGTCGACGGTGTCGCGGCCGGAATCGGCGTCCGCGGTCTGCGGTGCGCGGGCGGCATCGTATTTGGCCGGATCGACGTCGGCTTTGCTTCCTGGCAGCAACACGGCGTCGCAGCGCTCGATCAGCTTCATCACTTCCGCGGGTGGTTGATCGAGGGGGATGCGGACCGGCTCTCCGCCTGCCATGGCGACGGCTTTTTCATACTGCGGCAGAGATCTTTCGGCATACTCTCGGTCACCAGCATGAGGAACGGGAATGGCGATTCGCGGTGGCATGGTTTGATTGTAGCGCTTGGACAGCGCATTCTCAGGGGCGGCTTCGAGGCTTTGCGGTGATCGGGAAGTGGGAGGGGAAGGCGCCGCTCGCAGGTGTTTACTCTTGAGTAAACATGGATATACCCCCCTCCCCCCATGATCTTTTGGAATCATGGGGTTAGGGCGGGACTACCACCAAAATCTTTGAGGAATAAGGACTTATACGTAAAATATTCCGAAACAAGGACTTATGCGCTCGAAATCGCTGGTTGCGTTCCTGTTTTGGGAATGAACGGGTCTCGGGTCCGCCGGGGATCGGTTGTCAAAGAACTTGTAGCTATTCTCAAATAGCTAACTGCGCTTTCCATATCATATCTGGTAACGATGGGCGGGATCAAGAAAAAAGCGACGGCTTCAGGAATGCCCAGGTTGGCCGCGCCCGCCCCTTGCGAAAGAGCCGCAAGGAACGGGGCATGCCAAACCTGAATTTTCATCTGCCGGGGCATCTCGCGAATTTGACCCGGTCTTCGGTAACTTCATCCTTCGCCGGTTCGCGCGAGAGAATAGAGACCTCGATGAATCTTGAGGCCACCACGGAATCCCCGGCGGAGCCTGATGGGCGGTTGCGCGCCGTTGGGCGCAGGATCTCGCGTATTCCGGGGGAAGCCATTGCTGGTGCTGGGGCTGTTCCTGCTTGCGGCTACGGTGATGGCTGTGCATACGGCAGTGAAGCGGGAAGACTGCAGCTTGCGTCTGAAGGTGCAGCATGGCTTCCGCAGCGCCCATCTTTCCGTTTGGTTGGATGACGACCTGGTTTATTCCGGACCGCTGATGGGCACCAGCAAACCGATTCGCTCGGGCAAAAAGAAAGTCGGATTTAGTGAGTCAGCGGAAGGAAGCCTGTCGGAGACTTTTACAGTTTCCGGGGGTGCGCACGAAGTGCGGGTACGGGTGGCGGCCGAGGACGGCTCGGCGCAGGAGAATTCTATCCGCGGGGAGTTTGCCAGCGACAGCCAGCGCACCTTGTCCGTAGTGGCTCGGGGAAACGATCTCTCCATGAGCTGGGAGTCCGAAAACCAAGGGAAGGCGAGCCCGCCGCGCCCGGGAGGCGAGCCAGGGCCGGTTCCCGAGGGTTGGCTTCAGCGCTATGCCGGGTCAGTCCTAGTCTCGGTTGTCGGCTCCATCGTTTCGGCACTCGTCGGTTTCGCGATCAGGGAACTCCCCAAGAAGATCACGGCGACGCGGGCTGAGCCGGCGAAAGCCCGATCTGCCAGCGCTGGGCGCTAGTGGCGTTTTCAGGGCTACCGTAGCTCGTTACAAATTGTCATCCCGACCGGAGCTTCTTATTCCTGAAGGGGATGAGAAGCGGAGTGGAGGGACCTGCTGTTTCGTGCACGCTACAGCAATCCTGAAAATGCTATAGGCGCCAGTCTGAATGCGTGGCGCACGTTCACAAGAGCAACGCGGTTCGCAGAAGGATTGGGACGCTGGGCCCACCCGCACTAAACTCAAGGTCCCTCCACTCCGTGGGATCGCCCGCTATCGCGAGCGATCCCACTTCGGTCGGGATGACAGGGTTTGTGTGAGTATGATGAGGCCACAATTCGCGAACGGCGCGACCATTCGGAGTTCGCGGCTGAGTATCTGCGGGCGGCGTTGGAGGAGGATGATGAGCCAGGCGTGCTCCTGATCGCCTGGCGTCGTGTTGCGGAGGCCCGCGGCGGCATCGCCAAGGTGGCCAAAGCTGCGGGAGTTGAACGCGAGAGTTTGTGTCGCGCCTTGTCGCGTCAGTGGAAACCCTCGGCTTTCCACGCTGGTCGCCGTGACTAAGGCTGTGGGGTTAAAGCTCACGGTTGAAGAAGCGGGATAGGGAAATTTAGCTGGGTCAAATTTCACCTCTTCAGTTATCGAGCGAGTCGAAGAGTAACCTGTAACTGATAACGGCGAACTCCTGTCGGCAGCAGCTTGAGTCCGAGCCTGTCGTAAGGGCTGGGCGTTTGAATCTCGAACGGGAGGAGCAATTGCTGCAATGGGCTGCTGTGTTTTTGTCCCCGCTTGCGCTTCCCGGCGACATGCCCCACGAAGGAAACTCCTGAGTACGGAACCGATAATCCGTATCTGTCGTAGGCTAAGACCACTGTTCTGAGACACGGGGTAGTTCGACCACCTAGATACTTCATCAGCGCAGGTTCGGTGACACCTAATCCTTCTGCGATTTGCTTTAGCGAGCGCCCTTTTTTCTTCTCTTCGGCCACGTGGGGTCGCAGGGCCTGGGCGAAGTCGCCAGCAAAACGAAGATCTTCAGGTGTCTGCTTCATTGCAAGAAGAGATACAGGATATGTCAAACACAAGTTAATATCAAACATAAGTATGATATAAACTTATGTTTAAATGAGATTACTAAAGGAGCCGAACCGGCGAGTGCTGGTGCAGCACAGACGCGAGGGGGCAATAAGGCGTAAAATAAACCGTTTCAACCCACGCGCACTGAGGCCTCTCGGAGTTCGCTGAATGCCGGAAAGGACGCTTCCCGACTACGACAATCCGCCTGCGCAGGAGACATGGATGGCGCTCGCATTTGCGCCGCTGCCGTGGAGCGTCCCACACTTCGGAGCATTCTGGAGCGAAATAAAGAGAGACTACCCAACGTTTGAAGTGCATGCTCCGATCGGTGAGTTTAGCTTCGAGTTCAACGCTGTTGCGCCGGAGGCAATCGTCAATTTGCCCGTCCGTTGCTGGTTCAAGAACGATCAAAGCAACAGGTTGATTCAAGTTCAAAACAATCGTTTTTTTCACAACTGGAGAAGGCCAAATCCGACCGCGCCGTATTTGCACTACGACGAACTCAAGCCCGTGTTTGAAAGGGAGTGGGGCCGCTTCTGTGAATTCGCAAATCGGTATGACCTCGGCGCTCCCAATGTGCTTTTTTGCGAAGTTGCCTACATCAACCACCTGGACCGAAACATCGGGTGGGACAACTTCTCCGATCTTTCTCGTATCTTCCCATCGGTGGGAAGCTTTGAAGGCAAGAACTTCTTGGCGAAACCGGAGACTATTTCGGCTAACGCCTCATACGTGATGTCCTCTAATGAGGGCCGTCTCCAAGTCGCAATCCAACCAGCAATTCGACGGCAGGACGGAAAGGAAATCATTCAGCTGTCAATCATCGGAACTTGTCGCCCTGCGTCTAGCGACACGAGCGAACTTATGGGCTGTCTTGATTCCTGTCGAGGATGGGTTGTTCGCGGATTCGACGATCTTACCTCTTCTGACATGCATAAAATCTGGGGGAAAAAATAATGGCACAGGCTCTGCATCTTCCGAATTTCATCGAACTGAAACGGTCGCGCCAGGATCAGGAGTCGAACCGTCGGCAGTGGTCCGGGGTTAAGAGTCTGCAGTCACCCGCGTGGCTGAAAGAAATTTATGACCGCATCTCGGCCCTAGAGGCTTTAAAGGAGAACTGGGACAGCTATGGAGGCCTGCCCGTTGCTGAAACGGCCATCAAGGCGGTTCGCGTCCTGCTGTCAAATCTGGACATCGAGGATTTGCCAACGCCACACGTGGCCCCGCTCCCAGATGGCGGCGTTGGGCTGCATTGGAGAGTCGGGGCCCGAGACCTCGAAATCGAGGTCGAGCCCAACGGAGAGGTCCACTTTCTCCAGACCGACATCGGCGGGGAGTCCATCCCCGGGGATGTCCGCAGTCTGCTTGAAGCTCAAAACGCACTGGACTGGGTGCTCGGAAGGTAGTCTAAACGGCGGTCTTGCATGCATCAGACGCACTGCGATGCCAAGGACATACAGGACGACGATCTTCTGCTGCGGCGTATTACCCCGGCGAGCCACACAGCGCTGCAGCCGGACGGCACGCGGATACTGACTGGGTTCGCATTCCGTGAGCGTAATGACGAGTGCTCCATGTACGTAGCAAAGGAAGTGACGCACGAAAGGGTGCTCTCCTGTGGTTTCCCGACCCAGGAAATTGTTGAGGTGCGAGCGGGCGATGTCCGCAAGCTCGGGTATATGATCGTACGTGAGCCGGACAACTGCGACAATTCCCACGTTTTCGCCAAGGCGAAGGCTTACAAGTCCAGAGGCCAGATCGCGAAGGACTGTAAGGCACTAGCCGAACTCGTGAATGCTCGTATCGCGCGTCTAGCTCAGGAGGGTGCCCAATAGTTTGACGCTTTTCCTCAGCGCACGTTAGAATGGATGAGTTTGCCTGTACTTGCGGTTCCGTTCTGGGGCCGTCCGCTGTGGTTGCCGTTGAGCGCCGACGCGGAAAACAGCAAGCGTAGAAAATCATCCGGTTCCGTGGGTCGCGGCAGTGTGCGAGGAGACGGTTATCCCTTCACGCTTAAAGCGCGCACGTGGAACTGCAGGAGAGATAAGCATGTACGCGGTTATCCGCGCCGGTGGAAAGCAGTACCGGGTGGCGCCCGGCGACGTGATTCGGGTGGAGAGCGTGGGTTCGGAGGGGCGTGGCACCGGCACCGACGGTCGAGTTGAGTTCAGCGATGTGCTGGCGGTTTCGGCGGGCGATGGCCAGATTGGCAAGCCGCAGTCCGGAGCACTGGTGACCGGCGACGTGGTCGAGGAAGGGCGCGGAAAGAAAATCCTGGTCTTCCATTACAAACGCAAGAAGCAGTATAAGAAATTGCGCGGACATCGCCAAGGATATACGGCGGTGCGGATTACGGAAATTGCGTTTGATGGGCAGAAGTTCACGGCTCCGGAACTTCCGAAGAAAGTGGCCAAGCCGAAGGTGGTGGCTGCGGTCGAGACGGAAGAGGTTGCGCCCGAGGCGAAGGCGCATAAGGCTCCGGCGAAGAAGAAGGCTGCGGTAAAGAAGGCTGTGGCTAAGAAGGCAGCGCCTAAAAAGAAGAAGTAAGAGCGACGGCAGGATGCCGTCGCGACAGCCGGCGGGACGCCGGCGCTACGGAAATCACTATGGCACATAAAAAAGGGCAAGGTACTTCTCGAAACGGGCGCGACTCGAATGCGCAGCGGTTGGGATTCAAGGCGTTTGGCGGACAACTGGTTCCGGGTGGCACGATTATCGTTCGGCAGCGCGGGACGCGGGTGAAGCCGGGGTTGAACGTGGGGCGCGGCAAGGACGATACTTTATTTGCCAAGATCACGGGGCGCATTGTGTTCAAGGACCGGGGTCAGTCGGGTAAATACGTCATGATTGAGCCGGTCGCTGCGGAATAGATTGTTGCTTTGACTCGCGGGCGGGGGCGCCTTCGACTCCGCTCAGGGCAGGTCCGCGCCACACTGGTTACATAGGCCACATAGCCTCGCCTTTGGGTTGGGGCTTTTTTGTTGCATGTCCTTCCTTTGTGTATCTTCGTGTCCTTGGTGGTTCAGGAAGTTCAAATGCTAGAACCACAAAGGACACGAAGGTACACAAAGGAAAGCCCGACATCCTGATGTTTATTGATGAGGCGACAATTCGCGTGAAGGCTGGAGATGGTGGGAACGGGTGTCTCGCCTTTCGCCGGGAGAAGTATGTGCCGCGGGGTGGGCCATCCGGGGGGGATGGCGGGGATGGTGGCGATGTTGTTATGGAATCGAGTGAGCGCCACAATACGCTGGTGCATTTTCGGTTCAATCCGGAATACAAGGCGGAGCGCGGGCGGCATGGCGAAGGTTCGAACTGCAAGGGACGCGACGGGGAAGACGTTTTGCTGAAAGTGCCGGTGGGCACGATTGTGTATGACGCGGAAACCGGCGAGAAGGTGCACGATTTTTCGCATGCGGATGAACGCGTCGTGATTGCTCGCGGCGGGCGCGGGGGCCGGGGGAACGCGCGCTTTGCTACGTCTACGCACCAGGCGCCTCGCGAGCACGAAGAGGGTCGGCCTGGGGAAGAACGGGTTTTCCGGCTGGAACTCAAACTGCTGGCTGATGTGGGGTTGGTTGGTTATCCAAATGTTGGGAAGTCTACTTTGATTTCGCGCATCTCGGCGGCGCGGCCGAAGATTGCGGATTATCCTTTCACGACTTTGCAGCCCAACCTCGGCGTGGTGGCGGTTGGGGAGGCGAAGGACGAACGCAGCTTTGTGGTGGCGGATATTCCTGGGTTGATTGAAGGGGCGCATACGGGGTCGGGCCTGGGCACACAGTTTTTGCGGCACATCGAGCGCACGCGGTTGCTGGTGCATCTGGTGGATGTGTCGGATGGGAGCGGGCGGCCTGATCCAGTGAAGGACTTTGAGGTCATCAATGGAGAGCTGCAGAGCTTCGGGGCGGGGCTGGAAAAGAAACCGATGATCGTGGTGGCTTCGAAGATCGATGTCGCGGATAAAGACAAGCTGGCGAAGTTGAAGCGGTATTGCAAGAAGAAGGATTTGGAACTGTTTCCCATCTCGGCGGTGACAGGCAAGGGTATTGAGGAGTTGAAGTACGCGATGGCGGACAAAGTGGAAGAGGTCAGGCTTCAGGCTTCGGGCGCTGGGCTTCAGGGAGGGCCTTTGAACGCAGAGAGCGCAGAGGTCCCGCAGAGAGCGCGGAGACGAGCCAATTAGGAAAAAGCGAAACGAAGAAAACCATGAGCGCCGCAGAGTTTTCGCGTTCGGCGATGTTGAAGGGCAGGGCGACTTCGCTCCTGCTCATTGGAGTGTGTATCGTACTTTCCAGTTGTAATCCGAAGACAACTTGGTCCGCGGAAGCTCCGTCTCCCGATGGGTATTGGGTTGCAAGGGCTCGGACGGACCAGTACAGCGGACCCGGGAATGCCGGTCTCTACACCAGGGTTTACCTGATGCGGACGCGTGGCCAGAAGGATCCGATGGAAATCTTGTTGTTAGACCAGCAAGAGACCGGTCCGATAACTCTGAAGATGAACTGGCTAACCCCTTCGCATTTAGAGGTAACGTATACGGACAACCCGACAGTCGATTTCCAAGCAGTGAAAGCTGCCGGGATCGAAATCTCCGTGCGAGGGCTTTCAAGCGAGACGGTCAAGAATTCTCGGTAGGTGTATTTAGCATTGGCGCCCTACGCCTCGGGCATGTGTGAGCCGTGCTGGAAGTGGTATTGGAGAATCTTGGCGGCCAGGGCTGGATTCATCGAAGGAGTCTCGCCTTCCATGGTGCGCACTACCTCACCGCGGCATACTACCTCGGCTGCCGACAGGCCTGCGATTTCCGCGGGCAGCACCAGATTAATCTCAAGCTGAACGTTGGCGGGAAGCATTTCTTCCGCGCGAAACAGCAGGCCCGAGCGGCTGATGTTTTCGGTGGTGCCGGTGCGCCAATCGTTTTCTCCAATTGGCCGGTACTTCAGCGGCAGTTGGAGTTTGAACCGCTGGGCGCGGAACGGCGACAGCTTTGCGTTGGGACGACCAGCTTCAACTTCCATGGCTAAACGTGCGGACATTGAGACCTCCTTGGGGAGTGGGGCATCCAGCACCTCGCGCACTTTGGCTTTGAGCGTGAGGAGGGTAAAGGGCTTCTGGAGCAGGGTAATGCCCGCGTCCAGCGTGCCATTTCGGCCAATCGCGTTTTCGGTGTAGCCCGACATATAAAGCACGCGCATTTCGGGCCGCCGCGGACAAAGATGATTGGCTAGTTCGCGTCCGGTCATTCCCGGCATGACCACGTCGGTCAGCAGCAGGTGAATGGGTCCGGCATGGGCATTGGAAATCAGGATTGCGGTCGCGGGATCTCCGGCATCGATCACCGTGTATCCCTGCAGTTCCAGGTACTCGCGGGCGAGACGCAGGACGGTGACTTCGTCCTCGACCAGGAGAACGGTTTCGCGGCCGGGCTGAACGTCCTTTGCTGCGATGACAGGTTTCGCCATAGCCACTTCTCCCGGCTCACTTACCCGAGGCAAATAGACCTTGAAACATGTTCCTTTGCCGGGCTCGCTATAAGCCCAGATGTAGCCTCCGCTTTGCTTGATGATGCCGTAGACCATGGAAAGGCCGAGCCCGGTCCCCTTCGGTCCTTTGGTGCTGAAGAACGGTTCGAAGATGCGGCTCTGGGTTTCGGCGTCCATTCCTACCCCGGTGTCGCTGATGGCGAGCATTACATATTCGCCCGGCTCGGCCGGAGGATGCGTGCGAGCATAGCTTTCGTCTAGGGTGACATTCGCAGTTTCAATGGTGAGCTTGCCGCCGCGCGGCATCGCATCGCGAGCATTGACCGCCAGGTTCATGATGACCTGCTCGATCTGGCCAGGATCAGCCTTGGCCGCGCCCAAGTCGGCTCCTGGCACCATCACCAGTTCGATATCCTCGCCGATCAGGCGGGTAAGCATTCTGAAGTTTTCCGTGACCACCGCATTCAGATCGAGAACCTTGGGGGTTAGCATCTGCTTGCGGCTGAAGGCCAGGAGTTGGCGAGTGAGGCCGGTGGCGCGATTGGCGGCATTGGCAATTTCCTGAGCCGGGCCACGCATCGCGGGATCGGGGCCGATGCGCTCCAGCAGAAACTCGCAGTATCCCGAGATCACCATCAGCAGATTATTGAAGTCATGGGCAATGCCACCGGCCAGACGGCCGACCGCTTCCATCTTCTGGGCTTGCCGAAGCTGTTGTTCGAGCGCCCGATGCTCAGTGACATCCTCGGCGAAGAGTTCGAAGAAAGTCGAATTGTGTTCGTCGCGAATAGTTCGCCCGGAGAGCCGCACGGTGATGGGAATGCCGTCCTTGCGCATCCAATCGGCAATCAACCCATTGAAGCGCTGCGAGGAGCGAAAATGGTCGGCGACTACGAACCACTGTTGCGTGTCCGCGTACAGATTGGCTAAATTGCGGTCCACCAGTTCGGAGGGCGAAGCATAACCCAGCATCCCGACCAGCGCCGGGTTCGCGCTGAGCAGAATACCCTCCGAGTCGCAGCGGCAAATTCCATAGGGAGCATTGGTCACCAGCGAGCGAAAGTTGATTTCCGAGCGCCGCAAACCCTCCTGCGCCGAACGGAGGGCCGCGTTAAATGAGCAAATCAGCAGCGCCACAAACACAAAGAGCGTCAGATGTATGATGGCTTTGCGATATTCGGCAGGCGAGTGTTCTCCGGCTAGAGAAAAATAGGCGCTGACGGTGAGCGCGAAAGACGTCGCCACCAGGCCCGGCTTCCAGCCGCCATACCAGGCGCTAACCATGATGGCGACGGCAAACACCACCAGCCGGCTTTCGACGACGTCAGCCAGCATCAACGCCGGGATCAGGGCGAGGGTAATGCTGAGAACGGCGACACCGTAGCGGAGGATCGGCGCCCGAGCCGGTGGGATATAGCGCGCGCGAAGGAGGGGGAGCTTCAGTCGCATGCAAGTCCAACTCTAGTTCCAAAATGGGAACTCCGCGAGTTACGGGAGTTCATGTGGTTGCTGATGGGTGGGCGCTGGCCATGAGGACAACCACTGCCTCAACTGTTAGCGTGAATTTACAACGATTTTGGCCTGTGAATGTCACCCAGCCACCAAATTTTCGGATTTCGAGAATCAAGAGATACACGGGCCGAAAGTGAGCTGATCGTCTAATTATTGGAAACTATGAACATCGGACTTTTTGGCGGAACCTTTGATCCCATCCACCGCGGCCATCTTGCCCTGGCGCGGGGAGCGCAAGAACGTTTTCATCTAGGCTGCATTCACTTTGTCCCGGCCGGCGTTCCGCCGCACAAGCAGTGCCATCCAATCACTTCCTATTTCCATCGCTACGCCATGGTGGCGCTGGCGACCATGAATGAAAAGGCATTCGTGCCATCGCTGCTGGAGGCTCCCGGAGAGGCCGCCGTATCTGAAATCC
This sequence comes from uncultured Acidobacteriota bacterium, assembly GCA_963696635.1. GTDB lineage: Bacteria > Acidobacteriota > Terriglobia > Terriglobales > Acidobacteriaceae > JABDBE01. Next base: position 57,066 of record CAVOKX010000001.1, read on the forward strand.
CCGGCAAGAAGAGTCAGGCGCAACCCGCTCAAGCGCGCGCGAATTACACCATCGACACGGTGCGACGGCTAAAACAAACACTCAAAAAGAGCGATGAGCTTTTCTTCCTGATCGGGACCGACGCCTTCCACGACATTGCGACCTGGCACCAGGCCGAGGCGCTTTTCCGCGAATGTAAATTCATCGTGGCCAGCCGTCCAGGATTTTCGCTGGCTGATGTAGCGAATGCACTGCCGGAAGCCCTGCGCCCGAGATCGGAAGTGACCAAACCATTTGCGAAGCAAGCGGCAAAAGGCGATCTGGTCCTGCCGGGAGCGACGGTGTATCTGCTGGAAAACGTGCATCAGAATATTTCAGCTACCGCGATTCGAGATGCAGTTGCTGCCAAGCGGTCGCTGACCAAATTTGTGGAGCCGGCTGTGGCTGAGTACATCAAGAAGATGGGACTGTATCGGGGCCGGTAGTCGTTGGTCGTTGGCCGTCAGGTAATAATGAAAGCTGATGCCACGTGAATTCACCACAGAGACACAGAGCCACAGAGAAAGAAAAATCCATGGAGGTTTTCTCTGGGTCTCTGTGTCTCAGTGACCGACTGACGAGTGAAACGAACGATCGAAAACCTCTGCATGAAAAAAAATGATTTGAAGCGACAGGTATCAGAAGCCATTACCGCATGCCAGGAAAAGCAAGCGGAAGGAATTACGATTTTGGAACTGGAACAAGGCTCGGGAGCGTTTACCGACTACTTCGTGGTATGCAGCGGGACCAACCCGCGGCAGATCCAGGCGATTTCCGACGAGGTCGAGGAGCGGTTGGAAAAGGTGGGCCAGCGTCCAACTCACATTGAAGGCTATAAGGAGGCGGAATGGGTGCTGCTCGACTATGTCGATTTCGTAGTGCACGTGTTCTCCGAGAAGGCCCGCAAGTTCTATGATCTGGAGCGGCTTTGGAAGTCGGCCAAACGATTAGAGCCGTCGGAGTTGGCGAAAAGCAAACGAACCGCAATCCGAGGCATCGCAAAAAAGCGCGCGTAAGAAAAACCTGCCACAGATTTTCACGGATTTTACGGATCATAAAAAAGTTAAATCCGTGTAAATCCGTGGCCCAGCTTTGACATGAACGCTAATTCAAATCCGCAATGGGGGAGTTCGTACCGCCTGGTCGCCTCCGAGAAATGGAAGGCGAAATCAGCCGCCATGGGGCGCGACGTCACCGAAGCGCTAGTCGAATATGCCCGGCCAAAACCGGGCATGAAGGTTCTGGATCTGGCCAGCGGCACGGGGGAACCGGCCATTAGCCTAGCCGCTCGTGTCGGCACCGAAGGCCATGTCACCGCCCTCGACCTCAGCGGCGATCTTCTCGAAATCGCCGCAAAACGGGCCCAGCAACGTGAATTGACGAACTTCTTGACCCAGCAAGCGGACGCGCATGAGCTGCCATTTTCCGATCAAAGTTTCGATCTGGTTACGAGCCGCTTCGGGGTGATGTTCTTCGAGGATTGCGAAAAGGCCCTTGGCGAAGTGCATCGCGTGCTAAAACCGGGAGCGCGAGCGTGTTTCCTGGCTTGGGGGCCGTTTGAGCAACCCTACTGGTCGAGCATGATGGGCATAGTCGCCAGACGTGTGGGGGGGCCCACCCTTGTTCCCGGCGGACCGGATCCCTTCAAGTTTGCCCGACCGGGGAGCCTGTCGTCGGTATTGCGGACGGCAGGTTTCACCAATGTCGAAGAGGAAACAAAGTCACTGCCATGGACCTGGCCGGGAACAGCAGAAGAAGTCTGGGAGCAAGCCCAGGCGGTCTCAATGCCGTTTCTTCCTTTGTTGCAACGAGTCCCCGCATCCAAGCGTGCTGAAATCGACCGCGAGGTGATAGACGCAATACAGCAATACGCGGATGGCGAAAACATAAAGTTTGGAGCAGTCGTAGTTTTAGTCTCGGGAACAAAACCTGACAGCATACCGAAGGCTTCGGCTTAGAGAGTCGCGGGACCATGGGTTTCCTCTCAGGCCCTGATCAGGCGGAGGGCTCCACGCGCAACGCTTACCTCGATCGGTGTACGGCACACATACTCTCCATCCGCATAGACCTCGAATGGCGTTTCTGTTTCCAATCGCAGGCGCTCCGTCTGGAAGTACTCGACGCCCGGAACGCTCAAGTGCCGGCCGAAATACACCGTGGGGAAAAGGCAACACAATTTTAATTTGCTCATTGCGGGAACGATGCAAACATCGAGAGCCCCATCGTCGAACCGGGCCCGGGGCGCGATCTTCATCCCAGCGCCGTACGCAGGCGCATTGGCGAAGGCAGCGACCACGAGAGGCTTCGCGGTACGAGCGATGAATGCATCTGGACCCTCGGCGCACGCCACCGAAATCTTCATCGCGATGGGGGCGAACCTCCACAACGCGGGCAGGAAGCTGAGAACGTATCCACCATGCGCTCGGAGCCAGCGCGGAAGCCGATTGGCGCGGCATGCGACCTCCGCGTCCAGGCCGACGCCGCCCACGCAGCAAAAATAGTGCTGGTGTGGCGCGGGCGACTGGCCCGCGCTGTGCGGGTCCGTAATCGGCGTGATCACGCCTAAATCAATCGCCTGCGCGTGGTCGCGGTCGGAACAAAACTTGCGCCACGCGCCCAAGGAATCGCGAACGCTGCCCAGGCCCAATGCCCGCGCGAAATCATTTCCGCTGCCACAAGGCACGACCAGGACAGGCAGTTGCAACTCGACCAATTGCGGCAGATGACGGTGCACTGTACCATCTCCCCCAAAAATAAGAATCGCGTCGGCAGCGTTCGATGTAGCAGGCAGCCCGGTAAGCCAAGTCAGTGCCGAACCCTGCTGGAAGGGCTTGATGTCGTTCATCGAAGATCCTGGCCCGAAGATAGCGGCAGCACGCACGTCCGCGGCAGATTATCAGAAGCCCAACCACAAAGCACAGGCTGGAAAATCGCGTAAATGGTCAGAGTAGAATCGGCGGATGTGACGCATTTCTCAGACGCCCCGCATCCGGATGAACAAATTTCCGGCGCGATCCAGCCAGAAGCGGTGACCGGGAGGCGCGATGGTCGTCGCACTATATTCCGTGACCACGGCGGGGCCGGAATATTTCCTTCCGGGCTGCAGTAGGCTCCGGTCATAGATTGCTGCGGTGATCTTCTTGCCCTCGAAAAATACGGCGGCTCGCTCGGGATGAGAACCGCCGCGTTGGGCGCGGGCAGCACCAGCCTTACCAAGGCCCGACTGCGGCGATTTCATAATCGCCCGCATACGCAGCGTGACTAACTCGATTTCGCGTGCCGGATAACTGTATCCGTAACGGCGCTCATGCTCGCGGCGGAACGCCGCCATCAGCCCATGCGAGTACGGAACGTTGAGCTCATAACCTTGGCCCCGGTAACGAACATCCACGCTAAGCTGGCGCTTCATGGAGCCCAGCCAACCTTCGGACCGAAAATCTGCCTCGGCGCGGCGGCACAAGTTTCCGAATTCTTCATTCAGACGTTTCACCGGCAGCTCGTCCAAAGCCCGCCACAGCACGGTGCGCGAGTAGTCTTTGACCACGTCACTCACCAGAATGCCGAAGGCGGAAAGCGCACCCGGACGCGCCGGCACAATCACCCGCGGAACCCGCAGAGCCGCAGCCAATTCGCAGGCGTGCAACCCTCCCGCTCCGCCGAAGGCGACCAGCACGAACTCGCGCGGATCGTAGCCACGTTCAATTGAGACCACGCGAATGGCTTTCTCCATGGTCGCATTCACCACCCGAATGACTCCCGCGGCAAACTGTTCGAGCGAGAGCTTGCACCGTTGCTGCCCAAGCCATGCGGAAACAATCCTGCGGGTGCGTTCCAGGTCAAGCGTGAAGTCGCCGCCAAGAAAACGATCCGCCTGCAGTCGCCCCAGGATCAGATTCGCATCCGTGACCGTTGGCAGAAGGCCGCGACCATAGCAAATGGGACCTGGATCCGCCCCCGCCGACTCCGGCCCCACGCGCAGCGCCCCCGCCGCATCGAAGCGCGCGATGGAACCTCCGCCAGCGCCCACGGTGTGAATGTCAAGCATGGGCACACCCACGGGCAGCCCCGCAATTTCAGTTTGATTGCCTCCGTGTATCTCGTGGTCCACCAGCGCCACGTCGGTGGAAGTGCCGCCCATGTCGAAGGAAATAATTCGCTCGCATCCGCTGCGGCGCGCCATGGCTGCGGCTCCGACGACTCCGCCCGCAGGTCCAGAGAGCACGGTCCGCACGGGTTCGCGGGCGGCAGAACTCAAAGCGGTGATTCCGCCGCTGGACTGCATGACAAAAATGCGAGTGCCCGTACCACGATTGAAACCGCTCCAGGCTTGCGTCCGGGTTTCTAGGCTCTCCAGATAGCGCTGCATCACCGGTTGCAAATATGCATTCACGACGACCGTGCTGGTGCGTTCGTACTCGCGAAATTCCGGCAGGATCTGATGGGAAACGGAAAGCGGGACGCCCAATTCTTGCAAGGCAGCCGTAACCAGGATTTCATTTTTCGGATTGGCAAAAGAGAACAGCAGGGAGATGGCGATCGCCGCAGGTTTTTTCTCGAATACTTTCGCTTTCAAGTCCGGCAACTGCGAAGGCTGTTCTAGAATATCGCCGTCGCAGCCGGTACGTTCGTCCACACCGAATCGAAGATCAGCGGGAACAAGAGGCTCAATGCGGTCGAAGAAAAAATCGTACAGCTTGGGACGGGCCTGCCGCCCGATCTCGATGACATCCTCGAAGCCAGCCGTGGTGACGAGCGCCACGCGCGCGCCCTTGCGCTGCAACAATGTGTTCGTACCGACCGTAGTCCCGTGGAGCAAGATCAGCGAGTCAGGGCGGCCAATCTTTTCCAGCGCTTCGGCAATGGCTCGCGCAGGATCGTCAGGAGTGGAAAAAACCTTGAGCATGCGGACGCGGCCGCGGTCCGTCCACACGCAGTCGGTAAACGTGCCTCCGGTGTCGATTGCGATGCGGAGCGGTTGGGTTCGGCGTGCCATGCGATTCGAAGCCGCTAGGGTACCATTTTTTAGATTGGCTTATGCTGTTAGGCAGAACATCAGGAGAAGCGCCGTGAGATACGATTTTCTGGTTGAGACTTACGCTACCGAGCGAATCAAGGTGGTTAGCGTGTGGAGCGAGTTCCGCGACGAGGATCTTCCGGTGCGCCCTCGAGGCGACGATCCCCGCGGACGCAGCGTGCATGAGCAAATGGTACATCAGTGCGTCAGCGAAGACTTGTGGTTTCGGAGCATGCTTGGCATCGACGTCGAGGCACCGCCCTTGCCGAAGCGAGAGACCCGGCTGCAGTTCATGCAACAGTACGCGGAGGACAGTGGGAAGCGGCTGGCGCAACTGGGCGGGAAGAACGAAGCGTGGTGGGAGGAGGCGACCGACTTTTTTTCCGTGCAGCGTTCTCGCGCATGGGTAATGACGCGGCGCATCGCGCACAGCTCGCATCATCGCGGACAACTGATGGCCATGCTTCGCATGCTGGGACGCGACTTGCACAGTAACTACGGCCCCACGGCGGATACCGGCGGCCTGATGCAAAATCACGCGCCAACAATTTATGCCTATGCGAGCCTGGATGCGCTGCTCCAGGGCGAAGCCGCGGGAGGCACGAAAGTTCCTCTGCCCCGGGCTGAAGCTCGAAGGAGTCCGCCTTCCTGAAGCCGCGCTGAAGATGACCGGACGCTGAGTGCTTCTTTGAGGTGGCGTTTTACTGCGGCTGGCCGAGCGAGAGGCGCAATGGCGGGAATGGGTGGCACGATGCGAGTTCGCTGGAGCCTGCTAACCGCGCTTGTCCTGCTGGCGGCTGCGTGCAACGCACAGCAACGTCCGGCGGAGGCTCCTCTGCAGATTCCGAATCCTCATTATGTAACGATCGACGAATCGATCGTTGTCCACGCGCCAGTGGACAAGGTGTGGGCTCGGGTCGGCGGGTTCTGCGACACCGAGTGGATGAATTCACCCGAATGGGAGGATTGCAGGTATCTGCAGGGTGATGGCGGTCCTGGTACGGTGCGATCGACCGTAAATGAGGTGTTGGTGGGTCAGACGCAGTACAGCTACACCTATGCCCGGCCGCCTCGAAAAGACAAGTTATACAACCTGGCCCACGGAACGCTCGCGGCCGAAGCTCTCACTCCCGTTACCACGCGGTTGACTTATACGATGTTGCGGGATGATTCGATGCTCCCTGAAGACGCTGCGCGCAGGCGGGATGAGGAAGCCCGGTGCGCACGCGTCTCCGAAGGGCTGAAGAACATGAAGGTGCTCGCCGCCGCCGGACGATGCCTCGCCGCAGAAGCAGGTGGAAACCTACCGTTTGCTCTTCGAGATGATGCTCCGCAACATGAAAAAGCTCACCGAGGGCGGCACTCTGACGCCCGAAGAAATCTTGCGAGATGCCTTCCTCCTCCCCTCCGGGATGACATGCGTGGGTAGAAAATGAGTGGGCTGGCCCGGTGGTTCAGCTCTGAAGCGCTTTTTCTTCGAAGGTTGCCTTCTGAAAATATTCCAGCGACATGCGCAGGCCAGTCTCCAGATCGATTTTGGGCTCCCACCCCAGCAGAGTTCTGGCCTTGGTGATGTCGGGGCGGCGTTGTTTGGGATCGTCCTGCGGCAGCGGCTCGTATCGTATTTTGCTTTTCGATGCGGTGACCGCGAGCACCCGCTGGGCGCATTCGAGGATCGTGAACTCGGTGGGATTGCCGATGTTGACGGGCAGATGTTCCGAAGATTTTGCCAAGCGCATGAACCCGTCGATCTCATCGCTGACGTAGCAAAAGCTGCGAGTCTGGCTGCCATCGCCGTAAACTGTCAAATCCTCGCCGCGAAGCGCCTGCTTCATGAAGTTGGGGACGACCCGGCCGTCGTTGAGTTGCATGCGTGGCCCGTAGGTATTGAAGATTCGCGCGATGCGCGTATCTACGTTGTAATAGCGATGGTAGGCCATGGACACGGCTTCGCTGAAGCGCTTGGCTTCGTCGTAAACCGACCGCGGACCGATGGGATTTACGTGTCCCCAGTAGGTTTCTTTTTGGGGATGCTCCCGAGGATCGCCGTAACACTCCGAAGTGGACGACGTGAGGTATTTCGCCCCGTACTTGCGAGCCACATCTAAAGCGTGAAAGGTACCCAGCGATCCGACTTGGAGAGTTTCAATTCCGTGTTTGGTGTAATCCACCGGGCTGGCGGGGCAGGCGAAATGAAATACGTAATCGACACGGCCGCAGTCGAAAGGCTGGTTGATATCGAGTTTTTGAAATTCAAAGCGCGGGTCGCTGCACAGGTGATCAAGGTTGGAGAGCCGTCCAGTCAGCAGATTGTCAACCGCAACGACTGAATAACCCTCGGCCAGCAATGCGTCGCACAGGTGGGAACCGAGGAAGCCGGCTCCGCCAGTGACCAGGGCGCGGGGTTGGCTCATGAATGGCTGGCTTTCCTGGGGTTGGCGCTGGCTGCGAGCGGCGGAGGCTCGGCGGTCACCGCCGGGCGTCCGACGCTGTAGTAGGTGAATCCGTGTGCCACCATGGCTTCGGGATCGTAGAGATTGCGGCCATCGATGACAATGGGATACTTCAACTCGCGCTGCAGACGGTCTAAATCCAAGCTGGCGAATTCATCCCATTCGGTGAGGATCAGGAGAGCATCGGCTTCGCGGGCTGCCTCGTAGGCGTCGCTCGCGTACTCGATACTTGAATTCAACACCTCGTGCGCGCGCTTGTGCGCCGCGGGGTCGTAGGCCGCAATCTTGCAGCCCTCCTGCAGCAAAGTCTGCACCAGCAAAATTGCGGGCGATTCGCGGATGTCGTCGGTGCCTCCCTTGAAGGCGAGGCCGAGCACGCCCAGACGTTTGCCGCGCAGCGTCCACAGCGCGTTGTGGATCTTGCGCAAAAAGCGGTGACGCTGATCCTCGTTGATGCGGATCACTTCGTCGAGCAGACGGAATTCGTAGCCGCACTCGCGGGCCACCGCGCGGAAGGCCATCAAATCTTTGGGAAAACATGACCCACCATATCCGATTCCGGGATTCAGAAACCGCGGACCGATGCGGCTGTCGGTACCAATCCCCTGGCAGACCTGCTGCACGTTTGCTCCCACGGATTCGCAGACCGACGAGACCGCATTGATGAAGGAAATCTTCATTGCCAGAAATGCATTGCAGGCGTGCTTGATCAGCTCGGCACTCTTGGTGCTGGTGATGATCAGAGGCGGCGGGATCTGCGCGCGGTCAGGCCCGGGGATGACATCCTGGCGCCGGTAATAACTGCCATCGGTCAGGGGCGCATAAATCGCCCGCAGCACTGTCGCGCAGCGTTCATTGTCCGCGCCCACCACGATGCGGTCGGGATAGAGAAAATCGGTGACCGCCGTGCCTTCCCGCAGAAACTCGGGATTGGAAGCGACATCGAAAGAATCCGGCGGCGCTGCGTTGCGCAGAATGATCTTGCGAATCCAATCGCTGGTATAAACCGGGACGGTACTTTTCTCCACGACAACTTTGTAGCCGTTGATTGCCGATGGAATGATCCGGGCTACCGATTCCACGTAAGAAAGATCCGCATGGCCTTGTTCCGTAGGGGGTGTTCCCACCGCGATAAAGACGGCGGCGCTGGCTTCGACCGCGCTTCGCAAGTCGTCAGAGAACGTTAGACTGCGGCCGCGATGCCGCTCCAGCAGCTCGGGCAAAAACTTCTCGTGAATTGGGACCTGTCCCTGATTGAGCGCAGCTAGTTTCTGCTGGTCGTTGTCCACCAGGATGACCTGATGGCCCATGTCAGCAAAACATGCGCCGGCCACCAGACCGACATATCCTGATCCCACTATAGTGATGTGCATCAAATCTCCTGATTTCACGCCTCGCCCAGGGGCTCAAAACGCTGTTTGCGTTTAGGAATCTACTTTACCAGCTTTCCTTGCTAGGCAGGAACTTGGCAATGCGGATTCGGGCAATCGGGTGCAGGAACGGGAACCCCTGGCCGCTGCCGGGGATAGGCTTCTCCTGCCATATCACTTGATGCGGTGACGACTGTCACCTTGCTGAGGCTGGCCGGTCACTTTCTTCTGCAAAAAAGTGCGGTAGGATTCAATTGCGCAAGCACTCAATAACTAAAAAGCTCTCCCGCGGAGCCTTGCCGGGGCCGGTCTTGGCACCCTTTTCAGAATTAAACGGTTTTGTCGATCGCGGGAGACCCACAGCTTTTCCTGGAGGACTTATGAAATCGCGTCAAATTCGCTTCCTCTCTTTTCTAGTCACAATTTTAATGTTCGGGTTAGTACTGGTGTCCGCGGCTCAAACAAATCCGGGAGTTATGCCTATCGGACGGCCAGTGCAGATCAAGGCGCCGCTGGGACTTCCGCCCGTGCCCATCCCGGCTGACAATCCGCCGACGGCTGATACGATCGCGCTTGGCCGGCGGCTTTATTACGATCCCGTGCTCTCGGTTGACAAAACCGTTTCCTGCGCAACCTGCCACGACGCTCGTTTTGGTTTCGCCGATCCCAAGCCGGTTTCCGAAGGCGTGGGGAAAAAGACGGGCACGCGCAATTCGCCGCCGGTGATAAATGCAGCGTATTTCAAGGTTCAGTTCTGGGATGGCCGCTCCCCCAGCCTGGAAAATCAGGCCGAAGGTCCAGTGCAGAATCCGGTGGAGATGGCGAACACGCTGGCCGCAGTCGAGCAAAAGCTAAATGCCGATCCTGATTATCGCGCGGAATTTGCCAAAGCCTGGGGCCCGGGACCGATTACGTACGAAATGGTGGAGAAGAGCATTGCCTCCTTCGAGCGCACGGTCATCAGCGGCAACTCGCCCTTCGACCGCTGGAAGTACGGTCATGACGAGACCGCGGTCAACAGTTCGGTCAAGCGAGGCTTCATTGTTTTTACTTCCAAGAAGAAGGGCGACTGCGCCGCATGCCACACGGTTGGCGACAAGTATGCACTCTTTACCGACAACAAGTTTCACAACGTCGGCATGGGCGTGGACATGGGAAAGATAACTGACCCTGGCCTTTACACCGTTAGCCACAACCAAGCGGACACGGCGAAATTCAAGACGCCTTCGCTGCGCAACGTCGCGCTAACTGCGCCCTACATGAGCGATGGCAGCCTGAAAAACTTGAAGGAAGTCATCGATTTTTACATCGGTGCGGGGAACTCCAACCCTTACTTGGACAAGGAGATTCACGTTCTCGACTTTCTCAGTGGGGAAGAACGCAGCGACCTGCAGGCCTTTCTGAACTCGCTTACCGGAGAAATGCCGCCGAACGTCGGGCCGCCTGAGGTTTTGAGAACGCAGGCTCAGAAGTAGCTGATGCGGGCTTAGGCCGAGTCCGGGGTCTTCGTTTGCCCGTGAGTGAATTGGCCGCGAGGACCGATTTGGAGTTGACAGCGTGCTTTTTTCGCGGGAAACTCTCCGCTCAAGGTCTAAACTGGTAGCAGGTGGCCTGGGGCGGGACGGGTTGCGAGCAGGCGCAAGTCCACGCCATCAGCGCTGGGACTGTCTTCATGGCTTATCGTCCGATGTCGCGACCCGATCCCTTCGATCCTCCAGGACCAGGTGGCTCCCCGATTTCCCTGGGCGGAAGCGAAGACGGTGAACTGGGCGACGAGTTGTCCCTGGCAGACCTAGCCACAGCGCTCTCCGCGCACGGCGGCGGAGCGCTGTCCGCCGATCTGGCTCTTGATCTGGTGTTGAATGATATTGTTGAGCATGCCCGCTTAGCTACCGGCGCAACCGCCGCAGCCATCGCCCTGGCGCGCGGCGATGAGATCGTCTGCCGCGCCACGACCGGCGCGAATGCTCCCGACCTGGGAGTGCAGTTGAATGTGCATTCCGGGCTCTCCGGCGCCTGCGTGCAAAGCAAGAAGTGGCAGCGCTGCGACGACACCGAAACCGACTCGCGCGTGAATGCCGAGGTCTGCCGGAGCCTGGGCGTGCGTTCCATCCTGGTTTTTCCAGTCGTAAGAGCTGAAGAATTGCTCGGGGTGTTTGAGATTTTTTCGCCCCGTCCCAACGCTTTCAGCGATCGCGAGATTCAAACCCTGGAAGCTCTTTCGCGCAGCATTGTGAACAATGTCGATCATGCTGTCGACGCGCGAACGCCGCCGACGCCCGTTTCCCCGACTTCTTCGGCAGCAGCAGCGACTCCAGCGCCCCAGGCCGAAGTCGAAAACGTTGATCCTCTGCTGGTTGATGCTGTACACGTCGAGGACGCGCGAGTGGACTCTGCCGAACCTGGTCATCCGCCGCTTGATGTTCCTTTGGCCGTTGTGGACGTTTTGCCCGAAACGGCGGCAGATTCCAAGGCCGCGCGCCGGGACCCTTGGATGACCGTATTGTTTCTAGCCGTGGTTGCGTTGGCCTTGTTTTTGGGATGGATGTTGGGATACGGGCGCAGCCCAAGAGCTTCGGTTGGACGTAAAACAGCAATCGCGACGAGGGCCATCTCCCAACGTGCGCAAGCTAAGCCTGCAGAGAGCGCCTTGAGCCCGAGCGTTGCGGGGAGTGTCCCCAAACAGGCTACGGTCGCGAACCCCGCGCCACCACCGGCATCTTCGCAAGCGAGTGGGACTGGTATGCCTCCAGTCGGTGGCTTGGTGGTTTATGAAAAGGGGAAGGTCATTTTTGAAACTCCGCCGCAAAGCGCGTCTCACTCGGCGAAGGACAGCACCCGGCAACCCGTGACGGTGCCTTCGAAAATTGCGGACCAATACCTCCTGCTGCGAGTGGAACCCGAATATCCAGAAGCAGCCCGGGAGCAGCACATTCAAGGCCCGGTGGTGCTGGACGCTTTGGTGGGCCAGGATGGAGCAGTCGAGAAGCTCAGCACGATTAGTGGCGACCCGCAGTTAGCTGCCGCGGCCAGCGATGCCGTCCGACAATGGCGGTTCAAACCTTTTCTGCGAAATGGCTCGCCGGAAGAATTCCAGACGCAAATTACCGTTAGTTTCAGGTTGCCTTGAAGAGCTGGCAGTAAATTCCTGCTGCCTGAACAAGAGCGGTTCCACGCAATCAAAGATTTGGGGCGAACCCCAGCGATGGCTGTCTCACTGTCCGCTGGACTGTTTGCCTTGGGGTGCGCTCTCAAACTCTTTGCCCATCCACCGTTGGAAGGCGGCCGTATTTTGCGGACGGCCGAGAAAGTTTTTCACTAGATCATTGGCCGACACCGATCCGCCCGGCTCCAGCACCTGGCGCCGGTAGCGCATGGGAGTATCGCCCGCGAGCAGATTGCCCTGATCAAACTGCTGAAAGAAGTCTTCGGCGATGACCTTATCCCACATATATGTGTAGTAGGCGGACGAGTAGCCTCCCAGGTGGGTAAACGATGCATACATGTGAGCGTCCGCAGGCAGAGGAGTCAACAAGGTGTAGTGGCGGAAATCAGCGGGAGCAACCGCATCCAGATTAACGTTCTCCGGTTTGTCTTTGTAGATATCGTATGAAATCGCAGATAGCGCGTTCTGCAGAGCGACGCCCCCGGCGCGTCCGAAAGCAGAAGCGCGATTCATGCGCGCCACCAGTTCAGCGGGGATGGGCTCGCCGGTTTTGTAATGATGTGCGAAAGTGGCCAGGACCTGAGGGCTATGCATCCACTCCTCGAGCATCTGCGAAGGGGCTTCTACAAAGTCCGCTTCCATGCTGATACCGCTGATTCCCGCCCATTGCTGCTGTCCGCCGAGAAGATGGTGCATCAGGTGGCCGAACTCGTGGAAGAAAGTTACGGCATCGCCGTAATCCATGAGGCCGGGATCGGTCGCAGTCGGCTCGGGGAAATTGCAAACCAGAATCGCTTCCGGCAGTTGCTTGCCGCGAACCCCGTCCAGGACCGGCGCCATCTGGGCGTGGCTGTACTTGCCCGGCCGAGGGTGCATGTCGAGATAAAACCGGCCAATCATCTTGCCGTTTTCGATCGCGTCCCAAGTCTCTACAGAAGCGTCCCACGCAGGCGCATCGTGTTCCTGGCGGAAGCTGAGGTGGAAAAGTGTGGCGGCTGTATCCATGATCCCCTGCTTCACCTGGTTGTAAGGCAGGTAGGGGCGGACGGATTGGGAATCGAAATCGTATTGCGAGCGGCGGACTAATTCCGACAGACGGAAGGATTCATAGCCTATGATCTCCGTCGCGTCGGGATTTGTTTTCCTCTTTTCCGCCAACAACATGGTGAACTCGCGCTCCGCCATGGGCCGCGAAGCCGCATTCAGCTGCTCGATAAACTTGGCAATGTTGGCGCCATTTCCCATCATCTTGTCGGCTGCGTTGTAATCCGCCCAGGAGGAGTAGCCGAGCAACGTCGCGATCTGGTAACGCGTCCGCAGCATATCCATGAGGACGTCGTGATTCTTGGGATACGCCCGGCTGTTCCAGGCTTCCCAGAGACTGCGGCGGAGTCCATCACTCTTAGCGAAATTAAGAACTGGGAATAGGTCGGGATAGTTGGTGGTGATGCGAATTTTTCCATCCGCTCCGGGCTTGTGATTGTCGATGTAATCCTGCGGCAGGCCGTCCAGTTCAGCGACGCTGACCTCGAGACTCCTCGGATCGTCTGAGATATTGCGGTCAAACATCGACAGGTCTTCGGTGAGCTGGTCTTGAAGCTTCCTCAGCTTCTCCCGAGTCGCATCGTCTTTATCCACGCCGGCCAATCGAAATTCCAGAAGCTGCCGTTGAACGTAGTAACGCGTCGCAGGATCAGCTTTGGATACATCCAAAGCGGTCAGTGCGCGATAAACGCTTTGATTCAGCGACAATGCTGTCTGCGCGCTGCTCACCTTTGTGGTCATGGCGGTCGCGTGATCGCGGAACGCCGCATCCGGATGCACCTGCTGCATCAAACTGGAAAAGTAAGCGGCCGCATTCAGCTGGCGGGTCGCTTCGTCGTAAGGGGCGAGGGTGTTGTCAATCGTCCATGGACCTTTAACGGCGACGATCAGATCGATCGCGCGCTGAGCCGCCGCCAGGCGGTCGTTCTCCATGCTCTCAAAGGCGGCGACATCGGGCTTAGCCGCCCATAGGGGTGGCTGAGACTTGGGCAGTTCTTGCGCAGTGACCGTTGAAGAAAAAAGCAGAAGCGCGATCAGGCGGGCGCGGCAAAACAGATTCGACATTCAATCCTCCGACTGCCTCAAGCTCTTTCACGTAAATTACGGGGACACAGGACGCAGCCGAAATTTTATCCTCGGCAATACCTTTTCTCAACCGCCGTAAGATCAAGCGTCAAGCTACGAATGGCGTCGTGGATTTGACGCAGCCCGGCCTCATCTGGGTAGCAACGGGGGCAGCTCTGGCTATAACTTAATTCTCGCTGCCTACCAGCCTGGGCTCCGGGTTGGGTCGAGGGTGGGCTGCTTGTGGCCGGGTGCGTGGAACCTGGCCGCGTTTCAGGGCATAAAGAGTCAGCTCAACGCGGGTAGAAACTCCGAGTTTTTCGAAAACCCGGAACAAATAATTCTTGATGGTGTGCTCGCTCAAGTCCAGCCGCTCGGAAATCTGGCGATTGCTGAATCCTTCGGCAACCATGTGGGCGATCTCTTCTTCGCGCTTGCTGAGCGGACGCGAACTGGCCAAGCCGCGGGTTTCGATGGGCACCGGATCGACCAGCGCTTCGAGCACAAACTCGAGTTCCGCAGAACTGGCCCACACCTGACCTTCATGCACGCAGAGGATGCACTTACATAGTGCCTGGAAGGAATCTGATCGGGAGAAAACTCCCTGCGCGCCACAACGGAACGCTTCGACCACCAGGTTCCGCTCCAGCGTATCCAACAGGACGACGATGCTTACTTCGCGATGAAGGCCCCGAATTTCGCACACGAAGCGTAGGGCGTCGAGGGAATCCGGCAAAAAACTGGTGCCGACCACAAGAACATCAAATCGGTCGCGGTCCAGCGCCAGCACAACTTCTTGCGGTGTTGTGGCGGCCACCGCGTCGTAACGCTTGGTGAGCAGCAACGCGTCCACCAGGAGATGGCAACTCATAGCAACAGAGTCTGCCACCAGGACTTTCGTCCTGACACACGAATTGGAGACGGATTCCAGCACAGTCAACACACAGTCAAAGAGGGGAGAGCTTCGAAATATTACGCGGAATCGCTGCGCGTCACAAGGAGTCGTCCGACTCCTTTGCTCTGTATGTTCAGCTTGCGATATTGGCGAAGCGGTTTAATTACCGTAGAATCAGCTAGTACTACGTCAAAAATTCGAGTTTAGCCTGACCTTTGCAGATGCTGCCAATACGAGACATTCGGCTCCATGACTTTTATCCTCTTGTTCACCGGTTATCTTTCGGGCAGAGTGTAAAAGAGACGGATCTCATTCCGGTCCCTTCGGATGCTGCAGGTCCGAGGATTCTTTGTTTTCAGCTACGCCACTATCCAGTGCTCACAATCACAAGCGTTCCTTGCTCGCTGCGCAACCGGCTTCTTCGGAAGGGCATCGTCATTCGTGCGCAGGTTGAAATGGTAGGAGAGCCGCATGTATGAGAAGTATTTTGGATTGCGGGAACAGCCATTCGGGGTAACCCCGGATCCCAGATTCCTGTATCTCAGTGCGGCCCATCGCGAGGCGCTGGCCTCGTTGTACTACGGCATCGAAGCCAATCGGGGATTTCTCGGCCTCATCGCCAGGCCGGGCATGGGCAAGACCACCATCCTCTTTCATCTGCTGGAGAAGTTTCGCAGTTCCGCGCGCACCGCATTCGTCTTTCAGACCCAGTGCACCTCACGCGAGTTCTTGCGCTTCCTGCTGGCTGAATTGGGCTACGAGTGTGACGGTCATGATTTCGTACGCATGCACGAAGAATTCAACCGGCGCCTGCTGCAAGAGGCGCGGGCCGGAAATCGCTTTATCGTGGTCATCGACGAGGCGCAGAATCTGGAGCCGTCGGTGCTGGAGACAGTGCGGCTGCTATCCGACTTCGAAACGCCGCGCGCCAAGTTAATGCACATCGTGCTGGCCGGACAACCCGAACTGGCCGACAAGTTAGCCAGCCCCGGTTTGGCCCAACTCCGCCAGCGCGTCTCTATTGTTCATGGTCTCGAACCGCTCTCGGCAGGCGAGATCAAGAATTACATTGAGCATCGGCTACGCATTGCCGGTTATGAAGGTGAACCGCTTTTCACTCCCGACGTTTACGAGGACATTGCCAGATTCACTCTGGGCATTCCGAGGAACATCAACAATTTCTGTTTCAATGCGCTTTCGCTTACCTGCGCATTGCAGAAAAAGGTCGTTGACTCCGAAGCGGTGAAGGAAGTGATCGCCGACCTCGATATTTCGAAACTCACCTCCGACGCGCCCTCTGAGCTTCCATCTAGTATTCCATCCGATTTCGTCGACATGTCCTACCCGCGCAGCCGCCAACCTGCGGTTGCTCCGAACGGGCAAAACAATCACGAAATTTTGAGTCCGGCGGAAGCTGCGGCCTACATGCAGCAGGTCGCGATGAAGCTTAAGAACTGGCAGGACTCCCTGGATAAGGCCATCAGCAACCCACGAATGGGGCGCCCAGTGCGGGCTCGCACGGATGTGGAACGGTCATAAAAGGGGATTGCCAAAATTGCAACGGGATTTCCTTAGGCGCGGACTTCGCTTATAACTAACGCCCAAAGCGCAGGCAAGAAACTTTTTACGGCGTGAGCCGTAAAGGTGGGCTAGCCAGCGATCCTCGGTTCGACGGCCTCAGGTTGGTTGGTGAACCTCAACGCTGCGGGACCGCCGTCCCACTTGGCGGCGGCGGTGGCGGTGGCGGCGTTGCTTCACCGGTTTCCGTATTAACCAGCGGCTCCGTCAGAGGAGCGCCATTCTCAACTAAGTCAGTCTTAATCTCAACTTTCTGATTGGCGATCGGACTAATAGATGTCTCAAATGTCTGGTAACCGGGAAGCGCGATTCTGATCTGATGCGATCCTGGAGCCACTAGCATGCCTCGGCCTGCACCTTCAAACTCACCTACGTGTCCCACAAAAAGTCCATCGAGAAAAACTGCAGCCCGCGATGGCTTGACCGCTATCTTAACTTCAGCTGTCACCTGAGGCAGAGGCCCGGTAGGAGCTTTCGCCATGGCCACGCGCACAACCTGCTTCTGTCCGGGCTCGACCATAACTCGCTCGGTAAAATCCTGGTAACCGTCCTGTCGCACGGTAATTACGTGTTCGCCGGGTAAAAGCAGAACCTTCTTCGATCCCTTAAGCTCTTTCAGATAACCCACATATTGCCCGTCGACCCAGACCCCGGAAGTCTTTTCGACGTGGGATTTGCCTTCAAATTGAATTTCTCCCATGACAGCATTTTCGGCGCGCACTGTTGGCAGCAGAGCGAAAACCAAAAATAAAAACCCGATTAAAGGATATATTCTTCGGAGTGCTTTCTTCATAATGGCCTCCTTTGCCAGTTGAGCGCGTGGTCACTCCCGCTTTTATGTACCAATTGCGAACCGGCGATAATATTGGGTGCACGAAACGGGCCAATTTCACAAAGCCTTTATTTCCTGAACATGCGTGACTCAAAATGTTGCAGGGCAGGAAATTTCGACCGCTCTAACCACAAAACTTCTCGGAATTCAGCCGCGAAAATCCGGTGGAGGCGAGGTTCGTTTAGAGACTGAATTAGGCCGGACCTTGAGCACACCTGCTTTCAGCGATGTGGCGAGCGAACAATGTCTCCAGCTTGTCCCTCAATTGCCGGGGCTTTGGGTCCTCCCAGTTGTCCAGACGAGCTATTAATACCGCACCGCAAGCCGAGCACCGGCCCGAAATATCCCGCTCGCTATGTGGCCCAATTTGACGAACGTCTACTAGACGAGGCTTACGACCCACAGTCATTTTGCCCCTCCAGACTGTGGCGCTAGTTGGACCTTTACTACCAGTTACAGGATGAATGAGTATCAGGGGGGAACGCAATACGGTCTTTGCTGTACGAAGGACCTTGCCCGGCCGAGAATGTTATGCTGTGAGGCCAAGCTAGATCCTCGGCGCCGATGCAACAGCTTTCCGGATTAGGAGGCAGGTTGGGCAATGGCGAACTTCATTAATATCGCCGATGCAGAGAAACAGCGCAAAGACTCCGGGAAGCGTTACTCGGAGTTTCTCCGCGTCCCGGCCATGAGTGCCGGAATTTACGTCTTGCCTGCTGGAAGCGCCGACCCTCAATCGCCCCACAAAGAAGACGAAATGTATTACGTGGTCAGAGGCAGAGCCCGCATGCGAGCCGGTTCCGAAGACCAAGCGGTAAGTGAGGGCAGCATCATTGTTGTTGCCGCTGGGGTAGAGCACCGCTTTTACGAGATCACGGAAGAGTTAATGGTGCTGGTGTTTTTCGCGCCTGCGGAAACCGGTTAGCTGAAACATTCTCCTTCGCTGCGACTTGTGACCGCATGCCGAGATCGAATGGGGATATGCCGGATTTTGAGATCAGCGCCATGCGAGACGAAGACTGGCCGGCGATCCGAAACATTTATTCCGAGGGCATAGCGACCGGTAATGCCACGTTCGAAACAGAAACTCCCGAATGGACAAAGTGGGATCAGGATCATCTTACAGAATGCCGGTTGGTTGCTCGAGACCGGCAGCGGATTCTCGGCTGGGCGGCGCTCAGTCGCGTGTCTGCCCGCCGTGTTTATTCCGGGGTAGCTGAAGTTTCCGTTTACGTGAGCGCTGGGGCGCGCGGTCTCGGGGTCGGCAAGAAACTGCTGCAATCGCTGGTTGAGGAGTCGGAGCGTTGCGGGATTTGGACGTTGCAAGCTGGCATCTTTCCGGAGAACGTGTCGAGCATTGCGTTGCACAAGTCTTGCGGATTCCGCGAAGTCGGTCGTCGGCAGAGACTCGGTCAACGAGGCGGGGTTTGGAGGGACGTTCTTCTACTTGAACGCCGAAGTTCGAGAGTGGGAATTTAAATTAATTTCCACAGCTAGGATGCTGAGACTACATGCTTCTCTTTTGACGGCACCCAGTAGATCTCTTCTTTCAATCCTTCTTTAGTGAAGCCGATACGGTGAAGGATTCCCTTGCTGTTTTCGACCATTGCTGGATGGCCGCACAGATACGCGACCGCATTCGGCCCGAGCCCCCACATGTCGGTGTACTTGCGGAGGATGTCGTCCACGCGTCCGGTCTCGCCGGTCCATTTTTCATCTTCCCAAGGGCGGCTGACGGTAGGCACATATTGGAACCAGGGTGCTTCCTGCGCGAACTTCTGCAACTCTTCCAGATATCCGAACTCCCATGAGCGGCTGGCTCCATTCAGCAAGAACAGTTTGTGTTCTCCGGCGAACCTGCCTTCTTTCCAGTCGCGATAGAGGGTGCGGATAAAACTGACGAAGGGGGCTACGCCGGTTACGGTGCACACCAGAAGATGATTGGTGCGGCCGCTTTGGGTATCGAGCACGAACCGACCCTTGGGGACCTTGCGCATGAGCACTTCGTCGCCGGGTTGCAGTCTGTATAACAGCGGAGTGAGATCGCCGGGAGGAACAAGTTCGAAAAAGAACTCGAGTTCGCTCTCGTGGGGCGCAGATACGATGGAGTAGGGACGCTCCCTGTGCTTATCGGGGGCTTCAAGCCCCAGGGTTGCGTATTGGCCGGGCGCGAAGGTAAACGGGCCGTTGGGCCGGACGCGAATCATCCAGAGCTCGGGGGCGATGTCCACCCGTTTGGTAATGGTCGCGCGATGAAATTTTTCTGTGTTGCTGCTGGTCATGGCGGCTGTCCCGGATAGCGTCCTAAATTCATTAACCACAAAGGACACAAAGTTACACAAAGGTTTTGAATCCTGAGGGTTTCTCTTGTGCTCCTCTCCAGTGGCCACTGGAACTCCACTCGATCCCGAGGCAACGTACTCACCAAGGGGTTGGCACAGTTTACAGTAAGTGCTCGACTACGCGACTTCTCTTCAACGATCTATTTAATCGATTCGATGCATCGCTTTTATCTATTTCCTCTGGCTCGTTCGTCTGCGAGAAACAGTATGTTATTTGCCGACCACCAGGACTACGAACGTGTCTGGAAGAATCGCGTGCCGGGGATGGGGATTTTCCGGGGTCGGCGCGGGCGGGGGGCCGAATTTCGCGGTCACCACAAAAACCTCGTGGGTCTTAGCGTCGAGTGCGAGAGTGCGGGCGCCTTCCTGGGTCTTAACATTTTCGGCGACGCTGAATTTGGCCGGTGATTCTTCACGCACCACGGTCAGCACGCCCTCGCCGCAGGATGCGAACGCGAGGCTGGCGCCTTCGTCGAAGGCGGTGGCATCGACTCCGTCGCCGATGGCGGGCGTGGCCAGCACTTTGCCGCTGTCGGCATCGACCACGGCCATCATCTTGTTGTCGCAGCCGGCAAACAGGCGGCGGTTCTTGCGATCCATGGCGAGGCCGCTGGGTTCCTCGCAGGGCGCAAGCGGCCAGCGTGATTTCACTTCCAGCTTATTGGGATCGATCGCGTCCAACTGGCTTTTGTCTTCGATGTTGACGAAAATCTCTCCCTTGCCGTCGCTGACGGCAAATTCCGGTTTGCCGTCCAGCTTGATCGTGCCCAGCACGGTGCCTTTGGCGGCATCGATGGCGGTCGAGTCGTGACTTTTGCCATTGAAGGTGAAGACTCGTTTGGTGGCGGGGTCATAGAGGATTGCGTCGGGATTGTCCCCGGCTTTGACTTTGGAGATCAGCTTCAGCGTCTCGATGTCAAAAATCGTGACTGTGCCTTCACGGCCATTGCTGACAAAACCGCGTCCGAGTTCGGGAGCCAGCGCGATGCCGTGTACGCCGGGGGTGTCGGGAATATCGCCGACGGGCTTGCCGGAGTCGGCGTCGATCACGATGACGTGAGTGGCGCGAGAGATGTAGAGGCGGCGCGAGGAGCTATCGAGATTGAGATAATCCCAGCCGCCCTCGCCGCCCAACTTGTAAGTCTTGATGACGTGATAGCCGGGATCCGCGGCGGTGGAAAACGTCGCGACTAAACCAACGAAGAGGGCCAAACGCAGCCAAGTCGAACCGAAGTGCCTCATATATGTGTGCCTCATTCCTTGACGATTGGTTTCCGCCGAACGCTAACGTTAAGTCTGGCTAGCTGAAGGCAAGCTTAACGAGGTTAGGCGGTTAGCCCATTTTGGGACGGACTTTGCCGTT
>CAVOKX010000002.1:0-134163 GCA_963696635.1 uncultured Acidobacteriota bacterium
GAGGAGTCGTTACGTATGGCGCCGAAATGCTGCGGTTGGTCGTAATGGCATCCGCTGGACTTGGTTTTGGTTCTTCCGCTGACGAGGCACCCCCCTCCCCCCGTGATCTTTTGGAATCATGGGGTTAGGGCCAGACTACCATCAAAATCTTTGAGGAATAAGGACTTATACGTAAAATATTCCGGAATAAGGACTTAGGAGGGCGACAGGGGCGGTTGCGTTCCCGTTTGGGCTAGGGAGGGCCTCGGCGTTCCGTGAGCGCTCGAGTTGTCAAGGAGCGGAGGGGCTGCCAGCTATTCTCAAATAGCTAACCGTTTTTCAGTATCTTATCTGGATGGAAGGACGAGAGCAAGGAGAAACGGACTGCGAAACATTGCTCGGTTGTCAGAATTGAAAAAGCCAAGGGGTTCGCCTCAGTTCCCAGTTCTCGCGCACAGGGAAGAACTTGTGGTAATAAAGTGGGAAGTTATCCAGCGCCGTAGTAGCGGTGCAGGTTTGTCGGCATCGAAACGATATAACAGGAACGCGACGATTTCGCTGTGACCGATGAACATGCGAGGGAGAGTTCGCCGTAGCCCACCCGTGAAACTGCCACGGGTGGGGCATCCCGTGCCGTGTTAGAGTACGGCCGGGCCAGCCCCCGTCTGAGCGGCGGCCGGAAGTTGGGCTCGAGAGTGCCCTGTCCGTTTCTTGCAGGAGCCTGCCCTGAGCTTGTCGAAGGGGTCGGTAGCGTTGCATTGTGCTATCCAGCGGCACATGGTAGCTTTTCGAAATGGATGCCCAAACGGTCAGGGATCAAAAGACGATCTACCTCTGTCTATTACCGGCGCGAGATGACCCGAAGTATAGAGACGCGTTGGGCGACTTTCTACACGCGCTTCGCTCGCAAAACATCGAAGCGTCTCCACGCTTCTACGTGAACGATGCCGTGGGCGGTGGTGGTGGGCTGTCTGGTGAGTTTGGCCTCATTGCCACCGCTTTAGGCCCTGCCCTCTGCACAGCCGTCGGGGCGTTCCTGGCTGCACGATACGGACGGAAGGCGAGGTTGAAAATCGGGTTAGATGGGGAGGTTGAAGCCGAAGCACAGACGGTAGAGGAAGTCGAAAAACTTATTAAGATTGCGCAGAAGCACCTTGAGACAAAGAACAGAAAATAACTTCCGACCGCGGCTGATTATCGGCTAATCGTGTTGTCGGCTACAATGGGCAAATGGGAGATTGTTACCATGATGTTCTTCTGTGAACGTTGCTGTAGATGCTTGGGTCCGACGCCTCAAACCTATCGCCGGATTTACAAGAATCGCTCCTTGTGTTTGACGTGTCGGGAGAATGATGGGGAGAAGTTCTTTCCTGCCTCTTTTGAGGCGGTGATTCGCAAAGCGGAGAAGGATGCCATCATCGTGGCAAGCGCTGAATCTCGGCAGAGGATGTTTCTCGATTACGACCTCACAGCTCTCGAATACAGCCTCATCTCTTGAGTTGTCCAACAGAAGGAAAGCTGGGGCAGCCTTTTTCATAGCTGCGCCACACAAAAAAGCAAAGCTGGGCCAACCGCCATGATGGGACTTTACGAGGCATGGCGGGGAAGGTCGTCAGCTACCGTACCTTTGTCTCTGTGAAAACAATAGAAGGATATTCTGGGTGAGCACAATTTCCGCGTCCGCCTGTTTAATGTCGGCGGCGTTTAGATGTTCAACGGTAACGACAATGCGGTAGTCACCTGCTGTATGGTCGATTTTTGCGACGTTTTTTTCAATCTGCATAGGCTTCGCTGACCCAAACACGTTTTCGCACCTCATTTGACAGACTAACACAATTTCGCTTTTTCATCCCCTCGGTGGCTGGCCCACCTCTGCGGGTTTTGCAAAGGTGGGGACGAATGCAGACTGCGTCCCGATTTTCCACCCGTGGCCGCCGACCTCATCGTTCCCACCTTTACAACGAACGTAAAGGTGGGCCAGCCCCCACGGGTGGGGCATCCCGTTCCGTGTTAGAGTACGGCTGGGCCAGCCCCCCAGCCCCCAAGGCGACGAAAACTGATCTGCCCGATTCCTCTCCGCCGCCCGTAGAATGTGAATGAGGAGACAACATGAAGCGGATCGCACCTATTCTTCTCGCGCTTGTTGTGGGTTGGTTCGTCGGCCAGCATTATCCGTTTCACGACGGGCTCATTGAGAGCAATATCAACGACCACGCTGCCGACTGGGACGCACAAGCAGCGAAGCATGGATACCCCAAAGGCTATTGCGGGCATCTTATCAAAGATATGGCTTGGAGTTACTCGTCAGTCGACCCGAACCAATTCATAAGCGTGTGCACTCCGAAATCAATTGCCCAATAATTTGGTTTCCTCGTCCCCGGTTTCCTTCCGGTCATCGAAGATACCATTCCGCAGCTGGTGAGTCGGAGTTCGATATGGGGGCTGGCCCAGCCAAATTTTGCACAAGCTATCGTGGACTGGATGCCCCACCCGTGGCTTTTCACGGGTGGGCCGCGATGCCCGTAGGCTCACGAGATTTTGCGGATGTGAAGCTCGGCTTTTCGGGCCTCATCAACCATCACCGGTCCGCGTTCGTCATAGGCGTAGTGCCGGAAGCTGCTCCATAACCACTCCTCGGGCTTCAGAACTAAACCCCGCCGAACAGGATTGCAGTGCATGTAGCGCAGCTTTTCCACGCGCTTCTTCTCGGTAAAAACAACGAAATCGTAGAAGCGGCGTTGCCAAATGTGCCCCACGGCGACGGGTGTGCTCCAAAGCGTGTTTGTTCGGGCACCGGTTTTGGCGCGAAGTTCGCGCAGCAGCCGATGGGCGAAGGTTTGTTTCAAAGCGGCTAGCACCAGTGAAGGATTTCCGCGCTCCGGCTCGGTGAAGAGAAGATGGACATGTTCAGGCATGACCACGTAACCGACGACTACAAATTGATGACGCTGGCGGATCTGCTCCATAACTTCGAGGAAGAGATCGCGAGAGCGGGGTGTCCCGAGGAGGGGACGGCGTTGATAACAACTTGTGGTAATAAAGTGGAAGTATCCAGCGCCGTAGCAGCGGTGTAGGTTTGTCGGCATCGAAACGATATAACAGGAACGCGACGATTTCGCTGTGACCGATGAACATGGGAGGGGGAGTTCGCCGTAGCCCACCGTGAAACTGCCACGGGTGGGGCATCCCGTGCCGTGTTCGAGTACGGCTGGGCCAGCCCCCCTGGCGGATCTGCTCCATAACTTCGAGGAAGAGATCGCGAAAGCGGGGTGTCCCGAGGAGGGGACGGCGTTGATAACAACTTGTGGTAATAAAGTGCGAGTATCCAGCGCCGTAGCAGCGGTGCAGGTTTGTCGGCATCGAAACGATATAACAGGAACGCGACGATTTCGCTGTGACCGATGAACATGCGAGGGAGAGTTCGCCGTAGCCCACCCGTGAAACTGCCACGGGTGGGGCATCCCGTGCCGTGTTCGAGTACGGCTGGGCCAGCCCCCCTGGCGGATCTGCTCCATAACTTCGAGGAAGAGATCGCGAAAGCGGGGTGTCCCGAGGAGGGGACGGCGTTGATAACAACTTGTGGTAATAAAGTGCGAGTATCCAGCGCCGTAGCAGCGGTGCAGGTTTGTCGGCATCGAAACGATATAACAGGAACGCGACGATTTCGCTGTGACCGATGAACATGCGAGGGAGAGTTCGCCGTAGCCCACCCGTGAAACTGCCACGGGTGGGGCATCCCGTGCCGTGTTCGAGTACGGCTGGGCCAGCCCCCGTGAAATCGTGATCGCACCAGCAACACCCAGGCCGGGCATTTGACCGACCCTCAGTCGGCCATCGACGGCGTAGGTTTCGGTTCCTCCGCGCGCATTTGTTGCACCTTGCTGTGGTGGCGGCTGTAGGTGAAGTAAATCACCAGGCCAATCACCAGCCAGATGATGAGCCGTGCCCAGGTTTCCCAGCCCAAGCTGAACATCATCAGCAGAGATACAGTGATGCCCATGATCGGGGTGAAAGGGATCCACGGAGTCACGAAGGCTCGCGGCACGTCGGTTCCCCGGGCGCGCAGAATCCAAACTCCGGCGCAGACGATCACGAAGGCCAGCAGGGTGCCGATCGACACCAGCGATCCGAGAACGTTAATTGGAGTTAGTGCGGCGACCGTAGCGACGACGCCGCCCACAAGAATCGTCGAGAGATAGGGCGTACGGAAACGAGGGTGGATGGCACTCGCCCACTTGGGGAGCAGCCCATCTTTCGACATGGAGAAGAACACGCGGGACTGTCCGAGCAGCATGACCACCATGGTGGAACTGAGACCGCAAATCGCGCCCAGCTTCACTAACCGGCTACCCCAGGCCACGCCGGTCATGTCGATGCCAATGGCGATCGGGTCGGGCACATCGAGGTTGGTGTACTTCACCAGGCCGGTCAGCACGCCCGCCACCAGAATGTAAAGGATGGTGCAGATGACCAGGGAACCGAGAATGCCGATGGGCATGTCGCGCCTCGGGTTCTTCGATTCCTGCGCCGCCGTGGATACAGCATCGAATCCGATGTAGGCGAAAAAGATGACGCCGGCCGCAGTCGCAATGCCCGACCATCCGAAGTCGCCATAGTGACCTGGATTCGGCGGGATGAACGGCGTCCAGTTCGCGACCGCTTCGGCGTGATGACCCATGATGTAGTTGATGCCCAGACCGATGAAGACTATCAGCACGCAGACTTTTACGATCACGATGAAGGAGTTGAAGTCGGCCGATTCCTTGATGCCGATCACCAGGATGACGGTCACCATCAGGATTCCGAGGAAGCCGAACAGGTTGAAGGAGGAATATTGGTGCGGCAGGGTCGCGGCATCGATGTGCTTCAGGTTCAGCGCTTTTTGGAACTGCGCCGTCAACCGCTCCCAATGATTGTTGTAAAACAAAAAGACCGTCCCCGGACAACCCGCCCACCGGGGCGAAAGCCGGATGCCGAAATCTCCCAGGAAGCTGAGTACGTAACCGCTCCAGCCGCTGGCGACAGTCGCCGCGCCCAGAGCGTATTCCAGGATGAGGTCCCAGCCGATGATCCAGGCGATGAATTCCCCCAACGTCGCGTAGCCATAGGTGTAGGCGGAACCGGCGACCGGGATCATGGAGGCAAACTCGGCGTAACAGAGTCCGGCGAACACACATGCAACCGCTGCGAGAGAAAATGAGAGCACAATGGCAGGGCCGGCATGGTTGGCGGCTGCGGTCCCGGTCAGCACGAAAATGCCGGTGCCAATAATGGCGCCAATGCCGAGGGTGATCAGGTTGGTCGGTCCGAGCGCCCGGCGCAGGCTATGCTCGCCGGTTTCCGAGGCTTCCGTAAGAATTGAGTTCAGCGGTTTTCTCGCAAAAAGATCAGCCATTTAACTCTCCCGATCGCTTGAGGGTAAGTGCTTCACCCTGGCGCGACAGATAGTAGACCGGAATTCCCAAGAGCACGATGATCAATCCCGGCCACGTGTATTGCGGCTTGTAGCGCAATAGTACGACATCAATGAATAAGGCCATCACAATATACACCGCGGGCAGCACCGGGTAGCCGATGGCGCGATAAGGCCGCTCCGCTTCGGGACGCTTGCGGCGCAGCACGAATAACCCGAGGATGGTCAGGATGTAAAAGACCAGCACTGCGAAAATAATGTAGTCCAATAGTTGCCCGTAGCTCCCGGACACGCACAGCACGCAGGTCCAGACCATCTGCACCATGAGCGAAACCGCGGGCGTCTTGTAAGTAGGATGCAGCCTGGTAACGCTGCGAAAGAACAGGCCATCTTTGGCCATGGCGTAGTACACGCGCGCGCCGGCTAAAATTAGGCCGTTGACGCATCCGAAGCCGGAAAGCATGATCGCCGCAGCCATGAGCAGGCCGCCGGCTGCGCCGAACATCTGCGTCATCACGGCGGTGGCGACCCGGTCCTCGGTCGCGTACTTGATTCCGCGTTGCAGGATGGTTGCGCCATTGGCCATGCCGTCCAATGGCAGCACGTTCAGGTAAACAAAATTGCAGATGATGTAAAGGGTGATGACTATGCCGGTGCCCAAAGCAAGAGACAGCGGCAAATTGCGATTGGGATTTTTGACTTCGCCGGCCGTGAAGGTCACATTATTCCAGGCATCGGCTGAAAACAGCGAGCCCACCTGCGCCACCGCCAGAATCGTGAGCGTGCCCACCATGACCATGGGCCCGCCCACTCCTACCTGCACCGCGTGTTGCGCGCCGAGTCCGGCATTGTTCCAGAAGTTTCCGTGGAAGTTGGCGGCTAGGGCCTGCGCATTCCGCCCAATGAATAGGCCTAGAAAACCCAGCCCCAATAGCGCGGAAACTTTGGCGAAAGTGAAAACATTCTGAATCAGGGCTCCGGTCTTTACACCAAAAATATTAATCACCGAGAGCAAAACCACGACCAGAATCGCCACCAGATTTTGCGTGTTCAGTCCAACGTCCATGTTGCCGAGAACCATAGGACCGATCCGAATCGGAGGGACTTTCCAGAAATGGAGAATCCAATTCGAAGAAGAAATCGACGGCACGAAAATCCCTAAAAACTTGCCGAAAGCCACGCCTACCGCGGCGATCGTTCCGGTCTGAATAACCAGGAACAGCGTCCAGCCGTAGAGAAATCCCCAGAGCGGGCCAAGCGCCTCGCGCAGGTAAACGTACTGGCCACCGGCTCGGGGCATCATGGCTGCGAGTTCGCCGTAGCTCAAAGCTCCAACAATAGTCATGAAGCCCGTAACCAGCCAGGCTCCAATCAGCAGCGCCGGGGAATTAACCTCTCGGGATATTTCGGCAGAAACAATAAAGATGCCGGAACCGATCATCGAGCCCATGACCAGCATGGTTGCGCTGGTCAGGCCGAGGGCTTTGACTAGTTCTTTGTCCTGGTGGCGATGGATCTCCCAGTCGCTGGCGATCGGGTGCCGCTGGCTTGGTGTCGATGCTCAAAGGGCTCCTCAGTGCTTACGTGGTACAGCCCCCTGAGCCTGCCCTGAGCGAAGTCGAAGGGGCTGTCCGGCCGAGCGAAGCTCGGCATTCGCCATGACTCTATCCTAAGATGCGAAAAAAATCCTCTGCTGATTTTCGTGGGTCCCGCATCAGATCGGATATTACCGCAACCGAGTCGGCTCCGGCCTCGATCACCGACCGGCAGTTGGCACGATTGATGCCACCGATGGCGACCAGCGGCTTGCGCGTCAAGGCCCTCGCTTGGCGGACGCCTTCAAGGCCGATGACCGGATCAGGATTGGCTTTGCTGGCCGTCGCAAACACCGGCCCGATCGCAATGTAGTCCGCCGAGGTCTTATCAGCGTCCGCGACCTGTTTGGGATTATGCGTAGACACTCCGAGCCAAAGTCTGTCACCAATCACTTTGCGGGCGCCCGCGGGGGACAAATCATCCTGACCCACATGCACTCCATCAAACCCCGCAGCCAAACAGAGGTCCGCGCGATCATCCATGATCAATTTAACGGAACTGCCAAGCCGCCGCTTCAGTTCCCACGCCTGCCCGAGCATCTCGCGGGCGTTGCCGCTCTTATTCCGGTATTGCAGCAGGCTGACGCCGCCAATCACAAGTTCTTCTGCGGTCGAAAATAAAGCGGCAGTATCGGGAAAGCATGACGTATCAAGAATGGCGTACAGGCGCGGCCAAGGGTTCATGACTGCGATCCACTTTGAAAAAAAAGGGGCTTCTGCCTAACGAACCTGTCATCCTGAGCGGAGTTGGCGTCGCAAAGCAACGCCAACGCAGTCGAAGGACCCCGAGGAAGCTGGTGCTCAGATTGAGGCGTCAGGGAGTTCTGACCGGCATGTAGCGCGTCGTCCGAATGCCGTGCAGCATTGAAGTGGTGAGCACGTTCAAGGGGTCCTTCGACTCCGTGCCCGCTGCGCTCCGCGCAGCGTGCACTCCGCTCAGGATGACCAACCATAATTAACACTCCGTCAGGATGACCGCTCACAGTTAACAATATCCAATCCTTAAGCTAGTGCGCCGGTTTCCCATTCTTCGCCAGGAATCGCTCAATAAAGGTTGTATCGAACTTGCCCGCGCGAAAGTCAGGATCAGCCAGAATCCTCCGGTGCAATGGAATGGTCGTAAATATACCTTCCACGATAAACATTTCCAGCGCACGGGCCATGCGAGAGACCGCTTCCGACCGGTCCTTACCGCGCACGATCAGCTTGGCAATGAGCGAGTCGTAATAAGGCGGAATCACTCCTTCGGCGTAGGCTGCGGTATCGATGCGCACTCCTGTTCCACCCGGAGGATTGAACGCGGTAATTTTCCCTGCCGACGGCGTGAACTTCTCCGGATGCTCGGCGTTAATGCGGCATTCAATAGCATGTCCACGATGCACGATCGGTCCGAGCAGCACGCTTTCCATGCGCTCGCCCGCGGCCAGCAGAATCTGGCTCTTCACCAGGTCCACGTCGGTGACCATCTCCGTGACCGGATGCTCGACCTGGATGCGCGTGTTCATCTCGATGAAGTACAAGCGCCGATCCTCGTCCATCAGGAATTCAATGGTGCCGGCATTCACATAACCGATATCGGAAAGCGTCTTCGAAATAACTTCTCCGATCTGCGCGCGCAGATCCGGCGTCATTTGGGTGGATGGAGACTCCTCCAGCAATTTCTGGTGACGCCGCTGGATCGAGCACTCGCGCTCGCCCAAGCTCACCACATTGCCGTACTGGTCAGCCAAAATCTGGAACTCGATGTGGCGCGGGCGCTCGATGAATTTCTCCATGTAAAGGTCGCCGTTGCCGAAGGCCGCCGCCGCCTCCGATTGCGCGGCTTTGAACAAGCCAGGAATTTCCTCCTCGCTGCGTACGATGCGCATGCCGCGTCCCCCGCCGCCCGCCGAAGCTTTGATGATCACGGGAAAGCCGACTTGCCGCGCCCACTCCATGGCTTCGCCTTCACTGGCAAGGATACCGTCGGACCCCGGCAGAATGGGTACGCCCGCTTTCTTCATGGCTGCGCGGGCCTTTTCCTTTTCGCCCATGAGCCGCGTGATCTCCGGCGGCGGCCCAATGAATTTGATATTGCTGGTCTCGGTAACCTCGGCGAAATTCGCGTTCTCCGCCAGCAATCCATATCCCGGATGGATGGCGTCCACATTCGTGATTTCAGCAGCGCTGATCACGGCGGGAATGTTGAGGTAGCTTTGCGCCAGTTGGGGAGGGCCAATGCAGATGGCTTCGTCGGCAAACTTAACGTGAAGCGAGTTCCGGTCGGCCTCGCTGTAGATTGCCACGGTGCGAATGCCAAGTTCCTTGCAGGCGCATATCACGCGCAAGGCAATCTCGCCACGGTTCGCAATCAGAATTTTATTGAACATGCACTAAACAAGTGTAAAGCGGACACTCTTGTCCGCTTTTTTGACCTTGATTCTAAGAATGTCAGAAATAGAGAACCAACCTCCAAAATCAAAGGCGGCGGACAGGAAATGTCCGCCCCACACGGTCATGCTCGCGGCCGAATTACAAACAATTCCTGCCCGTATTCGATGGGCTGTCCGTTCGCCACCAGCTTTTTCACAATCTCGCCAGCCACGTCGGCCTCGATCTCATTCATCAGCTTCATAGCTTCGACGATGCACAGCACCTGCCCAATTTCAACGGTGTCCCCAACCTTCACAAAAGGAGGCGATCCCGGGGAAGGGCACTCATAGAATGTCCCCACGATGGGAGAATGCACGGTGTGCAAGCCAGGCTCCGCGGCAGCCGCGGCAACCGCGCTCTCGCCCGAAGCTGGGGTCGGAACGGGCACAGCGGACGCAGCAGCAATCTCCGGCACTGCAGCCGGCCCGGTGTGCACCGCGAAATGGGTGACCGGCGCGGCGGGCGCGACCACATGTTCGACGCCACGCTTGATCCGCACCTTCACATCGCCGCGCTCCAACTCGAACTCGGCAATATCCTTTTCGATTAAGAACTCAATGAGTTCTTTCAGTTCTTTCTGGTTCATGGTTTGCGGTGGGACTGCTTCCTTCTCTCGCGCCAAGCTGAGAGGCCGGGCCGCGTTCGATGCCCGGGCTAAGAACTAAGAATAGCCAGCCTTCAAATGGTTATGAGTTCCTTGCTAGCGGGTGCCAGGACTTCGCACCCCTGTTCCGTAACTACGACCATGTCTTCGATCCGCACCCCCCCGCTGCCCGCGATGTACACGCCAGGCTCGAGAGTAATCACCATTCCCGGTCGCAGGATCTCGGTTTGTCCCGACGCGATGCGTGGAGGTTCGTGAATCTCCAAGCCTACACCATGCCCGGTCGAGTGCGTAAAATGTCTCGCTAAGCCTTTGTTTCTTAGTACGTTGCGTGCGGCCTGGTCGACCTCGCCAACGTTCACGCCAGCCCTCACCGTCTCAACGGCGACGGCTTGCGCCTCCCGCACCGCCTCATACCTTCGGCGGGCCTCGCCGGTGGCACGGCCCACATGCACCGTGCGAGTCCTGTCTGAACAGTAGCCGGAAAGTATAACACCGAAGTCGCAGACCACGAATCCCCGAGATGGAATCGCGGCCGTCGAAGCGCGCCCATGGGGCAGCGCCGACCGCTTCCCCGCGGCAATGATTGTCGGGAAAGACATTTCCTCCGCCCCAGCCCGCCGCGCCGCATATTCCATCTCCGCCGCCACCTCATTCTCCTTCACGCCCGGACGGATCACCTCCAACGCACGCTCAAAAAGGCTCGCCCCCAAAACCGCAGCCGCTCGCAGCCGTGCGATCTCGTCCGCATCCTTCACCATCCGCGCCCGTTCCACCAGCCCTCGCGTCTCTCGCAGGCGGAAGTCAGGCCGCAGCAAACGAGCCAGCTGCGTACGCCCGGCAACAGTTAAATGCTCGCTCTCAATTCCAAGTCTGCGCGGCTTCTTGCGGCCAAGTTTGCTCCTGTTCTCGATCAGCCATTCCGCCGCCGCAGCCAGCGGAGGCTTGCGCGCGATCACAATCCGTGGTCCCTGCACCTCGGCTCGTGCTTGTTCGTGGTAGCGTCCATCAGTCAAGAACACGCTGACGCTTTCGCCGATTGCCAGCACACCGGCCGTCCCGGTAAACCCGCAAAGGTATCGGATGTTGGGAAGATGGGTGACCAGCAGCGCATCCAGTGAGTCGCGCTCAAAAGCGGTTTGCAGTTTCTTCAGCCGGCCTTTGTGATCCACCCTGAAAGTTTAACAAGCGAAAGCGAGAAGCGCCCAGCCGCCACCCGAACGAGTGACTCAATGACTCTAAGCCAAGAAATCTCATCTCGACCGGAAGCGGAGCGACAGCGACGGTGGAGTCGAGGGACCTGGTGTCCCGGGCCTCGTCAGGAGAAAGCGTACATGGCAATTGCGGCTAACGGAGATGCGACCCGGACTGGCCCACCTTTACGTTCAGCATAGACTCGCCCCCTATCGTCCCACCAATTTTCTCTTTAGCGTTGGTGTATACTGTGCCGCGCTATAGGCAGGTGTTGCGGTGAGCGCCAACGTTTTTTGGACGTGCCAATCATGCGGTGCCAATGTGCCGGGCGAATTGTTGGAGTGTCCTCACTGCGTGCGACCTGTACCACGACCGCAACGAGAAGTTTTGGCTGAGGAAGCACGCCCCTATACCAGCAGTCCTGCATGGGTTCGCGGAATCTCTATTCCAGCGGCGCTTTTTGGAATGCTCGCCTTTTTTCTCCCCTGGTTTGCGGTGTCGTGTGGCCCGATGCGATTGGCCGTATCAGGGTATGAGGTTGCGACCGGTCAATGGAGCAAGAAATTATCAGGGGAAAACTTTGGTTCGTTTTACGACAGGACAAATAGGCAGTTAAATCAGGAATTAGGAACACGACGAAAATTGCAACCACGGCGGGCTCAGGGAACGAACGTTTCGCCCAAGGCTCAGACCCCGGAGGCTGAGAACGTTCCCTTATTGTGGATTGTTCCTGGCGCTTGCCTAATCCTTTTCGTGTTGGGCCTTAGCGGAATGCCACGCATTCCCGCGATTCTGGTTTGTGCTCTCGGTGGGGCATACCTGGCCTACTTTGGTGTGACCTCGGAACAGCAGCTTAACGACCCCGGCAACACTGGCGGAATTCTGGCGCATGAATGGTTGTTTGGATATTGGGGTAGCTGGCTTGGTTTGATGGTTCCCATGTTTGTCGCCATCTTCCGGCCTCCTCGCAGATGACAGATGGTTTCGTCCTACATCCGCCGAAACCCTGGCACTATCCCCAACGCCGTTGACAGCATGGATTCGGCCCCCTACACTGACAGGCATGGAAGTACATTTCACCCCGGAGATTCAGGCGAGGCTAGACCGACTGGCCACCGAAAGCGGACGCTCAAGAGATGAGCTGGTACAGGATGCAATGCCCGGTTATCTGGACGAGCTTGAGCGAACGCGCGGAATGCTTGACAGCCGCTATGATGACCTGAAAAGCGGCAAGGTGAAGCCTATTGACGGTGAGGAAGCCTTTCAGCGCCTAATGCAGAAAACCGCAGCACAGCCCAACCCCAAGGCATGAGCGGTTATCAGCTTCACCCCGAAGCGTACAGCGACCTTGATGCAATCCGCGAGTATATTGCCGAAGACAATCCCGCCGCAGCCGCGCGCGTCGTTATCGACATTTTTGACGCCATCCGGGCTTTGGTGCCGTTCCCTCAGAAAGGCCACCGGCGCATCGACCTCACTTCACGCCCGTTGCGTTTCTGGCGCGTGCGGGATTACCTCATTGCTTATGCGTACCAGGAGCGGCCCTTGTGGGTGGTTGCCGTCCTGCATGGCAGCCGCAACCCGCGTGTCGTGGCTGCTATTCTAAAGGGTAGGGAGTAAACACTGGCATGGAAATCCATTTCGCACCCGAGCAGGAAGTCCGGTTTCGCGCCGCTGTGCGAGAGGGTCTCGGCGGGCTGGCCCGTGCTTTTACTACACCCAAAAGCGGGTGCCCTGCCCTTCTCGCGTTCTTTGCGAGAGATTCTCTCTTGCCCGTCAAGCAGTTTTTTCTGTGGAGAGAGGGCAGGAAAGGACGAGTATGAGTTTTTTTAGGCATGGGGAAATCTATCGCTCCGATGTTGGGCTCCTGCCACCGGGAGCGGTCATGGTGCTGGCCGCTCCCGGGTGCATCGGCTGTGATGAGTTTCCAGCCGGGTATTCCTTGGCCGGTTGCTCTCCAGCAGAGCCGGCCTCCGCTTCCCCGACTGGAACGATTTCCCCCGCCCCAGGGCTGCGGTGCAAGGATTTCTGGTCAGCGAACGGCCTGCGGATCCCCGGCTAAACGGCGGTCGCAACTTCCAGCGCGGGGAACAGGCGGGAGCCGTCATAGTCGGCGTTGCCGCGAAACATGCCAAAGATGGCGTGCAGCATCTTGCGGGCCACCGCCATGAGGGCTTGCAGTTTGGCCTTGTGGCGTGCCAGTAAAGCCTGGTAAAAAGCGCGCAAGTGGGGGTCGTGGCGCACCGCGACCAAGGCGGGCATGTAGAGAGCGCGGCGCAGGTAGCGATTGCCGGCGCGGCTGATGCGCGCCCGCTTATGCACGGAGTTGCCGGAATCGTGATGTGCCGGATCCAGTCCGCTGTGTGCGACCCACTGGCGTACGGAGAGGCCGGGGGCCAACAGCGCAAGTTCTCCCAACAGATACAGGGCGCTGATCTCGCCGATGCCGGGCATGCTCAACAGCCGAGCCCAACGCGGACGCAGTTCGGCATCCTTGGCGATCAGGGCCAGAGCCGCGCGGCGCATCTTCTCCATCCGGCGCTGCAGATCGCGCAGCGATCGTTTCAGATCCTGCCGCACCCAACCCGAGCCGGTGCTGGAAGCGGAGAGGGCGTGCAGACGATTGCTCTGTTGCGTGTGCTGCTGAGTGAGAGCAGCGATGTGGCGCGTGATGGTGCGCAGTTCCAGAGCGGCAGCGCCCGGCGGATGCCAGGGCTGGAAGGACATGCGGCGGGCATACTCGGCCAACACCTGAGCGTCGGCGGGATCGGTCTTACTGCGGCACAGCGTGACCGCGAAGCCGTGTACCACCTTGGGATTCAGCACGGCCACTTCGATCCCGGAGGTGGCGTGCAACGCCAGGGCCAGGTCGAGACTGTAGCGACCGGTGGCTTCCAGGCAAATCCGCACCCGCTCTCCGGTCTTTTGCAACCACCGGATCAGCCCCTGATGACCGCTGGCTCGGTTGGCGAAACTGCGTTGCCGCCAGCTTCCGGCTTCGCCTTCCAGGGCGACCAGCAGTTGAGCGGCGCTGACATCGATTCCACAACTGAGAAAACCTTCGGCTGACGACTTGTGCATGAGCGGCTCCTAGAGTTAATCTGCGGTTCCGGCTTCCGCCCCGGCCAAGCTCTTGGCGCCGACCTTGAACATGCAGGCTCAAAAGGCCTTCGATTCTCCACGGCGTCGAAAAGAGAGGGGCGGGGGCCGCTCTCTCGTCAGGCTCAACTTCGGCCTAAGGGCGGGACGGCCTCTCCGCCGAAACGTGACTTAATGGTAGTCACGTCTGGAAATCGAAGATACAAGGGCGGGGCTTTTAGCTGACATCGCGCCGCGCATACAAACCGTCAGTTTCTCGGTCCCGTTTTAGCATTGAGCGAGTGCGTCGAATCGGATAACCTGGTACAAATTACATTATCTGTAAGATCACTATTCGAGTGCGACTTCGGCCCCGTCCAGGGGCCTGCGAAACCGTCTATGCGGCCTAAATCATTTTGCGCCAAACATGGTGGTGGGGGGCCCAGCTACTAAACAGTAAACTCGGTTCCCGTGTGGGAATGTCAGCCCAAAACAAAACCGCCGGTCCCTGACAGGTGCTTCAGGAAACCGACGGCTGTCTTTACTGCTAACTTGTGGTTTAGGTCTGGATGATCCGCGGAGTGATGAAGAAAATCAGCTCCTGGTTCGAGGTGCTGACCGTAGTGTGTTTGAACAGTTCGCCCAGCCATGGGATGCTTCCCAGCAGGGGAACCTGCTGTACGTTGATCGAGTTGTTGGTCTGAATCACGCCGCCGATGACGACCGTACCGCCGTCGGTGACCAGCACCTGTGTAGTTGCTTGTTGCGTGATCAGAGTGGGGTTGCCGTCGATGGTTTCGCCGAAGTCGGGGGTCGTGTTCTCGACGTCCACATTGAGGAAGATGGTGCCTTCGGAGGTGATTTGCGGAATCACGGTCAGCCTCAGGAAAGCGCTGACATAGGTTACGGTCGGCGGGCCGCCCAGCTGCGCCAAGGTCGTGATCGGAATCTGGACACCCTGGCGAACCACAGCTTGAATGTTGTTCTGCGTCACCACCCGCGGACGAGAGAGGATTTTCAGCAGTCCGCGAGACTCGTCCATGGTGAGCAAGGCATCGAGCCGCACCGAGCTGCTGGCATTCACGAAAGAGAAGCCACTATTCGGGCCGGTCGCGCCCAGGTTAGAGAACAGCGGTATCTGTACCCCTGTGGTTGGCGTGGGTATGGTGGTTCCAACGATCGGGTAATGCGGGACCTGGCCAAAGGTCGAAAGGGGCGAGGTGCCCGTGGCGGGTGCGCCGCCCACAGCGGTTGGTCCGTTGCCCCAACCGAAGCCAAGCTGCGTACCAATTTCTCGTGCGAAGCTGCGGGTGGCGGCTACTACACGAGCTTCAATTTCCACTTCCTGCGTCTTGCGGTCAAGCTGGTTGAGCAACCGGTCGATGTTCGGCATCACCGCGGGGATATCCGAGATGATGACCGCATTGGTGCGCTCATCGGCAACCACGTCACCGCGCTGCGACAAGAATTTTTTCAATGTAAGGATAACGTCTTTGGAGTGGGCATAACTCAGGAAGCGCGTGACTGTCTGCTTATCGACGGCCAGTGCCTCGGCTTCCTGCTCCGCCCGGCGAGATTCGGCTTCATGGCGCAGGGTTTCAACAGTGGCGATGCGCAGCACATTGCCGTCAAGCTGACGAGCCAGATCGTTGTTCTTGAGCACGATGTCGAGGGCCTGATCCCAAGGCACGTCATCGAGCACGATGGTTAGGGTACCTTTAACGGTGGGATCGAGGACCACATTCAACCCGCTGATCTCGTGAATGAGGCGGAAGAAATCTTTCAGATCCACATCTTTGAGATTTACGGAAATCGGTTCGCCAGTGTACTTGGCATTAGAGATAGGAGTGACCAGATGGCTCTCCCCTTTTTGCTCGGCCGCCAGATTCACCGCCGGTTGGATGGCTTGAGTAGGCGCAGCCTGAGCCGCCTGGGGCTGCATGGCGGCGCTCGGCGTGGGCAGCAGACTGCCCTCCGGCTTGTCTACGAATTTGGACGCCGCCCCGGCTGCCCGGTTTGAGGGAGCGGTCTGGTCAGCGGTAGTCTGCTCGGCCGCCTTCTTCTGCTGGTAAGCCGGTTCCACGAAGACAAAGTCAGTCGCCGAAGCGGTCTGCTTCGAAGCCTTACTTTCAGACGGAACTGTGACCTGCGATGCTGCCGTGGAAACTGGCCTGCTGGCCGCCACGGCCGTCTTAACCGGGGTTGCCGCAACCGCCGAGGCGGTGCTCGGCGGCGTGGCTGGCGCTGGGGTCATAGCTTTCGCATTGGTCTTCGCGGTAGCGGGGTGCAACTTGACAATAATTCTATTGTCGCCGCCGGGCAGCAGTTCGTACTGGCACGCCTGCACCAGGTCAATCACGATGCTGGTGGTCGGAGGTACGCGGCCGTCCACGCCGATGCGCACGCCCTTCACGCCATCGCTGCCTACGCTGATGTGGTTCTGCACAGTGGCTGCCACGGTGTTAGGCAGAGTCACCAGAACACGCGCAGGCGAGCCCAAGGCACTGAGCTTGGGAATAACCTGTCCGCGCGCGGTGATCTCCACGCTGATTCCGTCATCCGCGTGCATCACGTCCACCTTCTGTACGGTGGCACGCGTGTCCGCGCCTGTGCTCGTGCTCTGGGTCTCAGCGCCCGCGATCAGGGCCAAGATCAGCAGCGGTAGCAAAACAGCCAGCAGTTGCTTTCGCATTTCCCTTCTCCCCACGGGCGCGCGTTTTGCTCGCCTCGTGATCTGTCTCTCAAATTTCCTTGCTCGCTCGCCGGATCCGATCCGGCAGCTTCCCCGGGGATTAAACCGCCGGGGTCGAAATCTTCTTGGTAACTTCCCGGGTGAACGACTTGCCTAACTTGTCCTGCAACGTCTCTTTGAAAACGATCGAGTCACCTGTGATCTTGACCACATATCCGTTGAAGACGGGATCATTCTCGCGCAGGAAATACGCCTTGTTCATGGCGTTGATCACCACCGCGATCATGCCCGCATCCGACTTCACAATTCCGGTGAGGGCGATCTGGTCGACCGCCAAACAGCGTTTGCCGCTACTGCAGCCCGAGCCGCCCACGCTGTGGTTTACTACCGGGCTCAGGAATGGATCGCGGCGTCCTCCCGCCATGCTGATGGTCCTGTGCGCATCCTTTTTGGGATCGACGGGATTCTTTTTGTCTTCGACGGCAACCGCCGGCTTGGCCGGCTTCGGCTTGGCCACCACAACCGAAGTGGTCTTAGTCTTGGTCTTGGCCTTGGTCTTGGTCTTGGCCTGCGTTTTGGGCGCGGCCATGGGAGAGACGGTTGCGGCTTGGGCCTTGGAAGGCTGGGCTTGCGATGTTGACGCGCTCACTGGCTTTCCCGCAGCCGGTTTGGCTGCCGCAGCTGCAGGCAGCAGGCTGGCCGCTTGCCCTGGTGAAGCCGACAACGCAGCGTTCGAGTCCGCGGTTCTCTGCTGCTGCACCGCGTTCAGCTTGGCTTTGGTAGTGTCGATGATGCTGGGGTTCTGCGCCCCGGCAGTTCCCAGCATTCCCAGTAGCAGAATTCCAGTCGCCAGCTTCATAGGCCTCCCTTCCCTTTAACCGGCGCGCCCGCGGGCGGCGCCAGGTCATGACTAAAGAATGTGGTCGCATCGCAGGTCGCTACAATGCTTTCGTTGGGCGCGTATTGATAGGTATGCTTCACCTTGGCCGCGCTTCCCATCTTGGGGTTCGCGATCAGCAAGCCGGACATGTTGACGATCCGTTCCAGCTTCCCCACCCGATCGAAAAAGTTCAGCACGGAGTAGTACGGCCCATCCAGTTCGACTTCAAAGGGCACTTCGGTATAAAACTCGCGGGTCGACACCGGTTTGGCGGTGTAGCGGCGAATCTCGATTCCCGCCTTCATGGCCTCTGCGTCCAGCATCTTGATGAAGCCGTCCACTTCTTTCTCGTCGGGGACGATTTTCCGCTCGATCTCCAGTTGCTGTTTCAGATTCGCCAGTTGCCGGTCCATGTCCTTCAGCTTGGGCGCGTAGGATTCGAGTTCGGCATTTTCGCGAAGCTTCAATTCCAGCGCCGATTGCGCCTGCGTGTTCGCGTCCTGCTGCGACTTGAACAAGGTAAAGTGCAATGCGGCGGTGATTAGCACTGCCCCTAATACCAGGGCTGCCCATTGCTTGAGGCCCGATAATTCGTTAAAGTTCCCCATATTCTCCCGCCTTTAGGACTTTGCTTTTTCGCAGGTCAGAATGAATTGAAATGCCTGCATTTCCTTGTACGTTTCGTCCTGGAAGGTCTCTTTGATCTCAATATTCTTGAAATAACCGGTCTTCTGGAGATTCTGAATCAGCGATGCCACCGCATCGGCGCTCAGGGCCATGCCTTCGATATCCACGCTGCCGCCCTGGTCCTTCATGGTGTTGAGCCACACCGCTTCGGTGCCGTTGATAGTGTCACCGATGGTGTTGAGCAGGTTCACCGGCCCGGACTGGCTTTCCCGCAACTTATCGATCACATCGACCCGGCGCTTGTAACTGTCGGCCTGGCGCTGTCGCTCCAGGTAACGAGCCTTCACGTCGGCAAGTTCGCGGTTCCTCTGCTCCGCCACCTGCATCTTGGTGGCGATGTTCTGTTTCTCTTTGTCGAGGCGGTACCAGTACATGAGATTCAGGGCCGCCGTCAGCACCAGTACCAGCAGCACTTTCAGCTTCGGTGAGCCAACCTCGCCCATCTCCATGACCGCCGCGGCTGAGGCTGCGGCCCGTTTGTTCTTCGGTCTGGGTTGTCCCAAAAGGTTGATTCGGATCATAGGTTTTCAAAACTCCTTAATGCCAAACCCACCGCAACAGCCAGCTGGCCAGCGTTCTGCTCGATCAGTTCCACTCCCGGTCCCTCGACTGGAGGGGCGATCTTCTGGAAGGGATTGAAAATCTCCACCGGCAGCGAGAACTCCTGGCGCAACGCCTCGATCAGCCCGGGAACTTTTGAAGATCCCCCCGCCAGATAAATTTTCTCGATATGCTCGCCCGCCGAACTGGCCCGGAAGAAGTCGAATGTCTTCTGAATCTCGAGCACGATAATCTCGGTCACCTGCTGCAGGATCGGTGTTTTCGCGTCCTCGCTGACGGTCCCGACTTTGTTTCCCAGTTTCAGCGATTCCGCGTCGTCGAAGCTCAAATCCAGCTCCTTCTGCAGCGAATCCGTGTACTGGTGCCCGCCCACGCTGACGTCACGGGGAAACAGCGGCGTGGTGCCCTTCACAATGTTGATGTTCATTACGCTGGCGCCCAGATTCAAAAGCGCCACCACCTGGCCAGGCGCAGGTTCGTAGTTGTACTCGTAGCAGTTCTGCAACGCCAAGGCATCAATGTCCACAATAGACGGGGTCTTGCCGGCCATCGAGAGTACGTTGGTGTAGTTCAGGATCTTGTCCTTCTTGACGGCCACCAGCAGCACGTCCATCTGCGGGTTGCCGGCGTCTTCGGAGAGGATCTGATAGTCGAGGTTCACATCGGCCAGATCGAAGGGAATATGCTGCGCCGCTTCTTTCTGGATGGTCTCGGCCAGTTCCTGATCGCTCATCGAGGGCAGCGAAATCTTTTTCACGATCACTGAGTGCCCGCTTACCGCCGTGGCCACGCTTTTGGTCTTGATCGCATTGTCGGTGAATAGCTTGGAAATCGCGCTCGACACCGTACCCGAGTCCACGATCATGGAATCCACGACGATATCGGGAGCGAGCGGTTCCAAGCCCAGGTGCGCCACTTCAATCCCGTTGCGCCCCTTCCTCAATTCGACCGCCTTAATGCTCGAGGACCCCACATCCAGACCAACAATCGTTTTCGATCCGAATCCAAACATGTGCCCGCCTTTTACGTTTGCCCGGCAGCCTTGGCAGCCGCCTTCGGTTTCTTTCTGCTCTTCGCTTCCATCTGGCTGGATTTCTCTTCCATCCACTGGTCGAGCTTCGATTTCTTGAAGCGCCAGCGGTTGCCCAGCTTGAAAGCGGGAATCTTTTGCTCGCCTACATACTTGTAGAGCGTGTCCGGACTCACCCCCAGGTACTGCGACGCCTGGCGAATATTCATGACTTCCCGCGAGTCGGCCATGGTTTCCAAACCCTTTTTGCCGACTTAGACCCTTTTACCGCTTGCCACCCCAGGGCCTAAGTTGAAAAGAACTCCTCGCACAAAATGCGTTCGAGAGAATTCAGGTGTCCCGAGCATATATCAGCCCTGAAAGCACCTGAGCTGAAGGCGGATTTCCGAGATTTACCGTGTTTTATGCCTGTTTTCTGGAAATGAAGGAAAAGCAGGTTAAAGGGAATTCTATATATTGTGCTCTCTAACGAAGAGCATACAGTATGCGGTATGGTGGATTCACAGGGTGCTTCCAACCGCGAGAACCATAACGAAAGTATTAGAGACGGTACGAAGGTAGTGGCACACGTGAGAATGCCTTATTAGCTCGGCACATGTGGGCAGAACCATGAACGCACTGCACAAAATGCCTAAGACACGGCGGCCTTGCCACATTATCAATCAGTCCAAGACCGAGGCCGCACCCACGAATCCGCATAGAATCGCGTATCAGAACCTGTGCACGCACCCATTCTCGGGGAGACGATCGGTAGCCACTTCTGCAACTTACGGGACAATGAGGTAATCTATTCAGCTTTTGCAGGAGGAAAACAAGTTTTGCGCTATCTCGATCGTTTGCAACCACTGGCGCTTCTGGCTCTGAGGATTGTGATCGGCAGCATCATGATTGCCCACGGCTACGGCAAGGTATTCGGCGGATTTTCGCACGTCCGCGACATGGTCCAACATATCGGTTTCCCTGGTTGGATGGCCTATCTGCTGGCGGGAACAGAATTCTTCGGAGGCATTGTCATCATTGCTGGCCTGCTCACCCGCTTCGTCGCCGTGGCCATGCTGATCGATATGTCGGTCGCGATCTGGAAGATCCACTGGCACAATGGCTTCAAAGGCCAGGGCGGATACGAGTTCCCGCTCAGCGTGGCCACGATCGCCTTCGCGCTCATATTTTTTGGCGCAGGTCCGATTGCCCTTGATAGCGTTCGCAGGGGCGGCGGTGGAGGAAGAAAAAAATCAAAGCCGGCTTAGCCTCCGCCTAATTCAATTCTGGAGGCCAAACCATGAGTCTCGGGTGGCGCCGCTCATCGGCGGGATTCACCCGGCTTGTTCAGCGAAGTGTGACGCTTGAGATGAAGAGAAACTTTCCGGTCGCGACGACCCCAAGGACGCAGCGACCGGAGAAGTCTATCTACGGCGTGATTTGAAAGACAACTCCCTGGCCACTGCCGCCACCAATGGCGGTAGTACCGAAAAGATGGCCTGCTTT
Organism: uncultured Acidobacteriota bacterium; assembly: GCA_963696635.1. Taxonomy (GTDB): domain Bacteria; phylum Acidobacteriota; class Terriglobia; order Terriglobales; family Acidobacteriaceae; genus JABDBE01. Next base: position 21,611 of record CAVOKX010000002.1, read on the forward strand.
GTCGCTCACCAGCCCGTAGTAGGGATTCCTGCCGTCGGACCCTTTGCCGAACTGATGCACTCTCTTTTCCGTCCACTTGCCACCGGAGCTGGGCGTCAGCTTGAACACAACCCCGTCGCTATTGCTGTCACCGCCCGCTGAAGTTGTGCCGTACAGACTTGCCCTTGGCGTCAAACATCAGGGTCGTAGTCGGCGAGCCACCGTCGGAGCCGCCGGTAAAGCTGTATAGCACGCTCTCGGTGAATTTGCCATTCGATTTCGTAAGCTTGAACACCGACCCCATGCCGTTTGCGCCGCCAAAGTAGGTTGTGCCGTACAGGTTTCCCTTGCTGTCCGCAATCACGCCCCCGTAGGGAAACCCTGCGTTAGGAATCCCTTTGAAGGCATCCAGGGTTTTGAATTTCCACTTGCCGGCAACTGGCGTGAGCTTGAATACTTCGCCGCACTGGCAGGACGCATCGCCCCCGAGTTCAGCGACGCCGAACACATTCCCCGCTTTGTCGACCAGCAGCGGCCCCAGAGAACCCACGGCGCCATCGGCACCGCCCGTGAAAGTGTGCAGCACGGTCTGCTTCCAGCCACCGCCCCGGACCGGCGAGATCTGATAGACCACGCCGCAGCCTAGGCCATTACACTTGCGTAAGTTGCCGCCGTCGGGTGTGGTTCCGTAGAGATTGCCGGCGCTGTCAAAAACCACGGTGTCGCCGGGGCCAAACCCATCCTTGCCGCCGGTGAAGTTGTACATCACAGTTTCCACCCAACTCTTGCCGGCTTTCGACAGCAGGAACACGACACCGCAGCCATCCCCAGCTACAAGTCCCACCGGATCCGCCGGCCACGGTAGTGCCGTAAAGATCGCCCTTGCTATCCAACGTCACTCCGCCATAGGGATTCTTACCATCGCTGCCGCCGGTGAAACTGTACAGCACAGTCTCCTTCCACTTGCCACCAGCAACGGGTGAGAGCTCGAAAACGGTTCCGCAACCATTGGCGCACAGCGTGCCCGTCCCGCCGCTGACCGTCGTCCCGTAAAAATTACCGGCTGCATCTGCAGCCAGCGTCGCCGCGGGATCTATCCCGTCGTTGCCTCCGGTAAAGCTGTGCAACACTTTTTCCGCATTCGCCGCCCAAGCACCATTCACCATAATCAAAGCAACTGCCACGACCACCAAAGCTCTGCTCATGAAATACCAAAACTGTTTGCTTCTCATCGCATCCCCCTCAAAATCGGTTTGATTTGAAGACCAAGATCACAGAGAATCAGTGGCGGGCTGGAACTATAGCACTGAATGGGCGGCAAAACACGCCCCCAGTGCGGTTTGACAGTCTTTTTACAAGTCTTCACGTCTACGAAGATGGAATGAAAGGCGAGCATGCTTCCGGTGCATACTCCCATGGGTGATCAGGGATACCGTTTAGTACTCCACCAATTCCTTCATCGCGCGCAACAGATCCTCAGCCTGGGGCAGGATCGCATCCTCGAGAATGGGCTGGTAGGCAACGAAGGTGTCTTTGGCCGCCACGCGACGCACTGGTGCGTCCAGGTGATCGAACAATTGGTCGGCGATGCGCGCCGCGATCTCCGCGCCGTATCCCCAACTCAGAGTATCTTCGTACGCCACGATGGCTCGATTGGTCTTGCTCACCGAAGCCGCGATCGTCTCCCAATCGAACGGATTCAGGCAGCGCAAGTCGATCAACTCGACCTTGACGCCCTGCTCGCGTTCCAACTTCTGCGCCGCTTGCAAGGCGCGCGGCACCACCGCTCCGTAAGTAATCACGGATAAATCCGTTCCCGCCTGCACCACTTTCGCCTTGCCGAACGGGATTGTGTAATCCGGGCCTGGATAAGGTGCACGGCCGAAAGTCTCACGATAAAGCCGCTTATGTTCCAGGAACAAAACCGGATCGTCGCAGCGAATTGCCGTGCGTAGCAATCCAGCCGCATCGAGCGCATTCGAAGGAAACACAACCCGCATTCCCGGTGTGTGGGTGAAGATGCTCTCGCCGCACTGCGAGTGATAGATCGCCCCTCCAGTCAAATATCCACCAATTGCAACTCGAATCACGCAGGGCGAAGAAAATCCATTGTTGGAGCGCCAACGGATCAGCGGCAATTCGTCCCGCAGTTGCATCATCGCCGGCCAGATGTAATCGAAGAACTGAATCTCCACCACCGGCTTCATCCCGCGCGTGGCCATGCCCACCGCGCGGCCTACGATGTTCGCTTCCGCCAGCGGCGAATTGAACACGCGATCACAGCCAAAGTCGTTCTGCAGGCCGTAAGTCAACTTGAAGACGCCGCCTTTGCCCTTGATCAGCTTCTCTTGAAGATACTGTTCGCGACTGCAATCGGCCACGTCTTCGCCGAAGATGACAATGCGCTCATCCCGCCGCATCTCGTCCCGAAGCGTGGCATTGATCAAATCGGCCATGGTCTTGGCAGCGACCTTCTTGCCGTCCGCAGCCGGAACAGGCGATGCAGGTTCGGTTTGCAGAGCCGAAGAAGTAGGATCCAGATTCGGCGAGTAGACGTACAGCTCAATGGTGTCGGGCGTCGGCGGGGGTGCGTCCAGCGCCTGATCTACTGCAACCTGCAAATCGTCTTCTACTTGCTTCTCCAGCTTGTTAATACCGTTTTCGTCGAGGAGGCCTTCACGAATCAGGAACATCTGCATGCGGGTGATAGGATCGCGAGCCGCGTCGCGATTGCGTTCAGCGTCGGGACGGTAAAGCCGCTCGTCATCAGAAAGCGAATGCGAATAAGGACGGATCACATGCGCGTGGATGAACCCCGGCCCCTCCCCTGTCCGGCAGTGAGCCGCAGTGCGAACAAATGCCGCATAACACGCAACCGGATCGGTGCCGTCGATTTCCTCAAAATGGAAGTTCGGAAAACCGGCGACCAGCCGCGAGATGTTGCCCCCCGCAGTCTGCACCTCGACGGGTACGGAAATGGCGTAACCGTTGTCCTCGATCACGAACAACACCGGCAACTTGCGATTGGACGCGGTATTCATCGCCTCCCAGAACTCGCCTTCGCTGGTGGCGCCGTCCCCGAGCGAAACGTAGGTGACCTCATCGCGCTGAAACTTCACGTCTTTGAATTGGCGGTAATCTCCCTCACTCTTTTTGGCCGCTTGTGGATGAGCCGCAAAGTAGCGCCCGCCTTCCGCGCAGCCCACCGCCTGCAGAATCTGCGAGCCGGTGGGAGACGACTGCGTGACCACGTTGAATTTTGGAAAGCTCCAGTGCGAAGGCATCTGCCGGCCGCCCGATTGCCGGTCAGCCGCCGCGCCCACCGCCATGAGCAACATCTCGTGGGGCGTTGCGCCGAGTGTCAGACAAAGCGCGCGATCGCGATAGTAGGGATAAAACCAGTCATAACCAGACTTCAAAGCAAAGCCCGCGGCCACGCCAACCGCCTCGTGGCCCGCCCCTGAAATCTGAAAGAAGATTTTTTGCTGGCGCTTGAGCAGGATCTCCCGGTCGTCCACGCGCCGAGACGTGTACATGATCCGGTAGGCGTCAATCAGTTGCTCGCGGGAAAGACCCTCGTAGGTTTTGCCCTCGCTTCTGATTTTCTCCGCGGCCACCCCAGCCGGTTTAGGATCTGTCTTGGTCGCCATCCGGTTCCATTGTAAATCCAGACCGGCGGTTGACAATAGCCATCAGCATTCAAGCACTTAGAATTCAGTAGTTGGCACTGCTAAGTGCTCGCAGACTGACAGCTGAGAGCTGATGGCTGATGGCCTCGTATCATTTATCCTGAATACGCATGATCAAGTTCCACCGCCAATTCGATCCCCGCCAGATCAAGCTGCTGATTTTCGATCTTGATGGCACCCTGATCGATTCGCGCCTTGACCTCATCCACTCGGTAAACGCCATGCTCAGGCACTTAGGCCGCCCCGAGCTGCCCGGCGACGTGATTGCTTCCTACGTAGGCGACGGCGCCCCGATGCTGGTGCGTCGCGCCCTCGGCGATCCCCGGGATGAAGGTATTATCAAAGCGGGGCTGGAGCATTTCCTCGGCTACTACCGCGTGCACAAACTCGACCACACCCACGTCTACGACGGCATCAAGGCAATGCTTACCGCGGTTCGCAACTCCAACGGCATCCCTCGCCAGATGGCCGTGCTCTCCAACAAGCCCGTTAATCCCTCGCGAGCCATCGTGGAAGCGCTCGGTCTGGCTGAGTTTTTCGTTCACATTTACGGGGGCAACAGCTTCTCCACCAAGAAGCCCGATCCCAAGGGCGCGCAAACCATCCTGCGCGAGACCAAAACCCGCCCGAACGAGACTCTGATGGTCGGCGATTCCTCCGTTGACGTCATCACCGGCCGCAACGCCAACCTCTGGACCTGCGGCGTAACCTACGGCTTCGCCCCGCACACGCTCTGCGAAGCCCCGCCGGACGTGACCGTAGACAGTCCCCAAGAGCTAGCAGAACTATTCTCCTGATGAAGACAGCAGTCCTTTGTGAACCTTCGTCTCCTTAGTGGTTAATGCCTTTTGCCCGACCCTCGCGATAAACTGGCATTCGAGAATGGATAACTTCACTCCCGCCGAATTGCGCAAACTTCGCAGCCTGAAAACCCCCTACGGAATCCAGCGCCTCCTCGACGACATGCCCTACCACCTGGAGGACACGGCCTGGTCTCCGCGCCGCGTGCTGCGCGAAAACACCAGCCACTGCTGCGAGGGCGCCATCTTCGCGGCCGCCGCCTTGCGGGTAAATGGTTTCCCACCCCTGTTGCTCGATTTCGAGGCCGAGCATGACACCGACCATGTCCTCGCCGTCTATCGCGTAAATGGGCACTGGGGCACGGTGGCCAAGTCGAACTACAGCGGCTGCCGCTATCGCGAACCCGTTTACCGTTCGCTACGCGAACTGGCCATGAGCTACTTCAATTTGTATTTCAACATGCGCCGCGAACGTACCCTGCGCACGTTCTCCCGCCCCGTCAACCTGGCCCGCTTCGATCACTTGAACTGGATGACCACCGAGGAGCCCGTCTGGTTTATCGTGAACTATCTCTTTGAGATCCACCACTACAAGCTGCTTCGTCCTGAGATGATCAAGCGCCTGCACCGGCTGGACGAAAGATTGTTCAAGGCCGAGTGCCTGGGCAAGGCGATTCGCTAGATCGCAAATATGGCGCAAAAAATAGGCTCCCGGGGAGTGCAACATCGGGGAACCATCCGGGTTTAAATCCCGTACCAATGTTCATGCACGCCAGACTCGCTCTGCTGATTTCTCTGACCTTGGTGTCATGGGTTGCGTTTTGCCAGGAGGCCTTGCCGTCAAAATCCGTGGCTGACGCTGCGCCTGCCGCTGCCCCCGCACCCTCCCTCTCCGAGGACCAGATCCGCGATCTCATTCGCCAGACTGCGGCAAACGACATGGAGAACGACAAACGCCAGCGCGACTACACCTACATCCAGCGCGAGGAACAGCACAAACTCGATGGCAAGGGCGAGGTAAAGTCCACGGAAACGAAAACTTCCGAGATCATGGAACTGTACGGCGAACCCGTCGAACGCCTGATCGCCAAAGACGATAAACCGCTTTCCGACAAAGACGCAAAGAAGGAAGAAGAGAAATCCAGAAGTTGATCGAGAAGCGCAAGAACGAATCCGAAGAAGCTCGCAAGAAGCGCGAGGAGAAAGAAGAAAAAGACCGCGAACAAGACCGCCAGTTCGTGCGCGAAGTGGCCGACGCCTACAACTTCCACTTCGTAGGCATCGAATCTTTAGGCGGACGCGAGGCCTACGTCATCGACGGCGAACCCCGGCCCGGCTACCAGGGGCACTTCGAAAGAAGCAAAATTCCTGCCCAAGTTCCGCTTCCGCGCCTGGATCGACAAAGACGAATCGCAGTGGAAGAAGCTCGACATCCAGTGCATCGATACGGTTTCCTGGGGCCTGTTTCTGGCGCGCGTCCACAAAGGATCGCGCATCATTATCGAGCAAACTAGGATCAACGACGAAGTCTGGCTGCCGCAACACGTCGCCGTAAAGATCGACGTACGCCTGGCTCTCCTGAAAAACTTCAATGTTGAAGACGACATCACCTATCGCGACTACAAAAAGTTCCGCACTGACACCAAGATCATTCCCATCGGAGAAGTGCAATTACACTGAGGTGCGGCCCAGCAAAACAAAAAGCTCCTCCCGCACAAGCAGGAGGAGCCCGAGAACCATGCTGGCCGCCATTTAGAACGTAAACTTCGCCGCCAACTGAATGCCGCGCGGTCCGCCGCCGCCCAGGAATGGATTGCCAATGCCCACGTCGCCCGTGGCTGTGATCGGATAACCACCGCTGGCGCCGGCAACCTCGCGGTCCATTGACAACTTGGAACCCGCCGGCTATATTCAGCGGTCCGCAATAAACGCCGGCAAGAACGGATTGGCGAAGTTGGGATGGTTCAGCACATTAAAGAATTCCGCCCGGAGTTGCATGCTAAGCCGCTCCGTGATGGCCGTGGTCTTGTAGATAGCCAAGTCCCACTGCTTGAAAGTCGGCCCCTGCAGCATGTCCCGGCCCTCGTTGCCAAAGTGCCGCGTGCCCGGTACGCAGTCAGCCGCCGTGCCCGAGGGAGCAGCCTGCGCAGCCGGTGAGATCGTGCAAGGAATGGCGAACGAACTCATGTCAACATAATTCAACGGCGTACTTGGATGGTACACAATCGGTCCAACTACGTCTGGCCGGTCGAAGCCATTGCCGCTTCCGCTGAAATCGTCCTCAAAGTTGTAATTGAACTGGAACGGTTGCCCGCTCTGCAGCGTGACTGAGCTATTCATGCCCCAGCCGTTCTTCAGTCGTTGGAAGTTCCCACCCATAGTGGGTAGATTCGTAGGCGAAAATCCAGGTGAAGCGATTAGGCACATTGAAGTTTGAAGGAGCCATATTCGAGCTTGGGCCGAGTGCTGTCATTCGGCTGGGCGGCGTTTGGCTCAAAGTCCTCGCCGTCGCTCGAATTGTCCAGAGACTTTGACCAGACATAGTTCACGATCGACGTGACCCCATGCCAGTCCATTTACCCGGAAGCTGGTCTGCAAGGAGTTGTAATTGGATTTGCCGGTGGAGTTTTCCTGACAACATGCGTTGAACCCGCCGAGGTGTTAAGGTTGCAGCCGGGAGAGCGAGGGTCGCCGCACTCCGAAGTCCTGGATGGCTCCGGTGGTGGCGCAGTGGCACGTCCCAGTGGAAATCAGCCGCGTTAATCGCTGTCTGGCTGGGTTGATTCAGATCAAAGAAGCGGAATAGCCGGTGCCCTTGCGATCCTACATAGCCCAATCTGCAGCACCAAGTTGCTGAAATCTGGTGCTGGATGTTCAGGTTGTAGTTCTCCATGTACGGCGTCTTAATATGCTGGTCAAAGGAAAAAGTGTCGCACTCGACGGAGCAGCCCGGAGTTCCATAGATGTGCGTGTTAGGAATGTAAACTCCGCTCCGTCCCGCATCGCCGTTGGGGCCAAACGCACCGGGGATATTAGCGTTGGCCATCTGAACCGGATCGGGACCAATATTGTTGTAAGCAGGACCGGGAGCATAAAACGTCGGGTAAGGCAGGTGGCCGAGGAGCATATCCTGCGAGAACGCGTCAAAGAAGAGCCCGTAGCCGGCGCGGACTACCGTCTTCCCTTTTCCGGTCACGTCCCAGGCGGCACTGACTCTAGGGGAGAAATTCCTGTAGTCAGGCTGGTACACGTTCGACAGACCACCGGGGCCAACTCGCTCCAGACTGCCTGTGGTTGCCGAAGTCGGGATGAAATCAGAAAACAGGTTGTTCTTTTCCTTAACAGGCGCAAAGTAATCCCAGCGCAAACCGTAGTTAAATGTAAGCCGTGAAGTTGCCCGGAAGGCATCCTGAACGTAAAAGCCAAACCCATTTTGGCTGGTGTGGCGCCGGGTGTAGCCGGTGTAGTCGAAGAGTCCAAAATTCGACTCCTGAGGAGCCATCTCCAGCAAGCTCTCCAGATCGTTGAAGCGGATCCTCCCGCGGGAGTATTTGTCGAACTGCTGTTCAACACTGGTGCGATGAAACTCTCCCCCGAACTTTATATCGTGCTTATTGAGCTTCCAGGAAAAGCTGTCGATAAACTGATTGTTGGTATCAACACGTTGCCGTGGGTCGCCGGAAGTAGCGCCGATCTGTGAGAAGAATCCTGCGGCTCCGGTTGCGTTTGGCGCGAGAAGGATGATGGGAAGACCCTGCGAGTGACAAGTTCCGAATGTCGAAGGTGTGTTGCAAAAACCGATCGAACTGGGATCAAAACTCTGGTCCTGCGGGAAAAATCCTTCGGCGAAACGATTCCATCCGTAGCGCACTTCGTTCACTTTCGTTGGCGAAACTACGGTGACGTAAGAAATCGACACCAACTGTACCCGTGTGGGGGTAACCGTGTCGAAGCCGGGAAGCTGGCCACCGCTGGCGTTCAGCGCCAGCGGGAACTGCTGCGTGCTGTCGCCGAAGAAATAACGGCCGCTGATGTTATTGCTGGGATTAAAGCTGTGGTCGATCTTGGCGATGAGGCTGCTAAGGTTATTGAACGAAGGAGCAATCGCCGTGTAGTCGGGAGCGAAATTTCCGCTTGTGTTGAAGCACCCCGCATTGCTTGAGGTGGACCCCGGAATGTAGTTCGCAGCATTGTGCGGCCAGAATCCAGCAGTGATGAACCCACCGGGCTCACCTGGCCGCCGGCATTCAATACATTACTGTGTTGGCTGCGTAATCTGGGTCAGGGTCGGAACACAAGCCAGCGAGACCACACCTACGTTTTCGCGCTGGCCCTCATAATCCAGGAAGAAGAATGTCCGGTCCTTTACGATCGGTCCACCCAGTCGAGCCGCCAAACTGGTTGTTGTGAAAAGCTGCCTTCGGGGAGGAAGTTGGGATCGAAATAATTCCGTGCGTCCAGAGCGTCGTTGCGAAAATATTCGAAGAAATCGCCGTGCAAGGCGTTGGTTCCGCTCTTGGTGACAATGTTTACGATGGCGCCGCCGTTGCGTCCGTACTCCGGTTGGAAGTTGGAAAGCACACGCATATCGGAGACGGCGTCAATGGGTAGAATCGCCGATGGCGTTCCGAACACGCCAGCCTGATTGATCGCTGGGTCGTTGCGGTAACCATCATTCATATCGGTTCCATCGAGCAGGTAGTTGTTGGACCGTCCGCGAGCGCCGTTCATACTGAACTCGCCGAACGAACCCGGGGAGTCGGTGATCTGGTCAGGAGACCCGGTAACTCCCGGAGTCAAGAAAATCAGCTTCGTGTAATCGCGCCCGTTGATCGGCAGGTCCTTCACGGTTTCCTGAGTGAGCACGCTGCCCAGCGTGTTACTTGTGGTCTCCACCTGCGGTAGACTCTCGCCCGAAACCTCGACGTGCTCGGATACTTGCCCGGGCTTGAGCGAAACATCCACGCGGCGTTCGCCGGCGACGTCGACGGTCACGCTGCTGGTCACTGAGGTCTGAAATCCGCTCTGCGAAACCGTGACCGTATAGGTTCCGATTTGAAGTTCGGACACGGCGTAGCTGCCGTCCGCGCTGGTCTGGGTAGTTCGTTCCAGTCCGGTGTTCACGTTATGCACCTTGACGGTGGCGCCGGAAACGACCGCACCCGAAGCATCCGTGACCGTACCTAGGATGGTTCCGCGAAAGGTTTGGGCGACCAGCGCCGTTGCCGACAGAACAACTAAAGCAGCCAGGAACATCCGCAATCTCATGAGTCTCCCCCTTCATTCACTGAACGCCATATAGGCTTGACCGAACTGGCATCTAGTCTAGTGCTGTTTCTCCGATCGACTGCAAGCTAAATTGTGCATAGATCGCATCAGAAAATCAGCGAGGCACCCGAAACGGCCTCCGAAGAAGCCATTTTCGAGAACAGGCATTGTAGCGCAAGCCAGCTACAATGCAAGTGCGAAGGAGATTTACCCCCTCGCTGTGGCAAAAATCAACAGATATCAAGGGAGCAACGCCTCGGAATCAGGCAGGAAAGCTAAAGACTTGCGCAAAAATGCAAAGAAAGTTTCTTATACACCAAAAGCCGTAAAGAAGCATCGCGGAGCCAGTGGCGTTCAGCGAGGAAACGAATCAAGCAGGCTTACATCCTTGTCAGCGTGAAGTTGCCGGAACCTGTGCATCCCGGGACCAATCCGGCTAGTGTCCACGTGCCGGTGACGGTATTGTTATTCACTGTGCCCTGCAGAGTGAGCGTATTGCCGCTGGGTGTGGCAGAGGTGATGGTCAATTGGAAGGCGCCGGCAAGGTTGCCGTTTAAGTTACCGCTCAAAACGAATGACCCGGTCTGGGACGCGGCAGAAGTAAAGCAGCCCGTGGACGTCGTGAAAGTGAGATTCGCGCCAGTCACCATAGTGCCGTTGCTTTGACTGAGAGAGGTGGTAAACGCGAAAGCAGTCGTACCGTCGGTATTGGTCAGCGTCGCCGTCCAATTACCGGTAACGGTGTTTGAACTGCTCGAACCGCCGCCGCATGCCAACAGGATCAGACCCAGCGCCACAAGTATTGCGATTCCAAACTGCTTCACAACACTCCTAAATAACAGTGCAAAGATATCTGGTTCGAACCCTGCGTGCTCTGAAAAGTCGCGCCCACTAAAGATGCAAAGGCAAATGGGGGCGGATGTACGCATCGGACCGCCAGCCTGGAAATACAGTGAGCTATCGAGAGCCGCAGACACAGGTGCCGGATGAACTCCCGGGCTTTAAAGATCAGGTTTATAAAGGACGGGCGTCTCGCCCATCTAGTCGGGTCGGGACGCCCGGCGAATGCCACTTTTAAATCAAAAAACAAACGCCCAGTCGTGAGGCTGGGCGCTGTGCGAACAAGAAAGCTGAGTGTGACTGCTGCCTAACTTTTCACCTCGTCCCGCTCCACCACTCCATCCTTGATGTGCACCACGCGGTGCGCATACTCGGCGATGTCATGCTCGTGAGTCACCAGGACAATCGTGTTCCCCTGCGCTTGCAGTCGATCCATCAACGCCATGATTTCGTTCCCTGTCTGCGAATCCAGGTTTCCGGTCGGCTCGTCGGCCAGAATGATCGACGGACGATTCACCAGCGCCCGCGCAATCGCCACTCTCTGCCGCTGCCCGCCGGAAAGCTCATTGGGCTTGTGCATCATGCGCTCGGCCATGCCCACCGACGCCAGCGCTGCCTTAGCGCGTTCAACCCGTTCTTCAGCCGGTACACCAGCATAGATCAATGGCAGTTCGACGTTGTGCAGCGCAGTCGCTCGCGCCAGCAAGTTGAAAGTCTGAAACACGAAACCAATTTCCTTGTTGCGGATGCGCGCCAACTCGTCATCATCCAACTCGCTGACTTGCTGATTGTTCAGCCAGTACTGCCCCTTGCTGGGCGTGTCCAGGCACCCAATCAGATTCATCAGCGTGGACTTCCCCGACCCCGAGGGCCCCATAATCGCGACATACTCATTCCGCCGAATATTCAAATTGATTCCGCGCAACGCATGCACTTGCTGCTCCGAACCCATATCGTACGTTTTCCATAGATCCAGAGTGCTGATCATGAAAGTTTCAGGGGAGAAGGACACTGCGGGTTGTGCGATGTTGATTACTTCTGCGGTAGCCATTCTTTTCTCCGTTTCCTCTTCGGACACTTGCCCGCGCTCCGATCTTTGCTGCTCCCTTCGCCGGCTGTCCATTGGACGAACCATGGGCGCGAAGGTTAGAACTGAGACTTAACTGGTTTCTTCTTCTTCCTTCTTGGGGGCGGCGTTATCCACTTTTACGCTGCTTCCCGGACGCAGCGTGCGCAGCACTTTGTAGCTGCCGGTCACAATCTCGTCGCCCTCTTTAAGTCCCTTAATCACCTCGATATCGGTGGTTCCCGCGATGCCGGTTTCTACCGGGACAAATTCGGCTTTGTGGTTGCGCAAGATGAATACGCCTTGAATTTCCTGCTTGTCTTTCTCTTTATCCTTCGCCGGGTCCGCCTGCGGCGCAGCCGCCTGTACCGAACCCTTTTCGTCCTTGGGAAGCAGGTCGGCTTGACGCCGCACCGTCAAAGCCTGGATCGGGATCGTGAGCGCGTTCCCCCGAGTCGCGGTTGTGATTTTAGCCGTGGCGGAAAGACCGGGACGCAGGTCTTCAGGAGGATCCTGCAAAGTCACCACTACTTTAAAGTCTTTGGCTTCCTGGCTGGTGCTTATCTGTTGCGAGGTGGACACGCCCGTCGAGCGCACGATCGCGTTGTCCCCAATTTCCGTCACCACGGCCTTGAAGGACTTTTTCGGGATCGCGTCAATCGTCACCTGCGCGGGCTGGCCCATCTGCACATTCACGATATCGGTTTCGTCCACCTTGACTTCGGCCGTGATCACAGACATATCCGCCAGCGTCATCAGCGTGCTGCCGGGAGAATTCTGGATTCCGATGACGACAGTCTCCCCCTCGCGCACCGGCAGATTCGTGATCACGCCATCAAACGGAGCCTGATAGGTCGTCTTCTTCAAAACATCGGCAGCATGAGTCAGATTGGCTCCGGCCTGTCCAATGTGGCGATCCGCCGATTCCTTCTGCGCCTTGGCCTGCGCCACTCGTGCTTCTGCCTGCGCCAGTCCGGCTACGGCGGTTTGGTGAGCCGCCTTTTGCATGTCGTAGTCCGACTTCGAGATCAACGCGTCTTTGTACAGGCCCTGGGCGCGGCTCCAGTCGAGGTCGGAGCGCTCCGCATCCGATTTCGCCCGGTTGAGATCAGCTACCGAGGTATTCAGCGCGGCTTCGGCCGCGACTGCATCCGTGCGCGCCGCCTCTAGCGACGCTTGAGTCGCATCCATATCCGCCGCGGGTTGCACGTTCTCGAGCTGTGCCAGCATCTGTCCCCGTTTCACCCGATCGCCTTCCCTGACGTAAAGCTTGGTGATCTTGCCGAAAGCATTCGCGCCAATATTCACATACGTCTTCGGCTTGATTTCGCCCGATGCGCTCACCACCGCAACCAGATCCATGCGCTGCGTTTTACCCGTCTGCACCGTCACCACGTTTTTGTGGCTCTGATAGACGGTAAAACCCACGATAGCGGCCAGCAAGACGACCGCTCCGGCCCCGATCGCAATTTTTTTCCATGTCTTCATAAATCAGGTGCTCATAACTCCTGTGTCAACTGCTTGAACGGTCGGCAGGGAACGTCTTGCGCTTCATCGGCATTGCACTGGTCACCCCGCCTCGATGCACCAAGCCCATTGAGCTCGAGGGGGCACGTCATCAGATACGGCTCTCCCCAGGCAAAAGTTCCCGCTGGCAGAAACCACATGATGGATTCCGAAAAAAAGATGATTCCACAGGCCAACCCGTCATTATATCTTGCCCGTCGAGCTGGGGAAGTGCACGGACTGAGACGGGGTAGGCGAGGAAAATCTTCGCCACGAACCTGTAACGTTTTTTCCCCGAATCTCACTACACGAGGGAAGCCTGAAGATTGATTCGCAGCATCCGAAAACCCTGGAGTAAACTTCCCTATGCCGCCAGGACTGGACAGCCTCAAACACATCGTCGTTCTGATGATGGAGAACCGATCCTTCGATCACATGCTGGGATCACTGACAGCAGTGAACCCAAAGATCGACGGAGTCACTGACCAGCTAAGCAATCCGGACACGACGGGTACGCTGGTCAAGCCGCAACCCTTGGCGGAGTTTCAGGGACAGCTCGATCCCGACCCCGACCATCACTTCCCAGCGGTTGATTTGCAAATCTTTGGTGGGGACACGAGTCCGAACCGGGTAGCGAATATGCAAGGGTTCATAAAGAGCTACTTCAATCAGCGGCAGGATGTAAAGCACTCGCAGATGATCACCTACTACTTCAAGCAAAGCGATTTGCCCGTGCTCACTAGCTTGGCGCTGGAGTTCGCAGTGTTCAACCGCTGGTTCGCTTCGATTCCCGGGCCCACCATCTGCAATCGGGCGTTTGCGCATTATGGGACGTCGTTCGGCCGGGTGGACATGGATCCGTTCGAAGTGATCGAGCCGATCAAAAGCATTTACACGCGGATCATCAACGCCACTCCCAAGCACACAACCAAGGTGTATTACTACGATACGACCAGCTCGACCATGGAGGTCGTGAACCTGCTCCAGAACCAGCCGGAGTTATTCGGAACCTACAAGCAATTCTTGAGCGATTGCGACAAGAACTTGCTGCCGGAGTATTCCTTTGTCGAGCCTAACTATAACGACCACACGACCGACAGCGGCGAGGAAGTAGCCAGCGACCAGCATCCTGATCATGACGTGCAAGCGGGAGAGAACTTGATCGCCGAGGTGTACATGCGCATCCGGAAAAATTCGAAGCTGTGGCCCACGACTGCGTTGCTTGTTGTGTATGACGAGCATGGAGGGATCTACGATCACGTCGTGCCGCCAGCATGCACGCCAGACAAGTTCACCGCGCCGGCCAATGGCACAGGAACCGGGATGGAGTTCAAGTTCGATCGGTTGGGTGTGCGCGTGCCGGCGATTCTGATTTCGCCGTGGATCCCGAAAGGCACGGTCGTGGACCGCGTGTTCGATCACGCTTCGATTCCGCGGACGGTGGCCAGATTCTTTCAGGTCGACGCGCCGTGTTCTCCGCGAGAAACCAGCGCGGATGTTTTTATCGAGCCGAACGTGCAGCCGGTTGATCCGAACCGCAATCTGCTGTCGCTTGCGACCATGCGGGACGATTGCCCGGCATTTGATGTCTAAAGTGGAGTGACCAGAATGGAAACCATCCATGTTCCCCGGCCGTCGAAGAAAGCGATGAATCCGGACCGGCCGGTTAATGCGCTGCTACTGGCGCAGGTCGCGCATTTACAGCATGCGGAGAGCCGGCTCCCGCTGCGCTACCGGAGCGAAATTTATATCCCTGCCATCAAGACAGAAGGCGAAGCGGGTGAGTACATCCGCGAAGTGACCGAGGCGATCCATCAGGCTCATGCTGACGCCGCGAAACAACGAGCAAAACGCGCATCCAGCCGCGGCCTGGAAATTGCCGCAGCCGCCGAACCAGCGAAACGGAAGAGCATTTCTAAAAAAAGCAAAGCAAGCCGGCGAAGAAGTAAAGGAGATTTACTTGGCAAGTGCGTATCCAATGGAGCGTGGCGTGGCTAGTCCTGAGTGCATGCACAATTGCCTGGGCGCAGGAGAGTCCGCTCCACGCCGAACTGCGGCGCGAAGGCGAGCGCGTCTCCGACGCATGCGATAGCTTCAGCTTTAAGTCCATACCAGGGTGCGCGTACACGCTTGTTTACTGATCATCCGCTCCACATCGCCGCCGGCAGTATGCCTCCGCAGAATGGGTTTGGCTTGGGCGCCGCATTCGTATGGTCAAAGAACACCCGAAATTGGCGGATGAGTTGGGACCTCGATGCGGTTGGCGCCACCAGCGGTGCATGGCGCGCTGGCGGTTACATGAAGATGGTGCACACGCCACATCCGGCAAAGCCGCAAATTCACGCCACCCATCCCTACACCGTCTTCAATCTCTACGCGCAGTCGATTTCGCTGAACAAGCTGAACTTCTTTGGTCTGGGGAATGACAGCACCCTTGCCGGAAAGTCCGTGTTCGGGATGAGCCAGACCATTGTGGGGGCAAGCGCCATAAAACCTGTTTTTGAGTTAAAAGCCATCCGCTGGCTGAATCTTTCGCTGCTGGGCGAAGTCAACGGCCGCTTCGTGAATATTCGCGGCGAGCCGGGCCAACCCGCGCCGTCTGATTGAAACCCTTTACACAAATGCGACTGCACCGGGCTTTAGCAGCCAACCCGCATTTGTTCAACTGGGCGAAGGCCTGCGCATCAAGCCCGCGATCGGAAATCTGCAACTGAACTACATGGGAAAGTTTGAACAGTTCTCCGCGCCCTCCTCGTCGCAGAACTCTTTTATGCGCTGGACAGTGGACTTGGACCATTCCTACTCCCTGTATGGAACCTCGACGTCGGCAGCGAACGGCGAAACGCTCGGCCCCGATTCCTGCGCGCAGGGCGACGAAAAATGCCCAGAGATTCCCCACACCCGGAATCTGAACGGCTCCATTGGAGTGCGCTTGCTGCTGTCCGAGTCGCTCACCTCCGGAACCAGCGTTGTGCCCTTCTATTTTCAGCAAACTCTGGGTGGGCAAGACATCGACAGCCAGTTGGCGCTCGGCAGCTATCAGGACTATCGCTTTCGTGCGCCCAACCTCCTGCTCTTGCAGGAAAGCTTCGAGCATTCGATCTGGGGGCCGTTTGGATTAAAGTTCATGGCCGATCAGGGAAGGGTCGCGCTTACGCGTGGTGATCTCGGGTTCAGCCATTTAAGGCACAGCTTTGCCGGCGGCCTCACGTTGCGGGCAGGCGGGTTCCCCATGATCTCAATGATGTTTGCCTGGGGCGGACCGGAAGGCAACCACAATATCTTTAATCTGAACTCGTCGCTGCTAGGCGGTTCGGCACGTCCAGCACTGGACTGACGAAGCCCTCGCGCCACTAATCGGTTGCTACATTCTGAGTTGCAGGCGTAGCCGGACGTGCCCCGCGCCCGAACATGATCCCGGTTTCAACTTCCACCGGATGCCGATCCCGCAAATATGGCTTGAATTCCCATTGTTTGAAGGCGTCAGTGATGGCTTTTGTCTGATCGGGAAATGCGCTCAGAAAATGAATGTGTCTTACCTTGCCTTCTTTGTCGATGATGATTCGAACCGGAACCGCGTTGAACCTGTGCTCGGTAAAAACCGGATCGACTCGCGCAATTACATGATCGCCGCTTGCGTAATCCTTGATGCACAATGGCACATCGCCGCCGCCCGTTCCGCCCGTGGGACTGGCCTCTGCGGGCAACTCGATCCTATTCAGGTCCAGCATCAAGCTCTGCAGTAGTTTCGTGTCTCGGCTGGTGAGCACGACCTGCACCGCGTGGCAGCGGATTTCGGTCGCCAGAACATACCAATGCAGCTCGGCAATAGGAGACCAATAAGCAAAAAAGGTAAAGGGACGGCCGCCAATCTTGGTCGGCGTAGGGGATAGCTCCAATTTGTAGTCGGCCTGCAAATTGTCTTTGGAGTAGTTGACGAGTTCGAGCGCGTTGGCCGCGGGCAGGGTGGTGAAAAACATGTCGTCGGCGGTGACCAGGATAGTGCCGCGAGCCGGCCCTTTGAACGTGTCTGCGGGCCTGATTTGCGCCAGCACGTAGCGGCCGCTATCCGACGGAGGCGGTCCTTTGTACTTCTCGGTCCAGTCCTTGGGCAGAGCGTAGCTCATCCCGAAGTACGGGTCGCGGAAGACATTGTTGGTCACGTTCCCGCCTTCCGGCACGGGAGTCACCGAATCACTGGCGCTCGACCACGCGCCCTTTACCAAAATGACTCCCTCCGGTACCTTCGTCAGGGGCTGCATATTGTTGGAAAAATCGCCGCCGTTCTGGGGAGCATTTTGACCCCAAGCCAACAACGATCCGGACCAGACCGCAACAATCAAAAGATACAAAAATCGAGAATGCATATTTCTCCTCCGAATTCGAGCTTGCGAATGTGGGCGCGGACGCCCACGGCCGTGCGGGTGCCGTAAGAATCTGGCGAGACACCTTCGTGTCTCGCCAGAAGCATGTCGCAAAATCACTACAATGAGCGCAGGAAGTCCAAAATTTCCTGCTGTTGGGTAGTATTGAGGTTATCGAAATTCTCCTCGACGTTAGTAGCTTCGCTGCCATGGCTCTGGTGAGCCTCGATCGCCGCGTTTAAGTTCGTGGTGCGGCCATCGTGCAACAGGAAGATGCGCTGTCCCAAACCCCACAAGGGAGCGGTGCGGAACTGGTCACCGCCGGCGCTGCCTTGCGAAACGTTGTCCGCCAAGCCCGTGCCCATGTGATGGATTTCGATATCCGAGAACGCATTCACCGGAGCATTGCTTAAGGCTGGAACCATGTTTGACATCTGCGTCGAGCCCGGCTTCGCGTTGTGGCAACTCGCGCAGCCAATAGCGCTGAACAACTGGCCGCCGGTATTGATCGTCGATTGGGAGACCTGCTGTCCATTCAGCACCACCGTTCCGGTTGGCGGCGGAGCCAGGAACCGCATGAAGTTGGCGAACGCAGAAACGTCATCCAGGACCGCCGCGTTCAACGTCTGCGTTGGGTTGGAGGTATCTTCCGGATAACCCTTTCCGGAAAGGTTCAGGCAGTTCGCGGGCAGCCCTGTGAGGCCGGTACCGCCGCTGCCGTCCTCACCAGGGAGTGGACGGTCTTGTGTGAACAACAGGTTGGTGATGCCCATTTCCACGTTGTAGGCCTCACCGGAGAAGATGTGCAGCGATTTGTTTTGTGCCTTCCAGCCGAAACGACTAATCGTGCCGTCGTTGCCGTTGTGGTTGAAGGTGCCGGCAATGCCAAGGTTGTTATTGAGATTGTTTGCCTGATTGGTCAGCAGCGTGGAATCATCAAGATTCTCGATCAGGCCCGCGCCAAACACCGGCGTGGGAATGCGGAAAATAATGTCGTTTGCTTGCTGCGCAGCCGCAAAGCTGGGCTGCTGCAAACTGCAACTGCCGGCATCGCTGCGGCCACTAACCGTGAACAGGTCTTCCACTCCGCCGTTGGGATTGCTGGTGTTGGCGGTGCCATTGGCGTTGAAGAAGAACGGGAACCGGGCCTCCCGCGTCGGGCCATTAGCGGTAATGAAATACGGCGTCGAGTCTTTAGGGGCGACTGAGCTGCCAGCAAACGTGAATTGGGGATTGTTGGCGGCACCTGTGCCGCCAATCGCAGGTTGGGCGTGGCATGAGCTGCACTGATTTGAGTTGAACCGGGGTCCCAGGCCAACGTTGGCTGCGTTGGAGACGTTCTCCACTTCCTGGAAGCGCGCCTGACCGTCCGTAAAAAACGGCAGGAAGCCGTTCGGGTCGCTGGTAATGATGGTTGCGCCCGTGCCGCGGCTGGCACTCTGAACTCCGGGATCGGTTTGAGCGAATGCCATCCCGGCGAGGAACAGCACCGCTAAAGTTGATAACGATGCGAGCTTAGCTGTCTTGATCACGATTCCTCCTCTGTCTCGCGAATTCCTCATCGCTTCTCCTTGATCGGCGTCCCACAAAGTACCCTGGGGGATTTCCGTCACGCAGACCACCGAGCGGATCCGCAAAAAGCATGGCGGCTAAAGGGGTTTTTGGGTCTACAGCTTCAGGCACACGAATAACGCGCGAAGCTGCATCCAGTCATGGAGCATGCTCCAGTGAAATCGTCTTGCCTTTCAGCGCGGAGGTTTCCCAACGCGATTTTTCTGTTGGGAGCTAGTGCACCCTGACTTTCGAGGATGCCGTGCGTAGCTCACAACCAGCGAAGCCAACGTGGAAGCGGCACAGAAAATCGGCTGAGTGGCGGCAGCCTGAGTGCGGCAGAGATTAGTACAGAGAAAAATGCGAGTCAATAAAAAAATGCGCGCGTGTGCACCTTCCATTTCGCGGCCCATGCATCTCCCGCAAAATGTTAGCTGTAGCCTCTTCCCAATTCGGGAGTGGCGGTCGGATGCAATGTCCAAATGCTAGACTATTCGGGCATCAGAGGAGCCTCTATGGGGGATGTCCCGCAGTTCAGCGAAAATATTCAGAAGACCATCGAACTCGCGTCCCGCTGTGCCCAGGCTGAAACCAGCGATAACTATGGCGCTTTGGGCGATCAGGTCGAAGAACTCGAAGCTCAGGCCCGAGAAGCCTTTCAGTCCAGGATGGACTTTGCCTCGTTGTTGCAAAAGCTGAAATCAGGAAAACCGCTGACGCCGGCTGATTTGAAAACGCTGGAGTTGCTAATCGTGGGCGACGCCGAGTACTTCCTGAAGTATGAAACCGAATTCAATCACTGGAAGACTGAGATCCAGCAACTGGTCGGAGAAATATCCAAATTGCAATCCGGGATACAGAGCAATGACGTGGATGTCGACGCCCTGATGCATTTGCGTGCGTTATGCGACGAAGTTCGACGGATTCTGCCCGCCGTCGTTTATTACCTTGATCAAAAGGAGCGGGCAAGCAAGTTCCAGCAGGCGACGCAAGGGTCAATTGATGCGGAAGGCAGTCGCGTGCTCGCCGAGATCGTCGAGCAAATGCTGGTGTCGGACAAAATGTAGAGCTGCTCGTCCTGGCGCATTCGGCGCGGTGTTAGACTGATCGATCATTTTCAGCGGAGGACTTTCTTTGTCGATTGATCCTGTAGTGGTTGTCCATGGAGGCGCGTGGGCCATTCCGGATGACATGGTCGAGGCGCATCTTAACGGTGTGCGCAATGCCAGGGCCGCGGGCTGGCAAGTGTTGCATCGCGGCGGCTCCGCGCTGGACGCGGTCGAGGAAGCCGTCGTGGTCATGGAAGATGACGAGACCTTCGATGCCGGAAGAGGCAGCTTTCTCAATCGCGAAGGCAAGGTGCAACTTGACGCTCTGATTATGGAGGGTGCCACCTTGCGCGCCGGAGGCGTGGGCTGCGTGGAACATCTGCGCAACCCGGTGCGTGCCGCCCGCAAGATCCTGAGCGAGAGCCCGCACGTTTATTTCGTCGCCGAGGGCGCGGAGCGGTTTGCGGCCGAGCACGGCATACCGCTTTGCAAGAACGAAGACCTGATCATTCCGCGCGAGGTCGAGCGGTTGCGCGAATTTCAAGCGCACGCCGGGGAGCAGAAGCCGGATCTGTTTGCGGCGACGGTCTCGCACGACACCGTGGGCGCGGTCGCGCTCGACCGCAACGGCGACATCGCTGCGGCAACTTCGACCGGAGGCACGCTCAACAAGGCTCCCGGCCGCCTGGGAGATTCGTCGTTGATCGGGTGCGGATGCTACGCCGATAGCAAAACCGCGGCGTCCTCGACCACCGGGTGGGGCGAGCCCATCATGAAACTGGTGCTGGCCAAGTGGGCCGCGGACCGCGTGGCCTCGGGCAACTTGCCGGAGTGGGTGGCGGCCGAGGCGGTCAACTATTTGAAGGCGCGGTTGAATGGGCACGGAGGCATGATTTTGCTGGATGCTCGCGGCCGTTTTGGGATTGCCCACAATACGCCTCGCATGGCCTGGGCGCTGAAGACCGTGAGCGAAGACAGCTCCGGCATCAGCCGCACCGACTAACGCGAAGTCCACGAGGAAGGGGGCTTTCGCCGGGAACCGCACGAGCGAGGACGCTCGCGCCTACATTTAACCAATCCGATGCGCCTTAGCAATCCTGCTTGCTTTCTGCTTGTGGCTTGATGTACAAAGCAGCCGAGCGCGCCTTCTGAACAATGTTGCCGCGAAGCCTGCCGACGAATTCGGATTGGCTGTGGACTTTTGCCCGCAAAACCTGGGCCTCTCCCTCGTCCGACATCCTTTGTATGGAGAAAATTTTATGACAATGCGAAATCTCGTCCCGCTAATGGTCCTGCTGCTGGGGCTGACCACCTTCGGGTTCGCTCAGGGCGCGGCTACCGGCGATCTGCACGTCACGGTGAAAGATCCCAAGGGCAGCCTGGTGACCAATGCCACGGTTACGGTGCGCGATCAAGCGAAAGGTTTGGAGCGCGCTGGGACCGGGAACGGCCGGGGCGAGTACGGGGTTCTGTTGCTGCCGCCCGGCACCTATGAGGTTACGGTCGAAGCCTCGGGCTTCGCGAAAACTACGGTTGACAATGTGGTCATCACGGTGGGGCAGGTGGCGGACTTGCCAATCGCGCTTTCGCTCGCGGGTGCGCAGGTGGTGGTCAATGTCAGCGCTGCTGCGGAACTGATCGAAACCAGCCGCACTTCGACCACCGACACGATTGAGCAGAAGGCCATCGATAATCTTCCCATTAACGGCCGCAACTATATTAACTTCGCGTTGACGGATTCGCAGGTGCTGCGGGACAACGCTCCCGACATTGGAGCGGCGCCCACGTCGGGGCTGAATATAAGCGGGCAGCGGGCGCGGTCAAATTTGGTGAATGTGGACGGCGCAAATGCGATTGACAATTCGACCAACGGGGTGCGCTCCACGGTTTCGCAAGAAGCGGTGCAGGAATTCCAGATCGTGACCAACAGTTACGCGGCAGAGTACGGGCAGGCCTCGGGTGGTGTGATCAACATTATTACGCGCTCGGGATCGAATGAGTTCCACGGCGATGTGTACGGCTACCTGCGAAATCGGTACATCGAGGCCACGAACCCTTTCAGCAATGTGTCTCAGCCGGCTTACACGCGGGTGCAGGCGGGAACGGCGTTTGGTGGGCCGATCAAAAAAGACAAGACTTATTACTATTTTGCTTACGAAGTCACGCGGCGGCATGAGACCGGATTTGCGAGTATTGGCCAGGATAACTTTGGTCTGGTTCCGTTTGACGCGACCAACATTTTCGCGCCCGGGCTGGCGCCTCCGGGGACCTTCAACATTCAGGTCACGCCGCAGCAGGCTGCGTTTCTGAGCAGTCCGCTTCCGCCCGCGCTGCAGCCGCTTCTGCAGCAGTACGCATTTCTGGCGGGCGGTTCTTCTGCGATTGCGTTGAATGGATCTTATCCGCAGTCGTTTGGATTGCTGGCACAACTTGGGGCAATTCCAGTTCCGACGAACGGGACCAGTCCGTTGACCCAGTTTCCCAGTTCCTGCAACGCTGGGAATACGCTGTGTAACGGGTTGCCGGCGGCGTTCCAGACGTTGAATGCGCAGGTTGGAAATTTCCCTGTGTTTGAGGGCACGAGCCTTTATTCGCTGCGGATCGATCACAATGTGAACAGCAATAATCGGATCATGCTGCGTGGGAACGTCAGCCCGAGTACCGTGACCGGCATCGAAGTGAATGGTGAGAATCAAACCTTCGGGCAGAACTCGTTCTCGCGGACCTCGCAGCAGACTTATCGGGACGTTTCCGGAGTGTTTCAGGACACCTGGACCATTGGCAACAATAAGGTGAACGAGTTTCGTTTTCAGTATGCCCGGCGCGGGTTGTCTTATTTTTATTCCAGCGCGCCCGGCGGCTCCGATGTCGCGGTGAACATTCCTGGATTCGCATACTTCGGCCGCGAACCTTATTCGTATATTCAACGGACCGAGGGACGTTACCAGTTCACGGATAATTTCTCCTGGACGCGCGGACAGCATGGCATGAAGTTTGGCGTGGACTTCAACTACATTCCAGTCGTGGCGACGTTTACCGTGAACTACGGCGGGTTGTATGACTTTGGCAGCCTGAGCGCTGGCGAGGTGATTCCTAGCGCAATCTTCAATTCGCTGCCACCGAGCTTGCAGCAGGTGATTCCCGGCCTCTCTGGGGTGCAGGCTTATGGCTTGGGCGTACCGCAGGACTTGATTCAGGGGATTGGCAATCCACATGACACGTTCTCCAACAAACCTTTGGGAGTTTACTTCCAGGACTCGTGGCGAGTGGAACCCACCCTTACGTTGAACCTGGGCGTGCGTTACGACATCGAGTTCCCGCCGCAGTTTGCTCCGCCGGATCCGTTGGCGCTGGCCGCTTACAATTCGCTGGGACTGCAGAAGGGCATTCAAACCGATACCAATAATGTGCAACCGCGCATTGGCTTGGCTTGGGACCCGAAGGGGAACGGCAAGTCGGTGCTGCGCGCGTCTTACGGGATGTTCTACGACCATCCACTGCTCGGCCTTTATTTTTTGGGCGATGCGTCGGACGGGTCCAAGAGCGGGCAGTTGCTGTTTCCGGGCGGAAGCCCGTGCAGCCCGACCGTGGCGCCGGGCGCCGGCAGCTTGAACGGAACCAATACTTTTCAGGGGATTCTGAACACGCCGAACTGCCTGCCCACCGTTCCCGGGTATCAGGCCAGCGGACAGAGGTTTAATCCGGCGCCCTTCACGGGAAATTCGCCGGCCAATCCTTTTTTGTTCGTGAACCAGAATTACCTGAATCCTTCGACGTTTTTCCCGCTGGCGTTTCAACCGTTCGGATATCCGCAGTCCAAGAATTTCGTTTACGCTTATTCCGAACAAGCGAACCTGACTTTCGAGCAAGACTTGGGCGGTGGTTTCGCTTTGAGCCTGGCGTACAACTTTAACGGCGGACGGCACTTGAACCGGCCGATCAATGCCAACACCGTGCGCGGAGACTTGCTGGTGAAAAACTGGCAGGTGGCTTTGACTGATCCAACATCCAATGCGGCGGCGGGGCCGCTGAGTGTGGGCGCGGGTGCGGCTCCATGCGGCGTCAATCCCAGCGGCCAGCCGTGGGTTTCGGCGGCGCTGACGAATTTCTTCCGGCCGTCGGGATTGAATCCCGCCATTGCTGGCGCATTGCTTCCCACCGCGGGCGCGCCCTGCGTGGCATTGGCGCAGCAGATTCTCGGAGCCGAGGGCCTCAGCACCGCTTGTAATCCGGCCACGCTGGCTAACTGCGTCCCCTTCGGTGATATGGACGCCAACTATTCCAACGGCAGCTCGGTTTACAACGGATTTACTGCCAACCTGCGCAAGCGCTTCCTGAATCACTACGAGTTCTTGGCGTCGTATAGCTTCTCGCACGCGCTTGACGACTCGACAGACTTGCAGTCGCCACTGGCGCCTCAGGACAGCTACTTTCCTCAACTGGAGCGCTCGAATTCCTTGTTTGACCAGCGTCATCGTTTTGTATTCAGCGGTGTCTACCAGTCGGGAAAGCTTGGCGGGGACGGCTTTGCCAAGAAATTTTTCAGCAATTGGACGGTTGCGCCCATCATCGAAGTCGCATCGGGACGTCCGTTCCTGATCATTACCGGCGACAACACGAACTTCCAGTTCGCGCCGACGGCGGCGCGGCCGAACGTGGTAACTGCGTCTGAAGCGGGCAATGGTTGCGGTCCGCTGGTGGCGTCCAAATATTCACCGACCGGGCTCTTCCAGGAGCCCTGCTTCACGGCTACGTCGAACGCCACGTTGCTCTCGCTCGATGGCGACCTCGCCCGCAACGCGGGCGTGCAGCCCTGGACGGTATTCAACGATCTTCGCATCGCCCGCCGCATTTACTTTGGCGAGCGGATCAAACTGGATCTGATCACGGATATGTTCAACATCGCCAACAAATTCAACGTCGCGGCTGTGAACCAGCTTTGGACTAATGCTGGACAACCTACGGCGGCTTACGATCCCAGGCAGTTCCAGTTCGCGATGAAGGTGAATTGGTAGGAATGCGGCTCAGGCATCCCCGACGCCGGCGCCTGCATTGATGCAGCTCACTCCACAAACATGCAGTCCCCATAGGAGTAGAACCTGTATTGCTGCTGGACCGCATGCCGGTACGCTTCCAATACGGCTTCCTTTCCAGCGAACGCGCACACCAGCATCAGGAGTGTGGATTGCGGCAGGTGGAAATTTGTCAGCAAGGCGCCCACCACGCTAAATACGTAGCCGGGATAGATAAATATATCGGCCTCGCCGCCGCCTGCCCGCACTCTACCATCCCCGGACTGACCGGCCGCATACTCCAGCGTGCGGACTGTCGTGGTTCCCACGGCGACCACGCGTCGTCTGGCGTCCAGGGCGCGGTTGATCGCGAGGGCAGCTTTACTCGAGATTTCGTAACACTCGCGGTGCAAACGGTGGTTTTCAACCCGATCCGTGTGCACCGGTTGAAAGGTTCCGAGGCCCACGTGCAAAGTGATCTGCGCAGTCTCGATATCGCGGTCCCGGATGCGCCCCAGAACTTCTGGGGTGAAGTGCAGCCCTGCGGTTGGGGCCGCGACGGACCCGCGTGCACGCGCGTAAACCGTCTGATAGCGTTCTCGATCGTCAGGGCGGTCTGGCCGGTCGATGTAGGGCGGCAGCGGAACATGCCCCATGCGCTCCACCAAAGCAAAGAAATCTGTTGCCGGACGAAACCGGATGCGGCGCTCACCGAAACTGCCCCTGGCTATCACTTCGGCTTGCAGTTCGTCGGTTCCTGTAATCCAGTTTCGTTTGTCCTCGTCCCAGTTACCAAAGAAAAGCCGCTCGCCCACACCAATTTTGCGTCCTGGGCGGACGAGGCACTCCCATTCATTCGGTTCCTGCGATACTTGCTGGGTGAGCAGAACCTCGACCCGGCCCTTGAGAAAGTCGCGGGCGGCGGGATTCCGCGAGCTCACCGGCTGCGCATTGGTCCCGCTTCTCCGGGCATAGAGGCGGGCCGGAAAGACTCGTGTGTTATTGAACACAATCAGGTCATCCGCACGGAGCAGTTCGGGAAAGTCACGAAACCGGCCATCTTGGAGGCGACCTGAACAGCGGTTCATTCGCAGGAGACGGGAAGCAGCCCGGTCGGGGAGGGGCTCCTGGGCAATCAATTCCGCGGGAAGCTGATAATTGAATTCTGAAACCAGCACGCCAACTGATTATAAATTCGATGACCTGGGGAACTCATGGGCACATTTCATAACAAACGCATTGTGTTGAAGCAAGCGTGTGCGATACCATACGCAAACTGGTTCGGGTTCGGGTCCGCTTCCCTGGCACCCCAAGCAAATTGAATGTCTAGCGAACGCCAACATCGCCGCGAAATGGTTCAGTTCGGCCAGATGCTGCACCAACGCGGCTACGTCGCCGCCACTGACGGCAATCTCTCTGTTCGCCTCGATGACCAGCGAATCGTGGTCACCCCCACCTGCATGAGCAAGAGCATGCTGCGGGCGTCGGATATGGTGGTGGTCGATTTGGATGGCCGCCGGCTTTCCGGCAACCGCAACGTCTCCAGCGAACTTGCCATGCATTTGCTGATCTACAAGCTGCGTCCAGACGTACAAGGGATTGTGCATGCGCATCCCCCGACAGCGACTGGCTTTGCCGCAGCTGGACTTGCGCTCAACCAGCCGCTGGTGTGCGAGGTGGTTATTGGGCTGGGCTCCATCCCTCTAGCGAAGTATGGCACTCCTGGGACGCCTGAACTTTCCGATGCGCTCGAGCCACTGATCCCGCACTACGATGCCATCCTCATGTCAAACCATGGAGTGGTGGTGTACGCTGACACCCTTCATCATGCCTACATGAAGATGGAGACGGTCGAGCACTTTGCCCAGATCGCACTCGTGACCCATCTTTTAGGGCGTCAGCAGCCCTTGGGTGAGGAAGAGCTGGAAAAATTGAAGCTGGCGCGGACCAAGTATCAAGTGGCGAGTTCGGTGCTCCCCCTGCCGTGCGGCACGGTCGCTGGCAACCACAACGGTGATGCGCGGTCGAAGCTGGAATCAGCGCCGGCAAACGCCACTCGACCGCGAAGCAAAGATTTCCGCAGCCCGCTGAAGGCCAAGAGCTAACAGCCGTGCGCCATCAACGGTCAGCCAACACCAGTCTCCCGCTGAGAGCTGACAGACTGAAAGCTGCTCCTTCTCACTCGCCTCCGATTCTGAAGCGCATCCCCGCGCGGAAGTTTGCGCCCAGGGACGGGTATCCGACTACCTCCTGGTATTGTTTATCGAGCGCGTTCTGGAGGGTCACATAGGCGGTGACCCGCGAAGTGAGCGAGTACCAGCCCCCCATATCCACCCGCACGTAGCCCGCGGCATGATTGATGCCGAACCCCAGGAAATCCGCGTCCTTCCTTCGGCCCACAAAACTTCCCGCCAGGTTTGCTCCCCATCGTTTGCCTGAATAAGTCAGCAAAGTGGTTGCAGAATGCTTGGGCCGGCGCAGCAGGGGCTGGCCCGCGCCCAGCACCGTAGGATCGCAAAAATTCGCCGGCGTGCACACCGGAGCCTGCAGAATTTCCGTCGATGTGTAGGTGTAAGCCGTGTTCAAGAACAGTCTCGGCAGGATCTTGCCCTGAAACTCAACTTCCGCGCCCTGGGCAAATGACTTGTCCACATTCACGTATTGCCCAATGAAGGTCACGGGATTCGTAGCATAGTCGATCCGGTCGTAATAGAGATTGTTGAAGTAGGTCGCAGTAAAAGCGTATCTGTTTCCAAACAAGTTTTGCAGGAGCCCGGCTTCAAAAGCCCGGTTGCGCTCTGGCTGCAATGAGGGATTCGGGATGCTGAAGGGAGGACTGGCGAAAGTCTCTTCCAGCCTGGGTTCCTTGAATCCAGTTGCGTAAGAGAAGCGGAGCCTGGTGCCCGAAAAAACGTCTCCTCCGCGCAACGCCAACAGGGTCAAGGCAATTCGTGGCACACCCGTGTTGCCGAACGCGCCGTTGTGCACAAAACGCGCCCCGGCTATTACAAGTAATCGTCCCAGCGTGAGTTGCTGCTGCCCATAAACATCATCGTTCAGGCGCAGGCCGTGGGTTAGCGGTGGAAAGTTCAGGTCGCCGACAAACCCGTTTTCATCTTCGAAGCGATAACCCACGGTGGTGCGCGCCCAACTGCGCTCCAGATAGTCTCCCTGGTACTCAAAACCGGCGCGATTGATGTCGTCAAGGCCGTGCGCGGCGAAATCATCCACGCGCGCCGGATCGCCGGTCAAGTTCACATCGTTATAGCGGTAGTTGTATTCGAAGCCGGTGAAGCGATGCTGCCAGCCCGACGGCGCGGCGACGGTCAACTCCACGCTTCCCAGCAGATCATTCAGCTGCGACCACTCATTCGGATCCGGCGGTTCCAGGGGATCGCCATTAAAGTTCCACTCCCCGGGCACGCCCGTGTGACTATTCGAGTGTCGGACCCGCACCCGCAGAGAAACTTGATCGTTGAACGCCACTCCGACATTTCCACCCTGCAGCGAATCGGAATAAGAATTGTTCACGCCTTGGCCGTTGGTATTGAATTGATCTCCGAAGACGTTGTAGTCGAAGCGGCCGTGCGCTCCTGCCAGAGACGCGTAGCCATTCGCCGTGCCGAAGTTTCCGCCGTCCGCGCCAAAACTTAGTTCTGGAGTCGCCGTGGTTCCAGTTCGCGTCCAAACCTGCACCACGCTGGTCATCGCGTCAGAACCGTACAGTGTGCTTTGCGCGCCGCGCACGAATTCCATGTGATCAGCCTGGCTCAGCGGAAGCGTTCCAAAATCAAATGTCCCTCCCGGCTCATTAACAGTGACTCCATCCACGATCACTTTGTTGTAAGTCGAATCGCCGCCGCGCACGAACAACGATGAAAGTCCCCCCCGCTGTCCGGCCGTGTTCACCACCGCGCCTGGCAGAAACCGTAAGCTGTCGCTGGCTGCGACGGGCTGCATGGTTTCCAGTTGTGAGCCGCTCAAGGTTTCGACGTCCGCGCCCGCTGCTTCCGTCGGCACCGGAGTACGAGTGGCAGTCACCACCACAGTTTCGGCCGCAGCCGCTAGACGCAACTGCACCGTTGTCATCTCGGTCTCAGACGAAAGATTAGCCGTCGCCGCGGCAAATCCTTTGGCCAGCACCTGAACGCGATAGGAACGCGCGGCAAGGTCGCGAAACACTACCAGCCCTTCGGCGGATGTACTCGCCACTGCCGCAGGCATCGTACTGCCCTGCGGAATCAGCACCACCTGCGCCCCGGCAACCACTGCCGATTGAGGATCGACAACTTTGATTTTGATTTCGGCGGCCGAAGCTGCCGCCAGCAGGCAAATGACAGACGTGAGAATACGAAAGAACCGCATGCACTCCTCCTTTGTCTCGCGAAAGGGGCTAGTGTGGACGGTTCGCGCCAGTCTCCTGGCTTTGCGAGTGAGGGCAGCTTTCACTGTCCGACGAATGCAACCGGCCTTCCCAGGATTTACCCAGTGACCGGCTGCGAATTTCCTCGCTTACAGTTGCGCGGCAGCGCGGGATTCTCACCCGCTTCTCTCCTCACCGTGTCGATGAGGACGCGCGAACCAAAAGAAGTTGAGAAAGAACAAAAAACTTAACGTAGGCGCGGACGTGCACGCCCGTGCGTCGCCAAATCCAATGATATGTCATTCCGAGGAGCAACGCGACGAGGAATCTGGGTTTTGCGGCCATGCGAAAAACCTGGATCCCTCGCTCCGCTCGAGATGACAGATAAGTCTCCCGGAGGGAAACAAAAAGAATGGATGGAAGTGTAACCGAAAGTGGTTCGATCCGCTACTGGACAAATTTGCGCGGAAATAAGAAATCCACTCGTCTTTTTCTGACGAGTGGATGGAGGTGTCACTGACTGTTCTGCGGTTACTAGTTCACAGTCACCGAAGTGGGAACCGAGGGGATCCCGTTGGTGACTACTTGCAGCGAGCTGGCGCCCGTTTCGATGCTGGCCGGCACGGTGAAGTGAGTCGATTCTGCAAGAGTGCCAGTCTGAACCCCGAAGCTGCTCGGATTGGTCGTCCTGGCATAGAAAACGTGATTGGTGGCAGTATTGGTGATACGCACTAAAGCGTAGTTGGTGGAATCCTGGAAATCATCGCCGTACGCAGCTCCGTTGGTGAAGCCGCTCAATTGCGTGCCCTTCAGCACGTAGGTTTTTCCGTGTGTGAGCGTGGTGGGTACGGAGGTGATCTTAGGCTCCCAGGCGCTCTTGAAGGTCCCTTTTGGGGTGAAGACTTCAACGTCGGTGCTGAAATCGCTGAACAGCAGCTGCCCGGTCGGCAACTCCAGGAAGTGTCCGTAGAACGCGCCGTCGGTGGCCGCGTTGGGCGGTCCGGCGATCTTCGTTAGTTTCGTCCCATTCCACTCAAAGAAGACGGCGCCCGTACCAAAAACAGGGGGGGCGGTCATTACGATGACGTTGCCGTTAATTTCCACGGCTGAGGGAGCGTCATCACAGGCCAAAGCTACGCCGTTAACCTTGGGGAAATCCGGACCCTTGGCCCACTTCTTGGTCTTCGTGTTGTAGACCGAAGTGTGGCCGGCAGTGCCCGCAGGCGATGCGCCAGCTGCGAAGACCGTCCCGTCAGGCCGCAATACTAGCGGTCCGACTTCTTGGGAGCCCGGGTCTTCCAGGCGAACAATCGTGCTTCCGGCACTGGTCCACTTCTTCGTGGTGGGATTGAAGACTTCGGAGTTGGGAGCATCGATGGCATCCACGGTCAGGATGTCGCCATTGGGCAGCAGGCCCCATCCTTCTTCGTCAAAGCGGTCGACCTTGCCCGTGTTGGTAAGGTTCGTCCACTTTAACGTCTTGGGAATGAAGTAGGCTTGGTTGACGCCCTCGCAGCAATCTGCCTGGGTGTAGGTTCCATCGGCCAACAAAATCGCCTGAGCATCGCCGATCATATTCCATCCGGTGGGCGGGTTCACTGGCGTCCATTTGTTTTTTACCGGATCGTAGATCGCGCCCATGTTGGTCCAGACTCCGGAGCCGAGGTTGTATTCTCCGCCCTCAATAATGTACCGGCCATCAGGCAGGACCACGGAGCCGAAGTAGAAAGGACCGTAGTTGCTGGCCGTCGAGGCGATTGGTTTGATGGTTCCATTGATGTAGCTGCCAGTGTTGTCCGGGGTCAGCTTGTACCATTTCTGCGGGCTGCCGTCTTGTTCTTCGTGGAGCAGTACCGTACCGTCGGTAAGTAGAGCCATCGCGCCTATGGGAGCTTTGGGTGGATGATTGAGCGGCTGCCATTTTTGTGCGCTGGCAATACCGGCCAAGGCCAGCAAGGCGAGCAGTGAAATTCCGAACTCCTTCAAAATCCTCATATATATTGTCCTCTCCTGGTTTGGGGTCCTCTATTGGCGGGTTCGGACGGGAGCTCAGCACGTTGCCGCCACAGATGGAACTTGCGAATCGATCAAAACAGTCGCCGCAAGAATCTACCCGCAGAAGGCGGTGAAGTCAATGTGGCCTTTCTTCTCCTAACCAGCGCACTACCAATGAGGGGCGGGAGTCGGCGCGCCCGTGCAGCCTGCCATGCGCATTCTTTCCCCAAGGCGTAGAATGCTGCCATGATTCCTCAGGACCTGCTCGACATCCTGGTCTGCCCGGTGTGCAAGAAACCGCTGCTGCTCAAAGACACCGGAGAGAGCCTGAAGTGCACGGAGTGTAGACGTGTCTACCCGGTTCGCGACAATATTCCGATTATGTTGGTCGACGAAGCAGTCACCGATCCTGCCTGACTTCTCCCATCGTGTCGGCTCCGGGGCTGCGGCGTCGACCCATTCTGGACACGGTGAGCGCCAATTTCCGTACCAAAACGACACCTTGTGCCAACCTTCTGAGACCAAGCCCAGCCCTAACGTAGGCTTCCGGGGCAGCGGACAGTTCCCTCATTTCACCGCAACTTATTGCACCAGTTTGGGTTGAAAGAGATATGCGAATTTGCTGCAGCCTTTTCAGAACCGGCGTACCGCACGGCAATGAAATTGCATGCAACGCAGGTGGCAGCAACGGAGTCTAATAGGTTAAGTGCAGTAATCAAGGTCGGAGGTGATACGGCCATGAACGATAGGTTTAAAGAGAGATTTTCCGTTACCGAGCTGACAGCCTTGCGAAACGATCTGTTGCAGGGTGGTTTAATCGATTCGCGAGAGGCCGCCGAACTTTTGCAAGTCTTTCTTATGGGCAGGGGTTACGGAGTTTCGCCGCAAGCAGCTTTTGACGCGGCCGGTCGGGTGGAAATGTCCGGCTGCTCAATCCCTGTGTTGCAGTCTGAACTCGAGAACCTCGCCTTGGTGATGTAACCCAGGCAATGCAACGTTTTGGCTCGCGGCTGAGTCAAATCAGGTGAGAGCGAGAGTGAAAGTTAACAAAATCTGAGGGGAGTCTCAAAACCAAGTCAATCCCCAAAGGGTGACGAAAGAGAAAAGCTGGGCTAACCCGTCCGGCTTTACTTTTGTCAGAACTCTTGGCCCACGGTTGCAAGATTCGCCGTGGAGACTGCAAAGTACGGCTTCAGGCTCTGGGCTTCCGACTCTGGGCTTGCAGCTTGATCACAGTTTTCCTGGGCGTTAGAAGCCTGAAGCCCAAGGCCTGAAGCCTGAAGCCCAAGGCCTGAAGCCTGAAGCCGCATTCCGAGCCCCAAGCTGCTTTTCTCACTCATACCGCAAACTCTCCACCGGATCCAGTTTGGCCGCCCGCGTAGCGGGAACCGTGCCAAACAAAATGCCGACCAGCGAGGACACCACGATAGCCACGATTGCCGAGAGTCCGGAGATCGGGATGCGGTACTCGGTAAAGAAGCGCACCGAAAAGGGCAGCGCCAGTCCGATGATGACTCCTACAAAACCTCCGATCAGGGAAATCAGAATGGCTTCCGACAAAAACTGAAAGCGAATCTCGCGATTGGTGGCGCCCATGGCTTTGCGAATTCCAATTTCGCGGATGCGAGCGCTCACCGTGGCCAGCATAATATTCATAATCCCGATTCCACTCACCAGCAAGGTCACGGTTGCAACCAGCAATAAAACCAGGGTGAGTGCGTTTGCCGTCCGATCCGCCACCGCGACCAACTCGGTCAGGTTATCTACCTGGTAAACCGATTCTGACCGGTGCCGGGATTGAATCACCTTGCGGATCTGTTCGGTCACGGGTACGACCATGGCGGAATCAGTGGCGGAAAAATAGAGCTGCTTCACGTCCCTGGTGTCGGTGAAGTAGAGGCTCACGGTGTAGGGAATCAGCATCGCATTCGACGTGACTTCCGACTGCCCGAAGGTGTCGACGCGCTCCTTAAAAGTACCGATGACAGTGAACGGAAGCCCGCTCAGCTTCAAAACCCTGCCCACTGCCTCGTTGGTCGAGCCGTAGAGCTGCTCCGCGAGCTTTTGTGTGATCACTCCCACCTTATTGTGCGCCTGCTCGTCTTCGCCGTCGAACATTCTGCCGGAGAGAACCACCAAATTCCGCACCGCACTGTACTGAGGAAAAACCCCAAGCACGCGGACGTCGCGCTCCTTGCCGTTGCCGACGGGGACGCGTTCATCCAGATTAACTACGGGAGACGCAGCCGCGATTCCCGGCACTTGCTGCAAAACCGCATGCATGTCGTCGATGGTCAGCAAGTCAGGATTTGTGTTTCCGGCGCCGCCCTGGTACTCCGCATACACCATGTTGGCGCCGATCGCCTGAATCTGATTCAGGACATATTGCTTCCCCGTCATTCCGATGGTCACCACCAGGATGAGCGACGCGGTGCCAATCACCATGCCCAGCGCGGTAAGCGCAAACCGGACTTTATTACTGCAGAAGGTGTCGAAGGCGAAGCTGAAGATCTCACCCAGCACCAGCTTGGGGGGATGGCTAGGCGCGGAGGTGGCGACCGTCGGCATGCTGATTAGATGCTACGCGGTGCCGCTTAGAGGCGCAATTGACACCTCTGCTGCGTGCGATGAGCGTAAGGAATTGTGGCAATGCCCACGTAGGCCCGGACGCCTCGTCCGGGTAGCCAAGGAAGCGCAGCAGATGCAACGACAAATCGCAGCCACAGCCGCCGAGGATGGTTGCGAAAACCTCGCCTCGCGGGAATGACGCGAGGATGGGCCCGCGGTCCGAGCCGCAGCCAAGCTGCGGCTGGATCCCGAGCAGTACTTCATCTCAACTTATCGCCGACGCGAGGATTTCTTGCCCGCCTTCTTCGCCGCTTTCTTTTTGGCGCTCTTCTTCTTTGCGGCTTTGGGCGCGGCTTTTTTCTTCGCCGCCTTTTTAGGCGCTTTTTTCTTCGCCGCCTTCTTGGGCGCGGCCTTCTTGGGCGCGGGCTTTTTCGCCGCAGGTTTGGATGAGCCCCCACCACCGCCACCTGCGGGCACCGGTGCTGCTGGCATCGCCGGCTCGCCGCCCGTCTCGGAGCCGGTCACGCCTGGCAGTTCTGCTTCCTCTTCTTCCTCTTCTTCTTCGTAATCCTCTTCCAGCGATTCGCCATAGGCGCCGCTGTCACCAAATTCATCTATTTCGTCGTCTCGTAGATAGAGGGTTTCGTGATCGTTCATTGCTCCTCCTGTGAATTTTCCGGCTGCGCTTTGTGCCGGATGCTGTGCTTGCACTGCATGCGCCAGGAAATTAAAAAGACTACCGAAATTTGCTCTGCTAACTGAACGGGCCGCGATTATAGCACAGTAGTTTTTCGCGTTGCAGTGACCAAAACTGGTTGCTGCGCATCTGCCCAATGCATATTACACCGAAGTTGAATTCCTGTTTCCAGTTTCGTAGTGGCCACGCAAAAAAAAATTCCGCTCGAGCTTCGCACTGGGATTTCAGTTTTGAATTCAGGTCGGGCGTTGGAAAGCGGGGGACTATCTGCCGGGAGTGCCGATAACTAAAACCATCCCCGGCCGGAGATTGGCTAAATTGCCGTTGTTCTCTTTCAAAGCGTCCACCGTGGTGTTATGGGATTTGGCGATGGAGGAGAGTGTCTCCCCACGCTGCACTTTGTGATGCACCACGGTCTTTGTGGCTGTGGTTTGCGACTTCTTCTTGGATGTCGACTTAGAAGCAACCACTTGACGGCTTTCATCGCTGCCCGGAGCCACTGGCTGATGGATATACAAAACTCGCCGTCCGCGCAGGCTGTCGCCCTTCAGGTGATTCCAGCGACGAACCATCGAGGGCGGGACGCCGAAATTGTCGGCTACGGTTTCGACCGTGTCTCCCTTGCGAACCTTGTAGGTGGTTGCCCGGCGCGAATAGCTGGCAATCTGGTCGGCAGGATGTTTCCCTGGGGCAACTGGAATAATCAGTTCGCTTTCGGGGCGAAGGTTCTCATCGCCGTCGAGATTATTCGCCTGCACAATAGCGCGGGGACTGGTGTGAAAAGCGCGCGCGACCGAGGTCAAAGTGTCGCCCGGGGCGACCTTGTGATAGCGCCACCATACCCGCATGTCCGGCGGAATGGCGGTAATGGCGCTGAGATAACGATCCTTCGTGCCGGCCGGCAGATGCAGTTCGAATTCCCGATCCTTGGGTGTGGTCAAGCGCAACAGGCTGGGGTTCAAATCCTGCAGAGCGCTCTCGGAAGCATCCACACATTCCGCCACTAAGCGCAGGTCCACGGGGTAATCAATCTTCACTGAATCATAAGGAACTGGCTTGTCGGTAACCACCTTGTCCAGTCCGTACTGCTCCGGATTCTTGGCCATAATGGTTACGGCCAGAATAATAGGCACGTAGTTGCGCGTTTCCTTTGGCAACACGTTCCGCTTGTAGAGCTGCCAGTAATCCGCGTAGCCCGTGCGCTTGACTGCGTTCTGGACGGTACCGGGACCGGAGTTGTAGGCGGCCATGGCCAGGTACCAGTCGCCAAACTCGTTGTAGAGATCTTTCAAATGCTGGGCAGCGGCGCGGGTAGATTTCTCCGGATCCTGCCGCTCATCCACCCACCAATCACGCTCTAACCCATACCCTTTGGCGCGGCTGGCCATGAATTGCCACATTCCCCGAGCGCCGGCGCGGGAAAGCGCAAGCGGATGGAATCCGGATTCCGCCTGGGCCAGGTAGATCAAGTCCTGCGGAACGCCCTCTTCCTTCAGAACGCTCTGAATCATGGCCTGATAACGCCCGCTACGGGCCAGGGCACGCTCCAGCGTTCCCCGCCCGCGCGTGGAAAAGTAGTTTATATAGCCGGCAACCGGGTCGGTCATCATCAGAGGCAGATCGGAGTGCGTAGCCTTGACCTCCGCCTCGGCTTTTGCCTTCACGTTGGGATCGACCGGATACGTAACCTCGTTTGCCTCGTCGATGGGCGCGGGCTCCGACTTTTGCTCGGTAAAGCCGTCACCTTGCTGCAAGGCTTGCAGTTCCAGGCCGTTGACGCCATCCAGGACGCGGTCAAATTCCTGCTGCAGCCGCTCGTCGGAGCGCACGTCCAACGAACTTCCCAGCAGCACGTTGAAGGCACGATCGAAACTTTCCTTGGCCGCTTCGAGGTGGCCGGCCTTGTACTCATCCTGTCCCTTCTGGTATTCCTTTTCGACCTGCGCAATCAATTCAGCGACGGCATCAGGTTTACTCTCAGTCTGAGTGGGCGCGGTGGGCGCAGCTTTGGCTTCGGTATTAGGCTGAGGAGCGGGCGCGGGAGACGAGCTCAGCGTCGGCGCAGAGGACTTGCCCGTAGGCAGCAGCGTCGCCGGCCGCTGCGCCGTCTGACACGCGATGCTGCCCAAAACCAAGGCAACTACCGGCGCGATCAGAAGATAGAGTTTCCGAATCTTCATGTTTCTCTATGACTTACCGCGATCAACCCTGGTCCACGGAAGACCATTTTATGCTACTACCCACATTTTGATGGGTCAATCCGCATCTCGGTTGGTCCAAGTTACTTTAGGAACAGGCCGGAATATTACTTCAGCCACCCGCGATGAAGCAACCCTCGTGCGATCCGGGTCTTCTGTGGGGCCGTGGGACCGGCTTCTGTTGTGTGGAACCGGGTCTTCGACCCGGCCAGGCCGAAGGCCGCAGCTTTTCCCAGGAGCCGGAATACCGAACATTTGAAAGTATCATTTTTCTCGGGGAGCGGCCTTGCAGGCCGCAGCCGGGTCAGAGACCCGACACACAGTCATAGAACCTGGCAGCTTGCCCTTTCCATTCTGAATCTGAATCTCTCGCCGCACGATCAGAATCGAACCCAAACATGAATGCCATCCAGGTAAAGCA
Source organism: uncultured Acidobacteriota bacterium (assembly GCA_963696635.1). GTDB lineage: Bacteria > Acidobacteriota > Terriglobia > Terriglobales > Acidobacteriaceae > JABDBE01. Next base: position 58,977 of record CAVOKX010000002.1, read on the forward strand.
AACCGGTGGACCGGAAGTTTTGCAACTTGTGGATTTGCCAATCCCGCAACCCAAGCCGAACGAAGCGCTGGTGAAGATCGCAGCTTCGGGGGTGAACTTCATTGATGTTTACGAGCGCGAGGGGCGATACAAGGTCCCGCTGCCGTTTGTGCTGGGACAGGAGGGCGCAGGCGAAGTCACCGCCGTCGGCCCAGAGGTGAAATCAGTTAAGCCCGGAGATCGGGTAGCCTGGAGCAGCGTCCGCGGCTCCTACGCCGAGTACGCGACCGTCCCCGGCCAGCGGCTGGTGCCAGTTCCGCAAGGCGTGAGCGATCAGCAAGCGGCCTCCGCCATGCTGCAAGGCATGACCGCGCACTACCTGAGTCACGACACTTTTCCTCTCAAGCGCGGCCAAACCGCTCTGATACATGCCGCCGCAGGGGGCGTGGGGCTACTGCTGGTGCAGATGGCCCACAACATCGGAGCCCGCGTGATCGCTACAGTTTCAACCGACGAAAAAGCCAAGCTGGCGCGACAAGCAGGCGCCGACGAGGTGATCCTTTACACCCAGACTGATTTTGAATCCGAGACCAAGCGCCTGACCGACGGCAAAGGTGTTGACGTAGTCTACGACGGAGTGGGCAAGACCACCTTCGAGAAGGGCTTAAACGTACTACGACCGCGCGGAATGATGGTTTTGTTCGGAGGATCGAGCGGGGCCGTGGCCCCCTTCGATCTGGTGCAACTCTCGCAAAAGGGTTCGCTCTACGTGACCCGCCCTACTCTCGCGCACTACATTGCCACGAACGAGGAGTTGCGAGCCCGCTCGAACGATGTGTTCAAGATGATCGCCGAAGGCAAGCTCAAACTGCGCATCGAGCACACCTATCCGCTCGCCGATGCCGCCCAGGCACACCGGGATCTGGAGGGCCGCAAGACGACGGGAAAGCTGCTGCTGATTCCATGAGGCTAAGGACAAGGCTCACGCTGCGAGACGTGAATCGCGAAATACGTTCGGTGTCGCTCATCTAGATGTAGCGTGAACTACAGCACCCTTGTCATCCCGTCTATAACCACGACGGCTCTGTCAACTGTTTTTTTTGCGACACCACGGCGCAGGCGCGGCAAGAAAGTTGTTGGCCGTTGCTTTTCAGTCCGTAGCCTTCGGGCCTCCTGAATTACAATCGCTCGCAGTCTAGTTACCCAAGAGCAGGAGCGCCCGCATGTTTCAACCCGATCTGCTGCACAACAAGCGAATTCTCATCACGGGCGGCGGCACGGGTTTGGGCAAAGGCATGGCTCATCGTTTTCTGGAGCTGGGCGCCACCGTCTATATCTGCGGCCGACGTCAGCAAGTTCTATCCGAGACGGAGGTTGAACTGGGCCGCGTGGCGCCAAAAAAGATTCAATCTCTTCCCTGCGACGTTCGTGATTTGCCGCGTGTGGAACAGATGATCGACTCCATTTGGAAGGATGGCCCGCTCGATATCCTAGTGAACAACGCCGCGGGCAACTTCCTTGCCCGTACTGAAGAGTTGTCCCCCGGCGCGTTTGAAGCCGTTCTGGGAATCGTGCTCATGGGAACAATTAACGCCACCATGGCTTGCGGACGAAGATGGTTGCAGGCATCCCATCCAGGAGTTGTGCTAAATATCGCCGCAACCTATACGTCGAGCGGTTCAGCCTATGTCGTACCCTCCGCTATGGCGAAGGCTGGAGTCGTTGCCCTGACCCGCAGTCTCGCCGTGGAATGGGGAGACCGGGAAATCCGCATGAACGCGATCGCTCCCGGGCCAATTCCCACCGAAGGAGCTTTCTCCCGCCTGCTTCCACGGCCCGAGCTAGAAAAATTTGCTAGCGAGAGAAATCCTCTCCGCCGCTTCGGCACCATCCAAGAGTTGGCCAATCTCGCCGCATTCCTGGTGAGCGATGGATCGAGCTACATCAACGGCGACGTGGTTGTGATGGACGGAGGTGAACAACTGCAAGGTGCGGGCGAGTTCAGCGCATTAGGAAGATTACTCACCGAGGACGATTGGAAACTGCTCAAGCCACGCAAGCCCTCTAAGACTGGTCAGTGAGTAACTGTTGGGGAGATGAGCCACGCCTCCACTGGCCTTCGCTTTAATACCCATGCCGTGACGGCATCACCAGCCACTTCAGCAGCATGTTCACTATCGTGAGCACGATCCCGCCCACGAACGCCGCTCCAAAGCCGCTTATATGAAAGCCGGGCACAAACGCCGAGGCGAGTTCGAGCATGATGGCATTGATCACGAACCAGAAAAGTCCCAGGCTGAGGATAGTGAGCGGAAAGGTGATGATCTTCAAGAACAGCCCCAACGTCGCGTTGACCAGCCCGATTACGATGGCGGCAATCAGCGCGGCAGCCGCCCCGTTCACGTAGAAGCCAGGGACTACGCGCGAGGTGATCCAGACCGCCAGCGCGCTCACTGCCCAATGCAAAAGCATGCGGAGCATGGAGAGATCCTCCCGACTGCAACACAGACTATAAAGCCGTCCGCGTGGCGGAGCAACATGACAATTGCCGCGCTCGCGCGAGGCCAGGGAGGAACGCGGTCTAAGCTATCCCATAAAGCGGAAAAACAGGCAGGGTAAACGTTCTGACATCCGCTGCAATCGTTCGATAACCTTTATTTCTTCCTAGCCGTGGTGAACTTAACGCGCCCATCGGACATGCTCAGGAAGGTGAACGCTCCGGAGTCTGGCGCATAACACGAAAGCCCAAAGAACCCTGCCCCGGCTGTGCCATCTTCAAAATCTTCCAAACGTTCACCGGAGTTCGCATCCACAACCGCCAGCTTTTCATTCCCCGAAGTGCGGCCGCCAGTCCATCCGTCAAAAACGAACGCAATCTTTCCTTTCGCAAGTTGCATTTCGAAAGGCATGTCGCTTGAAGTCTGCGGTTCCACCACGAACTTCCGAACCACCTCCCCGGAGGACGAAATGACATAGACGGTTGCAGGCGACGCGCGCCGTACCAGATAAACGTTGCCATCCTCGCCGGTCGCAACCATGCCCTGCGCAACCGCCAAATTCCCCCAACCCGGGCCATGGCTTGCGTATCTGGAGTCGCCTACTTCGATGGCCCGATCAATTTCCTCGTCGCCCTCCAGGGTCAACCTCTTCATCAAGTGTCCCGTTTTATCGTAAATCGCAGCGAAACTCTTGTAGAGATGGGGGTGCGCTCGATTGGCGCCTTCAATTCCGGAGAGCAGCAGGTCGCCGGTCGGAAAGACGGCGAGTTGATAGGGAGCGAATCGTGCGAAATCAAGTTTCACGTCGGACTCAACCGTTCCATCCGCAGAGAACTTGACCACGTGAATGTCCGGGTACATCCAATCGACGACGGCAATTCCACCCTGTGGCAATAGGGCAAAAGGAAATTCATATTGATACTGTTGGAACTCAGGAAGATGTGGGCTGGTAAACTTCGCCTGTAACCCTCCAGCCTTGTCGAACATCAGCACGGGCCGGGCTTGATCGAGTTCAGCGGGATCGAAGAGTCTGACGTAGATGTTGCCGCTGGAGTCGCATTGTCCGTTTCCGTAGGGCCCGTCGTTTGAGCCGAATGTCTTCGAGACAACTGTCTTGGTCACGCGTAGCGCCGCAGATTGAGCGTGCGCCGCTGCGATCGATACTGCCGCGACCAATGCGAATAATCTGATGGCATATTTCATGACAACCTCCCTGACCCTAGGATCGCTCGGCTGAGCAGATTATGCGCCTGCTTGGGTCGACGAATCAACCGGCCGCCCAGGTCAGCTCGGTGACGCCCTATTGCACGTCTAAGCCATTTAGACTCAGCCCAATACACACCTTGGCTGGCCGCCCCCCGCAACCACCTAAAGTTATCTGCTGCACTGCCGATAATCCCTGATAACGGTAGGTTGAAGGAGGAATTAACATGGCAACTCCGATCTCGGGAGGAACCGCTTTCGACTTTGGCGCTGCGGCGCAAGCTGTTGCACCGCAACCACAGACGACAGCCACAGTCGCACCTGTCAAGCAATCAGCCAAAATTGAGGACACAGTCAAGCTTTCGGATCAGGCCCAAGTCCGGCTTTTGAAGACACAGGGCCACTCAGTCTCACAAATCTCCGTCATCACGGACTTGTCTACGCAAACGGTGAATAGCTACTTGGGGGTAACCCAGGTACCACCACCAATGGTCACCTCGAGCAATAAGTAGTTCTCAGTTCCGCTGGGTCTTGGCGGGCGCCGAAATTAGCGGATGAGTTTGGTCTTCGGGGGAGGACCGATCTCACTGGGCGCCCGCCGCGGCCTTACTCTCCATTCTCTCAAAGACATCTTCTGCTCGCCGCAGAGCTTCCTGCACGTTCGCGCAGATGTTTTCGTGTCCGATGACGTCTTCAAACTCGGCTTGCTGGATGAGCTTCGCGGGTTGCTCCCGCGCGCCGCAGAGGATCAACGTCCGCTTGGTAGCATGCAGTTCCCGCGCCACTTCCTCCAGCGCGAATAGCCCGGTCGCATCGATTGCAGTCATGTTGCGCAAGCGCAGAATGACGACTGGCGGCAACTCATCCATTTTCTCAATGATCGTCGAGACTTTATCCGTAGCTCCAAACAGGAACGGCCCGTGAATGCGGAAAATAGTCGCATAATACGGAATGTCTTTGTCCTGCAGGATGTGTACGCGCCCGTCTTCGACGTAGTCGTCCGTGACCTGAGACACAGTCGTAGTTTTCGCCACCCGCCCAATAAACAATAACGCTGCCAGAATCATTCCCGCCTCGACCGCAACCGTGAGGTCGGCAAACACCGTGAGCGCGAACGTAACCAGCCAGACGCTGATATCGGTCTTGGTCAGCTTCAGCAGTTGCGGAATTTCCCGCCATTCGCCCATGTTGTAGGCGACCACCAGCAAAATCGCAGCCAGCGAAGCCATGGGAATAAAACTGGTGAGAGGTGCGGCAAATAGAAGCACGCATACCAGCGTCAGCGCGTGAATCATTCCGGCAACCGGCGTCTTAGCCCCAGCGCGGATATTGGTCGCCGTGCGCGCAATCGCACCCGTGGCCGGCAGCCCGCCAAACATCGGCGAAACGATGTTGGCCACACCCTGCGCCATCAGTTCGACATTAGGATTGTGATGGTCATTGCTCATCCGGTCCGCCACCACCGCCGACATTAGCGACTCAATCGCGCCCAGCATCGCGACCGTGAAGGCGGAACCAAGCAGGCCGTGAATGAGATCTGCGCGGAAGTGCGGAATCGCGAAGTGGGGCAACCCGCTCGGTATTCCTCCGAAGCGTGTGCCAATAGTTTCGACCGGCAGGTTGAGTGCGACTACCGCGACCGTGCCCGCCACCATTGCCACGATAGGTCCGGGAATGCGGTTCGAAAGCGCACGGCATACCAGCAGCGTCACGAGCGTACCGCTGCCCAAAACCGTTGCCGCGTATGACAGAGTGTGAAAATTGGCTGCGATGCTTTCCATGCGCAGCCAGAACTCGCCGGGAACTTTGCTGATGTGCAATCCAAAGAAATCTTTGATCTGCGTGCTCGCGATCAGAACCGCAATTCCATTGGTGAAACCGATCACGATGGGCCGCGGGATGAACTTCACCGCCGTGCCCATGCCCGTTACGCCAAGAATAATGAGCACAACCCCGGCCATCATGGTGCACATGAACAGTCCGTCCACGCCATGCACCGCGACAATTCCCGCGATCACCACTACAAACGCGCCCGTCGGACCGCCGATCTGCGTCCTCGAACCGCCTAATGCCGAAATCAGGAATCCGGTCACCACCGCGCAATAAATTCCCGCCTGCGGCGTGAGCCCGGACGCGATGGCAAATGCCATAGCCAGCGGCAGGGCCACCAATCCGACGGTCACGCCCGCAATCAGGTCGCGCAGAAACTTGCTCAGACTGTAATCGCGTAGATTGAGAAAAGACGCGGGCAACCACCGCTCTTCCAGGTTTGCAGTCAACGACGTCGTGGCCAGAGAGCACGCTCCATAAACAATTGATTATGACAGCCGCCTGACCCGACGTTCAATGAATAACGCCGCACGGAAGTGCTACGACGATCCCACTTTGGCAAATCGGCGTGGGCGAGTTGCACTATGCCACGACTTACTCCCACCCCGCCGCATCAATCCGCTTTCCCGTTTGCAAATAGTGATTGATCGCCGTTTCCCAGCTTTGCATCTTGTGCCGAAACCATTTCTGATCGTAACGTTCGACTTCGCGATTCCCTTTAGTCGATAGCCCGGTGTACGTATATTGGATCAGCACGCTGGTGTGCCCCAACACTCCAGCGCTATTACTGAGATGGATCCTGATCTCTGCCGCCACCAGTCCTGGATTCACCCAGGCAAATGCAATGCGGAAGGATGCAGGATCGTAATCAGTGACCACCCAGGTAGTCTCAGTGCCGTCTTCGTTCGGTGTGATGAAGACGCAACCGCGTTCGGCGACGCCCGATTCCGAGTAAATCAAACGATGCTGCCATCCCGGAACCCAATCCGCCTCGCGCACCGGACATAGCAGCGGGAAGACTTTTTCCGGCGGAGCCACGTTGTTCTGGGTGTATTCGTGAGTAGTGCGCTTGCCTTGAAACTCCGACATAGTTTCCTCCAAAAAGAATGGCCCGCGCCCTGAAGCGCGAGCCCGATTTCGTGACAAAAGCAGAAGGCCGGACTGATTACTCAATCCGGCCTTCGCTCTGAACTTAGTTTCTCACATACCTTTGGTGTCGTGCAACCGTCTCCCGAGTCCTCATTGAACTTTAAAACAGATTCCACAAGAACTGGTTATACACATCGTGGTGATACTGCACTTCCGGAGCCTTCACGAACGTTCCTAGCAGCCTCGGACAGCGATCGGCTGAAGCCTGCTTCAAGTCCGCGTAGCGGGCTTTCACGTCCTCGCCCAGCAGTTTTGTGGTCCAACCCGCGTTGCGGAAATTCGCCATCGCGTCATAGATGTTATCCGGCAAGTAGCGCTGCGCCTGGCGCAGGTTTTTAATCTTCGCCGTGTCGCCGTCGAGGCCAGTCTTAAAGATCGACAACATGACCAAGTAAGGATTTGCGTCTGGCGCGACCGAGCGCACTTCCACCCGCATGCTCCTCTCGTTGCCGATCGGAATCCGAATCATAGAGCCGCGATCCACGGGCGATGCTTTGAGCTGGTTCGGCGCCTCAAAGTGCGGGTCCAGGCGGCGATAAGCGTTGACGCTGGCATTGAACAGCAGACAAAGATCGTTGCCATGGGTGAGAATGCGATCAATAAACTCCCAGCCCATTTTGCTCAGCTTCTCTTCCCCCTTCGCATCCCAGAACAAATTCTTGCCACCCTTGCTGATCGAGACGTTGGTGTGCATCCCGCTGCCATTCACGCCCACCACCGGCTTGGGCAGAAAGGACGCGGTGCAACCCATCTTGGTCGCCACCTGCCGGCAGATCAGCTTGTAAAGTTGGATCTGGTCGGCCGCAGCCACCACTTCCCCATAGCCGTAATTGATTTCGAATTGTGAAGGCGCCACTTCGGGATGATCCTTCTCGTTCTGGAAACCCATGCTGCGCTGCACTTCCGCCGTGGTATCGATGAAGGTGCGCAACACATCGCCAGGCAGGGAATGATAGTAGCCTCCAGTATTAACGTAATCGAACTTGAGGGTCTCGTGATAACGCCGCTCCGCATCGGGCCCCTGAAACAGAAAGCCCTCGATTTCGTTGGCAGCATTCAACGTGTAGCCGTGTTTCTTATATAGTTCCTGGGCGTACGTCTTGAGAATGCCGCGAATGTCCGCGCTATAGGGTGTACCACCCTTGTCGATCACATCCCCAAAGACCAGTACCTTGCCCGGTCCGAACACATCGGCAGGCCCCCAGTAGAAAGCCCCCCAGTCGATTCCGAGGCGAAGGTCGCTTTCCCGCTGGGCGGTGAATCCGCGAATCGAAGACCCATCAAAAGTGAGATTGTCCCAGCTCTTGATCAGAAATTTCTTGTCGTAATCCAGCATGTGCAGACGGCCTTCCAGGTCGCTGAACAGCACAGTCACGGCCTTGATCCGTTTTTCGCTGCTCAAGTATTCCAGCCGCTCCTCTTGAATCTTATGAGGGGCAACCCGACTCTGGCGCTGGTCCTTTGCGTTCAAATTCATCTCTTCCAGTTCGTCGTATGGGATGGCCAAAAAATTTCGCAGTTCAGTAGGCATGGATCTCCTTATAAGTTTTGCAACAAGACTCAGGTGTGTTTCGGGGGATGATCAGAACTAGCTAGGGTATCGCGGAGCCCCACCCCCTGCCAATCAAAAAAGCTTATGAGCCAGATCAAAGGAATCTATCCGGCCGCTCGCGCGGGGATTCGCCGCCCTCGGCTGTCCGGTCGAGCAAAGCTCGACTCGCACTTGCTCGCAGCATCTGTACAATCTCTAAGACTCGGTCAGCCTCGAAGGATTCACGCAATGGACATAATACTCAACGACGTCGAAACCAGAGTGCTTGGCTCGCTGGTAGAAAAAGACGTCACCACTCCGGATTATTATCCGCTTTCGCTGAATGCGCTGGTTAATGCTTGCAACCAGAAGAACAACCGCGATCCAGTGATGAATCTCGACGAAGAGGCCGTGCGCCAAGCGCTAGCCACTCTCCAGGAAAAACGTCTTGCCGGCCCGACCAGCAGCGCCGACAGCCGCGTTACCAAGTACGAGCACCGACTGCAGGAAGCCTTCAACTTCACTCGGGGAGAAACCGCCGTCCTCTGCGTGTTGCTGTTGCGTGGCCCTCAAACCCCCGGCGAACTCCGCGGCCGCACCGAGCGCATGCATCGCTTCGAAGACCTCACCGAAGTGCAATCCACCTTGCAGCGCCTGATGCAGCGCGACCCGCCACTGGCCAGAGTTCTGCCCAGACAACCCGGAACCAAAGAAGCCCGCTACAAGCACCTGCTAGCAGGGGACGCGGAAGACGTGCCAGATGTCGCATGGGCGCCCACGCCCGCGTCCGTCCGCAGCAACTCCGTCGATGGCGACCGCGTAACTCGCCTAGAGGATGAACTAGCCATCCTCAAGAAAGAGGTCGCCGACATCAAACAACAATTCGCCACTTTCCGAAAGCAGTTCGAGTAAGCAAAACTGCGTAGGACCCTGTCTTGACTCAGTGTGGGACCGGCTCGGAGCCTGCCCTGAGCGGAGTAGAAGGAACCCGTCAGCTTCAGTAGCACCGCCAGACTTAGCTGGGAACTGATGGCTGAGAGCTTACAGCTTGCCTTTCCATCATTTCCGAAACCTTCACGAACTCATATCCTTCAGACTTGTACCGTGCGATCAGTCGATCCGTCGCAATCACGCTTTGCGAGCGGTCCGCCCCAAAGGTCAAATGACCGCCATCGTGCAACAGAATCACATCCCCGCCGCGAACCTGCTGCGTGACTCTGCGCTCAATGTACTCCGCTGGTTTTCCTTTCCAGTCCCAGCCAGTGACGTTCCACATCACTGGCTCCAGCCCCAGCGTTCGCGCGATGCGCAGAGTACTCGGCCGACGTCCACCAAACGGAGGACGAAACAACCGCGAATGCTCTCCCACCGCATCCGTCAATGCCTGCTCGCAATCCAGTAATTGCATTCTCGTTGTTGCCGCGGCGGAAGCAAAAATCAGATTGGGATGGCTGAAAGTATGGTTGCCGACTAACATGTCCAGCCTGCACCAATTCGCGCACGATGTCCGGCCTTATTGCCTGACGTAGCGCCCGATAAGAAAAAAAGTTGCCTCGCACATTGTGCTGGGCAAGAACTTCCAGCAGACGAAAGCGTATGCGGGTCGTTGGGACCATCGTCGTAAGTCAGCGCCAGTTGCCTGGTTCCAGTCTTCAGCCCAGTAAATGTCCGCCCATACCACTGACCCCTCGGAGCCATGGCCTGATAGCCCACGGCAACAGCCGCCACAGCAAGACCAGCCCCGAAGGAGAAGCTACCCATAATGCCGCGATTGTAAATTGTTTCCCTATGCCTCTGTGTCTCTGTGGTGAGAACAGGGGTTACTCTTCCCGCAATTGCGCTCGAAGCTCAGCCGGGATATCCTGCCATTCGAAACCCGAGCCCTCTATCCCATGGCCAATCTTTTCGAACTACCCCGCTACATTGCCGTGGAAGGTCCCATACGCGTCGGAAAAAGCACGCTGACGCGGATTCTGGCCGAGCGTCTCAACGCCCAGCGCGTAATGGAAACCGAGGACAACCCCTTTCTGCCCGCCTTTTACAACGGCGAACGCGGCGCCGGATTCCAGGCGCAATTTGCTTTCCTCATCCGCCGCTTCGAACAGCTTCGCGCCCTCGACCTCGGACCACGCACCCAGAAATCCGTGGTCACGGATTTCGTCTTCGAAAAAGACAAACTTTTCGCCTGCCTCAACCTCACCGACCAGGAACTCGAAACCTACAATCGCTATTACAACTATTTTCGCGAGCAACTCCCCACGCCCGACCTGGTAATTTATTTGCAAGCCACTCCCGAAGTTCTGAAAAAACGTCTGAAGAAAAAGAACTCACCTGGAGAGAAGGCGATCAACGAAGAATATCTCGAAGAAGTGATCAAGGCCTACGAGCACTTCTTTTTCCACTACACCTCATCCGACCTGCTGATCGTGAACACCTCGGAAATCGATTTCGTGGAGCGCAACGAAGACCTGCAGGAGCTGCTGCGAAAAGTTTCCGCCCCAATCAAGGGGACGCAGTATTTCCTGCCCCTGGGAAATCAGGACGCGGCCAGCGCGTAGGAAATCGTCGTCGGTCGTTAGTCGTTGGCCACGGATCACAGCTGAGCTTCGTTCTCGATTGGTCGAGATTGCGTTGCAATGGCAGGATTGCTTCGGCGTCGCTCCCGCGATAACCAGCGTGATTTCTGAACTCGACGCAGCGCGGTTGGTCGGCATGTTAGACGAACAATACTGCGCAAGGGTGCGGACAGGGTCTCCGTCACGAAAGGCTATGATTTCAAATTCAGGGATTGTCGACACCAGGTAAAGGGCAATCGTCCGAGCGGCAGCCAGAATCTCCGGTAACCCAAGTGGCGAAGGCTCACAACTACGATTCGGACAAACTGATCTCGATGCTTTACGACCGAAAATACGAGCTTCGACCTAAGGACATGCAGCGAGGACACCAACTTTTTCCAACTCCGAATTCGGCTTCATAGCCATAAGCTTCCGTTCACTTCTCATGCCTCGGAAGCGAATAAACCGTCAGCGCTTTCCCAACTTTCGAAAACTCCGCATCGGCTGTGACCAGCCATGCACCGCGCTCAATAGCCAGTTCAGCGGCAAACGCGTCGGCGTATCCCAGACCGTGTTTCTGCTTCAGTGCGCCAGCACGAGAGGCTCTCTCACGATCCACACTGATGACCGCCACAGGCATTTCCTGCAACCGTGCTTCCGCTTCCCAGGCTTTGGCTTCGCCACGATACCGCCATTCCATGTAGAAGACCTCGCCCCAATTCACGGCCGACATCAGCAAGGGCGCATCCTGCCTCCCGGCGTCGCTCAACAGCCGGCGCACTTTTTCCGAAACGCCAATCCGCCCTTCAAAAAACCCGATCAGGGCATTGGCATCAAGCACGTACTGGCGCGTGCTCCTGTGTAATGATCGGGCCATTATTTCTCTCTCCGCCGCTCACGCTCCCGCTCTTCAAAAGATGCCTCGAATACTGACGGCTCCCCCGGCCCTGGCTTCAGAAATCCCATGATCTCATCCAGTCTCCGCTCTGTCATGGGAGTGAGTACCAAACGGCCTTTTTCTTCGCTCCAGGTTGCCGGCGTACCCTTTTTCAGCCCGAACTGCTCCCGCAACTCAGCCGGAATTACCACTTGCCCCTTGGAACTGATAACTGTGCGATAGGCTCTCATGGTTGCAGTGATCTTACTATTTAGTAAGACGAAATGTAAATATCTTACCTAGACAATGCCTCCGGAGGACCCCCTCCTTTAGGAATCTCAAACAGCCATCGACGAACTACCGCCTCCAGGTCTACAATAGCTCAGCAGCATCCCAGATGCGTACGGGCTCTATCCGTCAAGGCGGAGGGGCACTGGAGGACATCGTGAGTGTCACACCCATTGGCGAATCTCGCCGTAAGATTACTGTCGCTTCCCTTCAAGAAAAGAAACTGCAACACCAACCCATTACCTGCCTCACCGCCTACGATTACGCCAGCGCGCGGCTGGTAGACGAGGCTTCCATTGACATTGTTCTAGTCGGCGATTCCCTGGCCATGACCATGCTCGGCTACCCGGACACGCTCTCGGTCACGGTCGACGAAATGCTTCATCACACCCGGGCCGTGCGCCGGGGCGTGAAACACGCGCTGCTCGCCGCCGACATGCCCTACGGCTCCTACCACGTCGGCGCCGACGACGCCGTGCGCAACGCAGCCCGCTTCATGAAAGAAGCCGGCGCGGAGGTGGTGAAGATCGAGGGTGGCGAAAAACGCGCCGATCTGATTCGCCGCGTCATCGACGCCGAAATTCCCGTAGCTGGCCACATCGGTCTGACCCCGCAGTCGGTCAACGTCATGGGCGGCTACAAGGTTCAAGGCAAGTCCCTGGCAGCGGTCGAACAACTCATGCGCGACGCCGTGGCGCTCGACCGGGCAGGTGTAGCCTTCCTGGTTCTCGAAGGCATTCCGCGCGAAGTCGCCGCCATGATAACGGCGGAGGTTTCGACCCCAACCATCGGTATTGGCGCAGGGCCGGATTGCGACGGCCAGGTGCTCGTCTTCCACGACATTCTGAATCTGAGCTTCACCCCGCCCGCCAAGTTCGTTCGCCGCTACGGCGATGCAGGTCGCCTTATTTCGGACGCGGTGCAATCCTTTCGCGAGGACGTCCTCTCGCATCAATATCCGTTGGATAACGAGTCCTACCATTTGTCCAAAGAAACGCAGCAGGCACTGGAAACCGTACTGGCGCGCAAACGGGAGATGCGCCGATAGTAAACTGCTGCAATGACACACCCGCGCCTAATTGCTTTGGCGGTAAGCCTCGCCTTCGTCACTGCCTGCGCCAAGCCACCCCGAGCGCCAGAGGACGCCACGGCGGCAAGTCCACAGGCTCGAATCCTGCAAATCCCGCCCGCCGATCCGCAAAAGTACGCCGGCGTGCGCGATATGAAAGGCTGGCGAAATCCCTACCTGATCATCAACGTCGAAGGTGTCGGGCTGTTGGATGTTGCCAACAACGAACAGCAGATTCTCGATCCGGACAAATTATCCGAAGCACTGGCCAAGTTGCCCGCATCCGCATGGCCCTATGGCCGCGTAGTCGCAATTCAAGAGATCAACGCGTCCAGCTCTGAGGAAGACAAGGCCAAACTTCGAAAGAACCGGGCGCTGGTCGCGGGCGCGTTGGAGAGCATGCAGGTACTCATAAACTGGGTTCCATCCACCTGAAAGGCAAAATTCACCGCGAGATGAGAATCTGCACGACCATCGACGAGATGCGGGCCGCTTCACGTGCGGCCCGCCACGAAGGCAAGCGCTTAGGCTTCGTCCCCACTATGGGTGCGCTGCATGAGGGCCATCTCTCGCTGGTACGCGCTGCCAAGGCGAACTGCGATTTAGTCGCAGTCTCCATCTTCGTAAATCCGCTGCAATTCGGGCCGACCGAGGATTTGGCGAAATATCCTCGCACATTCGATCACGATCGTGACCTGCTGGAAAAAGAGGTCGTCGATATTCTCTTCGCACCCACCCCAGAAGAAATGTATCCGGCGGGGGTGATCACCTACGTCACGGTCGAAGGTCTGAGCGAGAAGCTGTGCGGCAGGTCACGTCCAGGCCACTTCCGCGGCGTCACCACGGTGGTCGCTAAGCTCTTCCACATCGTGGAACCAGACCTTGCATTCTTCGGACAAAAAGATGCCGCGCAGGCCACGATCATCCGCCGCATGGTGCAAGACTTGAATCTGCCAGTCGAGATCGTCGTCTGCCCCATCGTGCGCGAGCCGGATGGCCTGGCGATGAGTTCGCGCAACGCGTACCTAAGTCAGCAGGAGCGCAAGGCCGCGCGGGTCCTGAACCGTTCGCTTACCGAGATACAGAATCGATTCGAACAAGGCGAAGGTAACGCAGCCGATCTGATTAGCGCGGGGAAACAAGTTCTGGCCCAAGAACCCGCCGTACGGCTGGACTACTTCGAGATCGTAGATCCAGCCACCCTCGATCCCATGCAACAGCTCGCCACCACTGCCCTCGTCGCCATCGCCGCCTTCGTAGGAAACACTCGCCTGGTTGATAACGTCCTGCTCAAACCAATGTAGGCGCGGGCGTCTCCGCCCGTGCTTAGCTGGCTGATCCTTACCAAGCGCTTCAATCTAACTGCAAAACTGATCACGGGAGGACAGCCGCCATCGGCTGTCCAGCCGGGCGCAGCCCGGCAATTGCGCCTTCACCAGCGGGGCGAGGAGCATGGCGCGAAGCCTTTGAATCTGGTCCATTACCAGCCATCTGGTGCGTTTCCTTTCTTCGGTCCGGAGACGAACACATTCCCCGCGATTAAGTAACGCAGAGGCAGCCCAGCCGCCTTGGTAATGCCTATCCGCGGCGTCGTCAAGATCCGACGAACCCGGCATCCGTCATCAGCTATAAACAAGTCCGACTGCGCGCTGGTCAAGTCTTTCCCATTGTCCCGTTTGCGCGTGATGCCGAACGCTTGCGCTAACCGCCCGGGCCCGCTGGCTAACTTCCGCAGATCCCGAGTTGAATTCCGAGTTGAAATGATAGACACGTTTCGTGCCCGAGCCATCTGCTCCATCCCCACCAACGGCTCGACCGCGCGAAACAGAATCCCCCCGGCCACTCCATCAGGCAAACAAGACACATTCAGGCAGTAGTGATTGCCATAAATAAAATAAACGTAAGCATAGCCGGGAGGCCCGAACAGCACGGCATTGCGCGTCGTGCGGCCGGCGAACGAGTGCGCCGCCGGATCATCTTCTCCCAGGTAAGCTTCGACTTCCACGATGCGCGCCGCCAGAAGTTGGTCTGCTTCTCGCCGCACCAGCACCTTGCCCAGCAATTCTCGGCTCACCCGCCGCGGATCGCGATCGTAGAACTCACGCGCCAACGGCTTTCGAAACTGTGTGCCGACAGTGGTCAAAATCCAATCATCCCCATTTCGCGATCTCGCACGCGTTTCCACTTCTAATGTCCAAACGGCCAATCCGATTATGGAACTTTCGCTACAAGACGTCGCAGCTGATTTTGCCTATTGTGATGGAAAGTCACTGACCCTTTCAATCAACCTGTTCACATCTCTAGGAGAGTCTATGCTTGGCAAAAAGATTGCTTTAGTGCTGTTGCTGCTGGTAACCGCCGCCTTGGCGGAAACTATTCCTTCAGGCGCCAAGTTGACTGTGCGCCTTGATTCTGCAATCAACTCACGAACCGCGAAGACCGGTCAAACCTTTCATGCGACGTTAGCCCGCAACCTGGTAGTCAACGGCAAGAGCATTGCCGATGTCGGCGCGCCAGTCAAAGGCAAAGTAACCCACGCGAAATCCAGCGGACGTCTGCACGATCCTGGCGAACTCACCCTGCGGCTCACCTCGGTGGAGATTCATGGTAAAGCGGTCGCGATCTCAACCACTGCTTACCGCGCCAAGGGCAAGAGCCACACCAAGGGCAACGTGGAGAAGATCGGCGGCGGCGCGGCGGCTGGCGCTCTCATCGGTGGGCTGGCCGGAGGCGGAAAAGGCGCGTTGATCGGCACCGCCGCGGGCGCGGGCGCGGGAACCGGACTGGCAGCAGCGACTGGCAAGGAAGAAGCCTCAGTCCCGGCCGAAACGGCTCTGAGCTTTACGACTACTGCGGCAGCAACGGTGAAGTAGAACTTCGAGAGGGTCTCGCACTGCGGAGGCCCATTCGTTGCTGAGGTTACTAAGCGGGACAGCCGCGGCCGGCTGTCCCAGGTCGGCGGGCGCGAAACCGATTCCTAGGCTGCGCCTCTTGCCGCGCTCTTCAAAAATGCCAGCACCTCCTCGGCGTGGCCTTCGGGCTTCACTTTGTTAAAGATGTGTTTGATCTTGCCGTCCGGGCCAATGATGAACGTGGTCCGCACCACACCCATAACTTTCTTGCCATACATATTTTTTTCCTGGATCACGCCATAGGCGTTGCCAACTTTCTTGTCGGCGTCGCCCAAAAGCGTAAATGGGAGATCGAACTTGTCTTCAAACTTCTTAAGCGCCTTTGGTTCATCGGGCGAAACTCCCAGAACCACGGCGCCGCTCTTCTCCGTCTTTTTGTGGGAATCGCGAAACTCGCAGGCTTCAATCGTGCATCCCGGCGTGTCGGCCCGGGGATAGAAATACAGCACCACCCACTTCCCACGAAAATCCTTCAGCGAGACCGGCTCACCATTCTGATCAGGCAAAGTGAACTCCGGGGCTTTATCATTGATATTGAGATCCATGACTGTTTCTCCTTTTCGTTCAACCTCTCGATCAACGTTATACCGCACCACCCGATGGCGCGTCATCTATGCGGTGGTCGCGCTAGGCGTTTTTCTGCAAGCGGCATTTCCGCCCGCCGTACGGGGGCAAATCACTCGCGCGCCCAAGACCAGCAAAGGGCCGCGAGCCCTGGGTCTGCTTGAACTGGCCCCGAACGGCAAAGCGCACCTGATTCCAATCACCATCATGATTGACGGCAAGTACTACGATGCCAGCGCCTACAAGGCTGCCCCGGTGCCCATGGCCCTATGGAGCGAAACGGTTTATGAAGCGGTGCAAACCGGAGTTTCCCAGGGGCTGTTTACCGTGACCGGCGCTCTGCAGAGGAAACAGGGAGATGCAACCGAGTGGATGGCCGAAGGCACATGGCAAACGGCAAGTTCGATCAAAGCCAAGGCAGCGAAGAAGCCGGTGGCATCCGTACCTCGCGGGATGAACGAGGACGAGGGCCCGCCGGTATTGCGACGAGCAGGCGGCCACAATCCCAAGCCGCCCGAGCAACCCGCCGCGCCCGCTGAGCCCCAGCCCGCGCCAAGTGGGTCACCCGCCGCGGCGCCTCCGGCGGCTACGCAGCCGCCGCCCGCAACGACCGTTTCGACGCCTGCTTCGCCAGCGGCTCCATCGCAGCAACCGGTGCAAGAAGACAAGGCTCCCGAGGACAAAGACCGGCCGTCGCTGAAACGGGGCAAGGCCGGTGCCGAGTCGGCGGAAGAGGCTCAGAAAAAGATAACGGCTGCTGCGTCGGCGAAGACAGTTGGGCCGGCTTCGGCCGTGACTCCAATAAGCGCTGCGTCTGGCGCGTCATCCGCGACCTCGCCTGTGACCCAGGGCGCAAACCAGATCCAGCTTATCCCTGCCATCTCAGACTCGGACGGGCCCGATCCGCTTCCCTACACCTACAACCTCAAGCCGGAGGAAGAACAACAGTTCCGCAAAAAAATGCTGGCCATGGCCGCGGACGAAGTGCGAGCCCGCGCCGCGGAACTGGGATCAGGCGCGCCGCAATCCGCCCATGCTCCTTCGCCGCACAGCAAAGCCACAGCCGTGAAGCCACCGCAGCCTGTTTTTGAGGACGTGCAGTTGCGAATTTTCGATCTCGCGGATATCAACGAGCCCGAACTTGTGCTGACGGCGAAAGCGCACATGCCGCAACGCTCGCGCAACAATTCAGATCTCGAATACATGATCACATTGGTGGTTCGCGAAGATGTGAACGGCGACCTGCACAAGTCGCTGGCCAACATCACCGACGCCCAGCACCTGGACGTGATCCCACGCCTCGACCTGATTGATGCCGTCGATGTCGATGGAGACGGCCGCGCCGAACTTCTTTTCCGCCAGGTCTCGGACACCGGCAGCGCGTTCGTGGTCTACCGCGTAATCGGAGACCGCCTGTACCCCCTGTTTCAAGGCGCGCTCGGAGGGTAAGCGTCGCAAGCCGTGTAGAGCGGACACTCCTGTCCGCTGCCTTTGACAGTCGTCGCGGATTCTTCTTTCGCCATAATCTTTCCCGTATTGGGAGCGTTTCCTGTTGTTGCGATGGATACCCCCCTCCCCCACTGTTGTGTGCAAAATCTTGAAAACAAAAGACGAATTTCGCGACTATGCGCTAGATCTTTGAGTTTAAATAACTTACACGCAAAATCTAGAGAACATTGGGGTTATGGCGGGCACAACGTCCCATTGTGGAACGCAAGTCGACGTTTGGAGCGGACAGTCTGGAAGCCGCGCCGTCGCCTAGGGCAGATTGTCAAAGATCGACCATTATCTTGCAGATAATGTATGTTGTAGTAGGTTATCCGATTTGGAAGCCGGCGGTCAACGATAAAACGCGCTAGGGAAGCGAGGGTTCCCACGAGTGGCGTGAGCGGACTTCGAAGGCAACCGACGAGGTAATGGGCAGCCGTGGAGAGCGGACACTCCTGTCCGCTGCCTCGGTTGCAGCAAGCGCATAAATGCAACCTTTTTACTTGCATATATAGCGTTTATTGGATAGGCTATCCGTAGGCCGGAACCGCGCAAAGGAGGTCTATGGCAAGTGAAGGCCGCGCTTTCAATGCCACTTCTAAAGAGCAAGAAGAAATTATCGAAATCTACGCCAAGCTCCGCGAGGCTGAGGCGAAGCTCATCGGTCCCAACGGCACGGCCGAGATTCTCCCCAACAACCTCTATTCCTTCCTGCTTCGATTGCTGGCCGATCTGCGAGCGGGAAATGCCGTCACCATTCTGCAAAGTAGCCACGAACTCACCACCATCGAAGCCAGCAAGCTTCTCGGCATGTCCCGCCAGTTCCTGGTGCAACTGTTGGAGAAGGGAGAAATCCCCTTCCACATGGTTGGCACCCATCGCCGCCTGTATGTGCGCGATGTAATGGCCTACAAAGCCAGGCGCGACACTTCCCGGCGGAAAACTCTGGACGATTTAGCCAAGCGGGAATTCGCCAAAGGGGACTACGGCAAGATCCCAGATGATTTTCACGCCGGGCGATGACTATTCCGCCGTGCTCGATGCTTGCGTCCTCGTGCCCATGGCGCTCTGCGATCTGCTGTTGCGGATGGCCGAGGAGCCGGCAATGTATCGACCCGTCTGGAGCGAGCAGATACTGGCGGAGATGGCGAGGGCGCTGAGAACCAAACTTCATCGATCCACCGAAGAGGTAGCGTGGAGGCGCCAGCAGATGAAGGAGGCGTTCCCAGAGGCCATGGTGACGGTACCGTCGGCGCTCCTGAAATCAGTCGAATGCATTCCCCACAAAGGCGACAAGCACGTCCTGGCAGCCGCAATCATGGCGCGCGCCAACGTCATCCTCACCCAAAACACCAGGCATTTCCCGAAAAACTGTTGCGAGAAATACGGCGTACGGTGTCAAACGCCAGACGATTTCCTGATCGATCAGTACCATCTCCACCCGCAACTGGTCTTGGATAAGCTGGACGATCAAGCAGCCGGCATCTCGCAGAACCGAGAGTTCGTGGTCGCAAGCTTGAAAGCTGCCGTGCCCAAGTTCTGCAAGCTGCTCGACGTATAGGAGTGTGAGTCAGGAAAGCCGCCAACGGAGGATCCGATGTGCTCTTTAGGAAGCCTTAAACTGCCGTTTCCGTACGCTCGGCTTGCCTTTCAGGCGAAGAAAGAATCCTGCTCCCGTTCCTCCGTAAAGAACATTTGCACATGCGCAACATCGCGCCCATCTATGGAATGGATCTTGCCGTCCTTGCCTTTCCGGTTGGTCGGTTTCCAGTCACCTCCCCATTGACAACCATTGTGGTGAGCCGCCGTGCCGAGATCCTTCCAGAATTGGAAGTCTTTGCTCTTTGCCTTGCCTTCCCATAAGTAACGCTTGTCCACGACGTCCACGGCATTTCCGCGAACTACCTGCAAACGCGCACCAGCGGGCAACAACCCAATAGTGTGTTCAATATGCCAACTGAGCATCGTAGGCGAAGCACCGCGGCGAATCGCGTCACGCTGTTGCTCCTCTGTGCGCCGCGCGAAAACAATCTTCGGTTCCCATCCGAGCTCGCGCAAATTGCCGAGAATAAGTTCCACTTTATGCCGGAAGACTGGATGCAACTCGTTGAGAAGATCTTGTTGTGATTTTTCGTGCTGGGATTTGTTGCGGCCGTGGACGGTGTGCGATTGCGGTTTCAAGACGAACCTCCTTTTCTGCCTTCAAAAGCGACGGTAGTGTACACCGATGTTACCCCCTGAAGACACTGCGAAATGACCTGCAATGGAGCTCAGCGGATTAGGCACCACGTCGGTGATTGTTGTTATTTCGATTCGCCGGCAGCACCGCATGCAAAGCGGGACGTTCTTCTTCAAACAATGGGGCGGCGCAAGAAAAAAACAAAACGGCAGATTGCTGGACAATCGTACTTACGACGAGTATCCGAATCGCGTTCGCAGGCCTGTTCCTCAGAGATGCGGAGTGCAGGAAATCAGGCGAGGAGTTCGGAAAGAGTTGCTTGACACGCTCTGAATGTAAGCGTACACTATACGTACATAAAGAGCTTGATGTACGTACATGGAATCCTACCATGCCTGCAGCCGCATCCCGCAAGAAACGCACTGAGAGGTTGAACGTTCGCCTCAGCGATCGAGAAGCCCGCCTGATTCGCCTGGGCGCCGAACATCGGGGTGTGAACATTACCAACTTCATTCTGGAAAGTGCATGCGTCCGCGCCGAACAGGAGATTGCCGACGCACGCCATTTCGAGCTAAGTTCCCGGGACTGGCAGAAATTCAGCCATGCGCTAGACCGTCCGGCGCGGGCCAAGCCCAGACTCAAGAAGCTCTTTACCGAAACCACGGTGCTCGAACCGAGCTGATGCTTCACCCAAAACCCCAGCTATCGAACGTGGAAGCGATCTCCGAGCTCCACGACGTGAGCCGGTTCGATTGCGGTGGCCATGAATCGCTCAACGACTGGCTGCGACGTTTTGCCCTCAGCAACCAGAAAAGCGAATCAGCCCGCACCTACGCGGTCCACCGTAACCCGTTGGTGGTTGGATACTATTCAATTTCGGCAGGCAGCGTCCGGGTCGAGGAAGCGCCCGCCCGAATTTCCAAAGGTCTGGCCAGGCATCCCATCCCCGTCATCCTGCTGGCCAGACTGGCGGTTGACAGGGACGAAAGAGGTACCGGGTTGGGGAAGGCGCTACTGAAAGACGCGCTGCTGCGAATCGCTCAAGCTGCGGACATCGTGGGTGCGCGCGCGGTCCTCGTTCACGCCATCGACGAACCTGCCAAGAAGTTCTATCTGCATTTTGGTTTTGAGCCTTCGCCAATCCGCGAACTGCAACTGATGCTACTGATGAAAGACCTGCGCAAAGCCTTGGATATATAGGGACCGCTCAAGCAGTCGGCCGCTTTTTCGTCGGCAATGGGCTGGACGGGCGAGTCGCCCGTCACCACACCAACTGATTTATTTTTCTGTGGGGAGGGGAGCCTAGCTGACAGCTGCCCAAACACTAAGAGTCCCGAGGTGGTGTTGAGCTCATTCGTCTCGGCCAGTAGCTCGCGTTAGACCCTTGCTGACCTGACCTCGCTGCTTCCCTTGCGGGTGCGACGAGCGATCTGTGCTTGGGCTCCGGGCTTACCGCCAACCGGATAAACCTGCTCAACGCCTCGGGACTCTATCCTGCCTTTGACATGATGTTCTGGTTCGCCTCGACCAGCGCTTTGCTATAGACCCTTGCTCACCCTCTCCACTTTTCATCTTGCGATGCCGCAGAGTGACTTTGCTTGAGTCCCGGACGCCGCACCAACCGGATAAACTTAGAACGTGTCAAAGAACGATTATGTTTTTACTCTTCCCATTGTGGGAGTCAACGAAAAACGCGGAAGTGTATCTGCTTTGCATGCAGTCGAGTGCAGCCCCTGCACAAGCCACGGACCGGATTTGGTGCAAACCGGCCGAAGCCAGCTCTGGCGCGGTTCGCCGGAGTCGTTGTTCCTGCGGGTGTAACCTTGCAAGCTCATCGCAAAGCGGCAACGGACGCGCGTTCGCGAATGTGCAAAATCCGGCGGAATCGTTGCTGGGAGCGGATTCCACAGGTGCTGAAAAGTGTGGGTGAAAAACAAACCGCCAGCGTTGAGACCCTGGCGGTTGAGCTTCGAATTGTCCAGACTCACTTCTGCTGTTGAGCCGGAATCAGCCGCGACGGAGGAATGAGAACACGGCCTTCGTCGTCGAGGTAGAACTTCATTTCATGGTCCGACTTGGCTCCGCGCACTGGCTTCTCGCCTTTCGAGCTGAACCGAGGTTCGTCGGCCGCGGCCAGTAGAGCTTGCTTAGTCGTATACGTGGCTTCGTTCAGGAGCGCTCCCGTAGGCTTGGTGGCCACCGCAAATATGCCGCGCGGGCCCCCATTCGTATATGTAACCCCGATGTAGTCTGCGACCATATATCCCGCATCAGAGACCGGCAGCCAGGTTAACTTCATCGGGCCGGCAAGCTGTTTCCCCGCAGTCCAGGTCTTGCCGCCGTTCGTGGAAGTGGTAAAGCCGACATCCAGCTTGCAGGAATTGTTGCAGGCCGAGACTGGGTAGTAGTAATAAACAATGGTGAGGTGAGCCGAACTGCCGGAAGTAGCAGGGTCGGCGCCGATTCCAGGCAGGAAGTGATCCACCGTGCCCTTGGTGGGATCAATGGGAATACGGGTGACGGCGCTCCAGGTCTTGCCGTCGGCAGAACTGCTCATCACGACATCATTTGAGCTGCAGTTGCTACGAAAGCGGCAATCCGACCACACCACATAGACGTTTCCAGCGCCGTCAATAGTCGCTCCCGGCAGATCAAAACCGGTGCGGATGTCACCTGCGTCCTGATGGGTAATGAAACTGGCAGCGGTTACGGTCGTGCTCCAGCTTTTGCCGCCGTTGGTCGAGCGAAAGACATCGACGCCCCCGCCGTTAAACGGCACGATGACGGTTCCATTCGGCTGAACCACGGGTTCAGCGCCGAGCCCGGTTGCATGGTCGGCCGACGGTATGCCTGCGCTCCAAGTCAGTCCTCCGTCGTGGGATGTGCTCATCAGGACTTCACCGGTGCCGTAGGCCTGATCCCATTCCGTGTAGCAGTTGCCGTAGTAGGGGCTGGTGGGAGTGTTGTCGCAGGTCGTCCAGTTCTTATCGTCCTCCAGGGTTTTATCAACGATGACCGGCTTTCCCCAATGGATGCCGTCGGTGGAGCGGCTGACAGCAACGTCTCCTATCGTGCCGGAGTTTTCCTGGTTCTTGAGCGGGAGCGTCGATATCAGCCATTCTCCGTGTTTTGCGTCATAGGCAACGGAGGGGTCCGCGGCCCACCCGTAAGGTCCGTTCTTGTACTTGTCGGTCAGGGCGGGAAGAATGCCGTAGGTCCATGTCTTACCGCCGTCGGTTGAGGTGGACCACCCCACGTCCGCGCTGCCCCATCCGATGGAGCCGGGTACGCGGGCGACGTGGAATGTGCCGACAATAGTATTTCCCCAGGAGAAGAAGTCGGGCTCGACTTCGGTTCGGTGCACACTGTCGGAGTTGGTGAATTTATCGGTGCTGATTTTCACCAGGGTAAATTGCGCGTTGGCGGGGACGGCCATTGCAAGCGCCATCGCAAAGGCGAACAGCAATGTGAACAAGGCAGACATGTTCCTGCCACTTCGAGAGCTGAGGGAAGTTCGATTCATGCGGATTATCCTTCGACGCTGGAGTTTACTGTTGCAAAGCCGCTGCCGTTTGAATGGGGAGACATTTCAGAACGCAACGAGGGGCGGTAGTAGTAGCGCTTGGCGAACATACACCGCCGGTCTCGCGCTGTCAATGTGCAGCTCAATCACCTGTCACAGCTGGCGAACCACGCTTTTTAGTTGAGGCTCAGGAACAAGACACCGCCGGCATGTTTGTGCCGGCGGTGTTTTGCAATTTTCATTACTTCTGCAACTGCTTGCTCGGAGGAGCATTGGGAGATTCTCTCTCCTCACCCTGGGTATTGGGGAACGGCCGGTCCGCATGGACGCCAGGTATGCGTTTCTCGCCTCTCGAACTGAAGCGAGGCTCGTCCGCCGAAGCTTCGAGCGGTTGCTTGGTGGTGTACGCGGCTTCATTGAACAGGCCACCAGAAGGCGCCTTGGCGACCATGAAGACTCCAAATGCTTTCCCGTTCACGTACGAGGACGACAGGTAGTCGGCAAGCATGGGACCATTCTGCGAAGCGGGTAACCAACTTATGTGCATCGCGCCCGCGCCCAGATCTTTTCCGGCGGTCCAGGTCTTGCCTCCATCCGTGGAGGTAGTAAAGCCCACGTGTACGCGGCAGGTCGAATCGTCGCAGTTGGCTTGCGGATAGAAATAGTAAGTTGCAGTCAGATGGGCGGTCGTGCCGGAAGTTGCGCGGTCCACACCCAGCCCGGGAATAAAGTGGTCCACCGTACTGCTGAGCGCATCGATCGGAATGCGAGCAGGGGCGGTCCACTTGGTGCCGTTAGTCGAAGTGCTGATCACCAGGTCATTGGTGGCGCAGTTCTTACGGAAACTGCAATCCGACCACACCACATAAAGTTTCCCCGACTTGTCTATGCCGGTGGAAGGAAAGGGCAAGCCCACACTGCGCAGACTGCTGCTTCCCTGGAACGTGTTGACGTTGGCAATGGTGAAGCTGGATTTCCAACTGGCGCCGCCATTGGTCGAAACGAACGCCTGCATGTTGTTTCCGAGGAACGGCACTACCACCTGGCCATTGGGCTGAACCAGAGGCTCAGCGCCTGAGCCAAAGGCGTGGTCGGCGGACGTTTTGGCTGCTCCCCAAGTGAGGCCGCCGTCGGTGGAGGTGCTGATCATAACTTCCGGAGTGTCCCATTCCTGGTAGCAATTGCCGTAGAACTTGCTCTTGGCGTTGTTGTCGCACGTAATCCAGTTCTTGTCATCTCCGCCGCTGCTGTCCACCATGATTGGTTTATCCCAGTGCAGTCCGTCCTTGGAGCGGCTGACGGCGACGTTGACGCCGGAGTTGCCGATCGGAAGAGTGGAAATCAGCCACACTCCGTACTTCGCGTTATAAACCACGGATGCATCGCTGGCCGCTGAGTAGGTCCCATGCTTGTAGTTGACGGTGAGGCCGGGGAGAGAACCATAGGTCCAACTCGTGCCGCTATCCGTGGAAGTGGCAAAGCCCACGTCGGCGCCGCCGCCATCGGCAACGCGAGCCACCTGAAACGCGGCAACCATAGTTGAGCCCCACGAATACGTGTCCGGCTCCACCTCGGTCTTGTGCTGGCTGTAGGAATTGTGGAAGCTGTCAGTGCTGATCTTGACCAGAGTGAATTGCGCCTGAACCGGCGCGGCCATGGCGAAACAAATCACAAACGCCAGTAGGGATGCAAAGACGACAAACCTATTCCTACCAGTTTTTGACGAAAGGGGATTTCGATTCATCGGATTATCCTTGTGGCTGGAATGTAATATGGGCGACTCGGTTGCGACGTTCAAAATGGGGAGACATCTCTAGGCAGCAACGATCAAGTGTCGGGTGAAGATACATCGAGCATTCGGGTGCTGTCAATGTGCAGGATTTTTCGGTAGTGGCTCAATCCAATTGAGCCACTACCGATTTTTCCCGCCATGGTGGAAAGCACCGCCAGACGGCCCGGGCAGGACGTTTTATTGTTGACTAGACGGCACCGCTTGGGGCACAGTTACCCGTAACTTGGCGCATCGACCCTGACTTCCTGGGGGACAGGAAGTGCGGTCTTTGGGAGATGGAGCCAACTTCCCAGGGGGGTAATATGAAACTGATTGCTGCGGTTCTGACACTGCTGGTTTCATTTGGTACAACGGTGGCGCGCGCGCAGGCTCCGCGGGATCACCACCACGGGATTCAAAACGTGGTTGTAATCTTTCAGGAAAATCGCACGCCCGATAATCTGTTTGGGAGCAACCCAAACTTCCTGCCGGGAGTGGACATCGCTACCAGCGGGGTGAATTCGCTGGGGCAGACAATCCCGTTGACGTCGGTACCGCTGGCTAACAACTATGATCTGAGTCACGCCCATTCCGCGTTTGTGGCGATGTATGCCAGTGGAAACATGACTGGAGCCGATAAGATTGCGGTGAGCTGCAATAAAGGCGCAATCGGTTGCCCGCCCCCCAATCCCCAGTTCAAGTACGTCGACAATTCGACCGGGCTTCTGGATCCTTACTTCCAACTGGCGGAGCAGTACACCTTCGGTGACCGCATGTTCCAGACCAACCAGGGGCCGAGCTTTCCCGCGCACCAATTCATTATTTCCGGAACTTCGGCGCCCAGCGAATACAGCGACCTATTCGCGTCGGAAAATCCGGGCGGGGTTACGAATGCGGGTAACAACACTGGGTGTACCGCTCCGTCAGCCGAAGTCGTGAAGCTGATTGATCCCAGCGGCAGCGAGTCGCAGACGATATATCCCTGCTTTGAGCATCTCACCCTGGCGGACCTGCTCGACTACGGGCGCGTCAGTTGGCGATATTACGCCCCTTCGGCAGGTTCCATCTGGACCGGGCCGAACGCGATTCATCATTTACGTTTTGGTTCGGATTGGAGCAATGACGTTGTTCTGAAGCCGGCGCAGGTTTTGACCGACATCGCGGACGGCCAACTCGCCAACGTTAGCTGGGTGATTCCAACCGGGCAGGAATCGGATCATGCAAGGGGTAATCAGGGTTTGGGACCGTCCTGGGTTGCGTCTATTGTCAATGCCATTGGCCAGAGCCAGTATTGGGACAACACTGTCATCTTGATTACTTGGGACGATTGGGGAGGATGGTATGACCACGTTCCTCCTACCATCATCAACTCTTATGAATACGGTTTTCGGGTTCCGTTGATCGTGGTATCTCCCTTCGCGAAGCAGGCTTATGTCTCTCACGTTACTCACGATTTCGGCAGCATCCTCAAGTTCATCGAAGAGGTTTACCATTTGCCCTCGCTCGGTTATGCCGATGCTTTGGCCGACGACCTCTCCGATTGTTTCGACTTTCACCGGCACAATGTTTTTCACAAAATTTCGGCGCCGCACGACGCGAAATATTTTGTGAACGATAAGACACCACCCACAGACCCAGACGATGACTGACGGCGACAGATACAGATAAGGCCCGACCAGTCCGTCGCCCCTCTGGCTGCGCTCGCACCAAGGCATATCTGCCCTGCTAGGATATGCCTTGTGCTCCTGCTGCTTGATGTGCGGCATCTTACTGTCAAATTCCCCACCCGGGGCGCGGCCGCACCGCCCGTGACTGAGGTTCGTGACCTCAGTTTGACCATCGCTCCCCGCGAGGTTCTCGGCCTGGTCGGGGAATCTGGGTCGGGTAACGCCGTCACCTCACTTGCCTTGATACGTCTGCTTGCGCCGCAGGCGCGGGTTGCCGGGGAATTACTGTTCGCCAGCCGTAACGGCTCCGGGCGTGACACGCGGGAAATTCGAGGGACGATCTGTACGACATGGTGAAAGACAACGCGGCGTTTCGGAAGCAGAAGGCCAGTACGGATCTGCTTCGAATTGCCGACTTCGGGTCTCAATTGTACCGAATGTACCGAAAAACACGGCCAAAACGAAGACGAAGAAAGCTGCGTAAGCAATTGAACAGGCGAGAGAAAGATGGTCGGGGAGAGAGGATTTGAACCTCCGACCCCCTGGTCCCGAACCAGGTGCTCTACCAGGCTGAGCCACTCCCCGACTAAGGTTAGCCCCTTCATTCTACTATACGTTCCATCACACGTCCTGTGCTCGAAAAGTCCGGGAACTTGGGACCATTTGGACCATCCTCCTGCGAGAAATCACGCCATGAGAGCGAACAGAACTCTCCACTGCCCATCAGCGGCATTCACGATCTGAATCATCTCCGCCTGCGTGAAATACTCTTTGTCGGGATTCCATGTGTGAGATTTCAACAGGCTACCGGCCATCGTCGTGGACGCATCCATCCTGCCGGATGGGAAACTCGACTGCCGGTTTTGATGTCCGGTTCTTATCGAGCAGATTGGTTCCCGCGGGTGAGCCTCCAGCAGTCCCGGGCAATCTCCCAATCCTCTTGCGCGCTGATGATCACAACACGAACCGGGGAATCGGCAACGGAGATATCCTGGTCCGGTGGGGATTGGGCATTCTTTTCCAGATCAAGTCTTAGCCCGGCGTACCTAAGATTCTGACAGGCCGCGGCACGTACTTCCGGGGAGTTTTCTCCGACGCCGGCGGTGAAAATCAGAGCGTCGATTCCGCCCAAAACCGCGATCATGGCTCCAATGCCGGACTGCAGCCGATGAATATAAATATCAAAGGCTAATTGCGCGCGCGCGTGTCCCTTCTTGATTGCGGCCAGGATCTCACGCATGTCACCGGATATGCCCGAAATTCCCAACAGTCCCGAGCGCTTGTTTAGCAGGTTGTCAAGTTGTTCTCCGCCGAGATGGCTTTGACGCATCAAGTACGTGAGGATCCCCGGATCAACCGAGCCCGAGCGTGTCCCCATCATCAGGCCCTCGAGCGGTGTGAAACCCATCGTGGTGTCCACACTCCTTCCATCTTGAATGGCTGCCAGCGAACAGCCGTTCCCCAAATGACAACTCACGAGCTTTAGAGACTTTGGATCTCTGCGCAGTAGTTGCGCCGCACGCCTTGCACAATACTTGTGATTGATGCCGTGAAAACCATACCGTCGGATGCCCGCGCTAAACCATTCAAACGGACCTGGGTATACCGCTGCCGAGAGCGGCATCTTCTTGTGGAAACCGGTATCAAAAACCGCGACTTGCGGTACCCGCGCCAGCAATTTCTCAACGATTTCCATGCCCTCGAGTTCGGCGCGATTGTGCAGGGGTGCGAAGGCGGACACACCGGCGATCGCCGATTTCACCTCGGCAGTAATGAAGACAGGGTCTTCGAAATGTGGCCCGCCATGCACCACCCGGTGACCCACCACGTCGATTTCCGATGGCGATGCTAGAAGCTTAGCTTTGCCCTGCCATAGGGTATTGAGCAAGTGTTCGATGGCCTCGGATCGCGACGAAATCTTGATCCGGTCTTTCTCGGTGAAACCGTGCCCAGTCTTGACCTCCGCTTCCGCAAATTCACCTTCCCATTCGATCTTCGCCTGCCACAGGCACGCGGGCGGATTCTCAGGCAGAGTGTCTCCTATGTCGTACAGGCAGCTCTTCTGGCTACTGGATCCCGAATTCAGCACGAGCACTTTCATAAGTGAGCCAGCGCAATTTCGGTTCCGAATTTGAGCCGACGCAACGACCCTACCACATCCCATCAAGGTGGAAGAACGGGCGGCAATCGCCGAAAAATCTTCATCCTCGCTACACGCCAGCAAAAAAGTGTAATTCACATCCCATTCATTTTTCCGGCTTAGAATATTAGTCAATCACCACCACGGGTTTGCCCATCTAAACGGGAGAGGATTTATGTCACTAACACAAAATTTTGAAATCCAGCCAGCCACCTACGAGCAAACGCTTTCCGCGGATGAGCTCCGTAAGATCGACGCGTACTGGCGCGCCTGCAACTACCTTTGCGCGGGAATGCTCTACCTCCGCGACAATCCTCTGCTCAGAGAGCCGCTCCGCCCGGAACACATCAAGAATCGACTGCTTGGGCATTGGGGTTCCGACCCCGGCCAGACATTTACCTGGGTTCACCTGAATCGTGTCATCCGGAAATACGACTTGGACATGATTTATATCTCTGGTCCAGGCCATGGCGCGCCGGCAGTGCTATCCAACTGTTATCTGGAAGGGACCTATTCGGAGGTCTATCCGGAGAAGAGCTTGGACGAAGCAGGGATGCTCAATCTTTTTCGCGCGTTCTCCTTTCCCGGCCAACTCGGAAGCCACTGCACGCCGGAGGTACCCGGATCGATCCACGAAGGCGGCGAGTTGGGCTACAGCCTTTCGCACGGGTTCGGAGCGGCTTTCGACAATCCCGATCTGATCGTGAGCGTCGTCGTTGGAGACGGCGAAGCAGAAACCGGTCCGCTGGCGACTTCGTGGCACTCCAACAAGTTTCTGAACCCTATCCGTGACGGAGCTGTTTTGCCGATTCTTCATTTGAACGGATACAAGATCGCGAACCCCACAATTCTTGCCCGCATCAGCCCGGATCAGCTCGATCATCTCTTCAAGGGGTATGGATGGAATCCACACGTGGTCGAGGGCGACGACCCCCACGTGATGCACCAGAAGATGGCCGCTACCGTCGAAACTTGCGTGCGCGAGATCCGTGCGATTCAAGAAAAGGCACGCAGCACCGGAAAGCCTGACCTGCCAAACTGGCCAATGATCATCCTTCGATCGCCCAAAGGGTGGACTGGACCGAAGGAGGTCGACGGACACAAGGTGGAGAATTTCTGGCGGGCTCACCAGGTGCCCGTGCTCGATGTGCAATCGAACCCCGAACACTTGCGGATCGTTGAACAGTGGATGCGAAGCTACCAGCCGGAGGAACTCTTTGACAAACATGGCACGCTAGTGCCCGAATTGCGCAGCCTGCCACCGACCGGTGAGCGCCGGATGAGCGCGAACCCCCACGCCAACGGGGGAAAGCTGCGCCATGCTCTTAGTCTTCCCAAC
Source organism: uncultured Acidobacteriota bacterium (assembly GCA_963696635.1). Classification (GTDB taxonomy): domain Bacteria; phylum Acidobacteriota; class Terriglobia; order Terriglobales; family Acidobacteriaceae; genus JABDBE01. The sequence continues at coordinate 89,539 of CAVOKX010000002.1, forward strand.
TTCCGCGACTATGCATTTCAGGTTGAGAGTCCCGGAGCGAAGGAGGTCTCGCCGACCGAGACTCTCGGTAAATTTCTGCGCGACGTAATGCGGCTCAACATGAGCAGCTTCCGGGTGTTCAGCCCGGACGAGAATGCCTCCAATCGGCTGCAGGATATATATCAGGCAAGTAAGAAAACATGGCTCGCTGCAATCAAGCCCGAGGACGCCGACGGAACGGAGATTGCTCCGGATGGCCGCGTGATGGAGATGCTCAGCGAACACACGCTCGAAGGCTGGCTCGAAGGCTATCTTCTGACTGGCCGCCACGGGCTCTTCAATACCTACGAGGCATTCGCGCACGTCATCGACTCGATGTACAACCAGTATGCCAAGTGGCTCGAGAAGTCGAAGCTCGAACTTGACTGGCGGGCTCCCATATCCTCGCTCAACATTCTGATCACCTCGCTCGTCTGGCGTCAGGATCACAACGGCTTCACCCATGAGGATCCCGGCTTTCTGGATGTAGTGAGCAACAAGAGCGCCGCGATTACGCGCATCTATCTTCCTCCCGACGCGAACTGCCTGCTCAGTGTGGCGGACCACTGCCTGCGAAGCCGGGACTACGTGAACGTGATCGTCGCCGACAAGCAGCTGCACCTCGCCTATCTGGATATGGAGGCTGCAGTGCTCCACTGCACCAAGGGCATCGGAATTTGGGAATGGGCCAGCACTGATAACGGAGCCGAGCCGGATGTAGTTGTCGCGAGCGCCGGCGACGTCTTGACGGAGGAGGCGTTGGCCGCGGTGGCCATTCTTCAAGAGCACTTTCCTGATCTTAAGATTCGGTTCGTCAACGTGGTTGACCTGTACCGGCTTCAACCCAACACGGAGCATCCACACGGTCTCTCGGATCGCGACTTTGACTCGCTGTTTACCAAGGACAAGCCCGTCATTTTCAATTTCCACGGATACCCCTGGCTCATCCACAAGTTCACCTATCGCAGGACGAATCACGACAACATTCACGTGCGTGGGTACAAAGAGAAGGGCAACATCAATACGCCGTTGGAACTCGCGATCGTCAATCAGGTCGATCGCTTCGATCTTGCAATCGACGTCATCGATCGCGTTCCTAAGCTGCAGGGCCCCGGCGCCCACCTTAAAGAATGGCTCAAGGGACAGATCATCGAAAGCATTGACTACGCCTACGCCGAAGGCGTGGACAAGCCCGAAATTCGGAACTGGAGATGGCCATCGAGCCGATAAGCGCGCTCGGCCGCCTGTTTCTGTCCAACTTTGGAATGCCTTCACGGCGGCAGCCGGCCTAGCCGCGAAATTCTCTTGACAGCCCAGCAGCAGCATTTTAGAATTCAACATCTAGAGCGAGCGCTCGTTTTGGTGAGCACGAGCGAATGCCTATATGCCCAAACTTTTGGACGACACCGTCGCCAAGAACCGTCTCAAGATTGAATGCGCAGCGCAAAAGCTCTTCACCCGGCAAGGATTTCACGGGACCACCGTCCGCGAAATCGCCCACAAGGCCGGCGTATCCATGGGCAAGCTCTATCTCTACTACCCGACCAAGGAAGACATATTCATTGGTCTGGTCCAGCGCATGGAACAGAAGATGGAGGGCCTCCGCCAGAGAGAGCTTCTTCCCTTGATGCAATCCCCCGATCCGGAATCGCTGAAGAAACTGGGCATGGCCGTCGGACGCATCGTTTCGGAGAATCTGGACTACTGGCGGCTGATGTACGTCGACGTAGTTGAATTCCGCCATAAGCACTTCATTCACACCTATCGAGAAATTGCCGGAGGTTTGCGCACGTATTCCACTGCGCTGTTTCAACGCGCGCCGATTCCTTTTCCCCGCGATGTGAACCCGGGGTTTGCCTACGTCAATTTGTACTTGCAGTTTGTCACCTATTTTCTGGTGGAAGAACTCTTCGGCGCCAAGCGGTATTTGGGCGTGAGTGACGAAGAAGCGATTGATCAATTTGTCCGTTTGTATACGCGGAACCGGAAGGATCGAAATTCGAAGCCGTAATTGCAACACAAGATTGCGACATTTAAGGAGGAATTATGCGAACGCGAAAACTGACAACGCTGCTGGCCGCCGCCATTCTCTGTTTCATGATGCCGATGATTCAGGCGCAGACCGCCACCACCGGGCAAATCGCTGGCGTGGTGACGGATCCCAGCGGAGCCGTCGTCGTAGGCGCAAAGCTTGCCTTGACCAGCGACGCCGGTGTGCGCCGCGAGACTCAAAGCGGGAGCAATGGCCGTTACGCATTTCCTCTGCTCGACCCCGGGGCCTATCGGCTCGAAGTAAGCCTCAGCGGATTCGCACCCACTAAGCTGGAACGCATCAATGTCCAGATCACCGAAAGCACGGTCATCGACATTGCTCTCAAGGTCGGAGGTACGGCGACCACGGTTTCAGTCACGGGCGAAGGGCCACTGGTGCAGACGGAAAGCTCCGCCCGCGGCACGGTCATCGGGGAGACTCAGGTACGCGACCTGCCACTGCCGACCCGCAACTTCCAGCAGTTGCTCGCGCTGACTGCGGGAACCTCGGGTCCCATTGAGAACTCCTCCGAGTTGGGACGCGGCGATGTCCCCTTATACGTTAACGGGCAGCGTGCGCTCTCCAACAGCATAGTCATCAACGGCGTCGATGCGAACTCCATTGGCACGGGATCGATGCCAAACCTCGCCGTCCCCTCCATCGACTCCCTGCAGGAATTCATCGTCCAGACGAGCTTGTACGATTCTTCGGTCGGCCGCAACGCTGGTGGCGTCGTGGCCGCGGTGACCAAGTCCGGCACCGACAGGTTCCATGGCGATCTCTACGAGTTCTTTCGGAACACCGATCTGGACGCGAACAATTACTTTCTGAATCGAGAAGGTACGCCGCGGCCGACATATGACCGCAATCAGTTTGGCGGCGTGCTGGGCGGGCCGATCGTGAAGGAACGTGCCTGGTTTTTTATCTCCTATCAGGGCACGCGCGAAACCAATGGCACCTCGCTGACCAATTCTCTCTCAACCATGTTCCTGCCGGCCTACTTGGGATCGCAGCGCGATCCCGCATCTTTGGCTGCGCTTTCGGCGTGTTACGGCTTGGGTGGGTACGTCGATCCTGTGGCCATGGCAGCTCTGCAAGCCAAACTTCCCAACGGGCAGTACATGATTCCTTCGATCCCGGGCGTTACAACTGGCGGCGGTTGCACGCCTGGGGCACCGGCCAATCCGGTCCTGCAAACGATTCCTTCCAACTCCACTTACAAAGAAGACCAGTTCAACACCAATCTGGATATCAAACTGAATAACGCGAACCGCTTCTTTGGCAAGTTCTTCTTCGCCACCAACCGCACCGATCAGGCGCTCTATGATCAATTCGGCGACGGAAGTCCGCTGCAGGCGCCGGGTTGGCCCAACGAGGAAGACGTTGACCAGCGAGTGCTTTCGGTTGGCGTGACTTCAGTGATCTCGAGTCATTTGCTGAACGAGGTCAAGTTCGGATGGAGTACGATTTACGGTCCCGGCAAACCGTCGCAACCGATCACCTCGTCGCAGTTGGGAATCGCGTCGCCCTTGAGTAACTTGTTCCCGGGGATGCCGACAATATCTTTCACAAACATGTTTACGCTGGGGCCGTCTCCACTGGGCATCAACTACGCGCAGACCAACACCTACGGCGGCAGCGATATGATGACGTGGACGAAGGGCCCACACACCCTCAAATTCGGCGGCGAATATAAACGGCAGGCGCTGGATGCCCCTTATTTCGATGTCTTCCCCAACGGCGAAATCTTCTATCTAGGTTTCACCGGCAACGTTTTCGAAGATTTTCTGTCCGGGCTTTCCGGCTTGTCCGTGATTGGCTCGGGTACCAACAGCCTCCACAACCGCGCCAACGATTTTTCGGCGTTCTTCCAGGACGATTGGAAAGTCACTCGGCGCCTGACGCTCAACCTCGGACTGAGGTATGACTACTTCGGTCCCACCACCGAGACAGATGGCCACTTTGTCGGCTTCGAGCCATCGAAGGCGGTCACCAGTCCTCTGCCTGTGCCCGGGTTAGGCCTCGATTGCCCAGCGGTATTGAGCACGTGCGGCTCGGTCGTCACCGGCGGCTTCGTGCAGGCGGGGAATGGAAATTTGCCCGGCTTTCCCAAAGTCGGCAATGGCTTGGTAAACGCCAACTACAAGAACTTCGGACCGCGGCTGGGCTTCGCTTATCAACCGATGGACTCAGGTAAAGTTGTTGTGCGCGGTGGTTATGGCATCTTTTATGACCGTCCCAACATGCGGCTGTACAACAGCCAACTGTTCAACATGCCTTACGAAATGCTGGCCACCGCACTGACTACGCCGAATGAAAATCCATTTGTGCAAGTTCCACAGCCGAGCGCCTTCCCGTTGAATCTGAGCAACACCAGCATCTTCCCATTTGGAGGATATCCGGCTGTCCTGCCGGTCACATTGCTCACCAAGACTGGACTCGCCCCCACAGCCACTCCCGTTCCCGCCACTGGACTCTATCCCGACATTCAGGACTGGAGCATCCCTTACGTGCAGAACTACAACTTCGGAGTGCAAACCAGCCTCGCCAATAACTGGCTGCTGGACGTGTCTTACGTTGGTTCGGCGGGGCGCAAGTATCCGCGATTGTTCTCCTTCAATCAGGCCGCTACTCCTGCGTTCGGCGGAGCGTACGCGGCAGGAAGTCTGGGCGGACCCTTCTTCCCCGGCTTCGCTAACCTGACGGCCCCCGGACTGGGCAGCTTCCTGATGGAGAGTAACTCGAATTCCAATTACAACTCTCTCCAGGCAACGGTGAACAAGCGCCTCTCGAAGGGTTTGCAAATGCTACTCAGCTACACTTACTCGCACTCGATTGACGATTACTCTGGCAGCGACGTTAGCGACATCACGCTGATCCCCGGCGACATGGTCAACCAAAGTAAGAACTACGCCAGCTCGGATTTTGACCGCCGGCAGCGCTTCGTCGCCAGTTACTTATATAACCTTCCCGACGTTTATCGCGGGGGTTCTGCTTTCGCAAAGAAAGCGCTGAACTCCTGGAGCTTGTCAGGAATCGTGACTCTGCAATCCGGCACTCCGTTTTCGATCTTCGGCCAGGATTCCGCGTTTCAGGCGACCACAGCCGATCTCGCTCCCGGCCGAACGCTCGAATCCGCGATCAAGAGCGGCAACGTGGCGGATCGCTTGAGCGCTTATTTCGACCCGACCGCTTTCGTACCACCCACGGCGTTCGGTGACTTCGGACAGTTAGGAAGAAACATCCTGCGGGGGCCAAAACAGATCGACACCGACCTCTCCATCATGAAGGACTTTCGGGTTACTGAAAGCCAACAGTTGGAGTTTCGGGCCGAGTTCTTTAATTTGTTCAACAATGTGAATTTCGACAACCCCATCAACATAGCTTCGTCGGGCAACTTTGGGCAGATCGTGGACACCACGACCGGACCCAGAGTGATTCAGTTTGCGCTGAAGTACATGTTTTAGTGTCCCGAGTCAGAAGTTGTTTGATAAGTTGCCGGCTTTGAAAGGGCGTGGCTTCAGCCACGCCGAAAATGCGCTTTTTTTAAAATACGGGGCTTTAGCCCCTGAGGCTACGGATCAGTAACCATCCGTGCCTCCAACGTTCATCATCGAATCTCTTAGTCGGGACACTAGGCGTATATGAAAGACACAGGTCTGCGCGGTAAGGTCGTCATCGTTACCGGCGCGGCAGCGGGGATCGGCCGCGCCACGGCCAGTCGGTTTGCCAGCGAAGGCTGCCGCGTAGCGGGTTGGGACGTAAACGATGCCGGGCAGGAAGAGTTGCTGCACGAACTATCCAGCTGCGGAGGAGAACCCCTTTTTCGCAAAGTCAGCGTCTGCAATCCCACCGATGTCGAGTCCGCGGTCGAAGAAGTGGTCGCACGGTGGAGCACGGTCGATGTGCTCGTCAACAACGCGGGTATTACGCGCGACTCGCAGTTCGTGAAGTGGAAGGATGGCGCAGTTGCGGGCACGATGACCGAGGACGCGTTCGATTCGGTGATCTCGGTCAACCTAAAAGGTGTCTTCCTCTGCTCGCGGGCCGTCGTCCCATACATGATCCGCCAAGGTTCAGGCGTGATTCTCAACGCCTCTTCCGTGGTGGGTCTGTATGGAAATTTCGGGCAGACGAATTACGCTGCCTCCAAGGCCGGAGTCGTCGCGTTTGCCCGGACGTGGTCGCGGGAACTGGCGAAATACAACATCCGGGTGAACGCCGTCGCTCCTGGTTTTATCGCCACTGAAATCGTGCATAAGATGCCGGAGAAGGTCGTCCAAACCATGGTTTCGCACACGCCTCTGGGTCGCATGGGAAAGCCGGAGGACGTCGCCGAGGCTTACGTTTGGTTGGCCTCCGATGCGGCATCGTTCATTACCGGCACGGTGCTTTCTGTCGATGGCGGATTAGTACTGGGAACTTGACCTACAGCAATCGAAAAGGACTTATTCATGACGTGTTACGCAACCATCGCGGCCACCGGGCGATATGTGCCTGAGATAGAAGTGACCAATGACATGCTGCGCGAGCGGTTCAAAAATACCGTCCCGGATTTCGTGGACAAAATGGAAGCCAGCAGCGGCATCAAGAGGCGCTGGCATGCGCCTGAGAACTGGGCTACCAGCGATGTCGCTCTGCCCGCAGCCAAACTCGCACTGGAGCGGGCCGGCAAGAAACCCGACGAGGTCGATCTGATCATCCTCGGCACCGATTCACCGGACTACATTACACCCGCCACTTCGGTCGTCTTGCAGTACAAGCTGGGAGCAAAGAATGCCGGAACGTTTGATGTCGGTTGTGCCTGCGCTTCGTTTCCCACCGGTCTTTCCGCGGCTGCGGGAATCATCGCTGCCAACCCGGAGATCAAGACCGTGCTCGTCGTCGGCGTTTATCTCATGCACAAACTCACGTCGGCTGCAGATCCGATGACTTTTTTTTATGGTGATGGCGCGGGCGCGGCTGTGCTCGAACCCGCATCCTCGCCGGGCTTCATCACTTCGACCTTTCGCGCCGACGGCTCCTATCACGATTATTGGGGAATCTATTCTGGAGGGACGTTCGAACCGGCCAGCGAGGACTCCGTTAAGGAGGGACGCACCAGGTGCACGATCAAGCAGCGTTATCCTCCAGAGTTGAACGAGGAGACATGGCCTGTCATCGTGCAAAGGCTGGCAAAGGACGGAGGGTTCGATCTGCGCGACGTCGATTGCTTCGTCTTTACCCAGGTGCGCAAACCCACGATTGAACGCGTGATGGAGCGTCTCGGCGTTCCCGCGGAACGCGCGCATACCATCATGGAAGAGTATGGCTACACCGGTTCCGCCTGTGTCGGCATGGCGCTTGACCACGCGATCGAGCAGGGCAAGGTGAAGTCCGGTAATCTGGTTGTAATGGTCGGCTCCGGGGTCGGCTACAACCAGGCGGGCTGCGCCTTTCGCATGCCGTAGGTAGATCTCGGAGTTGACTCGCAACCAAGCCGGCCGAGAGGAGCGGAATGGGCGTGGCAATCAAAATGGTTCTGCTGCTACTTTCCGCCGCAGTCACTGCTCTGGTTGTCTTCTTTATTCTTTTCTTTCTTCGACCCATCGCTGTGACGTTCTGGTTACGGCGAAGCGCGCTTCGCCGAGCCGGTTTTCGGAAGACAAAGCTCACGACCCCGGTGGGAGAACAGATCGTGTGGCACGGCGGTACTGGGCCTGTGCTGGTACTGCTGCACGGCGCAGGTGATCAAGCGGGAACGTGGAACAAAGTGGCGCCCGAACTGAAGCACCACTTTCAACTGGTGATTCCCGACCTTGCAGGCCATGGCGAGAGCGGCCCGGCTACGGGCCCGCTGAGCCTGGGAACGCTGCTCACCGCACTTGAGCAGGTTCTCGACGCAATTCCATGGCGAGACTCACCGCTGGCGTTCGCAGGTAATTCGCTCGGGGCTTGGATGGCGATGCTTTATGCGCAGAAACATCCAGAGCGAGTGATGCGGCTTATTCTCATCGACGGCGGTCCCATTAGGAACGCGTCGGAAATTGGTATTATGCCGAAAGACCGCGAGGAGGCTCGGCGCGCACTCGACGCGGTGCTGGATCCTTCCACGCCGCGTCGGCCGAACTTCGTTCTTGATGATCTGGTCCGCGTCTCGAATACGGGTCCGATTTCACGGCTGCTGGCTGCCGGCGTAGAAAATATGTCGAAGTATCTGCTCGAAGACAAACTGGCTAGTTTCCCCCTGCCGGTCGATCTCATCTGGGGCGCCTCTGATCGCCTCGTGCCTCTCGACTATGCGAAAAAGCTGCAATCGCAGCTTCCGAATTGCACGCTCACAGTCATTGAGCGTTGCGGCCATGCTCCGCAGCTGGAGCGTCCTCAGGAGTTGACGCGAGTCTTGATGCAAATTCTCGTGTCAGATTCGCCGCGAGTGTTCGCCACCGCCCAATCTGTTTCCAGCGGGTCTGGGGAGAACCCGTGATCACTGGCGACATTCTCGGAGAGCGCGCCCGTCTTAGCCCCGATGCGGTCGCATTAATCTACGTTCCCACGCGCCGGCAGTTCACTTACGCAGAACTAAATCGACGCGCCTTGCAGTGCGCGCCCGTTTGGACGGATATTTGCTCTCTGCGCCAGGGGGATCGCGTCTGCATCCTTTCCGAGAACCGGGTTGAATATGTCGATGCCTTTTTCGCGGCGGGCAAATCCGGCATCATCCTCGTCCCGCTCGGAACACGCAGCACGGCCCACGAGTTGCAGCAGATACTCGCGGACTGCGGACCGCGTTGCCTTATGTACTCCGCGCGGTACGAGAAACTCGCAAAAGAGCTCCAACAACTCGTATCCTTCGAGCAGTTAATAAGTCTGGATGCGCAGGACGATGCCACCGGGACACTAAATTATGTCAAAGCTATGGATCGGGTTCGTCCAGATCCGCTCTCCACCAAACTCCAGCCCGAGGATATTTTCTGCTTACTCTACACCAGCGGCACCACCGGACGTCCGAAAGGCGTAGTGATTCCACACCGGCAGATCGCATGGAACGCCTACAACACTGTCATCTCCTGGCAATTGCGGCCGAGTGACCGGGTTCAGGTTTACACGCCCATGTATCACGCCGGCGGTCTTACGGTATTCCTGACGCCGCTGTTCGCCATCGGAGGCAGCATTGTTTTGCACGACGGCTTCGACGCCGCTGAAATTTGGCGAGCCTTTCGAGACTATGAGTGCACCATCCTTTTCGGCGTACCGACGATTTTCAAAATGCTGCTCGATTCGCCGCAATTCGCAGCGCTCGATTTCAGCCATCTGCGCTGGTGTGCCAGCGGAGGCGCTCCGCTTCCGTTACAACTTCTCCGTGCCTACCAGGAGCGTGGACTGATTTTTCGCCAAGGCTACGGGCTGACTGAGGTCGGCGTGAACTGCTTTGCCATGAGCGACGAGGACTCCCTACGCAAATCCGGCTCTATTGGCAAGCCGATGATGTTCACAGAAGCCAAGCTCGTCGATCCCGAGGATAATCGGGTCGCAACCAATGAAGTTGGCGAACTCTGCCTGCGAGGCCCACACGTTTGCCGCGGCTATTGGAACAATCCCGCCGCCACCGCCCAAGTGCTCGACGCCGACGGATGGTTCCACACCGGCGACCTGGCACGGTGCGACGAAGATGGGTTCTTCTACATCGCAGGCCGCTCCAAAGACATGATCATCAGCGGTGGCGTCAACATCTATCCGGCGGAGATCGAGAAGGAACTACTCGATCATCCGGCCATTGCCGAGGTCTCCGTCATTGCGACGAGCGACGAGAAGTGGGGCGAGGTCCCTGTCGCTTTCGTTGCGCTGAAAGCGGGCGCAAGCACCAGCGACCTAGAACTCATCGAGTTTCTTCGTCCCAGAATCAATAAGATCAAACTGCCACGGCAGTTCATCTTTGTAGAAGCGTTGCCCCGCAACGCCTACGGCAAGGTCCTGAAACTCGAACTTAAGAACCGACTCGGGAAACTCAAATCTGACGTCGCCGACGAAAGCTATTCGGTCGCGCCGGAGCAGAAATCACTTTAAGAGGTGTCTTATGAAACGTATTTACATCGCCGCCTACCATCAATCGAAATTCGGGAAGCTCATGGGCATGTCTGTACCCGAAATTCTCCGGCGCGCCGTTACCGGAACCTGTGCGGAGATCAAAGTGGAACCCTCAGCCATTGATGTTGGCTCCGTGGGCGCTACTTGCAATATCTCCCTCAACCAGCAAGGGCTGCTCGCGGGCCTGGTGGCGGACATTCCGGGACTCGCTGGTAAGCCAATCGAGTCGGTCGAAAATGCCTGCGCCTCCGGCGGTCAAGCCGTCCTTTCTGTCATCCAGAAACTGCAAATCGGATGGGGTAACACTGGGATTGCGATCGGCTACGAAAAAATGCGCGACGCCGAAGGCAAGATGGATGGAAAGCTCATCGGCCAGGCCCTCGGGTATTTCTCGCATCCCGACGAACGGGAAGGCAAGGTATACATCTTCCCCCACCTTTTTGCCGAAGTGATGGAGTGCTATCTCAAAGTGCACGGCATTCCCGAAGAACACCTGGCGCAAATCGCCGTCACCGAGTACGCGAACGCCCATCACAACGACTACGCGGAAATGCGCAATGTCGAACTTACGGTTGCACAGGCGATGCAGATCGGTGGCATCAATCGCTACATTGTCGAAGGACTGCCGCTCAAGACCTACGATTGCTCGCAGATCACCGACGGGTATGCCGCGCTCATCCTCGCCACGGAAGAAGGACTGGCAAAGCTCGGCGTCGACAAGCGTGACTGCGTCGAAATTGCCGGGTACGCGCAGGCGACCGATTCCCTGAAGAAAGCGGGACGCGATGTGCTTCGTCCCGCAGGCGCAATCAAGGCAATGAATAGCGCTTACCAAATGGCGGGTGTCACCAAGGATGACATGAACGTCGCCGAGATTCACGATTGTTTCACGGTCATGGGAGCGCTCGGCACTGAGGTGTTAGGAAAAGCCGAGTACGGCAAAGGCGCGCAGTATTGGGTCGACGGAAAAGCCAGGGTCGACGGTGAATGTGGCATCAATACCTCCGGCGGACTCATTGCGAAAGGGCATCCGATCGGCGCAACCGGGGTTGCGATGCTCGGATGGTGCGCATGGCAATTGCTTGGCAAGGTCCCACAACCGCTGCAGGTAAAGGACGCGAATGTCGCAGCCACGTTCAATATAGGCGGACCCATCTGCGCCTCAGTGTGTACGGTATTGAAACGCTGCGGCTAAGAGCCGCACTCGCTGCCCGAACCACCAATTGTTTTCGCGAGCCTTACCCCGGGACCGTCTCAGGGTTGCGCGTCATAGCGGATCAACTGCACCCACCAGCCCGACCGCCGCATCTACAAAGCCACCGGGAAAGCTAACTGCTTCTGCGACGGCAGCGACCCTATACCCGTGCGAAGATAGAATCCGGAAGCCAAACATTCGCGGAGCACATGGAGACGTTAACTTTCAAAAGGGTATTTAAAGCATTTCAATATCGAGATTTTCGTCTGATGTGGTTTGGCGCCTGCATGTCAAGCATTGGCACCTGGATGCAGATCGTGGCCCAAGGCTGGCTGATCTACCGGTTGAGCCATTCGGCCTTCTTGCTCGCCTTGGATCAGTTTCTCGCCGGCATTCCGATCTTCCTCTTCTCGTTGATCGGCGGCGTGGTGGCTGACCGCGCGGAGCGACGAAAAATCCTCCTCGGCTCGCAGTACGTGCAGATGGCATGCGCGACCATACTCACTGTGCTGGTGGCGACTGGCCGGATACATGTGTGGCATATGCTGTGTTTGTCGTTCGTTTCTGGATTCGCCCAAGCCTTTGGCGGCCCAGCGTATCAGGCGCTGATTCCTAGTCTGGTCGAGCGCGAGGACATGCCCAATGCCATTGCGCTGAATTCCATCCAGTTCAACATGGCGGTAACCATTGGACCCGCGCTCGCCGGGCAGGCGTTAGCCAAGTTGGGCGAGCAGTGGTGCTTTGGGCTGAATGCGTTTTCCTTTCTCGCGCCGGTCATTTCCCTGTCCATGATCAAGGCCCGATACTTGCCGGAGAAAACCACCGACTCGATCTTCGGCAGTCTAAAGCAAGGCATCAAGTTCGTTCGCCAGCAGGGATCCATGGAGGCGCTCATCGTTCTTGCGTTCTGCATGACCGCCTTGAGCATGCCCATGCGCACCTACATTCCAGTGTTCGTTAAAGATATTTTCCATCGAGGTCCAGAAACCTATGGCAACCTGCTTTCGCTGATGGGAATCGGCTCGATCTGCGGCTCGCTGACAGTTGCGGGAATGGGCAACATACCCAACAAGGGGCGCGTTGCCCTGACTACGCTCATTAGCCTGGGCGCAGGGATCGCAGGCTTTTCTCTATCCAAATGGTTGCCGTTCAGCTACGGCATGCTGGTGCTCGTGGGTGCTTCCATGATGGCGGTGTTTGCCACGGTGACTTCGCTCGTGCAGTTGATTGCGACCAACGAAATGCGCGGACGCGTGATGAGCGTCTACAACTGCGCATTCCGCGGCGGCATGCCCATGGGGAACCTGCTGTCGGGATGGCTCGTTCCCATGTTTACCGCACCCGTGGTGCTTGGGGTGAACGGATTGGCCTTGATTCTGATGGCCCTGTACTTTCTGCTGCTCGAACGGCGGGTGGCCGCACTTTGATATTGTTTGAACTCGGCGCCGATCGAATGAAAAACGACCGCTGCCCGCCGAAATGTCGTATAACTGGAGATGATTTTCGAGCAATGCCCGGACTGGAGCAGACTCGGGCAATTCCGCAAAATCCCTTGAGATTAACGTTTTAATTGATGATCGCCTTCACCGCAAATCGTCTGTACACACCGCTTGAGTCCGTGGAACAGCCCGTACTTTTGGTTGAAGATCATGTGATCGTCGAGGCCGGCTCGCGAGCCGCGCGTCCAATCCCCCCTGGAGTCCGGGTGGTGGATTTTGGTGATGCCGTCATCGCTCCCGGTTTTGTCGACATTCATATTCATGGTGGTGCCGGCCAAGACGTCATGAATGCCGATTCGTGTGGTCTGGCTGCGCTCGAGCAACTGCTCTTCAAACATGGCGTGACCAGTTATTTTCCGACGACCGTGACTGCTCCGCTCGATCAAACCTGGTCCGCCCTCGATCGGTTAGCAAACGCGATTGAGAGCGCAGGGAGGAACGACGGCTCGCGCAGCGAGCGGGCACGGCCGCTGGGCATTCATTTGGAAGGTCCTTTCCTCAGTCATGTGCGCCGGGGCGCGCATCCACCGGAAAAACTTTTGTTGCCCACCCTGCCCGCTTTCGACCGTTTCTGGCAGGCGGCGCGCGGTCATATTCGGGTCATGACTATTGCTCCCGAACTGGACGGCGCTCGCGAGGTGATCGCGGAAGCTGCGCGACGAGGTGTCTGCGTCAGCCTTGGACATTCCGATGCAGACCTGAATTCCGCCCGTGCGGCTGTGGCTGCGGGGGCGCGCCACGCTACTCACACCTTCAATGCGATGCGGCCGCTTGATCATCGCGATCCAGGTATTCTCGGCGAAGTCCTCACCGACTCGCGGCTCACGGCAGATATTATCGCGGATGGAATCCATCTTGATCCCGTCATTGTGCAACTATTTCTCAAAACCAAGGGACCCGACAGGGCAGTGCTGATCACTGACGCTATCTCTGCGACCGGCATGCCGGAGGGACGTTATCGCCTGGGGACGTTTGAAGTCGAAGTGAAAAATGGCCGCTGTCTCCTGGACGGAAAATTGGCGGGGAGCGTGTTGACTATGGATCGCGCGGTTCGCAACCTGATGCAGTTCGCTCACTGGGAACTGCAAGAGACGCTTCGCCTGGCCACGCTCAATCCCGCGCGGGTGGCAGGGCTCGCCGATCGAGGCAGGCTTGAGGCCGGGGCCGAAGCGGACTTCGTCGTGTTGAGTCCCAGTGGTGAAGTGCAAAACACAATTATTGCCGGCGAAATATCGGAAGCCGTGCGCAAAATCTGAGGAAACAGATGGCAGATAAGGGCGGATTTCCCCACCACATGTTGAAAGAAATTTTCGAGCAGCCCAAGGGTCTGCGCGACACTGTAGCTCCCCGGGTCTCACTCGAAAAAGGTCTGGTCTGTCTGGACGACGTGCGCATCACCGCCGATGAACTGCGTTCCCTGCAGCGGATCAACATTGTCGCCTCCGGAACCAGCCGTCATGCCGGCATGGCGGGCCAGTTCATGATTCAGGATCTGGCGAACGTGCCGGTGGACGTGGACTACGCCAGCGAGTTTGAATATCGAAATCCGTTGATCTGCAAAAACGAACTCACCATTGTGATCACGCAATCCGGAGAAACTGCGGACACCACCGCCGCCCAGCGTGAAGCCAAGGCTAAAGGTTCACGCACCATTGCGATTTCCAATGTGATGGACTCCACTATCGCTCGCGAGGCCGACGGCGTGCTTTACACCCATGCCGGTCCCGAGATCAGCATCGCTTCCACCAAGGCCTTCACCGCGCAGATGGCGGTGTTGTTTCTGTTCGCAGTCTATCTCCGCCAAGTGCGTGGCGGGCTTACGAAAGAACAAGGGCAAGGCTATATCCAGGGATTGCTTGAGCTTCCAGCCAAAACGGAAACCATGCTTGAGTCCGCATCGGAGTTAAAAACACTCGCCGACCAGTATCACCAGGTCGGGGATTTTCTTTTTCTCGGCCGCGCCATTCATTATCCCGTGGCCATGGATGGCGCACTTAAATTGAAAGAGGTTTCCTACGTCCATGCCGAGGGTTATCCGACGGGAGAAACCAAGCACGGCCCGAACGCGATGATCGACGAGAATCTACCCGTGGTCATTATCGCCACCTGCGACCGCAATGACGAGGGATCGGTGCTACGTTACGAAAAGAATGTTGCCAACATAAAAGGATTCAAACGGCAGTCCGCGCGCGTGATCGCCATCGCCACCGAGGGTGATGAAGAAATGCGTAAGCTCGCCGACCACACGATTTTCGTACCGCATGCATCGGAGCTACTGTCACCTATCCTCGAAATCGTGCCCCTGCAACTGTTCGCCTACCACATGGCAGTACGAAAAGGCTTGGATGTCGACCGGCCTCGCAACCTGGTGAAGTCGGTAACGCTGGAGTGATTGATACTCAAGTCCGACAGCTAGAGTCCGCGGCAGCGAATGAATCTTCATCCGGATCGGGTAGCGAAGAAGGCGGATCGCTTGCAGGAAAAGTATCCGCCACAGTCTTGTCCATCATTTTTTCTTTCTTCTCAACCGGATTACATTCATCAATCTCGCGATCTTCCGGATCCCTCGGCTCTTCGGTGGAATGTGCGTGCATAAACTTTTCCTCTATCTTTCCCTTATGATGCCGCGAACCCCTCCCTGGAGACAGAATCGTTGCGCAATTTTTCTCAGTGAGTAAATGAGATATTCAGCCCGGTGGTCAGAATAATGTCATTCTTCTTGAGCGCAGGCGTAACCACCGGGGGATTGGTCACGTAGATATCACCAAACGCATTCTGCCATCCCAGCCACTTGCTCAGCTTGGTGACACTGCCGAAGTTGAAGGCCGTACGATATTGCCCGGTGTCGCTAAGGTTGGGGAAGAAGTACAGCTTTTGGGTCAGCAGAGTTGAAGCCCCCAACTTGCGGCTCAGTTCTTCTCCGAGCGAAAGCGCCGCGAAGCTGTTCGTAACCGTATCGTAGTTCTCTCGCGTATAGTTCGGGCCAACCAGGAAGTCGAGCGTTGTCTTGTCGCTCTTGATGGCGTGGAATCCCAGGCCGCCTCCAAGAACAGTTCGAAGATTCAGTTGCTGCAGGGCATTGGTCTGGAAATCGGCGCCCACGAAGCCAAACAGCCGGGGATTGAAATTCCGGTCATACCGGGCTCCTGCCTGATTCGAGTTAGCAGTTGTGCTCGGGCTCGCCCCAGCAGCATTGTTGGTGGCATATACCGTGTTTTCATAAAGCGCGATCTCATCATTCGACGTCTTGCGATCGGCGGTGAAGGCCAGGGCCAGACTTCTGGTATCACTGTTCCCTGCCGTGAGCGCAAATCCAACGTTCGCGGCTCCCGCCCAGCCCTGCAGGAGTCCGGGATGAAGCGACTTCTCATATGCCGTTTGTTCCGCGTCGCTCCGCAACGCAGTCACATCGCTCTTAGCGACGCTTACCGTTCCGCTCGTCGTGGTGGCTACCGCCAGGCTGCCGTCGGCTGTCGTAACCGGACCGGCTGCAGTCTTTCCGTTGGCCATCGTCACGTGCAGCGGCTGGGTGGAACGCACCTCCTGCACGGCTGGCCACTGAACCGTGACGTCCCCGGCAAACTCCGTCTTGATCAGCAAGGTTTTATCGTCTGATTTTGTGATGGTCCCGGTCAGCCGATCACCATTCTTCAGCACCACTTGATCGGCGAAAAGCACGGAACCTAATGCGAACACTGACAGCGCTGCCCAGAGATGCACGTTGCGCATAGCATTTCTCCATTCTGATTTTGGACTTTCGCTCGCGAGGCCTATTGGAATGAACTAACTTACCGCAGATGCAGAAATCCCGCTATAGGGGAAACCCTGAAAAGATTTTTGTCTAATTCTTGGAGCAACTCTCAAAGGCTGATCGCTGCTTAATCCCACCCGCAGGGTTTCTCGTTTTCGAGAAAAAGAAAAGGGATAAAGGATAAGCAGGGCGCAGAACTATAACGAGATGGCAGATCGCCAGCGCCTTAACTCTTGATTTCCGTGTTCTTCACTTCGGTGCTCGGGGTCTTCGCTGGCTCCGACGATGCATCCTTCATGCCCTCTTTCAAAGCGCGAATACCTTCCCCAATTCCTTTTCCTAGCTCAGGAAGTTTCTTCGGACCAAACACCAGCAAGGCAATGAAAAAGATGACCAAGAGATGCATGGGTTGAAAAAGGCCTTCAAACATGAACAAACCTCCAGCAGACACAACTGCTCTCTTTTACCTTACTGAAGCCGGATTATTCCGTCAACCTCGCAAATTCTTGCTCGGTCCAGACCAGCTCGTAAAGTGCGTCGGCGTCTCAGTTTGAAAGCAGAGCCAGCGGATCGTCGCGAAAAAAGACCCCCTTTTTATTGTAAGTCGCTGATTCCATGGATTCTGGTTTGGCCTGCCACCTGCACCGAGAGGTTTACGGCTATTCAGGGCATGAACTTCCGTGCCGTCGAAAGGCGGGCCCGACCCTCCTAGAATGGCGAAGTCTCAGTTTTAACGCGGTCCTTGAGCCGCTACGAGGTTTTCAATTATGAATTCGACACCCACAGCGCCGCTCGGAATGAACAAATCAGTCTCTCCGACAGTCCTCCCATCCAGCAGCGACACCCAAACCATCGCACGTCCGGCGAAAGCAAGTCCACCGATTGGGCCGCAGATCGTCCCCAAGCAAACCGGCTACGGAATGCCATGCGCAAACTGCAAGACTTATTACGCGGCTGATCTGAGTGCATGCCCGGTGTGTAAATCTGGAGAACGTGTTTCCGCCAGCGCAGTACCGGTGCGCCCCACTATGGCTGCCAGCGAACTCTGTCCTGATCCCATCGCTCTGGAAGAAGAACGAGAACGCTTCCTGCGCGAATTCAAGAGCCAGGTTTTTGCTTCCCAGTTGCCGGTCAACGGCAATGCAAACATGCCCTGCCTCCACGAGGAAAATCATCCCAGTGGCCCCGAGCCCGCAACTGTATGCCAGGGCTGTTACGATCACCTTCAGGAACGCGTGGACGTACTCGAAGCCGCGCTGCACATGGATCTAAAGGAAGCGGCACAGATCGTGTACGACGCCGTATGGGCAGATCCCTCGGATCCCACCAAGACCTACGAAAATGCCGCGCACGCGCTGCTGGCCGAATTACGCAAGCGCTCGGGCGTGGCTCAAGTATTCGGATTGCTGCAGCCCCTGTCTGACTAAGCTTGTACCCTGCTCCGGCTCGGGCGGCGAGCCCGCTTACTGCGCCTTCAGGCTGACCCATTTCTTGCCAGCATAGAGCCGGTACAAGCCTTGGTCAGCCACGATTTTCAAAGGGACGGCGCGTTGCAGGGTCTGGTCGACGTGCGCAGCAACGCTGAGCAGGTCGTTGTTTCCCACGTCCATTACGGTAAACTTATCCTGCTTGCTGAAACCAAAACCATATTGTCCGGGTGGCAGCTCCGATCCTTCAATGCTGAGTTTCATCTCGGTAATCAGGAAGCCCTGATACTTCTCCGCCACATCGCTTGAATAACCGGACGTGTCCACCAAGCCCGCAAGCACCAGCTTGCCGTCCGCAGCGCGGAAACCCGCTGCATTGCGCAGTTGCACCGATGCACTCTGACCCCGAAAGAAATAACTCGCAGGGACGACTCGCTTGAGATCGTCCACACTTAGCACTCCCGGGCTCAGTTCGGTGGCTGAGAGCAGCAGAGATGCCAATAAGAATGAAAAGATTACGAGGTGTACGCGTTTGCGCTGCAAGATTCCTCCCATTCGTGCATAACTTTACGCTGGCAGAGCTAATTCCAGCAACCGGCCACGAATCAGGTTGACGCTCTCGAGGTGTTTCAGTTCGTCAACGCGATTTTGATTGAAACGGTGTTCCTCAATATTTTTGGGGAGTGTCGAGAGCGGGAATGGAATGCGTTGTTCGCCTCATCGCGGAGGTGAGGAAAAGAACCAGTGGTGTTCCTCAAACCGCGAGTAAACCAGGTTCTTGCCATCTGTACCGCAGAGCTCATCAAATTTTCCCTGTTCGTACATTCCGAGCGTTCCATCAACCGGCGACCACGTCGCCTGCTCGCCGGCTTTTTGCAGCCGAAACAGGCCCACAGTGATTTTGGCTGAGCCGTCGCGGGCCTCATGCACGAAACTGGCGTACACATCGCCTGAGTCGAGCATCGCGAGTCCGGTGATGAAGGTGGGATGAACAGGAAGGGGCAGTTCCTTTCCGTCGCTATCGTATTGCATAAAGTGGTGAGTCTGTTTTAGCAGTTTCCACCGAGTCAACTTGCTGCTTGATGAATCGTATTCAATCCACTCGTCGCTGGCGCCCTCGTAGATGCCAAGCGTCGTACCGCGACATTGCATCGTCAGCTCGGGTGACTTGTACCCGCGGGAGGAGGGATCAGAACGGTTTGGAAATGTGCTGCGCGCCAACTCCGACTCTACAATCTTGCCGTCCTTCAGCCGGTAAAGTCGCAGGAACGTCATACGGCTCATCACCCTCGCGATCGAAATACGGTGGCGCGCGCAGCCAGCCCATTGCCCAAACCGTTGCGCCATCACAAGTGCTGATCCTTGTGGCGGAGAACCTTCCCGTATCGATGAGTGGCGACACGCGCCCGTCCCGGCTCGCGAGCCCAATGAAGCAGTGGATTTTTCCGCCTTCATCTGCGTGAGAGCATCCAGAGACAACCAGATGACCATCCGGCGTCACCGTGGCGTCGGTCAGGGAAAGGTCACTGTAGCCGGGAATCGCAACCTTTACGGAGGCTTGGTCTTTATCTTTGTCGTAGAGTTCCACGCGTGGCGAGCGAGGGTCAACGTAAACCAGATAATCTCGTTCCCAATAGCCGCGTCCTTCGCCGAAGAAAGGATCGTAGGCTGTCATGCTGTTGGGAGACGGCAGAGTCAGGCCTTTGACCTCGGCAAGATTGGGCGCGCCAGTCCTTTGTTGCCCAGCAAGAAGCGCAACCGCAAATGTCGGCAGCAATAACGCCAAAACAGAGTATTTTTTCATAGTGCTCCTAGTCGCGTTATGCGGTTGCAACATTTTCCTATATTATTCACCGCTATTGTTACACCATGCTTAAAACTTCTGGGGGCCTAAATTTGCCGCACCAAACCGCAACATCCCAAACGCCTTAGGCACATGGAAATTCGGCTGTGGCGTGTTGGTCGGCTGCCAGGCCAGATAAGCTCGCGGCTCCTCCCTGCCTTCCACGCGGTAAAAATTCACCCGCCAAACTTCGGCCGGATCAAACTTCGAGGTCAGCGAACTCATCGGAATAGCCAGACTCAGCGCTCCACATCTGCGATTTATTATCCACCACCACCGAGCGCTGCAAGCCGCTTTTCAGGTCCGCCAGGCCTCCGGGAAAAATGTCGAGATCCACCCACATCCCATTCGGACTCACTTCAAACTCCCGGTAGAAGCGTTCCCGTGAAGAATCGGGCTGTAGAAATGCCTCAGCCACATCGCGGTCCCACAGGTGGTCACGCCTGCCATTGGGGTCGGAGTCGTCAAACGTCAACAGCTCGCGATAGCGGCATTCGAATCTCAAGTATAAGTATTTCCGCGACCACAAAACCCGCACCGAGGTTTCGCGTCCCGGATCAGCATTCTTCCCCTGCCAGTCAGAAGAAAAAACGATCGGGCTTGCCCTCTTCCACACCTCGGCGGGATGCGCTGCATCAAGGGGAACGGCGTCAACGTACGTCGCGACGATCTCCCCCGGCAAAGCATCGCGTCGCATCTCCGGCTTTTCCTGAACCGTCATGCGGGGAATAGACGAACAAGACAGAAGCAATATCGTAACCCATGCCCGAAAAAAAATCGGGCGAGGCTGGCTCCCCCGTCCAGCTCTCGCCCGCGCCGTGGATCCTTCCCCCTGGTGCACACTCCACAGCTTAATTGGAATTCATCAAAACCCTGCAAAACGTTATGAAAAAGTAGCAACTTTTGGATTGCGTTTGCTATCTCCTTATTTGCACTTCAACTAGTAAAGCGACTTTTAGTTCGGGATTCCCTCACGCTGGACAAAAAAAATGATGGAGCGCTCATCGCCGGCCGGTCTTGGCGGGACGAAAATTTTGCTTTGACCACAAGATCCGGATGGCCCACGAACGAACGCCGTCTTATGCTTTCAACATTATGACAACCAATGCGATACTCAATCTGACGGAGCCAACGGAGATGGCCCACAGCAACCAGAGTCTTGAGCCGAACACTCAAAGCCTGTACTGGCAGGCAGTTCTAGCCCGTGATGGCAGCCAGGATGGGCGCTTCGTTTTTGCCGTGTCTTCAACCGGCGTGTATTGCCGGCCGTCCTGCCCGGCCCGGCGTCCTCGCCGCCAAAACGTGACTTTTTTCCGCAAGCCGGACGAAGCCGAAAACGCAGGCTATCGCGCCTGCCTGCGCTGCCGGCCCAAAGCCGCAGGTGGTAACGGCACCACGGAGATGGTGAAAGCGATGTGCCGCTATATTGAACAGCACCTGGACGAACCGCTCACCTTGGCTCGACTTGGCACTGAATTTCACCAGAGCCCGTTCCATTTACAGCGGACCTTCAAAAGCGTCCTCGGCGTTACGCCGCGAGCCTATGCCGACTCCTGCCGCATGAATCAACTCAAGGACAACCTTCGCGCCGGCCACTCGGTCACGCGATCCATGTACGATGCGGGTTACAGTTCCAGCAGCCGTCTGTACGAACGCACCGCGTCGCAACTCGGCATGACTCCGGATAAATACCGCCGCGGCGCAATCGCTGCACCCATCCGCTATACCTGCGCCGACTCTCCCTTGGGACGCATGTTAATCGCGGCCACCGACAAGGGAATTTGCGCTATTCAATTCGGCAACTCCGATGAAGAACTCGAGCAGGGCCTGAGACATGAGTTCCCCTTCGCCAATCGGCGGCGCGACGACCAGGCCATGCAGTCCTGGAAAAAAGACTTGCTTCGCCAGATGCGTGGCCAGCGTCTGAACGCCGCTCTTCCCCTGGACATTCAGGCGACCGCGTTTCAGCGCCGCGTGTGGGCACATCTGCAATCCATCCCCTTCGGGGCAACGCGTTCCTATGCTGCTGTGGCAAAAGCCATCGGGCAGCCCACCGCGACACGAGCGGTCGCCCGAGCTTGCGCGACGAACCCAGTGGCGATCGCCATTCCGTGTCATCGCGTAGTCAGCAAAAGCGGAGACATGGGCGGCTATCGCTGGGGCGTGGAAAGAAAAAGAGCTCTACTAGAGATGGAACAGGTATGAAGCAATCAATTGAGGACGGGCGTCCCGCCCGTCTCTAGGGTAAAGGTTCGACTGGACAGCGTCGATTTTATCGTGGGGTTCCGAGCAGGTTTATGGTCGCCGTGTCGGCTGGTTTCGCCACGAAGAAGTTGTGATCGTAGAGGTCGCGATACATGCGGCCGGCAATTTCCGCCGCTTTGGGGCCGAAGGTGGGACGACCGCCTTCGAGAAACACGACGACCACAATATGACCAACGTCGGTTTTGGCGTAAGAGGCAAACCACCCGAAACGCGTGCCCGCATGGGAACAGGTCCCGGTCTTGCCCAGAACTTCTTCCTCGCTGAAATTAACCCGTAGACGGCGGGCCGTGCCGAATTGCACCGCGCCTTCCATGCCGTCGGAAATCTCAGGAATCAGTGGGGCGATGTCCAAGCGGCGCTTGACCACCGGCTGGAAGTTCGCAATCTCTTCCGGAGCCGTGGGATGCTGCAGGTAATACAGCGTGCCGCCATTGGCGATGGCTGAAACCAAGGCGCCCAGTTGCAGCGGAGTGACAGAAACGCCTTCGCCGAAGGAACACATCTTGCCGACGCCGCCAAGCTTAGACGGAATTTCTGCGTTGGGATAAATCCCCAGCTGTTCGCCAGGTATCCCGTAACCAGCCAATTCACCAAGCCCGTATTGATGCGCGTAATAACTTACCTTCTCAAAACCTAATTGGCGTCCGAGCGCTTCGAAGTACGCATTGTTGGAGTGCGCCAACGCCATAGTCAGGTTCATGTGGTAACGGCCACCCAAACGAACCTCGGTCTCTTTGGTAATAATGCCCTCATTCAGAGCGGCAAGCGCCACCGAAAGCTTGATGGTGGAGCAGGGCTGCGCACCACTCGAGAGCGCGAGCTTTTGATTCACCATAGCTAGAATGCGGCCACTGGTAGGCTCGATGGCCACAACCGTGCCATTCATGCCGCCCAAAGCATCAATGGCTGCATCTCGCACGATGGCATCTTCCCCGGCCATGACATCGCCTTCGGTAACGTCTTGGGCGAAGGAACTAGTGTAGAAACGTTCGTAATAGCGATGTCGACGATGCAGGCTAGCGCTCGTGGTTGGTGCCACAGCAGCGCGGGCGTGGGCCAAATGCCGCATGCGCCGCCGAGCGTGCTGACTCTCGCTGATTTTTTGCGACTTGGACTTGTGGGATGTCAGCGAATGGGTGCTGACAGTAGCGGCAATTCCGGCTGGACAGACCACCAGAACTAAGACGAAAGCCACAATCAAACCGATGCCCGCGGAACGCTTCCCTGAATTCAATTTCTTGTCCCCATCCCCATCCCCGGAGTCCATCCCTCTTCAACAGCACGAAACCCGCCAATGATCGTCGCCACCGGCTAAGTTTCCACTAATCTAGATGTTATGAAACTTCCTTTCAATAAGCAATCTAAAACGTATTTCCTGGCAAACCTTGGCTGATTCGTCTAACCGCCTACCAGCAAAGGGTTTGCCTCAAAGCTGAGACGCGTACCGCCCCTTTAGTAACCTGCTATGGTTACTGGAACGATACTGCCCCATAACGGAAATAATTTTCCCTCGCCGCCTCACATGGTTTCACCCCGCTTGCGCAGAAATGCCGGAACGTCAAGATCGGATTGCTCGAAATTAGCGATCATGGCGTTGCGCATGCTATCGATAGAAATGGATTCGCTCGCGGCCACGGCAGCGCCTTGCGGCGCGGATTGCTGCATTACCATCGGAGGTGGCGGCGGCTCGGGATCAATCTCTGCTTCCACCTGCGGCTCGTCAAAAAAGTCGTCATGGCGCGCGCTCTCCCGCGACGCCACAAAACTCGATCGCTCTTCCTGCCGCCGGCGCCGATGATCCGAGTCTTTGAAGCCGGTGGCGATGACGGTGATCTTCACCGAGTCCTTCATCTTTTCATCGAGCACCGCACCGAAAATGATGTTGGCATCTTCGTGCGCGGCACTCTGAATGATCATGCACGCCTCCTGCACTTCAGCAAGCTTGAGCGAAGTAGACCCCGTAATGTTAATGAGGATGCCACGCGCGCCGTCGATGGCTCCTGCCTCGAGCAGCGGAGAAGCAATCGCCTTTTGCGCCGCTTCGGTCGCACGCCGCGCCCCGTTTGCGGTGGCCGCGCCCATCACGGCATAACCCATCCCAGCCATAATCGCCTTTACGTCGGCAAAGTCGCGATTGATGATCCCCGGAATCGTAATGATGTCCGAGATCCCCTGCACGCCTTGCCGAAGAATATCGTCGGCAACGCGGAACGATTCGAAGAAGCCGGCATCCTGCGCCACCGCCAGCAACTTTTCGTTGGGGATCACGATGGTAGTGTCGACCGACTCCATCAGCTCCGAAATCCCGCGCTCCGCCTGCTGCATGCGCCGTTTGCCTTCAAAGGCAAACGGCTTGGTGACCACCGCGACGGTAAGCGCCCCCATCTCGCTCGCCAATGATGCAATGATCGGCGCCGCTCCGGTTCCAGTGCCGCCGCCCAGGCCGGTGGTGACAAACACCATGTCAGCCCCCTCCAGCGCTTCAATGATTTTGTCCGAGTCCTCGAGCGCAGCCTTGCGCCCGACCTCCGGATTAGCCCCGGCGCCCAGACCATTGGTCAACTTAACCCCAAGCTGAATCTTCATGGGCGCCCGCGACATACGAAGCGCCTGCAGATCCGTATTCGCCACCACGAACTCGATGCCCTCCATGCCCGCATCGATCATCCGGTTCACGGCGTTGCCGCCGCCCCCACCCACACCGATGACCTTGATCTTGGCGTCATTGCGGGCCTCTTCATTGAAGCTGATGCGAATGTCATTTTCATTTTTCATGCAGCGATTTTCCTTTGTGTGCCTTTGTGTCCTTTGTGGTTTAAGCTTTTGATCTTCATGCTCCCTTTTTTGCAAACAACCCCATTAATCGCGAACTCCAGCGCGTGTCCTGCAACCCCCGGGCAATGCGCGATCGATGTCCGTAAAAAATCATCCCCAGAACCGTCGCATACTCAGGCTCTGCCAGTGTCGATGGCATTTTCGCCAGCGGTGTCGGCCAGGATAACCGCAGAGGACGCCGCAAAACCGATTCCGCAATGTCCATAATTCCCGCCAGACGCGACGTACCTCCACTCAACACGATCCCACCCACGCAAACGTCGAGCATTCCGCTATGCCGCAAGTTGTCGCGCAACATCTCGAATAGTTCGCGAGCCCGCGGCTCCAGAATTTCTCCCACCAGGCGCTGCGAAATCAACCGCGAAGGCCGGTCGCCAACCGACGGAACTTCAACCTCATTACCCTCCGGAATCAAAGTCACGATCACATTGCCGTACAGCTTTTTGATTTTCTCCGCCTCGGCTAGCGGCGTGCACAACCCAACCGAAAGGTCGCTGGTGAAATGGTCTCCACCAATCGGAATCACCGCGGTATGAATCACCGCGCCCTCCTGAAAAACGATCAGGCTGGTCGAGCCCGCGCCCAAATCCATCAGGCATACGCCCAGTTCGCGTTCATCGGCGCGTAGTACAGCATCGGCGCAGGCCAGCGGCTCGAAGACCGTATCATCCACGTGCACGCCAGCCCGATTCACCGCCGTAACCACGTTCTGCGTAGCGCTCGATCCGGCAGTGACCATGTGCACCCGCACTTCGAGACGCATCGCCATCATCCCCAGCGGATCGTGCACCCCACTTTGATCATCCAGGATGAACTCTTGCGGCAGCAGGTGAAGAATTTCGCGGTCGGCGGGCAGAGGGATGGCGCGAGCCTTATCCACGGCCAGGCGAATCTCATCGCGCGCAATCTCCCGCGCCCGCGTGCCCAGGCTGAGCCCACCGTGACTGTTCATCCCGCGAACATGCGAGCCCGCAACTCCCAGCAGCGCATGTTCGATGGGTGCCCCACAAACATCTTCCGCCTGCTCCACCGCTTTCTGGATGGACGCGACCGCCTTTTCCAAATCGACGATCACGCCCTTGCGCGATCCACGCGATTCGGAAACGCCGTGCCCGCGATAGCGCAACCCGGAATCCGTAGCCTCCGCCACCAGCACCCGCGTCCGCGCGCTGCCTACATCAATAGCCGTCAGAAGATTCCGATACTGATTCGCCATGCCTATGGATGATCCTCTCCCTTAGCAATCGATGGACTCGGTTTGTTTCCCGGTTTCACAACGACCGGTTGCGCCACAACCACCCCGTTCGGCTGCGGCGCCGCTGGAGCCGTTTTTCCCGATGTGCTCGGCGCCACAACTGCCGGCGCCAATGCCGGAGATTGAGCCGCAGAAGAATCAATTTTCGCTGTGCCTTTAGTCTGGGCAGTTGCCGCGCCTGGCTTAGACGCCGCTTTCGCCACCACTTTGCGCCGAGATTTCTTGCCGCTCTTTCTCGCGACTCTCGCCGGAGGCTTCGCGGCCGGGGTCAATGCCGCCGCCGATTTCGGAGCAGTCAACTGGTGTGTGATCAATGCCGCAGGCTTCATCCCCGCCGCAATGGCTGCCTTAGCCGACACCACCGAAAGCGGCGCTTGCTTCACCGTCCCCTGCAAGTCGGGGTTCACAATAATCTGCCGGTCATATCGCAAGTCGACCGATTCCAGCTTGTCGAATTGCTGCCGCCACTCCCGCACATGGCTCACGTACACCTTGTAGCGCTCCAGGTAGTTCGACGACCCCAAATGCACCAGCACCTCACCCTGAGGATCGCTCGGCAGCACTTTCACATCCTCGGTGTCAGACAGATCCACCTCGCTGAGATCCTGCGAATAATGTGCCCCACCCCCATCCAGTTGGCTCACCAGGTCGTGGTAGATCTTCATGCGTGCCGCACGTGTCGAAACCGGCTCGCCCGCATTCATTCCCAGGATCACGGGGAAGGAGTACTTTTTCTTGCCCGCAGCAGGCAAATCCATAAGTACGCCCACGGAGTCAATCAGCAGGATTTTCGATCCGACGCGCGCAAATGCCACGGGCGTGCGTTCGTGAATCTCAATCCTCAGTCGGTTGGGAACAAATCGCATGACGCTGGCCGATTCCACCCAGGGGATTTTTTCCAGAGCTTGCTTTCGCGTAGTCAGCGGCACGAAGAAAATGTTGCGCCCAATGTCCCCGCCCATAACTTCCATGATCTGGTAGCGAGTAACGTTCTGCAGCCCGGCGATCTCAATGTCATCGCTCGATTCGATCCGGAAACGCCAGGAATGCTCGCCGTAGTGGTAAAGCGCCGCTACCGCCGCGCTCCCTAAGAAGAAGACAACCAAGGCAAGCACGCCCCAAGTCAGGCCGGTAGCAGCCCTTTTCGGCAGAGAACCCCGGCGGACGGAGACCCGCTTTTGTCCGCGCAGGAAGGGCGATTCCTGTTCCACGTCCAAGTCGAGCATGCGCGCATCGTCAAGTGCCTCATCCGGCACCGCACGCGCGGGCTCGTGGACCGCTGGATACAACTCCTCCTGCGAGATGGTGGAACCGCTTTTTCGCGCCATCAACCCAGGTCAGTTGTCGTCAGGGAATCGCTGAGCGGAAATAACTATAACTGCTTTTCGCCGATTGAGGTAGATGAAAGTTGGTGCCTTTGTCAAAAAAGTTACTCAAGCATTGGTGCTGGGTTCGCTGGGCTCTCGTTTAACGCTGGTTCATCCCGGTCCCGCGACCTCACCGGCGTCATGCCGTTTAGGATCTTGGAAAAGCCCTGAACATCCAGCCCGGGAGAGGAGAACCAACTTAGCCCAGCGCGCCAGGACTGGGAAAAGAGGCAGAAACCATTTTGGTCCCCGAAAGGGCGACGACTTCCCCGAGTTGAAAAGTGTTTATCTGTGATAGCCGAGACTTGACCTTGCAGGCCATCCCGTCGAATGGGGTCGCCACCTGTCAGGCAGTCCCTTAGGCGGATGTTCAGCGCAATGGCTGCTGAGAGGGCGAAGAAAACGACGCAAGCTTGTGCTAACCCTGTTAACGTCACTCGAACAGAGTGCTAAGTTTTGCTATTTAGAAGATGCCCCCACCGCTCCTGAGGTCCCGAGTCACGGAAGGGAGCATCGGACCCTGAATTCACGGACTGCAGATTCGGAGTCCTGATGGGGGCACCAAGTCTATATGTCTAACCAATGATAATTATCCCTCCGATCCCCGCGCTTGTCTGTGATGGTTGTCACCGAGCGAGGGGTTTTGAGCGCTATGGCCTTCCATGAGAATGCCGGTCCGCGTCAAGTAGATTTTGATTTGTCTTTCCTAAAATCTCCCTTTCCTTCATGACGGGAGGGTGTTCAGAGCGGCCCGGAGCGGTCAAGGGCGCGTTCTTTGCGGCGTCAGCGAACCCTTGACGGCGAGGACCGCTCTGTCACCATTCCGTCAGGAAGGAAAGGGACAGTCGCTCGCGATTTTTGGTCTTGCTTGCGTTGTTCCTCCGCGCCCAAACCAACCCTGTCGCCACCCTTCCATCCGCACTCTTCGTGAGCGATCGGCGCTCGGTGCAAGTTGGGTGTTCTCGTTTCAGCCGGCGCTGCCACCTGTTAGTCGACCTCTCTTCCATCTCACGATGGAAGTTGGGCCAGGCCATAGACGCAGTCACCGGAACTCGGCGCTGGGGCGCGGTGTTTCCACTCGATGAATCTTAAACTATGCGGCTGCCGGCAATGGCATCGCTCGGCTGTTGCGCAGCGGTTCGTAGGCCTCTCCGCTCACCCACAAGCGATGCAGCAGGACAGCTAGCTTTCGTGCGGTCGCGATCACCGCTCGTTTCTTCCCATTCTTCCCGCCACGCTCGGCCAGCTTCAGCCCCCAGCGCCGCAGATCGCTGTCCGCTCCAAACGGCCCCAGAATGTGGTGCGCACCCTGCACCAGCAACGTTCGTAAATACGGATCGCCTTCCTTGCTGATGTGCAGACTGCGGCTCACTCTGCCCCGAGTTCCGCCGTCCCGGCTGCAACCCCACATAGCAGCCCACGTCCCGGCTCTTGCGAAAACGCTGCGCATCTTCCAGCGTCAGCAGGTAAGTCAGCGCGATCAGCGTTCCGACTCCCTTCACCTGTTTCAGCCGCGCCACTTGCGGATAACTTTCCCTGGCGATCTTCTCGATCTGCTGGTTGTATTCGTAAATCCGCTCGCTCAGCGATTCGATGGCGGCCAGCAACGGTTCCAGCGCCGCTTGCAGTTCCGGGCTCAGACTCTGCGCTTTCTCGACATTCATATTGCGTGGACTGCAGCCCCGCAGCCGTTCCCCGTAAGACTTCGTCAGTCCCCGCGCCGTGTTGATCAACAACGTCCGTGCCCGCACCAATCCGGCTCGCGCTCGGATCACCATCAGATGGGCTTGCGCCTGGGCGCTGCGATGTTGCACCGGGGCCAGCAACTGCGGATCGATCCGCGCCAACCGAGCCAGCGTTCGGGCGTCGAAGCGATCATCTTTCCGTCGACTCTCCCCGATCAGGCGCACGTTGCGCGCATGGGCCACTATTACTTCGTGTCCCAACTCGCTCAACAACCGGCTCACCCACGGCGAATGCATCCCCGTTTCCAACGCAATCCGGCTCCGCGGCATTTTCCCGAACACTTCTTTCATCGCTTTCGGAGTCGTGCCCAGCCTCTGTTCCAGCACTACTTCCCCCGCTTCATCCAACACACAGTACCAACTCGATTCGATCGCCCAAGTCCAAACCAATCGTCAGTTTCTGGTCCGGAAAATTCCTCGTCTGCCTTGCCCCTGCAGTGCTAATCTTCTTCATTGCCGGTCTCCTTTATCTCTTGCGCTTCGAGCGCGTCGATAACTTGGGAGCGTATCGCATCCCGCCGGAGACCGGCATTCTCATCCCATCTGATAACAGACGGTCGATCGCTTTAATTGCAGCTCACTCAAAAGGTCTTCTTAGGCACAGGCTGCTCGGGGCCTACCCGTCCGATCGCGATATCGGCAACGAAGTAATTTTCGCCGGAAATAGGAGCCCCGGCCAGACGGCGAAGCATCGCAATCTGTCCCACATGAGTCAGCGCATCGGCAATCGGACCCTGAAACAGCTTTTCTATGGGCGCGTGTACCGGCTCGTCCGACGCCAAATAATCGTCGAAGCGCTGCAGCGCCAAGAAAAACCGCCGTACTTCCTCATCCCAAACCAGCGGCTGCGATTCCGTATATCCTCGTGTTCCCTGCGCCATCGAGAGCGACCAATCCAGCAAGTCCCCCAGGTGCGCCAGGATCTGCACCGGACGCCGCCCCGCTCCTTCAAAGTCCGCAAACTCCGCGGGCGCATTGCGCACAGCCTTACCCCCGCGATAAGCCAGGGTCGCTAAAGTGTGGCGAAGAAAATCCCGTTTCGGATCTGTATTAGACATGCCATCCCCCTCTTTTCCGTTGACTCCATATTCCCATTTAGATAACCTATCATATAAAGCGTTATCTACTAGATAAGGCTTGGTCTTTGACAACTGATGACGCAATTGCGCAGGGCTCCGACTTGAGATGCCGCGTCCTAGCCGCAAAGCGGCGTAAGAATGCAGCCCACAGCGCAAGCCGTGGGAAGACTGGAGAAACCGCAGAGCCCCAGGGGGCGAAAGACCGAGAGCTCTAGCAGAGCCCGACCCAATTCCCACAATGGGCCCGACGATCCGAGGTGACCCAGCTGTAACTCCAATGTTCTCTAGATTTTGCGTTTAACTCCTTTAAACTCAAAGATCTAGCACATAGTGATAAAATAAAGCATTTGTTATCTATGTTTTGCACAAACAAAGAGGGGAGGGGGTACCACCACCAAAAGGTAAACGCAGGCCCAAGATGGGAAAAACGCAAATCAATCCGGCCGCAACCTACACCCGTCCCTTTCGCCAAAACGCTCCCACCGAGCGCGCAGCGCCGAGCAATCTCCGGCTCAATCCTCGGGCAAACATCAGATCGATGAAGCCTTCCATCTGCCCCTTGAACCCTTCCCCATACCCATACCACCAGACCTGCTTCATCCGCGGCAGAAGGTCCGAGTCGACGTGCTTGATGCGCACCATTTCTTCCATCCCGAAGCGCCCATGGGTGCGCCCCAGGCCGCTAGCCTTGAATCCGCCATGCGGAGCTTCGCTGATGCCGAAGCAGGCAATCGCGTCGTTCACCATGACCGTCCCCGCATGGATGCGCTTGGCCAACGCTTCTCCGCGGGCACGATTTCGCGTCCAAACGCTGGCCGCCAGACCGTATTCCGAATCATTGGCCAGTCGAACCGCCTCCTCCTCGCTGTCAAACGGCATCACCGGCAGGACCGGACCGAAGGTCTCATCGCGCATAATGTGCATTTCGTGGGTAACGTCGGCCAGCACCGTCGGAGCATAAAAATTCGGCCCGAGTTCCAGAAGCCGCGAGCCGCCCGTGAGCACGCGCGCACCACGCGCTCGCGCATCTTCGACATGCGACTCGACATTCCGCAATTGACGTTCGTAGATCAGCGGCCCAATTTCAGTTTGTGGATCGCTCCCGTTCCCCACGCGCAGTCGTTTGGTTTTTTGCACGCAAGCTTCGAGGAACGCGTCATACAAACTGCGATGCACGTAGCAGCGCTCGACCGAAAGACAAGCCTGTCCGCAATTCGCGAACGAGCCCCACACCGCGCCGCTCGACGCAACGTCCACATCAGCGTCATCGAGGACCAGCATGGGATCTTTTCCGCCGAGCTCCAACACCACTGGAAGCAAGCGCGCCGCCGCAGCCTGCGCGATTCGCCTGCCCGTAGCAACGCTTCCTGTAAAGACCAGCTTGTCAATCTGTGCATTCAACAGCGCCGAGCCTGCGGATCCATCGCCAACCACCACCTGAAAAACGTCCTTCGGCACACCGGCTTCATGCAGCAAAGACGCCAGCTCTAACCCATTGAGGGAAGTAAGTTCGGACGGCTTCAGCACCACCGCATTTCCGGTCACCAGCGCGGACAGCGATTCCGTCGCGGGAATGGAGAGCGGATAATTCCACGGCGAAATAATCCCGATCACCCCATGCGGTTCCCGCAAGATGCGGCCCACCTTGGTCTTCATCGCCAGATTGCCGTGCGGAACCGGTTGTTCGCGCAGGAAGTCGAAAGCATTCTCGACGCAGAAGCGCGTGGCGTCCAACACCACCATAACTTCCGTAAGCAGCGCTTCGACCATCGGCTTGCCGGCCTCGCGCGTAATCAGCGTAGCGACTTCCGATTTCCTGGCGTGAAGTAGGCGCTGAAACTCGCGGAAGATCGCAACCCGTCGGCGCACGCCCAAGTCGTTCCACGCCGGTTGAGCCGCCCGCGCCCGCGCCACTGCGGCATGAACATCCGCCTCAGTCGCCGAGTCGAACTCGCGCAAGGTCTCGCCGGTCGCGGGATTGACCGAGACTACCTTCCGAGTCGCGATTTGCAGATCAGTAGCCATGCTCGGTGCAAGTTTACGCGGGCGAAAGCGCCCACGCCACACTAGTTTTTTATCTAATACTCCACACTCACCAAATATAGCCCACTCGCCGGCGCTGTCGCTCCCGCAGCCGAGCGGTTGCGCGCCGCCAAGATCTCAGCAATATGCTCGGGCTTCAGTGTGCCCTTTCCGACCAGCACGAACGTCCCCACCAGGTTTCGCACCATGTGGTGTAAAAACCCGCTGCCGCGAACTGTGTAGACCAATTCTTCCTCTGCTCGTTCCCACGTCGACGCGAAAATCCGCCGCTCGTTAGAAATAGTTCCATCCTCGCGACCGCGTTCTGAATCTACTGCAGCAAAGGAAGTGAAGTCGTGTTCGCCGATCACGAAACCCGACGCGCGTTGCATGGCATCCTCATTGAGCGGATAAGGATAGTGCCACACGTAGCGCGCCAACGAAGGAGGGCAGATGGCGCCGCGATACATGCGATAACGGTATGTCTTCGCGCGAGCCGACTTGCGGGCATGAAACTCCGGCGGCGCCTCCGCAGCCTCAAGCACGCGAACGGACGGAGGCAGAATATCGTTTAAAGCCTTGACCAGATTCTGCGCTGGTATAGGCGATTCGGTGGTGAATGTAGCCACTTGCGCGAGGGCGTGCACCCCAGCATCGGTGCGTCCGGAGCCTTGCGGCAAAACCTTTTCGCCGGTAACTCGTCCAATAGCCGAGGCCAGAGTGCCTTGGATTGTGGCGACATCCGGCTGTACTTGCCATCCAAGAAATTCTGCGCCGTCATACGCCAGAATGATTTTGAGATTGCGCATGCGGATTGCCCGGGTTTTTCTTCGACTACACATTGAAACAGCATGCAAGCCTTTGCAAATTTAATGCAGTCTGCTGGCTCACGCCGAAGGCACCGGTCACGTGTCAGCTATACTATTGCATTCCACGTAGCGGTTTGCGACGAGACCCATCGCCTTGCCCGGAAAAGACAAAAATGAAACCTGGGCCGGCTGTTTTGCGTAACAACCCTTGATCTAGAAAAGCCTTTGTCGTCATTACGAACAGTTCTTATTCACGGAGATAAGCGAATGACTTTGCCTGCTTTGAATTCTAGTTGTCGGTTGCTTGCTACCATGCTGCTCACGGGCGCGTTAGGGGTTAACGGTTGGGCGCAAGACTCAACCCAATCCGCTCCGCCAGCGCCTTCCGCAAACGCGCCAGCCACGCCGGTACAGGCGCCTCAGCCGCAGCAGTTCGTGACCACGGATTATTCCAATCCGCGATCGCATTTTCCCAATCCACTCACACCCTATAAGCCGCAACATGTGCCGGCGCCTAGCTTGAACAACACGCCGCGAATCGACCAGTTGATGCATGCGGGCAAGATCATGCTCTCGATTGATGATGCCGTCGCCCTCGCGCTTGAAAACAATCTCGACATCGCGATCGCGCGTTACACGTTGAATATTGCCGATACCGATGTTCTGCGGGCGAAGTCGGGGGCCACCATTCTGGGCGTGCCTTTCGGCATCGTACAGAACACGCCGGGCAGCGGCGTAGGCGGTCTGGGTGGGACGGTCGGTTCTGGGATTGGGGGCACGAGCGTGGCCGCAGGCGGCATCGGCGCGGGCACCAACGGCTTGGTCAGTTCGACTCTGGGCATCGGCAGCCCCCTTACCAGCTTCGATCCCATTGTTACCGGCACTCTGCAGATGGACCGTTCTTACGCACTATCGTCCAGCGCGTTCAACGGTGTTCCGGTTATCAATCAGAACACAGGAACGGCGAACTTTTTATACAACCAAGGTTTTGCTTCGGGCACAAATCTGTCGGTGGGCTTTAACAATGCGCACATAACCACCAACATTCCGTTCACAACATTGAGCCCGGAAGTGACGTTCTGGATTCCAAGCTCGGGTTACGCAGCATCTGCTGCAGGGCTTCGGTTTTCTGCCGAACACGCGCTTTATTCGTATCGCAAGGAATAACCGCGAGATCTCGGATGTAGCCTTCCGTCTACAAACCATCACCACGGTGGACCAGATAGAGAATATGTATTGGGACCTGGTCTTCGCCTACGAGAACGTAAAAGTACAGCAGGAATCACTGGCGTTTGCGCAGAAGACGTTATCGGATACGAATAAGCAGGTGCAGATTGGCAGCCTGGCTCCGATCGAGGTGGTTCGCGCACAAAGCACAGTGGCCACCGACCAGCAGAATCTGATCACGGCACAGAACAACTTGCAGTTGCAGCAATTGCTGATGAAAAACGCTCTCAGCCGAAACCTGCACGATCCCACGCTGGCGGATGCGGAAGTCATTCCCACTTCAACCATGCAACTGCCAGAGCAGGAACCCGTGATTCCTACGGAAGACCTGGTCAACGATGCCCTGGGGCATCGGGCCGAACTGGCCGAGTCGCGTATTGATCTCACCAATCGCGAGATCAATAACAAAGCGGTTCGCAACGCCCAAATGCCTAGTCTGGACCTGTTCGCCTATTATGGCGGATCAGGATTAGGTGGAAACTTAAGCCCCACGCTCCCCTTTTGCTCCCCCACCAGCACCAACAACAGTTTCTGCATCACTCCCGGCGAGATTCCTCCGCAGTTTATAAGTGGTAAGCCTGTCGGTTATGGATCCACGCTGAATGATCTGGTGAATTCCAGTGCGCCGGACAAGGGCGTCGGGCTCACTTTGAACATTCCGCTTCGCAATCGCGACGCTCAAGCCAACCAGGTGCGTGCAGAACTGGAATACCGCCAGGCGCAGATGCGCTTGCAGCAGATTGAGAACCAAATCCGGATCGAGGTCCGCAATGCGCAATTCACATTGCAGCAGAATCGCGCTGCGGTCGTAGCAGCCCAAGCGGCGGCAGAGCTAGGTCGTCAGTCACTGGACGCCGAACAAAAGAAACTGAATCTCGGCGCATCGACCAGCACTCTCGTTCTGCAGAATCAATCTGTCTTGGCGACTAACGAATCCAACCTGGTTTCGGCGATGGCGGCGTACGAGAAATCGCGTATCGAGCTGGATCGAGCCACCGGCCTGCTATTGGATCATGCCGGAATCGTTATGGCGGACGCGGAACGCGGTGAGGTCACTCACATGCCAAACGTGCCTTACGTCGCGCCGCGCAAGGATGTGAAGTCGGTGATGGAAGCTCCGCAACAGCAACCACAGCCTCAGCAGTAACGACCGCCTCGACTGTCGTGCTTCGGCAGCGTCGGAGGGCGCGTGGTCACGCTGTCATATGGGCGAAACTCTTTGGGTCGTTATCGGCTCGGGCACAATCCCAAAGCGTTACCTCTACAATCACTGAATGGACCACCATACGGTCGCAGCCGTCAGTATCACCGGCAGCTGTCTCGATGTGCTCGGGAGCCTTTACCTCGCTTACGATCTGTTGGGCGGTCAACACGGCCCGTTGCGACTGCTCACCCGGGCGGTAACCTATTCGGTTGTCTTCGGTGTGGGCTACGGCGTTGGACTTGGTCTCTTCTTCGGCCTCGTCTCAGGCGTTGCGACCGGGATCACCGTTTCCATCGAACTCAGTCGAGCCGCCCGTGGCCTGGACCATTATTCCTTGCCTTGGGAGGCATTATTTTCTGCCATCCGCGGGCTCGCTTTCGGCGCCGGACTGTATCGGATTCTGGGCTTCCGATTCGCAATCGCATTCGGCATTCTGATCACGGTCGGCCAGCTATTCGCTTATTCTCGCGGCATGCGCCCGGCCATCGATTATGTAGCCTCTCGCCGTCCGCGGCTCACGCGTCGCCAGTTTTGGGGAACTGTCATCCGGACTGTCGGATACATTGTCACCGCGCTGGTTTGCAGCGCTTTCGTGCGTCATGTCGACCACGTCTGGTCTTTCGCGCTTCGGGTAGGGCTGGTGACTGGCTTGGTCACCGGTATCGGAGTGACGGTAAATCCATTCATCGAGTACTACGCAGACAACCTTCCGGAGCGGCGGCTCGGAGTCTTCGGCATCGGGCTCATTCTTTGCGGCTTTACTCTGCAATCGCTTCAATATTGGCTGGCACTCTTCGATGTGCGCCTGACCTAGGCTCCCATTGTTTGCCGTCTGATTTCCGATACTGGACGTTAACCGAGATGTCTGCGCCGTGAGCGGCTAGTTAGGCGCCGAAGTTGGCCTTAAGCATGTTGCAGAACAGTCGTCCTTGCTCGATGGCATCGTCGAGCGCCACATGCGTATGAGACACGGGATCGAACCACTCCGGGGGCATCGACTGCTTGCCGCACGCTCGATATGGTTTGCGCAGCAACGCCATCGCGTAGGTCTTGATATCAATTGCCGAATAGCCGAATGGGTTCTCGCCCGCGAACTCGGTGAGATACCAATAGACGAAAGAAAAATCAAAAGCGGCCGGGTAGCCGACAAACACAGGCCGTCCGCCAAACGCCTTGAGCCAGGCAACGTAGCGCTTCAGGGCAACAGCAGGCGCTTCGAGATTTTGCCGGCAGGCCGACCATGCCTCCGGCTGTGTGGCCCACCATGCGGCGGTCTTGGGATCCGGGGCCGATGCGGGCAGCGTTTCCAAGTTGGCGGAGAACGTCCCCAGCAGCTCTTTGTCGGCCAGATAGGCTGCCGATCCAATGCTCAGGAGGGAATGTTTTCCCGCGACCGGTCCGTCGGTTTCTATATCCGTGCTGACGTAGATCTCACGCAATGGTGATTCGCTCATGGTCTGCGATCTTCTGCTTCAATAATCCCACCAATTCTTGCAAGCTCCAAACATTATCCGTGAGGCGATCTTCCATCGCGAGCGTCCCTCCGGCGTTTGGTGATCCATGCCACATTCGCCACGCCATTGACTGCCAACCCTTTGTCGCCGTCCCGGATCTTGACGCTGAGGACTGAATTACCCCGCCGTCCCCATGCTGCGACTTTATAAATCTTTACACTACCGGCGTATATTTCCGCGCGACCACAGCTACTCTATTGTGTCCGTGAAAATTCGGACGGCATCCAATCTCGATATTGAGAAACTGCTGCAATATTCACCCAGAAGTTTTACGCAAAAGGAGATAACGAAATGCTTTTGTTTCGATTGAATTCTGCCAGCCGGCGAATTGCCGGCATTGCATTTGCTGGAGTGCTGTCGCTAAGCGGGTGGGCACAGAACGCGCAAACCTTGCCGCAGGCGCCTCAGCCCGCGCCGGCTTCAGCGCCGCAATCCCAGCAGTACGTCCCGGTTGACTATTCGAAACCACGCTCCCAATTTCCCAACGTCATCGCGCCTTACAAACCGGGATATGTGCCACCCCCGAACCTGAGCAATACTGACCGCATTCAGCAGCTGATGCATGACGGCAAAATCATGCTTTCGATGAATGATGCGGTGGCGCTGGCGCTGGAGAACAATCTTGATCTGGTGCTGGCGCGCTACAACCTGAATATTGCGGACGCGGACATTCTGCGGGCCAAGGCGGGCGCGAACATTCTCGGCGTGAATACCGGAATTGTG
The DNA here is from genome assembly GCA_963696635.1 of uncultured Acidobacteriota bacterium. Taxonomy (GTDB): domain Bacteria; phylum Acidobacteriota; class Terriglobia; order Terriglobales; family Acidobacteriaceae; genus JABDBE01. The sequence goes on from CAVOKX010000002.1 coordinate 127,416, forward strand.
CAAAACACTCCCGGCGGCGGTGTGGGCGGCCTCAGCGGCACGGTTGGCTCCGGAGCTGGTGGTACCAGCGTGGCCGCGGGCGGCGTGGGTACAGGTACGAACGGGCTGGTCAGCTCCACCCTCGGTATTGGCTCGCCCATAACCAGCTTCGACCCAGTGATCTCCGGCACGCTTCAGATGGACCGGAATTTCACCCAGTCCACCAGCATCTTCAGCCCAGTGCCCATCGCCAACGCCAACACCGGCACTGCTGATTTCAACTACCTGCAGGGCTTTCATTCGGGCACCAGCCTCGCCGTGGGATTCACCAACACCCATATCACGACCAATAATCCCACCAGCGAGTACACTCCCAGCCTCAATTCTGGCTTGCAGTTCAAACTCACCCAGAACCTGCTGCAGGGCTTTGGCTTCATATCCAACACACGCTTCATCCGCATCGCCAAGAATAACCGGGAAATTTCCGACGTAGCCTTCCGCCTGCAAATCATCACCACCGTGGACCAAGTTGAAAACCTGTATTGGGATCTGGTCTACGCTTACGAGAACATTCGCGTCCAGCAAGAGGCGCTCGCGTTTGCGCAGAGGACACTCGCCGACAACAAGAAGCAAGTGCAATTCGGAACTTTGCCCCCCATCCAGGTGGTGAGTGCGCAGAGCACCGTCTCCACCGATCAACAGGCTTTGATCCTGGCTCAGACGAATCTTGAGCTGCAGGAATTGCTCATGAAGAATGCTCTCAGCCGCACCCTGGAAGATCCTACGCTTGCCGGAGCCGACGTGATTCCGACCTCGACCATGCAACTGCCCGAGCAGGAACCGGTTGTCCCTACGCAGGATTTGATCAGCGATGCTCTCAGTCATCGCGCTGAATTGGCTGAATCGCGGATCGACCTGAACAGTCGCGAGCTCAACAACAAAGCGGTTCGCAATGCCATGCTTCCCACTCTCGACCTGTTCGCTTATTACGGCGGCTCGGGCATTGGCGGAGATGTGAACCCGCTGGTGCCGGCTTGTGTGCCCGGCGGCAGCAAGTTCTGCTTTAATCCCGCCCAAGCCGCGCCCGCGTTCCGCCATGGCGGACCGGTCGGCTACGCCAGCGCTCTGGATCAGCTCGTTACCGGCGTCGCACCCGACAAGGGGGTTGGCGTGACCCTCACCATTCCGATTCGAAACCGGCAGGCGCAAGCCGATCAGGTTCGCGGCGAGTTGGAATTTCGCCAGGCGCAGGTCCGTCTGCAGCAACTCCAGAACCAGGTACGCATCGAAGTGCGCAATGCACAGTTCGCGCTTCAGCAGAATCGCGCCAGCGTGCAAGCCGCCCAGGCCGCGGTTGATTTTGCCCGCCAGACGCTGGATGCCGAGCAGCAAAAACTGGCGGCTGGAGTTTCCAATCCAACCGCGGTGTTGCAAGACCAGTCTGGCCTGACCACGGCCGAATCCAACCTGGTCTCCGCTAAGGCAGCTTACGAAAAAGCGCGGGTAGAGTTGGACCGCGCTACCGGCCTGCTGCTCGACCACTCCGGAATCGTTATGGCCGATGCCGAGCGAGGTGAAGTCACTCACATGCCGAATGTTCCCTATGTCGCACCACGTGTGGAGGTGCAGCCGGGTACGCCGTCCCAGCCGCAGCCGCCGGGTTACTGACGAATTCGATTCGGCCCTGTCGCCTGGCATTCAAAAGGGCAGGGCCGAATGCTTTCCGCTTTCCTTATCCCCGATGTATCCTTCCACGCGTGACACTGTCTGTGGTTTTGATCACGCAGAATGAAGAACGCAACCTTCCCCGCACGCTGGAAAGCGTGATGCCCTTGGTGCGCGACGGCAAGGGAGAAATCATTGTGGTGGACTCGGGCTCGACCGATCGCACGCTCGAGATCGCGCAGTCCTATGGGGCGAAGGTGTTTGTCGAGCCATGGAAAGGTTTTGCCGCGCAGAAAAATTCGGCGATGGATAGGGCGTCGATGGATTGGCTACTGCAGTTGGATGCGGATGAATCGCTGGAACCCGAGCTAACCACCGAGATTGCGGCCGCATTGCAAGAGAGTTCGGCCATGAGCGGCTTCTGGATTCCGCGCAAGAATTTTTTCCTTGGCCGCTGGATCAAGCATGGTGGCTTCTATCCCGATCCCAAGCTACGCCTGATTCGCCGTGGCGCCGGGCGATTCGAAGAGTACGGCGCCCATCCCACCATAAAGGCGGACGGCCCGACCAGCAAGCTCTCCTATGCCCTGCTGCACAACGCCTATCCCACGCTGCGAGGGTATATCGATCACATGAACAGCTATTCCTCGATGGGCGCCGAGGTCGCGGTGGCCAGCGGTTACCGGGCTTTCAGCTTCGCTGATATCGTGATCCGCCCGCTGCTGACTTTTCTCTACAACTACGTCTTGCGGCTTGGCTTTCTGGACGGACGCGAAGGCTTGCTCTTGCACCTCTATCACTCGGTGTACGTGTCCTGGAAATATGCCAAAGCGTGGGAACTGGCGTCAGGCGGACCGAGCAAACGCTAACCTATCGTCCCGAGTCAAGTGCGATCAGCCGGAGACACTCGTGATTGTTCAACCGGAAGAGAAGCTCGACCTCGCCCCCCGTATCGGGTCCAGGCCTTCGTAAGAAGTCCACAGGTCCGCAGCAACTTCGCTCCAGCCACGGTGTTTTAGCTCCACAGTTTTGCTTTGGAGGACACTGTGCGACTCGCTTCGTGGAGCCGTGCCCTTTCAAAACTCCAGAGGTCCGACGGGTTTTTCCGCAGCCTCTGAAGCCGTGGCCTCCCACAACCGAGCACGAACGAGTCTTTAATCGGCAACTCTTTAGACGAAGATATCCACGGAGGGTTCTGCTGAATACAAATCCCGAAGCCAGGCATGGCGATTTGCGGCAGCGTACCTTTCTTCGGCGGAAGGTGGCGGCAGGATTGTGCCGACGATCGCGGTGCTCTCGGGTCGCGACGATATCAAGCTCGGACTGAGATCCGAACCATGCTGCAGAAGCTGGCGCGAATGCTGAACCAGACTTTCCTGGCGGGCTCGCGGTTTCTCTAAGTCGGCGATCAAGTCTGCCAGCATGCTGGATCCCCCGGCACTCATGCGCAGGAATTCCATCGAGAGCGCATCACGGCCACGAATTGCCTTTACGTGGCTTATGGCGCGGAAGAACCACGAATTTATTTCCAGCAAGATCTCAGTTCGATCTCCCGGATCGAGCAGAGGAACGGCTTCGACGCATTCGATGCAACATCCGCCTAAACCTAAGTCGCGGACCCTGCCTCTAAGCAGAGACCCGCTTAAGGGCAGACACGTGATTTGGGCCAGACCGCTGCAGGGATAGCGCGGAATGCGGCGACGCTCACCGCCTGCGGCGAACCATTCGCGGGCTGTCGTCGGTTGGGGCATCGATGCATACGATGGTATGTGGCTGGGCACACTTCACCAATGGCTAGAAAGTACTGCAAATTTCGAAACCGAAGTAACTGATTTTCTTTGAGCTGCAGCGACTACCGGTAGGCTGCTGGAAAAGTCAGGTTGCGCTCCGCTGCGCCTGAAAGGCATCGTTGAAAAGACTTCGCTGAAGGCGAGCCCCGATGAATCCAGCATTCTTCAGTCTGTCCGCTACAACTCTTTGACGCCCAGTCGTTGGGCCATTTCTTCGTAGAGAAAGCCTTCACCTTGCCGGTAGGGCTGGACCCATTCGCCGTCTATCACGAATTGGGGGATGGCGCGCTTGCCGGTGCGCTTGACTACTTCGTCGGCCGCTCCCGGCGTGTTTTCGATATCAATTTCGTGGAACGGAATGCTGTGTTGTTGCAGGAAGCGTTTGGCTTCGCGGCAGTCAGGGCACCAGATGCTGGTATAGACAGTTACTTTCATCGTGACATCTAGATGCTGGCAGCAGGCCCAAAGTCGCAGTTGCCGTTCGTGCCCCGGGCGAGGTGTCCGGGGCCGCGTGTGTTACTGAATCTTGGCTATTCCCGGTGCGACATTGGGGAATTTGGTGAGGACCGCGGGATCGTGTCCGGGAATGATGAGCCCCGGACTGGTGGCTAGTTGCTTCATGCGATCCTGCGCGCGCAGGTTGGACACCGCATCGAGTGTGGCTGCGATGGGTACGTGCTTTTCCAGGTTTTCGTAGAGATACATGTTGTCGCTCGCCAGCACGACTGTTCCTGCGCTGGTATTAACGCCGACATATTGCGAGGCGTAGGTGTGGCGGCCGCCGGTATAGCAGGTGATGCCGGGGATAATTTCCTGGGCATCGCCATTAACCATGCCCACGCGGCCCTGGGTGTTCAACTTCACCAGCGTAAGCACGTCGTCGGGATCGATTCCGCCGTGCGTATCCTTCGATTGCCAGGCCTCTCCGGCGTAGTACTGCAACTCCTCCTTTTGAATCCAGATGCGGGCGTTGGGGAACAGATCCATGCCGTCGGCGTGGTCCCAATGCATGTGAGTGATGATGATGTCGGTGATGTCCTCAGGCTTGAGGCCGAGAGGCTTGAGCGCGTCGGAAGGTTTGATGAAGTCGTTGACGTGCCATTCCTTGAAGAAACGGTCGTGATAAAAGCCGGAATCGACGAGGATATTGCGGCCGTTTCCGCGGACCAGCCAGATCATCATGGCGATATCAAGTTTGCGGGCCGGGTCGGCGCCTGCCACCAGTTCGGCGACCGGAAAGCCGGGGAGGGTGGCGTAACGGATTGCGTAGATCTCGTATTGAGGTTTCGATTGGGCGGTTAGGGGAGAGATTGCCAGCGATGCGATGGCGAGAGACAGAAAAATGCGATGGAGGCTCATGCAGGATTCCTCAGCATTGTGGCAGCAGCTATTCTCGCACGAGGGATGCCCGTCTTTTCGAGAAAACCAAGAGTTGGTTCTGAGTAATCGGCAGGGTCTGCCCAGTCGGATTGCAAATCCGTCGATTTGTGCCCGGGTTTGCCTCGGACGTCATCGTCCGGACTTATTTCTGAGAAGATTCTCATTGGCTAGGAGGTTCCCGCCGGGCTGCGCGGCGTGGACGCCCGCGCCGACATTGGCGTTTGCACGTAGGACTGTATTCCGCCTGATTTGGTGGTTGGGCTGCTTGCATTTCCATCCAGAATTGACCGGCAGAGCCGACCTAAAGTTGGTGGACGCTGGCGTCGATTGATTCCCATGAGGCAATTGCAGGGGCATCGCCATGCCGCCTGAGAAAAAAGGAGATTGTGCATGTCAGTTTCGGGTATTTCCAGCAGCACTCTTTTCGATTTACTGGGTACGGAGACGGCCCAGAGCCAAAAGCAGCAATTACAGCAAGAAATCCAACAGTTGGGGAAGGACTTGTCAGCGGGAAACCTTTCCGCCGCCCAGGCCGATTTTGCGACTTTGCAGAAAGATTCTCCACAAGCAACCGCCACAGCATTGTCACAAAGCAACAACCCTATTGCGCAGGCCTTTCAGAACCTGGCCCAGGACCTGAAGTCGGGAAACCTTTCGGCGGCCCAGCAGGATTTCTCAACCATTCAACAGGATGTGAAAGCCCAGGCCGGCGGCCATCATCACCACGGCCATGGACAGAGTTTGAGCGGGACGCAGGAAAATCCCCTTGCGGAGTTGTTCAGTGAATTAGGGCAGGCGCTGCAATCCGGCAACCTGTCGGCGGCGCAACAGGCTTACACCACGCTGCAGCAGGATTTCCAATCGGCCTCGAGCAATAGTGGCGCATCGAGTACAACTTCGGCTTCAGGCAGCGTGCAGACGGTCGCGTAGGCGCGGCTTCATGAGCAGCCGCACCGGGCTTGCGGACAAAGTTCAAGTTGGTTTCATCCCGAGTCTAGCCAGGGATCCGGGTTTCTTCGTGTGGGATCACGAAACCCGGATCGCTTGCGCCCCTGAGAATGACATAAGGATGGTTGCCTGGGACCTGGCCCCGGCGTCCTTCCCCGCTCTATGATCGTGCGCGGGAGCGACCCAAGGGCCGCGCCGTCCCTGCTCAGACCCGCTGCAGTTCATGCAGCGTGCGCTCGTTCACCACGTTTCCCGTGTTCAGCGTAGACGCCGGCTCAAAGAGCACGACCCAGCATTCCTCTTCGGCCACGGGACGATGTTCGACTCCCCTGGGAACGACAATGAATTCGCCTTCCTCCAGCCAGACCTGGCGGTCGCGGAACTCCATCCGGAAGCGGCCTTTCGCCACCAGAAACATCTCGTCTTCCTTCTCGTGATGGTGCCAGACGAACTCGCCGGTGAATTTGCCGAGCTTCACCATCTGGCCATTGAGTTCAGCCGCGATGTGAGGTTTCCAGGATTCCTTAATGTGCGCAAATTTCTGGGCAATGTTTACTTTCTCCATAGGGCTCCCTCAAAGGAATTGGTTCCGCTGCTGTGCTTTCAGATGACTGGTTTATAGATGCGCACGCCGCCGGACGGCTTCAGCTTCCCTTAATTCAAGGAATCGTTCCGCAACTTCTTTGCTTGACTGCATACTTTACATAAGATAACTTAATACATAGTATGTTATCTACAAGATAATGTTGGATCTTTGGCAATTCAGGCGGAGACTTCTAAAACCGAATGCCCAAAATGGGATGAAAGCGGTCGGTTCCGAGCTCGTAACCCCCATGTTCTCTAGATTTTGCGTATAAGTCATTTAAACTCAAAGATCTAGCAGGTAGTCGTAAAATAAACCTCGTGTTTTCAAGATTTTGCAAAATAAAAGGGGGGAGGGGGGTACCTCTTCCAATGGTACAGACCGGGAGCATCGCTGACAAAAC
>CAVOKX010000003.1:0-40942 GCA_963696635.1 uncultured Acidobacteriota bacterium
ATGTTCTCTAGATTTTGCGTATAAGTCATTTAAACTCAAAGATCTAGCAGGTAGTCGTAAAATAAACCTCGTGTTTTCAAGATTTTGCAAAATAAAAGGGGGAGGGGGGTACCTCTTCCAATGGTACAGACCGGGAGCATCGCTGACAAAACAGACCGGGAGCATCCCTGACACTGCAAAAGATGGCGCGCGCGGGTTACAAACAGCGCATGCCATGGAAAGCGAGCAGTGTGATGGAAGAGAAACTACGGTTTGTGTTTGAGTATGAGCGGGATGAGCAAACCATGACGGAGCTGTGCCAGAGCTTCGGGGTAACGCGGGAAACCGGGTATGTATGGCTGCGGCGGTACCGGGAGCGGGGAGCGGCAGGGCTGCTGGAACGAAACCGGGCGGCGCAGCGGCACCCCAACCAAACCCCGGCGGAGATTGAGCAGCGGGTGTTGGAGTTGCGGCAGGCGCACATGAGGTGGGGGCCGCGCAAGTTGAAGCGGGTGCTGGAGCGGGACCAACCGGGGCCAAGCTGGCCGGCGGCGAGCACCATGGGCGAGATGCTGAAGCGGGAAGGGCTGGTGGTGGCGCGTAAAAAGCGGCGCAAGAGGGCGCCCTACACGCAGCCGCTAGCGCATGCCGACGGGCCGAACCGGGTGTGGTGCGCGGATTTCAAGGGCTGGTTCCGCACCGGGGACGGGGAGCGGATCGATCCCTTGACCATCTCGGATGCGCACAGCCGCTATCTGCTGCGCTGCCAGGCGGTGGCCAAGACGGACACGGCGCGGGTGCAAGCCATCTTCGAAGCGGCGTTTCGCGAGTATGGATTACCGCAAGCGATTCGCACCGATAACGGGCCACCCTTTGCCAGCACGGCGATCGCCGGCTTGTCGCGGCTGGCGGTGTGGTGGATCAAGCTGGGGATCGTGGCGGAGCGGATTGAGGCGGGACAGCCGCAGCAGAACGGACGGCACGAGCGCATGCATCGCACCCTGAAGCAGGAGGTGGCGATGCCGCCCGCCCAGGATCGGCGGGCGCAACAACGAGCGCTGGAGAACTTCCGCCAGGAATACAACGAAGTGCGACCGCATGAAGCCTTGGCGATGGAAACGCCGGCCAGCCTGTATGAGCCCTCGCCGCGGCCGTATCCGGCGCGGGTGCCGGAGCCGGAATATCCGGCGACGATGCTGGTGCGCAGCGTGCGCGCGCACGGACATTTTCGCTGGCAGAAGCGGCACGATGTATTTCTGAGCGAGGTGTTGTGGGGCGAGCGCGTGGGCCTGTTGCCCATCGACGAGCGCTGGTATACGGTCTATTTCGCGGATGTTCCGCTGGCACGGTTTGACAGCTGGCGACGGCGGGTTTTGCCGCTGCCGCCAAAGAAAGATGCCGAGGGAGAGAGCGCTGCCGAACCGAGCAGCTTCTACGTGGCCGGAGCAAGGGAAGGGGAAGTTTCCCCTTCCCCTGCACCCCATCCCCTCACGGAAACGGAGCAAAAAGTGTCAGGGATGTGCCCGGTCTAAAATGTCAGGGATGTCCCCGGCCATTCAAAACAGTAAAGACTGTTCCATTCTGGGAATCACGCGAGAATTGCCCTAACCGCAGACAGCAACGAAACGACCTGCCCCTTATTCCAAGTCGCCCGGCCTTCCCCCCATCTGCGCCTTCGATTCGAGACCAATCTCCGGCAAATTGGCGCTCTTAAGCTGGCGATTGAGCGCCGGCAGATCGGACTTCCTGATTTCCTCCCACCGTTTCATCACGGCGGAAAGGTCACGTTCAGTATCCGCCACAGCGTTTGCCTGAGCCGCAGTCGGTGGAGCATCGGCCTGCCCTACACTGCCGTAGAGCGTGCCCACCGCGCCATTCGCACGCGTAAGAGTCGGTTCCGCTGAGGCACCGGCGGCGGCCGGCGTTGGCCCTCGCAAAATTATTTCTATTTTCTGATCCAGCGCTTTGATCGATTGCCCGAGCGCGCCATTGGCCTGACTTCCGATCTTATGCAACTGATCGAGAACCGAATGCGCCTGTGTCACCGCTTCCGTACTTGCAGTCAACTCCGAAGCCAACCGCATTTCCACAGCAAATTGTTGGTCGATGCCGGAAGAAGGCGCGGTTACACGCGGATCCATCTTTACCGTGAGCGGTGCAGTGAAAGTGTGCCCGTCTACGGCGAGTCGCGCGGTGTATTCTCCGGGCAGCGCGGTCGGGCCGAGAGGAGATCTGGGTGTGTCGTAAGGCACCGCCGAGATCGGATACTCGTGTCGCACGGAGTCGGGTGAAGGATAGTGCAAATCCCACACCCAGCGATGCATGCCAGCGCTCGCTGAAACAATCTTCGGCATGCGGATCCAGTAGAGCGGAATCAGCTGCTTCTCGAGGTCCGCCTGACTCACCTCCGGTTTGTCCGCGCTGGAGAACTGGCGCACCAGCTTTCCTTGCGCATCGAGGATCTCAAGCGTCACCGGTCCGGATGCAGCTTGCGGCAAGAAGTAATCGAGAATTGCGCCATCGGGAGGATTCTGGCCAGCCGGTTCATCCGGCGGGATCGGCGTATCAGGATTCGTGCTGCGCCGCACGCGGTAAGCCGCTTCAGGTTTGAAAAGATAGCCGCCCGAATTGGCTGTTGCTTCGGCGAGTTGCCGCAAGGGTGTGATGTCATCGAGTATCCAGAACGATCGTCCGTGGGTCGCGACGATCAGATCGTTCTCGTGAATTCCGAAGTCGCGCATCGAGGTGTGTGGCAGGTTCAACTGCAGAGACTGCCAGTGATCGCCGTCGTCAAACGAAACCCAGACGCTGGTTTCGGTGCCCGCAAACAGCAGGCCCTTGCGGACCGGATCTTCGCGCACCGTGTCAACGGGCGCATCTGCCGGAAGCCCGTCGGTGATCAACTTCCATGTCTTGCCGCCGTCGTGAGTCCGGTAGATGTAAGGGCGAAGGTCATCGATACGAAAACGGCTCACGGATGCGTACGCGGATTGATCGTCGAAATGTGAAGCTTCGATCTGAGTCACTTTGCTCCAGGCGGTCAATTCCGGCGGCGTGATGTTGTTCCAATTCTTCCCTCCATCGCGCGTCATCCAGATCAGGCCGTCATCGGTTCCGGTCCACAGAGTGTTTACGTCCTTGAAAGACGGAGCGAGTGCATAGATCGCGCCTCGTTGCTTCCCGGCATCGGGATTCTTAGCGGCAAGCGCACCCACACTGGGCGGGACTCCGGGATTCTCGCGTGTGAGATCCGGGCTGATCGCTTGCCACGTCTGTCCGCCATCTGTCGTCTTGAACAGAACGTTGGAAGAGAAATAAAGAATGTGAGGATCAATCGGCGAGAACAGTGTAGGCTCGGTGCGGTCGGTTCGGTATTTCTCATTTCGGACAGGGATAGGCGTTACGTTTTGCACCTGCCCAGTAGACCAATGATATTTCGAAACCTCGCTCCTGCCGCCGCCGTAGACAACATCGGGATCAAGCGGATCGGGCGCAACGTAACCGTACTCAATCGTGGCGACCGGATGCCAGTCGCGATACGTGATCTCGCCGTCGTTGCCGCGGCTCAAAATGCATAGCGAACCGCTCTCCTGTTGTCCGGAGCAAACCCGGTAGGGAAACGTATTCGTAATCCCCACGTGGTATAGCTGCGCAGTCGGCTGGTTGTACCACGAACTCCAGGTTTGTCCGCCATTCACGGTCACAATGGCGCCTTGATCGCTGACCACAAGAATAATGTTTGGATCATTGGGATTGATCCAGAGGTTCTGGTAGTCGTCTCCGCCAGGAGCGCCGCGAATGCTCGTCCAGGTTTTGCCCCCATCCGTGGACCGCACGACCACGATGCTCACGCTGTACACTACGTCAGGATTCTTCGGATCCACCCGTGGAATTGGAAGGTCGCCGCCGCCGATGCGCATCGCGGGGCGCGGATCGCTCGTCGCCGCGTGCCAGTTTTCACCCCCATCATCAGAGCGGTACACGCCTAGTCCGGCGCCAGAACCATATTCTCCGTGTTCCGTTGTTGCCACAGTAGCATACAGACGGCTTGGCTCACTGGCTGCGATTGCCACATTGACTTGCTTGAGGTTGTTGGGCAGGCCTTTGGTTAGCGGATGCCAGGTGCTACCGCCATCCGCGGACTTGAAAAGGCCGCCGCCTGTTCCCTGAAACTGGTTGTTATCCTCCCACGGCCCCTCGCGCATTTCCCACAGAGACGCGTAGAGCACGTCAGGATTCGAAGGGTCAATCTCAATATCAGAAGCGCCGGTGTTCTCGTCCTTGTACAGGACCTTCTGCCAAGTGTTGCCCCCATCGGTCGAGCGAAAGATGCCACGCTCTGAGTTCGGACCATAGGGATGCCCGAGGACCGCGGCGAACAACTTATTCGGGTCACGCGGGTCGACGACCATCGCGGGGATCTGTTGCCCGTCGCGCAGGCCAAGATGGGTCCACGTCTTTCCCGCGTCCGTGGACTTATAAATTCCATTGCCGATCGCGAGGTCGGGACGGTTCAGCCCTTCGCCGCACCCGACGTAAATAATATTGGGGTCCGATGGAGCTACTGCGATTGCGCCGATCGATTGCGTAGGCTGCTGATCGAAGATCGGTATCCAGGTGCGGCCATAATCATCGGACTTCCACACTCCGCCATTCACCGCACCGATATAAAAAAGATTGGGCTGGCTCGCTACGCCAGCGACGGCCCGAGTTCGGCCGCCACGAAACGGTCCGATCATGCGCCAGCGCATTTCCTGATACATGTTCTGTGGATACTGCTGTGCCTGGCTGACGCCCAGAAGCGAGAAGCCACAGGCGACTGTAAGAAGAATAATGACGAGGACAGGCCGATAAATTCGAATCACGTACCCTCCAATCAAAATGTTCCAAGTGGGACAGCATAAATCAAATGAGGCGGCGGGAGAATGGTAGTCCCTTCATCCCTGGGAAATGTCTGACTCTTCTTCCCGCCGTTGCTTCTGAATATCGATTCCGAGTTGCTCGGCTTTCTTGTAGAGATGGCTGCGCTCCAAGCCAAGCGATCTGGCTGCGTTCGTGATGTGATAATTGCTCCGCTTCAGCTCAGCGAGAATCGCTTCGCGCTCGAAACCCTGCACCCGCTCGGCCAAAATTCCTGAGCCTGCTGCCTGTGCCGGCGAAATGATCGGGGTAGAAAGTAGCGCAGAACGGACGGTATCTATTGTTACTTCACCATCGGTCGCCAGCAGCATCAGCCGCTCCACTACATTGCGCAGCTCGCGGACGTTGCCTGGCCAAGGATACGCCGCAAGCGCTTCAATCGCTTCCGGCATGAAAGCAATCGGCTTCCAATTATTTTGAGCACAGACCTGTCGGGAAAAGTGTTCCACCAGGGCCGGAATGTCTTCCCGGCGTTCGCGCAGGGGCGGCAAAATCAGGGGAAACACGTACACCCGATGAAAAAGGTCCTGACGAAACTTGCCCTCGCGCACCAGAGCCTCCAGGTTTCGATGAGTTGCCACCAGAACGCGCACGTCCACGGAAATGGGTTTGTCCCCGCCAATGCGTTCCACTTCGCCTTCCTCAAGCACTCGAAGCAACTTGGCTTGCATGGATAGAGGCATATCGCCGATTTCGTCCAGGAAGATTGTGCCGTGCTCTGCCTGTTCAAATTTTCCGGTGTGACGTGCGGCTGCCCCGGTAAATGATCCCTTCTCGTGTCCGAAGAGTTCCGACTCGATCAGCTCAGCCGGAACGGCAGCGCAGTTCAGCGTAATAAAAGGGCCAGAAGAGCGCGGACTGCGTTCATGCAGCGTGCGCGCTACCAGTTCTTTGCCGGTTCCTGTTTCTCCCAGAATACAAACTCGTGACTCGCTTGCCGCCACTCGCTCCACCTGCGCCATGACTTTGCGCATGACCTCGGCTGTCCAAACGATTTCATGTTTGCCCAGGCGTTGGCGAAGCTGCCGGTTCTCAGCTTCCAGACGCCGAAGCCTAAGCACATTCTCCACCGTGAGCAACAGCTTTTCCGTGGAGACCGGTTTTTCCAGAAAATCGAGAGCTCCAAGCCGCGTGGCCCTCACCGCCATTTCAATGTGCGCCTGGCCCGACATCATGACTACCGGAACTGTGATCCCTTGCGACCTGAGATCTTCGAGAAAAGAAAGCCCGTCCTTGCCGGGCATGACCACGTCGGAGAAGATCAAATCAAAGTTTTGCGTTTTGGCAAATTCCAGCGCCTTCAGCGCGTTATCGCAAACCGTTGCTTCGTGGCCCGCCAGGCGGAATGCCCGTGAAAGCGAGGCCAAAGTGTTGGGCTCGTCATCCACTATCAGCAGATTGGCTTTCTGCGACACTAGTGGCTCCTCGCGGATGCGCCCAGCGACTGGCTGGTGGTTTGCACTTTGTCGGCATTGCGCGGCAGTTCGATCGCGAAAGTCGTCCCGCGTCCGGACTCGCTTCGGACGCTGATCCTGCCACCATGATCCGTAATCACCGATTGAACGATGGCAAGCCCAAGCCCAGTGCCATGCGGCTTGCTGGTGTAGTACGGAGTGAACAATCGCTCGCACTCTTCCTGCGTGAGCCCGTTTCCCGTATCCGAAACTTCGACGTAGCTAAGCCCGTCGTTCTGGTATGTGCGCAGCGTAAGCGCGCCGCCCTTAGGCATAGCATCCATCGCATTCAACACCAGATTGGAGAGAGCCCGGTGCAGCAGGTCAGGATCGCCGGCGACTGGTTCCATGGATTCAGCCAATTCCAGTTTACATTCAATGGGCGCCCGCTCTGGAGCATGCAGCTGTGCTTGAAACAAACGGCCGATATTCTGCACAACATCATTAAGTTGTATCTGCTGGAATTCCGGCTGTGGCATCCGCGAGAACTCGCTGAAGCGCGAAATGATAGCTTTGAGATTCGCAATCTCCGCCAGCAGCGTAGAGGCGCTTTCCTGAAAGATCTCTTCGAACTGCTGCGGGCTCTGTTGCCGCGCCCGCAGTAAATTCTCGACCGTCAATTGCAGCGGGAAAAGAGGGTTCTTCAGTTCGTGCGCCAGGCGTCGGGCCAACTCGCGCCACGCCGCGACCCGTTCAGCCTGAACCAAATGCTCTCTTTGCGCCAGCAGCTCGCGAGTCATGCGGTTGAACGATTCCGCCAACTCTCCCATCTCGTCGGACGAAGCCACCTCCACTTGCGTATTCCAGTTGCCAGAAGCGACTTCGCGTGCCGCTCGAGCGAGTTGTTCCACGGGGCGCGTGACCCGGCCCGCCGCCCATCCGCTGAGCAGAATCGCCAAGATAATACCGGCCGCTCCGGACAATAACGCGGCGGAGCGGATGTGTTGGCGAAGCTCAACATACGGGCGACGTGAATTGCCAATCAACAGCACGCCGAGCAGTTGGCTGTCCCGTCCGCTGAGCGGGATAGCGTCAATAGTTTCGTCATCAGCCGCATTGGAAGACCAATGCACCAGTGTCGAGGTCTCCCGCCGCTGTTGCTGTAGCTCCTGAATAATTGGCGCGATTCGATCCGCTTGTTGCACCGTGCCCGCACGGTCAATCAAGAACTGCGGAGAAAAGCCATTCCCCAGATTCTGGTAAAACATAGCTCGCATACCCGCTGGCAGCTCCAGGCTCGCGAGGAAGGCCTGATCAATCCGCCGGCCTCCGACCACGAAAAGCAGCTTCTCCCCAAGGTTCACCTCTCTAACGGCAAACAGCCCGAGCGCCGCTCCATCCGGCAATTCCTCCTGCTTCAGGAAAGCATCTTTGGGCATGGTCGATTCAAGGATGAGAGTTTCCTTGTAGCCGAATTTGGCCGGCCATTGTGCGGATGAAATGATCGTGCCTTGGCCGTCGACGAATTCAAGAAAATCCAGCTGTTGATCGTCAGCAACCGCCCGGGCTTCGTTGAGATATGCGCCGTAGTCGGGCGAACCACGGCTTAAGGCGAGGGCCATGCGAGCGGCGACTTCGCTCGCTGCAATAGTTTCTACCCGATGAACGACTTCTTCACCGCGACCATGGAACTCGCGCCGAAATTGCGCAACCAGAGCCGCGCTGCGCTCCTCATTCGCTTTTTCAAAAGCTCGACGGGTCAACGACGAAATACTCCACGCAACCGCCCCTACCGACACCAGAACCGTCAGCGCGAACACGGCCAGAAGTTTGCGCCGCAAGATCATAGCTTCCCCGCGCCCAGCCAGACATTGGGCAAGCGCCAGTTCCCGTCGCCGGTTGTCCTCCAGTTCTTCACCGTATTAGACACCGCGTACGCAGTACGCAGATGGAGCAAGGGAATTACCCGTTGCGACTCCAGCAGCTTGCTCTCCGCCCCATAGAGATCATCAACCGAATTTGAAGCAGGTTTAGGTGCTGGAAGTCCCAGCCCCGCGGCCACTTCACCGAGAGCAATTTGTGCGTCGAGTGAGATTAATGGCACGCGAATAATGCGCACGTCAGCGCTATTCGCGCTTGTGATCTGCAGCCCCAGCCCGGCATCGCGGGCATTGAGCACGATTCTCTCGGCGATTGCGCGTGTCGTGGGATCGGCCGGATCGTAGCTCAGAGTCCAGGAAGTGGTATGCGGAATCTCGCTGCGCACCTGCCGCGCAAGTTCCAGGTTGATAGATGCCGGAAAAAGAAAACCGTAGCCGCTCATCCAATTCGGCAAAAGGCCGCCAGCAGGCTCTCCCCCTCGCTGCAGAACGACCGTACTCAGCAGTGCGCGGTCAATGCTGAGCGCAAAAGCTTGACGCTGCCGCGCATCCTCCGGCGACTGCGGATCATGGCTGAACACCAACGCAATCAGTTCGATTGGCGCTGAACTCTCCACGCGGCCCTCCGCCGCCGCACGATGTGCCTGTCCTGGTGCGAGTTCTATCACTTGCGCCTTTCCGAGGTCGAACGAAATCGCCTGCTCACCGAAAGTTCTGCCCATCGCAATTTCAACCGCATCCAGAAACGCTCGGCCATCCCAATAGTCGTCTCGTGCTGCCAGCAAAAGCTTCTTTCCCGGATCCCACTGCGAGACGGTAAAGGGTCCGCTGCCGGAAATCTTTCCACCATCGCGCCTGAGAATGCAGTCTCGCGGCAAAGTGAGTTCGGCGGGGAGATTGGGAGCGGGGGAGTCACGCTCAATGACGACAGCTTCGCCCTCGGAAAATACTTTCCAAGTCGGATTCGTTCTTCGCAGTGACGCGGCGACCGCGTCCGGCGTAACTGGCGCGCCATCCTGAAAACTAACTCCATGCCGCACAAAAAACTGCCAGCGCTGGTTGCCCGGTTCAGCCTGCCAGGAAGTTGCCAATGCCGGTTCAGGCTTGCCCTGTTCGTCCAATGAAACCAGAGTCTCAAACATTAGCGTAGACAGATTGCGAAGTCCGAACCAGTCAGCCTGATTGGAGTCGGCAGGGTCCAAGGACGTGGGTGCGGCCCGCATTTCGACATGCAGCGTCCCTCCATAATGCGGCCGCGTGGCCGCGCCAGCGCTGAGGGCGCAAAGCAGACTACTCGCCACAAATAATGGAAAGCCGGTAAGCCTCATATTTCCCCGTTCCCGAATTCTGCAGGACTGCGATGGCGCCGGTTCCATCCGAATCGGACCACAGCGCCGTGATCTCGCCGCTGAACTCTGCTGGCTGCCCTATGGCAATGGGTTCGCGATCTGCAATTTCGAAAGCTTGCACGGTTTCGGCGGCACCATCCCCGTTACCAGTGACCAACACCTGCCAACCCAGCCCGCAACCGCTCCGCACGGCCGCAATGTCGCTGCCCCAGTTCCCTCTTGCCGCGGTTTGATCCGTGACCCCGTCCAGCAAGTGGACCTCTCCATCGACACTGGCAAAAATCCACAACTTGTACTTATCTCTTGGCAGCACCGCAGCCGAATAGAAAGCCTTCGCTGTTGTTTGCTTCTCGATACCTGGTGAAAGCGCCCCGGTAAAGAAATTTCTGGTGGGCGTGAAGAACGCGCTCAATCCGGATTGGTCTGTCCCCAAGGGCCAGGGATCATCGCTCTCGTAGCAGCGCAGAGCGATAGGTGCACTCGTCGAGCTTCGGCAAAAAACTCCGGGCAAATACGCATCGAACAGGTGATCCTTTCGCAGAATTAGCCGGCCACGCAAATCGCGCGGCCACGGATGCAAGTGCGTCACGGCCAACGATTGTTCCTGCTGCGCGCGCCCATTCTGGAATTTGAACAGCACCACGCTTTCTGGCTCGAGGACAATCATGTACTGCGGGCTGCTGTTCGCGTGTGCAACATCCAGAATGCGGTTTTCGTCCGTCCACAGCAGCGTCTTCTGAATCATGAGGGCGGCTACTGGATGCTCCGCTGCCGGCAGACTCGGCTTGGGCGTGGCAACCATGACAACCGAACCTTCGTTGCTTCCCAGGTGGATCTCGGCAACCCAGACGTAGTTCTGTGGATTTTCCGAAAACGTAATCTGTACGGTGGCGGCGGCCTGGTCTGCATTGACCAACCGCAGCCCGAGAGAGCCAAGCTCGGTCAGAAGTCCGCGGCGAACCTCTTCGACCTCTGCGCGGGACAGTGAAGATCGATTCGTCACATCCAGCGCCACCGCCCCCGGGCCCGTAGCTGCGGAAATTTTTCGTGCCAGTTGCTGTTCGAGTGCGCCCCAGTCGTTCGCCAGGATCAGGGGCGCTTGCATGAGCACCAGCACTAGAAAACAGGCAGTACGCGCAAATCGTGATGGCATAGATTGCATGTGCTGGATGCGCGAATTATAAACCGCATTGTCGTTGGCGTTTGGCATATAGCCCTGTACTGATCGGAGTCACCTTTGTAGCGCCGCCATCTTGCCGGCAAAAATGCCGCCGCCACCAACCTTTATTTCGGCTGCTGATCCGGTTCTTCCGTCTGGCTGGCGTGGTTTGCCACACTCATGCTGCGCAGCACGTCATTGGCAAAGAAAAACTTCCCGTCCGCCGGCACCATCATGATCTGCAGCTTGTCGGACAGCCGTTCCGCCACGATCTTGTTAATCAGCAGCGGATTCTGCTTCAGAATCGCACCTTCACTCTGCATTCGCACCGCATCCGCCGCGGCGGTCACGCGGATGCGATCCGCTTCTGCTTCCGCCAGCAACTTGCGCCGCTCCATCTCAGCCTTGCTGTCGATCACCTTGGCCTCGGCCTGCGCCTCCGCATTCTTAACCGTAGTTTCTTTGCGAGCCTCGGCCTCCAGCTTCGATTGTTCAATCTGTTTTTGCTTGAGCGGCAATGTATATTGCATAGCATCGGCCTCGCCCTTGGCCTGCAGCACGCGCACCTGCGCTTCTCCCTCCGCTTGTTTTACCTGCTGAGCCTTTGTGGCTTCGGCTTCGAGTTCCGAAATCCTTGCCTGTTTTTGCTGAATGTCGGTCTGCACCGCCATGCGGTCACTTTCTTGTTCCTTAAGCAACAGACTCTCCAGCCCCTTCGCGTATTCGGGAGGCAGTTGGATATCGCGCAGCATCACTTCTTTCACGATGATTCCGTCCCCAGCCAGTTTCTGCGTGATGACGTCGGACGCGCGCTTGCGCACCTCCTCGCGCTTCGCCGCGAACACATCGCGCACGGTGTAGTTAGGCACGAGTTCGCGCCATGCACTCGCAACCACGGCGGGCACGATTTCTTTTTCAACCGGCTGCGGCAGGTTGCTCTGAATGTAATCCAAATGCTTGGGATCAAGGCGGTAGCGCACCGTGATCGACAGCCCAAGGGTGAGCCCCTCTTTTGCCTGCACGTTCAGTGGCTCGGATTTCGCGCCCTTGCCGGAGCCTGCCTTGCCCTCATCCTCCAAAGCACCCGTAGTGAACAACTGGTCGCGGGTGTCGAAGAGCACAATGCTTTCGGCGAGAGGCACTACGAGGTGCGCCCCTGGATACAGCGCGCCCGGCAAGGTTCCACTCGTCTGGCTGACTCGCACTCCCGCCATACCACTGGGCACAACCACGATGCCCAAGGACAACACCATCGGCCCCCACGCGAGCAGCGCTAGCGCCAGCGAGCTTCGCCAGCGCACCTGTGGTACCGGCGGCAACCGCCCCTCACCGGCCGCGGCTAGCGTCTGCCGGTATTTCATCTCCAGATAAACATCGTAGGCCAGAATTGCGGCGGCCACTGTAATCATCCCGATACCGCCCAGCATGAGCAAGTATTTCAAGAACAACATACATCCCCCTTTCGCGCTTCAGCGCTTCTGCGCAGATTTGACCTGCACTGCCTGCCGGGCAAAGAACAGCCCAAACACTTTGCCGAAAATCCACTCTTCCACCAGGACTGCGATCGCCAATGAGAAAGCCATCCCCGCGGCCACCGTTATCGCTGTCATTAAGGTCTGCATCGCATGTTCTCCGTCGTGCACCTGCGCCATTCGAAGGAGCATTCCGTGGACCAACATCTATATTCTTGATGGTGGATAGGTTACCGACTCTCAACTAAGGGGAATGGTGTCTGCTAACAGACAGTGTGTGGGTTTGACTACAATCCTTCCGCGAAGACGGCGCAGGCCGTCGCTGGATCTGAGAATTGCGCCGAACTGTGCGGGCTAAGGAACCAGCGGCGTTGCGAACCCGGGAAGGGTCGCGCTTCTTCCACAACTGACTCGGCCATATAAAACGCGACTGCGGCGGCGCGTTGCCAAAACCGAGCAGCGACCAGCAGAAGCAAAGTAGCTCGCCAACTGGTGTCAGACTGGTATCGCAAACTCGATCAGGTAGGTCTCTCTGAGCATCAGTCTACAACGTTGCCGGCGGAGAGTAGGATGAATATAGAGACCAGGAATGATCTCAGGGAGTTCCACCATGTCAAGTTGTGCAGTGAAGGAGGTGTTCTGTGACTACCTATATCATTCTGAGTCGCTTCTCCCCCGAGGCATTCGGGGATCCCAAGAACTTTAAGGACTTGGCTGCCACGGTTTCGGCGAAGATCAAGAAGCACTGTCCGGAAATTACCTGGAAGGGCAGCTTCGCAACTCTAGGCCGTTTCGATGTCGTAGACTTCGTCCAAGCAGATGATCCAAAGCAGATTGAGAAAGCCGCAATGATCATCCGCGCCTATGGGCATTCGACAACGGAAACGCTGATTGCAACCCCGTGGAAGGAATTTCTTTCAGTGCTCTGATCTTCAAGCCTATTTCCCCGCTATCGGAGAGATAGTCCGACGGACCCTCATCACGCGCATGGCCCTCGGCGGGGGCATCACTGAAAACATTAGGACGGGCAACCGGAAGTTGCTCAGAGCATGGCCACGCTGCCAGAGATTGAAGGGTGAGGTTGCGGCCGTCTCCGGCACTTTCCTAGTGTAATCGGGGAGCCAGTTTGGTCATTTGACCACGGCCGCCATGTGAAAATCTGTTGAAAACTTAGGATTGTACTTCCCTTTGCATAAGGGTTGGTGCAATAATGCTGGCCCTTGGATTGCTCTGGTCCAAAGTATCGTCATTAGAAACTGCAAATGTCAGGTGGTCTGGTTATGTGGATGGAAAAGCTGTCGTACGGTGTGCTGCGTGTGGTCACGCCTCTGGGACCACGGTATCTCAATCCTTCCTTCGCGCAGCGGCTCTACCTGTTGTGGATTTTCCGCAACTTCGAGACTCTGCCAGTCAAGGTACTTAGCCAGCGCCAACAAAGACGTATCGAAGCCATGTGCGCCCGCTACGGGTTCGTCTCCGTGCTCGAACCCAATGGGCTGATGGACACTCCGTTGCTCGGGACCCTGGAACAGCGTCCGCCGGTTGCGCCGCGTCGGGCCGATCGCAACGTCTCCGACTCCGTATCCCCGTTCGCCGCGGACTTTCAGCAGCGTCCCTGAAAAGGCTGCGGAAAAACTCTATGTTGCATTTGATTTTGGCTGGCGCAGCGCTTCCAAGCGCTGCGGTAAGCGCGGTATTTTGAATCCGGCTTTATCCCAAATTGCTCACAAATTCCGCGGACAGCGTATCATCGATCTGGTCGGCGTCAATAAACGCCGAATGTTCTGCGATGCGAATCCTTCTACTCTGCTTGATCTCCCTTAAGAAAGAGAGAAATCGCGGATGAAAAAGCAACTCACTGCTCAAGAAAAACGCTATCTCCAGCGACGGCGTGATCACAACCGGAAGCACACCTTGCTGCGCCGGGAGTGTTACAAGTGGCTAAGAAAAAACCTGCCCGAACGTCTATGCGAAGTTGAGAAAAAAGGCAGGACTGGCGAAAGCCGGCCGACCAAAACACTGAAGCTGCCCGCAGGACAGCCGAGGGAACTGTGTGCAGATTCGCGCCAGTTGTTTCGCGCCGCCATCGCTTTGTGCGGTGTCAGGACCCGCGGCCGTCCATGCCAGTCCTTTGTGATTCCGTCACTCCGCGCTTCACGACCTCCAGAACGGTAAAGTAATATGACTTCACGGTGAGACAAATTGCCCTGCTCTTAATCATCATCGCCATGCCCTGGACGGTCCGTGCGCAAAATGCAGGGTCGTCTTCACCATCCCATTCTGTCCCGACCGCCAACGCCTACCTCGGCTTCGATCGCAATAATTATCCCGGCGACCAGAACTTAAAAACTCTTCGCCAGACGCTTTCCTACACCGGTTTCTGGCTCAACCATCCGCCCAGCGCGACCACCAATACATGGAGTGGCAAACGGCGCATCCTGCAATCGGCCGGATTCGGATTCCTGGTGCTGTTCAACGGGCGGCTGTTCAATGAGCTGAAGTCAGTTTCCTATGCCAACAAACTGGGCAAGTCGGATGCGCACACGGCTGTGGCCGCGGCGCGCAGGGAAGGCTTTCCGGCAAGAACGATCGTCTTCCTCGATCAGGAGCAAGGCGGCCGCATGCTGCCCGAGCAAAAAGCCTACATCTACGCCTGGGTAGACGGCGTAACCGCGGGGGGATTTCTCGCCGGCATTTATTGTTCCGGTATTTCGGCCCAGAAAGAGGGTGGTGAAGACATCGTAACCGCAGACGATATCCGCCAGAATGCCGGCGCCAGAAAAATCGTCTACTGGGTCACAAACGATGCCTGCCCGCCCTCGCCAGGGTGCGTCTTTCCCAAAGGTCCGCTAACCCCCATTGAAAGCGGCATTCACTTCGCCGATGTTTGGCAGTTCGCGCAATCCCCGAAGCGGCCCGACGTCGCTGCCAGTTGTCCGGCCTACAACCCCGACGGAAACTGCTATCCCCCCGAGATCAGCGTTGCCCAGCACCTGCACATCGACGTAAATACAGCAACCACGCCAGACCCGTCGCGCGGCAGGACTCGCTGAAAATGGTTGGTCCATAACAAGAACCACGTGGGGACAGCCCCGCCCACGGCTGTCCGCGCCGGCGAAGCTCGGCAGAATCTAGCCCAATCGTTGACCTACTCGATCCTTAGGCCAGCGACGAATGACCAACGACGAACGGCCAACGACGAACGGCCAACGACGGACGACCTTAGACTAACGACCCAGCCCCCGGATGAATTACAATACAACCATACCTCCTATGGCCGACCGAACTTTCACTCTCGAAGAAGCCCAATCCCTCCTGCCCGTGCTGGAGTCGCTGCTGCGCACCGCCATTGACGGCAAGAAATTGATCGAGGCCGTGGACACTGAACTCCAGGAACTCGCGCACCGCGTGTTTCTGCAAGGCGGCTTGTTGGTCAATGTTGTCCACATGGCTCGCCGCAAGGCGGAGCGCGAAAAAGCTATCCCGCGTGTGAAAGACGCCCTCGCCGAAATCGATGCCAGCGGCGTCCAGGTGAAAGATCTCGATATCGGACTGCTCGACTTCCCCTGCAAAGTTGACGGCCAAATCGTCCTGCTCTGCTGGAAACTGGGAGAGCACGGAATCACCCACTGGCACGACACCAGCGAAGGCTTCGCCGGCCGCAAGCCCATCGACGAAAAGATCATCAAAGCAAAGAAGGCAAACTAGTCGTTGGTCGTTCGCCATCGGTCGTTGGCAAAACGCGAAACTTCTTGATCCGCGGACTACAAGTTTTGGCCAACGACGGACGACCAACGACGGTCACCTAAGGCTGTCCGCCCGCATTCCACTTCGGACGAAAGCTCGAATTCACCAGCCACTCCACCGGCTCCAAAAGCGATTGAATCGCCGCATCCATGTGCTTGAAATCCAAATGCGCCAGATCGTCGCTGGGCTGGTGATAATCTCCATGCAAGCCATAGCTTGATATGGTCTGCGCCACCACCCCTTTTTTCGCCAGCACAAAATTATCCGAGCGCGCAAAAAAGTTCTCAGACGTATGCGGATCCGCCACCAGCCGCGCCCCATGCGCCGCCAATACCGCACCAAGGTTTGACCGCTCCCATCCCGTCAGCCACAGCGTATCGTCTTTCACCGCCGGATCAGCCCTCCCGATCATTTCAAATTCCAGATTGGCGGCAATTTCCTTCAGCGGCAGCGGCGGATGCTGGCTGAAATAAGTTGATCCCAACCCGCCCATCTCTTCACTGCCAAACAGGGCAAAGATCACCGTGCGTCGCGGACGCCGCCCCCGTCCCAGGACCCGCGCGATTTCCAATACAGCCGTCGTCCCCGAGGCATCATCATCCGCGCCGTTATAAATATTGTCGCCGTTGACCGCAACTCCAATGCCAAGGTGATCCAGATGAGCGGAAAATAAAATCGCGGCCTGCTGCAGCGATGGATCACTACCCCGCAATATTCCCACTGCGTTCCACGTGGAGCCTCTCTTGTCCGACGACCGCGCCTCGAAGTGCACCATCGCGCCCTCCGCCATTTCCTCTAACGTGCGAACGGCGCCTTGCCTCAACTCCAGTACATTGAACCTCGAATCGCCGGCAGAGTCTTGCTCCAACCGGTCGTCCAGCTTGGGCAGTTCCTTACCCGCCTCGTCAAATTTCTTGCCCTCGCTGTCCCGAGCAAGCATGAGAATTGCAGCGGCGTCCGAAGCCCGCGAAATAGCTGCCTGTCGGACTTTGCCCCGATCCGAACCTATGACCAGCACTACCGCGCCGGGTTCAATTTTTGCCTTCTTCGCATCACTAACCTGGTCAGTGTCCAGCTTGCGCAACGGTCCGGAAAATTCTTTTTGCGTCAAATCGGCCACCAGGAACTCCTCGCCATAGTCCCAACTGATCGCTTCGCCGCCCGGCGGCGTGATCCTCAATTGTGGCGGAGACGTGATCTTCCGCTGAACCGTTGGCACAAACTGAATGTAGCTTCCGTTATCCCCGGCCGGTTCAATGCCGTACTGCCTCAACTGCGATGCCACATAAGTAGCCGCCACTAATTCATCATGCGTGCCGCTGCCCCGTCCCTGCATCGCGTCTGAGGCCAGAAATTCCTCATGAGCGCGAATGCACCGTTCACAAACTTTAAGCGCATTTACGGCAGCGGGCCGCCCTCTGCTGGCCGCAAACGTCGCGGCAGCCTGCCCGACAGCCATGGGCGGCAACAATGCGAACACAACGATCGGGAAAAGCCGTGTAGCGATTTGCCTTTTCATTGACTGCAGATTTTCTCACCTTAAACAATTCCTGAACAAATCAAAACCCGCACCGTGATGAGCCCGTCGACTTTACAAGTTTTTACCTTCCTTTACCGACTCTTTACCTGTCATCCGCTAGCTGGTCGTTACCATATAAGCAGCGAAACGTCTCAAATCTTTTCTCCATGAGCCCTTTGGTAACCATCCGTCAACACGTCCGCCTGAGCCTCGCGCTCGTCTTCGTCCTATTGCTCACTTTGCCGTCACCAGGCCAGGGCACCAGCGCTCAGGACCCACATCAACCTGTAAGCACCATGGCGGTTGACGTCAACGTAGTGACCCTACCCGTCACGGTTCGCGACAGGAAAGGCCAAATCGTCCGCAATCTGACCAAGGACGATTTCGTTCTCCAGGAGGACAGCCGCCCGCAAGTGATCAAATACTTCGCCCAGGAAACCAATCTTCCTCTCACCCTCGGCCTGCTCGTCGACACCAGCTTGAGCCAGCGAAATGTTCTAGATCAGGAGCGCAATGCCAGCAAGGTCTTTCTCGACCAAATGCTCACCGACGCCAAGGACAAAGCATTCCTCATTCATTTTGACCGCGAGGTCGAACTGCTTCAGGACCTCACCTCATCGCGTGACAAGCTCCAAAAGGGACTCGAGTCGCTCAGCACTCCGCAGCTTGAGCGCAACGGCGGGGCATCGTCCGATCCGCAATCTTCGCCATCGGGAAATGGCCAACCGCAGATGCACCGGGGAGGCGGCACACTGCTTTACGATGCCATCTACCTCGCCTCCAACGAACTGATGAAAAAGCAGCAGGGCCGCAAAGCGCTCATCGTGCTTTCCGACGGTGATGACCGAGGCAGCAAGGAGTCGCTGCAAGGCGCCATCGAGGCGGCTCAACGCGCCGACACGGTGGTGTACTCCATCCTGTTTGCCGACAAAAATCAGGACAATCGCGGCTTCGGCGGCCCAGGCGGCGGAATGGGCCGCCACGGCGGCTGGCCCGGCGGAGGGTTTCCGGGGGGTGGCGGGGGCCACGGTGGCGGACGCTCCCCACAGGAGCCTCGTGTCAATGGCAAGAAAATCCTCGATCAGATTTCCAAAGAAACCGGCGGCCGTCTCTTCGAAGTCTCCAAAAAACAGGCCATCGATCAAATCTACGACAGCATCGCCGAAGAACTGCGCACGCAATACAACCTCGGCTACACGCCCGATAAGGCTAATTCCGAAACTGGCTATCACAAGGTCAACCTGGCAGCCAAACAGAAAGATCTGGTCGTGCAAACCCGGGATGGATACTACGCGGAGAGGTGATGTAATGAGAGCACTTAGCAATTGGCACTTGGCATTTGGCCAGCGAAGATTTTCGCAATACCGGGGCCAGTCCCGTCGGACCGAGTGCTGAATGCTAAGTGCTGATTGCTGAGGGCTCAAATTTACCCCGCAAATTCCTCGGGGCTGTCCGTTCTTTGCTTTGGCGCGTCGTAACAGGACAGGTACCACGGTGCACGAAGGTATAGGTATGGGTGCACGAATCGGGAATCTTCTCTGCTACAATTTATACGCGCCGCTTGTGGACTACCGCGATTACGCGGTCTCCTTGAGGGCTTTTCTAACATGCTGAGCCGTAATAAAAAACTTCAACTCGTATCCGCATTTGCGACCCTTTTTCTATTCGCCTTGGGACTGGGTTGCAATGGGTTTTTCGTTGACCCAGTAATTACCTCCATCACCGTAGGTCCCACAGCGACCATCGACCAAAACGCAACTGTGCAGGAGAGCGCCATCGGCACCTTCAACGACGGATCCACACAGGCGCTCGGTTCGGGTGTGCAATGGAGCAGCAGCGCGACTGACATTGCCGCCATAAATAAGTCAGGATTGGTGACCGGCGCCTCCCCAGGTACTGCAACCATCACGGCCTCCTATCAGGCGACGAGCGGCACTTCCAGTATCACCGTCAATCTCGGAAACGTCACTGCCCTCAAGATCACGCCCCTCACCGCCAACATCAGTATGAACGGCGGGAGCCAGACTTTCTATGCGTTCGCCACCGTAACCGGAGATAGCAACCCCGTTGATGTCTCCTCAACCGCAACTTGGACGGTGAGCGACCCCACGAATTTTACGATAACTCAGGGAGACCCGATGACGATCTTGGCGGGGGCGGCCGCTCAGCTCGGGGAACAGGTCATTGTTAATGCAAGTTATCAGAGCACAAATATCATCACAGCTCTGCAACCCGCGAAACTCACGGTAATCCCATAACCCGCCACAATGTCTGACATCCGCCGTATCGGCATTTGTACCGGGGGCGGCGATGCTCCCGGTCTGAATGCCGTCATCCGCGCCGTCGTCAAGTGCGCCATCCTCAAATACCGCTGGCAGGTCATCGGCATCCCCGACGGCTTCGACGGCCTCATCTGGCCGGAAAAATCACGCGCCCTCACCCTCAAGGACGTCAGCGGAATTCTACCCCGCGGTGGCACCGTCCTCGGCACCACCAATCGCGGCAATCCCTTCCACTACTGCACCGTCGAAAACGGCGTCGAAGTCACCCGCGACATTTCCGACGAAGTCATCGCCAACTCGCACCAGCTCGGCATCGACGCCGTAATCACCATTGGCGGAGATGGCTCGCAAAAAATCGCGCTGGAACTCTTCCAAAAAGGCATGAAGCTGGTCGGCGTGCCCAAGACCATCGACAACGATCTTTCCGCCACCGAAGTCACCTTTGGTTTCGATACCGCGCTGGTGACCGCGACCGACGCCGTCGACAAAATTCACACCACCGCCGAGTCCCACCATCGCATCATGGTGGTGGAAGTAATGGGGCGAGACGCCGGCTGGATCGCGCTCGAAGCCGGCATCGCCGGAGGCGCTCACATCATCCTGATCCCCGAGATTCCCTTCACTATCGAGAAGGTCTGCGCCCATGTCGCCCTCCGCGAACGCTATGGCAAGCACTTCACCATTGTGGTGGTAGCGGAAGGAATTCATCTGCCGCCGGAATTGAAAGAAAATCGCCTCGCCGGCGCCGTGGGCAATGTAGTGGGCAATGCGATCGCTACACACAGCAAAAAAGACGTGCGGGTCAGTGTCTTGGGACACATCCAGCGCGGAGGCTCCCCGACCCCCTTCGACCGCATTCTCGCCACTCGTTTCGGCGTCGCCGCCGTCGACCTGATTGCCGAAGGAGGATTTGGCAAAATGGTCTGCCTGCACAACACCAAAATCGAAGCCGTCAACATCGCCGACGCCATCGGCCAATTGAAAACCGTCGACCCTCACGGCCAAATCGTGAACACCGCCCGCGCCATCGGCATCTGCTTCGGCGACTAAAAGTCGTTTGATTCGATTTTCGATGGAGGTCCGGGCGTCCTCGCCTGGCCCAATCAGCCGATGCTCACACCTCTGCGTTCTCTGCGGAATTTCTCCCCGCCCTCAGCCTTTTAAGATTTTGACCCAACCCTGCGCTATATTGTTTGTGACCCCTGTGAAAACCGTTTCGCGCTGCCCGTGGCTCTTGCTCCCAATCATGCTGGCTCTCCTGTTCCCCGGCTGCAATCGCGGCCGAGGCCGGGTTCAAGAGATCGCCTACGTCTCCGTCCCGCAAGCGATTCTTCGCGACCATGTCTCCGCCGTCTTCAGCAAAACGGGAGTCGTGAAAAACGGCGATCGCGTCCAAGTCCTCGAGCATGAACGACGCTTTGCCCGCGTACGCACCGCCAGCGGCGCAGAAGGCTGGATCGAGCAGCGTGCCCTGGCTCCGCAGTCGGTTTACGACGGCTTCCAGAAGTTGGTCCAGCAGGAACAGACCGCCCCAGTCCAGGCCACCGGCACCACCCGCAACGACACTAACATTCATCTCGACCCCGGCCGCGAAACCGAACATCTCTATCAACTGAACCAGGGCTCCAAAGTTTCCATACTGAAGCGCGCCACAGCCGAGAAAATTGTACCCGGCGCCATAGCCAAACCCACCAGCACCGGCAAGAACGAATCCAAGCCGGCGCCTTTGCAGGAAGACTGGTGGCTCATCCGAGACGCCGACGGGCGCGTAGGCTGGGTCCTGGCCCGCATGGTCGATCTCGATGTGCCCCTTGAAATCGCGCAGTATGCCGAAGGCCAGCGAACCGTGGCATTTTTCGTCCTGAACCAGGTCACCGACGGTGACAAAAAAGTTCCCCAATACCTGGTGGTGCTCACCGAACCCAAGGATGGCCTACCCTTTGATTTCGACCAGGTCCGTGTCTTCACCTGGAACGTGAAACGTCACCGCTACGAAACCGCTTATCGTGAGCACAATCTCAATGGAGTCCTGCCGGTGACCCTTTCCCATGAAGATTTCGGAAAAGAAGGCACGCTCCCGGTATTCATCCTGCATGTAAAAGACGACAATGGCAATCTAAGCGAGCGAAAGTACAAAATGAACAGCCCGATCGTGCGCCGCGTCCTCGCCCCAGGAGAGGCAAAAGAAACCTCCACACCCAGAAAAAAATCGCGGCATCACTAAACTCGTTTCCTTTCAAACAACCCGACGCGTATAGGCGGTAGGATGGCTTGAGTGTCCGCTCGACCAATGCTTGCTCGCATCTCCACTGCAATACTTACACTCATTTTGGCGGGAGCACTGCCGACGCATGGTCAAGGTCAATCATCGAGCGTTGACGCTTCGGAACCGATCTCAACCGACCGGCCGGCAGTCACCGACTCCAGTGTCGTCGTCCCGCTCGGCAGCCTGCAGGCCGAGAACGGCTTCCTTGAAACCAGCAGCCGGGGGCAGAACGTCGTAGATGGCCCGGAGACCTTAGTGCGTTTTGGTATCGCCAACAGGAGCGAGTTGCGTTTCACGCTGCCAGACTACTTCTACAACTTGAACACAAGCCCCGGCTCGGGATTCGGTGACTTAGCCTTCGGAATAAAAGAACAGCTTGGCCCCACGCCGTTTAAATTCGATGTGTCCGTAGTCCTGTTCCTCAGTTTTCCGACCGGCGCCAACACCGTCTCCAGCGGCGGATACGATCCGGCATTCCAGGTGCCATGGTCCCGCGCACTCTCCGCCAACTGGACCGCGGCCGGAATGTTCTCCGTGTACTGGCCCACTCAGGGCCGCACGCGAAACGTGACTGGCGAGTCCACGTTCCTGCTGGATCGGCAATTGACCAAACCCTGGGATGCCTTCGTCGAGTACGCGGGTGACTTTCCGGAATTCGGCGGGCCGCGCCACTTACTGCACTTTGGAACCGCGCTAAAAATCGCAAACCGGCAGCAGATTGACTTCCATGTCGGCGTGGGCCTATCGTCGGCTGCGGTTGATCATTTCATCGGGATCGGCTATTCATTCCGCTTTCAGGCGATCCGCCGCTAGGGTGGGTTCTCAGGCAAAAACAGGCAGCGGCTCAATTTAGCATGACCCCCATATTGATAGGCTCTCAGAGAACCGCGCATGGTACCGTTTTTCCGCCTGATGATGCAGATCGTTCCAACGTGGGGCGACATCCATTGAACGTGACAAAAACCGTCTTGATAGCATCTTTGTTTCTGTGCGCTGGAAACGCCATCGGCCAGTCGGTCGACAAGGAGCCTGCCGCAGTCGTGGAACTTGGGGGAGCCGCTGCCTGGAATGTCAAGGACGGCGGATCGAGCTTCGGCCCTACCGTCGCGGTTGAAGTTACGCCCATCGAGAACTGGCTGGAACTTGAGGCGGGAGTTACGCCGCTTTTCACCCTTCACTCGACAGAATGGGACACTGACCTTCTGTTCAAGAAGCCTTGGACGCTCTCGAAAAAAGCGGAATTCATGTTGGGCGTTGGTCCGGAGTGGGTTCATACGACGAAAAACAGCATGACAACCAACTCCGTTAGCGGTGAGGTCGTGCTGGATTTTATGTTCTGGCCCTCCGCGAAGCATAGATTCGGCTGGTACCTCGAACCGGGCTACGAATACAACTTTGGGCGAGGGCATGAGCAATCGCTTGGAATAAACGGCGGTCTATTAGTAGCGATCCCATGAGGCTTTGTTTGCCTTGGATGTTAGCTTCCGGGCGATGGAATAGATTTTCCAACGGCCTTACATTTCAACCTGACCCACTACCCAAAAAACTTGTTCCCTTTCAAACCCAGCCGCGCGGCACTAAAATGCTTCAAGCACGCAACAGGGACCAACGCGTTGCGGGACCGAGCACGTTTCGTGCTTTGATAATGCCACCGTGGCGGCGTGCTCCAAGTAGGGTCGGTGGATCTCTACAGCGCAATTCAATACGGGTTGTTTCTGGCCATCGTCACCCTCCTGGTCGAGCCCCTGGGCGGATACATGGAACGCGTCTTCTCCCGCCAATCAACCGCGCTTGATCGTTTATGCCTTCCGCTTGAGCGGTTTATTTATCGCATCACCGCGGTTGATCCTGATGTGGAAATGCCCGGCAAAGAGTACGCGACCTGTTTCGTGCTCTTTGGCTTAGCCGGCACAATCCTCCTCTACGCCATTCTCAGGCTGCAAAAGTTTCTTCCCTGGTTTTTCCCCCAATACCACACCACGCCGCTATCCCCAGACCTGGCTCTGAACACGGCGATCAGTTTTTCCACGACCACTACCTGGCAAGCCTACGCTGGCGAAAACACTATGACCTATTTCAGCCAGATGGTCGGCCTGTGCGCTCAGAACTTCCTGGCTGGCGCCGCGGGTTTGGCCGCGGGTATCGCCTTTATCCGCGGACTCGCCCGGCAACTCTCTGACACGCTCGGCAACTTCTGGGTTGATCTAACGCGTGCCCTACTCTGGATTCTGTTACCAGGAGCCTTAGTCGGCGCCTTGCTGCTCGTCTGGCAGGGCGTTCCCATGAACTTCCACAACTATGCGGTTGCTACTACCGTCGAGGGCTCCCAGCAGGTCATACCGCAAGGTCCTGTAGCCGCACTCGAGATCATTAAGAATCTCGGCACCAATGGTGGCGGCTTCTTTAATGCGAATGGCGCTCATCCCTACGAGAATCCCACGCCGCTGACAAACTTTATAGAAATGTTGGCCATCGTCCTCCTACCAGCGGCATTGACCAACACCTTCGGCAGGATGGTTGGCCAGCCGCGGCAAGGATGGCTTTTCTATTGGGTGATGTTGCTTTTCTTCGGCTCTGGACTGCTCTTCGTGCACTATTTTGAACAGCGTGGAGATCCCCACTTCCGAAATGTAGATTTTCAAAATAGTGCTCTTCAATCCGGCGGCAACATGGAAGGCAAGGAGGCGCGTTTCGGCATCGGCGGTTCCACCCTCACCGCTGTCGTTACATCCAACACCGCCACGGGATCATACAACTCCATGCACGACAGCTACACCTCGCTCGGTGGCATGGTTTTGCTGGTAAACATGCTGCTCGGAGAGCTCGTATTCGGCGGTCTCGGAACTGGTCTGTACAGCATGGTCATGGCCGCCGCAATCGCTGTGTTTCTCGCGGGACTTATGGTTGGGCGCACGCCCGAATATCTGGGCAAGAAGATAGGACCGTGCGAGAACAAAATGATCATGCTGTACGCTCTGGCCGCCCCGCTGTTCGTCCTCCCACTCACTGCGATTGCCCTGACTACCAAAGCGGGGCTCGCGGCCCTGACCACCAACACCGGCCCGCATGGTTTTACTGAGATCCTCTTTGCTTACACATCTTGCTTCGCCAACAATGGACAAACCTTCGCTGGCCTGAGCGCGAACACTTCGTTCTACAACCTCACCACGGCATTAGCGATGATGGCGGGAAGGTTCGCATTGGCGATTCCCGCATTAGCATTCGCAACCCTATTTGCAGGTCAGAGAAAAACCCCTGCTTCATCGGGCACTCTTCCCACTCATTCTTTGGTGTTCGGAGTCCTACTCACGACCTGCTTGATAACCATGGTGGCCCTGAGCTATCTTCCTGCCTTGGCCCTCGGCCCCCTACTGGAGCGATTGCTCTTCGGAAGATAAAAGCGTTTGACATCGCATCGCATGCTCGCCCCACGCCCCACCAGACTCCGCTCGCAACGCGACATTAACCTGTGGCGGATCCCGCTGCAGCTCTCGCTCGCCGCGGTAGCGCTGTTCGGAATCACCCTGATTCCGGACATCCTCGACAAATACGGCATCATCCACATCCCATCGTGGTTAACCATGGGCAGCATCGACGACGCGCGCGCCATCCTGTCGGCGATGATGGGCGCAGTAGCGACCGTGCTCGCCCTGATTTTCTCGGTCGCGCTGCTCGTGCTGTCCATGGTCTCGACGCTGTTTGGCCCGCGCCTGCTCTACCGGTTCCTGCAAGACTGGGTCACCCAGGTCACCATCGGCCTGTTCATGGCCACGTTCGTCTACATCTGCCTCGTCTTCCTGGTTACGCATCAGGATCCGCAATCGTCATTCATCCCACAGATTTCCCTGATCACCAGCTGGGTGCTCGTCGTGCTCAGCTTCGGGTTCCTCGTCTACTACAGCCATCGAGTCGCGAGATCGATCCAGAACCCCGACATGATTGGCGCGATTGTCGATGATTTATACGTCGCGGCCGGCAGAGCGCAAGTGTCTGGCCCCGGCGAGGGCACCGGCCCCGCACCCGATGATGCCGCGATTCTGCGCCAGGCCGAAACCGGCGCCATCGTGACCTGCCCCAAGAGCGGATACTTGCAGCATGTCGATCACGGCGCGCTGGTCGCGGCCGCGCGCGCGGCCGACGCACTGATCGTGCTGAGATTCCGCCCCGGCCAGTTCGTGCTCCGCGGCGAACCGCTCGCAGCAATTGTCCCAGCAGAAAGTGTCGGCACGCTCGAGGCCGCGATTGATCGTCGAGTTCACATCGGCAGGCACCACACCCTGACCCAGGATAGCGAGTTCGGCATCGCGCAGGTGGTTGAGATCGCCATCCGCGCGCTGTCGCCCGCGGTCAACGATACGTTCACTGGCGTGGCGTGTGTCGACTGGCTCGCCGACGCGCTGCTCACGCTGGCCGAGCGGCCCCCGCTCGAAGGGAACTGGTACGATACGGGCGGCCGGCTCCGGGTATGGATGCCTTCGGTGCGCTTAGAGCGCCTCGCCAAGCTCGCATTCGATCAGATCCGTCAGGCCTCCGCGACCACGCCCGCGGTGCTGATTCGCCAGCTCGAAGCGCTCACCCGGCTGGCGCCGCGACTCCCGGAAGCCTGCCGTCAAGTGCTGTCCGATCAAGCAGACGCGATCCTCGAAACCGCGAGCGCACTGGTCGCGCTCGATCGCCGCGACCTCGATGCGGCGTGGCACCGGGCCCACACCGCGCTCGAAGCCCTGCCCAGGCCCGGTGGCCCATCCTCCCGAGCCCCTAATTTTCTTTAACCCGACGAGGGGTGCCCCATCCTTGCGCCTTTTGCAAGGGTAGGAGGCGATGCTTTCCCATGAACAAAGCGGGTGCCCCGTCCCGCTCGCGTTCTTTGCGAGAGTGCGGAGCTTTCAGAGGCCCTTCCGTAACCGCAAGACTCGTAGCCTTTGTGTTTCAGGCCGCCCCGGATCTCTTATAGATTGTCATCCCGACCGAAGTGGAGGGACCCGCTGTTTCTTGCACAAACAGCAACGGATCAGGAACAGCGCATCGTCGTGAGCAGCTTGGCATGTATCCGGAGGTCCACCGCCGCGATGTCAGCTAGAAGCCCCGCCCACTCGCCAGGAACGCGAGAAGGGCAGGGCGCCCGCGGCTTACGAATAGAACTCCGCCATACTCTCGACCACGCATCTCTGCTCTGCCTCCGTCAATTCCGGAAACATGGGAAGCGCGAGCACTTCCTGCGCGGCGCGCTCCGAATCTGGCAAGTCTCCCGCGGCATAACCGAGGTAAGCAAAGCAAGGTTGCAGGTGCAGCGGGATAGGATAGTAAACCTCGGTCCCGATTTTCCTGTCGCCAAGAAACTTACGCAGTT
This sequence comes from uncultured Acidobacteriota bacterium, assembly GCA_963696635.1. GTDB lineage: Bacteria > Acidobacteriota > Terriglobia > Terriglobales > Acidobacteriaceae > JABDBE01. The sequence continues at coordinate 27,318 of CAVOKX010000003.1, forward strand.
CATCGCGACGCTGAGCCCGGACCACATATTGGTGAAACACATGAAACGCATGCGGAGAAGTCGACAACGGCCGGACAGGCGAATTATTCTTCTTCGATACCAGCCCCGCATCAGCCAACAAGCGATCATAGGTCCCAGCACGTTGCCGGCGCTGCTGGTTCCAGCTTTCAACATGTGGCAACTTCACGCGAAGGACGGCCGCCTGCATCGCGTCTATGCGGCAGTTCCATCCAACTTCTTCGTGATGATAGCGGCGCGGGCTCCCATGATTGCGCAGCTTGCGCAAATGCTCAGCCAATTTCAAATCGCAGGTGGTTACCAATCCCGCGTCGCCATAAGCACTCAGGTTCTTGGTGGGATAAAAACTAAACGCTGCAACCTCTCCCATCGATCCAGCATTCCGGCCGCGCCATTTCGCCCCTATCGCCTGGGCCGCGTCTTCGATCATAGACAACTCGAACTCATGCGCGATTCCTTGCAACCGATCCATATCCGCGCACTGTCCGTAAAGATGCACCGGCAACAGCGCCCGAACTTTGTACGCCCCTCCCGCCCTCAGCCGCGCCTTCACCAGTTCCGGGTCCAGATTAAGCGTGTCAGGATCAACATCCACCAGCACCGGCCGTGCCCCGGCGCGCACGATGGCGCTAGCCGAAGCAAAGAAGCTGAACGCAGTAGTGATCACCGCATCGCCAGCCTGAACGCCCGCCGCCACCAATGCCAGCCAGAGCGCATCTGTACCGGAGGCACAACCCACCGCCGCCCGCGCGCCAACAAAGGCCGCGATTTCACTCTCCAGGGCCTCCACCTCTGCCCCCCAAACGAATTGCTGCGACGCGCACACCCGCTCCACCGCCTCCAGCACCGCTTCGCGAATCTGCTGGTATTGCCGATGCAGATCGAGCAACGGGATAGGATCAAACTTTCTCGCCGGGGGTGCAGACGAGCGTCGTTTTGCAGTTGAAGACTGAGTCACGGGAAACAGCGATTTTAACACTCTGCCCTCGGCCGTCGCGCAAAGTTAGCGAGGTTAAAGGCTTTCATCGATGCGGGGCAGCGCCGGAAGCGAGGAGTTGTTGTCGAGCGCTTCGCGCCATTGGCTGAGCGATTGAAGCAATGCCGTCAACTGGATTTGCCCAAAGCTCCCTGACGGTTCTCTAAGATTTCTTATGGCACGCTCCAACACAGATCGCATGCCAACCCTATTACCGGTGGAGTAGTGGTGAAAGGCCACGGCAACCTGAACCACTCCTTGAAGAAACTTCTTGTTTTCCGGAGGCGCAGCGCGCCAGACGTCTTCGAGAGCCTCGTGCGCATCGAAGAATTTCGCGTTATTAAACAGACTAATTCCGCGAATGTACTGCTCCGAATCCACTCCTCATTTTGGCACAGTCTACCGGCCGAAAATCACGTAGTGATAGCTCGTAGCCATGAAGAACAACAAAGGCACCGAAAGAAAGAAATTGGTTCGCGACGCCAGAAACGCCTGCCGGGCCAGAACCGCTGCATTGGCCGGTGGAGTTCCAGCCAGAGTCCCCCGAATGATCTTCTTCTGGTTGGGCCAGATGATTCCCCAGACGTTGAACAACATGATAATGCCGAAGCCACCGCCGACCCCGATCGAGAGCACGTGGTTATCGTCCTGGCCTACGGGTGTGTAGTTCACAAACAACCAGGCCCCGGCAATCGCAACCACGGCGGTGATCACGCCGAGAACATATCCGCTCGGAGCTTGTTTGATCACCGCAAACAAAATTCCCCAAGCCACGATCCAGACCAGCAGAAACAAGCCAATCGTGCTCAAAGGGCCGACTCCCATACGCGCGGCGTCCGGCCCGACATAGATTTGTCCCCAATACCAGAATCCGAGGAAAACCGTAAGCAGCGCGCTCCAGCGGAACCAGTTCAGAGCCGGCAGGGTCAGATACTGAAACACCTTGGGCTTCATGGCAGCGTCCACTTGTTTCATAAAAGGGACGTTCACCAGATTGAAAAAATAAAGCAATCCGACCCAGGTGATGCCGGCAATGATGTGAAACCAGCGCAGAATCAGGGCCAGTGCTTCTGTGCCAGAGTGGGTAGGCATCACCCATAAGGCTGCGAAAGCAATCAGATGCTGCATCGATATTCCTCCTCCATCGGTGTAGTGCGAGGCCGGGCGTCGAGCCAATAGGCGCGCGCCAAAATGTTCACGGTACGCCAGCCATCTCAGTTACACACCTGAAAAAATCGACTCCCCGTCCGGCTTCCCTGCAGCGCAGGAATAGTTGCATTTTGTTGTGCCCATGTCAACCGGCAAGGCAAATAGGTAGACGCGAACGGTCAGCTTGAAAAGTAGAGAGCGACGCCGTATTGTACGAGTGTCGCTTTGGGTGCGCGGGCGGAGCGGATGGGCGCTCGTACATTCTGAGCTTTTCCCCCCTGTTTCTCGGTGCCGTGCCCGCTTCGGCCCGGGGAGCTGACCCTGTGCAGTTCAGAAAGCTTTCGCCGTTGAGAAAGCTAAGGAGATCGGCATGGAAAACAAGCCTGCGCAGAACATTCAGGATACTTTCCTCAACACCGCCCGCAAAGAACGATTGAATATCACCATCTACCTCCTGAGCGGCGTCAAGCTGACCGGGCGGATCCGCTCGTTTGACAAGTATTCTGTGGTGCTCGAGACCAACAATCAGGAGCAGTTGATCTTCAAGCATGCTATCTCTACGGTGGCGATGGGAAGGGTGGCTCATGGCCATGGCGAAAAGCCCGCAATGGTTCCACCTCCAACTCCCGCGAGTGAGTCGGGTCCACCCAGCGCGTCCGGTACGGACGGATAAAGATAAGGCAGTTGATCTTTGAGTAGTTCAGAGTCCACAGTGCCAGGCAAGCCGGAGCACGCGCGCCGCGCCTCGATTTCGACGACTGCCAGTCGAGGGCCGACGGAACGCGCCTTCCTGGTCGGGATCGACTACCGCGTGCGCTCGCGTGCGGGTTCGGTCGCCAAGGCCGCGAAAGGTTCCCTGACCGGTGGCGCGCAGGCGGCGCGAGACAGCGCCGCCAGTGTGCCCGGAGCGTCGAAGGCGCCTCGCGTCCCGGAATTCAGCGCGGAAGAATCGCTGGACGAATTGCGCGCTCTGGCAACCAGCGCCGGTGCGCAAATCGCAGGCGAGTTCCTGCAACACCGCGACAAGCTCGATCCAGCCACCCTGATTGGAAAAGGCAAACTGGAGGAAATTGCCGGCGCCGCCACCTCGGTCTCCGCGGATCTTATTCTGTTTGATCATGACCTCACTGCATCCCAGCAGCGCAATATCGAAAAAGTCGTCAACACGCGGGTAATCGATCGCACTCAGCTTATCCTCGATATTTTCGCCAAACATGCTCGCACTCGCGAAGGTCAGTTGCAGGTCGAGTTGGCACAACTCGAATACATGCTTCCGCGCCTGGGAGGCCGCGGAATCGAGATGTCCCAACTAGGCGGCGGCATTGGCACCCGCGGTCCAGGTGAAACCCAACTCGAGACCGATCGCCGGAAAATCTATCGTCGAATTCGTCACGTTAAAGAACAAATAGAAAGCGTCCGGCGCATTCGCACGCAACAGCGCCAGCGCCGCGAATCGGTTCCGGTCGCGCTGATAGCTTTGGTGGGCTACACCAACGCTGGGAAATCCACGTTATTCAACGCCCTGACCCAGGCCGACGTGCTCGAATCGCCAAAAATGTTCGCGACTTTGGATCCGACGATTCGAGGAATCACGCTGCCGTCGCGCCGCCAGGTTTTGCTTTCTGACACGGTAGGATTTATTCGCAACCTGCCCCACACTTTGGTGTCCGCCTTCCGAGCGACCCTGGAAGAGGTGCAGCGCGCCGAACTCATTCTGCAGGTTTCCGACGCCAGCAGCCCGCTCTCCGTCGAGCAGGACGCACAAGTAGAAAAAGTGCTGAAGGAATTGGAGGCGGATGCAAAGCCGCGACTGCGAGTGATGAACAAAATTGACCTGCTCCCACCCCGGCAACGCGATAGTTTGCGGGACGCCGAGAACGCAATCCACGTCTCGGCCGCGAAAGGCATCGGAATGAGCACGCTTCTTGACCGCATTGACCAAATGCTGCAAGGAGACGCTCTCAGCCGCATCCATTTGCGCGTGCCCCAAAAAGAAGGCAAGACGCTGGCGATGCTCGAAGCCCGAGCCCGAATTTATTCGCGTAAGTACAAAGACGGCTCAGTGGAGCTGGAAGTCGAAGCGCCAGAGTCGGTCCTGAGACGGATAAGGGAGTGGCTGTTGCCGTAGCCTAGGCCAACGACCATCGGCCAACGACTGACGGCCAGAATTTAAATGGGCCGGCAACCAAGAAGCGGTGACAGTCCTTGGCTATCGGCCCACTCGATCCCGAATTGGATCGGAGGTGATACTTCTATGCTAGACCCCCTATCCCAGAAGTCAAGTCTTCTTTACTTAATTCCGCGAAAAAGCTTGACAATTGTCCAAAAATGCGATCCACAAAGGAAAGCTTCGTCCCTTTTTGGGACAGCCCCGCGTTGACACTAAGCCTAGCAGGGTGTTAGGTTTGATGGTTTCTTAAAGCCCTCTTTCGCTTGCGATTTTATCAGGCACAAGATTTTTTCAAAATCAAGACATGGACGAAACGCTCAGACAAGTAGGGGAATTACTGCTTGGATCCATACCAACCATTATCTTCATGGTTCTGCTGTATGGGATCTATAACTTGCTTGTCCACAAACCGTTGGTGAAGGTGCTGGCCGAGCGCCGGGAAAAGACCGAAGGAGCCGTCGAGAAGGCACGCGCCGATATTGCCGCCGCCGAGGCGCGAACTGCGGAATACGAGCAGCGTCTGCGCGAGGCTCGCATGACAGTTTTTAAGCATCAGGAAGCCCTTCGTCAGCAGGCGCTGCAGGCACGAGCCGCGGCTCTGTCCGAGGCGAGGAACCGAGCCCAGGCCCAGGTCGAACAGGCGCGGGCAGCCATCGAGAAAGATAAAACTGCGGCGCAAGCCGGTCTGCAGGCGGAAAGCGGAAAGCTGGCCGCGGAAATCATCCGAATTGTTTTGCGGCCCGCCGCGCCGCAGGTGCCAGCGGGTGGTGGCCAATGAGCCTAGCTCGAACCCAAAAAAATCTACGAACCGCCGGACGCAGGCCGAACTTCATCCTGTTTCTTGTCTCGGCAACATTCCTGCTTATTTTGTGCGCTTGGGTAGGACGGGCGGCCGCGCAGCAGCCATCCTCCCCGGCTAAGTCCCAGCCGCAGTCGAGCGATTCCTCTGCACAAAGCTCGCTCAGCCAGCAACTGGTCCAAGAAACGCGCGATGCCGCGGGCGAGGACGACCACTCACAATTCAAACATTCTCCCTCAGTCGTGTGGGTGGCTAAAATTACGGGCATGGATTTGGAGCACGCCTACTTGGTCTGCGTGCTGTTGAACTTTGTGGTGATTGCCGTTGCCATCTTCTGGCTCTCGAAGAAGAATCTGCCGGGGCTATTCCGCAATCGCACGGCGTCCATTCAAAGGGCGATGGAAGAGGCGCGCAAAACCAGTGAAGATGCCAACCGGCGCCTGGCGGAAATTGAAGCAAGGCTCTCCCGACTTGATATCGAAATCGGTGGAATGCGCGCCGCTGCGGAGAAGGAAGCCGCCGCTGAGGAACAAAGGATTAAAGCTGCCGCGGAGGAAGATGCGCGCAAAATCGTGGAGTCAGCCGAGCAGGAAATCGCGGCGGCAGCCAAAGCGGCGCGGCGCGAACTGACAGCGTACGCGGCCGATCTTGCGGTGTCGATGGCCAAAAAACAGATCCACGTGGATGTCGCTACCGATCAGGCACTGTTACGCAGCTTTGCTCAGCAACTCTCCGCCAATGGCGGCGAGACCCGAAAAGGCGGCCAATAGAACATGGCTTCCGTGACCAGCACCTACGCCCGCGCCTTCGCCGACGCGGTTTTTGACGGCCATCATGATCCCGACAAGACTTTGCGGGAAGCGCAAGCGGTGGCCGAACTGGTTGCGGGAAGCAAGGATCTGCGGGAAGTTTGGGAGACTCCATCAATCACCGCGGAACAGAAGCGGGCGGTGCTGGATGCCATCGTTGCCCGCCAGGGAATCTCACGAACCGTCCGCAATTTCGTCGCTGTGCTGATCGATCATCGGCGCATTCATTTCCTGGGGCCGATCGTGAAACAGTTTGAGCTGGAACTGAATCAGCGCCTGGGATTTATCGAGGCAGAAATTACCAGCGCCCGCGAACTCAACCAAGCCGACCGCAGCACGCTCGAAGCCCGCATGGAGAAATTGACCGGCAAGAAAGTAAAGGCACGCTACACCCGCGATGAGTCCATACTCGGTGGCGCCGTAGTAAAAATCGGCAGCACCATTTACGACGGTTCAGTGAATGGACAGTTGGAGAGAATAAAACAAGCTCTTAGCTCTTAGCCTTTAGCTATTGGCTTGGAGCCATAGAAGCAGAGTTTGAATCGCTACCTGCAGAAAGCTTTTGAGCGCAGAGTAGGGCCACGGAGAACGCGAAGAAAGGCTAAAAGCTAAAGGCTAAGAGCAAGAAGCTGATTTTATGGCACAAATCAAAGCAAACGAGATCACACAGCTGATCCGGCAACAAATCGAGAATTACGAATCCAAGATTGCGGTGGATGAAGTCGGCACAGTCGTCACCCTTGGCGACGGCATTGCCCGCGTCTACGGCCTCGACAAAGTCATGGCCGGAGAACTGCTCGAATTCCCGCATGACGTCGCCGGCATTGCCATGAACCTGGAAGAAGACCAGGTCGGCGTCGTGCTTCTCGGCGAGTACACCGAGATCAAAGAGGGCGACGAGGTCAAGCGCACGGGACGCATTATGAGCGTGCCCGTGGGAGACGCCTTGGTCGGCCGCGTGGTGAATTCGTTGGGGCAGCCCATCGACGACAAAGGGCCGATCGCCACCGACAAGTTCATCGCCCTGGAACGCCTGGCGCCCGGAGTCATTGATCGCCAACCGGTCCGCGAGCCCATGGCCACTGGGCTGAAAGCCATCGACAGCATGATTCCGATTGGCCGAGGCCAGCGCGAATTGATCATTGGCGACCGGCAGACTGGCAAAACCGCCGTTGCGCTCGATACCATCATCAACAACAAGGGCAATAATCTAATTTGTATTTACAACGCCGTCGGACAGAAGCGGTCTTCAATCGCCCAGGTGGTAAAGATTCTCACCGACTATGGCGCCATGGATTACACCATCGTCGTGGCCGCGTCCGCCTCCGAACCCGCCCCCATGCAGTACATCTCGCCTTATGCGGCCTGTGCCATGGGCGAGTTTTTCCGCGATAACGGAAAACATGCCTTGGTGATTTATGACGACCTTTCCAAGCATGCGGCGTCATATCGCGAAATCTCGCTGCTGTTGCGCCGTCCGCCAGGCCGCGAAGCGTACCCCGGCGATGTTTTCTACCTTCACTCGCGGCTGTTGGAGCGCGCCTCGAAACTGAGCGACAAAAAAGGCGGAGGCTCGCTAACAGCCTTGCCGATTATTGAAACTCAAGCCGGCGACGTTTCCGCATACATCCCGACCAACGTCATTTCAATTACCGATGGCCAGATCTTTCTGGAAACCGACCTGTTCAATAGCGGCGTCCGGCCCGCGGTGAACGTCGGCATTTCGGTAAGCCGCGTAGGCGGCAGCGCCCAGATCAAGGCCATGCGCCAGGTAGCGGGAAGCATGAAGCTCGATCTTGCGCAATATCGCGAACTCGCGGCCTTCGCCCAGTTCGGCAGTGATCTCGACAAAGCCACGCAGAACCAGCTCAATCGCGGGCAGCGCCTGGTTGAAGTCCTCAAGCAAAAGCAGTTTTCGCCACTGCCGTTCTCCAAACAGATTCTGATCATCTATGCCGGCACCAACGGCTTTCTCGACGACCTTCCGGTAGACCAGGTGCGAGACTTCGAAGCCGAGCTATACAAGTATGTCGACGCGACCAATCCCGGCCTCCTGCGCACCATCATGGAGAAAAAGATTCTCGACGACAACCTGAAAGCCGAGATGAGCAAAACAATCAAGGAGTGCAAAGAAACCTTCGTGACAGAAAGACAAGCAGTAGCGACAAAGTAAGCTTTTAGCTGTTAGCCATTGGCTCTTAGCTCCTAGCTTGGAGCCAATGAAACTTAGTGCAGAGCGAGGAAGCTAAGAGCTAAAAGCTAAGAGCCAAAAGCTGACTAATGGCCAACATTCTCGACATCCGACGCCGTATCCGCAGCGTGACCAACACGCGGCAGATCACCAAGGCCATGAAGATGGTCTCGGCGGCAAAGCTCCGTCGCGCCCAGGAGCGCGCTCTGGCGGCGCGTCCCTATGCACAGATGCTGACCAACGTTCTGAAGTCGCTGGTATCGCGAGCCGAAATTTATGATCCGGATACCGGCGAACCGAAGCATCCCCTGTTAGCCCAGCGCCCGGAAAACAACGTTCTGCTGATTGTGGTCACGGGAGACAAAGGTCTCGCCGGCGCTTTCAATACCAATATTCTGAAAGCAGCATCGCGTTTCCTGGAATCGAAGGCGGGCAAGAACGTCGAAATCGAGGCCATCGGGCGCAAAGGCCGCGACTTTTTGCGCCGCCGATTCGCGGTTGCTCCTCCGCGAACTGCCGAGTCCCAGGAATCGCCCCGTACCACGCTCGTGGGTGAGCACGTAGGAGTGCTGAGCAAAGTTGATTATGCCATGGCCTCCGAGATGGCCGGCCGCGCGATCGATCGCTATTCCACAGGCGAAATTGATTCGGTTTACATTGTTTTCAATGAATTCAAATCAGTGATTTCGCAGCGCCTGATCGTCGAACAAGTACTGCCCATCGAACGCGTCGGTGAAGTCAGCATTGCCCAGGCCGAGGAAATGACCCAAAAAGAAAGGGAGCGCGCACTGGAAGCGGCGAAAGAAGCGGGCGTCGGCATTCGACGGCCGGACACGCGAGAAATAGACGCGGCTGCCGCAAAGTTTGCCTCCGCTCCCGTGGACTATATCTACGAACAGCCTCCCGAGGAATTATTTCAGTCGTTGCTGCCAAAGTACGTGGTCATACAAGTATTTCGAGCGCTGCTGGAATCGGTGGCAGCGGAACACGCGGCGCGCATGACCGCCATGGACGCCGCGACAATTAACGCAACCGATATGATCGATTCGCTGACCCTGGCCATGAATCGCGCCCGGCAAGCGAAAATTACGAAAGAGATTATCGAGATCGTAAGCGGAGCCGCCGCCGCAGGATAAAGCAGCTGTTAGCTCTTGGCTCTTAGCCTTTAGCTTGCTTTGACGTGCATCGTTCTGTGAAGCGTCTCGACCTTGGAAAGAATTAGGCTAATGGCTAAGAGCCAAAAGCTAAAGCGAGGTTTTATGTCAGAAAACATTGGACACGTGATTCAAGTCGCCGGCCCCGCCGTGGACGTGCAGTTTGCCGAAGCCACCATGCCGCCGATTTATGAGGCGCTGCGTATTGTGAGCGACGGCTTCACCGTCCCCTTCCCGATCAATGTTATCGTCGAGGTGCAGCAGCACCTGGGCGAAGGCCGCGTTCGCTGCGTCGCCATGGAAGCTACCGAGGGCATGGTGCGCGGCATGAAGGCCATTGACCAGGGCGGACCGATCTCCGTGCCCGTTGGTCGCGGCACGCTCGGTCGCGTGATGAATGTGATCGGCGAGCCGGTCGACCAACTGGGTCCCATCGCGCACACTCAGACCATGCCAATCCACCGCCCCGCGCCACTTTTCGATGAACAAGCCACAACCGCTGAGATGTTCGAAACCGGCGTAAAGGTCATCGACCTCATTCAGCCATTTTTGAAAGGCGGCAAGATCGGTTTGTTCGGTGGCGCGGGCGTGGGCAAGACCGTAGTCATCATGGAGCTCATCAATAACGTCGCCAAGCAGCACGGCGGATTCTCCGTGTTCGCCGGAGTTGGCGAGCGCACCCGCGAAGGCAACGACTTGTGGCTGGAAATGACCGAATCCGGCGTCATCAAGCCGGAGATCCCGAGCATTCCAAAGCCGCCCTCATCTACGGCCAGATGACCGAGCCACCCGGAGCCCGTTTGCGTGTAGCTCTAACCGGACTCACAGTAGCCGAATATTTCCGTGATATCGAAGGCGCCGATACGTTGCTCTTCATCGATAACATTTTCCGCTTCACGCAAGCCGGCTCCGAGGTGTCCGCCCTGCTCGGCCGCATGCCCAGCGCCGTGGGCTACCAGCCCAATCTCGCAACCGAGATGGGCGAACTGCAGGAGCGAATTACTTCCACGAAAAAAGGATCGGTCACATCGGTGCAGGCGATTTACGTCCCGGCCGACGACTTGACCGACCCGGCGCCAGCCACGACCTTCGCCCACCTGGACGCGACTACGGTGCTTTCACGCGCCTTGACTGAGATTGGAATTTATCCCGCCGTCGATCCGCTGGCCTCGACCTCGCGTATCCTCGATCCACGCATCGTCGGCCAGGAACATTACGACGTGGCGCAAGCGGTAAAAAAGACGCTGCAGAGTTACAAAGACCTGCAAGATATCATCGCGATTCTGGGCATTGACGAACTAAGTGAAGATCAGAAACTGACGGTGGCGCGAGCCCGCAAGATTCAACGATTCCTCTCGCAGCCGTTCCACGTAGCCGAACAATTCACCGGCGCACCCGGCCGCTACGTGAAAGTCGCCGACACCGTGAAAGGCTTCAAGGAAATCAACGAAGGCAAGTACGACGACATCCCCGAGCAGGCCTTCTACATGAAAGGCGAAATTAACGAAGTGCTGGAAGCCGCAGAGAAGTTAAAGGCAGTAGCATAAAAAAGCTCTCAGCCGTCAGCTATCAGCTCTCAGCTAGCAATCGAAAGCGAAGATCAAAGCTAAGAGCTAAGAGCTGAGAGCCGACAGCTGTTCTTATGTCCGACACTTTCCAACTCGAAATCGTCACCCCGGAGAAAATGGTCGTCCGCGACGTTGCGGAGGAGATGCAGATTCCCGGTAAGGACGGTTATCTCGGCATCCTCCCGGGACACGCCCCGCTGATCACCGAACTTGCGGTGGGCGAGATTACCTATCGCAAAGACAATTACACTCACCACCTGTCGGTAGCTTGGGGATTCGCCGAGGTGCTGCCCGACAAGGTCACTATCCTGGCCGAGACCGCCGAACGCGCCGAAGAAATCGACGCAAGGCGCGCTCAAGAGGCCAAACAACGCGCCGAAGCCGGCCTCGCCACCTGCAATACCGAAGAAGACTTCACCCGCACCGCCGGTAATTTGAAGCGCGCCGACACCCGCCTGGAAGTGGCCGCCAAAAAGAAGTAGACAACTCAGCCCGCCTGCTCAACGACTTCTTGCAAACAGCACTCACCCACATCACGAATCCCGATGGGTCCTATAAATAATTTCAATTTCCGTGAGCCCGTTTTCGTAGGTAGAGTCTTCAATTATCGGCTGCGGGGGGAATAAAGATGTTTCCTGCGAAAACGCGTTTTCTCTGGCTCGGTCTCTTCGTGATCGTTCTCCTTATCGGTACGCCCTTTGTTCTCGCTCAAGTGACGGGCACGCCCATCAGCGTTTCAGATACTGCACAACTGGCGAAACTGGAGCAGCAAGTTGCGGACGCCAAAGGCTCCGCCGACAACGCGTGGATGCTGACCAGTGCCGCCTGGTCCTCATGATGACTGGGCCGGGTCTGGCCTTGTTCTATGGTGGCCTGGTTCGAAAAAAGAACGTGCTCAGTACCATGATGCAGAGCTTCGCCATGATGGCCATCATCACCGTACTGTGGGCGATAGTAGGTTACAGCCTGTCGTTTGGCAGTGGCGGAAGTTTCATAGGTCACTTGCACAACATATTCTTGCGCGGCGTCGGTGCACAGCCCGACGGCGATTACGCTGCCACCATTCCGCAGCAAACCTTCATGATTTACCAGTTGATGTTTGCCATTATCACTCCCGCGCTCATCACCCGCGCTTTCGCGGAACGGATGAAGTTTAGCTCCATGGCCCTGTTCATGATTTTATGGTCAGTGCTGGTGTATGACCCCATGGCCCACATGGTTTGGGGCAAGGGAGAGCTACTGAATGCCGCGCTCGGCGGACGTTTCCCCCACGCTCGATTTCGCCGGCGGCACTGTCGTCCACATCACCTCAGGAGTTTCCATTAGTCTGCCCGCTGTACTTGGGCCGTCGGGTTGGCTATCCCAAAGAGCCCTGCCGCCACATAGCGTCGTACTCAGTTTCATCGGAGCGTGCATGTTATGGGTGGGATGGTTTGGCTTCAACGCGGGCAGTGCCTTGGCGTCAAACAGCCTGGCAACCAGCGCCTTTGTGGCCACGCATTTCGCCGCTGCCGCAGCAGTGCTAGGGTGGGGCGGAGCGGAATGGTGGCGCAATGGAAAGCCCAGCGCCCTGGGCGCGATTTCAGGCGTGTGCAGGCTTGGTAGCGATTACTCCCGCCGCCGGTTTTGTCGGCCCCATGCCGGCTCTGGCGATCGGGCTAATTGCCGGCATAGTCTGCTATCACATGGTCGCAACCGTCAAGCTGCGCTTTGGCTACGATGACTCCCTTGACGCTTTCGGCCGACACGGCGCCGGAGGCACGCTCGGCGCCGTCCTGACTGGCGTGTTCGCATCCAGCGCCATCAATCCAATCTTCAAAAATGCGCAAGGAAACGCGCTGCCTTCCGGCCTGCTCGAAGGTAACGCCCATCAGTTGACCAACCAACTCGTAGGAGTAGGAGTGTCCTGGGCGCTCGCGATTGTCGGCACTTTTGTGGCTTGAAGATTGTAGATGTAACCATTGGGCTGAGGGTCGAGGAAGAACAAGAGATCCAGGGACTCGATCTTTCGCAACACGGCGAAGAAGGCTACCAATGGGATGTCCCGGCCTACGATGCGGCTGGCGACTAGAGTTATCCTGAGGACGCGGAGTCATCGGCAACGCCGAGGGCTCGCGACGAACCCCCTCTGCGTGGGGATTTTCATTCGTGACCGCTGACCTCTCCGGTCGTAGTAGCGCTCTTGCCAGAATACGCCGGAGCGCGAATCGCCCAGCCAGCGCACGCGTTTCGCAAACGCCAATTTTAGAAAGCGGATTGCATCCGCCAGCGGTTCCTGCTTATTGAGGCCCGCAGAATATAGTGACTATTTTCGTAGTTGTCATCCCGAGCGAAGCGAGGGATCTGCAGTTCATTCACAGTTGAAGAGACTGCGGGTGCCCCATTCTAAATTTCGCGTTGTTTGCGAAATTTAGAATGGGGATGTCGGAGGCCAACCCCAACCAGCCACAGTAGCGCCTTCCGGTTCGTTCACCAACAGATGAACATGTTCCGGCACGACGACGTATCCGTAGACGCACATGGCGAAGCCCCAGCGCATGCTCTCCAGGCACTGAACAAATAGATCGCAGACATCAGGAAGATTGAAGTGAGCCCGCCGATGATAGCAAGTGAGAGTTACAAAAAGAGTTACAAAAAAAGATACAAAATGGGATTGTCCGGACCGCTGGAAACGCCGCAGACCTGTAAGCATGACAGGATTTAACGCGCTCAAGCCCGCGAATGCAGTGATATCTGAACATGTCCCAGAGCCTGCCCTGAGCGAAGCCGAAGGGTTAGCTCGCACACCCCG
>CAVOKX010000004.1:0-31566 GCA_963696635.1 uncultured Acidobacteriota bacterium
CGCCACTAATTCTTATCTGCAAGGCCGCTTTGTAGTAGGAGCAAAGTGTCCGAAACGCCGATTTGCCGGGGACGCATCGGGAACGCAATAAGGTTTTTCTCCTGGCAACGAATTGGTTACGGAAGTGTGGCTGTAATTGTGGCTGTACGTTGCCAAATATCATCAGCGTTTCAAGCATTTCGAGAGGTGCTCTGTGCGCGCAAGACTTGTGTAAGTTATTGGTTAATTGTGAGTTGCTAGAAAATGGATGCTGAGCCCTACGTGACTCTTAATCAGTAGGTTGTAGGTTCGATTCCTACCGCGCTCACCACTTTTCAACGAACTAGCGGCCTTGGTCGATTCCTGTCCCACCGATTGTGTCCACCATTGCCCTCGCTGACTGGGCAACGTGAGCAATTTCGTCGATGTCCGTCCAAGGCGCGTATAGAAATGGATACCTAACGCGAGGGGAAAGCTGATAGCTGACAGCTTATTCTCTAGCTTTCTTCTTGATATCAATATTCAACCGCTTGATCTTTTGGTTCAACGTGGAAAGAGGGATGTGGAAACGCTCCGCTGCGTCGGTCTGATTCCAATTACACTTCTCCAGCATCTCGACGATAATCTGCCGCTCGCAATCTTCCATGATGTCGAACAGCGAGGCGTCTGAACGACGCTCCACCGCTGAAAATGCGGTCGCTCGACCCGCGATCTGGTCGGGAAGAAGTTCCGGCCCAATCTCCACCCCCGCAGACAGCACCACGGCGCGCTCAATTACGTTTTCCAGCTCGCGCACATTTCCCGGCCAGGAGTAGGTCAGCAGCGGCCGCAGGGCCTCCGGGGTAATCCGCCGCGTCGGACGCTCGTTTTCCTGCGAATATCGATTCAGGAAGAAGCCCGCCAGCAGCGGGATGTCCTCCTTGCGCTGGCGGAGCGGGGGAAGATCAATGGTAATAACGTTCAGCCGGTAGAAAAGATCTTCACGAAACTTGCCTTCGCGAGCCAACTGTTTCAAATCCACGTTGGTCGCGGCAATAATCCGCACGTCCACTTGCAGTTCGTGCACCCCGCCCAGGTGCATAAACTTCTTGTCCTGCAGCACGCGCAAAATCTTGCTTTGCGTGTCCAGGCTCATGGTGCCGATTTCATCCAGGAAAAGCGTGCCCCGGTCAGCAATTTCAAACAGTCCCTTTTTCGAGGCGATCGCGCTGGTGAACGCCCCTTTCACATGCCCGAATAGAATGGACTCCAACAAATCAGGCGGCATCGATCCGGTATTGACCGGAACAAACGGATGGTCGCGACGCGGCGAGTTCAGGTGAATCGCCTTGGCGATGAGTTCTTTGCCCGTCCCACTCTCACCCTGCAACAGTACCGTCGACCGGCTGGGCGCGACCTGTGCCACCAGGTCAAAAATCTTCAGCATCGGCTCGCTTTTGCCCACGATGTTCTCAAAGTTGTAGCGCTGCTTGAGCGCGCGTTTGAGTTGAACGTTCTCTTCTTCCGCCCGATGCCGGGCAACCGCCGCGCGCACATCCGCCAGCAACTTCTCGTTGTCCCACGGCTTCTGTACAAAATTTGCCGCTCCCGCCTGCATCGCCCTGACCGCGTTTTCCACCGTCCCATACGCGGTGACCATGATGATCGAGAGCCCTGGATCCTGCAGCCGAATTTCGGCCAAAATATCCATCCCGTCGCGATCCGGCAGCGCCAGGTCGAGCAGCACCAGGTCGAAGCTTCGTTCGCCGATGCGCGCCAGTCCCTCTTCACCGCTCTCCGCCGATTGCACGGCGTAGCCTTCAAGTTCCAGCAGCGTTTCCAGCGACTCGCGGATCGCCGCCTCATCGTCGATGATCAACACCGACCCCGCCGACGGCAGCGATGTTTCCCCCGAGTTTTGCCGCACGATCACCGCCGCTTCAGACATTGACAGCCTTCTTGGTCAAAGGGAAATCAAGGTAGAACGTTGTACCTTCGCCGCTGCGGCTCTCCACGCGAATTTTTCCCGCGTGCTCCTGAATAATGCCGTAGGTCACGGACAATCCCAGTCCCGTGCCTCGCGGCTGCCCTTCACGAGGCGCGGTCTTAGTCGTAAAGAACGGATCGTAAATCCGGTGGATGTGCTCCTGCGCAATTCCCGTCCCGGTATCGGAAACCATCACGCCCACGCTTTCGCCATTCGTCGTCGCGATGCGCAGCGTCCCGCCATTGCTCATGGCGTCTTTGGCGTTCAGAAACAAGTTTAGAAATACCTGCTGCAGCCGCCCCGCATTTCCGTGGATCAGCGGAATCTGCGGCGTCCGCTCATCCTGCACCTTGATCTTCATCACCTTGAACTGGTGATCGAGAAGCGCCAGCGTATCCGAAATAACCTTGTTGACATCAATCGCCGTGAACTCGGTTCCGCTGGTGCGTGAAAAATTCAGCAGGTTGTTCACGATCTCGGAAGCCCGGAAAGTCTGGCGTGTGATCTTCTCCAGTAGCCCACCCTTTTGCGGATCACCCTGCAGTTGCTTCGAAAGCATCTGCGCATAAGACGAAATCACCGCCAGAGGCGTATTCACTTCATGCGCCACACCCGCCGCCAGCAGCCCAATGGACGAAAGCTTGTCCGCCTGCGTAAGTTGCGCCTCCAGCTCAATCCTCTCCGTAATGTCATCCATGATGATCAGCCGGCCAATCACGCTGAAATCCTTTGTGACCAAAGGCGCAATTGCCACATTGACCACCCGGCTCTCTCCCGTAGGCGTTCCCAGGCGGAACTTGTACAAGTTATGAATGCCCGGATTCTGCCGCACCCGGTAGAACTCCTCCACAAACGCCGCTGGAAAAACCTCGCCCAAAGGCCGCCGCAACGCCTGCCATCGCGGCAGTGCGTACATCACTTCCATCTGCGAGTTCCAGGACTCGACCCGATCCTCCAGGTCCACCGCCAGCACGCCCACGTTGATCGACTCCACAATGTTTTCGTTGAAGTCTTTCAGCCGTTCGTATTCGTCGACTTTCTGCTGCAGCGAGGCATACAAGCGCGCGTTCTGAATGGCGATTGCCAAATACCCCGCCAGCGTCTCCAGCAACTCCACATCTTCGCTGGTCAGAAAATCGCCTTCGACCGTTTTACCCAGACCCAGCACCGCGATGGTGTGCTTCTGGGCCCGGCAGGGAATGTAATAATTCAGATCAAGCTTGGCGATGGCCTGCTGCCCATCCACGGTCTCCCGCGGAACCTGGTGCGTGTTGTCAAAAAACAAATGCCCGACCGCATCTTCCGGCCGCGGTTTTCCCAGAAAACTCAAATCCAGGCCGCTGGTCTGCGTCATACCAAAAGATTTTGCCACCACGAATTGAGTCGTTTCCCCCTCCGACAAAAAAACCGCCATCCGGTCCACCAGCAGCGTCCGCGACAAACGGTCCACCACCGCGCTCAGCATTTTGTCCAGATCGGTTTCCGAACTCAGTTCGCGGCCAAACTCAATCAAGGTTTTCCGGTAGTCGTAGCCCGTGCGATAGAAGAACTGGTCAATCCGCTCCTGAATCCACTTCCGCACCGGATCAAACAGCAGAGCCGTGACCACAATGGCCAGCACCAACCCGATCGGCCCCGAACTCGGCACCTGCAAATGCACCAGTTCGGCCACGCCCGCCACCACGGCAAAATATGCTCCCGCAATCGCGCCCGCAGCCAGCGTGTACACCATGCCCCGCTTGAAAATCAAATCCACATCCATCAACCGGTAACGGAAGATGGCATAACCGAAAGTCAGCGGCAGAATCCCCAGCGACAACACCGAGACTTTCATCGCCACGGTGGGCAGCGCCCCAGTCAAATAAGGGATCACATAAAACAGCGTGAACGGCGTGATCGCCAGAATCGTTCCCCTGGTCACCCATTTCAACTGCTGCCGCAGGATCGGCGTGCTTGCCCGGCGGTAGTTATACAGCAGCACCCCCGCCGCCGCGACGAAGAACAGTGCCTGACAACCCATCTCCAGCCGGTTCAGGTTCCAAACCAGCACTTCACGGGCTTTCAGAAACGAGCGTGCCAGCACGTGCATACTCAACAGCAGCAACCCCGGAACATAGATCGCGGAAATTGCCCAAGGATGTCTGCGGACGAACCAATGCCTCTCCGGAAAGGTCAGCACGAAATGCAGAAACAGAGCAGCCTGGAGCAGCCCTGCCACCACGTTGCCCCAGTAAATGGTCCAGTCAAACCCGTTGAATTTTCCCGTGTAGTGGAAGGCGTAGAAAGTGAACGAGACCAGGCAGAAGATGTAAAAATGCGTCGACCCCGGCGCGGTCCAGCGCCGCAGCAAAACATACAACCCAATGCCAAGATAGATCAGGCCAATCAGCCGCAGCCAGTTGTCTTGCGACCGCTCCGCCGGAACCGGAATCAGCACCACATCCACCGGCACCGATTGCCGTACCAGCGAGTAGGTAGCCTTCGACCATGCACCCACGCGATACAGTTCGCGGGTTCGAGTAGCTGCAGTATTTGCCTCACGCTGATCTATCGCGGTAAGCTGATCGCCCACCTTAATGCCGGCTCGAGTTCCCGGCCCGCCAGTCTCGACGCGGTCCGCAGTAAGTCTGCCTTGATGCTCAACCCACCACACCCCGTCGTCTGGAACCTGGGATTGCCGCCCTGCCGAAAAGTTATACCCGGCATAAACCACGGCAGCCGTGGTCAGCAGGGCCAGCAGGATGGCCGTAAATCGGATTTGGAAATCCCTGTTCATCCGCCGTACAGGCTCCGCCGCCCGCAGGGAAAAACTATCCTGCCCTACGCTCTGCACTTTCGCTGCCATCAGGAGAGACATCCGGTCGCCTCTAAAACGTCCAAATCCAACAGCTTCCAGTATTATAGAGGCGTTCTCATAACTGGACTATGCTTTTTGGAAGAGCCCCTGTGGTATTTTGTAACCCCATGCTTGCCATGGCTTTATAACCATGCGCCATCCGTTTGCTCGTCGGAGGACCAAGTGGTTTGCCGGCGTTGACCAGTCTTGCTCTAGCCGTAATTGGTCGCACTCCTCGAGTGGTGTGCTTACGGCTTTACGCGTGGCCTAGGCGGATGATCTTATTCGCCGGCTTGGAACGATATCGCAAAAGTACCTGTCGAAATATCGCCATAACCCTCATTAAGAGGTTTTGAGCGTTATGGCCTTCCATGAGAATGCCGGTCCGCGTCAAGTAGATTTTGATTTGTCTTTCCTAAAATCTCCCTTTCCTTCATGACGGGAGGGTGTTCAGAGCGGCCCGGAGCGGTCAAGGGCGCGTTCTTTGCGGCGTCAGCGAACCCTTGACGGCGAGGACCGCTCGGTCACCATTCCGTCAGGAAGGAAAGGGACAGTCGCTCGCGATTTTTGGTCTTGCTTGCGTTGTTCCTCCGCGCCCAAACCAACCCTGTCGCCACCCTTCCATCCGCACTCTTCGTGAGCGATCGGCGCTCGGTGCAAGTTGGGTGTTCTCGTTTCAGCCGGCGCTGCCACCTGTTAGTCGACCTCTCTTCCATCTCACGATGGAAGTTGGGCCAGGCCATAGACGCAGTCACCGGAACTCGGCGCTGGGGCGCGGTGTTTCCACTCGATGAATCTTAAACTATGCGGCTGCCGGCAATGGCATCGCTCGGCTGTTGCGCAGCGGTTCGTAGGCCTCTCCGCTCACCCACAAGCGATGCAGCAGGACAGCTAGCTTTCGTGCGGTCGCGATCACCGCTCGTTTCTTCCCATTCTTCCCGCCACGCTCGGCCAGCTTCAGCCCCCAGCGCCGCAGATCGCTGTCCGCTCCAAACGGCCCCAGAATGTGGTGCGCACCCTGCACCAGCAACGTTCGTAAATACGGATCGCCTTCCTTGCTGATGTGCAGCTGCGGCTCACTCTGCCCCGAGTTCCGCCGTCCCGGCTGCAACCCCACATAGCAGCCCACGTCCCGGCTCTTGCGAAAACGCTGCGCATCTTCCAGCGTCAGCAGGTAAGTCAGCGCGATCAGCGTTCCGACTCCCTTCACCTGTTTCAGCCGCGCCACTTGCGGATAACTTTCCCTGGCGATCTTCTCGATCTGCTGGTTGTATTCGTAAATCCGCTCGCTCAGCGATTCGATGGCGGCCAGCAACGGTTCCAGCGCCGCTTGCAGTTCCGGGCTCAGACTCTGCGCTTTCTCGACATTCATATTGCGTGGACTGCAGCCCCGCAGCCGTTCCCCGTAAGACTTCGTCAGTCCCCGCGCCGTGTTGATCAACGACGTCCGTGCCCGCACCAATCCGGCTCGCGCTCGAATCACCATCAGATGGGCTTGCGCCTGGGCGCTGCGATGTTGCACCGGGGCCAACAACTGCGGATCGATCCGCGCCAACCGAGCCAGCGTTCGGGCGTCGAAGCGATCATCTTTCCGTCGACTCTCCCCGATCAGGCGCACGTTGCGCGCATGGGCCACTATTACTTCGTGTCCCAACTCGCTCAACAACCGGCTCACCCACGGCGAATGCATCCCCGTTTCCAACGCAATCCGGCTCCGCGGCATTTTCCCGAACACTTCTTTCATCGCTTTCGGAGTCGTGCCCAGCCTCTGTTCCAGCACTACTTCCCCCGCTTCATCCAACACACAGTACCAACTCGAATCGATCGCCCAAGTCCAAACCAATCGTCAGTTTCTGGTCCGGAAAATTCCTCGTCTGCCTTGCCCCTGCAGTGCTAATCTTCTTCATTGCCGGTCTCCTTTATCTCTTGCGCTTCGAGCGCGTCGATAACTTGGGAGCGTATCGCATCCCGCCGGAGACCGGCATTCTCATCCCATCTGGTTGCAACAGTTACTATCGGTTTGCCCGTCACTCATCAACTGACCACGACCTCACTATCGAAGACCCTACACGGCTCTGGAGTTTGGGTCCGCACCGGCGAGTCGCGCACTGATGAGAGGTCCGAGCGAAATCAATGGGGAAGAATCTTGATCTCGGATTTGAATTCGTGATAGTTGCGGAAGTCAATGATGTTGTGGCTGCACAAGCTGGTACCCCGTTCACAACCCAAGGCCTCGGCATGGACCGGAAGCAGAAACGATGTCTCGCCAAGCCTCACGTTCGCATAATCAAGCGCGGTTTCGACCGTATCCATCGGGAAATCTGACGGTAGGTTGCGGGCCTGCATCTCGATTCGCAGGACGCGCGCGGTGTTCGGATCCACCCATACGGAGCCTACGTAAGCCGCAGTCAGACTCTGAGAGCCGGCGTGCAACATCCAGTGCGAATTTTCACTCTCAACTTGAAAGTCGTAAACCTGGGCACTGGAACCCGAAATAGTGGACGCACCGCCGGACCGGAACTGCGCGTCTGTATCCGGGTGAAAAAGTTCCAGCAGTATGGACGCAAATTCTCCGGTGGACCAGGACCCCTCGATCTGCTGCAAGGGCTTGTCCGTGGGGCGGTTATCGATCTTCACGTTACGGTAACTTTCCTGCCCGTCCTCGAAAATGATTTCAGCCGAAACCAGGTCCAGGGGCATTTTCTCCTCGCGGCCTCGCTGGGTAAACCGCGACATGAACTCCTGGCAAACAAAGTTGGGAAGCTTCTGCGAAAACTGGAACGCCACCTCTCTGGCCCTTTCGATCAACGATTTGGCAGGATTCAGCGAACGCGTGGGTACGGAGTCCGCAGGGCGCGACGCCGCCGGGGGCGGGTCAGGACAGGGAGGCAGAGCCGGCTGTGTGCCCCGTTTCAAAATGGGAGGAACGTCGGAGCAAGGAGGCGTACTCTGTGCTTGCGATTGGGCTGCGGGCGGCGTGGCCAAAGCAAGCGCTAAGGCGACTACTGCGCCAGCCAAGCGAAGCCGGCGGCCCGTAGGTTGAAGGCTGCATCCTTTCACAGACTCACTTCCTCTCGAATTTAGCACAATTCAGGGGAATATCTCGCTTCCGGAACTTGTCAGGCGCTCTTCGACGGTCACAGTTGACGGCGATGCCTGCTGAAAACGTATTCCCTGGGAAAGTTCGGCAGCGATCCGGCGATCAGTTCCGACAGCCCGATTGAGGCATACGAATCGTAGTTCGCGAAAACTCTCGATTACGCGCAAAACCCCTCAATGAGTGTAATCGCCTGTGGGTGTTGAAAAAGTCACCAAAGCAGTAATTTCAGTGAATTTCGGCGTCTACGGCGAACGAACATTCAATAACTTACAAACGAATTTCGCAGTTGAAATTCCCTGAAAAGAGTTTTTCAACACCCACGCCTGATAACAACAATTGATTTTAAAGTTCCATCATTTCGGACGCACCGAAAGTACGACGTCAAAATGTTCACCGCTCTTGGTGACATCGAGACCCACGCGCGGGGTTACCTTCTTGCTCGAGAAATATGCAACAAACATATTCAAGCGGCTTCCTTCCCAATCGGGCAAAGTAGCCTGCGTCAACTCAATCAGATCCTCGAATTTGTTGGCGGCCTCAACCTCCGAGTCGGTGCGATAGAGGACGCACTCAATCACTGGTTCCTGGGGGTAGCCTGAACCGCGGCAGCTTACCGCCCCCGGGAGGTTTACGGACGGGGTCCAATCCACCCACTCCTTTGCGCCCAGCGCTTGGAATCCGGACGGAGCTTCCGAAACGTACCGCAGTAGTGTAGTGCGAAACGAGTCCCGGAACGAGCTTTTCGCCACCGCCTGGGAATTCGCCGCCGCAGGGCTCGTGGTCGATGGAGCAGGCGGGTCTGTCGTGACCCGTTCCGGCTTTTGCGTTTCGACGGCGGTCTTGAGATCCGCCGGAACTCGCCGATGGCTGAACGTTGTCCAAGCGAGGAGGCCGGCGACGGCGGCGCCCCCGGCCAAAAGGTACAAACGGCGGGACCTATCATGGGCCACAGGCACCGCGATGGTCTTAGGGTTCCCTTTCGCGTCCCCAATCGCCGACACAAGATACTTTAACCGTTCGTCGTAGGCGGTCCGGAAATCGACATACTCGAGCCGATTCAACCGGTACGGTACCTCACAATCCCGATACAGGACCGGAATAATCGTTTTTTTCCTCGACAGACCATACCCAATCTCGTCGAGCACGTTCTGTGAAGCGACCGATGTGGGCGAGAGCACGACCAGCATCAGTCCGCACTCGGACAGTCCGCGCTCGATCGCCTGGTCCCACTCCTCACCCGGATGAATATCGATCTGGTCCAGCCAAATCGATGCCCCGGCGGCGCGCAGGTCTTGGCACAGCCGCAATACGAAGTCCGTATCCGCGCGCGAGTAGCTGACAAACGCTTTCGATGGGTCTACCATGATGCCTTTTGCCAGTACAGCTTTTGGCAAACGCGCTAGAACCACGCTGTTTCGCCACTCACCCCTTTGAGGCCAGCGCAAGCTACCCACGATCCCGGGGGTCTGCTTGGCTTTCTCTCCCCCGGTGCGCCCTTCGCGCCACTTCGCGCTCAAAGCACCTCGCTACGGAGCGGACGGCGTTGACAGGTTTCTAACCTGGAATCTCCTTCTTGGCTTGAAAGACGGCACCGACTATACACCTTATCTTACCGGCTCACGTAGTATTAATGGGTAAGACTTCGGCCCCAGTGGCAGCGTGACTGCTGTAGCATCCCGATTATGCTCAAAACTCTCTCGCTGCAGCACGCCGCTGCGCATTGGGGGCGAACAGACGGCGCAAACTTGTGCTATGGCCTTCCATGAGAATGCCGGTCCGCGTCAAGTAGATTTTGATTTGTCTTTCCTAAAATCTCCCTTTCCTTCATGACGGGAGGGTGTTCAGAGCGGCCCGGAGCGGTCAAGGGCGCGTTCTTTGCGGCGTCAGCGAACCCTTGACGGCGAGGACCGCTCGGTCACCATTCCGTCAGGAAGGAAAGGGACAGTCGCTCGCGATTTTTGGTCTTGCTTGCGTTGTTCCTCCGCGCCCAAACCAACCCTGTCGCCACCCTTCCATCCGCACTCTTCGTGAGCGATCGGCGCTCGGTGCAAGTTGGGTGTTCTCGTTTCAGCCGGCGCTGCCACCTGTTAGTCGACCTCTCTTCCATCTCACGATGGAAGTTGGGCCAGGCCATAGACGCAGTCACCGGAACTCGGCGCTGGGGCGCGGTGTTTCCACTCGATGAATCTTAAACTATGCGGCTGCCGGCAATGGCATCGCTCGGCTGTTGCGCAGCGGTTCGTAGGCCTCTCCGCTCACCCACAAGCGATGCAGCAGGACAGCTAGCTTTCGTGCGGTCGCGATCACCGCTCGTTTCTTCCCATTCTTCCCGCCACGCTCGGCCAGCTTCAGCCCCCAGCGCCGCAGATCGCTGTCCGCTCCAAACGGCCCCAGAATGTGGTGCGCACCCTGCACCAGCAACGTTCGTAAATACGGATCGCCTTCCTTGCTGATGTGCAGCTGCGGCTCACTCTGCCCCGAGTTCCGCCGTCCCGGCTGCAACCCCACATAGCAGCCCACGTCCCGGCTCTTGCGAAAACGCTGCGCATCTTCCAGCGTCAGCAGGTAAGTCAGCGCGATCAGCGTTCCGACTCCCTTCACCTGTTTCAGCCGCGCCACTTGCGGATAACTTTCCCTGGCGATCTTCTCGATCTGCTGGTTGTATTCGTAAATCCGCTCGCTCAGCGATTCGATGGCGGCCAGCAACGGTTCCAGCGCCGCTTGCAGTTCCGGGCTCAGACTCTGCGCTTTCTCGACATTCATATTGCGTGGACTGCAGCCCCGCAGCCGTTCCCCGTAAGACTTCGTCAGTCCCCGCGCCGTGTTGATCAACGACGTCCGTGCCCGCACCAATCCGGCTCGCGCTCGGATCACCATCAGATGGGCTTGCGCCTGGGCGCTGCGATGTTGCACCGGGGCCAGCAACTGCGGATCGATCCGCGCCAACCGAGCCAGCGTTCGGGCGTCGAAGCGATCATCTTTCCGTCGACTCTCCCCGATCAGGCGCACGTTGCGCGCATGGGCCACTATTACTTCGTGTCCCAACTCGCTCAACAACCGGCTCACCCACGGCGAATGCATCCCCGTTTCCAACGCAATCCGGCTCCGCGGCATTTTCCCGAACACTTCTTTCATCGCTTTCGGAGTCGTGCCCAGCCTCTGTTCCAGCACTACTTCCCCCGCTTCATCCAACACACAGTACCAACTCGATTCGATCGCCCAAGTCCAAACCAATCGTCAGTTTCTGGTCCGGAAAATTCCTCGTCTGCCTTGCCCCTGCAGTGCTAATCTTCTTCATTGCCGGTCTCCTTTATCTCTTGCGCTTCGAGCGCGTCGATAACTTGGGAGCGTATCGCATCCCGCCGGAGACCGGCATTCTCATCCCATCTGGTTGCAGCAGTTAACTGCAGAATGGTCGTTCCCCTGTCAGTCTTGACAGGTCACAACTTGATCATCCCGTCCGTATAACTCCAAAAGGACAATTTTTGCGCATTTTCGGGCACTTTTAGAACCAAGGCGCATGATGTGCCCGGCCTCATCCATAAGACTACACATTGAAACTCCGAATGCTCTCAGCACCATGCCAGAGCGTCGGATGGTCCCAAAATCTTAGCAGGGTACAAGGAGGGAGTAATGGCAACGACAGAGTTAAGACCAATGGTTGAAGAACAGCCTACTGCATACGACGAATTCAATATGCCCGTGCCGAAGGAAACGTTTCCCACTGCAGGGATGGCAGCCCGCGCCGCTCAGGCGATGGTGAACAGCTTTGCTTGGACTGACGCAAACCCTATGCTGAATCTCTCATCCTTCGTTACGACCTGGGCCGAGCCGGAGGCGGTCGAGATCGCACGGGCTCACATGTACAAGAACTACATCGACCACGACATGTACCCACAGGTGTTCAAGATGGAGGGCCTGATAGTGAATTGGCTCCATGACCTGTGGAATGGGCCTAAAGGCGTGGAGCCTTATGGCACGGCTACTATTGGCTCCTCCGAAGCGTGCATGTTGGGCGGACTCGCTCACAGGTCGAACTGGCGCGAGGCACGGCGGAAGGCGGGCAAGGACGTGAGCAAGCCGAATATGGTGACCGGCGGCAACGTGCAGATCGTCTGGAAAAAGTTCATGCGCTATTTCGATGTTGAGCCTCGCATCGTGCCGCTGAAGGTTGGAAATTACCGTTTAACCGCCGACCGGCTCGAGAAATATGTCGATGAGAATACGATCTGCGTGGTGGCCATTGCCGGTCAGACTTTCACCGGCGAGGACGACGATATCGAGGCTATTCACGACTGGCTCGACGCCTACGAGAAGCGAACCGGCATCAGCATCCCGATGCACATCGATGGAGCTTCGGGCGGCTTCGTCAATCCGTTCCTCTTCCCTGAATATAAATGGGACTTCCGCCTGCGGCGCGTGCAGTCGATCAACGCCTCTGGCCACAAGTTCGGCTTGGTGCCGCCCGGTCTCGGTTGGGTCATCTTCAAAGAACGGAAGATCTTCAACGAAGAACTCGTCTTCTACGTCAACTACTTGGGCGGCGAGATGCCGACCGCAACCCTGAACTTCAGCCGCGGGACTGCGCCGATCGCTGTGCAGGCCTATATGATGCTGCGGCTCGGGCGCGAGGGTTACACGCGGATCATGCGCCATACGCTCGACAACGCCATTTATCTGCGCCAGCGACTCGTCGAATCGGGCTACTTCGTGATAATGAATGAAACACAGCGCATCCCTGTCGTCGCTCTCACGCTGAGCAAGAAGTTCAAGAACTTCAACGAATTCGATGTCTCTGCCAAGGTGCGTGAACGCGGGTGGGTGCTTTCCGCCTATGCGATGCCGCCGGATGCGCAGGAAGTGAACAGCTTGCGCATCGTCGTGCGGCCGCATCTCAATCATTCTCTGATGGACGTACTGGCCAACGACATCATCAAAGCCTGCGAGTATCTCGCGCAGCATGGTGGGACGGCTACTGCGCCACAACTTCACAGCGCGCATCAGTCAGCTCCGAAATGCTGACGCCTGGTCGACAGTGAAATGGCTCAATGACCCGAATGAAAGGAAGTAGTGTCAGGCCACCGATTTTCGGTGGCCTTCTTTCTTGCGACCACCAAAGGGATCTGACAACGTATGCCAGATGGGTGTTGATAAAAGAGCCGCAACTCACCGAAAACAGGTGGTTGGCCTCCGGGACCCCTTTTCATGCCTCGTTGTGACCGGATTCCGGTCATGCTGACCTGCTAACAACATTTGTGAGGAAGAATCAAATCATCGTGCGACCAGCATCAGCCACCCGGTACCAATCGTCAGGAATACACCCAGAAAGAAGAGAGT
Source organism: uncultured Acidobacteriota bacterium (assembly GCA_963696635.1). Classification (GTDB taxonomy): domain Bacteria; phylum Acidobacteriota; class Terriglobia; order Terriglobales; family Acidobacteriaceae; genus JABDBE01. The sequence continues at coordinate 13,219 of CAVOKX010000004.1, forward strand.
TGTTAGCAAGCCGAGGCGGTAGAGTTCGCGTTGTGTCAGATACCCGCTGCCGACAAAGATAATGTTCTGGCTTCCACCTTGTGGCGTAATCACAGAAAAGTAGCTGCTCGCGAAGAACAGCGAAAAAGCCATCAGCTGCGCTGGAACTCCACCGCGAATGCCAACGTCAAGAAACACTCCTAGCAGAGCAAGGACTTGAGACGACTGGCTCACGAACATGTAGTGGATGGCGACGTAGATCAAGATCAGCGCCACGTACGTCACTGGCCACGATAGTCCTCCCATGTAGGACGCCAGACGTTGGCCCACATAACCCATAAACCCAAGCTCGTTGAGTTGACCGCTTAAAGCGAACAGTACGGCAAGCCATAGAAACGTCGCCAGTGTGTCACCTTGAGTATGGATGTCATCGGCCGTAATCACGCCGGTCATCAGCAACAGGCCCAAACCTGCGAAGGCAATACTCGTCGAGTTGAGATGCAGCTTGTCAGCGAAGATCCAGCCGCTAACCATAAGCACGAAAGCGATTGCTGTGATTCCTTCCTCACGCGACAGCGGTCCCAACTCCGCCAGTGCTTTACGTGCGGCGGCAGGAGCCTCCGGTGTCGCGCCTACACCTGGCGGGAATAAGCGTGCGAGCAACCAGGGCAACACTAGGATTGCGGTCAGTGCCGGCACGGAGGCCGCAATTAGCCATTTTCCGAAGCCGACATTGATCCCGTACTCCTGTGCCACCTGCATCGCGATTGGATTGGCAGATGTGGCTGTCATCCAGAGCGCGGAGGAGACGGCAAGGCTTGCCATCCCGCAAAACATCAGATAACCGCCTAAACGGCGGCCCTTAGGATCGTCTGGACGCGAGCCCGATCCCTGGGCGACGGAAAGCACGATCGGGTACAGCACTCCACCGCGTGCGGTGTTGCTGGGAAACGCTGGCGCAATGGCTGCGTCAGTAAGAACAATGCTGTATGCGAGCCCTAGCGAAGAGCGGCCGAACAGGCTCACCATGAACAAGCTGATCCGTTGTCCTAGGCCGGACTTCACCACCGCTTGCGCGACGAGGAAAGCAATCACCACGAGCAGCACGCTCGTGTTGGCGAAGCCTGCGAACGCCTTTGCTGCGGAGATCGTGTTGGTCAGCACCACCACTCCTGCCGCCAGCATCGTCGAGGTCAGCAGCGGGAATACACCGAGCAACACAGATACAATTGCGGAGACGAATACGGCGAACAGGTGCCATGCCTGGGAGGTGAGCCCGGCAGGGACCGGCGAGAACCAGATAGCTGTCGCCATCGCGAAGGGGAATGCACGCTTCAGGTGTATGCCTAGGCCGATTTTGGTCCCGGGCTCTGTGCCCGTCTTTGTTGCTAATACCGGGCTGCTCATGACCGCGGCGCTCCTTCGGTTGTCCCTGCCTGCTGCGAATCTAGCCGGACTCGTCCCTTCAGACCCATGGACTGGCCTTGAACGGTTCCGTCTTCGTTCTCGACAACAAAACGCCAGGAAAACTCATACGTGCCGGCGACCCCCGAGTAGCGCCCTTTCCCGCCGACAAAGGTCCCAGTAATCTTGTTGTTTTGCGCGGTACCTCCACCTCGAAGTTCGCTGTAAGCCTGATCACCGTGCTCATCGGTCCAGACCGCCCGCCCCACCATGCCCGTCGCACTATCGCTGAACACGATCGCCTCTGATCGGAAACCGACGCCCGGGCGCGATGGACCCGCAAGCACCAGAGACCCGTTGAAGATCGAGATGGCGGCCCACCGATCAGCACCGAGGCGCATGCTGTTCCGGTTTCCGACTGCGGTCCAGGTTCCCCGGAACTCCAACCATTCACCGCCCGACGAAATGGACCTCGAGGCTTGCGGCGCACGACTGCAGGCGGTCACGAGAATAAGACTGACCAACCCGACACCACAGAGAGCAGAAAGGATGCGGTGAAACACAAGGGGATGCCAAAGAGGAAATCGCATTTTGAGTCCTATTCCTCATTGCAGGCGACATTCCGGAGTAGCAGTCAGGACACAGAACTTCACGGCATTGCCGTTCCGCCGTGCTCATGAACGCTCGGCTCCGAGGCTCTTCGTTCGATTAAGCGCCGAACGTAGACTAACTTGAGCAGTTCCCGCAGTCCCCTGTCAAAAGTATCAGTGAAGTGGGTGAAAGGCCCTACGGTCTCAGCTGGCGTAACATCGCAAGGTGCACCAGTTGCATCTCCCATTCGATGTTTCGCAGACTCAAAGGCTGATTGGGGGGATCAGGTTGCCGCGGCCGCCGTTTGGATTTCATGACATTCTCCTTCGGACGTGATTGGGGGGGCCCCGAGGCATATCGCCAGCTTCGATCCGCCGAAGCACGATGCCGAACCGCAGAAAATGCTCTGCTGGTTGACATGAGAGCGTCAGCATTCTAGCGTTTTTCACTCGATGAACGAAGCGGGGACGCAACGGTGCCTAAGACCAGCCCGGCCAGCCAGCCAATTGCAATAGAAAGGCTGCCAATCATGACTGCGGTTACAAGCACAACGACAACTGACTCCATCGCATCTGATACATCTGTCCAACTGAGAGCGTGGCTGGTTGCCACGCTGTAGCTTCCGTAGACGAATCCAGCAACCCCACCGAGTATTGCACCAATGCGCGCAGACTTCATTATCCACTCATAATTAGCCATAGTCGCCATCCTTTGTTTGCGCTTCCAGTTACCCTAATTTCAAGGCGGCCACGATCAAAAGAGTCAGAATTGCCAAAACCCCGATAGCAGCTCCGACAACACTTAGAAAATAATCAGGAGCGAGTTTGCCCGTCATAGCAGACCTCCTTCACGGACGGAAGCAGGGGCCAGAGTCGACCTCGATGATTGAGCTACGAGGGGTTCGGCCTCGATCTGCACAGCCCAAGGACCGAATCCTCAACCACCATACCAATTACTAAATGGGCCAACGTTCAAAAGCTTTCGCCTCAGGGGGTGTGCGTCTCAACTGGCGGGAACTGCTCTTCGGGGAGGCGAGATTTGTTCGAGATCCATTTAATGCACGAAGAAGTGCGTCCTGTCAGTGACAAGAATCACATCTTGATTTGCGGTGATGGCGAAGACCACAGCGCAAAGCCAGACGCTACTGTTGAAATATCGCGATTACGCTCAAAATCCCCCCAATCGAATACCAATCCGTGTCCGATACGTAGAAACTCGCCAACGCTGTCCGTAAGGTCGAGTCCAAGCTATTACAGTTTATGAAACGCGCCTTTTACGCAGCTCCACAAGGCTTAATCTTTTTCGCCTCCCCGCGAAAATAGCAGATCGCTGCACCCTCAATCCGGGATCGACCTTTGCTTTGTTGTTGACTGTGGGTGTCCAGTACAGATAATCTAGCTTATATCAGCTTATCGCAGAGATAAGATCCCCTGATCTTTGACAATCCGGCCGGACAACAGCCCCGGCGAGTCCCCCGTAGCCGTGTTACGGCCAGGCAGCCGCGAAGCGGCGGAAGAATGCAGCCCATGGCGCAAGCCACGGGAAAAAGTCGGAGAACTGAAAGCCCCAGCCGGGCGAAAGATAGCTTGGCACGCCCAGGCCCGCGCCAATATCGGCCAAGCTTTCGATAACGCCGCCCTAACCCCCATGTTCTCTAGATTTTGCCTGTAACTCCTTTAAACTCAAAGATCTAGCGCATGGTGACAAAATAAATCCTTTGTTCTCTAGATTTTGCAGATGAAGAGGGGAGGGGGGTACCAGTACTAAACAGTAACACTCGGTTCCAATTTGGGCCAACGCGGAAACAAAGAAACCTAAAGAAGAGCACCAGCCTTCAATGATGAAGCAATGTTGCTGCGACTCCAACTACTGCCCCACCCAATACCAGCCATACCGAATTGATCCGATAGCGGAGCAGCAGAAAGAAGCTCAGTCCGGCCAGGACCAGGCTTGTCCAGTCCACGACGGCGGCGCGGAACAGTTGCCAGGTCACGACCGCGATCAGGGCCAGGGCAGCAACATTAACTCCATCCAGCACTGCCCCGGCAAGAGCCGACTGGCGCAAGCGCGGAACCAGAGGCCCGCTGATGGCCACAAGAAAAAATGCCGGGAGAAAAATCGCAATGGTAGCAATCACCGCGCCCGGAATGCCGCGCAGCAGGTAGCCGATAAAGGTCGCGGTCGTGGACAACGGTCCCGGCGTCACTTGTCCCATGGCGATGGCATCCAGCAATTGCCGCTCGCTGATCCAACCCAGCCCGGCGACCAGGTTGGAACGAATCAGCGCCACCAGCACATAGCCGCCCCCAAAAAGAATTGCGCCAATCTTCAAAAACACGAGAAATAATGCGGTCAGGCCAAAGGGCACGGCAACACTAGATCCCGCGAATATGCCCGACAAACCAGTTCCGCTGGCTACAACCACTGGAGCAGGAAGCGAGGCTCGCCGCCTCGAGCGCAGCCAATAGATAACTCCAGTCAGCAATCCGCCGCCCGCCAGCACGGCCAGTTGATCCACGCCCAGAGCGGTCGCCAGCGCCGCGACCGCGCCTACGGCCGCGAGACACGTGGACTTCACCGCCGACTTCGCCAGCTTCAGGACGGCCTGCACAATCAGCGCAATCACGATGGGCTTGAACCCGTAGAGCACGCCAGACACTTGCGGCAAAGATCCAAAGCGCACATACGCCCAAGCCAGCGCAGTGACCATGACCGCGGACGGCAGAATGAAACTCGTACCCGCAACCAGCAATCCCATCCAACCCGCTCGTACCCGCCCAACATGGATCGCCATCTCCGTGGAGTTCGGACCAGGAATGAGATTGGTCGCGCCCAGAAAATCCAGAAACTGTTCGCGCGTGAGCCACCCACGGCGGGAAACGACCTCGTCTTCCATCATGGCAATATGCGCCGCAGGGCCGCCGAACGCGACCATGCCCAGCTTCAGGAACAACTGCGCGAGTTCAAGCAGAGAGGTGCGCTGCGCGAGAGATGTCGGGCGCTGGGAATCTGGCGTTGCAGCTAACGGCTCTGTCAAGTCAAACCTCGTTCAGATGTGATTCGAGGATTGTAATCAAGAGCCAGCTGCGTGTCGGCGAAGATTGGAGTTGGCGTAAGGCAAGCAAACCGGCGAGGTCAACCGGCCAATGCCCTCCTCGCAAAGTTTACGTGTGCGCGTGCGGGCTCTGGGCAGGATTCGGCTTGGGCGCTGGCGGCGCTTTGACCACCTTGACCTCGAAATCCACGGGTAGTTGTTTCGGGGGATAGCAGGCCGCCTTGTCGCAAGCCTGATATCTTAATCGGCCGCGAATCTCGTACTTGCCGGGCAGCATGCTGGCCAGCGGACGCACTTGCACCAACAGGTTGAACTCGCCGCTGTAAACGCTGAGCTTCTCATCGGGAGCGAAGGCAAAGCTCATCTCCTCCCCCCGCGGATAAGTGATTTTCCCCACCACGATGTCGGTCGGAACATCGAGTTTTAGGACGGTGGGAATCAGGTATTCCGCCGCGGGCTTGTTGGAGTTGATGTGGAAGCCCGCACCCACGTGGAATCGCAACTCCACATTAGTGGCTTTACCGCGGATTGCGGTGGTAACCGGGGCGGGAGACAGGGTCACAGACGGCGCCTTCCGTCCCAGCGAATCCTGCGCCATGAGCGCAGTGACGGGCACTATGAACAGAAACGCGGTCTTAGCGATGGAGTTCAATATCTATTTTTGCGTCTGGGCCACGGAGCTTGGGCCGATAATTTTCTTGATGTCGTCCTCGATCTCTCCGCGGCCTTTCAAGCCGAATGCCTTGTCGACGATTTTTCCGCTACGGTCAATATAAAACGTTTCCGGCAGGAACTGCACCCCGCCGTAAGCGTCGCCCACCGATTCCTTGCCAATCAGGATGGGATAATTCACGTTCATGCTGTGCGCGAATTCGGCAATGTCCTTGGTGCTGGCGTCATCCATGGCCACGCCAAGAAACTGCACCCCCGCCGTCGCGTACTGCTTCTGGAAATCGACAAACCAAGGCATCTCGATCTTGCAAGGCCCACACCATGTTGCCCAGAAGTTCAGGACTACTGGTTTGCCGCGGAAATCGGAGAGGCGGACGGTTTTGCCGTCCAGGGACTGCAGCGTGAAGTCGGGAGCGAGGCCGCGTTGCATTTGCACGCTGCCCGAACTTTGGGAGGATCGGCGGGCGAATTTGAAGCCGAACACCAGCATCAGAGCAACCACTATGGCTACTACAATGATGACAACCGGATCACGTCTCACAGAAAACTCCCATCACAGCGCAAATCGATTCAAAAACGATAAGTAGTTCGAAATAATTGTGAAGCGTCCTATGACTAACAGTACACCTAACGCGATCAGCAGCACGCCGCTGGCTACTTCGATGGCATGCATGTGGGCGCGGAAGCGGCTGTAGAACTTGAGAAAGCGTTCGACTCCAAGGGCAGTCAGGAGGAATGGCACTGCCAGTCCCATCGAATAGATCGCCAGCAGCACGATTCCCTTTGTGATCGAGTCCTGGGCGGCGGCGAAAGTCAGAATAACGGTCAGGACCGGTCCCACGCATGGCGTCCAGCCGAAAGCGAAAGCGAAGCCAATCACGAACGCGCCCCACGCGGTACTGCCGCCTTTCACGCTGTGCAAGCGTGCGTCCGTGTACAGAGCTTTGATTTTGAATACTCCGGTGAGGTGCAGACCGAATAGAACAATGACCACGCCCGCGACTTGCGCGAGAAGCGACCGGTAGCGTGCCAGCATCTGGCTCACCTCGGTCGCGACCGCTCCCAGAGTGATGAACACAACGCTGAATCCCAGAATGAATGCGATGGAATTCAGCATGACTTTCCGTAGCAGCTGGGATTCTTGCGTCTTAAGCTGCTCTACACCTACACCGGAAATCAGGGACACGTATCCGGGCACCAGAGGCAGCACGCAGGGCGAGAGGAATGACACCAGGCCGGCGAGAAAGGCTGCAATTGGAAGTGGCAGGGTATTCATTACAGAATCATTCTACCTGCCGGAGGCAGTTACCCTCGGCAATAAGTGCGGTATTGGTATTCATCTGTGATTATTGGACTCTGACTAAGCCGAAAAGTTTCGCAACCATATGTAAGACTTGTGTCACGCAGGGCCGCACGGGCGAGGACGCCTGCGCCCAGATTGATCTGGCCTTCTTAATTCGCTTTCTTTCTCTTGGTTTTGCCTGTGCTCTCTGAAGGTGCGGGGCTTTGCGGTAGCTGGGGTTCCGGGTTCACAGACGAGGGAGCTTCGGCGACAGCTTTGCGGATTAACCCCAGGGGTACAGTCGCGGTCAGAACGGCGCGGGTTTTTTCTGGTTGAATTTTCAGGCTATCGAAAAATGCTTTTATGTCAGGATCGGGTCCGGCCGTAGAAACTGTGCTTTCGGCGGTGCGAAAAAGATTGAGATACGTATCGATGCGTCTGGCGAGTTGGTTGGCATCCTCTTCACTTCCGGTAAATGCCTGCGCCTTGAAATGAACTGCTCCAAGGTAGCGCACCGAGGCCACAACCGTCGCCGGTTTTGCGAATAGAAATGACCACCCAATCGGGCCGGAAGCAGAGAGGTTTGGTGGGGCTTGAATCTTGAAGACCGCCCATCCCAGGCTGGCGAATGGAACCTCCTTGTAATATTGGCGTAGCAGGGCGGGTCCGCCGAATGGCGACGCCAGCTTGCGAGAGCGGTCAATGATTCCCCGAATGACGAGCGGGTCATCGAGATTCGAGGCTGCGACCGTGTCCACGCCCAGGATAGCAACGCGCACCGTGCGCCCTTCGAGCGGAATGTTATAGATGTCGTGGGCCCGGTAGCTTTCAACCGAACTGGAGATTTGGCGCAAGTACGCTCGCAGGCGTTCTCCGTCGACCTTGCCCACAAAGACTTCCGAGAAGCGCGGCTGTTGGGTGTCGTCTGTCTTCGCGCCGGCCGGCTTTATGGGATAGTGAATTGCCAGCGCGACCTCGTCTAGATCGCGCTCGAACTGAAACCCGCTGGCCTGGATGAACTGCTCGTAGTCGGGATCGTGGGGTACGTTGGGCAGTTCGCCGGTGAGGTTGGCGCGCCGCATCCATCCCAGGTTTACGTACACGAAGCCGTCGGCGGCGGGAAGCAGGCGCGCGGGCTCGGGAGGAGCATGCTTGCGTAGAAATACGGCCAGGACAACCGCCGCTGCAACCAGCAGGACGGCCACGATGATAGGGAGGCGTCGTCGTATTCGCATGTAGGCGCGGCATCGGGCCAAGCGAGACTCGCTAGGATGCCGATTGCCGGGAGTTTGCTCATGATAGCATCCGGCGCCCGTTGGAAGCGCCGCGTCGGCGAGGCCGGGCTTGGACAATTCCTGCACGATACGGAAAACTATTGCTTCCGTCTCCTGCGGCATTCTTTGGAGGTTGGGATCTAAGTCGAGGTCCACGGTAAGTCCGCTTCGTTCAGCTCGCCCTGGCACGGCAAATTTGGCGGGGGAAATTCGCCTACAGCGTTCAACTTTAAAGAAATAGGAATCTCGCTTTAAAGAATAGGAATCTCGGTGGCTATGCAACCTTCGATCTATTGTTGCTGTTGGTGGCGCGAAGCGAAATGCCAGTTGTGGGGTTCCTGTCGGGTCGTAAAATAAAGTTTTTCTTCGATGCTGTTTACTTTTCAGACAGTGAATGGCCGGTGACATTTTAGACCGGCCACATCCCTGACACTTTTTTCTCCTCTCCCGTGAGGGGATGGGGTGCAGGGGATGCATCATTCGTGGGGATGCTATCGGCTGGCGCTGCCAGTTACAATTCCTCATGAGAATGAATACGGACTCCGAAAGCCCGCGTAGAGTGGACTCCTCCTCGAGTCAGAGGAGGTGTACGACTTCAGAAGTATGGACAAAGCTGCGATAACTCCATTACATTAATTTTGGAGCGCCGAGGCCCCTCAATGCCTGTGATTCGTGCTTGTAAGGTATGCGGGCGGAAGAATCGGATTCCGGCGGCACATCTTGCCGATACGGGCCGCTGCGGCGCCTGCAAGTCCGCCGTACCCCCGGTAGACGAACCCCTGGAAGTGGATACCCAACTGTTCGACGAAATTGTAGTGAACGCCCGCGTCCCGGTGTTGGCGGATTTCTGGGCTGCGTGGTGCGGGCCCTGCCGCATGGCGGCGCCAGAAGTTGCGCGTACTGCGGCTGACATGGCTGGGCGCGCCATTGTAATTAAGGTTGACACTGAGGGTTATCCGGAACTGGCGGTCCGGTTCAACGTGCGAGGCATCCCAAACTTCGCGGTTTTCGCCCGTGGGCGGCTGGTGTCGCAGCAAGCTGGTCTCGCAAACCATGAGCAGATGGAGAGTTGGTTGTCCTCGGCCGAAGCGGTGTCAGCGGCCTGACCCACCCGCCTTCCAACTGCGGTCTTTCCACGCCTGATTCCTACCTCCAAACTCGTATCAACACGTCAATCGCAAAGCGTAATGAGGAATCCGAAGACCTGAACACCACTGCAGATCGCCGATTCCAGTGGCAAAGCGGTTCGTGCCAAGATCGTCAGGCAAGACCGCTACAACCCAAGTGCGGCATCGGCGCGATGAGCGAGGGAGACGAGCGCGGCCGTGATTCCTCGCCACACAAACGACCGTGTTACGAGAAAGTACTGCATCAGCTTCGAGCGCGACGATCGCGGCCATCGCCGACTGCTCGAGACGTTCTTGACCCTTAAAGCTTCGCAATTGCTCCCCACTGCTACCCAAAGTCCTGTGGGAACAACGAACGGTCGATGACGATCTAAATGTCAGTGATGAAGTGGTAAGGGTCATTATTCCTATCGTGGTAAACTGTACTTCCGTACGCCGGAGAGGTGGCCGAGTGGCTGAAGGCGGCGGTTTGCTAAACCGTTATACGGGCTAACACCTGTATCGAGGGTTCGAATCCCTCCCTCTCCGCCAGATTTCTGAAATACCAACTACTTATCTCCAGCGAAGTGCCTCTGACGGCGTGAATCTTGGGCTGGTTCGAAAAATCGTAGTGTCCCGTGGGTGTCGCCTCTGGTTTCTTACTCCGTCCATGAGCCGTAAAAGGTGTTTTGCATAGCTCCAAACGATAACGAACAAGGCACCCCTTTTTCCTCAACGTGTGAAAAAAGCAGAATACTTAGGCATAGAATGGCATTGCTCGTGGTGATACCATCCTCGCTCACATGGCACTTTCTTCTAGTGAAGCTGGGACACAACAACCTCCTGTTTACCCCGAACTATTCATCGGCTTGGTTGCTGCAGTAGGAACGGATCATGACCAGCTCTCTATTTTCCTGGAAGAAGGGCTACGGAGTTTTGGGTACAAGACCCATACCGTTCGTATGGCTTTAGACTCTGCACCGCGTTGTCGCAATTGTTGGCCACGTTCTCAAGCAATTTTGGCGCGGACAAGCTGTGCCCTGACCTCAGCGGGCGGAACAGGGGAGTTCTTCAGCCGTTCAACCTCCTGGGCGTAGGCGGCCGCCAGCGGCACGGAGCGCCTAATCCTTGCCATGCCCTGATTTGCGCTTGCCTGCGAGTATCCGGCATCGACCAGAGCGGTGCGAATGGGTTTACCCTCGCAGAGAATGCCTTTCGCTACCTTGCGGTGACGTTCGGTGACGCCCGTTTTGGGGTGAGAACCACGGGGCATATTTTCAAGCATCAGAATACGCTGTTCTGGTACCCCGTACCGCCCATTTTTTATTGGTTTTTTCGCGCGGTATTACCATGAAGCGAATCCGATTTACGGAAAGGGCGAGATGACTCCAGTCCTTGTGTTCGCTTTCCTCTGGTACGGGATTTATCAAACCATCCAAGACTTGCTGATTTGGAGCGGCGCTGTTACGCTGCGCGACTTTCGATGGTCTTTTTCGCAATCGAATCTCCATGCAGCCATAATGGGAATCGAAGGTCGAGGAGGTCGAGGATGTGGTTACAAGTCCACTGTTTAAGAGAAGGGAACCCCCTCAGAGAAAAGGTTGGTGGCTGAGAAGTGCGACGGCGAACCAGACCCATGGTGTGCTTTGTGAACGTAGAAAGTGTGGATCGCATCATCTACTCCATTTTCCGGAGATTCAATCTGGAATGGAAAACCCGCACCCGCAGCCTATTTACACAAGCAGCTTAACGTCACCGCAAGTTATTGCACCCTTGACAGCGGATGTCGAAAGTTAGAAGATGACGCCATAAGTATTGCTCCTCCCCCTCCCTAAGGATACCTAGATGAAGAGAATTCTGTTGCTTGTGACGTTGTTGATTAGTTCCCTCGCCTCCGCCACCACGTATTACGTTGCAACGAACGGAAACGATTCCTGGAATGGCTTATTTCCCAACCATGGAACCGGCAACAATGGCCCGTGGGGCACCATCGCTCATGCCGACGCATCGATTTCAGCGGGCGCGACGGTTGAAATTGAAGGTGGAACGTACTACCTCCCCGTCGCACCTAACACGGGCACTCTGGTGTTGCATGCGAGTGGAACCTCGACCGCTCCGATCATCTGGCAGAACTACCGCACCGAGACTCCTGTCATTAGCGGAGGCGAACCCATTGGCACCGGCGGCCTCGGGCTCAGTTGGACCCTAGTTTCTGGCACGACCAACGAATACGAAGTCCAGTTACCTGCGAACTTTCCTCCCTTCGAATACTTGTTCTACAACGGGGAACGGCGACTTCGCGCCCGGATTCACGATGCAGCTGGTGTCGGCTACTACATGAGCGGCGGCTCTTGCATCTCGACGCAGACCGGCAAAGAGGTCAGGCCCGCGCTTTGTAACCTGGGTACGTATCTGCGGGTGGCGGGTGTGGTAGACCCCAACAGCCAATTGGGGACAGGATGCCCCTATTCGACGAGCGATAACCAACCTCCCAGGCAAAAGTGCCTTGACCGGTTCTATTACACACCCCCAACCACCGGCGACCGGATCACAAACTGGCTGAACTTAAATGGAACCACGGTTCCGAACCAGCCGTGCCAGCCTTCGCATTCGTATCCGGCAGGCGACGTGGAACTCACGCTAATTAACGCGTGGACCATTGACGCCATGCGGATCAACTGTGTTGACACCACAAACCACGTCATCTATCTCATCTGCCCCTCCAACGGTCAGAATTGCGGCACAGCTAATGGAGGGAGCAACCATAGTTACGATTTCTACGGGCCGCTGCTGAACCATCGCTACGTGATCGAAAATGCCAAAGACGCGTTCCTGGCAGCGGTCAGCAATGGGCAAACGGGACTGTGGTACCTCGATCGTGCTGGCCACGGAAAGGGTTTGCCACCAACTCTCTATTACATCGCCAACTCGGGCGAGGATCCCAACAACGCTACGGTCGTGATTCCGCTTCTTGGCGGAGCGATTCCGGGAGCACCGGCGCAGGATTACATAGGCGCGAGTTTGCTTTGGGCCACCAATCTACAATACGTGACGTTCAAGGGCATAACCTTCGAAGTGGATAACTTTTACCCCTCCTACGACACGGGGTTCAACAACGATATCAATGGTCAAATGTCCCTTCCGCAGGCGATCGATTGTGAAAGCTGCCAGAATGTAACCTTCGACACGATCACTGTGAGACACACATCTGCTTCCGGTATCCTGATCGCCTCCAGCTCAGATAACTCGGGTCAGGCGGCCCAGTTCGACACCATCCAAAATTCCACCTTCATCGACCTTGGCGATAGTGGGGTCCGCATTGGCCACTCGTCCCAATTCGAGGACGAGCCCGGTTTCGTCGTGAATAACGTGACCGTGCAAAATAACCTTATTGACGGCTACTCGCGCGTCTTCGTCGATGGAGAGGGCATTGCGCAGGGGAACGGCAACACCATCAGCTACCTGCACAACGACATTCTCGACGGATATCACGCCGGAATTTCCGTCTGCCAACTCGGCTGTCGGGGCAATGCTTCCGGCGCGAATGGAACGGGGATTGTCAGCAAGTACAACCATCTCCGAAACCTGATGCAGGGTATCACCTGCGACGGTGGGGCACTGTACTACAGCATCGGCGGCTCCGCCTCGAGCGGCACCAGCAATGTGATTTCGAACAATCTCGTCCACGACATAATCGATTCGGCCATCATTGATACGATCGATGGAACGAAGGTTCGGGGTTATGGTTATGGCGGCGAGGGACTGTACCTCGACGCTCAGTCCGCCAACATGGACATAGAAAACAACGTCGTGTATCGCGTGTCTGGCCACTCCCTCCATTTCACGGAAGGCATCGCTCCCGGCCAGAACTACAATCTCTTCGAAAACAACATCCTTTCTCTCGCCGGTAGAGGCATGTTCAAGCAGACTTTTCCCTGGCCGCAAGGATGCTATTCCGGAGGGCCGCAAGTGCGCCTGTGGTGGAACATCTTCAACTTCGACCAGAACGAAAACCCTACTGACCCCGTCCATTCTTTCTATGTGGTTTCGGGAGGATGCACAAATTCTTGCGGGCGGGATTACTGGCAATATCAGGATTTCGAGGGTAATTCCTACTGGCGGGCGGGAACACCTGCTTCCGGACCGCTGTTTTGCAAAGACAAATACGCTTACGCGATGTTGAGCAGCCAGCCGTCTGATGGCAGTTGCCCATCAGTACCGAGTAAGAAAAATCCTCTCGTCTGGATGAGCTTCGATCAGCCGAACGGTGTTGATAGTTGGCAGCACGGGCAGCCGCCGTACCCACCTGGCCCTCCGGTGAACATGAACGAAGACATCGGTGAGGACGGAACCAAGATGTCCGGCACCTGCTCGTGGAATCCGAATTTTGGAACAACTGGCAAACCGAGCGATTACCTGCTCAACAGTGGTCCACCTACTCCATTTCAAATCACCAAGACCAATGACACCATAAACAATGCCGGCCGGACCGGCACTTTCGGTACTCCACCCAGAGTGCTCAACACCTTTCCAACCTATACTGATGCAAGCTTCTAGGTGGCAAGAACACTGGGTGACGTAAATTCGGTTGTGTAAAAGGCGAGAGGGTGTAAGTTGGCTTTTTGCCTGACAAGCGAGAAGCCGTATCCTGGAAAGGAGACCTACACCCGATGGCGAAGCCTGTGGGGGCGACGACACCTCCTTACCATCGTCCATCGGGAAACCAAGCCGTTCGCTTCGCTAGACCATCGGCGTATCACGCTCGCAGTACGCCCAGGCAGTGATGCTCAAAAACGCGTTGATGTCATGCATGAGTGGCATAAATCGCTCTTGCACGACGTTGTGCCGCCACTCATCAAGAAATGGGAGCCGAAGCTGAACGTGAAAGTGGCCCGGTATTTCCTGCAACGGATGAAAACCAAGCGGGGAAGCTGCAATCATAAGGCAGGACACATCCGCCTCAACACGCAACTCGTGACGAAGCCGAAGGATCTCCTGGAATACGTGATCGTTCACGAGATGGTTCATCTCATTGAGCCGACACATAGTGATCGCTTCCTGACGATACTTGGGGAATACTACCCTACCTGGCGCGAGGCCCGCGCAGAACTCAATGAGCTGCCGTTAGCTGCCGAGGTATGGAAGGAATGATTCTGGGGAGCACTCACCTGTGGTTTGAAGCTGCGCCCAGATGGAGGTTTTTTTCTTGTGCTTGCAAGCTACATAGACGAAAGTAGACTCGGGCGCGTGGGAACCCAACCACGGATTTCTCCTACTCCTGGCTGCCTCACCGAGGATGCGCAGCGAGGCCCATTTTTCAGTGTCCCGAGCGGTGTCCCGAAACTGACGAATGAGGTCACTTTACGCGAAGTTTGGTGCGTGGGCACAACTGTAAGTTACTGAGATTGCGTGGATGTCACACCGGTAGACAGAATTGCTAAACCGTTATACGGGCTAACACCTGTATCGAGGGTTCGAATCCCTCCCTCTCCGCCAGAGATTGAGGCAAAGGAAGCAGAGTACGAGTGACCGCACAACTGCTACAAGCCTCTCCTGAGCAGCACTTTGGGCGAGAAGCTACGAATCTGATGTACGTGATGTTCTGGGTCGGCAAAGCCAAGTGGCTCAATCGGTCGCTGACCAAATTCGCATCCAGCTGACAGAGGAGGAAGAATCCCGGCTGCGGAAACCCGCTCATCCCATCGATCCCGAAGCACATGACGCTTACCTGCGAGGCCGGTATTATTTAGCTGTCTGAACGATCGGAACGCTCGGGACCAACCGAACGCCTCGTCAACAGCCTGATCAGCAACTATCAGTAAACAGTAAGCAACGAGGATGGATTTTCAGCTAACGCAGTTTCGCGTACTCCGCCTTGGCTTCTTTGAGGACGGGGATGTCCGGGTCAGCGTCTTTCCAGAGCGTGAGGAAATCTTTGTAGGCGGCCAGCGCCCGGAGGCGGGCGGCATCGGCATCCGCGCCCTGCGACATCCTCGCCTGCAAAGCATTGGCGCGAGCTACTCCCAGATGCGCCAACGCTCCCGTCCAGCAGTTCCAGACGATACCACTGTGGTCGAGAATCTTCTGAAATTCGGCTGCCGCAGCGTTTCCTTGTCCGGCTGCCGAGTATGCCTCGCCGCGAATGTATGTTGGATAGAGGCAGGAAATATTCGTCACGAACGGAATTTGCCCCAATTCAATGGGTGAAGCGGCTTTGAGGGCATTCAGCGCAAGAGCCGGATTATTCCGATTCAGGGCCAATTGTGCCTGAATCGCAGGCAGCCAGAGAGACTGCATCTGCGTATCCAGCGGGAAATGCTTATTCAAGTCCTCCGCCAGCGACTCGGCGCGTGCTGCATCACCCGCGATCGCAAATGCGAGAGCCGCTTCAGCCGCAGCGCCAGGACTGGCAGGAGCAAGCTTTAGGCCCTCCATCGCTTCCTGCTTCCCATTCTTCGTGTTACCGAAAATGGCTTCTCGCTGAGCGGCAATCTCCTGCCATATGGCCCCTGTTTCCTTGCTATCGGAGTGGATAGCGGAAGCTATTGACTGGTTGGTCAGTTCCCGCGCCTTGAGCAGATGACCTGCATATGCTTCTGAATCGGATGCGAGCGACAACCCGAAGTTCTCTTCGGGCGTCTTTGTAAACCACTGCTGCTGTGCCTCCATAGTCCGGAAATCCGATGCAAGGAAACTCAGCGCATAAAGAGCGTTGTGATGCAGGAAAATATCCACTCTTTTCGCTTCCACCTGCTGCAGTATCCGGCGCGCCTCGTCGAAGCGTTGCAGGGCGAGCAGACTGTTTACCAGATCGCTGCTCGCACCCGCATTATCAGGCGCCAGGCGGAGGCTCTCGCTGTATTCCCTCCTTGCTTTCTCATACTGCCCCTCAAAACTGTAAACGTTGCCGAGATCGAGATGTAATCGGTAGTCCCGGGGGTACGTCTGAATCGCTTCCTGATAGGTCTGCGCCGCTTTTTCCAGTTCTCCGGTTACCGTCGCATAGTAGTCAGCGGTAATGGCCAGCTTTTCCCGCTCGCTGGCATGCTCACGCAACTGGAAAGCCTTCGTAAAATACTCACGCGCTCGTCCGTCCTCGCCCAAAACGTAATAATCATTACCAACACCCTGATATCCAATGGCAAAACCGGGATCTAGTTCGATGGCGCGCTGGTGGTACGGCAGCGCGGCGGCTGTGCCTATCTCGCGATGGGCCTTCTCGCCCAGGCTGTAGGCTTTCAACGCTTCGAGCGAAGACGTTGTGGCCTGTGCCAGAGGGAGGTCGAACTTTCCCACTGTGGACAGCGACTCGCCTAATTCCCTGCGCAGATGGGATGCGGCCTCCCCGAGCGCGCCCAATATCTTCTCCTTGGCGGCAGCGGTTGCTTGCTCTTGCCCCAGCGTTTGCCCCCCCTGGCAATTCGCCGCCTTCAATGCCAGCACATATTGGCTGCCCAGCTCGGCAATCGAGCCGGCGATGTAGACCTTGCTGCCCGCACGCTGGCAAACCTCGCGGGCTATCTCCAGGGTGAGCGGGGTGGTGGTAGGACGAGCCATCAGACGCAAAGTTTCTGCTACCTTGTCGTCTGAGAGGACATTTAGAAAGGGCGACTGCCGCAGGGAAACCGTGAGTGCCGTCTTGAGCGTATCGTCGAAGACCGGATCACCCGTAGTGTTCGTAAAGTCCGCGAGCACGACTGTGTCTTTCTCGGTGAGCTTGGCCGTTCGACGAAAAGAGAAATAGCCTACGAACACGGCTGCGACAATCACCAGCACTGCTGCGGCAGCCCAAAGCACTGCTTTATTCCGAGCAGTCGCCGATTTGTGCGACTCCGTATCTCGCTTGAGCTGCTGCAGATCGGCGCGAATTTCCGAAGCGTGCTGGTATCGCAGGTCCCGGTCTTTCTCCAAAGTCCTTGTGATGACTGCGTCGAGTTCGGCGGGCAATGCCGGATTCAAGGTGCTGGGCGCAACGGGGTGGGCATGTCGAATGGCATCAATGGTCAGGGTCCGATTGTTGCGGGCGAAGGGCCGCTGCCCGGTGGCCAGTTCATAGAGCACCACGCCCAGCGAGAACAGGTCACTCCGCGCGTCGATCTCTTCCCCTTGCGCCTGCTCTGGCGACATGTAAGGAGTGGTGCCTGGAATCACACCTTCCTGAGTGAGCGAGTCGTCTTCAACTTCAACTTCGACTTCTCCGGCTTTGTTTTCGGCAGCCCCCACCGTACGCACCTTGGCCAACCCGAAATCCAGAATCTTCACGCGGCCGGAGCTGACGATGAAGATGTTTCCTGGCTTGATATCGCGGTGAATGATTCCCTTTGCATGCGCAGCTTCCAAAGCGTCGGCTGCCTGTGTGCCAAATTCCAGGACTTCATCCGTGGAAATCGGTCCTTCGCGAATTCTCTCCTTCAGGCTCTTTCCTTCAAGCAACTCCATCACGATCACCGGCTGATGATCGTGTTCCTCCACCTCATAAATCGTGCAGATGCCCGGGTGGTTCAATGATGAGGCGGCACGGGCTTCGCGCTCAAAGCGCTGCAGGGCGGTTTCATCTTGCGCCATTGTTTCAGGCAGAAATTTCAAGGCGACGCGCCGTCCCAGGCGGATATCCTGCGCCTCGTAGACTACTCCCATACCGCCGCTGCCGAGTCGAGACAGTACCCGGTAATGCGAGATGGTTTGGCCTTCCATGCCGTGATCGCTTTCATGCTTCGAGGCTTGAAACGATTGAAGTTGATTATTCGCCAGGGGATGTGTTCCCCAATGATGTTGCGATAGAGGGCTGGAGTCGTCGTGGGCATCGAGTAAGGACTCGATCTCATGGCGCAAGGATGTGTCTTGGCCGCAGGCCTGCTCTAAAAAGGCAGCCCGTTGACTGAGATCTCGTTCGAGAGCAGCTCCGAACAGACTCTTAATCTGCTGCCATCTTTCCTTTGTGTCCACCTTCCGTTTTCCTCATCTGGCGCAACAACCACGCCCGTG
>CAVOKX010000005.1:0-326987 GCA_963696635.1 uncultured Acidobacteriota bacterium
TTGATAATTGAATAATATAGTGACATTCTGGAGATTCTATGCTACTCTGCGGTCATGGGAAACCCGGCGGGAGTACGGCGAGACTTTGAGCAGTTGGAGGAGCGGCGGCTGTTGGGGGCTCGCCTGTTGCGGCAAGGGGTACATCCGGCAGAGGTAGCGCGGCAGGTGGGAGTGCATCGGCAGTCGGTGAGTCGGTGGGCGGCACAGTTGAAGCAAGGTGGAGTGCGAGCGCTGAAGAAGGCGGGGCGCGCTGGGCGCAGAGCCCGCTTACGGCCCGAGGATCTGCGGCGCATCGAGAAGGGACTGAAGCGCGGGCCGCAGGCCTTAGGGTACGAAACCAGCCTGTGGACTTCGTGGCGCGTGGCTCATCTGATCGAGCAGGAATGCGGGGTGAAGTATCACCCCTCGCAAGCCTGGCGGATTCTGCGGCAACTGGGCTGGAGTTGCCAGCGTCCGGTAGGACGTGCGCTGGAGCGCGACGAAGATAAAATCCGGCGCTGGAAACGGGAGCGCTGGCCGGAGATTAAAAAAAAGCCCAAAAAGAAGGCCGCACCATCGTCTTCATCGACGAAAGCGGACTGAGCGAACGCCCGCACCGCTGTCGCACCTGGGCCCCGAAGGGACAGACGCCGGTGCTGCAATATCACTTCAACTGGAAGACGCTGTCGGCCATGGCGGGGGTGACGTGGTGGAACTTCTACTTCCGACTCTTTCCCGGGACCATTCGCAGCCCGCAGGTCATTGAGTTCCTGGAGCACTTGCTGCGCCACATTCCGGGCAAGCTGCTGGTCGTCTGGGACGGATTAACTGGCCATCGCAGCCGCATGACCTGGGAGTTCATCCGCCAGCAGCGCGGGCGCTTGTGGGTGGAGTTTCTTCCCGGCTATGCCCCGGAACTGAATCCGGTCGAGTACCTGTGGTCGCACTGGAAGCAACACGAACTGCCCAACTTCTGCCCGCAGAACTTTGGCCAGTTAAGCCATTATGCCCGCAAGGCTCTGCGCCGGATGCGGAGGCGACCCACGTTGGTCATCGCCTTCTGGCGGCAGGCGGAACTGTTTCCGTTGTAACTATATTATGCAATTCTCAATAGGCAGAATTGGAGCTAATAGTAACGATTGGGCTGGGACAAATAACCACCCTAGAACTGAAGGCGGATTATATCGAAGGCAAGAATACGCCGAAAACTTCTCGTGGCCGAAACAAAGCCTAGCGCAGTCGAAGGATGAGCAGCACCACAGTAAGAACCACGATCAACACCGTTCCTATGGTGTACATGTGGGACCCGAGCCAACTCTGTTTTCTCGGAGTACCGAACTTCGAAAGAAATGCTGGAGCTTCGCTGCTGGCCAGAGGCGCAGGGCTGTCGCCCGAAAGTCGGGCGGCCTCGCAATCCAGGCAAAGCGTGCGCCCTTCTGAGACCGGGAAACCGCAAGCCTCGCAATTTCGGACCTTATCGAGTTCCGCTGTTCGCACCGGCTCATCGGAATCTGGTTTGAGCGCCGTCGTTTCCGCCGGTTCGGAAGTGGGCTCGCTGGTAACCGCCGCGGAAACCTCGATCTCTATCTCCTCCACTGCCGGCTCAGGCTTCGTTTCTTCCTGTCGCCCCGCCGCTTGCTCGTTCTTCGCGGCAATCTCCTGCAGCGCGCGCCTGCCCGCATCCGCGTGCTCCAGGCCAGTCTGCACCATCTCCGCCAGCCGCTCTAACGCCGTGATATCGCGCTCCTCGAAAGCGTTAGCCCGGTCCGCGAAAAGTTCGAACACGCCGATTACTTCCTCTTCGCGAATCAGCGGCACCACCATCACCGACTTGATGCCGAGAGCGCGGCAACTCTCGCGGTTGACTCGCGAATCGGTTTCCGCATCATCGCAGCGCAGAACTTGCCGGGTACGTACGCTTTCGCCGGTGAGCCCCGACTTAACCTGCACCTCCGCTCCCAGTTCCGGCGCCGAAGGGCCCGCGCTCGCCCGGCAAATCATTTCGCTCTCCTCGAGCAAGGCGATCGCCGCGCCCGACGCCCCCGTAATGTACTGGGCCCGCTCCGCCAACAATTGCAGTGCCGCTTCCAGGTCACGCTGCGCCATTTCGGCAAGGGACTTGCCGCCGTCATCCGCAGCAACCTGTGAAACCAAGGGCGCCACAAATTCTTCCTTCGCAGCCGGCACCGGCGCAGGTACTCCCTGCGCATTGCTCGCGGCACTCTGATCGAGGATG
Organism: uncultured Acidobacteriota bacterium; assembly: GCA_963696635.1. Classification (GTDB taxonomy): domain Bacteria; phylum Acidobacteriota; class Terriglobia; order Terriglobales; family Acidobacteriaceae; genus JABDBE01. The sequence goes on from CAVOKX010000005.1 coordinate 2,216, forward strand.
GAGTAGCGGTCCACGGCCCTTAAGTATTATCGCTGGAGTTCGGTCCTATGCAAAAGAAGTTTTGAAAAAACAATACCTTTGGTGCAGCCTCGCCGAGTTTTCTCCGCGGTCTCTGCGGCTATTCTCGGCGGCCTCAGCGTTTTAAGATTTTGGTTGGCAAGCCACAAATCCTAAATCGCGGAGGTCGCAGGGAACCGCCGCAGAGACCGCGGAGATAGCAAGTTTTCCCTAATCTGACTATTTCTTTTTCGGTGGCAAAAACTTCTTCTCAATCGACGCCACCACCACATAATTCGGATCCACCATTTCATTCAAATGAATCTTCGCGACCTTCGACAACAACTCATACGCATCCAACTCCGACAACCCATAATCCTGATGAATCCACCCCACCAGTTCGGTGAAAGCAATGCGCACGCAATCATCCAACGGACGATACGCCCCAACCGTCATGATCGCGTCGTCATTCTCGAAGCGAGGCCAATTGATCTTTTGCCCTTTGATCACGTTGATCTGAACCCGCGCATGTAAAGGAACTTCGATCGCCGTGCCCGCGACCTCGCCGTCCCCCATGGCCGCATGCCCGTCGCCCATATACAGCAACCCTCCAGGCACGTTCACCGGAAAATAAACCGTATTGCCGACGCTGGCTTCGGGAGAATCCATGTTCCCCCCAAACTCCGCCGGGACAATCGAGCTGCGCGCCTCGCCTCCAGATGGCGCAACCCCAATGCACCCGAAGAACGGATGCAGCGGAATCTTCACCGAGAATTTCGAATCCAGCGCCTGAAATGTAGCCGTCTTGGCCGCATGATCGATGGGATAAAACCAGATCTTTTCAGGTAACGGCGCATGCAGCATAGGCGTGTAATTAGTCTCATTCAGCGCCCCAAAGCCCGCCGCAAACGCACCCACGCCCTGATCGCCGTCAACCTCAAGATCGAGAATCTTCACCGCCAAAGTATCGCCCGGTTCCGCGCCCTCAACATAAAAAGGCCCAGTAAGCGGATTGTCTCCCTTCGTCATGCTAAGCGTGTCCCCCGGCTTCTTGATCGCATTGCCGAAGCAGTCGAGCGTATTGGTATCGAGAATGTCCCCCGGCTTCAACCGCGCAACCGGCGGCGCCGAAGCATAAACGTACTTCACATCGTTGATCGTCGCGTGGTACTTCACAACATTGCTGGGCGCGGCCTGGCACGACGCAGTCGCCGAGCCAAAGATCAACAGCACGGGCATTAGTGCGTGGGTCTTCAAGAACACCTCCCACCTATTCTGGAATTCCTCACTTACGTGTGCTTTTCTAGGCCAACTGTCGATGAAGGCTGGACCTCACATTGATTTGATCGGTGATTCCTCATGTTGCTCTTGCTCACTGCAGCCGAAAATTCACCTCGACGCTCATCGGAACTGCGACAGGTACGCCGATGAGTCGAGCAGGTGCGAACCTCCATTTTCTTACAGCCTCCAATGCCCTCTGGTCAAGAACCGGATTTATTCCACGCGTTACCGAAACCGGTCCCACACTCCCGTCTGCATTAACTATGGCTTGCACCTGAACTGTCCCGGCGTGTCTCGCATCTCGCTCGGCGACCGGGTAATCCGGGTCGGGCGTGGAGATCGGTGTCGCAACCAGGTTGGTCGTAGGCTCCCATGAAGAACTAGTCCCAGGAGGAGAAGATGTTGCGCAATTGTTGGCTGCTGCCTTATCTAATGGCCTGTCCTTTCTTTTTTCGGCACCGTCAATCCACGTTACGAACGACTTGAGAGAATTTTCCAAACGAACATTGTCCAAGAACACTTCAAATACTTGCGGACCACTTGGATGGGCCACGGATGCTGTAAGAATGTCAATGTCACTTCTGGGCGTCACGCCCCGAGGGCCATACAACAAGTTTGAACGCAGTCCGCTGGGATTCCCGACAGTTCCAGCGATAGCTCTAAACTCCTCAGACTCGACCACCTTCTTCAGCTCTTGAAGAGCTCCCAAAGGCATCCCACCTTCAAACACATTCGCGGACTTCCAATAACCTGTCGTCGAGGGCCGGTTGTCTACGACTTCCTGTCGCCTTACCTCACGGTGATATCGTCCATCGGCATATACAAGTAAGCAAGATTGCTTGAAACCGGCGTGCTGGTCACCGATCAGGCGTTCAACTTGAACGAAAGGCAATGCGGCCCCCAAATCCGTCCTGCTCGCAGTTTGCTGACCAAAACCCGCTGACTCTAGGACGAGAGCCACGACGATGGCAATTAGCGTTCGATTCGTGTTTGTCCACCGCATAATAATTGTTCTTTCTGGCAATTGAAATCGTTCAACCCGAATCGGTCGGGACGACTTCCGTAATCAGGCCGTTTACACTAAATCCATAAACCGCCAGTGAACCCACGCCAGCCACCCCCATCCTACGACAAGAGTCGCCAGCGTGATGGGCAAACCAACCCGGAAATAATCCCAGAAACCAATCTCCATCTCCGGCCTGGCACTCTCAACCACAATAAGATTAGCCACGCTTCCCGTGATCGTAAGATTTCCCGCCAGAGTCGAAGCCATGGCCAGAGCCAGCCACGCCGTGTGCGGATTGCCGAAGCCAGGGACCAACGACTTCAGCAGCATCACAGCAGGCACGTTGCTGACGATGTTACTGAACAGCGCAACCACCACCGTGAACGTGCCCAGCCTCTGCAGATTCCAATGTTCCGCCAACCCAAGCAATTGCCGCACGATCCCCGCATTCTCCGCTCCGCCCACGATCAGAAACAATCCGATAAAAAACACCAGCAGCCCCCAATCGACTTCATCGTAGAGCTTCCGGGGTTCAAGTGTCCGCGTAATCAGCAGCGCAGCCGCACCCAAAGCCGCCATCATCGCAGGAGGCACGCCGGCAAAAAATCCTATGACCACAACAGTCACAACAATAACGGGTTTCGTAAGGTGCGAAAGATCCAGCGCGGGCAATGGAATTTTTTCCATCACCTCTGGTTGCAGCTTAATGTCGCGCATGTGAATCCGGTGCAGCACCGCCCAGTTGAAAAATAATCCTATGATTGCGACCGGCCCCAGATGAAAAAGAAAATCGTAATAGCGAATGCCGGAGAAAGATCCGATCAACATATTCTGCGGGTTGCCGGTGATGGTAGCCACGCTGCCGATATTGGAAGCGGTGGCCACAGCCAACAGATAAGGCAACGGCTGCAGTCGCATCCGCCGCGTGATGCCGAGCACAAAGGGCACCATCACCAGGCAAACAATGTCATTCACCAGAAACGCAGAAAGGAACCCGCAAGTGAAAATCACCGCGGGCAGAAGATGGGTTGGCTTCAACCGCTGCAACACCACCTCTGCGTTCCACTCGAAAAACCCCACCAGGCGCAGGTTGCCCACGATCAGCATCATCGAAAACAAAAGCACCAGGGTAGAGAAGTCGATGAAGCGCAGAGCATCTGAAGGCTGGACCACTCGAAAAGCAATCATCGCAACCGCCCCGATAATTGCCGCCCCCGGCCGGTCAATCTTCAGCCCAGGAAACTTTCCGATGGCAAAAACCAGATAGCTCGCCAGAAAAATAACGTAAGCTGCCGCCACTCGAGCATCCGGCACTGCCGTAAAGGGGATCAGAACCATGCAGTCGGCAGAATAACAGGCCCTCAGCAGAAGACGGAATCACCGGTCCAAATTCCGCGTTGAACGCTACCAAGCAACGCTCGCCGAGGCCGCGTCGCAAAAAGGCTGTCTACGTCTGCGCGCCCACCTGCTTTTCCATACGAACAACTGCGAGCGACTCCCCGTTCCTAAGCGAAACAGTGAACTTTTCTAGCGCGACATAACCCCGGGCACGATAGAGCGCAACTCCGGTTAAAGTCGCAGCCATCTCGAAACGAGTGAAGCCCGCCGCACGCGCCGCTTTTTCGCAAGCCGCAAGAATCATGCTGCCAATCCCGCGCCGCACCCAGTCAGGATGTACAAAGAAAGCGCGAATCTTCGCGGCATCCTGCCGAGGATCCAGCAACGCGTCCTCACGTCCCGTCCAGCGGTCGCCGCCAAGCAGCGTCTTGTGCTTGCTCCATCCGCCACACCCGACGATCGCCGCCTCGGCCTCCACCACAAAATACGTTCCATCCGCGATCAACTGGCTATCCACGCCATAGACCGTTTGCAGCGCGCCTTCAATCTGAGCGGGCGTGTAATCCGTCGCCTGCAATCCGCGCACCGATGCATCAATCAGCACCCGCAGAGCCGGAATATCCGCCGCAACCGCTTGGCGAAGAGTTAAATTCATGACGTGGCCGGATTCGCGAAAGTGTACCAAGCCAACGTCCCGCCATTCAATTCGACGAGAAGCTCTCCATCCCAACAAGCATTGTCATCCCGAGCAACGCGAGGGATCTAGGTGCTTGCCGGCGACCACGATAACGGCGGTGCAGGCAAGAACCAAGATCCCTCGCTTCGCTGGGGAGGACAGCTCTATTTGGAATTGCAGCGGAAAAACTCTAGTGGGAATCGTCGCGGTGGCGAAGCCAATCCAAAAACATCTGCTCAATCGGCTTGTCGTAGGTCATCATCACGTGGCGTATAGTGTGCCCGCTGACGAAGTGGCAGACTTCCTCCGCCAGGTTCTTGGCGTGGTCCCCGGCGCGCTCCAGCGATTGCGTCATGAAGATCACTTGCAGACTGGCCTGGCGCTGCGAGCCTTCCGGATTTTCGATGTGCCGCAGAAAAATAAGATTGCGCAGACGATCCATCTCCGCGTCGGCCCGCAACACATCCACCGCCTTCTTTACGTCACGAGTGGCGAACGCGCCTCCCACATCCGACAGCATTTTTTCCAGCACCGTCGCCATGTGCGTAAGATCGCGTGTGTCCTGCGGATCGATCCGGGAACCAACCGACTGCGCGCTGCTCGCAAAACTTAACAACAAATCTCCAATACGCTCCAGGCTGATCATGAATTTCATGCACGCCAGCAGTTCGCGAGCTTCGGTTCCGCTCACCTGCGTGATCGCAAGCGTGACCCCGTCGTCGATTTCCCGGTCCAGCGTGTCGAGCTCCTTCTCGCGTTCTCGAATCGTATTGAGCAGCGGCGAAGAGCCCGTCGCTATGCCTTCGGCGGCTGCCGCAGCCGCATCTTTGGCAACTGCACAAGCTTCAATCGTTCGCTTTACCAGGTGCGAGTAGGCAGGCTGCGGCACGGGAGTGTTCACGGCAGCGGTACTCATAGGAACTTCCCTCGGTTCACGGAATCGAGAACGCACTGCATTTGGCCCTCTTCGACGCACGCTTGTATTGATGGTCACGCTACAAGCATAGGTTGTTTGTTTCAACCATGTTGTTAAAAGCTTGTAAATTCTAGGGTCAATGCAGGCGCGGGCGTCCACACCCGTTCGGCGTCCAGTAAAATTGTCCTCAGAGGACTTGGGGTGCCGCTGGCACCGCCAGCGGCAGACTAAACAAAAACACCGACCCATGGTTGAGTTCGCTCTCAGCCCGGATGGTGCCATCGTGCGCGAGCACGATGTGCTTCGCAATGGCCAGTCCCAGCCCGGTGCCGCCAGATTCCCGCGACCGAGCCTTGTCCACGCGGTAGAAGCGCTCGAACAAACGTGGCAAGTGCTCAAATGGAATGCCCGGTCCGAAATCGCGTACATAAAATTCAACCCCGCGTTCCGAACGCCTCGCCCCCAGCACCAGCCGTCCGCCCGACGCCGCATACTTAAGCGCATTGTCGATAAGGTTGGAAAAAACCTGGTGGATGGCCTCGCGATCCGCGCTCACTAAGTCCGGCGCTGAGTCTTCCACCTGCAAGTCGATGCCATGCGCGCGCGCCAGTTCGCGGAAGTTCTGCACCGCTTCCTGCAGAATCTCGGCCGCCGCCACCGGCTGGATGTCAAAGCGCTGCTCGCCCGATTCCACCCTCGCCAGCGTCAGAAGATCCTCGGTCAGGCGAGACATGCGATGGGCATTCTTGCGGATAATTTCCAGAAACTCACGCGAGTGATTATTCTCCGGCGAACTGTCGAGCAAAGTTTCCGCGTAGCCCTGAATCGAAGTCAACGGCGTCCGCAGTTCGTGGGAGACGTTGGCGATAAAATCGCGGCGGGTTTTCTCCACCCGCTCGGTCTCGGTCAAATCCCGCAGCACCGCAACCGCGCCTCCGCCCGGCATGGGAGCAGCGGTTACATCGAATGTGCGCGCGGGAACAATGGAGGTCGCGCGCGCCGTGAACACCTTCCGCGCCGTACTGGCTCCGCGCACTGCGCGCAGAAAATCGGGATCGCGCACCGTCTCAACAATCGGAGCATTCAGCCGCGTGCGCTGCGGAGCCAGGCTGTCCATGCGCTGGTTGGCCCACTGCACGCGCTCATCCGGGCCGACCGCGATGACGGCGTCCTCCATACTGTTCAGCAAAGTTTCCAGCTGGTGCTGGCTGTCTCGAAGGGCTGCAAAGTTGTTCTCCACCTGGCGCGCCGTCTTGTCGAGCGCTGCCGCGACTTGTCCAATTTCATCCCCGGAAGCTTCGTCGATCCGCGCCGTGAGTTCTCCACTGGCGATTTTGTTGGCAAACTGCACAATCCGTTGCAGCCGGCGGGCTGTGAAGTGGGCCAAAATTGCAGCCAGCACCAGTGCCACCAGAAATGCGAGCGCCGAACCAAGCAGCAGCGTCTTTCGAAGCTGCAACGTTGCGGCGCTTAGATCCGACAGCGGATATGCCAAACGAACCGCTCCCCCGGAAACCGGCGCGGCCACATAACGAAATTCGATTCCCAAATCGCGGTTCGTCCGTACATCAGTCCCGATTTCTCCCTTCAAAGCTGCGGCAAACTCCGGCCGCTCGCCATGATTTTCCAGAGTCGATGCCGCTGCCTCCGAGTCAGCCAGAACTTTGCCGGTGACATCGACCACCGTGGCGCGCGCGCCGGCCGCCTGCGCCTCCTGCGATACGATGTCCTGAAGATTATGTTCGCGGTCAGTATTTACGCGGTTCGCGAACATCATTGTCTTCTGCCGGAGGCTGCGGTTGATTTCCTCTCGCAGCGAACTTTCCCAGGCCCGCCGGATCGATAAATCCAGCGTGGCCGTAGCCACCGCGATCACCAGCGCAAAAGCCGCCAGCAGCCGCAAAAAAAGCCGCCTCCTCACTTGGGAGCCTCAAAACGATAACCCGCCCCGCGCACCGTCTTCAGATAGCGCGGACTCTCCGGATCGGGTTCGATCTTCTCGCGAATGCGGCGCACGTATACATCCACCGACCGCGGCGTCACATACGCCGTATCCCGCCATACCGAGTCGAGAAGCTGGTCGCGGCTGAACACCCGGCCGCTGTGCCGCGCGAAATAATCCAGCAGGCGGAACTCGGTTGCCGTTGTGCCCACGAGTTCTCCGCGCACCGTCAGCGTCATCGCGCTCGGATCAATTTCAATCTCTCCTACTTTCAACGGCGACTGCGACAACGGACGCTCAAAGCGCCGCAACACCGCTTTCACTCTCGCCACCAGTTCCCGCGGACTGAACGGCTTGGGAATATAATCGTCCGCGCCCAGCTCCAGCCCCAGGATTCGGTCAGCCTCCCCGCTTTTCGCCGTGAGAAAGATTACCGGAGTCGATGCCAGCAACGGTGTCTGCCGGATCATGCGACAGAGTTCCAGCCCATCCCTTCCCGGCACCATGATGTCGAGAATGAAAAGGGTGGGCCGCTGCCGTTCCGATTCCGCTATTACAGTGTTTCCCGTCAGAAAAACTTTGACCGCGAATCCCGCGCCTTCCAGATGATGCCGCACCAGCCGCGAAATATCAGGATCGTCCTCGACCACAAAGATGCTTGGTTTCACACGGGTATTGTAGCCGGGAGATCGGAATATTGCCCCGATTGTAACCAGATTGAAACATTTCGACTCTCGGGAATAACCTCCTCGAGATCCGTTCGACCGTATGAAATGAATCACTCCATACGCGGCTGATTGCCGGAGCAATCCGTCTCACCCCCATCATGATCTTCTGGATTAGGATGGAATCCGGCAGCAACTCTTCTCCGATACAATAGGGAGCGCCACCTGTCCGCTACATTTCCCATCCATCCGACTCACGCCGCCGTCCTGAGCATGGATTGCCAGACCGGCATCATTTCCATCTACCCCAAAGGCGACAAAGATGCCTTTCTGGCTCCTGCCTCAAGCGTCCTCAATCACGCGCGTGCCGTCGGTATCGACCGTTATCCATGTCCAGGTCGGCTTTCGTCCCGGACTCCCGGAGGTCAGTTCTTCGAAACTTTCTTTTCCGCTCTATCAAATCCTCCGCCCAGCATCAGAAACTGTTTGAGGGACCGCTCGCAGCGATTCCCTCTGCAATCGCGCCGAAGGAAGGTGAAATTGTCGTCACCAAGCATCGTGTGAGTGCCTTCGCCGGGACCGATCTCGCCATGATCCTCCGCGCCAATGAGATTGATACGCTCGTCCTCTTCGGCATCGCCACCAGCGGCGTCGTTCTCTCAACCCTGCTCGAAGCCGCCGTCACCGAGAACGGTGATGCCCGTCACGGCAGGGGCAGCCCAACTGCCATAGCTTGGGGTTGAGTTCCGAGTTTTGGCCATACGCAAGTCGGCCCCCCAGCACCCAATTCAACGCAACTCGGAAATATCAGGGTTTCCCCCGACCTGAGTTCTGCTCTCGTCATAGCTCTGCGGGCCGTCGGGGCAACTTGGCCGGCAAAGGATATTAACCGGCTGTGGCGGGAGGGGAATATGAAAAGCAACCTCGGGCCGTCGGATTGCGGCGTTCTTGCCGTAAGATATTTTCTCGTTTTGGTGCTGTTGTCAACCTCGTTAATGGCCCGTACCGGAGTGCCCTCGGCGATATTCGTCACCCCGCCGCAAGTCTTACTCACACCCGGCCAATCACAGCAGATGTACGCGTACGCCTACTACCAGGATGGAAACGTCACAGACATAACGAGTGACGGAGCGGCGTGGTCCAGCATCGATCCGTCGGTCGCGAGCGTATCGAGCACCGGATTGGTAACCATGCAGGGCACGGGGGTAGCTCTAATCCAAGTGCGGTTCAGCGTCTCGAGGGGCTATGCGACGGTTTGGAACCAGTTCTCGCCAACCGTCAGCGTCCCGACCGGTACTGCATCCTTTGGCAAAATTCAGCACATTGTTTTCATCATCAAAGAGAACCGGAGCTTTGATCAAATTTTTGGAACGTTTCCGGGGGCGAACGGCGCTACAACCGCCGAGCTTCATACTGGAAAGATCATCACTCTCGGACACACCCCAGATCCCATGCCCCATGACCTGGGGCATGAATGGACGGACAATCAGAACGATGTGAACGGCGGACGTATGAACAGGTTTGACCTGGAGTTTAGTTGCAACGTAAACGGAGACCTGCTCTGCCTCACTCAGTCTTACCAGGCGGACTTCCCGAACTACTGGGCCTACGCGAAACACTACGAGTTGGCCGATGCGATGTTCAGCACTGTTCTGGCCGCATCCTTTCCGGCGCACCTAGCTATTGTTTCCGCCAGCAACCAGAATGTTCTGGGCAATCCACGCAGTTCAAAAAAGACACAATGGGGTTGTGACGCCATCGCCGACACAACCGTGCCTGTGATGGAAGACGATGATGTTGTGGGGAGCGTGTTTCCTTGCTTCAACGCGATGACCTTAGGCAACCTGGCCGATACCGCTGGAATATCCTGGAAAGCCTACTCTAGCCTGAGGGGAGCTAGCGGCTATATTTACAATCCATTTCGGGGCTTCAGCACTATTTATGGAACCGCTGATTGGGGTACCAAGGTCGTCCCCCAGTCCGAGTTCATCACCGACGCCCTTGCCGGACGACTGCCCGCCATTAGCTGGCTGACTCCTCCGGCTGCCTACACCGACCATCCACCGCAGAGCGCGTGCCAAGGAGAGAATTGGACGGTGCAGCAGATTAACGCGGTGATGCAAGGACCCAAGGCTCAATGGAGCAACACGGTAATTTTCCTGACCTGGGATGATTTCGGGGGATTTTACGATCACGTTCCACCCCCTCACCGTGATCAGTATGGGCTCGGCATCCGGGTGCCGCTGATCATCATAAGCCCCTGGGCAACGCATGCCGTATATCACACAGAGGTTGAGTTTGGGAGTGTGCTCAGGTTTATGGAAGAAACATTTGGGCTACCAAACTTGGGGGGAGCGGACTCCGTTGCCAACGACCTGCAGGATGCGTTCAACTATCAGCAATCGCCACTGGCGCCGCTCGTGTTGCAGGAGCGCATCTGTCCAAAGGGGAAAGAAGCTGAAGCTGTGGACCCTGAAAAACTGGGGGATTAGAATCCCGGCAGGGCTCCGCCGTAGCTGGCTTCTCCAGGCCGCTCGGGGATTTGATACCCAGTCTGCGGACGCCGAGCGGCCGGAGAGATCAAGTACAGTTCATAACTGTTATAAAATCGCCATTACAGTGCGCCGGGCTAAACCGGCATGAAGTAGAGAATGAAACAGTCTTACAGGAAAGGAGTAGCGAACCACCTGGCCCCGAGCCTTGCGCTGCTACCGCGAGGGACCCAGCAAAGAGTAGACAGGGGATAGGCGGGGTGGGCGATCGAGCTTCCAAAAGATGCAATCCGGACGCCGTCGTCTTTGTAATGCGCGGAAGGCAACATGAGCGGGAGCGATAGCGCGAGTTGCTGCTCAGTCCGGCGGGGCTTTTAGCTGACACCGCGGCGGCGGACCACCGGATACCTGCCCCAGGTTCGCGACCGTTCTTTGGACGCTAACCTGGCTTGACGAAATTTCCCGGCTTGTTTCAAAGGCCGCAGCTCCGAACCGCGTTTTATTCGTTGACTGCACAGTCCAACTCAGATAATCTATACCTAGATATATTATCTGCAAGGTAATCATCGATCTTTGACAACCCGACCCAGACGAGGCTGTCGCGACCTGGGCCCCAACGTCGATGCTCAATTCCCACATTGGGAAGACGCCTCCGCTAACTCCCATGTTATCAAGATTTTGCGCGTAACTCCTGTAAACTCAAAGATTTAGCATATAGTCGTAAAATAAGTCACTTGTTTTCTAGATTTTGCATAACAAATAGGGGGAGGGGGGTACCGAGTACCAAACAGTAACTCCGCCCCAAAATGGGAACCGGCCTTCGGCAAAACGAGTCCAACGTAGGGACCGGCCGCTCAAATCTGGAAGGTGGATGTCATAAACACGAAGCGACCCCACACCCGAGGTGGCACTCTTTGCCGCCGCAGGCAGTATCCGCCGAACCGATTGACGCCGCCGCCGATTCCCCCTAAGATGGCTGGACCACAGTTGCCGCATCACGCGCCATGATCGGCCAAACCATTTCTCATTACCGCATTCTGGAGAAGCTCGGCGGAGGAGGAATGGGTGTCGTCTATAAGGCCGAAGACCTCGCCTTAGGCCGTTTTGTCGCGCTTAAGTTTCTGCCCGATGACTTAGCCCAGGATCCTCAGACCATCGAGCGTTTTCGCCGCGAGGCCCGCGCCGCCTCCGCGCTGAACCACCCCAATATTTGCACCATCCATGAAATCGGCCAGCACGACGGCTTGCTTTTTATCGTCATGGAATGCCTCAGCGGCAAAACCCTGAAGCACCTCATTCAAGGCGCCCCGCTCGAATTGGAACGTCTGTTGGCTCTCGGTATTGAGGTAGCCGACGCCCTCGACGCCGCCCACAGCAAAGGAATCGTGCACCGCGATATCAAGCCCGCAAATATTTTTGTCACCGACCGCGGCCCCGCGAAGATCCTCGATTTCGGACTGGCCAAGATTGCCCAAGCCAAGGCGGCCAGCGGCGACGACCAAACCAAAGCCGACGTAACCGCCCTCGATCTCACCAGCCCCGGCACCGCCGTGGGCACGGTCGCCTACATGTCCCCAGAGCAACTGCGGGGCAAGGATCTCGACGGCCGCACCGACCTTTTTTCTTTCGGCGTGGTGCTCTACGAAATGGCGACCGGCATCCTCCCCTTCCGCGGAGAAACCTCCGCGGTCATTACCGAGTCCATCCTCAACCGCGCTCCCGCGCCGCCCATCCGCTTGAACCCCGACCTTCCGTTGAAGCTGGAAGAAATCATCAGCAAATCGCTGGAGAAAGATCGCGACCTGCGCTGCCAAACCGCAGCCGAGATGCGCGCCGACCTCAAGCGCCTGAAGCGTTCCCTCGATTCCTCACGCACAGCCGTGGTAATGGAGCGAGCGGAACCGATCGCGCCTGCACCGGCAACAAAATCGCTTCCACCGGCGCCGCGCAAGGGCCTCCCGGTCGCATTCATCGCCGGTCTCTGCTCGCTGGTCGCGCTCGCCGCAGGTTTGTTTGCGGGGAAGCTGCTTTTTTCCATCCCGATCCCGCAGCCGCCGCTTTATCGCCAACTCACATTCCGCCGCGGCAGCATACGCTCGGCCCGCTTCGCGCCCGATGGACAGACCATCCTATACAGCGCCGCTTGGCAAGGCGGCCCGCTCGATGTATTCACCGCTCGTCCCGAAGCGCCCGACGCCCGTTCCATGGGCTTGAGTCACACCCAACTTGTCTCCGTGTCCTCCGCCTCGGAGATGGCGGTCTTGCTCAACAGCAAAGCCTTGGGCACCTGGGTCAGCATGGGCACGCTGGCCCGCGCGCCGCTGGTCGGAGGCGCTCCGCGCGAGTTGTTGGAGCAGGTGCAATGGGCTGATTGGTCGGCTGACGGAAATAATCTCGCCGTAGTGCGTGACTACGGCGGCCGCAATCGCCTGGAATTTCCCATCGGCAAGCCGCTCTACGAAACCGGCGGATGGATCGGACACCCTCGTTTCTCCCCCAGCGGAGATCAGATCGCATTTATCGACCACCCGGTTCAAGGCGATGATCGTGGCACCCTCGCCGTCATCGATCTGGCTGGACACAAAAAAAATCTTTCCGAAGAGTGGTACACCATTCAGGGCGTCGCCTGGTCGGCCAACGGCAAGGAGGTCTGGTTCACCGCCAGCAAATCCGGCGTCGACCGCACCCTCTACGCCGCCGGCCTGGATGGCAAGGAGCGCATGGTATTGCGCCTGCCCGGTGCCTTAATGCTGTTCGACATCTGGAAAGATGGCCGGGTTTTGCTGATGCGCGCCAGTTGGCGCCGCGAACTGGTGGGCGTGCTTGCCAGCGAAGCCAAGCAGCGCGATCTTTCCTGGCTCGACTATTCCTACCCCGCCAGCCTTTCCGGCGATGGCAAAACTCTGCTGTTCGACGAAGAAGGCGGCGGCGGCTCTCTCGCCTACTCGAAATCCGGCGGACTCTCCTACGCCGTCTACGTGCGCAAGACCGACGGCTCTCCCGCTGTCCTGTTGGGAGAAGGTGGAGCGTTGGCCTTGTCGCCCGACGGAAAATCGGTGATTGCGCAAACGCAAGACACTCCTGCCCAGCTCAGGTTACTGAACACCGGCGCCGGCGAAGCCAGAGATCTGACCAAAGACAACATGAACCACACCTGGGCCCGCTGGTTTCCCGACGGCAAGCGCATTTTATTTTCTGGCAACGAGCCCGGCCAGGGAGTTCGCCTCTACGCCTACGACGTCGCATCCGGAAAGAGCCAGCCGGTCTCGCCCGAAGGTGTGGATGGCAATTCGTTTTTCGTTTCCCCCGATTCGCAGTGGATCGCCGGCATCGGTCCGGACCGCAAAGGATATCTTTACCCCGTCGCCGGCGGCGACCCCCGCGTCATTCCCGGCCTTAATCCCGGCGAACAACCCATTACCTGGACCTCCGACGGCCACTCTCTCTACATTTATCAACCCGGCGAGCTACCCGCCAGCGTCTATCGCCTCGACATCCAAACCGGCAAGCGCACTTTGTGGAAACAGCTTTTACCCTCCGATCCCGCCGGAGTCGAAACCATCGGTCCTATTCTCATGACCCCCGACGCCCAAACCTGCATCTTCGGCTACCACCGCATGCTAGCCGACCTCTACCTGGTAGAAGGCCTGAAGTAATCGCGAAAGAGAAATTCGCTTCTGTCGCTTGGACGGCCAGGAGCCTTTCTCGGCGACTTTTGTGAAGGCGCTGAGAAGGTCAGGGCGGCGAATTCATGGCGCCCATGCGGGGCGTGAAGCGCTTTCGGGGCTTTTCATGCAGTGCTGAAGCGCTGCTCGACCCAAATCCTGATTTTTGTGGCCTCTCCCGCCCCTTGCACAAAACGCAAGGAGCGGGGCACCCTGTTGCTTTGCTTTCGGGGTTTCGGCTACCGCTTGGATCTGGGGGATTTCTTCTTCGGGGGATTCTTCGTCGGCGACTACAACTTCTTCGTTTTTTTCTTGATCATCTGCTTCTTCGTATTCTTCTTCTTCATAGTCTTCGCGGCGCCAGGGGTCTTCGCCTAGCGGGGTTTGGGCGACGGCGCGCGGGTCGATTACCACGCGGGTTTTTATCGTTGGTTCGAAGTTGGTGCGGGCCAGGTTGGTCGAGGCGGTTTGCAGGGCGTAGAGCAGGAGGCCGGCGTTTTTGGCGTCGATTTGTCCGCTTAGGATCAGGCGCATCACCTGCATGAGCGCGACCTGGATGGAGTTGGCGTCTTCGAGCATGGGCAGATCGAAGACGGCGGGGGCGCGGCGGGCGCGGTTGGCGCCGAGCTCGATGCGGGTTGCTTGCCAGCTTTTGTGGAAATAGCAGAGACGGTGGCGTCGGAGGGCGGGCGATCCGCACTGGGTGCCGTTGACTTTTATATGTTGGCAACGGGGAATGCTACGAGGATACAAACTGAACATGATTGGGTCTCCACCCCCCTCTCCCCGTGATCTATTGGAATCATGGGGATAGCGGGGGACTAGGGTTAAAATCTTTGAGTTGAAAGGAGTTACAGGCAAAATCTTGGTAACAAACCCGTTAGGGGTGGGGGAAGGCATTGTGATAGATGAGCTATATAGTGTTTATCTTGTATAGCTAGAGTGCAGTCAAGAAAATTCGGGGGAGAAGATTGTGAGCGGTGCCAGAATGGGAAAGGACGCGCGTTGGAGATGAATCTGAATGAGCGGCGCCGCAAAGAGATTGGGGTGCGTCCGAAAGTACGTCTCCGAAAGGTTGAGCTAAAAGCCCCGCCCTCGCAAAGAACGCGAGAAGGAAGGGCACCCGCTTTTGGGTGGGGTGAAAGCATGGGCCAGCCCCCTGTCGGACCTGTATCGCTTGATAATCTGGTGATGGTCTGGATGGTGTGGCTTTTGGTGTGGATGATTCCTAGCTTTTTTCTCTACCGTGGTTGCTGGCCGGAAACTGGCTGGGTAGGTTACACTCATTGGCCCCAAACGGGGGGGTTGAGTGCTATCGCCTGGTATCGACAGCGGACAGTGTGCTAGTTTGAAGTCGATTGTATGCTAGGTGCCGCGTGAAGGCATTTCTCGAATCATTGTCCTTTAGCTCGGAAGCCGTTTTTATAGCAATTCTTTCAGCGGGCGTCGTTTGGCTATTGTGCTTCGCGTGCCCGTCATCTTTACGCAAAGTTTGGGTTGTCATCGTGCCCTTGGTTCTCACGAACTGTCTCTACCGGTCTGGGCATGGCTCGAAGCCGATGGGGATGAATATCACCGGGCGCTCGTAATGTCTGACTACCGCATGTGGTCGCCCCTATTCATTGTTGCGTGGTTTCTAGCCGGGGCTATTCCGTCAGCCGCTGTCGTTCGCATATTTTTCGGCCAAAAAGCCGGGAAAGCCCGCGACTAAAGGAGCAAAGGAGACATAACTGTTGATAAATCTCGATTACACTTGTTGATCTCCGGGACAGGTCGGCCAGTTCTCAAAACGTGTAATGGCCTGATTTCGCCAACGAATCACTTTCGAGCGTGATTGAAGTCACTGAAAAGCTTCATAGTCTAGCGTTAAATTAAATTGGGGAAATTTTAGAAAATGGCGAAATCTCATACGCCGCATTCCTTGGTTCGCGTTCTCGTAGTGGACGATTTTGACCCGTGGCGACAGCAGATCTGCTCTATCCTTAGAGCACGACCGGAGCTACGTGTCGTCGCGGAAGCAGCGGATGGACTAAAAGCGGTTCAAAAAGCTCAGGAACTGAAACCAGACTTGATATTGCTGGACATCGGCCTTCCCAACCTAAATGGATTGGAAGCTGCGAATCGTATCTGCCACGTCGCTCCCGGCACGAAGATAATCTTTGTGACTCAGTACAGCGATAAAGACGTGTTACGGGCGGCTCAAAGCAATGGTGCGCTAGGTTACGTCCTGAAAGCAGATGCCGCGAGCGAACTCTTAGCTGCTGTGGCAGCGGTCCTTGGCGGTTATCAGTTTCTCAGCAGTGGAGTCACAGGGCATGACTCTAGCGAAGCCGAGAACAAGTAAATTGCCCTTCGACTCAAGCCGCTACGGCCAATCTCTCCGTGGCAAGCTACGCTGCAGCCGTATCGCTTACTAGCCGTCGAAACTCGGTTTCAGGAATTACAAATTCCGTGAAGCCACAATCCAAACAGACCAAAAGCCTCGGAAATACCCACACGATGGGCTTGTCCAGACCCTTGAGTCCCGGGAAATGGATGGCGATTTCTCCGTTGAAATAGCTCTGGTACTCTGATTGGCACGACTTGCAGGACATTTTAGCCCCCCTTGGCCCTACAGCAACCGATCGAACCAAGTTCCGCTTGTTGGCCTTTTCAAAAGTTCTAGCATCGAATGTACTACTTGGCCGCCAAAATGTACGTTTATTCCGAAATCCGAACAAACTCTGAGAGACCTCACAATGGTGAAACATCTCGGTTACTCATTGACCTGCCCGGCCAATTCTCAAAGAGTGTAACCGCCTGATAACATTTCTCTAAACATGTCGGCGATGTCGAGTCCTTTTGAATGTATTGGAAACGGCTGGCAATTCTGACAGTCGAAAAACGTCTTGTGTTCTGTTTCACTTATGGGAAACGCTGACGGACAGACCTGACTGTCGTGACGCTACCGCAATCAACTCAACAGACATAAAGAGGGCATAGCATGGCAGAGCGGCGATTGACGATCCTTAAGCGCTTAGGTAAAACCCCTGTTCTGGGAATGTGTGAGAGATGCCGCGTTAAGTTTTTCACTCCGCGAGAACTAACCTACCTACCCGCAGAGGCCGAAGATAACCTCTGGCAAAGATTCAATAGTCACCAATGCAAGCACGAAGCGGGGCAGGCTGCCATACGATTAATCCGCGAGGTTTGATGCCCGCCCTATGCTTGACCTCGCGCGGCGGGATCAACCCCTTGCTCTTTACCCTTGCATTACTGTTGAAAAATCGCCATAGCACTCATCCTATGAAAGAGGATGAGCGCCATCGAGATGTTTCACCAATTGACCATCATGGCAGGCGCACGTGGATGACCGCATCCACTCGCTCTTTCCCACCAGCTCTTGCCGTAAACATTCTGGGTCACGTCGATATTCGCGTGACCCATGTTGTCCTGCGCAACCTCCGGCCTTGCGCCTTCGCGCAGCATATATGGCTGGAATGCCTGGTGCGAAGGCTCCGAAAATGGCTTCATCGGTGGCAGTGGCCGAGTACGAATCCCGGCAAATGCTGTTCGCCAGCATTCACGGAGAAATTGGATTGCGGGCGCGTAGGTACGACATCCGCAACCGACCTGCCCATGCTTTGGTTTGTGGGTGTTGCCAGAAAAGCGTGGAGGGCGCCCTTATCCGGCCCGCTGGTTACAATTGCCATGCCCCCGATTTGTCCGCGCTCGTTGATCTTGGCAGCAAAAACTGCGAAGAGGTTGGCACTCGCAGGAAACAGCGTGTTGAGGTCGGTCATCACGCCGTTCTGCCAGATGAAGCCATGGGACCAGTTGAAGTTGGAGTCGAAGTTTTCTCCCACCACTTGGCCCTTGTCATTGATGCCGCTGGCTATTCCGCCAAAGTCTCCGGGCAGAAGGGTGAGGGGTGTGAGGACGCCGTTCTGCCAAAGCGCGCTATATTGGGTTGTGTTGTCAGCACTGCCGACTGTCCCAACAATTTGCCCCCGGTTGTTAATGCCCTGGGCGATAGAGCCAGTTCCGAAGTCAGGAAGCGCGGAGGCCTTGCCATTTTGCCACGATACGGCGTGAATTATCGTTCCGGTGCAGTTTCCCGAGTCGCCTACGGCCTGGCCTTGATCGTTGATCCAAAATGCGTCCCCGTCTGGATCGCCATCCACCGTAGGAAGAGCGTGGGCTTGAGCTTTGCCGTTTTTCCACAACACCGGCAACTGGATCCGATTACGCGGGTAAGGGGGAGCCGGGCATGAGGAGTCCGCGCTACCGTTTTCCGCAAATCCTACGATTTGTCCACGGTTATTGATCGCGCTCGCCTGCCCGTTATTTCCGCCGAGCGTCGGGAGAGCGCTCATGTGGAAGGGTTGCCAAAGAAACGGAAGACACGTAAGGTGTGTGCCGAAGCCGCAAATGTCTTCGCCGTTCGGGTCGGGGACAGCCGTTTCGGAATCACCCACTACCTGCCCCCAATCGTTGATCTCGCCCCAGTTCATCCAACTGTCCGGTCCTCCGAGGGTGCCGAGGTCGAGCTTGAATCCGTCAACGTCGATCAATGCGCGTCCGTTTAGCAGTTGCCCGAATATGCTATCCTGCTGCCCCGGCGGCAGGTTCCCAACCATGATCTCCGTCCAGCCTTCATCGTTGACGGACATGACCATAGCCATATTGTCATTCCCCTGAGTGCCCAAATCGGTCACTCTGTATTTCACCTGAGCGACCGCATTGCTGAAGCAAGCCAGAACAACCGTCGTAACCCACGGTACCCAGAAATTCCGCAACTGTCTAAGCGTGCTCATATCTTCTCTTCCTCCGGTAAAGTCGTGGTGCCGAGATGACTGGCGAGTTACGTCAGGCACAACTCGGCCCTCTGGCAGTTAGTGTGAGCACGCAGTCATCCGAACAACATGGAATCGGTGCTCTTTGTGACGAATGGCTGTTGGTAGGGGGCGAAACAGTTAGCTGCAGACACGAAACACCCGGCGAGGGGGTGCATCCGCCACGCATTTCTGTCACCAATCGCTCGACTGTCTACACAATTCAATAGACGCTGCAGAGTCCGACTTCGCGATTCCATATTCGAGTTTGATTCTGGTTATTCGAACATACATACCGGTCGGTATTATAAGAGCGACCAACGACGGCTACCGCACCACAGGTTTGCGATTGCCTCAACTACCGTTCGGTTTCTCAACGTTCCGCTTGAGGCGCCGTTGAAGGTTTGTCTCGACAGCCGCGACCGTAACACGCATACTAGTTGGTATGTTAGCAGTTAGAAAGAAGCCGAAAGGCAACGTGCGCGCGCCCCGCGATCCAGAGCGCACACGAGTACGTTTGTTGCAGGCTGCTTTCCAGGAGATACACCGCTCAGGATTTCGAAGCGCTGACCTGGATGCCATTCTGGCCAAAGCGGGTGTGACTAAGGGCGCGTTGTATTACCACTTCGATAACAAAGAAGCACTCGGCTATGCGGTGGTGGACGAGGTCATCGCAAGTAAAGTTCACCAGAAGTGGGTGCAGCCTTTACGGAACGCCGAGAACCCGATCGACGTTCTGGTCCGCATTTTTCAGTCCGAATCGCAGAAAAGAGAAGACGTTGCGCGTGGCTGCTACTTGCTTAACTTGTCTCAAGAGATGTCGGGTCTTGATGAGGGATTCCGCAGAAGGACGGCAAGAATTTATAAGGACTGGCACGACGCCATGGCGGAGGCGCTGCGCGAAGGACAGAAACGCCGGGTGGTGCGGAGTGATATAAACGCGAATGAAACGGCTACGTTCCTGATCGCGGCGTGGGAGGGGTACGCCGTTTTAGGAAAGAATTCGCAGGATCCTCGGACGTTGCAATCAGGAAAAAGAAGCGTGGGTCGCCATTTGGAGGCGCTGCGCCCGGCGCGCGGCCGGGGCCCGAGTGGCAGGCCGAGACTAGGCCGCCGTCTTTTTGAAGGTTCCTAATGTGCTTGGCAGCCGCCTCAAAACCGGCAGGGTGCGATCACGCGAGCGACAGATGGTTTGTTCGCCGTAACTTGCATGCCTTGCCTCCAACATACATACCGGTCGGTATTATAAGGCAACTATCAACGATCACTGCCGCATCACAGGTTTAAAGGCCGCAGTATAGTAAATCCGCGTCGAAGGGAAAATCAATGAATCCAACAGTAACTAAGACGATCGCGTTGGGTGCCTTCGTGCTGGCCGCTTGGCAAGCACAGCCACAGGACGCTAAAGTGCCGTATCCGAGCATGGCCCCGCTTGACCAGTACTTAATCACGGATCGAAATGCCGAGATTGCTCTGGCGCGGAGCGCGGCGCCTGCGGCGATATCAAGCGATGCCGAGGTCTTGGTCCTCGGGCGGAACGGCTACGAAACCGCGCTCAAAGGCAAGAACGGTTTCGTATGCCTCGTGGAGCGAGGGTGGATGGGCCCATTCGATGGTAAACTTGCTGCTAATTTTTGGAACCCCAAAATTCGCGGTCCCGTCTGCTTCAATCCGCCGGCTGCCCGCACCATCCTGCCGATGACCTATAAGAGAACGGAGATGATATTGGCCGGTCAATCCAAAGCTCAGATCATCGACGGCATCAAGACATTCATAAAGCAAGAGCTGCCCCCCCTGGAGCCTGGAGCCATGAGCTACATGATGTCGAAAGAACAGTACCTCACCGATAACGCCCACCACAACTGGATAGCTCACCTGATGTTTTACACTCCACTCATGGACGGTGCCGTTTGGGGTGCAGATGTGTCCAACTCTCCCGTCATGCTGAATCCACAGTTCAGTGGCGCTCCAGAACCAATCGACGTATTCATGGTTCCCGCGGGCTGGTGGTCGGACGGATCCGCTTCTCCGGCTATGTAGGCCATTCATTTAGAAGCAGCGCGCTCGTCAATCTCACTTCGGGTAGCAGGAAGTCGAAACGAGAAAGCAATGCCAGGGGCTCCATCATGAGCGCCCGCGAGATACCGGAGCAGAAGGCCATGGCACGTGAGATGTTTGTTCAACAAGCGGCTCACGCTAGTGCGGACCTTTCGGCTAGCCCACAGCGCGGAGCTACGATTTGCTCCATCAAGAGTAGACGGGATTACACTCTTGAATCAACGGCAGAAGACGGGTTCTACGAACCTGCAGATGCATCATTGCTTCCGGTAACCCGAATTGACGCTGCAAACCTCATCCGAGTCTTGCGGCAGTTGGAGGTTATAGCAAAACGGCAGGCCCCACGAATCGCGTTCAAGGCAAAGGGTAGAATCCTATTTTTGGATTTAGCCGAGATCGTGGCCGTGCAAGCCGAAGGTAATTACGTTTCGTTGCGACACCAACCCAATCCCTATTTGCTGCGCGAGTCCCTCTCGTCCATGGCGGAGAAGCTCAAGCCCTACGGTTTTATTCGCATCCACCGCTCGGTCGTCGTGAATATTTCGGCCGTGGAGGAGATCCAACCATTACCGACGGGAGAGTACAGGCTGCGTGTAAGAGGTGGGAAGGAATACCTGGTAACGCATACATACAAACACAACCTCAGAGATCTGGCTCAACTGTGGGTAGGCTCAGAGCAGCTTTGCGGCTAACAGGCAGCAAGAGGTTTTACTTATAAATGACAAGACCGGGCTCGAGGACAATCACGTGGGGGATCATGGGATTGTGCAGAGGATCGGTATATTCGGCGATGTCGAGATCTTTTTGCACAATTCGCCCCGCGTCGGAGAGGAAAGGCCAGTGGGCGCCGACTCCGCTGCGATATTCATTCGTCTCCGTGATATTGTCGGTAGCTAATCGTGACCAGCCGGCAATAGGAAACCTCGAGCCATAGCAACTTCCGAGTTGCCCAGATCCCTGCACAATCCGCGGCGCAGGTTCGTGGCTCGCGCCCGTGATCCCAGGGCAGGTGCTAGTCTGACGTAGTAACCCATGAAAAACCGCGACATGCAGGCGGCTTGGAAGTATCACGATGGCACGAAGCACTCCTATTGGAGTATTCGTAACCATCCTCACTTCCTGGACTGGGCGAATCGGCCGCAGCCTTTCAAAATCTATCCGAAGATAGCGCCTTTTCCGCTGCCGCGGGACGTGCCGCAAACGGGGGTGGCCGCGCTCTCCGCGATCGCAGAGGCAGTGCCTTCGTCGCGGGCTGATTCGGTCCCTAATGTTCAAGATCTGGCGCGCATCCTCTATTTCTCGGTCGGGATTACCAAACAGCGCGCGTATCCAGGCGGAGAAATCTACTTTCGCGCCGCAGCCTGCACCGGAGCTCTCTACGAGATCGAGTTGTACGTCGTGACTGGGGACCTCGCGGGCCTGGATGCGGGCGTGTATCACTTCAATCCGGCGGATGTATCGCTACGGCTGCTGCGAAAAGGTGATTTTCGCAGAAACCTGACGCAGGCGACGGCGATGGAAGCAGCGGTGGCTCAGGCGCCGGCGACGATCATCTGTACCGGAACATACTGGCGGAACGCCTGGAAGTACCAGGCGCGCACCTATCGCCATTTCGGTTGGGACAACGGCACGCTGCTGGCGAATATGCTGGCGGTTTCTGCGGCTTCGGGGCTGCCGGCCGAGATCGTGCTCGGGTTCGTGGACGGCGAGGTGAACCGTCTACTCGATCTGGATACGCGACGCGAAGTTTCCTTGTGCCTCGTACCGATCGGGCGCAAATCGGAGAGTTCGCTGCCAGCCCTGAGAGAGGCTCTGGCGCTCGGCCTGGAGACCATCCCGCTTTCGGAGCGTGAGATAGAGTATCCCGCCATGCTTGAGATGCACGACGCGTCTTCGCTTGAGTCGGAAGAGGAAGTAGCTCAGTGGCGCGGGAAGCAACCGGCGTTTGCATCTTCGTCTCCGGCGGGCGAGGAATTTCTGCTGCGGCGCCCGCCCGAAGAAGAACTACCGAAAGACACAATCGAGCAGGTAATCTTGCGCCGCGGCTCTACTCGGGCGTTCGATAGTACTGCATCTATCACACTGGACCAGCTCTCTACCATTTTCGACCGCGCCACGCGAGGTCTGCCGGCTGACTTCCTTAAGGCTCCCAGCGCGCAGCTCAACGATCTTTACCTGATCGTGCATTCGGTGCAGGGGCTCAGGCCCGGTGCTTACTTCTTCCGGCGTGAGCAGAACACTCTGGAACTCCTGAAGGCCGGAGAATTTCGCGCTGAGGCCCATCATCTTGGACTGGAGCAGGAACTGCCGGCGGACGCCTGCGTGGATATCTTCTTTCTCGCTGATTTAAGACGCATTCTGGAGAAATACGGGAACCGCGGCTACCGGGCCGTCCAACTCGAGGCGGGTGCCATTGGCGGGAGGATGTACCTGGCTACGTATGCCCAGCAGTTGGGTGCGACCGGGCTGACCTTCTTCGACGATGATGTGATTAACTTCTTTTCACCGCACGCAAGAGACAAGAGTGCCATCTTCCTGCTTGCGATTGGCAAGCCGCTGAAACGGAAACCACAATAGGGCCAAGAATCTACAAAATGCAGAAGCAAAGACACGACATCTGGCATCGGGGCGAAATAATTCATTCATATCGTCAAGGCATCCGACGCCAACGACTGGAGTTGTAATGTCTTCGGCTGCTCTTCGCCACTGAGCACGCGGAACACCCCGTCAGAGAGCGACTGCAGTTCATCCTCGCCTGGGTACACTGTGATGGGCGCAATCCATTCCAGATATTCGCTGAGTAGCGATACGATTTTCTTCGAATGTGCCATTCCGCCAGTGAGAAGCACGGCATCCACCTTTCCCCGCAGAACTGCCGCCATGGCTCCGGCTTCTTTCGCTATCTGATAGACCATTGCCGCAAAAACTACGGCGGCTTGCTGGTCACCTGCATCAATGCGGCGTTCTACCTCGATCAAATCTTTTGTGCCTAAGTAAGACGAGAGGCCTCCATCCCCAAACACCAACTGATCGAGCTGGTGCTGCGTATAGACGCCGCTGAAGCAGAGCTTGATCAGCTGTTGTACCGGAAGCGATCCAGACCGATCGATGCCGAAGGGACCTTCTTCGCCAGTATTGCTATCGATCATTTTTCCGTCTTGGTGCGCCGAAACAGAAATCCCGCTGCCCATGTGTACAACGATCACCCTCATCTCTCTGTAGTCGCGATGTTGTTCCCGCCCAAAACGTCTGGCCACAGCCTTCGTGTTCAGCGCATGACACAGACACGAACGCTGCAGCAGGGCGGACCCGGAAATTCGCGCGCACTCCTGCCACTCGTCCACACTTACCGGGTCGACAACGTACGCGTTCACTCCTGCCGCCCTGGCGAACAAGTGCGCCAGCACAGCCCCCAGGTTCGACGCGTGCTCTCCCCTGCGCGCAAGCCGAAGTTGTTGCAGCATCACGTCATCAACGAGGTACGTGCCGCTTGCGACCGGCGGCAGCAATCCACCTCGCCCGACAACCGCATCAAACTCGCCAGTACCATAACCGGCTTTTTGCAATTCGCTTTTGATCTGCCCTGCTCGATAGTCCAACTGATCCAGCACCGGGCGCCCACGGAACTGCGCCAGGTCTTCGTCCGTATGACGGACGGTGTGCACAAGCTCCGCGCCATCCTTCGTGTAAACCCCAAACTTTGTGGATGTTGAACCTGGATTTATCACCAGGATACGGCCGCTACCGGGTGGCATAGATCACCCCAAGCGCGATTGCATTTACTTTGTCTTCCGCACTTTCCACACGTGACGGAATCAGAATCGGCACTTTCGCTCCCACCACTACGTGCGCACATTGCGATCCGCCAAAATACTTCACGGCCTTGCCCAGCAAATTTCCGGCCTCGATGTTTGGCACCACCATGCAGTCCGCAGATCCGGCGGCCTCATGCTTGATTCCCTTCGCATCTGCCGCAGATCTCAACAGCGCGCAATCGAGTGCTACCGGACCAAATACCTCCACAGTTCCGAACTCCCCAGCTGCGCACATATCAACCAGAGCCTGGGCATCGATGGTGGACGGCAAGGCGGTCGAAACCACTTCGCTGGCGCTCATGATCGCCACCTTCGGACACTCCAGTCCAATGCTGCGCATGACTTCGACCGCGTTCTGCAGGATTTGTTTTTTCTTTCCCAGATCCGGCAAAACATTCAACCCACCGTCGGTAACGCCAACCAGCCTGCGCCAGCCCGACAGAACGTCCTCGTAAAGAAGTACGTCGCTGAGCAAACGTCCCATGCGCAGGCCATTTTCCTTGTGCAGAACGGCGCTCAACAATTCATCGGTTCGAAGATGTCCTTTAAGCAAAACATCCACGTTCCCCTCGCGTGCCATCTGCACCGCTATCCCCGTGGGGTCGTTGGCTGCAACAAACTTCGCATCCGCGAGTAATGCGTTAAGCTTTAGCTGTTCGGCCTTGTCCCGGATGTTGCGCTCGTTACCGATCAACACGGGTTGAGCAATGCCGAGATTCAAAGCCTCCTCGGCGGCCGTCAATGCAACCTCGTCGTCAGCGACCACCACCGCCAGGCGCTTCGGTCCTGCCGATTGTGCACGCTGACGCAGTTCAATGAAACTGCCGATTATCTGCGACTCCGACGGGCTTTTTGAGCCAGCCGTTCGATTGCTCATTTTGCCCAGCCCTCCTGGCCGCGACCTGCGGCGGGCTCAGTTTCAGCTCTATCAAGATAACCTTCGGCTGGCAAGTATAACGGGCCATGGGCAGGTCTTTGTAGCTCACTTCGATTTCGGGATTTTGGCGCGGTCACAGGCACCGCGGATGGAGACCACTGCGCTGGATCGATTTCGCTGCTGCATCTTAGAGTCACGCCCTACAATCTGGCACGTGGTGAAAGCGGCCGCACAGCACACCGGCATCTGATTTGCGCCGCAGCTGTGCACGGTATACCACTCAGCGGGCGGCGAGCAATGCTGGCCGCTACTCCGAAACGGCCGTCGATTCCGCCGGCTTCCACCCGGATGACCGAGGCTTGACAGCAAACCCAACGCTTTTCGCCGTTGGTAAGCTGGGCCGGAAGCATCAACACCATTTCCAGGTCGCTGCCCACCCGAATTTCGGAATTGGCATAGAGGAAGATACGCTCTCACTTAAATCGCGGGTATACCCGGTGGCCGGTTGGCTTTGCGGGGATCGGATAGAGACACCCAGGCGCACGGGCAGGAACGGCGTTCAGATTTAGGCTCGGACATGGAAGGCCGAGGGTAGCACACAGCGCGGCTTGGGAGAAAGCTGGGCCATGCCTCGACTGGTCGCGGAATCATGGATGTCTGTTAGTGTCCGATTAACTTCCACGTGTCCCTGAAAAGTGTGTTGCCGGCGACTCCCCCAAAGAGCAGGAACTCGTGGCTGGCCGTGTCGTAAGCCACACCCATGGATTCACGAGCCGCGGGGAAGTTCGCAGTTGAGAGTTGAACCCAATCAGTGCCCGTCCACGCCCAGGTCTGGTCCTGGTCAACTCCGCCGACTCCGCCGCCGAAGATGGTGACCATCTGCAATTTGGGGTCGAAGGCACTGCCCGCGCCATAGCGAGTGGGCGGCTGGACGGTGGGTGACTGCTCGGTCCAATTGGTCCCGTCCCAAGTCCAGGTGTTATCGGTTCGAACGTCGCCGAGTCCGCCAAAGAGCACGACATTTTTTCTCGCATTGTCCAGCGCGGCTACGGCGATCGACCGTGCTCCCGGTATATTGGCGGGATGCAATTCTAACCAGTTTGTTCCCGTCCAGCGCCAGGTTGTGAGCTGATAGAGCTTGCCGTCAAATCCTCCAAACTGGTCGACATGACCATTCTTCGGGTCGGTGAACAACATGGGTCCGGTTACGGCGGTCGGCGACGACTTGGGATGCGCAAGCGTCCACGTGGATGCGACTTCATCCCAAAGCCAGGTATCTCCGAGGTACTGCGCCCCGTTATAGCCTCCGAACAGCACCAGCTTGCGAGTCACGCGGTCAAAGGCCATCGAAGCCCCTGCGCGCCCGGAAGGTGCCACCTTCGTTTTTTGCCGGCTCCATGTGATTCCATCAAAGGTCCAGGTGTCGTTCGGATAGGTACTTCCATCGAAGCCGCTGAACAGCACTACTTTCTTGCTGACCGGGTCGTAGGCCATGGCGGAGTAGGCTCGCGCAGACGGAGAATTTTTTGGGAAAACCTTCCTCCAGGTTACCGACCGCGCCTCAGCCTTGGGGACAATAGTGGGCGACGTTGCTGCAAGAGCGAACAGCGCCGCAGAAGTGAGCAGACTTGAAAGCACGGGAAGGCAATTGAACATGGGAACCGATTCCTCTCCTGAGAAAATTTCGGAAGAAACACAAAGCAGCAGAACTATTTAGAAAAGGTTACCAGATAAGCCAAGTCGCGCATAGAGTCCGAAGTTTAGACGCGTAGTAAAGAAAATCTCAGGCACAAAACATCAGCTCTTTGCAGTCCTCGAAGTTCTCAACGCGAATCTGACACCGCGACAAACGCGCCGAGACCAATCAGGGTTAGTCCGGTCGCGGTGCGCTGCCGGCGTCGCAAAACCGCCGAGGACCTGAGGCGGGCGCCGATTGGAGCAGCCATGAAGGTCACTATGAGGTCGCAGGAAGTGTTCAGGGCGACCGAGATCGTACCCAACAGAAGGAATTGCCAGAAAACTGCGCCACTCGTCCGGCTAACAAACTGCGGGATGAACGCGAGAAAAAAGATTGCGGTTTTTGGGTTCAGCACTTCCGTCGCGATGCCTTGCCAGAAAGGATTTCTGGGGGCTTTGGCGGAGGGGATCTGGATCTCGGCGTCTTGATCCTTGCGAGCGCTGATGATCATGCGAGCGCCCAGGTAGATCAGGTATGCGGCGCCGGCATACTTAACAACCGCAAACGCTGTTGCCGAGGTGGCGAGCACGAGGGACAATCCGGTCGCTGCCGCAAGGACGTGCGTGAGACCGCCGAGAAATGTTCCCAGACTGGAAAGCACGCCTTCGCGGCGGCCGCCGGCGAGGGTGCGAGCCAGCACGTACAGCATGCCCGGCCCGGGCGCAACTGCCAACAGCGTGGCCGCGCCGAGAAACAACGAGAAGCGGTGTGGATCGATCATGCGGAAGATTCTAAATGGAGGAGGCGGCGATTTGCCAGGAATTGCTCGCGTGAGTGGTGTCTCAATTTCAGCAAACTTGAAGATTCTTTAACAGCGCCTTGCTATCCCCGCGCCCTCTGCGGCCGTTCTCCGCGACTTGCGATTTAAGACTCTGCCTCTGACCTAGCCTCGTCAACACCTTAGAACGCGGAGACCGCTAAGAACGGGCGCAGAGTGCGCGGAGCAAACCTGGCGGAGGGCAAACTGAGACATTGCCCGCGCGTGGTTTAGCATGAACTCGTGATGCCCGCGGATTCATCCCGGCGAGTCGGTCTGGCACGGGTACTTTCGAAACTCGGCTACTGCTCGCAGGCTTTTGATTTGATCCGCGCGGGTCGAGTGGGCCTGAATGGTTTGATTTGCCGTGATCCGGAAGCTCCGGTCCGCTCTGCGCGTGAACGCATTGAAATCGATGGCCGGGAGGTCGCCGCCCAGGCGAAAGTCTACCTGATGTTCAACAAGCCGCGTGGTGTAGTGACGACGGCTTCCGACGAAAAGGGACGAAAGACGGTGTACGCCTATCTGGATGAAGGTATGCCGTGGGTCGCCCCGGTAGGACGTTTGGATAAAGCCAGCGAAGGCTTGCTGCTGTTGACCAATGATTCCGAGTGGGCGGCGTGCGTGCTCGCGCCCAAGACGCATCTCGACAAAACTTATCACGTACAGATCGACGCGATCGCGGACGTGGCGCTGATCAGGTCAATTACCCAGGGAGTCAGAACCGACGATGGCAGCTTCCTGCAGGCAAAGCGCGCAGAAGTTCTGCGCAGTGGTGAGAAGAACAGCTGGCTCGAAATTGTGCTCGATGAAGGCAAGAATCGCCACATCTGGCGCATGCTGTCGCCGCTTGGAATCGCCGTGCTGCGGCTCGTCCGTGTCGCCATTGGGCCTTTGGCGCTGGGCGATCTCCCGAAGGGCGCTTCGCGAGCCCTGACAGAGAGTGACAAACGGGCGCTGGATCGAGCTATGCGAAAGAAATCGCCGGTCAGGGCTGGTGATCTCCCTCACGCAAGCGAAACGGGCCAGCGAAATAAACCGGGAAGAGGGCGCGGGCAAAAAGCGTAAGCACTGAATTGCCTGGACCAAAAGCGTGCGTGGAAATCTGCGGAAAGCGCTACTTTACGAAGGGCAAGCTGGATACAACTTTTGCGGCGAGTTCGAGTTGCTGGAGATCATCCTGGGAGAAGTCTGGTCCCGCTGTGCCTACGTCAAATCCTTTGCGGCAAACCTGGACCACGCCCAGAACCTTACGTTGCGGGTCAAGAATTGGCGCGGACATCAGCTTTTGAATTGCGTTTTGCCCCGAGCGCTCGACATCGTCGGAGGCGTTCAGCTTCACACTCTCGAAAATGCTGGCGTGTTTCACTTTGACGAAGGCATTGAAGAGTTCTGTTTTTTTGGTGGATGCGGTATGCGCAGCGACCGCTGAAGAACTGGAAACCGGGATGGAGCCGGCGGTTTTCAGTTGCTCCGGATAGAGGAAATTGAGCAAACCCTTCTCCAGGCGCATGAGGGCAACTTCCGTAGGCCGCACCCCGAAAAGCTTGGCCAGCGCTACACAGAATTGTTCGGGCGTGGCAGCTAAATGCAGCACGTGCTCGACTGAAGCATTGGAGGCTCGCGCAGGAGCTGCGGCAGTGCCGCCTTCGTTGGAATTTGGTTTGCCCGGCATATTGTGTTGGATCAAGGTACGATTTTTTACCAGCCTAACCATGTTGACGTATCGCAATGGCTGCATCAAGTTACTGAAGTACTTCGAAGCGTGAGCGATTTTTGCCGGGTGGCTCAATGCTTGGTCAGGGTGAAACCTTTTTCGCGCCAGCCGCGAATACCTCCGTCCATGGATAAGACCTGGGTATAACCCATTTTTTGCAGGTTGTCGGCAGCCAGGGCAGAGCGAAATCCGCCGCCACAATAGAGCACTATGGGCGTGTTCTGATCGGGGACGCGATCCTCGACATCGCGCTCGATGATGCCTTTGCCCAGGTGAACGGCGCCGGGCAGGTGATCGGCTGCGTATTCGCTTTCTTCGCGCACGTCGACGAGCAGAAATTGTTCGCCACGGTCGAGCTTGGCTTTGACATCATCGATCGAAACTTCGCGAATGCGCTTTTTGGCATCTTCGACGATCTTCAAAAAACGCGGGGAATGTTGGTGAGCCATAGGTCCTCCGCACATATCGATTCAAGGTGACAACGGTGGTGAGTGAGCACCGACGATACCATTCTAGCGGAGGAATATTTCGGCAGTTTCCTAAGTAACCACGTAGGACACGAGGGGCGTTTAGGGTTTGAAAGGCTGCGGCTTCCATCGGTGCTGTAATTACGCGTTGTTGACTTACGGCATGGCTAGAAGCCATACCCTTCAAGACCTCGGCGCTACTCGTTTTAGTCTGAGGCGATTTCGGTTGTTTCTGGTGGTTGGGGAACAATGGTGGCGGCGGAGCAGTCCAGCAATCGTTGCAAATCGACTCCCAGATTGCAGCGGTCTTCTTCGTCGAGGTCGGCAAATGCGAAAGGCTGAAGACAGCCCTGGGTCGCCCACATGGGAAATAGCATGCGTGCTTGGCTGCGTACGGTGCTGTTGCCGACGTGGAAGATCAGTTCGACCTTAATGCCCTCATCCAAGGGTTTTTCCAGGTGCAGCAGGCCGCCCGTGGTCGAAAGCTGGTGCAGCTTGCCGCGCGTTTGCCGTCCATTTTCCAGACGGACCAGAGACAGAACAGTGCCCGCGAGTTTCACCCGGGGAGCCCGGGGCGCGACGTTTGCTGGCAAAACTTTGACCATACGCTATGCTCAACTATTTCATTTCGACCGCGCCCGGTGGGAGATTACGAAAGACCCGGCCAGTTTCGCGCCAGGCCGGAAAAACGGACATGCCTTAGGACATGTGCAGTAAAAGTTATCCGTGCAGTACCGCGCGTGGCCTGACCGGGTCGAAGACCCGGTCCCACACATGCACCCCTTAGGCATACTTCAGCAGGGTCATAAAACCAAAATCCATGTGCAGTTGCTGATGGCAGTGAAAAAGCGTATTCCCGGGATTATCCGCAGTGAAGTCGACCTCGATGATCTTATTAGCGTTGACCACCACGGTATCCTTCAAAATCCCTGAGGTCGCCTTGCCATAAACTTTGGTCAATTCGAAACTATGCCGGTGCAGGTGTACTGGGTGGGCGTCGTCGCTCTCATTGCGAAAGATCATGCGATATGTTTTTCCGGCGTGAACCATTAACGGATCGGTGTGGGGATAAGATTTCCCATTGATCGCCCAGCGGTTGAAGCCTCCGTGACCGCCGGGAATTTTCTTGAAGACTAGATCGAACTGGCCATCGGGAGCGGCAATGCGGTTGGTATCCTGGCCAAACAGGGTGTAGTCCCACGGCTGCTTTTCTGGTTTCGTCCACTGCGGCGTGCCTTTTTGATCGGCATATTCGACCACTACGCCGAAGCCATGCTTGCGATCATCGTCGTCGGTTGTGCCCAGAATCCAGATTCCGGGCGAGTCCATGCTCACAATGGCATCGATACGCTCAGCCGCGCCGACCTGGAGAATTTTCACGGTCTGCGGCTTGGACACGGGGTTGCCATCGAGTGCTACAACTTCGAATTGGTGCGAGGGCAAGGCCACATTCACCGTTTCGGTTGCGCTCGAATTCAGGAAATGAAAAAGGACGCGATCTCCGCGCTTAACCCTGATCGGATCCCCGTGCCCGAGAGCTTTGTCGTTAAAAGAAAAGGCGCGATAGCCGACTTCGAGTCCGTTGTTGGGGGGCGGAGGCGCGCTGCCTTCGTCCGATTCCTCCATCGAGGCGCTGTAATAAGGTTCCCACTGGTGCATGGCGAGAAAGACCTCGCGGTCGTAACGTCCGGGGTCATTCTTTGGTTCGATGTAAACGAAGCCGAACTGTCCGGTATAGAGGCTGCGATGAAGGTTCTTGCCGGCAAACGCGTGGCTGTGATACCAACGCGTGCCGGCGGGCTTGGGAGTGAAATTGTATCGGCGATGCCCGTGTGGGGGAACGGCCGGACTGCCCTCCTCGGTCGCGCCGTCTGCTTCCACTGAAATCATTTGGCCATGCCAGTGAACAATCTCTTCGTGATCGGTGTCGTTGAAGACATCAACCGTGACCGGGACGCCTTCTTTCATTCGCAGAAGCGGGCCCGGAACCTGACCGTTATAGCCAAAGGTGTGAATCGTCTTGCCGGGAGCGATGTCGAAGGAGACGGGAGCGATGTGGAGGGTGAAATCAGCCTTTGATGGAGGAGCCTCGGTCTTAGCCTCAGCAAATAAGTTGCGGGAAGCAACCCCGGCGACGACTAGCCCTGCATTCTTCAGAAAGTCTCGGCGTTCCATGTCGCGTTCTCCTTCCCGAATTTTTTCGACTAGAGCGGGTCTCGTGTTGGTGAAGAGGGGGTGCCCTCAGGGGCTAAGCCGGAACCCGTGCCATTCATGGCGGCACTGCTGAACAGGTTGCGGAAAAACGCTGTTTAGAAAGGAACCTCGAACTCCCCCGGCTAAAGCCGGACCCATTTTCAGCGACTTACGGTATGCCTAAAGGCATACCCTGATACGAATCCAGGGTTTTTTCCGCAGCCTGTGAAGCCGTGCCCTTCGTATTCCTGCCCTCCCGATACAACTGCACTAGAGTGGTTCGGAAACCGCGTTCGCGGGAGCGTAGTTGCCCTTGAGCTCGTACCAGCGGACCCGCAGCAATTCACCGAACATTCTGATGCCGTCGCGCACGGGATGGATGCGCGTTCCTTCGCGATGCGACCACGCCACCGGGACCTCGCTGACGGTGTATCTGAATTTCGCGGCCAGGTAGAGCAATTCCGGATCAAATCCCCAGCGTTCGATCTTCTGCAAGGGAAAAATGGTTTGCGCAGTGCTCTGGGTGAAAGCCTTGAAGCCGCACTGTGTATCCTTGAATTGCAAGCCGAGAATGCCGCGTAAAAGCAGGTTGAAGATTCGCCCGAAGAGCCGGCGATGCAGCGGCTGCCTGCGAATCTGCAATCGGGGATCGACCCAGCGCGAGCCGATGGCGATGTCTGCGCCTTTCGCAATTGCGGTGAAGAGTTTGTCTGCCTCCTCAATCGGCGAGGAGAGGTCAGCATCGCTGAACAGTAAAACGCCGCCCTTGGCGTGGAGCATTCCGTTGCGGACGCTGAATCCCTTGCCCCGGTTGCCGGGATTCTCGAGCAACCGCAACACCGGGTGCCTGGCCGCATAGCTGCGAACAATCTCTGCGGTATCGTCACTCGATCCGTCATTGACCACTATGACTTCGAGGTTCCATCCGCGTTGAGCGCCATGCGCAAGAATTCTGTCGAGTGTGGCCGCGATGCGGGCGCTCTCGTTGTAGGCCGGTAGGATGATGCTGTAGGTGGCAGGGTCCAAATGCAAGCTATCAGCTTTCAGCTGTCAGCTATCAGCTGCTGCCAGCTACTAGTCGCTCGGCTCAAATTTTGCCGCTCTCGAATCAAGCCTCTGGAAAAGCGTAGTGGAGCCGTTTCAAATGGTTCACGCGAGATTCCTTGCCCCGCTGGTAGAAGCGCGGCGCTTCGGAATGACGTCCCTCAAAACAGGACCAAACTTACACAACACGCAACTGGGAAAAGATGAAAGCGTTGGCTTAAGGTCAATTTCTGAAAGCTGAAAGCTTATAGCTGATAGCTTCTAAGCTACTCGCCGCTGCTTCTCCAGCATGGACAAGAATTCCGCCACTAGTTCCTCATCCCACAGGCCGCCGCGAGCTTCCTGGCGCATCGTGAAAGCGGCGTGCTCATGGCTTAGCGCGGGTTTGTAGGGCCGCGCGGTTCGCAGGGCATCATATACGTCCACCACCTGCAGGACTCGCGGAAGCAACGGGATTTCCCCTTTTTGCAAGCCGTCGGGATAGCCGCTGCCATCCGAGTGCTCATGATGGTTGCGGATAATGGGCAGCACCAACCGCAGCGACTTCAAGGGACGGCAGATATTTTCCCCAGTCACCGGATGCTGCTTCATGATGGCCCACTCTTCCTCGGTCAGATTCGTTCCCTTCTTCAAAATGTCATCGGGAACCGCGATCTTTCCGAGGTCGTGCAAGTACCCGCCGCGGCGCAACGCCACGATCGATTCTTCACTCAAACCGAGATGACGCCCCAAATTGCTGGCGTTTTCCGCCAGGCGTTCACAATGACCTTCGGTATAGGGATCGCGACTCTCCACGCTTAGGCCCAGGGTGCACAGCACCGACTCCGCCGTTTCCAGTTCGTCGGTGAACTCTTTGAGTTTGAGCAGCGACTTGACGCGGGCAAACAACTCTTCCGAAAAAATAGGCTTGTTGAGGAAATCGTCGGCCCCGGCCTCGATTCCCCGCAATTTGTCCTCGCGATCACTGAGCCCCGTAATCAGCACGAAGGGAATCAGCCGGGTAGCTGGGTTATCCTTGACCTCGCGGCACAGTTCGTAACCCGACTTGCCGGGCATGACCACGTCGGAAAGAATCATATCGGGGAGCTCGCGACGGATCTCGGTCTCGGCCTGGGCCGCGTCCGGAACCGCAACGACTTCATACCCCCGTGTGGACAGCAGTTCGCGCATCAGCACCATGGTGTCCGGATTATCGTCGACTACCAGCACCCGTGGCGCGCGACGCGGCGATTGTTCCCCCATCTCTTTGTAAGACGGAGAATGACTGGCAGGAGATGTCCGGAATTTATGGGGACGGCTCATCGATACAACCGAGCAAACGCTTTCATAATTGTAACGGATTTAGCAGTCGCCCATCGATCTGTTCCTGTTGTTTCGGCAAATACCTGTCCAACTTTTGGACATGTCATTTTGGGAAGGGTCGAGACAAAGTGTGCGATCTAACCTTGCGTTAGCAACCAGCCGCTGCTTAGTCTCACTGCATGCGCTTTCCTTTTCGCATCGCGCCGTGTTTGGTTCTTGTCGTGGCTGCGGCTTTGGCGGCCTCTAAGCCACACGTCATTACTTTCGGTAAGTGGACGGCGGTCAAGTTATCCACTGGTGTGGATCAAAGCCGGCCGGAGGAGTTGAAGGTCAGGCCCATGTATGTGGATGGCCGATTGAAAGAATTTACCGTGGGCATTCCGCACGATGTGACCGAGGAGTTGTTCGTGGTGCGACGCATGGTTCGGGTGAACGACATTTTGCCCCAGGAAACAACCTCGACGCCGCGTTGGAGTTGGCAGCGCGGGGGATGGCTGGTGATCGATCGGGTCACGGGACACATCTCGCAAGCCAGCCTGCCGGAGTTTGATCCGGACTGCTCCTCAGCCAGTTGGTACCGCGACTACGTTGCCTATTGCGGTATTTCCGACGATGGGCGGAAGCTCTCTGCGATCGTAATGCAACTGGGCCGCCGTAAGCCCATCCTGAAAAAGCCGCTGGGCGAAGCCGCCAGCGACGACGGGGCCGAGGCCGAATGCGCACCGCCGAGCTGGCAACGCGCGCCTACCCGTGTAAGCTTCGTTTCCAAAGCGGATCAAAAGGTTAGCTTCGTGGTTCGCGGACATACCGTGGAGGTAGTAACCGATGATGAGCCGGAAGAAGGAACCGAGTAGGCAAGCGTGGACGCGAGCGTCCGGAACCTTCACCACAGAGTCACAGAGACACAGAGACACAGACAAACATTTTCAAGTAATCACGGGAAACTGTGGATTACCGTGGTGGCAGGTTCCCGCTCACATGCTTCACTGCCATGGAACAACAGAACCAGTACGACGGCGGCCGCGATGAAAACGCTGCGACGCCACGCATCGCGGATTTCCGGGGGCGCGATGAGATGTTTTGCCAGGACCGCCCCCAGCGCCAAGCCGGTCAACAGTCCGCCAATGTGAGCCGAGTTGTCGATTCCCGGGATCGTGGCACCGAAGAATAAATTGTAGCCAGCAAATATGAGCAGGCTCTTCAGTGTGCCCTGAATGGCCTGCTTGGAAATTGGCAAATGGCCAAGATAAAGAGCTGCGATCAAAGCCCCAGCCAATCCAAAAATTGCGCCCGAGGCGCCCACGCCGACCGCTATCGGATGCCACCACAGGCTGGCTAAACTGCCCGCGAGTCCGCAGAAGGTGTAAGTGAGCACGTACATCCAAGGGTCGAAGACTCGCTCCGCCAGAAATCCGAGGTTCCACAAGCACCACATGTTGAGCGCGATGTGAATGATGCCAGCATGTACGTAGTTGGAAGCCAGGATGCGCCAGGGCTCGGCGCCGAGCGAAAGTGGTCCCCAGTTCGCTCCCCACTTCAAGAGTTGGGGGATGGTTGGCGCAAGCGGCGACACACCCGTCAGCACCATCGCAACGTATACGGCTACGTTCATTCCCACCAACGTGGTAGTGATGGGCTGTTTATCACCGATCATAAGAATTCAGCACTTGGCACTTAGCTTCGAGGTCTCAAACACATTAACAGACGCGTGTTGAGGATGTATTCGGGTTAGCGCGTGGCTTCGTTCCGGGAAAACTCTGCGACAGGGCGTTCCGCGCAAGATTACAAATTTTTTGCGAGGCCGTGACAAATTGCATAGCCCAAGACGCCAAAATGCCCGGCGGGCCAGATTCGGCGACGCCGCCAGGGCGGTGTGGAATCTACCAACGTCAACGTCAAAGGCGGCGGACAAGAGTGTCCACCGCACACAGGAAGCGAAACTTTTGAAGCATTTGGAGAAGAGCTTTGCTTCAGGAGGAATCTTTAGTTCTCAGCTAACAGCAACAGGGAGCCTAATCCCCTGTGGTCTCCACCATCGCGATTGCCTCCACCGCGGGCTTCTTGGTCACCTGTGCGCTGGTCACCAGAATCACCGAAGCGACTACGATCGCGCTGCCCGCGAGGATGTAAGCGTCGACGCGCTCATGCAGTACCAGCCAGCCCAGAAAAACCGCGACCACCGGATTGACATACGCGTACGTGGAAACCTTCGCGGTGGGCACATGATTCAGCAGCCAGATATACGCGGTATAGCCGATCCACGATCCGCACACGACCAGATATGCCGTGGCCCCGATCCCGCGCGGGGTCCACGCGACTCGCGAAAAATCTCCCGCGCCCACCGCGAACAGCAGATTGGCCAAGCCTGCAGCGATCATCTGCCAGGCGGTAGCTGAGAACGGATCGAACGTCCGCGGCCTTCCAGCGCTTGGCCAGCACTGAACCCAGTGCCCAACTGAACGAGCCCCCTAGCAAGCTGATCGAGGCCCATAGTTGCACGCGCCCAAACGAAGTGGTTGTGGTTAGGTCAGGCCACAACAATATGACTAGCCCGGCGACGCCCAGGCCCAACCCGGCTTTGCCGCGCAGCGAAACGTGATGATCGCCGAGCAACAACGTATCCAGCACCAGAAACCACAGCGGGGTCACGGCAACGATCAAGGCCGCCAAGCCTGAGGCCACATATTTTTCCGCATACGAGAGGGTGAGGTTGCCGCCCATCAGCAAGAGGATGCCAACGATTGCCATCTGCCCCAACTGCCGCGGGTTGTACCAGATGTTTCGGCCGCGCACTCCGCAAAATGCCAGCATGCAAACCCCAGCAATCAGAAAGCGCACTCCGCACATGAGCGCGGGAGGAATGCGTTCCACCGCGATGTCAATTGCCAGATAGGTGGATCCCCAAAAGAAATACACCAGCCCGAAGGCAAGGATCACGGCAAAACGGCTCTGGCGCTGGGCAGTGGTCATGGGATCATCGATGAACGGATAAGTATCAGACACACGAAAGCCGAGCAGAGATGCGGGATTTTTCCAAACTGCCGTCCGGTTAGGCCGATCCGAGAAATAATCAAGTGAGAAGGAGTATTGATTCTCAGTTGGAAAGCCACCACGGGGACACGAATGCGATGGAGATGTCGATCGTTCCCATTTTTTCGTTCATCTCTCTTTTGGTGTACTTTACGGGATCTGTGTCACGCGCCGCCGGAAAGAACCTGGCACAAAAGTCTCGCAGCGCTTCCGGGGAATAGGGCTTTCCGCGCAGATCTTCCCATCCGTCCGTCAGCTTTTGTGTTTTCCCGGCATCCAAGCCAGTGATGTGAAGGTCACCCCAGCGAAACAACTTCCCCTCATCCACATCGATATTCAGTCGAACACTGGCATCGCCCTCGTCAAATTCGGCGTTCGGGATTGATGTGATGTTCACGTATCCAACAGCTTCGTAATGCTCCTCGACAGCTTCCAGCCCTTCTGCAATCTTTGCCCGACTGAAAATTTCACCCGGCTGCACCTGGACAAGTGGCAACAATTCTGCTTCTGAAAATGTCTTCGAATTGAGGAAATGTATTTGTTGGAGCCTATATTGCAACCCGTAATCGAGAACCTTGACTACAATGTCAAACTGACGATTCTCCGCATTGCCGGTAACTGGCTCTGCCGCTGCGCTTACCTTAACTTTGAAGTAGCCCTTGTCCTGGCATGCTTCACGCACAAGTTCCTCCGCAATAGCAGTGGGCGCATCGCTTGGCGAATCAGCATAGCGTCGGACCCTTTTTGTGAGTTCACGCCGTTCCTGGTCTGAGAGCACGCCTGCGCTCTTGAAAAGGATGTGTCGGATGACCGGTGCAGCACCCTGGCTATGGCTAGCCGTTTGCCCGTTCAGAGGAAAGGAGGCCAGAAAACAGACGCAGACCAGAAGGCGTTTCAACAAGAACTCACCTCTGACTAGAGGGAATTATACCTCTCATCTTCCCAGGCATGACGAACGACATGGACCGAATGGGGGTTACGCCGGCGTTCGCGGCGCGCTATAATAACCTTGGAATGATTCCCGATGCGCCGCCAGAATCCCAATTCGCACCTGCCCGAGTGCTGGATCCACTTTCTGGTGTGTCCACGCCGCTATCTGGCGGTGTTGCCCTCGCAGGCGCGTCCCAGCTTATTCGGTAGCGACTAACTCCTCCATCCTCATCTCGTCCGATTCCGGCTTTAAGGCTGAAGTCCGCCTGCTCACCGCCTGGAAGCCAACCGCCAAAGACGAACGACCAACGACCACTTTCGGAGGATGCCATGTCAACCCAAACTCTTATCGGTCCCAAGATCATCACCGCATTGCCGGGTCCGAACGCGAAGCGCGTTCTGGCCGGCGACAGCAAATATATTTCGCCTTCTTACACGCGCTCCTACCCGTTTGTCGCCAAGCAGGGACGCGGCATCGTGGTCACCGACGTGGATGGCAATGAATTTTTTGATTTTTCCGCCGGCATCGCTGTCACATCGACCGGTCACTGCCATCCCCACGTGGTCGCAGCGATTCAGAAGCAGGCCGCCGAGCTGATCCACATGTCCGGCACCGATTTTTATTACGAGAATATGGTGACGCTGGCAGAGCGCCTGTCGAAGATCGCGCCCATGCCGGGGCCGCACAAAATTTACTATGGCAACTCGGGGACGGAAGCCATCGAGTGCGCGCTCAAGCTCGCCCGCTATCACACTAAGCGGCAAAACGTGATCGCGTTCTATGGCGCGTTTCATGGACGCACCATGGGTGCGCTTTCGCTGACTGCCTCAAAGCCGCAACAGAAGCGGCGCTTCGGGCCATTGGTTCCGGGCGTAACGCACATTCGCTATCCTGACGTGTATCGCGGATGCGAAGGCGGGCCGCAGGATGCGGAAGCTTTCGCGCTGGGCTGCGCTCGGTTCATCGAGGACAAGCTTTTCAAGACCTCGCTCGCACCCGAGGAAGTGGCCGCGATCTTTGTCGAACCGGTGCAAGGCGAAGGCGGATACGTCATCGCGCCCACCGTCTTCATGCAGGAGTTGCGCCGCATCTGTGATCATCACGGCATTCTGCTGGTAGTTGACGAAGTGCAAAGCGGCATCGGACGCACCGGAAAATGGTGGGCCATCGAACACACCGGGGTGCAGCCCGACATTGTTTGCTCGGCGAAAGGTATCGCTTCGGGCATGCCGCTGGGCGTCACCATCAGCAAAGCCGAGATCATGGACTGGGTCCCGGGCTCGCATGCTTCCACGTTTGGAGGCAACCCGGTGTGCAACGCGGCTGCGATGGCCACGCTCGATGTCATCGAGCGCGAGGGCTTGCTGCACAACGCAACCGAAGTCGGCAACCACATGCTGAAGCGCATGGCGGCCTGGCCCAGCAAGCACAGGCTGGTCGGGGACGTTCGCGGACGCGGCCTGATGATTGGTGTCGAGATTGTCAAAGACAAGAAGACCAAGGAATATGGCGCGGCCGAACGCGACCGCATCATTCAAACGGCCTTCGAGCATGGCATTCTCTTGCTGGGCTGCGGCCCGAGCACGATCCGCATTGCGCCACCGCTCGTTGTGACGAAAGAGGAAGCGGATGTCGCGATGGATGTGCTCGAAGAATCCATCTCGATTGTGAGCCGGGGAGTTTAGCCAGCCGGGCCGGATCTCCTCCTGGTGCCGATTGCGCGGGGCGGGTCATGAGGCCCGTCCCATTCTTTTGGATGAGGATTTGCAAAAACGAAGCTGACGGGCTTCGAAAAAAGCGGATCGGCGTTGGCGTTTTCAAAGGGTGTGCCTTCCAGAACTGCACAGGTCCTTCGCGCGGCTCATCCTTTCCGCTGATAGACTTTCTGGTCACGCTATTTCTAAACCAGAGGTTTCCATGCCCGAAAAGTCAGGAAAGATCCAGCGCGCCATTCTCAGTGTCACGGACAAAACTGGACTGGTCGAGTTCGCCCGCAAGCTCTCCCATCTGGGCGTGGAGCTGATCTCGACCGGCGGCACGGCAAAACTGCTGCGCGACTCGGGCATCCTCGTGAAAGATATTTCTGAACTCACCGGATTCCCCGAGATGCTCGATGGGCGCGTCAAGACCCTGCATCCCAAAGTGCATGGAGGAATCCTGCATCGCCGCGAGAACCCGGCCCATCGAACCGCAGTTGCGGAACATGGGATCCTGCCCATCGACATGGTGGTGGTCAATCTCTACGCGTTTGAGAAGACCGCGGCCAAACCGAACGTGCACTTCGATGAACTGATCGAGAACATCGACATTGGCGGACCTTCGATGATTCGCTCTGCCGCCAAAAATTTTCAGGACGTCGCCGTCGTTACCTCGCCCGCCGACTATGATCAAATTGCGGAAGAGTTGGCGCTGTCCGGCGGTGCGTTGTCGTCAGCCACCAGGTGGCGTTTGGCCCAGAAGGCCTTCGCGACCACCGCCGCGTATGACTCCGCCATCGCTTCCACGCTGGAGCGAGTCAGCGCCAATGGGGGTTTCGACTTTCACGAAGAGGGTGCCTTTCCGCAGACGCTGCGCTTGTCTTTCAACAAAGTGATGGATCTTCGCTACGGGGAAAATCCCCATCAGAAAGCTGCGATGTACTCCGATGGCTCCGGCCAAGGTGTGGCCAATGGACGCCAGCTGCAAGGCAAGGAACTTTCCTACAACAACATCGTGGATCTCGAAGCGGCCTGGGATTTGGCTCAGGAATTTGAAGAGCCCGTGTGCGCGATTATCAAACATACCAATCCTGCCGGAACCGCGACCGGCCAGACTCTGGTTGAAGCCTACAAGAAAGCCCTTGCATGCGATCCGGTTTCGGCTTTCGGAGGTGTGATCGGCGTGAATCGTTCGGTCGACGGTGCCGCGGCTGAAGAAATGGCCAAACTCTTTCTGGAGGTGATCGCTGCTCCGGCGTTCGCCGAAGCCGCAAGGGCCAAGTTTGCGTCCAAGAAGAACCTGCGCCTGGTAGAGATTACGGATGCTCGTCAGAAGCGGGTGCTGAAAAATGTTTCCGGCGGAATCTTGCTGCAAGATGCCGATGTGCGGCCGCTGGCGGAAAGCGATCTGAAAGTTGTCAGCAAGCGTCAACCCACAGCGGAAGAGAAACGGGCTTTGCTTTTCGCCTGGAAAGTTTGCAAGCACGTGAAGTCCAACGCCATCGTTTATGCGCGCGACGGACAGACGGTGGGCGTCGGCGCCGGACAGATGAGCCGCGTGGATTCCTGCAAGATCGGAGCCATGAAGGCAGTGCTGCCGCTGCAGGGTACGGTCGCCGCCTCGGATGCTTTTTTCCCGTTCCCCGACGGGGTGGAAGAAATCGCCAAGGCCGGGGCCACTGCCATCATCCAACCGGGCGGATCGGTGCGCGACCAGGAGATAATCGAAGCTGCCGACCGGCTTGGCCTCGCCATGATTTTTACGGGGGTGAGGCACTTCCGGCACTGAGAAACCCAGCAGTTAGCACTTGGCTCAAACCGATGTGGACCCGTAAGTTGATTCGTCCGCTCGGGGGCAAAATCCTTAAATGCCAAGTGCTAAATGCTGGGGGTTTTCGATCCATCCGTCCCTGTACCTCCGAATCTTTTCCGCTCACATTCCCCAGGCAGTTTTTCGCTATCCTGGTTGACGAAGGTTTACAATAAACGGAGCACCCACCAGAGGCGGTTCGGCATCCAATCGCTATGGGTTTGGGAATCCAAAAGTACCGGATGAAAAGCATGCGCTGGACCATTTTTGTTTTTGTGTTCTCTTTGGCTGCTACCGTTGTGGCGCAGCAAACTCCCGCACCGACCGCCCCAGCCGCGACTTCAAAACCGGCTCCTGCGCCCGCTACGCGAAAGCTGGACCGGGCGACCGCCTACTATCACTACACCGTGGCTCACATGTACGAAGATCAGTTTGCGGTGTACAACCGCAGCGATCTCGCCACCAAAGCCATCGAGGAGTATAGGCTTGCCATTGACGCCGACCCTACGTCTGAATATCTGACCTCGGGTCTAGCGGAGCTTTATGCCAAGACCGGGCGCATTCGCGACGCCGTGCTCGAAGCCCAGGACATTCTCAAGAAAGACCCCAATAACCTCGAAGCGCACAAGTTGCTTGGCCGTATTTACTTGCGCTCGCTGGGCGATGTTCAAAGCGGCAGCGGCTCTGACAACGTGCTCAAACTGGCGATCGAACAGTACCAGGAAATCATAAAGATTGAGCCCGATAACGTGGACGATCACCTGTTACTAGGGCGCCTCTATCGCCTGAACAACGATCTGCGAAAAGCGGAAAGCGAATTCAAGACCGCGGTCAAACTGCAGCCCGATTCCGAAGAAGCCGTTACCACGCTGGCTTACCTGTATAACGAAGAAGGCGACAGCGCTCGCGCGGCCGAGGCTTTGAGTGCCGTCCCCGACGCCGCCCGTTCGGCAAAGCTTTATTCCGCGCTGGGCTACACCTACGAGCAGCGCAAAGAATACAAGCAGGCGATTACCGCCTACCGAAAAGCGATTGAACTTGATCGCGACAATCTCGACGCCATCCGCGGCCTGGCGCAGAATCTGTTAAACGACGGCCAGACTGATGCGGCCCTCGAGCAATACAAGATCATCGCAGATTCAAATCCCGAGGACGCACAGACTTACCTGCGCATGGCTGAGATCTACCGCAGAAATGGCAAGTTCGACCTGGCATTGGACAATTTAAAGAAAGCTGAGTCCATGGC
This sequence comes from uncultured Acidobacteriota bacterium, assembly GCA_963696635.1. GTDB lineage: Bacteria > Acidobacteriota > Terriglobia > Terriglobales > Acidobacteriaceae > JABDBE01. Next base: position 45,690 of record CAVOKX010000005.1, read on the forward strand.
GCAGGACGTGATGGAAGTGCCCTACAACATCGCCGCCGTCTATCAGGCGGAGGGCCGCTATGACGAAGCCGTGGAGATTCTGCAAGACCTGGTGAAGAAAACCGACAAGGCGGACAACAACTACAATCAGAGCGAGAAGAATAACCGGTCTATATTTCTTGAGCGACTGGGCACGGTCTATCGCGACGACAACAACGAGCAGGCGGCTTTAGACACGTTCCGCAAGATGCTGCCCTTGGGCGACGAAAATGCCGAGCGTGGCTACCAGCAGATTATCGACACTTATCGCGAAGCCAAGCAATGGCAAAAAGCAACCGACGTTGCCAAGGAAGCGACTCAGAAGCTGCCCAACGATCGCGGCCTGAAGATGGTTTACGCCGCCCAGCTTGCCGACATGGGTCAGCCGGACGCTGGCCTGCAACTGGTGAAGTCCCTGCTCGATGGAACCGCTCAAGATCGCGAGGTCTACATTAACCTGGCTCAAATGTATGGCCGGCTGAAGCGCTGGCCGGAGGCGGAAGCGGCTCTCGACAAGGCCACCCAGCTCTCGACCAAGGATGAAGACAAAGAGTACGTCGACTTCCTGCGTGGATCCACCTACGAGCGCCAGAAGAAATACGATCAGGCGGAAGACGTTTTTCGTAAAGTGCTGGCCACGGACCCGCAGAACGCCGCCGTGCTCAACTATCTCGGATACATGCTGGCCGATCGCGGCACCAAGCTGGACGAGGCGCTCATCATGATCAAGAAGGCGGTGGAGCTCGAACCCGCCAATGGCGCTTATCTCGACTCGTTGGGTTGGGCATACTTCCGGCTCGGGAAGTACGAACTCGCGGAGGACAATCTGATGAAAGCCTCCCAGCATATGGGGATGGATCCCACTGTCCAGGACCACCTTGGTGATTTGTATCAAAAGACCGGGCGCTTGAAACTGGCCGCGGCGCACTGGGAACGGGCCATCGACGAGTGGAACAAAACCGTCGCCGCAGAAGTGGACACCGACAACTTAGCCCAAGTGACCCAAAAGCTCGAGTCCGCAAAGATGAAGCTCGCCAAGGAAGAGCCGGGAAACAAGTAGGAACCGGTATCTAGTATCTGGTTGAAGGCGCGGCTTCGGTCGCGCCTTTTGTATGCCTTCAAGAAAAACGCTCTTGCTCTGGGCGCCGAAGCATCCTGAGTGGGAGTCCTCGAGTGCAGCAATGATCAACGGCATCCTGATCCGCGAAGCCACGCTGGGCGACATTCCTGAAATCGTTCGTCAACGCCGAGCCATGTATGAAGACATGGACTACAAAGACGCCGACGCGCTTACTGCCATGGTTGCTACGTCCGCTGCTTACCTAGCGGAAGCTTTGCCCAGCAGGTCCTTCCGAGCGTGGCTCGCAGTGAGCGGCGAACTCATCGTGGGCGGCGGGGCAATCCTGATCAGCCCCTGGCCCAGCCATCCATACGACGGCCAGTGTCGGCGTGCGACCATCCTGAACGTATACACCTATCCCGATCACCGCAGGAGAGGAATTGGCCGTCAGCTCATGCAGACTATGATCGACTGGTGCCGCAAAGAGGATTTTGCCTTCGTGGCTTTGCACGCGAGCAAGGATGGCCGGCATCTTTACGAAACTCTGGGCTTCGAGCCAACCAATGAGATGCGGCTGAACTTGCGGCCAAAAGCATTGACGATTGTTTCCTGAAGCACCGGGCACCCCGGTGGGTTCTTAGAGGCCAGATAACTCGGCTGGCCAACTGCGAAGTGCTAATTGCCAATTGCTGTTTCTGCTAGACTCTCTCCATGCTCGCCGACTACGCCGTGCGGGTGGAGCAATCCCGCGGACGCCGTTATCTCGAGCCTCGCCATCCCTACCGCGACGACTTTCAGCGTGACCGCGATCGTGTCATCCACTCCAGGGCGTTTCGCCGCCTTGAGGCTAAAACTCAGGTCTTCACCCGCCGCTACTCCGACCACTTTCGCAATCGCCTGACCCATACCATCGAGGTCGCACAGATCGCGCGAACCATCGCCGCTCAACTGGGGCTGAACGTCGATCTGGTCGAGGCGCTCGCCTTGGTGCATGACGTCGGCCATGCGCCATTCGGACACGCTGGCGAAAAGGCCCTCGACGTCGCCATGCGCGAGCACGGCTTTTTCTTCGACCATAACCTGCACGCGCTGCGTATCGTCGAGGACTTCGAACTGCGCTACGCCGCTTTCCGCGGACTCAATCTGACCTTCGAGGTTCGCGAAGGCATCATCAAGCATTCGCACGATTACCCTGCTGACCGGTTCCCGGAACTCGCCGAATATTTGCTCGACCTTCGCCCGCCGCTCGAGGCGCAGCTCATCGATGTCGCCGACGAAATTGCCTACAGCACTGCCGACCTCGACGACGGCTACGAATCCCATTTGCTCACACTCGACCAAATTCGCGAAGGCGTTCCAGTTTTCGAGCGCTTCTACGGCGAAGTCGAATCCATCTATCCAGACGCGATCGACAAGCTGAAATTCAATGAGACGCTCAAACGCATGCTCAACCGTTGGGTAGGAGATCTAATCGAGAACACTAAAGAAACGATCCGGCAGTCGGGTGTGAGCAATCTTGCCGGCATTCGCTCCTGCCCTCATCGGCTTGTGACTCTAAGTCCGTCAGTCGAAAAGGAGCGGCGTGAGGCCAAAGATTTTCTCTACAGGAATCTCTATTTCAGCGCCACGCTCGATCCGGAAAAAAATGATGCTGAGCGAGTGATCAGCGAACTGTTCAAGTTCTGGATGGCGAAGCCAGAAAGTTTGCCATCAACCTACAAGGAAAAAACCGCAGCGGAGCCTCTGCCACGAATTGTCTGCGACTACATCGCCGGGATGACCGATAACTACATCTACGAGCAGTATGAGAAGTATTGCGGACAGCGATCTTAAGAAAACTGGCCACGGCGAAAGGTTACCTGGCCACCGTGGTCACCACGTCATAAAGCACGCGGAAACCGCGCCGCACTTCTTCCACGCGAATGCGTTCATCATTCCCGTGTTCCGTGCTGCCTTCTTCTTCAGTCGACGTGTACGGCGTAAATCCATACGAGTTGATCCCCAGCGGACGATAGCGCTGGTTCTCGGTGTAGCCGCTATCCAACCGCGGCACCACCGGCGTTCCCGGAAAATACTGCGCGGACACCTTTTGGATTGCATGGTACAAAGCTGTGTCCGTAGGCGAAGAATTAGCCAGGCGGAAGTCCGTGTTCAGCGGTTCGACGCTTATATTGGGGTCATTCACCACCTGCCGGATCGATGCTAGAAATTGCTTGGGATCGTCTCCCGGCAGAAGGCGCACATCCAGGTTGGCCCAGGCTTCCGGCGGAATCACGTTGGTCTGCTCCGAGCCGCCCAGCATGGTCAGCGAAATAGTGTCGCGCAGCAGATAGTTGAGAGATTCGTCGTGCTCCACCTCGTGCTGAAAATTCTTATCCTGCAACGCCAGCCGGATATTGCGAAACTTCTCCGCTCGCGCCGGAGACTCGTAGGGCGCCATGGTGCGCAGAAATTCGTCCACCACCGGCAGCACCTTGAGCGGCGTGCGATAGGCGACGACGCGATTCAAGGCCTGCACCAGCCGGTTCGGCGCGGAATCCGCGATCGGAAGCGAGCCATGTCCCGCACGCCCATGTGCCACCACATGCAGCCAGAACGCTGCCTTCTCGCCTACGTCCACACCCACGTACTTCACGTGGCCGTTATGCTCCAAAAGATTCTCGCCACCCTCGTTGATCAGGAATTCAGCATTCCCGAGCAGATCACGCTGATGAGCGATGAACCAATCGCTGCCCGTGCCATCGACTTCCTCATCGGCTACCGCCAGGAAAATCACATCGCGATCCAGTTCTACCTTTTCGCGCTGCAGCATCACCATGACCATGAACTGCGCCAAGCCTTCATTCTTCATATCCTGGGCGCCGCGGCCGTAAATCGAGCCGTCCACAATTTGCCCGCTGAATGGCGGAACCTTCCAATGGGAGGAATCGCTGGTGACCACATCCATGTGATTCAGCAGGATGATCGGCCGCCGCGCAGACGACGTGTTTTTCGCAATTCGTGCCCACAAATCGGCCCGGCCGGGAGCGTAGCTGAACACGCGGTTCTCAACACCCTCCTGATCAAGGATTTTCTTAAAGAAGTCCGCGGCGCGAGCTTCGTTGCCGGGAGGATTCGTGGTGTCGATTCGCAAGTATTCCCGTTGCCACCAAACAGCGAGATCGGCATACTCCTTCAGGCGATCCGGCGGGATATTGTCCGAGGCCAGCCCATGGGTCGTGGCAGTTTGGGACCAGCCGAGGGCAGCACACAGCATAAAGACACATCCTAAAAAGCAAACTCTTGCATTCCTCTTTGGCATCCAATCTCCTGTGTCACCTGAGCTTCGGCCACGCAGTTTTTATACCGATTTCGCCAAATTTACCCTCGAAGCGGATCATTCTCCTTCGCTTCTCAGCCTGCGGGATTACAATGTTATTGCAAGCCAAGGAGTTAGCTTTCCCGCAGTTTGGCGATCGACCTGTTATAGAGAGCTGCGGTGCCAGAGTCAAACGGCCACCGATTATCCAAAGTTTTTAAAGCCGCCCGTAAGGCGTGCCAGAGTGGAGCTCCCAGACGCTCCCTTCCTCGGAGGAAGTTGAAAATGAAGAATCGTGTGTTTGTAGCGCTAGTCGTCTCCATCGTGCTTGCTCTGCCAGCGTTCGCGCAGCAGACCGGCTCGACCTCACAGGATCAACCCGCCGCCAGCCAACCGACGCAGACTGCACCGGCGACTCAGACCGCCCCCGCTACTTCGTCCAGCAGCGACCAGACCTCTTCGATGTCGTCTTCGCAGAGTGTCGGCGCTACCGGCAAGCAACCTTTGCAAGCTGAAACCCGCGAAGGCTTTTGGGGCAAAGTGAATCCATTCGCCCGCAAGAAGTATGTGCAGCGCCAGACCCAGCCCATCCGCGATCGCGTGAATGAACTTGACGAGCTCACTTCCGCCAACACCAAGATGATCAAGGACGTGGATTCGCGCGCGCAGCAAGGCATCCAGCTCGGCTTCGGCCAAGGCCAGCGAAGCTGACCAACACGCCATCGACGCCGGCAATAAAGCCCAGGCGGCGCAGCAGACTGCAACCCAGGCCAACACCCGTCTCTCCACGGTCGAACAGGTAGTCGGCAACATCGATCAATACAAGGCCACGACCCAGACGGAGATTCGCTTCCGTCCCGGCCAGAGCGTCCTCAGCCAGAACGCTAAGACAGCCCTCGACGATATGGCCACCCCGCTCAAGAGCCAGCGTGGCTACATCATCGAAGTGCAGGGCTTCTCCTCGGGACATGGCCAAGCCGCCATTGCCACTTCACAGAAAATGGCGGATTCAGTGGTGCGCTATCTGGTGCTGAACCATGACATCCCGGTATACCGCATTTATGTGGTGGGCATGGGCAACGCCCCGGTTCCCAGCGCCAACGCTGCCGAGGAACAGCCTAAGACCAAGCGAACCAGCGGCGGGCGGGTGGAAATAAGCCTGCTCAAGAACGATCTGGAACAGTTGGCCTCGACCTCCACGGATCAGCCAGCCCCAGCAAAATAGTTTTTTAGGACGACGGGCAGACGCCCGGAAGTCCTCCCCCAGGAAAAGCCTCCTGCGCCAAGCAGGAGGCTTTTTTGTTGGTCCGCGTGGGGACAGCCGCCCCTCGGCCGTCCAGGATTCATCCTTGTTAAGCTACGTAGACCCGGACGCCCTCGTCGGTGTGGCCGAGCAAAGCTAGGCAGGATTTGGGATCAATATGCTGCGCCAGGAAGCATGCCTATGCTTGTCGAGGGGAGCGGCTTTATAGGTCGCGGAAACTTCCTGGGCGCTGTAGTTTTGAAAGGGCATGGCTTCCAGCCATGCCGTGAGTCGTTTAGAAGATGACGGCGCGGCTGGAAGCCGCGCCCCTTCAAACCCTAAACGCCGCTCTAAGAGTTTTTCGGCAACTACTTCAGTCGTGCCGATAGTCTGAAAATAAATCCGCCCTGAGCCGCCGGCTCGTGAACGTCGCGCTACACTCCCTCACCCCACGCTGGCAGTTTCCTGCTTCATTTTTTCAGCCTGATAGTACGTAGTCAGCGCCTCGATCAGCGGCTGCAGTTTCCCATCCATCACTTCCTGAAGCTGATGAACGGTCAAGCCAATGCGGTGATCGGTCACGCGGTTCTGGGGAAAGTTGTAAGTACGAATCTTCTCACTGCGGTCGCCGGAACCCACCATCGCCTTGCGTTCCTTGGCCAGCGCGTCCTGCTGCTTCTGCATCTCCATTTCATAAAGCCGCGAGCGCAAGACGCGCATGCCCTTTTCGCGGTTCTTGATCTGCGACTTCTCATCCTGGCAGCTGACAACCGTATTAGTCGGAATATGCGTAATGCGAACTGCGGAGTACGTGGTGTTCACCGACTGCCCACCCGGCCCGGACGAGCAGAAAGTATCGATGCGCAGATCTTTAGCCTCAATCTTGATGTCCACATCCTCCGCCTCGGGTAGGACTGCGACCGTGACCGCGGAAGTATGAATCCGGCCCTGCTGCTCGGTCGCGGGCACGCGCTGCACGCGATGCACTCCACTTTCGTATTTCAGACGCGAAAAAACCCGCTGCCCTTCGATTAGCGCAATGACTTCCTTCAATCCGCCGGCAGAAGACTCAGAAGTGGAAAGCACTTCCACCTTCCAACCCTGGGTTTCCGCGTATCTGGTGTACATGCGGAACATTTCCGCTGCAAATAGAGTCGCCTCGTCACCGCCCGTGCCCGCCCGGATTTCCAGGATCACATCCTTCTCATCATTGGGATCCTTGGGCAAGAGCAGGACCTTAAGCTCGTCTTCCACCGCGCCGACGCGCGCCTCCAGTTTGTCCAACTCCTCCTGCGCGTAGGCCCGCATCTCAGGGTCTTTCTCGTCGGCCAGCATAGCGCGGCTCTCCGCAATCCCCCGCTTCAAATCCTTATATTCGCGATATCGCTCCACGATGAGACTGATTTCGCTATGCGCCTTGGCAGTCTTCTGAAATCTCGCCGAGTCATTCATGATGTCGGGAGAAGCCAGCGCTTGCGTCAACTCGTCATAACGTGCTTCGATTTGGTCTAATCTCTCAAACATAGGTACTCAGTTCTTAGTGGGAGCAAGCGTCTGCCGAATTAGTTCTGCCGTCGGCTGGCTACCTCCCTTGAGGGAATGCAAAATAGGCTTCTCAAACTTATACAGGACGCGATCCAGTTCCCAAGGCTCGATGCCGACCTTGGAAGCAACCTTCTGAAAGAACACCACGTAATCTTCGTACTTACCAGCTGGTAAGCCAAGTTCCTTCGATATCTTTCTTATTCTCAAACCGACCGCTATGGAATCATGAAACTGCGGATGGTATGCGTCCATCATTATGTTGTGCGCATACTTCTCGCCAATGCCCTTGTACTCTCTCAGCACCTTGATCTTAGCGTCGCGGTCGCACGCGTCATGAAGCACCGCCCGATTAGCGGCGTCCACTCCGCCTTTCTCCTCGACCAAACAGAAATTATGCAAAAGATACAAGGTCTTCTTTTTCGCGTAGCGGAGGCCTGCGGTCCTGAACTCGCCCGCCACTAGGCTTCGACGCTTCGCTGCCGGTAGCCGAGACAACTTTCGGTACGTAAGCGCATCAAAATTCAATTTTCGTGCCCCACGGGAACCTCCCCAGGTGGCCAGGCTGAGCAGGATTTCGTGCCAGATGAAGTCGTTCCGCATAAGTCTCTCGCGGCCTTTTTGTTTCGAGGCTCTCAGAAACGCTCTCACGTTCCGATTGCTAATGAGTGCCCTAACGACGGGAGTAATCCTTCCCATCGCGCGCTGTTCTTCCTTTAACGAAATAGCCATTCTTGCCTCACCCAAAAAAGATTGAGGTGCGATTACGCCCGCCTAGGTTATATGGAAGATCGGTTGATTCGTTTCGCGGCGGGGCCGCTAGGCAATGACCAATTCGCCGCCGCGCTGCTTCTCCAGCGACATAGCCTGATCCAAAGCCACGATAGCGCATTCCGCCTGCTCATCCGAAGGAGGCTTGGTGGTAATGCGCTGCATCCACAGACCCGGAGCAGTCATAAGGGCAAACAGCGACGCGCGGTGCTTGGCGGCAAAACGAATGATTTCGTAAGACAACCCGGTTATCACCGGCAGCAGCGCTATGCGAACCGCAAACCGAGCCCAGAAGGTCGTGACCGGCACCAGCATGTAAACAAAAATCGAGATAATCATCACTGTCATCAGAAAGCTGGTTCCGCAACGCGGATGAAACGTCGAATACTTCTGCACGGAGGCCGTGTCCAGCGGATCGCCATTCTCAAAAGCGAAGACCGTTTTGTGCTCCGCGCCGTGATACTCATACACTCGCCGAATATCCTTCCACAACGACGTTCCCCAAATGAATAGCAGAAACAAGCCGAGACGAATGATGCCATCGACCAGGTTGAAAACTATCTGCTCACCGAAGACGGGGTTTACGCGTTTCAATTCCGTGGTCGCCACCAGGGGCAGAAACTTGTACATGAAGATAAAGAAGCCCACGGAAAACACAATATTGACGGCCGCTATCCACCCGCTGATTTCCAGTTTCTTCTTCTCGGGCTCACCCGGTTCAGCCGCAGGCCGCAACTCTTCGAGCGCAACGTTGGCGGAAAACTTCAAGGCGCGGAAGCCGAGCGTCATCGCATGGCCCAAAGTGATGACCCCACGCATGACCGGCCAGCCCATCCATTTGTGCTTCTCGGAAAGGCGCTCCAGCGGTTCGCTGTGGGTAGAAACCTCGCCCGAAGGCTTGCGGCAGGCAATGGCCCACGCATGCGGCGAACGCATCATAACGCCTTCTAGTACTGCTTGGCCGCCGACCAGGGTCTCCTCGCCACCCTCCAGCGCAGGCAGAAGCTGGATAGCTACGAAGAACCGCCACAATGTTCGCAAGAATCGCATGTTGATTGGATGATCTTTCCGGTGACCAAGTGCCAGAACTAAGAGTACCACAGCCAGAGTCGATTTTAGGATAGGCTGGCCGAGGCGTTAAGTGGCCAGTTCAAACAGACTTACAACGTTGTAATTGTGCGACGACACGGCGTGGGGACGGGTCTCCGACCCGTCCAGGCCAAGCTAAGCTCGGCAATGCACTTGACGATGGATCAAGCCGTCACGAGCATTTACCATGCGCAAATTCGCTGAAGCCTGCGAGCAGATCGCAGGCACCACCAAGAAACTGGAAAAAATCGCAATCGTCGCCGACTACCTCAAGTCGAGCCCGCCGGAGGAAGCGTCCGTCGCCGCGGTTTTTTTGTCCGGCAGGCCCTTCCCCATGTGGGAGGAAACCACGCTGCAAGTCGGCGGAAGGCTACTATGGCAAGTGGTCGAGGAACTCTCCGGCAAAAGCGCAGAGGAACTAACCGCCGCCTACCGCAAACACGGAGACTTGGGCGCTGCGACCGCAGAGGTTCTATCGTTGCCGACCGGCATTTGCGGCGACGGGCGCCTCGCCCGTCCAGACCGGGCAATGCTCGCAAGCGCAGGAGAAAACGAAGATTCAATCGCAGACAAATCCAGTCCCTCCGTGCGAGAGGTGCAAGCGGCATTTCGGAAAATAGCGGCCGTCCGCGGTTCTGCCAGCAAAGCGACCCTCGTCCGCGCACTTCTCTCACAACTGACTCCGCTCGAGGCCAAGTACATCGTAAAGATCATCACCGGCGATCTCCGCATCGGGCTAAAAGAAGGCCTGGTCGAAGAAGCCATCGCCAAGGCATACGCCTGCAAGCCTATTGAAGTGCAGCGCGCCAACATGTTGCTCGGCGACATTGGTGAAACCCTGCAACTCGCAGCCCAGGGCAGCCTGGCAGTATCCGGGTCAAGCGATGTGAAGATGCGGCTGTTCCATCCCTAGGATTCATGCTGGCCAGTCCTGCGCAGTCCGCAGAAGAAGCGCTCAGTTATTTCGAGAACGCGCTGGTAGAGGACAAGTACGACGGCATTCGCGCCCAGGCGCATTGCTCCGGCGGCGAGGTGCGCATCTTCTCGCGTACCCGCGATGAAATCACGGAATCGTTTCCTGAGTTGCCCGACGCGTTAGCCGGACTTCCTCGGGACGCCATCCTCGACGGAGAAATTGTGGGATGGAGTTATCTGGCGGCTGAATCCGGCGAAGCCGGTCGCGCGCTGCCATTCAGCGCATTGCAGCAGCGGCTGGGCCGCAAGAAAGTCAGCGACCAAATGATGCGGAGGGTGCCGGTCGCCTATCTGGTCTTCGATGTACTGTACGCCGGAAGCGAGTTGCTGATCGATCGTCCGCTGCGAGAGCGGGCCAAGTTGCTCGACGAGCTGTTAGCGGCGCCCAGAATCGTGACCCAGACGCGGTCCGGCGGGGCCCAGGGACAGTTGATGCTGGAATCGCCGGAACCTGTGATCGCTGCCCAGGTCATCCGCGCCTCCGTGTTTCAAGCATCCTCACCGCAAGAACTCGATCAACTGTTCGAAGCAGCCCAGGCTCGCGGCAACGAAGGATTGATGATCAAAAATCCCGAGTCGTCCTACACCCCCGGACGCCGGGGAAAATCCTGGCTGAAACTGAAGCGCGAACTAGCCACGCTCAACGTCGTAGTGACCGCAGTCGAATACGGCCACGGCAAGCGCATCGGTGTTCTCAGCGACTACACCTTCGCCGTGCGCGACGGCGAGCGCCTGGTGAATATCGGCAAAGCCTACTCCGGACTGACCGACGCCGAAATCGCCGAAATGACTAAATGGTTTCTCGGCCACACCATCGAAGACCAAGGCTTCCGGCTGGTAGTTGAGCCGAAAATCGTGCTGGAAGTCGCCTTCAACAACATGATGCGCTCCGACCGCCACAACAGCGGCTACGCGCTCCGCTTTCCCAGAATCGTGCGCATACGAACTGACAAACCGCCGGAAGAAGCGGACACGATTGAAAGAGTCAGACAGATTTATGAGCGCCAATCGCGCCGACGATAAAGAGGTGCTATCCTTCGAGCAACGTTACTTATTAAATTCAGCAAATATGACCTCAGAAAATGAGGACTGTGGCTTCGTTCGATCCGGTGATCCGCTAGAGATCGGAGGCCAAGCAGTGGCCTTCGGTCGGAACATACTTGCCCAAACACCCTCCGGCTTCGAACTCCAACCTCGATTGTTCGTAAATGACCCTTGGGAATTAGTCGCGGAAGCGTTACGAACTGGCGCAAATCAAAATGTTGCACAATCATTTCGGCGACAAGCTCAGGATTATTTTCGCGCGGCAACGGACAGTCGTGAATTAGCCGTGCAACCCCTCCTTCTCTACTATGCGTTTCTCAATCTGTCCAAGGCGTACGCTGTCGCAAGAGGTAACACGGAACTGACTGGCGAGGTGCATCATGGAATCTCGCTAGTTCCCGGTTCTACGGAAGCACCGGAAGAATATATCAAGTTCAAGAAATCAGGCGTATTTCAAGAGTTGCTTAATCAGATCGAAGGAAACGCCGACGTACTCAGCGCTAACCTTCCGCTAAATCACCTGTTTCCGCAGATTCTACCTGGCCACCGACTATGGTGTCACGCCGCGAAAAAAGTGGAACGGTTTCTGCCAATCGACAGATTTCATGTGCTCCATTCGGCAAGGACTAAGGAGGTCTGGCTCAACATATACATCAGCAAGGGCGACTTAAAACGACTCGGAATTCAAGAAACAGCGGTACTGGTCGAAGCGGACCTTGCCAGGGACTTTGAAGTTGTGACCACATCATTTACGGAGAATTCAGTGTGTTTCCAACAGCGGATTCCTGAAGCGTATAAGCTGGAGCCAGCAGAGGCGGTAGCCGTAATCGTCCGCAACGTAAGGAATAGGATCTGGGAAACAGTCAAAATAATCTCGCCATACAGGAAGACCTACATCTATTGTTGTCCAGTCGAAGAGCAAAGAGCGCGGCTACCCCAAGTGCTTTCGATTTATCTCCTGATGTTCTTTTTCGGATCAGTCACTCGTTACCGCCCTTTGTATTTTGAGGATCTTCTCGGCACGAAGTTCGCCCCTCTGGTCAGCACGTTCATATCAGAATCTCCCATGCAGTTTCTCTATCTAATGGCCTCGGAGATTCTCCGGCGAGAAGTGAGTAAGCCCGCAATCGTCTAATCTACTATCTTCAGTGAGGATGAAGCGCGCCGACCAGATACATCGGGACACTGGAATCGACCAGAATCACCGATGCGAACCCATCCCGTATCCCCTCTCGATTTCCGCCAGCATGCCGTCTATATCGCTGACCGGGTAGTCGTGCTGTGCCGCCGCGCGGATGACTTCCAACTTCTTTCCCGTGCCTCCCACGGGCTCGCGGCGACGAGCCATCTCCAGTGCTTGCCGGACCCACTCCGCGATTGACAAATGGCGGGCACGTGCCATGCGCTGAACCTCTCGGTAATCGGGATCCTTCAAAATTACCTGGAGACGCTTAGCCATAACATGCGCTTATTTGACTCATATACATGAGTCGAGATGACTGTGCGGGCATCGCTATGTGCGCCGACGGATGCCAGTTGGTTTTCCGCCTTCTTCGCTTCAGGCGACGATTGAATTCACGCAAGGGCTCAGACCGGCTAATCCATGTCAGGCATTGAGCAGGCGCCTGGGCCACGCGGGTCGCCGCAACTTCCGCAAGCCCCCATCGATGGCGATGAACTGGCAGAACTCTTGGCTGACATGGCAAAGACTGAAAGTTGTTGCGCCAGTTTCTTGCTCTGGCATTTAGGGCATTCCGCTTTTTGGCTGCCGTAAACCAACGCTTCAAATTGATGATCGCATTCCTTGCAGACATATTCAAAAATAGGCATGAAGAACTCCTGAACGTTTATCCTGTCATCTCCATTTAAAATCAGAGTGTGGGAACTACGCAAACTGTAGCACGAGAATTCGTGGCGCGCCGTGGTTTGCGTGGCGGCCATCTGCAAACCGTGGCGAATTTTTTACTGCGGCGACGAATTCCGGTGCCTCCCGGCGAAAGGCGTTTGATCGAAGTCGAACCGGGCGTGCAGGTACTGTGCCACTGCCACTGGCAGCCAGACCGGAAAAATGCGCTGACTGTGATTATTGTGCATGGTCTCGAGGGTTCAAGCGAATCTCCGTACATGCTGGGCATCGCCGCCAAGGGCACGTCTGCAGGCATGAACGTCGTCCGCATGAACCAGCGCAATTGCGGCGGCACGGACGCCTTGTCGGCTACGCTCTATCATTCGGGACGGTCGCAGGACATCGCTGCCGTCGCCCAGAATCTGTTGCGGCAAGACGGGATTTCCCGGTTTGCTCTCGCGGGATTTTCCATGGGGGGCAATCTTGTCCTCAAACTGGCGGGGGAATGGGGAAGAGAAGGCCCGCCGCAGTTCCGGGCGGTGGTGGCGGTCTGCCCATCGATGAACCTCGCCGCTTCCGCTGACGCTCTGCATCTGGCGGGCAATCGCGTCTATGAATATTACTTTATGTGGCAACTTCGCCGTCGCCTGAAAATGAAGGCGCGGCTGTTTCCCAAAACCTTCGACCAGGCTCGCTTGCGGGGCGTGACCACCCTTCGCGATTTCGATGACAAGATTACAGCTTATTATTGCGGGTTTAAGGGGGCGTCGGATTACTATGAGCGTTCAGCGGCCGCCAACGTCGTAGAGCGTATTGCCGTGCCCACCTTGATCCTGCATGCGGCCAACGATCCTTTCATCCGCATTCTTCCGGAAACACGGCAGAAGATTCTTGCCAATCCCAACATCAGCTTTGTCGAGACCGAGGACGGTGGCCACTGTTCATTTCTCGCTACGCCTGATGGCGACGACGGCCGCTGGGCGGAGCGGAGCGTAGTGGAATTTCTGCGAGCGTTCTGAGTAATCTCAATCGCTATGGTTTTCTCGCGTGCGGACAGCCACCCTCGGCTGTCCCGTCGAGCGCAAACTTGACTTCTCTCCTATACAATCACTTTCTCAAATGAAACTGGGCGCGAAAATCGCGGTAGCCACAGGTCTGCTCTTCGCGCTGGCGTTTGCCCTCAGCGCTGAACCCATATCGCAACTGAAGCCCACGGACTACGTCAACGATTTTGCCCACGTCCTTGACCAGAACACCATCGCGCAGCTCGACAATATTTGTCAGCAAATCGATCAGAAGGCGCACGCGCAGATTGCGGTCGTTACCATCAAGTCGCTTGACGGATCGGATATCGAAAGCTACGCCGTCGATCTGTTCAAGAAATGGGGGATTGGCAGCAAAGCTACTGATCGCGGTGTTCTGATTCTGTTGGCGACCCAAGACCGGCATTACCGGACTGAAGTCGGCTACGGGCTGGAACCGATTCTGCCTGACGGCAAAGTCGGTGGGTTCGGACGCGAAGCTGTGCCCTTGCTTAAGCGGAACGATTACAACGGCGCTGTAGCTTTGATGACGACGCGGGTCGCGGACGTCATCGCACAGGACGCGGGCATTCAGTTGACTGGCTCACGTCCCCGCGCCCCGACGGCGGAGCAAGAACCGAACAAGGGACTGTCGGTTGTTGGAATCATAGTCCTCATTGTTATTTTTCTGATTTTGGTGTCCACGCCTTTTGGGCGGTTGCTCCTGTTCAGCATGTTATTAGGGGGGCGCGGCGGGGGTGGATACAGTGGTGGCGGTGGATTTGGCGGCGGCGGTGGCGGGTTCGGAGGTTTCGGCGGCGGAAGTTCGGGCGGTGGCGGCGCCAGTGGAAGCTGGTAGCTCGAAGTTAGAAGAGGCGCTATGGTTGCGGAAAAACAAATCAACGAATTCATCAACCGGTTACGCGCGGCTTGCGGCGAGAATCTACAGAGCGTGATCCTTTACGGCTCGGCTGCGGACGGGGAATTTCATCCCGACTTTTCCAATATCAACCTGCTTTGCGTATTGCGCGAGAGCTCGTTCGCGAAGCTCACCGCAATGGCGCCCGCGGTTGCGTGGTGGACTCGCCAGAAGCATCGTGAGCCCCTGGTGCTGGCTGCCGAGGAACTGGAGAGTTCCACGGACGTTTTCTCCATCGAGCTTCTCGACATGCAGCACCGCCACCGGGTGCTATTCGGCGATGACGTCCTTAGCGGGCTTTCCATTCCCATGCATCTGCACCGCGCCCAACTGGAGTATGAACTTCGCGAAAAATTGATTCTTTTGCGCGAGCGCCTATTGCTGGCAGCGAACAACCAAAAACAATTATGGGAGTTGATGCTGGGTTCGCTATCAACTTTTACGACTTTGTTTCGGCACGCCTTGATTGCGCTGGGCGACATGCCTCCCAAGACCAAGCGGGAAGTAATCCAGGCGCTGGCTGCGCGTATACCGTTCGATGCTTCTGCCTTCTTGCAACTGCTCAATATCCGCGAGCGAAAAGCAGAGGCTAAGCAGTTCGATGTAGCTGATGTTTTTGCCCGTTACCTGCTCGCGGTGCAACAGGTAACCGCCGCGGTGGATAGAATGCTAGACATGCCGCGACCACCTGTGTAACTTTGGTAGCTCTCTCAGAGGAGAACAACGATGAAGACCGGTTTGATTGTGATTGTTGTCCTGGTGCTGATCGCATTGGTGGCGTTCGGGCAGTACGTTGGCGTCCGCAACACCCTGGTGACCAAGAATGAAGCCGTCAAAGCCGCGTGGTCGCAGGTCGATATTGTGCTGCAACGCCGCGCTGACCTAATCCCAAATCTGGTCGAAACGGTGAAGGGCATTGCGGGGCAGGAACAAAAGGTATTCGGCGACATTGCCGCGGCCCGTTCCCGGTTGCTCTCGGCCAATGGTCCCGCGGATAAAATCGCCGCTAACCAGCAACTGGACGGCGCCATCGGACGCTTGCTAGCGGTAGTGGAGAACTATCCGCAGTTGAAATCGAACGAAAACTTTCTCCGCCTGCAAGATGAGTTGGCTGGAACCGAAAACCGCATTGCGGTTGAACGCAAGCGTTACAACGATGCGCTGCAGGATTACAACACCTACGTGCAGAAATTTCCCAACAACATTTATGCCGGTTGGGCGGGATTCAAACCCAACGAAGCTTATTTTGCCGCTACGGAGGAGTCGCGCCAGGTTCCCAAAGTGAATTTCTCCACGCCCAGCGCGACGCCGCAGGCGGTTCCGCAGCCTGCGCCAGCGAAATAGAGTGCAAGCCGACTTCGCAGTCGAACTCGGCCCCGATGACGAAACCCTTGAGATGCCCTGGGCCGCCGAAAGGGGTGGCCCACGCTATTATGATTTAAAGCGTTATCCGGAGCTTGTGCTTAATCTTGAGGAAACGCCAGAGAGTGCAAGAGTTAGGCGAGTTTCTTGCCGCGGCGAACGCCGCCGCAGGCATTCTTGAGACGGCCAAGTGTGACGTTCTGGTCCAGCACAGAAATAAATCCGGAAGAGGAAATTTTCGGAGCGGCTCACAAGTTCGGCTGCTACGTGGATCTTCTGTTTTCGGACGCCAGTTCCCGCTGTTCATTTCCTGAGCACGAGCAATTGGCAATGCGGCTTACTCAGTTATTACAGCGAGCGCCTGAGATTCCTTCTGCCGCTGAGTTTCTCATTCGCCGATGTTATTACCGCGGCGAAGAGGTGATTCGCGATGGTTTCTACATCACGTTTTACCTGTTCGGGTACGGCGACGACGAAATTCAATCACGCCATCGTTGGGCCATTGCGTTAAAGCTTGTACAGAATGCGATCCGCCAACTAACAGGGTGAGGCGATGGCTAGTCCTGCAATTGCTATATCCCTCGCGTTGCTCGGGACGACAGTTGTAATTTTAGCCCTCTAGTTGGCCTTGAGCGGCCGGTAGAACCAAGCCACGGCCTCGGCGCCACGACCTTTGAACCTGGTCCGCAGCAGCGAGAGCAACACCATCGAAAGAAAAATTGTCAACAGTCCAAAAGAGGCCGTGCGAATGTCGACGGCTCGCTTTGGCAAAATGGAAAGCCGTCCGTAGACGAACTCAATGTGCACCCAATAAACCAGCAGGGATGTGTGTCCCAGTTGTATGAGAGGGCTGAAACCCCACTGCCCCGCTCCCCAGCGGCACCAGAGATAGACGGCGGCCAGAATCAGCAGCAGCATTCCCACGCGAATCAGAAAGAAATTCGGACTGGTGTGCCAGAAATCATAAGTCGCATAGAGTTGGTGGGGACGCGCATCCAGCCACCGTGCCAGGTAAATCAGGGCGATTCCGGCCGCGCCCGCGAGTACGAAGGTCGCAGCGCCACGTTTCCGCGCGCCATCGCTCAACAGAAAAAATCCCACTGCAAGACCAATGAACGCAAACGCGGACCAGGGAAAAATCGGAAACAGCCAGGCCTGGGGCTCGCCGAGATTATGTACGCCGTCGATGTAAGTCTCAAGCGGCCAGGGGAGCCAGCGGGGGCGCCAACTTGTCCACAGCAGCGGGGTCAAAAGGGAAATGCTCATCCCAACAACGGCCGCCGTCATGCCAAGGGAAAAGCGCGTCTGCAATCGGAAGGTGGAGACGATCCAGCAGACCACGCCCATCAACATCATGGATAGCCCGATGGTGTTGAGGATATCCACACGCAGCAAGTCGCTCCACGGCGCCCAGCCCCAGGCAATCAGAAACTCCTGCAGCCGAAACAGAAGGCCTAGCGCGAAAATTTCCGCCCCGCGGCGAATCGTGGTGCGCGCAATCTGAGCGGCCGGCATGCCTTTCAGCCGCAACTTGTCGGTTACGAGGGCGAAGGAGACTCCCGCGAGAAAGAGAAACAGCGGGGCGGGCAATGTGCCGCCCAGTTGGGACCACATGAAAAAAGTGCTCTTGCGGGCATTGCTGCTCAGCCAGGAGTCGTAGCAATGGGTCTGGAACATGAGCACGCATGCCAGGCCGCGCATCCAGTCGATATAGGCAAGTCGGGATGGCGCGGGACGAGTCATCGATAGTGCCAAAGAAACAGGCACACCGAGGCAGTATACAAAACCAAGCCACGCGGACTGCCAAATTAGAGCTCACTAGCACGCAGGACATCTGGCAAGGCATTGAATTCCCCGCAACCCATAGACGCGCAATGCCCTGCAACTTTTACCGCCGTTCGTGTTTATATATACAGGTAGGCGCTTCAGACGAAGCTGCAATGCCTGAAGGCCTCTGGATCGGTTCGATCTTCACGGAGATACCGATCGGGGAGAGGGGGTCGAAAATGCGTTATCTAAGGTATTTGGCTTTGCTCAGTATTCTCACCCTTCCGGTGGCTTACTCACAAGCGCAGGTTTCGGTTGGCATTGGGATCGGAGGGGGCTACGGTTATGTCGGTCCAGCGCCGGCATGCGCCTATGGCTATTACTCATATTATCCATACGCGTGCGCGCCCTATGGCTACTATGGACCGCAATGGTTTGCGGGTGGCGCATTCATCGGCGCCGGCCCGTGGTATCACGGCTACTACGGGCGTGGTGGATACGGTTACTACGGGCGTGGTGGGTATGGCAACTACGGGCGTGGTGGGTATGGCAACTACGGGCGTGGCTACTACAGACCAGGCGGATACGGAGGATACCGAGGCGGCGGCGCCGGTTATGGCGGTGGCTACGCCCACGGCGCAGGTGGAGGCGGCTTTCACGGAGGCGGTGTTTGGCGGTGGCGGTGGCGTTCATGGCGGGGGAGGCGGCGGAGGCTTCCATGGAGGCGGCGGACGGCGGTAAGCGGCCCCGCATTACGAGCTCGAATACGGTTGGCACAAATACTGCCAGCCGTTTTTGTTTGCCTGATGATCCCACTCCGCCCCGCCATCTCTGACCTCGAAGTTTCACTCCTGCAGTGGCAGACTGACTGCCTTTCCAGTCGCAGCAGAGCGTCGCGCTGCATCCAGAATTTCGGACACAGTCATGTTGGTCTTTAGAGAGGACAGGCTGTTTTCTTCCTGAATATCTCCGTTCAAGACTGCAGCCATGTAGTGCAGCGGATCGTCGTACGGTACGGTGAGGCTCCCTGCATTGATCGTCTGGCCTTCGGGCTGGTTGGCCTTTCGGACCTCGATTCGCTCGGAGTCGATCGCTTTTGCATAACCGGTACGGCCGTAGACATCCATTTGCTTCAGACTGAAAGGCCAATTCCACGAGGCCTGAACGATGGCGATGGCATTCTTATAGTTGAGGATGATCTCGGCCTCATCATCTACGTTCGGATAGAGGTTCGGTTGCAACTGCTTGGTGACGGCAGTGACGGAGAGCGGAGTCTCGCCATCCATAAGCCAAGTCATCAGATCCGGTCCATAGCAGCCGAAGTCGAACAGCGCTCCGGCACCGTTCTGCTTGGGATCGATCAGGAACGATAGGAACTCCGGTTCGACTCCAATCAACTTGGGCCCTGGATGGCCGTCACGAATGACCGTCTTCACGATCGGCCCCAGAGCGCCCTCTTTCAATAGATGGAATGCGGCCGTGTTGCTTGCGTACCAGGACGTCTCGAAGTCGACAAGCACGTGGATGTGGCTGCGCCGCGCGGCGTCCTGAATGGCCAGGGCATCTTTGTAGCTGATGGTTAGTGGCTTCTCCACCATTACGTGGACGCCCAAAGCGGCGCATTCCTCAATCACTCTCCGGTGCTCGCTCGGCGCAGTGAAAACTAGCACCGCCCTCGGATGCGTTTGCGAAACCATTTCTTGGATGCTGCGGAAGTAAAAGCTTGCGGAGAGGTGATAGTGCTGGGCGTATGAATCGAAGAGCTTCCGGTCGGGCTCAACAATCCCGACCAGCTGAACATCAGGGCGATTCAGAATTCCGCCGGCCGGAGTGAGCGCGCCACCCTTCAGAAAACCTTCGACATGTCCGTGAACCAGTCCGATAATGCCTACTCTCATTGGGGAGACGGGAGTGGCGTCAACAGCGGCATTCGCGGTAACAGCAAAAAAGGTGAGTATCACAAGAATCAGTTTCATCGTGTTCCTCGTCACCCAGTAGCACCCATCCGCAGAAAACCGCGCGAAACGTACTGCAGCCTCGATGTGCCACTCGAAAGCAAAATTTAGCGCGTAGGGGCCAATCCGCCAAGCAGAATATGGCGCCTCCCGTTGTCCAATGCGCTCACGTCAGCGTATGCTTCGAAAGTTCGAGCGCGATGCTGCCGTCGCACGGGCGCTCGGCGTGAGCCGGAAGAATGCTCGGAAAGGGGAAGGACTATATGCATCCTTTAACGCGGCGCAATTTTATGCGGATCGGCGCGGGCTCCGCGGCTGCCGGAGCCGTGGCGAAGATCACCCTGCTGGAGCCGGCGGCACTATGGGGTGCGGACCGTCCGGTGGCGCCGAGCGATCAAGTGCGATTTGCCTCGATCGGCACGGGTACGCGCGGATGCGAGTTGCTGGCAGCTTCGCTGGCTGTGCCGGGCGTCGAATGTGTTGCGGTGTGTGATCTTTACGACAGCCGACACGAGGCGGCGCAGGAGGCGGTGCAGAAACAGGTCCCGGCAACGCGCAATTACAAGGAAATCCTCGACCGCAAGGATGTGGACGCGGTGATCGTGGCGGTTGCGGACCACCAGCATCGGCGGATCGTGGTGGATGCGTGCGCAGCCGGCAAAGACGTGTACTGCGAAAAACCAATGTCGCATACCGTCGAAGACGGCTTCGCTATGGTGGACGCAGTGCGGAAGGGAAATCGAATTCTGCAGGTAGGAAGCCAGCGCGTGAGTTCCATCGTCTATGAAAAGGCGCGCGAGCTTTATGCAGCCGGCGCGCTCGGCGATGTGTTCTTCATCGAAGGCTCGTCGGATCGCAACTCGGCGAGCGGCGCCTGGGTGTATCCAATTCCGCCTGACGCGAGCGAGCAGACCATTGACTGGAATGAGTTCCTGGTCGGGGCGCCCAAGCGGCCGTTTGACCCGGCACGCTTCTTTCGCTGGCGCTGCTTCTCGGACTACGGCGAGGGGTTGGCTGGAGACCTGTTCGTGCATCTGCTCTCGGGGATTTACTTCATTTCTGGAATAAATGAGGCGCCGAAGCGGGCGCAATCAAGCGGCGGATTGTTCCGGTGGAAGGACGGACGAGACTTTCCGGATGTGATCGAGACCCTCTATGACTATCCGAAGTTTCGTGTTTTGCTGCGCTGCAATTTGAACAATGCGGGCGGGGAGCCGATCAAATTTCATGGCACCAAAGGCACAATGGAGATCATCGGTCAAACTCTGACTTTTACGCCGCAGGACATAACCCCCAAGCCGGAAACATATTCGACGAAGGGTTGGCCAGAGCGGTTGCGCAAGGAGTATCTGGCGCAGTGGACAACCGAGCATCCGCAGCCCGGTCCGTTCGACTACCAAGTGGATGAAGCGGAGACTTTTACGGCGCCGTTGGGCTACAGCGATGTGTCAGCCCACCAGGCAAACTTTTTCAACGCGGTTCGCAGCCGCAAGCCCACCGTGGAGAACGAGGAGTTTGGCAACCATGCCGCGATCGGCTGTCATCTGGCTAACTACGCGTATTTCAAGAACACGATAGCGACTTGGGATGCGGCGGCGAAAACCATCCGGGGATAAGCCTTGCGGATTTGTAACAATCAGAATTGAGGGATTGATTTATGCATGGGATTTCGAGAAGAGCCTTCTTAAAGGCGGCGTCGGCGTCGGCCGCATGCGCGGCCCTATGGAACAGCGTACCCCTTTTGACGGCCGATCCACTGGGCTTGCCGCTTGGGTTGCAACTGTACTCGGTGCGGGAGCTATTGCCCAAAGACTATGAGGGAACGCTGCGGCAGTTGGGCGCGATTGGCTATCGCGAGGTGGAGGCTGCAGGCTTCTTCGAGCACAGCCCCAGCGAAGTGAAGCAGGCAATGGATCACGCGGGTCTCCGCTGCGTGAGCGCTCACTATCCCATGGCGCAACTGCAGCCGAAGGTGGAGGAAATCATTCAGTTCGGAAAGGATTTGGGGCTGAAGTACATTGTCTGCGCATCGCCGATGCTGAAGGATCCGTCCCGCGTGAAGGACGCAGGGTCGCGGGCAGCGAGGGAAGCGATGACGCTCGACGACTGGCGGTGGAATGCGGAGCAATTCAATCGAATCGGAGAGCGCGTGAATGCAGCGGGCATGCGTTTCGCTTACCACAACCACATGACGGAGTTCCGCACAGAAAACGGCGTGTTGTTCTACGACGAATTGTTGCGCCTGACCGATCCAACCAAGGTAACGATGGAATTGGATTGCGGCTGGATGGTGCTGGGCGGCAAAAATCCCGCGGATTACCTGACACGCTATTCCACGCGCTTTTCCATGCTGCATGTGAAAGACTTCAAGCTGGCCGGATTTACACCGGGTTCCGCGCCTCCCCCTTCGACGGAATTGGGACGGGGCAGTATTGACTATCGTCCCATTTTCGAGGCTGCAAAGAAGGCCAGCATAGAGCACGCCTTCGTCGAGCAGGAGGAGTTTGATATGCCCCCGATGGAGGCGCTGAAGGTCGATGCTGACTACATGCACGCGTTGAAGGTATAGCGGCGCGAGCGTTCGCTGCGCCGGCGCGCCCTTGCTACGGCCTGCAATCTTTTTATATAAGCGTGAACTAAAGCACACTTGTCACCCTGAGCGAAGCGAGGGATCCAGGTTCTTGCGGGCGCCATCAGCTCGCCGCCCCAGGAGCTGCAATGACAGGTCCGCGCAACTAGCCGGGGAGGCTGGCCTCTCGTTCTAATCCAGCTCTGCAGTTCGTTTCGCCCTTGTCCCTCCGGTTTTGTGGAGAGACAAGGGCGAAAAGATTTCTCCATAAGTTGGTCTAACGAGGCGTTAGCGCTCAAAACCCCGGCGGGCCGGTCGATGAGTGATATGGCGGTGTTTCGCCAACAACTTTTCTGAGATACCACCAACTCTGAGGGTTTGCGGTCACTGAATGTGACTCCCTGGCCAGCGTGATCAAGCGATACGGCAGCGTTCGAAGCGATACGTTCAGTTCTTCAACGTCAAACAATGTCGGCGGCACCTGAGAAGCGGGTGGCTTGACGAAAGCGATGTGCGCTGCACGAGAATAGCCCTTGTTTGGCGGCCGGCGCGACGGACGCTTCGGCAAAACGTGCGCGGGCACGATTCCGGGCGCGAATTTCCGGCAACATGAAACTGACGAATCACGCGCAAGCTCCGAATGGAGCTATCTGGCGCAGCCCGTTGCAAACTCGCTTTCTGTACACATCGCAGGCTACACGTCTACAATGCACACGCCAGAGCTTCCGAATCTCAATTCAGATTCAGGGAAGTTACCGAATCCTGCGCAGTTCACATCGATAAGGAGAAACAGTGATGCGACTTTCGAGGATTCCTGTCTGCATCGTCATCATCCTAGAGCTCTGCGCCTTGGTCCCGAGAATTTCTGCACAGACGCCTGCATCGAGCCAGCGCGTCGTAATTGCTGCAAGCACCGTGCTGGATGGCACGGGTCAGACCTTGCACGACGTTCGCATCGTGATCGAGGACTCAAAGATTGTTGGGATAAATCACAGCGCCGACGGGCCAGTAGATTACGATCTGCGCGGGCTCACGGTGTTGCCTGGTTGGATTGACGCGCACGTGCATATCACGTGGATCTTCGGCAAGGACGGGAAAAATGCGGGCACGGAAGGGACAACGCAGGAAGATGCCTATCGAGCGGCCTCGAATGCATGGGTGACGCTGATGGCAGGGTTCACAACGGTGCAGAGTGTGGGTGCGCCCAACGATGTTCCGTTGCGGGATGCGATCGCGAAAGGAATACTGCCTGGGCCGCGCATCCTTACTGCCGTCGAGCCCCTCGAAGGGCGAGGCGAGGCCACTGGAACACCCGATGAGATTCGCGCATTCGTGAGGAAGCAAAAGGCAGCCGGCGCAGACCTGATCAAGATCTTCGCGTCCAAGTCCATACGGCAGGGTGGAGGAATGACTCTTTCGCAGGAACAATTGAACGCGGCTTGCGATGAAGCCAAGAAGCAGGGACTGCGCACGCTCGTGCACGCGTACAAGGAGGCGGTGCGCGCCGCGACTCTCGCAGGATGCACTGAAATCGAGCATGGCACGCTGGCCACCGATGACGACCTGAGATTGATGGCGGAAAAGGGCACTTATCTGGATCCGCAAGCCGGGTTGGTCATTGAGAACTACCTGCTCAACAAGGATAAGTATCTCGGCACAACCGGCTATACCGCCGAGGGATTCGCGGCCATGGAAAAGATCCTGCCCATGAACTATGATCTGGTGCGACGTGCGGCGAAAACTCCGGGGCTGAAAATGGTTTTCGGCACGGATGCAGTAGCAGGCGCACACGGGCGCAACGCCGAGGAATTTATCGATAGCGTGCGAGACTGCGGTGTGGACCCGATGGCCGCGATGGTCTCCGCCAATTCGCTGGGTGCTGAAGCGCTCGGCATGAGCAATCAGATTGGCTCGATAGCTCCCGGGCTGCAGGCGGACATCATTGCGCTCGACGGAGATCCATTACAAGACATCACGGCCGTTCGGCGGGTTGTATTTGTCATGAAGGGCGGAGTGGTTTACAAGAACGCTCCGCGCAGCGCAATTCCTATCTACGCCGGCGTTCAGCCCTGACCTGACTCCGGTCATCTTAACTTGACGACTTCTTCGACATATCTGTGGACGAAAGTTAATTTTGCGATTATCCTCTCGGCTCATGAACCGACGAACCTTTCTTCAAGGCGCCGCAGCGAGCGCCGCGACTCTCGCTGTGCCACATCGTTTGCGCGCAGAACAGAGCGACTTGAGCCCAATCTATGCGCAAATCGAGAAGCATCACGACCAAGCGGTGCAACGTTTGCGGGAGTGGATCAAGCAACCTTCTATTGCCGCTGAGAACCGCGGAGTGAGTGAAGGTTGCGATCTGACCATGCGCTTCCTGGGCGAAGCTGGTTTTGATCAAGTCACAAAAATCCCGACCGATGCCAGCCTGGAATTTTTGCCAGGCTCGATGCGGGCGCTCCCAAGACGCTCGGGCTTTATTTCATGTACGACGTGAAGCAAGTCGATCCCGCCAGCGCGGAATCGCCATCAGCATGAAAACGAGCCGCCAGACCGCGCTGAAAATATAACCTACAACATACCTAGCCATTCCCACTCCCTTGGTTGTAATTTGTTTCTGGAGTACTAATCTCCAATGCCTTCCCCAATTACGGACAGTCTCCGAGACGCCGTCTCCCAGGCCCGCTGGAACGAAGCCGTAGCGTTGTTGCAGACCAGCGACGCGGCCCAAGCGGCCGACGCCCTGGCCGAACTCCCTTTCGACCAGCAACAATCCCTATTCCGCCGCTTGCCTCCAGACCTCGCCGCCGCCGTGGTCGCTCATTTTCCCTACTATCACCAATACGTCCTGCTGCACTCCGTGCCCGCAGAGGAAATGCGCGACTTGGTCGACAAAATCAACCCCGACGACCGCATGCGCTTCTTCGACGAACTCCCCGAAGAGGCCTGGCAGCGCATGATGGACGAACTTTCGGGTGAGGTAGTTCCTGAACCCCAGGCCCAGCAAAAACCAGAAACCGTCCACCCGCCAGAACCGCCGCCTCCCCAGCCGGGCGAAATCATCATCGAAGGACGTCAAATCGAAAAACGTTACGCCCAACCCGACGGCAGAGAAATTCAGATCATCGCTCCCATGGATCTGGCCGTCGAGTCCGGCATCATCTGTGCCCTGCTCGGACCTTCCGGATCTGGCAAATCGACCCTCCTGAGAATTCTCTCGGGATTGACCACCCCATCCAGTGGAACGGTTCTGGTGCACGGTCAACCCCTCGACGGCTGCCCTCCAAACATCGGCATGGTCTTCCAGAGTTTCGCCTTATTCCCCTGGTTAACCGTCCTGGAAAACGTCGAAGCCCCGCTCACCGCCCGCGGCCTCGAGCATCCCGACCGTCATCGCCAGGCGCTACAAGCTCTGGCCATCGTAGGACTCAAAGGTTTCGAAAATGCCTATCCCAAGGAACTCTCTGGAGGCATGAAGCAGCGCGTCGGATTTGCCCGGGCCCTCGCCGTAGAACCCGAAGTGCTATTCATGGACGAGCCCTTCTCCGCGCTCGACGTGCTCACCGCCGAAAGCCTTCGCCGCGAACTGATGGAGCTGTGGATCAACCACCAGATTCCCACAAAAAGCATCTTCCTGGTGACCCACAATATTGAAGAAGCCGTTCTGCTCGCCGATCGAATCGTCGTACTCGGAACTCATCCCGCAAAGATCCGCGCCGATTTCCGCATTTCTCTGCCTCAGCCGCGCGATCGCAAGACCGCCGAATTTTTGATCTACGTGGATTACATCTACAAGGTAATGACCCAGCCTGAAATAGAATTCGGCCCAGTCACGACCTTGCCCACGCCACGCAAGCCTTCATTCCAGGTATTGCCCCACGCCACCGCCGGCGGCATGGCCGGACTGCTCGAGTTCCTGAACGATCGCGGCGGCAAAGAAGACTTGTACCACTTGGCCGAAGAGTTGCTAATGGAAGTAGACGACCTCTTTCCCATCGTCGATGAGGCCGTCATGCTGGGCTTCGCTAATTCAACCCAGGGAGACGTCCACATTACTCCCGCCGGGAAGGAATTTGCTGAAGCCGATATCAGCACCCGAAAAAAACTCTTTCGTGAGGCTGTCCTCAGCCACGTCACCCTGATTCAACAAATCCGGAATGCTCTCGCGTGCAAGTCCGACCGGACAGTTCCCATAGAGTTCTTTCGTGACGTTCTGGACGAGCACTTCTCCCAGGAAGATGTTCAACGCCAGATCGACACCGCCCTGAATTGGGGACGCTACGCCGAGATCTTCACCTACGACTCCGAAACCGACCGCCTGCTCCTGAACGAAACCTCGCCCACCCCCACATCCAGCGAACCCGCACCGCTTCACTGACAATGTGGAGCGGACACTCCTGTCCGCTGCCTTTGACCTGAACCTGTAGCTGCAGCCTGTGTGGAGGCGGACGACTCGCCCACTGACGTTGCATTCCTTTGTGTACCGGAGCCTGCCCTGAGCGAAGTCGAAGGGTGCCCTTTGTGGTCGATGCCTTTGAAAGCCTTAACCACAAAGGACACGAAGGTACACAAAGGTAATGGCAGGCGATGAACTAAACACTCTCACGATGCCGCTTCCAATACATCAAC
Source organism: uncultured Acidobacteriota bacterium (assembly GCA_963696635.1). GTDB lineage: Bacteria > Acidobacteriota > Terriglobia > Terriglobales > Acidobacteriaceae > JABDBE01. The sequence goes on from CAVOKX010000005.1 coordinate 72,799, forward strand.
CAGCGCCGGCTGGACGGCCGCTTCGCGAACCGGAAGATTTACCACAATCGCAGTCCCTGCGTCCCCGGAACGAATCTCAATCTGTCCCCCAAGTTGCCTGACCCGTTCGCGCATTCCCTGAATTCCAACCCCAGGCTTAGCCGGCCCGGATAGATGAAAGCCTCCTCCTGGAATTCCTTTTCCCTGGTCGCGCACCTCTAGCTGGATCGCCTTCGAATCGCGGCTGACTCGAATGTTGGCCGTGGCGCTGCCGGAGTGGCGATGAACATTGGTCAGGCACTCCTGCACCATCCTGAAGATTGCCGTTTCCATCTCCCGTGGCAACCTGCCCACCGCCGGATCAAAATCAAACCCAACCTTGATCTTGCTCCGTTCCGCAAACCCGTCCACGTACCAGCGCAGCGCCGATTCCAATCCCGCCTCGTCCAACAGCGGGGGATGCAGCAAATAAGACATAGTGCGAAGTTCCCGGGACAGTTCATCCACCAGAAGAATGCTATCGCTCACATTTTTGCCCAGGCCGGAACTCAGTTCCAGAATTCGCGGCTCAGCCGAGGCAAGATTTATTTTTAAAGCGGCAAGTATTTGCCCCGCGCTATCGTGGAGTTCCCGAGCAATCCGCCGTCTCTCCTCATCCTGTATCTGCAGTAAACGGCCCGTGACCGCCCGCAAGTGCGCCTCTGTCTCCATCAATTCGGCGGTGCGTTCATGGACCCTTTCCTCTAAGCGGTTGCGCAACTCCTTGGCTTCCGTAATATCTAAGCCAGTCGCTACAATCATCACCACACTGCCACTCTCATCCCTCACCGCAGTAAGCGTGCGGTCGGCAAACCGCACGCTGCCGTCTGCCATGCAGTACTGGCACTCTTCCCGAACCGATTCGCCACGAGCGGCCCTCCCTATGCTGATTTTCAGAATCTCCGCTTCTTTCAGCAACGACGACCACCACGGTTCCCAGAACTTGCGCCCCACAATTTGCTCCCGGGTAAACCCGCACCCCTCGATGGCCACACGATTGGCATCGATCACCGTCCCATCGGGACTCAGAAAGACCATGAAGGCATAAGTTTGACTGAAAGCGGCGCGCAGCCGGGTGCGTTCGATTTCGGCTTCAGAGCGGAGTACTCGCTCCAGTTTCGCCGCATCCCGTCGAATCCGTGCCATGGCTAGATGGGAGGAGATTCGGGCCAGCAGTTCGCGCGCAGAAAAAGGTTTGACCAAATAGTCGTCCGCACCCCACTCCAGCCCTTCAATTCGTGATTCCTCACCCGCCCGCGCGGATATCAGAATGACCGGCGTACTCTTCAATGTCTCATCGCCACGCAATTCTCTCAGCAAGCTGGAGCCATCCATCCGCGGCATCATCACATCCGCCAGGATCAGGTCAGGCGCCCGCTCGCGTGCGCTTTTCAATGCTAATTCCCCATTCGCTACCGCCTCCACTTCGTAATTCTCGCTCAGCAGCCGCCGCACGTACTCGCGCATATCCGCATTGTCATCGGCCAGAAGAATTCGCTGCACCGGCGTAGCCGTTTTTTCACTCGCCCGCGCTACTGACAACTCCTGCAACGCCGGAAAATCAGATGTTTCCGCAGCCGTCTCCCGGCCGGGAAGCCACCGCAACGCTTCTTCGATATAAGGCTCTGCCCCCAGAGCGGTTGAGACTTGAAGGCGCGCAGCTTGTATGCGCTCCGCCGGCAGATGTGCGTTTCCAAATGGAATCCAGACTTTGAAGGTTGTGCCGGCTCCAGGATCGCTTTCGACTTTTATCCACCCGCCGTGGAATCGGACCAACTCCTGCACGAACGCCAAGCCAATCCCTGTCCCCTCATTCGTCCGTGCCCGCGCATTCTGCACCCGGTAAAAGCGCTCAAAAATGTGCGCCATCTCTTCCGAAGTAATTCCCACCCCAGTGTCACGGACTGACAGCTCCACGCCTTCCCCAGCCGCCTTAAGCTCGACCGCAATCTCACCTTCCAAAGTGAATTTGAACGCGTTGGAGAGCAAGTTGAGGACGATCTTTTCCCACATATCCCGGTCCACATAGACTGGCTGAGACAAGGCAGGACAATCCACGATCAGACGTATGCCCGCCCGTTCGACAGTAGATCGGAAAACGCTAGCCAGGTCCGCCGTCAGACTGGCCAGATCGGTAGGTTCATAAACCGCCTGAACCCGCCCCGCTTCAATGCGGGAAAAGTCCAGCAGCGTATTGACCAGCTTTAGAAGCCGCAGCCCATTGCGGTGAACCATCATCAGCTGCGTGTAATTTTGGGGCGGCAATTTCCCCCCGTACAGCGCCTCCTCGAGCGGACCCAGCATCAAGGTCAGAGGAGTGCGGAACTCGTGGCTCACATTGCTGAAGAACAGCGTCTTGGCGCGATCGATTTCCGCCAGCGCTTCCGCCCGTTTCCGTTCTTCCTCGTGCGAACGCGCATCCGCGATGCTGCTCGTGATCTGACGATTCACCAGGCTATAGAAAGTCCGGTAGTTCTCGTCAAGCTTTTTCTTCGGGCTAACGGCGCATACCAAAACTCCGGGCGATCCATCCCGCCCCACCGCGGGAACCGGCATGAAGACCGCGCTTGAAGCTGGCGTGTCCCATCCCCCTCGAGGAAGCTCGCAGCCCAGGCTTTGGAGATCGACTTCAAGCATCTGCCCCGACTCCATGACCTGCCGCACTTTCTGCGCAAGCACGGAACCTGCTTCGCACAACAACGATCGCAGCGGGTGATCCGCGGGAATGCCCGCACTACACAGAACCTGAAATCCACTGTCTGCGCCGGCACACAATGCTGAAAATGGAATATCCCGCAAGTTTTCCGAAAGCGTTTCCGCGGCGATTCGGCAAGCATCCTCTTCGCTCTTGGCGTCAACCGCCTTCGCAGCCAGATCCCGCAGAGTCCGCAATCGCCGCTCCCCAATAACGTTATCCGTGGTTTCGATCACAGCGGTGAATACGCCGCCCACCAACCCTTCCTCGACTCGCACCGGGCTGAATGAAAAAGAGAAGTAGCATTCTTCCGCGTAGCCATAGCGATGCAAAACCAGTAGCAAGTCATCCGACCAGGTCGCCTCTCCAGTTCGGACCACTCCTTCGAGCATGGGTCCGATTGTGTCCCAGATTTCCGCCCAGCAGTCGCGACAGCGCTGTCCTAATGCCCATGGATGTTTACTCCCTAGGATCGTTCTATACGCGTCGTTGTAGAGAACCACGTACTCCGGTCCCCAATACAATACGATGGGAAAGCGCGAAGCCACGCAAATACTGGCAGAAGTCCGCAGGCTTTGCGGCCAGTTTTCCAGCGGACCGAGTGGTGTCTGTGACCAATCACGTTCCCCAATCATCCTGCCCAATTCTCCTCCTCCCGCCAACCATCCTTCCGAAAACGAGGTTGCTTGGGCCACTTCCGGCGTGCCCTCAGCCCGTGGACCGCCAAGTATCCGGTCCAGTACCGGCAGCAAGTGTTGCCCGAGGTCGCTCTTGGCCACGTAAGCCGTGGCATCTATTTGCCGACTCTTCTGCCCAGCAATTCCAGGATCAATCTGGCTGACGATTACGATCTTTGCCTCCGGAACTTCTCTCCGAATAATGCGACTTGCCTCCAGTCCGTTCATTCGGGGCATGGAAATATCCATGAGCACGACATCCGGCCGCAGGGCCTTTGCCTTCTCAATCGCCTCCAGTCCGTCCGCCGCTTCCCCACAAATCGTCCACTCGGGTCGAGTGGAAAGCAGGGATCGAACCCCGCGTCTGACGAAATCGTGATCGTCGACGATCAGTATCTGCCCAGCCATCTTATTTTCCTCGTCCCTTTGAGGCATACGCTCCTTCGCATGAGGTTACTTACTGAATCTTTTCGTACGAAGACTCACTGAAGCTACCCGGCGGGAGAAATAACTAAGGCAACGCCAAGCCCATTGGATGTTAATAAGCCGCGCGTGGCTGCCATATAGGGTGTTTACTGTAGATTTTTGAACTGTGTGGAGCGGACACTCCTGCCCGCTGCCTTTGGAGGAGGCTCGCCCGTGTGCTGGTGGGCGACTCGCCCGCCACCACCGATCCGCGGAGGCACGCGGCCTCGGCATTCACAGACCAGATTGTTGCGCACTGCCCCAACAATCCTTCACGCTTTTTTAGGAATCCAGACCCGGCTCTCGCCGCTCTTCAGATTCGGAGTTTTGATCGAATAATCGAGCGCGCGGAACAACGTCGTCACCGTGTAGGCCGGTCCCGACTTCTTAACCACCAACTTAACCGGTGCCGCCTTGTCCTTGCCCACAATCACGTACTTGTCCCCGTCCGCTTTGATGATGCCCTGCAGATTCTCCCACTTGAAACTCTCACTCAAGCCTTCCAGAATCCCCATGAAGCTGCGGTAACTTTCCTCCTCCGCGTGGTCCGCGTTGTATTTCGTCATAGCCTTCTCGAATTGCTCCTGCGCCTCGCAGGACGTACCTCTCTTCTCGGGTCTTTGCAGGTCGGAGCAGTTGTTATTTTTCGCCAGCCACGTCCGCGTATTCTGATGGTGCCCGGCCAATAAATGGATAAGCCCGTATTTAATGCCGCCCAGCGGCATGGTGACTTCAAAAAACGGCGACGGCAGTTTCGCGCCTTGCGATACCCCATTCCAGTCGTTCAGCTTGGTGCCATCCAGCCGCAGCCAGCAGTTGGTTTGGCCTTGCACAGGAAACGGCGACGACACCAGATAATCCGCGTAGCTGCTCCCATTCTTCTTGAGCAGCGACGAATGGAAGCGCACAACCATCGCTTCGCCATCGACGGTCAGCTCGATGACGATAGCCAACTGCCCGTATTGCTTGGTAACCTTCACCTTGACATTTCGTCCTGTCGTGTCCTGCCCTTCCTGTTCGATCAAGACTTTGTCCGGATTACCCGACTTATTCGGCCGCGCCAGATCCAGTTGCAGCAGCATTAACGGAGAAGGCTGCCCGGGCGCCAGCGGCACATCGCTCGTTCCTACATACGTCATGGTCTTGTTGCAAATCTCGCACCGCGGATAAGCTATTGCCGCACTATACGGCGCTTCCGCCAGCTTCGGTTGTCCCCATCTGTCCAGGCACGACTTGCAGCGAAAAACGTTAAACTTCGGCATCGGAGTCCCTCCTTAATTCTTGGCCTCACTCTGATAAGCGACAACCAACTCCGAATCCCCTCAAGATTTTTCGCTCCGAAAATCAGCTGCGATGGTTCCGCAATACCCGGGACGAGCCATCTCACAACCCGCTGGCAAAGCGTACAATTAGCCGGGCGAGTCCCAAGAACTATAGGGTTTAACGTGCAGTAGGAGACTGGCCTCCTCGGGCGCCGAAATATTTTTGCTTTGCAGGAGTTGCCTATGACAGCCAGCCACATCGCAACTACGGATGTTCACCAGCCTGAGGGCCTAAGAGCTTTTCTCGCAGCCCGCGAGTTCCTGCTCACCCACCGTGAAGACTACGAAACCGCCTACCGCGATTTCCGCTGGCCTCAGCTCGATAAATTCAACTGGGCGCTCGATTACTTCGATACCATCGCGCGCGGCAACCATAAGCCAGCCCTCTGGATCGTGGACGAAAACGCCCCCGAGCTGAAGCTGACCTTCGCCGAGATGTCAGCCCGTTCCAACCAGGTTGCAAACTTCCTGCGCCAGCACGGAGTTCGCCGCGGTGACCGCCTCATCGTCCAGCTTCCTAACGTCGTCGCGATTTGGGAAATCATGCTTGCGGCTCTCAAACTGGGCGCCATCGTAATCCCCGCCGCCACTCTGCTAACCGTCGCCGATTTGCGCGACCGCCTCGACCGCGGCCAAGCCCGCCACGTAATCTCCATTCCCAGCCTGACCGAAAAATTCATCAGCCTCGGCGGCGACTACACGCGCATACTCGTCGGTGGAGAGCAAACAGGCTGGATCCCCTACGCCCACGCCTACGACCAAAGCCCCAACTTCACCCCCGACGCCGACACCAAGGCGACCGACCCCTTCATGCTCTATTTCACCTCGGGCACAACTGCTCTGCCCAAACTGGTGCTGCATACCCACCAAAGCTATCCAGTCGGCCACCTCGCCACCATGTACTGGATCGGCATCCGCCCCGGCGATGTTCACCTGAACATCAGCACTCCCGGATGGGCCAAGCACGCCTGGAGCAGCGTCTTCGCCCCATGGAATGCAGGCGCCACCATCTTCGTGCACAACTACGATCGCTTCAGCGCCAAGCGCACTCTCGAGGTGGTAGCCCGCTGCGGCGTGAGTTCAATGTGCGCCCCGCCAACCGTCTGGCGTCTCTTCATCCTCGAGGATTTGAAGTCCTTCCCTGTGAAGTTAAAAGAGCTGGCGAGTGCCGGCGAACCGCTCAATCCGGAAGTGATCGAGCAAGTGCGCGCCGCGTGGAACATCACCATCCGCGACGGTTTCGGACAAACCGAAAATGTCCTCCTACTCGGCAATTTTCCCGGACAAACCGTAAAGCCCGGCGCTGTAGGCAAGCCCTCGCCCGGACACCGCGTAGTTCTCCTCGATGCCAACGGCCATGAGTCCGACGACGGCGAGATTTCCGTGATCTCCGATCCCAAGCCCATCAGCCTGATGCAAGGCTACATCGACGACCCAGAACGCACCGCCAGATGCTTCGCCGGAGGCTACTACCGCACCGGCGACGTAGCTCGCCGCGACGCCGACGGATACTTCACCTACATCGGCCGCTCCGACGACGTCTTCAAAAGCTCCGATTATCGCCTAAGCCCCTTCGAGCTCGAGAGCGCCCTGATCGAACACGCCTGCGTCGCCGAAGCCGCAGTAGTGCCCAGTCCCGACGCCATCCGTTGGAATGTGCCCAAAGCATTCATCACCCTGAAGCCCGGCTTTCAACCGTCGCCGGATTTAGCCCGCGAACTTTTCAAATTCCTCCGCACCCGCCTCGGCCCCTACAAGCGCATCCGCCGCATCGAATTTTCCGAACTCCCTAAAACCATCTCCGGCAAAATTCGCCGCGTCCAATTACGCGGAATCGAATCCCAACCGAACAAAGAAGTCCGCCGTCCCAGCGAGTACTGGGAAGAAGATTTCCCCGAGATAAAGGAAGCCGCAAGCTAAACAGCGTCCACCAAGCTCAGTTTTCCGTAACCTGCGGGGGCTTCGGCGCCGCGGGGGCGCGAGGTGCTCTAGGCGCCTTCGGTGAGGTGGGCACTTCCGACTCTTCCGCCGACGACGATGCTTTGCGAATCTCGATGGTTCCGTGCTCGTTATTGACCACCAGGTGCGGTCCGCCTCCGCCAATGGTTCCGGTGGCGACTGCCTGGTCGTTCGAGTTGTCAACCTTCAATTGGTCGAAATCGGTCTCGACTTCCCCATTTCGCGCTCGCGCATCGACCTGGAAGCCTGCTTTGTCCGGCAAATAAATCTGGATATCGCCCTTGCGATTTTCCACCTGCATGCTGCCCATCTTGTTCACGCGCAGTTCGATCGAGCCGTTCTCATCCTGCAGTCGCACGTCGCCCGAGATCCCCGTCAGGCGAATATCCTTCGATCGCGTATTCAGGCGCAGGGGACCGATCACATCTGAAGCTTGCAAATCTCCCGAGTCCAGATTGAGGTCGCCATCGAGCCGCGAAAAATCCATGTTGGTGCGGGATGATTTGAACACCACTGGCTGGCTGATTTTCGCCAGCTTCACACTCTCCATGAATTCGCCGTCGAGGTGCACCGCGCCCTTCACGTCCTCGATCGAAACATCGTTGGCGCGGCCCTCAATGGAGACGTCTGAAGCCACCTGCGAAATCCGCGCTGAACTGTGATCCAAATTGAGCCCGACTTTGCCGTTGATGTCGGTGGTGTTGACCTCGCCGTGCTGATTCGTAATATCCAGATTGCCGTCACGACCGGTTATGCTGACATCCCCGTAGCGTGTGGAGGCAACTACCGCGGCCTTGCGGGGAAGCGAAACATCCAAATCTTCCGCCACCCAATGATCGCCCGCCCCCTGGTTGTTCGCATTCAGCGTCACTACGCTGCCGCTGACCGTGAGCTGCGGCTTGGTGCCGGCGTTCCATTTGTCGGCTTCGCCCTGACTCTCGGCGTTAATGCGCTTGTGAACCACTACGCGAATCTGATCATCCTCAGAGGCAATGATATTCACCGCGCCACGGGTGTCGTTAATGTGAAGGCTGGCTCCGGCAGGGAAGGCTTGAGTGAGTTGGTCGTCGAAGTTATATTTGGATCCGAACATCGGAAAATCGTTGTCGTCGATGTCGATTTGGTCTTTGAGTTGTCCCCAATTAAAGCGGGAAGCCTGAGTCGCGATCAGCCCAAAAAAGATAATTGCAATGATGAGGAAAATTCCGCCAGCACTGATGCCCGAGGCGCGCGTGCCTAGCCGTTGCGCTTGCTGATATTCAATCAGCTTGATCACGCCCGAAATAATGAGCAGCACCGGCCAATAATGGGCGAACCAATGCCCCAGGTTGTGCCAGTCGAGCACGCCCATGGTTCCCAGCAGAAACACGGTGCCCGCAGCGATCAGTATGATCGGACCGGACAACGATCGCCGGTACCGAGGTGGAGGCGCTTGCACCGGGCTAGCCATTTCGTACCTCGCTGGTGGGCGCGGGGACATCGGTGGTTACGTTACCCGTCGGCCCCACTCCCGGAGGCATCGCGGGCGGCGTCGGCGGCGTCCTGCTCTCCAACAGTTTGGTTATGCCAATCGCAAGCAGCAGCAGTGGCCAGGTGCGGTGCCAGCGAGGGCCACCATAACCCTCGAGCAGCGAAAGCACCCCGATGGTGACCAGCACTACTGGCCCGACCATGGTCCGCCTGCGGCCACTGCGACAATAAACGCCTCGCCGCGAACCAACCCAGCCCTCGCGAACCGCGAACATCCAAATTCCCAGGCCAATCAGAAAGAACGGCCACACCCGGTCCCATCCGAACTCGAAAACTCCCGCGGTTTGCAACAGGAACAGCACACCCAGACCAATTAGAACCACAGCGGCCGTGGGAATTTTAGTGGGATGCGTTACTTCGCCCGCTTGCGGCGGCTGTGTGGCCTGCCCCGGCGTTGCCGGCTCGGCGGCTCCAAACGCCTGAGCCAGTCCGAACGGGTCGGGTGGTGGCTGCCCCATCTGGATGGCTTTAGCGGTGCGCACCGAATCAATAATCTGCCACACATAAAAGAAAGCGATGCCCAAGCCGAGAATCGTATTTACGCCAGCGTTGTCGATAACCGTTTCGCCCCACACCAACAGCGTGAAAGTCACCAGGTGCGCCAGCCCCTTGGCATACTGTCCGCAGTACACCGCGCCTACGCCAAAGGGAAAGAATCCCGCCAGAATGCCTGCGACTGCAGGATTCGGCCCGCTGCCCGGCACAATTGGCGCGGATGCGGACGAAACGAATCCGGCCGCGGGCGGTACGCCCGCCGGTTGGACGCCGTGCAGCCGCTCCGCCAGGCAGTTCTCGCAATAGATCACACCCTTGACGTCTCGAGTACAACTGGCGCACAGCGGCTTGCCGCAAGTGCGGCAATAGGCCACCGGCGCAGTATCGGGATGGTTGGCGCAGTTCATGAAAACCTCCTGTGTGGGGCCAGTATCACTACAGGGGCGGTATCGGTAAGCGAGGCCAGTACGGCCTGGGTTCCTTCCTGACTATAGTTGCGATCCTGTCTGGGTTCGGGCTGTCCACTGGTGTTGTCGTTGCGGTGATGCTTATCTTTCGGTTCCTCTTGCGGCACGGGCTCAACCGGCATAGTGGCTCGTTTGAACTCCCGCACCCGCGATTCGATCTCATAAACGAAGCGGATATTCTCGTAGTACTTCACGACCTTCCCCGACGTCTCGTAATAGTTGCGTCTGATGGCGCTGGGCCGCAGATCGGCATGTCGAAGGTCACTCAACTTCACTCCCGCCAGGCTCATCGTAAGCGAGAGAGAAAAGAACGCCATGCCAAACGACATGGCAAAACGCGGCTGCTTGACAACGCCAAGGATCGGCGTGACCAACTGGTTCGCCCAATTTTGCAGTCGATCGAACCATGAAGGCTGCGCCTGAGCGCTCGCCGTTCCGTGCGTACGAGCCGTGCTCAGCCCTGTGGTAGCGGCCAGGATGTTGTCCACCAGGGTAACGGGCGGCTCGACTTCAACCAGTTCGTGCAGCCAGCGCAGTCCGGCGTCGGCTTCCGCCAGCAGCGGCCCGCAGGTGGGACAGCCCCGGGCATGCGCCTGGAAGCTCTCCAGTTTCTCCCCGCTCAAGCGCTGGTCGAGCGCTTCGCTGAGTAACGCGTCGAATTCGCTGCACTGCATACCGTCCTTGTTTTCGGCTGCCATCACATCACCTGTTTATATGTACGTTGTAGCAGGCGCGCAAGTTCCGCTCGCCCGCGGTTTATTCTTGACTTCACGGTTCCTTCCGGAACCTTGAGTACTATGGCAATCCCTTTGTAATCCATGTCTTGCAAGTCTCTTAGGATTACGGCCTCGCGCAGGTCGGGAGACAGCTTTTGTAGCGCCTTGTGCACCGTCTCTTTGACCTCAAGGCTCTGTGCCCGCGCATCCGGTGTCAAGGCATTATCGTGGATTTGTTCGCTCAATGGCATGGCATCTTCGTGCTCGGAGCCCGGAGTATCCAGCGAATCGGTCATCCGGTCCTGCTTGCTCTTGCGGAAGTGATCGACCAGCAGATTTCGCGTGATGGTAGTTACCCAGGTCATGAATGCCCCGCGCTCCACATCATAGGACTGCAGGGTCCGGTACATTTTAATGAAGACTTCCTGGGTGAGGTCCTGCGCATCGTCGCCCGAGCCCGCAAACCGGTAGCAGATGTTATAGATCCGCCGGTGGTAGCGCTGCACGATCTCCTCCCAGGCAGCCGCATCGCCCGCAATACAGCGGCGGACCAGCATAGCGGCGACTTGCGCGTCTTCCAACCTTCCACTCCTGGAACTCCTGGCTTCGCGACCCAGTCGAGGCCAATGTAGCGCTCAAGCGCCGTTGTACCCCAACCCTAACACTGCTTGACAGATACGTGTGTATGGTCCCAAAAGTTCTTGTATTAAATGAGACTAGGCATTGTAACAGCGCCGTAAAGCAGGCGAATGAACAGCGAACTAAAAAAAGGAGGCCGTTGAAGTTGACCTCCTTTGTGTACCTTAGTGTCCTTTGTGGTTTATGAATTTGACTCGCTCATAGAATCTGATGGGGGATACATCCGCCCGGCCGCGAGATTCCGAAGTTAGCGCCCCGCTCCGAACTCCACATTGATGAACATTCACAATCTCGAGCCCAACCTGCGCTGCATCGCTGAAGAAGGATTTTTCATTTACACTGGCGGGCAATGCCTGACCGTAAAGGGAAGCTCGGTCTCATTGCCGGCAACGGCCGCTTTCCTTTTCTGGTGCTCGACGCAGCCCGCGCTGAAGGCTACGAAATCATCGTCGCGGCCATCAAGGAAGAAGCCTTCCCCGAAATCGAATACCATGGAGCCACCGTTCATTGGCTTTCGCTGGGAGAACTTTCCCGGCTGATTGACACTTTCAAGCGCGAGGGCGTGCAGCGTGCCATCATGGCGGGACAGGTCAAGCATAAGCAGATCTTCTCCAGCATTCGCCCCGATTGGCGTCTCGCCAAGGTTCTCCTCTCGCTCGGTACTCGCAATACTGATTCTCTTCTGGGAGCCGTCGCCAAGGTCCTGGCGGATGAAGGCATCGTTCTGGAAAACTCCACATCATTTCTCGAGCCACTGCTGGCCAAACCCGGCGCACTCACCAAACGTGCCCCCTCGGAACAGGAGAAGAAGAACATCGCCTACGGACGCGAACTAGCCCGCCATCTGGCGCAATACGATATTGGCCAGACGGTGGTTGTCGCAGAAACTGCCTGCGTCGCGGTCGAAGCCATGGAAGGCACCGATGCGACCATCGAACGTGCAGGCCAGATCATGACTTCGCTCGAATCCGGCCCATCGACGTTGAGTCGCGCGCTAACCGTCATCAAAATTGCCAAACCGAATCAGGATATGCGATTCAACGTCCCCGCGATCGGAGTAAAAACAATTGAGGTGATGCGGAAAGCAGGCGCAACTTGCCTGGCCTTGGACGCGGGCAAATGCCTGCTGCTCGATGGCAACGCGATCATCACTGCGGCAGATGCTGCGGAGATCGCGGTTGTGGCAGACTAAGCCCTAGCGCCAGACCGGCTTCTGCGCAGGGATGAAGAATGGTTCGGTGAGGCTGCCCGCGGCCGCTTTCGCAGTTCGGCACGCACCCGAGTGAGATCGTATGCAGTTTGCAGATTCATCCAGAACTCCGCCGAGTTATTGAAATACTCCGCCAGCAGGAGCGCGGTTTCCGGGGTAATCCCCCGCTTGCCTCGAATCAGCTCGTTGACGCGATTTTGAGGAATGCTTATTGCCTTCGCCAGTTTCACCTGAGTGAGCCCCAGCGGTTCGAGGAATTCCTTCAACAAAATCCGCCCGGGATGGGTTGAAACTCTATGGAGTGGCAGCATGGCTTCCCCTTTTCGCTAGTGATAATCGGCGCACCGGACGTTCTCGACAGTTCCCCGCCTCGAACCGGAAGACCAGCCGGTACTGTTGATTTACTCGAATGCTGTGAAAGCCATTCAGGTCACCTCGTAATCTTTCCAGGCGGTTTGCCGGTGGACTTCGCAGATCCTGAAGCGACACAGTGGCATTCACCAAGTCCAGTTTTATCTGAATTCTCTCCCATAAGCTCCTCGAAATTCTACGGGCTGCCTTGGTATCGCGCCCGTGGTAAATATCCTCTGTCGTTTTGTCTCCGAACGAGAGAATCACTGGCGATGCGATTATACATGGATACCGTGTATTAAGGTATACTCTTGTTTCGGGAACCGACTACTGAAGGAGTACCACATGTCCGAATCCGCCCGTCTCGCCGACCAAATCCGCCGCGCCTTTGATGGAGACGCCTGGCATGGCGACTCCGTTGTCAAAATACTTAAGGGCGTTAACGCCAAAATGGCAGCGACTCATCCGATCAAGAACGCCCACAGCATCTGGGAACTCCTTCTGCACATCGCCGCCTGGGATGGCGCGGTGGTGACGCGCACAGCTGGCACCGCCATACAGCTGACCGGAGACGACAACTTTCCGCCGGTAAAAGACACGAGCGAGGCCGCCTGGCGCAAGGCGATTGAGCACACGAAGCATACTCATAGCGAACTGGTGAAGGCGGTCGCGGCCTTCCCCGATTCACGTCTGCAGGAACAAGTTCCCGGCAAGACCCAAAACTATTACAACTTTTTCTACATGTTCAGCGGAATTGTCCAGCATGAGCTCTACCACGCAGGCCAGATCGCGTTGCTGAAAAAGGCACGGACTCCCTGATCCAGATTAAGAACCACGATGCACTTGTTCATATCAACGCGTGACTGATCTGAATCATCTTTTGTGATTAAATCAACAAGTCCCGGCAACCGGCCAACTGTGACTGACCACTGAGCGCTGACAACTTCATAAACGTTGCCGTAATTGGTGTGGGCACATTCGGCCGCAACCACGCTCGCGTCTACCACCAGCTTGCCCGCGAAGGCACGCCGGTGCGGTTGGTCGGAGTCGTCGACCCCGATACGGCCCGCGCAGACGCTGTAGCGCGCGAGTTCGGCTGCCGCAGTTTCGGCTCCATCGAGCAACTCACCACCACCCACAGCGAAGTTCAGGCCGCCTCGGTCGCTGTACCCACGATCCATCATCTCGATGCCGCCACGCAGTTGATGGAGGCCGGCATTGATGTGTTAATCGAAAAACCATTGGCCGCTTCCCTCGCCGAAGCTGACGAACTCATCCGCATGGCACAGCGACTGGGCCGCATCGGCCAGGTTGGACACCTGGAGCGCTTCAATCCCGCCGTCCGCGCCACTGTTCCTCTTATCACGCAGCCCATGTTTTTTGAAGTGCATCGGCTCAGCGTATTCACGCCCCGCTCGCTGGACGTGGATGTCGTGCTCGATCTGATGATTCACGATCTCGACATTGTGTTGTCGTTCGTGAATTCACCGGTCAAGGAAATCCGCGCCGTAGGGTTGCCCATCCTTTCCGGCAAGGTGGACATCGCCAATGTGCGCCTTGAATTCGACTCCGGGTGCATAGCCAACTTTACCGCCAGCCGGGTGTCGACCGAGCGCGTCCGCAAGCTGCGATTTTTCCAGCCCAGGCAGTATGTGTCTCTGGATTACGAGCGGCAGGATGTTGTGGTCTTCACCGTTGGTCAGGGCGATTCCGCGGGAACTCCGTCGGTGAATCCCCAAATTCAGATGGCAAAACCTCCGACCACGGCGGAAGAGCCTCTACACGCCGAACTGAAATCATTCCTGGAATCGGTGCAGCGTCATTACCCGCCTGCGGTTACTCTGGAAGACGGCCGCCGCGCCTTGACCGTAGCCCTCGACATCGTCGCCTCGATCAACGAACACGGAAAAAGGATAGATCTGGAGCGTCTGCACGCCTGATTTCCCTCCGTTAAATGTCAAGTTTTGTAAACGAAAACTGGACGATTGACCATCTGGATGCAAATCTCGAGTGCTGGCACTTTCAGGCCTTCGCGGATTTGCAAGAAAGATGCGAAAATACAGATACTGGGCCACGGACACCAGCAAACACGGGGAGCCAGACTTGAAGCCGTCAGGCATGAGTAGGAATTTTTGTCCTTACAACTGGTCTCCCGCCGCTCGTGTCTAACCAACAGGTAGGTTGTTTCGATGTCGACCACGCAAATCCCGCCAACTAACCCGGCTTCTCCGACGCCTCCGGCGCGAGCTTCCGAGGGCGGAGATTTGTACGATGCGCGTTACTGGGAATCCGCTTATCGCGAAATAGTTGAGGCCCCCGCTCTATTAATACAACTGCAGGACGAACTCGCGCAGGCGCGCCGGCGGGAAGCATTCTGGATTTCCGTAGTCGTGCACTTGATTGTTGTTCTGCTCCTATGGAACTCGCCGAAGTTAGCCGAATTGATGCCCCGGCGAGCCGTTGTGGTCATGAGCCCCGAATCGAACCAGAAGGACCTCACCTACCTCGAGCTCCCGCCCGATGAACAGAAGGTGAGCAAACGCCCCAACACCAATATCATTTCCGATAAAGACCGCATCGCCACTTCGCACGCGCCCCAGATCGATCGCCAGGAACTAAAGAAGATTCTCGATGCTTCCCGCCCCGGCAGGCCCGGCGCCGGCCTTCAGGCCCCGCAAGCCCAGCCCGCGTCCCCGACTCCCGCTGCAGGCCAGAACCCCGCGCCCCAACCATCAGCGCCCCCACCGCCTCCTCCAAATCAGAACCAAATCGCAAAACTGCAGACCCCTGCTTTAACTGCCAAGGACGTCTTTGGAGCTGGTGCTCTGTCCGCAGGATCAGCCATCGATCAGGCAGCGCGCGCCGCAGCTGCCAATCGTGGCGGATACGGCGGCGGGGACGGCGGAAACTACGGCCTAGGTTTAGGCCGGAAGCCCACTGCTGCCATGGGACCCCTCGAGGTTCTGTCCGACACCATGGGCGTGGATTTCGGTCCTTATCTGCAGCGCGTGCTGCACGATGTGAAAATGAATTGGTACAACCTGATTCCTGAATCGGCGCGCGCACCCATCATGAAGAAGGGCAAAGTCACAATCGAATTTGCCATTCTCAAGAATGGCACGGTCGCCGGAATGCGCTTGGTCTCAACCTCGGGCGATGTCGCGCTCGATCGCGGCGCTTGGGGCGGCATCACGGGCTCCAATCCGTTCCCGCCCTTGCCCAACGAGTTCGGCGGTCAGTACCTCGCCTTGCGATTTGCCTTCTACTACAACCCAGGCCCGGGAGACATCCAGTAATCAGAGGGGTGATAGAATCGGGTCCGGAGAGCATACTCGTGAAGCAGAAGCGAAAATTTACGATCGTCATCGAACGTGACGAAGAAGGCTATTACGTCGCTACGGTGCCAGGTCTACGGGGCTGCCACACGCAAGCCAAAACCCTCGACATGCTCATGAAACGTGCCCGCGAGGTAATTGAACTCTGCCTGGAGAGCGAGGGTGACGGAAGCGGATCGCTGGAACTAGTTGGCATTCAGCAGATTTCTGTATGACGCGCCTTCCCCGATTGAGGGGCCGGGAGATCGTCCGAGTTCTCGAAACAATCGGATTCCAAGTTGTTCGCACGCGTGGTAGTCACGTTTTCCTACGGCACGCAGACGGAAGGGCTACCACCGTGCCGATGCATTCCAGTGAAACCATCGGGCCAGGGCTTCTGCGGTCGATTCTGCGAGATGTCGACATGTCGGTGGAAGAGTTCCTCACCCATCAGTAACGACCGACGAGGCTTCACCACACCCTGCACCGATTCTCCCTCACCATGGCGGACCCCGCCTTGCAGTGAAACGCCTCCTGAAATTCCGGCAGATTCGAGACCACGCCATTGGCGCGATACTTGTCCGGAGAATGCGGGTCCACCGTAGCCCGCAAACGTTTGGTTTCGTCGCGCGTGTTCGCACACCAGCTCTGCCCGTAAGCAATGAAAAAACGTTGCTCGGGCGTGAATCCTTCGAGCGGCTCTGACTTCTCGCCCTTGGTATCGTCCTGCCACGCCATGTAGGCGAGAATCACACCGCCCAGATCCGCAATGTCCTCACCCAGGGTCAGCTTCCCATTGATCTTGATGTCATCCACCACTACGTATTGCGAATACTGATCTGAAATACAACTGGCACGCTGCTCGAACGCTTTAGCATCTTCCTTAGTCCACCAGTCACGCAGGTTGCCATGCGCATCGAATTGGCGGCCTTCATCGTCGAAGCCGTGGGTGAGTTCATGGCCCATGGTGGCGCCGGTGTCGCCGAAGTTGGGAGCCGCGTCCGACCTCGCATCAAACAATGGAGGCTGCAGAACTCCCGCGGGAAAATTAATGTCATTCATCTGCGGATCGTAGTACGCATTCACCGTGGGCGGAGTCATCTGCCATTCGCCGCGATCCACTGGCTTGCCAATCTTCGTCAGTTGACGGTGAAATTCGAACTCGCGAGAGCGCAGCACATTGCCCATTTCATCATCGCGCGCAATGGTGAGCGCGCTGTAATCCCGCCACTTATCCGGATAGCCGATCTTGTTAGTGACGGCATGCAGTTTTTCCAGCGCACGCTGCTTGGTCGTGGGCGTCATCCAAGGGAGCGATTCGATGTCACGACCCATGGCCTCTTCAATTTGACTCACCATCTTCTGCGCTCGCCGCTTGGCATCGGAGCTGAAGTTTCGCGCCACGTAGGCTTCCCCCAGCGCTTCGCCGAGATCATTGTCCACATAGCCCACGCAGCGCTTCCATCGCGGCTCAAGTTCCTGAGCTCCCTGCAAAGTCTTGCCATAAAAATCAAAATCGGCATTCACAAAATCGGACGACAGGAACGGCGCATTCGCATTGATCAGATGCCAGCGCAAATAAGTCTTCCAACTGCCCAGCGTTTCGTTTCTGAGTTCCGCGGTCAGCGTCTTGAAGAATTCCGGTGTCTCCACATTGAGCGCCTCCACCGAAGGCAGGCCGACTTTATCGAAATAAATCTTCCATTGAAACGACGGGCTGAGCGCAGCCAATTGCCGCGTGCTCATCTTGTGATAAAGATTCTGCGGATCGCGCCGCTCCACGCGCGTAAGCGACCCCTTAGCCAACGCGGTTTCAATCCGCATGACCGTCCGCGCTTCAGCCGCGGCGTCGGTCGGCTTGTCGCCAAGCAGTTCGAACATCTTTTTCAAGTGGGCTACATAGGCCTTGCGAAGCTCAACCGACTTCGCATCGGTCTTGAGATAGTAGTCGCGATCCGGCAATCCAAGCCCGCCCTGGTCCGCCTCGGCAATGACCTGGGTAGAATCCTTATAATCCTGATCCGACCGAAACCGGAACAATGCGTCGTTGAAAACCATGGCTGCCGCGACGCTCGCAATGTCTCGCTTATAATGCAATTGATCGATCTGATCCAAGACTGGCTGCAAGGGTTTGATTGCGGCCGCATTGATCGCCTTCTCATCCATGCAGGCCGCGTAGTAATCGCCAATCTTCCGTGTAACCTCATCGCGCCTCCCCGCGGGCGAGGCGGAACTCTCCAGAATCTCGCGCAAGATGGCCTTGTTATCATCCTCCAGCTTCGAGTACACGCTCCACGAGGTCTGATCGGGCGGAATCGGATTTTTCTTGATCCATCCCCCGCACGAGTAAGCAAAAAAATCGGCGCACGGATCCACACTAGTGTCCATCGACGCAACGTCAAGAACGCGCCTGTCGGTCTGTGCCGATACATTCGAGCTAAGAGTGATCGCGGTAAATAAGACTAGAACAACATAAATCAGATGAGCGGTCGTACGATGCATGCTGTTTCCTCAATGGGGAATTGAGAGTTCTGCCACGTCATCCCGAGAGCATAGCCAGATCTCGAATCGGCGGGCTCGACAGAAATCATCTCACAAAAAACATGCAGCCCGCTTTCGCGCGGAACATCTCCGCCCCAGAAGGCGCCCGGCGGAAAAGGTTAAGCTAAAAGCCAAAAGCTAGAAGCTAGTAGCCAGAAGCCGCCCTACGACTTCTCCAGCCGGATCGAACCATCCCCCGTATGAATCGTGATCAGGTTCCCCCCGCCATTGATTTTTCCATGAATGCTTTTCTCGCTGAGCCGCCCGTCGACGGCGACCGGAATATCCGCGGTAATGTGCCCATCGCTGGTATGCAAATCCAAATCGGCGGCGAACGTGCCCGGCAGTTCCAGAGTCACGCTTCCGTCACCAGTATGCAGGTTCCAACTGGATGCGATCACTGACCCCGCCAGCGCCCGAGCCTCAATGCGCCCGTCGCCAGTGCCCAGTTCAAGAACATCGAATCGTCCGGCCGCCGTGATGTGGCCATCCCCGGCCCGCGCTCGCAGTGTCCCGTCCACCGAGTCGATCTCCTGGTGCCCATCGCCCGTCTGCAAGTCCATTTCACCTTTGAAATTCGACAGGCGAATAGAACCGTCTCCAGTATGCAGATTGACTCGCCCCTCCCGCGGCATATGGACCTCGACATCAACCTTGTAGCCGTGCATATTGAAAGTAATGATGTGAATATCGTGCGGGAAATGGACTTCCACGTCGACCGAATCCCCGGATTGATGTTCCTCAATTCTCAGCCCACGTTCGCCAATCTTGTAGTGCTCGGAAGTGACCCGGACTTCAATCGTCTTCTGCTCCCAGGTATCCACGTGGATGTTGGCGTCGGAAGTCTCCACGCGCAGGTCCGGCTTTCCCGTAATCGTGTAGGTTTTCGACCACTCATCCGCGCGGACCAGTGGAGCAGTTGCCAGACAAATCCCCAATGCAACCAAGGCAAAGCGCTTCATAAACCTTCTCCTAGCGCCGAGTGGATACACCCCACCCATCTCGGCGTCAATCCATAATACGCAACCATGATCGCCGTAGTTCCCTTTTAGTCAGCGCAACTCTTTTTGCCGCAGCACCGTTGCTTTCCAGCGCTACAATGTTCCTATGCCTGCATCCGGTCCAAAACGGCAGCCGGATCTACAGTCGTCCGGTCGCGTTTCCCCCGAGCACCACCGCACACCGCAAATCTATACCCTGGAAGCGACCGGCCTGCTGGTGATCGCGGCATTGATCTTGATCCTGACCCTCGTGCGCTACTGGCATCACATTCCCTGGGGCGCGCGCTGATCGTGGTTCCGGATCCGCTGCTGGTCGTGCTATTAGGTCCGACGGCCAGCGGCAAAACAGCGCTTTCTCTCGCGCTCGCGCAGCGCTTTCATGGCGAGGTGGTGAACTGCGATTCTGTCGCCATGTATCGCGAATTCGAAATCGGAACCGCCAAGCCCAGCCCTTCCGACCGCGCGCGAGCCCCGCATCATCTGCTCGATTTTGTTGCTCCCACCAGCTACATCACCGCCGGAGAGTACGCGCGTCTAGCGCGACAGACTCTCGCTGAAATCAAGTCGCGAGCGAACTTGCCCATCGTGGTCGGAGGCACCGGCCTCTATCTCCGTGCCCTCGTGGACGGACTCTTCCCCGGTCCGCAGCGATCGGAAGAGCTTCGCAACCGGCTCCGCCAGCGCGTCGAACAAAATGGCCCAGACTACCTGCACCGAATCCTGCGCCGCCTCGATCCCGATGCCGCCGCCAAGATCCACGCCAACGATATTCCCAAGCTAATCCGGGCCATTGAAGTCTGCCTGGCCTCACGCCAGAAAATGACCGAGATGTGGAAGCAAGGCCGCGATCCGCTGACCGGCTTCCGAATCCTGCGCCTGGGACTGAACCCCAACCGCGAAGCGCTCTACGCCCGCATCAACCAGCGCGCAGAAAAAATGTTCGAGTCGGGCCTGGTAGAAGAAACCAAACGGCTGCTCGAAAAATATGGGGACGCTGCCCGCCCGCTGTCGTCACTGGGATACAAGCAGGCGGTCCAACTGCTCCAGGGACAAATCGCTCCCAAGACCGCGCTCCAAGCCGCCCAGCAAGCCCACCGCAACTACGCCAAACGCCAAATAACCTGGTTCCGCCGCGATCCCGAGGTAGTCTGGCTCGAAGGCTTCGGCGACGACCCAACAATCCAGCAAAAAGCCGTCGCGTTAGTCGCGAAAGCCTAGTGTCCTGAATCAGAAGCTCATTCGTAACTGGACCGCCGTAAAGGGCGCGACTTCGAACCCCCAGAGTTTTGAAGGGGCACGGCTTCGAGCCCTGCCGTAAGGTTCGCATCAGGGCATGCCGTCGAGCCGCGCCGTAAGGCTCGTATCAGGGCACCTTCGAGCCGCGCCGTAAGGTTCGTATCAGGGCATGCCTTCGAGCCTGCCGTAAGGTTCGTATCAGGGCATGCCTTCAGGCATGCCGTAAGTACGGCATCATCACCGCGCCTTCAGGCGCTGAATTACTAGATCGGAGTTCCACCACAAGCTGCTCGGCGCATCTCATCACCCGTCAGCTTCCATCTTCTCCGCCATCTCCAGCAGCTTGGTAACGCTATTCCAATTCCTGCCCGTTCCAGACGTCCCCAACATCTTTCCAATGGCCGACCATGACAGTTTTGGGCGTGCCATGCCATTGGGAAAATAAATGTAGACCTCGCGGCCGTCGATGAACAATTCCTCGGGGTCCGCCTTAATTTTGAGAACCTTGTCCCGACCTTCCGCACTAGGAGCGCTGGCCAGAAAGGTAACCAGCAATTTGCCCGGATGGATTCCGCGCCGCCCCGCAAACGGATTTCTCGCAATCGCATCTTTCAGTTCGGAAGTGGTGCGCACGATGACGGCGGGACGAAAACCGAAACCCCGCTCGATCGCATCCTCCATCCGCGTGGCCAGTGCGGCAAGGTTCCGCTCTTTGGTCCGGAAAACCACATTGCCACTCTGCACATAGGTCTGCACATCTCGCAACCCAAGCGATTCACAGAGCGCCCGCAACGCTTCCATCTTAATCATGTTGTGGCCGCTAACATTGACCCCGCGAAGCATCGCAACCATCACAGCCATAGCGCCCCCAGTATATTTTCTCCGGATTGGCATATCTCCTGCGGATTGTCGTCCCCCTAGGGATTGTTATATCTCGCAAGAATTGTCATCCCGATTTGTCTGTGACGACAACGGCCGGTGTCAACTGGAAAACGCATACACGAGCATCGCGCTGGAAACGCAATAAGGGCGGCGCGTTCTGTGAGCTGTTCATCTCGACCCTTCGGCGTCTTCAGCGCCATCACAATCGAGCGGGGTTGGAAGCGAAGCGCCTTTGCTTTTAGCGGAGCTTCCAACCTTAGGGGAAGGGTTTTGCCGGGTGGCCCACTCTTTGCGGTTTGTGCAAGGGGCGGGTTGCGTGCACCACGTCACCGCTATCTCGCATCCTCAACTGTGAGCTTCAGTCCGACGGCCTTAGTCACGGCGACCAGCGTGGAGAGCCGGGGGTTTCCACGACGCGACAAAGCGCGATATGAACTCTCGCGTTCAATTCCCGCAGCTTTGGCCAACTTGGCGATGCCGCCGCGGGCCTCCGCAATACGACGCAAGGCGATCAGGAGCACGCCCGGCTCATCATCCTCCTCCAACGCCGCCCACAGAGTCGCGAACTCCGGATGGTCGCGCAGTTCACGAATCGTGGCCTCATCGTGAGATATGCTCGTCTTGTGCTTCATGGTTGGTGGATTCATCGTGCTTGCCAGAGCCAGGAAACCGCGCTAGGGTTATAGGCAATATGAGCGATTTGCGAAGCCAGATAAATAGCCTCTCTCCTGCGGAGAAGGCAGAACTGCTCGATACCGTCTGGGAAAGCCTGGAGGCCGACGCGGCATCACTGACGGATGCGCAACGGGCGGAGCTTGATTACCGCATCGCTCGGCATGAGCAAAACCCCTCCGATGTCATCTCCTGGGAACAAGTCAGGACGGGCCTGTTTAAGAAGCCGTGACACTCCCGGTCGTCTGGATACCAGAGGCGAATGAGGATTTACAGGATGCGCGGGCCTGGTATGACAACATACGCCCAGCGCTTGGGGAGCGTTTCGCGCTGCCTATCGAGGCCACGGTTGAAGCCATCGCGGAACATCCTATGCAATTCCCGGTCGTTTACCGAGGACGGAGGCGTGCGGGAGTACGCCGTTTTCCCTACGGGATATTCTTCGAGGCGCAGGAACATCGGATTGTGGTGATAGCCTGCTTTCATGGCAGGCGCAATCCCAGGCATTGGCAATCACGGTAATAAGGTCTGATGTCGCCGCGTGCCCGGACCTAGCAATGGAAATCTAGCTCTGGGGCGCGGCCAACCTGGACATTCCTTAAGCCGCCTCTTTTTTCTTGATCCCACTCCTCAGTACCAGATATGATACGGAAAGTGCAGTTAGCTATTTGAGAATAGCTGCAAGACCCTCGCTCTTTGACAACCCGGACCGCCCGCAGACCCGAACTCGTCCGTTCCCAAAATGGAACGAACCGCGACGATTTCGCGCACTTAACTCCTTATTCCTGAATATTTTACCTATAAGTCCTTATTCCTCAAAGATTTTGAGGGTAGTCCCGCCGTAACCCCATGATTCCAAAAGATCGAGGGGGGAGGGGTATACCCCGCCCGCGATTTTCGACACGAGAGCGTAAGCCTCGAACCCGAAGCCCGATCCCGTGCTATCGTCTGCTCATGCTCCGACAGGTTGGCTTACTCTTCGCCGTCCTCAGCGCCCTGGTTTGCCCTTCTCTCGCCCGAGAAAAATACCAGCAACCCGGTCCCATCCACCTCGACCGCGAAGGAGAAAAATGGGCGGAGAGAACCCTGCACAAGCTCTCCCCCGAAGAAAAAGTCGGCCAGCTCTTCAACGTCTTCGTGCGCGCCGAGTTTCTGAACGTCAACTCCCCCGAATATCTGCAGCTTCGCGACACCATCCGCAAATACCATCTAGGCGGATTCACCATGACCGTTCGCTGGGACCCGCCGTTTCTTTACCGCAACCAACCCTACGAAGCGGCCGAACTGCTCAATCGTTTGCAGCAGGATTCCAACCTGCCGCTGCTGATCGCGGCTGACTTTGAGCGCGGAGTCACCATGCGTCTGCACGGCGCCACCGATTTCCCCCACGCCATGGCATTCGGAGCCGCCGGCAAACTCGAGTATGCCGAAGCCTTCGGCCGCATCACCGCGCAGGAGGCTCGCGCCATTGGCGTGCACTGGAACTTCTTCCCCGACGCCAACGTCAACTCGAATCCCGCAAACCCCATCATCAACACGCGCTCGTTTGGCGAAGATCCCAAGCAGGTCGGCGAGCTGGTCGCCGCGTACATCCGCGGAGCCCACGCCAACGGAATGATGACCACGGTCAAGCACTTTCCCGGACACGGCGACACCGCAACCGACTCCCACTTAGGCGTTGCCCAAGTAACCGGCGACATGACACGGCTGAAGTCGGTAGAGCTTCCGCCGTTTCAGGAGGCGATCCAAGCTGGCGTAGACTCCGTAATGGTGGCCCACGTTTCCGTCCCCGCACTCGACTCCGATCCCAACCATGTAGCCACGACTTCGCCAGCAATCGTGACCGGCCTGCTCAAGAACCAGCTCGGCTTCAAGGGAATCGTGATAACCGACGCCCTCGATATGGCCGGCCTTACTCGCCTGTACGCAGCCCACATCGGCCGCGCCGCAGTCGACGCCTTCAAGGCGGGCAACGACGTATTGCTCATCCCCGCCGATCTCGACGCGTCCTTCAGAGCCATGGTCGAGGCCGTACGCAGCGGCGAGATTCCCTCCGCGCAGCTCGACGCCTCCGTGCTCAAGATATTACAAGCGAAAGCTTCGCTGACCCTGCATAAAACGCGCCTGGTGAATGTCGAGGCTCTCTCCACTTTGTTTGGCAAGCCCGAAAACCTCGCCCTCGGCCAGCAGATCGCCGACGATTCCGTCACCCTGGTCCGGGACAATGGCAAGCTCCTGCCCCTGAAATCATCTGGAACCGCCGCCCCCGGTCTTCCGTATCAGAGAGTGGAAGAAGTGCGCGACAGCACGGTTGCCATACTCTTCTCCGACGACATGCGCACCGAAACAGGACGCGCGTTGGAGCGCCAGATCCGTGCGCGCGTCCCCGATGCCAATGTGATTTACGTGGATCCCCGGGTCGCCGCTGCAATGGCAGATGATGTACTGAAGGCCGTGGACAGCGCACGCTCGGTGATTGCCGCAGTCTACGAAGTCCCGGTGCCCGGCAAAGTAATGAACGGCGCAAACGGTGTGACCAACTCGGTGAGCCTGTCCGATGCGAGTGGTGCCCTATTGCAGAAGATCCTGGATCACGCCGCCGAGAAGACCGGGGTGCTCGCCATGGGAAATCCGTATCTAGCGCAACACTTCCCCACAGTCCAAAATTATCTGTGCACGTTTTCCAATGCCACGGTTTCGGAAATCAGTGCGGTGAAAGCATTGTTCGGAGAAATCGCAATCCGGGGACGGCTGCCGGTCAGTATTCCGAACATCGCGCAGCGTGGGGCGGGGATTGAGCGCCCCGTACAAGTTGCGCAAGGAGGTTCACGCAATGCGTATTCGCAAACCAACTAAATGGAGCCTTTCGATCGCGGCGATGTTGGCTGCCTTCGCGCTCTTGCCCGCCTGCAGCATCAACGTGAAGGATCACGGTGACGATGGCAATACCAAAGTCGATATCAATACCCCGCTCGGCGGAATCCACGTTGACCAGAATGTCGATGCCCGCGACACCGGTCTCCCCGTCTATCCCGGCGCCAGGCCGAAACCAAAAACCAACGACGGCGACAAGAAGAGCGCGAACGTCAACCTGTCCGCGTTCGGCTTTGGTCTGAAGGTTGTGGCCGCCGAGTACGAGTCGGACGATCCGCCCGCCAAAATCATTGCCTACTACCAGGATCAGCTCAAAAAATATGGCGGCGTGCTGCAATGCAACGGCAGCGATTTCAAGTTGGACAAAGATGTTCGGGTAGCTGGAGACAAGAAGGGCTACGTCGCTGGAGGCAAGCTAAAGTGCGACTCCGACGACGGCGGCAACAAGGTGGAACTGAAAGCCGGCACCGACGACAACCAGCACATCGTTGCCATTGAGCCGGAAGGCAAGGGCTCGGATTTCGCCATTGTGTGGTTGCGATTCCGCGGCAAGGAAGGCGAAATCTAAGAGTTCAGCATTCGGATGGAACTCGCCTTTCTTGCGCACCGCGCGCCCCTGCTGTACCTTGAAATTCAGTGGAACATCCTTGTTATAAGTGTGGCGCAAGCGTCGAAGACGGAACTCCGTTCTGCACTCGGTGTAATGCCCCCCAGATTCGAGTCGCCGGACCCGAACCGTCCAGCGCGCCTGGCGCAGCCATGCCGGAACTCGCAATCGAGAAGTACACATCCCATGCCACGCCGCTGCCGTTCGCTCTCGAATGGGCGCAGGCTTTGCCCTCGGCTGGCATTGCGCTGCTGGTAGCGACTTTCATAATCGCGGTCAGCAAGTCTACGGTGCTGGGTATGCTTGCT
Source organism: uncultured Acidobacteriota bacterium (assembly GCA_963696635.1). Lineage (GTDB taxonomy): Bacteria > Acidobacteriota > Terriglobia > Terriglobales > Acidobacteriaceae > JABDBE01. The sequence continues at coordinate 98,778 of CAVOKX010000005.1, forward strand.
GCCGGCTTTCTGTCTGTGATGCTTTACCGGCGGCGCTGCCCTGCCACTCCGGTCACTGTCGGGATGGGAACGAAGCTGGGCGCGCTGACTGGAGCTTTGGGATTCGGAGTGGTGGCCGCTGCTCTCGCCTTGTGGACCGCCTTCCGTTCCGGAAAAGAAATCCATGACGCTTTTCTGAACTACTTTCAACAAACCGCCGCCCAAGGCTCGGACCCCCGCGTACAACAAGTCCTGGAGTTGTTCAACACCCCCGAGGGCTTTACTTTCATCATGATCTTCAGTCTCATCATGACGCTGGTGGCCTTCCTGATTTTCTCCAGCCTGGGCGGCGCCGTCGGCGCATTTCTATTGCACCGCAAGGGGCAACAGTAAAATCTTTGCGTACAAGGAATTGAGATAATTAAACTCCATCACTCGCGACCCTTTACAGGATATGCCGCATGCCGGGCTCCGGCACGGCGATGAATTTCCCGAGAAAGCTTGCTCAGCCACCTCAGTTCCACCCGAAACTGCTGAATGGTGAGGCCGACCATCCACACGGCCTCATGAAAACGGTGGCCCACCTCTTTGCGAATTGCACGCAGTGTAGCCTGTTCGCGAGCCAACTCCTTCTCCAAAAATTCCCGCCGCCGCTCCACCTGCCGCTGGAAGACGCCCGGCCGCGCCTGCCAAGAGAGCGCAATCCAGGTGAGAAACGGAGGCCGTTCGCGACAGGTCGTCCAATTTTCCAGTTCCAAAGCGTCGGCCAACGCGGTGCGGCCCTTAGCAGCCGTCACAAAAACCCGCCGCTCCGGACCTAGATGGGGCACATCGCTTTCCGTCCCTCGGATCAATCCCAACCGAGCCAGCTTTTCCAGCGAATAATAAACTTGCGGCCGCGAGATGCCGGCCCAATCCCGCACCTGCCGGCGCTCCAACTCCATATTCGCCTCGTAGCCGTGCATGGGCCGTTCAGCCAGCAAACTCAGCAAGACGAGGTCTGGGGTGGTCAGCTCGCGCTTGTCAGCGGCTGCCATCATGCGCCTTTCGTCTGCGGCTCCAATACCACCAGTGGCATTGCTCCACCGGCAAATGAGGGTTGCGCGCTTGCGCCACCGCCGCGCGAAAAACATCCAGGCAACAGATGTCCTGTGACTGGCCCGTCTTCCGGCACAGCGTCTCATAAAGTTTCTCTGGGTTTCTCCTAGAAAGCTGCGCCACGGTTGCGACGCCGAGCAGCTCGAAATCGCGCAACATCGCCGGCCCAACCGAAACCAGGTCTCGCAGTCTGCGTTCTTCAGTAGGCATAAACATTCTCCTCGACATCCATCTCACGGATTCGTACTCTACTCTAGTCTAAACGAGACTAGCGACGGCTACAAGCAGGAAAATCGAAAGTCATCTCACAACTTTCACTCGGGCTTCTTACATGGTTCGTGAGGGCGACTTCTGGCAACTTAGCGCATAGGAAAAGGGAAAAACTATGACCGTAAAAAAGATAACACCCATACTGTTCGCGGAAGAGATCGAGCCCTGCTTGAAATTCTGGGTGGAAAGACTGGGATTCGAGAAAACCATCGACGTGCCCGAGGGCAGCAACCTCGCATTCGCAATCCTGCAAAAAGGCGGCGTCGAGTTGATGTATCAAACCTTCGCCAGCGCGGAGAAAGATGTGTCTGCGGTTTCGCCGGAGGTTCGCAAGGGGCCATCATTCTTATACGTCGAGGTGGGAAATCTCGAAGAGATCATCGCCACAATGAAGGGAGCTGAGGTCATCATGCCCGTGCGTACAACCTTCTACGGCGCCAGAGAAATCGGTATTAAAGATCCAGCCGGCCACATTATTACCTTCGCCCAGTTAGACGTTGCGGCCCAGCCATGAAAGTGGCTTCGTGTGGGACAACGTCATTTACTGCACTTTCTGCAGGCGGGCGATCAATTTCTGAGCGAGGTTTTCTTCGGACTCCGACCACAGCAGACGTCCGCTCGCGCCCGAGCTTTTCTCCGCTTTGTTGGTGAAATCCACGAGCTTCTGTACATTGGCCCTGACTCGCGTCTCGGCCTCATCGCTGAGTTGCACTTCGTCCTGAAGAAAAGGAGAGTCGACGCCGAAGTCCACCTCGATGTGGCCCTCCTGCTGGTGGGTTCCTTCGTCAAAGTCAACCCCGTGCACCAGAAACTTCACGCGCGATGGCTGGAGAGTCCACTGTTGTCGATATTCGGCAAAGATCCAAAGGTCCCAGAAGGCTTCGAACAAATAGGCATAGTCTTCATGAAGCAAATCGGCGGCGGGAAGCACTGCCTCCTCAGGAGCGACGCCGGGCCTGAAGCGCTGTTCGAAAATCGTGGGCTCGTTCCAGGAAACGGGATGCATGGCCACATAGGTGATACCGGGCTGGAGGGTGGAGAAAGGGAACTGCCGCATAACCGCCAAGGCTCGCGGCAACATCTCATCAATTTCAAAACTCGGACACCACAGGCTTAGGAAAAGGGCATCAGCCACAGGTCGCTCTCCGCTCCAAGGTGGACGCACTATTAATTCTAGAACATCAGTGAGTTCCACGGAGGAGACTGGGATTGAGCAAGATACAAACGAAGTGTCGGCGCGGATTCGCACGAACCAGGAGAGAAACAAACTCTGCCCGCGCGTCCGGTCGGCTGCCGACGCAACTCATGCGCCGATGGTTCCACCGCGCCAGGGCATGCGATATAAGCAGGCGCTAAGCGGAAATCATTTTTGACAGTACATGAAGGCACTGTTACCATCGCTGAGTTAGCCGTCGATCCCGCCTTCGTGGTCCCCGTCGTCTAGCCTGGCCTAGGACATCGCCCTTTCACGGCGGTAACACGGGTTCAAATCCCGTCGGGGACGCCAACCTTATCAACCACTTGCAAATCCCCTCCAGAATTTTGTAGGTCCGTTACGGTCCGATAAGCCGTGGTGCTTGGTTTTTCATCGTTCTTGTCGAGCAGCAAACTCACAACTCGGCTCTGCGCGTCTCGCTTCGTTTGCGTGATTGCTTGCGCATAGACGTTCAGAGTGACCGAGATGTTTGCGTGCCGCATTAGCTCTTGCACAACCTTCACGTCCTCGCCGTTCCCCTTGAGGAGCGTCGCGTACGTGTGCCGGAACGTGTGCCAACCGAAATGACCCACGATTCCGACTTCTTTCGCCGCCGGTTCCAAGTGTGCCTTGTAGAGCGAACCTGGCCAGTACGGCAGTTTTCCTCCGCTGTGCGGACTGGCGAATACCCAGTCCTCATCGGTTGGGTATGGACTATGCAGCCGCCAGTTCCACAAAACCTTAGACAGTCGCAAGTCGAGCGGAACCGGCTTGCGAGATGCTTCGGTCTTGCAGTCCCCGACGTGTTGCATCACGATTGAGCGGATGACATGGACTTCCTTCTTCTGAAAATCGATGTCCTTCCACTTGAGGCCTAACAACTCCCCAACCCGAAGGCCTGTGAACACGGCGAGGAATACCATCGTGCGCGTGGGCTCCTTCAGGATGCGAAGCAGTGCCGCAATCTGCTCGATGGAAAGCACAATGGGCATCCTGGTCCGCTTGGCACTTTGACGTACCATGCGTATGGGATTCACATCAAGCCATTCCCACCTGACAGTGTGATTGAAAACCGCGCTCATGATGTTTCGAGCTTTGGCTTTGCTTCCGTTCGCATACTTGAGCGAACGAAGCCACTGCTCCACCGCGACTGCTTTGACCTCGGTTACGTGATAGCTTCCCCACCGGGGCAAAATCCACTTTCGGAAATAGCCTACGTAGGTGACCTGCGTCTTCCGCGTTTTGGTGCAGTCCGGCCCCAGCTCCTTTTCCCGGTAGTGTTCGACAAGCGTTTGAACACTGATCGGGGTCAAGCTGGTGCGCGGATTCTCTGCGTTGATGTCTGCCCGAAGTGCGGCGACGGCCTTCTGAGCCGCAGTCTCGTTCGGATATTGTTCGAGCGATCCAACCATCAGATTGCGTCGCGTTCGGCTGCCATCTGCCTGGAGTTCGTACCATCGGTACTCCCAAGCTTTCCGGCCACCGGCACGCTTCACGATCTGAAGGCTGCCTTGCTGAAATCTCGTCCGTCTCATCACGATCCTCCGTGGTTAGGGACGGTACGGATAGCTGGCTAACTTTAACCTCAAATGTACCCACGCGTCGAGATCGGATGTGCGAAATCGCCACAATTTTCCGATCCGCATGGCGCGTATCTCGCCCTTGCGGGCGAGTCGTTGAAGTGTTTTCGGGTGGATCTGCAGCAAGGCTGCCGCCTCGCGCGAATCGACTAACCTCTCGAAATGAGGGAATGGCTGGCTGACTGGCGTTGCTTCGTGCATCTCGCTCATAAAGTCTCCTGCAGCGAGAGTCGAGATCGGGCTGAAATCACCGCGTCGTCTGAAGGTCGGCTTTGGCGTCCGACTTCGTTCGACAGATTTCGAGCCCATTCACTACTCGGCTGGCGTTAGTCTTCGCGTCATGGGCGGACGAGAACATTATTCGTATAGAAACCGTACAAGACGCATTTGTTGCTTCCCTTCAAAGAATCTTTTTTCTTTTCGACTTCGAACAAACTTCTCAACAAGTGCTTAAAGTGCCTAAAGCGCCTAGAAGTGCTTTTAGGTACGTTTAGGGAATCTACGGGAACAGCGCAATGGCCGCACTCAACCACCCGCCTCTTTAGCGAGGTAGTTCCATAGATCCGGGCGAAATTTTGCCCTCTATCTATAAAAGGAACCTGCGGGAGGAGAAATATGTCGAAAATATTTCGAATGCGGCCCGAACGCTGCTCCCTACCTGCCTTGGGCTGGGTAATGACGGAACAAAGTGCAATTCGTTATACGAGCTCTGAATACACGCCTATCCGGCCCGACTCCCACATCGGAGCAGTATGGCCGGGAAGCGGCTCGTGTCAAGGCTCTCCGACCGCTTCGCGGCGCAAGAAACGCGGCCTTGACACAAGCCTTTCTCCCCGGCCGGTTTCTCCGCCATGTGGGGAATGTGCAGGTGTGGCCGCAGGAGAGACCTCAATGCCCAAGGCCAAGACCTAGACCACCGAGGTCATGTTCCACGCCGACATGGGGAGTCTTTTCCGGTTCCGGTGTGTGAGTTGGAATGAAAGAATGCTGCTCTCCGATCTGCTGGCCAGCTTGCCGGTTCACCCCATTCATCAGGTCAACACGGTGGCCGTTTTCCGGATCGTGTGCGGATAGCTGTTTTCGAGCTAGTTCAATCGCGGACTGCCGCATCGTAGATACGCCGACGGATTCACGAAGTTGCTCGCGGTCGCCCGTGACAACAGCGATCTCGCTTCGGCCGCGGCTCGCCGCAACATAGAACAGTTCCTTTTTCATGGCGTCCGCCGAGATGATCACGGTGTCTACGGTTTTGCCCTGGCTTCGATGGGCGGTGACCGCATATCCGTGGGTGAATTCGTGATAGTTCGCAGGAAGCGTTCTTCCGTCTTCGAGGCGAATGGCACCGCCGTCTAGGGAACTCACTTTGACCAGCTCTCCGTTGGTCGCCCGGAGTTCCGGCCCTCGACGGTTTGCTGTCAGCATGAGGCTGTCGCCAGGGGCAACCTCAATGGGCTGACGCTCATAAACGGAAAAAGCCCGCGTTTGTTTCGGCGATAGGCTCACCTCTTCTCCAGTTTCTTTTCGCGCAACGAGAGATTCAGGCCCAACACGCACGACCTCCAGAGACTCATGGCGTTTTGCTAGTTTTGTGTCTCTGTGGAATTGCAGAACCTGCCCCTCTTGGTAGTTGGACAGTTCTTGTTTCTGCGCTGTCGTCCACTGGAGCGAGACGTACCGATCAAAGGAATGGCTGATTCCCAATTCGCCGCGATCTTTCCGATCCTGGCGAATCGCGTCGGTGAGTTGCGAAATCTCAGCATGAGTGCCCGCAACTACCAGCGTATCGCGCCCTTCGGCTCGAAACTCACGATGCAGCTCCGCCACAATCTGGCCTCGGTCGAAGATGGATACTTCGCGAATGGCTCCGAGCTTTTCCAGTTGTGCGAACCCTTCCTCCGGCGAATGCCTCATGGTCTTTACGGCCTCGCGATAGACAGAGTTCGTCTGCCGCTGTACTTCAGTAAGGGAAATACTCTTCAGGCCAGACTCCCGTTCCAAGATACGCAAAGCATCCGAGGCCTCGACGCTGGGAATCTGTCTGGTGTCACCGGAAAAGACGATTCTGGTTCCCTGATCCTCGGCGAGGTGCAGCAAGCTTTGCATTTGCCGGCCAGAGACCATGCCTGCTTCATCAACAATCAATACCCTGCCGCGCAGCACCCCCTGTGGTTCCTGACCCTCCAGCAGTCGAGAGACAGTCATTGCATCTCGGAAGCCGACCTTTTCCAGTTCGTCCACTGCGCTTCGGGTGGGAGCTACCGCAAGAACCTCGTGTCCGGCGTCTCTGAGGCCACGGTCAATTTCACGCAGTGTCGCCGTCTTGCCAGTACCGGCAGCGCCTCGAACATTGACCGCCAGATCGCGAGAGTCGAGTACAGCTTCGACGGCGCGCTTCTGTTCGGGACGGAGGTGGCCCGAAAGCTCAAAGTCACGCCCCTTGCCGAGGTGGTCGTAGCGGTCCAATCCTCGGTTAACCATCGCGATCATGTCGCGCTCGCGCTGGAGGCTCGCGTGTGTCGCAATTTCACCCCCAGAGGCGATGAGAGTCCCTTTCGCGCGTTCAAGCGAGAGAGAGCCCTGAAGGTCGCTGAGTTCGACGTTGCCGCGCCCGTGACGAAGAGCCTCGGTTAGAACCTCATGCTCTCTGGCGACTGAGAGACGCTCGAAAATGTGTTCCTGAGAGTATGCAAGCGAGGCCTCATGCACACAGCGATTGATTTGAGGCGAATGGGATTGTGTCTGAGCTTCGTTCAAAATCTCACGAAGCATTTGCTTCTCGTCCGGGGTCATTCGTTCTTGCTGAAGGTTACGGACTTGCTCGGTCGATATCTCCTGAAGCTTGTCAGCCCGCGTTTCCCGGACGAGTACCGCAACCTCGTTGTCTGTTGGCGCACGACCACGTGAATTGGTGAACTCCAGAATGGCCGCATCCCGCTGGGCACTGCGTTGGCTGTACTTGTCGAGGAGGTCCTGGGAGAATCCTGCGATCTCGAATCCTTTGTCACGACCACGAACATCGTGACGGTTTTCAACCTGGTAACCAAGGGCGCGTACTTCGCGAGCCAGGGCATTGCGATAGACCTCGGTCAGGTAGCTGCGACGTTCGTACAGACCGGAAGCCTGTAGCGCCTTCCAACGCCCTTCAGTGCCATCGTAAGTGAGATTGGCAGCGACGGCATGAGTGTGGAGCTGAGGATCTAGCTGCCGACTCGTGTCGTGAGTGTAGGAAGCTACGATCCAGTTTCCGGTGGCTCGATTTTCGTTCAGGCCGGCGAGGCGAACCCTAGTGGCCGAGTATTTTTCTGCTTCCTCCAGTGCCTCGCGCACGGCGGTTTCGTGCGCGGGGATCAGTCTCTCATCGCCGCCAACAATGGCCATGATAGAGATGGACTTCGGCGCCGAGAATGTCATGTCATAGAGGGAGCGGCCCTTGCTTTGTTCTACGCCATTGCTGGCAATGCGATCCGCGCTGTGGCGCTGCCGGAGGAACTCTCCAGTTTGCGGGTCGAGACCTTGCCGTACCGCCTCAAAATCCTCGGAGGTAACTTCTCCTTTAAGTCCAAGCAGTTCAGCGCCGCGCCCGTGCCACTTGCCTTCGACGGTCCGATTCTGGTCGTAATAATCGCTTTGCTGGAGATGACGCTGTGCGTAGCCCCCACCGCCGGTCATGGCACGAATCGTCAGCACAGGCAGACGCTAGCGCTGTTCGAAGTTCGGAATCAAGGGAGTTGCTGCTCGTGGTTGTATGCCTTCGACGTCCAAACAGATGCCACTTCGTGGCGAGGGTGCTAAGTCAATGACAGATAAAGGTGCGGAGGACAGCGAGTAACTTGAGTGACAGAACAGCTTGTTAGTGCTGGATTCCCGCCAAAAGCAATGCTATACTCGATTTCGAAAATGACGATACAGACCAAATCCATTATGAGACGGCGCGTCAATCGCGCTCGGCCCTCGGGATTGGTCTGATCATTCGCTAGATTTCCAAGTTCAGATTCGATTTCCGAGGCTCCGACAAAAGTCGGGGCCTTTTGCTTTTTACGGATGTTGTTTTGGCCGGTAGCCAAGCTGGAAAGGCACGTGACTGTTACTCACGCCATGCGCAGGTTCGAATCCTGCCCGGCCAGCCAATTTTCGAGGGAAGACAAGGCTCGCTAGTTCAGTAGGAAGAACGCGGCTCTCATAAAGCCGTCGCGGATGGTTCGAATCCATCGCGAGCCACCAATGGAGGGGCCTCCGGCGAGGGGCAGTGGCTTATACCCACTTCGGCGCCAGATTAGCGCGGCCAGGCAGGTTCAACTCCTGCACCCTCTACCACAATTTTCGCGCCGGTAGTTCAACGGACCAGAACAGTTGGCCTACACCCAACAGATGCGGGTTCAACTCCCGAACGGCGCACCATGCAGGATTAGCTCGAAGGTCGAGCCCGCGGTCGATAACCGCGAGGCGTTGGTTCGATTCCAACATCCTGCACCATTTTGTTGTTGAGCAAGGGTGACTGGCAGAGATGGCTGATGCACTCGCCTCTTAAGCGAGACCAGGCTGGTTCGATTCCAGCGTCACCCACCAGATTCGCGGGATTGGCAGATATGGATGTGCACTCGCCTTTTAAGCGAGACGAAGTGGGTTCGATTCCCACATCCCGCACCAGAGTCAGTTAACAAAGAGGCGGCATAGCATAACGGAACAATGCGCCGAGCTTCTACCTCGGACGATGAGAGTTCAAATCTCTCTGCCGCTTCCAATGTGGGGATGTGGTCCAACGGATGAGGGCGCAAGGCTACGAACCTTGAGATCAGAGTTCAATTCTCTGCATCCCCTCCACATTGAGTAGGCTCGCGTGGTCTAAAGCATGATGACGCTTCGGTCCTAACGAAGAGATCCGGGTTGGATTCCCGGCGCGAGTTCCAGAGGGTGGGTAGTGTAACCGAACAACACGGCAGCGTCCGAAGCTGCAAATCCGGGTTTGACTCCCGGCCCGCCCTCCAATTCATTGACGGATTTCAGCAACTCAAGGCGAAATGGGCGACGCCCGCTCTTTTCTGAAATTACAAGCGGAGAATCAGATTCCAACTATGTTTAATTCTCACTGCGAGGAGATAACAGCTTTGGGAGGCGTGTGTACTTTCCACTGACGAACTTGTTGTGTCCAGCTCTCGACGTGGGTGCCGAGGGCCCATTGCTCCATAACTGGGGTTGCGCCACCTGGGAAGTCGGCTTCGAGCAGCTTTGTCAGTTTCTCTTCGGAGACGCTAAAAACGAGCACCTTGTCGTTGGTGATCACTACCGTCGTGTCACCACCCGGCGAAGTAAAAGCGTCCGTTAATTCCGGCACGAGGTTTCTGAGTTTCGAAAACGCAGGAACAACTCGATTGCGCCCAACCAAGATCGTGGGTAGCCCCACGGGAACATAGGCATCTATTTCGCAATCGCTAAAACCCAAGAACATCTCCTGCGATATCCATGGAGTCCACAGCCCATCTTTGCGCCTGATCTCCCAACCCTGATAGTCGAGGTGCGCTTCCGGGCAATTCATCCCTCCAGCCACTAAGTCCTGTGCTTCCTTTGTGAAAACCGCGCCGAATGAGTCGGCTGCGCGCTTCGGGTTTTGTTCTTCAAAGTCACTCAAGGCCTTTGCGATTGGACCAGTTTCTTCTGGTCCATACGCTTCTTTCATTTCCGGGGTAGTGATTGACAGCACGCGCGACCAGGCTGACACTCGGCCTCCGCGTGCTTCGCAGTCTTCCGTGTTGGCGTCTTCTGCGCTCTCCGAGATGTAGTTTGGAGAGACGAAACTGATCCTACGTCTGCTGTACATGCAGTCCGTATACCGGTCTACTGGCCCGCCGTTGGTCCCCTGATATTCGTGAGCAGAATCTGCCTGATCTTTACCTTGCGGTTTCGCGGGGCAGTCCGGTCCTTTCTTCAGATGCGGAGTCGCGTCAGCCGTCCCGGACCATACAATGTCCCGACGGGAGCGAAACTCATTGTTCTGCCCGTACATTTCGCAAACGTTTTCAATGCCAAGCCGCCAAAACCCCGTCGAGCGGGGTACCACCAAATACGGGAGCACCGCGACCAGTTCAGCGGTTTTCCCATGTCTCACGATCCATGCCGTGGAGAACTGTTGTGAGGAATCATGACCGCGGTCGGAGGCTGGGCTGTTCGAAAAGCCAAGCAAGATGCCTTCTGCTGGCGCGGAATGCGCGCCGCTGCCCTGTGCAGCGCCAAGGTGTGGGCTGCAAAGCAAAATCAAGGAAAGGATAATGGTTCGAGTCCGCATACGCTAACAAGCTTAAGCCGGTAGATTGCGACCGTGCATGTTACTTCGGATTTGGTGATTCAACATCTGAGTTTGCCGCTTTTGGGCTATTGACGAATCTCAAGAATGATGTAACAGTGAAGATGAGTTCTAGCAATGATGCGCAAACCCCATACCGATTGCTTCCCGACACCGGCCACGTTTACGTGGCAAGGAGCGGGAGAAGGTACGTTCATGTAACGGGGGCGATCCATGCGCGTAGTTTTTCTGAGCCTCCGATACAAATCGGGGGCTTTTGCTTTTTACGGCGCATTGTTGACCGTGCGAAGAGAAGGAGGCAGCGTCGTCTAACGGCCAGGATGCGGCTCTTTCAAGGCTGAGATGGGAGTTCGATTCTCCTCGCTGCTACCAAAGTTATGAGTACACAAACGATTGAACTCGAAGGCTTTGAAATCGAGCTTGCATCGGAGCTTTACTGCGATCGCGGCGGGGATCATCGCGAATTGGTGGATCGTGCGTGTACGGATCGCACGAGACTTGGCCATAACGTCGATGATTCAGCGGTCTTGTGCGTGCGATGCATGAAAGCAATACAGCTGAAAGCGTGATGCCGGGTCGTCTAGTGGCAGGACCCTGGACTTTGATTCCGGGTACGGGCGTTCGAATCGCTCCCCGGCAGCCAGTTCTTTGACAATTTGAAATTCCCTCTTCGTCCAATGGCAGGACGCTGCGCTCTGAACGCGGAAATCGTGGTTCAAGTCCACGGGAGGGAGCCGGAGCTATGGTCTATCGGCAGGATGGCTGACCGTCTATCAGCAGGGACGGGTTCAATTCCCGTTAGCTCCGCCATAAGTTTGCGGGAGATTCGTCCAGCGGCTAGGACACTGGCCTCCAGATCCAGTTACGAGGGTTCGAGTCCTTCATCTCCCGCCAAACGCGAGCATGGTATAGCGGCTGGTGCCTCGGGCTTCCAACCCGATGACGCGAGTTCAACTCTCGCCGCTCGCTCCATGATTTTGTGAGGGCGGAAGTCGTCTAGTGGCCAAGACGCGACGTTGCCAACGTCGAGAGCGCGGGTTCGAGTCCCGCCTTCCGCTCCAAGTTTGTAGGTAAGTTCGAGGCGGTGTAGCCAAGACAGCAAGGCGTCTCCCTGCAAAGGAGATCATCGGGAGTGCAATTCTCCCCACCGCCTCCAGAGTTGTTGAAGATGCTGGTGTAGCTCAGTGGGAAGAGCACGGGCCCCGTAAGTCCGTGATCGGCGTTCGAATCGCCGCGCCAGCTCCGCTGGTATAGCTCAACGCGAAGAGCAGGCGCACGGTAAGCGCCCGACCGCAGTTCGAGGCTGCGTGCCAGCTCCAAAGTTTGCTGCTGTGGCCGACATACAAAGGCACCTGCCTTGTAAGCAGGTCGATGCTGGTGGGAATCCAGCCAGCAGCTCCAAGTTCGATGGCGGGATTGGCCGAATGGTTTAGGCACTGGATTGTGGCTCCAGTCACGAGAGTTCGATTCTCTCATCTCGCCCCAAAATGGGCGGTTCGTATAAGGGGATTACCCACGGCCTGCAACCGTGAAATGCGAGTTCAAGTCTCGCACCGTCCACCAAAGTTTGGCTCGGGAACTCGACGGCAGAGTGCTGGTCTGAAAAGCCAGTGGATACGGTTCAATTCCCTGCCGAGCCACCAAGATCGGGGAGTGGCCTAGCTGGTTCAAGGCGCGTGTCTTGGGAGCGCGAGATCGGGAGTTCGAATCTCTCCTCCCCGACCAAAGCAATTTACAAGGAGATGATCGTGACGAACGAACTGATCTCGATGGACTTCGTTGAGAACCGACTCACAGCGGAAGATGATCCGGGAGCGTGGAGAGAGTTCCTCGCCATAATTGGCGAAGAGTTCGTAGAGCGATACCGTGCCCACGGAGGCAAGAAACCTTGGTTTCTGCGAATTGGGCCTTGCTCGCATTGGTGGCGGTCGCACCAGGCTCGATGGACAGCAGCCGGCGGATTCACATGGCCAGTTGGGTACTCCGCGAACGGTTGGCCTGGACCACCCGCGTTGGATTGGTCAGTAATTCTCTCTTTCGATGGTGAGCATTGGAAGCGAGTTGAGAAGTTCTCCGGAAATAGACATGTTGTGCTCCGCGTCGCAGTTCCGGCGCGGACTGCGCGACACAAACAAGCGGCAGTTCATACGATTTGGTCGACTTCTCAAAAGCCAATATTTTACGGTTTCCGGAATGTTGGAGATCGATGGCTGTGTGTCGCGGTCTCTGACGAGCGCGAGCAGGGACGAATTATTAACGCAAAGTTGAGAACCGAACAGAGTTAGGGAGAGACGATGACCGAAAACACTTACAACGTAATCAAGCCCGACAACGGCGTGCCCATCAAGGCTTGGACCAAGGGCGTCCCGCTGGAGGACGCGGCACGCCGGCAGCTCTTGAACGTCGCGCAGTTGCCGTTCATCTACAAATGGGTAGCGGCCATGCCCGACGTGCATTGGGGCATGGGTGCAACCATCGGCAGCGTGATTCCAACTCGCGGCGCAATCATTCCCGCGGCGGTCGGTGTGGATATTGGCTGCGGCATGATGGCCGTACAGACTTCGCTGCACGCCAACAACCTGCCGGACAATCTGCACGGCATGCGCACGGCGATTGAGAAAGCGGTGCCGCACGGACGTACCGACAACGGTGGTAAGAACGATCGCGGCGCTTGGTCGGATGCCCCTGCGCATCACGCGGAAGTGTGGGCGAAGATGGAGCCTGCGTATCAGGCGATCATCGACAAGTATCCGAAGCTGAACCATGTGCAGCGCATCAATCACCTGGGGACGCTGGGAACGGGGAACCATTTCATCGAGGTCTGCCTCGATGATAACGAGAACGTCTGGTTCCTGCTGCACTCGGGATCGCGTGGCGTGGGCAATCGTTTCGGCACGTTTTTCATCGAGCTGGCCAAGAACGACATGCGCCAGTGGATGATCAACCTGCCGGATAAGGACCTCGCGTACCTGCCGCAGGGCACGGAGCACTTCGAGGACTACGTCCGCGCGGTGCACTGGGCACAGGACTATGCGCTAGCCAACCGCGAGCTGATGATGCGCAACTTGATCGCGGCCGTGCAGGGCTCGGGAGAAGTCCCGGCGTTCGAAGCCAATATGGAAGTCGTGAGCTGCCATCACAACTACGTGACCTGGGAGCACCACTACGGCGAGAACGTGCTCATCACGCGCAAGGGCGCAGTACGGGCGCGTGAGGGCGACATGGGGATTATTCCCGGCAGCATGGGAGCGCGTTCTTACATCGTGCGCGGCAAGGGCAATCCGGAGAGCTTCATGAGCTGTAGCCATGGAGCGGGACGCGCCATGTCGCGTACGGAAGCGAAGCGCCGGTTCACATTGGACGACCATGCCAAGGCGACGGCCGGCGTCGAGTGCCGTAAGGACGCGGATGTCATCGACGAAACGCCGATGGCGTACAAATCCATCGACGCGGTGATGGAAGCGCAGCGCGATTTGGTGGACGTGGTTCACACGTTGCGCCAGGTGGTATGCGTGAAGGGCTGAACAGGAGAGGGCTGCAAGGCCCTCTCTTCAGATCCGGGTGTAGGGTACGTACGCACTGCGACGTTCAGCCCAGACGGTACTTGGATTATTGTCTCGGACAATGCTGCCGTCACACACGTACTCGACATAACCACTGATAAGCAGCTCGCTGAACTGAAAGACATGTATTCGCCTGTCTTGTCGCCGCAAGGCGATATTTTGATGACAGTCAGCAAAGCTAACTTCACACTGTGGTCCACATCGGACTGGACACAGAAACGGACACTGCCACGGTCCCCCGCCTACGCAATTCCACTCGCATTGAGTCCTGAAGCTGACAGTTTCGTTATTACTTCGTCCGGGACCTTCAGACTACTTCGTCTCAGCACCGGCGAGCCTCTCCCGAGTGTTCCCAACCCGGAGTTGCCCAAGTTTAACGGTGCCGCCGGAGGGTTTGCAGCCTTCGGTACAAACGGTGTTCTCTTTGGGCACAGCGATGATCGACTGTGGGCCTGGAACACCAGTACCGCACAAACATGCGTGTCAGATCTGATGTACAGCGAAAGTGGTTCTCTCAGTCCAGATGGAACTCTTTTGGCAGGCGCAAAGGACAATTCCATCCTCGCGCAGACGCGATCGGGGGAAGGGGTCTGGATTTGGGATACAAGGAAGCTGGCAGCGAAGTGTCTCAGGGCAGTGGTGCCGACATCCTCGCCCGAGAAGCAATAACGGCCGGTACCATCAGATTGAGAAAGATCTGGTGCCAGCGGAGAGATTCGAACTCTCAAACACCTGTTTCTAAGACAGGCCGCTATTCCAATTCGCGCACGCTGGCACTGGTGCACAGGGGAGGATTTGAACCTCCGCGTCCCACTCGGGGAAACCGGGTTACAGCCGGTCCGTTTCGGCCGGGCTCACGCACCTGTGCAAACTTGGCGGAAGGTAGACGAATCGAACGCCCATCGCTCATCACGATGCCCCGGTTTTCAGGACCAGTTGCCGGCCATTCAGCAGTACCTTCCGCGTGGCGGAGAGTACGGGAGTTGAACCCGTTAGCCTCTTGCGAGAACCCTTGTTTAGCAGACAAGTGCCTTACCGTCCGGCCCACTCTCCGTTGAATTGTCAAAGAACAACAGAATTCTGGTAGGCCCGGTGGGAGTTGAACCCACAAAAAGCTGCTCTTGAGGCAGCTGCGTATGCCAGTTCCGCCACGGGCCTGAAGCTATAAATTGTGCAGGAGTTAATAACTCAGTCGGGATGGACTGAGTCGTAATGACGATCGATATTGAAGCAGGCGCTTCACAAAACTAATTTAGCATGAAACCGTTGGTGGTGCACGCGTTTTTCGGCGGCCAGCCTTGGAACGGCAGGTTATCCACGACTGATGTACATTTGTCGTGGTGGTGGCCGTCCAAGAAGAAACCAAATTCGTTTTCCAAAGAGACACCATCCCTAAGCCTTCGGCTTAGGTCGGTGCAGACCGTCCGGAGGCTAGCGAACGCTGCTCGCACGAGGTCGAACAGCATTCGAGTCCGTTCGAATTGCGTCCGATTCTGATTCGAACGGATATGAGTAATCCGAACTGCCACCTTAGACTACTCAATCCTCGCCGCAGGCAACCCTGTTCTTTTGGCAGTTGACGCGTTTACGCAATATGCGTAATAATATACGCAATATGCGTAACTCTTCCGTGCTGACTGCGTTGTTCCCACAGGTACGGCAAGGTGTGCTTGCGGCTACCCTCGGCCAGCCAGACAAGTGGTGGTATCTTTCGGAACTCGCCAGCCGTTTGGGAACGAGCCCGTCCAGCCTTCAGCGGGAGTTATCATCTCTGGTGGCAAGCGGAATATTGGTGCATCGGCGGGAAGGCACAAGGGCCTATTTCAAGGCGGAGACCCAGTCCCCGGTGTTCCGAGACCTGCAGCACCTCTTCGAAAAAACGGCAGGGCTGGCTCCGATCTTGGAGCAACTACTAAAACCGTTTGGGAACAAGATTCAGAGTGCTTTTATCTATGGTTCTGTGGCACGAAGCCGGGAAAATGCGATGAGTGACGTGGATGTGATGGTCATTGGCAGAGCAGGTCTTGCTGACCTGTCTCCAGCACTCCGCAAGGCGGAGGCGCGGCTAGAAAGAGAGGTCAACGTCACGGCCTATTCCCCAGAGGAGTTTCGGGAGAAAATCAAATCGGGCGACCATTTCCTTGCCGCCGTTTTACGAGGACGGAAACAGTTTGTGAAAGGAGGCCAGAGTGACTTGGACGAACTTGCTGGCAAATAAGGAAGCCCAGAAACACAAAACGTCCAAGAAGGAATTAGACAATATGCGGGCGCTGATCGCCCGCGACCTCGCAGACGCGAGTCTTGCTGGCCTTTCAGCAGATCGGAGATTCGCCACTGCCTACAACGCGGCACTCCAGGCTGCGAATATGGCCATTGCCTGTGCGGGGTATCGGATCGTGAGCAAAGTCGGACACCACCGGATGTCCTTGGAAAGTACGAAACTTGTGTTGGGTAAAGCCGCGCACAAGTACGCCGACTATTTTGAGACGTGCCGACGAAAGCGAAATACTATCGACTATACTTTCTCCAATGTTGCGACGGACACGGAAGCAAAAGAGATCCTCGTCCAAGCAAGACAGTTTTGCGTTGAAGTCGAAGACTGGATTGCGAAAAACCACCCCGCGCTGAAAATGTGAGACTCGAGGCCAGCCTTAAATCGACGCCGCGGCCAGTCACCAGTTGTTGGACAAGCTCATAGGACACCTACCAGAAGTCCGTTTCTGGCCAATCAGTAGCGCGGTGATAGTTCGGTGGCCACAAGCGCGTTTCCCAGTACCGATCTGGCGAAACTTCCTACAAGCCGACTTCGGGCCCGCCTGGCAGAACTCCGGTGCCAAGCGTGGGGTGAGGCACGATCGCGCGATAATCTCCGAAATGCTGTTACGGGAGGAAATTCAAGCGCCCACGGCTTCAGTCCAAAGGGCACAATCGCTTCCATGAGAATGCCGTCTATGTCAAGACGGAGTTTGCGATTTTTGTAGTTGTCGTTGCTTTTGTTGTTGCCTTTCTTACAATCCATCTTTCTTTGCTAGCGGAGCATTTTGCCGAGCGGCCCGGAGCGGTCAAGGGCGCGTTCTGTGCGGCGCAGCGAACCCTTGACGGCGAGGACCGCCGGCCATCCTTCCGCTAGGAAAGGAAGGTAGGCCGACGGGTGCCAGGATCTAGTTCGATCCAACTCAGTTCCCAAAGCTTCTTTTCGCGCTACCACTACTGTCGCCACCCTTCCATCCGCACTCTCGATGAGCGTTTCCTCGCTCGGTGCAAGTTGGGTGTTCTCGTTTCAGCCGGTGCTGCCACCTGATTAGCGACCTCTGGTTCCATCTTGACGATGGAAGTTGGGCCAGGCGATTGACGCAGTCACCGGAACTCGGCGCTTAAACTTTGGGCTTCTTGCCTTGTGTTTCTAATCCTTGGATCGAAACTACGCCGCCGCCGGCAACGCAACTGGGAGCTGGTTCCGCAGTGGTTCGTACGCTTCTCCACTCACCCACAGTCGATGCAACAGCACCGCCAGCTTGCGCGCCACTGCAATCACCGCTCGCTTCTTCCCATTCTTTCCCCCTCGCTCCGCCAGTTTCAGTCCCCACCGTCGCAGATCGCTGTCCGCTCCGAAAGGTCCCAGAATATGGTGCGCCCCCTGCACCAGCAGCGTTCGCAGGTACGCATCTCCCTCTTTACTAATGTGCAGTTGCGGTTCGCTCTGCCCCGAGTTCCTCCGTCCCGGTTGTAACCCGACATAGCAGCCCGCATCCCGGCTCTTGCCAAAACGATGTGCATCTTCCAGCGTCAGCACATAGGTCAACGCGATCAACGTCCCCACTCCCTTCACCTGCGTCAGTCGCGCCACCACCGGGTAACTCCGCTTCGCAATCTGCTCGATGCGCTCGTTATATTCCCCCATCCGCTCGCTCAGCGACTCGATCGCTCCCAGCAGCGGTTCCAACGCCGCTTGCAGTTCCGGACTCAGCTCCTGCGCCTTCACCCGGTTCATGTTCCGCGGATTGCACCCGCGCAACCGCTCTCCGTAAGACTTCGTCACTCCTCGCGCCGTATTGATCAACGACGTCCGCGCTCGCACCAAACCCGCTCGTGCCCGGATGGCCATCAGATCCGCTTGTGCCTGTGCGCTGCGATGTTTCACCGGCGCCAGCAACTTAGGATCGATCCGCACCAGACGAGCCAGCATTCGGGCATCGAGCCGATCATCTTTCTTGCGACTCTCTCCGATCAAGCGCACATTGCGTGCATGCGCCACGATCACTTCGTGCCCCAGTTCACTCAATACCCGGCTTACCCAGGGCGAGTGCGTCCCCGTCTCTAGCGCCAGCCGGCTGCGTCCCATCCCACCGAACACTTCCTTCATCGCCTTCGGCGTGGTCGCCACTTTCTGTTCCAGAACCACTTCTCCCGCTTCATTCAGTACGCAGTACCAACTCCACCGGTCTCCCAGATCCAGCCCGATCGTTAGTTGCTGACTTGCATTTTTTTCGACCTTCTTTGCTGTCACAGTGCTAATCTTTTTCATTGCCGGTCTCCTTTATCTCCTTGCGCCTCGAGCGCGTCGATAACTTGGGAGCTTATCGCATCCCGTCGGAGACCGGCATTCTCATCCCATCTGATTACGACAGTCACTTTTCGCACGGAGGATTTGAGCCAAGAATAGGCGAAGGGCTAGTTCCTCAAATCACTGCGCAAGGTATGAAAGATGAAAACATGGACTTGGAGAATAGTGCTTTCAGCCGCAAATGCGCTGTTGGTATTCGCCTTGTCGCCGCAGTCCTTCCATGGAGCATTTGCCTTTAGTCCTGGGCTCTATTTTCTTGTCAATGGCCTTGACCTCGTTCCCCGAGACCTCGCGAACATGGTCGGTACCTATCAGATAAACCATCACTTGTTGTGGGGGTACTGGGTGCGCTTCCTCTTTTGGGAGTACCTGCTGACCGTTTTCTTGTTCTGGTGGTGGATAGGCTCGAAGATCGACCTCAAAATCGCCCGACGCAGCTCCGGCCCGATATGGACGTGGGCAGAGTTTGTCCTCGGCGTTGGCCTTTCTTTGATGCTGCTCTTCGAGGCCCGAGCCGAGCACGTGAATGTCCCCGATTTGATGTCGATCGTTTGGGGCGTCGTTCTTGTCTGCTACTCGCTTCTGCAACTTTTTCGAGGAGTTGCGATGCTGCGTTCAACTCGCGCGACGACCTGACCGCAGTAACCTGGACGCTGCGCCAACGAAATGCTGAAATTAGTCAACTGAATCCGATGCATAAGGGGAATGCTATGCCGACACTTCGAATAGTCTTGGCGATCGCAATATTGGGGGCTCTGCCAGCAGTGTGTTCCGAGCGCCAGCCGATACAGTGCGATGCCCAGTGCGTGGAAGGAGTGAAGAATAGGACGCGCTCGTACAAGATATTCCTGGGCGCGACCGACGAGGAATGGCAGACCGCCTTTGCGGGCGCAAACGGGGAGTTAGCACAGGGCGATTGGAGCCAACGACTCTCCGAGATTCAGCAGGAGTATTGCGGGACTCCGGGCAAGGTCGATTACAAGAAGGTTGGTGCCATGGAAATGGCTATGGCTAAGCGGCTCGCTCTTGAAAGAGGGGACCTAATGGCAAGTTTCCGAAACGATCCTGAAAGCACCAGCGCCATAAAACACTTTCGCGTCCAAGCCATGAAAGAAATCATCTTTCAAGCAAAAATCGACCAGTTCAGAGTCGATTGTTACGTTCCCCCTGGGCCAGCCGGGGGAACGAAAAAGTGATGATTGGGCTTCCGGGCTGTGTCTCCGCGCAGCGTAGTTGTTGATGCATAGAGATAGTCGGGGCACCTTCCCTGCGAGATCAGGAAGCGAAGGAACATGCGGATTGCGCAGATACACTTTCTCGCAGATGCCCATCCCGAGTGCTGACTCTTCTCCAAAACAAACTGCCGCAGGTTTTTCGCGTCATACCTGCTTGGATCTTCGCCGAGATCCTTGATGAATGCACGCAGTTCGAAGCGGTAGGTGGAAAGAGTGGCATCGGAAACCCCGCGCTGTCGACGCATCCAATCGCAGAAGGCCGTTAACATCGCTGCCTCGACCGCTGGTTCAACAAAGGTTGGAGTCGGGACAATGCCAACGCGCCGCAAATAGTCGAACCAAAGATCGACACTGTACTTCTGCCGGTGAGGTTTCAGTGGTGGATGATGTCCGCGACAACGGCATCGTTTCAAGTGGTCGAGGAACTGCTGTGCATATCGTTCTTCAACGCTCGTGATCGACAGGTTTCGACAGGCGATCCAATGGAGAAAGTGTTCCGCTGCCCGAATGTGCTTTCGCGCTGCAACCCCACTGATAAGGGCCTTGGGACAGTTCCTTGGCGAATCCTTCAAGCAGATGACCACCAGTGCTACTGCGCAATTGCTCGATACGTGATGGCCGTCTGAAATAGCGAACCAGCATGATGTTCCCCCTCCTTGGGAGCATCATGATTACGTGTGATAGCCGAGACTCGACATTACACGCGCTGTTGTGAGGACGAAGCGGAACCGTCGGACTCGGCTGAACCTCAATTGTCGCGGTAGGGACGATCATCACTGATCGCCCCCCGCACAGATCCGTACGAGCGCGTCTACGCATACGGCTCTTACGAAGGATGAGTAGCGTAGAAGCGTGCATCGGGATAGGGGTGCAGAACGCGGGGTGGAGGAATCCACCGGTTCAAGACTGGGGTAAGACGTTCCCACCGCATCCCCGCGCGCTGACTCCGGCGGACTAGAACACTCTGCCAGAGCCTGCACACGCGAAGTTTGAAGATGCGCAACTGGGTCGTGTTCCCGGGAACAGCGTGGTATTGGTAATAACCCAGCACGACCTTCCGGAGCCACGCACCGACTTCGGCCATGCGATCATGCATCCGGCGTTGAAGCTCAACCTTGATGGCTTTGAGTTTCGCAACCATTCGCTTCTTCGCAGTGATCCGCCATACGGTGAAGGTTCCGCTCTTGTGGCGTTGCCCACAGTAGTGGGTGAAGCCCAAGAAGGTAAAGGTCTCTGGTTTTCCCTCTCCCCGCTGCTTCCGGTCGCGAGCGGCGAACCGCCCGAACTCGATCAGTCGAGTCTTGGCCGGATTTAATTCCAAGCCGAACTTCGCCAGTCGTTCCCGGAACTCTTTCAGGAAACGCTCAGCTTCCGTTCGGTGCTGAAAGCCGACCACAAGATCGTCAGCATAGCGGACGACTACCACATCGCCCTTTGCGACTTTCTTGCGCCAGACATCAGCCCAGAGATCGAAGAGGTAATGAAGGTACACGTTGGCGAGCAGCGGTGATGCCACTGCTCCCTGCGGTGTACCCAGTTTCGTCTCCGACCATTGGCCGTCTTCCGATACTCCCGCCTTCAGCCATTTCCGGATCAGGCGAAGTATCCTCCGATCGGCCACCCGGTGCTCGATGAACTTCATCGTCCATGCGTGGCTCAGGTTATCGAAGAAGCCACGGATGTCGGCATCCAGCACCCAGTTCACCCGCTTCCGTTGGATGCCCACCGTCAGCGCATCAAGCGCCTGATGCGGGCTGCGACCGGGACGGAACCCGTAAGAAAAGCCTTTGAAGTCGACCTCGTATATCTGGTTGAGGATCGTCACCACGGCCTGCTGAACAATTTTGTCCTCCAGCGCCGCGATGCCCAACGGACGTTGCCGCCCGTCGGCCTTCGGAATAAAGACTCGTCTTGAAGGTTTTGCCCGGTACGCTCCACGGTGCAGCCGACTGTGCAGATCGACGAGTCGATCCTTCAGTCCGGTTTCATACTCGGCGCACGTCACGCCGTCGATACCCGGCGAAGCCTTACGCTGAAGCGCGAAGAAGCTGTCGCGGAGTAACTCGACGCTCAGATGGTGGAGCAAAGCGCTGAACCGTTCCTGCTTTCTTTCCTTTGCTGCCTTCCGCACACCGTCCAACCCCTGGACATGCGCTTCCCGCTCTGTGTCGGGGGCATGTGCGATTGAGCGATGTTCTCCCTCGTCTGTGCCCTTCCCTCCCCAGCCTCCGCAAAAGGTTGCCCTCCCTTGTTCGGCTGGTTCACAGGTAATACGACACAGTCCGACTTCTCCGGCACGTACATGTCCGCCGTGCGGCTTGTGGCCTTCGCGGACCGGCCTTGATCGTCAGACCAAGGCGTGCTGGAGATCTCCCGGTTCTCGTGCATGTTGTTTCTCAGCGTGCGCGGGTTCTCAGACTACGCAGGACCGACAGTCCACTCGCGATTTACGTGGTTGCCGTGTTGCCTTCCTCCTACTCGGACTGAAGTCGGCATCCTGATCTACGGGCTTTTCGCAGCTCAATGGCCCCGCCCACCGATGCCTCTGTCTCCGCTTCAAGAAACACCTCGCGGTGTCCCCTGCAAGACTCGAGGCCAGGATGGATTCGCTACTTCCTTTCCTGTAGGGCTCTTGCATCCCCTACAACATGCCGGTTTAGCCCGGCGCACTCCGGTTTGCCCGTCACTCGCTCATAATCACCAAACCCACCGGTGCTGCCCCAGTTGCGGACTAGGGCAGTTAGCCGTCGGAGCGAATTTTTGGACACAAGAGTTACATGCGTGTTCGTTCTATATGCAGTAGGATTTCAAACGTGACGAAGCGACACCAGGTGTTTTGCACACAAGCCGACAATCCAGGCTTTGGACAGGCGTGGATGTGCACCGCTATTCTCGTGGCCTTAGGTTGCGTTGCGGCTCCGGTGTCAGCACAAAACTGCACAGCCAGCAACCCGCAACTTGCGGTCACTGTTCTCCAAACAGTGTTAGCCACCTGCTCGTCCTATAGCGACTTCCAGACGATGGAATACAAGTATGGGAACGATGTAATTCTTGTCCAGGCGTCGGTTGCAGGGAATCTCGCGATCCCCGTCCTTCGCCAGTTTGCCAGCCTTCCCAAGCATAGCGCGTGCACTGGCTCAGCCTTCGATGCGCAGGCGCGGACCGCCCTTGCGAAGCTCGGCGACGAAAATGCTTACACGGCGATTAAGCAGCAATGGGCGCAACATCGCGCTGGGCCGTACCCGGCCAGAATCGATTTTATTGGCGATGATTGGGCGCTCCAGACTCTGGTCGAGTTTTTGATTCAGCATGCGGATGATCCCAGAATGATCGAAGAGCACGGACCGGCCGACGGGCCTTACGATTACCGCAGCGGAATACTCGCGGAAATCATGCGCATCGCCCGGCGGCACGTTGTCCCGGACCTTCCGGACGCCGATTACTCGCCCTCCGGGATTGCGCTGTGGAAGCTATGGCTTGGGAAATACAAGGGACAACATCTGAGCACGCCGGTCTTCGAGGGCGTATCGGATCCCTATCTGCAGTGTCTCGCCCGAAGAGTTGAGTGGGGCCATCCCGATGCCATTCTCGACATCGCCACGTTTGGTGGCCCTTCAGCGGAAGCAATCCTCAAGCGGTTTCCTGCACCGCGTTCCGGGGAAGTAATGGGAGCGAGAGAGCTATTCCCAGATGTGCTTTGGAGTGAAGATCAACGTCCGGACCCAGACTCGGAGATTCAGGGCAATCTGCAGGCCGCCTTATTGCGTTTCGGAGACCAGAAAACCGCGGGCCAAGTCGCAACCGAGTTAAATTCGTTCGCTCTTAAGCCCGGCAACTTTCCGCTGGAGGCGATACGGAAGCTCAGGTTCGCGGGGGGCAAGACCGCCGTTGGAGTTCTCATCGATGGCTTGGGAAGCTCCAATCGAATGAGTCAGGATGCGCAGAAGAACTTTGACGCGTGCGTGGCGAGCGTCACAGCTGCGAACCAGCCGTCGAAGCAGCCAGGAGATGCCGCACAGAAGGCCTGCGCCGGATCTTTGTTCTGGGCTACGCGTCGCACCAGTTTTATCCTGAGAGCCCTCGCAGAAATTGTGAAGGACCCGCCGCTACCCGCAGATGCGCCCCCAACCGCCGAGAGTTCTCAAAAGTGGAAGGATTGGTGGGCGAAAAATCGGGATAAGGCCGTTTTCGTTATCCCGCCGCGTGCATCCTACGATTGGCAGTAACGGGCACGCGAGAACTCAGCTCATCAAGTCAAGTTCAGACTATTGCAGATTATGCGAAGCTGTCACTCGCTAGCGATAGGCCCATCATGCTGGCACCTAAAGAAGTTCATCCCCTGCTACGCTGCCGCGCTCTGCATAAAGACGCACTCCGCATTATTGGCCGCGTGGATCGAATCGAACATCTTGCTACAACTGGCATCTGCGCCATTTGACAAGCACGATGAGACACTCGTTCCCGAAGCAGGTTCGTGTGCCAACTGCCCGAAGCGAACCGGATTCAACAAGCTACTTTTCCCGGACGTGCGAAAGGATTCCTGCACTTCGCCAGACTGTTTTCGGGCGAAGATCGACGCTTCCGTGAAAAAGACTCTGGAAACCAAGCCGCAGCTCATCCAGATTTCGGCGGCATGGAATTCCCGCGAGGGTGCTCCCTTGGGACGGAATCACTATGTGGAGTTGGAGATCAAGAAAGCCAAGCCGAACGGCGCAAGCAGCAAGCTCTCGCCCGTTCAGAAACCCTGTGACAAGATGACCGAGGCTATTGTCATGGACGGCGGCAAGCGCGGCCTAGTCGTTAAGGTTTGCGCCGATCCAGCTTGCCGCGTCCACCATCCCAACACGCCTTCTCCGCAGCAAGTTGAGCGGGAGCGGGCAGAGGAACGGAAACGCATCGAGAAGGAGAAACTGGCCATCACGACTCGCCATCGTATCTTGGCTACGATCCTCCAACGCGTATCGGCCCCGTTAAAGAAGGCTGACTTACTGGCGGTCGGCCACTACCTGATTGGCCATCTCTCCTACAGCCAAGTTCCTGCTCTGGCGAAGCGGCACAAGGTAGAGGCGAAGAAGGACTCTGCGTCCGCGCAGGAGCTTCTAGCCAAGCAAGTAGGCACCTACGACGAGGCCGAGCTTTGCAAACTGCTTCTGGAAATCAGCCTTCTGGATTCGGCTCATCAGCGATCCACCGCAAGCCGCGACGACGTTCTCATGGACTCCGCCCAACGCTACAGAGTGGATGCTGAAAAACTGCAGAAAGCTGTGGCAAAGGAATTCACTGCGAAACGAGACAAGAAAGCAATCAAGCCGAAGACTCGCAAAACGGCGGCCTGAGTCTATCGATTTCTTGATTTCTGGCGGAGTGCTAGTTAGCGCTCCGCCATTTTTCGTGGAATCGGAGTCCTGCTAAGCGGTGTCAGCGGTGGCCATTTGATGTGAATCCAATTTTGGCGGCAGCGAAGATGGAAGTGCAGTCGCTCTCACATATCGAAGACTTCTTTTCTTCCTACAAACTCGACGACACCGCGATCCCGTACCTGCCGCTCCCGATGGTGCAGAACGTGAAGCCTTGGAAAAAGTGACGGAAGTTCGTTCCTGTTCAACGGATCGGTATTAAAGGCCGTTAGCCTTGCGTCCGTATCCCATCGCAGGCTTAACTTACAAATCAGCAGTCCCCTCGGGGTTCGCGCGGAAACGAGCTTTGGGAATAGATTGCGGTCTGCGTGGTAGAACAACACAATCAGATCAAACCTCGCGGGTCCAAATTTGTATTCGGATGCGTCTCCCACGAGCAGGTCGAGGTTGACGTTCAATTTATGAGCAGCCTGATTCAGCTTTCCAATCGCCACTTCGGAAAGATCGACCCCACAAACCCGCCAGCTGCGATTTGCCAGCCATAGAGCATGTCTCCCGAGACCACACGCTAAGTCCAGTGCCACGCCTGGACTCGAAAACGATGGTTTGACAAAGTGCCCATAAGCGAAGACGAAGCAAAGGATCTGGTTCCGTCAGGGATGGCAGACCTTGCTCGTACTTAGAATCCCAACACGCCTTTTGTTTTCGCTATTCAGAACGCGGTCCTGTCATTGCCGTGCTTCAGAAGTGCGCGGCAATAGCCTTGTGGAGTTCAGAATGAAGGTCAATTCCGAAGTGACGTGGATGAACGCCGCAAGCAGCGGATTCAGAAACCCGAACGCTGCCATGCCGACTCCTATACTGTCGACGACCAGCGTCCCCACAAAATTCTGCATGATGATCCCGCGGCATCGTCGCGCAATCCTCAAGGTCTCAACTAGCTTAGAAAGATCGCTTCCGATCAAAATCACATCCGAGCTTTCCCTGGCCACGTCCGTTCCCGAACCCATCGCAATTCCGACGTTCGCTTCGACCAAAGCGGGAGCGTCGTTGATGCCGTCCCCAACCATCGCGACATTCCGCCCTTTGCCTCTCAGCTCCGTCACCCACTTTGCTTTCTGGTCCGGCAGGAGCCCTCCCACCGCTTCGTCCACTCCGAGATCGTGGCCAACCGATGAAGTGGCACCCTGCGTGTCTCCACTCAGCAGAACGGTTTTCAATCCCATCTGCCGCATCGCCGCGACCGCATTCTTAGCTTCTGGTCGCAAAACATCCGCGATACGGATGCTCCCAAGAACTTGCCCCGCGCGAGCCACATAGACTTCCGACGCCCCGCCTGCGCCATTAACAGGCACAGGCAAACCCCTTGTCATGCCGTGCTCCGCGAGCAGTGCCAAACTGCCGACAAGGATCTCGTCGCCTTCATACCTCACCCTGACTCCTCGTCCTGGCGTGTACGAGAATTCATCTGGATCAGCGAGAGGGATGGAAAGTTCCGTAGCGCGCGCAATAACCGCCTTTGCCAGAGGATGTTCAGACTTTCGCTCGGCAATGCTGGCAGCTGCTACGATCTGGCGCTCAGTGAAGCCGTTAGCCGAGATGACTTCCCGAATCTGCGGCGTTCCGAAGGTGAGTGTGCCGGTCTTGTCTAACAGTACGGTATCCACGGCAGCGAGAGCTTCCAAGTAAAGGCCGCCTTTAACGATTGCCCCCTGGTGTGCGGCCCGGCCAATCGCGCCGAGGATCGCAAGGGGAGTTCCCGCTGCGATGCCGCACGCGCCCGCCACGATTATGACCGAAATGGTTGACCGGATATTGTGAGTAATGATGAAGGTCAAGACCGCTGCCCCCAGCGCAAAGTAAACGAGATACCCTGCCAACCGATCAGCGGTTTTCTGAATGGGGGCGCGAGACTTCTCAGCTCTTTCGACGGCCTCGATGATCTTGCCAAAAGTAGTGTCGCGGCCTAGTTTCTGAGCGTCGATCTCCAAAGCTCCGGACTGATTGATGGTTCCGGCGTAGACCATGTGTCCCAGCGTCTTCTCTACCGGCATGGCCTCGCCTGTAATTGCCGCCTGTTCCACAAACGAACGGCCGCCAAGGACGATACCGTCCACGGGAATATGCCCACCTGGTTTTACGATGACCGTGTCCCCGACTTTGACCTGGTCCGACGCTATCTCCAGTACCTCACCATTGCGCCGGACCGTGGCGGTTCTGGGAAGATAATCGAGAAGACTCTGAATGGCTTTCCGGCCTCGCCCAACCGTGAGGCCCTCCAATACCTCAGCGGCAAGCACGAAGGCAGTGATGACCAGGGCGGTGAAGAACTCTCCAATCGCCAACGCCGCTAGAAGAGCGATCGTCATCGAGAGTTCCATCGTCATCTTGCGCTCGACAATGTTCTCGAACGCTTCTTTGAAAATGGGATATCCGCCGATGAGAGCAGCCGCGATCCCGATCACGCTGACGTGCGAAAATGGCTCCCAAAGCCGAAACCAGACCGCAGCCGCAGCTAAGCCGACAAAAGCTATACGGGCGAGCTCCGCCCACTCGAATGGATGGTCGTGTTCGGAATGTTCTGAAGTCGTTGGCTGTTTCGGTTCCAGACGGTTAGCGTCGTCGTGAGAAGGACTGTATTGAGGGTTTCTTTCGATCAAATTCGGCGCACTCATGTGAATATCCCTTCCGTGGGCCCAACCTATTTCAGGTACGACTTGACCATGTCGATCACTTCATCAGCGGCCACTACCTGCTGTGAAGTCGGTTTCTGTCTTCCGTTGAGAACGTGGCTCCGAATGTGGCCTTCTAGAAGTTCAGCCATCAAGCTGTTCATGGCCCCTCTCGCTGCGCTCATCACTTGCAGAACCTCCGAGCAGTCGCGCTCTTCGCTCAGGGTTCGCACTAGAGCTTCCACCTGCCCCTGAATGCGCTTAGCTCTTAGGAGGAGCTTCTGTTTGTCGTTGATTGTGTGGCTCATGGGTTCCTTCGTGTCGCCCCAAGATACCATACCCAGTATGGTATAGAGAAATACGTTCACAATAAAACGGATTCCTAGCGTCTTGCAGCGGCGGGAGGACACTATTAGAGGGTGGAGGGATGAGGCAACCGGCTGGCTTCAAGGGTTCTCGTCAAACGCAAAGAGCCGTCCGGAGCAATGCTAGGCTACGACGGGCGGCTCACTACCCCCTCAGATTGCCTCCGCATTTTACAGGTTCTCACCGCCGTTTCACTCTTGGATTGCTGGACGGACAATTGGGGTTTGCAGGGACAGGTTCTCCAGGGCGAGATGAGATCGCGCGAATCGAACCTTTTCTCTGGCTTACGACGATTGGGTAGTGGCCGAAAAGTGGGTTGATTCGCGGGATCGCGGTAAAGTGAAGGTTTAGGACCTCTAGGAATCCAATGAAGAGCAGAAGGGAGATTGGCACGAAGCGCAGCAGCGGCTGGGAGTCTATACTCCGAAGCACTGAGTGCCTCGAACAACGGCCACGTCACCTTTCGCTGGCGAGACTCCGCTCACGGCAACAAGAAGAGGATGATGACTCTAACTGTCGAAGAGTTCCTACGCCGCTTCCTCCTGCACCTGCTGCCGCGCGGTTTTATGCGCATCTGCAACTTCGGCTTTCTTGCTAACCGGCGGCGAGCAGAACTTCTTCCGCTTTGTTTACGGTTGCTCCAGCAATCCGATCAGCCCGCAGCAGGCACCCACTCGCCGACCGCGCTCGCCACTCGCTCACAATGGAACTGTCCGCTTTGCGGCGGAGCCATGCAGGTTGTCGAGCGCCTCTCCGCCGCGCAACTCCTCCTCCGATCTCCGCCTCTTCTCAGCCGGTGCGCCGCTTGAACCCACATCTCCAGCCTCGAATCTCGCTCGTGCTTCGGCGCGCACACTGGTTCTGTCTCTCGCACTTATCAGAATGCAGTATGGTGGTGCGATTCAGACCCTCCGATGCGCCGCCTCCCGCTCATTCTCTCTGCGACCCGCTCCTGAAACCCAAGCGCTCTGACCGCAACGGCAAACTCGCAAACGATCAAGACCGCCCCATCCAGATACAAATCCCATAGACCCCCAGGGCGGCTTCCTTCAAGTCGCTGTATCTGAAGCGCCCTTTCAAAGCGCATCGGAACGATAGATCTTCCCTCGTGGGGCGCTTCAGATACAGCACTAAGACTTCTGGCCCGGAATTACTCCGGGCTTGCCCATCCCTCACGCTCAATTAATCGCCATTGCCCTTTGCAAACACTAGCTGACTTCCCAGCGAAGGGCCAGGCACCTCTGCGCGCAGTGTTCAGGACCTTCAATTCCGCCTAGCACCCCCCAAACAATAACCTTTGGAGCAGGTGCGACTGGAGTAGATGCGACAATTGGTCTCTGCCCCCTCGAGATTTCTCGGAATTTCCTGAAATCTGTCGAATGGGCCGCGTGTCATCCGTCATACATTCAGGAGCGCACAGGCGCTCACAATTGTTCTCAAGGAGAAAAGGTGATGCAATTCGCTTTGCTAATCTTCGAACCGCCAGAAGCTTTTGCGGCACGGAATGCGGGCGAAAGTGATCCCTACCTCGGGGCGTGGCGAGCCTACCACAAAGCGCTCGTCGAGGCCGACATCTTCGTCGGTGGCAGCCCACTGCAACCCCCGGAGACCGGGACCACGGTGCGACTGAAGGACGGAAAGCGACGTGTACAGGATGGCCCCTTCGCTGATACCAAGGAGCAACTGGGTGGATTCACAATCCTGGAACTCCCCTCGCTTGATGCGGCGCTCGAATGGGCAGCGCGATGCCCAGCCGCAGCGATCGGTGTTGTGGAGGTCCGACCCATTTCGCCTGAATACCTTCGCCGGGTCACGGGATGAGTGGAAGCGAACCAGAGAGCACTCACCGAACGATCGAACGTGTGGCTCGCGAGTCCTACGGTCGGCTGGTGGCTTACCTTGCCTCTAACACGCACGACGTGGGGAGCGCGGAGGATGCCCTCAGTAATGCGTTGTTAGCAGCACTCGAAACTTGGCCGCGAGACGGTGTGCCACTTAATCCAGAGGCGTGGCTGCTGACCACGGCGCGCCGCTCTTTCATCGATCTTGTGCGTCATCGGCAAGTAGCCGAGGCCAACGAACCCACGCTCGCGCTCCTCAGAGAGGAGGCCAAGGAGCCCAACATGACTTTGTCAACAGAATTTCCAGATGAACGATTGAAACTGCTGTTTGTGTGCGCCCATCCGGCAATCGATCCGGCGATGCACACGCCACTGATGCTGCAGACCGTTCTCGGCCTCGACGCCGTGCGCATTGCCCACGCCTTCTTGGTTTCACCCACTACGATGGGGCAGCGGCTGGTGCGGGCCAAGACGAAAATCCGCGACGCCGGCATTCAATTCGAAGTCCCCCAAGACTGCGAACTGCCACAGCGGCTCGACGCCGTCCTCGAGGCTATCTATGCGGCTTTCGGAATCGGTTGGGATGACATGGCCGGTGTCGACCAGCGCGGACGCGATCTGGCCGAGGAGGCGATCTGGCTTGCGCGAGTGCTTTTGCAGTTGATGCCAAAGGAGGCCGAGGTTCACGGTTTGCTGGCTCTCATGCTCCACTGTGAAGCCCGAAGAGGGGCGCGGCGAGGGCCGGACGGCCAGTTCGTCCCTCTTTCGGAACAGGATGCACAACAGTGGTCTCGACCATTAATCGAGGAGGCGGAACGCCATCTCGCTGAGGCGTCGAAGCGCCGCCCCATTGGCCGTTTCCAACTCGAGGCTGCGATTCAGTCGATTCATGCTGAGCGGGCGCGCAGCGGCCGGACTGAGTGGACTGCGATCATGTTGTTCTACGGACAGCTAATCCGGATATCGCCGACGCTCGGCACGCGAACTGGATACGCCGCCGCCGCCGCCGAAGCGAAGGGAGCCGAAGCAGGGCTGACAGTGTTGGATGGGATTGACCCGGACGATATCTCCGCCTATCAGCCGTACTGGGCGGTTCGCGCTCACCTGTTGCAACGGCTGGGGAAAACACCTGAGGCCGTGGATGCCTTCGACCGGGCGATCGGCTTGACCGAGGACCCCGCAGTGAGACAGTTTCTGCTCCAAAAGCGGGGCTGATTATTTTTCATTTTCCTTGTCGAAATTACCCGACCCTATCCGTCATCACAATAGAGGCGGCTTAACGGTAAAGTTGGCCGCCGAAGAGGTGCATGATGTGTCCATTCTGTTTTGCAGCCGTGGGATTGGTCGTTGCCGGGGTGGTTTCCACCGGCGGTATTGCAGCGTTGGCTGTGAAAGTTTCTCGCAAAAATAACGGAGCGGAAGAGATCGTCGGGAATCTGGATAAGAATCTGATCAACGAGGAGAAATGATAATGTCGACGAACAACGAGAAAGTGATGAAGACACCTCCGATCGTGTCGCAACAGGAGTGGGAGACTGCACGGCAGCAACTCCTCGTAAAGGAGAAGGCCTTGACCCGGTCCCGTGACGCGCTGGCCGCCGAACGCCGGCGGATGCCTTGGATGGCAGTGGACAAGAAGTACGAGTTCGATGGACCCAACGGCAGGGTAAGCCTGCTCGACTTGTTCGAGGGCCGTCGCCAGTTGATCATCTATCGCGCCTTCTTCGAGCCTGGGGTATTCGGCTGGCCCGAGCACGCCTGCCGTGGCTGCTCCCTGGGCGCTGATCAGGTCTCGCACCTGGCGCATCTGAACGCCCGCGACACCACCCTGGTCTACGTGTCACCCGCGCCGCAGGCGGACATCGCACGGCTGAAGGCGCGGATGGGCTGGGAGATGCCTTGGTACACATTCACCAACGGCTTCGACAAGGATTTCGGCGTCGCCGAATGGCACGGCCACAATGTGTTCTTCCGCGATGGCGAGCGGGTGTTCCGCACATACTTCATCAACAACCGCGCCGACGAGGCGATGGGGACTATCTGGAGCTACCTCGACATCACGCCGCTGGGCCGTCAGGAGACTTGGGAGGATTCGCCGGAGGGCTACCCCCAGAGCGCTCCGTACAAGTGGTGGAACTGGCACGACAACTACAAGGCCGAGGCCTCGCCTCACCCAAAGTGGGTCGATATCCTCACCGACCCTCAAGGAGCCGCCGCCCGAAGACGCGACGAAGAGGAGAAAGCGGGCTAAAGATAGTCTCACAGTGGAAGGTCATCCGGTGATGCCGAATCGGCGGCCGCGAGCGAATTGCGGCCGTCGAATTCGTTCTTCGAATGATCGCGGGCGCCTCCACCTTATTCGGCAGCGAAGTTGGACGGCTAGGTAACGGGAAGTCGGCCGTGCGGTAGCGATGACCTCGAGCTCATGAACCGCCAGGTTCAAGTCCGATGGCATCGTTCACCGCATTTTGGAAGTGCTGCTTGCAGCCAAGGTAGCGCTCCGTGGTCTCGATAGAAACGTGCCCAAGAAGAAACTGGATCTGTTCGAGCTCACCTCCTGCCTGGTGGCACAGACGAGCACACGTTCTGCGGAGATCGTGTGGAGCAAGCCCTGCTAGGCCACAGCTCGCAGCTCCCTCTCTAACGATCGACCAGATCACCTTTGGCGTGAATCCATTTCCCCACGTCCGGGCCGCCTTGTTGATGGCTCGGAACAGTGGGCCTGAAGTGAGTCCAGCGGGAACTGTCCATTCGTCGATTGCTCTCTTCACCCAGTCCGGCACCGGAACCGTGCGGATGTGACCGCCCTTTCCATTCAAATCGGCAATCACCCAGCGTCCATCCCGGAGTTGAACATCTTCCAGCTTCAATGCAGCAGCCTCCGCCCTTCTCAAGCCGCAACCGATCAAGACAGCGATCATGGCCCGATTCCTCCGCTCCTTTGGAGTCGATGCGCCAAATGCGCCCACAAGGCGCCTGCCCTCTTCGACCGTCAGCCAGTTGCCGATTCGAACTCCGAGCCGGCGCGCGCCCTTTACTCTGCGAATGCCGGCAGCCAGATCGGGACTCAGGAGGCCACAATCTGAAGCTTCGTAGGCGAGCCGACGTACTGCTGCCAATCGCAGGTTGATTGTTGACGGAGCGTATTGCCGTTGCTCCAGCGAAATTCGATATCGGGTGACGACGGTTTTGTTGAAAGCCAGCCGTGGCTCCGAGCAATACCAGTCAATGAACTCGCGAATCGCATGGTCGTAGGAGCGCTGAGAACTGGGCGACGTGAGGCTGTTGAGCACAGCCGATTTGGACTGCTCAAGATCCGGAAGCTTCAAGATTGTCTTAGGAGCCCGCTTCCGCTTCGAGTTGGGAGTGCGTGCCATCGCGACGGCCTCCTTCAAGCCGTGGCAACAGCGTTAACCACTCCGATGTCTTCTGACCATCTCCGCGTTTTCCGGTACTGATCCAGTTTGATCTCGAAGATCGGCCTTCATGGGCGTGACCTGCTTACTTCAGCTTCGCATATTCTGCCTTGGCTTGCTTCAGGATGGGGAGCTCGGAATCGGCGTGCAACCAGACCACAAGGAATGCTGCGTAAGCCTCCCGGGCCTTTTCGACATCCCCGCCGAGCTTGTAGGCGCGACCCAATTGCAAGCGAGCAAGCACGCCGAGCGGAAAGTTTGCAACCACTCCGCGATGGTCGATGATCTTTTGGAATTCAGTGGCAGCCCGCCCAGCATCGCCCGCTCGCAGATACGCTTCGCCGCGGACGTACACCGGGTACAGCGTTCCGTGAGAGGGCCATTGCACGGGCTCACCCAGTTCGAATTCGGAAGCCACACTCAGCAGTTCGATTGCTTTTTGTGGGTCGCCGCGATCGATGGCAATGGTGGCGCGGATGGCTGGCAGCCAGTAAGCCTGAATCAGGGTGTCGCGGCCGAATTCCGCAGCGACTTTGTCGGCAAGAGCAGAGGACTGTACTGTGTCGCCACTGCGTGCAAGGGCTAGGGCTACTAACAGTTCGATGTCGGACTTGGAGCTCAAAGACAAAGCGTCGGCAGCAGCCTTGCGAGCGATGGTGGTGTTGCCGAACTCGGCTTCCCGCAAGGCCTCGTTGACCTGCCACAATGCCGCGGTGTCGGCTCCCCCGTTTCGCTTGGCCAACTCGACCGCCTGCCGGGTAAGCTCACGCGCCTTCTGCAAGCGCCCATAGTAGGCTTCTGTATCGGACTCATCGGAAAGCTGCGCATCTTCCGCCCCGGGTTTCCCCATCGCCCACGATGACTGCCCTTGCATCGCGGCGGGATCATTTTCCAGAAACGCAAGGTGATATCGATACAGGTGAAGGTCCGGAGTATCCAAGTTGCGCCTGCTGGCCTCGTCTAAGGCGGCTTTAGCGTCTTTGATTCGATCTAGAGAAAGGTAATCGTCGACAAGATTTCCGTAGGCAATCGCGTCGTCGGGTTCAATGCGAAGGCTTGCGCTGGTTTCTTCGGCTGCCTTCTCGTATTGTCCGAGGAAGACGTAATTGTCTCCCAGGTCGCCATGTGGAACGTAATCCGCCGGATAAGTGCGCGCCCATTCGTGATAGGTCTGAATAGCCTTATCGATTTCGCCGGTTACATAATTATAGTAGGAAGCCTCGATGAGGAAGCGCTCCCGCTGGGTCGCGCGGTTCCGTAATTCGTAGGCCTTCCGAAAATTCTCCCTTGCCAGGCTGGGCTGGTTCAGATTGCTATAGTCACCGGCCAGCGCAGCGTAGGCGACCGCGAAGTCCGGATCCAGCTCGATCGCTCTCTTCCCGTAAGGTATCGCCGCGGCGTCCCCTTGTTCCCGATCTACTTTTCCCGCTTCGCTGTACTGCTGCAGAGCTTCCAGAGATGAGGTTGTCGCCTCTGACAGAGGCTGGTCGTATTTTGTGACCGAGGCCAGCGACTCGCCAAGCTTTTCGCGCAACTTCGCGACGGCCTTCCCTAACACTACCAGCACCTCCTCTTTGCGATCAGCGGTTGACTGCTCCTCTGCGAGCACATCGCCAGTTTCGCAAGATGCCGCCTTCAGCCCGAGGACATACTCCTTCCCAAGTGGGGAAATGGACCCTCCGATGTAGGCCTTGCTATGAGTACGTTGGCAGACCTCTCGCGCCACGTCATTCGTGAGTTGAGTGTTGGGCGGACGAGTCATCATGGTCAGGGTCGCAGCGACTCTGCCGTCGGAAAGGATATTGAGAAATGGCGATTGACGCAGAGAGACGGAGAGCGCCTGCTTCAGGGTGTTATCGAAAACAGGATCGCCGGTGGAGTTTGCGAAGTCGGCGAGCACGACTGCATCTTTTTCGGTGAGTTTGGATGCTTGAGACGTACGTCGGCGCGACAGACCGAGACCGAGGATGATCGCTCCCAGCAAAGCCAGCACGATGACACCAACCGGAAGTACAAGCTTCAACACGCTCTTTCGGGAAGCTGCCGATTTGCCCGGCGATGTCGCGATACTTTTGGAGTCTGCCGCCGGCGTTTCCGGAACGGATTTGATGACGTCTTTCAACCGTTGCAGATCACTGCGGATCTCGGAAGCGTGCTGATAGCGCAGCTGCCGATCTTTTTGCAATGCCTTGGAGATGATTTCGTCGAGTTTCACTGGCAATTGAGAATTCCAGCGGGTTACGGGTTCTGGCGGTTCGTGCAGTATCGCGGCAAAGGTCGCACCGACGGTCTCACGGTCAAACGGCAAGTGCCCCGTGGCCATTTCGTAAATTACGACACCAAAGGAGAACAAGTCCGTTCGCCGATCCAATTCCTCCCCCTGCACCTGCTCGGGAGACATGAACGCGATGGTGCCCGGGGTATCGCCCAAGCTGGTGAGATCTTGAGCTGTAGTCGTGCTGGCTTCGAGGAGATTGTCAGCACGCTGCAAGTCAACGGGTGTCGTCATTTTTGCCAGGCCGAAGTCAAGTATCTTGACGTGCCCGCGCTGCGTCACGAAGAGATTAGAGGGCTTGATATCGCGATGAATGATCCCTACGGCGTGTACTGCCTCGAGAGCGTCGGCCATTTGAATGGCCAGGGCAACGGTCGCGGCTGTCTCCAGGGGATGCCCGGCAATACAGTTGCGGAGCAATCTCCCCTCGAGCAATTCCATGACAATGAATGAGTGGCCATCCTCCTCACCAATGTCGTAAATCGTGCAGATATTGGGATGATTTAGTGCAGAAGCGGCCTTGGCTTCACGTCGAAATCGCTCCGAGGCCTGGGGATCTTTGGCCAAGTCTGCGGGCAGAAACTTCACAGCGACAAAGCGGTCGAGCCGGGTGTCCTGTGCCTTGTAGACCACACCCATCCCTCCACTGCCCAGCTCTTCGACAATGCGGTAATGCGAAATGGTCTGGCCGATCACTTGAGCGGAATCCTACAGCTGCGAATGAGCTTGTCACTGAAAGCCCTGGAGTTCACGGGGTCTCCTAGGGATAGTTTACCTAACATCGCCACAGCGCTCACTGACCGGGGCGAGTAGTCACAACACGGAAGCTATCCAGATACGGGCCTCGAAGGAAGTTGGCGGATCAATACCGAGAAGTCGGCTAGTGTTTACCGATGGAGAGGTGGCGATTGCGATTGCTGCTTCTGCCTGAGTCACGGCGGAGCGGGTGCGACACTTGATCGCGCACTTTTAGGCTGTCCAGAAGTTCTCTTCGGGGAAAAGTGTTTACTGCCGATTGCGAACGTCTTGCTGAGGATCGCGAGCCAGAATGACCCAAAGCGGCGAATTGTGGGTTCCTAAGTTTGGAGAGTGCCTATAGCTCGAACGAACCCTGAACTAGTGGATATTCAATGGATCAGTACGGCGTAGCTCGCTCAGCCGCTTTGCCTTCTCAGTCATCAGCAAGTTGATTTCGTCGAAATGCCACGGACGGAAATCGTGAGTGTCAACACCGACATCCATGGAAAGGGAAGTAGGTGTGTCAGGGAGGTTCCCATGAGAATGTCCGTACAGCTGCCAGGCTCCGTGATGGGAGCGATTCCAGACGCGCATGGCATAGTGACAGATCACGATGGGTTGGCCATGTATGGAGATTTCCGCAAGGTTGCTGAGCCAAGAGAACTCCTCGGTCAGCTTGCGAATTTGTTTGTCGTGATTACCCGGCACCGCAAAGATTTTCTTGCAGCGAATCTGCTTTCGGTGCTCCAGAGCCTTCGCCTTGCTCCCGATGCAGAAATCCCCAAGGAAATAGAGGATGTCATTGGCCTTAACGGAGGCGTTGAGACGGTCGAGGATCGTTTGATCCATTTCCTCGACGCTTCGAAACGGTCGATTACAGTAGCGGATTATGTTGTTATGCCCGAAATGAAAATCCGCCGTGAACCATATGTTCGACATGTTTCTTGTGAACTCCCTGGCGACCTAGCCCCGTTTCAATGATGCTTTGTGCTCCGCTGCGGAACGACTTGCTGCGCAGGAGCTTCCGGCATTGGCATCTGTTGTGACTGAGCGGCACTTGACGCTTCAGGCGTTCCTTGTCGCACGTTGGCAAACCACGTACCCAAAGCAAATCCCAGTGCTAGAGCAGCACTGGCAATAACAGGCAGCCAAATAGCCCAGACCTGCTTTTCCAGCCTAACAAGGAAATCATCCATCTGCTGCGCCCTAGTAGTCATGCTCCGCAGGAGCGAGTCATTGGCGCTTCTGACCTTTTCGATCACTCCGATGTCAGGGTGAGCTACTTCTCGTAGCACGTTCACAAGTTGCTCTTGAACGGAGTTCATTTCAGAACAGGACTGGTCAAGCGCTTTGGCCGTATCCGGCAGACCGGACTGCTGGAAGCACTGTCGCAGGCTCTCGCCCAGAAGCTTGGCTATGCGTGGCGGGTCCAAACCTGTTTCCAATTCCTTCGGCAATTGCGCAATGCGTGACTCAAGCCGTGACGTGTATGCTGCCATTCGCTTCTCGACTTCACCAGCCTTAGATAGAGCATTTTCTAGAATCTTCTGCAAAGACTTCCGTTCTACCGCGATCGCCGCGGGCGTTTCTCTCGTGAGAAGCGCCAGGATACCCATCGCTTCCAATACGCGGAGCACCTCGTCGTTTGGGCTGAGAGTGCGAGTGTGCGCGATGACCCTGTAGTATTCCGCCTGTCGTTCAGCGGGCACCAGTCCTGCAAGTTCATCGAACAGGGTTTGGGTCTCGGACTCAGCGCCCGCCAGATTTAGGAGTTCCTGATCGGCGCTCATGGGAGGAACATCTCCTTTGCCCGGTCGAACTCGGAGAAGAGCCGCCGCCGGTAACTTTCGGCACGCATCACGATGGAAGCACGCTTCAGTTCGTTGATTGCATTTTGCCTTGTGGCAACCTGGCCAAGGCGGATACCGTGTTGACGGGCTGGGTTCTCCAGTTCTGCCAAACGAAATTCCATCCGAATCACGATTGGCGATAGTGCTTCGCGGAAACGAATGGCTTGCTCGGCAGATTCCCAATAGCTGAAGTCTGCCTGAGGACTTGTCGCATTCTGGACAATCAGATACTGCGCCCGTTCCTGTAGTCGGTTTGCCCATGCGAGGACACTCTCAACGCTTGCGGGGTCTGGCGTGACAACACCCACGGCAGTGAAGCGTGCGCCGGTGGCCGCGACATCCTCATACATCGCGTCGAACCAGTCAGTTGCCACCTGCCCCGAACCGGCTCCCATGTCGGCGAGGATGATCGCCGCGCCTGATTCGAGATGATCTACGAACGCGTCGAGACCGGCTGGCGTGTGAATATTCACTTTGGCCACCGACCCGTTGAAGAAGTGCTTTAGCGATCCACGAGCTTTGTTCTCGGTATCGAGATCAAGCAATGTAAACGGGATCTCATGTGCTTCGAACCATTCCGCTAGGGCAACCATCAATCCTGTTTTTCCCACTCCGCCCTTACCGCCCATGGTGAAGACAACGCGCTTAGTTATCTTTTCGGTGTTCATCGCGATCCTCCTTGATTGATGAGCTTCAGCGGTTCGCTCTCTTCAAAGTGAAAGTGTTTAGGTTTTGCTTTCTGCTCAACTGGTTTTGCTTTGAGTGCAGCAATTCGAGAGGCAACGTCGTCGGGACTCATACGAGTGTTCACGGACGATTCCGGTTCGAGCGGTGGGAGTTCGTATTGAACCTGCTTTCGGTGCTTGGCGCGAACTCTTACGAAGGAATGAATTGTGCTAACTGCCACCTCAAGTCCGACGCGCTCGTGAAGGATGCGAACGATGTCGCGATAGGTGCAACCCTTGCGACGAAGCTGGCGAATCAGTTCGCGGTGAGTTTCGAGTTTGGAGCGAGGTGATTTTTGCGCGATCGAATCCAGCAGGGAAAGAAACGTTGGGTCCATGATTTTCAGGCTCCTTAGCACCTGGCCATCACAGTCCGTTAACAGTCCGATAACCCGTCTCCACAGTCCGATAAGTGCCCTAGAGCGCTATCCGTACCGTTTAGTTTCAATCGGTTACGAACTCTAGGACGACTTTCACGGCGGTAACACGGGTTCAAATCCCGTCGGGGACGCCAACAAGACTTTCGTCCTGTAGGTAGTTCGCAAACAGCTGAAGGATCTTGGAGTTGCGCATTACCGATCTGAATCATCGCTTGCCCGTGCGCCCAAAGATGGCTTTGGTTTCCTACCTGAACAATCTGGACCGTGATCTCAAGCGGTCTGCTGCACGGCAGAAGCTGCTTTCGAGCACCTATCAACACGACAGTGTGCCCGGCAATGATCGAACAGCCAGAAGGTCGGTGGTAGCGTGGTAAGCGACCCCGACACATGTCTCCGTGCCAACACTTAAGCAAGAATCAGCCAGCCGAAAGCCGTTGGTATAGAATTTCTTCTCAATCCGGGGATTCAAACCTCGGACGGTGGAGGCACGTGCGATGAAGTTTGACTCCCGCCTGGTTTCGGGTCTCGGCTTGTCGCGATCGGCTTTCAGTAGACCCTCGGATCTGTCCAGTGACGAGAAGATTCAAATTGCGAAGGCCCTGCCTGAACTGGACGACCAACTATCCGTGTGGCTCGGCCGGTTGTTGACGGAAGATCCCGATCGCAACGTCCGTTGCGAAGTTGCCATCACGTTGGGATACCTCGGCTACCGTGCCGCGGCAAGGCTGCACGATCGCATCGCACGCAGAGCCACGCGGTATTTGGAAAAGTTGGCGGGCGATCCGTCGTGGGAAGTGCGTCGCAATGTGACAATTGGCGCTCTTCAGTACGGAGCGGAATCTGTGCTTCCGATTGTTCATCGCCTCCTGAAGGATGACGAGTCTGAAGTGCGAGACTCTGCGCGGTACTGCTATCAGGGGTTGAGCAGCCTTTATCCCAACGCTGCCGCCAAGCTCGTGATCGAACATCATCCACTTAGCATTGAGCCGACAAGCGGGAAGATATTCCTTTCCCATACCAGCCCTTCACGGCCCGCTTTGGGAAGGTTCTGGAAGCCGATTTCGGGACTCAACGTCGGCCTTCCACTGATCGAACACCTCGACATTCAGGAGTTTGTGCGCAAGGGGAATGTCGCGACCTTTCCAGATGAGAGCGCCGCGCTGCTCGATGTGGTATTGTCCGGCGGGAGCGATTCAGCCTCGTCCGGCGGCGCGGCCGGCGCTGCGGGAATCGGCGGCGGAGCCAGTGGGCCCAGGCTCCCGAACGAGCCGCCTTCAGGTCCGCCCTCGGGCGGAGGCGAACCCCCTCTTCCTGGTTCAGGCGGTGAGGGCCGCCAGCCCGAATATGTCGACCTAGGTGAGGGCGCAAGGTATGTGAACAGCTGGTTCTTGGGCCACCCTAATCCAATCCAGCCGCTTGTTTTCGGTCGTGAATACGAGCTTGGTATCGAAATCGGCCCCCAGTTGCGGGAGGGCAGTTTCACAGCAGGAGATCCCAAATTCAAGGCACCCCCCTTTGGGGACCAGGAAAGCTTAGAGATCACGGTTGGCGTGATTTCGGATGATTTCAGGGTCTTGGACAAGACGGCAAAACGGATGAAGCTACCTAAAGACAGGACTAAGAGATCCGATCCGGTCACCTTCATCCTGGTCGTATTTGCGGCTGCCTTGGTTTGTCTTTTTGTGTTAGCTCGGCAAGCTCCTGAAGTGCAATGGCAGCGCTATATCTATCTTTATGGCGGGGTTGAGGCTATCGCGTTTGCCGCTGCAGGATTCCTCTTCGGCCGCGAGGTCAACCGGCAGCGTGCCGAGAACGCGGAAGCAAACGCGGACACAAAGACGGAAGAGGCGAAACGAGCCGGGCAGGGAGAGGCGGCCGCGAATCAAAAGGGGCAGGATTTGACAAAAGCAATTCTTGCCAAACTGACTCCCTCGACAGCCGACGCTCTCTATGGCTCTCTCGGCAAGAGTAACGCCGAAGCCGTCCAGACCCTCGCGCGAAGCCAATTGCAGGAACTCGCTGATATCGCCACTGGTCTTTTTCCGCAGTGAAGAAGCGGATTTGGCATCAAGGGCCTTGCCGATTTCCGTACAACCGCGCGGCTACTTGCCTGGGCAAGGAAGGATGTTGGAAAACAACGGCATTGTTCCCACTGCTCCCGCTGACCTTTCGCGAGACGCCTTACGGAATGGCAGAGATGCGCAACTGGCGAAAACTCTCTAGTTCGCCGCAGAACCGTGACACGTTGGATATTACGTGCAAAGCTCAACTTAGCAGAAGTTCATCTTGCCCGTTTGACACCCGTTTGCGACCGCTCCTATACTTGCTCGGCGCCGCGAATTCCCCGTCCAGAAAGGACTTCCCATGTTGAAACGTTCGCTGGCTGTTTTCCTGATTGCCGCCTCCGCAACCTTCGTCTTTGCACAAGAGCAGTGGAAAGGTCATCAACCTAAGCTGACTCCGCAAAACAGCGGCACCACGCAGTTGCTCATTGCGGTCAGTCCGGTGAACTCCCGTGTGGTCTGGGCAGCCGGGACTGGCGGTACGTATGTCGTCACCACTGATGGTGGAGAACACTGGAAAGCCGGTGTGGTGCCGGGAGCGGAAAAGCTGCAATTCCGCGATGTGCAGGGCGTGAGCGATAAGGTTGCGTATTTAATGTCCATTGGAAACTACACTGGGAATTTCCGTATCTACAAGACGGTCGATGGTGGGGCGACTTGGACGATAGAGTTCAAGAACGAGCTGAAGAATGCGTTCTACGATTGTTTCGCCTTCTGGACTCCGAACCGGGGCATTGCGCACAGCGACTCGGTGAACGGAGTATTCCCCGATATTCGAACGACTGATGGAACGACGTGGCAGAGCATCGCCAATCAGATGCCGCCGGCATTGACGGGCGAAGCCTCGTTCGCGGCCAGTGGAACCTGCGTAGCAACTCAGGGTGGACAGAATGCATGGATCGCTACCGGCGGGGCAACCGTCGCGAGGATCCTGGCCACGAGAGATGGGGGCGACTCGTGGAACGCGTATGACACTCCGCTGGTCAGTTCGTCCACCGCGGGCGCGATCACCGTTGCTTTCCGCGACCCCTGGAATGGAATTGTGGGCGGCGGCGACTTGGCCTCAAACGCGAGCGCGGACATGGCAACGTCCCACGATGGTGGCAAAACCTGGCAGTTGACGAACAAGCCTCCGGTGAAGGGAGCCATTTTCTGCCTGAGTTACGTGCGTGGCCGGGGCCACGGCGACGTTAAAGAAGGTGACGACCACGGCGGCGACGCGGTTGTAATCACCGCCGAAACGGAGCCAAACTTTACTTCAGGAGCGGGGGCCTGGACTCCCGACGAAGGACGCACCTGGATCAAACTGCCCAAGGTAGTGAGCGGCTACTGGGCGGTGGCTTTTGCCAGTCCGAAAGCC
Source organism: uncultured Acidobacteriota bacterium (assembly GCA_963696635.1). GTDB lineage: Bacteria > Acidobacteriota > Terriglobia > Terriglobales > Acidobacteriaceae > JABDBE01. The sequence goes on from CAVOKX010000005.1 coordinate 141,603, forward strand.
GGATGGTTCGTGGGCAACGGAGGGAAGATCCTGAAGATCAGTTTCTAGCCACAATCTGAAGTATCCTGGTGCAGCGTGGTACTGCCCGAATGACGGCGAACTATTTGTCGTCGGTCAATGAGGCTGGGCATGTCCTCCGCACTCTGCTGCCGTTCTCAACGATCTCTGCGGTTCGAGGTGTCATCGGGCTCGCGCGGCCAGCACAAGGCTTAAATCGCAGAGGTCACTGAGAACGGCCGCAGAGTGCGCGGAGAAAAGCACGGCAAGGGCCGGGGAGCAAGTGTCATCGCCTAATACACGCCCTTGAACTGACAACCAACCGCTCGTTTGGATTAGCGGCTACGAAATCCTTTAGCTTGCTGGTCCGGACGAGGTGTCCGGGGCTACGCAATTCTTGCCTGCCGACGGACTACGCAATCCCTCGCAGAACGACTAAACTAATCAGTTAGACGAGTGTGGTGGTTCCGGTCTGTTTCCGCCTTGCCGGGGGCGCATCTATTTTTTCAGGAAGGCAATCCTCCATGAATAGCTTTGGCAGCCGTTCCACGCTTCGCGTCGCTGGCCACGACTACGAGATGTATCGCATTGACGCACTGGATAAGCAGGGCATTTCGACTACGCATCTTCCGTTTTCGCTGCGCATTCTTCTAGAGAATTTACTGCGCACCGAAGACGGCCGCAGTGTGACCAAGGAGGATATTCGGGCACTGGCGGCATGGAACAGCAAGTCGAAGCCGGACAAGGAAATCGCGTTTACGCCGAGCCGCGTCCTGATGCAGGACTTCACGGGCGTGCCGGCGGTGGTCGATCTGGCTGCCATGCGCGATGCTATGAAGAAACTCTCGGGAGATCCTGCGTTGATCAATCCGTTGCAGCCTGCGGAGTTGGTCATCGACCACTCGGTGCAAGTGGACGAATTTGGGACGCCGCAGGCATTTCAATTGAATGCCGAGCTTGAGTTCCTGCGTAACAAAGAACGTTATGGATTCCTGCGCTGGGGGCAGACTGCTTTCCGCAATCTCGCGATCGTTCCCCCCGATACCGGCATTGTGCATCAGGTGAATCTTGAGTTTCTGGCACGGGTGGTTTATGTGCAGGATTTGAATGGAAAGCGGGTGGCTTATCCCGATACGCTGGTGGGCACCGACTCGCACACGACCATGATCAACGGCCTGGGCGTGCTGGGATGGGGCGTGGGCGGTATCGAAGCTGAGGCGGCGATGCTGGGGCAAGCGGTGTCCATGCTGATCCCGCAAGTGGTCGGCGTGAAGCTGACGGGCAAACTGCGGGAAGGCGCTACGGCTACCGATCTGGTACTGACCGTCACTGAAATGTTGCGCAAGCACGGTGTGGTCGGGAAATTCGTCGAGTATTTTGGACCTGGCCTGCAGGAACTTCCGCTAGCCGACCGCGCCACCATCGCGAATATGTCTCCAGAGTATGGCGCGACTTGCGGCATTTTCCCGGTAGACAAAGAAACTCTTGCCTACCTGCGGCTGACCGGGCGCGCCGAGGAACAGATTGCGTTGGTTGAGGCTTACTGCCGCGAGCAGGGGTTGTTCCACGACGAGAAAACGGCGGAGGCGCAATATTCCGAGTTGCTGGCTCTTGATTTGGGCACCGTGGAATCCAGCTTGGCCGGCCCAAAGCGTCCGCAGGATCGTGTGCCATTGCAAAAGGCACGAGAATCTTTTGAGCAGGCATTGCCTTCGTTGATTCGGCCAGGCAAGAGCGGCACGAAACCAAGTGGGCCAAGTACGGGCAATGGACATCTTCACCACGGCAGCGTGGTGATCGCCGCCATCACCAGTTGCACGAACACTTCCAACCCTTCCGTGATGGTGGCTGCGGGATTGGTCGCGAAAAAGGCGGTCGAGCGTGGCTTGCAGGTTCCATCGTGGGTGAAGACTTCACTGGCACCGGGCTCGAAAGTCGTACGCGATTATCTGGAGCGCGCTGGCCTGACACCGTATCTGGAAAAGTTGAAGTTTCACATTGTTGGGTACGGTTGCACGACCTGCATTGGAAACTCGGGGCCGCTAGCGGAAGAGATTTCGAAGGCGATTGATGAAGAGAATCTGGTGGTGGCGTCGGTACTCTCGGGCAATCGCAACTTCGAGGGGCGCATCAATCCTGATGTGCGGGCCAACTATTTGATGTCGCCGCCGCTGGTGGTGGCGTTCGCACTGGCCGGGCGTATCGATGTCGACTTACGCAAGGATGCCATTGCCAACGACAAGCAAGGCCAGCCGGTATATTTGGCCGACATTTGGCCGTCGCGCAGTGAAGTGGATGAGGCCGTCAGGAAATCGATTTCAGCGGACATGTTCCGGCGCAGCTACGGCGAGGTTTATCACGGCGATGAACGCTGGCGCGGCTTGCCCGTGCCTAAGGGTGAGACATATGCGTGGGATGAAGATTCGACTTACATCCGCCGCGCGCCCTATTTTGATGGCATGACGCTGAAGCCAGCGGCAGTGGAGGATATCAGAAATGCGCGCGTGTTGGCGGTGCTCGGCGACAGTGTTACCACCGATCACATTTCGCCAGCCGGTTCGATCAAAAAAGATAGTCCGGCGGGAAAGTATCTGATCGAGCACGACATCAAGCCCGCCGATTTCAATTCCTACGGGTCACGGCGGGGCAATCACGAGGTAATGGTGCGCGGGACGTTTGCCAACGTCCGCTTGCGCAACAAGATGGTTCCCAACCTTGAAGGCGGGTTCACGCGTCACCTGCCGGACGGGGCGGAGATGAGTATTTTCGAAGCGTCGGAGAAGTACATTGCGGAGAAAGTTCCGCTCGTGATCTTCGCGGGTAAAGAGTACGGGTCGGGTTCGTCTCGCGATTGGGCTGCGAAAGGGCCGCTGTTGCTGGGAGTGCGGGCCGTCATCGCGGAAAGTTATGAGCGCATTCATCGCTCCAATCTGGTGGGGATGGGAATTCTTCCGTTGCAATTCCATGACGGAGAGACGGCGCACTCACTGGGGTTGACGGGCGAAGAAGTCTTCGAGATCGCGGGCATTCGCGATCTGATCGGAAGCTTCGCGGCGGGACGGCAGGTGAAAGTGCGCGCCAGCGCGAACGGCAAGACGACGGAGTTCAAGGCGCTGGTGCGGATCGACACTCCGCAGGAAGCACAGTACTACGCCAACGGCGGCATCCTGCAATTCGTGCTGCGGCAATTGCTGTCGACCAGGCCGGCGGCCGTGCACGCGTAGCGTGTGTCGTCCATGACTTTCGGTTGTGGACACTGCGCTGCCGAGTTTCACTCGGCCCGACGGCCGGGGGCGGTCGTCTCCGCGTGATTCTCGTGGGTAAGTGGGAGGCTGGAGATGAGCGAACGTCTCTCGAAACGGGCTCCGCTGCTCCGCGAAATTCTGCAATACATCAACGACGGAAATTATAAACAAGCAGGGGAGGGCTGGTCATTCGGGATCGGCCGGGGCGCCTCGTGTGCCGAGGCCAACGGGGACGAAGCCGTCTTCGAGAAGATGCGCCACCTGGTTTACGACCATGTCGCGCGTACTGTCGCCATTCAGCGGACTTCGCTGTCAACTCCTCCTACGGTTGATTCGCTGGCGACCGAGTTCAAAAAATTAATGGATGAACTGACGCCGCAAACCCGGGAAGCGTTGGGCCAAGCATTTGGTCCGATCGCCGCCGGGCAGGATTCGCCGATAGCGGAGGCTGCTCCTGAGCGCGCGGGGCAGTTGGATGCGCTTGATCGATACTACTCAGCAGAGATTCTCGAAAAGCTGGATGGAATAGTTTCCCGGGCGTCGGCGCTGGACCGCCTGGGTCTGGAAATTGTGCCCAACCGAAGAGTTCAGTTTTTGTTTGAAGAGGCGCATCGCTGTTATCTCTATGGTTTTTACCTGGCTTGTTCAGTGTTCTGCCGGGCCATTCTGGAGGGGGCGCTCAAGGAAGTCGCCGATCCGCAGAGCGAGAGCAGCCAGTCGATTCATGACATGATTGCAATGGCCGTGGAGAAAGGCATTCTAACCGACGACCTTGCGCGTTGCGCTCGCGAAGTGGCGAAGGCGGGCAATCGAGCGATTCATGATCCGGAAATGTTTGACCGTGATTATTCTCCGGAGAAGGTCGAAGAAATTCTGATAAACACGCGGAAGGTGCTGGAGAAATTGTACCGGCTGCCATCCTGACTGGGATTCTCTTCCACCACAGAGTCACAGAGACGCAGAGAAAACACAAAGGGATGTCATGGTCTAAAACGTCTTCGTCGAATCGAGCAGGATGGTTACGGGGCCGTCGTTCACCAGTTCGACTTGCATCATTTCCTGGAAGCGGCCAGTGTGGCACGGTAAGTTGGCGGCCCGGAGGCGTTCCACGAAGTATTCGTAGAGCTGGCGGGCGCGCTCCGGCGGGGCTGCGGCGTCGAACGATGGTCGTTTGCCGCGGCGAACGTCGCCGTAGAGGGTGAACTGCGAGACTACTAGAATTCCGCCGCCGACCGCAGCTGTGTCCAAGTTCATCTTTCCGTCCTGATCTTCGAAAATACGTAGCCCGGCGATTTTGGCGGCCAGATAGTCGGCGTCCGCTTCATTGTCCGCATGGGTTACACCCAGGAGCACCAGCAGACCGCGACCGACCTGGCTCACGATTTCATTGGCCACTGTGACTTGAGCTCGGCTGACACGTTGTATGACGGCGCGCATAGAAGCAGTTTCGAGTTTCTTGCGCCGAGTTTCAAGCGGCTGCCGAGCTTTGCTCGGCTGGACGGGTCTGAGACCCGTCCCCACACAATTTAGTATCAGTTGAGCCGCCGTTGACCGCGGCGACGGCGAGCGGTTAGGATTCTTGTGGGCCTTCTTTGGAGTCGACCGCAGTCGGGTTCGGTTGCGGCGGGACTCGCCTTTACAGCGATTCGTGCTGGCCAGTACACTACTCGTTCCCTTTTTTCATTCTTCGGGAGGTGGATTGCTATGGCCGCTGGAGACAAATTGAAAGAAACGACTGAAAAAGTAAAGCAGATTGTCAGCGAGCAACTGGGAGTCGATGAAGCTGAGGTCACGCCCAGCGCCTCGTTCGTGGATGACTTAGGTGCGGACTCGCTGGATCAGGTGGAACTGGTGATGGCGCTCGAAGAAGCCTTCGATCTGGAGATTCCGGATGAGGATGCGGAGAAGATTCGCTCCGTTCAGGATGCTATCGATTACATCGACAAGCACGCCAAAGTGGCCAAGTAAGGTTGCTCTTTGATGGAGGCCGGAATGGAGGCCGCGCGTCCCACCCGGCTGGACGGGCGAGACGCCCGTCCTCCATCGTGCATCGTGGCAGCTTCGTCCTTATACGAAACCGCAAGGAGAACTCATGGCAGCCGTTGAAGAAAAAGTGAAACAGATTATTGTGGAACAACTGGGAGTGGATGAGGGCGAAGTAACCCAGAATGCCTCGTTTGTGGATGATCTAGGAGCCGACTCACTGGACACGGTGGAACTGGTGATGGCTTTTGAAGAAGCCTTTGAGATCGAGATTCCCGACGAGGATGCCGAGAAAATCCGCACCGTGCAGGATGCGGTGGATTACATCGGCAAGCATGCGAAAGGCGGGAAGTAGTTGGCGAGACGGGTCGTAGTTACTGGCATTGGCCTGATCTGCGGGGTGGGCAACACCACGGAGGAAATTTGGCGAAACCTGCTGGCCGGCAAGAGCGGGGTGGCTCGCATTACGCAATTTGATGCGGCGCAGTTTGCTTGTCAGATCGCGGCCGAAGTCAAGAACTTCGATCCGTTGCAGTTTGTCGAAAAAAAAGAACTGAAGAAGATGGGCCGCTTTATTTACCTGGCGCTGGCGGCGGCGGACGAGGCCATGAAGGCCTCTGGTCTGCAAGTCACGGAAGCGATTTCGACCCGCACGGGTGTGCACATCGGATCGGGAATCGGCGGCTTCGACGTAATTGAGCGCGAGCATATCAATCTGCTCAATGGTGGTCCGCGAAAGATCTCGCCGTTTTTTATTCCTGCCTCCATCGTGAATCTGGCGGCGGGGCACGTCAGCATCCGCTACAAGGCCAAGGGTCCGAACGAGGCGACGTGCACGGCGTGCACATCGAGCGCACACTCTATCGGAGATGCTTACAAGATCATCGCGCGCTGCGACGCCGAGGTGATGATTGCGGGCGGGACTGAAGCCGCGATCACCCCCATGGGCGTGGGTGGTTTCGCGGCCATGCGCGCGCTCTCGACGCGCAACGATGCGCCTGAAAAAGCCAGCCGTCCCTGGGACTCGGGGCGGGACGGATTCGTGATCGGCGAAGGCGCGGGAATCCTCATTCTGGAAGAGCTGGAATTTGCCCGCCGGCGCGGAGCTAAGATTCTGGCTGAAATTGTGGGTTATGGCATGAGCGGGGACGCACACCATATCACCCAGCCAGCGGAGAACGGCGACGGGGCTTATCGGGTAATGCTGAACACGCTCAACGATGCCAAAGTTCAGCCGCAAGATGTTGACTACATCAACGCGCATGGAACTTCGACGGATCTGGGCGACAAACTGGAAACTATCGCCATCAAGCGCGCCTTTGGTGACCACGCGCGCAAACTAGCGGTGAGTTCGACCAAGTCGATGACCGGGCATCTGCTCGGTGGCGCCGGCGGACTGGAAGCAGGCATTACCGTACTCGCACTGCGTGACCAGATTTTGCCTCCGACGACTAACCTGGATAATCCCGACCCTGAGTGCGACCTCGACTACGTTCCCAACCATCCCAGGAAAGCGGACGTGGAGTATGCCATGTCCAATTCATTTGGCTTTGGTGGAACCAATGGCGCGCTACTGTTCCGGCGCTGGGCGGAGTAGTTGTATCGAGTCCGCGACCTTACCTTTCAGTGTCCGCCAGCTTCTCTTTAAGCAATAGCAGACTTTTAGCTCCGATCTTAAAAACGCCCTGCTACATTCATTTGAACTGGATGAAACCGCTAGCCGGGTCGACGGCTAAACAAAACCTTCCCCTTTGCCGATAGCATTTGAATGGAAGGTTTGCGGCCAAGCCGTGCCCGAGGACGGAGCCTCACCTACGTTTTTCTCACGCTGTTTCTACTGCTCGGTAGCGTTTCCGCCCATCGGTCAGCCTGGCAGGGCAACGCCGAATTGCACACCATCTTTGAGACCATCGCGACCGTGCTCCAATTTGTCACGGGTGCGATGGCTTTAGTGCGCTATTACACGAAGAAAAACGGCATGTTCCTCCTTCTAGGCAGCGGCTTTCTGGGTGGGGCTTTCCTCGATGGCTACCATGCGCTGGCCACGTCATCGTTCTCTGCCGGGCTAATCCCGTCGGCTCTATCCACCCTCACCCCGTGGAGCGGAGTCATGTCACGCGTATTCATGTCCCTGCTCATGTGCGCGAGCATTGTCGGGTGGAAAAGGGAAGCGTCACGGCCGGGGCACAGGGTGAAGGAGAGCCTGGTTTACTTGCTGGTCGGAACCGCGACTATCGTCAGCTTTATCTTGTTTGCGCTGGTGTGGCTGCCTCCTCCCTTCGACCCCCACCACATGATTCATCGCCCCGCGGACTTCGTGCCGGTTGTATTTTTCTCCCTGGCGGCCATCGGATATCTGCGGAAGGGGTGGTGGAAAACTGACGATTTTGAACATTGGGTAGTGCTTTTCCTCATTCTATCTGCGCTGGGCCATATGGGGTATATGTGCTTTTACAGCAGGCAATTCGACACGCAATACTTCGCCGCTCACGCGCTGAAAATTCTGGGGCTGATAGCGGTGCTGACGGGGCTTTTCATCAGCATGTTTTCCATCTTTGAATCCGAGGCGAAGAGTGCCGCCGACTTGTGGCAGGCCAACCAGTCGCTGGCAACGCAGATTGCGGAGCGCGAACAAATTGAAGAAAAACTTCGGCGTGCGCACGACGAAATGGAAGAACGTGTCCGGGCACGCACCGCGGACTTCGGGAGAGCAAATCAAGCTTTGGAAGCGGAGGTGGCCGTACGTGCCCAGGCGGAGGAAGCGCTTCGCGAGAGCAGCGATCTGGTAAGACTGCTGTTGGACTCCATTCCGGAGGGTATCTATGGTATCGACACACACGGCAACTGCACGTTCTGCAATCCGTCTTGTCTGCGATTACTAGGCTATGAGGAGGCGCACGAGTTGCTTGGTAAGAACATGCACGCCCTGATGCACCATACACGGCAGGACGGAACAGCTTACCCCGGGGAGCAGTGCAAAATCTATGAAGCCTTTCGCGGGGGACGTGGCACCCACATCGATGACGAAGTGCTCTGGCGTCGCGACCACACCAGCTTTCCCGCCGAATATTGGTCTGACCCCATGCTTCGAGCCGGCAAAGTGATGGGCACGGTCGTGACTTTCGTGAATATTACGGAGCGGAAGCAAGCCGAGCTGGTTTTGCGAGAAGCCCGGGAAACCGCCGAAGCAGCCAATCGGGCCAAGAGCGAATTCCTGGCCAACATGAGCCATGAAATCCGCACGCCCCTGAACGGTGTTATTGGCATGACGGAATTGGCGCTGGACACCGAGCTGACCCCGGAGCAGCGCGGTTATTTGAATCTGGTCAAAAGCTCGGCGGAGTCCTTGCTCGCGCTGCTCAATGACATTCTGGACTTTTCCAAGATTGAAGCCCGCCGGTTGGATATGGAAACCATCGATTTCAACCTACGCGATTGCCTGGACGACACCCTGCAGACCGTAAGCTTGCGAGCGCACGAAAAGGGGCTTGAACTGGCTTGCCACATCCTGCCGGATGTTCCGGAGGGGGTGCGAGGCGACCCTACCCGTCTGCGACAGATTGTTATAAACCTGATTGGCAATGCCATCAAGTTTACGTCCCAGGGTGAGATTGTGATGCGGGTGGAAACGGAGCAAGAAACAGGAAGTGAAGCGCTCCTCCATTTTTCCGTGAGCGACACGGGACTTGGAATCCCGTTGGAAAAACAGACGTCGATTTTCGAAGCCTTCACCCAGGCGGACAATTCGACGACCCGGAAATACGGTGGAACCGGCCTGGGCCTATCGATTTCCTTACGGCTGGTCGAGATGATGGGTGGCCGCATGTGGCTGGAAAGCGAGCCGGGCCGGGGCAGCACATTTCATTTCAGCGCGCGTTTTCAATTGCAGAGCGCTTCCACGAGGAGGCAGGCGCCCATCGGTTTAGAGAAGCTTCGTGACGTGTCCGTGCTGATTGTGGATGACAACGCGACCAACCGTCGCATTCTGAAAGAAATGCTGGCTGGTTGGCGGATGAGAACCGTCGAGGCCGACAACGGTCGTTCCGCTTTGGCGCTCTTAAAACAAGCGGCTGCGGAGAACCGTGGTTTTTCCCTGGTGCTGCTTGATGCTCAGATGCCGGGAGTCGATGGTTTCCAAGTGGCCGAACAAACAAAGCAGGATCCAGCAACAGCAACTTCTGCTTTAATCATGCTCACATCGGCGGGTTTTCGCGGCGATGCCGCGCGTTGTCGAGGGTTGGGTATTCAGGCGTATTTGCCAAAACCAATCAAACATTCCGACCTTCTCCAAGCCATTCAAACGGTGCTGAGTTCTCGCGCTAGAAGCGAGCAGGCACCGGCGCTGGTTACGATTCACTCCTTACGCGAAGGTCGAGGACGATTGAAGATTCTGTTGGCCGAAGACAACCGAGTGAATCAGATATTAGCGGTTCGGCTGTTGGAGAAAAGAGGACATACGGTCATCCTGGTGGAAACCGGCAAGGCAGTTCTGGAGGCTTTGCGGAATGAGCCCTTCGACCTGATTCTGATGGACGTTCAGATGCCGGAGTTGGACGGGTTGCAAGCCACGGCGAGCATTCGCGAAGAGGAAAAGACCACTGGGAGGCGCATCCCGATTGTTGCCATGACTGCCCATGCGATGGTGGGTGACAAGCAACGCTGTCTGCAGGGTGGAATGGATGCGTATATTTCAAAACCTCTTTCCGTCAAAGAACTCTTCGCGACCATCGAAGGCCTTTTTCAGGCGTCGAAGGAAACGTCGGCGCTTTGAAACGCCCTGCATCCTGCTGGCACCCGCTAAAGCCGTTCCCTGATACGAGTCCTGCCGAGCTTTGCTCGGCCGCCCGGACGGGGCGCGTCCGGGCCCACGTGTCCGTTATACGCCGCGGATGGATGTGCTTTCGTCCCCTTTCAGATTAGCTCGGAAACGAATCCAGCATTTTGGACTAGCCTGCTAAATGTTTGAAACCTATGAGGGTTACATGTTGAAGGATTTTGTGGTCGCGGGTGTTCACTGCCCATTACCGATTCGGCAAGGAACGTCAGGGCTCCGCCCTTTCGCCCTTGGTAATGCGACCTTAGTACTGGGGGATTGGCCTTCTTCGCCTTTGCCAATGCCGATAGTGCAATACAGAATAGAGTTTCAGGGGAAGAACGCCCTTCTATGGATAAAGCCTTGGGAACGGTCGTGATGCCCACGCTTAGCAGCAAGAAGGCTTCGGCTCGTGTGGCTTTAATCGACATGAAGGAACCGGCCAGCAACACTCTTTCGGAGTGCTTTCGGCAGTTTGGGATCGAGAGTGTGCTATTGAATGGAGACGCCGCCGAACGCCTCAAGAAAGAAAAATTCGAAGCCTGCGTGGTCAAGCTGGCTCCCGGATCTGAGACTGTGATGGAGTCGGCGCGCACCTCGCCCTCAAATAGCCGAATTGTGCTGTATGCCGTCGGAGGCAGTGCCCAGGAGGCGATGAGCTACTCGAAGTATGGGATTAATGCGATTTTCCACGAGCCGCTCGAGCGCCCGTCCGTGCTGAAATTAGTGCGGGCTACGCAAATGCTTGTCTTGCACGAGTTGCGACGTTATGTGCGTATCCCTGTGATTACGGAAATCTCCTTTGTGATGAGCGATAGCCGCAAGGTTACGGCCACCAGCATTGAAATCAGCTCGGGAGGCATGTCCCTGCGCAGCGCCGAGGATATTGCGGTTGGGCAATCGGGAGAAATCTCCTTCGCGTTGCTAACCCTGCCACGGATATGGGTTCGCTGCGCGGTGAGCTGGCGTAACGGTATTGGCAAAACCTTCGGCATCCGCTTCGATAATCAGGACGAACGCCGGTTCAGAATCAAAGAGTGGATTGACGCTTATCTGGAAGGTTAGTCGGCGTGGAGGGGACCGTGCGAAAGGCTGGTCTTATCTCTCTGACTCAGTCCCGTTGACTCTATCCCGATACCCTAGCGGTGTGCCGCGAATCCTGCCCAGCTTTGCTTGGCCCGCCCGGACGGGGCGTCCGGGCCTACCTGTGCGTCGCGGTCTTGTAGTGTCGCGAATCGGCGATCAGGCATGTAGAATTGAATGACAGATGGCAGGAGCTTCCCAGTTCGTCCAAATCGACCTCAGGCCGCCGGTCCGGCAGCCCAAGCCGGAGTGGCTTAGGGCCAAAGCGCCCGTGGGCGACAACTTTCATGATCTCAAGAAACTAGCGCGTGGGTTGGGATTGCACACTGTCTGCGAATCGGCGCAATGCCCCAATATCGGGGAGTGCTGGAATCACCGCACGGCAACGTTCATGCTTCTGGGCGATATCTGCACCCGGCGCTGCGGTTTTTGCGCGGTGCCCAAGGGCAAACCTGGCCCGATCGATTGGGGCGAGCCACGGCGCGTGGCTGAGGCAGTGGCGACACTTGGCTTAAGGCACGCGGTTGTGACCAGCGTTAACCGGGATGATGACAATCTGGGCGGGGCGCGAGTTTTCGCGGAGACGATTGATCAGATACGGGAGTTGTCTCCCGAATGCCGTATCGAGGTTCTGATTCCCGATTTCCGGGGTAGTGACGAGGCGTTGCGAATTGTTCTGGATGCCCAGCCCAACGTCTTGAATCACAATACAGAGACCGTGCCGCGGCTTTATCGGGTGGTCCGGTCCGGGGCCCGCTATGAGCGCACGCTGCGCTTGCTGGAGAATGCCAAGAAGTTTTCGCCGGGGATGGTGACCAAGTCGGGTGTCATGGTTGGTCTGGGGGAAACGATCTCAGAACTGGTAGAAGTATTCCGCGATCTGGGTTCGCGTGCTGTCGACATATTGACCGTGGGGCAATACTTGCGCCCGTCGCGCGACCACCTGCCTATTGCTCTTTTTTATACGCCGGATGAATTTCGATACCTGAAAGAGGAGGCTTTGCGGTTCGGCTTCCGCCATGTGGAATCAGGGCCGATGGTACGCTCCAGCTATCACGCCCACGAACAGGCTTCGGCAACTTCGCCGGGCGTTGGGGTTGAAAATACAGCCTAGAAGTCGCTATCTCCAATCATGAGGCCCCGTATTTGGCCGCTGTGATTGTGTCCTTTTCGTATTGTTCCAATAATTTCAAATGAGAATCGGTTGGAAGCGGAGCTTCAGAGAAATACTTCTTTTCGGAAAATTTGTGCTCAGCTCTATGCTGGATCGTAAATGACGCGATACCGTATTTTCGTGCGAGCGGATCGTGACCAACAACGACACTTAGGGGCTCGTACTGGAGCGGCTCCTGCCAAATCTCGGATACAGCCTTGCTAGTTTCTGCGGCCAGTCGTGTTAGCGCGGGGTTCACCACGAAAAGTGAAGCATCACTATAAAAAGTCACATTGCTAACATAGCCGAATCGCTTAATCATCCCAGGCTTGTAGTTGAGGCCGAACTTGTCGGCTCCCCATAAAAGCATCTCTTCTAGAATCCGCTTCGAGTCTGTTGTGTTTGAGCGCGTCTCAAGGACCAAAAGCGAGTTCCAGATCACAAACTTGTCTATGACGTTGTCCCCTATCTTTCCTTCCCAGAATTCAACCCCCTTAGACTCATCGAATTGCTCCAAAGTCGTGGGGAATTTCTGAAACCTGTAGCGCTTTACGATCTCCGGCACGATGTCTGGGTAGAAGGTCTTACCGCGCGGACTCAGGTCGTACGTCTCGACAAATGCAAGCACCCTGGCAAGGATGACTGCGGACAGTTGCACCCTTTACCTCCCGGCCTTCGACAGCGGCTCTCCCTGCCCAGGGCCGGTGCCACCCACCATGCCCCAAGCAGCGGGATTGCCCTTATTCCCGCTCGGTTCTGCGCTATTGCTGTTGTTACGATTGTCGGCCGGCTGGCTCGCAGAGGATGCCGAATCAAGTGTGCGGTGCCTTCCCATCGGAGTGCCTTCGGGGTGGCGTGCGGCGTATCGCGCTGCCACTATGCCCAGTGCAGACACTATCGTTAAACCCGCTAAAAGTCCGATAATTGATGTTGTCAACACGGGATGTTACTCCTTGAGGTACATGGATATTATACCCGCTACGAATAGGCAGCCAACGGTTATCCCGATGCTCCCGTAGACTATAGGGCCAGTGACTCTAGAACTGCCTCGCTCGATGATGGTGTCCAAAGTGGGAAATACCAAAACTAGAACCGCCACCTCAGTCAAGAACTCAACCACAATTCTTGCAAAATTACGGTTAAAGAATGCTTTGACCAAGAATGCCCAAACGAACCGCGGCAACCCCACCACGGCCCTATAGCAGGCAATTAGGCCAGAAATCACGGCCAGCCATTGTACTCCCCAAAGCGGGTCGATGGCCCAGACAGGTAATTCAATACCTGTCCAAGATGATTCCGTTCCCCTGGCTAAGACCAACTCCACGGCAAATGTCAGAAAATCTTCAAGTGGATGGTCAGATACTTCTTGGGATTTTGACGGATGGCTTTGACCAGTTCTTGCGTGTCCTGCAGGAGTTGATTGGAATTGGTGTAGAGGGACGGATCCTGCAGCAGTTTGCCTATCGTGCCCTCGCCTGAATTCAGACGGTCGCTGAGATCGGAGAGTTTGCTCATAGTGTTTTGCAGCTTGCTGGCAAATTCCTGATTCTTCGCCAAGACGCCCAGGGCGCCCTTGCCCGCGTTCACGTCGTCGGTTAATTTCTTGACGTTGGCGATGGTATCGTTGGCCGTATTGTAGAGAGTGGGATCCTTGAAAAGCTTGCCGGCCGTGCCCTTGCCCGCGTTCAGATCGTCGATGATGATGTTCAACTTGTCGATGGTTGCGTTGGCGCTGCGATAAAGCTGGTCGTCGACGAGCAGCTTGCCCAGACTGCCTTTGCCTGAAATGACATCATTGACCAAGCCCTGAAATTGGATAACCGTGGCGTTGAGACGGTTGTAGAGACTGGGGTCGTAAATCACCTTGCCGATAGAACCCTGGCCACTCTCAATGAAGGCAAGGATCCGATCCACGCGTTTTTCCAGCGCATCCAGGTTCTGCAGAGTGCTTTGGCTGGCGCGCACAACGTCCTGAATGTCGGGGGTGTCGCGTGTGGGTAGAACGTCCCCTGGTTGGACTTCGGGGCCGATGGCTTGGGCACTGTCAATATCGATGTAGGTTTCGCCCAACACGCCGGCGGTGGACAGCAAGGTAACCGAATCCTTGTGTAAATTGCGGTGATACTTCGTATTGACTTTCAGGGTGACTTCCACCGGGGTCAGCCGCCGAGCGGCGTCGGATACGACCCGGATGGCGGAGACATTGCCGATATCCACGCCCTGAAGCCGTACCGGCGCTCCCTCCCTCAAGCCTCCGGCATTGTCGAAATATGATTTCAGGGCGATCTTTTTGGTAAAGACGCCGCCCGTACCACTCATGAGTAAGATCAGAATGCCTAAAGTGATGCTGGCAGCCAGCACCGTGAGCCCGACCTTCAGTTGAGACCACTTCAACTGTTTCTGGCTAGGCACTGACTCTCCCTAAGAACGTCATGGCAACATTCCCCATGGTGACCGAACAAATAGGCGAATGCCAGCATGATAGCAGACCGCTGGTGTGGCTTTACATCAAGTATGGCGGGGATGAAGGGCTCCTGAGAGGAGAATGGCCGTCAAGTACGCCGCCGCTCCGCAAGCCAGCGTGACATTGAGGCCCAACTGAATGGCGATGACCATCGCCAGGACGGAGCCCAGTACGCTGGAACCTGCGTTCATGGCCCATGCCCACTCCACCGCATTCTCCTGAAATTCGCCCTTGCTGCCTGTGGGATATTCAGGCACGGGTGTGCTGGCCAGTGCGCGCAGCCCAGTGGGGAACGGCATGCCCATGGCGAATCCCAACGGAACCAGAAGTAGTGCGCTGACCAGTAGTTTTGCCTCGAAAGGAAGTCCTACCAGCGCGTTCAGCAGTCCCGGCAAAATGAATACGTAAAGCAGGAGTGCGCCCGTGATGAAGACCAAGGGAAGCCAATAGCGTTGGGGGTAGGGCACCCATTTACGAGATGCCAGGCTGCCCGCGCCGCTCGAAAGTAAAAGCAGGAACACGACTACGGTCAGGGCATAAGTTGGGTGCCCGAGAAAGAGAACGAAGCGCTGGATGAAAGCGATCTCCACCAGGATGTATCCCAATCCGATGGCGACAAAATACAAGAGCCGGATGGGATGCTCGTGTTTGCGTCCTCCCCGCACGGCCAGGGGAATAATCAGGAACGCGAGCACCGCGACGCAGGAGATCACCAGTACCATGGCCAGCACGGCGACGCCCAGGTTCACTTTCCAGTCAATGCCTTGCGTCAAATCCGCCGGGTGCCGTATCTGGTCCAGCTTCAGAGTGAAAAAGAAGAAGGGCGCGTTATCGGTTACCGGCGCCACATTGTAGGGATACTGTTTCGCAAAAGCGTAAGGATCGTTACGCGCGATCAGGGTTGAAAAGGGATTCTCTTTCGGGGCAGAAGGGAGATATAGCGCCACCAACGCGGGATTGCTGCCCAGGTGCGTCCGAACTTCCTGCTCTTCTTCGGTAGTGAAGGCACTCTTCTTGGCGAGCACGACTACAGGGATTCCGTCTTCGTCCAGGTCTCCTTGGGAGACAACCATGAAATTCCTGGCGGGATTTTGCACTCCAAGGTCATGCAGCGCTTGCATCGCTACCGAAACCACGCGCAAGGCTTCGCGAGGCTGGCGGAATTCCCAACGAGTGATGGCGACTATGCCGTCGGGTTTCAGGTGCTCGAAGTATTCTCGAAACGCTTCCACGGTATAGAGACTGTTCTCGCTGAGGGCGAAGGCTCCTGCGGCGGTTGAAGCCCAGGTATCGACAAGAGTCATTTGGACAACGTCGAAATTCTGCTTCGCGTTCCGAACAAACGATCGCCCGTCGGTGACTTGAATGTGTACCTCCGGCCGCTCGTACAAGTGATAGGAATAATCGGCGTAGCGGCCGCGCATTACGGTATTGGCAATGATCGGATTGATCTCAATTCCGGTAACGCTGGGGCTGCCGTTGGCGACGGCGCGCAGCATATCGACTCCGCCGCCCGGTCCGATGATGGCGTAATCGCCGCGCGGGCGCAAAATGTTAGCCAGAGCTGGGGGCGCGGACATCAAATCCTCTTGCCATTCCGAGCCCTCCCACTGTTTGGGGTCGGCGTTCATGATGTAGGTAGACGCGTCGGCATCAATGACGACCACTTTGGCCTCGCCCTGGCGATCTACTTCCACGCGGGAGATTGCATTCCAGCGGGCAAACTCCATCCAGGCTTTATCGCGAAAAACACCCTTCGCGTAGACGACATCGATCAGCCTGCCCGAATGGTTCGCGCCAATCACCAGCAACAGCGCCGCAGCCAAGGCGAGTGTGAGTTTGCGGATGTTCGCGTTAGTAGCCCAGGCTGCTCCAGCGATTGACGCCATCACGCCTGCGAACAGAATGGTGTTTGGACCGCCCAGCCAGTTGAGTAAAGGGACAACCCCCAGACACGCCAATGCGCCGCCTAGAAGGTCCGCTCCGTAGAGCCGCGAAATGTGCCGCGATTCGCGAGCAAAGAGGATCGAGAACTCCAGTCCTGTAAGAAAGAAGGGCACCGCGGAAGCTAGATAGATGGTGGTGAGCCGGAGAAAATTGGCTCGCGACAAGATCAGTGAAACCGGAACGTGCAGTACGATTTCCAAAACAACGGGTATAACCAAAGCATTGCTGACGCACAGCCATGACAGCAGACTGCGGGTGGGGAAGCGGCCCAACCAGATCTTGGCCAGGTACGCGAATACTCCGCCGGAACCGAGGCCGAGCAGCGCGATGGAGATTGCCAGGAAGGCGAAGTGATAAAACAGCACCACCGAAAATAATCGGGTGAGCGCCAATTCCAGCAACAGCGCCGCAAAGCTGCCGATGGCGATGCCGGCCAGCAGGGAACGCTCGCGGGTCGCTTCCGCCGCACTGGTTCGGCTGATCGGTGGAGTTCCGTTAATAACGGACATTGGGATGCGACAGTCTAACAGAAGCACTCAGCATTCAGCCGTCAGCATTTGGCCGTTCCGCGCGGCAGAAGGATCGTGTGGTGACCGGCGACTCGCCTGTCCGCTTTTGATCCATCAGCTTTCCAGGATGACTTGCGCAATCGCGTACTCTTTGGTGTGAGAAAGTGAAAGCGCAACATGGACGGCGCCGAGTTTGGCTGCGAACTCGGCCGCCTTGCCGTGGAATGCGATGGTGGGACGGCCTCCGGGTTGGCGGCACACTTCAATGTCGCGCCAGGTGACCCCATGATTCCAGCCGGTGCCGATGGCCTTCATGGCGGCTTCTTTGGCCGCGAAGCGGGCGGCGTAGCGCTCCACACGATTGGCCTTCGATTCGCAGTAGCGGATTTCGGCCTCGGTAAAGATTCTATGCACGAAGCGATCGCCGAAGCGGGCGATGGATGCTTCAATGCGCGGTACTTCCGCTATGTCGATGCCGGTGCCGACAATCATGCAGATAGTTTAGCGGTCAGGTATTCCCAGCGAAACAACAACGCGACTTCGCTTTATCGGACGTCCTGCGGAAACTTGCTCAAACGCGCCAATAGTCCGGTCGCCAATTCCTGATGACCTTCTTGATCTCAGCCGGCGGAAGATTTGCGGACAGCGTGCGTTCTACCAGCGCGGCTATTTCTTCGTCTGAGGCAAAGCGCAATGCGATCAGCTGACGCTCGCTGAGTTTCGCGATTTGCGGGCGCAGGGACTCCGGCAGCAGTGCCGCCAGCCGCAGTCTCTCTTCGAGCCGTATAACCCGGTCCTGGACCCTCAGCGAGTATTGCCGGAATCTGATGACGGCGACAATCAGCGCGGTGTTGAAGATCGCGATCCAGATGTGGAGGAAACCTGGATGCCGCATCAGGAAGACGATGCTTATGATCCACGAGATGGCGAAAACCGGCAACACGAAGAAGTGAAACGGAGGATCAAGTCTTACATGATTGGCAAGAGTCTGCGGAGAACGTTCGGCCATAGTCACCCCTTTGTTGGCAATTGAAAGTCTAAATCAGAAGCGCAGAAAGCGCTTGGCGTCGAGATATCAGCTCAAAGCAACCTGTCGCCGCGATAGATGACCCGGTCATCAATCAACCGCGCTTCGCTCATAAGCTCATGCTTTCTTGCCGGCCCGCTTCCGTCGATATGGAAAACCTCGTGTCCGTGGGCCACCAGCCAGTCGGAAACCAGCATGCGATGGCAGCGAAAATAAACCCGCTCGGCGCACATGTAAGCGGTGCGGGACTGCTCGGCCAGTTCGATCAGTTCCTCAATGCCGCGTTGGAAATCTGGCGTCAGCATGTAATCCGCATAGTTGCGGAAGCTGTCATTGCGTAGCGCGACGTTGGGCGAGTCATCGCGGATCTTCTTGCGGCGTCCACCGAGCTCTTTGAGCCAGATGTAACGGATTCCGGCCTCGGATAGATTTTTCTCGAGCGCTTCGCGGTTGAAATGGGGCAAGCGGCGCGACATGGGAAGCGAACGAATATCGACCAAGGTCTGAACGGAGTGGGCTTGCAGGACATGCGATGAACTCATCCAGCGGGCGGGTAGAATGGCCGATGGTGTAGAGGGTTGCCACGACGCGGTCATTCTAATCCGTGACGCTGTACTCCAGGTACGGCCGGGAAATCGTGGTGACCTTGTCTTCTGGCATCTCGGTGAATTCGTTGTCTAGGTAGTAACATTCCCGAAATGGATCAAAAGCGGCGGGACAAGCAACGTCAGCCCCGCATGGGCGAGAGCGAAATAAATAAAGGCCACGCTCAGCAGCTGGCGTGGCCTTGCTGCGCGACGCGCGACGTGATTACGCGCCCTTCTTTACTTCGTGGATCTTGGCTGCGGGTTGATACGTTCCCGGAACCGAGCGGGAGGCGATGGCCAGGCGGTTCCAGGCGTTGATGGTTGCGATCGCCAGAGTCAGGTCGGCCAATTCTTTCTCGTTGAAATGCCGGCGAACCTCCTCGTAGACCTGATCCGGGACGTGGCCGTCGGTGATGCGCGTTACTGCTTCCGTCCAGGCCAGCGCGGCACGTTCGCGGCCGGTGTAGTATGGCGCCTCGCGCCACGCGTCGAGCCCGTAGAGACGTTGCTCGTTTTCTCCGATGGCTCGCAGGTCTTTCCAGTGCATGTCGATGCAATAGGCACAGCCGTTGATTTGCGACGCCCGCAATTTTGTGAGATGAAGAAGAGGGAGTTCGAGGCCGGATTCATGAAGATACGCTTCCAGGCCGAGCATGGCTTTGTATCCGCCGGGAGCAACTTTTGCGCCGTCGATTCGTGATTGCATAGAGCCTCCTGTTTTTTGGGATTAGTTTGTTTTGATTCGGGCGGCAACGATTCGATCCAGGTCTTGTGATCCAGGTTTTATGATCCAGGTTTTGTGACCCAGGTTTTGTGACCCAGGTTTTGTGACCCAGGTTTTGTGACTCAGGTTTTGTGCAGAGGCGGCCTTCCCGGTTGAAGCTCTGAGGTTTGCTGCCGATGAGATATTAGACGGCCTGAGCTTTAGTGCAGCATCGATCGAAGCAGCGTTCACCTTCGGCGATTTCTGCGGAGTCGAGGCGAGAGATGGAATCCGAGAAGCAATCCGGGGCCAGCCAGACCGAAAGGCTGATCGATGCGCGGCAACATTCACGATTCAAACTGGATGTTGATGTCAAAATTTATTCGCGTATCAGCAGCGTGTTAACCGGCCGCACCCTGGACATCAGCGAAGCCGGACTTGCTGCCATGCTGCAAATCGAGGTTTCCGTCGACCAGGTGGTTCGGTTGGAGTTCAAGCTCCCACTCGGGGGAGTGTCAATTCGCGCCTTAGTCCGACAGAGAAACGCCTTTCGCTATGGCTTCCAGTTCGTCGAGCCCGACTCCGACGCACAAGAATTAATCAACCGCTTCTGCCGCGAGCGCAAGCCCCGCGCTTAAATAACTGCACCAAAAATGTTACAGCGCTAGCGCAATGCCGACGAGTGAGTCAGCGCAGCCACGAGGATAAACAGTAGCGGCACAAAAAGTATGAGACCGCTTCCCACCAGCAGAATCTCGCTAAGCAAGTCGGGTTTCATCAAGTCGTCGGGTTGCATCTGGTGCGGTCGAATCATGGGCTCTCCCCTTTTGTAACAAGCACAGTAGATGCTCGAAGCGCCGCAAGAATCTGCCAGCTACGATAAGCGGGCGCGATGTCTACGGTCCCGGAACCACGATTTCTACAGGGGTTTCCCGAGTCTGAGGGACTTCGCCTCCGGCTGCGTCAGCGGTCGTCGAACAATAGTCTCCGCTGAGGCCACCCCGAGACCAATTTTGGCAACTAAGGTGTCGCGCCGGATGCGGGCGCGGGAAATGAGGAGCTATATGAAAGAAACGGATAACAAGAAATGCGCACACATTCCGTGCAGCTGCACAGCCAGCGAAAAATACTGCAGCCCGGCGTGCGAAGAAGCGGGCAGCAACGAGACGGAAATCGCCTGCCAGTGCGGTCATCCGAGTTGTAACGCTCAGATCACGGCATAGATTCCCGCACGTTTTCGAGGCGCAGACCGGTTACAGGTAGAGATCCAAGGACGCATCCTCGAATTCGAAGTTAGCTATAAGCGCACGAACAAAATGGAGGCAACAGCATGAAGCTAGCTGCAGTTCTTAGCACTACCGCGTTGGCTGTACTCTTGGCAATTTCCGCGCCGGTGTATGCGCAGGACGAGTCCCATCCGCAGGAAGACAAACGCGCGGAACCGGACGGGAAGGCTGCCCACGAACAAGACAAGCAGGACGACAAACACGTAGACCAGGACAAGCAAGACAAAGACAAACAAGAGGACAAACAGGCCGACAAAGACCGAGACAAGGACAAAGAGGAGGCAGCGCAGCAGGATGACCGTCACGATCACCCGGCGGAAGCCAGGCAAGGCGGACACATCCCGGATGACCGTTTTCGGGCCAATTTCGGCCGCCAGCATACGTTCACCATTGGTCACCCAGTCATTGTCGAAGGCACTCCACGCTTTCAGTATGGGGGCTACTGGTTCGTAATTGCCCAACCATGGCCGGTGGGCTGGGCATACACCGACGTAGTATATGTCGATTACATCGACGGAGGATATTTCCTGCTTAGCCCGGTGCATCCCGGGGTTCAGATTGCAATCAATGTCATCTTATAAGGATGATGGCGTTGCAGGGATGAGCGCGGGAAATACAAAGGCCACACTCCGCAAAAGAGTGTGGCCTTTTTATTGACGTGCTTTAATGCGCTTCAGTGATCGCCGTGGTCGTTCGATCTGGCGAAGTGCCAGTGGCAACTTCCGGAACTGGCTTTTCCGGTGCGGCCATGGGTTGGATCTTCACCGTGGACAGGATCCAATTCAGTTGGCGAAAAACTTCGTTGCGGTTTACTGGCTTGACGGCGGGTGTGCTCTCATCCGGGATGCCTTCCGCGACGGTTTCCATACCCAGCGCGAATTCGTAGCAGCTTCCGTTCTGAAAGACGTGATAAAACTTCACATCAACCTGATTATTCTCTGCTTCAGCAAAGCCTTCCACTGCATTGAACTCGGTGGCGCCAACTTTTGCTTGTGACGTTGTGACCGGATCAGTTTGCAGGTCATCAGTTTCCGGAAACGCGAATTGCTCGCATTCCGCGGAAGTCAGCTTGGGATTTACGCTGACATTAAAGAACGCCGCATTGAAATCGGTCCCAGCATATAGTTTGCGGGGCAATTCCACCACGCTGATGCTGGTTCCACCCGGCTGAACGAAGTTCATTTCAAGTGGCGCCAGGGCGTCCAGTTCCAGATTCGCCTCCTCACCTTCCTTCAGGCTGTCATACCTGGGATAGCGGAACGAAACTCCGTAAGCAGGGTTGGTGTAAGTGGAAGCTGACAACTTTCGCTCACGCGATTTCTTTTTTCGCTGGCGGCTGGCTTGCGACGGATGTAGCAGGCGTGGTCATGATCGGTGTGGGAATCTGATTGGCAACGGTCTGAGTTGGCATGGCGATGGCCGCTGTTTTGTTGGATTCTTTTGAGCAACCGCTTTCCAATACGAACACGCCGAGCAATGCGGTCGCGATCAGCGAACCGACGAGCGTGGCTGTTTTGCGTTTGTCGCCGGATCTTTTTTCGTTTGAGCGCGGACGTTGTGTTTCCGACGATACGTTGGGCAGGGTTTTTCCTTGTGGTTTTGCTTCTTGTCTTTTGTCTGGACTTCCGGATAATCCGAGTTGTGTGAAGTGCGCCATATTGGCCTCCTGTGCTGGTTCCCCCAGTCGAGAACAGTAGAAGCAAGCTCGCAGCCAGTGGAAAACGAACTGATTCCTCGAGGGTTACAGGAAGGCTGGATCAGCTAGAACGTGGAACGCGGGAGACGCTGTGGCGAGTGGGACACAATGCCGTCTGATGTGATGGGGTAACGTCGGTGTACACCGGACACTCTTTTCCGCTAAAGCCGGCCACCTCGGTCTGCTTGCCGGGCATCAGCCGAAGCGGCAGGGTCTTACGGCAGCGGACAGGAGTGTCCGCTCTACATGAGTTACGCGAATGCTTACGCATGCACCGATGCGAATGCTTGCTTGGCTACATTGATCGTTTGCTGGATGTCTTCTTCGCCGTGGGCGGCGCTCAGAAACGCGGCTTCGAATTGCGACGGAGGCAGGTAGATGCCATTGTCCAGCATGGCGCGGAAGAAGCGGCCGAAGGCCTCGGTGTCGGACTTCGATGCCGAATCCCAATCCGTCACCGGCCCGGGAGTAAAAAACCACGTGAACATGGAGCCCACGCGATTGTGGCAAAGAGACACGCCCGCATCTTTCGCTGCAACTGCCACTCCGTCCACCAATTCTCCGCTGAGCTTGTCGAGGCGGGGATAAATTTCTTGTTTGTGTTCCCGCAAATGACGCAGCGTCGCCAGCCCGGCAGCCATCGCCAATGGATTTCCCGAAAGCGTGCCCGCCTGGTACATGGGGCCGAGCGGAGCCACCAGGTTCATGATTTCGGAGGGACCGCCATAGCCTCCGACCGGAAGTCCGCCGCCAATAATCTTGCCCATCGTGGTCAGGTCCGGCGTTACTCCGTAAAGTTCTTGCGCGCCACCGAAGGCGAGGCGGAATCCGGTCATGACCTCGTCAAAAATCAGCACACTCTTTTCCCGCTGCGTGATCAAGCGTAGGGCGGCCAGATATCCGCCTGAAGCTGGCACGCAACCCATATTGCCCACGACCGGTTCGACGATCACGCAAGCGATCTCGTGCTTGAACTTCTTGAATGCATGTTCGAGCACGTCGATATTGTTGAAAGGCAATGCCAAGGTGAACTGAATGAATTCCTCCGGAACCCCGGCGGATCCCGGGATCCCGAGCGTCGCAATCCCCGAACCGGCTTTTACCAGTAGCGCATCGGCGTGTCCGTGATAGCAGCCCTCAAATTTCACGATGTACTTGCGCTTGGTATAGGCGCGCGCCAGGCGGATGGCCGACATAGTGGCCTCCGTTCCCGAATTCACGAACCGGACTTTCTGCATATGAGGGAACGCGGACAGCACAATTTCAGCCAGGTCGGCCTCGGCGGGAGTGGAAGCGCCGAAGCTGGTGCCGTTGCAGGCCGCGTCCATGATGGCTTCGATCACTTTGGACGGAGCGTGCCCGAGGATCAGCGGGCCCCACGAGCCGACGTAATCGATGTAGTCGTTCCCGTCGGCGTCAAAAATGTGGGATCCCTGGCCGCGCACGATGAAGGGCGCGTCCCCGCCCACAGAACGAAAAGCGCGCACTGGCGAATTGACGCCGCCGGGAATCATCTGCTCGGCGCGTTCTTGCAGCTTGCGGGACATCTCCGTTTTACGGGCCATGGGCTCTCCGAAAGGAAACTGGTCATATATGGTAACAGCGCTAAGCGGCAAGGAGCAGCCGGGCCAGTCGAAACCGCAGAGAAAACTGGATTTCGCTTCTAGTCACGCGACTTTGGTGCTCAACAGACGCAACGGAATTCACCGGATATTTACAGTCTCGCAACAATCCTGAAACACGCTCTGGGTACCCTTTATTCAGTACACGCCCTTCTAACCGGGAGGGTTTCAGGGACAGCTTCGGGGCTCCGAGCTGTCCTGATTTTTTGCGCCGGCCTTCCTGTTTAATCGCGCTTCACTTCAGATAGGCGCGAACCAGCCCAATCAAGTCCTCTCCCAACTCTTCCGGAGAATCCACGGCATGATCAGGATTCATCATGTGCTGGCGGATGTGGTCTTCGAGGATCTCCGCCATCAAGCCGTTGACCCCGCCTCGAATGGCGGCCAGCAACATCAGGATGTCCGCGCATTCATCCCCGGCGTGTAACGTTCCTTTAACTAACCTTGCGTAGGCTGGGTGGATTGGCGGTATACGTGCCTGAGTTTGGGGATACCCGCGGATCACCGAGTCAAACGCAGATCATAGTTAACCATAGTTAATGTGCCGCGGCATAGCTGCGTTGATAATTGTGATAATTGTCACAATCGAGGGTGACCGCGGGCGTTGAGCTAAATTCCCCCCCTCACCTAATTTGGAATTGTGAAATTGAAATTCATTTTCAATATCGCGGGGCCCGCTGCCGAATTAGGCTTGGCTCTCTGCTTGATCGTCTCGCTGCCCGGCGCTTTGCCCGCGGTTGCCCAGCAAGCGCAGGATCAATCTTCCCCGCAGCATCCACGGCACGGTACAGCCGGTTGGCGCGGCGGTTTCCGCCGATGAGGCTGATCCGGCCTCCGATCTGCCCACGGACGAGGGTGTGGAAACGATGTTTCCTCATCTCAAGGACACGCGCTTCTGGCTTTCAGGGCAGATGAATTTCATTTTCCAGACCCATCCTCCATTTCATGCCGCGTACAGCGGTAAGAACAGTCTGAGCCCCAACTATGAGAAAGCCACGTCGCGCGTATTGACGCTCTACACCGGTGTGCGGCTCAACAATTCCACCGAACTTCTGGTGGATATTGAAGAGGCCGGCGGATCAGCCCTCAGTACGGGGCTCGGGCTCGCGGGCAACACCGATCTCGATATTGTGCGCAATCCTTCTTTAAGCAAGGCGCCTTATCTGGCGCGGGGCATGATTCACAAAGTATTTGCGTTGAGCAAGGACAAAATCGAAAACGACCGCAATGCATTGTCACTCTTTGATGAATTACCGCGCCGCCGGCTGGAAGTCCGCTTCGGAAAGTTCAGCATGCCGGATTTCTTTGACGTAAATTCGGTGGGTTCGGATACCCACTTTCAATTCTCCAACTGGACTGTCGACAACAACGGCGCCTATGACTATGCAGCCGACACGCGCGGCTACACCGTCGGCGCGACCGCCGATTATGAAGATCGCAACTGGGGGTTCCGCTTCGCCGAGGCGCTCATGCCGAAAGTCGCGAACGGAATTGACCTGGTGTGGAAGCCGTGGCAAGCCCACGCGGAAAACTTCGAATACGAGTTACGTCGCGGCTTCATCCCCAAAAAGACGGGCGTCGTCCGTCTATTGGCCTACACCAATTATGCCAACATGGGGATCTATCGTCAGGCTATTGCCAACTTTGAAGCGGGCCTCACCCCCATTCCCGAAATCACCGCTCATCCCTGGCACATCACCCGCAAATACGGATTCGGCGTGAACCTGGAGCAGAATCTCACACGGCATCTGACCGCCTTCGGCCGCTTTGGCTGGGACAACGGCAAGACCGAATCTTTCGCCTACACGGAAGTCGACCAAACTTTCGCCGGAGGACTGGGAGCCAACGGCGCCTGGTGGCATCGCAAGCAGGACCGGGCAGGCATTGCGTTTGTCACCAACGCAATTTGCAAAGATCATCAGACCTACCTCGCCGATGGCGGCTACGGCTTTCTTCTTGGCGATGGCAGACTGAACTACGGTCGTGAAAATATCGTGGAGTCTTACTATACGGTCCACGTATGGCGCGGCATTTACTTTGCTCCCGGCGTGCAGCATATCAACGACCCCGGCTACAATCGCGATCGCGGGCCGGTGCTTGTGCCCTCATTCCGCGCCCACATGGAATTCTAAGAGTCGATATTGTCGTGCCGGCGTTGCTGTAATCCGAAAATTATTCTGTCATCCCGAGCGAAGCGAGGGATCTGGGTTCTTCACGCCCCGACTCAAGCTCAGATTCCTGGTCGCTGTCGCTCTTCGGAATGACAGAGGATGGTCGGACACCTCCCATATTGCTTTTGCCAGCACAGCAGTTTAGATTTCTTTTATGGCGGGTGGCTTCGAAAAACTGGTCGTGGACGCGGTGACGCCAACGGAGACCGAGACCCGCTTCAACGGCCATTCCATGGTGGCGCACTGAAACGGGTGCTGGTGTGTTCACCGCGCGCCGCCTGCTGGCATCAACACGAGCGGGCCGCACGCTGGCGGGAACTTGGTTTCGTACATTCTCCAGATTTCGCGATGGCACAGGCGCAGCATGAGGCTTTGTGTCGCGAATTGGAAGCCTGCGGCGCGGAGGTTGAGGATATTCCCCCGTCCATGGAACTTTCGCTCGATGCCGTGTATGCCCACGATGCATCGTTGCCAACAGACTTTGGCTTGATCCTGATGCGTCCCGGCAAAGCGAATCGCGTTCCTGAAGGCAAACATCATGGATCGTTCTGCCAGATTCTGGGCATTCCGATGCTGGCCAAGATTACGCCGCCGGCAACAGCGGAAGCTGGGGACATGGTGTGGCTTGACGCCAAGACTTTGCTGGTCGGCCACGGCTATCGCACCAACGCGCAAGGTATCCAGCAGATGCGCGCCCTGCTCGCGCCCAAGGGCGTGGAGGTTCTGTCCGCGCCCCTCCCGCACGGTCAGGGACCGTCCGCATGCTTGCATCTGATGTCGCTGATCAGCTTGCTTGATGAGAAAACCGTACTCGTCGACTTGCCTTGGCTTGCCGTGGAGACTTTGGAGTTGCTCAAAGCGCGTGGCTACAAGTTCATCGAGATCGACTACTCCGAGCGAGAAACTCTTGCCTGCAACGTGCTCTCGTTGGGGGGAAAGCGTCTGCTGGGTTTGCAAGAAAACGCAAAGACGAACGAGAAATTGCGCGCAGTGGGATTCGATGTGCGAACCTTTCCCGGTTCGGCGTTGTGCATCAACGGCGGTGGCGGCCCAACCTGCGTCACTCGTCCATTGCTGCGGGAATGAGCAAGCGAGGTGTGGAAACGGGTCTTCGACCCGTTGATCTCCCACAAAGCCCCAACCCTCCCAGGGCGTACTGTCCAGCGTTCGGCGAGAAACCTATTCGCGGCCCACGCCCAGGGCGTCGGCTACGCGGTTGATGTAGTTGAACCAGGAGGCGATCAGCGTAATTTGCAGGATGGCTTTGTCGTCGAATCCGGCGGAGCGAAGGCGGTTGTGATCATCTTTCTGGATTTGGGTAGCGTCCCTGGTAAGTTTTACCACGTAATCCAGCATCACGCGTTCCTGCTGGTTGATGGGAGCGGTGGTGTAGTCCTTCTTCAGCGCTTCAACCAATGCTTCATCCAAGGTTACCCGGCGCAGAAACTCTGCGTGTGAGTCGATTCAATAAACGCAGCGGTTGGTGACGGAAACCATGGTGGTGATCATTTCGTGCTGGCGACGGCTTAGCGGAAGGTCTGGCGACATGAGGACGCCGAAAGTGGCAAAGGCGTGGTGCAGGGCTTCGGGAATCAGGCTGTGGGAGGCGACAATTTCAGATCCGCCGCCCTCCACTGGGTGCACCGGGGTGGCGTATTCCTTGGGATAGAGCAACCGCTGGTCTTCCATGGCTTTGCGCAAGGTCTCATCGGCTTCAGAGAGGGCGATGGTGCGAATCCAAGTCATGAAAAAGCTTGCCTCCAGTGGGGGATTTTCCGTACAATTCGTGGCCAGTTACGCTATATGACACGATCGCAAGTGCCAATACTCGAATTGTATTACTCGGGAGAGATTTATTTGGAGTCTTTCCCACGCGGAGGTTTGTAGTCAATGAGCATCGTGGTGTGGAAGGTCATGCGCCAGTTGCCCAAGCCGATATTGTTGGTCTTGCTGTTCTTTCTGCTGGCTGCGGTATGCCGCGCTTAGCTTGAATCCCTCTTATCAGAACTGATCTCTGACTCTGGATGCTAGAGCACAAGCAGGTTTGCGCCATGTGCTTTGAGCGCCCGGTCAAACGTAACCAACTTCAAGCTGCCACCGAAGCAAAAGCCAGAAGGCAAGCGTCGGCCTAGAACCTTTATGACTGCGTGGGGCGGACGCCCTCGTCCGCCCAGGCCGAGCGCAAGTCGCCGTAGCCTCCTTACAAGATCGCCTCCTCTGCAAGCCCGTCCGACAATCACGTTCTTTCCTCAAATGCGATGCGGGAACAAAATTCCCTTTCGCCGGGTCTAACTCAAATGCTGGGGGAACTCACATGGTAATCGCTTGGCCTCCTCTTTGGTGGAAAGATCGAAGTCGGCTCAAGAAGGTGTGGCTTATTGCCGCGGGAATTGCCGCGATCTACTACGGCGCGATTCAGCCCAGGCAGGACTTTCGCGGAGTTGCGATGCAACGGGCGTCAGCCCTCGCGGCCATCGAGGAGAGCCGTCACCAGCATTGGTTCCAGCCAAACCTTCTGGCAGTTCGCGAAGAGCGCCAGGCCGAAGGTGTGGTCGGAGGCGTGCCTGCAAGCGCCGCATACCAGAACAGCGCTCTTAACCGGCCGGCGGACGACAATGAGCGCAAGATTGTCCGCACCAGTTCAATTGCGTTGATCGTTGACAAGCCCGCTGACGCCGCCGGAAAAGTCCAGCAACTTGCGGAAGCCGCCGGAGGGTTCCTGGCGAATTGGCAAGCCAATGGCGATCAGGAGGCGACCAGCGCGTCTTTGATGATCCGTGTGCCCGTCGCGAAATTCGAATCAACGCGTACTGCAATTCGAAAGCTTGCGCAGCGGGTTGAGAACGAGCGCCTGGAAGCCGAGGACGCGTCCACACAATACGTCGATGACCAGGCGCGTCTGCGTAACCTGCGCGCCCAGGAAACCCAATACCTGGCAATTCTCGGGCAGGCGCGCACAGTCAAAGATACGCTCGAAGTCAGCGACAAGCTGAACCAGGTTCGCGGCGAGATTGAACGGCAGCAATCCGAATTCAATACTCTCTCAAGGCAGGTGGAACTGGTCGCCATCTCGGTTTCTCTTCGAAAGGAGACTGAAGCCCAGGTATTCGGGCTTCCGTGGCGTCCACTCTACGAAGTTAAGCTGGCAGCACGACTGGGACTAGAAGGATTAATCGACTATTCCACCTCCGTCCTCTCCTTCCTTTTCTACCTGCCCGCAATTCTCTTATGGATGGTAACGATTCTCATAGGCGCCGCCGTCGGCTGGCGCATCCTGCGCTGGGCTGGCCGCCAGCTGTTCGCGGCAAGGGAACCGGCAGTAAGTGGCTGATGCGTGGAATCGATCGTCTCGGCTCGCCGGTGGATGAGGCGCCTCCCGTGATTCCAAGAGACCAAAAGCGGGTAGCTTACATTATAATGAACATGGATATCTGAGGATGCCACATGAAACTCAAGCTTAGGGCCGTGGGGACCTCCACCGGTCTCGTGCTGCCGAAGGAAATGCTGGTTCGTCTCCGAGCCAAGAAGGACGACACACTCTTTGCCATAGAAACGCCCGCCGGATATTTGCTCACTCCCTACGATCCCGAGCTTGAGAAACAACTCGATCTTGGCCGGAACTTCATGAGTAAGTATCGGAGCGTTTTCCGCGCGCTTGCCAAGTGAGAAAGCCGGTTTGGTTGGACCAACGCGCTCTCGTGTTGCTCCACGCTGAGACCCTGGCTGAACACGGTGGACTGTGGGGCTTGCGGGATGAAGCGGCGCTGGAGTCCGCGCTGGCTCGTCCCCAGAACGTCCACGCCTACGAACGCGGTTCCGACATGGCGCGGTTGGCAGCGGCTTACGGATTCGGACTCGTTCGTAGTCATCCTTTTAGCGACGGAAACAAACGAGCCGGGTTTCTCGCCATCGGGCTCTTTCTCGAATTGAACGGATTTGATCTCGAAGTCGAGGAAGCTGACGCCGTTAAAACCATCCTGGATTTGGCCACTGGAAGCCTCAGCGAAAAAGCTCTGGCGGAATGGATTCGAGCGCGAATGAAGCGCCGGAAGTGATTCTCACAGGTCCCGAATCTACCCTTTCCTGCGCTGCGCCCCATGCCAGATCGTGCTGACGATAACGCGCTCGCCCTGCACGCGATATAAGACGATGTACGGAGTGCCTCCGATCACCAACTCTCGGATTCCAGGCTCCGCCCCGACGCGGCCCAGGTATGGATGATTCCTTAAGGCTCCAACCACAGCCACAATCCGCATTCCTAGCCGTTCCGCTGCCTCCGGTTTGTCCCGCGCCACGTAAGCGCGAATTTCCCGCAACCGGGTTCGTGCCAACGCAGACCAGACAATCTCTACTGGCACAGCGTCTCGTCGTCGTGTTCTTTGCCGCAGACGCACCTCGGAACCGGCAGCTCGTGCTCAGTTCCCCATGACAAAAGCCAGGCCTTCATGTCCTCGTTCCTGATGTAGTGTCCCGACTTGACCTGGCGATCCGCTTGACGCACCTCGGCCAGCATTCTTTCCTGATCGGCGACGTAGGCCTCGACGGCGTCCGCGATCAGAAAATTCGAACTGCGCCCCGAGGCTTTCGCCAGCCAAGCCAGCCGTTTCTTGGTTTCCGGCTTTAGCCGTATACTAAGGGTCGCACTGCGTGTGTTTGCCATGAACACATCCTAACACGGCGGGTCCGTCAAGCCTTAGACGCCCTGTCAGTTCCCGTACTTCACTTCCGGATACACCCGATCAAACACCACCCACGTCAGCGCAATCACCACAAACACCAGCACGCTGCCTTCCGGCCCAACCGAACCCCCCGTCAGCCAGCGCGAGCCGTGTAAGGACGAATGCAGCAGGTGGCCACTCACCGTGCCGCCGCTGTCCGGCACCGAATAGAGAAAGCTTTCGCCCCAGTCCCACGAAGCATGAAAGCCCACAGCAAACCACAAGTTTCCCGTACGGTGAAGAGTCAGGCAGAGAAAAAGTCCGATGACCGCAACCGCCAGCAATCCCATCCAGGTTTCACCAGGATTGCGGAAATGCAAAGCTGCGAAGATAACAGAAAGCAACACGGCCGAGGGCCAGAAACCACTGACTTGAGTCAGCGTGAACTGCGAATAGCCGCGCAGCAGGAATTCTTCAAACAAGCCCACTGCAACAAAAAACGCGCCCCAGAAACAGGCAAATTTAACCAGACGCTCGCCGTGCAGCACAACTCTTCCCAGAGAGAAATCGCCAGCTCCACCGATCGCAACCATCAAGGCTGTGATCGCCACAATGCCCCAAAGCATGCCAAACCAAAAGGGTTTGCCAAAAGCGCAGCGCCGCGGCAAGCCGTAGTCGCCGAAGGGACGCTTCTCGATCCTTCCCATGACAACTGCAGGGATGGCCACAACCGCAAACGACCCTAGCTCCGCAATCATGTCGATCCACAATTTGATCGCCACATGCGGTTCGATATCTGCCAGTAGAATACCCAGAAGCATGCGCAGCGCCCTCCACATGACAACGTAGAGCAGAAGGCGCCATCCAGCCCGCAACCCGTGTGGCCCAACAAAAATGGTGGATGTCGGTGCGAGGAGCGGCCGCTCCAGTGGGCTGATGAATCCGGGATCAGGCTGATCGGGGCGTTCGTCCGGCGATCCCTCTCTTACCTCATCCATTGCGGAAGTTTCCCCAATTGTCCCCGGACATGGTAAAACACTCGCCGTCCCTTCATGGGTAAATTTCTCAGCCCCGAACGCTTCGGCCGGCCCCAGGTTCTGGCCGGATTGCTTCTGCTCGCGTTCCTCGCCCAGTGCGCATGGTTGCTCGCGCGTGGCACCGAACCGCGCGAGATAGATTCTTCCCAGTTATTCCGCGTGATCGAAGGGCTGCAACAGTGGAGCGAGGACTCAGTCGCCGGTACGCCTTCCGTAGAGCGCCTCGAAGCGGGCACTCCCACTCCGCCCGAAATCACTCACAACGACGGCTTCGATCCCCACCACTCGCCGCTGTGGTACTTGGTAGCCTCGCTCCCGCTGCTCGGCTGGACAGGCACATCAGAAGCCGGATCTTTTCACTACTGGGGATGGCTAGCACGCGCACCCTACTTACTCTTTGGCGTGCTCCTGGGCGCATCGCTCTGGTACGTAGCCCGCAGACTCTACGGCAACGCGGGCGGCTACATTGCCTTGGCGTTGTACTGCTTCTCACCGCTAATTCTTCGCAGCAGCACTCTATATTCCGCGCAACCGGAGATGGGCGCAGCCTGGGGCGCGTTCGGGACGATCTTCACGGCCATCGCAGTGGCCCACACTTTGTATGCTCCGCGCGAGGTCGTGGTTTGGAACTGGCGCCGCATTTTATTGCTCGGACTCTCCTTGGCATTAGCCATCGGCTCTCAGTTTTCACTGATCATCCTGCTTCCAATCTCGCTCGGGTTCATGCTGTATCTCGCGCCCTCCCGGCGTCGGGCAGCAGTGGCAATCTGGGCGGCAGCGTGCGGCGTGGCACTTCTGCTTTTGCTCGCCTCCTACCTATTCCGTCCGCAGGTTTTTTGGCAAGGCCTGCGCCATGCCCAATTTTTCGGAATCACATGGCAGGCATTTCTCACACCTGCAACTTATCTGCGGATTCTCGCGCAAATTAGCCAGAGCGGCCCAGCGCTGTGGGTTGCAGTCCCTGTGGCTCTGATCGCGTATTTCGCCTGGCGCCGCCCAAGATATTTCGGTAATACCGCGCCCTTGATGATCGCAGTATTATTCCTTCTCTTCAGCCTGGGCACCCCGCACTATCCCGGATTCGGATTTCAACTAATTGGTGTGCCGTTCTGGTTTGTGTTTGTGGCCGGAATCGCCGCCGACCTCCTGGAAACCCGGCAGCACGATCTGGTAAATGCCTGCGTCTTGGGACTCCTCCTAGCAAACGCGCTCTGGAATTTGGCAGAACTGGCGCGGGTAGGGAGACACGTTCTAGCGCCGTGAAGTCAAAGGGCAACTCGTTTCGATCCAAAAGGGGCGTGCCGCCATCACCACTAACTTAAGGATTCCCCTTCGGGCCGTCAATCCGTCACCCAGCGGAAATAGGGGTTCCTGACTAGAATTTCCAACTTCCCTGAAGCCGACTTCGGGCCCGGAATAACTTCCATGCCAATTTCGGAATTGAAGTCGACTTTCAAAAAGAAGTCAGGGATAATCTTCGCCAGACTTCAGGAGGTTCTAAGCAATGGCCGGTCAAGACGCGAGGAGCGCTTCCACCAAACGTTTTCACATCGTACTTATACCGGGCTTCGCCGGTTTCGATGCGCTCGGCCAGCTTGAATACTACGGCGGCCTCACACCTTTGTTTCAGCTGTGGCGAGCTGAGAATCAAGTGCTCCACTATTTCGACAATTTCCCAACGGCAGCGGTGGTCACGCGCGCATCGCGATTGCGGAGCTACCTTGCCAAGCGCATTGCGCGCGGTGTGATTTCGACCGGCGATGATGTCATCCTGATAGGGCACTCGACTGGTGGCCTCGACATCCGCCGACTACTGTGGGACTTGGACGAAATGCAGCACCGCAAGCAGAAGATTATGGTTGACGGCGGAGTCAAGGTAGGACCGGGGGAAATCCTCGAGTGCGTGAAACGGGTCGTGTTCCTCTCTGTGCCCCAGTGGGGTACCAACATTGCCGACTGGGTGCACTCCTATGGTGTCTTGCGTAGGGCGCTGGTCGAGCAGTTTCGCGCCGCTGTCGCTGGGTCACAACTGTTATTCCTGGATCAGGTCGAAAGCTTGATCACGGGCGGCGCCGCTTGCCTCACTGGGGCAGAATTGTTTCGGGCCGCGCAGGATGCCTTAAGCGAAGCCAACGAGCATAACGGTAAACCGAGTCCCGCGCGGACGGCAGATGCGCAGGAAGCCGCATCTCAGCTTGGACTCTATCTGCGCCACATGGCTTCGGATTTCAGTGCAATCGACGACCTCACTTCGAGTCCTCACCGAGCCGGCAAACCGGTGAGCCCAGCGCACTTCGGTGTTCGCGATCGCGAGAAGGAACTGAAGCGGATGCGGGGCATCGAATTCCGGTCGTATGTGACGCTGGGAAGACGCCCGTTTCGCTTCGATCCGGGCCGGACCGCGCCACCTTTTGAGCTTGCCAAGCCCTGGACCTATCCCGAAGTCACCAAGGACGCTGCGCTGAGCGCGGGCACCGACATTGCCTATCGGACATTTTACCGCGCCTGCGCCGGCGGCCCCTTTCGTCAACCAGCCTTAAGCTGCAAAGTGACCAAACGTTTACGCGGGGCCCCGCAACACTCGATCGAGGTATGGGACAACGACGGCATCGTCAACACCCTGTCCATGTTCTGGCCAAAAGACGCGAACGTGCTGGTCCCTGGCGATCACATGGACATCGTTGGGCATTATAGGCTCATCAAGGCCGAGCGCGGCGAGGGCCGCAAGTATCGGGTTTACGACCTGCTAAAGTCGGAGTCTGGATTCAGCGACAAGATCTTTAAGGAGGTCTGGAAGGAGATCTTCGCCTTCTGCTCAGGCCGCACGCGTCCACACTAGACGCCCGGTGAGTGCGCAGACGCTTATGGGGGCGTGCCCCGAACCCGCGCAGGGGCCCGGCTTTTCAGCCACTTAGCTTAAAAACCACAACCTCCCATCCCGCACGAAAGTAATTCTCTTTAGGCACGCAACTAAGCGCGCCTCCTCATGTTCTAATAGTTAAGGGGGGAGTGCGCCATGCCTCGCAAACTAGAGTATGATTTCTTGGTGCAACGATTCAATCGAGCCACTGCAGCCGGTTTTGCATCGGCACTTTTCGCGCTCGTCGTTCTGGGGTTGATGCTGACTCCGACAGCAGGCGCTCAAATTAACGGCATGCCTGCATCAGTCACTTCCCCCGGATTTGGCGGCCGCCAGGTCAACGGAGTCGCGGCCAGCGTCACCTCTCTCGGACCACGTGGCTACACACCAGGCTCCCCGACCTGCTGCTTCAGAGGTACGTCCCTGGGCCATCCCCATTTCGGGACGAACCCGAATTCGAACTTTCATCACCATAATCACAATGGAGCTCTCTCCTGGGGCGGAGTTTACGGGGCGCCATATTACGGATACGGTTACGATGATTCCGGCGATGACCCATCTAGCGACCAGTACAACGGCGGCCCCACAATTTTTGACCGGCGCGGTCCAGGGGCGACTCCTCCCTCCGCCACGGCACCGCATGCCAGCCGCGCACGCAGCGATTATTCCCCATCCGACGCAGCGTCTGATCCAGCCGCGCAGCCCGAAGCCGAAGCCGCTTCCGACCAGCCTCAAACCGTCCTGGTATTCAAAGACGGTCATCAACTTGAAGTTGGCAACTACGCAATTGTTGGGAGCACGTTGTACGACTTGACCGGCGGACGTCGCCAAAAGATCGCTCTCGCCGACCTGGATCTGACCGCGACGGCGCAGCAGAACGACGACCGCGGCATCGACTTCCAGCTTCCCAGCACTTCTGAAGCCAACTAGCCTATGCCCAGGCCGCTGATCGTCGCCCTGATCTCCGCAGTGCTCGGAGCAGGCCCGCCGATTTCGACGGCCCAGCGCGCCGCAGGATTCTCTGGCTTCGGGCGTGGCTTCGGCGCCTCATTCAACGGGCGCCAGCATTCGCGCGGGTTCGGCCCCGGCGCAATTTTCCTCGGCGATCCTTTCTATGAGGAATATCCTGTCGCGCCGGTGACCGCCCCGCCTCAGTATGTCGTAGTGCAACCGCCGCCGGCCGCCCCGGACACGCCACCAGAAGCAAAATCTGAACCGTTGATGATCGAATTGCAAGGCAATCGCTATGTGCGCTTCGGAGGAACCCGGCAATCCGCCGAACGCGGCGTCAACGCAGCCCCTGACTATGCCGAAGCCAATGCGGTCACCTCTTCGCGAGCCACGCAACCCGCGCCTCCAGCCGAACTCCCGCCCACCGTACTCGTCTTCCGCGACGGCCATCGCGAACAGGTACCGGAATACGCGATCGTTGGAAGCACCATATACGCCAGCGCAGATTACTGGCAGAACGGCCATTGGACAAAAAACATACAACTCTCCGCCCTCAACATCCCCGCGACCGTAAGCGCTAACCACGATAACGGCGTCAAGTTCATCCTGCCCTCAGCCCCCAACGAAGTCGTCACCCGACCTTAGTTTGGTTGGCCGATCTTTTGATGTCACAACGACACACCCAGCGCAAATCTTACGGCCCAGATCTTGGAAATGCTGTGACGGGTCTCCCGATTTAATCTAAGATTTACACACCCTGGTACGTATTTGATTAATACAGAGATACTTCCTATTGACTCGCTAGCGGAAAGCGAATAAAGTGCGAATTAAAAGAGTTAACTATAAAATTTTGTGGAGGACGAATGAAGAAGTTGCCAGAAACAGCGCTGGAGATGGAGGCGCATTATGGCAGATCGTAAGCAATTTCAGAACGTTAGTGCTCCCGATCCTGAGTTGATAAAGCTCCTCGAAAATGCTCGCCGCAGGCCGGTGACTGAGGAGGAATTGCATGAGCAGAGAATCAGCTTTGCTTATGGAAATGCTCCTGCGTCAGGTCTGATCACCAAGGAAAGCGTCCGCGAAGCATCCAAACGCATCAAGCTTTTGGAATAGCAAATCTAAAGGGGCCCTGTTTTCGGGTCCCTTTTAATGTGTCTGTAAGAGAAAAAGACAATCCCGAGCTGTTTGCAAAGATCCAAGAGCAAAACCTTCTACGTCAGTACGACCTACTTTCCAACTGCATTGAAATTGGCATAGAAAAAGGCATCGAGGCATTCGATAAATACACCCTTTGGTCCTTGAACTATGCAGCAGTATCTAATATCGCCCAATTCGGAGGTCGGTATCGCAAGGAGCCAATTTACGTAGGAAACCACATACCGCCGCACTTCAAAGACGTTCCTGATGAAATGGACAGGTTCTTCTCCGTCGTTCATGAAAATTGGACGATAATAGCTCACCCCACGACGCTGCCAGCGTATGCACTTTGGAGATTAAATTGGATTCATCCATTCGTAGAAGGCAATGGTAGAACAGCCCGTGCAGCCTGTTATTACCTCATGTGCATGCGGCACGCTCTATTGCTTCCAGGCAAAAAGATCGTCCCTGAGCGAATTCGTGAAAACCGTGAACCCTACTACGCAGCATTCCGCTCGGCGGATCGAGCCTGGGCTGACGGGCATTTCGATGTGTCCGAATTGGCTGACTACCTAAGCGATTTATTGAAGGCCCAACTGACCGAGGCCATCTCGGTCGCGCCAGAAGAACCCAAGTAGGACACATCGTTCCAAATCATCATTTCCTCCATCTAGATTCCCAGCACCACTCTCAGCGATGTTGCGCACCTTAGGCGACAGCCTGATCATCATAGTGCTCATGAATCCACCGTGCGATGAAGCCACGATCCGTTCCGCGCCCCCAACCGCCCCATGCAAGCCTCAGGACGGGAGCGTGGATTCTAACCGCTGCAATTCTCGGGTCCAGCATGGCATTCATTGACAGCACGGTAGTGAACGTCGCGCTCCCTGCGCTCCAATCAACTCTGGGCGCCACCGTGATTGACGCGCAGTGGGTGGTTGAGTCCTATGGCCTGTTCCTGGGAGCGCTTATTCTGGTCGGCGGTTCTGTCGGTGACCTCTTGGGACGCCGCCGCACCTTCCTGGCGGGCGTCACGGTATTCGCAGCGGCCTCAGCCTGGTGCGGCTTATCGCCAAATATCCATCAACTGGTAATCGCCCGCGCAGTGCAAGGAGTAGGCGCGGCCTTCCTGGTGCCCGGAAGCCTGGCACTTATCAGCGCATCATTTGACGAGGCGGAACGTGGTCGAGCCATCGGTACCTGGTCCGGCTTCACCGCAATCACCACGGCGCTTGGCCCTGTCCTTGGCGGTTGGCTGATCCAGCACGCTTCCTGGCGATGGGCATTCTTCATCAACCTGCCTCTCGCCGCTGCCGTGATCGCGATTTCACTAAGCCACGTTCCCGAAAGCAGAAGTACAACCGCAAAGCGTGTGGATTGGGCCGGAGTCGTCATCGTCACCGTGGGTCTGGGCGCCTTGGTTTACGGTCTCATTGAATCGGCCCGCCTCGGTTGGACTCACCCACTCGTCTATGGATCTTTAATTACCGGCACTCTATGCTTACTCGCTTTTTCCTTTGTCGAAGCCAGGGTCCCCGCACCCATGCTTCCCTTGGAATTGTTCAAGTCGCGAGCGTTCAGCGGCGCGAACCTTCTGACCCTATTCCTCTATTCCGCGTTGGGAATCTTTTTCTTTCTTTTTCCCTTGGACTTTATCCAGGTGCAAGGCTACTCGGCAACCGCTGCCGGGGCCGCCGCTCTCCCCTTCATTCTGTTGATGTTTTTCTTGTCTCGCTGGTCGGGAGGCTTGGTGGCACGTTACGGGCCCAGGTTGCCGCTAATCGCAGGTCCGCTCATTGCAGCCGTCGGCTTCGTTGCGTTCGCTTTACCCGCCGTCGGCGGCAACTACTGGTACACATTTTTTCCCGCATTCGTCGTGCTCGGTTTTGGGATGGCTCTAAGCGTCGCTCCTCTCACCACGGTAGTCATGAACGCCGTGGATCAGGATCGCGCGGGCACGGCCTCAGGAATCAACAACGCCGTTGCCCGCATCGCCGGTCTACTCGCAGTTGCAGTGCTGGGAATCGTGATGGTTGCCTCATTCAGCAACCGTCTTGATCGCAGCCTCGCCCGCCTCTCGTTACCCGCCCAGGTGATGCAGGATCTTAGATCCAATTACGTCAGACTCGCCGCTCTCGAAACTCCGGTCGGGCTTGACCGGAACACCTCCTCAGAAATCAAGGCGTCGGTGAACGAAGCATTCATTTACGGTTTTCGCTTGATAATGCTAATTTGCGCCATCCTTTCCGTCGCAAGTGCAGCTTGCGCCTGGTTGCTGATTGGGAGCAAGCCCACCCCGATCGCGATAAACCCAAAGGTTCAATCTCAATCCGCCCGAACCCGAAACCGCAACTTCACGAGACCCCAAATATGCCCTCGATGTGCTATAATTGCAGTTATCCAATCACCCACTAAGCTCCTGTAGATGCAATAAGTTACCGCAGAAGGAAGTAAGTGAAGCGAACGCTTCCAGGGGCCGGGTGGGAACCAGATATTCGACAACAGAAAGCTAGAATAAAAGCTGAAGAGCTTCCTTATGCCCGACGATCAAAATCCCGAACTACCCTTGACCCCGCCCCCACCCGGCGAAGGCGGCAATCCCGGCGCCCTGAACATTCAACCGGTAAATATCGAAGAGGAGATGCGCCGATCGTATCTCGACTATTCGATGTCGGTGATCATCGGCCGCGCCCTGCCCGATGTGCGCGACGGATTGAAGCCCGTGCACCGCCGCATTCTCTACACCATGCAGCAGATGGGCCTCCAGCCCAATCGCTCGACGCGCAAGTGCGCCCGAATCGTCGGCGAAGTCATGGGCAAATACCACCCGCACGGCAACCTCGCAGTCTACGACGCGTTGGTGCGTCTAGCCCAGCCGTTCGCCATGCGCTATCCATTGGTAGATGGTCAAGGAAACTTTGGTTCGGTGGACGGAGATCCCCCAGCCGCCGACCGGTACACCGAAGCGCGCCTCACGCGAGTTGCTTCCGCTCTGCTCGAAGATCTGGATAAAGAAACCGTCGACTTCCGCCCCAACTACGACG
This sequence comes from uncultured Acidobacteriota bacterium, assembly GCA_963696635.1. Lineage (GTDB taxonomy): Bacteria > Acidobacteriota > Terriglobia > Terriglobales > Acidobacteriaceae > JABDBE01. The sequence continues at coordinate 181,576 of CAVOKX010000005.1, forward strand.
GCAACGAAATCGAACCCGACGTTTTACCCACCCGCATCCCCAATCTATTGGTCAACGGCTCCGACGGAATCGCCGTCGGCATGGCCACGAAAATTCCACCCCACAACCTGACCGAAATCGTCGATGCCACCATCACCCTGGTGAACAATCCAGCCACGCAATTAGCCGAGATTCTCCAAATCGTAAAAGGTCCAGACTTCCCCACCGCCGGAATCATCCACGGCAAAAGCGGAATCCTCGAAGCCTACAAACACGGCCGTGGCCGCTTCATGATGCGCGCCAAAGCCGCCATCGAAACTTTCAACAAAGATCGCCAGGCAATCATCGTCACCGAAATTCCCTACCAGGTAAACAAAGCACGCCTAATCGAACGCATCGCGCAACTGGTCAACGACAAGATCATCGACGACATCTCCGACATTCGCGACGAAAGCGATCGCGACGGCATGCGCATCGTAGTCGAACTAAAGCGCGGCGGCGAACCCCAAATCGTCCTCAACCAACTCTTCAAGCACACCTCCATGCAGGAAGGTTTCAGCATGATCTTCCTCGCCGTGGTGAATGGCCAGCCGAAAGAACTCGGGCTGATTCAGGCCATCCAACTCTTTATCGATCACCGCGTGGATGTGGTTCGACGACGCACGGCTTATCTTTTGCAGAAAGCTAAAGACCGCGAACACATCCTCGAAGGCTACCTCACCGCGCTCGATCACCTCGACAACGTGATCACCATCATTCGCGCCAGCGCCAACCGCGCCGACGCCCGCGAAAACCTGATCGCCTATTTCGGCGGCAGAAAAATCGACATCAACGCCACCGGCCGCGCTCCCAAGCTCGATCCCGAAAAGCCCTTCACCGGCATTCAAGCCGACGCCATCCTCGAACTGCAACTGCACCGTCTGACCCGGCTCTCCATCGACGAAATCAACAAAGAGCTGAAGCAGACCCGCGACAACATCGCCGACTACGAATCGATTCTGGGCTCAGAGAAGAAACTCCGCAGCGTAATCGTGAAAGAGCTGGAAGAAGTCAAAAAGCTCTACGGCGACGAGCGCCGCACCATCATCGAAGACGAAGCCGCCGAAATCCACCTGGAAGATCTGATCGCCGACGAGCAGATGGCGGTGACGGTCAGCCACTCCGGCTACATGAAGCGCACCGCGATTTCCACCTACCGCAATCAGCGCCGCGGAGGCCAGGGCCGCATGGGCATGAAGACCCGCGACGAAGATTTTGTCGAACATCTCTTCATCGCCTCCACCCACGCCTACATTCTCATCTTCACCAACACCGGACGCGTCTACTGGCTAAAGGTCTACGAAATCCCCGACGTAGGCGCAGCCGGCAAAGGTAAACACGTAGGCAGCCTGGTCTCGCTGCAACCCGGCGAAACGGTTCGTACCATGCTCGCCGTTCGCAATCTCGAAGAAGAAGGCAAATACGTTTTCTTCGCCACGCGCAACGGCACGGTGAAAAAGACCGACCTGAAAGATTTCTCCCACGTTCGCAACGGAGGCATCATCGCCATCAACATTGAAAAGGGTGACGAACTGGTAGCCGCCCGCCTCACCGACGGCGTGCAGATCGTCTTCCTCGCCTCCCACGACGGCCAGGCCATCCGCTTCGAAGAAACCAACGTCCGCTCCATGGGCCGCAACGCCACCGGGGTCCGCGGCATGAACCTCGGAGAAAAAGACTACATAGTAGGCATGGCCACAACGGTCAAGCCCGACGCTGTGCTGCCACCCGCTCCCCCGAAAGATCCCGCCGATTCCACCGACATAGTCGAAGACGTCGGCAAAAAAGGCTCCCTAATCCTCTCCGTCACCGAAAACGGATACGGCAAACGCACCGCCGCCGACGAATACCGCCTGACCAACCGCGGCGGCAAGGGCGTAATCAACGTAAAAACCACCGAACGCAACGGCAAAGTCGTAGGCATCGCGCAGGTCACCGAAGACGCCGAGGTCATGCTGATCAGCCAATACGGCAAAATCATCCGCATAGAATCCAAATTCATCCGCGAATCCGGCCGCTCAGCCCAAGGCGTCCGCCTCCTGAACATCGAAGCAGGAGACCGAGTAGCCGCAGCGGTAGTGATCCCGCCAGAAGAAGAGCCAACCAACGGGGGGACGCTGATTCAATAGAAGGAAAAACGGATCTTGGCGCAGCCGGTTTGTCCATCCAAACGTTGATGGCGTGGCCTCTAGCCAATTATGGGAGTGCGAGGTGAGAAATGTTCACCTCTGGAAACAAGCATTCTCGCTGCGGGCAGGCTTAATGACCGGCATTAAGCTGCGGCCGCATGATCCCCAGAATCTTCTTCGTGGCGAGCGTCGGATTCAGCGAGTTGCGTTCGATCATTGCTCGCTTCGATCTCAAGGCCTCGTTCCCAGGCAGGCCAACTCTCTCGGTCAGCACTTGCTTGTTCAAGGATCGGTTTTAACCATCCATTTGCCATCTGTTGCAGCCTCCGGTTCATACAGGACTGAGTTTCTCACGCTTCATCGCGTCGGACAGTAACGCCAAAGCTTCCTTCTCGTTACGAACATACAGCCACGGCGATTCAGAGAGCCGCGGCAAGGCATTTGCTGGGTTCCATTGCACCACGGATCCATCTGCCGTCTTTCGATCTTCCAACATCGTGAACAATTCGTTGTATCGCCGAGGCGCGACTCCAACAAAAGGATCAAAAGATACCATTCCTTCAATCTCGATCGCACTGTCCACTGAAATTGCGTCTTCATGTAAATGGGCTGCAAGGCTCTTTGCGTAGGGTTCAATGTACACGACGCGGCGAAGTCCTGCCGCAATTATGTGTCTGGCACATTCATGACACGGAAAGGTCGTGGTGTAAAGTGTGCAATCGCGAACGGGGACCCCGCGTCTCGCAGCATCGACTATGGCGGCCATTTCCGCGTGCACCGCGCGTCCGAATTCGAGAGGCTGCATCAGGCGGGCACCTTTCACTACCGGCAGCGCAGTGCGAACCCTTTCCTCGGGACTCAACGCGACCTTGTCAGCAGCCAGCCAACCACCAGATTTGCTGAACTTCTCTAGCAACTCTCCAAGATTAGACCTCTTCAACCGATCACTGCTATCGTGTCCTAACATGAAATCCCTAGCGTCGGGGAGGTCACCCTCCCAATATTGTCCCCCTCCCGCTTTGGGAACTTCGTTGGTGCCCACAGCCACAATGTCACCCTCGGCAGTCGCGATGCTGGCACCGACCTGCCGGCCCAGCGCGGCCGACCTCATGGCAGCAGCCTGTGCATGGAACATGCAGTACTCATCACGTGCGGGCGTGTGAGACACTTTGCCAAACAGTAGTTCCAGGAATCGTCTGATCTGTCCGTCCATTGCGAGTTTGTTCGTCGTCGCGATGAAAACATCCGCCATCGGAAATGCTGATCGAACATTCTGGCCGTAGGGCACCGCCGAGTCTTCTTGGTCGCGGTTCACAAGTTGCTCTGCGTCAGGACGACACTGTTCAGCAGTAGCACCATAGCGGGACTCTGCTATCTTGCTCGCCAAGTGCTGCACCCGCTCTTCTCGAGGAGAGTAGGCCGCGACAAGGATGAAACCACGACCGTAAATCTGCCTCAAGCACTCAACCTCCTCAGGGTGTTTGAGAGACCGGAGAAGATACGCACAACGCTGCCTAGGTTTGTCGTAGTCTGAGGTGATTTTGTTCCGCAAATGCCGGATGTTGCCGACACCCAGCACCGCAAGAGCGTCATTAGAGCCAATCAGGCTACGGAACTCATCCCCGGCATTCATGTGAGCGCGTATTCTTTCGTCCTCACGATCGTGAGGCAGGTCTTTCCACTTCTCGACTTCATGTAGAAGCTCAATGAGTTTTATCTGCTCACACTGGTAATTGAGGGGCTTAAACGCGGAGATCAGCGCCTCTTCCACGGAACCCATTTGGGAGCCGACCGCGCCCACTAGACCAATTATGAGCTCTGTGTACTGACGACGAACGTCTAGGTTTAGCAACACCGAGAAGCGCTTTCTGGGGGAGACGACAGAATAATCTAGCGGGGCTGTTCTGCAAAGAAAAATCCAGAGCGCGTCGGACTCGATCTCAGAGGTCTATTCAAGCTCTACCCATTCGTCATGCCGAGAACGCAGAACGAGCCCAGGTTGATCAAGATCAATCCGGCGGTAGGTTTTGGCAAGCCGGTGATTGCGGGTACCGGCATTTCGACGGCGGTGGTCAAGTCCAGGTTCCATGCCCGGGAATCCATAGACGATCTCGCTTCCGAATATGGCGTCAAGCCGCGGCAGATCGAAGAAGCAATCCGCTGGGAGCAGAGGACGGCCGCTGTCGCTGCCTGAAGACTTCGTTCTTTATCTCGACGAAAATCTTCACAAACTGCAAACCGATTCCCTGCGCCGAGACTCCCTTTTTCCCATTTTGGGCCTAGAGAACGAGCATCCCCTCCGCCCAGCTTGACTTCACCATCACCAGATGAGCTAATCAATAAGCAGTTAAATTATCTGCAGGAATTGACAAATTAACCCACTAACTCCAATGAATAGAAGATTTTGCCTGTAACTCCTTATTCCTCAAAGATTTTGAGGGTAGTGTCCCCGTAACCCCATCATTCCAAAAGATCAAGGGGGGAGGGGGCGCCGCAAAATTCCCAAATCGAATCATCGAAAACCACGACCCACAAACTCGCGCCACCAACACCCAACCACGTAGTAATGTATTCTCTCTACCTCGACCTCCAACAAGGCCACAGCAAACTTTGGAACCCATTACCCACTTCCTGACCGGCGCCTGCATGGGACGAGCCGGACTGAATCGCAAAACGGCCCTCGCCACAGCCACGGTGACGCTCGCCGCCGAAGCCCCAGACCTCGACGTCCTCGGCGAGTTCAAGGACCGAGTCTTTGGCTTCGCCCATCATCGCGGCTTCACCCATTCCTTCCTCGGCATCGCGCTGGTATCGGCGTTAGTAGTCGGCTTGATGTACGTGATTTGGCGCCTGCGAGGGCGTAAGCTCAGCGATCCCAATTTGCCGCCCCGCTGGGGATTGTTGTTTGGGTTCGCGTATCTCGCCGGGCTGACGCACATTCTGCTCGATTACACCAATAACTACGGCGTCCGCCCCTTCTGGCCATTCTCCGAGAAATGGTATTCGTGGGACATCGTCTTCATTGTCGAGCCAATTATCCTGATTCTGCTGGTCTCCGGCTTGGTGCTGCCTGTGCTCTTCTCCTTCATCGATCGCGAGATCGGCGTCCGCCGCAAACAACCTGCAGGCCGCTGGGGCGCAACCGTCGCGCTCCTCGGCGTAGTTGCGCTCTGGGGAGTGCGCGACTACGAGCATCGCCGCGCGGTGAACGCGCTCGAAGCTCGCACCTACGAAAACGCCGACCCCATCCGCGCCTCCGCCTTCCCCATGTGGTGGACTCCATTTCAATGGGTCGGCGTCGTCGAAACCCCGAATTTCTACGCCACCATGATGGTCGATTCAACCACACCCGAAGTCGATCCCAATGGCGAAATGCAGATTCTCTACAAGCCCGAGGAAACTCCGGTCACGCTCGCAGCCAAACGATCCTATCTCGGCCGTGTCTATCTCGACTGGGCACAATATCCCATCACCGAAACCGAGCCCCTAACCTCAGGAGCCCAAGGCGACATCGCGGGTTTCATAGTCCGCTTCAAGGATCTGCGCTTTCAACAGCCCGGACGCCCCACTCGAAGCGTGCTTTCAGCCACCGTCGAACTGGATCGCAACCTGAAAGTAGTCGGAGAAAACTTTGGCGCGCGCAGAGTTGGAGACAAGGGTCACAGCAGCCCGCCTGTAGATTAGGCTTCTCCGCGTACTCTGTGGGTGTTCTTAGCGATCTCTGCGATTTAAGATTTGAGCGTGCACGAGACTAATGACAATTCTTCGACTTGACGCCGCCGCTCTCACAGGCCACAATCTTCTTTGACCCTATCGAGGTGATTCATCATGCTGGCCTACTTGTTCGTCGTACTCGCCGTCGCTGTCCGGTTTATGCCCCATCCCTGGATGTTTACCCCGGTAGTCGGAGCGCTGTTATTCTTCGGAGCCCGCGGACCACGCCGCCAGCTCTGGATCCCGTTCGTGCTGCTGGCCGCTTCCGACGTGGCGCTCACGAAGTTGGTTTACTCGTATCCATTCTCGTGGGACCATTACGTGACCTTTGCCTGGTATGCCGCCGTCCTCTGGCTGGGCACAAGCCTGGGCGCTAAGACGAAGTGGGTGCCGGTGATGGGTGCCGCCCTCGCCAGTTCAGTTTCGTTTTATTTAGTGACCAATCTCGTAGCGTGGGCTTGGCTGGATATGTATCCCAAAAACCTGAGCGGTGTGATGGAGTCTTACGTCGCCGCCGTGCCATTTTTCCGCCACGCGCTCGCTGGCGATATGATTTTCACCGCTGCGATGTTCGCTACGCCGATGGCGCTGCAGGCATTGTCCGCGGCCTTCCACCAGAGCGATCATGCAGCGGCGGCATAAAACTTAAATCGCAGAGGCCGCTGAGAATATCCGCAGAGCACCCCAGCGAGACTCTAAGTACCTCTCGGCGAACTCTGCGAATCCTCAGCGTCCTCTGCGATTAAGGTCTTTTTCTTCTTTCTTCGTATCACCAACCAAATCACCAATCCCACAAGGATCGCTTCCAGAAGCAAATAGTAATGCTGCTTGAAGACCGTCCCAAACAAGTGAACGACATCAGGGCCAAACTTAATAGTCAACACACCCAGAACCAGGAAACGCACCATCCGCCCAGAGAAAATCGCCAGCAGGAAGCGCGCGAACCCCATCTCCGAAACCGCCGCCGCCAGCACGAACAGTTTGAACGGCGTCGGTGGCGGCAACATCGCCGGGAACATCAGGCTCCAGAACGGATGCTTGTCAAACGCCTCATGAATCCTTTCAAAGCGCGCTGCCGGAATGCGCTTGCGCAGCAGTTCCTCACCACCCTCGTAGCCAATGACGTAAATTACAATGCTGCCCAACGCCGACCCCACCGAAGCCATAAGCGCGTACAGTACGAATCGTCCCCGGTCCTGGTAAACGTAGCTCGCCACAACCGCGTCCACGGGAAGACCGATAAAAGCTCCGTCAATGGCCCCCACCACCAACACACCCCACGCCCCCAAAGGCTTCAACAGCGCCCACAGGAATGCCGTGTAGCGAGTGAGGATGTGCTTGATCGTTTTCAAGAGATACGACTAGAAGTCTACGCGAAAGCGAACATGCAAGAGAGGCGAACTGGAGATGGAGTTCCACGCCGCTCGGACGAGGGTCCCCGAGCCGACGCATGGCCAGCCCAGATCATTCGTGTTTCGTATTTCCGCTGAGCAACTGTAGCGCGTGGGGCAGAAGATCGATCACGGCTTCGAGTGAATCGACCGCCCCAGCAGGACTGCCCGGCAGATTCAGAATTAAAGACTTTCCCCGCACTCCGCAGATTCCCCGGCTGAGCGCGGTAAACGGCGTCTTCTTGGCGCCTTCGTAACGCATGCGTTCGGCAACTCCTTCGAGCAGGCGTTCGCAGACCGCGCGGGTGGCCTCGGGAGTGACGTTGCGCTCGGCAATTCCGGTCCCGCCGGTGGTTACCACGAGCTGCGCTTCCTGGACCCAGTACGCAATTGCGTGTTGAATGGCGGACTGCTCGTCGGGAACAACTTCCGTCCCAATGACCGCAAAATTTCTTTTTCTGAGCAGTTCGCCAACCGCCGGGCCGGAGAGATCGACACGATCGCCGCACGCGCAAGAATCGCTGACTGTGATGACGGCTGCAGCCAGCCCTTCAGGAGTCGAGGAGGACATCTTCTTCCTCCTCCTCGGCTTTTCCGCCGTCGCGCTGCGCTTCGTCGAGCTGGCGCAAGCCTTCCATCAGCAAGCCTTGCGTGTTCAAATTCGTCGTCTGCTGAGTGGTCTTGCCTTCGAAATTGACTTCAAAGTTTCCGTCGGTCCAGCGCAAAACCTTGAACACAGCCGGATCCCCAACCAGCGAGCCATAAGTGGCGTGAGTTACCTGGCCTTCTTTGAAGTACAGTTCGCATTTGTCGTCTTTGTTGGTAAGGATAAGGGAGCAGCTTTTGCGGCCCATCTCCAGAGATTGCACCAGGTCGATCACATTCATCTGCAACAAGCTGCCGCGCAGCACTCCGTCCGAGGGCGCGCTCTTGGCCATTTTTTCCAGTGCGATCTTGTCGATCACCCGCTTAATGCGCTGGGTGGCTTCTCTCAGGAAGAATGGTTTCTCAACGAAATCGTCTACGGGAAGATCCGGCGTGCTCAGCTTCTCGCTGATATCAGCTTTAGTCGCCACCAGAATGACCGCGGCTTCGGCGGTTCGAGGCCGGCTTCTCAGCTTTTCAACCAGTTGGCGGCCATCCATACCCGGCATGCGATAGTCGCAGACCAACAAGTCAGGCGGATCATCAACCGCCTTCAGGAGTGCGTCGGCCGCGTCGGTCGCGGTCGTGACCTTGGCAAGCGAAGTCAGCGCCCCGCGCAGCAACCCCAGAACCATCGGATTGTCATCCACCAGCAGGAGTCGAACGTTGTTGGCCATGGAACGCGCTATGTCTTTTTTCGGATGCGGCGATAATCGCCACTTTTCCCGCCGGATTTCCGTTCGAGCACAATCTCGCGAATCTCGATGCCCTTGTCGAGCGCCTTACACATATCGTACACGGTGAGCGCGGCAATGCTGGCGGCCATCAGAGCCTCCATCTCCACGCCGGTCTGCGACGTGGTTGAAACTTTCGAGGCAATCGCGACGCCATTCTCGCACAGCCGCATTTGCACATCAACGTGCGAAAGCGCCAAGGGATGGCACATCGGAATCAGATCGGCAGTTTGCTTAGCCGCCATGATTCCCGCCAACCGCGCCACCTCTAGCGGATCGCCCTTGGGATTCTTGGGCAGGGCTTCGAGCACCTTGGGCTTCAGGACTACGAAAGCGCTAGCCTCAGCTTCGCGCTTGGTGGGGGATTTTGCGGAAACGTCGACCATTCTTGATCGCCCGGAATGATCGTAATGAGAGAGCTTCTTCGGCATCCGAAAGAACTATCTTACTAGAAGCTATCTCGTAAATGGCTGGTAGGGCGGGCCGAGGAACAGGTGGTGTAATGTCCTCTTAACAGCAACTGTCGGTAAAACAGATGGCTAATGTGCGGACTCTCCCGCTATTGCAGCTTCGCATACGCTGCCTTGGCTTCTTTGAGGATGGGAATGTCGGGGTCGGCATCTTTCCAGAGGGTAAGGAAATCTCGATAGGCGGCGAGCGCACGGACGCGGGCGGCATCGGCATCCGCTCCCTGTGAGGCGTTCGCCTGCAACGCGTTGGCGCGAGCCACTCCCAGATGCGCTAAAGCTCCCGTCCAGCAGTTCCAAACGATGCCGCCGTGATCGAGAATCTTCTGAAACTCCGCGGCGGCAGCGCTGCCTTGTCCGGCTGCTAAATACGCCTCTCCGCGGACATACACCGGATAAAGGCAGGAAAGATTGATGACGAACCCAATCTGCCCCAACTCGATGGGGGAAGCAGCTTGCAGAGTATTCAGGGCGAGCGAGGGATTCTTCCTGTGCAGCGCCAATTGTGCCTGAATCGGTGGCAGCCAAAGCGACTGCATCTGCGTGTCCAGCGGCAAGCGTTTCCCCAGATCTTGCGCTAGCGACTCGGATCGCGCTGCATCGCCCCCCATGGCAAACGCAAGCGCGGCCTCGGCTTCCGCACCCGGACTAGCGGGAGCAAGCTTCAGAGCCTCTGCCGCCATCTGCCGGGCTTCCTCAGGATTGCCGAAAGCAGCTTCTCGCTGAGCGGCAATCGCCTGTGATATTGCCCCATTCTCCTTGCTGTCCGCCCGGATTGCCGAGTCCACCGACCGCTTGGTCAATTCCCGTGCCTTGCCAAGATGACCGCTGTACGCCTCGGTGTCGGACGCGAGGGCAAGTCCCCAGTTCTCAAACTCAGGCTTCCCCGCAAACCACTGTAACTCTTCCGCCATCGCGGCGGAGTCCGCGCCGAGAAAGGCAAGCGCGTAGAGAAGGTTGTGCATTACGTTATCATTTAGTTTTCGCGCCTGCGCCTCGTCGATCATCTGTCGCGCTTCGTCGAATCGCTGCAAGGCCAGGGCACAGTTGGCGAGATTCTCATACGAAGCTACATGATCCGGCGCAAGCCGCACGGCTTGCCTCGTGATGTCCGCGGCTTTTTCATACTGTCCCTGTTGCACGAACACTGCTCCCAACTCGGTGTACGCTCCGACTACCCGCGGGTAGCTCTCAATCTCCTCCTGATACGTCTGGGTCGCTTTATCCAGTTCTCCGGTCACATTCGAATAGTAGTCGGCGGTGATGTCCAGCTTTTCCCGCTCGCTGGCATGCTCCCGCAACTGAAATGCCTTGGTGAAATACTCGCTGGCCCGCCCTAATTGGCCGAGACTATCGTAGTCACCGCCAACTGCCCTGTAGGCGATGGCAAAATTCGGATCAAGCTCAATGGAGCGTTGATGGTACGGCAGCGCGGCAGCAGCGCCTTTCTCACTGAGGGCCCTCCTGCCCAAGCTGTACGCTTTCAGAGCTTCGAGCGAAGACGTGGTGGCCTCGGCCAGCGGAACATCAAACTTCTGCACCGTCGCCAGCGATTCGCCCAGCTCGCCCCGCAGCTTGGATGCCGCCGCGCCCAGCGCATTCAACACTTTCTCCTTAGACGCCGCTGTCACCTGCTCCTGCGCCAGCGTGTCCCCGCTCTGGCAATTCACCGCTTTTAATTCCAGCACATATTCGCTGCCCAGACTGCCAATCGCTCCGACAAGGTAGGCTTTGCTACCCGCCCGCTGGCAAACCTCGCGGCCCACCTCGGGCGTGAGTTTGGTGCTGGCCGGACGCGTCATCAATTTCAAGGTCTTCGCCACTTGGCTGTCGGAGAGCACGTTCAGGAAAGGCGATTGCCGCAGGGAAACGGTGAGCGCCGTCTTCAGCGTATCGTCGAATACCGCATCGCCCGTGCTGTTGGCAAAATCGGCGAGAACGATGGTGTCCTTCTCGGTCAGGCGCTGCCTTCGATGCCAGCGGTAGTAAAATCCACCCGCAATCAACAAGGCGATTAGTAGAACGGCAGTCGCAATCTTCCAGAGCTTCGCAACCCGAGCCGCAGGAGGTTTTGGCGCCGCCAGCATAGCTGAGCTAGCGGCAGAACGGTATCCGCTCTCCGAGTCCCGCTTCAGCCGTTGCAAATCCATGCGCATGTCAGCCGCGCGCTGGTAGCGCAACTCCCGGTTTTTTTCCAACGCCTTTTGGATAATCTCTTCCAGCAGCGGAGGGAGTTGAGGATTGCAGCGCGTCGGCGGATCTTGGATCTCGTGCAGGATCGCTCCAAAGGTCGCTCCTGTGGTCTGCCGCTCAAAAGGCGCACGACCGGTTGCCATCTCGTAGAGAACCACGCCGAACGAGAACAAATCCGTACGCCCATCCACGGGCTTTCCGGCAATCTGTTCCGGAGACATGTAGGTCACCGTTCCCAGCATGCTGCCCGAGGTGCTCAGATCCCTCTCGGTGACAGTCGGATCATCCGAGCCCGACCCACTCCGCACATGTCGCTGGTCCATTTTCGCCAGCCCGAAATCCAAAATCTTGGCGTGCCCGCGCTGGGTGACAAAGATGTTGGCTGGCTTGATGTCGCGATGAACGATCCCTTTGGAATGGGCGGCATCCAGCGCGTCGGCAATCTCAATCGCCAAACCGAGCAGAACGTCCGTCTCGACTGGCCTTCCCGAGATGCGGCGCTTCAGCGTTACCCCGTCCAGAAACTCCATGGCAATGAACGCCTGGCTGTGCTGCTCGTCAATCTCGTAGATCGTGCAGATATTCGGATGATTCAACGCAGACGCAGCCTGCGCTTCGCGTTGGAAGCGGGCCAGCGCCAGCTCATCTTTGGCAATTTCGTCAGGCAGGAACTTCAACGCCACAAACCGGTGCAGCTTCACGTCCTCGGCCTTGTACACCACGCCCATCCCACCACCACCGAGCTTCTCGATGATGCGGTAATGCGAGATGGTTTGACCGATCATTGGCGCGAATCTTACGTCGGTTGAAACGGGCAAGTCAATGAAAGCTGCGAGTTGACGGGACCTCAGAGGATTATCGGCGAAAACGTCACGATTACCCCAGCAATTCTCAGGTGGGGAGATTTGTTTACCCAAAAATGCGCTCGAGGTACGGGCGAGCTCCGTAACAAGACGACTTGCGAATCATCTGGGACTAAGACTTTCGGTCGTAGAGACACGATCGGCGGGATTCTAATTTTGTATCTACGCTCGACCGCAAGTGCAGGGAAAACCGCTGATCCTTGCCAACGCACCAATTTCCTCTGCCTGCTCGAACTCCCGGAGAGAATCGCAGGCAAAAAGCGCTGCGGGAGCCATCTGCCCCGGGTTTACGCTTTCGTGGCAACCGACAGGGGTCGATTTTGCAGGAAGCCGATGACGAGTGCCCTATTTACTTGCAAGCCACCGTTGTAGCTGACCAATCCCTTCTTCTTGAACACGTTCATAAACTTACTTACCCTGGCGCGGGTGGTGCCAACCATTTCCGCCAGGGTTGATTGGCTTACCTTCAGGGGGGACTCCGGCTTTGATTGCTTTATTATCTGCCCAAACAGCAACAGGACCCGCGCCAGTCGCCTTTCGCTGAAATTAAAGAATTGATCGACCAGGTCTTCCTCGATTCGAATAATCCGGGAAAGCAGATATTCAACAAACAACGCCGCAAACTGCGGGTCTCGCTTGAGGATGCGAATCATCCTCTCCTTTTGCAGTCGACTGATATTGGACGGCCCAATTGATCTCGCCGTGCAAATCCGTACAGATCGCCCTCCTAGACAGCCTTCGCCAAAAAAGCTGCCTTGCTGCAGGAAGGCGATTATAGCTTTCTTGCGACGCGTGGACACCGCCGTGAGCTTCACCGTGCCGCTGTGGATGTAGAAGACAGCATCAGCTCTATCGCCTTGCGAAAAGATCACCTCTTTGTCTCGGTAGTTCCGAACCGTCATTCCAGAACCGAACTTTGTGCGTAGAGCTTTGGAACTGAAACCGAGAGTACGCTTACTCGCCATTCGGGTCTACTCCTACAATCAACTCAGGACGTTGGACAGCGACAGCAATCGTAGCCTCTGAGTGCCAACCCGTCTAGATGAGCAAATTTGAACACTACCGTGGCGATCCGCACGAGCGGTGGCTATCCGTGGCAGAGCTCATTCTCCCGCCGTGATCTGCTCCCCACCCATGCCACGAATTACTTCACCCGCTTCAACCAGCCTCCTGGATAGAACGTCAGCAGGAACTTTTCGCGTGTGGCATCCACCACGAAGTTGTCGTGCGTGCGCAGAAACTCCTGCACTGCCTCGTGGGGACCAGGCCCAAAACCGGAATACACGGGATTTCCGTTAATGCTCGTATCCTGCACCACGAGATAACTGCCCGGTGTCACCAGCTTCGAATAAATCTCCATTTCTTTGAGCACATGCTCACGAGTATGCAGCGAGTCGAGAGTAACCAGCACCTTCTTGCCTTGAACTTCTTGCCCCACGTGATCTGTAACTTTGGGATCGACGGAACTGCCGACGATCATCTCCACGCGCTGTTTCCATAGTGGTACGTTCGAGGCCTCTTCCACCTTCGGGTCAATATCGATGGTGATCACCCTGCCCTGGGGGTTCACGTAAGACAGCACGTCGGCGTAGAACAAAGTCGTTCCGCCGTGCAGCGTCCCAGTTTCGATAATGTAATCGGGGCGTATCTCGCAAATCAGCTCCTGCATTTCCCAGTTGTCTGTGGGCGCCTGCTGACTCGGGATACCCAGCCACTCGGTGCGGCTGTGCCAAACCTGCGAGTTGTAATAGACCTTTGCAAACGCGCGAGCCACATCTTCTGCGTACTTTGGCGCGGCCAGTTCGCGCTGGTATTGAAGGGTAAGGAGCAACTCCCCACATGCCAGAGCCAGTGAGATGACGGTTAGAACTTTTAGGAAAGTGTTGGAAGAATACCGACTGCCGCGCGTTTGATCCCCGGATGTGCTCATTTTGGAGATTCTCCTTGGTGGAGCTAGTTTCACAAGTGGCTTTGGAACGGCTTCGTAGGTTGCAGAATACTCTAACCACGCGCTGGCTTCTATTCGCAAGGTTTCGTGGTGATGTCTCATGATCCACGCTCGCGCACCAATTCGACTCGCCAGCTCAAACTCGGCGGAGTGAAATCGCCGGTGACGTAAATTTGATTGTGTAAACGGGAGAGGGTGTAAGTTGGCTTTTTGCCTAGCAAGCGAGAAGCCGATCCTAGAAAGGAGACTTACACCCGATGGCGAAGATAATCCCAATCACGGAGCATTTCCAACATTTTCTGGCGGAGATCAAAGAAAGTTTCTGGGGCGATCTGTATGGCCAGACCAAGCTGGCGTGGAAGCAGTTTTTCGAAGCCGACTCGCAGCGGCAGCGCGACCGCTTTGCGGTGCGAGAGAGCTACCAGCGGCGGCGCAACCGGCGGCAGCCCTACCGCAACGGGTACTACCAGCGGGATTTCGTGACCCGCTTCGGCACCATCCGGCTGCGGGTGGCGCGCACCCGGGGGAAGAGTTTTCTGCCGCGCGGACTGGAACCGTTTCAGCGCCGGGCGGAGGAAGTGGCGATGCTGATCCGGGAGGCGTTTTTGCGCGGCCTCAGCACCCGGCAGACGGGGCGGGTGGTGAGCATTCTGACTGGCGAAGTGGTGAGCCCGCAGACGGTCTCGAAGTTGACTCGCAGTCTGGATCAGGCGGTGCGCCAGTTTCATCAGGCGCGGCTGAGCGACGATTACGCGTATTTATTTCTGGACGGAGTGAGCCTGCGGGTGCGGCGTCCGGCGGGGCGCAAGCGGGTGCACATGCTGGTGGCCTACGGGGTGCGCCGCGATGGCACGCGTCACTTGCTGGCTTTCATGCGCAGCCAGGGCGAGAGCCAGGCCGACTGGGAAGGCCTGCTCGGAGATCTTTACCGGCGCGGGTTGGAAGGCAAACAACTCGGCCTGATCGTCACCGATGGATGCCCGGGTTTGGCGGCGGCGATTCCGACCGTCTATCCACGGGTGCGGCATCAGCGTTGCTGGGTGCACAAGATGCGCAATATCTTAGAGCACGTGCGCAAGCGCGATTACGACGAAGTGAAGACCGGAGCGCAGGCGATTTATTTGGCCGAAAGCCGGGCCCACGCAGAGGCCGCATTTCGCCGCTTCCGGGCGCGCTGGCGGCGGGAGTACGGGCCCATGGTGCGCCGCCTGGAACGCGACTTGCCAGAGTTGCTGTCGTTCTTCGCCTTCCCCCGGCACCTGTGGCCGAAACTGCGCACCACCAACGTCATCGAGCGCTGTTTCGTGGAGGTACGCCGGCGAACCCGGCCGATGGTGTGCTTTGTGAATGTAGAAAGCGTGGACCGAATCATCTACTCCATTTTCCAGCGCTTCAATCTGGAATGGAAAACCCGCACCCTCAACCTATTTACACAAGCAGCTTGACATCACCAAATCGCCCCCACCCCGGCTTGACTTGGAAAGATATTGCGACTAGTCTCCGGCTGACTCCAGGAACGCCGGTTTGTAATGCCGGAGTCCTGCTGATCGACTTATCTACTTTGCGACAGGGGAGGCTGTTCATGAAAAGAATCACCGACGTGTTGTTGTTGGGGTCTCTTGTAGTGGGGAGCTTTGGCATGGCAGCGGCGCAGGAGCCAATGCCGCCGCCCAAGGTGCTAACGGTCACGCGTGAGTTTGTGAAGCCGGGGAAAGGTGGAGCGATACACGACAAAGCCGAGAGCGCGTTTGTCCAGGCATTTGCCCGTGCCAAGTGGCCGACCCATTATCTGGCGATGAATTCCGTTTCTGGTAAGCCGCGGGTGCTGTTTTTCACCGGCTACGATTCCTTCGAAGCCTGGGAGAAGGACGTAAAAGCCGTGGACAAGAATGAGGCGCTTTCCGGTGCGTTGGATCACGCCGGCGTGGCTGACGGGGAACTGCTGGATTCGGTGGACGGAGGTGCTTGGGCCTATCGCGAGGACTACAGCTTGCGCGCCCCAGTGGACATCCCCCACATGCGCTACTTCGAAATTTCCGTCTATCGCGTGAAGCCAGGTCATCGCAAGGACTGGGATGACGGCATGAAGATGGTTCTGGCAGCCTATCAGAAAGCATTACCTGATACCCATTGGGCTTGCTACGAGGCCGCATATGGCGCGTCCGAGGGCACCTACGTTTTCATAACCCCTATGAAGTCCGCAGCTGAAATTGACAAAGCCTTCGCGCAAAACAAAGACTTCGGATCGGCCATGGGCGAAGACGGTATGAAAAAGCTGGAAGAGCTTTCAGCTGCATCAATAGAGTCCAGCGAGTCGAACCTGTTTATGTTCAATCCGAAGATGAGCTATGTGTCGGATGACTGGGTGAAAGCGGACCCGGACTTCTGGAAACCGAAGACGGCAGCCGCGCCAGCCGCCGCCCCCCCCAAGAAACCGGCGGAGAAAACAGGTACCGCGCAGTAGGCGGCATTCATTGTGGCCGCGGGCGTCCGCGCCTGTGCAGGAGACGACGGGCGTGGACGCCCGTCGCTCCATCGCCAATGTGTGGTCTGCCCACTCTTATCGCATGAGCAGCGGAACCCACTCGCCAGCCGCGATATGCTCGCGGTCCGGCGGAATCACGATATAGCAGTTTGCCGCCGCGGCCGCTGCAATGTCTCCCGATCCTTGCCAGCGCAATAATTCGACCTCCGCCTGTTCGAACTCGCCGGAAAGAATTGCGGGCAGGAAACGCTTCAGGCCCGGCTTGGTCTTGATCTCGGATTTCAACCGGGCATGGAAGAAAATCAGTTTTCGCGGCATCAGGCCAGCCAGGGCTTCCAGTATGGGCCGGGCGAATAGTTCAAACGTGACCATGGTGGACACCGGGTTTCCCGGCAGGCCGAAGAAGTACGTGTGACCCGCCCCTTCGCGGGCGGGGGCGCCCGCGCCACATGGTACTCGTCCAAACACCACTGGACGCCCGGGTTGAATTTGCGCTCCGGTGAAGAAAAATTCCGCCTGGAACTGGGCCAGCACCTCTTCTACCAGATCATATTTGCCCATGGAGACTCCACCGGTGAGCAGGAGCAGGTCAGATTCAAAGCCGTCCGCCATCAGTTCTCGCAGGCGTTCCGGTTCGTCGGGGGCGATGGGCAGCAACATCGGTTCGCCGCCGGCGGCCTGGATTTGTGCCGCCAACGAATATGTATTGGAATTGCGAATCTGGTTGGGCGCAAGAGGCACATCGATGTCGACCAGCTCATCGCCGGTCGCAAGCACGGCGGCGCGAGGTCTCGAATACACCAGCAGGTGCGACCTTCCGACCGATGCCGCTACGGCAATCGCCGCGTGATCCAGGCGCACACCTGGAGACAATAGCCGGTCGCCTCGCCTGGCCTCCGCCGCAACCGGAACAATGTTCTCCCCCGCGGCAATTCTTCGTGTGATCGTGACCTGATTGCCGTCTCGCGAGGCTGTATTCGACCATCACCACGGCATCGGAGCCCGGTGGCGCCGGCGCACCCGTCATGATGGCCGCCGCCTGTCCGGACTCTACTTTGAGCCCCGCATGCGTTGCGGCCCCGGCTTTGATTTCCGCAACCACGGAAAGGGTGACGGGTACCTTTGCCAAGTCGGAGGCGCGTACCGCATAGCCATCTCGCGTGGCTCGCGGAAAAGGAGGGAAATTGCGATCGGCCAGCACCGGCTCGGCCAGAATCTGGCCCGGGCCGTCGAGCAGTTCCACCAGCTCCTTGCCTCGCGGCCGCAAGGTCGCGGCGTGTTCCTCAACCACATGACGCGCCTGCTCGAAGCTCAAGATGGTAGCTGACGTGGAGGACATGGAGAAAATGATACGACAGGTGGGGCTGGAAAAACTGCGCCCTGCGGGCCTGACCGGGTCGAAGACCCGGTCCCACACGGGCGACGAACGCCCGCGCCTACGCTTAGGCTCCTAAAATCTGCCGCAATTCCTGCGGATCGGTCGCATACGTCATTGCAGTGTCAAGATCCACGACTCCCGCACGCACCAGTTTTTCCAGCTCGCCATCAAAATGCTGCATGCCCTCGGAGCCGCCGTCCCTCATCGCCTGAAGCAGGGTCCCTCCCGAGGAATCGTTCACTTCAATGCACGACTGAGTGCGAGGATACGCTTTGAGCAACTCCACCATAGCGATTCGTCCGCTCCCGTCTTTCCGCGGAATCAACCGTTGCGAAACGATATAGCGGAACGTCCTGGCCAAGCGGCTACGAATCGACGCCTGTTCTGGCCCGGCAAACATACTGAGCACGCGCTCGACGGTTTTAGGGACGCTTACGGTGTTCAGGCTGGTGAGAACCAGGTGCCCGCTTTCGGCCGCTTCCAAAACCATTTCCATGGTTTCGCGATCCCTCATCTCCCCCACCAGGATCACATTCGGCGCCTGCCGCAAAGCCGCGCGCAGGGCCAGTGCAATGCTCGGGGTGTCGCTGTGTAACTCGCGCTGGTGAACCGTCGCCCGCCTGTGGTTGTGCAGGAATTCTATGGGATCTTCGATGGTAATGATATGCCCGACCTGTTCCCGGTTGATGCTGTCGAGAAGCGCAGCCAAGGTGCACGACTTTCCAGAACCCCGCGGCCCCGTGACCAGCACAATGCCATCGCGAAGGTGGGCCACCTCAGCCAGTTGTCGCGGCAGTCCTAGCGAAGCCAGGGACGGAATCGTGGTCGCGATGACCCTCATCACCACCGCGCAACTGCCTCGCTGGATGAAGACGTTCACGCGGAAACGCGCAACTCCAGGAAGCCCATAGGATACGTCGCAAAAACCCTGCTCGCGTAACAGTCCAATCGCCTGCTTGTTCTCACCGATTAGATCGGAGGCAATCCGGCGGGTATCATCCGCACTGAACGGGCGCAGCCCTCCACCTTGTATCGCTATCAGCTGGCCATTGATCTCTACCTGCGGCAGGCGGCCGGGCGAGAAAATGAGGTCGCTGACCTGCTGATTCGCTCGCAAGATGGCTGCCAATAGCGCATGCGTGTCCATTGCGCCTGAGCCAGTCGAAGGCTCAAGGACAACCGAGATGGGAGCACTGCCCGCTGCGGCCATAGCTTCATTTCATGGGGGGAGGGAGATCAAGTCCCAAATGCGTGCCTGAACTTTTACTCTAACCAAATTGGGGGCGCGGTTCTACGAAGAACGTCACGTTCATAGACCTTGGTAACAAGGGCTCGAGCAGTGTGCGCCATATAAAAAGAGGCAGCCTTTTCAGCCGCCTCTGCCCATCAGCTTTTAAATTGCAATTACTTCTTCGTCGTCGTCTTCTTCTTTCCGTAACTGGTCTCGACCGTGGCTCCGAGCCCCTGCAACATGGCTTTAGCCTCCTCCGCATGCGGTCCGGTGGGTTGCAGTTCGAGATATTTCTGGAAAGCCTCGGCAGTACCCGGCGGCGCTACCATTTTGTCGCCTTGCAAAGTCGCCGCGCCGATCAGATTTGTTCCCTTCCAATAATAGGCGTCTGCCCGGTTGGGGTCAGCGGCGATTGCTTTATCGAAGGCATCCGCAGCGGCTTTCCGCATCTCCGAATCATTCTTGGTGTTGGCATTGGTCAAAATCGCACCCAGATTGAAGTAATACATGCCCGCACCCGCCGGGTCTAACTGCGCGGCCTGGTTGTACGCTTTGACCGCATCGTCGGTCTTGCCCAGTTGGGCCTCGGCTTTGCCTAGGTTGTTGTAAAACGAGGCCAGCACTTTGTTTGCATCCGGCGGCTTTTGCTGAGTCCCTTCCAAGGCTTTCTGTTTGAGGTCCAGGGCCTTTTCGTAATTGGTGACTGCAGCGTCGTAGCGCTTCGTTTTCTCGGCCGGGTCGGCCTGCTTGGCGGCTGAGCTCATCTCATAGTCGCCCAGCTTGGCCCAGAGCAGATCGCGACTGGGATCCATCTGCGTGGCGTCTGTGATTTGGGTAATCGCAGTATCGAAATCGCCCGCATCAGCGGCTGTCTTGGCCGCCGCAAGCTTTTCGTTCAAACCCTTGATGGTGTTATTTTCTTTCGCAATCTTAGCTTGCTGCTCCTGCTGCTGCTTTAGCTGCTCGGGCGTCAGCCCTGCTCCCTTAGCGGCATTGGCTGCCTCTTTTTGCATGTCGAAGTCCAGGCTGTTCTCCGCCTGGCTGACGGTAAATCCGTTGTAGTGAAAAATCTCCTTATTGTCCGACCCCAGCAGCGTCACCTTGTAGTGGCCAGGCGCGATGCCCAAAGAAAAATATTCGCCCTTGTTGTTGGTCTTGAGGTCATACTTCCGTCCGGTCTCATTACTGACCCATTCCACCACCGCGCCCGCAATCGGTTTGCCTTGCACGTCCTTGCAGACACCCTTCACGCTCGCTGTCTCCTGGGCTAATGCTGGACTCGCACCCAGCCCCGCCACCAAAATTAAAAGCGCTAGCATCACGAAATATTGCTTCATCGTCGTTGCCTCCGGATCAACTTGAATTTCTGATTTCCGATTCTCAGCGTACGACTTCTGATTACTTGTTCTTCTCTATGAAAGTCGACAACCGTGCTACGCCTGCTCCACCGTTTCGCAATAGAGGATCGGGTCCGCAGCGCCCGCTTCCTGAAAGGCCCGCAGCCGAAGCACACAACTATCGCACACTCCGCAGGCGCGATCTTCCCGGCTGTAACAAGACCACGTTAAATCGAAGGGAGCACCCAGTTCAAGGCCAAGCCTCACAATTTCCGCCTTGCGCAGCCCGATCAGCGGAGTCACGATTTCAATCCGCCCATCTTTGGTTCCCGCTTTTACCACCTCATTAAAAGCGCGATAGTAAGCGGGCCGGCAGTCAGGATACCCCGAACTATCCTGTTCCACCGCGCCGATGTAAACCCTTTCCGCCCCCAAAACTTCCGCCCAACTCACCGCCACCGACAAAAAGTGCGCGTTGCGGAAGGGCACGTAGGTCACCGGGATCCCATGTCCCACCATCGCCGACTCGGGAACTGCAATCTCCCGATCCGTCAGCGCCGACCCGCCAATCGCCCGCAGCGCCTCGTTTCGGACCACCAGCCGGTCATGAATCCCCAGCCAATCGCAAATCTCCAAAAACGCCCGCCGCTCTCGCTCCTCGGTGCGCTGCCCGTAGCTGATGTGCACCGCAGCCGCGTTAAACTCCCGTGCCACCAGCGCCGCACAGACGCAGGAGTCCATCCCGCCACTGAGCAGCGCAACCGCACGAGATGTATTGTCAACCATGCGAATTCAAAAGGCTTGTTCGAAGACAACCGCCGAGCCATTTTCAACTTGCGATTGTCAATTTCCGATTTCTTACCTCTGTGTCCTTTGTGGTTTAAGCCCTTAACTTAACCCACAGAGGACACAAAGGTACGCAAAAGAAACAAATCGGCGATCTTCTTATATGCTCTTCATCGCCGGATCCCAGATGAACTTATGGATCTGCAAACTCAGGCGAGCGGGAACATTGTCTGCCAGCATCCACTCCGCCAGTTCCCGCGGATCCAGCAAACAGTGCGAACTGTCTCGCGGGCCCCCGGCATCCTTGCTGAACGCCGGTGAAAACAACACAGCCGTTACGCGGCGAGCCAGATGGTGCCGCGCCACGAAATCGCGCGCGAATTCATAGTCGGTCCTGTCGCTCAGCACGAATTTGACTTCGTCCGCCGAATCGAGCGCCTCCAGGTTCTGCATGTGGAAGCTGTCATGCTCCCCTGAATTTGGACACTTCACATCCACAATCTTGACCACGCCCTTCGGCACCCGCTCCAGCGGACGCTCGCCACTAGTCTCGAGCAGCACCGTATAGCCGTCATCCAACAAACGCTGCATCAGGGGCACTACCTCCCGCTCCTGCAGCATCGGCTCCCCGCCCGTGATCTCGACTAGTCCGCCCGGGCTCAACTGCTCGACTTCCTCCGCGACTTCTTCCATGGTCATGCGATGACCGCCGCTGAACGTGTACTCGCTGTCGCACCAGGAGCAGCGCAGATTACATCCGGTCAGACGCACGAATACGCAGGGCAGTCCCGCATGCGTGGACTCGCCCTGAATCGATTTGTAAATCTCGATTATCTGCATGGTAAGTTGCGCCGGCCGGAAACGGCGTGCTATGGCTCCGAATACGTTGCGGTCGTAGTGTCCGTTTCAAACACGGTGACATTCTTTACTCGCACCCGGCCACTGGTGACGCGACCGAGCTCCTCGTTGGTCCGGTCGTAAAAATACTTAGCCAGATTCTCCGCCGATGGATTCAATACCGTAAACGGCTCCAGATCGTTAATCATCTGGTGGTCAAGACGGTCGATGGCGTGCTTCATCACCTCGCGCAAATCCTTGAAATCGAGCAACAACCCGGCCTTGTCCAATTCTTTGCCCGCCAGCGTAACCCGTACTTTGTAATTATGGCCGTGCGGATTCTCGCACTTGCCCTTGTAGTTGCGCAGGTAATGTCCCGCAGCAAAAGAGTCGTCAACGGTTACTTCGAACATGAACCCCTCTGGCGGCCCGTCGACAGAACGAAGCACCGGGCGTCGCCCAACTGATTATTGTACCGCGACGAGACGAAAGCTCTCATAAACAGGTTGGAAACCGGAAGCAACCTCCCAGACAATTGCGTTACCGGTCCTCTCGACGTTCTGCATTGGTAAATAGCTCC
This sequence comes from uncultured Acidobacteriota bacterium, assembly GCA_963696635.1. GTDB lineage: Bacteria > Acidobacteriota > Terriglobia > Terriglobales > Acidobacteriaceae > JABDBE01. The sequence goes on from CAVOKX010000005.1 coordinate 204,312, forward strand.
GATGTCTCCAATAGGTACACTTGCCAAAGACCAGAGGACCGCAATCGCGGACGCGATTAGCTTTCTGATCGAGGGCGTTGAGAACTTGCGTTAAGAACTCAAAGATGAGAGCCCTTCCAAAGTTTCTTGCGACCGTTCTCTTCTTGGGCGCTTTAGCGGGGGCGCAAACGGCACCTTACGCCGGTGGCGGAATAGGCGCCAACGGTCTGGGCTTTCAGTCGCCGTACTACAACGGCGATGTCGGCGTCGATTGGGGCGATCTTCATCCGACGTTCTTCGAAGCCGAAGCTGGGGCCGACACCGCCAACCCGGACGGCCTCAACAATGGCGTCACCTTTCGTGCCCACGGTGTAGTGATGTGGCGAGCAAACCCACAATGGCGTCTGGGCGGCGGGGTTCATTTCAGCGATTTGTTTTCGTCCAAGGACGGCAAACACTACGTTTGGCCCACTCTCGGGGCCATGTACGAGACGGACTGGTTTCGCCTGAATGCGCAGTTCCTTATCCCCACCAGTCCGGACGGTCTCGTCGGACCCCTGTTCGACATGCGAATGCATTTGAAAAAGAAATTTTATTTCCGCGAACGGGTCGGAATTTATTGGTACGTCAGCCCGGTCAATTCTAGCGAGCCGAACCCTTCTCGTCATGCCAGTGCGGTTGCGGACTTCGGGGTTTTGTACGTGTTTCGAGGATGCGGACAAAGCTGCCGGTAATCCTATTTAGACTGACCGAAACGGGGACGAAATGTGTGCGGAGCACAACTCCGCAGCCAATTCGCGACGCCCTCGGCCACCAATCTTTAATTGGCCAAGGTTTTTTCAATGGCGCTGCGAAGGTCGTCATACTGCATCAGTCCCGGATGATATAAGGCTACGCGCCCCTTACGATCGACCAGGACCAGGGTCGGCGTGGTGCTGGCGCCATAATTGGTGAAATTGGCTTTACTGATGGGAACGGGAACGCTTTGCAGTCCCGGATAGTAATGTTGCCAAACCTGTCCGATATAAGCAATCTCATCTTTGGGCTTTGCATCCTCTCCCTGCGCCGCGTACCCGTACAGCTGGGTGGGAGCGAGAATGTTCAGCCCCTTGGGAGCGAACTCAGCACTGAGCTGAGAGATGATTGGGCCCTCGTACTTGCAGTCTGCGCACCAGTGCGCCCAGAAAAACAACAGCACCGGGGAACCTTTGAGCTGGCTCAGAGGCACCGGGCGCGATCCCAGATATTCCGAGGTATTGAGCGGCGGCGCGGGCAGCGTGGTCAGGCTGAGCAAATTCAGATTCTTGTGCAGGCGCGGGCTGATCGAAGTATTTCCGTACGACACCAGAGCACGCCGCAGCAAAGCAGCCGCTTGCGCGTTTTGGCCGTGGGCAGCCAGTACCTGGGCTTCAACTTCAAACGCAGCGCCCAAAGCGATGGGTAAATGCGGTTCGGCATCGAGGGATCGCTTTTGCAGCAACTGGCGAGCGAGCGTCTCGGTCTGCTTGGCCGCGGTGTCAGCCTGCTGGAGTTGGTTGGCGTCTAACGCTGCGCGCGCCGTCCAGGAAAGAGCTTCGAGGTAAGCGGAATCGACCCCGTGCTGGGCGCGATAGGCTTGCAGTTGGGAATCAGCGGCGGCGAAATTCCTCCGCGCCAGCGCGGTCTGCACATCTTCGACAACGTCAGCGAAAGCAAGAGGTGAGAGCAGAAGCAGGATTGCGAAACTACGGAGACGCATGTCTCCATGATGCCGCGAAGTCGGAAAAGTTTCCACTGCGCCCGCCCAACATCCGCCGAATCCGAGCGTAACTCATTAACACGCACGCACTTACACCTCGGGCGGCGAAATACTTTAGCAATTTTGAGAATATCTGAGGTACAATCCTGCTGCGTTTGACTTTGCAGTTTTCAGCAACTCCCGCGACACCAGCGTGACCTGCCTGAAGAACTTCTGCGATGGACACAGCGCATATCTAACAAAAAGGAATCGAGCAACACCATGGAAACAGGAACAGTAAAGTGGTTTAACGACGCCAAGGGCTATGGGTTTATCAGCCGTCAGAGCGGCGAGGACGTGTTCGTACACTTCTCGGCGATTCAGGCGGGCGGATTCCGCAGTTTGCAGGAAGGCCAGCAAGTACAGTTCGACGTGGTCAAGGGCCCCAAGGGGTGGCAAGCCGAGAATGTAAAGCCGGTATAAACCACTTACAAATTTTTCGCCAACAGGCGGCCAACCTAGGCCGCCTTTGGTTTTGATGAGACTTTCTTCTCCCGCCAACACGACACCATTGACAGGGCGGTCTCTCTGTAATACGTTCTGAATCGCGCCAGTGGACTGGCGTATGCGGCGCGTTCCCTCCCCGATTTTTCAACGCCCGCCTGTTTGATTCTCCTGAGCTGAACCGTATTGTGTCCCGGCTCCGGTATGAGTCCCACCGGCAATGAAGCACGCCTGCGCGAGAACGCTTTCGCCCACATCGCCGGAAACAGAATCAGGAACCCGATCACCGAGGGAGAACATGAAAAACTTGCCAGGACCGTGCTGGGTGCTTTCTTTGGCCGCCATCTTCACACTGTGTGCCGGTAGCGCGTTCGGTCAACAATACGTTTTCACCAATAACAACGTGGCCAACAGCACCAATAGCACTACCGCTTTAGCCGTCCATGCAAAGGGTGTGTTGAAAGTGCTCAAGACCTATCCGACCGGCGGCAAGAGCGCGGGCAGCGGCTATTTCGCCCTATCGCCAGTAACCTCTGCCAAAACCCGGCTGGGGACGTGTCTGTTTGTCTCCAATGGCGGAGACAGCACCATTGCCGCGTTTCAGATCAATCTGTTCACCGGAACCCTGGTGGCCGTCCACGGCTCACCTTTCTCGGATGGAGTTAGCGGTGCGCAGCACCTTGGCGTGGGGCTGGCGGCGGGACGCGCTCTCCTCTTCGCGGGCAACACCAACAACAACAGCATCTCAGTATTACGAATCAGCTCCAACTGCTCCCTCAAAGTTCTAAAGCAGGTCACTGTTCCCGGTTCGCCCGCGGGCATGAAAATCACGCCCGATGGAGCCTTCCTCATAGTCGCCTACATCGGGCAGGTCGATTCTTTCAAAATTGATCCGGCTACCGGCGATCTCACCGAGCTCGGCCCATTCAGCCCGAAGGGCTCTGCCGCCGGCGTCGAAATCAGTTGCGATGGCGCCACCGCGTACTTCGGCGACGCCGCAACTAACACGCAAGTCGAGGTCTTCAACATCAGCTCAAGCGGAGAGCTGAAAGAGCTGAATAATTTCACCAACAAGAACGGCGAGAGTTCCAACAACATATTGCTCAGCAACGATGGGACCCACCTCTACGTGAGCAACACCATGTCGAACCAGATCACGATTCTCTCCGTGGGTTCCAACGGAGCCCTGACCTACGACAGCACCGTTAAGCTGAACAAGCCCGGCCTGTATACGCTAGGAATAGCGACCGGGACCAGCGGTCTGGATCTTCTGGTGTCCGAAGAGAACAACCCGGAGTCGATCGGTGTTCTGGCGGCAGCCGGCGGCACGCTGAAGGAAGTTAATGGTTCCCCGTTTCCAGTGATCAAAAACGGCTCCGATCCAGCTGCCCTGACCACAGTCCCCAAGGGCTGCAACTAAAGAAAGAAAATGCCCGCCCTCGGCTAGGATTGTGAGTCGCGAATCAGAACAACGTCGGAATCCGTGTGCCCCCGGATCACGCCTAATTTGCTCCCGTCAAACGACCAGTGAAAATCGAGGATGCGCTCCGCTTTAAAATCCGTGATTTGTTTTCCGGGAGAGCCATCGAGCGGTTGTAACCAGAGGTCATCCACTCCTCCATGGCGAAACGGGTACACCACCGCTTTACTATCGCGCGAAAAGTGAATAAGACCGCTGCGCGGATGCTCGAAAGCCAGACTCTTCAGGACTTGATTCGAATCTACTGAGAGCAGCGTCAGCGTTTCTATGTGCTCGCCGAGATGGCCAAAGGCTGCGAAAGCGATGATCTTCGAATCGGGTGAAACATCGAACCCAGCCGCAAGCTCGTCCGAGATTTGTTCCGATTTCCCCCCATCGATCGATACCTTCATCAGCCGGCCGCCATTGACCCCGTCCTGGTAGAACACCCAACGCCCATCGGGCGAACAAACCGGACTGACATCCACCTTGCCGTCCGTCAACTGCTTCAAGTCCCCGCCCGAAGAGTCTGTACGCCAGATGTTCAGCGCTTTGTTTCCCTTGCTGAATATGCTGCTGAATACCACGTAGCGCCCGTCAGCGCACGGAGATGGAGTATCGGCGCGAGCGCCCGCCTGCGCAACCAGCGGCGTTTCCTTGCCCGATTCCGGATTGATCAGAGCAAGCCCTGAATCTGAGTCTGATGCCACCACCAACTGGCCGTCGCGCATCCAGCCAAAACTGACGGCGGGCGCGCCCGAAGTAACCTGCCGGGCTTCGCCACTATTCAAAGATGCCGCCGGCATCGTGAACAGGTTGTAATGCGGCTGACTCAAGACGCTGACCAAAGTGCGTCCGTCCGCGGCCAGACTCGGTGCAGAATAGCTATTCGTATCGCGGGTTACGTTGTGCAACTTTCCGTCAGGATAAGAAACAAAAACAATTTGCCTGTGGCCCAGGCTGGACTGGGCGAGCAGGCCACTCTGATCCGGCATCCACACCGGACGTTGAACAATGTCCGACGCGGAGGTGAAAAACAAGTTCTGCTTTCCGCTGGCAACATCGAACGCCACCAGGCCGCTCAAAGCATTCCCCGGCTGAAGCACCATGCAGACGATCGTCTTGCCATCCGGAGACCACGCCGGATCCTGCAATCCACCGTTAACCGGACGGCTGTCTAAAACCTTCTCGTCGCCACCATCCACCGGAAGCAGCAGGAGCCGCTCCTTACCAGGCTCAGGATTGTTCATACGAAAATAAGCAATCTGCCGTCCATCGGGAGAGAAAGTAATGTTGGAGTCAATATCGGTGACCAGCTTCTGCGGCGTACCCCCCAGCATCGGGGCGCGATAGAGATACTTCAACTCCTCACTACCGGGTTCGCTGCGTGTGAAATAGAGGTAGTTGCCGTCGGGAGAAAAACGCAAGTTGGCGTACTTCACTTCCGCGGGCGGAATCACCTGAGTGTCGCTGTTGGTAGGAAGATTGCGCAGCCACAGGCTTTCCTGGCCCGCATCCCTCACAACATTTAGAATGTACCTTCCGTCAGGAGAGATGGTAACCAGGGCCGCCTTGCCGGTTTCCGTGACTTTGGTGATGGAGATGTTCTCGAAGGGAACAGGACGATGGCGATTGAACAGAGCGTAAACCCCGTAGGCCGCGGCAGCCACGATCGCGACCACTATGAGCGTCGCGACTCCGGCCCCCAGCTTGTGCTCCCGGGCAGCGGCCACCACCGCTGAGCCGCTCGAGGACGGCCGTGAAAATGACGCCGGCGGATCCGCGACGCTGACGGACGGCGCAGAAACGGGTTGTGCTATCTTGCGTCCTGATTCGGTGTCGCGCTTCAGCCGCTTTAGGTCACCACGTAAATCAGCCGCGGATTGGTAACGCAAATCGCGATCTTTCTCCAGCAGCTTGTCGATGACTTCCTGCAGCTTGGGCGGAAGCTGCGGATTCAGTTTTACCGCAGGTACCGGATCGCGTTCCAGGATGGCGTTAAAAATTACCGCCGACGTGTTGCCGGGAAAAGGCGGCCGTCCAGTCGCCATCTGATAGATCACCGTGCCCAAAGAAAAAAGATCGGTGCGGGCATCGAGCCCTTCGCCACGAGCCTGCTCGGGAGACATGTAAGCAATGGTGCCAACCGTGCTCCCCGGACTGGTGAGGCTGGCCGTTCGCAGACTGTCCTGCGTGACCCCAACCGTTTCGGCAGCCCCCGCTCCGCGGGTGAGCTTGGCGAGGCCGAAGTCGAGAACCTTCACCTGCCCTCGCTGGGTAATGAAAATATTCGCCGGCTTGATGTCGCGATGGATGATGCCCTTGGCGTGCGCGGCATCCAGTGCATCCGCCAGTTGAATGCTCACGTCGAGCAATCGGTCGATCGACAGCAAGCCACCGTCCAGTCTGGCGTCGAGGCTCTGGCCCTCGAGCAACTCCATCGCGATAAACGACTGCTCTCCGTCCTTCTCCACCGCATAAATTGTGCAAATGTTGGGGTGATTCAGAGCCGAAGCCGCACGAGCTTCCAGCAGGAAGCGCTCCAGAGAAGAAGCATCCCGCGCCAGTTCGGGAGGCAGAAACTTGAGCGCCACGCGCCGGCCAAGCGTAAGATCCTGCGCTTCGTAAACCACCCCCATCCCCCCGCTACCCAAGCGGCCAGTGATGCGGTAATGCGAGACGGTTTGTCCAATCATAAGAATAGAAATTCGAGAATTTGCCGCAACCTCGATCTTAGGTTGCACGCGCAAGTGAGTCAAACCATGCACACGCAGCCCCGGACGCCTCGTCCGGGGCAGCCGAGCAAACCGCGGCAGTCCTCAGATCAGCGCCAAAACTTGACTAGACTAGGCTGCGTTTTCAACGTCCGCCATGGTATTGAAGAACCGGAAGAAATGATCCACCCGCGTCACTTGCAGTGCACTGTGAATCCGGTCGCTGACCCCAACCAGGTAGAGACTGCGTCCGTCTTTCTGGCGCGTAACGTACGCCCCCACCAGCGCTCCGATACCGGCAGAATCCACATAAGGGACGCTGGTAAAGTCGATAATCAGCGCACGGGAATTGTTCGCGCGCACTCTGGCCTGAAAGTCGAATAGCGTCGCAATCACCAGTGGCCCGCTGAGCCGCAGAACTCGTTGCCCATCCTTGGGGCCGGGAATATCCTCAATGCTAAGGGGCTCTTGTGGCATGACGAGATATTAGTGCTCCCAGTCCCAAATCGATTGTTAAAGCAATGTTAATTTCCATTGCGACGCGGCAGGGGTGGCGCTTCCTCCTTCGCTGCTACATAATGCTAAAACGCGCCACGGAGGAGGAACGAGTACATGGCATTGAAGGTTGGCGATCTGGCACCGGACTTTGAACTGCCAGCAGTCGAAGGTGAGCAGCGGCTGAAAATTAAACTCAGCGATTTCCGCGGGAAGAAGCATGTGCTAGTGACTTTTCATCCGCTGAACTGGACCCCGACTTGAGGTGAACAGTTGCCAGCGTTCGACTCGGATCGCGAGAAGTTCGCCGCGCTCGATGCCCAGGTCCTGGACATAAGCACAGATTCGATTTATAGCCATCTTGCCTGGCAGAAACACGCCATCGGAACTATGCATTTTCCCATGTGTTCCGATTTTTATCCCCACGCCCAGGTAACCCAGGCATTCGGCATTATGCGCGAAGGCCCACCGCTCCCCGGAATCAGCGAGCGAGCAGTATTCATCGTAGATAAAAGCGGCAAAATCGTGTTCTCCAAGGTCTATCCGCTGGACCGCACCCCGGACAACGGTGAATTGCTCGCGGCATTAAAGTTTGCGATAGGAACCTCCAACCTGCGCTGAAAAACTTTGGGTTTGCGTCGCCCAGCCTCTTCTAGGGTTCGGTGAATGCTCTCAAATCAGCCCAGCCGTGACAGCTTGCTGAAAAACCAAAGATTCGTATCAGGGCTCGCCTTTAGGCGAGCCGTAAGCAAAGTCTTTTCAACGACGCCTTCAGGCACTGAGGTCGAGAATGGGAGATTTCAGCAAACTGTTTAGCCGCCGCGAACTGAACCGTGTTTCTTAGTCGCCTCGCAGGTGCCGTCCACCACTGCGCCGCCGGAATTGCCGATCCCGCTTCCAAAAGACAAATCGTTCACTTCGCCGGAATCGGCGAAGACGCTTCTTGTACGAGCACGATATTTTCCAGATACGCCCCGTCGCTTCCCGCCACGATCTCCGCTTTGATCCGATCCCCCGGCGCAACTTTATCAAGAATCCCAGCGTCTTTCACCTGGTAAGGCATCGTCATCGCGGCCATAAATCCCGGAACCTCGTCGCCATCGACATTGATCGAGTGAGTCGCTTTGTCGATTGACACTACCCTTCCGGTCAATTTGTATCGCTTCACACTTGTGTCTTTTGCCTCGGTCGTGACCTTATCGTCACTCTCTTTGCCCTCCATCCGTTTAGCGCTACGAGATGGCCCGCAAGCGGCCAAGACGCCCAAGGCGACTGAAACAATTGCAGCCAGCATTCTCGCCCGTGTCCGGTATTGCCTATCGAATGGATGGCCCACTGTTCTTCTCCTTTACGATTGCCCCGTCCGCCAACCACTAATAGTGAAAGCGATAGCGAACTTCGACGTAGATTTCACGCGGATTGTTCCAATGATATCCGCCAAAGGTGAGGCTGTTGTCATACTCGACCCGGCGGTTAGCCACATTCAGCGCGGTCACAGACGCGCTGATACGTTCGCCGAAGTCCTTGCCGAGCGAGAGATCGAAAGTGGTGTGCTGCGGCAGATAGTCCCCCGGGTAAGGCGCACCAGGGAAAGCGTTGCTGAAGCCAGAGCCGTAATAAACGTTTGTAGAGGCGTAGCTGCGCCAGGGGAGAGTAACGTCCCCGCCCACGTTGAGCGTGTTGCGTTGATCATGGTCGAGCGGACTGAGTTCGGGAGAGAACGTGAAGTCGGTCAGCCCGCCGACGATGGTGCCTGCACCCTCCGCGATCTGGTTGGAGTAGGCGAGGTGCACTTGTCCGCGGTGGGCGAAGCGCGGCGAACGGAGCGTCAGTTCCCATCCACGAATTTGCGCTTTGGAGACGGCGAGGGGAAAAAAGATGCTGGAAGCGCCGATGTTGTTGTGGTCGAGAAAATTGACCACGTTGGTTTGAAAGTTATCCGCGTCGAGCACCCATCCGCGGTAAGGGATGGTCACGCCGAATTGATGTTCTTCGTCGCGTTCACCGGGGAGCGTGGCGAATCCCAGGCCTTGCTGCCCGGTGTAGTCGATAAGCGCCGGCCCAGAAACGGTCTCGATTGGCGGCGCTTGATAGTAGTGTCCGTAGAATGCACGCAATGTCCAACGAAGGCGAGGAATGGTGACGGTGGCGCCGAAGCGGGGTTGGATGGCCGTCTCGTCGACAGGCCGCGCAGTCGAGCTGACCGCAAAGTTGCCTTCGGAGAATCGTGTGGGCCGGATGCCGGCCGAGAGCGTGAGCCAGGAAAAGGGCTTGAACTTGTCGTCGATGTAGAACGCTTCCAGATTCGCCGTGGGGTGCTCGATATCGGTGAAGGGGGGATTCCCGCTTCCATCGTTGAAGATCGCCCCGAACGTCTGGTGGTCGCTCTGGTAGAAACTGAAAAATCCAACTTGCACATCATTCATCTTGTAATTGGCTTGGAAGCTGGCTTGACCTCCGACATATGTGGACCCGCGATCTTCCGTGGTGGCGATGGGAACGTCATTAGCATCACTGTCGTAGCTACCGCGGTTGTAGTGATAGAAGGGCGAAACCGTGGTCAAAAGATGCGAGTTGAAAGTGTGCAGCCATGTGAACAGCACACCCGCGTCGGCCTCATGCTGGCCGTCGCGCAGGCCGATGCTGGGAGTATATTGATCGCTCGCAGGGTTATTTTCGATGTCATTGGGAAAAGGATCGTAAGGAATCTGGAAGTAGTCGCGGCGAAGTGAGGTCACAACGCGAAGCTGGTTGGCAGGATCGACGTTAAAGACGAAGGATCCAAAGCCGCCGACGCCGTTGGCGGCATCATGTACAACCTGGGGAACCGGAGGTTGCAGGCCGAGATCGCTGCGGTTGCCGTTGATGCTGGCGTAGTAGGCGAAGCGTTCGGTGTGGCTGCCAAAGCTGAGAGCGTCGTTGGTCTGGTAGAAATTTCCTGCGCTGAGCACGAGTTCAGCTTCGTTGTTGCGCTCCCACCCACTGCGGGGCACGGCGTTGAAGACACCGTAGGTACGGTCGCCGAACTCCGCGCCATAGCTGCCACGATTGACTTCGACATATTGCAAATCTTTCGGATCGAACTGCGGGGCCACATTCTGCGCGATCGCAGTGTTGATGAAGGGAATACCGTCGAGAAGCCAAGTGGTCTGGTGCCCGCCGCGCATGTGGAGCATGTCGTGGGTGACGTAGGCACCCGGGGTGTAGTCGGTAATCATGGCGAGGCTGTTAGTGCGATCAGCGCCGGGCGTGCGTTCGATGTCAAGACTATTTACCAGAGTGATGGGAGTGAAGCTGTCCGTGGGTCCAATTGCCTGGGCTGCGGAAACCGTCACGTTTTCGTGCGCCGAAGCCACTTGTAATTGAAAGTGAGCGACCGGCACTGTTCCCGAGATCACGGTGACGTCCTGCGCCGTCTGTGCAAAGCCCTTGCTGGCGACGCTAACCGTGTAGTCGCCCAGGGGCACCGCGTTGAACTGGAATTCGCCGTTGGCATCGGTGCTGGTGGTTTTCGCCCACTCCGACGATTTGGCTTTGAGCATAACCATGGCGCCCTCAACCGGGCGATGCTGAGGATCGTGCACCACGCCACGAATGGCGCCGTACACGTTAGCGAACGCCGCCATGCTGGTCAAAAGCACCACCGGAATGATCAGGATCGTCTTGTAATTCATTTCGCCTCCATTGCAAAGGTTAGCCAATCACCGGCCATGCCCCGCTAGACTCCCACTCGCACAGCACCTGTCCGACACATCGAACTGTGAGCGGCACAAGTCCCGCACTACATGAGTCGCGGGCGACATGAGTCGCGGACCACACGAGTTGCCGACGACACGAGTCCGGCAGGGAGCGAGTTTGGGAAGGGCACGAGTTTACTCGTGCCGCTAAGTGCTAAAAATGTCCGGGCTTTCGCCCCTGAGGCGGACTGTCCAGACGAGCTTTAGCAGAAACTTGGACTTAGCTGATGGAGAATTGAGGCGGGGCGCGACCGGAGTGCGCGTGATGAATTGATGAGGCGAAGTGAACCGCGTGCCGCTCAACCTGCAAAGTTACGGACGCAGGCCTCCATTGAGCGCTCGCAGACGACCCTAAATGTGCCCACTGCGAAACCGTGAGGCTACGGCAACAGTCCCGTTGGCAGCATCCAGGAGGAGCGTTGAATTGGGCATTGTTAGAAGAACCGCAGTGCATCGGCTTCCGCAAACAACACGCGTGCGGCGGCGCGGCCGAGATCGCCAGAGCTACCGGGACAAACACTCCCACCAGCAGCAGAACCAGCAACAATCTGGCAGTCATACGATGCATGGGCTTCAAATCTTAATTTAGACGTTCTGACAACAATTCGGCTTCAGCGCGAAAAAGGTTATTTTCCAACTCCCCCAGTAAGCTGAGAAACAGTTTATAGCCAAAGCCGCAAACTTCGTCAACCGATTATCAAATATTGGATAAATTCTTCATCAGCACCCAGCGCCTGCCATCGGTGAAAAGTATAACCAGATTCATCACCACGAATACCAAATCATAATGCCAACCCGAAGCCTTCTCGCCCCAGAAACCTGTATGCCAAACAAAGATTTTCTTCCGGGAAGGTTGCCGAAACCAGTCGGAGATTCTCACGCCCTGCCGTGAATCTTGGCCCACCACCAACGCACGCCGACAAACAGGAAACGCCAGTCATGAAAGAACTCAGGCTCTTTGCGCTCGAACGCGTGCCCGATGAATTGGAGCATCCATCCCACAACGAAAAGCACCAGCCCATAAAGCCACAACCGGTGAATGAAGATGCTTCCCAGGAACAGCCCCAGCGAAACCAGAATTACCGGTATCCCCAGCGTATGGCATAACCGGTTCACCGGATGCTGATGGCTACTGGCATATTGCACGATCCATTGTTCGTTAGAGCGACCGCCCAGCATAGCAATTTGATCATACGCGACCCGACAGAAAAAGTGGGGGTGCAGTGCCGGGTTGAGAGCCCCAGTGCAAGCGTGTTAGCATCCTAGGTTTTGGGCAGGCTGCTTGACGTTGGCCTATAGACTATCCTCTAATTTGTTCTTTATGGGCTCGCCGTAGTCAAAGATTCGCAGATCATAAGATTGCCGAGCTCTGCTCGACCGGACAGCCGCGCGCGGCTGTCCCCGCGTGACCTTGAGTTGAAGGAGTAATTCCGTGAAAGTTTACGAAGGCGCAAACATCCGCAATGTCGCCGTAGTCGGGCACGGGCATGCGGGAAAAACTTCTCTGGTATCAGCCATGCTCTACACCTCCGGCGCAACCCCGCGCCTGGGCCGGGTCGACGACGGTTCCGCGACCACCGATTGGGACGACGAAGAAATCGCCCGCAAGATGTCGATCTCCGCCGGCCTAGCCTATGTCGAGTGGGGCAAAACCAAAATAAATATTGTTGACACCCCCGGCTTCAACATGTTCGTCCACGAAGCCAAGATGGTGCTGCCCGTGGTCGAGGCGGCAATCGTCGTCGTGGACGGCGTGGCCGGAGTCGAAGTCGTCACCCAGCGGGTCTGGAACTATTGCGAAGAATTCAAAACGCCCAGGCTGATCGTAGCCAGCCGCATGGATCGCGAGCGCGCCGATGCCGAACGCGTACTGGAATCGCTGACCAGCGCATTCGGACGCGCGGTGATTCCTCTAGAGTTGCCCATCGGCAAAGAAAAGAATTTCAGCGGCGTGGTCGACCTCGTCCAGATGAAGGCTTACACCTACGAACTGGGCGGCAACGGCAAAGGCAAGGAAACCGAAATCCCGGCCGACCTGAAAGCCCAAGCCCAGGAAGCCCACGAAAAGCTGGTCGAACTGATCGCCGAAGGCGACGACAAGCTGATGGAAGAGTTTTTCGAAAAGGGAACCATCCCAGTAGAAGACCTGATTCCAGCCCTGCACAACGCCATTCGCGAAGACAAAATCTTCCCCGTAATCTTCGGCTCAGGCCTGGGCAACGTCGGCGCCGACCGGGTGATGGACTTCATAGTCGACTACACTCCCGCCCCCTCCGAGCACGAATGGGTCCAGGGAGAAGCCGCCGCCTCAGGAAACGGCGAACCGCCGAAGCGCCACGAGACCGACACAGAGCCAGTTTCGCTATACGTATTCAAAACCATATCGGACGCGTTCGCCGGCCGCATTTCCTACTTCAAAGTATTTTCCGGCGTCCTGAAAAACGACGCCACAGTGCAGAATTTTACCCGCAACTCGCCAGAGAAACTGGCCCACATCTCCATCATGCAGGGCAAAACCGCCGTGCCGGTAACCGAACTGCACGCCGGAGACATCGGAGCCGTTTCCAAATTGAAAGATACGCTCACCGGAGACACGCTCGGTGACAAGAACGCCCCCATTCAGTATCCAAAAGTTCATCTACCCGAGCCGGCCATAACTTTCGCCATCGAACCCAAGAGCCGCGCCGATGAAGACAAGCTGGGCCCCGGCATCCACAAACTCATGGAAGAAGATGCCATGCTGCGCTTCTTCCGCGATCCCCAAACCAAAGAATTCCTCATCGCCGGAACCGGCCAGCAGCACATCGAAGTCGTCGTTTCGAAGATGAAGAAGCGCTACCACACAGAAGTAATCCTGAAAGCTCCGAAGGTCCCGTACCGTGAGACCATCCGCGGCAAAGCCAACGTCCAGGGCCGTCACAAAAAGCAAACCGGCGGACACGGCCAGTACGGCGATTGCAAAATCAAAATGGAACCGCTGCCCCGCGGTGGCGAGTTCGAATTTGTCAACGACATTTTCGGCGGCGCAATCCCCAAAAACTATATCCCCGCCATCGAAAAAGGAATCAAGGACGCTGCGTCGCGCGGCTATCTAGCCGGATATCCCGTGGTCGATTTCCGAGTAATTCTCTACGATGGCTCGTATCACGATGTAGATTCCAACGACATGTCTTTCCAGATGGCCGGCCGCATCGCTTTCAAAAAAGCCATGGAACAAGCCAAGCCCACGCTGCTCGAGCCGGTAATGTCCGCCGAAATCACAGTTCCCGACGAATTCGCCGGCAGCATCATGGGCGACCTCAACAGCCGCCGCGGCCGCATCCAGGGCATGGACAACAAAGGCGGCAACACGGTGGTGAAGGCCGAAGTCCCCATGGCCGAAATGCTAACCTACGGCGTCGATCTGACTTCCATGACCCAGGGCCGCGGCAGCTTCAACATGGAAATGCACCACTACGACGCCGTCCCCGGCCTGCTGCAGGAAAAGATCATCGAGAAGGCAAAAGCCGCTCGAGGCGATGTGAAGGAAGAGGAAGAGTAAATATCCTCAGGGTTCTGTTCCTCGTATGTTAATCATACGTCTCCGATGAGAGGATATGAGATGGAGGCAGACTTTGTCGTTTCCACAACAAATTGGAGATGCGTAACTGATAACGCAAATTTTGCGCGGTTAAAAGCCGACAAATCCTTCTGGTCTGTTGTCGCGTTGGCTAGAGTCGTCAACACGCTCAGGTTTGTTCAGATGCCCTTGCTCGATAACGAGGGCAAAGATTCGCCTTCTGCTATGCGGGCGCGACTCAACTCCTTCTTCTTTAGCTCGGCCCTTTTCTACGAGGCAAGTTTGTTCATTCAAAACCTGCCCAAACCGTATAGGGAGATGGAAGAATTTAAATCGATGGCAGGGGTCATCAACAGAAAGGAAGCCCGCTCCCTGAGGGACGCCAACCTTTATAACCTTCGCAATAAACTGGTATTTCACATTGACATGGACGAAGTTGGAAAGCATGTCCAAAAGCTGGAGCACCCGGTGTTCTTGACTGCGATGGGGAGGTCAAACAGCGAAGTCTATTACGAGATTGCAGATGCTTGCGCGTTTGAAGCCTTTAAAGATCCGGGTTCTGCCGCTAATCAGGATCCAATGGCTTTGACCAATAGCGTCGCCGACCTGCTTCTCGACTTCGTCAATGCTGCAGAGGAATTTCTTACTGCATATCTCAAGAAAGAAGGTTGGTGGATAGAGCCGGTTTCAGGAACACACTATCCTGGCCTATCCGAAACCTAATCCCGTACTCATCGCTTTAGAGGCGGGTCTGGCGCTCGAACGGCGTGCTGCAATATTCTCTCACGCTACCCTCAGGCAAAAAGCACTGTGCGTTCGTTTCGGAATGGCCCAGAAGTGAAGGGATCACGCGATCTTCATCCCCTGCGCCTTCGCCAATTTCGCCTGACGCTCATCAAACGTCCAGAACCGTTCAGCCTTGAGTTCCAGCGCGCAGGCCACATGCAGCGTATCGAGCGTTCGCATACCGAGTTTCGGCCCGTAGCGGCGGGCGAGCTCGGCACACAGTTCGAAAGCGTTTTCCGGCAGCGATGCCTCACGCCAGAGACTGGCGGCCTCATCCGAGACCAATTGTGAATTCGCGCGTTGGGCCGTCTCTGCCGTCATCGTTCCGCGAAATTGATGCTGGCCGAGAGCGTGGGCCCACTCGGCACGATGCAGTGCAGTCAGGATAAGGGGCGGTGCGCCCTGCACGCGGCGCCGAGCCTCCGGGGAATGAACATCAGTCAGATACACGGAGACAACGAAGCTGGAGTCGGCATAAACGCTCAATAACGTCCCCGATCCTCAAGGACGACATTCGGGAGAATGCGGTCCCCCAATATTTCTCTTGCGCGAGCCTCGAAGTCGGGCCATTTCGCCGGTTTTTCTTCCGCTTTTTCTGGAACAATGTGGGCGATGACGCGGTCACGCTCCCGGAGCTCGACGGTGTTGCCCGCTCTGAGCCAAGCCTTTAAGCGACGGGTGTCGCGGAGTTGCCGTAGATTCACAGAAGGCATGCTCGCATCGTGACACATTATGTGTCACATTGTCAACTTGCTTGGATTCTAGGTATCAGATCGCGTGAATTCCCATTTTGGAACTCCCGAACGCCTGCCCCTTCCGCGCCGCTTGACTTCGTCACCAGCCAATGAGCTAATCAATACATGTCTCAATTATCTACGAGGAACGAGCGAATCCATCCCTTAACTCCAATGAATAGAAGATTTTGCCCGTAAGTCCTTATTCCTCAAAGATTTTGAGGGTAGTGCGGCGGTAACCCCATCATTCCAAAAGATCAAGGGGGGAGGGGGGTACCCAAAAAAAACTGTCAGCACGCGCTAGCTGCTCGTCCGCTCAATCTCCGCCAGAGCTTTAGTCTGGCGATAGCGGCGAACTTCCATCACGCTCGCCGCGATCAACACAACGACGCCGACTACGGCCGCAGCCGGCAACGCAATATGCCGATACGCCATCGTCATATTAGGACGGAAGCCGCGCAAGCGCCCCGCCATCACGAGCCCGAGAATGCCGAATAGCAGGCTCACGGCGAAAGCCAGCAGGGTCAGCAGAAAAGTAAGTAGCAAAACCCGCGTTGGAATCCAGTACCAGCGAGGTCTGCTGGCGAGGCTTTTCCTTTCGGACATCGCGGTTCATTGTAACGCCATGCTGACTTCGCGGAGCCACGAGCCGAGTCCCGCTTGATGAGTGCGCTAGAATACTTGCTATGTCGCAAGCTGCACCCGCAATCACGCGTTCGCCCGACGAGGTGGTTCGCCAGAGTCCCGTCTCGCAAGCGCCCAACGGCATCTGCTACGCCGTCGTCGGCGAGGTCACCGTGGCACCCTCGGACCTGGAGCGAATGGTTGCCGCCGTACCTGACTCCGCCGCCGCCGCTCTGCAGCGCAAGGCGTACTACTTCGTCCCGCTCACCGTGAATCAGGGCGAGGACACCGTCATCGCCGATCGCTACGACGTTGCCCTCAGCGACAACGCGGTTTGTCATCGCAATATCGAACTGGGCGATTCGCAGTGCGTATTCATCTCCACCCGCCTCATGGACGACAAGTTTTCCGTCGCCTTTGAGTTCTTCATCAACGTCGGCCACGCCATAGTCGAGAAGGTCGGAGTTTCGCAGGAGTTTGCCGATCTGGCATGGAAGCAGGTCGAGGCCGGGGCCCGCGGCGAAACTTCGCTGGACGCGTGGGAGTCGCGCAAAGCGGCAACTTCGCATCACCCGGACGCCGAGAAACATAAGAACGAATATCTGGCCGCGACTTTCTCCGACGCGATTTCCATCTACCTGCTATCTCTGTTTATTGATGTGGACTATTACGATCTGCGGGAGCGCGACTACCCGCTGCTAGCCCCGGCCCAGATGGCGGAGCGCCTGCGCAAAGTGGCGGAGCTGTTCCCCGCGAATCCGGGATTCGAGTTCGCGATCTACTACAAGCGGAGAAGCTAGGTTATCGGCGGTCAGCATTCATGGATCAAACCAGCTATCGCTACAATTTCGAATATCGGACCAGCGCCAGGGCTCAGATGCTCGAACTAGTAAAGCAAATGCTCTCGGGCGATCTGGGCGTAGTTGCGGCAGCGCGTGCTCTGGTGCCCTTTAGTGATGGAGTCGAACCGGAGATTGGCGCGATCCTCAATGTTTTTGTCGGCATCGATTCTGAGACTGATGCCTTCCCTATAGGAGAAGTTCGACAATATTGGTGCCCTGAGTCGCTGGAACACGAGGATCTGAAGCTTGCCGCTGCCGAGCGCTTTTGGCATGAAACAGCGATGGATGCTGGGGCGAGACTCCTTCGCCTATTAGAAGTCGTCCCGAATGACGCCGACATTTAGTCCCCATTTACCCCGTTGCGCTTTCCGCTTACAATGCATCTCCGCATGCCCGTGACCGTCCGATCCTTCGCCAAGATTAATCTCGGCCTGCGGATTGGCGCGCTTCGTCCCGATGGCTTTCACGAACTGCGCACGGTGTATCAGACCATTGCATTGCACGACATCGTTCGCGTGCAGGTTAGGCACGGATCGGGCATCGAGATTCGTTGTGAAGACTCGCGCGTACCGAAAGACGAGTCGAACACTTGCTATCGGATTGTCGAGCGCGTGATGGCGGCACTGAAGGCGCGCGGCCGCGTAGTGATCGAGGTTGAGAAGCGATTGCCAGTGCAAGGTGGATTGGGCGGAGCTTCGGCGAACGCTGTGGCTGCGATGCTGTCGGTTGAACGCGCGTTGCAGAAAGAGCTGCCGGCTCCAGAACGATTGCGCATTGCTTCGGAGGTTGGATCGGACCTGCCACTGTTCCTCGTTGGCGGCACAGTGCTGGGTGTCGGGCGTGGCGAAGAGGTTTATCCATTACCGGATTTGCCACCAATTCCGTGTGTAGTCGCGACTCCCGACATCGGAGTCTCGACGCCGAAAGCATTCGCGGATTGGGATTTGCTTATCTCGCACGTGCCTCAAAGTCCCGACAAATTGACGCCTCATCCTGCGTCCGATAGAATGGTTGAGTTCGGTCGCGTGCTTTCGGCGTGGCTGGGCGGTCAGTCCCAGAGCAAGCATAAGTCTGGGAGGGCCTTATCCGGTGTCCCTGTGAGCCAAGTCAGGGGCCGGGCCGAGACCCCGCTTCTCGACCTCGTCCGTACCGGGATCGAAAACGACTTTGAACAGGTCGTTTTTCCTAAATATCCCGAATTGCGCGAGGTCAAGCGTGTGCTCATGCGAGCGGGCGCGCTTTATGCCTCGCTCTCCGGCTCTGGTTCCGCGACCTATGGATTGTTTGCGTCCCGGCAGACGGCGGAGAAAGCTGCTGCCCGGTTGCGCAAGGACGGCATCCCGGCAACGGCTACGGCCACGCTGACGCGCCCGCAGTACTGGAAGAGGATTTTCGATTGACGATTGCCGATTGCCGATTCTGGCGGGCGAGTTACACTAGAAGAGCCAGCCGATCGTCAACCGACAATTGAAATCTGTTTTCAGGGAAACTGGGCCGTCGACTAATGGTAGGTCAAGTGCCTTTGGAGCACTTTGTCTAGGTTCGAATCCTAGCGGCCCAGCCAGAAAAGCAGCTATCAGCTTTCAGCCGTCAGCTATCAGCCAATAATGCTGATTCAAACTGAGAGCTGAAAGCTGACGGCTGAGAGCTGAATTTATGGCAACTCTTGCGACAGCGACGGACAAGAAGCCTCAGATGGGCGGCGAGGAAAAACCGGAGCGCAAGCCGCAGCGCGGCCGCGTCGACGATAAGTTCAAGATCTTCTCCGGCACCGCCAACGAAGCGCTGGCCGATGAGGTCTGCGCTTTTCTCGGCATGAGCCGTGGCTTGGCGCTGGTCACGCGTTTCGCCGACGGCGAGGCCTACGCGCAAATTCAGGAGAACGTGCGTGGCGCCGACGTTTTCGTCATGCAGCCCACCTGCCGTCCGGTGGACGAGCACATCATGGAACTGCTGTTCATGATTGATGCGCTCAAGCGGGCTTCCGCGCGCCGCATCACGGCTGTTATTCCGTATTTTGGCTATGCCCGGCAGGACCGCAAGGATAAACCGCGCGTCCCGATTTCAGCCAAGATGGTCGCGGACCTGCTCACCACCGCCGGTGCTGACCGCGCGCTGATCGTCGATCTGCATGCGCCGCAGTTGCAGGGGTTCTTCAACATTCCGGTCGACCATCTGTTCGCATCTCCGGTGCTGGTCGATCATTTCAGGAAGCTGAGCCTGCCGAATCTCACGGTGGTTTCGCCCGATGCCGGCGGCGTGGAACGCGCCCGCTTCTTCGCGAAAAAGATGGACTCCGCTTTGGCTATCGTCGATAAACGACGCGTAGAGATGAATGTAGCCGAAGTCATGCACGTGATCGGCGATGTGAACGGCCGAACTTGCCTGGTGATCGACGACTTGATCGATACCGCTGGTACCTTGGTGAAAACGGCCAGCGCTCTGATGCAGAATGGCGCCAGCAAAGTTTACGCCTGCGCTTCACATCCGGTGCTTTCCGACTCTGCGGTGGAAAACATTTCGAAGTCGCACTTCACCGAAGTTGTTGTGACTAACACCATTCCGCTGAGCGAGGCTGCGCGAAATGAGCCGAAGATAAGGGTTCTGTCCATCGCGGGCTTGATCGGACGGGCAATCCAGTCGATTCACGAAGAAACATCCGTCAGCAGATTATTTCTGTAGATAGGAATCAAATTATGGCAACTGCAACCGAAAATAACCTACTGGAAGCACAGCCGCGCGAGGCTGGCACGAAGAATGACGCACGCCGTGTGCGTCGCGAAGGCAAAGTCCCGGCTGTTCTGTACGGCGCCGGCAAAGACGCTGTGCCGGTCAGCCTTGATCCGCGCCAGGTCTCGCGCATTTTGCACTCGCAGACTGGCTACAACACCATTTTTGATTTGGCTCTCGATGGTGGCGAGCGCACTAAGGCCATGATCGTGGATTGGCAGTACGAGCCCATCAAAGGCGCATTGCTGCACATCGACCTCAAGCGCATCGCCATGGACCGGACGCTCACCGTCAATGTTCCGATCGTGCTCAAAGGCGAAGCCGCGGGCGTCAAACAGCAGGGCGGCATTCTCGAGCAGATTCTGCGCGAGGTGGAAATCGAGTGCCTGCCAAGCGACATTCCTGCGTCGATTGAGGCGGACGTGAGCGAGTTAGTCTTCGGGAAAGTGTTGCGTGTGTCCGATCTGCCGCACAGTGAAAAACTTAAGTTCCTAACCGATCCAAATCAGCCGGTGGCTACGGTCATCTCGGTGAAAGAGGAAGTGGTGGCCACGCCCGAAGCGGTTGCTGCCGAAGCTGGAGCGGCTCCTGCAGAGCCCGAGGTCATCAAGAAGGGCAAGCAGGAGGTGGGCGAGGAAGGTGCGGAGCCGGCCGCCGAGAAGGCAGAAAAGCCCGAGAAACCCGAGAAGAAGGAAAAGAAGTAATAATTCACCACAGAGTCACGGAGACACAGAGAAGGCTTGGAAGTTTGTGGGACAGAAACCCAATTCGATTTTCTCTGTGACTCTGTGCCTCTGTGGTGAGCAGGCGTGAAACTTATCGTGGGGCTGGGCAATCCGGGAGAACAATACCAGGACACGCCTCACAATTTGGGGTTTCTTGCTATCGACCGGATTGCGAACGCGCACGGGATTCAAGTCAGAAATCGACAGTGCCGTGCGCTAACAGCAAGAGCGGTGATTGGCTTGGAAACGGTTCTGCTGGCCAAGCCCGAGACCTTCATGAACTTGAGCGGAATCTCGGTTCGTGAGTTGGTCAGCAAGCATGACGTCAGACCGGAAGAAGACCTGATCGTGATTCAGGATGAACTCGATTTTCCGCTAGGCACGCTCCGCATTCACAGGAGGCGGAGTTCAGCGGGTCACAACGGGATCGAGTCCATCATCAACGCCCTGGGCACCCAGGATTTTTTGCGAATCCGGATGGGCGTTGCCCCGAATCACAAGATCGAAGACGGAATGAGTTATTTGCTGGCGCCGTTTCGTAAGGCGCAGCTCAAGGTTGTGGACCCGGTGCTGGATACTGCGGTCGAAGCAGTGAAGGTCATTTTGACTGAAGGCCCCGATGCGGCGATGAATCGCTTCAATCGCAAGCCCGAAGAATGAAAGATTAGCCACGGATTTGCACGGATGAACACGGATTTGAAAATGCGCGGCAGATGGAGACAATGGAATGAATCGCACTTATGAACTAATGTTCATCGTCCGCCCTGACATGGCGGAGGAGGAGCAAGACAAACTTATTTCCACGCTGGAAACCGCGGTGGCTTCCTCGTCCGGGCAGGTGAAGAGTGTGGAGCGCATGGGCAAGCGGCGGCTGGCTTACACGGTTCGAAAGTTTCACGACGGGATCTATGTCCTGCTTACCGTCGAAGGCGGTGGTGGCCTGATTCACGAACTGGAGCGCCGCCTGCGAGTTACCGAGCCGGTGATCAAGTTCCTGACCGTGCGCATCGACGAGGAGCAGAAGCGCCTGGACAAGATCAAGGCCATCAAGGACGCGAAGCGCAAAGCCGCCGCGCCCGCAACACCAACGGAAGCTGCCGGAGAAGTTCCGGCTGCCACGGCGTAAGAAGACGTCGTTAGCCGTTGGCCTTTGGTCGTTGGCGAAGAACAACGACAACAACGCTAACGACCAATGACCAATGACTAACGACTGATTCTAAGGAGCATCATGGCAGACGAAACTAGATCAACATCCGAATCATCCTCTCGGCGATCGGCCCGATCGTGGCGAGCGCCGTCCCTCTTCCCGTCCCGGCGGCCAGGGCGGCGGACGCGAGGGCGGCGGCGGAGCAGGCCGCAAGTATTTCCGCCGCAAGAAAGTTTGCAAGTTCTGCGTCGAAAAGATCGAGGCCATTAACTACAAGGACATTCGCCTGCTCGCGCAATTCGTAGCGGAGAGTGGGAGGATCGTGCCCCGGCGACTGACCGGAGTATGCACGCCTCACCAGCGGCGCCTGTCTTTGGCGATCAAGCAGGCGCGCAACATCGCCTTGCTGCCCTTCGCCGGGCGCGCCGCCTAAGCGCTTGTGTGGAGACGGGCGACTCGCCCGTCCGCTTTGTCTGTACGCAGGCAACTCGCAGTCATCAGAATTCAAACGGGAGTCATCTATGGAAGTTATTCTTAAGGAAGACGTAGCAAAGCTCGGTTCGCGTGGTGACGTGGTGAAGGTCGCCGAAGGTTTCGGCAGGAACTATCTGCTGCCGCGCAAGCTCGCCATTGAAGCCTCCGCCGGCAACAAGGCGGTGATCGCACAGATGAAGGCCGCCTCGGTACGCCGTTCGGCCAAGGAGAAGCTACAAGCGGAAGAACTGGCCAAGCAGTTTGACGGGCTTTCGGTTTCTTTCCAGCGCCGTTCCGGCGAGCATGACCAGCTTTTCGGTTCTGTCACGTCCAGTGACATCGGGGACGCGCTCGAGAAAAAGGGCTTCAATGTGGATCGCCGCAAAGTTCAGCTCCACGAGGCGCTCCGCACCTTGGGTGAATTCATGATTCCCATCAAGCTGCACAAGGACGTGACCGCGCACCTGAAGGTCGTTATCGAGAAGGAAGCGGTTGAGTAAAGATCGTTGAGGGCGGTGCGCAGCGCCGCCTTCCGCCGATTGCCCGCCACAATTAATGGTCAGCGTATGCGACCCACATAACTTTTGTGCTTCCATTCTGTTACGTGAGTTCTTTTTCAGCAACAATCCCTCCACGCTTCTATAATTCCTGCTCACGGTTGGGCTCTTGAGCCGTCCATAGCTATGCGACTGGGAAGAACGGCAATGGCGTCCCAGTGCATTCGAGGACAAGGAAAATATGCCGGCCGGCGCGTGGGTTGTACCCTTTGCAGTTGGCGAGTGTTCCCATCCGGTGAGACGGGACTCAAGGAAAGAAGCTGGCGGAATCCAGGACCCCCAATTATGGGGCGCTATGACTGGGCAGGCTTCAGAGCGTATTGACGACACCTTATTGGTCCGCGAAGCGCAGCGCGGCAATCGTGCTGCCTTCGAGGAGCTGGTGCGGCACTATGACCAGGCCGTACTCCGGCTCGCCATTCATCTCACCGGCTCGGAATCCGAAGCTCAGGACGTGTACCAGGAAGCCTTCTTGAAGGCGTTCAAGAGTATCGGCAATTTTCGCTTTGAGTGTTCCTTTTACACCTGGATCTACCGCATCGTGACTAATCTCTGCCTCGATCACCTGCGGAAAAGGCAGGTACGCAAGGAAGACGCACCGGTAGCGACGGACGCGGCGGGGGAGCAGTACGATGTACTCGATCAGGTTCCCGATGGCCGCTCCGGCGCCAATCCCGAGCGGGATCTGATGCGCCGCGAGTTGGCCAAACGCATCACTCACGCGTTGGAAAAATTAACGCCCCGGGAACGAATGGTTTTTGAATTGAAGCACTACCACGGATTGAAGTTGCGCACCGTTGGCGAAGTGCTGAACACGACCGAAGAAACGGCCAAGAATACGTTGTTCCGCGCGACTCAGAAATTGCGTGGAGCGCTGGCCGACATGAGATGAACGTGTGGGCACGGGCGACTCGCCCGTGCAGGCCCGAGCGAAGCTCGACGGCGGTGGGTGAAAGACCCGCCGCCACACAAGCAAAACACTTTCCCCTGAGGGGGTGCAACGATGAAATGCGAGTGGGTTAAAGAAAACATTCTGCTGTACGTCTACAACGAGTTGGCCGACGACGCCCGTTATGAACTGGAGCAGCATCTGGCGCGCTGCGCCAACTGCACTGCCGAGCTCAAGACGACGCGCAGTTTCCACGCCCTGCTCTCCGAGTTGCCGGTCGAGGAGCCTTCGCCCAACCTGGTTGCGGCTTCTCGCATGCGGCTGCAGGAGGGGCTGGAAACTGCGACGCAAGGAAGGTTTTGGCATCGCCTGATCTTTGATCCCGCTGCATGGCTTCGTCAGGTACGTTTTGCTCCTGCTCTGGCTGCCGCCATCTTCATGGTTGGCTTTGCCGGTGGCATCGGAACGGCTTACAGGTTTTTGAGCGGTAACGCGGGTGCATCGATTGCCGCTGGCCCGGTCAGCGCACCGGCCGAATCCTCCATCACCGGCATTCAGTCCATCACGCAGGATCCCGGATCCGATCACATCAGCATTAAATACAACACAGTGTCGACCCAGGAAGCGCAAGGCTCGCTCAACGACCAGCGCATCCAGCAACTGTTACTCTTCGCCGCGCGCAATAACTACAACTCCGGCGTGCGGATGGATTCCGTCGATCTGCTGACCCAGGAACCGAATAATACTCACGTTCGCGAGGCGCTTATCTATGCCCTGCGCTATGACTCGAATCCGGGAGTGCGTCTGAAGGCGCTCGATGGCTTGGGCGCGTTTGTGAAGAGCGATCCGCGAGTGCGGGACGCGCTGCTTGAGGCTCTGGTGCAGGATTCCAACCCCGGGGCTCGCGCCGAAGCTTTGCATCTGCTCGAACCGGTACGGGCCGACAGCAGCGTGCGGGCGGTTCTAGCAAAGGCTCGCGCAGGGCGATCAGAACCCGTACATTCGATCGCAGGCTCGTATTATGCTGGCCCAGCTTCCAGAATTTGATTGAGGCGGCGAGTTAAATAAATGTGGGGATGGGCTCATGCCTATCCGGCCGACGACGGTCGGCGGTGTGAGGATGAGAATGGAAGGTGAATGTTGAAGCAACTCTCTAAATTCGTCGCGGTACTGTTGTCGATCTTGCCGCTGGCAAGCGCGCAACAGACCCGCGTTTATGGTGATGGCGGAAATTGGACGCAGGAGATCACCGGATCCCTTGCCATGGTCAAGAACCTGAAGGTCAAGGTAGACGTTGGCTCAGTGCGCGTGGAAGGTGGATCGCAGCCGAACATCAACTACGTCATTCGCAATCATTCCTACAGCGGTTCGGAAGACAGGGCCCGGCACGAATTCGACAACTACAAGATCAGCGCTTACGTCCACGGGGATACGGCGTGGATCGTCGGTGATTGGGAAGGTGGCAGGCCTCACAAATTCTCCGCCGACTTTGTAGTGAACGTCCCTCGCGCAATGGATGAAATCAAAATCGAGACTGAGGGTGGCAGCGTCACTACCACCGGGGTTACAGGCCGGGTGGATGCGCAGAGTGGCGGCGGCAGCATTCACCTCGACGACATTGGCGGTACGGTCAAGGCCGAAACTGGAGGCGGCAGTATCGATGTGGGCAACGTTCTTTCTGACGTTAGCCTGCACACGGGCGGCGGTTCCATTAAGGTGAATTCTGCCAAGGGCAAGATCGAAGCCGAGAGCGGCGGTGGAAGCGTGAGCATCATCTCAGGCTTACAGGGCGCGGTGCTCGAGACTGGTGGCGGCAGCATTCAGGTGGAGCGTTGTGCGGGACGAGTGAAGGCCAGCACCGGCGGCGGAAGTATCGATCTGGGTGATATTGGTGGTGCAGCGGAAATGGAAACTGGAGGAGGTAGCATTCGCCTCGGTTCCGCCAAGGGCCCAGTCCGCGCGGAGACGGGCGGAGGCAGCATCGAATTGAACGGAGTGCCATCGGCGCGAGCGGAAACCGGCGCCGGCGGGATCGTGGCCAAGTTTGTCGCCTCGAACGGCGAGCACCATGATTCTGAACTGGAGACGTCCGCTGGCGACATCTCCGTCTACCTGGCGCCCAACGTGAGCATCAGCGTTCGTGCCTCAATCGAAGTTGCTAATGGCCACAATATTCGCTCAGATTTTCCTGATATCAGGGTAACCACCGAGGGCGGCGACTATGGCCCGAAGACGGTCACCGCGGAAGGAAGCCTGAACGGCGGTGGTCCCGTGCTCAAGGTACGTACCACGACCGGCGACATCTGTTTTCACCGCGCGAACCACTAGCAACATTTTTGGGAAGGTGAACATGCGAACATCAATCTTGACGACATTGATCATGTTGCCGCTTCTGCTAGTAGCAGCCCATGCCGCCGATCAACTTACCTTCGACACCAGCGACTCCGTCGGTTTCTCCAGCGAGGGTTGGGGCAGTGGTTCCTACTTAGGCGTGGATACGCGTGATATCACTCCCGACCGTCTGGCAGCCCTCTACCTGAAAGACGAACGCGGCGTAGAAGTGACCATGGTGGATCAGGATGCGCCCGCGGGCAAGGCTGGCCTCAAAGAGCAGGACGTGATCCTCACTTTGAATGGCACCGACGTGCAGAGCGTAGAGCAGCTGCGTCGCATGATTCGCGAAACCCCTCCCGGACGAGTGGTCACGCTGGGCGTCAGCCGTAACGGCCAGTCAATGACCATCAAGGTGGAACTCGCGGATCGCAAGCAAAGCTACGCTCGCAACTTTGGTCCTGATACCAAGCAATTCAAGTTCAACATGCCGATGATGCCCGCCCTGCCGTCTCTGCCCGACATGGATCTGCCGGTTTCCATCGTGGTGGTGCACTCCTCGGCGCGCAGTGGTTTGATGGTGGAAAATCTTACGCCGCAACTCGGAGATTTCTTCGGAGCCAAGAATGGTCAAGGAGTTCTGGTGCGCTCCGTAGAAAAGGGAAGTAGCGCCGACAAAGCAGGTTTTCGCGCCGGGGACGTGATCGTCAAAATCAATCATGAGCCAATTCATGACAGCGGTGACTTTACTCACGCCTTACGCTCGCGCAAGGAAAACACCGCCAGCATCAGCGTGATTCGTGACAAGAAGGAACAGACCATCACCATCACCTTGCCCGAACGCAAGCAATCAGACCTTTTCCGCGAGAGTCTGGATGTGGAAATTCCGGAACTCGACGCCAAAACCCGCGAGGAATTGAGTCAACTCCAAACTGAAATGGCACACCTGAAACCAGAGATGGAAGAGGCCATCAATCGCGCACTCAAGCAGGCCAAACCAGAAATTGACCGGCAAGCCAGGGAGGCGCAACGACGGGCTCGAAGATCTCACCCACCAAATGCGCGATGTGCAACGGCAGAATGCGCGACCGCCAGCGTGAGATCGAGAGAGAACTACGGGATGGACTCGACGGGTCCAGCAGAGAATTCTGATGAGCCCTGTTGGGCGGACACTCTTGTCCGCCGCTGATTGATTTTGGGATGCTAGTTTCTTACATTTTTGACCTCAAGGTCAAAAAAAGGACAAGAGTGTCCGCTCTACACCTACATGCCGGAGCCCCGAGCCAAACCGCGTTTCGGATATGGAGCCAGGCAGACTCGATTCCGGCCCGCCTGTTTTGCGGCATACAAGCCTGCGTCAGCCGCTTTCACCAGCTCGTCGCGCGTGCTACCGTGCTCGCCATAGTTCGCAGTTCCTGCGCTGATGGTGACCGGCCGGGGAACGCCCGGAAACTGCCAGGCTTCCACCGTCTTGCGCAGCTTCTCTGCGACTCCCAGAGCGTGCACTGCGTTGGTCTGAGAGAGCAGGATGGCAAACTCCTCGCCTCCGTAGCGGCACAGAACGTCGATCTTCCGCAGTTGTTGATGAAAAATCGATGACACCTGGCGCAGCACCTCGTCTCCCAGCAGATGTCCGAATTCGTCGTTCAATCTCTTGAATTGATCAATATCAATCATCAGTACAGCCATGCCCGTGCGGTATCGTCGTGCCCGATCGATCTCCTCCACAATCCGCAATTCGAAAAACCTGCGATTAAAAATACCGGTCAATCCATCCAGATACGCCAACTGTTTCACCCGCTCCACATAATGAGCGTTCTGAATGGCGGTGGCGCAGATGTCAGCAACCGACTCCAAGGGCTGAGTGTCGTTGGCGTTAAATGCGCCGGCTCGGGTCGTGTCCAGCACCAAAACACCGAGGGTCAGGCCAAACGAGACCAGAGGAATGCACATGCTGGAGCCGGTTTCGACGTACAGCCCAATGCCGGAACCGGCTTTCACATCATTGTCGATCAGCGTCTTTCCCGCAGCCAGGGCTCTTCGCCAAAGTCCTTCCCCAGCCAGCACCCCCCCTTCTGGAGCGCGCCCCGTGAGCTTTCCATGGCTTGCTCGCAGCACCAGGTCATCCTCATCCTTCAGCAGCACCGATACGTGACAGAGCTGAAAAGCCTGCTGGATCAGCAAACATACCTTGGCGAGCAATTCTTTCAAATCAAGCACTGCCGTCATCTGTTGCGCGATCGCATTGATGGCTTCCAGTTGGGAAGCACGCTGCCGTTCCAGCGAGTGCAGACGGGCATTCTGCAGGGCCATTGATGCCTGGGTAGAAAACAACGCCAGCAAGTCTATGGTCTCTGAATCGAAGTGGTCGAGGTTTTCGCTCTGGCAGTCCAGCACGCCCACCACGTGGTCGCGCACCATCAGCGGGACCGCCAGTTCCGAGCGGGTATTCTTTGCAGAAAGGATGTAACGCGAGTCCTTGCTGACGTCAGCGGCATAAATGGGACGTTTCAGCTTCGCCGCCGCGCCCGTAATCCCTGTTCCTATCGCTAGCCGGGCCTTATCGTGACCATCATCCCAGCCGACTTGGCAGCGCACGTAGAGTTCGTCTTCGTCGCGCAAAAGGATGGCCACGTTCTGCAAGTGGAAATAATCTCGCGCGATAGTCAATATCTGCTGCAGCACCTCGTCCAGATCGAAGGTGGACAGCACTGCCTGACTCGCGTCGTAAAGAATCGAAATCTTCTGCATTGGGGCTGGGCAAATTCTAGCTTCCCCATCCTCGGTTACGGAGGTTCCGAAAGTAACCGCCTGCAGCTGAAAGTCGTAGGAACCTTTGTCCAAAATCCAGACAAATCGCACTAGCGCACGCGTCGGGCGCTAAGCTCATAATTTAAAGCAGCTTAGAAGACTGGAAGCGTTAACCCTTTGGCGGTTTGGAAGGTTGTCGGCCGGCTATAGTCTTGATAATAACGAACGCTGCCAGGCAGATAGAAAAGTCCACAACCATCCCAAGATCGATCCGGAAGGGATCGTGCCGAGCTGCCAACGGCAAATATCTTGCCAGCAGAAAGTAGACTGCATTTCCCGCGAGCACCGCCGCCAGCGCATGAATGAAGTTGGTCACTTGTTTGGACATGTCTTGAGTAGCGACGGCATCCTGCCCTCGCAGGCTGGCGCTAATCCCCCAGGACAGCGCAGGGGAACGGCGGAGCGACGCTCAGCCAAAACGTCTCGTGGACTATAGCACCAGCGACGCCTCCTGCTAACATCCCTTCAGATGCTGCAACCAGGCACCTCCGTTCAATACGTTAAAGGGATCGGCCCAAAGCTCGGCGAATTGCTGGCCGCCAAAGGTATTCAGACCCTCGACGACCTACTGCACTACCTGCCTTTTCGCTACGAGGACCGGCTGAACCCCAGGGGCATTGCCGAACTGCGCGCCGGCGAAATGGCCACCGTGATTGCTGAGGTTCGGACCTCGGGTCTCTTCCGTACCCGACGCATGCCCATCTTTCAGATGACCGCCGGGCAAGGCAGGTCGCGACTGAAGTGTATCTGGTTCAACGCCGCTTACCTTCGGGACAAGTTCAAGCCCGGCCAGATCGTCGCCCTGTACGGCAAGGTCGAGGAGGACTATCGTGGCGGCGAACTTCAACTCACCCAGCCGCAATTCGAGATTATCGGGGAAGCGTCCAACGACGGCGGCGCTGACTCCGCCGAACAGAAGCTGGCGGCTTCGCTCGAAATCGGCCGCATTGTGCCCATTTACGAATCCGCCGGGCAGGGCCGTCTTACCTCCCGTTGGTTCCGTCGCATCATTCACACAGCGCTCGAAAACCTCCCGCCGGACTTGCCCGACCCCATCCCGGCGGTGGTTCGCCGCCATCTCAGCCTAATTTCCCCCCGGGAATCATTGCAGAAGGTTCACTGGCCCGATCCCGGCGAGAGTATTCAGGATCTCCAATCCTCCCGCACCCCGGCTCACCTTCGCCTCATCTTCGAAGAGCTGTTTTTCGTGGAACTCGGACTCGAACTGAAACGTCGCGAACAAAAGGCACAAACCGGCATCGCGTTCCAGTTGGACGATCGGGCCCGCGCCGCCATCAAAAAGATTCTTCCCTTCCATCCCACGGCTGCGCAGAAACGGGTGCTGAAGGAGATCGCTTCCGACATGGAAAAACCGTTTCCCATGCGCCGCCTGTTGCAGGGCGACGTAGGCTCAGGCAAAACCATCGTCGCCTTCGAAACCGCCATCATTGCCATGGAAAACGGGTACCAGGTTGCGCTGATGGCGCCAACGGAAATCCTCGCGCAGCAGCATTACTTCTCCGCTCGCCGCATCCTCGAAAGCGCAGGCTATCGGGTAGTGCTCCTCACCGGCTCGATGGAGGATGATCGCAAGCGCGAGACCCGCCGCCATATAGCCCAGGGCAACGCCCAACTCGTAATTGGGACCCATGCCCTGATCGAGCAAAAAGTCGAGTTCGCCAAGCTGGGCATGGTGATCGTAGATGAGCAGCACCGCTTCGGCGTCCTCCAGCGCTTCAAGTTAATGAAAAAATCCATGGAAGAACATGTGGGGACGGGTCGGAGCTTGTCCCGAGCGCAGCCGAGGGAACCCCTCCAGGCCGAGCAAAGCTCGGCAGCTTCGCCCGAGCCTGACGTTTTGGTCATGACCGCAACCCCGATCCCGCGCACTCTTGCCCTGACCCTCTACGGCGACCTCGACATCAGTGTCATCGACGAAATGCCCCCCGGACGAACTCCCATCATCACCCGCTGCATATCGGACGAGCGTTCCGCCGAAGTCTGGGATTTCGCGCGCAAGCAAGTGGCTGCGGGACACCAGGTCTACGTTGTGTATCCCGTGATTGAGGAAAATGAGGAGACCGAACTGAAAGCCGCGATGAAGATGTACAAAGAGCTGAGTAAGCGAATCTTCCCGGACTTTCGGGTCGCCGTCCTGCACGGTCGCATGGAGCCCGACTTGAAAGAGCAGGTCATGCGCCTCTTCCAAAAGGGCGATCTAGACATCCTAGTAGCCACGACGGTGATCGAAGTTGGCGTGGACGTCGCCAATGCGACCATGATGGTGATCGAACACGCCGAGCGCTTCGGGTTGGCCCAGCTTCATCAACTTCGCGGACGCATCGGTCGCGGCGCAGCCAAGTCTTATTGTGTCCTCATGACTGGAGGAAAAGTTTCCGAAGATGGAGAACGCCGCCTCGATGCCATGGTTCGCACCAACGACGGATTTCAGATTGCCGAACTCGACTTGGAGCTTCGCGGCCCGGGTGAATTCTTCGGTACGCGCCAGGCAGGCATGCCCAACTTTCAAGTGGCCAACCTGATCCGTGATCGCCAGTTGCTCGAAGCTGCCAAACGAGAAGCCGCCGCGGTCCTGGCCGGTCCAAACGCAGAAATCACGCAAGCAGAAATCGACGCAGCCCTGCGTCACATGCGCACGCGCTGGCACAAAAGCTACGGCCTAGTCGAGGTCGGGTAACCAATCCCAGCTTCGATGGATGACGGGGCGTCTCGCCC
Organism: uncultured Acidobacteriota bacterium; assembly: GCA_963696635.1. Lineage (GTDB taxonomy): Bacteria > Acidobacteriota > Terriglobia > Terriglobales > Acidobacteriaceae > JABDBE01. The sequence goes on from CAVOKX010000005.1 coordinate 235,862, forward strand.
GTCTGACCCTCGGCATCCCCTGGGATGCCGTGGGATAATCGTCACCAGTGAAACTCCAAGCCAACGCCGACCTGTACCGCAAGCTACCTTCGGTAGACGAACTCCAGCGCAGCCAACAGTTGGCGGCACTTGCCGCGAGGGAAGGACAGGCTGCCGTTACCGACGCCGCCCGCACCGTGCTGGCATCCCTGCGAGACGAAATTGGCGCGGGGCGTCTCGACGCGAACGCCGTTGATCTCGCGCTTTCCGGACTTGAGGATGCAGTCGCACGCCAGGTGACGCAAGCTGTTCAGTATTCGTTGCGAACCGTAATCAACGCTACGGGGGTCATTCTGCACACCAATCTGGGACGCGCACCGCTCGCGGCGTCGGCACTGGTGCACATCCGCGAGATTGCAGGCAGCTATTCCAATCTTGAGTTTGACGCGGAAACAGGCGAGCGCGGCAAGCGTGATGTGCACGTAGACCGCCTATTTCGCAAACTCCTCGATGCACACGTGGGTACAGCCGCTCACGATCGTGTAGACGCGGGCGTCGCCACTCGTGTGGCCAAGCCAACAATCTCCACCATCGTAGTCAACAACAATGCCGCCGCCGTTTTCCTGGCGCTCAACACGCTAGCGGAAAATGGCGAAGTGATTGTTTCCCGCGGCGAGCTAGTCGAGATCGGCGGCTCCTTCCGCATTCCAGATGTCATGTCAAAATCGCTTGCCATGCTGCGGGAAGTGGGAACAACCAACCGCACGCGCATCGGAGATTACGTAAAAGCGATCAACGAAAAAACCCGGTTGCTGCTGCGCGTGCATCGCTCCAACTTCCAGATCACCGGATTTACCGAGCAACCACAAATCGAAGAACTGGTTACCCTGGCGCGCCAACGCAACCTCCCACTGCTCGAGGACCTGGGAAGCGGCGCGCTCTTCGATCTCCGCTCGGTGGGCGTAAATGGTGAACCGAGTGTACTCGACAGCCTTCGCCAAGGCGTAGATGTGGTCACCTACAGCGGAGACAAACTGCTAGGCGGTCCCCAGGCAGGAATGCTGAGCGGCCGCAGCGACCTGATCGCCCGCATGCGCTCGAATTCGCTGTTCCGCGCACTTCGCGTGGACAAACTGACCTACGCGGCCCTCGAAGCCACCCTGCTTGCTTACGTAAAAGACGACCACAACGCGATTCCGGTTCTGCGCATGATGCGTCTTTCGAAAGAAGAGATTGGAACGCGCGCGGAAGCCGTCGCGAAAAAACTGCAATCCCCCCGGCTGTCGGCGGAAATCCGGGACGGTGAATCCGTAATTGGTGGCGGCGCCGCACCTTCTGCAACACTGCCGACGCGAGTGTTAGCGGTAACTTGTAAGGGTCTGAGCGCCGACCAACTCTCGGCCTGCCTGCGCGCTTCAGATCCTCCGGTCATCGCGCGGGTTGAAGAAGGACGCGTCCTGCTCGATCTGCGAACCGTATTTCCTGACCAGGACGAAGTTGTGACTTCGACGCTGCACAGCATATTAAGAGATGGAGACTGATTGTATGGGAAGAATTGGTCCTATCCTTCTGCTATTGCTCACGACCGCTATCTCCGCTGGGCAGAAAAGCATCAATTCCGCTTGTCCCGCTGCATTTGATCCATTTCGGGAACTTACTACTTAGTAACCCGGTACCCCCTCCCCCCGTGATCTTTTGGAATGATAGGGTTAGGGCGGGACTACCACCAAAATCTTTGAGGAATAAGGACTTATACGTAAAATATTCCGGAATAAGGACTTAGGTGGTCTAAGCAAGCCGAGGCTCGGACGAAGCGGGCTGGAGTTTTGGATTGTCAAAGAGCTAATGTGTATTACTTGATGATATCCCGATGAGAAAATCAAGTCAAGGAAGAGCTTTCTGGCGCTGGGTTTCGCGGGCGCGAACTGCGCGAGAAACAATCGACTGCGGCGGATTCCCGCACACGTTTCCTGGAGGCCTGGAATGAGTTTTTCAGCATCGTCGGCGGATGAGCGCGTGCTCAACGTCCAATTCACCGACGACACAATCAGCGTGAAGCTGCGCGACGGCCGCGTCATCACCGAGCCGCTCGTCTGGTATCCCCGCCTGCTCGAAGCCACTCCTTCGCAACGCACAAGAACTGGAAAATCCGCCGGCGGAAACTACGGAATTCATTGGCCCGAGATCGATGAGGATTTGAGCACAGAAGGATTGCTACGCGAAGCACCTGGACCGAAGGCGTCGGGGCCAGTGAAGCGGCCCGGCGTAACCCCCCCCGCCTAAATTCAAGTCTTGAACCAGTTCTCTTCTTTGAGACGCGACCAAGCCCTGCTGATTCTGTCGGGCGTGAATATTTTCCGCTTGCGGTCATTCCATTCTTGGATTGCCTTTACCGCACGATCGGGATCTCCGTCTCCGCCTTCGCTAACGGCGACCCAATGAACGCTCGAGAGCAGTTCCATCCCATAGGGAGTTTCATAGCCGTCGATCAGCCGCGACACTCTCTCGAAACGCCGCAACGTGTCTGCTTCGCCTGCAAGAAATTCTTGAGCTTCCTTGAGAGCGTCTGGCAAGACGAAAACAGACGCATCGCGACTTCGGTCACCGTACCCGCGAACGAAATGACCATCCATCCTCTGGAGCACAAAATGAAGTGTCTCGCTGTAAGGACCGTAGCGCTGCTTCTGAAACTCCAGCCTGAGCGGCTCCCCGAGCCATTGCAAGAAATATGCCAATTTCTGGATTTCCAGCAGCGTCAGCCGATACCCGGGGACCATATACCGCCCCATCAGGCCCACAATCGCCGCACGTGCGGCAGTCATTCTAGGCCGCGACGTAGCGACTTTCATTTGTTCCGGCGGAGGTGCCCCCGATGGCGTAAAGAGTTGCGCGTTCACCTCCGGAATCGCCGCAAATGCCACCAAGATTTTTTCTCGCACCGTATCCCACTCCAAACCGCCGTTGCCACATCCCAAAGGCGGAACCGCAATTGATCGGATGTGCTCGCGACGGACAACCGCGACCAGATCCGCCAAGCCAGACTCGATATCCTCCAGGCGCGATTTTCCCCTCCAATGTCGTTTCGTAGGAAAGTTGATAATCCACTTTGGATTGTGGAATGTGTTCGTATGGAACACGAACATTTTGCCCGGCTCAACTTCGTGACGATTGCACGCAGCCACGTATGCGGCGAAATTTTCTGGGAAAGCCTGCTTGAATTGCAAAGCGATGCCCTTACCCATCACACCGACAGTATTGACGGTGTTTACCAGCGCCTCCACGTCCGCGTTGAGCAGGTTCCCTGAAGTCAATTTCATCATCAGTAGTACCAACCCCGTTCTACACCAATCTGGGGTGCATGTTTGCTTTTTGCCAAAAGCCTCTGCACTTGCTCTTCGATGCCTTTTCCGTATACTCCTATATACTCGACCAGCTCCCACGGGAAGAATTGATGAACTAGGAACTCTGCTTGGCGCTTCCGTTTTCGATCCGGGTGTTCGTCGGTATCAAACCAGTACCGTGAACGCATTACCGGCCAATCAATCTTATCGAGGTCTTCAAGATCATTGTAAAAGTCGGTGAAGGCCATTTCCGCGTGGCCTTCCGTAAACACCCAGTCCACTTCCGCCTCGGCAACCGACTCGGCGGAGGTCCTCAGGTGTATCACTGGTTGCTGGCCTCCGTCGTACCCTTCAACCCGCCCGCTGTTTATCACATAAAGCATCGGCGATCGCGGAGCAAAATAAAACGGTACATAGTCTCCTAGAGTTCCTCCGGGCGGCAGCGGAACTTGCCGAACCATGCGCCGCGCCTTGATGTGCTGATGCCCGATCTGAACGCTCTTCAATGCTAGCGCGGCCCGGTCGCAGCGCAGTCCGTCCTCTTTTAAGATTCCAGCCAGATTGTTGACGTGCGTGATGTGGTAGATGGCCGTCATGCAGCACTTCGGAGCGGATTATTGTAGCAGCGGAGGGCAGAACCAGGGGGGAAGGCGCACGGCGACCTCTGAGCGTGGGCTTTATTTGTGCCGGCAACGACCTACTCTCCTGCGCAGGTGTGGCGCGGGCGCGCTCGCCCGCGAAAAGGACGGGGTGGGAGAAATCCCGTTTTGGAAGCTTCCTACGTTCACCAATTCCGATCAGCAGCGCGTCTCTGCGGCAAAAGCATGGTCTCGAGGCTGCGGAAAAGTCGTCGTGGACACGAAAAACTCACCTCAGGCGCTAAAGCGCGGACATATTTTCAATGCCTTAGCGGCCCGACTGAAGTCGGGCCCTCCCCCAAAACCTGGGTGAATCATATTTTTTCAGCAGCCTGCTCGGGAACTGGACAACGACCGGACCGGATGTAAACGTGCCAGGAAAGCAGAACTCAAGAAACGAATCGGGAGAGATTCAAGCATCCCCAAAGAGTCTGAATTCCTGGGTTCGACATCTATTGAGGGCAGCGACTACATGAAGCGGGGGGAGAATCCGATGATCGCGAGAATTTGGCAGGGACGCACCCGGCCAGGCATGGGCAAACCATACTTTTCCTATTTGGAGCAGACCGGGCTCAAGGAGTACAAAGCAACCGAAGGTTTCAAGGAGGTTCTCGTCCTGACTAGGGAAATCGGAGAGGTCACGGAATACGTTTTGATCACGCTTTGGGACAATATGGATGCGGTGCGGCGCTTTGCCGGCCCCGAACCGGAGCGCGCGGTTTACTACCCTGAAGACGATCGCTACTTCCCGGAAGACGAACGGACACCTTATGTACGGCACTACGAAGCAGGTGGCACGGGTTGATGTTCGGCCGGTTGGTAAGGTCATTCAGCAGAGGGGCGGCCCTGCGGGCCTGACCGGGTCGAAGACCCGGTCCCACATGTTCAAGCAATCAGCGCTTGCGAAAGACTTCGAAGATCAAATTAAACAGTTGCACCAGGGTGATCCCGATGGTCACATAGACCGCAATTTCCAGCCGCCGGCCCGCTTCTTTGGTGCCCGCGAGCATATCCATTACTTCCTTAGTGCTTTCGTGCAAGGTCTCAGCCAACTGCTCGAAGTGCTGAGTCGAGCCGCGCAATTTTTCCAGCACATGCGAAGTCGCTGAGAGGGCGGCGGCGATTTGTTCGCCATTACGGATATCGAGTTCGATCTTGCAAGCCGACCACCACGGGCTTCCGGGGGGATTGTCATACATACGCTGGCGAATCTCCTCGTAGGAGCGAGTTCGCAGCAACTGCACCAGGGCGTGAACCTTATCCGCCCCGACTGTGGGGGTTTCCTCAGTGATTACCGCCATAACTCGCGAGTGTAACAGCCGTGCCTCCGCCGGCTCAGATACCCGAAGGACAACTCCAATTGTGCCGCTTGGCCAAAGGGCCCCGAGTTACCCCCCAATCGGTTCCAACCGTGTAGGACGGGTGTCTCTATAGGACGGGTGTCTCGCCCGTACGCGCTCGCTCAAGCCACGCTTCGAATCAGGGACGCTTTCGCGAGTCCTTGAATGCACTCTGTGATTTGAGATTTCCTCTCCAACATCTACAATTCACCCCTCGCATGGACACAGCCCGCATTGTCGAGTTACTGCAACCGTTCCTCACAGGTTCCGTTTCGTTTTCTGAGCTTGGTCATTCCAAACAGAGCGGGGAATCTGCGGTCCTCAGCCAGGATCAACTGCAGAATATATCGACATACATCGATCTGTTGCTTCGCTGGAATGCCCGCATGAATCTCACCGCCATCCGCCAACCGGAGGAAATTGTAACTCGGCATTTCGGCGAATCGCTCTTTGCCGCCCGGCATCTCTTTCCCACAAAGACCACGTGGGAACGGCCGGAGCGTGCTCTGAGCGAAGTCGAAGCGTTTGTGCAAGGCGAGCGGGACTCGACTTCTACTCGACTGATCAACGTCGGCTCTGGCGCAGGCTTTCCTGGGCTTCCTATAAAGATATGGGCGCCATACATCGACCTCACCCTGATCGAGTCCAACCACAAGCGGGCAACTTTCCTGCGCGAAGTGAGCCGGACGCTTACATTGATGAATGTCGATGTATTCTCCGGACGCGTGGAGGACTACCGGAAGCCTCTCGCCGAAGTAGTGACGGTGCGCGCAGTTGAGCGTTTCGAGGACGCGCTCCCAATTGCCGCTAGCCTGGTTGTGCCCGGAGGCTGGCTCGCCGTTCTGATCAGCGAAGCCCAACTCGCATGTGCCCAAGACTTGACACCGTCATTCGCTTGGGCGGCTCCGCTGCCCGTGCCACTTTCCGCGCGCCGCATTCTCGCTATTGCCGTGCGGGAATCATGAATGTCACGTATCAAGCTAGATAACAATTTTGGAAGAACAGGAACCAGCAAGGTAATAAGTGGACTGGCGTAGGCGAATCCGTCTTCATTTGATCGCGGACGTAACGCAGTTTACGGAAAAATCAGGTCAAAGTGGTCTTTGCCACAAAACCGATTTCTGAAAGCACAGGGATTTCAATGTGCGATGTTCCACGTGGAACACTTCGCTGGGACACCGACCGGCCTGAGTGTCCCCAAGAGCGTTCCACGTGGAACACTATCAGCCAAATGCCCAGCCACTGTTCCACGTGGAACACAGCTGTGGAAAGATGGGTCTCTGACTTCCGCAACTCGTTTAGGCTGCAATAAAATGTCTTTGCTGGTTCGCTGCCCTGAAATCTGTCATTGCAAATGCACAACCTGTCGGCCTATTCTGCAAGCGTCTCTCCGATTCTCTTAAAAATTAAATGGGACGCGTTATCGCGGTTGCCAACCAGAAGGGCGGCGTAGGCAAGACTACGACTGCCATTAATCTGGCCTCGTCCATTGCCGCAGCGGAAGTGGATACGCTGCTGGTCGATTGCGATCCGCAGTCGAACGCCACCAGCGGGCTTGGCCTAGTCAAGGATCCCGAACGAATCAATACCTATCATCTACTTATGGGCGAGGCTCAAGCTCACGAGGCACTGCAGAAGACTGAACTCGAGCAGCTGTGGCTGATCCCCGCGCACAAGAATATGATCGGCGCGAACCTGGAGCTGGTTGACGGCGAACGCCGGGAATTTCGCCTGCGGGATGCGCTTGCGCCTTTGCGGGATCGTTTCAAGTACATCGTGCTGGACTGTCCCCCTGCGCTCGATCTGCTTACGCTCAATGCGCTGGTGGCCGCAGACTCGATTCTGATTCCGATGCAGGCCGAATACTTTGCGCTCGAGGGCGTGTCTGAATTGCTCGACACGATTGAACGTATTCGCGCGTCGTTGAATCCCGATCTCACGATTGAAGGTGTGGTGCTTACCATGTTCGATGACCGCACCAACCTGGCTCAGCAAGTCACGGCAGAACTGAATCGATACTTCGGGGAAAAGCTTTGTAAGACCACGATCCCGCGCAATGTGCGGCTGGCAGAGGCGCCGAGCCATGGCAAGCCGGCGCTGGTCTACGATGTGCGCTCGCGCGGGGCCGAGAGCTACATTCAGCTGGCCAAGGAAATCATTGGGCACAGCACGCCGGTGCAGGAGATGCCGGTGCCCGCTGAGCCTCCTGCGGAGGAGAAGCAAGTGGTGAACGCTCCGCGGTGGAAGCGCTGGATCAAGGAGCGGAATAAATTGACGACCATCAATCTATTAGATCGATGAGCGTCGATGTGCTGGCGAGTGAAACGCAAGGTGCCTCGACTGCGCTCGGGATGAGAGAGAACTGGGGATGAACAAACCATGACGACTACGGCGATGACAGGTACGGACAAGGCAGCGGACAGAGTAATTGAGAAGCGGCGGGCTTTGGGGCGGGGATTGGATTCGTTGTTGCCTTCGGGGCCGCGTAGGCTGGAGTCGAGCAGCGCGGGCGAGGCGCCCGCGCCACACGTTTTGCCTGCGGTTCACGGTCTGGCGCGGGGCGATGCCGTGGTCGAGATTCCGCTTGAGCTGATTGATGAGAATCCTTATCAGACCCGGTATTTCACCAGGGAGGAGCAGAGGTCGGATGATTCTGTCGCGACGACGCTGCACGAATTGGCGGACTCGATTCGGGCGAACGGGGTGATCCAGCCGATTTCGGTTCGGCCCGGCGCAGCAGGACGTTACGTTCTGATTCTGGGGGAACGGCGCTGCCGGGCTTCAAAGATGGCGGCGCGGGCGACGATTCCGGCGATTGTGCGCCAAGTCTCCAACCAGCAGGCAGCGGAGATGACGGTGGTCGAGAACCTGCAGCGGCAGGATCTGAATTGCATGGAGCAGGCGACCGCATTCTCCAAGTTGAGCCAGGATTTTAAGCTGACACAAGAGCAGATTGGGCAGCGAGTGGGGATTTCGCGGGAATCGGTTTCGAACTACATGCGGCTGCTGCGGCTGCCGCCGCCGGTCACGCAGTATCTGCAGGAGGGGCGGCTGGGATTCAGCGAGGCGCGGGTGCTGCTGACCTTGCTCGATCCCAACCTGATTCCGAGGATCGCCGACGAAGCGGTGCGCAAGCATTTGTCGGTGCAACAACTGGAAGACCTGGTATTCAGCACCAACGTGCCGCTGCAAAAGGAGAAGCAGCCAGGAACGGCGCGCTGGGTGGATCCCAATGTGCGCCATGTGCAGACCGAGCTCGAACGAACGTTGGGAGTGCGGGTGCGGATTCGCGATCGCAAGGGCAAAGGGAAGATCGAGATCGAGTACGCGTCGCTGGAAGATTTTGATCGGGTGGTGGGGATGCTGAAGGGCAAGGGCTAGTCCTTGGTCGTTTGTCTTTGGGTCACGGCGGCTCTGGCCGCCTTTTTTGCTGCCGGTTAGGAATCCAGATTGGCACGAACCTGAGTAGTAAACCGTGGGACACTAACCTCGGATCAGCCTCTCAGCCGCGTATCTATTTTATTTGTTTGCCGGGTTTCCATGGAGGAAGTGGGAAACATTCATGACAGCTGAAAATGGGGCCAATTCTGCAGCGGTGAAAGACCTCGCGTTGCAGCGACATTAGAAACTACTTCTTGACCTGTATCCCCAAGTCTTTCAGTTGTGACTCGCTCACCGGCGTAGGGGCGTCCACCATCAAGTCCACCGCTCGCGCGGTTTTCGGAAACGGTATCACTTCGCGCAGACTTTCGGCTCCGGCGAGGATCATCACGATGCGATCCAATCCCAGCGCGATGCCGCCGTGGGGAGGGGTGCCGTACTCCAGCGCTTCGAGAAAGAATCCGAAGCGGGAGCGGGCTTCTTCTTCGGTCATGCCGAGGGCGTGGAAGATTTTGCTTTGAATATCCTGGCGGTGAATACGGATGGAGCCTGATCCCAACTCGGTGCCGTTGAGCACGACGTCATAGGCCAGGGCGCGCACGGAGGCCGGATCGGACTCGAGCTTGTCCATGTCATGCTCATGCGGCGAGGTGAAGGGATGATGAGCGGCGGCCCAGCGCTTGCCCTCTTCGTCCCACTCGAACATGGGGAAATCGGTGACCCAGAGGAAGCGGAAATCTTTGGCGGGATCGCCGCTTTTCTTGAAAGCGCCATGCCGGTCGGCATATTTTTGAGCCAGCGCTAAACGCAGCAAGCCCGCGGCAGTGTACACAGCGTGGTCGTGCTGCTTGACCTCGGGCTTTACGCCGCCTGCGGATTTGTGCTCGGACGGTTTGCCGTCGCCGGCAACGACCACGATCAAGTCGTCGGCTTCGGCGGTGATTTCGTGGCGAATCTTGAGTGCGGCTTCGGGGAAGTTTTTTTCCAGCCGCTTGAAATCTTCGAATAGCTTGGCTGCGCCCCTTGCGGTGAACAGCGGCTTGATTTCGTCGCGATCTTTGCGGGACAGTTCGCCGACTTTCGGAATCCTGATGGCTACTACGGGCAGACTGGGATTCACAGCTAGCGTAGTGAGATTCTCCGCTGTGAATGCCTGGCGAACGTCGGTCATCGCGGGCAGGCGCATGTCGGGCTTGTCGCTGCCGTAGAGGCGAATGGCCTGATCGTAGCTCATGCGCCGGAACGGCGGCTGGATCTCCTGTCCAGCTGCCTTGAATGCAGCGGTCAGAAATCCCTCGACCACCTCCCACACACGCTCGGGCTGGGGATAGGACATTTCCAAATCGATTTGGGTGAACTCGGGCTGGCGGTCGGCGCGCAGGTCTTCGTCGCGGAAACAGCGCACGATCTGGAAATAGCGATCGAAGCCGGAGATCATCAGAATTTGTTTGAACAGTTGCGGCGATTGCGGCAGGGCGTAGAACGAGCCGGGTTGGACGCGGCTGGGGACAAGGTAATCGCGCGCGCCTTCGGGAGTGGAGCGGGTCATGAACGGGGTTTCGATTTCGAAGAATCCCTGCGCGGAGAGATAGCTGCGAATCGCAATCGCAACTTTGTGGCGCAGCTCGATATTTTGCTGCATGGCATCGCGGCGCAGATCGATATAGCGGTACTTGAGGCGCATTTCCTCGTTGGGTAGCACCGTGTCGCCGGGAAGAAATGGGGGCTGCTTGGATTCGTTGAGAATGCGCAGCTCTTCGGCGATTAACTCGACCTCGCCGGTGGGGATGTTCTTGTTGAAAGTGTCGGCAGTGCGTTGCTTGACTTTGCCGATCACGGCGATTACATACTCGTTGCGGAGTTGGCTGGCCTTTTCGTGCGCCGCCGGATCGCGCTCTTTGTTAAACACCACTTGCGTTATACCCGTCCGGTCGCGGACATCTACAAAGATTAGGTTGCCCAGGTCGCGGCGGCGGTTTACCCATCCCATGAGCACGGCGCGTTGGCCGGAGTCGGAAGCGCGGAGAGCGCCGCAGCGGTGGGTGCGTTGCAGGTCGCCTAAGAAGTCGAGCAAGTTGTGCCTTTCAGGTAATAGGGAATTCCAGATTATAAATGATCAAAACCTTAAAACGCAGAGGCCGCTGAGAACGGCCGCAGGGTATGCAGAGAGAGCAAGTGGTGATGAAATTGAAACACTATTCGGCTAGGTTACTGATTGAAATTCTTTGTGGCAGTTCGGCGCGAGGCACGGAGATTTGTTCGCCGGTTTCAAGATTTTTGAGCGCGAAGGCACCGGCTTTGACTTCGTTTTCGCCCACGATCAGGATGAAGCGCGCGCCCAGCTTGCTGGCGGTCTCAAAAGATTTTTTCAGGCGAAACGTCTCATCGCCCAGATCGACGACCACATCATGACGGCGCAACTCGCGGGCCAGGCGGGCAGCTTCGCGATCCATGCCCGCGCCCAGCGGGGCGATATAAACGTCGGGCTTGCGCTGGACCGCGTCGGCAGATTTCTGCAGAGCCAGGACGAGGCGGTCTTCGCCAATGGCGAAGCCAATGCCGGGAGCGCTAGGGCCGCCGAGGGATTCGGAAAGGCCGTCGTAGCGGCCTCCGCCGAGAATTGCGTTCTGCGCGCCCAGGGCACCGTGCGTAAACTCGAACGCGGTGCGGCTGTAGTAATCCAAACCGCGGACCAGGCGGTCGTTTAGCTGAAATTCAACTCCTAATGACTTCAAGATCTCTTGTACGTGCTCGAAATGACGGCGGCAGGGTTCGTCGAGAAACTGGCTGATACGCGGCAGGGTTTCGATGATGGGCTGGTCGGCGGGAACTTTGCAATCGAACACTCGCAACGGATTGGTGACGGCGCGGCGCTGGCAATCTGCGCACATTTGTCCGACCACGGGCTCGAGCGCTTTGCGCAGAGCTTCGTTGTATGCGGCACGATCGTTGGGGCAGCCGACAGAGTTTAGTTGCAGCGTCCAGTTTTCGATGCCGAGGCGGTCGAGCAGGGTGGCCAGCAGTTCCAGAATTTCTGCGTCGCGCGCAGGGGATTCGCTGCCCGCGCTGGCGGGGCCAATGATCTCTGCTCCGATTTGATAGAACTGGCGATAGCGTCCTTTCTGCGGACGCTCGCGCCGGAATTGCGGGCCGATGTAGTAAAGCTTGTTCAAGCCGCGATCCCAAAGCTTGTGCTCAATGTAGGCGCGGACGACGCCGGCGGTGTTTTCGGGGCGGAGGGTCAACGATTGACCACGGTCCTCCTCGGCAAAAGAACCCGAGCGCCCTGCGGAAAGTGATTTTGAATGGCCCGCCAACGATGAAAGCGAACCTCGACCTCGCCCACGGTCGTCCCAGGTGAACATTTCTTTTGCGACGATGTCGGTATCTTCGCCCACACTGCGGGCGAAGAGTTGCGTTTCTTCGAAGATGGGAGTGCGGATTTCGTGGAAGTTGTAAGCGCGGAAGACGTCGCGGACGGCGGCTTCGACGAAGTTCCACAGCGCCGTGTCCGGCGGGAGAAGATCGCGAGTTCCTCGGACGGCTTTGATCATTCGCTGAGTGCGCTTCTAGCTGCTAGCCTCTGGCTTTAGCCCTTGTCATCATAGCTGATGCTTCTAGCGGGCAGGAGTGAGGCCGCCGTATTTTTCCAGCCACTTCAACTCTTCGCGCACTTTGATTTTTCCGTGCCACGGATTCTTGTCGAGTTCGTGGCCTTCGCCCGGAAAAATCAGCAGGGTGCTGGGAACGCCGAGGGCGTGCAAGGCGTGATCGAGGAGATAGGCTTCCGCTACGGCCACGCGAATGTCGTCTGCCCCACTGACGATGTGGGTGGGGGTACGAACTTTATTCATCTGGTAGATGGCCGCTTCATCCTGATAGCGCTGCGGCTGCTCCCACGCGAACCCTCCGAGAAAGTAGGCATCGTCAAAAGTGGTATCGTCGTTACCCCAGTTGGCAACGTTTTCCACCGCGCCCCCGCCGGTCACTGCGGCCTTGAAGCGAGTGGTCTGCGTGATCAGCCAGTTGGCCATGTAGCCACCGTAGCTGTAGCCGCCAACGCTAAGGTGCTCGGGATCGGCGGTGCCGTCTTTCACCAGCGCGTCCACGCCTCCAAGAATGTCTTTGCCGGGACGGGAAACGATTTGGGGGACGATTCCCGCCAGGAACTTGTCGCCGTACCCGGTTGAGCCGCGATAGTTGGGTTCAAACACCAGCCATCCCTGGGTCGCAGCCAAACGGTCCCAGACATACCAATCCGCTTCGAAATGATTGCCGTCGAAATCATCCGGACCTCCATGCGGGAACACGAACATGGGCAGATGCCTGGCTTCGAATTTTCCCGGCGGATACATGAGCATGCCTTCGATAGGTGTGCCATCGTCCGCGATCCAGCGGTAGGGCTTGGCTTTGGGCAGATCACGCTCCGTGAGGAGCTGGTTGAAGGAAGTGATGGGGCGGGCCGACTGCAGGGCGTCGCGGCTGTCCGCTAAGTAAACCTCGGTTGGCTCTTCGATCGCAGAGTGAACAAAGGCGAGGCGTTGCGAATGTTGAGCGGCGGCAAGTTTGGCGTATGTGCCCGGCCGACCAGACTGTTGGGAAAAAGGCGCGGAAACGTCAGGCTGGGAATAGGTGTGGACCTCTGTGCCCAATTGCCCGGTCGCGAGCACTCCGCCATCCGAAGTGGGCGTGTATGGACCAACGGCGCCTTCGAAATCGGCTGCCCAGCGCCGGATTTCGCTGGTGTCCGCGTCAACCCAGTAAAGCCGGGTTTGCGTGTCTTTGTACATTCCTTCGACAGAGCCATATTGGACTTCGAAGAAAATGTGCTTGCCGTCCTTCGCCCAGTGCAAGTCTTGCTCGACGGCCTGGTTGTGGGTTAATTGCAGCGGTGGGCGATCCGGGGAAGCGGAGGCGAGGCGCACGGAATAAATTTCGAACTCCTCAACTTTCTCCTCTCGTTCAGAAACAGATGTTGTGACAAAAGCTAATTGGCTTCCGTCCGGCGAAGCTTCCAATTCGTGGATGTGCCACGGGGTAATGGCCAGAGCGTGGGAACCGGGAGTTGCGCCCGAGTCGCTCTCCGAATCCTCCTCCGGCTTTGTTCCTTCAGTTGCGCGCCGGGCGATTGCGTTCCCTACATCGATACTGAAAATCATGTCGCCTCGTTCCGCGGCACGGTACTGCAAAACATCCTTCCATTCTTTCTTGTAGGCATCCTTCTGAGTCTTGGTCCAGGGCGTGCGCGTGGCAAAGTAAAGTGTGCGAGAGTTTGGCGACCAGGAAAATGAATGTACTTCCTCATCGCCTTGGGTCACGGGAAATGGCTCACCGCCCGCGAGAGGAATGAGATAAAGCTGCGCAACCGCGTTCTCTTTGTGATCATCCTCGCTGGTGTCGACGGCTTGGTTGGACTTGCGTTCGGAGAGAAACGCGATCCATCGGCCGTCGGGAGACCATTGCGGCTTGGTGTTGTCGCCCGCTTGCGTGAGTTGGGCCAGTGTTCCTCGGCCATGGCCGTCGTCGCGATACAGCCAAAGGTCGCGGCGAAAAATGTTCTGGACCCAATCGGCTCGCTCGGTGTTGATGACAACCGAATTGCCGTCTGGGGATATGGCGACGGCAAGAATGTCGACGTAGTTGAAAAAATCGTCGAGCGTGAGCTTGGGTTTTTCAGCAGCGCGAGCAAAAGTGAGGGCGAATGCAGCAAGAAAAGAAATGAGCAGAAGACTTCTGTTTAGCATGGGCTCAAAGAGAGGTATACAGTGAACAAGCAGGCTTTGTAAACTCGACTCGCAGCGCACTGTCGCGAGTCATACGCAGAGGCACGCAGAACGCCGTGCCAAACATGCGAGAAGCTAGTCTCCCATCGCCTTGGCCATGATAGCTCCCCACTTTACCGGACCGGGCAGACCGCCGGGCAGGGTGTTGAAGTATTCCCAATCAGCAACGCCTCCGAACTTGGGTACTGGAAAGGCTTGTCTTCACAAAGTTGGACGCGGAAAAAGTACTCGCGCCCCGCTTGTGTTTCAAGCTCAGGGCGCGGGTTCGGAGTTCTTTAATGCGTCGTCGAGGCCCTGGTTGCTTTTGGGCGCGCTGCCTTCGATGATTCTCCAGCCATCGTCGTACCGGCGAAATCCCACCGTAGATTTGTATTGCACGCCGCCGGCGTAAAGCGCGGCTCCCACTTCATTCAGCGGAATCCACTTCCATAGGAAGTCCACGTCTGCGGCGTTGCCGCTTCTGCTGATCCCGGTTATTCCGGTCAGTTGCCGGCGGGCTACAGGCACGCTGAAATATTGTGGGTTCGCCGCGCCGTTGGGGATCAGGTCATGAAACGTGTCAACTCCCACTGGAGTAAGCGCAACTTGCCAGCAAGGGGGCGGAGCAACGTCGGGCGGGCAACGGTCAATCGCGCCGGTGATCCAGCCATGGCGTTGTAACACCAGATATTCGGGGGAGATGAAATCCTTGTTCGAGATGAGACCGGTCCGAATCCAGAACTGTTGCGTGCTCTTGAACGTGTCGGAACTGGCGATCAGATCGGAGGCGAGGCGGCGGGTGAGAAAGTCGCGGGGCGAGCAGGCGGCTGCGAGAAATAGTAATACGAGGGCGAGCGCGATTCGCAGGTTCCGCATGAAGATGAAGGTTGAGCCTGGTTATTGATCTAGTTGAGGATTGTAACCAAACGCGAGCCGTGGCGCGGCAAGAAAGGACGGTCGGTGATCTGTCCCGCGAATTTCGGTGACCAGCGGCCCGGGATCGCGGCATTGCAGGATGGACAATGGCCATCTGCAGTCAAGTGGTACTGCTCGACGAAGTAGCTGCGCCGCTTGATCAGCGTGTCTCCGCACTTGGGGCAACGCGTGTTCTCGTGATCGTCGACGATGCCGGGCAAGTTTCCGGCGTAAATGTAGCGCAGGCCGGCTTGCTTGCCGATTTCGACGGCACGCAGCAAGTCTTTCGGTTGGGTGTCGTCGGGATCTTCCATTTTGTAATCTTTGTGAAAGGCAGTCACGTGCCAGGGAATATCCGGCGATACGCCAGCGAGAAACTCCGTCAATCCGTGCAGTTCATTTTCGGAATCATTGAAGCCGGGAATCAGCAAGGTAACAATCTCCAGCCAAATGCCCATCTGGTGCAGGCTGCGAATGGTCTCTAGAATGGGGCCGATGCGGCCGCCCAGTTCATGATAGTGGCGGTCATCGAAACTTTTAAGATCGACTTTATATAGATCGATCCAAGGGCGCAGGTATTCAAGCACCTGCGGGGTGCCATTACCATTCGAAACAAATCCGGTGACTAGCCCGGCGGCCTTGGCCTCTTTGAACACGGCCACGGCCCACTCGCTGGTAATCAGAGGTTCGTTGTAGGTGCTGACCAGAACCTTTGCGCCTTGCCGGAGGGCGTCCTGCACCAGGGCTTCCGGCGATGCTTCGAGAGGCGGCGAAACGGCGTTGGGATCGCGCAACGCTTGCGATGTAACCCAGTTCTGACAGTAGCCACAGTGCAAGTCGCATCCCAGCATTCCGAAACTGTAAGCCAGCGCGCCCGGATAGGCATGAAAAAACGGCTTCTTCTCAATGGGATCGCACTGCACTCCACCGACGTATCCCCAGGGCACGTAAAGCGTACCGCCGCGGTTGTAGCGCACCTTGCAGACGCCGGGTTGGCCTTCTGGGATGGGGCAGCAATGGCCGCAGGCATAACAGCGCACTCGATTGCGGTCGAGCTTCTCGTAAAGCTCGCCTTCGCGCACCTGCTCGTAAACGATGTCGCGGAGCGTGGGCATAGCTAATTACATTTTAAACCCGGGTACGGTCTCGAAATAAGCCGGAGGACTCTGTGCGGGCGTTTCAACTGCTATTTAATGTTTTTCATCGGAAGCAGCGAACCGTAGTCGCGGCCACTCGGTTCTACGGCGCGGACTGCCACGCCATCGAATGCGTCGCGGAACTCGGGATACTTTGCCAGCAGCGCCTTCATCACCTCGGTGTTGTCCTGAAATGTCTGCGTAGTGTTGGAAACATCCGGCGACTGGTATTTCGCGACCAGGTCGAGATCCTGTTTCACCGCTACGGGAAACAGCGTGGTCAGGCGGTAAGTTTTGCCGGCTGCCGCGAGGTCCACGGTTTTGCCGTCGATGGGAAGATCTGCCGGTTTCACGGTTTCCGCCTCGTCGCCTAACTTATCGGTGATCTGGGTATACATGAAGGGTAGGGGCACCAACAGATCGCGCGCCTCGAGGTAGTACAGCCAGGCATTGTGGTTTTGGCCTTTGGCTTTGAAAGCGCGGGCGCGGTCGACAAACCAGTTGCCGTCGTGCCCGGCGATTTGGGTTTCCTTCACGTAGAAGCCCCCCACTTTCCAGTCCTTGCCTTCCTGCTGCAGGACGAAGGACACGGCATAGGTTTGCTTTGCGGTGGGCACATCCAGGATGACAATGCCATAGTTGCCGGGCTGCAAGTTTGGGATCTCGAATACGGCGCTGTCCGCCGTTTGCCCAACTTTGCCAAACACTCCGCACAGAAACTCGGCATGGGCGAGGGGCGCGGTTCCTTCGACCTTAAACAGAAATGGAGGACGCGGATTGCCTTGCGCTCCAGACAAATTCGCCTGATTGTCTTTTACCACTGTTTCGATGCCGGAAAAATCCGAAGCCAGGCTGGGAATCGAGTTCTGGCGCAGCGCCGCGGAATCGCCGCGAACGGCCATGTCGAAATAGCGCTTGGCGCTGTTCACCAGGGCGGTGCGTGTGGGCTCGTCCATGTCGCCGGCGGTGAAACAGGTTTGGGCATGCGCGAATCCCGTGCACAGAAACAGCATCATCACGGAAAAGCTCGTTGCCAAGCGAAGAGTTAGCGGCTTGGTCCTGAACGTCCTCATGGTGTCCGTATTCTACGACGGCAGATGGGACGATGCGAGTTCTTCAGTTTTTAGGAATGTCTGGTTTGCTCTTTGTGGGTATCTCCTCGCGCCCTGCGGCTGTTCTTCGCGCGCTCCGCGATTTAACACTTTGGGTTTGCAAAAAGAAGACCTTAAAAACGCAGAGACCGCCGAGAACGGCCGCAGAGCACGCGGAGATAGCAGGTCGCTTCCGGCAGATTTGTCCTTCGTTGCTCCAGTTGGACGCGGACGAATTCCTCTGCTTATGATTCCACTCTAATTGCGCCCAGTTCGCCACTGTGGTTACCGTCCCCCTTGATTCCGATTTCGAGGGGGGGAAAAAGAAAGCATGTCTGATTGTCGGCATACCTGACAAGCTCCTGGGAGCCGCAGTGTATAGAAGGCAAGTTCTTCACTCCATCTCGAACGCCAGCCACTGCAACTGGCCATCGCGCTCCACCTGAAGCACCACAGCGGCGTTAGCTTTGAGGCCATTCAAGGCGGTGCGCAGCGACTCCAACGAATCGACTGGAGTTTTGTTCACGCTGTGGATGATATCGCCCGTTTTCAGTCCGGACTCTGGACCGATGAGGTCGGCGGCGCGCGCGATCACAACCACTCCACTTGAAATGCGAAGGTTCCCGACCACGGAGCGCAGTTGATCGTTCAAGTCAACCGCCAAGATTCCAAGACGCGCCACCAGGCTCTGATCGGGATCGACCGCGTCCATGAGTTTGTCCATCTGATCGCGGTGTTCGCTTACCGCAACGTACAAAGTTTCTCGTTTGCCGCCGCGCAGAACAACCAGTTTCATCACCTCATCGAGTGGATGCAGATACATGGCGGCGGTGAGCGCGGGCAGGGTATCGATAGGCCGGCCATCGGCACTTACGATAATGTCCCGGGTCTTCAATCCGGCGGCTTCCGCGGACCCTCCTGGACTTACGTCCGACACGATGACTCCCCAACTGCGGGAAAGGCCGAGTCCATCGGCCAAGCTGGGTGTAATGTTTTGCGTGATCGCTCCGATCTCGACTCGATGCACGTGTCCATACTTGCGCAGGCTCTGATAAACAAAACGCACAATTCTCGCGGGAATGGCAAACCCCAAGCCCTCGCTGCCTCCGCCCTCGGAAAGAATCAGGGTATTGATGCCGAGCACATAGCCATCCATATCGATCAGCGGACCACCGCTGTTTCCCGGATTGATGGGAGCGTCGGTCTGGATATAAACCATGGGGCGATCTGGATCAGGCTGCCTGCCCACCGAACTGACCACACCCATGGTGACCGAGTTCTGCAACCCTTCCGGACTGCCAATGGCAAACACCAACTGGCCTTGATGCACCAGGCGAGTGCTACCCAGTTCGAGGGTGGGCAGATTTTTCTGGTCAATTTTAAGCAGCGCCAGATCCGACTCTTTGTGAACGCCAACCAGCTTTGCGTCCAGAACATGCTCTTTGCCTACGGGTTCGACCTGCGGGAAATCGACAGAAGGCATGGGCAGCACCACACGAATGCGGTGTGCTCCCTCAACCACGTGCGCATTGGTCATGATATAGCCGTCCGAAGAGACGATGACCCCGGAGCCGACTGCATGCTGACGCGCGATCAGTGCGGTCTGGCTTTTATTGCTCTCCTCGATCGCTCCATAGCCGGTGACGAGAATCTGAACCACCGCTGGCGAAACCTTAGCCACCAGATCTTCCAGCGCGGAATTGAGTTGTTGCAAAACTTGCGGAGCTTCCTGGGGACGCGATCCGAGTGCTTTTCCCAGCTCAGTGGCCGGGTTCGCTTTCTGTGGAACACTTGACTGCGAGGGCGTTGCGGGCGCAGGCTTCCCAGTCCCTTGTTGCGCATGGATCGCCGGTACCAAAAAAAGTGTCGTGGTGAACGCAAAAGTCAGAAATACAATGGGGAAGGAAGTTTTTGAGGCACCGGCTGGAGCGAGCATGGAAGCGACTCCTTAAGATTGGGTGTCATGATCCGATCGGGTTAAATGACGAGTGGTTATTGTGACAGAAAGCATGCCAGGGTGGAAATCTACCGGGTTGCCGGCTCTTGGGCCTGCGGTAATTCGAGGGGGAACCTATTTTCTATCAGGTTACGATGGTAACTCAGGCCTTTTGACTGAGGTGCTTTCCATGATATAAGGGCGAGTAAGTAGAAATCAGCAGAACCCTGGAATTCATCAGGAGATGCCATAGTGGAGTTGGCTTTTGCCGGCAAGCAACAGCCAGGAGCTAGGAGGCTTTGTGTCCGAAGCGCGGACGGGGAAACGGTTTCCGCTGGAACTGCCGATCAAGATTCATAAGGCAGACGAGGCGGGACAAGCTAGCGGAGTAACCGGAAATTTGAGCGCCGCCGGAGTTTACATTCGAGCGGACGCGGCGCTGGAAGTGGGTTCCAATGTGGAGTTCGAGATCGTTCTGCCGCCCGAAGTTACCGGAGCCAAGGAAAACGTGACGGTGCAATGCAAGGGACGCGTGGTACGCACCGACGAACCTGCAACCGGTGGCAGCAGTACTCCCGCGGAGGCCCGGGGCGTGGCCTGTGTGATTGATTCGTACGATTTTGTTCGCCAAACATAGTGGTCGTCAGTTCGTCGTGACTCGTAAAAGAGGTGCTGAAGCGATGCTTAAATTGATTCTGGCCGACAATCAGGCAATCTTCCGCGCGGGAATCGCCAAAGTGCTGGCGGTCGAAGACGAAATGCGCATTGTGGCGCAGGCGCAAACCCAGGAACAGATGTTCATGGCCCTGGATAAGTTCCGCGCCGCCGTGCTGGTAATCGCAGGCGGATTTCACGGCGACTTCCTGGCCGTACTGCAAGCCGCGAACAAAGCCAAGACTCGTGTAGTCGTGCTCGCGGACACCGGCGAGAGCACGCAGCGCTACATGGCCGCCGGGGCACACGGCGTGGTCTATCGCAACGTGACCAGCGCAGCGCTGGTGGACTGCGTGCGCAAAGTGGCTCGCGGCGAAACCTGGGTGCAGGACATCGCTGTCCCCAGCGAGCTTACCGAAAACGACATGGTGGGCCTGCGGGTACGCGATCGCCTGACCGCGAAAGAACTGCGGATTGTCGCGCTGATCGTGCAAGGCTACAAGAACAAGGAGATCGCTACGCAACTTGGGACTACCGAGCAGGTGATCAAAAATTATCTGCGCAACGTGTACGACAAGATCGGCGTCTCCGACCGGCTGGAATTGGCGCTATTCACTATTCACCACCGGATTCTGAATGAAGCCGCTGCGGCCACGGCTGCGGCAGCGCCACCACCGCAAGGGCAGGCCGTGCCGTCGTAAGAATTTTGCTGTGTGACGGAAAAAGGACGCCCACGGGCGGCCTTTTTCATTGGGAACGGCATTAACTATCGCCCCTAAATGTCGTGATCTGGAAACGGCTACCTGAACGATACGGCCCGACTGCGGAGGTAGCCCATCTTCTGGGCCTGCGACAACAAGTCCTTAAACATACGCTCGTGTATGAAAGGCGCCCATTGGCCGTAGTATTTCTTCCCACCCTCAACGTGCCAGTAAGGGAGCCAATAGGCTGTAGTTCTGCCGCGCTTGAGGACTACCTGGAATGGATAAAACACAACGCCATTCCACTTAGTAGAACGTGCTGGAAGGAACACGTCTAGCACCGTACACTGTGTGCGACCTACGCCCTTGCCGAAATCGAATTGGAGAAGCAATTGCGTCGCACCCTCGCACTCTTGGCATTTGGGTGTACCGGTGTGAAAGTTCTTGAGGGCATTGAACAGGTTTCCGCTGCGGACCTTGTGGTGGCATTTATTGCACACATAGTCTCGCCAAGTCATGAAACGCACCTCTCAGCAAATCAGAGTAGTTAAGTACATGATTCCCCTTTTTCGCTGGCGCTTGTGACTACCTGATCTTCTCCGCCACCGACTTGGCCTGCGTGAACAAATACAAATAATCCGGGCCTCCGGCTTTCGAGTCGGTGCCGGACATGTTGAATCCGCCAAAGGGGTGCGCGCCGACCATCGCCCCGGTGCACTTGCGATTGATATACAGGTTGCCCACCTGGAAGTCGCGGACGGCGCGATCAATCTTGTCTTGCGAGCTGGTGTAAACCGCGCCAGTCAAGCCGAACTCGGTGTCGTTGGCAATCTCCAGAGCATGCTCAAAATTCTTCGACTTGATCACCGCCAGCACGGGACCAAAGATTTCTTCCTGCTCGAGCTTTGACTTGGGCTTGATGTCGGCAATCACAGTAGGTTGAATGAAGTAGCCCTCGCCAGCATTTTTGGCCAGACCGCCGCCCGTGATCAGGCGTCCGTCCTTCTTTCCGTATTCGATGTATTCGAGGATCGACTTCATGGAGCCTTCGTTGATCACCGCGCCCATGTTCGGATTCTCAGTGGGATCGCCGACCGTAATTTTTTCCACTCGAGCCTTGAGGTGATCGAGGAACTTGTCGTAAATGCGCTCGTCTACGATGGCGCGGGAGCAGGCCGAACATTTCTGACCTTGAAAACCGAATGCGGATTGGGCAACGCCCTCGACGGCGGCATCAAAATCGCCATCGGCATCGACGATGATTGCGTCCTTGCCACCCATTTCGAGGACGGTGCGTTTGATCCAGAGCTGGCCGGGAACCTTGTCGGCGGCACGCTTGTGAATGTCGAGACCAACTTCGCGCGAACCGGTGAAGGCGATGTAACGCGTCTTGGGATGGGCAACTACGGCGTTACCGAAGCTGGCGCCCGCTCCAGGGCAGAAATTGACCACGCCGTCGGGCAGGCCAGCCTCTTCAAGCAATTCGACAAATTTCGCGGCGATGGTGGGCGAATCGCTGGATGGTTTCAGGATAACGGTGTTGCCGGCGACGACGGAAGCCAGCGTCATGCCTGCCATGATGGCGCAGGGAAAATTCCACGGTGGAATTACCGCGCCGACGCCTAACGGGATGTAACGCAGCGAATCGTGTTCTCCTGGCATCTGTACGTCAGGCTTGACTTTCGCCAGTCGCAACGCTTCGCGACTGTAGTACTCGCAGAAATCAATGGTTTCGGCGATGTCAGCGTCGGCTTCCGCCCAGTTTTTGCTCACTTCAAAGACCAGCCAGGCGCAGAACTCGAACTTGCGTTCGCGCAGCAGGTCGGCAACATGGAAGAGCAGGCTGGCACGCTCCTCGACCGAGGTGCGGCTCCAGTGCTCAAAAGCGCTGAGCGCCGCCTGCATAGCCGGTTCCACGTGCTCTTTACCCGCCTTCTGGTGCAGGCCGACAACCTGCGACGGGTTGGCCGGGTTCAGCGATTTGATCTTGTCCTGAGTCTTGATGCGCTTGCCGCCGATAATCAGCTCGTACTCGCGGCCCAGTTGGCCACGAACTTTCTCGATCGCGGCACGCATCTTGCGCGCATTTTCTTCCTTGCCGAAATCGGTTAACGGTTCATTGGCGAACGGACCTTGGTGAAGGCGAATCTGCGGTCGGGTGGGGGCTTCAACGGTTGCCATAAGTGCACCTCGAGAGGTATATGGATGCTGCGCGGAGGGGCGCGGAACTACTCATTGTAGCACCGCGAAAAGGGGCCAAGGGAATGTATTGCGGGGGGGTCTCCCCATTCTCTGCGGCTGTTCTCAGCTTTCTCTGCGTTTTTGGGATTCTTGAAGGGACGTTCATCACAAAATCTTAAATCGCTGAGGTCACGGAGAAGAGCGGCAGAGAACGCAGAGACTGTCTTTGATTGGGCTTGAAACGATACAAAACCGTGTAACTCGAGCTTTACAGTCGAGGGATGATCAACTGCACAGCCGGGATCGACTGTCCCCACGCATGCACGCACTACTGGATTTTTCGGTTGGTTAGGGCTTTTAGTTCTTCGACAATTTGTTCCAACCGGCCGCGGCGCTGGGCGTGATTCTGCTGGGCTGGCAAGGTGCGCCTCTGCTGGGCATACTCCTCGTTGAGTCGCTGAATGTCGCTGATCTCCGCCTTCAGCAGGTGGACACGACTGAGGATGGCTTCTCTTCCGTTTGTCAGCATATCCTTAGCATACCCTAGTTCGCGAAGATCCGCTCGATTTGTTGCAGTGACTTTCGGCATGTACTGCGGGCTTCATTTGCGGGAGGCGGCGCGCCTCCTGTGAGGTCAAATGAATGACGGCTACGGCACTTTCACGGAGTCGTGGGCCTCGCTGGTCCGGAAACTCATCTTTGCGGTGCGTTCCAGTTTGTCCCAGGCGAAGCGCTGTCCTTCGATGGCGCGCTTCACCGTCTTGAACAGGACAACGGAGAATAACTGACGGTACGCGAAACGTTGCAGCCATACCTGGCTGAGCAGCCAGCCGTCTTCGCGCGCTTCCGGTTGGCGGCGTTCGAGAGCAAACGCGATGGCGGAAGTAATGAAATCAATAATCAGAAAAGCAGCAAAGAATAATACGAGCCGCTGGATGTCGGTCGGGTCAGTGGAATCCGGATGGAAATGTTTTTGAATGAAGTACCAGATCGCACCCACGACGAACATGAGGTCGATGAATGGCGAAACCAGCGGCAGCAAGATTTGGAAAATGACGATATTGGGCAGAGCTACCCAGCCCAGAGCTCCCTTGCGGGCGAACACGGCACGATGTTTCCAGACCGATTGCAGAATTCCGAAAGACCAGCGGAAGCGTTGACGCATGAGGCCATTGGCGTTGACGGGCGCCTCAGTGTAGGCCAAGGCCAGATCTTCATACTGCACGCGGTAGCCATTGCGCAGCAGCGCCATGGTCAGGTCGGCGTCTTCGGCGACGGTGTCAGTGTGATATCCGCCGGCTTCGCGTACGGCCGACGTCCTCCACGCCCCGATTGCTCCCGGCACCACGCTCACGGCGCCCAGAACATTCAACGCCCTGCGCTCGAAGTTCTGGCTGGTGATGTACTCCAGGGCCTGCCAGCGGGTCCAAAGATTCACGCGATTCCCCACCTTGGCATTCCCCGCCACAGCGGCGACTTCGGGGTTGAGAAAATGGGGAACCAGCCGTGAAATCGCATTGCGGGCAATGACCGTGTCGGCGTCAATACCAACAAAGATCTCCTCGTTGCGCAGATGCTCCAGTCCGAAGTTGAGGGCCTCGGCTTTACCCGAATTCGGCTTAGTCAGGATGAGCACGCGGCCGGAGGCTTCTTCCTCTGCAAAAGCCCGGCGTGCGACTTCCAAAGTGTTGTCGCTCGACCCGTCATCGATCACAATCACGTGCAGCCCAGGGTAGTCCGAGGCCAGCACCGCGCGCACCGTGCGCTCAATAACTTTTTCTTCGTTGTAGGCCGGAATCAGAACTGCGACCGCGGGCTTGTACGAAGCCGCCTCGCCTGGACTGCCGTAACGTTGCTGCCGGAAGCGATCGAAAATCGCGAAGGCTCCAACAAAAAGCAACCGTCCAGTCATGAGCACATCGCCAAGAAAAAAGATCCAAACGATGGCATGGGTGCTGAAATCCCAAATCGCAAAACTTATCCGGTCCAGCCGCGCAGCCCAGCGTTCGTTGGTGGGAATCGCGGGCATGACCTCGGCCCGGGTCTTGCCGATCAACTCATGGAGCGGGACGATCTCGTCCCCTTTCGCACGCACGCCTGCGATGATCATGGGCAGAGCGCGGACGGTTTCGCTGCGATCACCGCCGCCATCGTGCAGCAGGATGACGCTGCCGCAGAGCCGGTCCTTGGGATCACAGGGGGGGACGTGGGCGAGCACATCGGCCGCGATCCGCTCGGCGTGTGGATTGGGCTTCCAGTCGTTGGGATCGATCTTATTGCCCACGCTGATGTAGCCCATGTCCTGCACCACCTCGAGTGGCCGGACCTGGTCTTCGGTATCCGGCTCCTGATCGATGGAATAGGGCGGGCGGAAAAAGATGGTGTGAATTCCCAGGCGGCTGGCAAAGAGCTGCTCGGTAAGATTCAATTCCACCTTCATGTAACTGCGCGAAAGGTTGCTGATGTCCGGGTGAGTAAACGTGTGATTCCCGATGTCATGTCCTTCGCGGTAAATGCGCGAGGTGACGTTGCCGAAATCCTTGGCCTCAAGCCCAATCAGAAAGAATGTCGCGGTGGCGTTTTCTCGTTTCAATACGTCCAGGATTTTCGGAGTCCACTGCGGATCAGGACCGTCATCGAAGGTGATGGCCACGGCTTTCGGATTGTAGCCGTAGCGAGCCACGCGGTAAGGCTCGGGCAGAGTGTCCATGGTCTCGTCGGTGATAATTCCCGAGGGATCAACGGTGATCTGCCGAACTCCATTGGCGGGACGAGCCTCGATGTGCAGGATTTCGCCCTGCCCCTCCATGTCCACATCCTGGCCCGGCAGAACATCTTTCAACTTATCGGGCGCCACCGGCTCACCGGGCACATCCCAAACTCGCCACAGCGAGCGGTCTTCGGCGCCCAAACGCCAGAGTGCGAAAGTCTGAATCCCCAATTGCTGCGCCGCGCGCATCTGGTTAAGCGCCGTAACCGCATCCAGAAACCAGATATCATGCTGGCGGTTTTGCTCATCCATGTAGCTGAAGTGCGGGTTGCTGCTGTCGCCGTCGAAATCCACATCCTCTTCCGAGTCGCGCGCGGCCAGCCACGCTTCCTGCACCGACACGTTGGTGTCTCGTACATCGGGGGGCAGTTTCCCCCGCTTCGGTTTGCGCACCCAGTCATAACCGTAATTGCCGATGGCGCAGATTAATTTGTCGAGAGGCACGGCCTTGCTGGCAAATTCCAGATTGGCGACAAACCAATCCTGGGAAGCAACCGGCCCAGGTGTGCCTTCGGGATAGTGCTCGTCATAGTTCATGAGCACCACGCCATCCACGCGGCTGGCCACGCCGGGATAGTTGAAATCCTCATTGTGAGGAGGCACGCTCACGTACAGCTTCATGCCTTTGGCGTGAAAGTCATCGGATAGTTCCTGCAACAATGCCATGTAACCCGGTTGAGCTTCCGGTTCGATCTCTTCGAAGTCCACCATCAGGCCGCGATATTTGTCGGTGGCGAGAAACGCATCCACCTGCTGCCGGAAAAGGGCGCGTGCGTCCGCATCATTCAGGAAGGATGTGATATCGACCCAGTTCACGCCATCGGAATTGTTCACCATGGGAAACACTTCCATGCCCGTCTCTTCGGACTTCAAAAACTTCATGACCTTGTCGTCCACCGGATGGATGGTCGAACCCTCGATCACATCAAAATACGTATTGGTCTGATCATCGACGCCCTGCAAGTGGCCGTCGGGAGTCAAAACGTGAAGCCAGTCGGGATAGAGCAAGTCAACCTGGCGGGCGTATTCACGCAAAGAGGAGAAACTGGCGGCGTCCCACGGAGCATAGAACGCGGCGCGAATGCCTTCCTGGGAATGAAGATCCGCCAGCGAAAGCTTTGATTTAGTTTTACTACTCCCGCGGAGTGCTGCCTGCTTCCGCCGCCGCTCTCTGGCCTTCTCTTTTTCGTTTTCCTTGAGCGCGTGATACGGCTTTTTCTGTGCTTGCCAGATCAACTCTGGCAATTGCTCTCCATGCAAGGCGTTATAGATGAAGAACACAACCAGCAGCATGATGCTGATGCCAAGCACGTCGAACAGGCGTCGCAGTCGCTTCCAGCGGGCTTGTCGGGGATCGTAGAAAACGGGTTGTGCCATGGGGGAGTTAGTTAGTGTCCATCCTAAGCTGTGGACAAAAGCGGGTCAAACTTTTAAGGGCGGCTCTTAGCCATTAGCTGTTGGCCCTTAGCTAGGAGCAAGAGCAGTTGCGCCGATGGTTGGTACTCATGGAAAGGGTGATAATCCATCAATACCGCAAGGCTAAAGGCTAAGAGCTAACCGCCAAGAGCTGTTATATTGCCTCCGTGCGCGAACTGCTGCGCCAGCATCTCCGCTTCTTTCTGCTTGCGACCCTTGCAGGTATGGCGCTGCGCCTGGTATTCATTCTGCGCTTTCCCGGAGTCACTACCGACTCTTTCGTCTACGGCGACATCGCCAAGAACTGGCTGCAGCACGGAATTTACGGCCTGAGCGGTGTGGATGACATCTCCCCAACCTACATTCGCCTGCCGGGATATCCCGCTTTCCTGACAGCGGTTTTCGCGATCTTTGGCATGGAACATTACCGGGCCGCGTTGGTGCTGCAAATGTTCGTGGACCTCGGCACCTGCTTCCTCATTGCCGATCTGGCGCGGCGTTTGGTTTCTCGACGTGCCGCGCGTTTTGCGTTTTTGTCAGCGGCGCTCTGTCCGTTCCTGGCCAATTACGTCGCCAACGCGCTCACCGAGACTTGGGAAGTATTTTTTACGGTCTTGGCTCTGGATTTCGCCATCGTTGGACTCGATACACTTGATGGATCATCCGTGCGGCCGTGGCTCGGATGCGGATTGGCGATCGGAGCGGCCATCCTGCTGCGGCCCGATGGCGCCCTCATTCTGTTCGCCATCGAAGCATATCTTTTCGCGATTCTGGTGTGGCGAAGGGGAAAAAGGCAAGAATCAGTCCCCGCACCGCACCTGCTCAGGTCCGGCTTCATTGTGGCGCTGGTCTCGCTCGCAACTCTTGTGCCTTGGACGGTGCGTAATCTGCATACGTTTCACGAGTTCCAGCCGCTCGCGCCGCGTTATGCCAACCAGGAAAATGCTTTCGTGCCCCTCGGATTCAATCGCTGGATGAGAACCTGGATTGTAGATTACGCGTCAGTCGAAGAAATTTACTGGGCGGTACCCGGCAACACCGCGGAGGCCGGGAAACTTCCCTTGCGTGCCTTTGATTCACCGCAGCAGCAGGAGCAAACGCTCCAACTGCTGGAAGATTACAACCAGGTGCAGCATGTGACTCCCGAACTCGATGCCAGATTCGCGGGCCTGGCAGCCGAGCGCGTGCATCATTCTCTGCTGCGCTACTACGTTCAGCTGCCGCTGCTGCGTATCGCCGACATGTGGCTTCGGCCGCGAACGGAAACCTTGCCGTCGGATACGCGATGGTGGGATTTCGACGACGATCCAGAATGGTTGACGCTGACGGTAATCCTTGGGACTGTCAATCTTCTCTATGTAGCTGCCGCTTTCGCCGGGCTGGTGCGCGGGCGATTCGCGCCTCATCTCGGGTTGCTGCTCAGCTTCGTGATTCTGCGCTCCGCATTCCTCGGCACGCTCGAAAACCCAGAAACGCGCTACACGCTGGAATGTTATCCGGTGGTGATCATTCTCGCGGCGGCATTGTTCAAGGAGAAAAATCGAGCCGCGACAGTTCACCGTTAATCTCGGCTGTGGCGCACTGTCTTCGAACTTGGGAAGTGGAACAACGTCCTTCAGCTCAGAGGAGAATCGGTCATGCGGAAGCGCGTGCGCACGTGCTCGGAAAGCAGTTCGATGGCGCCGCGATTGTTTACCGGGTCCGCTTGGGCCAGGTATCGCATCGCTTCGACCAACAGCCGCTGGCCGTCGACGTAACGCGGATCGGACGTCCGCTCGCGCCGCTTGCGGCCGATTTGGGGAGGGCTCGGAATGGTGAAAACCTTTGCCATAAAAGTAAAAACCGGAGTCTTAATGCCCTCTCCCTTCCTTCTCTAAGAGATGGCTTTTGGCAGTATAACGTCCCGGACGCGCTTTTTCAGCCTTTATCTTTCCACAGGGAATGAAACAGTTTGGCAACCACAAACGCATCGATCTAACCCCAGAACATGCCTGTAGTTACCCTTGCGGTGATACAACCTTGGTTTTGGGGGTTGTTTTCAGCTTGAAAGCACTATCTGGAATCTTTTGATTCAATTGGATATCCGAATATTTTGCGAGCCGGTAATCGCCTGAGGGTTCAAAGAGTTGCTGCTGCACCGATACTCCCCTGGACGGGTCAATCCACAACCAGATGTGGTCGAAGGTATTGCGAACCTTTTGGGATTCCGGCACCAGTTCCAGCTTCGCCGTATCGACGCCACCCACTTTCTCGGTGCCGAGGTACTTCACATCAAACGATTTCACCAGATCTCGTCCGCTGCCACCAAACCCCAGCACGAGGAAGCTTTCGATGGTGGCACGGTCCTTTCCGGTGTTGTACCGGGTGACCTGGTCAATCTTCGGCTGGAAGACCTCGACTTTACTGTCGGTAAAGAGCACATACTTTGGCGACGTAGGATCGTTGATGTCAGCCGCCATCTGAATCTCGTTCCCGCTGCGGCGAAAATACACCGTCCCTTTCTGGGTATCGGTCTCGTCCACTACTTTCTGATATTGGTTCCAGACGAAGGCGGCCTGGGTGGTGCGGAAATTTGCCGCAACTTGATCCATCTTGCTGAGAACCCGCTGCAACTCGTCCGAGTCCGGCGTCTGGGCTGACGCGGCCAGCAGGGAGATAATGATCGCGAAGCCCCAACTCATTTGACGGCACCATCCCAGCATTAACAAAGGATCCATTCTTAGTTCCGGAGTCGATAGCGCTACTGTCGTGCCACCCAAACTTTGTAGCTCAGTACGCGTCCTGAACTGTCGCGCACCGGTTCAATCTTGGTGATGCTGACTTCACCCGAAATAGGCTCGATGATGTCCAGTAACTGGCTGCGAACCGCGCCGTCATCGTTGCCAGTAATTTGGCCCACTACCGCCGCCGCTTCAATCTGGTAAATCAGTCCGCCCCTGCCGTCGGGTACAACCGCGACTCCAGTACGATGCGGATTATGCTCGACTGGTTTGTCCTTGAAATTGATGAGCTTCGGGGAAAGAAAAACAAATACCAGGATCAGCGTGACCATCACATCGTACTGGATGGTGCCGCGCTCGTAGGACCAGAAAATGTAGTCGCGGATTGTGCTCCATATTCCACTCATGGGAACAGCGGGAGCGGCCATAACCGGCGCATTTATTTTTGTCCCGTCCAAGTCTATTTTCTACTCCCCGTCTTTGCAACGTTAGGACCGAGCAGCGCCGGCATCCTGTCCTCGCAGGTGGAGGCGAGACGCCTCCACGACAGCCGCCGGGACGGCGGCGCTACATTTTCCTTGCCGTAACCCGGTCGACACCCATATAAGAGCGCAGTCCCTCGGGAATTAGCACACTGCCATCCGCTTGCTGGAAGTTCTCGACAATCGCCACCCAGGTGCGGCCCACCGCCAGGCCGCTGCCATTCAAAGTGTGCACGAATTCAGTCTTGCTCTTGCCCTCAGGACGGTAGCGGATGTTCGCCCGCCGTGCCTGAAACGATTCAAAATTCGAGCACGAAGAAATCTCGCGAAACAATTGCTGTCCTGGCAGCCAGACTTCAATGTCATAAGTTTTGGCCGCGGAGAAACCCATGTCGCCAGTCGAAAGCGCCACCACACGATAATGCAGGCCCAGTTTCTGCAGGACTTCCTCGGCGTCGTGGGTAAGCTTTTCCAACTGATCGTAAGAATCCTCCGGCCGTGCGAACTTCACCATCTCGACTTTCTGAAACTGATGCTGCCGGATTATCCCGCGCACGTCCTTACCATAAGACCCAGCCTCGCTGCGGAAACACGGCGTATATGCGGTGAGCGAGACCGGCAGGCGCGCGGCATCGAGCACTTCGTCGCGATAAAGATTGGTGACAGGAACTTCCGCAGTTGGGATGAGCCAAAGATCTTTGTCCCCATGCGGAACCTTGAACAGATCCGCCGCAAATTTGGGCAAATTCCCGGTTCCGTACAGCGACTCAGAGTTCACCATATACGGCGGCAAGACTTCGACATAGCCATGCTCACGGGTGTGCAGATCAAGCATGAAGTTGGCGAGCGCCCGCTCCAGACGCGCTCCCAGGTCCCAGTACACGGCAAAGCGCGCCCCGGAAATCTTGGCGGCGCGTTCCAGGTCGAGCACGCCGAGCTGTTCCCCAATTTCCCAGTGCGGCTTGGGAGCGAAATCGAATTTCGGGGGCGTGCCCCAGCGGCGGATTTCCACGTTGTCATCCGCGCCTTTGCCAACCGGGACGCTGGCATGCGGCATGTTGGGGATGCCCACCAGAATCTGCTGCAATCGGGTTTCGTATTCCGCGGCGGCCTTGCCCAGTTCCTCGACCTGCTCGCGTAAATTCTTGGTTTCCGCAATGAGCGCGCCCGCATCCTGTCCCGTCTTCTTTAATTTCGCGATCTCTTCCGAGGCGCGGTTGCGCTGGGCCTTCATAGTCTCCGCGCTGGTAATGGCTTGGCGCCGCTGCGCATCCACCTGGGCGAAGTTCTTCAGAACCTCCGACGGCTTCATGCCGCGCTGCCGCAGCTTTTCCTCGACCAGTGGCAGATTGTCGCGCACAAAATTCAGATCAAGCATGGGAATGAATACTGTAACGGAAAAGTGGGCAGCAATGCACGTGGAAGGAGTGAGCGGCAAAACCTCCATGCAAAGAACGGAGGGCGGAGTTCCAAGACAAACCCCCGTTCCGTTAAACGTTCGCCTGCGCTAGTGTCGCGGCTCAAGCCCCGCAGATCGCGATTGTGCAGCGGTCCCCAATCATTCAATCCGCCAATCAGCCCGAAAAAGGCCTGACAAAAATCCACAGCAACCTCGGATCGAAAACCGATGCCTTTGACGACGGCATCAGTTGGTCGATAACCGGTCCCTACAATCCCCGGTGGGGCGAGGGCTACCTTGCCATGCCTTTTACCCCCAAGGCAAATTCTAAGGCGAAGGAAGTCCAGATCGCGCTTGGCTATATTACTGGTGGATTCAACAAGGGCTCCATCAGCATTTTCACGGACGCGGGTGGCGTACCCGGAAAAGCTCTCAAGACTTGGGCCACAGGCAATTTCCCCCCTGAAGGTCAGTGTTGCAAAATGATAGCTCTTAAAGATTCAACTGGCGTTCCACTGCAGGGCGGCATTCAATACTGGATTGTGGCCCGCACCGGCCCGCGCTCCCAAGCGCAATACCAATGGAATTTTGTTTGGAACGACGCTCAGGGCAAAGTCGCTTTCTTGAATGGCAACACCAAAGATAAATGGCTGCCTTACCACGATAACCTGGCTGCGTTTGCGGTGTACGGGACCATCCCATAACTCGCAACCGATGTTTCTATTGAGTGTCGCATAATGTAGTGACATTCAATTTCCCATTGTTATTTCGAGCGTTATTTCGAGCGTTGTCAAGAAACCTGCTTTTCAGCCTGCGCCGGCCAAACAGCACGGGGACGGTTTGGCCTCGCACACGGCACGCGTTACACTACAATCGCGATGACCGCCTCCCCCGCCACTGGAAGACGCGCTCCCGACCTTGCCGTCACCTTCGCCGGCATCGAACTCAAGAATCCTGTAATTGCCGCCAGCGGCACTTTTGGTTACGGAATCGAGTTCGAAGATGTAGTCCACCTGAACAAAATCGGCGGCTTCGTGGTGAAGGGTTTGTCGAAAGAGCCCATGGCTGGGAATCCGCCGCCACGTCTTTACGAGACCCCCGCGGGCATGCTCAATGCCATCGGGTTGCAAAACATCGGGGCGCGAGCCTTCATTGATGAAAAGCTTCCCAAGCTGCGCCAGATCAAAGATACCGTGGTCATCGCCAATGTTTTCGGCTACACCCGCGAGGATTACGAACTCACCATCGAAATCCTGAATGAAGGCGAGGGCATCGCCGCCTACGAGTTGAATGTCTCCTGCCCCAACACCGCAGCCGGAGGAATGCAGTTCGGCAGCGACCCGCGTTCGCTCGACGAAGTAGTCGCCACCGCGCGGCATTACACGAAGCGGCCGCTAATCGTGAAGCTCTCTCCGAACGTAACCAGCATCGCGCAAATGGCGTATGTGGCGCAGGAAGCCGGCGCCGACGCGGTTTCGCTGGTTAACACTTTCGTAGCTATGGCCATCGACGCGGAAACCCGCAAGCCGCGCATCGCCAACGTAACCGCCGGGCTCTCCGGCCCGGCCATCAAACCAATCGCGCTGCGCATGGTATACGACGCCGCCAAGGCGGTGAAAATTCCAGTCATCGGCATGGGCGGCATCTCGACCGCGGTGGATATCATCGAGTTCATGCTGGCGGGCGCGACCGCCGTGCAAATCGGAACCGCCAGCTACTGGGATCCCCGCGCCACGGAAAAGATCGTCGACGAACTCCAGGATTGGTGTAACGAACATCGCATCGAGCGCATAGCCAGCCTGACCGGCGGACTGGTCCTGGAATAATCACCGAGCGAAACTGAAGTTGCCCGCTGCTGTGTTCTGTGCAAGAGCGGGAGGATGCTGCCGGGCGCCGAAGCGAGTCCGTCGAAGTTCAAATCCCCCGCGCCACTCGAAAAGGCTAGCCATCGGTCTCTGATGCACATATTCTGGTGCAGAATTTTATTCAAAAAAAACTCTCATTTCGGCGCAAAATCTAGAAAACAAAGGACCGGAATTTTTCTTGCCTCCTAGATCTATGGTTCTTAAGGTAGTTACAGGCAAAATATTCAAAACATTGCAGTTAGAGTGTTCGCTGGCTGCGGTTCCCATCTCGGAACAACGGGTAAAAAGTGGACATAAGGTTTGCGCCTTCATTATGGTTGGTAGGGCTCGTCATTTGGGAACTGCCTAGAAGCTGCGCCCATGTCAGGGTGTCAAGGAACGCAGATTATCTCGCAGATAATTTTTATGCATTAATATTATCGCAGGTGAAGAGATGAAATCAAGCAGGAAGAGAAGCGGTTACGGAGTCGGTTCCCAAATTGGGAATAGCGTCCCGCCTTTGGCACAAAACCTCGCCGACTGCCGGGCATAGAAAGCCTCTACAGCGGTCTCGCTTCGGAGCCGGCGGCCGCCGGGGCAATGAGCGTAACCGGGATATTTCGCCAATCTGGGCAGTTTGCGGCGACGGGAAATCGGCCGGCATTTCTGCGGGATGAGCCGTTTGTTATTTTCCCGAAGGGTTAGTTGGGTCAGTCTCGCAGGATGCGGCGCGGGCGAGGAGGAGGTCGCGTTCGCGGGTGTTGCGGGTAAGGGCGGCGGCGCGTTCGAACTCGGTGCGGGCTTCGGGGTGGCGGCCTAGTTTGTAGAGGAGGTCGGCGCGGACGCTGGGGAGAAGATGGTAGCGCGCGAGAGAGGGTTCGGAAGCGAGGGCGTCTACGAGTGTGAGGCCGGCCTGGGCGCCGTGGGCCATGGAGACGGCTATGGCACGGTTGAGTTCGATGACGGGGGATGGAGTGAGCTGGGCGAGCTCGGTGTAGAGGATGACGATGCGGTGCCAATCGGTTTCGGATGGCGTGCGGGCGCGGGCGTGGCAGGCGGCGATCTCGGCTTGGAGGAGATAGGGGCCGCGGGTGGTATTGATTTTATGAGCGCGTTCGATTGCGGCTAGTCCGCGATGGATTAGGAGTTGATCCCATTGGGCGCGGTTTTGATCGAAGAGTAAGACTGGTTCGCCGGTGGAGGTGATGCGGGCGCGGGTGCGGGAGGCCTGGATCTCCATGAGGGCGACTAGGCCGTGGACTTCTGGTTCGGTGGGAGTGAGTTCGGCGAGGATGCGGCCGAGGCGGAGCGCGTCTTCGCAGAGGGTGGGGCGCATGAGGTCGTCGCCGGTGGTGGCAGAGTAGCCCTCGTTGAAGATGAGGTAGATGACTTCAAGGACGGAGGAGAGGCGGGCGGCGAGCTCGGGGCCGCGGGGAACCTCGAAGGGGATGTGCTTGTCGGCCAGGGTGCGTTTGGCGCGGACGATACGCTGGGCGATGGTGGGTTCGGGGGTGAGGAAGGCGCGGGCGATCTCGTGGGTGGTGAGGCCGCCGAGCAGACGGAGGGTGAGGGCTGCGCGGGACTCGGTGGGGAGGACGGGATGGCAGGCGATGAAGACGAGGCGGAGGAGGTCGTCGCTGATGGTGTTGTCGAGAGTGCAGTCGAGGTCGGGCGAGGTTTGTTCGAGGGCTTCGAGTTCGCGGGCGAGCTCTTCGTATTTGCGCTCGGCGACGGCGTTGCGGCGGAAGAGATCGATGGCGCGCCGTTTGGCGGTTGCGGTGAGCCATGCCGCGGGATTATCGGGCACGCCAGATTGCGGCCACTGTTCGAGTGCGGCAACGAGTGACTCTTGCGCGAGGTCTTCGGCGAGGCCGACGTCACGGGTGAGGCGTGTTAGTCCGGCGATGACGCGCGCGGACTCGATGCGCCAGACGGCTTCGATGGTGCGATGCAGGACTTGATGTGTGGCGTGCTGTGGATCGGTAGCGGACACTGCCACCGATCACACCAGCTTCAATCCGTAAATGCAAGATCGACTATTTGTTGGCGGCCTGATTTGGCAGCTCAGCTCGTTTCGCTACTTTGTGCTGGATCTGCTCTTCGGACAGGACGGGTGCGAAGTCTTCCATCTCAAAGACCTGGCGGATTTCAACTTCGGATTCGCCTGCGGGGTTGCAGTTGGGGGCACGCTTGACCCACTCGATGGCCTCTGCGAGGGACTTGACCTGTAAGATCGAGAAGCCGGCGACGAGCTCCTTGGCTTCGGTGAAGGGGCCATCGATGACGGTACGAGACTTGCCAGAGAATTTGACGCGTGCGCCTTTGGAGCTGGGATGGAGGCCATCGAGGGCGAGCAGGACGCCAGCCTTCATGAGCTCTTCGTTGTACTTGCCCATCTCGATCAGGAGCTGTGGATCGGGGAGGGCGCCTTCTTTTTCTGACTCTGGGGTTGATTTGACGATGACCATGAATCGCATTGCGAGATCTCCTTTGGGTTGAACACTGGTTGAGAGCCATTGGATCGCTGTTGCTCGCTATCGTACTGGCTCTCTGCTGATACGTCGAACGAGGTGTGGCCGAATCGACATGAGAACGGAATTTAATTAATTATTTTTCGGGGAGACGAAGGATGGTCTAGATTGCACACGGCGCCATCTCAAGGGCACATTTCACACAGGCAAGTATAGTTGACGTAACCGGGCGATAGCGCTCGTTGACCCATTCCAAGCGACAAGGCATCGGGCCATCGCCGGAACCATTACCTGAACGGAAGAGGCACGATTCAAATCTTCAGTGTTTCGGTAGGATCTGAAAGTAAAAGCCAATACGGGGAGTTACATAGCAGGGCCTGAATCTTCTCAGATTGTTCGGACGCCAAAAGGACTTCATGGGCAGCGTGACGCGAAATAATCGGCAAGCCCTAACCACAAGAACGTAACAAGCCAGAAGCACCGACCAGCGCACTCGTTTTAGAAACATAGTCATCACTGCCTTGCCACGATAAATTTTACTCTGATTCGTCACAGCGTAGTTAATGTAAATCGGCGATTACACTCAACAAAGAGAAAGCAGTGCCAGCACGCCAGCCGGGGGCGCAGGCCATGTCTTCATGATTTCGTTGGTTATGCTCGATGAGACTGTCGCTCGCGATTTTGCTCGCGGCATAAGGGCATCTTCGGACAGTTGGACTCAATAACGAACCAGCCTAGGCGTGCTTGGCTGCAACGAAAGTTGGGTGTTGCTAAATGTCTTCGAGAAAGGCAAATGCGTACGCAAAGTTGCGTAAGGAGAGCCGCATTGCTAGAGCTGGAAATCGGACATCCTCACCCATCTAATCCCGGCTGTCGCTAAAAGCCCTGGCCTTCGCAAAGAACGCGAACGGCCGGGCCACCGTCGGTCAGGAGAAACGGGGGGCTTTGGCCTAGCGGCCGTTGCTATACCAGATTGAGCCCGGCGAGCGGAAGTTTAGGCCTTCACCCCACACGGCTTGCGTCTGGCCCTGGTTGTCGATGCCGATCGTGAAGTAATCGCCAAAAGGAAAGCTGAAGCCTTTGGCGCGAATGTAGCGGTAGCCGGGCGCGAAGCTTGACATCCTCGACTCGCCCGACCAGGTTGCGCCGCCGTTTGTGGAACTGCGGTAATACGTATTCCATAGCGGGCGGTTACGCGTTTCGAAGTTACGGGTATCCATCCACGCGATCCGCACATCGCCCGCATCTCCCGCAGCGAGCGCCGGAAAGGCATGCTCGATGCTCGAGGGCGCAGTCGAAACATTCAGCCTGGGCGACCAGGTATCCCCAGCGGTGGTGGAAGAAGCAAAATAAATTCGCGCAGGGCTTTTATCCGCCGCTCCAGAATTCCACAGAGCGTACAAAGTGCCGGCGGTATCGGAGGTCATCGTGATCTGCGCCCCCAGATAACCCCACTCGCAGCGGTAAGCCCCGCAATTGGGAGGCGCGCCGGAGACGTCCATCAGCCGGGTGGCCCATGTTTTACCGCCATCGGATGATTTGCTGACATAAAGGTTCTCGCGCCCCTTGGCGCCATCATGCCGCGTGTATCCCGCCCACGCCAGATAGACGTAACCGTGCGGATCGACGGTCGCCCCTCCAGCCAGCGCTCGGACCAGCTTCAATTTCGGAGCTACATCAGCGGAATGAAATGTGATCCCCCCATCGTGCGACGAAGCGATCCACATCTTGCCATCGCGATTGAAGCCAACGTAGACAACCTGCCCTCGAACCGCGAGCACCGGTTTGTCGGCGTCGGTAACTCCGCGGTCGGCCACCACAATCGACCAGCTTTGACCGAAGTCGACGGACTTGGCCACCACCATATCGAATCTCTTAGTTTGCAGCCAGGCGGCGTAGACCGTCCTGCGATCGACGGGATCGACCACGATCTGCGGATCATACTGGCCGGTGCCGGGCGGCGTGATCTGGCGCGGGGCTTGCCAGGTCGCGCCATTGTCGTTGCTGACCACCAGAATCATCGAAGGCAGTGGGCAGGTGCGGCACCCCGGTACCCGGCCATATTGCGGATACAAAATGTAAGCGTGACCAAATCCATCGGTTGCAATTGCGGGCTCCCACTGATCGCCCACGGTGAACCCCACCCGTGCTTGCGGTGTGAAACCTGCTTTCGCGGCAAACGCCGCAGGAACGATCAGGCACGCGAGCCAGATCGCGAAAGCAAGTCGCAAGCCTCTATTAGAACGGTGGAAAACCAAGGCCAAAAACCTCAGGCGGGCTGGGGGAAAAAGCCGCTACAGCAATTTATCCCGGAAAACCGGGGCAGTCAATCAGGAACTCCGGCGGTGTATTGGTAGCGTCCTAAATTCATTAACCACAAAGGACACGAAGTTACACAAAGGTTTTGAATCCTGAGGGCGTCCTTTGCGGTGACGTAAATTTGATTGTGTAAACGGGAGAGGGTGTAAGTTGGCTTTTTGCCTAGCAAGCGAGAAGCCGATCCTAGAAAGGAGACTTACACCCGATGGCGAAGATAATCCCAATCACGGAGCATTTCCAACATTTTCTGGCGGAGATCAAAGAAAGTTTCTGGGGCGATCTGTATGGCCAGACCAAGCTGGCGTGGAAGCAGTTTTTCGAAGCCGACTCGCAGCGGCAGCGCGACCGCTTTGCGGTGCGAGAGAGCTACCAGCGGCGGCGCAACCGGCGGCAGCCCTACCGCAACGGGTACTACCAGCGGGATTTCGTGACCCGCTTCGGCACCATCCGGCTGCGGGTGGCGCGCACCCGGGGGAAGAGTTTTCTGCCGCGCGGACTGGAACCGTTTCAGCGCCGGGCGGAGGAAGTGGCGATGCTGATCCGGGAGGCGTTTTTGCGCGGCCTCAGCACCCGGCAGACGGGGCGGGTGGTGAGCATTCTGACTGGCGAAGTGGTGAGCCCGCAGACGGTCTCGAAGTTGACTCGCAGTCTGGATCAGGCGGTGCGCCAGTTTCATCAGGCGCGGCTGAGCGACGATTACGCGTATTTATTTCTGGACGGAGTGAGCCTGCGGGTGCGGCGTCCGGCGGGGCGCAAGCGGGTGCACATGCTGGTGGCCTACGGGGTGCGCCGCGATGGCACGCGTCACTTGCTGGCTTTCATGCGCAGCCAGGGCGAGAGCCAGGCCGACTGGGAAGGCCTGCTCGGAGATCTTTACCGGCGCGGGTTGGAAGGCAAACAACTCGGCCTGATCGTCACCGATGGATGCCCGGGTTTGGCGGCGGCGATTCCGACCGTCTATCCACGGGTGCGGCATCAGCGTTGCTGGGTGCACAAGATGCGCAATATCTTAGAGCGCGTGCGCAAGCGCGATTACGACGAAGTGAAGACCGGAGCGCAGGCGATTTATTTGGCCGAAAGCCGGGCCCACGCAGAGGCCGCATTTCGCCGCTTCCGGGCGCGCTGGCGGCGGGAGTACGGGCCCATGGTGCGCCGCCTGGAACGCGACTTGCCAGAGTTGCTGTCGTTCTTCGCCTTCCCCCGGCACCTGTGGCCGAAACTGCGCACCACCAACGTCATCGAGCGCTGTTTCGTGGAGGTACGCCGGCGAACCCGGCCGATGGTGTGCTTTGTGAATGTAGAAAGCGTGGACCGAATCATCTACTCCATTTTCCAGCGCTTCAATCTGGAATGGAAAACCCGCACCCTCAACCTATTTACACAAGCAGCTTGACATCACCTCCTTTGCTGCCTTGTGTCCTTGGGGCTTAATTAAGAACGCTACCAACGCACTGGTGGGTTTGTCTTTTGCGCAGGAGCGGCGTATATTGGGGATTGGAAACTGTTGTGTAGTACCAGATTTTGGCGGAGCACACCAGTGGGCGCAAGCCCACTTTTTAGTTTGCGGTGTTTTCGTCCGCTGCGCAACAGGCCGATAACTTATTGGTTCCAATGGGATTTGAGCTCGACCAGGTGCGCGAGATTGTGGAGCGGGTGGCCACCCCCAGCGGGTTGGAGGTGGTTGAAGTGGAATTGCGCGGATCAGGTAAGGCCCGCATGCTGCGCATCGTGATTGACAAACTGAGCGGCGTGACCCACGAAGATTGCGCGAATTTGAGCCGGGAAGTCGGCACCATCCTCGACGTGGAGGACGTGGTTCCGGGCAATTCGTATTTGCTGGAAGTTTCCTCGCCGGGGTTGGATCGCAAGCTGTTGCGTCCCGCCGACTACGAGCGCTTCACTGGCAGTAAAGTGAAGCTGAAGACACGGACTCCGGTAAATGGGAACCAGCACTTCGAAGGGCGTTTACAGAATTTTCACGAAGGTCGTTTAACCTTGGAAGTGGGTACGCCGCGAAAGAAGGGCCGTCCAGGTGACGCGGGAGCGCAGACGTTGGAAATCGAATTGGCCAACGTCGAGAAGGCGAACTTAGTACCAGAGATTTAGGTAACGCCGCCGTCTCGGTTAGCTCTCGTGGGGCGTTTGGTTCCCAGCGGCGAGGGCAGGATGCCGGCGCTACTAAGGGTTTATTTATGGCAAGCGAGCTTTACAACACGATCGACGCCCTGAGCCGGGAAAAGGGCATTGACCCGCAGATTGTAGTTAGCGCGGTGGAAGACGCCATCGTGGTGGCCACGCGGAAATATTACAAGACGCAGGAAAATCTGCGCGCGCAACTCGACAAAGACACTGGCAAGATCCGCGCATACGCGATCAAGACGGTGGTCGAAGCGCCCGAGCAGGTGGAAGATCCGCTTCTGCAGGTCACGCTCGACGATGCGCGGAAAGTCGATCCCAGCATTGAAATCGGCGGCGAACTGCAGATTCCGAAAGTCACGGAAGGCATTCTCGGACGGATCGCCGCACAACTGGCGAAGCAGGTGATTTTCCAGAAAGTGCGTGAAGCCGAGCGCGATACCGTCTACAACGAGTACATCGGGCGCGTGGGCGAGATTGTCAATGCCACGGTAAAGCGCATCGAGGGTCCGGACGTGATCTTCGACCTGGGCAAAGCGGAATCGCGTATGCCGCGCAAGGAACAGTCGCGGCTGGAATCTTTTGCCATCGGAGAGCGCGTGCGCGTGGTCATTGCGCGAGTCGAGAGAGCCTCGAAAGGACCGGCGGTGGTGGTTTCGCGTGCTGCGCCAGAATTGGTGCAGCACCTGTTCCAGACGGAAGTGCCGGAAATTTACGACGGAACCGTAGTCATCCGGGCGATTGCGCGCGAAGCCGGCGAACGCACGAAAATTGCCGTCATGTCGAAAGACAAAGATGTGGATGCGGTTGGCGCGTGCGTAGGCATGAAGGGCATGCGGGTGCAGTCGATCATCCGCGAGTTGCGCGGCGAGAAAATCGACATCATCGAATATCACGAGGATGCGGTGACTTTCGCCGAGAAGGCGTTGCAGCCAGCGAAAGTGAGCCGGGTCAGCATAATCGAGGGAACCGAGAAGCATCTGGAGGTCGTAGTCGACGACAGTCAGCTATCTCTCGCTATTGGCAAGAAAGGGCAAAACGTTCGCCTGGCAGCCAAGCTGCTGGGTTGGAAAATTGACATCAAGAGCGAGGAAGAGAAGCGGCAGGAAGTCGAACAGCAGATGTCGCAGCTGGTTGCTCCCGCTTCGACTCCGCTAGCAGACGTGCCCGGCCTGGGTGAGGGATTGATTGAAAAGTTGAGCGCCGCTGGCGTGACCACGGTGGAAGCTTTGGCGGACATGACGCCTGAACAACTCGAGGCCATCGAAGGCATTGGTCCGAAGACGGTGGAGAAAATCAGCCTGGCGGTCAATAATTATTTCTCCGGCCTCGAAGGCGGCGAAGTGGCAGCGGCTGAAGCAGAGACAGCGGAATCCGCTGAGGGCCAGCAAGCTTCGCCCGAGGGACTGGTCGCTGAAGAAGCAGAAGCGGCTCAGGAAGATCTAGCGGCAAAGGAAACGGCGGAAGCGGCCGCGGAGAACGAGCCCGCAGCGCACACAACTGACGAGCAACCGCAAGAACCATCGGAAGAGCCTGCTTCTTCCGAAGGTTAAAAGTAATGAGAGGGTTATGCGCTTTCCGCGAACCGTGGAAGCGTGCAACGCAAAACCGACACCGTGAGGTTGATATGAAGACTTAGCGGGACAGTCCGGAGGAAAGAAAAGGCGGATGAGCAAGATTCGAATTAACGATCTGGCCAGGGAGCTGGAAGTCAAAAGCAAAGCGATTCTCGACGCACTTCCGGAAGTAGGCGTTACTGAGAAGAAAACGCACTCCAGTTCCGTGGAAGAGCACGAAGCGGAGAAGGTGCGCGCCTACCTGCGCGCTCAAAGCGACACGCAGACCTCTAGCAGGCACTCGCGCCCCAGCCGCGTTGAAACTGATGAGATCAAAACCAAGATCGATCTTTCCAATATTTCCCGGCCCGGCGACGTTCTGAATGCCATTCGTAAGCAAC
Organism: uncultured Acidobacteriota bacterium; assembly: GCA_963696635.1. GTDB lineage: Bacteria > Acidobacteriota > Terriglobia > Terriglobales > Acidobacteriaceae > JABDBE01. Next base: position 278,431 of record CAVOKX010000005.1, read on the forward strand.
AGGCCCCGGTGGCCGCGGCTGCTCCTTCGGTCCATCCGCCTATCCATCCGCATCCGCCGGTTAGCGCTTCGCCCGCAGCGCCGTCAGTTTCAACGGTGAAAGCGCCGGCGCCGCCGTTACCCGTTTCTGCGCCGGTTCCACCGCCGCGGGTCATCGTTCCGCTGTCTACGCCGAGGCGGACATTTTCTGCGCCGCCAGCGCCGCCGGTAGTCCAGCCACCATCCGCTGTCGCACCCCCGGCGATGCCGCCAACGCCGGCGCCGCCCGTGCAGCCAACAGTTGCGACGCCTCCCGTGTCGCAGTCTGCCGCTCCAGTTTCGGTGACGCCCGCGCCGCCACAGGCACCGCCGACTCCTGTAGCCACGAAACCAGCGGCGCCAATTGCGCCAACGCGTCCGCAAACGCCACCGCCGCGCATGATCGTCCCTCACACCGGGCCTCGTCCGGTGTACAAGGCGCCGCCCGGGCTATCTGCGTCAACCGCACAGCCGGGAGCAAGCGCGCGTTCTGTGCCTGGACGTCCAGTCCCCGGTCAGCCAATTTTTCAGCGTCCCCGCGCAGGCAGTGCTACGGCTCCGGGTGCGCGTGCTCCGCTGCGTCCGGGGGAACGTCGCCCGATGCATCCAACGCGCCAGTCGCCCACCGGGACGCGCCCGCTCGGGGTTGGACCAGGATTGCCTCCGCCAGGCTCGACTCGCCCCGGCAGCCGTCCCGGTGCGCCCGCACGCCGGCCAGGTCAGCGCTATGTTCCGCGAGGCGTAAAAGAAGGCCCAATGAAGGGCTTCGTGCCGCCGCCGCGCCTGTCGCTTTCGAACGAGCCGCAGCCGATCACGCGCAGCATCACCATCACCGAAGGCATTAGTGTCAAGGATCTAGCCGAGAAGCTGGGAATCCGGGCCAAAGATTTGATTGCCCGCCTGCTGGCTCGCGGCGTATTTGCCACCATCAACCAAACGCTCGATGCGGAACTCGCGAGTGAGATGGCGCGCTTCTTCGGGGCAGATACAAATGTAATCACCTTCGAAGAACAAGCCGCCAAGGAAGTTTCCGACGCCGCTGCCGGTGAGGAAGGTGAAGCCAGTGAAGGTGTGCCGCGACCGCCCGTGGTCACCATCATGGGCCATGTCGATCATGGCAAGACCACGCTGCTCGATTCAATTCGTTCCACCGACGTAGCCGGAGGCGAAGCGGGAGGCATCACCCAGCACATCGGAGCATATAAGGTCACGGTTCAAGACCCGCAGTCGCCCGCCTATGGCCGCCAGATCGTGTTTCTTGACACGCCCGGTCACGAAGCCTTTACCCGCATGCGTTCCCGCGGAGCAAAAGCTACGGATATTGTGGTGCTGGTGGTGGCCGCCGACGATGGCGTGATGCCCCAAACGCTCGAGGCGATCGATCACGCCCACGCCGCGGAGGTACCGATCATTGTTGCGGTAAACAAGATTGACAAACCGGGCGCGCTGCCCGATCGCGTGAAGAAACAACTGGGTGATCGCGGCTTGATGCCCGAGGAGTGGGGCGGCACCACCGTATTCGTGGACGTTTCCGCAAAGCAGAAAACAAACTTGAATCTGCTCATGGAAATGATCGTCCTGGTGGCCGACCTGCAAGAGCTGAAAGCTACGCCGGACCGCCCAGCCCAAGGCGTTGTGCTCGAAGCCAAACTGGATCGTGGGCGTGGACCCGTAGCAACCGTGCTGGTGCAAAATGGCACGCTACGGGACAGTGACAATTTCGTCGTCGGCAATGTGTACGGAAAGGTCCGCGCCATGTTCGACGATCGCGGCAATGCGCTCGAAGAAGCGCCGCCCTCAACCCCGGTCGAAATCCTCGGCATGGAAGGATTGCCCCAGGCGGGCGATCAGTTCGTGGTGGTCGCCGACCGCGACAAGGCGCGCGGCATTTCCGAGTACCGCGAACAAAAGACCCGCGAAGCCACGCTGGCTAAGAGCTCGCGAGTATCGCTCGAAGGTTTGGCGGAGCAACTCAAGACCGCCGGCACCAAGGAACTCAATATTATTTTGAAGGCCGACGTCGGCGGCTCGGTTGAAGTGCTCAGCGATCTGCTTTCCAAACTTTCGAACGACAAGGTGCGGCTGAAAGTGTTGCATTCCGGAGTGGGCGCCATCACCGAAACCGACGTGCTGCTTGCGTCCGCTTCAAACGCGATCATCATCGGATTCAGCGTGCGTCCAGAACGCAAGGCGCAAGAACTCGCCGAGCAGGAAAAAGTCGACATCCGCCTGCATTCGATCATTTACGAACTGCAGGATGAAATCAAGCGTGCCATGACTGGGCTGCTGGAACCGACCATCAAAGAAACCTATCAGGGCCGGGCCGAAGTGCGAGAGACATTCCGCATCCCGAAGGTGGGCACCGTGGCTGGTTGCACGGTGATCGATGGCCTGATCAAGCGCGATTCTGAAGTTCGCCTGCTGCGCGACAACGTCGTCGTCTTCAAGGGCAAGGTCGGATCGCTTCGCCGCTTCAAGGACGACGCCAGCCAGGTCACCAACGGCATGGAATGCGGCATCTCCATCGCCAACTATGGGGACATCAAGGTCGGCGATCTGATCGAAGCCTTCGTGACCGAAAAAATAGCGGCGGAAGCGATGGCGTAAAGACGGTCGTTAGTCGTTCGGATCCCAGAGTAGTGCCAAAAATCAGGGCGCGAAACCGGGTGCCGGCCTGCCTAATCCGGGATCTGCCCCCTTTAGTACCACAATGGCTTGCCAAACGCTGCCGCTACGGTGGTTTCTTTGCCCGGTGCCCCAGACTCCGCGCTCGCTCTTCGTGCGCTAAGCCGAGCCGCGAATGATATCGAGTCCGGCAGCATCGACGAAAGCGCGAAAGTCTCTGTCTCGTGTAAGGAGAGGAACGTCACGGTCAATGCAACTCTGAGCGATGAGCGCGTCTCCGAGCCGAGCTTTCCGACGCTTGGACAGCGCCTTTGCCCGTAATGCTCCTGCTCGTTGCCAAAACCCCGCTTCGATCTCGATCATAGGCACGTCTGCGAGAGTGTTGGCCAGGCGCGCAGGAAGTTTCGGGTCGCTTAATAGTTCTGTGAGTACGACCGGTACCATCAAGACCTGTCGGTCTTGGAGTGCTTTATCCAGCAGTTGCACATCGTTACCGTTTTCGCCCTCCAGAAAAGCGATCCACGTGCTGGTGTCGGCCGCGATCATCGATCGGCTTTCAGCTCGCCTAGCGTGCGGGCGAAATGCACTTTGCCACGAAATTGGCGCAGGCGGGCATAGGTCCTTGATGCCGCCACGAGTTGTAGCCCCGTGCGGACAGTCTGCGTGATACCTGTACCACTGGCTTTTTGGGCCTTATCGAGAAGCTCTCGCGGGATCTGAACCGTGATCTTCCGAGCCGTTTCCATAATTAGCCGTAATTATACCATATCCAATACCAGTATCCGATATGGCATCAACTGGTTCTCTGCCACGATGCGAACCAGCTTCTTAAGAGTGCCGATTTAGAGCCATACCAAAGACAACACCGACCAAGTGGCAGGGTCCTGCGGGTAACGGCATTTCTTCAATGATCATTGGACTACAATCAGCTTGGGGACAGTTCTCCTTCCCAGTCAGTGCTGCCCGGTAATCACACGACTCCAATGATTGCCTTTCTCACCATCGAACTGCGCATCGAAGCAGCACAGTCGCTCAAAGACAAGCGCCAGGTCGTGCGCAGTTTGAAAGACCGGCTGCGTGCCCACTTCAACGTCGCAGTCGCCGAACTGGATGCGAGTGGATTGTGGAATCGCGCAACCTTGGGGGTGGTAAGTATTTCGGACTCGCGTGATTACTTGGACGGCCTGATGAAAAACGTCGAACGTCAGGCGACCCGCATCGCAAACAACGGCGGAGCTGACATTGCCGATTCGTTTCTGGAATACCTCTAATCTAAGAGCCTGTGGTGAAACTTGAATTCCTCTGATTAGGTTTCCTTTGTGTAGCTTTGTGTCCTTTGTGGTCGATTGAACTGCAAATGCAAGAACCACAAAGGACACAAAGGTACACAAAGGAAGAATGTCATGGGCCAGCACGGGCGTGGACGCCCGCGCCTACATCGGTCGCAATCCATTCCAAGGACGGCATCTCCGCCGGACACGAAAGTACTCAAAAGCTTGCCTATAGTGACACCGCGGGCCCGATTTTCTGATATTCTCATTCGTTTTACTCCGGGGGAAAAGCAGTGGAAAAACGCGGAGCCAAATATCATCGCGAACGGCTGGGAGAGGCTCTGCGCGAGGAGATTGAGACCATTGTGGAGGGGGAACTCGGCGACCCCCGCATCGGGCTGGCCAGCGTAAGCAGTGTGATGCTGGGCAACGATTCCCGCTCCGCCCGGATTTTCGTGGTCGTACAGGGCGATGATGAAGAAGCGGAACGCACCTTGGAGGGACTGACGGCGGCGGTTGGTTTCATCCGCCGTGAAATTGCTGAACGGTTGCACCTGCGGCGTCCGCCCGAATTGTATTTTCAGTTGGACCGTTCGCAGACGTACGCTGCGAGAATCGATGAGCTCTTGCAACGCCAGCAGAAAAGGAGCCGGTAGTACGACGATGGAAGACGGGCGACCCATCAGCCCGGGCGAGGACGCCCGGACGCAACAATCGAGTCGATCAGAGTGCAGGCAGATATGTTGAAAGAAGTTCTCGACCACATCGAGCGGCGCAGCCGTTTCCTGCTGACTTCGCACGCACGGCCAGACGGCGACGCAGTCGGTTCCGCGCTCGCCTGCTGCCAAATCCTGCGCTCCATGGGCAAGCAGGCCGATGTGGTTCTGCACGACGGAGTTCCTCGAATTTATCAGCCGCTGCCTTTTGCCGACACCGTCGTGCACGCCGAACGCGTGAACTGGAACTATGAAGCCGCCATCATTCTCGAATGCGACAGCATTCAACGTACCCGGCTGGAGGGACTGGAGAACCGTTTTCTGATCAGCATCGATCATCACGTCAGCGGCCGGCCTTTTGCCAATGTGAATTGGATCGATCCCAAGGCAGTTGCCACCGCGGAGATGGTGTATCGCCTGGCGCGGGAAGCTGGCGTAAAGATTTCCCCTGAGATCGCAACCTGCCTGTACACCGCGGTCCTCACGGATACTGGTTCGTTCATGTTTGAAGGCACCAACGAACACACTTTCGCTTTGGCGCGGGAGTTGGTGCTCGCCGGAGCCGATCCCGCGCACTGCGCTCGGAGCGTATATTTCGGGCATTCCACCGCCAAGATGCGCCTGCTGGGCGCGGCGCTTTCGAACCTGCATCGAGAAGGGCCGCTGGCCTGGATTTGGGTCACTTGTGATCAGATGGAACGCTTTGGAGCCAAGGAAGAAGACTGCGAAGGGTTGGTGAACTACGCGCTGTCCATCCAGGATGTTGAGGTTGCGATATTTTTCCGCGAGCTTCCCGATGGCCGGTTTCGCGTAAGCCTGCGCAGCAAAGGCCAACTGGATGTGGCCTCGGTCGCCGAGCAGTTCGGAGGCGGCGGCCATGCCTGCGCCAGCGGTTGCTCTCTCGATGGCCCCCTGTCAGTCGCCGTGGCGCGGATCATGGCGCAACTTCGGACCCATCCCTCCGTACAATAATCTTTGAGGAAATCATTTGAAGATCTCCCGCGCGTCCACCGATTGGCTTCTGCTTGCCGGATTCTGCGGGTTCCTCTTTTTCTTCGGCCTCGCGAACTTTGGATTGATCGGCGCCGATGAGCCTCGCTACGCACAAGTCGCCCGCGAGATGCTGGCCCGGCACGACTGGATTACACCTACGCTCGGAGGCAAACCCTGGCTGGAGAAACCGCCGCTCTACTACTGGCAGGCGATGTTGGCTTACCGCATCTTCGGGGTGAGCGATTGGGCCGCCCGCTTGCCATCGGCAATAGACGCGACCCTCATGGTAGTCGCGATTTATCTTTTTCTGAAACGTTTCCGCCCCGGCTTCCAACTCGATGGCGCGCTGATGACCGCCTCGGCAGCGGGAATAATTGGCTTCGCTCGCGCCGTTTCGACCGATATGCCGCTGGCCGCAACGTTTACGATTGCGCTGCTCGCGTGGTACGCATGGTACGAGAGCGAATCCCGTCGATATATCGCGATCTTTTATTGTTTTCTGGCTCTGGGCATGCTGGCCAAGGGACCCGTTGCGCCCTTGCTGGCATTCGTGATCATTTTGATCTTTGTTGCGGCGAAACGTGATCTCCGGCTTCTTTTGCGCACGCTTTGGATTCCCGGGATTCTACTCTTCTGCGCTTTAGCCGCGCCTTGGTACGCCGCGGTGCAAATTAGAAATCCGGAGTTCTTGCGCGTCTTTATCTTTGAACACAATCTGGCGCGTTTCGGCACCAACCTCTATCACCACCCTGAACCTTTTTGGTATTTCGTGCCGGTTACGCTCATTGGTTTGATCCCATGGACCGTGTTCGTCGCAGCATCGTGGGTCGAAACTATTCGCGTCTGGTGGACGGAGCGGCAACAGATGCTCGCGTCAGAAGACGCTCTCAATGCATTCCTGGTGATCTGGCTGATCGTGACAGTCGTATTCTTTTCTCTCTCGCGATCGAAGCTCCCCGGCTACATTGTGCCGGCCTTGCCGGCGGGCACGCTGTTGCTGGCGGAGTACGTCCGGCGTCGTGTAACCGGTGACGAGCGCCCGAGCATCGGCCTGATTGTGGTGCACTCAATGGTTGCCGCCGCTCCCATCGTTCCGGCGCTGATGATCCAGTACCTCATTCTGCAGCACCGCCTGCCCTGGGGTAAGGCAGCCGCGATCTCGTTTACCTTTGCCGCGGTGCTAGCCATCGGTATAGCTATCACGCTGCGCACCAAGCTCGGCTTCGGTGCATTGCGTTTTGTCACGCTGGTTCCATTGGTGCTGGCAGTTGCTGCGATTTTGCGCCTGGGAGCTCCTGCACTCGACAGCATGCTCTCGGTTCGTCCGCTGGCAACTGAGATCAGCCACTTGGAGAACAAGCCGCTCCCGCTCGCCGTATCCGGCGTTTCTCGCCAAACCGAATACGGCCTGGCGTTCTATAGAAACCAAACTATTGATCGATACGAATTGGGACAGATCCCCGCCGGCGAACATCTGGTAGTGGCTCCCGAGGGATCGCAGACCACGATCGCAAAACAAGTTGCGGGCCGCCGCGTCTCCTACCTGGGAAGTTTTGCGCCGCAAGGTTTGGATTATTACTGGGTCTCTGCCGTGGGGATGAGGCTGGGCAGCCACTAGCCGCCCTTGCAGAGAGAAAAGACAAAAGTTGGGGACAGCTCCAAAGTCAGCCACTAAGATTTTACAGCGATTCACCGGCGGAGTTCCTCTTTTGAAACGCACGCCGGTTCGATTGTGACATCCAACCGTGATGATTCGGGCAAGAAGTGAGCAAATTCTCGGCGGGCCCGTGGTGTAACGGGAACACAGCACCCTGCGACGGTAGCAGATGCGGGTTCGAATCCCGTCGGGTCCACGCTCAGTCGTCTGGGCGCGGGTTCTGTGGGAAGCAAACGCAGGGATAGCTTCCCTACAAAAGTAACTTGACTGAGAACGTTAGCGGTCTATACTGAAAGAGTCGCAGGGTGCTGTAAGTACCCAAGAATTATTTGGCCCCGAGAAATCGGGGCCATCGCATTTTCTAGTGATGAGCGTCGGCTTGGCTGACTCGCGCCGCCTTACACTCCCCGCATGGACACCAGTCCCGCAAAAACTGCCACGAATAAATACCCAACTCGTGGCCATCGCTAAAATGAAATTTGATCGCGTACTTGCCCACGCCCTCCGCTGAAGTCGCTTTTACCACCGGCTTGAACATGGGCAGAGTCCCGGGCGCGAGCTTCGCAGGCTCTCCCGGCTGCTGGTGCGTCTTCGACCGCTCCTCGTCACACAGCGCGCACGGACAAGCATCCCGCAGGAAGGGAAACGAATAATGCGATTGATGTCCATCCTTCCACTCGATGTCGAGACCTGTGCCCGTGCTCAGGTTCACCTTTACCGACTTCGGATCCGCTAAAGCCAACATGAATTCAGTATCGCACAGCGGAACCTCGGCGTTTTCCTGGGACCTCGAATAGGTCGGCTCCGCTGCCAGAAATGTATCCGAAGTAACCGGGGTGGGAATGACCTAAGCACCTGCGGCGTGCTATCAATAGTAGAGACTCGGAAGCGCGCGGTTGGCCTCCGTTCATAATCCTGAATGCTCGATCCCGCTCAGATAGAAACGCCAATGCCGCCCGAGGTCAGCTCTCCCGAGGATGTATCTCATCTTTCCGGCAAGCTCGCCGACCATCACGGCTTCGTCACCTCCGCCGACCAGACTCGCCTTTTCTATCGCCACTGGCCCGCCCAGACCGCCTGGAATGGCCGAGTGGTTGTGGTGCTGCACGGCATCGGATATCACAGCGCCCCCTACAAAGTCATCGCCGACGCGTTGAATCCTCTGGGCACTGACGTCTACGGGTTGGATGCCAGAGCACACGGCCTGTCGCAAGGGCGGCGCGGATACGTGGGCACTTCGATTGAGGTCGGAGCCGATGTCGAATGTATGATTCGCTTGGTGCAAGAGCAGCGGCCCTCGGCCAAGATTTTTCTTCTCGGCGACAGCATGGGAGCCGACCTCGCGCTGAACTACGCCAAGCGCAATAGCCGCGAACTTGCCGGCCTGATTCTGCTGGCGCTGGCTCTGAACCTGGACCTCAGCCAGTTCCTAAGCCTGGAAAGCTTGAGCCTGATACCGTATCTCGTGCTCGCCCATCGAGAGCCGGTGATCAGCCTAGTCGGCAAGCGCCTCGAGGAAAGCTCCCGCGACCCGGAGTTCATCGCCCGTCGCCGAGTCGACCCGCTGGCCTACAAGAACGTCAGCTTCGGATACTTGCTCGACGTGCAGCGCATCGTCTTTGGCTGGAGGTGGAAAATCGCCCCTCGCGTACATACTCCAACCTTGCTGATTAAAGGCGGCAAAGATCGCGTGGTCAGTCACCGGGAGTGCGTAGCTTTTGACAAGCTCTCCGCTTCCACCGACAAATGTTTCAAAATCTATCCCGAGGTGCCGCACACCACGCTGTGGGACCCCGAAACCCCAGAGATTCTAGATGTCGTGAACAAGTGGATTCTGGAACACTAAGCTTCCGCTGTTACTTGGAGGACAGGCGTTTCGCCCGGCAGGGTTGCCGAAAGCACCTAAACTCCGGTAAAATCTATGTTTTGCACACAAAGTTCGAAATCCATCTGGAGTAGTCATGGCACAAGTTTGTGATATCTGCGGCAGAGGGCCGCAATTCGGAAATACCATCAGCCACGCCCACAACGTGTCGCGGCGGCGTTGGAACGTCAACCTGCGCCCGGTTCGCGCCAAAGTGAAAGGCGGCGCCAAGCGCATGCGCGTCTGCACCTCCTGCCTGCGCAGCGGCAAAGTCGTCAAGGCCTGAGAACCCATTAACCACAGAGGACACGAAGGTTCACAAAGGGAAACATGGGGCAAAGATTTCCTTGGGAATCCTTCGTGTCCTCTGTGGCTAATGCCGTTTATCGCACGCCCAATAGTTCAACGTCGAAGATCAGAGTCGCGTTGGGAGGAATCGGCCCGCCCGGCGTCCCGCGAGCTCCGTAACCAAGTTGCGGCGGGATTCGCAATTGCCGCTTGCCTCCAACCTTCATGCCGATGATGCCTTCGTTCCACCCTTGGATCACGGGAGCGCTACCCAGAGGCTCTACTACAAAGGGCTCGCCACGGTCCAGGGAGTTGTCGAACTTTTTGCCATTGGTCAGCCATCCCGTGTAGTGCACCTTGGCGCTCTGACCGGCGGCAGCAGTAGCGCCGGTGCCAACTTTGATGTCCCAGTATTGCAGCCCGTCGGCCGTTTTGGTTCCGTCTCCAGTAACCTTCGTGGGCGAACTATTGTCGGGCTTCTTGCTACTCTGCGCAAAAGGCGCTGCAGTTACCAAGGTGACGATTGCAAACAAACACGCACTCTTCAGCATCAATTTTCTCCACAGTTGATTTTCGATTTGACGCAACATTGAAATTCTAAACTGCCAATGCAGAATCGCAAATTGCACGTGACTATGCCAGGGCAATCACATCAATTTCGACGAGCACGTCTTTAGGCAGACGCGCCACTTCGACGGTCGACCGGGCCGGAGGCGCAGTACTGAAATAACGTCCATAGACTTCATTCATCGCGGCAAACTCACTCATATTTTTTAGAAACACCGTTGAGCGTACCACTTTCTCCAACCCGCTTCCCGCAGCCTGCAAAATGGCGGAAAGGTTATTGAGCACACGATCAGTCTGCACGGCAACATCGCCGCCGATCACCTGTTGGGTAGCCGGATCAATCGCCACCTGTCCTGAAACAAACACGAAGCCATTGGCCCGGATCGCCTGTGAATACGGCCCAATCGCCTGCGGGCCTTCTTTGGTCGAAATCACATCTCGCATTCATCCTCCAGAGACTCACTTTCGCTGATTAATGCAGATGCACGCGGATAGTCGTTGGCCTTTCGTCGTCGGTCGTTGGCCAAACCCGCTGTGAACCGGGAAGAGTCGGTTCCATTTGACATCATACTTTCTGCAGCCTTTGCACTTCATGCACACCGGGAATCTTGCGCACGCCGTTGATGATGTTTTCCAGATGCTTCAAGTCGGCAATATCGAGGATCACATCGATGTTGGCCTGCGCATTCGCGCTGCGCACCTGCATATCGCGAATGTTGGTTTTGGCGTCGCTGATCACCGCCGTAATCTGTTTCAACATACCAAACCGATCGTCGCAGGAAACCGTAAGCTTCACCGGATACGAACTCGGCGTTCCCTCGTCACGCGCCCATTCCACGTCGATGCGGCGTTCCGGCTCATACAGCAGGTTTACGACGTTCGGGCAATTCACAGCGTGGACCGCGACGCCTTTTCCGCGGGTCACATAACCTACCACGTCCTCGCCTCGGATGGGATTGCAACATCGAGCGCGATACACCAGCAAATCACCATGGCCTTTTACGCGAATAGCATTGTTGCCACTGTCTCCACCGAAAACTCGTCGCACTACGCTGGCAATGCCACCCGATTTGTCTCCCTCACTGTCGCCGACGGGCGCGGCGGAGGCCGGCGCCAGACGCGCCAGCACCTGACGCGCCGAGTATTTACCGTATCCGATCCCGGCCATCAAGTCTTCAATCTGGCCCAGACCGTAGTCGGAGGCGATCTTGCGCAGCTCTTCGTCCTTGATCTCTTTAAAAGCGACCCGGTATTTGCGCGCTTCTTTTTCAATCAGCTTGCGTCCGATTTCGACCGCTCGCTCGCGCTGATGAATATTGAGCCAGTGCTTGATCTTGTTACGGGCGCGCGACGACTTGACCGCAGCCAGCCAGTCGCGGCTCGGCTTATGCCCCGGCTGGGTAATGATCTCGACGATATCGCCGCTGTGCAGCTTGTGGCGCAGCGGCACCATGCGCCCATTCACCTTGGCGCCCACGCAACTGTGCCCCACTTCCGTGTGAATGGTATAGGCGAAATCGATGGGCGTGGACTCGCGCGGCAGCACGACCACTTTGCCCTTGGGCGTGAATGTGTAAACCTCTTCGGGATACAGATCGATCTTAAGGGTGGAAAGGAACTCGGTGGGATCGGACACATCGCGCTGCCACTCAACTACCTGCCGCAGCCAGGCGAGCCTCTGTTCGTCCTGTGCCGAGACTGGGCCATCCTTATACTTCCAGTGCGCCGCGATGCCCTCTTCCGCCATGCGGTGCATTTCCTCGGTGCGAATCTGCACTTCAAACGGGGTGCCGTCCTCGGTGATCACCGAAGTATGCAGCGATTGATAAAAATTAGGCCGCGGCATCGCAATAAAGTCTTTAATTCGCCCAGGCACGGGACGCCACACGTTGTGCACGATTCCCAGCACAGCGTAGCAGTCCTGCAACGACTTCGTGATCACCCGCATGGCATACAAGTCATAGACCTGGTCTACGCTGATTTTCTGGCGCACCAGTTTCTTATGGATGGAGAACAGGCGCTTGATGCGGCTTTCCACCTCGGCAGTAATGCCCGCCTCTTTGAGCTTGTCACGCAGAGTTTGCTCAACCCGCGCCAGGAACTGCTCGCCCTGCTTGCGGCGGGCTTCGACTGCGTCGTGCACTTGCTGGTGGGTAAGGGGATCGAGATAACGGAACCCAAGGTCCTCGAGTTCGCCGCGAATTTTGCCCATTCCGAGGCGGTGGGCAATGGGGCCATAAATCTCAAGTGTTTCCTTGGCGATCTTCTGCTGGCGATCTGGCGGAAGATGTTCGAGGGTCCGCATGTTGTGCAAGCGGTCGGCAAGTTTAATCAGCACGACGCGAATGTCATCGACCATGGCCAGCATCATCTTGCGGAGGTTCTCGGCCTGCTGCTCTTCGCGTGTGGCGAAGTCAATCTGGCTGATCTTGGTAACGCCTTCGACGATATGCGCCACCTGCTCGCCAAACTCTTTGCGGATGTCAACAATCGTGACCGAAGTGTCCTCGACCGAGTCGTGCAGCAAGCCAGCGGCGATGGCCACCGCGTCCATCTTCATTTCCGCCAGAACCTGTGCGACTCCAAGAGGATGGACGAGATAGGGTTCGCCCGAGGCGCGACTCTGGCCCGCGTGATGTTTCTGGGAAAATTCGTAGGCTTTGCGCACCAGTTCCAGATCGTCGCCGGGCCGGTTGGCACGCATGGTGCGCAACAATTCCCGGAACTTGGTCACCGTGAGGGCGGTGGTCGCGATCTGTTCGCGCAGCGTCGCCATGAAAGATTATAGCCGCGAACCAGAGGTTGCGAGCAACGTCTCTACAGGCCGTAGAAACGTAGCTTGCTACGTTTCCGCCGGGCGGCGCCCATCTGATCTATGCATCGGCAAAACTGATAAATTAATCTGTAGTATCTTTATGCCAGCCAAGATTCTCGTCAGTGGATCCTCCGGCCTGATCGGCACCGCCTTACTGCCCGCCTTGCGGACCAGTGGTTACGAGATCGCCCGCCTCGTGCACGGCACCACATCGAGCAATGAACGAATCGCGTGGGACCCAGCGCGTCCACTCGCGCCTGAATCTGTATCCGGTTTCGATGCAGTTGTCCATCTCGCCGGCGAATCCATTGTCGGCCGTTGGACGGAAGCCAAGAAACGCCGCATTCGTGAAAGCCGGGTGCAGGGGACGCGCAATCTGGCCGAGGCGTTGGCCGCGGCTCCGCAGCCGCCGCGCTTGCTGATCTCGGCTTCGGCAATCGGGTATTACGGCGATCGCGGCGACGAGACGTTGGGCGAAGACAGCCCTTCGGGGAGCGGATTTCTTCCTGAAGTGTGCCGAGAGTGGGAGGCAGCTGCCGAACCCGCTGCGAAAGCTGGAATTCGTGGTTTGCAAATGCGTTTTGGTCTGGTGCTGAGCCCATCCGGCGGTGCGCTGCAAAAAATGCTTCCGCCCTTTCGCATGGGCATCGGCGGCAACATGGGCAACGGGCGCCAGTGGTGGAGCTGGGTGGATATCGATGATCTGGTAGGCGCAATGCAGCACGTCATCAAGACCGATACGCTGCAAGGACCGGTCAACATGGTTGCACCCAGTCCAGCGCGGAACGCGGAATTTACCAAGACGCTGGCTTCGGTGCTATCGCGCCCGGCGATTTTCCCCATGCCCGGTTTTGCTGCCCGCCTTGTGTTCGGACAAATGGGCGACGAGCTTCTGCTGGCAAGCCAACGGGTAGAGCCGGCGAAACTGGTGGGCAGCGGCTATGTCTTCCAGAAGCCCGAACTAAGGCCGGCGTTATTGGCGATTCTGAGATAGTGGCTCCCGTCCCTTGTGATCTGGATCACTGACTCAAGTGACGGAGCCTGAGAGGCTAGCTCAGGTGCGTCATGAAAATCACAGTAACCGCAATTATCTTGGCCCTTGGATCATTTTCCTGGGCTCAAACCGCAACTCCACCCAAAGCCAGCCCGACGCAATCTTCGACTGCCGGTGTTCCAGTTGCCGCTAAAGCAGATTGTCCTTGCTGCCAAGAAATGGCAGACAGCAAGGCGACTCGATCATGCTGTGCCCATCACCAGGACGCATCCGCAAAATCCGACATGCCCTGCTGCAAAGGCAAAGAAGGCAAAGATGCCATGTCTTGCATGAAAGGGGACAAAGACAAATCGGCGGATGCCTGCTGTTCGAACGGGAAATGTGGTGCTGATGGAAAACCAGGCTGCTGCTCGAAATCCGATAAAAACACCGAACAGGCTGCCATGGCGTGCTGCGGTGCAAATGGCGAACACTGCGGCATGGCTCATCATGAGCATGCTGACATTAACAAGTAGGCGCCACCGGCACAAACCCTGGCGGCCGCGTCGGCGTTTTTCTTTTGCTGCTACAGTTCGCTGGCCTTGGCGAATTCCTCCACGCGCTGACGGACGCTAAGCACATGCTTGGGCAGGTTCAGATGACTGCCTGCTTCGAGGATGGGAATCAGCCTGTCGAAATCGGGCCCCGAATGTGAGCCGGTGATGACGATGCGGATGGGATGAAATAGTTCCTTACCCTTGGCTCCGGTTTCGGCTTTGACTTCATTGACAATTTTCTTGAACTGTTCCGGCGTCAGTTGGCCTGCGCTGGCGGGTTCATCTGTCAGAATCTTCACGATGAATCTGGCGAATACTGCATTGGTGTTTGGCCAGCCGAGGACCTCGGCGTTATCAGGCTTGGCTAATGCAGCCTTCGCATCGTAGTTGAAGATGAAAGACGCTTTGTCTGGAAGTTGGTCCAGGCGGTCCACATACGGCGCCAGCAGACCCACAACCTGCGAAAACCAGCTGCGCAAATCATTGTTCAGCCGGACTGCTGGCAGTCGTTTCGCACGCGGCCAGTCGGCGTCGTTGCATTCAACTAATCCGGCCTTTACGAAATACCAAACTGCCACGGAGCTAATATCGTCTGCCGGCCAGGTCTTGATGTACTGCCGGTTCAACCAATACAGCTTCTCCATATCGAAGACTGCTGCGGAAGGCGTGATTCGCTCCAGAGAAAATTCTTTTACCAGTTCTTGAAGGCTGAAGATTTCGCGGGTGCCTCCAGTTGGAGCCCAGCCCAGCAGCGCGAGATAGTTCACCAGGGCTTCGGGCAAAACGCCCATGTCGCGAAAGTTGGCAATCGACGTGGCCCCGTGGCGTTTCGATAGTCGCTCCCGATCACTGCCCAGAATAGTCGACAAGTGCGCAAACTCCGGCACTGGCCAGCCCAGCGCCTCGTACAGGGCAACTTGCTTGGGCGTGTTCGAAAGATGATCGTCGCCGCGAATTACGTGCGTGATCTTCATCAGCGCGTCGTCAATCACCACCACGTAGTTGTAGACCGGCATGCCGTTGGAACGCAGAATGATCGGGTCGCTCACGACTTCGTTCGAGAACTCCACATCGCCGTGAACAATGTCGTGAAAGCGGATGGGGTGCTCGGGAATCTCCAGACGAATAGCGCAAGCTTCACCGGCCGAGCGGCGGCGCTTGGCTTCTTCGGGATCAATCGCGCGGCACCTGCCCGAATAGATTGGCTGGCGACCTTCAGCCAAAGCCTTGTCGCGTTCCTTCTGCAGAGCATCCTCGGTACAAAAACACAAATACGCTTTGCGCTCGTTCAGCAGACGCTCGGCCTGTTCGCGGTAGAGCTCCAGCCGGTCCGATTGACGATAGGGAGCGTACGGGCCGCCGACATCGGGGCCTTCGTCCCAGTCGAGTCCCAACCACTTCAGGTCGGCGATCAGTTGATCTTCAAAACGCGCCTCGCTACGCTCGACGTCGGTATCCTCGATGCGCAGCACCATGGTGCCGCGCTTCTGGCGGGCGAAGAGCCAGTTGAAAAGGGCGGTGCGGGCGTTCCCCACATGGAGATGCCCGGTGGGGGAAGGCGCGAAGCGCACGCGTACAGGAGAGGTTGGAGTCACGAAACGATGTTAACAGGAGAACCGGAAGCGCATCACCTGCGGCCGGGAGAAGAACGTCGGAGCCTTAATCAGTTTCCTGACTAAGGCTGATCTCGAAAAACAGCGGCTGAAGCCGGATTGCCGAGGCAACATCTGCGATCTGGCTAAAGCCATATCCTGATACGAACCCTGGGTTGTCCATGCCCGAGGCCTAGCTCTCAGCCTTTGGCGCCTCATCTCTGTGCATTTCATCCAGCAATTTTGCCAGGATCTCGGCTCGCTGGTCGCTATTCAATTCCCGGCGCAACTCTTCCAGTGCCAGCGCCACGATGTGATAGTGATGGGCGCCGCAGTATTTGGGATCGGAGGTGATATCGCGCCACACGCTGTGCATGAGTTCCAGATCCTGTGGACGCATGCGTGGCGCGTGCGGCCCCAGCAGGTATTCACGCACGGTTCCGTTGGGCGCGTGTATCTCCAAGGTCAACCGCGGCCGGGGTTCCGGCAGGCGCTCCCATGCGTCCCCGGTTAATTTTGCCTGCTCGTCAGTGGTGAGCTTGTTGGAAAGTCCACAGACGATCCGGCTCGAGTCCAGCCGCTGCGCGGTTACTATGATCGCCTCGAAGACATCAGTAGCGGGAACGACCAGCAGCGAAACCGGCTTGCCTTCTTTTTCCGCGACTGCAACAGCGGCTGTAAACAGCTCCTGCTCATAATGATCGAAAACTTGCGAGGTCTCGACCTCCGCGCTGCCGCTGAAGGAATGCTCGCGATGGTAAAGCCGTGCCGTCATCACCACCACATCCTGACGCGCGGTATCGGTGGTTCTGAGGATGTCACGCAGATAATAAAGATTCCTGGGATCGCGGACGGCAACCAGGACGTTACCCGGCCTTACCCCGAGCGCTCCCGATCCAAGTTCCTGGTTGCCGTAGACCCGGAATTGATCCAGATTCTCCGGCTTGCCATGCCGCTCTTTTGTAACCCGGTGCTCGGAATAGGTAAATATCGCAAAGAAAACAGCACTGAAAGTGACGCCGGCAATTGTGGCTTCGGATTTCGTGAACAGGTTTACCAACGCTGTAATCAGCAGCACCGCGGAGATCAGGATCAAGCCCAGCGGCACTTCACGGCCACTGATGTGAAAATTGCCCGGCACCTTCCACTGACGATTCTCCGGCTCGGTGTAGCGCAATACCAAGACCGCGAGCGACTTCAGCGCAAAGCTCCAGATCACGCCGAAGGCATACAACCCCGCCAGCACATAAACATTTCCTCGGCTGAGGATGATGGTGAGGAGCTGCAACCCAACAATCAAGTTGATAATGCGATAGCTGGTGCCGTACCTGCTTTGCGGCTTCTGGAACCAGTCGGTGAGCACGCCGTCTTCGGCCACGCGGTTCAAGACGCCATTTGCGCCTACGATGGAAGTATTCTGCGCTCCCGCCAGAATCAGCACTCCGACCAGCACCACGAAAGCGTGGAAGATCAGCTTCAGCACAGTGGGACCGACCAAGTACATCGCAATGCCGCCGATCAGATTGGCGAAGTATTCGTGCCGCACGTGATCGGGAATAATCATTACCGCGAAGAACGAGACCAGCGAGGTGAACAGCAGGCTGTAGATGAAAATGACCAGGCCGGTTTTTTCTAGGTTCTTCAGCTTGGGATGCTCGATCTCGCGGTTGACCTGGGCCAGGGTTTCCTCGCCGCTCATGGCCAGAACGGAATGGCCGAATCCGACGAAGAGAATGATCCAGGTGAAATGACTGATCCAGCTTCCGTGTAGCCAGCCCAGGGATTCTTTGGTGAGCTTCACCACCCCAGGATGTAATGGGTTTGGCGGCAACTGAATGGGCGCACTAAAGACCGTGATGCTGCACCAGATGATCAGAATCACAACCATGACGGTTGTGACGATCATGATCTGCAACGCCTTCTCGCTCGATTCATGCATGCCCTGGATGTTCTTCCACCAGAAATATAGGACGATCAGAACGGCGAAGCCCGCGGAGAAGTGGTCTTCGGAGAAAACCATGGGGTGGTGAACATATCGGCCGATATCTTCGATGAACCCCGCCAAATACTGCCCCGCCGAGACGGCGCTGATCGGGCCAGTGAGCACGTAGTCGAACAACAACGCCGACACCGAAAACTTGGCCAGCGTGCCACCCATGGCCTCCTTGACTACGCGGTACACGCCGCCGCGCACGAACATGCTGCTGGACTCGATATAGAGGGCGCGGACGCAGTAGCTGAACAACATCACCGCTAAAATGAACCACGGCGCGCTCTTGCCGATGACCTTCTCGGCGTCACCGCCCGCGTAATAAGCTGAAGAAGCAAGGTCAGCAAGGACAATAGCAGCGGCCCGCCAGAACGAGATGAAGGTCAGCATCACCGTGGTGGCGACGAACACCTTCACCGCGGGACGACGCATACCTGGGACGGATGAGGACATTAAGAAATGCCGGAAAGCGTAAGTCTACGAATTTAGCATAGTGGGAGGGCTGCCACGCGGCCAGACAAACCCAACCGCTGTCATTCCGAGGAGCGAAAGCGACGAGGAATCTCGGTTTTCTCCGGGCACGCAAAGGACCTAGATCCCTCGCTCGACTCGGGCTGACAACAGTGGTGGTCAGCGATGTGGAACCGCTAAAGATCCGTCCGCACACGATTTGGCGGGGCCGGCGGGTGCGGTTTTGGGCGCCATATAAGTTCGGGTGATACGATCGTGCCAGCAAAGCCGATCCTCATCGAGGAAGCACCACGCGTAACCCAGCGCCAACGACAACCCAGACAATATGGAAGCGAGCACACGCCAACGCCGGGTTCTCTTCGGGACCACGCTGCCATCAAAACGGCTGAGTTGCAGATGCGCCAATTTCAGTCCCGGAGTTGTTCCCGTGTAGACCAGCAGAAGATATTGATAGGCGGTCCAAAATACAGCCGCCAGAATCCCTGAAATTGCAGCCGCCTGCTGCAATGGTGGCACCATCGACGCAACCCGGAAGAAGACGTAAGCGAAAAGCGCGACTGCGCAACTCACCAGCAAGCCGTCGATGGCACCGGCCAGCAACCGCCGCGACATCGGAGCCGCTTGCAAAGGCAGTTCGAATCCGGGGCGACGCTCTTTCGCGGGTTCTTCGGCGGGCTCCATCAGGATGCCACCCAGCGCCGGTGGAGGAAGCACAAGCTCAGGCACTTCGAGGATGCGCGGTTGGCTGGCGACGGGTTCGGCGAGTCCGTCGAAAACAGCTGGCGGTGGCGGGGAGGAACGAGGAAATTCAAGAATCCTTGCGCTCGCTTCCCCCACACTCAGATGGTCTGCGCCGTCAGTTCTCGGCTGGACCGGTTGCTCTGGTTCAGGAGCAGTCAAAGTGTCCTGCACCGCAACCGCGAGCCGATTGTGGTTTGCGCTGGAGACGGGTTCGATCGTGGCCGGGTGAGGGGTCCTTGACGGCTCGGGCGGGTCAAACTTCAGCTGCAACGACGGGTAGCGCGGCACGCGGGGACGCCTGCGCGCCCGGTAATTGTTCACTCGGTTCGCGACTTCGTGGCGCCACGAGTCGGACTCTTGCGGCGCCAGAAGGTCGGTCTGCAGTGAATGGCTTTGCGCGGCAGGTTCCGAAGGCTCTCCCGAGCCCGAGTTCACCGTTGCCAGCTCTGGTCCATCATCCTGAAATGAGTTATCAGCAGCATTCGAGTTACTGGACGCAGCATCCACCACAAACCGCGGAGGCACAGTCTTTTCTTCAACGCTGGCGGCAAAGCGCTGCTCACTGGCATCGAATGCTTCAGGGTCGATCAAACGGGCGGAAAAGAGCCTCGCGGCTGAATCGACATCGGGTTCAAACTTGGATTTCATTTCTTGGAGATCTCGGGCCAGACGAACTTCCGGGTGCACAGCGAACAGCACACGAACCATAACCGCATGGCCAACCACTTTGCTTCTCAGGCCACCACCGTGCTAACTTCACGATACCCCAGCGTGGACCTCACACGCGGGGAGTTCGCGCGCGTGACGATGACTTCCCGCACTCGATTCCTTATCACGGCGGCGTTGGTTTGTCATCTGCTACTCGCGCCTTCCTTAGTTACCAGCCAGTTGCTTGCTCCCGCGTCCGCTCCACCTCAAAACCTGCCCAACACCCCCTCTGCAGCGAAAGAGGACGAGGTGACCATCATTGCGACTACGCAGGAAAAGACCGGCTCCATCTACAAGTTGCATGGCAAAGCCGAGATTCATTATGGCGTCTACATTCTTCAGGCCGATGAAGTAACCTACGACGCGGACACCGGCCAGTCCACGGCGGATCGTCATGTTGTGCTCGAAGGCGGGCCCAATGACGAGCATATTCAGGCCAGTCATGGGACTTACAACGTCCGCGCGGAAACCGGACGATTCGAGAACGTAACCGGCACGATTGGCGTGCGTATGCGCGGAACCCGGCTCATGCTCACGTCCTCGAATCCATTTTTCTTCACCGGAAAGGTAGTGGAGAAGACTGGCCCCGATCATTACACGGTCTACGACGGCACGGTAACGACCTGTGAGTTGCCTCATCCCCGATGGCAATTCAATGCCGGCAAAGTTGTGGTCAATGTCGGCGGCACGGCCAAGATTTACCACAGCATCTTCGGAATAAAAGGCATCCCGGTTTTGTATTTTCCGTTCGCCACCCTGCCGGCGGAGCGTATTCCAAGGCAATCGGGATTCCTCATCCCCAATTTCGGGACCTCCTCCATCAAAGGGACGATTCTCGGTGAATCGTTGTTCTGGGCGATCAATCGAAGCATGGACGCGCACATCGGGGCCGAGTATTTTTCCGCTCGCGGATGGGCCCCGCAGGGTGAATTTCGAGCTCAGCCGAGCGATACTTCTTTCGTCGATCTAAATTATTTCGGCGTGCTCGACCGCGGCATTGGAAACCCGCCGGTGAACCAGGGCGGAGAAGAAGTGCGCTTGAATGCGGAAGGCGCATTTGATCGCAACTTCCGCGGGGTCGCCAACATTGATTACCTCAGCTCGTTCGTCTTTCGGTTGGCTTTTAATGATGTCTTCACGCAAGCGGTGAACTCCGAAGTGAAGTCCCAAGCCTTCCTCTCGAACACGACAGGCGGCTTCTTCTATAACGCCTCAATGCAGCGCTACCAGGATTTCGAAAGCACGACCGCCGGCGACGTCATCACCATTCTTCACGCCCCCAGCTTTGAAGTCTCAAGCGTCGATCGCTCGCTCGGGCACTCGCCTTTTTATTGGTCATACGACGCCGCGATCGAGGGTGTTTCCCGCAGCGAGCCGGGGTTCAGTACCGCCAATTTGGTGGGGCGGTTCGACTTGGAGCCAAACCTGTCTCTCCCGCTGAAGTTCGATGGATGGTCATTGCGTCCGGAATTTTCGCTTCGAGATACGAGTTATACGCAGCAACTCTCAAGTACCGGCAGCGCGGCTTCTGATCCCATCAATCGCCGGGCCTTGGAAGGCTCGGTGGAAGTGCGGCCTCCTGCCTTGAGCCGCGTTTTTCCGGGTGAGTTCCTGGGACGCAAGTGGAAACACGTCATTGAACCCCGCGTGGTTTACAGCTACACGACTGGGATTAATAATTTCGCCAACATTTTGCGTTTTGACGAACGCGACATTCTCACCAATACGAATGAAGTTGAGTATGGCGTGGTGAACCGCCTCTACGCGAAGCGCAAGTCCGGGCAACCCGAAGACTGCGGAAAGCCGGGAATGCCTTCTCTGTTTATCGGCGGCGCGCCTGTGCCCATGCGTATCCCATGGGGTCGGCAGAACGCACCGACCGAAGCACCCTGCAACACGGGACCGGAGGTGCGGGAGATCGTGACGTGGGAACTCGCGCAAAAATACTTTATCGATCCGACCTTCGGCGGCGCGCTGGTGACCGGGCGCGACAATGTTTTTACCAGCACCGTGGATCTAACCGGCACGTCGTTCCTGACCGCGCCTCGTCATCTTTCACCGCTCATCTCGCGCCTGCGCGTTCAGGCCAGCGAGCGGACCGATGTCGAATGGGATGTCGATTACGATTTCGTCCGCGGCGGCCTCAAT
This sequence comes from uncultured Acidobacteriota bacterium, assembly GCA_963696635.1. Taxonomy (GTDB): domain Bacteria; phylum Acidobacteriota; class Terriglobia; order Terriglobales; family Acidobacteriaceae; genus JABDBE01. The sequence goes on from CAVOKX010000005.1 coordinate 300,424, forward strand.
TCGAGTACGGTTTTGGCCAACTACCGCTTCGGCCCGTTTACGGTCGGCGGCGGTGATGCCTATCTGCAAGCTCCCGGCGAATGTGCGGTCAGTACTTGCATGTTCAATACCACCTCGGACCCGAATATCATTTTCTGGCCGCAGCTTTTTAACCAGTTCCGTCTTTTGCTGGGCTACGGTCACTCCGGCAAACAGGGTTTCAGTGCCGCAACCAATGTTGGCTTCGATGCGAAACTAGGATTTCTGCAGTACGCTGCCGTGCAAACCACGTACAACTGGGATTGTTGCGGAGTGAGTCTGGAATTCCGCCGCTTCGCCCTCGGTTCCGTACGGAATGAGAACCAGTATCGTTTCACCTTCGCTCTGGCCAATCTCGGGTCGCTGGGGAATCTGAGGCGAACGGAAAGACTTTTCTAGGTACGTCGGCGTCTGCAACGACGATCACTTTTCGCGTTACCATGGAACTCCATGGTGAAGATTGTGGACGCTACCGCTGACGGCATTGGTGACCAAAGCACCACAGACTCACCTGTCCCCCACACGCCCCAGGCAGCCTCGTCCCCACTCGAACTGAGTGTGCTGACTGTCATCGCGGGCGTCGCGGCCGTCCTTCGTTTCCATTCACTGGCTGCAAAGTCCTTCTGGTTCGACGAGGGAGTAAGCGTCGCCATCGCTCGCCTTGATTGGTATAACTTTGCCCGCATTCTATGGCGGCGTGAAGCCAACATGTCCCTGTACTATCTTCTGCTGCATTATTGGTTGCACTTCGGAGGAAGCGAATTTTTCGTTCGGTCGCTTTCAGTTCTTTTTGCCGTCGCGTCTGTCCCCGTCATCTACTTCCTGGGGTGCCGTCTCTTTGACTCGCGAGTTGGTCTGATTGCGGCTGCGCTGCTGGCGATCAATGCGTATCACGTCCAGTACTCGCAAGACGCGCGCAGCTATTCGCTGATGGTCCTCCTCTGCTTGCTTTCGAGCCTGTACTTTCTAAAGTGCCTGAGCGAACCGTCGCGCCTCAACCGCGCAGCTTATGTCGTGGCCAGTGTGTTAGCGGTTTACGCTCAATTCTTTTCAGGACTGCTGGTGATCGCACAGTGGGTTTCTCTCCGGTTTCTCGATGGTGAACAGTTCGGCGCGCAGACCCGAACAAAAACCCGAAACGACTGGCGCTGGATCGCACTTCTGTTGACGTCGCCCATTGTCGCCTTCGTCGTGACAACCGGGACAGGGCCGCTGCGCTGGGTACAACGCCCCGGCCTGAAGGATCTTTGGATATTCGCGCTGCACCTTACCGGAAACGGGGGCCCATGGTTGCTGCTTGCCTGCGCGGCTTCGTGCCTGGCGGCGCTATCTCCAGTTTGGCAGACGCGCAAAATTCCGCGCGTACCCTGGGAATTTTGGCGTTACCGTTTTCTTCTGTGCTGGCTGCTTCTTCCCCTCCTGTTTACGCTTGCGCTGTCCTTGGTCAAGCCGCTTTTTGTTCCGCGATATTTTATTTTTTGCCTGCCCGCGCTTTTGCTCCTTGTGGCTTGCGGGATTACCCGGCTTCGTTCTGCCTTGCTGCTCGTGCCTGCTCTTTTGTTTGTGCTTATTCTTTCCTTTCGCGGAACTGCGGGCTGTTACAAGCAGGATCTGGACATCCAGCGTGACAATTGGCGAGCCGCGGCCCATTACTTGCTGAACCATGCCCAACCCGGTGATGCACTGCTGTTTCATGTTCCAATGGGCCGCATGCCCTACGAGTTTTATCGTTCCACGCAGGGAAACCCGTCCGGAGTTGCGGTTGTGCTTTATCCAAGCCACGGCGATCGCCTTACCTTCCTTGATTTCGTCGAGAAGCCGAACGACGCGGAGCTTGAACGCCTGCTTCCCCAGCATCCGCGGGCCTGGCTCGTCCTTACTTACGCCGAAACTCCGGCGGGGTTGCCTGATGCGAGGACAATCGAACTCACCAAACTGCTGGGGAATGCTTACTCCGTGGTCGAGCAGCATAACTTCGCAGGGATCGAAATCTTGCTTTACAGCCACGAGTGATTTCATCCCGCCAGCGGTCGCGCCGTATTAGGATATCTCCATGCCGGTTGCGGTCAATACCGCGTCCAAGCGCGCTACGCTCGATGCCAGGATTCGCGCCTTGGGCCGAACTCTGGTCGCCTACTCCGGAGGCGTGGATTCGGGATTCCTTGCCTGGGCCACCTATCGAGCACTTGGCTCTGACATGCTGGCGGTGATCGCTGACTCGCCCAGCCTGGCTCGTACCCAATTGAGCGAAGCCATCGCCTTTGCTCGCGAGCAAGGTATTCCGCTCGAAATCATCAGCACCAGCGAACTCGACCGGGCCGAATATGTTCGCAACGACGGCGCCCGCTGCTTTCATTGCAAGGATGAACTATTCACGGTGATGGAAAGCTTTCGCACCGCACATGGATTCGACTCCATCGCTTACGGAGTCAATGTGGATGATCAGGGTGACTTTCGTCCCGGACAAAATGCCGCCCGCCAGCATCATGTTGCCGCTCCTCTGCTGGAAGCCGGACTAACCAAGCAGGAGATCAGAGAACTGGCGCACAGCGCCAATTTAAAGATTTGGGATAAGCCGGCTTCGGCTTGCCTGTCCTCACGCATCGAGTATGGACGCCCAGTTACGCGAGAGGCGCTGACTACGGTCGAGCAGGGCGAGGACGCTCTCTGCGCGCTGGGCTTTCGACAGTTTCGGGTGCGTCACCATGGCGAAATTGTCCGCATTGAAATTGCCAGGGATGAATTGCCACGTGCGCTCACTCCCGGGATGGCAGCGGAATTTACTCGTATCTTCAAGGCGCTTGGCTTCAAGTTTGTGACTCTGGACCTGGAGGGCTTCCGCTCCGGCTCGATGAACTCTTTACTGCCGCCCGAACAACTTGTACGCAAGCCTTGATGGGCGGCCATTTCATTGCGGTAAAATGTTGGCGAAAGCCGCATGACTGGCCCCTCCCGTTGCGTTCCGTATGAGATAATCGTAGTTTATCCCCAATGTGCAGGCGGTTTTTAGTGACACTATTGCGACGTTCCATCCTCGTTCTCGTACTTGTTTGCCTGGGCTGTTCGGCTCAGCTAGCCCCGGCGCCCTCCGATCTGATTCAGAAAATTGAGCGCCAGGTGCGTGCAACTTACAGCATTCCCGCGAGCGTGAAGATTACGGTGGGCCCACTCCGACCCAGCGACTTCGCGAACTATGATGCCCTTACGATTACCATGGAGGGCGGCGAAAAGAAACAGACATACGAGTTCCTCCTTTCCAAAGACGGCAAGACGCTGGCTCGGATGACGAAACTGGACCTGACCAAAGATCCCTATGTCGAGGCCATGAAGAAGATTGACCTCAGCGGGCGCCCCACTCGCGGCAGCAAGGATGCGAAAGTCGTGGTGGTCAACTTCGATGACTTCGAGTGTCCCTTTTGCTCGCGCATGCACCAGACGCTGTTCCCCGAACTACTGAAGGAATATGGGGACCGCGTGGAATTCGTCTACAAGGATTATCCCTTGACCGAGATTCACCCCTGGGCTACGCACGCCGCGGTGGACGCCAACTGCCTGGCAGCGCAAAACAATGATGCCTATTGGGATTTCGCTGACCACATTCATGCCAACCAGCGGGAAGTAAATTCAGAGAAGGGACGCGATGCACAGTTCGCCGCGCTCGACCGCTTGACCCTCGAGCAAGGACAGAAACATAACCTCGACCAGAGTAAACTTCAGGCTTGTGTTAAGGCGCAGAACGAAGACGCAATCAAGGCTTCGATGCACGAGGCCGAGGGCGTGGGAGTGACGGCGACGCCAACCCTGTTCGTCAATGGGCAGGAAATGGACGGAGCGCTTCCCGTCAGCGAAATGCGGGCGGCCCTCGACAGCGCCTTGGCCCAGGCCGGCGTGGCCGCGCCGTCGCACGCGCCAGCACCGACTACGAGCCAGTCGCAATCGCCCACCAAATAATGCCGAGAGGATCCATTGAAAACTAACTCGCCATTTCGTCTCTTTCTGACAGTACTGCTTGCGGTTTCACTGCTTGCGTTTTGCCTGGGCTGTGGCGCCAAGTTGGAGGGTGACGACGTTGCGGCCACGGTCGACGGTCGCAAAATCTATCGCGCAGACGTCGAGAAGTATTACGACAACCAGACCGCCGGTTCCCAGCAACGACCTGTGGGGGAACAGGCGACCAGCCTGCGCCTCAGTATTTTGCGCGAACTGGTTGATAACGAAATCCTGATGCGGCGCGCGGAAAAACTCGGCCTCCTGGCCACCGACGATGAAGTCGAACGCAAGCTCAACGAGATCAAGTCCCCCTATACAAAAGAGGAATTCGATGCGCGCATGAAAGAAAAGAAACTCACGCTCGATGACTTCAAGCGGGATTTAAGGCGGTCGCTCACGGTCGACAAAGTTTTGAACAAAGAGGTCACCTCGAAGATCAACGTTTCCGATCAGGACATTTCAAATTATTACAATGCGCATAAATCGGAGTTCAACCTGGTTGAGCCTCAGTATCATCTGGCCCAGATCTTTGTAACCACGGTGCCCAATCCGCAAGTCCATAATCTGAAGAACGACAAGGCACAAAACGAAGCGGATGCGCGTAAGAAAATTCAGATGATTGTGAATCGCCTGGACAGTGGTGATGACTTCGGCACGCTGGCCATGAACTATTCCGAGGACACGGAGACGTCGGGAAACGGCGGCGACCTGGGCTTTACCCCGGAATCATCCTTGAAAAATACTGACCCGGTCACTCGCGATGCTGTCACCAAGCTGAAGCCAGGCCAATACAGCACCGTCATCACCGTCATCAATCCGATGACCAAGCAACTGGTGGGCTTCCGCATCGTGAAGCTGATTGCGAAGGAGAGCGCAGGGCAGCGCGAATTATCCGACCCTCGAGTGCAGGAAGCGATTCGCTCTCAGCTTCGCGACCGGCGCGAACAACTGCTGAAAGCCGCGTATTACGAAGTTTTGCGCGATCAGGCCAAAGTGGAAAACTATTACGCGGAGAAAGTACTGGAAGGCAACGGCACCGCGAAATGACAGCATTTGGCACTTAGCGATCCAGAAGCTAAGAGTCGAACGTCAAAGACTGCCCTACTCCACAATCGCCAGCACGTCCCCAGCGTTCACATTCGCCCCTTCAGGGGCCACAATTTTTCGTACCACGCCCTTCTTCGGCGACTTGATTTCGTTCTGCATTTTCATGGCTTCCACGACCAGAATACTTTGTCCGACTTCGACCGGCTGTTCCTCGCCGATCAACACGCGCACCACTTTGCCAGGCATGGGTGCAAGCAGTTTTTTGGGACCCTTTTCATCCGCGTCTGTGCCCTTGCGGCCGCGCAGTGATCTTGGATCGCGCAATTCTGCAAGGTAGCGGACGCTGCCCACCCACAAATGCATATCCGTCGCGGTATGCTCCCGCTTAATCTCGTAGGCTTTTCCCGCGATCAAAACCGAAAGCACATCTCTTCGGGCTAGCACTGCATCCATCTGGATGTCGCGTCCGTCCAACCGGCATCGCCAGCCTGCTTCTGCCCGATCCAGTTCGAGCCGGTAATCCTTCCCGTCGATGGTGACGTCGTAGACCATAAGAAACTGCAAGTCCTGTTTTTAACCCAGACTTTCCACCCTTGCCACCCTCTTCCAACTCGACGCAGTTTCGCTGGCCGTTCCGTTCGCAGTTTTCGGAAATGAGTTTCCATTGCCCCCAGCAGCCGATGCCGGATCCAGGATCGCGAATATCCCCGCGGCAATGGCTGCGACTTCCGGATGCCCGCCCCGCACCTCGGGTGGCTTAGACTTGAGCAATCGATCCAGGTAGCCGGTGTCCAGTTTTCCAGCCTGAAAATCCGCATCGGTCAGAATACGACGGAACAGTGAGATGTTGGTCTTGATGCCGCCGACAAAATACTCGTGCAGCGCACGCGTTAACCGCGAGATCGCCTGCGTCCGGTTAGTTCCGTAACCGATCAACTTGGCCAGCAGGGGATCGTAATCGATAGGCACCGTCCAGCCTTCGTACATGCCGCTATCCCGGCGGATTCCCGGTCCCGACGGCAATAGCAACAGCGTAATTTTCCCCGGGCTCGGAAAATAATTGTGGTCGGGATCTTCCGCATAAATGCGGCACTCAATGGCGTGTCCGCGGATGCAAACGTCTTCTTGTGCGAACGGCAACATTTCACCGGCCGCGATTCGAATCTGCAGATGTACCAGATCCAATCCGGTGGTCAATTCGGTCACCGGGTGTTCCACCTGCAGCCGCGTGTTCATTTCCAGAAAATAGAAGTTCTTCTCTTGATCGACGAGAAATTCCACTGTCCCGGCGTTGCTGTAGTTCGCTGCCTTAGCCACTCGAACCGCGACCTCGCCCATGCGCCGCCGCATATCCGCGTCAACGATCGGGGACGGCGACTCCTCCAATACTTTCTGATGTCGACGTTGAATGGAACACTCGCGCTCGCCCAGATAAACGGTGTTGCCATGCTCGTCCGCCAGCACCTGCATTTCGATATGACGCGGATTGATGATTGCTTTCTCAATGTAAACTTCACGGTCCGCAAATGCCCGCTCGGCTTCGCTTTGCGCCGCCTCCAGTGCGGACTTCAGCTCTTCTGCCCTGTGCACCAGGCGCATGCCTTTCCCGCCGCCGCCAGCCGCCGCTTTCAGCATCACGGGATAGCCAACCTTCGCAGCCACCTGCTCGGCCTGCTCCGCCGACTCCAGTCCTCTCGAAGTCCCCGGGACAAACGGAACTCCGGCTTTTTCCATTTCTTGCCGCGCCCGGGTTTTTGACCCCATCATTTCCATAGAGGCCGCGGTTGGGCCGATGAATTTCACACCGGCATCCGCGCAGGCCTGCGCGAACTTCGCGTTCTCGGAAAGAAACCCATACCCCGGATGAATCGCATCCGCGCCACTTCGTTTCGCAACGTCCAGGATCTTGGCGAAGTTCAAGTAGGATTCGGCAGCCGCGGGAGGCCCTATGCGGTAGGCCTCGTCCGCCTTGCGAACGTGCAGCGAGGCACGATCAACGTCTGAATAAACCGCCACCGAAGCGATTCCCAGCTCGCGGCAAGCACGGATTACCCGCACCGCAATCTCTCCCCGGTTGGCAATTAGAATTTTGTTGAACATGGCGTAATTCGCGCAAGGTCAGGGCCGCTGCGCCCAGATGCCGTTAGTCCACCGTTTCTGGCCCGGCCTAAACTTTCAATTCTACTGGAGATTCGCAGAATCGGAGGCCGGTTCAGCACTTTTCATCGATAGCAGGACACGGGGGACTTGACTACTGACTGGGATTCGGTTGCTGGTGCGTAACCTTGTACAGGTCGCTGGGCGACGCATTCAGAAGATCACGAAGCACTGCCACTTCGGCCGTAATACCAGTGCGTAGCGCCGGATCCACATCGGGCGCGAACAGAGGAGAGTGATTAACAGGAAGCTTGGTTCCGGCGACTTTGGCTTCGGCATATTTCTGCGGGTCTGCTCCGCCTAGCGCGAAGTAGAACGAAGGGATGCCCTGTTCAATGAAATAGGCATAGTCCTCCGAGGCCATCAAGGGCTCCGCGGTTGCGACGTTGTCTTTGCCGAGCGCAGCTTCCAGCGTGTTCCGAAGCCTTCGAGCCAGCGCAGGATCGTTGTACACCGCATTCGTGGCCTCGTATTGCTCGATCAAAGGCTCACGCTGCACGCCTGCCGCATCCGCTTCCGCCTTGGTGATGCGCGCGACAGCAGCGAGAACCCGTTTTCGAACCTCGGGCTTGTAAGTACGAATGGTCAACCCGAGTTCAACCTGGTCGGGAATGATGTTATTTTTTGTCCCCGCCTGGATGTATCCCACGGTGACCACGGCCGCGTCCCCAGGTTTGACCTCGCGCGAGACAATGGTCTGCAACGAGAGAACAGTTCTGGCGGCGATCACGACTGGATCAATGGTGTCTTGCGGCAAAGCGCCATGTCCGCCTTTTCCGTAGATCGTGATGCGTAACGAGTCCGCACTGGCGTAAGAATATCCAGAGGCGACTGCGACCTTTCCGGCGGGAAAATCGTTGCCCACATGCATGGCGACGCCAACGTCCGGCTTGGGAAAGCGCGTCAGCAAGCCGTCTCCGATCATCTTCTTCGCGCCGGAGATGGTTTCCTCGGCGGGCTGGCCGATCAGCATCAGCGTTCCGTGCCATGTGTCTTTACTGTGCGCCATGACCGCTGCGGTTCCGAGCAGTGCTGCCATATGCAGATCGTGTCCGCAAGCATGCATGACAGGGACATCGCGTCCCGAGTCGTCTTGGGCACGCACTTTGCTGGCGTAAGCAAGGCCGGTCTTTTCCTCGACCGGAAGCGCGTCAAGTTCGGTGCGAAGCATAATAGTTGGGCCGGGGCCGTTTTTGAAAATAGCGACAATCCCAGTGCCCCCGACGTGCTCGGTGACGTCGTAGCCGAGACTACGAAGCCTGCCCGCCAGTTTCGCTGCGGTTTGCGTTTCATGGGAAGAGAGTTCCGGATTCTGATGCACATCCAGATAGAAGGCACGCGCCTCAGGAAAGACGGCGTCGACTTCCTGAGCTGTGCGAGAAGTTTGTGCAAAGCACGACGCAGCCAGTGCAGCGACCAGGAAAAATCTTGCCCATGTCATAGTGCAGGGATCATATCTGCAATCTTGGACTGGCGGCAAATCGATGGCAGCTGCAGCGAATCGGATAAGCCTATTTGTCGGGAAGGTAAAAAGCTTCCGCAGCGGGCCGATACACCCGAATCATCCACAAGGGTCGCCGGAGGTTGCCCGGACCGGGAGCCGCACGCGTCATTTGCAGCCAGCGGAGATATTCTTCGTGTGCCCGATTGGTGTCCACGAAAACGTCACCATAGCGATCATCGGAGCCAGCTTTGCTCACCGTGACTTTTTGATGCCAGCAATGTTGTCCGCTGATCGGGTCGGGCTGCACCGGGAAGGTCAAGTTCTGATGTACGCCCGCATCTTCCCAGTGGATGCGCGACGAATCAGGATCATTGCTCTCGAAGGGTTGAATGCCATGAATCTGCCGCATCATCCACTTCCCAGGTTCGGCCTGCTTCAGATCGACTAGCGCTGTGGACCAGCGTTCGCCGCCAAAGTCTTCCTTCAGACGCCAGCGGCCGAGATGATGAGAGCATGCAATAATGCCGGGCCGCATTCCTTCCGTCGCCCAAACTCGGTCGACGAAGTAGCCAATCGCGGTTTGGACCCGTACCAGATCGCCGGTGACCACCCCTAATCGCGAGGCGTCCTGGGGATGCAACCAAACCGGATTCTTGTGCGAGATTTCGTAGAGCCACTTCGCGTTTCCCGACCGCGTGTGGATCAGCGTTGGCAGCCGGAAAGTGGGCAGCAGAAGCATCTCGCCTTTGGCAGCGTCGATGTTGTCGCGATGGACGTGACTTTTGATGTAGCCGGGAATCGAATGCTCGGGCCAGTGCCAGTCCTTCAGCGTCTTCGAATAAAATTCCAGTTTGCGCGAGGGCGTGGGGAAGCCGGCGACCGCGTCGCCATCGACCTCAACTCCGACTGGCGCTCCGTTTTTCTTGACTACGTGCGTGACCGGGTCGACCGTGCTGCCCTGCAGTTCTTCTGGCTTCAGAACCTTCCGGTGCAATTCGTAGACGTTGTTCTCAACCAGGAAGGCGCCGTATTTCCGCATGTAATCGAGCGGAGCCAGTCCTTCGCTGGCGGCGGCCTGCGGCAGACCGGGCACGCTATTCTCAAAAATCCAACGGTAATACTCGTCGATTCTTAGCTTCTCTCCGGGCCGGTAAGGCGACTCAAAGTACCGTCGGATGCCCATCGATCCATCGGGATCGACCCGCCACGACAGCTCAATCCAGAATTCGTCTTCTTCCCAGACCTCGCCCAGCCCGGCTTCGCGGTGCGCTTCGTAGGTGAAATTGAATTTCTTGCCCTGCTTCTCCAACGCTAAACGCAGCACTGGCTGGCGGAAACCGATCCAGCGCGCGGCATGCGTCTCCTGGGACATCAGGTCGTGACGCTCGGAAGCATGGCCCATGGGCAGAACATAATCGGCAAACCACGCGGTCTCGCTCCAAGTGGGAGTGAGGCAGGCGTGCCGCCCGACCTTGCTCTCATCGCTCAACGCCTCGATCCAGCTCAGCCCATCCGGATTGGTCCACACCGGGTTGTAGACGCGGGAAAAATATACGGCCAGCTTGCCTCGGCCTTCTTTCAAAAAATGCGGCAGCAGGAAACTCATTTCAAAAAATGCCAGCGGATATTCGCGCGCCCACATCAACTCATTCCACGCGTTGGGTGGCGGCGGCATCATGGGCGGCGTGGGAATGTATTTGTTCCAGGCGCTGGGAGAAGTTCCACCCCGCGTTCCCACCGCGCCTGCCAGCACGGCGAGGAATTCCAGAGCTCGCGCCACTTGCCATCCTCCGAGATTGCCCGCGGCAGCGTTTCGCCAGACGTGCGTGCTCAGCGCAGAACCGGCGCGGCCCACTTCCCGCGCCACTTCGACAATCGTGCGAGCATCCGCTCCCGACTCTTGTGCGGCAAATTCTGGGGTGTACTGCGCGTAGGTTTGCTTGAGAATTTCCAGAAACGTCTCGAAGGATTGCGCCTTGCCGGGATGCTCCTCGCGCAGATATTCTTCCCAATTCACCCATCGCCGGACGAACTCGTGATCAAACAGATCCTCCTGAAGCAGCACATTGCACATCGCCAACAGCACCGCCGACTCACTTCCAGGCCAGGTTGATAGCCAGTAGTCAGCCTTAGAAGCTGTGTTCGAGAGGCGAGTATCGATGACGCATACTTTTGCCCCATCCATCTTGCCGTCGATGATCCGCTGCGCGTGCGGGTTGAAGTAATGGCCAGCTTCGAGATGAGAACTCAGCAGGAGAATGAACCGCGCGTTGGAATGATCGGGCGACGGGCGGTCGAAGCCATGCCAGAAGGCATATCCAGTACGCGCGCCCGCGGAGCAAACATTGGTGTGGCTGTTGTGTCCGTCAATGCCCCAGGCGTGCAGCACGCGCTGGTTGTAAATGAGTTCGTGCCCCGGACGGCCGACGTGGTACATGATCTCGTTCTTCCGTCCCTCTTGCAAAGCCAGGCGAATGCGCGAAGCCAAGTCGTCCAGAACCTCGTCCCAGCTCACGCGCTCCCATTTTCCTTCTCCTCGTTGGCCGGTTCGCCGCAGAGGATACAGAATGCGCTCCGGATCATTTATTTGGTTGATCGTCGCCGGACCTTTGGCGCAATTGCGGCCGCGGCTGCCGGGGTGAGCGGGATTGCCTTCGAACTTCTGTACCTGCATCTTGTCTTTATCGACATAGGCCAACAACCCGCAGGCGGCTTCGCAGTTGAAGCAAATCGTTGGGATCAGCGAATAATGCCTTTCGACTTTTTCAGGCCACCGCGCGGCATCATACTCGGTCCAATCGTCCCAACGATCGGATGGAGGATAGCTGGATAGCCCTCCCGCGGGCTCATCCAAGTCCAACGCTTGCGGGTTCAGAGGTATTTGTTCTTTCATAAATGTCAAACTAGCTGAGCGGAACCGATTGCCCAGCCTTGATCCATAAATCTTCGTAGCACCACAAGCCAGCAAGCGCCAGTATCGCCGCTGCGAACTCAACCGCGATTGGGACGAGGGACGTCAGCGCCATCGCCGCCAGAATAATTGGAACGACCAACCCGAAGCCGATAAACCCCCAAAATCGTCGGCGCAGCCGTCCCCTGGTCAGCACTCGCGTAGCAATCCTCGCGTCCTCGCCGATGTGGGAAAGAAAAATCTCACCCACGATCATAGTTAGAACCAAGGTCATCGAAATGAAGAGGATTAGAACTGCCGGCTTGAGGATTTGGGCTGATGTGTCCATCAGAATGCCCGCGATCAATATCGTAGCCGAACCAGCGATCACTGCCTGGACCAGCAGGTGCCAAAGGAACAGCGGGCTCTGCCACAAATCGCGACCTTTGGCTTGCGCAAAAAGGAATGCGGAATAACACGCGCTCGCAACTGCGAACGCCGCGGCAAGCCACTGCAACACGCCCGGCACCGAGCCGCCGAAAATTCCACACAGGAGCCACGCGACCCCAAGCGCCCCATAGCCAAGCAAGAAATAGGTTCCGATGACCAACCAAGAGCGGAAGTTCGGCTTAGTAATAAGGTAGAAGAAACGGTCGGGACGCTTCAGGTCAAAAATTAGCAACGCGGAGGTTGCCGCAAGAGCGGCGAGAGCGGCGCATGGGCAGACGATATTGAGCAACCTGGGCGCAGTGTGACCCGCCAAACTCAACAGGATCGCCGCGACCATCAGCACTCCCGCGGCGATCGCTTTTGTCCACAGATACGCAGCAATCCTCCAACCCCAGGGTGCGGGGTGAGGTACGTCATAGACTTCGCGAGCCAACTCTCCCGCAAGATTCTCGTCGGCAATCGCTTGGTCTACTCTACGAGGGTCTGAAGCGAAATAGGTGGACTGCTGCGAGATCCGGGTAGGTTCGATCAGATCGCCTTCAATGCCAACGTAAAACAATTTAGGCAGCGTGCCTTTCTGCGGCTTGCGCACCGAAACTTTCTTAGTCGCCACCGTGCGACTGACCTTGCTGCCAGGATTGTCCAGGTCTCCGGCGAGAATCGCTTGCGTAGGACAGACGATCACGCACGCCGGTTCGAGTTTCCTCTCCACTCGATGGGCGCAGAAATTGCACTTAGCCGCGGTGTTGTGATTTGGATCGATGTACAGAGCATCGTACGGACAAGCCTGCATGCAAGCCTTGCACCCGATGCACCGCCGGTTGTCGAAATCTACGATTCCATCGGCCCGCCGGTACAAGGCGGTGGTGGGGCAGATTTCCGTACACGGAGAGTCATCGCAGTGGTTGCACCGCATCACCCCGAAGTGGCGCGATGTATGCGGGAACTCGCCCTTTTCAATGTGCTTTACCCACGTACGAAAAACACCAACCGGGACTTGGTGTTCCTCTTTGCACGCGACCGTGCAGGCATGACACCCAATACAACGGTCCTGATCGATGACAAATCCGTATCGCATCTAATGGACGGTCGCTTTTCCGTTTGCAGCCTGCAAAAATATTGCAGCCTCGACATCATAGCTGATTCTTGTCCGGGCCAGTTGTGGGTATCCTCTTTGAAACCCCGCGCTCGCGCCCCAGAGTGACCTTCGTAACTTCCCTCGCATCCCTCAGTCACGTTTCAATGAAAGGAAATTCTCGCAACGGAATCATGACCGTGAATAATTTTGGGTTGTGCTTTATTGTCCAATTGGGTGTGACATTCGGACTGGCAGGACTATTTTGGCCGGACAAATTCATGCCGCTGTTCGAGATTCTAATGTTCCCCTGGGCGGCTAGCTGTCGTGCGATCCGCGCCAACGGCATTGCCGCCATTGGATTGTCCCTGCTGCTTCTCATCGCGCGCCTCACTGGCCATCGCTGAGCTGATCTCCAACGAAGCATACAGCGGAATTCACATCGGCAAGAATCTGAGTAGTAAACTGTGGGACGATGCGCGCGAATTAGCGCTTGATGTCGTATGCTTGCGCTGCGCTCAAGTGCAATTTATCAACGGAAGTGGAAAATGTTTGCGACAGCGGAGCAAAAGGTGCTGCAGTCAGTGGCTGCGCAGCTAATGAATGGAGAGGAAGTGGCGCTGGACGAGGCTGGTCAGAAGTTGCGGGTGAGACGCGTGGGCAGTGGGCGTTTGCGCATGGTGCAGTTCAAACTCAATGGACGAATGTTTGAGGCCATCGAGCAGAATCGTATGAAGCCAAGCCGCTGGGGACAACTCGCGCGCGAAAAACATCAGGTGGTGCAGTTTCGGGATGTGACCACGCATAAGTACGTGGCCGTCGCGGTGGATGGGGAAATTACGGAGTACGGTCGGGGTTAATTGCAGTCGACAACCGTAATCAGAAAGGTCACGCTTCGGCTCCGGTCGGCGCCCATTACATAAAGGAAGCACCTTAATCGGCACGAATCAAGTTGGTTAACCGTGGAATCAAAAGGCCTGAGGTGGATCAGTGATCGCGTACAGCGATGGAAAAATGCAGCGGAGTGGGAGGACCGACCTGTTTTCTGTTCTGTGAGCGGCTTCCGGCCAAGGACAATGGACTCTATTGACACCTGCTTCCGATCGCATATAGTTTTCTACGCCGAATTCTGTGCTCGGCTCTTTTGACCTAATCCATTTCTGCTGAGGAGAAATCATGAGTCATGGTCGCTCAAGTCTAAGCTGCTTCATTTTGTGTGTGGCGCTGCTGATCATGGCGGCGGAGACGCCAACTCTGGCGCTCACCTTCAAATTCAAAACCATTAAAGTTGCGGGGGCGCAAAGCACCGCCATCTACGGCATCAACAACGCGGGTGCGATGGTGGGATCATACGTCGATGGCGGCGGCGTCCGGCACGGGTTCAAGCTGTCTGGCGGCAAGTTGGCGAAGATCGACGATCCGAAGGGCACGGATACGTATTGTTTCGCGATCAACAAGGCAGGAGCGATTGTGGGCTATTACGCGACTTCCAGCCACACTGCGCAAGCATTTCTGTACGCGAAAGGAAAGTTCAAAGACATCGGTCCAGCGGGGGCGACCGGCTCGCAGGCTACCGGGATCAACGATAACGGCGACATTAGCGGCAATTTTGCGAACTCGAAAGGTTCGCATGGCTTCCTGTTGAAAGGTGGCAAGTACACCACGCTGGACGTGCCAGGCGCGCAGGATACGCTCGGCGGAGGCATCAACAATGCCGGATTGATGACCGTGGTGTGGTTGGATTCGAGCTTTAATTCGGAATCGTCGCTCTACAATGGCAAGACGTATAAGACGATCAACGTGCCCGGCGAGCCCAACTCGGACGCGGCCGCCATCAACAATCTGGGCGACATTGTTTATTCCTGGGAAGGCGCCACCGACACTTATGGCGCCGCGCTTCGGCACAGCGGCAAGTATTACAAGTTTCACGTCCCCAAGGGCGACAGGACTTTCGGTTACGGGATCGATGACCATAACGTCATCGTCGGGGCGTACACCGACGACAACGGCGTTCTGAGCGGCTTCTCGGCAACCTATTAGTTCTCGAAACAACAGACACAAATAAAGGCAGGACCTGGCGAAAACGCCCTACTTCATCTCGCGGCCCCCAAACACTTCCGCGGTGAACGCCTCCAGGGTCGCACCTTGCTGCCAAGCGTCGCGCGGCAGTCCTGCCTTCTGGCAAGTTTGCTCAATGAAGGTCACTCGGTCCCATCCGTGTTCGACGGGCACCTGAGGCAGAAGCAAACCGCGGCGTCCGCCGTAGGTGACCACCAGCCCGTGGATTCCAATCTCAACTTCTTCCGGCTGGATCGCTTTGAGCGGCGACAGAATGCTCAGAGAGACCTCCAGTGCCCGGGCTTCCTCAAGCGTGACGGGCGAAAAACGCGTGTCCTCGAACGCAGCTGCGCGGGCAGTCTCCGCCACAGTCCGGTATAGCGAAACTACGGGGAGCACGTAGCCCACACAACCGCGCAGTTGACCCTTCGAATAAATCGTAGTGAATGCGCCGCGTGGTTCGGAAAAGTGCGGTGAAGGCGGAGTCAGAGAGATTTCGCGTTGTTCGAGAGCCGACAGTATCGACTCGTGGGCGAGCTTCAACAAAACTGCGCGTTCTTCGGAAGTGAAATCATTCTGCTGCGCGCGGGGAGAATCGCAACTTGCGGCCGGCGTGGAGGCGAGATTTTCAGGTTGCAGCGACATCGCGCTTCCTCCGACGGCTGAGGACAAACGCGCGGCGGCGGCGCTTCACCACCTGCCGGTCAATCTTCGACCAGAAGGCAACGAAGTAATCGCCTGCCGATACCAGGGACAACAAAACCATGAACCAGATGGCGAGCCGCGCGATCCAATGTACCGGAAAGAAATACCCGCCATAGATGGGCCACTCTTTCCAGCGATGGTCAAGAATCACCGCCACCACGGAAACGATCTGCACCAGCATTTTAAACTTGCCCAGATTACTCGCCTCGATCGCGAAACCCTCGGAGGCCGCAATCGAACGCAATCCGCTCACCAGAAATTCGCGGCCAATGATGATCACCGCGATCCATGCTGGAACCATGCTGGGATTGAACTGCACCAGGGTGATGAACGCGGCCGCGATCAGAAGCTTGTCAGCCAGCGGATCAAGCAGCACACCGATGGTTGTAATCTGCCCACGCTTGCGCGCAAGGTATCCGTCAATGCCGTCGGTAATCGAGGCCGCTATAAACAAAGCCGACGCCAGCAACTCCTTCTCTCCGCCCACGCTCTGAAAACGGTTGGTGGAAAGAATCCAGATCAGCAGCGGAATGCTGCAAATGCGGGTGAGCGTGATGGAATTGGGAAGGTTCACAAGAAACATCGCCTGCCGCCGCTAGCCGCAAGCGCCGAAACCACCGATACTGAATTATCCTCCACCACGAAGAGCGAAAGCAATGAACTAAGGACGAACCGACAAAAACAATCGACCCAACGTCCAATCGGTACTGTCCGCGCCTATTTCTGCTTGGCGATGATCAGGTCCTTGATCTTGTCGTAGGTCGCCTGGGGGACGATCTTCTGACGTACCAGATCAGTCTTCATCTTATAAGGACGCCCAGCCACGATTTTCTTCGCATAAGCATCGCCGATTCCCGGCAGCGCATCGAGTTGGTCCAAGCTTGCCGAGTTAATGTCCAGCAGCTTCGCCTTGCTTGTCGCCTCCGTTTTTGCGGCCGACATAGCAGAGCTTCCCATCGAGCTGCCGGCTTGAATTGCACTTTTCGCAATCCCGACTCCGCTGCACAGCCCGAGCGCAAGGACCGCAACCATAGCTCGCGTAATCAGACTCTTTCCCATGGCTTCTCTCCTTGAAATCATCAGTCTCGTTTTGCCGCCTTGTAGCCCGCCTTCTTGGCCTCATCCACAGTCATGAACTTGCCATTCTTGGTTTTGCCATACCAGCGTCCGCCCCGGTGATAAACCCCGCTGTCAAGATTCACCCACACTTTGCCGCTGGCTTTGGCTGCAGCGATGTCGGACGCCGAAGGAGTACCTGATTGCGCGTTAGTGTTCTTGGCCGTATCGCTCGCGGCCGCAGCCTGGGAATTCGAAGAAGTAGTTTGCGACGCTGCCACCGCCGGTTCGCAGAATAAAGCAGTCAGCAGGCACAGCCCAATGCCCAGCCTGACCGCCTGTGTCCACAAGATGCTCATTGTCTCAATCTATGCGTAGATTCCACGCTGCCGGATCGTATACGCCACCCGATCAATCGCCAGCATGTAGGCCGCAATCCGGTTGTTGACACCGTGAGTTTCGGCAAACCGTACCACATCCTGGAACGCAGCCACCATAATAGTTTCAAGCTGCTCGTTGACGAACGACTCTTTCCAGAAATATCCCTGCCGATCCTGCACCCACTCGAAGTAGGAAGTGGTCACGCCACCCGCATTGCACAGGATGTCGGGAATCACAAACACTCGCTTATCCGCCAGGATCTCGTCCGCGGACGCCGTAGTCGGGCCGTTCGCGCCCTCAGCCAGGATCTTGCACTTCACTCGATCCGCGTTGCGGCTGGTAATCTGGTTTTCGGTCGCGGCCGGAATCAGGATGTCGCAGTCAGTAACCAGAAGCTCCGCCGGATCGGCAGCTTCGGCCTCCGGAAAGCCCGCGAGCGTCCCATGCTTCTGCCGGTACGCCGAGAGCGCCTCAACGTCAATCCCATTCTTGTTGTAAAGGCTGCCCGTCACCTCGATAATGCCAATAATCTTGTATCCCGCCTGCGCCATGAGCAGCGCCGCGTTAGAACCTACGTTCCCGAATCCCTGCACGATGACCCGAGTGGACTCCGGACGCAGCCCCAGCTTCCTGATCGCCTCGTCGCAAACAATCATGATGCCGCGCCCTGTAGCCTCGCGCCGCCCCCGTGATCCTCCAATATTGATCGGCTTCCCCGTGACCACCGCGGTCACGGTCTGGCGCATGTGCATGGAGTAAGTATCCATAATCCACGCCATGGTCTGTTCGTTGGTATTGACATCAGGCGCAGGCACATCTTTTTCCGGGCCGATAAACTCAAACAACTCCGCCGTGTAGCGCCGCGTCATGCGCTCCAGTTCGCCGATCGACATCTTATGCGGATCGCAAATCACCCCACCCTTCGCCCCGCCAAAAGGAATATTCACCACCGCGCACTTCCAGGTCATCCACGCGGCCAGCGCGCGAACCTCGTCGAGGGTAACGTCCGGAGCATAGCGAATGCCGCCTTTCGAGGGACCACGCGCAATCGAATGCTGCACCCGGAAACCGGTGAAGACTTCCAGCGTCCCATTGTCCATGGCCACCGGAATGTGCACGATCAGCTCGCGCGTGGGATAGCGCAGCACCTTCCATATTCCCTCGTCCAGATTAAGTTTCTGCGCGGCCAGATCAAATCGCGCGGTCTGCGCCTCCGTAGGATTAAGTTCCTGCTCCAGCGAAACCGACTTCGTAGCGGTGGTCATAACGATCTCCAATGATGGCGATTTGATGATGGCATATTAAAGAAAGCAATTCGATGGCAACGATCGAAAAATTTGATGGCTCGATGATTGTAATCCGAGAGCCGAGTATCGTGCCGGTTCCCAAGCAGATTCCCCAGACTTGGCGGCAAACCCAAAGAAGTATAAGCAGCCAACCGCACCGAGGCAAGCGACCCTAGCGACCCTGCATCAATAATGGAGATACGGGCGTCCCGCCCGTACAGGCCAAAGCTCGGCGGTGTCGACGACCTAACCTATGGCGGCGGAGTACTCGTGGCCGCGAAAGTACGTGAAAAGCAAAAGCCCCGCATGAAAACGGGGCTTTTGTCGAACTCTCGTGCCGGAATACCAGGCACGCTTGCCAAGCAATTCTAGGCTATGCCACGCTGATCGCAGTGTCAAGACACAAAGGGCCGCGCCTTAAATCCGATTTCCGATTTGGTTGGACGGGTAGTGCGGAGGATAGGGGAATCGAACCCCTCAGGCTGCAAAACAGCCGTCCAACGCTTGGCAAGCGTGCCCAGTACCCACACCGGGAGTGTCCTCCGAAGCCGCGCCCGCTACGACATGGATTGTATTCACATCACCCTCAAACCAGTTGTGATGCTCAACACAATTTCTCGAGGTCGGTTCCGATGTGGGATTCGTGATGGCCCACTGGCCGCGGCCCCGGGTGCCCGCAGAGGCGCAGGCGGCACGCGCTCGGCGGCCCTTACTTTGCTAGCGCAAGCCGGTCAGCTGCGTCTTGTCACCGTCGCACTCACGGTTCCCTTAGCCAACCGCGCAGAAATCTCATCCCCAGCCTTCACCTTCCCCGCATCCTTCAATAATGTCCCCGACGCATCGAACACCAGAGCATAGCCGCGCTCAAGAATGGCCAGCGGAGAAAGCGCTTGCAGCGCCGTATCCATTCGCTCCACGCGGACCTTGCGTTCAAGTAACTGGTTGCGGATCGCCGACAGAATTGCCGTAGTCCGCGCGTCCAAGTCTTTTTTCATGCCCCCAAGCACACGGCGCACATCATAATGCCGAACTGCACCTGACAACGTCTCGAACCGCCGCCGCTGCTTCTCGAGGACATCGCGCTGTCCATGCGCAAGCCGATTCACCAGATCATCCAAGCGTTGCTCCCGCCGATGAATCAGGTCCATCATGCGAGCGAAGGCGCCATGCTGCGCCAGTTCCGTCAAATTCTGGCGAGCCATGAGCAAGTGATAGCGCATCGCTTTTTCCAGCCGCCGATGCAAGCCCCCAAGTTGCTCATCCACTTCCTGCCGCGAGCGTATGACCAACTCCGCCGCCGCAGACGGCGTAGGCGCGCGCAGGTCAGCGACAAAATCAAGAATGGTGAAATCCGTTTCGTGCCCCACCGCGGACATGACGGGAATCTCGCAAGCCGCAACCGCGCGCGCCAGCCCTTCGTGATTGAACGCGGCCAGATCCTCTGCCGAGCCTCCACCGCGCGCCACGATGATCACATCCACGTTGCGCGCCTTATTGAAGTAGCGAACCCCAGCCGTGACTTCGAGCGCCGCCGCTTCGCCCTGCACTTGTGCGGGGAAAATCAGAACGCTAGCTGTATCGTGCCGTCGCCGCAGGACGTTGAGGATGTCGCGCAGCGCCGCCGCCTGCGGCGAAGTCACAATGCCGATTCTCGCCGGCAGAGTGGGAATCGGCTTCTTGCGGGCCGAATCAAAGAGCCCTTCCGCCTCCAGCTTGGCTTTGAGCTGCTCGAACGCGATCTGCAGAGCTCCCGCGCCCTTGGGCTCGACATACTCCGCCGAGATTTGCAGCTCGCCGCGGTCTTCGTAAATCGTAACCCGTCCGCGCACCACGACCTGCAGACCGTCTTCAGGACGAAAGCGCAACAGCCGCGCCGACGACCGGAACATGACCACGCGAATCTGCGCGTTGCGATCCTTGAGGGTGAAATAAAGATGCCCAGAGTCATGCGCGCGGAAGTTCGAGATCTCGCCTTCGACCCAGACGTCGCCATACTCGCGCTCAAGATTCGTGCGAACAGCAGCAACCAGATCGCGAACCGTCCAGGTGCGCCGCTCTGCCGGCCTGAAACTGAACCCGAGCTGATCCGCGGAAGCCATGGGTGAAAGTTTACCGCAGGCAGGATTACAGCAGCACTTGGCATTTGGCACTTAGCCTTTTAACTCTGATTGGCCAAGTGCCAACTGCTAAAACTACCGCCTTACTCGTCCAATCACGTAGAGCAAAATCGAAAGCACCACGCTGAGGAGTATCGAAGTCGCGAGTGGAAAATAGAAGACAGTGTTCTTGCCGCGATACACAATGTCGCCCGGGAGCCGGCCAAGCGGGAGGTTGGTTCGGCCGATTAGAACGAGCACCAGCCCAACGATGACGATAGTTCCGCCGAGGAACACGAGCAGTTTGCCCAGATCTGTCACAGCAAAGTCACGACCTACATACAGAGATGAGTTTTCGATCGCAGCGGGTGCTAGAATCTGCTCTCATGAGACGCCGCCTGATATTCGCCGCCCTGATATTCGCCGCCTTCACCCTGGCTGCACAAGAGACCTCCGAGGTCGAGATCACCGCCGAGCCGCGGCATCACCTGGCGCTCGAAAATGAATACGTGCGCGTGTTCCAGGTAGAAGTCGCGCCGCATGATGCGACGCTGATGCACATCCATCATCATGATTACGTCTACGTCACGCTCGGAGCTTCGGAGCTTTCGAATGAAGTAAAAGGCAAGCCGCCAGTCGCGGTGAAACTGCAAGACGGCGAAACCCGATTTGCCGCGGGCAACTTCGCCCACGTCGCGCGCAATCTGTCCGACAAGCCCTTCCGCAACGTCACCATCGAACTGCTGCAGGACGACGCCGCGCATAAAATTCCGCCCGCGAAGTGGGACGAAGAACGCGGCCTGCACGTCTTCACCGGCGGCACCCAGGACATCATCTTCGTGCAAGATGGCGTGCGCGTTTCCGAGATCGAATTACAACCCGGAGCAACCGAACCCAGCCACCACTACATCGGCCCGCACCTGCTGGTCGCGGTCAGCGACCTCGATGTGCGCAGCGACGTTGAAGGCCAGGGCCCCATGCCCGGACACTTCAAGTCCGGCGACGTGAAGTGGCTCCCCGGCGGCTACACCCACACCCTAACCAACACAGGCAAGCAGGAAGCCAAGTTCGTCACCCTGGAATTCCACTGATCAGCCAAGTCTGTCAGGCATCCCCTGGCGTCGTTTGAGGGCTATTTACCATTCAGTAATCTGGGTATACCCCCTCCCCCTGTGATCTTTTGGAATCTAGGGGTTAGCGCCGGACTACCACCAAAATCTTTGAGGAATAAGGACTTATACGAAAAATATTCCGGACAAAGGACTTAGGAGCCATTTTGTTGTCAGGAAGCTAAGCTGTAATTAATCAGGTTAGCTGGTGAGGGTGGACAAAATCAAGCGGAGAAGTGAGGGTTGCGCGAGGATTCCCGTCTTGGGCGGCCGCCCAAAACGGACATTAGCCAAGCAGTCTTGCTGCATTCCAAAATGTGGCAACAAGTAGGCATCACATATGATATCATTTGCGTGGACAATAAGACATCATTATGTTAACAATAATGTATCTAGGAGGAGACAAATGGCAAAAACGCAGAGGGTCGTGTTCAGTTTTGACGAGCGCAGCCTCGAAAGCTTGCAGAAAATCAGAGATCAGGGGCGCTTCTCATCGATGGGTGAAGCCGTTCGCGAATCTCTTCAAATCAGTCGAGCTCTGCAATCGCAGGCTACCCAAGGATTCAGTGAGATCATCGTTCGTAATCCCGAGACGAAGGAAGAGCGAGTGATTGTAGTGCCAGCCCTGCACCAGCCGGACAAGTGAGGACTCAATGCCGGAGTCAGCAGTGACGCAAACACAGCCCGAGCCTGAGATTATCGAGGGAGGCAGCGTTGAGCGCGTCACGGATCTGCCTTTCGAAGAACGAAGGCACTGCGCGGCGACAGCCCGCGTACTTGCATACTGCTTGCTTGGGATTCTTGCCCTGACGATAACACTCCAATACGGATTCACCTTATGGTTAATTCTCTCGGGAAGAGATTCAGGAGTTGCGGCGCTGGATAAGCTGTTTAACGCGCTTCTGCCAATCCTGTCGGGACTTGTTGGTGGCGCGGTCACGTATTACTTCACGAAAGAGAGAAGCTGATGGCAACAATTCTAAGCAGCGTCGTTTCCGAAAAAATAGCAACAAAAACGGTCGAGTCGCTCTTATGTCTGAACGGCTTCGAGTTGGTCGACGCATCTGATTTGCGGTGGCCGGTGCAGGTCTTAGAGATCACTCTGAAGGATGTTGGCAATCAGACGCATGAAGATCTTGGAAAACTTCGGAACATAGTTTGGCAACTTAGAAAAACCCACAAGTGCCGCGGGCATCGTTTCGTCGCGGAAGCTGGAGAATCTTCGGTCGCCATTCCCGCGGAATGCAAGCTGCCGTTGCCAATCGAAACCCCGGAGTTTAGCGTGCGACTAAAGCGCGAATTTGTTGCGGACCCATCAACCCCGGTTGGTCGCCGCATCGTCGCGCGGGTTCTGAAGGAGGCAATCAAGGCACGGTTCAAGAAGGATCAAAGCCCCGCGTTGGGTCCCCTTTGGCAGGATTTCGACGGATTTGCCCAGGCACCGTCACCGTCGACCGATGGTTTCTTGATGTGTCGCAAGCTGTGGTTTCAGGTTAATGAAGTGGCGAAGGGGCGACTGGTCCTGCAATGCAATGTCGGTACGCTGACCGTTGACAACCGCACGTTTCAGGAGCATTACGGCGCTGGTGCCGTCGCGGAATTGCGCGAGATGATCGAGGTGAAGCGCGCTGGACGTTCAAATCGCGATAACCGTCCAGTCGCTATTCGAGCATTGCAGCAGTTTCCTGGCGGAGGCGTCCGGGCAGTCGAAGTGTTAGACGTTGATGCGATATTCCAGGATTCCGATCGGAACGAGGCAGATCAAGTCGCCTTAGCTCAAGTTAGACAACTGCAATGTACTGAATTTGCGAAGCCTCCAGCCATGGTGCCGCTTTCGGAACTTCGACTCATCCTCGATTCCCAGATTACCGGCGATGAGCACAGGGAAACAATTCTGGAGCCGACGGAACGAGCGGATTGGATCTTTAAGATGCGCGAATTCCTTGACGGAATAGATGCGTTCGGCTGTCCGCTTCGTCTCGCAAGTCTGCCGTACGCCCCCCCCGCGGATACGGTGATCGAAATTCTGCCGCCGGCCATCCGCCTTCGCGGAGTTAATGGGCGCGAGATCGTAATGCCCGCGCCGGAGCGGTTCGAGCAAGGGCTACTCCTAAAGCGGGCACGTTCTCGGGCGGATCACATCCGCAAGAACGGCTTCCTTATTCGTCGGCCCATCAATCCGGCGCTCGCATTTCCAAAGCACTTAGGAGAACGTCGCGCCTCAAGGATGAAGGAGGATCTTGAGGCTATTTGGAAACTGCAGGGAATCGAGGCGGTCTTCGGTCTATGCATCTACAGCAACGTCGAGGAAATAAATCGCTCCATCGAAGTCAACGACCACGATGCGTTGCTGGCCGTGTTACCCGAGACCTCCCAACGGGATCAATGCGATGGTGAGACACATGACCGCCTTAAGCGCAGAATTGAGGTGCCATCGCAATGCATACAGCACAGCAACACATTGCCAGCTAGGTTTGTCGGGCTAAGCCCCCCAGAATTCATGCGCGCGGAACCCAAGAGGGCCAGACGGGTAACCAGTACCTATGAGCTATGTCTGGCAAATTTGTTGGTCAAGCACCACTGCTTCCCCTTCGCTCCGCGGGATCCCTTTCACTACAACGTTCAAGTTGGTCTCGATGTGGGCGGCGTACACAATTCTGCGGTGATGGCATGCCTGGGCTACGGGTTCAGCCGCCCACAAGACGGCATTATTTTCCTTCCCGGCGAAATCCCCATCTCGGGAGTTAAAAAGGAGCCCATACCAACGGAGCAACTGTACGCCGGATTGATTGCGCTCTTTGAACGACTGCATTCGGAGCTAGAGAATCTGGGTATGGCACCCGACCTGTCAACTGCAGTTTTTTACAAGGACGGCCAGTTGCTGGGAGACGGCGATTCATGGAACGAGCGCGACGCCCTTGGTCGACTTCATCGGGAATTTTTGCGCAGAAGCTGGATAACCGAAGACTCTATCTGGACAGCGGTGGAAGTGATGAAACGCGGCCACGGCTGGCGACTCCTGGGCAATTCACACGCTGAGGCGAATCCGATCGTCGGGCAGTGTTGTTTCCCTTTCGACGATCCGTCGGCTGCACTGGTCGCAACAACGGGGCATCCTTATCTCACGCAAGGTACTGCCCAGCCCTTGTTGATTCGCATTCACGACATCCACGGGCGTTTTGATCGATACTCCGTGGTACGGGATCTCGTTTGGCAGGCGGACGTGTGCTTCACCAAAGTCGACATGGGTATGAGCCTGCCATGGGTGCTGAACGTTGCCGACGAGGGGGCGCTCCAACTGGCGCGCTCGTATCACATGACCGGCATCACAGCGTGACCGAGGCCGCTAGTTTGTCGATGACGGCATGCTGCCATTCGGCATAACCCGGAGGGTTCGCTTGGCTCTTCTTGAATGCCGCTGTGAACAGATCGGAGCCGAAGTTAGGTTCTGCGAGAAATCGGTCGGGGTCGACTTCCCTCCACCTTCGCAACCCAAAATTGCTAGCCACCGATATTGCCGCATTCACGCAGTCGCCGATCAAGTTGTTCGGGGCGAAGAGCAAGAGATCATTTTTCTTTCCGGCTTGTTCGACCGCCTTTACCTGCTTGCGATGGATGTCAGATAGGTCGCCTAAGTTTTTGTCGAAGCGGAGCTTCTCCCCCGCGTCAATCAGTGCCGCGACTCGTACGATGTAGGGCGGGTGATCCTGCTTTTTGATGAATGGGTCTGGGTTTAAATCTCTTAACGTGTTGTGGAACGCGCCTAAAAACGCCGGACCGCAGGTCCACAAGGCGCACACATCAAACGCAATCTCGTGAGCCCAATCGCGTTGGTCGTTTGCGGGCGTCCAAAACTCCTCGACTTGCCGCAGAGCGGCGTCCGCTTTCTCGCGGGCCCGGCCACGATCTGCCACAGCCAGTAGTCGCAGGTCTCTAAAATGCTTTAGTAGATTGGGCCGAAACGCACCTGGAAATTCGCGTGAATGCAGGTGCATTAAACAATGAGCGAGCTCATGCACGATCCAGGGATAGTCCAGAAGCTCCACATCGTCTAAGACCTCTCTGCC
Organism: uncultured Acidobacteriota bacterium; assembly: GCA_963696635.1. Lineage (GTDB taxonomy): Bacteria > Acidobacteriota > Terriglobia > Terriglobales > Acidobacteriaceae > JABDBE01. The sequence goes on from CAVOKX010000005.1 coordinate 326,253, forward strand.
TGGAATAAGGAATAGATCAAAGACCAATGTGGATTCCCGGTTTGAGGACGGCATAGCCAGCCGTCTATATCCCCAACGAGGGTCGTACGCGGGAAGGGCCAATCGGCGCAGGTTAAGACCTGGATTCCATTGATCCATGAGCGCGATAATGAGGGCCGCGTCAAACGTGAACCTTTGCCCGAAGCTCTTCGGTAGAGCAGATAACAAATCACGCACATGCTCGATCACGTCGTTGACGGGCCCACTGACATCGACGCTGTCCACGGCGGCGAGCAGCGGATCGAGCGTCCTTTCGAGCTCGGCACTTATCTCCCCCAGAGGCGTCCCATGTAATTGTCTAATGTCCTCGGCGATCTGGCGCATTCGCCTGGACCAACTGGACATCTGTGGCGTCATCTATAATGAATGCTACTCCGGCATCCAGCAGAACCGCTGAAAAAAGAGACATCACGGAAACACCCCCTTGCATTTCCTAAATTCATCTGGTATAAACAATTCACCGAGAGCAGTGTGCGTGGCTAGCCGGTCGTTTTTCTGAAACTCTCGTCGCAGACCCGGCATCGAATAGGTAATCCAGTAATTTAGCCCCGGCCACGGGGTTTCATTCGGGGACAAAGCTCCTCGAAGGGTTTAAGCGTTTTTCGCAAAAACCTCCATAAGATCTTTTACCAAGTGAATGGTCTTCCGTGTCGGCTTGTGCCGAAAGGGCACTGGCGTTTGGGCGGAGGATGCGTT
>CAVOKX010000006.1:0-1984868 GCA_963696635.1 uncultured Acidobacteriota bacterium
CTGGTCAATCGCCGCTTCGACAATGGGGTCATCATATGTTGCGAACGGTATGTCGGGGCGGTTCGATTTGAAGAGGTATTGGTAAACATGGAAGCCTGGGCCAAAGGCTTTCAGCGCCGCCTCCAACCGCTTCACTGCATACTCCTGTTGCGAGCGGTCAAGACTTTCGTAGTCCACACCGGGAACACTGAGAACCATGCCTAGATCGCCGCTTTTGGTAAGGAAGGCCGTCTCATTCCAGAAGCCGTAGAGGTTGATGTGGTCGTTCAGCGCCGCGCTCTCTTTCCACGGCTTGATGACTTTGTCGAGACGCAGCATCACACTACCTCCACGCGGGGAACTTGCTGCTTCGCGGCGTCATAGCGCAGCTTGTAGCGTTCGGACTTTGCGAGGATGCGGAGGAATGCCGGATCGCTGTTCGTTACCCAATGGCCGAAGGCAAAGCCGCCAAGGAAGACGGCGATACCCGCGAGGATGGAGTTGAATAAATTGAAGGCCCCCACGGCGCTCACACAGACGAAGTAGAAGAGCGTCCGCTCAACGCCCAGATAGGTGAGGGGCTTGTGCAGGCTTTTGAAGACTCGATTTGTGCGGCGCCTCTGCTGCAGTTTGTCGGTCATACACCACTCTCAAGCATTGCGGATTGAAGGTCGCTGGAAGGCGCTATACGCCCCAGAGCCAACTCAAGACATTCACTGCCATAACGGCAATGCCCGTTCCGGCGGCGACGCCGGCGAGCGCCTTTTTCGCGCCGGGTTCGCCGTGTGCAAAGCCGTAGCCGCCGATCACGATAGCAACCAGACTTGCAACCTTCGCGATCGTGCCGGTGAAAAGACTTTGGATGGCGTTAAAGCCGGTGTCGAACGGTGAGCCCTGTGCCAGCGCGGCCATTGGCATCAGAAGAAGAAAAGCGAAAAAAGCCGCGGCTAGACGCGCCCGTTGGGACAGAAGAATGGTGCTCGATTCGGGGGATCAGATGGACTTGGAACCAACGTGGCATACGCACCTCCAGCAGCCGCTCAAATGGCCTGCTTTTGGCGCAAAGCTAACCTCACTCAACGAGGCTGTCCAATGAATGTTCGGCGGACAGCTATTCCTGGCAGGAATAGGCTCAGGAAGATTCGAGGTGATGGTCGTCGACTTATGTCCCTGGAGCCAGTGCAACTGCATCGGGCGCGGGGCCGACTCCATAAATTCCGTGATGTGCGGGCGCTGTCGATTGTCGCGTAGAAAGGCAGTTCGTCGTAGGAACAGCCATCTTTCCGAGGAGCGGTTCGAGATGAAGCTGGCCATGACGTTGCTCGCCAAACCTGCCGCGTGATCCAGCGCGAACCATGCAACTAACCTCGATCGGAGAAATGGGCCTTCATGCCACGAATTGGGCCCCGATTGATACCGTCGTGGATCGAAGCATATTCTGGAGCCGCCACGAGCTGCACGGTAGACCCGGTATTCAGCGCAATGCGCATCCACGGCGGGAGACCAAGCCTGCGATTCCGCGGCGCGTTAAGTCCCGAACCTGTTGAATGTTCCGGGATGCCATGATATCCAGCGGACGAGGTTTTACGAGTGGCAGCGGAGCGGTCGCACAGCGAAGCAGCGATACCGCCTTGAGAGCGTAGCCACTTGACGCGATCAGGCGGCCGATCTGAGGTCGTTGGAAAGCCGGATCAGAAGGCTGTGGAAACTTTTCTGGACTGAGACAGGTCTTTGGCTAAAACCCCGGCAGAATCCTCACCACGACGCCAATGCAGTGAAAGCTTTCTCGTTAACGACCAGATGCCCGTCTATTCGGTCGCTGATAGTTACGATCAGTGGCTCGATCTCGGGGATGACGAATGATTCCACCCGTCCGTGTTACAAATAGTTGAACCATCCGCGTGATGATGCGGAAGCCTCACTCATGGTCAACCATGTCGCCAATGAGATTCAATGCCGCAGTGAAGAAGAACTCCCGCAAACAAAGGAGGCGTGTCTAGGGGAACATGAGTGGCAGGCAGCTGGATCTTTCTCGTTCCAATCTGACGAATCTATGGGATACTGTGGTCGTGGTATGATGTCAGTCGGACATCCAGAGCGAAAAGCATTTTCGTACAATAAACGTACAATGGATCGGGCAATGGGGCCTTTTTGGCCGTTGTGGCAGTTCCTAGAATCAATAAGTTACGTGTTATCAATACGCTGAATAGTTCGACTCCCGCCGCCTCCACCAATATAAACTACTGATAATAAAATAGTTATAAAACAGTATTAAAAATCGCACAATAAACGTACAATGGATTCGGCAAAGGTGCTGATTCCATGCTCTCGGTTTATTCCCGCCACTATCTTCGTGTTCCGAGTGTTCCACCTGAAACATCCCGGGATCCCCGACTGCGATGGCATGGCAGACGGATTACCCGTTACAAAGTGTGGGGCTACGTCTACGACGGTGACCTTTCCCTCGGTCACCGCTTTTGTGCGAACCTGCGGCTCTACGGCTGAAATCTGGGCGTGGGACAGGATTGTTCGCCGACAAGAAGCAGCAAGAAACCACGACCGCCTTAGGGATTTTCATCTAACACCTCGGGTGTCTTTCTCGCGGGTAACTCAAGCTCTGCCCAGCGCCTTCTCCTCGCTCGGTATCGTTCAGCTACATGCCTGACGTACCCCTGGATATCAGCGGCGGAATATTACAGCCTTTGCAGGAGGATCGGCGACTCCCCAACGTAATATGCGGCCGTAACCAGGCGGAGATCTCCGTCGAACTCGTTGTACAAGCAGGCAAGATAAGCCACGCCACCGCGGATGTTCTCGTTCAACCGAAAGCGGTTCCGAACCCCAAACCGCGTCGCCGTTTGGGGCATAAGCTCCATCAACCCGACCGCGCCTTTCTTCGAAACGGCATACGGATTCCAGTCAGACTCTTCGTCGATGATTGCCTCCACAAGGTCCGCTGGAACTCGATAGACCGCTGCGTAGTATTCGACCCACTGTCCGGATAAGAGACGAACATCGCGGGTTGGCTTCGCCGTTTGTGCAGTTCCCAGTTGTGCTATCAGCACGATCAGAACGCACGTCCATTTTGCTACTCTCACGCTGCAGCCTCCGCCAGTGCACTTGAAACCTTCTGAGTTTCCTTCTTGGTTTAGGCGCAGCAGCCAGCCAGTTCATCGCGATATCGCTTCGAATCTGCCACCAGTCCCTCAAACCCAGCACGCAGCGTGAGTCGCTTGCGATCCGCCTCAGTCTTCGCCAACAGCGGCAGCAGCAAGTCACGCTGCTCGTGGGAGATCTCGTCCACGCCGAGGATTTCGAGAGCCTGTGCCAGATCCAGCATCTCCGCGATTGATGGAGGCTCTTCCATGTTCCAGCCGCGGAGTGCATGTGCTAGACCGGCCAACTGGCCGCGCAGCCGCGAACTGTCGCTTCGACTCCTGACGGTCAAGATTTCAGTCTCCCGCTCGACCGTGGGATATTCGAAACGCAGGTAGAAACATCGTCGTCGTAGAGAATCACCAAGGCGCCGTTCCTCATTGGAACTGAGCACAACGAAAGGCACCGTAGTTGCGGAAATCGTTCCGAGTTTCGGCACTGTAACCTGCCACGCGCTAAGGATCTCAAGCAGCAGAGCCTCAAACTCCTGGTCTACTTTGTCGAGTTCGTCGATGAGCAACACCCAACGCCGGTCCTGGTACCGCAGGGCACGAAGCAGCGGCCCCTCGGCAAAGAAATCGAGGGTGTACAATCTCCGTCGCACTTCTCCCCAGTCTTTTTCGAGGTCTTCGCCCTGAGTCTCAAGGAACAGCCTCTGCAGTGCTTCGTCGAACTTCCCGATCGCTTTGTCTTCCGTGATTCCTACGTAGCACTGCAGGCGCTCGACGGCTGCATTGCCAGCTTCGGCGATCACGTACGCAAGTTCGGTCTTCCCGCATCCGGGAGGTCCTTCGATCAGCACCGGCTTCTGCATTCGAGTCGCGAGATACACTACCGAAAGCGTCACGGGGTCGATGATGTATCGTGCGGCGCGCGCAGCTTGGTCGCAAGTTCGATTGCGGACGAGAACACTTCGGTTATCCTCTTGGCGTGAACACTACACCGGAACTAATTTGTTCGCATTCGTGATTCTTGCTTCGGCGTTCGAGTTTGCAATGTGCTTGGGGCGAAGCGAAGACTCACGCTGCAAAGGTGGAATAGCTGTAGAGCGTTGAGCGAGAAGAGTTCGATTCCATCCCCGACCAGAGAGGTCTAGAGTGCATGCGCCATTCGCGTGTGTCCCAATATCGTTTTTCACCAATTTCATTCTCGCTGTCTGTGCAGGAGACAACATTTTCTAACCTACCGATCGCAACTTCACTGACTGTCAGCATTGCCTTGGGTGCGGCGCGACCACGCCGAGTCGTTGTGACTTCTTGCGTCTCACATGGCGGAGATTTCTTCGGCCATCACGACCATTTTTCTTTCACCGATCGAATCGTGACTGGCGCAGAAACTTTTGCGGCGACTAGGCAGGTATCCCGAAAATCGGGCGAGAATCCCCCTAGAGCAACTCAGTAGGCCTGCCAGTTTTCGAATTTCAGAGTTTATCCGTGACCGTTGAGCCCGACGGTTTTTATCTCGTCGCTCGCCGTACCCACCCTAGCGGCAAGGTCGTGCAGCAGCACGATCAACTTCTCCGGTTCAATGAAGCAGGACGAGTGTGCATTCCATATTTCTCTCACTGCCCGAAAGCTTCGGCTCATTGTTTGACCACCCTCCTTCTCCTGTGTCTGGATAATTTGGAATCTGCTGGCTGGGTCCTCATCCGCTGCCATAGGATCTGATCGACAGCGAGCGAAGTCGTGCGGCCCGTTCGCAGATTCACGAACCCGCCGTGGTATGAGAGACGTCCATATCGGAATAATCGTTTCGGCGCATTGGTCTTTTATAGCACCCGGTTTTTCAGTTTTCACCCGTGCGCCGAACGGCGTTCACATTTCACATTGACTGGTGTTCTGAGTGCTCTCGCCCCTGTTTACAAAAGTTGTCGCACACTCAGCATCGTCGAGAGGATCCCGCTTTTCCGGGGTGCGCGCAAAGTAGATGTCACGATTTCGCTGCGGCGCGTCCAGAAATACAGTGCAAAAGCAGCGCTCGTAGTCGCCAGAGCTGCACCGAATTCGGTTGTGTACCAGAGGGTTGAGCCCGTGTTGCGAATCAGATTGTCGAAGACGCATGGGACGAAGAGATTGTGACTAGCATGGAACAGCGCCGCGGGCCACACGCTTTCGGACTTCAGTCTAAGCCACGCAAGGATGAAGCTTGCGGAGACGACCGTCACGGTGGAACAGCCGAGCGCGTACCAGCGATTCGTCCCCGCGTTGTAGTCCGCAAATAGCAATAGCGGGGTATGCCAAGCTGCCCAGACGATGCCGCTAAGCAGACTCACTCTCGTAAACGACATTTGCTTGGCTAGTTCGGGAACCAGAAAGCCTCGCCAGCCGATCTCTTCGCCAAGTGTCGTCGAAAGGTTCAGGATCAAACCCCCGGTTGCCATAGAGATAATGTAGAGGGTGAGCGAGGCCCATGGAGGCAAGCCGCGCAGCCCGAAGCCCTGCGCAACCCAGCTGACGAATTCCGAGTTCCAACCGCCCAGCCGCCACGCCCACACTGCGCCATACGCAACCGACGTGTAGGCAAGCGGTACGAAGTATGCTACGGCGACATATCTATTATTTGGCCAACGCCATGCCAGAGATCGGAACTCTCGGCCGAGCAGGCGGCAAGTCACCAGCGCAGCCAACGCCGGACACCACATGATGGTTGGGATCATCACCCCGAATCCCATGTCCAGACGGCCAGACCAGATGATCAATGTCCAAACTACAGCGCTAAATGCCAGCGTCAGCCGCAGGTACAGGTAGGTCGCCCTTTTCGGAGTGTCGCGCATTGTTCTTGCAACTTCATCTGCTCGGTTGGCTCGTGGAGCACGCGAAGCGATCCCGGACGTGTATCTAACTGACACGTCAATCAGCAAAGCACTTAGAGAAGCAGGAACATGAATGCGAACGCTCGTACTGCAAAAGTTAGTCGCCCTTGCTCGATGCAGTTGCTGCTCTGCCTTTGCTGACCACGGCAGTCTCGCGAATTTCAGTTCCTGACTCGAAGATTCCCGCGTACAGTGCTCCTCCCAAGATGCCGCCAATGATGGGGGCTACCCAGAACATCCACAGCTGGGCGATCGCCCATCCGCCAACAAAGATTGCTGGCCCTGTACTCCGTGCGGGATTGACTGAGAGATTCGTGACCGGGATTCCGATTAGATGAATCAGAGTCAATCCCAATCCAATCGCGATGGGCGCAAACCCCGAGGGAGCGCGCCGGTCCGTTGCTCCCATAATGATCATGAGGAAAAAGAAGGTTAGCACCACTTCTGCGACAAAGCATGCCACTAGGGAATAGCCGCCGGGCGAATGTGCAGCGTAGCCGTTCGATGCGAAACCTCCGCTCAAGTCGAATCCTGCTTTTCCACTCGCGATCACGTACAGCACCCCAGCTCCTGCGATGGCCCCGAGAACTTGTACAATCACATAGGGAAATAAGTCTGCGATGGGAAACCGCTTTCCTGCTACAAGACCAAACGAGACTGCTGGATTCAGATGGCAGCCCGAAATGTGTCCGATCGCATAGGCCATCGTGAGCACGGTTAGTCCGAATGCGAACGCGACTCCATAGAATCCGATCCCTAGTTGGGGAAAGGCCGCGGCCAATACTGCGCTGCCGCATCCACCGAACACCAGCCAAAACGTTCCAAGAAACTCTGCAATTGCCCGCTTAGATAAACTCATAATTCCCCCATCGTGAAGATACTTAGAAAGAGTGAATGCGCCTCGCCGGGGGCTATGGTTTATTGAGGTCGTCATCCTTATAGTATTTCGTGCCCTGCAGGGTCAACTGGAGCGCAAGACCCTTCTTGGTGATCTGGTACACCCACACGCCCGGCTCTACCATGGTCGCTCCCGAGTATGCCCCGCCCGACTTACTGGTCTTCGCAGCGGCGTCAGCTTGCCCTGAACCCGACCAACCTGAATCCAGAAATCTTGCCAGGGACGGCTGAGTCTCGAACGCAAAGACCACTCGATAGTCCTTCACACCTACCCCCACACCAGCGCCGGCTGACACCATCTTCATGAAGGTCTCTTGTTTCGGTTTCGAGCTGACGGCCAGACCTGCGCCGCGCGCCGTGCTCAGCAGCAGCAGATTCGTGCCCATATTGCTGAAGACTGCGTATCCGGCCGATTGCTGGATAAGCTGCCTGGACGTGGGTTCAAGCTTATAGAGATCCCCGAGGGTTGCCGCTGCCATTTTACGAGTCTTTTCTCTTTTCTCGTCCGGTGAATCCCCGGCGCTCGCCAAACTTACAGCCAGCAAGATCACAGCCAGAGTTGAAACGAATATTCTGAACTTCATTAGCGTTCTCCTTCATTGTGGATTTGAGGGCAAATCATGGCGTGACGTCATGGCTTTCCTCACATTTGCTAACGAGTAGAACAGGACACAGGGCTTTGTTAGACCTGTCAGAGTTGCCAGACGTTTCATGAAAGATGTCTGCACTTCCTCCGGGCGCATCGAGTGAAGTTATCGGGAATCCTGGAAGCCCAACGTCCCGCAAAACCACGTCCTGGAGTTCTTGCAAATTACGAACGGCTTCCACTCCATCCGAGTCTTCGGCAAAAATACTTGTATCGACGTTGTAGAGTGTCGAGCAGAGGAAGTTACGAAAAGACGCGTAATCTACGATGACAACCCGCGTTGAGGGTATGGTCAAGGCATCGGTCTTAAGTTAGGAGAATCTATCTCATCGAGAAGTCCACCTCCGAGTGGATCGTAATCGGGTCTCAGGTCTTTGCGAAGCTCCATGATGCGCCACACGAGCAAAGGTTTTTGCTCCCGGAGCAATTTGCATTCAATTTTGGCAGGGGTGCACTGGCAGTTCTGACAGTTCTGGTTGGTTGGGAAGCGTCTTAGTTTCAGATGAGAAGGTCGCGTTCAGCACTAAGGCCACGAACTCTAACTCAACAATCAGCCAACCTGAAGCGAAAAATGACAAAGGAGAATAATGATGCCAGTTAAGAGTCCAAAGGAAATGTTTGTGCTTATGCTCAGTGACCTACGGCAAGGCACCGAGCGAACCACTAAAGTGTTTGATGAGTTCAGCCAAGTTGTGCAAGATCCAGACATAAAAGAAGCACTTGAAGCGCGGGTTTTCGTCTCCCGCAAGATTCTCGACACATTAGACCAGTGCTTTAAGCTCATTGGCGAACAGCCGGTGAAGCTCAGTGGGCACCTATACGATGTCTTTGCCGAAGACTTCCGCAGAGAACTCGCGGAGATACAGAACCCGACTGCTCGGAGCCTGTTCGTCCTTGCCAAAGCCAGCCACCTGATTCACTTTCGCATTGCTGAATACAAGGTGCTTGTAGCGGCTGCCGACCTGTCGGGGCACTATGGCGTCGGTGTACTGCTTGAGAGCTGCCTTGCCGACAAGCTCGCCTTCGTAGAGCGAACGAAGCGTCTGATCCGGAACATCGCCGAAGTCAGGGTTGCGGAACGAATCGCTGCAAGATCGGCCGCATAGCCAATGTAGGTCAACAATGCTGGCGAGTCACTGGTCGGAGCATTTCAGGGCGGGCCGTGCGGTCGAGTCTGTACGGCCTGCTTCTTAAATGCGAGGTTCATGATCATAGAAAGGCTACGCACCGAATCCGTTGGTACCGACGCCTGGCGCGATCTGTACAAAGCTGCGCTATTCGAAGCCGACAGGCGAAAGCTGCCGTCTCGGCTCGCTGAAGCTGAAAGAGCGCTCATGCTCCGTTCTCGGGAACTGTTTGCGATCTCCAGTGTCCGGACCGAGGAATGGCACGCCGTTCATAAAGGCCTCTATGCGCTTCGTGCGCTGCGCGGTTTCCTGAAACTGAACACAAGCGCGCCTGCCGTTTAGATCCGTTACCCACGCACCGGCTGGACCGTATCGAGGCAATTGATCGACTCCTTGTGCACACTCAAGAGAGCACTGCTAACAGATATGGAACGGCTGGGCGGTTTGTTGCCTCTTTCCGACACTCAGCCCATGATCCTTCGCCGTTCGTGTTTGCTCGCTCTGGCGGCGCGGGTCTCCAGCGGCTGAGAGAACCAGTGTTCTCCCTCGCCTGCTCTCCCGTCCGATGTCCGCGGCAATTGTCGTGACAAGACATGTAACTTCTTGGCTTATCAGGCTGGCAAAAATGCCAGTATGGACAGCGGGAAGCGACCACTATTCTCAACATCGTCGGCAAGCGCCTCGCCTTTCGAGACAAATTTTCGGCCGACGGTCGTGGCAGTCGGTTGCCGGGATCTCAACGAGTGGAGAATGTGGTGCAGAGACGCATATGCACAGCGGGGGAACTTCCCGCTACTCCTGCCATGGACTGTGTTGTTCCTTACGGTCTCGTGCTTCGCACAATTCACCTCTGACCCTCTGGTGCATTTTCGAGAGCGCCAAGCTGAGCCACCCAGTTTCGCGGAAGAGTACGCAACTATATCGATTGATTCCAGTGCGTTTCTCGAAGCGCGCGTTGATGCCGATGATGGAACCGACCGTAGTTCTGGAAGTTCAAGCAACAGCACTCCCCAGCTCTCGTTCGTCGCCAACCAACCCGCCGTCAAGTCACTCACCGACACTCGTTTCGACTGGAGAGTTGCGACACGGGAATCATTGCTTTTCACGGGAATCATGCACACGTTCAATCTTGCAACAGAACCGGGAACTCGAGACGCGCTGAACGGTCCCTGGCTTCGCGACTATCTTGATTCTATAAGCGAATTGCGTGGTTGGAGTGACAACGACAAGTTCATGGCGCCGTACGTGGGCCACACCATCGAGGGATCCGTCTTCGGTTACATTCAGCGGCAAAACGATCCCAGGTACAGGACGGTGCAGTGGGGGGACGGGCGTGACTACTTCATCAGCCTTTTGCACTCGCTGGAATATTCGGCAATCTGGCACACCCAATGGAAAATCGGTCCCATCAGCGAAGCGTCGATCGGCAACGTGATGTTACACGCTTCCCCTGGACTCATCACGCTTACCGACACCCCGACTCTGGGTACGGTTGCCATGATCGGAGAGGATGCCGCAGATCGTTACCTCATCATGGGCATTGAGAATCGAACGACCAATCGGGCATTACTAATACTCGCGCGGAGCTTCTTGAATCCCGGCCGATCGTTTGCGAATGTGATGGCTTTCCGCGTGCCTTGGCATCGGGAAACTCGCATCGGCCTCTTTGGGCAGAACTTCGTGATCCGAAAAGAGCGGGCTGCTCAATACAAACAGACGGGCGAGAAGCCCTTCCAATATTTGCGCCCGATCCGAACACAAAGCGAACCACCATCCTATCCAAAAGAAGCCCCCATCGAATTGACGGCTTTTCCGCTGTACCAGACGTTTTTCGGGGGTAGTTGCATCGGCGGAGGTGGTTCCGGAGCCGCCCGCCTGAACCCGCGCATGCAGGTCATCGCAGAGGTGAGTGGGTGCCAAATTATGCACATGGCGGCGAGCAATCAGAGCGGAGATTCTCTGTTTTACGGGGGAGGGTGGCGCTGGACACCAAGAGCAGCGCATCGCTTTTCACCGTACCTGCAACTGATGTTTGGAGGCACAAAAGTTTCCCACGAAACTGACGACCTCGCGCTGCGAAAGAAGTTGATGCAAGAATGGAACGACGGCAGCGGTACTCTGGGGCATTACCCAAAGCGCAGTGACTGGTCGGTGGAAGTCGCAAACAATGGCCCCGCGCTTGCTATTGGTGGTGGCTTTGACGTGGCGTTTGCACGCCCCTTTGCGTGGCGGCTGCTTAATTTGGAATATTCTCATTCTTGGATGGGTAACGTGGCGATGATTGAACCCCAGAATGTTCTGCGCATTACCACTGGTGCTGTATTGCGCATCGGTAACTGGTAGCCCCCAACGATCAGCAGACGCAGATGCTCACCACTCTGCGGATCATCCTCTTTTGTTATTGCCGGCCTATCACTTTCTCCGGAGGGGGTGAGCACGAATTCAGCTGTGCGCTTGTGAATTAGAGGCAATTCTGGCTTTGTCGATAGTAATGGAGCAGACCTAAGAGTCGACTGCTGCAAAACAATCCACTCGCCGTAAGTAAATCGCCTTCAGTTCCTCAATACAGCCGGAAGGTGACCTCGACGTTCACTTGTACAGCGACCGGTTTCCCGTCCTTGATAGCCGGTTCGAACTTCCATCGCTTCACGGCTTCGATCGCCTGTTGATCCAAGCCGAGTCCCAGGGTCCGCGCCACTCTTATGTCGTGGGTTCGGCCATCTGGCCCAACTACGAGCCATAGCACGCAGGTGCCCTGATACTTTGCTTTGCGCGCCTCTTCAGAGTATTCAGGGTCGGGCGCAAAAATCGTCCGCGGCGCGGAAACTCCGCCACCTACCCGAAACACTCCACCTCCGATACCGCCGCCACGTCCGGGTCCAACGCCCGGGCCCTCGCCGCTTCCTACACCTCCACCATTGCCCGATCCAATCCCGCCGCCGGATCCCGTGCCATTGGACGGCAGTCCAAGCACACGCGACGAGGGATCGCCAAAATTGGGTAGATTGTTCATGGCGAGATGAACCTCAGGTGGAACCACCACTGTCGGCTCCGCCGTCAACTTGGGATTCTCATTTCGCACTACCGCCATAGGAGGCGTGATCTGTTGCAAGGCGAACTTAGGCAGTTTGCCCTTTGACGCCTGAAGCTTGTCGCGATCACCCCCGCCCCCACCACCGCCAGCCTGCTTCCTAGAAAGAGGAAGCGGCAAAAGGTCGTTGGGTGCCACAAGACTTACGGTCGCTTGCGGATTTTGTGTCCTCTGCACGACTTTGTGGCCGACGATCGTCACAGCCAACAAAGACACAACAGCCAGACTGTGCACAATTGTGGAGGCGAGCAGCCCCTTCTTCTTGTAGTTGTATGCACCCCATGTGCTTCTAACCTGGAGCGGCCTTGATGTAAGTACCAGTGGGGGCAGCTTCTTCGGAAAGAGAAGATCTTCGACGTTCTGGCATAAAGACCTCCACAGTGGTTGCTGCAGTGTGCTCTTCGAAAGCAGCAGATTCAGTTCGAGTTCGCCTTCGGCGTTACGTCCAACTTGTAATGTGCCCATACCTGCTCCGGGCGTCTCGCAACATCGCAGAATCGATCTGCCTCAAGCCGCGCAAGGTCTTTACCAAGGTAATGGCGATCTCACTCACGTATCTGAAAAGCGCCGGCTCAGTTTCGGCGTGGCGATCTTCTGCTCCGACACCCAGGAAAACTGGAGACAAATTTCGAGCTTATTGTCGGACGTCGCGAACGTATGTGTCACTGGTATTTCTGACAGTGGAAGATAGCGCAACAGCATCACCCTCTTCGTTATGTCGTAGCCTATGAATGCGTGGAATGACGCTAGTTTGTTGCCACGCAGGTTGTTGTAAAGGAATTTCCCTCCGCACACACCCAGAGTGCAGTTCGACGGCGAGAAGTGGCACACTAGCAGCATTTCCTAGCAATTTTGACAGTTAACTCCTCACATTCCCGACAATACGATGTCCGCCTGACGAACTCCCAAGTCATTCGAGGCGGACATGTCGATACGAATGCTTTTCATAGTTCTAATAGTGTGGTGCTGCCGTTCTATGAGCGGTGCGGCGCAGCTCGGTAATGGAACAGGGTGGATATCGTCCCCTGGGTATGGATCCATCGAAGGCATGGTACGGACTGGCGGAGATCGTCCGCTAGCAAACGTCCGTATTGAGCTTCTGAGTCTGTCACATGGCACAACTCTCGTAACCAGCAGCAACTCCGCAGGAGTCTTCAAATTTGAGTTGTCGGAAGGTGATTATTTGGTGACCGCGATTCTGGGAACGCAGACAGTTACTAATCAGGTCCGAGTTGCTCCAGGACAAAACTGGGTAGTTCTGAGGATGCCCGGTAAAAACAGTCCCCGTGTTGATAGCCAGTCCACGATTTCGTCGGCTCAGCTGAGAGTTCCAGAGAAAGCTCGCGATGCACTTCGGAAGGCACACGATGCGGCCAGGAAGAAGAAAACCGCTGACGCCGCTCGCTACGTAGATAAGGCGCTCCAACTTTATCCTCTTTATGCCGAGGCCCTTGCCATGCGGGCAGTACTAGAGCGGGAGAAGGATCCGGAAACGGCACTGGTGGATGCGATGAAAGCCGTCGAGTACGACCCGAACGACGGCATGGGATACGTCGCGCTAGGGTCTGTGTACACCGCACTTTCAAGGTTTGATGAGGCCGTTCGCAGTTTGGATCATGGGATAGCCTTGATGCCAGCCTCTTGGCAGGGATACTACGAGATGAGCCGGGCCTTGGCAGGCAAGCGTGATTACATTGAGGCACTCCGACACCTCGAGCGAGCCTGTAGTCTGGCACCGAAGATCTATCCTTTTTTTCACTTGTCGAAGGCTGCTATCTTCCTTGGCTTGAGCAATGGTTCAGCGGCTCTTCTTGAATTGCAGGGCTATCTGCGAGAGGACCCGAACGGCGAGAAGGCCGTCGAGGCGAGGAGAATTGTGGACAAACTGCAGGTAGAATTAGCCGACAAGTGACTCGGGAGCTTAGATTGTCCTCTCCGTTTTGTGCTCCCGCGTAACTCCGAGCCTGGAGGGCCAGCTCCGTGCGGTGCCGGATTTCAAACCGCTGAAACCTGTCATATCTGACAGGCGACATGGCATCTGAGTGACCCTATCCTCCCCCTTGAAAGCGTCTGTTTATTTCGCTGAGCCCAGACGTACCTGTCCATAAGAAGGAGGTAGACGATGTTCATCTTTAATTGGTTTGCTGCGACTCTGCGACAGTATCCGGAGATCGCCATTTTTCTAGTGCTCGCTCTGGGCTACTACTTTGGTAAGTTCACTTTCCGAGGAATCGGCTTGGGCTCGGTAACGGCTACCCTCCTGGCCGGCGTTCTGATCGGACAGATCGGCATTACGATTTCGCAGCCTCTCAAAGCCACTGTCTTCCTAATGTTCCTCTTTGCTGTCGGCTACGGAGTGGGCCCCCAATTTGTTCGGGGAATTGCAAAGGATGGCGTACCGCAAGCGATCTTTTCAGTCGTTCAGTGTTTCTTCTGCCTTTTAGTGCCAGTCGCGATTTGTAAGATGGCCGGCTACGATTTCGGCTATTCGGCGGGGCTTTACTCCGGGTCGCAAACCATTTCCGCTGCCTTGGGGCTTTCGACCGATGCCATCAACCGTCTAGGCCTTGCGGCTGACGAGGCAAAAAAGTTAATCGACTCGATGCCGGTAGCTTATGCCGTCACCTACATGTTCGGCACCGTTGGATCCGCGCTGGTGATCGCGCTGGCCGGTCCGGCGCTGCTGCGCATCAATCTCCCGGCGGCTTGCAAAGACTATGAGGAGAAGCAAGGCGGCACTAAGGAGCTTGGCGGAGTCGGATCTGCCTGGCACCGTTGGGAAATGCGCGCTTTCCGTGTACAGCCAGGCGGCATAGTCAACGGTCTTCGGGCCGCTGAAGCCGAAGCGTTGGTTCCCGACCTACGTGTTTTTGTGTTGCGTGTGCGTCGTAACGGGATCATCGAAGACGCGACTGCGGATACCGTATTGCGCGAGGGCGACGTCGTGGCAGTCGCAGGCGCTCGCGAGGCGCTGGTGAAGATCATTGGCGAACGGAGGAAGTTGGCGGCAGTGGCAGGTGGTCGCCAGGTGCCCAACAACATCCCTGGCGAAGGAGAGTTGGAGGTTGATGATCCCCAATTGCTAAGTGTTCCCGTCGAGGGTGTGGACGTTTACGTCACCAATAAAGAGGTGGATGGTAAGACTCTCGCTGAACTCGCCGGACTACCCATTGCTCGTGGCGTTTTCGTACGTAAGATCGTGCGGGGTGCGGTTGCCACCTCGATTCCTATCCTGCCAAATACGAAAATCTTCCGCGGCGATATCGTTACCCTGGTCGGCCGCACACAGGATACTAACAATGCGATCAAGATGCTCGGTGTTCCAGATCGAGCGACTGATGTCGCCGATGTCGCGTTCATCGGTGCTGGAATCGCAGTCGGTGCGCTGATCGGTTCGCTGGTGTGGAAGGTGGCCGGAGTGCCGCTAACGCTTTCAACAGCGGGCGGCGCGCTCATCTCTGGACTCATTTGCGGGTGGATACGTTCCGTGCATCCCAAGTTTGGCCGTATCCCAACATCGACGGTCTGGTTCATGAACTCCGTCGGCCTCAACATCTTTATCGCCATAGTCGGCATTTCGGCTGGCCCGGGTTTTGTCAACGGCTTGCGGACGCAGGGTGTTGGCCTGTTTCTATGGGGAGCCCTGGCAACGACGTTGCCTCTCTTGTTTGGAATGTTCATCGCCAAGTACATCTTCCGCTTCCATGACGCGCTCACGCTCGGCATTATCTCCGGGGCGCGCACAACAACGGCTTCGCTCGGCCTGGTCTGTGACATCGCCCAAAGCCAAGTCCCCGCGCTGGGCTATACCGTAACTTATGCCGTGGGCAACACGCTGCTCACGATCTGGGGCATGGTCGTCATCATTCTGATGTCATCAGGATTTATGAAATAACCAAGGAGAAAACAATGGAACTCGCTCACCTCCGAAGCTTCGAGACTCTAAGCCCGTTCGAGATCAAGGACGAGCTGATTAAACTGGCTAAGAAAACCTCGAGAACCACACAATCAGCCTTTCTCAATGCTGGACGTGGAAACCCCAACTGGATCGCCACCACACCGCGCGAGGGGTATTTCCTGCTCGGTCAGTTTGCGATTACCGAGAGCAGACGGGTGATGGAGCACGAAGCAGGTCTCGGTGGAATGCCGCAGGCGCAAGGCATCGCGGGCCGCCTTGAAGCGTGGCTGGGCAAGCACTCCGACATGCCCGGTGCCTCGTTCCTGTCAACGATGGTGCCATTTGCCGTGAAGACGTTTGGCTTCGAGCCGGATGCATTCGTGCACGAACTCGTAGATTCGATCATTGGCGACAACTACCCGGTTCCGGACCGCATGCTCGTCCACAACGAGCGCGTCGCACACGAGTACTTGATGTGGGCCATGTGCGGAGATCCGCGACCTACCGGCAAGTTTGACCTGTACGCAGTCGAAGGCGGCACCGCCGCGATGTGTTACATCTTCAAGTCACTGAAAGCCAATCGGCTGCTCCGTCCTGGCGACACCATCGCGCTGGGCACGCCGATCTTCACTCCTTATATCGAGATGCCGCATCTCGAGGACTACGCCTTGAATGTAGTCAAGGTCGAGGCTCCCCAAGAGAATCGCTTTCAGTTCACCGATTCTGAAATCCAGAAACTGGAGGACCCGAAGATCAAGGCATTTTTCGTGGTGAATCCTGGCAATCCGACCGGCGTCGCCCTCAGCAAGGAAACGATTGCCAAGATTGCGAAGCTGGTGAAAACGAAGCGTCCCGACCTCATGCTCCTGACGGATGACGTGTACGGAACGTTCGTCCCGGACTTCCGATCCCTGCTCGGGGAATTACCGCTAAATACGATCGGTGTTTATTCGTATTCGAAGTACTTCGGGGCCACAGGCTGGCGACTCGGCATCATCGCAATCCACGAACACAACCTTTTCGACAAGATGATCAAAAGATTGCCGGATGCTGATCTTCGTGCGCTTGACAGGCGCTACGGCGCACTCACACTGGAGCCACGGAATATCAAATTTATCGATCGAATTGTTGCGGATAGCCGCGACGTAGCCCTCAACCACACAGCAGGGCTCTCGCTGCCACAGCAGGTCATGATGAGCCTGTTCTCCTTGGCTGAACTGATGGACTTCGAGAAGCGGTATCAGAAGGCCTGCCGTGAGATCGTGTACCGGCGTGCCGTGTCCATGATCGAGGGACTCGGTCTCCAAGTCAGCCCGAATCCGCTCTATGACGCCTACTACGGCTTGATCGATTTTGAATTCTGGGCTCGCAAGAACATCGGCGTGGAGGCTGTCGAGTACCTTAAGAAACACGTTCATCCGCTAGATCTTGCCTTCCGACTGGCCGAGGACCACGGCATCGTGCTGCTGAACGGTGGCGGATTCGATGCGCCAGACTGGTCGCTGCGTGTCTCCCTTGCCAATTTAGGCGACGATGTGTACGAAGAAATCGGACGAGGTGTGCGGTCCATCGCACGCGGTTATCGAGATGCATACGAGGCCTCGAAGAAAAGCACAGAAGAACTCGTAGAGCGCTAGGGTTCCGCATGCGCTCGATCGTTGAGTGGTGTGAAACTCTGATGCGATTCGGAAATAGAGTTGGGCGCTGCGGTCAAAGCATTGTCGCTATGAGATAAGGCCAAGGTGCCCATTATTTTCCACAATAGGCGATAGATCGGTTCGGCCACACAAACACGTAATCCTGGCTGTTAACTGTGAGGAAATATCGTGTCGTTCCCGTAGGGTAGCAACCTGCAACGGAACAGCGAACCCCGTAATTGCGAGGGTCCTTGATTACCGATGAGATTGTCACCGCGTTTCCAGGATCGACAGTGAAACGCTCGGACGAGTGATTTGCGGAGAAGAAATTCTCGCGGGACAAAAACCCGGTCGTGAAGCAGTGCAGCGTTCCGAGGCCGACCACGGTCGTTCGCTTTTCGGCATCTCTCTTGCTGAGCTGGTTCTCAGAAGGTGCCACAGAAAGGGGCAGAGCGGCGTGCCCATCAACGCTGATCCCGCCGTAGCGCACGGATATTATCGAACTTGTGTTATTGACAATGATCGTGCTGTAGCCAAGGAAATCTCCAACCTGGCCCCTGCCGACCCTCTCAAAGCCCACCCGGGAACTGACCTCGATTCCGGCGTAACTTAACGTCGGTATCGAATCGCCTGTCAGGGGATCCTGAGTGATCGAGGAGATAGCGCCGCCAGGCGAGTCTTGTCCCCACACAAACGCGCTGCTCACTTCTTTCTTAAACGTGACTACGTCGTTCTGGCCGAACAGGGCGAGTGCAACAACCAAAAGGCTCACCACACAGACGATGAGCTTTCTCATGTGGTTAACCTCCCGCATTCAGCCCAAAGCACGAACGAGATTGCGTTGCTTTCTACTTTGGCATTTGAGTGGCTCGATCAGCCACTGTCATCTGTCAGTCCTGCCAGTGATCCGGCGAGAAACTGGTACTTCTGCCAGTGCGAGCCTTGGCAGGTCTCCATCTAGGATTTAGAAGTGAGTCGCTCCTCGGATTTTCGCTGTGCCTCCTCATTGTCGCGTCCTCGGATCGTTAGAGACGCCCTGCTCATAACCCAGAGCGGAATATTGATGATGGAGTAGAGACTATGAGCCTTAGCGTCCCCGACGCTACTTTCCAGAGTGAATCAGGTTCGTCGGCGTCTTTCCCAGGGCAACATCTGAGATCGGTGTTTCTTGAAGGTATGACAAAGACGGAGGTCGACGCGATCCTGGCGATGGCAATGCGCCGGCGCTATCCCGCGAACTCTGTCGTCATAAACCAGGGGGATCCTGCCGATTACCTTTTTCTGCTGAGCACGGGCTGCGCCAGAATGTTCTACAACACGCAGGATGGTCGAAAGGTCCTCTTGCGCTGGCTTCCGCCCGGTGAGATTCTCGGTGCGTCCGCAATACTCTCCAAGCCCTCTCTTTATCTCGTCAGTACGGAAATGGTGAAAGACAGCTCAGCATTCGTATGGTACCGAACTAAAATCAGAGCCTTGGTGGCTCAATACCCAAAACTTTTGGACAATGCGTTGCCATTTGCCTCGGATCATTTGACATGGTTCCTCGCCGCTCATTTAGCACTGGTCTCGAAGACCGCTCGCGAGCGGCTTGCGCAAGTCCTGCTCAGCCTCGCCCAGGGAATTGGTTGCAGGGTCCCTGATGGCGTTGAACTGGATATTACGAATGAGAATCTGGCCAACGCCGCGAACATCACACCGTTTACTGCTAGCCGTCTTCTGAGCGAGTGGCACCGAAGGGGAGCGATTCTTAAGAAGCGACGCAAAATCGTGCTTCGTACTCCAGAGCAACTTTTTCATCCGGTTTAGGGAAGCCGGCCTTCGAAAACGGCCTTCCGGTCATCTTTGAATAGAAGAAGCTGTTGTCACCACACCTCGGACATTACTGGCAGGCTCGCATGATCAATGGCAAAACTACGCAGGCGAAACCAGCTCCAATCATGATTTTGATCCCCGTGATCCAGGGCGAAGGAGGTTTATCTCCTAACATGACTAGGTCGCCAGGAGGAATTGCTATTCTTTGTCGACTGTAAGGAAGGTACTCACGGTAGTCTGAAGGAGAGTCCAAGTAGTAAATTGCTGTCCAGATATAACAATCAGTGACGCGAACCGGGGTTCCGCCGATTTGTTCCTCGGGCCGCTGCGCGTCCATAGAAGTTGACGGTCCAACCCTTCCTAACCTCCTTGTAGGCGAAGATCAAAGAAGTGCGAACTGCTAACTTTGACAGGTAACGATCGGAACTGAGGAAGCATAGTCCACGGGTTGACGGGCATTTCCATCCGCAGAAGGCTTTCTCTTAGGGATGCACTATGAAGGTCATCTGACCTGAAATTCCTGTGGTCGGATCCGTTGCAACCACCTGGAACTGAGCTGCCGTTGTGGGTCCCGAAAGCGTTATCAGCATTCCGGTCGTTGGAGCGATACTCACGTTTTGAATTGAAGATGGACTCGTGCTCCAGGTGACTGAATCCGTAATATCGATCATTTCTCCGTTTGCCGTACCTGTGGCGACAAATTGCTCAGTTTCCCCATATGCGATGCTGGTAAGGCCATCCTGAGTGGTAACGCGGATTGAGGTGAGGCCACCGATGGTTACCGTGATGGTAGCAGTCGCGCTAGCTGTCTCCTTCGCTCCGGTAATCGTGGCCTGCCCCGGTCCGACGCCAGTGACTAGTCCCGATGCGCTCACAGTAGCCACGGTTGGCGGACTACTACTCCAGTAGACGCCGGAAAGCGTACTCTGAGATCCGTCGTTGTAGGTTCCGATGGCACTCATTTGTATACTGCCCCCGGTTTGAACTGACGCCGAGGGCCCCACGGTTAATCCGGTAAGAACCGGATCAACGAAAAAGCCTTCGCAGCCGGGCCCGATCATAACTAGCAGCACGACTGTTAATGCCGCCAACAGCTTTTGCACGCTCCTCAAGGTCTGTCCAACGGCGCCACTCGTTCTATCGCCTGAGAGAGCCAGAGTTGAGGGTTGCGTCCCAAACCTACCGTCACTGGAACAGGTTCTCACCGCAGATCTCATGAAGCCGAAATTGTGCCGTTTCAAGCAGCACACCGTCAGCGTAGCGAGCGAAGAAGCGCATCGGAACTGTCAAAACCAACAGATAAGACCACTCGTGGTGTCATTTTTCTTGCTGCGCTCAACTGTAAGTTTTATCAGTCCCAACTTACCGCCATCCGGCATAGTCTGAGGTTGAAGTGCGTCTTAGAAGTGCGCATAAGGGCGCACTTGTTCGACTTAGAGGAAATGATTAACGCGACGAAAGCTCCGGGAGCCGTGGACGCCGTACACAACGAAGATAGGCGGGACAACAAGCTGAGCAGGTGCTTCTCAGGCAACTGCACAACGTTAGGTTGGTGACAATCCCATGTGCCGTAGAGCTGTGGTGTTAGCAATTGTCATCGCCGCTTTCGCTGCGGTTAATCAGCAACTCACATCGCAAATAGTCCAACCACCCGACACGGCGCAATCCAATAGCAGCAGCCAAGTTCCGAAGAAACACGACTCTGCCAAAGACGACATAAATGCCATCGGGAACCGCAAAATTGGGGGAACGGGTGCTGGCAACTGGTATTCGCTTGAGAGCGAGATCCGCATGGGACGCGAGTACGCACAGATGGTGGACTCGCAGGTAAAGTTACTCGACGATCCAATAGTGACTGAGTTCGTCAATCGGCTCGGGCAGAATTTGGTTCGTAACTCTGATGCACAAGTACCCTTCACCATTAAGGTAATTGACTCGGAGGAAGTGAACGCCTTCAGTCTGCCAGGTGGGTTCCTTTACGTGCACTCGGGGTTGATCTTGGCCGCTGACGATGAAGCCGAACTGGCCGGCGCCATGGCCCATGAGATTGCGCATGTGGCCGCACGACATGCTACGCGGCAAATGACACGGTCCAATCTAGCGAGCCTGCTATCGATCCCGCTGATAATCGTCGGGGGTGGTGCCGGCCTGGCGATACAGAGCATCGCCCGCCTAGCAGTACCGTTGACTTTCACGAAATTCTCCCGCAGTTTTGAAACGGAAGCCGATTACCTTGGAATCGAGTATATGTACGAGGCGGGTTACGACCCGCAAGCGTTAGTCTCGTTTTTCGAGAAGGTTCATGCCCAGGAGCACGGGAAAGCGGGCAGGGTCGCTCGAGCATTTGCCTCGCATCCGCAAACGGCCGACCGCGTGACCAAAAGCCAAGCCGAGATCGCCAAAATACTGCCTCTTCGGGAAGAGTACGTTGTCACCACGTCGGATTTCGACACAGTCAAGGCACATTTATTGGAAATCAAGAACAGGCGGCAGAGAAAAGGGGGAAGTCCGTCGGTGCCCACCCTCCGGAGGAGACCAACCATGGCAGCCGCAGACAAGTCTGACTCCAACGATGAGGACGACCATCCCGTTTTGAAGCGCCGACAATAGAGTTTTGGGGGACTCGAAGGTTACACATCTGTAAAGGAATGCCGGGTTGATGGTTGCACGGTAACGTGAGACGCGTTACGAGCCGACGTGGAGCCAAGCTGAGATCCGTCCGAGAGGTAACGGCGTTGCTACTGCGAGCATGATCCGTTGGCGAACTGGGACGCGCATGTCTAGGCCGCTCTGGAGGGTTTGCCAGCCGTCGGTTGTACACGGACGCGAAAAGACGCTCGCCTTCGTGCCAGGCTCGGGCCAATCACATTGGTCAACTCCTCAACGGTGCTGTTTAGATCTTGGGCGGGGATCTCGTGCAATTCGACAGTGAGGGTAATATCAAACGACCGGCCTGCGAGTCCTGGTTCGACGTTGTGCTCACCTAAACTGCCACCTAGGATCCGGGCCAGGCTCACCAGCGAACGGCTTCCGCAGGCTTGGCATTCATCACCTCGACTGTTGCTGATGGCCTCGCAATCAAGACAGAAAACTGCAGTGCCCAGAGGCACGATGTCTGCTTGCCGTTCATTCCATGCCCCCGCAGAAACCCGTTTTCCGTTCGAGCTCATATCTGTTACCACGGTGAAAGCCAAAGCACAGAGGGCGGTTCGGAAATAAACAGGTGGGTCACGCATTGGTAAAGTTGCGACCTGATTTGCCGAACCGCCCTTCTCCACTGGAGAGACTTTGTTATGCAAACACGCCGGGGAAGCTGAGCGGACCTGTCATTAATGACAGCTGCAGAGGATTGGGGCAGCATTATTGCTCTGTCGCAACGACATCGATCACTCAAACAAATAGTCTTCTAGCCGGCTCGGTCGGTTGCCGCTGCCTGTTTGCGGTGTTTCTGCTGAGAGCGCGCGCTCTCAGGCACGCTGCTATTCGGGTCGGCTTCGGGCCGGGCCGCTTTTTCAGTTGAAGCGGCGTAACAAAAACCGACAGAAGCGGCGACCATGTTTCTGCGAGGGATCTCAGCGTACAAGGCTCTGCACATTGTAGGTTTCTTCACGTGAAGACCCTCGTGCGCTCAGAGCTAGATACCTCTGTTGCGGCCTGGAGTGCCTGTCGTTGGTGCTACGGAATCAGCGGAATCTGAGACGCCAATTGCACATTGATCATCAGACTCAGGCGGTTATCCACCTGATAGAACTTTGCTGCTCTTTTTGCGCCCAGGGCCTGCTCGAATCTCGGCCAATACTTCTCGCGCAGATTGAGCAATTCGTCATCGACATTCATCATACGCTGCACCATATCCTTTGCCTTCGGGTCATCCATAGTGTCATAGGACTTCGCATAATCCTTGATTACCTGCAGCCTTTTGTCAGCGATGACATGCTGATCATGTGTGTAATCGCGGTAGACCGGCCAGAATGCAGTGGACTCTGTATCTGTGAACTTCATGGTGTCTGCGATGACTTGGTTTTTGGCGGATTGCAAATCCGAGCGTAGCAATTGGATGTCCGTGTCGGTTATCGGTGGGGCTGAAACTTCAACTGTTTGCGCCAAGATGAACGGCGTGAGCAGTAAGCACATTGCACAAATAATGGTTAGATTCCTCATACGACCTCTCCTTAGCTTTGTGATCTCTACCGTTCTTCGAAATCTCCGGATGACTTTCATGTCTTGCAATGCGGATCTGCGCGAACTATTGAACTGAGTATCCGCGGGCGTCCATGCATGCCGCGAAGGCCCTCTTAAATGTAACGAGCTGGGCCTGGTGCTGAGCATTGGCCTGGGACTGAGCCTGTTGCTGGGCCTGAGCTGATTGTTGGGCTGCCTGCTCCTTGGCCTGTGCCTCAGCCTGCCTCTGGTGTCGCCTTCCTGACACGGCACCCACGCTTGCCCCAATCGCCGCGCCTGTTCCCGCATCACCGGCGATGGCTCCGATGGCCGCGCCCCCGGCCGCGCCCTTCGCGGAACCCTTTACCGTTCCACCCTTGGGGACGTCTTTGCCAGCCTGTTGGGCCGCCTGCTGTTGCGCTGCTTGCTGTTCTTGTGCGCTGGGTGCTGCCGGTGCGGTAGCTTGCGGGTCTACCCCTGAATCCTGCTTGGCAGATCCGTAACACTGACTTTCATCCTTCAGTTGCTGGTCGGGATTCTGCTGGTTCTTGGGATAAGCGAACATTCCAATGCTTTTTGCTGGCGACCATGCCGGTGCGCTCGTTTGAGCAATGGCCACGAAGGCGAGCAAATCCAGCAGAAGAACAACCGCAACACATTTCATCGGTTCTCCTCTCTTGACGTGTGATTGCTGCCATTGGCGACGCCAAGGCTCCATCTCCAAAGCTGTTCGGCTCATGTTCACTTTTTCGTCGGGAGCAGACTACTGGCAGAAATGCCAGTCGCAGACGGTGAATGGGACCAGCAAGCCGCCTCTGCCAACGCCTGGAGGCTCGGTGTACACAGTAGTTGCTGACCAGTTAGTCCACAACTCGTTTGTCCACCGGTATTGTGCTCGACAGCGAGAAATTCACCTTCTGCCCGGAGATCCTCATTCCTTCGATGTTGGAACCGGGTCCGTATCATCCCTCCACCTCGACGTGGACCCGGTGATAATCGTGACTAGCTGCCACGCCGAACCGTTTTCAGTCCGAGCGCTGCAGCCATAGACGCAAACCCCAGCAATCCGATCAACGGCAGTGGACTGCCGGTTTTGGGCAGTTGTGCCGGAGTTTCTGCCGGTGTTGCAAGGTTTGGCGCGGGTGAAGCTGAGGCGATGAGGATAGGTTGATCCGCTGCTGGTGGCGGTGGCGGCGGAGGCATCGAGCCGGTCAGTTGGTGCTCGTGCCTAACGTGAACCTCGGGAACCTCGACCACCTTAGTAGCCGACACCTTCATGCCTTTCTTCAATCCCCAGGCATCGACCATCTGTCCATCAACGTTAAATTTCTGGTCCTTAGGAATTGTGAACTGCTGATTGGTACCGTCTTCGAGCGTCAGAATCACGGTATTCGGAGGGGTGATGTGCCACACCTTTCCGGTTACGGTCTGGACTGTGGTAATAGTCTTAGGAGTAGAAGTTGTGGTGATCGTCCTCTCGAGCTTCATCCCGACTTTCACATCATGAATCCCGATAGCCCGACCATCAACAATGACTCTGGCGCTTTCCGGAACATTAGCAAAATCCCGGAGCGAACCATCTTCCATCTTGACGACCAGATCATTGCCCTGCACGTATACGACCTCACCCCGTGCGACCGCGGTTTCGATTGTAGCGGGGTGAGTAGTTGTACTGGTTTGTGTCTGCACTTGCGCGCTCATGGTCAGGGAAGAAGCCAGGCAAACCATTCCCACCGTGAGCATCAGTAATAGTTGTTTCCATGTTGTATTTGAACTCATTTTGTTCCTCCTTGTCGGTTTCTTAGTCATAAGATCAAAATCCTTAGCGCTTCAATTTCGAGGCGCCTCCTTTCGTTTTTGCAGCTGATCAAAGTTGTTGGTGTCAGCATTTGAGCGTTCCACCATGCGAGTAGTTCCTGCATCAGAATCGGCAAGCGACGCCTGGACGATGTAGCGCCGAGGGGCGCTACCTACGAAATGAAAGGGATAGCAGGTTACCAGAGTCAGTGAAGGGCGCTGGCGAGCTTGCAGGACCGATGTATCATCGGGATCAACGATGACTATGTTGTCGATAATGTAGGTTTCGGTGCGTCTTTGTGTAACCACCTCGACGGTGTCTCCCAGCGCGACGTCCTTCAACCCACGAAAGAACCCATCGCGATGGCCCGCAATCCCAATGTTGCCTTCCTGCCCCGGGTTGGCGGTGCCGGCAATTCGCCCGACACCCCGGTTTAGGCTCAACTCATCGGTTCCATCCAGGACCGGTGCTTCGACGTGAATTTTCGGAATTCGAAGGATTCCAATGGCTGGGGTGAAATACGTGGCTAAGCTGTCCTCGTATTCCGCGATCCGTTTTGGCGACCAGAGACTGAAGTCCGGTTTTGCCACGGCAAGTACTACAGTTTTCTCTTGATCTGGCGATCGGAGTTGTTCACGCTTAAAGTTCTCCACTGTGGCCCGGGAAGATAAGGCCGTATGCGCGCGGGCTCCCAAATATATGCCCAACATCAACAGACCGAAAATAAACAACAGACGCTCGAGCGTGGGTAAGAAACGCATTGGGTTTAGTCTCGTGGACCGCTCACGGTTCCAGACAAAGAATACGTCGGCACCAGTCCGCGAGTGGTCCGAAGGCGCCCCGCAACCGTAATTGACGGAAGCGCCTCCCGCTGTAAACAGTAGAGGGAAGCAGCAGAAGCGGTAACTGTTATAAGTGACAGTGTCTTATCTTAGTGGCAGGCGAGCGGGGCCAAGATTTAGGGTTGCTCATCGAGCAGGCTGGGTGAAACAAAGAATTTGTTGCAGAGTGCTGCGTGAATGGCGGGGATCAAGTCCATACCTAACCTTGACTTTACAACATAGGCCGAACCACCAGCGCCCATCGCGGCATTCACAAAATCGGCATCTTCGTGAACGGTTAAAAAGACGATTTTGGAATGACAGCCACAATCGCGCAACTGCTGTGCCAGATCTATTCCGCTTACTAGTTCCATGGAGATGTCGAGCACGATTACGTCTGGCCTAAGCCGCTGGTACTCGCGCAACACAGTCGCACCGTCATTGAGAGCACCGACAACTTCGCACTCGTCGTCGGTTTCTAGCAAAGAGTCTGACATGATGGATAACGGCCGAATTATCGTCTGCGAGCAGTATGCTTGCTTTCCTCACGAAAGCTCCTTTAAAGACCGGAGCTGCAACATTGCCCGGCGAGCACCTCAAGAAACGTTACCAAGCTCAACTTGTAATCCACATTCGACTACCCTAGCATCCTATCCAGCGTCCGGCATTTTCGCATACTGGCAAAAGTGACGGCAGAGGCACTATAACTTTCAATTCAGGGCTAGCAGCTACGCAGTTCGTGCGTACTTCGCCGCAATGGGCACAGTAGCTTCCACCTGAGTGCCGAGTGAGGGCCGGGACCAAACGGAGAGCCGGCCACCGACTAACTTCAAGCGCTCTCGCATGCTTACTAATCCCAGTCCTTGACCATTCGTCGCCCGTTCATGATCGAAACCAACTCCATCGTCTGATACGCGTAGCCTTATATAGCTCTGCTCCGCGGTCAGCTCCACTTTTGCGAGATGGGCATGACTGTGTTTGGCGACGTTGTGTAGTGACTCCTGAGCCGTGCGGAATAAACCTAAAGAAACGTTTTCATCCAAGCTAGCCGGCAGATTTCGTATAACGCATTCGACTTCAATCTTGTGCAATTTGGAAAATTCCTGGCAGAGACCACGTGTTGCCGACGCCAAGCCGAGGTAATGCAGCTTGGAGGGATGCAGTTGATGTGAGAGCTGCTGCAGATCGGAAGCGATTTCGCTGGTTAGCTGCCAAAGGCCGTGAAGCTGTTCTTGTGCTTGCGGCGCGGATTCGGCCTTCCAGAAATGCTCGAGCTCCTGGATTCCATTAGCTAGAAGCGCCAATCTTTGGTTGATATCGTCGTGCAGCTCTCTGGCGATTCGTGCCCGTTCCTCCTCATGGGCGTGCATCAATCGACCGCTGAGTTCCGCTTGAACCGCTTTGGCCTGTTTCTGCTCGGTAATATCGACGCAACAGCCAATGTAGCCTGCAAACTGCCCGTCTTCGAGGAACCGCGGCACCCCTTTGTCGAGAATCCAACGGTATTGGCCGTCATGACGTAGAAGCCGATATTCGATCGAAAAGGATTTTCTGGCCTCAAATGCGTAAGCGTAGCCATGAAGGCACGTTTGCAAATCGTCCGGATGGACGCCGTGTGTCCAACCTTCCCCTAACTCCTGTTCGATACTGCGTCCAGTAAATCTCAACCACTCATGATTCAAATCGGTGTAAAGCTTGTCGGGGCCAGACATCCACATAAGTACCGGTGCCGAGTTGGCCATAAGGCGAAACCGTTTTTCACTCTCCAGGACCGCCTGCTCTGCTCGCTTGCGATCGGTAATGTCTATCGCCGTCCCGAGAACACATGGCTCACCGTGAATTTCGATCAACTCGGCAGAACCATTGGCGATCCGGGTCTCGCCACTCTTTGTGACAAACCGAAACTCAATATCTCGAAGGGTGCCCTCAGCCAGAAGCCTTGCCATGTATTTCGATTTTTCAGAAGGGTCGGCCCAGATACCCAGTTCTGTCGGAGTGCGCCCGATAAGTTCATCCCGGCGATACCCCGATAAGTCTTCGAACGTCTTATTCACGTCGATGTAGCGGTCGGTTTTAGCGTTGGTCAGGGTTAGGGACATGGGGCCTTGCCGGAACGCTTTTGAGAACATCTCCTCGGATTTCATGAGCTCTAATTCGGTTTGTCTGTTTTCCGTGATGTCACGGGCCAGCCGCGAAGTTCCAACGATTCGACCTGCGGGGTCTCTGATCGGGGAAATGGTTAACGAAACGTAAAGCTTCTTTCCGTCTTTTCTGACGCGAACTGTTTCACAGTGCTCGACGCGCTCACCCGCGAGCACTCGACGCATGACGAGGTCTGATTCCTCCTGCAGTTCTGGGGGGGTTACGATGGTGATCGGTTGCCCGACAGCTTCAGCTTCGCTGAAGCCGAACATCCTTTGTGCACCGGAGTTCCAGCCGGTGATAATTCCCTCGAGAGTGGTGGAAATGATCGAGTCATCGGAGGACTCCACAATGACAGAGTGCTTGAGTCTGGCTTCTTCGGCCCGCCTTCGCTCGGTGATGTCCTGCATCGTGCCCCGCACGTGGGTGGCACGGCCACCGCGATCGAGAACTGCCTCGCCGCGCACAGTGACCCACAGCCTGTTGCCATCTGTCCGACAAGCCTCTAATTCCAATTCGTAGGCCTTATTCGTACGCAGAACCTCTTGCATGCTCTCGGTCAATTGGACCCAGGTCTCAGGAGTGAAGAATTGTGCGAGCTGTTTAAGCGATGCCCACCGCTGACCGGGGGCCAATCCTATGAGGTTGACAAGCGCATCCGAGCAGGTGAGCGCATCAGTTTTTGGGTCCCAGCGCCAACTGCCAATCCTTGCCAACCGCTGGGCTTCCGAGAGTTCTACCTCCTTACGGCGCAAGGATTCTTCCGCACGCTTACGTGTCACGCGACTGCGAAGCAGAAAAAATATGAGCAGCGTCTCGATGACTAGGGCGCATATAAGCCCGACAATTCTCCAACGATACAGTTGCCATGGAGAATACTCCCAATAAAGAACCGAGCTTCCTGCGGGAAATCGATCCGCGGCGATGTGCCAGCGGTGAAGCTCGCGCCAGTCAAACAGGTTGCGCTGGAATTCCCCGATCGCGACCGGGATGCTTTCTGGTTTTTGTCCACTTAGAATGCTGGCTCCATCTTGCCCGACGATGCGGCCCACTTCGCGGAGATCGGCCACACTGCCTCCCACAATCCCCTTTCCCACAAAGGATGCGGTGGTGCCGTAAATGGGGCGATTCGACGTTTCGTGAAGGGTGGGTAGAACGCGCGTAGGAACGAACTGCTCGCCCTCGGCGTCGAGAGTGAAATCGACGAACAGGACGATTGTGTCATCAGCAACATTTGACAACCTGGCCTTCAAATCTGTAAGCCGCAGGTCGGTCCAGTACTGAAACGTGATGTTAGGTTCATACGAACGAAACTCGTCGTGCGCTATCTTCATCTCGAGTTTCTCGAATTCGGAAGAGCCGGCAATTACGACCACTTGGCGTGTCCCGGGATTTTCCTCTACTGCCAATTGAAGCGTAGGCAGGTAATTCAACTTTCTGATGACGCCGGTTCGGCCGGCATTGCTAGTCAGCCACTTTGAAGGATCGCCTGGACTGACGATGCAGAAAACAACAGGAACACCCGGGAAGAGACTTGCAAGGCTTTGTTCTCCCACCGCAGGTGTTTGTTCGCCAATCGTTATAACCAAATCGAAGGTTTGGCTCTGGTACTTCTCTTGCAGAAAAGACAATCTCTTTTTTCTCCTGGATGGAGCCGCGTTTAGAAAAACCGGATCCAGATACTCAAGAGTAAAGTGAATCGGGGTGTTCCTGTTTTGGAGAAGTTGGGTTTCCGCTTCGTCTATCAATCCCTCCACGTCGGGCAAGTCCGGATCTGAGAAAGAAAGAAACAGTACTTCTGCTTGCTGTCGTTTCCCATGTTGCGAGCGTGCGGTGGTGGCAGCGAGAGGAGTCACCATGCAAATGCAAAAGAGCAGAACAAGCAGCGTCCGGGGCAGACTGGCTCTTCCGCCGCGCAGCAGTTTTACCTTTTGTTGCAGTGGGCGTACTGGTATGCAAATTTCATCGATCGCGTTTGCTGCGTCAGCAGCAGCTCTGCTTGCAACATTACGGCTTTCCACTGAGGGGGCTCTGTAATCGGGATTTGATCGTCCCGGCAACATTGCGGACCAAGGACAACGAAGGTTAATTAACGCAGGGCCTTGTCACTACTGTCATTAATGACAGTTCGCATGGGCAAGCCAGCCCTTTTACTATCGGCACGGTTAGCGGAGTTTCGAGGCTCAATCCGTCCGAGGAGATGTTGTCATGGCAAAAACCTCGATGTGGAGAGCAGTCGTCCTGTTAACAATCGGATCTATGCTAATCATTGCGGCCTCAGCTCAGAGCAGCAGTCCGACCGGCGACCCTTCCCTCGACGCTTATATCGGCGCAATTCGCGCCGACCTGAGATCCGACAAGATCAACGTCATTACCGAAACCATGCAGTTCAACGATAAAGATGCCGCTGTTTTCTGGCCCATTTACGAGAAGTACGACGCAGAACAAATAAAGCTCAACGATGAACGCATTCAGGTGATTAAGAACTATGCGGACAAATGGGCCACTGTGACGGATGTCGAAGCAAAGAAACTAACAGAAAAATCACTCGATTTGGACAGTCGAAGGGCTGACCTGAGAAAGGGATACTTTGCTGAGTTCAGCCGGGTGCTGCCAGGACTCATAGTCGCGAAATTCTTCCAGTTGGAATATCGTCTCGACTTACTTGTCGATCTGAAGATCGCTTCAGAATTACCGGCTCTTCTGGCTCGGCCATCGGCGACGACTAGCAACAATAGCCAGGCGAAGCCGAACTAGCTGCTTTTCCGCTTGAAGCTGGCTGACTCGGATCTTGAAATGCGGGTTTGTTTCAAGCGAACGCTTTCGATTGTATTCATACTTTGCTCAGTTCAACTGATTGCTCAAGACCTCGCTCCGCGGGCGTACATCATTACTCCAATCCATTCGAACGCGCTGACCTTAGCGTATACTTTCAATAGCGGAAACCTGATCTTCGACGGGGAAACTCCCATCAGTGACGCTCGAGCGAACGTCGGCGTGTCGGTTTTCAGCTACTCTCATTCTCTGAGTTTCTTTGGACGTACCGCCAACTTTCTGGCTGCGGTTCCCTACGGCATTGGCCACTTTCATGGAACGGTGATGGGGAACGAAACCAACGTGTATCGCTCGGGTCTGCTGGCTTCCGCTTTTCGCTTTTCGGTGAACCTGAAGGGCGGGCCCGCCATGGATCTGCGAGACTTCATCAAGTGGCAGCAAAAAACTCTGGTTGGCGTAAGTTTGAAGGTGGTGACTCCGAGTGGGCAGTATGACCCGACGAAGCTGATCAACTACGGTGCCAACCGTTGGGCCTTCAAACCGGAGCTTGGTGTCTCTCAGCGCTGGCATCATTGGCTGCTCGACACCTACGGAGCAGTGTGGTTTTTTACCACTAATGATGAGTTCTTTTCGCGCAACCAGTATAATCCGGGAGTGACCGCGCAATCGCAGGCCCCTGTGGGAGCCTTCGAGGGGCACCTTAGCTATGATGTGAAGCCTCGGTTTTGGGTCTCTCTTGACGGGAATTTCTGGTTCGGAGGACGGACAAGTCTTAACGGTAAACAGGACATCAACACCCTGCAGAGAAATTCGCGCATTGGAGGGACGGTTTCGCTTCCGGTGAGCAAGCACCAGTCTCTCAAATTCAGCTACAGCAATGGCGCGTACATCAGGTATGGCGGCAACTTCCAAGCTATCTCCTTAGGGTGGCAGTATTCCTGGCTGGGTAGGCCGAAGTAGGTGTTTCAGATGTGTACTGCGAATCCTACCTGTTCCCAAATGTCCAACTAAGTCCCGAACTGGTGCCGTAGTCGCTCCCAGACAGCCCCCCCGGAGGGCGGCTGTCCCAATTGCCGTAAAATGAAAAATTCCAGGACAGGTTGTTGAACAGCTTTAGGTAATAGGACGCGTTGGTGTTGAAAAAGATACGGCCCGGGTCAGAGAGGGCAGGAAGAAGAGCTGCGCTGACGGCCAGATTTGTCCGGCTGAATTTAAAAGCCTTTATCTCGGCAGCAATCAGGCCAGCTGCAATATTCTGTCTGCCCAAGGGAGTTTCCAAAGGTCTGTAATCCGTGCTCTGCCAAGCCAAACCGCCGAGCAGCGCAATGCTCGTGCGGTTCGTATTCTTGAAGAAATGCCCAATACCGCCGCCGACTGTGGTTTGAAGCTTGATTCCTTGTTCGGAGCTTTGTAGGAAGCTGCCCAGCCCGCCATAGTAGTAATTGTCCCACGGCAAAAGGTGATAGCCGCGAAACGTCAACTGATTTCGGGTGGAGGTGGTTGAGCCGCTGCTGGAGGACAAATTGGAACTCAGGAGAGATTCTGCTGCCCACCGTTCCCGCAGGTAGTCGGTTTCTGTGCCTAAATTGTATTGAGTTGCACTGTTGCCCTTGGAATAGATGACGCCAAGATTGATGGAGCCGTTAAATCGCTGGTAAATCTTTTCCGACGTCTCGGTCATCTTGACGATCTGCGGCCTTTCAATTTCCACTGTGCTTTCCTGGCTTTCGATGATCTGAATCCTCATCGGTTTGTCGCCCGCGGTTTGCACAGTGCCAAGCGCGCCCTCATGTGACGATCCATCCTGGGTCAGCACAACGAACAGCTGACTACTTTCCAAATGCGCGACCTTCGACCAATCCACAGAGACCGTGCCGTCGACGTAATCCAGAGCGATGGACAGAACTCCTGTATCCAGAGACTTCACTTCGCAGGTGATGCGGTCTCCATTCTTCATGATAAGCAGATCGGTCTTCTGGCGAGCGAAAAGAGAAATGGCAAAAAGGAGCGTGCTACTGAGAACAAGTGCTCGGCTTTTCATGGCAGTGCCATCCTGATGTTTCTAAATTCGATGCATGCCGAGACCATCACCGCTGGGCGAAAGCTAACTCTTCAAGTACGTCACACGCATTGAGGGCATCTGTGAATCCTTCAGCCCAGTGGCATGGAAGTCTGTTCACTGGAAGCGGTTTAAGGGCAGTAACAACGACAGCGATGGCCTGTGTTCCTTGACCGATGTGTGGCCTATGGTGATGTCGCGGCATGGTGAATCCAACTCAATCGAGCTCGAACGACAGGTATTTGAGCTCGCCGCATCGCTCGATTTGCAAGACAACGGAGTCCCCGGATTTGAGCTCTTGAAGGAGCAAACGAAGATTTTCAACCGTCTGCACATTAGTGCCATTGACGGCACGAATCAGGTCACCAACTTCCAACCCAGTCCGGATATCGTTGTGCGCAAGCTCACTGAGTACCATCACCCCGGATCTTGAGCGCAAAGCCGCTGATGCTGTGCGCACGTGATCGTTAAGGGTCGCTGCAACGACGCCCAGTGTGCTGACGACGTTTTCCTGCAAGTCCGGCTTTTCTAAGACCTCCTCCAGTTCCTCGGGGCGCTCCCGGACAGAAACATTCGCGGTAAATCGGCGCGAGCCGCGCAACAGCTCCAGCTTCACCCGGTCTCCTGAATGCTTCGAGTAGAAGTACACTGCAAATTGTGCAAGGCTGCTCACTGGGCTTCCGTCAAGGGAGAGAATCGTGTCCTGAACCTGAAGACCAGCCGCTTCGGCTGGGCCATTCGGAATCACGTCCGCGATAATTAAACCCGACCTCACGGAAAGTCGCAGTCCCAAGGCCATGGCTGAAGTAATCTCTTGCACTCTGACTCCAATGTCACCGACTTCGACGTGCCCCTTCGTCCTCAATTGCTGGTAGATGAGATACTACGAGTCTGGTGGGCAATGCGAAACCGAGCCCCCCACTACCTCCGCCCTCCGTAACCATGAAGCTTGTGACACCCACAAGATCGCCATGAATATCGACGAGCGCGCCGCCACTGCTGCCATGATTGATCGCGGCATCAGTTTGGATGTACACCGTTGAGCCCTCCGGCTGCTCCTGACGTGCGACGGCGCTGACAATGCCCATCGACACGGAGTTATTCAAACCCTCAGGGTTACCTACCGCCAGAACCACTTGTCCAGGGCGTATCGAGTCGCTATCAGCCGGCGGCAGAACAGGAAGCCCAGATGCTTCGATCTTCAATACCGCAAGATCAGCGTCTGCAAAGCTTCCAATTATTCGGGCATCAAACCTCGTCTGGGGCGACTTAGCCAACATTGCGTCTCGTTGGGGGGGCATGCCGAGGTTGAGGATGACCCTGACCCGGCGCGCCCCCTGCAGGACGTGTGCGTTTGTCACGATGTAACCGTTTGGATCCAGAATTATCCCCGAAGCAACCACTTCGGACTTGATAAGCGAGTGCGCGGGAGAATCCTCGTCGTCGCCAGTACGTGTGTAGCCCAACGCCTCGACCCGTACGATTGCAGAGGAAACCTTTGCCACGACTTCCTGGAGCGAACTGCTGAATCGCTCTAACGTGTCATTGGGCGAACCACGGGTCCGCTGCTGGCCTTGGAGCGCTGTACAGAACAGGTGGAGGCCGACGACCAACGCCAATACCACACTCGCAGTTTTTCTTCTTTCGACAAACATCACCGTTCCGCTATCGACGCAGGGTTCATCAACCACATGCGAAATAGATTTTAGGATGACCGGGAAGGGCGGCAACCTGTCAACTTTGACAGCCGAACTTATGCAGCGATCGAAGAGGACGAAATAAAGGCAGCAAACATCAGCTCATGTGGATAGCTGCCGCCCGGAGACTTCGCCAACGCATAACCCGATTCGTTAATGCCCGCACTAAGACATAAGGCAAGGTGATTAGCACCGGGCCGACCAGCAACGCCGCGCCGGGGCGGACCTCGTGAAAGATAAGGAATTGCGAGATGACGTTGAGGAGAATTGCGATAGCAGCCAAGCTTCGGATGGAAGCAAATGCGCTTCGTAATAGTCGACGACGGTGCGCTCCGTGAAAAGCAAGTGCCCAAAGAAACGGGGGCAGACCGGCGTGGGCATCTTGTATTCCACTCCGGGCACCTAGCAACATTGCGACGATTGGTTGAACGATGAAACGCAATCTCCCCGGCCCTGAGAGACGGGCCAAAACATCTTGAAAGAAGCGCTCGGTGAATAAGTACGGGTCACCGGTTTGGACTATTCTGTGGATGGCGCTGGGTAGCGCGGCCAAGATCACCGCAACTACTACTGCGTCCAGAACCGTCCTGCGGGAAATTGAAACCATCTAACCGTCCACGTGAGGTCGGACACGCTTTTCTCTAGGCTGCGTGAGCCGACGCACTGTGCTCCTCCCTCATTTCGGGGCTCACATGGGTAGAGTCTTCCATCCAAGCCAGCAACAACTTGTATCCAACGGACAAAACGATCGACCCGAGAAATAATCCTATCGTGCCCATCGCCATGAACCCACCAATTGCACCCAGGAACACGACCGCAATCGGAACTGGAACGCCACGGCCGAGCAGCAGCGGTTTCAGCACGTTATCCATGACGCCGACGATGACGCACCAAACCAGAAACATCACAGCCTTGGTTGTACTCGCAATGGCAAACATGTAAATTACGGCGGGTATCAACACGACAGGGCCAACCTGAAGGACGGCTGCGAAAAGGAAAATCGCGGACCACAATCCTGCACCCGGCATTCTCGCCACTACGAAACCGAGTGCCGCGAATACTGACTGGATAAGTGCAACGCCGATGATTCCCGTGGTGACGCTGCGAATCGTGGCTCCGACTAGTTCCGCAAACTCGGTTCCTCTGTCACCAAAGACGCGACAAGATAGTGAGTGCGCTAGTTTCGCTGCGCCGGATCCATTGTGGAGTAGGAACCCCGCGATAACGATCGACAGAATCCATTGCAGCAACCCCAAGCCAATTGCAGCCGAAGCAACGAGCAGCTTTGGAATGACGGCCTTGATTTCAGGGGAAAAGGTGAGCAGGGCAGCGGACAGGTTCGTATATGCGAGTTGCCACGCATTGCTTATGGGAATGCCCACGATTGGCCAGGTCTCAATGCGAGGCGGTGGAGGAGGGATGATGGACGTTCCATCCTTCAGGCGCGCAACCAAGCTCTGGATGCCGTCGACGAATGATCCCGTCAATAGGACGACCGGAACGATTAGGATGGCGAGTAGAAGAATGTCGCAGATAATTGCAGCGACCCCACTGCGCCCACCGAGAAAACTTTGCAGCTTTCGGTAACCGGGGTAAGTAGCGATGGCAATGATGATGCCCCAGAGAATCAGAGGAACGAAGGGACGCAAAATAAGCAGACATGTGGCGGTCAACAAAATGAGAAGTCCGATGTGAATGGAAATTTCTAGGGCACGGCTTACGTAAGTTTCGTGTTGGAGCTGTAGTTCGGACATCTGGTCGTTCCTCTCTGCGCCGATCCCAAATCGCTATCACAACGATGATTGCTCTGGAACCGGGCCTCTCAAAACTCGAGAGATTCTGAACATGGAGATCGGCCAAGCAAATCCAACGGCTTTGAGCCACATTCGCGCGTGCCTTGACTCTTCATACGCAGGAACTCGTATTAACGCCGCACCTATTGCCCGTGCTTGTCGGGCTGCGATCCGTATGGTGTGCGAGTGGCAGAGTGTAGTCAGCGTCCAAGTCAGCTTCATGTAGAGCCAGCAACGCCAAGAGCGTGGCAATGACTACGATGGCCAATATCACGATCGCCATACGCCGCACCCAACTGCTTGCACGTCGCCTTTACGCTCCCAGAGGAAGCGCAGGTTGCTGCTATGTCTGGCCTATTTCAGCCTAGTAGACGGCACATCGATGTGACACTGGCAGTTCTAACAGGAGCAGGCTCGAATGGTAAGGAGGGGAAAGTACGCTGCCGGTACGGGATGAGTCTTTGAGGCGCGGCTCGCGGGCGCGGTTTCGCGCGCGCTGTTTAAACAGCCATGGACCTGGTCGTTGCTGATACTTGGCGCTTTTCTTTTCGAACAAAATGGAGATATGCACCGACGGTGAGCGAATTTATCAACACGGCGATCACGTTCCATACGATTACCGGTCGCGAAGCAATCAGCAAACCGTAATAGACCCATAGAATCTGAAACACGCCCATGATGGCGACCATCCTCGGGTTCATACCGGCGCTCGACTGCCGCTTGAGCATAGCGATCAAGTCTGGCATCGCAGCGAACGTGGTTCCAAAGCCCGCGACAAATCCAACGATTTCTGATCGGTGAAATCTGGGAATGAGGAGGCTCGCTGTGTCGTGCGGAACCAGCCCCGCGCAACCACATAGCGCGATGAGGCTCAGCTCGAGAACACAGATTAGCACTCTGTCCGGTCGGCGCATCCCACTCTCCTAAGTTCCGGAGTTTACTACCCGGCAACCTGCTTACGCGTGATCTCCGCCATAAGGTCGTGCTTGGAGACCTGGAGAACAAGAGCCGGATTCATACGCGCGAACAGGTCCAGCGTCCGGGCGATGATTCCCGTCCAACCGGTTTGATGGCTGGCTCCCAGGCCCGCGCCGTTATCTCCGTGGAAATATTCATAAAACAGGATGTAGTCTTTCCAGTAAGGATCTTCCTGAAACTTCTTCGCTCCCCCATAGACTGGGCGCTTGCCATTAGCATCGCGGAGAAAGATGCTGGACAGCCTACGGGCAAGCTCTTTTGCGACCTCATACAAGGTCATGTATTTTCCGGAACCAGTGGGACACTCAACTTTGAAGTCATCACCGTAAAACTGATAAAGATTTAGCAGACCACGGAGCAACAAAGCATTTACCGGCATCCAGACTGGTCCTCGCCAGTTGGAATTGCCGCCGAACATTCCGTTGTTCGACTCCGCCGGCAGATATTGCACCCTGTACTCGTGTCCAGTGAGATTGAAAACAAAAGGATGATCCAAGTGGTACTTGGATAGTGAACGTATGCCGTAGGGACCCAAGAACTCGTTCTCGTCGAGCATGTATCTCAAAATTTGTTCGATCTTCTGCTTATTGCAAACCGACATAAGCCGACGGCCGGCATATCCGACAAATTTGCCGTCGGCGGGGGCAATATGCTTCAACAAATCCGGATGCCTCTTTTTGAACGTTTCCACAAGTTCCGTAAACCGGGGACTCTTGGCAACAATTCCTGCTGGCTCGAGCACTGTCGAAGCGCACAGAGGCAGTAGTCCAACCATCGAGCGAACTTTCAACCGCATGGCCCCACCATCCGGGAAATGGAGCAGGTCGTAGAAGAAGCCATCCTTCGTGTCCCACATTTCATCGTGGTTTTCTCCGAGGCGATCCATCGCATACGTAATCCACAGGAAATGTTCGACGAAGCGGAAAGCGACTTCTTCATACATAGAGTCGTACTCGGTCAAAATGAGTGCGATCTCGAACATGCACTGGCAGTAAAAAGCCATCCACGCCGTGCCATCGGCTTGATCAAGATGACCGCCCGTAGGGAGCGGAGAGCTGCGATCGAACACGCCAATATTGTCCAGACCGAGAAAACCACCCGCAAAGACATTCTTGCCCGACGGATCTTTCCGGTTGACCCACCAGTTGAAATTCTGCATTAGGCCCTGAAACGAGCGCTCCAGAAACCGCAGATCTGAGCGACCCAACTCTTTCTCAACGTTGTAAAGGAACAGAGTCGCCCAGGCGTGCACGGGGGGGTTGACATCGCTGAAATTCCATTCGTACGCGGGGATCTGGCCATTGGGGTGCGAATACAGATTTCGCAGCATCAGTAGGAGCTGGTCTTTGGCAAAGTCGAAGTCCACGACCGACAGGGCAAGCGTATGAAAGGCCAGATCCCAGGCCGCATACCAGGGATATTCCCATTTGTCGGGCATCGAAATAATGTCGCTGTTCAGCATGTGGAACCACTCGGTGTTCCGGATATTCCGATGGGCCTTCCCCATGAGGGGATGGGCTTCATGCTCGGTCAGCCAGCGGTCGAGGTCGAAATAGTAGTACTGCTTGCTCCACAGCATTCCCGCTATCGCTTGGCGGTGCACGCGGCGTTCGTCCTCGCTCAGAGAGCGTGGGGTAATTCGATCGTAGAATTCGTCCGCTTCAGCGAGACGGGTCGCGAATATTTGGTCGAATGAGCTGAAAGCGTCCGCTTGTGTTTTTGTACTTAACCGCACCCGCACAGTCTGACTGCCTTTGACGGGCACCTGCATGCGGTAAAGAGCGGCGGCCTTTGTTCCCATCTTGGACGGATTCACGGCCTCCCGCGTGCCTGAGACGACGTAGTTGTGAAATGCGTCTTTCACATAAGGAGATGGGTTCGACTGCCCCCAGAGCCGGCTGGCGTTGGACTCATTGTCTGTGAACAGAAGCTCGCCAGCACCTTCGCAATAAAGTGTATGCGTTCCCAACTGCGGGTGTGAAGCTACAATCGATTGTTCGCCAAGCTGACTGATAGTCGCCTCGGTCGGTTCGCCCCAGGACCAGGTGTTGCGAAACCAAAGCGTTGGAAGCAGATGAAGCTCGGCTGCCTCCGGGCCGCGGTTGTAAACAGTGATGCGGATGAGAATATCTTCTGGGTCGGGCTTGGCGTATTCCACGAACACGTCGAAATATCGATCGGCGTCAAAAATCCCGGTATCGAGCAATTCGTACTCGAACTCTTCGCGTGAACGACGTTTGTTCGTTTCCACCAGGTCGCGATAGGGGAACTCTGCTTGTGGATACTTGTAGAGATACTTCATATAGGAGTGCGTCGGAGTGCTGTCGAGGTAGAAGTAGTATTCCTTAACGTCCTCACCATGATTGCCTTCGCTATTCGTGAGACCAAACAACCGCTCTTTCAGGATGGGGTCACGGCCATTCCACAAAGCGAGTGCGAAGCAGAGTTGCTGCTTGTCATCGGAGATCCCGGCCAGACCATCTTCACCCCAGCGGTAAGCCCGAGAACGCGCCTGATCATGACTGAAGTAGTCCCAGGCATTCCCGTCCTGACTGTAGTCTTCGCGAACCGTGCCCCACTGCCTCTCACTGAGATACGGCCCCCACTTCTTCCACGGTATACCCGCTTCCCGCGCATCATTCAGACGCTTCTGTTCTTTGGTTTCAACATACGCGATGGTGGGCTGTGTACTAGATTTCATGGTGGCGCCCCTTCCTGATCTCGCATGCTAGAAGGAGCTCTGCCCTGGTGACACTGGCAGAAATACCAGTTCGATGGCGAGCCGACGGTATCAAGAATTTATAAAAAGTCCTGTCGGCGAGGACGCCAGAGGAGCAAAGCAAAAGCCGCTTAAACCAGAAAGCAGGATCAGATAAGTTCCTGGCGGCCATGGGCGAACGGAAGGCGGTGGAACAGAACGTCAACGTTATCGGCAGAGCCGGTAGATGGTCTTTCTCTGTGTCTTGGCCCAGAATGACGAACAGCGCGGTTCCCCGGAGATGGGCGATGATGATGGCGAACCAGGGGACGTATCTGCACACGCACTTCGCGCTCCGCCTTTCTCGGATTTTCGTCATAGTTCGCGTCGAACATGGCGATCACCGCTACAGCCCGACTGGTATAGCGCCTGGCCCAATCGCTCAAGATAAGCGTGCGTTGCACTCTTCTCCAGTGTTCCTCGTCTGTCTCAGGGTCCATGCGCCTGGAATCTCGGTACCTGTAATCGTGGTTAATGGCGCTGAGGAACTGAATGAACTCCTCAAGGTTGACACCCATCTGAAACACCAGTTGGCTCAATGCCATCTGCTGCGATGCTGCCAGGTGATCGAAATCATCGCAATAAGCTCTGGCATTGTGGATAGCCTGGAGCACAGAGATGCGCAGCAATCTTGCGCCTTCTTCCTCCGTTAGCTGCGGCGGCAGCTCGTGTGCTCTGATCTTCTGGCGAAACTCTTTCTTCGTCCATCTCTTCATATCGCGATCGAACTGATCGCGGATGCTCTGCAAGCGTGCCATATCGAGCCCTGCTGCTTGCCACAGTTGAGCAGTCGAGGGCTCAACGAACTGGTAAGCATTGAAAGGGTTGCGCTGTATGTGCTGGGTCGCCCGAACATCCAGATTGAATCCTGCGCCAATTAACGGTCGATCAGTTTTAGGATCGGGGTAAGCCGCTAAAACCCAGCTCTCGTGCCTGGTGTCACGAAGTATATCCATCAGTTCTTCCAGTTGGAACTTGATGTCCAAGTCCTTGAAATCAAACAAACCCTGGGATGGCAATGAAACTTCTGGGTTCAGTGCCCAAAAAGATGAGTGGTCATTTTTCATCAGCTGAGCCTGCGACAGACGAGAAGCAGATGGCGACAGTTGTGCTTGTGAGGCCTGTTCCTGAGCTTTAGAGGGCGCGATCTGCGCCACTATTCTTTCTGCGTGAGCTGCCAATGCAAATGCGAGGGTCGCGGCGAGCACACGTTGCACAGCAAGTCTCTCTTTCACACCGCCACCGATTGAAGCGGAAGACGATAGTGAGAAACAATACGTGGATCATCATCAGGCTGTAACCTGTTAAATTCATCAGTCTGTCCAAGAAAAAGTCTGGTATCAGTTTCTGAGCCGTGCGGCTTGGAAACAGGCGTTAGTTGTCCTTGATTGTTCTGTTGCTCAGCGCCAACTAAACTACGTCAGCATCTCTCAGATTCGCTGGTCCTTGACGAGCACGTCTCGCCAGCAGTTGCGTTCGGGAATCCATTCCCTGCGATAGGTCAGACGATAGAGAACTTCCTTCCACTCCCGCACAGGTGTACGCCAGACGGTGACGGAATACTCCATGACATTTCTCCTTTCCTATGTCCCCACAGTCGACGGGGGGTCTCGGCCCATAAGGACGACCCTGAGCATTAGCGTGCCAACACAAGCTGCCCAAACAGTCGCCGTAACGGGCCGAGATCACAAGAAGAATAGGTCCCGACGGTGCTCAATGTCGTTGCTCGGCAGCAAGGATGCTTGAGCTGAGGAACTATTCGGAGCATGGCAGAGGCTTAAGAAAGCTGCTCCGCTATGAGACCGGAATAAATAAACCTAAACAACCTGGAGTTAAACCTGGCTCAACTTAAACACGTGATAGCCCCATGGGGGCATGTCCAAATAAAGCCCTTTACCAAGCAGTTCATTATCGTCGCGCTCGTAAACAGCTAGGCTCATCAAGTCTTGCAGACGAATCTTATGCCCGCGCATTTCCTCAAATGGCATCTGGAGGTAGCATTGACTCTGATTGGCCGCATAATTCGTAATAATGAGAAGCGGCAACTCTTCCGTAGTCTGCCAGGCAAAACCGATAAAGCAGTCCCATGTCCAATTGCCGTCCCAAGCCGGACTGCAATCTAGCAGACGCCAATCGCCGTTGCGAATTGCCGGGTGATGAACGCAATCGAGCAGGCGATCGTAAAATTGCCGTACTGGTAACTCCACCGCTTCGCTTGGCCTTCGGCCTAAGTGCACGGAGAGCTTTTTTGTTCTGCCCTCGAACTGACCATCGTGAAAGAAGCGCAGCCCCGGGCAAAGAAAGGTTAGAACGGCGGCGGCACGGTGCATCTCAGGAGTGAATGTGGCAGCAGCTCGAGGTTCATCATGATTCTCCAGAAACCGCGAAGACTTGCCTTGAAAGGCAATATCGGCACGAAAATGGTCGCGTGCTGGTCTTGGTTGTCCGTCGCGGAGCCTGTCGTAAAGCCGCTTATCGTACGTATAGTCGAAGCCTTGCTGCTGCAGAGTCCATTCCAGATCCCAGTAAACCTCTGCCATAAAGAGAAATTCTGGTTTGTAAGAACAAACACAAAGGATTGCATTGGGCCAGAATGACTGCGCGGGAAATCCCCATGTTCGCTCGAAGATCTCAGGCAGGATTAGCATTGCCATGTCGCAGCGCACGCCATCACAGAGCGCGGCAACATTGAGTAGCTCCAGCCGCATTGCTTCTTGTACACCCGGATCGGCGTAGTTCAGTTGTAGGGTATCGGGCCACCCTGCGAAATAAGGATCGCGACCGTACGCCAAAACGGTGGATCCGCTCGAGGTTTCAAGCCGGATGTAGTTCTGGGGCTCGCGACGCAATTGTTCTTCGGTACCACGAACGTAGAAATTAGGATGTTTCTGTACCCAGGGATGGTCGAGGGCTGTGTGATTGGGAACGAAGTCCAGCAGCAATCGCATTCCGTGTTTGTGAACTTTGCTGTGGAGGCGATCCAAGGCGGTGTTTCCGCCGAACTCCGAATGCGCTGTGTACTGGATTATGGCAAAGCAGGATCCACAAACATCTTCTTCTTGGAAATCGCGGAGAACTTGCCGAAACTCGGCCTGCCATTCGATGTGTGCGCGCGAGACTCTTCGGCCTGCAGGTCCCGTTTGCCACACGCCCAGAAACCAGATCCAATCAAAGCCTCTCGCTGCCAACCGCTCCAGCTCTTGTTCCGGAATATCATCGAGAGTCGCCTGGCGACCAAGACTCCGGGAAAGATCGTGG
Organism: uncultured Acidobacteriota bacterium; assembly: GCA_963696635.1. Lineage (GTDB taxonomy): Bacteria > Acidobacteriota > Terriglobia > Terriglobales > Acidobacteriaceae > JABDBE01. The sequence continues at coordinate 43,296 of CAVOKX010000006.1, forward strand.
AGCCAGGCTCGTGTGTCGATTTGATACAAAGACGGGTATAGACATTTCCTGGCGACGCTGGGCTCGGGAGCATGCCGCCCGCTAGATTCAACCCGTGAGGTGGAGACTGAGGCCGCGGAAATGGACATACGCATCACCTCTGATCTGAGGCTACTGTCGCCCTCCGGAATCTAGAACTGGGAGAAGTGCCAGTTGAATGTTTGGGCCAGTCCCGCGTTCATGCCGGAGCAGCAAATTAGCGGTTCGTTCGGGCCACAGTAGCGCTCGATTCGGGCATCAGATGTTGCACACCCGCCAAAGTCGCACCTCGATCGCCATTATGTTGCCCGATGTTAGCGTAAAAGCAGAACGGATCAGTTCCTCATGATTCGGAAACTGATCCCAGCGGTTATTCGGAAATTGTTTTCGCCCTAGTTGAAAAGAGTTGTGCGGATGTAGTCCGCTGCAATATGGAAGTAGGCGTAGTTCTTCAAGCGATAGTCAAGTCCGCCACCCCGATCATTGCGAAGGATGTGTCAGATGTCCATGAACCATTGGCACGGATGGCATTTTTTATGGCTGCGTTCGGGTTCAGGTTGGAGTAGGCAGCGGCAAAAATGAATCGGGCAAACGGTTGGACGCGGTCGCTCTTGCGATAGCTGAACTGAGGACCACCGCCCATAGTGAAGAGTGCGGGCGTGAAGTTCGCCGCAACTGGAACTCCTCCAGCATGAGGGAGCGTTAAGTTCTTACTTGCGTATCCACCACTGAAATCAACGATTGCGCCAAACCAACTGTTCGAGTTCTCTTGGGCAGAAAAATTCCAGCCATTCATGTTCATTCGGCTGCCTACATTGACAGCTGGCAAATCCGAAGTGACCGAGTTAATTAGATTTTGCATTTGCCCAGTTCGATAGCTGGTGAACTGGTAGCCCGCATGGAGTTCCCACCACGGCGTGTTTTGAGAGGCACAAGCAAGGGAAAATGAGAGAAGAATTAAGAAATGAACACAAACATTCTTCATCAGCTTCTCCACACCAGCGGCCCAGGTTCATCTAGAGCTGTTGGGCATCGAAACTAGTGATTTCATTCATACAGTTGCCGACCCATTCCTGACATCCTAATCCAGTCGCAGCTCCTAGTTCGAAGCCGCAATGATCGGTACTGTCTCGCATGCAAATCAGACCGACACCGCACCAGCCACGACGGCTATTCCGCTGCTGAAAGGTCCGCCGGCCACTGGTCGTCAGTGCGACGCCAAGTCTTGTCCGGGTTGTATCGTTCCATGTTCTTGACGATGCTAATCGAGTCGGGCCCAAGGTCTTTTTCGTAGACGATTCCGTTGTAGCTGACCATGAATGTTTTGACCCCCGTAACACGGTATTGAGCCGGAACTGCAACCAGAGCAAATCCGCCGATCATCGCTCCCTCGATCACGTAGTCGAGTTGTCCGAGTGGAGCGGCCGGACCCTGTCCCTTTAAGACCTTGAAGTAGTAGCCGTGGTACCCAGCAGGATTTGCCGGATCGTAACCTTCTGCGATGACCTTAGCAACCGCCTCACTTATGGGGCCGCCTGGAGTGCCATCTGGATTCTGCCAATACAAACCATCATGCTTTCCCGGAGAGCTGAATATCTTTTGGGCATACTGGGGGACCCCGGCATCGTCGCGAATCTCAGAGGAGTATTCCTGTTGCGCCTCCACAAAGCCACGGCAGACCTGGATTGCGTCAAGTTCATTGGCACCAATTCGTCGAAAAAGGATTTCCTCGCGCCCTTGTTTAGCATCGAAGTACCACTTGCCGTTTTTCTTGACGAGCGGAACCGGGAATGGCCAATCGTCATCGCCAACCGTCAGGATCGCTCGGGCTTTATTCTTGGGGTCGACGGTCACCACGTTTTTTTGCCGGGCTTTTGCGGCAAAGTCTTCGGCGCGCTTCTTGTCCTGAACCGGATCGGCGGAGGAGATAACATCCTTGCCGTCCGGACCGAAAATTTCCAGCAATGCGGAGATGTCATACGGCTCTACTGCCTTGAGAAAAGCCGCTGTTGCCTGTTGTGGCGTGCTGAACGGTTTCGCTGTTTGCGAAGGCTCGTTACCTTTCGGCGCCGACTGCGATTGCAACGGAACTGCGGCAGCACATAGGAAGAAGGCGAGCAAAATGGTTAGCATCATGGCGCGTACAGTGAGACCCAACGGCTTGGTTTTCATAGCTCCTCCTGGTTCTTGACTTCTTATCTGCGCCTACCTCCGCCACCGCCACCGCGTGCGCCGCCGCCACCACGGGAGCCTCCTCCCATGCTGGACGAGCCACGTGAGCTGCTGGCTCGTGCGCTGCTTCCGCTGGAGCCGCCTCCACCAAAGGCGCTGGAGCCGCCGCGCGAACCGCTGGGAACGCTACGATTACCTACGCGGTCTCCGCCCCCGCCGGCGCCGCCACCCCCGCGATTGGCGCCCGCGTTGCCAGCACCCCCGCCGGAACCACGACTGCCGCCCCCGTTGCCGCCGGCAGTGCGGTCGCTACCACCAGGCTGCGCTCGTCCCCCTGCGGAACCGCGGTCGCGACTGCCCGAATCTCGATTTCCCATCGAAGCGCGGTCGCCAGCTTGTTGCACGCCCCCGCGTTGACTCTGGTTCTGGCGGGCGCTCTGCTGACGATTGGCCATCGAATCTCCGCGAGTTGTTCCGCCATACTGCTTGGCTGTCGCTCGGTTCCCATAGGGAGCGCCCCCACGGTGCTGCGGGTTGTGCTGCCAGTTGCGGTTGCCGCCCGTCCGGTTCGAGACGTTTTGCCGGTTGGAATTCCTTACGAAGTTATTGTTGTTATTAATGTTGATATTGTTGTTGCCGCCGCCCCAATTGCTGTTGTAGCCCCAGCCGCCGCCCCAGGCCGCTCCCATTGCGAGCCCGACGCCAAAGGAAATCGCCATGCCAGCGGCGTAATAGCCGACTGGTGGATAAGCAATCGGCGGGTAGGCATAAACTGGCGCGCCGTATACCACGGTTGGGTTATAGCTGGGGACATAGATGACTTCTGGGTTAGCCTGCTCAACCACGATGATCTGCTTACTTTCGATCACCTTGGTTTCCACTTTTTGCTGCTCAGTGGATTTCAGGTTCCCTTTGTCTTGGGCTTTCTTGCGCATGCGCTGAACCGCGTCCATCACATCGCCTTGCTGAGCAAGAAAAGCGTTGCCCAGATCTGTGGTCCACTTAATGTTATCCGCCAGGTACTTGACCACCTCCGGGAGAAGCGCCATTGCTTGAATACTTGGGTCCCAGTCCTGCTTCTTCACGGCATCTGCCAAGGCTTGGTCTTTCAGATCCTTGTTCTTCTCCAACCATTGCTGCAGCTGGATGATTTCCAAGGGGTAGGTGGATGCCACCAGCGTCTGGCTCAACATGGGGTCGGGATAGAGCGCGATGGGAGCAACTAAAGAATCGAGTTGGTCCGCCGGCAGGCTGGCGCTTTCCTGACCCTCTGCGGGTAGCGGTGTTGGCAAAGGTCTTGCCAGTAAGCTGATATCCCCCGGCACCAGTACCATCGCACAAATCGTGGCTACCAAGTTTCGAATGAAATGATTTTGAAACCCTGACCGACAGGCTTTCGGTTTCATAACGCACGTCCCTTCCTGCGATACGGAACGACCCAGCGCGACGGCGCCAACAGGCCCGAGCACGCCGAGCTCGTCTGGGCGAGCTGTGCTGAGTGGAGCTGAGTTTCCGCTGGCTCCTGGCGCTCTGGAGCATGAGATCATTTGGCAATTCGCAGTCAGACTAGTAGCCATGGAAGCTATCGAACACTGTCAAAAGTGCCAGTTTGGCAACGACCTGCAGAGGATAAGGTCGTCTTGTTCCGGGGTCCGTTAAGTTTGAGCTGTAACGGAGATTCCGAATAGAAATAGAGTCTGCTGGTGCAAAGAGACAAAACCGAAACTCTGATTCCACAAGTCAGTCAAGAAACTCTGGCAGAAATGGTTGGCACCACCCGCTCACGCTCATCTCGTCGTCGTTCTCCGTGCAAGGCAGCACCAGAAATCGTGTGGGGTATTCAATTTTGAACAGCCGCCCCTTAAGTGCAAGGGGTAGGATTAGCATAGGTGAGTTTTCTGGGAGTATTGACTATGACGTGTAAAGGATGCTATTCCGATAAGCAGGGCGTGTTCAACGGTGAAGTTGCCGCCCATTTTCCTGGGATCGAAGGTCTCAACAAATCCATCGTATGGGTTTTTCCAAAGCTTGCGATCTGTTTGCATTGCGGCTTAGCGGAGTTCATCGTTCCTGAGCGGGAATTGCAGATCCTAAAGCAAGGTTCCCCTGTGGAAGGTGCGGTCGTTTTGCTCGGAGAAAATAGCCGGCCTTCGAAGAACGCTAAGGTAAGGTCTGTTTCACCGGGAATAAACGACTGAATGCTCTGCACAGATTCGTTGGAAGACGCGGCTGTCCATGCCGCCCTGAACGCTACTTATAGAATACCCGCACAGAATATCCACATCGTGGGTCTTGGCTAGCTGGTTGCCCAGTTTTTCGACCTGAATCGCCGCCTCTGCGTTACCTTCTGCCCACAGGAGATGGCACATTTCCCCGAAAATTGCCACGCGGGCTTGTTCCCACTTCGTAGCCCTTGCCGCTCTCCCGATGAGATCACCCAAGAGTCTCAAAAATAGAACTGAATCCGGCATGCCACGGAGCATGAATGTCGGGAGCGCGTCAGCGGCATCCAATGCGATATATCTGCCCCGTTCAATAGCAGTACCGATATCCAAGCCGTATGCCTGCAATCGCGGAAGAAGGCGGTCCCGGTGTGATTCGGTCGCGACCACTATAGCCGCGTTCCCGGCTCTGAGAGCAGCGCCGATGAACTGCGTAAGATCATCTAAGAGCCTTTGATCGTCAGAATAAAACTCCGCCTCGTGGCGACGGTCGATCCTCACGTTTTGTCGTGGGAATGGTGGGACGACCCCGCCGCGATTGTGATCGGCGGTTTGGTCATCCTTAGGATCGGTGAAGTCGTTACCAGCCAAGCTGGCACTGACATACCGCTTGCCCCTAAGAACCGCTTCAACAGCAGGTAATAGTTCGCCTGCGGCATCCGACTTGACGACATAGCCGCCCGCACTCGTGCGCAAAGCTTCTTCTGCGATGTCCCAAGAGCGATTTTCACTCAGGAAGAGAATCTTGGAATTGGGGGAAAGCTTTCGGATTCGACGTGCGGCTTCAATTCCGTTCAACTTGGGGAGCCCGATGTCCAGCACAATCAAGTCCGGTTGCAGTTCTTCCGCCTTTTGAACCGCTTCTAAGCCATCCGAAACTTCAAAAATGATCTGCAATTCTGGCTGTTTCCGAAGTATCGACGCGACAAAAAGGCGAAACGGTTCAAAATCCTCTGCTATTAGAACCCGGATTGAACGGGCAGGCATGCGTAGTCCCCCTTTAATCTCTTCGGAGCCCGAGTCTACCGTCAGCTTTCGGAATCCTTTGCAAGCTTCGAGTTCCTCCCGAAGCTATTCACATTAATTTGAGCCTTTTAATGCTTTACGGTAATGGCCCGGACGAGCCATTCATTTCGGATTTGGAGCAGAGGCAGGAGAGGTCATGAATCGAGATTGGGTCTCCCTCTGCCTCGTCCAGCCTGCTGGCTGCTGCTCCTGATCGGGGGGAGGTATGCTTTTTTCGGACTAGTATGTTGTACATCACCTTCCTGATCGCGATGCAATGTTCACTGAAATTTTTCGCAGGGCGATACCTCGGAGATATCTCCTAGCTGTCTTTTCGATTCCTTTACTGCTCTTCGGCAATGACAGGGCAATCGTGCGGTTGCACAATTAACCGTTATGAAGAACGAGAAACTCAAGTCTACGACTGTTCGCTTCACGGACTCAGACCTGCATCTCATTGACTGCCTCCAAGAAAAGCTCGGGCTCGGTATGATTCACGTCATTCGACTCGCCATCAGGCGCTTGGCCGAAACCGAGAATCTAATGCCCTCCCCCTCCACCCCTAAGAAGCGTTAGGAACACGCAATGTGTTCCATTAAATGGCAATTTGGTCCGAGAAATCCGGCCGACGCGATCGTTTATGTGTCGCAAGCAAAAGTGGCTTAGACTGGAAATTTCATTTCTAACGAAAGTGTCTCGACGATGCTTTAGGGTAGACCTCGCAAGTACATCGACACACTAGCATGTTGCAAGAACACGCCATCTGCTCGTCAGACGTAACATAGCAGCCCGGGGTGCAAGTAGAGGATTCCCTGCAAGTCGGGCGACGTAGTCGGGTACGCGATCTCACGAAGCACTTGGCAACGGACGCGGAGATTCGGCTTCTGCAAAGCCGCTTCTGATTTGTCCGACATGTGAAGAGTAAGTAAAGGGTCAAAACAAGTCTGCCGAAGCGGTTCTTCCACTCCCGCGGCGTGCCCGCGCCCAGCAGTTGGCGCAGGATCAGGCTTAGATTGAACGCGCCCACGTGGATCAGTTGCCGCTTTAGAATGTTTTCGTGTCCGCGCAGATGGCAACGCCGCATCCCGCCCGTCTCGTAGCAGTGTGCAAAGCTGCGTTCGACGAATTCGCCGCGCCGCCGCAATAAACTCTTGCCATACTCGCCCCGCACCCGTCGCCGGTTCGCATACACCGCTTGCTGCTCGGGCTGTTTGCCCGCCCAGTTCCGCCGCCCCTTCTGTTTCTTCTCCGGAATGTAGCTGCGCACTTCGTACGCCTTCATCCGCTTCACCACCGCGCCGCTGTGGTAGCCCTTGTCGGTCACCGTCTCTTCGATCCCGGCCACGTTCACCTTCGGCGCTTGGTGGGGCCGTAGCTCCGCCTCGCGCCCGACCTGCTCCGCCACTGCCATCCCGGCCTCGCACAGCGTCTCATCCAGCGTGGTCGTGTCACCCTTATCGGCGCCTTGCAGCGTAACCGCCACCACCGCGCCCGTGTCCAGATCCACCGCGTGCTCGGCCTTGTGCGCCAGATGCGTGCGCCCGTCCTTCATCTTCGCAATCCGCGCATCCTCGTCGGCCGGACTCTTCCACTCCTTGTTCAACGTCCGCTTCTTGCGCTTGCGATCCAACCGCGCCAAGTCTTCGCGCGTCGGCGTCTCAATCCCTGACGCCTTCGCCAGCCCGCGCAGAAACTCCTCGTAACTCGCGCCCGTGTCCCGCCGCACAATCGAGCGCATCGCTGCGTTCGCCTCCAGCGTCGTCGCATCAATCGCGATCCGCTGGCCTTTCAGCAGCCCGCGATCGGCCAGCACGCCCAACACCCAGGCGAATACTTCGCGATGGGTGTCCAGATCGATCAGCCGCCGCGTGCGCGAGATCGTCGAGTGGTCCGGCGTGTACTCGTCCAGCGCAATGCCCACAAAGCGCCGCAGCGCCAGCGAGTCCGCCAGCCGCCAGGCAATGCCGCGCTCCGCCCCGATGCCCTCGAAATACCCGATCAGCAGCGACCGAAAGTAAATCCCCGGCGTCAGCGACGGACGCCCGTACTTGGCCGCATAGAACTTCGCGCACCGGTTCTCGACAAACTCGTCGAAGTGCTCGGCTTCCAGCAACTCATTCAAACGCTGATAAAACGGATGCCCGGGCGCGGATGCCAACTCCCTGTGCGCGATCCACAACCCCTCTTGCTTCTCCCGCTGCTTGCGCGTGCCCATCGCCATGCGCGCATTCTACAAATGATCCCTGTGAATCACGCAATCTTTCTCGTTCCCGAATCCAGACTTGCACCACAGGCTGTTAGGGCTGGTCGATCAGTTTTTCGGTGCCTCCGCCTGGCCCGCGATATTTATTTCAAACACATGTGCCTCTGAAGATGTTGCACCTTCAATCTCAGCATCCGTCCTTAAGAGTTCCGAGTCAATGAGAGATGCAATCTGGTACCAGATTTGGGGGTCGTTCTCAATCTCGTGGTGAGGCTTGTTAAAGGTCCGGGAAAGCCATCGATAGTTGTCGCACTTGACTTGATGGTCTTCGTATTTCATCTGAAAGTTTCCCAAGATTTCAGTTTGTGCCGCATCGGCTGGAACGATGAGCGGTTGCCCGGGTGTGAGACCTTTTCTTTGATAAAAATTTACTGCTTTCGCTACATTGGCGGGCACTGTGCGATCGTCGTGTCCGAACTTCTTCACGCTGTCGATTTGGATGGTCAATGCCACTGGGATTCCTCGCCGTTCCAGTTCTCTTGCGAAGGCCAGCGCCTCAGAAGCTCCCCAACTGTGTCCGTAGAGAATGATCTTCACTTGTGTCTTTTCGGCGACCGTCAAGGAACCACCATTGTCCACACCCAAGCGCAGAATAGTGTCCTCCACAGCTTTTTTCCCTTCGTGATTCCCGAATACTTCGGCATGAACAGCGGAACCATACCGGCTCCGAAGATACTTTGCGAACACGACTTCAGGATGCTTCACGTCATCCCGTTTTACAAAGCCACCGACGAATCCAAGAATGATGGCTTTCCGAATGCTACGATTTGGGACTTCAACTGGCTCTCTCAAGCACACTAGGCGAAGAGCTTCCCTCAAGGCGGAAGGCGTCGAGGGATCTTGGCAGGGGTCTGCGATCGATCCAGCGCCACGATGATCAACGTCTGCGATCGACGAGATGTCCTGGACGTGCGCTATTCCCAGCCGGCTGAGGCAGGTTAGCGACAGGATGAGCAGCACCACCACGACGGTGTGCACTTTGCCCATAAACGGAACAACGATATCATAGGCTTCCAGAGCAACTCGCATGTCTCGTGGTTTTTTCATGGGTGGACTGCCAGGAGAGAAAGCCCGAGGTGGAAGCTCTTGGGGCCGCACCATCTCTCCAGCCTCCATTTGATTTCGCTCGGAAATCTCCCAGTTACCGGTTCTGATTGTCAGCATCCTGCTCTGTTGCTTTAGCGCCGGCCGACGTGCGGTTTCGAAGGTGTGGTGTTAGTCGTCGAATGATGAACTCCTGAAGCACGCCCTCGAAGGCAACCTCACCGAGCCTGATCAACGAGTTTTGTACAACCAACCCTGCCCCATTGCGATCGGTTTTCGGGTAGTAGAGATATGAGATGCCGGCTGAAGCAAAGGCTCCGGCTACATTGGAATAATTCGGCTGCCAGCGCATGTCGTCGCCTTTGCAAATCACAGGACTGGCGAGCGCGTACAGCAGCCGCGATCGAGTGCTACCAGTTCCCTTGTAGAAATACCGTGGATCTTGTTTCAGCAGGGACGGCAATACAGCACTGCCAATAAACGTGCCGGTGACCGCGTCGGCGTAGGATGCGCCCAACCGCTTGAAGTAGCCTTGGGCTCCTTGCCCATATCCGTCGAAAGTATTCGTCGCCTGCTCAACTCCGGCCAGCGCGGCGACTCCGACAACGGTGAAGGGATCCGTCGTTGTCTTCCAGGCAAGCCTGAACTTCTGCTTCGGGTTGAGAGGGAGCGCGTCGCGGTCGTAGGTCACGTAGAAATTTGGAATGAGACCGAATACGCGTTGCTTCTCCTGTTCTTCAATCTGCATGTCCGCGACCTGGACTGGCGTGAGCGGACTGGCCTTCACCTCCAGTTTGGTCACGGCCGGAGTCACCGCCAGAATAATCGGAGGGACTAGATAGGTTTCCCCCGGGCGCAGAGCTGCTGAGAATTCTCGCGTTGTGAAGCCTGGGGCCGTAACTCTCAGGCGAAAGGATCCCGGAGCGACATTGGGGAACAGAAATTGCCCGTTGCTTCCGGACCTTACCTGCTGATTTGAGATTTGGCCTTCCTGGGTAAGACGCACATCGGCTCCGGTGCTCACTGCTCCCGACTGATCGAAAATGGTCCCGCTCACGTATCCCGGCGGCTGATAACTGGGCGCCTTTTGCACCGTGCTGCTCAAGTAGGCTTCCTGAGTCTGGAAGCCGTCGCCTACCGGCGAGCCATAAACGTCAGCTTCGCTCGCAATCGCAAGGCCATCGCCCGGTTTCGCCATCTGTGCGCTCGAAAGCGCGGCAACGACAAGGACCAGCAGCAGCGGCGTCGATGCTTCAACAATCCGATGTCTCATGCTGAAGCCTTTCAACGTGCTTCTTTTCGCTGCATTGATTTTGCGATTTGCCCAGTTCGCGGAGAACTGGCAAAACTCCCAGCTTCACTCTGGAGGTTAATCAGTTTGGAGGGATGACGAAGGCCCCGAGTGAGTCCTGTCAACGGTTTGCACGCGCCAGATATTTGAGCGGAACAGCACATGGCCACTCGTGTTGCTTCACTTATTCATCGCCGGACTGGCGTTCTTGACAGTACCCCGCAGCGCCGAAGAGTACTACGATCGAAGGCAGTTCAACTGAGGTTGCTTGAGCTTCTTTATGCGTCGCTTGCTGCCACTGGCTTTCGCGCTGCTGTGGAACATCGCGTTACTGGCAGACGCAACCCTGTTTGTGCAAGAACCTTATGGCCTCTTTGGAGCCGTCAATCCTACGGGACACGCTTCTGTTTACTTGTCCCGAGTCTGCGCTGAGACACCCGTTGTGCTGCGGCGTTGTGACCCTGGAGAGTTGGGAATCGTGATTAGCCGCTACCGCAAGCTCTCCGGATACGATTGGATCGCGATCCCGCTGGTCCCTTATCTCTACGCAGTGGAGGATTTCACAAGCATTCCGGAGGCGGCTAACCCGCAGACGGTCGCCTATCTCCGGGACGAGTACCGGCGCAAGCATCTGCGAGAGATGGTCCCCGACGGACCCGGTGGCCAAATGCCGAAGGGATCATGGGTCGAACTAGTCGGCGCCGCCTACAATCGCAAAATCTACGGCTTTCAGATCGAGACCACGGAAGCACAGGATCAGGACCTGATCCTCTTGCTCAACTCGAGGAAAAACAAAAGCCACTTCAATCTCTTCTTTAACAACTGCGCCGACTTTTCCCGTCGCATTCTCAACCTCTATTATGCCGACGCGATTCGGCGAAACTATATTGCAGATGCGGGCCTCACGACCCCCCAGCAACTCGCAAGAGGCTTGATCTCATACGCGAAACACCATCCGGACCTACACCTCTCGGCCTTCTTCCTTCTGCAGATACCTGGCAGCCGTCACCCGAGCCACCGGCTGGATAGTGTTTCCGCCGGCTTTGTGAAGAGATTCCTGCTGCCATTAGCCGCCCTCAATCCATGGGTCGCCGGCAGTTTTTTTGCGATCTATTTGGCGAATGGCCGCTTCAATGTCGGCCAACACGCGGAGACGGAGTACACAGCTGCTGACTTGCTGACGATGCAGGATTCCACAACTCCAAGACCGGATGAATTGGCGCAAAGAAAGTAGTCCGAATTTGCCAGACTCCGCAGCCGAACCGCCCGCGACTGGACCATCATGGGCGAATCACGGCCCCAGTTTTGGGTCGCTTGATCTACCTCACCGTCGTATATTGTCGGCTACTCCACGTAATACATAAGAAGAACACCCAAAGCAACCATCAAAATGGGCCAGAGTTTAGCGAAAACCCTCTGCCACCGTGTAGGGACTTCCGCCAAGCCTTTAACCAAGCCGATGCTAATACCGGTGACTGCGTAGCTGAGATGTTCGGTCTGAATACGGGCCATCACTGCCATGTGGTTTGGTCCATGCATTCCCGCACTGTGCGAATGGAAGAGCAACAGAAAGGAACCTGCCACCGCGAGCACAGGAAAAACCCATGCCGCCCAAACCGCTCTGAGCCGCTTACGCACTCTCTCCGTTTCAATCAAGCCCACCCCAAGAAGCAGGACCGCGAAGATCTTGTGTTGGATAACTTCGGGATTCGTTATAGTGCCCTGAATCCAGGGCTTGGGACCGAAGGGCCAAAGTTCCGTATCACTGTACACGAGGATGAACAAGCCTGAAAGCAAGAAACAGGCGGGCCAAGCATATCTCATGGCGGGGAACTTCTTCGCAAACCTGCCTTGGGTCAGGATGAAAAGCCCGCTGAGAGCCACGAAAAGGCCGGCTAGATGATGATTGCCTTCGCTCTCACGCTTCCAATCAAGGAGCTCGGCTTCAGTGGGTTCGTCTGCAGACATGGACATGCCTGGATGTTCATGATGTGAATGTTGTTGAGACCAGGCCAGCGGATCGATAGAAAGCACCAGAAAAGCAAGCGCAACGATCCCAGCGAATAGGATGACCTTAGTGCCATTGCATCCCACCCTGCCGACCTTCAAGAGTCCGTCACTAAGATTTACATTCAACGAAGGATTATTCATGGCGCATGCTCTCTACTGGATCCAATCTGGCCGCAAACGTCGCCGGAGCCGTTCCTGAAAGAATGCCTACCAAGGAAGAAACCGCCATCGCTACAACGACAGAGAGCGCCGAAATGGGAATTCGGTATTGCGTGAAGAAGCGCACCGATAGCGGCAGAGACAGTCCGAAAATCTCTCCCGCAGAGCCCCCAATCAGCGAGATCAGGACCGCTTCCGCCAGGAATTGAAAGTGGATCTCGCGATTGGTTGCGCCCAGTGCTTTGCGTATGCCAATTTCAGAAATACGTGAACTTATCGTCGCTAACATTATGTTCATAATGCCGACGCCGCTCACCAGAAGCGTCATGGCGGCGATTAGCAGTAGGACCAAGGTGAGCGCATTAGCCGCCCGGTCCGCCATTGCGAGCACCCCGGTTAGGTTCTGCACGAAGTACGGCGACTCCGTTCGATGGCGGGATCGGATAACTTTTTCGATACGCTCGGTGACCGGGATCACCCCCGCGGGCTCCGCAGCTGAGAAATAAATCTGCCGCACCACGGGCGATTCAGTGAAATATCCGATGACGGTGTAGGGAATCACCATCGTGTTATTGGTCACCTCCGATCGTCCAAAAGTGCGCACTCGCTCTCGGAAAGCCCCGATGATAGTGATTGGCAAACCGCTCAGCTTCACAACCTTCCCCACCGCTTGATCCACCGATCCGTAGAGTTGCTCGGCAAGTTGCTGTGTGATAACACCGACCTTGTTCCGTGCTTGCTGGTCTTGCGCGTCGAAAAACCTTCCGGAAAGCACCACTAAGTTACGCACCGCGATGTATTCGGGGAACACACCCAGAACCTGCAAGTCACGCTCCTTGCCGAAGCCAATCGGAATGGTGACGCTGATCGGAACCACGGGGGAGGCATCCGCAATGCCGGGCACTTGCTTTAATGCCGCATGCATGTCATCTATCGTCAAGAAATCGGTTCCCTTTTCTCCCCCCTGATACTCAATAACGATCATGTTCAAGCCGATACCTTGAATCTGATCGAAAACGTATTGCTTTCCCGTCATGACGATTGTGACCACCAGGATTAGCGAAGCTGTGCCGACGGCCATTCCCAGGGCTGTTAGTGAAAACCGCACCTTGTCGGTAAGAAAGGTGTTGTAGGCGAAGCGGACCATCTCGCCAAGAGCGGCCTTGGGCACGCGGATCTTAGTCCCAGCAGCCACGACGTTAGATCGAGAGATCATTGTCCAAATCGCGTGACGGAGATCACACCGGTGTCTTTCAGTCTTCCCACACCTGTCATAATCGGTGCCAACGGAATCAACAATGGACGTTATCCGCGCGAAGAGATTTAAATGAACATTACGGCGATTGTTACGCCACGCATTATCGTTCGCTAAACCGATGCTGAAGGTGACTCCCTAGCTAGTTAGCGTGCCTGACAGCAAATCACAAAAGATAGCAACTGAGAAGAGGCCCGAGATGGCCGCGCGAACCTCAAATATCCGTGTACAATTACCAAGCTTGGTAAAGGTTACGCATCGCAAAAGTATCGCTAGTAAATGTTCACGACACCACTGTCAGTTTTGACAGGGGGACTTTTGCCCCTGGATCTGATTCCGTCGTTGGGTGCGGGTGTAATGCACGCCTTAGGGGCGTCGGGGAGAGCGGAAAGTTTCCCCGCGATCCCTGTCAAAGTGAGACAGTACGCATTTTGTGACCTGCAAAAATGGCACGCGCCTGCCTACAAAGACGAACAGGCCCACTTTGCTTCAAAGACCGGATCAAAATTCATCCCAAATGTGCCGCTCCTCCCGAACTGGCGCAAGTTTCCTCTTTGTTGGCAAACTGCATGCAATTTCCAACTCCTGTAATATGGAAGCGCCGGCAGAATCCTCGGGGAACTGTTATCAGCAAGAGCACGCGAGAGGATTAGCGGCAGGTCCACTACATGCAGACGAAATCGCTCCTACTTTTCAGTGCGGCGCTATTCATCTCAACTCTGAACGTAACGAACCTCCGTGCAGGGGCCCGAAAGGCTTGCACGGCGAGTGAAGCCAAACGCGCACGCCTGGAAGCAGCTCATCTTCAAGATTGGAAGGCGGTCTACCGCTCCTTCAAGCGATTCGGTGGTTGCGATTTTGGAGCAGTCGGCGAAGAATATAGTTACGCGATTAGCCGCTTGCTTGCGCATCACTGGGACGATGTCGGCTCGCTGTTGAGCTTGGCTTCGGATGACGAGGAATTCAAGCAATTTGCTTTACGACACATCAACGAAAATGTTCCCGAGGAAGAAGCACAGGCCATCATTGCCAATTCCCGCCAGCATTGTCCTGCAAACGGAAAGTGGCTATGTAGCGCGATAGTAGATTATTAGAGCAGTGAATTTGCTTAGGAGCAGTACTTGGTTCGCACGCCTTTTTTTCTGTTTATCGTTGCCTTAATCTCTGCAACCGCACTGGCTGGGCAATGGGTACCCTTAGGGCCGGACGGCGGCGACGCCCGTAGTCTCGCGTCGGATCCCCATGATCCCGACAACATTTTTCTGGGCACCAGCACAGGAACAATTTTCCAATCAGACAATGGGGGCAAGAGTTGGATACGTTTTACCCACCTTGGAAACCGCGATGAGTATGTTATTGACCACATCCTTGTTGATGCGCGCGATTCCAGCCATATTTATGTAGCCGCTTGGAGCTTGGCGAGCCATTGGAGTGGTGACTTATTCCAAACCCATGACGCCGGGAAGAGATGGGAGAAGATTCCCGCCATGCACGGGAAATCCATCCGTGCGATAGCTGTTGCAGAGTCAGACCCGAAAGTTATTGTTCTTGGCGCACTGGATGGTGTATTCCGAAGCACGGACGGAGGTCAGCATTGGCAGAAGCTCTCTCGGGGGCATGCAGAGATCAAGAACGTCGAGTCCATTGCAATCGACCCGAGGGATTCGCACATCATCTATGCAGGCACATGGCATCTTGCATGGAAAACATCGGACGGGGGCGCGAGTTGGCGACGTGTTCAAGAAGGCATCATCGATGACTCGGACGTCTTTTCCATCGTCGTTGACGAGTCGAACTCGCAGACAGTATTCGCCAGTGCTTGCTCGGGGATCTATAAGAGCGTTGATGGTGGACGCAGATTTCAGAGGATGGAGAACATTGCTTTCTCGGCGCGACGGACCCGTGTTCTAAAACAAGACCCGCATAACCCTTCAGCAGTCTACGCGGGAACTACAGAAGGTCTGTGGGTAACGAGCGATTCCGGAGCAACCTGGAAACGGGTGACCAGTCCTGAGATTGTTGTCAATGACGTTCTGATCGATCCTCGGGATTCACGACGGGTGCTGTTGGCAACGGATCGCGGTGGTGTCCTGGCCAGTGATGATGGCCGGTTAAATTTCGTGCCTTCGAACTCCGGATTCGCGCATCGTTATATTTCGTCGATTTTAATCGACAAGGATGACCTTGACACGATTTACCTGGGAGTGGTGAATGACCGCGAATTTGGCGGCGTATTCGTTTCGAAGGATGCAGGACGCCATTGGGAACAAAGAAAGGCAGGTCTGGAGGGCCGGGACGTATTCGCACTTAAGCAGGCGGCTGATGGAAGCATCCTGGCGGGTACAAACCGTGGAATATTTGCGTTAGCGCCCAAGACATCCGAGTGGACGCCGCTAAATACTACTGTCGGGAAAACCTCGATTGAGCCTACGCAAAACCGGGAGTCGGAGAGTTTGGTGGCGGCCAAGATTAATGACATTGAGATCACACCCCAAAAGTGGTTTGCCGCAAGCTCGGCAGGTCTTTACACCACTTCCGACCAAGGCAAAACTTGGACTCGAGACACAGGTTTAGGCAAGCTGTACCTCGTTTGTGTACGGGCTGCAAATAACGAGATCGTGGTCGCGAGCCCGCGCAAGGTACTCGTATCGGCGCAGGGTGCGAACAACTGGAGAACATTGAGGGGCTTACCTGCCTACATCAACAGCATCCAGAGTCTGTCAATAACCCCCAGAAAACAGATCATCATAGGTTCTTCTCAGGGGGCATTTCGCCATCTGAATGCCGGGTGGGCCCGCTTGCAACTTAGTCCGTCAGGTAAGAACATCAGCTTTGTGACCTGTGATGAAAGCAAGCAACGCCTGCTGGCCACGACCGCAGACAGCGCTGGCATCTTCGAAAGCCGAGACGACGGTCATAGCTGGCATCACGGCCTGGATACAGGATATCTATTGCGTCAACTCAGTCCCCTCCGTGGACGGCTTTTCGCCACCACGCGCTTCGAAGGCATTCTACAGATTTCGTCACCGTACTGATCAATAACTGCACCACTTTCGTGGAATTGACAACATTCGCAGCTGGGACGATGATTCCGGTGATACTGATTCCCGCCCCTCGTCATGAAGAAAAGCGGAGTCGAAAGATGAAAGGTTGGTGACTGGGTGCCATTCCTCCGGATCCTTGTTGTCGATGACCATGAACCGTTTCGACGCTTCGTATGTTCAAAGCTGAAACAGAAGCCATCCTTGCTGGTTATCGGCGAGGCGTCAGACGGATTACAAGCGGTTCGTAACGCCGAAGAACTCCAACCTGACCTGATTTTGCTGGATGTCGGACTGCCAACTCTTAATGGAATTGAAGCAGCTCGCCGGATCCGTAAGCTTATCCCCGAATCCAAAATAGTTTTCGTGAGTCAGGAATCTTCTGTCGACATTGTGCAAGAGGCTTTCCGCTTAGGTGCACTGGGCTACGTGGTTAAACCAGACGCCGCAAGTGAACTATTAGCTGCTGTGGACGCGGTTCGTCGGGGACAGAGGTTTGTCAGTGCTAAATTGGCTCAAGTGGCCGAGCTTGCTGATTTGCAAACTTCTCCGGCGTTGACACACTGATGAGGTCGCATCACCAGCGAACCGGGGAGATTGAGCCTCTTTACCCGGCGGCACTCATCGAGCCGGCGACCGAAGCCCCAGGAACGCGAGCGTGAATCGTGGTACCGCGCTTGGGTTGCGAATCGATTGACAGCGTTCCGTTCACCAGTTTCAGTCGCTCCTCCATGCTGATGAGCCCGAGCCCTTGGCTCGCCCTTGCCGCGTCGCGGTCAAAGCCTATGCCGGAATCCTTAACAGTGAGATGAATCTCCTCTGAGGTTCCCCACAAGCGCACTTCGAAGTGCCGTACCCTACTGTGTTTGACCGCATTGTGGAGGGCTTCTTGCAGCACTCGGAAGAAACAAAGAGAAATGTCCGGAGACACGGGACTTGGCAAATCGTGGGTTTGGAAGTTAATTTCCACTCTCTGCTGCTCGCCGAACTCTCGGCAGAAGCCTCTAATAGCCCCAGCGATGCCCAAGTATTGAAGCTTTGCTGAATGCAACTCATGGGACAAGGATTGAATATCGTCCGCTATCTCGGAAATCCGCTTCTGGAGTTCACCCGTACGGCTGCGCACTTCGGGCAAAACGAGCGGGTCATCGTGGAGTTGTTGTAACTCGATAGCCACGATTGCGAGGCGTTGACCGATATCGTCGTGAAGCTCTCTGCCAATCCGGGTACGTTCCTGCTCTTGGGCATCAATCAATTTCCGACTCACGTTTGCGATCGCAGCTTCGGCCAATTTGCGCTCGGTGATGTCGATAAACGCGACTACTGCTCCAACAACCTCATTCCCTTTCCGCTGTGGATACGACCAATATTCAGCGGGAAAGCTTGTTCCATTCGCCCTCCATAGCACCTCGTCCTCCGCGTGGACTCCTACCCCCGTTCGCGTCACCTGGTGAACTCGGCATTCTTCCACGGGGAACAATGTACCGTCCGCGCGAGTGTGATGGATCAGGTTATGCATGTTCTTGCCAACCACTTGGTCAACGTGCTCGTGTCCCAAAGTGCGGAGGCAGGCAGGGTTGCAGAACGTGCAGCGATGTTCGAGGTCAATCCCATAAATGGCTTCGGCAGTCGAGTCGAGAAGAAGTCGAAGTTTGTCTTCGCTGTCACGTAGTTTCGCTTCAGCCTGTTTGCTTCCGGTGATGTCTGCGATAACGGAAAGGATGCACGGTTCGTTTTCGATTTGAATCAGTTCCCCAGCGCCTAAGCCCACTCTCTGCGTGCCGTCCCTGCAGCGATAGTGAACCTCCCAGCCGCGAATAGCGCCTTCAGCCAAAACTCGTCTTACAAATTCCAACCTTTGGGTGGAATCTACCCAGACCCCGATGTCGAACGGGGTGCGCCCCATTACCTCGTTACGACGCCAGCCGGTCATCTGCTCGAAAGTCTCGTTGACATCAAGGTAGCGATGGTCTGTCGCGGTGGTCAGAGTGAGAGCCATGGGACTTTGTCGAAACGCCTTGGAAAATTTCTCTTCTGACCTCTTCAGCGCGTCCTCCACCTGCTTGCGCTCAGTCACATCGACTCCAATCGCGATATAACCTATAAAAGAGCCATCCTGGTCAAACCTCGGCACTCCTATGTCGAGCACACACCGATATTCTCCATCGTGCCGTCGGAGCCGATACTCCATTCTGAACTGCTCACGACCATCAAACGCTTTGCTGTAGGTCTCCCGGCACCTCTGCAAATCCTCGGGGTGGACGCCCTCCGCCCAGCCATTCCCGAGTTCGGAGTCCATGGACCGCCCGGTGAAATCCAGCCAAGGCTTATTGAAGTAGGTGTAGAGCTTGTCGGTGCCTGACATCCAGATGAGTGCGGGAGCGGTATCCGCTAACAAGCGAAATCGCTTTTCGCTTTCGCGCAGACTTTGCTCAGCCTGTTTGCGCTCTTCCACCAGAACTGCCAGCACCATAAAAGGTGTTGCGGCAAACAACAAAAATAGTTGCAGCGACATCACATTGTTGAGTGGCTCAGATCCGGTGAAGGGGCCGCGTCCGTGGATTGCACCCCAGATCGACAGAAAGGCAACTACAATCATGGAGGTCGTGATTCCTGTCAATCCAAAACGCAGGGCCGACCACAACAGAAATGGCAGCAGAGAATAAAGTAGTACCGGCGAGCTGCTCCTCCCAGGAACCACGAAAGTGATAGAGCTAAAAACAAGCAGCCCGGCGATCATTGCTGCGGCTTCCAGGTAAAAAGCGCGTGACTTCCGTGCCCACTCCCGTCCAACATGTGCCCAATTCAAAATGGCTGGCGTCAAGGTGAGGAGGGCTAACGCCTCGGTAAAGAAACTAGTCTTCCAACGCAGCCAGCGGTCTCCGCTTAGAGCCACCGTGCCAATAAACGCGGTCGAGATCGGGGCGAGGATAACGGCAAAAGCTGAATACATGGCCAGGGACTTTACGGTATTGAGACGAGGAACACCGGCAAAGGCGTAGCTGACGCCAAAAGCGGCGATCAGAACTTCGATCGTATCGGCCAAAATAAGCCATGCCGTCGAACGAAGAGGCAAGCCCGCCTGCAGATCATAGAGAACAAATCCTGCAAAGCCTGCTGCAATCAGTAGTGGCCAGATCTTCCGCGGTGCCAATAGCAACACTGCGACGAGAAGCGCGCACCCTGGCCACAGCGGCCAGACCATTTGAGGCCGCACTACCAGTGCGCCACCTACTTTGGCAGCGAAGTAACATAGGAAAGCCACAAGGCATACCAGTATCGCTGTGCGAAGTTGGGAATCAAGATTCGTCGTGGTCGATGGTAGGCGACTGCGGATAGAACTCATATACGCCCCTCAGTTTTGCGCGATGTTGCAGCGTTCGCGGGCACATCGGCAATCGTCCGCGGAATCTTCGGGATTAGCAAATTGGGAACAACTCATGCCGCGCAGTTCGTTATCCCGATATCCCAGGATGGAGCACAGCGCGGGGTTAGCAAGCAAGACTTTCCCGTCTAAATCTTCTACCGCGATTCCCAGTGATGCTTGCTCAAAAAGATAGTGGGAAAGCTGCTTGGCCTGGGCGGGGAGCGATTGCGACGACATGGCGACTCCAGAGGCTCACAGGATTGTAAGCACACCCTAGCATTTTTCTGACCAAAAGTGAATGCTAGTGCAATCGGTAGTGTCCAAAATTGGGACACCATCTGAACTCCGGCCCTTAGGTTGCCTTGGCTGGTGGGCTTGGACTCGGTGGTGGCCAACTGGTCGCGACACTCCGATTGGTCAAGGAAAGTAACTCTACCTAGCGATCGCTGAACAATCATGTGTCACGTTCTCGTCCTGTCGTGCACCTCCGCGAAGTCACGCTGCAGGCCGCTGAAGCGCTCGCAATCTGTCAATAATGACAGTTCCTCGTTTCTTCCTCTGCGTGTTCACCTCTAACTGCGCTCTACGGAACGCTTGGGCGCGGGCAGTTCGAGTACGCGAGCGATTGAGGAGAGCGATTGGGCCTCGAACTGTCCCTTTTCCAGCCGCGTGATATCCAGCCCGCGAGTAGCCCCTGACAAATCTGTCAGTAGCGGACATTCGACCGTAAAGCTTACGATCTGCCTTAACGTTATGCTTGTCCGCCAATACTTGATGGTGTTGTTAGGGCTTTTTTTGTGCTTGCCGTTACGCGCAGAGAAATGGATACTCTTGGGCCCCGATGGCGGTGACGCGCGCAGTCTGGCATACGATCGTCACAATCCCGACCATGTCCTCCTGGGCACCAGCACGGGAACCATATTCGTCTCAACGGACGGTGGACAAAGTTGGTCACGATTTGCGCATCTTGGCAGCGGAGACAACTATGTCCTCGATCACATCATTATCGATCCCAGGAACCCAGCGACCATATTCGTGTCTGCGTGGAACGTAGAGGACAACAAGTCAGGGGATGTGTTCCGTTCATGTGATGGAGGCAAAACCTGGGTGGCACTTCCAGGCATGCACGAAAAATCGGTGCGCGCTCTGGCCATGGCGGCGTCGAACTCGAACATTCTTGCCTCAGGCACTCTCGAAGGTGTGTACCTCAGCAAAGACGGCGGAGACAGCTGGCAACGAATATCCCCGGCTAATCAAGCGGAAATCAGGAATATTGAGTCCATTGCCATCGACCCGAAGGACCCGAACCTTATTTATGCAGGTACTTGGCACCTGGCCTGGAAGACTGCTGATGGGGGAACAACTTGGCGTCACATCAGCCAAGGAATGGTCGACGACTCAGACGTTTTTTCTATTATTATCGATCCAATGAACCCCGCCTTGGTGTATGCCAGCGCGTGCTCAGGCATCTACAAGAGCGACAGCGCAGGAGAGATGTTTCGGAAGATCCCGGGTATCCCGTTCGCCGCACGACGCACTCGAGTCCTGAGGCAGGCACCGAGCAACTCCAACGTGGTTTATGCGGGGACCACGCAGGGGCTTTGGAAGACGGGCGACGCAGGCAAGACTTGGAAACAGATGACTGATTCCGAAATAGTGGTAAACGATGTATTTGTTGACCCACGGAACTCCTCGCGAGTGCTCCTGGCCACGGACCGTCGCGGCGTAATGGTAAGCGAAAATAGCGGACTGAACCTTACATCTTCTAATTATGGATACACCCATCGCTACGTAACTACCATCCTGGCCGATATGAATGACCCAGGCAGGATATTTGTCGGGATTGCCAACGACCACGAATGGGGCGGAGTTTTTTCCTTTCGCGATGGAGGCACCTGGGAGCAGAGGAGTACTGGACTGGGTGGCCGAGATGTGTTCGCGCTGAAACAAGCTGCCAATGGCACTCTCATCGCGGGCACGAACCGCGGCATCTTCTTACTGGACCGTAATGCGACCGCGTGGCGACCAAGCGTCAACACCAAGATTGACAAATCTTCCCAACTGGCAAAGAGAACGATAAAGGACAGGACATTAGAATCTTCTGCAACACATTCCCTAATGGATGCAAAGGTCAATGATATTGAGGTCGCATCTCGACAATGGTTAGCCGCGACTTCAGCCGGATTGTTCACTAGTGGAGATGAGGGGAGGACGTGGAATGGAGGACCAGTACTGGGGAAAAGGGATCTTATCTCAGTACAATGCGCCGGAAAACTGCTAGTTGCATCCACTCACACGGAGATCCTGACATCTGCGGACGAAGGGACGAACTGGCAGGTTGCTCTGCTACCTGCCCAGCTTATTGGCATCCGCAGTCTTACCCTGACACCTGACGCAGACATACTGGTTGCGTCCCGGGAAGGGGCCTTCCGGAGTTCTGATTCCGGAAAGACTTGGGAGCACATGTTGAACGGTTTACCAGAAAGGGATCTTAGCTCCGTCTCATATGACGAGTCCGCCAAAATCTTGTTGGCGACTAGCCTCTCAACCGGCGTAATCTTTCGGAGCGATGATGGCGGGCGCAGTTGGTCGCGCGGACCGGATGTTGGTTATCCACTGCGCCGCGTCAAACTGGTGCGAGGCCGGTTTGTAGCAGCTACGCCGTTTGATGGTGTTGTTGCCCAACAATAAGCTGCAGCTCTCCTTTCGCGTCCGGGGCTATCATATTCCTCTACTCGAAGCTCCCGTGAAATCGTGACAATCCGTTACTAATAAATGTCCTGCCTCGATAAACCGCGCCCACAGCGACCTACGTGCCTTTGCTGAAGAAACTGAAGCGATCCCCGAGTGATGGCGGAACGAAGCAAGATGTGTACTATAATAGTGGGCATACATTGAAGACTACGATACTAAATTCGAAGAGCTTAGCTCGAAATTCTACTGGCAACACTGACAGGTGGCACTCATTTGGCCATGCACGATGATTATGAAGTGAGATCATGCCCCATGAGCAATTGAAGGCCGGAGATACCGTCCAACTGAAAAGCGGTGGACCCACGATGACCATCGACATCATCGAAGTGTTCTGGTTTATAAACAACGCCCGAGCAAAATGTGTATGGTTCGCGAAGCATCAGCTGAAGGAAGAATTCTTTGAGGTTCACTTACTGAAGAAGGTCTGACCGTACCCTTCACTTTCGCTTTTCGTAGGCCATGACGCAAAGTATATCGTGGGCTGCAAGAGTTTCAACGCGTTAGCGAACCCGAACCGGATGACTTGATCGTGTGGCGCTGTCAGAACTGACAGTTGTGTGTGGAAAATGTGATGGCGATACTTTTGCGATACGCCACGGTCGCCCAGCTAGCGGATTTTTTTGTGCCATGGGAAGGTGCTGGCATGGTCGCACACCCTCCGCCTGTGGGTAACGTTATGGGAACAACAGCACACGAAACGCAGCTATCCGAAAATATCAAAGTCCTCGTTGTAGCTGAAAACCGGCTTCTGCGCGAAGCTCTGGCGAGAGTATTGCGGAAGGATAGTGGTATTCGCGTGCTTTCAGCGGTAGACTTCGCCTCCGGAACTGTGAATCAAATTGCGGCGGCCAAACCACATGTGTTGATTCTGGATTCGACGGGACTTGAGTCTTCGATTCTAATGGTCGTTGTTGAGGCGCTCAGAGAAGTGCCGGGTTTGAAAGTCATATTGATTGGAATGGAGGCCGATCACGTCGCCTTCCTGCGCTCGGTGCGTGCTGGTATAGCCGGATACCTGCTGAAAGATGCATCTGCGAACGAGGTGGTAGCTGCGGTAAACTCGACGGCCCGAGGCAAAGCTGTCTGCCCGCCTGAATTGTGCCTGGCGTTGTTCAACTGGGTAGCGCGTCAAGAAATTCCCATGTCTAATTTGAACGGAAAACTGCAACTCGGGCTGACTCGACGTGAGGTGCAGATACTCCAGATCATCAGTTGCGGACTCAGCAACAAAGAAATAGCGGTGCAATTAAATCTCTCAGAGCAAACCGTAAAGAACCATGTTCATCGCCTGTTGCGCAAGTTGGGTGCGGCGAATCGTCAGGCGGCGTTGGAGCTTTTCCATCTGCAGGGACTCACCCCCGCTGAGTGCAAGCCTTCCAGGGCATGTTAAAGCCGAAGCAGACAATCCCAATGGACAAGCAGGGGTGAACGGTCCGCAGTGACAAGTCACAGTGGACGCCGTACGCATAGGATTGTCGCTGTAATCAGATGAATATGAGAAAGCATCCACCCCTTTTGTTTTGTCCGTACTGGTAATTGTGTCAGTTTCCAAAGGTTCTTGTGACCTTTTAAGATTGTGAGGATAATACCGGACCTCGAGGAAGCGCTGGAGAAACGCTAAATGTTCCTGGGGATGTCGCATGCTCGGTAAATTGATCGAAGCAGTCTTTGGTTGCTGGCATAGCCGTTATAGCTTTCCGATAACCATTCGTCGCGATTGCCGTCGTAGTCAGGCAGCCTCTCTGACCGGAACCTACGTTGTGTGCCTGGATTGCGGCAAGGAATTTCCATACGACTGGAAAGAGATGAAAGTGATCAGCACCTCCTGGGAGCAACGCCATTACCTTCACTCATTGGCGGCCAAGGAAGCCGGTTAATTCAAATCAAGGAGATAAGCTTATGACGGCGAGCGTATTGAAAAAACCGGCAACAGTCGAGGAACCCCCTTGCGAGGTCTCGAAAATTAGGGAACCTCTGATTAAGGTCGTGCTGGCTCGGTTGTGGAAGGGCATGGCTTCCAGTCGTGCCGCTCGCACCCACTGAATATGCGGCTTTCAGCCGCTGCGGGTCGCTCTTTCTCATGTTCGATCCAAGCCAGCGAGACTTACTCAGACCTTCCTTAGCAGCCCGGGGTGCAAGTAGAGGATTCCCTGCAAGTCGGGCGACGTAGTCGGGTACGCGATCTCACGAAGCACTTGGCAACGGACGCGGAGATTCGGCTTCTGCAAAGCCGCTTCTGATTTGTCCGACATGTGAAGAGTAAGTAAAGGGTCAAAACAAGTCTGCCGAAGCGGTTCTTCCACTCCCGCGGCGTGCCCGCGCCCAGCAGTTGGCGCAGGATCAGGCTTAGATTGAACGCGCCCACGTGGATCAGTTGCCGCTTTAGAATGTTTTCGTGTCCGCGCAGATGGCAACGCCGCATCCCGCCCGTCTCGTAGCAGTGTGCAAAGCTGCGTTCGACGAATTCGCCGCGCCGCCGCAATAAACTCTTGCCATACTCGCCCCGCACCCGTCGCCGGTTCGCATACACCGCTTGCTGCTCGGGCTGTTTGCCCGCCCAGTTCCGCCGCCCCTTCTGTTTCTTCTCCGGAATGTAGCTGCGCACTTCGTACGCCTTCATCCGCTTCACCACCGCGCCGCTGTGGTAGCCCTTGTCGGTCACCGTCTCTTCGATCCCGGCCACGTTCACCTTCGGCGCTTGGTGGGGCCGTAGCTCCGCCTCGCGCCCGACCTGCTCCGCCACTGCCATCCCGGCCTCGCACAGCGTCTCATCCAGCGTGGTCGTGTCACCCTTATCGGCGCCTTGCAGCGTAACCGCCACCACCGCGCCCGTGTCCAGATCCACCGCGTGCTCGGCCTTGTGCGCCAGATGCGTGCGCCCGTCCTTCATCTTCGCAATCCGCGCATCCTCGTCGGCCGGACTCTTCCACTCCTTGTTCAACGTCCGCTTCTTGCGCTTGCGATCCAACCGCGCCAAGTCTTCGCGCGTCGGCGTCTCAATCCCTGACGCCTTCGCCAGCCCGCGCAGAAACTCCTCGTAACTCGCGCCCGTGTCCCGCCGCACAATCGAGCGCATCGCTGCGTTCGCCTCCAGCGTCGTCGCATCAATCGCGATCCGCTGGCCTTTCAGCAGCCCGCGATCGGCCAGCACGCCCAACACCCAGGCGAATACTTCGCGATGGGTGTCCAGATCGATCAGCCGCCGCGTGCGCGAGATCGTCGAGTGGTCCGGCGTGTACTCGTCCAGCGCAATGCCCACAAAGCGCCGCAGCGCCAGCGAGTCCGCCAGCCGCCAGGCAATGCCGCGCTCCGCCCCGATGCCCTCGAAATACCCGATCAGCAGCGACCGAAAGTAAATCCCCGGCGTCAGCGACGGACGCCCGTACTTGGCCGCATAGAACTTCGCGCACCGGTTCTCGACAAACTCGTCGAAGTGCTCGGCTTCCAGCAACTCATTCAAACGCTGATAAAACGGATGCCCGGGCGCGGATGCCAACTCCCTGTGCGCGATCCACAACCCCTCTTGCTTCTCCCGCTGCTTGCGCGTGCCCATCGCCATGCGCGCATTCTACAAATGATCCCTGTGAATCACGCAATCTTTCTCGTTCCCGAATCCAGACTTGCACCACAGGCTGTTAGGGCTATTGTCGCCGATGCGGTGGAAAATGGTGTGCGGTTGGCATGTCAAGCCACAAGCATGGTCGCTATGCTGCCGAAGACATAGTCGAGGAAGCGCAATTACAGAGTCAAGCAGAGCACGAGGTCCGCAGGTGCTCCAAGCGCTTTCACCGAGAGTGCACGGCTGTATGCGCCGCACAGAGCCTGTCGAATACGTAGCTGCCCATTCCGCCCTGAAAGCTAGCCAGCGGGTATTCGCAGAGAATATCTACGTCGTATAATTTGGCTATTTCATCCCAGAGATGTTCGAGCCGAAGGGCAGCCTCTGTATTCCCTTGCACCCAGAGAAGAGCCGCGCCGTCTCCGCAAGCGGCGACACGGGCATGTTTTCCGCTCATAGTCTTAGCCGCTCCTGCAATCAGATCTCCTGCAGCCTTCAAGAATCGAGCGCGATCAGGCATACCGTTCACCATAAATGCAGAGAGGGTGTCGGCAGCATCCAAAGAGATGTATCTTCCCTGCTCGACCGCAACACCCATGTCCAGCCCATGCGCTTGCAGTCTCGGAAGCAGGCTGCCCCGGTATGACTCGGTTGCGACAACGATAGCTGTACCGCCACCATTGAGAGTGACCCCGATGAACTGCGTAAGGTCGTCTAGAAAACATCGATCATCGGAATAAAACCCCACTTCGTGCCGTCGCGCGCTCTCCGTTCCTTGCTGAAGCGACGCGAAAATACGATTCGTTCGGAGGTTTTCGTAGGCCCCTGGGTTTGAAGCTTCAGCCAAATCGTGCCGCCGTAATCTGCTACTAATAAACGGCCTGCCTTTACAAACCGCTTCTACGGCAGCTAATAGTTCACTTCGCGCGTGTGCTTTAATCACGAATCCAGACGCCCCTGTGCTGAGAGCTTCTTGCACTACGTCGGCAGAAGATTCTTGGCTGACAAACAGTGTTGTGGATGCGGGGCAGAGCTTCCGGATCCGGCGAGCCGCTTCGATTCCATTCAGTACTGGAAGCCCAATGTCGAGGACAACCAAGTCCGGTTGTAGTTGTTCGGCCTTCTGAACCGCCTCCAATCCGTCTGAGGCCTCCCCTACGATCTGCAGGTACGGACTCCGCTCCAGGGTCGAACGGGCGAATCGCCGAAACGGTTCGTAGTCGTCTACTAGGAGAACCCGGATTGATGATGTCGCCAAGTGGCCTCGCCTATCGATGAAACCCAAAAGTCACGGAATTGTTGCTATCTCCAGGCACAAAAGAATTGCATAAACAAGGAGTTCCCTTCGTTGCGCAAGGGCAATGTCCGCATACTTACCGCCTAATTTAATCGTTTTAGCGTTATGTGCAAATGGCTCGGACGGGCCATAGTGGAAAGGTGGCCTGAGCCCAGTGAACCACCCATTACTGCCGGAAGGCACGTGCTGCTCTAATCGCTTAGCGCCGGCACTCGGCTGCATCGGCCTCCCGCACTATCAGTTTTGACAGTTGAACATTTGCAATTGAAAGCTGAATTTTAGATCGGAATCAGCAAGCTTACCTGCGTCTGCATACTATGAGAAAAGTCTGCCCTCATTCCAGTTGTTCAGCGAGTTAATGATGGGAATCTAAATGCTGGGAGGTACACCCAATGCTTGGAAACATGTGGGCGTCGCTCGCGATGTCTTTGGTACTCCTGCTCACCGGAAGCATCGTTGCCCAGGTTAAGAATCCGGGTCGGACGTTAGTGGTAAATGGACGGACCACACAAGCCGGGCTTGTCCAGATTAACGGGAGGGATTACGTTGATCTGCAGGTTTTGGCGAGCATCACGAACGGTTCACTAGGTTTTCAAGGTGAGCGGATAATCTTGACATTGCCGCTCTCCAATATCGGTACACCAGCACCCGTACCAGCGATCCCACCTGAACCTCCGACTGAGGCAGGATTCTCCCAGGATTTCATGAAGGCAGGAATCGAAGAAATTGCTCTCATGCGAGAATGGGCGAGTCCGCTTGCCTATGCCATTCAGAATGGATATCCGATCACGGAACAGTGGGTGGCTGGTTATCGCGAGGGAGCGGCGAATGGCCTCAGATTAGCTTCTGCGGCAGCAAAAACCGAGGCTGATCGAAAAGCACTGGAATTGCTTAGCAACGAGTTCGAGTCTGTGCGGGAATGGAGCAGCAGGTTGGTGGAGGCGCGCAAGTCGATGGACACCGCCAAATATGCTATGTCCGCTGGCGCACTGCAGAACGACCCTCTCTCTCAGAAAATCATTGCATGTGGGCGTTTCCTGGGGCCGATGTTGGGCAGCGGCACCTTCGAGGACAATCCCTCGTGCCACTAAGTCTGCATCAATTTCCCGCTTCGAAGCAGTTTGCCTACACCGCTTGATCACGAGGCGGTAAGTTCATCTTGCTGGTTTTGCCATCGGAAAATTCGGTGGCCCACCGATAAGCTTTGAACAGTCTCTGGAGAAGCCTCCACTCGTGGAAGAGGCCGCGACCCGCTGATCGGATGTCGACCAAAGATATCCTCAACAACTGAAAGTGACGACGAAGGTTATGAAGGGACCCGGCAGGAGCTACAGCGAGACTTATCCGCGGCTGCTCAACAGCTTGCTGGGCCGGTCGCGAGACACTCTTGTGAACTGCTACATCGCCGGCTTCACGAAAACACTTCGTTACTGCGACCCAGGCAAGAGAAAGTACAAACCCGACGGCAGAGGCAACAACCAGCGCTGCCTTTGCGACCACGAAGGTGTACTCATCAGGCATTCTCAGTGCTCGCAGAGGCTCCGTCAGCCGTAGGACAGACAGATTCATTCCTGAGGACTCTATCGTAAGAAAAACACAATGCGCTCGGAACTGTAAGAAGTGACAGGTGATTTCGGGAGAATGGGAAGCGACATTCTTTATTTCAATGATCTGAGTTCCGGAATATTCAGTCGTTCGCTGTGACAGTTAACAGTTGCCAGCAGTCATGCCGATGACTACTGTTATCGCGCGATGCAGATGAAGGAGTCTTATGTATAGCCTGGTGACCCGGGAGTCTCCCACGAATCGACCACAGCTTAACGGCACTCTTTGGCATTGTGCGCGATGCAATTCCTTCGTCACAGTGCATTCCGTCAAAAGAGTCGACGAGGCACTCTGCCCGGTCTGCGCGGACGCGGAACTGGAATTCTGTGGAAATTTCGACAGCATTTTAGGAGGTCGCTTCGCCGATGCCTGAGCTGGTTTCATCATTGCCCCGACGACGCGCAAAGTACAGCTCTGACTCCTGATTCTGAGCCCTTTCGTTGAAGGACTGGTATTTTTAGCCGTGTACGAACGGTTCCTTCCAGATTAGCCTCCGGGCAGCAGCAGTAGAGTAAGCAACCCGTGAAGGGAACGTTCCATTTCCTCACGGTTTTTTCGTTGTTCAAGCGAGAGTGCTGCGGATCTCGCTTCTTTTACGAACCAGGGGACACAAATTTACTTCCAACCATCGCTAACTTGATGGCTTCCACCAAGTCGGTGCCCATACGTTTCTTAAGCACATAACCCAGCGCGCCCGTTTCCATGGCAACGTGCTGAAGGTCGGCAGAGCCGTCAACGGTAAAGAAAATGACTTTCGTAGCAGGATGCGTTTTCCTCAGAATGCGGGCCGCCTCAATGCCGTTCAGGACGGGCATGGATATGTCCATAACAACAACATCCGGATCCAGTTTTGCAAAAGCCTCTACTGCCGACAGGCCGTCACTTACGGCACCTACTACGTCAAACCGCGAAACCAGGAGCCTAGCCGCCGTCTCACGAATTGCGCGGTTATCGTCTACTAATAAAACGCGTGTCGTGGGCAACGTGTGCCTCTTCTGTACAAAACAACCCAAAAGTCCTAGCAAGTTGTGGGCCATTTGCGGGCTCGGCAGAACGGGATCGCGGTGGAATTTAGCAGTGACTACGTTCCCGCTCTAATTCCACATGACGCCTCCCTGTGGCTGTTTCGCGTCGCGGAAGAGGCAATGAACAATGCTTTGAAGCACAGTGGAAGTTCCAAGATCCGAGTTGTGTTGGCGGGAGATTCTGGCTGCGTACGTTTACGTACCAGCGATTCTGGTCGAGGCTTTGAATCGGGAGCGATCGAGAATACAGAAGGTCTTGGCCTTCTCAGCATGCGAGAGCCACTTCGGCTGGTAAGTGGCAAACTCGCGATCCAACGGCGGCACCCAAGTCGAGACTCGAGTTCCCTTTTCCTCGGGCAGGAAATATAATCCGATTGAGCGTGGACCGCTCGATTTCCTGCCAGTGAATCTTCCCCGCAAAGAAACAGGCGGTGGCCCGCTGTAACTTCATACAGTACCTGGCCGGCTCGACCGAGACTAGCTTCAGCCGCACGGCGATCAGGAGTCACATGCTGCAACCTGAAAGAGTTCTACCATGAGGTGGTTGCGTACTCTCGAATGTGTTCGAAATAATCGTGGCGTTGTGGATGTTAGAAATCATTTTAAAGCCGACTGAACGTCAGGCAGGCTGCCAAGACTTAATAACGCAGGCCATTTCATTGCCGCGATGGTGTATTGTCGTTTATCTAAGAATCTGCACTCGCCCGATTTCTAACGAATACAGTTTGCGCTGTATTAACAATCCTGCGTCTACTCCGGTAATCGTTTTCAGGCGTTACTGCCCTGTCTGGCGGCCCAAATTGTGGTCAGAGGTAGGGTTATGTTTTGTCCGCAATGCGCGTCGGGCAATCAAGCGCAATTGTCTGCTGGAATGATGATCCACTTCTCCGGCCTGAAGAATCTCGACAAACCCGGACTCTTCGTATTCCCCAGGGTTCTCTTCTGCTTGGATTGTGGTTTTTCTCGGTTTTACTGTCCCGGAAACCGAGTTGGCGTTGGTTAGAATCGGTTCAACCATTGACCCTTCAATTGAAGGCCGCCGTTGAACGATAACTCGCTACGGTGACAGGATTGCGTGTTTGGTGAATTGCCTATTTTCTACTGACGAACTGCTTCCCCAGAATAACGGATTCGATGGCCTGTAGTAGATCGTTTCCAACCCGAGTTTTCATCACGTGGCCCCACGCCCCTAAGCTGAGGGCTTCCTGCACCACGTCGGGTGAGGATTCCACACTCAAGAAGATTATTTTAGACTCTGGAGCAAGCTTGCGAATCTGTCGAGCGACTTCGATCCCATTCAGGCTTGGAAGTCCGATGTCTAGGAAAATTAAGTCCGGTTTCAGTTCTTCCGCTTTCTGAACCGCTTCCAATCCGTCTGAGACCTCGCCAATGACCTGCAGGTCAGGCCTCTGTTCCAGGGTTGAACATACGAATCTCCGAAACGGCTCGAAATCCTCAACCAAGAGAACGCGAACGGTTGACATGGATATTACGCCAGTGAATGGTGTCACAACTAGGTGTGCAGTGCTCTGCCGTCACCAAGAAGACATTTTCTTCATAGACCCTTTCCCCTGTAAGCTCTTGAACTTGGTTGTAACCCGAACGGAGGGCGGGATGCACCCTATACTCCCCGAAAGAAGCGTGCATTCTGGATGCCAACGGTCGTAATCGACTGCAGCCCGAGTTGTCCTTTCAGAATCAATCACTTTCCATGAAATAGCCGAGCAGAACATCTCGGAACACGATGAAAAAACTGCTCGCGGCACGCAATTCTGAACCTTGCCGGGGACCGTGTTCGGTCTGTAACCAGTGAACTCAAAACTCCTAATTTCCCCGATGGATTTACCAGCGAGATGGCCGACGAGGAATTCCCGAAAGTTGATTCGTTCTCGTATTGCAACGCCCGTCTCGCTTTTAGGTTTCTGGACTCCAATCCAGTGACGGGCGCATAGTCCGCCCCCTGCGACAAATGACAGTTTGCGGGTTCGCAATCAAGAGGGATCATACCCGACGAGTCTAGCCGAGTCTCGTCATCAACAATGAAATCCCGGCCGTTCTCACCGATTCGTGAGGCTCTGTCGGGCCAGCGTGTGAGCAGGTGCTTGTCCCTGCTAACGTAAACAACCCAAAAAAAAGGACCTGCGGAAAGGAGAGAATCTAATGTTGAAATACAAGCTCCTTTTAGCATCGATGTTGTTATTTGCATTTCTAAACCTAGTAGAGGCTCAAGAACCCGGCGAAATGCCGGCCGAGTTGCAGATTAGCCTCGATCGGGCCGCAAAGTTGGGCCTTGGCTATCACATCAGTGGGACCATTCCTCTGCAGCTTCCGGACGAAGATGACTCCTTCGTTGTCAAAACAAGAATGCGAGCTTATTGGCGCCTGCTACCTGTGCAGCGTAAGTGTAGGTTGAACGTGGCTTTCATCCCATTACAAGTAGTCGGAAGGCGGAATCAGAATCGGCTCACGTTAGTACTCAGGCTCGACCCTCAAATCCTGCGGCCTGCTTGTAACGATGACGAGCCCATTGTGACGACCTCTAAATTCATGGTCAATGCCAGCAAACTGGATTCTACGGAGTTCACACTACTCGTCGCTGATGGTAGCAACGACGAGCGCACTGTGGAAGATTCCGCGCACCTGGGCAAGTTGACCGGAAAGCTCGCGCTCCATCTCGCGTGCCCAGTGAGATTAGGCGCCCGCGAAAATGCGCCAGCCATTTCTGTTTTGCCGAGAGACACAGACCCATGGCCGTTGCTTTTTGACGATAGCAAAACCTCCGAGGAACTAAGCGCACTTGCCACAACACCTTCGGGGGTGGTCGGACTGACTCGTCCGAGTAAACCCTATCCTCCTTTGGCCCTCTTTCGTGTTGCGAGCAGACACGCAGCTCTGCGGCAGGGATTTTGTTTCTGGGTAAAATCTATTCGGGTAGAGTTCACACCCGTGGAGATTCTGCTTGCAAGCAAATACCCAGCTGGAAGCTGCGAGTACAAAGTTATACGGGAACACGAGATGCTGCATTATCAGGATATGCAGGTCCTTTTCACACGTTACCAGGCTCTCGTGATTGCAGCTCTTCGACAAGCGGGCCTCCCCACAATAGAGCACCCCGTTTTTGTCGAGTCCGTCTTGGAAGGTACAAGTCACAGCAAAACACGAATAGAAAGCACGCTTCAGCCCATCTACACTTCAATGGAAAAAGCTCTTCATGCAGACGCCGATGCTCGGGACGCACTGGAACAACGGGTGCTGAATTGGAGCGAGTGCCCAAACTGGTATCCGACTGGCACTCGTCAAGCCGCTATCCCTTCTAGTCTTCGTGTAGTTAAGCCAATCGCTCATTAACTTGCAACTTGCTCTGTACCTAGATCGAAGGAGGATTTAATTGTATGAGTACCCATTCCAGCCTCAATCGCGAATCCTTCAAGAAGCTCTTAGCCAGCGTGTTTTCAATGCAGAGGAGTGTGGTGGACGCTCACTCGCTCGCCGCCCTTCTCGCACTCGAGAAGTCGATCGCGACGGGCGAACCCGACTTGGATCGCGCCATGCATCTGGTGGCCCACTATGCGCGAAACGTCGCCAACGCTACTGGAATCGCCATCGCTCTGCGACGAGGAGATCAACTGATGTATCGGGCCGGAAGCGGATGTGCTGCCAGTTATGTCGGGCGGCACATGACGGCCGTACTGAGTGTCTCGGCGCACAACGAGGCGAGAGGCGAAATTCTGCGAGTCGAGAATGCCCAAGCCGACGCACGGATTGAAGGGGCGATTTGTCGGCAGTTCGAAGCCCAGTCCCTCCTGATTTTGCCGATTTATAACGAGTGCGCCTTGGCGGGAGTGGTGGAGGTCCTCTTTAGCGAGCCGCACGCTTTCCAGGATCGAGAGATACGCGCCTATCGATTGATGGCCGGACTGGTTGGGGAGGCAATGTCCCGCGACGCCCAGCTTGACCAAAAGAAAGCCCTGGCAACGCGAGCTGCGACCCTGCCGCATGCCTTTGAGATTGCATCTCAAACGCAAAGACTGCCCGGCGACGACAAATCTATAACGGAGCCAACACGTACGCATGGGCTCCGCCAGGTTTGCGGAACAGCCGCGGCAGTAGCCGGTGAGTTGCCGGGAGTGAAGCGTCTTTCCCTGCACGAGCTCGGGTGGAACGTGACCGTGACAGGAGTGGTTGCCGCGCTCGTGATAGCGGCTTGCTGGATTGCCTACGACGGCCACCCCGCATCGCCCGCGGGCACCGCGCCGATGCAGAGAGTGAATGCCGTTCGGCACCAGATACCATTCATACCCGCAAAGTCGGCGCTGAACCGGGCGTCCAAGGTGCAGACTGCGATAAATGAGGGGGAAGAACCGCAGTGTCCCAGCCCTGCGTTCAAACGGATCCGGGGCAGGCCGAATGAAATCGACTACATTGCAGAAGATGTGACCATACGCCGCTTCACGGCCAAACCCGCACTGCCGCGAGTACGGGATGGGCACAAGGAATTCCATATCGGAGAGGATGTGACAGTGCGCTATTTTCCGTCCAAACTAGCAGTTGTGTCGCAGACACGGCCTGCGCCAGCCTCGCCGGAGTCGTTGGACCGCTCGTTGCCGGCGTCGAAATGATGCGTCAAGCGGCACCAAACCGCACGGCTCGTTGCTCAAGCCGCATCGGCCTCTACTATCCGTCGTAACTCGGTTTCGGGAATGGCAAATTCTGTAAAGCCACAATTCAAACACACCAGAAGTTTTGGAAAGACCCACACGATGGGCTTGTCCAGACCCTCGATTCCGGGGAAATGAATGGCGACTTCTCCGTTTAAGTAGTGCTGCTTCGCAGATTGGCAAGACTTGCAAGACATTTGGCCAGAGCTTCCGGAACGTAGCTTGTTCTCACGCTCATGGTTTGTCCATCAGGTAAATGCGGTAGTGCGCTTTCATTTTTCCCCCAGCACCTAGAGAAGTGTAATTGGCGGAATAGTGCGCCGTGAAACGCGCTGGATTTCAGCGGGTGCAACTCGCGCCCGGGAACTGGTTCGCTCCACCCGGTGACAATCGAAACGGCGGCGGAGGCAACGAAGTTGTCGGAGCTTTCGATGTAGAGGGTCGCTAGGCGACTCGGTGAGCGTACAGGCCATAACGTGAGTGAACGCTGAGCAGGCCCCGAAACAATAATTGCAGGAGCCGACCTGCCTGTTACATACCACATGACTGAGAACTCATGTCAGTGCCATCGCTCACACTTTGATGTGCGGAGGTGACCAACAGCCACAACTGTAGTGCAGAAACATCGCCATTCACCGTCAAGAAGTGTTAACGCCTTTGTCTTCGCGGTTCTTTTGCCCCTGTCTTAATTGCCAGCTCCCCAGCGCTGTGAACGACGCTAGACTTTGAGTGAGGTTATTGGGCGCTCGTCACTGTGATTAAGCGCGATGACCGCGAGAAGAAGAACGGATATGCGAGACATGAACAGGCTCCTCCGTAACGCCATTACTGTTTCCCTCTTGCTTTTGTTGGTAGGCATCCGCACAACCGCCCAGACCCAGGGACGCATGACGATCCAGGCGACCGCCATGGGGACAAGTACCCAACTAGGCAAGATGTACAACGTCAACATCCACATCGAGCAGTTTTCGACGCCAGAGGATCGGAAGGCGTTAATCGACGCCTTCACGCGCTCCGGGCAGGACGGACTTGTGGGTGTCCTCGAGGACATGAAACCCAAGGGCCGTGTCAGATTCGCCAGTGGGGGCGTAGGTAACGATGTGAAGTACATCATGGAATTGCCCTCGGAGAACGGGCGACGATTCCGTCTCGTCACCGATCGCATCCTTGCCTTCGGCGAGCTGTACCGAGGTACGCGTTCCCGCGACTACAGCGTCGGGGCCATCGAGTTGGTCCTCACGCCTGACGGAAAGGGGTCCGGCACGGTGTTGCCGGCCTGCAAGTTAACGGTGGACAAAAAGAAGCAGCAGATCGAGGTCGAGACTTTTCAGAATCCCTGGAAGCTGACTAACCTCATGGTCTCCAACGATTGACTTTGCGTCGACCCGCCAAGCCCTCCAGCGCAAAGCCCGGGCATGAAAACCTGAGGAGATCACGTGGGTTCTGTTAGATGCTCAAGCTGCTTGCGTTTTCAGTCATTCCGCGTCGAAACATTCTCCTCTTTTCCAAAGTGTCAAAGTAATGGCTGCGATAACGCCCCTTCTCCATTTCACGCTGAACCAAGACAATGTAAGGAGGGGCCCGCGACGCGTGCCACACGGAGCGTCGCGGGCTGGAGGTATGCATTCGTTGAGGTTGTGCGCGGTTTTGCTGAAGATACCTCGCCAGTGTAGGCCGGCACCGGCACGTTAGTATCTGACAAAACTGACAGTCTCCACTTAGATAATTGCCAGTCATTTGCCGATCCCAGAATCCGCTTCTTGTTCATCGGATCCGCCGACTACACGTGACTTCTTCACTTCAAAATGGCAGTGCCACTTCACGTTAGAAAATACGCGTAGTGATTACGGTGCAAAATTAGCAGAGTCCCACTGGTATGTTTGTCAGTGGCTATTTTGTGAAATGCATCACAGACTTGACGCTACTCGTGACATAGACTTGACTTGGCACTGATCGTGACATAGGCTTGACTTTGCCCGGGTGATAATCCCATCGGTTGCGAGAGGTTTCCATGGAAAACCGCCCAAAGATTATAGTTGCTGACGACCATACACTTGTAGCGGAAGCGTGCAAAAGACTGCTTGAGGCTGAATATGACGTGGTGGCGACAGTGGGCGACGGCCGAGCCCTCGTTCGCAGTGCCGCTACCTTGAAGCCGCAAATCATCGTTATCGATATAAGCATGCCTCTTTTGAATGGGCTTGACGCAGGCCAACAGATCAAAAAGTTAATGCCTTCGGTGAAGTTGGTTTATCTGACGATGAATCAGGACGCAGATTTAGCTGCTGAAGCATTCCGTTATGGCGCCTCCGCTTACTTGCTGAAAACCTGCGCGGCATCCGAACTCATCACAGCTGTCCGGGAAGTTGTGAAAGGAAAGTCGTACCTGTCGCCTGCTATCGCCAAAGATACGGTTGATTTCCTTTTAAAACAAGGCGAAGACGTTCATGAAGAAGCTGAACAACTAACGGAACGCCAGCGCGAGGTATTGCAACTCTTAGCCGAAGGGAAATCAATGAAAGAAGTAGCGAGCGTGTTGAATCTGACGACGCGCACCGTCGCATTTCACAAGTACCGCATCATGGAAGCGCTCCATGCCCACAGCAATGCGGAGCTAGTGCGATATGCGATAAAGAAACATGTTCTTGCCGCGTGATCTTGATTCTTTGAAGTTAACTCAGAGACTGCAGGGCTGGGCACCTCGCCGGTTTGTACCCGCTTGCATATTCAACTGCGAAGCTCTGTCTCAATCTTTTGCGAATGTGCTGATCTACTCAGACGGAGCATAATAGCCTTGCTTGGCACGAGACTGGAGAGGTGGGAGACTTACGGCCGTTGCACAGATAAGCGCGACGGCAGTCATGTATGGCAAGATGAGGGCGCAATTGTGGAGAAGTACTATTGAGCGGTCACGGACCTGGAGAGCCCTGGACCCCACGGGTGACCTCCATCAGCATCCTATGCACGAGGCACATGCCTGCAATCTGTCAAAACTGACAGAATCCTCGTTGCCATCGTGTGAAGGCCCACACCTTCGGTACAAGCACTTCATGAAACCATATGGTGTTTAATCGCGTACTGGAGCAATTCGGTGTTGGTTCTCAGACCTAAACTCTCCATCGCGCGGTATTTATGAAATGCAACAGTGCCGGGCTTCAGATTAAGGGCACTCGCGATTTCTTTCATGGACATCCCTTCCGCAAGCAACTGCAAAACCTCGCGCTGTCGCGCCGTGATCCGTTCTTCCTCCTTGTATGTCTTGTCACCCCGTAACAAAAACCTGACGGTATCTCCGGTAATCAGAGGTGAAAGGTACGACTGACCCTTCAGAGCCTCGCGAATGGCGATCATTAATTCCGACGCGGCGGAGTTTTTTACAACGTATCCTGACGCGCCCCGGCGGAACGCTTCAGCAGCAATTTCCGCATCCAGATTCATTGTGAGGAAGACCAGTTTGATCGAGGGGACAAGGCGTTTCAGTTGTTCGCCAGCGTCGAGCCCGTTCAACTGCGGCATGCCAATGTCCACAATGGCGACCTCGGGCCGAAGTGCCTCCCCTGCGTTTACCAAAGCTCGACCATTGTTCACCACGGCGACGACATCAAATTCGGGTTCAAGCAATCTCTTACAGGCCTCTGCCACCAGCGTATGATCATCTGCTATCACCAGCCGAGCACGATGGCGACTTTCCATGGCGGAAGCTGAACTCACATGGCTTCAGGGTTGTTGCCGCAGTGGTCGCCCAGCGAATTCCGCCGCTCGTGAAGACTCTTTCAAACATGCACAAGGTTCGCCCGAGTGACCAACAACTCAAATGCTAGGCGTACGTCTGCACTCGGCATAACTGTTACTTTTGTCAGTCTTTACCTATGCAAACCTAGCATGCAAGTGGAGTCGGGAATCCTGAGTGAGTAGTGAGAGGTTGCCTTGTAGAAATGCATGCCGGTAGTGGAACAACTCGGCAATTAAACCGCATTCGACTTACTGGCACTTTTGACAGTATGCAGCGTTCATCGCTGTTCTTAGGATTCTCCGTGACAAGCTGAACCGGTCGGACACGGCATTCTTCACTGGGGCGACAACGATGCGTCCTGTTGAAGAAAGCCACTTTTGAGTCTCAACCAGACGCGGCTCAGTGGAAGGAGAGTAAATCAACATGAAAAAGCATTTTGTAACGTTCGCATGCTTGTTCCTGTTTGCGATCCATGTGGCCGCGCAGGATATTCCCAAAGTAGAGGTCTACGGCGGCTATACATTTCTCCGATTTAACGCTTCAGCGCCTACCAACGAGTTCAGCGCGAACGGGGGGATAGGCTCGTTTCAATATAATTTTAATAAGCACATCGGTTTCGTTGCAGAACTCGGTGGTGTACACAACGGTAGCCTGACCATTGGCAGCAGCCAAACCCTTCACCCGGACCAGACGGCGTTCACCTATTTGTTTGGGCCGCGGGTCTTTATTAATAAAGGCGGGGTGGTATCGCCGTTCTTCGAGTTCATGGTCGGAGGCTTTCACAATTCCAGAAGTTTCTCCATACCCGATTCGTTGCTCCCGCATCCAGTTAACCCGATTGCCGGCGTAACCGAGACCCCCCTAACTACGAGCACAAAATTTTCCAGCACACAGAACGCAGCAGCCATGGTGCTAGGCGGAGGCATCGATATCCGGCTGAGTCGGAAGGTGTCCTTACGACCGATCGAAGTGGACTATGTGCCCACCAATTTTTCCCCGTTCAACGTTGCGGGACTGGGATCTATCAATAACGCAAAGTGGCAGCAGAATTTTCGCTACAGCACTGGTCTGTCATTTCGGTTCGGGGGTGCAACTCCTCCACCGCCGAGAGCTTCTTGCTCCGCCACTCCCACAGAATTACTTGCTTGGACTGGTCCGGTCAATGCCACTGTGGAACCGGCAGATTTCCATCCTAAGCACGACTTGACCTATAACTGGAGCAGCACCAGCGGACCATTGGGCGGTCAGGGGACGTCGGCGACGGTAGACACCACCAGTCTGGCTCCCGGCGATTACACCATTACTGCCAATGTTATAGATCCAAAGGCGAAGCAGAATAACAGCGCGTCGTGCACCGCTTCCTTCAGAGTGAAACAACCTCAGAATCCCCAGGTCGGATGCTCACTCAGTCCTACCAGCGTGAAGCCGGGTGAGCCCATCACGGTCAGCGTACGAGGCAGCAGCCCCGACGGCAGCCGGATTGAAAAGCGCAATTTCTCCGCCAGCGCCGGAGCGCTCAAAGAAGGCGAGACCTCCGTCGGCAGCCAGCCAGGCGAATTCACCACGATCGCTACGCTGGATACCACAAACGCTCCTCCGGGAACCATCAGTGTGAACGTTGCGGTGACCGATGTTCATGGTTACAGTGGAAGCTGTACCGCAACCGCCGGCGTGAACGCACCACCGCCTCCTCCGGAAGTGGCGAGCGAAACCCTGATCAGCGAGTGCGACTTCAACAATTCGAAGAAGCTCGCCCGTGTTGACAACCAGTGCAAGGCGATTCTGGACGAGGTTGCCCTGCGCATGCAGCACGAACCGAACGGAAAACTGGTGATTGTTGGCTACGCCAGCGAGATCGAAGAAGGGCAAGTCAATGATCTGGAATCGCTGCGCGCAGCCAATGCGAAGGCATATCTCACGGGTGGCGAAGCCAAACAGCAGATCGATGCCAATCGTGTTGAGGCACGCAAAAGCAGTGAGCGGGACATTAG
The DNA here is from genome assembly GCA_963696635.1 of uncultured Acidobacteriota bacterium. GTDB lineage: Bacteria > Acidobacteriota > Terriglobia > Terriglobales > Acidobacteriaceae > JABDBE01. The sequence goes on from CAVOKX010000006.1 coordinate 83,765, forward strand.
CAACAAGGCCAGATTCTACTTTGTCCCAGAAGGTGGAAACTTCACATTGAAGGACACCACCATCGTGGACGAAGCCTCCTTGCCCGCGAACCGAACTGGTGCTCCGAAGAAGTAAGGCTATGCCCGCAACTCGTCAATAGCACTTTGATCGCATGGGCCGACTGGAAAGATTCAGTTGGCTCACTCTTTATTCTGAATGCCTGGCGATCGTTGCCGGGAAATCGGATTAATCCGTCGGAGCGATGTATCCTTTTTTAAAATGCACTCGCAAAGGCTGGGCACCGGCCGAAGCAGTCACCTGCACCTTAATCTTCCGCCACTTGCCATCGCGGACGGTACGATCTGATCTATAGGCGAGAACATATTCCTGGCGGAGCTCGCGGCTGACAGCAGCGGCGATTTCAGGAATCTTGTCCCGATTATCTGCCGCGACAGTGCGGCCACCGCTCAATTCGGTAACATCGGTCAGCAGCCGCTTGCCCAGTTTTTCTTCGATCGTTTTGAAGACAGGAACTGGCATGCCGTCAAAGATGCCGATCGAGTAGATGAGTACATCAGCTTCCTCAACCAGCCTTTTCGTTTCTTTAGTGTTGTAATAACTGTGATTGTCACCACCGTCGGAAATAATAAGGAGAGCGCGCCGTTGATAGCGCGCTGAGCGCATTTTCGAAATGCCCATGTAGATTGCGTCTAGAAGTGCAGTGTTGCCCGCAGGCTCCGCCAGGGCCAACTTATCTTCAAGATCACTAATGGACTGAGTGGAATCAGCGATCAATTTAGGCCGGTCGGAGAAAGTGATCGCGAAATAATCATCGTCTGGATTTGCATTCTTGAAAAATTCGGCTAGAGCAGCTCGCTCCGCATCGAACTTGTTGCTCATGCTTTTGCTGTAATCCAGAATCATGCCGATAGAAATAGGAGCATCCTCTTTGGAGAAAAAGCGGATGGTCTGTTGCTTATCATCTTCAAAGACTCTGAAATTCTCCTTTTGGAGATCAATGACGGGCCGGTTCAGTGCATCCGTTACGGTTACGGGTACTAGAACCAGATCAACGTCGGCGCGAACATGCTTCAAATGAGAGGTTCGCCCTGGTTCGTCGGCGGCATCCACCTCAGCTGTTGATTTACGCTGTTGACGCGGTACGACGTGGACGTCATCTGCCGATTGTGGCAACGCAGCCTGGGGCAAGAAAGGAATGATTGCAATCACGAACAAGGAAAGTCGCGCTCGGGTGATTCGACGAGAACAGAGTCCGATTCTCACGGTAGAGAAACCGCTGGGTGACCACGTGCGCAAACATCGTAGCACAGCCCGTCACAACCTGGGCGAAACAATATTGGTCGGAGATTTTCGTCCCAATGAACGAAAACTCGACCTAGTTCTTCTATATTTCGCGACCGCCTCACCGATCCGGCGGGTATGAACCAATCACAGGTACATCGGCGGTAGATCCTATTGCGCTTGAAGTCTGACCAAGCCGCGCCCAGGCAGCACCATCGGCAATGAGCCTGTCCAACTGCTCCTTGTTAATCCCGGGCATCAAGTGAAAGGGGACACGGTTATTCTTGTAATCTTCCGCTAAATCGGTAAATGCTTCCCACGTCGGCCAGTACGGGGGGGTATCGAACCATCTCGAGCCCGAGGTCGTAATGGTCCGGACGACCACGGGTCCGCCAACGAGTCCTGGCTGAACGGCCGCGGCATAATCGTTAATGGTCTGCTTCATGATGTGCGCGGCGTCTTCAAACGAGAGCGAGCTTACGTTCCCAAATTCGAAGATTTGCTGGTGGGGGCTCGACAGATACCCGGAATTACGGCACCTGATTGCACGGCTGGATTCGCCCTCATAAACGCACAACATCGGCCGCGTTTTATCGTAACCCGCAAAGATGAGTGTTTGCAGCTTTGCGGACTCGGCGCCCACCGCGGGCAAGGCAATGCTCACGTATTTGAAATATGAGTTTGGAAGCTGGTCAACGTCGACCTGGGAAAGACGACTATGCGAAAAGCGGGACATCAATGCTGAAAGGAAAGACACCTTGGCATCATTAAGAGATGCATATCCGGTATCGGCAATCAATTTATCGCCTATGGGAAAGATCTTTTGGTTGGTGTCGTAGTAAGCGATACGCCGCCCTTCCCGGTTTTTTAGGGTGCCTCGCGAATCGGAGGCCACAATAATCCCATCTTTGCAGATCGCGGCAATTACAAAAGAGCCTTTAATCCGAAGGGGTTGTACTTGCTTCGAATTCGCGCCCGCAACCGCATAAAAGAGGGTCGACAGCAGCAAGGTTACAATGAGGAAGCCAAGAAACAGTTTTGGAAAATACCGCGAAAATACGTTCAATGAAAGATTTCCGGAGATGAAGTTCCACTTGCGAGAGAACATTGCGATCTAAATTGGCCTATGGCCGCGGACCAACCATGCCATCCTCATTGTGTCTACTGTCAAAACTGACAGATACTACCAAAAATACCAGCAAAGAAAAATGCCTGGCAGCTGTGAAAAAAAACTCCGGTAACCTAGTGTTGCATTTTTCAACGCACAAGCATTCACCCGTCGATTGAGCTACTTTGATGCCGGGATTCTAGCGACGCAGTCGCATGCTACTGGCTTAGCCGCAGCCGTCTGCAATCAACAGGTTGCCCATGAACCGGAACGGCGTCCAAGCGACTCAACCGGCACTTGCTAGTGCAGAAGTGTGGGTCCTCGAACGCGGTGCAGCCTCAATTAGGATAAGCCTGTCATTTTTACCAGTATGCGGTTAAACAGTCGTTGCTTAACATCAAGCTTCGCTGAAATTGTTTTCTGTTTGGGCAATCGGCCCAGGAGAGAGAGCCATGAATCAGTACAAACACCTTGGAATCACATGCTTCGCAGCCCTTTGGGTGATCGGATGTGCTCTCAGCGGCGCTACCGCCGAAACCGCAAAAGTAGAGGGCTTAATCAAGGGACGGAGCGGGGACACCATGATCGTACAAACTGCCAATGTACCGAGCCTGATCGTGATCTTGAATGACAATACCGAGGTCGGCCAAGTCCAGGGCGTGCTGAAAGCACGCAGGAAAGAGATGTCGATGGCCGCGCTTATTCCTGGACTTGCGGTGACGATCGAGGGTACATACAACGACCGCCATGAGCTGGTAGCAAGTTTAGTTAAGTTCAAGGGCAATGATCTGGAGCGCGCACAATCCATCCAAGCCGGCATGCATGAATCACAAGAGGAGCTGAAGAAGCAGCAAGCGGAACTGAACATGCAAAATGCGGCACTGCAGCAGCATGAGGCGCAATTGACCGAACACGAAGCCAAAATTGCTGCAAATAGGGCGGCCGTCGAAGCTGCAGTGGCGCGCTTCGGCCAACTCGATGACTATTACATTTTCGACGAGGTGACCGTATATTTTGGCAATGGAAAGGTGAAGGTTGATTCGAAGTACAGTCCACAGCTGCTCGCACTCGCACAGAAGGCCAAAGCCATTGAAGGCTACATGATCGAAGTTAAAGGCTACGCCTCGTCCGTTGGCAGCACAGCCGTGAACCAGCAGCTCAGTGAGGACCGCGCCGGCAATGTAGCGAATATTCTGATTCAGCAAGGCAGCGTCCCGCTCACCAGAATGCTGGCTCCGGGTGCAATGGGCGAGAGTCAGCAAGTCGGTAATAACAAAACTGCGGAAGGTCAGGCGGAGAATCGCCGCGTGGTGGTCCGCGTTTTGCAGAACAAAGCCATTGCCGGAATATAACAACCGAGGTCCTCAACCAACAGTTTCAAGAACGACTTTGCATCGAGGGATACACGACCTGATCTTCTTGCCAGAGTGATTGGGCTTCCTTCGTTTGCTTCGACCACAGTCTTATCTCATTCCAGCGGTGTTATCGAAACTCTAGTCGTGCCTGCTGGCAATTCTGCCAGTTCCATCATCCCCAGTTTCAATTGACGATCTACACATCTCCGCACCGTGAAGGGTCAGCTGTTGATCCTTTTCCGAACTGCGGCAAGGAGACTTCCAGCTGAATTCAGCTGAGACAAAGAGAGGCAACTATGCACAGGATAAAGATCGTAGCGAGTCTGATGTTGTTCTTGGCGGCGTCGGTTGGAGCTTTTGCTGGCGACAACGCCGAAGTAAAAGGAATGATCATTGCCCGCACGGGCGAAACGTTGGTCGTAAACGGCCCCGATGGACGAAATACCGTCGTGCTGACCGGCGATACAAATACGAAGGATGATACGGGGCTGTTTGGCCTGGATGAGCACCTGGCTAATGCTGTGCTCATACCGGGACTCAAGGTTAAGGTGGACGGTGTGCCCGATGAACAAGGCCGAGTTGTGGCCAAAACCATCACTGTGGATGGCGATGACCTGGAAACAGCCGAAATGATTCAGTCTGGCTTGCATCCCACGGCACAGCAAGTAGCCGCCAACGTGCAGTCGCTGGAGGCCCACCAGCAGGCTCTAGAGGGCCACAATGCGCGCCTGACGGCCCTCGAGAAGCAGCAGAATAGTCCGGCCCAGCAACAGCAGATGGAGCAAAACATAAAGGCCATCGAGGAGACCACGAATCGCTTTACCGCGTTGAGCGAATATGACGTCAAGGGCCAAGCGACCGTGAAATTCAATGTGGGCAGTTCCACGATCTCACCGGAGGACGAGGAACAACTCAAGCAGCTAGCGCAGACGGCAACTGCACTCACCGGGTACATCGTCGAGGTCACAGGCTATGCCGACTCGACCGGCAGCGCTGCGATGAACACAAAACTGAGCGAGGAGCGCGCGAAGGCGGTAGTCACTTTTCTGATGCAGCAGGGCAACGTGCCCGTGCGGCATATAGTGGCGCCGGGCGCGATGGGCGAATACGGAGCAGTGGCACCGAACGAGACGGAGGCCGGGCGGGCTGAGAATCGTCGGGTTGAGGTCAAAATTTTCGTGAACAAGGGTATCGCTGGCAGCTAGCACTCTCGCGAGTTCGCGAACCGATGATATAGGAGTACGACCGGCCTCGTTCTCAAAGACGAGGCTTCGGTCCCTCGCCTCATGCTGTTCTCGGGTGCATGACTCGACGTGGAGAAAGCGAACAGCGATTCGGGAAAGCTGCTATGAGCAAGAAAAAGGTTCGATTCAGACGACTCGCGCGAGGGTGCACGGCTGTGGTGTGTGCCGTGCTACTCGTGCCCGGTGAGGCATTCTTGTTGGCTCAGTCTCAACCGGCAACGAGCACTGCTCAGACAGAAGGGGAAAAAATAGCTCCAGATCAGCTCGATTCTCTGGTGGCACCCGTTGCTCTTTATCCAGACCCGTTGCTGGCCCAAGTACTAGCAGCAGCCACGTACCCTCTCGAAATAATCCAACTCCAGCAGTGGTTGGACAAAAACAAAGGCCTAAAAGACAAAGCACTGGCCGATGCTGTAGCAAAAGAGCCTTGGGATGCAAGCGTCCAGGCTCTAGGGGCTCTGCCTGACGTGGTGAAGCGCCTCGCAGACGACATTCAGTGGACCACCGACTTGGGCAACGCGTTCTTGGCGCAGCAAAGCGATGTGATGGATGCGGTGCAGCGGATGCGCAAAAGGGCCCAAGATAAGGGCAATCTGAAATCGACCGAGCAACAGAAGGTGGAAACCCGGATCATCGAGAGCAAGCCCGTGATCATCGTGGAACAGGCCAACCCACAAGTGGTGTATGTGCCTTCGTATGATCCGTTATACGTATACGGTCCGGCCATCTATCCTTACCCTCCCATTTACTATCCGCCGGTGGGCTACTACGCCGCGGGGATGGCAATTTCATTCGGCGTAGGCGTCGCGATGGGGGCATTTTGGAGCGGCGGCTGGGGCTGGGGATGCGGGTGGGGTGGCAACAACAACATCTACGTCAACCGAAACAATAAGTTCAAACGCAACACGAACATTGGCGGGGGTAACCGAAACAACATTGGGGGTGGCCGCAACAACATCGGCGGCCCAACCGCGGAGATATTGGAGGAGGGAACCGTGGCGGAAACTTAGGCAACCGCCCGTCGACTTTACCCGCGGGTGGTGGGAATGCAAGCGATCGGTGGCAGCATAACCCGGAACATCGCGGGGGAGCTCCGTATCGGGACCGGGCAACAGCCGACCGCTTTGGGGGAACGACCCGCGGTGATTCTCTTGCCAAACGGCAGGGCAGTGCCCGTCAACAGCTGGGCCGACAGGGTGGAAATCTAGCCAGCAATCGGCCCGGGGGAACCGGCATGGGCAATCGGGGCGGCGGCGGAGATTTTGGCAACCGGCCGGGTGGCGGCGGAGGGGATCGCATAGGGAGCCGGGATCTCTCGCGCAGCGGCGGCGGAAACCGGGATGCCTTCGGAGGCGGTTCCAGGGGGTACAACGGATCGAACGCCCGCGCCAGCGGTAGCCGTGGCGCCTCCAGCATGGATCTCGAGGCGGAGGCTTCAGTCGCAGTGGAGGAGGTCGTGGTGGCGGCGGTGGGCGACGCCGGTAGGAGCATAGTGCAGAACGAAAATTCAAGGAGCACAGAATGAAATCTAAACCTGTGAACGGAAACCTCTGCAGACTCCTTCGGATTTGGGGTGCAGTGGCTTGGGCAACTCTGTTCGCATCGACTCTTTGCGTTGCCCAGCAATCAGCGGCGAAAAAACTTCCCGCTGCTACCGCTGCCCTCGCAGGCGCCAGGGGCTTTGATACCCCGCAACAGGCAGCCGATGTCCTGATCGACGCAGCCGAAAAGTTCGACCAGGTTGCGCTCATTGAGATTTTTGGGCCTGGTGGCGAGGATATTGTATTTAGCGGCGAATACCCGCAAGACCGCCAGCACGCCGCTAATTTCGTTGCTGAGGCCCACGAAAAGAAAAGTGTTTCCGTGGATCCGAAGAGCGGCAACCGCGCATATCTCCTCGTGGGCAACGAAGACTGGCCATTTCCCGTGCCGCTTGTGAAAAGAGGTAATAAATGGTTTTTTGATGCCAAAGCCGGACGGCAGGAACTCCTCTACCGCCGGATTGGCGCCAATGAATTGGACGCCATTCAAATCTGCCATGGCTACGTGGAAGCACAGTACGACTACACCTTCCAAACGCGCGAAGGATACGACGTGAACCAGTATGCCCAGCGCATCATCAGCACTCCTGGCAAGCAGGATGGTCTGGCCTGGCAAAACGCCGACGGAACCTGGGGCGGTCCTGTAGGCGAAAAGATTGCTCGAGCCATCGAACAGGGCTACAACCCCAGCCGCTCCGAGCCGTACCACGGCTATTTCTTCAAAATTCTGAACGGGCAGGGACCCGCAGCGCCGCTCGGCGAAATGAACTACGTGGTGAAAGGGGTAATGATTGGGGGCTTTGCGCTGGTCGCCACGCCGGCTGAGTATGCCGTAACTGGAGTGAGGACATTCATCGTCAGCCAAGATGGCATTGTCTACGATACAGATTTTGGGCTGAAAACCGTCGACGAGTTTAAGAAGATGGAGCGCTTCAACCCGGACAAGTCCTGGACTCATGTCCCGGAGCAAGACTGAAGCGGACCGGAGCGCAGACACGGACTCCCAACGGGTAACCGCGAAATCTATCTCGAGATCTGGCATTTCTGCCAGTACCCACGATGATCTTTTCCTCTGTAGCGTAGCTTTTGCGCAGTTATAGGAAGTGGACCTAACCGGGACCGCTCATGCCCGGACATTTGAGATCCGGCGCACGGGTGTTCATGGCCGCGACGGAGGTTAGAAAGCAAACAGTTGGGGATCGCGGTCCAGAACTGTAAACCCTTGAAGGAGGAGTGATGGCTCATCGCAGGATATTCCATCTTTCCCTGATCGTTCTGGTTGCGCTTTCGGTGGGCTGTTCCAGGCGCCGTACCGACGACCAGATCATCGACGATATTGAGGCCAAAATTGCGGCTGATCCTGAGACAAAAGATTCTAAGGTTACCGTAGAAGCCAAAAACGGTAGAGTTGCGCTCCAGGGAACAGTGCCGACTTTGGCCGCACATACAAAGTTGGAAGAAATTGCCAGGGAAGAGCCCGGGGTCTCCGACCTGGACGACGAAACCTCAGTTGAGCCGAGCGTTGGTGCAGGGGCGCAACCCGTTGCGCCTTCACCTAGCGCGGCGGCGACAATCGTGCCGGCGGAGCAATCTGCACCCCCGCCCCCGCCCCCGCCACCACCAATGCCGATTGTGGTACCAGCCGGGACTGTTCTGACAGTAAGAACCAGCCAAGCATTAAGTTCTAAGGACAGCCAGACAGGCCAAACCTTTCTGGCGAGCCTGGCGCAACCGGTCAGTGTAAAAGGGAAAGCTGCGCTGCCCGCAGGATCGACCGTCAGCGGCACGGTCGTGAACGCCAAGGCCAAGGGCAAGGTCAAAGGTGAAGGCCAGCTGGATCTGGCGCTTACGAGCGTTTCCGTGGGCAATCACACGTATCAGATCCAGACGGCTGTACTGAGCAGCACTGTCAAAGGTAAAGGTAAGAGGACAGCTGCCACGACCGGCGGAGGAGCGGCCGGAGGTGCGTTGATCGGAGGCATCGCGGGAGGAGGTAAGGGGGCGGCGATTGGCGCGGCGGTGGGCGCAGGTGCAGGTTTCATAGGAGGTGCGGTGACTGGAAACAAGCAGATTGAGATTCCGGCAGAGTCGGCGCTTACCTTCACGCTCAGTCGCTCGCTCACGTTGAAACCGCAATCGTGATCTGATGACATCGGAATTCGATGTAGCGACTCGCGATGTCATCGACGCCAAAGTGCTCAGCCGAGATGCAGTGAATCATGACCCAGGAGTTGATCTCGCGCTCTCGCCTGGTTTGTTTCGCAACCGCTCAGCGGGACCGACGGCTCACCCTGGTCGTAATCCTTCTTGCGGCATCGCATATCGTGGCGCAAGCAACCCTTGAACCCATCCCGCCGACTAAGCAATCGGCTCCCCAGCTCAACGTGAATTGGTTATATGGAGCATACGTCCCCAAAGATGCCCCACTTGAGCCGCTCTCCGTTGAGCAGCGATTCAAACTATATCTGCGCCAGAGTTTCACCACGCCAGGCATCTATGTGAAGACATTGCTGTTTTCGATTGGGGACCAGATCAACGACAGCCCTCCTGCTTGGGGTTCCCTGTTCGAGGGCTACGCGCGCCGCGTAGGTTCACGTCAAGCCCAATTTGTGATACAGAACTCGTTCGTCGCACTGGGCAATGGCATTCTAGGCTATGAGCCCCGATATGACCGCTGCCGCTGTTCAGGATTCTGGCCGCGGACGGCTCACGTTCTGAAAAGAAATCTCGTAACTTATGACCGTACTGAGAAGGCGTTACGTCCACAGTTTGCTTTATACGGGGGTGCATCTGCCGCAGGAGTTGTCTCGGGTACGTGGAAACCGCGAGACCGCGACCTTGTTGCCGAAGGATACCGCGCCGCCTTCGTTCAGGTGGGGTTCGGCTTCGCTGCCAATGGGCTGGGCGAGTTTGCTCCCGATATCACCCGTATTTTGCGGAGCAAGAAAGCCGTCAGCAAATTTGATTAAAGAGGAAACAATACCAAGGGAATTGCCCATCGCGCACTACTTGGAAAAGACCGCCTGTCACTACTGTTTAGCGGTGTTCGCGTCGGCGATGATTTTCTTCAGATCTTGCTTCTGCTCCCGGCGCATCTGCTGGAGCTTCTCCACTTGACTTGAAGACAGGAAAGGCTTGACCTTCTCGTCTGATGCCTGCACCAGCTTCTCCCACCGCTTCAGTTGTTCCTTGCGGGAGAGCACCGGGCTGCCCAGAAACTGTGCGGCCTCCCCAGCCTCCTGTTCCAAAATCGGTTTGATTTTAGTGCGCTGATCCTCACTGAGTTCGAGCACCTGCGAGAGATGCTGCTGCTTCATGCTGAAATATTGACCTGGGATCTTGGACAAATCCAAGCCGCTTTGAACTGGAAGTACCTCTCGACGCAGGATCGGCACTTCGGTTTTTGCAGAAAGCTTGTTGTTTATCGTGAGTGTGTCAGTGCCGACCAAGACCAGCGTATCGAACCCGGCAGAATACTCGACGGCATTTGCGCCGTTCGGCGGTGCGTACAATACAACGTAGACAGTATTGCCGACCTTCACTGAGACGTCATATTGAGCCGCAGCGCTACCCTGCTCTCCGGGGGAGCCCTGGTGCAGGGCAACGGCGGTGATGGTGCCGGGCTGGTACTTGGATCCGGAAGTCTGAGAGAACGCTGTTACTATCGAAATCAAAACCACGATTATCCACTTCGACACGGCCGCACCTCAGCGCTTAATCTAACGAGCACAGGAACGCATTTGCACGCCTGAATAATGGTAGAAATCAGACATGAAGGAGAAAACTGTCAACACTGACAGTGGCTGATTAGATTAGGAAACATTGCGCCGTTGCGCGAGACAGCTCTAACCCAATTGTGGCCCGCTGCTCGGCTCGGCCTTCTGCGGGCTACAGGGATGGCTAAGGTCCAAATACTTGATCAACAGAACCTCGTTGCCTTTCTCTCCGTAAATCAGTTCGTCAACCAGATGGCGAGCGAGGAGCACACCAAAGCCGCCGGCTCGAAGGCCTTTGGCATCGCGGTAGGCCTGATGGCGCAGGGGGTCATCGGGCGGGTTGGCGACTGCGGCATGCTCGATTTCTTCCAACGAAAATCCTTCGCCGGGATCCTTCAATCGGCAGAGCACGATGTGGCTGGCTCGCACATAAGAAATTTCGACGTATTGATTGCGATCAAAATGCCCGCCATGTTCAATCGCGTTCAGCAACATCTCGCGAAAGGCGGTGGCGACATCTTCCTGCTCGGGTTCTGGCAGGTCGATCATTTCATGAAAGAACTGCTGCAGCCGTTCTGCAGTTCTTTGGTCGCAGCGAGCGGCGAGCCTGACCCATGCTGGATTGGCTGAAAGCACCCCAATGCCGTCGTCCCAACATTCCTGCTTGCTTGCGAGGCGAATCATTTCGGCGAATGAAGCCGATGAAAATGGAGTTGAAAAATAGCTGAATGCACGCTCGCGCATGGAAGCGATGACGTCAGCTGACGTACTCTCGTTCGTGAGAATGATGATTCGGGTGTGCGGTCGAACGCGTCGGATCTTGCGTAGCAGCTCAACGTCAGCTGCGCCCGAGGTTTTCTCTCCGGTAATGACGAGATCGAACGGCCGCTTTTCCACGAGTGCCAATGCGACAAGATTGTCTACAGCCCGGTCAACATTCCATTTCGGTAAAGTGACTGAAACCTGAGCGGCCAGTTCAGGGTCTGTGCCTACAACGAGCGCAGTATTCTGCGACGAAGCTTTAACAACAGGTTGGGCAATCGAGCTCATCGTGGACCGGACCCCTCGTGCATTTCGCCGAAGATGTGTAGCTGTGCGCGGTTAGCGGTTGTCGCGATCGAGCTGTATTACCTCTCCGGTATCAAGTTGGTATTCGGCTTCAAAAACCGTTAGCTTTTTGTCCTGTACGAACTGGCGTAGCACTTCACTGCTGGCCAGAACGTCTTTGGCACTCTGGTGGATGTTTTGTTTGATTGCTTTCTCGATAAGCACATCACTCTTAGTGCGTCCGCCAATTTTCGCAACTGCAGGCTCAATTTTGTCGACAAATGATTGCAGGTTTGCACTGGGCATCTTCTCGCCGGAGCACGCAGCAGTGACAGCTCCACATTTCGTGTGGCCTAGTACAACCAGCACGCTGCTTCCCAGATGATCCACTGCGTACTCAATGCTGCCCACTCCGATCGCATCCGCAACGTTTCCCGCCGAGCGGATGACAAAAAGATCACCTAAACTCTGGTCGAACAGTAACTCCGGAGCCACCCGACTGTCGGAACAGGCAAGCACAATAGCTTTCGGATGTTGAGCTTCCGTCAAGCCCCTGCGAAGGCCGGCTAAATCACGAAACTTTGGCGCATTGGCGACAAAGCGGCGGTTTCCTTCCAGCAGATCTGCCCAGATCTGTTGTGCAGAAGGTGCCGATGGAGCAGCCGTAGCATAATTCGCAGGAGCCTGTTTCGGTACAGCAATCTGCTGGGCAGAGGCCAATAAAGCGTTGAGAATAACAGCGGCGCAGCTGCGTAGAACGAGTTTCATCTGTGTGCCTGCCAGGAATTTGTTTTGTGCCCGCCAAAAACTCGACCAAAGGATACTCGCGCCCGCGTTGCGGCAGTACCACTGGCAATACTGACAGTCAACAGTGTCATATTCTCAGGCCACAATCGCCAAGATCGGGAAGGGAGAGCGGAGCAGATGTTGGTCAGGGCCTTAGCGGGCGCGTGCCTTCTGCTCATTTCGTACCCCGGGATGGGACAAGATTCCCCTCGCTGGAACTTCACAATAGGCGGAGGAGTCGGCTTTCCTGAGGGTACGAGCGCTCATTTCGTTAACAATGGCGCTGATTTTGTAGTCGGTGGGGGGCCGAACTGGCCCTGGCTAGGAGTGGATGCTGAGTACATGTGGCACGATTTGCCGATCAAGCAAAACGTCATCAACGATCCTCAAGTCCCCAATGGAGATGCGCGGGTACACGCAGTGACCCTCAATGCCATGATCCCTATACCGACGCACGGAAAAATGGGGTTCTACGTTATCGGGGGTGGTGGCTGGTATCACCGTTCTGGAGAACTCACCGCACCAACCTACGTTCCCGGTACGGTGTGCCCTCCTTTTTATGTTTGGTGGGTTGGCTGCGTGAACGGAATCGTTCCGGGCACAGTAGTCTTGGCTTCCTCAAGCACTGATGCCTGGGGCGGCAACATCGGTGGAGGAGTCACTTACAAGCTCGGTGTGGGCGCGCTGAAACTCTACACGGAAGTTCGATATCACCACGTCCCCCACAACCAGGTGGCTACGGACCTGCTTCCGCTGACGTTCGGGCTGCGCTGGTGAATTTCGTCGGATTCAATTCAGGAGGTGGAAGGTGGCAAGAAGAATCTCGTTCGTTCTGGTGTGCGCCGGTATCTCGTTTGCGCAAGCGCTGAACCAGGGTCAGTCATCTGCCGCAATTCAGCACTCGACAAAGAGCAAAGCTGAAATTACGGTAACAGGATGCGTGAGCAGGTTGAACTCAAACTTTATTTTGATGCGGTCGGATCAGAGCAGCAGCTATCAACTGGAAGAAGGTAAAGGGGTAAAACTAGATCCATACTTCGGCCAAGAGGTTGAAGTAACTGGCACAGAATCCGCCGCCATGAGCACCAGTTCCCCGAAGGCAAGCACCGCTAATCCGCTCCAGATCACGGTTCATTCGATCAAGACTATTCACAAGCGGTGCTCGTCCAATTGATGCGGCTCAAACTGAAGGTATTGGGTTGACGAGGGGTAGGTTCTGACTTGACGGCAGGGCATTCGCGTGAAACCTAGCTTTTTGTACCCCATGACGATCTGCCGAATAACAGCATCCATGCGGCTCGATCGCGAAAGGCTTGAGGGCCGTTAGCCTCCGATTGCACGAGGCCCACGGAAATGAAGTGCTCAGGATAATTGTGGAGATTGGCATGCCAATCTTGACTGTCTGAATGATCCAAGAATACTTGCAATCGCCTGTTTCTAAGGATTGTCCAGCGGTGTAAGTGTGTCGAATGGTCCCGGCCATGGATTTCTTCAGGGAACCCGAGAAACTTGCTTATCACGCCTGTCACATCCACAATCGTCCCGCTCCCATCAGTGAATCTTCAGATCGTTCTCGTTTTTTTAGCATTGCCGACTTGCGAGAGAACCTCTTCCACGTGCAACGACTGACGATAACGATAAAGTCACCCTATGGATGATGGGGTGCGCGGGGCACTGTCAACACTGACAGAGGTAAAGCTGTAATTATTAAGCGGCAGACTGTGACTTGCTTTAGCAGTGCCTGCGCTCCGAGCCAGACGGGATTTTCCATTCCTATTGTCGAGCGGTAATATCGGCCTTTAACCTGATCATCGCGCGCTGGTCCAGGCGTATGAGTCCGCTGCTCGGGGTGTCGAGATCGGCGATAAGAGCGACAACAATGGCGATGGTGAGTGGGGCAAGCACAAGCGTCAGCCAAAAGCGCCCAGCCAAGGTTAAGCCGCGTGTGAAGACCGCGATGATGGAAACAGAAAAGATCAAAATCCAAACGGAGCCGGGGATTCGATTCTCCATCGCGGAAACGCGCTTTTCATGAAGATCAATTATCTGATTGAGGGAAGTGATGTATACGGCAGCGACGGCTGAGCGATCCGTTTTCGTAATCTCAACGACCATCTGCCAGAGTTGTTCTTGAATTTGCTTGGCGCGATTCGCTGCCTCTGCAAATCTGGAGCCGTCCAGGCCTGCATTATCGAGATCAAGTCGGGCATCGACGTATTGCCTGAGCAAGCGCTGAGCTTGCTCGCGGTTTGGCACTGGCAGAGTGCTGGCACGCAAGTAGGCGGTTCCAATTGCATTTGCCTCATCGATCAACAACAAGCGGCGATCGGCGAAGCGCGGGGCAGCCAGGGCTAACGTGAAGCCAAAAAGCAACCCAACGAGAATGAAAAGTCCGTCGCGGATTGCAATCATTTGATCTTTTCGATTTGCGTTTTCCTGAATGCGCAGCCGAATGGCGCTCTGGTATCCCGCCTCGATCACAGCGGCTAAAGATACCGCGGTGAGTAAGCCAAGGGGCCACGGGTGATTGAGAAGGGGTTCCATTTGTGATTACTCTCTTTTACTGTGGATGAATGACAGCACTATTCAGCGGATGAATTCCGAGCTCTGCCCCTATCAGGCTAGAGCCGCGACACAAAGAGGGGACCTGTCAGATGTAGCAGTGGAAAAAGAGGGCAGCATTCGAAGGGATGAGCATAATTTACTGCAGGTGTTGTGAGGCGCAGCTCACTCCGAGTTTACGGCCGAGTGCTCGGCACAAAGGCGCTGGATGGCATGGCTGTCCTCTTCACCATGAAAATAGATAAGCGAATACCCGCAGAGCACATCCACATCGTATCTGTTAACCAGCTCATTCAACAGGTGCTCGAGTTGAAGAGCCGTCTCGCCCCGGCCTTTTGCCCACAATAGAGATGAACATTCTTGATAAAGAGCAACGCGCGGACGAATACCCCGCGCTGCATCAGCAGCGGAAGTGATAACTCCAGCCAGCACTTCCAGGAACTTCGGTCGATCCAGCGATTCTCCCTTAGTAAATGCGGAAAGAGTCCTGACGGCATCAAACGCCATGTAGTTTCGCCGACGTATAAGATCATCGACATCCAAGCCACGGCCTTGTAAAGCACAGGCAAGATCATCTCTGGAAGATTTGGTCGCGCAAACGGCGGCGGAATGGCCGGCGCGGAGTGCAGCTTCGACGAAGCCACTGAGGCGATCAAGGAGGACTGCGTCTTCACTATAAAACTGGATTTCATGGCTGGACGGGGAGAGGGGCTTTTCGTCCGAGGGCGATGCCATCTCAGTCAGAGCTTCCTTTATACGACGTTTGCTGCGCGATTCTTCTGCGTCGGTTAGCTCGTGACTCGCTCCTCCGCTGCCAATAAATTGCCTGTGCTGAAGAACTTCTTCCATGGCGGCGATCAGTTCGCGGGAAGCGTACTCCTTCTTTACATAACCCAAAACACCAAATCGGAAAAGCTCTCGCAGCACTCTGGCGGAGGATTCCTGACTCAAAAATACGATTTTGGATTCAGGAGAAACCGTCCGCATTTGTCGAGCGGCATTGATTCCCTTCATCCTCGGCAAATCGAGATCCAGCAGAACCAAATCTGGATGTAAGTGTCTCGCGAGGCGAACAGCATCCGATGGCTCGGGGGCAACACCAACAACATGCCAATTCGGTCTTTGTTGGAGGATCGGCGCTATGAGTGTTCGGAACTGACGGAATTCCATCAACACCAGAACGCGAACTGAGAATTGCAAGATACTCTCCGTCAGGCAAAGTTCGACAACCGAATTTCATCGGCGGCCAACCGAAGACAGGG
Source organism: uncultured Acidobacteriota bacterium (assembly GCA_963696635.1). Lineage (GTDB taxonomy): Bacteria > Acidobacteriota > Terriglobia > Terriglobales > Acidobacteriaceae > JABDBE01. The sequence continues at coordinate 99,668 of CAVOKX010000006.1, forward strand.
CAGAATCGCACGTCATGCTGCGTTAGTCGTTGCGATAGAGCAATCTGGTGATTGCTTTAGGCCATTCACTGGCGCATGCTCGCAGAACGCTGAGGAACGTTGTGAGTGCACTGGGTAGCGACTGGCAGAACTACCAGTCCACAAGAATAGCCTGGTCGACGGACACTTGAACCCACTGACGTAAGCGAAAAATGCTCATTCATGGCTGGGTCCAATGAAATGTCCTTCGCCCAAGAACTTGGTGGGTTGCCTCCGCCTCGGCAGTTGTATTGTTTCTGTGGTCTTACTCTCTTGTTTTCCAGCGTGGTCTCAGGTTGCGCTCCCGGGAGCCAATCCACCCGCGGCCCAACCTGAAGTTCCGAAGGATTCTCTAGGCCGCACAACCCCGCGCGGTACGGTACTCGGATTCCTCGCCGAGGCTCGAAAAGGTGAGTATCAGGTAGCCGCCGAGTACTTGAACACTCGCTTGCGTGGCAAGGCCGCAGCGGTTCTTGCCTACAAGCTCTCCATTGTCCTGGACCGCCGCCTGCCCGCTCGACTGAACCAACTCAGTGATAAACCGGAAGGCTCGCTATCGGGTTCACTAGACCCTGATAACGATCTCGTGGGAATTATTCCTACCGACACGGGGAGCCTGCCCATACTCGTGGAACGGATTGACAGAGGAAAATCTGGGCTCGTTTGGCTGTTTTCCAGCAAAACTTTGGAATCCATTCCCGAGGTGTTTGAGGAAATTGATACTGTAAGCGTAGACAATGTTCTGCCTGGATTCCTTGTGACCACCCGAATACTTGGAATTCAGCTGTTCGAATGGGTTGCCCTTTTCCTGGGTTTGCCACTGCTTTACTTCTCCACTGTGTTGTTGAACCGGCTACTGAGCTTATTAGTAGGTCGTGTACAGCGGCGTTTGAAGAACAATCCAAATCTGGTTAATCCTGAGGTTCTGCACAAGCCGACTCGTCTTCTGCTGATTGCCTTAACTATCAACTGGCTACGCCCGAGAGTGGGCCTATCGCTACTGGCACGCCAGTTCTGGTCAATCACTTCGATGGTTATGGCGGTGATTGCCATAATCTGGATCCTTATTCTTCTGACCAGCTGGGGCGAACAATATGTTCATGAGCGCTTGCGGCGTCGTAACCTCTCCGGGACTGCCTCCGTACTGCGCCTCTCGCGTCGCGTTATCGATTTGTCAGTTATTTTCGCCGGCGTTCTGGTTATTGTGTACTACTTCGGATTCAGCCCAACGGCTGCACTGGCTGGACTCGGTGTCGGCGGTATTGCCGTCGCTCTCGCCGCACAGAAGACACTGGAAAATGTAATTGGCGGAGTTTCGCTGATCGTCGATCAGGTAGTCAAGGTCGGAGACACGCTAAAGGTGGGGGAAGTCGTAGGCGAGGTCGATGAAGTCGGGCTCCGTTCAACCCGCATCCGGACGTTGGATCGGACGGTAGTCAGTATCCCGAATGGTCAGATGGCAACCATGAACCTCGAAACGCTGTCGGTGCGAGATAAGTTCTGGTTCCATCCCTTGATCGGCCTTCGCTACGGAACAAGCGCAGAGCGGATACAGGACATTCTGAATGATATTCGAACGCTGCTGACAGAGCACCCTAGCCTCGAGCATAGTTCTGTGCGCGTGCGATTTCTCCGATTTGGTCTCTCCTCGCTCGATGTGGACATCTTTGCATACATATATGCGGGAGATTGGAACCGTTTTCTCGAAATCCAGGAGGAATTACTCTTCTCGATTATGGCAATCGTGCGCCAGGCGGGGGCAGAGATTGCGCTGCCGTCACAACTGGTGTACGTCGCTGCGCGGAACGAAGCCGCGGTATCGGAACTGCTTCAACTTGCTACTCCACAGAGCGCGGCCAGCCTTAAGGCCGCACAAGCCACCAAGTAGATCAGGTCGGAGGCTTCAGAGGGTCGTCGTTGCAGCTGCTGTCTATTCTGGAACGGAAATACAGCCTCATGTTCAACTCAGAATACGCGTCCGACTCTGTAGAAGAATTTGTAATGGCCGCTGGCGCCGAACGCAGTGCCAACAATCACGGGCCCAAAAATAGTGTTTATAACCAGGGCTCCCGCCACATCCGTCGGCAAGGAAGACACTGTCTTCAAGTCATAAATCTTTGCAATTTCATAAGTACCCAGCGCGTAAATCTTATCTCCCAACAGGGGCGGCAAGTTCCACAGCCTTCGGATGTAACCGGTCTTGAAGAGAAAGTACTGGTTGGTAAGAAACTCGTTAGTCCCGTAAGCAACTAGGTTCTGGCCTCCACCCAATGAAAATGGCGGAAGCCCCGTCTGATGGTACGTGAATGTAGTACCGCCTGCTGCGCTAAAGAACACCGACGACGCAAAGTTCAGGGGTTTGAAAACCGTCATGTGTGTCTCGGCGAGGGGGAAGCCGACCTTAGCGCCAGGATTTGCGTCGCTCCATTCCACCCGGAAGTGCAGGTCGAAACCGCGAGTCGGAATGATTGGATTGTCTCGCCCAATGCGGTTAAAGCGAAGCGATGTTTTTCCGATTCTGCCTTGTAAGGTCCCGAAGGCAGCGGAGCCCACCGAAGGAGAGAATTTCTGTTCCGCGGCTTCGTAACCCAGTCGCAGTTCACTGCTTGGCCCGAACAGGTGGCCCACATCGAATGCGCCACCTCCTTGACGGTCCCGGTACTCGGCAACTAGGGTTTCGCGCGTATAGAAATCTTCTTGATTGTTTTGTGCGAATACTTGTGGTGCAACAAACCAGCGAAGCTTCTTCCCAAAGGGGTGGTAGTATTCTGATCTGACACCATATTCGGAACCAACTTTCACATCGTTTCGCCATTCCGAACCGAAGCTCCCCACATCGAGAAACGTGATCCGCGCACCGAGCATGAACTGCACTCGGTCATACTCAGAACCATCAATGACTACCAGTGGATGGATGATCGGCGGTCCATATTCCTTTTCGGCGGCTACGATCAACAGGCCCTGCCGATCGTCCCGTTCGATCATGCGATAACCAAGGCGGGAGTAGCGTCCAACGCCTAATAAAGAGTTAAGCTGCTGGTCGAGTTTCGCGGAGTCCACCGGCTGTCCTATGTTATTGGACAGGGCATTTTTTATTTCCGTGGCCAGAGCCGGTTTCGTGCCTGTCACCTCAATGAACTCAGGGGAAGGGGTGCCCTTTCGGCGAGTATCGCGTTGCGATATGTAATTGTTCCAAGTATTTTCGTCCAAGCTGAAGCGGGAAAGCAGCGAAGCCTTGGCAGCCGCTGCTTGGTATCCGAGTTGGATGATTGCGGCACTCTTTTTGTAGTCACTCGAACCGTAGCCGCTTAACGGCACCGAAATCAGAATGTCGGCTTGCTCCATGCTTCGAAGTTCATTGGCGGCAATCACTACGGAAACCGATCGTCCTAATACACCGAAAGATGAAAGCGATTTGTCGGCTTCTAAAGGCTTCTCTTGGAGGTGAATTGCAACCACAAGATCGGCGCCCATGTCCTTGGCCACATCTACAGGAAGATTGTCGAGCAGGCCGCCGTCGACGAAAACGGAATCGACTGTTCTTACGGGAGTGAAGATACCGGGAAGGGACATGGTCGCTCGCAGAGCCTGCGAAAGCGACCCGCCACGAAAGATGTGCCGTTTGCCGGAAACCAGATCGGTTGCTACACATGCAAATGGGGTAGGCAGATCATCGAAGCTTTTCATTTCTGAATACGAAAGTGCGATGCGGTCGAGGATGAGGCCGACCTGATGTCCGGAGTTGAATCCCTCCGGGAATCGAATGCCCTGCTTAATTCCGAGTTCAAGCCCGTTGGGATAGGCTTCGGCATCTTCCTTGCGGCGGTACGCGAGGTCCTGAAAAGGAATCACTCCATGCAGGACATCGTCCCAACTAACCTGTTCTACGAAGGCTCGGATCTCGGCGGGGGACCTTCCCGTGGCGTAAATGCCGCCGACAAGTCCTCCCATGCTCGTTCCCGCCACATAGCTAACCGGAATGCGATGTTCTTCCAGCCACTGCAAGACACCAATATGGGCAAGCCCAAGTGCCGCACCACCTTCGAGCGCCAACCCTAATTTCGGACGCTTTGCAATCCGCGCAGCATCTTGCGGAAACATATTGGAACTGCTCGAGGTAACGATCACGAGAAGGCAAAAAGCCAACAATCGTGGTGACATGATCATCTCTTTACGGCGAGTTACTCTCGGCAAAGTCTCCGGGCTGCGACTGTCAAAAGTGTTACCGGCCGATTCAGGGGGGACAACTGTGATATCTAACAGTGCGGGGGCGAAGAGCCATTCCGGGAGATGATTGCAATCTCAAGCTGCCGGAACTTGAGCGGCACTCTCGAGCAGAGCCGGTGATTTGCGACGTAACAAAAGAGTACCCCCACAGATGCCTGCGGCGATAGAGGCGAAGATCGTCCCGATTTTCGACATGTCCAGCATACGCCCGCTTCCGAAAGCCAGATCCGCGACAAATAACGACATCGTGAAGCCAATTCCACATAACCAACTCGCCCCAAGAATCTCTCTCCACGGCAACTCTGACGGTGGCGTCGCCAATTGGAGCTTGGCTGAGGTCCAGGCAAAGAGCGAAATTCCCAGAGGTTTGCCGACGAAGAGGCCCAACGCGACACCGAGGCTTACGCTGTCTGTTACGGCAGGCAAGAGGTTCCCGAGAATATGTACCCCTGCATTGGCTAAAGCAAACAGTGGCATAATCAGGAAACTGACCCAGGGCTGAAGGTAATGCTCGATGCGGTGCAAAGGCGATTCGATCAATTCACATTGGGCTTCGAGCGTGTGAATCGCCGCGTGCGCCTGAAAGGAATTGGGCAACGCATCTTCGAAAGCTTTCAATAGCCAACGCCCTTTGGCAATGAAAAGGTCGCGGTCAACGTATGTGCGCGCTGGGATCGTGAATGCGAGTAGAACGCCAGCAACAGTTGCATGCACTCCTGATTTGAGCATCGCAACCCAAACCCCAACGCCGATAACCGCATAAATTGCCGGCTTCCGCACACCCAAGAGGTTGATTCCGAAGGAGAGGACCACTCCGGCGAGGCCTGCGGCCAGGCTGATCACTTGAATCTTGTCCGTATAGAAAACAGCAATGACAAGTACTGCGAGAATGTCGTCCACGATGGCCAGCGCCGTGACAAAAATCTTCAGGGCTACTGGGACTCGATTCCCAAGCAGACTCAGCACCCCGAGAGCAAATGCGATGTCGGTCGCCATGGGGATGCCCCAGCCTTTTCGTGCGTCGCTGCCACTCGTAATCAACAGATAAATTAGCGCAGGAACCAGAGTACCGCCGACAGCCGCAATGAAAGGAAAAGCCGCATTTCGGATCGAAGATAATTCTCCAATGAGGACTTCGCGCTTGATCTCAAGCCCCACCAGGAAAAAAAATATAGCCATCAGCCCGTCGTTGACCCATTGCTGAAGCGTTTCCGACAGGACGAGCCAGCCAAAACCAATAGGTATTTGCTTACTCCATAGCGCGTGGTAACTGTGCTCCCAAGGTGAGTTGGCCCAAACAAGCGCCGCAACTGTGCTAGCCAGAAGTACGATGCCGCTCGCCGACTCGATTTTGGCGAAACGTACGAATGGACTTATGAGCGTTTGGATCGGCAGGCTAATAGCCCGGGAGGCCTGAAATCGTACGGACATTTTCATTACTTAAGGCGACGGGCGTTCCAAACGAACTGTAACTTCTGCCAGTTTGCCCCAGTAAGTCTGGCTTCTACCTTTTGACTAGGTCTGTACGGAGTTCATGGCCGCAGTGAGTTCCTGTTGTCAGGAGTGTGCCTATGCAAACCGGACTTGAGCTTCCTTTTGCTCTCCCATTTATTACTAGTGTCATTCGGGGGAAATCATCCTGGGCCCTACGACGGTTGTGCGCGAGTGCGAAAATCGTCGTCGGCCTACTTCTGGTTGTGCTTATCGGTTGTGGCAAGAACGAGCCGAAGCCTGCCGCACAACCTCCCGAGGTCCAGGTTGCGGATGTTCTTGAGCAGGACGTCCCCGTTTACGGTGAATGGGTAGCCCAACTGAACGGCCCTGTGAACGCTGACATCACACCGAAAGTACAAGGGTATTTGCTCCACCAGACTTATGTGAACGGATCGTTCGTAAAGAAGGGCCAACTGCTTTTTGACATTGATCCACGCCCGTTCGAAGCGGCACTGGATCAAGCAAAGGCAGATGTAGAAAGGGCCGCGTCATCACTGTCGAAGGCCACAAATGATGTGCAGCGGGACACGCCATTGGCGAAGCAGATTGCGATTCCACAGAAGCAACTGGATGATGACATTGCGAACCAGGCTTGGGCCACGGCGCAATTGGCAGCGGCGCAAGCCCAAGGACAACAGGCCGAGCTGAACCTGGGATGGACCAAGGTCTACTCGCCGGTGGACGGGATTGCGGGAGTCTCGAATTCTCAGATCGGTGACTTGGTGGGCACGACGACCAAGATGACGACCGTCTCGCAGATCGACCCGATCTGGGCATACTTCAATATCAGCGAGAGTTTGTACCTCAAGTTCGCACCGCAGATTTCTAACGTCCTGATGCGATCCGCTGTTCGCAGCAATCTTCCGGTCGAGTACGTTCAGGCCAATGATGTTCCATATCCAGCGAAAGGAACCATCATCTTCGTAAACCGTGAGATTACTGCTGGCACGGGCACGATTCAGCTCGCCGCCGCCTTCCCGAATAAAGGTGGGATCCTCCGCCCTGGTGGATTTGGGCGAGTGCGCGTGCAGATCGGCACAAGCAAGAATGCACTGCTGGTGCCGCAGCCCGCCGTGATTGAAGTGCAATCGAACTATCAGCTCATAGTAGTCGGTTCTGACAACAAGGCCACCGTGCGACCCATCAAGGTCGGGGACCGTGTTGGCGTGAATTGGATCGTCACGGAAGGAGTGAAGGCCGGCGAGAGGGTTGTGGTCGAAGGTATTCAAAAAATACAAACTGCGGCAGCCCAGGCACCAGACATGGCAAAGGAAGGTATTCCAGTCTCTCCCAAGCCGTATTTGGGGGCGGCAGGCGGGAGTAACTGACCATGGCGAAATTCTTCATCAACCGCCCAATTGTCGCAATTGTCATCGCCATTCTCATGGTTGTGGTGGGTTTGGTGTCGATGGCCAGCCTCCCGACCTCGCAATTTCCCAATATTGCCGATCCGATGATCAAGGTAACAGCTACCTATCCCGGTGCAGACGCACAAACCATTGCTGAGTCGGTTGCAACTCCAATTGAGCAACAGATGTCGGGTGTCAGCGGCATGAACTACATGTATTCGCTGAGCGCCAGCTCCGGTGGCGGAGGCACGCTCTACGTCGATTTTCAGCTTGGGACCGATGTTAACACTGACCAGATTCTCGCCCAGATGCGCACCGGACAGGCCAACTCGCAATTGCCAAGCGAGGTCGTCCAGCAGGGCGTCCTCGTGCAGCCCGCTACAACAGCGCCATTCATGCTGCTCGATCTCTACTCGGCGACTGGCGTTTATGACAACGTCTTTCTGGCCAACTATGCCATCATCAATCTGCAGTATGCGCTGACGCGTGTCTCGGGGATCTCACAGGTTCAGATATACGGCGCAGGCCCGTATGCGATGCGCGTTTGGGTCAACCCGGATCGATTAGCGAGACTTGGCGTGACTGTCTCGGACATCACCAATGCAGTCAAGGCACAAAACAAGGTCAATCCCGCCGGTCAGATCGGAGGCGAACCCGTTCCGTCCGGTCAGCAATTCACGTATAACGTGCGTGCTCCAGGACGACTGCCCACAGTTGAAGAGTTCAATGACATCGTAGTTCGCGCCCAGCCCGACGGCTCAGTCCTGCGCCTGAAGGATGTCGCACGCGTGGAAATGGGATCGCAGTACTACTCCTATATGGCACGGTTGGGAACGGCAGGGGAAGGTAAGCCAGCCCAACCCGCAGCCCTCATCGCACTTTATCTGAACCCAGGCAGCAATGCTCTACAGACCCGTGCAGCTGTCCTCAAGATGATGGATGAAGCAAAGAAGCGATTCCCGCAGGGTTTGGAGTACATTGTGGCGCTCGATACCACGCTGGCCGTCAGCGAGGGCATCCATGAAATCTACAAGACGCTGTTTGAAGCTCTCATCCTTGTCATTCTGGTTGTCTACATCTTTCTTCAAGGTTTCAGAGCGACGCTGATTCCACTGCTCGCCGTTCCTGTCTCTCTGGTTGGCACCTTCGCTGTTTTTCCGATGCTGGGCTTTTCCATCAACACGCTCTCGCTTTTTGGCCTTGTACTGGCTATTGGACTAGTCGTCGATGACGCGATCGTAGTGGTTGAAGCCGTTGAACACCACATTGAACACGGCATGACCCCCCATGACGCGACGATCAAAGCAATGGAGGAAGTTTCTGGACCGGTGATTGCGATCGGCTTGATTCTGGCGGCGGTTTTTATTCCCACGGCTTTCGTTCCCGGCATCACTGGCCAACTGTATAAGCAGTTCGCACTGACTATCGCCGTTTCGGTGCTGTTCTCCGCCTTTAATGCCCTGACTCTCAGCCCGGCGCTTTCGGCCATGTTGCTGCGCCCAAGAAAACCAACTCGTGGACCTCTTGGAGCTTTCTTCCGCTGGTTTAATCGAATCTTTGGGCGTGCTACCGACGGTTATGTGGGTTGGTGCGGATACCTGATCCATAAGGCAGGGTTCGCTTTTGTCCTGCTTGCGTTGCTCACGCTCGGTGCTGGTCTGTTCGGGAAAGGCATTCCGAAGAGCTTTCTTCCTGATGAGGATCAGGGATACATCTATGCCGGCTTGCAATTGCCGAATGCTTCCTCACTGCAGCGTTCTTCAGAAGCGGCCCGGGAAGTCGAGAAGGCCGTCATGGAGACGCCCGGCGTCGAATACGTCAGTTCGGTGATGGGCTACAGCATGCTGAGCGGCGTTAATGGCACTTACAGTTCTTTTTTCTTCATCTCACTGAAACCTTGGGAAGAACGGAAGACTCCAGAAACGAGCTACCAAGGCATCAAGGCTCACCTGCAACGTACTCTCTCAAAACTACCGTCAGGAATTGCGTTCTCATTCCCACCACCGGCTATCCCCGGTGTTGGAACCTCGGGAGGAGCAACTTTCATTCTCGAAGACCGCTCGGGGGGCGGCGTTGATTTCCTCGCGAAGAATGCACAGGTGTTTGTGGCCGAAGCGCGCAAGCGCCCGGAGTTAGCGGGAGTCATGACGACGGCTCTGTTCGGCGTACCGCAGGTCGGAGTGAAGGTCGACAACGCCAAAGCAATGACACAGCAGATTCAACTGAGTAGTTTGTACGAGACCATCCAGACATTTATGGGCGGTTCGCTCATTAACTATTTCAATCGTTTCGGATTGCAATGGCAGGTGTACGTTCAGGCCGACGGCGACTTTCGCACTAACGCCGACAACGTGGGCAGATTCTACGTGCGAAATGCCACGGGTGGCATGGTTCCGTTGAGTACGCTGACTACCACCTATCCGCGGAGTGGCGCTGAGTTCATAATGCGTTACAACTTGTTTAATTGCGTCCAGATTAATGCGTCGGCTGCGTCTGGCTACAGTTCAGGGCAAGCCATGGCGGCCCTGGAAGATGTCTTCAACAAGTCAATGCCCAGCCAGATGGGATTCGACTACATGGGTATGTCATACCAGGAACAGAAAGCGGCGCAAGGCGTTTCGCCAGCCACAATCTTTGGACTGGCTTTCTTCGTCGTCTTCCTCATCATGGCGGCGCAGTATGAAAGCTGGACACTTCCGTTCAGCGTGTTGCTCGGAGTTCCAATTGCAGTGTTCGGCGCGTTTATGACGCTTTACTTGCGTCATCTCGACAATGATGTGTACGCCCAGATTGGTCTAGTAATGCTGATCGGACTTTCCGCCAAGAACGCCATTCTTATTGTCGAATTCGCCAAGGCGGAATACGAGAAGGGAAGATCGCTGGTCGATGCTGCGCTAACCGGGGCAAAGCTGCGATTGCGGCCGATTCTCATGACTGCATTCGCCTTCATTCTGGGATGCGTACCGCTCTGGCGCGCTTCTGGGGCAGGTGCGATCTCACGTCAGGTGCTGGGGGCCACAGTCATTGGGGGAATGCTGGCAGCATCGGTATTGGCCATTTTCTTCATTCCGGTCAGCTTCGAAGTTGTGGAGCGGTTCGGAATATGGGCATCGGGAAAGAAAAAGGGGCCGGAAGCATTGGCATCAGGAGCAACTCTGGGAGGAGCAGCCGCCGATGACTAAAAAACTTCTCGCCATGTTCAATTCGAAGCGGTTTTGCCCGTTTCGTAGGTGTTGGTTCGTGGCGCTCGCATTTGTACTGCTCCTCGGTTGCAAGGTGGGCCCGAACTATAAGCGTCCCCCCGTCACCGTTCCTGGCGACTATCGAGGCTTGGCACCGGACGCCCACGAGACCACTGCCTCACTCGGGGATGAGAAGTGGTGGGCTGTTTTCCAGGATGAGCAACTTCAAAAGCTGATCCGCCAGGCACTTATCAACAACTACGATGTGCGTATTGCGGCTGCGCGCGTCATGGAAGCACAAGCTGCGCTTGGGATCACGCGTGCCGATCAATTTCCTACGATTGCGGGGAGTGCGTCCGGCAGCAACCAACGTTATCCGAAGACACCAATCACGCCAACATTCGAGACGAGCCCAGCCGAAGTAAACCTGTCGTTATTCTGGGAGCTCGACTTTTGGGGAAAGTTTCGCAGGGCCACCGAGGCGGCACGCGCCACGCTATTGGCGACGGAATGGGGCAAGCGTGCCGTCATATCTTCCCTGGTCAGCAATGTGGCGACCGCCTATTTCCAATTACTCGAGCTTGATATGGAGATGGAGATTTCTAGGCGGACGCTGGATTCTCGCAAAGAATCGTTGCGCCTGGTGGAGATAAGGACGTACGGCGGGACAACGTCAATGCTGGACGTTCGCCAGTCGGAACAGTTGGTCTACACGGCGGCAGCCGCGATTCCGGATCTGGAGCGACGCATCGAGCAGCAGGAAAATTTTATCAGCATTCTGTTAGGACAAAATCCAGCTTCTATCCCCCGCGGGAAGCCCTTGCTCGCAACCACGATTTCGCCGACCGTGCCCGCAGGCCTGCCTTCTGCGGTGTTGGAGAGACGTCCCGACATACAATCCGCTGAACAACAATTGGTAGCCGCCAACGCACGAATAGGAGTCGCGAAGGCAGCTTACTTCCCGCAGATCACATTGACAGCCGTAGGTGGATACCAGAGTTCGGCCTTGACAGATCTGTTCACGGGGCCAGCCGGATTATGGAATTTCGGTGGTCAATTAGCTCAGCCGATTTTCACCGGGGGAAGGATTAGTTCCGGAGTCAGACTGACCGAGGCACAACAACAAGAGGCGGTATTGAGTTACCAGCAGTCTATTCAGCAAGCGTTTCGTGAGGTATCGGACTCCTTGGTCGCCTACCGGAAGAATCAGGAGTTCCGCGAACAGCAGGCGCTCGTTACCGCAGCGGCACAGGATGCGACTCGCCTTTCTAATGTTCGGTATAGCGGGGGGGTGAGCAGTTACCTCGAAGTATTGGACAGTGATACTCGCTACTTTGATGCGCAGCTATCATTGGCACAGGCACAACTGAACGAAAGACTGGCGCTGGTGCAACTCTACAACGCTCTCGGCGGTGGTTGGCAAGAGTAGTAGCTTCATGCTCCTGTGTGGACCAGCATGGCCGACATCCCAAGCCTTGCTTCAGTCGACGACTGAAACAGCGTTAACGACGACACCCGCATCCATTCGCCTCGATCCGAAAAAAACGCCCAAACATCGCTCACATCCGGCGTTGGCAGCGGTCTGCTATTGATTCGCAATGTATCGCCTCTTCGATCCTGATTCAGTCTGGTAATTCTGACAGTTGTTTGCGGGGATGCCACCACTTAGGTTGTCCCTGAGTGCGACAGGCAACATTTCCCCAGTGCGGAGGCGAGCTGATCGCACCAATGCATGCTTGCGGGGATCGCGAGATAGAGGTGAAACAGTGAAGAAACATGTGATCAGCTATGTTTGCGTGGGGTTGTTAGCAGGCATTTTGGTGCCAGTTAAGGCACAGGCACAAAATGATTCTTCGAGCTCGAGCGCCCAGGAATTGCGCCAGCAACTTTCCGACCTGCAGGCGCAAATGAAAAAGGTACAGGCACGAATCGAAGACTTGGAGAACGCGAAAACTCAAGCGGCCACTCAACCTGCAACTACATCTGCTGACCAGACTGGCACCATTCAAACCAGCCAACCTCCACTTCAGGGCCCGACTTCTCCACAAGTTGGAGATCAGACCGCAACCTATAACATATTCTCCGAAGATCCTCTCGCCGCACCTCGCTATAATAATGTTCCCCTTGACCCGAACTACCAAGGCTTTTTCCGTTTGCCGGGCACTCAGACGATCCTGAAGATCGGCGGCTATTTCAAGTCTGATTTTATCCGTGATCTGAAGCCCGCAGGAAACTCCGACGCCTTCGTCCCCGCATCAATCCCGATACCCCAGGTTTCCGGGGCAAATAACACGAGCGTGTCGGTTCGTCCCACGCGCCTCAGCCTCGACTTCCGAATTCCAAGCACCCGCATTGGCGAGGTACGCTTCTACGTTGAGGGCGATCTTTTTGGAACCAACGCGACCACTCCCCGCATGCGGCACGCCTATGCGCAGGCAAGTAATTTCCTTGTTGGCCAGACATTCTCAAACTTTATGGATCCGGATGGGTTTCCTGACACTTTAGATTTTCAGGGACCGAACGGAATGGTCAACCTTCGGAACCCCCAGTTCCGCTACGGACTCGCCCTCGCCAAGAGCACAACACTCTATTTCTCAGCGGAAAAACCGAGCTCCGATATTATTTTCACGACCCCAGCTTTCACTGCTCAACCCAATACTCCGAGGGTTGATGGAACCATCCGGCTCAGACAGGAATTTAAGCGCGGCCACTTTCAGGTGTCCGGACTCTTCCGTGACATCTCAGCGATTGAGGTTGCGGAAGGAGTCTCCAGGACAGACTCGGTATTTGGATGGGGAGTAAATGTCTCTACTGGATTTGAGACGTTCGGCAAAGACAATATAGTCTTCGCGCTCACTGGGGGCCATGGAGTTTCACGCTATATCCAGGACACCTCAGGATTGGGCATTGACGCGGAGCTAGCCCCCAACGGTACCAGTCTGCAAGCGACCCCCGCGATTGGGATTGAAGCAGCCTATCAGCACTACTGGAGAAAAACACTTCGGTCCAGCGCTGTCTACTCATACGCCGGGGTAGACAATACCATCAACGCACCTGGCGACACTTACAACCATGGCGAGTACACCGCCGCGAACCTCATCTGGAATCCTTGGGAATCGTCCTTAAACTTGGGCGCCGAATTTCTCTACGGTTGGCAAGTACAGCAGGACGGGTTGAAAGGAAATGCGCCTCGCATCCAGTTCAGCGCCAAATACAGCTTCGTGAAGGTGAAAGCCGATAAGAACAAGTAATTGTTCAGGACGCATTCGTGTTCGAAAGCGCAGCCGATTGTGACCGGAAGCAACCGAAAGATATGGAGGAATCATGAGTACCGTTACCAGCACAAAGAGTACACGAGCCGATCAAATTTTCACGGTGGCGGAGGCGCGCTTAGATCGTTGGCGGGAACTTCTGCAAGCGGCCAGGAACTGGGAGACTGGCTCGCAATCCCAACAATCTGCTGTCTCCGCCCTTTTTCGTGAGCTACGACAGTGGGAGGACTTCTTTGCGTATCCCGGCCTCGCGTTGTTGAGAACGCTCGACGAGCGCATTGCTTCTGGCGATGCCACCGGAACCGCTCGCCTCGTGCAATCAATCAGTGCAGCCCTGCTGACGCACTCATATCGTACAAATCTTGCTGATTGGGAGAACGATGAGGCGCCCATCAGCCTTGCTGAGCGCGTTCCTGGCGCCCAGGAGGGCGCATCCTATCGGCCTTATTTCGAGGTGCTTTTCGTTAGCCCGGCGCGTCCGGCCATGTTCCTGGAACTCGCTCAAGACTTGCGCAAGTTGCGCCGGCCGCAGGACAAGTTCGTCTATGAGCCAGTGTTTGTCTCTAGCTTGGAAGACGCCATACTTGGAACCATCCTGAACGGCAGTATCGAGTCGGTAGTCATCTATGAGGGGAGCCCTTTCGCCTCAACGCACAGCAGCCCCGCGCTCCGAGAATTTCTTACTAACCACCTTGCAGCTACCGGAAATGCCTTAACATCCGGTGAATTGATCTTAGCCCTTGCGAAGGGGCTGAAGCGAATCCGGCCTGAGCTCGATATTTTCTTGCTCAGCGATCGCGCGGTGGAGAAACTAGCCGGCAACGTCTCGGCAGATTGCATCCGTCGTGTGTTCTATCAGGTGGAAGAGCCGCTAGAGTTGCATTTAAGCATTCTCGACGCCATTCAAGATCGGTACGACACGCCATACTTCGACAATCTTCAGAAATACGCTCAACGTCCGATTGGCACGTTCCATGCCTTGCCGGTGGCGCGTGGCAAGTCGATCTTCAAGTCGAATTGGATTCGGGACATGGGTGCGTTCTACGGAATAAACCTGTTTCTCGCAGAGTCTTCGGCAACCACCGGAGGACTCGATAGTCTGCTGGAGCCGACCGGCAATATTAAGGTTGCGCAAGATAAAGCGGCGCGGGCATTCGGCGCAGATCACGTATTCTTTGTCACCAATGGCACTTCGACATCAAACAAGATGGTCGAACAGGCATTGCTGGCTCCCGGCGATATCATGCTGGTCGACCGCAACTGTCACAAGTCCCACCATTACGGCGCAGTGCTGTGCGGAGCTTTGCCTCTGTACGTCGAAGCATATCCGCTAACCAAGTATTCGATGTACGGTGCAGTACCCTTGCGAACCATCAAGAAAGCCTTGCTGGATTTGAAAGCCGCAGGAAAGCTGGACCGGGCAAGAATGTTGGTGCTCACCAACTGTACCTTCGACGGCCAGATTTACAACGTTGAGCGAGTGATGGAAGAGTGCCTCGCCATCAAGCCAGATCTCATATTCCTGTGGGACGAAGCCTGGTTCGGGTTCGCCAGGTGGAGTCCGTTTTATCGGCGCCGCACGGCAATGGGAGCAGCCGCGATTCTCGAAAGCAAGTTCCAGGATCCAGCCTATCGTCAAGCCTACGAGGACCAGGTCAAGAAGTTCGGCGCCGACCTCGATCCGAAAGACCCAACCCTTCTGGAAACTCGTCTGCTGGCCGATCCGTACAAAGTGCGTTTGCGAGTCTATCAGACGAATTCCACGCACAAGTCGATGTCGTGCTTGCGGCAGGGATCGATGGTGCTGGTGAAGGACCAGGACTATCACACTGTCGAGGAGCAATTCCACGAAGCGGTATTCACGCATGCATCGACCTCCCCCAATCTGCAGATTATCGCCACGTTGGATGTTGCGCGCCGCCAGATGGAGCTTGAGGGCTATGAACTGGTAAACCGGGCCATTCAGTTAGCACTGGATATTCGACGTGAGGTGAACTCTCATCCGCTCATCTCAAAGTACTTCCGAGTTCTCGGTGCCGACGACATGATTCCTGCCGAGTTCCGCGCCACCGGATTTGTGGACTACTTGACCCCGGGAACAAATTGGACCACGGCGGTAAAAACTCTACGGGAAGATGAGTTCGCCCTGGATGTGACACGGCTTACGCTAGTCTGCGGCTCTGCCGGGTTCGATGGCACACAGTTTAAGAATATGCTTGCGGCAGACTTCGACATCCAACTCAATAAGACATCCCGCAACAGCGTACTGCTGCAAACCAACATCAACAACACGCGTAGCGATATCGCTCACCTTATCAAGGTCCTCGTCGAGATATCTCGCAAAATCGAGAAGAGACTTGCGGATGGGGGCAGCGCAGTCCAGCAGGCGTTCGCGGCACGGGTGAAATCTTTGATGGAAGATGTACCGAATCTTCCAAACTTCAGCTGCTTTCACAGCAGCTTCCGCGAGGATCCTTCCAGTGTGACGAGCGAAGGCGACATGCGTTCAGCCTTCTTCGGAGCGTATCGCGAAGCACAGTGTGAACACCTGAAACTGTTCAGTCCGGATATCGACCAGCGTCTCAAGGAAGGGCCTGAGTTGGTTTCGGCTAACTTCGTGATTCCGTATCCACCGGGATTTCCCATCATGGTCCCCGGTCAGGTGATCACGGCGGAAACGATCGAATTCATGCGCAAGCTGGACGTCAAGGAAATCCATGGTTTCGACGCGTCGCTGGGTTTAAAACTGCTGAAGCCGTCGTTTCTGGGAGCTAGAAAGGTTCAAAGCAGGGTTGAAGAATCAAAGGAGATGAAGCGGAAGACCGCCGCATGACAGCGGTAATCCCCATTTGTAGGCGAGTATTGCCCGTTGGTGCTCGCAAAGTAATACTCCGGATTGCGGGAAGCACGAGGAACGCGATATGGAGTGGCTGGCCAAACTTTTTGAGAAGTATCCCGAAACAGGCGTCTATGTCACATTAGGTCTCGGATATTTGATAGTGCTGATTTTGTGCGAGTACGTCGCGACAAAGATCGCGTATTAAGACCTCGGTGCTTTGCGGGACATCACAGCAATTTGTCCCAGGCAGAACGGTCGAACGAAGACTTATGGAATGGTTTGCCAAATTGTTTGAGAAGTACCCCGAGATGGGGGTCTATCTCGCAATCGGTATCGGATACTTGATTGCCCGCATCAAGTTTCGCGGGGTCGGACTCGGCGCAGTGACGGGATCCCTGTTGGGAGGCATATTGATCGGTAACTTTTTTCATGTTTCCGTCTCCGACCAGGCGAAATCAATACTCTTTCTGCTATTCCTTTTTGGAATCGGTTACTCGGTCGGACCGAGCTTTTTCCGCAACCTTAAGGGAGACGGGTTGCGGTGGGCTTTGCTCGGGGTTTTCATTCCAGTCGTCGGTCTTTTCACAGCGTACGCCGTAGCCCGTTTCTTGAAACTCGACCTGGGATTTTCTGCCGGCTTGCTTTCAGGATCTCTGACTGAATCGCCTGCGATCGGAACTGCGAGCGAGGCTATTCGGGCTTTGTCCCTGCCCGATAGCCAGAAGCAACAACTGATCGGACACATCGCCGTAGCAGATGCAATCTGCTATATCTTCGGGACCATCGGCGTGATTTGGTGTTGCAGCAGCCTCGGGCCGAAGCTGCTGGGCATCGACTTACGTGCGGAATCGAAAAAACTGGAATCGAGTTTGGGCATACGTCATTCCAAGCTGGGAGTCCAGTCTGCCTGGCAGCCGATCGGATTTCGTGCGTACTCAGTGGCTCAGAACGCTCCTGTCGCTGGTAAGACAGTCGCGGATGCTGAGAAGTCAGTACCCGGCGCGCGGCTCTTCGTTGAACGCATACGGCGCAAAGGCGACATCTTCACCCCCCCTGGCAGCACTGTGCTCGAAGCGGGCGACACAGTCGCTGTGCTTGGGCGAACCGAGATCCTGGTAAAGGTGCTTGGCCGGACGAACGAGGTTGCTGATCCAGAATTGCTCGAGATTCCGGTAGCTTCATTCGATCTTTATGTAACCCAGAAAGCATTCGCTGGTAGGACTCTGCGGGAACTTGCGGAAAATGTTGCTGAGACCCGTGGAGTTCTTCTCCGTGGTGTGACCCGGGGAGGACACTCACTACCTGTAGGAACGGAGTTAGTCCTTGAACGTGGCGACACGCTCCAGGTGACCGGATCTGAATCTGCAGTGAGAAAACTTGCACCCTTGGTGGGAAGAATACTTAGCCCCGTAGAAGAGAGCGATCTAGCGACCCTCGGTCTCGCGATATTCATTGGCATATTGGTCGGAGCGGTCGTCGCCATCCCCATCGGCCACATGAAACTGACTCTTGGTACAAGCGTGGGCACGCTGCTAGCCGCGCTAATCGTCGGATGGCTGCGGTCGGTTCGGCCGTGGTTCGGACGGATGCCAGACGCAGCAATTCTCTTCATGAGATCGATTGGGCTAGCCGCCTTCGTCGCCATGATTGGACTCAAAGCCGGACCGATCTTCATTCATGCAGTCAAAGAATACGGCTACATGCTTTTTCTGGGCGGAATAGTCGTCACGCTCGTTCCGCTTCTTACCGGTATCTTGTTCGGCCGCTACGTTCTGAGGCTCAACCCCTTACTGCTTCTGGGTGGAATTGCCGGTGCGCAAACCATGATCGCAGGAGTTGCCGCAGTCCAGGAGAAATCAGATAGTGCGATTGCGACATTGGGTTATTCGTATACCGCCGCGATCGGTCATATCCTGCTGACCACTTGGGGTTCGTTGATAGTGGCAATGCTGTCTTGAGGTACCTTGCGACCGCTACGCGGCGGGTTGGAAGGTGAAACCGAGTGGTCCCGGTGGGTAGATTCGGTGCTATGAAGCACAGAATTGGCACTATCAGTTTCAGCGTACTTGCTTGCTGGCTTTTGTTGGTCTGTCTGTTACGCGCAGATGCCCACGAAGAACCGGCGAACGCTCCAATCACACAAACCTCACATGCCAGTAGTGACCAAGGGCCCCCCGAGGAAGAAGGGACCTCGCCCGGCCAAGTGGTAATCGAAGATCATGGTCCAATCCTAACTGTCTACGAAACGGTCGGAGGGCGTACGCCAGAGCAACGCGCCAGGGCAATCGAACAGCGCATTATTGCCCTCGCCAGAGAAGGAAGCTCCGTGTCGGTGCAACTGGTGCCCCATCAGGGATGGACCGAAATTGTTGTTGGCGGGCAACTGATCATGGCGGTAACCGACGCGGACGCAAAATTGGCTGGTAAGCCCACAGACCAACTCGCGGCGGAGTACGCGGATAACATTGTCCGGACGATTCCGATCTACCGCCAAGAGCACAGCTGGCGAATGATATTGCAAGGCGTCATCAAAGCCCTCTTTGCAACGATCGCCCTGGTATTGGTGTTGTGGCTCCTCCGCCGCGGGCGCTCCATTCTCGGTGGTCGGATCGAGAATCGGGTCCGGACAAGCGCCCGTTTGGAGCAGAAGTCTGCGTGGCACCTGGCCGTCGCATACCTGGGGCCCGTTTCTCTGGCGTTGGGCGCCGTCGTCTACTGGCTATTCGTGCTTAGCTTGCTGGAAGCTTATCTGACCATCGTTCTGGGATTCTTCTCATCGACGCGCGAGATATCGCACACCGCCAGTGAGTGGGTATCTACGCAATTGGAATCGCTGATTCTGGGAGCACTGGATTACTTGCCAAACCTGCTAGTCGTTTCTGTGATCGCTTTGGTCGCATACTATGCCACGCGCCTGCTGCGATTGATCTTTGGCGAGATCCGCAAGGGAGATCTTAAAATTCACGGTTTCTATCCAGACTGGGCAGATCCTACCGAGAAGCTTATACGTATCCTAGTCTTAGTTCTCGCCGCTATTATCGCGTTCCCGTATTTGCCTGGGGCCAAAAGCCCAGCTTTTCAGGGCATTTCCATATTTCTAGGAGTTCTATTGTCCTTGGGATCCTCTTCGGCGGTGGCTAACGCCATCGCAGGTGTCATCCTTACTTATATGCGTTCATTTCTGGTTGGGGATTGGGTCGAAATTGGCGGCGTTACAGGAGAGGTAATCGAAAAGAACCTATTGGTTACCCGGGTTCTCACCCCGAAGTCAGAAATCATTACGATCCCCAATGGCACAGTCATGGGTGGATCAGTGAAGAATTACAGCATCGAGGCGAAGAAATCAGGGGTGATCTTTCATACTGCTGTAACCATCGGATATGACGCACCTTGGAGAACCGTCCATCAACTTCTGATCAAGGCTGCTCTCGCAACTCGGTATGTGCTGCAACACCCGCAACCTTTCGTCCAGCAAAGCAAATTAGACGATTTCTATGTCTGCTACGAAGTGAACGCGTACACCGACGCTCCCGCGCAGATGTTGGCAATCTATTCCGAGATGCACCAGAACATCCAAGATAACTTCAATCAAGCTGGTGTTGAAATCTGCTCTCCTCATTTCTCATCGCTCCGAGATGGGAATGTCATCGCGATTCCGCAGCAATACGTTGCACCGGATTACGAGCCACCGAGCTTCCGCGTTGGCACGACAGAAGCAGCCAATCGCTTTGCTGTTTCCAGCGAGCCTCGCGACTCACGAAGAACCGGATAAGATCACGAACCCCCAGGATCGGCGTCTTCATTCGATTGCTGCGTCCCAAAGAAAGATCGAGAAGCTAGGACTGTGTTTTCTGACAGTATTCGTTTCCTGACTTCCTCACTTAGGCTTGTTCATTGAGAGGCGTAACCAACACAAGTCCGTCGGCAGATTTTTTCACTGAGCCGCGGGACCTACGTGCGCGGTTACGCCTCCAATACAGGGCCTGCCCTATTGGCGCGCGCTTATTACGCTTCCGGGCCGGGAATGAGCTCGAACCGGAGAGTCCCGGTCCGGACAGGACAGGCCCTGGAGCATTCCTATGGCCAAGGCCGAAGGCAAGAACCAGGGCAAGAATCTGGAGCGAAAAAAATATGAAAAGGCACTGTGCCACCTGCAGGCCGAGTTGTGCAAGCTTCAGGATTGGGTGAAATACAAAGGCCTACGCATAATCCTCGTGTTCGAAGGCCGCGACGCTGCCGGCAAGGGTGGCACTATTCGGGCGATCAGCGAGCGTGTGAGTCCTCGGGTCTTTCGCGTAGTAGCGCTTCCTGCTCCCTCGGATCGCGAGAAGTCCGAGATGTACGTGCAACGCTACATGCAGCACTTCCCTGCCGCAGGAGAGATCGTGATTTTCGATAGGAGTTGGTACAACCGCGCAGGCGTCGAATATGTGATGGGTTTTTGTACTGAAGAGCAGCATCGGCGTTTTCTTGACATGTGCCCCCAGATGGAAAAGTACATCGTGGATGCCGGCATCATTCTCATTAAGTATTGGCTGGAGGTTGGGAAGGCAGAGCAACAACGCCGTTTCGAGGCGCGTATCAAAGATCCGGTTCGGCAATGGAAACTCAGCCCCATGGATCTGGAGTCTTTTCGCCGCTGGTATGAATACTCCCGAGCCCGCGACATGATGCTGAAGACTACCGATAGCAAGCATGCTCCCTGGTACATCGTTCGCTCCGACGACAAGAAGAAGGCGCGGCTCAATTGCATTTCGCATTTCTTACGTTTGATTCCCTACAAGAAGACGCCTCGCCCGAAAGTGAGATTGCCGGAACGATCCAATAAGGGACGTTATAACGATGAACTGAAGGGTAGGCACTTCGTTCTGGAGAGGTACTGATTCGTCTCCGTTGCGGAAGCAGAGGGGTAAATGTCATCCACGCCGGCAGTATCTCGGTTCCTGCCTATCACCGCCTGGCTCCGTGAGTGTTCGCCTCGAACAGATATTGTCGCCGGTGTTGCGCTGGCCGGCTTGCTGGTGCCCCAGGGAATGGCATACGCCGGCATCGCCGGAGTCCCTCCCCAGATGGGTCTCTACGCCGCGGCGGCAGGCATGTTTGTTTACGCGATCTTCGGTACCTCTCGGCAACTTGCGGTCACCGCGACTTCCTCGTCGGCGGCTATGCTGGCTGCCCTTGTAGCGCCCCTCGCTTTGGGCGATGCCTCTCGCTACTCCGTGCTGGCTTCGGCAGCGACTGTTGCTGCGGGTCTCATATTTCTCGCAGGCGGTTTGCTCAAGTTAGGCTCGGTATCGGAGTTCATTTCCAAACCCGTTCTTAAAGGGTTCGTCTTCGGCTTGGCGCTCACCATCATGGTGAAGCAGGGACACAAGTTCATGGGAATTCCTGGTGGCCATGGCAACTTCTTCCATCAAGCTTGGAATGTGATCACCTCGCTTCATGCGGTGAATCTATGGACTCTGGCTGTCGGGACAATAGCGCTTGCCGTTATCTACCTGCTTGCGGCGGTTGTCCCACGGGTGCCTGCAGCGTTGGTGGTTCTGGTACTCGGAACTCTTGCGGTCCCCTGGTTTGGTCTCCAGCAACATGGAGTGGAAGTCGTCGGCACGATGCGAGCAGGCACGCCCTCCCTAAGCTGGCCGAGAATCGGGGAAGATGATTTGGCAGACATCTTCGTTGGCGCTATCGGGGTCGTGCTGGTGCTCATGGCGGAGGCACTCGCCGCGGGCCGCACATTTGCTGCAAAACACAAGTATGAAATCAATCCCAATCAGGAATTATCCGCGATCGGTCTCGCCAATATTGCATCGGGCTTGGTAGGCGGCATTATCGTGGGGGGAGGTATGTCAGGTACGGCGGCGAATGATGCCGGTGGCGCCCGCACCCAACTGTCGACTATCACTGCCTCGTTGTGTGTCGTTCTTACCCTGGCGTTCTTGCTGCCCGCGATTCGTAATCTCCCGGAGGCGGTGCTCGCAGCCATCGTCATCAATGCGGTCATACATTTGGCCGATGTTGCTACCCTGAGGTACTACGTAAAGCTTGGCACCGGTAGCTTTTGGGTTTCGCTCATCGCGCTCGTGGCCGTGCTACAGATGGGAATTCTCAAAGGCCTGATTTTTGCCGTCGGTCTCACTTTGATCGCTCTGATGCGGAAATTGAGTAAGCCGCAGTATTCGGTGTTGGGCAGGCTGGCGGGATCGGGAGACTTTGTAGATATCGCGCGCTATCCAGAGGCAAAGCAGGTTCCCGGCCTCCTGATATTTCGGCCCAATGGCATTCTTTTCTTCGCCAATGCCAACCGCATCCGCAATCGATTACGCGAGCTGGTGAAAAACGCGGATACGCCGCTTCACACAGTCGTTCTGAACCTTGAGACCTCCCCGGAGATAGATCTCACGAGCCTCGAGATGCTGCAACAGATGGCGGGCGAGTTGCAAGACATGGGAATTGAGGTCTGCTTCGCGCGAGTTGCAGATCCGGTTCGTGATCTTTTCACGCGTAGCGGATTCCTCGAGCATTTAGGGCAACACCGGATTTTCCGTGGAGTTGGTGCGGCAGTCGACGTATTTCTGGAAAAAAATCAGCCTACAGTTCAGGCCCAAAGCGTATGAAGCAAATGGGTGTGCGGAATTAGGCGCAGGCACATAACGCAACAGTTACGGGAGATCGAACATGGAAACGGTCATCGATAGGGCACGCGAGTTCACGCTGACCACCCACCGGCCGCGACATAAGACATTCAAGCGTCCGCTCGAACCGATCGACAGAATTTCAGAGATCTGGTTCGGATTAATGATGGTCCTGACCTTTACCTGCTCAATCAGCGTTACCGAAGCGGGACAGGAAGAAGTCAGCACCATGCTCATTGCCGCGATTACCTGCAATCTGGCCTGGGGCATTATCGATGGTTTTATGTACCTGCTCGCTTGTTTTGTGGAACAAGGTCACAGCATCTCCGCGTTGCGCGGTGTGCGTCAGGCGTCCGATCCCGCTTTCGCGCATCGCCTCATCGCCAAGGCCATGCCTCCCGTGCTGGCTTCCGTTATGTCTTACGGTGCATTCGAGGAAATAAGAACGAAGTTGAATCGGCTGCCGGAACCGCCTGCCCACCCAAAGCTTACCCAGGAAGATTGGCTCGGGGCCGTCGCCGTACTCTTGGCGGTGTTCCTGTCGACCTTTCCGGTAGTAATTCCGTTTCTTATTGTCGGCGATGCAGGGCTGGGTCTGCGTATTTCCAATGGAATTGCTGTTGTGATGTTGTTCTTGGCTGGCTACGCATTCGGCCGTTACGCGGGGTATCGCCCCTGGAGAATGGGCCTGTGGATGGCGATTGTTGGCAGCGCACTGGTTGCCCTCACAATAGTTCTTGGCGGCTAAGCTATGCCCTTTTGGTAATGTTCGGGGCATGCGCTCTGTTCGCTGGCCCGCTCTGTGCCCAAGCCACAAATGAGGCCCCGTCGGAAGACAAGGACGAAAAGGAGTGGTCCTTCTCATTCGCTACGTCCGGATATATTGTCCCACACGACAGATCCTATGCCTCACCCACATTTACAGCAGACCACCAATGGCTTCATCTTGAGGCACGTTACAACGATGAAGATCAGGAGACGGCGTCGTTGTGGGCTGGCTACAACCTGAGCGCAGACAGCAAACTGGTCTTCGAAGCAACCCCCATGCTGGGGGCTGTATTTGGAAACACCAGCGGGATCGCTCCTGGCGGTTGGCTGTCCCTGACCTACAAAAGCATTAGGCTCTCCAGCGAAATTGAGTATGTGTTTGACATCGCAGACAAGCACCAGAACTTCTTATACAGTTGGAATGAACTAGTGTACTCGCCGACAGACTGGTTTCATGCTGGTCTAGTGGCGCAGCGGACAAGGGCTTACCACACCAGCCTCGATGTGCAGCGTGGCGTGTCAGTCGGGTTTTCGCATAAAAAGGTGGATTTCACGACCTACATACTTAATGCAGGCTGGACCGATCCCACAGTCATTCTTGGTCTGAGCTTTAATTTTTAGCTTTCGGGGGGAATTGCTTCAGCAGCTTGGCGACTGCTTTACTCGCGAGTTCCAAAGACTTGGTTTTCTTCTCAATGTCGAGTTTTTGGGAAACCTTGCCAGACCAGACCACACGGTTCGCAGCCCGATCAACAAACTCCAATACCAAAGTTCCGTCGGGCACTGCAGGCATGAGTTCTCCCCCGCCTTGCGCTCCTGTCCACATCGTGGCATTTATGGCTGGAGGTGGACCACTAGAGGTGGGTGATATTGGTGTCCCGGGGGAGACTGCGATTGCGAAGTCAATCGCGCCGGCAGGAATCAAGGTTAGGTCTCCGCCTTTGTCAACCCGCGAGTAGCCCTTCGACCCCAGCTGACCATCGATGGCGCTCATTACGGTTTCGTAGAGTATCGGCCGGGTCGGCGGCATAGCTGGTTCTGCCCAGGTGTAAGTCCTGTACCTTGAAAAGTCCGCGCTTTTGTCGTAGCCCACTTCGACCTTCTGCGCAAAGGCGAAAGTTGTAAGCGCGACCAAGCAGGAGCATGCCCAAAGTATCTTCCTGCTGTTCTTCACTCTCGCCTCCAACTCACTGATGTCAGGCCAATTCGGCTGGCAACTTACCGTAAAGCAGCAAGCTGGCGGCGGGACCTGTCATTAATTACAGACTGAATTGGATGTAGCCTGATCATTCTTTTGCCACTGTCAAGAGTAACAGTTCACCATTTCTCATGGCTCACCTAGGATTGTGATGGATTGCCCGGCATCGCGAGTTGAGGAGATCTATTTCAGCCCGCCGCGGCAGACCGAGAATTTGAGCGATGCGGAGATCAGTCATGAAAAGATTTTTTTGCTTCTCAATCGTCTTGTCGTTGGTTGCGGCTGTCAGTGCCCTCGGCCAGGATGTTCGGTACAACTTCGACAAAAACACTGACTTCTCGAAATTCAAGACTTATAAATGGGTACCTATTAAGGGCGCCGACCACGCAAACGATCTCGTCGACAAGCAGATCAAGGACGCATTGGATGCCGAACTGGCCCGGAAAGGCTTGAGTAAGGTCGAGGGAGATACGGCTGACCTTTACATCGGCTACCAGACCGCCGTCGGACAAGAGAAGCAGTTCAACTCCTACAGCACCGATTGGGGTTACGGCGGAGGTTGGTACCGAGGCGGATGGTACGGCGGGGCGGGAGGATCGAGCATGACCACAGGCCAGACCTCTACGATCTACACCGGACAGCTCGCCGTTGATATGTACGATTCCGCGAACAAGGACCTGGTCTGGCGCGGAGTCGCGAGCAAGACGCTTGACCCGAAGGCAAAACCAGAAAAACAGCAGAAGAATTTGGCGAAAGCGGTTACAAAGCTGCTAAAGAACTATCCGCCGACACCGAAATCTTAATTCACAATGAAAAAGTAATCGCGCCAAGCATCCCTGCTGCCCGGCGGCTGGCGCAGTTCGAAGGTGGGAAAAGAGTTCCGGCGACCCTCACTGCAGTCGCTGACGCGGTGCGGTGGGCCGAGGAAATCATGAAGGCGATTGACGAGCGATGGCCGCGGGTAGATGAGGTTCCGGGTTCCCCCTCAACGAAAGGTCAAGCGGAGGCCCTTGCCACCTCATTTGCCAAGCGGACACCGCAAAGAACTGGTTGGCATTCTTCTTCAGTCGGCTACTGGGACACCGAAACAGTTCAACAGGCACTCCAGAGTGGCGCTCAAGTGCTCGTTCCACCCGACGGAGGGGATGCACTGGAAGCCCCGGAGCCGCGCCAGATGGCGAGAAATCCGCTGGCGCAGCAGATGCGCCAAGTGCTCAACACAGAAGCCGGTCGCGCGTTGTACCGAATGCGTCAAACCGTGGTCGAGCCGGTGTTCGGATCCATCAAGGAGGCACGACGATCCACGCTCGCGTTCCTCTTAGTTCGGAAGTCGATTCCTTACCTGCAGTCGATGCGGCAGCTCTCGTAATATCCTCTCTCTCCAACAATATCGGCGACTGCTAGACCTGAAACCTGCGGAGCTTAACATCCTGTAGTCTTGGGAACGCAATATCGTTTGCCGTTAGACACCAACAGTGCTATACAATTTGTGCGATGGGAGAGGGTTCAAGAACGTGACACCCGACAGTCAGCTCTTCCGTGACGTTTTCAACGCGAGTCCGATTGGGATTGCGGTGGAGAACCTAGAGGGGCAGCCTTTTTTTGTTAATCCTGCCTTTTGCTCCATGCTAGGTTTCACCGAAGAAGAATTGCGGAGTAAACACTGCGTTGAGTTTTCTCCTCCTGAAGATGCGGAGAAAGACTGGGCTCTTTTTCAACAATTGCGAGCAGGGTCGATAGATCACTACCAACTGGAGAAGCGTTATTTTCGACGGGACGGCTCGTTGATGTGGGGCCGCTTGAGTATTTCTTTGCTAAACAGTCGTCCGTCTCCACTGGTAATCGCGATGGTGGAGGACATTACAGACAAACAGAGGGCAGAAGAAGCCCGGTTCCGACATGCCGTAATCGTCGAATCATCTGAGGATGCGATCATTTCCAAGAGTCCGGATGCAGTTATCGTGAGTTGGAACGCAGGTGCGCAGCGCATTTTCGGGTACACCGAGTCAGAAGCCGTTGGACAGCCGATCACGATTCTCATTCCGCCTGAATCATGGGACGAGGAGAATCAGATTCTTGAAAGGCTGAGGGCGGGAGAACGTATTGAGCACTACGAAACGACTCGCGTTACCAAAGCAGGGAAGAAGGTTGCTGTCTCTGTGACAATTTCCCCGATTAAGGATTCAACCGGGAGGCTGGCGGGTTTTTGCAAGCTCGCCCGTGACATCACCGAGCGCAAGCATGCAGAAGAAGCACTTCGCGAGAGCGAAGAACGCTTTCGTTTGGCGGCTCAGGCTGGAAAGATGTTCGCCTATGAATGGGATGCTGCCACCGATAAGATCATGCGCTCGGAAGGGGTCGCGCGGATTCTTGGGGCAGATGCGGGGGCACACACTACTGGTCAGGATATATTGGCAATGGTGCCCCCCGAAGACCGAGCAAGACTGATTGCTGCGATTGCCCAGTTAAGTCCTGAGGAGCCGCACCTTCGAATTAGCTATCGCATGGTACGTTCCGACGGTAGCGTGATTTGGGTCGAGAGGACGAGTCGCGCGTACTTCGACGAACATGGCAGGATGCTGCGGATTGTGGGTATGATAGCGGACATCACCGAGCGCAAACTGGCGGAAACTGCGCTGGCAGAACTGAGCCGCAAGTTGCTGGAGGCACAAGAGAAGGAACGCGCCCGGATCGGCAGAGACCTTCACGACGACATAAACCAAAGACTCGCGATGCTGGCAGTCGAACTCGAACAACTTCAAGAGAGTCCTTCCGAGGTTCCGAGCCGTGTGCAAGAACTCAGAAAGCACGTGACAGAAATCTCCAACGACGTGCAAGCTTTGTCCCGCGAGTTGCACTCCTCAAAACTGGAATATCTGGGTGCCATTGGAGGCATGAAGAGCTGGTGCAAAGAATTCGGCGAGCGACAGAGAATTCAGATTGACTTTAAGAGCCCTGAAACGAAAATCTCTCTGCCACCGGAAGTCGGGCTTTGCCTTTTTCGAGTTCTACAGGAAGCCCTGCACAATGCAGCCAAGCATAGCGGGATGAGACGGATTGAGGTCCAACTACGGGAAGACTCAAGTGAAATTCGTCTCCTCATCAGTGATTTAGGAAGAGGGTTCGACTTGGAAGCGGCAATGCACGGTCGAGGTCTTGGCCTCACGAGCATGCAGGAGCGAGTTCGGCTGGTAAACGGAATCATCGAGATTCGCTCGAAGCCGATGGGTGGAACTACCGTCCAGGTTCGCGTTCCACTCCCATCAGAGCCCGGCTCCCAGCGGTCGGCGGGGTAAAACGCTTCGCGTCAACGAGAAACTACCCAATCGGAATGTTGCCCATCGTTTGACCGCAGCCCCGACAATTCAGAACTGGATACTGCGCGCGAAGCACCGACAAAATTATCACCGGAAAACCTCCTCCCAACAAACTGTTCGCCCCGAAGAACGGCGCTCACACCGTCCAATAGCTCGCTTGCGGCGTCAGTCTTGACGATGTACCCCTGTGCGCCTGTGCCAAGGGCTTCCTCGACCACGTCGGTAGACGATTGTTGGCTCGCAAAAAGTATTTTGGATTCGGGTGAGAGTTTGCGGATGCGCCGAGCGGCTTCGATTCCATTCAGCGATGGCAGCCCGATGTCCAGCAAAATTAGGTCCGGTTGTAGTTGTTGGGCTTGGTGAACGGCTTCCAATCCGTCTATGACCTCTCCCACAATCGCCAATTCCGGTCTTTTTCTGAGCATCGAACAAACGAACTTCCGAAAAGGCTCCGAATCCTCGACCACCAGAACACGGCATGATGATGTTTTCAAGCTGTCCCCCTGTACAAGGTTCAACCCGACTCTAAGAGTCTAGTTGCGGTTGTATTTCAGAAATCCTGTGTTCCGCTATTCAAATCACTGCGAACGTCCACAAATCACTGCGAACGCCCACAAATCACAACAATTCTGGCTGGGGGATTGATGCGAAAGACGTGACCCAATATAACGCCTTTCGGATGTCGCGGCACAATGCCATTTACGTCGCCAAACTCGGACTATTGTCACGTGACAAAAGGTAATCACGCAATACAGTGAGAACTGGAGACGGCACTGTCAAAATTGACAGGTGACGCACACATTGAAGATGTGCATACAGGACAGTCGGAAATCCGACTGTGTTCCCGCATGTTTAGCCGGCGTGGCGGGACCTAGGTTACCTAGAAAGAGAGCCTCAGCGCCAGCTGTCCGACGCGAGCATTTACGGCTGTGCTGCTAATGACGCCGAAAGTGGGTGACGTGAAATTGGTGTCGGGGTTCGCGAACTGCGGATGGTTCAGTGCATTGATGAACTCGGCCCGAAATTGAAGAGTGCTCTTTTCAACGGGCCGGTTCAACGCCACACTTTTTGAAACTGCGAGATCCAGATTCGCTTGTCCGGGACCATCCACGATCCCTGTCGCGCTGTCCCCAAACGCCGTTCCGATGCCATCCGCGCCGACAACTGGCGGACTCGCAAAACAGGAAGCGTTGAAATAGTTGTTCAGTTTGGACCCCACTGAGCCCCCGTTCACCAGTTGGCTTTTCGAGCATGTGCCGCTTAGTTGAGCGCGGTCTTCACTGATCCCAAAGACATTCTTCGCATTTGTGTCGGCGATGGTAAGAGCCGTGCCAGATTGAATCGTAACTACGCCAGCAAGGTCCCACGCTCCCAGAACCGCTCGTTGGAGCCCGGCTGACGGACTGGGGAGACTCCATGTTTCGCTAAAAACGAATCGATGCGTGCGGTCGAAGCTGGCGCGTCCCCATCGCTGACTGGAAGAGTTTTGGTTTGGGCAAAATTCCTCGTGACCAGAGGCAAACCGCTGACCGCAGTTTCGTTGACTACCTTGCCCAGAGCGGAACTGTCGGTCTGGACGGTTGCTGCCTCTGCATACACCTTGATGCTGTGGAACACGGCTGCCAGTCGGAGACGCAGCTCGAGGTGTACAACTTCGGTCACGCTGACATCTATCGTTGCACTGGCGATTAGGGTGTCAGAACCTGTTTTACTGGCTTGTAGCTCGTACCTGCCGGGGGACAGCAGCAAAAAACTGAACCTGCCATCCTTGTCAGACCTGGCAGATTGAATCGCGCCGGTGTCCTGGTCCGCGAGTCGGACAACTACACCCCCGTTAAAACGGCTCCGGTTGGGTCCAGCGCCACTCCGGTCAGTGCGCCGGTTGAAGCTGTTTGGCTTCTTAGACGGCTGGAAAAAATCAGACAAATCGTCAGAATCACCAGCAGGGCCGACCAGCGGCAGCGCGATCGATAGTAGTACTCATGTAAGGTATCGTCCACAAATGACCTTTGCAGCATGAGTTGTTTGCGACCGACCGGTTTCCCATGTTAGAGCGCTACTGCGCGGGGACCGGATACAAGGTTCCGCTTCCTTCTGTCACGATTCGGATATTAACTCACCATTATCTAGAGAGGAACTGGAAGTTTTGCCAGTGACTGGGCACTAGCACAATTGGTAGATGTCGTATTCGGAA
The DNA here is from genome assembly GCA_963696635.1 of uncultured Acidobacteriota bacterium. Taxonomy (GTDB): domain Bacteria; phylum Acidobacteriota; class Terriglobia; order Terriglobales; family Acidobacteriaceae; genus JABDBE01. The sequence goes on from CAVOKX010000006.1 coordinate 130,161, forward strand.
CTTTGTTGCTCCGAGGTGGTTGTTGCATGTCTGCCATCGGGGATGACATCGTTGTGGTAAAGTTGTTGCGCAGAGGACCATGCGCCCCTAAGCAACGAGGCCGAGAAGTGTGTAGACGAGCAGCACGGCTGATCTGGGTCGTAGTCGCGGCAGTTTTTTTGTTTCCGCAAGCGAGTTCCGCAAAACCTGCAAGAGAAGTCCGGCGCGTGCTCATTATTAACGACCTTGGCATTCTCTCCTCACCCGGCTTCGCTGAAGTCGTTCAGGCAGTCCTCACTGGTCTACAAAAATCTCCGTACCAGATCGAACTCTATGAGGAGAGCCTGGATCTCATCCTGTTCCCGGACCGAGTTTCCCAAGACAGGTTTCGAGAAGGGATTATTCAAAAATACTCAGCCCGCAAGCCCGACTTGATCATAGCCGCCGGGCCAGTGTCCCTGAAGTTCATCGCCAAGCGGTACGACAAGTTCCAGGGGACCCCAATTATCTTCTGCACAATTTGGGGCGGAATTCCGGACCTGCTAAGGGACGGCATGCCCTTTACTGGTGTTTTGGCCCAGTTACGCCCCGAGGGAACCCTGAATGCGGCGTTGCACTTGCTGCCCAGCACCAAGCACGTGGTCGTGGTCGGTGGAGTGGGTAGTTTTGACGAAGGCTTCGAGGCCATCGCTAAGCAGAGTTTCCACAACTACGAATCGAAGCTTGAATTCACGTATCTTTTCGACTTGACCATGCCCGCGCTGCTTGAGAGGCTCAAGCATCTACCCAACGACACGATTGTTTATCACACTGCAATCTCGCAAGATGCAGCGGGAGACCGCTTTATCGATTCAGCTCAATCCATACCGATGGTGGCCAGTGCAGCGAATGCTCCTGTCTTTGTAATGGACGATGTGGATCTTAAGGCCGGAACAGTGGGTGGCGATCTGGTGAACTGGGCCGACGACGGTCGCATCGCCGCAGAGATGGCTGTGCGGGTTCTCAACGGCGAGAAGCCCCAGGATATCCCCGTCGTCACCAGCAACGACGCCTACATGTTCGACGGGCGGGCACTCAAGCGCTGGGGCCTCAAGGAGAGGGACCTTCCCGTGGGCAGCGTCGTCATAAATCGGCAGCCCACGATGTGGGAATTGTATAAGTGGTACGTCATTGGCGGTGTATCTCTGTTCATCTTGCAGGCATTGATGATTTTCGGTCTGTTGTGGCAACGCGCTGGGCGCCTTAAATCTGAGAAAGCAGTACGCGAGAGCGAGGAGCGCTTCCGCTTGGTCGCCAACACAGCCCCCGTACTCATCTGGATGTCCGGGCCCGACAAGCTGTGCACTTACTTCAATCAGCCCTGGCTGGGGTTCACGGGGCTTCCGATAGAAGCCCAGCTCGGCAACGGCTGGGCAGAATTCGTCCACCCTGAAGACCTGAAGACCTGCATGGACACATATACGGAGGCGTTTGACCGGCGCGAGCAATTCCAGATGGAGTATCGGCTCCGCCGTCATGACGGAGAATACAGGTGGTTACTCGATATTGGAGTGCCGAGATTCAACCCAGACGGTTCCTTTGCTGGATACATAGGTTCTTGCATCGATGTCACCGAACGAAAGATTGCGGAGGAGGCCCTCGAGAGTTTGAGCGGTCGCCTTATCGAGGCGCAAGACGAGGAGCGCAAGCGAATTGCCCGCGAGATTCATGACGACTACAACCAACGCTTGGCGATGTTGGCGATTGACCTGGAGCAGTTGGCTGAAGACGTCGGGGCCTCCTCAGGCGAAGCCAGCCAGAAAGTTCATGAACTCTTTAATCGCGTCGGCGAGCTTGGTGCGGATCTGCATTCCTTATCACACCGCTTGCATTCTTCTACTCTGGAGAGTTTAGGGCTGGTCGCTGGCCTGAAAGCCTTCTGTAGGGAGTTCTCGGACCAACAGGGCATACAGGTCGACTTTGCGAACGAGAACGTTCCGCGTGGTATTCCGGAAGATGCGACTCTCTGTATTTTCCGTATCGCTCAGGAAGCACTTCGGAACATCAAAAGGCACAGCGGTGCGAGCCGGGCTGAGGTTCGGCTGGAATGGGCTGCCAATAGTCTCCACCTGTCAGTTTCTGATCGAGGAAGGGGCTTTGACTTGAACAAGCCGTTAGCGGAACGTGGCATTGGAATTCGGAGCATGGAGGAACGTTTGCGACTTTTAGGAGGCCAACTGGAAATTCACTCGCGGCTCATGGAAGGAGCTAGAATTGATGCCTGGCTGCCCTTCAAGATTGCTGCCCAACGCGCGAGTTAGGATGGATTGAGGACGGCCGCTGTCCGATGGGATGTTATGCAGGAACTGGACCGGTCTACAAGTCGTCTGCGCGTCCTTATTGCCGACGACCACAGCGTCGTGGCCGAAGGGCTCCGCTCGCTGCTTGAGAAAAGATACGACGTGGTTGGCATTGTTCGGGACGGCCGAGAATTGCTTGTCGAAGCCCCCAAGCTGAAACCTGACGTCATCGTTCTCGATATTGGTATGCCTTTGCTGAATGGTCTGGACGCCGCGGAGCGGCTTAGATCAAGCCTTCCCCAAGCAAAGCTTGTCTTCCTGACCATGAACGACGATCCCAATCTTGCTGCTGCCGCCCTGAATTTGGGTGCTGTGGGGTACGTCCTCAAGCACGCCGCCGCTTCAGAACTGCTGAAAGCAGTTTCGGAAGTACTTCAGGGCAGGGCATACGTAACGGCGAAACTCCGTGCTGAAAACTGGGCAGTCCGCGAGACACGTGCCCGGCAATTCTCGAAAGAACTGACTCGGCGGCAGCAGGACGTGCTTCAGTTGCTTGCCGAAGGCCGTCCCATGAAAGAAGTCGCAGATATTCTCAAGCTCAGCGAGAAGACTGTCATGTTCCACAAGTACCACATAATGCATGCGTTCAATCTGAAAAACAACGCGGAGTTGGTCTTGTTCGCCCTCAAACGCCACCTCATCTCCTCGTGACTGAGGTGCTAAATCGGCCTATCGGTTTTCCTAGTTGCGGTGGCCAGCTAGGTTGACTAGGATCACGGAAGATCTGACGGTGCCGAGCGATGTCCAGACAAGCCGTACTAGACTTTCTACCTTCTGGCTGCGAAAAGCGTCAATCACCGTTGGACACACCAAGAGTTCTTCTCGCCGACGACCACGATGCGATGCTCCAACGTGCGCTTTCACTCCTACGGAACTTTCAGGTGGTCGGGACAGCTGATAACGGAAGAGATCTAGTCGCCGAAGCGTTAAGGCTTGAACCAAACGTAATCGTATTGGATATAACGATGCCGATAATGACCGGGATCGAGGCCGCCCATGAACTCCGTGAGGCTGGATCAACCGCCAAATTGGTGTTCTTAACAGTTCATGAGCAGCCCGCGTTTCTACATGCATGCTTCGCGGAAGGAGCACTTGGCTACGTCACCAAATCGCACCTAGGAACGGATCTTATACCTGCCATAAATGAGGCGCTGTCAGGCCACCACTTTATTTCACCGTCGATATCGCGCTGAGAGTTGCGGAAGCCGGCCTTTGTGTCGCCAGCTGGCTCATCGGAGAATAACTCCGAAGCACCTATCCAACTCCTGCTCACGACAACAAGTCCTATACTCGAGTCTCGCGGCGCTAACCGCGACCTAGGACTTTTCCTAGTTGGCGCAGGCCCCTAGGCTGCGATAGAAAATTGCGCTAGGGGATCATAGCAATGTTAATGCACCGTTCTCGTATTTTAATAGCCGACGATCATACTCTTGTAGCTGATCTGTGCAAGAAGCTGCTGGAAATCGAATTTCACGTGATAGGCACCGTTCGCGACGGTCGCGCGCTGCTCCAAAGCGCTGTAGATCTCAGGCCTGACGTGATCGTAGTCGATATCGCCATGCCGATTCTGAACGGTTTGGATGCCGGCCAGCAAGTGAAAGAGATGCTGCCCGCAGTGAAACTGGTGTTCCTGACGATGAACCCCGACCCTGAGGTAGCGGCCGAAGCGTTCCGTCGCGGGGCCTCAGGATATTTGTTGAAAACCTCCGCGGCTAACGAAATGGTGCTCGCCGTTCGGAGAGTGCTGCGGGGCATGTCGTACATTTCCCCATGCCTGTCAAAGGAGACTGTCGACTACCTGCGCAGGCAATCGAAGATGCCGGTGGAAGAGGAAGAGCGGCTCACCTTCCGGCAGCGCGAGGTTCTGCAACTCCTGGCGGAAGGCAAAGTCATGAAGGAGGTCGGTGGCATTTTGAACATGACCACCAGGACAGTGGCTTTTCACAAGTACCGGATCATGGATGTGCTTGGCGCTAGAAGCAGCGCCGATCTTGTCCGCTATGCGATCAGGAACCACTTGATCGCTTAGTTGGCATGCACCGTCTCCAGCTGTTTTCGAGTGGCAAGGTAGCGCCCAGCCGGGATTATTGTGCAGAGTCCAAGCCGCCATCACCCGATCTGATTTCCTCAAGTATGGCCAGGCAGAAGTCGGGCACAACGTCACACGGTTGCTGGGCGTTGAGCAGCCAACACTCCACTGACAGACTTGACAGGTCTCAACTGAGTCTCAAAGCAGGAAAATGCCTGTAATATCGGGTATCGCGCCCGGTGCAGCTTTACGCATCGATCGCCAAGGCAGGGTTTGCGATCTGCAATTCAAACCACAAAGGGGGTAGTAGTTCTTTTGATTTTCACCGGCCTGACGATCACATTTCTTAAGCAGTTCGGCCTTGGCCTGTGGTTGACCTTTCCTCTTATATTGAGCCTAACAGCGGCAATAGCGCTGTTAGGGCAGGCCGTGGGAACCAAGGAGGGGTGGTCACGATTCGACAGCTTTTATTGGTCATTCATTACCGCCACGACGGTTGGGTATGGCGATATTCGGCCAGGCAAACGACGATCAAGAATTTTCGCAATTTTGATCGCGTTCTTGGGGTTAACACTGACGGGCATCGTTATCGCGGTCGCCGTGCAGGCCGCAACCGTAGCTTTGAAGACCGCTGGTCGCTGATCTCAGCCTGCGTAAGTGCTGACTGGACCTCAATTCATCTCGACGTTATCGCCTGCAATCGCGGGCTAAAGCGGTCAGCCGCGTCGTTTTACGAGTTTAATTAACTTACACGAGCACGGCACCGGCAAGAGGACACCACAATCTTACGCATCTGCAAGATGCGGATGAATTGATCCGCATCTCTATATAAACACACTTTTGACCTTGCTCTTGGTTCGAGACAAGGTGCCCGCCAGGGAGGGCCCTCGCAGGCCGATTGCGCGCTGTTGAAAGACAGTGCGACCGCCCCTAATATGCAGCTCAGCTCCAAGGGAGAGCGGTGACCATGGACGCATTCTTCACTTCTTCCGGTCTGCTCGCGCTCATCACGCTGACGTTCCTTGAGATTGTGCTGGGCGTCGACAATGTCATCTTTATTTCGATTCTGTCGAGCAAACTTCCCGGGTCGCAGCAAGGCCTGGCTCGGCGGATGGGACTCGCGGCGGCGATGGGGATGCGCATCCCGCTTTTGCTTTCCGTTGTCTGGATCATTAGGCTGACGGCTCCGCTTTTTTATATCTTGGGGCGCTCCATCTCCGGACGCGATCTCATCCTGATCGGCGGTGGCCTGTTTCTACTCGCGAAGGCGACCATCGAAATTCACGAGCGCCTGGAGGGCGAAGAAGGCCACAACTCGGCCCGAGTCCCGCCGTCGTTTGCTGCTGTCATTACTCAGATCGCTGTGCTGGATATCGTTTTTTCACTGGATTCAGTCATTACCGCCGTCGGCATGGCCGAAGAAATCAGCATCATGGTTACAGCCGTGATCCTGGCCGTCGGCGTGATGATGTTATCAGCGGGGCCCATCAGCTCCTTCGTGAATCGCCATCCGACGGTAAAAGTCCTCGCGCTGTCGTTCTTACTGCTAATTGGCGTCTCGTTGATCGGCGAAGGCCTCGGCATGCACATACCGAAAGGCTACATCTACTTTGCCATGGGTTTCTCAGTGTTTGTGGAAGTGATCAACCTGCGCGTCCGGAGACTCGCTGTGCCTGTTCACCTGCATGAGCCGTACGTTTGAGCGCTGATTGGCGGCTAACAGCCACGAGATTTAACTCCAACTACGGCCACTGAGGGGCACTGCACTAGTTCGGCTTCGCCTTGCCACCAAATCTCTAAAGTTCACCTAGCAGAATACTGTCAATAGATGTAGTTCACGAAACGACCCTCCCTGTGAGAGAAGTGTTGTGAACCGTGCGAGAGTTCACGTGTGGCCGTTGAAGATAAGGAGCGACAGCAAATGAAGCGCGTATCCACCATGCCCCACCCACCTAGAGCAGGCCAGACAACTGCCTCTAGCCCTGCGCGTCAGGAACAAGTCCGTGGCCGTGCTTACGAAATTTATGAGCAACGCGGAAGAGAGGATGGGTATGACCTCGACGATTGGCTACAGGCAGAATCGAACATAGTCCAGCAGTTCAGGAGGAGAAAAACCATGGCAGCTAAATTCGACTTGAAGCAAGGCGGAAGCGGTCAATTTATGTTCAACCTAAAAGCGGGGAACGGTGAAGTGATTCTAACTAGCGAACTTTACAAGCAGAAGCAGAGCGCTATTGCTGGCATCGACTCTGTGAAGGCTAACGCCGGCGACGATACCCGCTACGAGCGCAAAACAGCGAAGAATGGACAGCCCTTTTTCGTTTTGACGGCAACGAATGGCGAGATTATCGGCAAGAGCGAAATGTATTCTTCGGTTTCGGCAATGGAGAACGGGATTCAGTCGGTAAAGAAGAACGGACCGGTGGCAGAAATCGAAGACAGTACTAAAGAGCTTAAAAGTCCTGCTGCATGAGCAATGATGATGGGATCCCGCTTACGGGCTCGATTAGCTCCGCAAGTTCACCTCCGAAGGTGATAATGTGACACTCTCAGGCCTTGGCACCACTACCCGCTCAATGGTGGCTTGATGAACGTCCATGCCGATATACTTTTCATGATTCATAAAGGCGCTCCTTTTCGGTAAGTGGTTATGCGAAGACTCACAACGTACCGCACAAGCGGGCGCCTTTAATTTATATTGCGTGTAATCGCGGTATTTCATGTACCCGCGGGGGCAGGACGTAAAGCGTCATGGCGAAGATCAGATAGACCATCAGCACGAATACCCCGAGGAACCACGCCGATCGTCCGCTGCTGGTGACCAGGGACGCGGCCATCGTGGCGATCAGCATCATCACCACGGCGCCCGGCCAGAACTGCAGATCCATCTCAGCCGGGCCGAGGACATAGCTGAGCAGCACCAGCACCGGGGCGACGAACAGCGCGATTTGGGACGCGCTCCCCAGCGCGATGCCCACGCTCAGGTCCAGGCGGTTCTTGCGCGCGCCGGAAAACGCCGAACCCATCTCCGCGGCACCGCCGACCAGCGACACGACGATGAAGCCCACGAAGACGGGGGTCATGCCGAACGCCACCGCTGCCTGCTGCACCGAGTCGACAAACACCTCGCTCACCAGCGCCACCAGCAAAGTGACTCCGGCCAACGTGCCCAGGGCCAGGCCGATCGGCAACAGCGCTTCGCTGCTCTCCCCGGATTCTGCACTGGCAAACAGCTCGCGGTGAGTCTTGAGCGAAAACCACATGCCCATCCCGTAAGCGGCTAAGAGCAGCACGGCCAAAGCCGCGCTCAACTTCTGGGCAAACACCGCCCCCGCCGCCGAGTCGGCTTCGCCGACCGCCGAAGGAATGAGGAGCGCGACCGTTGCCAGGAAGAGCAAGCCCACCTGAAAGCGGGCGTTAACCCGGTTGTACTCCTGGACATGATGTTTGAGTCCACCGAGCAGAAATGACACCCCCAGCACGAACAGTATGTTGGTGACAATCGCTCCAGCGATGGTCGCCTTCACCAACATGTACTGCCCGGCACGCAAGGCGGCGAGCGCGATGACCAACTCGGCCAGGTTTCCCAGTGTTGCGGTGAGCAGCCCCCCGGCCGCGTCGCCCGTCCGGGCCGCAACGGATTCGGTGGCAAGGCTTAGCAGCGCCGCCAGAGGCACGATGGCAAACACCGAGAGCACGAACAGCAGTTCGTGCGATTCGGGTTTGAGTCGCTGACACGCGAATAGCACCGGGATCAACGCCAGCGACGACAGCAACCGATTGTGCCGGATTTCCTTGAGCAGCTGTTTCATCGGGCCACCTCATTGATCTCGCGCAACGATCTGGCTATCCCAGCCTTGGTAGTCTCAAAACAAGACCGATGAACCGACGATATTGTCTAGCCTGGGTTGTTTTGTGCTTCGTTTTTCTAACTCCGCAAAGCAGAGTCTGTCGAGCCTACCATTCAGCCGAGCATTCATTTGACCGGACCTTCTGATCTCCTCTTGCATCTCGCCGGTCGAATGCACCACACAAACATGGATTGCTCCCACTTTGTGCATACTCTGTATGAACGTATCGGACTGCATTACGATTACGCCACATCACGCACACTATATCGTGGGCTGCAAGAGTTTCGACGCGTTAGCGAGCCCCAACCGGGTGATTTGATCGTGTGGCGCGGTCATGTGGGAATCGTCGTCGAACCGGAACAACACACATTCTTGAGTGCCATTGCGAAAGCCGTGAGATTGTCGTCTTATACATCGCAATATTGGGCGAAGAGAGGAGAGATACCTTTTTTTTTACATGCCGCCCAGCATGAAACACGACTTACCGCCGACATCAGGGAGTGCTTCAGGCGAATAATTCTGTACGTCTGCGACAACCCATACATTCTTTACAACCGCTATGAAAGTCGCCATAACGCTTATTGACCCTGATCGTGAGTGTAATGGCCTTCCATGAGAAGGCCGGTCTCCACCTAGTAAGCGCAAGCTAGGAACTGTAGTATTTTAGCCCGCAGTGTTGCCAGTTCCTGCTTAATCTCTTCCAGTCTTACCTTCCTCTTTTCGTCGGCAGCTCTCTCTGGGTAGCTGTGATGTTCCCGAGAGCGATAAATCGCGTTTAGCTCTTGAATGCGCTCAATCTCGCGCCTCAGCTCGGCAATGCGTTGGACGGTGGAAACATCTGGCAGGATAGCGGTCATAGAAATCGTGGGCAAGCACCTTCGCCCCCACCGCCGATCTTCCAATTCTTCATGTTGGCGTGGTGCGTGTGCGCCTCCTACCAGAGGGCGATTTCGACCCGGTTGGTGTGGGGATATTTAGCTGACGGTTCGCAGTAGGAGAACTGTCAAATATGACAGTGGTGACAAAGAGGGTATAGAGGAAGGCTGCGTCTACTCTGCACCGTTAACTCCGCTGCGGCCCGGCGATAGGCTGGTACCGCCGAGTCCACCCAAGGCAAAAGGTCTTAGCAGCTTTTCACGATTGGCAAAATGAAACAAAACGTTTCCGAAGTACTGGTTCGTGTCCACTATGAAGGTCCACATGAACTCGACAGTGTCAGATAGCGTAAACGATTCCCGTGGTGGGTTAAGGTGAGATTGAAAGACCCCACATTCCTGAAGAGAAAAATGAGAGGTCGGCGGAGAGAAAGTGGGTGCTCGATGTAATGGCGAACTGCGTGAGCCTGCGGCACTGGTAGTTTTGACAGTGGCCACAAAAACGTCGGTATGGTAGGAAAGAACCACTCTACATGAGAAGGTTGCGATGGTGGGGCCCGGAGGCGCTCCGATGTGGTGGCGAAAAACGAGGTTGGTTCGGCTGTATGAAGAATTGGAGGTTCTGGCTATTCTTGATAGGCTTATCCACGACTCCCATGCGACAGATCGTGGCGACAACGACATTCACATCTTGCGTCAGAAAAGGCTTTGTGAAGTCTTAGCCGAGATCGCGAAGCTGGAAGGGGGACAAGCCGAAGTTCGAAATCTCTGGCTGGGTGGCTTTGCTTTGCTCTCGGTGATACTGTACGCGACCTTCCATTATGTGCTCAGGTAAAGGAGCCAAACTGTTTCTGAGCGCGCTGACGTTGCAACTAGCCGTAGCAGTTTGGTATGACTGCCATGAAAATGGCGAGCTGTGCACGAGAAATCAATGCCTCACGAGCGCTCGCCATTTTCATGCTACGTGATGCGCCGGAGGCACATGACGCCTGTTGATAAATCGCGAGAGCACTCCCTCGAAAATTCTCTGCTAAATTTGCATTCCGTTCTCGGTGATAGCAAGGTTTATGGGTGTGATTGTGACCTCGTACCCAAGTTTGCGGAGGGCTCGCGCCAGCATCTAGGCGCGTTTCTTCTTTTCTCGGGGACCCACTTCGCGGCCTTGCTCGATGAATGCCGCGAGGACATTCTGAACCATGCCTACGAACTGGCGAGAGCTAACCAAGGAGCACCAGGTGTAGATGGGCAGACCTTTGAGCAAATCGAGTTGCAAGGGTTAGAGGAGTGGTTGGAAGGAATCAGGAAAGAGCTACGCGACAAGACGTATAAACCACAGCCGGTGCGACGGGTAATGATCCCCGAGGCTCACGCTATCAGGTAACAATCGCGAGACAGGTATAGTTCAAGCACAGCTATGAATTTGCTTAACAGTGATTGGGTCACAACTGCTTTTGCCTGGCATGTCGTCTTCGCCGTGGCTTTGGCGGGCACCGTGAGTTCTACAATATTTCTTCTCCTTTCGCTCGCGGCAGCATGGCGGTATCGCCGGAAGGCGCAGGCCGGGGCGAAATTGGTCGCTAGAGTCCCGGAAAATTCTCTGCCGCCGGTCACGGTGCTGAAGCCCCTGCATGGGATGGAACCCCACCTCAGGGAGAATATCGAGAGCTTTTTCCGTCAGAGTTATCCGGACTTCGAAATCGTTTTTGGTGCCCGCGCTGCCGACAATCCGGCGCTTCGCGTGGTCGAAGAGATTCGCCAGCGCTACCCTCAAGTCAAATGCCGTACAGTTCTCTCAGGACAGCCCTCGTGGCCCAACGCGAAGGCCTTTTCGCTGGACAAGATGATCGCGGCCTCAGCGAACGATTATTTTGTCATCACCGACAGCGATGTCGAAGTTACGCCCGACTTTCTGCGCAATGTAGTGCCTCCGCTGCTGGATCCGAAGATCGGTCTTGTGACCAGCTTGTATCGCGGTGTTCCCGCTGCCAGTTGGTGGTCATTGCTGGAGGCTCTCGGCATGTCGGTAGAAATGCCCTCCGGGGTGATGATTGCCGACATGCTGGAAGGGATGCGCTTCGCACTGGGTCCGGGCATGGCAACCCGGCGCGATGCGGTCAGCAGCATTGGCGGTTTCAGTGCAACGAAAAACTATTATTCCGACGATTTTGTTCTCGGTAACCGCATTTGGGCTGCAGGGTACAAAGTCATTCTTTCTCACCATGTCGTGGACCACGTCCTGATTCCGCAATCGTTTTTGCGCACCCTCGGCCATCAGCTGCGCTGGCACAAGAGCACTCGCTACTCACGCCCAAAGGGGCATTTGGGAACCGGCTTGACGTTCGCCGTTCCTTTCGGAATTCTTGGACTAGTCGCTGCGACCGCGCTCGGGCGCGTTGGTCTCGGCCTGGCGTTGCTGGCGGCAGCATTCGCCAACCGCATCATCCAATCGATCGCAGTCGGATGGGGAGTGATTCGTGATCCCCGGGTTCTGCGTTATTGTTGGCTGTATCCTCTGCGTGATTTGTCCGGTTTCGCCACCTGGGTGGGCAGCTATACCAGCCGCCGCTTCTTCTGGCGCGGAGAAAACTACCATTTTGCTGAAGGTGGCGTGATCATTCCGGAGTCGCGGGGAGAAATCGCGGCTGCCGGGCGTTTGCCGCAAAGGTCCGAAAGTGAGTGCGCTGTGGTGCCGAAACCTAAACCGCAAACTGCTCAGCATCGGAATCTAGGAACTGATCCGGTCTAATTTTTCATTAAATGTGGTCACTAAATGTGAAACAACTTGGGGGAATATCGGTCGGGGAGGTCCGCCCAAGGTGCGCCAGTCCGTAAGACCCACAGAACGCCGTTCAGGACGGACCGCCGGCCGCAAGACCGTAAGGCTTAACGATAACTGACGTTATCAGGCTGTGTCTGTTGAAAAAGGAACCAAAGGAGTAATTTCGGGCGCACTTGCGCAATTTCTCGAACGAATCTTCAACCGCTTAGGAACGGATTTTCGCGCGGTTTCAGCTCAAGAAGAGTTTTTCAACAGCCACAGGCTGTTTACGACAGTTATGGGTTCGGACGCCTCTTCAGAACAAGAGACATTATTCGCTTTAAAGTGCACTGAGAGTTGTGCATAATGAGCGAGCGTTCTCTGCGCACAAGGCATAGGAACCAACTACGACGTGTAAACAAGATGGGATCTTATACTTGAAGATGCGGATCGTCTGGGCAAAGTCTCTGCAAACCGCTCGGGCTTAGTTGCGAGCCGAGGAGGTGACCTGCGGTGACTAGCACGTTGTTGTCTTCACTCTCAAGGATCAGTGCTGCACGTGATAATTCCCCTGGAATCGTTGAGTCTTCTGTTGTCGCGAAGCGAATCCTGCGGGCCGTGAGACCCGCGCTGCTGGTGGCAATCAGCTACTATGTCGGGACGCGGATAGGCTTTGACTGGACCCCGATCGGGCAGCCGAATTCGACTTTTTGGCCCGCCAACGCGATTCTTCTCGCGGCCCTTTTATTGACCCCACGGCGAACCTGGTGGACCATCCTCCTGGCAGTGCTTCCGACTCACATGCTTGCTCAACTACAGGTCGGAGTGCCGGTGTCGAAAGCTCTCGGGTGGTTCATAACCAATACGAGCGAAGCACTGATTGGAGCGTTTTGCATCGCGCGGCTCACTCGGCCAAGAAACACGCTCGACAACGCGCGTGGGGTATTCACCTTTGTAGTGTTTGGCGTCGTGCTTGCCCCGTTGGCAACTTCATTCCTGGATGCTGCTGCAGTTGTGATTACAGGCTGGGGCCGAGCTTTCTGGCCAGTCTGGGTAGAACGATTTTGGACTAATTCGTTGGCGGAGCTAACACTGGTCCCAGCGATAGTACTCTGGAGTTCAAATGGCATTTCTTGGCTTCGGAGGGCCAGCGTAGCTCAATATTTGGAAGCGGCCCTGCTCGCCGTTGGCACAGTACTGGTTGTGGTTTTGGTATTCGGCTTTCAGCCTTTTTCGCCGTCTACAACTCCCGCACTTCTGTACCTCCCTCTACCGTTCTTGTTATGGGCTGCAGCTCGCTTTGGTTTGGGTGGATTGAGCTTCTCTCTCTTATCCGTCACGCTGATCTCGATCAGGTACACCATGCACGGGCGAGAGCCGTTCCCGTACGTATCCATGTCACCTGACCTATGCACAGATTCTGAGTTGATCGGAAACGACTGAAGGGAAGGACCATTTGGAGACCCTGGAAATCCTGTCGTAAAACAGATAGGCCGCGAAGTTTGCCCCTTCGTGAGCCGATTTCCAGGAGCCACCCAAATGGTTAAGCGTAGCCCACAACATAGCGAGGAAACCCGCGCCCGACAAGGGACGGAGCGAGATAAGACGGAGGCCAATAAACGGCGCCCCCATCCACGAACTAGAACAAGCGCAAACACAAGAACAATGAAAGAAAATGTCGTTCGGCTATGAGACAAGATAAGCGGATCGATTGGCCGAAGGGTTTCGCCCTTGGGCAAGAGCCGCCCGGTAAATGCGGCTCGGCCCAGGGTAGCCGCCACGCCCCACAGAAAAGTGGCACTGGCGATATACAGATATCCGCGGAGCGGTTTGCGATTGTGTATTTCCAATTGCGGATTGCCGAGTCCTAGGTTGCAATCGGGCCTGCAAATGAGCCTGCAAACCCGGAAGCCTGCCGAGCTTTGCTCGGCGGGACAGCCAAGAGCGGCCGTCCCCACGTAGGTTTCTTATATGTATTCGATCACGTAGCTGACCTTCACGGTCTTATGCAGCATCGCTGCGACCGAGCAGTATTTTTCCTCGGAGAGGCGCACCGCGTCTTCAACCGCTTTATGCGAGACGTTTCCTCCCACACGGTAGACGAGGCGAATCTCCGTATAGACAGTGGGCGGATCGGCAGCCCGGTCCGCTTCGGCCCGCACCTCCACGCTGGTGAAGGGCTCGCGTTTCTTGCCCAGGATGCTGACAACATCATACCCAGTGCATCCACACAGCGCGATCAATACAAGCTCCATGGGGCTGTTCCCGGTTTTGCTTGCGCCATCAACGACAATCCCATGGCCGCTGCTCGCCTGTCCCAAAAAACGTAGGCTGTCTGTCCACATCGCCTTTGCCTCAACCATTGCGTATCTCCTCTATCGTCGATTGTCGGTTTGTGGCTCCGGATGAATCAGCACGCGAAACAACTCCGGCGCCTCCTGCTTGAAGTGGATCTCCAACTCCGTCGAAATATCATGCACTCGCGCAAGCGGCAGGTCGTCCGAAAATGTGCAGTGGCACGACACATAGAGGCGCCCGCGTACGTGTTTAACTTCGACCTCATGCACATCGAGAACTTCCGGGAAATGCGCGACCACCGCCTTCAGTTTCTTCTCCAGGAGAGCATCGCGGCCCACCTCATCGCCCGTTTCGATAGTGGCTGGTTCGCTTTCGATGTGAGTCAGAATGGTGGAAATCTCGGGCACGTCGTGACGAATATCCGATTCGAGCCGGGTCACCTGATCATGTGCCTCTTTCAAGCTCAACTGTTCATCAAGTTCAAGATGCTGCTCGACATGCAGGCGCCCGCTGAGATCCTGGACACTTATGTCATGCACGTTGAAATTGCTGCGTGTCGCAACGGCACGTACACGATCGAAAATATTTTCTCTCCGCGCCGGCCGCGCCACCGAACGGACCACAACGTCTGCATCGGGTAAGACCCCTTGTACAGCAGAGGTCACAGCGTCGGCAACCTGCTCCGAACGCTGGAAGGTAACATTGCGCGCAAGTCCAATGGAAAGATCGGCAAAATAGCGGTTGCCAGCTCGGCGAATACGCACGCGATCCACTTCGATTAATCCATCCACTTTGTTGACCGCTGCCACGATCTTGCCGCGCACGCCCGCCGGAGCGGCGTCGAGCAGAGCGTCGACGGTTCTGCGGGCCAGCCTTGAACTCACGTATACCACCACTCCGGCGACGAAGAGCGCGGCTATAGGGTCGGCGTCGCGCAGCTTTTCCACGCCATACATGCGGCCGAGCAGCACCAGCGCCAATCCCACCACGACAACACCACTTGAGTAGATGTCGGTGGAAAAGTGCAAGGCATCGGCTTCGAGGGCCTGGCTGTCATACTTCTTCGCGATTCGTCCCAATGCGCGGGAGCGCCAAAAATCTATTGCCATGGAAATGAACATGACCACAAAGGCTGCGATGCCGGGTTCAATCTCCACATGCCGGAAGAAAAGGCGTTTGACGGCCTCGAAGATGATCCAGATGCAAGTCAGAAGCAGCAGGCCAGTCTCGATAAAAGCGGAGAAATTCTCCACCTTGCCGTGCCCATATTGATGATCGGCGTCGGCGGGTTTGTCGGAGACCCGGACGGAAAGCAAGGTGACGACCGCGGCAACCAGATCAAGTCCAGAGTGCGCGGCCTCAGACAGGATGCCCAGACTGCCGGTGGTCACTCCGACGACGATCTTCAAAGTGGTAATCGTGATCGCCGCCAGCACCGAATTCCCCGCCACGGCGCGTTTTTCGGCACGCATGGAGGCGGGGCTGTCAATCGCGGGCGCTCTGGCCATATCAGCATTATCGCCGCTCACGACTTCCTCCGCCAATCCACCTTCTCTGCCCTATTTCTGCGCCGCCGCCGACAGCGGCCAAACTCTGTGCTAGGATTTTCATTGATCTTTTCGATCTTCGTTGGAGGAACCAGTAAATATGACGCAATACGGGTTAGTCTGTCTGCTGCTCGCGGCCATGGCCTGGGGCCAAGCCGCGAGTTCACCAACCACTCCCGCGGCCCAACAGCCGGGTGCGCCACCGAGCGCTGCCGGCAATCCCGCCCAGGACAAAGAAGCTGAGGCTGCGAAAGTTGCGCCCGATGCGCCCGTGATTACGATAAATGGATTGTGCGAGCACCCGCCTGCGGACAAAACCGCTGATCCTAATTGCAAAACCGTAATCACCCGAGCTGAATTTGAAAAAATCGTGGACACAGTTCAGCCCAACATGCCCCCACGCGTCCGCCGGCAATTCGCTACCCGCTACAGCATGGCGCTGGTTACGGCGGAAAAAGCCCACGACATGGGTTTGGACCAGGGACCGAAGTTCGAGGATCGTATGAAGCTGATGCGTCTCCAGGTCTTGTCCCAGGAGTTCAATCAGGCGATGCAAGAGAAGGCTGGCCAGATCTCGGACAAAGACATCGAAGATTATTATCAGAGCCACTCCGTGGACTATGAAGAAGTCGACCTGCAGCGCATATTTGTTCCGCGCTCTCAGCAACTCCCTGCCTCCAAAGTCAAACTGAGCGCCGCGGCAGAGGAGAAGCGCCGTAAAGACGCGGAAGAAGTTATGCAGAAAGAAGCCGACAAACTTCGCGCCCGCGCCGTCGCCGGAGAAAGCTTTAGCAAACTGCAAGACGAAGCCTTCACTCTTGCAGGAAACAAGACCAAGCCCCCTAGCACGAAGATGGGCGATGTGCGCCGCAACGGCCTGCCTCCGGCCCATGCTTCGGTTCTGGAGTTGAAAACCACTGAGATCTCAACCGTGATCTCCGACCCAAGCGGATATTACATTTACAAGGTCGGGGCAAAAGAAGTCGAGCCTCTGGATAAGGCGAAGGAAGAGATCCGCGGAACGCTGCGCAGCCAACGCATGCAGGAACAAATGCAAGCAGTTCAGCAATCTGCCACCCCTAGTTTGGATGAAGCTTATTTCGGTCCGGAAATGCCCCCAATGCATGGGATGCCATTGCCACCACCGACCGGGGGCCCATCGCCCAGGCCCTCTTCTGGCCCCAAGTAATGGGTGATGAGAAGCCAAGAGTCGTCGTAACGGGGATTGCTGGCAATCTGGGTCTGCGACTGTTGCCGTTATTGGCGCATTGTCAGGTCATTGGAATCGATCTGAGCCCACCGCTTACCAGCTATCCCCTGCGCTTCGTGCGCATGGACCTGGGTTTGGAGGAATCCTGCCGCGAGTTGTTTCTGCTGCTGCGGGAGACTCGCCCGATCGCGGTAATTCACTTGGCTTTTGTGCTGGATCCGGTCCGCACCGGTGTGCTCGACCTGGACCGGATGTGGCAGATCAATGTGGCCGGGACGGCGCGCGTGATGGAGGCCATCACCGAAGCCAATCGCGATGACGCGATCGTAGGAAAGTTTATTTTCCCCAGCAGCGTTTCCGCGTACGGTCCCGATCTGCCGGAGCCCGTTGGCGAGGACTTTCCCCTGGGTGCGCACACTCTGCCCTACGCGATCCACAAAATGGAGGCTGATAAGGTTGTTCAACAACGCGCGCCTGCGCTGCGAAACTGCAGCGTTTACATGCTGCGTCCGCATATTTTTTCTGGAGCCAGCGTGGAAAACTACATGCTCGGAGCTTTTCGCGGCACGCCCAATGGCCGCGCTAAGCGTGCCTCCAGAATGCGGGAACAGGGTAAACGCCTCCCGTGTCTGTTGCCCTACGGAGAACAGTATCTTGAAAAGCGCCTGCAGTTTGTCCATGTGGACGATATGGGCCGCTTGCTGGCCCACATAGTGAGCAGGACCGACCCCGAATCCCAGCGCCTTACCGTCTTGAACGTGGCCGGCCGCGGCGAGCCTTTAACGTTTGCCCGCTGTATCGAGATGGCTCACGCCAAACTCAAACGGGTTCCGGGAAAGTGGTCCATGCGCCTGATTCTAGAGCTACTGTGGAAGCTTGGTATTTCAGCCATCCCGCCTGAAGCCATGCCTTACATGACCGGCGAGTACCTGATGAAGACTGACCGCCTGCGCAAGTTCCTGGGAGAGGACTATGAAAACGTGATCCGCTACACCATCGCCGATGCCTTTGCTGATTCCTTCGTTGCCGGCGCTCCCACCTCGACCCCACCGTCTGCAGTTGCGCAAAAGGCGTAACGGCCACGTTTTTCTTTTGCATCTACCAGCTCCATCAGTCGTCCCCATTCCTTCGCGAGCATGGACATCACGCTGATCTACCGATCGTCATACCGTGAAGCCCTAGTTCCAGGGGAAGATCCCCTTCACCTTATATCTCCCTGAACTGCAGAATTCGGAAGTTACTTTAATTGGTGGACGTCACCTATCTCGGCCAGGCCCCGGGCTCGGAGCTGATCTACCAACTTCGCAAGCTTCAGATTTCAGTTTTCATTTTCCAAAATCGCGACGTTGGGCACGACTTGGGATCAGGTTCATCGTCGCTCCAACAATTATCGTTCAACATTGAAAGCTGGGATCAGAACGGCTTGCGCTACTTCGTGATCGGCGACGCCAGCAGCAACGATATCCGCAATCTCTCGGACGTGTTAAAGAAAGCTCGGTAGAAATGCAGCTTGCTGCGCCTGCAGCAAACTCTGAGGCTTGGACTATTTCCTGCCTCGATACAATCCGGCAATCCCGAAGGTGTAGGGCGTCCAGGAAACCTCTCGAAACCCAGCGCGTCGCATCCGCCCCAGCATCTCTTCCGGCGACGGAAAGCGCTCCACCGATGCGGGCAGGTAAGCATAAGGACCTTTGACGCCCGAGACCAGTGTGCCTACAGCAGGCAAAACGCGCTTGAAGTAGATTCGGTATAACTTTCCCATCAGACCACGGGGCTCGCCAAAATCGAGGATTCCGCATTCGCCGTCAGACCGCAGCAAGCGCATTATTTCCCGCAGTCCCACGTCATAATCGGCCAGATTACGGAAACCAAACGCTGCTGTGATCAAATCGAATTGCTGGTCCGGAAAGGGCAGGCACAGCGCATCCGCCTCCACCCAACACGGTGACCTTCCCGTAGACTTGTGGCTCGCGCGCTTCAGCATTGCGTGTGAGAAATCTACGCCCAGGATTTTCGCCGGAGATTTCCCCGCCTGCCGACGCAAAGCAAAAGCCATGTCGCCGGTGCCGCAACACAGATCCAGCACGCAGGCATCTGCCCGGGTCAGAATGGAAGCAAACCTTCGCGCTGTCTTCCACCACCACAATCGGTCCACGTTGAACGAAAGCACATGATTCGCCAGATCGTATCGCGGCGCAATCGAGGTAAACATTTCCCGGACCGCGCGCGCAGCCGACACTGGATCGCTCGCTCCTTCAGGAGCAGCCCCGATCACCGCCGTTTTGGTTGGATTGCTCACACTGGATCGCGCCGTTCTTCACTCTTCTACATAGGACACCTGGAGCTTTAATATCGGCTCATCCGGTTTTCCACGAGAGCTTGGTTGCGCAAGACGAGTCGTTCAGTTCGGGTTCTCCGATTTCTTGACCGCTAACTCCGCGCCTTGGAAGCCGATCTTGCTGTGGGTTCCATCGCAAAACGGTTTGTTGATTGAGCCTCCGCAACGGCAAAGGGAAAAAGCGGGTTTCCCGGTTAGGTCATATTTGTCGCCGTTGATGTCGACCAATTCGATCGAGCCTTCCGGAGCTTCCACGCGATAGGGACCGTTGGGTCTGACGGTGATTTTTACTGTAGCCATGAGTCCTCCAGTCTGAAATGTGCTTGAGTCATGAAGATATCAGTTTCTAGCTCCTGGCTTCTAGCTTCTGGCCACAACTGCTGGAGTCGTTGGTGGCAGCCTCAACGTTGTTGGCAAGAGAACTGCCGATTCCTCGGGGACGAAGCCCCTCCGGAATGACAACGCTGGTATGGGGATAACCGTGGCGGGTTCTTAAAAGCTAGAAGCTAGGAGCTAACAGCTAGAAGCGTTCCTCACGCCACTGCTAACCTGGCTCCGATCAAGCTATGGTAGAGCCTGACATATTCATCGATCATGCGCTTGGCAGTGAAACATTCGCGCGCGCGCTGATAGGCGCGGGTGGCGTAGCCGCGGCATAAGTCCCGGTGTTCATGCATTCGCCGAATCACATCCGCCAGACTCGACGCGTCGTTAGCTTCAAAGTAGATTGCGGCGTCGCCCCAAATCTCACGGAAGCATGGAATGTCATTGGCGACGATGGCGCACCGAGAAAACGCAGCTTCCAGCGGCGCCATTCCAAAGGCCTCATACCTCGACGTAGCTGCGTAGATCGAGGCGCGGCTGTAGAGCGTGCGCAGTTGTGCTTCGGTCTGCGGTCCTTTGAGCGCCACTGAGACTCGGTCGATCGCAAGCTTTACGTCAGTACGAATCGGAATCTCGGGATCGGCAATCGCCGCCTCGGAGCCCACGATGCAGACCGGAAGCGGGTGAGTGTGCTGCGTCAACAGGCTCACTTGCTTGCCCGCGTCGCACAAGCGTCCGACTGAGAGCACGGAATCATCCTTACTCACATATGGATTAAAAGAGGCAGGATTCCGGCCGTTGTAGATCACCGCATCCCGTCTGGGGCGCGTGTAGCAAGTCCGAATCGCGTCAAGCATCCATACCGAAGGCGCAACTACAGCGCTGGCATGCCACAGGCCGCGCGCCACCGCCTCCCGATACCAGCGCATCCAACGACCCTCTTTGGGCTCATGCCCATGCACTTCTTTCCACCAACTGATCAAATCGCCGTGAGTCACGACCACGCGCGGAGTTTCGACCGGAAGGTTTCCATAACACAATTGGTTCAGGTGCAGCAGATCGGGCTTGAGTTCCCGGACCAGAGCGGTGAGATACGCGGAAGAGTCTCTCAGATCCTGTTCGGCTTCCTGCATCCAGTCCAGTCGAAATGCAGTCGGACGGTAGTCCAGCCCTTGCAGGTCATCCATCCAGGAAGTTTGCTGGGGCAGGGGAATGTCGCCCAGACTGACCAGCGTGACTCGTACTCCGCGGCTCACTAATCCTGTGACCAACTCTTGCGTGTAAGCCCACACGCCGCTCAACGTATCCGTGGTCACAAGAACGTGCACTAGTTGCTCCCGTCAATGTAGGCGCGGGCGTCCACGCCCGTGCAATAGCTGGATGAAACTGATACTGCGAGAGTTCCCTTAAATGCCAACCTCGCGAGCGGCACTATTCTAGTGCCAACCACCCGCCTTTTAAAGCTTTTACTTTGTCATCATAAATGATCCAGTGCAAAGTATTGCATACTTTTCCGCAAGCGTCTGACCCGCAAGGCTCAAGTTACAATGAATTGATGCTGCGGCTGATGTGCATCACCGCCCACCCCGACGACGAGGCCGGAGGCTTTGGCGGTTCGTTGCGCCTCTACCACGATCGCGGGATCGAGACCTGCGTAGTATGCCTTACTCCCGGCCAGGCAGCCAGCCATCGTGGCGGCGCCGCCAATGACCAGGAATTAGCGGCGGCTCGCCGCGAAGAGTTTGCCGCCGCTTGCGAAATTCTGAAAGTCACCAAGGGGGTCGTGCTGGATTATCCCGACGGCCAACTCCACCGCCAGGATCTTTACAAAGTCGTACGCGATTTGACCCTCCACATACGCCGCTTCCGTCCAAACGTCGTGCTCACTTTCGGCCCAGACGGTTCCGTGACCGGCCATACCGATCATTCCATGGCTTCAGTGTTCGCCTCGCTGGCAGTCCACTGGGCGGGACGGAACAATCGGTATCCCGACCAACTCACAGGCGAAATCGTCCCGCACCAAACCCAGAAGCTCTACTACAGTACCGCAAACTTTACCATGCCCGATCGCCAACCAGTCACCCTGCCGCCAGCAACCGCGATCATCCAAATCGGGGATTATCTGGAGACTAAAATCGCCGCCTTCAAAGCTCACGCTAGTCAAGCGCCGCTGTGGCCGCTCTTCGAATCGCACATACGCGGGCGGGGACGGCAGGAAATGTTTCATCTGGTAGCCAGGCTCACTCCCGGATTGATTGAACAGGAGACAGATTTGTTCGCGGGAGTTAAGGAACACATTGAACAGAGCGCCTAACGGCGCCCTGACCACAATGCGCGCAGCCCGTCTTGCAACGCAGGCAGAGCCTCCCGCAGTGAGCCCTGCATGCCAAAAGGTGCCGGAGCCAGAGTCAGGATTAGCATGACAAGACCAAACCCAGCAATCCATCGGCGGACTCCCGTCACTCCCGGCCATTCCGCCACCATGGGATGCCGCATGCCGCTGATCCTTAGCAAAATCGCCCAAATGAGCCACCCCACCCAGAAATAAAACGCCATCGGGATGAGCGCGAGGATCGTTAGTCGCGAAACCATCTTGTGCGCCTGCGGAGCAAGCGAGAAGACGATGTGTCCACCATCGAGTTGGCCACCGGGCAAAAGATTGAGTGCTGTTGCGAACATCCCTACCCATGCGGCAATCGCGGTTGGGTGGAGATCAATAGTCTGCAACGGCGACCCACCTCGCGGAAGCATCGCCCACACAAGCTTGAAGACCAGCGGGTATCCCAGTTGAATGTCGGGAGCAGCCGCGGCTGGCGACAGCATCTTCATCTTCGAAAGTGGAAGGGCAAGAAGCAGGACTAACAGAGCTGTGGCAAATCCAGCGATCGGTCCCGCGATCCCTATGTCAAACAATGCTGTCCGGGAACGGATTGGCGATCGAATCCGGATGAACGCCCCCATGGTTCCGAAGAGCGAAGGGAACGGAATGAAGAACGGAAGTGTTGCTGACACGCCATAGTAGCGACAGCAAAGGTAGTGCCCCATCTCATGGGCCATCAAGATGAGCATGAGAGTAAAGGAAAATGGAATTCCAAGCAGAATATGGGAAGACTGCAAGGCCCACGTCAGCGGAAAAATGTTAGAGATGTTCTCATCGCTGACATAAAAGAAGGGCAAACCATGCTGGAAATTAAATTCCATCCGCGCCCCCACCACGAGCGTGGTGAAGATCGTCGCCAAAAGCAGGAGGATGTGCAGCCAGTAACGTTGCTTCAACGGCTGCACCACAAAGACTTCGACAGGACGGTAATAGTCGGTGGTCGAAGAAGAAACTGGGGGAAGAAATTCAGGCATCAAGATTCCGAGCTGTCAGGGTTCGAGCAAGCGCGGGCAGCAACACCCGTATCCCCATGGTACCCGAGAAATCAAGCTCAGTCGATGGACTGCAACTCCTTGCCCGGCTTGAAGCGCACGGCCTTGCCCGGGGGTATCGAAACTTCGGCGCCCGTGCGCGGGTTGCGCCCAATGCCGGTCTTGCGTGGCCTGACGTTGAACACGCCAAACCCGCGCAGTTCAATGCGATCGCCCTTGGCGAGTGACCGCTTCATGCTCCCGAAGACGGTTTCCACGGCGAGTTCGGCCTTGGTCTTAGTGATTCCGGTCTTGTTGACCACTTCGTTGATGATATCCAGCTTGATCACAGGCGGCTCCCCAGGCGACGGATCGGAACAGTTTGTATCAAGTGGTTGATGCTAAGGGAGATATCAGAGATTGTCAACGGGAGTTATCTCCTCAGTCAAGAGAGTCGCCGTGGAGGCCTCAACTGCGCTCTTGGGAGTAACGGACCATGCCCGCCCCAACTTGGATCCAACCACCCCGGGGTTTGTGCCGCATCGCACGGGGAGTGCGTCTTCCAAGCGGAAGGGACCTTTGCTGTTTGTAAACTGAATACTCCCCCTCCCCCCTTTCGTTTGCAAAATCTTGAAAACATGGCGTTTATTTTATCACTAGGTGCTAGATCTTTGAGTCTAAAGCAGTTACAGGCAAAATCTAGATAACATTGGAGTTATGCTGTACCCACTTGTGGATCCACGTTCCGTTTTGGGAACCGCCAAAGGCGTGCCGATAGATTGTCAAAGAGCTGTATTATCCAACGGTTAATGTGATTTACTAAATATTATCAACGCAGCGAAGAGGGGAGTCAAGGAGAATGCGGGTGCCCGGAAGGGACACGCCGGGATTCCAAGTGTTCTCCGTTGTCACGAAATCAAGTCGTGAAGGGAGCTATGAGCTGAATTCTGAGGCTGATCGCAGTGTCCGGTAGTGCCTCAGTTTGCCATCGGTTGGGCCTCTCCGCGCGCTCTTCGGCGGTTCTCAGCCGATCTTTGCGTTTTAAGGTGTTGATGAGGCCTAGCAACACAAAGTCTTAGATCGCAGAGTTCGCTGAGAACCGCCGCAGAGTGCGCAGAGATTTAAATAACCACTGAAAAATCTTCGGGTTTTGCCGAAACCAAGGCACCACCCAGTATCCAGGAAGTCGAAGTCTGAAAATTACTTCCTTGCGTTCTCGCCTTCCTTGTACATGTACTTAATCGATGGCTTGTAGATCATCAGGTTGGGCGAACCATTGCAGTTTATTTTGAGGCAGCTTTTGTCATACCACTCGATGATGCCGTGGATTTCTTCGCCATCGCGGAGCACGATGACCATCGGCGTTCTAGCCTGCATCTGTTTCTGATAATAAAAATTCTCCGCATTGGTCTGCTCCGGTGGCGGGGCTTTGCGGCCGCCGCCGTTACGGTCACCGCGGTCATTACGCTCATTGCGGTCACCGGAGCGCTCAGGGCGATCACGCCGTTCCCCCATCGGCGCGGACGAATGGTTGTGGTCGTTGCGGGAGAGCGAAGGGCGAATCAGCTTTCGGTTGGCGAAACTCTCCGGTTCGATGGTCCGTTCGTCCGGCATGGAATCAACGGCGTCTTTCATAGCCATATACCACCTGTCTGACACGCTTTTTTACGCGGGCCACAACCCGGCGCGACTGTGATTGTGGATTCTAAGGCGTGAACTTTCCACTACCGTAGCACAAGAGCCGGAGAGATGACAATCCTCAACTTGAGGGACGGGTTCCTGAGAAGAGCGAATTAGGTGACATATTCAAGCATGATCTGGTGTATATTGCTGCCGCCGATTAATGTGCGCGAGGGTGTCGAAGGTACCCGGAGAGAAGGCGGTAACGTACTTTTCCACTATTCCGCAAACTTTTTCAGCCGCAGTGGTTGTTCCGTGGTGAAATAAGCCCTTTCTTATTGAACTGGCGCGCCACTCGTGGTTAGCTCGATCGGCGACATTCTTGCCCCTTTTTAAGGAAGAAGAGCCTATGAGAATATCCCTTGAATCTTGGTTATCGCGTGTGATCGCAGTGCTGGCCGGACTTTTTCTCGCAAGTGGTTTCGCCCTTGGGGCCAGCACTCCCCACTACGTCATTGCCAATGACGACGTGCCGCCGGCCCTCGCGACCAGTCTCACCTTCTTCACAGAAGGGACCAACGGTCAACTGACCATGAAAGCAAAAGTGTTGATCGGGCGCGGCGGTATCGCGGGCGGGTACTTTGCCGCAAACCGCGTGAGCGTGCTTAACAGTGGGAACAAAGAGTGCGTCTACGCTTCAGTGTCCCAAGGCGGCGAGATCGATGGAATCAGCGTCAAAACCCTCGAAATCGGTGGCCATGCGATCGGCTCTACGAATGATACGGGGGCATCAAATGGGGTTGGCTTGGCGATGAACGCTCACTACTTGTATGCCAGCTTCACCGACTCGAGCAATATTGGAACGTTTCAAGTACAGCCGGGTTGCAAAATCAAGTTCGTTGGCGACATCACGGTTGGCGGCCTGCAGGGCGGCGTGATCGATGGGATGGTGATCCATGGAGACATGATGGTGGTCACCTATGGAGATGGCTCCATCGAATCCTTCAACATTTCAGCCGGCGTGCCGGTTTCCAATGGCGATAAACAGAATTCAACCGGTTCGCGCAGCGGCAATACCTATCCCAGTGGCGTCGACATCACGCAGGATGGGCATTACGCCATATTCGGAGATACCTCTCCATTCACGGTGGTGGAAGTCTCGGATATATCCTCGGGCAAGTTGACGCCGACGGTTGTTTATCATCTGGGAAGCAGGCTCAATTCCAGCAACATTCTCTTGAGTCCGGATGAAACCATCCTTTACATCAGCAACAATCAATCGGGCACCCTGACAGCTGCTTTCTTTGATAAGAGCACAGGCAAGCTTTCCAAGGGCTGCTCCTCCCGACCACTGAAGGGCTTCGATGCGGACTGGTCCTATGTGGCGGCTCTAGCCTTGGAAAAGACCACGGGGACAGGGAGCGTCGTGTATGTTGCCGAGTTCGGTGCTCCGTCCTCGATCGGGATGGTTCACGTGAAATCGGCTAGTGGGAAGTGCACCCTAACGGAGTCGCTCCACTCGCCCGTCGCTGACCCAAATAGTCCGGGGTTGTTGTCGATCGAAGCTTTTCCTCCCCGGCCGTTCTAACCAGGTAACGTTCTTAACCTTTTCAGAGGTTGGAAAAGATATAAGGAGTTGAATATGCGCTCTGTGTTCAGATATTCGCTTGCTATGGTCGTGTGCGGTTTCTCTTTTTTGAGTGTGGAGGCGCAGTGTCCCCCGCGCCCCGATCCGGGTACCGTGGTTGCGGATGCCTTGAGTCTTAACAGCGCGAATGGCGTTCTCAATGCCGAATTTACCATGAAGCACTCGGTCGATTCCGGCGGCTACAATCACTATTGCTACATCTACGAGAATGGCAAAGCAGAAGTGGAGGCTCCGACGTTGCGCCTCCACCAGGGCGATGATCTGGTCCTGGACGTCAAAGACCGTATCGAGAGCGCTGATGACTCATCAGAAATGGGCGCGATGGATATGTCAGGCTTGCCCACTTGCGGCGACACTGGAACCCCAACCTTGGCGTCGACCAACGTTCACTTTCACGGTTTGAATGTTTCGCCACACTGTCATTCTGATGATGTGCTCACCACTTTAATTCAGCCCAACACTAAGGGCTTTCAATTCGACATACACATTCCAAAGGATGAGCCGCCGGGGCTGTATTGGTACCATCCGCATGTGCACGGATTTACCGAGTTCCAGGTGAATGGCGGCGCCGCTGGAGCGCTGATCGTCGAGGGGATGGAAAAGGTACGCCCAGAAGTAGCCGGGCTTACCCAGCGCGTGTTCGTTATCCGCCAGCAGTACTTGGTTCCATGGGTGCCCGGACCTTACCAGCTATCGCTTAACTACGAAGTCGCGGCTTTCCCTACCTTCCCGTCTCCCATTATCAAAATGAAGCCTAACGAAAAGCAGTTCTGGCGCGTGGCAAATGCTACTATCCAGGACTTCATGCCGTTGCAGTTGTGGTTCAACGGCAAGCCGCAGAAGATGCAACTTATCGCACTGGACGGCTATCCTCTGGCCAAGCCTAGATTCGAAGACACTATTTTGGTGCCTC
The DNA here is from genome assembly GCA_963696635.1 of uncultured Acidobacteriota bacterium. GTDB lineage: Bacteria > Acidobacteriota > Terriglobia > Terriglobales > Acidobacteriaceae > JABDBE01. The sequence continues at coordinate 157,241 of CAVOKX010000006.1, forward strand.
CAGCGGGGCGCGCGGAATTTATCGTGCAGGGTCCCGCCGAAGACAACGAGGCGGTTTTCATGTCACTTGGTTATTCAACCGGTCCTACGGGCAATCCGGATCTCGAGCAGCAGTTGGCGACCATCCAAGTCAGCAGCGATGCAAATGAAACGCAAGAGACGGTGAAGAGCCCTGAACCCGCGTCTCGCATGTCGATGCAAAGCATTAAATTCTCCGACTTGGGCCAACAGAAGCCGACCGCTCTGCGGAAACTGTATTTCTCGGAGGAATTTGGCGGAACCAACGGTCCCATCCAGTTCTACATCACGGTCGACGGACAAAAGCAGGAGGTTTTCAAAGCCGACGAAAAGCCCGTGATCACGACTCACGTTGGAGCCGTCGAAGACTGGATCGTGGAAAATCGTGCCCTCGAAACTCATGACTTCCACATACACCAAATCCACTTCAAAGTGTTGGAAGTCGACGGAAAGCCGGTCGCGGATCAGGACTTGCGCGACTCCATCGAAATTCCCTTCTGGGAAGGCCCAGGTCATCCCTACCATAGCTTTAAGGGGCGTTTCGATTTTCGCGATCCGACGATTGAGGGCACTTTTGTGTTTCACTGTCATATCCTGCTGCACGAGGATTTGGGCATGATGCACAAAATTCTAGTTCTTCCGAAATAGATTGATGGAGGACGGGCGTCTCGCCCGTCCGCAGTATCCGATACCAGGGAGGTGCGAGGCAGATGCGAAAGAGCAGTGTGTTCGTGTTGGCGAGTGCGCTTTTATTTGTCGCAGGATACTTGATTGGAAATAGGAACGCGACTGTCGCCTATGCCGGCTCGCCAACGCAGGGTACCGTGCCCAAATCGTATGGCCGTCTGGTCACGGCGATCGCCGACCAGATCGGCACCGGCCTGATTTTTGAGGACAGCGAGGGCGTCATCCGCTTCGTCAGCATCACCGGCATGAAAGAGGGAGAGTTGGCGCGCTACGACCAGACCCCGACCCGCGGGGGCATTCCCAAGTCGTACGGCCGCCTGGTCACAGCTGTCGTGAACTCCGAGGGCACCGGCCTGATTTTCGAGGACAGCGAGGGCGTGATTCGCTTCGTCACGATTGCCGGCAAGAAAGAAGGAGAACTAACCCGCAATTGATGTAGGGGAGTGAAGGTCTGCTCCGCCGGAGAATCGAGGCTTCAAAAAGCTGCCCTTTTCACTCGTTCTGATTCGTCGATGCTGGCCGCGGCTTATGCTCGCAATTGGACGTGTTAATGCAGGCGTCACGCAACCGCAGGCGCTCTACCGGTTTCCCTTCGATAATGTGAGATGCGATAATTTCATCCACATCGGCCAGGGTCACCCCTCCGTACCAAACCGCTTCCGGATAGATCACCAGATTCGGACCATGCTCACACTGATCCAAACACCCCGACTGATTCGCCCGCACTCTTCCTTTTAATCCGCGTTCCACCAGCTTGTGCTTGAATGATTTCTGCAACTCCGCCTTCGCCACCGGATCGCAGCATCCACGCGGATGGCCCGGTGGACGCTGGTTCCCGCAGATAAAAATATGCTTCTCGAATGTGGCCATGAGAACAATGTACAGGATACAAGACCCAGGCGCAGGCCATGCACGCGTGGCCGGACGCCCGCGTCGGGACAGCCGACACCGCTCGGCAGGCTGGAATCGCATCTCCGAAGAAAAGGATGGGAAAAGCGGGAAACTGCTCAGTCTTTCAAAGGAACTATCGTCTGATCACCGCGGCAAAAAGTCGCCACGTGCTGCAGCCCGCCGTTGGGCTGCTTCAACAGCATGACCGGGCCATAGCAGAACACCGCATGACCACTTTCCGCCATGTACCATTTACCGCCTTCGCGCCCGTGATGTGCGGCGCGACGATCAAGGGACGGTTGCAGAGGCGACGCGAATTTGGACCCGGGCAGAGACAGTGCCAAGAGCAATGTTGCTAGAATTTTCATCCTACCTTTGCCGGGCCCTGGCAACTCAGATCGTTTTTACGATCCTGCGTCCGTCCACAACATCCGCAATTCCCAATGGCGGCCTCTGCGGAAGCGCTTTCCGCAGTTTGCCGGCATTGTGGTTGCGCTGAGCGGTGCCTTCCGGTGCGTCCTGGGTGATCGGAGCCTGGGTGATCGGAGCCTGGGTCATGGGAGCTTGGATCGAAGGATTCTGCGCCAACGGACTTTTCGCCTGAGAGCGAGATCCGGCCTTAGCCCGGGCCTGGGCATCAGCATATTGCTTTTGAATCAACTTACCTTTAAGACTGCTCAATTCCGTGCTGTCACCGAGCAGAGAAGTGATCAGCCAACGCTGCGAAGCAATCGTCCGATCCTGTTCAATCGCCAGCAGGGACATCAAGCCATAGGAAACCAGGAACAGCACGATCAGAACCGGGAGCAGGGAATGCTTGCGCTTGGGCTTAGGTCCGGGTGGGGTCTGCGGAATTGTCACGACGGCGTCTTGCGTCCAGCTTATCAATGGAGCCCCCGTTCTATGCCCATGACAGCAGGCACCAAGAGGAATGCAGCTTAAACGCCATTAGCGTAAGCTTTGTCAAATTGCTAAGAACTAGCCACTTACCCTGAATTCCCTGGTCCATAGCCAATCCCGCAGGTGCAACCGGATGCACATTATAGGCAATGAAAATGGGTGGGGACCATTTAAATTTTGGTCCGTTCCCCCGCCGTTTCTGATTGGATGCGCTCTCAGGGTTTAGCGCATATCCCTACGGTATGTACGGTATCGAACACGGGGACTTCGTATGAGACTATTTGGATATTTTCAAGGGGTTGGCTTGGGTCATGGATCGGCGATTAGAAGACCGGATCAGAGAACTTTGCGCCAAGGTTGTAACCAACCCAGACGCCATGGAGTGGAATACGATTCTCCAGCAACTTAGGTCAGCCCTTCATGAGCACGCCCGGCGGATGAGGAAGCTAATTGCCGAGGTTCCCATTCGACCTGAGCGGCGGTCCGCCGATTAGGTTGAGGCCGGGTCGACGAGCGGGGACCTGCTATCGAACAGTTACCGATTCCTCTGGCCAGGATAGTGTGTATCTGTCGTGGCCTTCGACGTAACCTTGGAAAGACGAATCCGCGAGTTGTGTGCTCAAGCGATTGCAGCCCGGCATACGGACGAGTTCCAGCCGATTCTGGCGGAACTCCGGGAAGCATTGCGTACACATACCGAGCAACTCAAAAGCATGGTTGAGGAATATCCGTTTTCGACGGTAAATGTCGATAAGATAGTGCCGCTGGCCGACGGCGCTCGGACACAGAGACGCAACCGGGATAAGAAGAAGGCAGTCTAACCACGCACAGGCTGAGATGGAAGAGTTGAAAATTGGGGCAGGGAAGTCCGGTCCGAAGGCAGCGAGGTTCGTCAAACAACTCCAAAAAACTCCTCGACCACTCTGAGTTCGGTTGTCTTGCGGTAATTTGGCAGGCTCTCAACAAATACTCTTCCATAAGCCTTTTTTAAAATGCGATTGTCCAGTAGCGTCAGCAGGCCGCGATCGTGGAGCGAGCGAATAAGCCGACCGAAGCCCTGCTTCAACGTGATAACGGCCGCCGGGACTTGATATTGGAAAAAGGCGTTGCCGCCCTCGGCGTCGATGGACTTCACCCGCGCCGCCACCACCGGGTCGCTGGGCACGGCGAATGGCAGGCGATCGATGATCACGCAACTGAGCTGTTCTCCCTGTACGTCGACGCCCTGCCAGAACGATGAAGTCGCGAACAGGACAGCATTCGGGGTCAGGCGAAATTCCTCCAGCAGCGCGCTTTTCGGCGCGTCACCTTGCAGAAGCATGGGGAAATCGAGTTCGCCGAGCAGACGCTGATACACATCGTTCATCTGCGCGTAGCTGGTAAACAATACGAAAGCCCGGCCGCGTGTGATCTCGAGCAGCCGCCGAATTCGATCCGCGGCCTTGGCCGCGAACTGCGGCGTGCGCGGATCGGGTAGATCGGGCGGGACATAGAACAGCGCCTGGTTTTCGTAGTCGAAATGTGAGGGCAGAACGGATTCTCGCGTGTGCTCCAACCCAAGCCGCCGCCGCATGTACTCGAAGCCGCCACCCACAGCAAGCGTGGCCGAGGTCAGCACCGCGCATTCCAGTTTGTCGAATAGGCAAGTCTTTAGAATCGGGGCCACATCGATCGGCGTGGCCTGCAGGTAGACGTTGAATTTGTCGCGCCCGCCGCGGCGGCGCTCAATCCAGAATACGGTATTTGGATCTTCCGACTCCATCAGGAAACCGAATTGCACCTGCAGCTCCTGAGCGCGTCGAGCAAAGTTGAAGACTTCCTCGGGCTTGGACGGAAGATTTTCCAGTTCCGATCTCAGGCGGGTAAACGATTGCTGCAACGCCATGAACTCTTCGCCGTTTTCCTCCAGGAAATCGCGCCGGTTCTCAAAAGAAAAACGTCCTTCGCCTTGGGGCAACAAGGCAAAGAAAAACATCGAGCGCTCCCGCAGGCTTTTGAGCGCGCCCGAAATCGACGCTGAAAGCAAGTGATTGCGCTGCAGCGAAGCTTCCACATCGCGGCAGAGTTCTTCCACGCGTCCGTTGCTGACGGAAACACCAAAGTAGCTGCCGGCCACGTCTTCGAGTTCGTGGGCCTCGTCGAAGATGACTGCGCCGGCCTCCGGCAGAATGCCTGCATCCGGCGCGTATTCGGCCTGCTGCTTGATCGAGAGATCGGCAAAAAACAAATGGTGATTGACGATGATGATGTCGCTTTCCATTGCCCGCCGGTGCATTTCCGTGATGAAGCATTTATCCCACGAACTGCACTTCTGGCCGAGGCAAGCGTCGGAGCGCGCGTCGATCTTGTGCCAGAGCGCACTTGCCTCGGGCAGTTCCGCAAGTTCCGCGCGGTCTCCGGTCTGCGTCGTCTTTTCCCACGCCGCAATGGCGCGATAGTGCTCGATCTCCTCCAGACCGCTCAGCACGGGCTGGCCGGTCAAGTCATAGAGCTTCTTGCGGCACAGATAATTATTGCGTCCCTTCATGTAGCAGACGTTCAGCCGTCCCCCACCGTCAGGAAACAACGCTTGCTCGAGGAAAGGAATATCCTTGTGGAACAGCTGCTCCTGCAGGTTCTTGGTGCCAGTAGAAATGATTACGCGCTTGCCTGAGCGAATTACTGGGACAAGATACGCCAGAGTCTTACCCGTCCCAGTGCCGGCTTCGACGATGAGATGGCGTTTTTCTTCGAGGGCCTGCTCGACGGATTGTGCCATCTGCAGTCTGTCCGCGTCGAAATTCGTAAGCGGGATGGGTGCGCGAAAGCACGCCTCCGGGGGCAAAGAACTGGTAGAGCGAGACATCGTGTTTCTTGACACCCGGAACGGCGGTGGAAGCGGGCTGAGAGGTGGGAGCCACGGAGTCTCTATAATAAGCCACTGCAGGTGTGAACACTGAAATGTGTGGGGACGGGTCTTCGACCCGTCCGGCCGCGGCGGTTTTTGCCGCGGCAGCTTCGACAGCCAAGCTGCGCTCGGCTGCACGGGTCAGAGACCTGTGCCCACACGATTCGGCCAACACAATTTTGCTCACAGATTCTTGGCCTGGCTTGACCCGAATCAATTCCAATTCGATGAGCGCCCCGGCCACGGTTGGCGTACCCACCATTGCCATCGTGGGTCGTCCCAACGTCGGAAAGTCCACATTGTTCAATCGGATTGTCGGATCGCGGCGCGCCATTGTGGGCGACGAGCCTGGGATCACGCGCGACCGGCTGTACGGCGAAGCTCACTTCCGCGGACACCGCCTGCGCATCGTGGATACGGGCGGAATTGAACCTGACGAAAAGCAGTTCATTCCGGCAGAAATCTTTCGCCAAGCGAAGGTCGCGCTGCAGGAGGCTGATGCAATAATCCTGGTAGTGGACGGACGCAGCGAACTCACCGCGCCTGATCTCAACGTCGCCCGCCTGCTGATTCGCGGCGGCAAGCCACTGTTCCTCGCCGTCAATAAGATCGACAGCGACAAGCAGCAATCTCTGACCGATGAATTCCATCGCCTGGGGATCAGAAAGTTGTTTCCGGTGTCCGCCGAACATGGACGCGGCGTGGACGATATTCTCGAAGCGGTTTTTGAAGCGCTAAAGCTTGAAACCGCCGAACCGGAAATCCTCGAACCCGAAATCGCCAAACCCCGCGGGGAGACGCGAGACGAGCCTGAAGCCGACATCGTTTCCGAGCCCAAAGAAGTCAAAGTCGCGATTATCGGGCATCCCAACGTAGGCAAGTCGACGCTGCTGAACCGGCTCACCGGAACTTCTCGCGCCATCGTCTCGCCGGTCCCGGGCACAACTCGCGATGCGGTGGATGAAGTGGTCGAGATCAACGGCAAGAGCTTTCGCTTCATTGACACCGCCGGAATCCGGCGCAAGGGCAAGACCCATCTGATGGCGGAAAAACTCTCCGTCGTGATGGCGCGAAAACATCTCGAAGCCGCAGACATTGCACTGTTGGTGATTGACGCAACCGAGGGTGTGAGCGCGCTCGATGCTACGATTGCCGGCTATGCCCACGAGAGCGGCCGGTCAGTTATCGTCATCGTGAACAAGTGGGATTTGGTGACGAGCGGCCAGAAGAAAGCCGGACGCGAATCGAAAGCAACACGCATTCGCGAAAGCAAGAGTCCGACTGATCGCGCGGCCTACGAACAAAGAGTTCGCTACGACCTCAAATTTCTGAACTACGCGCCGGTGCTGTTCGTCTCCGCCGCCACCGGTCAGGGGACGGAGAAGATTCTTCCAACGCTCGAAGAGGTTGCGTCCGAGCGTCGCAAGCGCATTCCCACTGCCGAGATGAACCGTTTCCTGAAGTACGTCGATTTCGAACGTGCTTCAGTGCCCGCGCGCCAGCAGGTCAAAATCTATTACATGACGCAAGCGGGAGTGTCTCCTCCAACCTTTGTGCTTTTCACGAATCGTAAGGTGAAGCTACATTTTTCGTACCAGCGATTTCTGGAAAACCAGCTTCGGAAAGCTTTCGGATTTGTGGGCTCGCCGATTTGGATTAAGAATCGGGCACGCGATTAAATCCGCTAACGGTCCTTGGTTAGCAATCCCACCCGGTCCACGCCCGCTTCACGGGCAATATCGATTACGTCCGCCACGTACTCGAAATCAACATCATCGTCGCCGCGCACAAAGGCAATGCGCTCTGCACGTATCTTGAATATGTCGTGCAGCCGGCTTTGCAGATCCTCCCATTTCACGGTTTCCTGATTGATCTTGAGCGCCGGAGGTTGGTTTTGTGCGCCCCAGACCACCTGGATCACAATCGTTCTGTCGATTGGAACGGGCTGATTCTTCTCGTCCGTTGCGGGTTGTGGAACTTGCGCCTGCAGACCCTTGGTCTTCGACATCGACACCACCACCATGAAAACAATAATCAGCACCAGCAATACATCAATCAGCGGAGTGACGTTAATTTGTGGATTGGACGGACCACCGCCTGCCATCGAGAATGCCATGGAAATTTGCTCCTCTCGGGCACGCGTGTCTGAGAAGATTTGACACCCGCACTGGCGGGGAAGTTCCAGGGAGAGGTCAGACTTCGCGGGGCACGCTTGCGCCGCGATGCTTCGCCCGTGCATGATGAGAACGGTCCAGTCGCGCGCAAAGTTTGCAACTGAGCAGGTATGAATACTCGAGGGCACCTGCGAATTCTTCTCGGTCTATGCCTGCTGCTCGCCGGACGGGTTCCCGCTTGGGCACAGGATAACTACGAGATTCAGGTCTACGAGTACGATACCGTCCCACCCAAACACACGATGGTCGAGTTGCACTCAAACTTCACGGTCGAAGGCAGTAAGACGACAGTCGACGGCGTCCTGCCCACCAACCATGCCGAGCATGAAACCGTGGAAATCACGCAGGGTATCACCGACTGGTTCGAGACCGGCTTTTACATCTTCACCAGCATTCAGTCCGATGGCGGCTGGCAATGGGTAGGCGATCACATTCGCCCGCGCTTCCGCATTCCGCCGTCGTGGCGCTGGCCGGTGGGGGTAAGTCTGTCGAACGAAATCGGCTACCAGCGCCGCGCCTTCTCGACCGACACCTGGACCTGGGAAATCCGTCCGATCGTGGACAAGAAAATCGGCCCCTGGTACCTGAGCTTCAATCCCACGCTCGACCGCTCGTTTCATGGCGCAAGCGTTAACCAAGGCGTGGTCTTCTCGCCTAATTTTAAATTCAGTTACGACTTCACCAAAAGGATCGCGGGCGGGCTCGAGTATTATGCGTCCTATGGACCGATCACTGACTTCAGTCCTCTCCACGATCAGCAGCAGCAGTTCTTTCCCGCGATTGACGTCGATTTCGGGCCGGAGTGGGAGTTCAACTTCGGCGTCGGCGTCGGCGCAACCGCTTCAACCGATCACCTGATTATCAAGTGCATCATCGGGCGGCGCTTCTCCTGGACACACGATCACAGTCAACAGTAACCGTGCCACAGTTCCTGTACCCACTAAGGGCTGTCATCCCGACCGCTTTGCTCGGGATGACAGTGTGTTCTTGGTCGATATGACACGGTCTATGCAATTGGCTCTGGCGAAGGCGGAGTCCAGGGCGGAGGTTGGGGGACTGGTGCCGGCAGGGGCGGATGCACCAGCGCTTCCAACGCCGGATAGCGCGATGCGAAGAAGTAGATCGAATAAGCGGGAAAGAACACAATCACAGGCACCGAGATCAGAGAAACCACGTACAAAATCACGAAGAGCGCAATGCATCCCACGACAACCGCGAGCGTAATCGTGTACAGATTCCAGGTCAGCCCTGCAGTCTTTCCCGCCATTACGGCGATCACGCCGAAGCCCCCGACCGGGATCAGCAAAATAAGAAGTACGATAAAAGAGATAATGCCGACCACTACTGAAGCTCCAAGAGCCATGACGATCTTCATGCCGATGTAGCCGGCATAGCTGCCTTTCTCCGCTTGCAACATGGGCAACAGGCGCCGCCAGCCTTCGATAGCGCTGATGTTCTCCAGAGCCATCTCGGGCACCACGAAGTCCTTGGTCATGACGTGGACGACGAGGCAGAGCACTATGAAGCCCATCACCACAAAGAACAAAAGCATGCCTCCCAGGATGAGCGGAGCAATATGCTGTCGGGGAGCCTGGAGCCAACCTGCGGCCAAAGCAAGCGCAGCCGGAATTCCCACCAGTACGGTTAGACCAGCGGCCATTGCGAACATAAAAAGAATTTGCCACACGAAGTAGCGCAACCCGGCTCCGTGCCGCCGGGACCAGCCGCGTCCGACTTCGCATTGCTTCGCGATCACGCTGTCAAACAAGATGAAGCGCATCACGCTGCTCACGTAAAGAAACAGAATCCAGAAGACTATAGCGAGCACGATCAGCAATGCGATCAATCCGGCGAACGCCACGGGATTGACGTTGGGCAAACCGAGCTCCATAAAGCGATGGCCGCCGCCAGGACGGGTTGGCATTTGGAAGCTGCCACCGTTGCATCCCCCCGAGGTGAGTTCTCCCGCAAGCAAACCCACTAGCGCAAGCTTCGCCCACTGCGCCAGACGGAACGGCTGAAGCAGTTGCTCTTTGGTGTGCTGAAAAGCGGGACTAATGGAATCGATGGCAGAAATCGGCAAGCAAGCACCTCGCAGAGTCCTTGGAGAACTGGCAGCAAGGTACCGCTAACCGGGAGTGGGGTCAAATGATATTTGTGGATGGAAGCAAAAACAGCCGCGGAAGCTGAGGGTTTGCACAGATGATTCTTTGATCTGTACATCCGTTTAATCCCTGGCCGCTCTGCTACTCATAGCGCAACGCTTCCACCGGGTCCAGCTTCGAAGCTCGCAAGGCTGGCACAAGTCCGCTGATGACGCCAACCACGAGTAAGACCAGGGTGGAAAGCGTAACCGTCATCAACGAGATTTGCAGATGGATATCAGCCTTGCCCGAATCGTCTTCGAATAACGGCCCCATCAGCGGCAGCGTGCCTACGGCCGCGGCGATGGCATACGACAGCAACACGCCGATCGCACCGCCCAACATCATGATCAGTAGCGTCTCAGCCAGAAACTGGAACTTGATGTGACGTTTTCTTGCCCCTAGAGCGCGACGCAAGCCAATCTCGCGGATACGCTCATCGACTGAAACCAGCATGATATTCATGACTCCGACGCCGCCAATGCCTAACGTCAGGGTCCCAATAAATGTGAGCAGCACTTGCAGTCCGATGGTCAGCGCGTCAATGACCGGACGGAACTCGTCACGTCCGAACATCTGGATTGCTTTTGGATCGGTCGGCGAAAACTGCTGTCGTGTGGCTACAGCCGCCAGCACCTGCGCCATCGCTTTCTTTTCAAACTGCGGCGCAATGGGAGCAAAGATCAGTACCTGCGCGTCCCGCGTATTCCAAAGATCGCCCGCCGCCGAATATGGGATCCACACCGAATCGTCGTCGCTGCTGAAGTAATTGCTGAGTTGGATCTTCCGCGCCATAACGCCGATCACGGTAAAGCGGACGCCCCCAATCGTCACCGTCTCGCCCACCGCCGGACGTCCACTGAACAGTTGCTCTCGAACGCGTCCACCGAGAAAAGCCACGCGCCGCCGCTCCAGTTGGTCGCTGGCATTAATCCAGCGCCCCTCGGCTGGAACCTCATTGCGCATTTCTCCATACTCCGGGCACACGCCGCGGATGGCCGCCGTTCCCACCATGCGGTCACCGTACGCGATGCCAGGCCGGTGCTCGGTCTCCAGACAAACGTGCTTCACTAGAGGCGCGGTTTCCTTCACCATGTCGACATCAGCCTGCTCGAAAACCACTTTCTTGCCCGCCCGCTGTCCGCCGGGTTGCTCACTGGTCTGCTGTGGCCAGCAGACGACTGCACTTTTGCCGAACGCGTCGAAGCCGTTTACCAGGATTCTTCGGAAGCTGCTGCCGTAAGCGATTAGCAGCGTGACTGTAGTGATCCCCCAAACGATGCCCAGCATGGTCAGAAAGCTGCGTGTGGTGTTCCGCTTGAGTGCGATCCAAGCCTCGCGAATGATTTCGATCAGCATAGCGTCTGAAAACCAACGGCATTAACCACAAAGGACACGAAGGTACACAAATGTTGGGAGCAAGGTTTTCTTCGTGTACCGGAGCCTGCCCTGAGCGGAGCCGAAGGGTGACTCCGTAAATGACCCTCTTTCTATCCTCCCGCCTCAAATCGCAACGCCTCAATTGGATCGACCGACGCCGCTTTCCGTGCGGGATACAACGCAGAAAGTACTGCCGTAGCTCCCAGCAGTCCACAAGCCATTAGCCCCGACTTCCATGTCGGCAGCAGCCCGGCAAAGAAGTCCGGCATCGGCAGCAGATCGACCAGCGAGCAAATTCCGTAGGCCACGCCCAACCCGATTCCACCGCTGAGAACGGCGATCAGGAGCGCCTCGAGGAAGAATTGCCTCAAGATGGTATGAGCCGGCGCGCCCAGCGCCTTGCGGACGCCAATTTCTCGAGTGCGCTCGCGCACCGCTACCATCATCACGTTCATTACGCCCAACCCGCCGAGAAGCAACGTCACCACCCCGACGGCTCCGAGAAAATACTTCATGCCATCGGTCATCTGCCGGAAGGCTTGCGCCTCCTGCACCGTGTCCCAGATGGGGCAAGCTTCTTTATCATGAGGATCGAAATTGTGCATGCGTCCCAGCACCGCCCGCACTTCGTGTTTACAACTCTCATGCTGCTCCACGGATTTAGGCGTCACCAGCAACTGATCGAAAGTCGTCGCGGTCTCCGGAGGCTTGTCTGGAAAGTCGCGCCGCATGGCCCCGAAAGGAATAAAAATTTTGTTCACATCCCAACCGTCATAGCTGGAGTCCTGTTTCTTTTTCGCCATCACTCCGATTACGACGTAGGGGAAGTCGTTGAGATACACGTTCTCACCCACCGGATTGCGGCCGGGAAATAATTGCTTTGAGGCATCGCTCCCCAGGAACGCCACCCGCCGGCCCTCTCGAGTATCTTCCCAGTCATAGAACCTTCCTTGTCCTACGTCGAGACTGCGAATTTCCTGAAAAGGTGGTTGCGAACCGGTGACCAGAAACGCCGCGTTGTTGTAGTTGCTGTGGGCGCGGACATCTTCCTGTTCAAGTTCCGGAATCGCGTATTGGCAATCTGGCGCATCGGCCTGCACCGCTGCCACATCCGGATCTTCCCAATGCACCACTCGTCCAGCCCGCGTACCTCCGGCTTGCAAGCTGGTGCGACCGTGAAAAACGATCATCACGTCTTTGCCCAAGGTTCGGGCTTGATCTTCCTGACCCTTTCGCAGACCTTCGCCTGCCGCAACCATGAGAACAATCGAGACAATCCCCCAAGCGATGCCAAACATGGTGAGGAACGTGCGCAGCTTGTGCGACCACAGGGTTCGGAATACGTCGCCGATTAGGTCGCTGAGGACCATCCTGGTCTTTGGACGCGCCGGCCGCTGGAACGTAAGCCGGGCGTGACAACCTCCTGAGAACTACTACGGAATAGACTGAGGATTTGTTCAGAAATTGGCAGGAAAAGCAGCAGTGCAGAAAACTTTGATCATGATCACGTTCCGCTCTGGAAGACTATTTCCACGGCTGCACGCATCTACAATTCGGCTAAGGCTTGAATTGGCTGAGAAATTGTTCGGAGGGGTTACACAGCAGCAGGCAAATTATTCCTCCTCCCGTTATTAGTGCGCCGGCCACAACGTAAGGATTTGTCAGTAACCTGCCGTCTTCTGGCAGAGGCGTTCCGGCCTTCCGCTTCTTCTTGTTGCAGTGTCCGGAATCGTCGGGCGTAGCCTGGTCTCCCTCAGACAGGCTGGTGGTATCTTTTCCGCAATTGACGTTCACCGTGCCCTTGCTGCCAAAGACCTGAATTTTTCCGTTTGTGTCCGCCACTTCGAATTCTGTCCATGTATTCGACGCCGGAGTCACGGTGACTCCCCGAACCAGCGCAACCATACCCTTCGACGTAGCTACGCTGACGCCTCCCTGCTCGAGAGAGATGGCATTAGCTTCAAACTTTATCAAAGAGTCCGGGAAGACGACGACGCCGGAGCCTGAGGCGTCAAGGGTAGCGATGGACTCTGGTTGGGTCTGAATTAAATCACCCGGGAAAACAGCAGAGGAACGAGGCAACGGTTTGCCATTCAGCCACACCGTGCCTTTGCCATAGAGCATGGCTGCACCCGAGTCGGCATCCGCCGCAAACATGGCCGCAGGAGTCACGGAGATCAAGATCCAGCAAATAACGTGTCGGAGCATAGACACACTCATTACACAAAGCCTTCGCCGTAAGGCTAGCCTGCAGATCCGCGACCGTCAATTGCTTTCGCTGGTTACCACGACAATCATGTAGGCCCGGACGCCTCGTGCGGGCGGCGAGCAACGCTCGCCAGGATCCTCGCGAAGCTGCGGCGCTTCGCGCCGCTGGGCGGACGAGGGCGTCCATCCCTACGTGATTCAAGCCGTTGCGTGGTTCGCGCGGTGGACTCCTAGCGCCAGCGGTCGATCAGTTCCCACCATACCAGCTTCGACCACTCTTCGAAATTCACCTTGGCCCACTCGCGATGTTGCCACCATTGCAATCCAAACTCGCGGTCGTCGAACGCTGCCGCGACGCTGTAGTCTGCCGGCAGTTCCCGTTTAAAAATGCTGAGTGCCCTTCGGGTGTGATAATCGGAAGTGACCAGCAGAACGCTTCTTGCGCTCAGGCCTTGGAGGCAGCGGCCCACATCCTGGGCTTCGTCCCTGGTGGATTGTCCGTTGATCGGGCACAGCGTAATTGAGGTCGCCTCTGGCAGTCCATCGACGTACTTCCGCGCAATCTCCAACTGGTTCCACTGGTAAATCCTGGCTTCGGCTGGAACATCGAGAATCAATCGCGATGCGTAACCCTGCTCGAGCAAATCCAAACCTCGTGCGGGTCGCCGATCCGTTTCTCCAGCCACAACAACTATTACGTCTGACTTGCGAGGTTGATTCACGACCAGGAATCGACCCGAAGTTGCGCCCAGTGCAACGACGAACAACACTCCGGCAATCAGGACGAGTTTGGACCTTCGCATAGCTTCGTTTCCTGCGGGTTGGATTCGCTCGCCGTACCGCAGCCGAACAATTTGACTGAATACTCAGACTACGCGAAATCTCGCATCCAGTGGCACTTCAGCCTGCGAGTCTTAGAACCCTCGTGCTCCGGCTCCGGAAAATTGTGAGGAGCAGCATGTTAAAATCAAACTGATTCCCACTCCAAATATGACAATTGAATCGATGCCTACCTCTTTGTTTTCCGAACTGAAGAACAAGATCGAACAGAAGCAGGCGCGGGTCGCCGTCATCGGGCTTGGCTATGTAGGTTTGCCGCTGGCTCTGCTCTATACCGAGCAAAATTTTTCGGTTACCGGTTTCGATATTGATGCTCGTAAGGTTTCCATCCTGGACCAGGGAGGCTCCTACATCTTTCGTATTCCAGCGACCGATATTCAGGCGGCGAAAAAAGGCGGATTCAGCGCCACCGCCGAATATTCCCGCTTGACGGAGATGGACGCTATCATCATCTGTGTCCCCACCCCGTTGAACGAATACCACGAGCCAGACTTGAGTTTCATCACCGACACGGCGAAGTCCATCGCTCCCTATCTTCGCGCCGGACATCTGGTGATTCTCGAAAGCACGACATATCCGGGCACGACGGAAGAAGTGTTGATCCCTATTTTGGAAAAAGGCAATCGTCAGGGGCTTAAAGCTTCGCGCGGCGACGCGTCTAACGGGCAAGAGTTTTACGTTGCGTTCTCCCCGGAGCGGGAAGACCCAGGGAATACGACGGTGGCGCGGCGCGACATCCCGAAAGTAGTCGGCGGACTTAATGCCAAAGCATCCGACCTGGCCGCTGCCTTGTATGGTTCGATTTTCGCTCGCGTGGTGCGAGTTTCCTCGCCAGCCGCGGCCGAGATGACCAAGCTTTTGGAGAATATTTACCGCTGCGTGAATATTGCGCTGGTGAATGAGTTGAAGCTGTTGTCGCTGCGTATGGGGCTCGACATCTGGGAAGTGATCGAGGCAGCCGCAACCAAACCCTTTGGGTTTCAACCCTTCTATCCGGGGCCGGGCTTGGGCGGCCATTGCATTCCAGTGGATCCCTTTTATCTTTCCTGGAAAGCGAAGGAGTGGGATTTCCGTACGCGATTCATTGAACTGGCCGGCGAGATCAACACTAACATGCCATATCACGTGCTGGAATCGGTGAGCAAAGCTCTCAACCAGCACAAAAAAGCATTGAACGGCGCCAAGGTTCTGGTGCTCGGACTCGCCTACAAGAAAGATATCGACGACTTGCGCGAGTCTCCTTCGTTGACCATCATCGAGTTGCTGCAAAAAGATGGCGCCCAAGTCAGCTATAACGACCCTTACTTCCCGACCGTTGGCAAAGGACGTAAATACGATCTGCAGATGAAATGCGCGCCCCTGGAGAACCTCGGCCAGTACGACTGCGTGCTCATCGTCACTGATCACACAGACTACGATTACGCGAACATCGTGCGCGAATCGCAGTTGGTGGTGGACACGCGTAACGCAACCCGCGGCATCAAAAGCCCAAAGATTGTCCACTGCTGACGGACGCCGAAATCAAAGTTGGCGTTCGCGTCGGGCTGTGCCCCGTTTTTCGGAGTAGGTCAGATTTCAAGAATGTGGTCTAGGACTCGAAGCCGCCGATGGCATCTTCCTCGCGGCAGTGACGATCCCCTTGGGTGTGAGTGATGAACCGGGAGGATGGGCGGTCGGGTAACAGTTGGCGTTAGCGGTCAACTGAGAAACC
Organism: uncultured Acidobacteriota bacterium; assembly: GCA_963696635.1. Lineage (GTDB taxonomy): Bacteria > Acidobacteriota > Terriglobia > Terriglobales > Acidobacteriaceae > JABDBE01. Next base: position 173,080 of record CAVOKX010000006.1, read on the forward strand.
AAATTCTGGCTTCGAAACTTATTGCCCGATGGAGCTGGCAACCGATGAAAAGACGTTGTTGGCGTTCCCACCAATCAGACGGATCGTGCCCACCACGATCACCAGAATAACAGCCAGCATGACCGCGTATTCGGCAACGTCCTGCCCTCGTTGATCAGACCACAGTCGATACAAAAACTTTGCCACGGGCTCCTCCTTGGCGTCCACCTAAATACGCCCCACGCGAGCGAGAGGACGACCGAACCAGGTTGAGATCAGCAGAAATATCCCTGATATCACTTGTCCTCTGAATCCTAAGTTTTGTGGTGACGGCAGGACAATGGCCCCTAGGTGGGAGTCCATGGCACAAAAGTGCCATATCGCTCAGGCGATTGGTTTTAGAGGCAAGGATTGATTGACCGCAAAGAGCGCAAGTTCCAGGCGGGTGGAAACCCCAAGTTTGTCGAAGATATTGCTGAGGTGGTGCTTCACCGTATCCTCGCTGATCTTGAAATATTCCGCAGTCTCTTTGTTGGAGTAACCGGCAACCACCGCTGAAACAATCTCCAGTTCGCGGGGCGTGAGGCCAAATTTCTTTTGCCGCGCCTCTTCGCCGGAGGACTGCACCAAGGTTCGGAGGTACTGCACCAGGTTGGAGACGCTTTCGCGTCCCACCCAGTATTCTCCCGCCATGACGGTATGAATGGCTTTCAGAAGAAGCTGGGTAGCGGAATCCTTCAGCACCACCCCGCGAGCCCCCAACTGCAGAGCTTCGACAATCTGGGCCTTCTCGGCGCCCGCAGTCAGCAGTATCACCCGAACCGCGTTCTGGTTCGAAGCCGAACTCATCTCGCGCAGCGCCTCCAACCCGGGATGGCGAGGCATGGCCAGGTCCAGGAGCAGGATGTCAGGCTTAAGCTGCCTCGCCAGTTTCACAGCCTCGGCGCCGTCACAAGCTTCCCCAATCACCTTAAGATCAGGCTCGGTTTCTAAAAGCCGCCGCAAGCCATCCCGGAAAATAGGATGGTCATCGGCAATCAGGATGCGAGTCGGCTGCAGTCGTCGGTTATCCATAGGTTGCTTCCCGGCGTTGCGGGACAGTGATTTCTAAACGTGAACCCAGGCCAGGATTCGATTCTATCGTGAGTTCGCCTTCAATCAAATGTACACGTTCCTTAATGACCAGTGGCCCTTTCCCCAGGATGTCGAGTTCGGCTTGCGCGAGGCGGCCCGCGAAGGGGAAACCACAACCGTTGTCTTCGATCACCACGTGCCATTCGCCATTGCGCGAACCCAGCCGCACCAGCACCTGCCCGGCGCGGCTGTGCTTGCGAACATTGACCAGCGCCTCCTGTACAATGCGCGCCACTTCCCGGCACACCGGCTGCGGCATGTTCAGTTCGTCCACATCAGAAAGAAAGCGCGCGGAAATTCCGGTCTCGCGCTGGAATCTCTCTACCGTGTCAGATAGTAATCCTAAAAGCTTCTTCGAATCTACATCCAAGGTTTTCATTTGCTGCATCAATTCCCGCAATTTTAGAACCTCTTCGCGTAGCAGCCCCTGGATTCTGCCGAGTTCCTCGGTCACCGAACCGGGTTTGCTGGGAGATTGCCGGCGCAGCACATCGACCTGCATCTCGACCGCGATCAGCGACTGTACCGCCCCGTCGTGCAACTCCCGGGCGAAACGCGCGCGCTCCAACGCACCCGCACGCAATCGCAAACGCCGCAGCAAAAGCACGTTGTAAACCGCTGGTCCAACCTGGCGCACCAATTCCTCGAGAAAACGCAATTCCTCCTCGGTATCACCAGTTAAGGAAGGATCCAGCAGAAAGATTCGTCCCGACCATTCGCGTCCAAACGCAAATGAAACGGTCATCAAACTTCGGAAATCATACTTTTTTGTCAGAGGACCCAGAAATTCCTGACTAAGAGCCCGGACGCTGCCACCTTCCCGATCCAGTCCCAAGGTGAAAAATTCTCCTGCGCCTCGCTTGCCGCGTCGCCGTGCATAACATGCCACTGCCGAGGATTCGAACAGGTAGGTATCGCGGTCATTCGCAGATGGCTCGATCCATCGAAAGGCAGCTTTGCCTTCGACCTGGCGGAGTTCACCGACAAACACGCGATAGTTACTAGTTTCCTGCGAGGCGATCATCAGTTGTTTCGCCCCGTACATGGAAAGCAGTTCACCGGCAATGTCCTGGATAGTTCCGGTAAGCCCAACCTCGACTCGCGCCTTCCCAATGGTTCTGGCAATGACCGCTTTTTCAGCGCGCAGCTGTTTCTGCTGCTCGGCCAGATATCCCAGCAGAACGCCCAGTACGAGTAGAGATACGGAGCGCATCAACAACTGGTGGGGTTCGAACCCAGTTGTATTCACCTGCAACGCCGGCAGGTGCAGCCTACCGCGTAAAAGCAAGCCATTTACCCAGCCGACGAAATTCAGATGAATCAAACTGAAGCTTTCAATCCAAAGCAGCGTCACCGCGGCAACGGCGGTTCCCACGGTCTCCCATAAGCCCCAGCGATAGGCAGCCCCCGCAAGAACGAAAACAAAGAACAGAAAGAAAGGATTGCTCTGCCCGGCGGCAAAAGCCGAAATGAGACCTGGCCACACCACATCCGCGCTATGAACCAGCAGACGGAAAGATGGAGTCGATTCTTGCCGTTTTCGCAGGAACATCAGGATGACAACACCCTGGGCGATGTAGAAGGCCAATAGTCCGTAGGCCCAAAGCGAATAGCGAGCTTGGGCGTCAATCCGGATAGCCACGAGTGCGGAAACTGCCAGCAGAACCCGAGCCGTGGCGAGCCAGCCCTCGGTTCGGCGGATTTCGCCGGAGCCCATGGGAGCCCGAAGTCTCCACAGGAATCGATCTCGCAGTGCTTGGAATGGCAATCGAATACGACCGCGTACCGGGAATGGTGTCACGCGGATATTATTTGTAATGTCGTCGGAGAGCAAGCGAAACTTCCTTCCGTCGTGGCTAACATCAACATTCTAAATAGCGTAGACCTGCACAAGCGACTGGGAAAGGATTGCCAGTCCCGCTCTGGTTACTTGAGTAACTTTCGCTCTGGTGTATTGTGCCTAAGAATCAGAAGCGAATGAACATGTCCGGACGCGCAAAGCTATGCATGTTGGCGGTTGCCGGTTTGGTGTGTGCGCAGGCAATGGCGTCGCTCTACCTGCGGCAAGGCTTCGCCCTGGTTGCTCTGAGCGATATTGCGCAATTCGTTCTGCTTCTTGCCGGTACGATTGCACTCTTACTCAATGCCCTCGCCACTCGCGGCCGCGTCCGCTTGTTCTGGGCCCTGATGATGCTCGGGACCGCGCTCTGGATGTCGTACCAGGGCTTGTGGACATACTTCGAAGTCTTGATGCGGAAGGATGTTCCCAATCCGTTCGCGGGAGACGTCGTAGTGTTCCTTCATATCGTTCCCATGACGGCTGCGCTGGCGCTTCAGCCGCATGTGCAACCAGACGATCGCACTACGCGCCTGGGAACGCTTGATTTTGCTCTCCTGTTCATCTGGTGGCTATATCTTTATTTGTTCGCAGTAATTCCCTGGCAGTACGTGCAAGCGTACGAGCACAGCTACGATCACAACCTCAACATCCTGTATCTTACCGAGAAAATAGTTTTCCTGGCCGGCGTAGGTCTGCTTTGGGTCCGCAGCCAAGGCTCATGGAGAATCATTTACGCCAACTGGTTTGGCGCTGGACTCACATACTCTCTGGGTTCGTACCTCGCAAACTCGGCGATCGAGCGCAAGATATACCACACCGGAAGCCTTTACGACGTACCCTTGGCCATTTCCATGGCCTGGGTGATTGTGATTGGCATCCTGGCACTTCATTCGCATGGCAAGCAGCAGCCCGCCCAAGCTTCCGAAGGCTACGGGGTGTGGGTGGCCAGGCTGGGTATGGCCGCAATTTTCTCGCTTCCCCTGTTTGCCCTGTGGTCATTGTTCGACGCTGGAATCCCGCAAAAGGTGCGCACTTTTCGGCTGGTGCTTACATTGTCGAGCATGTTGCTGATGGGGGCGCTAGTCTTCTTCAAACAGCATCTGCTGGACTGCGAGCTGCTGCAATTGCTGACCGCTTCTCAAGAGTCTTTCGATAACCTGAAGCGAGTGCAGGCGCAGTTGGTTCAGTCGGAAAAATTGGCTTCGCTTGGTCAACTGGTGGGCGGCGCGGCGCACGAATTGAACAACCCGCTTACAGCCATGATGGGCTACTCGGATCTGCTTTCGGCGACCGAACTCAACGGCGACCAGCGGGTACTCATGCAAAAAATCGAGCATCAGGTACGCCGCACTCGAACCCTGGTTTCCAGCCTGCTTAGCTTCGCCAAACAAGTTCCCGCGGAGAAGACCCTGGTGGACATCAATGCCCTGGTACAGACCGCGGTCAAGCTCTGCTTGCCCCAATCGCGCGGGCCCAATGTTCAAGTGCGCACCAACTTCCCGGCCGAGTTGCCGCGGGTTCTCGGCGACTCCAATCAACTTCTCCAGGTATGCCTGCATGTCACAAACAATGCTCTCCATGCCATGACGGATACGGGCGGCACGCTTACAGTGACCGCATGTTTGCGGGATGCGTGGGTATTACTGGAGTTTTCCGATGATGGGCCGGGCATGCGGGAGCCGGAGCGAGTTTTCGATCCTTTCTACACCACACGACCGATTGGCCAGGGACCGGGCTTAGGCCTGAGCGTCTGTTACGGCATTATTCAAGAGCATAAAGGGAAAATTACCTGCCAAAACAGGCCGGAGGGCGGGGCGACATTCCGCATCGAACTACCCGCAGCTGCTGTCGATTCCGCACACGCTTCCAGTTCGGTTTCCGGGAGTCTCCCGCCTCAGAAGCTCCTGCCCGAAGCGAAGGCAGCCGCCGGCCGCTGAGCAATTCCACCACCGCTTTCCTTTGTGTACCTTCGTGTCCTTTGTGGTTCAAGCATTTGAACTTCATCACCACAAAGGACACGAAGGTACACAAAGGACGTCGTAAAAATACACGTCCCCTGCGGTGCCCAGTAGAAACACGTACTCAATCAGAATTTAAGAGGCAGCCAGTTCCACGGTTCGCTTCAACTGGCCGCAGGCGGCGTAGATGTCACGTCCGCGCGGACGGCGAATGAATGCCGGCACACTCGCCGCAATCAGTATTCTCTGAAACTGCTCTACCCGATCCTCGGGGGGAGTTTGAAACGAAATTCCCGGACCAGGGTTCAGCGCAATCAGGTTCACTTTGGCTCGCACCCCGCGGATCAGTTCACCGAGTTCGCGCGCGCTCTGCGCCGAATCATTCACGCCATCGAGCAGCACATATTCGAAAGTCAGCCGCTCCCGATTTCGCAAAGGAAAATCGCGCGCCGCCGTCACCAATTTCTCCAGATTCCATTTGCGATTGATCGGCATCAAGCGGCTGCGCATTTCGTCGTTGGGTGCGTTCAGCGATATCGCCAGCTTCGGCCGCACCGGTTCGGCGCCAAGATCATAGATCCGCGGCACGATCCCTGCGGTCGAGACCGTCATACGGGACTCCGGGATTCCCACTCCCTCCACCAGCAGACGCACTGCTCTCATGAAATTCTCATAGTTCAGGAAAGGCTCGCCCATGCCCATGAAGACAAGGTTCACGCGATTTTGTGGCGGAGAGACATTCTGGTCATTAAGCACGGCACAGACCTGTCCCACGATTTCGCCGGCCGTCAAATTCCGCTTCACTCCGAGCAGTGCGGTCAGGCAAAACTGGCAATCCACGGCACAACCAACCTGGCTGGAAACACAGATGGTAGCGCGGTCCCATGTTCGCCCCACGCCGTTCTCAATTTCATTTCCAGCCTCGCTCCCGTCCCCTGCTTCTCCGAAATCGCCTTCCGGCATCCAGACCGTTTCTACGCTTTGTCCATCGGCGAACCCGATGAGGTACCGGACCGTGCTATCGCTGGACACGAATTTCTTTTCAATCGTCGGAACTCCGAGAGACCCACCGAGACTCTGACGAAACTCCTGCGGAAGTGTGGAAATTTGTTCGGGGGAACCGAATCGCTGGCGGTAAAGCGCTTCAAACAATTGCCGCCCACGGTAAGACGGTTGGCCCGCATCCTCGACAAACTCCGTAAGTTCGTGAAGACTGAGCCCTAAAAGCACTCTGGGTTTCTCTTCGCTCATAGATCAGCGACGATCAGCGACGCCGAAACAGCTCTCTACGATTGTAGAGGAGAGGAGGGAAGCTGGCTCGTGGGGGATTGCCAAGCTCAACGCACGCTTTGTAACTGTATGATTATAAACTAGTAGCCATATTTCAGCAGACGTCTGCCGGGTGTGTAACAATAGTAAAGGCCCGCCCCGGTCCTGAGTGGCGGAGCACTTTAGGAAAAAGCTAATGGTTGAAGAAGTCCGTAACATCCAGCGCGAATTGCTGCCCAATGGCCTGACCGTCATCACGGAGCAAATGCAGCATATTCGCTCGGCCTCGATCGGCGTCTGGATCAAGACTGGTTCGCGCGACGAAGACGCGCAGTGGAACGGCATCTCCCATTTCGTCGAGCACATGGTGTTTAAAGGCACGAAGCATCGCTCCGCGGAAGACATAGCTCGCCAGGTTGATTCTATTGGCGGAAACATGGATGCCTTCACCGCCAAGGAGTGCATCTGTTTTAACGTCAAGATACTGGATGAGCATCTGCCCATCGCCATGGACGTTCTCAGCGACCTGGTGTTGCATCCAACTTTTGATGCCCAGGACATCACCCGCGAACGGGGCGTGATCCTGGAAGAAATCAAGATGGACGAAGACAGTCCCGACTATCTCGTCCATGAGATCTTTACCCAAAATTTCTGGAGAGATCATCCGTTGGGCAAGCCGATCCTCGGAACTAAGGACACGGTAAAAACCTTCGAGCGGGATCCGGTCCTCGGTTTCTATGCGCAGCGCTTTGCCCCCGGCAATCTGATTATTTGTGCTGCCGGCAACCTGAAGCATGAGCAGTTCGTGGAACTGGTGGCCAAACACTTCCAGCACATGAAACCGATCAAGAACGGATTTCATAGTCCCCAACCAAAGATTGTTCCGCGCATCATCATGCGCAACAAGAAGTCGCTGGAACAGGTGCAGATCTGCGTGGGCGTGCCTTCTCATCCCATCGCCCACGAGCGCCGGCACGCCTCCTACATTCTTAATACGTTGCTGGGCGGCGGGATGAGCTCGCGCCTGTTTCAGAACATCCGCGAACGCCAGGGACTTGCCTATGCCATTTACAGCGACCTGAACCCGTACCGCGATACCGGTTGCCTTTCGGTTTATGCGGGCACGTCGCGGGCATCGGCCGGCAAGGTGGTGCAGTGTATCGTTTCCGAGTTCCGCAAACTCAAGTCGGAAACAGTTCCCGCGGAAGAACTGCGCCGCTCCAAAGATCAGTTGAAAGGGAGCTTGATGTTGTCGCTGGAATCTTCGACCGCGCGCATGTCTAGCCTAGCTCGGCAGGAAATGTACTTCGATCGTTTCTACAGCATGGACGAACTGATCGAAAAAATTGAAAGTGTCACCGCTGAGGAAGTGAAGGAACTTGCCAATGAGTTTTTCCTCAGCGAGTCAATCGCAGTCACCGTTCTTGGCAACCTCAATGGCCTGAAGTTGAGCCGTGAACAACTGGCCTGCTGACAATTCCTTCTCCCTGCAGTCGGCAAAATTATACGCAGGGACGAGTTCTCTGCCGCTGGCTTTACTCGCCATTTCGAGGCATACTAGGCAGCAAGTCCCAGGTCCCCAACGGGCAGGGAAGTTTGTATTATGCCTATGCTGGAGCGGAACAGCGGAACGGAGGTTGGCAGCCCATTGCCCAATGCGGCCATGGAACTGCAACAACGCCGCCGGATGCTCATCGCCCTTGGCGTCCTGCTGGTAGCACTGATTTCGGTTCTGATCAAGGATCGCCAGTTCTGGTTCCCGCCCAGCCCCAGCGCTGAATCCGAAACTCCGGAGCAGGTCTTACCAATCAGCAATCCTGTACCTGCCCCGGCCAAGGTCGCAGCGCCGATTGCACGGGCTAAACCCGTAGCAGCCGCGGCACCCCACCTCCTGACAAAACCAAAGCGCCGCACCGCAACTGCGCCTTCGACGGAAACCCAGGGTGACATGTCTCCGGTAATTACGGCGACCAACCGCGCCGTACTCCCGCCGCTTGAGGTTGAAGTCGTAGCTGGCAATCAACACCGAGCCGTTAACCTCGGGGATAGTTCCGTCAAACTAGATATGCAGGCCGGTGCGCCGGATGCCCCCGAGCAAACCACTGCTTCGGATCTGAGCCGCGATACGGGTGCCGCGCCGCCGCATGCCGCGGCGCATGTCCAACTGTCGCCTGCGACCGGGCAAGTGGTTTCTCGAGTCGAACCCAGTTATCCGCTGCTTGCCAAGCAGATGAAAGTGCAAGGCGCCGTTATTCTGGAGGCCCTAATCAGCCGGACGGGCAGCATTCAAGATATACAAGTACTCAGCGGACCGGCTATTCTCTCGGAGGCCGCGCGCGAGGCAGTCAAGCAGTGGCACTTCAAGCCGTACTACGAAGGCGGCCGGCCGGTGGAAACCGAGGCTCGCATCACCGTGAATTTCACCATCTCAACCTACTGAGTGGAATCAACCGTTGCGAGCGCTTTGAAACCGCCGCCCCACTGGGATAAATTACCCGCAAATAAAAACGGGCGTCCGACTCTTCCGAGTCATTGGACGCCCGGGCAGCCCTCCCCCAGAACTGCTCGATTAGAAAAGTAAATCTTTCCCAGATTTTTGTGAATGGCCCATCCGGGCTAGACCGTCCCACCAATGTGCTATCGAACGATTAACGCTCGGGTTAAGCGCCGAATTTGCCGCGAACATTTTCCCGCGCATGGGATCAACCGCCATCGTGCGAGGCCGCCCGTGATACAGGAGCACTTTCCACTCGATTCCGGCCTCGAGCCTTGGCGGCATAGAGAGCTGCGTCGGCCAAGCGGATAAGGCCCTCGCGGTCGATCAGCCCAGATTCGTTTGCCTCTACCGTCGCCAGCCCAAGGCTGATCGTGACTGGAACTGGACCGGCGCTGGTGTCAACGGGTTGATCAGCGATCCTGCGCCGCAGCCGCTCCGCGGCGACCACCAGGTTCAATGCATCACACCCAGGAACCACCACCAGAAACTCTTCTCCTCCATATCGGCCCACCGAGTCGTAGCTTCGAAGACCCGAAGCCAAACGGTGGCCCACCTCCCGCAATACGGCGTCCCCTACTAAGTGACCATGGGTGTCATTAACTTTCTTGAAGAAATCAACGTCTACCATGATGATGCCCAAAGAATCATCGTTTCGGCGGCTGCGGTCTATCTCTCCTTTGAACAAATCAAGGATGGCCCCACGATTCCAGATCGCGGTTAGGCGATCATGAGCGGCATCAAACTTCAAAGCATCCTGGGCGCGCATCAACGCCGCCTGCAGATCGAGAATCCGTTTGCCAGCCCGGACCCGGGCGCGTAGTTCGTCTACATCGAAGGGCTTGGTCAAGTAATCATCAGCGCCAGCTTCAAGGCCGGTAATGACATCCTGTTTATCGTCTTTGGCGGTCAGCAGCAGGACGTAGCGATAGGGAGCTTGGTCTCGAGCGCGAATTCTGCGGCAGAGGTCGATCCCGTCCATCCCCGGCATCATCCAGTCGAGGATCGCCAACTGTGGTGCATCTTCCTTTTTCAAGACTTCCCACGCATCCAGCCCGTTCTCTACAGCCGTGACACAGTAGTCCCAGCGCTTGAACCAGCTCTCCAGAATACGGCGAAAAATCGGATCATCTTCGGCGATCAACACCGCGTCCATTGGGGAGGCCTTGCCCACCAGGCCTGACTTTGAATCCTTAATTTCTCCCACTGGCAGTGCAGTTGTCTCATTCATGGTGTGCCTCCGCCAAATCTTTCAGGTCGAGATGTAGACCTGCAACTTCCCGCTCCAGCACTGCCAGCACATTGCTGGCACGGGAAAGATCTTGGTTGCGCCCCATCTCTTCAAGTTGCCGGGCCGCTTGTGACGTTCCGCCTGCGCCCAGATAGCTGGACTCGCCTTTAAGACTGTGAGCTGCGCGCATGACCCCGTCAGAGTCTCCGGCGGCTACTGCCTGCCGCAATTTCTCAAGCAATTTCGGAGATTCTTCCAGAAAAATCTGGCACAAGTCCCGAAGCAGTTCCTCGTCGCCTCCAATACGGTCGAGTGCTTCGGTTCGGTTCCAGGATTCCGCCTTGGCCGCCGGATTGGCTGGTCTCGCCAATGTCTTCGCCAAACCCGCCAAGGTTTGTTCAATGTCGCTGAATCGCACCGGTTTGGTGATATAGCCATCCATGCCGGCTTCCAGGCAGCGTTCGCGGTCGCCCTTCATGGCGTGCGCGGTCATGGCAAAAATCGGCAGGTGAAGTCCGCTGATCTTCTCACTTTGGCGGATCGCTGCCGTGGCCGCCAGGCCATCCATTTCCGGCATTTGAACGTCCATGAAAACCAAATCGAATTTCTCTGCGGAGGCCGATGCCACGGCTGCTTTGCCGTTTTCTGCCAATACCGGAGTGTGCCCCATTTTCTGCAAGGCCCGCATAATCACTGCCTGGTTCACCGGGTTGTCTTCGGCTACCAGGATCCTCAGTTTGTGAGCCGATTCGCGTAAGCTGTGACGTGTGACCAGCGGCACGCTGGCGCTCGTTTCCGCCCCCCGCAGGCTTATCGCCTTGAGGATGGCGGCCAGCAGATCGGCTTTCCCCACCGGCTTGAGCAGATAGGCTGAGATTCCCAATTGCCTGCAGCGCTTGGCTTCGCCAGGTCGTCCCCCGGAAGTCAGCATTAAGACGGTAGCTTCAGTCTGGAACTGGCGGCGCTTGATTCCTGTTTGTATCCGTTCCGCCAACTCGAAACCGTCCATGCCCGGCATGGTGGCATCGATCAGAATGGCCCGGAAATGAGTTCCGTTTTGCAGCGCGGCTTCAAGCACAGCCAGTGCAGCCGCACCGCTTTCCGCGGGGACGGGCCTCATCCCCCATCCGCGGGTCATTTCGCAGAGGATCCGTCGATTGGTTTCATTGTCGTCGACCACCAGCAGCGAAAGACCGTGTAACTCCGCTGCGAGCGCGGGGGACGCAGCCTGGGGCTGTATCTCCGGCATCGCAAAGTGCGCGGTGAAATGGAACGCGCTTCCCTGACCTTCAATGCTTTCCACCCATATCTCTCCGCCCATCAATTGAACCAAGCGTGCCGAGATTGCCAGTCCCAGACCGGTGCCGCCATATTTGCGGGTAGTGCTGCTGTCTGCCTGCGAAAAGGCTTGGAACAGCAGGCCTCGTTTGTCCGCAGGAATTCCCATGCCCGTGTCCTGCACCTTGAAATGGAGTTCCACGCCTCCGACGTCGTGCGGGCGACTTTCGATGGTGACTAACACTTCTCCATGCTCGGTGAACTTAATCGCATTGCCGACGAGGTTCACCAGAATCTGCCGGAGGCGTCCGGGATCGCCGCGCAGTTGCGGGGGCACTTCCGGGGCGGCGTCGTAGGCCAACTCCAATCCCTTCTGATGGGCTCGCAGAGCCAGAGCCTTCATGGTCTCAGCGACGCAGTCGTACAGACTGAAATCGATCATCTCCAGATCCAGCTTGCCGGATTCCACTTTGGAGAAATCCAGAATGTCATTGATGACCGACAACAGCGACTCGCCCGAAGACTTGACCAGCAGCAGGTTGCTTCGCTGTTCGCCGCTCAACTCCGTATCCAGGGTCAATTCGGTCATGCCCATAATGCCGTTGATCGGGGTGCGGATTTCGTGGCTCATGTTGGCGAGAAATTCGCTTTTGGCGCGGCTTGCCGCTTCCGCTGTCTCCTTGGCCGCTTTCAGTTCTTTGTTGGTGGCTAATAACTCGGCCGTGCGGCGGGTCACCTGCTTTTCCAGATCTTCACGCTGTTGCTGGAGTTCGAGGTCGCGGCTCTCGATTTGCTGCAGCATGCTGTTGAACTCGGTCGCAAGCATGCCGAATTCATCACGATTGGGGATTTCTGCACGGATCGAATAGTCCCCCCGGTCAGAAACGGCTTTCGTGGTTTCCACTAGGCTCAGGACGGGTCGCGAGATGGGTCTTTGGAAGCGCGAGGCAAGCATGAAAGCCAGGGAAAATGTAGCCAACAAGACGATCGTAATGGTGATGTTATATCCGCGGAACCGCCCATGGAGTTTTTCCAGGTCGGATTCAAGATAGAGCGTGCCGAGATTCTCGCCTCCCAAGGAGATGGTTCGAAACCCGACGAGGAGATTGTTCTCGAAACGGATGCTGTCGGCTCGGACGTGCGGCGGCGTAAAAGACGAATCCTTGCCATCCCGCGCATACCGGGCAAAGGGCTTGCCATCCGGAGTGTAGATGCACCCTGCTATGACGTTGGGTTCGACCCGCAGGGCCTCGAGCACCTCCCGGGTTGCAACCGGATCGCGAAAGGTCAGGGCGGCCGTGCTGTTGCTGGCTAGAACATCGGCGAGGGCGCCCAAGTCTTGCTTCATCATTCCCTTGAACATCGTGATGTCATAGGTGGCCATAGGCACACAGACTGCCAAGGCACTGAAGGCGCTGATCGCCATAGACAGCGCGGTGAGCTTACGCCGGATCGACAAATCCCCAAAATGACGCATCAAAGTTACTCCCTGATAGTGCTCACCCGACTACAAGTTTCGCCACGCTCAACAGCTTGGAACTGATCTTGATCCCGGCCTGCTCTGCCGCTTTGCGGTTCACTTCGAACTGCACCCGGCTCTTTTCCAGCACAAAATTAATCATCCCGCCCTGCTCCGCAAAACCTTCGTTTTCCGCAACCGTCAGTACACTCGTCCCACTCAGGCCAGCTAAGACTCCTTTCATGTGCCTCTTCTCGGATGAACTGATGAAGAGAATCTGGCATGTTCTGGCCGCCTGCAGATCAACCCCTTCATCGACCTCGAGTCTGCGTCCGTTCACCGTCTTGTCCTTGGTAATGCTTAATAATTCGTCTCCGAAGGGATCGCGCCCGAAAACGCAGATCCGAAGCGGCGCAGCGGCATTGGAGAAACTACTAGGCGGCCACTCCACAAACTTGGCGAAGTTAAACAGGAACGCCGCCTTGATCTGATATTCGCCAGCAGCCGGGGATTGGGCACGCGTGCCGCTGAGCAAAAACACCACCATGCCCAGCGCCCATAAAACTCGCCTCGAACTCGCCCTGCCCGCGATCTTCGCCGGAGTCAAACCCATGTCGCTCTCGTACCACCGTCGCGCACCTTTTCTCCCGGAGTCCACAAAACAATGCCTGCTCGTCCGACGCCTCGCGGGGCGTCATGCTCTTTAAAATCGGCCAGTAATTTTGATCCGGAAACTTCTTCCATCCTGTTGAATGGCATCTTGCACGTCCTCCGGACGGCCAGGGTCAAAGTACTTTTTGTCGAGAATGTTGTAGACACTGGTGGATAGATCGAGGTGCTTCCCCAGGGTGTGTCCCAGTAGACTCACATTGAGAACCGCGAAACCGCTCACGGTATTTCCCGCCAGAGTCTGACGCAGGCTGGCGTACTGTGCATCCAAGCTGGCGAATAGCCGCCTCTGCACTACGGGCACGATCACATTTAATTTCGCCAGATGCTGAGGAGAGTTGCTAAGAGTCTCGTGGGTTACTTCGTCTTCGGTGCTGGTGTAACTGTAGCTTGCTGTACCTTTCACGCCGCCGGGCCACTGCCCGTTCAACTCGACTTCCGCGCCCGTGGCGCGTGCCTTGCCTGAGTTTTCGTACGTCGATTGGCCGTTGCTGGAATCCTGCTCCAGCGTGATCAGATTTTCGATCCGGTTCTGGAAGACGCTGCCAGATAATTTGAAATGCTGGCCCAGTCCCTGCTCGACGACCCCTTCAACGCTTCGGATTGTCTCTGGCTTGAGCCCTAGATTGTCGTCGTAGAACGGGCCGTACCCAGGCGTGACTTCGAAGGGCTCCGGCGCGCGGAAAGCCGTGCCATATAGAAGCTTCAACGTGGTCGGTTGGAAGAGATGGTAGATCAGCCCCAAACGCGGGTTGGTCGTCCCGCCAAAATTCGAGTAATGATCGTAGCGCACGCCGGCGCTCAGGGTCAGTTTGCGAGTGATCGCGAACTCATCCTGCCCGTATAAAGCCCAGATTAGTGAGCGTCCCGGGTCCGTATCAAAGAGGTTGCCGATGGGAGTGTAGTTGGCCTGGTCTTGCCGCACGTTGTCAGTGATCTCGGTGCCCAGGGTGACTTTGTGCTTCTCCAGGAAAGTTCGACTCAGTTTCACTTCGCTGTCCCACCAGTTTCCCCGGAAAGAGTATGTGTCCACCGTGGTCGATCCGTCGGGCAGCCCAGTGGACAATGCAAGGGGCGCTTGCAGGCTGGTTTGGTCATAAGAGGTTCGAGCTGCCAGGTCCCACTTCTCCCCTATGGAATGTTGATAACTGAGATCTAAGTATTGGTGATGGTCCACGTTGCGGGTGCGAGGATCATTGAACACGGTCCCGAAATACGCCGTCGGCACTCCCTTGTCGCGCGCGCTGAACAATCCCTCGAGGGTGAATCCCCGAAAACTGATCGTAGCCAGAATGTGTTGAGAGTTTTCGTAGTCTGTGTTTGGTGTAATCCCGAAGTTGGTGGCGGCGCTGTCGAACTGGGGGTAGAACAGAGTCTGTCCCTGGCTATCGTCGAACGTGCCCGACAGCAGCATGTCCACTCCCCGGTATTGACCGCCATAACTGGCCCGTCCCTCATAGGTCCCAAAACTGGCGGGCGCAAAGGAGAGTTCCAAGCCTTTCAGTTGCGGCGGCTTGCGGGTGATTACGTTGATTACCGCAAAGAAGGCTTCGGCCCCGTAGAGCGAAGAACTGGGGCCGCGGATGATTTCCACGCGCTCAATCAGATCCACGTCGATCAGGAACTCCGTTCCTAGGAAGGCCTCACCGAGAATGTTGTCGTTGGTCCGGTGGCCATTGATCAACACCAGGATGCGGCTATTCCAGTCTCCCAAACGTCCGAAGCCGCGCACCCCAACGAAGCTGTAGTCGCGATCAGAAGTAACGTAGAATCCACGCACACCCTGCAGAATGTCGGCGAGGTTGCGGTAACCATACTTTTGGATCTCGTCCGCGGTGACGACCGTGACTGAAGCTGGCGCCTCGCTGGTGCTTTGCATGTGCTTCGAGGCGCTATAGACCTCAATGTTGGTCAATTCTTCCAAGCTGGCGTCACTCAAGTCCTTCGTTCCCTGCTGTGCAAATGCAGTCGCCGTCAGCACGAAAACCGCAAGCAGACGGAGTACACTCGGAAATCCCGCTCGCCCCATTTCCAGGGCACGATGGCGTGGCGCCGTCGGCAAGGTGGTGGAACGTCGCAGCCGCATAGAAGTTCTCCAACCTCCCAAAAAAGCGAAGCCCAAGCGGCGTATCAACGCACCGGGGGCTACGCAAGCTTCTTCGGCTGGCAGTGAGCTTTTCTTTACTTCCGGGGCAGTCTTGCTGGAGCAAGATCGTGGCAGCGTCCCGCTATTTGCGAGGGGAGCGTGTCCGAAAATACGACCTTCCGGGCGAGCCGGAACTTCGCTGAGCCTGGTTGCCATGGCTATTCAGCCTCGAGCAATGAGCAATCTGAAGTGCTGTCCCTTCTTTGCCGATAACCATTCCAGCGACGTTTTCTAAGCTTCTATGTCTCAACTCCAAGATCCGGAGATCTTCCGCACTGTGTTAGACAGCCTGCAGACCGGGGTGTCGGTGACGGATCGAAACGGGAAGATCCTGTTCTGGAACCAGGGAGCCGAAAGGCTCACCGGGTATCAGCGGCACGAAGTGGTCGGGCGCTCCTGCCGTGACAATATCCTGGCGCAGTGTAACGACCGAGGTTGTGTGGCTTGTGGGGCAACCTGTCCCATCACCCGAACCTTGCACGAAGGCAAGCCGCAGGAAGCAAAGATGCAATTACGCCATAAGGAGGGACATCCGGTTCACGTACTGATGCGCATTTCGCCGATCCGCGATCCGCATGGCTCCATCACCGGTGTCGTAAAGAGTTTTGACGAACAAAAATTCGCCTCCGAGTGGGATCGCAATCGCCAGACTCTGGCGGAGCATGGCTGTATGGACGAAACCACCGGGGTTCCAAATCGTGAGTTCACTCAATTCAACCTGACTGAGAATTTCGCAAGTTTTGTGCGTTACCAACTTCCCTTCGGCGTTATTGCCATCCAGGTCGACCGCTTGGAGCATTTCCGGGCAAACTACGGCCGGCCGGCTGGCGATGCCGTCCTAAGCGTGGTTGCTCAGACCATGCGGAATGCTTTTCGGCCCATGGATTTCGTGGGTCGCTGGGCGGACGATCAATTCCTTGCCATTCTGGTTAATTGTGCCGCACAGAGCGTGGAAAACACCTGGGAACGCATTCTGAACATGGTCACTTGCGCGGGTTTGCGCTGGTGGAGTGACGAATTGTTGGTCACCACCTCGGTGGGATACGCCACCGCGCAAGCCGACGACACAATTGACTCGCTCTTGAATCGGGCGCAAAAATCGCTGAAACAAGCTTCCGGCAAAGCGCTCACTGCCGCTGTCGGCTCCCAAGCAAGCCCGGAAAAGTTAAAGGTCTGAACCACTATGTTTGCAATTATCGGAATCGTGGTTGTCTTCGGCTCGGTACTGGCTGGCTACCTGATGGAACATGGTAACGTCAGGGTTCTGATTCAGCCCGCGGAACTCGTCCTCATCGCCGGCGCCGCGATGGGGACGGTACTAGTGGCCAATCCGCTCCACATTCTGAAGCAAATCGTCGCCGGACTTGTGGGCGTGTTCGGAGGCTCGAAATTCACTAAACAACGCTACCTCGACTCCCTCAAAATGATGTATGAACTCCTCAACAAGGCGCGCCGCGAGGGCCTGATGGCGTTGGAAGCCAACGTCGAGGATCCGGCCAAGAGTCCGATCCTCTCCAAGTATCCTGCCTTTCTCAAGGATCACCACGTCCGCGACTACTTCTGTGACACCATGCGCATGGCGGTCAGCGGAGTGGAAGCTTTTGATCTCGACCAACTCCTGGATCTCGACCTGGAAGTTCACCACCACGACTCCAGCGTGCCCGTCGAGCTCGCTTACCACCATGGCCGATTCCTTGCCCGGCCTGGGAATTGTCGCCGCCGTGCTGGGCGTGGTGATCACCATGGGATCGTTGGGCGGTCCTCCGGAGGAAATTGGCCGCAAAGTCGCTGCCGCCCTAGTTGGCACATTTCTGGGCATCCTGCTCTGCTACGGATTAGTCGGCCCCCTTGCCGCCAATATGCAGAAGGCGGCTGAAGACGAGGGCGCCTTCTTGCACGTCCTGCGCGTGGTGATGATTTCTTTCCTGAAGGGAAACGCGCCGATCATGGCCGTCGAGTTTGCCCGCCGCGCCATTCCCGGACACATACGTCCTTCGTTCCTCGAAGTAGAGAAGCATTGCAAGAAGAGCGCCGAAGCAGCCCCAGCCGCAGCCGAAGCCGCACCCGGGGGATCCGACAAGCCACCAGAACCCGAAGCGCCAGCTGCTGCCTCCGCATCCGCCTGAGAACCTAATCTTATGCCTGGCTCACGTCCCATCATCATCATCAAGAAAAAAGGCGGACACGGTGGACATCATGGAGGCGCCTGGAAGGTGGCCTATGCTGACTTCGTAACCGCGATGATGGCCCTCTTCATCGTGCTCTGGCTGCTCAACACCAACAAGCCCGTAAGAGAGGCCATTGCCGGCTACTTCAAAGACCCCTCGGGGACCGCCAATAAAATCGGCTCCAATAAGGCTGGCGTGGCCGAGGCCGTTGCCATCACCAAAGACGACCTGCCCAAGCTGAAGGAGGAACTGGAAAAGGCAATCCGAGGAATACCCAACTTTGAAAAGCTCAAGGACCAGATCGAAATGACCCTGACCCCCGAAGGCCTGCGCATCGAACTGCTCGAAAGCGAAACTGGAACCTTCTTCGAGGTTGGCAGCCCAGCCCCGAACAGCAATGGCAAAGAGTTGCTGTCACTGCTCGCGCACGAATTGGGGAAACTTCCCAATCACCTCTCCATCGAGGGCCATACCGATTCCAAGCCCTATACAGGCGGCCGCGAATACGGAAATTGGGAGCTTTCTGCGGACCGCGCCAACGCCGCCCGCCGCTTGATGCAGACGAGCGGTTTGCGAGCCGACCAGGTTACCCAGGTCCGGGGCTACGCCGATCAGATGCCCCGCAAGAAGGATGCGCCGTTCGATGCATCCAATCGTCGCATCTCCGTAATCGTGCAGAATGTAGAAAACAAGCCGGAGGAGCCGCAGAAAAATGATGCCCAGCCCGGGACCATTCCGCCTTCTCCAGACCTTCCCAAAAAGGATTGATTCGCCCGCTTTCGCTGACATCTGTTGTTCGATCCTCACTGCACTGCGACCGCTCATCCGCTACAATAGCCGGTTCGTGATTTGCCCAATGCGAGAGGAAACAATTTCGTGATTATTGGCGTGCCTAAGGAAAGTTATCCGGGCGAGCGGCGGGTTGCGCTCGTGCCCATGGCAATCCCGAATCTGATCAAAGCAGGATTTGAGGTCGCCATAGAAAAGGGCGCGGGGGTGGAAGCGGGTTATCCAGATGCGCTCTACGTCGACAAGGGCGCGAAGATCCTTCCCGATCGCGCAGCCCTCTTCGCCAATGCCGAGATCGTCGTTCAAGTCCTCTGCTACGGCTCCAACGACATCACCGGGAAAGCCGACCTTCCCTTGATGCGGCGTGGGCAGGTCCTTATTGGATTTCTGCGACCGATGGGATCGTTGGATGTGATCCAGCAAATTGCTCAAACCGGCGTCACATCTTTTTCCGTTGAGTTGATGCCGCGCACCACCCGCGCCCAAAGCATGGACGCGCTCTCCTCCATGGGCACGATCTGCGGCTACAAGGCGGTGCTGATCGCAGCCGACACCTTGCCCAGAATTTTCCCCATGCTGACGACCGCTGCCGGAACCATTACCCCGGCTCGTGTTCTCGTGATTGGCGCCGGAGTGGCTGGGCTGCAGGCGATCGCCACGGCGCGCCGTCTGGGCGCGGTTGTCTCTGCCTACGACCTGCGTCCAGCTTCCAAAGAGCAGGTACAGAGCCTGGGAGGACGCTTCGTCGAACTCCCCATTGAAGCCAAGGATGCGCAGGATGCGCGCGGATATGGCACTGCCCAGGATGAAAGTTTTTATGCGAAGCAGCGCGAGTTACTCGCCCGCGTGGTTGCCGAGAGCGATGTCGTGATCACCACCGCTGTCGTCCCTGGCAAGAAGGCCCCGGTGCTCGTGACCGCAGAGATGGTGAAAGGGATGGCTCCGGGCTCGGTTATCTTTGATCTCGCGAGCGAGCGCGGAGGCAACTGCGAGCTGACGCAATCTGGCAAGATCATAGTCGAGCAGGGAGTGACCATCATCGGCCGCATCAACATCGCGACCGAAGTGCCCTATCACGCCAGCCAGATGTACGCCCGCAATGTCACCGCATTTCTTTTGCATTTAGGGAAAGAAGGAAAGTTGCAGATCAATCTGCAGGATGAAATTACTCGCGAAACCCTGGTAACTAGGGACGGAGAAATAGTCAACCAGCGCGTGCGCGAATTTTTCAAACTCCCAGCGCCGGCAGCCAGTAGTCGGTGACCAGGTATGGGGGGAGCGGTTTGCATGGTGACAGCTGGGTCAGAAGTCTGGTAGCACAGCTGTTGATGAGTTTCGGTCCGCGCTGCGAATGACTCGGCAGGGCAAGCGCTAAGGAATCCAAAGGAGCAATCGTGCCACCAGATTTTATTTCTAACCTCTATGTCTTCATCCTGGCCGGGTTCGTGGGCTTTCAAGTGATCCGGCGTGTTTCTCCGCTGCTCCACACACCACTCATGTCGCTGACCAACGCCCTCGACGCGATCGTGGTGGTAGCCGCCATCATCATCGCCGGCCGCCACGAGACACGGCTCACGACCGTGTTGGGCGCGATCGCCGTGGCCGCTTCGTTCAGCAATATGGTCGGCGGATTCCTGATTACCGACCGCATGCTGCGCATGTTCAAATCCCGTGGGCCGAAGAAATCATGACCGAACTGGCGCTTCAGCAGTATCTCGATTTCGCCTACATCGTAGCGGTCGTTCTGTTCATTCTTTCTCTCAAGGGACTCAGTTCGCCGACGAGCGCGCGCTGGGGCGTCTTGGCAGGGGAGATCGGCGCGGCGCTGGCCGTTATCGCCACGCTATTCAATCCCGAGTTGGTGCAGTACAAGTGGATCCTCATCACCCTGATCATCGGTGCCGGAATTGGCGTTCCACTGGGCCTGGTACACATGACCGCGGTGCCGCAGCGAACCGCCTTGAGCCATGCTTTCGGTGCCCTTTCGGCAGCCATGATCGGCGTGGCCGAGTACTACGTGGGCACTGCGCCGACGCGGTTCCAAATGGGAGAGATCGCGCTCGAGGTTATTATCGGGTCACTCACGTTTACCGGCAGCCTGATCGCAGCGGGAAAGCTGCAGGAAATACTTCCCCAGCGGCCCGTCGTCTATCGCGGGCAGAATATCGTCAGCCTTTCCGTTCTGGGTGGAGCCCTCGGGCTGGCAATCGCGTTGGTGGTGAATCCGGCGAACACCACGCTCTTTCCGATTATGGTGATCGTGGCGCTGTTTTTCGGCATTCTGTTGGTCACTCCCATCGGTGGCGCAGACATGCCAACTGTCATCTCACTGCTTAATTCGTACGCAGGGGTTTCGGCGGCACTGCTGGGATTTGTCCTCAACAGCAAAGTGCTCGTCGTGGCAGGCGCGCTCGACGGATCTTCTGGCCTCATTCTGTCGATAATTATGTGCAAGGCCATGAATCGCTCCTTCACCAACGTGATGTTCGGAGCATTTGGGCAAGTGCAGGCTTCGGCTGCCGGAGTACAGGAAGAAAGGACGGTGCGCAGCGCCACCCCCGATGAAGCCGCCGGAATCCTAGCCGCTGCCAACAAAGTCGTAATCGTCCCCGGTTACGGCATGGCCGTCGCCCAAGCCCAGCACAAAGTCCGCGAACTCTACGACGCCCTCACCAAACGCGGCGTGGATGTGCGCTTCGCCATTCATCCCGTCGCCGGCCGCATGCCCGGACACATGAACGTCCTGCTCGCCGAAGCCGATATCCCCTACGATCGCCTGATCGAGATGGATGACATCAACGGCGATTTTCCCCAAACCGACGTTGCCCTGGTAATCGGCGCCAACGACGTCACCAATCCCGCCGCCCGCACCGATACCGGCAGCCCGATTTACGGCATGCCCATCCTCAACGTCGACAAGGCCCGCACGGTCATGGTCATCAAACGCAGCATGAACCCAGGTTTCGCCGGCATAGACAACCCGCTGTACTATCTCGATAAAACCCTAATGCTCTTCGGGGACGCCAAGTCGTTTGTGAACAGCATCCTCCACGAACTCTCCGGAAACACCCACAGTTAGTTAGTGGACACCGGGCCGGTGCAGCCGCTCAGCATTTTAATGAGGTGGGCCACCCTTTAAGGGTAACAATCTCCTGCGTCGCCGTCGCTTCTACAAAAGGGTAAATGAGTGTAATCGAGATATAGCGTCAACCATGGGTGACCCGTCTGCAAGTATATGCACATTGGCAAAGCCTAGCTGTGGCGCAGAAGATCGCGGGCTCGATCGGTATCCTGAGGGAAAAGATCAGGGGGCACTGGAACTCCCGCCGAAGCCAACTGATACCTGGCGCACTGAGTTTTGTCCCCCACACAATAGATTCTTTTCAGGGCTTCGCTGACATTCGGCATGTTCGCCATGCGGTCGGAGAAGAACGGGCAAGTCTTAAGCCTATCGCACTCCACGATACTGGAACCTCCGTCGGTAGCCAGTATACGGCTGAACAAGTCAGATCGTCTGTGATTCTAATACTTCAGACAATAACGTTAGTAACTGGGCCCGAGCCCGTACTTACAGAACTGTCTGAATGTACTGCCGCCATCATGGCCGATGTTAACTGTTGAAACCAGGCCATAGCACTTATTGAGAATTGCTCGCGCGATCGCGGTCAGAAGCCTCCATTCTCAACTTCGCGATTTAGTGCCAAGAGCGAAACCTTCTGCCGTCCACTCGCCTCGAAGTTCGCAGTATCCAGCCAACGCTCGAACGCCGCTTTTCGCCTCGGCCATTCCGAGTCGAGCATCGAGAACCAGGCCGTATCGCGATTGCATCCTTTAATAATCATGTGCTGGCGAAAAATTCCCTCGAAGGTGAAGCCCAGACGCAGAGCCGCGCTCCGCGAAGCCGCATTCAACGCGTTGCACTTCCACTCGTAGCGTCGATATCCCAGATCCTCAAAAACATGCCGAGCCATCAGGTACATCGCCTCGGTTGCTCCAATGGTCCGCTGCAATCGAGTCGTGAAGAGAATGCTGCCAACCTCGATCACCCGATGCGCCGGCTCGATCCGCATATAGGAAGCATACCCAACTGCATCTCCGAAAGCCTTATCGAGAATGGCAAAGAATAAAGGATCCTCCGAACTCGCCTTCTGCTGAAGGTGGGAATCAAACGAAGCGCGAGTCGGAAACGGTCCCTCGAAAAGATAAAGCCACAACCGTTCATTCTGAGCGCCCTCGAAAAGCGCGTCGGCATGAGCCGCGGGATCGAGGGGCACAACCTTCACCACGCGGCCGTCGAGCGTCGTACGTTGCGGACGCTTGGCTGGCCTAGCATCGACTTTCGCGCCAATGGGAACAGTCTCGCTGTCAGGTTTGGGAGTCATCATGACATTGCGATTGTTTGTCCATTTTTCCACAGCCCAACCTCGCGCAAGCCATTTTTTCGGCATTTACGCGATAGCCGGATCCTCTCATCTCGACCCGGCCCACAACTGCCCTTCCTACAGTAGCGTCCGCTCCTATGGGATTTCATATAAACCGTCCTCTGATTCCTCCCAATTCCCGTATGGGATAACATAACATGCAGCATAACTACTTGATTCAAATGGACTAATTACACATTTGTTTGGAATGTGAGTTGCCTCACATATCGCAGTGACAGTACCACCAAATTTACTTCGGGACAGGGTCGCAGGTTACTGTTTTGACACTGTGCTCTCACGAACGTCATGGGGCGATTTAATCTACAACCTGACCTATTAGGAGAAGTTCAAATGCCGTACGACTTAACTACGAAAGCAATCTGCCTGCAGGAGGATAGATGTATGCGATTTAGAACGTTGGCGATGTTCCTCGCCATCTTTGCCCTAGTCGGGGCTCTTCAGATGTGGGCGCAGACCATCACCACCGGCGAACTGGCGGGGACGGTAACCGACCCTTCCGGCGCCGTGGTGGCCAGTGCGCCCGTGCAACTCAAGAGCCTGGACGAAGGCTCCGTGAACAACCAGAAAACCAGCTCCAATGGCTACTATAAGTTTGCTTATCTCAAGCCCGGTAACTATAGCGTTACCGTTACCGCACCCGGATTCCAGGCTTCCGAAAGGAAGACGGTGGTCGCTCTCGGTGCCAGCGCTTCACTCAATTTCCAACTCGCGCTCGGCTCCTCAACCACTACGGTGGAAGTAACCACCGCCGCTGCCTCAATTGAAACCGAAGACGCTAACTTAACCGCCAACTTCAATAGCCGACAGGTCGAGCTGCTTCCCAACCCGGGCAACGACTTGTCAGCGGTCGCTTTGACTTCACCCGGCGCGGTCATGAATACCGCCGGTGGGGCCATGTTCGGCGGCGGCAACTTCGAAGTCAACGGCCTGCCAGCCACCTCCAACCTCTTCACGATCGATGGCTCGAACGACAACGATCCTTACTTCAACGTCAACAACAGCGGTGCCACCAACCTTACTCTCGGTTTGAATGACATTTCTGAGAGCACCGTGGTCTCCAACGGCTACAGCGGATCTTACGGTGGCTTGGCTGGTGCCAACGTCAACTATGTCACCAAGTCCGGCACCAACAATTTCCATGGCAATGCCATCTATTGGTGGAACGGCGACATTCTGAATTCCAACGACTACTTTCGCAATCAGGGGAACGCCCTTGCCGGAAGCAACGTCAACCCGCGTCCGTTTGTGAATGACAATCAGTTCGCCGGTTCGATTGGCGGTCCTATTAAGAAAGACAAAGCGTTTTTCTTCTTTGACGTCGAGGGCTTGCAACTGGCGATTCCATCGCCTCAAACCCTGAGCGTTCCAACCCCCGCCTTTCAGTCAGCCGTCCTCGCAAACTTGAATACGCTGGGCCTTACGAGTTCCCTTCCTTTCTATAACACGATTTTCGGCCTCTACAACGGTGTCTCTCAAGCCGGAGCTAAGCAACTGGCTGGGGGTGGTTGCGCCGATGTCGGGCCGACGACCGGTGCGGCATTCGCGACATTTGGAGCCGCCAACCCTTGCGCCGTCCAAGTCCAGGCTGCACTCTCGGCTCACACCCACGACAGGCTTTATGTGGGCAAGTACGACATGAACATCGGCAACAACGATAAGCTATTTGTTCGTGTCGAAAGAGAGCACGGTCTCCAGGCCACTTACACCGATGGCATCTCCTCCGCGTTCAACGTGATCAGCGACCAGCCCCAGTGGCAGGCCCAGGTCGGTGAAACTCACACTTTCGGCTCCACCAAAGTAAACGATTTCAAGGCCTCCCTGCTTTGGTACAGCGCGGGATTCGCCATGCAGAATCAGCAAGCTGCGAACTCGGCTCTTCCCGTTAATGCGGGGACCGAAACCTTTGCTCTCGGTGACGGCAGCCTCTCCAGTCTGAACCCTGACAATGTGGTGATACCGCAAGGACGGAACATCACCCAATACCAATTCGTGGATGACTTCAGTTGGATCCACGGACGGCACAACTTCAAAGTTGGGGTTAACTTCCATCGCGATGACATCAGCGACCAGAATTTTACTTTTGTCACCCCCATCGTGCTACCGCTCAGCTTGGGTAACTTCGCCACCGGGGGTACGGGAGGCACCCAGCCGAGCCTCATCGAACAGAACTTTCCCTCGCACGCGGAAGTCCCCATCGCTCTTTACCAGCTCGGCATCTATGCTTCCGACGATGTCAGAGTCACCAACAACCTGAAATTAACTATCAGCCTCAGAGCGGACCACCTTTCCAATCCTGTCTGCCAGATCGACTGTTTCCAGAGGCTCGCTAACGGCGCTGTTGGCGACAGTTTGGCGCCCGTGAACACCGCCATTACATCTGGCCTGCAACAGGCCTTCCCCTCTGTAACCGGCATTGCCTGGCAGCCCAAGATCGGCTTCGCCTGGTCGCCCGGTGGATCGCAAAAAACTGTTCTCCGCGGCGGATTTGGGATGTTTTCCGATGCTCTTCCCACCGGGGCAATCGACAGCTTCCTGCAGAACGCCCCCCTCGATCCTGGCTTCGTCCAGGTCGGTGGTTATCTCGCCCCGGCTCAGGCGGGTACGGTTAACGGCGTCTCAAGCACTTTGTATCAACTGTCGCAAGCTGCCAACGCCAGCTTCCAAGCCAACTATGCGGCCGGCGGTGCGGTGACTCCCTTCAACTTCTATAATTCCACGCCCGTCCAGGTTCCGACCTATTACAAATGGAGTATGGAACTGCAGCAGGCGATTGGCTGGAACACAACTTTAAGCACCATGTACGTCGGCAATCACGGTACGCATGAAGAGATCTCCAACAGCGCCCTGAATGCCTATTCCCCAACACCCTTCGCGAATTTGCCGACTACCGTACCGGACTCGCGCTTCGGTCTTCTTTCAAACGCCCAAAACATTGCCAACTCCAACTACAATGGACTGACTGCGACCCTAAACCACAGCTTCTCCGGAGGCTTCCAGTTCCAGGCCAGCTATACTTGGAGCCACGCTCTGGATGAAATCTCCAATAACTCTCTATCTCCATTTGGGCTGAACTCTACGGGTTTTTATGCCGACGTGGTCTACCCGGAGAACCCCTTCAATGTCCGCCAGTTCAACTATGGCAATGCCGACTATGACATCCGGAATAACTTCACCATGAACTACGTGTGGAGTGATGCCTTCCGCCATGTCACTCATTGGGGTCCAAACGCCCTGATGAAGGGCTGGTCGTTCTCGGGCACGATTTTCGTCCATAGCGGCCTGCCGTTCACCCCGTACGCTGGAAACGATACCAGCACCCTGCAGGGAACGAACTATGGAGGCCAAAGCAACCCGCAATACATCTTTGCCAACGCCAGTGTCGGTCCCGACGCCATATCGTGCGGTGCCGCGGCGGCGACGGTATCCCCAACCGGCGGCGGAAATCCTTGCATGACAACTACCCAATTTACCGAGCCGCTCAACACTTACGGAAACACCACCCGCAACCAGTACCGGGGTCCCGGCTACTTCGATACCGATTTTGCAATAGAGAAGGGCTTTGGCATACCGAAGTGGGAAGGCGCACAATTCTCCATCGGTGCGCGCTTCTTCAACCTCTTCAACCACCCGAATTTCGACTTTCCCGTGATGAATACAGCCAATCCGGGTTTCGGGACGATTATCCAGACTGTCGGCACTCCGACCAGCATCTACGGATCCGGTCTAGGCGCAGACTCTTCGCCAAGAGCCATTCAGCTCCAGGCGAAGTTCCAGTTCTAAACGTTTGAGTCAGTTCATTCAGGGCGGCCTCTCACGGGGCCGCTTTTTTGTCTTCCGGAGTCTCTCGACCCGACAAGCCCGAGATTCGTATTAGGATATGGCTTCAGCCATATCGGTAAGCCCTCGCGTCAAGCCGGCTACAGCCGCTCTCTTTTATCGTTGACCGCGCTGTCCAGTTGCGCTAACCTACAAGTAGATACATTATCTGGAAGATAATCATCGCTCTTTGACAATCTGACCCGGGCGGCGCCGCGGATTCCGCACGCTAATCCCAAGTCCCTGCTCCGTGCCAAAATGGGCCAGCGGCGGCCGCGCTAACTCCAATGTTCTCTAGATTTTGCGCACAACTCCTTTAAACTCAAAGATCTAGCAGGTAGTCGTAAAATAAATCTTGTGTTTTCAAGATTTTGCAAAATAAAAGGGGGAGGGGGGTACCGGTACTAAACAGTAAACTTCCCACTTTGGGAAGCGGCGCCCGCCCCCTTCTGGGGCATAAATCGGGACACTTTGGCCGCGAGCCCGTTTTTTTCTGTCTGGTTCTCTTTGTTTAGGTGTAGCATGGCCAAAGTTTTGGCCCGCGCGCATCGGGAGGGACAGCATGCTTCACCACCTTCGTCTGGTTCTCCTGCTTCTGTCCTTCCTGTCCTTGTCCCTTCCACAGGCCGCAGCTCAAATCAAGGCCGGTAATATCCACGTGCACGTCACCTATCTGGATGACCGTGCCCCCACCACGCAACTGAAGGTCGCACTCACCGGCGGTGGCAACCAGGTCGCTGAAACCTATACGAATGATCATGGCGACGCGCAGTTTCTCAGTGTGGCCCTCGGCAATTATCAGGTATCCGTTAGCGGCCCGGGTATTCAGCCCGCAGTAAGTGAAACGTTTGAGGTAGACGCCCGCCGGGGTACCCAGTCCATTTTTGTCAGAGTCCAACCCGCCGGCGAGGATGGCCCGCCGAAAGCCAGCAAGGGCGACAGCGCTACAGTTTCAGCCAACGATTTGAAGGTACCCAAAAAAGCCAGTCAGGAGTTTGACAAAGCCACCAAGCTGATCGCCAAGCAACAGTGGCAAAAAGCCATCGACCAACTGAATAAGGCCTTGGCTCTGTATCCTTCTTACGCCGAAGCTTACAACAACCTGGGCGTGGCCTACGCCCGTTTGGGAGATCCAGCGAAGGAGCGCGAAGCTCTACAGAAAGCCATTGCCGCCAACGACCACTTTGCTCCGGCTTTCGTAAATCTCGCTCGAATGGAAATGAAGGAAAACAACTTTGCGGCGGCCGAAACTGATCTGAACAAAGCGACTACCTCTGACCCCACCGACGCCCGCACCTTGGCCTTGCTGGCGCAAGTACAACTGCTCGACCATCACTACCAGGACGCGATTGCCAGCGCGGGCAAGGTCCATGGCATCTCCCATGGTGCTTTTCCGCTGGTTCACTACATTGCTGCCCGGGCCTGTGAAAGGCTGAACCGCCTTGCCGACGCCGTCAGCCAGCTTAAGCTTTTCCTGACCGAAGAGCCCGCAGGAGAACGCGCCGCCGCCGCCCGCCAGGAAATGGCAGCCATTCAGAAACAACTGCCATAAGAGGTCCTAGACTGGGCTGGGAAGCGACGACACGGCGGTGTTTGGCTGACTGCTAAATGCTGCGCTATGTTCCTTCACTCCACCCCGCCAGATACTCTTCCTGTTCCGGCGTCAGTTTGTCGATTTTGATTCCCATGGACTCCAGCTTCAACTTGGCCACGCGCTTGTCCAGGTCGTCGGGCACCCGGTAGACCTTTTTCTCAAGCGACTTGTGATTCTTCACCATGTAGTCGACGGAGAGCGCCTGGTCGGCGAAGCTCATGTCCATTACCGATGCGGGATGGCCCTCGGCTGCGGCCAGGTTGATAAGGCGGCCTTCGCCCAGCAGATTGATCTTGCGGCCATCTTTCAAGGAATATTCCTCGACGGAAGTACGCGTGGTGCGCTTCGAGGAGGACAGCTTCTCCAGTGCCGGGATATCGATCTCGACATTGAAGTGTCCCGAGTTGGAAATGATGGCCCCGTCTTTCATCAGTTCGAAGTGGTCCTTGGTTAGGACGCTCTTGTTGCCCGTGACCGTGCAGAAGACGTCGCCGACCTTGGCGGCCTCTGTCATCGACATTACACGGAAGCCGTCCATCACTGCTTCCAGAGCTTTTGTGGGATCGACTTCGGTGATAATTACCTCGGCGCCGTTGCCGCGAGCGCGGCTGGCCAGCCCGCGTCCACACCAGCCGTAGCCGGCGACCACGAACTTCGATCCTGCCAACAGGAAGTTGGTGGCACGGATAATGCCATCAATGGTGGACTGGCCGGTTCCATAGCGGTTGTCGAAGAGATGTTTGGTGTCGGCATCGTTTACTGCCACGATGGGGAAGCGTAGCACGCCTTCTTTTGCCATGGCTCGCAGCCGGATTACGCCGGTGGTGGTCTCTTCGGTGCCGCCGATGACGCCGTCGAGCGCGTCCTGCCGTTTGGTGTGCAGGATGGTTACCAGATCGGCGCCGTCATCCATGGTGATGTGCGGCTTGTGATCGATGGCCGCGAGAATGTGAGTATAGTACGTGTCGTTGTCCTCGCCCTTGATGGCGAAGACGGGGATGTTGTGGTCGCGCACCAGGCTGGCGGCGACATCATCCTGCGTGGAAAGCGGGTTCGAGGCGCATAGCACCACCTCAGCGCCGCCGTCGCGAAGGGTGATGGCCAGATTCGCCGTCTCCGCGGTGACGTGCAGGCAGGCTGAAATGCGGATGCCCCGCAATGGTTGATTCTTGATGAACTCTTTGCGAATGATTTGCAGAACCTTCATCGACTGGTTCGCCCACTCGATGCGCTTCTTGCCCAGGTCGGCAAACTCAATGCCCTTGATATCCGATTGCACTTGCGTTGGTGTGGTCGACATACTTCTCCTGTGGCGCTGAATTGATCTTGATTCTGAACCTTTTTACCGTTGCTAGATCCTACCACCCGTCATCCCGAGCAAAGCGAAGGATCTGGGTGGTTGCCTGCGGCGGCGATACCGGCGGCGCGGTCAAGAGCCTAGACCCCTCGCTTCGCTCGGGATCACAGGTGTGCTTAATCCACGCTACTTGAAGACGGTGTAGCCCCTGGGGGAAAGTTACTTGCGAACTGCGTGCGCGACCGGCTCGCGCAGGCCGGCATCGCTGGCCAGCTTCGCTGCCTTGTCGGTTAGCTCCCACGTAAAGTCGGGATCGTTGCGCCCGAAGTGTCCATAAGCCGCGGTCTTGCAGTAGATCGGCCGCCGCAGATTGAGCGACTCAATGATTCCTTTGGGCGTCAGCTTGAAATGGGAGCGTACCAGATCGGAAATAATCGTGGGATCAACTTTGCTGGTGCCGAACGTATCGACTCGCACGCTTACTGGATCGGCTACGCCAATAGCGTATGCCAGTTGCACTTCGCAACGATCTGCCAAGCCCGCCGCGACAATGTTCTTCGCGATGTGACGCGCCATGTACGCTGCCGAGCGGTCGACCTTGGTCGGATCTTTGCCACTGAACGCGCCGCCGCCGTGCCGTCCCATGCCGCCGTAGGTATCCACGATAATCTTGCGGCCGGTTAAGCCGGTATCGCCCATGGGGCCGCCGATCACGAAGCGGCCGGTGGGATTAATGTGATACTTGGTGTCTTCGTCGAGAAGGTGGGCGGGAATGGTCGCCTGGATCACGTGCTTGAGAATATCGCTGCGGAGTTCGTCGTTGCCCACTGTTTCCGAGTGCTGAGTGGAAATCACTACCGCATCAATGCGTACTGGCTTGTGATGCTGGTCGTATTCCACTGTTACCTGGGATTTGCCATCGGGCCGGAGGTAGGGAAGCTTGCCGTGCTTACGAACTTCAGAAAGCCGCATGGTGAGCTTATGAGCAAAAGAAATGGGCGCCGGCATCAGCTCCGGCGTCTCATTACAAGCGAAGCCAAACATCATTCCCTGGTCGCCGGCCCCGCCGGTGTCCACGCCCATGGCGATGTCGCCGGATTGTTTGTTGATGCTGGAGATCACGGCGCAGGTGTTGGAATCGAATCCGTAAAGGGCATTGTCGTAGCCGATGGCGGCCACGGTTCCGCGGACCAAGCTCTGGAAATCGACGTAGGCCTTGGTGGTGATTTCGCCGGCGATGACCACTAAGCCGGTTGCGGTCAGGGTTTCGCAGGCTACCCGGCTGGAGGGGTCATCGGTGAGGCAGGCGTCTAGAATGGCGTCGGAAACCTGGTCGGCGATTTTGTCGGGATGTCCTTCGGTTACGGATTCAGAGGTAAATAAATGGCGGTTCTTCGACAAGCGTCTTCTCCTTGGCAGCAATCTGGGCGTTACGTCTGGCGGGGGACGATCAGCACACAATAACGGCCACACGAAATGCAATGTTTTGCGGTCTTGGAAAGGCTACCAGAACACGAGCGGAGGTGCAATCTTTTTGGCGCGGCTTGCAGGTTCCGTCAGGGAGAGGCGTTCCATCCTGGGTGGAGAGTCGCGGGCACGGGTTCAACGGGGATTTGCGGACAATTGCACGGATCGACGCTAATTCTCGTAGGCTTAGTTTATGGTTCTTTACCCTTTTCTCGGGCTGGTCATGGCAATTGGGCGGGTGCTTCCGGTTTAGGGGTGGATGGTTGCAGGCCATGGGCATCGAAAGTTAGGGTTTTGACCTCGCCATAGTCGCCTTGGGTGGGCAATTTCTTGCCATTGAATTCGAAATCCAGCGCGCCGACGTTGCCCGCCTTGATGACGATTTCCTTTTCCGCACGAATCGATTTTTGCGCTGGGGCACTCAGAAGAGCGCGAGTGACAATCTCGCCATCTACGGAGATGGATAGCCAGGAATCCTCGCGCGCCTTGATCAGTACCTGCAATGCTCCGCTTGCGGGAATTGCGGCTGGGTTGGCGGAAGTTGGAGCAGGCGTGCTGACCGGCTGCGATCGTTTTGGCGGCTGTTCGGCGGGCTGGATGGGCGTGGAAGAATCTACAGACTCAGCGGGCTTCTGCTCGGATGGAGACTGTTCTCCAGTTGCAGATGGCGAAGGGTTGGGAGAGTTGACGGCTGGCGCGGCGGAATCCCGAGCTGGTTTTTGCGACTCGCGGGAGTAGAAACCCCACGCCCCGAAGCCCAGCGCAATGATTAGGAGCACAACCGCGAACGTCCCCCAGGGAGGACCAGTGCTGGCGCCATTGTCGTCGCGTGAAGGCGGTTCGAGAAGCGGGGCTTGGTCGTCGTTCTCGGGCTTCTTTGCCAGCGGACCGGCTCCGGTGGCCGCCAGGTAGTCGGCGATGGCCTGCTCTTCATCCATGTGCAGACAGCGTGCGTATGCGCGGATGAAGCCCTTGTTAAAGATTCCGCCGGGCAGTTGGTCGAAATGTTCTTCTTCAAGCGCGCGCAACATGCGGGTGCCAATTTTCGTGGAAACGGAGATGTCCTCCAGGCTGATCCCTTGCCGCTCCCGCTCCTGTTTCAGTTGCGCACCGAACGACGCCACGCGAACGTTCTCCTGGGCCCGGATACTTGCGGGTTAGTTGCTCACATTAAATATATGTTATGCGAGTGTCTAGAGAGGCGGGAAATTTTGGTGGTGAGCAAAAATCGGCGACGGATTTGCCTGGATGGCGGCCTCTGGGGACGCTAATGTTTTCAGCGCTCCCGCAAGTATGATTCTTTGTATCCCAGGTAATTATTGGCGTAGCGCAGGATGCTCTCTTGATCCTTCTGGTCCAGCTTGCGGCGGAATTTTCCTGGAGAACCCATCCACAGCGAACCGGGTTCGACGATGGTTTTTTCCGGGATCAGGGTGCCGGCGGCGATTATGGAGCCTGCCCCGATGCGAGCGCCATTCAGAATGATTGAACCCATCCCGATGAGGCAGCGGTCTTCGACTATGCACCCGTGCAGGGTCACGGAATGACCGACGGTGACGTATTCGCCAACGAAGACGTTGTACTGCTCTTTCATGCCGTGAAGTACGCTGCAGTCCTGCACATTGGAGTGGGCGCCCACGCGGATGGAGTGCACGTCGCCGCGCAGGACGGCGTTCATCCAGATGCTGGCGTGTTCGCCGAGAACCACGTCGCCGATGATTTGGGCTGAATCATCCACATAACACGAGGCCGGAATGGTTGGAGTAAATCCTTTGTACGAACGAATCATCTTTTATTGCGTCCCAGATTTCCGCGGCATGTCGATACCGTAAGCTCGCTCGCTGCCTTCGCTTACAACGAACAAGGTCAATAGCGTCCCTGGAAAGCCAAAAATAAAAGTCAGTACTTTCCAGAATGTGCTTCCGCTCCCTTGCGCGCGCATCGCAGTAAAGCTCAGGTTGGCGAAAATCCAAACCGCCGACGCGCCGCAATTCGTCCCGTCGCCCATAATCTGCAGACCAGGAAGAAACTAACCATAACACGGGCGTGGGCATGACGCGCAGGACGAGCGCCAGATGCGGCCCCACTAAAGCGGGGCGTTTTTCGCTGCGCGAGAATTGCGCGCGACTCAGTGGGCGTGCTTTTCGTCTGCAATACGGAAAGAGAAGATCGCCTCAAACCGCATGGACTCAACCCACGCCTGGACGCCGGGCTTGAGATTCCCCAGGGTCATGCTGGTGATGGTCACGGAACCATCGCCTCCGGCATGCTCACCGAAATGACTCGTGGCGGCTATGCGGTCGGGGCCCTTCTCGTCATAGATATGTTCCATCTTGTCCAGGTCTGCGCACGACCTCTCTTGATCGCCGGCGGTTAACACGAACTGGAACTCGCGTTTCTCTCCGATGCCAGGCGTAATCAAGTCGGATGGTTTTCGGTTTGCGGTGTTGTCGTCGTTGCGGAAGAGCCATCCTTCGATTTGATAGGGCGTTATGCCGTGCAATGGCCCGTTCACGCAATCCATATAGTTACCCGTACCGTCTTTGGGGCCAACCTCGATGTTCCAACCGTACTCGCCGGGAACCAGACGGAAGACGAGACCTCGCCCGATCTCACGCTCAAATTTCTCCGAGCGGTGCACCTCACCGCGTATACGAATAGAAAGATTGGGCGGGGCCTGAGGTTGCCCGTTGCCAATGCCACATAAGAATAAGAAAGGAGACAGCGCTGAAATCAACAGCCTGCGTGCCGGATTGCGCGGGAACATGACGCAAAAAATTGTAGCTCAGTTTGAATCGCGGCGGTGTCAAATTTAAGTTCAAATTGGCCTCAAATTCGATGCCGTGGTCCGACCAAACTCGGTGTCAATTCGTGTTCACCCGCGCCAATCCGTGGCCGCCTTTGCTTTGTCCACTCTCATCTGCGAAACTTGGCACTTACCGCCAACCATGGGACGCATCCACGTTCTTTCGGAATCCGTTGCCAACAAAATTGCCGCCGGCGAAGTTGAGGCGTTGTGCGGGCGTGAGCGTAGCGGGAGCCCGCAGCCGAAATCCCGAGCGCAGAGAGGGATCTCATCTCGGCATGGGTAAGATCCACGTTCTTTCGGAATCCGTTGCCAACAAAATTGCCGCCGGCGAAGTCGTGGAGCGTCCCGCCTCCGTGGTCAAGGAACTTCTGGAAAATTCTCTGGATGCCGGGTCCACGCGCATTAAGATTCAGCTTGAAGCCGGGGGCAAGAAGCTCATCCAGGTTACCGACAACGGATGCGGCATGGTTCGTGACGACGCCCTGCTTGCCTTTGAGCGTCACGCGACCTCGAAAATCAAGAATGCCGAAGATCTGCTCGGCGTGGCTACTCTGGGATTTCGCGGCGAGGCATTGCCCTCGATTGCTTCGGTCTCGCGCCTGCACCTGGAGACGCGGGCTGCGGATGAGGACTCTGGAACCGTGATCGAAATCAACGGCGGCAAAATCTTTAAAGTGGAAGAAGCCGGGTTGCCAGCGGGAACTTCGATCACCATTCGTGATTTGTTTTTCAACACTCCGGCGCGAAAGAAATTTCTGAAGGCGGAGTCTACTGAGCTTTCGCATATTGCGTCGCTGGTTACGCATTACGCATTGGCCCATCCCGATAAGCATTTCGAACTGCATTCGGCGACCAATGCCATTCTGGTGGCGCCGCCGGTCGCCGGATACAGCGAGCGCGTGTATCAGGTGTTTGGCAGAGAAGTGCTCGATCAACTGATTCCCGTAGCCGCAATGCAGCCTTTGGAACACGTTGGCTTGCCACAGCCGCCGCCGTGGCGCCGTCAGGAAATAGAACAGGAAGACGGACGAGACGCCCCTCTCTCCACGCCCGGCGTAATGCGCGTGCATGGCTTTGTTTCGAAGCCCGAGATTCAGAAACTCAATCGCAATTCGATTTACGTTTTTGTGAATGGGCGGCTGATTCGCGACCGGCTCATCCAGCACGCGCTGACCGAGGCTTACCGCAACATTCTGCCTCCGACGGTTTATCCCGTGGTGCTGCTGTTCCTCGAGTTGCCCAGCGGCGAAGTGGATGTGAACGTGCATCCGTCGAAGACCGAAGTGCGCTTCCGTCAGCAATCGGTGATGCATGATTTTGTGCGGGACTCAGCGCGGGCGGCACTGATGAAGGCGCGTCCGGTGCCGCAATTCATGACCGAGATCAACGCGCATCCTACGGCGAGTCCCTCGCTCACGCCGGGGTCTCGTTCCGGCCCGGCGGATTCGGCAGCGTGGCGGACGTCGTATGCTCCGCCGGAGCCGCAAGCATTTACGCTGCAAGCGCCGGTGCCTCCGCCGATCACGGAGCGATTTCCCTTTGGCGTTGACGGAATCGCGGTCGACGGCAACGCCGCGCTCTCGCTAGTTCGCGCTCCGCAACTAGCTTCCGAGGTCATCGAAAACGATGGCTGTACTCCGCCGTTGCCCGAGGAGCCTGAAGCGGAAAGTAATCTCGCGCCGTCGCTGGCGTCGCTCAAGCCGCTGGGACAGATTCGCGAATCGTTCATCCTTGCGGTGAATCACGAAGGCCTGTGGATCGTGGACCAGCACGTCGCCCACGAGCGCGTGCTGTTTGAAAAAATTCTGAAGCAGCGGGCCGCGCAGAAAGCAGAAAGCCAGCGCCTGCTCATGCCGCTGGTGCTCGAACTCACGCCTGCGCAGCAAGCTGTGTTTGCCGAAATCTCGGAAGAGCTCAACCAAAACGGCTTCGAGGCCGAGCCGTTCGGGGCGCGAAGTGTTGCCATCAAGGTCGCTCCGGCGGGCGTCGAGGCGGCGCAGATCGAGCACATGCTGCACGAGTTGCTGGATCAGTTCTCTCGCGAAGAGCAGGCCCTGAACATGGAAAAAGTTCGCGCCCGGATTGCCGCGTCCATCGCCTGCCACGCCGCCATCAAGGTCAACATGCCGCTGCAGCAGAATAAAATGGAGTGGCTGCTGGCTGAGCTGGCGAAGACCGAATGCCCAATGTCATGTCCTCACGGGCGGCCGGTCGTCCTGCGGTACTCGATGAAGGACATTCAGAAGGCGTTTAAGAGAATCTAGGCCGCGATAGAAACGCTCTAAGTCAGTGAAAATCGACTTAGAGTGACCAAGATTATCGGCACATCAATTCCGCTCCAGGTTCTTCGTGCATCCCCTCCAAAAAACGCTCTGTTCTCCGCAAAATCCAGAAAACAAAGGACTGGAATTTTGCTTGCCTCCTAGATCTATGGTTCTAAAAGTAGTTACGGGCAAAATCTTGGAAACATGGAAGTTGCGGGGTCTGTCGGCTCAGGAAAAACTCCGGTTGCCTCGCAAAATATAGAAAACAAACGATCCAAATTTTCCTGCCTCCGGTAGTTGGAGGCAAAATATTGGAAACATGGGAGTTACGGCGATTCCCGGGCCGTCCGCGGTTCCATT
This sequence comes from uncultured Acidobacteriota bacterium, assembly GCA_963696635.1. Taxonomy (GTDB): domain Bacteria; phylum Acidobacteriota; class Terriglobia; order Terriglobales; family Acidobacteriaceae; genus JABDBE01. The sequence continues at coordinate 209,543 of CAVOKX010000006.1, forward strand.
TTGGGAACAGCGGATGCGCGTCAGATTGTCAAAGATCGCATATTATCTTATAGCTAATGTATGTGTTCTTATGTTATCGCGATTGAAGTGACGAGGTCAAGGAGAGCGGGCGGGCTGCGGAGTGGGTTCCAAATTGGGATCTCGCGCCGCGGCCTTCATGTCATGAGGGTGGCCCTGGTGATGAAAGCGCCCGCCCCTTGCGAAAAAACCGCAAGGAGCGGGGCACCCCACGCCGGAAAGGATAAACGCTCCGTACTATTTCGGCCCGGCCAGCAAACGTGGGTTGCCCTGGAACAGTGTGTAGAGGTCGTTCAGAGTCCCTTGTTCTTGCAAATCTGTTTGATACACAGGGTGGCCTTTTCCTCGCACTGAGCATAGTTCTCTGTGTCCCGCTGTCAAAGCGCGACCAACGTACAGTATGAAGCTAACGCACAATACGACCAACTTGTAAAGGCGCACTCCGTTAAGTCTCGCGCCGCCATACGGCGTAAGCGATAACGGAGCAAGAGGCGTTAATGTTTCCGGCACTGAAACCCAAAGCACACAATTCTCCGGAAAGCCCGTCTCCTCCATCAAGTATGTGCGGAACTGTTCCTCGTACGGGCCAAGTTCAATCTGTTCGGTTGAATGGTTTTTAGTTTTCCACTGGTGAACCGAATCTCGCCAAAACATACTCGCTCCAAAGTATGCGAGTTTCTGGATATTGATTTCTGGCAGCTTGTCAGCCGCGTAAACTTTAATACGTCCTTCAACCACCGACGGTGTGGTCGCGCTAAGCACAGCATGTAGGCGAAATCCGTTCCTCCTCCAACAATATTTCAGGAAATAGGCTTCACCGTTGCGGTTAAGGCGCTGTTCGCAGTCTTGGCAGAACACAAAATCGGTGATTTGCTTAGAGGTTTGAACAACGCCGTCCTCACTGAACAGAACGGGGTTGGGGTTTCCATCCTCAGTGCTTTCATTCCGAACAACCCTGTACACGCCAGCCGGTAGAAAGTGGCTATCTTGCAGCTCTTGGTTTAGCCGGTTACAAAGAAGGCATTTGCCGATTTGTGGCATGGTCTATCTATTGTAGCTACTGGCCTCGAAAGATTGAGGGGGAACGAGCCGCTGTGCGCCACACGCCAGCAGCTTCGCTGCGCCTATGACGCTTCACAGACTCTGAAAGGTTTTTCGTCCGCTCTCTGTGATCTAATGCTTGCATGACCGATCTCGATCAATTGCGGCGGGAGAAGTGGCATCTTGGACGGACGTGCGGTGCGCACCTTCGACGATGCTCGCTTGTTTCTTGAGTCGGTTGGGTTTTGCATGATGTATCCCATGCGGCAGCACGTGCTTTTGCCAACGTTCATTGGGGCTTGGGTTGGGTCGGATCAGCAGTTGCCCGACTGGCAGCATGCTTTCGCTGACCCGCGGGCCTCAGGACGCCACCGAGTTGATGGTTCGGTTGTTGCGGGAACGGGCGGCTTACGAGGCTAACCGGTTCGACGAGAACAATGCGTTCCTGATTGCGGCTTCTATCTTTCCTTATTTCTATGCGCTGGTGGGCGAGCGCAATCCCAAGCAGGCGCCGAAACCGAAGCCGCACTCGGAATACTCACAGTTGGCTTGCGACGCGTTTGATCTGATCCGGCGCGATGGTCCCATCTCGAAGCAGAAGATGCGCGATGTGCTGGGGGGCAGCGTTTCTTTCGTGGCTCTCGATCATGCGCTGGGCGAACTGTGGTCGCGGCTGCGCATCACGCGGGTGGATTACAACCCGGCCGAAGGCGCGTTCTGGGATGTGCTGTATCGCTGGTCGCCGGATGCGGTGCGGGCAGGAGTGAACCTTTCGGTGGGAGAATCGCTCTCTGCGCTGCTGTCGAAATATTTGGATTGCGTGGTGGCTGCCGATCAGCAGGAGCTGGAATCATTCTTCGGCAACTTCGTTCCCCGCTCGCGGGTGAAGGAAGCCATTAATGCGCTGCTGGCGGCGCGCGAGTTGAGCTTCATTCGCGTGGGCAACCGGTCGCTGATTCAAATTGCGCCCGCGAAAGCAGAGGGAGTTCGTCGGGTCTCAGAACCTGGCCCGCGGAAAGCATCCACGCCGCGAGTTTAGAGTCCCGAACCGTTCTTCGCTGTCGTCCTATGGGGAAGGATCTGTGCATTTCGAGGCTGCGAGCGAGATGCGAAGAGCCTTCGCGAACCGGGCGACTTCGCCTGAGTGGCGCATGAAGGAAACGACCGCTAATGACGACTTCGAACGGTTCCGGACCGGCGCCGCGAAGTACGCCGCCTACCTCGAGACGCCCGAGGGCCAATTGCGCCTCGACCTTGCCTTCGCCAATTTGCAGGACTTTCTCCCGCAGGCCACACGGTCTTTGCTCGCCCTGGATCTTGGGTGCGGTACCGGCGCCATCGCGGTGCGCCTGGCGCGACTTGGTCTTCACGTCACCTTGCTGGATGCGTCTGTACCAATGCTGGATTTCGCGGAGCGTGCCGCGCGGGAAGCAGGAGTTATGGAAAGGATTGCGCTGAAACACGGCGAGGCAGCCCAATTCGCAAGCTTGTTCCCCACCGAGTCGTTTGATGTAATTCTTTGCCACAATATTCTCGAATATGTCGACGATCCGTGTGCTGTGTTGCGCAGTGCAGCTCGCGCCTTGCGAGATCCGTCTAGCATAATCTCGGTGTTGGTGCGTAACCAGGCAGGCGAGGTCTTAAAGGCCGCAATACAAAACGGCGACTTGGCCGCGGCCGAGCACAATCTCACCGCAGAGTGGGGACATGAGTCCCTGTACGGAGGACGAGTGCGCCTATTTACGGCGGAGAGCCTGCAAGCCATGCTGCTCGCATCGTCACTCGCGGTAACGGCGGAGCGTGGCGTACGGGTCCTGTCGGATTACTTGCCACCGAGCGTCTCTCGAAATGATGAGTACAAGCGGATTCTGGAGCTAGAGCGCAAGCTGGGCAAGCGACCGGAGTTTGCCGCAATCGCCCGTTACACGCATTGCCTGGCACATCGCGCAGGTCCAGTTGTGAAGGACGATGCATGAACAACGTCATAGCCCAGTCTTCGTCGTCAGGATCTCGCATGAGGCCTGATGCCGGTATTTCGCTCGGGCTCGGCCTCACCAACGAATGTAACCTCGCATGCTCCTTCTGCTACCGCGATCCGACTCGCGCGGATCGTCTCTCCCTGGATCAAGTGAAAGCAGTCATGGAACGCTTGCCCGTACGGTCGGTGAATCTCGGCACCGGTGAGAACGGCATGCATCCCGACTTCAAGGCAATACTGGCCTACCTGCGAACGAAACCGGTCAAGCTCACCATCACTTCCAATGGTCATAGTGTTGCTGTCTTGGAAGACGATGAGATCTGTGCCTTCCATGACATCGAGTTCTCTCTCGATTACGCCACGCAAGCCGAACAGGATGCACAGCGCGGAAACGGCAATTGGGCACTGATCCACCAGCAGGCAGAACGGTGTCTCAGGCTGCGCATTCCTGTAACCATCGTCGCCGTGATGATGAAGCCGAACTACTTGCGTTTAGCGCACGTGGCGCGGGTAGCCAAACAGTTTGACGCGCCTTTGCGAGTGAATGTCTACCAGGCCGTGCGATCGGACATCTATGCCCTCAGCTACCAAGAGTATTGGGAAGGATTCCGGCGCCTCTTTGAAGAGACCGATGTAATCGCGATTGGCGAGCCGCTGGTTCGCGCAATGGCTGGGCTCCCGCCGCTCCGAGGCGGTTGTGGCGTGAGTACCGTACGAGTCACGCCGCGAGCTACGACGCAACCCTGCGTTTATTGGCCAGGATCGGGAGAGCCGCTGTCGGATTTGATCTCGATGGGGCTCGACATTCTAGACTCCGTGCCATTCAGCCGAGCCCGCAGCCTTCCCGAAGCGTGCCTGCCGTGCGAGTTCCGCGAGTCGTGCCACGGCGGATGTGCTGGAAGACGGCGCTTGCAAGGCGCACTGCTACAGCCTGACTCTTACTGTCCAATCATTCGCGGGCAACACCCGACGCTGTCGATTCGCATGGCTTCTGACCGCGATCTGCCCAAGCTGAGCAGTTCCTGCACTACCGTCGTGATCGCCAGGTAGTCTGATTCGTGAAGAATAATTTGAACCAGCCCGTGCGATTTATTGCGCTTCGATCCACTTGTCCGAGCCTGTCAGCTTAACTGCCAGATCCGTAATGGAGATGTGCAACGGCTTGCCATCAGCGGTGCCGCGATGCTCGGTTGAGAACAGAATCGGTCCGGCCTTTTTGTAGCCTGCCCAGGAGGCGTTGACGAGGCTGGGCTTCGCGGTCCCGCCGTGGCGGAAAACAAGGTACTCGACGCGGTTGTCTTTGCCAACGTAAAGGTCCCAGGTGTCGCCGGGCGTGTAACCGCCGGCTTCCGGGGGATACTTTACCGAGACAAGTTCGGCCGAACCGGCGCCCATCGGCAGTTTCTTCATACCTTCATCGGTAACCATCGCGCTCTTGTCCCAGTAAGCGTGGAAAACGAACAGGAGCCAATAGTTATCGTTGACGAAAGGCCGTTCGACTTCATTCTTCACTTGGTCGGATTGACTGCTGAGGTGAGAACTGTCGTAGGTGACCTTGACCGGCTTGCCGGCTTTATCCGCCCCTTCGTAGCTGACTTTGCCGGTCTTGGGCTCCCATTCCCACTTGTGGGCAGCTTTGAAGAGTCCGGTAATCTCACCGTTCCAGGTGTATCGGATGGCCTCAACCTTGTCCCACGAATCAATCCCGTAGGTCTTGGCAATTTGATCGAGAATGGGCGCGCGCTGCTGCGCCCGGGAGGTTGAGGTAAGGACCAGCACTCCGCAAAGCAGAAGACCCATCATGGTTAAACGGCGGGAATTTCTCATAGAGTTCGCTCCTCGGTGAATTGAACGGATGGAGTCTTGGATGACGGGCAGAAGCTTTGGGATACAGGAATCGCACGTCGGCACAGTACCCACGCCAGCCATTCACAGCGCTTCCTCGGCTGGCCGCGAAATTATACTGCAGAGCTCGGCTGATGTGTTCTCGCATGCTCAGGCGGCAGGTTTGATGAGATAGGCGGAAAAGGAACAAACTTCATAATCCTTATACATGAGTTGTTGGAATTAGGCTCTTGCCCTCGCAACCTTCTTTGGGATGAAAACATCAGCGGGAAGTTTGAACCGAGCGCTTAACCTCCGCACCTGTTCAACGGTGAGATTCCGATGTCCTCCCAGAAACATCGAAACCGCACTCTCCGAACCAAATTGAGGAATCAGGTCGCGTTGCGTGAGATTCTGCTGTTCAATGAGAAACCGCACAACGGAAGCCGGGTCAGCCGCAGGAATAGGATAATGCTCCCTCTCGTAATGCTCCACGAGCAAGGTTAGAAGTTCGATTGCTTCCAATTCAGAGCGAGAGGGGCGTTCTAGCGCCGTTAACTGGAAGAGCGCGTCGGTATACACCTCAAGTTCCGCGTCATTGTGTATCACATGCGGAGCGCCGCGCGCGATCATTTCTGCCGGGTTCGCGAGAACTGTGCTCATTTTGTCCCAAACTTTCTATCCCAGTTACTACGGTTGTTGTATTCCTTGTGCGTTAAGAAAGATCGGACGTAAACATGTCCTTTGGTCTGCATTTCTTTTGTCGTCTTTGCATAGTGGATAACGGTGATAAGCCTATAACGGTTCCGTCTGATGTCAAAGATCACATAACCATCGACGTTATCGGCGTCCTTAAACATGCTGCGAACTTCGTCAAAATTGCGCCAGCGGACCCCCTCGACAATACCCACCCACGCTTCAATTTCGTTCGCCGCATCCGGATACCGTTCCAGCGCCTCGCTGAGGTGCTTTCGCGTAACAATGACCACCTACAAATAATACTTCACAATATGTGAAGTTGTCAAGACTACGAGCGACAGCGCTATCTAAATGGCTCTATGTTAATGGCTTACAGGCGTTATCGCAGGTCGTGTAAAGCGGCGGAACGCAATAATTGCACCGGCCGCTGCCACGAATCCGTATTCCAGCAGCATTACCCAACCAGGAAGCGCCCCCCAAGGATGCCCAAGCGTGCGCAAGTGCCATTGGACGTACACGGGGATAATGCTGACCGTCCAAATAATGATCAGCAGCGTCGAGGACGAGGTCAGAAATGGCAGGAGCCACAGAAGATACCATGGGAAGACGGCGGGCGCGAACAAGAGAGATGCTGCCATGGGCCAGGCAAACATGGGCCAGGCGAATAGGTCCGCAGACGACCCGGGTGCTGCGCTTCTGCTTCTCAGCCAGGTTGCAGTCACTAATCCGGCGAGCACCGCCAGCCCAACTAGCAACTGCGGAGGCGCCAGATGATCGAGCACCGCAAACACGGGACCATTAAAGCGGAAGCTCTGCACATACGTACCCAGCGAGCCGGTCGGAACGCGGCCGTGATTAGAAAATGGATGGCTAAAAAATGAACGAGTAAGAAATGGAACGTACAGGAGTCCGACCACGGCCGCCGCCAGCGCCGCGTCGCGAATGCGAACCCGCTTCCAGTAGAGTGGCAAAAGTACGACCGGCAGAAATTTCACTGCTACAGCTAGCCCAAGCGCGACGGCCGCAGTCGCCCGCCATCGGCGCACCAGCGCAGCGGCGGACACCACCAACAATAGCGCGCCAACAATATCAATGTGACCGCTTCCCGCCACCTCAACGGCCAACAACGGGTTCCAGGCGAACGCCAGTACCAGGTGCGCTCCCTGCCCGGTACAACGCAAGACATCGAGCAACACGAAAACAATTGCGAACTCGCAAACTACAAATGCTACTTTCAGCGCAAAGGTGGACTCTTCAATCGCGGTTACTGCGCGGAAAAAAAGCTGCGCTCCCGGCGGATATGGGCTCGGTAGATCCGGGTTGTTCAAGTTCCGAGTTTCCGCAGTATGCAGCCCCTTCACGGCAGGATCGCTGGGAACGACAATATAGGGGTTGTAGCCGAGCCTCTGCAGTCGGCCATCCCAAACATAGCGATGAATATCGTCATCGGCGCCCGCGGGCACCCGAAGAAATGCAACGTGCCACACCGCAGCCAGGACGAGCCCAATGACGACAACTCGTCGGGAAAATCTTGGCGTAGCGAAAAACTCACGGATCGCCAAAAGGTACACGATGCCCGCAACCGTCAAAGAGGCCATAAAGCATGGCCCACCCCGATCGCCAAGGTTGCGTGAGCAAATCGTTAGCGCCACGCACAGCACAGCGCCAAGTAGGTACACTCTCCACGCGGGGGTGATCTTCACTATTCTCCTGGCTCTGATTCCACACGCGTTTGTAACGCCTGTACAGTTTGACCGTTTCTTAACCTCTTTCCAAGACATAATCTTGGGCATGGAACCCGGATCAACGAGTGAAATAGAGATTTAGCGCCAATTTCGATGGCTTGCGGCGCCTAGATTGGCTACAATTAGCGCCGTGTGGCGCAGACTTCACGTGCTTAGCCCAGTACAAAGCCTCGTACTGGCATCCGTTTCTGCAGCTTCAATCGCCTTGCCGCTAGCGGTGCAGTCGGTATCTCGTGACCAAACTGCACTCATGCGCAATCTCTTCTGGCCTGACAATCTCAACCCTTACGTGACATTCTCGCTTTTTTTCATTGGCGTGGTGCCCGCCCTGCTCGGCTACTACCACCTAGGACGGCTCGGCTTTTTGCTGAACGTCGCGGCTGGATTCGCGCTGGTTTGGATCATGGCAGTATGCGGAATTTTGTGCTTCGTCTATATCGGGCATCATTTCGGAAGCGAATGGCTCAGCGTCATTACCTATGCTGGATGCATCGTACTGGTGTACCTGCTTATTGCAGGGCTCCATTTAAAGGCGGCAAAGTCTCCGTCAGTACGTGACGCTCAGCGAAAGCTTCACCTACTGCCCACTGGAACGCTGTAGTTTTTGCAACCACTCTTTCAGCCACGCCGCCGTGCGTGGCGCCCTTGCCGGATCTAGACGCAACTCCTCTGCCAAGCGGGTCAGGTCGTCAGCTACATCAATATCGTAAAAAGGAGTCTGCGAAACCTACGGAAAGCTCAAGCGCTCGCGCGCGCGCCAGGAGTCTCTCCAGCGCGCTGCTGGTGCCCATTCCGTCGCCTGCAAAAAGCGCAGGATGAGAAGCCTTTGCCCCGACGAGATAATAGCCTCCGTCGTGCGTCGGTCCAACGACCACGTCATGCGCGGCCAGCGTTTCAAACGCTTCTTCGAGAACAGAACGCGGCAGGTGTGGGCTGTCGCTGTTGAAGGCAATAACGCGTCGCTGAAGTGCGTTCGTTCGATGACCTTCCGCGAAGTGCGCAAACACCGAAGTAAGACCGGCAGCAAGGCCCTCACCTTTCTGCGCAACTACGCTCGCTTGGTTGCCGGCCAACCGCGCCAACTCGTGGACGTCCGACTCCGGGCACATGATCGCAACTTCCACATCGCCCAATGACCGCGCCAGCGCCAGCGTGTCGTCCAGAAGACAGCAATAGAAAGCAGTGACAGCCTCAGGAGAAAGGCTGGGAACCAAGCGCGTCTTCACCGCGCCTGGCCTCGGCGCTTTCGCCATGATCACCAGCACACGCTTACCGCCCGACGAACGCACCACCGTTTGGCTTGCGGATTTCATAAAATAATTTCGGAAGTATGCACTTTACGCAAAGGCGTCAGCAGTAATCAATAGGCTCTAGGCAGGACACTCGCCCACGCAAGCCCGATTTTGGCTTGAGTGGGAATGTTCCGATCTCCCCAAATCTGTCATCCCGACCGAAACAGATCATCGCAAGGCGATGATCTGTGGAGTGGAGGGACCTTGCGGTGTGACGTCAGCCGGCCGTAGAGGAACGGGGGCAAGTCTGAATAGACGACGCGAAACAACGAAAGAGCGGCAGCAAGAGTCGTCCGCCCAGTGCGCCCAGGTTCGCGTCCGCTCTTTGTCCAAAGAACGGGGCACCAACGCGGGGTGTGGGAAAGGAATACGCGATAGAAAGAGGAGAGATTCTGCGCACAGGGAATTACCTATGCTGCGCCTGCTCCTGCCCCTGGTGCTTCTTCCTGGGGCGATACCATTTGAAGCAAATCAGGCTGAGGATTGCACCCAGAATGACCAGAGCAATAAATGTGTACAAGATCGGCGAGGAGTACTGGGAAAAAATGTTGACGACGGCATGGCCGTAGATGTGGGCAGCGTAGCTGACGGCGAAGTACCTGATCGCTCGTCCTATGCTGAGTGCGCCGAGGAAATTCCTGTCAGGATAGTGCAAGGCGCCCGCAATAAGCAGAATTGGTTGGTGGGAAGAGGCGGAGGCAGCAAGGCGGCGATGGCCACAGTCGCAAAGCCGTGCATTTTGAAATGCTGATACAACTTTTTCGCTCGGTTCTGCCCGATTCTCCTTTCGAGCGTTTTCTCTTCGCCTTTTTCCGCCAGGCGATAGGTAATATATCCGCCAGCAACGGCTCCAAGAGTGGCCATGACAGCGTAGTAGGGCCAATCTTCAGGACGCTGCGCCACCAGGATGATGAGAAATACGTCGATGCTGCCCGGCAGCGGCACAACCGAAGCATCGGTAATCCCGATGATGAGCAAACCGGCACCACCCAAGCGATGAAGCCAGGTCCAAAATGCGTTCCCCGACAGGACGGCGATTGTGTAAGCCTCTGGCGCACTCATCTACTTCCAAGAATAAGGCCGTTCGCTCTTCACTGCATCATTGCCTGGCCACGGCCAACTTGATCGAAAGCCCGGGCAGGCGGTTGATGGTGATCAGGCCCCCACAGTTCGCGCGCTTTACGTTTCCCAGTTCGGGAACCGGCTTCAGGGCCCATCCACTTTCCCCTTGATCTTATTCCCTCGCCACGGATATTATAAAACAACACAGGTTATCTATAAGATAAAGATAACCGCGTTCTTTGACAACCTGACAAGGGCGCAGCGCATGGCCATTGTGTTCACTACATACGTCAACTGCCGAGTCCGACCAGCCAGACGAAGGCGAAAACCTTCGTTCGGCGTTTTGCTGTTGTCCGGAGCGCAGGCGCAACCGGCCCGACTGCCGCGCTAACCCCAATGTTTTGAATATTTTGCCTCTAACTACCTTAAGAACCATAGATCTACAAGGCAAGAAAAATTCCGGTCCTTTGTTTTCTAGATTTTGGGCGGAATCGAGTGATTTTTTTGATAGAAATTCTGCACCAGAATATGTGCAGTCTTCAAAATGAGTCGTCGAACGCGTTCATCCGAACTCCACATCGCTAGAGCAGAACTTTTTGCTTCGAGTCTGGACGAGCAAAGTCAGAACCAAAGCAAGGGAACAAGGCCGAGGGCAGCAAGGCCTGTCAAGAGACAGAGGCTCTGCGTGCCTGTCTTGCGATCCGCCAAGCTGTAGGCGTAAATCCCCTTGATCAGATTGTTGCTGGCCGCGGCGATCAGAACCGCCGCGGCCGCCACCTTCAATGGGGTCAGCGAGCCCGCGGCTTGGGTCATGCCCATGATAAAAGGATCCACGTCGGTGACGCCCATGATCGCGGCAAGTATGTTGACTCCCGCTCTTCCGAGGTAAGTGACGGCCAATTGGGTGGCCACCAGCATTGCCAGGAACAGAAGAGCGAAGACAAAGGCTGCCAGCAGCTCGAGTGGATTGTTCGGCTCGAACTCCCGCTTTACCTGATCTACCCCCACATCTGGCCGGCGCGACCAAATCCATCCGACGGCGATCGCCAGAGCCGATAGTACAAGAAAGGGAAGCACGAGCAGGGACAGGAGTTGACGATTGAAAAGAGCCAGGAGAGCGGCTAGACGGAGGTACATGACACCCGACGCGATCAAGATCCCGCCCGCGAAAAGGTGAGGGTGCTGCTCATGAGCCGCTCTTCGCGCCATAACCACCGTAGTCAAAGTTGATGAGTATGCCCCACCCAGGAAGGCTGCGAGCACTACTCCACCGTGTTCCTTGGTGAGCTTCTGCAGGATGTAACTGCCATAGGAAATCGTGCTGACGGCGGCGACGACAAGCCAAGTCTTAAAAGGATTGAGGTGAAACGGCCCAAACTCCTGGTTGGGCAGTATGGGTAGGATGACCGCCGTTAGCAGCAGGAACTTGGCGGTCGTGAGAATTTCTCCCGGCGCTGCACGGTTGGCGAGCTTTTCCAGACCCGTCTTGAGTTCGAGCAACAGCAAGCTGGCGACGCTCAATGTAGTGGCAATCCAAAAATGTTCGTAGTACACCAGCGCGCCCACCAGGTAAGTGGCCAGGCCGGACATCTCTGAGGTAACGCCCGCAGCCTCGGAAGTGGAGAGTTTGTGCCAATAGGACAGGGCGAGAAAGCCGCCAATCACCAGGAAGCCGAGCGTCACCGGGAGTAACTGCGTGCCGGACAGCAGTGCGATGGAGTAGCCAATCAATCCAATCAGCGGAAAGGTGCGCACGCCTCCGAATGCGTAGTGCCCGGCCGCTGCCTTGTGCTCCTCGCGCTCCAGGCCGATCAGAAAGGACAGGAACAGAACCAGGAGAATTTTCACAGCTTCCGGCGGTAACCACCGATAGAGTTCCACTAGACACTCCGATTTGAAACCGTTTTTATTTTGTCATAATTCTGGGAACGGTCCGCGAAACTATCTTACTGGGAACGTAAATTCGACAATATCCACAGCTATTTGGAAAATTCGTGACTTACATCACTGCGTTCCCGATTGGGGACGTTTATGCTGTGCATCGTCGACGGCTGAAAGGGTTGGTCCAAATAATATTGACCACCCCGAAGTAGGCTGGGTGATTCGCTCGACGAGGCGACTTGTTGAGCCACCAAACCCGAAAAAACCGACTGCCCTGCGAGGAGCAGCTGGGGTTTGGAACCGCAAAAGCGGTAATCGCATCAGGGGCTGCGACGGTACACGCATCCGCGCTACTAACTCCCTCGCAAGAGTTGGCGGCCAGAGCGTAACCAATGTTGCAGCCCTTTCCTTTTGTCCAGCATTGCGCTCTGCTGTACCCCACCGGCCGTGGCAGTGCTTGACGATTGATCAAAGCCACCATCTTAATACGTCTTCCACAGAACCAGTGGCGCAGTTCGAAGGCTCGGGGCTCGACCCCGTTGGTACGATTGGCCACTGGCACGCAATCGAATGCAGCTTCCCTGGCTCTTTAATTGCACTAACAGAAGCTTGCCTTCGCGATCGCGGAAGATGAAGGTCTCAGCGTTGCGACTGACTTCCCGGGCAATGATCCCACTTTTTCCGTTCAGCCGTACCAAACCGCGAATCCCTTGTGTCTTGAGAAATGACATCACGTTCTCGAACTTGTTGTACACGCTGCGCGGTGACTGGTTCTTCTCATCACGGAGGAAGGCTGAGAACTTCAGCATGTCACGTCGCTCAATGTCGTGAACGTACAGCTTCGGGCAAGATTTAGTGAAGTGATTCAGGGCGGTCGTGTATGCGGCCAGTGTCTTCGGCTTCTTGGTAAGTTTCGTTTCGTCTAGGAACTCAGCGCCCGCTGCCGCAACTGAGCGCTGCACGTTGTCGCCATTCTCCGGCACGATGGCGACGCCGTTGTTCACTGCATTCAACTCGGCTTCTTTGCGAAGCCGTCGCGCAGAGGCGTCAGCCGCATCTTTGCCAACCGACAGGCGCACCCGTGTGGCGCCTTCGCGCCATTCTAGGTAATACGCGCCTTCGAGGTGGCGTTCTTCCTTGCCATTCACGACCACAACGTCGGGCTTCACGCGTCCATTCGCAGAGAGCACAACGCGGCAATACCGCGCCCCATGCGGCGTTTGGACTCTCTTGGCGAGATTGACTTCTCGGTTGGCCATCGGTGATCCTTCCTGATTCTGGTATCAGTGTGTAGGTATCACCGACTTGCAAGTGCTGGATAACGAAGGTAATGGCGGAGAGGGGGGGATTCGAACCCCCGATACCCGTTAAGGTATGTCCGCTTTCGAGGCGGATCGTTTCAACCGCTCACGCACCTCTCCGCGCCAATTTACAACTTTTGTGAAGCTGTGCCCTGTTGCACTCGCCTAACGACCCTCTGCCCGACGGTTCTTAAAGAACGACTGTAACAGTTCGGCACTGCGACCTGCCAACACCCCTCCGCGGACTTCGGTTCGATGATTCAGGCGCGGGTGGTTCAGCACCTCCATCACCGAATGGACGGCCCCCGCTTTTGGGTCGTCCGCCCCGTACACTACGCGCTTGACCCGCGAATGCACCAGGGCGCCTGCGCACATCGGGCACGGCTCAATTGTAACAAAGAGCTCGCAGTCTCCCAGACGGTGGTTACCCAAGTTTGCGCCAGCTTGGCGAAGGGCGATGATTTCAGCGTGGGCCGTGGGATCGGAGTCGGTAAGATTGCGATTCCAGCCTCGGCCGACAATCTCGCCCGCATGGACCACGACAGCACCCACGGGAACTTCGCCCGTTTCCAGCGCGCGCTGCGCCGCGCGGAGCGCCTCTTCCATCCAGAATTCGTCAGACGCAGTGGTTGGTTGTTCGTGGTTGTTCATCATCCCCGGGGTCAACGTCTGGCGCATGAGGGCCACTCACGAGGGCGAGACCATTGTAGCTGGACTGAACCCGGTTTTGACGATTGCGGCAAGTCTACGACCAGCATGCCCTTATGCACGCAGGCCTTATCCGCCAGAGGCTGCCGTTGGTGCTGGTGCGCCTGCAGTGGTCTTGGTGAAGGTCTGAAGAAAACCCTCCAGAAAGGCAAAAAACACGTCTACGGCATATCCGACGAGAAAAGCGATTGCCAGAGGCGGAATGGAGGCTCCCTCGGTGATGGTGAAGTTGCTGAACAGTCCGACGACCGCTCCTCCGATGGCAGCGATGAGAAAACGGGCGGAATTGGCGGTGGACGGTACGAAAGTCCGCAGGGCCATTTGCTTTTCGAAGGTGCGCAAAAGATAAGCGCAAGTTCCCAACAAGGCATAAAGAACCGGTAGGAGGCAGGCGGTGAAGGCGCCATAGAAAAACGAAACATCGTCGAGCAGGCTTTGGGCAAAGTATCGGACATCCTGGTAAACCTGGGTTCGATCCTCGGCGGCTGCGCTAAGATTGGGCAGTCCCAAGGGCAGCTGGAACTTGGCGTGGATTGCCTCGGGGTTTTTGCGGTAGGAAGCAAACGGATCGCGTTCTGCACGAAGTAGAAGGAAATTCAGTTGTCGGGCCCGGGCATCAATCGCGCGGATGTTGGTAGCGTACAGTTGAAGCTCAGTGATGACATCGATTTCGTTAACCCCTGCAGGCAGCGGCGGTGCGGGGCTGGTGGTCCCGGCGGTCGGGGCCGAAGCCGACGGAGGCCCGAGCTGAGTTCTTAACTTGACCGCCAAATCGTTCGCCGTGGCGACATCCGCGCGGATTGCAGTCGCGATGGCAGACGTAACGAAGCTCGCTATCGAAAACGGAACGATAACTACGGCTAGGCAAATCGCCACCCACCAGTAAGTGCGAACCGTGTGCCGGCTGTTGTCTTTCAGGCTCTCAGCAGTAACGGGTCTTAGTTGCGCGGCGAGCTTGGTGAGCGCGGCAAGAAGATTCGCGGTCGTTTGCTCATTCCATCCGGCGTTACCGGCGGCTCTAGCCCGCAAAACGTGGCTGCGAGTGTCACCATCGATTTCAATACCGATTTCGGCGGCATATTTGAGCATACGCTCGGCATCCTGGAGGGCTTCATCGAAATAGGCGGGAGGCGGCGAAGAGGTTGCATTGGCCTCGTCGGCCAACCGGTCGTGGGCCGCGTTTGCCATCCCAGGGCCGTTCGAGTTCTGTGAAACCGTTTTCACCGCCACAGGCAAGACAGATGGCGGCGTCATTTGTTCAAGTGGTCGAATTACTTCAGATTGAGCCATTGTTTTAACCTCCCGCAAATTCCGTCACCGCTTGGCGGCATCAGGATCGCAATCGACCTCCGGCCGATACGCCGTGTACAAAGGGTGCTAGTAGATAGTGAACCAAGAGGGCTGGCCGTTACTGCAATCGGAAAACAAATTTTTGGATCGTGTTCCCGTAATGACCGGGCGTTCCGGGGCATTTGGGCAGCACGAATGGGACACAACAGGAGTCGTCCAGGCGGGAAGTCCGTCTTGCACCAACGGCCGTTTCCCGAGGACGATAGGACCCATATACGGTCCAAACTTCTGGAATTCCGCGCTGGGTGATATCCTTACTTCGTTATGGGGATTCCGAAGCTCCTGCGCAAAGTCTTCCTGCTGGACTTACTTCAGGGCCTGAAAGTCACTTTTCGCTATCAGGATCCCAGAGAAATTTATACCGAACAATATCCATTGCAGCGGCCGCAGGTGGCCGAGCGCTATCGCGGGGCGCCGCGGCTGAATGTGAACCCTGATACCAACGAGACCATGTGTATTGCCTGCGATTTGTGCGCGCTGGCCTGCCCGGAGCATTTGATTGTGGTCACCAGCGCACGCAACGAGCAGACCCGCCGCAAGGAACTCACCAACTTCACCTACGACCTGAGCCGCTGCATGTTTTGTGGACTCTGCGAGGACGCCTGTCCCGTGGATGCGCTGGAACTAACCCAGGACTTCGAACTGGCCAGCTACACGCGCGAAGGCGCGATCTGGAATCGCGAAATGCTGGAAAAAGGTCCGCAGCCAACGCAGTATCGGAAGTAAGCTTTTGGCTCTTAGCTCTTAGCTTTTTGCTTGGTTCCTTGGCTCCGCTCTTCTGAGGTCTCTCTATTACCGATCTGCGATCTCTAAGGCTAAGAGCCAAAAGCTAAAGGCTAACGAGCTGATTTTCGGTTGCTGCTGGGTCATGCAGTGCATCGCCCCGAATCCCCAGATCAGATCTCCAGAATAGATTCCGATGATTTCGCGGTCGGGGAATACGTCTGCCAGAATATCCAGGGCGAAGCGGTCATTGGAATCGTTAAATACTGGGACGAGCACGATGCCATTGGCGATATAGAAGTTGGCGTAGCTGGCGGGCAGACGGCGTCCTTCGAAGATCACCGGCGCGGGCATGGGAAGTTCGATGATCGCGAGAGGGTTTCCGTCTTGGTCGGTGGCGGCCCGCAGACGGCGGATGTTCTCCCGCAGCGGTTCGTAGTTGGGATCGTCGGGATTGGTTTCAACTGCAGTCACGACCGTGTCAGGGGCGACGAAACGGGTGATGTCGTCGACGTGGCCGTGGGTGTCATCTCCGGCGAGCCCAGAGTCCAGCCAGATCACGTACTTGATTCCCAGATACTCAGCAAAGACTTTTTCGTAATCTTTGGGTTTCATTGCTGGATTGCGTTGCTGAACCTTGCTGAGCAGGCATTCTTCCGTGGTGAGCAAAGTGCCTTGGCCATTCACATCGATGGAGCCGCCTTCGAGCACGACGCGGTGCGTGCCGAGGGCGGGGCGGAGTTCGCTGGCGTTGGCGGCTTTTGCCATGAGGTTTCCGATTTTTTCGTCGTGCTGGTAATTGGAATACTTGGCCCAGGCATTGAAGCGCCACTTGACTGCAATCAACTCAGAGGCGACGGTGCCGCTCGTATCCCGCTCAGAACCACGTGGGGACAGCCGCCCCCGGCTGTCAGGCCGAGCGAAGCTCGGCGTCGTCACAAAGGTGCAGCCGGAATCGCGGGTCCAGACGCGGTTTGTGGGCCAGCGGTGGAAGCGGACGTTGTCGCTGAGCGCGTTAGCGCGGTCGAGAATTTTGCGGGCGCGTTTTTCGGAGCCCGCATCATTCACGATCAGCTCAACGCGTTCGTGGCGAGCCAGATGGCGTATGATCTCCGCGTAGACCCATGGGATGGGTTCAAACTTTCCCGGCCAGTCGTCGCGATAGTGAGGCCAGGCCAGCCAAGTTGCATCGTGCGGCTCCCATTCGGCAGGCATGCGGAGACTGTGATCTGCGGGTTTCATTCCGGAAATTGAGGGTCTGCTTGGCATGTACGTCGACCGCTAAATCCGTGTGGGAACGGGCGCCTCGCGACCCTGCCCTGAGCGATGTCGAAGGGTCCATGCGGAGCAAAGCTCCGCATCGCCCTTGGGCAGAACGGTGATTCCTCCCGCCGCCACGACTGGTTTGTCTTGAATTCGATACTGGCCAATCCCCCAAAATTGATGCTTCGAAACGCTTCCCTCAATCGATCAGCCGGCTTGTGATCGGCGCGTAGCTGTCGATTCTTCGGTCGCGCAGGAACGGCCAGTTGCGGCGGATGTCTTCCAGCGCTTTCAAATCGACTTCACCCACGAGAATCTCTTCTTTGTCATGCGAAGCTTCGGCGATCACTCGACCGAAGGGATCACATAAGAATGACCCACCCCAGAATTCCAATCCAGCCCCCGGAGCAAATTTGCCGCGAACGTCTCCGGTTTCAAAACCGACGCGGTTAACCACGGCCACATATACGCCGTTGGCGATGGCGTGAGCGCGTTGGATAGTGCGCCACGCGTCGTGCTGGGCAATGCCGAACTCCGCCTTCTCGGCAGGGTGCCAGCCGATCGCAGTCGGATAAAAAAGCACATGCGCGCCCTGCAGAGCAGTTAGGCGCGCGCCCTCCGGATACCACTGATCCCAGCAGACCAGCGTGCCCACGCGGCCAACGTTGGTATCGAAAGCGCGAAAGCCGAGATCGCCGGGCGTGAAGTAATATTTTTCGTAGTAGAGCGGGTCGTCGGGAATATGCATCTTGCGGTAGAGACCGCGCAGCGCGCCATCGGCATCGAACATGGCGGCAGTGTTGTGGTAGACGCCGGCGGCGCGCTTCTCGAATAGTGACGCGACAAGAACGATCCGAAGCTGTTTGGCTACTTCTGCTAGTTTTGCCGACGTCGCACCGGGGATTGGTTCGGCGAGGTCGAAAAGAGCTGCATCTTCGCGCTGACAGAAATATTGCGTCTGAAAAAGTTCGGGCAGGCAGATGATCTGCGCGCCTTGCGAGGCGGCCTCGCGAACCCGCTCGATGGCGTGCTGCAGGTTCTTGTCAGGGTCGGACGTCATCGACATCTGTACCAGTCCGACACAGAATTTCTCAGGCGGCAAAGCGAAGGCTCCTTCTGGGACGAAATAGAATACCAGTTCCCGAGTCTCAGTTCTCGGTCACAGCGGTGGTAGCAGCAGCTTGCTGCGTTCTAGTAGAGTAGTGTTCTACATAAAAGCGGTTTGGGGGTGGCACCTTGAAGAACGGCAATCATGACGGTGTAGGAATTGACCGCAAGCTGCATAATCCGATCGAAGACCGGTTGGTTCCGCTGGAATCGCTGGACCTGAGCAGCGTACGGTCGGTTGACGATCTGGTTCGCGCGATGGGAAAAACCGCCTTTACTGGCCGGCAGGTGGGCGAGGCGGCTGACGTACTCGAAGCCATGGCTCGCGACGCGGACTGCTTCGTGGTGATGACTCTGGCCGGTGCCATGACCGTCGCGAAGCAGAGCCTGATCATCGCCGACCTGATCGATCAAGGAATCGTGAATGCGATTGTTTCCACTGGCGCGCTGATGGCGCACGGCCTGGTCGAAGCTACCGGGCGGGCTCATTTCCGCTATAACCCGGACGTTTCCGACACCGAACTCTATGAACAGGGCTACAACCGGGTCTACGACACGCTTGAGCCGGAGCAGAATCTGGACGACGTCGAAGAAGTGATGTCCCAGATCCTGGAAGGTTGGGATCACAGCGAAGTACTGTGCTCTTACAAACTGAATCATGCCATTGGGGCGCATCTGGCCAAGCATGCGAAAGGGCAGCGGGGCATTCTGAAATCGGCCTATGAAAAAGGTGTGCCGGTGTTCGTTCCGGCATTTACCGATTCAGAGTTGGGCCTGGATGTGGCCCTGAACAACCGCTTGCGGGAGTCGACCGGAAGGCACAAGCTGCGCTTCGATCCGTTCGAAGATCTGGAGCATTTCGCGGCCACGCTGCTGCGCCAGACCAGGCTTGGAATCTTCACCATCGGCGGAGGCGTTCCCCGCAACTGGGCCCAGCAGTTTGGGCCTTTTTGTGAATTGCGGCACCGGCGGCTGGGAGAGAACGTTCCGCTGAAGCGATATCACTATGGTGTGCGAATCTGCCCCGAGCCGGTCTACTGGGGCGGGCTCTCGGGCAGTCCGTATAGTGAGGCCATTTCCTGGGGCAAGTTCGTGCCTCCGGCGGAAGGCGGGAAATTTGGCGAGCTATTTTTGGACGCTACCGTCGGCCTGCCGTTGGTTGTGGCAGCCGTGCTGGAACGGGTGGGGAAGAAGAATCCAGCAGGGAAGAAGAAAGTGGGAGCAAAGAAGTAGCGAGGGCTCTGCGGGGTCAAAGGCACTACACGGTTCTTAGTCGAAGATCAGGACAGCCGAAGCAATCACCGTAGACCACAGTCCACGCTTATCCCCAACAGCAGACTGCGTAATGTTAGCCGTTCGCACGATCTTATTCGAAATCCGGTAAATCTCTTTCTTCTCATCCCAGGAGCGGTCCGGGTCGAATTCCACATTCAGCGTTGTCGCCAACATTTCGGCCGCGAGTTCCTCCGCATACTCACCCGCGGCGTCGTCAGTTTCGCCAAAGGAGTGGTGTTCGCTGAGGTAGCCGTAGGTGTTGCGGTCGGCAGGAATGGCCACGCCAATGCTGGCCGCCAGCAGGCGATGCGGCTCACGCGTCGAGTTCTCGGCAACCACGGCGAACACGACTTCGCCTGGGCTCAGGTACTTCAGTCCCTGAGAGCGTGGAACCAACTTGCATTGTGGCGGAAAAATGGATGAGACGCGAACCAGATTCTGTGCGGCGATGCCGGCGTCCCGCAACGCCAGCTCAAAGGAAGTGAGACGTTCCCGATGTTTGCCGACCCCCTTGGTGAAGAAAATCTTTCTGGGGACCATGTCTTTTCCCAATTCGTGGTTCCTCCGCTGCTTGGATGAGGGTCAAATCTAACATAGCGAATTGTAAAGGGAATATGAAAATTGGTTCGTGAGGCAAAAAATTTGGCGGAAACCAGGAATTCCGGGTTTCCGCCTGGATGGAATTCAGAAAATCGACGCTACTTGGCTGCCGTGACCGTACTGACCTCAATCGTGTCCCCGTCGACTGCGCCCTTTACCGTAGCCTTCGCGGCGGCCAACTTGTCCAACTGGTCAAGCGTAGCTTTGTCCTTTACATCGAGCGTGTAGACTTTGTCGCCTACTACCAAGGCGTACTTCGAGCCCTTTTGGATGCACGCCCGGAGACAAGCGGCGTCGTCACCCGGCATCATATGTTTAGCCCCGCACATGGCATCGCTGACCGTGCCGGTGAAGGTTTGGGCCTTAGCGGCGAATGAGGCTGGAATTAGAGCTGCACCCAACAGAGCGCAGGCTAAGGAAACTACGAACTTTCGCATCACTCTCATCAAATCCTCTCTCCTCGTGAGTAAAAATGCCCACTGCCAGTTAGATGACCTTATTTGAAACGGGATAGCAGTAATGCGTCAAGCTTTTCGTGGGGTTACCGCGGCTTGGGATTGAAACGCAAAGTTACGTCTACTGTCTTCTCGCCGCGATTGAGCGATTCGCGGACACTGACATTCCAGTCCGCCATCAAGGAAATTTCTTTGTCCGCTTGCTCCAGAAATCGTTTGGCGTAGCTGGAGTCGTACGTATCGCCGCCGCGCAGTTTCCAGCTATCCTGGAGGCGGGCGGTGGTGCGCGAGTCGAGGCCACGGATTTCCAAGTCTCCCATGGAGTAGACCTCACCCTCCTGGATTTTCAGCAGGTATTTGACGGTGGAATTCGCATCGTCTATTTCCGGGTCCGGTTGGATACTGACCGCCATGTATCCGCGGGTGCCGTAGAGTTTTTTCATGGTTTCGATTTCGGTGTCGAGCTGGACGGCATTTGCCCGCTGGTTGAGTCTGTACATGGATCAGTGCTCGCAGAGCTTCGGCGGAGAAGGACTTGTACCCGCCTATCTGGATTTCAGCCAGTTTGTACTGGCGTCCGGCATCGACAGGAAAAGTCACATCTACAACAGTTTCTTGTGAACTGTCCTCGACCACCTTGGCCTGCGCTTCGCCGAATGCCGCCTTTAGATATCCGCGCTCGAGGTAAATCGGCAGGAAACCCTTGTCCTCTTGAGTGCGAAGCATCGAGCGCGAAAAGTCAGCGCCTTGCAGCTTCTTCGCCGCAGTCTCCAGTAAGGGCAATTCGGATTCTCCGGCTCCGGCAAATGCGATGTTGCGAATGTGGATCTGGGGTCCGGCGACGCTGAAAACAAATGCTTCGATCGGGCCATCTTCGTGGGCAGATCGAAGATAATCGGCCTGGCCCTGCCCTTATGTAAGATCAACAAAGCTTGCAGAGCATTCGAAACCTGGTCGGCGAGGTCGCCGGCGACCGGGAGTTGCCCTTGAAATAGCGGAACCTGGGCGTGCAGCTGGTCGAGGAGTTCCTGATCGGAAAACCAGACCAGGTTGTCGAAGCGAGCGGGAACGAACCGCTCGGCGTCCTGAACCTGCAAATCAAGTTTGGTGCCCTCGGCGGAGTACTGAAAACTGTACAGGACATCGCCAAAAGCGCCGGTTTCCCCCAGCAGGCGGGCAGCCTTTTTGAAGTCGTCTTCGCTGACAGTTTGCCCGATCTGCAGGCCGGTCGCGGCAATGATTTCTTCCGATTTATAGCGCTTCGTGCCGGTCGTCTTGATGGAAATAAGTTTGAAGGCTGACGGCGGGAGATCTTTGGGCGTGAGCTTGCGGGGAGCCTGGGCCAAGCCGGCGGATATAGAAAGACAAGCGAGTAACAAAGCCAACTGAAATCTTGGGATTCGCACGCGAAAAGATTTTAACCTCTCTCTTTGGTGTTTAGCGGTCCGTAAGGGGCGAGCCAACGGTGCCGATTTGGGAATATTACCAGTTAGTACCGGGTACCCCCCTCCCCCCGTGATCTTTTGGAATCATGGGATTAGCGCGGGACTACCCTCAAAATCTTTGAGGAATAAGGACTTAGACGTAAAATATTCCAGAATAAAGACTTAGCTCGCGCAGTTCCTAAAATGGTTCTCGGGACGCACCCGGACTTGACGCTATTCGATTGTCAATGAGCTAATGTTGCGTTGAGAAATAATATCCCTTTGGTAAGGTTGCCGTCAATACAAGATGGAACGGGAGGCGGGTTTTGAAGCCCTGAAGGACGGGCGCGTGTGATCCAAGCACCCCGCCCCTTGCGAAAAGACCGCCCGCCGGCGGCATTTAGTAATCTAAAGGATCAAGATACCTCGGTGATGTGGTCTCAACCAAGCTTGCCGAGTAGGCTACACTGTATATGATCACTAAGGGCACACGCTCCAAGAAAGGTTCTTACGTGGCGACATCGGCTGAGAAACCAAAGTCCGCGATGACCGCTCTCACCGAGAGCTTCGAGAATCTGGTTGAGTCCCAGCGCAAGAAACTCAGCAAAGAAGAATTCAAAAAGGCCGAACAAAATTTCGAGCGGATTGTCAGTAAAGCCCGCGCTTCTCGCGCACGGCGGCGCGAAACAGCATAACCCACTCTTGCAGTTCTTCCTTGGTGACGTCCGGCTTGTAACCCTTAACAGCCGATACAAAATCGTCCTCCCCGAGATATTCCGCGATCAGTTCCAGCTTGTCAGCGAATTCCTTCCGGCGCCTTTCGGCTTCGCGCTGCTCGTCGGTTTTGGGAGGCTTAGGAGTTTTTGGCATTGATTTCGGCCATACCGATGTCTGTTTCGTAAACAAACCGGAAAGGTAGGAAGGCCCGCGTGTCCCTCAAAACGGCTCTTCGTCATCGACGGGTCAACCGGCAACAGCGTGTTACAGTTTCCTTCACATAGCTTCCCCTTTCTGAGCCGTTTGGTCTACCGCCAGACGGCTCTTGTTTTCTGGTAGAAGTTTGGGGCCTTTCACGCTATCGACTTTTCTTGGTCGTCCTCGCTTTTTCTTTACTGGTTCGATTGCTGGGATCGCAGCTACTTGGTTAGCTGTCGGTTGAACTTTTGGCGGCCGCCCTCGCTTTCTCTTCTTGGCCTTCGCTGTCGCCTCCGCTCCCGCTGCGGCTTTCTTCAAAAAGTCCTCGTCGTACCAGCTACGCAGGCCAAAGCTACCATTCTTGAGTTTATGGAACTTCCCCACATTTCCAGTATTCTTCGATAGTGAGATCGAGAAGCTTCGCAGCCTATCGTCCTCTTCCCATGGGAGTATGTCGAAATCGAAGCCGCCCATTTCGAGAGCGCGGAGAATTTCCTCTGGCTGACAGGCCTGTTTTCGCATCGCCAAATATTCAGCGGCGCACGTAGTCAAGGCTTTGCCGTAAAATTGATCTGGCCTTACGGAGCTGCTGCTTGGGTCGTCATCCTCGGCGTACTGCGGACTCTTTCCCGCCATTTTCAGCAACAGATTAATGCTGCGCTTTGTGTCAAGAACCGCGCGATGCTGCTCGGCCAATTGCCTTTCAAGTGCGGCAATCGCTGATCCAAATTGATCTTGCATATAGCCCCCCAACAAAACCACATGCTTAGGATAGCATAAAAGGCCAAGCGCCAGATGCGAGAAATTGGGGATGTGGTCATGACATGACCTATTTGTAGCTTTCATCCCGAACCCTTACGCCTTTTTCGTTGTTTTCTTTTGGGGGGTTATTACCGGAAGGTGTAGAATTACGATCAGTAAATAGAGGCCGGGTAGCCAAGCTGGAAAGGCAGTCTGTTTGCAACGGACCATACGCCAGTTCAAACCTGGTCCCGGCCTCCACCGCAGGACTATAGCACATTGAGGCTAGACCGCAGCCGCTAAAACCGCAGTCTTCAGTAACCCGACCAGTTCGGTCAGACACCAGACGTGATCTGTGAGACCAGCTTCATCGCGGGGATTGGGCGGTCGCGTAATTGCCCGTTTGTGTGCGTGGTGGGAATGCCTGGCGGCGTTATCGTGGCGCGAGCGGAAGCAGGTCCCTCGACTCCGTAGCTGATTCGCTCCGCGAACCAGCTACT
Organism: uncultured Acidobacteriota bacterium; assembly: GCA_963696635.1. Taxonomy (GTDB): domain Bacteria; phylum Acidobacteriota; class Terriglobia; order Terriglobales; family Acidobacteriaceae; genus JABDBE01. The sequence continues at coordinate 233,445 of CAVOKX010000006.1, forward strand.
TCGCTCGGGATGACAATTTGCAAGAGCTTGAACGGCGCGAGTTCTGATTAGTCTTTTCCGGAAGCCATCGCATCCGCGCCTTTGATTTTTACTGCGATATCGATAAAGGCCAGCGCGGCGCGGCTCAGGGCTTTGTCTTTGCGGAAGACCAGGGCTAGATCGCGGCGAACTGTGGCGTCGGAGATGGAAATCGCAGCCAGCGCGTTGGCGCGCATATCTTCCAGCACATTGGAGCGGGCGATGAAGCCCACGCCGGCGTCCGCCGCGACGAAGCGTTTGAGCAGTTCGCTGGAATCGAGTTCCATGGTGAAACGCGGCTTGAGTTTGCGCTCGTAGAAAAGATTCTCCAGGGCGTCGCGGGTGTGCCCGATCTTGGGCACGACCAGGGGGAACTTCGCCGCCTGGGCAATGGTGGCTGATTTCATCTTGGCCAAAGGATGCTGGGGCGGAGCGATGATCACGAGTTCGTCGCGATGAATTAGTACGACGGTCAGCCGGGTGTCGGTCACGGGCAGGGAAACGACGCCGAAATCCACGGAATTATCGACTACGGATTCCAGAATCTTGGCATAGTCGGCGCGCTTGATATTGACGCCCACATTGGGGTACTGCTTCTTGAACTCGGCAAAAACTTCGGGCAGGATGTGCAGGCACGTGCCCTCGTTGGCGCCGACGACAATCTCGCCTCGGGGAACGCGCTCGGTTTCGGCGATGGCGGTCAGCATGGCCTTGCGCGATCCCACCGTCTGTTCGGCAAATTTCTGGAAAAGTTTGCCCGAGGCCGTGACTGAGACTTTGCCGCCAGAGCGGTCTAACAACTTTGCTCCTACTTCTTCCTCGAGAGAGCGAATCTGTGATGAAATTGCCGGCTGGGTGCGGAAGCGCCTCTCCGCGGCGCGAGAGAAAGAGTTCAGCCGCGCAACTTCGAGAAAAGTTTCGAGCTGGTCAAAGTCCATGGGAGCAGTTCTTGGATCGTTCGGGGTGCGGGGAGATTGTAGCAGGGTGGGGCCGTGCGTCGGGAAGGGCAAAGGCTTCAACCACAAAGGGCACTAAGGTTCACGAAGGAAAAACAAGAAGAGAGGGCTGCAGAGACGTAGCAAGCTACGTCTCTACTGTGGCGTCTATTGCTTCAGCAGTTTCTCAATGGCGGAGGTGACATCCGCGGAATCGGGTGTGACTGCGGGTTCAAATCGCTGCACCACATTGCCGTTGCGGTCGACTAGAAACTTAGTGAAGTTCCACTTGATGTCCCCGGTGTGGGAAGGGTCGGCGTCTTTGGTGAGGTATCGATAGAGCGGCGCCTGATCTGATCCCTTAACCGAAATCTTGGAGTAGAGAGGAAAAGTTACGCTGTACTTCCGCGAGCAGAAAGTCTTGATCTCTTCGTTGGTTCCGGGCTCCTGCTGTCCAAAATTGTTGGCCGGAAATCCAAGGATGACGAAGCCCTGATCTTTATATTTGTTGTAAATGGCCTCGAGAGCGGTGTACTGGGGAGTGTAGCCGCACTGGCTGGCTACGTTGACCATCAGGATCACTTTGCCTTTGAAGTCGGCCAGGGGCATGGGTTTGCCGTCAATGCCGGGCAGGGTGAAATTGTAGAGATTTGAAGCAGCGAAGGTTGAAGTAGCCATCAGAATCACCAATCCTATAAGAAAATGCTTGCGGACGTTTCCATTGCGCACAACGGTCATTTCTTCTTTTCTCCTTTGGGCGCTGCTGATAACTGCTGAGAAGATTGCTGCCAGCATACCGGAGGGAAGTTATTGTTCGCAAGCCAGGCTACAATCGGGTAGTGCCTCAGTTTGAATTTTACAGCCAAAGGAGCACAAAACCTCCGACTAGGAAGACGCAAGCTCCAGTAAAGGTTATCCAACTCCCTACGACAACTTTGCGCTGCCTCTCTTCCTGTGATAAATGGACGCGAGAAACCGGAGGTTTCTCTGGGACTTTGAAGCGACGCAGCTTGGCCGTCAGCCAAAACCAACTGACTGCCCCGACAAAGCAAACAATCACTGGGAACTTAATAATCCTGAGTCTGACTTCAGTCTCACGAGGGCCTGCCAGTACTGCGGTGTCGACCCGGGGGAGCGATGCTCGTATGTTCGTATTCGGACACTTGCTTCCCACGAGTGAACAGAGTGACTTTATTGATCGGCGCTTTGTTGGCAGATAAGCTTATGGAGACAAGTAACTTACACATCCGATACAGTGGTCGTGCGCGTGCCATTCCTTATATAAATGGATATTGCCCGCCCATCCGCCGCAGGTCAACGTCGTCGCCGCCAGATCCTCTACGCAGCCGTCGGAATCGTGCTGGTCACGTTGGGGACCATAGGGGTGTATCGGCTGAAACCCGCCGCCCCCACCGTTGAGCGGTCGACGGTCTGGGTGGACACGGTCAAGCGCGGCTCGGTACTACGGCAAGTGCGCGGTCTCGGAACTCTGGTACCGATGGAAGGGTCAATCCAGTTTCTGCCAGCGATCGCCGAAGGTCGCGTGGATAAAATCCTGGCACTGCCGGGGGCCCAGGTAAAGGCTGACACCATCCTGCTCGAGATGAGCAATCCCCAACTGACGCAAGAGGCGCTGGATGCCGAATGGAAACTCAAGGCCTCCGAAGCCGATTACAAGAACCTGGAAGTAGCCCTCGCGAGCCAGGTATTGGCGCAAAAATCCTTGTCGGCGCAGGCGCAGTCGGAATATAGCCAAGCCAAGATGCAAGCCGACATCGACTCGGAACTGGCCAAGCTGGGCGTTATTTCGCAACTCAGCATGAACGTTTCCCATCAGAAAGCGGAGCAACTCTCCACCCAGAACGACATCGAGAAACAAAGGTTGGTGAACAGCAGCGAAGTGCTCAAAGCGCAGTTGCAGGCGAAGCAAGCGGAGGTCGAACAGTTTCGGGCCTTGGCTGCGCTGAAAAAGAGCCAACTCGACCGCCTGCGGGTACGCGCCGGAATCGACGGCGTTCTGCAGGAACAGACCCTGAAGATTGGACAGTACGTAACGCCCGGCACCACGCTGGCCAAAGTGGTTCAGCCGCAGCGCCTGAAGGCGGAATTGAAGATTGCCGAAACCCAGGCCAAAGACATTCAGATCGGACAGCCCGCCTCTGTCGATACACATAACGGCGTAATTCCTGGTCACGTCGTGCGCATTGATCCGTCTGTTGTGAATGGGACGGTGACCGTGGATGTGACCCTGGACGCCAAGCTTCCGCAAGGCGCGCGGCCTGACCTCAGCGTCGATGGAACCATTGATTTGGAGAAGATGGACAACGTGCTGTACGTCGGACGCCCAGCCTTCGGGCAGGAGCAGAGCACAGTGGGAATGTTCAAGCTCGAGCCCGACGGGACTAGCGCAGTGCGTGCGCAGGTCAAGCTGGGCCGCAGTTCGGTGAATACGGTTGAGATTCTGCAAGGGCTGAAGGAAGGCGACCAGGTCATTCTTTCCGATATGTCTCGCTGGGATTCGTATGATCGCGTTCGTCTGGAATAGGCTGAACGCTGAAAAGGGAAGGGAACTTCGATGGCTGACGCAGGAACAATCATTAGCATGGAAAACATCACCAAGGTTTTCTTCACCGACGAGGTGGAGACGCATGCGCTGTCTGGGATTCACATGGAGATTCGCAAGGGGGAATATGTGGCGATTGCAGGACCGTCTGGCTCGGGCAAGTCGACGCTGCTGGCACTGATTGGATTGCTCGATTCTCCTACCGACGGGACCTACATGCTGAATGGACATGCCGCGGCGAATCTCAACATCAGCGAGCGTTCACGCATCCGCAATCGCGAAATCGGATTCATCTTCCAGAGCTTCAACCTCATCGGCGATTTGACCGTCTACGAGAACGTCGAATTGCCGCTCACCTATCGCGGCATGCCCGCGAACGAGCGCAAGGAGCGGGTCCACAATGCTCTTGAACGAGTGGGGATGAACCATCGCACCAAGCACTATCCGTCGCAACTTTCTGGCGGCCAGCAGCAGCGGGTTGCCGTGGCCCGCGCGTTGGCTGGGTCACCTGCGATCCTGCTCGCCGACGAGCCCACTGGAAACTTGGATTCTCGCAATGCCGAAGCGGTGATGGACCTGTTGCGCGACCTGCATCGCGAAGGCGCGACCATCTGCATGGTGACCCACGACCCTCGCTTCTCGCGCCACGCGGAGCGCACCATCCACATGTTCGACGGCCGCGTGGTCGAGGAGAGCGTCGAGGTGAATTGATGGAAACCCTGCTGCAGGACGTGCGTTACGGGTTGCGCATGCTGCGGAAATCGCCGGGATTCACAGTTGTGGCGGTCATTACGCTGGCTTTAGGCATCGGGGCGAACACGGCTATTTTTTCCGTGGTGAACGGCGTGCTGCTGAATCCATTGCCTTATCCTCAACCGGAGCAGTTGGTAGCCCTATATCAGCGCACCGTCCAATTTTCAGAGGCGTCGATTCCGTACCCAGATTTCCTGGACTGGCAGCGGGAAAACCGTTCCTTTTCCGCTCTGGCTGCGTACCGTCACGAGGACTTTAATCTCACCGGGATAGGCGAGCCGGAGCGGTTAAAAGCGGAAATGGTTTCAGCCACATTCTTTCCTCTGCTTGGGGTGAAACCAGTTGTCGGTCGAACATTCACCGCATCGGAAGACCAACTGGGTGGAGCGCCGGTGGTGCTCATCAGCGAAGGCCTTTGGAAACAGAAATTCGGTTCCTCCCCGGATGCGGTGGGAAGGTCCCTCGACCTCAACGGTACGCCGTACACCATCGTTGGGGTAATCCCCGCAGGCTTCCACTACCGCAACGAAAACTTCCACGAAGACAAGGACGTGTTTGTCCCGCTAGCGCAGTGGAACGATCCGCTGTTTCGGGACCGGCACACCGGCATGGGCATGGATGCCGTGGGGAGGTTGAGGCCAGGAGTCACGCTCGAGCAGGCGAAAGCGGATATGGATTCCGTCGCGGCGCATCTGGCGCAGATCTATCCCGATAGCAACAAAGATTCCGGCGTCAGTCTCGTTGCTCTGAAGGAAAACATGGTTGGGGATAAGGACAGCCTGTTCGGGGACATCCGTCCGTTCCTCCTGGTGCTGTTGGCCGCCGTGGGGTTCGTCCTGCTGATTGCTTGCGCGAACGTAGCCAATCTGTTGCTGGCACGGTCGACCGCGAGGATGCGCGAATTTGCGGTTCGAACCGCGCTCGGGGCGAGCGGGTCACGAATCGCTCGTCAGGTTTTAACTGAAAGCCTGCTGTTGGCCCTAGCCGGCGGAGCGTTGGGGGTAGTCCTCGCCGCGTGGGGCACGCAAGCCGCTATCCGTGCGCTGCCGGATGCTTTGCCGCGCGCCGAGGAAATTCATCTCAATTCGCAGGTGCTGCTGTTCACATTCGGCGTTTCGCTGGTTGCAGGTATTTTGTTCGGTGTAATTCCGGCTTTCAAAACCGCCGCGACGAATCTTCACGAAACCCTGAAAGAAGGCGGGAGGGGCACGAGCGCACGCCATCGCGGGCAAAGCATGATTGTGGCTGCGGAACTGGGGCTGGCCTTGTTGCTGCTGGCGGGCGCCGGATTGATGATTCGCAGCCTGGGGAAACTCTGGAATGTGAATCCCGGCTTCGAGGCCCAAAACGTGCTGAGCTTCGAGCTTTCGCTGAGCAAGCCTTTCGGCAGCACTCCTGCGGAAATACGATCGGCCTTTCGCCAACTCCACGACTCCATGGCGGCCGTCCCCGGTGTGCAGGGCGTTTCGCTGACAGCCGGCTCCACTCCGATGTGGAGCGATTCTGAACTTCCTCTGTGGCTGGAAGGAGAACCCAAGCCGTCTTCGCAGTCGCAAATGAAGGATTCCCTCTTCTACGCGGTTCAGCCAGATTATCTCAAGGTTATGGGGATTCCCCTCAAGCGGGGCCGTTTTCTGACCGAGTCGGACAACGAAACCACTCCTTTTGTGATTGTGATCGATGAAGAGTTTGCCAGGCGGTTTTTCGGAGACCGGGATCCGATTGGGCAACGCGTAAACTTCAGCATCCTGAACACAACTGCCGAAATTGTGGGAGTCGTGGGACACGTGAAGCAGTGGGGACTTGATGAGAACAACAGTGCCCCGGTCCGCGCGCAATGTTATCTCTCGCTGCCCCAAATTCCTGATTCTTTCTTGGGTTTGTTTGCCCACGGCGTGGACGTGGTGGCAAAAACCCGGCCAGCGACGGCCGACGATTCCCGTCCGATCACGGACGCCGTGCAAATCGTGAATCGCGAAATCGTAGTTTATGGAGCCCGGCCGATGGTCCACATTATTGCCGAGTCTCTGGCGGCGCAGCGGTTCGCAATGACCCTGCTGGGCATATTTGCCGCGCTGGCCACAGTGCTGGCGTCAGTGGGGATTTATGGAGTCATTTCCTACATCGCTGGCCAGCGGACTCATGAGATCGGAATTCGCATGGCGCTAGGCGCGAAACAGTCTGACGTGCTGCGCATGGTGCTCTCACAGGCGGGGCGGATGGCAGTGGTCGGGGTTGGAATCGGCTTGATTGCGGGATTAGGACTCATGCGACTGATGTCCAGCTTGCTGTTCGGGGTGAGCACTCATGATCCGATGACGTTTTCGGTTGTGGCCGTGCTGCTGACCTTGGTCGCCTTAGCAGCTTGTTACGTGCCAGCGCGGCGAGCCGCCAAGGTGGATCCCATGGTGGCGTTGCGCTACGAGTAGCACAGGGCCAGCGACTCCGGTCCTTGAGTTCATGGAGAAGAAATGATTCAACTCCGCAATATCGAACGCACTTACAAGACTGGCGCCGGGGTGACTTATGTTTTGCGCCGCATCAATCTTGATATTCGGGAAGGCGAGTTCGTCACGGTCATGGGGCCATCAGGATCGGGGAAATCAACGCTCATGAGCATTATTGGCATGCTCGATGACAGTTGGGCGGGAGAGTATTACCTCCTCGAACACGCGGTACACAAGCTTGACCGGAAGAAGCGGTCAGAGCTGAACCGGAAATATATCGGATTTGTTTTCCAGAGCTACCACTTGCTCGACAACCTCACCGTGTACGAAAACCTTGACGTCCCGCTTTCTTACCGCAACATTTCCCGCTCGCAGCGGGCCGGCATGGTGGCTGAGATTTTGGATCGTTTTCAGATCGTCGGCAAGAAAGACCTGTATCCTAACCAGCTTTCCGGCGGTCAGCAACAGTTGGTCGGAGTAGCGCGCGCGGTGGTGGGGAATCCCAAGCTGATTCTCGCTGACGAACCCACGGGCAACCTCCATTCCAGCCAGGCCAAAGAAATCATGGAGTTGTTCAAGAAACTGAATGACCAGGGAACCACCATCATTCAGGTCACACACTCCGAAGCCAACGCAGCATACAGCGACCGGACAATCCAGCTATTCGACGGCTGGATCGCGAAAGATCCCGCGAACCCGGAAGCCAGCCCCGTGGCGGCACAGTCGAGGTAAGAGATTCTGCGACTGAATTGTGAATCGAGGATGGGAAAGTCATGAGATCGTTTTCTAATAGACAAATACGGGCAACATTGAAAGTCATAGTTGCTGTTGGATTTTTCTTGGCAGCGCTTGAGACCACAGCCCAGAATCTTGTCGACTATTCAAAACCGGCGTCGCATTTCCCCTACCTCGTCGGCCCTTACATCGCGCATGAGGTGCCGCCGCCCAGCTTCGGAAACACTCCGCGGGTTGAGTCACTGCTCAAGAATGGGAAGCTGAGGCTTTCCCTCAGCGACGCGGTCACGCTGGCGCTGGAAAACAATCTCGACCTTGCCATCGCCCGCTTCAATCTATCGATTGCCGACACCGACATCATGCGTGCCAAGTCGGGCGAAAGCGTGCGCGGCGTCGCCACTGGCCTGGTGCAGGGAACCCCCGGGGGCGGTGTCGGCGGTTTTGGCAGCGGCGCTCCCGGCGCCGGAGCCGGAGGAACGTCGGGCGGCGCCGGTGGCGCGGGCACAGGCGCGTCGGGGTTGGTACAGTCCACCCTCGGCACCGGCACTCCCATCGATTCCTTCGATCCCATCATTACCGGAGGCATGAACATTGACCATGCGACTTACCCCGAATCGAGCACGGTCCTTTACGGTGTGCAGTCGCTGCAGCAGCACGTCGGCGTCGCCAATTTCAGCTATACCCAAGGTTTTGGCTCGGGCACGCTGATAACGCTCGGATTCACTAATGACCGCATTACCAGCAATAGCGGGTTCGCCATTCTATCTCCGGAGGTGGACAGCGGCTTCCGGCTGACGCTGCGCCAGCACCTGCTCGCCGGTTTTGGCTTTGGGCCGAACTTGCGTTTTATCCACATCGCCCGCAACAATCGTGAAATCTCCGACGTCGCATTCCGCGGCCAGGTGATCGCCACGGTTTCTCAAATCCAAAACATTTATTGGGATTTGGTGAACGCCTACGAAGACGTGAAGGTCAAGGAACGTTCGCTAGAGCTTGCGGAGAAGACGCTTTCCGATGATCGCGAACAAGTGAAGATCGGCGCCATCGCTCCCATGGAAGTGATGAAGGCAGAGAGCGAAGAATCAGCCCGCAGCCAGGATCTGCTGCTCTCCCAGAACGGCCTCCAACTGCAGGAACTTTTGGTTAAGAATGCGATCACACGAGATCTGAGCGATCCCGTCCTGGCTTCCGCTTCGGTCGTTCCCACCGACACCATGAGCATTCCGGCAGTAGAGCCGGTGACTCCGCTTCAGGATTTGATTTCCGATGCCCAAGCCCATCGCCCCGAGTTGGCGGAAGCGCGCATGGATCTCACTAATCGTGAGATCACGCGCAAAGCCGCCGCCAACGCGTTGAAGCCCGCTTTGGATTTAGTTGCTTGGTACGGAGCCTACGGCTTAGCGGGCGTGCAGACCCCGCCCTATCAGTACCAGGGACCGCCTGTCCCGCCGGTTGGTACGACCGGGTATTCGAACGCATTCAACGATCTGTTCAAAAACAATTCGCCTGACTATGCGGTTGGACTGAATCTCACTATCCCGCTGCGCAATCGCGGAGCCCAGGCGGACCAGATTCGCTCCCAGTTGGAATATCGCCAGGCCCAATTGCACCTGCAGCAATTGCAAAACCAGATTGGCATCGAAGTGCGCAACGCGCAATTTGCCCTGCTGCAAAATCGGTCGCGAGTAGAAGCTGCGCGCAAGGCGCGTGACCTCGCACAGCAAACCTTCGACGTTGAGCAAAAGAAAAAAGCTCTGGGCGCTTCCACCAGCAACTTGGTGCTGCAGGCGGACCGCGATCTGGCGCAGGCGGAATCGAATTTCGTGGAAGCCATGTCCACCTATGAAAAATCAATCGTGGAACTGGACCGCGCCACGGGTCTGACGCTGGCGCACTCAGGCATCGAGATCGAAGAGGCGGTGCGCGGCGAGGTGCAGCAGATTCCCCACTTCACGGGAGTGGCTCCGAGAAAGGATTCTGCACTTGAAGAGTCGCGCCCGCAAAGCAACTAACACTTTGCACCAGATGGGTACGATATGACCACGACAGCGTTATCCTTTATGACTATGCCAGCCACGTCCACTTCCGCTCCACGGCTGCTGATTGCCGACGATCAGCGGGACGTGCTGGAAGCCTTGCGCCTGCTCTTGAAGCCGGAAGGTTTCGCTATCGAAGCGGTCACCTCGCCTTCGGGCGTGCTGGACGCACTCGAATCGAAAGAGTTCGACGCTGTGCTGATCGATCTGAATTACACGCGCGACACCACCTCCGGTCAGGAAGGCCTCGACTTGCTTTCCCGCATTCAGGCAACCGACAGCACTTTGCCAGTCATCGTCATGACCGCCTGGGGCAGTGTCGACGTGGCCGTCGAGGCCATGCGGCGCGGGGCTCGCGACTTCATTCAGAAACCATGGGAGAATGCGCGCTTACTTGCAGTATTGCGCACGCAGATTGAGTTGAGTGGCGCATTGCGGCGAGGCCAGCGCCTCGAAGCCGAAAACCGGCTGCTGCGTGCGGAAGGCCTTCCTAAATTCATTGCGAACTCCGAGGCAATGCAACCGGTGTTACGCCTCATCAGCAGCGTAGGTCCCTCCGACGCCAACGTTCTGATCACGGGAGAGCACGGCAGCGGGAAGGAAGTCGTAGCGCGAACTCTGCATGCGCTCTCCAGCCGGGCTTCCCGGCCCCTGGTCGCGGTGAACACCGGCGGCTTGCCGGAGGGAATCTTTGAAAGCGAACTATTCGGCCACGTAAAAGGAGCTTTCACCGACGCTCGCACCGACCGCATCGGCCGCTTCGAATTGGCCCACGGCGGCACGCTTTTTCTGGACGAGATCGCGAACGTTCCTCTTTCCCAACAAGCCAAGCTGCTGCGGGTGCTCGAAAGCGGCGAGATGGAGCGGGTAGGTTCTTCGCAAACCCGTCGTGTCGATGTGCGAATTATTTCCGCCACCAATGCCGACCTGAACAAAGAAGTAGACGCAGGCCGCTTTCGACAAGACCTGCTTTTCCGCCTGAATACGGTCGAGGTTCATGTTCCTCCACTGCGCGAGCGCCGGCAGGACATCTCGCAGCTTGCCATGTATTTTCTGAACCGCTACGCTGAACGCTACCGCAAGCCGGCCAAAACGCTGGACCCATCCGCCATGCAGGCAATGTTGGAGTATTCTTGGCCTGGGAACGTGCGCGAGCTTGATCACGCGGTCGAACGCGCGGTGTTGCTGTCGAGCGGAGACCTGGTGCGGGTCAGCGATTTGAGCTTGCGCAACCCGCGCGAAAGCACGCAGCGCATGGAGGATCTCAGCCTGGAAGAGGTCGAGTCCATGCTGATCCGCAAAGCCATCGACCGCTACGGTGGCAACATCAGCCAGGCGGCTGACGCGCTGGGTCTGAGCCGGAGCGCGCTCTACAGGCGGCTGCAGAAATATGGAATCGGAAGCAGCTAAGCATCCTCGGGACGCGACCGCGTCCACAGTTCGGCCGGAGCCTCAAGCTCATCCTCCGCGAAAATCCAAACGTCGCTTGAACCACGAGAACCGGGTTCTGCTGCTAACTTTGGCATCGGGAGCAGCCGGAATCGCGCTCGCGCTTGTGCTGCTCTGGACCGGTGATCACGAGTTCAATACACGCTGGACCCTAACCTTTCTCGTGGTCATGGTGTGGCTGGGTTTTGCCTTCGCCCTGCGCTCAGCCGTGATCCGCCCGTTGCAGACTCTTTCCAATATGCAGTCCGCATTGCGGGAGGGCGATTTTTCCTTTCGCGTGCGCGGCGCAAAAATGGGAGATGCTCTGGGCGAACTCATGATCGAGGTCAATGCGCTCTCAGAAATGCTGCGCGAGCAGCGCCTCGGTGCCATGGAAGCCAGCGCGCTGCTCACCACGGTAATGACTGAAATCGACGTTGCTGTATTCGCCTTCGACGGAGATCGCAGGCTGCGCCTGGTGAACCGCGCCGGCGAACGCGTGATGGCCCAGAATGCCGAGCGCCTGCTGGGAAAGAACGCCGAGGAGTTGGGCCTCTCGGAATGCCTGGAAGGAGAATCCGCGCGCACCCTGGAAAAGAATTTTCCCGGCCAATCCGGCCGCTGGGGCGTTCGCCGTTCAGTCTTCCGTCAGGGAGGCAAGCCGCATTATCTGGTCGTCATCGCCGATTTGAGCCGCGCTCTGCGCGAGGAGGAACGGCAAGCCTGGCAGCGACTGGTGCGGGTGCTCGGGCATGAGCTCAACAATTCCCTGGCTCCGATTTGCTCGATCGCGGGCAGCCTGGAAGACATCATGAAGCGTGAGGTTCGCGCCTCCGATTGGGAAGACGATTTGCGCCGTGGCCTGCGCGTGATTGTCGATCGCTCGGATGCGCTCAGCCGTTTCATGCGTGACTACTCCCGCCTCACTCGATTGCCCAAGCCGCAGCTTCGCCGCACCGAGATAAGTACACTAGTCCGCGTTGCCGTGGGCTTGGAAAGACGAACTGCTGTGGACATCGAGCCCGGCCCGGAAGTCACGCTGCAAGCCGATCCCGACCAACTCCAGCAACTGCTGATCAACTTGATCCGCAACGCAGTTGACGCGTCGCTCGAGAATGCGGGAAAGGTCAGAGTAGGTTGGTCGAGGAATGGAGCTTGGCTGCATTTGTTTGTGCAGGACGAAGGTCCCGGAATCGCCAATCCATCGAATTTATTCGTTCCCTTCTTTACCACCAAGCCCAGTGGCTCTGGCATCGGCCTCGCCTTGAGCCGGCAAATCGCCGAGGCGCACGGCGGAAGCGTCTCGCTGACCAATCGCGCCGAGGGCAAAGGTTGTGAAGCCGTCGTTCAGTTGCCGCTGGAAGGCTAAGTGTTGCCTCTTCCTGCCCTGCATCACGTCCTGCTGCTGAAACCTGGGAACTATGATTCAATTAAATGGATGTTCCGGATCATTGAAACATACCGCAGCGTTCCTGACCGATGGGCCTTTGTGCTCGCGGCCATTCCCTCGTTCATTCTAGCTGCCATGGCAGGAATCGCTGGAGGTTTTGCGGGGATGTATTTCTATGACCGCGGAAATAGCAAGGGCGACGATGTTGCCGTTCTTGCGATCGGACTTTTGGCTGTCGGGACATTCACGTTTGTCATCGTCTTCAGTTGGCTGCGAGCGCTGCACCACAAGATCTCGTCGCGAACGCCATGGTTCACCTGTTTTTTTTGTTTAGCTGGCGACCTCGTAATCACGGCTCTATTGTGGCCCGGCGGTTACCCGGGCGAACTGGCTCACTACATGGGCTTCATACTCGCGGGCTGGAGCGCCATTTTATTGCTTGGCCTGGTGGCTCTACTCATCTCTCAGCGCCTGTTCACCCAAGAGCCAGACCGAACCGCGCGTTCTACATAACCACTAGGGGCCACCTAGAGTCCGTAAGGTACAATGTCTCACTTCCAAAAGCAGGCGCATAACCAGGCTGGGCAGGAGGCTCCGAGAACGATCTGCGATAGTCGGAGACCCAGCAAGATATAGATTCCCCCGAACGACAAAACTCTTTCCGGAGGCTTCATGAAACGGCTGCTGCTGTGGACCGTCCTGTGTCTGGCATTGCCCGGAGCCATGCAGGCACAGAATGAATCTGTGACCGATAAATCGGACCGCATGTTCTTTCCTCACGACACTTTTTACGGTTACGCCCAGTTTGACCTGGCTCCCCCGCATAACGAAATCGACCCAAATTTGTGCGCAGGAAACGCCGGCACCTATGGCGGCGTGAACGCCCCATGCAGCATGTTCGCTCGCTATATGCTTTCCGGACTCTTGGAGGTCCGTCCTTTTGGCCAAGGCCAGTTCCGCCGCATCATGTTTTTCGGGCAGCCCGCATTCTTGTTTGGCAAAACCATTCCGCAGACCCTTTACACCTGGTCGCCTGATGCCATCGGCATCGAACATTCCTGGGGATTGGGAGTTTATATCGCTAAGGGATTCGAATTCCGCGTGACCCAGCACTTCCTCTTCGACCGCTTGGGCGCGCGCGACCGCAATCTGGGCCCGGCGGATTTGGGCAACAACGGCCCCTGGGGAAGATACAACGCCATCGGAGTGAGAAAGTATTTCGGCACGCGGCGTTGGTAGATCAGGATTCTCCGGACTTGGCTGCGATCGGCGTGGGCGCCGGCATGCGCGCAATTAACCAGACGATCAAGGCATCCGTGTCGGTTGGCATACGAATCGAGCGTCTGGGCAATGCGGCCTGGTGCCCCAGGTTCGCATCTGTTCTTTTCCGTTCTTTGGGTGCTACCTGGGAGAATGGCCCAGCCATTCTCCGCTCCGCTAAATAAATGGGTGCCCCACCCTTTCCGCGTTCTTGGCGAGAGATTCTCTCTTGCCCGTCAAGCAGTTTTTTCTGTGGAGAGAGGGCAGGAAAGGACGAGTATGAGTTTTTTTAGGCATGGGGAAATCTATCGCTCCGATGTTGGGCTCCTGCCACCGGGAGCGGTCATGGTGCTGGCCGCTCCCGGGTGCATCGGCTGTGATGAGTTTCCAGCCGGGTATTCCTTGGCCGGTTGCTCTCCAGCAGAGCCGGCCTCCGCTTCCCCGACTGGAACGATTTCCCCCGCCCCAGGGCTGCGGTGCAAGGATTTCTGGTCAGCGAACGGCCTGCGGATCCCCGGCTAAACGGCGGTCGCAACTTCCAGCGCGGGGAACAGGCGGGAGCCGTCATAGTCGGCGTTGCCGCGAAACATGCCAAAGATGGCGTGCAGCATCTTGCGGGCCACCGCCATGAGGGCTTGCAGTTTGGCCTTGTGGCGTGCCAGTAAAGCCTGGTAAAAAGCGCGCAAGTGGGGGTCGTGGCGCACCGCGACCAAGGCGGGCATGTAGAGAGCGCGGCGCAGGTAGCGATTGCCGGCGCGGCTGATGCGCGCCCGCTTATGCACGGAGTTGCCGGAATCGTGATGTGCCGGATCCAGTCCGCTGTGTGCGACCCACTGGCGTACGGAGAGGCCGGGGGCCAACAGCGCAAGTTCTCCCAACAGATACAGGGCGCTGATCTCGCCGATGCCGGGCATGCTCAACAGCCGAGCCCAACGCGGACGCAGTTCGGCATCCTTGGCGATCAGGGCCAGAGCCGCGCGGCGCATCTTCTCCATCCGGCGCTGCAGATCGCGCAGCGATCGTTTCAGATCCTGCCGCACCCAACCCGAGCCGGTGCTGGAAGCGGAGAGGGCGTGCAGACGATTGCTCTGTTGCGTGTGCTGCTGAGTGAGAGCAGCGATGTGGCGCGTGATGGTGCGCAGTTCCAGAGCGGCAGCGCCCGGCGGATGCCAGGGCTGGAAGGACATGCGGCGGGCATACTCGGCCAACACCTGAGCGTCGGCGGGATCGGTCTTACTGCGGCACAGCGTGACCGCGAAGCCGTGTACCACCTTGGGATTCAGCACGGCCACTTCGATCCCGGAGGTGGCGTGCAACGCCAGGGCCAGGTCGAGACTGTAGCGACCGGTGGCTTCCAGGCAAATCCGCACCCGCTCTCCGGTCTTTTGCAACCACCGGATCAGCCCCTGATGACCGCTGGCTCGGTTGGCGAAACTGCGTTGCCGCCAGCTTCCGGCTTCGCCTTCCAGGGCGACCAGCAGTTGAGCGGCGCTGACATCGATTCCACAACTGAGAAAACCTTCGGCTGACGACTTGTGCATGAGCGGCTCCTAGAGTTAATCTGCGGTTCCGGCTTCCGCCCCGGCCAAGCTCTTGGCGCCGACCTTGAACATGCAGGCTCAAAAGGCCTTCGATTCTCCACGGCGTCGAAAAGAGAGGGGCGGGGGCCGCTCTCTCGTCAGGCTCAACTTCGGCCTAAGGGCGGGACGGCCTCTCCGCCGAAACGTGACTTAATGGTAGTCACGTCTGGAAATCGAAGATACAAGGGTGGGCTCGAGACTCTCGACCCCAAGCCCCAACTTCTTTTCTCCTTGACCTTACGCTGCCAAGGCAATAATAATCCGCCAAGCTTTGCTCGCCTCCCGGACGAGGCGTCCGGGGCTACGTGGACTTTGGCGCCGGTCACAACTTTCTCAGTAGCTTTTTGAGCACCCGCATGCCTTTGTCGACATGTTTTTGCTCAAGCAGGAACGGTGGGAGGAATCGCAGGACGGTATCCTGGGTGCTGTTGAAAAGCACGCCCTCGGCGAGAGCTTGTTCGACGATGGGGCGGGCGGGGACGTTGAGCTGCAAGCCGAGAATCATGCCGCGGCCGCGGACTTCGCGGGCGACGGAGTAACGTTCGGTCAGGGCTTTCAGTTGCTGCTGCAGATACGTGCCAACGCTGACGACATTCTCCAGCAGCTTGTCTTCTTCAAGGATGGCCAGATACTCGAGGGCGACGCGGCATGCCAGCGGGCCTCCGCCAAAAGTGGTGCCGTGTTGCCCGACGGAAATCGCGGATGCGAACTCTTCCTTCACCAGAAAAGCGCCGAGCGGAATGCCAGCGGCGATGGGCTTGGCGATGGCGACGATGTCCGGAGTGACGCCGAAAGTTTGGAAAGCGAAGATGGTTCCGGTGCGGCCGAGGCCGCATTGGATCTCGTCAAAAATCAGCGCGGCACGATGGCGGTCGGCAAGAGTGCGGCACTCTTTCAGGAACTCCGCTGAACATTCATAAATTCCACCTTCGCCGAAAATGGGTTCGAGCACAATCGCGCAAGTGTTGTCGTTGACCGCGGCGCGCAAGGCTTCGGCGTCGTTGCGGGGAACAAACTTCACGTCCTCGAGCAGCGGTTCAAAACCTTTGCGATATTTGTCCTGCCCCGTGACCGACATGGATCCGAAGCTGCGGCCGTGATAGGAGCCTTCGAGCGCAACCAGTTGGCTTTTCGCTGTGCCTCCGACACGATGGCCGGCCAATCGCGCTAGCTTGATGGAACCTTCAATGGCTTCGGTGCCGCTGTTCGAAAAGAACGCGCGCTGCAAGCCGGCGAGGGTGCAGAGTTTCTCGGCGAGGCGTCCCTGATATTCGTTGTAATAGAGGTTCGACAGGTGGATGGCGCGGGCGGCCTGCTCGCGGATGGCCTTGACGATCCGGGGATGGGCGTGGCCGAGAGCATTCACTCCCAGGCCGGCGACGAAGTCGAGATACTTCTTGTCGTCGAGGTCGAAGAGGAAGACTCCCTTGCCGCGTTCGATGACCAGAGGGTAGCGGTTATAAGTCTGCAGCAGAAACTGTTTTTCGCGCTGGATTACTTCTTCAGTAATAGACATGGGATATTTCGACGAAGTGGGGCGCGCATTTCCAACGGATGTCAAACCGCGGTCGGGAACGAATCACGGTGTAATCTCGTAAATCACGCCGTTGTTTCCGCTGCCGCCTAGATCGGTGGCGCCGTAGAGGTTGCCGGAGGCGTCTTCGGTTAAGCTTCCGCTTGGTAGCGCTCCGTCAGTTCCTCCGGTAAAACGGTAGAGCACGGAATATTTGCCGCTCTTAGTGACTCGATAAACGACTCCGCAACCAAACGTACAAGCTGAGTTCACGGTTCCGCCATAGACGGTCACGCCATAAAAATTTCCGGCCACATCGAGAAGTCCGCCGGATGGCTCTTCCCCACCGCTGGCGTGTTTGCCGAAAACATGCAGGACGCGCTCTTTGGCGGAGGCGTCTACCGTGAATACCACGCCGCACCCGGCCGACGCGATGGCGCAGTTCGTGGTGTTGCCGCCGAACTGGGTCACACCATGAAACACGCCGCTTGCATTTCGCAGCAAGCGCCACCGCGGGGAGGTTCCATCCGCGCTGCTGCGGAATGTGTACAGTGTTGTAAGCTTGCCAGTCGTATCCAGTTTGAACAGAGTTCCGCCGTTACCCTGCATGTAGCTGCCGCCGGTGGCGCCATAAATGTTTCCTGCCTGGTCGCTGATTAAGTCCTGCGGAAATGCTCCATCAGCCTGTCCGGTAAACCGGTGCAACACCGTCTCCTTGCCGGATTGGGTGACTTTGAAGAGCACGCCGCAGCCCAGGCTTCCGTCGCACCCGGAGACGCCGCCAAAACTGGCGGAGCCATAGAGGTCGCCGTTGACCATGACCAAGCCAAGCTCGGCCTGACCTTGATTCTGAACGCCATCTTTGCCGCCCTTGAAACTATGCAATGCCTTCAGCGATCCGCTAGGCGTTAGTTTGAAGACGGTTCCACAACTGCAGGTGGGATCACCGCCCAGCGATGTGATCCCATAAAGGTTGCCGCCGCTGTCGCGAAGCAGGCGACCGATGGGAATTCCTCCGTCGCTCCCGCCCGTAAAGGTGTACAGAATAGTTTCGTCGCCCTTACCATCCAGTTTGAATATGAGTCCTCGGTTGGACGAGCCTCCAAATTGCGTCGTACCGTAAAGGTTCCCTGCCGAATCGCGGATCAGGCCTCCGTTGGGGGAGTCTCCATCTGAAAAATCGAAAGAGTGGAAGACCTTGAAGGTTTGAGCGGCAGAGATGGCTGCAAACAGCAACGTCAGCAATAGCAATGAGAGTGTTCGCCTCATGAAAGCCCCTTCCGAGCAGGCGACAAGTATATACCTTCGAAGCGGGATATATGGCATCCGTCAAAAGGCTTCGAGTAGAATGAAGTTGCTGAATTTCCGCGGCATGGGCCGCTTGAACGAGGGTGAACCTTTTGGCTACAACCGTAACCTCTGGCATGCAGACTCCTCCGCAACTCCCCAACCATAAGGTGAAAATCAAGAAGCCGGGACAGCGGGCTTGCAACGAGAAGAACGAGAAAGGCAAGTTCTGCGGCGGGCATCTCAAGCACTGGTTCTATGCTACCGATGTGCTGGAGCAGGCCTGCGGCGATGTGGAGAAAGCTTGGGGGCGTGATGCCGAAGTGTACCGCTGCGAACATTGCAAGACGCTCTATTTGCCGAATGCTGAGGACTCGGGTGGGCTGAATGTAGCCGGGTCGGGACAGATTTCGGTTTTCGGGCTGACGGTGCCGCCGAAGACTAAGTAGGGAAGTCAAAGGCGTTAACCACAGAGCACACAAAGGTACACATAAGGAAGTGCTCTGTCGGTGCGTGGAACAAATTCCTTTGTGGTACTTCGTGTCCTTTGTGGTTAGAGGTTTGGGGCTCCACAAGAATGTCATCTTCCGAACTTATTTACGACTGGAACCGGATTCATCCCGCGTCGCTGCGGCCGATGGGGCATGTTTTGCTCAACGATGAAACGTTGCGCGACGGGTTGCAGTCGCCTTCAGTCCGGGATCCTTCCATCAAAGAAAAAATTCCCATACTGCATCTGATGGAAACTCTGGGCATTCACTCGCTCGATCTCGGGCTGCCCGGAGCGGGGCCGCGCGCAGTGGAACACGTGGAGGCCCTGGCCCGCGAGATCGTCAGCCACAAGATGAAGATTCGCGCCAACTGCGCGTGCCGCACCCATCCCAACGACATTCGCCCCATCGCGGAAATTGTGCAGCGCACGGGGCTACAGATCGAAGCGGCGACTTTTATCGGATCGAGCCCCATCCGGCGTTTCACGGAAAACTGGACCGATGATTTTCTGCTGCAGACAACGGAGAGCGCGGTGAAGTATGCGGTGTCGCTTGGGCTCGAGGTGATGTACGTCACGGAAGACACGACGCGCTGCGATCCCGAGATGGTGAAACGGCTCTACTCTGCCGCAATCAATTGCGGGGCGCGTGCGATTTGCATTTGTGACACAGCGGGGCACGCTACCCCGATGGGGACATTTGCGCTGGTGCAGTTCATCATGAAAGAAGTGGTGCATCCGTCGGGCGAAAAGATTCGGGTGGATTGGCACGGACATTGCGATCGCGGATTAGCCATCGCCAACTCCATGGCAGCGCTGGTCGCGGGGGCCGAGTGCGTGCACGCGACGGCGCTGGGCATCGGCGAGCGAGTCGGCAACACGCAAATCGACCAGATGCTGTTGAACCTGAAACTCATGGGCATTCCCCCGTGGGCGGATCAGGATCTGACCCGGCTGAAAGAGTATTGCCAAGCGGTATCGCGGGCCACGGGCGTACCTATTCCGGCAAATTATCCAGTGGTGGGCGAAGATGCGTTTCGCACCGCCACCGGGGTGCATGCCGCGGCGGTCATCAAGGCGTATAAGAAGAATGACATTGAACTCGCCAATACCGTGTATTCGGGCGTGCCGTCGCATGTGTTCGGCCTGGAACAGGTGATTGATATTGGTCCCATGAGCGGGAAGTCGAACGTGTTGTTCTGGCTGGACCGTCGCGGTATTCCGGCTTCAGACGATGTGGTGGAGAGCATTTACCGGCGCGCCAAAGCGTCTGACCATACGCTCAGCGAGGCGGAAGTTCTGGAGTGCGTGGAGCGGGCGGAAGCTCGCTAATGAGAACTTCACGCAAGATTCCTTGCCCCGCTGAAGAGCGCTGGCTTTGGAATGGCGTTCTTACCCAAAAACCAACTGGCTCGCTCATCCGAACAAAGTCTGTTATGACCACCTGAGCTCTGCATGATTTACACTGACCCGTTCCCCACGGAGGCGGATCATGCGCCGTTTGCTCGGCTTGATTGTCGTCATGTTATTGACTGTTCCTGTTGTTGCCCAGAATAAACATCCTTTCACTTTCGAAGACATGATGGCGCTCAAGCGCGTTGGGGAGCCCATTATTTCTCCCGACGGGAAATGGGTGTTGTTCAGCGCGGTTGACGTCAGTCTCGAAGCCAACACGAAGACACCGCATGTGTGGGCGGTGCCGACGGCTGGCGGCGAGGCGCACGCAATTATTTCCGCTCAGGATGCAGACCGTCCGCGCTGGGCTCCGGATGGCAAGCGCTTTTTGTTTGTGTCATCGAAAGAAGGCGGTTCGCAGATATGGATTGCTGATTTTGATGACACCAAGGGCAAGGTGAGCGGAACCCACAAACTGACCTCGATTGCTACGGAAGCCGATGGTCCTCTCTGGTCGCCGGATGGCAAGAACATTCTTTTTATTTCGCATGTCTATCCCGAATGCGCGGATGAAGCCTGCAACGCGAAAAGGCTGGAGGAAGTGGAGAAGTCGAAGGTCAAGGCGTTGATTTTTACTCATCTGCTCTATCGCCACTGGAACGCGTACAAGGCAGGGAAGCGAGATCATCTTCTGATCATTCCGGCTGAGGGCGGCGCGAGTCGCGATCTCACTCCCGGCGATTACGACACGCCGCCATTCAGTTTGGGCGGGCAAGACGATTATGCCTTTTCGCCTGATGGGCAGGAGGTCTGCTACACCTCGAATCACGATAAAGACGAGGCGCTCAGCACTAACAACGACATATTTATCGTTTCCGTGAATGGTGGCGAGGCGAAGAAGATTACGGACAATCCGGCCAGTGACTCCTCGCCCCTTTATTCGCCGGATGGGAAGTACATCGCGTATCGTGCGCAGGTTCGCCCGGGATACGAGAGCGACCGCTTCCGGCTAATGCTTTACAACCGGCGCAGCGGGCACATCAGGAATCTAACAGAGAATTTCGACCGCTGGGTGGGAACGTATACCTGGGATCCGGATTCTTCCAAGATTTATTTCGCCGCGGAAGATAAAGGTGATTCCCCGATCTATTCCATTTCTCTGGACACCGCGGTCATCGGCGGCGATGCGGGGAATGAAACCGCCCTGAAAGTAGCGAAGAACAATATTAAGATGATTGTTCCGGGTCATGACGACGATCTGGCCGTGACCCACGACGGTAAGAGCCTTCTGTTCACTCGCATGTCGGTCAGGTTTCCCAATGAGATATTTCGCGCTAGTTTGCCACAAGCCGGGGCTGCTGTTGGCGGCGGTGCCACTGCTTTCGAGACGCAGGAGGTTTGTACCGATGCGAGCGGAAAAATTAAGCCCGAGGGATGCAAGTCCGCGAACGTGGAAAAAAGTGAGGTCCAACTTACCGATCTAAATCATGCTGTGCTTTCTCGAGTCGCAATGTCTCCGCTGGAACCTTTTTGGTTCACGGGGGCGAGCAATGACAAGGTGGAAGGCTTCCTAGTGAAGCCGCCGAACTTCGATGCCAAGAAGAAGTATCCCGTCAAGTTCCTGGTTCACGGCGGGCCGCAGGGCGCGTGGGGAGATGACTGGAGTTACCGTTGGAATCCGGAACTGTTTGCGGCTAACGGCTACGTGATCGTGATGATTAATTTTCACGGATCGACGGGCTATGGGCAGAAGTTCATCGATGCGATCAACGGCGATTGGGGTGGGGCACCGTTTGACGACCTGATGAAGGGTCTGGATGACGCTGAGCGCACCAATCCTTTCATCGACAAGGATCGCGAGTGCGCTCTGGGCGCGAGTTTCGGTGGCTACATGACCAACTGGATTCTTGGTCACTCGAACCGGTTTAAGTGCATCGTTACGCATGATGGGACGTTCAATAACGAATCCGACTACGGCACCACCGAGGAGCTTTGGTTCGAAGAGTGGGAATTCAAGGGCCCGCTCTATAACAATCGCGAACTCTACCGAAAATGGTCACCGCACTTATCGGCGCTGAATTTTAAGACCCCTACGCTGGTCATTCATGGCCAGCTCGATTACCGGCTGGATGTGTCGGAAGGATTCCAGCTCTTCACGACGTTGCAGCGGCTGAAGGTGCCTTCGAAAATGTTGTATTTCCCGGACGAGGGACACTGGGTGCTTAAACCGCAGAATAGTCAACTCTGGTACAAGACGGTAAACGAATGGGTGGATCAGTGGGTGAAAAAGTGAGCTCGAGTTCTTGATCGACGAGGCGTTCCCCCCGGGCAACAGTCCGGGCTCTTGACGACTAGGCGGCGTGGACCGCGGTTCTGGTTTTTACGGGGTTTCGCTGAAACGCGAGCAAAGCATCATCCAGCGTGGGATGAACATCGAAAACCGAAAGCAGATTAGTAAGCTCCAGTAACTGGCGAATCCGAGGATTGGCGCCGGCCAGTTTCAGCGAGCACCCGGCCGCCCGAATCCACATTATGCACAACCACTAACTCGCCGAGGCCGGCGCTGTCAATCGCCTCCAGTCCACTGAGTTCGACTATGACCTGGCGCGCATGCGGCAGAAGCTCCGCTATTTTTTGCGAGAATGCCGTGGCTTCGTCGCGGTAGGTAAAACGTCCTTTGCAGTACAGCACCGTGACATTATCGATGGCGCGAGTTTCCAGATCTAACTTCAAGTTGCACTCCTTATCCGGCCTGCAAGCAAACTGTCTGCGCCGCATGCACTCTTTGATAATTTGTTATGAAGTTAAGGATATTGATTAGACGTTTGTGATTGGTTGTGGGACTGTGAAAATCCAGTTAAATGTACGGCACCTCCGAAAAGCGGGGAAATCCCTACATCCTCGTTTCTGCCGAAAAGCATCCAAATAACTTCGTTCTTAAACCCGGACGGCAGCTCAAGGAGGATGTGTCGGTGCATAAAATTATAGCCATTGTTTTCGTCCTTTTCTTACTCGCAAGTGCAGGGTATGCCCAGGTCCCCGGTGGAAATGTTTTCGTCGGATATTCCTACATGAGTGCGGATCTGGTCTCGAACAGCCGCACCAACCTGAATGGCTGGACCGGTTCGCTGGAAGGCAAAGTTTTGCCATTTATCGGATTGGTGGCTGATTTCAGCGGACTGTATGGGTCAGCGCCGATTGTTCCGAATCCTGCATGCACCGGGGTTATTGGCGGGTCGTGCTCTCCGCTGAGCGCCAGTACGCATATTCACACTTTTCTCTTCGGCCCGCGCGTTTCGGTTTCGATAGGGAAGGTTCGGCCATTCGCGCACGCCCTGATTGGGGCCGGGCACATCAGCGAGAGTGCAACGCTTTTATCTGACTCGAACACTTCGTTCGCGTATGCGTTGGGTGGTGGCTTGGATTATCATTTGATCCCGCTGATCAGTTGGCGCATACAGGGCGACCTGGTGCAAACCCGTTTTTTCAGCAACACGCAGAACAATGTTCGCATCTCGACCGGGATCGTGGTTCATTTTTAGGACCACAACGAGCTGGCGCTACAGCCGTGCTCGACGGCCGCTATGCTCAGACCGTAGTCGCACAGTGCACCGGAGCGGCCCTGCGGCTCGCGCATCCTTCCAAAATATCCGGCACTTCAAACAGCGCTTGATTCGAATACGCGCTGGCATTGAGGCGGAGTCGATTGAAAGTCGAACTCTGGAGTAAGCCTTGAACCGCAGGGGCAATCTCGCGGAAGTTGGTTACAACCATTCCAAAGCCTTTCTCAGTCACCCACTGCGCGTTGTAGCGCTCTTGTGGCAACGTCTTGGCGTTGCACTCCACGATCACAGGCAAGTGCAACTGCAGTGCTTCGCTGATGGAGCCCGGTCCTGGTTTCCCAATGAAGAAGTCGGCTAATGCCATATAGGACTCGACATTGGCCGTAAACCCTTGCACCAGGATCGGCTTTTTCGTTTTCAACCCTCGTAGCTCGGCGGCTAGTTCTTGGTTATGTCCGCATAGCATGATCAACTGGACGCCACTGTTGCTCTCGTCAAGTCTCTTGACAATGTCAAGCATCACTCGAGACCCGTGGCCTCCGAACAAGACAATGCCAGTTGGACATTCAGGTTCGAGGCCGAGCCGTTCGCGTTCAGAAACTCGATCGACAGCGGTCTGTTTGTAGAACCTTGGCTTCAAAACCATTCCTGATGTTTCGAAGATGTGGTCGGAAGCGTGGCCCATAGCAACGGCCTGCTGCTTCGCCCGTTCGGTCGCGACGATGATGTATTCAGACTCGCGTTCAATCCAGAAGTGCGGCGGGTAATCGGCCAGATCCGTGAGCAGCGTGATAAAGGACGTTGGTTGCGGCGCTCGCAGGCTCTCGGCCAGAGCCCGATTGAAGTGGGGAATCACCGAGAGCACCACATCCGCCGGATGTTGCGCCCAATAAGCGCGCAGCGCCTTCACCAGCCAGGGATGCGACGTACGGATCGCTGCCAGCAGAACCTTCAGGAGTTGCGGCGTAAACCGCGTCCAACCTTTTCGGAGGATGAGGTTGTACGTGTCCTCAATGTGCAGTCCCGTGACCCGATGAAGTACGTCAAGAGGAGCCAGCAATTCCTGTATGTTCAAAAGACTGACTTCCCATGGCCGGTCTTGCACCTCGAGCGTGGACTTTAAAGCATCGGCCGTGCTGCGGTGTCCGCCACCGGCCTGGTGGAAAACGATGGTCAGTTTGCGCAAGCGTCACCTGGCCGGCGGGTATGCCAACCGGCGTCAGTTGCCAATGTTTTCGTACTCCGCGTCTTCGGGCAGTTGAACCGTGGAATCACCTTCGCTTCGCTCTTCGCCGAAATCGTCACGGTCAAGCTGCTGGTGATATTCATGAATCCGCACTCCCGCCGCGTCAATCGTGATGTAAGTGAGTCTTTCGTCCACCCACCCGCCGGCGTTGTAGTATTGGATGCCATCTTTCTCCTGGTGCATAGCCTCGTGGGTGTGTCCGCAGAAAATGCGGTCGGTCTTGTGGAGGCGGGCGTGAAACAGCGCTCCTGATGCCACTTTCGCCGACATCCGCAGCCAGCGCGTATTCAGGCGATCAAAGAAGCGCGCTACCGGCTTGCCCTTTAAATCGAACTTCTCCAACTGCAGATAAAGCAGAGTCCCTAGATAATTCAAGCGCAGATTATTTGCGACCAGGCGATCGAACTGATGGCCGTGAATGGCCAGGTGACGCATTCCCGCATACTGCCAAACGTACTCCTGATAAACGCGCACGCCGACCAGGTGCGACATAATGTCGGTCAGACCCTGGTCGTGGTTTCCTTCCACCCAGATCACCTCGACGTTGCGCTTGGGATTGGAAAGCTTGCGGATGTAACCGAGAAATTTCCAGTGTTCCTTGGTGAGCCGGCCGAAGTTGAGATCAGCGAAAATGTCACCCAGAAGGATCAAGCGCCGGAAGCGATTGTCCTTCAGCACCTGGGTGGCGTCGCGGGCGCGACTGCACTCCGAGCCCAGGTGGACGTCGGAAAGGATCAGCGTATCGTAGACGGGCGGATCCATACTTCATTTCTATCCCGGGAATGTTACGGGATGATGAAATGCCGGTAACAATGCGGTAAACAGTATCCGTAAAGGTAACGAATACCTGGTTACTGGTGGGCGCGAAATTCAGGGTTATTTCTGAACCGGCGGCACGTACTCCTTTGGCGGGGCAGCGCCCTCGCCGAAGAAATACTGCTCCATCTGTTTGACGATGGCTTCCTGGTCCTCCCGGCGAGCCGGATTCAGGCGATACTCGTTGAGTAGCATTTTGCAGAATTCCGTCCAACCCCTCCAGGCTTGCTGGGAGACGTTGTCATAAATCTTTTTTCCAAATTCCGTGTCAAAGGGTGGCTCATCCAGTCCAGGAAGTTCCTTCTGCAATTTGACACAGAAAACCGTTCGTTCAGCCATATTTTCCTCAAGACTCTTTCTGGAAAAATTATCTCATAGACACGCAGGTTAGCGTGGGACCGGCGACCCAAGGCCTGATCGATCTCTATCCCTACTGCATGAACGCTACCAGAATCCTTCCATCCGAATGGTAGCCGTCGCCGGTGGCATTCTTCGCGTCCTGCACCGGGTTGGGCGGCAGATAGTACGACAAACTTTTTACCTTGCCTCCCTTTTGCAGGCTGGCGCCAATATTTTCTCGCTCCCCATCGACGTTGGGATCAATCTTGTGCGTGATATTCCCGTTGCGTTTGTCTTTGGCGAAGCCGATATCATGCGTGCCCGCGCCCACCCATACGGTTTGTCCGTTCCACGTAAACGGCGCCTTCCACAGCCGGAAGTGATGCCGGCTTGCAACCATGGCGATGGGCTCAGCTTGCTCGTAACCGAAATCCTGCGGACGGTTGAACAGGTACAGCGTGCTCATCGGCATGGCCATGTAGTCCTTACTTTCATAGGTGGTCATTGCCGCTTCGAGAACAGCCTTCGTGTCGCTGGTGTCGGCCACGTGGAAGTTGGCGGCGTCGAGCGCGCTCTGCACCTGCTTCTCGGAGCCGATGAGAACGAAATTCACCATGTCTCCGAGGTTCTTGAACTGGTCGTTGACGCGGCGGGGCAGACCGTCGATGTCCTTGCGCAGGCCAGCATCCAGAGGAGTGTTGGAGATTTTTAAAGCCGGGGCTGCAGCGGCGTTGGCCGAACCGCCGGCTTGGATGCCAAACTGTCCCGCAGCAAAGATCTCGGCCGCGCTCGTCAACTGTTGCTTGAGCACGTCCCCGCGCTTCGTGGCAGCCTGCGCCTCACGATGAACTTTGACGGCGAAGCTTCCCTTGCAGGGTGGCGTCCCCGCTGCGTTGATCCCCAGATACAAATGGCCCGCAGCATCAACTTTAACTTCCTTGCTGGTTCCGACGAGAACTGGAGTCCCTTCCGCTTGCAATTTAGCGATCAGGGCTCCTGAAGGCGCATCAGCCACGGGAAGTCCTTGTGTGGAAGCGCCACTCACCCCGAGAGGACCGCACGACTGTGTACCGCTAGCGGTGATATCGAGAACATCCCCCGTTTGCAGGTCAACGCCGGTATCCGTCCACGGCTGAGTCGTCGCGACATTAAAAGAGTAATCGTTACCGCTCGATGCAGACGAAGAAGGCGTAGTTTGCGCCATCCCCTGGCCGAAAGTGAGAGACGCGATAGCTGCAATCGTGAGCGTCCGAATCCAGTACTTCATAAACCACCCCCACAGTGAACGCCAGCCGCCCAGAATGACGGCCCGGCCTGTCTTCATACCATCCACACACATAATTATCGACCAAACTGTCGAAGTTAGCGGATGTGGCTCAGTTTGAATTTATTCTCTATCAGGCCGTCATCCCGTCTATAACAACGACGGCGGTGTCAAGGGCGTACGAGAGCGTCGACGCTTTGGGTTTTAAAGCAGCGCCATTTCGCTCTCGTTGAGGTTTTGACTTTTTCACGATGACCAAGACTCGCGCATGTAACGTTGAATCACGGATGGCAGCTTGTGCTCCACCAACCATCTATTCGGTCCCTACTTCCGACCATGATTGCTCGTTCAAACTCCCCGACGATTCAGGGAGGCAAGGCGCCCACTCAAACGGACGGCTCTAACCCTCAGCCACAGGATGACTCGGGCTGCCCCGCATGCGAGTGGCGGAATACGGCTGTTGGTTTCTCCACATCCAATACAGCCGCACCGCCAGTTTGCGCGCCACCATCACCTTGGCCACAGAAGAATGTTTTCTGTGTTTCAGCCTCTGATAGGCGCGCTTCAACTCTGGTACCAGACGGGCTGCGCTCTGGCCCGCCTCCACCAACAGACTGCGTAACATCGGATTGCCTTGCTTGCTGATCGATCCCAGCCGCTGCCGGCCGCCGCTGGAATGCTCGGCCGGATTCAGCCCCAGGTAACTGACCACCTTGCGACTGCGCACAAAGCGTCCGATCTTTCCCAGGGTGAGCGAATAGGCCAGAGCGGTAATCGGCCCTATACCGGGATGGGTCTGGAGCAACTGGGCCACGCGGTCTTTCTTGGCGGCTTCGCTCACCGCCTGGTCCAGCTTCTCGATCCTTGGATCCAGATCGTCCAGCAACGACAGCAACTCTTCCCGCCGCTGGGCCGTCCAACCGGTCAGCGCCAGCTCTTCCAGCAGCTTCCTTCCGGCCGCCGTCCACAGCTTGTGCTTTTGCTGCACGCCCTGGTTCAGCGCCAGATGTTGCAACTGGTTCTTCACCTGCCGCCTCATCCCCACCAGCTTGTGGCGATGCAGCAGCAACTGCCGCAGATCCCGCTGCTCCGGGCTCGGCACCCAAATCCGCGGAAACCGTTTCTCCAGCAGCAACTGCAACAACAGCTCCGCGTCTCTTCGGTCGGTCTTCTGCTTGCGCACTTCCAAGGCTCGGATCTTGCCCGCGTCTCCCAACCACAGCTGCTGTCCTAGCTGGGCCAGCAAACGCTCGAACCACAGCGTGTTGCCGCAAGCTTCCATCCCTACTAACACCGGCCCTGGCAACTGACTATAGAACTGGACCGCTTCCCCGGGGGGCAGCTTTTTTTCGGTTTGCTCTCCGGTTTCGGTATCGACCATGGCAATCGGTTGGAAACTCGGATGGAAATCACAGCCTATAATCTTCATTGGCGGCTCCTTTCGCTCCGAGTCTTGGTTCGTCGCAAAAACTCAAGTGTACTCGGTGCCCGCGAGGAGCCGTCGTTGTTATCCAATCAAGCGGAACAGATCATCGCAAAGCGATGATCTGTGAAGTGGAGGGACCTGGTGTTTAATGTTTGCATCGGACCGTGGCTGGCTCACCTTTGCGGGGTTTTGCAAAGGCGGGGGACTAATGCAGCCTGCGTTCCGATTTTCCACCCGTCACCGCCGACCTCATCGTTCCCACCTTACACGTAAAGGTGGGCCAGCCCCCCATCGAGACCCCGGCGGACACCAGCTACGCATTGCTACGTACGCGTCTGGAGAAGCGGGGCGCACCAATGGGCGCCAATGATCTGCTGACCAATGATCTGCTGAACAATGACCTGCTGATTGCGGCTCAGGCGCTGGCGCTTGGTTACGTGATTGTCACTCACAACGAAAGAGAATTCTCACGGGTCAAGGGCCTGCGCCTGCAAAATTGGCTGCGCCCCAAGGAATAAGTGAGCCTATAGTACGCCCCGACTGTCCCGAGGTTTCTGATCGCAATTCACAGCACGCATGATGCGAGACGCGGTCCGCTGTTCGTCTATCCTGCATTCCCACACGCGAAGTACGGTCCATCCCTCACTCCGTAGTTTGCGGGCGACTCTAGCGTCTCGGCGGCGATTCGATACGATTTTGAACTTCCAGAATGTTCTATTGGTCTTCGACGGTCGGTTACAGCGGGGACATCCATGCCAGAAACATCCATCAACAAATAGTGCGACCTTCGGCCTCGGCCATGCGAAGTCCGGTTTCCCTGCGACTGGCCACTGCTTCCTAAATCCGCGTATTCCGTGACGACGGAGTAGCGCCTGCATTTTTCGTTCGGTCGTCCCCCCGGATGTGCGGACAGAGGCCATAATACGCGAACGAACGACAGGGGAAACGTGATCCATTTTCTCAGCTTTTTAGCGCATACCGAGCGCGGTCTTCAGGAGTGATCTCGCTG
Source organism: uncultured Acidobacteriota bacterium (assembly GCA_963696635.1). GTDB lineage: Bacteria > Acidobacteriota > Terriglobia > Terriglobales > Acidobacteriaceae > JABDBE01. Next base: position 262,938 of record CAVOKX010000006.1, read on the forward strand.
GAAGAAACGAGTTTGTAGTGACGTTCCTCCGTGACGCGAACACCACCTTCTTCCTCCACGAGCTCGAATAGCGCAATCGACTTGTCGTTCATAAACTGCGCTGACACCGGTCGGCAAGTCAAGTCCCTGAGTTTATCTTTTTCGCGACAGCAAGCGAGGTCTTGCTTGGTCTGGATGACAGCCAGTAGATCGGCTCCACCCTTGGCTTGGACGGGTATGACGAATTGCTGCCCCTGCTTGTTGACGCCGACGTATACTTCGTCTGTTTCGATTTGCCCCATGTCCTTGACGAAAGTGCGGAAGTGGTTTTGAAGGGAGTAAGCAGTCAGGCCCAAGAAAATATCGATGAGGCGGTTATACCGAATTCGCGCCAACACCGCCTGCTCATCCCCTTGGTCGTTCGCTGTGATTATCTCCGGGGTCGCATCAGGAATTTTAATCACAGCAGCGTCCGTGCGTGGCTGGATGAACGGGCTGCCTTTGATTAGCTCGAAGCGATATTTTCCCTTTCCAGCAGGCATGATGACCCACGAATACCCTTCGGGGGCTGTTGAGGTGATCTCTTGCGGTAAGGGTACGCGGTATCTGTAAGAATAAATCGCATCCCCGAGATTCTTGAGCGGTTCGAGCTTTAACCTTTTTCCGGCTGCGGTCAATTCTTCGCGCTTGAACGGGATTTCCTTTGCCCCCTGTTTGTGGTGGCTCTTGAACACGTATACGAGGCTACGGTGATACCGGGTATCCGGTTTCTTCGGCTTCCTCTTATTTTTGCCGCTTTCTAGCGGTTGAGCCTCCAATTCAAGCTCGTCCGCACGTTCGCTCACATCGTTGTCCGTGCCAAGTTTCGCCATCAATGAATCTTAAGCGCTTCTGCGTCGTGCCGGAATTACGTTACGTGGTACTCCGAACCGTTCGGCTGCATCTGTGATATTTAGCTCCAGCAGATGTGTGTCACAGGTAACCTGTCCGACGTTTCCAATCGTTTCAGGCATCTTCAACTTCATCGCGCCGCCGATCTGCAACGCGACGGCGCGGGCTAGGAGCGGAGGCACAGAGTTGCCCACTTGCCTGAACCCATGCCACTTCGTCACATGGAAGCGAAACCAATCTGGGTACGAATGTAGACGGGCAGCTTCGCGAACAGTGATGCACCGAGGGGTGCGCGGATGGATCGGGCGTGGAGACGTAAACGCGCCCCGGTCACTCGCTGTGCCTGCACGCAGAGTGTTGCAGTATCCAGCCGGGTCTAACTTTAGAAATCGGCTGACTTCCTCGATGCAGCCGTGAGGCGTGCTACTGAATCTCTTCCGGGACTCCGTCGTGTGTACGGTGCGAAGACTTGAAGTCAACACCAGGGTCCGCTTTCCATTTGCCATGCTCAGAGTGTTCGCATACTCGCTTGGGCGACCGAACTTCGCTTCAACCCAATCCCTTTCCAAAAGTTCTTCGTATTCTTCGACTTCTGGAAGGTCGCCAAGCGCCTCCCAAACCGTTGGGGTCAGGGGCAATTTGCGAATGTCCTGGATTGCTCTGTCCGGCTGATGTGTCGGTTCAGGGTAGGATGGCAGACGCGCCCCTTTCCGGGCGCCCACGATGAACAATCGTTCACGATCTTGCGGCACTCCAAACCAGAGTGCGTTCAGCACCCGGTACGGCTCAACCACGTCGTATCCAATTCTCTTAAACTCGTCGATCACCTCGTGCAGAAACGTCTTGTGATCTCCGATAGTCAGCCCCTTGACATTCTCGAAGACGAAGTATTTCGGCTCTAGCTCCTTCACCAACCGGACGTAGTGCGACACGAGTTTATTACGTGGATCATCGAGTGCTCGATAGCCGATGAGGCTGAAGCCCTGACATGGAGCGCCGCCTATGACAGCCGCGATGTCAGCGCGTCCGATACTCGAATGCGATCTGATGTACTCTCCATCAACTTCAGTCACGCTTCGACATATCGCCGAGCAACTCGGAAAATTGAACTCGTGCACCGCGCAGTGAATCGGGTCATACTCAACGGCAGCGCGAACATCGAACCCTGCCTGCTGAAAACCGAGACTGAGACCACCAGCCCCGGCAAATAAATCGACTGCTATGGGACGTCCTGACATGTGAATTTGAACCTAAATGGCCTTCGGTTTGGCCGCAACTGTGAATCCTTTGCAAAACAGGTGCTTCGCTGTGGAGAAATCCGAAACCGCAGTATTACACGAAGCCCGTAGGGAATAAATAGCGAAGGCGATAACCTTGGTACGTACCCCCGATGCCCCAGGTTCGCGCCCGTTCTTTGTATATTCAGGCTCGTAACACTCGTTCCTCGGGCGCTAACCTGGGCTTCGCCATATTCCGAAGAGACAGCCGTAGACCGACTTGCGCCACCAGGCCCACACAGTTCGCGCACTTTGCGTTTCCCAGTTCGGGAACCGCCTTCAGGGCCCATCCACTTCCCCTTGATCTCGTTCCCTCGACCTTGATATTATAGAACGACACAGGTTATCTACGAGATAACCGCGTTCTTTGACAACCTGACAAGGACGCAGCTCTTGGCCATTGCCAACTGCTGAGCCGGCCAACCAGACGAAGGCGAAGACCTTTGTCCCGGCGCTTTGCTGCTGTCCAGAGCGTAGCCGCAACCGGCCCGACTGACGCGCTAACCCCCATGTTTTGAATATTTTGCCCGTAACTACCTTAAGAACCATAGATCTACAAGGCAAGAAAAAATCCGGTCCTTTGCTTTCTATATTTTGGGTGGAATTGAGTGATTTTTTTGAGAGAAATTCTGCACCAGAATATGTGCAGCTTTCGAGACGCGTCGTCAAACGACATGGCCTTTCCACATCCACAATCCCGAAAGGACCATTACAGGAGCGACGACAAACTGGCTCTTCGCCGCCGGAAATAATAGCGCACGATCAAGCTGAGGATGAACCAGGCGGCGCCGACCGTGCCCGTCAGCGTACCGCCGATCTTCGATTTTCCGATACGCGGGTAGTAGCTCACCGGGACTTCAACCACGCGGAATCCACCGAGGGCGCCTTTGAGGATCATCTCAACCGCCCATCCATAGGTGGTCTCTTCGAGGGCGAGCGCGCGCAGAACATCTGCGCGGCCGGCGCGAAACGGGCCGAGATCGGTGATTTTTACTCCATACAGAAGTCTGATCAGGCTGGCGGCGAGACGATTACCAAACGCCTGGTGCCAAGGCAACGCCCCAGCAGAACGCAGCCGGGAACCGAGAGTGATGTCCGCACGTCCCTCAGTAATCGGCGCCAAGAGAATCGGCAGTTCGGAGGGCCGATCGCTATAGTCGCCATCAAGGAACACAACCACGTCAGGAGAATTTGCCGTGGCCAGACCGGTGAGGCACGCTCGCCCATAGCCGCGGCGCGGTTCCTGCACCACGCGGGCCCCCATTCTTGCCGCGATCTCGGGCGTCCCATCATTCGAGTTGCTGTCGACAACGATGACCTCGGTTATGAGATCGGACGGGAGATCCGCTAAAACGCGCTCAATCGCCTGCGCTTCATTATGGGTAGGGATGATGACGGACACGCGCACAGGACATCAGCTTAAATCAACCACCACGGAGCTGACGACCAGCGTTGCGCGAGCCACGCGTCAACGCCCCACGTCCGGCCGGCGCATCCGATCGCGAGCCCGAGCGATGCCATCACCGGAACCAGCAGTTCCCAGATCCACGCCGTGCCCCACTCCGAAACCCAAAGGCTGCCGAGATACAGAAAAGCTATAAATGCGGCCGGCCGGGTAAACAAACCGATGATGAGCAGGATACCGAGAGAGATCTCGGTCATGGCCTGCATAGGGGCCGCCATCGCGGCGTGGCTCGCCGCCAGTGCCATGACCGACTTCCAGATGGCTGGCGAATGACTGTTCTTGATGTAATAATTGATCAGGCCCGCATAACCCGCCGGTGTGTAGAGGCCTTTCCCCAGATTCTCGAAAAAGACCCACACCAACATCGCGCCGATCGTCACGCGCACGATTGCCAGACCGTTTGCGGCTTGCGGTTGGTGGGCCACTGTGGTTGCGTCACTCCGCGGTGAGGTTGCGATCATTGTCATGGTGAACCTCGTCCAGTGGATGCTATACCAGATTGGAAATATGCGACAAGCCTTCAAGTCTTGTCTCGGCGCAGCTATGGGTACGAATTATCGCTAACATTCCTTCCTCCACAGCTCTGACAGACTCGCGTTGGCTGACGGTAGATCGGGCTGGGGACGCGGGGACGCGGTATGGGCCTGTGACGCCAAGCGCGGCAACTGTACAGACTTCTATTCTCCGTTCATCGGCATGCTGCAGGCCGAGGGGATTCCGGCCCGCTTCGACATCGGCTTTCCACTGCCCGAAAACCAGGAACCTGCTTCCAGCGTTCCTGGTTTGAGAGCACTCAGAGCTATTTGTTGTCGGCTGCGCGGTCGTAACCGCGATCGCCAGTTTGTCCACCACTTCGCCGAGCTCAGGCAAGGTCGTAGCGATCAAGGTTCATGACCTTGTTCCACGCAGCCGCGAAGTCCTTCACAAACGCCTCCTTCGCGTCGTCGGACGCATAGACTTCTGCGAGTGCCCGAAGCTGGGAATTAGAACCGAAGACAAGATCGACACGTGTGCCGGTCCACTTAACTTTGCCCGTCGTACGATCGCGCCCCTCATACACGCCTTCGGATGTAGAGGGCTCCCACTTCGTTTTCATGTCGAGCAGGTTGACGAAGAAATCATTGGTCAGCGTCTCGGGCCGGTTGGTGAAGACGCCGTGTTTGGCCTGCCCGAAGTTTGCATTCAGGGCGCGCATGCCGCCGACGAGCACTGTCATCTCGGGGGCAGTCAGTGTCAACAACTGCGCCCGATCTACAAGAAACTCCTCAGCCGACAGGACCTGTCCGCTTCGGAGATAGTTGCGGAACCCGTCCGCGATCGGCTCCATTACGGCGAATGAGTGCACGTCGGTCTGCTTCTGCGAAGCATCCGTGCGCCCCGGCGAGAATGGAATCTTCACTTTGTGCCCGGCCCTTTTCGCAGCTTCCTCGACGGCTGCGCATCCGCCCAGCACTATCAGGTCGGCGAGTGAGATCTTCTTTCCTTTACTGCCGTTAGTCTGGGCGCTGTTGAACTCCTTTTGGATCGCCTCCAGCTTCTTGAGAACCTTCGTCAGTGCGGCCGGCTGGTTTACTTCCCAATCCTTTTGCGGAGTGAGGCGAATGCGCGCCCCGTTAGCCCCACCGCGCTTGTCGGAGCCGCGGAACGACGCCGCCGACGCCCACGCAGTCGTCACCAGTTGCGAGATCGACAGTCCGGATGCGAGGATCTTGGCCTTGAGAGCAGCAATGTCCTTCTCCCCGACCAATTTATGATCCACGGCGGGAACAGGGTCTTGCCACACCAGGGTCTCCTTCGAAACGAGCGGGCCAAGGTACCGCGGGATAGGTCCCATGTCGCGGTGCGTCAGTTTGAACCACGCCCGCGCAAACGCGTCGGCGAACTGATCCGGATGCTCGTAGAAACGCCGTGAGATTTTTTCGTAAGCCGGGTCGAACCGTAAGGCGAGGTCAGTGGTCAACATGGATGGCGCGTGACGCGTTGAGGGATCGTGCGCATCCGGCACCTTACCGTTGCCTGCGCCATTTTTCGGTGTCCACTGATGCGCTCCGGCCGGACTCTTCGTCAGTTCCCATTCGTAGCTGAACAGGTTTGTGAAGAAATTGTTGCTCCACTTCGTCGGCGTCGTGGTCCAAGTGACTTCCAGACCGCTGCCGATGGTGTCAGCACCACAACCTTTGCCAAATTTATTCTTCCACCCCAAGCCCTGATCCTCGATGGCGGCACCTTCTGGTTCGTTGCCCACGTATTGAGCGGGAACGGCAGCGCCGTGAGTTTTGCCGAAGGTATGACCGCCGGCAATGAGTGCGACCGTTTCTTCGTCATTCATCGCCATGCGGGCGAACGTTTCCCGGATATCCCGCGCCGCAGCGATGGGGTCCGGCTTTCCATTCGGCCCTTCCGGGTTCACATAGATCAAGCCCATTTGCACCGCGCCGAGCGGATTCTCGAGGTCACGATCCCCCGAGTAACGCTCGTCCGCCAGCCACGTGCCCTCAGGTCCCCAATAAATTTCCTCTTCGGGCTCCCACACGTCCGCGCGTCCGCCGCCAAAACCAAACGTCTTGAAGCCCATCGACTCGAGCCCGACGTTGCCGGCGAGAATCATGAGGTCGGCCCAGGAGATTTTCCGGCCATACTTCTGCTTGATCGGCCACAGCAGACGGCGCGCCTTGTCGAGGTTTACGTTGTCAGGCCAGCTATTGAGCGGGGCGAAACGCTGCTGACCGGATCCCGCCCCGCCGCGGCCGTCGCCGATGCGGTACGTACCCGCGCTGTGCCACGCCATACGAATGAACAGCGGCCCATAGTGCCCAAAGTCGGCCGGCCACCACTCCTGCGAATCCGTCATCAAGACATTCAGATCCTTGATTACAGCATTCAGGTCAAGCGTCTTGAATTCTTTTGCGTAATTGAACTCCTTACCCATCGGGTCGGACTTTGGGGAATGCTGGTTGAGGACCTTCACGTTCACCTGATTGGGCCACCAATCAACATTCGTGCGGGATGTGCGAGCGCCGTGCGCTACTGGGCACTTAGATTCGGTTAAGGTGCTTTTTTCCTTAGCTTCGGGGACAACGCTTCCCGATGAAGTTGCGAGTGTATTTTCCATAATGTTTCCTTCCTTCCAATCTTGATTAGGTACTGCGTAAAAGTTATTTTTTCGCGCTGCAGCGGCGACAGAGGCCGAAGACCTCAACCACGGGCTGCGTCAGATCAAATCCACGCGGAACGTGCGGGGATAAGCGTTTGAAATCAATGAAATCTGCTTCGATATCCTGCACCGACTTGCAGCGAGAGCAGACCAGGTGGTGATGAGGTTTGAGATTGCCGTCCACAAGCAACGTGGCTGCATGAGGACTGACCTCTCGCAGTAACCCACACTCGATGAACAGCCGCAGATTGTTGTAGACCGTGGCCAGAGAAATGGATGGAATGCTGCGTCGGACGGTGGCGTAAATGTCTTCCGGGGAATAGTGCCCGTGAGCGGCGACGACGGCCTCATAGACCACCTGACGCTGGTGTGTGACCGCCAAACCGTGCTTTGCGGCCAGCCCGCGGAACTGTTCATGAGTGAGGCGCATGGTTATCGGATAAGAATTATTATAAAACGACCGGGAGCAGTGTCAACCGAAATCTTTCCTTTGACTTGAAGACGGCCGTCGGCCGCAAGACCAGACTAGGGCTCAGCTTCCACGACCGGCATCGGGACCCGCTTTTGGATGGATTGTCGCCAGTCTTGATTTGACATGTCGCCTTCCAAAACGCTCAGTTTACTGCACCTCGGGGCAGACTCTATGGATGACGCCTTGACAGCAAAAGACGAATGCAGTCCAATGAGATTTACATATTGCGACCTAGTTGCAACTAGGGTGGCGAGTGGGAGGGAAGACATGCAGACTGAGGCCATTGTTGCGAGTGATTCGCATCTAGGAAGATCGAAAGGCGACACCATTACCCGTCCCTCCCTAATGAAAGAACTGGCGGCGCGGGGAATACGCATGACCGCTCAGCGACGCTTACTTGTTGGCATTATTCAAGATTCGCCCCGGCATCTCGATGTTGCCACGTTGCTGGACATTGCCAAAAAACAGGATGCGGCGATTGATCGAGCCACCGTTTATCGAACGATTGCGTTGCTTAAGCAACATGGGTTGATCGACGAGTTGGATTTGATGCACATCGAAGGCGAGAAGCACTATTACGAAGCGAAGACCAGCCGCGATCATTGCCACATGGCATGCTTCCGATGCGGCGCCATCATGGAGTACGTGAGCCCATCTTTCGACAAACTAAAGAAAGAGATGGTCCAGCAGAGTGGTTTCCAGATCCGTGTGGTGCGACTGGAAGTGGGCGGAGTTTGCAAACGGTGTCAAAAGACTGGGAAGTAGTTCCTATTTTTTTGCAATGTAGTTGCGACCCAGTCGCATCTTATGGGTTGCCAGAAGTCGGTTAGGGTCCTAAGGGGAATGGCAGCATGGCAGGTGGGGGCAGGGTCTGAATTTGATTTTTCTTCTTACTCTCTTGAAGCGTCTTACTTTATTTCTTTGCTTTGCGATAGTCATGCTCGCCGCTGGCAACTTGCGAGCCGGGACAGGTGGAAGTGTGTCGGGCACGGTGAAGGACGTAAGCGGCGCTGTAGTTCCTGATGCAACCGTGAGCGCCAAGAACCTTGATACCGGAGTGCAGGTCCGGGGCGCGACCAACGGCCGTGGGTTTTATTCCTTCCCCGACCTCCCCGTTGGACGTTACACCGTCGCGATCGAGAAGGCGGGCTTCAGGCTCTACCAGCGAACTGCGATCACCGTCGACACAAACCGTGCATTGACCGTTGACGCTGTCCTCAATGTGGGCGCGGAAGGGAATGCGGTTACGGTAATTGACACTGCCGTCCACGCGGAAACGTCCGAGACGCAGATGGGCGAAGTGATCAGCGGTAAGAAGATGGCCGCCGTGCCATTGAATGGGCGCAGTTACACGGATCTTTTGGCACTTCAGCCGGGTGTGGTTCCGACGACTTCCCTTACCTCGAACACGCAGCAGGACGTGGGTGTGAGTGCCCTTTCGCCCTCCGGTGGCTTGAATCCCGGTACGATTTCGATCAACGGACAACGCGAGTTTTCGAATGCATTCACGGTGAACGGAAGCGACGCCGAGGAAGATGTGAATTCCGGAACGGCCATCATCCCGAACCTCGACTCCGTCGCCGAGTTCCGCATCCTTACCAGCAACTTCGATGCGGAATATGGAGGACACAGTGGAGGCCAGATCAACGTCGTTACAAAATCCGGCACGAATGCGTTTCATGGCGACGCGTTTGAATTTCTGCGCAATACCAACCTCGACGCGCGCAACTACTTTTCTCCGACACGGGGCGCTTTTGATCAGAACCAATTTGGCGGAACCTTCGGTGGCCCGATTCGAAGGAATAGGACATTTTTCTTCGCTGATTACCAAGGGACTCGATTGACGGAGGGTGTGGACACGGGCGATATTGCAGTGCCAACTGTCGCCGAGCGCAACGGCATCTTTCCTAATGGCGACATTATCCCGCAAAGTGAATGGTCTGCCCCGGCCCGGAATCTTCTGCAATATATTCCCCTGCCGAACGTAGGCACGAACGAATTCGCGACCTCCGCCTACAACGAAACTCTGCGGGACGATAAGGGTGCCTATCGACTCGACCACAACAGTCACTGGGGAATGCTCTCGGCATACTATTTTCTAGACGACTACACGCTCAACAACCCGTACCCGGTGGCGCAGAGCGGGGCGAGTGTGCCGGGCTTTAATGCGCTGTACCTGGGGCGCGCGCAGTTGCTCAGCCTGAGTGACACCAAGACACTGGGGTCGACGGCGGTCAATGAATTTCACTTCACCTACATGCGCGATCACAGCGATCTTGGGAAACCGGTCGGCGGACTCGGCATCAGCCTGGCATCGCAGGGATTTGTGACCGGGCCGGGAACGCCCGGCATCGTACCGCTCAATCCACAAGGCGAAGGGGTTGAAAACATCGTGTTCAATGCATTCTCCATGGGGACGAACGCCAACGAACTGAAGCAGGCTAACAACACTTTTCAGTGGACTGACAATCTCTCAAGAGTCGTGGGAAGTCACACCATGAAATTCGGGGTGGAATTTCACTTCGACCAAATCAATACCAGTGCGATCGCGCAATTCAACGGCAACTTCTTATTCACGGGGAGCAACACGGTGCCGGACTTCGAGGATTTCTTGCTGGGACTTCCGAGCCAATACAACCAGAGCCAGTTGCAACCGTTCTATGGTCGCAACAAGTACTGGGGCCTGTACGCGCAGGATGGTTGGCGCATGCGTTCCAACCTGACGCTGAATTACGGCCTACGCTTGGATCGCATCGAGCCCTGGTATGAAAAGAACAACGGAATCTCCACGTTCGAACCCGGCAAGCAGTCGCTGGTGTTTCCTGGCGCTCCGGCCGGAATTTTGTTTCCCACTGATCCCGGCGTTCCTGGAACTCTGTCGCCTCCCGGAAACCTGGACTTCGCTCCTCGCATCGGCGTGGCTTATTCGCCCGAGGGGACGGAAGGCACTCTTCTGGGTAAGATTTTGGGTGGGCCGGGGAAGACAAGCGTACGAGCCGGTTTCGGAATGTATTACACCGCGATCGAGGCGCTGACGGTGGGCATCCTGGCCGGGAACGCCCCATTTGGCATCACCTATACGAGTCCTGCCCCGCCGCTATTTGCGACCCCCTTCATCACCGCGTCAACCGGGCAGTTCCAAGGCCAGCCGTTTCCCGTCGCACTGGTCACGCAAAAGGCGTCTCGCAGCCACCCGGACTCGAACGTCAATTGGTCGCAGTATGAACCGATCAGCGGGATTCCCGGATATGGCGCGACCAACCGAATCCCGTACGTCGAGGAATACATGCTGTCGCTGGAGCGACAACTGGGAACGAGTACGGTAATAAGCGCCGGTTACGTCGGGTCGCAGTCGCACCGGCTTCTGGTGATGCAGGAAGCCAATGCCGGCGATCCTGCGCTTTGCCTCAGCCTGAGTCAGCCGAGCGACGTTTCGCCCGGTTCTCCAACCTGCGGTCCCTTTGGGGAGAGCAATGTATACACAGCGGCTTCGGGTCAGGTTATCGACGGAACGCGAGGGCCACTGGGTTCCGATTTCGGAAGCGACACGAAGCAGACAACCATCGGAAAATCGAATTACAACGCTCTTCAACTCAGCCTGCGCCACACCAGCGGACGACTGGAACTGTCGGCCGGGTACACCTACGGTAAGTCGCTCGACGAGTCTTCCAATCTGGGGGAAGAGGTCAATCCGCTTAATCCCGCTCTCAGCTATGCCTTGTCTTCTTTTGACCTCAGGCACAACTTTGTTGTGAGTTACAACTACAGGATTCCATTCGAGAACCTCTTCCGCGTCTCCAACCGCTGGACGCAGGGATGGGAAATCTCCGGGATCACCCATTTCAGTTCTGGTCTGCCGGTGACGCTGCTCAACTACGGCGACAATTCTCTGCTCGGGGCCGAGCCGAACGGAATTAACAACTATGGAATTGATGAGCCCGATTACTCGGGAGGTTCTCTGGAGTTGAATCACGATCCGCGTAATGGACGGCCATATTTCAAAGTTTCTCAATTCAGCGAGAATGCCTTGGGCACGCCGGGCAGCGCCAAGCGGCGCTTTTTCTCTGGACCAGGGTTGGATAACTATGATATGGCTCTGCTCAAGAACGTGCGTTTGACTGAATCGAAATCGCTCCAGTTCCGGCTGGAGGGTTTTAATGTTTTCAACCACGCACAGTTCTTCGGACCCCAATCCGTCGACGGCAATATCGCCAGTTCCACCTTTGGGCAAGTGGTGAACGCCAATCCGCCGCGCCTTCTTCAGTTGGGTGCAAAGTTTTTTTTCTAAGCGATGAGATAGAGCGTAATTGTACGCACGATTCAATGCACACGGGATATGCATCGCGGTTACGTCGCGAGTTGAGTTTACGAAATGCGACCTACGCCTCCGCGCTTGCTTTGCCTCATGTCGAGAGCTACGGACAAATGCCCGTAGTGGTGTACCGGCCATCCCAACTGAGACACGGCAATTTTTTCGACGCCAGTTACGAGTCCATTCTGAATCAACCCGGATGGAAACATCGACTCAGCAAGGTCCACGCTCACGGCCGTCGTTCACTGCCCCAAAGCGATAATGGCTGGAAAGAACTCGATTCTTCGATGAGTTCTGATGCTTTACTCATGAATGTATTCTGTTGTCCGGGCGTGACCCAGAGCCCGACTCTGGCATTGAAGTTAGGATTCGAGGTCGACGAGGTTCCAGAGTTTGGATTTCGAGCCCGCATTCCGCGCGATGGCAGGCGTGTGGACCGAACCGAAATTGACATGAAGCTCGGAACCCTTTTGCTGGAGGCAAAACTTACCGAAACGGATTTTCAGATTCAACGCCCGGCAATCGTGGAATCATATTGCGACTTCAAGGTGGTGTTTGACCAGGAACAACTTCCGCGACTGAATGGCCAGTATATTTCCTACCAACTAATTCGCAACGTCTTAGCCGCGTATCATCTCGGCCTCAGCTTCTGCGTACTCTTGGATGCGCGCCGTCCGGATCTGATTGAGACTTGGTTCGCGGTAATGAGGTGCGTAAAACTCGCCAAGCTGAGAACTCAGTGCATGCTCCTAACCTGGCAAGAACTTGCTGAGCTCCTTCCAGAACACCTTCAAGGTTTCTTAGACCACAAATATGGGATTGTGCCTCCTGGTCGTACTCCGAGTCCTTGCGGTGCAGATATCGAGAATGAATAATGTATCGTTCTCTTGTTTTGGGCTGTTGTCGAAACCATCGTCGCGGCTGTCGCCGCTTCCCGAAGTGCCAGTCGCAAGCCGGTGTTAGGATTGTTGGCGCTAATTCCGTCTGCGAGGAGGTCAGTATGTTCGAGCCTGCGCGCCAGCGCTTGGCCTTCGCGTTTGCAGGATGCGTCCTGTTGGTTTGCAATCTGCTCGTTGCCAATATAAGCGGACAGACGGCCTCGCCTGCCGTAGCGGGCGATTACGCGGGAGTGTTAGGACCGCTGCACCTGGTGCTCCACCTGCAACGGGACACAGCGGGCAAACTGAGCGGTTCGTTAGACAGTCTGGATCAAGGAGCGCTCGGTATTCCATGCAGTGATTTCGTTCTTTCAGGAGCGCAGTTCAGTTTTAATGTCCCTGCCGTGAGCGGCACTTACAGCGGAACGGTGAGCGCCGACGGCAAGACGATTACGGGAACCTGGGACCAAGGAAAGTCCATGCCGCTGGTGCTGACTCAAACGGCGGCTCAAACAAAAACTGAGCCTGCGTTTGTTGCGGCGGAGAAGCCGTCACCGGTTGATGGCGACTGGAAAGGCACCCTCGACACCCCCGGCGGGCAACTGCCCACAGTAATTCATGTGAAAAGCGATCAGTCAGGGAAGGAGTACGTTGCGTTCGATAGCCCATCCCAGCATGCGTTTGGTCTGGCAGGCGACAATGCGACGCTGAAGGGCGGTCAATTCTCTTTCGACCTACCCGTCGTGCACGGGCACTACGAAGGCAAGCTGAGCGCGGATGGTAAAACCATCACGGGGACATGGAATCAAGGCAAGCCCTTGCCCTTGAACCTTACTCGCACTGAGCCCTTTGTCGCGGCGGAGAAACCCTCCCTGGCCGACGGCGACTGGACTGGGGTGCTCCAGACCAAAGACGGTGCGCTTCATGCGGCCATCCACGTGAAGAGTGACAAGGCTGGCAAGGAATACGTGAGCCTGGACAGTCCAGACCAAGACGCCAAAAATCTTGAAGGCACAGATGCCGTGCTCAGCGGCCGAAGCTTTTCATTCAAGATGCCGCAGTTGCACGGCGAGTATGCAGGTACGGTGACTGAGGATGGCACAGCCATCGAAGGCACGTGGACGCAGCAAAGCAGTTCGATGCCTTTGCGATTCAACAAGACCCCGAGCGACGCGCCAGTGCCGACTGCCCCAACTGCCACGCAAGCGGCACCGGTGACGCTGCCTGAGCTAAAGTCGAAGCTGGATGCTGAGTTGAAGCCGCTGGTCGAAAATCCGGCGCTGGCGGGTGCAAGCGGCATCGGGGTGGCGATCGGCGTATTTGAACGCGGCGAGCAGCGGGTGCTGACCTACGGGGTGGCGAAAGAGGACTCGCTATTCGAGATTGGATCGATAACCAAGACATTTACCGGATTGATCTTGTCGGAAATGGTGGTAGATAAAAAGGTTTCTTTGGATACTCCGGTCCGGGAGCTGCTGCCTCCGGGAACTGTGGCCAAGCCTGCCGGGCCGGAGATCACGTTGCTGAGCCTGGCGACGCACCACTCGGGAATGGCACGCATGCCGGACAATTTTCATCCCGCGGATCCGGCAAATCCGTATACGGACTACACAGAGACGGATCTTTACGAGTACATCGCCAAGACGGGGCTGGCGCTTAAACCGGATGCCAAGTTCCAATACAGCAATGTGGGCATGGGGTTGCTGGGAGACGCACTGGCACACAAGGCGGCCGAAAACTATAGCGACTTGCTGAAACAGGATGTGTTGGGACCGCTGCACATGGAGCATACCTTCATCGTGCTGCCACCTGCGGAGCAAGGTAACTTTCTGGCGGGACATAATGGCATGGACAAGCCGGTTCATGCGTGGGATCAGGATGCCATGGCTCCGGCCGGCGGGATCCGGTCGGATGTGCGCGACATGCTGAAGTATGTGGCTACGCAGTTGCATCCGCCCCCGGGAACCGTGGCGCAGGCAGTTGAGTTGCAGCATGAGTTGCGCGCCGATATGGACGGCGCGAAAATCGCCATCAACTGGATGTTCGATCCGCGCGACGCCAATTACGAACACGGCGGAGGGACAGGAGGATTCACCTCCTACGCTTTCTTCAATACAAAGGAAGACGTAGCCGGCGTGGTACTGGTGAACCGATCGAGTGGACTGGCGGAGAGCTTAGGAGTACAGATTGCCGAACTACTAGAGGGTTTGCCGGTGCATCCGATTCGGCGTTAAGCGCAAACAGATTCAGCCCAGAAGTTAATCTCTGTCAATCGCCGATATTGTGCCTTCCTTACGACGCGGCCCGATTGCCAGCAGTTGAGGTTTGCTGAATCGCGCGGCAGATTGCCGGGCCATCATCGTCGAAACAACAATCGAGCGCGCCGGCATCAAGCGCCTCAGTCCACATGACGTCGTCTGGCGTGTGGTGAGTGCAAACGATTTCCATGCTCAGCTGACGGCGCAGGCGGGCGATTTCCTCGAAGCTTATCAAACCCAGGTCAAGGACTCCGATTTGGATGGGAAACTGCGCTGCCAGCGTCTGAAGTTCTGGCAGCGACTGCACGATAAACACAGCCTCAGAAACCGACTTGACCTTGGCTACCAAATTCTCCGCACGCGCGGAATGGTTCTGCAGAATTACGATTGTGTTGTGCATTCGCCAACTCCTTAGGTCCTGCAAACGAGGCGCGATTCACGGCGAACACCCTGCGCGCGCAGGCGCGTCACCAAGCGGATCGCATGTCACTCGAGGTGCCCCCGGCTGCGGGAACGTAGCATTTCAGCGTGTAATCCATCACCATGCGATCGGCATTGAAACGCCAGCCGAGGGTGCGGATGGTTCGCTTCATGCGCTTGATCCAGCCGCGCGGCAAACCATCGCGATCACGCTGGTAGTACAACGGAATTACGTCTTCCCGAAGTGTCCGGTGCAAATCCTCTCCGTCGCGCGTGTCATGGACGTTCACGTCGCAGTGCGTTCTGCCCGTCCCGATGGCGAATCCATTCATGCCGTCGTAGGCCTCTGCCCACCAGCCATCGAGAACAGAAAGGTTCAGTCCCCCATTCAAGACCACCTTTTGACCACTCGTACCCGATGCCTCCTGCGGACGCCGCGGGTTGTTCAGCCAGACATCAACACCCTGCACGAAATGACGCCCGACGTTGATGTCATAATCTTCGACAAAAACGAACTTATCCGCGAACTGCGGATTACGCATCAATTCGGCAATCTGTTGCAGAACCCGTTTGCCCGGCTCATCGTGCGGATGCGCTTTGCCGGCGAAAACGAACTGCACCGGGCGTTTGGGATCGTTCACCATGGACGCCAAGCTCTCTATGTCGGTCAAAATCAGGTTAGCTCGCTTGTAGGTCGCGAAGCGGCGGGCAAATCCGATGGTCAGCGCGTCCGGGCTGAGTACCTTGCTGAGTCTCTGCAAAGCCTCTCGTGATTCGCCGCGGCGCTCGGCTTGTTCCACCGCGCGGCGGCGCACAAACTCGAGCAGCTGAGATTTCAGGCTGAGGTGCGTCTCCCAGAGTTCGCCGTCATCCACGCTCTCAATGCCTTCCCAGATGCGTGCTTCGCTGCTGTGCTGGTGCCAATTCGTACCCAGATGGCGGTCGTACAGGCGGAACATTTGCGGAGCCAGCCATGATGGAACATGAACTCCATTGGTGATGTGTCCGATGGGAACTTCATCTTCCGGCTTGCCCGGACAGAGCCCAGTCCACATCGCTCTCGACACTTCGCCGTGCAGGGCAGAAACCGCATTGGCACGGCGAGAGAGTCTCAGACCTAGCACGGTCATGCAAAATGTCTCGTGCTGGTTGTTTGGATCCTCCCGTCCCAGCCCCATCAGGCTTTCCTGGGAAAGACCCAGCGATTGGCACAGAGGTCCGAGATGCTCCTCGATTAACTCGGCATCAAAGCGATCATGACCTGCAGGCACCGGGGTGTGGGTGGTGAAGACCACTTCCCGCGACACCCGGGGCACCGCCGCGTCGAAGCTGATCCCCTCTTCCTCCATGCGCATGCGGATCGCTTCCAGCACCGCAAAGCCGCTGTGTCCTTCGTTCAGGTGAAGCACGCCCGGCTTGATGCCCATAGCCTCGAGGGCGCGGAAGCCTCCGACGCCGAGCACCAACTCCTGCCGGATCCGAGTCCGCGCGTCTCCGCCGTAGAGCCGGGAAGTCAGCTCCCGGTCGTCCGGAGCATTGGATTCTACATCCGAGTCGAGGAGGAACAGGTCGCAGCGTCCAACTTTCACCCGCCAGGCTTTGGCATGAATCGAACCGCTGCGGGTCTCGATTTGCACCACGACCGTCCGTCCGTTCTTGCCGATCGCGGCCTCCAAAGGCAACTGATTGACGTCCGTCTCCAGATACTCTTCCTGTTGCCAACCGTTGCGATCCAATCGCTGGCGAAAATATCCTTGCCCGTAAAACAAGCCGATGCCGACGAGTGGAATGGCGAGGTCGGATGCGCTCTTAATATGGTCTCCGGCAAGGACGCCGAGACCGCCGGAATAAACGGGAAGCGATTCGTGCAACCCGAATTCCGCGGAAAAATAGGCCACCGGACAAGGGCGTAAAACCCCGGCGTGCCTGGTTCCCCAAGTGCGGTCGGCCTGTAAATATTCCTGCAAGCGGCGACAGGCGTAGTTGATGCGGCTGTGCAGTACCAGTTCGGCGGTGCGACTTTCCAGTTTCGCCAGCGGGAACTCCGCCAGCAGTGAAACCGGATTCTGGTTCAGCCGCCTCCAGCGCACCGGATCGAGATCGCGGAATAAGCTTGCGGCATCGTGGTCCCAACTCCACCATAGGTTGCGAGCCAGTGCCCAAAGCCGTTCCTGCGCAGGCGCGATGAAGCGATCCAGCGTCCGCGCTTCGCTCACCACCGGCGCCACCTGGGCCGCAGCCTGCGCCAGCATGTGAACCTCATCATCGCCGAAAATCCGAGGCTCCACGGTTTGAACTACCAGAACGCCCTGCAGAACCCCTCGGTCGATAAGTGGAACTCCGAGGAACGACTGGTAGGCATCTTCGCCGGCTTCCCGGAAATACTTAAAACGCGGGTGGCTTTGGACCTGCGCCACGGCCACCGGCCGCACCTGTTCAGCCACCAGACCCGCCAGTCCTTCGTGAATTGCCATTCGCAGATTGCCGATGCACTCCCGCCGAAGGCCGACCGTCGCGGCCAACACCAGATTGGCCCGGTCCGGCTCGAGCAGATACGCCGAACAGACCTCAGTCTCAAATCGCTTGGCAATCAAGGCGACGACTTTCATCAAAGTCTCGGCGGGCTGGCCCTCCGCCGTCGCAAGGTTGGCGATTTCCTCCAGAGGGAGGACGTGGGGTGACATCGCGCGCGTGGCCGGTCAGATGCAACTCCTGAACCTCGAGGTGATTCTCTTCCAATCCCACGCTCTTTGGTACCATATTTTACCCACTATGTTGTTGGAGCATGTACCACGTCATCAGCCAGCATGGGAACGGCCTCTCGGGTTTTCGCCACTGCAGATTGCGCTTTCACCAGGCCCACGGGTATTCCCCAAAGCACACGCCCGCGACCGAATTCCGTGGCGTTTGCGCGTGCCTCGTCCCCGAAGCAACTTTACGTGTGCACCTACACGGAGTCCAATCTAAATTATTGATGGTGGACATAAGCTTGACCAGAGGTGATTCGCCGCCGAAGAGCGCGGATGGAAGGATCTCCCTTATTGCCGCTTCGCGGCAGCCTCGACGTGCATCAGGATCTGATCGAGTGCCGCGTGGTCAAAAATCTGTCCGCTCACGACAACAATGCTGATTTTCCGAGTGTTCCGGATGTCTTCGAGCGGGTTTGCGGTCAGCAACACCAAATCGGCGATCTTGCCGGGTTCGACTGAACCAAAGCTGGCTTCCATCCCCAGAAATCTGGCCGGGTTGCTGGTCGCCGTCTGGAGCGATTCCATGGGCGTGAAACCGGCCTCGACAAAATTGGCGAGTTCATCATGTAAGCTGAAGCCCGGCATGATGTAAACCCCCGGGCGCAGTGTCCGTTCCGGCCATGAACGGCACTCCGGCATGGTGTATCGCGCCGACCATTCGCAGATTGTGCGCGAAGTACTCCTGGCGCAGCGCCAGCGGATCGCGCAAAAGGTCGGGCATCATTTCATCGGTGAAGC
Organism: uncultured Acidobacteriota bacterium; assembly: GCA_963696635.1. Taxonomy (GTDB): domain Bacteria; phylum Acidobacteriota; class Terriglobia; order Terriglobales; family Acidobacteriaceae; genus JABDBE01. The sequence continues at coordinate 281,532 of CAVOKX010000006.1, forward strand.
GGCGCCAGGTTACATCGCGCCAGTAGGCAGGAACGTACTTGTCGAGTGGATCGTGCTTCAGGTCGCACTGGTCGAGAAATGTTCCGCCGCGTTGCCAGGCCAGCGTGGGTACCTGCCATGTCTGGTTCTGCGCGAGCAGCTTGATGAGCGAGTCGCATCTTTGCTGGTCCTGTGTGGTAAGCAGCAGTTTCAGGCTGCCTTCGCCCTTGATGAATCTGTTCTCTTCAGTGGAACAGCCTTCAAAGATGCCCATCAGATGCTCGATACTCTTCTGCCCCGCTTCGATAACTTCCTGAATGCGAACTTTGTCAGGCACATGGCCGACAATGGGCAAGCCTTGTTTGTGCGCTTCCACGGCAGCGGCAAGGTAGGCGTCGTGCGAAATGACGGACTGGACTTTGATGAAGTCCACGCCTTGCGCTTTGAGCGAGTCCACGGCAGCAACCGCACTGGCCGGAGTGCTAATAGCGATAGAACTGGGGAAGCGCAGTTTACCGTTCGGCAGATACCCGTCCAGCATGGGGCCGGAGATGACCATGCGAGGGCCGATGATTCGGCCGGCCGCGATCTCTTTGCGCCACTCCAGGAGAACCGGAACGTCTCCGCCCATATCGCGTACGCCAGTGACGCCGTTGGCGATGAAAAGCGGCAGGATAATGTCGCGTCCGCCGGGAAACCAATCGCCGAAAGCGGAGTGCACATGCATGTCCCAAAGGCCCGGAATAAGATATTGACCAGTGGCATCGATGACCCGCGCTTTCTTCGGTAACTGAGATTTTTCCGTATCAGAAACAGAGGTGATGTGATCGCCGGTGATAATAACTGTCTGATTTCTCTGGACCGATGACGTACCCGGATTGACGACGGTCGCGTGCGTGATCACGGTCGGGCCCGGCGCAGGATTGTACTGCGCAGAACTGGCGGGCTTTAGTAGCAGATAGAACGCAATCACGACTGAAAGACAGAGGGCAGCAAGCATGCGCATGGCTCAGAGAGTACTGCGAAATCACTCGAAAACAGACGGATCGTTCGGCCGGAAGGGTCCGCGTTTCGAGTCGCGCCGCCCAGCTATAACTCTCGGATAGTCGACAAACAGGAGGTAATTCAAAACGGTTGGGTTTGTGAAGATCAATACGAATTCACGCAATCTTCGAAATCTAGTTGCTCCATTTTTCCAATGCCGCAGGCAAAAACCGGCCAGTTCGTATTGGTAATGGGATTCCATTTTGTGTGGTACTTGGCATTAACCCCCGCATTGTCTCCCGAAAGATACTGCCCCATGTAGAGTGCCTGTTGCGCATTCGGTAGTTGTGTACCAGTCAGTGCAATATTCGTTGCAAGTTTCGGATAAAGCTGTGCCAAAGAAGCGCCCAAAAGACCTTGCGGGGAATAGGCTGTCGAAAAAGTGTAATAATCCCGGAAGGCTGCCGGTATGACCGTGGGGTCATAATTCAAGGAACGATAGTCGGTGGGGGTAAACGTATCTTGAGTCAAGGTAAAGATCTTAAAGGCGGGGTTCTCGCCAAAGCACGGACTTATGGCAGGCACTTCATCAAGCACATTATCGGCTGACAGCATGCGAAATTCGTCCATATGAGTATGAGCGCCAAGGATCATAGTTATAACGCCCGGATACTTCGAAAGTATTTGCAGCAAACTTGTCTGATAACTCTGGTACATCATCATGCTGGCGTTTACCGGCTGACCTTTGACAAAAGTTCCGGCGGTTGCAACGGTATTTGCGCCGGGAGGTACATGCATTAAGAGCCACACCTTTTGGGCGGCAGCTTGGGCTGAATTGAGGGTCGAATCAAGCCAGGTAAGTTCAGCAGCCACTGCACTGTCATTGTCGCCTGGGATCCCGAGGGCCAAGGGATTTGTATTGAGTCCGATCACCAGCAAGTTTGGTCCGAGCGGCTGGGCAGAATAGTACCCACCAGCTTCGAAGGTAGTAAGAAACGTTTGCTGATCCGTGGTCCCAGTCACAAATTCTGTGTAAAACGTTGCCGCATTATTGGCGAGAAAAGTGGTATCCGGTCCATAGCCTGTGTAGGAATCAATGTTTCCAACCGCGAACATGACGGGAATGTTTCCCACAGCCGCCCTCACCTGCGCGGTAACGAAGGCCACCGTCTCATCGGTGAAAGCCTGCATGGCCGCGACTTCTTGTGACGACGGGGTTGTGGTGGAGGCGAGGCCTTTACAATATTGGTAAAACGATTGTGGAAAGTTGTGGCCAATAAGATCGCCGGTATAAAGAACGACCTGACTAGCGCCTAGGTTCTGCTTTACGCTGGATAGTGCTAGCACCAGCAGCGGGTAGTTGGTATCGGCACCCCATGCTGAAGGTGTTGTCACTTGCGATGTCTGAAAAATGCTCGCCCACTTGCTGGGATCCGCCGTACAGAGGTTTGGCTTCTTAGCAAAAAGATTTGGGTCGTAAAATGGATCGAAATGAAGGTCCGAAAATACGACCACGTCGAAGTTGCTGGCGCTGGGTGTAGGTGTGGGAACCGGGGTGGTATTGCTCCCGCCGCACCCAAAGAGCAAGTACATGCTGGCCAACACGAGAAGAAATATACAGCTCGAAAGTTTTAACATGAGCGTCTCCTTTTGACGAGTGATGCAGGCGGCCGCCGTCCGTGGCGCGTCCCTCTCAGTCCCTGCCTGTATTCGGTTTCTTTTCCGCTTCGCGCGTCAAAGACCTGCGGTAATCGGCCAGCAATTTCTCGCGGTTCTGGCGCAGGTCCAGTCCGGTAGGCGCGGCTGGATAGGGCTTGTCGCCCATCATCCCTTTCCAGAGAATACGGTTGAAGGTTGCGGCGTCGACCCGATCTTGTTCGGTGAAGTCCATGCCCTTGGTGGCCTGCGCCCAGTACTCCGCGGTGTGAGTCGATTTGGGCACGATCATGCCGGTCGGCTTGGGCGGCAGCGGCAAGTTCGTGCTGTAGAGATACGTCGAGGGCGTGGCCGTAAACGTCCAGGCGTTCGGGGTGGTGGTGAAGACATCGGCCATGGGAAACGCAAGCGCGTCGTTCAGGTTCATTTGCGGAATGCCCAGAACCTCTTCCATGGTGCGTACGAAATCGACGGTGTTGTAGAGCGTGGGAATCACCGCCCCTTGCTTTACATAAGCGCCCGCGACGTAGCCGGTAGTGCGGTGTGAATCGACGTGATCGCCGCCATCCTGCGCGTCGTCTTCAATGATGAAGATCAGAGTGTTCTGGGCGTAGATGCTGTTAGCAATCTTCTCAATCAGCAGGCCGACGGCATAGTCGTTGTCGGCTTCCTGAAGCTCCGGAGTATTGATGAAGTCGATGGCTGTACCGAAGTCTCCGGTGTGATCGTGGGCGAGCGCAACCATGCTCAACGCAGGGAGTCCACCGGCAGCGTACCTGGCATCGAAATCCCGCGCCCACTCGGTGTAACGGTAGTAATCGGGAAAGTTGGGATCGAAGCCGCGATAGTACGGATCGGTGAGCGGGATAAGAGCAACATTGGCGGGGTAGGCCACGACCGTGCCGGTTGCGAACGGGTCGTGCAGCAGAGGAATGAGGCACTGGGGATAACTGTAGCATGCCGGATCCACGAAGAAACCATAGTTGCGGACGGTGAGACCTGCGCGGAGAGCGTCGTCCCACAGATGGCCAGTGTTCACCTCATTGTTTGGTCCGTCGGGTGCGGCAACGTCTGTCACGCCCGGCAAGACATCCGGATCGCGCGGCGTAACGGGATCGGCGGCCTCGCGCCCGGCCTGGCTCGGAATCGCAACATTCACATTGCGATCAAAGCCATTGAAATCCAAGCTCAGCCCGCGCTTGGCATAATTCACCGTGTATTGGTGTTCGAGCACGTCAGGGGCGCGCGCCCCAGTGGTCCATGCCCAACCGTCATAGCTGACTTCGCTATTAGCCATTAAGTTATCTAGGGTGACGAAGGTCTTCGCTAACTGGTGCAGGTTCGGCGTGATCGCCTGTCCCCACTGCGTTAAAGCTGGATCGCCATTGCTGCCGTTGTCCAAGTCGCCCAGAACCTCGTCGAACGTCCGGTTTTCCTTGAGGACGAAGATGACGTGCTGGATGCCCTGACGCACGGCCGCCATGACTGCGGCGTTGCTGGCGCTCTCCTTGGTGGAGATCCGATTGTTGGTGGCGACCTGCGCGGTGAGGGCCTTGAACTGCGCCGCGAGGGTTGCGGTAGGAATAGTCTGTAGTTCGGCTTTGATACGCTGGGGGTTGTACTCTTGCTGGTAGAAGCACCTTGGGTAGGCGGGCGGGCCGGCGAAATAGCAAAATTGGGCATTCGGCCCGGTGGGCGACTTCCCATTGATCACGTACGCCCATTTGCCATCGTGGCTGAAACTTACGTCATTCGGGTACCAACCCGTGGGAATATAACCTACGACCTTGTCGTTAGCATCCTTTCCAGTCAACGCCACCACAGCGACGTTGTTCAGATTGCCATTGGTCACGTAGAGTTGGGTCCCATCCGGGGTGAGCGTCACGCTGTTGGTGTTGGATCCGGTAAATTGCGTTAACGAAGAAGGTAATAGCAGCGAGTCGATGAGGATGGTTTCAAGGACGGTGTTCTGCTTGACGCCGTCGTTCGGGTCGATGTCAATTACATCCACCGTGTCCGTCTGGTCTTCGGCGACATACAGGCGTTTCTGGGCCGAATTCAGCGTCATCTTGTTGGGTTGACCTTTCACTGCGATCCGGGCCGTTACCGCCGGGGTTCCGCTGAGATTCACGACATCGATCTCGCGGTCGCGAATGCTTGAAACATAGGCCCAACTAGCCGTAGTGGACGTGGTCGTGTTGGTGGTTGTGGCGATAACTGTCCAGTAGGGATATTCGCCGCCCGCCACGCCTGTCTGCGTTGAGGGGTTGGCTTTGCCGGGGCGCAGGTCGAGTTCGCCTGGCTGCCATGCGGCCCCGATTGTAGCGGTGGTCACCGGCGTCCAATGGTCCAAGCCTCCGGTGTACACCATGATCGAATCGTTGTAGTAATTTGCCACCACCATTGTCTGGCCATCCTTCGAAACAGCGACGCCAGCAGCACAAGGCAGCACGCTCAGGCCAACGCCCCCTTGCGCCAATGGATTTAGGTATGCATGGCCTATGACAAGCTCGGCCTGCTCTACCCAGGTCCCACTTTTGCTCAGAGCGAACGTGTGGACATTGTCAAAGCCGGCCTGAGCGGGCTTGTAGTCAGCTGCGATGTTAGCGGCCACGTAGGGAGGGCCGGTGTAGGGAAAATCACCCGGACCGCTGGATACGTAAAACGCCTGGCCAGATGGATCGAAAACAATTCCGTGGTAGGCATTGGGGATGGTCACGATTTGCTTAACCACCGGAACGCTTTTCGAAATGTCGTAGACGAACACGTACTCTTGCGACTGTGGATAGTTAACATATGAGCCGTCCGAGTTAGTGTCGTCCTTTGGGAGGTATACGATGTTGAACCCGCTGGTCAGAACCAGCATGGTTTTGCCATCCGGGCTCACCACGTTGGTGACTGCCTGTCCCGCCAGCCAGTCGGGAGTGTTCGCGATATTGTTCGGGGTGAAACCGGTGTCGAGATAAGCGAAACTGGAACCTGTGGGCGCCAACGGCGTAATCCATTGGTTCATGTTGGGGATGAACTGGACGCCCGCTGCCGCGACGTTCACCGTGATGCTCAAGGCCGCGGTGGTGCTGCCGCTCGTGTTGGCAGCAGTGACCGTGTAGCTGGCAATGGCCGTCACGGCCGCCGGAGTTCCGCTGATGATCCCCGTGTCCTCATCCAGAGTCAGACCTTCCGGAAGAGTAGGGCTCACACTGTACGAAGCTACGGCTCCGCCGCTGCTTGTCGGGCGATCCGCCGCGATCGGCGTCCCCAGAGTGTAGACCGCGGCGGCCGCAGTGTAAGTGAGTGCCGAGGGTGCCTGCACCGGGCTACGACTCGCACCGTTGCTGATGCCGCAACCACATCCGCAGACAAGAAGGAATAGTCCAATCAGGGAAAGAATAAGCCACTGCACGGATCGCATAAGAAGTCTCCTAATTGTGTTCATCAAACGCCACTCACACGCGGCACAGTAGTTCATTGGTACTTAGAACCAGTCGTTTTCATGCGGCGGTTCGGCAGAATAATGCCCTGGGGCGACGGTTTCGGAATGCAGACTACATCCGCCGTACGCAAACCCAGTGTGACCACCATCACAGTGCGGCCGTTCAATTCGATACTTGGTGCCATTACGGGCGGAGCTGTGGATAACCAACCTAAAGCACGTCTTGCTGGTCGGTTGGGGATGGCCTGATCACGCGGAAGGTACAGCTATACCCACTACCACAGATGAGAACGAGAACATCCGCATGGTCGGATAGTCCGGGCTGAGTCGACCTGCAACCTGACATTACATAAGGAGTTGATAGTCCATCCAAGCCGCCATGGAGAGGCTCAGAATTGAGGGGCCGCGACCGGCAGCGCCACCGAGTCGATGCCTTCGCATAACGCGTTGTTCACCGTCAAGTTCCCAACGGAGTCCAGCGTCACCGTCCAGATGGTGTCGTAATCGGTGTCTGCCCAATCGGGTACCCTTTCTTTGCTGCCATAGCTGGCGAGCAGCAAATTGACCGTCGGCGGGAAGTGCGCGTGTTCCCATGCCAGCAGCACGGTCTCACCCGTGAATGATGGTGGTGGCGAGAAGAGCGGGGAGTTGATAAACGGAGGATCGTTGAAGAAAAACTGATTCTCTTGCGCCATCACGGCGGGAATATCGAACATTTCAAAGCTCGATGCCAGGTAGTAGGGCAAGTTATTCGCGATGGCATAGGGTTCCACGGTCAAGGATGGCCTGACATACGAAAAGTTCAAATAACCCGACGGGGTAGCTTGAGCCGGGTCGCTCGAATAAATCTGAGTGGGCATGGGAGTGAATTTGCCGCGTAGTGCGTTCGGAAGATCGAGCGCGCGCCACTGCCCCGCAGCGACATAGTTGCCGTCTTCGAACCAGGTAATCGGATGCGCTTCGGCGTGCCGCATCATGTAAACGGTTTCGCTGGTGTTGATTCCCGATGGAATTTTGACGCCTGCGGCACCTTTGGTCGTGATATTGAAATAAGGTTGCGCCCCTTTGCCCGTCTGGGGGCATGAAGCGCTGGCCAGCGCCGGCCCTGGCAGCGTTGGGTAGGCGACTGGCGGCTTCACATTGCTGTTGTAAGTAGTCAGGGTGGTGCTTCCCTTTGGCGGAATCGAGATCGCATAAATATAGTTCGGCCCCTGATAGCGCGCCGGGAGCGTGAGCTTATAACCTTCGTTTGTATTGATACTTGTCAACAGGCTGAAGGTGGTCTCCCAAGGCGCGGAGAAGACATAGAAGCCTGGAACGTTGTAGTTCAGGATCTGGGTAACCACGGATTGATTGTTCACTAGCGCTTCGTGAATGTCACTATTCAGGTCGTTGAATTGTAGACCCTCGCAACCTTGGCAGTAGATCAACGATGGAGCAACTCCGGGGGGGACGGGTCCCGGCACATACCCCGTATTGAGGGGATAGCTGTTGGCGGTATATTGGGCCGTGCCCACAGGATCCTTAGGCACGGTGATCTGATTAAGCAAGGCGAACTGCTGAATAGTTTCGAGTGCCACCATGTCGGGGTAATTCTCGGCGGTTTGCAGATGGGTCATCGGTTCGAGCGCGTAGATGCCCGTAACATTCTGTCCCCCTAGCAGGTTCTGTTGCAGGAACGGGGCCATGAGGAGCGAACGCTGTAAACCCTGATTAGTGAGGTTGGCCGTGGTGGGATTGATGTCCCCGGCAGCGTTGTAAGCCAGATCCTCGCTGACCACGAAAATCAGGTTGAGGTTATCGGCGCTCAGCGGAGCGGGAATTGGCGGCGGTGTTGGACTGGGCTCGGAAATGCCGCTGCATCCCGCAAGCACCGCCAGGGCAAGGACCAAGAGCAGCCGCCGCACAACATTACTTTTATTCATCCTGATCGGATCACTCGAGCCAGTTGCTTCTGGATGCAAAATACATCCCCGGCAAGCAACCACCTTGTGACCACGATCACAGTGGAGCTGTTCAATCCGAGACCGATGCCCATAACGGGCCAGGTCGTGGATGACTGGACCCAAGCACCCCAGGCGGATTCAATTGGTCATGGCAGGGCTCAATGATGTGGGCACTTGCGGCCATCTGCGCCAGATCGTGCAGACCGATGCCGCTCTCTCATTCACCTTTCGCCGTCAAGTCGTTCGCCACAGCGCAGAATGCGGAAGGGTTGTCCCAAGCGGCGGCAGCTATCGACGAACGCATTCGGAGTCGCCGTGTTGAACTCGAACATATCGTAATGGCAGGGAATCGCCAGCTTTGCGCCCATGTCGCTGGCCAACTGGGCGGCTTCGGGTCCGGACAGATTGCCGGGCACCCGCCTTTCCGGAGCCCGGCCGTTGATGGGAAGAAGCGCAACGTCAACCGCGAAGGGGCGCAGCTTTTCTGCCATGCCGTCGTATCGCAGGGTGTCGCCACTGTGATAGAGGCTCCACTCGCCAAATCGTAAAACGTAGCCCAGAGCTTTCACGTGTCCGTGTTCGTCGCAGTCCACGGTTTCGTGCGCGGATGCGACGCCGAAGAATCGAATCCCCAAGAGTTCGATTGAACTCTCGTCATCGAGTCCTATCGGCATAGCGGGTTCGATCTTCAGACGGTCTGCGACGAAGGCGCGGTTGGCTTCTGGGATCACGAGTTTGAGCGACGGAGTTACGCGCCAGGATCGGGCCCAAGGTTTCTGCGTCGAGATGATCGGTGTGGTTATGCGAGCAAGTCGCGAAATCGACGAACGACAGCTCGGCCGGATCAATGACCAACTCCGTCATGCGCACATGGGGTTTGTCGGTCTGGCTGTATTTTCGCGTCAGAGAGTCTGAAAGATAGGGGTCGATCAGGACATGAACGCCCTGCCACTGCAGCAGGAATCCGCTTTGTCCCAGCCACCAGAGCCGAAAGCCGCCATCGCGCCGATCTGAGTCGCGGATGTCTGCCAACAGCGCGGCGTGTGACTGCAGCGGACGAATCACGCCAGCCCCAGTTCCTTACGCACGATGGCCACACCCTGAACCATGTTGACAAGCTTCTGCCGGGCAGCCCAGCGGGCGGTCTGACTCAACCCGCAATCGGGCGCGAAAGAAAGCTGGTTGGCGGGCGCGTACTTGAGGCACCGGCGCACACGCTCAGCTACGTCGGCTGGAGTTTCGATGTAGTAGTTTTTCACGTCGATGATTCCGACCGCTACGTCGATACCCCGCTTCGCTATTTCTCCGATCAGTTCGATCTCGGCGAATTCGCGGCTCGCCATCTCGAGGTGGATTTCGTCCAGCGGCAGTTCAAAGAATGCAGGGAACAGTGGCGCGTAGCGGCGTGGCGCAACCGCGCGTGCTTTGTAATTGCCGAAACACAAATGAGTGGAGAGACGGCATCGACCGACGATAGGTTTAACAGTGTCGGCAAAGATTCTTACAAATCGATGCGGATCCTCGCGATATCCATAACAGCTCATAGAAGGCTCGTCGAGGGTAATCTCGCGGCAACCAGCTTCCACCAGTTGTTCCAGTTCAGCGCGGACAATCGGGATCAATGCGTCGGTGACCTCCCAGCGGCTGGAGTAAGCCCCGCCGGGTTCGATCCGGCCGCTGAGGGTGTAGGGCCCGGGCACGCTGGCCTTGAGAACAGGTGTTCCAGGCGGCGCGATTTTCTGCAAGAGTTTGAATTCAGCGACTGCGCCTAGCCCATGTTCGGAGACGATGGTTCCAGTGACCGGATATTTTCCGCGCTGATCGTGGGCTGGCGGGCCGAAGCGGCGCGGGGAAAACGGCGTCGCGCCAATCCCCGCCAGCCGTCCGTAGAACGACAGGTTAAAGTCGTACCGGGTCTGCTCTCCGTCGGTGATTACGTCCAGGCCCGCCTGGAGTTGGTCGTGGATCGCGGCGATAACCGCATCGGTCCTCATCTCTTCGATGTCGGCCTCGCCAAATTCGTTCAGGTGCGATGAGGCAAACTCAAGCCATCCCGGAAACGGGTAGCTTCCGATCACGGTTGTTCGCAGTGGCCGGCGTTCTTTGACTTGAATCATGCGCTCACCGCCCACCCTCCGTCCACGGTTATCACCTGGCCGGTGATGGGGCTGGAGTCCTTGCTCAGAAGAAAGCACGCGGTCTTGGCGATGTCCTCTGGCGCGATCAGACCCTGCGTCAAAGGCTGCTTGCGGGCTACATATTCCAACACGCGGGCATCGCTCTGTGCGCGTGCGCTCATCGGCGTCCGGACCAGTCCGGGTGCGATCACGTTAATCCGGATGCCGGCGGGCGCATAGTACGATGCAGCCGAAAGCGTCATCGCCTCGATGGCTCCTTTGCTCGCAGCATAACCTGCAGTGGCGAAGTGTTCCCGCTGCGGATGCTGCGCCAGAACACTCCCGCAGTTGAGAATGGCACCTTTCTGCGAATGCCGCGTCCAGGTGCGCAACACTTCCCGGCACATCAGGAAGGTTCCCTTCGCGTTCACGTCCATAACCGTGTCCCAGGCCTCAGCCGAGCATTCGTGGAGCGGGCCATCGCCCAGCGAGCGTGCACTGATCCCAGCCACGTTGAAGAGCGCGTCGATTTTCCCGAATCGTTCGAGGCAGGCCGCAACACTTTGGCGCACCGCCTCCTCATCCCGCACATCCGCCGCATTGAAACCCACTCTGGGCATCTCCGCTGCCAGAGAGCGGCACTCTTCCTCTTTCACACCAACGATGAACACGCTCTCCCGCGTGCCCCACAAACGAGCCGTCGCCGCCGCAATACCTGACGACCCAGTCACCAGGAGGACTTCGCTCACGTGGCCCCTATTCGAAAAGGTGTTTGAGGCTCTTGCGATAGGCCTCGTAGAACGCTTCCAGTTGCTCGGCGGCGCTGGCATTTCCCACGAATTGATGGCTGGGCAACAACACCGGCTTGACGCCTCGCGCCAGCAGCGCTTCGGCAGTGGCGCAGCGAATCATGTTGATGATGGTGGCGCCGGTGATGGTGGAAACCGGCCCCGTCCGCCACTCTAAACCCTCCAACTCGATGATGCAGTCACCCGGCGGGCATTGGTTGTCGATGATCAAATCGGCGCAGTCGATGAGCTTCTTACCCGAGGAATGAGCCGGCTTCGCCTGCTGGCAATGCGCTTTCGATACGATGGCGATCACGGGCAGCCCTCGCTGTTGCGCCCCAGCCGCCATCTCGACGACCACAGGTCGGATTCCGCTGGTGGAAATCACGATGAAGGCGTCGTGCGGTCCGAAATGGAAGCTCTGAAGAATTTTCTCTGCGTAACCCTCATAGTTTTCCAGGTGCAGCGGGGCGCGCAGTCCGTTCGTGCCCACGATCGACGCATGGTTGGACAGCGCTAGCTCGACCAAGGCTACAAAACCCGCATAGCAACCCTGCCGGGGAGTCATTTCCTCGCACATCATGCGGGAGTGGCCGTTGCCAAAAAGAAAAACCAGGCCACCGCGCGAGATTCGCTCCGCGCACAGCTCAGCCGCTTTCTGAATGACGCCGGCTTGGGTGCGTCGCAGCTCCTCCAGCAGAACCATCGCCTGGTCGAAGAAAGCCAAGCCGGCCTGCTTCGAACCCACGTGATCGAGGACTTTGTTCGGCACGGATGAACTTGACTCCAGTCGCCTCGCGAGAGCTTGCTGCGGTCGACGTGAGTATAATTCAGAACCATTGTGAACGAAACTCAATCAGCTCAGGCGGAAGCGGTGGCAATCGGTGTCGACATTGGCGCGACGGCGATCAAGGCTGCGCTGGTGGGATTGCATGGAAACCTTCTGGCGAACTTTTGCGAGGACTCGCCACGCACCACTGCAGCGCTCCGGGATTTTATCCACGCCGTGCGTCAGCGCGCCACGGTTCCGGTGTTTGGCATCGGGATTGGCTGCAAGGGAGTGATCGATTCGGCTACCACTCGCGTGAATCGCTTACCCGGCGACTTGAATTTTCTGGAAGGGTGTATGCTGCGGGAACTGGCCGGAGTGGATGACCTGCCGGTCTGTGCCGACAATGACGCACGCACGGCGCTGGTCGGCGAGGTGCTTTGGGGGGCTGCTCGGGGACGGCGCAACGTTCTGCTGCTCACCCTGGGCACCGGGGTGGGAGCCGCGGCGCTGGTCGATGGCGTGATCGTGCGCGGCGCCTCGGGAGCGGCCTGCCACCTGGGACACGTGACCCTCGACATCCGCGGTGGGCTCTGCATTTGCGGCAATTACGGATGTCTGGAGACTTGCTTTTCTTCGCGCGCGATCGAGTCCGCGTACTTTGCCCACCTCCATCGGGCGTCCCCAACCCGATTGTCAGTCGACGTTGCCGGCCGGGTTCCTAGTACAGAGGCCATCTTTCGAGCGGCAGCGGAGGGCGACCCCAGTGCGCGTCGCGTGCTGGACCTCGCTTTCGAGTCTCTCACCGCCGCACTGGTTAGCTTCCTGCACGTGTTCGATCCCGAACTGCTCATTCTAGGGGGCAACATCACCGCAGCCGGGCCGCAATTGCTTGGCCCGTTGCATGACGAGGTCGCGCGTCGCACCAGCGTGCTCCTGGGAAGGAAGGTCCCAATCGTTCTTCAAAATACAATCGGGTACGGGGGAGTTGCCGGCGCCGCGGGGTTGGTCTTCCTGCAACAGGGATTGCTGACAATTTAAAACAGATCCATCATTCGACAGGGCATGCGAAAGACGAAATGAACCCGACCAATACGCAGGAATCCGTCCGCGCACAAGCTGGATCGGCGCGCTACCTGTATTTGCCCGCCGCAGTCGCCGCCATCGGCGGGTTGTTGTTCGGTTTCGACACCGCCGTCATCAACGGTGCCATCGTATTTTTGAAACGGCAGTTTGCGCTCAGCGATTCACAAACCGAATTCGGCGCCAGCAGTCTGCTTCTGGGATGCGTTTTCGGGGCGAGCCTGGCGGCCTTCACCAGCGACCGCTTCGGCCGGAAGAAGTCGCTGCTCGCGGCAGCGGCGCTGTTTACGGCTTCGTCGATCGGGGCGGCGCTTCCCCGCAATATCACAGAATTCGTTCTCGCGCGCCTGGTTGGCGGCCTCGCCATCGGGCTGGCTTCCACGCTTTCGCCGCTCTACATCGCGGAGATTTCTCCGCCGCGAATCCGCGGACTGCTCGTCAGCGTGAACCAGTTAGCCATCGTCACGGGCATTCTGCTCTCCTATAGCGTGAACTACGGTCTCACCGGAGCCGGCCCGGAGAACTGGCGATGGATGTTCGCTTCGGCCGCAGTGCCATCGGCATTTTTCCTGCTAGCGTTGCTCTTTGTTCCTGAAAGCCCGCGTTGGCTGGTGCAAAAGGATCGCGAGACCGAAGCCGAACACATCCTCTCCCGCATCAAGGGCCGGGAGGCCGCTCAATCCGAAATCCTTGCCATCCGTTCCGCAGTCGCCGAGGAGAGCGGCAACGTGCTGGATCCAGCCTTTCGAAAGCCGCTGGTAGTTGCGGTGCTGATCGGGTTGTTCAGCCAGTTCACCGGTATTAACACCATCATCTATTACGGCTCCCTGGTTTTCCTGGAGCATGTGCCCAAGCAGACCGCCAGCACGGCGCTGTGGGCCAACGTTATGATCGGGGCCATCAATTTCGCGGCCACAATCCTCGGAATGTACCTGATCGACCGCGCGGGCCGGAAGCCCTTGATGATGTCCGCATTCGCCGGCATGGCGGTTTCCCTGGTTGGGGTGGCAGCGGCGATACAATTCCAGGCCCCGGCCGCTGCGGTCTTGATCATGGTCTTGATCTACGTCGCCTGTTTCGCCGTCGGCATCGGCACCGGAACGTGGGTATTGATGTCAGAAATCTGCCCGACTCGAGTGCGGGGACGCGCCATGTCGATCGCGACTCTCTTTCTCTGGTGCGGGACCCTGCTCGTTACTCTCACTTTTCTCTCACTGGTGCGAGCATTGACCGCACCGGGTGCTTTTCTGCTATACGCGGTCATCTGTATTGCGGCATTCCTGTTCGTCATGCTGGCGGTTCCGGAAACCAAGGGACGAACCCTGGAGGAAATCGAGAGTTGGTGGCTGGCCAGCGGGAGAAACTGAACGTACCACTCGAAGAGAAGCTTCTGCATCGTTACCTCACACAGGCCCACCTGAGCCAGCTGCCTGGAGATTTTGCAGACTACCTTGCCTTCGCATCTAGTATTTTCGAAGCGAACAAGAAAGCCGGCGCCGTAGGGATTAAGTTCGAAATTGCCTACTTTCGTCCACTCTTATTCCCTGATCCGGGGCAGGAGCGGGCTGCCGCCATTTATTCGAAGTATGTCCACGGAGGCACGGTTGCCGAAGCCGGATATCGCGATTTGCAAGACTTTCTGTTTCGCTACCTATTAGGAGAAGCGGGGCGGTTGCATCTTTCGGTGCAGATTCACACCGCCGTCGGCGCCGGTGACTACTTCAATCTCAGCGGTGGCAAGGTGATGAACTTGGAAAATATTCTGCGCGACCCGCATTTCGAGAATGTCACATTTGTGCTCCTGCACGGCGGATTTCCCTTTGAGCGCGAAGCCATCTGGCTGGCCGCTCGCAAGAACGTCTATTTCGATAGCTCCCTGATGGGGCTGTTTCTATATCCGGGGGGAGTTAAAGAATGCTTTGCGGCAGTGGCTGGAGCTTTTTCCCGAGAAGGTCATGTATGGCTCCGACACTTTCCCATCAGCGACAGTCTGGGTGCGGAAGAGACCTGCTGGCATGCGGCCGGTGCCCCTTTTCCCCTCAGTCGAAAGTGGGGAGGCAGGCGGCCGCCTGTGAAAATGCGGTGCTTCTTGCAGTGCGGGCTGCCGCTCGTCGACTTCTGGAATGGATGACTGTCGGCACAAACTCATTACGTCACCATGACGCGTGCCGACCGTCACGGTGTCCTACCGGAAAAGATGCAAGAATAAGGTAGTGGAGAACAAGGGGCTTGGTATGTCCAGCGGGCCCAGTACGGGCAGTTCTGCCTGTCTCGAAGAAACAACCGTCCAACCACTCGATGCCACACGTCACGGCGAGGCCACCAGGGAAATCGAGGGGTTCCTGCGTTCCAGAATCGTCGGTCAAGACGCTGCTGTGGACGCGGTCCTCGAGCTTTACCAGATATTTCTTGTGGGCATGTGTGCGCCGGACCGGCCGGTCGGAAACCTGCTGTTTCTCGGGCCGACCGGATCCGGCAAAACTTATGTGATCGAGGTGCTCGCCGAAGCGTTTTTCGGGAATCCACATGCATTCATTAAAGTGGATTGCGCAGAATTTCAGGAACATCACGAAATCGCCAAGCTGATCGGATCGCCGCCCGGCTATATCGGCCACATGCATACCCAGCCGATCCTTACCCAAGAGGCCTTGACCCGCTGGCAGACTGAGAAACTGAAACTCACGCTGCTGCTGTTCGATGAAGTCGAAAAGGCGTCGGAGTCCCTGTGGCAGCTTATGCTCGGAATTTTGGACAAGGCCAGCCTGACGCTCGGCGACAATACGCACGTGGACCTTTCCCAGTGCCTCATTTTCATGACTTCGAACGTGGGGGCGTCAGAAATGAGCCGGCTCGCCGAAGGCGGTCTCGGTTTCGCCGTGCAGGCACCCATCGACGACACAAATCTCGACGAGAAAATCAAGCGTACTGCAAGCGACGCGGCGCGGAGAAAGTTTTCGCCTGAGTTCATGAACCGGCTGGACAAGGTTGTCGTTTTCAAGACGCTTCGCCCAGACCAACTGGAGCACATTCTTGAGTTGGAACTCGCGAAGGTGCAACGGCGCATCGCCGGCGCCGTCGGGCAGAATCAATTCACGTTCCTCTGCACGCCCGAGATCAAGCAATGGCTGCTGCGCGAAGGCACCGACCCAAAATACGGCGCGCGGCATTTGAAGCGGGTGATTGAGAAGAACATTGTTTACGGGTTGGCGAACCTGGTGGCCACCGGCCAAGTCAAGGGCGGCGACTGCGTTTCGATCGGCATCAAAGCCGACGGGAGCCTGACTTTCGCGAAAATCGCAGCTGCGGCCAGCGAGGAAGCTGCCGCCGCTGTGGGGAGCACGCCATGAAAAAAATTCTGGTCGTCGATGATAATGAAATGCTCTGCCGCCTGGCGTGTGATATCTTGCGCACGGAAGGGTACAGAGCGGTTCCTGCCTCGAATGCAGCCGAAGCGCTGCGCGCCTTCGAAGAGGAAGAATTCGACCTTCTGGTTACGGACTCCCAGATGCCGGGCATGAGCGGTCTCGAGCTGGCTCGCGCCGTCCGCGACCGCAACCCGCATTTTCCCGTCATTGTTATGACTGCGTTCGAACCGGTCGACTGCGAGCACGTAACGCTCTGGCTTCCCAAGCAGTATCTCTTCCCCAATCTGCTGGAAAAGATTCGCTACTGCCTCACTGAAGCCAAACAGGAAAGCGAAACCGCACATCGTTAGGTGGGCCTGCGCCGAACTTCGAATATCCGGTTACGCCCAGAGGATCTCTTGCAGTAGGACACTTTGTAGCGCCGCCGTCGCGCCGGCACCTCCGTGGGCGGGGACGCCCCCGGACAGCCGGCAAGATGCCGGCGCTACTCAAAGCCGCAGCTTGAGCCCGACCTATTCGGACAAGATACAGACAGATCGTTGCCCCGATGTAATCAGCTCTTGCTGGAGGTCACCGCAAAGAACGCAGTCGCCTCCTGTTCCACGTTTTTGCTGCCGCAGCTTGGGCAAGAGATTGCTTCCTTTTCGTGCTCTGTCAGGGTGATGATCTTTTCAAACGTCTTATTGCAGTCTTTGCAGATGTAGTCGTATACGGGCATGATCAACCTCCTATGTATCCTCTGTTGGAGAAATTGTAGCGCGATTCAAGACGCGAAAGTATTAAATAGGAATCAATGCTGAGTCGGAACGTAGTGGAAGATCGCATCGACTGGTTCTTCAGCCTAGCGCTTGTATCCGATCTTACGGAGAAGATCGTGCCGCCACGCGATATCCGCCTGCCCTTCGATCCCTTTCGGAGAGCTGCCGTCGATGACGCCGAGCACGCCCCGGCCTTGCTCACTCTGGGCAACGATAACTTCGACGGGGTTTGCGGTCGCGCAGAATATCGAGCACACCTCAGGCACGTTTCGGATCGCGCTCATCACGTTTATGGGGTACGCGTTCTGCAGCACCAACACAAACGTGTGCCCGCAAGCAAGTGCCTGGGCATTGCTTACAGCAACATCTCGAAGCGTTTGGTCGTTTCCTTCTGACCGGGTCAGACAAGCTCCGGAGCTTTCATTGAACGCTAACCCGAACTTGGCTTGGGGCACGGTCGTAGCCACCGCCTCGTACAGATCTTCCACTGTCTTGATGAAATGCGATTGACCTACAATGATGTTGGCATCAGCGGGAAATTCCATGCGAACCGTGTTGATCTCGAGCATGGGGTGTTCTCCTCCGGTTTCCGCGATATGGTCTCTACGCGCTTCGCCTGTGCGCTCGTTCGACATAGCGCCCTGTCTTTACCTCGACGCGCACTACCTCGCCCGGCGCAATGAATAGAGGAACCTGAATGGACAGACCGTTCTCCAGCGTGGCCTCTTTCCAGGCACTGTCCTGTTGTGAGTGCGAAGGTGGCGCCGTCCGCTGCACACGGGCTTCAGCCACCGCGGGGAAGACGACGCTGATCGGCTCTTCCGCAGAAAATTCCACTGGCAGTTCCATGCCGGACTGCAGAAATTGTGCCGCTGGCCCGAGAATGGCTCTGGGGATGCCAATTTGCTCATAGGTGTCCGGATTCATGAAGGTGCAGGTATCAACGTCGCTAAACAGGAATTCCATCATGCGCCGGTCGATTTCCAGATCCTCCAACCGTTCCTGAAGGCGGAAGTGCGGTTCCCACATTCGCCCACTCTTCACATCGGTGAGTTTGGTTTTGACCACTCCGCCTAATTTTGCCGCCCCCGCTTTCGATTCGACCTCAAGGACTCTGTAAATGTGACGGTCGATGAGGATCGCCGTCCCTTCCTTCAACTCGGATGCGATGACCATAACCACTCCTTGCAGGCCAGAGTTCTAATCTTTTATTCTCCGCTCGCACCGGCTATTTCTTCAGTGATCAAAATCACCGATGCGGGCATCACGTTCTTAGCGGTCTGAGTGCTTCGCCTGGGTTCATCTTCGCGGCTGAAATCGACCATCACACTAGCCTGTGCGGTTCGTCACTGTGGACCGGCTGAAGAAAGGCTGACAATAAAAAGGGAGAGTGTCGCGGGCAACGGATTCTGCTCGCTTAAACACCAAACCCGGGAGGTGGGTATGTTCGCAGCGAAACTGGTTCAGCTCATCGAAACGCACGCCGACAAGCTTGCCGACAATCTCATGCAAAATCTCAAGAACTCCCCGCGCTGCCCGACCCTGTTGCAGAGAGTACCTCCTGACGAACTGAAAAGGAGGACTCGAGAGATCTACCGGCACCTGGCGGACTGGCTGTCCGACAAAGCCGAATCTGAAATCGAGGAGCGCTATATCGGTCTGGGGGTACGGCGTGCCCGACAAGGTGTGCCCTTCAGCGAGTTCCTGTGGGCCGTGAGCGCGACCAAGGATTATCTCTGGGAATATTTGCAGCGGGAAGGTTTGATGGAAGACCCGGTCGATTTGTGGGGCGAGATAGGCTTGCTCCATACTCTGGAACGCTTCTTTGATCGTGCGGCCTATTTTGCGGCTATCGGTTACGAAAGCGTGGAAGAGCACGCAGCAACCGCTCCAACGGGCTGGAGGATGAAGGTAGCGGGCGCACGGTAAACGGATTGGTGTCAAAAAGCGTAACGATTGAGGCAAGAATTTTAATCGGACAACGCGGGAGAATGGATGAGTGGAGGCCGACCCTCACGGTGGTTGCTCTGCAGTTTGATCGGTTCCAACGATGATGGTTCGCTTGTATCAGCACGAATAGATCGGCCCACGTTCGAGATGTGAAAGGAGAAGCCCATGAAAATATCCAGCTTGTTGTATGGGATGGTTTTCGCCATCGTGGTGGTTGTCGTCTTGCTATTGATCATGGGTGTCAGCTTCAATCGCCCGGTCTCGGCTCAAGGAGCAGCACTCTACAATGCCGCCGACGAGACGGTGGTGGGAGGCCTGGTACAAGAAGTGCAGGAGTTCGACTGCCCGGTAAGCGAAGGTGAGTTGGCCAGTCACTTGATGCTGAAGACCAAGGACGGAGTGCTGCAGGTGCACCTGGCTCCGGTGCGGATCATGGCAGGCCAACAACTGAGCTTCGCTCCGGGCGACCAGATTGAAGTGGTCGGCTCGAAGATACGGCTGAACGGAAAAAGTGGGATCATTGCCCGGGAAGTCAGTCGCAACGCTGAGACCTTCATCTTCCGTGATCGCGAAGGCAAGCTTTTGTTAGTGCAATAAAGAGTCGGGAAGCTGCATTCGATTGCGTGCCAGTGGCCAATCGTGCCAACGGGGTCGAGCCGTGAGCCTTCGAACTGCGCCACCGGTTCGGTGGAAGACGTATTAAGGTGGTGGCTTTGATCAATCGTCAAGCACTGCCACGGCCGGTGGGTACAGTAGAGCGCAAAGCTGGACAAAGAGTACCCGGCTTTAGTTGTGGGAAGTTGAATCGGCCTGCATCATCGGTTCTTGCGATGCGTCTCAATCCGGTCTCAGAGTTGGCGATCGTCACAATGGCACCGGGCACGACGGCGTTGGATGTGTCCCGAACCTGGCCAACAATCGCACTGGTGGTTTCGCCTTGCGCCAGCGCGTTCACTGAAACAAGGCACGCCACCGTCAACATGAGAAAAGCAAAGCGCACTGCCCGCGCCACCGGCGCTAAGCCGACTTCCGCGTACTAATCCGAACGTCTTCAGCCTGTCCGTTGCTGGTTCAGGTTTGCGGGGCGTAGTTCAGCTGGTTAGAACACCTGCCTGCCACGGAGGAGGCTGTGGGTTCGAGTCCCGTCGCTCCCGCCAGTATTTCGCATCACTTCTCACACTTCTCGGTGCCAGTAAATTCCTTTACGACCTGACTGCGTTTCCAGGCTTCGAGCTGTTCGCGCGCATCTTTCACGAGTTTTGCGAAGCGGCGGGCCAATTCGTGAATGCGCTGCGATTGCCTTCTTTGAATCGCCTCGGTTGGAATCAATTCAGTGCCAACCCCGATGGCGGTCGCACCTGACAAAATGAAGCTGGCCGCGGTCTGTTGATTCACTCCTCCTGCGGCAATCAATGGAATCTGGGGCAAGGATGAGTGCAGCGCTTTGATATATCTATCCCCACCGACCGGACCGCACGGAAACACCTTGACGAAATCAGCGCCCGCGCTCCATGCGGTGACCACCTCGGTTGGTGTCAAGGCGCCGGGCAAGACTGCGACATTCTGCTTGGCCGCGAATTCCATGATCGCAGGATTCAGCGACGGAGCGGTGACGAAACCTATGCCCGCATCCACGCACAAGCGCACTGTGTCTGTATCCAACACGGTGCCTGCACCGACAATGACCTTCGGATCGGAACGAACCAGGTGGGCCATCAATTCCAGAGCTCCGGGTACGGTCATAGTGATTTCCACGATCGGTATCCCGCCGCGGGTGACCGCTTCTGCCGCGAAATGTGCATCATCGCCAGACGAGACCCTGATTGCAGGAATGATGGCGATTTCTCGAATTCGTGAACAGACTTCATCTTTCGTCATTTGTCAGAATCCCTCCAGCGCAGTTTAAGACCAGCGCCACACGCCTCAAAGCAACAATTTACACAGCTTCGTTGGGATCAGATTCCGGTAGCCGATCATCACTACGCGCGAACCAGGTGTACAAGGTCGGCAACAGAATGATACTGATGATCAAGTCCGCAATGAGACCGCCAACGATGACGATAGCGAAAGGACGCTGCGAATCCGATCCGATGCCATGGGAGAGCGCTGCCGGCAGCAGGCCCAGGGTTGCGACCAGCATCGTCATCATGATCGGTCGAAGTCGCAAGACAGCACCCTCCACCGCAGCTTCCTCAATATCGTACCCGCGAGCTCGAAGTTGGTTGATGTATTCCACCATGATGACGCCGATTTGCACCGATACTCCAAACAGCGCGAGAAAGCCGACTCCCGATGACACACTGAAGTTCGTGCCGGTGACCAAAAGGGCGAGCAGTCCACCGATAGGCGCCATGGCTATGTTTGTCAGGATCAGAAGAGCCCATTTTGTGGACTTGAACACATGGTGTACAGAATGATATAGATCAGCAGAATCGTTAGCGGCAGCACGACCAACAGCCGTCGTTGGGAACGTTTTGCGCTCTCATATTCGCCCGCCCAATCAAGGGTGTAGCCGGTCGGAAGCTTTACCGAGGCATTGACCTTCTTGATTGCCTCGTCCACGGTGCTGCCCAAATCTCTGCCTCGCACACTGAACTTGACAGCTACGTATCGGGAGTTTTCTTCGCGGTAGATCTCAGAGCCGCCATCGAGCACCTTAATCTTCGTTAGCTGTGCCAAGGAAACCCGCTCCCCAGAGGGTGCCAGCAGCCGAATCTTTTCAATCGCCTCCTTTGTGTCTCTATACGGGGGCAGGTAACGGAGGACAAGATCGTATCGCTGTTCTCCGATCAGCACCTGGCTGAGGGCGTTACCTCCAACCGCGGTCTGGATTGCGTCCTGCACATCGGAAACATTGATGCCATAGCGCGAGGCTTGATCGCGGTCGACGGTGAAGTTGAGGTTGGGTTGGCCGATGACCCGGAAGACGCCAAGATCTTCCACACCGCGGATGGGTCGCATGGCGGCGACGATCTCATCCGCCTTGGCTTCAAGCGTCTTAAGATCGTCGCCGTATATTTTTACGGCTAGTGCCCCTTTTACGCCGCTCACAGCTTCTTCCAGATTGTCGGAAATCGGTTGCGAGAATCCCCAGAACACTCCGGGAATCTTTTCCAGTTCGCGGTCCATGGCTGCAATCAGACGCTCTTTGTCCTGGTGAAAGACCGGCCGCCATTTTTCCTTTGGCAAGAGATCGACGAAGAATTCCGTATTGAAGAAGCCGGTTGCGTCTGTACCGTCGTCCTCGCGTCCAATCTGGTTCACAACTCGCGGGACTTCGGGAAACGAGCACAGGATTTCACGGGCCCTCTCCGCAACGCGAGCGCTCTCCGTCGGCCCGGTGCTGGGAGCCAGCGTCCCACGGACCCAGATCGCGCCTTCGTCCAAATGCGGAAGGAATTCCGAGCCGATCACACCACTGAAGGCGAGGAATGCCGAAATCAGAAGCGCTACAACTGCTCCACCAACCGTCAGCCAGCGGTTGCGGATCGCCCAGTGCACGCTCTTTCTGTAGCGGGTTGTCAGGAAAGCCATCGCCGGGTTCTGCCACTGCTTTGCGTCGCTTCGGAACAGCAGGCTCGCCAGTGCCGGCGCAATCAACATCGAGAAGATCAAGGCGCCCAGCAGGGCGAAGGCGACCGTCCATGCCATCGGTTTAAATAGCTTTCCTTCGACTCGTTGCAGAGTAAAGATCGGAAGATATGCGGTAACAATGATGGCGATCGCATAAAAAACAGGTCGTTGCACCTCATGGGCAGCTTTGCGGATCCGGTCCACTAGCGTGAGAGGAACTTCCTCGGGACGATTCAGGTGGCGGACGATATTTTCGACCATCACGACCGCTCCATCCACGACCATGCCGAAGTCCAACGCACCCAGAGAGAGCAGGTTTGCTGAGATATGCCGCAGGTCTAAACAGATCGAGGCAAAGAGCAAGGCAAAAGGAATGGTCAAAGAAACGATAATTGCGCCGCGCACATTGCCCAGAAAGATGAAAAGGATAATGACGACCAGGAGCATGCCCTCTGCGAGATTGTGCAGGACGGTGTGAGTGGTATAGTGCACCAGATCGTCGCGGTCGAGATAAGGGACGATCTTTACCCCCGGAGGCAGTATGTGATCATTGAGCCGTTTGACCATAGCGTGAAGGCCTTCCAACATGGTTGCCGTGTCCGCACCTTTGCGGAGATAGACAATTCCTTCGACTACGTCGTTATCGTCCTCAACCACACCGTCGGCTCGATGGTACGCGCTTCCGATCTGGCCCAAGCGAATCTTCGGTCCCTGCGTGACCACGGCGATGTCTTTTATCCGCAGGGGAGTACCGTTTTGAGCTTTGATCACCGTCTTTTCGATGTCGCGGACATCGTTGACCAAGCCTACGCCGCGC
This sequence comes from uncultured Acidobacteriota bacterium, assembly GCA_963696635.1. GTDB lineage: Bacteria > Acidobacteriota > Terriglobia > Terriglobales > Acidobacteriaceae > JABDBE01. The sequence goes on from CAVOKX010000006.1 coordinate 304,750, forward strand.
ACGTTGATCTGTTGCGAGCCCTGTTCGATGAAACTGCCGCCCACATTGGCGTTGCTGTTTGATAGCTGTTGTTCAATCTGCGCCAGGCTCAGTCCATAGGCAATCAGTTTCTCGGGGTCGAGGCGAACTTGATATTCGCGAGTAATGCCGCCGAACGATGAATCGGCGACCACATCCGGGACAGATCGGATGTACTTGCTGATGACCCAGTCCTGCAGAGATTTCAAGTCCATGAGGTCATACGCGGGGTTCGTGCTCTTCAGCGTGTACCAGTAGACCGAGCCAATTGGACTGAAATCGGGGCCGATGCCTGCCGCGACGCCGGGCGGAAGTGTGACCTGCGAAAGCCGCTCCAGCGCTTTCTGGCGGTCCCAATCGTTATCGGAATTGTCATCGAAAATGAGATTCACGACGGAAAGTCCAGCTAGCGACGCTGACCGCACATGCCGAAGATGCGGGATACCGTTCATCTGGATTTCGATGGGAATCGTGACTTGCTGCTCGACCTCCTCTGCCGCTCGCCCAGGCCACTGCGTAATGACCTGAACCCAGGTGTTGGCGACGTCCGGATAGGCTTCGACCGGCAGGTTGTGGAACGAGATGATGCCCCAGATAAACAGAAGCACCGCCATGCTCAGGACAACGAAGCGGCTATTCAGAGCGAAATCGACGATTGCCCGAATCATTGCTGCTCCGCCGAGTTCTGGAATTCAAGTGCATTGGCCACGACTTGCTGGCCAGGCGCGAGTCCGGAAACGATCTCCTGCATTGCACCCGGAAGCATGTCGCCGCCCACAACTTCTGTCCTGCGAAACTGATTGCCTTTCACCGGCAGGTAAACCCAATCGCGATCATGCAGGTGCAAGACCGCCGTAGCAGGGACGGCAGCACGTTTCTGTTTTCCACTGCCATGGAAGGTTGCGCTCACGAACATCCCAGGCCGCATCAGGCCTGGATTCCGCATTTCGATGCGAACCTTAGACGTGCGAATGTTCGGGTCCAAGACGGGCCCGATGTTGCTGATGATGCCGCTGAGGGCCTGGTCAGGATAGGCATTCAGGCGAATATCAACCCTTTCCCCGAGCCGCACAGTGGCCAGATCGTTTTCGTATACATCACACAATACCCAGACATAGCTCAGGTCAGAGATCGTGAACGGATTCGGTGAAGAAAGCCCGGCGACGCCGGCACCATTTGTAACCTGCTGGTCGGTAATCACTCCGGAAATCGGAGCATGAATCTCGATCAGGCCGCTGGGACGATCCAGCGTGGGGCTGCCAAGAACACGAAGTTTCTCGGCGGTATTCGCAACGTCTACCTTGGCTTTGTCTTCCGCATTCTGCGCGATTTGAAGATCGTTCTGGGAAATGGCACCCTTGTCGTAAAGCAGCTTTGCGCGCTCCAGTTGCGTCCGGGCAAGCTGTTCGTCTGCCACTGCTTTTTGGTAGTCGGAGAAGGCGGCGGAGATGTCAGCGCTCTGCACCTTCAGCAACAATTGGCCTTTCTTAACAGTGTCACCGAGGCGCGCGTCAATCTCCACAACGCGCCCCACCGCCAAAGAGATCACCGGAACGGCTCTTGAAATGTCCGGATTCACCGTACCGGTGACTCGTAGCTGGGGCAAGGCAATGTGTTCTGTCGCCTGCGCCAATTCAAACCGTTCGGGATGGTCTACCTGAAACACGTTGCGGTCCTCTACTTTTTCCACCCGGAGTGGTGGCGGCGCTTCGGCCTGGGGATCACTCTTTCCACCGCTACATCCGCTTCCAAACAGGCACAAGATCGAAGAGAAAGCGAGGATGCCAGAAACCCTACGCTTCATGGGATCACCTCACGTCCAACAGAGAGATTCAGTTGATTCGTCGCGTTCAGGTAGGAAGCCACCAGGTTCAAATAGTTGACTTGTACGCTTCGGTAGTCAGCCTGAGCGTTGAGAAAATCGAGAAGTGACGCCGCCCCGTGCTGGTACGAAAACGAAATCGTGTCCCGCACGCTGGAAGCCTCTTCCAGGTACTGGTCCTTATACGGTTTTAGGAGAATCACAGCGCTGTTTACCGTCGCATAGGCGGAATCAACATCGTTGAAAACCTGGGCCCGCGTTGCAGCCACGAGTTTGTCATTGCGATCAATATCCAGTTGGGTGCGGCGTTTCTCGCCCTGATTGCGATCAAAAATCCGCAAGGGGATGCTCACGTTGAACCCGATGTACTGGTCGATAGGCGGATTGCGGCCGATATCGAAACCAAGGACTGGATCGGTGGATCCATTGGCCACAGCGAGCCGATAGTCAGTTTTTGCCTTGTCGACGGACTGTAACGCCCCCCTCAGGTCGGGCCGTGTGTCGAGAGCTGCCTGGCGAACCTCGTCGAGAGGAGGAAGTTGCTCGGCGAAATCAAATGGTCCGATTACATCAAATTGCTCGACTGGAGTCTGACCGTTCAGCAGCATGAGCATCTGAATCTTCGCGATGCGCAGATTCACCTCCGCAGTCTGCAAGTCTGATAAATACTGGACCCTCTGAAGTTCCAGACGCTTCAAATCCACTTGAGCAATTCCTCCGGCTTTGTAGCGCTCGCGATTTACGTCGAGCACGTGGTCGTAGTAAGCCAGATTGTCTTTGGCTAGATTTACGATCGCCTTCTCCTGAAGCGTCTCGATGAATGCTCCGCGGAGATTGAACAACAGATTTCGCTCCAGGTCGGCTTGTCCTGAAGTGACGACAGCGGTTGCCTTTTGGGCGCTCTCTAATCGTAGCCCGCGCTTGTGTTGACGCTCCCAGAGATAGTTCACGTCCCCTGAGGTCAACAGATACGCAAAGGGTCCGTGAGACGGGCCGCCGTTGAAAGGATCGATCTGATCAGTGAGGACGGTGAGGTTAGGATTCGGCCGCAGGTTCGCCGTTACCTCCTGTGCCCGCGATTCATCGATGCCGATCTGTCCAGCTCGAAGAGTGGGGTTCGCGGCCTCAAACTTGTCACGAACTTCTTGCCACGTTAGTGCCTTTTGGGCGAAGCCGCTGACTGACGACATGCCGATCAGCAGCCACCCAAGGCACAACAGCCTCACGAACCGTTGCATGAACCCTCCTCGCCTCATTCCAACAGCGCTCGGTCGACCGCCCGCAAGCGCACTCGTCGGGGCTAGACTGCAAATCCTTTGAAAAAAACTGAATCACGAAGACGGCCGACTTGGAATCCAGTCAGCGTGGACCGAGAAGTCTTCTGTATGCATCGTCGAACGTAAGACCAGTTGGGAACGCACACATTTTTTGCACTACTGTAACAACTCCATCAAACCGTCATGTGAATAGAATGTTAAAGCGAAGCCATTTATCGGGTCTGACACTACGCTCAGATCACAGCTGAGCACGTATCGATCATTCTGCAGGATCGTAGTAACCTCCCTTTGCGTAAACCCGAAGTCGAGGACTGTTTTGCGGCGGGATTACCTGTACGCTAATCTTGTGCCACAACGCTCATCACAGCACAACCCTCTCGAACGACTTGGAGGATCTTGTGCACATTCGATATCTATAATGCTTCTATAATCCGATGCCGAGTTGCACTGGGAATTTCGACTCAAATCTTATATCATATCCCCCTAGGATATAGGCAAAGGAAAAAATGTCACACATTGATAAAGAAAAACAAAAGCTTGTAGCTCGCATAAAACGCATTCGCGGCCAGGTCGATTCCATTGAGCGTTCGTTAACCACAGGGGATGACTGCGCAGATGTCCTGATGCTTCTGGCCAATGTTCGAGGTGGAGTCAACAGCCTTATGGCGGAGATTCTCGAAGACCACATCCGCCTACACATGATGGGCCACGAAAAAAGCCCAATGCCCTCGGTAGAGTTGGCAGAAGATCTGATGGGCTTGGTTCGTGCCTACCTCAAGTAACTGGCCGGACATATGAATTAAGGGTCGCCAAGGGCCCGCTCCGCGAAGTGCGTGCGCTGAATCGCATCTTCTGGTCCAATTTCGGTGGGACCATGTGCAAGTTCTGAAGCTTCTGATTTAGGGGATGCCTGGCGTGCCCACGAAAACCACTGTTAGCTCTGCATCGCAGAGAGACGAACGGGAATTGCGCGATGCCCACTTCGCGATGCGTCTATCCTTGATTGTCGGTTTGGCAATGCTGATCGGTAATACCACAATCTATTTGATGACACATTCGGCCGCCATTTTCACATGCGGCCGAGTCGGTCGTTCACGTGATTGCCGTGGGATTTGCGTGGTTCAGTCTTCGGCTCAGCACTAGATCAGCCTCCCCGCAATTCCTCTACGGTTATGAGCGGATTACTTTCTTTTCAACTGGATTTGAAGGCGCAATGATTGTGGTGGCCGCGAATCGTCTGGGCTACCCCCCAGGGTGGCAGCGTGCCAGCACCCACCCTTTTCAAAAAGAACGCGAAAAAGGGTGGGGCACCCTAAGTCTGGCGGGGCCAGCCCTTCATCACTTTTTACTTTTATGCACTTTCGCTCGCCTACCCGCAGGCGCTTTCCTCTTCAATTTGGTCTGATTGTATTCAATGGCGGCACGGATGAGATTTATTAGGGCACGCTCATTAATCTTATCGCCCTCGAACAAATCGATCGCTCGCCACTGGTTGCCTCCGAGGCCCGCGTTGAAGAGCTTGTCAGGATCTGGGAGGCTCGCCCCGTGGGCAAAGGTAAGCTTCACCTTATCTTTGTGGGCGTTGCCGACCGCGATCATTCCGTCGCGCGACCACACTGGGCTTCCCATCCACTTCCATTCTTCGATGATCTCCGGGTCGGCCTCAAGGATGCTCTTGCGGATGCTGGCCAACGTTTTGCCACGCCAGTCTGCGAGTTCTGCGATCATTTCGTCGATTAATGCAGCGGCAGATTCCACCGGGACGGGCCTTTTCATGCACACCTCCAAACTCTCGCACCTACTTTAGCCGCGCTTCCTCGTAACCTGCAACCTCCGCATGCGTTGTGAGCATACAGCGGAGGACGGGCGTCTCGCCCGTCCGCCTGGGCGAGCACGTCCGGTCTGGGGATATTGTAAAAGGAGCGGGGGACGCTGATGGATTGCTTGTGGGGCAAGCGCCTATCACTTCTAAATTCGCGGTGTGCCATCGGAAGTCGTTCTGCATGAGGAAGACGGCATGAAGTCCCTTGCGCAGTAAACCTGCACTCTTCGACCGACAGGCCGCCGATCAATCCGCGCAGGATCGCGGGGGTCGCTTCCAACTGGTCGAGGCAGTCTAATTCCAATTCTTGTGTCATGCGATTCATCCTACGATTTTCTCTCCGCCCGGTGCCCCAGAGCCTGCCCTGAGCGAAGCCGAAGGGTTCGCGCCCGTTCCCTGTATATTCAGGCTCGTAACACCCGTTCTTCGGGCGCTAACCTGGGCTTCGTCATATCCAGAAGGAGACAGCCGTAGATCGGGCGCTGTCCAAATCACTAGGCCGATCTCCTCGACATAAGTCGTCGAAGGGCATGGACTTTCCACATCCACAAGCCCGCCTCATTTCGAGGATTTTCCTGTCGATGGTTGAGAAGGAGCGCTTGGTGGCGAGGGATTGGTCGGCGCTGGAATGGGGGCGCTCTGCGTATCGTCTTTGACGTGCCACAGCTTTTTCTTCTGTTCATCCGTCATGAGCCCCGGCACAATTCCGAGGACGGCGATCAGAACCGCGGCAATCGTCAACCAGATGACTACGCGCTGCAATCCGTAGTTGACGACCGTGGCCTCAGAAGTCGCGGCGTCTCTCAGATAATCGCCGATTGACTTCTGCCTATCGTTCCCGGTGGTTAGCTCCTCCGTCACCTGTTGTTCTGCGTTCTGATACTCCTTGCCGAGTATTTCGACAACCGAACCCCGATTGATAGGAGGCAATCTAACTCGGAAGGTCTTCGCGTTCGGGAGCCCGCAGAGAAAGTCATTGCGAGTGCTCTCTCCCTTGACGGCACGAAGGATGTCTTCAATTGTCTTCGTTTCTATCGAAGCCTTGCCAGAGTCATTCATGAACGAAAGAAACTGTTGAGAATACTGAGTCTGTTTTCGAGTCGCAAAAGAAGAGAGGTATCCGGCTACGGTCTTCCGAACGAACGGCAGTCGATCTGCCCGCTCGCGCAAGTCTTCAAGAATCGCGATGAAGCTTTGAAGTCCCAATGCCTGACGCACGATGTAAGGAATGCCTATTCCGTTCGGCAGAGGCGCGGGTGGTGGTTCGAGGGCAAAGGCGCAGACCGATTCGTACTCAAGCATCGTGTAAGCACCTGCGGCGAACAACGCATTGTCCAACTGCGCTGGGAAGACGGCACATTTGTCAAAGCCCATCAGACAGACCGCATCGTCGGCGAGGTCCTCGACTGGCCGGGCATATTCCTTCGGGTCTAGCTGGCAAAACAAAATGCTAGGGTAAGTATGTCCGCCCGAGTGTTTCGGCTTGGTCCGTTCCGGAAACACAGCGGCATAGAGTTCATTGACGCGCTTTGGGAGGTCGGTCTTGAGGTCCGACAGCTCGCGAATTGAATCGGGGTTCAACTCCGCAACCGAAAGAGTGACTGAGTAAGGGCCGAGGGCGTCAGGCGTGTACTGCCTGTAAAAACGGTTGACATATGGCGTCCAGAATGACGGGATAGACGACGAGAGGTCAACGAGCGCGAACCAGCCCCAACCAACCCCTGCGGGGAGGTATATCGAAACTTCGCGCTCTGCTGCCCTGACAGGTGTCGACTTGGTCGTCGGCTCTGTCGTCGTGTGAACGCCGAAGAGATAGGCTTCTGTAACCTGCATGGTGCCCCCAAACGATGCAGAGAAGTTAACACGTGCCGTCTACCATATACGAAAACTGCTCATCCCAGTCCTCCGAACATTCTCCCAACCCAGCCTAAACCGGATTGGGGAGATTCTTGCCGCTTCGAGTCGCTATGGAAACGGCAGCGCGCGGAAGGTCCCGTTCCACATCACTCCCGTAGTATCGCTCATCTTTCGCTCCAGAGGCTCAGGCTCTCTTCCAATCCGCGATGGTGGAATACCACGCTGGGGTACGATCGATCTTCAGGCCAGGTAGGAATCGCACCGTTCGACGCCGAGCGCCTTAAGTGCCCCGACGTACTCCGGAAACGTTTTCGCGCTACCGAGCCGGGCGTGGACGTCGTTGATTTGCTCGATGGTGAACATGAGTCATGCGGCCTGCAATATTAATCATCAGTTCGTGCTAGACCCTTAGCGAGCCACGGAACGCCCTGGCGGCATAGTAAGATTCCGCTCCGTTGTGATACACAAAAACAGTGTCGAAGCGGCGATCACAAAAGAGGGCGCCGTCGAGTTTTCTGATGGCAGAAGGTGTTTTCACCCAGCTCGACGTTTTGGTGTCGAAATTTCCAAGTTTCTGCAACTCTCGATATTGTTCTTCCGTTAAAAGCTCAACGCCCATGGCAACTGCCATATCCATGGCGTTACCCTTTGGTTTATTTTCTTTCCTTGACTCCAGCGCTTCACGGTCGTAGCAAATACTTCTGCGGCCTTTAGGGCTTTCGGGTGAACAGTCAAAAAAAATGTATGCGCCCGTCTTTTTATCATGACCAACAACATCCGGTTCACCGCCAGTTCTTTCCATTTCATTGAGTGACCACAGTTTTTCAGTATCAGCTTCCAGCCTTGATTGTGCGTTAGGCCATTCAAGACCCTTGTGGCGGTTCATGTTTTTTTCAAAACGGGCTTTCAATACTGCGAGCAGTTCTTCACGTTGTTCTGGTGACAACTCCTTTTTATTCCTCTTAGGTGGTTGGTGCATTGTTTTGTGATCTCCTCATTTCACGATTGCTGAGCCGCCTGAGGCGGCCAGTTGGGCGTTTCGATACCGAACTGCTTGGCGTACTCGGCGTTCAATCGCTGCCAGCCGGGGAACTTCATGGCCTCGGGGCCAGCGATGCGGCCGATGGGAGTTCCGCTGAGCAGGTGATCCAGAACATCAAAACAAATGTGCCACCCGGCAGCGCCCATTGCGATGAAGCGGCGACCGATGTTGGTCCACAGGGTCAGGCGCGTACCGCCACCAAAGGCTTCGAGTTGCCACCGCATATCGTGGTCACCCCAGTTGTACTCAAGCAGCTTGGGAGCGTCGGCTCGCGTCACAGTTGTTTCGGAAACCGTCGGCCTAGGCGCTGCCACCGTGGTGAGATTCACGGTGGCTCCAACCGTGCCCAGGCTCCCATCGGCCATAAAGGGAGCCCACTCGCGCAGCTGCGCCGGGTCGGTTAGCGCCTGCCAGACTTTTTCCGGCGAGTGGCGCAGTTCGCGGACGAGAATGAGCGTCCACTTCTCTTCCCCGTTTTGTCCCCGGTCCTTTCGTACCTGCGCGATGTTGGCCGGACCCGGCGTGTACTGCTCGCGATCGGTCATCTTCTTTTCCTTAACGGTCATCGTTAATAGCGCAGTTGGGTGAGCTGAATGAGGTTGCCGCAGGTGTCGTTCAGCATCGCAATGGTCGAGCCGGTCTCGTCGGTGGGCGGCATGGTGAACTCGGCGCCGCGGGCCTTGATCCGCTCGTAGTCGCCCTTGACGTCGTCGGTGAAAAACATGGCCGCGGGCTGGCGCTGCTGAAAAATCGCCTGCTGATACGCTTTGGCCGCGGGATTGTTGTTCAGCGCCAGCTGCAGCTCAGTGCCGTCCGGCTCCTCGGATGAGGCCACGGTCAGCCAGCGAAATGGGCCCTGACTGAAATCGGCCTTCTTGGCAAAGCCCAGTACCTCCGTATAGAAGCGCAGGGCCTTGTTCTGGTCGTCGACGTATACGCTGGTGAGTTTGATTTTCATTTCGTTTCTCCTTTATCACGTTCGCGGTTTGGGCCGCGTCGTCTTCTATTTTGTCTTCCGTTTCTTTGGTGGTTTCTGATCCATGCGGTCGTGATTCATGCGATCAAGGTGGCGTTCGAGAGCATCTATGTGAGCGGACCAGAACCGGCGGAACTGAGCCAGCCAGGCATCCACCTCCTGAAATGGTTCAGGTTTCAGCCGGTAGAGACGGCGCTGTGCGTCCACCGTGGATTCTACGAACCCGGCGTCGCGCAGCACGCGCAGGTGCTTTGACACGGCCGGCTGCGGCATACGAAGCTGACGCTCGATCTCTCCCACCGACTGTTGTGAGGAGACCAGAAGGCTCAATATGGCGCGGCGGTTCGGCTCCGCAATGATTTCGAACACAGATTCCACTCTCTTGATATACTCCACGGAGTATATACGTGTCAAGGTATATAAAGGCAAGGGTACTAATGTCACGGGGAAATGTCGATGGGGGGACTTCTTGAGGGATAGGAGATGGGATTAACGACCGTTGCGGAAGCTGCGGACTTCAGAATCGACACGATCGACGAAAACGTAGAGGCCAAAGCAGATCAAAAACATCACTCCCGAAAAGATCGCGGCGGGCAGTGCTGAATGCCGGTTTCCGCTCAGGAAGGACTCCAGGGCAGCGCTCAATAGCCAGACTTGTACGATCAGCAGAACGGTGATCAGAGACATCGCTCCCGCAATGGCGGTCAAGCCACGATTCTGAGGAGGCAGGTCGTTTGAGGTTGGCATGGCGTTAGCCTTTCACCTCGATAGCAACTAGTTGTTCGCCGCGCGCTTCGAGAACAATACGTGGCAGTGGGCGTGATGGAGGCCCTTGCAGAACGGCGCCATCCTTAATCGAGAAGAAGCCCTGGTGGCACGGACATTCAAGCCTGTTTTCCGCCTGAGAATAATAGACTGCGCAGGAAAGATGAGTGCATTTCTGACTGTAGCTTACGTATTCATCCTCGGCGGTGCGGATCATGATGCAGTGGTCATCTTTTGTGGGATAGTTGAAAAGCTTCACTCCCCCAACCGGAATCTCTCCACGTCGAGCCACTGGTTGTTGTGGGTAGATGGGAGCCTTGTAGAAAACGGAACGAATCAGAATCCAAATGTTGCCCACAAACATGCCGAGGCTGGTCAGGACTAGGAACTTCGTGAGCTGGCGACGTGTGACATAGCGCTCGTCTGCTGTGCGAACCGAGAATTCTTCTTTCCAGACCGGTTCGCTAGCCGTTCCTCTGCTAGTGTCCCGTCGCAACCAACGCATGGCTCTCCTCCCACATGTAGTCCACGACATCGAGCGCTATAGCCTCCCGTTCCGCCGGGGCCATCATGTAAACCTTGGTCGTGATCTGCTGGCTGCCGAAATAGAAAATATTTGTCGGCTTCTCACGGCGGCTGGCGATCTCCTGTGGTCTAACGTAAGACAATGCCTGGCTCGGACAGACGGTGGCGCACATGGGCCGCTTGCCGATGGAAGTGCGGTCATAGCACATGTCGCACTTCATCATCTGCTGCTCGGGAATCATCATCTTCGGGATGCCAAAGGGGCAGGCTAGAACACAGTTGTTACAGGCGATGCAGCGTGGTTTCAGCGATGAGTGGACGATTCCATCCTCGCCCTTCTTGATGGCATCCGCGGGACAGACCTGAGCGCAAGTAGGCTCATCACAATGCCAGCATACGTATGCGGCAGAACGGATACTCTCTTTCCGCTCGATGAAGTCGAAGTTGATCATCGACTTTCCCCGGTGAGTATCGCATTCCTCGCACGCTTGTAAACATGAGCGACAACCGATACAGCGCGAGGGATCGACATAGAATTCGTATCCGAACACTAGTCGCTTCCTCTCGGTCCGCCGTTTTTGTGTGCGCTACGATCATCGGGAGACTCATCAGGTCCCTGCGCTTTGGCAATCCAGCACGCCGAAACCTTGAACTCCGGGATCTTGCTGCGAGGATCGAGTGTTCTATGAGTAAGGCGGTTTGCGCTACGAATGCCGGCCCAGTGGTATGGAATGAAGACCGTGTCGGGGCGGATGGTTTTCACTACCATGACGCGAACCGTCAGATCATCGCGTCGTGTCGTCACCGTGATCCAGTCGCCGTCTTTAATCCCGTGGCGTTCAGCTAGTCGCGGATGAACTTCCGCCCGAGGTTCGGGATTTTGGTCCACTAACGCTCCGATGCGCCGGGTTTGAGTTCCAGACAGATACTGACTGACCACACGTCCGGTGGTCAGGAACAGAGGATATTCTTCATTGATCGGATCGCCGCTGGGACGCCACTCCGTCACGTTGAAATGCGCTTTGCCGTCGTGGGTATAAAACTTCTTGTCGACGAAAAGGCGCGGGGTTCCGGGATGGTCGAGCGACGGGCAGGGCCAAAAAATACCCATCTGCTCGTCCACTCTCTCGTAAGTGATGCCATAGTAGTCGGCTACACCGCCCCGCGAGGCGACCCGCAGCTCTTCGAGAATATCGGCGGGATTCTTGAATGGAAAGTACTGGCCGCGCCCCAGTCGGTGTGCCAAATCAATGATGATGTCGGAGTCTCGTCTGGCATCGCCCGGTGGATCGACGCTATTCTTCCAGTGAATGACGCGACCTTCGGCACTGCAGCCAAGCCCATCTTCTTCTTCGTGGAGGCTGCCGGCCATAACGACATCGGCGTGGTGTGCGGTTTCGGAGAGAAAGAAATCGACAACGCCGAAGTATTCCAACTTTGACAGTGCTTCGCGGGTGAAGGTCGCGTCGGGAAGTGAAACCAGCGGGTTGAAACACATGCAAAGGAGTCCCTTAATTTCGCCGCTGTGGATAGCGTTCATGATTTCTTGCGCGCTGTAGCCCGGCTGGGGAAGTTCTTCGGGCTTGAGGCCCCAGACGCCGGCAATGTACTCGCGAGCGGCGGGATCGGCGAGCGAACGTTGGCCGGGAAGTTGGTCGCACTTCTGCCCATGCTCGCGCCCACCTTGGCCGTTTCCCTGGCCAGTAATCATCGTTGGACCCGCACCATCGCGCCCAATGTTTCCGGTGGCGAGAGCAATGTTGAGTACTGCCAGGCAATTCTCCACGCCTTTGGATTGATGCTCTAGGCCGCGAGCGTGCATCATGATGGCCCGCTTCGATTTTCCAATCCACCGCGCCGCCTTCTCAATGGACTCGGGCGGCACGCCTGTCATCTCACTTACTCTGCGGAGATCCCACTGCTTGGCAGACTCGGCGACGGCTTCAAATCCCGTGGTGTATTGGGAGATGAATTCCCGATCCTCCAAGCCGTCGCGCAGAATTACATGCAGCATTCCCATCAGTAGCGCGAGATCGGTTCCCGGACGTAGCGGAAGATAGAGATCGGCGTTCCGCGTGATGGGTGTCATTCGAGGATCGGCGACGATGAGTTTTCCTCCGTTGTCGCGGCAGCGCCAGATGTAGTCGGTTGTGATGGGAGCGCACTCGCCGATGTTGGCGCCGATCACAAACAACACTTCTGCTTTGGGGATCTCGCTCCAAGGGATCGGACTTCGGTCGACGCCGAACGCAAGTTTGTAGGCGGTTCCGGCAGAAACCATGCACAATCGCCCGTTGTAGTCGATATGGCGAGTGCCTAGAGCCACGCGGGCGAATTTCCCGAGCAGATACGATTTCTCGGTCGAAAGCGATGCGCCGCCGTAGATGGCAATGGCGTCCTTGCCATACTTTTCCTGGATCTCGCGCATTCGGCTGGCCGTGAAATTCAAAGCTTCGTCCCACGACGCTGGACGAAATCCCTGCTCGCTCCGCATCAACGGTGCCAGCAGACGGTCCGGGTGATTCCCCTGCAGATAACGCTTCACTCCTTTCGGGCAAAGCATGCCGCGGTTGAACGGGAACTCTTCCCAAGGCTCGAATCCGATCACGCGATTCTCGCGAACCTTTAATTGGATTCCGCATTGCTGTCCACAGAAACAACAATGTGTCTTGACCAACTTCTCCGCGGGATGGACGGATTCGTCGCTCCAACCGCCGGGCGGTTTGTAGTTAAGATGCGGCCCGAATTTCTCTTTGAGAATCTCTTGGGAGGCAGGAGCCTTAGCCATTCACTTCCTCTTTCAATCTCAATTGCGCGAGAGAAAGTGACTTGCGCTTGCAGGCTGGACACAGTTCCTGCCAGTTGCCCACTGGCCCCGACATCGAATAGTCGAATCCGACTTGCGGCAGCACGCGTTTCACATCGTCAACATGCATAAGGGATGCGTAGCGCTCGCCACAACGGGCGCAGATTGCACCCTCGCCTTTTTCGCCCGCGCGTTGGTACAGGTTCACGCCTAGTTGTGCCGGTCGCTGGAAGATGTGAAAGAATTTCCCAAATGGAAGGTAGAGCAAAGCCGCAATCACCGTAATCGCGTGCAAAATGGCAATGAAATCGTAGAAGCTGCCACCGAGCCACTCTTGGGAAACCGTCAGCGCCAACCCCGTGATCGATATGGCAAAGAGCAAGATCAGCGGCCAGAAATCCATGGCCAGCGTTTGAACCGCGCGCGCTCCTTCATCGCGCATGCGGCGCCATAGCGAAAGCGCAATTCCACCTAGAACCAAAACCGCTGCGATATCAAGGCCATGAAAAAGAATCAGAGCAGTGAACGTGTGCAGATGAAACCTGCCTGCCGGAAACCCGAACAGGTAGGTCACGTACGTCATCTGATCGTTTGGAGCGCTGCTGAAGTGAATCCATCCGAATACCAGTGGGAAGGTGATCAGCACCGCAAGGATGCATCCCCAGAAAATCAGCTGATGCATTGCCCAACGCAGCCTGGAACGTTTAGCGATGAAAGTCTGGGCGAGAAGATGCGTCCCCGCTAGCGTAACGATATGCCCGAAGCTGCGAATTACTCCTCTCTCTTTGAATAGTTGCCATCCACGCTGCCAGTACACGTAGGTTGGAGGCTTCCGTATCCAGACGGAGTAGTGGTAAATGACGCCCCATGTCGCGAAAATGATCGCAAACGTGTAGATCACGAGCGCAGGGTCGAAGTTTTGAAGATTGCGTGAGCCAAGAACGATGGCGGCGATGAGAACCAAGGTCCACATCGTGGCCCAAGCTCCCGCGCGAACTTTATCTGCCGTGCGCGTTAGAGCCGGAGGAAGCTTGGCTATGAGCGCTTCTTCCCGAGGCAAAAAGACCCGGCCATTCATCCACCAGAGAAGGCAGGCCACTGCGGACAACAGAAGGAATCCTGGCCAAGCGACTCCGAGGTGGTCACGGAACATGCCCAGAAGCAAAGGCGGGAAAAATCCACCCATCCCACCCATGGCACCTACCAGTCCGGTGACGGTGGCTCTCTGGGTTGGAAAATACCGAGGTACAAGCTGAAATACCGCGCCGTTTCCTATACCGAGCAGGGCCGCGCATCCAAGCGCGCCAACGGTAAACGGCAGCATCGATTGCACACCCAGCAATAATCCGAAAGCGGCCACGGCCGGAAGAATCCATGAAAGAACTCGCGCGCCGCCAATCCGGTCGGATAGCCAGCCACCGAGCGGCCGACAGAGCGTGGCAAGCACGACGAATCCGGCTGTCCGGAAACCGGCGTCCGCGGGTCGCAAACCAAACTGATCGCGCAGCAGCGTCGGCAGATAAATCGAGAAGGCAACGAAACCACCAAAGGTCAGAAAATAGAAAGCCGCCAGCGCCCACGCCAGAGGTTCGTGGGCGAGCACGCTGAGCATCTCAGATAGACTCTTGGGGCGAGCAGCGTGCGGAGCGTTTCGAGCGAAGATAACGAACAGCATTGCCCAGGCCAAAAGGATGATCGACATTCCCCAATAGACTGCGCGATATCCGTAGGCCGCAGCCACCACGGGTCCCAGAAACACCGCCGCCGACTGGCCGATATTCCCCAGACCATACACACCGAGCGCACTGCCCTGGCTCTCCATGGAAAACCAGCGGGAGACGTAACCCACACCGACAGCAAATGAAGACCCCGCCATTCCGAGAAGGAAGGCAATGATGAGCAAACTCCTGTAACTGGTTGCGGCGGGGACCAAAGCGACTGGGAGGGCGACGAAAAACATCAGAACGGTGAAGACAGCGCGGCCTCCAAAGCGATCCGCCAGCATTCCGATCGGAATGCGCGCTAGCGCACCCAGCAGAACCGGGACCGCAACCAGAAAGGCCGTTTGAGTCGCCGATAGATGAAACTGTTGACGGAAATGCGGGGCGAATGCGCTGATCAGGCCCCAAGCCGCGAAGCAAACCGTGAAAGATACCGTGCCGAGCAGCAGATGTTTACTCTGCGCCGACTCCGGATTCTCCACCTCACTCTTCGGCAGGGCCATTTGCAAATTGTATTCCTCTAACGAGCTAATGATCTCTCAGTACGTCTTTGTGGCGCTTACCCGGGAAACATTCCTCGTCGAAGACAGGTTGATGCTCCCGTTAGTATGCTTTTTCCATCGTAATCGCCCGCGGAAAAAGGATATTGTTCTCCAGGTGAATGTGCTGGTGAAGATCGGCTTCAAAATCTGCCAGCGCTTTGTACAGCGTCTGGTAGCTGATACACGCATCGCTTGGAGCGGTATAACCACAACTGGCCTCACGCATGGTGCGCAATGCGTTGCCGGCCGAATCGTGTTCATGCTCCATCATTGACACGGGGTTTTGCACGCTGCCAAACGGGGACGGCAGGACCGGTTCCTTCTGGATGACGGCCTCTTCCATCCTCACTATGAAAGGGAACAGAACCCGCTCTTCTTTCATCATGTGTGTCGTCAGCTCCTGGACCAAGCCCTGAAAGCTGGCGCGGACCTGTTGCAGTTCGGGATGGTTCTTCCCGTGGACAGAGCAAACTTTATCCAGGAGAGGAACTAGACGAGCCATTTCCTCACGCGTGTATTTATGGTGCGTGTTCTTGATGTGCGCGACCAAATCCGCGAGGGGCTCGGTTTGCCAGTTCCGGTCTTTCTGCGTAGCATGTGCCGCTTCCTCGGCCATCTCCAACGAATCGATCACCGCATCCATCGAAAGGTTCGACGCCCGGCAGGCTTCTTCCAGGGACTTGTTGCCTCCGCAGCAGTAGTCAATGCCCAGCTTTTCAAAGACTCTCGTAGCAGTGGTATTCTCCAGCGCTAATTCACGGACGGTTTTTTCGGCGGTCATGCTCATTGCATTCTCCTCACGACCCAGCTCGATGCTTATAGGCCGCGCCTGATGTTCTAAAGCTAGCGGATTGAAAGACGCCTGCCGATGACTTTTGTCACGAAGGACAAACTTGGACGAGACGAGTCAGAATTGCAGGACTCAACAAGAAAATCAACGCGCCAGGAGATTCAGCACTATTCCGGTGAATTGGTTTCGGCTTC
The DNA here is from genome assembly GCA_963696635.1 of uncultured Acidobacteriota bacterium. Taxonomy (GTDB): domain Bacteria; phylum Acidobacteriota; class Terriglobia; order Terriglobales; family Acidobacteriaceae; genus JABDBE01. The sequence goes on from CAVOKX010000006.1 coordinate 320,907, forward strand.
CAACGCTTTCAAATTTGAGATCGTCACCGTCCGCCCGTCGATCTGCAGCATTCCTTCTGCCTGGAGCCGAGAGAGATTGCGAGAAACGAGCTCGCGGACCGTGCCAATATGCGACGCTAATTCCTGATTGCTGGCCGGCAACGTGATTTCCACGCCTGCAGCGGAACGTTTGCCTTCCTTCTGCGCGAGACGCAACAAAAACGAGGCCAGCCTGTGACGCACTGTGGTGAACGAGAGTTCTTCGATGATGCCCACCAGTCGGCGCAAGCGCGCACCGACCACCCGCAAGACCTTCAGCGCCACCTGAGGATGGGCCAAACATAATGCCTGAAAATCCTGCTTACTGACAAACAGCAGCTTGGCCTCGTCGATGGCCGCTGCGGACGCGGGATAGCTCCCGCCATCGAAGACGGGGAGTTCGGCGATGGAACTTCCTGGACCATCAATGCTGAGTACTTGTTCGCGTCCATTGGCCGAACTCTTAAAGATTCGTACATGGCCGGACTCGACGACATAAAGTCCAGAGCAAGGCTCACCTTCGCCGAACACGGTCTGCCCCGCCGAATAGCTGCGGGGAACCGCACGTTGCGCCAGAAAACTCAATTCGCTCTCCGTCAGCCCGGAAAAGATCTGGACTTTCGCTAGCATTTGCGCAGGTGTAGACGTGGATTCGGGCACTGGGGTTATTGTACCGGAGCACCGTGGCGAACCTGCGCTGCGTCCCTTTTTCTGAGGTCTCCACAAATCTGGCGCGCCGTGACATAAGTCACTGTTAACAGTTTGACGCTCTCGTATGCTCACGATTGAGGGATGCAGCCGTGTTGGATGAGCAGCTAGAGAGGTCCCAAACACAGAAGCCCGCGCGCAAGAAACTGATCCGGCGAGATGATCGCGATTACTCGCAACCGCTGCGTCTTACCGTACAGATCTTTTTCGCCGCTTTAAACGTGTGGATCGGTGTGCAGTTTTATCTTTGGGTGCGCTGGGCCGAAAGCGGAGGGCGCGCACTCGAAGTCTCCCGACCCGCCGGCATTGAAGGCTGGCTACCCATTGAAGGCCTCATGCAGTTGAAGTACTTTCTAATTACCGGGAAAGTGCCACATGTGCATGCGGCTGGTTTCTTCCTATTCACCTCGTTCCTGGTTATTTCATTAGTTTTCCGTAAAGCGTTTTGCAGTTGGATGTGTCCTGTGGGTACCGTCTCAGAATATCTGTGGAAGTTAGGCCGCTCAGCTTTTGGTCGGAACTTTCAGTTGCCACGCTGGGCCGACATCCCGTTGCGCTCGCTCAAGTACCTTGTGTTGAGCTTCTTCGCCTACGCCGTAATTGGCATGTCGGCAGCTTCCATCGCCGAATTTCTCAATAGCCCCTATGCGCTCATCGTGGACGTGCGCATGCTCAACTTCTTCCGCTATCTTGGCGGCACGGCAGCATGGGTCGTTCTAGGGCTGTCAATTGCTTCGATTTTCGTGCAGAACTTCTGGTGCCGTTATCTTTGCCCGTACGGAGGGTTCCTCGGACTGGTCTCCATGCTCAGTCCGATGCGGATCACTCGTAACGCGAGCACGTGTATTGATTGCGCCAAGTGCGCGAAGGCGTGTCCCTCCGCATTGCCGGTCGACAAACTGCTGCAGATCCGGTCAGCCGAGTGCACCGGATGTTTGGAGTGTGTAGCGGTTTGTCCAGCCAACGAGACGCTGATCATGGCTGTGCCGGCTGGTTTGCGAAAGCGCCGTGCAATTCCAGCATGGAGCATGGCTGCGGGAATCGCGATTGTCTTTGTCGGCGTGGTCGGCTACGCGAAGGTTACTGGCCAGTGGAACACGAATTTGCCCAAGCAGGTCTATCTGCAACTCGTACCGAATGCTAGCGAACAGGAGCATTTAATACCGAGCGAGCACTGATGGCAGATTCCCGCTTCGGGATTTGTTCGCCTTCAGATCTAAGGTATGCTTGGAGCGCGTTCAATTGGATAACTTCTGATGCGACGATCCTCGACGGTCTTCATCGCGGTGGCGATTCTTCTGGGAGTCGTGATCGGTCTGGGCATCTACACTTTCCTCTACGCCAAAGGGTATTCCTACCTGACCAATAATCCCGAGGCATGCGCCAACTGTCATGTGATGCAAGGACAATATGAAGGATGGCTGAAGTCAAGCCATCACTCGGCAGCGACGTGCAACGACTGCCATACACCCCATAACATCATCGGCAAGTATGCCGTGAAGGCTAACAATGGATTTTGGCACTCGTTCTACTTCACCAGCGGACGCTATCCCGACACCATCGAGATCACCAAGTTCGATCACAAGGTGACGGAGAACGCCTGCCGTCGCTGTCACGAGAACATTACGGCGGAAATCGACGGCAATGTCGTCCACGGCAAGGCCGAAGGATTGCAATGCACCCGGTGCCACAATTCCGTGGGCCATTCGGAATCGGATGCCGCCCAGATGAACTCACCTCACACACGGAGCCATCATGTCTACCTCTCCAACTGATCCCGAGCCGCGTCGTTCGCGGCGTCTCTTCGCTGCCGTCATTGTTCTAGCCACAGTGTCAGCGCTTGCCGTCACTGCTCTGTTGATCAATATCTTTGAGCGCAAGCAGGAAGCCAAGAACCCGTTTTATCGCGTGGTCGAACTCAACGACACCATCGACGATCCGGCAACCTGGGCCAAGAACTTCCCGCTGCAGTACGACCTCTACATGCGGACAGTCGATATGCAGCGCACCAAGTACGGCGGAAGCGAAGCGATGCCGCATTCTCCAACGGAGGCTGATCCACGATCGGTGGTGGCGCGTTCGAAATTGCAGGAAGATCCGCGACTCAAGACGATATGGGCCGGTTATTCATTTTCGGCGGACTACCGCGAACGCCGCGGTCACGCTTACATGCTCGAAGACCAGACGTTCACCGAGCGGCAGAAGTTTACCCCGCCGGCTATGTGCATCAACTGTCACGCTTCGCTCGTGACCACGTTCTTGAAACTGGGTGATGGCGACCTGACGAAAGGTTTCAACGTTATCAGCGACACGCACATGACGTATCCGCAGATTCGCCAAACCGTTAAACATCCGGTCGCGTGCATCGATTGTCACGATCCGAAAACGATGCAGCTAAGAATCACCCGTCCGGCTTTCATGGAAGGTATTCGCGCGCTGAAGGTTTCCCAAGGTGTGCAGAACTACGATGTGAACACAATGGCCACGCGCCAGGAGATGCGTTCCTATGTGTGCGGTCAGTGCCACGTGACGTATTATTTCCAGCCGCCGAATAAGCGGTTGACGTTCCCGTGGGTGAAGGGCCTGAAAGTGGAGGACATCATCGCAGTTGAGGATGAGAACAAAATCAATGAATGGACGCATCAGGACAGCGGCGCCCAACTCATCAAGCCGCGCCATCCCGAGTTCGAGATGTGGAACCAGGGCGTGCACGCGCGCTCCGGCGTGGCTTGCGCGGATTGCCATATGCCCTACATGCGGCAGGGTGGGCTCAAGATCAGCGACCACCAGATCAATAGTCCGCTGCTCAAGATCAATCGCTCCTGCCAGACGTGTCATCACTTTCCAGAAGAGGAGTTGAAGGCGCGGGTTGAGGATATTCAGGACCGATTCTTCAATCTGCGTAACACTGCACTTGATGCCCTTGTGGACTTGATTGGGGACATTAAAGCCGAGAAGGCAAAAGGAGCGACAGACGCGCAACTGGCTTCGGCGCGCGATTACCAGCGCAAGGGACAATTCATGATTGATTTCGTAATGTCTGAGAACTCGATGGGCTTCCATGCTCCGCAGGAAGCCACGCGGATTCTTGGCGATGCTATCAATCTCTGTCGCCTCGGACAGTTGAGCTTGCATGGCGGTCCGGCGCCCAGCCACAACCCGCCCAATATCGAGAACATGGCATCCGCGCCCGCATCGGCAGCGCCACCTATCAAAGGAGCAAAGAGGGAGGAGAAGCCAGCCGCAATCGCACGATTGCTAAAGCATTGAACTCAGAATTGCCTGTCGTCCTAATCGGTGGCTCTCGGGGGGATCCAATCCCCGGCACCTGTCCAGCCTGGTCCTCGCCACCGAGATCATGGCCATGGAGCAACAGTTGATGGCCCAGGGTATGCCGGTCGAGGAAGTACGCTCCACGTGCGATCTGCACTCGCAAGTCACGCGTGATGTACTCGTCCAGTTGGCTCTGCCCCCACCCGTAGAACCCGGACACCCCCTCGACACGTTCCGCCGCGAAAACGTCACGCTCAAACAAGTGATCGCAACGATGCGGGGGATCTTCGCTCAGATCGCCGACCTTGCCCCGATTGCCGATGCCATGGAAATCGTCTTTCGCCTGCGTCAGTCGGCAAATGACCTCATGGATAAGCACTATGCAGCACACGATTGTGGGTTCGATGTCGCCGATGTAAGGCGGTTCTTTGCCCAGGACGCACAGCCTGCGTTTTGTGGGCACTCGAAGAAATGATCTTTAAAGAGGAAAACATCCTCTTTCCAATGTCACTGCAGACAACACTTTTTATTTTTGACATGAGCTCTCCTTGCTATGAGTTCGTTACACCGATCCAGTTTGAAGTACAGTAATCAAGTCCTTTTCCACTTCTTGCGGAAACCCCAAAAGCCCTCAGGCGCCCGATGGTCTCGTCTACTGCGTAGGGGAACGACTTCAGTGAAAAGGAGCCGCCCTCCCAAGACTGCGTAACACGCGTCAGATTTTCCGGTTTTCGGTTGCCCTAGACTTCCACCCCCTTATCAAATCCAAAATGAATGGCCTTTCCGGCCAGAGAACGTGACGGTTTTCAAACGCGGCACTTGCCGTCTTCGATTCGTCTGTGTTTGAATGATGGCGGCAATGGAGTTTGCCGCCCTGGTTTTACCAGGGTAAACTGCCGCGCTGCTGGCGGCTGATGACTCCTCTCAAATCCTGGACCGCGGTTCGGTTCGTAAGGAACCTACGATGGGAGGAGTTTCTTACCAAGTCCGAGGCATTCAAGCATTCACTGCAAACCAGCCCCTTCCGAATTGGGTGGACGCGGGAATGCGTCTTGCAGTGATATGTGATTCAACCTCTGAAGTTTGCCAGGGGCCACAGTCATGACCGAAACCGTCGGGTATAACTTATTGCAGATCCTCTTCGTCCTGCTTTTCGCGCCTTTGTACGCGGGCACCCTTGCCCGCCTGAAGGAAATGGTACAAAGCAAGCGCGGTCCTTCTGTCGTGCAACCCTATCGGGATATTTGGAAGCTGTTTCACAAAGACCAAATCGTATCGGATCAGACGACATGGATCTTTCGCGTCACTCCCTATTTGGTGTTTGTGATGCCGATCTTCGTCACCATTCTGATCCCGGTGCTGACCGACTACCCGCTGGTATTCGCGTTTATGGGAGACATGCTGGCCGGAGGTTTCTTCCTGGGGCTCGCTGGATTTTTCGCCGCGCTTGCCGCGGTAGACACGGGAAATCCTTACGGACCGATGGGGGCCAGCCGGACACGCATGGTCGGTTTCTTAGCCGAGCCGGTATTCATGATCGTGTTCTTCACGGTTTCATTCGTCTCGCAATCGACGATTCCTTACATCGTGCAACAAAAATGGGTGGCGAACGCGGCCGCCTTTTCCTCCCCGGCGCATGTGCTTTTGCTGATCGCTTTTCTTATGCTGATTTTGGCCGAGGGAGGACGAATTCCCGTGGACAATCCTTCGAGCCATTTCGAACTGGCAATGATCGATGAGTCGAAAGGTTTGGAGTTTTCGGGCCGGGGCGCGGCACTGATGAAGTGGGGAGGCGAGATGAAGTTCCTCGTCTTGACGTGCATCTTCCTGAACGTATTGGTTGCTCCGTGGGGCCTGGCTCACGGCCATGCCGTTGCTAATGTTCTTACCGCAGTTCCCCAGATCCTGTTCAAGATTTTTGTGTTCTCGCTGGTGTTGGTAGTGATTGAAACATCTCTCGCCAAGCTGCGGCTGTTCCGGATCAGCGAATTTCTGGGAGCGGCATTCATCATTTCGGTCGCAGCCATGGTGACGAGTATTTTTCCGGGAGGCTAACAGATGTCGGCATCCATTCCGGAGGCACTGAACACGCTAAGCGCGGGGTTGATCCTGATCTCGGCGTTCGCCATGGTGGCTACCCGGCAGGTTCAGGGAGTTTTACGGTTCTTTGTGGCGCAGTCTGAGCTCCTTGCCGCGTCCTCATTTCTGCTCGCGTACAGCCGCATGTCCGTTCATCTTTGGGCACTGGGAGCGATCACCATCGTCGCCAAGGTGCTGGCGATCCCCTGGGTCCTGCGGCGTCTTCTGCCCGCCGAATTTTATGAGCGGCGGGAAATCGCCCAGGCAGTCAACATCCCAACCTCGCTGTTGCTGGCACTCATGCTCACAATCGTTGCTGAGTTTCTCATGGGCCCGATTGTAGCCACGACGCATGATCCAGTGATCCGCGTGAACCTGCCGATCGGTCTGGCGGGCATTCTGATTGGCGCGTATTCGCTGGTGGCGCGCCGGGAAGCGATTCCGCAACTGATCGGGATTCTGGCGATGGAAAATGGAGCTTTTTTCGCGGGCGTCGCCATCGCCTCTGAACTTCCCCTGATCGCCGAGCTTGCGGTAGCTGTGGACGTCGTTCTTATCGCAGTCGTAGTCGGATTGCTCACCCGCAACATTCGAGAAACGGTCGGGACTACCGAGGCTGCGGGGTTGGACAAACTCAAAGAGGAAGCGACCGCATGACGCTGATCGCAATTCTCGCGCTTCCTCTCCTGGCGGCGCTCCTGAGTTCGATACGGCCTCTTCGCCTCTATGCTTCGGCCATCACGATTGGGTCTACGTCGGCCTGCCCTGCGCTTGCACTGTACGTTGCCGCTCAAGTGGCCGGCCATGGGCGAGTCGTCGCTATTCCCGGATGGTTTGAAGCCGATGGCCTGAGTGCTCTCATGCTGGTACTGGTGAGCTTCGTCGTTGCACTGGCATCAATCTTCGCTCATGGTTACATGCAGCATGGCCACGACGGGGGGCGGCTATGGTGGTTTTACGGAAACTATAATTTGCTGGCTTTCGCGCTGCTGGCTGTTCCATCGCTGGCAGAACCGAATCTTGTGTGGGTCGCAGTTGAACTCATTACGCTCTTCAGCGTCCTGTTGGTTGGCTTCGATAACACCTCGAATGCATTGGAAGCGGCCTGGAAGTTCGCGGTTCTCACGATTATGGGTGCGCCCATCGCATTGCTAGGATTTTTTTTACTGTTTTGGACATACCGTTCCACCACTGGCGGAGCCTGGGAGACTTGGGAAGGCCTGCGCATGGCGGCGGCTTCCATGGACCCCAGTCTTTTGAAACTTTCCTTTTTGCTTGTCTTCGTGGGGTTTGGGGCCAAGTCAGGACTTGCGCCGATGCACACCTGGTTGCCGGACGCCCACAGCCAGGCTCCCACTCCGGTGTGTGCCGTTCTTTCCGGGGTGAAGACCACGGTACCGCTCTATGTAATCCTGCGGTTCCTGTCAATTGTTCTGATTTCTCCAGCGGCCCGCGTGGGGAACTGGATGATCGTCCTGGGTCTAGTTTCGGTGGGAATCGCCGCCTTTCTTTTGATCCAGGTTCGCGATTACAAGCGTATGTTCGCCTACTCGACCGTCGAGCACATGGGCATCATCCTGACCGCCGCGGGCATGGCGACACAAGCGGCGGATTTCGGAGCAGTCTCTCAAATCCTCAATCATGCCATCACCAAGTCGCTTTGCTTCTATGTCGCCGGAGCCATGCTGCTGATCCTGAGCACGCGCGAGATCGCGTCGGTGCGCGGACTCCTCCGGGTCTCGCCTTTCGCCGGCGGGGCGCTGTTGCTCTCTTCCCTGGCCATCGCCGGCGCTCCTCCATTTCCCATCTTCCTGAGCGAGCTTTCCATCCTCTCCGCAGGAGTTCACGCTGGGCACAAACTTGTGGTTGCCGTGCTCGGTGTTTTGATCGTCATCGCTTTCGCGGCCATTCTGTCGCACGTCAACCGTATGGTGATGGGCGAACCCCCAGAACACGTTTCGACCGGAGTACTGCCCGTGAGCTGCCGCTTCACGGTGTGGGCGGCTGCGGTGCCAGTGGTATTGCTGGGTGTGTACGTTCCTGCCCCGGTTCACAATCTGCTGCAACTCGCGGCACAACAATTAGGGGGCCGCTGAATGACACTCACTGACTCCTCCGCCGCGAACGCGCAGAACGTCAACCCGCAAACCTATGACGCCAAGAGTCTGGCGGCTGCAATCGAGAAACGTTTTGCATCGGCGGTTTCGCCTTCGGCGAATGCAGAGAGCCGATTTGACCTTGCATTGATTGTGACTCAGCCCGAAGCGCTGCCTTCACTAGCTCAATTTCTGTTCGGGGACGCCGGTTGCTCTTTTGGAGGACTGATTGTCGAGGAGCGCGAGGAATGGATTCTGCGCTACGTTTTCCGGATTCCCGGCGACCGCTGGATTCATTTCATTCTGCATCTACCACTGGCCACTCGAACCGTGCCGAGCATCAGCGCGCAGATTCACGCGGCCGACTGGTATGAGCGTGAGGCCGAGGATCTGTTCGGCCTGGAGTTTGAAGAGCATCCCCGGCTTGGAGATTTCATCCTCCATGATCAAGTCTGGCAAGAAGGGCTGGCTCCCATGCGCAAGGCATTCGATGCCGGGCAGACTCATCTCAAGAAGCGGCCGAAAGAAGACTGGCATCCGGTGCTGGTGGTTCAAGATCCCGGTGCGTTCGCCATGCCAGTCGGCCCTGTCTATGAGGGAGGCATCGGCGAGTCCGTCCATTTCCTGCTGGAGACGGTTGGCGAAGACGTGATCCGGGCTGTGCCACGGCTGTTTTACAACTATCGGGCTGTCGAGAAGATCGCGGAGGGAAAATCGGTTCTCGATGCCTTGTTGCTAGCCGAACGATTTTCAGCCAAGTCCGCGTTCGCGCATTCGCTTGCCTACTGCCAAGCCGTGGAGAGGATTTTCCAGCACGTGGTTCCGCTCCGCGCCAGTGGCTTGCGTGTGGCACTGGCTGAGCTAGAACGGCTCCGCCACCACGCCGGATCGATCGCTGCCATTTGCCAGTCCACGGCGCTCACCGTCTCTGAGGCTCATGCGGCCATCGTCGAGGAACAACTCCTGCGGGCCTCGTGCGCATTTGCCGGGCATCGCTATCTGTTTGGATTAAATACCCCCGGAGGACTGCGACGAGATTTCGATGAGCAGAACTGCCGGACGTTGTTAGGGAACATCGACAGCGCTTCGAGCCAACTGCAGAAACTGGAGGAGCGCCTTCGATACAGCAGCAGTTTCCTCGACCGCCTCGAAGATGTCGGCATCATCAGTCCGGAGAGCGCTCGCGACCTCGACCTCGTCGGCCCGCTGGGGCGCGCATCCGGTCTCGCTCACGACTTGCGTCGCGCTTGCCCCTATGGCGGTTATGAACGCTACCGTTTTGAGGTGCCTTGCGAAAAAGAAGGCGATGGATTTGCCCGATTGCGCGTAATCTTCTCCGAGGCTCAACAATCCGCGAAGCTAATTCGCCAGGCAGTCGAGTCGTTGGAACCCGGAGAAATTTGCGCTCCGGTCATGCAACCTAGTGCTGGTGCAGCATCGGGATGGGTTGAAGCACCCATCGGTGCCGCGGTGCATTGGATAAGGCTGGACCGCGAAAACAGGGTGGAGCGTTACCGAATCTTATCTCCATCTTTCCGAAATTGGCTGGGCCTTCATGTGGCGGTGGAGGACTTTGCGTTTCAGGATTTTCCCATCATTTTGGCAACCTTTGGTTTGTCTGCATCAGAGTGCGATCGTTAGGAGCGGCAATCGATGAGCTCGTGGTTCTGGTACGGAGTACGAAGAGGCATTCAATCGACGCGGTATCCTGGAGCGCCGGAAACAGCCGCGGGCGTTTCACCGGGACGGCCCTTACCAACAACCTTTGCTTCCCCAGAGCAAGCATCCCAAGCTGCGTCAAACTGCCCAGTACGTGCGATCACGGCCAGCGAGAATATTGCGACCGTAGATCTCAGGACTTGTGTGTGGTGCCAGCGCTGCCGCTTTGGCAGTTCGAATCTTCTCGATTGGGATGCGAGTTACGAGTGGGCGCAGACACCTGTCGTAAGAAAGGACTATGCCCGGTTGAAGACGGCCTTTAGTCAGTCGCTCCACGTCATGGTGGTGGACGCAGGAGATTGCGGAGCCTGCCTGCATGAGGTTAAGCAATTGAACAATCCGCTGTATAACATGCACCGGCTGGGCATCTTTCTGACCGCCACTCCGCGGACCGCTGATGTCCTGCTCGTGGTCGGGCCGGTGACTGAGAATATGCGGGGGCCGCTGCTGAAGACCTATGAAGCGATGCCGGATCCGAAGCGTGTTCTGGCTGTCGGAACATGCGCCATCACCGGAGGTGTTTTCGGGAAGAGCTTCATGTCGGCCGGTGGCGTGGGCATGGTCCTTCCCGTAGATGTGGAAGTACCCGGCGATCCACCTCCGCCCCTTGCAGTCTTACACGGTCTGCTCGTCGTCGCGGGCCGAAAGATACCACTACCTCTTTCGACCCAGTCACGAGAGGAGGCCTGATATGGCTGCGTCTGCCGGAACTACTCTTCTCCTGTTTTACGCTCTGTGCGCGACCGGGCTGATCCTGTCGTCGGTATTTCGCGGCAAGTATGCCTCGCTGGTCATCGCATGGTTCGGGACACTCTGCTCAATTCTCCTGATGGCCGCGGCAGGTCTGCGTCTCGCGGCCGGAACAGATTTTCATTTGAATCTTTGGACGCTCAACGGTTTTGGAACTCTATCTCTTCACCTTGACACACTCTCGGCGGTCTTCGTTTTCGCGGCTGGCTTGGTCTATCTCTCCTGCTGTTTCTTTGCTCCCGACTACCTCTCCCGAGAGGGGCACCCAGCTGGGCGCTACGGCTTGCTGCACTTCGCGCTGATGGCTTCCGTAGTTTTGATCCTCACTGCGGGGGACGTTCTCATCTTCCTGATCAGTTGGGAGTGCATGTCGATCTTGTGCTACCTGCTCGTCAACTACGAGCAAGAGCCTGAAGGCGATTTCACCGCCGGATACATCATGCTCGCCATGAGCGAGGCGGGATTCCTGGCGGTCGTGATCGCGTTTCTTATCGCTGGAAACGCTGCTGGCGGATATTCGTTTGCCGCCCTGCGGATGGCGGCTGCTCACTTATCGGGGGCGGCGCTGTGGGGTGTGTTTCTTCTCGGGTTCCTCGGATTTGGCGTCAAGGCGGGCCTGGTGCCGCTGAATTTCTGGTTGTCGAGGTCGTACACGGCTGCACCGCCCATTTTCATCCCCGTGTTCGCGGGCGTGACCTTGAATCTGGGTTTCTATGGAATCCTGCGTCTGAACGCCGACTTGGTTCCCGGCCATGGCATTGGACCGGGCCTTGTCGCTCTCGTAATCGGAGCCGTCACCGCGTTGGTGGGAATTCTCTACGCCACCACCGAGAACGACCTTAAGACGATGTTGGCTCACAGTTCCATCGAAAATGCCGGCATCATCGTGGCGGGGATCGGAGCATTTCTGGTATTCCGCAATTCCGGGAACTCGGTCCCTGCTGCCCTCGCGCTCACGGCCGCGCTTTATCACATGCTCAATCATTCCACATACAAGGCGCTGCTCTACCAGGGCGCCGGCCACATTGAAGCCGCCACCGGTACCAGAGACATGGATCAACTGGGAGGCCTGATCCGCTCGTTGCCAGCCCTGTCGGTCGTATTCCTGGCCGGGTGCCTCGCCATCTCGGCGGTTCCCCCTTTCAATGGTTTTGTGAGTGAATGGTTAACCTTGCAGACATTCCTGCGCAGCGCGCTGCTTCCATCGGCGGCTGTCAAGATCGTCTTCGCCCTTTCCGGTGCCATCCTGGCGCTGACGGCCGCATTGGTCGTCACTTGTTTCGTGAAGACTTACGCCATGAGCTTTCTGGGAATACCTCGCAGTAGTTGGAAATCAAACGGAGCCGAGTTCGCGCGCAGGCCACGGTTTTCGCTGATGCTTCTCGCGGTGGCTTGTGTTCTTCTGGGAGTGCTGCCGACTTATGTCATTCCCACCTTGAACCGCGCCGTGGAACCACTGGCGGGAGCGAGCGCAACCGCTTCGCTCGTTCCACCGTTCTTTACAGCTACGCAAGCCAACCAGCAACTTCCGCCAGCCTTCCTTGCGGACTTTCATAACCTGGGAGCACAAACCGGAGCCCGATGGGTGCCCGGTCGCGGTCTCGTGATCTTACTGCGAGGCTCGGAGCAGAATCCGGTCGTCTTTGCCATGTCTCCTTCTTACAGTGTCGTGGCGCTGGCGATTCTGCTGCTGCTCTCTTGGTTCATCACCACCCGCCTCACTCGCCGTCGCTCGCTCGTCAAGAACGAAGTCTGGGCGGGCGGCATTCCGACTCTGCTGCCTGAAATGACCTATACGGCAACGGGATTTTCCAACCCAGTGCGCGTGGTCTTCCAGGCGATTTTCCGCCCGAATATCGTCGAGGACACCCGCGAAACGGTGGCCGTGCATTTCCGGACGGCAATTCGGCGACGCCGCGATGAGACGCACCTGGTGGATCGCCTCTTCTTTCATCCCGTAGGAACGATCGTGAACTCGGTCGCGAGATTCCTGGCAGGAATGCACCACGGACGTTCTGAATGCGTACGTTGCGTACGTCTTAGGTTTTCTGATCCTGATTCTCGTTCTCTATCGCGTTGGATGAGAAGCGGCCCAGCTCAAGACGAGGGAACTCCGCGCCAGTTGCTGGCTTAGTCGTTCACGTTTGGCTGATCCACCGCAGTTGATACGAAAGTATGGCCAATACCATTGTCCAATTGCGCGGCCCAGTTTGTTCTGGCTGCATGGTGACAGCTTTATGCCGCCGCGTGGTTTGTATCACCCGAGCGACGATTTCGGATCGAAGTTCCAAGTTCTTGAGATTGTCGTCGGCTATGTGTGCATTTGCTGCGACGAGTGAGCTACAAACGGCCGACGGCTATTGTCGGCTTTAATCAACCGGTTTCCAAGACTAACAAATACGAGGAGACCGCGACATCCGTATAATCCAATACCTGTGAGGCGCAATGACGAAAACGACAAGCTTTCAAATGGACATTCGCCCGCTCTTTACGGAGCGGGACATTCAAGGCATGAGCAAGGCGTTCAACCTGGGAAGTTACGATGACGTCAAAAAGCATGCTGGCGCCATCTATGATCGCATTCGTGGAATCGGCGGCGCCGTAATGCCGCCCCCACCACCAAAAGGAGAAGGTCCTTGGCAGCAATCTCGGATTGAATTGTTCGCCAAGTGGATGGCGGACGGGTTCCAACCTTAGTCGGCCCCCAAGCGCCCAGGGCTGCTAGTCGCGATTATTAGGCGTAATTTATTCGGCGGCACGTCTATCAGGACGTGGAGCGGGGTAGCCACAGTGGGTCAAATTGAAGGGCTCGAGATGAACGATCAACAAAAGAATGAGCAGGATTCTGGAGTCCGAGATCAGGAGATCCGTGCGGCACTGGATCAGCATTGGGCGGCCTCCGATGCCAACGATTTTGAAACGGAGCACCGCATCTATCACGAGGACGCGGTGCTGGACTACCCGCAGTCAGGCGAGCGAACCCGTGGTCGAAGCACCATACAGGGCCAACGCGCCAGTCAGCCGAGCAAAAAGCGGTTTACTGTGCGACGCATCATTGGCGGCGGTGAACTGTGGGTCACCGAGCTCATCCTGACATATGACGGCAAGCCGAGCTACACCGTGAGCATCATGGAGTTCACGGGCGACAAGGTTGCACGGGAAACACAGTACTTTGCAGATCCATTCGTGCCTCCGGCATTTCGCGCTCAATGGGTCGAACGGATGGACACATAATCATCCCGGCCTGCTTGTACTGCAGTCGATACGAAGGTATTGGCAATACCAACGTCCAATTGCGTGGCCCATTTTGTTCTGGCCTAATCCATGCTTGAACAGTCACTCGCTCTGACATCGGAAGGAGTACCAAATGGACGGCACAGATGGACTGAAAGAGACCACGCGCGTGACCACGCCTGTCGCGTCGAACACGCCTGAGTCAAACACGCTAAGTGTGAACGTTTTTACCGCCCCGGGAAAGACTATGGTCGGCGAGCGGCCAAAGCCCTTCGGCGAAGCGTTCGGCTTTGACCCGATCACGTCGACTTTAATCTTCGGCGAGCACGACGCGGTGCTGGTGGACGCAATGGGGACAGTGGCTGAGGCCGAGGCTCTCGCGGATTGGGTTGCTCTGCACAACCGCAACTTGGAGACCATCTATATAACGCACGCCCATTTCGACCACTTCTACGGTCTGAGCATTCTGCTCGACCGTTTCCCGGGCGCACGGGCGATAGCCACGCCCAAGACGGTGAACGCCATGCAGATCTCTTTCACTCCCACAGTGGAGCGGCTAGCCCGCCGGTTGTTTCCTGGGCAAGTGCCCACCAAGTTGGTTCCACCCGAGCCCTATGAGCACGACACCTTCCCTCTCGAGGGCCACGAATTGCGCATCATCGAGCAGGGCCGCACCGATAGCCCCGATTCAACGTCTCTACACGTTCCATCGATCGGCCTGGTCGTCGCTGGCGACGTTGTCTACAACCAATGCCGCATGTACGTCGGCGACACCACTCCCGAGAGCCGAAAGAATTGGATCGCGGCGCTAGACCGGTTAGCGGCGCTGAACCCGGCGATGGTTGTCGCCGGTCACAAGAAGCCTGGCGCGCCCGACTCTCCCTCGACGATCCAGGACACCAAGCGTTACCTCGAGGACTTCGATCGGCTGCAGAAAACCGCGACGTCCGACCAGGAACTGTTCGATCAGATGACGGAGCTATACCCGCATTGGGTAGCCAATCAGTCGTGGTTGATGTTCGGATTCCCGCAGCCATAAGCCACATCAACCGCTGATGCGAGAAGAATTACAATTCGGGTGGAGGCCTAGCCGATGACCTCAGGCAGACAGCTGTTCCAGGGTCTCGCTTTACTCCTACCATCAAATCTTCGCGGCTCTTGGTTGCTAGAAACCGTGTCCACAAAACGGAGGAAATCTATGAAACGAGAAATCATTCGGGTCGAGCCACTGGCGACCTACCTCGAAAAGTACAAGGCGCCCGCTTCGATGGTGACTAAACACGGCGACACTATTTATGTCTCAGGCTGTCCGCCGTTCGATCCGAAAACCGGAGAGATTTTCCGAGGGCCTATTGAGCGCCAGACCGAGATCGTTTTAGACCAGCTTAAGCTCTGTGTCGAAACGGCGGGTTCGTCCTTGGAAAACATCCTGAAACTGAATGTCTACGTGACTTCAGTAGACATGTTTCCTGCTGTTAACGAGGTCTACAGGCGTTACTTCCCGGAGAATCCTCCTGCTCGAATCTTTATCAACGTTCCTGCTTGGAATGGCGGCTTCGACATCGAGGTGGACTGTATCGCCGCGGTTCTTTAGATCTATCGATTGTCACTTTGATTGCCAATCTCCCGCTGCTCTTGTGGGCAGCGGTGAGACGGCTACGAATACAGAGGAAACAGTGGGGACAGACGGAACGTTCCCCAATTTCAATGTACGAGAATTAATGAACGCCCGTCTGTCTCGAGTTTTTAGTTCCATATTTCAGGAGAACATACTCAATTTCAAAGAGGAGAACAAAATGACAACAAAAGGAAAAGTCTTAGTCCTAGTCTCGAGCGGTCGCGGTTTGCCCTTGAAGGATGGCAAGGTTTATACCGGCGCCGGCTACTACCTCAACGAACTGACGGTTCCGGTTCGCGCCCTGATGAAGGAGGGCTACGAAATCACTTTCGCCAACCCCAAAGGCAACACGCCGCAATTGGATGTCAATTCAGCGATAGCCCAGTTCTTCGGTGGGGATGAGGCTAAGCTTCAGGACTATCTGAAATTCCGCGACAGCCTGACTGGGCTCAAAAATCCAACTCGTATCTCGGATGTCATCGCATCAGGCCTGGATCAATATGACGCTGTTTTCGTCCCCGGCGGCCATGGCCCGATGATGGATCTTCTCGATGATCCCGACGCTGGCACCGTGCTGAGACACTTTCATAAAACATCCAAGCCTACGGCAGTGCTCTGCCATGGCCCGATTTCACTTCTCTCGGCGCTTCCGAATTCGAAGGAGGTGGTCGCCGCGCTGAGTGCGGGCGATGCCGCCGGAGCGCATGCAAAGGCGCAGGGTTGGATCTATTCCGGATATAAGATGACTATTTTTTCGACAGCGGAAGAGCAGCAACGGGAGCCGCTTGAGATTGGTGGTAAGGTTCTCTTCTACCCGGACTTCGCCTTGCAAACGGCGGGCGGCGACGTAAGTGTGCTCGCTCCATGGTCGAGCTACGTCCTTCAAGATCGCGAGTTGATCTCGGGTCAGAACCCGTTCTCTGATGAAGCGCTTCTGAAACTTCTTCTACCGGCACTCAATCGGAGGAAGGAGTCGGTTTCAGCGGCATAAGAATCGGAGGGAAACCAGGGACAGGCGGGAGGCGTTTCCATTTTTCGGAAATGGAAATTAGTCAACGTCCCGTCTGTCCCGCATTGCGGTACATCCGTCGAAACAATTGGGGAATGTTCCGGCTGTCCCCGGATTTCCCACACTGCACAGGTGGTTCGCTATGCTTCTCTCAGCGCGATCATTGGGTCCACCTTCGTCGCGCGCCGGGCTGGAAGGTAGCTGGCTAGAACGGCAATGGCAAACAAAAGCAGAGGAACGATCACAAACACAGCCGGATCATGCGGGCGCACGCCGTAAAGCAAACTGCCCATCAACGACGCAGTCGATGCAGAAACGACCATGCCGGCCACAACTCCGAGGCCCGCCAGCACCATACCCTTTTGCAAAAACAGCTTCAGGACGCCGCCGCGCCCAGCCCCCAAGGCCATGCGAATACCGATCTCGCGCGATCTTTGGCTGACCATATAGGCCAGCAAGCCATAAATTCCGATGGAGGCCAGAAGCACCGCCAGTCCAGCAAATCCGCCCACCAGGTCGGCAGAAAAACGGCGTGAAGCCAGTGACTGATCAAGGATGTCGTTCATAGAAGAAACATTAAATACCGGCAAGCCGGGATCAATGCTCTGGATTTCATGCCGAATCTGTGGTTCGAGCAGGGTCGCGGGCAGAGACGTCCGCAACACCACGCTCACTCCCTTGATGGAGTCTTGATAGGTCGAAACGTAGATGTGCGGAACGCCATCGATGTCGAGACCGTCACTCTTGATATCCTCAATAATACCCACGACGGTTATCCATGGCATGGTAGGGTCTTTTCCGAACCGCACTTGGCGGCCCAGCGGATCGCGGGTTGGCCAATACTTACGAGCGGTGCTTTCATCAATGATGGCCACCGGCTGTTTGCCGTCTTCATCGCCCTCGGTGAATGAGCGGCCGCGTAGGAGCGTCGCCTGCAACACCTTAAAATAATCGGGGCTTATCCGAATCCTCTCGGCGCGCAGATCCTGCGAGGACTCGACCGGTCTATCTTCAATCGCTAAGCCTTCAATCGCTAAGCCACCGACCGCGTTTGGGTCGTTATTGGTGGTCGGTAGAGCTGAAGTGATTGCGGCGAGTTCTACTCCCGGAATTGCCTTCATGCGCCGCAGCAACTCACGATCAAAGGTGGCTCTGCGAGGAATATCGAGATACGGATCCGTCTTCGGATCGTTGGGATTCGGAAGCCAGATGTTTGCAGTGACAACTTGAGTTGGATTAAAGCCTGGATTTTCCTGCAACAGATCCCGCAGCGTACGCAGCAGCAAGCCGGCTCCCACCATCAGTATGACGGCAAATGCCAGTTCAGAGACGATTAGAACATCCCGCAATCGGCCGGTCTTAGTGCTGTAGCCCGAACCGCGACCGCCTTCGCGAATGGCCGAGGAGAGAGCGCCTTTTGCCGAATGAAGCGCTGGAGCAAGTCCAAACACCAAGCCGGTGAGAATGGAAATCAGCAGAGCGAACGCCAGCACCACCCAGTCGATTCGTACTTCGTTGAGCCGGGGAACGTTCGATGGCACAAAGCGCAGAATGAATCCTAAAGTACCAACCGCGGTTGCGATTCCCGCGGCACCGCCGATGAGCGACAGCAGCATGGACTCGGTCAGCATCTGGCGCACCATGCGGCCGCGGCTCGCCCCCAGCGCTAACCGCACCGCCATCTCTTGTTGTCGCCCCGAAGCGCGCGCCAAGAGGAGATTGGCAATGTTCAACGATACGATGAAAACGATTAGGATTACCGCACCCAGTAACACCAGCAGCATGGGCCGAACATTGCCTACCAAAGTTTCTTGCAATGGTTGAATCTCAATTGTCCATTGCGCCTGCGGCGGGTAATCGGTGGGAAGGTCGTGGCGCAATTCGGCGGCCATGGCAGTGAGCCGCGCCTGAGCTTGCGCCAGTGTCAGGCCAGGCTTAAGTCGTCCGATTCCATTTATTAAATCCCGGGTACCACGCATTGGCGGAGGAAAGGGATCTGCGCTGAATCCGCCGGCGCCAAACACTTCCACGTCGCCGGAAACCGTCGGTCCAGGATGGCGAAATCCGCGTGGCAGAACCCCGATAATTGTATAGGGATCATTGTCGAGACGGAGGGTACTGCCGAGAACGTTCGGATCGGCGCCATAGGCACGGCGCCATAGGCCATCGCTGATCACGACCACTGACGCGAAACCGAGCGTGAAGTCCTGCGGACCAAACAACCGTCCAATTTGCGGGGTCGCACCCAGCATGGAAAAGTAGCTGAAACTGCCACTGAGCCCCTCGACACGCTCGGGCTGTTTGGTGCCGGTCAAAATGTCGCTACCCTCGAGAATCGGGGTCACATCTTCAAATACGCCCGCTCGCGTCTGCAGGTCATCCATTTCGGGCTTGGAAAACTCAACGTCCCGCAATCCTACGCCGGGCTCGTTAAAGAAGATTCGTACCAAACGATCGGGATCGCGGTAGGGCAGAGAACGCAGCAACACGGCATTCACGATGCTGAAAATGGCCGTGTTGGCTCCCACGCCCAGAGCCAGCGTCAGGACAGCCACGATCGTGAATGTGGGCTTCTTGACCAGCATGCGCAAACCATAGCGAACATCCTGAAGTAAAGTCCCCATGAAGACGCTCCCCTCGGTCCCACCGCCTGCTAAGACCTTCGGTCAGACGTGGCGGTACTACGTACGTTTGGGCAAATTTCAGGCCAGAAGTCGAAAACGGCTATGCTACTGAAAAGATTGATCCAACATTGCGGAGAGCCTGTTATGTTGGACACGACACCGTCCGTTTGCGAAATTGGTGTCCGTTACCGGGCAGGTACCCAACCGCTGCCCTGCTGGAGGCCGCACCTTCGAACGACTGGTGGGGAAATCTGGGGACCTGCCGGGACTGACCCCGGTTTATCGGTTGGAAAGGCGCCGGAAACCGCCATGCCGAAGTATCGAGCGATACCTTCGTCCAATTGCTTTTCCTTTCCTTGTGAGGCTTAATCGGTAGCAGGTATAAATAGGAAAGAACCAGAATCAGCGGATGAGCACTGTTTATCGAAAGGAGACGTCAATGAACAGCGTACAAATCGAACAGAAGAGCTATGAGATGCCCCCGCGAGAGGGGATGAGCATCGCGCATTTTCTCACCGTCGCCGACGTCAACCGATCGGCTCACTACTACGAAAAGGTTTTCGGCGCTCGCATTCTGACCATGGGTGACGGCAACGCGCCTCCGTACCTTCAGCTTGCGAATATCTGGATGATTCTGAACGTTGGAGGCGGGCCGACCCCGGATAAGCCGACGGTAACGCTCAGCGTCCCCGACCCGAATCACATCAACAGCTTCATGAATTTCCGCGTTGCGGATATTCAAGCGTGCTACAAATTATGGAAAAGTCGAGGAGCGGAGTTCATTACCGAGCCGATCCCCAAGTACGGCGAGATACGCTGCTACATCCGCGATCCTGACGGCTATATCATCGAAGTCGGACAGAGCACCGACCTCACCTACGGTTAACCCTCGGCCCGAACGGGACGCGGATTTAAACGCCTGCGGAACTCCGCTTAGAGCCAGCCTATTGGCGCGAACGATACAACACCGCTCGGCCGCGGTTAGCAGAGAAGTCGCCCTGTAGGATGTTGAATCGTTACAGCTCGTCGTCCGAAAGAGGGACAAGAGATGGATTGGAAACGGTTGGTCCAGTTTGCGCTGATGGGTAGCAGTGATTTGGAACAATATGCCATCCTGCTGGTACGCGTTTCGATCGGGCTGTTCTTCGCCATCTCCGGGGCAAACAAATTGTTTGTCGCCGGCGGCACGAAGCCTGTTTACGAAACGCTCGTTAAGGCCAAAGTCCCGTTTCCCCGCCAGACGGCTTATTTCGTCTCGGGTGTCGAGTTCGTTGGCGGATCCTTGCTGACCGTGGGGTTTCTTTCGAGCCCGGCCTGCGTGGCTTTATTGATCGATATGACTGTCGCCACCCTGACCAGCGCGATCTCCACCCTGCCGAAAGAACTTTCGCCTCTTAGCTGGCTCGACGATTTCCTCTACCTTCCGGAAGTCCTGTACGTGCTCTTCTTTATCTGGCTGATCTGCTCCGGTCCGGGAAAGTTCAGCGTCGATTACTGGCTCGCCGGCAAGTTACTGAGCTAATCGATCGACGAACCTGGAACCTGATAGAACACCGGGCGCGGTTCCAGACTAGGCACGAAAAACTGGCAAACGTCCCGTCTGCTCGGATGACGGGCTTGGATAGCCGACAACATACCCGGAATCGCCGTGTAAGCTCAGAACTCCAACCGCGCCTGGAAGGCAATCATGCGTGGACTGCTATCGCCGCCCAAACCGACGCCTAGCAAACCGGTCGGCGGAGAGGTCGCGTACGTGAGCGCTCCAAATCCACTCTGCGTGGAAGGGTTTCCTGGAATGCCGGCCTGCACCATGCTGGGCAGCGCAAAATTCGGATGGTTGAAGACATTAAAGAACTGCCCTTCAAACCGCAGCTTCACATGCTCGCTCAAGGGAAACCACTTTGTCAGATAGAAGTCGCTCCAGAGAAAATCAGGACCACGCAGGGCATTACGGCTGAGATTTCCGAATTGGCAATTCTGCGAGCTGTCGCCGCCATAGCACTGCCCTGTACTCGGATCGACCGCCGACACAAATGCGTCCGGATTAAGCCACTGAATCGTTCCCGCCTGGGTTACGCCCGGAATCGGATGATGCTCATATAGCGGAACGCCGGGAACGACGCTGGCGAACTGGGGCCCGCTGCCCTGCACGATGCCGTTTCCGTTTGCTGAATAAGGCGTACTCAGCACCGAGAATGGAACTCCGCTGTGCCAAAATGCTGTCCCAGAAATCTGCCAGCCGTTGAGCACGTAGCCCAGCGAATGACTGCGGACTCTGACCGGCAGCTGATAAACATATTGCGCGTTGAGGTTGTGCCGGATGTCATAGTCGCAGGGACCATAATCGCGAGCCAAGTCGCCCGGCAGAGGCGAGAGAATCCCTCCGGCGGAAAACGGAAGGAACCCTCCGTTCGACACCGTGTCCATGCAACGGCTCCAGGTGTAGTTGACCTGCCCTTGCAGGCCATGTCCGAGGCGCTTCATCGCGGTCAGTTGAAGGCCGTTGTAGTGGCTGTTAGCGCCGGTGGAGAACTGCGTCACCGCGGCGAATCGTGGATCGGTTGATTGCAGGTAGGGAAACGGCGCAAAACAGCCCTGACAAATCGTTTGGTAGCCGTTGACTTGGGTTGAATACGGTTGATTTACGGCCCGCGTGCCTACGTACTGCGCTTGCAAACTGGCCGTCGTTCCAAATTGATGTTCCATTCCCAGGCTCCACTCCATGAAGTAGGGCGCGTGGAGTTTGCCGTCCGGGACGGCCGTGATCGCAACCGGTGGAAGACAACTTGCGGGACTTGACTGTGAAGACGCGCACGAAAGCTGTCCCTGGGGAAATCCCGAGGTAAAAATCTGATTTGCTATCACGGTTGCATCGACTGCGCTGTTGGGCACCCCCGGCGCGATGGCCGTGCCGCCCACGCTGCCCAGCACGCCTCCCTGAAATGTCTTGTCGTAGGGAGGGTTCGTGCCGATCAGGTCGGCCACCGTGCCCGGCAGGATATCGCTGAAAATTCCAAAGCCGGTCCGGAGCACGGATTTTGGCTCGAGCTGCCACGCAATCGCCGTTCTCGGTTGCAGAATGGCCAGCGGCGTCGACGAAAACAGATTGCCAAGATGAGTCTGGATGGCCTCGTTGAGCGGTTGATTGACATCATGCGAGATGGAACTGAAGGAGCCGTGAAGACGGGCGACTTGATCATGAGGATTCAGCGGATTGGAATTAAATGTGTCGCGCAGACCGAACGTCCAGGTTAGGGTGCGAGTCACTTTCCAGGTATCCTGCGCGTAGACATCGAGATTGAGAAAGTTGAACGGCTCATTTGCATTCGAAGGAAACGTCTTTGACGCGGTGTTCGCTACTCCACCGATGAATTGCTGCAAATTCGCGTAGGTCACCGTTGGAACCGTTCCTTCTCCGAAGTCGTAGTCATTCAGGCGGAAGATACGGGTATTCGTTCCGAAGCGAAGTTCATGAGCGCCACGGCTCCAGGAGAGATTGTCGTTGATGAAAAAGCGGGATGCGCGCCGGCCTTGAATCCACGTGTTATCAAGCCCTCCCATGGGCGTGAAGGCATTCGCCCCGGTGCCCTGTAACACAATCGGAAACGCCGCAAGTGTCTGCTGCGGGTTGCTCGGCCCGAACAGGCTCTCGTACCAGGAGAACCCCGGATTGAAGTAGTTCACCAGGTTCTGCGAGAACACGTGCGTGTGTCCGGCCGCGAAAGAATAGAGAGGCTGGGGCGAAAACGCGTCGAACACGGGGTTGATAGGGTCCGTCCAAGCGGCTTGCAGGCCGGTGTCCGACTGAAAGCGAAACCAGGCCGTATCTCTCGGGCTGATGTTGTAGTCGATGCGGACCGTCTGCACCTGTTCGTGGTCGTCGCTGGAATGTGAGACGCTCTGCCGGTTCGCACAGCCATCTCCGGCGGCGCCGAGCGGGCATCCAAGTATCGGGGTCGGTGTGCCGCTGGTGTTTTCATACAGGGAAAACATCTGTTGATAGAACGGGACTGAGGCAGAAGGAAGTTGCTGCAGCACGTATAGTTGGAACGCCGGACTGGGAACAATCGTGGGTGTGACGATGGGCAGTGCGATCCGCACCCACTCGCTGTCGAAGAAGAAAAAAAGCTTGTCGTGCGCAATCGGCCCGCCCACACTACCACCAAAGTGATTCACGGTCGATCTGGGCTTGTGGTTTCCCGGAGTCGCATTCGTGAAGTAGTCCGCTGCATTCAATAACGAACCATTCCACAGCTCGTAGAGGTTCCCGTGAAACTGATTCGTGCCGGACTTGGTCACGTAGTCGACTTGCGATGCTCCATACCGTCCTTGGTCCACGGAATAGGAAAGTGTGTTGACCGTCACTTCCGAAATCGAATTCAATCCCAATACGAGGTTGGTTGAGAGTCCGCTATTGAGATTGGTCAGCGGGTCGTTCGTTTCCAACCCGTCCACGATGTAACCATTGGAGAGGGCGGGGAGTCCGTTGAACTCCACGTTGCCATACCCGTTGCTGCCGCCCACAAAGTCGTTACTGCTCCCCGCCGTATTGATCAAGGCCCCAGGAGCAAATTGCAGAGGGTAGGTCAGGTCGCCTCCCGGATTCGGCAAGTCCTCCAGGGCTGGCGCAGTCAGGGTCGTCGATGTGTTGGCGTTTTCCGGATTGATGATTGGGGCTTCGCTGCTTACCACAACCGCCTCATTGGACCGCGCCACTTTGAGCATGAAATCCACCGTTTGCTTCTGCCCCAGGCCCGAAATGACGTTGTCATTTTGCCCCGGATCGAAGCCTTGTGCTTCCGCTCGAACCGAATAGGTGCCGGGCTTTAGCTGTGGAAAGTTGAACCGTCCTGCGTCATCGGTCCGAGCACTGCGCTTCAGACCGGTCTCACGATTCGTGATCGTGACAGTGGCGCCCGGCACAACCGCGTCGGTTGTGTCTCGCACTTGGCCAACGATGGCACTGGTGGTTTCGCCTTGTGCCAGCGCTTTCACCGGAAGAAGACACGCCACCGTCAATACAAGAAAAGCAAAGTTCGCCCGCGCCATGAATACCCCACGTCTCTGCCCTGAAGTGGCAAAGTGCCACTGGTGCCGATCTATTAACCAGAGATTATTCTTCCTAGTTAACCACAGTTAATACAACCAGGCAAGGACGGAAAAGAAGGCTGGCAACCTCGGCAATTTCGCCCGAGTGACCGGCTAACCGGAAGTTACGGAAAGGCCTAACTCGGCGGCAAGGGGTGGGTGCTGACATCCGGGTATCAGTCATTAGGACCGCAAGGTTCGGACTTTACCTCCGAAATCTCTGCAAGGTTCTATAACCTCTTCTAAATAGCGAGGCCGGTCCGCGGCGCAAGCAAGCCGGGCTCAGCGCTTCGGATTGCGTGTTGCGTGATATTTCGCCAGCCCTCAGTCGGCCCATTTTGGAACTGGATTCAAGCAACACCTACGAGCGAAATGGGTGTAGAATTTTGACCATTCCTAATACAACACGGTCGACGGTTGTAACGCTGCGCGAAGATTTGTCACTGTATAGGTAGTGGTAACAGAAGCAGCGTTTTAATGAGATCAGCTCTCAGCCCGCGGGGGCGGGCAAAATAAGGCGACAGCAGTCCCATCGAGTTGGCGGTGGGCGGAGGTGTATTTTATGGCGGCCCATGTAACCGTTATCTCAGAACCGAAACCGCGCATCCTGCGCGTTTTCATCAGCTACGCAAAAGAGGATGAGAAGATTGCGCTCGCGGTCTTCGATGCCATTCGTACCGCTCTGGCTCCCTTCGTGTACGTGTTCATCGACACGGCGCTGCAGTTCGGTTTGAGTTTCCAAGACGAGATCCGCAAGCGGCTCGATGACACTGATTTGCTGGTTGTGATTTACTCGGCGGCGCTGAAACCCAGCCACAGTTTCACCGGCATGGAGGTGGGTTATTTTATGCGGGTGCGTGACATGGACGCCGAGAATGTCCGCAGGATTGTTCCTGTTTATCTGGATAGCCCTCCAGACATTCTCGCGGGAAACGAAGGAATCAACATTGGGATTTCTCACTCAACCCTTGAACTCTCTTTGGAAGCGTACTCCGCCGGTTTGAAGATCGATTCCAATCACCCCATGGTGAAATTTCTGAACAAGCAGGAAATAGTTAACAAACTACGCGAAGAGAATGGGCTCCCTAAACCCGAGGAACAGGATCTCTGTAATCTCGTTCGGAAAATGCAGCTCTCCATTTTCAATCACCTGAAAACAACCCCCGAGTCGACCCTGAAGCCGCAAAAGCAGGTTACGATCAAGACCAACGATTCCTCGCTCGAATCGCAGCGAACGGCCATCCCCGACGACGCCGTGCTTTTGCCCATGGGAACCGGCAATCCCATGTCGATTTTCGGACTCCTCAACAACGAAATTACGTGGGGACAGTTTATCGAGCGCACGAAGAACTCCAAGTTTCGCGACTCGTGGATCGACGCCATCACCAGTGTGGTGACGTCTTCAGTCCAGGGCCAACTGGATGTGGACAACAGTCAGGTCATCGTCTCCAACGATGAGCGCCAAGCTTTCCGGGTAATCTTGACGACCAGCACTCGATACTTCAATGGAATCAGAGAATTCAATTTGTACTTCGTGGAATATTTGCGGCCCAGAGACTTTGGGGATGCTTCCACTACTCTCGTGCTCAAGGGGCTCGAACTGAGTTGCCGTTTCAGGTTTCTGTTTCTCGAAAAAAACAGCGAGTTCTCCCACATGAACGTCCGGATCGCGTTGCCCAACCGCTTGCATGAGCTTGGCCGAAACATTGAACGGGAACTGAGTCTGTTTCAGCGGGATGCCATCGAGATGGGCTTGGATAAAGCCAACATTTGGGCGGATTTCATCGACTGGCAGTACATCCAGAAGATGAGTGAAGCGTGGCGCCCGCTCGAAACCGAGATCAGGGGCATCTGCATGCAGATTCGCGGAGTCAAACAGGATTCGGAGCAGGTTCCTGCCCTTCGAGACTCCCTGGCCAACACCATCGAGCAGCTCGAAACCGCGATTCGGCCGCTCAACACTCAGATGATCTGCGGACTGACCGATAGCCTCAAGAAATTCTGCTCCTGTCCGTAATCCCCCGCCGTAAGACGAGCCACGGCGCACAGGCATGCAATCGGCTTCCCCTCCGGCGTGCTTGATCGCGCACAACCCGACCATCCGGATTCATGTCCACGCCCGCAAACCCACTGCGACGCGTCTCCCGGAATGAAACTCCGCAACCAAAAAAAAAGAAACATGTGACAGTTATCACAAAACTTTCCCTCTTAGCACCCCGATAATCCGTTTCATGCTTGCGAGTACAGCATCGCAAGCTATTCGCGGGAGAACATAGAAACATCAACAAACTTAGAATCAACCAAAGACATCTCTGGTGCCCGACTCGGTTGTTCATCGCAGCCGCGTCGTCTACGATTCCAATGTTTGGACAAAGCACAACCGGATCGAAACGCTTACGCTACATGCGATTATTTCTGACCACATGTGTGCACTTTTGAACAACATTGACGCTCTGCCCGATGTTACCGTGCGTGATTCACAATTACCAGGGACGCATATTCTCGAACTTGCGCATCAGGAGGAAAGTACTTCATGCGGATGAAACCCAGAATTCTACTCCCCGTTCTGCTCTCCTTCTTATGTCTATTCTGCTTGGCCTCGACGATGAGTCGAGCGGAGGAGCCGGCTGAGGCAAAGGACCAGTCCAGCAGCGCGGCCAAGCCCCCCGCTGAAGATTCCAAATACGTTGGTTCGGACACCTGCAAGACCTGTCACGAGGAAATTTACAACGCCTGGGAAAAAACGCCGCACTGGAAGACGACGCTTGATAAAAAAGGCGGCCCGTCGCACCAGGGTTGCGAAGGCTGCCACGGGCCGGGCGCGGACCACGTGGCGGGGGGCGGCGACAAGAGCAAGATATTTATGTTCGAGGGGCGGTCGCGGCAGGAGACCAGCGCGCGCTGTCTGAGCTGCCACGGCGAAGCGCATGCGCAGTCGCATTTTGCCGAATCCGCCCACGCCAGTAGCGAGGTCGGGTGTCTGGACTGCCACTCTCCCCATCATGCCCAGGAAAAACAGCATCTTCTAGTCCAGAGCCAGCCCCAGTTGTGCTACGGATGCCATACCTCGGCCAAGGCAGATTTTGCCAAGCCCTTTCACCACCGGGTCGATGAGGGTCTGGTGCAATGTAATGACTGCCATAACCCTCATGGAACGGCGACGGTGCGGCAGCTACAGACCCTGCCCAGCGGGGATGCTGTTTGCTACAAGTGCCATGTCGACAAGCAGGGGCCCTTCGTCTACGAGCATGTGCCGGTGAAGACCGAGGGCTGCACCAGCTGCCATACCCCCCACGGTTCTACCAATCCCCGGCTGCTTAAGGTCAGCCTGGTGAACATGCTCTGCCTGCAGTGCCATACCTTCCCGACGGTGAGTCCAATGGGGCCAGCACACAATCAATCCGCCAAGTATCAGGCGTGCACCATGTGTCACGCGCAGATTCACGGGTCCAACTTCAGCAGTATCTTTTTCAAGTGAAGGAGCAATGATGGTGTCGCTCAGAAAACCCGGTTTGTCATGGTTGTTTGTGGTCTTATTGCCTGGAATGCTGTTGGCGCAATCTTCCAGCGCCGGCCAGAACCCGCCCGCCGAGCCCGACGGCGTGACCACTGGCGGCTATCTGGTGCACTCGTCGGTTGAGATGGGCTACCGGTACAACAACGTGACCGGCAGCGGCGATATGTATGACACCTTGGTGAATCTGCATAGCGGCCCGCGCCTTCTCGACGAAACGCTTTCCATGCAATCGTTGGACCACCAGGGCGTCCTGTTCGACGATCTTTACCTCAATAGCTTTGGATGGGGAGGCGATCCCAACAACGCCCTGCGGCTTCGCGCCGACAAAAACAAGTGGTACAACCTGCAAGGCAGTTTCCGTCGCGACCAATATTTCTCCGATTACGACTTACTGGCGAATCCCCTGAATCCGCCCACCTCCACCCCGTCGATTCCGGCACTAAGCTCGCCCAATGCATTTGGGACCACACGGCGCATGACCGACGTTGACCTTACGCTGCTTCCGCAGTCTCGCGTGAGCTTTCGCCTCGGGTATTCGCATAACAACATGACGGGGTCGGTATACAGCAGTGTTCACGAGGGCACGGAAGGTCTGCTGCTTCAACCGTGGAACACAACCATGAACTCCTACCGCATGGGTGTCGACTGGAAGATCTTGCCGCGAACTGTCCTCAGCTACGACCAATACCTCAATTACTATAGGGGAGACACCAACTCCCTCCTGGCTCCGTTCGCGCCCGCGCTTCTGCCGGGGGGATCTCCGGTTGAGTTGGGTTTGTCCATCGACACTGGCAACAAGGAACCCTGTGCCGTCAAGCCGCCGGCAACCAGTCTGATTAATTCCAGCGGGACCCTGACCAATGTTACCTGCAGCGCTTACTTCGGCTACCTGCGCGACCAGCGGATTCGTACTTCCACTCCCACCGAGCGAATCAGTTTGCGCAGCAATTACTTCCAGCGGGTGGACCTGGTCGCTTCTTTTTCCTACAGCGACGCCGAAATGAGCACGCCCTTGGACGAGTCCTTCAACGGCCTGTTAACCCGTACCAGCACTCGGGCTTTTCTTGGCACGGGGACAGCCAATGCCAGTGAAATCTCCAACGCACTCGATCTCGGCGCCACCGTCCATCTCACCAAACATCTGCGGTTGATCGATAAGTTTTATTTTTGGGCCTACCGCATTCCGCAAGATGGCAATTTTGACGAAGTGGACAGCGATTGTACAAATACCAAAGCATGCACGCTGCTGACTCCGCTGAGCGCCACCACGCAGACGACCACACCCACTCTGGCGCAGTCATCCTTCAACCAGAGCCTGAAACGAAATCAGACCGAATTAGCTTGGGACATTTCCAAGAAAGTGGGAGCCCGCATTGGTTTCCGCTACGGGGATCAAGTCTTCAACCTCTTCAATGATTTTTCAGGAGTCGAGACCTTCAACGCTTTCTCAGCCACCGGCCAAAACAACTTCGTGGTCCATGAAGATACAGCGCTGCTGGGATTCTGGGCGCGGCCCACCCATACGTTACGATTGAATTTCGATCTGGAGCACACCAATTACGACAACGTGATTGTTCGCATGTCTCCGCGCAAGGAATCACGCTACCGGTTCCAGACAACCTATACCCCCCGACCATGGGCGGTGTTGGGCGGCTCCATCAACATTGTGCAAGATGGCAATGCCAACTCACTAACAGACTACGTAGGACATAACCGGAATTACGGATTCACTGCCTCTCTGGCTCCCCGGGAGCGCTTAGGGCTGGATTTGGCCTACAACTACAACGACGTGATCCAGAATGCGCTGATCTGCTTCAACGATACGCCGCCAATCGGGGTGAGCCTTCCCTTCGTAAACAATGCCGCTTCCTGTGTGGCGAACGACGCCGCCAATCCTCTCCTGGCCAACTCGTTCTACACCAACCACACGCATTTCGGAATGGCCGCCGTCAGAGTCAAGCCTGTAATCCGGGTGACCGCCAACCTCGGCTACAGCATCACCAAGGTTGACGGCAGCATCCCGCAATTCAACATTCTGCAACCTCTAGGCTCCTCGCAGTACAACTATTACCAACCGGTAGTTAATGTGAGCGTAGATCTGGGCCATAAGTTGGCTTGGAATAGCGGCTGGAATTATTACCAGTACAATGAGGGTTCGTTTGTCGGGCCAACTGCGCCACGCTATTTTCACGCTAACTCGTTGACCGAGTCCCTGCGTTACGCATTTTGACGTTTCTCAGGCTGGCCTCACCGGCTCCTGAAAATACCAGGACCGGGACGCGGCTTTGCAAGGGCCCGGACTCACAGGCTGCTGAAAAACTCCTTCAAACGTGGAGAATCCGGGAGGGCACGAGTTCACTCGTGCCGCAAAGTGCTGAAAAACACCCGGGCTTCAGCCTGAGGGCGCGGATGTAGGATCCAACGGATTTTTTCACCAGCCTGTTCAGCCGCGCCCCAAGTCGTGCGAAATCGATGGCGACTTTATCCGCCAGGAAAATCGCAGCGTCCCGGAAGGGTATTCTCAGCCTGCTAAACCGCCGTTCATTTCCGGACAGTTCATTCCACAGCCGCACAGTCATCTCCTGACCTTTCTCACCGCCAGTTTGCTTTTCTATTTCAAATCAATATCTTGCACCCATCCTGGGGCTGGCCCACAGGATGCAAATCCGTTTGGCATGGAAAACTTACAAACCCCCGTCGCCTATCAAGCTGACAGCATGCTAGCTGCGCGCGTGCTGGTAGCGGACGATCAGCCGCACGTTTTGGATGCCTTGGAGTTGCTGCTCAAGAATCATGGCTACCGGACCGAAGTCGTGACTCATCCAGCGCGCGTCCTTCAGGCACTTGAGTCGCGTGAATTCGATGTGCTCCTGCTGGATCTGAATTACACGCGCGACACGACTGCCGGCGGCGAGGGCCTGGAGCTTGTATCGCAGATTCGCTTGATCGACGAGAATCTCCCGCTGGTCGTGATGACGGCTTGGAGCAGCGTCGACCTTGCCGTCGAGGCGATGCGGCGAGGCGCTTCTGATTTCGTCCAGAAGCCCTGGCACAACCGGCAACTGCTGGACAAATTGGAAATGCAAGTGGAGCGGTGCCGCGGCCTGCGGCAGGCGCAGCGTCAACGTGCGGACGAACTGCAGGACGCCCGCGAAATCCAGAACCACCTGCTGCCCCAGAGCCTACCTCAAATAAAGGATTACGAAATTGCCTGTATCAGCCAGCCAATCCGCTACGTTGGCGGCGATTTTTACGACGTGGTGCGCATCAGCGAGACCCAGACCGTGCTCTGCATTGCCGATGTCGCCGGCAAGGGATTGCCGGCGGCCCTGCTGATGTCCAGCCTGCAGGCTGCGCTAAAGCCGCTGATGTGGGAGACTCGCTCGCCCCGCGAGGTGTGCGCCAGGCTGAATCGCATACTATGCGAGATCGCGCCCGTCGGTAAATTCGTATCGTTCTTTTATGCCGTGCTCGACAGCACCGACAATCGCCTCATCTACTGCAATGCTGGACACAATCCGCCGGTGCTGGTGCGAGCCAATGCCGGGGCGTGCGAATTGAACGCCGCCGGAGCTGTTCTGGGACAGTTTCCCGATTGGGTTTATGAGCAAAGCGAGGCGCAATTGCAAACGGGCGATGCGCTGCTCATGTTCACCGACGGATTGGTCGAAGTCTGCAACCACGACGACGAGCCCTTTGGTGAGGAACGTCTCGCCAGGATCGCCCGCGAGAATCGCGGCGCCGGCGCAGAGCCATTGAAGACCCTGCTGATGCGAGCCGCCTCGGAGCACTGCGGCGCCCGTTTTCAGGACGATGCCACCATGATCGTATTGCGCGCCGTGTGAGTCGACGACACCACGTCCCCCGCACTTCCATAAGTTGTGCGGGCTCGCCCCATAAGCGCTAACTTAAGGATTACTTCAGGTTGCCTGTGACTCGGGCACAATCCGTGGATCGCAGAGGGTAATTGGCTACTTCGCCAAGCTTGATAAGATCGAGCCCTTAGTCCCAAGACTCGTTGCAATCCAAACAATGCCGCCACCTCGCGGCTGGCAGCGTGTGTTCCTCTTGTTCCGATGCCTGTGGAAATCAGCTCGAAGTTGCAGGAGAAATTTGGGCTGTAGTTGCAGGGGAAAGATGATTACCTATCGCATTATCAATAACTTGCAAAGATAATGAACGCCCCAGCGATATTATGTTAATACACTAAGAAAATCTGCTATCAAGCAACTAAGATATTGCAACCTTTTCCGCTGTCCGTGCGTCTATTCACATCGAAAAAACCAGGTAGAGTACCCCGCCTGGAAACTCAAAAAGGAATTTCTTAGCCTGGAGGTATGAATATGAAGAGCTTGAACCGATTCTTCTGGTTCTTCCTACTCGCGCTCTTGCTGGGGATTTCTGGCTCCGCGCTGGGGAGCGATGGAGGAACTACAACTACGGCGAGTAAGGACGCCCTTCTTACTCAGCAACTACAGCAAGATTTCAGCAACCGCCTGGAGTTCCGCAACGTCACCGTCGCGGTTGACGATCGAGTCGCGCTGTTGCAAGGCTCGGTTGAGACCTATCGCGAAAAGATGGATGCCGAGCACCTAGCGCGCAAGCACTACGGAATTGAGGGCGTGCGCGATTTCATCGCGGTGCAACCGATTGTCCCGGTTTCGGACCAGGAACTGCGCGAGGCCATTGCCAATCGGCTTCGCTATGACCGCATTGGCTACGGGATCACATTCAACAATTTCGAAGTAGACGTGAGAGATGGCGTCGTAACCATCTCCGGCGAGGCTCGGAGCTACCCGGACAAGACTTCCGCCCTCGGCATTGTGGAGGACACTCCTGGCGTGCGTGACGTGAGGGACGAAATTAACGTCCTGCCACTCTCTGAATTTGATGACGAGTTGCGCGTACGCACGGCAATGGCGATCTACCATGATCCCGCGCTCCAGAAATATTCGCTGGATCCACAGGCTCCCATCCGCATTGTGGTTGAAAACGGAAATGTAAAGCTGTACGGGGTTGTGGATAGCGCGATGGACAAGCAGATTGCCGAGACGCGAGCGCGCGAGGTAACCGGGGTGTTCTCGGTCGAGAATCACCTGCTGGTAGCCAATCAATGAATCGAGGTTCGTGTACCTAATTTTCGTCAGCCTAATTGACGACCTAATTTAGGAGGATTGTATGAAGACCAAAAAAGCAATTCTGATGCTGGCAGTTCTGGTGGTTTTAGCAGTGGTCCCCGTTCTTAGTTTTGCGCAGGACACGGCTGCGCCGTCGTTCACGCCGGGGCAACTCGACAAGCTGGTAGCGCGCATTGCGCTGTATCCGGATTCGCTCCTGGCGCAGGTGCTTGCGGCCGCGACCTATTCTGACCAGATTCCGGATGCGGCGCGCTGGGCCGATCAGCACCACTACCTCACCGGGCAAGCCTTGGCCGACGCGATCCAGGCGGATCATCTTCCGTGGGATCCCAGCGTGCAGGCGCTCCTGCCATTCCCCTCGGTACTGGAGATGATGGCCAACGACATGAGCTGGACCACCGATCTCGGCAACGCATTTCTGTCGCAGCAGCAGGACGTGATGGATGCAGTGCAAAGAGAGCGCAAGAAGGCCAGGGATTACGGATATCTGCGGAGCAACGCCCAGATCATCGTCAGCGGTGGGCCGTACATCACGATCGTGCCCGTGCACCCGGCATTCATCCCGGTGCCGTACTATGACCCGGCAATTGTTTTCTTTCCGCCGGCGCCCGGAATCGTGGTCGGCGGTGTGATCCGCTTTGGATTCTTCGTGACCATCGGGGATTTCTTTCGCCCGTGGGGCTGGGGATATTGCCGCTTTGATTGGGGCTCGCACGTGGTGATCATCAACAACGCACCCTGGCGGCGGACCTGGATCAACCGGCACGAGTATGTTCATCCCTACGGGGTCCGGCGATACGGGGTGGGAGAGCGGCTTCCCGAACGGCACGTGCTACACGAGCGCACTGAGCGTGAGCGCACGGCGGCGCGGGAAGGACGCCCCCCCGTGGAAGAACACCGCGATCACCGCTCGCGCTAACTTGCTTTCAGGGCAGAGAGTGCTGGAGGACGCTCTGAAACAGGCTACCGAGACGGCAAAGAAGGGAAAAGAAGGGGTTTGGAGCGCGGACACTTATGTCTGCGCTCCCCTTCACAGCGATACCAATTCGTATTTCGATTTCAAACTTGAGTCTGATATGGTCGAGGACAGATTACGCCACCACTTTGACTACTATCTTGGCAAGACCGAGATAGTCATCTACTCCGTTCTCGCAGCGTTGCTGGCGGTCACGGCCTTTGTGACCATCGCAACCGCGGGCCAAATACTGTGGATCGGTCTCAGTCATTGGACGGTTGCAGCCCAGACTCTGAGGGTATTGAACCAACTCCTCATTGTGCTGATGCTGGTGGAGATCCTGCATACAGTACGTATCTCCATTCGCTCCCATGTTCTGGTTACAGAACCCTTTCTGATCGTCGGACTGATTGCCTCAATTCGCCGCGTTTTGGTGATTACCCTGGAAGCAGCCACGCTCACGAAAGAAGGTGCATGGGCGACCGAAGGCTCAAGCGCCATTTTCCACTCTTCGATGATTGAACTTGGTTTGTTGGGTCTGCTGATCCTTGTACTGGTAGTTTCCATTACACTTCTGCGTCGCTACGCTCCCGCATCGAAAGACTTGTCGGAACTCTGAAGTCCGACTCTTCTTTCCCCAGGATGCGTAAGGATGCCCCTATTTACAGCCAAGTGCGACGACTCTGTCCGAATAGTCGGCTATCCGGAAGTTATCGCCCAGAAAAGGGGCCGGAAGGGTCAACTCTGCCCGTCTTGCTTTAGCTAGCGCTTATGGGTCTCTCCCCGACTTGACTGCACGCTCCACATAAGATAACTTAATACATACAATATTATCTACTAGATAATCATTGATCGTTCTCCATGCCTGGAACAGATTGCAGAAAAACTCGGACGGAGCGCTGCCTCGGGCGGATGTGCCCACGTAGGCCCAGCGACCGACTAAAGCTCGGCAGGGTCGCAAATTAGGGCAAACAACTCAAACGGGAGGACCAACGCCTCCCATAACTCCAATGTTCTCTAGATTTTGCGTGTAACTCCTT
This sequence comes from uncultured Acidobacteriota bacterium, assembly GCA_963696635.1. Classification (GTDB taxonomy): domain Bacteria; phylum Acidobacteriota; class Terriglobia; order Terriglobales; family Acidobacteriaceae; genus JABDBE01. The sequence continues at coordinate 355,773 of CAVOKX010000006.1, forward strand.
TAAACTCAAAGATCTAGCGCGTAGTCGTAAAATAAACCTCGTCTTTTCAAGATTTTGCGAAAAAGAAGGGGGAGGGGGGCCCAGTACCAAAAAGTAAACCATCGATCCCAAAATGGGAATTTAGTGTATAGCTACTTTCCCGCTAAGTTCGATGTCGGTCGCCGAACGGGCAACAAATATGTCGAAGTCTCCCGGCGCAACCGTCCATCCGTGACTCTTGACGTCGTAATAGGAGAACGCTCGCTGGTCGAGTTTGATCGTGACGTTCCTGGTCTCACCCGGATTCAGGTTTACTCTCGCAAAACCTTTGAGTTCCTTGACCGGGCGAGGCACCGGAGCATGCTGGTCGCCAACAAACACCTCCGCGATGTCGGCGCCGCCGCGGGTACCCGTGTTGGTCACGTCGAATGTGACGCTGACTTGCTGGTCAGACGACGGGGGAGAAATCGTCAGATTCTTATACGCGAATGAGGTGTAGGACAATCCGTACCCGAAAGGAAACAGCGGCTTGACGGTGGACTTGTCGAAGTGGCGATAGCCCATGAAAACGCCCTCAGTGTATTCAACTTTTGTGCCACCATCTTTCGGATAGTAGCTGTCATGGGTCGCATTGTCCTCCCACCGCCGTTCGATTGAAATCGGCAAACGTCCGGATGGATTGAAGTCGCCAAAAAGCAATTGCGCCAGAGCGGTCCCCCCATCCTGACCGGGATACCAAGCTTCGAGAAGCGCCGGAACACGATCAACCCACGCAGTCATGTCGACGCCGCCTCCCGAAGTCATGACCACGATCGTTTTCTTGTTCACGGCCGCAATCTGGTTGACGAGTTCGTCCTGGCCGGGAGGCAAACGGAAAGTCCGGTCGCTGCTTTCGCCTTCGCTGGCCGTGTCAAAACCTGGAGCAAGGACTACGGCATCGGCGCGCGCGGCCAGCGATTTCGCCTCCGTAGTCACCAGCGTTTCAGGGCGGACAATACCAAGATTGGCCGTAGCTTTGCCCCATCCGTTGGTGGCGTAATAGTCGAGTTCGACCTGATGCGGCCCTGCAGTGAGAGTAATTGAAGATTCGCCGACGAAGGCGTACCACTGTTTCCAGTTATCGAGCACGACCTTCTTGTCGATATAGAGCCGGTAGCCGCCGTTTTCGCCAGGGCCCTGCACGAACGCAAGGTATTGTCCGGGAACGCTCGGGGTGAAGAAGCCGGTCCAGCGAACCGAGATCGTGCTGCTGGCCGTTTCCTCTCCGCCGCGGGGTGGTTCGTAATTGACGTGTTTGTCGTATCGCACGATCGCGGGTGGACCACTCAGATCCGCGTTGAGAAAAATCTCTGTCTTGAGTCCCTTCTTCCCACCAGTCGCCTGCGTGGTAAATTCCATCTGCTTGGAGATGTCATCCAAAGTTGGGATTCCTCGCGAATAGTAGACCTTCGCGCTGTCGCCCAGATAGTTCGCGATGCCTTCCAAATAGCTTACCGGCGTGAAGGGCTTGGCCTCCGCGCTGCCTCCGCCACCGGGTTGCGCGGGATAAGCGTCGGGCCCAATGACGGCGATCGACTTGATGCTTCCCTTCTCCAGAGGTAGAAGGTTGCCATCGTTTTTGAGGAGAACTATGCTCGAGCGAGCGGCTTCCAACGCCGCCTGATTTCCCGCGACATTTAGCAGCGGAATTGATACGTCGGTTTGGTCGCGGTCGAGCCAGCCAAATTGAATTGCAGTGCGCAGGATGCGCCGGACCTTATCGTCGATGATGGCTTCGCTGACCTTGCCGGCTTTGATGGCGGGCAGCAAAGTTGCGCGGTTCATAACTTTTCCCGAGGGCATCTCCAGATCAAGACCACCGTTCGCCGCAGCGACGCCATCGTAGGTGGAAGTCCAATCAGACATTACGATTCCCGGAAATCCCCACTCCTTCTTCACCACATCGCTGTTCAGATAGCCGTTCTGGGTCATGTGCAAGCCGTTGGTCAGATTGTAGGAATCCATGATCGCGCCTACGTGGCCCTCTTTGACCGCGGCCTCGAACACGGGAAGGTAGATTTCGCGCATGGTGCGTTCATCGATAATGGAATCGGTGTTGTGACGGTCGAATTCCGAATTGTTGCCCACGAAGTGCTTGACGGTTGCGCTGACCCCCTGGCTTTGCATGCCGTTGATGTAGCCGACCGCGATGCGCGCAGCGAGGTAAGGGTCTTCGCCGAAGTATTCGAAGTTGCGGCCATTCATCGGCGCACGATAGATGTTCACCCCCGGCCCCAGCATGAAATGCACCCCCCGGGCCCGGGCGTCCTGTCCGATGGCAGCTCCGATCCGGGCCGCGAGTTCGGGATCCCAGGTCGCGGCGAGACCGATGCCGCCAAACACGGTCGCAGGTCCGTAACTGCGCACCCCGATTGGTCCGTCCGCCATCTTCAGCCTTGGCAATCCGATTTTGTCATTGGCGCGAATGTAGAAATCGTCCACTCCGCCGATGAGGTCAATCTTGTCTTCAAGGGTCAGTTTCTTGAGGAGAGAATTAACTCGGGCGTCCACATTCGCTGAAGATGTCTGCGCCTGGGAACATACCAGGACGAGAGGCAAAGCTAGGAAGAGAAAAAAGCGCCGGAGCGTGCGGGTCATTTAATACCTCCACCTTTTCGGCAGCGTTCTCATGAAATTTATTGCGCGGATAGCATTTCCATCGCCAGGGTGGCCAACTCGATGTCCTCGCGCGACGAAAGGCCGCTGACGCCAATCGCGCCGGCGACGGCGCCGTCCTTCCAGATAGGGATACCGCCGCCCCATCCGACAAATCTGGGATCGCCGTAGTAAGCAATGTCATGCCCTTTTTCGGGGTGGCGCACCTTTTCTCCGATTTCCTTGGTTGGCTTTCGTTCTCGGGCAGCAGTCCACGCTTTATTGGCAGCAATTCGGATGGAAGAAATCGGAGCGCCATCCATACGGGCAAAAGCTATGAGTTCCCCATGGGAGTCGGCGACCGCGACTACAACGGATTTTTGCGTGTGTGCGGCCTTTTCCACGATCAGGTCGATGATCTTTTTGGCCTCGGAGTAGTCGATGACGGGGACATTCCTCATGGGATCGCGGGAAATCTAAACTGAACGGAGGCACAAGCACGACAAGCGAAAAAAACGGGTTGGGCAGAAATGCCCAGCCCGCTCAGTTTCGCGCAACTTAGAAAACAAGCTTCAGTGCAAACTGAATCAGACGCGGGGTGTTGCCCGTGTTTGTGGACGTCACCGTTCCAAATCCATTAGCGCTGTTGTCCCCTGCCGCGGGATTAAAGTTCGTGCCCGGGAAGCCGAACTGCGGATGATTGAACAGATCAAAGAATTCGGTTCGGAATTCAAGACCGATCCTTTCCGTGATGGTCGTCCGCTTGAATATAGCAAAATCAAAGTTGTTGATTCCGTCCGCGCGCAGTGAGTCGTCCACACGGGATTCGGTGCCAAAACCCCACTGCGGCGGGGGGGCAAAGCAATTCGTGTTAAACCAGCTTGTCAGCGTACGGCTACCTCCTTTGGAGCATCCAGCCACAACGTCAGGACGGACGTTGCTCACGCCGAGGCTGGCATTTTCCAAGGCGGTTGCCGGGCCGGACCATGAAACCTTGAGCGGAAAACCGCGCTGGAAGGTGGTTACGCCGTCAATTCCCCAACCGGACACAACTTTGTCGGTAACTCCTGAAAATCCGCTAAGGAACTTCTTGCCATGCCCGAAGGGAAGGTCAAGCACATAACTGATGACCAAGCGCTGGGACACATCCTGAGAAGAAAGCGACCTTTCGCCGGCCAGATTATTCCAGTCTTGCACCTGCCCCACGCCGCCCGTATTGCCATTCTCAAGCCAACTGGTCTGGGTGTCGGTATCGCTCAGCAGTTTGGCGTTCGTGTAAGCCACCAGCAGGGTGCCACCGCCCTGGAATCGGCGAGTTACCGTGGCCTGGAGCGAATTATAGGTGCTACCACAGCACCCAAATTGAGCCAGACTCACGTTGTTGTACTGAGGGTACGGGCGATCAAGCTGTCCAAGATTGACTGTGTTGCCGGTCAGCGCGGTATTGGGGCTCACGATGGGATTGTTAAGACCGGCCGCCGCAAATGACGTTCCAATCGTCGGGGTTTGACCAGCCGCGGCTTGCGCAGCGGCTTGCGCAACGAAAGAGTCGGGGATTTGATTGATAATGACATTAGGGTTGTCGTTCGAAAGGTGAACGCCGTGCGAACCCGCGTAGGCGACATCAACGAAAAACCCGGCTGGCAACTGGCGTTGAATGTCGAGATTCCACTGCTGTACGTACCCTTCTTTCGGGTTGGTCCAGGGCGCCAACGTGGGCGCACCGTTTGTGGCAATAAAATTTGAAGTGTTTCCCTGCCTGCCTGGCGGCGCCAAAACTCCAGCGGCACCAAAGGGACCCGCAGTCGTGCAAGTGAAACTAGCAAACGTCTGACCAGCCAAGGTGCAATTGCTATTGTCAATAGTAGCAGCCGGCGACAGGCCATGATTGATCGATCCAAAGAAAGGAGTGGTCGCCAGGTTGATCGGATCGTTGTCTGGATTGATGTTGAAATCGGTGTAGTTCGGAATCCAGAACACACCGTAGCCGCCGCGAACCACAGTCTTCTGATCCCAGCTGTAAGCAAATCCGAGGCGCGGAGAGAACTCTTTCATGTCCAATGGCAAGTTATTCCGGCTCGTGTTTGGACCGTTTCCGACCAGCAACGCGTCACCGAGACAAGGCGATCCGGGAGTACCGTTGCAGCCTGTAACCGTTGCATTGGTCACCGTCGGGTCCCAGTAACTCAAGCGGTTGTAACGGTCTGACCACGTCCCCTGAAGTTCATACCGCAGGCCCCAGTTTAAGGTCAATTTCTGGCTGACATGCCAGGTGTCACCCCCGTAAAGCGCTCGGTAGGTCTGACGGCCGGCGGTTTGCGCTGGAACCTGGGCAGAGCCCTCCGTCTGGTTCACGAAGGTAGCAGGCCCGTTTTGGGCTAAACCCAACAGGAAATCAGCAAAAGCAAACCCGCCGGTAGCGGGATTCGCAGCAGTAGGTATGCCCGTGCTACTTGTCCAAGCTCCCGAGAAACCGAAAGCGCCGCTGGCGATGTTGGTTTGGTAGTAATTGTCCAGACCCAACTCCCACTGAGCGCCGAACTGGAAGGTGTGTTTGCCATGAATGACGGTTACAGAAGGCGAGATGTTGTATTGGGTATTATGGTCGCCAATCGCGCTGTTGCCTTGGCTCTTACCAACATCGCCGGGAAACGGAAATGCCGGCGTAGGAGGTGTCCGCATGATCTCGGGAACTTCACTGTTGTAGCTCGCCGGCCATCCCAGTTGAGTGAGATCGTAACCAGCAAGGAGTGGCGCGCGGAGGTAAATAAAGCGGCTCCCTGAAATATTCAAATCGCCGATGACATTCGGACTAAAGACGTGGTTGAAATCAATGGCAAGAGCTTTGGTGTGATAGTCCTCGGCGCAGCGGTCCAGGCACAAACCCGTGCCCAAAGGATTGGTCGGAAGGTCAAGCAGGCCAAAATAAGTAAAGCGCGCGAACATGCGCGTCTTGTCGGTGATGTTGTAGTCGCCGCGCGCCACGAACTGTGTGTGATTTCCGCCGCTGCTGCTTGCCGAGGTAAAGTTATCGGGACTGTTGTTGCTGAAACTCCCAGCAGCCACGGGACTGTAGTACTTATCCCATAATGCGGTCGCGGCCTTGCTGAACTCGCTGGTCGGAATTATGTTACCCGCATACGGAGTGCGCGCTCCCGTAACGGGATTTACGGTGTAGGGGTCATAGAGCTGAACCCCCTGCGCCAGCAGGGAAGAAAAATCACCTTGCCGGAAGGCGGCCGTCGGTACCGCAGTCGTAACGACAGAACCGGTGCGCAGCCGGAACTGCTCCCAACTCGTGAAAAAGAATAACTTGTCCTTAATTATCGGACCGCCAACGTTGAATCCGTATTGATTCTGAACGTACGGTGGGGGTGTGTTGCTTAGTCCGCTTGCCAGCTCGCTCTGCTTGAAGAAATACTCATTCGAGTTCAAAACCTTGTTGCGCAGAAACTCATAAACCTCGCCGTGGAAGCTGTTGCTCCCCGATTTCGTGCTGAAGTTCATGATGCCACCCGAGAACTTCCCGAACTCGGGACCCAGGTTGTTGTACTGGACCTTGAATTCACCGATCGAATCCTGGGTCGGAATCACGATGGGGAGGTTGATGTAACCGATATTGAGCGGTTGGCCATCAAGGTACTCCGCGCTTTCATTCGCGAATGAGCCTCCCACCTGATAATTGCCCCAGCTAAAGGGATTCTGGCCGACGGGGGTACCACCCGATCCGCCCTGAGCAACGGCCGCCGGAGAAATCGTGATGAGGTTGAAAATGTTGCGGCCATTCAACGGAAGTTCGTTGGCCTTGCGCTCTTCGACGACTTGGCCGAGAGACGAGGTCTCCGCCTGTAGCAGCGGAGTCTCGGCGGTTACTTCGACGGTCTCCGTCACCTGGCCAACCGGCAGGGTGGCATTAATGTGAGTATCCTGGTTCACCTGGACCACAACGTCGTTGCGGGTGAAGTGCTTGAAGCCAGCCTTCTCAACGTCCAGGCGATAGTTCCCTGGCACGACATTCACAAACTGATACAGGCCTTCGTTGCCCGTGGGCTGAGTACGCTTTTCCTGCGTCCCTACGTTGGTGAGGGTGACTTGAGCGCCGGTTACAACGGCTCCGGAAGAGTCCACCACCGAGCCATCAACCGTGCCGAAAGTACTTTGGCCGTGAAGGGAAACAGAAGTCGTGAGCACCAGAGCGGCAGATAGAAGGAGCGTCCACAAATTGCGAGACGGCATACACAACCCCCACACCACATTTTTAGGAACCGCGAAAGTTTGAAGCACCAGAGCCTCTGGTTGTCAAGTAAAAAGTAATCTTTTTACATTAGGAGCATCGATTTTTCTAATACAGGAAGCGGCTGTTTTACGTGAGGGTAATCGTTAAATGTGGGTAATCGATTACTTTTGACGTGTGTAGTGTTATGCTGGCTGGCCATGGCCGTCACCATGATGGACATTGCGAGAGACCTCAAAGTCTCAGTGGTGACGGTCTCAAAGGTTCTACGAAATCAGGGACGCATCAGCGCGGCCACTCGTAAGCGCGTGCTACGGCGCGCGAAGGAACTGCATTACCAGATGAATTGGGTCGCTCGTAGCCTCGTGACCAGGCGCACCTATACCATTGGCCTTCTCCTGCCAGACTTCACCCATCCATTTTTTGCGGAGATTGCTCGCGCCGTAGCGCAGACGGTGCGCCCCCACGGGTATCACGTGATCATTTCGTATTCCGAGGAAGATCCGAAATTAGAAATGAGCGAAGCTGATTCCTTACTGGCTCGGCAAGTGGATGGTTTAATCATTGCTTCGGCGCAGCCGGTCCGTTGCCTGAATTTGTTCCAGCTAATCCAAAGGCGGAAGGTACCGTATGTTTTGATTGATCGCCCCATTGCCGGGCTGGAGGCCTCCTTCGTCGGGGTCGATAACCGCGCAATCGGCAGGCTGGCAACGGAGCATCTTATCGCGCGCGGATGCTGCTGCATCGGCCACCTGCGCGGTCCCGAAATTGGAATCGCCGCCGAACGCCTGGAAGGCTATCGCCGAGCGCTGGCGAAGGGCGGCTTGCGAGTTCATGCACGTTACGTCGTTGCGGGCGGCCACGGAGATGAAACCGGGTATGAGGGGATGCGGCGATTGCTGCGCGTGCGTCCCATTTTAGACGGAGTTTTCTGCTACAGCGACCCAGTCGCAATCGGCGCCATCAAGGCGATCCGCGAGGTCGGCCTTAGTGTTCCCCACGATATTTCCGTAGTCGGAGCCGGCAACGTTCATTACTCCGACCTGTTAGCGGTCCCGCTCACTACCGTCGATCAGGGCACTTGCCAAATGGGGGCACGGGCCGCTGAACTCCTCATGGAACGAATCCTGTCGAAACGCTCAGGCCGACCCGAGAAGATTCTGATTTCACCCAAACTGGTGGAACGGGAATCGACCCGACGGTAACGCTGGAACTTAACAGTACAATCCATGTTTGCTATGTTGGCATTTCTGAAATTCGGGCCGCTCGGCTCTTCAGCGTAATTGCAGCGTCTTTGCATACTAATTTGCCAGCCATCCTGAGGCGAATCTGTTTTTGAGCAAGTGAGCGTGCAACGAGCACCGCGAGCGCGATATGCTAGCGACTGAAGGAACCCCCGTTGTCGAACACTCTGTTACGCGTATCGATGGTGATGATATCGGTGCTGTTGGTGGCCGCGCTCCCAGCACCCATGTTCGAAGTCACTCTGCCGCACGGTTTGGATTTCGTTTTGCAGAATTCACCTACTCCTCAGAAATACTTGATCGAAACCATGCCCGGAGGAGTTGCCCTGCTCGACTACAACAACGACGGCTTGTTGGACATCTTCCTTGTGAACGGCGGGCACATAAGCAGCCCGATGCAAATGCCGGAGAACTTCGAGCGTCACGATCCGCGTTACTGGAATCGGCTTTACCGCCAGAACAAAGACGGAAGTTTCACGGATGTGACCCAGCAAGCGGGTTTGGCAAATGCTGGGGATGGAAATTATGGCATGGGGGTGGCCGTGGGCGACTATGACAATGACGGCTATCCCGATCTGTTTGTCACCAACTATGGAAAGAACATTTTGTATCACAACAACGGCGATGGCACCTTTACGGACGTAACTGCAAAGGCCGGAGTAGCTGGAGGAGGCTGGTCCGTCTCCGCCGGATTTTTCGACTACGACAATGACGGAAAACTAGATTTATTTGTGACCCGGTACATGGACTGGGACACTAAGCACAGTAAAGACTGTGGCGGCAATTACCATACTTATTGCCCACCGGAAGAATTTCCCGCCACCACGAACATCCTTTATCACAACAATGGCGATGGAACCTTCACCGATGTAAGCCAACGCTCGGGCATCGCAGCAAAAAGGGGGCGAGCATTGGGGGTAGCTTTTGCTGATTACGACGAAGACGGCTTTACGGATATATTTGTGGCCAACGACGGCATGCAGCAATTCCTGTTTCATAACAACGGGAACGGAACCTTCACGGAACTGGGCCTCGAAGCGGGCGCGGCACTTTCCGAGGATGGCCGCCGACTATCCGGCATGGGCGTAGTCTTTCAAGACTATGACAACGACGGCCGGCCAGACATTATCGTGACCGAATTGCCCCGGGAGATTTACGGTGTATATCACAACGATGGGGACGGCTCGTTCAGTTATCGCAGTCTCGTAACCGGCCTTGGCGTACTCTCGAGCGGAAGCTCCGGCTGGGGCGTGGGGTTGGAAGACTTCGACAACGACGGCGGGAAAGACTTGTTTGTCGCCCAAGGTCATGTCTTGGACAACGTAGAGCATATCGACCCGTCCTTGCACTACCTGGAACTTCCGCTGCTGGCGATGAATCGTAACAACCGGTTCGAACGGGTTGATTCCGGAAGTACGATTCCTGTAGCCGGCCGCGGAGCTGCGTTCGGCGACTTGAATAACGATGGCTGGCAAGATGTAGTGATGACCTATCTCGGAGGCCACCCTCAGGTGTTCCTCAACCGGGGCGGCAAGCTGCACTGGCTGGTGATTTCACTGCGCGGCACGCGCAGCAACCGCGACGGGTTCGGCGCTCGCGTTAAAGTGAATGGACAGACGCGCTTCGCGACCTCCGCTGGAAGCTACGCTTCGGCAAGCGACAAGCGTCTTCATTTTGGACTGGGAACGGCGGAGAAAGCGAACGTGGAAGTCGTGTGGCCATCGGGCATTCATCAAACTTTGAATGATGTTCGCGCTGATCAATTCCTAGAGGTCCGTGAGCCGGAGAAGCCGTGATTCGCGCCCTATTGCTCTTGTGGTTCGCGTGGCAGACGCTGTCGCCGGAGGCCGCCCAGCACATGCAGGCGGGTATCGCGGCGGACAAACAACGACAATTCGATGTCGCCATCGCGGAGTTTCGAAAGGTCACCGAGCTCCAGCCGACCTATGCCGATGGCTTCGTCAGCCTCGGCCAGGCATACATGGAGAAGCACGATATCGGTTCCGCCATTGCTCCTCTGAAACATGCATTGGATGTGGATCCAGACCTGGCGCCAGCTCACCAGTTACTCGGCTACGCTCTGCTCGCGCAAGGCTACGCGGCGCAGGCGATTCCACATCTTCAGCGAGTGGACGACAAAACTGGATTGGGAATCGCGCAAATTCAGACCGGACAGCTGCCGGAGGCGGTCGCCAATCTGCAGGCGGCATTAACCGCGCGTCCCAATGATCAGGATCTTCTCTACTACCTCGGCCGGGCCAGCGGTTTGCTGTCGAAGCAGTCGATCGATACTTTGCTGGCCGCTTATCCCGATTCCGCTCGCGCCCACCAGGCGCTGGCGGAGAATTACTTCGTGCTCCGCCAAATGCCGGAGGCCGAGAAAGAGTACCGCGAGGCCTTGCGCTTGCGACCGGATATGCCCGAAATTCACCTCGAGTTGGGCGAAGTGTATGCGGGCGCGTTTCAATGGGCTAAAGCAGAAGAAGAATTTCGGACACAAGCCAAGCTGCAGCCCGGAAACCCGGAAGCCGCTTACCGTCTGGGAACAGCATTGTTGGAAGAAGGCAAAGCACATGAGGCACGGACCGAACTTTTGCGCGCTGACAAACTGATGCCGGATATGCCCGAGACCCTCTATTCGTTGGGAAAAGCCGCATCCCTCGAGGGAGATGCCGCTGCCGCGGAAAAGGAATGGACTAAGCTACTTTCGATCGAGAAGGAAAGCTCACTCGCTGCGCAGGCGCATTTCGGGCTGGCAAGTCTCTACAGGAAGCAGGGAAAGACGGCAGCCGCACAGCATGAAATGCAAGAATTTCAAAGATTGCAGAGTAGCTCAAATCAGCCGCAAGCGCCCGTCAAAGAAGATTCCCAGCATTAGAGCGTCCGAGTAAGTCTGAGCGCGGGTGACATCGACCGTGCGAGTCCATCTGAAATTCAAAAATTAATCAGAGTTTCCTGATTCAACCGTGCAGCGGGTAGATCGCTATAGCAAAGGAGAAAACTTGTTTTCTTCACACGGTCGATCGGCGGTACTGATCCCGCCGGAGGCCGCAGAGAACAATTCCACGGAGGCCGGCAGTATAGGAAAACCCAACGCCTCGAGGTCGCACCTGAGACTCCGCGATTGACCGGAACTGAATCGCATGCATGCCCAGCGCGCGGGCCGCGCGGATATTGTTCTCGCGATCATCCACAAACAACGCTTCCGGCGCTGAAACGCTGAGGCCGTGAAGGGTATGCTCATAAATTGCCGGGGCCGGCTTAATGAGTCTCACTTCAGCGGAGAGCGTTTTGAAAGAAAAGCTTTCCATCCACTTGCAGTTAGTCCGTACATGTGTCACCAAGTCCCAGGGCATGTTGGAGAGCAAGCCAGTCTTGATTCCAGCAGCGTGAAGCTGACTCACCCAATCGAGCATAACCGGATTCGGATGGGCCCAGATTTCAACTTCCACTTTGCGGAGATTCTCGATCTGTGCCCCATCCAGCGAAGTATTGGTTTGCGCTGCCAGTTTCAACCAATACTCCTCAGCGGTTCGGTCGCCGCGGTCATAAGGACCACGGCTGGCTTCCCACAGCTCATAAAACAACTCGAAACTCACATTAAACATTTCCGCCATGCGCCCGAACTCTCCCGCCGTGGGGCGGCGAGCGAGTACCTGGCCGTAATCGAGGATTACTGCGCTAATACCGGGGCAACCGTTACGACTCTGCGAGGGTGCAAGACTATTCTGCATTCCCTTATATTCTCCCCTAGTCCGGTTTTTCGTCCAATTTATCTGTGGCTACCCCACTGAGTTTCACCCAGCGCGAACGTTTCCGCGATTTCCAAGGTGGCGGCGTATACTGTGCGAACTCTGAATGCGGGATTGCGCAGGGCATTGCGGTACAGGCAAAGGCATAGTACAAATCCGAACGTAAGAGATTCGGAATTCACTGAATCCTTCGCGCAACCAGTTTCGCCGAGGCAGCCGGCGATGACAGAAACGAACGACACTCTCGTGGTGGGCGTGGATATTGGCGGCACCAAGGTTGCCGCCGGCTTGGTGGACCGCAATGGCAAAATAAAAACTCAGATTCGCACACCGATGATGGCACACGGAGAAGGTGGCGAAGGACTCGCGGCAGTAGTATCCGCAATCGACCTTCTTCTAGACCACGATGTGAAAGCACGACCTCTGGTCCGAGGAATTGGTATCTGCGCGCCCGGGCCGTTGGATCCGGCAACGGGAGTTGTGATCAATCCTCCCAATGTTCCGTGCTGGCGCAATTTTCCCCTGGCTGCCGAAATCGAGAAAGTCTATGGTGTGCCGGTGAAGGTCGAAAACGATGCGAACGCGGCGGCGCTGGCGGAAGCCTACTGGGGTGCGGGTCGCGGCTATCGCCACATTTTCTACGCCGGCATCGGCACCGGCATCGGTACTGGCATAGTGTGCGACGGACGCATCTACAACGGCCGAACGGGCGCCGCGGCCGAAGGCGGACACATGAGTATCGATTATCATGGACCGCTATGTGGGTGTGGCAAGCCGGGCTGTATCGAAATCTTGGCCGCTGGGCCGGCCATCGCCCGCAGAGCGCGCGCCAAATTGGGGTCCGAGAAAACTTCTGTCTCGATCATCCTCGACCTCGCTAAAGGCAACATCGAGGCCGTGACCAGTGAAATGGTGGGCCACGCTTATGCGGGGGGTGATCAACTGGCCAAACAGATCTTGCAGGAGACCGTTAAACTGCTGGCGCTCTGGTTGAGCAACATTGTAGATCTGCTGGAGCCGGATGTGATCATTGTTGGCGGCGGGGTTGCAGCGATGCTCAGTCCATTTTTCGGCGACCTCTCCAAGTGGCTTGCCGAATACTGCATTAATTCACGCTGCCTGGAGATTCCCCTGCTCAAAGCACACTACGGTGCGGATGCCGGCATCGCGGGCGGGGCCGCGCTTTGCTCGGAATCCTCGGGCTTGCCATAACAATAGAACAGCATTTTAGTCGGCAAAATAAAGAACCCCATGCCCGAGACTCAAAGGTTTATGACAAATCAAATTAGGAGTTCCGCAATGAGATTAATCCGACCGCTATTCTTTCGCCTCGTGGCTACGACCGCATTTCTCCACTTTTTCTTTTCCTTGCTGGCACCGTTGCCGCTGGCAGCGGTCGAACCTGCTTCGCGAACTTTGAATGCGGATTGGCAATTTCGTGCCGTCGGTAACACCGATAAACCCGACATCCAGCAATGGCATGCCGCGCAGGTTCCGGGTGTAGTGCACACTGATCTCTTGCGCAACGGCCTCATCCCTGACCCGTTCGACCGGGACAACGAGTTTCGCTTGCAGTGGATTGGTCTTACGGACTGGGAATACCAAACTACATTCCAACTGGATTCGGCCGCCCTGGCGCACGATCATGTCGATTTGGTGTTTGATGGCCTCGACACCTTCGCCGATGTCTATCTAAATGATCAAGCGATTCTTCATGCTGACAATATGTTTCGCCGCTGGCGAATCCCGGCGAAAGCCCTGCTGAAGCCTGGTCAGAACACGCTCCGCATCGAGTTCCATTCCGCCATCACGAAGATGCTGCCCTACGTCAAGTCGCTGCCCTATGTTTTGCCTTCGATATCAACTCATAATTTTGGCAACGAGGAGAACCTAGCTACTGCTCCATACACGCGCAAGGCGCCGTATCAATACGGATGGGATTGGGGACCTCGTTTCATGACCGAAGGCATCTGGCAGCCAGTGCGTCTTGAAACTTGGGATGCGCTGCGTATTGACAATTTCCATATCCACCAACGCAAAGTTGCTACCGACACCGCCAGTATCAACGCCGAGCTGGACATCGAAGCCGGCAAGCCCATGACAGCTTCTCTTGCCTTGGCTCACGATGAAATGTCAGGAGCCCAAACCGCCGACGGGAACCAAACCCTGCAACTCGATGCCGGCATGAATCATGTTTCATTTCCAATTCGTATTGCGACGCCAAAGTTGTGGTATCCGGTTGGCTACGGCGCGCAGAACCGCTGTCGCTTTTCTGCCGTGATCCGCACGGGTAAAGAAGTTGCCGCGCGAGCAGAAGTGAAAACTGGACTACGTTCGCTGGAACTGCGCCGTGCCCCTGATCAATGGGGAAAGAGTTTCGAATTCGTGGTAAACGGCATTGAAGTGTACGCCAAAGGCGCGGATGTCATTCCCTTCGACAGTTTCCCCAACCGCGTCACTCCAGAGATTCATCGCAAAATTCTTCAGGCCGCTCGCGACGCGCACATGAACATGGTTCGCGAATGGGGCGGCGGTTACTACGAGTCCGACGATTTCTACGACATCTGCGATGAACTTGGCATTATGGTCTGGCAAGAATTTGCGTTCGGCGGCGACATGATTCCCGGCGACGTACCGTATCAAGAAAACGTCCGGCAGGAAGCGATCGACCAGATCAGGCGGCTACGCGATCATCCCAGCATCGTGATCTGGTGTGGAAACAATGAGGTCGAAACGGGCTGGTACCACTGGGGCGACCGCCAGGAGTTCAAAGAATCCATCTCACCGGAAATTCGCGATCGCGTTTGGCAGGATTACATCATTATGTTTGCCGACATCCTCAAGAGTGCAGTCACCCAATACACCGATCCCGTGCCTTACTGGCCCAGTTCCCCCAGCGCCGACTTCGAGGAAGTTCCCGACAACCAGCACAACGGCGATATGCATTATTGGCAGGTGTGGCATGCCCAGGCGCCGGCGGAAGACTATACCAAGCAATTTCCCCGGTTTATGACGGAATACGGATTCCAATCTTTTCCCGAGATGAGGACTATTCGCACATTTGCCAATAAGCCGGAGGACTTCGACATCCGCTCCACCGTCATGCAGGCTCACCAGAAAAATAAGGGCGGCAATGAACGCATTTTGACTTATATGTTGCGCGAGTACCGCCAGCCCAAGGATTTTGAATCGTTCGTTTATCTGAGCCAGGTGCAACAGGCCGAGATCATCAAGATTGGCGCCGAACATTTGCGCAGGGATCGGCCGCGCACCATGGGTGGCCTTTATTGGCAGTTGAATGATTGCTGGCCGGTGGCGTCGTGGGCGAGCATTGATTACTACGGGCGCTGGAAAGCGCTCCACTACTATGCCCGGCGCTTCTATGACGATGTGTTGATCTCGCCATTTTTGCACGACGATAAAGTGGATGTGTACGTCATATCGGACAAGCTGCAACCACTTTCCGGAACCGTTCACACGCGGCTTCTCGATTTCTCAGGAAATGCCGTGCTTGATCAAACCAAAGACATTCAAATTCCCGCGCAATCCAATGCGATCTACTTCACTCTCGATAAATCAAATCTCGCAGCGAAGGCCGATCTTCATCGCAGTTTCCTGGTTTTCGATCTGGAAGTCGCGGGGAAGAGAGCGTCCCGCAACCTAATATTTTTCGATGTGACCCACAACCTGGATCTGCCGGTGATGCCTCAGATTGAAACTACTCTCAACCAGACCGGTGCGGGCTACACGCTTACGATGCAGTCATCCAAGCTCGCTCGCGGCGTCTATATTTCATTTGGAGATCTCGATGTTGAAACGTCGGACAATTACTTTGATCTGCTTCCGGGAGAATCTGCCACTGTTACTCTCAAGTCCTCGGCCACAGTCGATCGGCTTAAGAGTGCAGTGAAAATCATGTCGCTGACGGAGGCGTACGCAGCAAAGTGACCTCGCGCCCAAGTCTGCAGCGGCAAACCGGAGCGTATACTGTGCCAGCATTTCACGGTGCCGTGCCCATGCCAGACGGGAACTCCGAGGATTACGCGTGAACGTCATCAGCATCGGTGAGGTACTTTGGGACATTGTCGGTGAGGAAGAGCATTTAGGCGGCGCCACGTTTAATTTTTCAGCGCACCTTAGCAGATTGGGGAATAACGTTTCATTCATCAGCGCAGTTGGCCAGGACCAGCGGGGCCGGAGGGTCATCGATCGAATGTCTCATCTTGGCCTGTCGACGGACTATCTGTATGTAGAAAAAGATCATCCCACGGGTACCGCGGCGGTTGCGCTGGCCAGCGATGGACAACCCAAATTCGTTCTTCACCGGCCGGCGGCCTACGATTTTCCGCAGCTTACAGCCGTTCAGTGCGACCGATTGCTTTCTCGTCCAGTCGATTGGATTTATTTCGGAACGCTGCACCAGATTTATCCTCAGGCCCGGCAATTGACCGCGGATATTCTCGATCGAACTGGGGGAGCACGCCGCTTTTACGATGTGAATCTGCGCTCCGATGGTTACACGCCGGCTCTGATCCAGCAACTCATGGCGCAAGCAACTATTGTGAAACTGAATAATGAAGAAGTCGAAGCGATTGCCCTTATGTTCGGCTCCCGGCATGGTGCGGTGGAGGAATTCTGCCGAAGTTATGCGGCTTTATATAAATGGGCGGGGGTGTGCGTGACTCGCGGCTCCCTTGGCTGCACGGTTCTTATGGGCGGACAGTATCTCGAAGCACCTGGCTATCCCGTTCAAGTGGTGGACGCGGTCGGGGCGGGCGATGCGTTCGCTGCCGCCTTCCTGCACGGTCTCGGCAGCGGGTGGCCCACCCCACAAATCGCTGATTTCGCCAATCGCGTGGGCGCGCTGGTCGCCAGCCGTCGCGGAGCAATTCCGGATTGGACGATCGCTGAAGCCAAAGCCCTAGAGACAAAAATGGGGCGGCTGGAGACGGCATGAAGTTGAACTCGGTTTTGTTGAAAAGCACGGTGGTGGCCGCCTTGGGTGGTCTGCTGTTTGGGTTCGATACTGCCGTCATTTCGGGCACCACGAGCGCGCTATCGCAGGTGTTCGAACTATCTTCGAAAAGCTTGGGGATAACGGTTTCCATTGCCATTTGGGGCACGGTCGTGGGTGCGATGCTCGCGGGGTTCCCAGGAGAACGTTATGGACGCCGCGACAGCTTGCGAGGCTTGGCAGTCTTCTATCTGGTCTCCGCGCTCGGCTGCGCCCTGGCGTGGAGTTGGTGGTCTCTGGTTGTGTTTCGATTTATCGGGGGACTGGGCATTGGCGGCTCCTCGGTGTTGGCTCCGATGTATATCGCCGAGGTTGCTCCCGCGAAATGGCGGGGAAGATTGGTAGGGTTGTTTCAGTTCAATGTAGTCTTCGGCATTCTGCTCGCATACTTTTCGAACTACCTGATTGCCCTAGCGCATCCGGGCGCTGCGGAATGGCGCTGGGACCTGGGTGTGGCTGCGTTTCCCGCGGCTCTGTTTTTCGTGATGCTGTTCACGATTCCTCGAAGTCCGCGATGGCTGGTTAAGAAGGGACGGGTGGACGAGGCAAGATCGGTCCTGCAGATGACGGGAGACGAGAACTATGAGCGGGATCTGCAGGAGATCGTCGAATCTATTGATGTCGAACAGAAGCAGGCCGCCGAGAAATTGTTTTCTCGAAGGTATGCGTTTCCGATTTTTCTGGCGGTAAGCATCGGCATGTTCAATCAACTGTCGGGCATCAATGCCATTCTTTATTATCTCAATGACATTTTTGCTCACGCTGGATTCAGTCGTATCTCCGGCAACCTTCAGGCCGTTGCCATCGGAGCCACCAATCTTGTTTTCACCATGATCGCCATGTCGGTGATCGACAAACTTGGCCGCAAAACACTGTTGCTGGTCGGTTCGGTCGGGACGGCAGCGTGCCTGGCTGGAGTCTCAGCAATCTTCTTCACCCACAGCCATGAGAATCTTCTGGTCTGGTTGTTGGTGGGTTACATCGCCTTCTTTGCATTTTCACAAGGAGCTGTGATTTGGGTTTACATCTCGGAGGTTTTTCCCAACACGGTTCGGGCGAAAGGACAAAGCCTGGGCAGTTTCTCGCACTGGTTTATGAACGCGCTGATCTCTGGCATCTTTCCTCTGATGGCGGCCTCCTCCGGCGCTTACCCGTTTGTCTTTTTTTCCGTCATGATGGTGCTGCAATTCTTCGTAGTTTTGTTTGTGTATCCGGAAACAAAAGGCTTCACCTTAGAAGAAATGCAGAAGGAAATGGCAAGCACGTAACCGAACCAGGCGTCCCTACAAAGAATAGTTCGGCCCGCCGGAGGGACCCGGACTCGAAATTGGCGGCGGGGTTTGAAGCACCGGAGGCGGCTGGCCGCCTGTGGGTGTAGGCTGGTCCGGCCCCGCTTCTCCCGGACGCCGAAGAGTTGGAGCATTCGCCGGCCGCTGCTCCGATGCCTTGGCAACACTCGGCTGCGGTTCAAGCGTGACTTCCTTCGCCGTGCGCAGAGTCTTCGTGCCGTCCACTTTCATGGTTTCAACCCGCACTACCTCATCGCCGACCAAGCGTACGAAGTCCACGTCCTGAGGCGGCTCGCCGTAGATCCACTCTTCGTACTCGACTTCCCCATCTTTCTCGCGAATCTTTTTGGGTGGGCGACCCTTGGCGTAGATCAACATTTCGCGGTTCATTCCAACCAGGGCTTGGTGGTTCTGGATAGCCTCCTTGACCTTGGGCGGAACAGTATCGAGATATGCCTCGAGCGCCGACTTGGCGTCGAAGTCGAGAACCGGACGGAGCAGATCTTTGAACTTCTGCGGAGTCAAGTCCGGGACGTAATGATCGAATACCAAGTCCACGTAAGTGCCGCGCGGATTCGCATTCGGATCGCTGGGAGCGATCGGGGCCGTGTTCCCCATGTCTCCGCCAATTTCAATGTGCTGATACCACTTCTGCTTTTTGATCGGGCCACCGTTGATGTCAAAGTGGATTCGGTCGGACTTGATCACAACACTGGTGATGCGCGCTTCGTCCCCGGGCTTGACCGCGGGACCCCATATTGCGAGCAACCGCTGCAGGTCCTCTCCGCTCGGCGAAACCACGCCGTCCTTGATGGTCAACCCTGTCTTTCCCATGGGAAAAGACGTGCGAATGTAAACGATTTCGGCGTTGAATCCGCGGATCAAATCCATCCGCGTTTGCTTGGAAAGGTGTGGGAGCGTGGAGGGTGCGTTCTGGCTGGAAGATGTCTGGTCAGAAGCACTCGCAGTCAGGCAACTGCAAAACAACAGAACCAGAGCGGGAACAAAGGGACACTTCACAAGGCACCCGAGGCACTAACACCCTGATTATAGCGCCGTCTGGTGGAATCGACAGGAGACTTTTCTGCGACCTCCAGTTTCATAGACCTACCCCGCTTAAGCCTCCCACCGACAACCGTACGCCGTCCCTGGCGACTTGCAGCGGCAGAACATGCCCGCCGTTGTCACCAATCGCAGTTGCGACGCGGCTGGCCGCGCCTTTTTCTACCAGGAAAATTGCGCATCCCCCACCTCCCGCGCCACAAACTTTAGCCGCTTTACCGCCGTTCCTGGCCGCCACCGCGACTAACTTATCGATCAACGGCGTCGTGATGCCAGGTGCATTGCTGCGGCGCAGCCTCCATTCTTCACGCAGGAGCCGGGCTACGTCGTCCCAACTACCGCGGAGCAGCGCCTGATGCATCGCGGCAGCAAGTTCCGCAATGCGATCGAAGTTGCGGAAGACGTGCCGGTCTCCGTTGATATGAGCTTTGAAAACTTCCCAATTGTTGATTCCCGACTTTCTCGGCGCTCCCGTGTAGGCAAGCACAAAACGGGATTCGATCTCTTCCGGTGCGATGGAGACAGCTTCCCGGTGGATGCCATCGGCATCGAGATGAATAGCGCTCACCCCGCCATACAGCGCTGGATAATAGTCCTGACAACCCGTGGGTACCGCAATAATTTGTGCCTCGACGTTCTGCGCGATTACCCGCATTTGTTCAAGGGTCAGATTGCGCTCGGTGAAACGCGCCAGCGCCGAAGTTGCGGCGATCATCAGAGCCGAAGATCCGGAGATGCCCGCGCCGGCCGGAGATTCAGAATCGGTTTCGATCAACAATCCTTCCCGGGGCGCGAAAAACTGCAGCAGGCGTGCTGCCAGGGGAAGCCGAAAACGGCGCGCGCCCCGCAACGCATCGAAGCTGGGAAAGAATTCTTCTTTCCGGGTGTCGAGTGATCGCACATGAATGCGCTTTCCTTTAAGCGGCGTGACCCGGCAAGTGGTCTGAATATTGACTGCAAAATTCAAGGTCAGCGCGCCGGGATGGAAGAGGTAAAGCGGCCACAGGTCCAGCGTGCCTCCTGCTAGGTCGGCGCGACAGGGCGCCTGAGCGACGATGGTCCGGGTGCGAGTAATAGCAGGCGGTCTCTGCATGCAGTGTTTGTACCATGATTGATGGCGGCTGTCCCGAGGCCGCCCTCGCAGGCGCACCCTGAATGGAGGCCGGGCGTCCTCGCCCGGCCGGACGGGCGAGACGCTCGTGCTCCATCGTTATGGCAGCTAAAGATCTTTTGCCGCCGCTAGAACCTCTGGTATCACACAGTCGACATCGGTCGCCGTAGTGCGATGATTTACAATGCACGCGCGCAAGCAAAATTTGCCGCGTAAACTTGCGTTGGACAGGTACACACGGCCCCGCCGTACGACACGCCTAAGGATGGCGGCATTCTGCGAGTTACGTTCGTCTTCCGGCAGCGATTCACCCCCGGTGTAGCGGAAGCAGACCGCACTGAGCTGGACCGGTGCCACCAGTTCCAGGTCAGGTCGATCGGCTATGGCACTTGCAAGACGCTGTGCCAGATCCAGGTCCTTCTGGATCGCGGCACGGAACGCTTGCAAGCCGTGATGGCGCAGCGAAAGCCAAAGTCTCAGCGCACGGAAACGTCGCGAAAGCTCGAGCGATTCCTCAAAGAACGCGAACCCCTCCACTGGATCATCAGTAAGCGACCTGGCATAGTCCCCTGTGTGCTCGAACGCAGCCTGCGCGGCGCTCGCATCGCGGTACAGCAGACAGCCGCAGTCCAGAGGTTGATAAAGCCATTTATGTGGATCGAGCGACAGCGAGTCAGCAAGACCCATGCCTGGGAATTTGCCGGGCGCAGCGATTGCGGCCAGAGCACCATAGGCGCCGTCCACATGCATCCAAAGATCGTGATCTCGTGCAATAGACCCAATTTCTGACAGCGGATCAATCGCCCCCGTTTTGACGGTGCCGGCGGACGCCACAATTGCGATCGGAAGCTTCCCTTCTGCTCTATCATGCTGGATAGCCTGCGCCAATTCCGCCGGGATCAGTCGAAAATTGCCGTCCGTCGAAATGAGCCGAAGATTTTTCCTGCCGATTCCCAACAGCGCGATGCTCTTCGGAATCGACATGTGAACTTCCTCCGAGGCATAGACAACGCCTTGCGTCGCGCTGCGCATGCCGGCTTCATTCGCAGGCATCCTGGATTCGCGCGCCATCGCCAGAGCCATCAGGTTGGCGGAGGAACCACCGCCAGTCAAGCTGCCGCGGAACTGGGAGCAGCCAATTGCCTGGGCCAGCCAACTAACCACCGTGCGCTCCAACGTAACTGCCACAGGACTCGAACGCCATGCCGTCACGTTCTGATTCAGGACGCTCGCCAGCAAGTCTGCAACCGCCGCCACGGGTTCACCTGACCCAAGCACATATCCGAAAAACCGCCCGTTCTGCGCCCGAGAATGTTCGATCACATCCTGAAGCCCAGCCAGCGCCTCGGCCCCCATACCCTTTTCACTGAGTGGCGTCCGAAACAGGCGATCTGTCTCCTCGCCGGTCCTCGAGGGAGATATGGGGCGCGAATCCAGTTCGCGCAGGTAGTCGGCCGTGAGTTGAGTGACTTTCTCCGCGAGACGGCGAAACTCATCCGGAGAAATCTCCAGCGACTTCATGATGGGGGATTGTATTTTATGTAGGCGCGGGCGTCATCGCCCGTGCGGCGCGCACGAGAATCCCATTTGACAACGTGCTTCGCTCGACCGGACAGCCCGGGGACGGCGTCCCCACTTGTTCATGTGAGATTAAGAGATATTCAGCGCGCGCTTGATCGTGCCGCGCTCTTTCTGAATCTTTTCCTGCAGCAGGGTGATGGCGTAAATCAACTGCTCTGGCCGCGGCGGGCAGCCGGGAACATACACGTCGACGGGAATAACCTGGTTCACGCTCTGCACCAAAGCGTAGTTGTTGAACACTCCGCCCGAGGTCGCGCACGCTCCCATCGAAATCACCCATTTGGGTTCGGGCATCTGCTCCCAGAGTTGGCGGATGACTGGAGCCATTTTGTTGGAGACGCGGCCAGCAATGATGATGAGATCGGATTGCCGCGGAGATGGGCGGAACACTTCAGCCCCGAATCGCGCAATGTCGAAGCGCGATGCACCCATGGACATCATTTCAATCGCGCAACATGCCAAGCCGAATGTCATTGGCCAAATGGAGTTCTTGCGCATCCAGTTGACCGCGTTGTCCATCGTGGTCAACACTACCCCTTCCGGCGTGGGATTTCCGTAGGTGAGGTCTTTTACGACGCGCTTGCCGTTCTCAATCGTGACGTAAGGTCCGAAACTGAGATCGTTGGACATGCCTAATAACTATTTAACCACAAAGAACACTAAGGCACACGAAGCAACCCACTCGCGTTACATTACCGCTTTACGGCAGCAGCACGATTTTCCCGAACATTTGGCTCTCTTCCATGTATTCGTGGGCTGCGCGCGCCTCATTCAGTGGGAACACGCGGTCCACGACCGGTTTCACACGCCCAGCAAACACATGGCTCAAGACATCGTACAGTTCACCCATCGTGCCCATGTACGAGCCGAGTAAGTTGAGTTGGCGCGAAAACAGAAAGCGCAAATCAAACGCCACGTTTGCGCCAGTGGTCGCCCCGCAGGTGACAATCGTCCCTCCGGCCTTAAGCGATTTCATGCTTTCATCCCAGGTAGCGGCCCCAACGTGCTCGACCACGATGTCTACACCTTCTTTGTTAGTGATCTTCCGGACTTCCTGAGAAATTTTCTGCTGATAATGATTGATGCCATAATCCGCGCCCAGCGCCCGCGCCTTTTCCAGCTTTTTTTCGTCTCCCGCAGTCGTGATCACGCGGGCATGAAACAGCTTAGCAATCTGAATGGCGGCGATCCCAACACCCGAACCAGCACCGAGAACCAGCACGGTCTGACCAAGACGAATGCACGCGCGGCCCACCAGCATATGCCACGCGGTCAGGAATACCAAGGGAACGCTGGCGGCTTGATTGAAATCCAAACTATCGGGAATGGGAATCACATTCACCGCGGGAACGGCAATCAATTCGCAGTAGCCGCCGTCCACTCCGTTGCCCAGCACGGTGAACTCACGGCACTGATTCTGCAGTCCGGCCACGCACTTGGCACAGTGATTGCAGAAGTGCATAGGAGCCAACAGCACACGCTGCCCAGGTTTAAAGCCGGTAACATATTCGCCGGCCGCGACGATATCACCCGCGATGTCGCTGCCCAGAATGTGGGGCAGGTTCACGCCCGGCAGTCCCTTGCGCACCCAAATGTCAAGATGGTTCATCGCGCAAGCTTTCACGCGGATTAAAACTTGGTCTTTGCGCGGCTGCGGGTCGGGAACGTCTTCGTAGCGGAGAACTTCCGGACCACCGAATTCATGTATGCGAACGGCCTGCATAAAAGCAGATCTTGAGGAAGTTAAAACTTACCACAGATCGTAACGGTGAGGGGCCTCATCAGCCATTGCAGTTCGAATCTGCCGCCCTCCGTGGCTCTCACTCACTAAAGTAATCCTTGACTCCTAGCACTCGAAGCGGGACGATTGTGGCGACAGGTCGGCCCGTATCCACTGATTTACTCAAACGAGCCCCGGAGTGATGATCGGGGGCTTTTGCTTGCCTCCATTGACTTGTTCCAGTGACGCACCAATAATCAATCCTGATGGACATCTACGAGGAAATCGTCAAACTCCGGCAGGAAGGCCGGCGCGGCGCGGTTGCAACCATCGTCAATGTACGCGGCTCCATCCCCTCTTTCGAGACCGCAAAGATGCTGGTGCGGGACGACGGCTCTATCACTGGCACGATCGGCGGCGGTTGCGTCGAGGCTGAGGTCTGGCAAGCTGCCCGCGAGGTGATGGAGAGTGAGAAGCCTCGCAGTCTCACCTTCAACCTCAATCAGGATCCCAAGTACGATACTGGCCTCGTCTGTGGCGGGACGCTCGACATTTTCATCGAGCCAGTGCTGCCTCCAGCGTCACTTTATATTTTTGGAGCAGGTCATGTGTCCGTAAATCTTTACAAGGTTGCCAGAGGAGCTGGTTTTGAGGTGAGCGTAATCGATGACCGCGAAGCCTATGCCAGCCGCGGGCGCTTCCCCGAAGCCAAGGAAGTGATCGCGGAAGATTTCGAGCAAGTCATGGCCCGGCTCGCGCCCAATGAGTCTTCGTACATCGTGATCGTCACTCGCGGGCACCGCGACGATATGCGCGTGCTGCGCTGGGCGGTCCAGACGCGAGCGCAATACATCGGCATGATCGGATCCAGGCGCAAGACAATCACCATTTTCCGCGAACTCACGAATGAAGGCATTCCCGCGGCACTATTCGACCGCGTGCACGCACCGGTTGGCTTAGATATCGGAGCCATTACCCCGGAAGAGATTGCGATAGCCATTACGGCTGAACTGATTGCCGTCCGCCGTCACGCCGAACGAGCCTTGCCCCACATGAGCTGGTTTAAGAGCCGCAAGAATGAACCGGGCACCGACGACGCTTCGACCGAGGTCCACAAACAAAGGGAGAGCGGTCGCTGATCCCAAATTTTCGATTCTGTTCAGCCCCTTTCCATGGCCAATCGGAAATTGACCATCGGAAATCCTCCTCCTTTCTGCTATCTTCGCCTCATGACACATGCGCCTAGCCTCTACGCAGTGATCCTTGCCGCCGGCGAGTCCACGCGCATGGGAACAGACAAAGCGTTACTCCCCTGGCCACCGGTCGGACCCGGCTCTGCGCCCACAGGTCAGACTTTCCTTTCCGCCGCTATCCAAGCTCTCGATCCGTTCAGCGAGACAGTAATTGTGGTGGTTGGAAAAAACGAAGACAATTTGGCTTCCGTGATATACGCGAATGGTGCGTCTCTGGTGCGCAATCCCGCGCCCGACCGGGGGCAGTTCAGTTCTCTTCAAGTAGGCTTACGGGAAGTACTGAATCATGGCCGCGACGCCGCGATGGTCACTCTCGTGGATCGGCCACCGGCAAGTGCAGCGACCTTGAAGACGCTGTGCTCGGCGTTCACCGAGGCCGCGAGCGAAGTATGGGCTGTGGTTCCAGAATATAACGGAAAACACGGGCATCCTTTTCTGGTGGCCCGAGAGATGATCGAAGCCTTCTTGAAGGCTCCGCCCGGTGCAACCGCGCGCGATATTGAACACCAGAATCTGCGCCACGTTGCCTATGTTGTCGTCGACGATCCGCTCGTCACGATGAACGTCGACACGCCAGAGGAGTATGCGGCATTATCTCAGTAGCCTCGCCAAGAAATTAATTTTGAAAATGAAATGACACGCGTGATTCCCACTACAACGGCTAGTTCGGCTGACTTTATCCAGTCGGTCCTCAGTCTTCAACCGCAGCTTGCAGTCTTCGATTGCGATGGCACCTTGTGGTCAGGTGATGCCGGAGAAAGCTTCTTCGACTGGGAACTTAGGCGAGGCGTGCTTCCCGATCACGTCGAGCGCTGGGCGCGCGCCCGTTATGCCGACTACAAAGCGGGCAGGGTCAGCGAAGACGATATGTGCGGCGAGATGGTGACCATGCATAGCGGACTTGCCGAATCAGAACTGCAACGGCTCGCCAAACAATTCTTTGATGAGAACTTTGTGACTCCAATTTTTCCCGAGATGCGGGAACTGGTTCGCTGCCTGCAGGGCTCGGGTTGCGATGTCTGGGCTGTATCGTCAACCAACGAGTGGGTGATTCGAGCCGCAATGAAGCACTTTGCGATCGAGGAGAGAAAGATTCTGGCTGCCGCGGTGAAGATTGAAGAGGGACGCATCACCGACCAGTTGATTAGAGTACCCTCCGGTGAAGGCAAACCGCGCGCCATACTCGAGGTCATAGGAAAAAATCCCGACGTGGCGTTTGGTAATTCCCGCTGGGATGCCGCGATGCTCGCCATTGCCCGCCACGGTTTCGCAGTAAATCCGAATCCCGATCTGGAGCAGATGGCGCTCGAAAACGGTTGGACCATTCACCGTCCGGTCGTGGAGAAGACCGCGAATATCCGTGCTCATCCGTAAAATCCGTGGCTAGATTTTGAGCTGTTCTAGCGCCGCCACGAGTGCATCCATGGCGAGGTGGCTGGCGTGGCCGGAAGCTTCCGGCAGACCGCCGACAGCCTGCACCAGTTCTTCCCGACGCAATCGCCTGGCTTCCTCCACGCTTTTTCCCTTCACCAGTTCTGTGAGTGCCGAACCGCAAGCCATAGCGGGAACGCATCCTTTGGCAAGAAAACCGATTTCCTCCACATGGCCGTTCGTAACTTTCATGCTCAATTTCAAAATGTCGCCGCAAGCTGGATTTTCGACTTGCGCGGTTGCGTCAGAATCGACGACCTCGCCCGGGTTGCGCGGATGCTCGAAGTGATCGAGAAGCTGAGAAGAATACATTGCGAGAATTGTAACTTGCCAGCAATCTGGGAGGTACGTCTCTGGACTGCTGACAAATTCATTCCTCTGTCATTCCGAGAAGCGCAGCGCCGAGGAATCTGGGTTCTTGCCGGCCACGCGAAGAACCCCGAGCGCTCGCTTTGCTCGCGGGATGACAACGAACTGAACTTTTTCATCAATCATTAATATGAGATTTTCTTCCTCACCGCACACGGTTCCAACCCTTGTAAGATTGGCGTATCGTGCCTTCTGACCATACGCCACAACGAATTGTCTCATTGCAGCCCAGCGCGACCGTAATCCTCGCGGCCATCGGCTGCCTCGATCGCGTTGTCGCCTGCACGAAGTACTGCGCGGATGTTTGTCCCGAGATCAGAAACCGTGGGACCACAATCGTCGCTGATTCCTGGACCGCAAGCACCGACCAGATAGTCGCCGCCCGGCCGGACTTGGTGATCGCTGCGGTCCCTTATCAGGAAAAGGCGGTCACGGAAATCCTGAAGTCCGGCGCGCGCTTTCTTGGCCTGGCCCCCAAGACGCTCGCCGACATCTACACCGACATTGCCGCCATCGCGGGAATCGTGGGCGCGCTCGATCGTGGTGAGCAAGCGATCCAGGAAATGCTGCGGGAAATCGAAGCCACCAGCCAGCAAACCGGCAGCGCGAACCGTCCCCGGGTATTCTGCGAGGAGTGGGGTAAGCCCATGATTACATCGCAGCCATGGGTGGCCGAACTGGTCGCCGCGGCCGGCGGAGAGTTCGTAGGCACGCCAGGAAAACAAACATCGGCGGAAGCCGTTCTTGCGCAGAATCCCGATGTAGTTATCGCCGCGTGGTGTGGCGCTGGCGACCGGGTTCCTTTGCAAAAAATCATTCGCGATCGTGGCTGGGAACAGATGCGAGCCGTGAAACAAAACCGCGTTTACTGCATTCGAGACGAATTCCTGAACACTCCCGCGCCCACTCTCATTCTCGGTCTGCGCGCTCTGGCCGCGACCATTCACCCCGATAATTCTCCACGAGCGTCGAGATGCATCAGCGACACGTAATGACGGCGGACAGGCTGGAAGCCCGCGCCCACACTGGCTACTCGTCGCGGAGGGTTCTCATGGGCTCGACTCTGGTGGCGCGGTAGGCGGGGATGAGGCTGGCGAATAGGCCTACTGCGCCCAGCAGGACCGACACAGTTCCGAACGTAATGGGATCGGTGGGCTTTACGCCGTAGATGAGATCGGCGAGGACGCGGCCCAGCGCCAGGGCACCCGCCAGTCCAGATAATTTGCGGCGGAGACGGAAAACTCAGTCATTCCTGGAAAACTTTTTGCGGGCGGCACGTGCCAAACCTGCACCCGCCGTCCGGGATCATGGTAGGGCAAAGGGCGAAGCAGCACAGCGTTGACCACGCTAAAATGGCGGTGTTTGCGCCAATGCCCAGGGCCAAGACTAAGACCGCGACCGCAGCGAATCCGGGACTCTTGAGCAGTACGCGCAGGCCGTATTTGAAATCTTGGTTCGGGGTTGCCATCTTGATTATCCGGGGTTTCGTTGCAACTTTCGCTCCAGCTTGTCCGTTGCTATTCAAGTGAAAACAAGACTGACTAAGTTTGGACGGGGAAAGAAGTGGAATGTAACTGTTCGATTCTGGGGACGGCCCGTCCGAATACGAACAGTGTGGGGATGCGACGTTAACGAACAATGAATTGATTCAAGCGGTCTTTTTTTCTTTCCCTTTGGCAGAGCTGTCTTCCTGCAACAACTCCGACCAACTGGGCAGGGTGTGATCTCCGGTGATCAATTGGGCTCCGCGTTCGTAGGTGAAGTACGACCATGCCCACTGAATCATTACGAGCACGCGGTTGCGGAATCCGATGAGGAAAAAGACGTGAACGAATAGCCAGGAGAGCCACGCGACGAAGCCGGAAATGTGAATCCTGCCAAATTCGGCGATGGCGGCGGCGCGACCGATAGTTGCTAGGCTGCCCTTGTTGACGTAATGAAAGTTCTGGCGAGGTTTTCCTTGCAGATCGCGGGCAACGTTGCGGGCGGTCGCCTTTCCTTCTTGGATAGCGGCTGGCGCGACACCGGGGACGAGTTGCCCATTTTCATCTTTCAGGGCGGCCAGGTCTCCGATGACGAAAACTTCGGGATGGCCGGAGATGCTTAAATCACCCTTGACCAGCACGCGTCCCGCGCGGTCGACAGGCGCGCCGAGTTTCTTGCCTAAGGGCGATGCGGCCACCCCAGCCGCCCACAAAATTACTGCAGCGGGCAGACGAGTCGCTCCCATGTACACGGCGGCGGATTCGACGCCTGTAACCATCGTGGACGTATGTACCTCGACTCCCAGTGCGCGCAATTGATCCTCTGCGCTTCGGGACAGATCCTCTGGGTAGGCCGGCAGAACTCTGGGCCCGCCTTCGAGCAATACGATCCGCGTATGCTTGGGATCTATGAAATTGAATTCGCCCGTCAAGGCGTGGTGGGCAATCTCGGAGAGGGTTCCTGCCAATTCCACTCCCGTGGGACCACCCCCGACGATCACGAAATTCAATTGCACTTGCTCTCCGGTGCTTGCCGCCTGCCGCTCCGCTAGTTCGAATGCGAGCAATACTCGGCGCCTGATTTCCAGCGCGTCCTCGATGGTCTTCAGGCCGGGGGCCAGCGGTTCCCACTCGTCGTGTCCGAAGTAGGCGTGGCTGGCGCCCGCGGCAACGATCAGATAGTCGTAGGGAAGTTCCCGATCGGCGAGCTTTACCACGTGTCGCGCAAGATCGAAATCTTCTACTTCTCCGAGCAAAACCTCAACGTTGCGACGGCCACGCAAGATCCAGCGGATGGGCGTGGCAATTTCGCCGGGGGACAATCCGCCGGTTGCCACCTGATACAGCAGCGGTTGGAAGTTGTGGTGATTCCTGCGGTCAAGCAGAGTGATCCGAACCGGATAGCGGACAAGCTTCAGCGCTGCGTTGAGGCCGCCGAATCCCGCGCCAATGATCACGACCTGCGGTAGAGGTTTGCTTTTGGTCGGATTCATTTTGTCCAACCTCACGGAGCTTACAATATTTGCTGTGGGCAGAATTTCCATCTCACATTAATAGATTCCTGTTATGGCCTCTGAGTCGAAAAGTTTATTTCCTCAAAATGCGGTCGATGGCCCACTGGTCTCTGTGCCGGCGGATGGCTCGGGGCAAAGTCGGTGGGTTGTGCTGATGAGCTCGTTCCAGGTTGGACTGGTCTTTGCTTTGATTATGGTCGCGGTGTGGACGCCGCAAGGCCGCGTGAACACAGCCGTGTCTCTGTCGGCGGCATTTTTTATTTTGTGGTTCACCGTTCGCGGTCGTTATTCCATTCGCGAATTGGGGCTCACACGGCCTGCCTCCGGAGCGGTAGTGATGCTGGGTGCGGGGGCGTTGATGATCGGTATGATTATCGCGGCCGGTGCTGTGATGCATTCGTTTGGGCCGCCTCAGCCTGTGCCTTGGCGAAGAGCCTGGCAATATGGCATTTGGGCGCTGCAGCAGGAATTTATCTTGCAGTCGTTTTTCTACGTGCGGCTGGAATCGCTTGTAGGCAGTCGGCGCGCGGTCTGGGGCGCGGCGCTTCTGTTTTCTGCTGCGCATCTCCCAAGTCCCGTGCTGACCTTGCTGAGTTTCATCGGCGGATGGTTGTTCTGCGAAATGTTTCGCCACTATCGCAACATCTTTCCTCTGGGATTGGTCCACGCGACCCTTGGCTTGACCATTGCTGCGAGCCTTCCCGACAGCTTGCTCCATCATATGCGGGTGGGTTTGGGGTATTTGTTGTATCGTCCGTGACGCGCTTGACCGCTCCGGCCGGATCGGTGAATTTTACACTTCTAACAACGGGGAATACCGAGCTATACTGCTGGACCGAATTGGGGGTGTATATGGATTCACGCATTGAACGTCAACGCGCCATCGTAGCTGAGCACATACGGCGCGAGAACGGGCATGATTGGCCAGCGGTTTACGAAACCTTCGTTCAGGATGAAAGAGCCTTCTATGACGTTATTCCACTTAAGGCGAGCTTTAAGGGGATTGAGGGTGTACGCCAGTTCTATCAGACGATAGCTACGGCGGTGCCCGACCTGCATATCCAGGTTACGGCGCAATATGACGCGCCCGGTTGCACGATCTGCGAAACCACGATCAGCGGGACCCACCTCGGTCCCTATCTCCATATGGCTGCGAGCGGTAACTCCGTCAGCTTCGAACTGGCGGCCTTTTATTTTTTCGATGAAGACTGCACCAAGCTCGTCGCTGAGCGCATTTACTACGACCAAGCGTCGGTTATTGCCCAGATGCAGCCGACGCAGGTAGCGAAGTCAGCTTGATCTTATACGCCATCGGTGCTCATCGGAACGCAAGTGAATGGCCCGCTCCTTCGCTTAATCGGGTAACATGGGCGGTTAGGCGCGAGCATACGCTTTGCACTTGAAATCTCCGCAGACAGAGCTCCAATCCAATACGGCGGCGCAGGCCGGCGGCGCTTCACCCCGGCTTCTGTTTCTGATGCCTTCGGTTTCCGATTTGCTTTTCGCTGCTCTGTTGCTGGGCCTGAGCTGCGGCGCGCTGGGACGGATCTTGCTGCGCGATGGCGGGACAGGATGGCACATCCGTAACGGGCAACTGATGCTGCAGACGCACTCGATTACCCGCGTCGATCCATTTTCGGCGGCCATGAGCGGGCGGCCCTGGTATGCGTGGGAGTGGCTATACGACGTGCTGATTGCGGCGATTCATCATGGGCTAGGACTGAACGGGGTAGTGTTTTATACGGCAGTGATCATGGCGGCGACCTTCGTTTTGGTGTTCCGCCTGAGCATGCGCCGCGGTGGGAGCCTCCCAATTACGCTTTTCCTGCTGGTGCTGTCGTTGGGGGCTTCCGCTGTCCATTTTTTGGCTCGCCCTCATGTTTTAAGTTGGCTGTTTACGGTGATCTGGTTTGAGTTGCTGGACTCGGCGGCGAGCGCTGTGCGTCTCGATTCTGAGCCTGGTTCCGAGCCTGGTAAAGACTGGCCCCTTTTTTCCTTGCCCGTTCTGATGCTGCTCTGGGTCAATGTTCACGGCGGATTTCTCTTCGGCTTTGCTTTGTTGGGGGTGTACCTGGTCGGCGGCGGGATTGAGTATTTTTCTTGTTCTGAACGGCGGCTAGAGATACGAAGGTGGTTGAAGCGGCTGGGACTGGTCACAGCGCTTTCGTTGCTGGCGAGTTTCGTCAATCCCTACGGCTACGAACTTCACCTTCATATTTACCGCTATCTTTCGGACCGATTTCTGATGAACCACGTCACCGAATTCCTCTCCCCCGACTTTCACGGCGTGGCCCAACAATGTTTTGCGGTTATGTTGTTGGTGACTATCGCGGCGCTGGCAAGTGCGCGGCGAATGCATCAGCCCGCGCGATTGCTGGTAATCCTTTTGGCGGCTTATAGCGGTCTCTACGCCTCGCGCAATCTTCCCGTGTCGTCGATGCTGCTCACGTTGATTATTGCTCCGTCACTTTCCAACACCATGGCAAAGGCGGGCGAGAATGCGGCGATGGCGACGTGGGTCCGTGTTTTGTTTTCGCGACTGCACAGATTCGGCATGCGTATGGAGAAGCTGGAACTACGTTTTCAGGGTCACCTGTGGATGGTGCTGATTTTCGTTATCGGCTTGTGGGCCTGCCTGCATGGTGGAAGGCTCGGGTCGGTTCGGCTCTTCAATGCATATTTCGATGACAAAAGCTTTCCAGTTGAAGCCACTGATTTGATTGCCAAGCATGACGTCCGCGAGCCGATCTTTTGTCCGGACCAGTGGGGCGGATATTTGATTTACCGGCTCTATCCGCAAACCAAGGTTCTGGTAGATGATCGCCATGATTTGTATGGTAATCAATTCTTTAAGGATTACTTGAAGGTGATGATGGTTCAACCCGATTGGAGCAAAATACTGGATGAACGGCACGTGGACTGGGTGCTGGTGCAGAAGGATTCGTCGTTAGGGACTATTCTTGAGCAAACATCGCCATGGAAATTAGTGCATGGGGACGATACCGCGCTCCTGTTTCACCGCGGCGTCTGAGAATGCGGTTCCTGAGTCAGAAATTCGTTGGTGGAGGTTTGGAAGCCGGCAGAGTGTTTTTCAGCAGCATAAGGACACTCGACTCCCTGGGTAAAAAGGAGAATTATCGTGATCGGCGGAAGCGCCGGCGTCGCACTCGGGCTGCCCGGTCACATGGCGAAGTTCGTCGTTGTGGGATCCAATTGTCGCCTTCGGGTAGGCCCCTCGCTGACGATGGTTGCTCTCACGCCAGCCTGAGAATTCGCGGATTCGGCCTCCATGACGATGAGGGATGTCGAATCAAACTTATTTATGGCAGTGATCCATCGCGGTTGATGCAGAGACCAACCACGACCCCGGTTTGTGACAGTTGCTGGTCGAAATGTTTTGTGAATATCTCTCTTTGTCACATTTAGTCGGCTTGCCCGGTCATGGAAAACGACGAGGTGAGAGTCCGCTTTGTGTCATTCCCGTCTCGCACGCACCGCCAAGCCGCGTCACAAGATGAGATGGGTTCTCACAATCTTGTTGCAATACGAATGGCGGCATCGAACACCCCAATCAGGAACGGAAAGGGAAATTATGTCGACCAATACGCCGGCAGACGTTGGGAATCCTCCTATCCAATCCGAGGTTCTCAAAGACAACCAATTTCGTGTCGACGCGGTGCCGCCCGGTTCGGCGTTATTGGTCGGCGATACGGCGGTATTTAATGTTGCGGGCAGTTTCTGCGCCACGCAGGCTAAATGCACTCATCGCGGCGGCCCATTGAACGAAGGAAAACTCGAGGGATCAACGGTGACGTGTCCATGGCAAGGGACACAGTACAATGTGTGCACAGGCGC
This sequence comes from uncultured Acidobacteriota bacterium, assembly GCA_963696635.1. Lineage (GTDB taxonomy): Bacteria > Acidobacteriota > Terriglobia > Terriglobales > Acidobacteriaceae > JABDBE01. Next base: position 389,299 of record CAVOKX010000006.1, read on the forward strand.
GGTGTTGCGAGGCCCTGCCATAGAACCGGTCAAAACGTACCGCTGATTGTGGAAGACGAAATCGGACGCGTGGAGAAAGAGAATTGATGGAGGCCAGCGATTGTGGTCGGGCATCGAGTTCCCACATCTTCGCGGCCCCCTCATCGGCTGATGGAACAGGATTGCCGATTTCGGTGAGAACAGCAGTCGGCGTGGAATTCGCATTGTCCTGAATGGTTCCGGTTGCGTGAGTGCTCTGCGCGAGAGCACATGTAGCGATCAGCGCCAAACGGAGCGGCCTGTTCATGAAGCCCCGTGCAGTGGGGCGCACATCAACGCGGAGACGGCGTCAATTTTGCATTCTTAGAGTGGCGGAGAGGGGGGATTCGATTACCGTCGTCTAGCGCAAGTGCCGGTGAATACTACACTTCGTTGATAATAGCCTGTGTTTGTGCGGGTTACAGGGGGATTCGATCTTAGGCTACAGTTTCTATAGTTTCTCTAATTCGCTGCATTTCCCATGAAAACGGTATCAGTGGTATCAGTACGGCATGAGCTCCGGAGGTGCTCCAGCAATCCCGATCGCTGACGCGCCCCTTTTTCCCCCTTTGAACTATTCCAGAGCCTGCCGCCCTGTACCGACGACCTCACCCTGATATCCGACCTTCGTCTGTCCGACAGGTCAATGCATTTTGCGTCCACGCCTTTCGGCGCTTCTGTGTGGTGTTGTCGTGCTCCCGGGAGATCACCGTCCCCAAAAAAGGCGCCAATGCCAGTTAGACTCCGCGCGGACCGTTGCGGGTTGTCAGTTTCCTGCCTCAGTACCATTACCTGCTGCAAGAGCCGCCTCACCTTCGATAAGCTTCCTTAAGCGAGTGCGACTTCCGCCAAATGGTCGAAGACCGTTCCTCTTGGCCCTCGGCAGAATCCAGCCCGTGTTTAATACGGCGTCAGAGTGCTTCCGGCCGGAAGCACTCTGACAGGCGCGAATCCAATTAAGCGGCAAGGAACTGAACGATAAGTGCAGCCCTCCTTGTCGGGGGTCGAGAAATCCGCCTGCTCCTCTGCGGACCCAAGGTTGTCGTGCCGCAATCGTACGTGCATCCGCCCTTACTGGGAGGCGAGACCTGCGCCTGCTCGATTGGGTGACCAGGCTCATTCTCCCCGAAAACCAGCACAGGTGCCGCACGCGGGATTAGAAGACCAGAAGACTAGCCGTTTTCAGTAGCTTCTTCCACGATCCGCACAGCGGCTTGGCTAAAATCCTCGCGTGCTTTTTTCCCCGGATTCTGCGGCGGACGGTGGGAGGACTTCTTTTCGAGTTGATCAGCCTCTCGCTGTCCTTTATCGGCTTTTGTTCGTTTCTCCGACATGCATATAGTTTCCCACAGGCCCAAACCGATTGCCAGCCTGTGGAAATTGAAACTGGTCCGCTACCAGAAATTTCTGCTTGCTTGCAATACACTCTTTGAGAATTGACCGACCCGTCCGGGGTCAATAAACGTAATCGAGATTGATCAACAGTTACTCGGCCACAAGTGTGAGGACGTGGTGTCACAGCGGGAGCGCGTTGTTATTTTCTTCCCAGTGCCAACTCGCCAAGTGTGGCATGCTTCTCGATCACATCCGCCCCGTGAGTCTTGCCTGAGACGATCTGGCGGGCGGAGAACTTGAGCAAATTCAGTTTCTACTTGGACACGCATCGGTTGAACATCTGCAGTTTTCCGGGGGAAAGGGTGATGACGCTAGCTGCTTTTCACACAATATTAACATTCGCATCAACTTCCCGTAACTTGTGCACATTAGGCTCCTTGCTTACGTGTTGCCGCTTGAGATCTTTTGAAGTTCTTGCCAGCCTTCAGGCAGCACCAACACGAGATCGGATCGATGAGAATCAACTCCAAAACGAAAAGGTTCCGTGAATTCATCGCAACAAGGTGGTGAGGACTCGGGATGTGCCAATGGAAATGGCTCCAATGCTTTCACCCGTCGCGGAAGGAACAACAGCCATGGAATCACGCAAATACTCTTACGATCTGCTTCGCACGAATTCAACTCCTCTTTTTTCCGGCCTGCGTCGGCGGAAAACTCTTCGGCAAACGAGGCAGATCGCCTATCTTGTCGGCGTCATCCTGGGTCTTGTGTGCTCGTCGCCGGCGCAGGTTGACCGTGCGGCATTGAATGGCACCGTCACTGATTCCTCGGGACGTTTTCTGCCACAGACGCATGTCACGGCGGTGCATAATGCCACAGGCCTGCGACGGGAAACCACATCCTCTCCCACCGGAAGCTATGACATTCCCGAGCTGCAAGTAGGGGTCTACACAATCACATTCGAGCACGAGGGCTTCAAGGCGGTCACCTTCGTGGATGTCGAGGAAGTGATCGGCCGGACGCGTACTCTTGACGCAACCCTCCAGGTGTCCGGCGGTCAGCAGCGGGTGGAAGTGTCGGCCAGTTCCGGGCAGTTGGACAAAACCTCCAACGCGCTTGGCGCCCCCATTGAGGAGGTGCAAGCCAGGCAACTGCCGCTCAATGGCCGCAATTGGGCCACGCTCAGCGCGCTCCAGCCCAGCGCGGTCGATACCGGAGGTAGCAACCAGCGTTCGATTCGATTCGCCGGACGAGGGCGCGACGACGATAATTTTACCTACGACGGCATCGACGCAACCAACATCATCAACCAGCCGCAACAGCCCTACGTGCGCCTCGCGATTCCCCTCGACACCATTGACGAGTTTCGCGTCGACTCCATGCTCTCTACCGCCGAGGAGGGAGCAACGGGAGGCCCGCAGTTAGCCGTGACCTCGCCCTCGGGCACAAATCAGTTTCACGGCGACGCTTTTGAATTCTTTCGCAACAACGTCTTTGACGCTCAGCAACCTGTTCCTGTTACCACCAGCCCGCAACCCCCTTTTCATTTGAATCAGTTCGGGGCTTCCCTGGGCGGACCTATCGTGCCCGAAAAGACTTTTTTCTTTGTCGCCTACGAAGGCTACCGCCAGAACTGGGGTTTTCCGCTGGTCGGCTTCGTCCCCAGCCCCGCGTTCCGCACCCAGCTGGCCGCGGATTCCCCCGTCCTTATCCCGATGGACGACGCCTTTGCAGCATGTTTCCACCGTTGCAACAGGTCTTCAGTGACGTTCCAGGAGGGTGAGTCATGAGAATTCTGGTTATCGAAGATGAAGCCAAGACCGCCAAGTTCCTCAAGAAGGGACTTGGGGAGGCAGGTTTCGTCGTCGATGTCGCCGGAGATGGCTTGGACGGGTTGCACCTGGCGCAGGAATTGCAGTTCGATCTCGTCATTCTCGACGTGATGCTCCCAGGGTTGGATGGCTGGCAGGTTCTCACTCGCTTGCGCCAGCAAGGCCGTCGCGCCCTGGTGCTTTTTCTGACCGCTCGCGATGCCGTACACGAGCGGGTGCGAGGGTTCGAACTGGGCGCGGACGACTATCTGGTAAAACCGTTCGCCTTTTCCGAGTTGCTGGCACGCGTGCGATCTCTGCTGCGCCGTGGGCCTGCGCGCGCGCCAGAGACGGTTCGCTTAGCCGACCTTGAAATCGACTTGTTGCGCCAGCGTGCCACACGCGCCGGTCAGCGCTTGGATCTGACTTCCAAAGAGTTCCTTCTTTTATCCCTGCTGGCGCGGCGCGCGGGCGAAGTGCTATCGCGAACCCTGATCGCCGAATCGGTCTGGGACATGAACTTCGACAGCGACACCAATGTCGTGGACGTCAATGTGCGAAGGCTGCGCAGCAAGGTCGACGATCCTTTCTCGCTCAAGTTGATCCATACCGTTCGGGGTGCCGGCTATGTCTTGGAATCCGACCAGTAGCCTCGCTCCGCTCTCACGCTTGTGGGGAACGTTGGCATTCCGGTTAACCGCCGGCTACGCACTGGCAGGCTTGTTTCTGGTGTTTTTGGCCACCGCCAGTCTTTATTTAGTGCTGGTGAGCGAACTAGAGAAAAGCACCGATTTATTCCTTGCGGACAAGGTGCACGTGCTACGCACGATGTTGCAGGAGAGGCCCGACGACTGGGACGCACTGCGGGAGGAAGTTGAACTGGAGTCGGCCGCACGACGATACGAGCAATTCTATATTCGCCTGCTGGATGAACGAAACACCGCGCTGTTGATGACGCCAGGCATGGCGGATCAATTGGACCTGGGGCAATTAGCCAGTCAAACCCAAAGCCGCCCTGATCACACCATTCGGATGAAGGGCAGGAACGGCCAAGCGTTTCGTGTAACCAGCGTGTCGGCGCCGGTCGGTTCGCCTTCTACTCAGACTGACACCCTTCAGATTGCGATTGATGTCTCGCAAAAAGCGAAGCTGCTGGCACGCTATCGCTTCTGGTTCTGGGCCATTCTGCTGGCGACCTTCGCCATTTTTCCATTGGTCGGTTATCAGATTGCACAACACGGCATTCGGCCGGTGGAGGAAATGGCGACGACCGCGCGCCACATCAGTTCGACGAACCTGCGGGAGCGCATTCTCGCGGAAGGATATCCTTTCGAACTGGCATCCCTGGCCAGCACCTTTAACCGAATGCTGGACCGCCTGGAGGAGTCCTTCAAACGCATTTCAAGATTCTCGGCGGACATTGCGCACGAACTGCGCACGCCCGTGAACAACATTCGCGGCGAGGCAGAAGTTGCCCTGGCCCGCTCCCGGAGCGCCGATGAATATCGCGATGTGATCGAGTCTTGCCTCGAAGAATCCGTGCGACTATCGGATCTCATTGGCGACCTCCTGTTTTTGGCACGTGCGGAAAGCCCATTGACCCATCTGCGCCGCGAGCGACTGGATGTAGGTGAGTTGCTGAGCGGAGTGCGGGAATATTACGAAGCCTCGGCAGCGGACGGCGGAGTCTCGCTCACCACTAAGGTCGCCGGCGAACCGGTGATTGCTGAACTGGACCGCACGCTCTTGCAGACGGCAGTTGGCAACCTGGTCTCGAATGCCTTGGCACACACGCCGCCGGGCGGAGCCGTCGTGTTGGGGACGAATGTCGACGTTTCCACGATTCGCATCGAAGTCTCCGATACCGGCGTCGGCATTCCAGCGGAAGCACTGCCGAGGGTTTTTGACCGCTTCTTCCGTGTCGATCCGTCGCGTTCCCAGGGCTCGGGAGGCACTGGCTTGGGGCTGGCGATCGTTCAGAGCATTGTGTCGCTTCACGGTGGAAATGTAGAGATTTGGAGCGAACCGGGACGGGGCACGCGGGTCACGCTCCACGTGCCAGCCTGCTGCGCAAATGACAATAATGTAGTCTCCCCGTAATGCTGGGGCGTCCGATTTTTTGGTGGCTACGCAGAACGGACTGGATGCTAATCGAAACGCAATATCAAACTCGAAATCCTCGTCGGCATCGGCGCGATCGTGGACTTTGCGTTTGAAGCATGAACAAAAAACCCTCTCCCCGATGATCGGGGAGAGGGCCGTTGCAATCGGAATGTATTTTACTCGTCCCCGTCGTCGTCCCCGGCGGGTGCCGGGTTGTTGAAGTCGCTCGCGGGTCGAACCGTGCTCTCGCCCGGATAGGGCCGCTTAAACCCGGTGGCCTCGTACCAGTCCAGATGGTTGACCGTGTCCGGGTCTTCAGAGTCGGCCTTGGTCAGTTTGCCGGCGAAGATCTCCGCCTTCTTCTGGAGCCAACCTGCCCTCAGGGCCTTGATCGTAGCGCTGCCCTTTGTGTTGGCTTCGTTCGCTCCCACGCCCTGGTTCAGCGGGACCTGGTTCGGCACGTGCGTCCAGGGCAGGAAGTTCTTCGCGGGCGGCGTGTTGGTGAAAGCCGTCCTCATCGGTGACGCAATGAGGTCGAACTGGTTCATGGGCGTCAGACCGAGGATTTGCTCCATCGTCCGAGTCATGTTGACCTGCGTGTAGTAGTAGTGTTGGGTGGGTCCGAACTGCACAGCGTATGGGCTGACGATATAGCCTGGGCTGCGATGCCCGTCGATGTGGTCGACCCCGTTCTGCGCGTCGTCTTCCTCCACGAAGATCGCCGAGGTAGGCCACACGCTGCTGTGGCTGATGTAGTCGATAATGCGCCCAACCGCCAAGTCGTTATCGGCCTGTTCGGCGTCCACGGTCGGCGGGCCACCGGTGTGGTCGCACATTATCCACAAGATGCTCAACGTCGGCACCGTACCGGCCTTGACGTCATTATTGAAGTCCTGCACCCACAGATCGACGCGGAACTGGTCGGGGATGCCCAGATCGAACTGCGGGAAGTTCTTGATGAGGTGGTCATACACGGCCGGGACAGAGGACTCTGCCTGGACCGTGTTCTGATAGTACAGCGTCTTCTCTTTCCCATGCTCGAAGCGCTTCGCGTCGCGATAAAACTGGGTCCAGGTCGGCTCTTGGGTCGACTTGTTCGGCTGTTTGAAGGCATCGTTCTCGACGTATTCGCCGTAGATCTTCAGCGACAGACCGGCGGCTGCTGCTTCTGAGAACAGGAAGCCCTTAGGTTGATAGGCGAGTGCATCGCCGGCGTTCCCGCCTGGATAACTGCGGACCCAGTCCGGTGACTGGATGTCGTCGGCGTAGGGCGCCATGCCCTCTTGGATCCACTGGTGACCGTCAGCCGACTGGCGGCTTGGGTCGTAGAAATTGTCCAAGAGAGGGAAGCGCTTCACCAGTTTGTGCACGTTCGGCGTATCCTTGCCGCCGAACACTGCCAACTTGGGGTCGCCATTGCCGGCGGCCGCGTCACCCAGGATTTGATCATAGGTGCGGTTTTCACGGACGATCAGGAACACGTGCTTGATCAGCGACGGATCGCCGATCTTGGCCGGGATTGCGACTGGCTTGGTATTCGGGTTGCCACCGGAGGCCGACTTGATATTTTCCGTCAGATCCCAGTGGTTGTTCTCGAAAACCTTTTTCGACATCGCGTTCAACTTCTCGCTGTCCGGCACGGGGACGATATTGACCGTGCCATTGTCTTGGTGGGTATTGTAGTCGCAGACGCCGTAGTCGCACTCGAACGAATAACGCGCGCCGATGCCCTTGTCATTGGCAACGATGAGCGCGTTATTGACCTTGTCCAGCACGACCGAGCTCGGCGCATAGGCTACCGGGATCATGCCCATGACGGGATTCTTCACGCCCTTGGTGAGGTTGACCACCCCGATCGCGTTGGCATTGTACAGCGCGACGTAGGCAACCCCTCTCGAAGCATCGACGGCGATCGAATTCGGCGCGGCGCCATAAGCTGCTTGGCCCGTGCCCGGCACTCCGATCGGCAGCCCAAGGTCGATCGTCCACGCCACCTCATTGCTGGTTGTGTCGATCACCGAGATGGTGTCGCTATAGGTATTGGCGACCAACAGGTACCGCCCGTAGAACGCCATCCCGGTCGGGTGCAGACCGGTCGAGATGTTAGACGTAACCGTCATCGAGGACAGGTCCACCACAGAAACGGTACCGGTGACCGCGGCGCCAACCACTGGGTCGGCGACGATTTCAGTGCCGGCCGACCAGATCTGGAAGTCCGCTTCCGTAGCCGCCCGGCCACCCTCGTTGCTGACGTAGGCGGTCGTGCCCTTGCTGTCGATCACAATGCTGTGCGGCGCGTTGCCGACCCGGATCTGCTCACCCTGCGTATCCGTCGTCAGGTCGATCTGGGCGAGCGTATCGTTCTGGTTCAGCAGGGCGTAGGCGCTCTTGCCATCCTTTGATACCGCGAGGCCGCCGGGATAAGAAGTGCTTGGACTATAGAACGTGCCGCAAGGCACGGCATAAGCGCCCGGAGGGCTGTTCTTAAAGCATTCGATGAAGGAATTGTTCGGCGGCACACTGACCTGTGCGTCGTCTGACAGGAAGCCCTCGTCATCGACCTTGGCGATGGTGACATTGCTGCTGTCCTGGCTGAACACCAGGTGCTTGCCGTCCGCCGAATAGGCGATGCCGCTATAGCTGCCGCTTGAATCCGTTCCAAACGTGATGTAGTTCTGCTCGACAACGCCGGTGTTGGTGTCGAATATTTCGACGGCCTCCGCCGCGCCCAGAGTGAGGACGGCGGCGGTGTGAGTGCGGAGATTGGGGTTCAGCGCGATGGCCTTCGCGCGCACCTGGTTGCCGAGGTCGACTTCGACCCCGGCTGGGGTGATGACCTGGCCACTGCTGACCACCCACGAGCCGTTCGGCTGCGGCCCGGTGGAGTAGGTCGGGAACTCCTTGGACTGAGCAGCGGCGAGCCCCGGCAGGCTCAGCCCTGCCGCCAGCAAGCCGGCCAGCGGACGCAAACGGTTGATCCGAGATTTATTTCGAGTTTTTTTGCGAGAGTTATTTTGAGCCGTTTTTCGGGACATATACCGTTCTCCTCTTTGGATTTGTTTCATCACGCAACGTTAGTAGAAGGGACTTCAGTAGAAGGGACTTCCTAGCGGTTCTCATCTTGTTCCTCAATCTCCAACAGGGCTTGGCGCGAGCACTCAGTGCACCAAGGCGACCAGTCTAGTTTTGCGAAAAAGACGCCAGCATTACGCTGAAATTACATTTTTGTAATCTTGGCCCCCAAAGTGACGCCGACGCCGACCATCAAGCCGAGGCCCCACGCGCAAAACCAAGCGACTACGCCCATCCAGTTCGGCCGTGGGACATCGCGGAAACACGACTGGCAGTAATCTTTACAGACGGCCTGTGACGGCTCTGTGACGATCAGGTGAAATTTCCGTTAAATGGAGCTGAATTTTTTTCTCGCGGATTGGGACGCGCGCAAATCGCCAGTTACGGCCGCTGAGCGTAAATTGCCTGATCTCCACAATTGAGCGTTGACTGGCGATGTAGCCGGACGGATAATGAAACCCCTTCGAGGAAGACTTATGTCCAGCGCTCCCCAGCCCCGCAAGACATTCAAATTTTCCGATTCGCTTAACCGGCAACTCAATACGTATGCGCTGGTGGCAAGCGCAGCCGGAGTGAGTGTGCTGGCGCTGGCCAGGGCCTCCGAGGCGAAAGTTGTCTATACGGAAACGCATCAAGTGACGCGCGCACGCGTTCCCTTATACATTGATCTCAACCACGACGGCATCAGGGATTTTGTACTGCGCACGATGTATTACAGGGGCTCGTACTCCGAGGCAGGGCTCGACGCATCCGGATACCGCAACTTCAACAACGCGGTCGCCGGGAGACGTTTTAAGTCGAGCAGCGGCTATTTTTTTTCTGCTGCCTACGCTTTGCCCGCAGGCGCCCGAATCGGGCCGGAACGCAAATTCCCCGTTCATCACCCATTTATGGCGGTGGAGCTTTTCAACCGTGTCCACACCAGCCAGTATTCCGACGTAGGCCCCTGGGCCGGCAAAGGCAAGGGTGTCAGGAATCGATATCTGGGACTAAAGTTCGTCATTCACGGCAAAGTTCACTACGGCTGGGCCCGACTCACCGTCACGCTTGGGCACCATCGGCAATACGGCGATGTGACCGGCACCCTGACTGGCTACGCCTACGAGACCGTCCCCAACAAGCCGATCATCGCTGGCCAGACGAAGGGCCCAGATGTGATTACGGTGCAGCCCGAAACCTTAGGCGAGTTGGCGCGCGGAAGAAAATAGCCCTCATCTCAACTGTTGCAAAATCGCGATAGGGTTGATGAGATAACCGTGTCGGCTCCTTGCGAGCGAGTAGACTTGGAAGCGCTCAAAGCGACCAAGGCTCGGAGGAAAGGAGCCGAGCGATGATGATTATAGGTTGTGATTTACATACGCGCTACCAGCAGATTGCCATGCTGGACACGGAAACAGGTGAACTGACGGAGCGGCGTTTGGAGCACGAGAGCGGAGAAGCGCGGGCTTTTTATGCCGCGCTCGTGGGTGCGGTGCGGGTGGGGATCGAAGCCACTGGGCACACGCATTGGTTCGAGGCCATGCTGGCGGAGCTGGGTCACGAACTGTGGATGGGCGATGCGGCCAAGATTCGGGCGGCGGTGGTGCGCAAGCAGAAGACGGATGCGCGCGATGCGGCGCATCTGTTGGAGCTGATGTGCAGCGAGCGCTTTCCGCAGATCTGGCGGCCGTCGCCGGAAGAGCGGGATCTGCGGCAACTGGTGTGGCATCGGCAGAAGTTGGTGTGGATGCGAGGAGCGGTGAAGAACCAGATGCACGCGCTGGCCATGGGCGAAGGCGTGTGTCGCAAAAAGAAGTTGTTCACCGCGAAAGGACGCCAGGAACTGGAAGCGCTGACGCTGGGGCCGTGGGCGAGCTATCGGCGGCAAGAGTTGCTACGGATGTTCGATGAGCTGCAGGCTTCGGTGGCACGACTGGACCAGGCAGTGGAGCAAGCGGCGAAGAGTCAGCCGTTGGCGGTGCAACTGATGACGCATCCAGGAGTGGGGCCGGTGACCTCGTTGGCTTTCGTGCTGATCATCGGGCCGGTGCAACGTTTCGCGGGCAGCCGGAAGGTGGTGAGTTATCTGGGCCTGAATCCGCAGGAGCACAGTTCGGGCGGGAAGCAGCGGCTAGGATCGATCAGCAAGCAAGGCAACCCGATGATGCGTTCGTTGCTGGTGGAGGCCGGCCACACCGCGGCGCGTCTGGATCCGCAACTGCGGCGGGTGTATCAACGATTGAAGTTCCGTCGTGGGGCCTCGGTGGCGAAGGTCGCCGTGGCCCGCAAACTGGCCGTGAGGATGTACTGGATGCTGCGCAGCACGGCGGATTACGCGCAGCTGGTTCGCATGCAAGGCAGCCCGTGGGCCACCCTGGTGGAAGACAGTCCATCGCTGGGCTGATTGGGCGCCTTGCCTCCCCGAGGAGTCGGGGAGTCTGAACAACGAATCATGGTCGGAGTGCGTGACCGAATAGATGGTTGGTGGAACTAAGTTCCATCGCCTGATTCTGCAAAGCGAGCTTGGGTCGCCATGAGCAAAAGCAACGGCAACAACAACAAGAGCAACAGCAACAGCAAGAGCAACGGCAACAGCAAAAACTTTCTAATAAGTAAAAACCAAACCTCGAGATTCAGCGCCCCATCGAGGGCATCGCTGACTCGGACACTCTACGTGTCTCTTGACAACGCCGACCCGGTTATAGAAGGGTGGCCCATTCTAAATTTCGCGTTCTTTGCGAAATTTAGAATGGGATGTTGGAGGATCGCACATATGTCACAGGCCGTGGCGAGATCGAGTCGGAATAGACGACTCGAAACTACGAAAAACGCCAAAGCACATCAATTTGATGGATGACCCCCGACTTGCCTTTGAGCTTTTGGTTATGCGCTACCTCAACGTTTTCCACTCCTTCGTGTCGAAGAATCTCCTCGTAGACGCTCATGACCAGCAGCTCGTACTCCGTGGAAGTCGCGTAATTTTCCGGGTTAGCGGGTACGCTGCCTCCTGTCATCGAACACACGATTGCCGAACTCCTGAGATCCGCTTACGTGAGCGTACTCCGATAAAGAAGGCAGCGTACGTTGTTGCTCTCGGTCGCCATCCCCGAGAATCACCAGATCAAATTCTTCCAGCTGCGTCTTCTTAAGTCCCTGAGCGGATGAGTTGCCTTCAGTGCGGTTCATGCGACTTTTCCTTTCCGAGCAACAGGTGCACTCTTGGCTCGCATTGATTTGACGAGGTCAGCCGCTGACGCTCCCTCGAGCGACAGTCCATAGCCGACCTCCCGGACAATGCGCTCTTTCAACGGTTGAATGAAATGTACGCGCGTATTGCGGCGGGTCACTTCCGGAGCCTTCAAGTAGAGCTCGGCCAATTCCCGTGCTCGACTGAGCGCTTTACCGTTCGGCACAACTTCGGCAACCACTCCCCATTCGTGCGCGGTACGCGCCGCCAGCGGCAGCGGGTTCAACAGGAAAGCCTCCGCTCGTCCCGCTCCGGCGCGGTAGCTCCACGTCGTAAAGATGCCGTCACCGGGCGCAATGCCGGCCGAGAAATGCGCCACATCCTGGAAAGTCGCGCCATCTGCCGCCACAATTACGCTGGCAAGCAGCGCGTAGTCGGAGTGCACATGGGCGCGTCCTTCGATTGCCGCGATGACCGGCACGCGTATGTTGGCGATATTTTCCAACACCTGCACACCTTCGTCGTGAACCTGGCTCCAAACGCCGGGATCGGCAACGTCGCCAAAAGATGACCAATCGACATCAGTAATGAACTCCCCGCCTGCGCCCGTCAGGATCACGATCTTGTTGGCTCGGTCTTGCGCAATGCGGTAGAAGGCGTCGACAAACTCCGTGTGAGCTTGCGCGCTCATAATGAACGGCCCGCCGTTGCTGTGGAATTCAGCAACCAGCACACCTTTGTCATCTCGGGTCAGCTTTAGGCTGTGATAAGCAGTGAAGTAGTCACTTTGAAGTTGCATCGTACTCTCCTCTCTGATTTGGTTGTTCTGCTGCGGGCGAATCCCAGTGATTAGAATCCGCAACCTGCCTGAGAGTTGCAGGACGGATGGTGTAGTCCGTGTTTACAGCGGTCGGCCCGGTGCCCCAGAGCCTGCCCTGAGCGAAGCCGAAGGGTTCGCGCCCGTTCCTTGTATATTCAGGCTCGTAACACCCGTTCTTCCGGCGCTAACCTGGGCTTCACCATATTCCGAAGGAGACAGCCCTAGATGTCATAGCTATAGATGGTCTTGCTCCATCAGGCCACACAGTTCGCGCACTATACATTTCCCATTTCGGGAACTGTCCTCAGGGCCCATCCACTTTCCCCTTGATCGCATCCCCTCGCCATTGATATTCTAGAACAACACAGGTTATCTACAAGATAACCGCGTTCTTTGATAACCTGACCAGGGCGCAGCTCTTGGCCATTGTGTTCACGACATACGTCAACTGCTGAGTCCGACCAACCAGAGGAAGGCGAAAACCTTCGTCCGGCGCTTTGCGGTTGTCCCAAAACGGGCAGCACAAGCTGCAGCAAAATGCTAACTCCCATGTTTTGAATATTTTGCCCGTAACTACCTTTAGAACCATAGATCTACAAGGCAAGAAAAAATCCGATCCTTTGTTTTCAATATTTTGGGCGGAATTGAGTGATTTTTTTGAGAGAAATTCTGCACCAGAATATGTGCAGCTAATGCAGCGAAAGGGGAAACTGGGATGGGATCTCGAAGGAAGTTCAGCAAGGAGTTCAAACTGGATGCGGTGCAACGATTGCGTGGTGCATCATTCCTATCAGGGCGTGCAGTATGCCAGTCACGACTACGTCGCTTTGTTAGAGACGCACGCAGTGCAGATCAGCATGTCGCGTCGCGGCAATCCCTGGGACAACGCGACCTGTGAGTCGTTCATGAAAACGCTGAAGTGCGAGGAGGGCTTAACTTTCTCTTCTACAATTCGGAAACAGTCGGAGTATGTCATCGCACGCTCGACGACGTTTCTGGGTGACAATTGCGCCTGCGATTCCGATAGCCGTGCGACACTTTCCATGCTAGGTTCGCACCATGTCCCAGTCTCCAAACCCATCCCCGCCCCCACAGGTGGCGCCTTTGCTTGCGTTGGCCACTCGTTTGCTCAGGGCCGGGCGACCAAACGACGCTATCGCGCCGTTGCGCGATGCAGCGCTGCTCGAGCCGTCCAATCCCATCATCCTGCACGATCTCGGACTCGCCTGCCTCGAGGTCGGCCGCGTACCGGACGCCGTCGCGGCATTGCAGCGGGCCGTCGCCAGCAGCCCGCGCTATACCGATGCACATTTCCGCCTGGGAATCGCCTTTGAGAAGCTGGGCGACATTGGCGGGGCACTGGCTGCGTACGACCGCGCCACGAAGCTGCTCCCATCCATGACCGAGGCGTGGTTCCGCGCCGGCGCTCTGGTCTATACACTAGGCCACGTCGGCGAAGCGATTGGCTGTTTCCGGCGTGCGGCGGTGACTGGAGGTCGGACCAGCTTCGGCCGGCTTGGTAAGGCGCGGGCGCTGGTGATCGAGGATCGCAATCAGGAAGCTGAACAAGTTTTGCGAGAGATGCTGGTAGCTGATCCGAGAAACGCCATGGCGTATGATCTGCTGGGCAGCGCGCTCTCTGAGCTCGGCCGTTTCGAGGAGGCCCGTGCGTGCTTCGAACGGACGGTCGCGATTGCGCCGCTGCTGGCGGGAAGCTACTACGATCTGGTCCGGTGCCGCCCAGTCACGAACGATGACAAGGGTCTACTGCAAGAGATGCAAGCTTCCCTGGCCACGCCCGGATTGGAAGCCGGGCAACGCCTGCGGGTTCACCTCGCGATTGGCAAGGCGGCGGAGGATCTTGGCGACTACGGCTTGGCCATGCAGCATTTCGACGCCGCAGACGCCGTCCGCCGCGGCGCTGTGTCGTTCGACTCGGCCGCGTTCTCCATCGAGATCGACCGGCTGATTGCCCGCTGCACCCCCGAATTCATCGCGCGGGCGCCCGAACTCGGCAGCTGCGATGCGACGCCGGTGCTGATCATTGGTATGCCGCGGTCGGGCACAACTCTGGTCGAGCAGATCGTCTCCATGCATCCCGAGGTCGGGGCCGGCGGCGAATTGAATTTCTGGAACGAGCGCGGGGCTGCGTGGCACCGTGCGGGCGCGCCCGGGAATGAGACGCCGGTCGTTCCCACGGAGAATCTGGCCTCGGAGTTCCTGGCCAAGGCAGCGGCAGACTATCCTGGCGTGCTGCGCGCGATTGCGCCGACGGCGGCGCGAGTAACCGACAAGATGCCGTTCAACTTCCTCTGGGCGGGACTTATCCACGTGGCATTCCCGCGCGCAATCATCATCCATTGCCGCCGCGCTGCAATCGACACGGCGCTGTCGATCCATCAAACTCACTTCCATCCGAGCCTGGCGTTTCCAACCGGAGGCGCCGAACTGGTCGCGTATTTTCGCAGCTACCAGCGGCTCATCGAGCATTGGCGGAGCGTGCTGCCGGCAGATCGCTTCATCGAGGTCGATTACGAGGACCTGACCGGCGCGCCCGAACCAGTGATCCGGCGAATCATCGCGGCCTGCCGCCTGACATGGCAAGACGCGTGCCTGCGCCCCGAATCCAATCCGCGCGCGGTGAAGACCCCCAGCAAGTGGCAGACCCGGCAGCCGATCTATCGCACCTCCGTCGCGCGCTGGCGACGCTACGAACCCTGGCTGGGGCCCCTGCGCGCTCTCGTCGAAGACGAGTCGGAACTGGACACGGGTATCGCCCGATCGTGATTGGGCGCGGGGGGAACATGAGTGTAATCGGGATGTTTCAACAGTTACCTATTGTGCAGTGAACTAGTGCCGCTAGGTCTTAAGCTCGGGCGAACCCCTGTTCAAAACAAAACTGCCCAGTGTGCTCTGAGTCACAGCCTCCATTGTTGTCCAGATTGCAAAATAGGGAAGGACGGAGGGCAAACTATGCACGGCGACCAGAAGGTCATTGAACAGTTGAACTCGGCTCTAAGCTCGGAATTGACGGCGATTGTGCAGTACATGACGCAGTCGGAGATGTGCCAGAACTGGGGCTATGGGCGGCTTGGCGAGCGTACGAAGGCACGGGCTATCGAGGAGATGCGGCACGCGGAAGGACTCATCGAGCGCATAATATTTCTCGACGCCACGCCCAGCGTCGATGTGGGGTTGAAGCCTCAACTCGGCAGCAAGGTGCAGGACCAAATGGAGATTAACCTCAAAGACGAGCAGGATGCGGTGCAGCAGTACAACGAGGCCGTGAAAATTTGCGTCGAGGCAAGGGACGAGGGCTCCAAGGCTTTATTCGATGGCATGATTCAGGACGAAGAGCGCCACGTCGACTTCTTGGAGGCTCAGCTTCATTCCATCAAGGAAATGGGTATTGGCAACTACCTCGCCCAACAGTTGCATGGGGAGAAGTAGCCAAGAGCACCCGTCGTATCCGAACTGCCGACTGACATTGGCCGCAAAGAGCTTGCGAATGCCAGAACGCTCTCGCACGTGCTCTGCTAACCAACGGTTCACAATTAACCGAGTAACATGGGGGAACGTTCACATGTCATGCGGCACTGACCTTATATATCGCCTTTCCCCACTTAACCCTGTCCCAAATCCTCTCGTGGGCAAAGTACCCAACTGTCGTGTACACGTTGCTCACCACCATGAATCCCAGGGCGATCCTAGCTTTTCCGGTAAACAGATATATGGTCGAAAAATCCAGGATCATGATAAGCACCCGGTAGGTCACTGTCTTGGCTATGGACCTTGACAGAGTCTCACGAGAATGATGCGATTCAGTAGAAAGTTGTTCCATTCCTATCCTCACGGACTCGATAAACCGCCCGCATTGTAGCGTACAGCGCCATCATCCGTCGCTCCGTCTCCACCCGCATTTTGTCATAGCGCTCGGACCAGAAAAGCAGAATGGTTCGATTGCGGCAATAGATAAGTTAATTGGAGAGAATTGCAACTTGGCGGCACTGGACCTACCAGTTCGTCACCCTTGCGGAAGCTTTCTCAGAAGGCTGATCTTCACATTGTCGATCGCGACCAGGTAGCAGGCACTAACAATTAGCACGGCGAACACCAATTGCGGACGGATCGCTTCCATCAGAATGCCGGACGTAGCTAAAACGCTTACGACCGCAACATCGGCAGCTGAACTTAGAAGCAGCCATTTGCTCGGTCTCGACTTCCAAAAATGCTGGCGCTGGCGAACCAGATAAACCGTGCCCTGCCCGGTAAACACCAGGGTCACGAAGACCAGAGTTTGCAACTGCGGCAGCGGCAATTGCAGCCAGTAGCGGCCAGCCAGGAAGATCCCGAAAGACAACACCAGAACCAGACTACCCAGCGCCAAACCAGCCAGGACCAGCGAACGGATGTGCCAGCGATCCGGCTGCGGCGAATAGGACACGGTGTCTGTGGCAATCGACATGGTCACGAAGTCATTGGTGAACAAGAGGAGAACGATAAGCAGAGGCGTAATGATGAAGCTCCTGGTGAGCATCACACCGACACTCAGGAAAAGAGCGATCTCAACTGTCTTGATGATCTTGTTCAGGGTGTAGGTCAGCATGCGCTGATAGATGCGGCGGCTGGTCTTGACCGCCGCAAGAATATCGGTAAGCCCGGGATTGGTAAGAACCAGACTGGCTGCGGCTTTGGCAACGTCTGTGGCATTTGCGACCGCGATTCCAACCTCTGCCTGCTTCAAGGCCGGAGCATCGTTTACACCATCTCCGGTCATTCCCGTCACCATGCCGGCTTTCTGTAGCGCCCGGACCAAGTGGAACTTATCCTCTGGGTAAACCCCGGCGAAGACGTTGCCCTGAATCACCTCATCTGCCGCCTCATCTTTTAAAGCTTTGGGTTCGACAGCACGATTGCCGATGCCGACGCGGCGGGCGACCGCGAGGGCGGTGGGCAATCCATCGCCAGTGACCATCATCACGCGCACTCCCAGATCGTGCAGACTCTCGATGACTTTCTTTGAGTCTTCGCGCGGGGGATCTTCCAAAGCAAGCAATCCCACGAACCGCAGATCTTCGTCGGGCCCGGCAGCGATCGCAAGCACGCGGCATCCTTGCTCAGCTAACCTCTCCACATCCGCCGAACAATCGGGCGCACCTTTGACTCTGCCAGCGACCGCGCCCGGCGCGCCTTTGATGGCGCGGAACTTGCCACTGCCTTGGCTGAGGATTACCTCAGAGAGCTTGCTTGCGGGTTCGAATGGGATCAATTCGAGTCTTTTCCATCCCCCGGGATCAACTCGATGAGACCGTGCCGCCGTCAAAATGGCCAGGTCAATCGGATCCTGACTAGCTTCATCGCTCGCCAACATGGCAAATCGCAGGAGATCGTTTTCCGCGTATCCGGCATAGGGTTGCAGAGCCGTAACTGCCAGCCGGTTTTGCGTGATCGTGCCAGTTTTGTCGCTACACAGCACTTCCATGGCAGCGGCTTCTTCAATGGCGGAGAGACGCGTCACCAGTACGCCGTTGGCGGCAAGTTCCAGAGAGCCAAGCGCCGTCGCCAGAGTGAAGGTGGCGGGCAGAGCCACTGGGACCGAAGCTACCAGCAACATGAGAGCGAAGGACAGCATTTCCACCATGGGCAAGTGCGCAAAGCGGGAATAGACAAGAAGGATGAGAACGAGAACGCCGTCGAGCATGACCGGGTATTTGACGATGGTGAAAATGATGGTCTGGAGATGACTCACGGTCGTGGCCGTTCGGACTAACTCCGCCGTTTTGCCGAAGAATGTCCGCCCGCCTGTCGCGATCACGTCGCCGCTTGCTTCCCCGCGGACCACAACCGACCCGGCAAATGCCGTGCGCTCTGGTCCGGCTTCGATGGGCAGAGATTCGCCGGTGAGTGTAGATTGATCGAGGAGGACTTGTCCGTCGGCCAGACGCACATCAGCCGGCATCAGGTCCCCCATGCGTACGTGAACGAAATCGCCGGGCACCAATTCCTCGGCCGCCACCGATTGCCACTGGCCACCGCGCCTAACGCGAGCTTTTACCGGCAGACGCTTGCGAAGCAGGGCGAGTGCGTTCTGCGCCCGATTCTCCTGTACCAGACCCAGCCCAGCATTGAAGATGAGAAGAACACCGATAATGACCGCCTCGGGACGCTTGCCCAAAATTACTTCTAATACAATTGTGGCCTCAAGCATCCAAGGGACGGGCGCCCAGAACTTCCGCGCAATCGCAAGGAACAGATGTGACTTCGCCTCACGAACAGAATTTAAACCGTACTGTGCCAACCGCGCACTGGCTTCCTCGCGGGTGAGACCGCGACCCTGAAGGTCTTCGATCAGCTGCAAATTCTCAGTGGTCATTCTTTTCCGTTCACGCAGGGTTGGGAACAGATTTGCAACGAATCGCTCAAACCTTGCTTGGCAAACGCACGATTTCAACCGAGCAGCGAGCATAGCGAGCAACGGCTTCGGATACGCTTCCCAAGACAAAACGAGCGATACCCTTGCGCCCATGTGAGCCCAAGATAATCAACTCAGCTCCCCACTCGGCAGCACAATCGAGAATTACCGATTTGGGGTCTCCCTCGCGCACGGATGTAGTCGCCTCAAACCCCGCCGAGCGCAGCCGCTCAGCGGCGCTTGTAACCAGTTCGTGAGCCTTCGCAGTTTCACCCTCTATGATGGATTCGAGCAGCGGGGTGCTGTACATCGGTTCCTGCCCGCCTATGGGAAAGGGAGTCGGCATAAAGTTGCTCCAATCCACCACGTGCAGGACGAGCACTTGCGTATGATCCTGGCGGACCTGCGAGATTGCTGCCTGGATCGCCGCCTGGGCAAATTTCGAATCGTCAACTGCCAACAAAATTTTCATAGTTTACGTGGATCCCTGTTCGAATTGAGCGTGCCATCAGCACCGCATTTGTTGGTTCCTTAGCGCTTGCGTGTTGTGGTACGCCAGTTGACCAACTCCCACTGATCAGACAATCGCTTCCCACGGCATTGTAGTGCGATCTTAACTCATCGGAGCCATGATGCTGTAACGCGGTCTCGACATCCGAGATCTTTACCCTTGCACGGAGACGTATCCTATGCTCAAGGGATCGCAGGAGGAGACATTTATCATGCCAAACGCAAAAAGAAAGATTCTGGTCACCGGATCATCCGGCCAAATCGGCTCGGAACTGGTGGCCGCGTTGCGGGCGCGCTATGGAACACAGCATGTAGTTGCATGTGACCTCAAGCCTCTGGAACCGGGTCCGGGATTCTTCGAGTTCGCCGACGTTACTGATCGCGAAGCCCTGCAGGGTATTATCCGGAAGCACCGCATTGGATCCATCTACCACCTCGTGTCGATTCTCTCCGCCGCTGGGGGAAAAAATCCTGATCTCGCCTGGCGTGTCAATATCGAGAGCCTCAGAAACGTGCTGGATCTTGCCATACAGTACAAAATGGACAAAGTCTTCTGGCCGAGTTCGATCGCGGCATTCGGGCCCCATACGCCCCGAATCCACACTCACCAGCTCACCGTCATGGACCCCAATACCATGTACGGCATCACCAAAGTGACGGGAGAGCTTCTCTGTAACTATTATTGCGCGAAGTACGGGCTTGACGTGCGCTGTCTCCGGTATCCCGGCCTCATTAGTTGGAAAACGCCTCCCGGCGGCGGCACAACCGATTATGCCGTGGCCATTTTCCACGGCGCATTGCTTCAGGGCCGTTACGAATGCTTTGTCTCGAAGAATACTGTCATTCCCATGATGTACATGCCCGATGCCATCCGTGCGGCCATTGAATTCATGGAAGCGCAGCGCTCGCGGCTACGCACACATTTGGGATATAACCTAGCGGCAATGAGCTTCTCCGCCGGGGAGTTGGCAGTCGAAGTGAAGCGGCTCGTGCCGGGCTTCATATGTACGTACAAGCCAGATGAGCGTCAACAAATCGCCGACTCCTGGCCGAAGAGTGTCGACGACACTTGTTCCCGGAAAGACTGGGGCTGGAAGCCGGGATTCAATCTGCGCAAAACCGTGGAAGATATGCTGATAAATCTTCGATCACTTCTGCACTGCTGATTTCTTCGATCGTCAGCGACCCCGAATCTGAGTGTCCTTTCAGCTGCAGCGATCGTATCTACAGCGAATTGCCTCTCAATTCGAGTGTTCCAACTGGAGCAACCACCTCGCCAGCAGGATCGACCATCCAGAACAACAGGGCCAAGGCCATATATTAATTGTCGTCAGCGCCAGCTTGATCCCCACGTTCGTGGAAACTGCTCGTATTGTCCACCCCAGAGAGCTGAGGGACAATATTATGGGGCATGCTTCCCTGAGCTCCGGACTAGGGTGGTCCTCCTTTTCAGGAAGCAAACCCTCGGTACCGATCTTCAATTCAGGGACTTATCGGAAGACACTCGCCGGACAAATCGGGTCATCGAACCGGCAACTTTCGTCAGAACTTGCCCCCACTCCCGCAGGTGTGCTTGGCCGTCTTTCGTAAGGGTGTACACCCTGCGCGCAGGTCCCGGTTCTTCCACATCCCAATCTGAAGTTACGTAACCGTTATGCTCCAAGCGCCGGAGCGTGCGGTACAGAACTGCCTTCTCAATCTCTGCGTCAGTGAAGGCATACTGAGCCACACTTGTCGTGAGATCGTAGCCGTACGAACGGCCCTTCTCCCTGATTATCAGCAGCAATACAGGCTCTATGAACCGATAGAGATGCCCCATCGCGCACGTACAGGGGTAGTTGTGCCGGGGACATCTTTGAGTTGTTTTGCGTTTCTTTACGGTGGTAGGCAATTGTAATTTCTCCACTCTCGCGATGATGCTCAATGGCTGCAACCGTGCTTTGAGTGATCGCAGGCGTTCGTGCCTGTCTCGAGTCTACCGCTTACAAAATCGCTGACCAGCACCTCCGGGTCAACGGCTGATACACCCGTCAGCACTTCTACCGAGTTGGCTGCCAGCAGATCCCGCGCACGCGCTCCCAATCCGGCGGCAATCACGACATCGACGCCGTGCTCGGCCAGCCAAGCAGGAAGCAGGCCGGGAGCATGGTCAGGAGCTGCTTCAACGTTCCTATGCAGGACCTTGCGTTGTTCCATGTCCGCATCGACAAATAAAAACTGTTCGGAGTGACCAAAATGCTGAGACAGTTGCCCTGCCGATAATGGGATCGCGATTCGCATCAGTATTCCTCTCTACCGCTCGAACGATTTGCATAAATGCTTTGCCTGCATCTAGGTGTATACTACATCCATTGCCGAAATAACGGAAGAGTTTTGGCTGAGACCTGTTAAAGGGAGAAGACGATGATCGGCAAGAGGATTACGCTACTGCTGGCTCTAATTCTTATTCTCACCCCATTCGTTTGGTCCCAGACGCAAAGCGATGTGGTTACGTTGAAGGGCCTTGTGGGTGAGACGACTCTCTTATCCAATAATGACCTCCATGTGTGTCTGCAAGGCGACCGTGCTGGATCTGAGGTTTGTCTAGGCCCGGCACGCTTTCTTGAAGATCAAGGTGTTCTGCCTGCCGTGGGGGATCGTATCGAGGTTACGGGCCCGCGCGTCGGCAATGGATCTCTGCTGGTGGCCGACTCCCTGCAGATGGGAGGCAAGAACCTGAAACTTCGCGGGGCTGCGGCGATACCGGACTATCCCGGTTGCACGGGACATCATTGCGCCTGCGGGGACTGCGGCGGTTGTGGGCATCATTGCAATCATCATGGACACGGCTGCGACCATGAATGAGAATCGCCCGCCAAGGTCAGGGATAACTCCAGGATTCATGAGTCTGCTGGTCGTGTTGATGGTGGCGGGATTTTTCACGACGGCCGGCTCTGCGGAACCTGGCAACCTGGATGCATTCGCGAAGTGCCTGGCCGGCAAGAAAGCAATGATGTACGGCAGCTTCCTGTGTCCCCATTGCGACGACCAGAAAAAGCTGTTCGGAGCGTCATTCCAGTATGTCACGTACATCGAGTGCTCGGTGCGAGGCAGCCGCCAGATGACCTTCCCTTGCATCGCAGCGCAAATTCGCTATACCCCAACCTGGATCTTTGATGACGGCGAACGTCGCGTCGGACTCCAGCCGCTGAAAAGCTTGAGTGAGAAAACGGGGTGCCAGTTGCCATAAGACAGACTTTCGCTACTTTGCTCGAAGGGGTACCAGACGGAATCCAGGTGCAATCCGTCGTCGAATCTGTGGAACAGAGGTTCAGCGTAGTTGCCATGCACCATGTACATGTATGGCAAGTCGGCCCGAGCCAACGTGCCCTGACGGCTCACCTTTTGGTCCGCAATATGGACGTCGCTGAGGCCGAGGTCCTATGCAACGACATACGTTCGCACTTCAAGGGGAAATGGGACATTCAGCACGTCACGCTCGAACCAGAAGTCAAGGGGTGCGGCTCGGAAACGGTGCTCGGTGTCTGGAACCAGGTTCTTGATGGCAAGTAGATCGAAGCAGGGGACAACTTGCCGAGCAAGTGCGGGTCGTCAGGCCTGACGAATTTCTTCACGGAGGCGGGCTGAGCCAGATCTGTGCTTGTCTTCTCGTAAGAATGAGCCACACGTCATTTCCGGCAGATCATGACCTTGGACCGCCGGGCGGGGGCCACGACTTTCTCGACGCTCTCGAAGTGCCGTTCCAGTACTTCCTGCTCACGACGAAGGAAGGTGATGGCCTGTCCAGCGCCGATAAAGGTGAGGCGGAGGTAAAAGAGGGCTCTCACGAAGGGGTTCGCGGGCACGTCGTGCTCCATCATGAGAAAGCTTCCTCCCGGCTTGAGGACACGAACGGTCTCCTGCAATGCCTGGTCTTGCGTGTCACCCTTGAGCTCGTAGAAGGCGTGCGAGCAGGTGACCACGTCGAAAGCGCCGTTCGCGAAGGGAAGGCACCCTGCATCGGCTTCCACCAAACGGATGTTGGCCAAGCTCTTGGTCTTGTCCTGGGCCACCTTCAACATGCCATGGGAAAAATCCACGCCAACAACTTGGCCATCAGGCCCGACCTTTGCCTGCATGTGGGTGAGAATCGTACCCGTACCTGTGCAGAGGTCGAGAACCGAACCAGCGTTCTGTACGGGAATCTGGTCGACTAAGAATTTCCTGGCCAAGCCCTGCTTGTCGCGGGAATGAAGAGCGACAAAGCGATCATAGAACCTCGAAAACTTGTCGTAGTAGGCTCGTCTCCCGCGCCTCATGAATCTGCATTCGCTCCTTTGATCATCATGCCTCCGAGATCCGGACGGTCAGGCCGGCTCGGAGCGCCACCACGCGGCTCCCAAACTGGTTCTGCAAAGCGCCCGTGGCTTCGAACCCCGTGCAGTGACAGGGCGCGATCATCCCAACCCCGAACGCACGCAAGTTTTCTGTTGTCGCCTGGATGCGCTCGGCCGATGCCCGAAAGAGATGCAGACCTCCGATCACGGCGACAATGCGGCTATTGCCGATTAGTTCTTTGGCGTAGTTCAAAGTGTTGATCAACCCCGAATGTCCACAGCCGGTAATTACGGCCCAACCGCGGTGGGTTTCGATCAACAGCGCTTGGTCGTCAATTAGCGGATCGGGCCGGGTGCAGTTTTCGTCGAGAAAGAAGGGGTCGGGGATATCTTCGCATGTATTTCGCCGGGGGATGGCGCCGGTCACGATCACCCCGGGAACGATTTCGGTGGGCTGCGGTGTTTCGACAATATCAGCCATCCCGGAGAGCAGGGCTTGGTGCGACGCAGCAGGTATGCCCTTGGCTCGGTGCGGAGGTGTTTTCTCGCGTTGGTACTTGCCATTCAATGCCGCGGGATGAATATAGACCTTGCCGCGAAAGCCAGCGTCCATCAACGCGGCAATACCGCCGGTATGATCGGAGTGGCCGTGACTGATGACCAGGGCTTCGGCGGTCGCAACATCGATTCCGAGCAGGCGTGCGTTGTGCAACAGTGTATGCCCCTGGCCGGTATCGGAGAGGATGCGGCGGTCGTCCGCTTCAATCCATAGTGCAAGCCCCCACTCGCCTGCGGCGTCGATAGTGCCGGCCGTGTTTTCAACAATTGCGGTGATATTCAGATTGCGAATCATG
The DNA here is from genome assembly GCA_963696635.1 of uncultured Acidobacteriota bacterium. Taxonomy (GTDB): domain Bacteria; phylum Acidobacteriota; class Terriglobia; order Terriglobales; family Acidobacteriaceae; genus JABDBE01. The sequence goes on from CAVOKX010000006.1 coordinate 413,716, forward strand.
TGCGAATTTCAGCGCCATGCGGCGCCGCCCTCCTCGGTGGTCGATCTGACGATTGCGCCCTGGAAACACGACCTGGCGCTGCGACATCGGTCACGCTATCCAGTATGCGCTTGTTGTCGGATTGTGGGCACTGAGTCTGCCGATCTGACCGGACGAAGATAGCCCGCCTCGCAGAGAAAGGAATCGCCGCACCTACGGCTACCGTACGGGCGCAAAACGGACACGTTTTGTTGTAACAAAATCCGCGTTTTCTGCATTCTTTCTCCAGGGGCCGAAAATAAGAACCGTGACCGAGACTCTGGCTGATTTCGTACGCTATGGCTACCTAGCCCTGCCACTCTGGGTGTTCGCCGAGCAACTCGGCGTCCCGATACCGGCTGCGCCAATCCTGCTGGCGGCGGGTGCCATAGCGGGCACGGGTCGAATGAACCTGTTTTTCCTTACCGCATTGGCGCTAGCCGGGGCGCTTACCGCCGATCTGATTTGGTATCGCGCCGGGTACGCGCACGGCTCGCGGGCGCTTGGCCGGCTGTGCCGGGTGTGCTTGGAGCCAGATTCGTGCGTCCGTCGCGTCAAGAATCTTGTGGAGAAACATGGGTTGCGTTCGCTCCTGATCGCCAAATTCGTACCGGGCCTGAATGCGATGGCTGCGCCCGTCGCAGGTACTATTCGCATACCTGGGTGGCAGTTTGTGGCTGCGGATAGCCTGGGGATCATTATTTGGGCCTCGACATTTGAATTGTTGGGGCTTGTCTTCTCGAAGCAACTTGAGAGACTTGCCGTCTACGCATGGCGGATGAGTGCATTCTTCCTGGTCGTTTTAGTCATCGCCGCACTGACGGCATACTTGGTCCGCAAGCATGCGCGGCGGCAGAAGTTTCTTCGAGGCCTGCGAATGGCCCGCATCAGTCCTGAAGAGCTAAAGCAAAAGCTGGACCAGCATGAACCGGTCACGGTGATTGACCTCCGGCATTCTCTCGATTTCCTGCCCGAGCCCTACACGATTCCGGGCGCCATTCGGATTCCCATGGAAGACTTGGACAAGCGCAACTACGAGATTCCCAGAGGGGAGGAAGTCGTGTTGTACTGTACCTGCCCGAATGAAGCCAGCAGCGCCATGACTGCGGTCAAACTACGGAAATATGGCGTTAGTAAGGTTCGTCCATTGCAAGGCGGCTTCCACGCGTGGCGTCGGCTTGGATTTCCTCTGGAGTCCGAGTTTGGGCCGGTGCCTCCGACCATAGGACGACCTGTTCGCTGCGCGAGGTGTGAGGAAAGTTCTACTCCATAGGTATCGGGAGACGACACAAACTTGTCCTTGATGTGTGGTTATTCAGGATATGAACTGAGGCGAGGATCTATGTCATCTCAAGCAGGAAATGCGTTCGAAGCAATGGGCCGCGAAGATTTATTGCGGGCACTGGAAATGTTCGCCAAGAACTGGCTCGCCCACGACGGCTGCTGGTTCCTTGCAGCCGAGGAACGTTTCGACATGGAGACCGCCATTGAGTTGGACGCTCGCTCCTGGAAGCGCTTCGCTTCCGCGGAGGCCCGCCGCATCATGACCACATTCGACATTCCGGCTGGTGGTGGTCTTGAAGCCCTCGAAAGAGCCCTGAGTCTGCGCCTCTACGCTGTTATCAACACTCAACGGACCGAATGGTCGGACGACCGCAGGCGTCTGCGCTTCTTCATGGATGTCTGTCGAGTGCAGGAGGCCCGGCGCCGCAAGGGTCTGCCGGATTTCCCCTGCAAAAGCGTCGGCGTCATTGAGTTCGAAACGTTCGCGGCGACTATCGATCCACGAATTCGTACGGCCTGTTTGCAATGTCCCCCTGACGCAGCGCCCGGCCAGTATTGTGGATGGGAGTTCACGATTGCGTGAATACACCCATCGCGTAACCGCGCCAAGACCGTAGATTCTGGCACTCCACGCCGCGTGATTAAGGTCACTAAGGCAGAGCGGGCAGTCAAGGTACATTATCCGTAGATGATTAAACCGAGCAGGATCAGCTTCGGCGGAACGGCAGGAATCGTATGTGAGCGCTCCGCCCTTGACATGCGCCCGGCCTCGATGTTGGCATCGAGCGGATCACCGGCACGAATGCCAAGCCGGCAGTGAAGAGGACCCCGAAGAACGACACCGCCCTTTCGTCGAAACCCTGGTTTGCATGGTAAGACAATCTCACCTTCTATGGCAGCTCAACACGCAGCATCAGAACTGGTTCGACCATGAATTCAAAGGTGTTGATGGCATCGACGGCAGCACGAATCGTAGGTTCGGAAACAGGCTCTACCGTGATGACGAACGATACCCGGTCCTTTGGCATGTGTGGCTCCTGCTCCAGTGAATCGATGTTGATATCGTGCCGAGCTATGACTTCGGCTACGCGAGCCACGATACCGCGCTGATCCTTCACGGTAAGGCGCAAATACCAGCTCACAGGTCGAGGTTTCACGCTGAGTTCGAGATCGTGAGAATCCAGGAATCCCGAGATTTGCTTTGCACTCATCTGTCCCGCAATTAGGTCCCTTGCAATTTCGATGAGATCAGAAACCACGGCCGCACCCGTGGCATCGCCGCCCGCGCCACGCCCGTAAAACATCTGCATGCCAATCTTATCGCCGACCAAGAAGACTGCATTGTTCACGCCCTCCACTTTGGCCAGCATCGACCGGCGACTGACCATCCATGGTCGCACTGACATTTCGATTCCATCCGGCGTCTTCTCCGCCGAACCAACCAGTCGGATTGTGCTGTCCAGACGATTTGCCGAATGAAAATCGATCGCTCGAACTTGCCGGATCCCGTAGGTCGGAATCGTTGACACTTTCAGGCGTCCGCTAAACGCCATGCGAGCCAGAATGCAGAGTTTGTCTCGAGCATCCAACCCGTCAATATCAAAGGTGGGATCTGCTTCGGCATACCCCGCCTTTTGTGCCTCCTCCAAAGCCAGTTCGAACTCGACTCCACGGCTCTCCATTTGCGTAAGGATATAGTTTGACGTTCCGTTCAAAACGCCATACACTCCGCGCAGACGATCGCCCGCAGTGGATTCGTGGATCACTCGTAGAATAGGGATGCCACCTGCCACACTCGCCTCAAAACCAATGGGTAAGTTCTGAGAGGCGGCAAGAGCGAAGAGTTCGTCACCGTGTGTGGCCACAAGATTCTTGTTGGCGGTCACCACCGGCTTCCCGTGTTTCAACGCTGCCAGCACCAGTTGCCGGGCTTCTCCGCTACCGCCCATGGTTTCAACGATCACGTCGATATCGTCGGCGGCGACAAGTTGCTTCCAATCAGACACCGCCCGCGCACCCGCGGGAATGTCTTCTGTTCTGACACCTGAGCGTCGGCACACAGCAATGACCTCGAGCCGAACTCCACTACGCTGCGCAATCAGATCGGCGTGCGCGGAAATAATCTCTGCGGTCGCATTGCCGACTGTGCCGAAGCCAGCGATGCCTACCCGAACTCGGTTCATAAGTTCTCTCGCCAAAAAACCTGCACACTAACGAAGCTAAACGTCCGACAACAACTTTGTCTAGCTCCCTGCAGGAATTCTCGATGGACAGCCCGCCGTCTTGGATTCACGCCCCGCTGGGCGCCAAGCCTTCGCACGTAACATTCTTTCTTTAAGCGCTGAACCCGACACCACGACCCCGCACTACAATAGAGCCCATGCTCCTGAAGATCGCAATCCTCCCCGGCGACGGCATCGGTCCCGAAGTGATCGATGAAGCCACCCGCATCCTTGAAGCCATAGCTGCGCGTTTCAACCACGAACTCACCTTGCAGAAAAAAGACGTCGGCGGTGCGGCGCTTACCAGCAGCCATGACCCGCTGCCCCAGGACACATTGCAAACCTGTCTGGCCGCCGGCGCTGTGTTACTTGGCGCTGTGGGAGGTCCGGCATTCGACAATGTTCCCCGCGATCTGCGCCCCGAACGCGGACTGCTCCGGCTGCGCCAGAAACTCGGAGCCTTCGCCAATCTGCGTCCCGCCGTATGTTTCCCGGCGTTGGAAGACTGCTCGCCGCTTCGCCCCGAAGTCGTCCGCGGCGCTGATATCCTGATCGTGCGTGAGTTGTTGGGTGGAATCTATTTCGGCGAACCCCGCTCCACCTCGGGCGCAATCCCCAGCCGCATTGCCGTCGATACCATGCGCTATGGCGAAGCTGAGATCGAGCGCATCGCTCACGTCGCTTTTAAACTCGCACAATCGCGCCGTCGTCAGGTTACTTCCGTAGACAAAGCTAACGTTCTCGATTGCTCCCGCCTCTGGCGCGAAGTGGTTACACGCATCGCGCAGGAATACCCCGATGTGAAACTCCGGCACACCTACGTCGATTCCGCCGCCATGGCTCTGGTCTCACATCCCACGGCCTTCAACGTCCTGCTCACCGAAAACATGTTTGGGGACATACTCTCAGATCAGGCGGGCGCAATCGTAGGCTCCATCGGAGTCCTGGGATCGGCCAGCATCGGCGGCCCAGTGGGCCTCTACGAACCGGTGCACGGTTCCGCCCCCGACATTGCCGGAAAAGGCACTGCCAATCCTTTGGGAGCCATTCTTTCCGTCGCCATGATGCTGCGTTACTCATTCCATCTGGATGCCGAGGCGGATTGCGTCGAAGCCGCAGTCGCATCCGTCATCGGCAGCGGGAATCGCACCCGCGACTTAGCGAAGAACGGCCAGCCCGCAATCAGTACCGCGGAAATGGGACGAAAGATCGTGGACGCGATCAACGCCTGAATCTTCCAGATGCAAATCTTTCACACATTGCGAACCGACAAGACGGCCGTACAATGGGTTCCGTTTCTCGAAAGCGCAAGAAACAATTCGTCGGAATCAGCTTCGCCCAACAATCCCAGGAAAATGGAGGACACCGTGAGAAAAACTCTTGTAGCATCCTTACTTTGTTTCATGATTCTGGCAACAGCCGCGAGTACGTCGGCCGCAGACCGCAGCAATCTGATACTTGGTGACCGAGAGGTGATCGTCAAACATCCTCCCAAGGTAATCACGCCAGCAGCCCCGCACGATCCCGCCCTGACAACCATCGCGGGCACCCTTAGCGATTATCCATACGGCGTATTCTTCTGCTGCTACACCTATTACATTACTGGGCTAACCAACTTACTCAACGTCGTCCCCGAATACTGGCAGGCAGTCCCTTTCACCCCGGCGGCAAACATGACAGTGAAGGAAGTTGAAGCCTCCGTAGTATGGGCCGAAGGCACCAATGCAGTCGTTTTCAGCCTGAATCGCGATTCCAACGGTTTGCCCGGCAAGGCAATTCACACCTGGAGCGCCAAAAATCTCGCGATCATCGGAAGCTGCTGCCAATTGGCGACAGGCAAAAGCCAAACTGGCATAGCGGTGACGAAAGGCACGCAGTACTGGTTAGTGGTACGCACCAATTCAAACGACACCAACATTTTTGCTGCTTGGGCTCTCAACAGCACCGACATGAGAAGTCATCCTTTTGCTTCTTACTGCGATGACTCGAAGCAGGGAAGTTGCAATGGGACCAGCGGCAAGTGGACCGCTGTCAGCGGCGTGCTCCCCGGCTATGCCGTGCTAGGGCAATGAGCTTGTTGAAGCTCAGCTTGGTGCTGCGGACTCGTGATCTCACCTAATGATATAGACACCAGTCGATGTTTGGAGACGCCGGGAAGAATCTGGATGTGAGGTGGATCACACGGTGCTGCAACCGCAATCACAGCGGAACTCAGCCAATGTCGTTAAACCTGAGACAGCCATAAAAACGCCGGGGCTTCTGCACGATAGATGCTGGGAGGTGCAAGGCTCTCGGTGAATGTAATCTGTGGTAGGCTGCGTGACTGACTGGCAACAGGAAACGCGCAGCCTTTTTCCTCTCGGAATTCCTGAGCTGATCCCGCAGCAAGTTCCCCAAATAACTATCGGACCGCTTTGAAAGGGTGCGGCTTCAACTGCACCGCGAGCTCCAGCAAGTCAGGAGGCCACGAGTTCACTCGTGCCGCAAAGGGCCGAAAAATAGATCCGAGCTCTAGCCCCTGACGTTACGAACGTCGCACCCCCGCTTAGCGCTGCCGGAAAAAACTCGCGCCGATGATGGAAAAGCTCTGTGCCTGGCAGCAAACATTTTGGAATCGAACCCACGCTGCGCCACTCATAACCGCCGCTGTACCATCCATGCTGGCAGATGTCGTCGCTGAACGCGATCTGTGGTAGGCTGCGTGACTGACTGGCAACCGAAATCCCACCATGCGAACGCGAACCGAGCGACGAGCCGCAAGTCGGAAAGCCGGAAAACAATCCAGGCGGCCAGCAGTCTCTGACATCGCCGCCCCGCGATCGCCCGGTCGCATCTACATATGGTGCCTCCTCCTCGCCGTTGTGACCATTGCCGTGTACTCGCCAGTCGTTACTCATCCCTTCATCAACTACGATGACCGCGACTACGTAACCGAAAACCAACACGTGCAGGCTGGCTTAACCACACAGACGATTGCCTGGGCCTTCACCTCGACCGACCAGGCCAACTGGCATCCCCTCACCTGGCTTTCCCATGCCCTTGACTGCGAGGTTTATGGCCTCAACTCGCATGGTCATCACCTCACCAGCGTACTCATTCACACCGCAAACGTCCTTCTACTTTTCCTGCTCCTGCAATGGGCCACAGGAGCAACCGGAGCCAGCGCCATGGTAGCTGCGCTGTTTGCCCTTCACCCTTTCAATGTGGAATCGGTTGCATGGGTCGCCGAGCGCAAGAGCCTCCTGAGTACGCTTTTCTTCCTGCTCGCGCTCGCAGCTTATGGCCGCTACGCACGTCAGCCAAGCCTGAAGCGCTACGCCGCCGTCGCCGGCCTATTTGTTCTGGGGCTTGCCGCCAAGCCCATGGTGATCACGCTGCCGTTTGTTCTGCTCCTGCTGGATTACTGGCCCCTAGCCCGCATTGAGGGGTGGGCCACCCCATCCCCGGCTTTCCCCGCACAGCAGGCTCCCTGGCCCCGTTTGCTCCTGGAGAAAGTTCCCCTGCTGGCTTTATCCGCGGCCAGCGCAGCCATTACCATGTTCGCCCAGCGTTCCGGCAATGCTCTCGAATCTCTTGGACACATTCCCATCCAGCTCCGCCTTGAAAACGCCATCTACTCTTATGCCAAGTACGTGGCCAAACTTTTCTGGCCCGCCAACATGGCTCTCGTTTATCCCCATCCGCTCGACAATCTGGCCTTCGTCGATGTGGGCTTTTCCGCAGTCTTCTTAATCGCGGTGAGCGTGTTGGTTTGGCAATCGTGTCAACGGCACCCCTACGCGATAACCGGATGGCTCTGGTTCCTCGGCACGCTGGTTCCAGTCATCGGGCTGGTCCAGGTCGGCCCTCAAGGCATGGCCGACCGCTACGCCTACATCCCGACCATCGGGGTCTTCGTTCTTCTCACGTGGGGATTCAACGATTGGGCCTCTAAAAGGCCCCGGATATCAAACCAGCTCAAACCGATCGCGTGTGCCGTCCTGGCATTTCTAGCCGTCTTGACATTCCGCCAGATTGGCTACTGGCGCAGCAGCGAAGCACTCTGGACCCACACGCTACAAATCACAGAAGACAATTTCATCGCCAACGACATGCTCGGCAGCTTGCTATTGCAGGAGCGGCGCCCAGAGGCCCTGCAGTACTTTGAAGCCGCAGCTCGAATCGCCCCATGGGATCCTGCCAGCCACTGCGCGGTGGGTGCTGCACTTCAAGATCGCGGCGATCTGCAGGGCGCCATCCGCGAATACCAGATCGTGTTGCATGCCCGGGACCCGAAGCTTCTGGCTTACACCTATGCGAATCTAAGTGTCATCTATCGTCAACTGGGAAATGAAACGGCCGCCCGTCTGAGCTCTGAACAAGCACTGCATTCGGATCCTGCAACCGTTCATGACATGATTCAAACGCTTTCCAGTATGGTCCAAGCCCGTCCCGCAGCCCCCGGCTACCTGCGACTAGGCCTGCTCTTAGAAGGCGCCGGCCACCCGCAGGATGCCAAGTCAGCCTTCGAGCGCGCTTTAGAACTGGATCCGACCTTCACCCCCGCCCGTCAGGCCCTGCAGAATCTGCCTCTTGCCCAATGACCTTTGCACGGTAGCCCCACCCTTTGAAAGCGACTCTTTTTATCTTGGCGCAGAGTCGTGTGTTCCTGCTCCGCTTGCCTCTCGGCGAAGATCAGGACTTCCCAATCAGAACCCGGAGTTGGCAAAAAAACGGCCAGACCTGGCGGCCTGGCTCTGCGCACGAATGAAATGTGGGATTCGCAGGAGCTACTGGCCAATCGAACTGGCCACAGAAGAAAATACGTTGTTTGAACTGCCTCCAATCAATCGGATGGTGCCAACCACCAACACCAGAATCACCGCCAGCATGACAGCATATTCGGCAATGTCCTGGCCCTCATCGTCCGACCATAGCTTCCGCAACGTCTTGGTATTCATCCCCTCTCCCTTCAATAATTGGGTTAGCACAGTGTGCTCCCGCCTGTCTAAAAATACAAGTGCCAAGTCATACTTGACAATAAAAAATTCGGACGCGATATTTTAGGTCATTTGCAAGTCTGACCATGTTTCCACAAACTGGAGTGGTCTCCAAAGTAACTGTCCCATGCGCGCACAATCCATTATTCTACTTGTCGGGATGACGAGAATTCTCCCGAACGCTCGCATCATGGTTCTTTAAGGCTCGCGGAATGCACAAGTCTTCCACTCGACGTTACGCTCGATATCGCACAGAGATACCGGTGATTGTGAAAGTACTGGGGAAAGACGGATACATTCGCATCCACGGTCGCTGCTTTGAGATCGCCGAGGCGGGCTTGGGCGCCGTTATCACCAGTGAGTTGACTGCGGGAGAAATGGTTACCTTGGAATTCTCAATCCCAGACATTCCCGAGCCCTTTGTAATCCGATCGGTGGTCCGGCATCGCATGGGCTTCCTGCACGGCTTTGAGTTTATCGCCGCACTCCCCGAGCAGAGCGCACTCATTCAGACATTCTGCCAAAAGCTCGAGCCGTCCTGAGCGCAAGCTTTTCTTTCAACGATAAAGGCCTCTCCATCTAAGGGTCAGGTGTACAATGGCGGCGTTTACCGGCAGCCTGATCTCCTCACTCGCCAGTTCGTATTTCGGGCTGCCGAATCTACGGAGGTGTTCTATGAAAAAGCTGCTTGCTCTGCTGCTATTTGCACCTTCGATGTTATGGGCGCAGAGTCCCTTCGACGGAACCTGGATGACTAAGCTGGACACAGCGCAATTTCCCAAGAAACCCGATAAGTATTTGATCGACAAAGGCACCTACCATTGCTTGACCTGTGTTCCCAAAGTCGAAGCCAAAGCGGATGGCGCCGATCAGAACGTAACCGGCCATCCCTACTTCGACACCATTGCCATCCACGTGGTGGATGCAAACTCAGTCGAGCTCACCGAAAAGAAAGACGGAAAAACAGTCTACACCGAGGACGATGCCATTTCCTCGGACGGCAATACCATGACCACAAAGTTTACCGACTCGACCGAGGCCAAACCGGTAACCGGAGAGCTTACGTATACGAGGGTGGACAAAGGTCCCGCCGGTGCGCACGCCATGTCGGGCTCATGGCGTCTGCAGAAGGTGGACAGTGTCTCCAATAATGGGCTTACGGTTACCTACCAGGGCACGGCCGATGGCCTCAAATGGTCTGACCCTAACGGCGCCAGCTACGACGCCAAATTCGATGGCAAAGATTATCCAATTCAGGGAGATCCCGGCCATACCATGGTCTCGCTAAAGCGCGTCGGCGACGATACCATCGAGGAAACCGACAAACGGAATGGCAAAGTGGTAGGCGTCAACCGCATGACCGTTTCCAAGGATGGCAAATCCATCAAAGTTGAGTACAACGACAAGGAGCACGGCACCACCACTACATTCATGATGGAGAAACAATCCTAGGAACAAATCTCTAGTAAGCCAGGTCGGCTCTTGTTTCGAGGGGTCATTCCGGGTTCCGCGTTTTTCAGCGGTGCGAGGAATCTCGCGTGTGCTATTTTCAAACTGACCCACTACCTACATTTCCGGTGGCCGCGGAATTAAGGCGGCCACCAAACTTCAATTGGACAGCGGCGGCCATCGGCCTGCTGAACTCTACACCCTCTCAATCACCACCGACTTCACCACCACATCTTTATTCGGTTTGTCCTGGCGATTGCGGGGCGCGCTCACGATCTTCTCCGCGATATCCTGCCCCTCCACCACTTCGCCGAAGATCGTGTGCTTCCCGGTGAGCCAGGTCGTAGGAGCGAGTGTAATAAAAAACTGCGAGCCGTTGGTGTTGGGACCAGCATTCGCCATCGCCAGCTTGCCCGGCTTGTCAAATTTGTGCGGCGATCCTTTGGTTTCGTCCTCGAACTGATAGCCGGGTCCACCCATGCCCGTGCCCGCCGGATCACCCCCCTGGATCATGAATTCAGGAATCACACGGTGAAAGATGGTGCCGGCGTACAGCCGGTCTTTACTTTTCTTGCGAGTGACGGGATGCGTCCATTCGCGTTTTCCCTCGGCAAGTTCCACAAAATTTGCGACCGTCTTGGGCGCGTCCTTTTCAAATAAGCGGCAAACAATGTTGCCTTCCGATGTTTCAAAGATGGCATAAGTACCGGGTTGACGAGTCATCACGATTCCTTTCGTTGCGTAGCGCCGGCGTCTCGCCGGCTGTCGCGTGGGCATCCCGCCCACGCATCTCGACATGAACGGCAGCGGGCCACTAATTCGCGCCGCTAATGGTGATGTGGTTGATCTTCACCGGCTTATAAGGACGATCATTCGAGTCGCGGCCCATGCGCGCGATCTGCTTCACCAGCGCCACGCTAGCCTCATCACACTGGCCAAAAATGGTGTATCCGCCATTCAAGCTCGGATAAGCAATCTCCGTGATAAAAAATTGTGACCCGTTCGTGCCGGGGCCGGCATTAGCATAGGCCAGCCGTCCCGGACGGTCGAACTTCAGGTCGGAAGAAGTTTCATTCTTGAAGGCATAGCCCGGATCACCTTGCCCAGTGCCGATAGGGTCGCCACCCTGAATCATAAAATTAGGAATCACGCGATGAAAGATCGTGCCATCGTAAAGCGGAACGCCGTGCTTTTTCTGATGAGTGATGGGGCTGGTCCAGTCCTTAGTGCCATCAGACAAGCCGATGAAGTTGGCCACACCGATCGGAGCCTTGTCCGGAAAGAGCGTGCAGGTCAGCTTGCCCGCGGTGGTGTCAATCACAGCCGTGGGCTTGCCCGAAGCCGCTGCCGGTTTGGCTTGCGACCATGACGTGAGCGATAAGAGAAAGATGACCGAAACGAGCATCAAGCATTTGCGCATGGATGGCTCCTTAAGTGTGATTAATCAACCGTAACAATCCGAATCTTGAATTGTACGACAGCGGCAAGCGAATTTACTTGTTCGACCAAACCTTTTGCGCCTGCATTTCATGGCTGACGCGCTCTACCTCTTTGAACGCCTGCAGGATATTGCCGCCAAGAATCTTATGATATCGCTGGTGATGTACCCGCGATCGAGCAACGCCTGCGTGATCTTCGGCAAATCAGCGGCAGAGTCAATGCCCTGTGGCGTTGCCCCGGCGACGCCATCGAAGTCCGAGCCCAGGCCAACGTGGTCAATCCCCGCGACTTTGGCGATGTGATCGATATGATCGATCAGGGACTTCAGCGGCGGGCGGGGAATCTTGGCCGCCCACTCGCGCTCGATGCGGTCAACCTCGATGTAGGTTACGGCCTTCCCCTCCGCTTTTTGCTTTTCCAAATAAGCCTTGACGGCTTCTGCTGCCTGTTTGCCGATAGGCTCGCTTGCTTTGCGATAGTCCTCGTCAACAAAGCCGGAGTAAAAATTCACATCGACTACGCCGCCGTTCTTGGCGACCGCGCGCAGCATGTCGTCAGTCATGTTGCGGGGAGCGTTGGTCAAGGCCCGGGCCGAGGAGTGCGAGGCAATCACCGGAGCTTTGGTTGCGGCAATTGTGTCCCAGAACGTTTTGTCCGCGACATGAGATATATCCACGATCATGCCGAGGCGATTCATTTCCAGCACGACTTGCTTGCCGAAATCGGTGAGTCCGTTGTGGTGCTGAACCTTCGGATCGTCGATGTCTCCCGAGGAATCGGCCCACTCGTTCGTGTTCGACCACGAGAGCGTCATGTAGCGCACGCCCAGTCGATAGAAATCTCGCAAAAGATGAATATCGTTCTCAATTGAGTGCCCACCCTCGATCCCCATCAAGGCCGCAAGCTTTTTCTGTTTGTGAGCACGCTCGATATCCTCGACCGAAAACGCCATCATCATCCGGTCCGGATGCCGCGCCGCCTCCTCGTACACTGAGTCGATCAAGTCCAACGTGTGCAGGGCGAAGTGGCCTTGATTGGTTTCGGGATCAACCCAAATGGAAAAAAACTCCGCACCCAGATTGCCCGCGCGAGCCTTATCCAGGCTGATGTGGCCAATGTCTTTGGGATCGGTCGAGCCAATATCGAAGTTCTCATCCAGAAAACGCTGCGGCGTATCGGCATGCGTATCAACCACGATCGCCGACTCATGAATAGCGCGAGCACGGGCGCTGATTCCAGAAGAGTCTGTGCCCTGGCCAAAAGCCAGCGCAGAAGCCAGAATTACGCACGCAGAGAAAACCAGGGCCCTCGCCGCAAGCAACCGCTTTAATGCTCCCATGGATGGCAAGAGAAAGATTGTATACGCTTGAACGGCGGAGAAGAAGACTGATTCATATAGTGACAAATTTGCCGCTGTCATTTCGAACCGAGTTGGATCATCCGCATTCCTACTGTCATTTCGAGCGCAGCTGGATCAACGGCAAAATGCGGGTGATCCGGCGTAGTCGAGAAACCTGCCTTTCCGCTCGCGCCGGCGCACCGCCGGTTCGTCGACTTCGCTCGGAATGACAGAAACGTTGCGCGTGTCAAATTCTGCGACTCAACACCGCTTCATGCCACGGTCAATAAGAATTGGAAAATTTCCTTCAGCCTTCCGAAGTGAAGAGCAGTTTGATAAATCGGTTTTTGGGGAGGGGCACGGCTTCAGCCGCGCGGTTTCGGCGGGCGGAAAAACGCGAGCTCTAGCCCTGAGGGACGAACCCGGCGGTGAAAGACATTCATGAAATGCGCTATAGGCATTCTCGCCCGCGCTTTTAACCCAGTCATTTAACAGAGACTGGTGCCAAGTCGAAACTAATGTTGCTCGTGTCCAGGAGATACCCGTTCTGGGGCAAGCTTTCTTGCGCCTCATTTTGCTGCTCGTCAGCCGACCCCTTCGGGTCTCGCAAGTCCGCGTAACGGCCAGACACCGCGACGTGGAACACCCACTGATGGCGCTCCTCCTCCGGTTCCACCAGACCCTGATCCTTGAGCGGCATCAGGTATTGCTCCATCCACGCCACCTGCTGCTTGCTCATGCCCCGCCGCTGGATGTCGACCGTAATACCAGCCAGGTGAGACGAAGCGGTCTCGCCCTTTTCCGGTGCCGCATTGCGATTGTGCCGGCGAAGTTTCTTCTGTACCTGAACCGTCCGCACCGCCGAATTCACCTGGATCGGGCTGTGGAACTCCTTGTAATAAGCCTCGCTCAGATCGTCAAGAAAATCCCGTGTCCACGGACGGCAATAGCGGCGATCGGGATTAAGCCGCGGATCAAAGCGCAACGTTTGACTGGCAACAATCGGAACCAGTTCCTGCCGCGCGATCAGTTGATCGAGTTCAGCTTGATTCTGAATGCGCGGTAATTCCAGGCGGTCAATTTCCTCATTCTGGCGCAGCAGGGAATCGCGCGAAGGGCGGAATACCGGGTTCCAAAGCATACGCCGAAAGTGCGTCCGACGTTTGCTGGCGCGGTGCACGTGCTGGCTGGGAGCGACTTGATGCAGACCAAAAGCCTGTCCGCACACCGCCACGCCCAGAAATGCAACCAGAAAAGCTCGTCCTGTTTTACCCTTCACGAAGTGTGCCCCAAATCTTTTGAAACTCTAGCAAGCACAGGCGGCTATTTTAAATCACCGCATCCACTTGCCCATCCAGCTTTCGGCTGCGAGGTTACCAAAGAGTATCTTGGCCAGATTACCGCTCGTTACTCTCGCTCGCAGGTCCGCCCCGCTATCCCAATAGTGCCTGCAGCTATGATGCCGTTTCCGAGCGCCAGATTGCCTGCGTCCATGTGCCCCAGAAAACAGTAGTTACGCCTTCACACTCAGGAAACGAAGTGCGCACTATAGCATTGTTTAGTGGTGTGAGTCCCAGAAAATGTCACAAATTGGCCATTTTGGCCCATTTCGCGCTCACTTGCGGAAAAGGTCGCCGATCGCCTGTTTCATCACTTCGCCCCCCACCTCGGAAATAGATCGTGTCAGAGGAATATCTTTCGGGCAAACCTCCACGCAATTCTGCGCGTATCCGCACTCCTGGATGCCGCCATCGCCCATCAGCGCCGCCAGGCGCTCCCGTTTCAGCGCCGCTCCCGTGGGATGAGTATTGAAAAGCCGAACCTGCGAAATCGTGGCCGCCCCGACGAAGCCGGTGTCCTCGTTAAACTGCGGGCAAGCCTCCATACAACAGCAGCACGAGATGCAACGCGAGAGCGGGTACGCCGCCTCCTGTTCCTCGGGACTCACCCGCGGCCCAGATCCCAGATCGTAGGTGCCATCAATCGGAACCCATGCCTGCACCGCCTTCAGGTTTTCAAACAAAACGCTGCGATCAACCGCCAGGTCGCGAACCACCGGAAACTTGGTAAACGGTTCCAGCCGGATGGGCTGCTCAAGCTTATCTATCAGGGCAGAGCAAGCCATGCGCGTGCGCCCGTTGATGAGCATGGCGCAAGAGCCACAAACTTCCTCCAGACAATTGGAGTCGTAAGTGATCGGCGTTGTCGCCTTGCCATCGCGCGTAACCGGATTGGCCGCAATTTCCATCAATGAGGAAATCACGTTCATGCCAGGTTTGTAAGTCAGTTCAAATTCCTCCCAGTGCGATTTAGCGCTGGGATTGTCCTGCCGCTTGATCTTGATAATGACCGTCTTATGATTAGCCATTCGCGCCTTTATAATTCCTCTAACTATATTGCCATTCGGTCGCCTATGAAGTGCGTGACCTTAACCTTTGTGTACCTTCGTGTCCTTTGTGGTTGATGCAGTGCAAAAAACGCATGCCAACGTGCACGCCTCACTCAGGATACAGGCGTTAAAGTGAGCAGCTCTGCATCAATACTTCCTTGCCCGCGGCGGAATCAACGAAATATCCACCGGCTCAAATTCAAACTTCGGTTCATCCGCATCGGGCGCAAAATACGCCTTCGTAGTTTTCAGCCAATTCTTGTCATCGCGCTCCGGGAAGTCTGGTTTGTAGTGCGATCCTCGGGACTCGTCCCGCATCGCTGCCCCCTGCGCGATCACGCGTGAAAGTTGCAGCATGTTGTAAAGCTGACGCGCAAAAACCACGGTAGTATTGGCCCACTGCGACTTGTCACTCAAATTAATGTGCCGGAAGCGCTCCAGCAGTTCACACAACTTGCCATCGGTTTCCTTCAACTTGTTGTTGTAGCGGATCACCGTGCAATTGGCGGTCATCAATTCGCCCAGTTCGCGCCGCAGCCGGAACGGGTTCTCCTTGCCATCCGACTTCATCAGCATGGCATTATTTTCTTCCTCATGCTTGCGTCCCGCGTCGAAATGGCCATTGCTCGCCGCCGCCTTCTGATCGCGCGCGTACTGCACTGCAGCGGGCCCAGCGACGAACCCGCCAAAGATGCAAGACACCAGCGAATTCGCACCCAAACGGTTCGCCCCGTGATACTGGTATTCGCATTCGCCCGCCGCATAAATTCCCGGAACGTTGGTCGCCTGGTTGAAATCAACCCACAACCCGCCCATGGTGTAATGCATCCCAGGGAAAATCTTCATGGGAACTTTGCGCGGGTCGTCGCCCACAAACTTCTCATAGATTTCCAGAATGCCTTCGAGTTTACGATCGAGAATCTTGGCATCGATGTGGGTCAGGTCGAGGTAGACCATCGGCTTCCCATCGATGCCCAGGTTGTGCTCGAAGACAACCTTAAAAATCGCGCGCGTAGCGATATCGCGCGGCACCAGGTTGCCATACTTCGGATACCACTCCTCCAAAAAGTACCAACGCTCGCTCTGCGGAATCGACAGCGGATCGCGCTTATCGCCCGGCGTCTTCGGAACCCAAACCCGTCCGCCTTCGCCGCGAGCCGACTCTGACATGAGCCGCAGTTTGTCTTCGCCGGGGATGCAGGTGGGATGAACCTGAATAAACTCCCCATTAGCGTAGAAGCACCCTTGTTGATACAGCGACGACTGCGCCGAGCCAGTACAGACCACCGAGTTAGTGGACTTGCCGAAGATGGCACCATTACCGCCGGTCGCGATAATGATCGCGTCCGCCGGAAAAGTGCGCACTTCCATGGACCGCAAATCCATGGCGCAGATCCCACGGCAAATCTTGTTCGAATCAAGCACCGCCGAGAGAAACTCCCAGCCCTCGTATTTCCTGACCTTGCCTTCAGACTCGTAGCGCCGCACCTGCTCATCCAGCGCGTAGAGAAGTTGTTGCCCGGTAGTGGCTCCGGCGAACGCGGTGCGGTTGTAGAGCGTCCCGCCAAAGCGGCGAAAATCCAGCAACCCTTCCGCCGTACGATTGAAAGGCACGCCCATGCGGTCGAGCAAATCAATAATGCCCGGCGCCGCTTCGCACATCGCTTTCACCGGAGGCTGGTTGGCCAGAAAGTCCCCGCCGTAAATGCTGTCGTCGAAGTGCGTCCAGGTAGAATCGCCCTCGCCCTTCAAATTCTTCGCCGCGTTAATGCCGCCCTGCGCGCACACCGAATGCGAGCGCTTCACCGGCACAATGGAAAACAAATCCACCTGCCCACCCATCTCCGCGATCTTGATGACGGCAGAAAGACCCGCCAGCCCGCCGCCGATAACAATGATTTTCGGATTTGCTGCCATCTTCGATTACCGCTTTCCGAAAGCTTTATTTAGTCGCGCCCGATCCTGCTTCAACCGCGCTGGCTCCCGCAGGGTCGGTCGGCTGCTGTGCAAAGCGCTCTCTGAAGGTGTACAAGCTGGTCAAGCCCACGGCACTTAGCACCACAAAAAATGCCAGGCATACGGCCAGAAATCTTTGCCGAGCCTTTTCGCCCGGAGTGAGTCCCCACTTGGCGGCAAACAACCATATCCCGTAGGCGAAATGCCAGGACGCGCACACCAAGCCGATCACGTAGAAAGCCAGCAGCGCAGGCGAGAACAGTTCCGCTTGCACTTTGCCGAAAGAAGCCCCCGCATATTCGTGCAAGTCGATGCCGGTAAATCGCATCGTCCAGGTATGCCAGAGTATGTAGGCGAACGCGATGATGCCGGTCCAGCGCTGCGCCGTATACATCCAGTTTCCCGTCCACGGATACTCCCCGACATTCGTTTCTCCGCGGTACCAAATGTAGAAACCGTAAAGCGCATGAAACAGGATAGGCAGCCAGATGCCAAACAACTCGAGCACCGGGACCAATGGAAGACTGGCCAGAAAGCGAACCTGGCGGGCGTAGGCAGCGGGACCGCCAATCGCCGCGGCATTCGAAATTAGGATGTGTTCGAACAGAAAGGCGCCTATCGGGACGATCCCGCTAAGCGAGTGCAAACGCCGCAACCAAAACGAATAACCCTGTCCGGCCCGCAACGGAGCCACCCCACCTTTAATTGGCACCGGAGCCGCAGGACTGGCAGTAGCCGCCACAGAACGCTCCTTATGACTTCAAGTATGAAAACGGAACCTTGTATTATCTTGTGCCAGCAGAAGGGAAGTCAAGGAAGCCGCTTGCGCGCTGGGTCACTTTGCGCTTGTTTTGTGGTAGCGTCATTCCGAAGCCCCGCGCTTTCTCCAGCGGGGCGAGGAATCTCGCGCGAAGTATTTCGAACTGACCAACTACCGGTTGGTAGTGGATCAATCTGATTTCCACCGCCTCTAACCAACCGTCATCAGGTAGGACAAAGCGAGAGCGACGACGAAAAAAAATATCACTGGCGTGAAGAAAGCCAGCCAAACATTTTGTCCGACAAAGCTTGGGGGATTGTTCCACAGATAACGGAATGGCACGATGGCAATCACCGAACTCGGAAGAACAAAAATCGGTCGTATGAATGGCTTAGCCAACTCGCTCCACTTCTCCCAGCGCTTTCAGAATAAGCCCCATGTCAATCCGGAGGCTGGCCCATCCTACTCAAGTTTATTTTATAGGGCGCTCGGTGCCCCAGGTTCGCGTCCGTTTTTTGGACGTTTTTTGGACGCTAACCTGGGCCGAGGAACACTCGTTGCCGGACAGGCACAGTCCCCGGATCAACAAACCCGAAGATTCTTCAGCATGGATTTTGCCTCGGCCTTTTTCGTTGACGGTAGGCCTCGATTGAGATAATCTACGATAGATTAGATTATCCACAAGCAATAATTGTTCTTTGACAATTTGACGCCCGGCGATAGTGCGACGTGCAGGCGTGAGTCCGGAACGCAGAACTTGCCTTTTAGCATTCTTGAGCAAAAAGGCGTGCGGCCAATCTCAGCCGCAAAGCGGCGTAAGAATCCAGCCCACAGCGCAAGCTGTGGGGTAAAGAACGGCAAACCACAGAGCCCCACAAGGGCGAAAGAGGAACACGCGGTTTGTCAGTCCAGTTTCTGCAGTTCCAAAAACGGAACACGGTCCCGGCCGACCCAGTGCGTAACTCCCATGTTCTCTAGATTTTGCCCGTAAGTCCTCTAAACTCAAAGATTTAGCACATAGTCGTAAAATAAATCCTGTGTTTTCAAGATTTTGCAAAATAAGAGGGGGAGGGGGACTCAATAATTAACAATGAATTCCTGGTACAGACCGGGAGCATCCCTGACACTGCAAAAGATGGCGCGCGCGGGTTACAAACAGCGCATGCCATGGAAAGCGAGCAGTGTGATGGAAGAGAAACTACGGTTTGTGTTTGAGTATGAGCGGGATGAGCAAACCATGACGGAGCTGTGCCAGAGCTTCGGGGTAACGCGGGAAACCGGGTATGTATGGCTGCGGCGGTACCGGGAGGGTGGGGTGGCAGGGCTGCTGGAACGAAACCGGGCGGCGCAGCGGCACCCCAACCAAACCCCGGCGGAGATTGAGCAGCGGGTGTTGGAGTTGCGGCAGGCGCACATGAGGTGGGGGCCGCGCAAGTTGAAGCGGGTGCTGGAGCGGGACCAACCGGGGCCAAGCTGGCCGGCGGCGAGCACCATGGGCGAGATGCTGAAGCGGGAAGGGCTGGTGGTGGCGCGTAAAAAGCGGCGCAAGACGGCGCCCTACACGCAGCCGCTAGCGCATGCCGACGGGCCGAACCGGGTGTGGTGCGCGGATTTCAAGGGCTGGTTTCGCACCGGGGACGGGGAGCGGATCGATCCCTTGACCATCTCGGATGCGCACAGCCGCTATCTGCTGCGTTGCCAGGCGGTGGCCAAGACGGACACGGCGCGGGTGCAAGCCATCTTCGAAGCGGCGTTTCGCGAGTATGGATTACCGCAAGCGATTCGCACCGATAACGGGCCACCCTTTGCCAGCACGGCGATCGCCGGCTTGTCGCGGCTGGCGGTGTGGTGGATGAAGCTGGGGATCGTGGCGGAGCGGATTGAGGCGGGACAGCCGCAGCAGAACGGACGGCACGAGCGCATGCATCGCACCCTGAAGCAGGAGGTGGCGATGCCGCCCGCCCAGGATCGGCGGGCGCAACAACGAGCGCTGGAGAACTTCCGCCAGGAATACAACGAAGTGCGACCGCATGAAGCCTTGGCGATGGAAACGCCGGCCAGCCTGTATGAGCCCTCGCCGCGGCCGTATCCGGCGCGGGTGCCGGAGCCGGAATATCCGGCGACGATGCTGGTGCGCAGCGTGCGCGCGCACGGACATTTTCGCTGGCAGAAGCGGCACGATGTATTTCTGAGCGAGGTGTTGTGGGGCGAGCGCGTGGGCCTGTTGCCCATCGACGAGCGCTGGTATACGGTCTATTTCGCGGATGTTCCGCTGGCACGGTTTGACAGCTGGCGACGGCGGGTTTTGCCGCTGCCGCCAAAGAAAGATGCCGAGGGAGAGAGCGCTGCCGAACCGAGCAGCTTCTACGTGGCCGGAGCAAGGGAAGGGGAAGTTTCCCCTTCCCCTGCACCCCATCCCCTCACGGAAACGGAGCAAAAAGTGTCAGGGATGTGCCCGGTCTAAAATGTCAGGGATGTCCCCGGCCATTCATCCTTCCCACAATGGGAAGAATGCGCACGAAACAAGCGCATGCTCCGAACGTGCCAACCGCCGTTCACACCCAAGCTGTCTTCTGAGAGCTGACAGCCAAGAGCCAGAAGCCAGAAAGCTAGAAGCTGAAAGCTAGAAGCTGAAAGCTAGAAGCTGAAAGCTAGAAGCTGAAAGCTAGAAGCTGAAAGCTAGAAGCTGAAAGCTAGAAGCTAGAAGCTAGAAGCACTACTCTTCGCCTGATACCACGCCAGAAACTGCCGGAAGGCCGCTCCCCGATGGCTGTACTGAGCTTTTTCTTCCGCAGTCAATTCGGCGAACGCTTTCTGAATCTGCGGAAAGTAGAACAGGGGATCGTAACCGAAGCCATTGGTTCCACGAGCGCGATGCAAGACAATGCCCTCGGCCTCGCCACGAAATACTTCCAGCGTTTGCCCATCGCGTGCAACCGCAATCACGCACACGAACCGGGCCCTGCGCTTGTCGTCCGGAACATCTTTCAACTCACGCAGGAGGCGTGCGTTGTTGGCTTCGTCGTCAGTATTGTTGTTGATCAAATGAGGCGCCTCAGCCGCATAGCGCGCGGAATGAACCCCCGGCGCCCCCTTGAGCGCGTCCACCTCCAACCCAGAATCATCCGCGAGGATGATCTCACCGGGAACGGCGCGGCTGTAACTCTCGGCTTTTTTCCGTGCATTTTCCTCAAAGGTCATACCGTCTTCGACCACGGCAGGCAGCGAGGCGAAGTTGGGAATAGACGCGATCTCAATGCCAAGCGGCGCGGCGGCGCCAGCAAAGTCACGCAACTTCCCAGGGTTCGAACTCGCAATGAGGATGTGGTCCATTGGTCGACGGCCCGCTTCAGCGCCCTCTTCTTATCCGCGTCTTCACGTTCCTTGTAACGAGAGAATATCCACCAATATTTTGGAACGCTGTGGAGGAATTGGCAAGAATCGGTTTCGCCCGTGGCGGTCTAGCAGCATTGCGCAAGATTTCAGGCGAAATCGCCGGACGTCCTACGCCTGCGCCGAAGCATGACGAAGCACGCAAGGGAGAAAGCGATGACACCAGAAATCATTCCTCCGAAAATTCTGTCCCAGGTTCGCGTGAACGTGATCTGTACACCGTTCTCTCCCGCTTGAACGGGAATCAACATCTGTCCGGTGACTTCTCGCGTGAAGGCCGGGACGACATGGCCATTCACCTCGACGCGCCAGGCCGGATAGTTGAACAACCGCAACACGAGTTGCCCCTCACGATCGACTTGGGCGATAAACATTTTGGATTCCGCGTTCCATCGTTGAATCTGGAGTCGCTGAACTTGGCCCGGCACAATGTTTTCCATAGCCACGCGGGGAGCATCCGGTTTGATTTCGTAAGGGTCGGCCCCGGCTGGCACATACTCATCGGTTCCCTCGTACCCGGCTCCGCTTCGCTGCTGTTCCAGCATCACATCGAAATCCGCGGCCGTCTCCCACCATGGAGGTTGAACGCTACGCCAGACGAAAGTAAGCACTCCAAACATCGCGAGACAAATTAAGCCGCGCACAATCCAGCGCCGCGAAGCCATGGTCACAAACAGGACGAAGGCCACGTTCAGGCACAGCAGCCATCGCCAGGGAAGTTGGAGATAACGCAACTCAGGCAGACGCTCCCACAGAAAGGACGTGAAGGAAAAATTCAGCAACCCGCCCAGCAAAGCCCAGGCCAAGAGCGTATACCAAGCCTGCGGCTGTCGCCTTCTCCATACGCGGCAAAAAAATGCAGCCATCGCGAGCACAATCGTTTCCGCAGAGGCCACCAGCGAGACCAGCAGGTTGAAACGATTGTGATCGACATCATTGATCTTCACGAAGAGGAAATTATTCTGTGGACGCACGCCCGGAGACAGCACTTCGGCGATGTTCACCCATCTCCGTTCGTACGCTGCGGGCAGCAGGAAAAACGCCGCCAGAGCCGCGCCGAGCAAAACCGCGAGCGCACCGTACAGCAGGATGCGCGGCGAGCGCTTAAGAACAGTCAAAACCACGATCAACAACGCCAAGGAATAATTCACCATCACGGCGGCGGGAATATTCGTCAACCAGGCGGCGGCCACGATCACGGCCAAGGGAATGACGGCTTCTGCGCCGTCTTCTTCCGCGCGCAGCGCGTAGAGCAACAGCAGGGGCAGCAACGCTCCTGCCAGCAGTTCCGCGAATGCGCTTCGCCAGTACACAATCACAATGTAGTAAGGATTAGCAGCGTACAACGCTGCGGCAAAGATAGCATCGCGCCGGTCCAACCAACGACGCGCCAGAAGAAACATGGAACATCCGGAGAGCGTCAGCGCCAGCCAAACGTACGCGCCGGGAACGATCTTCCACGGCAGCAGCGCGCCCAATGCGGCTCCCAGCGTCCACGAGGCTGGGGGATAGAAGATGAATCGGGCCTCGCCGTATCCGTACTGTGCCAATGCGGCCCATCGCGGATAGAGGATTCCCTGTTTCGATTGGCCGAGAACTTCCATCCAGGAGTTCACGTGGAACTCGAAATCGTGTCCCGAGGGATTGCCGAGGAAGAAGAAGGGAAGAATCACCAGGAAAGCGGCGGCCATCACCATGAGCAGAGGCAGAGCAAAGATATTTCCGCCGGGGAAATTGATAGGTACTTCTGCCCGCGTCGTGAGTCTTGGCTCCACAGAAGACGAATTCAGCAGGGAATGGCCTCCGACGATTGCATGGTTGCACAGAGATTGTTGCTTAAGCTGCGCGAATGAGCAATTCGCGGGCAGGGAGGGTCCGCGTCGAAGCTCGGCGGAAATGTAAGCGCGATTTTCACGAAAAATTAACTTGGCTGGCACCTTTTTGAAACTGCCGCCCGCTAGACTTCGGTCATTCGAGGTGGAACAAACCCGGCGCTAGGGGGTCCGCACGAGAGACGGCGTGCGGGCCTCTTGGTGTTTGGCGGCCTGTTTTGGGAAATTACTATTCAGTTACCGGGTACCCCCCTCCCCCCTTGATCTTTTGGAATCATGGGGTTAGGGCCACACTACCCTCAAAATCTTTGAGGAATAAGGACTTATACGTAAAATATTCCAGAATAAAGACTTAGCTAGCGTAATTCCCGGAATGATCCTTTGGGACTTCCCCGGATTTTAAACTATTCAGTTGTCAATGAGCTAATGTTGCGTTGATAAATAATAACCTTTTGGCAAGATTGCCGTCAATGCGATTGAAACGAGATGCGGGTTTTGAAGCTCTTTTGGCAAGATCTCGGCAGGTACGACTTGCGGATGAGCGTGAGATGCCCGCTAAGCACCCGCCCTTTGCGAAAAAACCGCTAGGAGCGGGGCACCCCAAAACTAATTTTCGTTTGTTAAGGTCCGGGCCACCCGCCGCAAGAAAACAACTTGAAACGGAAAGATGAAAGATGCTGCCGATGGTAATGAGTTTCTGATGGCTATTCTGGTAACCCTCAGCCCCAGAATCCGCTTGTGAATTCGCCCTGCTTAAAGAATCAGCCCTATAGAGAGTGAAGAGCCGAGCCTGAGCCTGTGCGAGTTCCACGGGTACACAGCATTCGGCATCGTCATTAACGACGTGGTTGATCCGGGTGCTTAGGCGTTCCAAGTGAAACCGCAGTGCCCGCAGGTGGTTGGTTTGCGGCCCGCCAACAGCGCCAGTAATCCAAGGGGGAACAGGCAAATGCTCACAATAATCGTCCACGCTGGAAAGCCTGCACGCTCAGTCAGGGTGTTGCATTTGGAACAGGAAATCGCCGCCATCTAACCCTCCTAAATCACTCTAGAAACCCACACCAATAGCAAACTTCCCAACGCCAAGTTCGACATGTGGCGTGAAACTTGAGATACCCGAACACCAGTTCGCGGAGCCGTGATCGCAATCGGTCGCGCCACGAGTTGGAAGCAAAAGACTGCCGCAACTCCAACCCCAGCCGGATTTGCCTGCCACGCTATGCCGGGCTTCAGGCAAAGGATCGCCATCATCGAATGACAAACGCCGCACCCCGGACAAGGAATTCCAAGAACCCTTTGCATCAGGCAGAAGTGGGGAATGTGGATCGCGAGGGGAAGCAACGCCAGTGTGAGCAACGTCGAAACGAGCAGCGCGACGTGATGCTGGGTCTGCTGCGGAACGCGAAGCCTCGCCAGCACCCATCGCGGGCAAATATCAATTTCCATGTCAGTCTATGCTTGGGGACGAGCAGCAAATCGTAGTCAGAATCCTGCCACGATATTCCAGACCTAATTCTTCACCGTCATTGCGTCCGAATTCACTGCTGTCTTGCCAGAGACACCTTCCAACGCAGCAAGGACTCCCCGGTAGTCATTCTTATCGCATTGCATGGCGAAGCCGCCTTTTTTATCGCCATCGGCCCACGTCAGTCCAACGTAGTGCTTCTTGGATTTGGTGAGTGCCATCAATGCCCCCACGCCAAAGGAGACCACCGCTAGCCCGATGGCAGCGCCTACCCTGCGATGAACATCTTGTCCGTAGCTGACTTCGGTTATGGACGAGGGAAGAATGTTTGCAATCTCCGTTTTTCCTTGCATGATCCGTACCGAATTCGAGTCAACGTAGAGCTTAAGGTCTTCGCCAGCTTTGGCGTTTTGCAGCGACCCGCCATCGTATTTAACCTTGAAAGTGGGTTGAGAGTCGGCGGCAATTAAGACAGTTGGGATTACGAGGCACAGAATCAAAGCGAGGACGGACTTCATAATTCGACTCCTGTAGAGAGAAGGTGATCGTCCGCAAGTATGCACCTATGTAAAGGCAATAAATGTGATGCTTATCACAGGCATGCGCTTCTGTCATTACTGGCGTAACCCCGATTACTCGCGTGTGGGTTCCAAGATATGCGACTCAACTGGTGGCTGGCCCACCTTTACGTTTTTTGTAAAGGTGGGTACTCATGCTGCTGGCTCCGGGATTTTGATCTTGGCCTCGCCCCATTGATTGATTCGCACCGCGCCCTCTTCCCCGAAAGCATAACTCCGATAGCGGCTCCACGGCCACTGCTCCGGTTCCTGCACCAACCCTCGCGCCACCGGATTGCGGTGCATGTAGCGCAGCTTCTCGATCCGCTTGCGTGCCGTCCATACGTTGAAATCATAGAAGCGTCGCTGCCACACGTGCTCGGAGCCGAGCACAAATAGTTCCTGCTGGGCGGCCACGCGGCGCCGGCGCAGGGACTTCAAGACGCACCGCGCGAAACCCTGTTTGATGGCTTGCATGACGCGCGAGGGATCGCCCTTCTCCGGTTCGCTGATCAGGAGATGAATGTGGTCGGGCATGACCACGTAGCCTACGACCACGAAGCCATAACGCTGGCGGACTTGTTCGAACACTGTCAGAAACAGATCGCGCCGCTGCGGGCTTGCCAGCCAGAGTTGCCGATGATAACAGCTGCAGGTGATGAAGTGCAGTTGCTTGGTGCCGTAATAGCGCTCGGGATGGTTGGACACCAAGCCAGCTTACTCGTGGCTGCCGAGAAAAGCTGTGACATCTGACCTTGCCGTCCCCACCTTTACAAAAAACGTAAAGGTGGGCCAGCCCCGTAAAGGTGGGCCAGCCCCGCGTTCAACTTGTTAGTTCCGAGCGTAGGGCAAGGTTCGCTTGAGTCCGAACGCTTACGTCGGGATGTTTTCGCATGTCGTCGATGGCCTGCTTGAATTCATTCGATCCGTCCAATCCATAAAGTGCAGCCGAACAGGCTAGGTAGTCGATATAAGGAAAAATATCCTGAAATGCCCCGAGCGGCTTGTCCAAACCAACTGATCTTCGTTCCTCCTCGTACGCCGCCTTTAGGGCTGGAATCGCTTTCGCATCTTTCAACGTCGCAAGCGCTTGATAGTAATTGGCGCGATGACTACCTCTATCCCGAACTCTGTCAATCAAGAAATTCAGAACCCGCTCATGTTTTGAAGGAGACATTCGAGTCAATGGCAGGGCAATTGCGCTCCAGACATTCTCGTCCGGGACTTGCATCAGAAATTCTAAAATTCCTTCATCCTCCGTAGTCAAGGGATGTTTCGATTGGAAAGCCATCACGAAGTCCGATCTCTCTTCCGGCGAGAAACTGTCCCAACGGGACTTGATCGACAGCGCCGAGACTTGCAGACCGTCGTGGACGAACTTTGATTCATAATATTGCTGTTCGGGCGCGACCTCGTAGACACGTATCCATTCGTTTTCCCGCACCAGTTTCTTATCTTTGAAATGTTCATCACTTAACATGAGAGTTCCTAATCTTTACGGTCCCCAAGGCTTCCCCCAAGGCCCTTTCTGAATCGCCGGACAGGCGTTATTGATAGGCCAGGCGATATTTCTACCTATGCCATCGCTACAGGAGTAGTAACAGATTTTGTGGACCGGATCCACACTTGGATCCTTGAACTCCCCTACGTTGTTACAAATCACTTCCTTCCCCTGCGGTGGTAACTGGCTCTGAGGGTGGGGGGCTTCGTAGAGGAGTCCAAGAGCAGCTATGCCACGGAGCAGCGCAGCTATGCCGATTGCCGTATCGGTAACCGGCTCTTGCAGGAACCCATACCCAATCGGGTTGCAGACGCCAAAATCACAGCCGGGAGTGAGACCGAGCAAATCGCCCAAGCTGAGCGGCTGAGTGGGCAGTTGCGGAAGGCCCGTGGCTGGCCCACCTTTACGTTCTTTGTAAAGGTGGGTACTCATGCTGCCGGCTCCGGGATTTTGATCTTGGCCTCACCCCACTGATTGATTCGCACCGCGCCCTCTTCTCCAAAAGCATAACTCCGATAGCTGCTCCATGGCCACTGTTCCGGTTCCTGCACCAGCCCTCGCGCTACGGGATTGCGGTGCATGTAGCGCAGCTTCTCGATGCGCTTGCGCGCCGTCCACACATTGAAATCATAGAAGCGTCGCTGCCACACGTGCTCGGAGCCGAGCACAAATAGTTCCTGCTGGGCGGCCACGCGGCGCCGGCGCAGGGACTTCAAGACGCGCCGCGCGAAACCCTGTTTGATGGCTTGCATGACGCGCGAGGGATCGCCCTTCTCCGGTTCGCTGATCAGGAGATGAATGTGGTCGGGCATGACCACGTAGCCCACGACCACGAAGCCATAACGCTGGCGGACTTGTTCGAACACTGCCAGGAATAGGTCGCGTCGCTGCGGGCTAGCCAGCCAAGCTTGCCGATGATAACAACTGCAAGTGATGAAATGCAGTTCGTTCGTGCCGTAATAGCGGCGGGGATGGTTGGACATGGAAGCCAGCTTACTCGCGGTGCAAGAGAAAATCTGTGACATCTGACCTTGTCGTTCCCACCTTTACAAAAAGCGTAAAGGTGGGCCAGCCATCCAGCCATCGCATTTCGTGGTCCCGAGCGAAAGCAGGTTTCTCGACTTCGCAGGATCACCCGCGCTTGCGGATGATCCGGCTGCGCTCGAAATGACAGTAAGGAATTGAATGTCTGGATATTGTGCACCGCTCGTTTACTGGGATGGGATCGCGAAAAGTTGCGGAGTTCAGGCCGGGGTGACTTCTTCCGAGCCTCGTTGCTGGCGTAGTTTTTGCAGGAATTCTTCCTGGTTGAGGGACTCGTGACTGCGCAGCAATTCCAGCAGCGGGTCGTCGAGTTCTTCCGTGGGCGCGGGGTCGGGTTGATTGTAATGATCGCCGTCGGCGAGGATACGCGGGGTGATCGTTAGTGCGGGAAGCATTCCGGGGCGACTGGTCAGGAATCCAATGAATCTTGCTACCTGGGCGCGCTCGTCGGTGGTTCGGGCGGCGAACTCGATGCCCATGCCGAATCCTGGGTGCATCACGCGAACCAGGCCTTCGGCCTGGACTTCCATGTCCTCGGCGTTCAGGCACAGCGTGATTCCGGAGCGCTCGGGAAAAGGCGATTCGGTTTCGACGTAACATCCGCCTAAGCTGAGATCGGTCAGGGTGCACTGCGATACGGGCTCGGGATCGGGAGGCGGAGTCTCGGGTGCATTGGCGGAGACCCAGGTTTTTAGGGTGGCGCGAAGGTTCTCGGGAACATCGATGAAGCGCACGCCGGCTTGGCCGTTCGGGCTGGCCCAGGCAATCTCGCCGCTGACCTGGATTTCGATATTGCTGTCAGGAAGATTGAACTGTGCGCTAATGGTGGTGCCAGGGCTGAGCGGTTGGGCGGCCAGCATGTCCATGCCGTCTTCGCTGAGGTCGAGGAGGATGCCTTCGAGCGGAGGCTGGTCTTGGACCTGCAGTTGTATGGGAACTTGTACAGGCACGCGGAAAGAACGCCGGCGTTCGCGCTTGATCAGGGCAGTAGCGGCACGCAGGCTGGCTTCGGCTTGCTCCACAGAAATGGGTTTGTAGAGGATGAAATTCGCGCCAGCGCCAAATACGTTGCGCACTTTGGTCTTGTCACTCAGCAGGGCGACGGTTACCGCATGGACCCCGGCGCTGGCCTGACCGGCGTTTTGCAGCACCAGCGAAGCGCTGTGGGGATCGTCGAAGTCAACGATGACCGAGTCAAACTTTTCTTCGCCCAGGCGGCACAGGGCTTCGGGATATCCGCAGCAGGCGACGTCGACACCGCAGCGGGCGAGCAGCGGGGTTAAGACCGAGGCTGCGTCTTCGTCCTTGGAAACCAAAAGTGCGTGAAACGTCATAAGCCGCTCATCGGTGCCGAATGAATCCTCGAAAATCAGGGCCAGCGCGGGGCCACGCCGCGGGCGGGCTTAGCCGGGGAAGCCGAACCATTGGCAGAAGCAGAGGCGGCTTTCGCCGCCGCGCTGGGCTGCTCGTCGACGTCGGACAAGACGGCAGCGTCGTCATCCTCGATTTCAGCCAGCAGCGGAGCCACCTCGCGCAGTTTGTCGGCGGCCTGCTGGAGCATCTCAATCTGCTTAGCTAGTTGTGCGTAGCGGGCCTGCTTACGCCGCAGGACTTCATGAATATCCTTCATACAACCCCCTGTTGCGAATCTAAGGACGCGGCCAGCAATCGTCAATCGTTATGCCCGCGGGTTAGATTACTGCAGTAACCAGGATCAAGGGGCAGCGACGTCAGTCCCATCCACCGAAATGCTTGAAGATAGAGGCGCACGATGGCTATTCGGCGCCAGCCCCCGGCACCAACGTGGAATTTACATCTATGGGAAGAAAACATAGTCTGTGCTTGAGCAGTTCTGGGGGAGGGCTGTTCGGGCGTCTCATGACTCGCAAGAGTTCATGGGGCGCTTTTTAGTTTTGGGACATTTTAAACCGCGGATTGGTCGAGGAGCTGGAGCAGTGGCGCTGGAGCGGCTATCGAAGCTAGCCTTCGGTGAGGTTGTGCTGGTGCGGGTCGATGATTGTGATGTTCTGCGGATGACGATCAGAGATTCGGCGTGATGCGCGCACCGGCCCCTTGCACAGAACGCAAGGAGCGGGGCACCCTGCAAATCTCAAGTCTGTCATTCTTCGCCAGATTACTTCGTGAACTTCGACCAGTACGCGGTGCCGTCCAAATCACGAGTGTAGATTAATTCTGAGCCGTCCGTGCCGAGAAGTTGCCCCACTTTTGCGCCGTTCAGGTAGGGACCGATGGTGTCCTTGACAGGAACCCATTTACCTAGGGCAGAGGCCGCAAAACTCAGTCTGAAGAGCCCAGAGCGCGGTGGTTTGCTGGAACGGTCGCGCAAGCTGACAAATACATCCCCTGACTCGGTTAGCGCAAACCCTGAGATCTGCGTCTCGTGAACGGGAGGCAAAGGCTCTATTTCTGAAATTGTCAGCTTGTTGGTCGAGACATCGAATTCTACGTACTCACCGGCGCCCCCATTGAGAAGCCCAACCTTGTCCGAAGTGCACCTCAGGTCGATTTCGCCGGCATAGTGACCGTGGGTTGGCCACCAAGGGGTCTTGGGCGTGAACTTATCCAGCATGGCTCGAAGCTGCCCCTTGTCGAAGCTGAACTGGCGAAGCATCAGGGAACCCTGTACGCCCTCGAGTTTCTCATCGCGGTCGAACCCGTAGCTCCAAACGGTGCCGTCTTCGGCAGCACAGACGTAGGCGGGAAGAAACGGAGTGGTGCGAATGACTTGACGCACGCGGCCGTCGTCTCCAATTGAAGCGATAAAGTTGGCAATCGCGCTGGCAGGACTCTCGGTGCCGCCAGCAACCACAATATTTCCGGACCTGCTGACGGCCACATCGCCGATTGACACGCTGTGAGCGTCCTTAAACCAAACGTACACCTCGCGTGCAATTCGCCCATTCTGATCGTACAGGATTGCCGCTGGCCTGCTGGGACTCGCATCGTCAATTGAGTAGGTAATGAAGTATCCCTTGTCCCAATACCTGAAGGGATATGAGTTCGTCGGTGCGGGAAGCTTGGCTTGATAGTGCGGCTCAGAAAGGCTTGTCGCATCGGGCCGCGCATGCTGGGCAAAGACGTAAGCTGGCGACGACACCAGCGAGGACACTGTTAGCACGAAGGTCACGAGCCGTAGGTCCCTCATTCCAGATCCTTTCCCCTTGCGGGTC
The DNA here is from genome assembly GCA_963696635.1 of uncultured Acidobacteriota bacterium. Taxonomy (GTDB): domain Bacteria; phylum Acidobacteriota; class Terriglobia; order Terriglobales; family Acidobacteriaceae; genus JABDBE01. The sequence goes on from CAVOKX010000006.1 coordinate 444,535, forward strand.
CACATGTGTTGCCGAGGAGTCAGTCGCAGTTATAAAAGTCGTCACAGCACTCGGGCCCGCACGGTTCGTCCTGTACCTGATCTGACGGCTTGTTGTTTTTGCTATCCGTCTTGTAGTTGTGGAGAGGGCTTGGACAGGCCACCGGATCGGTGCAGCAGCCGTAGCAGTCCGTCTGGCGCTCGAACGAACCGAAGCAAGCGGTAGGAGTACATTGGCCGCACTGCGCCAGAACGAGGTGTGCCACGAGATGTAGATCCAAGCTCCGTTCTTCCAACAACCCGCTCATCTTGGGCGACCTGCTTCGTGCAGGAGCCGAGTATCGTGCAAAGCGGCTGGGACTCAGACCGTCGAATATCGATGAAATCCTCTGTCCCGAAAACGTAATCATTTGTTCACCATATGACGCCTGCAGGCTGGAGGGCGTCACTAAAAGAAGACTCACGAGAGCAAGACCCAATAACAGAGAAAATGAGACGCAGCGATCGCGTGTGAGACCCTTCTGCATAGCGAACCTCCAAGATTCCCTTCTTGGTAGCCTTGAGTTACCTGTTCCCAAATTGCGACGAGCGACGGTTTTTGTCGCCAACTTTGTGCTCATTGCGGCGGAAATGGATTTATTCCTTCTACCGCCGAGGGTAGATCTCCATTGCCAGTCCCATCGGTCATGAAAAAAACATCAAACATCCAGCGCCCGTCCTTGGAATCCTCATCGGGCGGTTCCGGGTTGAGGGCGGCCTTGTAGCGGAACTGGTTACCGAACTTGTCGGTTCGCCTCGACTCTTTGTACTTTAGTGCCAGCGAAGAGACACCCAACTCCGGAAGTGTGTGCAGTTCATTAGGTTGGGAGATGCCGTCGTGATTCTCGTCGATCCATAACAACAGGTGTGAATATACGGCATCCCGCCTGTCGATGATTCCGTCTCCGTTGCCGCCATTCTCTGGCTTATCGAACTCGGCGAGGGCCAGAAACCCATTCCGATCACCGGACTTAGGCTGTCGGGTGAAGTTGCCGAACAGCTCCTTGCCGTTGTCGATTTTTCCGTCATGATTGCGATCCAATGCCAGGAAGGCATTGTGGGAGGTCGCGGTTGTCCAGGCTATTTGAACCGGATGGCCGGTTCCTACAACATCGAAGAGAACACCATCCTTCGCCGAGGTTAAGTGGAAGCCTTCGCCTGTAGTATCGACGATGACGGGCGATGCGAAATCACAAGTGCAATCGGGCATGCAGACATAGCGAAGTCCGCAATCTCCAGTTACGCAGCAGCCAGTACATTGTGCATCGACGTGAACAAGTGGAAAGGGGACGAGCATCAGTAAGGCGATAGCCGTAAGCGCGGCGATCCAGCCGATTCGGGGAAACATTCCTGCTTCGATGGAAGCGTCACAGTTGACAGGTCCAGTTGGAGTGAACGGCGGCTGTTCGGTTCGAGAACTTAGGAGAGATAGAGTGAAACGAGATGACGACGGGGGACGTAGCATCGGACCCTCTCCGAAAGCTCTAGCTTTCCCCCTCAAGAAACTGAGCCAGTCAGCAACGGTACGTGAAGATCTGTTTTGTGTCAAGGGAAGCTTCCCGATGGTGATGTCAAGCTGCTTGTGTAAATAGGTTGAGGGTGCGGGTTTTCCATTCCAGATTGAAGCGCTGGAAAATGGAGTAGATGATTCGGTCCACGCTTTCTACATTCACAAAGCACACCATCGGCCGGGTTCGCCGGCGTACCTCCACGAAACAGCGCTCGATGACGTTGGTGGTGCGCAGTTTCGGCCACAGGTGCCGGGGGAAGGCGAAGAACGACAGCAACTCTGGCAAGTCGCGTTCCAGGCGGCGCACCATGGGCCCGTACTCCCGCCGCCAGCGCGCCCGGAAGCGGCGAAATGCGGCCTCTGCGTGGGCCCGGCTTTCGGCCAAATAAATCGCCTGCGCTCCGGTCTTCACTTCGTCGTAATCGCGCTTGCGCACGCGCTCTAAGATATTGCGCATCTTGTGCACCCAGCAACGCTGATGCCGCACCCGTGGATAGACGGTCGGAATCGCCGCCGCCAAACCCGGGCATCCATCGGTGACGATCAGGCCGAGTTGTTTGCCTTCCAACCCGCGCCGGTAAAGATCTCCGAGCAGGCCTTCCCAGTCGGCCTGGCTCTCGCCCTGGCTGCGCATGAAAGCCAGCAAGTGACGCGTGCCATCGCGGCGCACCCCGTAGGCCACCAGCATGTGCACCCGCTTGCGCCCCGCCGGACGCCGCACCCGCAGGCTCACTCCGTCCAGAAATAAATACGCGTAATCGTCGCTCAGCCGCGCCTGATGAAACTGGCGCACCGCCTGATCCAGACTGCGAGTCAACTTCGAGACCGTCTGCGGGCTCACCACTTCGCCAGTCAGAATGCTCACCACCCGCCCCGTCTGCCGGGTGCTGAGGCCGCGCAAAAACGCCTCCCGGATCAGCATCGCCACTTCCTCCGCCCGGCGCTGAAACGGTTCCAGTCCGCGCGGCAGAAAACTCTTCCCCCGGGTGCGCGCCACCCGCAGCCGGATGGTGCCGAAGCGGGTCACGAAATCCCGCTGGTAGTACCCGTTGCGGTAGGGCTGCCGCCGGTTGCGCCGCCGCTGGTAGCTCTCTCGCACCGCAAAGCGGTCGCGCTGCCGCTGCGAGTCGGCTTCGAAAAACTGCTTCCACGCCAGCTTGGTCTGGCCATACAGATCGCCCCAGAAACTTTCTTTGATCTCCGCCAGAAAATGTTGGAAATGCTCCGTGATTGGGATTATCTTCGCCATCGGGTGTAAGTCTCCTTTCTAGGATCGGCTTCTCGCTTGCTAGGCAAAAAGCCAACTTACACCCTCTCCCGTTTACACAATCAAATTTACGTCACCTTCCCGATCAAAAACTGCATAGGAAGGGCGGGTCCGGCCCTTCGCGTTCTTTTCCGAAGGCCGAATCGCAAACTGCCCTTGGACTTTAATGGTTGCCTCGCTGGGCGCAACGAACCGCAGGCGCAGAAAACTAAGTTTGGGGTGCCCTCAGTGCAGTGGGGACAGGGAACTCGGGGTGCACCGCAAGTCAGGATGTACAATCCCCGTCAGCCTCTCCGAAAAAAGAGGGTCATAGCGTTTGCATGTAAGCTATTTATGGAACCCACGGTTTGAAACCTAAAGATTTCCTTGTTCTTTCGCTCCTCACTCTGGGAGCGTTGCTGGTCCACGGCTACCATCCCTGGGTCGAGGATGCGGAGATTTATCTTCCTGGGGTCGAGAAAATCCTGCATCCCGAGCTGTTTCCATTTAACGCGCAGTTCTTCGAATCGCATGCGCACCTGACATTTTTCCCAAACCTTATTGCGGCTTCAGTGCGCATAAGTCACCTGCCGCTGGAGGTTGTGCTGTTCCTTTGGCAATTGACCTCCATTTTTCTGCTGTTGCTGGCCTGCTGGCATTTAATGAGCCGGTGCTTTGCCGATTCACGGGCCCGCTGGGCCGGAGTCGCGATGGTTGCGGCGCTTCTGACTTTGCCGGTCGCCGGAACGGCTTTGTACATCATGGATCAATACATCAATCCGCGAAACCTGGTCGCTTTCGCTGTGATTTTTGCCATTGCCAAAGTCATTGATGGAAAGTACTTTCAAGCCGGAGCATTTCTGGTATTCGCGGCGGCGATTCATCCTCTGATGTCTGTGTTTGCTTTTTCTTACTGCGCGGTTGTGCTTTGCGTTAAGAAATTCGATCGGCGATTTCCCGGCCTCGCCTGCCTGTTGCCGTTTGGAATCGCTTTCGAGCCGCCCTCGCAGGCTTATCATCACGTAGCTCTTTCCCATTCCTACTTCTACCTGCTGCAATGGCACTGGTATGAATGGCTGGGCGTGGTAGCTCCCGTGGCAATGCTTTGGTGGTTCAGCAAAATTGCACGTTCGCGGCAATTGCGAAACCTGGAACTGCTTTGCCGGGCGCTGATTGTTTATGAGTTCGTTTATCTGCTGGCGGGTTTGCTGCTTTCCATACCACCGCGGTTTGAGAGCCTGGCTCGATTGCAGCCCATGCGAAGCCTATATCTAGTGTATGTGCTTTTCCTCTTATTCGCTGGTGGGCTGCTCGGCGAGTACGTGTTGAAGAATCGCGTATGGCGATGGGCTGCGCTATTCGTGCCCCTGTGCGCGGGCATGTTTCTGGCGCAGCGTGCCTTGTTTCCTGGCAGTACGCATGTTGAATGGCCGGGAGCGGCCCCGAAGAACCTGTGGGTTCAGGGGTTCGAATGGATTCGAACGAATACCCCCGGTGATGCCGTTTTCGCGCTGGATCCTTTTCACATGACTATTGCGGGCGAGGACGCTAATGGGTTTCGGGCCATCGCGCAACGAAGCATGTTGGCGGATGCGGTCAAGGACAGCGGTGCCGTGACCATGTTTCCTTCAATGGCGGAAGAATGGCTGAAGCAAGTTCAGTCGCAGAGCGGCTGGAAGAAGTTTCAAGCGCAGGATTTCCGCCGGCTGCGAACGGAGTACGGGGTCAACTGGGTTGTTCTGCAACAACCGGGAGTTGCAGGCCTTGATTGTCCTTATCAGAATGCCGCCGTCTTAGTTTGCCGGTTGAATTGAAGACACAGAAGGAAAGATTCGAAGTTTATTTCAAAACAAATTTTGGGCTATTTGGCGGAGATCGTGAAGTTTACAACGGCGGTTGCGTTTCCGCCCACATTGATCTGTTTTTCCCAGGTCCGTGGTTCGGAAAAGATGGGGCGCTCGACTTTCTTTTCGGTTAGAACATCAAACGCTGCCTGCCGTCCCATGACTTGCCAGCCCTCATGCCAGGCAACGATCTGGTACGTTCCCGGCGGAACATCCGTCAACTGGAACGCTCCGCTTTCATCGGTCACGGCATAGTAGGGATGCGGCGCCACGAACATCTCGGCATTCATCCAGACGTGTCCGCCGTTACATTTCAAGTTGACCAGTCCCGGAGTATTCATGTCGCGAGTAACGGTCTGATCCTGGAAGGGAAAGGGAAGGTTATAGGAGGCTGCACCATCCATGTGAATGGTATGAAGCGTGGCGTCCGAACTCTTCATCGCGAGGGCAGCACGTTCTGGAACCAATAAAATATGAGGTTCATAGCGGCACAAATGCTGGTCCAGCGAACGCCGGCCGGGAGGCAAGTCAAACGCTTTCCCGCTGGAGATGTTTTTAATGAACACCACAGTATTGGCGACGCCGCCCTGGGGGCCGATAACCAGGCGTTCCAGATCGCGAGTCTTGTGCGAATCGGGGTCGCAAATTTGCGGATCTTTGGTGATGGGAAAGCTGGCAAGGTGGGGCTCCGGTCCTGACCACTTGACCGTTCCTTTAATGATTCCGCCGTTGGCGACCGACACTACTTGGTATCCGCTGCTTTGGCCCGCGGCCTTGTTCGCCCCGGTCAACAGCATCCCCAATGAAATCGCGACTATGGCAGTACGCAACATCCCTCACCCACGTTGGAAGAATCGTATTGCGATACATTAGGGGATGCAAGTAACCAAGGTAATGAGTCGGTGACCCGTTTTGGAAATCGGGATGGGGATGACCGCGTGGAGGGGTGGCCCGCCTTATCGCCGCCGGCAAACACCCAGATTCTTCGCTGCGCTCGGGATGACAGTTCTAGTTTCTAGTCCGCGTGGCTGGTGGCGGGCGAGACTTGTCCGGGTAACTGGCCTTTCTTGCGGCTTGACCGCAGGCGCAGCTTGTCCATGTACAAGTACACCACGGGCGTGGTGAACAGGGTCAAGGCCTGACTGACGATGAGGCCGCCCACGATGGTGAGGCCTAGCGGGCGGCGAAGCTCTGAGCCCGTTCCGCTACCCAGTGCCAGCGGCAATCCGCCGAGTAAAGCCGCCATGGTGGTCATCATGATGGGACGGAAACGTAATACGCAGGCTTCGTAAATTGCGTCGACCGGCGCCTTGCCTTCTCGCCGCTCGGCGTCCAGAGCGAAGTCGATCATCATGATTGCGTTCTTCTTGACCAGGCCGATCAGCAGGATGATGCCAATCAGTCCAATGACGTTGAGTTCGTTGTGGGTCATCTTCAGCGCCAGCAGAGCGCCGACTCCAGCGGAAGGAATGGTGGACAGAATGGTCACGGGATGAATGTAGCTCTCGTAGAGAATTCCTAAGACGATGTAAACCGCCAGCAGGGCGGTGATGATCAAGACCGGCTGATTGGCCAGCGAATCCTGGAAAGCCGCCGCGGTTCCCTGGAAACTGGCGTGAATGGTGGCGGGAAAGCTAATCGACTGCTCGGCTTTCATAATGGCCGTGGTCGCCTGACCGAGAGATACGCCGGGAGCCAGATTGAAAGAGATGGTCACGGCCGGCCATTGTCCCTGATGGCTGACGGCCAGCGAGGTGTTGGCGGGTCCGAAGTGCGCGAAGGCTGAGAGGGGCACCATGTTGCCGTTGGAAGAATGAACGTAGACACTCTGCAGCGTATCCGGGTCCTGTTGAAATTGCGGGGCCACTTCCATGACCACGTGATACTGATTCAGCGGTTCGTAGATGGTCGAAACCTGCCGCTGTCCGAATGCGTCATAGAGCACACTGTCGATATCCGCTGCGGCGACGCCCAGCCGCGAAGCCGTGTCACGATCAATGATTACGTTGGCTTCCAACCCTTTGTCCTGCTGGTCCGTATTTACCTGCTGCAGCTGCGGCAGGGCGCGCATTTTCTGGAGCAACTGGGGCGCCCAGGTGTTGAGCTCATTCAAATCTTCGCCCTGAAGGGTGAATTGATACTGCGCCTGGCTCAAACGGCCGCCGATCTGCAGGTCCTGCTGGGTCTGCATGTAGAGCGTGGCACCGGGAACTTCGGCAAACTTCTTGCTCAGCTCACGAATGACCTGGTCGGCGCTCAGCGTTCGTTCACGCAGCGGCTTCAAGGTGATGTACATCCTTCCCTGGTTCATAGCGGTGGTGCCACCGCAGAAACCGATCATGGTGTATACATTGGGATCATGCATCCCGATGTCGACGTAGCGGCGCATCTTGCGGCTCATGGCATCGAAAGAAATATCCTGGGCCGCCTGCACGGCTCCCTGAATTCGCCCAGTATCCTGTTGTGGAAAGAACCCCTTGGGGACATCTTGAAAGAGATAGACGCTAAGGCACGCCGTAGCGATGGTGATTACCAACACGGCAAATTGATGGCGTAGAACCCAACCGAGGGTAGTGCTGTAAATCCCCAGGATGCCGTCGAACATTTTTTGACTCAAGACATAAGCGCGGCCATGCTTTTCCTCCCCCAGCGGCTTCAGCAACTGCGCGCACATGGTAGGGGTGGTAGTGAGCGAGACCACCAGCGACACGGCGATTGCGATGCTCAGGGTGACCGCGAATTCACGGAACAGCCGGCCGACGATTCCGCCCATCAGGAGTATGGGGATAAACACCGCGATCAGAGATGTGCTCATCGAAAGCACGGTGAATCCGATTTCGCGGGCACCGCGAAATGCGGCTTGCACTGGCGGAATCCCCTGCTCGAGATAACGGGTGATGTTTTCCAGCACAACGATAGCGTCGTCCACTACGAAGCCGGTCGAAATCGCCAGCGCCATCAGGGACAGATTGTCGAGGGTGTATCCGAGAAGATACATCACGCCGAATGTGCCGATCAGCGACAGGGGCACGGCGATGCTGGGAATGATGGTGGCGCGCACCGTCCGTAGAAAAACAAAAACCACGAGAATGACGAGAACTACGGAAATCAAGAGCGTGATTTCAATGTCATGCAAGGAAGCGCGAACCGTGGTGGTGCGATCCGAGACCACGGCCAGCTTGATGGCGGGAGAAATCGATGCCTGAAGCTGGGGCAATAGGTTAAGAACATTGTCGACCGTCTGAATAATGTTCGCGCCCGGCTGGCGGAAAATAATGAGAATGACAGCGCGTTTGCCGTTGGAGAGACCGTAGATGTGAGCGTCTTCGACCGAATCCTGCACGTCTCCCACATCGCCCAGGCGAACCGCCGCTCCGTTGCTCTGGTTGTAAGCCACGATCAGCGGCCGGTATTCGTCCGCGTGCGTGATCTGATCGTTATCGTTTACCGTCCATGCGCTACTAGTGTTAGCCACTTCACCCTTGGGGCGATTTGCATTTGCCGCCGCCAGAGCAGTGCGTACGGCATCCAGGCCGACACCGGTTTTGTTAAGCAGATTTGGATCCAACTCCACCCGCACTGCAGGATTGGCGCCTCCACCTACGTACACTTGCCCGACGCCGCTTACCTGCGCCAGCTTCTGCGACAGGATTGAGTTGGCCTGATCGTAGATATTGGGTAAGGTGACGCTGTCGGAGGTCAGCGACATAATCAACACCGGCGCCTCCGCCGGGTTTACTTTGCGATACCAGGGATTGCCGGGAAGATACGATGGCAACTGGCTGCGCGCGGCATTGATCGCCGCCTGCACGTCGCGGGCGGCCGCATCAATATTGCGGTTGAGATCGAACTGCAGAACGATGCCCGTCGAACCGAGCTGGCTGACCGATGTCATCTGGTTGATGCCGGCAATGCGCCCGAACTGCCGTTCGAGCGGAGTCGCGACGGCGGAGGCCATGGTTTCCGGACTTGCGCCGGGAAGGCTTGCCGCAACCTGGATCACCGGGAAATTCCACCTGAGGAAGCGGTGCGACGGGCAGGCGGGTGAAGGCGAGCACCCCCGACATCAATAGGGCCAACGTCAGCAATGACGTTCCAATCGGCCGTTTAATGAAGGGAGCGGAGATATTCATGACTCAGTCTCCGACCGCCGGCTCGTCCACAGGATGTATGACTGCCAAGCCTTCAAATCGCTTGGCCAGCCGGTCGAACCACAAATAAACCACCGGAGTGGTGTACAGCGTGAGTGCCTGACTGACCAACAAGCCGCCCACGATGGTAATTCCGAGCGGATGGCGAAGCTCCGACCCGGTCCCTCCTCCGAGAGCCAGGGGCAGACCTCCAAGCAGCGCGGCCATGGTGGTCATCATGATCGGCCGGAAGCGCAACAAGCATGCCTGGAAAATTGCTTCCTCGGGCGGCTTGTGCTCTACCCGCTCAGCCTCGAGCGCGAAGTCGATCATCATGATCGCGTTCTTCTTCACGATTCCAATCAGCAAGATGATTCCGATCAATCCGACCACCCCGAGGTCGTTTCCGGTCAGCAGCAACGCCAGAATTGCGCCTACTCCGGCTGACGGCAGCGTGGAAAGAATGGTGATGGGGTGGATGTAGCTTTCATAGAGAACTCCCAGCACGATGTACACGGTTACGATGGCGGCTACGATTAGCCAGGGCTCGGTGGAAAGAGAATTACGAAACGCGGCCGCCGTACCCTGAAAGGCGGTATGAACGCTCTGCGGCATCCCGATTTCCGCTTCCGCTTGCTCAATGGCCTTAGTCGCGTCGCCCAGCGACATCCCCGGCGCTAGATTGAACGAGAGAGTTACAACCGGAAATTGACCCTGGTGATTGACTGCCAGGGAAGTATTCGAGGTGTGGATCTGGGTAAAAGCCGAAAGCGGCACCTGGGTTCCGTTGATTGACTTGACGTACAGATCCTTGAACGAGCCAGGATTCTGCTGAAACTGCGGATCGACTTCGAGAATCACGTGGTACTGGTTCAACTGGGTAAAGATAGTGGAGACCTGGCGCTGCCCGAAGGCGTCATACAGCGTATTGTCGATCTGCTGGGGCAGAATACCCAGCCGGGAAGCAGTGTCGCGATCGATGGTCAGATCGGCCTGAAGGCCTCCGGCTTGCTGATCGCTGGCCACGTCGCGCAGTTGAGGCAAGGTGCGGAGCTTGTCCACTAACTGCGACGACAACCGCGACAGCTCGCGAGCGTCCGCATCTTCCATCGTGTATTGGAATTGAGTGCGGCTGACGCGGTCTTCAACGGTCAGGTCTTGCACGGGCTGCATGAAAAGCGTGATGCCTTCGACCTGCGCCACTTGCGGCTGCAGCCTGCGAATAATGTCCGATGCCGTGGCTTTGCGCTGGTTGCGAGGTTTGAGGTTGATCTGGATGCGTCCGCTGTTGGGGGTGAGATTGATGCCATCTACGCCAATGAAGGATGACAAACTCTCAACGTCGGGATCTTTGAGGATAACGCGGCTGAGGGCCTGCTGGCGCTCGGCTAGCGCCTGGAACGAAATGTTCTGCGGGGCGTCGGCAATGCCAAGGATCAAACCCGTATCCTGAACGGGGAAAAATCCTTTGGGCACGACCACGTATAGAAACAATGTGAGCACGAGCGTGCCGACCGTGACCAGCAACGTGATCGTCTGATGTCGAAGCACAACTTTCAGGGTGCGGCCGTAGAACCCAATCACCCGGTTGTAAAAATCCTCGGAAAGGTTATAGAAGCGACTCCGTTTCGACGGGTCTCTGCGCTTGAGCAACTTGGCGCACATCATCGGCGTCAGGCTCAGCGAGACCGCGGCCGAGACCAGAATGGTCACGGCCAAGGTGACCGCGAATTCGCGGAACAGGCGGCCCACGATATCGCCCATGAACAGGAGCGGAATGAGCACGGCAATCAGCGAAACCGTGAGCGAGACAATCGTGAATCCGATCTGCCCGGCGCCTTTCAGCGCCGCATCCAGCGGAGAATCGCCTTCTTCCAAATAGCGGTCGATGTTTTCGATCATGACAATGGCATCGTCCACCACGAAGCCGGTGGAGATGGTTAGCGCCATGAGCGTCAGATTGTTGAGGCTGTAGCCGAGCAGGTACATTACGGCGAACGTTCCCACGATGGAGAGCGGCACGGCAACGCTAGGAATCACGGTCGCGGAAAGATTGCGCAGAAACAGGAATATCACCATCACCACCAGGGCGATGGTGAGCATCAGTTCGAACTGGACATCCTTCACCGAAGCTCGGATGGTGACGGTGCGGTCGGTCAAAATCGCAACGTTGACTGCAGCCGGCAATCCGGCCTGCAGTTGCGGCAGCAGTTTCTTGATCCGGTCGACAACGCTAATAATGTTGGCGCCGGGCTGGCGCTGAATATTCACGATGACCGCAGGATCCAGGTTCATCCACGCGGCTTGCATCACATTTTCGATTCCGTCGGTCACTGTGGCCACGTCCGCGAGGCGTACCGGAGAACCATTCCTGTAGGCGATGACGATGGGCCGGTATTGATCGCCCGACATGAGTTGGTCATTGGCGCCGATGGTGAAGGACTGGCGCGGACCGTTCAGCGTTCCCTTGGCCTGATCGACGTTGGCCGCCGCCAGCGCGGTTCTCACGTCCTCGAGGCTCAACCCGTAGGAGGCTAAAGTGGTGGGATTGGCCTGGATTCGTACCGCCGGCTTCTGCCCGCCGCTGATGGAAACCAGGCCCACGCCGGTGACCTGGGAAATTTTCTGCGCCATAGCCGTATCCGCAAGATCCTCGATCTGGGAAAGCGGCAGTGTCTTCGAGGTCAGCGCCAGGGTAAGAATGGGCGAATCCGCGGGATTCACTTTGCTGTAGATCGGAGGATTCGGGAGGTCCGTCGGCAAATAAGTTTGTGCCGCGTTGATCGCAGCTTGCACCTCCTGCTCCGCGACGTCGATATTCTGATCGAGGTTGAACTGCAGGGTGATGACCGAACTGCCAAACGAACTGGTCGAGGTCATCTGGCTCAATCCGGGCACCTGACCAAACTGCCGTTCCAGCGGCGCGGTCACGGACGATGCCATCACATCGGGGTTGGCGCCCGGATAGAACGTCATCACCTGAATGGTTGGATAATCCACCTCGGGGAGGGCTGACACCGGAAGCTGCCGGTAGGCGACGATGCCCACCAGCATGATGGCCACCATCAGCAACGCTGTGGCCACAGGCCGAATAATGAACAGACGCGACGGATTCATTGCGTTCCTGGACGCTGAGCGCTCGGGGCAGGGCTTCCCGAGCCATTGCTCCCGGCCGACGGCTGCTGCCGGTTTCCGGGAGCCGCTGGACGAGTTTCAATCTTGCTGCCCTGTTGCAACTTATCCTGGCCATCGGTCACCACAACTTCGCTTGGGGAGATTCCGCTGGCGATTACGGAAACATTGTCCTGAGTGAAACCAATCGTCACCGGGCGCACATCCACGGTGTTATCTGATTTCACCACGAACACATACGTGCCCTGCGGACCCCGTTGAATCGCCGCCGCCGGGATCGCAGTACTGTTTTTCCGAACTTCCAGCAACAATCGGGCATTCACGAATTGATTAGGCCACAGCGCATTATCTTTGTTGTCGAAGACGGCTTTGAGCTTGCCCGTGCCGGTAGTCTGATCAATCTGATTGTCGATGGTCAGCAGCTTGCCGGTGGCCAGTTTGGTTTGATCATCGCGGCTGAACGCATCCACCTCGAGCGTTCCTTTGCCCATTTGCCGCGACACGGTTTGCAGGTTGTCTTCCGGCAGCGTGAACAGAACAGCGATGGGCTGAAGCTGCGTGATTACGAACATGGCATTTGCGTCGGTGGCGTGAACGATGTTTCCGGGATCGACCAGCCTCAAGCCAATCCGTCCGGTGACCGGCGCGGTGATGTGGCAATAGACAAGATTCAGCTTGGCATTGTCGACTGTGGCTTGGTCGTTACGGACCGTTCCGTCCAGTTGGTCAACCGTGGCCTGTTGCGTATCCACCTGCTGCTGAGACATGGCGCCAGAGTCTCTGCAACAGCCCCTTGAAACGCTCGTAGTTCAGCCGGGCGTCGCGCAGTGAAGCCTGATCTCGAAATAGCATGGCTTGCGCCTGCTCCAGCGCAACCTGATAAGGCCGGGGATCAATCACGGCGAGCAGATCGCCATTCTTGACCTCCTGCCCTTCTTTGAAATTCACCTGCATCAATTGACCATCGACCCGGCTCTTGACGCTGACCGTGTAGTATGCGGTGACCGATCCCAGCCCAGTGAGGTAATAAGGTATGTCACGGCGCTCGGCGGTTGCTACCGACACCGGAACCACCGGCGCGACGTTCGCCCGGGCGGAGGCAAGTTTAGGATCGCTGCCACCACAACCTGATCCCAACAAGCTCAGCGCAAGAATAATAAGGACTATCGCAGAGGTCGCGGGCGTGAGCAGCCGCCAGCTTGGTTTGACAGGCGGACGCGGAAAGGCTGAACCTTGGCCCTCCTGAACGGCCCCAGCCACGCCCGAAGGGTTTGTCATTCGCAGACTTGTATCTGCCGGGAAATAGGATGAATGCACCATAGTTTTAATCTTGCTTTGTCCCAAGGTTTGGACGCACGAAATCCCTACTCGGTTGCGGAATCTTGTGGTCCGCCGGAGCAAATCGTGCCAATTATCTGTCGTGCTGAATCAATTTTATCCTCAAACAAAAGAAGCACTTGAGATATTTACAAAAAATTACCTTCATTGACCCATTCTTTACGCTATTAACTCGTGGGGTGCAAGGTTGCCATACGGTCTAACCTCCGGCTTGAATTGCTTGGGCTGGCGCGTGCCCCGCTTCTCGCGTATATTGTTCGACTTCACCGGCAATTTTCTCCATGGCTGAGACTAAGTCCAAATCGGCGGTCACTATTCGCGATCTCCAGAGCCGCGAAGATCTGGAGCAGGCCGAAGAGGTCGAAAGGGAAGTCTGGGGACTTTCTGACCGCGACGCCACCCCTACGACCCTGGCCATCGCCACCAAGGAGGCAGGAAGCATCTGGGTGGGCGGGTTCGACCGAGCAAAGCTGGCCGGCTTTGCCTTCGGCTTTCTGGGCATCGAAAACGGTCAGCTGATCGTGCACTCGCACATGTTGGCCGTGCGTGAGCCTTATCGCAATTCGCGCCTGGGCTACAGGCTGAAACTGGCACAGCGCGAGCGCGCGCTGGCCCTGCGCATCCATGATAGTCGAATCGAGGATGGCCGAAGCAACGTGGCCGAACAACGACAGTCGAATGCAGGATTTTCGAATCCATGAAATGACCTGGACCTTTGACCCCTTGCAGAGCAAAAACGCACATCTGAATTTCGCCAAGCTGGGAGTCGTGTCGGAGCGTTACAAGGTCGATTTTTATGGACCGGAAACATCCAGCGTCCTGCACCGCAATAGCACGGATCGCCTGTGGGTGACGTGGCCACTGGCCAGCCGCAGAGTGCAGGAGCGGCTCCTCGGCAAAGACAATCGCGCCGAACTCCTCGACATGCTTTCAACCTTGACTCCTTTAATTCGGTTCAATGGCGATGGCAAGCCTGTCCGCACCGACCTCGCGGCCGCGGTGAGCCGCCAAAGAATTGCGATTGAAATTCCCAGCGACATCGGTCACGTGGAGCAAGCCGAGCCAGACCTGGCGAGGGAATGGCGCCTGCAAACGCGCTGGGCGTTTACGGAAGCGCTGAAAGCTGGATTCTTCGTCGCGGAATTCTGCCGCATGGTTCGAGGCCAACAAGGGCCGGGCGTCTACCTTCTGGAAAAAGCGAAAGTCGAAGACTACGTGCCGGAGTTGCAGCGCAAACCGGCAGCCTCCCGCTGATTTCACGGTGCCGTTCTCAGGCAGCCACGGTGATCGCGTAGCATGAAGCAGGCGATATGCCTGCTTCCATCTCCAATCCGATCATTCTCTATGACGGCGTCTGCGGCCTTTGCAACCGGCTGCTCCAGTTCGTTCTGAAACATGATTCGCACGACCGCTTCCGGTTTGCCTCTTTGCAGAGTGATTTCGCGAAGCGCGTGCTGCAGCGGCACGGCGCTGATCTCGATGACTTCGACACCATGTACGTGGTGTCAGATCACGCGCTGCCAGGAGAGCATCTCGCATCCCGCTCCGACGCCGTAGTTGTAGCTATGCAGGAATTAGGCGGATTATGGAGCGTTCTCAGTGTGGTTCTTGGATGGTTGCCGGGATGGTTGCGAAATTGGGGCTACAATCTGGTCGCGCGAAACCGCTACCGCATTTTCGGCAAATACGATTCTTGCCCGATTCCCTCCGAAAAAGATCGTGGCAAATTTCTCGACTTTTAAATTCGTATTTATCCGCTCATAAGTTACGGACAGAAACTTGCGCCCCGCAGTAGAATCCGGTGCTGCCTTGCCGGCCAGTACACGCCTCCGAAGGAGTACACAAATGGACCGTCGTCAGTTTCTGAGCAGGCCTGTTTTGCTTGGAGCATGCTTTTACGCTGCGGTGGTATGTGCCACAACGCCCGGGCTGGTGGACAGATGGCTCCGCGCCACCACCCGCTCGTGCCAGTTAAACAAAGGACGCTGGTTGGGTGCGATGAGTTCCTCAAACAATTCCCGGCACATTTGCCGAAATTCTGGATAACCTTTGCGTAGGAACGGTTGCCAGCCTTGCTTTAAGCTCTGTTCTTGCAGGTGGCAGATCTGGTACCGCCGGGAGAATCCATAGGAGATCGGCACCACCGCTCCGTCCGCTTCCATGACGATCAATCCGAGGAGATCAGCGGGCGCATTCCTCTCCCATTCGCGAGATAGTTCGTCGGCATAGACAATCTGGGGCGTCCGCAGCACGTGCTCGCGGTGCAGCAAGTCCAATTGAATGTTCATGGACTCACGGTAATTTGCGGCTAAGGCCGTCGCCAATAAATAGGCTTTCGCCAAGCCATCTTCTTCCGCGGACAGCGCTCCCAACCTTCCCTCCGCCCGCCCCGCCATTTCGAGTGGATGCAGCTGCAGCAGGCGCGCCCCGCTTGACACCGCAAAGTCTGCGATCCATAACAAGTGTTCCCAGGTTTCTTGGGTAAGAGTATGAATAAAGCCAAAATTCAAGTCCGAGGCTCGCAAACCCTCCAGTCCAGCACAAAGGCGGTCGAACGCGCGCGGCGAGCCGCGAAGCCGGTTGTGCAACTCGGGCGGACCATCCAGGCTCACCGCCAGCACGTCCACAAAATCGCGCAACGGCTCCAGCCGCCTGGGCTGGAGAAAATATCCGTTGGTCGTGACCGTAGTCCGCAACCCCAACGACTTGGCATGTCGCAACACTTCGTGCAGGCCAGAGTAGAGGAAAGGTTCACCGCCGGAAATTGAAACCACCTGATAGCCCATCCGGGCAGCATCAGACACCAAGCCGCAAACTACGGCTGGATCCAACTCCGTCCGCAGCCCTGGTCCTGAGCTGGAGTAACAATGCTCACAACACAGGTTGCAACGCAGGGAGGGATGCAGTTGGACTATTCGCTGCCCGGTCGGGCCACAGGTCTTCGTACCAGTTGGGGAGGCTGCGTTCATAGCAGACCGCAATTCAGTTAAGCGGCGATACCGGTGGTCAGGGCGCCGCTTGTTTGCACGGTGTCTCCCAGGTCCACGTTGACTTGGAAAACCTCCGGGTTCGGGATGCCGTAGGGGAATACCGACACTCCGCGCAGCCGCGGCGTGTTGGTAAGAATTTGGTTGAGGATCGCAGCCAGGTCTTCCGTGTTCACGACTGCCTGGACTTGCAACCCATCTACGACGGGAGGGATGCCCTTGGGGAAAACACGCAACTGATCGAGCCCTTCATCATTGAGCCCGACCACGATGTGCACCAGTTCGTTAAGGTTTTCTTTGTCCAGACCGCTGAAGCGTAGAGCGTGAATCAACTCTTTCTCCAGAGACTCCGGACGTTTGCTTGTCTTGTCGGTACCCATTGCGATACTCCTTTCCGATTGGGGAGACGTTGCGGGCACACAGCTTAGGATGAGCCGCGGTCCGCAAGCTCCATGGGTTTGCTTGATCCCGGATGATTAGGGGCCCACGTGCCTGTTCCGGGGTAAGGTGAGGGAAATGGTAGCACGGGGTTTTCCGCAGGCAGCGTGAATTTTTTTTGCCTGTCCCAAATCGGGACAGATGGCGATGAATGCAGGCGGCGCAACTCTTACGCCGTAGCCGCCGGGCACCACCCGCTGCCATCCCAGCTTTTGAACTTTGACTGCTGACCTTGTGCAAAGGCGCAAAGGCTGGCCATACTCGCGGATATTTCTTCTTCCGCCACCGCTTGTCCGATCAGCTCCTTGGAGCATCCGCCGCCTTGCTCCAGCATGGTGCGCGCCAGCACGCGCACGATTTCATCCGATGAAGCCAGTGCCCGGATCAGTTCGCGGCCGGCAGTTTCCTGGCCGAATTGTGCCCAGACCATTCCGCATAAGACCAGATAGTTTGCATCCATAATGCCTCCCCAACGCTTCGCTAACTCTCATATATAGAAGCGACAAATTTGCCACGCGAATGTCAACTTATTGTGAAAATCACCTGACAATCGCATCAAAGATTACGCACTGCGGCCGGTCTTCTTGGCAAAACCGCTGGAAGCGGGCCTGCAAGGATGGACTTTCGCGGTTACTAAACGCGCAGCACCTTCGTAACTCGCTAAGCGCCAATCGAGGAAACTACTCTATTCGCCGAGGGTTTGCACCGATATGATGAACAAAATCTGGAACTCACTTTTGATCGTGGCAATCGCCAGCCTGATGTCCACCGGTAACGCCGTTGCACAAACCGCAACCACTTCGGGCGCGGGACCGGGTGTGGTCGATCCAGGTCATCCCCGGGTGAATCAGGTAAATAGCCGCGAAACCCGCCAGCAGAATCGCATTGCCAATGGCGTCAAGAACGGCTCCCTGAGCCCGAAACAAACCGCCAATCTGGAGAAACGCGAATCCAACGTGCAAAATC
This sequence comes from uncultured Acidobacteriota bacterium, assembly GCA_963696635.1. Classification (GTDB taxonomy): domain Bacteria; phylum Acidobacteriota; class Terriglobia; order Terriglobales; family Acidobacteriaceae; genus JABDBE01. The sequence continues at coordinate 462,143 of CAVOKX010000006.1, forward strand.
GCGAGAAAAAGGATATGGCCGCACATAACGGCCATCTGACCAAGGCAGAACAGAATGGGATTAATCGCCAGCAGAATCGCATCAGCAAGAGCGTCTATAAGGACAAGCACAAGTAGGTTTTCGATTTGACAGTCCGGCGACCGAGTAGACGACAGCCGAGTAGCGGTCGTACAAAGCCGCCATGGCATGCTCGTCGCCCGCGCGGATCGCCGACAATATTGCCGCGTCGCCTCGATCTCCTTTTAGCTCAGCGCCAGACAATCAGGGGATCTCTTTCCACTTGAAGTACGGATTACAAGCCGCGGCTGGATTCAATAGGAACCTTGCCAGCCCGAATCTGCTTCCTTTCTGCAGGTGACGGAAGAAAGGCCCGAAAAGCGAACCGCGAAACCATAGCAGCATGGTTAATCTTCGACAAGTAGGGCTTTGCCTATGTGGAGGCGGGCGCCTCGCCGACGCAGTCAACAGGAAAAGGGTGACCTCAAACCGCGGTTCTGGTTGAGATTCTCGCGCCCACCCTTTGGCAACGGACGCGAAAAGGGTGGGGCACCCAACGACAGCGATTCTCCGGCCACTCGGCACGCACGCCCAGAGCGGCCGGAGAAGCCACCTACGGCGTGATCTCATACACGGTGCCGTTCTTAGCGCCTCGTGTCGCCCCATAAAGATTGCCTGCTCCGTCTAGGACCGCACCGGCCCAGGGGTAAGCGGCAGGGGCATCTTTGAATGCATGGAGCACCCGTTCCATCCATCGGCCGCCGGAGCCCGGGGTCAGCTCGAAGACCACTCCATATTGATAGGTGCCGCCGTAGACCGTCGTGCTGTACAAGTTGCCGACCTTATCGAAGACCACCCCAGCCGCAGGACTTCCTCCGTCTTTGCCACCTTTGAACTGGTGGAGCACTCGCTCGGTCCAGCTTCCATCGGCATTCGGCATAAGTTTGAAGACATTGCCATATCCATAAGCCCCGCCCCCCGCAGTTCCATAGAGGTTACCCGTCGTGTCGAAGGTGAGGTTGTTAGTGCCGGGATTCGCCCCGTCTTTTCCGCCCGTGAACTGATGGAGCACGCTCTCGGTCCAGCTTCCGTCCGAGTTTGGGGTTAACTTGAAGATGACGCCATACCTGTGCGCGCCGCCGTACAGGGTCCCGCCATAAAGATTGCCAACTTTGTCGAAGATCACTCCGCTCCAGGGGGTGTCACCGTCCTTGCCACCGGTGAAGCTGTAAAGCACGCTCTCTGTCCATGTTCCGTCAGAATTGGGAGTCAGCTTGAAGACGGTGCCCTCTCCGTAAGTGCCGCCCTGAGTCGTTGTACCGTACAGATTTCCTGTTGCATCGATTATCGGGGTGCCCTCGGGCCAGCCTCCGTCGTCACCGTCGGTGAAACTGTGAAGGACGCTTTCCGTCCAGCCCCCGTCCAGATTGCTTTTCAGCTCAAAAACCGTTCCGCAGCCTTGGCCGTAGGAGTTGCAACCTCCCACGCCTCCGCCTCCGTAAGTTACTCCATAGAGATTGCCGGCAGTGTCGAACACCAGGCTGGGATGATCGGGATAGCTTCCGTCGTCGCCACCGGTGAAACTGTAGAGTACGCTTTCCGTCCAGCTTCCGTCGGAGTTCGGCGAGAGCTTGAAAACCACTCCCCAATTCGACGTGCCGCCATTGGGGGTTGTGCCATATAGATTGCCTGCGGCGTCGACGATCAACGCAGAATAAGGCCCGTATCCATCGTGGTGCGTAAAACGATGCAGCACCTTGAACTTGCTTTGCGCCCAGGCGCCGGGTGCCAGGATGAAAACTGCTATGACGATCATCAGAGCCGCGCTTACGGCTGCCAAGAATCTTTTGTAGTTCATGATGGTTCTCCTAATCTCGCAGATCGAATGAAATTCAGGTCGAGGAATGAATTCGTTCGACGGGCCGAGAAGCACGATCCTCACGCTTCTCATGTTCTCTCGCGCCACATCTCGTGGCTGATGGTGGATCTCTGGTGCCAAGAAAAAGTTGAGACCCAGCGATCCGCGATTTCCCCGGCCACTCGGAGTTCAAGCCCAGAGCGGCCGGAGAAGCTAGCTACGGCGTGATCTCAAACACGGTGCCGTGTCCGTAAGCACCGCCCACAACCGTCGTGCCGTAGAAATTGCCAGCGGCGTCTTGGATCAGACCACCGCCCGGTGACGGAGAATCTCCGTCACTGCCGCCGAAGGCGTAGAGCACGCTGAACGTCCAGGTTCCATCCGGGTTCGGGGCCATCTTAAAAATTGTGCCGTCTCCATGAGGCCCACCCAAGCAGGCAGTGCCATAAAGATTGCCAGGGGAATCGCGAGTCACCTGACCGTTGGGATACCGTCCGTCTCGCTTCGCGCTGAACTGATGAAGTATCTTGAAGGTCCATTTGTCGCTCACGTCCGGGGTTAACTTGAAGAAAATGCCCGACTCACTAGCACCCTCATCTTCGGTTGTGCCGTACAAAGTGCCAGCTTCGTCGAAGACTAAACCGGAAACCGAGGGATCAGCGCCGCCTCTTCCACCGCTGAACTTGTGGAGTACCTTGTAGGTCCACTTGCCGTCCGGACTGAGCGTCAGCTTAAAAACTGTGCCGCATTCCTGGGGAGGGTTGCTGCACCCTCCTACCTGATTGCGCGTCGTGCCGTACAGACTCCCGGCCGTATCAAAGATCAGACCGACCCACGGACTGCAGGCGGGGGTGTCTGCGAACTGGTGAATCACGCGGTAGGTCCATTGGCCGTCCGCGCCCGGCGTCAGCCTGAAGATCGCGCCACAGCCGTGAGCACCGCCGTATGCGACCGAGCCGTAGAGGTTACCTGCTGCGTCGAAGATTGGCGTGGTTCTGGGTTCGGCTCCATCTTTTCCGCCAGTGAACTGATGCAGCACACTCTCGGTCCAGCTTCCGTCTGGGTTCGGCGTGAGTTTGAAGACCACGCCCTGTCCATAATTGCCACTGAAAACTGTCACGCCATAAAGATTGCCGTTGGCGTCAAAGGCAAGCCTGTCCCAATCGATGTAGCCTCCGTCAGCTCCACCGGTGAAGTTATAAAGCACAGTTTGCTTCCAGGTTCCGTCACCGTTCGGGGTCAGAGTATAGACAGTCCCACTCCATAGAGTCCGCCGTCAAACGTTGTGCCGTACAAATTGCCAGCGTGGTCGAAGACTAGGCCTTGGTGGGGTTCTCCTCCGTCAGCCCCGCCTGTAAACGAATACAGCACCTTCTCTGTGCTGACTGCCCAAACGCCAGATGTCAGCACTAGAGTTACAACAAAGGCGATCATCAGAGCCGCGCTCGCGGCTGCCAAGAATTTCTTGTAGTTCATGACGGTTCTCCTAATCTTGTAGATCGAATGAAGTTCAAGTCGAGGAATGAATTCTCTCGACCGCGGTGAAGCACAATTTGCTCCGGCCACTCGGCGGTCGAACCCGAGCGGCCGGAGAAGCTAGCTACGGCGTGATCTCAAACACCGTACCAAAAGTTTTGCTGCCATCGCCTGAGGTGGTGCCGTAGAGGTTTCCCGAGCCATCAAACACCAGGGTGCCTCCAGCGACATTCGGGCCTCCGCCGGGATATGCGCCAGGGCTGTCATGGAAGGCGTGCAGCACGGTCTCGTGCCATCCCCCGGTCGCTGTGGGCGTTAACTTGAAAACGACCCCATAGCCGTAGGCTCCGCCCTGGTATGTCGTGCTGTACAGGTTACCCGCGGCATCGAAAATGACGCCTGCGAGTGGCATGCTTCCGTCTTTGCCGCCGGTGAACTGGTGGAGCACATGCAGCGTCCAGGTACCGTCAGCATTGGGCGTGAGCTTGAAGACGTTGCCCTTTCCGTATGCGCCGCCCGCATACGTGGTCCCGTAAAGGTTCCCGGCGGCATCGAAGACCAGCGGGCAAGCGGGGCTCTCGCCATCCTTGCCGCCAGTGAACTTGTGCAGGTCCTTAACGGTCCAGTTTCCGCCCGCGTTTGGCGATAGCTCAAAGACGACGCCAAGGCCGTAACAGCCGTTGCCGTAAGGGCTGCAACCGGAGTTCCCGCCGAAAGCGGTTGTGGCGTAGAGGTTACCTTTCCCGTCGAAAATTGGTGTGGTTCCGCTGGGATACCAGCCCGTCGATCCCGTGTCGAACCCATACAGCAAGTTGAATGTCCAAGTGCTGCCGCTGGGTGTCATCTCGAAAACGCAGCTCACGCCGTCGCCATAATTACAGCCCCATGCAGATGTTCCGTAGAGGTTGCCTGCCGCGTCGAAGACCATACCGCCTTGCGGGTTGCCATCGAAATCGCCCCCCATCCGATACAGCACTGTCTCGCTCCAGCCCCCGCCCGCTTGAAGCGTTAATTCGTATACATCGCCGGTATCGGGGCCAAGGTTGTTCATGCCATACAGGTTGCCAGCAGCGTCGAAGATCACTCCGGCGTCGGGATGGGCGTCCTCGTGGGCGGTAAAGGAGTACAGAACCTTGTGGGTCCAGGTTCCGTCAGCGTCGGTCGTCAGTTGGTATACCGTGCCGCAACCGCCGCTACAGTTCTGGTTGCCACCTGAGAGGGTTGTGCCGTAGATGTTCCCAGCGGCATCGAAAATCAGGGTGCCCGCGGGAATCGCTCCGTCCTTTCCATGGAATGCGTGCAGGGTTTTGAACTTGCTCTGCCCCCAGGCGCCGGGCGCCAATATGAAAATTGCGATGACGATCATCAGAGCCGCGCTCGCGGCTCCCAGGAATTTCGTATATTTCATGACGTTATCTCCAATCTTGTAAGTCGAATGAAAGCCACGTCGAGGAAAGAATTCGCTCGACGTCCGAGAAGCACGATCCTCGCGCTTCTTTTAGGTTGTCCTTCCGCCACATCTCGTGGCTGGTCAGGATTCGTTACGGTTTGGGTTTCGCGGTGGCCCGGGTGGGTAAGGACAAGCGCAGACTCGGGTCGGGGGAAGCCCGTTATTTCCGAGTTGCCTTGATTTGGGCCCGTTTGCGAATTGGAAGGACTCGGAGCCTCAGAGCCAAGTTACGACGGTTCGGGAGGGCTTGCGGTGACTGGCATCACCTTTCTGTGTGATGGGGGCTGGCCCACCTGTTCTCATCTCCGCCCGACCAACAAAAAGGTGGCCCACCCTTTATCGCAGCCCCTTGCGAAAAGGATGGGCGCGCCATTCCCAATTCGGAACCGAGTCCGCAGCTCCCCCGCTTTCCGCTTGACCTCATGCTTTCAAGTCCGATAATATAAACCACTATATATTATCTACAAGATATTCACGATCCTTGACAACCTGACCATCGACGCAACTCCGGGGTGCTCTCCCCGCAGTTCCAACCCGGGACTCAGGCGTCGGGCACGAAGGTAACTCCCGTGTTTTGAATATTTTGCCTGTAACTACCTTTAGAACCATAGATCTAGGAGGTAGGAAAAATTCCGGCCCTTTGTTTTCTAGATTTTGCGCAACAGAGGGCGTTTTTTTTGAGGGAAATCCTGCACCAGAATATGTGCGAAAACAGGGATGGCTCCAGTTCAACCTCAGCGCTCGTCGCGAAGGGCTTGCTGGCGCTCCGCCGGGGTCATCTGGTTCCACAGCACTCTGAGGTCCTGCTCGAGGCGGGTATTTTTGGGGTCCTGACGGAGCGAGCGGCTGAACCAGCGATAGGCAGTGGGTAGATCGCGGGTGGCGCAGTGGCCGGTGGCGTACATCGTGCCCAGGACGCTCTGCGCCTGGGCGTTGGAATGTTGGGCCGCGGCCAGGAGATTGGTCCTTGCCCGAGCGCAATTTTCCGGTACACCGTTTCCGTAGAGATATTTTTCGCCCTGGGCCACGAGGTCGTCTGCCTGCGAGGCGGATGCCGCCGCTCGCTGCGCGCGCGTTGTCTCGGATTTGCGCGGACGCGGAGGCGGAGTCGCAGCCTCTTCGGACTGATCCGGCTTGGGAGTGGCCGTCGACGCAGCATCACTGGCCGGCGATGGATTGGCCGGCTGTGGCTGATCGGCTTGGGCAGACGGGGTTGCATCCGTCGCGCCTGATGGCGTTGCGGCAGGGGGCGAAGTTGGCGTTGCCGGCGCTTGAGCGTTAGCGGCGGTGCCCGGCTGATCGGACGGGGGACCCGCATTCGCGGTGCTCGCGGGAGCGGACGCCGAAGTGGGGTTGGGTGTAGCGGGCGCAGGAGAATTCGGTTCCGGATTATCCGAGCCGCCGGCATTGGTGGCACGCGGCGGGCTATTGAGAAATCTGCTGGCGAGGACGCGCACGTCTTGCCGCCAGTACCAGGCGGCCGCGGCCACTGCGGCAATCAGCAGAATCAGAATCACATTTCGACCACGATGGCTGGGAGTATCGTCTTCGAGCAAATAGCTGAAACTTTTGTTCTCGGCGGGTTCATTCCCTAAGCCCAGAAACGAAGGCCCGCTGACTTGCTGGGAAATGACTTCTTTCTCTTTGGGCGGAGGCGCCGCTGCTTTCGGCGCCTGAACCACGACCGGGGGCAGTCGCGGCGGCGGGGCTGGCGGAGGCGCGGGAACTCCGGGAATGCGCAATTCGGCGGCGCACATGCCGCAATAGCGGTGTTGCGGGAAGTTTTCGTAGCCGCACTTTTCACATTTTATGAGCATGGATACTGGCATAAGAATATACCGACTTTGGATGGCAGGTGGCCGATTTCGGGTTGGATGAGAGATCCGGGCCTCGGCGGAATTGGAAACCGTTGACAGTGGATCGTTTAGCCTGCTTTAGCGCTGACGGTCGCGTCCGGTCTACGTGCGCGTCAGACGTCACAGAAAGCGCGGGCTGCGTTTCGGGTACCGCGGCTAGCGGCGCACCTCGCTCATGAAGGCCATGATGTTACCTTCGGAGTCGCGGAACTCGGCCAGCCACAAGTCGTGATCTGCCATTCTGGCGACCACGTGGGGCTCGCCTTCTATCTTCACTTTGCGTTCGACTAAGCGCGCGTGGGCAGCCTGAATGCCGGCCACTTTAAAGTAAAGAATCGAGGCGGGGTGATCAAACTCGGGCCGTTCGGGAGGCGTTAACATGAGGCGAACCCCGCCGCAGCCGAAGAAGGCGAGCTTTCCCGCCGTAAACAGGAGGGGGAGTCCGAGCGTGTCGCGATAGAACTCGACCGCGCGGCTGGTGTCGTGGACGTTAATGGCGATCTGGCCGATCTGCTGGATGCTGATTGCGCTGGAAGCGGCACTGGTGGTCATCGTCTTCACCTCTGTCGAACTTGACGTATAATTAATTAGCATAGCTAACTAATAAAATGCAAGCCCTCTACAAAAATAAAGACGGGAATCAATCGGCTAATGCGGAGGCTCTGGAAGCCGCCGACCGCTTGCACTCGGCCGCCATCCATCTGTTGCGGCGCTTGCGGGTGCGGGATCGCGAGCTGGGCATCGGTCCGGCGCAACTGTCGGCCCTATCGGTTCTTGTGTTCGCGGGTGCGCGATCATTGGCCGGCCTGGCTGACGCCGAGCAAGTCACACCGCCAACGATGAGCCGGATTGTGGCTGGGTTGTTGCGGGCAAGACTGGTGCACAAACGGACCGATAAAAAGGATCGTCGCGCGGTGATCATCGAAGCCACAGAGAAAGGGGTTCGCATCATGCAGGAAGGGCGCAGACGGCGGGTAGAAGCGCTGGCCGCCGCGGTTCGCGGCCTGCCCCGCAAAGAAATTGCGCGCCTGCGCGAGGCCGCTCAGGTCATGGAACATCTGAGCCGCGAGACTTAGGCAAAATCCAGGCAGTCCACAACGCCTCGCAGTGTTCGGAATGTCAGCAGACCCAAATCGGGTCGATGTCCCTCAGGCATGTTTTCCTCAGCGCCAATCACCGCGCGCACATGTCCTTCCGTGACCTATTGCAAATCGCCGTGAATCCGAATAATGGGGTAGCTGCACATTAGGTGATTTTAATCGCGAGGATGCACACGCGGTCAGGATCGCAGGCAGCGGCTCTTCAATCCCCCGCCGTGCGGAGCACGGAGTAAGAGAGGCGATCCCGTGAGAAGGCTCACGTCGCAATCGAAATTCACAGCTTTCCTATCCACTTTCTTGAGTTTGTTTTTCTTCCCAGCCCTGGCAACTGCACACAGCGTCAACCTATCGTGGGATGCCAGTACCTCCCAGGGGGTGATCGGATACAACGTGTATCGGGGGGCCAACCCTAACGGTCCATACACGCAGATCAATTCAAGCCTGGATCCAAACACGAACTACGCCGACGGCACAGTCCAGTCCGGGCAAACCTATTACTACGTCACCACGGCGGTCAATAGCGACAATACGCAAAGTGAGTATTCCAACCAAACGGAAGCCGTGATTCCCGGCGGTGGGTCTGGTTCGGAGAATGCGTTGTACAACTTTGTGGGCGGCAGCGATCCTAAACTGCCCTACGCCGGCCTGGTGTTCGACAAAGCAGGCAATCTTTATGGGACCACCGAATTGGGCGGAGCCAATAATCAGGGCACGGTCTTCGAGATAACCCGCAACGCGAATGGAAGCTGGACGGAAACGGTGCTCTACAACTTTACCGGCAGCGCCGACGGAGGTCAGCCCTATGGCAGCCTGGTGTTCGATGCAGCCGGGAACCTCTATGGCACGACCAATTTCGGCGGCAGCGCCAACTGCAATCTGGGATGCGGCACGGTCTTCAAGCTGACGCCCGGTTCCAGCGGCTGGAGCGAAAGCGTTCTCTATAGCTTCAGCGGCGGAAATGACGGGCGCGAACCTTCGGCTCGCGTTGTCTTGGACGCTGCCGGCAATCTCTACGGCACGACCTTGCAGGGGGGCAATATCAGCTCGGTATGCAGCTCCGGCTGCGGCACCGTGTTCAAGCTGACAGCGGGTTCGAGCGGCTGGACGGAGAGCGTGCTTTATGCGTTCGAGGGAGGAGCGGATGGAGCTTCGCCTTACGATGGTCTGACTTTTGACGCTGCCGACAATCTCTACGGCACAGCCTCCGCTGGAGGGACTTCCGGCAGCGGCACAATCTTCAAGCTGACCCCGGGTTCGAGCGGATGGACGGAAAGCGTGCTGCACGCTTTCAGCGGCGGTCACGACGGGAAGTATCCCTACGGCGACCTGATCTTCGATGCTGCTGGCAATCTTTACGGTACGGCATTCCAAGGCGGGGGTAGTGGATATGGCGTGGTGTACGAGTTGTCGCGCAACTCGAACGGTGCGTGGCATAAGCGGGTGCTGCATGGCTTCGTTAACAAGCCGGCAGGAAATCCGGTTGCTGGCCTGGTCATGGATAGCGGCGGCAATCTGTACGGAACCACGATGTTGGGCGAAAGTGAAAGTTCGTGTGGCGGGGGATGCGGCGCGCTGTTCAAGCTGTCTCCTGCCTCCGGCGGCACTTGGGTTTACAGAGTAGTGCACGTCTTCGGACGGGGGGCCGATGGATACCATCCTACTGGCGATCTGATTCTCGACTCGGCTAGCAATCTCTATGGCACTACGCAGGCAGGCGGAGCCGAAGGATCGGGTTTGATATTTCAGATCATGCACTAGCGCATCGCTCGTGTGGAGACGGGCGATTGGCCCGTCTCCGCGGAGCCATCTTATCGAGCGGGGCTTTCGCGCCTTTCCCACAATGGGAAGGGAGTTAAGTGTTTACTGATGAGGTATCCCCCCTCCCCGTCGATCTTTTGGAATGATGGGGTTAGGGCCGGACTAGCATCAAAATCTTTGAGGGAATAAGGACTTATACGTAAAATCTTCCGGAATAAGGAGTTATGGGTTCCAAATCGCTTTTGGCGCTCCCGCTTTGGGAATCGAAGGGTTCGACCCACCGCTGGGCTAAGGTTGTCAAAGAGCGAGGGCCCTGCAGCTATTCTCAAATAGCTAACTGCACCTTTCATATCATATCTGCATTGACGAGCGCCATCAAGAAAAAAGCAACGACTAGGATAGCCGTCGAAAATAGTTCCCTGCGAGTGTGACCGATGATCTTGACAGGTAGTCTGCTGAGACTAACCTCCACATTGTGCCTGGAATCCACTTCCGGCGTTGTTGCGCTTCTGTAACTTATAAGTTACAATGATTCTGCCCCGGGAAATTCGTCGCTATGTTACGGCAAGCGGCAAAGATATCGTTGGAGAGTGGCTGGCGGGGCTGAAGGACGTCCGAACCAGGGCAAAGATTGTGGCCCGCATCGATCGGCTAGCGGTTGGAAACTTCGGCGATTGCAAATCGCTGCACGGTGGCTTGTATGAGTTACGGATCGACTGGGGGCCGGGCTATCGGGTTCATTACGCGACGGTAGCCGGGGCCTGCATCTTATTGCTGTGCGGCGGAGATAAGCGTAAACAGTCCTCCGACATCAAGCGGGCGCGGGAATATTTGGACAACTACGAGGAACGAAGCCTATGAAACGCAAGCCGAGCATATCTCACGATAAGGCCACGATTAATGAACTGCGCGACAATCCAGAGTTCGCTGCTGAGTATCTACGGGCGGCGTTGGAGGAGGATGATGAGCCGGGCGTGCTCCTGATCGCCTTGCGTCGCATTGCGGAAGCCCGCGGCGGCATCGCCAAGGTGGCCAAAGCCGCGGGAATTGAACGCGAGAGTTTGTATCGCGCTTTGTCGCGTCGGGGAAACCCCCGGCTGTCCACGCTGGTCGCCGTGACTAAGGCAGTGGGATTGAAGCTCACGGTTGAGGATGAGGGATACAGTGTCATTGTACATGCACCCGCCGCTGCACAAACCGCGAGGAGCGGGGCGCCCGGCAAAATATTAAAACTACTGGAGTTATGGCTGGGTCCGTGAATGATCCTGAGAAGAGTCGCGTGTGACAGCCATTGTGTTTAGTGACCACCTGCACTTTCGATGCACCATGCGCCGCTTGCGGTGAACTCGAAGGCAGTGGCATACAGCGTGGAGGGATCAACTGTTGGTCCTTGCAACTCGGCTCCGGGCTGTTTGCGCAGCCAATCTACGAACGCCTCCATGAACCCGGAATGCGCAGAGGCCAACAGAGAGCTTGCCCAACGAATATATTTACCAAGAAACGTGGGTGTGTCCTTGTACTCGTATTGCAGACCGGACTTAGCGCAAAACTCCTTGAAGTCGTTCCTAAACCACACGAAAACGCCGTTGTAAATCACCTTAGTATCATAAATTGGGAACAGCTCTGGGTTGTAGAAGTGCAGGAACTTTGAGACGGCCATCACCGGGTAACTAGCCATTGCCTTCAGACCTTTCATTTTCTCAAGGCCTGACAACAGAGCCGCGTGATTCCCGTCCGTATGGAAGCGCGACAAGGTTACAGGATCGCCCCAAGCGAATCCAGAGAATTCAGCCTTGATAACTTCGAATGTTTTCTGAGCGGACCAGTGTGGCCCGGAGCTTTTTCGGCTCAAGCCCCAATGACTCCACAAGTCCGCATCAATCTCTTCGAACGCCGCAAGGGCCACGCTATGGGATACCGCCGGGTCAAAAGCCCGCTTCGAAAGCTCGTATAGCTTCATTTTGTACCCAATCCCCCAGCCCTCTTTAGAGACGAACTTACTGTACGCCCCTAACGCTCGCTGTTGGCCATCCCGCTCGAAATAGCTGCAAAGCTTCTTTGCTGCGACGTGTCCGCCCCGTGATATTTTTAACATCGTCACTGGAGAATGCTCCCACCGAAATTGGCTGCAAATTCTTAAGGTAACAGGAATCCCAAGGCTCGCCTACCCTTAGGCAGTCGGAACCTCACTCGGGAATCCAGAAACGTTTTTCGGAATCACCGGGTGTTAGCCCTCTGTCCCTTTCCCACTGCTGTAGATTTTGTAAACATTCCTCTCGCGTTCCTCCAGTGACCAACGGCGGCTGCTTCGGAATGCTTAGGTCAAATGCAGCCCACTCGTCACCGACTCTTCTTATTTCGATGTTCATGCCGACTCCTTCTCTCAATCCCTAGCAGGCTACGGAAAAACTCGCCGCGGGTGCAAGAAGCATACCCTAGGCGCTAAAGCGCGGACACATGTTTAACGAGTTAGCGGCACGACTGAAGTCGTGCCCTTCCCAAAATCCGGCTCGAATCAGAGTTTTTCCGTAGCCTGTTAGGCAAGCAACATCGAACTCCGGCGGCTAAAGCCGGACCCAATGTTCAGCGGCTTACGGTATGCCTAAAGGCATACCCTGATACGAATCCAGGTTTTTTCCGCAGCCTGCTGGGTCATTTTCAGATTGCAGTAGCGTGGACGAAACAGCAGGTCCCTCCGCTCCGCTTCTCATCCCCTTGGGGGATGAGAAGCTCCGGTGGGGATGACGATCCGTAGCGAGCTACAGGAACCGTGAAAACGCTTTAGAACGGAATATCTTCGTCGCTGATCGGGGTTGTCGCGGTTGCTGGCTCTGCTTCCGGGGCGCGCTGGTCGAAATTGTTTCCGCCGGCGCCGGCGCTGCGGGAGCGGGTGCCGGAATCATCTGGGACGTTCTCGCCGCGTCCGCCGAGCAGGACCAGGTCATTGACGATGATCTCGGTCATGTACTTTTTCTGGCCGGTCGTTTTGTCGTCCCAGGAATGGGTTCGCAGACTGCCTTCGATGTACACCTTGCCGCCCTTTTTTAAGTACTCGCCGGCAATCTCCGCGGTGCGGGCCCAGGCGGTGATGTTGTGCCACTCGGTGCGATCCTGCCACTGACCATCTTTGTCCTTAAAGCGTTCATTGGTGGCCAGCGAGAACTTGGCGACCGGGGTGCCGCTGGGCGTGTATTTGAGTTCGGGGTCTTTGCCCAGATTTCCGATTAGGATGACTTTGTTGACGCTTTTTCCTGCCATGAAAGTTGCTCCTTCCGGCCCTGGCCGAGACGCGAGAATGGAAACGAATTGGGGGGCTGGAAGGCCAATATATCAGAAATGGCGAAGGGGGTGAGCGAAAGGCGGCGGGACGGGGAGGGGCTGGGGCCAAAATGAAACTGGCTTCTGGCGGTAGTTAGTCCCAAATACTGCGCGCGAGATCCCTCGCCCCGCTGGAGAAAGCGCGGGGCTTCGGGATGACCACGCTAAAATCGGCGTGGATGGAAATCCCATTCGCTACGGTATAATTTGAGGCATGGCTGCTGAAGCGGAGTCCTTGAAACCCGCGGGGATGGTGCCCGACGAGCTGAAATTCGAACCTAAATCCAAGGGGCTTTTGACTCCTCGAAAGAAAAAGCCGAAGGAGTTGGCGGTTATTACCGAATGCTGTACTGGCTGCGCGGGGTCTCCGGCTTGCGTGGAATATTGTCCGGTGGAAGATTGCATGTTCTGGGTTCCGGACGAGGATCATCCGCCATTCGGCCGGATTCAGGTGGACCCGATTCTTTGCATTGGTTGCAAGAAGTGCATCAGCAAGGGGCCGGATGGATGTTTTCTCGACGGCTGTCCGTGGGATGCGATTGTGATGGTGGAGACGGCGGAAATTGAGAAAGAAGTTGGCGTGATGCCGATTTGAAAGACAGCTCTTAGCTCTTGGCTCTTAGCCTTTGACTCTTCGCTTCAACCTTTGTGGTGGTCCTTTAGCTGTAGTAGATCCCATTTGTTGCCGTATAGGTCTTCGAAGACTGCGACTGTGCCGTAGGCTTCCTCGCGCGGTGGTTTTACGAACTTCACGCCTCGCGCTAGCATTTCCTGGTAGTCGCGCGAGAAATCGTCGGTGTGGAGAAATAAAAAGACACGGCCTCCGGTTTGGTCGCCGATGCGGCTGGCTTCCTCGGGCGTTGATGCTCGGGCTAGGAGCAGACTGGTGCCGCAGGGACCCGGCGGACTGACGAGTATCCACCGTTTGTCGTTGCCCAGGCGATCTTTGGCGACCGTATCCTCGATCACGATGAAGCCGAGCGAATGAGTGAAGAAGGCGAGTGCTTCGTCGTAATCCCGGACGAGCAGAGCGACGTATCCTAGGGTCTGCGGCATGATTTCTCTGTCGGGCGTTGCGTCCCGAAAATACGCGAGAGAAGTCCGAACTTTCTTCTATGCGGCGCGTGAGTTCGGCGCAAGCACGAGTGCATGGATCCTTCGTGGGGAGTCCTTGGCTTTGCCAAGGACTCCGCTGCCTCAGGATGACAGCGTTGAATGTGCTGCGCGGCAGTATATTCCAGTGGCTAGCGGATGGCTCTTTCCCGAATCGCCTTTTCTGTTTCTAGGGCTTGCTTGCGGATGTGGTCGGGGATGTCGGGGAGTTCGCGTTCGTAGGGTAGGACTGCGGGGAGGTCCTCGGGTTGACCGATTAAATAAAGGGCGCGCAACGCTTCCCAGACTTGTTCTGTGCCGGGATCGATGGTCGCGATTTGGTTTCCGGCGGCTACGGTTTGTCCGGTTTGTGCTGACAGGGCGCGCAGACGGCCACTGATCGGGGAGCGGATTTCTACGGTCTGCGGGTTCGCTTGTAGTTTGGCGACAACTCCGCCTTGGTGAATTGGAGTTCCTACCGTGCTGGTGTCGATTACTTTTCCTGGTTGGGGTGCGGTGACTGTGGCTGGTTGGAGGAGTTCGAGGATTTGAGGCCTTCCAGTTGCGTCGCCGAAGCGGACTAGCGAGAGGGCGGCGTTGCCTCGGACGGTGAGCGAAGGATCGGCGAGCATTTTCAGCAGAGCTTCGTGGAATCCGGCGGCGGAGGCTTCTTGGCTGATGACATCCTGGCCCATGACCCAGGCGTCGGTGTTACGGACTTCTTCGACTGGATAGGAGGCGAGGCGAACGACCTGGGGATACCACTGGGTCACGCTGGGGTCGTGTCGAGTCATGCGTTCGCCGATCTGCACCAGGGCGTGTTGAATGTGGCGGGGGTGTTTTTCGTCCTGCAGATACTCGGTTAGTTGCTTGGTGGAGAGTTGACGTCCGAACCAGGTGTTCCACCAGAACAGAAACGGCATCAGTACGATCAGCCATCCGGTCAGGAAGAAGAGGACGCGGTTGCGGGTGGACATGCGCGGTTTGGTGGGCTTTGCTTCGGGCGTGTTTTGGACGGGGGGGGTGGGCGTAAACGACATGGGATATTCGAAATATAGCAGAATGCGTGGGTTCGGGCTGGATTGCGAAAACCTAAAATCGCAGAGAGCGCGGAGAAATGATCGCAGAGGTCGCTGAGAATAGTTTTGAGTGGAGAACCTGCTTTTTCGCTTGCGCCGGCCTAACACAAGGTTCCTCGACTTCGCTCGGAATGACAGGATGTTGCTCGGAATGACAGGATGTTGCTCGGAATGCCGGAATTACTCCACTACATCGGCATCGAGGACGCGGTCTTGCTCGAGGTAGTGGGAGACGGCGTATTGGGCCAGGAGCGGGGTCTGTACGTGGATTTCGGCGCCGATCCATTCTCCTTTGTTGTGGGGTTGGTTGAGCGGGTGATTGCAACGTCCGCCGCTGCCGAATTGCGGACCGAAGTCGGCGCTCTGGATCTGGTCGAACTGCTGGATGCCGCGCCAGGCTTCGTCACCTGTCGTGCCGGAGACATCGATTTTTAGTCTCACCACTGGCATATTGAGAACATTTCACCACAGAGTCACAGAGGCACAGAGAAAATCTCTGGGGTGAAGTTTTTCATGCGGCCGGCCTCGTGGTGCGGCGGTTCACTCTGAAGAAGCATAACCCAAACATAATAATTGTAAACAACGCCAGCGCGGCGATGGAGGCTGGCAGCGGCATCACCGTGGGGCTTTCGGGATACAGGAGAATGCGCAGAGCCTCGACGCCGTAGGTCAGCGGGTTCAGGCGCATGAGGAGGCGCAGCCAGCCTGAGGCTCCGGAGAGCGGGAACAGGGCGCCGGAGAGCAGCCAGAGGGGAATCAGAAAAAGATTAATGATGGCATGGAAGGCCTGGGTGGAATCCATAGGCCAGGCAATGGCGAATCCGAGAGAAGTGAGCGCGAAGGAAACGAGGAAAACCACGAATACGACCAGCGCGAAATCAGTGAGCCCCATGTGCACGCCGACGAAGGGCGCGAAGGCTAAGAAGATCAGGCCTTGAATAGCGGACAGAGTCGTTCCGCCTAACACTTTGCCGAGAACGATGGCGGAGCGGGGGACGGGCGCGACCATCACCGAGAGGAGAAATCCCTCTTTGCGATCTTCGATCACCGACATCATGGTGAAGATGGAGGTGAATAGCACAATCATGATAAGGGCGCCGGGATAGAAGTAATCGAGATAGTGCTGCTGTCCGGGGGCATTGCCAGCGCGGAACGAGGTGCCGAAGCCGGAGCCGATGACCAGCCAGAATAGTAATGGCGACGCGATCACGCCGACTACGCGGGAACGCTGGCGGTAGAAGCGGACGATTTCGCGCCACCAGAGGGTGAAGGCGGGGAGCATGAGTCCGGTGGAGACTGGGGCGGCTTGCGCCGGTAAGGTTGCGCTTTGTGTGACCACTTTAACTCGTTTTCTGCGCGTGGGGCGCGGCGGATTTTCCTAATTTTCCGCGAAGTTCGAGATATACGTTCAGGAAGAGAATACTCGATAGCGTGACAAGAATCAGGCTCATGAAAAGGCCGTCGACGGTGGTGACGCTGGCTTGCAGAACAATCCAGGCTATTCCCAGCAGCGGGACGATTCCTAGTATGAGGGAGAGTAGCAGCATCATCGGTTTGTTAGCTCCTTTGTGGCGCCGTTATCTTGCTTCGGCTGTGTGGGCGAGACGCCCCCATGACAACCGCCGGGACGGCGGCGCTACTTTTCTTCGTCTCCGCCTTCGGTCCAGAAGCGGTGGCCGGTGCGGTGGATGAAAACATCTTCCAGAGTTGGCTTGCTTACAGAGATTGCTTCAATCTCGCCGGGGAAGGCCTCGACCACATCGGTAATGAAGCGATGGCCGTTCTCGCGTTCGATTCTAACCTGCGAGTGAAGCACCTGGGCGTCCAGGTGGAAGCGAGTGCGGATTCTTTCCGCGAGCGAGTCGGGGTTCTTCGCATCGAGCAGGATTACGTCACCTCCTATTTCGTGTTTGAGTTCATTGGGCGTGCCCAGGGCTACAACTTTTCCTTCGTTCAGGATGGCGAGGCGATCGCAGCGCTCGGCCTCCTCCATGAGATGAGTGGTGACGATGACCGTGACTCTTTCTTCGTCGCGCAGAATCGCGAGATATTGCCAGAGATCGCGGCGGGCGCCGGGATCGAGGCCGGTGGTGGGCTCGTCGAGCAAGAGAACTGAGGGATGATGAAGCAGTCCTTTGGCTAGTTCGAGGCGGCGCTGCATTCCTCCGGAAAAAGTCTCGGCCTTTTCGTTGGCGCGATCCGACAGTCCGACTCGGCCGAGCATTTCTGCGATGCGCGATTTTAGTGACGGGCCGTGCAGACCATAGAGATGTCCTTGATGCCACAAGTTTTCGGCGGCGGTTAACTTTATGTCGATGCTTTGGGCCTGGAAGACTACGCCGATCTGGCGGCGGAGATTGTTGGGGTCGCGGGCGACGTCGAATCCCATGATCGTGGCGTGCCCGCTTACCGGAATCATCAGCGTGGAGAGGATGCGAAACAGCGTGGTTTTGCCGCTGCCATTCGGCCCCAGCAATCCGAAGAGTTCGGCGGGACGAACGTCGAAGGAGACACCGTTCAGAGCGGCGCGGTCGCCATAACGGTGCACGACATCCTGCACCGAAATAACAGCGGGCGCCACGGCGACGTCGGTCTCAGCGCCAGCCACGGCAAATGGAGTTTTTGAGGCCACAGGCTATTTTACGATGAGACGCTGTCCAGCGGGTCACGCGGCTACCGGTTTTTGAGTTGGGGTGGGGACTGGTTCCTCAAACGATACCGGCACATGCCGCCAGACTTGAATAGCGAGAATGACGGCGGTGGCAAGCAGCAGTGCGCCAACGGCGACGTGAGCTACGGTTGAGATCACCATGGGGAGTTCGGGTTGAACCGCGTCGCGGCCCCAGGCTACGCGGGTCAGAAACGCGATGAAGCCAAGACAGAGTTGCGCGATCATCAGGGAAACCAGAAGAATGGCCGGTCGGCGAACGGCTTCGATCTTGGAGAATTGCGACAAGGCGCGGATCGCGGTCCAGGTCAGTACGAAGGCGACAATGGCGGCGTTGGCAACATGGGGCCACCAACTCATGCCGTGATGGCGGAACATGGCGCCTAATATTAATTGAACGTAAAGGACGAAGATCGATAGCAGCGTGAGGGTGATGAGGCTGGGGCGGCGGTGATCGAATTCGATCTGGGGAACTTCTTCCACCCATTTGCGACCTGTGAACACGGCGATGGTAACTGCGATGCAGAAGAATGTCTGTGCGACTGCGGCGTGGGCTGATGAGACCCATGGCGGCTGAAATAATAAGACCGTGAGGCCGCCGAGGATGGCTTGCGTGATAACCGTGCCCAGGGCGGCGATGCCGAGCCACTTCATCCAACGGCGAGGGTCGGCGGACCAGGTCCACGCGGCGATGGAAAGTGTGAGCAGGACGATGGATCCGGCGATGGCGCGATGGGTCCACTCGAATTTTATTCCTCCGTGCAGCGGTGGGACGCTGAAGGATCCGAAGGAAGTGGGCCAGTCGGGGATGGAGAGGCCGGCGTCATTGCTGGTGACCAGGGCACCGGCGATGATTAGAACAAACGTCGCGCAGGCGGTGAAGATGGCGAAGCGGTGGTGTGCGCGATTGTACGGTGTGGCTAGAGACTTCAGATGCTTACTCCATCGGTCGATCGACTACTGCCGCGCTTTGCTCGGCCGGACGGGTTGAAGACCCGTCCCCACACAATTCAAGTCAGGACGGGCGAGACGCCCGTCCTCCATTAGTAAAAACTATTGCGCTTTGAAGGTTTGGTCTACGGTTTTGCTGTCTTTGGCGGCTAGCGTGACTTTTTGGGTCTGCTCGCCTAGCTTCTCCTGGACGAATGCGATGGTGTAGTCGCCTGGGGGCAGGCCCTTGATCTCGTATTTGCCATCGGGGGCGGTAACCGCATAGAACGGGCTCTTTACGACGTTGATGTACATCCGCATCCAGGGGTGCTGGTTGCACTTTACCGGCAGCATGATTTCTTCGCGGGCAAAGCTCTTCTCGATGGCAGCGGCCTGCGGCGGCTGAGATTCATTCCACTCGCGATTGGCTTGCGGCGTGGGATGAATGTTGTGGGTTGTGGGATCGTCGTTCTTGATCTCGATGTTCTGGCCGGTCATCACGCCGAGCACGTGGGGATGATACTTGCAGCCTTGCTGGTCGATGGTGACGGCGTCTTTGGGAACGTCAAAAGTGCGGCTGCCCAGACCGTCTTTTACATAGACGAAAACATTAGCTAATTTGCCGCCGTCGTCGACGATGGTTTCAGCCGTGTTGGTGCCCTTGCAGGCGGGGTCCTGGCTCATGTCGATCTTAGAGGCTTTGGGAGCCGTGCCGTCGAGCTTCACGGTGCCGCTGACTGAGGCTACTGTGCTGGGATCGATGGGAGTGGCCGCGGGCTGGGCCGCGGATGAGGGTGCAGCCGCTGGGGCTTCGTTGGTTTCCTGCTTCTTGCTGCAGCCTACCAGCAGCCAGAGGCCGAGGAGGCAGAGCAAGCCAAACATTGCGACGGAAGTTTTCTTATTCATAATTTCGCCCTTTCTTGAAGTGTTGAATACGTTCGACAATCTGAATTCAGGTTTACGTGCTATCCCTAAATCTTGCCCCCAAATGCGCGGGCGGGACGCCCGCGGAACAGCTGCCGGGACGGTGGCGCTACGAAACCCTACATTCTACCGCGAACCGCCGCTGCTTGCTGGATGCGAGGACGTGGCGGGTTTCGCCGGAGTCTGGTTTGAGGCTCTGGTTCGTCCCATGGACGCGGCTACGCGCTTTTGCTCTTCCGGCGTGAGTTGGAAAATATAATCCACCAATAATTTTGATTGGTCTTTTTCGTATCCCTGGAACGATGGCGGGGTTGGACCGGCAAAGACCCAGTGATTATTTTCGCGCCGGAACAGGCCCGATGGCATGGAGGTGCCGGGGCTGATGGCTTGCGGGTCAAGCACCCAGCGCTCGGCCCAGTCGGGTTTCAGGCGTTGCCTGGCGAGCAGGAAGTTTGGCGCGGTGGCAATTTTGTCGTGCGCGGGATCGCCGGTGGCGTGGCACTTCAGGCACGGAGCGGCTGTGCTGGAGAACAGGCTACGAGCCATGTCTGATTCCTTTGCGGTCAATACCGGGACCTGCTCGGGAATGTAGGGCATGGGTTGCTGCGATAGGGCCTGGAAGAATCGCACCAGCTTGCGCAGTTCGTTATCCGAGAAAGAGAACGTGGGCATGCGCACTTTGAGGTACGGGCGGACGCCATTGCGGTTCGTATCCGTATCGCTCAACGATGGATTGGAGAGAAAGCGGCGCAACCATTCGGGATCGACGCGCGCGCCTTCGGTGAGGAGCTTGGGCGGCAATTGCTCCGGGTTCTCGCGGTACTGCGGCAGTCCCATCAGGATGGTTTTTTGGCCGGGGATGAACTGATGGCATCCCATGCAGTTGTATTTTTTGACCACCCACCAGCCTTCCTGAATATCGTGGCGGGCGTCGCCGGGTTTGTATTGATAGTCGTCGGGCAGGGAACTCTCTTCGCTTCCCAACAGGAAAGTGGTGAGCGCGCGAATCTGTTCGGAAGTCAGGTGCAGATTGGGCATGCGCAGGGCTTCGGTTTCGGATTTGATTTTGCCCTGGTCGAAAATGTTGGGCTCGGCGAGTTTGTGTTCGAAGAAACCTTTGTGGTCGTACCACGGACCTGTTGCCGGGCCCTCGGGGAGGCGCGCTAGATCTTCTGGATTCTTGATCGGCTCCGCGTTCTTGCCGCCGCGCTGGGCGACCTCGGTGAAGAGCGCGAAGTCGAGGCGCTCGATGGGCTTGCTGCCTTCGAAAGTTAGCTCGGTGCCGATGCGGCCTTCGTCCTCGAGGCCGGAAATTTCGTGGCAGCCCGCGCAGCCGTAGTGACGGATCCACTTCTTGCCTTCGTCTTTCAATGCGGGATCATCCATGAACGGGGCGTCGGCGTAGGACGATGGATCTTTCTTCTTTTGCGTCATCAGATAGGACGCGATGTCCTGCGCGTCTTCTGGAGCGAGGCGAAGGCTCGGCATTACGGTCATGTTCTGCACTTGCAGTTCGTGGCCGTCGTTGGGACATTGGCTGTGCTGCAGGTCAAACTGATAGGGCAAGCCTTTTTTGGCGTAGTCTTCTGGACCAATATCTTTCTTTTCGTATGGGCAGTATGGGCGGGTGCGTTGACGGGCGTTGTGGATCCAGCGCACCAGGTAATCGTAGTTGGCTTTTTCGCCTTCGCGGGTGAGATTTGCGGCGAAGGTGCCGCCAAGCATTTGATCGCCTTCGCCCATGGAGTGGCAGGCCATGCAGCCGCGGGTCTCGAAGAGTTCTTTGCCGTGCTCGGCGTTTCCGGGCTTTTGTTGCGGCAACGGATCGGTGAATGCCGACTGCCACAGGTAGGCTGAAATCGCCTGGATTTGGTGATCGGTCAGGCGGAAGTTCGGCATCTTGGTGGTGGGACGGAAGTCGGTGGGTTTTTTCAGCCACACCGGAATCCAATTTTTGTTGAGCTTGAGGCGGACGTCTTTCAGATTCGGCCCGACTTTTTTCATGTCTTGCATCAGGCTGTGCGACTGGAAATCAAGCTGCTGGATGTGGCCGTCGTCATTGCTGTTGGCGACTTTGAGGGCGATGGCTTCGTCGTTCAGCCGGTTGGCTTCTTCGTTGGTCGCGGCGGCATCAGCCTGCTTCATTAAATAGGCGGCTTGCTTGAGGTTGTCTGTCTCCTGCTGCTCGAGTTGCTTGATCTGCTGGCTGACGTTGTTCAGGTCCTCGGGTTCTTTATCGTATCCCTCGTAGCGATGGCAGCCCATGCAGCCTTTTTGGCGGAACAGATCCTTGCCTTCGCTGATGGTCCAGCCAACGTCGCCGCTGATGAGCACCATGTCAGCTGAGTGGCATGTCTGACATCCAGCTTCGACGTTTTGCCTGGGGAAGAGCGGCCACAGCCAGTGCTCGTAAGTTCCGTGCGCTTTTTCAACGCTGGTGGTGGCGCGTCCGTTGCCTTGATGACAGGGGGAGCAGCCGAACTTGTCGGGGTCGTGCGTCTTCAACAGGCCGGGTTCGGGATGGCTGACAAAGGCTTCGGCGTACTCGTCGGGCTTCTTTTCGCCCTTCGCTTCCATAGCGGTGGGTGTGATTTTCAACGGCTCGCGAATTCCCAGGTGGCAGGATTCGCAGCGGTCCACGATGTTCGCGTCTGCCACGTTGATCTGCACGATCTTCGAATCCCACTCTTTGGTCTTCTTCTTTAGACCCTCGATTTGAGCAGGCGTGAGATTCACCATATGCTCGGAAACATAAGCGGACATGGCGGTGCTGGCCGCAGTTACTGGCTTGATCACCTCGCCCAATTCCGCGTTTAACTTGGTACGCTCGTCCTTGAGGGCGTTGTATTTTTCTTCCAGTTGCGGAAAGTCGTATTTTTCTGTGTGGCCGTCGGGGAACTCGACGGACCAGACCTTCTTCTTGTAATCCTCCAAATCCTTCTTCTTGCTTTGCTTGCCCGACTGGCTGGTATCAGTCTCGATCTCGTAGGTGATGGCATTGGCGTAGGCGCGCTTGTCAGTGAAGACATTTTGTACGGCCAGGATTTGCGCGCTGAGATCGGTGATGTGTATTTGAAGTTCGTCGCGGCGAGGTTTGGCAGCGGCGTCCGCCTGATTGTAGGCCTGCTCCAGTTTCTGGTAATCGGAGCTCTTCTCTACATTGTCTACGGCCTTGTCGGATACCGGTTGGGCTTTATCAAGGAAAGCGGTGTAGCGCTGCTTCCATTGGTTCTGGAAAGCTTTCCAGGGGCGCTGTCCGTAATCTTCATCCCATAAAGCCCAGAACAGCGTCGCCATGAGCAGCACCATGGAGACGACGTAATAGAGGGCGTACGATTTCGTTACTACCGGATCCTGCTCGGGGATTGGTTGTTCGGGCACCAGATTCTCCAGAACAGCTGTTAGCTGTTAGCCGTTAGCTTTTAGCCTCTAACCTACGTCTCCCGCATCCGCGTTTTAATTCGTTCTTCAGCGCAAAACAGTGAACTGAAAACCCAGTCCCAGCGGAAAGAGCTAAAGGCCAAAAAGCTAAGAGCTAAAAGCTAGCTTCACACGTTGAACCACGGTGTTATCCATACGTACTTGATGTGCCACAGCAGGCGCAACATCATCTTTACTGGCAGGCCGATCATGGTCAGCCAGAAGAACATCATGATGGAATACTGCAGCAGACTCATGCGCTGATAATCCTTTGGGTTGTAGCGGCGGAACAGCGCGTGTACCAAGAATCCGCCGGCGAGGTAATAGCCTCCAACCACGATCGCGCCGAAGACTGCCTTGCCTAGATTCGAGGTGATCCCGAAAAGATCGGGCAAGTCGCGGTTCACCTCGTAGATGAGCCGATTGTGATCCCAGGTTTGTCCTGGCCAGAACCACTGCCAACCAGGGCCGCGGATGAAAGTGCCGATGATGATCATCGCGACCCAAAGGATTACGAAGCCAAACAGAAATGTGCCAATGGCAAACTTGCGCTGCTTCCAGGTGTAGTAGCCGCTGCCGAGCGGGTTGGTGTCGATGTATGGGATTGCCATCAGGCCGACGATGATTAGCGTCGGCATGACCACGCCGGCGATCCAGGGGTCGAAGTAAACCAGCATTTCCTGCAGGCCGAGGAAATACCATGGGGCCTTTGCGGGATTCATCGTGAGGTTGGGATTGGAGGGTTCCTCTAGCGGGGCGCTCAGGGTGATGGACCAGACCATCAAGATAATTGTGACGATGATGGCGGCTAGGAATTCAATGCGCAGGAGAAACGGCCAGACGTGGATTTCTTTTTGCCAGCCGGGGCGGAATGGCCACGTCTTGCGATGATGAGTTTTGGCCATCGCGGGATTGGTTTCGAGTTCGCCGATTAGTTCATCGTTGGCCTTGGCTTGTTTCCAGGCCAGATAAATGTAGAAGATCAAAAGCGGGATCAAACCGACGATGGGTACGTTGTCGGGTGCGGAACAGATCTCCCAAAGTTGTCGCCAATCCATAAAGTCTCCTAAAGCTACCTTGTAGCGCCGCCGTTCCGGCGGCTGTCTCGGCCGCAGCGGCGAGGGCGAGACGCCCTCGCGACAGCCGGCAAGATGCCGGCGCTACCAAGTGCGGAGCTTTGCTCCGCCGGACAGCCGAGGGCGGCTGTCCCCAGGTAAATCTAAACGCCGCGGCGCGGCTTGTCGGCTTCCGCCGTCAGCATTACCGGGGCTGGGCCGGAGATGCCGCCGTCTTTTCTTACGCGCCAGAAATGCACGATCATCAGAACCGAAGCTACGATCGGAATGCCGATACAGTGCCAGATGTAGGAGCGAAGCAAAGCATTCGCATCTACGATCGAGCCGCCTAACAAGCCAAAGCGAACGTCGTTGTATGGCGTCATGCCCAGCATTTTGCCGAAGGGGCCTTCGTGGCCGAGCAGCGGCGTGGCGCGCGCCATGTTCGTTCCTACGGTGACTGCCCAGAATCCGAGTTGGTCGTCGGGAAGCAGGTAGCCGGTAAACGAGAGCAGGAGCGTGAATACGAGTAGCAGTACGCCGATGTTCCAGTTGAACTCGCGCGGCTTCTTGTACGAGCCGGTGAGAAACACCCGGAACATGTGCAGCCAGACGGCGATGACCATCAGGTGAGCAGCCCAGCGGTGCATGTTGCGGAGTATTTTTCCGAACGGGACGTCGTGCTCGAGATAGAGGACGTCGCGGAAGGCCTGCACTTTGGTGGGGTGGTAATAGAACATCAGCAGAACGCCGGTGAAGGTGAGTACGATGAATAAATAAAACGTGATTCCGCCCATGCCCCAGGTGTAGCTGTAGCGGACTGCGTCGCGATTGATTTTGGCTGGGTGCAGGTGTAGGAAGACGTTCGACAGCACGCCCAATGCGCGATTGCGAGGGGTGTCGTCGTGCTTGTGGCGGAAGATCGAGGTATAGACCTGAGTTTTGGTGGGATCTTTCAGGCCTTCGATCTGATCTTTGGCTTTCGCGGGCATGTCGGTTTTGAGCGACTGGACGTCTTCTTTGACGCCAGCTTTTACGCGCTCGAGCAGGCCTACGCGATTGCCGTTTTTGCCGTTTTTGTTTTCTTCAGGCATTGTTTCCTCTTAGCTTGCTTTTCGATCTTGCAAAACCGCGGGCGAGGGCGTCCGCACCACACTGGTGCCCTTACTACGCCCGCAGGTATGCTCCATCTTCGTTGAACTGAGTGGGCTGGCCTTTTGGCCATTGGTAGAGCTTTGAGACATCTACCAGGATCTGGCCGTCGGGCGCGATTTCTACTTTTGCTCTGTCCATGGGGCGCGGG
This sequence comes from uncultured Acidobacteriota bacterium, assembly GCA_963696635.1. GTDB lineage: Bacteria > Acidobacteriota > Terriglobia > Terriglobales > Acidobacteriaceae > JABDBE01. The sequence goes on from CAVOKX010000006.1 coordinate 487,427, forward strand.
GCGGGGCCCTCGAAATTAATTCCTTCGCTGTCGTATCCGCTACCGTGGCATGGGCATTTAAATTTGTTCTCGCTCGGCTTCCAATCGGGGGTGCAGCCCAGATGGGTGCAGCGCGCGTAGATCACGAAGATTCGATCCGGCGTGCGGTCAACCCAGATGCGGTACTTTTGTTGAAACTTCGTGTCCACGCCCAGACCGTATTCCTCGGGATAGCCAATCTTGAAGCTGGTCGCGGGCTCGAACAAAGTACGGGGCAGAAAGAAGCGGAAGAATGCCAGGAACCACGCCACCAGGAAAGCGGCTATCGCGCACCATGCCAAGCGGCGGCGCTGTTGATTGACTTCACTATCTTCGGGGCCGATGGAAGCGACGCCTCCAGCCGCGGCGGCTCTGGAGGTTCCGACCGCGGGCGTACCAACATAGCTTGTCGAAGTGCCGGTGCGGGCTACGGAGGCGGCTGCCGAGGCGGGCGCGGCTTTGGCTGCGACGGGCCTGGGGGCAGCAGCGGTTGGGGTTGCTGGCGCTGCCGCCGGAACGGAGGCCGCTGGAGCTGCGGCGGGAGGGGCTGGCTCGCCGAGGAGAGCGGCAATTTCGGCATCGTTGAGAGCGGGTAAACCTTTGCGACTGCGCCGCGCTTGTTCCGCGGCGATGGTCGACTTGCTCCACTTTTTGCCTTCCGCCACCCACTTGGCGACGTCCGCGCTAATGGGCCCGGATGGGGCTGCAGGCCGAGGGGCGGGTGCCGCGACAGTCGCTGCTGCCGGCGCCGGAGCGGCCGCTACCGATTCGACGGGTTCCCCTAGGAGAGCAGCGATTTCGACGTCGTTGAGTGCGGGAAGACCTTTGCGGCCGCGCCGCGCCTGTTCTGCAGCGATGGTGGACTTGCTCCACTTCCTTCCCTCCGCCACCCACTTGGCGACGTCGTCGCTAAGGGTGGCATTTCCGGCTACCGCCGTCGATAGTGAGGTAGTTGTGGCTGCAAGAGTCGGAGGCGCGACGGGAGCGACTGGAGGAGCGGAACTCGCGGCGACGGGTGCTGATGCGCCGTCGCCACTTTCCCACGCCATTTGCTGGCCCGCCTTCAATGCTTCGATATCGGCATCCGTGAGCAGGGGCAGGCCTTTGCGCTGGCGGTATGCCTGCTCCATCCCGATGACCGAATTGTTCAGCGCCTTCCGCGGCCACGGCGGAAGATGTCCCAGAGCGCCACCTTTGGCGGACTCGTCTGCCATCCGACCTCACCCCTTTTTTCTGATGATCAGCCCCACGCTGATTCTAATTCTTTCGTCTTCACGGTGCAGCGGCGGCGAGAAATTCCGCCGCACGCTCTCTTTCCCAATCAACTCCAATCGCGCTGAGTACCAACTCGGCTAATGCCGCGATGAAGGTTGGGGAATCATTCAATCCTGAGGTCATTTCGAAGCGCTTGATCCCGAGCTTTGCGGCTTCCTCGCGAGCCTCGTGATCGATCTCTCCCAGGGTCTCCACGTGATCGGAGACGAACGATATGGGCACAATGCAAACCTCGTGATTTTTTTCCTGGGCGAGGTCGCGCAAGGCCGTGTGCAGCGATGGCTGCAGCCATTTGCTGGCGCCCACTTTGCTCTGATAACAGAGCCGATGGTGATTCGGCCAACGCCCGCGCTCCATCAGCAGGGCGACGGTTTCTTCGATCTGGCGCTGATACGGATCTCCCTTTTCGATTACGGCGACGGGGACGCTGTGTGCGCTGAAAACAAGCTCTGGGCGGGCAGGGTCGGCGAATTTTATGAGGGCTTCGTCTACTTTTTCCACCAGCGCTTGCAGGTAAAGCTCGTGATGATAGAAAGGTTCAACGCAATGGACGGGAATGCCTTCGCGGAACTGGCGGCGCCACTCATTGAGGCTGCTGCCAGTTGTGGTGCTGGAATATTGCGGATAGAGAGGGAAGAGCACCACCTCGTCGCAACCGGCGGCACGAAGTTGTTCGATCGCTTCCGCGGTGAAAGGGTGCCAGTAACGCATGGCAACGAAGCAGCGGGCGTCCAAGCCGGATTCCTTGAGCTTCAACTGCAAACGCCGGGCCTGCTGTTCGGTAAAGCGGCGTATGGGCGAGCCTCCACCGATGGTCGCGTAATGATGCTGCACCTTTCGGGCGCGGGTGCTGGAGATCAGCTTGGCTAGCGGCTTTCGACCGATGCGGGCAAAGGGGAAGTCAATGATGTCGGGATCGCAGAACAGATTAAAAAGGAAAGGCTCGATCGCTTCCAGCGTGTCAGGTCCGCCAAGCTGGAAGAGCACCACACCTATACGCCGTGTTGGGTAAGCCATTCCCCCGGGTTCCTTGCAGAAAGAGGATGTTACTCAATCCGCGCAGGGTAGTCAAACGCGGAAGCTGTCGCGGCTGGCGGTTTTTTATGGCAAGGGGCGGTGTACTGCGATCTTGTCGCCGATTTCGATGCTCATCAAGTCCTCGCCGACTTCCAGTGGTCCCGCATACGTTTTTCGAGTGTGCGGAATCACGTCGGGAACATCGGGTGGGACGATGTGCGAATAGACTGCGAGCTTTGGCTTCACGCGCGTAAAGATAATTCCCGCCTGCTCGGGAGTGGTGTGATGCTCGATGATTGCGTTTCTTTGCGGCTGCGTGTCTGTGGTCGCCGTTTCTCCGAACGCGTCGGGATCAATCACCTCGTGAATCAGAACGTCGGTTCCCTTAGCAAATTTAATCAGGTTTTCCGAAGGACGGGTATCGCCTGACAGGGTGACCGAATGGCCGCCATAATCCACGCGGTAGCCGAACGCGGGTTTGATTTCGCCGTGATCAACCAGAAAGGCCGTAACCTTGACGCCCGTGGTGTTGTATACGACGCCCTCTTCGATGTCCTTGACAACTACTTCTGCGCCCGCGCCCGGCAGTTTGGTGTCGACGTCGCGCCTGATATGGATATCGAAGGCGTAGGCCTGCTGCAAGTGCTCCATCATCGCCTTCGTACCCTCGGGACCCCATACCGGGAGCGGGGTGGTCCGGCCCATGACCCATCCGGTCAACCACAAGTCGGGAATTCCGACGGTGTGGTCGGAGTGAAGGTGAGTCAGGAAAAGAGCGGTGATTTCAGAAAAAGGAATTTTGAGTTGGTAGAGACGCTGGGTCGCGCCTCGTCCGCAATCAAAGATCAGCTTCTCTTTTCCAGCCTCCACCAAAATGCTTGGTCCGAAGCGCGACATAACCGGACGTGGGTTGCCTGTGCCTAAGAGCGTGACTTTGAAATCCTGCGCGTGGGAGACAACAGCGAGGAAACTGATAAGCGCTAAGACGGAGATTATCCTTACCCTTACCCAACAACTCCGGCGGAACCGCGATGCGGAATTCATGATTTCAAATGGCCGTTCGTCGAAGACTCAACAGGAGCTTGGGCTTCGGTATCCGTCTCCATGGCTTCGATGATGAAATCGGCGAACTCGGAGGTACCGGCTTTGCCGCCAACGTCGCGGGTCAGCTTGTCGCGGGTACGATAAACCTTTTCCAACGCGTTGCGAATCTTGAGCGCGGCATCATATTCGCCGAGATGGCGGAGCATGAGCAGGGAAGAACGCAAGATAGCGGTTGGATTCGCCAGGTTTTTGCCAGCGATATCTGGAGCCGAACCGTGCACTGCCTCGAAAATGGCGCAATGATCGCCGAGGTTGGCGCTGGGGACGAAGCCCAGGCCGCCGACGAAGGCGGCACATAGATCGGAAATAATGTCGCCGTAAAGGTTCTCCATCACCAGCATGTCGTACTGGTACGGATTCATGACAAGCTGCATGCAGGTGTTGTCGACGATGTGCTCGCCATAGATGATCTCGGGATAATCCTTGGCAACGGCGCGGGCGCAGCGCAGGAAGAGGCCGTCGGAGAGCTTCATGATATTGGCTTTGTGAATGGCGTGGATTTTCTTGCGCTGATTCTTGCGGGCGTACTCGAAAGCGAAGCGGGCGATGCGCGTGGAGGCTTTCTCGGTGATGATCTTCAGGCTCTCGACCACACCGGGAACAACTTCATGTTCGATGCCTGAGTAGAGGCTCTCCGTATTCTCGCGCACGATGATTAGATCAACGTTGGGATAGCGGGTGGGAATGTGGGGTAGATTGCGAATGGGACGGAAGTTGGCGTAGAGCTCGAACTTTTGCCGCAGGGCGACGTTGATGCTGGCAAAACCACCTCCGATTGGGGTGGTTACGGGGCCTTTGAGCCCGACGTGGGTGCGCTCGAGGGATTCCGTCACTTCCTTTGGAATGTATTCCTTGTATTTTTCAAAGGCTTCAGCCCCGACCATGAAGGTTTCCCACTCGAACTTCACGCCGGTGGCTTCGAGGATGCGGACGGTGGCTTGGGTTACTTCGGGGCCGATGCCGTCGCCGGGGATGAGAGTGATCTTGTATGCCATGTCTTCAAAAGGTGCAATGTCACAAGTTGCCTACGACAGCTCGTAAAGAAACGTAGCAGAGCTACGTTTCTACAGCGCGGCTAACTCTTGGCCGCGGGCTTGCCGCGTACTTCCGGTTCCTTGGTCTTGAGCAGGTCTTTTAGTTCAGTCATGAATTCCTGGACATCTTTGAAGTCCAGATAGACGGAGGCGAAGCGGACGTAGGCCACCTTGTCGTAGCGGCGCAGACGATTCATGATGAGTTCGCCGAGTTCGCTGGTTTTGCGCTCGCGCTCTGCCGATTCAATTACGAAACTCTCTGCTTCGTTCACTATCTGTTCCAGCTTGCCGATGGGAACGGGGCGCTTTTCGCAGGCTCTTAGCAATCCGTTCAATACTTTCTGGCGGTCGAATTTTTCGCGGCGGCCGTCTTTTTTGACCACCATGTAGGGGATTTCGTCGATGCGCTCATAGGTGGTGAAGCGCTTGCCACACTTCAGGCACTCGCGGCGGCGGCGGATGGAATCGGCTTCCTTGCTCTCGCGCGAATCCACGACTTTGTCATTTGCGAACCCGCAGAAAGGACACTTCATGGCGCTTGGGGTGGTCGGATTGATTGTAGCAGGGACGCCAGTAGCCGGGACGGACCGCGCTTTAGGCCGGAGGCGATGGCGAAAGTTCGGCACGGGCCTCCTCCTGCTCGCTTTCTTCTGAGAGCTTGCGCAAGGAAAGCCGTTCGCGGTGGGCCAGCAACAAGCCGACGGGAACCACAGAAACAAAGGTGGCCAGCCATAGCAGAATGCCGCAGCTGGCCGCCAGTTCATGCGATGCCTGGAAAATATGCTGGAGGGCGGAAATCGTTGCCAGTTGCGAGCCTCCGCCGACACCGGGTAGCTGGATCAGCGAGCCCAACATGCTGGAGCCCATCAGCAGCAAAACTTTGGATATGGTCATGTGCTCAAGCGAGGCGCCGTAGGCATGAGTGACCTGGAGATAGGCAAGCGCTATGAACCACCACATCAAGATGGATACGCCGGACAATTGCAGGAAGGCAAGCGGATTGTGGATGGTGTCCAGTCCTCCATGGAATTCGCGCACTTTCTGGGCCACGCGATGGGCGAAATTTGCGGCCAGGTGAGCGAAGCGGATTTCGATCCAGGAGGCTACTGCGTCTCCGAATTTCGCCACTAAGAAAGCCACCAGCGCTAACCCCGCCACCAGCGCGATCAGCAGGAAACCTCCGACACGAAGCCGGGGATAGATTTCGGGATTGGCTAGATAGCGCAGTTGGGTTGGAAGGAATATGGCGCTGACCATCAAGACGGTGAAGCCGCCGATGTCGAAAATGCGCTCAATCGCCCAAGCTGCCATTTGCGAGGAGAAGGTCAGGTTGGTTCGACGCGCGATCAGGTAGGGGCGAATCAATTCTCCCGGGCGTCCCAACAGAGCCAGGCCGGTGAACCCGATCAGCGTCGGAGGAATCAGAGCGAGGATCGAAGTTTGCTTGCGCACTGGGCGCAGGAAGATTTTCCAACGCACGGCGCGCAGGAAATAGCTGAGGTAGATCAGGAGGACGGCATTCAGAATATGTAGCAGGCTGACCTGCCTCGATTGATCCCAGAAGGTGGCCCAGTCGAAATTTTTCCAGGTGCGGAACTGCACGTAGATGAGGATCGCGAGGATGGCAGCGACGACCGCATAGGCCAGGTAGCGTTTTTTGTCCATTAGTCGCGATGTCCTGGGCGGAACTGCGGAGTAGAGAAAAGCTTCAAGAATCGCTCCTCTTGCCAAGGTAAATGAGGCACGCGCGGGGGTCAACGCAGCAAGCTTCAGTGGAGGACGGGCGTCCGCGCCCGTCCGCCAAAATCCACACGGGCGAGACGCTTGTGCTCCATTGATGGTTCAACGGGAGGCTTGCTGGGTAGTATCGGGGAGCGCCGCTTGTTTTACGGTCGGGGTGCGATGTACGGGGGTCTTTTGGTTGCTGGCGGTCTTTAACGCAGTTGCTTTCCGTTCCGCCAGTTTCTTGCGATTGAAATCGCGTATGATGCGGGCGACGTAAGCCTGAGTCTCAAAGTACGGTGGGACGCCGTGGTACTGTTCGACGCGCTGGGGGCCGGCGTTGTATGCGGCAAGAGCTTTGATCAAGTCGAAGTTGTAGCGTTCCAGCAATTCTCGCAAGTATCGAGTGCCGCCTTCCAGATTGTCGTCGGGATCGAAGGCGTTGACCACGCCCAGGCGGGAGGCGGTTTGCGGCATCAGTTGCATCAAGCCCTGGGCTCCCTTGGGCGACACTGCTTTTGGATTGAAGCCGCTTTCCGCGTGGATCACGCTGTTGATCAGATCGGGATCGAGGTGGTGGCGGCTGCTGACCGCGTTGATGGCTTCGTTCATCGGTTGCGAATCGTGCGCCGGAAGTGGAGCCGAAAGGTCTTGCTCAAAGCGATCGATTTCGATGGTCGGAACATCGACGTATCCGTCGCGGTCGGCGCCCAAATAAAGACGCGTTACCGAGCCCACCACCTCCCGCCGCTCGTGGCGGATGGAAAAGCCGTTGCGCAGGATGGCGAGGTCTGCCCCGGATGCAAAGATCGGCCCGCCCAGAAGGCTAAGTCCCAACGCGAGTTGAGCCAGGAACTTCATATGACGAATGAACGATCACACGGGGCGAACTTGCGGGATCGAGCATTTTCAGGATTGCTGTATACCCGAAACAGCAGGTCCCTCCACTCCGCTTCTCATCCCCTTCGGGAATGAGAAGCTCCGGTCGGGATGACAGTCCGTAACGAGATACAGTAAGCGTGAAAGCGCCTAAACTCCTACCCGCGCGCCCAGCACCTGCTCAATGGCGGCGGCTAAGCCGTTCTGATCATTGGGCAGAGTCACTGCCCAGCCCCTTCCGCGTAATTCTTCGGATGCATTTCCCATGATAAATGGCAGCCCGGCGAAGGCAAGCATTTCAATGTCGTTATAGTTATCACCAATGGCCATGACCTGTTCGCGGGGGATGCCGCGGTAATTGGCCCAGCGCTCGAGGGCGTGGCCCTTGGAGCATCCCTGGTTCAAGACATCGACGATGGAGAGATCGCGCACGGGATATTCGGTGCGCAGCACGGTGATGTCTTTTTCCAGCCCACTTGCTGCCAGAATCCCCAGGGCTTGATGCATGCGCTCGATGCGTCCGCAGAACATGGCCTGAACCGGATCGGTGGTGAGGGACTTTTCAAGCGGGATGACGAAGTCAATGTATTCCAGATTTTTTTCGAGCCAGCGCTGAATGCTCTCGTTTAAATCGCGCATGTGCTCGAGCACGATGGCGCCTTTGTTTTCGATATCGAAGGTGAGGACGGTGTTTCCGCGAAACTCGCGCATGGTCGTGCAGAGCTTGCGGCAAGTTTCGGCGGGGAGCATATCGCGATGAAAAGTTTCCCCAGAAAGGGAGCGAGTGATGGCGCCATTGGAGCTGATCAGCCAGAGATCGAAGCCAAGTTGCTCGGCGATGGGTAGGGCAAATTTGTGCCGGCGACCGGTTACCAGCAGGACTTCGACTCCCTCCTGGTGGGCGCGGCGCAGGGCTGCCAGATCCGCTTCCGAGATCTGAAACTGTGGGTTGAGCAGGGTGCCGTCGATGTCGGCGGCCAGCAGACGGATAGGAGGTCTCACCACATCCGATTCTAGCACTGGCGGGCGGAATACCGACGAACTGCCAGCGCCATGGGCAGGCCAATAAAGATCATGTGTACGATTAAGTCGCTCGCCCTGGAGGCTACGGTGTGATCGAATTTTGGCGCGGCCGAGAGCGGCACGACGATGAGATTCATAAAAAAATAAATGGCGATGCCGTAAAGCAGTCCCCAGCGGACCGCCCGGCGGGTCAGAAAGGTGAGTTTTCGGCTGGCTACGTAGTAGACAGCCGTGGCTACGAATGTGATGAGGAACTCAAGGGCGATGCCAAGAATTGCGGTCGGAAGGCCGCCTTCGAAGGATTTCATGCCGAACAGTCCGCTGGCGATGGCCTGCGGCAGGACAATTGGCTTGACACCTTGGAGAGTGACAAAGGTGATGGCGTACGTCAGATCCAATACGCCCGCGATCAGACCGCCCCAGAAAACGGCTGATACTGGCTTGGTCCTCGGTTCTTGAAACTGCGGGGAGGTGGCATGCATGAAAGTCTCCTTTTTACCGAGAATCGCAGCTCTGCGCCCTAAACACTGTGCCGTTCTTGGTCGCGTTAGTCAACGTATTGACCCAGACGGGCCAGAGGCCCGTCCTCCATCGTCATGCTATAGTCCGATCACAGCATGGGATCGCTAATTTTCTTATTCTTTCCCTGGGGTTTGATTCTCCAGGCAGTGGCTATCGTCCACTTCATTCGCCGGCGCCCGGATGGCTATTGGCTTTGGATCATTATTTTCTTCGGCGGGCTGGGGGCGCTGATCTATATCGCGGTCGAGGTGATTCCCGATGCCGGGTTGATGCGCCAGTCGTTCAAGGTGTTTCCCCGGCGCAGGAGGATTCACGAACTCGAGTCGGCCATTCTGGACAATCCCTCAGCCGGAAACTACGAGGAACTGGCCGATCTGTACCTCGAGGAAGGGAACTACGCCCGCGCTCGCCAGTGTTACGACAAGGCGATATCGTCGCGCACCGATTCCCTCGATCCGTTTTACCGCCGAGGGATGGCTGCCACTTTCATGGGCGCCTTCGCTGCGGCCGTGCCTGATCTTGAACGCGTGGTCTCGCAGGATCCGAAATACGACTTTCAGCGCGCGGCGGCACTGCTGGCCCATGCCTACGCCAATACCGGGCAGCCTGACAAAGCCCAGGCTTTATTTCGGGAGGTCACGAAAATCTCGACCTCGTCGGAGACTTACTACAACTACGCGTGCTTCCTGGCGGCGCAGCAGCGAAATGTCGAGGCTCGGGTGTGGGCGCAGCGCATTCTAGACAAGAAGCCGACCATGCCTGGATATTTGCGCCGTCGTGAACGGCCCTGGTTCCGCAAAGCCGCGGCTCTGCTGAAGCGCTTGCCCGCGTAGAGGCGAGCGTCCGCGCTCGTGGATCGCTGCAGTCTATCCAATACAGCACGGGCGATGACGCCCGCGCCTACATTGGCGGCTTTCTGTTAATTGGCGGCGAGATAATCTTGCAAGGCGCGCTGGGTTTGAAGATCGAGCGCCTCGCCGAATTGAGTGAGGTCTTGAATCAGGAGATGCGGGTCCATCTGTCGAACATGTTCCTGGGCTAATGCGAAGACGCAGCGCCGGACCAGGTTGTACTCTTCGACCAAGCCCATGGGCGTGAAACCTTGACTCTGCCGCAACCGGCCGTGTTGCTCGGCTGCTTTCATGGACGCGCCTGCCATCTCCTTCACGTTTAACTTCATGACCTTCATGGTTTCGTCAATCAACGGCAGGATGGGCGCGGTGCGTTTTTGGGGAGCGATTTTGACGCGGTTGAGATTGGGGTCGGCCTGGCTATGAGTCAGCCATTGCTGACGGATGCGGCCACGATTTTGCTGCACGAGAATCTTCAGCCGCTTGGCCGCGTTTGCGGGACGCGAACGTCCGCTGTCGGCGGGGGATGAGGCGCGCCCCAGTTGCTGCTCGATTTCGTCGAGTGCCAGGCGCAAGGCGCTTTCGACTTCGTCTGAACGCCGGTCGCCGCGGGCAACCCGGCTTACGTAGGATGCGTCGACCCCGAGTTTTCGCGCGATTCTTACGTACAATCCGCGATATAATGACTGCGGAGACGGTTTTTTCGGATTCACATTTGTGTTAGAATTGTCACGGTACATGACAACCTTTCCTGAAGACCGGCGACGCGGGATGCCGCCTAACGCGATTGTTAAACCAGTCGTGTTAACCTAAGTCTAGCAGGCTGGCCATGAGCAATACAAGCGATCCAAAGGCTGAGTGGGCCAAAAGAATTCTTGCCGTTCGCCGTGGCCTCAAAATGAGCCAATCTGAGCTGGGGAAGCAGATGAACGCGTCTGCCATGGCCGTGTCTCGCTGGGAACGCGGCGTGCAAGAACCCCCGGCAAACATCTACATTCAACTGGGCAATCTCACTGGCGATCCGGACTGCTGGTTTTTCTGGGGACAGGCGGGATTGAGCAGCGACGATTTGATGCGAGTTTTGCCCGCAGCTCGATCGCGCATGCGGCAAGACCGCAGGCTCAAGCTGGAGTTTGTGCACGCGGGATCGCGGCGGGCCCCGAAGCTCGGGAGTGAACTGGTAGCCATTCCCGTTCTGCCGGTGGTGGCGGCTACCCATGGAGGGACGGGTGATCCGGTGGAGAAACTAAATCACGTACCTCCGGAATCAATGTTGGCCGCGCCCAGCAAGTGGTGTCCCAACCCGGCGCATACCAGTTGCCTGCGAGTTCGCGGGCGCTCCATGATGCCGCTGATTCATGACGGATACATCGTCGTGATCGACACGTCGCAAACCAGTCACGCCCAGCTTTACGGTCAGATCGTGATAGCCGCCCACAAGGAGCACGGTTTGATCGTATCCCGGCTGCAGCGCTTCGATCACACCGAGGTCCTGGTTCCGGAAAACCGGGAGTTTGAATCGACTGCGGTTTCGACCAATGGATGGCGGATCGTAGCCAAGATCCTGTGGTGGATTGGCCGGCCGGCCTAAGTTGTCTCCAGGTTCGATCCACTCCCAAACTATTCCACTCCTGCCTGCATAATCTGAACGATGTTGTTGCGCACTGCGTAAAGCACTAAATCGCTCACGCAGTGAATTTGGAGTTTCCGCATAATATTGGAACGATGAGTTTCAGCGGTCTTGGAGCTTAAGCCCAGCGACACGGCTACGTCCTTAGTGCTGTTTCCTTCCGCCAGCAATTGCACGACCTCGCGCTCGCGCGCAGTTAGAGGGCTCGGGTGTGCGGCAAATGGTGAACCTCCTCGCAGATAGCCCTCCAGCACCATGGCTGCCACCTTCGAGGTGAAATATGTCTTGTTCCCAAGCAGGGCATCGACCGCTGCCACCAGTTCACAGGCCGAATCAGATTTCAGCAGGAAGCCGCGGGCGCCGGCATCAAGAACGCTCCGAATGACTTGATCGGAATCGTGAAAGGTGAGAACGAGGACTTTTGTGGCCGGGTTTTCCTTGATAAGGTGACGCGTGGCTTCTAGTCCGTTGAGCCGGGGCATGCTGACATCCATAACAATCACATCCGGCATCAATTGCTTGGCCAGTTCTATTGCCTCGCGTCCATCGGTTGCCTCCCCGCACACCTGCCACTCCGGCTTTTGTTTCAGGATATCGATTAGGCCCTTGCGCACGACTTCGTGATCGTCGGCTACCAAGATGCGAAATGCTGCCACGGGACACCTCCTGCGAATCTGCTTGTTGAACCCATGCTGCGCGAGACAGCGCGACCCATTAACCGGGCTTGCCCGCGTGAACGCAGTCAACCCGAATCTTCGAGGGAAATGTATTGCCAGAGAAGACTTCAGCAGCGTGGTTTCGGATCTTTCTTGGCTTGGTGAAAGCACCATCTTTGCCAAATCGGGAAACACTGTAGATTCGGGAGCTTGGTCGGGTACGAACCTTCGCGGCTATGTAATTTTTACTAAGGGGTGTAGCAAAGGCGGCAATTCTTGGTCGAGATTGGGCTCGAACTTGTGCTCTTTTGTGATGTTGGACACATAGTGATGAGAGATAGGTCACGGAGAGCCATCTCGCGGTGTCGTACTCTGTGCATGCATGAAATTCTTCTTCCGGAGCTTGGTCCATGGCCTATGTAATTACTGATACGTGCATTAAAGACCTGTTGTGTGCTGACGTATGTCCCACCGATTGCATTCACCCCAAGAAAGACGAGCCGGGGTTCGAGGCGGCGACCCAGCTATATGTCGATCCGGCGGGCTGCATCGATTGCGGGGCTTGTGTCCCAGTGTGCACTTCGGATTCGATTTATGCCGCCGACGATGCGCCGGATGAGGCGAAGAAGTTTGTCGATGTGAATGCGGCGTATTTCGCGAACTGATTAGCACAGAAGGAACACTTGCGCCGACTGGGAATAGGATGGCGTGCGGTGGCTTTCCACTGAGCGTCCGATCGGATTATTCCAAGTTCGGCCTGCGTTGACATTCGGCTGGGCCCGGTCTATGGTGCCAACCGGACGGCAATGAATATTGTCAAGGCAACCGGCCGGTTTGAAGAGTGGCTGGGCCGCCACACGAAGCTGGTCAAGCCCGATCTTCGCCTGAAACACGAGCGCATGGCGGAAGCAGTGTTTCCTTTCCTCCGTGCGACCTTCTATAGCTGGATGCAAACCTGGCCCGAGGTTTGCCCCGAGTTGGCCAAGGCTCCCCAGGTTCTTGCCGTGGGCGATCTCCATGTTGAGAACTTTGGCACGTGGCGTGACATCGAGGGCCGCCTGGTTTGGGGAGTCAATGATTTCGACGAAGCGGCGGTGCTGCCGTACACGATCGATCTGGTGCGGCTAGCTACCAGCGCACTGCTCGCCATCGCGGCCGGGCATCTCACTTTGAAGCCGAAAGAGGCTTGCGCTTCAATTCTGGAGGGCTACAAAGAATCTCTCGCCAACGGCGGCCGCCCTTTTGTGCTGGAAGAGGAGAATGCCTGGTTGCGGGAGGTGGCGACGGGAGTGTTGCGCGATCCGGTTCATTTTTGGGAAAAGATGGATCGTCTGCCCAGAATGAGCGGCGAGGCCCCCGTGAGCGCGAAGGAGGCTCTGGAGCATCTCATGCCGGAGCAGGGGCTCATCTATAGGACAGTCCGGCGCGTGGCGGGGCTGGGAAGTCTTGGGCACATTCGGCTGGTGGCCATTGCGCTGTGCCACGGCGCCAAAATCGCGCGCGAAGCCAAGGCACTGGTACCGTCTTCGGTTTACTGGGCCCAGGGAGACGAGGGACCGTCAGAGATTTTGTACCATGCAATCATCAGCCGTGCGGTGCGCGACCCTGATCCTTTTGTCCAATTGCGCGGGAGATGGATTGTCCGTCGCTTGTCGCCACATTGTTCGCGCATTGAGCTAAGCGTTCTGCCAACCAACCGCGAGGAACTTCGACTCCTTTCTGCCATGGGATGGGAAACGGCCAACATCCACCTCGGTACCATAGACGCGCAAAAATATGTTCGCCGCCATCTGGCCCGCCTCAAGCCAAATTGGCTGTTTGCAGCCGCCAAAGATATGGAAAAGGTGGTGACCACCGACTGGCACGACTGGAAAAAGTCCTGGGAGTCGTAATCAGACTTTCGCGACTGGTTTCAGATCTCGCGAGGGAAGCCGTAGGACATGGCATCTGCCGATTCCAGCCGGGCGGTCGCGCCGGTGCTTTCCCGCTCCAAGGCATGGACGAGTTCGTCGAGGATAACTCGCAAAGATTCAGGATCCTCTCGGAGCGCGCGCCGCACGCACTCCCGGTCAACCGCCAATTCGCCGATCTGACGCGCGCCCCTGGTATCGGGTTCCTCGATCGTGGGCAAGAAAGGCGTGGCTTTCCGTTTGTGGCTCCCGGGCTTGTGTCCAACCGTGGCGAATGGATAGTCGAGCCCCCCGGTAGTCATCCAATGAATGACCAGTTCTTCCACGTGTGCGGCGCTGCATGCGGCGTAAATCCCTTGCCGCGTAGCCATCTGGTCCTGCCACTCGAGAACCCTTAGCTTGTCTTCCCAGTGACTTTCAGCAACCAGAAACCACACTTGCCCAGGCGACTTTTCGTCCCCGCAAATCGTGCATTCGTGCATCCTTGACTTATCCATAGTTGCTCCCCGTCGTTTCGCAGGGTGCTGAAAAATCGGTAGGCGACCCGCAGCGCCTAAAGGCGCGCTAACTTGGCAGCAGTTCCGGCATCGCTGAAGCGATGCCCTGATACGAATCACGATTTTTCAGTAGCCCGTTATGCGGACTGTTCAGCTCGGTTACTTCCGTTGTTTGGCGTTTCTACCCCATGCACAGCCGCTGTCGGCACTTTATTGGGATTCTCAAGTCTGGGGACTGCGACCACGCCCCGCCCCTTCTCGTAGGACAGCGTCAGGGCGAACGCACACTGGTCACAGAGCCAGTAGTACTCGATGCGATGAGAGGACTGACCTTTCCACCGCGCCCGTTTCGCATCCACCTCCTCGAGAGGCTGCGTATCCACCAAGAAAAGTTTTCCCTGGCTTAGCTTGCGGAAGGGGCTGGTGCAATTTGGATTTGCGCATTTGTGAAGCACGCGATTCCTCCTAAATGTGCTGTTGCGAAGCAGAGCGAGCATTGCGGATGCACGGCGAGGGCCGAAAAACTATATGCGAAGTCACTGCAACTGGTTTGAATCCATGAGGGTAGAAGCCGCTCTTTTGGGCGTCTTAAGGCAAGTGCCCATCCGCAGTCGGCACTGCCGGAATCTCGGCTCCACCGATTTCGCAGCCTAAGCTGGAATCGGCCATCGTCAGCCGTTATGATGACTTCGCATGCCCAGGACCGCATTGATGTGCCCGCCCACGTTCTTCGACGTGCGTGAGCCCAAGAACCCCTACATGGGTCTGCCCATCGATAGTGCGAGGGCCCGGCAACAGTGGGAAAACTTGCGGCGTGCGCTCGAGGACGCGGGCTTAAAGGTAGAGATCATCGAACCGGTCGAAGAACTCGACGACATGGTTTTTGCCGCCAATCAGATATTCGTCGGGCATCACCAGCGGCTGGGCAATTTCATCGTCCCCAGCCGCATGCGCTATGCCTCGCGACACAAAGAGGTTGGGTTTTTCGTAGACTGGTTCCGCCAGCGCGGCTATAAGATCGTCGATCTCGATTTAGACGGAGAGTACCTTGAGGGCCACGGCGATCTGCTCTGGCATCCCGACCGCTCGCGCATCTGGGCGGCGTATGGCTTTCGCTCAACCCGAGGCGGGGTGGAGAAATTCGCCGCGGCCATGCGGGAGTTGGACTTCCCCGTGGTCTCGCTTCAACTTGTGGACGATCACTGCTATCACCTCGATACCTGTCTGTGCCCGCTGAATGATGATGCGGCGCTGATTTACCCAGGCGCATTCTCTGCTGAGTCGCTACAGTCGGTGCGCGATGGCTGGAAAAGAATCCACGAACTTACCCGGGACGAAGCACGACAATTCATGGGGAACGGGATCGTGGTGAACGGCCGCTTCATTACGTCCAGGCTAAGCCAAAATCTTCAGCGAATCCTTGCTCAAGAAAGCTTGACCCCGGTGCTGGTCGATACCTCGGAATTTGAAAAATCCGGGGGCAGCGTGTTCTGCATGAAGGCATTTATTGAATAAACAGGGTAGGTTCGAGCCTAGATGTATTCTTGCTCAGCGCCCTCCGCGGGCTCTCCGCGAACTCTGCGTTATAAGATTTTTGCCAACGGCCCTCGACGAAGTTCAACGCAATCCATATCATGTACGCATCACTTTCGTTCGAGGTAAGAAAAATGGCTGAACCAACTTATGAAGAACTGAAAGCCCGCTTAGCCGAACTGGAAAAGCAGGGTCCGCGCCGCGTCGCCAGCATGGAATTCAGAGTCAGCGAAAAAGGCGGGGTCAGCGTCTATGGCCTCGGCCGCTTCCCGGTCACGCTGTATTACGAACAGTGGACGCGCCTGCTGGAGGCAGCCGACAAGTTGCGCGAATTTCTTGAAGAAAACAAATCCAAACTCAAGCTCAAAGGACAGTAATTTCGAGCGCGAGCAGTATCTTTATCTCACCACTCGAGGCCGGAAGAGTGGTCTGCCGCACGAAATCGAGATCTGGTTCACCCATCGCGAGGGACGCTTCTACCTGATCGCCGAATATTCGACCTCAAACTGGGTGCAGAATCTGCGAGCTAATCCAAAAGCGCAAGTACGCGTCGCCGGGCAGAATTTCGCCGTCCATGCCCGCTTCGTCACTGCTGAAGCCGATCCCGAGTTGTACAACGCCATCGCTGATATCTCACGCCAGAAATACGGTTGGGGCGATGGGACGATTGTGGAGTTGGTTCCAGAGTCTACTGGAATGTAAGATTTGAATGACGGCTGCAATCGTTCCCGCACCCATGTCTTCTGACGACATTCTCACCCTCCCACCTCCTGCAGCCGATGCGCGTCTCACCTACGGCACCGATCCCAATCAGTTTGGCGAGCTTCGCCTTCCCAAGACCAAAGGGCCATTCGCGGTGGTGATGAATATCCACGGAGGGTTCTGGCGCAGCAAGTACACTCTCGGCCATGCCGGACATCTCTGTGCCGCGCTGACCGCCAAAGGCATTGCCACTTGGAACATCGAGTATCGCCGTGTTGGCAACCCGGGCGGAGGTTGGCCGGGCACGTTCGAGGACATTCGCAACGCTTATCGTTACCTGCCGCAAATCGCGAAGCGCTACGACTTCGATTCGACCAAAATCCTGGTCATGGGCCACTCGGCCGGCGGACAGCTCGCGCTCTGCCTGGCCGCGCACGAATCGTCGCTCAAGCGGGTGATCTCATTGGCAGGCGTATTGGATTTGCAGCAAGCGTGGGAACAACACCTCAGCGACAACGCGGTGGTGGATTTTCTTGGAGGCAAACCGAGTCAGGTACCCGAGCATTATCGCGAGGCCGATCCCATGCAACTTGCAATTGACCATGCGTCGACGCAATGGCTCATTCATGGCGCCGGAGACGATGTCGTCCCTTCGTATTTCAGCCGCCAATACGCTGAGCAAAAGAAAAAGCGCGGAGAAGACGTGCATTACACCGAGGTCTCAACTGCCGGCCATTTCGATCTGATCGATCCCCGCTCCAACGCCTGGCCCACAGTCGAGAACACTGTCCGCCGTCTGCTGCTCTAGCCGGTGCGATGCTTTTGCTTAATGGTTTCAGATTTCCCGATCCGTGCAGATCCGTGGCCGCATTTAAGCGCAATTCCGCAGCACCAGAGCGGAGTTCTTCGAGCCGAAGGCGATGCAATTGCAGACCGCGTGTTCCACCAACTTCTTCCGCCCCAGGTCGGGAACATAATCCAGATCGCATTCGGGATCTGGCGTTTCCAGATTGATCGTGGGCGGAATCTGACCGCTGTGCATGGCCACGATTGCAGCCGCCACTCCCGCGGCGCCGCATGCTCCTTGCGGGTGGCCGATCTGCGACTTCAACGCCGACATTGGAACCTGCCGCGCCTGTTCGCCGAGCGCCAATTTTAACGCGCGGGTTTCGATGCGGTCGTTCAACTGCGTGGAAGTTCCATGCAGGTTCACGTAATCCACATCGTGCGCGGAAATTCCAGCTTCCTTCATCGCCAATCCAATCGCCCGCGCCGGTTCCTCGCCGCACTCCTGCAGACGCACCCTATGGAATGCCTCGCAGGTGGACCCATAGCCGCAGATTTCCGCCAGCATCTTTGCGCCCCGCGCCCGGGCATGGCCGTATTCCTCCAGCACGAACATCCACGCCCCTTCGGCCAGCACGAAACCGTCGCGGTTGACCGAGAATGGTCGCGAGCCCCGCTCTGGCGCGTGGTTCCAGGAGTCAGTCAGAATCTTCATCAGGATGAATCCTTTGACAATCCCCAGCGCGATGGGGGCGTCCGCACCGCCGCTCAGCACCATGTCCAGCCGTCCCGATTGAATCTGCCGCAGCGAATATCCGAACGCGTCGGTGGACGAAGTGCAGCCGGTCGTGATCACGTGGCTGGCGCCGCGCAACCCGAAACGCACATTCAGTTCGCTGGAAAGCGCGCCCATCACTCCGGTCGGCACGCAGAACAAACTCATCTGCTTGTACTGCTGATGAAAGAAGAGACGGTATTGTTCCTCGGTAAATTCCTGCGAGCCGCCGCCCGAGCCGATGATTACGCCAAATCGCCGTTTCTGCTCGAGGGGCAGGGAAGCGAGATCGAAACCGGAGTTGCCCAAAGCTTCCGTGGCTGCAGCTAAAGCCAGCGGAAGCACCCGCGAGACATGTTTGCGTTCGCGTTTTTCTACCCAGGCTAATTCGTCGAAATCGGGAACTTCTCCGGCAATCTGCACCGGAATTTCAGAGGAGTCGAAGCGCGAAATGCGGCGGACTCCGCTCCGTCCCTGGAGAATGTTTTCTGCAAAAGCCGCGTTCCCCACGCCATTGGGGCTCACCACTCCCATGCCAGTAATCACTACTCGTGGTTTCATCCTCACCTCGTTACCACTAAATCTAACAGGCTGAACGCCGCGCCACCCAAAATCAAATACAGCATGAGTTTTCCCAGCCTCCGATCGCCGTGCTACTGGTGCTCGTTGGTTCCCATCGTGGGATGCGGAGGGTGCTGTGTTACAGAAAGAGCGCGTGAATGGCCGGGGACATCCCTGACATTTTAGACCGGGCACATCCCTGACACTTTTTTCTCCTCTTCCGTGAGGGGATGGGGTGCAGGGGAAGGGGAAACTTCCCCTTCCCTTGCTCCGGCCACGTAGAAGCTGCCGGCTCCGCGGCGCTCTCTCCCTCGGGATTTTTTTCTGGCGGCAGCGGCAAAACCCGCCGTTGCCAGCTATCAAACCGTGCCAGCGGAACATCCGCGAAATAGACCGTATACCAGCGCTCATCGATGGGCAACAGGCCTACGCGCTCGCCCCACAACACCTCGCTCAGAAATACATCGTGCCGCTTCTGCCAACGAAAATGTCCGTGCGCGCGCACGCTACGCACCAACATCGTCGCCGGATATTCCGGCTCCGGCACCCGCGCCGGATACGGCCGCGGCGAGGGCTCATACACGCTGGCCGGCGTTTCCATCGCCAAGGCTTCATGCGGCCGCACTTCGTTGTATTCCTGGCGGAAGTTCTCCAGCGCTCGTTGTTGCGCCCGCCGATCCTGGGCGGGCGGCATCGCCACTTCCTGCTTCAGGGTGCGATGCATGCGCTCGTGCCGCCCGTTCTGCTGCGGCTGTCCCGCCTCGATCCGCTCCGCCACGATCCCCAGCTTCATCCACCACACCGCCAGCCGCGACAATCCGGCGATTCGCCGTGCTGGCAAAGGGTGGCCCATTGTCGGTGCGAATGGCCTGCGGTAATCCATACTGGCGAAAGGCTGCTTCGAAAATGGCTTGCACTCGCGCCGTGTCCGTCTTGGCCACCGCCTGGCAACGCAGCAGATAGCGGCTGTGCGCATCCGAGATGGTCAAGGGATCGATCCGCTCCCCGTCCCCGGTGCGAAACCAGCCCTTGAAATCCGCGCACCACACCCGGTTCGGCCCGTCGGCATGCGCCAGCGGTTGCGTGTACGGCGCCGTCTTGCGCCGCTTTTTGCGCGCCACCACCAGCCCTTCCCGCTTCAGCATCTCGCCCATGGTGCTCGCTGCCGGCCAGCTCGGCCCCGGTTGGTCCCGCTCCAGCACCCGCTTCAACTTGCGCGGCCCCCACCGCATGTGCGCCTGCCGCAACTCCAACACCCGCTGCTCGATCTCCGCCGGGGTTTGGTTGGGGTGTCGCTCGGCTGCCCGGTTTAGTTCCACCAGCCCTTCCACCCCACCCTCCCGGTACCGCCGCAGCCATACATACCCGGTTTCCCGCGTTACCCCGAAGCTCTGGCACAGCTCCGTCATGGTTTGCTCATCCCGCTCATACTCAAACACAAACCGTAGTTTCTCTTCCATCACACTGCTCGCTTTCCATGGCATGCGCTGTTTGTACCTCGCCCTCGCCATCCTGGGCAGTGTCAGGCATGCTCCCGGTCTGTTTTGTCAGGCATGCGCCCGGTCTGTACCGCGCGCGGTACCCCCTCCCCCCTCCTCATTCGCAAAATCTAGAGAACAAAGAACTTATTTTGCCACTATGTGCTAGATCTTTGAGTTTAAAGGACTTATACGCAAAATCTAGAGAACATGGGAGTTACGGGGTGGGCACGACAATCTCGCGTCCCATTTTGGCACTGATAGTTCGAGTCGCCGTCCCCCGGGGTTGTCAAAGATCCACTATTACCTTCTAGATAATATCTGTTTTTGTAGGTTATCTGCTTTGGCGGGTGGAGTCAATGAAGGAGTTGCTAAGATTGCCGCCTTCACAAAAAGGCTGGGCGTCCGGCTCGGTAGGGCCTGAACGAGCGCGGGAAAATCCATTTGCACGGCATGAGCGGGCCTAAAGTGTGCGTGAGAACTGATCTTCCGCCCCGCTGGGTTGTCTGTTTCCCACTTTTCCCATGGCTTGCGCCGTGGGCTGCGCTCTTGCGCCGCTTCGCGGCTAATAACCATGATTAAGAGTTGGCTTTCCCGCAGTGCTTTATAATCGCGTTTCGCAACGAGGGAGCTCTTGGCCTACGACGACCTGCGTGATTGGATCGGCGCGCTTGACCACGCCGGCGAATTAAAGAAGATCCGTACCGAAGTCGACCCCATCCTTGAGATCGCCGAGATCACGGACCGAGTCTCCAAAATGCGCGGAGCAAATAATGGAGGCCGGACGTGCTCGCCCGGCGGTCCCGCACTGCTTTTCCAGAATGTCAAAGGCCATCCCGGCGCGCAGGTCCTTATCAATCAATTCGGCTCCGCGCGGCGGATGAATCTCGCGCTCGAAGTCGAGAAACTCGATCAGATTGCCGACCGCATCCGCCAGTTCATGGATGTAAAGTCCCCACAGGGCTTGCTCGACAAGGTGAAGATGCTGCCCATGCTGGCGGAAATGGGGAAGTTTTTTCCGAAAACGGTTTCCAGCGGGCCCTGCAAGGAGATCATTCGCCGCGACAACTTTTCCCTCGACTTGTTTCCCATTCTGCAGTGCTGGCCGAAAGACGCCGGCCGCTTCATTACGCTGCCGTGCGTGGTTACGCGCGATCCCAAAACCGGCAAACGCAACGTAGGAATGTATCGCATGCAGGTCTACGACCAGCACACCACCGGCATGCACTGGCAACGGCAAAAGGTGGGAGCAGAGCACTATCGCGAGCGCATGCGGGCCGCCATCCAACAAAAAGCGGGCGCGAGCGTGACTGCGCGGGCTGCGGTCGATCTTATGGCGCGTTCATCGGGCGGTTCTGTTTTGCCAGATGGCGACCGGTCCAGCGGGAAAATGGAAGTAGCGGTTGCCATTGGCACCGATCCCGCAATTACTTTTTCCGCGATCGTCCCCGCGCCCCCTGACGTCGAGGAGTATCTCATTGCCGGGTTTCTTCGGCAGAAGCCAGTCGAGCTGGTGAAGTGCGAGACCGTCGACCTGGAAGTTCCGGCCTCGTCAGAGATTGTTCTGGAAGGCCACGTCTACCTCGATGAACTGAAAACAGAAGGCCCTTTTGGCGATCATACCGGCTTCTACTCGCTGGAGGATCTTTATCCGGTCTTTCATCTGAGTTGCATCACGCATCGCAAAGACCCGATCTACTCGACGACCATCGTAGGCAAACCGCCGATGGAAGACGGTTGGATGGGTAAGGCAGTCGAGCGCATTTTTCTTCCGCTCATGCGGCTCACTATTCCCGAGATCGTCGACATCAACCTTCCGGTCGAAGGTGTTTTTCATAACCTGATGATTGTTTCCATCAAGAAGTCCTATCCAGGACAGGCGCGAAAAGTTATGAATGCGGTGTGGTCATTGGGACAGGCGATGTTCACCAAGTGCATTCTGGTGGTGGATGAAGACGTGAACGTGCAGGATATCGGCGAGGTCACGCTGAAGGTGCTCAACCACATTGACCCGGAGCGGGATATTCAGTTCATGCTGGGGCCAGTCGATTCGCTCGACCACGCTGCACGGTTGCCCAATTACGGATCGAAGATGGGTATCGACGCTACGCGCAAGTGGGCCAGCGAAGGATTCACCCGTCCCTGGCCGGATGAGATTGTGATGGACGAAAAAACCAAGGCGCTGGTGGATAAGAAATGGAAAGAGTTGGGGATTGAGTAGGGCCGGTTTTGTCCGGCTAGCGTGTGAGGCTGATTTCGGCGTCAGAGCTGACGCGTCGCGGTTTAACTCGTTCGCCGACGCCGCTACCCTCCGCGAGCCTGAGATCGTAATCATTTTGAAGATTTAGCCAGAACTGCGCGGGTAAGCCAAAGTACCTTCCTAACCGAATCGCAGTATCAGCACTGATAGCCCGGTCGCCCCGCACGACATCGTAGATGCCAGGAAAGCTCAGGGCTTTCGCCAGGGCGTAGGCGCTTAGGCCCATGGGCTGCATAAATTCCGTCTTGAGAATCTCGCCCGGATGGACTGCAAACACCTTCCTCGTTCTTGCCATACATTGACCCCTTTTCTTCCTCATTCTCAGTGATAATCGACGATCGCAACGTCAAAAGCATTTCCGTCACGCCACGCGAAACAGACACGGTACTGATCATTGATCCGAATGCTGTACCGACCCGAGCGATCCCCCCGAAGCGACTCCAGGCGGTTGCCCGGCGGAATTCTTAAGTTGTCCAGCGCGACGGCCGCATTCAAGATGGCCAGTTTCTTAAAGGCCCTTCGTTGAAGATCGGCAGGCAGGCAGCGACTCTTGCCCGACTTCCACAGTCTCTCCGTCTCCGCATCCCGGAAACTCGCAATCACGCCTCCTCATACTAACGTAGTACAATAGTACTGTAAAGCATTAATATAGCAAGAACAGTCATGACCAGGGAAGCGCTGCACCATCAAGAATCAAATGCACGCCGAGTTTTTTCCGCGCTTCTGAAGCCGCGTCCTTCGCCGACGGCGTACACGACTCGACTTGAGCTGCCCGTAATTGGCCTCGAAGGAGGGCTTGTTGCAGGCATATGTTTCCCCGAGTGGAAGAACAACAACCAGGGTTGGATTGCGCGGGGAGCCTTCATGCATGTTCCACATCGAATCGCAGTTTTGATGACTCTGCTGATCCTGTGTTCGGGGAGTTTCGCTCAGCAGAAAACACTCAATGCAGAACAGGAACTCTTCAACGCCGTGAACCGGGAGCGCAAGGCGCAGGGACTGCCTTCCTTGAGGTTAGACGAGGCGTTAACCAAGGCCGCGCGCACGCATGCGCAGCGGATGGCGAAGCAAGGAACGGTCTCGCATCAACTTCCCGGTGAGCCCAGTTTGCCCTCGCGGGCGAAAGCGGCCGGGGCTCACTTTACCTGGCTTTCTGAAAATGTGGACGAGGGAGCAGACGCATCCGCCATTCATCAAAGCTTTATGAAGTCTCCCCAGCACCGCGCCAACATCCTGGACGGCGACATGGATTCCGTGGGCATCGGTGTAGCGGAAAACAACGGAGAGTTGTTTGCGGTGGAAGATTTTTCGAAGGCGAAATAGATGACAGCCTCACGCCCCCGGGGCAGAACTGCATGGGCTTCACGAAAACTCGAGGCTGAAAACTCAGCTTTTCTCGGCTCCGCTCCACTTCTGATCATGAGGGTGGGCTGGCCGCCCATGCCAAGCACATACCTTTCCCCCGCCTTCCAAATTGATTTGCAAGATCGTCGGATGGCCTTTGGCAAAAATCCCCAGAGTGGTCGCTGACTGTTCGTATTTCTCAGGTGTTGAAGCACGAGCCGAATGTGGCAACGCCACCCACCAGTTGCTCCGAGCAAAAGTCCTCAAGAGGACATTTCTTGCGTGGTCAGCCATTTTCCTAATTTCCGGATTTGTGACGATTGCAGGCGAGACAAAAAAGACCCCAGGACTGGACCTGGGGTCTCGTTGAGTGGAAAACCAACCAGCGGTTGCGCTAGCTGGTTTGCCGAAGAGTTTGCTCAGTGCTTGACCGTCGGGCTCAGCTTCGCCATCCGGCGGGCGGCTGACGCATGACTTTCACGTACCTGCTGAGGAGAAGGTGGCTTCACTGCGGGGGTCGAGGAAGGCGCTCCTCCAGTTGGTGTCTCTGACAGACGGAAGCTAGCAGTTTTATCCGCCATACGAATACCCTCGAAGCCTTTGCGCTTCGCCATGATGCGATAGTCAAAGGCTATGCTGGAAGTGCCGCCTGCCAGTTCGCGCACCACAAAGGACGTAGGCGACTTCTGCGCGACATAGAGTCCCTTGCAGTCGCCATTGGGCGTGAGGAACACGTGGTATTCAATACTGGCATTGACCGTTTGCCCGAAGGTCCCCTCAAGATTGACGACCGCTTCGCCGTGGGCCAGTTGCCCAGAGCCTGCGTCCTCAAACCAGTCCTCTGTGGCTTGGATGGCGGTGAGTGCAACTTGACGTGCTCCACCATCGACCGGAGCCACCACGCCAAGGGCCCCATTGCAGGCTAGGTGTCCGCCCGTGCTGATTGTGCAGAGACCACCCACCTTAAAACCTGTGGCGTAAATCACGTTCTCGGATGAACTGGTGGAGAGGTTGTCGAAGAACCCGGCTCTCTGCCCACCGTTAGAGTCTGCCGAAATTGCCGCGATTGCGTCCTGCTGGTCGGATGTTGCAAGGACTCCAGCGCGGGCCGTCGAATCCCCCCAGACGCCTGCGGGACGGCTGATGCCAGCGGTGTTGGTCCCCTCCTGTTCGCCATAAACGCCAAATCCGTTTGGACTCTCGCTAAAGCCCCAGACGCCCTGTGTTCGGGTTGTCGATCCGAACTCATAGCCGTAGGTAGCGGTATTGAAGTTAGCGTCGGTATCAGACTCAGAGTAGACGCCGCCATTGGGCCCTAAGTTGTAGGAACCGTCAAGGCCGCCTTCAAAAACACCGGCGTCTCCGCTGGTTGTGGCATGCATCCCCTGACCACCGCTAAAGACATCGACGCCGACCCCGCCACTGAGCGAAATGTCAATCCCGTCGCCACTGCCTGAGTTGCTCAAGGCCAGATCTGGGCTCGAGCTGCTCACATTGATGGCGTTCAGGTTGGTGAAGGTGTTTGCGGTCGCCAACTGAGGGAACCTCTGGGTGTTTACACTCAACGTAACACTACTTCCCAAGGCCACCGAACCGCCACCGTCTAAACCGTCACCGGCAACCACGGTCAGGGACGGGTGCGCCAGCATCGCATTGGTAACCCCAGCCGTCTTGATACTTAACGTCCCACTGGTGGTAATTGGCCCGCCAGTCAGTCCCGCTCCGCTGCCTACGCTGGTCACTGTGCCCGTCCCCGGGAAAGTCTGGCCGGACACGAAGGTCACCAAGCCGGTGTGGTCGACGCTGAGAGCGGTGCCATGAATCGACAGCACGGGATGCGTCCCTTTGGGGAACAGGGTGAGAGTGTCACGGACATCTCCCGTGCCTTTGACGTCCAACTTGGCGGCGGGGGTTGTAGTGGCGATACCAACATTGCCGCCCACAGTTTCAAAGATGTTGGAGTTGCCAATGGTGGTAGCCCCTGTAAACCTAGGAACAAAGTCTGCCGTGCCGCTACCGGTGATGGTGCCCGGGGTTCGAGCAGCGCTCTTACCGGCGGCACTTGAAGAAGCTGGCGCCATCACGAAGGAAGAAGCCGGTTTGCCGCCGATGGTCTCGGCGTCGAGGGCCTTCAAAGCGTAGGGTACACTCATCAGCAGGACGCGAGGCCCCTCGGCCTGTCCCTGAACTTGCACCCCCAGCCAGCGGGCTTCACCTGAAGCAAACACGGTGGCGGGCAATCCTTGACTGCTGGTGGAGCCGAGCGCGACCGAATAGTGTCCGGCCTTGTCGGCTTGCACGTTTTGCGTTTCCATCCAGAGTGGCGCGCCGCCCTCGGACTCTTTGTACAGGGAGAAAGTTACCCCGACGGTACCAGTTAATGGCTTGCCCTTTACGTCGGTCAGTACGCCGCTGAAGTGCACCATCGGAGGCACGGCCACGTTGGCCGAAGCTGCTGCCGGTTGCTGCGCATTCACGGGCAGCACGCAGAAAGTAAGCAGAAAAAATGTACACACACACGCGCTGATGCGGAACATAACATCCTCCTTGTTTGACTTTTGAGTCTCTTTAAAGTTTTGTCACTTACACGATCTGCGTCGGCGAAATTGGTGTTGGCGAGTCTGAATCTGCGGAGCGCCAAACCCATAGCATCAACGTTCGGATTGCAATCTGGGAGCGCAATGCTCGAACCGTTGCTCTTCACTTTCAGAAGCGTGGCGCATGATGCCTGACGCGGCTGTGGCTTGCAATAGCGGACACCTGTTGGCGTCTTACTTTTTATGTCGTCCTTAACGCCTGAAACTGCACAAGATGGTGCGAAACGGCAGAACCGGTGACGTCGTGCTTTGTTAGGGGAGCCACCGTGGTGTCAGAACCGGCCCACTGCCGGGTTCGGTCAGATTTGGGGAGGATTTCGAGTTCGATTTCGGCGCCTATCGGTTACGTTGCTGTGGTCGTATGCTCAAGCTAGAGCGCAACCCGACAGAGATTCTGGGCCGCTTCGAGCAGAGAGGACCGCTGGTCAGCCGCGAGCAAATTGCCGGTTCAGAATAGCAGGCTGAACGGGGTAACTATGACATTGTCTTCCAGGTTCATTCTGGCCTTGGAATGAGTCGGTCACGACGAAAAGCTAGGGTCAGCGGGCTTGGCAAGATTTGGCTTGCGCCTGGCTTTGGCAGGAACCCCCGGAGTCCGGCGACCACTGATCCGACGACAAGAAAATCGGGACCAGTCGAACTGAACTGGTCCCGAAGGCTGAGTCTGTTAATTCTTTACTCCTTTGGAGGGAACACTCTTCCGTCTCTCCGAAGCGGAAATTCGGGATGTTCCTTAAAGCGAACGCTCTCGTAGTTCTTCCGCAGAGCGGTGATGCGGTAGTCGAACTTTACGCTGGAGTTTCCGTTGCCCAGTTCACGCACCTCGAAGGAGTTCGCCGTCTTTTGATTGACATACAAACCCTTGCAATCTCCGTTGGGAGTCAGGAACACGTGATACTCGGACTTGGTGTTGACGGTCTGGATGAACCTGGCATCGAGCCGAACCGTGGCCACGCCACCCACCAACTCGGCTGAGCCGAAGTCTTCAAACCAGTTCTTTGGAGACTCGATGGCCGCCAGTGCAACCTGGTGTTTGCCGCCGTCGACGGGAACAACTGCATTCTTCGCACCGGTGCAGGTTAGGTCTCCAACCGTATCGATGTTGCAGCCAAAGCCGTCTCCGTTTTCGGCGGCGAACGGGAATCCGGTAGAGCCCGTGGCATAGTTGAAAGCGAATAGGTTGTAGTAACTGGGGCCGTCGTTCCAGAAAATTCCGGCGGATTTGTTGTCCGTAGTGCCGATAACCGCGTAATTCGCTAATCCGCTCGAACTGTCATTGCCTCCGCCATCACCCCAGGTGCCACTACCTCCGAATTGAATGCCCTGTCCCGTGATGCTTTCGCCGGTAGTGGAGAGTTCGCCGAACACGCCGGCGCCGGTTGCTAGTGAGTCAGCCTGTTTGTTGGTGCCAGAGACGAGATTCTGAGGGTTGGAACCGCCCTTTGTTGCGTGTACACCTCCGGCGACGCTGACGTTCCCGCCAGACTGTTTCATGATGGAGTTGCCGACGCTGTGCGTGCCTGTGAAGACTGGAATCTTGCCTGAGGTTCCACCGCCAGTAATGTCAGTCTGGGCCGATTGCGCGCCCGCCAACAGGCAGCACGCTAAAGCGAACAAGAAAACGCGAACAACATGTTTAACGGTCATCTGAATATTCTCCTCCTCGAAATATTTTGTTAGTACCTTTTAGAATCTCTATCTGCACAAGCTTCGCCGACTCAGCCAGGCGTCGGCCAATCTCCACCAGCATTCCTGCAAACCATAGCATCAACGTCCGATGGCAAATGCTCGCAGTTTCAAAGCTCAACCGTGGCTGCTCCTTTTGGAAGCGCCGGGATAGTGCCTTAGTGCGCTTACGCTTGCAATAGCGGATGTCTGTTGGCGTCTTACTTTTAATGTCCCTCTACCGTATTGAAAACAATATAGATGGTACGAAATGGTGGAACTGATGTAGAATGTTGTGCTTTGTTTTGGGGGGCCTTCGTGGGAGCAGAGCCAGCCCGGGTCCCGGGCTTGATCCGATTTGGGGAAGATTTTGAGTTTGACCTCCGAGCTTGCAGGCTGCGGCGCTCCGGTCGTGTGCTCAAGTTAGAGCGCATCCCCATGGAGATTCTCGCGGTGTTAGTTGAGCAGAGAGGCCAGCTTGTCAGCCGCGAACATATCGTCGAGAGAATCTGGGGTAAGGATGTTTTTCTCGACACCGACAACAGCATCAACGGCGCGATTCGCAAGGTCCGGCAAGCCCTCAAAGATGATCCCGAAGAACCACGTTTCATTCAAACCGTCACGGGCAGGGGATATCGTTTCATTGCGCCAGTCACTGATCCCGAGGCGCAAAGACTGGTGGTTGTTCCAAAGCCCCAGCCTCCGGTTACTGAGCCACCAATTGCTGAGACTTTGATCGTCAAACCGGGCCGCTCCAGACGGTCGGCCTTGTTTGCGATCTCCATTGCCCTGGTCGTCGCCATGGGCGCTTATTTGTGGTCCCGTTCCCAGACTCGCCCATTGGCTTCGAATGGCCGGCTGATGCTCGCCGTCCTTCCCTTCGAGAACTTCACCGGGGACACCAGCCAGGATTACTTCAGCGATGGCATGACGGAAGAGATGATTGCCCGGCTGGGAAGCCTTGATCCCCAGAACCTGGGGGTGATCGCGCGAACCTCGGTCATGCAGTACAAACATAACAGGAAGACGCTGGATCAAATTGGGAGTGAATTGGGCGTTCAGTACGCGCTGGAGGGCAGTGTCCGGCGTGACTCTGGCAGATTGCGAATCACCGCACAGCTCATCCAGGTGAAAGATCAGACCCACCTTTGGGCACGACAATATGATCGCGAACCGGGCAACCTGTTGGCGATTCAAGGTGAAATCGCGCAAGAGATTGCCAATGAAATACAGATCAGGATCGGGAGCAATGAACGGATCAAATCCGCCCATCTGGCTTCCCTCTCGCTGCCGGAGTCGGAGGCTTACGAGCTGTATCTTAAGGGCCGCTTTTTCTCCAGCAAGCGGACTGGGCAAGGGTTACGGCAGGCGATCGAGTATTTTCAACAGGCGGTGGCCAAAGATCCGGCGTACGCTCCAGCTTATGCTGGGTTAGCGGAATCCTATGCGCTGATGGGTGGCTACACGGGAGCACCCCAAATCGAGTTCATACCGAAGGCGCGCGCGGCCGTGCAGCGTGCCTTGGAACTCGATGAACGGCTCCCGGAGGCTCACACTGCCCTGGCGGTTATTGCCCAGAACTACGACTGGGACTGGGCGACCGCGGAAAAGGAATATCGGCGCGCCATCCAGCTGAATCCAAACTACGCCACGGGCCACCACTGGTACGCCGAGTGCCTGGCTTTGCAAGGCCGTTTCGGGGAAGCGTTTCCGGAGATCGAAAGCGCCCGCCAACTCGATCCACTTTCGCTGATCATCGCGACTGACTATGGCGCGATCCTCTATTTTTCACGCCAATATGACCGCGCCATCGATCAGTTCCGGGGCGTGCTGGACATGGAACCGAATTTTCCCAGGGCTCACATGTTGGTCTGGGCTTATACGCAAAAAGGATTGTTCGCAGACGCCCTGGCCGACGCAGAGGCCTTGCGCCTGCGTGACGACTCGCAACCCTGGAGTTGGGCGATGATCGCGTATGCTTCGGGCCGGTCGGGCGACCAGACGAGGGCCAAGCATGCTCTGCAGCAACTTGAACAGTTGGAAAGGCACGGTACGCTGGATTCATTGTCCCTTGCCGTTGCCTATATTGGGGTGGGAGACAATGACAAGGCCTTGGCGTGGTTAGAAAAAGCCTATGCTGAGCATTCTAGTAGCCTCACCGCCCTCAAGGTGGATCCAACTTATGACCCGCTGCGTAGCGATCCCCGCTTCCAGGAATTGGTGCGCCGGGTCGGGTTAGGGAACTAGTCGCGGGCGCGGCCAGGAAAACAGTCAAGCTGCCTTCAGTGCCTTCTAAAATCTCACCCGTGAAAGCGCGTTAACGATTGCGGGTAAGCTCCAGCCCTTTTATGTGTATGGGTGAGAACTGTCTTTCGCCGCGCTGGGGCTTGTCTGTTTCCCACTTCTCCGCGGCTTGCGTCGTGGGCTGCACTCTGGCGCCGCTTCCTGGCTAATAACTGTGGAGATTTGTACCAGCGCATCGCCGAAATTCTAGTTCTGACGCGAGCGCTTTATAATAGCCCGCCTATGAGACTTCTCATTAAATTCAATCTCGTCCTGATTTTGGTTTTCGGCACCGGCATCGGGATTGCGGGGTACATTTCACGCGATTTCCTGGAACGGAGCGCGCGCGAGGAAGTACTGCAGCAGGCGCGGCTGATGATGGGGGCAGCGGGTGGAATGCGGACCTATACGTCGGAGCAGATCGGGCCTTTACTGCAGGCGCATCAGGCTCGCATCAAGACCTTTCTGCCGCAAACCGTTCCCGCCTTTTCGGCGACCGAAGTATTCAATTACCTGCGATCCAGTTATCCGGACTATACCTACAAAGAGGCTACGCTCAATCCCACCAACCTGCGGGATCGCGCGGTGGATTGGGAAGCGGACGTGATCGAGAACTTTCGCACCCACGCCGACGCCAAGGAATTTTCCGGTGAGCGAGAGATTCCGGGAGGGCGTTCGCTGTTTTTGGCGCGCCCCATCGTTGCGATCGGGCCCTGTTTGGAATGTCACAGCACGCCGTCGGCAGCTCCGGCGGCGATGATTAAAATCTATGGAACGAACAACGGATTCGATTGGAAACTCGGCGACACCGTAGGGGCCCAGATTGTTTCCGTTCCCATGTCTGTGCCTTTGACCATCGCTGACCAGGCGTTTCGCACGCTCATGATTTATCTCGGAGGAGTGGCCTTGGCAACCTTGATCCTGCTGGATCTGGCCATGGTGCTTATTGTCATTCGGCCAGTCAGTCGCCTGGTGGTCGCAGCCGACGAGATCAGCAATGGCAACTTCAATGTCCCCGAAATTCAGGTGAAAGGCACGGATGAAATTTCGCAACTGGCGCGGTCGTTCAACCGGATGTACGTCAGCATGGTGAAGGCAATTCGTCTGCTGGAATCGTAAGGAAATCTTCAGAGAAAGGTTTACAGGGGAAGAGAGCGGAGAAAGGTTTGCCGATCGCCAGGAGACGGGATTTCAGCCGCCAGTTTTTCGTAGAGATCTTGACGGGAGCGCGCGTTCTTGGCTGCGCGGTTGACAATCACCTTGGCCATGGGGCCGATGTAAATAGCCAAGTTCTTCCTGGCGGTCTCCAGCAATGCCGGATCGAATGATTGCGTGCTGACGGGGGTAGACGGCGCTGGGGGTGGAACGGCAGGGACCGGGGGTGCATCGGCGAAGAGAGCGCTTACTACACCGTGGGAGTGAATATCGGGATAGACTCTCAGCAATGCCGCTCGAAATTCTCCAGCCGTCTGGAAGCGGTGTTCGGGAGCTTTGGCTAGAGAACGTTCAATGATGGACGAGAGTTGCGGCGGAATATTCGGCGCGAGGTGAATGGGGGGAACGGGCGTTTGGTCGAGGTGGGCCGTCATGATGGCGTGGAAGCTGTCACCCTGAAAGGGGCAGCGCCCAGTGACGCTTTCGTAAAGCGTGACTCCGGTCGAATAGATATCCGATCTGGCGTCGAAGGGAAGCGCCCGCACCTGTTCGGGCGACATGTAATAAAGAGAGCCGAGGGCCAACCCTGCGCCGGTTAGCCTGGGGTCTCCAGCACGGCTGGCGATACCAAAATCCGTCAGCTTGACGCTGTCATCGGCGCGCACCAGGATGTTGGAAGGTTTAACGTCCCGGTGAACCACCCCATGCTGGTGCGCGTAGCTCAGAGCCGCAAGCACCTGAACCACGAGATGAACTGAGCGCTTACAATCGGGTTTCTGCGATTGCAGCTTCTGCTCCAGAGAATTTCCTTCGACATACTCCATGATCATCAGCATGTGGCTGCCCAAGCGGAGCGCAGTACGGAGCAAGGCGATATTGGGATGCTCAAGACTGGCTACCAGCTTGATCTCGCGCGCGAAGCGTTCTGCCAGTTCGGGGCTGGCATCGGCATCGGGCAGGAGAACCTTCATGGCTTCAACCCGATCCGAAATCAGGTTACGGACCTTGAAGACCTTGCCCATGCCGCCGCGCCCGAGCAGCGCCAGGATCTCGTAATCACCGACGGTTTGGCCGACGTCCAGTTTAATCGGGAGAGCAGACATACCAGCAGAGTTACGAGCATACTGCAAAGCTGCGGCAAAGTCATCGCACAGTAATCGCGGATACTGGTTCAGTTTAAAATGGTCCACGCGAGATTCCTCGCCCCGCTGGTAAAAGCGCGGGGCTTCGGAATGACTCCGCTCAAAACAAGAGTGTCGACGCTGTGCATTACGAATTCTGCTCACCTCGGAGATCAAAATAGACGCCACTACCCTGCGTGTTTTATTGATCGTATTCATATCCACGCTGATTCGATCAGCGTTTGGTTTCGGCGAGGCCCTGGTAGCGGTTCCGCTTCTCGCCTTCTGCATTCCACTGGGGGTCGCCGCGCCATTGGTCGTGCTGGTGTCGATTACCATCGCTGGGATCGTCGTGGTGCAGGACTGGAAAAAGATCCATCTGCGGAGCGCCGGATGGCTCGTGCTCTCGACGCTGCTGGGTATTCCGTTGGGTCTTCTGCTTCTGACTAGTAGTCATCAAAGGGTAGTCAAAGGTGCGCTGGGAGTGATTCTCATCGCGTTTTCCGTCTATTCCCTGATAGGCCGGACAGCGCTCGAACTGAAACGCGACAGTCGAGGATGGCTTCTAGCCTGCGGATTCTGCGCCGGCGTGCTGGGCGGAGCTTATGGAATGAATGGCCCACCCCTGGTGATTTATGGAGCCATGCGACGGTGGTCAGCGCAGCACTTCCGCGCGACCCTGCAAGGATATTTTCTCCCCGCCAGCATCATTGGCATGATTGGTTATTGGCTGGCCGGACTCTGGGTTCCGGCGGTAACCCACTATTATCTGATCTGTCTGCCGCTCACGCTGCTGGCCGTATTGCTGGGCAGAATGATCAATCACCGAATGCACGGAGAAACTTTTCTGAAGTACATCTACCTTGGCTTGGTGGGCATAGGAGCGCTTTTGTTGGTGCAGGCGGCAACCGGGCGACTCTGAGCGCATTACCGCCCTTCGAGGCCGCTCCTCTAATCGACCGATTGCGGAGGATGAAAGCAGCTAATGCGTGGCCATGTAGGTTCCAGTCACATATCCGACCGTGCCGCCTACGAGAATGTCAGAGACGAAGTGCTGTTTCCCGGCGACGCGGGCGAAGCTGACGCCAGTTGCCAGTCCGTACACGCCCCACTTGAGCCAAGGCTTATGCGGATAGCGGTGCGCAATGACGCTGGCAAACGCGAAGCTCGCCGTGGCGTGCCCGGAAGGAAACGATCCGCCGCCTTCCCAAAACTCGCCGTGAGTGTTTGTGGCGTAGGCATATTGACGGTTGGTGGCCTCTTTGATTCCGAAGCTGACCAGGCTCGCAGCTCCCATGGCTTCGAGCGCAGTGAAGCCGGTATTGGCCGCGTACGCTGAGCGGTGGCCGGAGCAACCTACCAAGTAAGCCAGTCCCGCCCCGCCCAACTCGATGCCCAGTCCGACGTTTGATCCCCGCGACGCGTCCTGCGTGAAGGAGGGCGAATGAATACGATTGTTGACCCGCCCGTCACCGTACGCGATCAGGAGTCCAGTTGCCGCGGCGATGGGCAGCTCCCATGCGAGATTGGCCGGCCGAACCGCATTGCGCGGCGCCATGGCCAGGCCATGACCGAATGTAGAAGCTACGTGAGGTAGCTGCCCGGCGATTTGACGGCAGCCGCCCACATTCGTGCCCGATGTGTCTTGTGCGGCCCACGTTAACGCAGTACAGAACAACAGCATCAGCGGTAATTTGCACTTTGGAACCATCACTTGCGGCATTGGTTGAGTCTGCGAGCCCCAGGTCTTTTGAGGCGAGTAATTGATCTGGGGTTGGCGGGCACCGTCATTAATCAAGCAGACTTAAAGAGATGCCCCAAGATCCATGGACTGAAGACGTTTCCACCCCGCCGGTATACCAAACGAGATGCCGATTGGAACCGCCAATTTCCCCGACTGGCAAGGGGTTGCATTGACTTGCGGGTTTGGCCCACGTAGGATTTTTGTTCCAGTGATCGGGCGAACCATCTCGCACTACCACATCCTCGAGAAACTCGGTGGTGGGGGAATGGGCGTGGTGTACAAGGCTGAGGACACGCGGCTGCATCGCTTTGTCGCTCTGAAATTCCTGCCGGAGAACGTTGCCCGAAATGCCGAAGCGCTGGCGCGTTTTCGCCTCGAAGCCCATGCTGCCTCCGCACTGAATCACCCTAATATTTGCACCATCCACGACATTGGCGAAGAGGACGGCGAAGCGTTCATTGCCATGGAGTTTCTGGACGGGATGCCCCTGATGTACCGAGTCGCCGGGCGTCCTCTGCCAATGGAAGTGCTGTTGTCGCTGGGGATCGAGATCGCCGATGCTCTGGACGCGGCTCACACCCACGGCATTATTCATCGCGATATCAAGCCGGCAAACATTTTTGTAACCAAGCGCGGCCACGCCAAAGTTCTGGACTTCGGTCTGGCGAAGCTCACCACCGGGAACGAAGCCAGCGTGAGTGGCAACACTTTCGGGGGTGTCACGCAGTCGCCGGTAGATCTGCTTCAACCCGGTGCTCCGCTGGGAACGATGCATTACATGTCGCCGGAGCAGGCCTTGGGCCGGCCTTTGGACTCGCGCACCGACTTGTTCTCGTTCGGGATCGTGCTCTACGAGATGGCGACGGGAGTGCTTCCTTTCCAGGGACTGACTACGGCTGCATTTTTCGACTCGCTCATTCACAGCACGCCGGAAGGACCGCTGCGATTTAATCCTGCCACTCCGACCGAACTTGAACGCATCGTGAGCAAGGCGCTTGAGAAAGATCCGGCACTGCGATATCAAACTGCGGCTGAGATGCGGGGTGATCTGCAGCGCCTGCGCCGGGAAACAGAGTCAGGACAAGTGGTTTCCGGCGGATCGGCCACCCGGCCGGCGCCAGATTCGAAGGATAGAATCCGGGCTTTGTTCGCCACGGCCGCAACCACCGTACAGCCTCAGCCCAAGGTGAGTATCACGAAGTGGGTGCTGGTTTTCGTCGCGCTCGCGGTAATGGTAGCCATCATTTTATTCGTAAGGTCGCCCCAGCCGGCTCCGGTCGTGATTTCGTCGCTGCAGATTACCAATGACGGCACATCCAAGCGCTCTCTGGTCACCGATGGCACCCGGCTGTACTTTTCTGAACATCTCAGCGGACACTCCGTGCTCATGCAGGTGTCCGCCTCAGGCGGAGAAACCGCACCCGTACCCATCTCACTGGCCAGCGTCGACATTTACGACTTCTACCCGGGCCGTTCAGAATTGCTGTTGAAAGGCGTAGCCGAAGGCTCAGAGACAGAGTGGCCGGTTTGGGTGTTGCCGGTTCCCGGAGGGTCGCTCCGGCCGGTGGGAAACATTCTCGCACACGCCGCCGCGTGGGCGCCCGATGGCCA
Organism: uncultured Acidobacteriota bacterium; assembly: GCA_963696635.1. Classification (GTDB taxonomy): domain Bacteria; phylum Acidobacteriota; class Terriglobia; order Terriglobales; family Acidobacteriaceae; genus JABDBE01. The sequence goes on from CAVOKX010000006.1 coordinate 523,180, forward strand.
GCACATCGTGTATGCGAGAAACTCAAGTTTGTACCTGTGCAGCGCGGACGGAACTGATTCGCGGGAACTCATTGCCGTAACCGGAGTTCCTTTTGCGCCTCGGTTTTCGCCCGACGGCCGCCGCTTACGCTTCACCGTCAGGGACACCAACCAGCGCACTTCGTCAGTGTGGGAGGTTTCGGCCGACGGCAAGGGTTTGCATCCGGTGCTGCCGGATTGGAACAAACCGGCGCAGGAGTTTGGTGGAACGTGGACGTCACAAGGAGAATATTTCCTGTTCGAGTCGACTCGCGATCATACGCAGAACATCTGGGCTCTGCGCGAGGGTTCATCCCTGTTTCGCAAGGCGAGCACCGAGCCGACGCAGTTGACAGTGGGGCCGCTTATGTTCAGTAATCCGACACCGAGTCCGGATGGCAAGAAGCTGTTTGTGATCGGTCAGCAGCGCCGCTTCGACTTGATCCGCCTGGATAGCAAGTCGCCGCAGTTCTCCATCTTGCTTCCAGGAGTGTCAGCGGGCGAAGCCGATTTCTTGCGCAACCGCGAATGGGTGACCTACATCGCGCATCCGGAACTCACGCTATGGCGAAGCAAGCTGGACGGAAGTTCGCGGACGCAACTCACATATCCGCCGATGCAGGCGCATATGCCGCATTGGTCACCGGATGGAACCCAGATAGCATTTATGGCATCAAGTCCGGGAAAACCCTGGAAGATTTTCTTGGTGCCGGCCGAGGGCGGTACGCCGCATGAAGTGACCACGGGCGATCACAATCAAGGCGATCCCACCTGGACACCCGAAGGCGATGCCATCGTCTTCGCTGGAATGCCGTGGCTGGAATACGGGACCTCAACCGGCCCCAACATTCACATCATTGATTTGAAGACTTCGCAAATCTCCGACGTTCCGGGTTCTGAAAACCTTTTCAGTCCGCGCTGTTCGCCGGACGGGCGCTACCTGGCAGCGTTGTCCGCCGACTCCACCAAGCTGATGCTCTACAACACGGAAAAGAAAAGTTGGACGCAACTGGCGGAGTCACGCTTCGGTTTCGAGAACTGGTCGCGCGATGGGAAGTATCTTTATGCGGAGGATTATTCCGACAAAACCGATGACCTGGTGCGGGTGACTGTAGCCAATGGCAAGGTGGAACGCTTGCTCAGCTTGAAGCAGGTTCCGCGTGGGTTCGATCCGTGGGAGTTTTGGGTTGGGCTGATGCCCGATGACTCCCCGCTCTTGATGCAGGATAAGAGTACGCAGGAGATTTACAGCCTGGGAGTGCGTTTTCCGTGAGGCCCGAGCTGGAATCATCATCGCCGCTCACCAATCGCTGTTCTTTTGCAGCCAAGAATCAGAGCCTCGTTTGCCTAGAATCTCTTTCGAAGAAATTCAAAAAGGATGTAAGCGCTGAGCGCGGCTATTGTGGCAATTTCGAAATTGGCGGCGGTAAAAACATCTCCCATGGCCCAGGCTACGCCCCTCTTCTGCCCCATGCCTGAGCGCTCAAATTCTCCCATCAAAAGATTTGAATAAAACAGGAAGATGATAAAACCCACCTCGATTATCGCTCGTAAGACATTTTTCTTCATAGTATCGACTCCTCCGTCGCTTCGATTAAGCCGGCACGAGAAGCTATTCAAGCAACGCGGTTAAATCGGCTGAACTCGATGCACCGCTGCTCGTTCCCTACGTGAGAATACTAGCCACCAGCAACAACGAACAACATGAACAATGAGATAGGGCTCGCTGGTGCGCGACGTGCGCCACTTCAACCGCATGCGGGTAACCAGACGAGCAGCGAGGTCGCTGTTTGCTGCGAGATGTTTAAAGTCGGCGCAAGGCGGTTGGCTCGGCGGCGCCGTTGACCGCCATGTTGAACAACAAGCTGTGACCCAGAGCACAAGGAGCGGCCAGCTGAGTGGGCTACCATCAATCTATCTTGGAGACCGCGATGGAACCGTTCCGTTTTCATACTTTCGTCTGCACGCAGCAAAAACCAGAAGGAGTCCCGTCCTGCCCGGCCAGCGGCTCGTTCGCTGTGCTCGACACGCTCGATCGAGAGCTACAGGCGCGCGGACTCACCAACGATGTGCAACTCACTACCTGCGGCTGCATGGGATTGTGCGACGAAGGTCCAGTGCTGGTCGTCTATCCGGCAGGGGTGTGGTATCGGAAGGTGCGTCCGGCGGACGTATCCGAAATTGTCGACACGCATTTGCGCGATGGTAAGCCCGTCGATCGTCTCGTCTGGAGCGATGCGTCCGCGATGAAGGGCATGTCGCTCGAGCATGGGGAAAAGTTCCGTGCCGCGATGGCTGCCCGCGAGAAAGCGGGAACGCTGCCCGACCGCCTCGATCAGATGATCCGCGGATATATGCCAAGCCGTTGCATTCTGACGGCGCTCGAACTGGATATCTTTACCGCTGTCGGCGACGGCGGTAATGCCGAACAGATCGGCCGAAAGATCAATGCGAATGCGCGCGGCGTGGGCATGCTGCTCAACGCGCTAGTTGCCCTGGGATTGCTCTCGAAAAGCGGTGACCACTATAAGAACACGCCCGAGTCAGCACGCTTTTTTGTTCAGGGTTCCAAAGACAATCACCGCAATGGTCTGCTGCACATAGCCAATATGTGGCGTCGGTGGAGCACACTGACCGGCGCCGTGCGCACGGGTACTCGCATCCCCATCGACGGCGACGACACGCCGGAATGGACGCGCAACTTCATTGCCGGGATGCAACGCAGCGCCAAAGATCGCGCTCCGCTTGTGGTAAAGGCCATCGGCACAGCCGGTGTTCGCCGCATCCTCGATCTCGGCGGCGGTTCTGGCGCATACTCCATCGCTTTTGCGAAAGCTTCTCCCGATGTGCGATGCGAGATCCTCGACGTCCCAGAGGTGGCGCCGCTGACCACCGAATATGTCAGCCAGGCCGGCGTCTCAGCGCAAGTTGAGGTTCGCGCGGGAGACATGCTCCAGGACGATGTTGGCTCCGGCTACGACATCATCATGCTGAACGCGATCTGCCACATGTTTTCCGAGGAACAGAATCGGGACATCTTCCGCCGAGCCCGCCAGGCACTGGCGCCGAACGGCCGCCTCGTCGTGCAAGACTTCATCCTCAATCCCGATAAAACCGGGCCGCAACACGCGGCATTGTTTGCACTCAACATGCTGGTCGCCACCGATGGCGGCGCCTCTTACAGCGAGCCCGAATACACCCAGTGGATGAAGGCCGCGGGCTTTACCGACGTACGTCGAATCAACCTACCCGGACCTAGCGGCCTGATTGTGGGCTTGGTGAAATAGGATGGACCGGCACTTCGGTATGAAGAATGGAAAGTGAACCGTTCGTGCTTACTTTGTGCCCAGCATCTGCGCACGCCAGCGCCTGGGTAGCCTGCTAAACTGCTTTTACAGTGCCAACATCGCAAAAACCGAGTCAAGCTGCGCGGTCCCTGCTGCTGATCAACATCGGCCAGCTGCTCACGCTGCGCTCGTCTCCCGATAAATCAGCTCCACGCCGCGGTACCCAACTCCAGGAACTGGGCATCATCGAAGACGCCGCCGTGCTCTGCCTGGGCGGAAAGATTATTTCCGTCGGTAAGAGTAAAGACGCGCTGCGCGATTCCTGGCTCCAGAAGAACCGCAAAAACGTCATCGAGATCGATTGTGAGCGCCAAGTTGTCCTTCCCGGATTCGTCGATTCCCATACCCATCCCGTATTCGTCGCACCCCGGCTGGTGGATTTCGAGAAGCGCATTGCGGGCGCTACCTATGAGGAAATTGCCAAGGCCGGCGGCGGCATCCGCTCCAGCGTGGAAGCCGTGCGCAAGGCAGGGAAGCGCCAGCTAGCCGACAACGTCCTGCAAGCGTTGCGCGAAATGGGTGAACAAGGCAGCACGACGATCGAGGCCAAGTCGGGCTACGGGCTCAATCTGGAATCAGAATTGAAATCACTCGAAGCTATTCGAGACGCTGCCGCGAGTTGGCCGGGCACGGTGGTGACCACGCTTCTCGGCGCCCACGTGGTTCCCAAAGAGTTCCAGGACAAAGCGGACGACTACGTCACCGAAGTCTGCGAAAGAATAATCCCGCAGACCGCAAAAAGAAACCTGGCCCAGTTTGTGGATGTATTCACCGAGCGCGGAGCATTCAGCGTCGAGAGCACTGCAAGAATCTTTGAGGCTGCGAAAAAGCATGGCTTAGGCGTTCGGGGACACGTCTGCCAACTGAGTCAGACTTCGTTACACACACTTCTGCGCTACAATCCGGCGTCGTTTGACCACATGGATCACGTCAGCGACGCTGACATTCGAGAGCTGGCACAAGGCAACACCGTCGCGACTCTGGTCCCGGGAGCGAATTACTTCCTCGGTCTGGAAAAGTTTCCTCCCGCGCGAAAGTTGATCGACGCGGGTGTGCCCGTCGCTTTGGCGACGGATTACAATCCAGGTTCGTCGCCCACACCCAGCGTGCCATTCGTGCTATCGCTCGCTTGTACGCACATGAAAATGTCGCCGGCTGAGGCAATTTCAGCCGCCACCATCAACGGCGCCTGGGCGTTGCGACTCGCCGACCGCAAAGGTTCGATCGAGCCCGGCAAGGACGCGGATCTCGCAGTCTTCGAGGCCGATGACTATCGCGAGATTCCCTATTGGTTCGCCTCCAACCGATGCGCCTTCACTGTTCTAAATGGTACCCTCATCGCCTCGTCCGGTAGCGCCGTGTTGAGCTGAACCTGCGATTCCGTAGACGCCGCAAGCGGATGCGCCGGCAATTCCTTCCCGTTTTGAAACAACTGCCAAAAACCGCTTGCTTTCCTAACGCTCTGCTGCTAACGTCGCAGCCATCTACCGGGCCAGCATAGATTTCGTAGGATGGCAGAGCGCTCGGCTCCTTGTCCTGGGTGGAGTTCCGCGAAATGCGACTCCGTTGTAACGCTGCCCTGCTTTTCTTCACCATCAGCCAGGTCCGACAGAAAGGAGATTTATGTCTACTCCGAAAAAACCTCTTCCACTTACTGGGAGTGAGCGCGCCCCCCTCGAAGGAGCGCGAGTGATTGGTCCAGCCAATCCCAACGAACAAGTTGATGTGACAATTCGTCTGCGCTCGCGCGCAGGAAAGAAACCGATTGTCACTGCCGATGCATTCACCAAACCAATTGAGAAACGCACCATTCTAAGCCGCAAGGACTTCGAGAAAAATCATGGGGCTGATCCCGACAGCATTGCCAAGGTCGAAGCATTTGCCCGCGAGCACAAACTCACGGTAAAGGAAAAGAGCGCCGCCCGCCGGACAGTCATTCTCTCCGGCCCGGTCTCTGCCATGAACCAGGCGTTTGGGATCGATTTAAAACAATACGAGCATCCCAATGGCCGCTACCGCGGGCGCACCGGGGCAATCCACATCCCCACCGACCTGCAGGATGTAATCGAGGGCGTCTTTGGCCTCGATAATCGTCCCCAAGCCAAGCCACATTTTCGTAGGCGGCGTGAGCGAGCCGGCGCTCGCGCCCAGGCCGTTAACCTCTCCTACACGCCGCCGCAAGTCGCCGCGTTCTACGACTACCCCACCGGCGTAGATGGAACCGGAGAATGTATCGCGATCATCGAGTTAGGCGGAGGCTACACCACCACCGATCTCAACAACTACTGGAATCAGCTCAACCTGTCCAAGACGCCAACCGTATCGGCGGTCTCGGTCGGAAATGGCAGCAACAGTCCCACCGGAGACCCGGGCGGTCCCGATGGCGAAGTCATGCTGGATATTGAAGTGTCCGGTTCGATCGCACCCGGCGCCAACATCGTCGTCTACTTTGCTGACAACACCGACGCCGGCTTTCTGAACGCCATCACCACCGCCGTGCATGACAGCACCAACAACCCATCGGTAGTCTCGATCAGTTGGGGCGGTCCCGAATCCTCCTGGACGCCGCAAGCCACGACCTCCATGGACGAGGCCTTCCAGGCCGCCGCCGCCATGGGAGTAACCGTCTGCGTGGCTGCCGGAGACGACGGCTCGACCGACGGTGTAACCGACGGCCTGAATCACGTCGATTTCCCCGCCTCGAGTCCCAACGTTCTTGCCTGCGGAGGCACTACTCTGGTCGCCTCAGGCAACAGCGTCACCAGCGAAACCACGTGGAACGAACTGGCAAATAATGAAGGCGCAACCGGAGGCGGGATCAGCGACGTCTTCCCGCTGCCCACTTGGCAGAACGGCGCAGGCGTTCCGCCTTCCGCTAACCAAAACCACAATGTTGGCCGCGGCGTTCCCGACGTCTCTGGAGACGCCGATCCAACCACCGGCTACGTCACTCTCGTCGATGGCCAGTCCGGCGTGATCGGAGGCACCAGCGCCGTCGCTCCGCTCTGGGCCGGATTAATCGCGCTCATCAACGAGAGCATCGGGAAGCCCGTTGGTTTTGTCAACCCGTTGCTGTATCAGAACGCCAGCAGCGCCGGTGATTTCAACGACGTCACCACTGGCAACAACGGAGCCTACTCCGCCGGCCCCGGATGGGATGCATGCACCGGGCTCGGCTCGCCCATCGGGGCTCAAGTTGCGGCCGCATTGGGCGCGCCAGCACAGGCGCAAGCCAGAAAAACAGGTACTTAGGCTCAAAACGCAGAAGTGGCGCGACATTTTGTGTCGCGCCACTTCACATCTATTGATTTCTAAACTGGGCCCCTGGTTATTCTGTGATCAGGAAGGCTTGGTGAAAGTTCCACGCGCCAGCATAGTGGCTGCGGGTGCGGATTCCGCGGGCATCGGCTGACTAGACCTTTGCGCACCGCTGTGCGCACTGGAAGACTCGCGCACTTCCTCAATGCGGGAAGTGACAATCGGAGTCCGGTACTCGGGATGACAGAACTCGAGATGCATGCCTCGACCGATGTAGCGCAGCTTCAGCATCGATCCTCCCCAGGTCGAACCCGCAATCGCCACCAGTACCGGTTCCGGGCAGTATTCCGGGTGCCCGGAAATCAGCGCCTGGCTCTCGCCCAGGAACACAGCCGTGTAGCGATGGTGCTGCGTCTGAATCTCCAGCACGGTCGAAGGTGGCAAGTCCCCCAGCGAAACACCGCCCTCGATTTCTGACTGGACGATGTTGGCATTTACTTCGTCACTGAGATTCGGATGCGGTGTAAACATGGTTGCCATACCGTCTGCCAGAGGACCCCGTTCGAAAGATAATATCAGAGGAAGGCTGCGGTGAGAGGTTACTTCTGGGGGAGGCTAGGTGGAAGCCCCGCCTGGGCGTTTTCCCCGAACTGAACCAAACTGACGCCTGCCCCGCTTTTACAAAGGTGGCAGCCGATGCTGCATGACAACTGAGCTGAGCCGGCCTCAGCAGGATCCCGCTGTCTAATGCCAAGCGCCGTCGCCGGATGACAATTGTTACAGCACGGTTAAAACTGGCCTCAAGCGGCGCAGATCACAGACGGAGCAGCGGTCTTCCCGTTACAATTGCCTTGCTACTAGCGCGCCACAACGCCAGGCGCTCCAACCATTCTCATGCGCAATGCTGGAATAATCGCGGCCAGGAATGCGGAAAAGAAATCTGCCCCCCGCAACGGGCGAGGCCGCATCGCCAAGGGCACATTAACCAGCGCCCAGCCCGTTCCTCAGCCTCGATGATCCCCAACTCTACGTGAATCGCGAGCTCAGCCTGCTGGATTTCCAGCGGCGGGTGCTGGAAGAGGCGCAAGACGAGACGGTCCCATTGCTGGAACGGGTCAAGTTCCTGTCCATCGTCGGCTCGAACCTGGACGAGTTTTTCATGGTGCGAGTGGCGGGGCTCAAGCGACAAGTCGAAGGAGGCGTTCTCGAGTGCGGTCCCGACGGCATGACGCCTCAGGCCCAGCTTGTGGCTATACGGGAGCGCGTCGCCGGCTTGTTTCGAGATGCTCACGAATGCTGGCAGCAGCAAGTCCTGCCGTCCCTCGCGAAAGCTGGCATCCAAATCGCCGACTATTCGCAATTGAACAGCCGGCAGCGGTCGGCGCTGAACAAATATTTTCGCGAAACGCTTTTTCCGACGTTGACGCCCTTGGCATTCGATCCGGGCCGGCCTTTTCCCCACATCTCAAACCTGAGTTTGAATTTGGCGGTCCTGATCCACGACAAGAAAGGCGTGGAACATTTTGCCCGCGTCAAGATACCGAATTCGATTCCCCAACTGGTTGCGGTGGAGCTTCCACGCGAGAAGGCATCCGATCGCAAGCATCCCGTCCGGCAATGTTTTGTCTGGCTGGAGCAGTTGATCGTGGCCAACCTGGAGATGCTGTTCCCGGGCATGAAAATTCTGGAAGCGCATCCCTTCCATGTGACCAGGGATGCGGACACTGCTATTCAGGAACTGGAGGCGGGGGACTTGTTGGAGTCGGTGGAAGAGGGCGTCTGGCAGCGGCGCTTTGCCGATGTCATCCGCTTGGAAGTCAATGAAGCCATGCCCGCGTCGGTGCTTGAAATACTGTTGGAGAATCTTGAAGTGAATCGCGACGAAGTCTACCAGCTAAGCGGTCCGCTGGCTCTTACGCGGCTGCGGTACCTGTGGGCGGTGGATCGTCCCGAACTGAAGGATCTGCCATTTGTGGCTGCAATCCCCGCCGCAATGGAGCCGGACGAGGACAGAGAGGACATTTTCGCCGCCATTCGCCGCGAAGATATTCTTCTTCACCATCCCTTCGATTCCTTCCAGCCGGTGGTTTCTTTCCTGCAGCAAGCCGCGCGGGATCCGGCTGTGCTGGCCATTAAGATCACGCTTTACCGCGTGGGCCGGAATGCGCCGGTAGTCGAGACCTTGCTGGAAGCGGTTGAAAACGACAAGCAAGTCGCGGTGCTGGTCGAACTCAAAGCGCGGTTCGACGAGGAGAGCAACATTGAGTGGGCGCGGGCGCTGGAACGCGAAGGCGTGCATGTGGTTTACGGATTGCAAGGTCTGAAGGTCCACTGTAAAACCGCGCTGGTGGTGCGGCAGGAAGGAAATGTGATCCGCCGCTATGCGCATCTGTCCACCGGCAACTACAACACGATTACGTCGCAGCTCTACACCGATTTTGGGATGTTCACCTGTGACCAGGAGATTGGTGCGGACTGCACCGACCTGTTCAACTACCTGACCGGCTATTCTGCCAAGGCGGAATACCGAAAGCTGCTGGTTGCGCCGATCGAGCTGAGAGAGCAGTTGGAACGGTTGATCCGGCGGGAGATCGAGCATCAACAGCGTGGGGAGCGTGGCCACCTGATTTTCAAGATGAACGCCCTGGTGGACAAGCGCGCGATCCGCCTGTTGTACGAAGCCTCGCAAGCTGGCGTTCAGGTTGACCTGTTGGTGCGGGGGATATGCTGCCTGCGCCCCGGGATCAAGGGCGTGAGCGAAAACATCAAGGTGACGAGTGTTGTGGGGCGTTTCCTGGAGCACAGTCGAATCTACTATTTCAGGAACGCGGGCCAGGAAGAGATTTATCTGGGCAGTGCCGATCTGATGCCGCGAAACTTGAACCGAAGAGTGGAAGTAATGTTTCCGGTGCGTGACCCCAAATTGATCCGCCATCTCCGCGATGAAGTTCTCGCCACTTACCTTGCCGACGCCGTTAAGGCGCGCCACATGCAGCCGGATGCAAGTTATCTGCGAAGCTCGAATCGTACAGGTCACGAGGCGGTAAACAGCCAACAATGGCTCATCGAGCGGGCGGTGAGTCACTCGACGCATTGATCCGGGCCGCCAGCGCTCGTAACTGGAATTTCTTAGCCAAGCTCCTAATCCAGGCTGCCTTGGAAGTTTTCTTGCACGTAGTGAAAGAAAATCGAGGTCGAAGTTTGTCCTTCGGGCAGCGGGTCGCGCCAGTGCGGCAGCTGGCAACCGCGGTAGAGCAGGGCATCGCCGATGGCTTGGAAGACTGTGACCTTGCCTGATTTCTTGTCAAGGTGAAGTGGCCACGGAGTTGCGCCGCGAGGTTCGGGTGAGTAGTCGAGGCATAGAGTGATGCTGAAGTCGCATTGCTCGCGGTCGGTGTGCTTCTCCAGGATCGCGCCCGGCTGGTAAGAAGCCAGGTATACGTAGGATGCTTTCAAGGGTTCACCTGCGAACGCCGACATCGCAGCGGTTAACTGTTGATGAAAGAAGCGGGCGACAGGGTCGTTGTACGCCTTATAGCGCAGCGGGCTTTGGCCATCTCCGAGAGAAAGCTTTCCGGTGCGGATCTGTTGCCGATAATAGCGCCGCAGGGCTGCGATGTGGAAAGGATGAATGAGCCGGCCCACGGGAGCGTAGCCCTGCGACTGGAACTGCGCGCCCGCGACGGAAACAATTTCAGCCCACTGCTGGCGCCGATGGGAAGCGTAGTCGTCCGGCACCAGGAAGTTTGCCAAGATTAGAGCGCGCCGGGCTTGCGCCGAAAGTGTCGAAGGAGCGGGATCGCCGGGTTGCGCTCCGCACAGCATGGCGCGGAGTTCCGAGCCCAGCCAGAAGGGTTGCAGAGCAGCGGTTCCTGGATCTCGGATCCAAACCATTTCGCCCCGCGCTATTTGACTTTGGTTGGTGAAGGCAGCCGTACACGCATCCTGCGGCAATTCTCCGTCCGCAGTGAAGATGCAATCGGGACACAAGAAAAGCGGACGACCAGACAGACCCTCCCAGTACTCTGGCGGGAGGAGACGTTCTGGCACCAGATGGTCCGGCTGATCGTCCAGGCGGCAATGGAAGAGCGATCGGGGAAGTTCGTTTCCCTGATCGTGGCTCGCAGGTGCGACTGCGAGCTGCTCAATCCATGCCAGCCAAGCCGCGTCTTTCATCTGTGAACCCATCCGTTGACTGTGAAACGGCTATCGGCAAACTGTCCGGAGGGACAATCGACCGGGGTGATTTCGTGCGAAAGCCCACTGGCGAACAGGACTAGTTGGTTCTGTTCGGGCACAATGGCGCGATAGTTGGCGGTGGGGACATAGTTGTCGTTTTCCCGTCGCGAGTCGTAGATGCGCAGCTCGCCGCCGCTGAACTGTTTGGGCTCACGATGGAAGAAATAAACAAACGTAATTTCTCGAGATGCGACCGCTTCCGCCCCGTTATCGCTGTGGCAGCAGAAGAAGTCGCCGTGGTTGCTGGCCGTGGTTTGGGCCTCAACCCGGGAAATGGGGAATGGATCGCGCCCCCATTTTTGCAGAACTCGAGGTAAGCAGGTTAGAACGCGATCGACGATCACTCTTTCGTGCCCGCCCAGATCCATCAGTACATGCGAGCGGCGGCGTTCATAGTCGACGGCACCGGCGGTAACACCTGGCGACAGAACTTCGCTAATCTCAAAGCGCATTTCCTGGTCGAGAATATATTGCCTTAGCGTGTTTAACTCGGCCGAGGTGAGGAATTCGTCGAGAACCACGCATTCGGCGGATACATAATCGGAGGCCTCGAGGACGGCAACGCCTCCTGTCTTCGGTTGCGTGCTGGTCGTCGGGAACGAGATGGGCGGCGGAGTTGTCCCGGGGGGCCGTGGGGCGCTGCCGGGTACCGGGGCAGGCGTATTGGCGTTGATGGGCGGTGGAGTTGTGCCCGGCGGGCGCGGAGCGCTCCCCGGCACTGGGGCAGGCGTATTGGCGCTGATGGGTGGCGGAGTTGTGCCCGGCGGACGCGGGGCGCTGCCGGGGACAGGGGCTGGTGAGGGCGGCGGTGAGCCCGCGCGAATCACTGGCACATCGTGGTTTGGAAAACCGGAGGATGACGTCACCTGCTGCTGGAGCAGTTGACGGGTCATGCTTTCCCCCAAAACTCCGAGGGCTCGTTCTGCGATCAATTCTCCTACGGTGCGGGTGATTGCCTGGGTTACGGCATTTTCCGCAGCACTTGACTGGTCTCTGGTACGCTGCAGCAGATTGGCAAGCAACTCTCTCTCGGGCACGCTGAGAATGCGTTCATCGCACAACAGGGTGCCGGAGAGACTATCGATCATCTCTCGTGCGGTCATTGGACCCTCCCGGGGCAAAGACACAAATGCATAACCGGGCAGTCCGGGGGAAGCGAAGGGGACTGAAGCGTAGCAAAAAGAAATGCGAAAGGGAAGTACTAATCGAAGGTCGAGAATCGAATCTTGAGGAAAACAGGTTCGATTTGCCGTCCGCGCTACTTGTTCGCCATGGCTCCGACCAGAGATTCGAAAATCTTGAAGCCATCGGTGCCGCCGAGTTCAGGCTCGCTGGCGCGCTCGGGGTGAGGCATCATCCCCAGCACGTTCCGGCCTGGACTACAGATGCCCGCGATGTTGTCAAGCGAACCGTTAGGATTGGCTTCCATGGTGATCTCGCCTGCGGGGTTTGAATAGCGAAATACAATCCGCTGATTGCGCTGCAACTCGGCCAAAGTAGCCTCGTCGCAGAAGTAGTTGCCCTCCATGTGACCGATGGGGATGGTAAGCACTTCGCCCTGGCGGCAGGTATGGGTGAATGGGGTATCGACGTTCTCCACTCGTACGTGGACCGGCTTGCAAACGTATTTCAGGCCTACATTGCGCATCAGGGCGCCGGGAAGCAGGCCGGACTCGCATAGAATCTGGAAACCGTTGCAAATACCAAGCACCAGGCCGCCGTTGTCGGCGAACTTCCGTACGGATTCCATGACGGGTGAAAACTTGGCGATGGCGCCGGTGCGCAAATAGTCGCCATAAGCGAAACCGCCGGGAACAATTACGGCGTCGCAGTTTTCAAGGTCATGCGACTCGTGCCACAGAAATGTGACTGGCTGCTTGGCTACGTGCTGGATGGTCCAATACGCGTCGTGATCGCAGTTCGATCCGGGGAAAATGATGACGCCGAATTTCATCCGGTTCCCTCGCCCAGTGGTGATGTTTTGAGTCTAACATGGGGGAAAAGCGGGCTGCCTGCGTCTCGAAGACGAGCAGGCAGCCGAATCATTTCAAGAACTAATCTTCAGGCAGGGGTGGAGGCGGAGGCGGCATTAGTTCGGCTCCCGGCCCTGGAGGCGGACCACCGGGCGGCAGCGTCCTGTAGAAGAAGTGCTCGCCAGGACCACCGCGCTCTTCACGGATGGACTTAAGCTGGCGCCATTGCTCGACGGACAACACTTTGCGCAGATCGAGGTTCATCATGGTGTACTCGCGCTCCAGTCTGCCTCGGGCGGCTAGGACGTGGTTCACTTGGGTTCCTACCTGGCCTTCGTCGGGAACATCCTGGTCGAGGAGATTCTGCAGCTTCAAGTCCTCCTTTTCCATTTGTGCGCCGTAGTCAACCAGCTTCATCTTATGATCGAAAAAAGTCTGATCCAGTTGGGCGATCTGGCCGTCGCTGAGTTGCAGCTTCTTGGCAACATTCGAGTCCTTCCACCATTTACCCATTTCGGTGTGGATCACGACCCTTCCCTCACCGGCGCCTCTAGCGCTTCCGACGAAGACCTGGTTCTGCGTGGGTGCGGTTTGGGGCGACGATTGTGCCGGCGCTGAAACCGGGAATAGGAATACGAACAGGTAGCAGACGATACTGAGCTTCATTTCCGGTTCTCCTTGTAAACGCGATGTGAAGTGGAAATTGGTTGACTGCTGCTAATCTCTTCCGCGAGCATTGCGGCTGGCTCCAGGGCTTGAGGAACGCCGCTTTGTACGCTTTGCTCGACCGCCACCAGCAACTCCTGATCAGGATCATTTTGTGCGCTCGACGGTCGTGGCACGGAACTGTCACTCAGAAGAAATATCGCCAGCAGCACGATCGCGAGCGCACCTGCCCACGCGGTCACGGTCTGCGTGGATTTGCGTTGCGATACGCTGGTAATCCGCTTCCGTATGTCGGTCCGCTGCCGTTCCCAAAAGCCATCGGGATGCTGCGTGAGCGCTTGAGCCCACTCTGGCAAGGCGGCGAGAGTTTGCCGCAAGCGTTGTTGATCGCTGTCGAAGATCATCTGGCTCAATTCTTCGTGGTTGAGATGGCGGGTTAACAGCATGATTTATCCCTCACGGTTTCTCGAACTTTGGCGGTGGCGCGGAACAGGTGTGCCTTGACCGTTCCCACGCTCAGGCTCAATATTGCGGCGATTTCGGCTAGCGACATCTCCTCGGCAAATCGTAGCAGGAAGATGGTTCGCTGTTGCGGTGAAAGGGACGCGACCACAGTCCAAACGGCCTCAATTTCTTCGCGCGCCAGCAGAACACGTTCGGGCGAAGGCTGTGATCCGCGGAACCGGCTTTCACTTCCTTCCGCGTCTTCCAGACCGACGAGCTTTCTCCAGAATGAGGCGCGGCGGCTCTTTCCGTGATCTCTGGCCAGGTTCACGGCGATCCGCAGAAGCCAGGTCTCGATCCGGCACTCGCCCCGGAAGCTTGGCAGTTTCTTGTACGCCCGGAAAAAACATTCCTGCGTGAGCGTGTCGGCGGCGTCTGCGTCTTTTAACAGCAGGTACAATACGCGGTACACTCGCCGCTGGTGCTGCCGGATGATCTCGTCGAAATTTTTCAACGAAATGGATTCGGTCACCTTTTCGACCCGTGCGTTCAATGCCGTCGTGAGTGCGGTTTCCACGCCCCTGCTCTTTCCGAGATGACCGAGTGCTATGAGTATGGACGAATCCCGGGTGGAGAGGTTTACGGCGGCTCGGACGTTAGATGAGGCGCGGGGCTGGTACCGTGCATCAGAAGAGATGATATGAACCTCGGCGAGCACGCACGGATTACTGGCGGCGCGCTTAAGCACTGGCTGATCGCGCAGATGCAGGACTCGATTGCGGTCGGAGTGCTGTGGCTGATAGGGCTCTATGCGCTCAAAGTGCCATGGGCTCCGCTGTGGGCGTTGCTGGCCGCGTGCTTGCAGGTTGTCCCGCATCTGGGGCCGGTGCTGGGATTGATTGGGCCCGTCCTGGCCGCGACTTTGCGTTGGGGAGACTGGGAGCATCCGCTTTACGTCTTGATGCTTTACGCGGGAATCGCCGTGGTCGATGGCTTTTTGTTGCAGCCTTATATTATGAAGCGCGTGGCCCGGGTGCCGATGTGGGCTTCTCTGTTGACACCGATCGTGCTGGGCATTCTGATTCCGTTCTGGGGCGTGCTGCTGGCACCGCCGCTGTTGGCGGTGGTGTACGCCTACAAAGCTTGGCATGAGAAGCAGAAGCTGCCTGAGGAACGTAGCCTTTAGAGCCATTGCACCTATTTCGGTGCAAGATTTCCCTGAAAAAAAACGCTCGATTTCGCGCAAAATCTAGAAAACAAAGGGGCGGAATTTTTCTTGCCTGCTAGATCTATGGTTCTTAAGGTAGTTACAGGCAAAATATTCAAAACATTGGAGTTACCGGGTTTGCCTACCGCCTGCTGTTCGGTTTTGGGAACAAGCAGGTAGAGCTGGGAAAAGGCTTTAGCCTCGGCCAGGATTGGTCGGATTCAGCCGTTGGTGGTCAAGAGGCCGCGCCCATGTCAAGTTGTCAAAGAACGTGATTATCTTATAGATGATAAACGTGCTGTCATATTATCGTAAGTGAAAGGTTGGGATCAAGAGGAAATTGGACGGGGTGTATGTCGGGTTCCCAAAGTGGGAATCGCGAATCACTCTTTTTGGCGAAGAACGCGACGGGATTGGTAGCCCGCCGGACGAAGCACCGGTGGGATCGAGACGAGTTATCCCTTAACATATGTGACGCTACTGGCGCCCGCCCTTTCGCACAGAACGCGAAAGAGCGGGGCACCCAAAACCTAGTTATCGAACCGTCCATAAAGGATGGGCCACCCGCCGGCGTTATAGAGACCCGCCCGCCTGTGCTGCGATTGTCAGGCCTTTCTCTTCCTGTTCACCGTCGGCCAGTTCAAGGACCGCAATGGGCTCCATCGAAGCGCCGAGAAGGCCCTGAAGGCTTCCATACATCCCGGTCAAGTATCCCTGACATCGTTGGAGCCGTTCCTCGCGCTTGGCCCAGAGCCGCTGTATCGCACGTTTCTCCTTGTCGAAATCTTCTTGCAACGCGATGAAGACTTCCATGCTCGCCTTTACTCGGTTTGTAAAATCTGGCCCGGTGAAGTAATTGAAAAGCGCCTCGACTCTTTCGCTCTTGTTGGCAACTGTGCGCCTGGCTTGCTCCTGCTCTTCCAGGATCATGCGCAACGCTGCGATCAGATTCGGTATGTACTTTGGAGTGGTGATCCAAACGTCATCCTTGCTCCCGAAATATTCGAACTCCTTAGGGAGAACACTCGTTACGAGCACTGCGATGTTTGCGCCAGCCTGCAGTCGGTCGTCCTTTAGCTTCGGGATCCAGCCATCGTCGAATTTCTTTGTGTGCTTCGCTTCCCAGATAATCGTGCCGCACGAAGTGCCAGACTTGGTATGGACCGTCTGCAAGACGTCAGCTCCATGAACTCCTTTGGGAACTGGGGCAATTTCGTCCGAGGGGCAATACTTACGAAGCGCAGCTTCCAGTTCCAGTTCCAGAACTTCGCCTTGAATCTGCTGCGGCCCTTGCTGCAGTTTCCGGTTTAGCTCCTCATTGATCCTAAGAGCATCGTTCAGCTTTTTATCTTTCTCGGCATCCTTGAGTCGATGCTGCTCGGATGCGGCCTTGAGAGCCTCCTGGCGAATACTCTCCCGTTCGCCATCAATTTTCCGCGTAACATCAAGCTCTAAATTCTCTTTCGCGGCCTCTAGCTCCCGCTTTTCCTTGCGCAGTTGAAGCTCGTTCGCCTCTAGCGCTTTTAGCTTCTTGGCTTTCTCCGCTGCATCTGTCTTCAAGTCTCGCAATTCCAATGACTCGTTCTCGCGTGCCTTCTCCAGCGCTTTCTCTTCAGCCTCCTTGACAAGTTTGCTCCTCTGGGAAGAAAGCTTCGTCGCTACACGGTCGTCGATATCTTGCTCGGCTTGTGCGAGCTTTGTCTCTCTAGTCTGTAGTTCTTTCTCCTTGGCGGTAAGTGCCTTCTGTTCATCTACGAGTTGCCGCTTAATCTCTTCGCGTGCTCGCTCGGTTAGCTGGTTATTGAGTGTTTCGGTGATTGGGATGTTCTCACCACACTTGGGGCACTGGATGCTGACCGAACTCTCCATTTTCACTTTACCTCTCATTTCACTTTACCTCGTTCGACTAACTTTCTATTCATTTAGCAGCGCGGTCCCGTACTACCTCCTCAGGTTAGTTTCCCAGTTTGGAATCTTTCTAGGAAGAACCTAGAGTTTCGGTAACTAAGGTCACAGGGGGGCTTAAAAGCTACAGTAGCTCAGAGACTGAAAGGGCAAGGTGGATCAGGGTGGCCCGGCCTTCCAATGGCAAACCGCACGGTGGGCGGCACACGGATCGCGCCATGGGCTTTGCCGAACCTGCCTTTTGTGAGGCGTTGGCTGGGTCCAACCCTCGCGTTCGGAAACGACAGCGAACGTCACCGCGAGGGCGTGCATTCTACATGATCACAAAACCTGCTCTAGTGCGGCCTTGGATTCAAGAGGCGCTCGATGCGCTCGGGTGCGCGTGCAATGACCTTTAGATAGGCTTGCGTTGCTTGGTCCGGCTCCGCGCGGCCTTGCTCCCAATCCCGGAGAGTGCCTAGAGGGATGTGGTAGTGGGCTGCAAATTCCTCTTGTGTCAAGCCCAGGGCGCGGCGAATGATTTTCGCCCGCGGCGTCCGCTTCATCCGCTTAAGATCGCCGGGGGTCAGCGGCTGCGCGTCGCGGTCGGCGCGAGCAGCCGCCTCGATGGCCTCGGGCCTCATGGGCCTAAGCGTTTTTTTCGAAGTAGTCGTCGTGCTCATATTGGGTTGCCCTTCGAGCTGAAATAATGCGGATGCATTCCTCGCGTTCGGTATAGGCCACAAACAACAAAATGTTTCCCTCGGCCATGCCAATCATGACAAAACGCTCTTCCCCGTAGTCCGCACGGTCGTCGAGGCGCTCGATGGCAAACGGGTCGCTAAAGACCGTCTTTGCCAAATCGAAGCTCACGCCATGTACGCGAAGGTTAGCTGCGGCCTTGGCATCGTGCCATGCGAATCCCAATTTCATAGTACTACGGGATACCAGTAGTGTCAACTACCCCTGGGACAGTGTAATAAGTACGACAGCAAACTTCACGCCCAGAGCGCGCAGGACGGAATTGATCGTTTCAAAGCGCGGGTGTGCGCCTGCACTCAGGGTTTTGTACAGGCTCTCCCGGCCCAGTCCTGCGTCTTTCGCGATCTGCGCCATGCCTCGCGCCTTGGCCACGTCGCCGAGGGCGGCGACGAATACGTCGGGATTCGAGTCTTCGGCAACGATAAGAAGAACAGCTCGCTTCATGGCGAATATCTCCTCTCAGCTCTTAAACGAGATCGGAATTCCGTTAAACGTTATCACGAAACCATCAAGCTCTGAAGCAACGCCGGCCTCCGCGTTAGTATTGGAAACGGAGGCATTGTCCCGTATGTTCACCTCGCGGCCGATTGGATTTGTCAGTAGTCCGTACAAGAATGTGAGCGAGATTCCCAAGGGTCTGGGCGCGAAACACGAGGCCGATGGCGTGCTCAGGATTCTGCCCGAGTTTGAGCCGGGGCTGACCGACATCGAGGGCTTCTCGCATCTCATGGTTATCTGGGAGTTCGATCGGGCTGATGGGTTTGAATTGCTTGGTGCACCGCCGTCCGACAATCGGCCGCACGGTGTGTTTGCAACTCGATCTCCGCAACGTCCGAACCCGATTGGCCTGACTACCGTCGAGTTGCGCCAGCGCGAAGGGCCTGAGCTACATGTTCGGGGCGTCGATATGCTGGATGGGACACCGATTCTCGACATCAAGCCCTATTTGTCCAGCATCCCGTCTGACAAATTGCGCCGTGGTTGGTTGGCTGAAGCTGAGGCCCGACAGAAGTGACGACGTTGCCTGGTGCACAACGGTGATCGGTTACAGTACGAGAACCTGGGGCTGCTTGGTCGACTTCCCAGGTCTCGAAAGGCGCGAGACCTGGGGCACCCACTTGGGGCAACCAGTTAAGGAGCGGGGCAGCCTGACGCTTTCGCAAATTCGTTTACACCGGCGTGCTATACTTTTAAGTCGCCTGCGTTTGTTTTCGAGGCAATCCCGAGGGTAATTCAGTGATCTCCTCTACGGGCGCGTCGTCCTTTACGGGCAGAATCAGCGTAATCAAAATCAGCGCAATCAAAATCAGCGCAATCAGAGTTTATTGAACACGAGGTATTTCCATGTCCGGCCATTCAAAATGGGCCACTATTAAGCATAAGAAGGGCGCGCTGGACGCCAAGCGCGGCAAGATTTTCACCCGATTGATCAAGGAAATTTCGATTGCCGCCAAAAATGGCGGCGGTGATCCTGACACCAACCCGCGTTTGCGCGGGGCCATCCTGGCGGCCAAGGCCGAGAACATGCCCCAGGACAACATCAAGCGGGCGATCCAGCGCGGCACGGGCGAATTGCCGGGTGCGACCTACGAAGAGTTCTCGCTCGAGGGGTACGGCCCGGGCGGGGTGGCGATTCTGCTTGACATCAACACCGACAACCGCAATCGCACGGTCAGCGAGATTCGCCATGTGTTTGGCAAAAACGGTGGCAACATGGCGGACGCCGGGGCGGTGTCTTACATGTTCCATAAAAAGGGCGATATCGTAATTCCGAAGTCGGCGGTTAAAGAAGATGACCTGATGGCGGTGGTGCTCGACGCCGGCGCCGAGGACTTGCGCGACGATGGCGAGAACTGGGAAGTGCTGTGTGAGCCTTCGGCTTATGAGGCGGTTCTGGAGGCGGTAAAGAAGGCCGGCATCGAGCCTACATCTTCGAGCGTGACCATGATTCCGCAAAACTACATCAAGCTGGAAGGGCCGGCAGCCAGCACCATGATCCGGCTGATGGAAGCGTTTGAAGAGCATGACGACGTGCAGAACGTGCACTCCAACTTTGATATCGATCAGAAATTGCTGGAAGAGGTTGCTGGCTAAAGGCTCTCGATCCTAAGTGTCCACCCAACCCATTCTGATCACCGGAGGAGCCGGCTTTATCGGTTCCAATTTTCTCTTGCAATGGCTAGCGGCCGAAGGCACTCCGGTGGTGAACCTGGACAAGCTTACCTATGCGGGGAATCTCGGCAATCTGGAAAAGATTTCTGCGGATTCGCGCTACAGCTTCATACATGGCGATATTGCCGACCGAAAGCTGGTGAGTGATCTCTTACTGCGAAGCCGGCCGCGCGCCATCGTTCACTTTGCGGCGGAGAGTCATGTAGACCGGTCTATCCATGGTCCGGATGACTTCGTGCGCACCAATGTGAATGGAACGTTCAGTTTGCTGGAAGAAGCGCGAGCTTATTGGACGGAGCTAGGGGAAGAAGAGAAGGGAAGGTTTCGCTTCCTGCAGGTTTCGACCGATGAGGTTTACGGATCGCTGGGGCCGAAGGACGCGCCGTTCTCGGAGACGACTCCTTACTCGCCCAATAGCCCATATTCGGCAACCAAGGCGGCTTCTGACCACCTGGTGCGCGCTTATCATCACACCTACGGGATGCCCGTTCTCACTACCAACTGCTCGAATAATTATGGACCCTACCAGTTTCCCGAAAAATTGATTCCGCTGACCATTCTGAATGCGATGAACGGCAAGGCCATCCCGGTTTATGGCGATGGCCAGAATGTGCGCGACTGGTTGTTTGTGGCGGACCACTGCGACGCGATCCGCACCGTTCTAGCCCGCGGGAAAATCGGCGAGACCTACAATGTAGGTGGACGCAATGAGAAGCCGAATCTGGAGATCGTGCGCACGATCTGCTCGATTCTGGATGAACTGCGGCCCTCGGATGCGGTTGTCCCGCACAACAAGCTGATCACGTACGTCCAGGATCGGCCGGGGCATGACCGGCGTTATGCCATGGATACGCGCAAAATCGAGCGCGAGCTGAACTGGCAGCCGCGGGAGACGTTTGAAAGCGGCATCCGCAAGACGGTCGAGTGGTATCTTGCCAACGAGGCATGGATTCGCGAAGTGACCACCGGACACTACCGGGAATGGATCGCAACCCAATACTCGGTCTGATATTTCTGTCGTAAACTGCTGGCAGCCCGCTGAAATACCCGATTCGTATCAGGGCATCGCTTCAGCGATGCCGCAAGTGTAGCAAATCGGTAAGCGCCTTCAGGCGCTGGGCTGCAACGACAGAGCCTGTTACAGAGCACATAGCGACGACGAATGCCAACTCATAGTTCGACGCGAAGATCTCGATACAAAGGAATCATTCTGGCGGGCGGATCGGGCACGCGGCTTTATCCCGTGACCCATGCGGTGTGCAAGAGTCTGCTGCCGATTTACGACAAACCCATGATTTACTACCCGCTGTCCACGCTGATGTTGGCGGGGATACGGGACATTTTGCTGATCTCCACGCCCGAGGATGTGCCGCGATTCCAACATTTTTTGGGCGACGGATCGCGCTTCGGGCTGAACTTTCAATATGTGGTCCAGCCGCGGCCGGGGGGCATTGCGCAAGCGTTTCTCGTGGGCAAGGAGTTCATCGGTTCTGCCTGCTGCGCCCTGGTTCTCGGCGACAACATTTTTTATGGGCACGACTTGGTGAAGTGTGTGCAGGAAGCAGCGAACAAGACTGCAGGCGCGCGGGTATTTGCTTACCCAGTGCAGGACCCCGAGCGCTACGGGGTGGTCGAGTTCGATTCCGAGGGCAAAGCGTTAAGTCTCGAGGAGAAGCCCAAGGCTCCGAAGTCACGCTACGCCGTTACCGGACTTTATTTTTACGATAGCCAGGTGGTTGACATCGCAAAAGCGTTGAAGCCCTCGGCCCGCGGCGAGCTGGAAATCACCGACGTCAACAAGCAATACATGAAACAGAAACAATTGGATGTGGTGGTGATGGGCCGGGGCATGGCTTGGCTGGATACGGGGACGCATGAGTCGATGCTGGAAGCGTCTTTATTTATCCAGACGATCGAAACTCGCCAGGGATTAATGGTTTCATGTCCCGAGGAAATTGCTTATCGTCTGGGATACATTGGCGCCGAGCAGCTTGAGGCTACGGCATCTTCCATGAAGAACAATCGGTACGGCGCGTATTTGCTGCAATTGCTGACAGAGAAAGTGTTTTGACGCACGATCGCTGCGGAATCCTCAGTAGTATCTTAAATTCATCAACCACAAAGGACACAATGGGGTGAATCCTGAGGGTTTCCTTTGTCATCCTTGGTGCTCGTGTGATTAGTTTAGGACTCTACCGAATCGCCGCTACGGAATCGCGGCGGTGGCCTGGTTCGAATACGCGCTTTCCACGTTGCTCGAATCGACTGCCGTAGTCACGTAATCGTAGGTCTGTCCGCTCTGCACTGCAGTGTCCGTATAGCTGGTGGTCGCGTTTAGCGATGGGTTGATCTTCGCATAGGAGCCGCTGGATCCAGTGCGGCGATAGACGTTATAGCCGATTACTTGCGAAGTGCTCGCGTCCCAGGAAAGTGCCACGCTGTGCTGCGACTGCTGCTGCTGCGTGCCGGTGCCACTCAGGGTTTCCGTAGTAGGGGAATTAGTCGCATCGCTGTCGAACACGATACTGCCAGGCGTACTTCCGGAAGCTTGCGGAGCAAAAGTGACGCTGAAGCCGACGCTCTGTCCGGTGGGCACTGTGGCCGGGAAAGTGATGCCGCTGACCGAATATCCCTGACCGTTCCAGGCCGCGGAGCTGACCGTAACGTCGGAACTGCCAGCGGTTAACTTGCCTTGCTGAACCGAGTTGCTACCTACGGCTACGTTCCCAAAACTCATCGTGGTGGGGGTCACCGCCAGTTGCCCGACGGTTGGTGGCGGATTGGGATTGGTAGCTTGTTTCGAGGCAGAGGAAACGCCCTGACAGCCGGCCAGCGCAAGAATCACGGGCACGGCCAAAAGACAGCCGACAATGCGCGACCTCAATGCGGTGGATCCGTTCTGCATTTAACGATTATCCGAGAGCCCCCCAAGTCCGTCTAGAGGTCCCCCAGCCCTGACCTACGGCAGATTTCACCTGATCCTTTGGTACTTCCCGGCGTGCGAACAGTGTAAACCACATACTTCCGTGCCGCAGGTAACTGTTTTTGGAGTTACGATCGGGATTACTAAAGGGCGCTCGAGGTCCACTTTTAGGCCATGTACTGCCGGGCGTGAAGCGGCTAGTCTTGCTCTACTTGTTGCGCTGCCGGATTCTTAGTCGCTTCCAGCGCAAGTTTTTTCCAATTCTTGGAGGCAGCATGAAATTGACGGTCGTATTTATTTTATTACTGATCGGTACAGCTCAGGCGCAACAGAATTTTGTAGCTGCCAACCCGGTGCCCGATGCGCCAAACCCGCAGAAATTCTGGAGCAGGGAAAACAAAATTGACTTCTCGATCTTCGCGGGACAGATCACCGTCGACGCGATCTCGACTCAGCACGGCTTAAATAACGGCTTCAGAGAAGGCAATCCGGTAATGCGCCCGCTGGTTACCAGAGGCGTGGCGGGCGAGGCAGCAGCTTCCGCTCTCGGTTTCGGGTTTGGGATCGGAACAACCTACCTGCTGCACCGCACACACCACTACAAAGCGGAACGCATCGCGGCAAGAACCATGCTTGCGGTCGAGGGCGGCTTCGTGGCCAACAATCTCATGCGCGTGTACTGAAAAAGCACAAAGCTGGACCTACGCTTTTGTTTCGAGAATAGCCTGCGACGGCTTGCGCAAGAATTGATCTCGTTCTCTCTCGAATGCCTCGAGTTCCGTGGTTGCGCGCTCTTCGCTCCATCCCATGACGTCGCCAATCCGCGTCGCAGCCTGCCGGCTGCAGGACGACGACCAGCACGCGCCCAGCACCACCGGCACGCGCCGCAGCAGCACATCCGCCAGCGTACACGCGCATTCATTGCCGAAGGCATCGACCGCCTCCGCCACAATGTGAGGGGTGTGCGGACACAACGGTGCACGCATTTCCGCACTGGCGCGCGCGTTCCGAGCGACGGCCATGGCGCGCTTTCCGTACCATTGCGCGATGGCGCCCGCCGTATCGGCAGTAATCCCACCTGCATGCGCGACGTCGGCGATCCAGTGTTCCAGTGTAGGGTCAATGACCTCCTCGGAAGCAATCGCAAGGGTGGGTGGGTTGATTTTCG
This sequence comes from uncultured Acidobacteriota bacterium, assembly GCA_963696635.1. Classification (GTDB taxonomy): domain Bacteria; phylum Acidobacteriota; class Terriglobia; order Terriglobales; family Acidobacteriaceae; genus JABDBE01. The sequence continues at coordinate 547,241 of CAVOKX010000006.1, forward strand.
CGCCAGTCTTCGCCGCACACTCGCGCGCCAGGCTGCCGGCCGTGGTCAACTTTCCTCCGATCACCGAGATCATGTGCGCGGCTCCCTCCGCAGTATGGTCGTGGAGATAATGTTTCCGGCTCACTGCCGATGGGCTTTTCTTGGGCGAAAAGGGAAGTGGCCGCACCCCGGCGAACGCATAGTGTATGTCGTCCCGCGACATTTGGACTCGCGGAAACAAATGCAGCAAAGACCGCAGCAGATACGCGATTTCATCCTCCGAAGGCTGAACTCGTGCTGGATCGCTCCCGTCGGGAACTTCCGTGGTTCCGACCAAGACCTGTTCGTTCCACGGCACGACGAAGATGGGACGGCCATCAAGGGCCTCGGTATAAACCGCGGCTTCGGGCGCGCCAGCGAACTTTGGCAACACAATGTGCGACCCGCGCACGCCGCCAACCAAAGGGTTCCCGGTTTGAATGCGGGCATTCTGGCAGATGGCGTCCGCCCAAGGCCCGGTCGCATTGATGATCCAGGTGCCCTGGACGCGCTCTTCTTTCCCGGTGAGTTGATCCCGCAGCCGCGCCCCGATGGCGCGGCCATTGCGGATCTCTACCGCCAGCACCTGGGTGTGGTTGCGTGCCACCGCGCCGGCCTCAATTGCGTCCACGAGCCATTCCGCAACCAGGCGCTCTGGGAACTCGCATTGTGCGTCGTCGAAGCTAAAGACAGAGAACCGTTTCCCCGCGTCCAGCAAACTCTCCAGTTTGGCTTGCTCGGTGCGGACCTCAGCAACTCGCGGGCTCGTGCGTCCTATCATCTGATAGAGCCATAACCCTACGCGCACCGCGAACGCGCTGCGGCGGCTACCCTTGTCCAGGGCCAGCAGGAACTGCAGGGGATGGACCAGGTGCGGATACCGCTGCAGCAGCCACTGCCGCTCCCGCAACGACTCGTGCACCTGCGCAAGGTCGCCGTGTTCGAGATAGCGTAGGCCTCCATGAATGATGCGGGTCGAACGGCTGGTTGTGCCGGCGGCGAAATCATGTTGCTCGAGCAAAAGCGTGCGCCGTCCGGCGCGGGCGCATTCCCGGGCGATGGCGACTCCGTTAATTCCGCCGCCAATCACGATCACGTGGAAACGCTCGTTCTCCAGTGGAGGTCGCGAGTTCATGGGATTTAGATGCGCAGCCATGGGTCCTGGAAAATGGGGAGAGATCGCTTCTAGTCTCCTCCAATTTCTTCTCTATACAAAAGATAACGTTAGTTTCGCTGCCGAGCCATTTCTTAATGGGGGCCAGGCGTCTCGCCCGTCGTCAATTTCTTGCCGTGTGATGCGAATCATTGCCCGCACACGCGTGCCTCATTTACAGTGATTGTCCCATGCCAACAACTGGTGAGCGTTTCGAACGAGCGGTTTCCATCATGGCCCGGCTGCGGGGTCCGGGAGGATGCCCCTGGGACCGCGAGCAGACGTTTGACTCCATCAAGCCGTACACGCTCGAAGAGACTTATGAAGTCCTCGAAGCTATTGATAATCGCGATTGGCACGAGCTGACCGGCGAACTCGGCGACCTGTTGCTGCAGGTTTTGTTCTATGCGCAGATGGCAAAAGAGCAAAACACCTTTTCGATTGACGAAGTGATCGACCGGCTTTCCGATAAGCTCGTCGATCGCCATCCTCATGTTTTCGGCGATGTCAAGGCCGAGACCTCGTCTGACGTGTTGCGCAACTGGGAGGCGCTCAAGGCCGAGGAGAAGAAGAAGCGCTTGGAAGCAGGCGGCGGAAAATCCGCAACCACTGACGCCAAGCCCGAGTCGCTTTTGGCTGGTGTTTCCGCGGCCATGCCGGCATTGCTCGAAGCTCACAAGCTCAGCTCACGCGCTGCCCGCGTGGGCTTCGATTGGCCGAACGTTCAGGGGCTATTCGACAAGCTTGACGAGGAAACGGAAGAGTTGAAAGAGCAGCTCAAACAATTTCCCGCGCCCGGCCTTCAACCCCAGGGACGAGGCGTCGCCGGATCCGGCCGCCCCCAGATCAGCGAAGATTTACGGCAGCGAGTGGAAGGCGAAGTGGGCGATCTTTTCTTCGTGCTGGTAAATATCGCGCGCTATCTTTCGCTTGACCCTGAGTCGGCGCTAAAGAAAACCAACCGCAAATTCAAGCGCCGCTTCCAATGGATGGAGGACCAGTTGCGCAGTTCTGGGCGCTCTCCCGAACAAACCTCCATGGATGAGCTCGAATCTTTATGGCAACGGTCCAAGCAGCAGGAGCGGGACGCCAGGTGAGCGCAGATTCGATCGTCATTCGCAAATGTCACCAGCTCGATGAAATGCGAGCTTGCGTCGCACTGCAGAAGGAAGTCTGGAATTTTTCCGACGCGGACCTGGTGCCGTTGCGGATGTTCGTCGTGGCCGAGAAGGTTGGTGGGCAAGTGATCGGCGCGTTTGCGGGCAACGAAATGGCCGGGTTTGCCCTCTCAGTACCAGGCTTTCGAGGCGGGCGTTCGTATCTGCATTCGCACATGCTGGCCGTGCGTAAGCAACATCAGAATGCCGGGCTGGGCCGCCGTATCAAGCTATTCCAGCGCGAGGATGCGCTGGCCCGCGGTTTCGAATTGATCGAGTGGACCTTCGATCCGCTGGAAATCAAGAACGCATATCTGAATGTCGAGAAACTCGGAGCCATCGCGCGTCGCTACACCGTGAACCAGTACGGAATCACCTCTTCGCCACTGCAGGGCGGTCTGCCCACGGACCGCTTGGTGGCCGAGTGGTGGCTGAAGTCAAAGCGAGTAGAAACCTTGCTGCAAACCGGAAAAAAGCCGCGTGTCGAAACCGTAACCACGATTTCCGTTCCGGCCGAGATTTACGATTGGAAGGCTTCGCCGCCGACTCGAAACCAGGCAAAACATGTGCAGGATCGCAATCGAGAACAATTTGTAAAGGCCTTTGCCGACGGGTTGGCCGTGCTGGGCTATGAACGGGACCAACTGGGAAACGGCAAGTTTCTACTCGGCCGATGGGAGGAGAAGTGGATGTATCCCGCAACCTAGGTTTCAAAAAGATCTAACGGGTTCTCTGTGTCTCTGTGGTGAATGATTCTTACATTTAAACAATATGAAAATTGAAGCCATCACCCTCCGCGAAATTCAGATGCCGCTCGTCCATTTTTTCGAGACGAGCTTCAAACGCACGTTCAGCCGCCAAATTCTTCTGCTCACCGCCCACTGCGACGGCGTCAATGGCTGGGGCGAGTGTGTGGCCGGCGAGGACCCATACTACAGCAGCGAGTGGACCGAAAGCGCCTGGGCCACGATCAAGAATTACCTCGCCCCAGCCGTGTTGGGCCGGACCCTGTCGAATGCCGGAGAGAGCGTGCCGCTCATGGCGAGAGTGCGGGGCCACGACATGGCCAAGGCCGCCGTTGAAAACGCGCTGTGGGACGCGGAGGCCCAAGAAAAGCAAATGCCTTTGTGGAAGCTGCTCGGCGGCTCGCTGCGGGAAATTTCCTGCGGCGTTTCCATTGGCATTCAGGATTCCGTCGAGCAGTTGCTGGAGAAGATTCAGACGGAGTTGGCCGCCGGATATCGCCGCATCAAGGTAAAAGTGAAGCCCGGCTGGGATGTAAACGTGCTGCAACGAATCCGCTCGCGCTGGCCCGAGATCGTGCTCAGCTGTGACGCCAATTCCGCTTACACTCTGGACGACCTCGAACATCTCCGCAAATTCGACCAGTTCAATCTTTTGATGATCGAGCAGCCGTTGTGGCACGACGACATCTACTACCACTCCCGCCTGCAACAGGAGCTGCGTACCGCAATTTGTCTTGACGAATCCATCCACCACGCGCGCGATGCGGCCAAAGCGCTGGATTTGAGCGCCTGCCGCATCATCAATGTCAAGGTGGGGCGAGTGGGCGGTTTTACCGAGGCCAGGAAAGTTCATGACGTCTGCGCCTCCCGCAACATTCCGGTGTGGTGCGGGGGCATGCTCGAGTCAGGAGTGGGGCGCGCCCACAATATCGCGCTTTCTACGCTGCCTAACTTTCGTCTGCCAGGAGATGTCTCCGCCTCCAAACGCTATTGGAAGGAGGACATCATCGAACCTGAAGTCGAGGTCACTCCGCAAGGCACGATTCTGATTCGCGATGCCCCCGGCACCGGCTATCGCGTGCGCGAGGATTTGATCGAGAAGCTCACCGTTCGCAAGGAAACCATCCGCGCAGGGACTGCAGGAACAACATAGATACTCCGGTGGTTGTCATCCCAGCCCAGTTGTTGTCATCCCAAGCGAAGCGAGGGATCTGGGTTCTTCGTGCGGCCCGCAGAAACCCGAGATTCCTCGTCGCTCGGAATGACAGAGAATGGGTTGGTCGCTTCCATCCGCGGAATAACAGGGGTAATAAAATTTAACGGGCTTCGTCTGCCCGTTCTGCTTTGGTTTAGCGGTTCGAGGGCTGGTGATTTTCCGCCAGCTCCGCACCCTGCTTCTTCAGCAGTTCCACGCCCTGGGCAAAGCTCAAATTGGAAGGCGCCGCACGAAAATTACAGAAGACTTCGTCAGATTTGATGTTGATGCTCTTGAACAGAAGTTCCTTGCCGTTAAAGCTGAGGCTCATGTGGGTGACCTCCCAGTCTCCGTTGAGCACCTCCGCTTGTTCCACCAGGAAGTGTCCACCGCGATCCAGGCGGCCCAGAATCCCCCAACCGAAGCTGACGTCCTTGCCCAGCGTTCCATCGATTTTTGCGATGCGATGTTGTTCCGCATCGACGAGAATATAACCCTGCAGGCCGGTAAGCACCTGTTCCACATGGCTGGGCGGAGTGTATTTTGGATTTGGGCGAAACTTGAGCCGAACCAACTGGTCGCCGGCCTTCCCGATTTCCTGGCTCCCCGCCGCAATTCCGTCGGGTTCATAGAGGAACGCGTCCGGTAGCGCCTTCATAATTCGCACGGTGTGCTCCTCGTCTTCTTTTTCCGACTTTTGCTTTTTCTTGAGCGCCTCGGGATTGCCCGCCAGCCCCGCCAAGCGCGCCTCTTCGGCTTGGCGCTGTTCCGAGGTCAGCGGTCTACCGTTAATCGCAACCGTCATTCCTGCCGTGCCTTCGCGAGTTTCGACGATGAGCTTGGTCTGCGAACCATGCGGAGTTTGTTTGCGATCCTCGAATATCGCTTTGGCTCCGCCACTGCCGGGCGCGATTTCCCTCTGGACCGTCCGGCGCACGAGTTCAATCGGGCTTTCAGAATCTTGGTCTGCGGCAAATGCCGCAGTCGCGCTGACTATCGCCAGCAGCGCCGCGAGCCCCGCTTTGAAGTAAATCCGTTTCATGCCTTGGGTTAGACGACGTTTGCCCTACAGCCGTTGTATATCCTCACTCCCCGCAGTTGCAAGTGATGATAGTGATGATAAGGAAAAGGCCCTGTCGTCGACAGGGCCGGAAAAAAATACATTAGGATGCACCAACCTCCACTACTTTCCCTTGTACGTATGCGGAGAGCCGACTCCCGCACAAAGGTCCCATCCGACCTTGCAGCGCGAATCGCCTGCCGTGATGTCGTGGAAATCCGCGTGGTACTCCTTTTTGATGGTGTATTCCTTGTAGATCGCCGTCAGTTCGTCATGGGTCGACGTCATCTTGCCGCCGGCGGCGTTTACGATTCCAGCAAAGGTGGGTGAAGACCAACTGGTACCGCCGACTGCGCCCCATTGGCCTTGTAGGTAAATGGCGGCGCAGCAGAAGTTAGAAGCAACATCCGGATATCCGCGTTTGCTTCCGACGATATTCTTGATCACGTCCTGGTAGCTTGGTCTGGGTTCATACGGGCTTATGTCGCCGCCGCCGCCACCGGTAGCGTAGGTCTCACTGACGAAATCCCCGTTGGAATCGCGATTAAATACCGTGCCGCCGACCGATACGACATTCGGAGAGGCTGTGGGATACAAAGTGTTTCCTATTCCCGAATCACCGCTCGAGGCAAAGTAGACCACTCCAGGCTTAGTGAAAAGTTTGTCGTACCTTAAATCGGTAGAGGCCTCGCCGTCGCCCCAACTCATGCTGATCACGCCACCACCATTCTTGGCCACCAAATTACTTGCCACCGTCACCGCATCCCAGTAGGGATCCGTGTTGCAAGTGCCGGACAGGCACAGCTTGGATTCCACCAGGAAGAGCTTGGCTTTGGGCGCCATGGAATGGGCCCACTCGATATCCAGCGCCTCCTCGGCCAGCCACTCCTCATAGATGGGAGGCCTTTTGCCTTGGGCATAAACCACCTGGAAGTCGGCATCGGGAATGCCAAACTGCTTGGAAAACGCGTGCAGATCCGACTTCGCAGTCGGGTAGTATCCAGCATCGATGATGACGATTGCTCCCCATCCACCCGTCGGGACCTTCGTACTGGTGGCAATCGGGCACCCTTTCGGTCCCGCCACCAATTTGTATACGCAAGCCAGCGACCCAGGCGTTTCGGTCCCCGGAGGAGGTCCACCGGTAGTATTCGGGACCTCTGGAATGGCATAAAAATAGTTTGTGTGGATGCGCCCAGGCCGCGGAATACTGGATTCCGGAACCACAATCCTAAAACCGTTGATTGTGGGCGGCTCATCCGCTGCCTGCACCGGGCCAGGCAAGAGATACGCGCCAACCGCTAACGCGACCAGGGCAATCATGGAAATCACGATGGAACGTTTCATGCGTCACTCTTTCTCCAAAGCAGGACTTCAGTTTGAATTCCGACCGAACGGCATTGTACACCGGCTTTGCCCGCCAGCATAAGGCGATTTAGAGCATTTGAAGAACGAGATCGTGCCCGATTCCTGGCCAAATTATTTCGCGGATATTGTTTCTCGATCCCCCGGAATCGCTCAAATAGTTTAGAATCCTTTATTCCCGCTTCTATCCTGCGGTTGTACAGCCAGAAGGAGAACGATCAATATGGACACGCCAAAGACCGGAGAGTTCGCCCACATAGGTAAATCTGTGGTTATCAAGGGAGAGCTTTCCGGCAGCGAAGACTTGTACGTCGATGGCACGGTGGAGGGAGCTATCCAACTGGCCGGCAATAACCTGGTGATTGGACCGAACGGCCACGTCCATGCCGATGTTACCGCTAAAGGCGTGGTCATCCAGGGCAAGCTGGAGGGCAACATCAAGGCCAGTGACCGGGCTGAGTTGCGGAAATCCGCCGTCATTCTGGGGGATATCATCACCCAGCGCATTGCCATCGAGGACGGCGCTTACTTCAAGGGCAAGGTGGAAATCCAAAGGGATGCCGCGAAGCCAAATTCCCCTCCGGCGAACCGGCCTGAGCCCGCGGTCGAGGCCAGGAGTGCCGCGGCGGGAGGTACTCCAGTAACCAAGCAGTAGAACTTTTTCGCCGGTTCAATGCGCAGGGCGCGATATATTTAAATTGCGGAACTCTCTTGAACCGGACGGCCGAGAAATTTGATATGGCATCCGTTACGCATAGCTTCATGAAACTTTTTCGTGGTTCGTCGACCGTCCCTGGCCAGGGGGCCAGATCCGTGTCCATGACGCAGCGGCTGACCCGTCGCTCCAGCGGACTGGGCGCAGTCTCGCGCACCCTGCAATCCGAGGAACCAATATGTGTTTTGGATATCGGTTCCACTTCCGCTGCCAATATTCGCTATCTCACCGAACGCGGACACAAGATCTACAGCGAAGATTTGCTCGAAGCCTCGACCGAGCCGTCTCTGATCACCAAGGGCGAGCAAGGGCAGATGATTCTCGACAGCCGGCGGTTTCTGGCCGACAACCTCGTCTATCCACCCGCCCAGTTCGATATCGTTCTGTGCTGGAATTTAGCCGACTACATGCACGAAAGCCTGGTCAAGCCGGTGGTTGCCCGGCTCTGGTCGACGATTAAACCCGGAGGCATGCTGCTGGCGTTCTTTCATACTCACGAAGCTGGGCCGGACGCGCCCTGCTACCGCTACCACATCGTGGACAATGACATTCTGGAGATGCAGCACGTGCAAGCGCGAAGAGATTTGCGAAAAGGTCCCACCGGCGCGCTGCATACTTCGATCGAAAAGAGTTTTCGCCTGCAGCGCGTCTTTAACAACCGTCACGTGGAAAACCTGTTCCGCGACTTCGGTTCGATCAAGTTTTTCCTCACCCGCGACAACATCCGCGAAGTCCTCGTAGTTCGCTAGCAACGTCGGTGGAGGACGGGCGTCTCGCCCGTCCAGACCGAGCATTCTTCATTCTCCAATTATTTTGCGGGCCGGAAGCGGTCTTGCACCTTGTGACTAGGGTCATCCTCCGCCGGTTACCAGCGTTTAACAAACTCCACCAACGAGCCATTGTTGAAACGTGGACCAGGGCGCAAGCTGGTAACAGTCGAGAACAACTTTGAAGGGTTCGCCGGGGGAGAGAACACATGACTGACTTTTTACGGAAAACACGCGCATCGGACCTGATCGCAAGCGTAGCCGAATACGTGGTCATGATGTTCGTCGCCCTGATGACCGGAGTAAGCACTCTGCGATTGCTGGGAATTCTGCCCTAAGCAAGTGTGGGGCGGACCTCCTGTCCGCCGCCGTTGAAGTGGATTTCCAAAATCAGGCACGAAGCCTAGCCTAACTCTTACCCTCACGATCAACTTCTGAGTCAACGGCAGCGGACAAGAGTGTCCGCTCTACACGGCTTTTGGCCGGATATTTTGATTCAACCGAAAAAAGTTACTGGGATCGTAGTGCGACTTGATCTGCACCAGGCGGTCCCAGCGCTCCCGATACGCCTCAGGCACGCGGTCCTCTTCATCGCCGCTCATGAAGTTCACATAAACCCCCGGACTCATGGACGGTCGCAGCAGGCTGAACAAATTGCGAATCCACGCGACGTTGGCGGCGTCCTCGGAAGCGTCCGTCCAGTTTGCCAGCAGATTGACGACGAAGGGCGAACCGCGGTCACCGAACGCCGTTTCGGCCGCTCCGACGCGCCCCGCAGCCCCACCCAGATACGCCAACTCGATCTGAGTCGCCGGAGACGGAACCGTAGCCAGGGCCTGCACCATCTGCTCGATGCAGCCGTCAGCGAGAGACTTGAAGTAGCCGGACTTGGTGTAGTAGCGGCGGCCATGCGGAAATTCGTTATCCGCCATAGTCTGCAGGGCGAGGTACGACACGACTCTCCTGGTCACCGCGACTGGTTTGCAAAGCGAGAGGATGTGGTCCAGATAGGGACGGCCTTCCTCAGGATCGCCGGCCCAGATTACGGATTCGCTCGCGACTGGACGTTGGCGCAGATGCGCCGGTACGATTTCGGTGTCGGGCGCGAGACGTAAATTCAGGTTCCATTTCAATTTGTCCGGTGCCTCTGGCATGAACTCCCTCCAGTGCCGCAAAACGCTGGAGATTTCGTCACCCGCAACGAACGCCTCGCCCAGCACCAGGGATCTGAGCGGATGGAGTCTCCCCTCGAACTCCGTGACCACTCCGAAGTTGCCGCCGCCTCCGTGTAACGCCCAAAACAGCTCGGCATTTTCTTTGGCGCTGGTGTACACAATGGAGCCGTCCGCTGCCACGAGAGTGAAGCCTGCAACGTTGTCGCAGGAGAGCCCATGCAGCCGGGTAAGCCACCCAAATCCGCCACCCAGAACCAACCCGGACGCGCCCGTGTGCGAGACTACGCCGGAGGGAAAAACTAATCCGTGTTCTTGCGTAGCGAGATCGATCGAACCAAGCAAGCAGCCGCCGGCAAAGCGAACTCGGCGAGCCGCGCCGTCCACCGATACTTGCCGCATTCTAGAAAGGTCGATCACCAGTCCGCCCTCACAAGTGCTGAAGCCGGCGAGACTGTGCCCTCCGCAGCGTACCGCAGTGAGAACCCCAGCAGCCGCAGCGATTCGGACCGCGCGCTGCACGTCCGCGACGCCGGCGCAGCGAGCAATCAGTGCGGGCGCACGTTCCGCCATAGCGTTCCAAATGCCTCGGGCGTGTGCATACTCCTCCTCATGCGGACGAAGTAAATCGCCGTGGAACTCACCCTTCAGTGAGGAAAACACCTCTTCGATGGCTGACTTCATAACCGTCTCTCGGCTTCGCCGTAAAACTAATATGGCTTATGAACGGCCTGAACGCCAAAATCACCTTCGCAACTATTCAAGCTGCGGAGTCTATCAATGGCAGGGATTCCACGTCCAACGGAGGAGGGAGAACCTGTATGTCGGTCGTTGGCGGTTTTTGCCAACGATCAACGACGAATGACCAACGACTGTTCACGGCGAAAAGGGTGGGGCACTCAGACGTAATCCAAGATGGAGCTGCCGGAGGCGAAGAGGCTCGCCGCCGGCAGCTATTTCACACCTATTGGCAAACCAGTTGAGCTCCGCCCTGAATAGTCGCCGAGGTATTGTTCACGCCATTGTTAACCGTCAGCTGCAAATTTTGCGGAGCGCTGGCCGTCACCGTTACGGTGCCAGGCCCAAGACACGTAGCTTCGCCCGTTGACCCAATGCTGGCCGCGGTGGTCGAGGTTTTCCACGAAAGCCCGTCCACCTGCGAAAGCTCGCGACTCGAACCATCGCTGAACATACCCTTGGCGGTATAGCCGACCTGTTCGTGGTTGGCACTGGCCGCAGTGGCAGTGGTGGGACTCACCGCAATGCTGGTCAAATTTGCATGGCCAGCGCCGCAGCCAACAAAAATTAGCGCAACGCAAGAAAGTAAAATGATTCGCAACCGTTTCATGATCTCTCCAAAGTCTCGCGCACTTAGAGAGCCCGCGGACCATGGCAGGTTGCACCTCCCGCCCATACGGAAGTGCTGTAGACGAACTCAGGTTGAGCCGTAGATTCAAACTGCACTATGTGGGATGGCTAATTCAATCCGGAAATCACGTACAGCACGGAGAGCGTTTGGTAGTAACTATAGGCAAACTCCGAGGCGTTCACATTCGTGATCACGGGCCCGATGGAGACCACGCCTCCAAGATCCGCCGGGACCAACTCCCGCACCAGTTTCATCTTTCCCGTCGCAATGTCCAGGCGCTGAATTTTTACTGGCACATCGCCTGGCCGGTAGACATACAATGCTGCGCTATCGGCGGACCACTGCGCCACCCGATAGCCGGGCTCCACGCCGGGGACGGAACGCGCAACTCCTCCGTCAAGCGGGAACAAATCGAGCTTGTAGTCCGCGGTCACGCCCGCCACGAACTTACCATCGGGTGAAGGCAATGGAGCATAAATGCCCTCGGGAGTGACCGGCTCGGGCTTGCCGCCGGAGAGATCGACAATGTAGGTGCGTCCCGGGCGTCCGGGCGCATTTCCGTTGACCAAAACTCTCTTGCCGTCAGGCAAGAAGTGGGTGTCGGCTTGCACACGTTCCAGTCCCGGCAAAAGAATATGGAGGGGTTCCCCTGGGCCAACCGGAAGCAGAGTAAGCTGCGCAGGCCCGCTTTCCGAGGCCGAAATTGCCCATTTGCCATCCGGCGACAGCGCGTGCGCCGTACCGCCTGCCAATCGAATAGGCGGCGAGCCATCGACGTTGCGAATGGCGACTGCCCCATCCGGACCGACTGGCTCCGAGCCCTGCGCCCCCTCTTCAAACAATACCCACTGGCCGTCGGGTGAAATATCTTTGGCGATGCTCCAGTCGTACCAGGAAAGATCCCGCACCTGTTTGTCTTTGCCGCTCCACTCCATGGCCAGCCGCTCATTGTCAATGGTGGCCAGAATCCGTCCGTCCGCGGCAATGTCTTGCATGGTGAAACCGCCGGGCACGGTAAGCATTCTGCGCTGCTTCCCCGACAGAGTTACCGCCCACAGGGATCGATTGCTGACTCCGCTCGCCAAGCCGGCGAACCATAATTCGTTGCCTTGAGGAGACCACGCCAAACCGCTTTCCCAGTCCCATCCGGACGAAACTGTTTTCTTGTTCCCAGCCAGGTCCGTGACGCATACCGAACCGCTGGGATCCCATCGGTCCGGGTGATCGAGAAAGGCGATCCGATCTCCTTGCGGAGAAAAGCGCACGCTGGTGATCGCGCCACTGGTCTGGTAAAGCACTGTGCCCACCGGATATTCCAAAGTGTCGCGTCCATTCACATGGTGCACCACCGCCAGGTTCCCGTCGGGACCCCAGTCTGCCCAGGCCACATCTCGTTCAATTTCGCGCGGCGTACCCCCGATCATGGGTCCTCGCGCCAGCACTCCCCCTTCGAATTCGAGACGCGATCCCGGTCTGCCTTGCAGCGTAAGCGCCAACTCGTTGCTGCGCGATACACTGAGAAGATAGGCGGATGTCAAGCCCAACGGTCGCGCCAGCATCGAATCCGGAATGGTCGAATAAATTTGCAGCGGACGCCCGTTCCATGAGGCTCCGTAGACCACGCTCCGCCCGTCGGGCGTGAAGCGGGCGGAATACACCGTGCCCCGCTCAAAGGTGATGCGCCGGTATTCCGGGTTGGGAACCGGCTTGAGTCGCGCTCGCAGCAGGACCGCCAGCGCTACTACCAGCAACGTACCAGCGCCGAGGAGAACCCACGTCCGAACCCGGCTCTTGCCGCGCCGGAAAACGGCGATCTGCTTGCTCGTAGTAACGTCCGCCAAAGTGCCCAGCGCGAAAGCCAAGTCGCGCGCTGACTGAAAACGGTTTTCCGGCTCTTTCTCCAAACAATGGCGGACAACCTGTTCGAACGCCACCGGAATGTGTTCGCCGTCCCGAATCATCTCCGGGGGATCCTCTTTGAGGATCGCAGTCATGGTGTCAACCTGGGTCTCACCCGCAAAGGCACGATTGCCGCTCAGCATCTCGTAAAGAATTGCCCCAAAGCTGAAGATGTCACTGCGATGATCCACCGCCTTGCCCCGCAATTGTTCGGGGGACATGTAGGCAATGGTTCCCAGCACCGACCCCACTTTGGTCTGAGTCGTCATGGTCGCCGCAGAGCCCGCCGGGACATCCTCAGAACCAAACTCGGAACTCATCAGCTTGGCAATACCGAAGTCCAGAATCTTGATGTGCCCATCTTTTGTGAGAAAGAGGTTTTCCGGTTTGAGGTCACGATGCAGAATGCGCTTTTCATGCGCCGCCACCAGCCCTTGCGCTATCTGCCGGGCATAATCCACCGCTTGCCGCCGTGGGATCGGACCATCGAACAGCCGCTCGCGCAGCGTCTGTCCTTCGAGCAATTCGGAGACGATGTACGGCGCCCCATCGTGCATGCCGATGTCATAGATGGCAACAATGTTGGGATGACTCAGAGCGGCGGCCGCGCGCGCCTCCTGCTCGAAACGGCGCAGGCGGTCCTGATCATTCGCCAGAGAGGGTTTGAGTATCTTGAGGGCGACGTCCCGTCCCAGCCGCTGGTCGCTGGCGCGGTACACTTCCCCCATCCCCCCCGAGCCTATCTTTTCTGCAACTCGATAGTGACCCAGTACTTTACCAATCATGCAAAGCTGAAGCGGCGTGTGTCGGCATAGTAGGCCGGGGCACGCATGATGTCAACTGTTGAAGGAGGTGGATGTGGAAGGGGGTGGAGGCTAATCCGGAATGGGTCACCCGGCGGGAGAACGACAGTCACTTCTCAGTCAATAAGCGTAATGGCGATTTATCGCTAATTATCCTGGGACACTGCTGGCTAGAAGGTACGTCCACCGGATTGAAATTGCTGCTCCAGCCGCTTTACCGCGCAACGCCCACTGATTCCTCTCGTCGCCAAATGGAAAGTGCGGGTGATCCCACGGCTAGAAGGCCCAGCGTTGCGGGTTTGGGAGTGGGGGTGCTGAGATCTGCATCGGGTCCGTCGATGCTGCCGTCGTCCGGCCCCTCGGTCTGGCCAGCTTTGATCGCCTTGTTGGGAACGGTTTCGTAGGCGTAGCCAGTCAGGGTAGCTGTGAGGCCCTGATAGCGCACTAACTTGACGCTCAGCCGCGCCCAACCGAAATGGAATTTTCCTTTGATCTTGAATTTCAGTCCGAGATAGCGATTTTTCACGTTAACCCAATAGCCAAACCAGTCTGAGACCCCTTTCGAGTCGTATCCAGCCATCAGCGAACCTTTCAAGGGTAGGGCAGGCCCAATCTCCGCTCCCGCACGCAGTGCATACGCGTAATAGTAGTAAGGTATGCCAGCAACGGCATTGCTTCTGCTTCCTCGGGGTTCGACGAAAACGTGGGACGAGTAGCTATACGAGTTTATCAAGTCGAAGTCCACGACCCCGTCATGGTTGAGATCAAGATCGTAATGCTCATCACTCCCAATCACTCGATGGATTTGCGTATAGACAATCTTGGCTTCCGCTTGCTGAGATAATGCCAGCATCCCCACTCCCGCCGCACTAGCTGCCAGTACATACATATTGAGCTGGTGATTGGTTGACGCAGAAAGGCTGGAAGCAGATTTACGGGGCCGGGAGGAACGGTTCATGAGCCCTCCTCGAAGGACGGTACATTATCCGTCGGCCGAGGCTAGGAGTCAACGAACACATAGGCAGGTGGCCCGCTCAAGCCTGAACAGTCTTTTGGCTTGAGTGGGGCGGTGCGGATGCGCGGTGCCCTCTAAGGTCGCGTCCGTTCTCTGGACGCCAACCTGCCGACTCCTGACGCCCCGCTTTTTCTTGATCTCGGCCAACACAGATATGATATAAATAATCCAGTTAGCTATTTGAGAATGGCTGCACGACGCTCGCTCTTTGACAATTTAGACCGGTGGTGGACTTCGAACCCTTCCATCCCAAAACGGGAACGCCAACCGGCGATTTCGAATGCCTAAGTCCTTATTCCGGAATATTTTACGTATAAGTCCTTATTCCTCAAAGATGTTGGTGGTAGTCGCGCCCTAACCCCATGATTCCAAAAGATCAGGGGGGGAGGGGGTTATACCCACGATTACTCAAAAGTAAATACCCGCGAGCGATGCTTTCCGCCCGCTGCCAGATCAGCCTCCCGCGAGCTATGATTCCGAATCCTGCCCTATAATCGTTGGGCAAGAGAAATCGGCGCTCGTTGAGGGAGGTTGAAATAGCGCCCTCCATTGGGCTCGTCAGGTTCGTTCCAGCATTCGCAGTGCTCGCCTCCGCTATGCTCGCGCAGACAACCGGCAAACCGCCAGCTACGGACAAGTCTTCGCTTCAAACCGCTCTGGGCGATGCCGGACAAGCCCTTCAGCACTACCAGAAGACTCTCGCATCACTCAGAGATTTGCCGGAGATGGATACAACCGTCCGCGAAGATTCGCAAGTCGTGCTGGCGGGCAGGAACACAGTTATTTGGCTGAGAGGAAAAACTGACTTGGAAGGAGCAGTTGATGCGCCGGAATTCGAGGGTCTATTAGATTCCATCGACGCATGTGCGGCCAATGCCGCTCGCAACGCCAGTGTGTTGGCCGCGGCTGCGGCGAGAACCGGCAACAGCAGAAAGCTACAGGCAGCCATGGACCTGCTGTCCAACTCGCAACAACTTCAAAATGCGGCTAACCGCGTCAGGCACGCGCTCAAACCCTATCTGCAATCAGAGAAGCCTCCCCGGATTGCATGAGTGATTTAATACTTACCTCGCGTATGAGATCAACCTGACATGGTCCGCGGTTTACAAACAATTACACGGCTCCGCCTTCTTCTATTTGCAACTTCCGGGTAGAATCGTGTGGGATCACCGACATTTAAGCTGCAAGATGCAACGAGGGTAGAGCGCACTGCTATAGTACCCTCGACTTCACCACAATTCTGGAGAGAAGTTGGTACTTTCATACTAATGATCATCGAACCTGTGGGCGTGCCCGGCAAAACAGCGGCAATCTTCCTTTTCCTGGTTTCTTTGGTAGTCATGGCAGGCTCTTCGCTTTCGCTGGGACAAGTCGCTCCCCGCTGGGAGGTCTTTGGCGGCTACGCCTATCGCAATGCTGATTCGACCTCCTTCGGCTTTGCGAATCGCTCCAGCATGAATGGATTCGACGCCGAGGGCACGTTCAACATCAAGCCCCGCTGGGGAGTGACCGCCGACGTCGGCGGTCAATACGGCTCTCAGATGACCGTGTACAATTTTTTGATCGGCCCCCAGTATGCCAAGCGAGGAGACAAATCAAAGTTCTTCGTGCATGGACTGTTCGGCAAAGCGGAAGACCGGGTTAATATCTCGACGTCGATCATTAGTCATTTTGAAAGTGTCGGACGCGCCATCGTGGCCGGAGGAGGTTATGACCGCGACCTGACCCCGCGCTTTACATTTCGCGTCCAGGCGGATTTCCTCCGCACCGATACGTTTGGTACGAGCCAAAACGATATACGCGCCTCCACCGGATTGGTCTTTCATTTCGGCCATATTGGCCGCCGTCCCAGACTTTAATGGTAGAGCTAGCTACGTGTGTATGACAGTGCAGGGTACATCGCGAAACTGGAAACATCGAGACCATGTTGCGTAAATCCTTCGAAACTTCGACCCGTCAAAATGTCCACTACATGATGCCGCGTAAGCCAACGTCCCTGCTTTTGATAGCGATCGGCTTGGCCACTCTAGTCGGATGCGGTTCTGGCACGACCCACACCGCCTACGTCAGTCTGCCCAACTTGAATGCGGTGGCAGCCCTCCGCATTAAAACCAGCACCAGCAGCAACAGCACCAGCAATTCGGTGCAGTTCACCACCATCGTTGGCTCGCCGTTTCCTGCGGGAAACTCTCCCGCATCGGTTCGGATCCATCCTTCCAATAAGTTTGCTTACGCCGCCAATCAGAGCGAGAACGATATCTCGCTGTTCACCATCGACAGCGCTATCGGCTCGCTGAAGGAAGTGCTGCCCCGGACCCCTACTGGGCTTACTCCAGTTTCCTTAACCATGGACAAAGGCGGCAATTTTCTTTTTGCCCTCAATCAAGTCTCCGGAAGTATTTCGGTTTTTTCCATCAACTCCGGAAGCGGAGCTCTCACCGCAGTCGCCGGATCTCCCTTCGCCACTTTTGTCGATTCAACCGCGTTCGCGATAGCTCCCTCGGCAAAGTTTCTCTACGTACTCAATCCCAATTTGACTGCCGTTTTCGCCTACACCGTCAACTCAGGAGTCTTGCAACCGGTCGCCGGGCTTCCCGTTCAAGTAGGCAACGGCCCGCTCGCCATCGCAGTCGATCCCGCCGAAACCTTTGTCTACGTCGCAAACTCCGTCGACAACACAGTTTCCGTACTCTCCATAAATTCCACAACCGGAGCTTTGACCCTGCTGGGTTCATTTGCCGTTGGAACCACGCCGTCCTCCGTCGTAGCATTGGATCCCTATCTCTACGTTGCCAACCTGGGATCCAGCAACATCTCTGTATTCACGGTCGCGGCGACCACGGGCGTTCTCACCGAGATTACCGGTTCTCCATTCAGTGCCGGCACCGCTCCCTTGTTCATGGTGCTCGACCCCAACAATTTGTTCATTTATGTCGGCAGTCAAACGGGAATGTCCATTTCCGCGTTTTCGATCGATACCAGTACCGGAGGTCTGCTCAGCACCTCGCAGTCCGCAGTGGTGACCGCCTCGCCGTCCTCGATGTCGGTCGCAAAATAATCTCGGGGCCAGCGTTGCACACGTAGCCCCGGAAGCCTCGTCCCGAGGGAATCAAAGCTCCGAAGGCTTCACGAGGTCATAGGAACATGATCAACTTCGGAATCATCGGCTTCGGACTGCATGCGGTAAAGCGGATGATGCCCGGCTTCGCGCTCGCCAAAAACTGCCGTGTCGCCGCGCTCTCCCGCCGCAACCTGGCAAAAGCGCAAGATTCAGCTCGGCAATACAATATTCCCTTAGCCTTCGATTCCGCCGAAAAGCTGTGCCGCTCCCCTCAGGTCGACGCCGTATTCATCGCTACACCCAACGCCTGCCATTTGCAGGATGCGTTGGTGGCGGCCGCCTGCGGCAAGCCCATACTGTGCGAGAAACCAATGGCGATCGATGCCGAGCAATGCCGGCAAATGGTCGAGGCCGCCCGCGCCGCCGGAGTTCTGCTGGGAATCGCGCAAGTCTTTCGTTTCGAAGACAGCACAGCGTGGTTCCGAGAGCAGGTTGCCGCCGGAAGCATCGGCAAACCAGTTTTTGCGCGCTCTGAATTTTCTTTTCCCGGCGCCCACGGGCACGCGCGCACCTGGATCCATGACCCCACAATTTCCGGCGGCGGTCCGGTAGCCGATGTGGGCGTCCACTGCGTCGACGCCCTGCGCTTCATTCTGCAGGACGAAGTTCTGCGCGTGAGCGCTTGCGAGATTGCCGGCAAGCCGCGAGAGGTCGAAGACGGCGCCGTGTTATTGCTGGAATTCTCCCGCGGCACGCTGGCCACCGTCATGGTTTCCTTCCGCGCCGAATACCGCACTCCCCTGGAACTGGTGGGTGAAACCGGCGTTCTGCGCGCCGAGAACGCATTGACCGTCGACCGCCCGGTTCACCTTGAACAGCTGCGAGGCGGAGCCGTGGTTGAGAACCTGACAGTTTCGAACCAGCTCGCCTACGCCCTTCAAGTCGATGCCTTCGCCGCTGCCGTCGAAGGCAAAGCCGAGTTCCCAATTTCCGGCGAAGAAGGCTTGCGAAATCAACAGATCCTGGACGCTGCCTACCGAAGCATGAAGAGCGGCCAAACCGAAGACGTGCGATCGCTAAGCGGATAATCTCTTGCGATCCCCATAGCCCTCCCGATTTGGGAATATTACCAGTTAGTACCGATCCCCCCTCCCCCCGTGATCTTTTGGAATCATGGGGTTAGGGCGGGACTACCCTCAAAATCTTTGAGGAATAAGGACTTACACGTAAAATCTTCCAGAATAAAGACTTAGCTGGCGCAATTCCTAGAATGGCCCGTTGGGACGTCCCCGGCTTGAAAGCTATTCGATTGTCAATGAGCTAATTATTATCCATATATAATAGCCTTTTGCACGGTCGCCGTCAATGCGAAAGACCGCAAGATCGGGCAGCCACGGTAGGAAGGTGATCAATGTTAGGAGCGGAAGCAATTAGAGTCAATGAATAGCCGGGGTGGTACGCTTCGGGAAAAATTCGGCTACATCCCTTCCGTGAGGGTCCATCTTCTTACTGCAGGCTCCGAGGCGTACCATAGCGCGTGCGTGAAATACGTCCACAAACCCCCGACTCAGACCTTCCTGACCACCTGTTTGCTGTCGATGTTCGTCTGCGACGAGAACCAGATGAGGATGAGGAAGAAGACGAAGATGAAGACGAGGGCGGCGGGAAAGAAGATGAAGACGACGATGACGAGGGCGAAAGCGATGATGGCTACTCGGAGTGAAGCCTCAGCGCTGTGAATGTTGTGGCGGCTATCGGATCCAAGTTGTCGGGTTCTGAGTGTAATGGCCTGGTTGCAGCAACTGTCGGGAAACAGTAAGGGCTAGGCAGAACTTTCCCGCTACTGCAGCTTCGCGTACTCTGCCTTGGCTTCCTTCAGGACAGGGATATCTGAGTCGGCGTCTTTCCAGAGCGTGAGAAAGTCTTGGTAGGCAGTTTTAGCTTTGGCGGTGTCACCTGCCATCACGTATGCGCGAGCAAGTTGGAGATGAGCAAGTGCTCCCAGTGCACAATTCCCCACAATGCTCCGATGGTCTACGAGCTTCTGAAACTCCGCTGCGGCATCCGCTCCTCTGTGCAGCACCAAAAGCGCCTCACCACGAGTGTAGGCAGGATACAGGAAGGAGCCGAATTCCACTGCGGGGCTTGGAGATGCCAAATCGTACGGCGCAGCGACCTGCAACATCTGCAGGGCTTTGTCGGCATTCTTGTAATTGATTTGAATGCTGGCATGAATGGTTGGCAGCCAATAGCCGACGATCAGCGTGTTGGTGACGTAAATTTGATTGTGTAAACGGGAGAGGGTGTAAGTTGGCTTTTTGCCTAGCAAGCGAGAAGCCGATCCTAGAAAGGAGACTTACACCCGATGGCGAAGATAATCCCAATCACGGAGCATTTCCAACATTTTCTGGCGGAGATCAAAGAAAGTTTCTGGGGCGATCTGTATGGCCAGACCAAGCTGGCGTGGAAGCAGTTTTTCGAAGCCGACTCGCAGCGGCAGCGCGACCGCTTTGCGGTGCGAGAGAGCTACCAGCGGCGGCGCAACCGGCGGCAGCCCTACCGCAACGGGTACTACCAGCGGGATTTCGTGACCCGCTTCGGCACCATCCGGCTGCGGGTGGCGCGCACCCGGGGGAAGAGTTTTCTGCCGCGCGGACTGGAACCGTTTCAGCGCCGGGCGGAGGAAGTGGCGATGCTGATCCGGGAGGCGTTTTTGCGCGGCCTCAGCACCCGGCAGACGGGGCGGGTGGTGAGCATTCTGACTGGCGAAGTGGTGAGCCCGCAGACGGTCTCGAAGTTGACTCGCAGTCTGGATCAGGCGGTGCGCCAGTTTCATCAGGCGCGGCTGAGCGACGATTACGCGTATTTATTTCTGGACGGAGTGAGCCTGCGGGTGCGGCGTCCGGCGGGGCGCAAGCGGGTGCACATGCTGGTGGCCTACGGGGTGCGCCGCGATGGCACGCGTCACTTGCTGGCTTTCATGCGCAGCCAGGGCGAGAGCCAGGCCGACTGGGAAGGCCTGCTCGGAGATCTTTACCGGCGCGGGTTGGAAGGCAAACAACTCGGCCTGATCGTCACCGATGGATGCCCGGGTTTGGCGGCGGCGATTCCGACCGTCTATCCACGGGTGCGGCATCAGCGTTGCTGGGTGCACAAGATGCGCAATATCTTAGAGCACGTGCGCAAGCGCGATTACGACGAAGTGAAGACCGGAGCGCAGGCGATTTATTTGGCCGAAAGCCGGGCCCACGCAGAGGCCGCATTTCGCCGCTTCCGGGCGCGCTGGCGGCGGGAGTACGGGCCCATGGTGCGCCGCCTGGAACGCGACTTGCCAGAGTTGCTGTCGTTCTTCGCCTTCCCCCGGCACCTGTGGCCGAAACTGCGCACCACCAACGTCATCGAGCGCTGTTTCGTGGAGGTACGCCGGCGAACCCGGCCGATGGTGTGCTTTGTGAATGTAGAAAGCGTGGACCGAATCATCTACTCCATTTTCCAGCGCTTCAATCTGGAATGGAAAACCCGCACCCTCAACCTATTTACACAAGCAGCTTGACATCACCAGCGTGTTCAGGGGATTCTCCTTTTCAAGCTCATCTGCTATCTTCTGGGCCTGCGTCGAATCGCCAGAACGCGCCAGAGCCAAAGCCGCCAAAATCTTCAAGTCGCGAGCGGAGGCTAGCGCCTGCGCTGAGGCAACCTCCAGACTGGCGCGGTCGCTGTTTCCAAACTCAGCTTCCCGAATCGCATCATTCAATTGCCATTGTGCTGCGGTCTCCTTCTCGCCATTCCGTTGGGCAGAATCGACGGCTCTTTGCGTTGCCGCACGCGCTTCAGCCAAACGTCCAAAGTAAGCCTTAGTGTCCGAATCGTACGAGAAGAAGAAATCCTCGGTGCCTGCCTTCCCAGTTCCCCAAGCCAGCTGCCTTCGCATTTCCGCCGCATCCCCTTCGAGGAACGCGACAACGTACCTGTTCTGGTGTGCATTATCTCCATCCAGTTTTCGGGTGACGGCTTGCTGATATGCAGCCTTGGCATCCTCGAAACGATTCAGTGCTGCGTAAGTCCCAATCAAGTTAGACCACCCGAGTCCGAGATCAGGATTTACTCGTGTAGTTTGGAGTTCCTCAGTGAGAGCTTTTTCGTTCTCCCCCAGAATGCTGTAGACATATGCCAAATTTAAGTGTGCGCCGTGATCTCTGGGAAAGTCTTGCGCCCACAGTTGGTAAGTCTGTCTCGCTTTCTCAAGTTCGCCCGTTACGGTGTCATAGTAATGAGCGGAAATGTAGAACCGTTCACGCGGACTCACCCTGTTGGCTGGGAGTTCATGGGCTTTCCGAATGTACTCCATCGCCAGACCGGATTCACCCATGTTTGAATACGTGGCTCCCAATCCCACGTAAGCAGCAGCAAAGTTGGGATCGAGTTCGATGGCTCGCTGGAAAAACGGGATCGCTTCAGCTTGACTCTTCGTGTTCATCGTCCGATAAGCGACGGAACACATCTTCAGTGCTTCAAGTGAAGGCGTTGTAATTTGCTCCAGAGGTGTGTCGAACTTTTGAATCGAAGTCAGTGACTCGCCGAGTTTCTCTCGCAATTTGGTGGCGACTCCATCGAGGGTGTTCAGCACAGCCTCTTTCGCCGAAGCAGTTGCCTGTTCCTCCGCGACCGACTCGCCCGACTCGCAATCGATTGCCCGTAACCCGATTACGTACTGGCTTCCGAGGCTTGCAATCGAACCCGCGAGCATAGCTTTACTCTGAGTTCGCTGGCAGACCTCTCGCGCCACATCGGCAGTCAGTCGGTCGTCCGGTGAACGCCCCATCAAACTTAGCGTGCGATTGATCTTTTGATCGGAGAGAACATTCAAGAAAGGCGATTGACTCAATTGAACTAGCAGTGCCTGCTTGAGGGTATCGTCGAACACGGGATCGCCAGTGGAATTGGAGAAGTTCGCTACAACAACGGTATCAGTCGTGCTCAACGCGTGCTTCTGGCGTGATCTATAGAACCACACAGCAGTTGCACATCCGATCACTACGAGAACGGTCGCAGCGGCGAGCATCCATCTGCGACGACGCGCCGAATGCACCATTGTTAGCGATGCTGCCACTGATTTCCCAGTTTCCGTATCACGCCTGACCCGCTGGAGATCCGCACGGATTTCGGATGCGTGCTGGTATCGTAAATTGCGATCTTTCTCCAAGCACTTGTTGATGATCCTTTCCAGTTCAGTGGGCAGGTCGGGGTTGAGCCGCACAGCGGCAACGGGTGCCTTGTTCAGAATCGACTCGAAGATCACACCGGAACTCTCACCACGAAAGGGTAGTGTCCCGGTTGCCATCTCGTAGAGAACAGCGCCGAACGAGAATAAGTCTGTTCGGGCATCCAATTCCTTGGCTCTGACCTGCTCCGGCGACATGTACGCAATTGTTCCGAGAGCGGTTCCCGGACTGGTCAAGTGCTCCGCGCTCGATTCGAGGGTCGGCTGGGACGCGCCCACTGTTCCGATCAGGGCGCTTCCCACCGTGGTGACTTTAGCCAGCCCAAAATCCAATACCTTGGCGTGTTCTCGTTTGGTGACGAAGATGTTCGCGGGTTTGATGTCTCGGTGGATGATGCCAGCGGTATGAGCGGCATCCAGCGCGTCGGTTATGTCGATGGCTAGAGACAGAATCATGTCCGCGTCGAGCGGATGATTGCCGATGCGATGCTTCAGCGTCATGCCGTCCAGAAATTCCATGACAATGAACGGACGCCCGTCGTGTTTGCCGATTTCGTGAATCGTGCAGATGTTGGGGTGGTTCAGTGCCGAGGCAGCCTTCGCCTCGCGCTGGAAGCGGCTCAGAGCCTGCGGGTCTTGCGCCACATCGTCAGGCAGGAACTTGAGAGCTACAAAGCGACCGAGGTCGGTGTCTTCTGCTTTGTAGACAACACCCATCCCCCCACCGCCCAGTTTCTCGACGATGCGATAGTGCGAGATGGTCTGACCGACCATTTGGCTGAAATCTTAGGACTGGGGGGTGGGGCAAGTCAATGAAGGGCAGCAAGTTGGCGGCGTCTCGGCACGATGGTTGATGCAAAATCCTATTACACTTATTGACCTCAGGTCATCTCGTTGTCTCATTTAGGTGCGGTCGCGAGCTTCCCGCTCCAACCTTTCCACAGCCCTAGCAATCCTCACGCGCGTAGCGGGGTGCACGCGTTCGCCGTCAAGGAATCGCTCAATCGCGTGTTGGGATACGCCAGATTCGCGCATAAGCTGCCTGAGCGGGAAACGTCGTGCTCTGAGGATGAGTGCCGCGTTGGCTGGTCTAGAGATCCATGACTAGGCTGCTGCCGCTTTTCACGTCAATACTTCAAACTATCAGCCACTGTAGTCGGAGGAATGCCCTTGGCTCCGACGATGGCCCAATGCCAGTCCTGCCCTTCGTCCAGGTTTGCGTCCAGCTTTTCCCGATAAACACTGGTCGCGAACGGAGCAGTCGTTCCTTTCAGATGGAGAAGCAGAGTCAAGTCCGAATGCTTCTCAGCCGGGACTGCATCTTCAGCGACCGCGGGCACCAGTTTGGCAGAGCCGTAGTTTGCCGCACTCGTATCGGGGCGACGCAGGATGGTCAGGCCCACGGTGATCTCCCGCAGGTTCCACGCGCTCGCGTTGTACACCGAAACCTCGAGTGTGTCTTCGTGAATGCTGGCTGGACCGTCCAGCTTCGCCAGTTCGCTCTGCGGCAGATCTTGCGAAACATAAGGACTGGAGAGCAGAGCCGTGGCGTTGGCGTTAAACGACAGGCTGCAGGTGCCATCGGGCGATGACATGCGGAAGTTTCTTCCTCCATTGTCGAAGGAAAACATGGGTTGCGTGGTCCGCCGGAAATGTTCGACATCGTCAATCACCTGGGAAAGGTTGTCATTGTCGATGACATTTGGCGCTGCCGGTTCAGTTGGAGTTTTGCTCTGCCGAAGGGAGCGCGCCAGGTCCCCCAGCGATACTGCGCTGTCGCTTTGCGCGGCGGCCAAAGCCGGAAGCATTATGGCCAGCAAGGCTACGCCCAGAAAAACCAGAAAGACGCGGAGATGACACGGATGCCTCATGGATATTGCGGGCGAAGTTCTGCTAAAGCAGATTGTAGCCAGTAAACGGCTTGCGGTTCAGCACCGAGGGACGAACGTTGGTTGTAGAACCTTCGGAGGCAGCCAGTATGAAGTGAAATCACGGGCGTGCGGGACGAAGTAGCCGGCGCAACAGGGCACCCGCACACCCGTGAATTCTTACAGCAAGCCAGAGGAGCGGAAACGAGTGACTGGATCAACCATCGGCATCGGTTCCCGCTTAAAGATCCAACGAGCCACCGCAAACCCCAATGCCGCGTAGCACAGATGAACAAGTCTCATATACTCACCCCCAAGAAGATGCGTCACAGCACTTGAGGGGAGGCTCAATGAGCTCAAGGTAGCAAGCCCACACCAGTAGTGCAACGCCCGAACGGGCTATAGACGTAGCACGAAAGTTTGGGGGGTAACCCGCGAAGTAACCAGAAAGCATCGCAAAGGTTGCAGCAATTTGCGACCGTGTGAACTGAACTCGTTTTACGTGCGCGGAAGACAACGTGGGTGGGGTTGAGCATGTGCCCACCCTTGTCGCAAGGAACGCGAACAAGGGTGGGGCACGCGGCCGTCGATGCTACCTTTCCTTGGTCCGAGGCTGCTGCTTCTGCTGCAAGTGCTGTTGCTGCTGAGTGTGTTTTTGCTCCAGTTGCTGGGTCTGCTGCTGGTGCTTTTGTTCAACCTGCTGCTTCCTCGCATCATTCGCGTTCTGTTGCGCTAGACGCTGGTGTTCCTGTTCCTGCTTCTGCGCGAGTTGCTGGTGTTCCTGATTTTGCTTCTGGACCAGCTTTTGCTGCTGCTGCTGATATTTCTGGTCCCGTTTAGCGTCGCCCGTGCTAGGCGGAGTAGAGGGTTCGTGTGGCTGAAGATCCCTGGCGTGGCCTGCATTCGGCGGCTTAGGAACGTTGTTTTCCGCACGCCCCGCGTTTTCGGTACGGCCTGCTTGCTCGTTGCCCCGGTTCTCCGGCCGAGGAACATTGTTCTCCGGACGACCCGCTTCGGTTCCGCCACGTTCGGCGGGTGGATGATATGGCGCTCCCGCTTCTCTGGCCGGCACCGCTCCCGAACCTCTAAATTGCCCAGGCCTGTCCGTAGCGGCCACCGCGGGCTTGCCATGGTTCATTGAAGCCCGCTGCTGAGGGTCACTGCGGGCGGTTTGCTCATGCTGAGTTTGAGCGGCGACCTGCGGGATATGTCGGTCACGCGCAGCCGCTTCTTCTTCCGGCCTCGCACGGTCGTTTATCCCGCCCTCGCCGCCGTTGTAGCTCACCCGGTTCTCCCTATTGTTATTGATCACCGTGGTGTTGTAGACATTGTGAATGTTGGTGATATTCACGTTGTTGACGGAACGGTTGTAGAAGAAATGTCCGCCTTCCCAACGTCCGCCTTCATAACCATGACCAAAGTAGCCGAATCCATAATTGATCCCGCCATAGAACCCGATGTGCGGGCCCCAATAGCCTTCATGAAAAAGAAATGCGCCGCCGCCCCACCCCCACCAGCCCGGGGTCCAGAGGAAGCCGGGTTCGGGGGCCATCACCCATGTGCCCGGCACCCAATAGTAGCTGCCCGCATCGTTATCCCAGCCCCAGTAGCCCGGCGTCCAGATATAGCCCTCGGCAGGGCAAGGAGGCTGCTCGTACACGGGAAGCGCAGGCGGGCCAAACCCGACCGATATGCCGATGCCTATTTGGGCGGACGAAGCCGCGGAGATGGCCAAAACTACAATTGCCAATAACAAAGTGCGAACATAGCGTGCAGTACGCATTGCGTTCCTCCGCCTGACCATCCTTCGCTTGCCCGGTGCTGCTTTGCTGCTGCGGGTTGCGTGGATCGCGAGGCGACTATTTCCCTTCAACACAAATTCCAAGCAGTCGAAATCTTACCTGCTTGCTTGTCATAAAGAAACCCGCCGTGCTTTACATTCGAATGTGTCCGGCAAAACAGCCCAAGGTGATAAACCCCGAGCATTTTATTTTGTAGCGGCGGCTACGATGCTTTCCGTGTTTTATCCCGCGTGCTTGTCGCTTGCACCTGGCACTGCCCAGAATGATATTGCAGACACCGAAGGTGCTTACGCGGATCGTCGTTTTTCATTATGGCGTTGGTCATCCCGGCTTTGGTTGCTAAACCTCAGTTCGGGGTTGCCTCCCAGCTAAGTCGGACAGTCGGATCCGCGCCCACAGTGTTCGCGCTTAGATTAACGCCTGATGTAGACTGCAGGTTCGGCGCGGTGTGTCTAGAGCTGCGAAGAACGGAGGCTATGAATGAGTTGGGCCAGCAAGCTGGTTAAGCCTTATCGGGTTGAGGACGGCAGCAAGTTCCGGCTGAAGGATTTCGATCCCGGGGATACGGGAAAAATTCACTCCAAGGAGCACGCTGAGCAACTTCTGACTGAGGGCATTGCGGCGATGGCTGAGTTGCAGAGCAAGCTCTATGCTCAAGATAGCTGGGGAGTGCTGATCATTTTTCAGGCCATGGACGCGGCCGGCAAGGATGGCGCCATCAAGCACGTGATGTCTGGAGTAAATCCGCAGGGCGTTCAGGTGTACTCGTTCAAGACTCCATCGTCGGAAGAACTGAATCACGATTATCTGTGGCGCACCATGCAGCGTGTGCCGGAGCGGGGCCGCATCGGCATCTTTAACCGGTCTTACTACGAAGAGGTTTTGGTGGTACGGGTTCATCCGGAGGTGCTGAAGAACGAAAGAATTCCTCCGTCGCTGCTAACCAAGGATATTTGGCAAGAGCGTTTTCAGGGCATCCATTCGTTCGAGCGTTATCTCTGGCGCAATGGAATTATTACCCGCAAGTTCTTTCTCAATCTTTCAAAAAAAGAACAGAAGCGGCGCTTTTTGGACCGGCTGGATCATCCTGAAAAAAACTGGAAATTTTCTTCGGCCGATGTTCACGAACGCGCGTATTGGAAAGACTACATGAAGGCCTACGAAGACATGATCGTCAACACAGCTTGCGCGCATGCCCCCTGGTATGTAGTACCGGCGGACAATAAATGGTTCACCCGGGTGGTGGTGGCGGCGGCGATCGTTGAGACGCTGGAGGATCTGAAGCTGGCTTACCCAGAGGTCGATCCTGCCGAGCGAAAAAGGTTGCAGGCCGCGCGGGCAATGCTTGAGGGAAAGAAGAAAGCGTAGATAGCAAGTCAGAGTGTCGTCCCTCAGAGACAAGTCCCGAGGAGCGAGAGCGACGAGGAATCTGGGTTTTCGCGGCGTCGGCGAGAGCCGAGATCCCTCGCTTCTCTCGGGATGACATCCTGGGAGGTTGCCTGCCGTTCCGGGGGAATCCTTTCGTAAGACGAGTCCAGGCGGTACACTGAGGTTTCCATTTTCCCGGGAGATGAGCTAAATGAATTTCGTCAGGCTGACGGTTGGTCGAACTGCGTTAATTGCAGCTGCGCTCTTACTGTTGCTCGCGACGGCGAGCTTCGCGCAAACTGGATCGAAAGAGCGCAAGCCGGTTGAGCTTCAGAGCGACACGCAGAAACCTTCTGCCACTGATAGCGAAAAAGAAGATCCGCAATTCAAAGGCATGAAGTACCGATTGGTTGGGCCGTTCCGCGGCGGGCGGTCGCTGACGGCATCCGGTGTAGCCGGCGATCCCACTACCTACTATTTTGGCTCGACCGGCGGAGGGGTGTGGAAATCCACCGATGGTGCCATGACCTGGACCGCCATGTTCGACAAGCAGACAGTCGGCTCGATTGGAAGCCTCGCGGTTGCGCCTTCGGATCCGAACGTGGTCTACGTGGGCACGGGCGAGGCATGTATCCGCGGCAACATCTCGCATGGCGACGGAATTTTCAAGACGGTGGATGGAGGGAAGACATGGATTAACGTCGGCCTGCGTGATTCACGGGCGATCGGCAAAGTGATTGTCGATCCGAAGAATGCGGATGTGGTTTATGTGGCGGCGCTCGGCCATCCATTCGGTCCGAATACCGAGCGCGGGATTTTTCGCACCACCGACGGAGGCAAAAACTGGGAGAAGGTTCTCTACAAGGACGAGAACACGGGAGGAATCGACATTGCGTTCGATCCGCACAACTCTCATATTCTTTTCGCATCATTGTGGGAGGCGCGACGCACGCCGTGGGGGCTTTCCAGCGGAGGTCCCGGCAGCGGACTTTATCGCTCGAACGATAGCGGAAGCACCTGGAAGCGGCTGGAAGAGCACGGCCTGCCCAAAGGGCCGTACGGGCGCATCGGTATCGCCGTAGCCGCGAATTCCGATCGCGTATACGCGCTCATCGAAGCACCCGAAGGTGGTCTTTACCGCTCCGACGATAGTGGCGAAACCTGGCAATTGTTGAACAACGATCGCGCCTTCTGGCAGCGGGCGTGGTACTACATGCACATCATCGCCGACCCGCAATCGGCCGACGTGGTCTACATCGCCAATGTAGATTTTTACAAGTCCAGCGACGGCGGCCACACCTTCAACAAAGTGAAGGTACCCCACGGCGACAATCACGGCATGTGGATCGATCCTGAGAACACGGATCGCATGATCGTCTCCAACGATGGCGGGGTTACGCTCAGCCTGGATGGCGGCAAGAACTGGACGCGTGAAGATAACCAACCGACGGCGCAGTTTTATCATGTAATCACGGACACACGCACGCCCTACTATGTTTATGGCTCGCAGCAGGATCTGGGCTCGGTCGCTATCGCCAGTCGCGGTGATGAAGGCTCGATTGACCGATCGGACTGGTACTCCGTGGGCGGCGGTGAAGCTGGCTACATCGCGCCCTATCCGCCCGATCCCAATATTGTTTATGCGGGCGAATACGAAGGCGTGATCACTCGCTTCGACAAACGTAACGGGCAGACGAAAAATATCGGGGAGCAGCCTGAGATAAGCGACGGCGGCGGCGCGGCTCACTTGGAGCACCGTTTCCAGTGGACGGCCCCAGTTCTCATCTCGCCGCACGATCCCAATACGCTCTACCATGGCGGAGAACGCCTGTTCAAGACTACCGATGGCGGAATGCATTGGGAAGCTATCAGCCCTGATTTAACCCGCAACGACAAAAGCAAGCAACAGGTCTCGGGCGGTCCCATCGACAAGGATGATTCGGGCACCGAATATTACGACACCATTTTCGCCGTCGCGGAGTCGCCGCTGGTGAAAGGTTTGATCTGGGTGGGCACCGACGATGGGTTGCTTCAGCTCACGCGCGACGGGGGAAAGAACTGGACCAACATTACACCTAAGGACTTGCCCGATTGGAGCCGCATCAGCCAGATCGATGCGTCGCCGCACGATGCGGGGACGGCTTACGTGGCCGTAGATCGGCATCAGTCGGACGATATGCGTCCCTACATTTACAAGACCAACGATTACGGCAAGACGTGGGTGAAGATCAGCAAGGGGATTCCGGAAAACACGTTCGCTCGCGCGGTGCGCGAAGATCCCAAGAAGCGCGGCCTACTCTACGCAGGAACCGAAACTGGCGTGTACGTCTCGTTCAATGACGGCGCGGACTGGCGTGCGCTCCAACTCAATCTGCCTACGACGCCGATTCACGATCTGGTAATTAAAAATGATGACCTCGTACTGGCCACGCACGGGCGCGCCTTCTGGATTCTCGACGATGTTTCGCCGCTACGGCAATATAACGATGAAATTGCCAAACCCAACGTACACCTCTACACTCCTGCAACTGCAATGCGATTCCAGAACCCGAGCGACGACGGGGATTCTGCCAGGCACGTTCTGGTGGGGGAGAATCCGCCAACCGGAGCGCTGATTTATTACTTCCTCAAGGAGAAGCCGAAGTCCGAGATCACCATTGAGATCCTCGACTCCTCCGGCAGCATGATTCGAAAATATTCCAGCAACAAGGCCGAAGAATTGGAGGAGCCTCTGACTCCGGAAGATAAAAAGCCGGAAAAACAAATCAAGGCGGAAGCCGGGCTCAATCGATTTGTCTGGGATCTGCGTTACACCGGGAGCAGCCGCGTGCCCGATTACTATCTCTGGGAATACAAGGACGGCAGCCGAGGTCCCTTGGCCTTGCCGGGCAAGTACGAAGTCCGCTTGACGGTCGATGGAAACAGTCAGACCGCGCCCTTCGAAGTCAAAATAGATCCCCGGGTCGAAGTGTCTCAGGCCGATTTGCAAAAGCAATTTGATCTTCTCATCCAGGTGCGGGATGAGCTCAGCCGGGTTTATGACACGGTGAACCAGATTCAGGACGTGCGCGCGCAAGTGGACGGACTGCGAAAGCGGCTGGCGGATAACGGCTCCGTCAAGCCGACGCTTGTGGCCGCCGCCGCTCTGGACAAGAATCTGATCTCGGTGCGCGATGATCTGGTCCAGATGAACATCCGGTCCAATGAAGATTCGTTGGCTTATCCGCAGCGGGTCGACAGCAAGCTAGCTGGTTTGGCAATGGCGGTCGGGGTGGGAACAGACTCCGCTCCCACGGAGGCCGAATATCAAGTCTTCGACAAATTGAAGAAGCAAGCGGACATTGCCATTGCGCATTGGGGAGAAATCCAACAAACCCAGCTCGCCGATTTTCAGAAAATGATGGCTGGGCAGAACATTCAGGCCATCGTGGTTCCCGCGGTTGAGCATGCCGGGTCCGCCGGAGAGAGCCCGAGGTAAGCGCGCGGCCTGATGACTTAACTACCCCTTGCTTCCAGGCGGTCGAACTGAGTGATGGGTTGCGCACACTCAACCGCGATGGCGAAAATTTCCTCCGCTGCCTTCAGGCCGACCCTCACAACTTTACCCTCGCCCACGAACTGAATGGGACGACCAAGGTCGCTCGCTGGAACTGTCATCACGAAACTCACCGGAGTGCATTGCGGAATCATGGAAGCGGTTTCCAGCAGAACGCCGCAGATGCTGATATTCGTGCTCATGGCTTCGAACTCTGCCGTTAAGTCAGCCGAGTGAACCTTGAGGCGAACCGGATACCGCAAACGGAAGCGGCGATACTTGCGTTCTTGCGCGGGGAAGGATCGTCCGCTGTCATCAAGTTTGTCCATAAAGCATTTCTGCGACCAAGCCGGATGCTAATAGTCCTTGCGTGTGCGTCGAAAGAGCACGAAAGGACGCTGCCTGAGAGGCCACGCTCCGAGCTCGTAAAGCCCAGTCCATCGGCAGGAAATTCGAAGCAACCAGACGCTATTCTGGCCTGACGCAGGTTGTCCGATTGCGATGTGCTGGCGGCGAATTCAGCCAGATCGCACCACGGCCATGCACGGGTCTTGCCACGACCTTCCGCAACCTACTCATTTCTCCGCTTACAGCTCAGACTACTTTTTCGCGCCCTGATAAGTAGACAGGGGGAAGGCAACAAGTCATCTATGATGAAACTGCTTGCCGCTCGCACGAATGCGCTTGTAGTAGTTCTGGCTCTGGCGACGATGGTGGGTTGCCAAGGCCTTAGCAGCTCGAACAAAGCATCCACTACGCCGCCGTCGAACCCCCCCACTACGAAGGCGGGCCAGTTGACCGTCACGCCGGCCAGCATTAGCTTCGGCGTAGTCGATGTTGGAAACAACCAAAGTCAGCCTGCGACCTTGACCAACTCCGGCGGTTCCTCCCTCAAGGTGACGCAGATCACGGTCACGGGTGCAGGCTTTAGCGTGAGCGGATTAACCTTCCCGGTGACTTTGACCTCCGGTCAGAGCCAGGGTTTTACTGTCATTTTTACGCCGAAGTCCACAGGAACTGTCAGCGGAAAGCTGGCCATTGCAAACACTGGCGCGAGTCCTACAGTTAACGTCGCTCTCTCAGCCGGTTCAGTGACCGAAGGCAGTGTTACCCCGAGTCCTTCAAGTCTCAACTTTGGAAGCATTCAGGTAGGCTACAAGCAGACCCTCGCCGAAACGCTGATCAACTCCGGCGGATCCAGCCTCAAGGTGACTCAAGTGATCGCCACCGGCGCGGGCATCAGTGTGAGCGGGCTGAGTCTGCCCCTGACTCTGGCCGCGGGTCAGAGCCAGGCTTTCAGCGTCACCTTCGCGCCGCAGACTGCGGGCACGGTCAATGGCAACTTGGCGATTGCCAACACCGGATCAACTCCTACAGTAAATGTTGTTATCACGGCGGGCTCGCAAACGGCAGGCGTCATCACTCCTAGCCCTTCGAGCCTTAACTTTGGCAGCGTTCAGGTCGGCAGCAATCAGGCCCTCCCCCAAACTTTAACCAACACTGGCGGATCTACGGTCACCGTCACGCAGGTAAACCCCACGGGAACAGGCTTCAGTGTGAGCGGTTTGAGCTTGCCCTTGATTCTGGCGGCAGGTCAGAGCCAGTCCTTCAACGTTACCTTTACGCCTGCATCCACCGGAAGCAGCGCGGGAAATCTGGCGATCATCAGCGATGCTTCAAATTCTCCCGTAAACGTAGCGCTGTCTGGGACCGGTCTGGCGGCCGGCGCACTCACGCCCAATCCCTCGAGTCTGAGTTTTGGGAACGTTCAGGTCGGCAATAACCAACAACTCTCCGAGACCATAACCAATACTGGCGGAGTCAACGTCAGTATCTCGCAGGCTACGATCACGGGGACTGGTTTTACTATGACCGCGTGGGCTCCGCTGGTTCTCACGCCGGGGCAACATTACACCTTCCCGGTAACTTTTACGCCGCCCTCCGCCGCAAATGACAGTGGAAATGTTTCGATCGTCTCCAATGCATCGAACCCGAACTTATCCGTACCACTCAGCGGTACCGGAACACCCGTGCCTCAGGGACAGTTGGCCGTGTCTCCCACGACTATGAACTTCGGCAATGTAGCTGTGGGAACGAATGCACAACTGCAGGGGACGCTTACCGCCAGCGTGGCAAGCGTGACGGTCACTTCGGATACTCTGAATGGTTCGGCTTTTGCTCTGAGCGGATTGTCGTCCTACCCGATCGTGATTCCGGCTGGCCAACACGTGCAGTTTACGGTGACGTTTACACCTCCGGGCACGGGCGTGGCATCCGGCAGTCTATCGTTTTTCAGCAACGCTTCGAACTCCCCCACGGTCGAGTCGCTGACCGGCACCGGCACCCCTCCCCCGCAGCACAGCGTCAATCTTTCCTGGACTGCCAGCTCCTCACAGAACATCAGTGGCTACAACGTCTATCGTGGCGTGAAATCTGGCGGCCCTTACTCGAAAATCAATTCGGTATTAAACGCAAGCACCCTTTACACCGACACAACCGTGGCGGATGGACTGACTTATTACTACGTAACCACCGCGGTCAATTCGAGCAACACAGAAAGCGCTTACTCCAATCAGACCACGGCGATAATTCCACCGCCGTAACTCTGCTACTAACTCGCCGTGACCCCAGGGACGACTCGGGCAAAGTTTGCAGCGCGTCATTTAGTACGCATTGCCGTGCACTTTTACTGCACGAACTTTCCTCTTGCAGAACCTGATCTATTTCTTTAATCTTCCGCGAATTCCAAAAGAAAGGAAAAGTGTTCAAGCCCGGCTCTGACGTGGCTGCGGATGTACCTCTGAGACCTTTCCTATCCGCCGATAAATCTTAACAATATCTCCCCATGCCACTCCCCCGGGTAATCTCTCAATCTCTGCTTGTGACTTTTGCAGTATCGGCTTTTATAGTAATCCCACTGCGCGCACCAGCCGCCGACAGCGGCAGCAAGCTGGACTTCTCCACCACCAGAACGGATCGCGTCGTATTCCGGCCTGCCAGTCTTGCTTTCGGCAAAGTCGCCCTGGGCCGGGTAAAGGTTGAGACGGTCACAATTACCAACGTCAGCGATGCTGACATCACATTGTTGCAAGTTGCCACGCAGGGAAGAGACTTCGCCATACGCGGACTGGAATTGCCGTTAACCCTGACCGGCGGCCAGAGTTTCACCTTCACTTGCGTTTTTGCGCCTCGATCCCGGGGAGAAAGCAGCGGAAGCATTTCGTTCGTTTCTGACGCTTCGGATATCTCGAACTCAGTGCTGCGCTCGGAGATGACGGGGACAGGAATAATAGGGGTAGAGGATAACGGAGTGACTGTTGATCCATCGGCGATGAACTTCGGCACCGTGCAGGTGGGCACGAGCGCAAGTCAAGGCGGAATGCTTAATGCTGCTGATACCCAGGTGACAATTTCTTCTGCCGTAAGCAGTAACCCGGAATTCACCGTGGGTGGAGTGACATTTCCCTTTACGATTCCGCCCTGGGGGAGCCAGGCGTTTACGGTGACTTTTGCTCCTACAGTCAATGGCGCGGTATCCGCCACTCTCTCCTTCATGGATGTTTCAGGGACCAATCCTCTCGCGGTTGAATCGCTGAGCGGCGTCGGCACGGTCTCACAGGGACACAGCGTCGATCTCTCCTGGAACGCCAGCACATCCCAGAATGTCATCGGTTACAACGTCTATCGCGGGAACACATCCGGTGGGCCCTACAGCAAGATCAATCCTCTTCTGGACCCGAGCACCGTCTATACGGACACCTCCGTTGCCGATGGAAAAACTTATTATTACGTGACCACCGCCGTCAATTCGGATAACGCAGAGAGCGCCTATTCCAATCAGGCGCAAGCCACCATTCCGTGATTCCGGGGCCAACTCCCGAAGATCGAGTTCCGTACCAGGCGACGCCAATCTCCGTATGCGGTTCCCTCCTCCCCCGGCACTACGGCGAAGGCACCGTGACTCGAACCTCATTGGAGGGAAGACTCTCTGCACCCTTGGAACTCACCGCTTTGGTCGTGTAATAGTAAGTCTCTCCCGCCTGCACGGTAGTGTCGACGTAACTGGTTCCGGTGAGCGGTAGGGAATTGATCCTGACGACGCCGAACCTGCCGCGACGATACACGTTGTAGGCAACCCCTGCCGAAGTACTGGCCTTCCAGGACAAACTCACGCTATGTTGTGGCCCGGGTCGCGCATTTTCCTGTCTTGCCTGCACATCGCGAGGCGTCGAGGCCCGCGTAAGGAAGTGTTTGGCCCCGGCTAGGGTCCGGAGTATTCCGGTGTGCCGGTGAGTGACGACTTGGAAGCATATCCACGCAATTGCCAGAGCCAGCGTGCCGGAAACAATGCTCAACGCGTTCCTGGATTTCAACAAGGGCCTCGTAATGGGTTGCTGCAATCCTCGCCAGCAGTTTACCCCTCTGATGGGTGAAGCTCCCATGATCTTGACCTCGGATAAGACGGCAAACGACCGGTTACTATGCAACACTTTGCACCTATTCACGGCCCGCCATCCCGTTCCGCCGCGCAAATCGTTGAATTTGGACAGCAAGCCCTAACCGTAAGGCTTACCTCGTGGGCTGCAGAATTGCGATGGATTGGGTGGAGCAAATCCAAAACGACCGGCCTTCAATTTATGCGCACAAACGTTTTTTTCTCAGTTTCTTGGCGATGGGCCCGAGTCCTGATAACCCTGGCGGCCCTGAGCGCGACGGCCATGGCTCAAAAAGAATCAGTAGCGATGCTTAGTGATGACCCGCTCAACTCCGTTCCCGATAACCCGGCTCCGGTGGTCCCCAGTCCGATCGCCTCTGGCGCAGTAGCCGCTTCGCCTCTCGCAGCCGGTAACCTGCCCGACCGCCATAAGTTTTGGGACTACGAAAACATCACGCTATTTGCGACCGTAGCTGCTCTCAACGCGGCTGATTTCGCGGTTACGCGGTCCATCCTGCGAGACGGGGGAAGAGAACTGAATCCTGTGACTCGCCTGTTCAGCGGCAGCACGGCAGGGCTGGCATCGAATTTCGCCGGGGAGACCGCGGGAGTCGTCGGTCTAAGCTATTTCTTCCACAAGAAAGGTCACCACCGACTGGAACGGATCACCCCCCTGCTCAATATCGGCGCCTCATCCTTCGCGGTGACCTACGACCTTAGCCACCGCTAAAATCCCCACAAATCCGACTGGAAATGCGCAAGCAAAGAATTGCCGCCTCCTATTTATCTTGGTGTTATTTCCGTCTCGTGATAAGATCTAGGCGCTTTGTTGCTGTCGCGGTTTTGGGGCGCGCTCCTTAACGAAGACCACGAGGAGTAGCCCGTCCATGACCCGAAAATCTTTCCTTCTGACCCTCCTTCTGTGTGTTTCGGCCAGCATCCTGGCTCGAGCCAGCGATGAGATCGTCCCCGCCGGAACCCTTTTGCAATGCACCGTGTCTGAACCCAACTTCTCTTCCAAAACCGTGCAGGTCGGCGATCCCGTGCTGTGCTATCTGGGTCACGTAGCTGCCTTCGGGCACCCGCTGTTTCCCCGAGGCGCGGAACTTAGCGGGCACCTCGAAGACTATAAAAACCCCGGCCACTTTGTGGGCAAGGGATGGATGCAGGTGAGCTTCGATCGGATTATCCTGCCCGGTGCCCAGGTCCTTCCACTATCGGCTAAAATTATTTCCGCGCCCCACATGAAAGTCGATGCCGAAGGCAAGGTTCACAGCAAGGGCCACCCAAAGAGGGATGCGCTCCTCTGGGCGGTTCCTGTCTTCTGGCCGGTCAAGATACTCACCCTGCCGGCTCGCGGGCCGTATCCCGCCTTCAAGGGCGAAACTCGGCTGAGCCTGCGACTGATGGAAGACATGGAGTTTTCCCTGCCACCGGTGAGGTCGTCCTCAGTTCCTATGCCGCCGTGGGTCGCGCCCAGCCGCTACGATGCTTCTTCGTACCCGGTCTATAGGCCCACAGCAACGGCGGAGCGACCGCAGGCCCTGACCTTGCAACCGGCTAAGTACCTGCAGACTCCGGCACAGTTGCAGCCCGCGGAGCATCCATCCACGGTCATTGTTCGCAAGGACGGGTCTGCGTATCTGGCTCATGACTATTGGGTTGAGGGCGGGCAGCTCCATTGCGTGAATCAGAGCGGAGAACAAAAGCTGATTGCGCTGGAGACCTTGGACCTTTACGAAACCGGTCGCGTGAATCGAGAGCGTCACGTCGACTTCGTTCTGCGCTCGAAGGATCCGGTCGAGCAGTGACGAGCGCGACAAGCGCGTGGCACGCAGGAGGATTGGGCGTCCGCGTTTTTTAGTCGGCTGGCCATTCGGGCGACGCGGACTGGCCCTTTGTGACCGCAACGTCGGAAGTGTGTGTATTCGTCGCACTCTTACAAATGTCGACGCTACTCAACCAGAGGCAGGAAACCTTCTTCGATTTCAGACGTGAAATCCCAGAAGCGGACGTTCAAAACCTTGGATCTGGTTTCTGAAATCGGAATGTGATTGACGGACAATTAGTTGTTTTCTGGCCCGATGGCAGAATTCGTGCTGATTGGCAGGCGCACTTCTGCGCCGCGAAGGAGCCACCTATGCACCGAACCGAACGCATCCGCCAGTCTGCATCC
Source organism: uncultured Acidobacteriota bacterium (assembly GCA_963696635.1). Taxonomy (GTDB): domain Bacteria; phylum Acidobacteriota; class Terriglobia; order Terriglobales; family Acidobacteriaceae; genus JABDBE01. Next base: position 585,141 of record CAVOKX010000006.1, read on the forward strand.
GGTCAGCTCACCTGGGATGAAATTCAAAAGCTTCAAAATGAGGGCTGGAGGCTAATGGCACTCGAATGGAAACGCCTGGTGCCCGAAGGCGAGACCACGGCACACAATGGTCTTGACCATGAATCTCCGCCCTTTGGCCTGCGAGTGTCTACGGACTGTTCATCTCTTGTAGAAGACCTGAGCGAAAATGAGACCCTGTTCGCGATGATGGAGTTGATCATCCAGGACGGCCCGTACTCCTCGATCGCGGAGGAACTGAACCGGCGAGGATACCGTACCCGGGAAGGATCCAAGTGGAGCCCAGTGTCCGTGTTCGAAATGTTGCCGCGATTGATCGACGCCGGACCGCGAATCCTGGCGAGTAAGAACTGGCAGCAGCGAAAACAGGAATATCAAGGGAGAACGCACCCGCCGACAGTTTAAAGATTAAAGCGAAACAGAAACCAACCCGACGGCGCAAATCTCTATCCAAAGAGTCCGGAGCTGCGCTGGCCATCCTGCCTTTCGTGTTTCTCGCGATCGCTTAATCTTTGTAAATCCGCAGCGACCAGGGGAGAGTATTCTTTATGCTTCCTCAACTTTAAGCGCAGGGCAGCGGTTCGGATTTTACCCGCGCGCCGGTCCACAACTTGGTTGCAGAGCGGAAAAGACGTTCGCAGATAAAATGGTCGGACGATTTATTTGCGGCGACATCCGCTCCACTTAGCTTAAGGAGGTTTCCATGCGAAAAATTGCGATTGTCATCGGAATCGTAGTGGTCGTGATCATTATTGTCGTGGGCGTATTGTTCGCGACCTTCAACCCTAATGACTACCGGGGCACGATCCAAACCAAACTCGAGCAGCAGCTGAATCGAAAGGTCGGGCTCGGCAACATGAGTTTGGGATTGTTCCCGCTGCGTTTTAAAGTGGCTGATCTCTCTATCGCTGACGATCCCAAGTTCAGTAACAGCGCGTTCATACAAACCCAGCAATTGAGCGTATCCGTCAAGCTGCTTCCCCTGTTGAGCAAGTCGGTGGAAGTCGACTCGCTGAGCCTGGAGCGTCCGAGCGTCCAGTTAATCAAGAACGCGCAAGGCGTTTGGAATTTCGCATCGATCGGCCAGCAAGCGCCCGCTGCGGCGACGGCGCCATCCGCGACGCCAAAGCCCTCAGCGGCGCCTTCTCCATCCGCAGCGCCTCCTACCTCCTCAAGTGAGCGGCAACTCTCGCTCGGCGAACTCGCCATCAACGACGGACAGATCGCAATCACTGATCTGCAGGACCGCAGACCGCGAACCGTATACGATCACATCAACCTTAAACTTACGGACTTTGCGCCCAACACACCTTTCAACCTGGATGCTTCCGTTCACCTGCCCGGCCCAGGCAACCAGGACGTCAGTTTAAAAGGCAAAGGTGGCCCGCTCTCTCACGATAATCCGGCGGCAACCCCGTTCAAGGGCACTCTTGACTTAAAGAACGTCGACATCGCGGGATTGCAGAAATTCCTGCAGATTCCGGCGTTGATCAACACCGAAGGCGTGCTCTCCGGACACACGGATATTGCCAGTGAAAACGGTAAACTCTCAGCCAATGGGCAAATGACTCTGGAGAAACCGAAATTGCACGGCATCGACGTGGGATATCCAATTAACGCGGACTATAACGTCAGCGACGACTTGCAAAATGATCTGCTTCGTATCGACAAATGTGCGATCAAGCTGGGACAGACTCCTCTCTTCATCACTGGCACAGTGAACCACAAGCCCACGCCGGCGCAGCTCGACGTGAACCTGAAAGCCGACAACGTATCGATTGCGGAAATCGCCCGCCTGGCCGCGGCTGCCAGTGTAGCCTTCGCGCCCGGCACTACTGTGAACGGGCAAATTAGCGCCGACATCAAGGCCCAGGGCGCGGCGGATAAGCCGGCTTTGAATGGGACTTTAGCTGGCCGCGAAATCCAGGTTTCAGGGAAAGAGATCGCCAAGCCTGTCGAAGTCAAGGCGGTGAACATCGCGCTGACTCCGACTGAAATTCACTCCGACAACTTCAACGTCACCTCGGGCGGAACCACGGCTGCGGTGCAATTCTCCGTGAAACAGTACACCTCCAATTCACCCCAGGTGGACGCCACGCTGCGCGCTCCGCAAGCGGCGTTGCCCGACCTGCTCGCCATGGCCAAGGCATACGGCGTGACCTCGCTGGATAAGGTTAGCGGCGCGGGAACTCTCAGCGTCGACATGCACGCTGCGGGTCCAGTGCAATCGCTCAGTTCGAATGAGATGATGAAGGCGCTCAACGGCACCATCAATGTAAATTTCAATAACGTGCGCTATGCCGGCGTCGACATTTCCCATCAACTGCTTTCCATGATTGGGACTCATCAGTCGGGTAAAGACCAAGGCTTCACCAACGTTCAGAAAATGACGGGCGCCATTCTGGTGAAGAATGGCATTGCCCAGACCAACAATCTGGAAGCCACTCTAGACATCGGCAATGTCGGCGCAGTCGGCACCGCCAACCTCGCCAGCCAGACGCTGAACATGCAGCTGAACGCGGTGCTTTCCAAAGCCTTCACCCAGCAGGTGGGCGGCACAGGAGTCGGCGGCTATATGAGTACGGCGTTGGCCAATAGTCAGGGAGAACTCGTGATACCGGCGACAGTCACTGGGACTTTCCAGAATCCGAAGGTTATGCCCGATGTTCAGAAGATGGCGCAAATGAAGCTGAAGGGATTGATACCCACCGGAGATAATCCGCTGGGTGCGGCTTCTTCCATTCTAGGCGGATTGACGGGAAAGAAAGGGCAGCCCGCCGCGGGACAGCAGCAAAATCCTGTGAATCAAATCATGGGCCTCTTTGGCACCAAGAAGAAGCAGTAGTTTCAGCCAGGCCGCAAGCGCTTCCAATATTTGTTACAGGATGACTCGTCTCAATCTTGGGGCAGCCCCCTGTGCAGACCCTCGTCCGTCGTCGCACGTGCGATTTTATCCTCCAAAATCGCTTGTCCATGGGCTTGAGCCACAGACGAATTTTGTGTGCGCCTTTTCAGCCTTTTTTGACCGGGAGTGTTGCTTGCCATCCAGCGGCCGCGCGTAAACGTTGATCCAGAAACTGAGCCAGATAGGCTGAGACGTCGGTCTCATCGCCCAGGTTGCGGACCCACACCGCCCTAATGTCTGGCTTCCACATGCCGATATAGATGGGGAGAGCTACCGGGGGACAACCCCGGTGGAAATAATCAACCTGAGGATGAAGAAATGACTATAACAATCAAATCAGTAGCAAAGGTGGCGTTGGTGTTCGTTATTTGGGCAGCAAGTTGTTATGCGCAGGGTCCGCCCGAAATGCAGGCGAAACTGAGCGCCGAGATCAAGCAACTGGAACTTTTCAGCGCCGATCCGCAAGTGGTCAGCGCGGTGAAGAGCTACAACGCGACCCCTCCTTCCGCCGAGGCGAAGGCCATGACCAATGATAGGTGGCACAGCCTTACGCTTTTCGATCCCTTTGTGCGCGCCATCGGCAAGACTAGCCTTTCCGAATATCTGAAGACAAAGCGCGATGACGAGATCGCTAAGATCTTCGTTTCCGGCGCCGACGGCGGCAAGGTGGGATTTGATGCCAAAACCGAACATTGGACCCACAAAGGCATGCCCAAACACGAGGTGCCCATGAGCGGAAAAATGTGGGTCGGTACGGTCAAGCTTGACGACTCCACCGGGTTGCAAATGATTCAGGTCGGCCTGCCCGTATTGGCTGATGGGAAACCGATTGGATCGATTGTGTTCGGTTTGCGAGCTGACAAACTTCGTTAACTGGGCAGGCCCGTTCCAGGAGATTGACAAATGAAGAACGCAAGTATAGCTCGCCGAATGACCTTGGCGCTGGCCGCATCGGTTGCCATCACCGCCGGTGCGGTCCTTGGATTGTCCTATCTCTTATGGGTATCTTCGTCGTTGTCTAGCGGTTTGGTGTCGACGGCGCGCTCCCAGAGTAAGGCTTCTTTCGACCTGCTGGACTTGGCGGTGAAAGCCCAGGGGGTCACGCAAAAGATGGTGGAAGAAAGAGATCCTGATGCCATTGAAGCGCTTATGGGCCAAAACGAAGCCTTGGTGAAGCAGGCGCAGGCGAAGATCAGTCAACTCGCCGAAGGTGACGCCATTGCAGCAGCTCTCGGGAAGATGAACGCGGCCAATGCGGAAGTGACGGACCTGCTGATGCACGCGCACAACGCCGAATCGCACCAGGCGATCATTGAGAAGTCAAACCCAGCGTTTGAAGGATTCTTGAAAGCCATCTCTGAATATCAGGAGAAATTGGGCCAAACCCTGGACAATCAGGCCAAACAGGCCAATGCCCGCGCCCGCCACCTTCAATTTGTGGTTTATTTCCTGGTGGCGTCGGGCGTGCTGTTGATGTGCATTGGCAGTCTCGCCCTGGTGCGCGCGATCTCTCAGTCACTCCGGCGATTAACTCAGATGATTCAGGACATCGCCGAGGGCGAGGGCGACGTCAGCAGACGGCTGGAGGTCTCCGGCCACGACGAATTGGGCGAAGTCAGCCGCCTTTTCAATATATTCATGGACAAGCTGCAAGAAATTCTGCGCCGGGTCGCCGGCCATACCCAGCAAGTGCAGGTCGCAAGCCAGCAGCTGTTCGCAGCCAGCCAGCAGATTACTGCCAATTCCCGGGAAACCTCCGTCCAAGCCAATGCCGTTTCCCAGGTCACGCAGCAAGTCAGCCAGAACCTGCAGAGCGTCTCGACCGGTGCTGAAGAAATGACTTCCACCATTCAAAGCATCGCCGGCAATGCCAACGAAGCTGCCAAGGTCGCCTCGAATGCTGTCAGCACGGCGCAGGCGGCGAGCGCAACCATGGCTAAACTGGGCCAGTCCAGCGCTGAGATCGGCCAGGTCATCAAGGTCATCACCTCTATTGCGCAACAGACCAACCTGTTGGCGCTCAACGCGACGATCGAGGCTGCTCGCGCCGGAGAATCCGGCAAGGGCTTTGCCGTGGTGGCCAACGAAGTGAAAGAACTGGCCAAGCAAACGGCTCGAGCCACCGAAGACATCGGTAAGAAAATCACCACCATTCAAAGGGACACCAAGGAAGCCGTGGCAGCGATCGGGACAATCAGCGGCGTGATTACTCAGATCAACGGCATTTCCGGGACGATCGCAGCCGCCGTCGAGGAGCAGAGCGCTACCACCAACGAGATGACGCGCAACGTCGGCGAGGCGGCCAAGGGGGCCAGCGAGATCTCGGACAACATCAGCGGCGTGGCGCAGGCCGCCGATGGCACCTCGGCGCGCGCGCAAGAATCACACCGAGCGGCGCAGGTTCTCACCGAGGTAGCGGCCCAACTAAGCAGTCTGATGGCGCAATTCAAGATCGAACGCAGGGACGACCCGAGAATGGATGTAGCGTTGCCGGTGCTGCTTACCGGGATCGCTGTCAATGGGCATCCTGTGAAGCAAGAGGTGATGACCATCAATATCAGCCGCCAGGGAGCGCAATTGGAAGGCGTCCACGAAATGCTTCGGGTGGGCGATAAGATTTTTCTCTCCCGCTTGCAGAAGAAGGAACAGTATCTGATCGCGTGGGTGGGAGGGAAAGATAAACCGGCGGGCCAGATCGGAGTGTCGGCGGTCGATGCGGACAATGCGTTTTGGGACGATGCGCTCGGATCGTCCAAGCAGTCAGTGCTCGAGAAGGGCAGCGCACCCGGAGAGTATTCCCAGCCGGTTGTAAGCAAGACAACTGCAGCCGGCGCAGGCGGCTAATCCTCTGGAGCATGCGGACACCAACGCAGAAGCTGGCCCACCTGCATTCCAATCTACTTCTGCTGTCGTCCGTGAACGAAGCACAGAAGGATAGGAATCGGAGTGACAGAAGGATAGAGGTTCTCAGCGTCCTACGCACTGGCTTTGTCGGTCAACGGCAGCATTGGTTCCTCGCTCTTCGCGGTAGCGGCATCCAGATCCAATTGCTCCTGGCCGCTGAGCACGGTCACGCGGCCGCGATACGTCTTCAAATGCGTTTGGGCTTTGTCGAAGGCTTCTTGAGCTTTACTTAAATTCCTGCCGACATTCTCAAACTGGCTTTGGAAATAATCGAACGACTTTTGGGCCTTCGACAATTCCAGGCGGCTCTTCTCGAAACGGCTGGCGACTTCATACCACTTATGCACCAGGGCGATGGTCTGCAAGGTCATCAACAAACTGTTAGGCGAGACTGGAAAGACGTGCTGCTGGTTGAGCCAGTCGGCGAGTTCGCGGTTGCGGATCACTTCCATGTAGAGAGTCTCGCTGGGCAAATACATCAGGGCGATATCGGTGGTGCCATTTTCCGGTTGAATGTAAGCTTTAATTCTTTTGGCTTCGGCCTTCATCACACGCACCAGCGCAACCCGAGCTTCTTCGATCTCCGCTTCCACGTTGCTCTCAAATAGCGCCAACACTTGCTCGCGGGGAAACTTGGCGTCAATGGGCAGACGGCGATCCGGGAACTGGATGATGGCATCGGGACGTCCGCCACCTTCGGGCAATTGCGCCTGCATTTCGAACATGTGTGCCGGGAGAAAGTCGGCGAGCAGGCGTTCCAGGCTGGCCTCGCCAAAGCGTCCGCGCAGGTGTGGCAGCTTGAGCAGGTTGTTCAAGTCGTTGATGGAGTGTCCGAGAGTGCCTACTTCGCGGAGTTGTTCTTCTGCAGCCTTCAAATGCTGCTGCACTTTTTCGAACTGGGCAAACCCCTCCTTGATGTTCTGATCGAGCTTTTGCTGCACCTGGTCGGTGATGGCGAGCAAACGCGCGTCCACGCGGTCGCGGATGGAATCCAGGCTCTGCGCAGTCTTCTGGTTCAGAGTGTCAAATTCGGATTTCAGTTGAGAAGTTGTCAGCGCGAGCGAGGAGGTCAGCTCGGTGCGGACCTCAGTCAACCGCTCGGACTGTTCCCGCCGCCCGGCCTTCATCTGTTCTTCGACTGCGGAACGAATGGCCGAGAAGCCATCGCCCAAGCGGTCAGCTACCTGCAGGCCAATCGCACCTTTGGTCTGCTCCAGGCGTGCGGCGGTATCGACTGTGGCCGCCGCGAATTGGGTGGAAAGAGCCTGGTGAAGCGCTTCCGCCTGTGATGCAATCGCTTTTAATGCTTCAAGTTGCGAGGAATTGCCAAACCTTCGCTGGAACAGCGAAGTTACCAGTATCAAAAGGACTAGTTCCAGAACGAAAACCAGACCAAGCAGGGACGCGAGGAAAGTCAATTTGTAGATGTCTCCGTTGTAATCGTGCCTGGCTCGATTCTAGAGCGTATGGTCAAAGAAACAAAGCAGTAAAGTTGATCCTCCCGGGTCCTGAACGTGGGTAAGGCAAAACATGTTTCGGGTCCCAACGGCTTGGCTGGCGGTGGTTTTAATCGGCGGCGCGGCTCCAGTGAAGGATCCGCAACCGGTGTCCTCAAAGGTGTTGAATGTGGCCTCAGCGCAGCAGCCCTCCCCTAATAATTCATCGCCTTACGACATCGAGGCCGAACGCGAACTGTTCGATCTGGCAAACCAGGCTCGTGCGCAAGCCGGAGTGCCGCCACTGCAGATGGATGACGGGTTGACACAGGCAGCGCGTCATCACGCCGCCGAGATGGCACAGCAGCAGCAACTCTCGCACCAGTTTCCCGGCGAGCCCTCCCTGGCACAACGGCTGGCGGCCAACTGCAACCTGCTCCTGGATCAAGCAGGAGAAAATGTCTCGGTTGCCGGCAGCGTAGAGCAGTCGCATCAAGGCTTGATGCATTCACCTCCGCACCGCGAGAACCTGCTGAATCCTGCCTACAACGTGGCGGGATTTGGGGTGGTGCGTGCCGGACAGTCGCTTTATGTCGCACAAGATTTTGGGCACAGTTTGCCGGCATATTCGCCGCGGCAAGCGGGAAGCTTGGTAAGCGGCAGCATCGCCCGCATGCGGCGGGAGGCCAATTTGCCTCAGTTGCAGTGGATGGATAGTGATGCTGCCCAGTCTGCGGCTTGCTCCATGGCGCGGACGGATTCTTTGAAGACAGCATCAGCCCGCGGATCCTACATGGTTCGCTACACCACAACACAACCGGAAACCTTGCCAGAAGCAGCAGCCAGGGCAATCGAAAATCGGGGAGTGCACACTTTCTCGGTCGGGACTTGCTACGCACGCACCAATAGCTATCCCAACGGCGCGTATTGGGTCACGCTAGTTCTGCAGTAACGTTTAGCAACTGGGATTCGGTCTTCCCAATGGTTATTCCTGACTAAGAAGCGCGAGCGCGACACTCGCGCCTGCACTTCGCTGTGCTAACCTGCAAGCTTGTAATTCTTCGCTAAGGTCCCATGGAAACGCTGCGGGAGATTCGCATTGGCACGGCTGGCTGGGCATATCGTGACTGGGAGGGCGTTTTCTATCCACCCGGAATGCAACGCCGCAAACAGCACGCGCTGGAGTTTCTGGCGCAGTGCTTCGACGTCGTGGAGATCAACACTTCTTTTTACGGACACATCAAGCCGGAACTGGTGAAGCTGTGGGTGCGCAAAGTCGCAGTCAATCCAAAGTTTGTGTTCACCGCCAAGCTGCACCGGTCATTTACTCATTCTCCCATTGCGGTGATGGAGCCGACCTCGGCCGCGACCATCAAGCCGAACGATGAAGATGAGCGGCTGGCGCGCGAAGGCTTGGATGCGTTGGCCGGAACCGGAAAGCTGGGGGCTCTGCTCATTCAATTTCCGGTTTCGTTCAAGAACACATCGTTGAACCGCGAATACCTGGAGTCGCTGCTGCGCCAGTTCATTGAGTTTCCCCGGGTGGTGGAAGTTCGGCATGAAAGCTGGAACAATCCCGAGACGCTCAGTTACTTCACGGAAAGAAATGTCGCGTTCTGCAATATCGACCAGCCGCTGATTGGGCGCTCGCTCGAAGCCACCGAGCATGTGACCTCGCCGGTCGGATACGTGCGATTGCACGGACGGAATTACGATCAGTGGTTTGAGGCCGAGAAGGGCGCCGATCGCTACAACTATCTTTACAGCGAGACAGAATTATCGGGATGGAAAGAAAAGATCGAGCGCATCGCGCACAAAGCTGAAGTTACCTACGTGGTTGCGAATAATCATTTTGAAGCGAAGGGAGCGGTGAATGCGCTGCAGTTGAAACACATGCTGGGTGGCGGGCGAGTGAAAGCCACGGACATGTTGTTGAAGCATTATCCCGAGCTGAAGGGCATTGCTGACCCGATTGGGGAAGATAACGAGGGATTGCCGATGCTGTCGATGTCATCTTAGAGATCGCGGCGACCTGCCCAGGGTTGTACCACCCCTTCCCGTTTTGGAACCACTCCAGCCAAGACTGGTCATCCGTCACAATTGCTTAACCCCGACGTTTGCAAGGATCGTGTGGGATCTGTGGCGGGTTCGGCGCACGCAGGTTGCGAGCGCACTCTATTCCGGCCGGTGAAACAGGTAGCGGCCCCGTAGCTCAGCCGGATAGAGCGCTTAGGTTCGCACCTTAGAGGTCGTGAGTTCGAATCTCACCGGGGCCACCCTACTGCTCAGTTACGAAGGTACATTCGGGCTTGACATCGAATCCAACCAGAGAGAGACTGCAATTGTAAGGTGCGAACCTAAGCGCTCTGCTTGGGAAAAGTTTCAAAGGCGGCCACGAGGCCGCCTTCGTTTTTTGGGAACGCGCCGGGACCGTTTCGGCGCAACGCTCCACGCACCCTCTCACAATAGGATCTCTGCACTCCCCGACCTTGCACGGACGCATCAGGGAACTCTCACCGGTCATTTGACGGCATCACAGACTTTCTCGCTGTGCCGGCTCAGGACGCAGAGAACGAGACGGCGGTCTAGGGCGACTTATGAGCGCTGGGGAAAGCGGAACGCTTCTACGAAATCGGAAACCGATCGTGAGACCGAGTGGGCTCCCGCGTCCGACAGCACTCGCGCATGTTCGAGGAGCAAGTCGAGGAGCGAACGCTGTTGCGGTGTCCCCGCAATCAGCTTGTCATTCGACATGATCATGTCCATCAGACGACCGACATCATTGGCGCGCAGAGTGCCTTTTCGTAGGGGGTCCCTCCAATGTCGCAGAATGGCCCCGAGCTCTACACCCACCGTTCCGTAATATTCTCTGACCCTGATAATGTCCTTCTCGCGCCACTGTGAACTTGAGACGATCCTGTCGAGAATGATTCTATGCATTTCGGTTTCACCTTGCGCCGCTATCGCAAAGGCCAGAGGCTCTACGGAGGCCACCCGCGACCAGTCGTCAGAATCCAGAGCCTTGCGGCACAGATCACGCAGCTTGTTAAGCAGTTGCGGTGTCGGATGCCAGAGGTTTATCGCATTGCAGAGAACCGTCGCCAATATACCAGCCACATCAGGACGAGTATCCCAAATGGAAATGATCACTTCCGGCACAAGCTCCAGTACTCCTGGGCCGACCGGACTCTCAGCGAGAAGGTTGTGAAGCGATGAAGCCGTTGAATAGTTGTACGGCTGGGGGCTTATGATCTCGATGAGCCTCAGTTCCGTCTCCACATACGGAAACTCGATTAGCGCCGTTGACGAGTCGTCGTCTGCCGTTGATTGTCGTTGAAGATCGTTTCTCGCAATACGCTCTCGTATGTCCCTGAGTCCGCGAAGTGCTTCAACTGAGTAGGTAGAGGAAACGACGTTGATCTCTGTTCCGTGTTTTCTGCAGACCCAAATACCGTTACTCTCGCTCCTGCGCTTTTCATCCGTGCAGTTTGGGTCGTAGCGGGCTCCGCCCGGGCTTGCGGCAGTTATGTGGGCGGCGATGCCGACGTTCACCACGAGGCCTGGGCCTGCGCCTGGCCCACTAGTAGGCTGGTGGCAGACTGAGCATCGATGGCCAGCGCGAGCTTCAAGCCTGCGTCTTACGTTCTCCGGAAAGTCACTAAGTCTCCTGCTCATGGAAACTGCCGTCCCACGCTTCCGAAGATCTCAAAACGTGAAACGCCCTCACACAATCACGAGACAGTTATCGGGCCGCTGCTTCTTCCCTCGCGGCGTAGTGGGATTCCACGTACTCATCCATAATTTTAATGAACTCAGCTACGATGTGGTCGCCTTTCAGCGTGGTGAACAGGCGTCCATCCACGTAGACCGGGGCTTTGGGTTCTTCGAAGGTGCCGGGTAGGGAAATGCCCAGGCTGGCGTGTTTGGATTCGCCGGGACCGTTGACCACGCATCCCATCACCGCGACTTTCATTTCTTCTACGCCGGTGTAGCGGTCTTTCCATGTGGGCATTTGCTCACGCAGGTAGGACTGAATCTGCTCGGCCATTTCCTGGAAGAACGTACTCGTGGTGCGGCCGCATCCGGGACACGCTGTGACTTGCGGGGTGAAACTGCGGATTCCGAGGGATTGCAGAATCTGCTGGGCCACGCGGACTTCTTCGGTGCGATCGCCGCCGGGGGCGGGGGTGAGAGAGACGCGGATGGTGTCGCCGATGCCTTCCTGCAGCAAAACTCCCAGAGCGGCGCTGGATGCAACGACCCCTTTCGCTCCCATGCCCGCTTCGGTCAGTCCGAGGTGTAGTGGGTAATTGCAGCGGGCTGCGAGGGAGCGGTAAACGTCGATTAAATCCTGCACGCCGCTGACTTTCGCGCTGAGGATGATCTGATCGGCACGCAATCCGTACTTCTCGGCCAGTGCGGCGGAGTTCAGCGCGCTCACGACCATCGCTTCCATCGTGACTTCGCGCGCGTCTTTGGGCTCGGAGAGTCGCGAGTTTTCGTCCATCATGCGGGTGAGCAAAGCTTGATCGAGCGAGCCCCAGTTCACGCCGATACGAACCGGCTTCTGATTTTCGGCTGCGACTTCGATCATAATGCGGAAGTTGGCGTCATCTTTTCGGCCTATGCCCACGTTGCCGGGATTGATTCTGTACTTGGCCAGGGCGCGGGCGCACTCGGGATATTTCTTGAGCAGGAGGTGCCCGTTGTAATGGAAGTCGCCGGCGATAGGGACGCGCACGCCTTGCTTGTCCAGTTGCTCGACAATGGGCGCGACCGCTGCAGCGGCCTGTTCGTTATTGACCGTGACGCGAACCAGCTCGGAGCCCGCCCGCGCCAGTGCTGCGACTTGTTGGACGGTGGAGGCAATGTCGGCGGTGTCGGTGTTGGTCATGGACTGCACCACAACCGGTGCATCGCTACCCACGCGAACGCCATTGATTGAACAAGAAACGGTTTTCCTGCGTTGAATGTTAGCCATGCGGAAGCTCTAGTTTAGCACGCGAAGGTTGGAGGACGGGCGTCTCGCCTGTCCAGCCAGACGGGGACGCCCGGCCTTCATCAGGTCGCACGGGCGACGCGCCCGCGCCAACACCAGCTACGGCAGTCTCTGCATCATTCCGGGCAGGGTTTTTGCCAAATCGTTGTAGATCACCATGACCGCGAACAGCACCAGGAAAACGAATGCAGCCTGGTAGATTCGTTCTTTGATCTGCAGACTGATGTCGCGCCGCATGATGCTTTCAACGAACAGCAGCAGGATTACGCCGCCATCGAGGATAGGAATCGGGAGCAGGTTGAAGATGCCGAGATTCAGGCTGATGGCGGCGGTTAATGCCATCAGAGGAGTCCAGCCTTTTTCCGTGGCCGCTTCTCCGGCGGCGCGGCCAATCCCGATCGGTCCTTCGATGGTGCGGATCGAGATCTTGCGTTGAATCATTTTCTGCACCAGTTCGAGAATGAGGAGTGAGCCTTCCTTATTTTGTTCGATGGACTTGCGGAAGGCAGCAGCCAAGGGCAGGGCACTCACCTTCATCGGCAGGCTGCCCAGTCCCACTCGATAACGTTTCTCTTGCTGGCCGGGGACATCGGCCAACACGGGCCGCAGCGTGAATGTTTTCTGTTGGCCATCGCGAAGGACGGTAATTTCGATGGGCTTGTTCTGGGTGCGTTTCAGGGTCTCAATCATTGCCTCGAGGGCGGGGATCGGCTGGCCATCGACAGTCAGGATTTGATCACCGATTTTCAGCCCAGCCTGCTGCGCCGGCATATTGGGTTCAATTTCGGTGACCGTGACGCTAGGTTCTTTGGGAACCCAGCCCGCGTATCCCATCTGATTTACGCCGTAGGCTTCGGGCACGATCGTCTTTTCCAAGGACTTGCCGTCGCGTTCGATGGTGACGTCGAGAGGCTGATTCGGACTAAGGGCCTCTTTCGGGTCGACTTGCTTCCAGGTCGGATTTTCGATTCCGTCCAGGCGAGCGATGCGATCGCCAATCTGAATCCCCGCCTTCGCGGCGGGGGTGTCGGGCAGCACCCAGCCAATGACCGCGGGCTGGTCCAGCACCGCAGGATACTCGTAGTGGAACATGTAAACGACGGTGAGCAGGCCAATGGCGAGCAGAATGTTCATGGACGGCCCGGCGATGGCGATGAGAAAGCGATGCCAGCGCGGATGCGACAGGAATTCGCCGGGATCCCCGGTGCGCTCATCCATAGGATTCTCGCCGCTCATTTTCACGTAGCCGCCGAGAGGGATAGCGGCAATGCGGTAATCGGTATCGCCGCGGCGGAAACCGAGGAGGCGCTTGCCAAATCCAATGGAGAAAACTTCGACGCGCACTCCCAGCAACTTCGCGACCGCGTAGTGGCCGAACTCATGGATCAAAATCATGAATCCCAGGACCACCGCTACCGCGAGCACAGCTATAAAGAATCCCGACATATGTTTTGGTTATTCCCCTCGAAAAGTGGAAGAAGCCGATCGCGACGCAGCCGCATAGCCCAATTGTTCTACTTTTTCGCGGGCAATCCGGCGGGCTTCGGCGTCCGCTGCCAGCACCTTACTAATAGATTCCAATTTTCCGACTTTAGTTTCCGCCAGCACCATCTTAATTATGGCAGGAATCTCGGCGAAACGGATACATCCATCGAGAAATGCAGCCACCGCGACCTCATCGGCGGCGTTCAGTGCAACCGTTTTTGCACCTCCGGCCTCCGCTGCTTCATAGGCTAAACCCAGGCAAGGGAATTTTCCCATGTCCGGAGGCTCGAAATCGAGGTGTCGTAAGTCCATGACCGGGAAGCGCATATCCGATGCAATGCGCTCCGGGTAGGTCAGAGCGTAAAGGATCGGCAGCCGCATGTCCGTCACCGAAAACTGAGCAAGTATGCTGCCATCCACAAATTCGACCATGGAGTGGATGGTGGATTGGGGATGCACGATCACCTGCACTTGACTGGGAGGCAGATTAAACAAACGGCAGGCTTCGATGACTTCGAAGCCCTTGTTCATCAACGTGGCCGAATCGATGGTGATGCGGCGGCCCATCTTCCAGGTAGGATGGTTCAAGGCTTGCTCGACGGTGATCGAGGAAAACTGCGACTTGGGCGTGTGCAGAAAGGGCCCGCCGGATGCGGTCAGCCAGATTCGCTGAACCTCGTTCATGCGTCCACCACGTAGACACTGATGAACCGCATTATGTTCGCTGTCGATGGGCAGCAGTGGCTTGCCCTGATGGCGGGCCTCGGCGGTAATCGAGCTCTCCTGCGGCAACCAGGCACTCCTTGTTCGCCAGCCCGACGGTTTTGCCGGCGCGCACCGCTTCGTAGGTGGCTTCGAGTCCGGCAACGCCCACGATGGCGCTGACCACGAAGTCGGCTTCGGGATGGATCGCGACTTGTACAGTTCCGGCCGGGCCATAAACGACTTCGACCCCGTTCACTCCTGCGGCTTGGAGGCGAGCCCGAAGGATTTCCGCATCTTTTTCAGCGGCAACTGACATCAGCCGCGGCTTCCACCGTTCGGCCTGATCGAAAGCAGCATCCACATTGCGGCCTGCAGCCAGGGCAACCACCTGAAAGCGGTCAGGGTAAGCTTCAACCACGCTCAGCGTGCTGCGCCCGATGGAGCCGGTCGAACCCAGGATGGAAATACGTTTCATGAACTAGCCCTGATACTAAGGTCTCCGGAGAGCCTCATTTGTACCTGCCAAAATTGTGGCATAGTGATCGATCCAGCGAGTTTGGGCTGCGGTTTCTGGAACCGAAGTGCCTCGGGCGGCAGTGAGGCTCTTGATTGATGCTTCCGGGTTCAAGCCTTTCATGATGAGCAGTCCTGCTGCCATCAGTCCGCTGCGACCAATTCCCTGACGACAATGCACTACGACATTTTTCCCCGAAGAGAGGTCGGCATCTAGTTTTTCCAGAGCGGCTGCCACCTTAGCGTCTGAGTCCGGTACCTCTCGATCCGGAATTGGAAACGATACGAATCGCATACCTTGTGCTCTTACGTGCCGTTCCTCGGCGCTGAGCCCGAGATCCTTCTCTTCTTCGACAGTGAGCAAAGACGCTACCGTGTCAACTCCTTGGCGCCTCCATTCGGCGATCTCATCTTCGAGCCAGTCGCCGCCGCGAGGGCGTGAGGCCAGTGCCAGCCTTCCTGGCCACGGCCCATCGGCCCAATACAGTTTTGTCGACATCCTCAATCGTTCCTTTTCATGACGATTTCGCGCGGCAGGCTGTCAACTTCCGCCCCGCGCTTGCGGAGAATATGAATTCGGTGATGTCCGTCGAGTATAGTCCCATCGGGCCTCGTTTTCAGGCAATCCTTCTGGACCGGCACCAGCGAAAGAGTGAGGACGTCAGTGCTAAGAGACTCCATTTTGGCAAGCTTGGCCGGACTAAGCGAGGTTTCCGGGTGGAGTGGCTTAAGCGGCGGATACGGGCGTGGCCTCGGCATGTCGACCGCTTCGTTGACTTTCCTTTGTGTACCTTCGTGTCCGGAGCCTGCCCTGAGCGAAGTCGAAGGGTGGTCAACTCCTTTACTTACTGCATGACGCGCCAAGCCGCATAGTACCACAGCACCGGGGCGGCAAAGAGCAGCGCGTCGATGCGATCCAGCATGCCTCCGTGGCCCGGCAGAATCGTTCCTGAATCTTTGACTCCGGCTCCGCGCTTGATCAGCGATTCCACCAGATCGCCCAACTGCGCCGCGACGTTAATGGCCGCCGACAGCAGCAGCGTGGGCCCTAGTGGCGGCTTCTGCAAGGCAAAGAAACCATCGCGCCGTTCAATGAGATGCGCATTCAGCAGCGCGGTGCTGATGGGCAGGGCGTAGTTGTACAGCAACATTCCCACCACCAGACTTGCCAAAAGAGATGCCAGCGCTCCTTCCCAGGTTTTCTTGGGACTGATGCGCGGCGACATCAGATGGCGGCCCAGCGAACGGCCCACGAAATAAGCGAAGATGTCCCCTGCCCATACCAGCAGCAGCAAATACAGAAGTAGGAACGCTCCCGACCACTGCTCGCGCAATTGCACCAGAAATCCGAGCGGCAACGCAATGTACCCGAACGCAAAAACAGAAACCATCGCGGCGGGAAACGAGGTGCTGAGGTTAACCCGCCGCATAGCAATCGCAAGAAAAATAAACGGAGCAATCGCGGCGGCGAATCCCGCGCTGTAAACGAAAATCGCGGTTGAAAGCAGCGGCTTGTCATTTCCCGGATTGATGGCCAGCAGCAGGAAGAATAGCCCGACAAAAATGTAGGTTGGCCAGCGCAGAGGCCGGATGCCGTAAGCCTCGGCCAGCTTGAGCAATTCCTGGACCGTAAGCAGCGCTACCAAAGCCGCAACCAGCGCCACTACAGGCACGGGCGCGCGCAGCACCAGCAGCAAGACGACAGGAATCAAAACCACTGCGGTGAGAATTCGCTTGAGCAGATGCAAGAGCCTCAGCTCCTGCCCGTCTTCGCGGTGTGAAGAGTGTGTGGCGCGGACACTCTTGTCCGTGAATGTTCCGCATGATCGTGCTCAGAGGTGTGAGCACCATCGCCCGCCAAGCCACCATAGCGCCGCTCGCGTTTCTGATACTCCGCAATGCCCTCCAGCAAATGAACGCCACGGAACTCAGGCCACAGCGTTGGAGTCACGTAGATTTCCGCGTAAGCCAACTGCCACAGCAGAAAGTTACTCAGCCGCATTTCGCCGCTGGTACGAACGACCAGGTCGGGATCAGGCAAATGCCGGGTGTAGAGATTGCGGGACACGGCGTCCTCATCAATTTCCAGATGCTCCAGACCGCCGTTGCGCGCGGCCGCATCCACAATTGAGCGGAACGCATCCACCAGCTCCGTGCGCGCGCTATAGTTAAGCGCGAGAGTGAGCACCATGCCCGTGTTGTGCGCCGTAGCTTCGCGCGCCCACTGCATTTTTTCCTGCACGGACGGCGGAAGTTCATGCTGTCGTCCAATGTACTCCAGCCGAATATTGTTCTTGTTCAGCGTGGGCACTTCCGCCTTCAAATAACGGCACAGCAGGCCCATGAGGAAATCAACTTCGCTTGCCGGACGCTTCTTCCAATTCTCCTCGGAGAAAGCGTAGAGCGTGAGCGCGGGAATCCCAATGCGAGCAGCGGTTTCCACTGTCGAGCGCACGGACGAGACTCCGGCGCGGTGTCCGGCGATGCGCGGCAGGTGGCGGCGACGCGCCCAGCGGCCGTTGCCGTCCATGATAATGGCGATGTGTTTTGGGAGCCGCTTCGGGTCGAGCCGCAGATAAACTTCCGCTTCTTTGCGGTCCAGC
Organism: uncultured Acidobacteriota bacterium; assembly: GCA_963696635.1. GTDB lineage: Bacteria > Acidobacteriota > Terriglobia > Terriglobales > Acidobacteriaceae > JABDBE01. The sequence continues at coordinate 602,709 of CAVOKX010000006.1, forward strand.
CCGGCGGACACTGTTGCTTGCAAGCTAACCTCTGCTGTTTGTTGAAGCTAACACAGCGGAGAAGGTGGGCGCAATGACCCGGAAGTGACACGAGTGCAGAGCGCCTGCGTACCCGCGCAAACTCTGGTTCGCAACCGATGCGCAATCATGGAGGACGGGCGTCTCGCACGTCCAACGTAACGAACCCTGGTTGTATTTGCGGAACCTCGTGGCCTCAAAACGTGGAGAAAGAAGACGGCTGAAAAAAAGATCCCAGTCCCGCGCTACGCAGTGCTTCAGATGAAAATCATTTCACGGTGTCGGAAACCCGCCAGATGCGGTTATAATGAGCGCCGTTTCGAGATCATCGGGGCACCACCATCGGGCTCCCAAGAGAGAAAATACATGAAGCACGCGCGCGCTATAACCGTTGCCATCCTGCTGGGCGTCCTCGGCTTGCCCTTGGCGATAGCTCAAAAAAATGAAATCCGTGACTTCCCACCCGACTTCCATCAATACATTCGTGAAGCTCTTCCCGAGGACATCGTTCCCGGCGGTGAACTGGCCCTGCCTCCTGAGATACTCGGGATGGGCGGACTCGCGAACGGCATCCTAATCAAAGATGTCGTTATCAGCAACACTGACAAAAATCTCAAAAATACCAACCGCGCGAGTAATAGCGAACCCAGCATAGCCATCAATCCAACGAATCCCAAAGAGATCGATATTTTTGCTTTTACGGCGGGCTGGGGATCAGAAGCGCCCATCTGGCATTCCACTAACGGCGGGAACATTTGGTCGCTGGACTCTACCATTCCCAACCCAACCGGGTTAACAGAGAGCGGATGCCCGTGCGACCAAACTCCTGATTACGGACGCGACAATCGTTTGTCAGCCACATTTCTTGATCTCGATCACTTGGGCATTGATGCCTACAGTGGCACCACAACCGATCCGACTTCCGCGGCAGCCTGGAAATGGTTCGTCAAGAATGGTGCGGCGCAACCCACCGACCAGGTCGGCCAGGGCGGCACCGATCAGCCTTGGTTGCTGGTAAACCAGGATCCTGAAGAGCAGTCACAGGATGATGTTTACGTTGCCTATGACAACTTCGACGGTGCCCCGGATATGCGTATAGCGGTCGCTCCCGGAAGTGACCCACCCGATTTTACAATCGATAATCTTGCCGGGTTTTCTCAGGGAGAGGTCAATCCCGGCCAGCGCCTCGCGGTCGATCGCAACAGCGGCGCAATCTACACCCTGTTCCAACAATGCCCCACCAGCGTTTCAAACTGCAATAACATCGCCGCCGACCCCAAGACGATCCACTGGTTCCTGAATCGCTCGACGGACGGCGGTCATACCTGGACCTTGAACGGAAGCTCGACCGGAATTCAAGTAGCCTCCGGCCAAAGCACTCAGCCGCAGCCGAAGTTCGGGACGGTGAACGCTCTTCTCGGAGGAGTCAATCACATCGCGGTAGATCCGAACAACAGCGATGTCTACGTTGTCTTCGGCAATCGTGATCCAAACACGACCATGAACCGGCTGAGCATCGTCCGCCTGACCTCCGACGGCAAGGCGGCCTCAAGATCGGTAAGCCGCACTTTGTCACCGGCCAGGTGCAGGCCGCGCTGCCTTCGATGGCCATTGCGAAAAACAGCAAAGGAACCATCGGGATCCTCTACATTGTGTATGACGGGCTCGACCAGAAGACTGGCTTTCCGACTTACACCGCAAAGCTGGCGATCAGTGACAACCACGGCGTCAGCTTTACGACCCATAAGCTGGAGAAATTTCTCTCGCCGGCCAAGGACGATGGCGACCAGCGGCAGCGCGTGCTGGGTGACTACCAGCAGCTCAAGACATTGGGAAGCACATTCTACGGAGTGTTTCCCGGCAACGGCGTTCCCTTCGGCCGTCCTTTCGCCAACATCGATCCCATCTTTTTTAAAACGACGGTAACGGAATAGCGATTCGGCGCGCTGGGGAGATGCGTTGCTTCTCTCCAGCGCGCCGATTTGAGGGCCGTTCATTTCCCGCGCGCGGGCGAGGGCGCCCGCGCCACACTAACTACTTCTCGCGCATCTCCTCGGGCACAACCTTCAATTCCAACTTCTCCGTGTGCCGAAGAACCGTGAGCCCACTCGCTGCTCCCACGCGCGCGTCGGTGAGCAGTCGATGCAGGTCGTCCACGCCCGCGACCGGCTTGCCATCCATAGCAACGATCACGTCACCCTCTCGCAACCCCGCTTTCTGAGCCGGGCTGCCAGTCTCGACCGAGATCACGATCACCCCACTCTCGCGCGGAAGATCGTAGAAGCGCACCACACGGCGAAGCAGCGGAACAGTCTGTGCCTCGACTCCTATGTAACTCCGGCGGATTCTGCCCTCGCGCAAAAGTCGTCCGGCAACGAACTTCGCGGTATTGATCCCAATCGCAAAGCACAGACCCTGCGCGCCCATGATGGTCGCCGTATTCACGCCTATCACCCGTCCATCCGAAGTGACCAGCGGGCCACCGGAATTGCCCGGGTTGAGCGACGCGTCAGTTTGAATCACATCTTCAATTAGCCGCCCGGAGTACGAACGCAACGAACGTCCCAAAGCACTCACAACTCCTGCGGTGACCGTGTACTGAAAGCCATAAGGATTGCCAATGGCAATCGCCAACTGGCCAACCCGAAGCCGCTGTGAGTCTCCCAGAGGGGCCGCCACCAGTCGGGGAGCATCGTTACTGGGCAAACCGACACGGATCACGGCTAGATCGGTTGCGGCATCGTCGCCGATGATGTGAGCAGGGAAGCGCTGCCCATCCGGGAGTGAAACATCAATTCGGCTGGCCCCATGCACCACGTGGCTATTGGTCAACACCAGGCCGTCGGGAGTGAACACAAATCCAGATCCTCCGCCTTGACGCTCGCGAGGTTCCCCGGAACGGCTTCGACCCGGCTGCGCCACATCAATCTTCACCACCGAAAGGCTGATCGCTTCCGCAGCGCTGACCACAGCCTGCGAGTAGGCATCGAGCAAAGCCGCGTCGTTGAGCGTATTCACCTCTGATGGCTGGGCAACCGCATTCGAGTAATCCGCCAGAGGAAAAACACTGCCTTGTTCAGTCATAGCTGCTAGATGAGGTTAACCGGATCCTGGATTCAGGGCACGCTGGCGCGATTGCGGACATCCTCAGGGATGTTGCTATCTCTGCGCGCTCTGCGGCAGTTCTCAGCGGTCTCTGCGTTCTAAGATTTTGAGTAGATTCGGCAACCGCAAAGTCGTCAATCGCAGAGGCCGCAGAGGAAGGCCGCAGGGTGCGTAGAGAGCGAGCGGACACCAAGCTGCGATATTGACCGAGCAGCGAATTCGTTGCTTCTTGCTTTACTTTGGATTAAGCTGGGCGGCACTTGGGGCAACTTACGCAATATACTTCCGGTACCCCTAATCCAAAGGAGGTCGTATGCGATTTCGCATATCCATTTTACTGGCCCTGTTGTTGTGCCTGCCGTCGATCGCGCAAGACCACTCCACCCACGGGCAAGCCAAGCCCGCAACGCTAATGCCGGGACTGGGGAATGCTCATCATCCCGTATCCACCACCAATCCCGAAGCCCAGAAGTTCTTCGATCAAGGATTGCGCCTGATTTACGATTTCAATCACGATGAGGCGGCGCGCTCATTCAAGCGCGCGACCGAACTCGATGCCAAACTGGCGATCGCGTATTGGGGAATTGCGGAAGCCGTGGGGCCGAACTACAACGATCCCGCGAGCGACGACCGATTCAAACAAGCGCACGACGCGATCCAGAAGGCCGTCGATCTCTCATCCAATGCCTCGCCCAGCGAGCAGGCATACATCCAGGCCATGGCTAAGCGCTTTCCCGCGGACCCGAAGGCAGATCTCAAAAAAGCGGCCGAGGATTATCACGATGCCATGCGCGAAGTATCGAAGAAATATCCCGACGATCTGGATGCCGCCACACTGTTTGCTGAGTCAGGCATGAATCTTCATCCCTGGGGCTTGTGGCACGTGGACGGCACACCCGAAGCCGGCACTGAAGAGATTGTGGCGACTTTGGAATCGGTGATCCGCCGCGACCCTAACCACCTGGGTGCAATTCACTATTACATCCATGCCACCGAGGCTTCGCCGAATCCCGAGCGCGCTCTGGCCGGGGCCAATCGTTTAGCGGCACTGGCTCCGAACGCCGGACACATCGTGCACATGCCCGCCCATGTTTATATCCGCACCGGCGATTACGAAGCAGCAGTGCAAACCAACGAACAAGCAGCGGCCGTGGACAGCGCCTACATCAAGGCGAGTGGTGCGCAGGGCATCTACCCCATGATGTATTACAGCCACAACCTTCACTTCATCGCCATGTGCGCCAGCATGAACGGCAACTATGCAGAGGCCAAAAAGAACGCGGACTTGCTGGTGGGGAATGTTGGTCCGCATGTGAAAGACATGCCACCCCTTGAAGGTTTCATGACCATCCCCATGGCGGTGGATGTTCGTTTTCATAAGTGGAATGAAATCCTCGCCGTGCCGCAACCGGATCCTGCGATGAATATCACAACCGTGTTCTGGCATTTTTCGCGCGGCATGGCTCTGGCGGGGACAGGAAAATTGAGTGAGGCCGAGGCGGAGTACAAGATCGTTTCCGAGGCCGAGCAGAACACGCCGCCCGATATGGTCTTCGCCATGCCGATCAACAACAAGGCGAAAGACATCATGAAAATTTCCGAGGATGTTCTGGGCGCGAAGATCGCCATCGCCAGAAAAGACAACGTGCAGGCGATCTCGCTGCTGACCGCAGCAGTCGCGATTCAGGATACGCTGAAGTATGGTGAACCGCCGGACTGGTTCTTTCCCGTCCGCGAATCGTTAGGCGGCGCGTTGCTGATCAACCGCGATGCCGCGGGCGCGGAAAAAGTCTTCCGGGCGGACCTTGATCGCAATCCGCGGAATCCGCGCTCCCTGTTCGGATTGCAGCAGGCACTAAAAGCGCAAGACCGGAACTACGACGCAGGCTTCGTCGAAAGCGAATTCCGCGATTCGTGGAAGGGCGCGGAAGTGAAAGTAGAGGACCTGGTGTAGTCTCTACCGCCGTGAAATCGAGATTGGCGCTACGCAGCCTGTCTCACGATCGCTGTGTGCGCCATTACGAACACGCATGTTCAAACCAAAGCTACGGGGGCACGTTCGTTAGAGCTTGGATCGTAACTTTGAGGCTTGGTTGGGCAGGGTGCAGGCGAGGGAGGCGTCCCGCAACGCCGCATCCAGTGCGGTCCCTACTCTGGCGAGGGCTTGCGGGCTCATGACCTTCTGCATTCCCTCGAAGAACTGGCGCTCCTCTTTGCGGATGTGTTGGGCCAACTTCTCGCCGAAGTTCGCCAGGCTTTGTTGGTCGAGAGTGCGGGCCGTCGCGCGGGCGAAATAATCCCGCAGAACAACGTGTTCCGCGAGAAGTTCGTCTACCAGTTTCCGCAACTCGTGAAATCGCCCTCCCGCCGGAAAGAGTTCTTTTTCTTCCGCGGCGAAGTGGATCGCGATCTCGCTTTCGAACTGCTGCGCGATCTCCGCCTGCCAGGCCTCGATATCAACTTCTCCCGCCTGAATCGCGCGATCGAGCCGCACGCATAAAGCCAGCGCGTGCTGGTGCTGCCGCGATAGCGGAATGAGGCTGGGATGGCGAAGCATGCTTCAATAATCAGAAAAACTAGGAATCCTTTTACCACAAGTCACAGAGACGCCGAGAAAACCTTTTTGATTTCTTTTCTTTATTTTCTGTGTCTCTGTGACTCTGTGGTGAAGGGTCTAACTTACTCCTGCCACCGACCAGTCGGTTCCATCCGACCGCAACGTGAGCCAATCGGTCCGTACTCTATCCCACTCCTGAATGAGCATCCCATAGGATTCGAAGAATTGCCGAATGCGCGGTCTTTCCCAGCCGACCACGTCTTCCAAAATCGGCGCCAGCACCGCCAGCGCATTGCTGCTGAGGATGGTTCGTTTCGCCACCTGCGAAACCAGTTTGGCCTCGGAGACCGCGATGGTGAAACCGTCGCGGACGTTGACGTGCAGCATGACGTGGACGTCCGAGCCGCCGTCGCCCACGTAGATGATGTGGTCCGGCCCAACTTGCTGTTCGGTCTGCAACTGATCGAGCCTTGCCACTTTGCCATAGCCGGCGGTGGCGCGAGCGATCGATTCAATCTGGCCGGCGGCATTATAGAGGAACTCCGTCCCATAAATGTGATTGGCAGGGACAAGTCCCTCCAGCGCCGACTGAATAACCTCCACCGGTGCGGCTGATAGAACATAAAAATCGAACTGATAACCATCAATTCCGCTCTTAAGAATTTCATAAAGCAGCGCGATGTTTTCCTTCAAACGAACAAGCTTGCCCGCCTCATAGAGGTGCTCTTTTCGGACTCGACTCTGAAACTCGGGATCGTGCAGCAGCAGGTAAGCGAGCTCCGCGCCTTGCTGCACCAAATTGAGTTTGGCCATCCCTTTGGCTTTGCGCTCGAACTCATCCGTCGGAATGCCCACCAATTCGCTGAGCACATAGCCAGAGTCGTTGAAGGTCAACGTCTGGTCGAAATCACTGGCAAAAATATAGCGTTTCACAGGCTTATCTATCATGTTGATATTAGATTCGATGGAACGGCGAAAGACCAATTAAAAACATTGATTGGTGCTATATGCTTTGAAATTTAACCCCCTGTTAACAATTAGCCCATAATAAGCGCACCAAATGAAACACTTACTTTCGTGCTAAGCCTCGCCTTTACTAATTTCTCCTCACCATTGAAAATGGTAGGTTCGCCCTCAAGTGCCGGTTTTTCCTGAGCGCGGAGCGCATAATACAAGCATCATCGCCCGATCGCGGGCCACTGGAGCAGAAATCATTATGGGAACTTCCGGAGAACTGATTCGCCTGATCAATTACGTGGACGATATCACCGCCACCTTGCGCCGCATCAGCGCCTTTGTCGCTGCCATGGAGGCCGACGAGAAAAAGCGCCTGGCTGAAAGCCTGAAGGCCGCCGGCTCCAGCCTCGATGCCCTCGTCGTTCGCTTGGAAAAGGGTGGTCAGTAGTGGCACAGGTCCACACCATTGCCGTGATCGGCGCCGGAACCATGGGCCGGGGCATCGCTCATGTTGCGGCGCTGGGCGGTTATCACACCATCCTGGAAGACCTCTTACCTAACGCTCTGCGCCGCGCGGAAAGCGAGATTCGCGGCAACCTCGACAAAGCAGTCGAAATTGGCAAAGTCTCCGCCGAAGATGCCAATGCTGCCGCCGATCGGTTGCGATACGCGGGAAGCGTGGAAGAAGCCGCGCGCGAAGCCGATCTGGTGATCGAGGCCGTGCCCGAGGAGATGGAGTCGAAGATTGAGATCTTCACTCTTCTGGATAAAATCTGCCGGCCCGGAACCATCCTGGCTTCCAATACTTCCTCGCTCAGCATTACCGAAATTGCCAGCGTCAGTTACCGCGCAAAAAAATGTGTCGGCATGCATTTCTTTAATCCCGTGCACAAGATGAAATTGCTGGAAATTATCCGCGGCCTCGAAACCGATGACGACACGCTCGCGACCGCCGCCGAGGTGGGCCGGCGGATGGGCAAAGAAGTCGTGGTCATCAAAGAATCGCCAGGCTTTATCACCAGCCGCATCAACGCCATGATTGGCAATGAAGCCTTCTACATGCTGCAAGAAGGTGTGGCCTCGGCGCAGGACATCGATAAGGCCTTGAAGCTGGGCTTGAACCATCCCATGGGGCCATTTGAGTTGGTCGATCTAGTTGGTTTGGATACTCGCCTGCACATCCTCGAATACATGCACAAAAGTTTAGGCGAGAAATATCGGCCAGCGCCTTTGCTCGTGCAATACGTCAAAGCCGGACGCTTGGGACGCAAGGCGGGGCGCGGGGTGTACGAGTATCCTGAGCAGACGACGCCGATTGCGAAAGCTGGCGATTAGACTGGCCTATGAGCCACAAAATTCTGTCGTTGGCGAACGCGCCTGCTATTCCGTCTAAAACGACGACGGCAAAGCGAGGAATCCAGGTTCTTGCTTGCGTCCTCATTTCCGTCCGCCGAGAGACACCAGATCCCTTGCTTCGCTCGGGATGACAGTTCGCCATTCCTGTCTAACCGGCTTTCAGAAACAAAGGAACGTGGTTCATCACTGGGAAGCAACACCCTCCACGATAAATATGCGGCTCTTGGCTGCGCTTTGCCTGATCGGTTTGATCGCCTGATAGGCTGGCGAATCGTACCATTCGCGGGCTTTGTCGGCGCTGTCGAAAGCGATTATCACGACACCGCCCTTTGGCGGGTCGCCCTCGAGAGCCTGGAAATTGTGGCCCCGAACCAGATAGCGGTGATTAAAAGGCGCCAGCGTGTCCGGGATCTTCTCCACGTATTTCTTCATGGTATTGGGGTCGGTAACATCGACTTCCGCGATGACGTAGCCAGGTGGCGTGCTGACTTGCGCATGCGTCGCCCTCGCAGCAGCAATTCCAATCGAGACGCCGGCCAGGACCGCGAGCGCCAGTTTGTAGTTCGTCTTCATACGCTCATTCTCCCCTAGCATTGCGCGCTAACATCACAAAGTAATTAGCGGTTTGTACTAGTAAGGCGTCCCGGCGATAATAAAAGCAGCATTCGAATCGCCTGCGCCCGAATCGGCTAAGTCAGCGCTGAACTTGCGGGGCGGTTGATAACGAAACGCTGCTTACGAAATCACCGGGACGGCTTACTAGTTCTTGTTGATGTCCTGCTTCGCCTCCAACTTCTTCACCAGCGGTTCAAAGAAAATCTTCTGGTTGTCGGGAGCGCCGGCGTAGGTGATCTTTATTTCCTTCAGCGCATTGTCGAAGTCGCCTTTGGCCGAGTAGATTCTCGCTGTGCCGTCATGCACCACCCAATCGTTAGGATCTTTCTTGGCCGCCTGCCGGAACAGGTCGAAAGCCTGATCCTGTTTTCCCTGGCCTTGAAGTTGTCGGCCGTAGTAATACAGTTGAGCCGCTGTGGCCCTTTGCAGTGCCGCGTTTTTCGCCACTTCGGCATCGTCCTTTCGTCCCATGGCTTCGAGGATCTGTGACTTGGTCAAGAAATTGTCAAAGCGTGGCTCGGTCTTGATCGAAGTCTCTTCGTATTGCAGGGCTTCATCCAGATCATATTTAGCTGTGAGCAGATAGGTTGCCGCATCGTCCCATCCCTCCCACATGTACTGTGGCAGGCCTTGAAGTTGGTTGTGCAGGCTTGCTTGCACGATGTCATGCACATTGACGTCGACCTTGAAGGGAACGGCGACCTTCTCCCAACGCAGCGTGGCCACAGCAGAGTCAGCCTTTACGTCATCGAAGTCATACGTCAATGCCTCATGCGGCTCCGACGCTTGCGGTTTCACCGTTACTCTCAGTGCGTCGTCAGCTTCCTTGTAGGTAAAGTTGCCCCACGCGGTATGGACTTTGGAGAAAATAACCGTCCACTGGTTCTGGCCCGGAATCATGAACAGGCCGTAGGTGCCCTTTGCCAGCGGCTTTCCTTCGATCGACACAGCATCGGTGACGGTGATGGTTGTATTCTCGTTCGCTCCCGCGCGCCAGACTTCGTCATAGGGCACAAGCTTGCCCCAGATGGCCCGACCCTTCACCAGCGGCCGGTGATAGTTAATCGTGATGTCAGTGATGCCGATCCGCTGCGTCACCACCGAGTGCTGGCTATCACGAGGCAGGTCTAAAAGCGCCGATTGCGCATGACAAAACGGATTTGCAAACGACAGCGCTGCAATTGCAACTAAAGCTACGACTGAATGTTTGAGCATGGGAATTATCCTCCGCTTCTGAGTTGTTTCCCGGGAACGCTTCCGGAACTGGTTTGAGGAAAACGACCGTTTAGACGGAAGGACACGCCGTCGGATAGCGAGTTGTAACAAGTTGTAAAAACGCCGCCTAGGGATGGAAAAACTCCGTCAAAGACATCTGGAAACCAGTTTGTATAGTCGCGGGCGTCTTTGCCCGTGCTCAACGATGAAAGCCTGGGCACAAGGCACGAGCGTGGACGCTCGCGCCTACATTATGAGACGGTCTCGAAATCATACGACTAGCCCGGAATGCTGCCCGCGATCAAGGCAGCGAGGCTGGATCCAATCGAGGCGTTGCGCTACGAATAACTCTGCGAGCGTCCCCGGTTCCCCGGCTCATTGCAACTGATCCAATTCCACCCAGTCCGTTGAATCCTGCGTGCACGAATCATTCGGACAAACCTGAAAGGTCACTACCGGATGCAACTCCCACACCGAAGCCCGCCAGCAGGTCTGCTTCTGACTCGCGGTGCTGGCCGTCGCGCAATTCTGGCTGGGAAGATTGTGCTCGTTATCGATCAATAGCTGACCCACCACTTTCACCTGCCGGCCCACAGCTTTCTGCAAGTTTTCCAATGTCCAAATGCCATTCTCGTACTGGAAGCGATCGTGCGGCGTCATTTCCACAATAATGCTGTTCTGCTCCAGATTGCTGGCGCCCGAACCGGAAGTCGTCGGCTTCTTCGTTGGACCCTTTCTCCCACCCGCTGGCGCTTTCGTAGCCGGATTCGCAGCGCTCGCCGCGTCCACCTGGGCTTGCGCCGTTCCAGGCGGCGGAACAAATCCAATCCCGATGTGATAATCGACGTTACCGAACTCCGGGTCTCCACTCGGACCAGTAAGATCGCAGTTACTGCTTTCGGCGCTAGTATGCTGAAAGTAATACAGGTAACCAATCACGCCATAAAGTTGGCTTTCCCCGAGCTGCTTCAACTGATCCTGGTAATCGCCTTGGTTAGATCGAGTTAATCCCGGGGGAATGCTCGCGTCCAACTTCTGATATTCCTGAAGCTGGGTGAAATATTTCACCGGGTTCGACGAGCTTGCGGGCGGGATCAGTTGATTTTTCCAGTAGTTCAAGTAGGCGTCGTATCTCCCGGCCGCGCTGCAACCGGTTGGATACCGGCTGTGGCAGTCCTGGGAATCCGTGACATCTTCGCATGTGGCGGGGGCGATCCCCGCCGAAGGCTCCGTTGGAGATGATGTCGGCCGCGAAGCTGGCGCCGCGCTCATCGCCAGGGCCAGAGCGAGAGGGGCGAAGGGAGCGACGTGTCGCGTAAATGTACGCGCAGTCTGTGAGCTTTGGTTGGCCATAGCTGCCTCCTTTGAAAATTGTTTCTGCCGTTACCTTGGGAACGATCTAGCCGGCTGGAAATCTTCGATTCGTATCTTCGATTCGTATCAGGGTATGCCTTCAGGCATACCGTAAGCTGCTGAAAATGTCTCCGGCCGCTGGGGCTGACGTTTTTCAACCCCTGTCAGTGGCTGCCCGCTTGCCCACCATCTCGACCCCCTCCGTTACCCTGGCCGCCGTTCCCTGCAGTGGGACCGGATTTTCCCGCCAAGCCGCCGGTCGCTTGAATGCCTTTGCTAACCCCATAGGTCGTCGCGCTGATGCCCAGCAGCGTCATCACCTCGGAAGGAATGGGGTTGGGAAACTTCCCCGTACTGACCACGATCAGAAAAAAACTCAGGCCGATCACAAATGTGAAGATCAGCAATTGAAAACGCGACATGCTGGCGCCGCCACCGCTTTCGGTAAGCAGTTGGCTGATGTCGATCTTGCCGCTGGCAATACCCGCAAGGATCAGGAAGCCAAACAAGAAGAGCAAGACCAGGCCTGCGTAGCAGATGGCAAGCTTGACCTTCACAGTCCCTTCGCCCGGGACCCAGATTGCGATGACAAACGTGATGACTATCGCCAGAATCGTACTCAGCACAAATTCCGGATTCTTCATTGCATTCTCCTGTTGAAAAATTGTTGTACCCGGCCCTGCAGCAGCGCCCGCGCTTTGCCCCCCAGATACAAGGCTTGGCTTCCAGCCAGCGCGCCCACCAGTTCGGTGGGCAATGTGGGAAACTGTTTTGGATTGTGTATGACCTGGAGCAAGTAGTACCCGGCGGCGAATAGCGTTGCACCCAGCAGTTGCGTGCGTCCCCCGCTCACGTAGGTCGAGTAGCCGTCAGCGCTGTTGGGGTCCTGAGCATCGCCCTCGAGCAGTTGTTCGAGGCTGATCCCGCCCGTCAGCAGCTTCCACAGCACTACTCCGAGGAAGCCTCCGAGCAGGATGATGCCCTCCCAATACGCCAATGTTGCGAGCATTCGCATAACCGTGCTTAAGAACCCAGAGTTGGTTCCGGAGGGAAGGAGCCCAATATACTCCATGGACTCTGATTGTCAAATACAATCTTCTTGTGATCGACGGTTCTCATGTCCGGATCGAACGCGTCCTCGCCCAACTCCGCCTCTACCAGCATCCGCTAATCGATTTCTCCGCTCGCGCCAAGGGCGACGGCGTTGAACTCATGATCCAATTCAAAAATCCGCCCGTCCCCGTGCACACCTATTACTTCGATCTGCACCCGCGTGACTTGGACGATCCCCAATTTGAATGGAGCTTCCAGCGCCAGCTCTATGACTGCCTGCATGACTACCTCGTCGAAATGTTCATCCGCACGCCGCAAGACCGCATCGAGCGCCAACGGGAAGGTCTGTGAACCTGCGCCAGAAAATTGAACAGGAAATCCGCGAGCGCGGCCCGATTCCATTTTCACGCTACATGGAAATCTGTCTGTACGATCCCGAGCTGGGTTACTACTCGCGCAATGTCGAACAGTTCGGCAAGGCCGGCGATTTCTATACATCAAGCGACGTGCACGCCGTGTTCGGCAGGCTGCTGGCGCGTCAGTTCGAAGAAATTTGGACCGTCCTTGGATCGCCCGAGCGCATCGAAATTCTGGAGCTTGGCCCGGGCCGCGGATTGTTTGCCCAGGACGTCCTCGACTGGTCAGACAAAAAGTTCCCCGACTTCTTCCGCGCCCTGCATTATTCGCTGGCAGAGAATTCACCCGCCCTGCGCCAGCGTCTGCAAACCACCCTGAACCGGCACTTCGCAGCAGGGAAGGCCTCGCTGCATTCCGAAGGTGGTCCGCCGATTGGGAAGGGCACGACCTCGGTCGTGCCGACCGACGCCTCTATCGCGAGGGCTTTCGCCCCTGAGGTTCCGATCATCGTTTTCGCCAACGAATTCTTCGACGCGCTGCCGGTTGAAGTGCTCAGCCCGCAAGGCGAGTTGCACATCTCTGAAAAAAACGGACGACTTTGTGAAACCTGGCATCCCCCATCTGCCCAGGCCCTGGACTTCCTGGACCGCCACAGCGTGCATCCCGAGGCCGCAGAGCGAATCGAAGCTCCCCTGATCGCACAACGCTATATGTCCCAGATCGCGGCCGCAGTGAACTGCGTAGTCATCATCGCCATCGACTACGGCTACACTCGGCCGGAACAACTTGCCGGGCGGCATCGCGGCACCATCACCGCCTACCGGCAGCACTCGGTAAGCGCCAATCCTTACGAAGCGCCGGGAGAACAGGACATCACCGCCCACGCGAACTTTACCGCACTCGCAGCCGCCGCCGAAGCACAGGGAATGCACGTGCACCCGCTGCTCACGCAATCCCAATTTCTGCTGGGAATCGGCGAGCCCAATCAATTTGCCGATGCTTTCGAAGGATGCTCCTTGCCGCAGGAACATGCCAAAGTAGCTCTGCAACTGAAACACCTGGTCACTCCCGCGGGCATGGGAGAAACTTTCCACGTACTCATCGCGTCAAAAGGAATTAACCCGAGAAAAATAGCTGAGCTAAGCGGACTGACCTTCGGAAAAACCAAACCGTAGCCCCCGAATAAAAGTAAATTCACCAATCCATAAGAAAGTTTTATGCCCGGAGCTTGCTTCTTCGGCACGAGCTAAACCATCTATAAGCGAGTAGCCTCGTCACGAAGAATAAGGAGATCGACTTGGAAACCGCCTCGCGTCCCGCTTCGTGGAAGATTCTTCTGGCCTTCGCCATTATTTACTTCGTCTGGGGATCTACGTACCTCGCCATACGCGTCGGCGTCCACGAAGTGCCTCCATTCCTGTTGGCCGCCATGCGTTTTTTGGTGTCGGGCCTCGTGCTCTACGGCTGGATGCGCCTAAAGGGTGCCCCACCCCCAAGCCGGCGTCAGTGGGCCGGCGCAACCGCGCTTGGAGCTCTGATCTTTCTGGTCGACTATGGCTGCCTGTTCTGGGCCGAACAACGCGTTCCGTCCGGAATTGCGGCGGTCGTGCTGGCGACCATCCCGGTTTTTATCACGCTGTTGGAAATCATCTTTCTTCGCACCCAGCGGCTTACTGTCAGGCTCGGATTAGCTCTCCTGGCCGGACTTTGCGGCGTCGCTATCTTGACCCTGAATTCATTCTCATTCGGGGGCGTCCCCATCAATCGTGCCGGCGCTCTGGCTCTCTTGGTTGCGTCGTTCACCTGGTCGGTCGCCACCATACTGACCCGCCGAATCCCGCTTCCAGCTTCGAAACCAATGAGCGCCGCTGCCCAGATGATTGCCGGAGGAATTCAGTTGCTCATCCTCGCTATCCTCTCCGGTGAATTGGTGCGCTTTCACGTGCAAACGGTTTCCTGGAACGCATGGTTCGCCCTGATTTATCTCATCATCGCCGGATCGATCGCAGGTTTCACAGCATACGTCTGGCTGCTGCACTACGAATCGCCCACCAAAGTGGGAACCTACGCCTACGTAAATCCCGTGGTAGCCGTGTCGCTTGGATATTTCGTCGGCGGGGAAGCGGTAGGTCTTCGCACTCTGATGGGAGCTTTGCTGATCATAATTAGCGTCATCGCGATAACCACCACACCCCGCAAAAGCAGCGAGGCTAGAACGCCCTCCGAACTGTCCGTAGCGGAAGCTGACTAAGGCATCTTCTTGGAAGCAATACAGCTTTTCCACTCTTGCCCGGAAGTACAGCATCTTGCGTTATCGGCAAGCAGGACGAACCCGCTATATCCTAAGCGCATGCGCCTTGGTTATTGGCTGGCAACGGCCGGATGGTTGCTGATGGCCGCGTTCGCCTATGGCCAAACCAACCAGCAACCTGGTACTGCGCAAGCAACAGACCAGCAAGCAACGACGCCGCAACCTGCCAGCTCCCAACCGCCCAACGCGCAACCAGCGAACCCAAAGCCCATCAAGCCGTCCGCGGTCGCAGCCGCGGCCGCTGCCGCGAAGCTGGCGCACGAATCCAATCCGCCATCCAAAGTAATAAGGAACCACGATTTAAACAACGTCACCAATCCGCCCGAGGCTCCGAAGTCCACCCCGGACGAAGCGGCGGCCAAAGCCACCCAGGATAAGGCGGACCAGGAAGACCAACGAAACGTGCAGCAGTTTGAGGCCCAGGGCAAGACCTTCCAGAATCAAATCAAAGTGGAGAAGGGCAAGATCATAGACATTCAGAACCGCATCGCAAGTCTCAAGAACCAGTTTGCCGACTGGAGTGCGGGGTTCGCGCAGGACGATGAAGCGTCAGCGTGCTGGACCTCGACTTATTACGTGCCGTATTACAAGGAGTGGTGCGACCGAGGCCGGAACTTGAAAGCGCAATACGACGCATCCCAGCTTCAACTCACCCAGGAAAAGGCCCGCCTCGATCAAATGCAGGAAGATATCCGCCGCAAAGGCTACGGCAATTCAGTCTACGATCCCGACTGAGTTGTGGCGCTGCTGCTCAAGGCCGCGTCATCTTCTCCGGCTTCATCAACTGATCAAATTCCTCGCCCGTAAGATACCCAAGTTTCAAAGCCGCCTCCCGCAGGCTGCTGTGCTCGACATGCGCCGTGTGCGCGATCTTCGCCGCTTTATCGTATCCAACCTTTGGCGCCAGCGCCGTCACCAGCATCAGCGAGTTCTTCACGTACCAATCAACTTTGGCCCGATCGACCTCAATCCCCTTGATCATGTACTCGACGTATCCATGACAAGCATCCGTGATCAGCGTGACCGAGTGCAGAAAGTTGTAAATGATCACCGGCTTGAACACGTTGAGTTCGAAGTTGCCCTGCGAGCCGGCGAATCCAACCGCCGCCGTCGCGCCCTGCACCTGCACGCACACCATGGTCATAGCCTCGCACTGCGTCGGGTTCACTTTGCCCGGCATGATCGAGGACCCAGGCTCGTTCTCCGGAATGGACAATTCACCCAAACCGCAACGCGGACCCGAAGCCAGCCAGCGGATATCGTTTGAAATCTTCATCAGCGACGCGGCCAGCGTTTGCAGCGCCCCCTGTGCGAATACGATTTCATCATGCGCCGAAAGCGCAGCAAACTTGTTGCCGTGTGAGCGGAAGGGAAGTCCGCTGAGTTCTGCAATCTTCTTCGCGGCTCGCTCCGCGAATTCCGGATGAGCGTTCAATCCCGTGCCCACCGCGGTTCCACCGATGGCAAGATCGTAAAGACCCCCGAGCACCTGCTCCAGCCGCTTGATGTCCCGCTCCAAAAGACTGGCCCACCCCCCGAATTCCTGCCCAAAGGTCAGGGGGACGGCATCCTGCAAGTGCGTGCGCCCGATCTTCACCACGTCATTGAATTCTTTCGCCTTCGCCGCAATCGCATCATGAACGCTCTGGATGGCCGGAATCAGCGCGTTCCTTACCCGCTCCGCCGCCGCAATGTGCATCGCCGCCGGAAACGTGTCATTCGACGATTGCGACATATTGACATCATCGTTAGGGTGAATCGGCTTCTTGGACCCCGTCTCGCCGCCCGCAATCTCAATCGCGCGGTTAGAAATGACCTCGTTTACATTCATGTTGGTCTGCGTCCCGCTGCCCGTCTGCCAGATCCGCAGAGGAAACTGGGAATCGAGCTTCCCCGCGATAACCTCGTCCGCAGCCTGTACGATGAGCTTCGCCTTCTCGGCGGGAAGCTTGCCCAGATCCTGGTTCACCAGCGCGCAAGCCTTCTTGAGAATGCCAAACGCTCGTATCAGCTCCGGCGGCATGAGGTCGCGCCCAATGTTGAAATGCAAAAGTGAGCGCTGCGTCTGCGCCCCCCAGTAAACGTGCGCCGGGACCTCGATCTGTCCCATGCTGTCAGATTCAATGCGCGTGCGGCTTGCGGATTCCACGGAGGTGGCCATGAGCTGCTCCCATTAGGACCAAGGGATGAAAGAACCCTAAATTATAGCAATAGCGGCGCTGCCTCCTCCCGGAGGGAACTGCAGTAATGGTGTTTATCGTTTGACGTTTAACGTCTGGCAGTATACAATTTAATTCGTGATTAAGTCGTTCCGTTCCCCTGAAACCGGGCGACTTCACCAGCGGCTGCCAAGCCGGCGTTTTCAGGCAATCGAGCATATCGCGCGCAGAAAACTTCGGCAATTGGACAGCACGACGGAACTGCGAGACTTGGTGTCGCCGCTTGGAAATCCCCTGGAGGCATTGCACGGCGACCGAGCGGGACAACACAGTATCCGGATCAACGACCTGTGGCGTCTCTGCTTCGTGTGGCGCAACGGGAACGCCTACGACGTTGAGATCGTCGACTACCACTAGGAGCAATCATGCCTAAGTCTCAAAAACGCCTGCCGCCCATCCACCCGGGCGAAATTCTGCGTGCCGAGTTCATGGAGCCACTTCAACTCAGCATGAATCGGCTGGCGCTCGATCTCCACGTCCCGGTGACGCGAATCGCAGAGATCGTTCACGAGCGCCGCGGAATCACGCCCGACACCGCCCTGCGGCTTGCCCGCTACTTCCAAACCAGCGCGCGTTTCTGGCTAAATCTTCAGTCCGCCTACGACCTCGAAGTTGCGGAAGACGAGTTATCGCGAAACATAGAGCGCGAGGTTCAACCCAGTTCCTCGATTGCCGCGTCCGCTCGCTCCTGAGCCGAGTCTCGCTGGACGCTGGGAGCAAGCAGCACGCCACGTGTTAAAATCTGTAGCTTCAACGAGTCACAGTGTCCGTTCTTGCACGTGCTCCTGGTGTTTATTTCAAAGACAATTTTTCAAGGATCATCATTGGTCACCAAACACATGTCCGACACGGCGCTGCAGATTCCTGAGACGCTCCCGCGCGCTCAACTGGAGGCGCGCTCCAACACCCACGTCGATGTACTCGTCATCGGCGCCGGACCCACTGGCCTCGCCTGCGCCATCGACGCGCAAAGGGCCGGGTTCAAGGTCATCGCCATTGATAAAGGCTGCGTGGTAAATTCCATCTTTAACTATCCGGCCAACATGACGTTCTTTACCACGCCAGAATTGCTGGAGATTGGCGACATCCCGTTCAGCACAGCCAACCAGAAACCTACGCGACACGAGGCGCTCGAATATTATCGCAAGGTCGCCGAGCATTATCATTTGCCAATCGCACAATACCAATGGGTAAAGACGGTCAACGGACAAGACGAGGATTTCCAGGTCACAACAACCGATCGCCTGGGCAGAGTCTACGATTACCGGGCTCGAAAAATCATTGCGGCCACCGGATACTACGACCTGGCAAACATGCTGAACATTCCCGGCGAAGATCTGCCCAAAGTGTTTCACTATTACCATGAGCCGCATCCCTACTTTGACAACGATGTTCTGGTAATCGGGGGCAAAAATTCTGCGGCCATCTCCGCCCTCGATCTCTGGCGCCACGGCGCCCGCGTCACCCTCGTTTATCGCGGTGCAAAAATGCATCACCACGTCAAGTACTGGATCCTGCCCGACATCGAGAATCGCATCAAGAGCGGAGAGATTAAGGCGTACTTCAACAGTTCAGTGGGAGAAATCGCGCCCGACCACGTAGTGATCTACACGCCTGAGGGTGTCGTTCGCCTGAAGAACGATTTCGTTTTCGCTCTGACCGGATACCATCCCGACTACGATTTCCTGCGCTCCATGGGCATCGAGCTTTCCCCGGACCAATGCCGTCCCGTGTGCGATCCCGAAACCCTGGAAAGCAATGTGCCCGGCATCTACGTGGCTGGCGTCATCGTAGCCGGTTCCCGCACCAACGAAATTTTCATCGAAAACGGACGCTTCCACGGCCAGCTAATCGCCAAACACCTGAAATACAAACTGGGCGCTGACGCTGGCGCCTAGTGTCGGCAAACCTTAAGCGAGCGTAACCGCTTCCTCACCGAGTTGCTGATTGATCAACCGGGAAACCAGCGGCTTCAATTCTTCTCCCGTCTTCTGCAGCACAAAATCCTGATTCGCCTCCGACCAGTCCAGCTTGAAACTCGTGGCCAGCGCCGAAATCCATATCTGCCGGACCGGCGCGTTGGGCGAAATGACGAACCGCGAACCATCCTCGAAAGCAATGTGCAAAGCTCCCGACTGGTCCTCCACTTCGAAGTCCGCCGATTCTTCCGCCGTAATCAAACCCTGTTTAAGCGATTCCAGCGCCGCGTCCGCCCGCTTGCGAAAATCATTCTCATCAATCATGCAAAGATTATAGAAGCTATTCAGCCATCAGCTCTCAGCCTCATAATGTCAAAGCTAGAAGCTAGAAGCCAGCAGCTAGAATCACGCAAACATCCCTTCATCAATCTGCACCAGCATCTCCTCCACCAACCGCCCGCCCGTCTCCGTCGACATCATCTGAATCGGACTCTTCCCCTCAAAGCGCATTTTCGGCTCCCGCACCCAATCCAGCGCCGCCTCCGAATCCCCAAACGTGGCCTGCGCCCGCGCCAGAATCCGCGCCGTCCGAATCGCCCGGTCCGACTCCTCCCGCGACAGCTTCTGATGGCTGCTCTTGCGATGCTTGAACGTCCGCCGATGAATCACCAGCGCATGCACCTCATCCCGTGTCAACCCATGCTTGGTCATCCGGGCAACGGTAGTCAGCGGCAACCCCCGCTCCGCCAAAGCCGCCAACTCCAACTCCGACCCAAACCGCGCCCCCAACCACTCCCGCAAATATTCCCCTAGAGTTCTACTCACCGGAGCTGATATCGCCATGGCTTGTCCACCTGGGGACATCATGCCATAGAATTGTGGGCGAATTGTACCGCTGCGAGATAGATGGCATGTAAGTATATGTATCTAAAGTACAAATAATAGGGATTGTGCATTTGACGCAAGCCTTGCACGCGGCGTACCATTCCCGCCATGCCGCGTTTTTCTTGGCTCTTCAATCTGTTCGGATCAAGAAAGCCACTCAGAGACCTACCGGCTAAAAACTGGAAGGACGATCTCCAGCCAGTCCGCCGCGTGGGTTCTGGGCCTCCGAAGATTTGGTGGGAAAATAGAAACCTGCCACGGCCCATCATGCCCAATCCCAAAAAATCATCCGGCAGGTCGGGTCTCCTAGCGGCAATTAAGGCGCGATGGCTGCACGTCAGGAAGATCGGAAAGCCGTGGTGGGTCATGGTAGCCGCGCTCTGGGGGATGTTCTGGGCTACCGACGAGATCATTGCGAAGTGGGGATCGTCCGACGTAAAAGCCTTCTGGGACACCTACACGTCCCGTCTGCATTTCGATTGGAAGATCGGCATAATCGGCTTCTTACTTATCTTCGTCCTGATGCTGATTGAGGGGAGCTTCCGACATCACCGTAAGACGCTCGCCACATATGAAGAGGCTCTCGCGGTGGCAGACGACCAACACCGCAAAAACTTACGCTCTTCGCTTGCAGCGGCAGAGGAAGATAGCCATCAGGCTCTCGAATCAGCACTCTCGACGGCTGAGGCGAGACACCGCGAAGAACTGGCTGCTGCACAGCAGAAGAAAGCGGAACGGGACTGGGCGGGAGACTGGAAAGAACACGCGGGACGCTTTGAGCCTTTGACCAAGAGCGGAATCCGAGTTGATTCATGCAGACGGGGAGGGACGGAAACGTGGAACTTGACTGGAGGGGATAACTCCATAGCGGCACGTACCTCGACACTCTGCAAACATGCTGGCGAATTGCTCTGCAAATCGCCCAATGTGGCCCCTCATGTGCCGCCAGCGATACTTGCAATGGCCGATCCTGCCGAGAGGTGGTTTTCCTACCTGAAACACGCCCAACCGCTCAGTTTTCGCGTCATGGGATATGGAAACGAGGAGCCTGGAATACCCATTGTTCTCGGTTCGATTAGCGACTTGGCTGCCGTTTCAGCCAATCAATGCCTAGAATGCGCAGGGAGGGAATACTAGGCCGCCCTTGTGAGTTCTTTGTATTCAAGGTTGTCAGAGTGAATGAGTTTCAGCATCGTATCGCGGAAGAGGAACGGGTTCTTGGCAGGGTGGCCCACCCTAACCTCATTCATTTTACTCCGGAGGGTGCCCCGTTCTTTCGCGTTCTGTGCGAAAGGGCGGGCGCCGGCACCATCTAATCGCCCGCAGGACCGCTCGGCCACTGATCTCGCCTACTTCTCCTCCAGCATTCCGAACTTCCTCAGCAAGTCTTCAGTCGTACACCACTGACTCCCACAATTCTCAAAGTCGCGGTCGTTTGACCAGACTGGAATGCGAAACTGGATGGCAAGCGCCAGAATGTCAACATCGTCGGGATCACGGCGTCCAATCCGCCGTTTGGCTTCCGAGATGCTGTCAGCGTAAGCCTCTCGTTCGACGATGGTCACAGGCAGGCTGGCGACAGCCAGAAGCAGAAGATCCGTAGGCAGGCGTCTCTTCCTGGCCAGCACGACGGCGTACTCTTCCACTTCCGCAAACGTGGTTTCGGCGGTGAGTATTTCTTCAATTTCCTCTGTATTTCCAAGAATCAATCTGGCCCGCCCACCCAGCACAGCCGCCAGCAGGACGTTAGCGTCCGCGGCGAGTTTCACGACGGCCCTTCCTCCAACCCTCAAAATCCACCAGGACTTCCTTCTCCGAAATCCCCCGGCGCTTAATCTGCCGCGCAATCTCGCTGGTCAACATGGCAAACAGTTCGCGCTTCAGTCCCCCCGGCAACGAATCCTTCTGCATGGGGAAAAACACGCCCGCGAGCTTTCCCCGCCGCGTCACCAGAATCGGGTCTTTCGATCGCAACATTCCCGTTGCCTTATCCCGAAACTCCCGTACCGTGCTGATTTTCATGTGGTCACCAGTGTGACCATTATAGGGGTTGCACCTTTCCCGACAAAATGGAAAAGTTGCGACGCGCAACCCGCCCTACCGTACACAATTCACTCTCGGCCAGCCCCTTGTGACCCGCACCATACCGCCATGCTACGATGCCAAACCAGAGGCCGCTATGCCCTTCATCGACACCCGTACTCTCAATGTCATTGAGCGCTTGCCGGGCTGGTATGGACGCTATTTCCACTCGCCGAGCATGACCTTTGCGCACTACGAGTTCACCCGCGGCGCGTCTATTCACGAGCACTTCCATCCCCAGGAAGAAGTCTATGAAGTGATCGAGGGAGAGCTCGAGGTAAACATCGACGGCGTGGCCCAGATCGCCCGCGCAGGCATAGTCGCCATCGTCCCCGGCAACGTCCGCCATTCCGTAAAAGCTCTCACCGACGGTCGAGCCATCATCGTCGATTATCCGCTAAGGCCCGAGGTCGCTTAAAGGCATTATCAGGGAAGGGTGGCCCACCCAAACATCGGTTTCACTTAAAAGGGTGCCCCGTCCAAGCTCGCTTGGACGGAGCTTTTTGGCAATTGCGAAACACTATTTGTACGTAGCGCTGGTGCGCGACAGATAATCACGGTGCTCGGTGAAGTCCACCATGGAATCAAATGCCGGCGCATCGAGTGGGTTCGCCTTCAGGGTCTCCCGCAGCGCCTCATTGACCTTGTCCAGGCCTTCTGCGTTCGCCGCCAGGTAAAAAATCCAAAACGTGCCCGGCGCTTCGGTGTGGATCGCTTCCGTGTCAACTTCGTACTCGTGAATGGTGCCGTCGGCCAGCATTTTCTCCATCAACGGCACGATCATGCTCTTGCTGAGTCTCCCCACCGCTTCGTCCGGCACGCCCGGCCTTAATTTGTAGGACGACCCATGCGTATACGCATCTTTCCACGATCCCGAATGCCAGTTGTAATAACGGCTGATGAAAATGTTATCCCAGTGGCTCGTGGCGCTCGCCAACACCGGAGAAGTGGCACTGCCCGACTTGTAGAACTGGTCCAGCACGTTGAGCACACCAGCCATCGACATCGCTGACCACCACCCGTCATGAGTTGGGGCATCGGCCGCATGAACCAAATTCTCGTCGTTGCCATAGCCCACAATCGTTCCGTTGGCGATCTCCTTATCCAGGATCTTTTGGTCAGCCGCGTCTGCCTTTGCCATGTCTGCCCACTGCGGGCGCGGAATCGCCCAAAACGCGACGTATGAGTACATCGGCGGTTTTTCCTTAACCTCTGACATCTGCGCGCATGCCGGCAACACCCAAACACCGGACACCGCCAGCGCACACAGCCCCACGAAAACTCTCCCCAGTTTCCAGTTCATGATTTTCACCCTCCGTAATTTAGCCCAGGATCTCGATATTCATGCCATGTCCTGAGCACGGTAGTGTACACCCACCGTCGGTTGGAAACTTGGAGGATTCCCCCACTCTTTACGATTTCGCAAAGTGTTTCCCAAAAAAAATACTGGATCTGTCGATTTCGCCACTCCTGGTTCGACTTACAGGTAGAGGCAAGAAAAACGGCCCAGAGGAGGCGAATATGGCAGCGCGGCAGAGGGCATTTCGGGTTTCTAAATCAATCGCGGGAGCAGCCATCCTCCTGCTCGGAATGTTTACTCTGTATGCGAACCTGGCTGCCGCCGTTACCCGCTCAAGCCACATCCTCGCTCATAGCGCAGAGGCGCTAGGCGTAGTGCCCGCTCTCGTTCTGGCGGCCTCGCAAGCCGTGCACTCCTGCACTTTCAATCATCAGCATTTTGTCCAGGGTCTTTTCCTGCAGATGTTGGCATCGTCCTGGCCACTGCTCCTCGTCATCTTCGGAACGGTATTGTCGAAGGACACCCTTGCGGACAAACCAAAGCAGATACCACAAAAATAAATGAAGAAGGCCGCGACAAGTGTCGCGGCCTTAAAACCTGCGTTAGGTAATCCGTGTAAATCCGTGAAAATCGGTGGCCGATTTTCTAGTCTCTGGTTTCCTAGTGTCTGGGCCCGCCATGACCACCACCGTGGCCGCCACGCCCACCGCCGCCGCCCGGTCCACGCCCGCGGCCGCGACCTCTGCCGCCACCACCGCCACCCGGCCTGCGGCCACGATCTCCACCGCGGTCTGGGCGATCCCCAGGAGCACGTTCTCCCCCTCCAGCCCCAGCTACGCCCGCTACCGCATCGCGATTGAAGTTCGGTTCGTCGTCCGGGAAATCGCCCCCGCCTTCGATGGTCAAGGCCGGCTCCCCGGCAACTTCGCCGTGGCTCTCTTCGCCACCGTCAGGTCCCGGCTCGCCCCCACCCATCTTCGCCCGTTGCTCTTTTAGGATGGCCTTGCGCGAAAGTCGAATACGATTGCCTTCAACCGCCAGCACCTTCACCAACACCTGATCGCCCTCCTTCAATTCGTCGCGCACATCCTTAATGCGATGCTCCGCCACTTCGCTGATGTGCAGCAACCCATCCGTCCCAGGAATAATCTCGACGAAGGCCCCGAAATCCGCCAGCCGCGTCACCGTTCCCAGATAAGTCTTCCCCACCTCAGCCGTAGCCGTCAGATCGCGAATAATCTGCAGCGCCTTATTCGCCGAGACCTCATCGTTCGAAGCCACATTAACCTTGCCCGTATCTTCAACGTCGATCTTCACCCCGGTCTGCTCAATAATCGAGCGAATCATCTTCCCACCCGGCCCAATCACGTCGCGAATCTTATCCACCGGAATCTGCAAAGTATAAATTCGCGGCGCATAAGCCGAAACCTTCTCCCGATGCGAGGTAATCCCCTCGCTCATCTTCTCCAGAATGTGCAACCGCCCGCGCTGCGCCTGCGCCAGAGCCTCCCGCATGATCTGCGCTGTAATCCCGCCGACCTTAATATCCATCTGCAAAGCGGTGATGCCGTCTTTCGTCCCGGCAACTTTGAAATCCATGTCGCCGTAATGATCTTCAGCCCCAGCAATGTCAGTCAGGATGGCATAATCGTTCCCTTCCTTAACCAACCCCATAGCCACGCCAGCCACGGGAGACCGCAGCGGAACCCCCGCGTCCATCAACGAAAGCGAAGCCCCGCAAACCGTAGCCATGGACGAAGACCCATTCGACTCCAAAATGTCGGACACGACCCGCATGGTGTAAGGCCAATTCTCCTCCGTCGGAAGCATCGCCGATATCGCCCGCTCCGCTAACGCTCCATGCCCAATCTCCCGCCGCCCCGCCCCTCGCAAAAACGAAACCTCTCCCACCGAGAAGGGCGGAAAATTGTAGTGCAGCAGGAAGCGCTTTTTGGCTTCGCCCTCGAAAGTTTCCAGCCGTTGTTGATCGTCGCTGGTGCCCAGCGTAGTCGTAACCAGGGCCTGAGTTTCGCCGCGCGTGAAAATCGCGCTCCCGTGGGTTCGCGGCAGCACTCCCACTTCCACCCAGATGTCGCGAACCTTATCGAACGGCCGCCCGTCGGGCCTTCGCTTATTATTTATCACTTGTTCGCGGAAGATTCGTTCGCGCAACGTTTCGTAATAGGTTTTCAGTTTGGCTTGCGCTTCTTTGTCGTCTTCCGGGATCTCCGCTTGCAATTTCTTCTTCAGATCGCGGACCAGGTTGTGACTCTCCGCCTTAGGATGCTTCTCCGTGTCCAAACTTTCCGCCAACTCCGCGCCAATCTTCGCTCTTAGTTGGTTGTAGTAGGCTTCGTCAAACTCCGGAGCCGTGACCTCGCGCTTGGGCTTGCCGGCTTTGTGTTTCAGATCGTTGATCGCCGCGCAGATCTTTTTTATTTCCGTGTGCGCGAATTCGATCGCGTCCACCACCGTCTCTTCCTTCACTTCTTTCGCGCCCGACTCGATCATCACAATCCCGTCAGCTGTCCCCACCACCATGATGTTCAAGATGCTGTCGCGCATCTCGCTATACGTCGGATTAATAATGAACTGCCCGCTGACCAACCCAACGCGCACCGCTCCAATCGGCCCATGGAACGGAATATCAGAAATGGTGAGCGCCGCCGAAGCTCCATTGATCCCAGCCACATCCGGATCATTCTCCGTATCCGCCGAAAGCACAAACGCAATCACCTGCGTCTCGCAGCGAAATCCTTCAGGGAACAAAGGCCGGATCGGACGATCAATCTGCCGGCTGGTCAAAATCTCGCGTTCGCTGGGACGCCCTTCGCGCTTGATAAATCCGCCCGGAATGCGTCCCCCCGCATAGGTGTACTCGCGGTAATCCACGGTGAGCGGAAAGAAATCAATGCCTTCGCGCGCATCCGGATTGGCCACCGCCGTGGCCAGAACCACGCTGTCTCCGATGCGCACCACCACCGAGCCGTGGGCCTGTTTCGCTAATTTTCCAGTTTCAAATGAGAGGCTTTTACCACCGGTGAGTTGTACCGATACATCGTGTTTCATTTTATTTCCTTCTGGGCAGGAGGGCACGCCGGTGCCGGTCTGGGAGGTTGCACAATGCAGAATCGAACTTCAGGCGCCAGTCGTGACTTGGGAAATTTCCTTGGAGACGCACCCTCTCCGCCTTTCTCATTCAACCGCTGCGGTCCTGGAGCTATCAAAGGACGGCAGAACAATTCCCTTGGCGTGCGGCAAAAAGTTGTGGCCGTAAAAAGCGCAAAGATCCCGAAACGGATCCGCCCCCAACTACTTGCGGAGACCGAGTTTCTGGACCACCGTCTTATAGCGCTCGGAATTGTAAGTCTTGAGATAGTCGAGCAAGCGACGCCGCTTGCTGACCAGCATGAGAAGACCGCGGCGTGAGCCATGGTCCTTCTGGTGCATCTTGAAGTGTTCCGTCAATGAACCAATGCGTTCGCTAAGCAACGCGATCTGCACTTCCGGACTCCCGGTGTCGGTCGCATGCGTCCCGTACTGGTCGATAACGGATTTCTTTTGCTCTCTGGCTAGCACTAACCTGGTGCACTCCTGTCTAATTTTTCAATTGTTTTGTAACGTTATTGAGGTTAACACGTTGCCGGGAGGGGTGTAAAGGTTAGCTGTGCGAGTGACGCCGAATTGCTCTGATTTTCTTCCTTTAAACTGCGTCATCCCGAAGCCCCGCGCTTTCACCAGCGGGGGCGAGGGATCTCGCGACGATCGCATGCGGAAGGGCACGACTTCAGTCGTGCCGTAAAGCGTGAAAATACTCCGGGCTTTAGCCCCCGAAAGGAAAACCGGGTGCCCCACGTCTCGCGCCTTTCGAGACGTGGGAGAGTGCAACCTGCTCGGCATCAACCACGCCGCGGTCTCCAAGATGGAGCGCCGTGCCGATATGTACATCAGCACTCTGCAATCCATGATTCGAGCCATGGGAGGCCAGTTGAAGATCGAAGCCGTGTTCCCCGAGGGCAAGGTGGAGATCAATCAGTTCCGCAAGCTCAAGAAAGGGGCCGGAGCGGATTGAGGGAGGATGGAGGCGGACGAACATCGTTGCCGCCAGCGGCCGCCCTTTTGCACAGAACGCGAAAGCCGGGGTACAACCCTCTCGATCCATTCACCGTTGCCTTCCCTTAACAAATTCGACAAAGGCTGAGACCGTCCAAAGCTGCGGCTTTTGCTCCGCGGTGTAGGTCTGGTGGAATGGCTCGGGAATCACGAGCTGAATGGCGTGCTTG
Organism: uncultured Acidobacteriota bacterium; assembly: GCA_963696635.1. GTDB lineage: Bacteria > Acidobacteriota > Terriglobia > Terriglobales > Acidobacteriaceae > JABDBE01. The sequence continues at coordinate 630,294 of CAVOKX010000006.1, forward strand.
GTAATCTCGTCCGTCTGGTTCTTGGATATTGCTAGCTCAAGAGTGCACAGGTGTTTGCGGGGAATCTTCTCCGCTTCCGTGAGAATTTGGCGCCATCGCTCCTTCAGAGTTGACTTGGCCCCTAGCATTGCTAGAAGCGCGGTATCGAATTGGGGATCGTGGTACTCCGCAGAGCCGGGAAAGATGAAGTCGGGCTTGTTTTGGGCCTCTGTAACTGCTTGGGCTTCATACTTGAGCTTTTGTGAGTCAAATAGGGCGGCGAGTTGGTTCTGCAGGGAATAGCCCATACGAGATTTTCGGCGGTTCTGAACGGAGAGCGAAAAAGCGACGAAGTCGTCCACGTCTTTAAAGCCCTTCTTCAGTCTTGTCTCGACAGTCTTGTCTCGACAATTACCCTTTCAAGTGCTCGGAATAGCTGTTCTTCACGTTGAAGCCATCGAACCAGTGCCTCGTCGCTGAGTGATGTGTTTACTTCACCTGCTTGGGCACGGGCAAATGCAGACATCTCTTTAGTGGTTGGGAACCCCCCCTCAAACTTTTCGAGGACCAATTGCAGATCAGTCTGGCTGCTTGGAATCTGCAGGCCCTGTATTCCAAGTTCTGCCAGGATTCTTTCGGCCACCAAGCCCAATTCTCGAGAAGCCAGAGATTCTTGCGGGAGCTTCTCGAAGTTCGCTGGATTAAGATTGCTGACGCCGAAAAGCTTTTCGGCAGACAGCAGCCAAGACGAGCCTCTTTGAAACACGAGCGCGTGCACGGTTGCCTCGGGGTGCTTCGCCTGAGCACAACCAGAACGTCGCCCTCGTTCGCGCGACCGAGGAATTCATCCCGGTAATAGAGCCGGCACTCGGTGCGCGTGGGGTGTTTCTCTCGGGCATCGTAGAACGAATTCAGCGACCTCGCTGAAGCAACCGATCTCGCGGGTCGAACGCGCGCCAGCCCCTTTTTGCTTCTCTTGCAACCTCTTCCATGAACTCGCGGATCGAGCGTAGGCACGGGTCGTTTGGCGTATCCGAAGTGGTCTCGACCGATGCGAACTCGTGGAAGCAGTGGTCATCGAACGTAAGATGGTCTTCAGCGGCAAGAAAGACCTCAGGGATGCGAACTTGGTGGGCGATGAAGATGCCGTCCTCCAAAAAGGCTTTCCGCAGTCCTTTCGTGACGACCTCTAAGGGCAGTTTGTCAGGGTTGAAGAACACAATTTCGGCCCATTTCTTGTAGTTGCTACCGTCGCGGTAGAGATAGTGCAATTTAATGTTGCTCATCAGTAAAGGCTCTATCGGCTGGAAAAGATCTTTTCATTATGGTATCGCAGGAATGTCTCATCGGGCGCAAAACGGCGGGGAACCGAAATGGAGGCGTTGTCGAATCGCCAGAAGAACTCTCGAACTGCTGTGTCGGCAGCTTTGACTTTTAGTTTGGGCGAGAGCTTTATCTTCAGGTCGGGCGTGACGGTCAGCAGGCCGCAGTCGAAAGCTCGGTCGTGAATGGCGTTTAAGCAGAGTCCATTCCGTGGATTCGTTCGGTTTTTCACGTCAATCACCCACGGCACGATGTGGCTCGCGTTCAGGAGTTGCGGAATGGAAAGCCCGGTGATGCAGCACTTAACTCCATAGGCAGCCAATACGGCGGCGCGGAAGAAGCCCTGATTTATTCGTGTTCGAACGAGTGTCTCGCGGGTTCCACCCTCCGGGATTCTTTGCGTCTCCTCGACAACAGCATCGGGAGTGCGTCCGGTCATGTCTTCTAGCAAGCGTTCGCTCTCGAACGCTAGACTCTCCCAGTTGTTGTTGAATTCGTTCCAGATATCAACTTCTCCCTCTGCTCCATGCGTCGCGCCCGCAATGTTGCGCCTCTTTAGCGCCGGATCGAGTCGCGCGAAGTTTGCGAGCTTCCATGACACGGCCGAGGGCGTGCGACCGATGGCCTTGGCTAGTTCAATGATCAGAGGGTTCCGAATGTGGATTCGACCGAAGGGGATCTTGCAGTAGAGATTAAAGGCAACAATGAGCTCTTCGCGAGTCCAGTCACGCCGAGGCATAGGGTCACCAACCCGCGGAAGGATAGCACAGGCCAATTAGCAAAGGGGCTGGATAGGTCGCTCCGCCGTTACATTTCTTTGACAAGCTCACAAGTCAGCCGCAGGGCGGCGCAAGAATGCAGCCCACGGCGCAAGCCGTGGGTAAGAAGCAGAAACCGACAAGCCCCAGCCGGGGCGAAAGAAGCTAGCCCCAAATGTATCTCTCGTCGTATTCCACGTGGTTCTTCTTGAGGAACGCCAAGAACTCCTCCTGAAATGAATGCTTCTTGTGATGTTCTTCCTGTTCGGCGATGTATTTCTTAACCGCTGGGACGTTCGATTCGCTGACGCTGAACACTCCGTAGCCGGTTTGCCAAGCAAAGTCTGAGCTCCATTTCGCGCGAACCCATTTCGACGAGTTCGCTTTGACGACACGGACGATCTCCGCAGCGGACTGGGCTGGCCGAATGCGGAGCAGCATGTGAACGTGATCAGCTGCACCGTTGATGATCAGCGCTGTTCCCCGAATTTCACGGATGATGCCTCCGAGGTAGGCAAACAGATCAGCTCGAAAATCTGGCTTGATCAGAGGGCGCCGCCCTTGGGTGCTGAAGATCAAATGCAATAAAATATTGCCGGATGTATGAGACAGGCGTCTTTCGCCCCTGCTGGGGCTTCTCCCTTCGTTCTTGCCCCCACGGCTTGCGCCGTGGGCTGCATTCTTCCGCCGCTATCGCGGCTTGCTCATCATCACAGTGGCGAGGGTCACCAAGCTGTGACAACCGTCACATCAATTGTGGTCGATTTGCTGCGGAACGACATGGCGCGCGTCAAGAACCTTCGGTTCTACACAAGGTGTTTGATATTTTCGAGCAGGAACGCGGAAGGACGTTTGTCGTTGATTATTCGCGCAACCTCAAAGGACAACGTACCCTGAGTTTTGTCCATCAAGCTGCCCGTCGCTCAGCCAAAACTCCGCGCCCTCGACCGAGAGTCGCGCCACTACCCCTGCATCGGGGTCTTCGAGCCGGTAGACCACCACGGCTCCGAATGCCTCCTGGTAGAAGCGCAGAGCTTGCAGTCCGTTCCGAACAGTCAACCAAGGTGCGATCGAACAGGGGATTGGAACGCGTGCTGCGCTCATAGTTACGTCCTGATTCCTTGCGTTTCGGGCGCCACATCCGGGAAGACGAAACATACTCCGGGGATTTCAGCCAGTCAACAAGATTTGGGGTGGAGCAGCGCTTCCAGCGCCGCGATAAATGCATCGTCTCGATTCACGCCCCGCAAGCGCGTGGCACAAGCGCGTGGCACAAATAGAACAGCCCCGATAGTCGGTCGGGGCTTGATGCAAGCTGGTACGGAACGCCGTCTGCGAAACACCTTTAGGATAACTCTGCCAGCGGCGTTGTCAAGCATATTACATTTCGTCGAGTGACTGCGGAGGGCGAGGGACTCGAACCCTAATGGCTGACTAAGCCACTCGACCGTTTCACAGACGGCGTCCAGTACCCACTGGCAACACCCTCCAAACACCATCTGCTCACAAAGATTGTATTGGTCGGGGGACCACAGGCTCGCGTCATTGGCAAATTAAATCGGCCTTTGTCCCGAATTGGGAGGCTGTTTCCTCGCAGCGCTTTCAGCGCTGCGATAAATGCATCGTTTCGATTCACGCCCGCAAGGGTGCCGCAACCGTCTGAACGCTTCCCTTGACTCCATGCCTCCATTCAGATAATCTTGTACAAATTGATTATCTGCAAGATAATCAACGATCCTTGACAATTAGACCCTGACCCGACGCCCCGGCCGCCACCGCGTAGTTTCAAAATGGAACGTAGGCGCCCAGACAGGCAGCCGTAACTCCAATGTTCTCTAGATTTTGCCCGTAACTCCTTTAAACTCAAAGATCTAGCACATAGTGACAAAATAAATCGTTTGTTTTCAATATTTTGCAAAACAAAAGGGGGGAGGGGGGTACCCCGCGACTAAAACAGCAAATTCCCAAAAGGGAACCTAGCCGCCGAAATCGCATGAGCCCATCCCCGCATCCTAGCTTCATGCAATTCGACCTGCGCCAAATTCCCGAACCTTCTCCGCCACCAATCAAGGAACCACCCGACGGCCCTGAAAACCCCGACGTTCCCGTCCGCGAACCCGATCCCGACGAACCTTTTCAAATGTGAGCTTGCGCCTCGCCCCGCGCAAACCGCTACAATGTCTGCGGAGATTCCTATGACATCTCTCGCCAGCAAAACCTGCGTTCCCTGTCGCGGCGGCGTGCCTCCACTCCAAGGCGCCGAACTCGACGCGCTGCATCAGCAAGTGCCCCAATGGAAGGTTGCCAACCAGCACCACATCACTCGCGTGTTCACCTTCCCCGATTTCAAGCAAGCGCTGGATTTCGTGAATCGGGTAGGTGAATTGGCCGAGGCGCAAGGACATCATCCCGACATCCTGCTCACCTGGGGCAAAGCCGAAGTCACATTGTGGACTCACAAGATCAATGGCCTCACCGAGAGCGACTTCATCATGGCCGCCAAGATCGACGGCCTCCACTCAAATCCTCAGTGAGAGGTACAAACCGAGTAACCCGATTCTTCGGCACTCTGCTCAATGTTCCTTTGGAGAATCAGTAATCACGACAGGTTGGATGGACGCGGCGGACGACTGGCCTCGGCGCGTTGGCATACGCAAGGTCGCGCCATTGTTTACCTGGCCGCAAGTCCAGCTGGCGCTCTGGTTGAGGTCCTCGTAAATCTGGAGCTGGACGCCGCGCGCTTGCCCGGAAGTTACACCATGCTCCAGGTCGAGGCGCCAGACGATGTTCAACCGAGACGCATTGAACTCGCATCGCTTCCCGAAGGTTGGACGGACGATCTGACCATCTCTCGCAATCGTGGGGACGAGTGGCTCGCCAGCGGGGAATCAGCGCTGCTCGAAGTGCCTTCGGCAATTCTGCCGGATACATTCAACGTGTTGTTGAATCCGCATCACGCAGACGCGCAGCGGATCCGCGTGGTGTGGCAGCGAGCCTATCCGTATGACCGGAGATTCTTCAAGGTGCGGAAATGAAGCCCGGAAAGCGCCGATACAACGACACTAGTTGTCAGGAATGATCGGATAGCGATGTTCCTGGTCGTAGAACCCGCGTGTGGCGTGATCCGAGTGAGCGTCGGGAACAGGTTGTTCGGCGGCGGAGGTGAGAGCTGCGGCATGCTGCGCTGCGGGGAGTCCGCTGGTCGTGGTGTAGATAGGCTCATCGAACAGTGTTCCGGAATTCGCTTTAGCGGCGGCGAACATGGCAAAGGCTTTTCCCCCAGAGTAGGCGCTGGCGGCATAATCGCCCACCATCAGCCCGGCGAAAGTGTTGGGCAGCCACGCGGGTGACATGGGTCCCGCAAGAGTCGTCGGAGGTGTCCAGGTGCTGCCGCCATCGGGCGACGAAACGAATCCCGCATACAGCGCGCACGTGGTGGCATCGCAGTTCGCCGATGAGTAGAAGTAGTAAGTCAGCGCGAGATGCGCGCTGCTGCCCGAAGTTGCGGGTTCGACGGCCAAGCCGGGAATGAAGTGGTCCACTGTGCTGGTCAGTGCGTCAATGGGAATGCGGGCCGGAGCGGTCCAAGTGATCCCATCGGTTGACGTGCTCATGACCAGGTCGTTAGACGAGCATCCGGTGCGGAAGCGGCAATCCTGCCAGATTGTATAGACCGTTCCGGCAGCGTCGATGGCGGCAGACGGAAGCGCGGACGTGCGTAGATTCGCCGCGGCCTGGTGGTCGGTGATTGTCGATACGATTGTCGCGGCGTTCCAACTCTGGCCGCCGTTGCTCGAGACGAAGGCCAGCATCTCGGCACCGGTCGTGTTCTCGATGGGAACAATGACCGTGCCGTTGGGCTGAACCACGGGTTGCCCTCCGATGCCAGTTGCGTGGTCGGCGGTGTTGCTGGCTGGCGACCATGTCAGGCCGCCGTCGGTCGAGGTGCTCATCCAGATGAGGTCTTGAGCGCTGGGATCGTCCCACTCGACGTAGCAATGGCCGAAGTAAGGGCTGGCGGAAGTGTTGTCGCAGGTGATCCAGTTCTTGTCGGCATCGGGGGTGGCGCTGACGATGATGGGATCATCCCAGACCAGTCCGTCCGAAGAGCGGCTCACCGCAACCTGATCCGAGTTGCCGATAGTCAGAGAAGCGATCATCCAGGCGGCATGGGCGGCGTCGAAAGCCACGACCGGATCGCTGGCCGCGCTGAATGTGCCCTGCTCGTAGATGGTGATGCCCGGCAGGAAACCACTGATCCACTGGCCGCCAGCGTCGCTGGATGTGGCGAAGCCAATGTCGGATGCGCCGCCATTGAAAATGCGGCCCACCTGGAATGCGCTCACAATGGTCGAGCCAACGGCAAAGGCGCTGGCTTCGACTTCGGTGGCGTGTTGGCTGCCGGGGTTGGTAAAGGTGTCGGTGCTGAGTTGGGTGAGTTGGACCGCGGGCGTGGTGGTCTGCTGTGGCGGCTGAGAACTTGATCCACCGCCGCAGGCGGCAATGATTATCAGAATTCCCAACAGAGTGGCAGCTTGCAGAAGTTTCATTATCCGTTCTCGGATAAGCGGTTGGATACCGCCGAAGTGACTCAGAGTTGCGATTGTAATAGAGAAGGCCACGGTACGCTGGGATTTACGACGAGACGTGCCGCCTGCACTCCCCCAACGTGATGTTCATGGCCAGAGTGGGGATGTTTCCAGTGCTGGCCACGGATTTTTCCGATGGTAAGAGTGAAAGCCCCCAAATTCAGGGGGTGACCCGAAATTTCTTATTGCTCTTCAGGTTGTGCGCGGGGGTGGTCACAATTACAAAGCCGGTAGTCGCCCCGCTGGGGACCTTGGCGGTCAAATACGTGCCGGAGATCACCCTGAAGGTTGCGGCTGTTCCGTTGAAGGAAACGCCAGTTGTCCCTCTGAACCCCTGGCCAAGGATCTCAATAGTCTTTCCCACCCTGCCCGAGGTGGATACCAAACTTACAAACGGTCCCAGACCAACTTTCAGGCTGTAAAAGACGCCGCAGTCGCACGCCTGAACGTCGCCGCCGACATAGGTGTCCCCGTACAGAATTCCATTCGTGTGCTGGACGAGAGTGACTTCTGGATAGAAGCCTCCATCGTTGAAGTTGTAAAGGACCGTGTAAGTATAAGGACTCCGCGGGCTGATACTGAAGATGGTCCCCTGACCTGTGGCTCCTCCCTGCATTGCAGTCCCGTAGAGGTTGCCATTGGTTGCTTGTACAAGACCGGCAGAGGGTTGACCTCCGTCGGTGTTCAAATTGAAGTAGCGGAGGACGGTGAAGGTGCCAGACGCCGTGATCTTGAAGATCACTCCGGCTCCTAAGTCGCCGCCAGGCCCGCCGGTAAACGTCGTTCCATAAAAGTTGCCATCGCTCCCTTGAATCAGAGGACCTATAGGCTCTTCGCCATGAGTTTGGTCAAAATTGTAGAGCACTTTGAATTGGCCAGAGGCCGTGATCTTGTACACCACGCCATAGCTCGAAGGGGATCCCCCGAACGCCGCTGTTCCGTAAAAATTCCCATCGGTGCCCTGCACCAACGGGGCATCGGGGAAACTGCCATGAATATCGTCGAACGAATGAAGCAGCGTGAACGTGCCCGAAGGAGTGATCTTGTATATGGTGCCAGCGCTGACCGTTCCACCCGCCCGGCAGTGCCGTAAAAGTTGCCGTCCGTTCCTTGGATTGGGGGCGCATACGGTTCTTCGCCGTCGGAGACGTTAAACGTGTGCAGGATGGTTACGGTCCCGCTTGGCGTGATTTTGAACACCGTTCCCGCCCCGGACGCGCCACCACCGGCAGTAGTTCCGTAGAAATTGCCGTCAGTACCTAGCGTCAGTCCGCTAAAGGGGCCGTAGGGGCCCGAGTTCGCGAGGTTGAAGCTGTACAGCAACGTCAGCGTTCCGCCGGGTGTGATCTTGAACACGGCGCCATCGTGGAAGCCATAGATGCCGCCGAGGCCTGTCGCACTGTACAGGTTGCCATCGCGGCCCTGCGCCACTACCGATTGCGTAGGCTCAAGCGGGTCTCCAGTTTTGCTTCCGAAGTTGTACGTCACGGAAAAGGTTTGGGCATGCGCGACGGTAGTTACTACAACGATGGCCGGCACGAGGATTGCGACTGCAAGCAGACCGCTGATTCGATTGTTCGTCATTTTGAGCCCTTCCCCAGGGCGAGTTCGCGGACGCGGAATCAGATCGCTTTCACGGAGAGAAACAAGGACGCCCAGTTTGGCGCCATCGGGGGAGATGGACCACCGAGCCGAGCGATTTTACTTCCAGCGGAACTTGAGGTCAAGATGAAAGAGTTTGCGTGTCGGTCTTCAAGAGCTCGCGGATCGCACTATTCCCCAAACATGGGCACTTGCCCGGTATCGACCGCAACGCTGCGACGCTGGCGCCGTGTCGCCCCGATGACGGCCAACACGGTTAGAGACTCGAGCGAGCTGCGCGGCACAAATATTCGCTGCGTGTTCGAGCGCAGGTCGGGGGGATTGATCAGAAACCCCTCGGCGGTGGTTAACGAGAGGTCGTTGGGCATCATGCCTTCTAGGACTTCGTTGTCTTTGAAGTGGAGACGGACCCACAGTCCCTCGGTACGGGGCCGGGTGGTGAAAGTCTTGCGGCTGGGAGAGTCCGCGTCTCCAAATTCGCGGACGAAATAGACCACCTTGATGTCCTTCAGTTCAATAGTGACCACGTTGCCGGCAGTGTTGAGCAATTCCAGCTTGCCTTCGCGCACAAAATCGGCGGGGGCGACGTAGCCGTTGATGGAATCGCGGTCCATCTTCCGGACTACCACCTTTTTGTGTGTAGAAGGCATGGATGGGCCAAAGTGGCTGAGGCGGCGGATTTCCGCGACCGAGCTTAATTCAGATTCTCACACTTTTGCCTCGAACATAATGAGTCATCTCATTCGTAGTAGCCAAATTGTTAACATTGTGGTATTTTCTTTAGTTTGCTGCCATCCGTTCTAAATCGTATAAGTCGAGTCTACAGAGCAGTTTACGTATCCGTGCCGGGGGCCGCTCGTCCAGTCGGATCAGGTCCTGTGGAAATCTTACCTCGGCCGACCCTGGGGAATTACAGCCTGGTAAGTCTGAATTCTGAATAAAGCATGGCTGATTACATCTACACCATGGAAATCCGGCTGACCCCCGATCAGCAGCGTGGGGTCACGCTGGTACAGGACATCGCTCGCGATGCGGGCATGAATATCTACCTGACCGGGGGCGCGGTTCGCGACATTATTAGCGGGTTCCCGATTCGCGATCTGGATTTCACGGTTCAGGGCAATCCGCTAAAGCTGCAAAAACCACTCGAACATGCCGGCGCTCTGGTTGCACTAGCCGACGACGACCTGAAAACTTTGCATCTGGTGCTGCCTGGTAACGTGCGCGCGGAGATCAGTACGGCCCGCACTGAGCGTTATGAGAAGACAGGAAAGCCTCCCATCATCGCTCCGGGCACCATCATTGAAGACTTGCGGCGCCGGGACTTCACCATCAATGCGATGGCGCTGTCGCTGAATCCGGGGTCGCGCGGTTTGCTGATGGACCCGTTCAACGGGGCAGCGGACATTGAAGCCAAGCTGATCCGCATCCTCCACAACTATTCATTCATGGAAGATCCGTCGCGCCTGATTCGCGCGGCCCGCTTTGCGGCCCGCTTCCATTGGCCGATCGAAGAGCGTACCCAGGCCCGTATCCAATCGGCCAAGGAAAATAATTACATCGAATACATCACCGACCGGGCGATCGGGCAGGAGATCGAGCAGCTCGCCTATGAGGACGACCCCCTGCACATCGTCCGCGTGCTGGAGAAGGAAGATTGGCTGAAGGTACTCAATCCGCACTGGTCCACGGCAAAGGTGGATGCTGCCGGGCTCTCCGAGCTGATGAAGACACGGCAGCAGATGAACCAGCTGGGATATACGCCTGATCCCTCGCCTGCCGTGTTGTATTTCCTGACCGCACGGCTGGGCGAAAAAGACATTGCGGACATGCGCAAGCTGATTCCACGCAAGGATCTGGTGGCGGCGTGGAAGGATCTCGAGGATAACGCCAAGGACTTGGCCAAGCGCTTGACCGGCAAGGAAGCGGCGACGCCTTCGCGTACGTGGAAATTACTCTCGGAAGCGCGGCCGGAGATGGTTCTCTTCCTTGACGTGACCGCCAAGCAGCAAGCGGTGTCGCAGAAGATCAAGAACTTTTTCGGCAAGTGGAGGCAGGTACAGCAAAAGCTTCCGTTGCTGGAGATGACGGAGCTGCGCATCACACCGCAGATGCCGGAGTATCCCAAGATTGCTCACGACGTCTTCATGCTGTTGCTGGATGGGAAGCTGCGCTCGCGGACGGAGATTCTGAAATTCCTGAAACCGCTGGCGCCGCCTCCGCCACCCCCACCGCCTCCCCCTCCCAAGCGCGGGCGGGCGGCTAAGGCCGCGGCTGGAACGCCGCAGCCCTCGGCTGTTGCGGCTCCAGTGACGGGAAAGAAGAAGGGGAAGGCCGCGGCTACGGTGGCGCCACCACCGCAGCCCCCGCCGAAAGCCGAGCTAGCGAAAGCGGAGGTCGCGAAAGCTCCCAATCCGCCTAAGGCCGAGAAGCACCGTCCGGCGAAGAAGTCCGCGAAGCCCACGAAAAAGTCCGTCCACGGCAAGACGAAAGCAAAAGGGAAGAAGAAACGGTAATCTGCTCTCGGACACGCAGCCTCAGGCCTTGAATTTGAAGTGACCACGACTGGTTGGGGTGACCACCGAGGTGTGGAAACGCCCACAACGGGGATTACGATTAAAGCAAGGCACTGAAATGGGCAGACAGGTAGCGGTCGTGCTTTACGTGCTGGCGATGGCAGCCGTCATAGTCGGTGTAGATTTCCTGTTCTTCAGAAGCCGATTCTGGGAACGGCTGACAGTGAATATTGGTATTGTCTTGGTGTTCGCAGCTTTCTACTTCAGATTCCTGCGGCGTCCATGAACAAGGCGCGACAGAGCCCTTTCGTTGCGATTGTGCAGACGCACCTCAGTGATCTGTGGTGCCGTTCTTGCCGGCTCTGTGTTAACCCTGGAACCAGTCTCATAAAACGCCGGATGAGGATTTGTCGCAGGCTAACTGCACCATGCCTGGAAAATGGTCGCCGTGATATTTCCAATCTATATTGAATCCATAAGAAGTGGGTCGCGATTCTGACATGCCAGACTCCTGCGCATTTCTCAGATGAAGCTTCACTTCGTAAGGTCAAGCAAATCATGAACCGACGCCGCTTTATCTCCAGCGGGTTGAGTGCCGCAGTGGCGGGCTCAGTGGGAGCTAGAATATCTGCCCTTGCGAACCCACCGACAAGCCACAGCGCCCCGAGCCTCGCGGCCTCCCATGCGGGTTCGCTGACAGGGCGTGAATTGGATCGCCACCGCTTCGGCGTGAATTACACTCCATCGAAGAATTGGTGGTTTTGCTGGAATGAATGGGATGCGGACCCAATTAAACGGGACTTGGACGAGATCGCCTCCGTGGGTGCGGACCATCTGCGCATCCTGCTGATCTGGCCGTATTTTCAACCCAATCCAAAGTGGGTAAGCCCGCTTCATCTGGAACGCCTGGATCAGTTGCTTACGTTCATGGGAGAGCGTCGTCTGGATGCCGTGGTCACCGCCTTCACCGGCCAGTTAAGCGGCTGGTATTTTCTGCCGCCCTTCAATAAACCGGGAGCCGCCTTCTACACCGATGACGACATGTGGAGAGCACAGGAGATTTTCATTCGCCAGTTAGCCCGAGTGATCAGTTCAAAAGACAACATCATCGGCTTCGACTTCGGAAATGAGATCAATACGTGTTGGAGCACAGAACCGTCATTGGGCGATGTCTGGATGAGAAAGATGTTCGCGCTCATGGAGGAAGTTTATCCTCAGGGCAGTCACGTTAATGGCGTGGACGAGTTGCCGTGGTTCGAGTTGAACACGTTTTCTCCGCAAGCCCTGGCGTCGAGGCCGATGCCGGTGATGCACTGTTATCCTTACTGGTCGGGAGCGCTCAAATACGGCGGCCCCATGGACCCGCCCAGCACTAAGTTGCTCGCTGCAATGGCAACTCTGATCCGGTCGTATGCTGGCGACCTGCGAAAGCCAGTCTGGGCGGAGGAGTTCAACACCTGCATCGAAGCGCTCACTGAAAAGCAACAGGCAGCGTGGCTGGAGAAAGCGGTTCTGGCAGCCATAGATTCGGGAGTCAACTGGTTCACCTATTGGGACAGTCACGATGTGGACCGGAAGTTCGACTTCAACTCGCTCGAATACAGCCTGGGCCTGTTCACCAATGACGGCAGGGTCAAAGAACAAGGCAAGGTGTTCAAGCAACTGGCTGATGCGTATCGAGGGAAGCCAGTCGTATTCCCCATTGGGACTGTCCCGCCACCACCGGTCAATCGCACGCAAGACTCCTCTTGGCGGTGGATGCTGGATTGGATGGGATGGAAGGCGACGAATGTAGGAAAGGATTGAACTCTCCGAGAGGGTGCAATGAAGAAGCTTTGGAAAATACTTCTCTTGATTGTGATCGCAGGCGCAATTCTTTTGATTGCGGCCATCAGCCTGACCATCGGCTGGCGTCCGTTTATTGGTCCGAAAGCGCGGCCTCTGACTGCGCGGAAATTCGACGCGACGCCGCAGCGCTTGGAACGCGGGCGATACCTCGCCGCCCTCAGCGGGTGCGGAGAATGCCATTCGCAACACGACTGGAATGCGCATGGAGCGCCGGTGATTCCGGGCACCGAGGATAGCGGGCAGTGGTTGAATTGGCCCGACCTGCCGGGCCACATCGTCGCGCCGAACTTAACGCCCGACCCGCAAACTGGCGCCGGCACGTGGACCGACGATCAATTGGCACGAGCAATTCGCGAAGGAATTGGGCACGATGGGCGAGCCCTGTTTCCGATGATGCCGTACCAGGATTTTCGCCAAATGTCGGACGAGGACCTTGCCTCAATCGTGGTGTATCTGCGCTCCTTGCCTCCGGTCCATAATCAGCTGCCGAAGACGGAAATCATCTTCCCGGTGAAGTACCTGATTCGCAGTGTGCCGGAGCCTGTGACCGCGCCGGTCGCCAGTCCTGACCCGGCAGATCGAGTGAAGTATGGCCAATACCTGGTCACCATCGGCGGTTGCGCCGACTGCCATACGCCGCAAGAGCGCGGCCAACCGGTCGCTGGCTTCGAGTTTGCCGGCGGATGGCTCATGAGAGGCCCGTGGGGAGAAGTCAACACGGCTAATATCACGCCAGACCCCTCGGGCATCAGCTACTACGACGAAGCGCTGTTCATCCAGGTGCTGCGCACCGGCTACGTAAAGGCGAGAAAGCTGAACTCAATCATGCCCTTCGGATCGTACAAAAATCTTACTGACGATGATCTGAAGGCTATCTTTGCCTACCTGCGGACGGTGAAAGCGGTGAAGCATCGCGTGGACAATACGGAGCCGCCCACGTATTGCAAGCTCTGCCGGCTGAAGCACGGCGGCGGGGATCAAAACTAGCGTGCCGTGTCTTGCGCCCCGCGCTATAATGTGGGTATGCGTCGCTGGCTGGCACTCGCGGCCCTGGGCGCGGCTTTGCTCACCCTTCCGGCGTGGGGGCAACGTCGCGGCGGAGGTGGAGGAGGCTTCGCGGGACATGCCGGATTTGGCGGTGGCCACTCCATGGTTGGTGGTCGCGGCCCGATGGCTGGCGCACGCGGCTTCCCAGGCGTTCAGCGGGGCGGAGTTAACTTCGTGATGGGTGGTTTTGGCCGGGGCTTCGGTTATCGCCGCGGCTTTGGTTACCACAATCGCCGCTTCTGGGGATGGCCTTACGCTGGGTATTACGGCTATCCATATGATGGCTGGTGGGATTACGGCGACGATTCATATTCCGCGGATTCGTATCAGAACTACCCGCCACCCGATTATTCGAGCGCTTACATCGAGAGCGACCGGCAGCAGGCGGCGATTGATCGCCTGGAAAATGAGGTCGACCGTCTGCGCCAGGAGCGAGAGGCTCGCGAATCCCAGTCTTCGCAAACCCGGTCGAAGGCCGACTTGCAGCCGACCGAGCTGGTTTTCCGCGACAAGCATACCGAGGAAATCCAGAATTACGCCATCGTAGGACAAACTTTGTGGGTACTCAGCGCGCAGCGGGCGCGGAAAATTCCACTCACCGAGCTAGATATTCCTGCCACCAAGAAAGCCAATGACGATCGCGGCGTAGAGTTTCAGTTACCTGGGTGACGCGTGAATCCTGATGAAATCCTGCGGCCCATCTGTGGATAACTAACCGCCTTCACCTATCAATCTCCAATTAGAATGAGCGTGACGTAGAATCGATTCCGACCCCCATGTCCCAATTCGTCCATCTACATCTCCACACTGACTATTCCATGCTCGACGGCGCCTGCGACGTGGACAAACTCTGCGAGCGCGCCAAACAGCTGGGCATGCCCGCGGTCGCCATGACCGACCACGGCAATATTTTTGGCGCCGTGCATTTTGTAAATGCGGCCCATAAGGCCGGGATCAAGCCAATCATTGGTTGCGAGCTCTATATCTGTAAGAAGGACGATCACAACATCGAACGCACTCCGCCCGACGGGGACACCTATAACCATCTCCTGGTGCTGGCGGAAAATGAAGAAGGCTATCGCAACCTGGTGAAGATTACCTCGGAGGCCTCGCTGCACGGCTTCTACTACAAGCCGCGCGTAAGCAAGAAATTTCTGGCGGAACACTCCAAAGGATTGATCGGCCTTTCCGGCTGCCTCAAGGGCGAAGTCGCAGAAAGGTTGATGGAAGAAAAGTACGAAGCCGCGCGGGATGCAGCCGTGTTCTATCGCGACATATTCGGCAAGGACAATTTCTTTCTGGAGATTCAGGATCAGGGATTGGAGATGGAACACCGTATCCATCCTCACCTGTTCCAACTGGAAAAAGAATTGGGCTTGCCCCTGGTCGCCACCAACGACAGCCACTACCTCTGCGAAGACGACGCTCAGGCCCAGGACGTGATGCTCTGCATTCAGACCGGAAAGTCCATCCAGGACACCAACCGCATGAAGTTCCAGGGCACGGACTTCTACGTCAAGAGCCACGACGAAATGTTCCGCGTGTTCAAGGATGCGCCCGATGTGCTTTCGCGCACGTTGGCTATTGCCGAGCGCTGCAGCACGCGGCTAGAGAAAGTCAGCAACCCCTTTCCTCATTTCGATGTGCCTGCGGGCTATACGCTGGACAGTTATTTCGAACACGTTACCCGCGAAGGCTTTGCCCGGCGCTTGGAAGTTCTGCGAGGACTGGCAAATCAGGGGCGGTTGAAACGCAGTATCACAGAATACGAGCAGCGACTGACGCGCGAACTCGCCATCATTCAACAGATGCAGTTCTCCGGATACTTTCTGATTGTCTGGGATTTCATCCGTTACGCCAAGGAACATGACATCCCAGTCGGTCCAGGGCGTGGTTCCGCGGCGGGATCGCTGGTTTCGTATTCGACGGGGATTACCGATATTGATCCGCTGCAGCACGAACTTCTCTTTGAGCGCTTCCTGAACCCCGAACGCATCTCCATGCCCGACATCGATATTGATTTCTGCATGAATCGTCGCGGCGAAGTGATCAGCTACGTCACCCAGAAATACGGGCGCGAGAATGTAGCCCAGATCATCACCTTCGGCACCATGGCGGCCAAGGCGGCGATCAAGGACGTCGGGCGCGCCATGGATATTCCTTATGCCGATGTGGACCGCATCGCCAAAATGGTCCCGACTACCCTCTACATCAAGCTGGAACAGGCGATTAAGGATTCGCCGGCGCTGCAGCAGGCCTACGAGAGTGAACCGCAAGTGCGCCAGTTGCTCGATACCGCCCGCAAGCTCGAAGGGTTGGTGCGAAACGCCGGAGTCCACGCCGCGGGTGTCGTGATTTCACCGCGGCCGCTCACTGAACTTGTCCCGCTGCACAAAACTAAGAACGACGAAATTGTCACGGCGTACGACATGGTGGCCATCGAGAAGATGGGCCTGCTGAAGATGGATTTCCTCGGGCTCACCACGCTCACCATTCTCGACGACGCAGTCAAGCTGATTGCGCAGACCCGCGGTGAGCGCATTGCCTTGCAGGACATCGAGTTTACCGATCCGGAAACCTACAAGAAAGTTTTTCACAGTGGACTGACCTCGGGCGTGTTCCAGTTTGAATCGCATGGCATGCGCGACGTGCTTCGCCGCTACCAGCCCAACTCGATCGAAGATCTCACCGCCTTGAATGCCCTCTATCGCCCCGGCCCGATCCAGGGTGGCATGATCGATGACTTCATCGATCGCAAGCATGGCCGCAAAAAGATCGAATACGAACTGCCGGAGTTGAAGGAAGTCCTCGAAGAGACGCTGGGCGTGATTGTTTACCAGGAACAGGTGATGCAGATCGCCAACCGGTTGGCTGGATACTCTCTCGGAGAAGCCGATCTGCTGCGCCGCGCCATGGGCAAAAAGAAACCTGAAGAGATGGCGCAGCAGCGGGAGCGCTTCGTCGATGGAGCGGTCCAGCGCGGCTACCCGCCAAAGAAAGTGGAGAAGATTTTCGATCTGATGGCGCAATTTGCGGGCTACGGTTTCAACAAATCGCATTCCGCAGCCTATGCGCTGCTCGCCTATCACACCGCCTATCTTAAGACTCATTACTCCGTAGAGTTCATGGCCGCGCTGTTGACCTCGGTAACCGGCAACACCGACAACGTCGTGAAATACATCAACGAATGCCGGGAAATGGGGATTGCAGTCGAACCGCCCGACATTAACGTCAGCGACGCCAACTTCACGCCGCACGGCAGTGCCATCCGCTTTGGTTTGGCGGCCGTGAAAAATGTCGGCCGCAACGCGATTGAGTCCATTGTTGCCGGCCGCAAGGAGCGTGGACCCTATCGCTCGATCTACGATTTCTACGAAGGGGTGGACTTACGCTTGTTGAACAAGCGGGTTCGGGAGTCGCTGATCAAGAGCGGTGCAATGAAGTCGCTGGGGCACGCTGCGCAACTCATGTACGTAGATGATAAGGCAGCAGAGCGCGCGGAAAAGGTCCGACGTGATGCCGAATTCGGACAAATTGTCATCTTTGCGGGAGCTGACGAAACCTATGCTAACAATGACAAGCTACCGGACATACCCGAATGGGATAAACATATTCAACTCGCCGCCGAAAAAGAAATTCTCGGTTTCTTCATCACTGGCCATCCGCTGGAAAAATACAAGAGCAAACTGGAAGACTTGCGCGCGCTGAGCACAACCGACATCGCTGCCATCAAATCTTCCACTGGCAAAGACGAGAACATCTGCACTGCCGGAATCATCACCAACCTGCGCGTGCTGAAGTCCAAAAAAGGTGATTTTTACGCTCAAGGCGCGCTCGAAGATATGGCAGGCTCGGTCGAGATGATCGTGTTTCCCGATGCCTACCGCAAGCTGCAGGATAAGGTAAAGCTCGAGGTCCCGGTTCTGGTACGCGGCGGCCTGCGCATTGAAGAAGGCGTAAATCCCAAGCTGCTGGCCAACGACATCATTCCACTCGAAGATGCCAAAGTCCCATTGCCGCGCTCGCTGCGCATCCGCATTCCGCTGGAGACGGCGAATGAGTCCGTGATCGACGAACTGCATGCCCTTTGTGCCCAGCGCAAAGGCGAAGCAAAAGTGTTGTTTGACGTGGAACGCCAGGGCGATTTCATGGTGGTGATGGAAGCGGAGGGCTATAATGTCCATCCAGACCGCGATTTTGTGGCGCGGGTCGAGGACTTGTGTGGCCGAGGCGCAGTGAGGGTCATTGACTAAGACATGGACTGATAGATGCGGCGGATGAGAGCTTCCATTCCCAGGAGTGCGAGTTTGCCAGCAACAGCTCCGGCGGTCACAAATGCGATGCTGGTGGTAACCGGCACAGAGTTTCTCCTTTCCATGGTAGAAACCCGCTGGGCCGCCAGGAATGGTAATGGCAGAAAGATGGAATCTCAACTAAGGGCGCAACAAGAGCTGGGAAAAATCGAGCAGCAACTGGAGCGATTACAATCGCTGCCGGGGCAGGACGATGATGTCCGCAGCCAGATCCGCCAGCTTCACGATCGCATTCACGATTTGCGCGCTCAGGTATCGGCCCATTTCAGTGCCTGGCAAAAAGCGGAATTAGCCAGGAATCCGCAACGCCCGCTCACCCTCGAGTACGTGGAGCGGATTTTCACCAACTGGAGCGAAATTCACGGCGACCGCGGTTTCGCCGACGACCATGCCCTGGTTTGTGGCATGGCCCGCTTTCACGGCCAGGAAGTAGCCGTGATCGGCCATCAGAAGGCCCGCGATACCAAGCAGAATGTCTACCGCAACTGGGGCATGACCAACCCCGAGGGCTATCGCAAGGCTCTGCGGGTAATGAAGATCGCGGAAAAGTTTAAGCGTCCGATTTTCACCTTCGTGGACACGGTCGGCGCCTATCCAGGCCTGAGCGCGGAGGAGCGTGGCCAGGCCGAGGCCATCGCCAGAAATTTGCGGGAAATGGCGCGGTTACAAGTTCCGATTATTACGACCATCACCGGGGAAGGCGGCAGCGGCGGAGCGCTGGCAATCGCAGTAGCGGATCGTGTGCTGATGATGGAAAACGCCATTTATTCGGTCATCTCTCCCGAGTCCTGTGCCGCCATCATGTGGCGCGATTCCACCAAGAAAGAACTCGCCGCGCAGGCCCTGCGCATCACCGCCGCGGACTTGGCCGAGTTCGGCTGCATCGACGGCATCGTTCCTGAACCCGAGGGCGGCGCCCACACCGATCATGAAGCGGCCGCGGCCCTACTCGATGCCGCGCTGCAGAAACATTTCAGCGAACTGACAAAAATGCCGGCCCACGAATTGGTCGCATCACGATATAATAAATTCCGCAACATGGCGCAGTTCCTGCGTTCGGAGTAGGCGGAGCCGGAAAATGGTATTGGTAAGACAGGTACTTCGGTGATTGAGTTCCGCCCTCCGCGCCTGTTCGCAACTACTCCGGTGCCGTATAATCAAAGGTACGCCTCGTTTACTCCAAGAACACTCCGAGCGGGCGAAACTCGCTCCGGTCAAAGGAAGGATAAGGAATGGCCACCACCGATGTAGCGCTCCATGAAGCCTTTGGGCAAAGGGAGCCGAAGCGCGTCGTCAACAACATGAGTATTCAGGTTGCGACGGTGAACGGGTCAGGCTCGCAAAGTTCGAATACCGTGCTTCTGCGCAGTATCTTTCAAATGGGCGTCCCGGTTTCCGGCAAGAACCTCTTCCCCTCGAACATCGCCGGCCTGCCAACCTGGTACACCATCCGCGCCAACAAAGATGGATACATTGCGCGCAAGAAAGAAATCGACTTCGTCATTGCCATGAACGCAGAGACCGCGCAGGAAGACGTGATGTCACTGGCGCCAGGCGCAGCTGTGCTCTACGACGAGCCGCTGAACCTTAACAAACTGCGCAGTGATTTGATTTTTTATCCCGTCCCCTACGACAAGCTGGTCGCACCCGTCTGTCCCGAAGCCAAGCTGCGCAAGCTGGTGAAGAACATGATCTACGTGGGCGTCGCGGCCCAATTGCTTGGCGTCGACATGGCCGAAGTAGAGAAGGCCTTGCGCAAGCAGTTCGCCACCAAAGTGAAAGCGGCAAATCTGAATCTGGCTGCGGTCCGGGCCGGATTCGACTTCGCCGCCGCCAATCTCACCAAGCAGGACCCTTACTTCATTCAGCGCATGGACAAGAACCAGGGCATGATCATCATCGACGGCAATTCGGCCGCGGCGCTGGGCTGCATGTTTGCCGGAGTCACGGTTGTGACTTGGTACCCGATCACCCCGTCGTCGTCGCTGGTCGAGACCCTGATTGACTACATGAAAGAGTATCGGATCAACGCAGATGGAAAGGCGACCTTTGCTATAGTGCAAGCCGAAGACGAACTCGCCGCCATTGGCATGGTCTTGGGCGCAGGCTGGGCCGGAGCCCGATCGATGACCGCGACCGCCGGTCCCGGCATTTCGCTGATGGCCGAGTTTGCCGGCCTGTCCTACTACGCTGAGGTTCCCGGGGTGGTGTGGGACATCCAACGCGTCGGCCCTTCCACGGGCTTGCCCACGCGCACTTCGCAGGGCGACATTCTTTCGACCGCGTTTCTTTCGCACGGCGATACCAAGAACATCCTGCTCATGCCGTGCTCGGTGGCCGAGTGTTTCAGCATGGCGCAAGACGCCTTCAATCTCGCCGAGCAATTTCAGACCTTGGTCTTCGTAATGTCGGATCTCGACTTGGGAATGAATAACTGGATGTCCGATCCCTTCGAATATCCCAAAGAGCCAATCAACCGCGGCAAGGTGCTCAGCAAAGAAGATCTCGACCGGCTGGGAGGCTTCGCCCGCTATCAGGATGTAGACGGTGACGGCATCGGCTACCGCACTCTGCCCGGCACCGAGCATCCCGCGGCGGCCTACTTCACCCGCGGCACCGGACACAACGAAAAATCAGGCTACAGCGAGCGTCCTGACGATTTCGAAAAGAACATGGAGCGCATCAATAAGAAATTCGAGACCGCGAGATCCTTCGTTCCGCGACCCGAATTGATCAGCAATGGCAAGTCGAAATCCGAGATCGGAATAATCGCTTACGGCACCTCGCACTGGGCCATCATCGAAGCACGCGATCAGTTGCGCGATGAATACAACATCGAAGCCGACTATCTGCGTCTGAAGGCCTATCCGTTTTCGCGCGAAGTTCACGAATTCATCGAACAGCACGACCGGGTTTACGTGGTCGAACAAAACCGCGACGCCCAAATGCTCAGCATGATCAAGCTCGACATAAAGCCGGAGCTGGTCACTCGCCTGCGCAGCATTGCGCACATTCACGGGCTGCCCCTGGACGCCCGCTCGGTAACCGACGAACTCATGAGCATGGAGGGCAAGTAAAATGGCGACCACGACCAGCACTCCCACCCCCGCGCCGAAAGTCAATCGCATCGGCCTGACCGTTCTCGATTACCGTGGCGGCAAAACGACGCTCTGCGCCGGCTGCGGCCACAACGCGATTTCCGAACGCATCATCGACGCCATGTATGAAATGGGCGTACAGCCTGAACGCGTCATCAAGCCCAGCGGCATCGGGTGCTCTTCAAAGAGTCCGGCGTATTTCATGAGCCGCTCGCACAGTTTCAACGCAGTGCACGGCCGCATGCCTTCGGTAGCCACCGGCGCCATGTTGGCCAATCACAAGTTGATCGCGCTCGGCGTCAGCGGCGACGGCGACACCGCCTCTATCGGCATCGGACAATTCGTCCACCTGATGCGGCGCAACCTGCCGATTATTTACATCATCGAGGACAACGGCGTCTACGGCCTCACCAAGGGCCAGTTCTCCGCCACCGCCGATCTCGGCTCCAAGCTAAAAACCGGCGTGGTCAACGATCTCCCTCCCATCGATACCTGTGCCATGGCCATCACCCTGGGCGCGACGTTTGTCGGCCGTTCGTTCTCCGGCGACAAGCGGCAATTGCACAGCATGTTGAAAGCCGCGATTGCCCACAAGGGCACGGTCATGCTCGACGTGGTTTCCCCCTGTGTGACCTTCAACGATCACGAGGGCTCAACCAAGTCGTACAAATACATGAAAGACCACGAAGAACCGCTGCAGGACATCAGCTTCGTTCCCGCGTTCGAGGAAATCAGCGTGGACTACGATCCGGGCAGCACTGTCGAAGTCACCATGCACGACGGATCCCGGTTGCGGCTCAGCAAGATCGAAGAAGATTACGATCCCACCAATCGAATCAAGGCGATCAGCCGCCTGCACGAAGCCCACGACAAAGGCGAAGTGCTGACTGGTTTGTTCTATGTGAACCCCGACGCGCCCAGCTTCCTTGATATGCTCAACGTGACCGAAGAACCGCTGGCCACGCTGCCCGAGTCGGTAACGCGTCCGGGAAGGGAAGTGCTCGGACAAGTAATGGAAGACCTGCGTTAGTAGTGTTTGCCGCAAGCTCGTGGAATGAGTATCCCGATGCTTTGAAAGGGTGCGGCTTCAGCCGCACCGCATTGGCCCAAGAGCGCGCTTTAGCCCCTGAGGTTACCCCGCTTGCGAGGCAACCTCAGGGGCCCGAATCTAAACTACGACGTTACCGGCTGAGCCTTGGGCAATGCCGTGGGCGCGTTATCTTTCGCAAACAACACGCTGCGGTCCATACCCCGCAACAACTCCCTCATCAATGCGTAGCATTTCGGCTCGGCAAAATAAGCGCCGTGCACATCCATTCCATTCAGCCCGGGATCGAGCAACGTAGAGCAATCAATGTCCCAGACATTGTCGGGAAGCGGGCAAGTTCTATCGAGCCCGCTCCGTCCCAGCCGTCGTTTACCAAAATGCTTCAACCCGGCCGACATGCCCAGCACCGAATCTCTTCCCGAGTACATGGCTGTGATTCGATAGGACAGATTGGCAATGCCCTCGCCGTCTCCGTGTTGGACGGTATCGCCGGCACGAAAGAGGTCATTGTCCACGTCTGCCGCGACCATCACCAATTGGCTGATCAAGCTCATCAGTAGTGGGCGGTTATTCCGCGTCCACGCCACATTCATGGCGTTCTCCACAACAAAGTTGCCCATGCTGTGCGCGATAACCGAAGTCTTGGCCTTGCATGCGTTGGACGAATCGTTAACCGCCTGAACCTGCTTCATGCGCATCCAGTCATAAAGACTGCTGAGCACATCGGCGAAGTCATCCCCGGATTGGCGTGCCTCCGATCGATCGGGAAAGTACCCCGTCACCGAACCCTTGGACGGCCAGGTAAACAGCACGCAGATGCCTAGTGATTGTGGACCGCTGAAAAGATTATTCACAATCGCCCCATACCGCTGCACAGCGGAAAGCCAGGTCGTATCGAACCCATGGACGAATATGTTGAGGTGTTTCTGATCCTCGCTGGGCGTCTGATTCGGATCGGGGAAAGTGTCGGTCATCGCAACCAGTCCCTGCCGGAATTCGTCTTCCTTCATCAGCTTCCAGTTGTCAAAGCTGTCCACTTTGTCTGTAGCGTTCTGCCAGAAGGAAAGGTCCGTAAAATTGTCCCCGAAAGTCTTGTTGTTCGCGTCAACATTGCGGTTGGTAATCATCCAGTACATAGCAGCCTCCTTTGCCGGCTCGTCAGATCAACAGCAGGCAATCAGCAACATAGAAGGGTTCAATGCCGTGGCACTTCACGCCAAAGCGCAGCGCGCCATTCTTGTTCCGCTGAATATTCCTGGGGCCGACGCTAGCGGGGGGAACCGCATGCGCATGCTCGCTACGCTTTCAAACTAGCCAGCAATTTTGCGATTGAATTGTCAGCCATCGCAAATCGGGTGTCAAGGACAAAGGCTTGTGCCTGGTGGCTCAGCTTGGATTAACGCTGGATTGTAGTCCCGAAAGAAACCCTCAGCTCTGAACCATCACACCTTAGGGCTGATCTCAGTTCCAAACGAGTACTGATTCAGCGGCCCGAACCGCTTCTTTTCTGCATATAAGCGCCAGCGCCGCCATACAATGCGCAGGCTCGCCATCACCGGAATCGAAAGATACACCCCGAGCACTCCCGCAATTTCGGCGCCCGCTAGTACGCCGAAGATCGCCGCCAGTGGATGCAGTTCCATGCTCTTTCCCATGATTCGCGGTGAAACCACATAGTCCTGAATTAAACGCCATGCGATCAAAAAACCGAGCAGCATCAGCCAGTGGGGATAACTCAGGAGCAGCGCGACCGCGAGAATCACCACACCGGCCACCAACGGGCCCACCACCGGAATGAATTCCATCATGCCGCCGGCTGTCCCCAGCACCAGCGCGTAGGGCACCCGCGTGGCTGTCATAAATGATATGTAAACAATCAGGGATAAGGCGGCGAGTTCAAGCTGAGCGCGAATGAACTGCGCCAGCATCTGGTTCAGATCGGCGAGCACATCTTGCAGAAACTCGCGCTGTGGTCTGCTCTGCACCAAAGAGATGCCGACTTCGCTGAAGCCGCGCCCATCCTTCAGAAAAAAAATCGCCAGGATCGGGACTACAACCAGAAGCCATGCTTGTTTGGCGACATCCGCGACTCGTAGTCCGACCTCTTGGGCTACGCCGACCAAATGCGGGTCCGATATAACCTTCTGCAGAAGTTGGGTGGTTTCACCGCTCCATCCGCGCTCTCGTCCTATCTGGTGGGCCAGATCCCCGGTGTCTACCCGCTCCGTGATTGATGGCCACGCCTCGCCCAGCCGTCGCGCCTCGCGCGCGGTGCGTGGTCCCACGAAAAAGAAAAGCATACTCAGCAGAATGACAAACAGAAGATAAATGATCGCGATTGCAAATCCCCGGCTACGAGTCCACTTCTGTAAGCTGGATACAGCTGGATCTACCAGGTAAGCAAAGAAAATCGCGAACAGGAAGGCAATCAGGGTACGCCGGGCGATGTACAAAAAACCGAGCCCCAACGCAAAAAACAGCGTCGTCACCAGCACCCGTACCGTGCGTGAATCAATCAGGGCCAATGCCGCCTAGTCTCGCACCACTTCCGTGTTGTCGCCCAGGATCAGAATTCGTTGCAGCTTAAACTGGTCGTCCAGCCAAAGCGTCCAGTTGCCCGACTCGCTCTTCAAGTCCAAGCGGTTAAGTTCCATCTCCGCGCCTCGGATCGCTACTTTTTCCCGTCCGGCAAATTCTAAGGTCACTGACATCGAAGCGCGGGCATGCGGATTCAGCGCGCCGAATGGTACCGGTTGCTTCAGCGGGCACTGCAGCGCGCCCTTGTCCTGCTTGCAACTGGTGGCCAGGAATTTCCAGGCCAGAACTTCTCTTTGCACGAAGAAATAATCATCCAGCATGCTACTGGACGCCGGCAGCAGGAATGGTTTCTCCAGTTCCTTATCCTGCGGACTGTTCCGGTAACGCTCGGTCAAAAAATCCTGGCTGGGCACCACCACCGCCTGCGATTGCCCCGGACTCAGTTCCTTCCATTCGTAATTTCGCAAATCGCTGTTAGCGGCCATTTGCCAATCGGAGGTCTGGTCAGCTTTATCGATTCCCGCCTCGCTCTTGAACTCGGAAACAATGGAGCTGCCACTGCTACTCTGATGGATAGAGAAGGTTTCAGTGGCCACCCGGCGCCCATTCATGAACACGCCAAATGATCCGGAGTCCACCATCTGGGCCGCAGGAGCCTTATCGTCCTTGCCCGAAACACCTACTGCGGCCGACATCGCCAGCAAGCATACCCCCGCCAACGCCAGGATGGCTCTGACCGATAAGTCAGCGTCCTTGGATGCCCACGTCACTCTAACCCGAGACTGCATGCCACCTCCGCCGCGACTGTGTCCACATCTTTGCCGTTGGTATCAATGCGCAGAGCCGCTCTCATATATGACCGACGCCGCTTCTCGTACAGTTCGCGAAATTGCTCGGTACTTTGCTGCAACGGACGCGCCGCCGCTTCTCCCGCGCATCGCCGCAGCAATTCTTCCACCGGCGCATCGAGGAAGATCGAATGCACTTGCGCTCTTTCAATCAGCGCGGCATTACCCGGTTGGACGAAAGCGCCTCCACCCAGTGCCACCACGCGAGCCGACGAACCCAACTCTCCCAGCAACTCGCGCAATGCCGCCGCTTCAGCTTTGCGAAATTCCGCTTCTCCGGACTCGCGAAAAATCTGCTCGATGGTTTTTCCTTCCCGCCGCTGAATGCGATCGTCCAAATCTTCGAACGGCAAAGCCAAGCGCCGGCTCAAAGCCCGGCCCACCGTGGTTTTGCCAGCGCCCATGAAACCTACCAGAAACACCGTCCGTACTTCGCGTGCATGGCCTCGCGAAGGCGGATCGACCGCGGGGCGCGAACCGGCTCCGATCCTCGATTTCCCGAAACGGTTCTGCACCCGCCCAGTCCGATGATTCAGCGTTTATTGTTCACGTTTCTTGAGATGAATTTTACCACTGAAGGAAAGCAACTTAACCGAAGATGCCGCCTGACCCACGGTACCTGCAAAGGCACTCCCGGCCCGGGCAACAAAGGAAGTGTGCTCGGGTTGCAGAGGAAAATCGTTCTCCACTTTTCCCTGCACCGAGCGCGCAACTACTTCGATCGAGGCGTAGGAAGGGGCAATTGCCTCAATATCTCCGCTGTGGCTGGTCAACGAATATTGGCCTGCTTCCCCGAAGTCTCCGTCATAGCGGATTTTTCCGCTGCTCGAATTTACGTGGACCTGCGCGCCATTCACCGCGTTCAGCGCTACATCGCCACTCACCGACGTGACTTCCACGTATCCATCGCTGACATTGGTAAGGGTTACAGGGCCGTTCAGTGTCTTTATGTGAACGTGCCCAGCGCTGACGTCGCGCACGTCCACCACGGCGGTACTACCTTCGAGGATCACGTCGCCGTGGAGTTTCTCGACATGCAACGGTCCAGTAGTGGAATGCAACGTCACGCTCGCGTCCGCGGGCACCAGAACTTCGTAATCGACCCGTCCCGAATCCGCGTCTGCCCCTTCCAGAAGATGGGAAAGAACCGACACCCGGTTTCCCCGCTTGCTTTGGTCAATTTCCACTTTGCTGGAGTACGCAATCGCGGTGACCGCCACCCGCTTACCCGGCCCGGGTTTGACTGAGATTGGCCCGTACTGGTTAACGATGGAGACATTGGCCCGGCGGCCGACTTTGAAATGCATCTCCTTCCGCGTGGTCTGAGCTGCGGCCAAAGCAGCCACAACAAGAATCATCACCACGGACCATGTTGCGATGCGCTGCTTCCCCTGCATAATCGACATCTCCCCAATGCCAGTCGAATGTACCCCGCTGGCCCCGACACTCGGCTATTCTACTATGGCAGAGAGCGGTCCAAGGCCATCTCGTAGACCATGGCCTTCTGCTCGTATGCATTCCTCAAATACTGCTGTGCAACCTCGTCGTTCGGATCGCTATGCGCTGATTGCTCCGCATCCCGGATATAAGCGTTCACCGCCCGCAAATTCGCTTCATAAGCGGCTCGCATCGATGGCATCCGTGCGCCCACGCTATTCAGCAATTGCATATCGTCGCTGGCCATGACCTCAGGCGGGTTCAGTCCCGCAGTTTCCACCCCCGCCGGCGGAGATTGTCCTTCCGCCACATGCGACCGGTTCGTTCCATGTTGATGCAGGAGCACTCCAAAGACAATCAGAAATACGGCCGCCGCTGGCACCAGCCAGCCCAACTTCCAGCTAAGCCGCGGGGAACGAAGTACAGGGTGTTCATGCACAGGCTGACGGATCAGTCCCTCTTGCCGCAACGAAGCCTCAATCGAGTCTCCATACCCATGGGCTAGGCTCCTCGGACCCCTGCAGCAGCCTGCCTTGTTGTGAAATGGCGTTCAGATCCGCGACCAGATCCGAACATGCGCGGCACGACCTCAAATGCTCTTCCTGCTCAATACTCTGCCCGCTCCCAAGCTCTGGCAGGACCCGTTCAAACTCTTTACAGGTCATACAACCTCCCGAACGTCTCCCAATTAAGTCCTCACGGCTTTGTGGCTTTTTCAGCTCTGCTCGTTTTGAGGATCTCTCGTAACTTCATGCGCGCCTTGTGTAATTGTGATTTGCTATTTCCGATCGAACATCCCACCATCTCGGCAATCTCATTGTGCTCGTAACCCTCAACATCATGCAGCAGGAAAATCATCCGGTATCCCGGCGGCAGCGCCTCGATCGACCGTTGCAATTGCATGCGGTCGATGGATCCCGCCAGCCTCGGGTCCTCCGCGCCCGGTTCCTTCCTCGGCGATTCCTCTTCCGTCTCGATGTTCTCCTCGAGCGGAACCACCGGCAGACCCTTCTTGCGCAGTTGCATCAGGACGACGTTCACCGCCATCCGGTGCAACCACGTCGAAAAAGCCGACTCCCCGCGAAAAGTTCCGATCTTGCGGAACAACTGCAGGAACGCTTCCTGGGTCAAATCCTCCGCCGCCGCCGTGTTGGCCGTCATGCGAAGGCATAGCGAATACACCCGGCGCTTGTGCAGGTTATACAACGCCTCAAAGGCTGCTGCATCTCCCTGCTTTGCCCGTTCGATTGCTTCTGCTTCGGAAAGCCTGTCGCCCTGCTGTTTTTTCGCGTCCGTCAAATCGTCTTTTCCGGCCGCACTCAGTCAGATGCGGCGTAAGTATCTTTTCGTTGTACTGCTTGCAGGTACTTTAGTTAGCCCCTTCGAGCCCCGCAAGAATTCGGTGAGCGCAACAAGTTGCAGCCCAAAGGTTTGCCCTGACTCAAATTTCCGGCAGGACGCGTTCACATCGCCGTCTCGCTGTCACTTTTGGTGCCAAGTCCACATCCAGCGCCCGCCTTTATAGATTCAGGACCAGCCGGAAAGACCCAAAGAACCGCGCGGCTAAACAGCCGCTGAAACTCGGGGCTTTAGTCCCTGAGCACAAACGGATTCTTTCAGCAGCCTCTAAATCAACTACCCTCCTAACTCTCCTCACTGGAGATCCCCCGGTTTCAATTTCAAGCCGACGCCGACGCTGTCGTAATGGTCTCCAACCCGTGTCCATGAGGCCCAGTCTCCCTCTCGTGTAGCAGGAAGGCAAAGAACACCCCAAGAAAACCCAGCACCGAGAAAATCCACATTCCCAGATGGTATCCGCCGGGATTCGCCGCGCTGGCCTGGCCAATATCATTCGCCTTGCCGATGAGCAGATTAAAGCCGAACAGTCCAATATTCTGAATCATCGTCATCAACCCATACGCCGTACCCAGCTTCGACTGCTCGACGATATAAGCGACCGACGGCCACATCACCGCCGGAATCAGCGAAAACGCCACTCCCATCATCGCCATCGGCACGTACAGGTTAATGTGCGTGTAGCCCATCATTAAATAGACCGGTATCAGCAGCAGCGAACCGAGCATCATCAATATGGCCCGCCTGCCCACCCGATCCACCATAAGCCCGAACAGCGGCGTGGCGATCATGGCAAAAAGCGTCAGCGTGCTGGAAAGGAAACCCCCAAACTCACGCGAAGTCCCATGCGCCTCAATAAAGAATTTCACCGCAAAGGTTTGGAAAGGGAAGATCGCCGAATAGAAAGTCACGCAGAGCGCGACAATATACCAATAGCTCACCCCAAACTTGAACAAATCCGCGAAAACCACTTTGTCCGTCGAAACTTCGCCGAGGCGATAAACCTTCTCCGCATGTACCTCCATAACCCAGTAGATGACCACGCCGATCACGCACAGGGTTGAAACGCCGAGCGCGATCAGGAAAGGCCAGCGCCAGTTCGCAAAAGCCCATCGAGCCCAAGTAGGTGAGTTCAACGCGGCAAACGAACCAAGCCGGCAGATGGTCAAGTTGATGCCAAAAGCGAAGCTCAGCTCCTTGCCCTTAAACCATCTCGCCAGTGCCGCCGTAACCGCGACAATCAGCGATTCCGCCCCCATGCCAAAAATGAGCCGCCCGGTCGCCATAAGCCAGAGGTGGGCCGACGCGACCGTGATGGCAGGCCCAATCAGGCAGAGCACGCCGAAAATCATCAGCGACTTTCTCAACCCCATCCGGTCAATCAGCACTCCGCCGATGACCACGGTAAATATATTCGGGAAACTATAAATGGCCTGCAACAGCCCGATATTCGAATCCGAAAAGCCAAGCTGCTGCTTAAGCACGTCCGCCAAAGGGCTCAACGCGTCATAAACATAATAATTTCCAAACATCGCCAAACTAAGAAAGATCAGAACCATCCACCGATACAAGGGGGAAGGCTCGGGCCGCACCGATTCAGGCATCCACACTCCTCAACTAAGGCAAAATTGTGCTGATCGATATGAAGCCAAGAAGATAGCAGAAGCCAGCAAACTTCGCACAGCCAAGCCCGTTTACCACAGAGACACAGAGCCACAGAGAACTTCTTTGTTGAATTCTCTGTGGCTCTGTGTCTCTGTGGTGGAAAGCAAGCAGGCCGACCGATCCGGAGCGGCATTTCAAAACCCGCGAAGCCCTTTTCCTCTCCACCCCACTCCGTGATAAAGTGTTGACTCTCGCGGCTGGCGGGCCTCACCGCCCCATGCCAGAAGCCGCTCCCAAGGAGTCATGTATGGGACAGGTTTACGATATTGTGAAAGACCGCCGAGTTTACTCCATTGACGCCGACAGCACCGTGCTCGAAGCCGCCCGCTTCATGATGGAACATCGCATTGGCGCTTTGCCTGTACTGCGCAACGGAGAAATCGTCGGCATCTTCTCCGAGCGCGACGTAATGAACCGCGTAGTCGCCCTCGGCCGCATGCCCGGAACCACCAAAATTTCCGAAGTGATGACCGCCAACCCAAAAGCGATCAACGTGGACGAAACCATTGAGAACTGCCTGTTCCTGATGCGCGAGTTCGGCTTCCGCCATCTGCCCATCACGGACGGCAAACAGTTAAAGGGCCTGGTTTCCCTGCGCGACATCCTCCTGCGTTACGTCTCGCAAAAAGAAGCCGAAGCCCGCCGCGCCGCCAGTTGAATGGGACAAAACCTCGGTTTTGGAAGAATGGTACGGAATCGCATTGGGCTTTTTTGTGTCCGCATTTTTCCTTGTGCGCAAGGACACAGCAACGCCCGCTTTTGCTTATCGGGATTTCCCCGGGAAGAATGGCTCGGCCCTACAAGGTCACTTTATCTCGACCTTCTGCGCCAACTTATCTGTTCCTGACTTCCGGAAGTACACCGTTGCTTGATGGCCTTGGCCTTTTGCAGCATCCACATGGTCTCCAGTGATGCTCGTTTCTGGAGTAATTTTGATGTCGAACAGATTATGGTTGCTTCTTAGCTCAAGCGTGTCATCCTTCCTGGACACAATCATCCCTTTTATAAGCCCGCAGCAGGGCTTGCAATCTGGGGGACACGGCAGGTGAATACAGTCGCACTTACCGCAGTCATCCCCGCTCGCCAGGGGGACGATCAGGCTTGGAAACAAGAACAGCATCGCCAAAATTGGTCTTATTCTCCACATCACGCACCTCCGCCTGTTTTCTGAGGATCTTGATTGCACCGCCACCAGATCAGATAAAGTAGCAGCCAAACGCCGAAACAATACACTGCGTGCTGAAAACCAAGAACTTGGCGCAATGCATCATCGTTCACAGCGCTCTTAAACACTATTATCTTGTCGCCAACAGGATTCAAAAATAGGTAGCCAAGGTAGGCTCGCTGGACGTTCACTCCGAAGAACATGCAACGCCCCAGGAAGTACCACCCTGGTAGAAAGACCAAGTACATGAGTCGTGCCCACCATTTTTGAGGGCGATAATAAGACGTTCCAACCAGAGTGACAATCGATCCACCCGCAATAAGAAGTGCCCAGCCAGAAAGGCTCTGGGAGAAGGCAACTGCTCCTTCGAACGCCTTGGAATCGCGGGAAGCGGGTTCTCCTTCGGCGGCTGCCAATGCGACTATGGCAAAAGGAATCGTTGCTATAGCGGCCGCCCGGCAAGTGTGGCTAAGCATAGACGAACCTCCTGCGGTTGCGACCTCCGCATACTATTCAGGGGCCCGAATCACGAACGCAGCAAGTCACACAGAGGGAAGAAGTAGACAATAGCACAGCGCGGCTTAATGTCAAGCCGGGGTTCCGTAGTGGGTCCCGAGGAGTCACTAATTGCCGGCGCGAAGAAAGCAGGCCAGAAGCGCTAAGCAAAAGGGGCCGACGGTGAAAGGTTCTGCCCTCCGGCGCGCACCCGCAGGTTCTATATAGAGCCACTTCCTGGGGGCTGGCCCAACCTAAACCCTAAACTACTCTTCAGGGTGCCCCGCTCAAGCTTTGCTTGGGCGGGGGTGTTCAGAGGTCACAAAAACTTTCGCCCTTGGCAACTAAGCTTGTCCTATGCCTTGGGGACTCAAACACTTTCAGCAGTCCGGGCAACTGCACTTCTTGACCCTCAGTTGCTATCGACGCCGGCCGGATGCCCCAGGTTCCCGTCCGTTCTTTGGACGATAACCTGGGAACTCCTGACGCCCACAGGTTTTTCTTGATTCCGCTCCGCCAACCAGGATATTATAGATGGAATACAGTTAGCTATTTGAGAATAGCTGCGAGATGCTTGCTCTTTGATAACCTGGACTGCCGGTAGACCCGGATCCCCTTCTATCCCAAAAAGGGAACGCCAACGGCGATTTCGATCAGCTAACTCCTTATTCCGGAATATTTTACGTATAAGTCCTTATTCCTCAAAGATTTTGAGGGTAGTGTGGCCCTAACCCCATGATTCCAAAAGATCACGGGGGGAGGGGGGATACCTAAGTTTCGCGGTGAGACTTCCTTCCCAGGAGCTAGCAGCCAAGAAGCTGAGATCACTCCGCGGCGTAGAATAAAAACATGCGCCGAATCTATCTCGACAATAACGCCACCACTCCAGTCCTGCCCGAGGTCTTCGAGGCCATGCGCCCGTACTTCGCGGAGCACTTCGGCAACGCATCCTCCATCCACCATCACGGGCAGGAGACGCGAGCCGCAGTGGAGCGGGCGCGGGAATCGGTAGCAGCGTTGTTCGGCTGCCGCGCCTCGGAAATCGTTTTCACCAGCGGCGGCACCGAAGCCGACAATCTCGCCATCTCAGGCGTAACCCGGCCCGGCGACCACGTAATCACTTCGACTATCGAACATCACGCGGTGCTGAACTCATGCAAGCACCTGGAATCGACGGGATGCGAAGCCACCTATGTTGCAGTGGATGGCCGCGGCCTGGTCGATCCTGACGACGTCCGCCGCGCATTGCGTCCCCAGACAAAGCTCATCACCATCATGATGGCGAACAACGAAACCGGCGTTCTACAACCCGTCGAGGAGATAGGCAAAATCGCTGCGGAGGCAGATGTTTATTTCCACACCGACGCGGTACAAGCGGCAGGGAAGGTCCCCATCGACGTAAACCGTCTCACCTGCGACCTGCTCTCGATCTCCGGACACAAGCTGCACGCTCCGCAAGGAGTAGGCGCGCTTTTCATAAGAAAGGGAACTGTCCTCGGGCCGATGTTTCATGGCGGAAGCCACGAAAGATCACGTCGCGCGGGCACGGAAAATGTTCCCGGAATCATAGGCCTCGGCAAGGCCGCGGAACTGGCGAGCGAAGCGTTGGAGCGAGGCGACCTCGCCCGAATGTCAGCCATGCGCGATCAAATCGAACAGAAAATCCTCTCCCAGGTAGAAGCCACAGGAGTAAACGGCAAAGGCGCTCCACGCGTCCCCAACACTTCGAACATTCATTTCGACTACATCGAAGGAGAATCCCTGGTAATCGCGCTAGACTTGAAGGGACTCGCCGTTTCGACAGGAGCAGCGTGTTCCTCAGGCGCGATCGAGCCATCGCACGTGCTAACCGCCATGGGCTTGCCCTCAGAAACAGCCCGAGCCAGCCTCCGCTTCAGCTTAGGCAAGCAAAACACGCCCGAGGATATTCAATTCGCTCTCGACCTCGTCCCGCAAACCGTGGCGCGACTAAGGGAGTCTCGCCGGTTTACAATAGGACAGCTATTAGCTCCTAGCTTCTAGCCTGAGACTGTCGCTTCCGATTTTTTCCGATCACAGGCGATCTTTCCGGACGCTCGAGGCCTTTTGCTAGGAGCTAGTAGCCAGAAGCTAGGAGCTATGTCCTCTAAGACCATCGCCGTAGCCATGTCAGGCGGAGTCGATTCCTCAACCGTCGCGGCCATGCTGCGCGCGAAGGGGCACGATGTCATCGGCTTGACCATGCAGCTATGGAACCAGCGCCGTTTGGCAGGACACGCCGGAATGCCGAAAGCCATCCACGGGCGCTGCTGCTCGCTCGATGATGTTTACGACGCGCGCCGTGTAGCTGAGACGCTCGGTATTCCTTATTACGTCGTCAATCACGAGGACCGCTTTGAGCGCGATGTGGTGCAGCCCTTCGTCCAGGAGTATTTGTCGGGACGCACGCCGATCCCGTGCAGCCTGTGCAACAACCATCTGAAGTTTGATCAGCTGTTAATCGTGGCCCAGCAGATTGGCGCGGACGCGCTGGCGACCGGTCACTACGCTCGGGTTGAGTTCGATGAGAACTGCGGCCGCTGGCTGCTGAAGCGTCCAGCTCGATTTGGCCAAGGACCAAACCTATTTCCTGTTCGGCCTGACCCAAGACCAGCTAAGCCGCGCCCTGTTTCCTCTCGGCGAAATGACCAAGCCTCAGGTTCGCGATCTGGCCCGCCACCACGGCCTGGCTCTCGCCGCGAAGCCGGATTCGCAGGAGATCTGCTTCGTTCCCGGAGGCGACTACAAGAAGTTCCTCGATGCCTATTTGGCCGAGCAGGGCGAGTCGTTGCCCGACACTGCGGGTGAACTCGTTACTGCCAACGGACAGGTGATCGGTGAGCACAGCGGCATCCACAACTTCACCGTCGGGCAACGTAAAGGCTTGGGCGTCGCCACGGGCTCGCCGCTGTACGTCATCCAGATCAAGGGCGACCAGCACCAGGTGGTGGTCGGCAACCAAGAGGATCTATACTCGCGAACTCTGCGCGCGCACCGCGTGAATCTAATCGCGGTGGAGGATTTGAGCGAGCCGATGCGGGTCCGCGTGAAGATCCGCCATCGTCACGAGGGCGCGCCCGCGGTCTTAGAGAAGGCAGACCATGACGAAGTCCTGGTGACATTCGACGAACCGCAGCGCGCCATCACACCCGGCCAAGCCGCCGTATTCTATGACGGAGACGTCGTGGTCGGGGGCGGCTGGATCGTTTGAAAGTAATCGAGTCGTAAGGTGCGCCCCGTTTCTTGCCAAGAAAATTATCGTTTACGGGAAACCTTTGGCAAGCTTCAGGCTTCTCGACTACTAAAGAAAGGGCACAAGACCTATGAAGCTTCTTATTTCCGTATTGACAACGGCTTTCCTGGCCAGTATTTCTCTCGCTCAAACCCAACCCAATAGCGCATCGGAGTCTCAGAGTGCTGGCATGCGGCTCGCGCCGGGAACAATCATTCGGGTAGAGCTGGCAAAGACGGTCGATGCCAAGAAGGCCAAGGTGGGCGATGAGGTGATCGTTAAAACCATGGATGATTTGCGATCGGACAAGAATGAAGTGCTCTCGCCCAGAGGATCCAAAATTCTGGCCCACGTCGCCGAGGTGTCGCCGCACGAGCGAGACTCCGCGTCCACGCTGGGAATCGTCTTCGACAAAATGATCATGAAGAATGGGAGTGAGATTCCGCTCAAGGCTTCCATTCAGGCCATTGGCTGGCCGCAGTCAAATACGGCCTCGGCCAATCAGCCTATGGCCGGGGGCGGTAATCCCGGCGGTATGGTCCGAGGACCTTCCGGCGGCAATGTTGGCAACGGGGCGGGCGCGCCAGTCGCGGGGGGCGCCGCGCCCGGGAGTGTGAACGCCGCACCTCCAATGCCAGAGGGGACGGACGCGACCGTGGGCTATGGAGAATTGACACCAAAAGACCAAGGCGTTGTGGGAATGTCGGGTGTGTCGCTGAGCTCGGGAGCCGCGCAGGATTCGCTGCTGAGTTCTCCCAAGCGCAACGTAAAGTTGGACAGCGGGACGCAGATGGTTCTGCGCGTGGTTTCATAAGTTGGCCAGACCAGCAAAAAAGGCAGCGCGCCGCGCTGCCTTTTAATTTTTTCTGTGAACAAGCTCGGACTTAGATAAACATTTCGTCCTGGGGCACGCCAACACCGTTGTGCCGGCGGCGTTTCGATCCAATCAGGAACTCCAATCCTGAGGTGACCCCCTGGACCAATCCGGCGAGCTGGCGCACCGGAGAAACCACTGTCTTATGCACCAAATCCGTGGTGCTTTCCACCCGGTCCAGAGTGCGATTGAGTAGCTCGTCGGCGCGAATCACCTGCAATCGGGTGCGATCGATGGCGTCGCTGACGGTGGCATCGAGGCGCTCAATCTGGGTGCGAACCATGGTGCTCGACTCGCTCACATTAGTTACCAAAGTCTCGAGGTGCGGGCGAAACTCCGTGAGCATGGAATGGACGATTTCGGCCGTGGGCAGAATTTTGGTTTTGACGTCAGTGGCCAGCGCTTCCATGCGCGCAGTGGTTTGACGGACGGCCAGGTACAAAGCCACCAGAATTCCGGCCTGTATCACGACAGCTGCGGCAGTGCAGCCGATGAAAATAGGTAGATAGTCCATAAGCGTTTCTCCGCTTTAAGGCTCCCAACGCGGGCGCGGCGGAGTATTGAAAATCACGGATTCTGCTGGCTCCCACCTTCGGTAGCTGTGGCTTCCTTATACGCCTGCTTTCCGGCTTCGTACGCCGACCGGAATTGCTCCTTTTGCTGATTGAGAACGTCGCGGCCGCGATCGGCCCAAGTTGCAGCTTGCTCACGCGCCTGCCGGGCGCGGTCACGCACGAACTCGCGACCGTCTTCCGCTTTGGCGCGGAGCGCGTCACGGGTTTCATCGCCCGAACGCGGAGCATAGAGAACGCCAGCCACAGCCCCGATACCTAAGCCTGCAAGAAACCAAAGGAAACTATTGCCATCTCTCTCAGCCACAAAAGAACCTCCAATTATCACACTGCTAGTCGGATGTTAGCACCCGCTATGGCGAATTACAATTCGGGCCACATAGTATGACAGCATTGACAACGCTGTAGCGGGACCATGCATGGCGCGGGCGCCGTTAATGGTTGCCCGCTTGGTTGAGATGCGCTTTGTGCTTCCCAGGATATTGCGAGATGCAGTTTCTTTGCGGGCGCGGGTCGGCCTCATTCCATGCTCGCGCTCTCAGAATCGACGCAACGGACTTGTCGAGATCAGGACGAAGCGAGACAATATGCGCTGCATAGAGGAGGCGGTTCGTGTCCGACCGGAAGTATCGCCAACACGGGTATCAGGACAGCGGCGGGAAGCGGGAAAAACAACAGTCCAGCGAGCGGCCAGTCAAGAAAGAAACATTTGGCCCGCGGGCGCTGCAGATGCCCGGGACGCATACGGTTTCGCGTTGCGCGCAATGCGGGACGTTGCTGACATCAGTATCAGAACCGGTGGGGAAATGTCCCAAGTGCGGCTTCGAATTGCACTCCTGCCGGCAGTGTACCTATTTTGACACTTCGAGCCGGTTTGAATGTACCCAGCCCATCCCGGAGCGGATTGCGCGTAAAGACGAGCGCAATCAATGTACGTTTTATGCAATGCGCGTCCGAGTAGAAAAGGAAACCTCGACACCGAGTTCGGCGCGTCCCATGGATGCCCGGACGGCATTCGAGAATCTCTTCAAGAAGTAAGTTACGGCAGTAGCCCTCGCCGCTTTTCCCGCTTTGGGACGGAGTTTACTGCATAGTACCTGTACCCCCTCCCCCTCTTCATTGCGCAAAATCTAGAAAACAAACGATTTATTTTACGACTATATGCTAGAGGTAATTATCCCTTGACAGTAGGTAACGATTCTGCTAGGCTTTTACCTGAAAGTAGGTAAGCACCATGGCCCACAATAACCGCAAACCGAAGATGCTGCCGTACACAAAGAAAGACTTCGACCGCCAGTTTCCCGACGATGCGACCTGTTTGGAATGGTTGAAGAATTCTCTTTACCCAGATGGTATCTACTGCAATACCTGCGAAGCGATCACGAAGCATCATCGCGTAGCGAGTCGCCCATCTTATTCTTGCGACCATTGTGGCCATCACGTTCATCCGACTGCGGACACGATCTTTCACAAATCGCCTACTTCGCTCACCACTTGGTTCTATGCGATCTATCTGATGGCTCAGACACGTTGCGGCATCTCCGCGAAGCAGATTCAGCGGGAGACTGGCGTCACTTATAAAACCGCGTGGCGCATGTTCAAGCAGATTCGTTCCATGCTGGACGAACAGGAACCTGGGCAACTTGGCGGCAAGGGCGGCGTAGAGATGGACGAAACCTACTACGGCGGTCGGCGCAAAGGTAATGCCGGACGCCCGATGGTTGGCGATAAAAGAGGCAAGACAACCATGGTTGGAATCGTAGAGCGCAAAGGACGCGTCCGCGCAATGGTTGCCGCTGACGTGAAGGCCGACACGCTGATTGGCATCGTGCGCGAACACATCATGCCCAAAAGCACCGTGTTTACGGATGAATTCCCGTCCTACGATGGATTGGGAGTTCGCGGCTACAAGCATCGTCGGATCAATCACAGCGAAAAGGTCTACGTCACCGGAGACGGCATCCACACCAACACCATCGAAGGCTTTTGGAGTCTGGTAAAGCGCGGTATCAGCGGCGTGTATCACAATGTTGGCCGTCATTACTTGCAGTCCTATTTTAACGAGTACAGTTTTCGGTACAATCGGCGGTTCGATGAGCCGCCGATGTTCCTAAGTTTCCTGAAACAAGTTGAGAAGCGCGATGCAGTTGTGCGTCAAGCTCCCGTCCCTGTTGAGCCGTTCTGACTGCCTATTTTCGCTCGGACAACTTGCGCGATGCCTTCTTTAGCGCGTCCTCGAAATCCTTTTTGGTTAAAATCGACGAGGCGGATTCCGGTTTGTCCTTAGCTGAATCCATTCCCGGAACACTCACGTTCTTACTAATCATGTCCATTTCTCCCAATCTGCGTAGTCGGGTCAGCTCTGGTCGATTTATCGTTTCAAGAATTTTTGTTGCCGGAACGACGATACCGATCCCGAGATTTACCCCGCGCTTGCGATCATGTTCTACTTGGGGGTTGTTGAGCTCGTTTTCTCTGATAGCCCAGTGGCCGTGCATGAGGCCCAGCAAACCAAAAGTACCAATTGCATCAAAATAAGCAGTTGATCCCGCTGGCATCTCGATGGCATATCTGAGTGGAGGTCTTACGAACACAGGCGATCCACTCAGGCCACCAATAGATCGAGCCTCCACTAGATAAACGTCCGCAAAACCAAGCGCGGTTTGTATTTGATCCTCTGGAAACATAGCGATGTTGCCGTGTCGAATGATCGGCATATTACGCTTCACTCCAGGAGCAGGGGAAAATAGACCCGTCATGAATACTTCGTCGCCCAAAGCCACGTATTCAGATTTGATTTGCTCTGAAGTTATAAAGTCCTTCGTCCTTACGGCGAAAAAATCGACGTTCTTTTGTGAGCCCACTTGGCGAATAGCTATATCTGCGGTCAAATCGGTAGGGTGAGTCCACCACTGAGGCCCTATGTTGGTCAGTTGGGCTATTCCGCCCTGTTTGTCATTGACCAAAATATAAATCTCCCGATCTTGCAAATCTTCGGAGACGTGCTTAGCGGTAACTACATAAGGGAATCGCAATTGTGGAAATTGCGTGCTCGCAACCTGCACGAAAAATCCAGTGGCATGAAGATCGCCATAGGCATTTCCCGCTTCGTCACGTCCTGCGACCTCACCTATAAAGGCGACACCCTTAAAAATGTTTTCTGGTACACGCACGAACGGGTCTCTCCCACGCTCGACATAGAACTTTCCCGGCGAGAGAGTTACAGTATCCATATTTATATACCTACCGTCAAGGGATAATTACCACGCTAGATCTTTGAGTTTAAAGGAGTTACACGTAAAATCTAGAGAACATTGGAGTTACGCCGGAGGCGACGTTCCGTTTTGGAACTGAGTGGGCATTGTGGAGCCCAGGGCAGAGGCACCCTCGCACCGGATCAGATTGTCAAAGATCGACGATTATCTTACAGATAATGTAAGCTTTAATAGGTTATCCGATCTTAAAGCATGAGGTCAATGATAAAAAAGTGGCCTCGGAACTAGTCGGCGACTGTGACATCACGCCGCGATCTTCTTCTGCAAAAGGGAGAGGAGGGGGCGATCGAGCTTGT
Organism: uncultured Acidobacteriota bacterium; assembly: GCA_963696635.1. Lineage (GTDB taxonomy): Bacteria > Acidobacteriota > Terriglobia > Terriglobales > Acidobacteriaceae > JABDBE01. The sequence goes on from CAVOKX010000006.1 coordinate 670,186, forward strand.
GCCCTTGCCAGTCCTCGAAGTTCGTTCCCGATCGTCCGGTGTCGAGCACACCAAAGGGCCCGCGGAAGTTCCATAAGGCCCAGCCGGAATTTAATTCGCCCACAACATCGAGTGTGTCGTTCAACCATGCCAACACGACCTCGGGCGGAGTGTGCTTGTAACAACCCATCTCGCCGAAGTGAACGGGAACACCCTGCGCTGAAAGAGCAGCCCAGGGTCGAAACAAAGTCTCAAGCGTCCGGCGATCGCAGATGACTTTGCCCTGGTCGTCCTTAAGAGGGCAGGTCGGCATCGGTTCTGAGCCGGTCAGGATGCCACGCACCCACTCGCAATTATGGTGGGTGAGCTGAATCGGATTGTAAGTGTGACAGCTTTGCACCATGCCCGTGCCGACCAGATCCGGAATCGGCGAGCCGCCGCCCGGATAACCGTCGGTGACCACTAGGCGCTGCGGGTCGTGGGCATGAATGGCATCGTTTGCTGCTTTCGCCAGGCGCGTGTAGTCCTTGGCATGGCGTTGCAGACGCTCAGCATTGAATAAGTCCCTGGTTTTGATGGAGCCGTGTTGATGAAGTTCCGCGAGCTCGGAAGCATTCGGCATGGCGATCGGCTCGTTCACCAGGTTGAAGCTGAGCCGCTGGCTTGGAATACCTTTATAGCGGTCGGCGAAGAACGTCCACTGATGAATAAAGGCATCGAAGGTATGCGGGTCGGTGAAGACATCTGTCTTCTCCTTCGTTACCGCAATTCCGGTCAGGTTCTCGTCCATCGTGTCGAGTATGCATAGGCCGGGCGCGCGGTGCAGACAAACGTTGATGTGAATGCCGTATTTTTCTCCCAACCGGACAGCTCGGTCGATGGGTTCGACCTGTTTCTCCTTGATTGTGAAAAGATCGGGTGCGGTCCAAAAGCGATAATCCATGGGCAAGCGTACCCAGTTGAAACCCCAGTCGCGTATCCAGCGGAAATCGTCCTCGCGGAACATCCCATCGTTCTTGTAGGGAAAATACTTCATCCAGTCCGCATCGGTGGAAAAGTACTCGAGCAGATTGAAACCGTACCAGCGCGGATTCCTGGCGGGGGATTTGGATTTTGCGGGATCGGACTTCGTTGCAGCAACGCTCTGACCGGAGAATGCTGCGGCCGCGAGTTCGGAAGGGAAGATCGCGGCAGATGCAACTGTGGCTGCCGCCTTCAACAGGCTCCGGCGAGTCAGCGAGCAACGGCGGGGACTTGATTTTTCTCCAACCTCATCAGCTTCATTTGTCTTTTTCATTGTTCCTCCTGATTTGCGAACGGCACTGTCACCGGCGTGTGAGAACGATAAGTTCCACAGTGTCGGGTGGGAGAGAATTAGACAAATGTAAGGCGCCTTCCTTCCCAGTTCGCTCTTCCACCAAGTCGAGGTTCTGGGTCTTGCTGAGTCGGTAGCGCTTTACGCTGAACGCAGCGCTTCCCCACGGCAAATTGCTAATGGTCAGGTCGTAGCCGCGGTTATCGCGGTAAACGATGTCGGTGCGAGGCGGCAGAAACTTGATTTTCGACATGTCCGGCATGGGCGGTGCGGCTTTTTGTAATTCCGGGGGCATGGGCATGAGGTCCGGCTTGTAATTCGGGGGAATCGCGTAGTTGCTGATCAGGATCTGGATTGTGCGGCCATCCGCGGAGCGGCCGGCAAGCGCGGCGAAGCCGAAAGTATCCGTGCCCTCGATTGGAAGGCGTTGCGGCGTGTTCCGCATTTTGCCCATCGCTTTGAACGTATATGCAGTCTTGAAATATTTGCCGTCGAGATCGAAGAGCCCCATCCAAGCCGCATCTCCGCGATAGAAGTGAGCGTGGTCGATCGAGGTATCCTGCAGATAGCTGAGCACTGCGCCGATGTAGGCGGCGTTGTGTTCGCCTTGCAGGTCGGCCTTCTCGGATTCGGTAAAGTTGGCGCTGAGATTCCATTCGGAGAGAATGCTTTCGGCGCGAGGGAAGCCGTGCGCGTCGAGGACGGCGCGAATTTCCTTGGCGAGGCGGACGGCGTCATAGGGGTCCGCCGAGCCGTTGGCATAGGTGTGCCAGGAATAAAAATCCAGCGGCACGTGATGCGACGCGCAGTAATCGATGAAGCTTTCGCGGTAGCCACCATCGTCGGACGGGAAGGCTTTGCCGACGCCGCCAACTTTGAGTGTGGGATCGACAGACTTCAGGGCGCGCGCGGTTTTTTCGTACAGCGAGTAAAACTGCTGCGGAGTGCCGGACCAGAATAAGCCGTCAGGCTCGTTCCAAAACTCCCAATAGCGAATGCCATAACGGAAGCCGGTTGCCCAGCCCTGGTTATAGTGCATGGCAATGTGTTGCACTACGCGGGCAAACTTGTCGAAATCGTCCGGCGGATTGATGTTGGCGCCCCAACTGCGTCCGATACGGTAGTAGACGTCGGCGCCACTGGCGTGAATGGCGGAGATCACTTTGTCGGTTGGAGCAAAATTGTAGCTGGCGGGTTTTTCGGGGTCGGCTGCCCGGTCGGGAAAGATGATGCTGGCGTTGCCTGTCTTTACCACGCCGGCGCGTTGCGGGTTGTCAGGAATTAGCCAAGTGAGCAGTCCGTCGCCCAAAACGAACTTGGAATCGATTTCCGTGGGACCCATGAAATCGTGAGTTCGAACCTGATCAACACGGAGGCCTGTGTATTGTTGGACGAGGTTTGGAAGTCCCGCCATCACCGGGCTTGGTGGACCGTTCAATCCCTGAAAGGAGCGGATTTCTCCGATGACCGTCCCCGCATCCACTTTTAAGGATCGAAATCCCGCATGGGTTGTGCCTTGGGCAAATGCGCCAACGGCGAGCATCATTATTAAGCAGAGTGGGTGACGGATAAGGCCTTTCATCAGCAAGCTCCAATGCTTGGCGTGGTCAGCGTAAATGGGCAGATCCCGCAGGGTTGGATCATACACCGCTGCGTGCAACATTCTTGCCAATTGCTCGCGGACAGGAGTGCCCGCGCCACACGATTCTTGCCACTGCTCGCGAGCGAGGGCGTCCGCACCACGCGGGTTTAGGGCTTCTGGGTTGGGCGCAGTAGAATTTCGCTGACGAAGGATTGCGGGGCTTGCGTCACCAGCATCGCTACTACGTGGGCAACGTCTGTCGGCAGGAGCATCTTTGCTTTATCCTTTCCTGCGTGCGGGCTCAGTTCAGTATCCACGGAACCGGGACAGACTACCGAGACTCGAATATTGTGGCTACGCAACTCCTCGGCGACGGAGTAGCTCAAGCCGTTCAGTCCCCATTTCGACGCGGCATAGGCAGCGCCGTTTGGCAGGGCGTTTTTCCCGGCTAGCGAGGAAATGTTAATGATGTGCCCGCTGCGAGCGCGAATCATCATGGGAGCGAAGGCGCGAATGCCGTAATAGACTCCGCGCAAGTTCGTGTTCAGCACCTGGTCCCAGGACTCCGGTGCAAGCTGGTGCAGCGGGCCGCCAAAGCCGCCTACGCCGGCGTTGTTGACGAGAATGTCGATTCGATGCAAAGTCTGGTCCACGTGCGCGGCCGCGGCTTCGACCGAGGGCAGGTCGGTTAGGTCACAGGGCAACGGGTTGGCTTGCCCACCGGCTTTCGAAATGGCGTGAGCGGTCGACTCCAGCGGCCCACGGGTGCGTCCACAAAGCACCGCGATGGCTCCGAGAGCGGCCAGCTTGGCGGCAATGGCGGCACCGATGCCCCGTCCAGCGCCCGTGATCACTGCGACTTGTCCGGCCAGACTGTTGTTTTTACCAGTCTCATCCATAGGACTTCTCCCTTATGATTGTTATGTTGGACGTGCGCAACCACAAGCGCGCCGAGTCACATCTTACAGGACAGGTGAGGGAGCCTGGAAAGTAAGCTTGCCTTAGTCGAGGTACATACTTATAATCCGGCTCACCGGAAATAGTATCTTGGCCTCGTTGAAGTTACCGGACGGGCGCTGAGTTTTCCGGGCCTGTCGCATGAACGAACGAGGTTCATGCTGTGAGCAGCCGGGATTGAGCTGGGTGATACCCGGGTACGAATGCCGTCCGTTTTCCCAACAATTCAAGGAGCCATTGCAAAATGAAGACACGTTTAGCAGCGATTGTGATTACGTTTGCTGGAATCGCCTCGGGTCAGCAAGCCACAACGCAACCGCAAACTCAATCCGCGGCGCCCGCACAGACGCAGCCTGCCGCGTCTCAACCGCAGCAGAAGAAAGAGATCAAAGACCCGGCGGAGTACAACGCTTACGTTGGAGCCGTACAGCAGAAGGATGCCACTGCGAAGATCAGCGGCCTGGAAGCGTTCCTCGCCCAGTATCCCAACAGCGTCATGAAGGAAGACGCGCTCGAACTGCTCATGGTGTCCTATCAGCAGACCAATAACCAGGCCAAGATGCTGGAGGCGGCGCAGCGCATTCTGCAAGTGAATCCCAACAATCTGCGCGCTCTGGCGTTGCTCAGCTACATCAAGCGCGCCCAGGCAGAAGCCGGTCAGGATGCGCAAAACAACCTGACCCAGGGAGCTCAATTTGCGGATCGCGGCCTGCAGGCCCTGCAAACTGCGCCCAAGCCGGATGGCACGTCCGATGCGGACTTCGCCAAAATGAAGACGCAGATGAGTGCGATATTTAATGGCACCTCGGGGATGGCGGCGTTGCAAGCTAAGAACTATCCGGTAGCGCAACAGCGCTTGCGGGCCGCTGTGGAAGGTGACCCGAATGACCTGCGGAATGTTTATCCGTTAGCCTTGGCGGACCTGACGGGCACGCCTCCGAATACTGTGGAAGGTCTCTTTTTCATTGCTCGCGCCGCGAATCTGGCTACGGGTGCAGGTCAGACGCAGATCGAAAGCTACGGCAAGAATCAGTACATCAAGTACCACGGCAGTGATCAGGGTTGGACAGACGTGATGGCGGCGGCCAAAGCCAATCCTCTGCCGCCAGCCGGATTCACGGTTACGCAATACGTTCCTCCCACCCCGGCCCAGCAAGCCGCCGACCTGGTTAAGACCAAGGCTCCCAAAGATATGAGTTTCGCAGAGTGGGAGTTGGTGCTCTCCGCGGGTGCACCGGCTGATACAGATAAAGTTTGGTCAGCGATCAAGGGCGTGCCCTTGCAGATGGAAGGCATCGTCGTCAAGGCGGCCCCGACCGAACTGCAAATGGCGGGCAGTCAGGATGACATCGATCAGAAGCGGGCGGATATCGTGGTTACCATGGGTGGAACCATTCCTGCCAAGCTGATGCCGCAGGAAGGGTCTACTTTGGATTTCGAGGGGACGCCGGTGTCCTATACGCCGAACCCGTTTGTGATGACCATGGAAAAGGGCGCATTGCTCACCAAGGCGCCACCTCCGACCAAGAAACCCGTCCATAAGCGTCCGTCTCAGTAGCTCGGGGCGTGGATCGGAATTGAGCAGGGCAGCGTCTTCACGCTGCCCTTATTTATTTGCAAAAGATTAAAGCGGGAGTGTCAACGGACAATTTTCTTGTCGTAAGCCGTTGGGCGAGCGCTGCGGGGAGGACGTTTGACCCCGGCTCGTAGTTGCCGCATATCGATCTTCAATTCGGAAATGGTGCGGCTCAGCGTGTTGCGATGCATCCCCAACTGACGGGCGGCCCGGCACTGATTTCCGTTGTTTTCCTGCAGCACCGTAAGAATAAAACGCTTCTTGAATTCGCGCACTGCCTCCGAATATAGAATATTGCTTTTATACATCTGCAGGATGAGTGCTTCGAGTTGATCTCTCACGGCATCCTCTTTCTCTTGAAAAGCTTTAACTGCGCTTTTCGCTATTTGCCAGGTTTCTTTTTAACAGCCGCGGCCGTGCAGTTCACCTATGTTGCTGTTGACGGCGCAGCAAATCAAGTCCCTGATAAAAGCGGCCCCGCAATTCGGACGGCGCCACCCAAATCGCGGCGCGTCCTACAACCAGGAAATACGGCGCCAGTTCCGAACCTTCCAGCCATGTCGACGTAGGCGTGAACGCTGCCATGCTCATGATGATCACTGCTACCAGCAAAATTCCCCGCAGCAGCCCCAGCGCCCCGCCCAAGATCCGGTCGACAAAACTGAGTCCAGCTTCTTTTACGATGTGGCGGGTAATCCGCCCCGCGATCCCGGCGATGACCAGCACCGCTAAAAAAATAACCAGAAAAGCACCGATTTCGCCCAACCACATCGACTTCAGATAAGGCGCATACCGCGCTGCCAGCCGCTGGTAATTCCACGCGGCCAGCAGGTAGCCAACGACCAAGCCCGCGAGTCCAAAGGCTTCATGAAAGAAGCCAGAGATCGCCGCCTGAATTATGGAAACCGCAATTATTACCACGATGACCCAGTCCGCTGCGGTCATCGTCTTCTCCTGCTGTTTGCTTCGCTAAACATCCAGCTCGCGTCCGGTGAGCTGGCGGTAAGCTTCGAGGTATTTTTCGCTGGTCTGGCGGGCAACGTCCGGAGGAAGCCCGGGCGCAGGCGGCAGCTTGTTCCAGCGAATTTGCTCCAGATAATCACGAACATATTGCTTGTCGTACGATTCTTGTGCGTGGCCCGGGTGGTATTTGTCCGCCGGCCAGAAACGTGACGAGTCGGGGGTGAGCACTTCGTCCGCCAGGGTGATGCCCTTGGACGTCATGCCAAATTCGAATTTGGTGTCGGCAATAATGATGCCCTTCTGCAAGGCGTAGTCCGCCGCTTTGCTGTAAATCTTCAAACTGAGGTCGCGAAGCTGGCGGCTTAACTCAACGCCCACGATGCGGGTCATCTCGTCGAAGGGAATGTTCTCGTCGTGTCCGCTAGTCGCTTTGGTGGCCGGAGTAAAAATAGGCTGCGGCAGCTTACCCGACTCTTTGAGTCCGGCAGGAAGTTCGATGCCGCACACCCGGCCGCTGGCTTTGTATTCTTTCCACGCCGATCCGGAAATATAGCCTCGAACCACGCACTCCACCGGAATCATTTCCGCGCGCATCACCATCATAGATCGCCCTTGCAGTTGGTCGACATATTTCTGCGCTGTTGCGGGATAGCGTTTCACGTCGGCCGTGGCCACATGGTTGGGCACGAGGTCATGCAGGAAACCGAACCAGAAGAGAGAAATCTGGGTGAGTACATGCCCCTTATGGGGAATGCCAGTGGCGAGCACATAGTCGAATGCAGAGATGCGGTCGGTAGCCACGAATAGAAGATGGGCATCGTCGAGACGGTAGACATCGCGGACCTTGCCGCTGGCGTGGAGCTTGAGTTCGGGGAAGTCAGTGCGCAACAGAACGGGGTCGAGAAGCTGGGGGCTCATGTTGGAATTTTACAGTTAGAAAACGTCGCGTATTCTAACCTGCCAGAAATATTTGTCAACGATTTAAGTCACAATGGAAGATTGAGCCTGCGCATTCCCTTGAAAGAAAAAGTATTTGACCGCGGGTTAGGGTTTGCAAGCGGCTTCTGGTGCGGCATTTAGGAGGATTCGGTTTGTGGAAAAGCTGAGGATAGCAGAGGATAACTTGGACGGAGGGCAGAGCGGGTGGCTTCCGAACAGAGTGCTCAAGTGATTGTCCGCTTCGAAAGGTTTTCTCTTGAGCGAGATTGTTTCTGAATACGGTTGTTTTCCGAGAGTCCGAACTATGGTTGCATCAAAACTCACAACACCGATAGTTCCCTCTATTTCCACTCTCCCTCGACGGTTGCGGCCCGACAGATGGACCTTGCAACCGGTCCCTGTGTCTTGAATTGTTCCTTCAAGCTTCGTCGTAAGTGGCGTTGACGTGCCCTCATAGTCGCGTAGTGTTGCCGCGAGGTGATCTGAGTGCTCCTCTAGAATAAGCTCCATTCCGGCTAGGACGACGGCAGGGTGAGTTGTGGACTCGGGAGGCTGCACTTTCGTGATAGACGCGAAAGTTTCCGACTTCCCGGGATTCGCCGAACACTTATCCGTCACGGCAAAAGAAGAAAAAGCATAAGTCACAAGATAACCAATCACAAAAAAACGAAGCAACAGAGGTCCTGCGTTCATCGAAACGCAACTCCAAGCTTTTGGAAAGACTCTATTCCGCAAACTGCCGGACGTCAACGGGCTGGATTGCCATCGATGCTTTTGCCTATGCCGTCGCTCCAAAGCGCACCGAAACCAGCTTGGAAACGCCTGGCTCCTGCATGGTCACGCCATACAGCACGGGTGCGATGCTCATGGTCTTTTTGCTGTGCGTGATCAGCACGAACTGGGTTTGGAGGCTCATTTCCCGTACGAGTTCGGTGAAGCGCCCGATGTTGGCTTCGTCGAGCGGCGCGTCGACCTCGTCAAGAATGCAGAATGGGCTGGGCTGATACTGGAATATTCCCACCAGGAGCGACAATGCGGTCAGAGCTTTCTCACCGCCGGAAAGCAGCAGCACATTCTGCAGCTTTTTGCCGGGAGGAGAAGCGACTACGTCGATGCCGCTTTCGGCGCTGTTCTCTTCATCGGTGAGGCGCATGAAAGCATGCCCACCCCCGAACAGCTTGCGGAAAGTGGTCTGGAAGTTCTCGTTGATTTTGTGGAAAGCCTCTTCGAACTTCTGCCGCGAGAAGGCATCGATCTCCTTGATGGTAGCCTGCGTATTCTGAATCGAGTCGAGCAGGTCTTTTCTTTGCGCGTCTAGGAATGCATGGCGCTCGGCGGTTTCCTTGTATTCCTCCAGAGCCATCATGTTTACCGGGCCCATAGCATCGAGCCGAGTGCGCATTTCGCGGTAGGCTTGGTCTTCGGTCGCTAGCTCCTCTCCACTGGCGATGGAAATTGTAGTGTCCGCGGTCAATTCGTGACGCTGTATGCCCAACTCATTCAGGCAGGTTTCCGCCATGTATTGCGCGTCCGATTGCAGTTTGGCTGCGGTTGCCGAAAGCTCACCGCGGCGGTCGCGGGCCGAGTCGAGTAACTGACGGGCATCGCGCAAAGCTTCCTCAATGTCGGCCAGGCGGCCACGCACCTGGTCTGATTCAAATTGCAGCAAACCATCGCGAGCCTCGGTGGTATTGCGCTCCGCTTCCAGTTCTTCCACTTGCGCCATCATCTGCTGATTCTCGGTCTCGCGCTGCAGTTTTTCGACTGCGGAAGATTCGATCTGCGTCCGCAACGACTCGGCGCGAGCGGCCATATCTGCGACCAGGGCTTCTATTTTCTCCAGCACAGCCGTGGCCGACCGATGCCGTTCTTCTAGCGTGGCCACACGTGCCAGATGCTGGGAAGCGTTTTGCGCGGCCGAATCACGGCGCTCGCGCATGCCAGCCAGTTCTTCGTTGGCCGTCGCCGCCAGGGCTTCCAATTCCTCGCGTTGCTTTTGGAGCATCACCAAATCTGTTTGGCGCGAGTTGATCAATGCCTCCTGCTCGGCGCGCTCAGAAGTAAGGCGCTGGATCTCTTGCCGACAGGTGCTCAGCCGCTCGCCCACGCGAACCATTTCCGAATCGAGCTGCTGCAGCATGTGACCAGAAGTCATCGCCTGTTTTTCGGCTTCTCGCTTCTCGGTCTCCAGGCGGTCGAGCCGCGATGCTAGTTCTTTGATCTCGCGGGCCAAAGTGAGAACGCGGATTTCGTCATCGCGCAGTGCCGACTCCAACTCGCCCAGCAAACGCATTACGTCCCGCAGCTCGCGCTTCATCGACAGCGGGCCCTCGGCACGCTGCTTGCCGCCGGTGACGGTGACGTTATGGAAGCACTCGCCCGATTGCGAAAGGAAGAATGCATCTGGGTTCGACAATGCAAGCTCGCGCGCGAAGGTGGGCTCTGGAACGATGTAGCCATCGCGCAGCTTCGGGAGAATGACTTCCAGGGACCGGCCGAAGCCGTTCAGCACACGGATCGCATGTTTCAGCGGGACGATCGACTGGCTGGGCGTGGCCGCACGGGCCACCTCATCCACCGCGAATGAAAACTTGGCCTGGGAATCTTCTGGGTGGACCAAAAATGTGGCGCGTCCATCCACGTCAGTTCGCAGCAGGCGCAGACCTTCGTCGGCCGCGTCCCAAGATTTCACCACCACGTAATTCAATTCGTCGCGAAGAAAGTCCTCCACCACGCCTTCGTAGCGCGGCTCAACCTCGAGGAAATCGGCCAACACGCCCGCCGGAGCCAACCCCCCGTTCATCACGTCCGATTGAAACAAGCGGCGAACCGACTCCGTCGAGTAGCCGTGCTCGGCGATAACCGCTTCGAGCGAGCCCTTCTTTCCAATCGCGGATGCATATTCGGCTCGCAGGCCATCCAAGCGACTCTTGGCTTCCGATTCTTCGCGGCGTTTGGATTCAATCGATTGACGAGCCTGGGAAATCTCTTCCGTCAGCCCTGCGACGCGCTGCGAGACGGACTCGAATTCCAAGGCAAATTGCCCACGCTGCCCGCCGAAAGCTTCGACCTGCGCGTTTGCAGTTGACATTTCAACCTGCAAACGCTGTGCCTCGCGACCCAACGCAGCTAAACGCTCTTCCGCTTGGGTGAGAGAATTTCGCAGGTTGGCAGCAGACGCGACGACTTCCATGATGGTGACGCGAGAAGCCTCCTGCCGATGCTCCAACTGTGCCAGAGCGTTAGCGGCGTCGGTAGCTTGTTGCTGGCATTGTGCCAGTTCCTGCTGTGCCGCAGCCACATCAGCGGCGGCAGACTCCAGCACACGGCGATTCGAATCACGTTCAGCTTCGAGTGCGCTTAGACGGTACCGAGCCTGGGTCAATTCCGCCTCGGAAGAAGCCGAACGCGCGACCAGTTCCGCACAGCGTTCTTCGTTATGACGACGCTGGGCATGAGCCCGTTCACTTTCCAGCTTGATCTGGTTGAGACGCTCGCGATTTTCACGAATCTCGCTCTCGATGGCGTATCCACGCTGAGTGCGGTCGGCTTGCTCGGCTTCTAATTGCTGAACGGTCTCGGTCCGGTGGCGCATTTCCTCCGCGAGCGCGTTGATTCGCTCGTCGATTTCCATGCTTTCGCGATCCAGTTGGGCAAACTTGCTGGCCAGCACCAGACGCAGCTTCGCCCGCATTTCTTCCCGCAGCTTCGCATAACGCTCAGCCTTCGACGCCTGCCGCTTCAGCGAATTCATCTGCCGCGTGACCTCTTCAAAAATGTCGTTCACCCGCGACAGATTTTGCTTGGCGTCTTCCAGGCGCGCTTCTGCGAGCCGCTTCTTAGTTTTAAACTTGGTGATCCCTGCAGCTTCTTCGATGATGGCACGACGATCCGTCGGACGGCTGCTCAGAATCTGCCCAATGCGCCCCTGCTCGATGAGAGCATAGGACTCCGGCCCCAGCCCCGTTCCCATGAACAATTCCTGAATATCGCGCAATCGGCAGAGTTTGCCGTTCAACAGGTACTCGCTGTCTCCGGAGCGAAACAGGCGGCGCGTGACCACGATCTCTCCCGCGCGGAACTGCGTCTGAAACTTCCGGCGACGGATCCTAAGAACGACCTGCGGACCCGATTCGATGGGGGTCCCGGCGTCCTTGCCCGGCCCGACGGGCGAGAGGACCGTCTCTCCATCGGGGATGCCTGGCTGCGCCTCTTCGGTCAGGCGCTCGACTTCCTCCGCGGCTCGCGCCCGCACTTCCGCTTCATCCCAATCGTCGGCACCAGTGGGTAAATCATTCTGGACTTCGATCTCGGTGGGTTCGTGAGCGTCGGGCCCGTCGTAAACTTCCGGATCGATCAGGGTGAGCGCGACCTCGGCCATCCCGGTGGGCTTGCGATCGCGCGTGCCCGCGAAGATGACGTCCTCCATGCGCGAACCGCGCAGAGTCTTGGCTGACTGCTCGCCTAAAACCCACGAAATCGCATCCGCGATGTTGGACTTCCCGCACCCATTGGGACCGATGATGGCCGCGATGCCGTCCCCGTGAAACTTGAGTTCAGTGCGGTCACAGAAAGATTTGAAGCCGAGAATCTGAAGCTTTTTCAGTTTGAGCAACTTCTACTCCTTAAAAGCCAGTCTGGTAGCACCGACATCGTGGCGGCGTTCGCGCCGCCATGTCGCCGGATGGCTATCGATCAAGCACTGCAAAAAGTCGAGGTGCTGTTACCCAGTTAGATTCCTCCACCGTTCGCTCCGAAAAAGCCTTCCCCCGTGGCTGGATAGGACGGGCACAGATGGAAGCTACTGTAACGGCGAAATTGCACCGGGGTCAAGCAAGAAAACACCATATATAGGGTGCCCTTTTGCACAACCACCTCATTTTGCACACGCAATGCAGCAATTGCGTGAGAAATCGGGTGTGGTGTCTAAGCAGGAAGGGAGAATCGCGAGAGCAAAATAAGCCTAGCGCAAGCGGGGCGCCGAAGCAATGATCTTATTGCTTTTCTCGGCTGAGAGACGGCACCCGCCCGGAGGCGCACTATACGGAGAATACTGTAGGGACCATTGAACCGATGCCGTGTTAGGGTCATGCATAATGGTTTCTCGATTAGGGATTTCGCCCTAGCTGCCGAGGGTAACAATGAAGCGTTCATTGATTGGCGTGGTTGCGCCGCTATTTCTCTGTTGCCTTACATCTGCTTTCTGCCAGCAAGTGGTTGCGACTATCGCGGTAGGGAACCAGCCGACATATCTCGCAGTTGACGAGCAGAGGAATCGCGTATATGTGAGCAACCAGGCCGACGATACTGTGTCGGTCATCGATGGCGCTACGAATACGGTGCTGCACACAGTAAGGGTGGGCCATGCTCCCAACGGCGTCGCGGTTAACCAGAAGACAAATACGATTTACGTGGCCAATCTGAACGGGGAATCCCTTTCCATCATCAACGGGACCAAGCTGACGACTTCCACCGTGAGGTTGGGCCCGAGTCCGGCCAAGGTGGCAGTCAACCCTTCCACCAACCGTGTGTACGTCACGCTGGAGGACCAGAAGGGTTTTCTAGAGGTGATCAATGGCGAGAAACGCCAGCTCGAGGCCTCGATTCCCCTGCCTCCATATCCGCTTAGTGTCGCCGTTGACGTCGATTCGAACCAGATTTACGTGGCTGATTTCCTCTGCGGATGCGGGCAGATTTCTGTAGTTGACGGCGGCACCAACGCAGTGGTGAACACGATCAATGTGCCGGGCGCGTCGCTGCTGGAGGGAATTGCCTTGGATTGGAAACTTGATCGCGCGTACGCTACTGACGAGAACAACGGTTTTTACGTCATCGACCCCACCACCGGGACTGTGTTGGGCAAGGTTAGCGATTCTCACTATCCCAATGAAGTCGCTGCCATACCGGGTACGCCTCTAGCCGTGGAACCCGATACCGGAAGCAACCGGGCGGTCTTCATTGATGCGGCGACCCTTGCCATCAGGAAAAAAATTCGCGTAGGGAAGTTTCCTACCGGCGTCGCGGTGAATGCTGCGACAAAGCGGGTCTACGTCACCAATCGGCACAGCAACAGCGTGTCCGTAATCCAGTTGCCTGGAGGTTGGTGAGGGCGCGGATAGTTTCGACCGAGCTTTGCTGGCTGGCCGGATTCCTTCGACTTCGCTCAGGACAGGCTCCGACCCGGCCCTACAAGTTCGGCCCCACACAGTTTTTGTCTGCGCCTCTTAAGCGCCCAGCTTCTCGAAGAATAAACAGATCGATTCGATCCCGCGATAGAAGTTGGGGATGTGAAACTTCTCGTTGGGAGCGTGCAGATTGTCGTCGGGCAGGCCGAAGCCCATCATCACGCTGGGAATTTTCAGCACATCCTGAAAATCGGTCACGATGGGAATCGACCCGCCCGAGCGAATGAAGACCGTGTCTTTCTTGAACACATCGTGCATGGCTTTGGTGGAGGCCTTCACGTATTTGTTGTCCGTGCCCACCACGCAGGCGGGACCTTTGCTCCACACTTTAATTTTAGTTTCGATGCCCTTGGGTGTGAGCTTCTTCACGAAGGCCGTATAGCGCTTGAGGATGTCGTCGGGATCCTGGTTAGGAACCATGCGCATGGAAACCTTCGCCGACGCTTTCGCCGGGATCACAGTCTTGGCCCCGGGTGCGGTAAACCCGCCGGGCATGCCGTGAACTTCCAGCGTGGGACGCGCCCAAGTGCGATAGAGTACCGAGAATCCTGGCTCTCCGGTCAGCGCCTTGGAGCCAACTTCCGTCTTGCGATAGTGCTCTTCATTGAACGGCAGCCGCTTCCATGCCTTCAATTCGGCCGCAGTGGGAGCCTTTACGTTCTTGTAGAAGCCCGGAATCAGTATTTTGCCTTTTGCATCCTTGAGCTTGCTGATGATTTCAATTAATGCGAAAAACGGATTGGGCGCCGCCCCGCCATACATGCCCGAGTGCAGGTCGCTCTTCGCTCCAAACGCCTCGATTTCCGTATACACCAGCCCGCGCAGGCCGACGCACAACGTTGGAAGATCCGGAGCAAACAATTCGGTATCGCAGACCAGCGCGAAATCGGCCTTAAGCTTGCTTTTCTGCTTGCGGACGTATTCGGCAATGGACTCGCCGCCGACTTCCTCTTCGCCTTCGATGATGAACTTCACATTCAGCGGCAGCTTGCCGTTGTGGCCTTTCATCAAGGCTTCGATGGCCTTGATCTCCATCCAGAGCTGGCCTTTGTCGTCGACTGCGCCGCGGGCATAAATATTGTTGTTGCGTTCCGTAGGCTCGAAAGGGGGGCTCACCCATTCATCGAGCGGGTCGGGAGGCTGCACATCGTAATGCGCATAACAGAGCACAGTCGGCTTGCCGGGCGCATGCAGCCAGTCCGCATAGACCAGCGGGTGGCCTTTGGTTGCAATGAGCTCGACGTTCTCCATGCCAAGGCGCCCCAGTTCGGCGGCCACTACATCGGCGGCCTTGCGCACGTCGGGCTTATGCTCCTCCAGGGTGCTGATGCTGGGGATGCGAAGCAGATCTTTCAGTTCACTCAAGAAGCGCTGCTGATTCGAACGAGCGTAATCCACTGCTGGGGAAGCCATAGATGTGTCCCTTTCTCTCGATCCTGATCTGTTTAGGGTTTGAATACCTATGAAACGGATAAGTATACCTGATCGCGTGATGCGAGTTTTTCTGTCCAACGCCGCGTAGCGTCCTAAACTTGCGTTGAAAGCAATTCACCACGGAGACACGGAGAAGAAAAAGGTATTCTCCGTGACCCCGTGTCTCCGTGGTGAAAGGGTCAACGCAAGTTTAGGACATTACCCAACGCCGCGAGCCTGGGCGCCGATGCCTACGCGATAGGCTATTCTGCGGATATGAGCGAAGCTGGAACAAAAGATGAAACCCGCCGCGTTGGGCTGTGCTTCGACTGCCAGCAAGCGCAGCGGATTCAGTCTGCGCGCGGCTCAACGTTTTATCGCTGTAAACTCTCGGACAGCAATCCCAGCTTCGCAAAATATCCGCGCCTGCCGGTTCTTCGCTGTGCCGGCTACATCCCTAAGGGTTGAACGTCGTGATTGAAAATTCGTCAACCGAACTCGTTGGCGAATGCCCCCAAGGTACAATGCCCTCTGCTCGACAATGCTAAAGCTTGTTTCCTGCTTAAACATGGCTGCCAGCGTCAGAACGGACAGCGGAAGGTCGGACACGAGACGACAAGTCGTCGTGCCGGGAAGCGTGAGCGTGCGACAAAAAGTCGAGAGCTTTGTGATGGCGTCGCCTCGGAGGCGCAATCTTGCAATTTGCCTTCTGCTGGCGGTGGTAACGTTTGCGCTCTATGCTCCCGCTATTAGTCATCCTTTCATTTTCAACTACGACGACGACAGTTACGTCACCAATAACGCACACGTGCAAGCCGGGCTGACTTGGCAGACAGTGCGCTGGGCTTTGACCTCGACCGAGTCCTCCAACTGGCATCCAGCGACCTGGCTTTCGCACGCCCTGGATTGCATGCTCTATGGTCTGAATCCTCACGGGCATCACGTCACCAATGTGCTGTTCCATGTATTGAACGTAGTGCTGCTGTTCCTGCTGCTGGTGCGCGCAACCGGGGCTGCAGGACGCAGCTTCCTGGTGGCGGCGCTGTTCGCGGTTCATCCTTTCAATGTTGAGTCGGTGGCCTGGATTGCTGAACGCAAGAATGTCCTGAGCACGTTTTTCTTTTTACTCACACTCGGCGCTTATGGCTGGTACGCGCTTAAGCCGTCCATTAAGCGCTACGCCGCCGTGGCAGCTCTGTTCGTGCTCGCACTAGCATCGAAGCCCATGGTGGTCACTCTGCCGTGCGTGCTCTTATTGCTCGACTATTGGCCGCTAAGACGAATCCGGGGAGTGGAACCAGTTCAACTCTGAGTCTGCATTTCCGGTGTCTCAGGCTCCGTTCGCGCGCCTGGTTGTCGAAAAGTTGCCGCTCCTGGCGCTGTCCGCTGCCGACTGTGCTGTCACCTTTTTCGCGCAGCGCTCGAGCGGCGCCATGCGTTTGGTTCTTCCCCTCGGCGTTCGCCTCGAAAACGCGGTCTACGCTTACGCCATGTATGTGTGGAAGGCGTTCTGGCCCGCATGGCTGGCGGTGTTCTATCCTCACCCCGGGGCTACGCTTGCGGTCTGGCGGCTGGTACTAGCCGCGCTGTTTCTGTTCGGCGTGAGTGTACTGGTGTGGTGGCAGCGCACGGTCCGGCCATACCTCATCGTCGGATGGCTGTGGTTTTTGGGCACGCTGGTTCCGGTCATTGGACTCGTCCAGGTAGGCGAGCAGGCAATCGCCGACCGCTACGCTTACGTCCCGCTGATTGGAATTTTCGTGATGGCGGTGTGGGGTGCAGCTCGATCTCGCCGACATCCGGCAACTCAGTTTCCGTACACGAGCCAAGATGGCTGCGGCCGTTCTGGTGATTTTTTCGCTTTTCACAATTGACCAGCTCCGATACTGGCGGAGCGCGGTTGATCTCTGGGCGCACGCTGTGGAGGTTACAAAGGACAATTTTCTGGGCGAGGAAAACCTGGGCGCCGCGCTTCTGGCCACGGACCGTTACGCGGAAGCGTTGCCGCATTTCCAGAAGGCAGTCAAGCTGCGGCCTTTGGATCCGGGGCCCCATTTAAATCTGGGCGGAACGTTTGCGCTGAGCGATCGTCCACGGGATGCGGTCCTCGAGTACGAGACTGCGATTCCGTTGACCTCCGATCCCGAGATGCGCCTCTCGGCGTACAACACTCTCGGCAGGCTGTATAGCAACCTCGGAGAGTATGCCAAGGCACGCGCAAGTTACCAGGCAGCGTTGCGGATCGATCCCCAGAAAGCCAGTGCCATGGATGGGTTAGCCAAAGTGGAGCTCTCCGACGCCATCCGAAATGCGGTCGAGACCCCCTCCGGCGAAGCCTACCTACGGCTCGGCCAGGTCTTTCAACAGGAGGGCCGTGCTCGCGAAGCCCGCGCTGCTTATCAGCAAGCGCTTCAGCTCAATCCTAAACTCGGGGACGCACGGAAGGCCCTTGACACGCTGGATCAGCAAAGTAAATAAAACTGAAACGCCCGTATCCAGACGACTGAGAGGTCATGATGGAGGACGGGCGTCTCGCCCGTCCCCAGGTATTCGTAGCGCCGGCATCTTGCCGGCTGTCCCGAGGGCATCTCGCCCTCGGAATTGCGGGCGAGGGCCCCACTAAGAACCCGGGCAATCTTGAAATCGACGCGAAGAGAACATCGAAATATTGTAATCCGGCTGCCCGCCGGTGATTACTTGCGCCATGACGTGTGCCGTGACCGGCGTGAGCAAAATTCCATCGCGAAAATGCCCGGTAGCCACAAAGTATCCGGGCGTGTCAGTCGCGCCGAGGATAGGCAAAGCGTCCGGAGTCCCTGGCCTCAGTCCAGCCCAAGCCTCGAGAACCCGCGCCTGTTCTAGCGCAGGCACCATGCGAATCGCCGCCTGATGCAGGCGGTGAATTGTATCTGCATCCGTTCGCTTGTCGAATCCAGCTTCTTCCAGCGTGGAACCAATCAGAATTCGACCATCGCTGCGCGGCACCAGGTACACCTCGGGTGATCGGATGACATGACGCACAACGTTATGCTGGGCGCAGGCCACGGCCAGCATCTGTCCCTTGACTGGCCGGGTAGGGAAGCGATGCGGCGGAGAAACTCCCCGCCCAGGCGCCGGCACAATTCACCACGCAGGCCGCGCTGTAATGTGTCCGGTCCGTACTGATGCCAGCGACTCGGCCGTCGCAGAGAAGCACATCGGTAACGCTGGTGCCGGAAGAAATGTCCACTCCTCGATGCTTGGCGGCCTTGAGCGCTGCCGCGACCAGAGCGCGCGGGTCGACGCTCCGTTCCTTGAGATAAACCGCGGGCAAATAATTGGCCGGAATTTTCTCAACGTCCAGGGCTGGCTCGAGTTCGTCTAAAGGCGCGGGCAGCGGATGTTCCGCGCGAAAGTCAGATTGTTCAGAAATATGCTCTGGGGGAGCCAACAAGAGCGTGCCGTCATCGCGCAGATCAACATTTATCCCGGATTCGTCCTGCAACTCATGCACAAATTCGGGATACATTCGCGCACTAGCCGTGGCCAGCGTCTGCAGCGCCGTTGGAGTCTCCAGCGTGCAGTCGGCCAACATTCCAGCGGCAGCGTGAGAAGCTTCACGGCCCGGTTCTCCGCGCTCCACTACCAGAACGCGCAAGCCTCGCTTGTTCAAAGCAATCGCAAGCGACAGTCCAATGATGCCGCCGCCCACGATGATCACGTCCCAGGTCTTCACGCTCGCATTGTAGAAGACCGGCGACGCTCAAGCACGATTGGGTGAAGGATTGGCAAGAAATGGTGGACCCGGAGAGACTTGAACTCCCAACCCCTGCGTTCGAAGCGCAGTGCTCTATCCAGTTGAGCTACGGGTCCGCGCTCGGCTAGGAAATAAGCCTATCAGGTCTCGCCCGCCAATGTCGCGCTTGAACTTCAGGCTCTCGGAATTTTTCCACCCATTTTCCGATGCGTGGAAGAACTCATTGACAGGCCTCCATCGAACCGGATGTGAATATTTCGGAATCGGCGTCATCGCCGCCCACCCTTCCGCACAGAACGCGGCAAGGGTGGGGCACCCCTCATTTATGTGTGATCTAGAGTCGCGGATTGAAAGGGTGGGCCACCCGTCAATTCGCGGCATTGCCATGGCGCCACTGCCCATCTCAGAGTTGACCGTTGAATTTGCAGCGGCGATCGCTTTCGGATTGATTCTGGACGGAGTGAAGATCCCTGTCTTCGCTCGTCTTGGCATTTCGTAATTTGACTTCCTGCGAACATTGGTTGGTGGTTGACGCCTGAGTTAAAAGAGAAATTTACCGAAATCCACGGACGATAACAAAGCCAGGGGGCACCATCTGTCCGTCTGTTGCTAATCAATACCCAAACACCAGTGCTGGGCGGCCATCGGATGACCGCCCTCTTCCCGTAGCGGGACAGTTTACTGTTTACCAGTTCGTACCCTCCCCTCCCCCCTCCTCGATCGCAAAATCTTGAGAACAAACGATTTATTTTGCCACTCCCTGCTAGATCTTTGAGTTTAAATGAGTTATACGCAAAATCTAGAGAACATTGGGGTTACGCGCTGTCGCCCTCCCGTTTTGGGAAGTAGGGGCGGCTTGCCGGGTACGTCCTTTGCTTCTCATACGCGGTTTGGCTTGCCCCTGGACGGGGCCGGGGTTGGGTGCGGCCAGGTTGTCAAAGAGCCAGTTTATCCTGTAGATAATGTATCTTACGAGAGGTTATCTGATTTGATGGGTGCGGTCAATCATAAAGGGAGGGTCAGGGCTAGGATCAAAGTCGCGACGTAGGCAGCATGGGTCCCCACTTTTACCCAAAAGACCCGCAAAGGTCGGCCATGCACGTTCCGTCGTCCCCGAATTTCTGAAAGAAAAACTGGGAACGTCCCGTCTGTCCCCAGGTTTTCCCTGTGACCGCCGACCTCGTCGTTTCCGCCTTTACAAGGAACGTAAAGGTGGGCCAGCCCGCCAGATTTTCAGAATCCCTGGCTTAGATTTCAGCAGGATCCCCGCGCTCGAATGCAATTGTCGCCGCAATGAATGAGCACGCAACATAGACGTATTCCAGGCCAGTGGCGTCTCGAATCTTCCAGCGAGTATTGTTTATCTGCGGATCAGTTCCGTGATCCGCAGCGTTCCGTACTGAACCAAGATACGTGCCGACGTGCACCAACTTCGCCGGGAGTCGTCTGGTCGGATTC
This sequence comes from uncultured Acidobacteriota bacterium, assembly GCA_963696635.1. GTDB lineage: Bacteria > Acidobacteriota > Terriglobia > Terriglobales > Acidobacteriaceae > JABDBE01. Next base: position 690,289 of record CAVOKX010000006.1, read on the forward strand.
TCGAACCTTTGTAGCTTGCTGATGATGCCGGTTGCTCCGGTCAGGACAACTCCTTGTCGTGTTGCCAATGCATCAATGTGAGCCTCTACAGCATTGCCTGCCTGCTGTACTGCTCCCGGACCGTCGCGATTATTGGCTCTTACCAGTGCGTCAGCCAAAGGTACGATCACGTTGTCGCGGAGGTTGGCCAATACTTGCTCCGCTGCTGTGCCTAACTGCGCTCTTATTCGCCCTTCTGCCGCCATCAACTCCGAACATGCAGCCGAAAGAACTTGCAGGTGGTTCGCCAGCGCACCAACCTCCAACTGATAGTGGCCAGCGCCTTCGGTGACTAAGGCGTGGCTGTAAGTTCCGAAACTCAACAGCGTATCCCTCACCTCGTCCCTGTCAGCGGTCAGTCCGCATAAGGTTTTAGTTTGTCTGGCGGCGACCGAAACGTCGGCGGTTGAGACGAGCCGTTCACGGAACTTGTTGAACGGCATATAGGCTTCGAGCGCGACTCGCAACGCTGCTGCTTTCTGCTCTGCGTTCAGGGTGTAACGACAAAGGGGATTTGTTGCCCTGTAAGTATTTGTATGCTTGGTCAGTAATCCTAGCTCGACCGCCATATCAAGCGCAGCAGTGGCGCGGACCGGAGTTGTATCTAGAAACGTAGCGATCATGTCGGCTTCTGCGCTCGCGCCGTTCGCAACGACGGCCTCAATCGCAGCCATGACCTGCTCCGCAGTGGTTGGAGAAGCGAGCGGCATTGGGAGGTCCTACGAGGATTCCTCGGTCGTCTCGCTCGGGGGATTGGCGTCATTCTTCGCTGGCTGTGCTGGTGGTGGTTCGCCGGGGTGGTTGAAGTCTTTCAGAACTTGGCGCAACTTCTGACCCAGCCCATCGAGGTCCGCAGGTGTGCACTGAACCCTCACCTCGATGCTGAGACTAACTCCACTCGAGGCTCGAGGAGAAAGGATTACATTGGAAGGAGCCACGTCCTGGTGCATGCTGCCCCCAAGCACAAGCCGTTGCTCAACAATCTCGGTTTGCTGGGACGTTTCTGGGGCCGCTACAAGATTTCCGCCTTCTTCTCGAAGTACCCCTGCAACCTTGAGGACGTCCACAACCGTTCCCGCACCAGTAAGAGCACGAGGAGTCTTGGGCTGGCCAGCAGAATAAGCAACATGTGCATCCAGACTGGACTCATCCATCCCTTTACGAATACGGACAGCCGCCACGATCTTCTGAAGAAAATCATTCGAGTCGACAAGCGTGCGCCATGTGGACGCAATCTCGTCTTGTTTGTCGTATTCGTACGCAGCGGCGAGGGCTTTGCCTGCTGCTGTCGTGTTCTTTTTCTTGCCGCCTTCAATAATCCCAACTGCCTTTAGAAACCCGTTGTTCGCGCTGACGATACTCTCGTTGATTCCGATAATCCTACCCACGTCAGCCGGCACCGAGTTCTCTGGGGCCTTTCCATACGCTCCGATTATCTTGGTCAATTCTCGATAAGACGAACTGGGCAGCGGAAAGCCTTCAGGCATGTGGCGCTCCTCTCTCTTTGGGGGGAAGAAGGGTAAGTGTAGCCGAATCAGATGATAGCCACAATGACGAAGTTAGCAGCGGCAGGCACAGTCCCCGGTAGCATAATTTGTCGCGTGTTCGCCGGACTTCCCGGCGGACAGCGCATGCAAATCACTGGGCAGATCTCTTCGAAATAAGTCGTCGAGGGACGTGGGCTTTCCACATCCACAATCCGAAAGGACCATTATAGGGAGGAAGACGAACCGAGTTGCGGGGGCGTAGTCGGAGAGTTTTTTCAAGCGGACTATAGAGAAGGTGATCCAGAACATCGAAACAGGTGTGCCACGGCAGCGCCCAACTTGTCGTTCCCACCTTTACAGGCGAAGGTGAGCCATCCACCGAGGGCAGGACCTCGGACAGCCGGCAAGATGCATGCGCTACTAGGAATTGCAGTTGCATCTGGGGCGTCGCCGAAATTCCTGGTCGGACTGCCGCAGGGAAAAGATGGTGCGCCCGGAGAGATTCGAACTCCCGACCCTTTGGTTCGTAGCCAAATGCTCTATCCAGCTGAGCTACGGGCGCAACACGGTGCCAGCGGAGATTCTGATTATAGCGGAAAGTCTGGAGTGACGAAATGCCGCGCTACCGCCGGGGTTGGGCGTGCAAGCTCACTCTCGACCGGTCCTAAAATTTTATTTTTCAGGATTTCAACAGCTCTCTGGCACCATTCATGCGCGGTGCAAGGACCAACGTAAATCTTTCTCACCACAGGCAATTCCTACCCTGTGCCGCCCGGTCGGCAGGCTGCATTTTCAGGAGGTTGGAGTTGGCAAATCGGGTGCAACAAGCATGGGCAGACGAAGTGGCGCGCAACGGGGCGCCCTTGAAGATAAACTTCGGCCAGAGGTTTTCTTGGACGCCCCTTGCATTTTCCCTTCAGCCCCGGTTTCACTTTACCTGGCCGACGGCAGCCCTCCCCAAGTTCTGCAGTAAGGTCCAAGGTCACGCCCGCACAATTTGTTCCTGGATATCCAACCCTGCCTGCCGAAGGAGTCCCGCAATCACCGGCTCTTTGAAGCGTGAGGCGTCGAACTCCACGCGCACAATTCTCTCCTTGGGATCAAAGCTGATGCGGCGGATGCCATAAACTTCGCGCACGCTATCGAGCGCGCGCATCTCCGCCTCTCCCGGCGTCACGTCGTAACGATAAGCGACTTCCAGTTGCGTCATGGGGCGGCTTCGCGCCTCCTTTAAGCTTTAAGTAAGATACAACAATTGGCCGCGCCGGGACTGATCCAGGCAGAATCCGGCGTTGCGGATGGGAATCTAAGATTGTGGATAGAAGCGTAGCATAGCTATGTCCCAGTTTGTTTGCTGGGCTTTTCGCGAGGAAGGCGCCGTATGACGGATGATCTCTCTAAATCCGCAACGTTGGTGCGGGATCCGGTTTGCGGCATGAAGGTAGACAGCGCGACCGCGAAACACCGGAACCAATACGCCGGAAAGTCTTACTATTTCTGTTGCGGCCACTGCGCTGAAAAATTCAAAGCCGATCCTGAAAAATATCTTTCCCAGGTTGTGCGTCCTGCTTCTTCGAGCCTGGTAACCCTGGGCGCAGCAACCGTTCGTTCTGTTCCCGCCGCAGCGGCATCGCCGTTCACAGCACCCGCAAAGCCTGCAACCCAAGCGAACTACGTGTGCCCCATGTGTCCTGAGGTTCGTGCCAGCAAGCCCGGACCCTGTCCCAGTTGCGGCATGGCGCTGGAGCGCGAGATTCCGTTGCCCGCCACGCGCACTGAGTATACCTGCCCCATGCATCCGGAAATTGTTCGGCTGCATCCCGGATCATGCCCCATCTGCGGTATGGCACTCGAGCCGCGCACGATCACCGCTACCGAAGAAGAGAATCCCGAATTGCGCGACATGACGCGGCGCTTCTGGATCAGCTTGGCGCTCACCGTCCCGCTGCTGGCCATTGCGATGGCTGACATGTTGCCCGGCATGCCCGTCGGGCACGCTCTCCGCCCCGGCTGGCTGCCGTGGACTGAGTTGTTTCTCGCTACGCCCGTTGTGCTCTGGGGCGGCTGGCCTTTCTTTCAGCGCGGCTGGGCCTCCATCGTTAACCGCTCCACCAATATGTTCACCCTCATCGCTATTGGCACAGGGGTGGCCTACCTTTTCAGCCTGATTGCGACCGTCTTCCCGGGAATTTTTCCCGCATCATTCGGCGGGGTTGAGGAGGGCGGTATGAACGGGGCGCCGCCGGTTTACTTCGAAGCGGCTGCCGCCATCGTGACCCTCGTACTTCTGGGGCAAGTGCTCGAACTCCGCGCCCGCAGCCGCACCGGCGCCGCCATCCGTGCGCTCCTCGACCTTACTCCCAAGACTGCGCGCATTCTTCGCGATGGTACCGAACAGGACATTCCCCTCGATCTTGTAAAACCCGGCGACCGCCTGCGGGTGCGTCCGGGCGAAAAGATTCCGACCGACGGCATAGTCCTCGAAGGCACAAGTTCAGTTGACGAAGCCATGATCACCGGCGAGTCCATGCCCGTTGCCAAAGAGCCCGGCAGTCGAGTGATAGGCGCAACCGTAAATGCTACGGGGTCATTCGTAATGCGAGCCGAGCATGTGGGCGGCGAAACTCTGCTGGCTCGCATCGTCCAGATGGTGAGTCAGGCGCAGCGCAGCCGTGCACCCATTCAGCGTCTGGCCGACCGCGTCGCCGCCTGGTTTGTCCCGGCAGTGATCGCCATCGCCGTGCTCACATTTCTCGTCTGGAGCTTAGTCGGCCCCGAACCTCGCCTGGCGCACGCGCTGGTGAATGCCGTGGCCGTGCTCATCATCGCGTGTCCGTGCGCGCTGGGATTGGCTACGCCAATGGCAATCATGGTGGGCACCGGACGCGGTGCCAAGGCTGGCGTCCTCATCAAAAACGCCGAAGCGTTGGAAATTCTCGAGAAAGTAAATACGCTGGTGTTCGACAAGACCGGAACCCTGACCGAAGGCAAGCCCAGCGTCGAGTCCGTAGTTGCGGCGTCTGGCGGCGACGAAACTGAATTGATCCGTCTGGCAGCGAGCCTGGAGCAGGGAAGCGAACATCCTCTTGGTGCTGCAATCGTCGATGCTGCTAAAGCTAACGGCATACCTTTGACCAGTGCCACGGATTTTCAATCCCACACCGGACTTGGGATCAGCGGGAAGGTAGAAGGGAAGAATGTGTCCGCCGGAAATGAAAAATTCTTTCAGCAACTCGGGCTGCCCATGGACACATTAAAGAAGCAGGCGGAAGACTTGCGCCGCGCGGGCCATACGGTGGTCTTCGTCGCCATCGATGGCCGGCCAGCAGGATTAATTGGTATTGCCGATCCGATCAAGCCATCCACTTCGCAAGCGCTGCGCGATCTCAAAGCGTCTGGATTGCGCATCGTGATGCTCACCGGCGATAGCCGCAGCACCGCCGAAGCGGTAGCCGCCAAGCTGGGCATCGACGATTTTGAAGCAGAGATTTTGCCCGAAAAGAAATCTGAAGTGATACGCCGTCTGCAAAAAGAAGGACGCATTGTCGCCATGGCCGGTGACGGAATCAATGACGCTCCCGCGCTGGCTCAAGCCGATGTAGGGATTGCCATGGGTACAGGAACAGATGTCGCCATGGAGAGCGCAGGCGTGACCTTAGTGAAAGGCGATCTAGCCGGCATCGTCCGCGCCCGAAAACTCAGCCAGGTCACGATGCGCAACATTCGCCAGAACCTGTTCTTTGCCTTTGTCTACAACTCAGTCGGTGTGCCGATCGCCGCCGGCGTGCTCTATCCATTTTTTGGCTGGTTGCTCAGTCCAATTCTTGCCGCCGCAGCCATGAGCTTTAGTTCCGTGTCGGTGATCACCAATTCACTGCGCCTGAGGAAAGCGGAGTTGTAAAGATTTAGGTCGAATCGACAATCGGCCGAATGTTTCGGGTCCGAAGAAGACGCTATAATCTCGCGGATGAGCGGCTCTCCTTCACGGTTTCGCGCAGATCAGCCGGCACTTTCTCTGGACCTGCAACAACCCCATCTCCGCATTCACGCTATTAACATCTTCGTCAGCGATCAGGATCAAAGCGTGCGGTTTTATGTAGACCAGTTGGGGTTCAGCCTGGTGGGCGACGTTCGCGTTGGATCCGGTCAGCGCTGGGTAGCGGTTGCCCCTCCCGACGGTAGTGCCGTGCTTTCACTGGTCGCACCCAAACCCGACTCCAAAGAATGCGCGCTCATTGGCCGGCCCACACAAGTTGTCTTTGTTACCGAAGATGTAGTGGCCAAGTTTGAGGAATGGCGCAAGCGCGGAGTTCGTTTTCAATATACGCCGCGTTTGAAGCGCATCAGGTATGAGCGCCAGGCACCGGCCACACGTGTTGCGGACCACCCACCGGCGCCCGGTGAACAGGCGCCGATCTGGGGCGGAGTATTCACGCACTTCAAAGATCCTGACGGGAACATTTTTGCCCTGGTCAGCCTTGACGAGGAGAGCCGAGCCGTCGAAGCGCAGCGCCGCGCGCGGACGGCAAAGTTGGAATCGGAGCGGCGCGCTGCCCAAGAGATGGAAATCGCCAGGCAGGTACAGACCCGCCTCTTTCCGCAGACCCTTCCACTCCTTACGAGTCTCGATTATTCCGGGATTTGCGTCCAAGCTCGGGAGGTAGGGGGCGACTATTACGATTTTCTCGATCTGGGCCGCGAGCGCCTCGGGCTCGTGGTCGGTGATATTTCAGGGAAGGGAATCGCAGCTGCTCTTTTGATGGCCAATCTGCAAGCCAACCTGCGCAGCCAATGCGCAATCGCCTTGGATCAACCGCAGCGCTTCCTGCAATTGGTAAATCGCCTGTTCTACGAGAACTCCACGGACAGTGCCTACGCCACCCTGTTCTTTGCCGAGTACGATAACAATGCGCGGCGGTTGCGCTATGTAAATTGCGGGCATCTCTGCGCGCTGGTGCTGCGTCACGACGGCACTCTGGAACGACTTCACTCCACATGCATGGTGCTGGGACTCTTTAAAGAGTGGGATTGCGCAACCGCGGAATGTTCACTCTCGTGCGGAGACACATTCGTGCTCTACACCGATGGCATAACCGAATCATTCAACATCCGGGGAGCTGAATTCGGAGAGCACCGCTTGGTCGATTCATTGCGACGACATTGTGAGCAGCCTTCACCGGTACTGCTGGCTTCGATTGTGGATGATGTCAGGACGTTCAGTCCCCATGAGCAGTCCGACGACATGACCCTGATCGTTGCCAAGTGCAGGTAACTGGTGCGGCAAATTGGCGTCCCGTCTTGGCGCATGGAATGTCGTCAGAACTGCATCCAAACTGCAATTCAATGCACGCCCAAGCCTTGGAGTCATGGGAGTCGAAGTCCCGTAAGCTGCTGATCACAAACGATTTACCACGCTGTTGGAGCTGGCGCAGAGCTGGCATCAGAGTTGCTGAATCTTCCCGATGTTAATAAACTCGACTAAAACCATAGAGTTTGTGGCATACTGTCGAACTTATGAAAATCTCACAAAAAGGCTTGTATGCGCTGCAGGCGATGATGATGCTGGCCCGTCACTATAACCAGGGTGCCATTCGCATCCGCGACATTGCCTACGAAGAAGCGTTACCGGAAAAGTTTCTCGAATTGATTTTGCTGGAACTCAAGAACGCGCGCATGGTGGAAAGCGTGCGCGGGGCCAAGGGCGGATACCAGTTGCGGCGCGCCCCGTCGGAGATTCACCTGAGCGAGATCATCCGCTTGATCGACGGCCCGCTGGCCCCCTTCGGAGACGCCGACCAGTTGCGCACTTTGATTGATCGCGACGCCGAACATCGTTCGCTGTATCAAGTCTTCCTCGCGGTGCGCGATGCCGCGGCCAAGATCCTGGAGCATACGACTCTGGCTGACGTCATGAATGGCCAGGGCGCCAACATGGCGAAAGCAGGCAAGCGGCGCAAGAAAAAGGGAGAATCGTCGAGCGTTCTGCCCATGGTGATCCATGGGAATCCGAGTCGGGGCAAGGATGAGTAGAAAAAGTTCAACGCCGGCGGCCCACAGTCGCCTTTAGTTACCAGTAAAGTCTGGGCTGTAAAGTACCTGACTCAGGGAGTCCAAACATTAGGAGCGTCGAAAGCAATGGAACCAAGAGAGAAGCTGTGATTTATGTCTATTATGTTGATCATGATAATTGTAATGATCGCAATAACCGGAGCTCGTATCCGCCCAGACCGGCGCCTCAGGGTTACTCCCCGGGAAGTATTGGTCGACTAAAAACTCAAGAAGAAGAGATTGAAATTCCATGAAATCAACCCAGACCCTGTTTCTCACCGCCCTCACGCTGGCGGTTTTCACCACGAGCGTTTGGGCAGAAAACCCGGCATCAGGCGCACCGGCTGGCAAAGAGACCGTCCCCGTGCCCGCGCCACCACCAATTACGGCTGCCGATGTGCAGGCTTTGAAAGATGCCATGGCTGCGCAGCAGCAACAGATCGAGCGACTCACATTGCAGTTGCAGCGCCTGCAGGCCGGGCAGTTGCAACCCGCGCCGGAAGCTGCGGGCAAGACCGACGCCGTCCAAACTCAGGGCCCGGAACAGTTGGCGGAAGTTAGTAACAATGTTGCGGTTCAGCAAAATGCTGCGCCAAGCTCCGGACTTAACCTGCAAGAAACGACGCCGCAGACTTCTGCAAACCCCCTGGAGAGCCCCATCATATCCATTCACTTCCGAGGAATCACCATTACGCCCGGCGGGTTCGCGGAAGCTGCATTCGTGCGGCGGTCGAGAGCCCTCGGAGCAGACCTGACCACCCCCTTCAATTCGCTGACCCTGCCGGGGGCCTCGCAGAGCTCAATGTCAGAGTTTTTCGGCTCCGCCCGCCAGTCTCGGCCTTCCGTTTACGTCGACGGGCGTCTGAAGAATGTGGAGTTCTCCAGCTATATCTCCGGTGACTTTCTCTCCGCCGCCGACACCTCCTCAAACACGCAGACGAATAGTTACAGCTTCCGTCTTCGCCAGGCGTGGGGCCAGGCCAAATTCGATAATGGATGGAGTTTCCTCGGCGGCCAGATGTGGAGTTTGCTGACCGAAAATAAGGCGAGCATCACCCCCAGCGATGACCTCGGCAAGACCAACGACGCCCGGCCCATGACCATCGACCCGGGGTACAACGTCGGCTTCACTTTCGCGCGCCAGTATGGGATTCGCCTAACCAAAGACTTCAACCATAAGGTAGCGGTCGCCGTAGCCGTGGAAAACCCGCAAGCCACACTTACCTCTCATGGCAACGCAGACAACTTCCTGCTCGGCGAGGCGGGCGCGACCAACAGTTACAATGACGCGATCACCGGTTGCGCGACCAACTCCTACACTCCCACCGGCGCAACCACTCCCGTCTACTACACGACTTGTACTCCTGCAGCCACTTATTCTTTTAACCCGTCACCGGATATCATCGCCAAGGTGGCGTTCGATCCGGGTTTTGGGCACTACGAGATTTTCGGACTGTATGACCGGTTCCGCGATCGCGCCTTTCCCTGTGCAGACTTCACCATCGGCAAGTCTGGGCCCTGCCCGAGCGACCCCAAAGTTACAGGTCCCAGTGCTTCGGGTGCCTTTAACGCCTCGAAAAACGGGGGCGGCTTCGGAGCCAACGCCCGCTGGAATTTCTTCGATAAACACATCGTTTTCGGTTTGCATGGTTTTGGAGGCAGCGGAGTGGGACGGTACGGTGCGGCTCAGCTTTCGGATCTTTCCATTCACGCCAACGGAACTCCTGACCTGATCAAGGATCTCCAGGGGTTAGCCTCGCTGGAGTGGCACGGCAAGAAACTGGGTGTCTATCTTTACACCGGCGCGGAGTATGCCAGCCGGACCTCCGATTACGATTTCAATACGAAAACGTATGTCGGCTACGGATCGCCGCTTTTCAATAACTCCGGTTGCTCCGCCGAGACGCCTCCCTCTATTGCGGTTACGGCGGGATTCAATCCGGGCTCGCTCTCCAAATGTACCGGCGACTCGCGGGCGGTTATCGAGGGTACGGCCGGCTTCTGGTACCGCTTCTACAGCGGGCCCAGGGGCAGATTCCAGTTCGGCACACAGTACTCCTATGTGACTCGTCAGACTTGGTCTGGCATCGGCGGAGGAGCAACTCCGGAAGGCTTGGACAACATGGTCTTCACCTCGTTCCGCTACTACTTGCCGTAAGGCCGAAAATGGTCCCGCGTCAGCCTTGACTCGTACGCCATCGACTCCCGCGCGCCCTATCCTTGGGATTGCTGCTTCACTTCGCTGACATCACGTTGATGGGTGATTTGAGTCACTGACAGTGCGCGATGATTCGGACGATAAGTAAGGTTATGTTCGCCGTGCCCGGCACCAGGACAAGAGGGCGCACGATCCGAACGAACGTTCGATAACTATCGAAGTGGGTTGTGAAAGATCCCCTCATTGCCGACTGGAACCAGGCCGCTGGCCGCTTATCCGGCGAACTGCCCAAGGGTCAACGACTACCTGAGGCCTCAAAAGTACCCATTCAACTTAATACCGAAGTATTTCGGATTAAAGCCGGAGGGTTTCCGGCTGACGTGGCTCGCAGTAAACCAGATTGCATGGAGATGAAAACGAAGTACTACTAATTCAAGTCCGGTAGGGAGGTACAACATGGCAGCGCGACTTGCCGAAGAATGGTTTGCTATATGCGGAGGCTGCGAGGTAACCATCCTCGACATCGGTGAACCGCTTCTTGACGTACTCAAACAGGTAGAAATCGTCCACATGCCAGTCCTGATGGACCACAAGCTTTATGGTCAGACTGGTGAAGGCACAGAGATGGAAATCCCCGCGGCGGATGTCGGGCTGATATCGGGAGGAATCCGTAGCGAAGAACATAAGAAACTGGCGCAGGAAATGCGTAAGAAGTGCAAGATCCTGATCTCTCTGGGCTCTTGCGCCTGCTTTGGTGGTGTGCCCGCGCTGGCGAATCAGTTCAGCACCGAAGAGTTGCTGGAGAAAGTCTACCGCGGCAGCGTAACCACTGAAACGAACGGCTTACCCCATGAGCAGATTCCGGCTCTGACGGACAGAGTCTACGCGGTCCACGAAGTGGTGAAGGTGGATGCGTATCTGCCCGGATGTCCGACCACGCCAGAAATGGTCGCAAATGCTCTGCTCGCTCTTCTTGAAGGCAAGCCCCTCCCCGCGCTTGCGTCGAAGAGCGTTTGCGACGAGTGTCCCACTAAGCGTGAGAAGAAGGCCGTCACCACGCTGAAGCGCCGCCTGGATGCGCCGGACTTCAAGCCCGGAGCGCCGCTCAGCGAAATGCGCTGCCTGATGGAGCAGGGCATCCTGTGCCTGGGACCGGCCACGCGCGCCGGCTGCGGCGGCAGTGATGGCAACCCGCGCTGCATCCGCGCCTACATGCCATGCGAGGGTTGCTTTGGCCCGCTGTCGGACAAAGCCAATCCCATGGTGGACATGATGGGGGCGCTCTCATCGATCGGACTCGATCCCAAGCAGATTCCGGATCGGGCCGCAACCTTTAACCGTTTTGCTGGCGCTGGCCGTCTGCGGCCGACGCCCCGGAGGTGATCCATGGCAAAGACACTCGTCATTCAACCTGTCACCCGCATCGAGGGCCACGCCAAGGTGACCATTCAACTCAACGATGCCGGCAACGTGGACTCCGCCCGGGTGAACGTTATTGAACTGCGCGGCTTCGAGAAATTCTGCCTCGGAAAGCCCGTGGAAGACCTTCCTCGCATCACGCCGCGCATTTGCGGCGTGTGCCCGTGGTCGCATCACTTGGCCTCGGCCAAGGCGTGCGACGCGGTCTTTGGAGTCGAGCCGCCCCCGGCTGGAAAGAAGTTGCGCGAGCTGTGCAACAGCATCGCGTTTATGGAAGAGCACATTTTGCACTTCTACTTCTTGGCGGGAGCCGATTTCCTGCTCGGTCCGGATGCCGACTATTCCATCCGCAATGTCATCGGCGTGCTACAGGCCGCACCTGATATTGCCAGAAAAGTGGTGAAGGTGCGCCACATGTGCGCCAAGATGCTGGAAGTCCTGGCGGGCAAGGCCATTCATCCTCAAGCCGCTGTTCCTGGCGGATTCAGCAAACCACTGGCTCCTGCCGAGCGCGATCAGTTGCGCAAGCAGGCCGATGAGGCGCTGGAACTCGCCAAGTTCTCCATTGCTTTTGCGAAAGAGAACGTTTTCCCCAAGTACCTCGAGGTGGTGAAGTCGCTGGGAGTTATTACTACCGGCTTCATCGGCACTGTCAAGGAAAACGGCGCGCTCAACCTTTACGACGGGAAGCTTCGCCTGATGACGCCCAATGGCTCATATCAGGACTTTCCGAATGATCGCTATACAGAGTTCATCGCCGAGCATATTGAATCGTGGAGCTACTTGAAGTTCCCCTATGCCAAACAGTGGGGCGAAGGTTTCTCCATGGATGTCGACAATCCCAAGGGCGTGTATCGTGCCAACACGCTGGCGCGCATCAACGTCTGCGACTTTATCGACACGCCACTCGCGCAGGCGGAACTGGAAGAGTTTCGCGCGAAGTTCGGGCGGCCCGCGCAGCTCACGCTGCTCTATCACTGGGCACGGCTGATCGAACTGCTCTACAACGCGGAGAACGCCATCCGCTTGCTGGACGATCCCGAGATCACCAGCACAGAGACCCGCGTGAAGTGCACGCCGCGAGCAGCGCGAGGCGTGGGCGTCACCGAAGCGCCGCGCGGCACCCTCATCCACGACTACACCACCGATGCCGACGGCCTGATTACGAACATGAACCTGATTGTCGGCACCACCCACAACAACGCTCCCATCAATATGTCGGTCACACAGGCCGCCAAGAGCTTGATCCATGACGGCAAGTACGACCAGGGAGTGCTGAACAAAGTAGAGATGTCAATCCGCGCCTACGATCCATGCTTGTCCTGCGCGACCCACCGACTGGACGGGAAGCTCTCGGTCAAGCTGGATATTTTCGACGCGGAGGGCAAGTTGCTCGGCTCGCTTGCCAATTGAACGGCGGCGATGGGAGGAAGTATGCAGGAGATCGATCAATCCGTTGAATTTGATCAATCCGATCTCCCCGACTTCTGCCGGAAGCCGACTGTAGTGCTAGGCGTTGGGAATATCCTGTTTGGGGATGACGGCTTCGGGTGCGCGGTGGTGGACTACCTCGAGTCACACTACGAAGTACCCGAAGCTGTCTGCTTGTTAGACGCCGGCACTGGCGTGCGCAAGCTGTTATTCACCCTTTGCCTGAGCCCCGCGCGTCCAAAGCGCTTGCTCATCCTGGACGCAATCGATGCCGGCCGCAGTCCCGGCGAGATTTTCGAGATCGATCCCGCCGAGATTCCCCCGGTCAAACTTGACGATTTCTCGCTGCACCAGTTGCCCACGTCTAACTTGTTACGCGAGTTGCAAGAAACCTGCGGGGTCGAGGTGCGGGTACTGGCCTGCCAAACCGGGCCGCTGCCGGAAGAGATCTCACAGGGTTTGTCGAAAGCAGTCAGTGGCGCCGTGCCGCAAGCGGCGGAGTGGGTCCACAAATATTTCTCCCGCGCCCCACAGTCACCCGTAAGCAACATTTTCGCAGCATCGTGTGAACAAGCTGGAGGCAACGTATGAGCCCAAATCTCGCAATGATCGGCGATGGTAAGAAGTTCATGTGGGACGGGCAGATTTACGACAACCGAGAAGACGCAGCACGCGTAGCGAAATCTTATCAGGACGAAGACTTTCAGGTTCAGATCGTGGAAGAAGGCGGAAAGTTCCTGGTGTACACGAGAAGAACCGCCAAAGAAGTCGCCGTCACTGTGCAGTAGCGAGTTCTCGGGTTAGAGGTGGCAAATGGCAGCAGGCATATTGCCGGTTCAAAGCGACCCCACACTGCTGGCCGAAATTCGGCGGTATGGGAAGTTCGACCCCACGGGATGCTACCAGTGCGGAAGCTGCACCATCTCGTGTGATCTGGTCGGCGATTCCGTGACCTTCCCCCGCAGGAGCATTCGCTACGCGCTGCTGGGGCTGCGGCAACCGCTCATCGAAAACCTGGATCCATGGGTCTGCCATGACTGCGGCGACTGTTCTCTCGTCTGCCCGCGTCAATCGGAGCCCCGAATCTCCATGCTCACGCTGCGCCGCTTCCTTAGCGTGCAGTACGACTGGACGGGCATGGCCTCCAGGCTGCTTCGGTCCAAGGCGTGGTACCTCGGTTCCTTATTCTCTGTGGCGCTCATCGTCCTGTTCCTGATCGTTGCCTACCACTTGTGGTACGTGGGGATGCCGGCCAAGGACTTCACCACCACGCCGTTTGGTTTGGATCACATGTTCCCGCTCATGACCTACTACACGCTGATGGTAATGCTCCTTCCGCTATTGCTGTTGTTCTCGCGTGTCTTCCGCATCTGGCGGCTCACCATGGGAGGCGAAAGCGCGGCGCGAGCTCCGCTTTCTGTCTACGCGCACGAGGCCTGGATTTACGTCTACCAGTCGGTGACCCATTCGTTAATGAGGAAGTGTCCAGAAAAGGGCCGCTGGCTGGGGCATTGGATGCTCGCCCTGGGTGTAGTCATGATGCTGACCATCAAGGTCTTCGCCTTGCGGTGGTTTCAAACCGACAACCTTTATCCCTTGTACCATCCCCAGCGCTGGCTTGGGTACCTGGCGACGGGCCTCATCCTCTATGGCCTTGGAGAAATCTTCGTAGGCCGCATGCGGGCACAGAAAGAGATTTATAAAGAATCGTCCTTTCAGGATCTCGTCTTTCCCATCTTGCTCGTCTCCACTGTGCTCAGCGGTCTCGCGGCACACGTGTTCCGCTATGCCGGCTTTGCGCTTACCTGTCACTACCTATATGCCCTGCACATCGTCATCGCTACACCGATGCTGCTGGTAGAGATGTCGTTTGGAAAATGGTCGCACATGGTCTATCGGCCGCTAGCCCTGTATTTCCTCGCGGTCAGGGACAGAGCCGCGCGGCAGGCGCCCGCGGCGGAGGTTGTTTCCCATGCCCTCTGAGAAAGCTCAAACCCCACCGGTGGGCGCTGCCCTGGTTGTAGGCGGCGGTATTGGCGGCATGCAGGCAGCTCTCGATCTCGCCAACGGCGGCATTAAGGTGTACTTGGCCGAACGCGGCCCTGCTATCGGCGGCGTCATGGCCCAGCTCGACAAAACTTTTCCCACCAACGATTGCGCGATGTGCACCATGGCGCCGCGCCTTGTCGAGGTCGGCAGGCACAAGGACATCGACATTCTCACCTTGAGCGAGGTGGAACGCGTCGATGGGCTGCCGGGGAATTTCACGGTTAGCATCAAGCAGCAGCCGCGCTACATTGACGAGACGAAGTGTACCGGCTGTGGCGCGTGTACGGAAGAGTGCCCGGTGGTGCTCCCGTCGGAATTCGACCAGGGACTAGCGGAGCGCAAAGCCATCTACCGGCCATACCCGCAGGCCGTCCCCAACGTGTTCACGATCTCTCGCCGTGGACCCTCTCCTTGCCAGGCTGCATGCCCCGTTCATCAAGGCGGACAGGGATACGTGACTCTGATCGCGCAACGACGCTTTGAGGAAGCGCTCCAGGTCATCTTGCGCGATAACCCATTACCCTCCATTTGCGGACGGGTTTGTACCCACCCCTGCACCGACGCCTGCACGCGCTGCCAGGTGGACGATCCCATCAATCTTCCCGGGTTGAAGCGCTTCATCACCGATCAATTTCCTGACTACAAGCTCCCCCAACCGACTGTTCCCGACCGTGCGGAAAGAGTCGCCATTGTTGGTTCGGGCCCGGCCGGACTCGTCTGCGCCTATCAACTGCGGCAAATGGGCTATCGTCCTACTATTTTCGAGGCAGCCGCCACGGCCGGCGGAATGCTGACCGTCGGCATCCCATCGTACCGCCTGCCTCGCCGAACGCTGCATGCCGAGATCGACAAGCTTCGCGGTATTGGGATCGAAATCCTCTTGAGCACGGCCGTCGGCCGCAGTATTACTTTCGATGAGCTGCGAAAAAGCTTTGCTGCCGTTTTTATCGCCATCGGCTCCCACATCGAACGGAAACTTGGTATTCCCGGGGAGAACCTGCCCGGCGTCACCGGGGGTGTGGAGTTCCTGCGCCGCGTCAATCTCGAAAAGCCGGTGGCACCCGGCCATCGCGTGCTCGTGATTGGCGGTGGAAACTCCGCCCTGGATGCGGCGCGCACCGCGCTTCGCTGCGGAGCGAGCGAGGTTACGATCGTCTATCGCCGCACCCGCGCGGAAATGCCTGCCGACCTGCGTGAGGTCAACGACGCCGAGCGCGAGGGCATCAAGCTGATGTTTCTCGCTGCTCCTAAGTCATTTCAGGCTCGGGCGGACGGGCGCGTCGGCGGTCTCCAGTGCTTGAAGATGAAGCTCGGCAAGCCGGACGCCAGCGGGCGCCCCGCTCCCGAAGCGATTCCCAACTCCGAATTTGTGCTGCCCTGTGACGCAATCATCGCCACCATCGGCCAGTTTCCCGATGTGGGGAGTCTGGGAGAGCGCCTGGGCCTTGAAATCACAAAGTGGGGAACGCTTAAAGCCGATCCCCTCACGCTTGAAACGGCATTGCCCGGAGTATTTGCGGGCGGGGATTGTGTCACCGGTCCCGATGTGGTGATCAATGCCGAGCTCGCCGGAAAGAAGGCTGCAACCTCCATTGATCGTTGGCTGAATCACCAGGACGCGCGCTTGGGGCGTGAGGGGGAAGGACCGTACCGCACCGAATACGTCGTGGATACGACTGGGGTGTTGATGCAGCGCCAGATTCCGGTACAGGCCCTCGATCCTGCGACTCGGGGAAAAACGTTTGCCGAGGTCCATGTCGGCTACACCGCGGAAGAGGCGGTCGCCGAGGCCAAGCGTTGTCTCGCCTGCGGGATTTGTTGTAATTGCCAGATCTGCGGCACTGTCTGCGAGGCGCATGCGATTGACTACTCGCAGCGCGAGCACAAGGTCGATCTTAACGTGGGCGCTGTCATCCTCGCTCCGGGCTACCAAATCTACGATGCGCGTTTGAGCAAGGACCTTGGATACGGCCGCTTCCCGAATGTGCTCACCTCCCTGGAGTTTGAGCGGATTATGTCCGCGTCCGGTCCGTACTCCGGACACGTATTGCGGCCTTTCGACCGGAAAGAACCCACGCGCATCGCTTTCCTGCAGTGCGTTGGTTCGCGCGATTTCGATCGCGATTACTGCTCGTCGGTCTGCTGCATGTATGCCACCAAAGAAGCCATTATCGCCAAGGAGCATCTGGGCGAAGGTCTGCAATGCGACGTCTTCTTTATGGACCTGCGCGCCTTCGGCAAAGGCTTCGAGCAGTATTACCGCAGAGCGCAAGAGCTGGGCGTACGCTATATCCGTTCTCGCGTGCCTAAGATCGAGGAAGTCCTGGGCACGCGGAACCTGATCGTCCAGTATCTCGGCGAGAACGACAGAAAACTTTCCCGGGAATACGACATGGTCGTCCTATCAGTGGGCATGCAACCACCCAAAGACGTGAAAGTGCTGGCCGAACGATTCGGCGTGGCCCTAAACACATTCGGCTTCTGCCAGACTCCCACGTTCCGGCCTGCGGAATCCTCTCGGGAAGGAATCTTTGTGGCTGGGCCGTTTGCCGAGCCCAAGGACATTCCGGAAACTGTCATGCAGGCTTCGGCCGCCGCGTCCCAAGTGCTCTCGCTCTTGAAAGAAGCTCGGGGCACGCTAATCACTCCCAAGATCTACCCGCCTGAGCGCGACGTAAAGGGAGAAGAACCGCGCATCGGAGTCTTTGTCTGCCACTGCGGAACCAATATCGCTGGCGTGGTCAATGTTCCTGACGTCGTGGAATATGCGAAGACCCTGCCCAACGTGGTGTACGCGGAGAACAATCTTTATACCTGCTCGAACGATACGCAGGATCGCATCAAGGAGAAAATCGCCGAGCACAATCTGAATCGGGTAGTGGTAGCCTCCTGCACCCCCCGAACCCACGAGCCGCTGTTCCGCAACACGATGGCTGAGGCCGGACTCAATCCCTATCTGTTTGAGATGGCCAACATCCGCGACCAGTGCTCGTGGGTGCACATGCACGAGCCGGAGAAAGCCACCGAGAAATCCAAAGACCTGGTCCGCATGGCGCTGGCCAAAAGCCGGCTATTGCAACCGCTGCACCGGCAGACGATCAGGATAGAAAAGTCTGCCTTGGTTATCGGCGGAGGAGTGGCGGGCATGACTGCGGCCCTGACGCTGGCACGCCAGGGCTTTGATGTCTATCTGGTGGAAAAGGAGAATGAGTTGGGGGGAAATCTGCGCCACATTCATTACCTACTCAACGGAGAAAGGCCGCAGGACGAATTGGCGCGACTGCGTGAAGAGATCGAACAGAACATCAGAATCCATTTATTTACCGGGGCGGCCATCGAAAAGATCGAAGGCACGATCGGCAATTTCAAGACAACGATCACAGCCCAGGGCGAAACCACCGAAGTCACGCACGGGGTCGTAATTGTGGCCACGGGCGCGAAGCAGTACCAACCTAAAGAATATCTGTGCGGGCAGGACGACGCTGTCATCACCCAGCGGGAACTCGAAATATGTCTCGCATCGGGCGATAGCCTACTGACGGGGGTAGGCAAGCGGCTCGCAAAGACCGTCGTCATGATCCAGTGCGTGGGCTCGCGAGAGGCCGACCATCCCTATTGTTCCCGGGTATGTTGCGCAGACGCCATCAAGAATGCCCTGAAGATTAAAGCGCTCTCGCCCGAGACCAACGTGTACGTGCTCTACCGCGACATTCGCACCTACGGCTTCAAAGAAAGCTACTACACCAAGGCGCGCCAGCAAGGCGTTGTCTTTGTGCGCTACGACGAGGACCGCAAGCCCGACGTGTCACGAAATGGTCAAGGACTCAAGGTCACCGTCTACGATCAGACCCTGGGGATGCCGATAATGATCTCCGCCGACCTGGTAGTTCTGTCCGCGGGCATTCATCCGCAGGAAGACAATCGGAAGATCGCGCAGTTTCTCAAGGTTCCGCTCAACAGCGAAGGATTCTTTCTCGAAGCCCATATGAAACTGCGCCCGGTGGACTTCATGACCGACGGCGTCTTTTTGTGCGGGCTGGCGCATTCTCCGAAGAGCATCGACGAATCCATCCTGCAGGCGCAGGCAGCGGCCGCGCGAGCTGCATCCGTCCTCGTTCAAGACAGCCTCGAACTGGGCGCAAATATCTCGCAAGTCGTAGACGAGAGCTGCGACGGTTGCGCCTACTGCGTGGACACCTGCCCCTACAAAGCGATCACCCTGCTCGAGTACAAGTGGCAGGGATCGATCAAGAAAGTCGTCGAGACCAACGACTCCACCTGCAAGGGCTGTGGCTGCTGCCAGGCTACGTGTCCGAAGAAGGGCGTATTCATCCGCGGATTTACCCTCGATCAAATCGAGGCCCAGATCCATGCGGCTTTAGGAGTAGAGTGATGGACGACAACTTTCAGCCCTTGATCATTGCCCTGTGTTGCAACTGGTGCTCCTACGCCGGCGCAGACTTAGCGGGCGTCTCCCGCACCCAATATCCGCCCAGCATCCGCATCGTCCGCGTCATGTGCTCGGGCATGGTGCATCCCAATCTGGTGATTGATGCCTTCACTAAGGGCGCGGACGGCGTCCTCATCTGCGGCTGCCATCATGGAGATTGCCACTATCAGGAAGGCAATTACAAAACAGAAAAACGCGCCGACGCCATCAAGTTGATGCTGGCGGATTTCGGCATCGAAGAAGAGCGCTTCCGTTTGGAATGGGTTTCGGCGGCCGAAGGGCCGCGGTTTGCGCAAGTAGTGCGGGAGTTCACCGAGCAAGTGCAAAAGTTGGGGGTCAGCCCGTACCGGTCGTAAAGTCGCATTGTCGTTGCATAGAGCACCGGGCAGATTTCTTGCACGATGGAAGGATACGTTTGTTGATCGCCTCCGGAAAAAAGGGAGGTGAGCAGTATGGTCTTCATCATTACCGGAGTCGCGGAATCATTCAGGAACACCGTGGCCAGTCTCCTCGCCGAATCCTTGGGGTGGGAATTTGTCGATGCGGCCAATCTTAGTCTTCCCAGCTATCTCGACCGGCGGAGATACGGCGATACATTGACAGATCCGGCTTTGCGCATCGAACCGCTATCGGCCGCCATTTGCCTCTGGATCTACGAATGGAGGGATGTAGTGGTTTCGTGCCCGCCGCTCACGGAGAGAGATCGAAGGCAACTCTCCAAAATGTCCTCACTGGTTAAAATCGTCTGTCTGGAAGCGTCCCAGGCGACCGGTCGCACTCGCGTAGTTGACCAATCAGCACGCATCAGAAGCTCCGCGCTCCCTGCCGCATGCCATGTATCACACCACCTACCTCAAGGTGTGCTTACAGTAGACTCATCCCGGAACGTTGAAGAGATTATCGCCGACATGACGGCGGCGCTCATTATGTGAAACCAACACGCAGTTGCAATCCCCCCGCGACCGAAACTACCCGGTGTCCCGTTTTCTCCAGTCGATACTCCCAAAGACCTCGCCGCGAGCCGGCTTTAGGGAGTAACTTTGGATACCGGATTTTTCCCTGAGGATGACCTGCCAGGCGCGCCTGCGAGGCGAATCTTTTTTGCCTCCAAAAGACGCTCGACCTCGGCAGCAAACTCCATCAGTTTTTGGGGATTCTGCTCGGCCGCTGCTTGTTCGCAAAGCTCCAGCCAACGTTGCTTCGCTTGCCCTAACATACGCCACCAACTTTTACGAGGGAGGGCTAATCGGATTTGTTATATCACAAACGCTAAGGCAACAAAAGACGAAATGTAAGAGAAACCCTTGCGGAGGTTAATTCCGAGCTCATCAGACTCAGACAATTTCAAGCTGCATTGAGCGCGAGACCCGACAAAAGGCGGTCAATCTCGGAAACCCAGGTTTTTCAAAAGCGCGTGGCCGAGAGCGTTTCCGTCCAGAGGCGGCGACGGCCGGTTGAGTTCCTCTATTTTTTTGCGGTGGGCCTCTGCGTTTTGCTCTGCCGTTTGCACAATCTTCGCCAACTGCTCCTGATGAGCCTTGCGATGTACGAGCGCCTGAATCTGCGCCAGCTTGAGCTTTTCCTTGCTGGAAGCGATGAAATCGAGTTGCTTTTTAATTGCAGGATGATTGGCCGCCCCCGGGAGAGTCAGAACTAAGCCACAGAACTTGTCGATTTCGGCGAACACCTTGCTAAGGTCCAACGTTTGTTCTTGGCGAGGCATTGTCGGCGGTCCGTCCGCAGCCGCCGGGACAGGAGGGCTGGATTGAATAACGCCACTCGAGCCGTCTTGAGCGCTTAAGCTAAACCCGGAGTCGCAGAACGGGCAGCAAATGAAATTCCACGTGCGTGAGAGGCAGTCGCTGCTCACACAGCCCAAAAGTGCGCTCGGCTGCAAGGCAACGGGCTGCTTACACCTGGGGCAGGCGACGCTGGGCGGCATGGGCGTGTGGCAGAGCCAGCACGAGGTGAGGGTCGTTGGCTGGGCGGCAATGCCGATCAGAACGTATCCGACAATTTCCGAATTGGGCAAGCGCGGCTGCCACAACTCCAGCAATTCGGCGTGCGGCACGCGGCGATCCGGACCGTAGAACGGGTCGTGCAGCACCACGTCGCGTTCGTCCATGTCGACTAGAACGCTGTAGTGACCGGTCGGCGAATCATGTGTGGGGCGATGGTTGAGGATAGCGCGCGTGCCGGACTGACAACAAAACCGCAATGCCTGGAGGGGCTCACGCGCCTGCAAGGCGACGGCGGCAAAACCCCGGGTCAAAGCATCCTGGGCCATCAGGTGGGTCGTCGAAGCCAGACTGCCGAACCGGTTCTGTTTGGCAATCGCCGGCCAGATCTCGGCTTGGGGCACTTGCTTGCCGAAAGAGCGATAAACCATGCTCAAACACGCCGCTCCGCAGGTCCGGTTGGTCTGCGGATCCGCTTGCATCTCATATGGAATGGGTGCCTTGGTTGCGCTCATGACTCGAATTCCTTGTTCTCCCGCGTTTTCACGTTCTCAGGGACCGATTAGAACCGTGGGCAAGCCCAGAACGATGACGCCGCCGTGGGCGGTCATATCGCCCATCCGCGCCGCAGGCATGCCGCCGATCAGGACCGTAAAAGAACCCAAGACAATGACGTCGGGCGGGCCCACGCATGTCGCCATGTCGCCGACGCGGGCGGCGGGCAAGCCCCCAATCAGCACCGTCGGGCAGCAAGGTGGCAGAATCGGTCCGCCCACGTGCGGAACAAGTACGGTCACCATCGGACAAACATGCATATCCGTCATGCGAGCGGCTGGTTGTCCCATGTTTTAGTCCTCCCGTAATTCTTAAATTTGCATCGCAGCGGTTTTCCAGTTCCCGGCTACGCAAAACGGCCCTCTGCCACTCCGATCCCCAGTTCCACGAACAAGCGTTGGGTTTCGACGATCTTCACCGGATCTGCTTTGGTCGTGGCTATCTTGACGGCACCGGCGACCGCTTTCGCCGCCGCTGATGGCCCTGGTGGCGCGGGTGCATTGGGCGCAGTGAAGTTCATATCCGTTTGACTGGCCGCCATCGCTAGTTGGCCCGCGGCGGACAACGTTCCGGCGGCTTGGGCGGGAGCCTGCGCAGCTGCCCGATTCTCCTCGGTAGGTTGAATGACCCATTGCACCGCGGCTGCGCAAGCCGCCTTGTCCAGAGGAGACAGATTCCCTCCGGTGGCGTGCTGGAGGCACAGGCAACCCCACCAAATCGCTTCGCGCGCGGGCAGCGCGTGGGCCACGAAATCGATGGCGGCGATATATTGCTTTTTGGCCACCAGAGCTTCCACGAATTCGTTCGGACCCATCCCGTCGTAGAGCAGCGGCCGCGCTTCTGGCTTGAGGTCGAAGCAGGCGCAGATCTCACCGGCGGTAGCGGCTTTGACCTTGACCAGCGTTGCGATGCCCACGACACGATCCTCCGTTGAATTCTCTAGTTGATTTGGACCAGGATGCCCTGTATAGTCACGCCCTGCGGCCCCAAGGTTATCGTGCTCAGCCCACCTGCGACCGACAGCGTGATCTGGGTGAGGCTCTGGATCGTCACTGGCATGGTCCCCGCATCGACGGTGATCCCGCTGGGCGTCATTTCGATCTTTTGGTCGACGCCGGGGAGAAGGCCACGCTGGATGGTTACGTTCTGCGTCTCGCCGACCATGATCTCGACTCCGTTAGTGGAGTCCGAGTGCGCGGCGACCAATACCATGGGTCCTGCGGTTATGCGAACTCCCTTGGCTCCCTTCACGTCCACGGTGCCATCCTCGCCCGTCCCAAGCAGGTCAGTGGCCAGCAGGGTAATTACGTTTGGGCCCGGAGAGGCCGGGGGAATGGGCGGACGGCTGAACATCTCCACCGCTGTAGCGCTGATCTTGAAGGCCCCATCAAACGATTGAGAGTGGTCGTTCGTACTGGGGCTGCCGCCGGAGCCACCACTGATAATTTCGTCGCGTGATTGCATTTTGAATCTCCTTGTAATTTTCCTTTTTTCCCCGCCGGCTCCTACGGACCGCTGCCTGGAATCGCAGCCGCTATGGCAGTCCGGAAGTTTGACTCAGCGCAGCTTCGCTCATACAGTCTACTAACGTCGGGATCACCAAACCCGCAATGACCAAATTCGTGTCGAAAGGAGACCAAGCTTGCAGGCTCGTCAGGTCTTCGAGTTCGTCCTGAAGCTCCTGCGGCGTCTTTAAGTCCGTTGTGCCATGGCCTTTCAGTTGCACGAGCTTCTTGTTGATGTCGGTTATCCTCCAAGCAACTGCCGACGACAACAGGTGACCGAACAGAAGCTGCGCAGCCGCCTGAAACCCCATAACCAGTACCCCCCGCACATCGTCATTCACCGTGCTGCTGGAAGACACCCCCAGTAATGCATATGACTCCTGGAACAGGATGGCAACCATTCCCAGCAAAGCGCCCAGCGCAGGGCTCATGATGGTGTCCCCGCTTTCGTCGTTGGCCTCAACGGTGGTCGTCTTAGGTCCGAGATGGACATTATAGGTGCGGCCCATCATGATGTTTGCGGAGTTGCCCAGTGTCAGTTGCAAATTGCCGTTGGCTCCGGAGGTGACGCCCGGCATCGTTGAGAGCCCCAAGGAGGCGGCTGCCATTGGGCCGCCGCTTTCTGGAAATGCCAATTCAAAGCCAGTGGGATCAAGAATGATCTTTATGAGGCTGCCGTGGGCCAATTGCGTGGAAAGAGGCCAGGTAGACTGGAAGTACGAACCATAAACGACAGAGGAACTGAGGCCGAGGACAGCCTGTGGCTGGGGAACCGCCCAAGGCGTGCCCGACACCGTCCCTAATACGTTGCTGGGTGCGCCTCCGCTGCCGCCTCCGGGAAGGTTCACAGACGGCTGCGCCGGGCCGCCGCCACTCCCGCCCATTCCCGGCAACGAGCCGACGCTCACCATGTGTGCGCCCGGGACCCGCTGAAAATGGTGGCGGCCGATCTGGCCTGCCACATCGTATTCGGCGTGTAACATCATATGCCGCTCCGAGTGAATCGCCAGATGCTCCTTGCCCTTGACGTCGACGAAGGTAATACCGTTGAAATTCTCGTTGGCGTTCCCGCGCACGCTGGCGGACTTGATGCCGCAAACCATCTCCCAGCTAGGAAGCAGCAGCGGCGGCATGTTCTCGGCGTTGTACACGCTGCCAACGATCACCGGCTGGTCGGGATCGCCTTCCTCGAAAGTAACCACCACCTCGTGCCCGATACGAGGCCAGAAAAATGCGCCCCAGCCATTGCCCGCCCAAACCTGGGCCACGCGCAACCAGCATGAGCTGTTGGAGTCCTTCTTTCCTTGGCGGTCCCAATGGAATAGCACCTTCACCCGGCCATACTTATCGCAGAAGATTTCCTGGCCGCTAGGACCAACCACGGTCGCGGTCTGCACGCCGGCGATCACCGGCTTCTTGGTCACGCGCTGCGGACGGTACGGCAGAGTTACCGGGATGCAGGCTGAAGCGATTGCCGTACTTGAACGTCAGTTCCTGGTAGCTGCGGTAATCGCCCTCCAGATGCGCATCATGTTCGATGCGTGTCAGCAGGTACTCTCCGTTGCCATCAAAATGTTGTTGCAGAGTAAATTTGTAGCCGGCAACGAAGTGGCCGCAGTCGCTGGCTCCCGCGATCTCCAGGGTGGCGGCATCTTCCTGTTCCATGCGCACCCGGACGGTTCTTTGGTTATCGCGGAAGATGCTTTGCAGATCCTCCGGCCGAGGCTGACCATTGCGGTCGATGCCGTCGAAGCGCTGCGCGTAGCCGCCGGGATAATCGTAGATCTCCAGTTGATCGTTTCCGCCGACTTTGAGCTTGTGCGTCACCTCGCCGACGGCCACGCTCTCCACGGTTTTTTCCTGGACTTCAAGATGGTTGCCCGGGATCTCGAAGCAATGGTCCCAAAGGGTGTACTCGCCTGAGCGCAGTTCCTGGGTTTTTTCCCAAGTCGCGATACGCATGTCCTCCCTTACCGCGCCCGCGGCGGGCTCGTAAATCACATTCGGTTGGATTGGAACCTCGGGATGTTGGGTCGGCACGTCGGTCACGACCATCTGATGAGCGCCATTGCTGTGCTTGAAAAAGTAGTAAATGCCCTCCTCTTCCATGAGGCGGCTCGCAAAATCGAAGTCGGACTCGCGATACTGCACGCAAAAATCGCGCTGATAGTAGGTTGCCAGTATTTCGTAAGTGACATCCAATCCTGCGAGCACCTGGTGGAGAATGTCCGGCACCGAGAGGTGCTGGAAGATGCGGCTCTGCACGTTCTTGTTCAGCAACCAAAGCTTGGGAACCAGTTCGGCGCGGAAATGCACGAAAGTATCGTCGCGCGAGCCCTGGCTGAAACGTTTAATGATCCCGTTAAAGTAGCGCTCCTCGCCGTTGGGAAGCCTCAGAGTCACGGTCACGTCCTGACCCAGAATGCCGTCAAACTTGACCGCGCTTTGTACCTCGGCCAGGAGATCGAGCTGAAAATTAAAGAGCTGCGAGATGGCTTCGGAACCTCGAAAGCCGGTCAGCAGCAAAACGTCTTTGCCCAGCGGGGTGGTAATGGCCAGCGGCCCCTCTGCTTGTGTATATGTCGGCATGTTGTGGACTCCGAAAAATTCGAAGATTCAAGTTGCCTTACTCACTCTTCGCTCTGCTCCCATTCCCTCAAAACTCTTACTGATCGCTATAAATAGTGTGATTGCCCTTCAACCCGTTTCTCCCTCCGAACTCATTCGATCTATTGAGGCGCGCGAAATGAGGCTCAAAGCCGCAACCATTCGCCAAGTAAAAAGTTACCGCCGGAAGAAACCTGCGCTCCACGGTTACTAGACTTCCGGCTTGTCTGGAAAATTCGGAATAGCTTCCAAACACGGCGGACAGTGTACACCCCTCCTACGCTGCTCACAACACTGTGAAACAATTTGCATGACCTTGGCATCCTCAAGCCGAAATCAATCCGGTTTTATGCTTAAGTCTTTGGCCTGGAAACGGTTCAAACAACGAAGCCCCGAAACGGCGGTCGAGGAGAGCTCCCGCACGCCCCACAGTGACCTGCATCACAGCCTCCCGGGATAATCCGTTTCATATTGAATGAGGATGCATCCGTACTGGGCAGAGGTCCGAGCTTTTTGGAGCGCGTCAGGTAGCCTTTTACTGCTCTTGCGAACACCAGGCGACACCCTCGCATTGCAGGTGCTGGGCTACCTCCTGTCCTTTGCCTTCGTCGCACTGGTGGTGATGTTCATTGTCTGGCGCCTTCAACGCCGCGAATGGCAACGGGTTCGCGAAGCACTGAAGCAAGCGACGGAACAAAAGCGGGAAATGGATAATGAGCGCAATCGCGCGCAACAAGAACTCTTTCGATATCTGAACCAGGATCGCGAGTTCAACAAGGAGAAGTTCCAATTCCAGGCTCAGCTGGCCGAGTACGAAAAATACTCGACCCTTGCTCAACTGGCCCTGGGTGCGGCGCACGGCATCAACAATCCGCTGCTCGGCATCCTGTCACACCTGGAACTCGAGTTGAAGAGCGCGAGCGATCCCGACCAACGCTGGGAAATCGAACAGTGCATTGCCGGTACCAAGCGCATTTCCTCCACCTTGCGCGGCCTCGTCAATTACGCCCGCCCCGGACCTTTGGTATTGAGCAACCTCAGCCTGCGCCGCCTGGTCAGCGATACCCTCGGCTTCCTCGAAGGCCAGCCCGCGTTACGCGGCAAACGAGCGGAGAACCAGGTGCCCGACGACTTGCCCCACATTCTGGTCGATTCCAATCAACTGTCGCAAGTCCTGATGAATCTGCTGATCAATGCGGCCGAAGCCACGCCCGACGGCGGACGCATCACGGTTTCGGCCCGCAAGCTCGCCCTCGCGGAGAGCATCGAAATCTGCGTCAGCGATACCGGGTGCGGCATCCCGCCCGATATTCTGCCGCACGTCTTTGAACCCTTTTTCACCACCAAGGGAGGCAAAGGCACAGGCCTTGGCCTCAGTATCAGCGCCACTTACGTGCGCAGAAACAAGGGTGACATTCGAATCGACAGCGTCTTGAAACAGGGGACCACCGTAACCATTACGCTGCCCATCCGGCAGGAGGAGTCACACAAAACCCAAGAACAATCCGAAATCGTGGTTTGAAAGCCTCGAAATGCTCCCGCCTTTGTTGCCGTCCGACGACGTGTGACCAAAGCGCGGGACTCGGGTTCGCGATTCAACATGCCCTATTCCGCCCTGATCATCGATGACGAAGAGCTCACGCTCCGCACCATCTCGCGCAGCCTGCGCCAGGATGGATTTGAGGTATTCACCGCACTCTCCGGCGAGGATGGCCTGAAACTCTTTCACGATGAGGAACCCGACCTCGTTTTGCTGGACATCGTTCTTCCCGGCATCGATGGGGTCGAAGTGCTGCGCCAGATCAAAAAGGCTAATCCGAATGCCATCGTGACCATGATGAGCGCCTATCATTTGGTGGAGCGGGCCGTCGAAGCCATGAAGCTGGGTGCCTTTGACTATCTGGTCAAGCCCTTCCCTCTGGACGACCTGATGGCCACCTTACATCGCGCGACCGAGGTGCTCACTCTGCGAGTGCGGGTGCGTGATTCCGTGGAATCCGAAAAAGGGCGCTACAACTTTGGACGCGTGATCACGCACAATCCGGCCACCATTAAGATGTTGGAGGTGGCTCGCAAGGCTGCCGAAACCGACCATACCACCATTCTGATCCAGGGAGAGAGCGGCACCGGCAAGGGCGTGCTCGCCCGAGCCATCCACTACGCCAGTCCTCGCACCTCGATGCCATTGCTCGAGATCAATTGTGCCGCCCTGCCCGATGCTCTCCTCGAGAGCGAGTTATTCGGCTATGAGCCTGGGGCCTTCACCGACGCCCGCCGCCGCAAGGAGGGCCTGCTGGAGCGCGCCAGCGGGGGCACCGTTTTTCTCGATGAAATCGCCAACATGTCGGCCAGCGTCCAGGCCAAGATGTTGCGGGTGCTTGAAGAAGGAACCTTCATGCGGCTCGGAGGGACGAGCACCATCAAGGTCAATATCCGTCTGATCGCGGCCACCAATGAGAATTTAAAAAGCGCCATCAGCCAGGGGCGGTTTCGCGAGGACCTTTACTACCGCATGAATGTGGTGCAGCTGTATATTCCTCCCCTGCGCGAGCGCAAAGAGGATATCGTGCCGCTGGCGCTCGAAATCCTTCTGCAGCTCAACCACGAATTGAAAAAGAACTTCACCGGATTCACTCCGGCCGCCGCTGATCTGCTGGAGCAATATCCCTGGCCCGGAAACATCCGCGAATTGAGAAACGTGACGGAGCGCACCATGATTCTCACCACCGAAGGCGAGATTGACGTCCGTCATCTACCGGAAGAGATTCGGGACCGTCATCCTGAGAAAAACAGTCAGCCACTTTCCGAGGCCGACATCTCTCCCACCGGAGACCAGTTCCTCAGTCTGCGTGAACTGGAAGACCACTACATCGAACAGGTCCTCGCGGCCACCGGCAACAATAAAACCCAGGCCGCCCGGATTCTCGGCATCCATCCCACGTCGCTGCTCCGCCGGCTCAAAGCCATGGTGCCGGAGTAGGCAGCGGTCTTACCGGCCTGCCGGCCGACGCCGTCGGTACCGCCATTGCCCTCGTCGTATTCCCGCATCGGGACAGAGTTTATCTGTTTACTATCAGGTACCCCTCCCCCCTTCTATTTTTGCAAAATATTGAAAACACTGGCTTTATTTTACCACTATGTGCTAAATCTTTGAGTTTACGAGAGTTACGCGCAAAATCTAGACAACATTGGAGTTACGGCGGCGGTGGCGTCCCGTTTTGGAACTGAGCGGGCGTTTCTGACGGCCTGGACTCTGGAGGCGTCCTCGAACCGGATCGGGTTGTCGAAGATCGACGATTATCTTACAGATAATGTAAGCCATACTAGGTTATCTCATTTTGAAGCATGCGGTCAATGACAAAAGTGGCCGCGGAACTGATGGTTCGAACGGGTCCGCCGCGATGCGCCCGTGGATACAATGAGGCGCGGAGTTAGCGCCCAAAAACGGGAGGAACCTCGGGCACAGGGCAACAGCTCGCCGCCGGTCAGTGAGTGTAATCGCGGCTTTCCTTGGCTGCATTCGCTTCCACGAAACTGCCATCCACCGACAGGTGCTTCCTCTGCACCAATCCCACTTCCACGCATCATCTCACACCCCGGCGACGGCGCCCAGCACCAGGATATCGCTCACGTTTACTTCGGCGTAGGCGCCGATGGGCGTGGGTTTTGGGAAGAGGCCGAGCAGAATCTTCAGCTCGGCCGCATGGTGTTGATCTAGGCCGCCGAACAAGTTACTCGCGAGCTACCTGCGTGAGACGCGGCCAGCATGAGCTCGTGCGTCGCGGTGCAGTCCAGCACCTTGCACGACGGCTTGGCCGGCGTAGATGCATGTCGACGCTGGATGCCCGGAGATGACCATAGTCGCATTTTGAGTAGCGGTGGCGAATTGCGCCGTGATTAAGTCGTCAGTCGACTGGTTGGAGAGCTGTGTGCCGCCGCTGCCGCTGGCGAACCCGGTCGCACCTCCGTTTACGAACCACAACGACCCTGATACCGCTGGAAAGAAGGCTATCCTGGACAGGCTACTGTCACAATCCACCCGTACTTGCCCCAGGTTCGGGATCGTCATGAGTATAGCTTGCCCTCCGTTGGTGACCACCGTTTGATATCCAAAGACCATGTTGGTGCCGAGCACGGCGTAGGAACCGGCGGGCTGGAATGCGCTGGCGGGGGATCCGCCGAGCAGAGCGGCGTTCAGATTTGATACCTGAGTGGTCGAGGTCACTTGCAGGGGAGCCGTGCCTTGCGCGACAGTCGAGACCAGTTGCGCGGCGGTCACATTGCCATTCGCGCTGACGGTTCCACCTGAGATATTTCCGGTCGCGCTTACATTTGCGCCTGAAATGTTTCCAGTTGTGCTAATGGTGCCACCCGAGACGTTCCCGGACGCAGCGACGTTTTCCCCAGCGCTAATGTTCTTGGTTACGGTCTCGCTGCCAGCCACGCTAATGGTCGACCCAGATTGCTTGATGATTGAGTCGTCCACTTTCGCGGCGCCGCCATTGCTGGCAAATATGGGAATGCTGCCTTTCTTGCAGGCCGTGCCAGAAGAGCAGGTAATAGTGTTGGCCGGTGGTGCCTGAGCCAATGCGGGAAGCGTGACCCAAACCATCAGCAAGGTCACACTTATAACGCTGATGCGAACCATAGAACCTCCTTAAAAGTTAGTTAGCTAGCCGTTGCCGGCCTATGCCGTAACGCATCGGGGAAGCTCGGCGCTCGGGAACGACCATGCGAAAGGAGCAGTCTGCTCATGACATCCGGCATTCTTTCCCATCGCGTCGGGAGCCCTCCCGCCGAATTCCAGCCATAGACGCGAGTTCCCAAGGGTGTAGAATGTAAAGCGCCCGGCGCAATTGGCCCCGGTCGGGGTCCCCCCATCGCGATCGCACACTAGCCGCAAAGCAGGTTGGTGGTCTTTAGGCGTGCATAAAGTTTTTCTAAAGCTTTTGTGAATGCCTCATGTCCGCACAAACAAAGGCGATCTTCGAGTTCGGCTCGTATCGCTTGAATCCTGCCGAGCGCCTGCTGCTTCGCGATCAAGTGCCAGTACGCCTGCCTCCCAAGGCATTCGACGCCTTGATTGTCCTGGTGGAGAATCGAGGACACCTGCTCGAAAAGGATGAACTGCTGCGAAAGGTTTGGCCGGATACCTTCGTAGAAGAATCGAATCTTGCTCAGCACATCTCGCTGTTGCGCAAAGCATTGCAGGACGGCGAGGACGGCCATCGATACATCGAAACCGTCCCGACGCGGGGGTATCGTTTCATTGCGGAGGTTCGGGAACTGGGCGGCCTTACACCGAATGCTAATGTTTTGTCAGCTCCAACCGCGAACCAACCATCTCCTGCCGAAAGTGCAGTTCCTGGGATTGGACTTGCTGAAACCGGAGCTTCTGAGCGTACCCTTTCCCGGCATCACTTCCCGACCCTGACATACGCGACTGCTCCGCTGGCGTTACTGCTAGCGGTTTTGATCTTAACCCTGCCAGTATGGAAGCGGCTCCGCAATGCCGCTCCCGAACCCATACAGTCCCTGGCAGTGTTGCCGCTACAAAATCTCTCGGCAGACCCAGCGCAGGAATATTTTGCCGACGGCATGACCGAAGCTTTGATTACCGACCTGGCGAAGATTCCTGGCCTCAAAGTCATTTCGCGCACTTCGATCATGCAGTACAAGGATTCTCACAAGAAGCTGCCTCAGATCGCCCAGGAACTTGGGGTCGATGCCATCATTGAAGGCGCTGTCCTGCGCTCTGGGGATCGAGTTCGCATTACCGCCCAACTGGTGCGCGCCGCAACCGATCAACACATCTGGGCGGAGTCCTATGAACGGGACCTGCGCGATCTGGTCGCACTGCAAGACGAAGTCTCTCGAAGTATCGCCACACAAATACAGAAGCAAATCGCCCCGCCTCTGCCGCAGCAGCTGGCGACCTCGGCCGTCATCAATCCCCAAGCTCGCGAGAACTACCTGAAAGGCCGGTACTTCTGGAATCTCCGCAGTGAAGCGGGCTATCTGAAAGCCATCGACTATTTCCAGTCGGCAGTGGCCGATGCTCCGCAATATGCGCAGGCCTATGCCGGCTTGGCCGATGCTTACGCCCTGCTGGGATCAATGCCCAATACAAAGATCCCGCGCGAAGCCGCCATGCCCAAAGCAAAAGAGATGGCGCTGACCGCAGTGAAGCTCGACCCTTCGCTTTCGGATGCGCATACCTCGCTGGCTTTCGTCGAAATGCATTACGAGTGGAAATTTCAACAGGCCGAGCAGGAATTTAAGCGTGCCATTGATCTCGATCCCAACTACTCCATCGCCCATCACTGGTATGCATTCGATTTGGCTGCGATGGGACGAATGGACGAAGCTGTGGCCGAGGTGAAGCGTGCTCGTCAGACTGATCCGCTCTCGGCAATCATCAATACCGATGAGGCGGAAATCCTATACTGGGCGCGCCGCTATGACGAGGCTATGCAGCAAGCCCGCGCCACCATTGAACTGGACCCCAACTTTGCCCACGCACACCGCGTGCTGGAACGTATCTACGATCAAAAGCGGATGTTTCCCGAGGCGATTGCGGAAGGACAGCGGGCGGTCGCGTTGGCCGGTGACAATACTTGGATATTGTTGGAACTCGCGAGCACATTCGCTCAGGCGAACAAGAAAACGGAAATGGAAGACTGCCTGAGGAGAGCGGTTAACCTAAGTCCCGGCGGTGTTTTGCCTGACAACGGTGGAACCGCGGAAGTCTACCTCCTGTCGGGACAGGTTGATCGCGCTTTGGACGTGCTCGAAGACGCATATCGACATCGGGACGGTGGCCTTATCCTGTTGAACGCCGATCCGAGCTTCGACCGGCTCAAATCCAACCCGCGCTTCCAGCAATTTTTGAAGCGCATCGGTTTGCCGCGCTGAGGGGCGTTCGGAGGTCCTCTTCTCGTTACCAGCTGACTTTTCCTAAGTGGGCTGCACTCCGATGTCAGCCTCAAGGTGTCCCAGCAAGCAGTCCCAGCACCGCAAACCCTCGGACGCGGAACTCTGAGCCTTCCACTGATGTGGGGCACCCGTCCCACTGAATGACGAGGGCGACGCTCATCGATTGCTCGCTTGCGATGCTCGTGCTGCGGTTTCAGTAACTTCCATCGAGCTCGACATTGAGCCAATACTCGTCTTCCATGAATCCGGACTTTAGTTTGAAGTTTTCCTTCTGGTCATGCGCCGAGATACTGCCACGGAAGATTGTGCCTAACTTCAAAGGGAAGTACCAGAAGGAATCGCTCGGCCGATTAAAGACCACCAACTGCTTGCTAGCGACGTTGTAAGTCGCAGCCCAGACGGTCACGCCTTGACGCTGGCAATAGACCGTGAAGGGAGGATCCACGAGGTGAAGCACTCCCTTGACCACGCAGGGAGTCGATGATTGCTGCGCAAACGCCGACATGGCCGCGCCGAGAACCAGCAAAAGTATTGTGCGTTTCATGAAGTTGTCTGTTGTCGAAGCATTGAGGGCGAATCCGTCGAGCGCTGTTTTTCGGACCGTTTCGACGTTATCCTGGTCGGCCAGAAGGGGCAAGACAACGAAAGTACTGTCCACCAAGGTATCCAACCTGATGACGGAGTCTGGTGTCACCAGTCCTGCCATCTTGCAGCCAGCCCCCCTCCCCGTGACGGACTTTGCGGAGCACAGGTGATCAGATTCTCTGCAGCTACGGGGAATTCATCAGCTACTCCTTCGGTAGCGTTCACTCAAGTGGACTTGACAAATGTTTTCTGAGGAGCTCGAACAGTAACCTACATGCGGACGAAAGGCGTTTAAGCGTAGCTGTTGGAGGGTGCCCCACGCTTTGCTGCGTCTTTTTGCGAAAAGGGTGGGCGCACAAATGAAAGACCCCGGGCTCTCGGCCCGGGGCTTCAGTTGAAGCTTTGGAGTTCACGCATTTCCCGGAGCGCCTAAGACCATTACCCGTGGCTGCGGCGGGTTCTTGGGCAGAATATCCAAATAAATTACGGCGTAACGGAAAGCCACCACCGCCGCCGCGATGGTCGCCAGCGTGGCGGCGAACTCTGTCCACTTCGGTACATAGTAGATACCGGAACTAGCCTGCAATCCGGTGATGGAGACGTTCAACCGGTTGGTCATGAACCCCATCACAATCACGGCACAGGTCCAGTACAGATTTTGCGGATTGCTGCGAACCTTCTCCAGATTCAGCAGCACCAGGGGTGCAATCACCAGCAATGCGATCTCAAGCCAGAACAAGCCCGTTTCCTCGCGCCACATCCAAAGATACTGGAGCGCATCGCGGTTGATGAGATCCACGGCACGGAACACGCCGTAGATTGCCAGCAGAGGCGCAATCACCCGGCTCACGTCGCTCAGAATATTCATATCGACTCGCGCGTTGAGCGAGCGCACGCAGAGGTAAATGGCCATAATGGTGAGGGCCAATCCCGCGGGAATCGCCGAAAGATAAAACATCGTGGTGAGGTACGGTGTGTACCAGAGTGGGTCCAGGCGGCCTTTGGTGATCAGGTACAGTCCGCCGAGAAACGATTGGTGCATGGACGAGAGCAGTGTGCCAGCTAGTACCAGCGCGATCAGGATGCTATGGTGCCAGCGCAGATAAGCCTCGCGCACTCGCACCCACGGAATCTTTTCCACCAGCGCCGGTGAGAACTCGAGCGCCAGCACGGTCGTGTAGAGAATCACGCACCACGACACCTCGAACAAAACCGAGCGCCGGTTCCACATCACAATGGGATGCCAGATTCTCCAGGGAATCCCGAGCTCGTACATCATGCCGACGCACACCGTGCAATATCCCAGAAAGGAGATGAGCACCGACGTGCGCAGGATCGGCCGGTAGCGTTCAAAGCCCAAAAGATACACAGAAGCGGCGATGGCAAATCCGCCGGCCGATAAGCCGACACCGCACAGCGTTCCCAATCCGACCCACAGGCCCCAAGGCTGCGGATCCGTGAGATTGGTCGCGGCCTGGAACCCGAGCGCGAACCGCGCATACATCGAGTACAGACCTGCGGCAAAAATCAACGCCACGATGGTG
Organism: uncultured Acidobacteriota bacterium; assembly: GCA_963696635.1. GTDB lineage: Bacteria > Acidobacteriota > Terriglobia > Terriglobales > Acidobacteriaceae > JABDBE01. The sequence continues at coordinate 725,060 of CAVOKX010000006.1, forward strand.
CGCCAGAAACTGATTTTTGGAAATCGCGTGGCAATCTTTCCTGTCGCAGTCTTTTCTGTGGCAGTCATTTGTGTGGAAGTCATGGCTCAACTCCTCTCTTTTTCAGACTTCTCGCGGGCTTCAGCCAAAGCGACCTCGGCCCGGCGTTGCGTGATCCAGTAAAGGCCAGAAAGCACGGCGCCGCCGACCAGGATCACTGTCGGTCCGTCGCCCAACGCACTCGCCGTCAACAACGGCAGCGGCTGTTTGGGGGCAGCGGCAAAACCTAATTTCTCGAAGGGCACATCAGAAATAAAGAACACCGACGTTCCGCCCGCTTCCTCGCTGCCGTAAATGTGCTTCACATATTTCGAATCACCGAGGATGCGGCGCTGCGCCTCTTCCAAAATTTCTTCGCGATTGCCGGCGATCGAAGCCTGCACGGGGCAAGCCTCCACGCAGGCAGGCGGTTGGCCTTTTGCTTGGCGCGCGGCGCACATATCGCATTTCGTCACGTAGGGCACGAGCTTGGTCCACTCGTAGCGGGGCACGCTGAACGGACACGCCACCAGACAGTATCGGCAGCCGATGCATTTCGACGCGTCATAGGTGACCGGCCCAGCGGCCGTCTTCTTGAGCGCGCCCACCAGGCACGCCGAGGCGCAAGCCGGGTCCTGGCAATGCATGCACATCCGCCGCACGAAGCGATCGCCGCGCTCTTCCACCACCGTGAGCGCGGTTGGTGAAAGCTTCATTTCGGAACCCATGGGAAATCCGTGGATTTGTTTGCAAGCTTGCTCGCAACTCCGGCATCCGATGCACTTGGTGATGTCGATTAGGATTGCTCGAGTGGTTGCCATGATTTTTCTCCTTTCCGTCGCCAACTCCGGTTACGACAAGAAAAACTCTTTCACTACTTTCTGCCGCAACTCCGGTGTAAGCCGCGGAAGCAAACCACTGATCGGGCCTCCGCCATCCTGGGCCAGCGCCGGCGACGGCGATAACATCGCACTTAGCCGGGTAAAGCTGTTTTGCATCCAGGGCGCCACCATCGAACCCTGGATCAAATTCCTCTGATTGACTTTGAGGTCGGGGCATTTCACGATCGCAATCCAGCCGTTCTCATAGGGATCGTTTGTGACCAGGCTCGGATCTCGCAACGCGTCATTGTTGATTGCCATAACCACACCTTCAACCGGAGAGAGCAGATCCAAACTCGTATCCCCGCTGTGCAGGGTGATGAGCTTCTGTCCCTGACGAACCCAGCGGTCGGCTCCGCGTACTTCAATGTGGTCGATCTTGCCCATCAGATTGGTGACGAACTTATCGACTCCAACCCGCGCATCCTCGGTGCCTGCTTTCGTGGCCCACATGTGTCCCAGATGAAAGCAATATCCCTGTGGAATCTCGAACCCGTACTCCCGCTTCACAACTGGAGGTTCCGGTTTGGCCACAATTTGGGGTTCCACTACAGGTTGAACTCTTGGTTCGATGAAATATCTGACGCTGATGACCAGCAGAAACATCAGCAGCACAAACAGGATTGACATAGACCCTCCTCTCGGGTTCGAGCCCGTCACTTGGGTTGTCCGGGCGCCCTTTCGCGCCCCATTGCGTTTTTATTCAGTGCACGTGACAGGCAAATTCGAGGCGCGCAGCGATTTGTTGCAGAGCATAGACTTGCGGAAAGACAGCATGCGAAAGCAGCCGTTCAGACGCTGCATTTCGCAGGTAACCACAGCATTTTGCATTAGTCGTAGGACACACAGATGTGCACGCAGGAAGCCGGGAGAGGTGATCGCCAGCCAATGCCAGCGTAGAGGAGGACACCAGAAGCAGCAAGCGCTGTAGCGATTTGTGAATTCTGTGAGTCACGAAATTCCTTTTTGATATTCAAGAGGCGGTTACGAGTGTACACCTGATACTGCATTGTGGGACGCTTGTACAATGCGGTTGCTTGCGAATCGATTGGCCGAGGATGAATCGGGGCGATTGACCGGAGTGTGTGATGAGATTGATTCTTTCGCGACGGCCCGAGGGTCTGATAGAAACGGGGTATGCTCCAAGGAATAAAACTTCTTAGTCGGGCGACAGTCCTCGTCCTCTTCACGGTCTGGGCCGCAGTGATCTTGGCGAAGACGACGGAAGAGATTGTTCATGTGCCCACAGGCAAGCCCGCGATGGTGGACGGCAAGATCGGGCCCGAAGAATGGAGCGATGCGGCGGAAGCGGAGATGCCCGGCGGCGGTCGGCTCTACATAAAAACTTCCGGAGACTTCGTGTATATGGCGGTGCAGTTTCCCGCAGGACGCTCGGGGTTCACGGACATCTACATCGCGCCGGAAGATGGCGCTATCCACGACCTGCACGCCTCGGCGAAGCTGGGCGAGCGGCAATTCGAGGGTGGCAAGTGGCCGGAGTGGAGCTGCTGGTGGAACAACCGAGGGTGGGTGGCCAACGTTTCGCAGGTCGAGTCCTTTGAGAAGAGAACCTTTGTCCCAGCAGGCGTTCGGGAGTACCAAATCGAGCGTTCGCGCTTTGTCGGTCGCAAGTGGCGCTTGATGGTGGGCATATCGATGGAGTCTCAGGACGGGAAATACACTGTAGTAAGGTTTCCGGTACAGGCGAGCGATTCGAATCCCGAGAAGTGGCTGAGAGTCCATTTCGGCCCTTGAGGGTCCTCACCGAAGCTGCGGTGAGCAGCAACGACCGTCTGTGGTCGATGCGCGGAACGTAAGCTGATTTGGAGTGCGCTACCAGTGGGCGCGCGGAGAGGCATTGGAGCGAAGTCAGAATGGCAGACAAACTGGAGCGAGTGGTCGCATGGAAAAGCCTCCTCATCAATGGCACGGAGTATTGCGCCCTCTGGCAGACTGACGACGGCTGGCTGCTCAAGGGCACGGCTGTTGGAGTCCTCAAAGACCAAGGACCAATACTGGCGAACTACGAAATCCATTGCGATGTGAATTGGCTCACGCACCGGGTGCAGCTGGAGCGCACAATCGGGAGCGACGTGAAGACCCTCAGCCTGAGTGTGGAGAGCCGTGGAGTGTGGCGCTGTGGGGGCCAGGAGTTGCCCGCGCTGCGTGGCTGCCTTGACATTGACCTCGCACTGACGCCCGCCACCAACACTCTTCCGATCAGGCGTCTTGACCTCGGTGTCGGGAGCAGCGAGTCGGTCATCGCCGCTTGGGTCAAATTCCCCGAGCTTACGGTTGAAGCGCGGTCCCAACGCTACAACCGTACTGCCAAGAACACATACCGCTACGAGAGCAACACCGGATTCTCGGCTGAGATCGTGGTCGATGATTTGGGTTTGGTGGTCACATATGCCGGCGATTGGGAGCGAATCGCGGTGCTGTAGACAAATTCCAACAACGCAAACCCCGAATCACTTCTTCGACAAGCCCCAAAGGCTTACCCGCATCGCGCTCGTCTTCGAAGAAACCGAGACGGAGTGCACTCAAGAGTTCGTCTTGCGATGGTCACCGGATAGCGGACGCTCGTTTCGAGAAATTGTGCGCCAGCAGTGGAATTTCAATCTCCCCAACTCGATGCGCGAGTCCGAGGAGTATCAAGTTAGGCTATCGGATCTCACCGTGCTTGAACTAGTCATTGTGCCCGACATCAGTCGGGGATCGGCTCGCGCCTCGCTCAAGAGTCTGCGGGTGTCTTGACTCGAACCGGGCTCGCTCGATGGTCACTCCGAGGAGCCATCGTCGTCATCTTCTTCTTCTTTGCGGTCGTCTTCCTCTTCGTCCTCCTCCTCGTCCGCATCGGGCTCTTGCCGATGAAGAACATCGGCAGGTGCCTGCGCACCGATGTGGCTGGAATCCAGAGGCCGGCATTTATGCCTGTCGAACTGCTCCTGAAGGCTCGCCTGCGCATCGGCAGTCCTCCGAAGGGCACTCATGGGAACCTTGAATTCCCGGCTGCAAAGGGTGCAGACTGCGAGTGCCGGAGTGGTGCTCAGCCATTTGACGACCCTAAGTCGGCGTTGGAGCATGTGCAGCTTTCCCCGGTCGAACCGCGCTTTTTTCGTTCGCAGCCACTGTCGGTAGCGGACGAGGTGGGTTCTCCACTCCAGATCGACCTCGCCCCCTATCTTACAATCAGATCAAATGTTAACGACTCGCGGCCGTATTATCCCCGTGCTGGCTCTCGCAACGGCAGGATGCCTTTGGGGAACGGGATTTTTCTTCGGCAAGATTGCGCTGACCGAGATGTCCGTACCGGATATGGTTTTGTTTCGTTTGGGGTTTGCGTGCGTCGGGTTAGTTCCGGTCATTTTCTTCGGTCGTCCTCACTTTAATGCGAGCGAATGGGGCTGGGTGTTCGCGGCGTCAGTTCTCGGAGTTCCTGTTCAGTTCCTGGTGCAGTTCAAAGGACTCTCCCTCACCACGGTTTCGCACGCCTCGTTAATGGTCGGCACACTTCCCATGCTTCTCGCCGTCGCAGCCGTGGTGTTCGCGGGAGAGAGGTTGCACTTCGGTGGTTGGCTTGCGCTCGCAGCCTCGACTTTTGGCGCTGCGCTGATCGCGTTGTCGAGCAAAAAAACCTCGGGTACAGGACAAGCGAGCACCCGGGGCGACCTGTTGGTTGCGCTTTCCATGTTCGCAGCCATTGCATGGATTCTGATTTCGAAACGCCTCATGCGGCGGCATTCAGCAGTCATGGTGACAGCTTTCGTCTTTTGGATCGGTACTGCCCTGCTGGCGATGGTAGTCATGACTACATCCGGCATTCCATCGCTGCATTACTCCACCCACGCATGGGTTGCCGTCGCGGAGCAGGGATTGTTCGCTACGGCGACCACAACCGTGTTGTGGAACTGGGGACTCAAGCGGGTTCCGGCATCTCAGGCAGGGATTTTCGTAAACTTAGAGCCGCTGGTCGGCGCGATTCTCGGGGTTGCCCTGCTGCACGAGAATCTGGGAACTATGGCTCTGGCAGGAGGTGCGCTGATCATCGGAGGAGCGGTGTATTTCAGCTACAAGCCCGAAAGCGACAAACCACAGCAACAGTTCTGAGCAAATCGGGTTTACATTTTCGTGCGGTAATCGACGACACACCAAGCCCGTGATGTGAGGTGGCGACATGAAGAAATGGCTTGCTGCAGTGACATTGCTATTGGGCCTTGCTCTGGCTGGATGTTCTCATCCCCAGCCAATTTACTATCAGCCTCCACCACCGCCTCCACCACCAACGTTTCGCGAGATAGCCCGAGAAGGTTTTCACGACGGATTCGAAGCAGCAAGAGCCGATGTGGCCGACGGCAGACCGCTGGTATTCGAACGGCATGAAAGATTCCACAATCCTCCGGTGCCCCCGGAAGCCTACGAAGGCTACCGCGAGGGCTTCAGGCGCGGTTACGACGAATTCATTAGTCGGATGTCGGCACCACGCCCGGCGTATTGACACCCGAGGCTGGCCCCGAGGCCGAATTGAACGAATGCTCATCGACCACGCCAACAAAAGAGTGAGAGTAAGAGATATCGGAAGCGATTAAGGCGTTTGCGGAGCAAAAAAAAAGGGCGACCAGAGCATTTGCTCCACGGCGCATGGCAAATTTACACGCAGGCTCGCACCAGCTAACGGTATTACAAACACTTAGCGTTTTGGCGAATAACATGCTGTTCGTATCAGAACGGGCACTCAACTCTTGGACACCGGAGGCGCAAAATGGCCGGACACAAGCAAAGGGATTGGCGCGAACTGTGTGCTGCGGTAACGAACGAGACCGACTCCGAGAAACTTGATTCTCTGGTTCAGGAATTGATCAGGGCATTGGATGAGGGCGAGCGGGAATGGCGTCACGCCATTTGCTCGCCAGACGCAATCGCGACGAATCGGGAAGCCGCTGAGGAGGTTCTCTATGGCTGAAGCTCCCCGAATCACAGTCGAAGAACTGTAAAGGCGAATGGACGCCGGGGAAAGACTTCACGGTAATTGAGGTTCGCAGTCCTCAGGCTTGGATTCCACGCTTGGAAGAGTGCCGGGTTACCAGTCGAGCTAAAACGACGGGCAGCCTAACGGACATTCATCCGGCTAAGCCACTCTCTTGTTCGGAGTTCGGCCGCGGCTCTGCTTCCGCACATTGGAGAGCCCGCGTTTCAATTCGGCGCTGAGGTCGCCCGTTTCGGTCGCGATCTGCACAGGTTCGCCAGCCGACTCGCGCCCCAACCAACCATTAAGCTCCTCCGGCGAGGCATGCACGCGCCGTCCTTCACGAGTGACTGGCATCCCCGATTTTTCTTTGATTCGGCTGGCGTGTCTGTTCGTTTACAAACCTTTTCGAGTTTTCTGCTACCCTTGCATACCGAAAAGGAGAAACCCCATGCGAAAAGCTCTTCCGATAATTCTGTTGTGTCTGCTTGCTCTGCCAGCCTTTTCTCAGGAAAAGCAGTCCTCCGCCAATCCGTTCAGCACCATCAACAAGCGCGGCTACGAACGGACGAAGGGAATCCTGCTTCGCTCGGCTGAAAAAATGCCTGAAGAGAATTACAGCTTCAAGCCCGTCGATACAGTACGCACTTATGGACAGATCATCGGACATCTCGCCGATGCCCAGTATCTTTTCTGCTCCACTGCCTCCGGCGAGAAAAATCCTGGCCTGAACATCGAGAAGACCAAAACCTCGAAAGCCGATCTCGTCGCTGCCCTGAAAGACGGATTCGCATACTGTGACAAGGTTTACGATGCCATGACTGACGCCGCAGCCACCCAGACGGTGAAGTTTTTCGGAAACGATGTGCCGAAATTTGCGGTGCTGAGTATCAACATCGGTCACAACATGGAGCACTACGGAAACCTCGTCACCTACATGAGGATCAAGGGCATCGTTCCTCCTACCAGCGAGCAGGGGCAAATGCCCGCACCAAAGCAGGAGAAATCCGAATCACAGCCAAAGAAGTGAAGCGAGTGTGTGGGCGGGCACTCTGCCCGCCCGCGTCCCAAATTACTCGGTGGCAGCTTCTCAATGTCCCCGTTTGACTTAACTGCCCGTTATTAAGCACGACGCAGAGAAGCTACATCAAGACCGTACCCCAAGTCGTGACCAATGCCATGAAGCAACTGGAAGCGAGAATAGCTCGTGCAACAGTTGTGTAGCAGGTCTCTGTCAACTGATTGGTAAGCTCAAGAAAGAATGGAGCCGACGAGCGGACTTGAACCGCTGACCTGCCGATTACGAATTCTAGGCAGGGACGGCATCTACCGTAACCCCTTGTCTTTTCAATAGTGCTCGGTGACGCCAGAGTACGCTAAGTTACGCCATGAGTCAGTTACGGGACACCTTACAGGACAGCAAGAGTCCACCTGAGCAGAAATCCGCATCCTCGAAGCACGAGCTTCCTCTCGCCTAGAAGCGCTGGCCCGCTCGCTAGGAGCCTGCCACAGCGATGATCTCTCGATGGCCGTGCTCCGCTATACCCACTCGCAAGGAAACGAGGATTCGAGCCTACCCTTGCGGTTCAGTGGGACGCTGCTTTTGTTTGAGAAACCTTAGACAAATTTGTCTGAGGTCTGAGATCCGTTCTTTCCCCGCTGCGCATGTTCGCCAACCGAGCTTTTTGCCTCCAACTTTGTTTGAGAAATATTAGGCAAATTTGTCCAATTCTTTTTAGGCTGACACATTAGGCAAATTTGCCCAATGTTCTAAATCTGTGGGGTCGGTGGCGTGCTCGGCGGCGGATTGCTGCGACTTTGCAAGTTTTTGCAAATCTGCAAATTCTTGAGGAACATTGCTTAAATTTAAGCAATGTTCTAAATCTGTGCGTGCCCCTTGGGGCATGTTCGCCAACCGAGCCGCGATCGTGCCGCGTTGACTCTTCATTCAAAACCGGATCTCAGACCTCAGCTGAATTCAGCTAAGGTTTCTCAAGAGAAAGCATCAACGCCATTGTTACATTACTTTTCGTCGTGCTCTCGCCTAGAACACGTCGGAAACACGCATAGGAGCGTCCAGGCACGATGATCTGCTCGCGGGTACTGTCTAGCACTACCCAGAGCATGAAGACGCGTCCTAGCGCATTGTGCAAATATGCACAGAAATTTCCCCCCTCTCAAATTTAATCCCCGGCTGCGCTCGTTTTCCTTCGCCGCCAGACCTTGAGCATGCTACGGCTGCGACGCTTCCTCACATCGACCGCTTGGAGTGCTTCGCCATGCTCTCGGCAGCGCGGGAGTTCTTTCTTGGCAATGAGCCGATGCGCAGGGACGCCAGCCTGTAATCGTTCAAACGTTCTGAGAACGTGCGCGGCTTCATCGGTCATCGGCACAGCCCCGCGATGTGGGACCCCGTACAGCAAGTAATCTTGAATCCGTTGGCTGCGATCCTCTGGCGCGAGGTAAGCGAAGGTGAGAGCGAGTGAGCGAGCAAAGTCAACTAACGGCGTCATTAGGAATCCCCTCTCTGCGGGCGAGTATAACCCTGAGCTGCTTCGCGCTTGCGGCACAGTCGGAGATTGCGTTCCCACCACTCGCGCTGTTCGGTGAGGTATTGAATTCTCCCGCCGTTCGTTTCGTCGGCCAGCAGTTCGTCAATGTGCTCCAAGCGGCCAAGAATGTACTCCGTCGTCAGTGATCGCCACCCGCGATCAAACTTTGGATCCGTGCTCATAACACCCTCACATCGAATTGTGAAAAGGGGCGGGCATGAGGAATGTAACCTCGGGATACCGCCCCTTTTTTTCGTGACCGGCGATTTTCGGAGAAGAGGTGGCCGACGACCTCCCGGTGGTCCAACGATTGCGTACTCTCGCGCAATCGAAACCCTCCACCGCAGGGCGCAACAAACTCAAAGCAACAGGCCGAACTCGCCACTATTGTTGCCATCCAACTTGGCGCGGAGATCCGATTCCGTTCGGCTCAAGGCGACCCACTTTTCCTTTTCGTCTCGCAGTTTCCGCGCGATCCGTTGCCAATGGGTCGTTTGGCTTCCGTATTTTTTATCCGCCTCATCAACCGCCGCCGTGAGCTGGGACTTCTTGGATTCCCACAACTCGATTTCGTTTTGCGACGGAAGGTTTTCTAGTTTAGGTTTCACATTGTCGTGACCGTTCGACTGCGCCTGGGCTTTGCTCAGCGCCAGCTTCAGGCCATTCAGGTGGTTGCCAGCTTCAGCATGCTCATTGGTCAACGAATCTAGCAGGCTCCGCTGCTTGCGGCATTCCCGCCACGCTTGGCCATATTGTTCCCTGAGTTCCTTGACCCGCCAGTCATGATGGGCCGTAAGGAAGTCGGCGAAGGTCGCCGCAAAGGTCTCCAAACACGTCAGCAACTCCTGGCGTTGACTTTCAAACTGCTCGCCTTCCGGCGGCATCACCGGTTGCGGTGGTTTAGCCATGTTCAGCGGATCGCGGTAGCCGCGCTCGAAGTCGTCAACCTTTTCGACAATGGAAAACTCCATCAAATATTCGAGCGCCGCGGATAGCAGGACACGAACTTCCGCCCGCGTATCACGAACTGGCGTGGCGATCTCAGGGGGTTCTGGCTCTGGCTCTGCGGGTTCTACAGACACAGGTTCGGGCTTCCACAGTGGACCGGCATCGAAGGGAGCAACCGGCAAGGAAAGTGGCGGTGGTACGCGCATGTTGGAAGGTCGGTACAAGTTCACTTGTCACCTCGCTCTACTCGCTTCACCGCGCGGTCAACCACGGCCGCAGCACCACCGTTGCGTTCCACTTCCGCCCTGCAATCCGAAAAATCCTGGCCGTTTGGGTGAAAGCCCGAGCTTTCGAAAGCATGCTGGCGCAGGATCTCGCCGGTATCGCTGGCCTCGCTTGGTACGTCGTGATGACAATGCTTGGGTAAGGTTTTCATTTGGTTTCTCCGGGTCTTTTATTTTGGTCCAAGGAATGCTTGTCGAAGTTCTGATCCCATCCGTTCGGGACGTAGGCCTGCGTCGAGTTGGCGCCAGTGTTTTCGCGGATGTCATTGCTGCCTTTTTCATTGGCTTGCGTGTACGGTTGGTATTTTTCGTTGCTCATCGTTTTGTCTCCTGTCTTATTTTTACGAATCCAGCACTAAAAAGTTTGTCGTCCAGCTCCGAGATCGCCTGTCTGTTCTCGGGGGTAAAACCTTGGCAAGGCCGCGATTGATCGCAATGTTCACGGTGTGGGCAACGCAAGCTGGCCCACTTTCTCACTGTCTCGGCGTCGCCATGCGTGCCCAACTCCATCACCGGATCGCGCATCTCTGCGGAGACTTCGCACAGTCTCGGCGGGCTCATTGGTTCCCCCGGCAACGCTGGCGGTCGCCAGTGCATCGACGCTGCCTGAGCCTGTCCATAACTTTGTCCAGCGCTGCGTGCAGCCGTCTGCGGCGGTGATCGTTCATCAGAGTTCGCAACTCCGCAACGTCGGCATCATTGACCTTTGTGCCAGCGATCAGGCGGTGCAAAACGTGGAAATCTTCATCATCCATCTCCATCCCCTCCTCTGAGCCGAGAATCTCTTAATCTCTGCTCACTATTTCGACCGCTGTTTATGCGGCTCAAACGGTACTGCTGTCCCCTAGCTGTCCCGAGACTGCTCCTTCTCGGCGTCAGCTCCATGCACCTTACGGATGGTTTCTCTACAACTCCTGAGAAACGTCCGCAGCGACTCCGCATCGCGCTTGGCCGACTGTGACCTGCGTCCATGCTTCCAATTCCCGCAGCGAGCGCGGCCTTCTGCGGTTCGCGGTCCCGGTTTTAGTTTTTGCGAGACTATTGACATTTTTTTTGTACTACCCCCCTCCGGGAGACGTTCTGCATGATCGCTTGTCCGCCAACGTTCAGTTGAACGTGCTCAACTCGGACGACCTGAGTCCCCTTGCTGCGCCAGTGCGCTAGCGCTTCAACCTGGCCGGTAAAAACGCGCATGCAACGGATAGCTTGATTCATGGCGTCCTGCTCGCCCAAGCCCTCTCTTCCGATGTAATCCATGCATTTGCGGTGCAGTGTGGCCATTTGCTGGCACAACATTTTTTCGACAGTGTCGCGAGGCCCAAGGCTCCGCAAGTTCTTTTCCTCTTCGTCGATCCAGCGCTGCCTGTATAAACGCCAAAACTCGAAATCGGACGCGGCATCCAGCGCTGTGCAGAGTTTTCCCTTTTGGTCGGAGTTCGCTTTCTCTAACGCCTGCTCGACCACCGCAGGAGGCAGTCCGCAAATCGTTTGATCTTCCAAGACTTCGATCTCGCGCAATGCTTCAAGATCGGCCTTCGACTTGCGGATGGCTGCCCGCGTTTTCTTTTTGGTACTCGCTTTCATTCGCTGCCCTCAACTTCCAATCAACCTGCGGGCGTCCTGGCCCACTGGCAAAGGCCCGTCGCGCCTGTCATCGAGATAGTCATCGAACTCGATTGCCCGTTCAAAATCCTCATCGAGGTCATTCGCCGCCGCCCGTTTGAAATCTCGTACACTGCGTTTCGTCATTGTTCCTCCAAGTGGTTGCCGTACTTGTTCAGCGGACCGTCGGCGTACTGGTTGAGCGTGGCGAGGAACTGGCGCGGTCTTTTGCTTTTGACGAAGCGCCCGCTGTTTTTGTAGTTCGTCAGCCAAGAATGAAACTCTTCGAGCGTGAGATCCGGCCAACATGTGAGGAACTCTTTCAATTGGCGATGATCTCTCTTCAGATTGAATGTCAGTTCAGGGTTGAAGGCCTTCCAGAAGCGGCAGAGTTTTATTGAAAACTCTGCTAAGCGAGGATCTTCTGTTCGGTTCTCTTGAGAAATAGCTGAATTCAGCTCTTTTTCAGATGTTTGGTTCTTAGATGTTTGGTTCTTAGAACCAGTCTTTTTTCCTTCTTCCGCTTGCGGAAGAGATTTTTCTTGTTCTTTGGTTCTAGTTCTATTGGTTCTAGTTAGTAGCTCTGTATGAACTACCCCCCCACTCTGTGTGAACTACCCCCTAGTTCATTGTGAACTACCCCCCCCGTTTTCCCCTTTGTTTTCGCGGCTGCGAGAGACTTCGTTTTCGCGGCCGTCGGAGACAAAACTGTGTAAAGGTTCGCTCGTCCGTTCTTCTGTCCGAAGCGCCATCCCTTCTTGCTCACCTTGATGAGTTTTTCTCTTTCCAGTACGGCAATCGCCCGCTTGACGGTGCTTACGCTTGACCGGCACTCTTCGGCCAGAAGCTTGTGGCCGGGGTACGAACACCGCGTGTGGCGGTCGGCATGTTTGATGATCGCCGCGTAGACGATGAAGACGTTGGGAGCAAGCCTGCCGAAGACTGCGTGCTCGATCATCACGAACGGCGGTATCTTGCGGCCATCCTGAAGTGAGTCGGTCACTGTTGTCATCGCTTCGACTCCATCCCGGAGCGCACGTCACGGCCATGGTTTCCCATGACAGTCACGAGCACGCCGCGAGTCTTGTGCAAATTTTCAGTCCACGCGCTCACTCTGCCTCCGCATCATCCATCGCCTCTTCGCTCTGGCAGCAAATGGCTTCGATGATCTTCGCGTTCGCCAGAGCATCAGTCATCCACATGGTGCCTCGCAGAACGGCATCGGCGCTTTCGGGATCCCACTCATGAACGTATCTAGCGTCTGCGATCTGTTCCGCCCGCGGCTTTGCGTTCCAATCTTGTTGTGCCTTCACCTGTGCGTCCCAGAGTTTCTGTTGCTCCTCGGTTCCTACTCGCCCGTTCCAATATGGAAATGGAATATGCTTTTTGCTTTTCATAGCCGCTCCGCCTGCTTCGCGCCATTTTTAAACCTGTACTAGTGCAGATTTAACTTTCCCGCCTTGGAGTTGTGCGACAGACTGGGACATTCGAGGTTAGCCACGGCCAGCCTCGTGCGCTCGAATCCATTGCTGAAGCTTGGAACTCGTCCAGTCGAATCGGCAGTAACGGCCAAACCTGACGGTCGGGATTTCATCGGTCGTCCTCTGCCGGGTGTGGCTTCGTATCCAACTGACCGGCAACTTCAGGCGGCGGGCCAACTCATCCGCGTCAATCAGACTCCGAAGTCTGGTTTTGGAGCATCGACTGGACACCAAGCGGTTTTGGCGCTGAGGTTCCAACAACTTCCAATGACCTGCCGATCACAGATTGGCTGCTCACTTGGTCACCTCGGGCGTGGCAGGGATGGACCCTTCCGCGATGATCCGGTTGACTTCGCTCGCTGGAATCTGGATGCGGCAGCCCTTGCGGGGCCGTCCAAACCGCACCGTCGAGACCCGCCGACGCCTCACCCAAACTCTCGCGGTAGGGACGGAGATGCCGATGCGTTGAGCGAATTGCTGCAACGTGAGTAGGCGCGGCCCTGAAGTGTTGCTCATCTTCGCTTACCTCCTATTTAGGAAAGATAAATCTCTAATTACTTTTGTAAAGACATAGCATCTTATGATATTCTTAGTTTCGTAAGACACTATTTCTGAGGGGGCGCGAATGCCGACGATGACTCTCACGCCAGAAGAAGAGCGGGACAATCTCGAACGGTGCGTTGCACTGGCGAACGATTACCGCGGAACTTCAGAACTGTACGACGGAGATGGAGCGGCGAAGACGCGAGTTTTAGCCCGGAGGAACCTGTTCAGTTCCGCCGCATGCTGCACGCGCTTCAGGATTGGTTGTGCAAAGGGACACGTGATCTTCGCACTATGAATCTAGAACCGACCGACCGCACGGCTTTAGGCAAGTACATTGGGACGCAACTCCGTGCCCGCGTAGAAATAAATGGTTCTTTCTCCGTTAGAGATTATCCCTCGCCTTGGAACGAAGCGCTGTTGCAGTTCACGCGGCTTCTGAACAACAGCCAACGCGCTCTCCTTGGTGGGCCATGTCGGAATCGGAAAAAGCACGGAGACCGCGATCACTGGTATCTCAAGAAAACAAATCGCCCGAGTGTGTTTTGCTCTCGCCTCTGCGCTGGAGACGCGACGAAGGCCAATGAGCGCGAGAGAAACTACAAGAAGAAAATCGAGAGAGCAAACAAAGCCATCGGGAATTATCCGACGCGGCCAGCCAGATTCAGCAAGCTCAACTGGCAGGAGTATGTCGTGGAGGATAGCCGACCAGCACGCGGGCAAAAGCCGACTATCAGCAAGAAATTTCTCACGATGGCAGTGAAGGCGGGAAATCTGCATCCGCCTAAAAAGCCGTGACTGACGCGGGTTTCAGAGTGTAGATGTAAAAAGGAGAAAAGGAGAACACACAATGCAACGAAAACGAAAGCAGGCCGGACAAATCATCGTGATCAACTCGCGGTGGTACGTCCGCTACTACGAGCGGCGGAACATCAGCGGGGACATCCAGCGCTGCCGCGTGACGCACCCACTCGGCCCCGTCGTGACGCGGGGCAAAACACCGCCGCAGCAGATCGTAGACGAATGCGAAAGGCACATGGCTACGGTCAACCTGTCAACTATTCCAATCGAGCAATGCGTAACCCTCGTGGATTTTGTGGAGAAAGAATTCCTTCCGCGAGCCGCTCAGCGCTTGAAACCAACCACGTACCGCAACTATCTCGGCGACTGGGAACGAAGGCTCAAGCCGCTCGTGCGCCGCGATACCACACTGCTGAAAGACTACAAAACCGTTCACGTCCAGCGCTGGCTTGACGAGATCGGGAAAGATGAATTGTCACGCAATTCCCTGAAGGGCATAAAGTCCATGATCTCCGGCCTTTTCAAGGAGGGTCGGCGTCTCGGCTTCTACGACAATTCAAACCCCGCGCAAGATACGAAAGTGAATCCTCACGCGGCTCCCCCAGCAAGTACTTACGCATACACTCTGGAGGAAATTTGGTCTATGCTGGCCCGCTTTCCCGAACCAGCATCCACGGCCTTTGCGGTCGCCGCTTATGCTGGCTTGCGGCGGGGCGAGATCGAAGGCTTGCAATGGCCTGACTATCACGATGGCGAATTGCACGTGACCAGATCAATCGTGAACGGGCAAGCCTCGACACCAAAGACGGCGATGAGTTCCGCTGCCGTTCCAGTCATCAGGCCATTGGCCGAGCGGCTGGAAATGCACCGGCTCAGAAGTGGCAATCCAACAGTCGGACCGATCTTCAGAACTTCCGCGACGAAAGAGCATCCGAACGGGACGCCGTACTCCATGCACAACCTGCAAAGCCGTTTTATGGAACCTGCGCTCAATCGCTGCCTGCATTGCGGACTCAGTGAAGGAATTCCCCACCTCAAGGCGAAGGACTGTCCGGGTTACGAACGTGACACGAGCATTCCTGAGTGGAAGGGCTTTCACGCTGCGAGGCGCGGCCTGGGCAGCAATCTCTACCGTCTCGGCGTTCACGACAAGGTGATCCAGAAAATCCTGCGTCACTCGAACGTGGCGACCACGACCACGTATTACATCAAGAGTACGGCCACCGACGTGACGGAAGCCATGAAGCAATTCGAGCAAAACATCGCTGAATCGGAGGCTCAGAACCTTCGGGACAGCGATGGGACAGTAAAAACGGGTTCCAGCGCCAGCGGGCAACTCGTGAACTGATGCACCTACAAGGGGTTAGGATGGAGCCGACGAGCAGAGTTGAACTGGTGACCTGCCGATTACGAATCGGCTGCTCTACCAACTGAGCTACGTCGGCCTTGGTCGCTGTTTACGCTGGGAGGAGCGCTTTCGACGGGCTTGGGTGTCAAACTTTTGTCTAACAATTCGCCCGAGCCGTTTCATCGCGACTCGTCCTTCTTTTTGGGATTTTAGCAGAATGTAGTGTTCTTGAGTGACGCTCACGTCCGCCTGACGAAGAATCGTCCGCGCGATTTCCGCCGGGGTCCCGAGCGTGAAGAGCACGGTCGCGAGGCCCCGTCGGAACGCGTGCCAGCCGTGCCATTGGTCGCCGACCGCAGGCTTGATCACACGACGGCTCAAGTTATCGAGGTGCAGCGGACGCCCCATCTTTTCGCCCGCGAAGATCCGGTCTCCCTTCCCAGGCATCCGACGATGGGCATCGAGGATTTTGCGTAGCGGTTCGATCACAGGAACCGCGTTCTTGCTCTCCGAAGTTTTTGTGTCGCCGACGTGGGTGCGCCAGACGGCCCTCCGAATATGGAGAAAGTCTCCGTCGTAATCCGACCACTTCAGGCCGCGAATCTCAGACTCCCGCAAACCTGCGAATGCCGCAACCGCAATCACGGTACGGGCTGGCTCCGGCACCTGCTCCAGCATTAACAGGACCTCATCGAGATTGTAGGCGTAGGTGTCCGAGTCCGTTCGTTTCCCCTCGGCTCTCGCTTCGCGGGCAACGTTCGCGCCGTGGACGAACCCGAGCCTGATGGCGTGAGACAGGAGTGCGGACGCGCCGGTTTTTATTCGGAGAACGCTTCCCTGGGAGAGGGAGGAGCGGGCATCGAGGAGACGCTGAACGTCCAGCGTGCTGACGTCGCGCAGCCGAATCGTTCCCAGCAGCGGATCGAGATGATTGTCGACAAGGTCCTTATAAAACTTCGCGGTGCTCGGCTTCTTCTTGGCGACGACGTTGGGCAGAAAGTATTTCTGCGCGAAGTCGGAAACCGTCATCGATCCCTCTGGCGTGATCGCACCGAGGTTCATGGGTCGAAGATGATCCTGGGCCAGGAGGCGAGCATCGCTGACGGTCCGGTACTCATCGCTGACAGCGGCCAATCGCCGTGTTACCTGTTTTCGCACGGGCTGACCTGAGACTACTTCGGTGATCCTGTAGACCACGTGCCACGCGCCGTGCCGTTTGAAGACCGAGCCGCTTTGCATTCGGCCTTCAGTTTACCGTGACAACCCCGGCCCCAGATTTATTTTTGTCGTCGAATCATCGACTTACAACATTTCCAAACAACGCGTGGGATTCGCGTAAGCCAGCAGTAGAAAAACGGGTAAGAGTCGAAGATAACGGGCAAAAAGGCCGCGAAGGTTTGTCGAACAAAGTGGCGTTTTCCGTAACACCGTTACGGGGATGGTGGAGGGACGCACACCGTGAATGAGATTTTGACTGTTAAAGAAGTCGCTGAATTGTTGAAGGTATCAACCGGATGGGTCCATGAAAAATGCAGGACCCGGTCACGGAACCCGTTGCCGTGTTACCGACCGGGCAGATACCTACGGTTCTCTCGCGAAGAAGTCCTCGTGTGGTTGCGTTCAACGTCCAACATCAAGAACAAAAATGGGAGGAAATGATGACAAGAGATGAAAGGGCAGCTTTCGCCCAGGGTGTAAAAGAGGGTTTCGTGCGAGCGGCAGAATTGAGCGGCGACCCGCCCGCAAAATGGAATAGGAGAAGCAAATGACGAGAGACGCATTGCTGAAGAGGCTGAACAAAATGCTGGAGGGTGCCCGGAAGGAAGGAGTCTGCTGGAGGCGCATTTCGGCTGCACGGTCGAGGAGCAATGCGGAAAGTGAACGGTCTGGAGCCGGACGTAGGTCTTGACCCTGCGGAGAAAGTCCCGGTTTACGTAGGCAGAGAACAGCAAACCCACGGTATACAAAACCCGCCTTCTGTGAACCCCGGCTTTGTGACGAACCCCGGCAGCGAGCCATCGTGGATGCGTGACAAGTTCTGCGATACGCATGACGCCAACCACGTGTGGACGAACGTTGGCCGAGCCGGATTATTAGATGGCCCCCACATCAGCAAAGCCCTGCCCGGTGCGGGCGTGGTTCAGATAACGCGCGAAACGATAGAGCGGGCGTTCGTCAGCCTCGCCAAGCTGGGCATCCACTTTCCGAACAAAAGACGTTAGAGCAACCCAACCCCGCACATATACCAATCCTATATAACACAGAGCCCCTGTGTGAAGCCTGATTTATCATGGCCGTGATTACTATCAGGGCCAAGGTAAAGGGCACAGAGCAAGGAGGACCTAATGACGATGACCAAAGCAGGAAATGTTGCAAATCCGCTCGTCCATCCGAATGACGACGCCGTGACGGCTGAAGCCAAGAAGCTGGCCTACCCACATGGCCTCGCTTGGCAGCCGTTCGAGGCGCTACTTCGGAAAATGGACGCCTTGGAAAAGAGGCTCGAAAAATGTACGTCTATCTGATGGGCAACAAGGACCTCAACTATTACAAAATCGGGATTTCCCAGAACCCAGCAACCCGGCGTCGCGACCTCCAACAAGGCCTTCCTTTCGAGCTGACAGTTCTTTATCGGCGTTACGTGCAGGCCCGCATTCAGTTCATCGAACGTGAGTTGCTGCCGTTCATATAACGCGCAGCATCTGCGTGGCGAGTGGTTCAGGGATGTGGACGTGGAAGAATTCAATACCCGCCTTGCTGGGCTGCTGCCCTACCCTCCACGAGTCCGTTTAGTGAAGCGCAGCAAAGCATCTGGACCTCGCTTCGGCAAGCTGGGCGGATGCTGCATCAGGAAGGAAAAGACGGTAGAGAATAGCAACCCCGCGCATACCGAACCCGTATACAACACATCCCCTGTGTGATACGTCATCGCGTATATGGCAGCGTGATACGCTGAAGCGCATAATCGTGCAACACAGGCGAACGTGACGCCAAGCCAGCGAACGTATACGTGAACCGTTCCGAACACCGGGCGTGATGGGCGTGATGTGTAACCACGTGGTTACATCGCCTATAATTCGCTGTGTGCGTTCATTATGAACAAGTCTTTTGTTCTCATCAACTTAGCCTCTCGACCAGCCTGCCTCGCTAACCCACGTGTTTTGTAGGGGATAGGGGGGTACTTTTTCCTTTTGACCTTCCCCCGAGGAGCGCACGCCAAGCAAACACACACACAAGCGAAATCGAAAATTCTTGGAGTGACAGTATCCAGGCTGGGAAATAGACAATCTTCTTAGTGGTTTACAAGTTTGCGCGGTGTCAATCATCATGAAGAAACCAGGCCGCAAAAGCGCAAGAAGTGGCACTTTGGCATCAAGTCTAGGGCAGTAAGTTATGTTTCTAGTAAACTTTTGACCGACAATTTGGCATCGCGCGCGCCGATGCCCACGTATTACCTTCTAGTAAACTTTGGTGTGCGGGATTGGCATCGGTGAAGTGCAGTTTTCGCCAGCATCCAGGACTGCCTCTTCGTCAGAATTGCGGGAGTTGTCGGCCGTAGGCGATCATCGGCTGCGGTGCCGACAAAGGAGATGGGCGAGGCCGGCCCGTGACAGCAACCAGCCCCTCTCGGCTCTGTAAGAAGGCGCTGGGCATCGCGGTCCGCAACGACCGACCGCAAAGGCGATACTCAGGGCTGCTGGCTAGTCTGAAGGGCAAGAGGGGCACAGAGGGAAGTCCCGGCGAATCGAAAACCGCCAGCCAATCGAGGATGGTATCGTAATCGGTTACTGATGATGCTCGGAGACTCCCAGTGAGAACCTTCACTCAGAACGAGCCGTTGACAGACGAAGAACTTGACCGCCTCGGGGCCTTCCTCAAGAGTTGCAAGGGCGGCATGGCGATGAACGTCGAGGCGCTCGATGGGTTCTTCGCCGCCCTCATCGCGGGCCCGGAAACCGTAATGCCGAGCGAATACTACCCGGAGGTCTTCGGCGGCGAGATGTCGGACGCATGCGAGTTCGGCAGCCTCGACGAAGCCAATGAAATTCTGGGATTGATGATGCGGCACTGGAACGAGATCGCCTCGACCCTGTTCAAGGACGAAGTCTACGTACCGCTCCTGCTACAGGACGAGAACGGCGTGGCTCATGGCAACGACTGGGCGCGTGGTTTCATGCGCGGCATGGGCATGCGCCGCGACGGCTGGGCAGAGTTGGTCAACGACGACGAGCACGGCGGCTGTTTGATCCCGATGATGATGCTCTGCCACGAGCACGACGAAGACCCGGAGATGCGCCCCAAGCCGATCAGCCCAGAGAAGCGCGAAGAAGTCATCGTGCACATGGCGGCGGGGCTGTTGGGGGCGTATCGGTATTTCAGAGAACAGCGGCGGGTAAATCCGAGTGCCCATACGAGCGATCTACGTCGCACCGTCCCCAAGGTCGGGCGCAACGAGCCGTGTCCGTGCGGCTCTGGGAAGAAGTACAAACGGTGCTGCGGCGGGGCGGCGGTGAACTGAACGGCTGTGGGAGCACCCACGGCGGAAGAAGAGCCCACTGCCCAGCAGTCGGGGAAGTTTTTCATGGGATTTTTCGCTACCATTTCTTACCGGAAATATCGGCTGAGGACGGTCAGATCCGACGTAACAGAGGCGCGAAAAGGCTCAAGTTACGCAAAACACTGCATCTTGCTGATACCATTGGCGGCGGGAAATGGATTCAAGAAACTCCCCCTCCCGGCACCAGCATCATCCCGATTTGTATTCAGATGGCTACGCTCTGTTGCGCCGTAGCCTAACTCAGCGTTCCGGTTGCAGGCAGTTTCTTGGGTGTGAGGGGATAGGGGGGATGTTTTTGAATTTCGCTCGACATCGCCGAACGTATCGCGTCCAAACACACGCGACACCGAATTGAATTCGTTTTTCCGGCGTCCTTCTGCCCGTGTTAGAAGCGAACATCGCTCCACGCGGCTCAGCATGGATCCTCTGGCATATCACGGTAACCTCCTTCTACGTGCAAGTGGCAGTTTGTCGTGTGAGGAAATCCGAGGACAGAAATCACGTCGCTGTCCTGCGGAGTGTATGACCACGATGGGCACGGGGTTCAGAGGCTACAAGAACAATCGACTAAAAAAGGAATGAGCTACGGCCAGTTCCCAACAGGGTTGCCGTTTGCACTTGAGAGCGCGTGTGGGACCGTTTCTCTCGAAGTGCCTCTTCTCCAGTTCTGAAGGGCAACTCGTGCGATCAGAAGGAATAGACGGCGCTCAACTGGATTGTATGTCCCTGCCAAAGATTGTCACGCGCCCATTTCGAGGGCGAAACGTAGGCGGGGTTCTGGACTGGAACGAGCGATCCTAACGGTGTGCTGCCGCAGTTGGGAACGCTGGCGCACGGCAACCAGGCTCCATGGTGCCAGGTCGAACCGGCATTGAACATCTCAAACCGCACCTGCGTATGCTGGCGTTCAGTAATGGGGAAGACTTTGGCGAAGCTCAGGTCGAGATCTTCGTAAAACGGCCCGCGCAGTTCGCCCTTTCCTTCGTTTCCATAGGTTCCTTGTGGCGCGAGAGAAAAAACGTTGGGATTGAACCATTCGGTGTAGCTCTGAGTAAAGCCGCTGTTCGGATCGCCTGTTCGGTTCGGGCGATATCGGCTGGGGAAGGCAACGCCCATTTCGTCAAAGCCGCAGACGGTACAACCATACACAGTTAAAGTGCGGCCGGAGGTGATGGTGTAAATTCCGCTCGCTTTCCAACCCCCGAGAACCCAATTGGCCGGTCCCAGTGACCAGCGTTTGTTTTTGCCAACCGGCAATTCCCAGCTTCCATTGGCGGTGAGGCGCTGGGGTTGATTGAAGCTAGACGGGCCGTAATCCCCGGCAATGTTGTGAGCATCCTGGACGAAGCCACCGGTTCCAGAGATGTTGTTGCCGGAGAAGTCATCCAGAGATTTCGACCAGGTGTACGCAATGGTGTAGGTCAGGCCGTGACTATAGCGCTGCCGCAGCTGGACCTGAAGCGAGTTGTAATTCGAGCTCAAGACATTCGCGTTGGCGTACATCATCGAGGGCAGGCCAGGGAACGGCACGCGCGTGTCAATGGGCTGGAAATTGGGATCAGTGGCGCAACTGGCATTGCTTCCATTTGCCTGAGAGGCGTCGAATAAGTAGTTGCAGTTGTCGGCCGGAACCCTCGGCAGGTACGCGGTGTTGAACAGGAAATACGTCGGCAGGCGCGAGCCGTGAGAGCCCACATAGCCGACGTCGAGCAGCATTGTAGGACTCACGGCAAATTGAGTATCGAGAGTCCATTGCTGACTGTACGGGTTGTGGTTTTTCGGCCAGTTCACCTGATTCAGAATGTAGTCGATGCCCGTGAAGTCAATACTGTCCCACGACGGAAGCGCAAATACACCGCTTCCCACCGTGCCTCCCAAGCCATGAATGGCTGGAGACCATAACTGGCTGAGGCGCGGCCCTAGCGACTGCTGCTCATTGCCAACCTCGCCTCCGGTGGGATAGCTCGCCGGCAGCGTCGTCTGTAGGCTGTTGTCGTCATAGTTCTGTACCTGGTCGTAATAGCGCATATAGGTCTCGTAGAAGATTCCATACCCAGTCCGCACCACGAAACGGTCGGTCGTGAACGGCCGCCATGAGAAGCCGATGCGCGGGGCGAAATCCTTCTTATCTTGCGGGACGAGAGAGTTCTGGATGCAGCAGTTGAGGAAAGCCGGATTCAAGGTGACCGGCGGGTTCTGGGCGGCCGCGGTTGCATAAACCCCTTGCACGAAGCTTTTGCTCACCCAGTCGAGGCTGCCTCCGTTGGCCGGATTAAAGCCCCACCCGCTGTCGTTGATGCTGTGAAAGGCGGGCGGTAATTCGTAACGCAAACCCAGGTTCATGGTAAGACGCGGTGTCACGCGAAAGTCGTCCTGCGCGAAGAAGTTCCAACTGGTGGCGGAAGTGTGGAGGTAATCAACGCCGAGCGGATATGGACCAGTAATGTTGCTCGGATCGCTCAAAAGCATATCGGCGATTGAATTGCCGAGGCCAGGACCGAGAGCGGAACCGGATCCGACGTTGCAGCCCGAGGCTCCGCGATTACAGTTTGCCGTGTATTGGCCGTTGAAGCTGATGGTGCCAGTGCCCAAGTAGTTGTCCTCCTCGAATTCCCGCAGACGGCGAATATCTACACCGAAGGTGAGGGCATGTTTGCCGCGAATCAATTTCAGATTCTCGATGAATTGGTAAGTCCCACTCTTGGTATTGGTTCCGTTGTTGCCATTGCCGAGGTGAGGGTAGTTTTGGCTAGGACCGATGTTCGGAAGCCCGTAAAGGGCGGGAGTTGCAGGAGCATTGGCGAAGCCGAGGTTCGCCTGAATGTTCGGCCCGAAAGCTGTGATGCCATTGGTGGCAAAAAACAGATGGTTATAGCCAATGCGAACCGTGTTAATGGTTCTAGAGTTGAAGGTGCGTTCCCAGTTCAGCCCAAAGACCTGCGCCCGAGTAATGTTCCTTGACCCGTTGTAGTACAGGATTCGAGGGTGTGGTTCGATGTCTCTTCTTATATTCCCGGTGAAGTAAAGCCGGTCTTTGTCGCCTAGATTTTCGTCCACCCGGAAGGTCTCGTTGTCCGTCGTGATGGTATCGAGAACCTGTGCCAGATAATTGTTGCATGGCATCGTGCAGTTGATGTTGGGCAAGGGATAAAGATTTGCGAGTTTCTGTCCCATCGCGTTGATTTCCCCGGACGGAATCTGGTTGCCAGGGTAACCTCTACGGGTTGTTGCATCGCAGGTTGGATTGCAAATCGTTGTGATCGGGTCGTAGAGCGGCCAAGGCCAATCTGAGAAATCACCAGACCGTTCCTTGGCCGTCGGAACCTGTATCGGATTTTGCGTTGGGGACGTGTGTTGCCGCCCGCCATCATACGCAAAGAACCAAAAAGTCTTGTTTCGTCCGTTGTAGAGGCCAGGAATCCGAAGTGGTCCGCCAAGTGTGCCACCAAACTGGTTCTGCTTAAATGCTGCCACCTTGGGCACAGGAGCGTTCAGGTATGCATATTGGTACTCCTGCAGCGGGCTTTTGGGATTGAAAGCGTCGTTCTGGATGTAGTCGTACGCCTGCCCGTGCAACTGGTTTGTGCCCGATTTGATAGCCAAGTTGACTTGGCCAGCGCCTTGCCCGTATTCGGCGGAGTAAAGGCCCGTTTGCACCTTGAATTCCTGGATGGAAAATTCTGAGGGAATACCCGACGAAGTCGCGAAGAAGTTATCTGTATCGGCGACTCCATCCACCATAAAACTGATAGATTCCGGCCGCTCGCCGTTCAGGCTGACTTCAGTAAAAGTCTTGTTCAGGCCGTGGTTTGCCCAGTAGAGCTGCGAACCACCCGTGACGTTGCCCGCGCCTGCCACCAGACCCAGAAGATTGTTGAAATCGCGCCCGCTCGAAGGCAGTTCCTCAACTGTCTTCTGATCCAAAACGTTGCCGGTCGTTGTGTTGTCCGTCTGCACCATCTGGGCCTCGGCAACAACCAATATTGTTTCGTTGATAGTTCCGACCTGCAGCGTGAAGTCCTGGCGGAGAGTCTGATCCACTTCGAGAATCAGATTCCCGCTCAATTCTGTCTTGAAACCGCCACGCTCCACTTTCACTTGATACGTGGCCACAGTCATGTTTACAAACACATAGTCGCCGGTGCTGTTGGTAATGAAGCGATTGGTCACGTTGGTGTTTATGTTCGTGGCGGTTACGTTCGCGCCAGCGACAGCGGCACCTGAAGAGTCCTGCACATGGCCGAGAATCGTCCCCTCGGAGTTCTGGCTATAAGCAGCGATGGAGGCTAAATCAATGAGGAAGAATATGCACAGCAGAGAAAGAATCAACATCTGCCCGGAGGTGGCTGTTCTTTTCATACCTCCTGCCTTTTCCCGGACAACGAACTGATGTAGATTTTCGAGGTGCTTGCAACAAGCCACGCTACAAGGCTTGGTGACGACTGTCAAGCGCGAGATTGGCGGCGTGGCTCGCGCTCACTTCCAAAAATCCGCTCTGCGCTATGATTTCTCTGCAAATCGCACACTTCCAGAATCATTTACCAAATGACTTGATCAGTTCTAGAACACCTGACAAACAACGATCAGGGTGCTAAATTCGCTTGTAACGAAAGTAGTTGCTTCTGAATCGGATCACAGTGTCTGACCACGTTCGACTGCGAATTCGAAAAATGGCTTCTCGCCGATCACTTCTTGTTTGCTCCAATTGGGCCCGCACAACGGCGGGGGCCGTGCCAGGCTCTTGGCTCACCATCGTGTTATTACTGGCGAGAGCGGCTCCTTTGCTTGTTAATCTCTTGATCGTTCCCATGCACGCACAATCACAATCCCACCAGTACGTCACAAGAGTTTGGCACACCGAGCAGGGTCTGCCGCAAAACTCGGTCAATGCGATGCTGCAGGACCACCGCGGCTATATCTGGATAGGCACGTTCGGGGGGCTCGCGCGCTTCGATGGCGAGCGCTTCACCGTTTTCGATTCGGCGAATACGAGAGGTTTCGGCAGCGATCAGATTTCCTCACTGTACGAAAGTCGCTCCGGGACATTGTGGATCGGCACTGTGGATGGCGGTCTCATCCGCCTGCAGGATGGTGTTGCCACCACCTACACCGAACGCGACGGCTTGCCAAACAGGTGGGTCACTTCGGTCCGCGGCGATGCCGAAGGGCAGGTCTGGATCAACACGGCAGCGGGGGGTGTAGCGCATTTTGCCGGCACAAAGCTGGAATCCTATCCTACTCACCGCAGAAAAGCGGTGCGGGAATTCTTTTTGCAGGCGCAGGACGGAAGCATGTGGTTCCGTTGCGGACAAGATGTTGTGCGTTTCGCAGCCGATGGTTCCATTGCGATTCTGCATTCTACCCAGCCGAGCGTTTTTTTCGTCCGCGAAGCTCGCGACGGAAGTGTCTGGGTTGCTTTTCGTGACCAGTATCGTCTAGTGCGCTATTACCACGGCGTATTCTCGGATGTTCCGCTGCCGTCGCTTAAGCGCCGGGAGTTGACGAGCGAGGTTCTTCTGTACTCCTTTGCTATGGCGGAGGACGCGGATGGGGGATTGCTGCTGCGCACACCGGCCGGCCTCAGCCGCATTGTAAATGGCACGCTCAGTCCTCCCGAAGCACTACCGTTGTCAGCGAATGCCGGCGAATTGCTCAAGGTACGCAGCCTATTCGTGGGTCGCGAAGGCAATCTTTGGGTTGGAACCATTGGGAGAGGGCTGATTCGTCTCCGGCGAGCCCCTTTGACAGCCTACGGGAAAGACGAAGGTCTCTCGGATTCAAACTTCAGTAGCGTGTTTCAGGATCGGGAAGGTCACATCTGGCTGGGCGGAGATTTACTTTATTGGTTCGATGGGCATCGGTTTCGCCAGTTCCCGCGCATGGCGGACATTCTCAGCATTGCCCAGACGCGCGATGGCGACCTGTGGTTCGGTGGGTACGGGGGCCTGTACCGCCTTCGATCGGGCGTGCTTAGCCATTTCAATGTTAACGCACCTGCCGTGAAAACCATCTTTCAGGATCGGGAGGGGACGCTCTGGATTGGTGCACTGAGGGAGGACCGTCCAGGCGGCCTGTACCGTTTTCGCGAGGGAAAATTAGAGCAAGTCCCCGGCATCTCCGACGTGCGCGCAATCGCCGAGGATCGAGACGGTGGCTTATGGTTGGGCGGCCTCGAAGGGCTCAGGTACATGCGCGGCAACGAGATTGTGACGTACGACCGGAATCAAGGCTTGTCGAGTAACTCCGTGTATGACATTCACCAGGATTCGACCGGAACTCTCTGGATTGCGACGTACGGCGGGGGGGTGAACCGTTTCCGGGACGGCCGGTTTAAGGCGATTACCACCCAGGACGGTCTGCCCGATAACTTGCTGCTGGGCCTGTTGGAGGACAGCGAGGGCAATCTCTGGTTCAGCTCTAATCAGAGCGTATTTCGGCTCAGTCTGAAGGAGCTGAATGACTTCGCCGATGGGAAAATCTCTTTCCTTTCACCCGTATCGTACGGGGCCGCGGAAGGCATGAGAAGCACCGAATCCAATGGTGGGAGCCCGGGAGGCTGGATAACTCGCGATGGGCGGATATGGTTTCCCACCCTGCGCGGCGTGGTGGCGATCGACCCAACTGCGGGCAATCGCCTTCCTCCGCCCGTGGTGTTGGAGGAGGCATGGGCCAACAAGTTCACCCTGGCTCGGAACGGGCACGCCTCCGTACCACCGGGCAACAACACATTCGATTTTCGCTTTACGGCCCTGAGCTTCTCCGCTCCGGAAAAACTGCATTTCAAGTACCGGCTCGACCCTTTTGATAAGGACTGGGTGAACGCCCGCACGCACCGTACTGCGCACTACACGAACATGGGGCCCGGAGAGTACTCCTTCCGCGTGCTTGCGGCAAACAACTTTGGCCTTTGGAGCGAGCAGGAGGCCAGCGTGCGTTTCCTGCTGCAGCCGCACTTTTACCAGACGAATTGGTTTCGAGCCCTGTGCGCGGCGGGTATGCTGATGCTGCTGTGGGGCACCTACCAGTTTCGTGTCCGCCAACTGGCGCACCAGTTCAACATGACGCTTGAGGCGCGCGTAGCCGAGCGCACGCGCATTGCTCGGGACCTGCACGACACGCTGCTACAGAGTTTTCAGGCGCTCTTGCTACGTTTTCAGGCTGTGATTTACATGCTACCGGAACGTCCAGCTGATGCCCGTACAACCCTTGAAGATGCTGTCGAGCAAGCGTCTCAAGCGATCACTGAGGGGCGGGATGCAGTGGGGGGGCTGCGCACATCCACCATCGAGAAAGACGATCTGGCGGTCGCCATAAAGACGATCGGAGAAGAACTTGCAGCAGCTGAAAAGCACCAGACGGCCATTCCATTTCAGGTGTTGGTCGAAGGCACGCCCCAAAATCTGCATCCAATCCTGCGGGACGAAGTTTATCGGCTTGCGGTAGAGGCGCTGCGTAATGCCTTCCGACACGCGGCAGCGCGACACGTAGAAGTTGAAATCCGCTACCACGAAAAGTATTTTCGTCTCCGCGTTCGGGATGATGGAAAGGGGATTCAGCCAGAGGTTCTTCGCGGAGACGGACGTGAGAGGCACTACGGCTTGCACGGCATGAGGGAACGAGCCAAGCTCGCGGGCGGTGAACTGACGATCTGGAGTGAAGTGGATAGCGGTACGGAGATCGAGCTAATCATAGCCGCATCCCGAGCATACGTGAAGCCGACTCGCCGCTTCTGGTACTTTGGGAAGGGCTCTGGAGCGGATACTGATGTGAAGGAAACACGGACGTGAGTAACGGATCAGTTCAGATTCGGATTCTTGCAGTTGACGATCATGCCCTGGTGAGGCAGGGCATAGCCGTACTCGTTGGCACTCAACCGGATATGACTATGGTCGCCGAAGCGTCGAATGGTCGTGAGGCTATCCAGCAATTCCGGACGTACCATCCGGACATCACGCTCATGGACCTACAAATGCCGGAGATGAACGGCCTCGATGCGATCATCGCGATTCGAGGAGAATTTCCTAATGCGAAAATCGTCGTGCTGACGACCTACAAGGGCGATGTACAGATTCTTCGCGCACTCAAAGCAGGAGCACAAGGTTACCTGCTAAAAAATACGTTTCACAAAGAACTCGTAGAAACGATCCGAGCGGTTCATGCTGGAAGAAGGGCGCTTTCTCCCGAAGCCTCGTATGAGATTGCGGAGCACTCGACTGATGAAGGGCTAACCCCCGCCGAAATCAGTGTGCTACGGTTGATTGCCGCCGGAAATGCCAATAAGCAGATCGCTGATCAGCTCTCAATCACCGAGGAAACGGTCAAGAGCCGAGTCAAAAACATCTTATCCAAGTTGGGCGCCAACGACCGAACCCACGCTGCCATGATCGGAGTGAAACGCGGCATCATTGACATGTAGGCGCGCTCCTGCTCGTTTACTCCAGCACAGCCCTAGCCCGGAGCCAGGTAGTAGGAGCTGACAGTCGCGTAAGCGCCGCAGTCTGCCTAGAATCGGGCACTGCCCTCGAAAGGTCACGGCGGGCGGCACAATCCTGTTGCTAAGTCTTTTGTCATGAACATTTCGGAAATGCTCCTCGTTTGCCCTTGGCGTGCACAGGTAGGAGTGCGCAGAGAGCACTGCTAGCTCTGCGCCGGCCCGGAGGAGGCACGCATGTCCGTTGTTTCCGTACTCTTTAGAATCGCCGGAGGAATACTTGCGGGAATCATCCTGTTGGGAATTATCCTCGCCTCGCAAGACAAAGCGAGCGCAACCGGCACTACTTCGAAATTCAACATCCAAGTGCAAGCCGCCTGCGAAGCCGACCTGCTGGGTCAAATGGGAGCGCGCGAAGTCTTCTCGGGCAAGGCTTACGACGCGTCAACCGAGATCGCGCTGGCGTATGGTCGGGCAATTCCGCACATTTATATCTTTCCCGCAAGTATGAACATGGCCTATATCGCTGGCAGCACTGGTGTAGACGGGCGAGGCAAGATCTTGATCGGGCAGCAGGCGATATATCTGTTCGATAACATTGCACTCAAAGGTTTTTTAGGACACGAGATGGCGCACCTGGTAAGCGACAGAGCGGCGGAGGGATGCAACGATTACATCCTTCGCGATCCGCAGATGGAAGCCGATGCCGATGCGTTAGCGGCGCGAACCCTTGGAAAGCGACCCGTCGAGGCATTCTTGCAGCGGGTACTGGCACTCACAGACGGCCGGAACTGGGACGCAAAACGCCGGCTCGAAGTGCTGCAATGATTTCAGTTAATGAAGGAGCAATGGCGCGCACCACAAGCACGGCGCAGCTCCTTTTAGCGACAGGTCATATGAATAACAAGGATGATCAAAACAGAAGAAGGATAAGCTGCAGAACCTTTGAAGGAGCGTTAGACCTAGCGGCATAGGAACGAGAGAATTGCGAATTACTTTGAATGAAGGAGAGTCATTATGAATTTCAAGGCGTGGGGCTTGTTCGTTGTTACGGGATGTTTGACATTGTCTGTCTGGGCCGATTCTCTGGCACTGAAAAACGGCAGCATGATTAACGGCAAGTTCGTGGGTGGAACCGAGAACGAGATCAGCTTCCAGGTCGGTTCATCAGTCCAAGAATATAATCTCGCCGACCTCAGTTCGATCAAGTTTGATTCTGGTGCAGCGGCACTCGCCACACGGGCGGCAAGCTCCATTCCTGATGCGTCGGGTGCGGCTGGTTGGGCAAGCGCATACGTGACCATCCCCGCAGGAACGCAAATTTCTATCCGCACCATCGATAGCATCGATTCCGCTAAAAACCGCGTGGGAGATCGTTTCCAGGCCTCGCTGGAAGAGCCATTGGTCGTCGATGGCAACGCGGTCGTCGCAAAAGGGGCAGATGTCTACGGACGGCTGGCAGAGTCCAAGACATCAGGGACATTTGCCGGGAAGTCGGAACTTCAGCTTGAGCTAACCGGGATGGTGGTGAATGGGAAAACCGTGCCTGTCGTGACTGGAGAATATGAACTCACCGGCAAATCACGCACCTCGAGTACAGTCAAGAGAACGGTTGGCGGCGCAGCGGTAGGGTCGATCATTGGCGCGCTTGCCGGCGGTGGCAAAGGCGCGGCTATCGGTGCTGGTGTGGGCGGTGGAGTTGGCGCAGGATCTGAGGTCATCACAAAAGGCGACCAGGTAAAGATTCCGAGTGAGACGCTGCTGGATTTCACACTGAAACAAGAAGTATCAATCCCCACGCAGCGGAACTGAGTTGCTTTAATCGTGGTGAGCAATCGCTTTTTAGCCAAATTGTGCGGTTCGCCTGTGCCAACGTTAGGGCCGGCAAGGTGCGATTTTCTCTCACCGCTTTAGGGAAGCTCCTAGGCACGGCTTCGCTGATCCTAAGTGCCCACAATCGTCATGACGGGAAATCAATACGCTTTCGATCAGATTCAAAACGTTCCTTGCATTCAGCAAGGCAGCTCATTTCGAGGTCTC
Organism: uncultured Acidobacteriota bacterium; assembly: GCA_963696635.1. GTDB lineage: Bacteria > Acidobacteriota > Terriglobia > Terriglobales > Acidobacteriaceae > JABDBE01. The sequence continues at coordinate 755,513 of CAVOKX010000006.1, forward strand.
ACGGGCTCGCTTTCCAAGCGCTCGTTATCACTAAAAATCCTCCACTCCCGTCTCGATTGACAATGTGACTGCCTCACAGAGTTCGTCAAGCCGTAGAATGCATTTCAATTTACCCTTGATCCCACTTCCGTTTTTCAATTTCAAAGAGCTCGCGCGGGCAGCTACCACTGCCACACATTAGAGCGACAATCGCTCCGCAAATCTGCTTCGCTTTCTTTACGAGTTCTCTTTGTGTATTCGTGGTGTTACGTTGCCTTCGACTATTTGCCGGCTTGAGGCGGATAATTCTTGAACAGCTTAGTCATTGCCTTTTGCAGATTCTTGTAATTCTTATCCGGGTCTTTCTTGAGATCGAGGGTCTTGCTAGCATCTCCCCGCCAGATCAGCTGCTTTTTTGCGGGGTCAAAGAGGTCAACCAACAATATTCCGACGGGAATGGTCGAAGTCTGGCCGGTTACTGTGCCGTTATCCCATCCGCCCCACTCGCCCCATCCGCCCGGACCGCCGCGCGTGCCCCAGGCCGATAAGTTAATACCTTTTTCCAGGTCGATTACAGCCTGATAGCCGACATAAAGGTCTGCGTCCTTCTCGACCTTGGTGAGACCTTTCTGCGCAAGCTGTTCGTCGATCGATCGCTTAATATCCCGGTCAATCAACTGATCCCGCACGCGGCCTGGGAGGTCGACCCATTGGTAGGTCTTGTAGGACGCAAAATTTGTGCCTCGGTCATAGTTGTAGTGGACATCCTGACCGTAGGCACCAGCGACTATGAACAGAAATCCTGCAAGTACGTTTGTGAATTTCACTTTCGTTTCCTTGTTGCCGGTTCTACTTTTACGTTGTCTCTGGTATTGGACACGGCCTTACACCCCAAATTTCGGTTGCGTATTCAGCGATGGTGCGGTCGCTGGAGAACTTCCCCGATCCCGCCACATTCAAAATGGCCTTGCGCGCCCACTCGTTGGGATCGGCATACAAGGCGCACAGCCGTTCGTCTGCCTCGAGGTACGACTTGAGATCCGCCAAGTGCATGTAATGGTCGCCATTCGTGAGCAACATGTCGCGCAACGGGCGGAACACGCCAGGCTCATAACGGCTGAAATAATCCGAGAAAATCAGGTCCAGCGCCTGATGGGTCTCGGGCTCGTGTTCGTAATGCCAGTGCGGGTTGTACCATCCCCGACTGCCGATCACCTGGTCCGCGGTCAAACCGAAAAGAAAGAAGTTTTCTTCCCCGGCCTCGGAGGCCATTTCGATAGTCGCGCCGTCGCGCGTGCCGATTGTCAATGCGCCGTTCATCATGAATTTCATGTTGCTTGTGCCGCTGGCTTCGTAGCCTGCAGTCGAGATCTGGTTCGAAACGTCACTGGCGGGGATCAAATGCTCCGCAAGCGAAACGCAGTACTCGGGCAGAAATATCACCTTCAGCCGTCCGCGTACTGCGGGGTCGCTGTCGATAGTTGCAGCCAGGTTGTTAATGAATTTGATAATCACTTTGGCTAGCCAATATGCAGGCGCAGCCTTGCCTGCGAAAAGGAATGCCCGTGGGTGCATGTCGAGCCCGGGGTCTTGCCGAAGCCGGTTGTAGAGCACTACGATCCGGAGTGCATTCAGGAACTGGCGCTTGTATTCATGGATGCGTTTGACCTGGCAGTCGAAGATAGACTCCGGATCAAGGATCTGCCCCGTCGACCAGCGAAGCCAATCGCAGAATTGTCGCTTGGCATCTCGCTTGGCCTTGCGGAAGTCATCGCGGAAGCCACTATCCTCGGTGAATGCTCTAAGCTTGCTTAGTTCGCTTAAATCAGCGGTCCAGCCGTCCCCAATGGCATCAGCGATGAGTCTAGAAAAACCAGGATTGCATAATTGCAACCAGCGCCGGGGTGTCACTCCGTTGGTCTTGTTGTTGAAACGTTCAGGAAAGATCTCTGCGAGGTCTTTCAGTGTCGTCTGGCGTAACAGGTTCGAATGAATCTCTGCCACTCCGTTCGTACTGTGGGAGCCTACGACCGCCAGATTGGCCATGCGAACCTTTTTGTCGGGGCCATCCTCGACAATGCTCACGCGCTCAATCCGATTTATATCGCCTGGGAACCGCCCACGAACATCGCCTAGAAAGCGGCGATTGATCTCATTGATGATCTCGAGGTGCCTGGGCAACATTTCTTCAAACCACCTGACGGGCCACTTTTCGAGGGCTTCCGGCAACAACGTGTGATTGGTATACGCCAGCGTGTTCTGCGTAATATGCCAAGCCTCGTCCCACCCGAGTCGCACCTGGTCCACCAGGATTCGCATGAGTTCTGGAACCGACAGAGCGGGGTGCGTATCATTCATCTGAAGAGCCACTTTGTCGGCAAATAAACTCCAATCCGAGTTGCAGCGTTGAAAGCGGCGCACCGCATCTGCCAGCGAGCAGGCAACCAGGAAGTACTCCTGCATCAGGCGCAGCCCCTGTCCCATCACTCTGGAATCGTCGGGATAAAGGACGCGGGTCAGGGTTTCGGCCGAGAGGGTCTGAGTGAACGCTTCTACGAAATCCCCGTGCGAGAACTCTTCAAAGTCAAAGTAATCGGGCGCCGTTGCAGCCCAGAGGCGCAGCGTGTTGATCGTGGAACCGCCATATCCGATTACGGGGCGGTCAAATGGGATACCAATCAGAGTCGACGGACGGCCAGGCACGGGGCGTAGGCTGCCACCGCTGAGCTCGAATGAGCAGCCTAGGCTGACTTCCACCTTCTCGTTCGGGCGGGCGATCTCCCAGGGGTCCGGAGAGCGGAGCCAGTTGTCTGGCATTTCCCGCTGCGATCCTTTCTCGATGGATTGTTTGAATATACCGTATTCATATCGCAGTCCATACCCCATGGCCGGTAGCTGCAGCGTCGCGGCGGATTCAATGAAGCATGCCGCCAAACGTCCAAGACCGCCGTTGCCCAGGCCAGCATCGGGCTCCTGCTCCAGGATCTCGAGCAGGTTGAGTTTCTTGTCCTCGATGAACTGGTCTGTGAGGGGAGCGAGCAGAAGATTCGTGACATTATTTGCCAGTGAGCGGCCAATGAGGAATTCCATCGAGAGATAGTAGAGCCGCTTGGGATTCCGTTCCTGGTAAGTCTTCTCTGTTAAAAGCCAACGCTGAGAGAGAACGTCGCGCACCGACCGCGCAAGGGCCTCGAACCGATCGCGCGCCGTTGCGGCCGCAATTTCGACGCCACTGTCGAACAGCAAGTGCCGTTCATACAATGCTTCATCCGTTCCGGAGAAGTGCACGGGGCCACAGCCGTACTTGGTGATGAGTTTCTCAGTATTCGGCACTGCTTGCCGCTTTGCGGCGGCTTTAGTAATCATGATCGACTCCTGTCAGATCTGCGAGAATGAGCCGGCTGACCCACATCTCACCGGGACAATTTATGTCATTCACAGGTTGTAATTCGCGCGCGTTGCCATCCTCATCGTGCCGCAGTCCATAGCCATTGCTGACGCTCGCTCACTTCAGCACTTGTCGTAAGGCCACTTCCAACCGCTAATCTCAGAACTGTCGATCCCGTACTCGTAAGCATGGCGTCGGCATGCAATCTGACAATCCCGGAATGCCTCTTTCGCGTGCGCGCCGATTCGTTGCAGTCTCGGGATGCGGTCAATCGCGTCGATGGCGAGACTGAATCGGTCCGTCTGGTTGTTGATTGCCAGCTCCATCGGTGTGTTGATGTTTCCCTTCTCCTTGTAACCCCGTACGTGCAGGTTCCGATGGTTCGTGCGGCGATAGGCGAGACGGTGAATTAGCCAGGGATAGCCATGGAAGTTAAAAATAATCGGCTTGTCGGTCGTAAAGAGAGAATCGAAATCTCGATCCGTCAAGCCATGTGGATGTTCGTTGCGAGGTTGCAGCTTGAATAAATCAACCACGTTGATGAATCGGATTTTCAAGTCAGGGAATCGTTCCCGAAGCAGTGCCGTCGCGGCCAATGCTTCCTGGGTGGGGATATCGCCCGCGGCAGCAAAAACAACATCGGGTTCTTGCCCTTCATCATTGCTGGCCCAATTCCAGATACCGATACCCTTCGTGCAGTGCGTAACGGCAGCATCAATATCCAAGTACTGCAGATGGCGCTGCTTGTCCGAGACAATGACGTTGACGTAGTTTTCCGATCGCAGGCAGTGATCTGCTACGGACAACAGACAATTGGCATCCGGCGGCAGGTAGATGCGGGTCACGTCGGCACTCTTGTTGAGCACTACATCCAGAAACCCCGGATCCTGGTGCGTGAAGCCGTTGTGATCCTGACGCCACACGCTTGAGGTAATGAGAAGGTTCAACGATGCGATCTTGCGGCGCCAAGATAATTGGTTGCAGATGGACAGCCACTTGGCGTGCTGATTGAACATCGAATCGATCACGTGAACGAAGGCTTCGTAGGATGAGAGAAAGCCGTTGCGACCCGTAAGCAAGTAGCCCTCGAGCATGCCCTCCATCGTGTGCTCGCTGAGCATTTCGATGACGCGCCCGTCCGGGGAGAGTTCTGTACCATCACGGTCCTCGGGGAAACTTTCAGCGATCCAGAATTTCTTCGAGACCTCATAAATCGCGTCAAGCTTATTGGACGTGTTCTCGTCCGGCGCGAACACTCGAAAGCTGTCCGTATTCCACTTCATGACATCGCGCAGAAAACGTCCCAGTGGCGGGACATTCTCTACGTCGGTATTTCCTGGGCGGTCGATCTTGACGGCATAATCGCGGAACTCGGGCAACCGCAGTTTCTTCCTGAGCTCTGCATTCGCGTGCGGACTGGCGCTCATGCGGCGCCGCCCTTTCGGGGCAAATGCGGCGATCTCCGGTCGCACCGTTCCGCATTCATCGAAAAACTCTTCCGGCTTGAACGATCGCAGCCAGGTCTCGAGTAGGCGCAGGTGTTCTGGGTTAGTCTTCACGTCGGTCAGGGGAACTTGATGGGAACGCCAGAATGCTTCAATATGATGCCCGTCTATCAGGGCAGGTGCGCTCCATCCCTTTGGTGAGCGTAATACCACCATCGGCCAGCGCGGCCGGGTCGCAACGCCGCTCTTACGGCATTCTTTCTGATGCTCGTGAATCTCGGCAATGCAACGCTCCAGGGTCGCGGCCATCGCCTGATGCATGCTGTCGTGTTCAGACCCCTCGACGAAATACGGATTCCAGCCATACCCGCGTAACAGATCCTCCAGTTCTTCGTGAGTGATCCGTGCGAGCAAGGTCGGGTTATTGATCTTGTATCCGTTAAGATGAAGTATGGGTAATACAGCCCCATCGCGGATTGGATTCAGAAACTTGCTGATGTGCCATGAGGTCGCCAGCGGGCCGGTCTCGGCTTCGCCGTCACCCACGACCGCTGCCACGATCAGCTCGGGATTGTCAAACGCGGCTCCGCAAGCGTGCGAGAGGACATATCCCAGTTCACCTCCTTCATGAATCGAACCCGGCGTTTCTGGAGTACAGTGGCTGCCAATACCGCCGGGGAATGAGAACTGCTTGAAGAACTCTCGCAGGCCTTTCTCATCCTCGCTTTTCTCCGGATAGATTTCACTGTACGTACCTTCCAGATATATGGGGGCTAAAACTCCTGGCGCCCCGTGCCCTGGGCCTGCGAGAAAAATCATCTCGAGGTCGTCTCTCTTTATAAGACGACTCAGGTGGGTGTAGATGAAGGCGAGCCCAGGGCTTGAGCCCCAATGCCCGAGCAGTCGGCTCTTGATATGTTCTGGTTTTAGAGGCTCCCTTAAGGGAGGATTCGCCTGGAGGTAGATCATTCCTAGAGCAAGGTATTTGCACGCGCGCCAATAAGCATCGATCCTGCTCAGTTCATCTGGGCTGAGCGGTGCACCCGCAACGGTTGATCGTGCAATCCCTTCGGCGCTCAGTGGTCTGGCTAGTTCTTCAGTTTCTGTTAGCGGGGTCATTTTTCCTTCCTCAATCGTCTTCGTGCTTTTCTGACACTTTGGGGTTCAGCAAGCGTCCGCGTTCGTCGTGGTTCAACGCTCATCCAAGAAATTAATTGCACGCTTCTCTCTCAGTTGACAGTTTGAAAGCTCCAGCATTGCTCGCGGCCTCTACGTTGCAACTCGCGTTGAATCTGTTCAATTTCCCTAGCATCGCTGGCACTGATAGCGACTTCTTCGGCGAGGATGATGTACAGCATGTCAATGAGTGTGTCCGTCGGGATGTTCATCAGTTCTCCGAGCATGGCCGATTCCCCTGGAGGAATTTGAAGTCGTACTTCGTATTCGCAATCCGGCTGCCAGAAGTCGCAAGTTGTAAGTGGATGAAAATACCTCTCAACAATTGGATTCGAAGCTCCCGTCACACACATCGAATGACCTGCCAAGGGCACTGACCGAGTTTGGGCAGCAAGCCGGAGTTAGTCCCAGCCGCTGGCCTGTAGTTGGAGTGGTCATAAATCAATGTGCGATAGCTTTATTACGGCTTTTCAGCAGGCGTTTGCTGAACCTGAATGGTGGGGATCCGATCTGCCTTCGTCGTATCAACCGAGACGATTCCAAAGTTCCCGTTCGAATCGCGCGCTCGAATGGTTACTGTGGACTGTTCTCCCGAAGGTTCGGGAACAATCTTGCCGTCGACCAATACGGACAGCCGGAGACCCGAGCCGGGGTCGCCCGGATTGATCTGTTCGACTTTTTGTTCGGTTGCTCGCTGGCCAGTGGAACTCGAGCTCTCGGTACTGGTTTTGCGCTCAACGAGGTGCAGGCTACCGTCCCGCGTGGTACCCGGGACATCGATGGAATAGCTTTCCACGACGCTGCGCTTTTCTCCGGAAGTGCTCTCGGACTCCTGGCTCACCACACGAGAGATTTGACCTAGCTTACCCTCGGCATCGGGCCGGGATACTCTCTCCTCGATGCTGCGGTCTTTGGCTTCTTGCGTCGTAATATTTTGGCGTATCTCGCTCAGTTGCCACCTTCCGTTAGCGTCCGGAAGCCATATGGTTTTTTCAGTTTCCACCGTATCGTTCGCGGCTCGCTTGCGGAGCTCGTGCGTCTTGAAAGCTGCAGCCAAACCGCCGTTGGCGCTTGGGAGCATCACCGTCGTGTTTGCTTCTTCGAGATCCTTCCCGATCTTTTTCGTCTCCACGATTTCGCGTTGTACTGGTTGAAGGCGTCCATTGACATCGGGGTTGTAGGTCACGCGCACTATATTCGACTCATCGCCGGGCAGAATGTGTTTCTCCTCTTCCGTTACCTGCACGAGGGCTTTCCTCCCATTTGCATCCCGGGCGAACGTGCGCATCGTGGTTCTCACGGTGGAAGCATCGACGGTTCAGGGTTTCCCTTTCGATGTCCTGATAAGGTTCGAAATGTCCATCGGTCCCGCGGATCTCGACCGATCGCTTGTCCATCGTCCGGTTGCCATTCTGGCTATGACTTTCGATGATGCGCACGGGAATACGTTGAGGACCTAAATCGTCGCTCTTCAAGTCCGTTGTGGCTGTCCACGACTTGGTCGGCTCCCCCGCTGTTCGGGAATCCGATGTCTGCGCAAATACGCTCGGACACAAACCATATGCGCCGATTACGAAGAGTACACAGCCGAAAGCAACAACACCTAAAGCGCGACAACCGTCGGCGCATGGAAGAGCGAGCGATGCAGATCGTACATAAGTATTCGAGGTCGGCATTCTATCGGTCAACCACCCATCGCATTTGGGCCCGGGAATTTCCTTTTGTGTCGTCGACCAGGACCCAGTTCATACGTAGAGGACTAAATTCGGTCTCATACTTCTCATTAACTCGAGGGGAGATTTCAGAGCAGCCGCCTTGCACAAGTGAGGCGCCGGTCGACTCTGAGTGCACAGTTAGCATTGGGGAGCACATGGTCGTTCCTCCTATCTCGGAATTGCCTATTGAGAGATTTGCCTTCTTTTTTTCACCAATCGTCGAACCACAAGTCGGAGAAGCCGCGTTCATGCTTGGTCCTATCTCACACCCAGGGAAGTGGTAGTGAAGGACGCTTCAACTGCTGCCGTGCCCTTCGACAGTTCGTTCCCGATCATCGATGCAATCTGCTCCCACACCAGGGGATCATTCTCGATTTCGTGATGGGGTTTATTCAGGTGGCGAGCAATCCAGGGGTAGTTGTCGCAATTGATTCGACGATCCTGATACGACATCTGGAAGTTGCCAATGTTCGTGTGGCTGCGATTGGCTGCACGAATACTTGACCGCCCGTGGATAAGCCCTTTTGTCTGGTAGAAGTTCATGGCATTGCGAACGTTCGGTGGAATTACCGCATCGTTGTGGCCTGGTTTATGGACGCTGTCCACCTGGATCGTCAGCAACACTGGAACGCCCTGCTGCCCCAATTGCCGTGCCAACGTGACAACCTGCGAACCGCCCCAACTATGCCCATAGATAATGATGCTTGCTTGTTCCTTCTCTCGGGCTGTGAGGACGCCATCGCCGTCGGTATCCAACAGATGTAGTACATGGCTAAGAGCATTCTTTCCGTCGTGGTTGGCGAAGACTTCGGCATGAACAATTGACGGATAATGCTGGCGAAGCCATGCTGCGAACTGCACTTCAGGGTGCTTCACATCATCGCTTCTTACGAACCCTCCAACGAAGCCGATCACAATAGCGTTCTTCAGAGCGACCTTTCTCGTTCCGAGGAGGTCTCGAAGACAGACGAGGCGAAATACAGCCTGGACGCTTTGGTCAGCGTTAGATTGTTCGCACACCGGCCGCTGTGTGGCGTTGCCGAAACGGATGTTGGCCCCTTCACTCAACGCATTCGCCTGCCCTCGGGCCGTCCCCGGATGAACCAGACCCATGGCAGCCAATATCAGAGGTAACGCTAAGAATTTCCTGTATCCACGCACATAACCTCGCTTGTCCGATGCTTGTAGTTACGTCACGGCACTTCCACGAAACGCCGGTCTTTGTAGGAAATGCAAGGCAAGCACCAAAGAAGAACCATCGTAAATCGCTTTCCATTAAGGGGATGAACGCGGGGATGGCTTTTGCAGTGTGCCCACATTCGGGCATTGACCCGAGCCGGTCACAGCATATGTCACAAAGATGGTTGCCGCGTAAGAGTGTGAAGCACTTAGCAAAAACGCAGAGTGGCATGCGACCTGCAGCGTCTTGGGCGTAATCACGATAGCGCCTATTATGTTCAAGATCACGCACAACGCGCTCCGCTACTTCACCTTCGCCGAAATATTGCTGATGGCTGCCATTAATCAAGTCGAAGCCAAGCGGATGGCTTTCGTAAATGAGGGACGCCAGGTTAATCAATGCCCTTACCGTGCGGAAGCCGCTTAGGTTGCTGTGAAAGTTACGATCGCAGAGGTCACGATGTAGCCCCGCCCGGGAGTCCGATGATAGAGACGGCCTCAGGTAGCAGCCGAAGCGCAAACGTTGCGTGCAAATGAAACATTCTTGATCTCACATGCGAATGTGAGCCGCCATGCCCAAGTCTTGATGAGATGACCTATTCCACCTACAACGAGAACCAGACCGAATCCCCAGCCAATTGTATTGGCTTGATGGATCACTGTGCCTGTTCCCGTCCTACATACAAGAACCACCAGCAAAGCGATTCCAAGGACAGCGGCAAGGTAATGTAGCGCTTGCGGAACTCGTATGCGGTCCACAGATCCTTTCCCTCAAGAAAACTTTTCTCAGAAATCGACCTCGAACTTGCCGCCAGATTCTGCTCCCACACCGCCCCGCATCTACCGCATTGCAACTCAGACTCGCCTCGACAGCGTTATAGCGCACCGGGAGACTCCGGCGTGCGAACTGGTTTGATCTGGACATCGCCATCAAACACAATAACCCCATGCCCTTCCAGAAAAGGGACCGTGCTCGTCGGCATAATCCCATGGTTAATCCCGCGGCGCCTGTAATGCCGAGCAGCCGAGTGAGAATCATGTTTCCGCCCTCATAGGTGCCGAAGTTTCCTGGATTCAATGCGCCAACGACACTGATTAACTTCGTGAAGGCTTCGAGCACGAATGCTCCGAGAAGCCCGGTCCTTGCACCCATGAAGTGCAACAGAATATAGACTTCCAATATCGCCATGACATGACATGCCAAGTTGAGAATCAGGCTTGCCCAAAAGGCCTTGGGCGCTTCGCGGTGGAAGCTGAAAAGATTGCTCTCGGCGGACTCGATGACTGACTGCTTGCCCTCCAGCCAATTCTTAAACCACGGCAAACGCCCTATCGCGCGTGCAGTATCGGACAACACTGGCCAACGCCTTTGAAAGGCCACTGCGGTCACTACAAGCCATACCGTTAAGGCGCTTGCAAACAGGAACGCGTACAGTCGCCAGGTGTGAGAAAGCGGTAACAGGAAGAGAGCGGTAAGAATTCCCGTTACACTCACCAACGCTGAGGTCACAATGTAGAGCCCACGATCAAGCGTTACCGCCGAGATGCTATTGGCGACCGGCAGCGTGGAACCCAACAAATACACTCGCGCAGTCTCGCCGAGTACTTGACCAGGAAGACCAAAGCTTCCTATGGTCTCTGACACCAGACGAAGGCCGAACGTGCGTGCGAACGAAACATTGCGGAGGTCGCACAGAAATGTGAACCGCCACGCCAACGTCTTTGTGAGATGAGCGATCCCTCCCAAAGCGATAACCAGACCCAGCCCCCACCCAACGGTCTTTACCTGATCGACCACTCTGGAAAGTCCGGCTCCACGTATCAGAGAGAACAACAAAGCGACACCCAGGAGTACGGGAGCGAACCGGAATATCTGCTGTCGCCAGCGAACATTAGCCATTGATGACCCTTCCGCGCTCTCACCAGCTCTTTTCAATAGCCTGCGAGCCCTCGGAACTGGCGCTTACCTCTGCTCGTGAATTTGCCCAAGATGAACTCCTGGGCCAGACTGCCGGCGACATGCAGACCCAGATCTATCCCAAAGGTCTGGAATACATGCCCTGCAGTACGATCTGAACTAGGGTAGTAGGCGGTAGAAATGGAATACGCAATTAAACTGCCCCCCAACTGAGAATAATTCGGCTGCCATGCCCCGTTATCTCCCTTGCAGACAAATGGAGCCCACATGGCATGAAGAGCCCGAGACTTCTTCGTGCCGCTACCCTGGTAGAAATAGCGAGGATCCTGATGCAAAAGCGATGGCAGAATAGCGTTGCTGATCAAGCCTCCGGTAACGCCGTCGGCGAAGCCAGCTCCCAACCGCTTGCTATATCCTTTCGCACCTTGCTGCCATTCACTGGGATTGTCACGAGCCTGTTGGACGCCAGCCCACGCGACCGTGCGTCCAAAGAAAAATGGATTGGTGATGCTTTTGTATGCCAGATGGAACTTCATCTTCGTAGTAAGTGGCTCGGGGTGAGGTTCGTACACCACAAACATATTCGGTACGAAACCCAATACACGCTGCTGCTCTTCAGCTTTGAGCTGTTGGGCAGCAACTTCCTTCGAGGAGTAACTTACGGTGACTGCCCGCTGCACAGCCAGGATGCGAAGTTTGATCTCCGGTAGCGTCTTGTTCTCACCCGCTTCGACCGTAATGGACGAATTCGACTCTGCAAATCCTTCAGCGGTGACGGTGATCTGATAGGCGACTCCGGCCGGGGCCTGGTCGAATGCAAAGCCTCCGTCGTCTTTTGTGATAGCCGTGAGACGGTCGCCAGCCGGCCCTTGAAGAATCACGTGGGCGCCGGGAATTGGGTCGTCAGTGGTATCGACGACCGTGCCAAGGATGGTTCCTGTCATCGTGCCCGCCGCCGTAAAAGACTGCGCCGACATCGGTACGGCAACCGCCACTGCACCGATGACGATCAAAAGCAACAGATGGGCTCGCTGCATGAGCGATGCCAAAGGTCGGCCAGGCAATCTGAGTGTATTTTGCTGCATTGTGGATACTCCTAAGCTCCCGAGAGTGTGAAATTAATTGTGATCCGGGAGTCAACTTCAACCGGTTCTCCGTCGATTAGGTATGGCTTGTAACGCCACTGCTTCACCGCATCAATTGCCGCTTGCGCGAGGATTGGTAAACCGCTCTCGACTCGCACATCCTTCACGCGGCCATCCTGGCCGATCACGGCCATCAGCACGACCGGGCCCTCAAGACGTGCCCGGCCCGCCTCCGGCGGATACTGCGGCGTAACGTCGTGGATCAGGTTCGCCTCGACTACCCGCGAGGCGACACGGATTCTTTTAACCGGCGTCGGGTCGGGCATTTTCGCCGGGGCAGGGACGCTGCGCGTGCTACTCAGAACTTCGCTAAGCAGTCCACCGGAAAGTCCGCCGACCACTCCGCCAGGAACTCCGCCGACCACTCCGCCGCTTGTTTCGATCGGCGGTGGGGGCGCTTCTTGGGTTTTATGCATTGTGGGAATGGCGATGCTTGTCGGGGTGAATGTGGACGCGGGCTTGGGAGCTTGAAGCTTCGTGGCATTGCCGCCCGCGGCCTGCGGCTGTAGATACAACATCGTCAGCGTTTCCCGCTTGGGGAGTGGATCTGTGTGAAGCAGCGGAATGACAATCGCCGCCATTAGCAAGAGCGACAGACAGGCCAAGGATCCAATTGCCGCCCAGGGATTTCGCGGTCGCGCTTCGATTAGATAAAAAATGTCACCGACTTCTTTTCCTTGCTGGTTGGTACGAACCGGAAGCTCCTTTTCGCCTTCCGCCGGCGATGCTGCACTCCGCCAATCGGTTCGCAACACTGGTCTCCCGAGAGTCGGGTATGCAATGCGATGAACTAAGTCGGAAGGGTGGTCACAGGTTGCCATAACGCATTTGATAAAAGCATTTTGGGGGCCAAGTGGAACTTCTTGTAGGCGAGGGAGATGGACCCATTGAAATCGCATTACGAGTGCCCTAATGAGGGCAGCTGCCTGCAAAAGGTCATAACCAGATGCAGGGTCTGGGCACGGACTGATACGCAAATTCGTTGTGTCACGTGTCGAAGTCGAAAACATCAAAGGTCGACAACCGTGGACCAGAATCCCTTGCACCCTCGATCGGTGCGCTATTTCTGCTTTGATTACGGTGCTCTCAACTGTGTTCAGCAAAGAGAAATGGAGGATAGTCGGCGCATTCTTTGCGGGTTCTGTTCCCCGGGATCGCTGAAGGATCCCCATCTGCGGCGCCGACCAACGTGAGATTGCACGAACGCCCGGCGGGGTGCTTTATGCTAAGGTGTGATAGCCAAGACTGGACCTTGCAGGCCCTCCTGTCGAATGGGGTCGCTACTGTCAGGCAGACCCTTAGGCGGATGTTCAGCGCAATGGCTGCTGAGAGGGCGAAGAAACGGCGCAAGCTTGTGCTAAGGGCTGGTTACGAACAGTTGACCAGCATCCGCCTGCAACGGATGCCTTCACTCCTAGGTCAGAATACGGCTGGAGCCGGGCAAAACATGGAAACCAGGCTGGCTGAGACGACAAGCATGTTCTTCGGGCAGTCCTATGGCTGGCCGTTGGCCCCTTTGGGAACGTGCGAGGTGATCCGCTTCAGAACGAATTCCCGGATCAAATTCCTCGCCGCGCCCTCGCCAATGCCCGCCAAACCATTGAAAACGACTAGCGAAGCTCCGCGATCGGAAGAGGGATAGTAAAGATTCGAAATGGCTGCCGCGGAGAAGTTGCCGAGCACGCTCGAGTAATTTGGCTTCCACCGCCCATCATCGCCTCTTGCGATCACGGCCGCAGATATCGCGTACAGCGCGCGCGACCGGATACTGCCCTTCCCCTTGTAGAAGTAACGCGGGTCTTGATGAAAGATCGAAGGGTAAACAGCTCTGCCCAGCAGGGTGCCTGAGACGTTATTCGCCAACGCAGCGCCGTATCGCTTTCCATACCCTTCTATTCCGCCACCATACTCCGGGAAGGCGTTTTTATATTGCTGCACACCTGCGCTTCCCGCCACGGTCAAGAACGAAACCGGATCGATGAGTGAACGAATGCTTAGTTGAAATTTCTGTTTCGCTTGCATTGGCGGCGCGTTCCAGTCATATGTGCTGTAAAAATTGGGAATGACGCCACCGATGCGCTGCTGTACCGCGATCTGCACCTGCTCCTCAGCCAGTTCCTCCTTGCTTCCTGCCGTCACGGTCACACTGGTGGTCCCACCATCAACCGAGAGAGTTACCGCTGGCACAATACGGGCCTCGCCAGCATGCAAGGGAATCTGGGTCGAGGTGAAAGTGTTCATCCCCGCCGCCGTCACTGTGAGCTTGTAAACATCCGGCGGTAGGCCTGTGAACGCGAACTGCCCGTTGCTGCCAGACTCCACGGTCTGTATGGCAGCACCCGCTCGGCCCGCCAGTATCACGCGCGCACCTAGCAGGACGTCCCGATTCCTATCGAGCACCGTCCCGGATAGACTCCCGGTGCCAGTCAGGCGCGAGTCATTTGCTCCAGATTGAGTGGTATCCTGTGCCGGTTGGGGTGCATCCGAGAGAGCGCCGTCCTGAGTGGTCGAGCTGAAACCCTCTTGCGCGAGCGCGGTCGAGCGCGTCAAGCTGGAAAAGATCAATAAGATGGAACTAGCGACCAGGAACGGCTTCGACCATCGCGCAGCATTAAACATATCTAAAACTTTCCGGCTACTGTAGCTGCTAGTGCTTCACTGTGGGGCGAGGCCACTGTTGCGCCTCCAGCCTGCGTGATCTGGTAATCGCGATATTCAATGCTTAGAACCGCTGTGCCGAAAACGCGCACCTTGGTTTCGCTTTCGTTGGATTCCGGCAACCAGAAGTCATCGATTTTCTGGTAGCGACGGTTGAAGTCAGTTTTGACAGTCCACCAGGAAGGGTTGACAGCCGGCTCGCCCTCGACTCGAGTTATTGCGAAGTCTTGCGCATTCACCCAAATGCGACCCCGAAACAGAAACTTGTTCTTGCTTCGCGGCTGCGCATCGAGCACATAGAATTCGTCCGTATCGGTCTTCTGGTAATCAGACACATGAAATGTATAGTTCTCGGGCGTGATGGCCGAACGTTCCTGATTCTCGTCCCGCATCGACTCTTGTTCCGCCTCCAGGAGCTTCTTGAACACACGGTCCCGCACGGTGCCAGAGCCACTCTCAGACACGATCGTGAACTCTTTTTTATTCGGTGCCTGGTAGTCAGTGCGTACGACCATGTCGGCCTTCTTATGCGACAGACAGTGGCACTCCAGGTGATAGCTGCGAACGCTCGAGTAGCTTTCGAGCGCTTTGGCACGCACTTCGTTCATCTGAACGACACGTCCCATCACCTGATCAGCGCTCAGAGGTGCAGATACATTTGCCTGCTGTGCAACTGCTGGGACGACGATAATCAACAAAGCGAATGCGCGCACAAACCAGCGCCCATCAGATTTCCTCGCGTGGTAAAGCGGAGTCATTGTAAGAATCTCCTGGTAAGATCTGAGAATCCAAACCTGATTGTCTTTGTCCAATCGGTTTCTTGAGCATCGTTCTCGAACCGAGGTGGTGCGCCCCGCAACTGGGTTAGCGTGAACTCTTCCCGCCCGCTCTTTGGTCCCGGCACGGACGAATCGAAGAGATAAATCGTGCTCGCCAAAACCGGTCCGACGCGGATTTCACTATGGGGCATCCCAGAGTCTCCCAACGCATCAAAAAATCTCTGCGTCTCAAAGAAACGGCGCGAAGGCTCAAGCACGATCAGATCTCCGTCCCGCGGTGCATAATGCGTGTCGTAAAGCGGCACAATCTGAAGGTCCGCGCGCCCGCAGGCCTGCAGGTAATAGGCCATACTCATCGGTCTTGCGGTTGCTACCGTCGCCGCAGCGGGCGCGAACGGACACACCTTTTGCGCTACCTCGCGCGTGTCAAACTCGGACACCTCATCCGGTGCAAAGTAGCGCGTAATGTTCTGTTTCTCTCCGCCAATTGAGTTCAGGTAGAACGAATAGTAGGGCGCCCAAGACTGCAATTCAAGGAGCGGCCATCCAAGCAAAATGACGGCGGCAGAACCCACAAGGGCCCGGGACAGGACTTTTCCTTTCGCGGCCTTCAGTGTTTGTTGCACCGCATATCCGCCTGCCAGGTAGAGGAAGGGCAGGAGTGGAAGCGAATATCGGATCCACTTGGCTCCGCTCAAAGACAGCCCGACTAATTGAACCACCCCGAGCGATAGAAAAAAGCACGACGCGAGTGTCCGGCAATCTCGCAAAAGCAGTACGGAGCCAACAATGACAGCCATGAGAATCGGAATCGGTGTCTTTACCAGCACCAGCCAGAGATAGTAGAACCACGGCACTCCAGCAAGCAGACGGGAGGGGAAGTTCATATACAGCCTGCCGTCGAAATCGTAGCCACTGTGCCTGATCCCACCGTGATGGAGCCAATGCACGATGGCATTGAAGTTGGCGGGGGAGAGAATGACCGGGTTCACCACAACAAGGGCAAGAAACATCACGAAGAAGAACCGTCTATAGCTGAATTGAGACGGCTTGCGACTCAGTCCCATTCTTCCGGCAAGAAGCCAGGCAAGTGCATTCAAGCCAAGAAGGTGAAGAATGTACTGCGAGGCCAAAGCCAGACCAAAGCCGATGGCACTCAGGTCGTACCATCGCCGAGCACTCTTGTCCGCAACTGCCTGTTGGGCACGACAGTAGAAGTAACAAGCCAATAGGGTGAAAAAAGTGAGCGGTGTTTCCTCCTTCGTGAGTCGATTCAATGCCACGGGCAAGGGCGCAACTGCCCAGAAGAAACTCGCCGCAAAAGAGCCGGCAACACCCATCATTCGACGGCAAAACAAGAAAAGGATTGCCGTGGTGGCGGCACCGAACAGCACGTTGGGCAGACGAAGCCAGCCCTCAGGATTCAGCGAAGACCAGCCATGCGCGGCGGCTACCCGGCCCCAGCGTTCACCCACTGCCAGGCTCGCCCAAGCGAGCATTTTGGGCAGCATCGGGTGCTCGCTATTGACGCCGACAAAGTGTCCATGTCGATACTCTTGCACGGCCGCCCATTTCGCTACCTCGTCCTCGGAGAGGCTGTTAAAGTCGACATGGTAGAGGCGAACTGAAAATGCCAGGACCGTCAGTAGGAGCACAATCGCCGGCTCCCGATACCTTCCAAGGCAACGAAATTGGACCGCACTCAGCACATTTGCTCCGGCTTCCGG
Organism: uncultured Acidobacteriota bacterium; assembly: GCA_963696635.1. Lineage (GTDB taxonomy): Bacteria > Acidobacteriota > Terriglobia > Terriglobales > Acidobacteriaceae > JABDBE01. Next base: position 772,622 of record CAVOKX010000006.1, read on the forward strand.
CGCGAACGCGATTGGATGATTGCACTCTCGATCAATTGAGCTCCTCCAACAATGTCGCTCAATCTTGCATGCACTCCCATTTCAGCAAATGCCTGCTCGATCACCAGCGCAGTTACACTCGAACTCAGTCTCTCGTGATAGCTCGGGCGAGCGGAGGTACGGACTGTTTCTGGGTTGCCCGTCTTTGTTCGTGGTGTCCTCATAAACCCACCTCGGGCGTGAGCGCAATCCTTCGATTTGCGTGCAAATCAAGCACCTCAGACAGGGCGTAAGGTTTGCGCGCAGATGGATTGAAGTACTGCCACACGTTCAACTCTCCAAGAAGTCCGAGCGCCACCAGTTGGAGCCCCACCAATATCAGGACTGCCGCAAAGATCAGCAGCAACCCGTGTTGCTGCACGACATCGATTCCGGTAAGGATTTTCCATATCAGCAGCCAGACCGCCACGGCCGATCCCAAACCCATATTGATCACGCCGAGCCGGCCAAAGAAGTGCAGCGGGCGCGACATGTAACGCAGGAGAAATCGGATGGTCATGAGATCGAAAAATACGCGGAAAGTACGAGATAGGTTGTAGTGCGACTCGCCGTGCTTCCGATGGTTGTTGTGAATCGGTATTTCACAGATCGAGGCTCCATAGGCAGAAGCTATTGCCGGGATGAATCGGTGCATTTCGCCATAGAGCGGCAATTGCCGCAGCAGGTCGCCCCGGTACGCCTTGAAGGTTGTCCCAAAATCGTGGATGTTGACGCCACTGAGCTTGGCCATCAGCCAATTGGCACAGCGGGAAGGAATTTTCCGGAGCAATAAATTGTCAATGCGGTGGCTGCGCCACCCGCTCACGATGTCGTAGCCCTCTTCGATCTTTGCCAGAAAGACTGGGATCTCTGCTGGATCGTGCTGAAGGTCGCCATCCATGGCGATCACATATTCACCGCTGCTGTGCGCAAACCCGGCAGCCAGCGCTGCGGTCTGGCCGAAGTTTCGACGCAGCCGAACCGCGATCACATGAGGGTCGATTTCGGCGAGTTCCTTCAGCAACTTGTAAGTGAGATCCGTGCTGCCATCATCGACAAAGACGAACTGGTAAGTGCGACCAAGCTCCTCCATGACGCCTTGTAGGCGGCTATACAGTTCGATGACATTAGGTTCCTCGTTATGAAAAGGAACAACGATAGAAAGCGTGGGGGCTGTCTTGATATCAGGCATGCTGTGCCGTCCTCCTGAAGGGGCTATCGATCGCATTGAGCCATTCCCGGTCATGCTCGTTCAGCAACAATTCGGACTTGCGGCCCAGTTCGTTGAGTAGCGCGCATAGCCAGTTTGCAAACTCCCAATCTTGGTCGCAGACATCTAACACATTTTGTCCATCGCGCTGGATCGCGGGGACGCCATTGACTACTTTTGTGGCGTACATATTGACTCCTTAGCTCCTACTTGACCCTCTCATGCCGCGGTAGCTCTGCCGGAATTGCTCTTTCGAAGCAGTTCAGCCATCGATGCATCGCAGCCCTGTTAATGCATTTCGCTCGCCAAACACGTCGCGCGGCAAATGACTGAATTGTGGAGCCTGGATGTATATCCGGCCCGAGATCGGTGCCCGCATTGTGGCAGTGCCCTCGAAAGGTCACGACAGCCGCCGGGCAGCATGCGGAATTGCAAGAAGAACCAAGAGCTTAGGGACACGCTCGAAGTGGCTGGTGACCTGCAGTATCACGGTCGAATTGAGTTTCATGCTAAAGGAGTTGAGCTTGTTCGCTGATCTCACACATGGAGCGGGAAGCGACCCGTTAAATGCTCGCGACGGTTCATGCGGGCAAAGCCAGCACCACAAAGGAGCGCTTATGGCGACCCTCATAGGCATGCTCGATTTCCTCTTTGGATGTCACCACGCTCACCTCAGCCGTGTGTTCACACTGCAGGGTGAGACGTACCAAGTGTGTTGTGACTGCGGTGCGAAGTATGCGTACTCGCTGGAAACCATGTCGATCGAGCGCCGCCTGCCACTGACTCGTGCATTGACTAGGTTTCGAATTGCGTGAGATGGAAAAAAGCATGAACCAAGGTACGTGCACAGCCCGATAGACGCATCCGAGGGCGACGAGTAATGGATTCCAGTGCAAATGCGAGTGCAGTTCGAGTTCACGGAGAGGTAATTTGTCGGGAAGAGCGAGTTCATTGAGATGTTGGAGAACGTCGGACAACGCGACCCGTTGTATTTATTTGCTTGCCATTTAGAGTCGCACCACAAACGGAACTTGGCCGCCTACCAGGAGCTCCTTGCGGCGCTGGACGATGTCGACTGCGACATTCGCGCGGTTGCAGAGGCGCTGCTCCATCGAAGTTCACCAAGGCGTGAGCCAGCCGAAACGACTGTCGAAGCGTGGTGAAGTAGCGGGCCGAGCTCCTGGCATGGGAGAACGATTGGCAAGCGAGATGCAGTTTTAGAGGATAGGTGCGCAATGGCAACTCCAGTGTTGAGCGTGCACTCCGCCGTCGCCGAATATGGCGTTTTCTGGCAGCTATGGCCGCAATTTGAACAGACACCTGGTGAGCGCCGTCTGGTCGGCTTTGAAGTGGAGCTGATTGGTTCGCACACGTCCAATCTTAACCACGTCGATCCCGCATGCCCGATGTGCCGCCATGTGAGGTCGGTATTGCTCGCGATCGCGGACCTCATTCCTGGCGAGCTCACCCTCAGCCGAAATTCCCTCACGTGCAATATCGACTCTCACTCAAACTCGATTGTCTGTTTGCCTGCTTTAGGCAATCGCTCGGCAGTGTGGGTAAGTATCTACGTTTTCTTGAACCGGACAAACGGCCAGTCGTTTGAGACGGATCCGTTGAACGAAGTCAAAACTTTCCTAAATAGGTGGGGCATTCACCAGCGGTAACAGTCGCCTTTCCGCAGTGGCCAGGACTGCATCGACTTGTCCTTTGAATAGGCAGGTTCTACCCCGGGGTCCTCTGCCCGCATGCGGACAATGACCGCATTGAGGCAAGTCGGCTGAATTGATTCGTGCAACCGGGCAATTCATCAATCAGATAGCGGCTGCAGCATTGGCATACAACTTGCGTTGCTAATGTGACAGGGAGAGCAGGACAAGGCGTTCCGAGGACAAGGAATGTTTCGCGCAGAAATTCTGTGGATGGCGAATGGTCCGACCCTGAAGATGGAGGGCAGGCTCGTCGGTGAATGGGCCGAGCAGGCCAGGTTCCTAGTCACTACTGACGTAGTGCCGAAGGGGTTGATCGTCGATCTGACCGAGGTGAGCTATGTCGATTCAGCCGGCGAGCGTTTGCTGAGTTGGTTGGGTAGTGTCGGTGCAGTATTTGTCGCCAGCGGTGTCTACGCACCTGCCGTATGCGAACGGCTGGGTTTGTCGCCTGTGCGGAGGATAGCCGAACGACGCAAGCGGCGGCATGGGAGTAGCGGGGAGATATCCTCCATTAAGCACTCCCATCCAGTCGAGGCCATTTGAGGGCGTTAGAGAAAAAGAGAAGAATTATGTCCTGGTTTCACTCCGCACAGCGCCAGTCGATGCCCGCAATCATGCATCGCCAGCCGAAGTCGTGGCCTGCTTCCATGATCAAAGAAATGTTCTGGGTAGGCTTGCGTACTTGATCACTGGCGATCACGCAACGGCGGACCAGGCAGTTGTCCAAGCTTGTGAGGCCACGCTTCAAGGAAACAGCCCTTTTCGCGATTGGCTTCTGGAGTGGGCCAAGACTGCGACCATTGCCAGTGCGATATCACACGGAACGGAGGCGATTCGCGTCTGTGAAGCCGCGTACGAGGATCGACGATGCCCACATGTCGAGCAACTATGCCAGTTCGATGATGAGAGGCGGGCGGCTAGTCTCGCTCTCATTCTTCAGATTGATGCCCAGAAAATCATTGCGCAACTGGATCCGCTATGCCGCGCAATTCTGGCGCTGAGAATTGCAATCCGATCTTCCATGCAGGACTGCAGTCTCCGTCTGAACGTCTCCCGCGCTGCGGTACTCGCCGCTAATTGCCACGCAATGACTTGGCTTGATTACTGCTACGTAGAGCCACTGGAGGATGGATCACAACGTTTCGCATGCCCTCTAGAACACTTCGATTGGGCTCTTTGCCCTACGCCTCCTTGGTCTGGGGCACCATTGGGCTTGAGGATAGGAGGATCTCATGATGATCGAACTCGATGACGACGAAGCTCGGCTGCTATATGCGGTCGTTCTCGAAAAAGCGCAGGAACACTTCAGCTATGCGAATACGTCCGAGGTAGCCGACAGGTTATGCAAGCTGGCGGCCAGATTCGCGCGTCCATCCCGACAATTTGGAGGCGGTGAACAATAGCTATATTGAAGTTGGGGCGTGACGGATCCCACGAAGAAAGAAAAAGACGGAATCACGATGTCGCGAATCAACTTTGATTCCACGGAGCAGTGGAATGTCTAAGAGCAACTGGCCCGTGCGCCTGTAGTTCTTGGGGCAAACACTACGGGGGGATAGAACGACGGCAAACGATTGCATCAATGAATCAGCGACGGAGCGAGATAATGCTGCCAATACTGCTGACCTTACGAGGTACCGTGCTCTGCTGAAGATTTCCCGCACAGTTGGAGCGCAGCCTACGTTTGATGCGGTTCTCCACAGCCTCGCTGCCTTGTTGTCCAACGTGGTTTCATTCGACAACATGGCGCTGCTCTTGTTCGATTGCTCGCGCCAACACCTGATGCTGCGTGCCTTGGAGAGCGGTCGCGATCATCCTGCGATCGAACTCGGCACAGAAATCAGATACGCCGGCACAGCCCTGGGACGCGCGCTTAAAGACCAGGTCCCGGTCTTCGTTCCCGACATAAAACAGGAGCTCGCGGTCTATCCCGAACTCGCTTCCCGAGTGAATCACGCGGAGAGCGCATGCATATTTCCGATTTCAACCCCCGGAACAAAACTTGGGGCTCTGGTTTTTGCCAGGAAAGAGAGAGTCGAATTCAGTTCCGCTGATGTCGAACTCATGCGCTCTATTGTCGGACATGTTGCTGTTGCCCTGGAGAACGCCCTTGCCATAAGTTCGGTGGAAGCGTATCAGCGTGATTTGACACGCGAGCGCGATCGTCTCAGCCTTCTATTAGAGATCAACAACCATGTCGTGACGATTCTTGATATCAACGATCTCTTTCGAGCCGCATCGGCGTCAATTCGCAAGTACTTCGCGAATGATTTCACCAGCTTCATGCTATTCGACGGCCGTTCTGATCGTTTGAACGTTGTAGTTCTGGATTTTCCTGCCAGCCGCGGATTCATGAGCGATATCCTGGTGCACGTCGCGCAGGAAGACTTGGAGCGGTTGCGAGCCCGCCAGCCGAGGCTGCTGACACCTTCCGACAAGATGCCACCGGTGATCGCACAGATGCTCCGAGCAGAGTCCATCGCCTCAGTTACGGCGCTGCCACTGGTTGGCGCAAGTGGCCCGATCGGGGCCATGGTGCTTGGGAGTCGGAAACAGAACGGCTTCAGCCACGCAGATCTGGATTTGCTCTCTCAGGTCAGCAGTCAAATATCTTTGGCCATCGGCAATGCATTGGCCTACGGGCGGCTTAGCGCATCGCGAGATCATCTGGAAGATCAGCGAGTGTATCTGGAATCTGAAATCAACTCCGAATACAACTTCGAGGATATTGTAGGCAGAAGTTCGGCCTTCCACAAAGTACTCGAGCAAGTGACCATCGTTGCGCCGACGGATTCGACAGTTTTGCTTGACGGGGAAACTGGTACCGGCAAGGAGTTGATTGCACGTGCCATTCACAACCTCAGTTCCAGGCGCCAGCGTACGTTTGTCAGGCTAAACTGCGCGGTGATTCCCTCAGGCTTGCTGGAGAGTGAACTATTTGGACATGAAAAAGGGGCCTTTACTGGCGCTCTCATGCAAAAGAAAGGCAGATTCGAACTCGCCGACAGTGGCTCGCTATTTCTGGGCGAGATCGGCAACATCAACCTCGAATTACAGCCAAAATTGCTGCGCGCTGTGCAGGAACGAGAATTCGAAAGGCTGGGAAGCACCAGAACGGTGCACGTTGACGTGCGACTGATCGCCGCCTCCCATCGGGATCTCCCCGAGATGATTCGACAGGGCATTTTTCGCGAAGATCTCTTTTATCGACTCAGCGTTTTCCCGATTGAGATCCCACCACTGCGGGAGCGGCCTGAGGATATTCCACTGCTGGTCGATTATTTAGTTTCGAAGCTATCCAGGAGAATGCGAAAAAACGTCAAGTCCATCCCCAGGCAGGCGATGGAGGTCCTGACGAACTCCCCGTGGAGAGGAAACGTCAGGGAATTGGCCAACTTCATCGAGCGCGCAGTCATACTCTCGCAGGGTGAAGAACTAGAAGTGCCAATCGCCGAACTTCAAGTCTCTCGTTCTCACACCGCTTCGAACCCGGCCTCTACCTTCCATGAAGCCGAACGGAAAGTCATCCTCGAGGCATTGAAGGCGGCGTCCGGGCAAATCTCGGGTCACGGCGGAGCGGCCGAACGCCTGGGTCTTAAGCGTACGACGCTGCAGAACAAGATGAGACGGCTTGGGATCGGTAAGCGAGATTATCAGACGTACCGTTGAGAATTTTCCCCTTGCCTGCACAATCCGTGGACATGGGCGAAGTGAACGTGAAAACATGCTACGGCGCGACATTGCCGGACCCTAGCTTCCACTGATTGCTCGAGGCGAGTGCACTCCGGACACATGGAATAAACCTAATCGCAATAATTCGCCTTCGAAATCCCGAGTCGGCGAATCTTGTTTTGCAGCGTCGTACGCTTCAATCCGAGGCGCTCGGCGGCTCCCCCTTTGCCTGCGATGCGTCCCGATGCGGCTCTCAAAGCGTCGATGATTACAGAGGATTCCGCTTGTCGAAACGTAGAGGGACTTCGAACAGCAACAGTGGTTTCGGATGAAGTGGCAAGCTCGGCAACGGGCACCTCCAACTCATCACCACGTGAGAGAATGACAGCGCGCTCGACAAAGTTTGCCAATTCCCTGATGTTTCCCTTCCACGGACAGTTCGTCAGCATCTCCATGGCGCGTTTGGGAATGGACTTTATCTGTCTCTGCATCCGCCCGGATACCTTCGACACAAAATAGTCCACCAGTAAAGGAATATCCTCGCGCCGTTCCCTCAGTGGCGGGATTTCGATCGGAAAGACATTGAGTCGGTAGAATAAATCCTCGCGGAATTTCCCCTCCCGAATCATCGTTGGAAGGTCGCGGTGAGTCGCGGCGATCATGCGGACGTTGACTTGGATTGTCCTGGCGCTTCCTAAACGTTCGAATTCCTGCTCCTGCACTGCGCGCAACAATTTTGGCTGCAATTCCAGGCTGATGTCGCCGATCTCGTCCAAAAAGAGCGAGCCGCGGTCCGCCAGTTCGAATCTGCCCTTTCTTTGCATCAGGGCTCCGGTGAACGCTCCCTTCTCGTGCCCAAACAGTTCGCTCTCCAGCAATCCCGAGGGAATCGCGGCGCAGTTCATGCGCACAAACTCGTGCTCCCGCCGTGAGTTGAGCTTGTGAATGGCGCGTGCAATCAACTCCTTGCCGGTGCCGGTCTCCCCGTGCAGTAGGACGGTAGAGTCGGTCGGCGCCACGATCGCGACTTGCTCCAGCACTTTCTGAATAGCTGGGCTCTTGCCGATGATTCCTTCGAAGCAGTGCTGAGAGCTTTTTCCCAATCCCAAGTGCAATCCCTCATATTCCACCGCGATCACTTCGGGAAAGCTTGTGGCTGCGAGGCCTGCGAGGTCTGTGAACTCAATACTTGCGCATCCCATAATTTCCTCCTATCCTCTCCGCGCTACCGCGGTTTTAGTCCGGACACGGTCTTCAGGTATCAGGCGGATAGTTTCTAAGTGCATAGCCGCCATGATGAGAATTTCGGCGAATGTGAACCTACAGGTTCCGGCGGTGATGTGAAACATGGCTAATTGGTCCGACCTGCGCTGCCGTGGGCGATTGGTTCCAGACTTGGCGGGCGATGGCACGGTTCCAAGCTGGGATAGTTTGGGAAGATGGCGCGTAACAGTTTTTCGGAATCTTTCAGATTCATAAAGCCGCTTTGTGTGGGAATGAACGTCATATTTCCTCTCAATCTGCAGAAGGTGGATAGCAGCTAAGCTGATCTCTTCGTCTGCGAGCAAAACTCGATGATTTTTCCGGGTTGCGGTTGCGTCCTCATCGGTTTTCGAAAGTTCTTCGGTACGTAAAACTCAATCACTTTTGCCATGACAGTCTCCTGGATGCTGGTGAATCTCGGTGCACGCAGCTGTGCCCGATCGTTCGCTCGGATTTGGCGGTCCCTATCAGTGCGGATGTAACGTTCATTGCAGCCATGATCAGGACTTCCTGTAGCGTGAAACCGCGAGTTGTGATCTTCCACATAAGCGCCTCCCGACCATCACACCTTTTGTCGCACTGACGGAGCCATTGTGTATCAAGTTCAATTTGCGCACAGCCCCACATGGAGCCAAATCGGAGACTCTCGGGGGTACAAGTAGCGTCCTCTTTTGAGGCAAGAAATTCGGTCGTTTGAGGAGTTGCTTAAGGAGTGTTCGAACTATTTTTGTGAGGAGGAGCTACGACGCGCTTCCATCCAAAAAGGCGAGCATCGATGGACCATAAACCTGGCCCCAACATTGCCAGAGCGACACCGACGGTTCCTGATAGCAGCCAAACCCATCTGTCTCCGGCTAGCGTAAACAACTTCCAGATCTCAATCAACGCTATGGAAGTTCCCGCGATGGGCGTCCATAAGCCTGCGATTAGCAGGATTCCTGCTCCCATTAAGAGCACAGCGGAAATTGTCACAGTCATGGGTGGTGGATCGCTCCACAACCTCGAGCTCGCGCGGACAACCAGCACGGAGCCGACAACCAATCGCATGAGAAGCAAACCTGCGCCAGGCCAACCGCCAGCGAATGTGGAATATAACCTTCGCAAAATACACCCTTCTAGACATTACTAGTTTGCCGTATCGCAAGCCGAATCGAAACCCCAAAAAGGGTTGGGATCGTCACTCTTTAGAGTTTTGCGTTTGGTGGCAAGAAGGCAAGCTGGCAAAAACTACAGCTCGATGATTCCTCTCTTCAGGCCAATCATCGCGGCGTGCGTTCGATCGTTGGCGCCCAATTTAGAAAGGATGCACTTGACTCGGCTCTTGACCGTTTCCTCCGTAATAGAGAGCCGATCCGCAATTTGCTTATTCGCATTCCCAGCCGCGATCAGTCGCAGGACAAGAATTTCTGCTGGAGTGAGTGCGTCATCAGTCGCATGCTCGGCGACTTGGTACGAAACCTCTGGGGAAAGGGTCTTCTTTCCAGCATGGACTGCACGGATCGTCTCCAGTAATTCCTTGTGTAAGGAATTCTTGAGTAGGTAGGCCTGTGCACCGGCCTTGAGCGCCCGGAGAATCTGCGTATCGCCTACGTAGGTCGTGAGAACGATGACTTTTGCATCGGGAAATTCGTTGCGAATCGCGATGAGCGCATCGAGCCCGTTCATTTCTGGCATTTGCAAGTCCATTAGCGTGACGTCCGGATGGTGATTGCGGAATTGCTTGATGGCATCGCGACCGTTGGACGCCTCGCCTACTAAAATCATATCCGGCTGAATGGCGAGCAGACCGGCGATCCCCTGGCGCACAATTGGATGGTCGTCAACTGCAAGAATTCGAATTTGTGGGATGCCGGCGCTCATGAGCTCCTACGTCACGCCTTCGACTTGCGTGAAAACCACGAAGGTCTTTGTGCTGTCGCGTAGGCGGTGCTGGCAGGAACACTGAGTTTTACTTCGGTACCTGCATCGACTTCGCTCCTCACCACTAGCTTACATCCGATAAGAGTTGCGCGCTCCCGCATCCCGGGCAAGCCGTAGTGTCCTTTGCTGCTTTGGCTGGAGAGAATCGCTGGATCAATGCCTTTTCCATCGTCCCGCACGCGCAATCGGAATTGCTCATTGTCATAACGGATTTCAACCTCGATCTGCCGTGCCTGGGCATGCTGAAAAGCATTCCGCAGTGCCTCGGCGGAAATCTTGTAGACCTCATCCCGAAGGATGGGATGGAGATCCCGTGACTCGCCCTCAACGGCCACGCGGAATGCAGGTCGAGAGTTGTTTGAGTGCGTGGCCAGTTCTTCTCCAAGGATGCTTATGGCCGGGGCGAGATCGTTGCCTTCGATTACAGAGTCGCGCAATCCTTGCACCGCATCCCGGCCTTCCGTAATCGCCCTGGCAGCCTGTTCAATCGCGCTTCCCAGCTTCTCTTTTGCCTCCACCGCGCGCTCTGGTAGCAACTGGAAAACAGTTTGGAACCCCAGTAGCAAGCCATGGAAGCTTTGCAGCAGTGTGTCGTGAAGCTCACGCGCAATTCTTGTCCGCTCAGCGACGCGGGCCTCCAAGGTCATCTCGAACTGATGATCCAGTTGTCGCGCCGCGTGGTTGAATGCCTTCCCAAGGACGGTCAATTCGTCATTTCCACCGATATTGACTTCGTGCCGAAAATCGCCGCGCGCCAGCGCCTCTGCGCCGATGGTGAGCTCGGAGAGCGGGACAGTAATAGTTCTGGTGATGTACCAGCCCAATGCTGCGGCCACGAGCAAAGTCAGCAGCCATGCGGCTGGGACTACGATGAACAGACGATGTCGCACTTGCTCGGTCTCTTCATCCACTCTCGCCCGTTGTTGAAACACTCGTTCCTCCACCCCCTCCACCAGCGACGAACTGAGATCGATCAGATCCTGGATTTGTCCCGTCAACCGGAGCTGAATGGCAGGCCAATCGCCCGCGTTTGCCAGTTCGATCTCACTGTCAATTTGAGAGGGCAAAGTCGCCTTGAGGGTTTTCAGGGTGCCTGAGGTGAAGGCATCCTGCGCTATCTCTGGCGAAGAGTTGAGTATTTGTTCTGCGTCTCGGAGATGCCGCAGAAAAGTCTCCCGCAGCAAAGCCGCTTCGTTTGCGAACTGACGAGCGTCGTGTCCCCGCGTGAGTACGGCCACCCTACCGCTGAAGCTATTTACGTCGAGGTGTAAGCGTACGATGGCCGAGGATGCGCTATCAGCTGTTTTCAGCAATTTCGTGTGATCTTCGAGCTGGCGTAGCTGCCAGATAGATACGGCATCTCCAGCGATCATTAACACGAAAATTGTCAAAAAACACGCAGTCAGACGTAGGCCTATCTTCAGATCGCTCCTACGAAACAGGTTCGCGAAAGTGTAGCGCGCGTCTCTCACAGTTCGAACCAATGCGTCAAGCTGAGGGATGAGATTCGCCTAAACATTTATCCTCTATTTCACTAACGTCCGGCAACAGTACGCTCCTGAAGCACATCTGCTTTCGTCGAAACCGCTTTTGGTTCGAGTATCCTTGCTAATTCCTGTTGCAAGTCAGCTGCGGCTTGTGGCGCCAGCTTTTTGTGGCTGAGCACGGAATGAACTGCTTCAAAGTAGGCGCGCGACACGTCCGGATACTTCTTTCCGGCCACCGTAGACGGCCGCACCGCTGTACCTTGGCGATAAGCCACCAATATCGTAGAGAAGTAGGGGTTTCGCGCCAGAATCTCGGGATCCTTGTATAGCTCAGGCATGATCGGCGGATTAGAGGACTTGCGGCACCTCCTGGCTTGCTCATTGCGACTAGTCAAAAAGCGAACCAACATCGCGGCCTCACGCGGATGCAATGAATAGCGCGAAACGCCATAGCCCTGTCCTCCCAAAGTTGTAGCCGAACCAGCTCTCCCCGCCGGCAGAGGCGCGACATCGAACTGATCTCTGGTGGGCGAGTTTTCATCCCGGGCGGCCACGTACGCGTTCGGCCAGTTCCGCATGAAGGCGGCCTTTCCTGTTTGCCAAATGTTGAAGGCATCCCACTCCTTGTACGCGGTTACTCCCGGCGGCGAAATTGACCCGACCCAGCGCGCGGCCCTCTCCCAGGCACCAATGGCCTGCGGATTGTTTACCGTAATCCTTCCGTTCTCATCGAGAATAGTCCCACCGCCCTGCGAGACCTGCCATTCCAGAGCATTGCAGGTGAGAGCCTCAGAAGGCGCCCCTTGCCAGACATAGCCCCAAAAATCTTTATTCCCTTTAGCGCGCTCACCAGCCTGAATCCGCTTCGCCATTTTCTCAAGCTCGTCCCATGTCTTCGGCGGCGCAGCGTAGCCGTACTTGTGCAACAGATCGACCCGATAAAAAAGCAGCCCTTCGCCGAGGTTGTAAGGCAAAGCCACAAGCCTGCCATTGACGGTATTGTTCCTGATGAGTTCCGGAAAGTACGGTGCGGTTTCCTGCTCAGGAACGTAGGCTTTGAGATCGACGAGATTGTCTCCCAGAATTCCCGGCCAGATGACGTCGATACCATACACGTCCGGGACTTTGCTCCTGCTTTCAAGCAGGTTGCGCCATGTTTCCAGTTGCTCTACTGCCACCTCTGGTGCGGGCAGGACCTGAACCCGGAGACCAGCCTCTTTGGTGAACAGCTTGAGTTCTTCGCCGAGCAACGCTTGAGATGGTTTGTCGAGCCAGGACTGGTCGATGATTGTGAGCACCACTTCCGGAGCAGCCTGGTTTGGCTTCTTGCAACCTTGTGCTGCCGAAAGGACGAGTAGACAAATTGCGCACAGAATGACGCAGCCAGTCCACCGTAACCGAAGGTACAATGACCTGATCAGATATGCCCACCTCGCCGCAACTGTTCTGCGACGCCGGTCAAATTCAACCCGAAGGTCTGTGTGAGAAGCCAGTATTCCCATGTCCCCGCCGAGCAGCAGACAGCATGGCCCACTCAAATGCGGTTAAGCCTTCGCCGCAAATCTTCGTACCAGCCAGGAACGTCTCCGAGTGGTCGCGTAGGCGGTAGCAGCAGGGAGACGAACCTCCACTTCCGTGCCGGCATCGACTTCGCTCCACACTGCTAGCTTACCTCCGATAAGGGTGGCGCGTTCCCGCATACCGGGTAAGCCATAGTGTCCGTCACTGCCCTGGCCAGCGAGAACCACCGGATCAATGCCTTTCCCGTCATCTCGCACACGCAATCGGAATTGCTCATTGTCGTAGCGGATTTCAACCTCGACCTGCCGGGCCTGAGCGTGCCGAAAGGCATTGCGGAGCGCCTCGGCGGTAATCCTGTAGATCTCATCTCGGATAATAGGGTGCAAATTGCGAGACTCGCCCTCAACGGCGACACGGAATGCAGGTCGGTGATTGGTTGAGTCAGCTGCCAGCTCCTCTCCGAGGATGCTGATGGCCAGCGCGAGATCGTTGCCTTGCACTGTGGAATCGCGCAATCCCTGCACTGCATCCCGGCCCTCGGTGATCGCGTCGGCGGTCTGCCCGATGGCGCTTCCTAGCTTCTCTTTCGCCTCCATCGGGCGCTCCGGCAGCAACTGGAACACGGTTTGGAAGCTGAGCAGCAAACCGTGAAAATTTTGCAGCAGCGAGTCGTGAAGCTCTCGTGCAATGCGTGTGCGCTCGCTGACTCGCGCCTCCAGCGTCATCTCGAACTCATGATGCAATCGCCGGGCGCGCCACTGGTAGGCTGCCCACAGCAACGCCAAAAAGAGCAGCGCGCAGAGGGCGCGAAACCAGTTTGTCTGGTAGTACGCGGGGGTGACGGAGAAATCCAGCTTGGCGGCGCTATCGTTCCAGATGCCGTCGCTATTGGATGCGATCACGCGAAAGAAATACTTCCCCGGAGGCAAGTCCGTGTAGAAAGCCTGCCGGCGCGTGCCAGCCTCGTGCCAATCATGGTCATAGCCGTCGAGGCGGTAGCGAAAATTTACCTTCTGCGGAATCGAAAAGGTGGGTGAGGTGTAATCAATTTGCAAGTCCCTCGGATTTGGCGGAACCTTGAGGTTGGGCGTTGCTTTGAACTCCTTTCGGTCGGCAACGAGCGATTCGATGTATGTGGGCGCCGGGAGCGTTTTCTGCGAGAGCCTGGATGGGTCCACCATCTGCACGACCACTCCGCTGGTAAACCACACGCGCCCATCCGGGGAGCAATCCGCTGAGTTGAAAGAGGGGATGTTGGGCTGAGCTCCGTCGAGGGTGTCATAGACGTGGTTCTGAATAATCACATCAGGGTTGGTCCACCACCGTTGCAGCTCAGAATCTGAGAATTCCACCACGCCGCAACGCGTGTAGAGCCACCACCGTTTCTCTTTATCCTGAATAAAGGAGATGACGAAGTCGCAGGGTAGCCCGTTTTTCGTCGTCATCCGCTGCACCTTGCCTTCGCGGAATCCCACGAACCCCTCGTCGAAGGCAGCAAGGACGGAGCCGTCCGCCTGTGCCACGATCTCATGGGGCGCCGGATTCTTAGCATTCGGGTTCAGCGGGAATTTTCGCTGAACACCCTGGCGGAGCTGTATGAGGTCTCCTTTTCGAGTTGCTATCCAAATTCCCCCATTTGGATCCGGAGCCAGCTTCCATGCAGCCGGAACCTGCGGCGCGGGAAATACTTGACGCACCTGGAAATCGCGGATGCGCACAAGCTTGTGCGGTTTGCTTCTACACTCTGCCCAGATATTCCCGTCGATGTCCTCGATCAACCCAATCACCATTCCAAGCGGCTGATGATTCGGTTCGGGGAGGCGTCGGAATCGCCCATTCTTGAACAAATACAGACTGTCGTCCACTCCCACCCATAGGTTGCCGGCCCGGTCTTCCAGTAATCGCGTGACTTGGTCACCCGGAAGACCCTTACCCGAGCGAATCGATGAGACGTTGCCGTTAACAATGTGATCAAGCGATCCGGCGTTAGCCACCCATATCGTGCCATCTCTGCTGGCCAGGATGCCCGCTGGTAAATCCTTCCCCAATCCTTCCACCTGCGAGAACGTGACGACAGGCGGATCGCGAAAGCTGTCGATTCCGCTTGTAGTTCCAACCCAGACGATCCCCTCTCGGTCTTCAAAAAGAGCATACACGGAATCGCCGGACAGGCCATTCGTATGGTCGTAATGCTCCACCGCATTTCCATGGATACGAAAAAGCCCTCTTGCTTTGGTGCCGACCCAAAGATTGCCGTCATGGTCGAACATCAGGGTGCCAATATCGAAGCTACTTCCGTTGAACGTGGGGGTCACGAACGGTTTCACAGCACCGTCCTTCAATTGTTGAAGTCCTTGACCTGGACCTTCTCCCGATATGCCCACCCATATAGATCCATCGGGACCACGAGCCAAGCTAAAGACCTCGTTTCCTACGTTGTACTTCTCCGAAACGCCGGCATGCCAGTGGACAAGGCCCCCCGCCCGCCCGCCCAGCCAAAAACCGCCGTTACCGTCCGCCAGAAGAGACTGGATGTCGGAAATCGGTATTCCATCTGCCTTTCCGAAGCACTTGACTGAATCGGTAACATGGCAAAGGGGCGCATTCGAGTTGCCGCTCAGTACCCACAAAGAACCGTCCGGCGCTTCACTGACGCTTTGAAACATTCCCCCTTCCAACTGGAAGTGAGAACTGACAGCGGCGCCTTTCAGTCGAACGATGTCACGCGGTCCGAGTACCCAGAGCCCACCCGCGTGGTCGGCAAAGATGTTCATCGATCTATCGATCGGGACACCGGCAGGTAAACGCCAGGGCAGAAACCGGACGCCGTCGAACCTGTAGAGATCGGTGGGAAGAGATAAGAACCATAGGAAACCGTCCGAGGTTTGCGCAATGTGATACATGCCGGCTGGCAGAGACCCATCTTGTGTTCGCCAAGCTGTGTGTATGTACTGGGTGACACGCTTATTGGGATCGAGGGCCTGAACCGTGCCTGCCAGCAGCAACCCGCAGGTAAGACAAGCGCCCAAGGTCGCCACAATTGTGGCAGAGGGCCAGCTAAAACGAAGCGGAAGTGGTCGGCGAAAAGCTCTGTTTCCCATGCTGTACCCGAATGGCGTGAGACAACGGTTTATTCACCCGCGCTTATTCATGGTCCATTTCAAGAAAAATAACAAAACCATGATACCGCTGACGGGGAGGTGGGATCTTTGAAAAGGAAACGCGCTGCGGAGGAAATGCGTTTGTCCGCCCCCACGACCACGTAAGAGACCGCAGTCTTGTCCCAACGGCTTGTAGTCTGGGGACAGCCTAACCGGCTCGGGCAGCGCGTCTGCGATCTTTTGTATTCGATTTCAGAGAATTCTCCAAGGCTTGCAGGGCATAGAGGGCATTCTCGATAGCCTCAGTTTCGCCGTCATAACTGGGGGGGCGTTTTAAATAGCTCTCGGGATCGAAAGATGAGTGCTTTCCGCGCTTCTTCGATGCGCCATGGCAGCTTGCTCGTGTCGCTCTCGAACAGCGCAGCTTTGTACAATCCGCGCCAGTTCCGGAGGTCTTCGGTAGATTCGCCCATGACTCGCCTCCCCAAAGGAGTACTAGCACAAGAGGCCAGCTGAAGTCAGTGACGAGAGACACAATTTGCTGACTTTGCCGCCTGCTCATATCTACTAACCGCCGACCTGCACTACGGCCTAGTAAGGAAGATCGGCAGGCCGGTCTTGTAGTCGTATTTCGGGCGATAGCACTCGATATCGTACATTGATGCGATATCCACTCTGCGTGGCCCCAGCTTCGGATCGGGGATCGGCGCCATCACATAGCGACCTTCGTTGATCGCGGTCATCACCCCGGACTTGTTTTCTTCCAGTGCATCCATGGCCATACCCGCAAACGTAAATGCCACGAGGCGATCGATGAAGTCAGGACTACCCGATCGCAGGTCATACGTCAGGTCACTAATGACGCTTTCTTCGCCCGTCGCCCGCTTGATCTCCCCGGTTAGGTCTTCCGCAACGCTCACCTTTTTGCGATGGCCGAATGCATCAGCCTCGCCATATTCCTTTACCGTGTAGCCCTGCCACTCGGCGCCTTCGGAAAGAATTACCAGGGAATAATTGCTCGGATTCTTGCGCTTGTCGTCGATAAGCAAATCAATTAGGTGCTTGAGATCGACTTTGTGCTCGGGAATGCAGCACCGCAATCCCGTCACGTATGCCGTATAGAGCGCCGTGTAACCCGCATCGCGGCCAAAGACACGGAAGATCTCGATGTGTTCGTGCGAGCCGACCGTGGTGCGCTGGCGTTCGATGGCGTCCATGGCGCGTGTGATCGCGGTTGCGAAACCGATGCAGTATTCAGTGTTGCGCACGTCGTTATCCATTGTCTTCGGCACTGCAATGACCTTAATGCCCTTGCGATTGAGCTCGGACGCGTAGCTCAGTGTGTCATCACCACCAATCGCGATTAGGTAATCAAGACCGAGCATGTTGATGTTCTTCAACACAGCGGGTGTCACATCGAAAACCGTACTGGTGACACCGTTCGTGGTCGATTCTTTGGCTTCGAACTTTTGGCCTTTTAGAACCGGAGGCAGGGTTTTCATCTTCGCGGGATTTGTGCGTGAGCTGTGCAAGAAGGTTCCTCCTGTGCGATCGATGGTGCGCGTGTTTTCGCGGTTCAGGGGCAGAATGTAATGCTCCCTGCTGGCCCGGTCATTCAGGTCGACGTGGGTCAATCCTTCCCACCCCCGGCGGATACCAACAACTTCGCATCCGAGCTCTGCCCCGCAGTAGACCACCGATTTGATTACGGTGTTCAGCCCGGGGACATCGCCGCCTCCAGTCAGTATGCCTATACGCTTCTTTGACATCTATGACTCCTTATTTATGTATCGTCCGGCATCTCAGCGATTCTTGTGTGGCAACGAGCTCTCAAGGGAACCCTCATTGTGTTTACGTCGAACCAAGACAACAATGGATCGGGCAGCTACTTGGTATGTCGTCCGCTGTAATGGCAAACCGTGATCTAAGAAATCGTCGGGACTCGGCAGATCGGTGTCCACAATTCTTATCCAATCTTGAGGTGAACCTTCCTGGATCTGGAACCGCAGCTCTTCCCAATAGGCGTTGATCATCACGTAGATATCGTCATCGCCCTGTGACGCGCCATGCAGACAGAAAGACAGGCTGCGTGAATCTGGCGACAAATCGACCATAGGTCCAACGCCGTACCAGGAAATGTCCTCGCGCCAGAACCTGCTGCGACACAGGGAAGGATGAGACTTCCGGAACGCAATCATGCGTTTAAAGAACCGCAGTATGTCCTGATTCGCCTGGAGCTGACTCCAATCCAGCCAGCTGATTTCGTTGTCCTGGTTGTAAGGATTGTTGTTTCCGAACTGTGTGTTCAGGAACTCGTCACCCGCCCGGAACATCGGGATGCCGTTCGAGAGCATGAGGAGGCAGAAGAAGTTCTTAGCCTGTTTCCGGCGAAGTGCCAGAACCTCCGCTGCGCTCCCGTCTCCTTCGTGTCCGCAGTTCCAACTGTAATTCGCGTCCATGCCATCTTGATTGGCATGGCCATTCTTCCAGTTGTGTTTGTGGTTATAAGAAACGAGATCGTAGAGTGTGAAGCCATCGTGGCAATCGATATAGTTGACAGTCTGGAAGGCATGATAGGCATGCTCCCGGCTGTCCGGAAACAAGTCATCGCTGCCATAGATACGACGCATAAGGTCCGGGACCATCCCCGAGTCGCCCCTCACAAAACGACGGATATCGTCGCGATAACGCGCGTTCCATTGCAACCAGGTCGTGCCGGGAAATCCACGTCCGAGCTGGTAACAACCCACATCCCAAGGTTCTGCGATCAAAGCCAATCGACCCAACTCCGGATCGGCGGCGATTTCGCTGAATATGGGAGCATCTCCCCAATTCAGTGATCCATCGGCATTGCGGCTAAACACTGATGCCAGATCGAAGCGAAAACCATCGATGTGCATTTCGTTCTTCCAGTACCGCAGGCTGTCCATAACCATTTTGCGCACGTGAGGCTGGCTGAAATTCAACGTATTGCCGGTGCCGGAGTGATTGGCATACGGGTTAGTCGGGTCGGAGGACAGCATGTAATAACCTGCGGCATCGAAACCCTTAAGGCTGTAGATTGGACCGAGGTGATCTCCCTCACAGGTATGGTTGTACACAACGTCGAGCACTACGGCGATTCTGGCTTTGTGAAAGGCCTTGATCATATTCTTGAATTCGAGATGGTACTCATCATCGTCACGAGCGCCATACTCCGCGTGAGGCGCGAAGAAGTTCAAAGGCATGTAGCCCCAATAGTCTCTTTCGTGAGGATCGCGTTGAAAGACGGGCATCAATTCGACAACGGTGATCCCAAGGTCCTTCAGATATGGGATCTTTTCGATCAAGCCAGCGTAGGTTCCGGCTCGGGATGGATGCACGCCGGAATTGGGATGGCGCGTAAATCCCTTGACGTGAAGTTCGTAGATGATCGCGTCCGATTCTGGTCGGGGCGGGAGATCTTCAGCCCAATCGAAAGCAGCCCGTTGTTTGGGCAAGACTCCAAGCGGCGCCTTTTCATCATTGGGGCCTGGCTTCATAGCGCACTCGCGATCAAACCCCGGCGGGAAGAAGACACCTTTCGCATAAGGATCGAGAAGAACCTTTTCGTGATCGAAGCCGCGAAGACCCGCAACGGCCTGCCCTGAAACCGAATAACCGTAATAGTGGGCGTCGCACATTTGATCTAGCGGGATCCGGCAGTGCCAGATCCGCCCTGACTTACTGCGGATAGGATCGAACTGACATGTCAAAAGTGGCTTTGCCAAATCGGCACGGGAATAGAGAAACAGTTTCACACTCTCGGCATGTTCAGCACACACCGCAAAATTGAAGGCCTGGTCTTCCTCGATCCAGGTAACCCCCAGCGGCAATGGAAGCCCCTCGGTGTGTGCCCACGTGAGTCGTTTTTGCGGTGACGATACTGAGACGGGCGCCGCGTCAGATGCGCAGTCGCTGACCGCAATGGATTGGGGAAGTGTGTTTCTCACGTGTTAAGAGCCTAATGACAGGCCGCATCGTCCTGGAAGGTACCGCCGGCGAACATCTGCGCCAGGAATTGGCCGCAATGGATGATCTTCTGGGCATCCTGATCATCCTTGAGCGGGTTTTCCGATGTCGACAGGTCGGCAGCCCTCAACGAATTCCGAGCGTCAACAAAGCGTCTCAGCCCAGGCCTGCACATTGTTGAACTCATTCCTCAGCAAGTCGAGCCCCCGGTGGTCATCATCCGTCGATGCAGCGGCCGAGGCTAATGCGACGCTGTCGGCAGCTCGACCCTGGTACGCGCGAATCGTGTTTCCTGCCATGGCCTTCCCTACGGGATACCCATTTTGAACGATCACCTGAAGCATCCCGCCCCATTCTCTTATCGATGCCATCGCCTCTATCGCAGCCCTCATGAACGCAGGCGAAAATCCCGACTTCGTGGCGGTGTCGCTGGCCGGCTCCGAAGCGTCGCTCGGAGCGAGCGTCAGAATGATTCGGTCCCCCTCAAAGCGCAGAGAGCCTTTTGTGATGCGCGCCAGGTCCTGCAGATCCACGAACACACGTCCATGGCTTCGAATGACCGTCGCCTGTCCTTGGTAGCCTTGCACGGACAACGCCTCGCTCTCGCGCTGCGATTGCGCCATTGCCATGGACACCATCAAGAGCACCGCCCCGAACATCACTGGCTTATGCTTCATCATGTGGAACATCGACTAATCTCCGGATGGAAGTCGCCCTTGAACTAGAGCGCGCCTCATTGCTGAGCCGGTTCTGCCACGCTATCTTTCTGCCCCGCATACTTTGCCTGCGTGAGTGGAGGAAGCGAAGCTTCGACTTGCATATCCACCAGCAAGTCGATGCGACGATCCAACTGAAAGAACTTCGTCACCGTCAATGCCGGAAGCACCTTGTTGAATCTTTTGTAATACTTCTTCTTCAAAGCCGCCAAACGAGAGTCGTATTCGAACATTCGTTCCGCCATGTCTTTGGCCTCCGAATCACTCAGGTTCGGGTACTTCTGGGTGTACTCCTTGATGACGGAGACGCGGCCATCATCCAGCACGGATCGTTCGTGCTCGTACTCCCGATAGATAGGCCAGAACGCCGCGCCATCCTTATCGTTGAAGGTCATCGTTGCGGTGAGGATGCTGGCCTTGTCTGCCTGCATTTGTGACCTGGCTACTTCGATTGCCGAGTCGATACTGTCTTGAGCAGAGCCAAGGCGGCAAAATGCGAGCATCGCGAACGTAACCACGAGTAATGCACAATTCTTCATCATTGACGGACCTCCTAAGCCGCTTGTCGTGTTATTCGCGGGCGCAGCGGCAAAGTGCGCTCGACAAATTTTGTGCGAACAGCCTCCTCGAAAAGGACAGCGGAGCACTTGCACCAGATAATGTAGGCACGCCACTTGCCGAACTCATCTCAGAAACAAATCTCTTCTTATGTTGCGGTTTTGGAATTAGAGATAGAGCCGGACGGCCGTACGCTGCCCGGTAACGGGCACGCGGACCTCATCTGGTCACGCGCGGGTCGAATCGAAGATCGTTTGTTGCTGTGCATTGGAGTATTCGCGGAGCCCTATTTGCCGTGGGACGGCTCTACTGCCGGATCTAGCGTCGCCGCTATTGCCCTCGGCGCCTCGGCCTTCTTCATAACGATCATGCACATGGCTCCAACCGCTGCCCAGAAGACAGTGCGCACCCGTCGGCACAATGCCAGGGTCAATCCTGTGGTGCTGGTCACACCGAACATCTTTGCAATGAGCATACTGCCACCTTCGTAGGTCCCGAAGTTGCCTGGATTCAGCGCGCCCACGAGATTGATCACCTTCGTCAGGCTTTCCACGATGAACGCGCCGCCTACAGTGAACCCTGCTCCCATAAACCGCAGAATGATGTAGACCTCCAGGACTGCCAGCATGTGCCATAGGAGATTGAAGGTCAATGTTGCCCAGAACGCGGCCGGCGCTTCATCACGAAAGCTCAGGAGATTGTCTTCCGCCGAGTCAACGATCGGCTGTTTATCGCTGACCCACGCATGAAGCCGCGGCAATCGGCCAATCGCCCGGGTCGCATTGCCCACCAACTGCCACCGGTTTCTGAGAGCCACAGCTGCCAAGATCACTGCTGACACCAGCACGGTAATGAGTAGCGCTGCATACACTCGCCACCTAACAGAAACAGGGCCAATCATTAGAATGGCTGAGATGCCCAAGACCGTTACCAGTAGGGCGCTGAAGGTATGCAGTCCCCCGTCAATCGCACCAGCCGATAATGCATTCGGTAGGGGCACGGCGCGACCCAACAGCGATATGCGCGCCCCCTCGCCAACCACCTTTCCAGCGACACCAAATTGTCCCATCCCGTCCGAGATCAATTGCGCGACGAAGCTACGGGACCAGGAAAGGCCGCTGATATCGCAGGTAAACGCCTGTCTCCAGGCGCATGTCTTGGCCAATTGAGAGAGCCCTCCCAAAAGGATGACGAGAACAAATCCCCAGCCGACTGCCTGCAGTTGTCTCCAAACGATCCCCGGGCCAGTTCGAAACACCAAGTAGCTCAGTAGTCCAAGCCCGAGCAGAGCTGCAAAGAATCGGAGAGAGTGCTGAATGAGAGACTGTAATCTCGGCGCGATACCGCCCTTCCATGCCTGCTTGAGGATACTTCTCCATCTCCTCGCCTTCTTCGGTTTGGGCGTCTGCTGGATTCCCATCAGCGCACATTCAATAACTGAGTTACCTGCTCCCACGTCGCTCTCCCCCTTTTCCAGTCGATGACGTACCTGGACATTAGGAAACAGCAGATGGATTGCCAATCGGGATGTCCGCTTAAAAGCGTTAATTCCGCTTATTTCATTCGCTTATTTCAGAGGAGCCAACTTGAATTCGGCGCGCCCTGCCCAGGGCAGTGCCTCAATGTGGGCATTGATGGAAGAACCCACGCGACGAAAATTCTGGTATCCACGAAAAATGCCGTGATTCCTGTTTGGCCCAATGAGTGCAACCTGCAGAAGGTGCATGCCCGAGCCCAAAGGATTTAGATGAATTCAGCAGTGGCACCCTCCCTTTCCCAGGTTTGCCAAGATTTGGATCAACTCTGTGTCAACACCATCCGAACGCTCTCGATCGATGGCGTGCAGGCAGCGAACTCAGGCCATCCGGGAACTCCCATGGCAATGGCCCCAGTCGCTTACTGTCTGTGGCAACAGTTCCTGCGATTTGATCCTCAGGATCCGGTGTGGCCGAACCGTGATCGCTTCGTACTCTCGATCGGGCACGCGTCGATGCTGCTCTATTCACTGTTGCACTTGACTGGAGTCCGGGCGGTCAGCAAAGACTATGAAACCCTGGGCGAACTCTCGGTCCCGCTTGATGCACTTAAGACATTTCGACAATTAAACAGCCGTTGTCCGGGACATCCGGAGTACCGCTGGACCTCCGGGGTGGAAACCACAACCGGTCCTTTAGGGCAAGGAGTCGCAACCAGTGTCGGAATGGCAGCTGCCCGCCAGTGGTTGTCAGACTCGTTATCACCGACCCGGCTTTGAAGATCTTTTTGATTTCAATGTGTACGCTCTGTGCGGGGATGGCTGCATGATGGAAGGCATCTCTAGCGAGGCAGCCTCGCTCGCCGGCCATTGGCGGCTCTCCAATCTCTGCTGGATCTACGACAATAACCACATAACTATTGAAGGCAACACAGCCCTTGCGTTCACTGAAGACGTTGCGACGCGCTTTATCGCCTACGGGTGGAATGTTACGCGCGTTGGCGATGCGAACGACCTTCAGATGTTGGCTCGCGCATTCCGGACATTCCAGAACACAAAAGATCGGCCAACTCTGGTCCTTGTCGACAGTCACATCGGATACGGGGCACCCCACAAACAAGATACAAGCGGCGCTCACGGCGAACCCTTGGGCGAAGAAGAGGTCCGTCTTGCCAAGCGGAATTATGGCTGGCCCGAAGACAAGAAGTTTTATGTGCCCGAGGGTGTTTATGACCACTTCCAGCACGGTATGGGGAAACGTGGGAAGAAGCTACGTGATGAGTGGTTCGCGCGAGTCGCAGAGTATCACAAGAAGTATCCGGAACTCGCTGAGGAACTCTACCTGATGCAGCATCGTCAACTGCCGGATGGATGGGCGCTCGATCTGCCGGGGTTCCCCGCGGACCCGAAAGGCTTAGCGACACGCGAATCTTCAGCCAAAGTGCTGAACGCAGCTGCCAAGCGCATTCCCTGGCTTGTCGGCGGATCTGCAGACCTCGGGCCCTCTACCAAAACTCGCTTGTTTTTTGACGATGCAGGCGACTTCTCATCGGAAAACTATGCGGGCCGCAATTTTCATTTTGGCAGGTCCGACCCTTCGGGTCGGGGTTCTTCATCTTCACGGATTACATGCGGGGCGCCATGCGCCTGAGCGCCTTGATGGAACTACCGGTCGTTTACATTTTCACCCACGACTCTATCGGTGTGGGCGAGGATGGCCCGACGCATCAGCCCATCGAGCACCTTGCTCATATGCGCTCTATGCCCGGCCTGATTGTCATCAGACCGGCGGACGCCAATGAAGTAACCGAGGCTTGGAAGGTGATTCTCCAGCTCGATCATGAGCCAGCAGTATTGGTGCTCACGCGACAGGCTGTGCCAACGATCGACCGCACGAAGTATGCCGCTGCATCGGGGCTGGCCCGCGGCGCCTACGTCCTTGCAGATCCGCCAACTGGCGAGCCTGAAGTCATCCTGATCGCAACCGGCAGCGAAGTATCTCTCTGCCTTGAGGCCTACGAGCAACTCACTAAGGATGGAGTGAGAGCGCGTGTGGTGAGCATGCCGTCGTGGGAATTGTTTGACGATCAGAACAAGAGCTATCGCGAAGCGGTGCTTCCGACACATGTGAAAGCACGTGTTTCGGTTGAGGAAGCGTCCGATTTTGGATGGTCGAAGTACACCGGGACGCAGGGACACAATCTCTGTATCGAAACCTTTGGGGCTTCAGCGCCATTAAAGAAACTTCTAAAGAAATTTGGCTTCACCGTAGAAAGAGTCGTCGCCACGGCAAAAAGCCAGATCGCACTGCAACAGAATCTGAGCTGACAAGATGAAACTCGGCATGGCGGAACCACACCATCGTCTTGCCAAAGTCAGTGCGATTCGCACGAATCCTGTTGTCTACGGCATTCCGGCGGTTCCCATTGCCAGCGAAGCCTCGGGTTCGACTCCAAAGGAACAGTGAAACGAAAGGGTAGGAGCCAGCAATGACATTACTTGAGTCCTTGAGACAATACACCACTGTCGTAGCCGACACTGGCGATATCGAGGCGATTGGGCAGCATCGTCCACAGGATGCGACGACGAATCCCTCTCTTCTTTTCCAAGCCGCGCGGATGCCTGCTTATCGTCATCTGGTCGAAGAAGCAACCGAAGTAGCTTCGGAGCAAGGCGGCACTCAGCAGCGCATGGCTGATGAGTTTATCGATCGACTTTTCGTACTCTTCGGGTCGGAGATTCTTAACGTGATATCAGGTCGAGTCTCCACCGAAGTTCCAGCCTGTCTGAGTTTCGATGCGGCCGCTACTGTTGCCAAGGCGCGAAAGCTCATTTCTCTCTACGAAAAGAGAGGTTTTTCGCGGGATCGAGTTCTGATTAAGATTGCGAGCACCTGGGAAGGAATCCGGGCAGCGGAGGTCCTTGAATCGGAAGGCATCCACTGCAATTTGACGCTTCTGTTCAGCTTTGCGCAGGCTGTCGCATGCGCCGAAGCCGGCGTGACGCTGATTTCTCCGTTCGTCGGTCGCATCTATGACTGGTATAAAAAAGAGCATGGCGGAGCAGAGATCGCTCTCGACCAGGATCCGGGTGTTGCATCCGTGACGCGTATCTACAACTATTACAAAAAAATCGGTTACAAGACGCAAGTGATGGGAGCAAGCTTCCGAAATGTGAACCAGATCGTCCGTTTGGCGGGGTGCGATCTGCTCACCATCAGCCCGGAGCTCCTGAATCAACTCGAAAATATGGAAGGTACTGTGAAGCGCGAACTAGATTCGGTGACGGCCTTGGACAGCAAAGAACAGCGATTGTGCCTCGAAGAAAAGACCTTTCGCTGGATGCACAATGAGGACGCGATGGCCACGGAAAAGTTGGCGGAAGGCATTCGCAAGTTCAACAGCGATGCCCAGCGCCTCCAGCAGTTCGCCCTGGCTCGGGTAGCTGAACCGATCGGGTGAAAGAACGACTACCAAGGTTGAACTTCACGAGGTCAACACGGACGTCGGAGATCCCCACCGAACGCTCCACAGGGCGCTCATGGCCATGAATCGAGCGGTACTCTGGGACATGGATGGAACCTCGTCGACTCTGCCGAATATCATTGGCAGGCCTGGCGCGACACCATGTCCCGCGAAGGCTTCCCGGTCACCCACGAACAATTTCTGGCCACCTTCGGACAACGCAACGACTCTATTCTCCGGCAATGGCTCGGCGAAAAGGCTACGCCCGAATTGATCCAGCGCATCGGTAACGCCAAGGAGGCGCTCTATCGGCAACATGTGCGCGAGCACGGCATTGCGCCGCTCCCGGGAGTCTTGGAGTGGGTAAACCTGCTGCATCGAGAAGGCTGGAGACAAGCGGTTGCATCGGCCGCTCCTCGCGCCAACATAGAAACGATCCTCGATGTCTTACACGCTAGCAAGTGCTTTCAAGCCATCGTATCCGCTGACGACGTACACCGGGGCAAGCCTGACCCTGAAGTGTTCCTCATTGCCGCCACCAAATTGGGTGTCGCGCCCGAGCACTGCATCGTTGTAGAAGACGCGCAGCACGGCATCGAAGCCGCCCGGGCCGCCGGAATGAAAAGCATAGGCGTGACCAAGAATGGCAAGCATTTGCCGGCTGATATTGTGGTGCGATGTCTCGACCTTCTGGATGACAACGCCTTCCACAATTTGTTGCAGGATGGCGCCTAATCAGCAGTTATCCACGCCTCTCCTTTTCATCCGTAGCGCGTAGTCCCGACAGGGAGTGAATCCGGATGCGGAAAAAGAGGGGTTCAATGGAATTCTCGCCTACTCTCATCTGCCGCTCGCCCAGTGCATTCAACCACCAATGATAGCGTTTTGCTAGAAGCGAACTGGCATGCTTGCGCTCGGCAGTGTATTGCGGCTCGGCCAATTCCTCATATTCACCGTAAACAATCACGCTGATCCACTCGCCCTGATTCTGTATTTCGTCAGTCTGGACACATACTTTGGGATTCGTACGCATCCACTTTACTTTCTGCCCAAAGGTCGAGAAACCGTACAGGTAACTGTCTTCGTAGGCAAAATGAATCGGAACTACATAGGGCTGGTTTTCATACGAGCAACCTAACCGTCCTAAGGAAGCATGCTCAAGAACCGCCTTGCATTCCTCCGCTGCCAGTTCGTTGACTTCCATGATGATTTCCCTCTGAGCTCAGGACTGACCGAGAGCGTTGCTAACGATCTCCTGCGCTTCGCTAATGATCACATTCAGATGTGACTGGCTTTTGAAACTCTCAGCATAGATCTTGTAGACGTTTTCGGTGCCAGAGGGCCGCGCGGCAAACCAGCCAGACTCTGCCACCACTTTCACTCCGCCAATCGGAGCATGGTTGCCGGGGGCCTTTGTTAACTTGGCAACGATGGGTTCGCCCGCTAATTCTGTTTCTTTCACCGAATCAGCTGAGAGCTTCTGCAGTTTCCGTTTTTGGTCAGGCGAGGCCGGCGCATCAATCCGGGTATAAAGAGGACTTCCAAATTCCGCGGTCAGTTCACGGTAGTGCAGGCCGGGATCTTTTCCCGTTCGAGCGGTGATCTCTGCCGCAAGAAGATCCATGATCGGTCCGTCTTTGTCGGTGGTCCATACTGTGCTGTTGCGGCGCAGGAAGCTCGCACCCGCGCTCTCCTCTCCCCCGAAACACACGGAA
Source organism: uncultured Acidobacteriota bacterium (assembly GCA_963696635.1). Classification (GTDB taxonomy): domain Bacteria; phylum Acidobacteriota; class Terriglobia; order Terriglobales; family Acidobacteriaceae; genus JABDBE01. The sequence continues at coordinate 800,443 of CAVOKX010000006.1, forward strand.
CCATCGATCAGTCCCGGCACAAACCACTTGAATCCCACTGGCACTTCGTACAACCGACGGCCGAGTTTCTCGGCAACACGGTCTATGATGCTGCTGCTCACTAGCGTCTTTCCGACTGCGGATTTGGCGCTCCACTCCGGCCGATTCGTCAGCAGGTAACGGATTGCCACAGCCAGGAAGTGGTTCGGGTTCATCAAACCCGCGGATGGAGTCACAATGCCATGACGGTCGGAGTCGGGGTCATTAGCGAAGGCCGCCTGGTATCGATCCTTCAGGCCGACAAGCCTGGCCATAGCGTAAGGGCTCGAGCAATCCATTCGAATCCTCCCGTCATGATCGACAGGCATGAAGGAAAATGTGGGATCAATCGTGGGATTCACGACAGTGATATCCAATTGGTAGATCGCGTTGATCGGCTCCCAATATCGGAGGGCGGCTCCGCCCAGCGGGTCAACGGCCAATCTGAGGCCCGCATCCCGAATGGCGTCCATGTCGACGACATTCTTCAGATCCCGCACGTAGGGCAACACCAAATCTTCCTTGCGGGTGGAAGGTGCTTTGATTGCCTTCTCATATGGGATTCGTTTCACTTCGCGATTGCCAGCTCGCAAGAGATTGTTTGCCCGATGCTGTACCCAGCGTGTGACCTCCGTATCGGCCGGGCCGCCGTTGGGCGGGTTATACTTGAAACCACCGTCTTCCGGAGGATTGTGGGAAGGTGTGATGACGATGCCATCAGCCCAAGGAACTTGTCGAGTGCGGTTGCACACCAGGATGGCCTGTGAGATAACCGGCGTTGGTGTGACGCCATCGTCCTTCTGGATGATGGTCTCAACATTGTTCGCAGCGAGAACTTCCAGCGCAGAACACTGCGCAGGCGAGGACACGGCGTGCGTGTCCTTCCCCATGTACAGGGGGCCCGTAATACCTTGCGCCTTGCGGTAATCGCAGATCGCCTGGGTAATGGCGAGAACATGCGCTTCAGTGAACGTGCCGTTTAGAGACGTCCCGCGGTGGCCGCTTGTTCCAAAGGCAACCAACTGGTTGGGATCTTCGAGATCCGGCTTGCGGTCAAAGTATTCCTTCTCCAATCTGGCGAGGTCCACAAGCATTTCCATTGGAGCGGGTTTCCCGGCTAGGGATGAAATCCTGGCGTCGCTCAACTTCATTGCCGATTGTTTCTTTTCTAGCACACTGGACATGGTTTCATCCTTCAATTGTCGTCCAAACTAATATCGGCCGCATTTATGCTACAGTCGCACCGTTTACGACGGGTGCGGCACGCCCAAGATAACTCGCACAGTGTCCCGGGCTATGAGGAGTTCCTCATCAGTCGGGATAGCATATGCGAGCAACTTGGAGTCTTCCGTTGATATCTCGCCTTCGCGACCAACCGTCTCCTGATTCTTCGCTGGGTCGAGGCAAAGTCCTGCCCACTCCATCCCCGCACAAATCCTTGCACGAACGTCCGGTGAATTTTCTCCGATGCCGCCTGTGAAAACAACCGCGTCAGCTCCGCCCATCGCAGCCAGATATGCACCGATGTATTTCCTCGCCCGATAACAAAAGATGTCGATACCCAGACGGACCCGGCGGTCTTCATGCTCTTTCAGCTCAGCCTGCAATTCGCGCATGTCATTCGTGAGCCCAGAAATGCCGAGCAAGCCGGATTGCGTGTTGAGCAACCTGTCCACCTCGAAGGCTGATAGCCCCTCTTTTCTGACGATGGCGCTGACCACAGCGGGATCAACATCTCCTGAGCGCGTGCCCATGACTAGACCTTCAAGCGGCGTTAGCCCCATCGACGTGTCGATGGAACATCCACCTTTTATTGCGGCTGCCGAGCACCCGTTGCCTAAATGGAGCGTGATGATGTTGGTTTGTTCGCGCGTCAGTCCTCGCATTGCACGGTAGCGGAAAGCGATGTAGCGATGAGAGGTACCATGGAATCCGTACCGCCGGATGCGGTGACGCCTGTAAAGATGATATGGAATGGCATACAGGTAGGCCTGCTCGGGAAGCGAATGATGAAAGGAAGTGTCGAACACTGCCACTTGGGGAATGTCTTTGCCGAATAATTCGCGGGCTGCCCGGATACCCTTGATGTTGTTTGGATTGTGAAGTGGGGCCAGATCGATGCAGTCCTCAAGTCCCTTCAAAACCGAATCGTCAATCAGGGCAGAATCTTTGAACATCTCACCGCCATGCACCACTCGGTGTCCCACTGCATTTACGTCAGCCGCACTCTTGATTTCAGATACTCCTGGACTCGAAGCGATGTCGCGAATCAGGTATTCGAGTGCAGCGGCCACATCTCGGAGCGGCTCTGTGAGGGTCTGCCTTGGCTGGTTGCCGTACTTGATGCGAATGATTGCCTCTCCTCCTATGCCCTCAACATCGCCCCGGCAGATGCGGTCGTCTTTGTCTTGAGCGATCCGTTCAAGGTCTGTGGCAATCACTTGGAATTTCAGGGTGGAACTTCCCGAGTTTAGAACCAGTACGTTCATTGCGTCCGCTGAGCCTGAAGGGTCGGAATCCTATCCGCCTTTGCCGTGTTTAACCAACACTACTCCGAATGAGTGCTTACAGATCCAGCAGTGCAGATGGCTTGCCAATCGGACCCCTCATTAATCCGTCGTTTCCTATAGTCCCAAGCACCTGGTCTGGGCGGGGCAATGCCCCGCCTTGGGCAGTGCCTCAATTTGGGCAGAGGCTCGAAGGGCAAAGATCGCACACATGGTGGCGCTACAGGAGCATACCGTCGGTCTCGATTGGCACATTGCATGCAAACTGTAGAAGGTTCATGTGCGTACGCAAGCCCGTCGGTGAAGCAGGGGTGCGCTGCACTTGATCCCAGCTCTCCCCAAGCAGTTACGGATCAAGTCGTCCGCACCTCATCCGACGGTGTTTTGGTCGCAAGAGCGGCGTTTGATTCACCATGTCACACATCGCAGCGGCTCTCAAGCCGCGCTCAGTATTGATCGCAACGGATTTCTCTGAGGCTTCTGAAAAGGCGCTGCGCTATTCTCTGGCACTCGCTCGGTTCTATGAGTCAAAGTTTTGCCTGGCGCACGTCGTGTCCTCCCTGGGTCTGACTATGGCGGGTCCTTGTGCAATCGCTGCCTGTGAGGAGGCAGTGTTGCGCGAGGGCGCGCAATTGGAGGCGTCGCTCGTTCGAACCGGAGCTCTTACTGGCATTCAACACAAATTCATCGTTCGGCATGGTCAACTGTGGCCGGAACTGCGAGAGATCATCCGACAAGAGAGGGCGGATCTCCTCGTCGTCGGCACACACGGACGACACAGTATAGCCAAGCTGTTTTTCGGCTCCATCGCAGAACAGATTTTTCGTCAGGCGGATTGTCCGGTCTTGACCTTTGGGCCGCGCTCCGATGGCCGCCCCTGGTTTGAAACGTCCTCCACGCAGCGTACGTTCCTGTTTGCGACAGACTTCGGACACGCATCTCTCCAAGGCATGCCCCAAGCAATTGCGGCTGCCAATCAGTTTGGAGCCAAGCTCGCCTTTCTCAGTATCGTTCCGGCCATACCGCCGCGCAGGGACGAACATCCGAGGAACGAGGATTCGCGCATGAGAACCCTCGAGCGCCTGTCACGACTCGCCGACAATGCTGGGCTCGACCTAAGACCTGAGTTGTACGTGGAATTCGAATCAGAAAGGCCGTTCAATGAGAAGATCCTCGAGACTGCTGACAAACTGCGAGCCGACCTTATTATTATGGGGCTCCATAATTCGGCTTACACTGGAATAATCTCGCACCTGGATCTTGCCACTACCTATGACGTGATTTGCCAGGCTTCCAGTCCCGTACTTACAGTTAACTGTTTTTCAGGGTATGACGTTCAACCGCGACCGACCGAAGTAACAGCTTCGCCTTCGTCGGGGGCCGATGTGATCCGCAGTCATAGGTTCGGAGCGAAGTGGTAGACGAGATCGCGATTCGCCATCGACCAGATGAGTGACTGCCGCGAACAGAAGTCCAATCGAGACTCCTGACATCAGCATGCCGACCATGCTTTCGAGTGGGCCCAACAGGCGCCATTTCGACGGAAGGACCACATCCCCGTATCCAACGGTCGCATAGCTGCTCGCAGAAAAGTAGAACGCGGATTCCCAAGATGGCAGGCAAAGCCACCGATAGCAACTCGCCCAAAGCAGAATGACGATTCCGTGCAGAATGATGACAGCTACCGTGGTTTGCATGACGAGTGCGGCGCAGCGAAACACCCGCACCTCATGAGTCTCTCTTGGAATACTTCTTATCCAAATAATGAGCGCAGCGGCGCCACCACACTGGATAATGAGGGTGATAAACACCAGAAGAACGGCTGCACCGATTTGTTGGAGGAAAATCATTTTCCAGATCGTTCTCTAACTGGAACCTCAGGGCATGCTCGCACTCGGCTGATTTCCGAAAGACACACACATCGAGCTGTCAGAAATGCCGCGACACTCACGAGGCAAATTTGCGCCGAACGCACAGACCGCCGAAGGTCTAGCAGCGCACAATGTTATCGCCCTGAATGCCTCTCATCGCGTTGCGGGTATCCACCACCAAGGATGCGTGCTGTGCGATCCAGGCGTAATCGTAATCCGAATGATCTGTGACGATCAGCACACAGTCGTATTTGGAGGCGTCGTCCACGGGTACGCATTTCATCTGCAGATCGTAGTGGCGCCCTTTGCCGATAAGCGGAAAATAGGGATCGTTGTAGCTGACTTGAGCGCCATCCTTTTGCAGCAGCTCAATAATGGTCAGGGCTGGCGACTCGCGCAGGTCATCGATGTCTTTCTTGTAGGCCACCCCGAGCACCAGCACTTTGGCGCCGTTCAGAGCTTTCCGTTGTCGACTGAGAGCCCTGCTGACGGATGAGACCACGTGATAGGGCATGGCACTGTTGATCTCTCCGGCCAGTTCGATGAAGCGTGTCTGGAAATCCCACGCCTTCGCCTTCCATGACAGATAATACGGATCGACGGGGATACAGTGTCCGCCGAGGCCCGGACCAGGGTAGAAGGGTTGAAAGCCGAATGGCTTGGTCGAGGCAGCCTCGATGACTTCCCAAATATCCAATCCCATGCGCAATGACAAAAGCTTTAATTCATTGACTAGGGCGATGTTCACGCAGCGGTAAATGTTTTCCAGCAGCTTAGTCATTTCTGCGACGGCCGGTGAGGACACCGGGACGACTCGGTTAAAGATTGTCCCGTACAGCGTGGCGGCCAGTTCGGAGGCTTGGGAATTCAGGCCTCCTACGACTTTCGGGATGTCACGCCGCGCGATGCTGTCATTGCCTGGGTCCTCGCGTTCCGGAGAAAAGGCGACAAAAAACTCATCCTCTCCATTAGCCATTACGTCGCGGGCAGCCTTTAAACCGCAGCCATTGCCTTCCTCCAAGATTGGAATAAGTACTTCCTCCGTGGTGCCGGGATAGGTCGTGCTCTCCAGCACGACCAACTGACCGGCACGGAGATGCGGTGCTATTGCCCTGGCGGTGTTGGTAATAAAACTGAGATCAGGCTCCCGATATTCGTCCAGAGGTGTGGGCACACAGATGATGATGGCGTCCATTTCGGTCAGGCTCGAAAACTCTGCGGTCGCACAGAATCCTTGCGAGCGCGCTGCCTGGATCTCTGTAGGTGGAATTCGACAGATGTAGGATCCACCCGAGCTGAGAGTTGCGACCTTATCCGGGTCGATGTCAAAACCCGTTACTCGAAACTTTGCTTCGGTGTAGAGCAAAGCAAGCGGCAGGCCCACGTAACCGAGCCCTATCACGCCTACCCGCGCTTGGCGGGTTTCAATTCTGGTTTTCAACTCTGAGAATAGGCTAGCGGCGCTGCTGCAAGTAATCATGACGATCTCCTCCATGAAAAATCAATTCCCACGGCTAATGGGAGTAATGAAACTCAGCGGTCGTTAGTTCAGCTGTCGCCGGCTCGGCTGCTGCAGGAGTCTCCCACTTAATCAGCTTCAGATCCAACACAAAGATGGAATAGATCACCGGGACAAGCAGCAGCGTCACGAACGTCGCGATAGTAAGACCACCGATCTGGGCGTAACAGAGAGGTTCCCAGAGGGGTCCCCCGTGAATGGCCAAGGGTATGAGCCCAAGCACAGTCGCACCGACCGTGATCATCACGGGGCGCAATCGCACTATGCCGGCATCGAGCAAAGCTTCTCGTAAAGGCTCCCCTCTTTCGTGGGCTTCTTCGATGAAGTCGAAGAGAACGATGACGTGACTGACGATCACGCCCACCAGGCTTGCGACTCCCAGGAATCCCATGAATCCGAAGGGTTGACCCATGATCACCAGACCGGCGAGAGCTCCTGTCATTCCGTATGGAATTGCAGCAAAAACCAGAAGCGGCTTGACGGCACTTCGGAACTGCAAGACCAACGCAATGTAGATCAGCAGCACCGAGATCGCCATGACTACGCTAAGTTCCTTGAAACCTTTCTGCTGTTCGTCATATTCGCCTCCGATCTCGAGGAAATAGCCGGGAGGCAGGTTCTTCTGGAACTCCTTGATTTTCGGCAGCAGCGGCGTGAGCACCTGAGAAGGTAAAACACCCGGAATCGGGAATGCGGATACCGTGACCGTCCGGAATTGATTGCGGCGCTTGATTTTCGAGACCGCCATTTCCGTTGTGACGTTCGATACCTGTCTCAGAGGAACGCGTTGATTGCTGGTCAGAGAGTATACGTACGCATTTTGTATGTCAGAGAGCCCAGCGCGTTCTTCCATCCGCAAACGAACGGCGATGGGGATTTGTTTGTCGGCTTCCCTGTAGGTTGACACCGGTAATCCGCTCTCCGCCGCAGCGGATGAGAGGGCTATGTCCAGATTCGTGATCCCGGAAAGGTTGGCGCGGTCGGGGTCAACCTTCAGCCGGACATTCATCGCAGGCTCCCCCCAGTCGTCTCGAACCCGAGTCGCATTTGGTTGGGCCCGAAAGACTGTCTGGAGTTCGCCAGAGAGACGGTGCAGAACGTCGATTTCCGGACCTGAAATTCGAATGGAAACGGGAATACCAACGGGCTTGCCGGTTTCGAGCTGCCGCACATCGACCCGGGCACCTGGGACCTCGCGGCTCAGCGCCGTCTGCAGCGGCCCAACCAGTTCGTTGGTGAGGTGCTTGTCGGCAACCTCGACGAGGATTTGCGCATAATTCAGCTGTTGTCGCTCGGGATCGACGGAGAACCAGAATCTGGGACCTCCGCCGCCGACAAAGGTGGTCACCGATTTCAGAACGTCTTTCTGATGATGTTCGTTTCCAAAGCGTTCGGACTCTTGCCGAATGACAGTTTCCGCTCGTTGTGCGACCGCGTCCGTTGCACCCAGCGGGGCGTCGGGTGGAAGCCAGACATCCACATACGAAAGGTATGACAGGTCCTTGGGGAAGAACTGCGGCTTCAGCATTCTAAAAAACACTCCGCCCAACACCAGAACGACGAGCGAGCCGGCGAATGTACCCCAACGATGTCTGAGCGCGAAATTGCCTACCCGGTAATAGAGCGCCGGGAACCCGTGCTGCCGGCGCTCCGACATAGGCGGCTCCAGACGCTTGGGCGGTTTGATCATGTAATACGCAATTAACGGCATAAACGTAAACGAAACAATGACGGAAGCAATCAGCGTGCACGTCATCACGACCGGCAGGCTGTAAAGGAAGAAGCCTGTATCGCCGCTCAGCATCAGGAACGGAAGATACGCGACTATGTTCGTGATGGTGGCAAACACAATCGCCTTCGCCAGCTTCGTCGGCCCCATCCAGGATGCGAGATCGCGCGGAGAACCCGAACCCAACTCGCGCTTGATCGCGTCCCCTGCTACAACAGGCATATCGACCAACAATCCGAGCGCGATGATCAAAGTCGCAATCGAAACTTGTTGAATGTCAATCCCAAGAACGTGAACGATTCCGAAGGTCATCGCCAGGGTCAGGGGGATGGAGGCTGCCATTAGCATCGCGGCACGCCAGTCCCAGAATCCGACCAGAGCGACGATTACGACGAGGACAATGGCCTCATAGAGGCTGCCCATCAACAAACTGACAAGCTCCTTGACTTGCCGTGGCTGGTCCGAGGTGCGAGCCACAATAAGGTCGGCAGGCAGTTGCGGGCGCACATTGGCTAGAGCCTTGTCTACCGCCGCGCCGAATTTGAAGATCTGTTCGCCTGATCGCATTTGCACCGCCAGGGTAATGGCACGGTTCCGCTGCCAAGTCCCGTTTGCCTCGCGCAACGTCAGGTAGTTCAAGTAGCGTGTTGGTGTCTGATATGCGCGCGATATGTCCACCACATCGCGCAAGTAAAGCGGCGCCCCGGTCGACGATGATGCCAGGAGCACGTTGCCAATATCCTTCGTGCTTTTGAACTCCGCGGTTGCGTCAACCAAGACGTTTCGCGATTGGGTTTGGACAATACCTCCAGGAGCGGTTACATTTCGAGTGCTGAGGAGGTCTTTGATCTTTGTCGGCTGCAACTTAAGGGCGGCCAGCCGGCTATCTGAGTACTCCAGATAAATCTCTTCCGGCAGAACGCCGGCGCGCTGGACTTTCGCTACCTCGGGTACACGTTGCAGAGTGCGTTGGATCAGATCGGTGAAATCATCCAGTTGCCGATACGAATACCGGTTGTTAGCTACTTCCGCGAGGCGTTGCTTGGTGGCTTGAGGATCGCGAATGATAATCGGACCCCACGCGTCGGGATGAAAGTCGTACTCTTGGAGCTTCTTCTCGATGAACTGCTGTCCATACGCGCGGATTTCGTCATCCGACTTCGCCGTCGCAAAGTCGATTCCGGAGCAGCTTCCAACGGACAACGAACGAACGTCGTGCGCAAACCCGTCCCGTTCTGCCTGCGCAGCCAGCATGACAAATGGCCGCTCAATCACAGCAGGGGGCACGGATGCCGGGTAACAGTAGAGAACGCTGACCCGCCCACTCGTAACTCCTCGGCGCTCTTTCTCAATCGCATCCCGCACACCGCGGGCGCGCAACGCGATTTCAAGGTCTGGGACTGTCGGACTGGCGACCGTCAGCATTAGCGCTGCCGTGTCTCCGAAATCGCTGATCCAGGTGACAGGTCCCGCACCGTCGGGAAGGTCAGTGATCTGGTTCAGTCGTTGTCCAATGTCCTGAAACTCCTGCTGCGTGTTCTTGATGTTGTCCAACAGCCTGACTTGCACAACAGAAATGTTGTCCTGCGTGGTGGATTCCACACGGTCCACCTTGCTGTTTCCAGTGACGGCTTGCTCGACTTTCCGTGTGACCAGTTGTTCAACTTTGTCTGCCGAGATACCTGGCCACGGGGTGATTGCCAGCGCTATGCGCACAGGGATGTCGGGGTCCTTGCGCTTGGGCATGTTCATGTAACCGAACACGCCCCAGGCCAGAGTGGCGAACAATGCGACCCAGGCAATCTGCCGATTGTTGACGAAGAATCGTGCGACGTTACGACTGCGATTGGGGTTCTCGTCTTTCATTGAAGGACCTCGACAGCCTGCCCATCCTTAAGCAGATTGGCGCCAGTAGTGATGATGCGATCGCCTGGGCTTAGCCCATTGAGTACGGTTACGTCGGTTCCAGTGACAGAGCCGATGTCTACGCTGTGGAGCTGAGCGATTTCTCCGGCACTCGAGTTTGAGACGACAAACACGCCATATTTCCTGTCTTTCGCTTGCACGATTGCGGAAAGTGGGACGAGCAGCGCCGACGTTCGACTTGCGCCGTCGGTATCCGCGAATTGCAAAGAGCCGATCATGCCCACCTTCAGCAAGTGATCGCGGTTCGGTATCGCGACCTCGACCTCGAAATTACGTGTGATCGTGTCCGCCGCCGATGACATGCGGCTGATTCGCGCATGAAATGTGCGTGTGGGGAACGCGTCGATGGCAACATCAACGGGCTGGCCGACCTTTACGGAACGGACAACCGTATCGGGCACTCCCACGACGATCTTTACGCTGTCGGTTTTGGCCAGCGCGAATGCGGGAACACCAGGTCCGACGAACGCGCCGAGTTCGACGGCTTTCTTCACGATGTCGCCATCGGAGGGCGCAATCAGAGAGGTGTCGCGCAGAGCGATTTCGGCCTCGCTCGTCAGGGCCCGCGCGGACTTCAATTGCTCCTCGCTGGCATCGTATTGCGCGCGAGCCGAATCGAAGTCCGGCTTCGTAAGGCTCTGAGTGTCATACAGATGCGTAGCTCGATCGAAGTCGAGCTTTGCTTTCTGAAAAACAGCTTCCGCAGCCGCTGCTTGCGAGGATGCCTGGTGTACCTTGTCCTCGTATTCAGACGATCGGATGCGGACGAGCACGGCTCCCCGGCTGACCCGATCCCCTTCCGCAACATCGCGCATCCTGCCATCCTGGCCGCGCATTTGTTTAAGCGAAATGACGTACCCGGGAATTCTGAATGCCAGGGGAACTTCCGAATCAGGCGTCACTACCGCCGAGAAACGCAAGCCGTCGGCGGTGAAGCCCGCTTGCTTCTCAACGGCTTGAGCCTGGACCCCCTGTGGTGGTTGATTGAGTGGCTTATTCGAGCCACAGCCGGCCATGACGAGCATCAATGAAAAGATTGCGATCGTGGTTCTCACGTTTATTCCTCTCCCATCGCGCGGCGCAATTCTGCAAGGGAACTCCAATAAGAAGAAAGCGCCTGCTGATACTGAAAAGCGGTTTCCGAACTTCGGGCTTGAGCCTGCAATAGATCTCTTACGAGTGCTGCTTGTTCTTTGTATTTGTTGCTGGTGACGCGGAATTCTTCGGCGGCGGCCTCGTGGCCGGTGCGAGTGGCCTTCAGCAACAACGCAGCCTCTTTCCACTTGCGGTACTTCGACCCGACTTCAACCCCGAGTTGCGATTCCGTCTCTTGTACACCGTTGTGCGCTTGCGCCAGGGTGTTGGATTTTTCGCGTACCTTATTGCGCCGGCGTCCCCAATCGAACGGCTCCCAAGTCAAGGCAAAGCCCGCCATTCCGACATTCGTCGGAAGGACCTGCACGTTCTGAATCCCCATATAGCTAACCGCGACACCAAGGTCCGGCATGTATTCGGCTTTGGCGAGGCGGCGGTCGTAGTCGGCTTGTTTTTCCTTGAGGTGAGCCTGGCGGATCTCAGGGCGATTCTCTGACGCCTGCTGGCGTGCCTCCTCCAGACTCAGGGTTGTCGTGTCTGCCTCAGGAATGAAATCAACCCGAAAAGGGGTTTCAAGATCCCGCGCCAAGAGTTGATTGAGGTGCTCGTGCTGTGTGGCAAGTCCGTTCTCCGCAACCGACAAGTCATACTGCGCCTTGGTTAATCGCGCATCGACCTCCAGCGAGTCTCCCCTGAGTACAGTTTTCTCTGCGATGTAACGCAGCGTAACTCGCTGCGCCTCTTCCAGAGTGCGTACTCCTTCTTGTGCTGCATCCACCGCAGCCTGCGTTGCGACAAGCTCGAAATATGCACTTCGCACTTCGGACGCGATCTTCTGCCTTTCTGCGCGAACGTCTTCTTTAGCGATGTCGCGCCCAAGTTCTGTCGCGTGAATTCCCAGTCCGATTTTGTACTGCTGTAACAGGGGCACATCGATGCTGCCGCTCATAAAGGCGGACAACCGTGCTGGCGTGTGAACCTTGGCGTCCGTCGACGGAATCGGCCCGGTCCCTGGATACGTCCCGAAAACCCCCTTCGCAAAGGTGAAATCAAACGGCTGCAGCAATTCGCCACCAAGTGCGGAAAATTGAAAGTGTGGCAGTCGCCTGCTGCGAATCGTGCTCACCTGAAAGTCGAATTTTTGCGCTTCCAACACCGAGTTCTTCACGAGCCGATTGTTCGTGAGCGCAATGGAGACTGCGTCGTCAAGCGTAAGAAGCGGGACTTCTTGCGAGCCCTGTTGGGCAAACGACCCAAGCGGTGATGCAAAAACGAGAATTGTAAGAAGCAGTGCGAGATGGTTCGATTTCATCATTCTTCCACCTGGACTTCGGCTGAGGCCTGACGGCACTTTGAACTTGAGCGAATCGTGTTGCCGCTCGTGTGCACCAATGTTGCAGGTGCCATGCCACCTGGAGTTCCTTGCAAGTTATTGAATCAGAGATGCGAACATCCGAGAGCGCTTCAGAATGCCCATATCCGGTCGAGGGGAGCTGCCCTCATGCGGGCACTAGCGAGCATTGACTACTTTCAAGTCGCTCCAACAAATTTTGAGCGCCTTGATCCAAGTGACAGTGATCGAAGATAACTCCAGACTCAGAGGATTCTCAGCTGGTCAGCGGCGGATTCAGATCGTCACGTCTTGTCCCGGGATGGACAGGGGAGAGATGAAGGGTACAGCTTTCTGGAAAGTCGAGAGATAGGTAAGCAGAATGTCCGCGAACACTTCCCACTAAGCTCATCAACGTTAACTCGCCCGGGAGGAATGAAAGTGTTCGCGGACATCGCGGGCACAGGAGCTGGTTGACTCCGAAATGCCCAAAACCCTGATTCTTCCAACGCGGCCCGCAGCTATGCCAATTTTCGTTGCGGGACCCTATCAGTTCCACACGGCTGCGAAGTCGTTCTGCCGCTGGAACTGCTCGCAGCTGATCACCTCCAGACACTTAGTGGCAGTGCAATATGCTCCCTCCACGCTAGCCGGATCGACGCCAAGCAGTAGCGCAGCTTCTTTCGCGGAGCGCTTCTCCAGGCCACAGATCACCAATGCAAAGCGACAGAAGACATCGAGTCTGGCGAAAACCACGCTTGATTCCTCCAGCAGAACGTCACACCAGTCAGAGGATAAGGCCGTGTGTCCTCCGTGAATGCAGCCGCATTGCATATATGCGGAGGAGAGTTGAGCGATCCGTTGTTGCTGGACTTGCGCTGCGGAACGGATTGTGGACATCGAGGCCCATGTGGAGGACCATTCTTGAAGACTGGGGTTTTCCGATTCTGCCTGGGCACAGGCGTCGACAACGCATGCCTCTGCTATCTTTTCGTTGCCTGTGATGAAATTCGCCAGCCACGCCAGCTCTTCGCGATTCTGGCTGAAAACGGTGCCAACGTATTCATTGACCGCAGGCTCGGGAAAACTCTTGCTCGCTACGCTTATCATGAGTGGCTTCCTTGGTGGTCTTGCGATCACATTTATGGCTAGGCAAGAGTGGTGCCAAACCGGATAGGCATGTAAGTTGTTGAACTCGGAATGCAAATGACTTCTTTGTGCGATGCGGTGGGGTGACAGCTGACCGGATATGGGCACTGCCGCTATTTTCAGGGCGACCTGGTGAGACCCTTTGGCAGAGACACCACTTTGATCCCGACGAGATTTTGATTTGCGGCGCAACCTGTCAATAATCGGCGCTGCAAACGTCACCCATTCTGTTGCGCAACTGCCGGCAACGTTGCTCGATTGCCGGTTAAGTGTGCTCGTTCATCGGTAGCGAGAATCACTAGCCGGGCGACGACCATTTCCGTCCGAATTACCTGACAGATGCGTGTTCGATTTCTGCTTGTGGATCAAAGGGAGGTTAAGCCGTTCGCAAATGTCCCGAGAGTACGAAGTCTCGGCAATGAATTGCGCGCCGAGTTTCTTGACAAACGAAAGCACCTCTTCCCCGATGGCGTCGATGAACATTGTTTCCGTGAGATCGACGACTAGTTCCAGTTTGCTATCGCAGCGCGTGACGAGCGTGCGAACTTGCTCAGCTCCCTGCCCGGTGAATCGGCCCTCGAGCCTGCAGATCAAAGCACCGTCTATTTGTTGCGTTTCGACACGTAACATGATGAGCCCCTCTTACATTCGTTAGCAGCCTCAAATCGCCGGCTACAGTTATCTTTGCAGCTATCTTGCCACGGACTTTGAGCGCAACCTATTGAGAATGAGTGGTTTTTCGAGCGTATGCCGCGCTTAACAACGGGCAGTGCCAGCATGAGGGCAGGCGCTCGGTAGACGGCTAAGAATCAAAGGCGGCTGCTTCAGCCGCCTTGAAGAGTTGAAGAGCGAGGAAGCCAGACCGATCTAAAACGTAAATACCAAGCCGGCAGAGGGCACAGCGGAATGGGTGTATTTGTCGACTTTGAGGCTGGCCATCTCGAAATCGGGAATCTTGTAGACAAAACCTCGGTACTGTGCGCGCAGTAGAAAATGTTTTGACATTGGCACATCGACGCCGCCCCCATAAACGAAGGCGCCCCGGGTTTGCTCGCTCACAGATCCCCTACGCGGATCAAAGAACATGGCTCCCCCTCCCGCGAGTACAAATGGAGAAACGATCTTGACGGCAGGCATCTTGAAGGCGGGGAGCTTCACGATCGCGGTGCCGGTCGCGGCGTGGACATTCATCGGTATGAAGGTGGTTCCGCTGCTCGACAGGAAGGTCTCATGATTCCTGAAATAGTCATAGTCGCCCTCGACCGCGAGCCAGTTCTTCAGATTGAATCGATATCCGGCCATCACGCCGCCAGAGTTGGTTGGATTATTGGCAATCCCGCCGTTAGTGGTCTGCTTTTGGAAGAATCCGGAACCTTGAACCGTCACTTCATTTCTGACTTCCTGAGCCCAGGATGATACTGCGAGAAGAATGAGAATGATCGCTAGTTCGGTCAACTTCTTCATCTATTGAGTCCCCTTTGTGGACCACTTAGTGTGTGGCCCACCAGGGCGAGAGGCATCTCGACTGCCGAACTGCGACTCTTAGGCCTAAGCTATTGCGAAACAATCAATTGTAGATAACCTCGGCGGTCACACGAGCCCGTGAAGTTGCCCGTATGCTGGCGGGCGACCGCATGCTGTCAGGCTGAATAATCGGCGCGAGTGATGCTTAGCCTGCGCATCTTGTTCTGCAGCGTAGTTCGCTTAAGCCCGAGGCGTTCTGCCGCTCCGCCATTTCCGGCTATTCTCCCGGAGGCGTTTTTCAAAGCATCGAGGATCGCCTGCCTCTCGGCTTGCTCAAAGGTCGAGCCCGCCGAAACAATAGCGCGGCCAGCAGATCTCCTTAGCTCTGCGTGCGGCACATTCAATTCGTCGCCTTGCGTAAGAATTACACAACGCTCAATGAAGTTCTCCAGCTCACGGATATTTCCTCGCCAATCGGCATTGACCAGAGCCTCCATCGCGGGTCTCGGGACAGACCGGATGCGCTTTTGCATACTGCGGGAGAAGCGCGCGACAAAAAAATGGACCAGCAGTTGAATGTCTTCGCGCCGTTCGCGCAGCGGCGGGATTTCGATCGGAAACACGCGCAGCCTGTAGAAAAGGTCCTCGCGAAACTGATTATTGCGGATCATGCCTTCCAAATCGCGATGCGTGGCCGCAATCAAACGAACATCAACGTGGATGGTCTTCGTACTACCGAGGCGTTCAAACTCCTGTTCCTGCAGGGCGCGCAGGAGTTTCGGCTGCAAATCCATGGTAATGTCGCCGATCTCGTCGAGAAACAGAGTGCCATGATCCGCCAACTCAAACCGGCCTTTCTTTTGCATCAGGGCTCCGGTGAAAGCGCCCTTTTCGTGGCCGAACAGTTCACTTTCCACCAAACCCGAAGGAATCGCCGCGCAGTTCAGACGAACAAATGTACGCTCACGCCGCGGGCTGAGGTTGTGAAGCGCTCGGGCCACTAGTTCCTTGCCCGTACCGGTCTCGCCGTGCAGTAACACGGTGGAGCTGGTTGGCGCAACGATCGCGACTTGGTCCAGCACTTTGCGTAGAGCGGCACTCTTGCCGACTATGTCTTGGAAGTTGAATTCAGATTCGATTTCTGATTCGAGGTAGAGGCGCTGCTCTTCCAGATCGTCGCGCGACGCGCGGAGCCGTCCATAGGCCAGCGCATTCTCGAGGACCAGTGATGTCTGGGTGCCGATCTGCGACAACAGGTCGCGGTCCGCCTCGTTGAACCCATCAGCCCTGCGACTGCACATGGTTAACAGGCCCAGGGGCCCATCGGCACCCATCAGTGGCACCAGGACGGCCGAGAGGAGAGATTCAGCTCGTGACGCTTCGCGCAGGGACGCAGGTATAGCTGCTTCCGTTGTCGAGTAATACTGTGGTGTGCGGAGGTGTGACCATTCGCTCCATAGCTTCGTGGGTTCGACGACAACAATCTTCTCGAGAAAGCCCTTTCCAGTCGGGAAATCGAGGAATCTACGTTCCAAGCAGCCCGACTGCTTGTTAAAGAGCCACAATGACGTGAGATCGTTGCCCAAGTGCTTGCGCATCGACCCGGCCACGGCCTGAAACAGTTCCTCGGCTTCGAGCTTGCTGACAATATGGTTGTTGATTTCCAGCAGCAGGCTGAGCCGATCTCGCTGCTTCACGACTTCTCGGTGGTAACGCTCCACGGTATCTCTTGCCACTGCGCACTCGAGCGCGACCGCAACGTGGGAAGCCAGAGCACTGAGCATCTCAACGTCTTCGGGGGCAAATTGCTGGCCCTGCAACTTTGGCGTTGACAGAATTCCGTAGCGTTTTTGCGCGGTCGATACGGGGAACAAGTAGGTGCTTCGTCCGGCAACTTCGGCTGCAAAAGGAGCCAGGTCAGGGTGTTCCAACATTGTCAACGACAGGTCCGGGATAAACACCGGCTTCTGTTCGTCTAGCGCTTGCGCCACCAGACCAACGCGTAATAACTTGGCTCCGCGTTTAATTGCGGGGGCGTCCGGGTCTCGATCAAATTCGAAGCTATACAGACCTTCGCCGTCATCGCTCAGCACGTAGAGTTCTACCCCGTGCAATCTTGAAGTGCTGGCTAGAACACCTCGCAGGCTTTGCAGGACGGCTTTTACCGTGGGCTGATCGGCCAGGGCAGTGGATGCACCTAGCAGCATTCGATATCGATCTTCGGTGATGGTCATGGCACGTGGCTCTTCGCAATTCTCGGTTTACAGAAGCAACCTGGTCCTCGTACAGGACTGCAATCTATAGGTCGGAGGATCTAACCAATCAAAACCTCGGTCATGCTGCAGCACTATGTCCGCAAAACCCTACCTGTAACGCTTTGGGCGAACCCCGAAACGCTCACGTTGCTGAGCCCTAATTTTGCGCTTTCAAGTATCTGCTAACCAAGTTCCCGCTGCAATCGAGATCCGGATGGTTCCGGACGACCTTCTGACCTCGGCGGCCTGGGTTCCGCTTGAAATTCCTATCGTTCACTCCCCAGCGACTGTGGAACCGTAGATAGTAGTTTGTTGATGGTTAGCTCCATAGTCCGATTCATCTGGGAGACGACCCCGGGTACATTTCGTTGAGACACCGGTCGAGTTTCGGAAACAGCATTGCTCCAGACGGTTGCACCGGTCGCTACCTTGGTGATCTGTGCAGACATAGCAACTTCCACCTCGACCCCGGCTTCGTAATCCACCTCTTCCAGCTTTTCCAACCTGCCGCTGAAAACGTAGTCGTGGTTGGGACGGCCGTCATACATAGAAACCATGGAAAACTGACCGCTGGCGCGCAGATGATCGATGACGGCGCCGGTCACAAGGGTACGCGGATCTGCCGCCCAGCGGTGGTATTCGTAGAAGCCGACTTCCTCCGGCGTCGACCGGTAGACGATCGGCCCTTGCCGTAGATAACCAGGCGATTGGAATTCTCGTACTGCTATTGAGGTTCGGACGTTTTCCGGGGCGGGCGGATCCGGCGGAGCCGGCAAATTGAGTGTGTAATATGCGGGATATCTTACTCTGCCGCATCCGGACAGAGCGGGTAACAGCGTCACCATCAATACAAGCGCCGTCGTAAGCTTTTTCATTGTCGATTCTCCTCTGTCCGCCTTATCGCGGAACCTGCCGGTCCCCGGGCTGCTTGGTGCGGATCAGGCTCCAAGGGCGCTGCTTCAATGAATTCGTGAACTGATTGAGGTTGTCGGTCGCGTCGCGCAGATTTTCCACCGTGTCGCCGATCTTGGAGTCATTGGCTCGTACTATGACTTGCATCGACTGCAGTAGACCTTTGGCCTCTTCCAGGGTGGTCTGTAATTCAGCCAGATCTTTCCGCACGGGAGCGCGCAAATCCGTCACCGTGCCATTCACATTCTGAATGGTGTCATCCGCATGCTCGCTAACCTTGGCCAGCTGGTCTGTAAGACGATCAATCTTTGGGCGCTCGTCTGCCACCAATCGATCGATGTTGTCCAGAATGGCTTGGACTTTTTTCTGATTCCGCGGTCCGGTCATCGTGTCCACGTTGGCAAGCAGATGGTTCATGTTGCCGCTAATTTCGTTCAGTTCTCCCTGTGCCTGCGTGATCAGCGTATTCGCACTGTCCGCAACGGTTGCCAGTTTACCGGCAATCTCATCCAGGCTGGCAGCTTCTTGCGAGGCAACGGTTGAGTCTGGTGGAAGACGCTTGGCATCGATAGTGCCGGTTGTGATCGACAAGGCCGCGCTGTTCATGACGCTGACGAAACCTAGCTTGGCAACTGATTTCTGATTCAGCGGAGTGTCCTTTTTGACTTCAAACAGAATCTCGATTCGGGTTGGATCCGCGGCCGAGGGTCGCACGCCTGTAACTTTGCCCACGTTCATGCCTCCGTACAGCACGGAGGCTCCGGGCTCAAGCCCTCCGGCATATCGCAAGTAGGTGCGATATTGCACGGTGCCGCCACTATACTGCGCATTCAACAGGTAGATGACGGTGAACGCGAGTACCGCGAAACAGCCGAGGACAAAGGCACCGACCTTTGCTTCCGTCGTCATGGTTTTGCCTCCTGACTTTGCACATACCGTTCCAAATAGGAGGCCAATGCCCGAGTATGCATCGGGTTGGCCGGCACTCGGTTGAGGAACTGCCTCACGCGTGGATTCTGGTTTGCGCGTATTTCGTCTTTTGTGCCGACTGCAAGGAGCCTTCCATCGAACAGCATCGCGATCCGGTCGGCGATTCGGAAGGCGCTGTGCATTTCATGGGTGACAACAAGAGCCGTAATCTGAAAAGTCTCCTTCAGAAATACGATGAGTTCGTCCAGTTCCGCCGCCACAATCGGGTCAAGGCCTGCCGAAGGCTCGTCCAGCACTAGAATTTCGGGATCCAAAGCGAGAGCCCGGGCAACAGCCGCACGCTTCTTCATGCCTCCCGAGAGTTCCTGCGGGCGCAGTTTGCCGAAGTCTGCCAGTCCCACCACCGCCAACTTCAACCAAACGATCAGGTCGATAATTGAAGGAGCGAGCGCAGTGTGCTCCCGCAAGGTGAGTGCGACATTGTCTTCGAGCGACAGCGAATTGAACAACGCCGCGCTTTGAAAGGCCACTCCAATCGAGCGCCGGACCTTCTTCAAATCCGCCTGTGAGCAGCGCGTGATGTCTGTGCCTTTGATCGAGATGTTGCCCGACTTCGGGTGCTCGAGACCAAGAATTTGCCGCAACAGTGTGCTCTTTCCTGAACCGCTGCCTCCCAGCAGAACCGTGATCTGGCCTGGCTCGATGTCAAGGTTCAAACCATCGAGTACACGACGCCCACCGTATTCCACTACCAGATCGCGGACGGAAATTATGGCCATTTAGGTTTTCCCCACGAAGTAAAAGATGGTGGTGAATATCGCATCGGCGATGATGACCAGGAACGTTGATCGCACGACCGCCGAAGTTGTCGAGCGGCCCACTGCGTCGGGCCCGCCGCGTACTCGAAGTCCTTCCAGGCATCCCACGTGAGCAATAATCGTCGCGAATGCCAGGCTCTTGATCATCCCGGCGACCACATCCCGCAACTCAATTGAGGTCAGCACGTATCGGAAATAGAGCAGGAGACCAAGGTGCGTGCTGAAGAACATAAATAGCCCCCCGGCGAGAATGCCGAAGAGGGCGGAGACGACACTGAGACACGGAACTGCCACCAGTGCCGCCAGATACTTTGGCGCTAACACGAACTCCACCGGTTCGAAGGCCATGACCTTAAGGGCATCGATCTCTTCAGTGACTTTCATGGTGCCGATCTCGGCGGCAAATGCAGACCCCGAGCGTCCGCTGACCGCGATTGCCGTCAGTAGCGGACCAAGTTCGCGTGTGAAGCCAACTGCGACCAAATCGATGACGAAGTGCAAAGCCCCGAACCGCCGCAGCTCAGATGCTCCTTGCATGGCCAGGATGAATCCGCTGCACAGAGCCATCAGGCCAACCATCGGGAGTGCGTCCACCCCGATCTCCAGCATTTGGTGAACAGTTGCACGCCACCGATGTCGATTTCCAACCAGGGGCAAAGCCGCGCGCATCCCGCGCAGGGTGGCCCACAATTGAATGTTCAGGCTCCCAACATAGTCGAGTTGACTGAGAGTCTCTCTGCCGGCAATTTCGAGAAAATTGGCCATCAAACCGCCTCGCACCCAGAGTGGTTCATCTCCGAATGCCCTCATTGAACAGGGATAGAATGCCCGTCGCATCAAACAGGCGATGTAAGCGATCATGCAATCCCTGCAGCCTAAGCTCGGTTTTACAGTTTCGTGCGATCCTTAACGCTTCAATCAGAGTGGCCACGCCGGAACTGTCAATATGGGTAACGTCCGAGAAGTCAATGCTCACCGTCCTCGGATGTGGCGCGCGCAAAAGGGCGATTAGCTGGTCGCGCACTGCTGGAGAGGAATCGATATCAATCCGACCGTACAAGCATGCCAAAGCGCCATTCTCGTTGGCGACGGTCTTCATTCCCGAATTCTCGATACTTTCGCTGTTGTTGCTCAGCACGGAATCAGGTCCCTTCCGGCACAATGTTTATGCTCGTACGCCGTCGAGCAACTCCGAATCGATACTTGGGATCGCAATTCGAGTGCCGGACGTAATCACTTCTAAGTGGGTGAAAACCGCCACTGTGAAAATCGTCGGTGCCCCAACTCGGGCAGTCGATAAAGACAGTGCCCGCATGTGGGCAGATGGGGCAGCTCTGCGGATAGGTGCCTCATAGGTCGGCTGCTCATCGACTCAAGCTGGCATCGAAAGACGTAAGGGTGTGTTTACCCCATGACCGATCCATTCTGGCCTCGCGGGTGGCACGAGTGAAAGCTGACGGTTGACCACGCCGCAACAAGTACGAAGTCCCTCCTGCTAAACTGCCGGAGTGCGGCGTCTCGTCGTTAATGCGGACGACTTTGGATACACAGCGGGCGTAAATCGGGCCATCGTAAAGGCGCACACGGATGGCGTCGTCACCTCCGCCACATTGATGGCCAACGGCCCGGCATTTTGCGAGGTCAAGGAACTCGCGGAGCAGTTTCCGAAGCTGAGTATTGGCTGCCACGTCGTGTTGATTGACGGCGAGCCCGTTCTGCCGCCGGCAAGAGTTCCTTCATTGACGCAATCAGGGCGATTTCGTAACGACCTGAAAACATTCGCAGCTCGGGCGTTGACGGGGCAGCTTGACGCGACTGAGATTGGCGCCGAGGCAACGGCGCAAATCCGAAGGGTGCAGGCCGCGGGAGTGTGCGTTTCACACTTCGATACGCACAAGCACACCCATATTTTCCCGAAGGTGTTGCGCCCTCTCTTGCTGGCCGCTGCCGAGTGCGGGGTGCGAGCAGTCCGGAATCCGTTCGGTCCGCGCCTTCCTTTGCGATTGAGTGAACTTCTGAGGCGACCGAATCTCTGGACACGCTGGGCGGAGATGAGAGTTTTGGGAACCTTTGCGGGAAGATTCCGGAAGGCCGTGCAGTGGGAAGGCTTTGTAACGCCCGATGGAACCTTAGGAATTGAAGTCACCGGGACTTTGAACGCGACGTTGTTCGCGGCGATTGCAACCAGTGTTCCTGAGGGGACATGGGAGTTCGTATGCCATCCTGGCTACAACGACTCTGATCTGCAATCGGCCAAGACACGACTGCGAGAATCACGGGAAGTCGAATTGGATGTATTGACCTCGCCGAGAGCCCGAGAGATTCTGGCACGGCGGGGGGTAGAGTTGATCTCCTACCGAGATTTGGTGCAAAGGTGACCCGTCACGACATTGTTTAGAGTTTACGCTCTCACTCCGCGGGACGCGATCCCAGAAGTCGTCGGTGTGAGGGAATACAAGACGCGGCCTCCGGTTTGATTGCGGGCACGGCTGGATTGTTCTGGTGTGGACGCCTGGGCAAGCAGGATTTTCGTTGCACTGGGCCTTGATGGAGCAGTCCTCGCATCGCTTTCAGGAGTTCCGCGCGCGCGCGGGCGGTCCGTGCTTTCACAGTTCCGATGGGAACCCCCAGAACGCGAGCTGTTTCGCAGATCGAAAGGTGATGCACAAACCGGAGGTGAAACGTCTTCCGCAGAGTCGGGGATAGTTGTGCTGCTGATTTCATCAGTCGCCCATGCAGCATAGACCTGTGGGACTCATCCTCGGGATTGGGTCGGTCGTCCACCAAGATATCGGAGAGTGGATACTCCCACTCTTCCCCGATTCGCGAATCCAGGGATACATGGATATAGCGTGACTGCTTTCGCAAATGCATTCTTGCGCAATTGATAAGAATGGTGGTCAACCACGTCGAAAGTTGCGCGTCGCCTCTGAATTGATGCAAATGCTCCAAAGCTGCCGTCAGCGCATCCTGCACTGCATCCTCGGCATCAGCTTTGTTCCGCAAAAATCTATATGCGTATCGATAAAGAGGCGGTAAACAATGCGACAGAACAGAGAGCATCTCCGCGGGGGAAGGCTTCGCCGCGTCCAGGGCGACGCCCTTACTGCCCCCAATTAAATTCTCCGGGTGTCGCATGCTATGTTTGCGTTCCTCTGTCCCCAATGAAGGACGTGACTTTCAATGCGACCCTGGCGATGAGGAACTTTAATGTCATCTGAATTCAGCGACGGGTCCGGGAAAAGGAACCACTAAAACCGTATCGGAGCTTGCCGATTTCAGCGACTGCCTTGGCTGCTGCCTTGCTGCTTCATCGATGTCATGTTTCAGAACATCATGAAGCGCGCTAAGCACCTGATACTGCATCATTGCCATTTGGTAGCTCTGCTGCAGAAGATATTCTGCCTGTTCCCGGGTAATTTGATTTGCTTGTTGGGCCTGCACGATTACAGAGAGATCGGCTGATGTCTTGTCTGCCACCATGCTCATGGCGATTTCGTAGGATTTGAGAACGTCTTGTGGGCCCAGGGGCATCTCGGGTTTGAGCGCAATCAGATCGGATAGAACAGGATTGGACGGTAGTGGCTCAGTTTGAAATCCACAGGGCTTTCCGTTGTTTCTGAATCGTGGCATCATGGGTGTATGAAACGAGGCCGCGATTTTATGCAGGTCGCTCGCGCCGTGGTAGAACAGGCCATCGGTGAGCAGATGGACGGCAGCCCGCTGGAAAACAGCGATGCGAGCAAAGACCCCAAAGCTATTGCGCGTGGTCGTGCTGGTGGACGCAAGGGTGGCAAGGCGAGAGCGTCCAAACTCTCGCCTGCCGAGAGAACGGCAATAGCCCGCAAGGGAGCTAATTCACGTTGGCGGAAATCATAAGTTGTTCCCCGCGTCGCTTTGCGCTGATGTGAGCCCATGCACTCTTACCAGTATCAGTGATTATCCATCCTGCATCGGTAGACGAAACTTCGTGTCGCACCCTTCCCATATCGCTCAATACGGCGGATACGTTACCCGCGAAGTTCTTTCCGGCTGACGTAATTCCACCTTGTTGTAAGGCGGTCGCTATTCCGCCAGTGGACATAGGAGAGGTCGCATCTTCACACAGAAGATTCAAGATCGCCCAACGGACACTCATTCCTGCATACTTTCGAGGCGGAATAATCGTAGCCGGATTTACTGGAATTGGCTCTGGTAGAGCTTCCCTAGCATCCTCCGGTATTAGGCGACGCAACGAGGCTATCGCGTTATCAAGCTCAACGATCTTGAATTGGGCTAAGTTCTTTTGTCTCTGTAGATCATCGAGAACAGCTCGGTAGTGCTCTATTTGGGACATAAAGTCTTCCTTTTTTTGATCAACCATGCTATCCTCCTCGGAGGATTGGACTGGCGTAGACAGGTCAGTTACCTGATCCTGCCCACTTGCGTGGGCGAGTTCATTTTTTCATGTACCACCTCCGGTGAGACGGCCAACCCATTCCAAGTGCGGCCCGAGTTAATCCCACACCGGAACTGTAACATGGCCATTGCTAATAGGCAATGGCCATTTTCAGTTTTCCACAGAAAACTCAATGGTACCCATTGACATTTACGCAGTTCTCAAGCATAGTGGTCAATATGAATCGCCTAGATAGAGAGAGTCAGATTAGAGTTGTATCAGCCCTCGTTGAAGGAAACTCAATAAGGTCTGCCGCCCGAATGACCGGAGTTGCCCGCAACACAATCACTAGCTTATTGCTGGATTTGGCTGAGGCCTGCGCTGCCTATCACACTCGCTATGTTCGCAATCTTCGCGTGCGCCGTTTGCAATGCGATGAAATCTGGAATTTTGTGGGAGCAAAGGCGAAGAACACAACACCGGAAAAGAAGGCCGAGGGATGGGGCGACACTTGGACGTGGACCGCACTGGATGCGGACACAAAGCTCTGCGTTAGCTATCTAGTGGGCGGACGTGATCTAGGATGGGCCACAGAATTTATGCAGGATTGCGCGAGTCGCATTAGCAATCGCGTACAGATCACTACAGATGGGCACAGGTCTTACTTAGAGGCAGTCGAGAGCGCTTTCGGAGCGGACATTGACTATGCACAGCTACAGAAGATTTACGGTGCGCCGACTGAAAACGAAACACGCTATTCTCCGGCCCGTTGTATCGGTTGTGATATGAAGGTTGTTAGCGGAAATCCAGACCCGAAGCATGTATCTACAAGCTGTGTAGAACGACAGAATCTAAGCATGAGGATGAGTATCCGCCGTTTCACGCGACTGACAAACGCATTCTCCAAGAAGGTGGAGAACCATGCAGCAGCCGTTGCGCTCTGGTTCATGTACTATAATTTTTGCCGCGTACACCAGACCTTGCGCGTGACCCCAGCAATGGAAGCTGGTTTGGCGAATCATATTTGGACGATATCGGAACTCATTGAAACGATGGGAATTTAAGGACATTGTGAGGATGGTCCTTTGTGCTATCATAAAAAGCTATCTGATGCAAGTGTTTTTCTTGCATTTAAGTGTGCCGCTATGTTTTCGCGCATTAAAGAAGCAATTCGAATCGTGACCTATCGTGAGCCAGAACACGGCCCAGATGCCGTGATTGTGGATCACCAGGCGGCAGGCTCGTCCCGCACAGGACGGATTATTGCTGCTGGAATTGAAGTGTTAATAGTGGTTTACGTCCTCGCTTATATAGCGGGTCGCATTGGCGAACGTCTGTCCAAGATCATTCCGACATCGCACTCCTCGGTATCCGTGGCTACCATCGCTGGGGCAGTAGGCGTGCTGCTTGCGTTAATTGTGCATTCAATTAAGAATGACATCGAAACGAAAATTAGAGCACGCATTAACTTGGCAGAGGTACTGGCACCATATTTTGGGCATCGACTCGATTATGCGATTCGCGTCTTAAAAGGCTAGCCTGTGCCTCTCAAGAAAATCGAAACCAAGACTGATGCCTCTGGAACCGTCGTCGTAACAATCCAAGAAAAGGTAAAAGTATGGATGCAGGCTAGCGTTAGCTTCATAATGCTAGCCTCTGGCATTCTCATACTTGTCGATCCCGCTTGGCTTCCGCGTGCCGATGAAAGTCTAAAGAAAATCGCTGCCGGATGGGTCGGCGCGGTGATTGGCTATTGGCTTTCCTAAATTCAAATTGAGCCACTACCGATTGGACTGCATGCTTCTACCCGCCAAAATTCTCTCTGGCGGAGGCGGATCTGCCTGGATGTTCTTTTTCTTCGGCTGGGCTGCGGCAGTGTGCCACACCGTGCCGAGAATCACGATAACAATAAGAATCTGTCGAAACTTCATCGGTTCTCCTCGTGCGAGTTGCTGGACTCGCCTGCCGATTGGGTGATCAACCGCTATTCTGTAACTCCGCACGTTTCACCTCGTGCTTCCATCAAAAACCAGGAGATGTGCGCCGTCCGTCATCTGAGTTGACTGGTGAGTATCGCGCCAGCCGCTCGGATCCTGCCCATTCCGATTGCTTGATCATTTTGGCGATATTGCGGGCCAAATTGTGGGTAGCGCGCAAATTGCTGCCGAAGAAGCGAACATTCCCGTTCACTGTGCGCTCCAGCAGGATTTTGCCGTCGCGTGTAAGGAGTTGACTCTGCACCGTCAACTCTGTCGAGCCGCTCACAGTGGTCACCGCACGCTGCGTTTCGCTCCCAGGCGTATATTTCACAACCGTTGTTTTCAAGATCAGCAAATCCGGAATCTCGCTAGCCTTGCTGTCGCCCTCGCGGACGACGCACTTGAATCGATTCGTCTTATTCAACTCTTCCAAGAGGTTCTCGTAGATCGCAACTTGAAAGGAGTGCGCGAGTTCCAGGTGCCCGGGATCAATCCGCTCTACTTGCACGCTCCATCGCGAGCCAGAACCACTGCTTCCGCCGGAGGGTTTCACCGCGGCACTTTGGGCAGCCAGTCGACCCGAAAGTGCAACTGCAATCGTGACACTGGCCGCCACACAGAAGACCCATGAATTCGGTTTAGTTGTCTTCATGCCTGACCTCCGAGATGCTTTGCTTCGTTAGTTGGTCTTCGCCAGGGCTGGAAGATACGCCCCGAGCCACGAGTTCATTCCTCACGAGTTCACCTTGTCCTTTCTCCAATTGGAAGATCGCACCGTGAAATCCTCCATCACTGTCAACATATTCCAGCGTCAGAATGTCGTATTTTTTGTGAGCAAAGAGACTAATGACTCGGCCGCCTCCGTACGGAGCGGCCGCCTTGCCTATTTTCATTGGCACTCCGCCGACCTGCATCCCTTCCTCACCGAGAAAAACATGCCGCACAGAAGCGATGTCTACCTGTGCGACGGGCTTGCCGTTTTGCTGAAATCGCAACACATTATCTTGGGTAGACAGGGTTCCTTTACAATTGCTCTTTGTGTTCGGCAAACCCATGAGATGAGTAGCGCGAATGCTGAATGGTGGGTTCGCCTTCAATGCGGGAGCAGTGCTCTGGGCCAATGCGCCAATGCCGCAGCACAACAGTAATGCCCAGAGACTGATAATTGCGTGTCCGCCGAAGCAGCCGCTCTTGACGTTCCTTAGAACAAACAAACGATACATTTTTCCTCCAAGTCGACTCGAATCGCTGGGTCGACATGTAATTCCTTCAAAAACTTTCAAACATGACTCTCCCGCAGGCAGCAGAGCTATTTCGATTGCTTAGGTTCGGTAACGGGCCTTTGGCTTTCTATCGGCACCTGATGCGACCGACCCAAGATGTCGTTGTAAGTAATTGTGTTCTTTCCCACCAGCACTAGTAGTTCGCGCCCGGTTGCGTACTCCGCGGGGATTTCGCCCAACGGCTGCGTGTACAGAACCACGTAAATTGTGTCGCCCACTTTGACGGAAACGTCATAGGTGGAGGGATCGGACGCGCCGTCTCCTGCACCCTGACGCGGCTTGACCTCAGTAATAAATCCTATTTGATACTTCGACGTGGACTGGCAAAGAGCCGGAAATGTGAGCAGACACAGAGCGATTACACCTATTAGCTTCCGCACGATTGACTCCTCCCGTTTGCTTTTTCTTGGTCCGGCAATTCGGCCTTAGGAACGACCGTTCGCCGAAGAGCATTCCTGATCACTTGTGTTGGATCGCAATCCCAATGCCAATTGGCTTAAGCGTGAGGTAGAATCTTCAACGCGGTTGACTTCATGTGTTTGGATGGCGTCGCTCTCGCAGACTGAACGCAACTCAAGTGCCAAGTTCGCCCACATCTGGGCACATGCCTAGTGCTGGGCAGGTGAATCACATTTAATATCGGCGTCGCACTCAGGAACTGCTTTGTTGGCGGCTCTTATTCGCGATTCGGTATTGGCATTGAGCTTGCACCCTCGTAGCTGAGCGAGGTGGCAGGCAATTCGTGGCCGAGACGGACTCCGCAGCCAACCACTACGGCTACTGAGAGCCGAAAAACCGCGGCGCATCTCCGTCTTTTGCGGCCCCTGTTCTGCCCCTCGCATCTTTTTAGGATCTCTGGATAGGAGAATGATTATGAGCACCTTTGACACACTGCCGGGTGAATCGAATGCGCACGTAATCTCGTCAATCATTAACTTGGTCTGCCCACAATGCGGTGGAAGAATGTCAGAATTCCAATGTGAAGGGCGATGCTGCAGAAACTGGCTTGCAGAATGGGAATGGGCGAATCAGGCGACGAGAAGCTGTAAATCTCGGGTCTCGGGCCATGGCCCTCGGTCGATGCGGTGACCTGGCTTGCGATCAAGTTCGCAAGCCTCATTCGCTGGTTGCGCTTCGAGCATACGTGCAGCCACTCCTCGATCGCTCGAGGTTAATACTTAATTTCACAATTTGCCAATAGGATCTAACGCTTCCAGATGCGCTCCAACCGCAACAGATAAAACTACGGCCTAGGCCGGGCCGAGAGAACCACCACGGTATAGTGCTCGATCCGGCCCAGGGTGAACTCGCCGACGCTCCCGTGCAGAGAGAGCCCAGTCAATTGAGGCTGGGCCGCGTCCGGAGAAATGACCTTCAACTCCCAACGGCTCAGATCCTGGACCAGCCCGCTCAGGTCCAGCCGGACTTTCACCTTCTCTGCCGGGGAACGGTGGTCGTAGTTGAGTAAGTGGAGAATCAAAGTCCGATCGTCGGGCTTCCGAGTCAACTGGCCCAGCACGTGACCGCGCGGCTCCAGACTGAGGCGGGGCCCTTCGGCTGGGGCTTCGGCGTGTGCTACAATCCCCGCCTCCGCCTTTCCGGCCCTGATGACGACGCCCCCGCCGGCGGTGAACGCATCCAACCGTGTCTTTTGCTCGGCGCTGAGCTTGGGAAGGTCAGCTGGCATCACCAGCACCTTGAACCGGTCCAGGGGAACTCCCTTGTCCAGGTGCGCGAGCGCTTTGGTCTCGAAGAAGACGCTCTGCTTGAGAAATTCGTCGGCCAGCGGGTTGTGCGGCTCCGCGGAGATCAAGGCGATCCGCGCCGCCGACACTACCTGGTGATACAGCTCCTGATGCTCCACCAGGAAATGGTTGTATTGGGCGATGGCCGTCCATGCCTCCCGGGCCTCCGCCTCGCCCTTGATTAGCGCGGAGACGAATCGACCTTCGATGTTGCGAGAGGTGGCCGCGCCGAACGCGTAGGCCTCCGCGATGGAAAGCTTCTGCTCAGCCGGACTGGGGATGCAGAGCTCGCGCGGGCCGCAGTGGTAAAGGTCGTTCTCGTACTTCAGGGGCTGCCAAAGCTGCTTCTCGCCGCTCAGGAATTTGATCTTGCGCGCGTTGCCCACCTGCCATTTACCGCCCCAAACGCCCGGAGTGTCCTTGCCGTCCTCCTCCCAGATCGCCTCGTTAATATCGTTCATCCCAAACCTGTCCGGCGGAATATGGATGTTCGCTTCAACCATGACCTTGGGCCGGCCGGTCCCCTGCGCCTTTCGCTCCGCCATCCGCTGGGTGTCATCGAGCAACTGGGCCAGCCCGCGGTTGTAACCGATCATGTTGTCCCAGACGATCGCGTCCACTCCGGCATCCACCGCCAGCTCCGCCTTCTTCAAGAGATAGGCCCGCCAAGCGGGCTTGCGCGCGTCGGCCAGACGGCGATGCCAGGAGATGTGCAAATCGGTCATGGTCGGGCCGGCGTAGAACATGGGGACGCCGTGCATCCACAAGCCGTATTCCTTCGTTTCCGGGTCGTCGCGGTAGGCGCTCTTGGGGAACATGTTGGAAGCCGAGAGGTAAGCCGAAACGTGGATGCCGTTCTTATGGCAACGGGCGATTACCTTTTTCAGGTTCTCCCGGTTCTCGTCCTCGTCCTTAAGCGACCAGCCGTTGCTCCAGGTGACCCAGATCCAGTTGAACTCCGCCTCCTTGAGCAAGCCGAGCATTTGCTCGAAATCGCGGTCATAGATGTGGGTTAGCACCTCCTTCTCTTCGGCGCTGAACTTTTTGCCCCACCAGGTCCGCTCGGCCTTCCAGCTCTCGACTTGTCCGCCGTCCAGCCGGATGAAACGAAAATCCCCCTGCTCCGCCCACGGTGGTACGTCCTCCGGCTTGGCGCGATACAGTTTCGGCGCCGGCTCAAAAGACTGGGCGGTGCACAGCAGCAGGGATGCGGCGACCAAACCAATCAGTCCAATGCTTGTTACGATTCGGACAAGCTGCATGCTTCCCTCATTAACGAAACAACAAAGACCACCGGGCTGGCCATATCATTGAACGCGGCACGCGGCCCCTGCATCAATAAATTTCTGCAGTGGACGTAGCAAGTCAGGGTGACGAGATCACACCCGACGAAACACTCATGAACAGATCGCCGATGTGAGCGCCGTTCTCGGTCTTATGGAAAAGGGCGCTCTTTCGATGCAGTATCGTGCTCTCCCACCATGGCGAGGACGCGCACTGGACTCTTGGCGGTATTGCTGTTCTTTCCAGGGGCAACAATGATGAGCGAGCCGGTCTCAGGCAGTGCCGCCAGCCGAGCCGATCCCTCGACTACGTAGTTTCCGTGCAGAGCGATCTGGCGGGAAAGCGTGCAATCGGAGCCGAGGCTGGCTGGAGTTTCGACCACAAAGCCACGTGTGTAGCGCGCATCCATGAGAAACTGCGCTGCATCGGCTGACAGGGGGAATGGATCTGAGGTGGAGCTGTGGGCAGTTCCAACACGTCGCACCGCAACGATCGCTCCCTGCGGCACATTCCCGTGGCGTGCTTCCCAGTTGGCGATGTCATCGACAGAAATCTGTGGCGACGACGCATTCAAGTCCATCACCACCAGCGGTCCGATCAACCGCTCGGCTGGAATCTGCGCTGCGCCCCAGGTTCCGGGAACCAGCGCGGCCGGGGAAATGATGCGCGTGCCCGATCTTGCCTCTGAGCCTATCTTCACCAGCGTAGTGGCGGTCAGGTCTATTACTTGGGAATAACGGTTCTGTGGACGAGGCGCAGGACGCCGAACCGCAAACAGCAAGAGGGCGGGCGCAAGCGCGTAAACGATGATGAAATTTCGAAATCGCATCTCAAACCTTAAGCCGGGCACACAAAGAGAGGACAAACGGCAAGATCAAGCATAAGTCCAGCGAGTAGAAGGACACTCTACTTGAGCATGAACTTCCTCGGTTCGACCTGTACCCACTCCCGCTTATGTCAAAGCAAGTCGGAGGCCAAGACCGCAGGTTGTAACTCGCTGTTCAGCAAGGATGACCAGTAGACAGGGGGTCGGCACGTTGCCTATATTCAGGCAATGCCCCCAGATGGGCATAAAAGGAACGCAAACTCTGAGAGATCTCACAATCATCAAAAGAGGGCTGTTTCTCGACGATACAGCCCTCGAAGGTCGTCGGTTTACTCAGCCGATCCTTTCTTCCCTTCGTTTGGAACCACTTCCAAACGGCGGATGATCCTCGTCCGGCACCGGAACGCACGCCGGTGAGCCGACTGTCGGTCGGGTGTGCCGCCCGAAGACCCGAGCAATAGCATAAAATCTAGACAGTGTCGTGACTGGTCACCGTTCCACCAAATCTCGGTAGGAGATCAATTCCACCCCCCGGCCGCGTCAGAATCTGCCGAGCTCTCGGCAAGGTCAAGACGCGCAATTCGAGTTCCCGTGACTCTCGCAGTCGTGTCTTCGCCGATTGCAGATCAGAGTCGTTGTAGCCGGGATGGCAGACGAACTCCCAGGTTCCCTCAGGAACACTGGTTGCAATCGCCGCGAACAACGTCGCGTTCAAAGTCCCGGTGACTTCAATTCCTAAGGTTCCATCGGGCGTTACAAAGCCTTCCCACTGCACGGCCTTCCGGAATCTTCCCGCAAAGGTTCCCAAAACTCTCATCTCCGCCCAGCGTGTCCAGAGATTCGGTCGCCTCAGAAGTTCACTCAATCGCAAAGGAAGGCGCGGACCGAACGGATTCCGGACTGCTCGCACCCCGCACTCGGCAGCGGCCAGCAAGAGAGGGCGCAACACCTTCGGGAAAATATGGGTATGCTTGTGCGTGTCGAGGTGTGACACGCACACTCCCGCGGCCTGCACTCTTCGGATTTGCGCCGTTACCTCGGCCGCAATCTCAGTCGCATCAAGCTGCCCCGTCAACGCCCGAGCGGCGAATGTTTTCAGGCCGTCACGAAATCGCCCGGATTGCGTCAATGAAGGAACTCTTGCCGGCGGCAGAACTGGCTCGCCATCGATCAACACGACGTGGCAGCCAATACTCAGCTTCGGAAACTGCTTCGCGAGTTCCTTGACCTCGCAAAATGCCGGGCCGTTGGCCATCAATGTGGCGGACGTGACGACTCCATCCGTGTGCGCCTTTACGATGGCGCGATTTACGCCCGATGTGAATCCCAAATCGTCCGCATTAACGATGAGGCGCCGCACTGAGCGAGTTTAGCAAAAGGGATTTCGTGGTCTCTTCCAGGTTGAAGTTGGGCTTGAGGGGCCACATACCGGTCAACTCCTTAACCTCGTTCTTGCCGCCCTTGCCCAGTTCGACGCGCCATATCTCAGACTGGTCGCACGGCTGCATCATCCAGGTAGCGCGCAACGGCAATCTCCAGATTGAAATGCATTCCTTCACGCCCCAGCAACTGGCCCAGCGCTGATCGTTGTATGATGGCCAAAACTCTGGGAGTCATGCCAATCAGCCACAGTTGAACGCCATGCTGGCTTTGCCTCTTCGCGAGTTGTGTGAACATTTTCACCGCGGTGTACTCCATGTCAAGGACTCCACTAGCTTCGACGGCGACGACCTTCGGTTGTGCTTCCCTGACCAGCGGCGCAATCTTGTGTGCGATCTGTGCCGCATTAGCAAAGAAAATTGGACCTTCGGGCCTGAGCAGTAAGAGGCCAGGAAAACTCTCGTCGTCGGGATGTTCCGGCGATTGTGGCCGGAATACGTTGGTTCCTGGCTTACGGCGCAGGACATACACTGGAGGATCAGCTACCTGGTATGCCAGTGTGACCAGGGAAACGATTATCGCGACGATGATTCCCTTCAACGTGCCAACGGCGACGACACCTGCGAAAGCCACGATCGCCCATGAAAATTCGGTTCTGCGAATACGAAGAATGTCACGAAACTCGATCGGCTTGATAAGTCCGAAGGAATAAACAATCACCAGCGCTGCCAATGCAGATTGCGGCAGCATCGCCACCAGTGGCGCCAGAAAGAACATCGTCACTAGCGTCATCGCCGCAGTTACCATCTCCGCTAATTGCGTGCGAGCTCCTGCGCTGACATTGACTGCCGTTTGCGTGGTGCCGCCGCCGCCCGGCATTGCACCGAGAAGTGCGCCTCCGATATTGGCGAGTCCGGTGGCAAGCAGCTCTGTGTTTGCTCGCGGCGCGGGCTCGTCCTTTCGCGCGAAGGCTTGCCCGGCCGCAACCGTCTCGGTGAAACTCATCAAAGCAATCCCGAGTGCCCCGGGCCACAGCACGCTTATCAATGAAAAGTCTGGCCTCATCAGCGAAGGCAGTCCTTGCGGTATGTGACCCACCAACTCGACACCCCGATGCTGCAAGTTCAACAAGTACACGCCCGCGATCGCAGCAGCTGCAGCCAGCAACGGCGCGGGGACCTTGGGCAGGAACCGTTCCATTGCCAGCAGAAGCACGATCATTGTGAGCCCAACGGCCAGCGTTGCTAACGACGTTTTCGGAAGATCGTGAAGGATTGAGATGAGGTTCTGAACGAAAGTGCCTCTTGTGAAGTGAATGCCAAGGATCTTCGAGATCTGGTCGACCACAATGACCAGCCCGATGCCAGCTTTGAAACCAACGAGTACTGGCTCGGAGATAAAGTTCGCCACGATTCCCAGGCGCAGCAGGGACGCCAGGAAAAGAGCGGCTCCCACCAGCAGCGTCAGCGTCGCTGAGGCTCTCAGCAGGGCTGCGGGGTTGCCGTCAGGCACGACCTGCCCTAACTGAGCGGCGGTCAGGATCGCCAACGTTGTGGTGGTGCTGACGCTGAGCACGCGCGAGGTCCCGAGCACCGCATAGATCACCATGGGCACCAGGGCGGTATACAGGCCTACCTGGACCGGCAGCCCGGCCATCATGGCATACGCCATTGCTTTGGGAATGATTACCGCACCGGTGGTCAGCCCCGCGACGATGTCGGGCCGCAGCCAATCCGTACGGCATGAGACCAGCCACTCAGGTAAGAGACGGAACCACCGATGCTGTGACATGCAGAGGCCTACCAGACCTGCGGCACGGTTCGATGCTTCCGCTTCGGCTCTTCGTACCCTTTCGGTTTTTGCCTTGGCGGAAGCTTGGGAGGCGTATAAGGAATCTCCTCGTAGGGGATGCTGCTGAGTATGTGCGCAATGCAGTTCAGGCGGGCACGCTTTTTGTCGTCTGATGGAACGATGTACCAAGGCGATGCTGCGGTATCCGTACCTGCAAGCATCACGTCACGAGCGCGTGAGTAGTCGTACCAACGGCGGTGCGATTCCAAGTCCATAGGACTAAGCTTCCAGCGCTTGGAAGAATCTTCAATTCGCGCGAGGAAGCGCTTGTGCTGTTCCTTCTCAGATACTTCGAGCCAGTACTTCAGAAGGATGATGCCCTGGCTGACCAGAAAGCCCTCGAAGATGGGACAGTCTCTGAGAAATTGCCTGTGCTCTTCATCGGTACAAAAGCCCATCACGTACTCAACACCGGCGCGGTTATACCAGCTCCGGTCGAAGATGACGACTTCACCGCCGGCGGGTAGTTGTTCAACGTAGCGCTGGGCAGGGAGTGCGTCTTCTGCCTCTCGGTCGGCGCGGGGAGGGCCACCACGCGAAAGATGCGCGGGCTGACACGCTCCAGGATGCGCTTGATCATCCCGCCTTTACCGGCAGCATCTCGTCCTTCGAAAATGATGACAATGCGGGCGTTGGTCTCCTTGACCCAGTCCTGGAGCTTGACCAGCTCAACTTGTAGCTTGAGAATCTCGGCCTCGTACTCCTTTTTGCCGATCTTCAGCTGGCCGTTGACGCCGGACTGTTTAGTGTCGCTGTCCAGCGTTGGTTTTGATTTCTTGGATTTTCTGCTCATCGTTCGTCCTGTTTTCGCTGTGTCTGGGCGCGCCTGTTTAGAGGCCGGCCTGTGTTCCTGCGGGCTGAGTACGACCGCATCACCAGCCTTATAGTCTTCAGGAGGCAATAGGTGGGCCACTCTGCACGCCTTCGAGCACAAGAACTTAGACGGGATGCGCTGATTCCCGCGCCCAAATACGGGCAGACACTGCTTCGATCGTGGGCGCGAAAGCATCTCAGTGATCACGTTGTTTGGGAAGCGCCCGAATATTCTGGGTTATATGTTCTAAGTGAGGGATTGCTTCAGATCGCTTGTTGCAGGTTTAGCTTGGCACCGCTATGGCCTCAGTGATTGCCACGGCATAAATCGAAACCTACCGACGATAACGATCCAGTTCAGTGGCCAACTCCTGGTCAGTCTTGAAATCTACGGAGACGCGACCTTAAGAAAGTGAGGGAGGATTGATGACACCCGATGAGAGGTTATCTGTCTAACATTTTGTCAAACATTTCGCTGCCAGGTACGCCCAAATGACCACGTTTTACCCCTTGCCTTACGGGCTATCTCGCTGAATCCTATCGGGGACGGGTGGTGAATAGCGGTTTACGAATCGGCTGCTCTACCAACTGAGCTACGTCGGCTTTGATTAACCTTTACGCGGGCTTTTGCGATTTTAACAGAATGGAATGTTTTCGCGTCGCCGTGATGGAGTTGTGCTATCGACGCGCGTCTCGACTTGGCTCTCATGCCGCGCTGCCTTTACACTGGAACAGTGAAGATTGCGCTGGGACAGATCAATCCCACCGTGGGGGATTTCGCGGGGAACGCCGCGAAAATAATTGAGTTTTCCCATCGCGCCCAGGCCGCGGGCGCGGGCTTAATTCTTTTCCCGGAACTCTCCGTCTGCGGCTATCCGCCCCGCGACCTCGTGGAGCGCGCTTCCTTCGTTCAGCACAACCGTGAAACCTTGGATCGCATCGCCGTTGAAACTCACGACATCGCCGTCATTTGTGGCCTCGTGACTCCAGCCCACGCGGAAAGTGGCAAGTCGGTAATGAACTCCGCCGCCCTGCTCAAAGATGGCAGGACGGCTTTCCTGCAATCCAAAATGCTACTGCCCACCTACGACGTCTTCGACGAGATGCGCAACTTCGCCCCTGGCAAAAGCCAACTGCTGTTTCCATTTTGTGGCAAACAGATGGCGCTCACCATCTGCGAAGATGCCTGGAACGATAAGCATTTTTGGAACAAACGTCTTTACACCTTCGATCCGGTCGAGGCTTTGGTTCACGCCGGCGGCAATTTCCTGCTGAACATTTCCGCTTCGCCATTCTGGCTGGGCAAACGCGAATTGCGCCGGGACATGCTGGCCACCATCGCGCGCAACTACAAAGTTCCAGTCGCCATGGTCAACCAGGTCGGAGGCAACGACAGCCTGGTCTTCGACGGCTCCAGCCTCGTATTTAATCCAGCCGGCGAGGTGATCGCGCAAGGCAAGTCTTTCGAAGAAGACATCGTCTATTTCGACTCCGATCAGCTGACCGGTGAAATGCATAGTCAAATCGAAGGCGAGGAAGCCAGCGCATATTCCGCGCTCGTGCTGGGAACGCGCGATTACGTCCGCAAGTGCGGTTTTCGCCAGGTAATCATCGGTCTAAGTGGAGGCATCGATTCCGCGCTTACCGCGGCCATCGCCGCCGACGCACTCGGACCAGAAAACGTTATCGGAGTCGGCATGCCCGGGCCGTATTCATCGACCGGCTCGATCGATGATGCCCGGTCGCTGGCCGAAAACCTTGGCATCCGTTTCGAACTGCTGTGTATCGGCGATATTTTCGAGAGCTACAGAAAGACCCTGTCCAAGCTCTTCGCCGGACGCAAAGAGGATGAGACGGAAGAGAATATCCAATCGCGAGCCCGGGGAACGCTGCTCATGGCGCTCTCCAACAAATTCGGAGCCATCGTGCTCAGCACCGGCAACAAGAGCGAGCTGGGCGTGGGCTATTGCACCTTGTACGGAGACATGGTCGGAGGGCTGGCGGTGATTTCGGATGTGCCCAAGACCCTCGTCTATCGTCTCAGCCGTTACGTGAACTCGCGCCGCCCGGTGATTCCTCAGGCCAGCCTGGACAAGCCACCATCAGCCGAGTTGCGCCCCGGTCAGATGGACAGCGACACCCTGCCGCCCTATGAAGTGCTGGATGCGATCCTCGAAGACTACGTCGAGGACTCGCACACCGCCGATCAGATTGCCACCGAACGCGGCTTCGATGTTAGTCTGGTTCGGCGCGTCATCCGCATGGTGGAACGCAGCGAGTACAAACGGCAACAAGCGGCGCCAGGAATTAAAATTTCGGCCAAAGCCTTCGGCTATGGCCGCCGTTTTCCCATCGCTGCCAAGTCGGATGTTTAGTACGGCAAGCGAAAAATGCGCGTATCGAAAGACGCGCGATTCGTATCAGGGTATACCTTCAGGCATACCGTCGGTTGCCGCAGATGGGCTCGGCTTCAGCCGCCGGGGTTTGACCTTTGTCGATAAACAGCAGTTTCCGGCAGCCTGTTAAACTCAATCGGTCCACTGAAAGGAACGCATGCATCGTCTATTGAAATATCTTTTTATCCTGTTCTTGCTGGTAACCCTGGCGGGCGCGCAGCAAGAAGCCTCCCATGCCGCGGCCAAGGCCGCCAGCCCCAATCTTCCTTCGGAAGAAACCGTCAACGCCTTTCTCCACCAGTGGTTCGGATACGACTCTTCGTTGAGCTGGAAGATCGTAAGTATCAAGCCCTCTGAAATCGAAGGCCTGTCGGAAGTGAACGCGGTCATGAGCGGCGCTCAGGGCCAGCAACCGCTCAAACTGTACGTTACCCCGGACGGCAAGCACGCCGTCAACGGCGAGATCATGCCATTCGGCGCACATCCTTTCGCCGCCGACCAAAAGGTGCTGGAACGCGGTGTAACCGGACCCTCCCATGGCCCAGCTGATGCCCCGGTTACCGTGGTGGATTTCGCCGACCTGCAGTGTCCGCATTGCAAGGACGCCTACCCCACAATTGAAAAGCTCATGTCCGAAAACAAGAATGTTCGCCTCGTCTTCCAGAGCTTCCCGCTTCCCATGCACGATTGGGCCGCCAAGGCTGCAGCCTACGCCGACTGTGTCAGCCGCAGCTCAAACGATGCTTTCTGGAAATTCGTTTCCAGCGTTTACGCTGCGCAAACTGATATCACCGCCGCCAATGCCGACGAAAAGCTAACCGCACTCGCCGATAGCGCCGGAGTAAAGGGCGCCGATATTGCAGCCTGCTCCGCTAAGCCCGAAACCATCTCGCGAGTGGAAAAATCCGTAGCTTTGGGCAAGGCATTGGATGTTAACAGCACGCCGACGGTATTCGTAAACGGTCGCAAACTCCCAGCCCTACCATACGATGTGCTCCAGAAGCTAGTGGATTTCGCCGCCAAAGAAAGCACCCAGGCGAAGAAGTAAACCGGGGCGAAGATGCCCCTTTGTCTCGCCGTCATCGCCCTCTTATCTCTCTGTCATCCCGAGCGAAGCGAGGGATCTAGGTTTTTCGCGTCCCCGCCGGAAACCCAGATTCCTCGTCGCTTCTCGGATTAACAGGAGAATAAAGACCAAAGAACGTCAGGAGAATAAGGACCAGCCCGCTGCCGATCATTGTCTGAGCTTACTGACCCGTCTTGGACAGCCACACTTCCGTGCTCTCTCCCGGGCTGAGATCGACTACATGCGGTGTGATCACCACCAGCAATTCATCCGTTTCATCCATCTTGCTGTTGGTAACCATTATTTTATTGATCCCCGGAACTACGCCGAGCCCGGGAATGCCGTTCAGGGTGAGCTGTTCGCTTTGAGTCACCGAGCCTGCCACCACAGCGGGCTCGCCATCCACCAGAGTGATGCTGCTTTTGTATTCGCGATTCGCGATCACCGGGACACCGTTCAAACTTTGCCCCGCTAAAGTGCGAAAGTCCATCTCAAACGCCAGAACCACGTCGGAGTTCGGGTACACCGATGGTTTCAGTTTGAAAGTCAAACCCAGATCCTCATATGTAAACGAAGGGAACGGCGCCTGGTAGCTGCCATTCTGCAGCACCGACGCAATGGCTGGGATGTTGAAGACGGGCGCAAAGCTCGCGTTGAGAATGGG
The DNA here is from genome assembly GCA_963696635.1 of uncultured Acidobacteriota bacterium. Classification (GTDB taxonomy): domain Bacteria; phylum Acidobacteriota; class Terriglobia; order Terriglobales; family Acidobacteriaceae; genus JABDBE01. The sequence continues at coordinate 839,631 of CAVOKX010000006.1, forward strand.
ATAACGCGAGCCCATACGAAACGTTGCCTCATTGCCTTGAGCCGCGCGCAGGGTCGCATGCTCCAGCGTCTTTACCAAACTCTCGTTCAGCGAGAGTTCCGCGCTCAACGTGTCCAAACTTAATCCCATCAGGGTAAGGCCGCCGCCAAAGGTAGCGTATGGCTGGTTGAAAATCGAACTCTGCTGCCCCTGCAGTTGCGAGAGCAACCCGGCAATGCCCTGTGAATTCGCCTGGTTGATGCCGCCGCCCGAGATCAATTGATTAATCAAGCTTTGAATGTTTTGCCCGCCGCCCAGCCCGCCCAGCAACCCAGTCAGCGCAGCAACCGCTCCGGCCGGAACGTTAATGAGCGTGAAATTGTTGGGAATATGGAGTCCCATGTCCCGCGTGAGCTGGTGGTCAATCTCAAACACTTGGATGTCCAGCACGACTTCCGGACGCGCCACTGCGAAGCTCTCAAACAACGCGGTCACCGCATCCAGCGCCCGCGCCGGCGCGCGTACTACAAGCAGTCCGGTCTGCGGCTGCTGGGCAACGAAGCGGATGTCGAAAATCGTCCGCAGCAGAGTCATCATTTCATTCAACTCTTGCGGCGTCGTAGCCCCCGGCAGGTAAAACGTGCGCAACCCCATGTGGTCGAATTGCCGATGATTTTCCGGGTTGTCGCGCGCCAGGTAGATCTCCTTTTCTGACAACGCAACCCAAAAAGCCCCGGTCACGTCACACGCTGCACGCATGGCCGCATAGAAGTCGACGCTCTCAATGTCGAAATGGACCCGCCGTGTCTGAAAGGATTCGTCGAACTCTGCGGTTACGCCGTATGCCCCGGCCACCTGCGTCAGCAGCGCGCGCGAGTCTCCACGAAAGTGGAATTCGTGAAGAGCCGGGTTGGGAACGACGCGCACCTCCGTCGACTCGGCCACCACCCGCGGCGTCTCACTCATCCTCGGCGCCCATTCAGCCACTGAATCCCGTAGACGCTGCTGCGCGAATTCGTTTTGCGGATCAAGGTTGGAAGCACTGCGAAACTCCGCCTGCGCTTCCACCAGCTTTCCCTTCGTCAGATCATCGTTTCCCCGCTTGAGGTGATCGTAGACCAATTGCTGGCGAGACATGGCCAGCGCGGTTACATATTCAAGGTTCTTCGGGACCAATCGGGCCGCCGCATCAAATTCCTCGAAGGCCTCATCGAGATGTTCGGCTTTCTGCAGCTTCAATGCTTTGGCAAAAGCAATTCTGGATTTCTTTAAATTATCCTTGGAGGGATTGCACGCGTCGCTAGTGGCCGCCTGCGGACAGGGAAGCACCGCAAGATTTTGCGGCTCGTCGGCGGCAAAAGCCGCCGCCGCGAAAGCTAAAATGGCCACAGCCGACCATCCCCAACGCATGCGCATGCTCCGATTGTAACCGGGAAGAGACCGTCCCGAACCACATCCAGCAGGGTCTTGTACCTTCGGTAACTCTGAGGGAACGGACGCGCCGCCGATTCTTGCGGGAAAAAAGCACTCAGCATTTAGCACTCAGCCTCGGGAGGGCACGAGTTTACTCGTGCCGCAAAGCGCAAAAACAGGGGCGGGCTTTAGCCCCTGAGGCAAAAATTCGAACTCGAAATGAGTTTTTCCGCGGTCTCTTCCAGTCGTGCCAGCCGAGAACCTGCAGGGACCAAATGCTGAGTCCCAAATGCCGCTCCAGCGCCGATTCCCACAGACCCCCGATTGGAAAGTTAATCATTTTGGCGTATAAAAGTTAGTTGCGGCGCTCGCAGGTTCTCCCTTCTGTGCGGCCAAAACGCATCCCATCTCGAGCGAGGAAGCATGTCTACTGTGACTACCGCGCACCCCTCCAAAGGATTGGAGGGCGTAGTCGCTACCACCTCCGGCATCTGTTACATCGATGGAGACCAGGGCGTTCTCGCCTACCGTGGCATCGATGTCCACGAACTAGCCGATCATTCCACCTTCGAAGAGACCTGTTATCTCCTGTGGTCGGGCCGCCTGCCCACGCGCAACGAACTCAAGGAAATCCGCGACCGTCTCGCCGAGGAACGCAAGCTCGATCCCGCGATCATCGACCTGCTTCGCTCCGCGCCCAAGCACGTGGTGCCCATGGACGTTTTGCGCACTGCCGTGTCCGCCCTCTCGTTCTACGACGCTGAGGAGAGAAATAACGACCACGAGGCCAACCTCCGCAAGTCCGTTCGCCTGACCTCGCAGATTGCGATGATCGTCGCCAACTACGATCGTATTCGCAAGGGGAAGCCGCTCGTTGAGCCCGACCGCTCCCTTTCCCACGCCGCGAATTTTCTGCTGATGCTGAACGGCGCAAAGCCCACGCCCACTGCCGAGCGCGCCCTTGACATTGCCCTCATCCTGCACGCCGACCACGAGCTCAATGCATCGACCTTCGCCGCGCGAATCACCGCGGCCACGCTTTCGGATATGCACTCCGCCGTCGTCTCCGCCATCGGTTGCCTCAAAGGCCCGTTGCACGGCGGAGCCAATGAGGCCGTGTTTACTATCCTGCAAGCCATCGACCGCGCAGGTTCCGACCCGGTCGAACACATCAAGGGAATGCTGGCGCAGAAGAAAAAGGTTCCCGGCTTCGGCCATCGCGTCTACCACACCGAAGATCCGCGCGCCACGCACCTGCGCAAGATGTCCGAAGATCTCGGAAAATCCAGCGGCCAGCCCAAGTGGTTCCAGATGTCGCATGCCATCGAACTATTCATTAAGGCCGAAAAGAAACTCAACGCCAACGTCGACTTCTATTCCGCCTCGACGTACCACACGCTCGGCATCGACGTAGACCTCTTCACTCCCGTGTTCGCCGTATCGCGAATCAGCGGATGGACCGCCCACGTAATCGAACAACTCGACGACAACCGCCTGATCCGCCCCCGCGCCGACTACATCGGCCCACCCTACCCCCAACACTGGCTCCCATTCGAAAAGCGGATGTAGAGCGGACATTCCTGTCCGCTGCCGTTGACCTAAGATTGTGTGGCAGCGGGCGACTCGCCGGCCTAATCTAGACGCGAGCGTCCACGCTCATGCGACAACACCGGAACCACAGCAGCCCACCGCAAACCTCATGCTACTATCATCTGAATTTCCACCCCCGCGAGGCCGCTGTGTTGTGCAGCCAGTGCAGCACGAATCTGCCGGATGGTTCCGTGTTCTGCCTGAAGTGCGGACACAAGGTGGACCCCGCTGCCAAAATCGTCGCGCTGGCCACGCTTCCCGTCCGACTCGCCTGTGACGGATGCGGAACCAGCCTGCCTCCTTCCGCAGAGTTCTGCCCGAAATGCGGGCAGCCCGTGATTTCCTCCGCGAATGGCTCGGTTCTTGCGCCCACGCTACCTTCGGGGATCGAGAGGCCGCAGCCGTTGCCGGCGCCATCGCGACATCTTATTATCCCCGGGCTGCTTGTCTTGCTTTTGCTCGGCGCCATGCTGTGGCTTGCCACCAGCCAAACTCCCGCCGCCCAGCAAGCGCAGGAACTCGTCCGCTGGTCGCACACGGAAACCATCGTCGATACTGCGCTTTCCCTGAACCCACATACTTTTTCATCTTACGAGTTCACGGTTCCACGTGGTGCCCTGAGCATCGGCGTCACCGGCGAGTTCACCGCAGTCGCAAGCAGCCCGCGTAAGGGTGGCAACACTAATGAGCGTGCGAAAGATAAAGATCATGACACCGACGTAGAAACCTACGTCCTGACCGACGCCGCCTTCGCAGTCTGGCGCAGCGGATACTCCGCACAAAGCCAATACGAAAGCGGTCCAGTAGCCAACGCCACCATCAATGCGCCGCTTCCCGCCGGCGCCGGAGTCTACCATCTGGTTTTCAGCAACAAGAACTCAGCCCGCGCCAAGACCGTCCACGCCACTGTGCTGTTGCGCTACAAGAACTGGCTGCCCGACGCGGTCGTCCATCTGAAAGACCAATTCTGGAGCTGGATCGACCTGTAGCCCCGTTCGTGTAGAGCGGACACTCCTGTCCGCTGCCGTTGACCTTAGGTCATGCGGGGCGCGAATTTTGTTTGGGGCCGCGCTGAAGGCCTGCTCCACGCAAAATCTGGATTTTTGTGACCTCTCCCGCCCCTTGCACAAAACGCAAGGAGCGGGGCACCCTGTTGCTTTGCTTTCGGGGTTTCGGCTACCGCTTGGATCTGGGGGATTTCTTCTTCGGGGGATTCTTCGTCGGCGACTACAACTTCTTCGTTTTTTTCTTGATCATCTGCTTCTTCGTATTCTTCTTCTTCATAGTCTTCGCGGCGCCAGGGGTCTTCGCCTAGCGGGGTTTGGTCTACCGTGCGGGGGTCGATGACCACGCGGGTTTTTATCGTTGGTTCGAAGTTGGTGCGGGCCAGGTTGGTCGAGGCGGTTTGCAGGGCGTAGAGCAGGAGGCCGGCGTTTTTGGCGTCGATTTGTCCGCTTAGGATTAAGCGCATTACCTGCATGAGCGCGACCTGGATGGAGTTGGCGTCTTCGAGCATGGGTAGATCGAAGACGGCGGGGGCGCGGCGGGCGCGGTTGGCGCCGAGCACGATGCGGGTTGCTTGCCAGCTTTTGTGGAAATAGCAGAGACGGTGGCGTCGGAGGGCGGGCGATCCGCACTGGGTGCCGTTGACTTTTATATGTTGGCAACGGGGAATGCTATGAGGATACAAACTGAACATGATTGGGTCTCCACCCCCCTCTCCCCGTGATCTATTGGAATCATGGGGATAGCGGGGGACTAGGGTTGAAATCTTTGAGTTGAAAGGAGTTACGGGCAAAATCTTGGAAACAAACGGGTTATGGGTTGGAAAGAGCATTGCGACGTTATGGCTATATATTTGTTATCTGGTATAGCTCAAGTGAAGTCAAGGGAATTACGGGGAATGAGTGGTGGGGATCCCGAAATGGGAAGAAGGGATCGGCTCGGGACAATACGCGAGATCGGATGGCAGTGGAGAGCGCCTCGTCGGGACGGGCTGGAAAAATCTCCGCTCAAGCGGAGATTGGGCAGGCCGCCCGGCCCCTATCCCCAGGTCAATAAGTGCTATCGGGATATTTCAACAACTGCCAAAAACCCTCGCCAAAAAGGGGTTTTGACGAGGGCCTCAGGGAGTGAAAGGTGAACAATCGTGACGGACGTAGCTTAGAGGCGTGCTGCGAATCAGGCAACTGTCAAAACTTACAGTCCCTATTGCTTATAGCTGGCGAGGACAGGACTTAGCCCTCAATACCTGTCAATGAGCGTAAACGCGATGTTTCGCCAACTGAGGAGATTCGCTCAGGCGTGTGCCGTCTCGGATAACCTCCGGTTAGCCAACGAACGGGGGTCAGGTTGGCTTGGAGGAGGGGTTAGGAAAGACTTGCTTGATGGAACTCAACTCGTTAGCTGACCACTCTTGAAAAAAGTGCTCGCCTTCGCTCTAAGAGGTGCTTTGGATTGAAGGTGTTTCTATCAGCATCTTGCTCTGCTGGCGGCGGGCACGATGGTTGGGGTCGGTGAATTCGAGCAGTTCGATGGGCGCGCCGTTTTCGACTATGAAGGCGACGCGGACGCCGTCGGATGGGCTGTTGGGAGGAATAAGGATTTCGCGGCCAGCAAGCTCGGAGGCGAGATCAGCCACTTCAAACGCGACGTGCGGAACTTGCCGGACGAGATCAGGGACCGCCGCGTCCGCTTCGAAACGCATCCACTCCACGCCAAATTCGCTTTTCTCGTGGCTGACAACAAAGAGTTTCAGGTGTTTCAAGTGGGTCTCGCCAGGCTTCGCTTCCGTAGTGGGAATTCCGATGTGATGGTACAGGCGCATTGTTTTTCGCTCTCCGTGGAATTGGCCCCAAATTCTACGCTGTCGTTACCGCGTTTGAAACCGCGCCCTCGTGACCGGGCTTTTGAGGTACGAAGTCAAATTGTACTTCACTGGTTTTGGCACAAGGCAGATTCGGAATGCATGACGGGCCGACACCTAGCTAGGGGATAATTTCGAAGACCCCCCCGCAGCCGGGACCCTGGTTTGTGCAGCTCGGGTTGCCACCTCCTGATGCTGTACCGTAGAGGTTGCCTTCTGCATCGCGAATAAGTTCCGCTAACGGATATGCACCGTCCGCGCCTCCTGTGAACGAATGCAGAATCGTCTCCTTGCCAGCCTTGTCTAACTCGAACACGGTTCCAGCTCCGTATCTGCCACCGCCCGACGTCGTACCAAAGAGGTTTCCATTCTGATCGCGGATCAGTCCGGCAAGCGGAGTCTCTCCGTCTTTCCCGTTGTCCACGAAGGTGTGCAAGTAGGTTCCCTTGCCTGCGTCGTCCAGCTTGAACACGGTTCCGCAGCCGTCGCCGCATTGGTAGTTTCCGCCTGCTGAAGTTGTGCCATATAGATTGCCATCATCATCGAAGACCAAGCGTCCATAGGGCATAACTCCATCCCGCACGTTCGAGTTTCCGAAGTTGTAGAGCACCACCTCCTCGTGCCCCCGCACCTTGTAAACCATAGCACCACCGTCAGTCGCGCCGTCCCAAGTCGTTCCATACAGATTACCTTCCGAGTCTCGCACCAAACCCGCGTAGGGAAATGCCTGAAAATCGAAGGTGTGCAACACAGTTACCCTGTCATTTCTGCTGATCTTGTATACAGCTCCAGCACCGTTGCCATTAGTGCCAGATGAAGTCGTACCGTAAAGATTCCCTGCGGGGTCCTGGATGGGCGCTGCAACGGGATTTCCTCCGTCGGCCTGGCCTGTGAACCTGTATAGAACGGTCTCCTTACGCGCCCGATCGATCTTGAACACGGCACCGCAGTCGACGAAACAACCGCGATAGCCACCGAACTCTGTGGTCCCATACAGGTTGCCAGCCTCACCCAACATCAATCCCGCAGCGGGACGAGCGCCATCTCCCGGCCCGCCTCTGAATTTGTATAGTACCGTCTCCTTATGGCCACGCAGCTTAAACACAACTCCGCACCCATATGGGGTGAAGCAGGAAAGGTCGCCGCCACTGTAGGTGGTGCCGTAGAGATCGCCCTTTGAATCCCGGACCAGGCCGCCATAGGGATTAGCTCCATCCGTACCCCTGAATGTGTAGAGTGTGACGAAGGTCTGGGCGTGGGCGGGTTGTGTCGAGGCTGCCGCGAGCAGAACAATTAGTGCTGCTCCAACCGCGTGCGCATAAATATTGAGTTGTCGGTGGACTGAACCGGAAAGTGTAAGTACCTTGCTGGGTCGGGGAGCGCAGATCGTAAAATCCTCCTCCGAAGGTGAATCATTATCCGTCGCCTCGGGTCAGGAGTCAATGCTACGATCCTCAACTGACGCTAACCGGGCGTTATCGCAACTTTGCGCCTTTTGTTCGCTAGACAGACGAAAGGAAAGCGCAAACTTGTGCTAAGGCGATGTTACAACAACAGCGCGGTTGGGTTTCCGCTTGAAAGAAGATCCGAAGAGGTGTACTGGCGAGTGAGCCGCCCCAGCGTGGTCGTGCACGACTCGGGATCGGGTTTGGCACCCGGCCAAGGGTCTGAGACAAGTCGGCGCCAAGCAGGCCTACAACGAACCCAAGACATGTGGGTGATTTGTCGCTAAGTCCCTAAGAGGCGATGACCCCTAACAATGCCGTCACAGCCCGGCGCCCGGCGATGGTAGCTTCGCTACGTCCGCCGAAGCCCTCTGTCCGCAATCGGCGGCAAGCGTCAGAAATTGGACACCATTTCTAGCAATATTGACAGGTTTCAAGCGATTCCCATTGCGAGTATGTTCCGTTTCGGGGGAACTTCGATGCCTAACTCCCAGCGAGTCATTGCCGTTGTAACTTCCGTCGCTTTGGTGGTCAGTTCAATGGGGCTCGAGGGCTGCAAAAAGAAGGAATCGCAGGCCGGGCAGCAGGAGCAGGCGCCCACCACCACCTATGCCATGCCGACTCCAGAGCAGCTCTACCAGCTCGTGGCTCCGATCGCCCTGTTCCCGGACAACCTGGTGGCCATAGTGCTTGCGAGTTCGACTTACCCAGACCAAATCACGGCGGCCTGGCAGTGGATGCAGCAGAACGGGGGGCTTAAGGGCCCGCAGCTGATGCAATCGGTGGATCAGCAGCCGTGGGACGCCAGCGTCAAAGGGCTCACCCAGTTCTCTGACGTTTTGCAGCAGATGGACACTAACCTTTCGTGGACCTCGTCCCTGGGCGATGCGTATTTCAACGCGCCCCAAAACGTGATGAACGCCGTGCAGGTGATGCGCCAGAGGGCCTACCAGGCCGGCAATCTGAAATCGACCCCCCAGCAGAACGTTGAGGTCGAGAATCAGCCTGCGGGAACCGAGCCCGTTGCGGCGTCCTCAGGCGAGGAGCAGCAGGTGACGGTCGTGCAGTCTCCGCCGCAGACGATCGTGATTCAGCCGGCACAGCCAGACGTTGTGTATGTGCCCAGTTACAATCCCACCGCAGTTTACGGCGCCCCCGTCCCGCCGCCGCCGGGTTACTCCACTGAAGCCATGGTGACCACCGGCCTAATCTCCTTCGGTGTTGGCATGTTGGTGGGCGCGGCAATCAACAACAACAACAATTGCTGCGGATGGGGCTATAACTCCTGGAACACCGGCTGGAATAACTCCAGCGTGAACTACAACAACAACGTCTACGTCTCCAACTCCAATACGTTCGTCAATCGAAACAATTACAACAACGTGAATCGGAACAACGTCAATCGGGACAATATCAACGCGAATAACGTCAATCGCAACGACCTGAACCGGGGCAACAGTCCGCAGTTCGATCAGAGGCGTAACCAGGGAGTCGGCGATCGCAATCAAGGTGTCGGCAACCGGAACCAGGGAGTCGGCGATCGCAATCAAGGCGTCGGCAACCGGAACCAGGGAGTCGGCGATCGCAATCAAGGCGTCGGCAATCGGAACCAGGGCGTCGGTGATCGCAATCAAGGCGTCGGCAACCGGAACCAGGGAGTCGGTGATCGCAATCAAGGCGTCGGCAACCGGAACCAGGGAGTCGGCGACCGCAATCAAGGCGTCGGCAACCGGAACCAGGGTCCCGCCAACCAGCGCACGGAGCAGCGGGGTTACGGCAATCAGCCGAACCGTGGAGCCAGTAACAACGCGGTGGGCAATTACCAGCAGGGCGGCAACGCCCGCAAGGACAGCGCCCGGGGCCAGCAGAGCGTGAATGGCGGCGGCAACCGCGGCGGCGGCAACACGGCCCAGGCCCGTGGCGGTGGAGGAGGAGGCGGCGGCAATCGCGGCGGTGGCGCCAAAAGCGGCGGCGGCAGCCGTGCCGGTGGTGGCGGTGGCCGTCCCAAAAAGAATTAACGCGGAGCCAGGGTTAGTGAGTCCCTCCGCTCGATGCACCTCGGTCGCGATCGGGTGGACACAGCAGCGGTGGCCGCGAGAGGTCAGGCGGATGTCACCGATCCGGCAGTTCAGGTTCTGGCCCAGGGTGTATCCGCAACCCGAAAAGTCAGGAGGAACTCAGTGAAACGTACGTTGCAACTTCACGAAAGGCCATCGCCCGATCACTTGGGCGCCGTAGTGCTGTGTCTGGCCGTCTTGATCCTGCTCGGTCTCGCTTATCCTTCCGGTTCCCGTGCGCAGGCGGCGAATGAGAAGACTTTCTCCACTCCCGGCGACGCGGCGCTGGCCCTCTACGAGGCGGCCAAGTCCGATGACACCAGCAGCCTAAAGGCGATCTTCGGCTCGAACGCGGACAGGGTCCTGCACACCGGCGACGACGTGGCGGATAAGAACCTGATTGCAAAGTTCGCCTCTCACTATGAGCAGATGCATCGCGTCGTCATCGAGCCGGACCAGACTGCCACCCTTTATATCGGGGCCGACAACTGGCCTATGCCCATCTCGCTGGTGAAGAACACGGGCGGGTCATGGTACTTCGACACCCAGAGCGGAATCCAAGAGATCCTCTACCGGCGCATCGGCAATAACGAGAACGGCGCCATCGAAGTCCTGGAAACGCTGATCGATGCCCAGAAGGAGTATGCCTCCACCACGCACGATGACGAAAAGGTGAAGCACTACGCCAGCAAGGTCTTCAGCACCGAAGGGAAGCACGACGGGCTCTACTGGAAGACCGCGGACAACGAGCCTGCCAGTCCCGTCGGGCCGCTGCTTGCAGGCGCGTCGGATGAAGGCTATACCCGGAAGGCGGGTGAGCCGACCCCGTTCCATGGCTACATCTTTCGCCTTCTTACCCGCCAAGGACCGGCCGCGAGGGGCGGCGCCCGCGACTACAGGGTGAATGGGGTTCTGACCAGCGGCGTCGCGTTTCTTGCCTATCCCGCGGTGTACCGCACCTCCGGTGTGATGACCTTCATCATCAATCAGGATGGCAGGGCGTTTCAGAAGGACCTTGGGCCGGACACGGCAAAGGTGGCGGCGGCCATGTCGGAATACAACCCCGACAAGACCTGGATGCCCGCCGAGTAAGGCGATTACCTGCGGCCCACGAGCACTAGCCTACGCTGGTGGGCTCAGCTTCATCGTTTTCGTTCAGGCCTGTGTCCTGTTGCGCGCGATGAAATTTCAGCGCCTTAACGCTCGTGCTCAGTCAACTGTCGAGATCAACTGTCGCGAACAGGCCGTAGCGCTCATTGAGAATTGCTACTAAGGTCGCATCCCGAAGCAGAGATCTTTTCCAGGACAGCAGTTTTGATCGAGTCGGCCTTGCTCGCGGGCATGGCGCCCGCGCCACGCGAGTTGTGGCTGCTAAAGGCGCTCGCGCAGTTCGTGGACAAATTCGCGCAGCGCAGTCTCGTTGCGGCGGTACCACATCCACTGGCCGAGTTTCTTGGCCTCGACCAGTCCCGCTTGCTTCAGGATGGACATATGATGGGAGATCGTAGGCTGGGAAAGGTGGACGCGCAGCTCAATATCCGAAGCGCATAGGCCCTCGTCTTTGCCAATCGAGGACGCACCGCGCTCCTTGAGCGCTTGTAGAATGCGGCGCCGAGTGGGATCGGCGATGGCGTGCAGAATGCGATTCAGGTTTTGTTCGGAATCAGTCATGGTGAGAAGATATTGGATTCAGCAGGGAATGGCGATTTCCGATTTCAAATCTCCAATTCGACTTTATTCAAAATCGGCAATTTAGAAATAGGCAATCGTTACTTCTTCAAGATTGGGTTGTAGCCATCGCCGACTAGGCGGGCGCGCATGGCTTCCGCTTCTTTAATGTCGGCGTAGGGCCCGACCTGCACATGGATGAGCTTGTCGGAAGGCGTAGTGGTGGAGAATGCGGGATACTGTTTTTTCTTGAGCGCATCGACCAGGGCTTCGGCGTCTTCGGACTTGGTGACTGCGGCCACCTGTACGTAGTAAGCGTTCAACGGGGGCGCGGCGGGATCAGTGGCTGCCGGGATGGGAGCGGGCGCAGGGTCGGGCGTCGAAGTCGTGGCATCGGGGGGGACCGGCTGGGGGTTATCGTCCTTGCTCTGAACCGCTTTGTAGAACGTCATGTCGGCGGGCGCCGTGGTGCTGACGGTCTTGACGGCGGAAGGCCGCAGGCTGGCGCTGGTGGCGGGAGTGGCGGCAGGCAGGTCAGGAGACGTCATCCTGACGGAACTTCTTCCCAGCGAAAAGCCCACGCCGAAAAAAACGGCGCAGAGTGCGACCAGTCCGAAAAACAGGGCAAGCATCTTGCCGGTGCCCAGGGTGATTTCGGTGTCCTGTGATGTAGCGGTTGTCATGTTTTACCTCGTCGTCATGGTTGCCGATGGAGGTTGCTCAGCTCTTGGCAGGAGCGGGCGCAGCGTCTCCGTCGGGTTTTGCTAACAGCTTTTGCATGCCGGAAAAAAAGTCTACTGGAACCGGGAAGACTACCGTGGTGTTTTTCTCCACGCCGATTTCGGTCAAAGTTTGCAGATAACGCAATTGGATGCTCACCGGTTCGGTGGACAACAGTTGGGCGGCATCGACGAGGCGCTGGGCAGCGGAAAATTCGCCTTCCGCGTGGATGATCTTGGAACGCTTTTCACGTTCGGCCTCGGCCTGCTTGGCCATGGCGCGCAGCATGGACTCGGGCATGTCCACCTGCTTGACTTCGACGTTGGCCACTTTCACTCCCCAGGGAGCGGTGTGGGTATCGAGAATGCTTTGCAGCCGCAAGTTAATTTTGTCGCGGTGGGCGAGCAGTTCATCGAGTTCCTGTTCGCCGAGCACAGAACGCAGCGTGGTCTGCGCGAATTGCGAGGTTTGGTAGACGTAGTTGGAAACTTCCACCACGGCTTTGCGCGGCTCGATCACGCGCAGGAAAATGACGGCGTTTACCTTGAGGGTGACGTTGTCGCGGGTGATGATGTCCTGCGGGGGCACTTCCAGGGCCTCCTGACGCAGCGAGATGCGAACCATGCGGTCGAGCGGGGCGAAGACGAATATCAGGCCTGGACCCTTGGCTTGGGGAAGCAGACGTCCCAGACGAAAGATAACGCCGCGTTCGTATTCCGCCAGAATCTTGATTGAACTTAACAGATATAAAGCGACGATGATGATTACGATGGTCGTGAAACCAAAGCCTAGCTCCATGTCGACCTCCGGGCCTGATTGTCAGGAATGTTCCTGAGGCGGATTGTATCGCAATTGGGCTGGGTGGGCTGTGATTTCAAAACCTCGCGGGGTTGTCTGGTGAGGTGCAGCGGGGGCTTTGATTCATGACGAGGGGAAGCCAAAGGCGTAAACCACAAAGGACACGAAGGTCCACAAAGGAAAAGTAAGGACGCGGATAACCGCGGGACGCGTGCATCGCTGACGGGCGAGGACGCCCGTCTTCCATCATTTGTGTCACACTTGCGTTGGCGTTTGTTGGGCGGACGAGGCTGGGTCGACTGATAGTTGCAAGCCTTTTACCTGGCGGACTACGACCGGTTGCCCGGCGGGGAGGTTGGCTGAGGAGATGGCGTCCCAGAGTTCGCCGTGGACGAAAACTTTTCCTTGCGGTGATAGAGCACTTTGAGCGAGGCCGATTTCTCCGATCAGGCCTTGGACGCCGGTTACAACCTTATTGGCTCTGGCTTTCAGGGCGATGCTCATTAAAAAGACAGTGATGATTCCCAGCGGAATGCTGACGGCGAGAGCGGTCAGCAGGTGGACTCGCATTTCGGGGATAGGCGCATCTACCAGCAGCAGCCCGCCCAGCGTGAGGGTGACGATTCCGCCGATAGCTAGGACTCCGTGAGCGGCGAACTTGGCTTCCAGCGCGAACAGAATGAACGACGCGAAAATCAAAACCACCGCGGCGAAGCGAGTGGGCAGCAAGTTCAGCGCGAAGATGGCAATCAAAATGAAGACGACGCCGACGGTTCCGGGGACGACTGCGCCGGGATGGTTGAACTCCGCGTAGAGCGCGAGTGCGCCTACGGCTAGCAGGATGAAGGCTACGTTCGGATCCATCAGATAGGCGAGAATGCGCTGCTTCAGGGTCATGCCGAAGGGACGGATGGTCTCGCCGACCAAGTTGAGAGTGATGGTCTGGCCGGTGAATCGCTTGACCTGTTTGCCTTGCAATTGCTTGAAGAGGTCTTCTTCGCTGGGGGCTACGTAGTCGATCAATTTTTGTGAAAGCGCTTCCTGGTCGGTGAAGGATTTTGATTGGCGCACGGCGGTTTCGGCGATTTCGACATTGCGGCCGCGCTTGGAGACGACCGACCGCATCAGGGCAGCCGAGTCGTTCTCAATTTTCTCCTTCATGGTGTCGTCCATCTTGCCGCCGCCGAGAGTAACCGGATGAGCGGCGCCAGTATTGGTTCCGGGGGCCATGGCTGCGACGTCGGCACTTTCCAGGATGAAGAATCCGGCGGAGGCGGCGCGGCTTCCGCTGGGCGTGACGTAGATGATTACGGGTACGGGTGAGGCCAGGATTTTTTCGATGATGTCGCGCGTGGAATCGAGCAGGCCGCCGGGGGTGCTGATCTCGATCAATAGTGCCTGATCTTTATTGCGTTCTGCCTCGGCGATGGCGCGGCCGAGGTATTCATCGGTGACCGGATTGATGGTGTCGTCGACGACGATCTTGAGCACTTCGGCGGAAGAGGCAGAGCAGAGGACGAGGAGTAGCAACCCAGCAAGGACGCTGCAACAAATGCGTGAAACGGAAATCAGTTTCATCGACTTGGCAGCGGCTGCGCTTCCTGCGCGAGCTTGGCTGCGACGGCGCGTTTGAGCGCCAGCGCGGCCGCATTGGAGGGCTCCAAACGCAAGGCCTTGTCGATATTCTCCGCGGCCGCCTCAGCTCTATTGTCTCGCAAATCGAGCTTGGCTAACACTAAAAGCGGTTCGGGAAACTGGCGAAAGTGCAATGCCTGTTCGGCTTCGGATCGGGCCGCGGACGGATTGTTTTCGGATTCCAGCACGCTCGCCAATCCGGCGTGGGCCTCGGGATTTGACGGGTTGAGCGCAGTCGCCTCGCGGAATTCGGCTTCGGCTTCGGAGAGGAAGCCCTGGGCTAGCAGTTGATGTCCACGATCGGTGTGGAATTGGGCATGGGTACGGGCATCAGTTTTGGCCAGACGTTGTTCCGCGACGGCCTCGATTTTCAGGGCAAGCTGGCGGAAGGAACTTTCGTCGTAATTGGCGCGGATGCGTTCGAGGGGCGTTTTTTGATTTGCCGGCACAACCGCTCGCTGGGCGTCAGGGTTGATCGTATCCAGCAGGGATTTGGCTGCGGTATCGCTTGGCTTGAGCGATAAAGTTTCGCGCAATTGGCGAGAGGCGCTTGCCGCGTCACCGGTCCGGTAAAGTTCGATGGCCAGGTTGAAGTGATAATCAGGCTCGTTTGGATCCGCGTCGATGGCTTTCTGAAAATATTGGGCGGCAGTTTTTCTGTCGCCCCGAGAGCTGACCACGCCGAGATTGTTGTAGACCTCGGCCAGAGGCAGCCGGGCGGCAACAAAGCCGAATGCCGACTCGGCTCGCTGATAATCTCCCTGGTGGTAAGCCGCGAGCCCAAGATAGAAGTTTGCCTCGCGGGCGAGCGGATTGTCTTCGGGGACGCGCGCCAGCGCAGGGATCGCCTGCTCGTACTGGCGTTCGCCGTAGTAGGCTTTGCCCAGTTGCAACAACGCTTCGGGGTAGGTTGGATTCAGGCGAACCGCTTCACGAAAATGCTGAATCTGCTCCTCGGCGGTGGGCGCGATGACGCCGCGAATATAGTTTTCGAACGCGTCCAAGCGGATGGGCGGCGCGGCGGCAACGTATTCCTGCCGAGTGACGGAAATCTCTGGGCGAAGGGCGTGCAGGATGTCCCAGGCTAATGCGGTTTGAATATCGATCACTTGGATCAGTGGGCCGGACTCGTTTATTTCGGGGAGCAAGTGTGGGCGACGCATGTCCAGCAGTTGCGCGGTGGTGGTGAAGGTGCGGCCATCGAAGCGGTACAGGCCGAGCACCACGTAGTCCACGTCTAACTGTTCGGCAATGCGGTACAGAGTGGCGCGCGAGGGATGAAGTTCGACCGGGATGCCGAGGCGGTCGTAGGCGCGGAGGCGGTCTGCGCGCGGCAGCACAAACAGCGTGGCGGAATTCAGGCGCTCTTGCAGCAGCTCGGGAAAGGAGTCGCTGATCCACTTGATGCCCGGAGCTTTGGATTGATTTTCAAACGGAACGACCAGCACGGTTTGACCGGCCGTGGCCGGTCCTTGGGCCGATGCGGCTGCGGACAAGAGCAAAAAGAAGATGGCGTTGAGGCGGAGAAGTTTCAAGACAAGTTTCGTACGTGCTCGAATTTGAGTGTACAGGATTGTGGGGAAAAATCTCTAGAGAACGGGGGATCGGTGGTGAGCGAGGGGTTCTGTTTCGGGATGGCTATGGGGGCGTGATCAGGCGGACGGGGACGGGCGAAGTGCCGGAGCCGCCGATGATGGGCGTGGCGGCGGCGGGTGTGGCGCTGCAGCCGGCGATATTGAGCACCGTGATCGCGACGTCGCCCTGATGGCCCGCGGGTCCACCGTGAACCTCGTCTATGAACGCCTGCAGGAAGCCAACGATGGTAAGCGGTTGGCCGCTCAGCGGGAACCCTCCCGGGGAGAAGTTGGTGTCGATGATGGGAATGGTCACGATGGAGTTGCTGGTAGTGACCACATATCCGTTCTGCGGAGGGTTTCCCGCTCCCGCAGTGATCTGCATTGGACTAGTGGGCCACGGTCCAAGGTCAGCGAGTGTGTCCTGACCCTTATTGTTTCCTGTTCCAGTCGCGTGAATTAGACACTCAGTTCCGGCCTCGGTTAAGCCGCCCGCTCCGCTCGGATTGACGCTGTTATCCCAAGTTATGGTGTTAGCACCACCTCCGCAGGAAAGGACCTGATAGGAGGTCGACATGTCGGCACACTCGATACTCTGCTCATAGGAAGATGCTCCAAGGCAGACTGAGGGGCACACGTTAGCTCCGGTATTGGCAGTTATCAGTGCGGGCACATAATCGACTTGAGGACGAGGAACCGTGGAGTAGGTTGGAGGGTTGTGGCCTGGAAGGATCAGGTTGCAATTAGGAAATCCCGATTGACAGTCAGCGGTGAGATTTAATTGCTCGCCGATTACATTGGCACCTGCATTAGTTTCAATGACCCCGGTCGCAGTATCAACGAACGGAGCGCCCGAGTTGTTGGGATCGGAGTTGGCGATTAGCCAGGGCTTCACACCCTTGGGCGCGATTGGCGTGAAACTCTGGACGTTCGCCGGATTGTAGGCCTCGGCAGTGGCGGAGGCTTTGACGGTGGCGGTGCGATTTCCCCAGATTCGAGCGAAGAACGTGGGAAGCGTGGTGACCTGCAATGTGACCGTGACGTAAGGGTTGCTGTTGGCTGGGTTAGCCGTGGCGGGGAAGGTGACAGTCTGCGACCAAGTAATCGGCTGGCCGGCCACTTGATTGATCGCAGGGTTGGCGGTCATCATTGCGTTAATTGCGGATGCGGCCATGGCCCGAGACAGTCCGGTAGCGTTTAGCAGGTTGGGGTCGCCGGGAGGAAGCGTGGTGACGCCAGAATCCGCAACCGCTTTGGCGCCCGCGAGGGCGGCAGCATCGGCGGCGCGCTGGATCTCGCTGCGAGCTGTGTAAAGGGTAACGACGTTGATCGCCAGTGCCGCGATGGCCAGTAAGCTTATCAACGAGACCGCGACCAGGACGATGGTCTGGCCCCGCTCTCCCTTATTTCGGCGCGAAACTGTCTTCTGCTTCATTTTCTGTTCTAGTCCATGTTCGCTGCAGTGGCGTCGGTGGTGATGTTTGAAAGCGTGTAGTGTGCGCCGGGAACCAGCAACTGAACCACATTATTGAAGTGCCATTGGTATGGATATCTGATCTGGACATAGGTGTCGGGCATGTACACGTTCGTGCCCCCGGTTATTGCCGGACAGCTGGGCGACATACAGGGACGCGTAATGGTCAGCACTAGCGTGCTTGAGCAGGTTCCAGTAGTGGAATAGGTCCAAGTCATTGGCGCACTTTGGCTGCCCGGAGCGGACATGGTGGACAGACCGCAGTCGTTAACTCTCATCCCCTGGAGATAGGAAGCGACCAGGTAGCGCACCGCGTCCACGGTCGGCGGCGTGCCGCTGTTCAAGATGTCATTCGTCGGTTGGCTAGCTCCGAAGCGCGCGCCTTCGCGCACCGCGTTGTTCAGCTCCTGCTTTAAATTGAACGCTCCACCAAAGTCGAAAATTCCTATGACTAAAACCACGAGCAGTGGGAGAGCAACGGCGAATTCGATGAGTGCAGCCGCATCGACGCCTTGGAGTCGAGAGAGATGCGACCGTAGGGCTGGGCCGAGTTCGTTCTGACCTGCCACTCGCGTCAGTACTCTCCTTTCATCTGCACGTCAGCCTTCAATACGAGGTTGAAGGGATTTGAGCCGTACGGGAGAACGGGAAACGGGAGCGAGAAATTATAGGGATACTGAAAGCTAACCGTCACTCCGCAAGCTGGCAAACCCGGACTCGCCGACGATGTAAGTTGCACGTTTGAGCAGATGGTTATGTTGTTGTTGTTGCTGGCCGTATTGCAGCTGAGCGTCCCCCCTCCGCAAGACACGGCCGATGGAGGGGGGTAGGTCTGGATCTGATTGGGGTCGAGCCCCGCAGCTTGCATTGCTGCAGTCACCGCGGTGGCGACCGTGCCTGGCGCTGTCGGCGAATTCCCGCAGCTCCCACAGCTAGACTTGGTTGCGAGGAGCGCTCCCTCGCGCGCGGCGTGATTGATGGTCGCATAAGTATTGAAGGCTCGACCGAACCAGTAGATGCCCAGCATTATCATGAAGAAAATGGGGATGACCAGGGCGGCTTCGGCGATCTCTGATCCGGTGGTTGCGGTTACGATTTTTTTCAGGCGACCCATTTTCATCTAACTTACTTCTGATTCGCTCGTGCACGCGCGAGGGCGCGCCACACACACACTTTACGCGCCTCCCCAGGCTTGGCGACTGGTATACAGAATAACTGCTATGGCGACGGCTACGCCAAAGGGTACTTTCACTAAATCTGGATTATCCAGAGTCAGGTCTGGTCCGGGCAAGTGGATGGTCAGGAGCGCGGCCAGCATGCGTCCCAGATTGCGGGCGGTTTCGCGGACGCGCTTTTTCTGGATGATCATGATCACAGCCATCAGACCGTTCACCAGGATTCCCAGCAGCAGCACGGTCAGCAGATTTTGCGGGCCGAGAAACGCTCCCAGGGCGCCGACGAATTTCCAGTCGCCTGCGCCCAGGCTGCGGATTAGGACGAACGGTAGAAGCAAGGCCAGGCCTAAGCCGGCTCCGAGCAGGGAATCCTTGGCGCCCGGCCAGCCTCGCAAGTACGAATTTGCCGCGATTCCGAGCACCAGGCCGGGGATGGTCAGCCAGTTGGGAATCCGGCGGGAGCGCCAGTCGGTCCATCCGGCGGTGATGGCGAGCAGCGTGGGCAAAATCAGTGCTCCTTCTTTGGCTATGGCCATACGGTTATGGCCACGATTGGCAACGCTGGAGTAGGCATTAAAAGTCCGGATTGGCGGCCCTCGAACCCAAGCAGCCAGAACAACCGATTATGGGCGGATTGTCACACAGGGATGGGGGCAAGTCAATGTTACCGGAGCTAGGGCGCGAACGGATAGGGTTTGGGCAACCCGCGCGAGATCCCTCGCCCCGCTGGTGAAAGCGCGGGGCTTCGGGATGACGGCTTTGATTACTGGAAAAGAAAAAGGCCCGAGGGTTCGGGCCTTATCTATCGTGAATCGGTTAGCGGCTTAGCGGGCCCCCGGTGCGCTGAGCTACTACCTGCCTGGCCTTCTCGGCTAATTGTTTGGCTTGCGGGAGCAGGTCGAGGGCTTTGAGGACCTCGGGATCAGCTTCCGCTTTGACTTTTAATCCTTCTTCCTGGCCGAAGGCGTTAACGAAGATTTCGCTCTTGATGTTGGAGCGCACCCAATCGTTGTTCTGTAGCAGTTCGGCTTCGGTGAAGGGAATCTTCTCCGTGTCGAGGAACTTGCGGAAGTCCTGCAGGACGGCATCATCGACCTCGAAACTCTTGGTCGGATGGTGATTCACCATGTAGTGCTTGGCGTAATTGAAGAACGCGTAGTGCTGCAGGAGCGAATCCTGGAACGGCGTGCTCTTCACGGGATCGATCTTGACATCAGGGCTGATGCCGCCGCCGCCGTAGACGGTGCGGCCGCTGTCGGTGAGTTTGACCTCGCGGTTCGCGGCAGTGTTTTTGCTGTCATCGTCAGGGCGATCGAAATAATAGTCGTAGAGCGAGACGTTGGAATAGTCGCGCTGAATCAAGCGTCCGCTGGGGGTGTAGTAGTGAGCGGTGGTAAGCGCGAGCCCGGTATTTTCGGAGAGCGGGTACACGGTCTGCACCAGACCCTTGCCGAAGGTGGTTTCGCCGACGATCAAGCCGCGATCGTGATCCTGGATGGCGCCCGCCACGATTTCAGCCGCGGAAGCCGTGCCCCGGTTGACGAGAACGACCAAAGGATATTCTTTGCCGCCGTCGCCGTGACTGGCGGTGTAGCGCTTCTCGGGCGAATTGCGGCCGTGATGTGAAACGATCAGCTGGCCTTTGCGCAGGAACTTGTCGGCTACGCCGACGCCTTCGCTGAGCAGGCCTCCGGGATTCTGCCGCAGGTCGAGAATCAGGCCTTTCAGGTCACCCATCTGGTCGAGCGCGTCGGAGACTTCTTTTTCCGTCGTTTCATTAAAGCCGGTGATGTGCAGATAGCCGATTCCGGGTCTGACCAGGAAATGCAGATCGACGCTGTAGCGCGGGATTTCGTCGCGAACCACGGCAAACTCGATGGGCTTGTCCGTGCCCTCGCGCACGATGGTGATATGGACGGTGGTTCCCTTGGGACCCTTGAGCAGATCGGCAACGTCGCTGGTGCTCATGTTGTCGGTGGGCTTACCGTCGACTGCGACGATGATGTCTCCGGGGCGAATTCCAGCACGATAGGCGGGTGTGCCCGCAAACGGGGCAATGACGATAACCTTGTTATTGCGCGGGCCGACGGTCATGCCGACGCCGTAGTACTTGCCGCGTTGATCCTCGCGGAGCAGGGCGTAGGATTTCGGATCAAAGAAGTTCGAGTGCGGGTCGAGCACGTGCAGCATGCCGGGAATGGCGCCGTTGTAGATGGCTTTATCGGCATTCACCGGTTCGGCGTAATTCTGCTCGACTAAGCTATAAACGTCGGTGAACTGGCGCAGGCTGTCGCGCACGTCGGCGTCGCCACCCGGGGCTGCCGCCGGGTTGAGCTTCTGGCCATAAACCATGCCGAGGAATCCGCAGGTAACGAGAACGAAGACTACAAGGAAGAGTGTGCGACGAGAACTACGGGCCATGCTTTAGTTTCCTTCGGTTCGGGCGTAGACAAGGCCCGGCCACCGCATCTGAGCGAAGTATAGCACGTCCCCAAATCGTAGAAGCCAGATTTGAATTGACCTTAAGTAACCAGCGGGGTAAGGGAAGCTTTACGCGCTCGCTCTCCTTTTAAGATGCGGTTCGAAGCCTCGGGGTTCGGAACTTTATTGCTATTTCACGGGGTCGATCCGCGAAATGTCAATTGGTTGTCAAATCGTGGGTACGCGTTGCCGCCATGACGCCGGGGCAGTATGATGATTTGCATGGGCTTTTCGGAGACGATCTTCCTCTTTTTGTTGGCTTTGGTCATTTTTGGGCCCAAGAAGTTGCCGGAGATCGCGCGCCAGGTGGGAAAGGCGCTGAACGAGTTCCGCCGCGCCTCGAACGAATTCAAAGCCCAGATTGAATCGGAGATATCGCAGTTGGAAGTGGAGAATCACCAGCAAATTCTGCCCCCCGCCCAGCCGCCGAAGGGTGCAGTGGCCACGTCGCCGGTGACGCTCGAACCCACGGTCACCCCGAATCCGGCTCTAGAGCCGGGGTTTGACCCTGGTCCTCAGCAACCTGCGTCTGAGCAGCAGGCTGTGATGAAGGCTCCCGATGCCTGAACTGGTTGCTGCATCATCCCCAGCCAAGCCGGCTCCGGAAGCCATGCCTGCGATGAGTTTCCTCGATCACCTCGAGGAACTGCGGCGGCGGATTGTCTACTCAATTATTGCCGTTGCGGTCGGTTTTTTCGCCTGTTGGGGATTTGCCGAAAAGATTGTCGGCTGGATGCAGAAGCCGATCATGGAAGCGCTGCAGCGCAATGGGATGCCGCAGACGCTGGTTTATCTGAACCCCACCGATCCCTTCAACCTTTACTTGAAGATTGCCATGCTGGCGGGCCTATTCGTGGCCTGTCCGGTGGTGCTTTATCAAGTGTGGATGTTCATTTCCCCGGGGCTCTACCGGCACGAAAAGCGCTACGTCACCCCCTTCATGTTTTCGACGGTCGGACTGTTTCTGGCGGGCGGGGCGTTTGGTTACAAGATAGTTTATCCCGCGGCGCTGGAGTTTCTGATCGGCTATGGCAAGCAGTTTCAGCCCATGATCACCATCCACGAATACACGGATCTGTTTCTGACCGTGATTCTGGGGTTGGGCGTGGTCTTTGAATTGCCGATTCTGATCTTCTTTCTGGCGCTGATGGGAGTGGTCAGCGCGGGCTGGATGTGGCACAACATACGGTATTCAATTCTCGTGATCTTCATCATCGCGGCTATCATTACGCCGACTAGCGACATTCTGAATATGTGCATCTTTGCCGCGCCCATGGTTGCGCTTTATTTGTTGAGCATCGGAATCGCTTACCTAGTGCATCCAAAGCAGCGCAAGGCGAGAGCCGAACGGAAGGCGCGATGAAGGTCTTCAACATTATCGGACTGATGTGTTGTGTGGCCTTGCTTGCTTGCTCTCAGCAGAAAGGGGCGGCCGCCGCGGCCGCCACGGCGGAGCCAGTCGCCGGTTCGGGTGGTCACATTGAAATCAGGGTTGCAGATAATTCAGACGGTGGGGTGTCCTTCAATGAGATTCGGGCAATGCGATACGCAAAAGAAATCGTGGCCTTCGGACCTCGTCCCATCGGGAGCGCGAATCACAGGAAGGTTGAGGACTACATCCACTCCCACTTGAAAGGCGACGTGGTTGAAGACGACGTTTTCACGGTGAACCCGACGGAAGGGAAGCTCCCCGTGCACAACATTCTGGCGAAGTATCCGGGGACGCGCGACGGCATCATCGTGATCGCCAGTCATTACGACACCAATTATCCGCTGAAAGACACGGCTTATGTCGGCGCGAACGACGGCGCGTCTTCGAGTGCGCTGCTGCTGGAAATTGCGAACCAGTTACGTGGGAAGAAACTCGATGGATATAGCGTATGGCTGCTGTGGGACGATGCGGAAGAGTCCATGCGGCTGCCCTGGTTTGATCCCGAGGCGCTTTACGGGGTGCGCCACCTTGCGCAGAAATGGCAGGATGATGGGACCATCAAGAAAATCAAAGCCTTTATTCTGGAAGACATGATTGGTGACGCGGACCTCAATATTGAGCATGAGCAGAACTCTACGCCTTGGCTGGAGGATCTGATCTATCAGGCGGCCACGCGCCTGGGTTATCAATCTCATTTTTTTGCGCGAGCCATCCCCATGGACGACGACCACATGCCCTTTGTGGAGCGCGGCGTTCCCAGCGCCGACCTCATCGATTTCAACTACGGATATAACAATGTTTTCTGGCATACCACCCAAGACACGGTTGATAAACTCAGCCCCAAGAGTTTGGAAATCGTGGGAACGGTAACCCTTGAAACGGTGCGCATGCTGGATAAGAAGTAGAATTGCCTCCGGCAGCCTTATCTCGATAGGCTAAGCCGTGAAAATGCTATTCGGTTCAACGCGTTTTTGCCTGAAAAGTCTGGCGGCTACAACTCTCCCGTTGGCGCTGGGTCTGCTGGCTTGCAGCGGAGGCAGCAAACCCACGGCCCAGGGGTGCCCGCCGCTTCCGGGTCCGGCGTCGTCGGGCCTGGGGTCGATTGTCGATGGCTTGGTGACAAACGAAATGAAGGCACAGGGACTGGTAGGCATGTCCGTAGCCATCGCCAAGAAAGGAAGAATTCTTTACACCCAAGGGTACGGTTACGCAGATCTAAGCACTTGCCAACCGGTGCAGCCAGCCTCCGAATTTCAGATTGGATCGGTAACCAAGCAGTTCACCGCAGCGGCGCTGTTGTGGTTGTGGAATGCGGGCGCCCTCAACATCGATGCCCCGGTGGTGGCCTACCTGGGGAGCTACGGATTCGACACGCGAATCACGCTGCGCATGTTGCTCAACCAGACCTCCGGCCTGCAAGATTATCTCGGATTCCCGGCAGCCAACTCGTGGATCAATGGCGTATCGGAGCAAACCGTTCTCAGCCAGATCGCGCCGGCTCCGCTGCTGTTCACGCCTGGGACTGCATACGCCTACAGCAACAGCAACTACTTTGTCTTGGGATCGGTCATCGAGAAAGTCAGTTCGACCACCTATTCAGATTTCTTAGCGGCTAACATTTTTCCGCCAGCGGCGCTGCACAATACCTTCTTCCTGCAACCGGCTGCTTTTGCGCTTCCTTACACCGCGGCGCAAGGCCCAGGGTTGATTCCTGATCCCTCGCTGTTCTTTTCGGCTGGGGCGCTTTGGTCGAATGTAGGAGATCTCGTGACTTGGGATGCGGCTCTCCTGAACGGAACGGTAATCCCTGCAGCAGTGTTCACGGCTATGGTGACGCCAGCTTCTGTACCCAACTATCCGCAAGGCGGACCGTCCGATTACGCGATGGGTTGGGTGCGCGGGACAGAGGTGGGCCACCCTTTTGTTTGGCACAACGGCGAGACCTATGCCTATACGGCATTCAATGGCATGTTTCTGGACGATGGTTTTTCTGTAGCGCTGCTGACCAACGGGGCGGTAAACGAAGACACTCCGTTGTTGAATCTCGGAGAACAAATCATCCAGGGAATTTGCATGTCGTCGGGCACAGCGGGGAACTGCTGAGCGAAGAGTGGATGGAAGCTCGAGCGCAGGGCCTTCACCAGTGCTTAGCGGCAACGTCTTTTCTTGTCCCAACCTGGCCTGGGCAACGGGATTGTTTGGTCAAGCAGTAGGAGCTGCCTTTGAGCATCTAGGCTCACATCCCTCCGTGGAACCGTCCGAAGGCGTGCGCAAGCATTAGCGACATGATCAGGATGCCCGCCCCGAGCACGAGTACGTGCTGGGTCTTGCGCAGACTGAAGCTGCCGACGCGACAAACCAGCAGATAGCCGATGGCAAGGTTGAACAGGCCCCATACCACATTGACAGTTGAAGAAGATAAGCCCTCCCCGGGTGGTGATGCGAAGGGGCTCTGGAAGGCATGTCCCGAAATTCCGTTGCCGAGATGCGGCAGGCAATTGGCGAGGAATGCGCCCCCGAAGAAGTACGCCACATAGTGGTACCAGCGCAATTGTTGCTCCTTTCCGACCGCGTGCCCATGTTAGCAGGTCGCAATCGCAGGGTTCTTTTGCGCTTTCGCTTCTCTCCGATTTGATTTCTCAGGGAGGTCGGAAGAAACAGGCACGACCCCTCAGTTCCGCAACGCGCTTTATCGTTGACCGGATGCCTCAAGTTAGATAATATGGTACCGGATATATTATCTATACGCTAATTGATCCTTGACAATCTCACGGGCCCTTGATGGAGGACGGGCGTCTTGCGAGCCTGCCCTTGAGCGGAGTCGAAGGGTCCAGCCGGGCGAGGACGCCCAGCCTCCATAAAGTGGAAAAGCTCTCAGGCGATTGCTGGTGACCGGCCCAATGTCCAGTCCCAAAACGGGACCGTAGTCGCGGGGCGGGCGAGCTCGTAACTCCCATGTTCTCTACATTTTGCCTGTAACTCCTTTAAACTCAAAGATCTAGCACATAGTCGTAAAACAACTCGTTTGTTTTATGGATTTTGCACACGATGAGGGGGGGAGGGGGGCCAGTACTAAATGGTAAACCCCGTTCCAAAATGGGAGTCAGCGCCGCTTTCGCTTTTTCGCAATTTGATTTCTAATTCCATGCTTATGCGAATCGTAAAACTGTGTCTCTTCTTGCCGGTGCTTCTTGTTGCTATAGCTTCCGCGCAAAATCCTGTGGACCAGGTGATCGCGGAAGCTTTGAAACCTTCGCCTCTCGAAACCAACCTGCAGCGGCTTACCGATGAAATCGGAGGCCGGGTGCCGGGGACCCTGGCCATGCGAAAAGCTGTCGATTGGGGCGTCGCGGCTTTCAAAGCCGCGGGCGCGGACAGCGTGCACACGGAAGACTTCACTATTCAGGCTTCCTGGGCGGAGGGCTTCACCAGAATGAGTATCTCCGCGCCGGAACAGTTCGATGTGCGGGTGGTTTCCATGGCGTGGGCTCCAGCTATGGCCGCTCGTCAAGACGTGCCGGTCATCGATGTGGGCGATGGCAAGGTTGAAGATTTTAATAAAGCCGGCAACGTGTCCGGCGCCCTGCTGCTCGTGCACTCCCAGGAAATGGCCACGTGGGATGACCTGTTTGCTGAGTATCTAAGGGCCCCGGGGATTATTCTTCGCGCCTTGCAGGCTAAGGCTTTGGCCATAGCTGTCCAATCCACGCGTCCGCATGACTTGCTTTATCGCCATACTGACTCTCAGCAAGGTGAAATTGTTGGCATTCCCATGGTGCTGGTGGCGCGCGAGGATGCGGCTCGCATGGCTCGTCTGCTGGCTGCGGGGCAGAAGCTTCGCGCCGACCTGGCAATTCCCAATCGCGTGGGCGGGCCGATCACGGCGGCGAACGTGGTCGCCGAGATACGCGGCAGCGAGAAGCCGAACGAGTTCGTGATTCTGGGGGCGCATCTGGATTCGTGGGAATTGGGCACGGGCGCTCTCGACAATGGATGCAATGCGGCTTTGGTGATCGATGCGTTGCGCGCGATTAAAACTGCGGGCCTGCGCCCGCGGCGCAGCATTCGATTTATTCTTTTTTCGGGCGAAGAAGAGGGGTTGGTGGGATCCCACGCCTACGCGATTGCGCATCGCAAGGAACTGGACAAGGCGGCGGGTGTGGTGATCTTCGATTCTGGCACCGGCCGGGTTACGGGTTTTTCCCTCGGCGGGCGCAAGGACGTAGTCGATGCCGCCAATGCTGTAGTGGCTCCGCTTAAGCAGTTCGATGCGGCCACGCTCAAGACCACCGCCGAATGGGGCACCGACCATTTTGATTTCATGCTGGAAGGTGTGCCCACGTTCGTGGCGGAACAAGAGGAAGCGAATTACCTGATCAACTATCACGCCATGTCCGATACCTTCGACAAGGTCGATTTGGCGCAACTGAAGAAACACGTGGCAGAGGCGGCCGCGCTTACATTCGGCATCGCCTATGCTCAGGAACGGCTTGGTCCGCGGCTCCATCATGCGCAAATCGAGCAGACCATGATTGAGACCCACCTCGATGAACTGATGAAGACGTTCGGCATGTGGCAGCCGTGGCAAGAGGGCAAATGGGGAAGGGCGGACTAAAGCTGATTTCTGGTTGTCGATTGTCAATTGGCGGCAAGTGAAAATTTAACGTTGGAACGATTTTGAGCCAGCTACTGTTCTGGATTCTCTTCAATCTTTTCGTGCTGGGCATGCTGGCCCTCGACCTGGGGTGGTTGCAGCGGCCGGGCCATGAGGTCAAGTTTCGCGAGGCGCTGGCCTGGAGCGCTGTCTGGGTTGGTCTGGCCTGTGCATTTGCAGGGCTGGTTTATTTTCGCTATGGGCATGCGACCGGAGTGGAGTTTGTCACCGGTTACGTGATCGAACTTTCGCTTAGCGTCGACAATCTCTTTGTCTTCCTTCTGATTTTCCAGTACTTCCGCATTTCTTTGCAGCAGCAACACAAAGTGCTGTTCTGGGGAATACTGGGCGCCCTGGTAATGCGCGGCATCTTTATTGCGGTGGGCATCGGCCTGATTCAAAGGTTTCATTGGATAACTTACATTTTCGGGGCGTTTCTGGTGTACAGCGGAATCAGGCTGTTTCGCCAGGACGCCGCCGGCATCGAGCCGGGAAAAAATCCTGTGCTGCACTGGTTTCGCCGCTGGGTACCGCTTACCGAGGACTATGAGGGAGACAAGTTTATGGTGCGGCGCACGCGCCTGTACGCAACGCCGCTGCTGGCAGTGCTGGTCGTGATCGAAACCACCGATCTGCTACTGGCCACGGATTCGATTCCCGCGGTCCTGGCGATCACGCTGAAACCTTTCATTGTCTACACCTCCAATGTGTTTGCAGTTTTGGGATTGCGCTCAATGTACTTCGTGCTGGCGGGCATGATGGCACTGTTCCACTACCTGCACTACGGGCTTTCCGTGGTTTTGATTTTCATCGGGGCAAAGATGTTGATCTCCCATTACTATCAAATTCCGACGGGCGTTGCCCTGGGAGTGGTTGCCGGGGTGCTGCTGGTTTCGATTTTGGCATCCATGCTCCATCCCCGAAGCGAAGCGCATTAACCACAAAAATCTTGGTTCGCATTGCACACATTTTGGTGCATCATTTCCCTCAAAAAAACTCTCATTTCAGCGCAAAATCTAGAAAACAAAGGGCCGGAGTTTTTCTTGCCTTCTAGATCTATGGTTCTTAAGGTAGTTAGAGGCAAAATATTCAAAACATTGGAGTTAAAGTGTTGCGCCGATGGCCTGCGGTTCCGCTTTGGAACAACAGGCAGAGCACGGACAAAAGTTTCGCCTCGTCCATGATTGGTCGGACTCAGCAGTTGGCGTCGCCAGGAGATGCGTCCGTGTCAGATTGTCAAAGAACCTAGATTATCTTATAGACAACCTTTGCATGGCTATATTATCGTAATTGAGAAGATAGGGTCAACAAAAAAGGGACGCGCTGCGAGGCTTGTTCCCAAATTGGGAAACGAGGAATGCGACGCCTCGGAGTACAGGCGAAACCCAGGTTAACGTCCGAGGAACGGAAGAACGGACGCGAACCTGGGGCACCGGGCAAGTAGGAACTCATCTCGGAAGAAGTCGTTGATCTCGCGGACTGTGCTTCTTCCGCCTTGGATAACTTACGTTCAGCGTCTCTTCCGCCGATGACAGATCATGCGACAAATCCCAAGATTTGTGCCCCGCACTTTATCCTCAATGGGAATCGTCGCAGTTGGTATTCTGCTGAGTGTTGTTGTCTTTGCGGTGATCGGAGGCCTGGAAGACAAGAACGCCGAGGTTTCTTTCATGGGCGTTGCCCGGGAGCGTCTCGATGCCTTGGAGACCAACGTCATTCTGACCGTCAATAATCTGGTCTCTGTCGGGGCGCTTTATGATGCTTCACCCGATATCGGACGGGCGGGGTTCGATCGGTTTACCGCACCCCTGCTGGCTCGGAATCCCGCGATCCAGGCGTTGGAATGGATACCGAGGGTAGCGAAACGATCGCGGCACAAATGCGAGGAGGATGCCCGGCACAACGGCTTCCCGTCGTTCCAGTTTAAAGAGAGGCTTTCCTCGGGACAGATGGCGGCAGCGAGTGAGCGCGAAGAATACTTCCCGGTTTTTTTCGTTGCTCCCTTCAAAGGCAACGAAAAAGCGCTGGGCTTCGATCTTGCATCCGACCCGGTGCGTCGGGTAGCGCTTCAGAGTTCGGCAGATTCCGGGCGGTTGGTGGCAACCAACCGGGTCAAGCTGGTGCAGGAGACATCGGACCAATACGGCTTCCTTGTCTTTCGTCCGGTTTACCGGGGAGGTATCGAGCCGCCCAGCATCGAGGGGAGGCGTGAGGCGTTGACCGGGTTCGCGCTGGCGGTCTTTCGGATAGCGGATATCGTGGAGAAGGCTGGAGCCGCCCCCAGTTCCGCATCGCGTCTCCACTTGGCCATCTTCGACTGCGACGCCAACCCAGGGGAAAGACTGCTCTATCCGAAGGGCGCTCATCTTGACGGCGTCGGGGACCTTCCCCGGGGGTTTAGGGCGACGCGAACAATCGCAGTCGCAGGGCGCACGTGGGAGCTCGCCGCCTACCCTTACTCCAACACCTTCAAGCCGGCGCGCTGGAGCAGTTGGGCAGCGCTCCTGGTCGGTATGCTGCTGACCTTCCTACTGACGGCTCACCTTGCCGAGCGCCAACGCGCGGAAGAGGCCCTGCAGCAAAGCGAGGAGCGCGCCCGCTTGCTATTCGCCACCATCCCCCATGCGGCCTTTGTGTTCGATATCGCGAGCTTGGAGTTTCTCGAGGTCAACGACGCTGCCGTGGAGCAATACGGGTATTGTCGGCACGAGTTCTTGGGCATGAAGGTGACCGATATTCGGCCCGCCGAAGAAGTGGAACGGTTGAACAAATCCCTGGAAAAAGCCCGGTCGGTCAAAGGCGGCACTGCGGGACGGTGGAAACATCGCAGCAAGGCGGGGCGCATCATGGAGGTGGAGATTCACTTCCACAGTCTTGACTACGACGGTCACAAGGCCTTTCTTTCGATCGCCCAGGACGTGACCGAGCGCAACCGGTTTGAGATTGAACTCCGCCACGCCCAGAAGCTTGAGGCCGTGGGCAGCTTGGCCGCGGGTATCGCGCACGAGATCAATACCCCCATCCAGTTCGTTGGGGATAACATTCGATTCCTGCATACCGCCTTTGAGGACCTCAGCAAGGTGATGGAGAAGTATAAACACGTCAGCGACGCAGCCGCCAACAGCGTGGCTACCCCGCTGTTAGCGGATGAAGTCGCCGAAGCCGAAATGGCGGTGGACATTAACTATCTGATGGCGGAAATTCCCAAGGCGATCGTGCAGTCCTTGGATGGCGTGACCCGGGTCGCCACTTTGGTGCGGGCCATGAAGGCGTTCGCCCACCCGGACCGAAAAGAAAAAGCCGCCGCCGATATCAACGAAGCTCTAAACAGCACTCTGACGGTCGCGCGCAATGAACTGAAGTACGTGGCTGATATAGAGACCGAGCTAGGCGAGCTGCCTCTGGTGGTTTGCAACATCGGCGAACTCAACCAGGTTTTTCTCAACCTGCTGGTGAACGCCGCCCATGCGATTGGCGACGCGAAGAAGGAGAACGGCGAGAAGGGTCTCATCCGCGTCCGGACGTTCGCTCGAAGAAGGCGAGGTCTCAATCGCCATTAGCGACACCGGATCCGGCATTCCCGAAGATATTCGTGACAAAATATTTGATCCTTTCTTCACCACCAAAGAGACCGGGCGAGGGACAGGGCAGGGGTTAGCCATCGCGCGCTCGGTTGTGGTCGACAGGCATGGGGGGACGCTCACGTTCGTGAGCGAGGTCGGTAAGGGAACCACATTCTATGTTCGTCTGCCCCTGGATGAGGAGGCAAAGCCCGTGGAAGAAAAGCCTTCTTAGCATCAGGTTCCGCGATCGGTCACAGGGTTCTCGCCATCCGCTCCTGGCCGCACGCGTGGGTAAGTAAAACGGAACATGCTCGTCTCGTAGATGGCGTTAACGGCTCGAATGGGTCACCGGCCTGGATCGAATCTGCGAATTTGCGGGGCTGAAGCCGTGCCCTCTCAAAGCGGTGTTGTGGCCAGGCTTCCTGACTACGCTGCCAGCAGCACGACGCCGCCCGCGACCAGCACGGCGGCCAGCCAGCGGCGGTGGTCTACGCGTTCGTGAAGAAAGAGCTTGGCGGCAATCGCGTTGGTTACGAACGTCAGGGAGGCTGAAGCGGGGGCGATGAGGCTGACGTCGCCCCAGGAGAGTCCGAACAGCAGGCTGTAGAAGGCGGTGGTCATGGCGAGAACGCCGAGCAGGAAGTTTGGATTGCGTAGCACTCGGCTCAGCACCGTCCACGGGCCGCTTCGCCGCCAGAGCGCGCCCACGTCTCCTACCTGCTTCATGGCGCGGGAGAGCAGAACGTCGCCGGTGGTCGAAGCCAACACGATGGCGGCAATTGCGCTCCACGCATAGGCTTGCTTCATCGCGCTTTCCTCATTGGCTCAGGCCTCGCTGAGGCCGGTTCGTATTCTGTTTCGTGAGGCTGGGCTTTTGCTGGGTGGTGCGTGAGCGCCGGGCCCTGAGTTACGAACCCCACGCCCGCGGAGATTAGAAGGACTCCGATCCAGCGCGAGGTGGTTACGGCCTCGTGCAGGTAGAACTTTGCAATCAGGGTGAGCAGGACATAGCCGAGCGAGGTAGCGGGAAGAACGTAGGTCAGGTCGGCCCAGGACAGGGCGGTCATGTAGGAAGCGAAGAATCCGAGCAAGAGCAGAATTCCCAAAGCGACCGAGGGATTCAGCACGGCGAGGATCACGTGAGACAGGTGATTGAGGGAGATGCTGCCTACCTGCTTCATGCCGCGGGAGAGCAGTGAATCGCCGATGGAGGCACAAAGGGTCACACCGGCGAGCACCAGATACTTGCGGAAGGTCACGCGACCCGTTCCTGACAGATTGCGGAAAAGCGATCTAGGGTGGTGCGGATCTTTCTAAGCAACCTGTCGAGGTTGGCGCTGAAAAGAGAATGCATAGATCCTTCGCTTTGCTCAGGATGACAGCGTGGATCTTCGGCGCGGCTGAAGCCGCGCCCTTTCAAAGCTGTCTGTTGTTGTCAACGAATTCCTAATCAACGAGTTTCCGAGACGCCCGCTACGCTTTCGCCGGGGCGACGGCGGCGGCGGAATCGTCCTTTTCGCGTTTGTCCTTGACCCACTTGTGGCGCATGGCGCGGACTTTGAGGAAGGTCTTGGCTTCTTTGTAGAGGCGCTTGCGATCTACGCTGTTGAATGCGGCTTTTCGCAGGATACGGAACACCGCCTTGGGCCGAAAATAATATTCGTCGTAAAAGCGGTGGACCGACTCGAGAATTTCCTCCGCGGGCAGGCCGGGATATTGAATGTGGGCAAGCTGATGGCCGCCCTCATCCACCATTTTGTTGTCGCCCACCATGAATCCGTTCTTCACCGCGTAATCGTAGAGCTCGGTACCGGGATAGGCGTGGGCGACGGAGACTTGAATTGTTTCTACGTCCAGCTCCTTGGCGAAGGCGATGGTGTTGCGAATGGTGTCGGGAGTTTCTCCGGGCAGGCCGAGGATAAAGTCGCCGTGGATGACCAGGCCGAGCTTGTGACAATCCTTGGTGAATTGCTTTGCACGCTCGACGGTCGCGCCCTTTTTGATGTTCTTCAGAATTTGCGGGTCGCCGGATTCGTATCCCACGATCAGGAGCCGGCATCCGGCATCTTTCATCGCCTTCAACGTTTCGTAATCTGTGGTGACCCGGGAAGTGCAGGACCAGGTGAGCTTCAGGGGCTTGAGCTTGGCGCAAAGCTCGATAGTGCGAGGCTTCTGGATGTTGAAGGTGTCGTCGTCGAAGAAAAATTCCCTGACGTCAGGCCAGAAATCTTTTGCTTTGGCCATTTCGCGGGCGACGTCGTCAGTGGAGCGCTTGCGCCAGGGGTGTCCGCTCAAAGTTTGCGGCCACAAGCAGAAGGTGCACTGCGCAGGGCAGCCGCGAGTGGTGTAGAGAGAAACGTACGGATAAAGCAGGAATGGGACGTTGTACCGGGTGACGTCTAAATCGCGACGATAGATTTCGGTGACGTGAGGCAGGGAATCGAGATCCTGAACGTCGGGACGGTCCTGGGTATGCACGACGGATCCATTCTTGCGGTACGAAATGCCCAGAATTTCTTCCAGCGGTTTGCCGTTGGCGAACTCGCAAACCGCATAGTCGAATTCCTTGCGCACCACGAAGTCGATCTCGGGCGAATCCTTCAGCGACCTTTCCGGCAAAACGGTGACATGCGGTCCCACGAAGGCGATCTTAATCTTGGGATTGATCTCCTTGACTTTTTTCACCAGACGAATATCGCCGGGGAAGCCTGGAGTGCTGGTGAACAGCACCAGGAACTCGTAATCGCGGGCGATGTCGATGGTCTCTTCCGCCGATACATGATGGGAAGGAGCGTCCAAGAGGCGGGATCCCTCCAGCATTCCAGCTGGATAGGCTAGCCAGACGGGGTACCAGTACGACTCAATTTCGCGGGTGGCCGGCCAACGGGAGCCGGCTCCGCCGTCGAAATTTTCGAACGACGGGGGATTCAGAAACAAAGTTTTTAATGGCATATAGGTGTGACTTAATTCTAACATTTACAACATCAGCTTAGAGTCCCACGTACACTTACAAACACCTGGGGCGACGGTCGGAGCAAGCGGGCTCCGGCAAGCGAACGCAATTCCCCACAAGTATATGGAAAGTCTAGAAGCCTGATCACGTTTACGCAAAGCGCTTACGGCGAATGGGCGGTTTGATGGGCCCAACAGGGAAACTGAGCCTCGAACCGGATGGTCCTGCTCGGCTAGATCCTCCCTCATCGCCGCTGCGAAACAAACCATTAACCACAAAGGACACAGAGTTACACAAAGGGAGATCTGTGCAGCGCAGTCTCTGTGTACCCTCGTGTCCTTTGTAGTTTTGTAGTTTCGTGTTGTCGCGGCCTATTTGGCTACTCCTACCCACGCCTCCAGTTCGCCGGTAGCGCGAAGCAGGCTGATGCGCGCCCGTTGCAGTTCGAAGTTCGTGTCCTGCAGGGCGTCGTATTGCTCGTTGGCTTGATTGCGGGCATCGTCTAAATCATGCAGAGTGGCGCTGCCGGCATCGACGCGGACCTGCAGGGCGTCGAGATTCGATTTGGCGATCTGGTATTCGAGGTCGACGACTTGCTGGGCGGCGGCGAGTTGCTCGACCGAGCGTTGCAATTTCAAGGTTTGTTCCGACACCTGGTTCCGGGTTGCCTCCGCCTCCTTTCTGGCATGCAGTGCGGCGGCGTCGGCGGCTTGCGCGTGGGCATGCTGAGAAGGATTCAAGAAAGGAAATCGGATCTCGACTCCGATCGTGGCATTGTTTGGCTGGAAGCTGTGCGGCTGAAAGAACTGCTGGTAGTTGTTGAAGGTGGCCAGCAGCGCATACTGAGAGGCAAAATCGACACTGGGCCACATTGCCCGATGTTCTCCGCGGGCACGGAAAGCAAGGGCGCTGGCGTGGATATCGGCAATCTGAATCAAGGGACTATCCTGGGCGGCCCTGGCAGCGAGATTGTCTTCCTGTTTAACCTCGGGTAACGGGGGAATCGACTCGGGCACAGTCTTGATCGCAGTTGCGGGAAGGCCGGTCAATTGCGAAAGGCGGTTGCGCAGGACATCGATTGCGCCCTGCGCCTGCGAGATGTGGAGGTAAACGCGGGCCGCGCTGAGGCGGGCTTGATTGCGGAGTAAGGGATTATCCACGCCCTCGGAAATGCGCGCATTGACGGCCTGTTCCATCTTGAGCGCGTCCTCGTAATCATGACTCAGGTGGGACATTAGGGCTTCCCACTTACTGAGTTCGGCGTAGCTCAACACGGTGTCTTGAATCACCTGGTTGCGCTGATCTTTTGTCTGAACGGTGCTGGCTTGATATTCGGTTTGGGCAGCGCGCACGAAGTCGCGCAAGGCGGGGTTGATGAGTGCGAATTGCGCCGTGGTATTGACGATCGAAGGCGCCGACCCTTCCAGGCTGAGCGGGTAACCGTAGGTCTTGCCGAGGCCTGAACCGATAGTTAATTGCGGCAAATACTGATTACGGGCTTCATGGTAGGAGGCGAAGAGACGTTGCTCATCGATGCGGGAAGCCTGCATGGTAGTGCTGTGGGATAGCGCGAGTTCGACGGCTCGCTTGAGGGGGAGTTGCTCGGCTGGGGCTTTTGCGCAGAAGGAAATCAGCCATACGCTGAGAGAGAACATCGCAACAAGGCGGGTAGGTTTCATGGAGTGATCCTCGATAGAAGTTTGTGCTTGCGAAACATTATGGAGGCCGGGCGTCACCGCCCGGCGGAACGAGCGAGACGCCCGTCCTCCATCGTAAATGATTCCGTTAGCATGGCATTGTTGACTTCATCGAGTCCAAGGCTTGGGCCAGATCTGCCCGGAGATCGTCGACGTCTTCGAGACCGATATTCAGGCGGACGATGCGATGGCCGTAGTCTGGGCGATTCTGGGTGGAGTGGAAATCGTAGGCGACGGCCAGGCTGGTCACACCTGCCCAACTGTAGCCGATTTCGAACAACTGCAAGGCATCCACAAATGCCAGAACCTGCGGCTTGGTGAAGTGCCGCTGGAAGACGATGGAGAAGAGGCCGGCGGAGCCGGTGAAGTCGCGCTTCCAGAATTCGTGTCCGGGGCAGGAGGGAAGTGCGGGGTGAAGAACCAGTTCGATTTCTGGACGCTGGGTGAGCCAGCGAGCAAGCGCGAGGGCAGATTCCTCAAGGGCTTTCAGGCGGACGGCTAGAGTCTTCATGCCTCGCAGGGCGAGGCTGCAATCGTCGGGCGAAGCGGCGCAGCCTACCAGTTGATGGGTGGAGCCGAGACGGTTGTAAGCGGCTTGGTCGCGCACCGTGATGGAGCCGAGCAGGAGGTCGCTGTGTCCGCCGACATATTTTGTGAGGGCTTGCATGGTCACGTCGACGCCGTGAGCGAAGGCATCGAAATAAATGCCGGCGGACCAGGTGTTGTCGAGCACGACCATGGCTCCGATGCGATGGGCGGCGTCGACAATGGCGGGGACGTCCTGCACCTCCATAGTGATGGAACCTGGGCTCTCGCACCAGAC
Organism: uncultured Acidobacteriota bacterium; assembly: GCA_963696635.1. Lineage (GTDB taxonomy): Bacteria > Acidobacteriota > Terriglobia > Terriglobales > Acidobacteriaceae > JABDBE01. Next base: position 875,628 of record CAVOKX010000006.1, read on the forward strand.
TAAGCGCGTATTGTGGCGGAAGAGCGACGCAATTTCTCCTCCGATGGTTGGCGGGTAGAAGCTGACCTCGACGCCGAAACGGCGGAGAACTTCCACGGCGAACTTGCGATTGGGGGTGTAGATGCTTTCCGGGACGAGAATGTGGTCGCCTGTTTTGAGGAAGGCAAAGTTGATCAGCGCGATGGCGCCTTGTCCGCCGGGTGTGATGAAAGTGCGAAAGCCTTTTTCGAGCTCGCAAATGCGTGCTGCCAGTTCCAGGGTCGTGGGCGTGCCGTAAAGGCCGTAGGTGTAGCCGACTTCGTACTGGTCCCATGTATCCTGGACGGCGGCGGCCTTGGGGAAGACGACCGTTGAGCCTCGGTATACAGGCGTGGAAAGGGAATGGAAGCCCTCGGGGGCGTGGGCGTCGGAGTGAATCAGCTTGGTCTTCCAATTCTTGGGCATGGGCGGAGTTCGCTTAGACTTTGCTGCACAATTCCAGTTTATCTGCAATCTCAATGCGATTCGGGTAGCGTGCTAAATTCACTAACCACAAAGGACACAAAGTTACACAAAGGTGTGAATCCCGAGGGTTTTGTGCTCCTTAACCCCAGTGTCGTTCCGGAGCCAAGGCCGCCGGCAGGAGTCTCCGCGCCACACGAGCTAGTTTGGGGTTGCAATTTCGGCTAGCTCGCCGTTCAGACGGTCCAAGGCGGTCTGGGCCAGGGCGAAGTTCTTGGCGAGGTAAAGCGATGCGCGGTATTCCTGGGCAGCGGCTGGTTTGTCACCCTGCTGCTCGAGCGCAGTGCCTAGCAGGTAATGCGCTTTGAATGCGGGCGCGGCTTCCACGGTGGGAGTGGACGACAGATAGCGGCGGAGCAATTGGGTGGCTTGCGGAAGATCGCGGTGGGAACGAAGCAGCATCGAGGCGCACTCCATGAGCACCTCGGGTTGGTTCATGGGGGCTGAACTGACGTGCCGGATAGCATCTTCCATCTGGTCCAGGCGTCCGGTCTGCCGGTAGAAGGAAGCGAGATTGAGCCACGCGCGGGCGGCGCCGTGGCTGGCTTTAATGGCGGCGCGATATTCGTTCTCGGCGGAGACCAGGTCTTTATTTTTTTCGGCGAGGCGGCCCTTCACCCAGCCGGCTTTAACGGGATCCATGCTGGCGAGTTCCTGGGCCTGAGCTTGGGCTTTGTCGCGTCCGCCGCCCATGATGCCGGGAGCTTCCATATAGAACTCGGCCAGATCGGTGCGCGCGTCCGCACTGTTTGGATTGAGACGTACTGCGGTTTCAAATTCACCACGAACTTTCTTGGCCAGGGCCGCTGCCGTCAAGAAGCGGGAGTGATCCGCTTTTTCCCCGTAGAGCCGTCCCAGCCAAAGGTGGTATTGAGAGTTTGCCGGATCTAACGACACAGCTTTCTCGCAGGCAGAAATGCCATGGTCCCAATCGCTGAGCGTGAAGTAGGCGCGACAGAGCAGATTGTAGGATTCGGCGTCAGGGGCGTGGTTGATTCTATGCTGCAGCGAGGCGATGGCATCGTCCACGCGGCCTTGGGCAAGCAGTTGGCTGTCGGCAGAGTCGGCGACAGACAAAGAAGGGAGAAGCGCGAGTATAAAAATGATCGAAAGTTTCTTCATTGAAAACATCTTTTAATGAACCACCTTTACGGATAAGCCGTTGTGCAACGGCTTGGAATTGGTGGGGCCAAGCGCGACTAAAGCGTTTTCGGGCAGCCCCGCAGTAACTTCCACCTGAGTTAGATTCGAGATAGAAGTTTGTACGTGGCGGCGTTGCAATTCGTTGTTGACGATTTCGTAAACGTACGCCTTGCTGCCCTCCTCACGAACAGCCTCGCGGGGCACGGTGAGGACGTTGCGATGCTCGGCGGTAATAATTGTGACTCCGACATTGACGTTAGGGAGAAGCTTGAAATCGCGATTATCGACGATGCAGCTGGTCTCTCCGACGTTGCGAGTGCCATGCAGTTTTATGACGGCTGGGATCATGCTGACGGAGCCTTGCCAGGTTCTGTCGGGCATGGCGTCCCAAGTGACGTCGATTTTGTCTCCGGGCGCGAGGCGTCCGACGTCGGGCTCGTCGACGAAGGCGCGGACGCGGACTTTGCTGAGGTCTGCCTCCTGCAGCACTAAGTCGCCGGGACTTAGGTACGCGCCCTGCAGGACGGGCAGGGAATAGACGATGCCGTCGAAGGGAGCGCGGATGTTTAGCTGATTGAGGACGTCTTCGGCGGCGGCGTAGGCGGCTTGGGCCTCCGATTTCTGGGCGTCTACGCGGGTAATTTCGGGCTGGGAGTAGCGATTTTTTTGCTTCTGGAGCAGGAGATTGAGATCTGCCGTGGCACGTTTGAGTTGGTCCTCGGCGTTGGTTACTTCGCCCGGAGAGGCGGCATTTTGTTGCTGGAGCCGCCGTAACGCGTCGAGATTGCGCTGCGCAGTGTCGGAGGCGGTGCGCGCTTTTACGATCTGCGATTCGAGGGTCAGGACTTCCTCGCGATTTCCACCGCTTTGTATACCGCTGAAATCGGCATCCGCGGAGAGCACTTGAGCCTTGGCCTGGGCGGCCTGGCTGCGGGCCTTGGCGTCATCCAATTGCACCAGGAGTTGATCTTTTTTGACGTGGTCACCCTCGCGTACGAGCAGCTTTTTTACCGTAGTGGCGATGGGGGCGTGGGCCTCGAAGTTTTGCAGGGGCTCGACTTTGCCGTTGGTGGAGACGACGCTGCGAATGGTGCCGCGCTGCGCGGTCACAGCCCGCACTGGGACGGCGGGGTCGCGAGACAGGGAGGCGAACAACACGACGGCAGCAGCGATCGCGATGATCGCCGTGATCCAGCGGTGCCGGGTTATAAAGCTCGCGTTATTGCTCGTCATTTTGCGTTATCACAAGCTGCGTTGTCACAAGCTGCGTTGTCACAGGCGTGCAAAAGGGGTGAACACCTTAAATGGTATCACCTGCTGCCCGTGGAATCTTTAGATGGAACCTAGGCAATTAGATGCGCGGGATAGGCGAATTGACCCGCAAATCCTTGGGAAATTTGGTGGTTCGGTGCGGTTGCTGGTTACAATGTGGCATGCCTAAACTGCCTCGCTACACGCCGGAACATGCCCAGGCCGGACTGGATGCGAAGTTTCCAGAGATTGAAACTTGGCCGAATCAGTTTGCGGGGTACGAGATCGTGGTGGATGACCCGGAGTTTACTTCGGTTTGCCCGAAAACTGGATTGCCCGATTTTGGCGTGCTGACGATTCGCTATATGCCGGACAAACACTGCCTGGAATTGAAATCGTTGAAGGAGTATTTGCAGGCTTACCGGAATCTGGGGATCTTTCAGGAGAACATTGTGAACCGGGTTTTGGATGATGTGGTGCGGTGGGCGCGTCCGGTGTGGGCGGAGGTTAAAGGGGATTTTCGTCCGCGGGGTGGGATTTCTACTGTGATTGTGGCTCGGTGGCCTCGGCCTAAGGGGATGGCTGGGAAGTCAAAAGATTATCGCGGAGATCGCTGAGAACGGCCGCAGAGGTCGCTGAGAAAAAGGTCGTTGTGAGCTAAGGGATGGCTCCGGTGGCTTTGAGCGGTTCGATCTGTTCTAGTTCGTGCGCGAGTTGGGGCTTCACCCCGCCAATGTCATAGGCATCCTGCAGGTTTAGCCAAAACTGTGCGGTGGTTCCGAAGAAGCGGGATAGGCGAAGCGCGGTATCCGCTGTGATGCCGCGGCGTTCCAGAACAATGTCATTGATGCGGGGTGGCGGGACTCGAAGGCGCTTTGCCAGGGCGTATGCAGACATTGCCATGGGCTTCAGGAACTCCTCCCGCAAGATCTCGCCGGGATGAATTCTCCAATTTGGCGTACCTTTTCTTGCAATACTCATCGTTTTCTCCCTGCTTCAATCTTCCCTATACTTCCTGGTCAGCGATAGTCCGTCACTTCTACATCGTAGGCGTCATGATCGCGCCAAACGAAACAAATCCGGTATTGATCGTTGATGCGGATGCTGTATTGTCCGCGGCGGTCGCCGCGTAATTTCTCGAGCTGGTTCCCGGGTGGACACTTCAAATCGTGCAGCTCTACTGCCACATCTAGCATTGCGAGTTTTCGTCTGGTCACATCCGCCGGAGGAGAGCCTCGGGTCTTGCCGGTTCGCCAGATCTCCGCTGTTGACCGGTTCGCGAAGCTGCGGATCACGATCGTAATAATAACGGATGTCGTTAATAACGTCAAGCGTTATTATCATGCAGGAAGTTCAGGAGAAGATCAACAGCGCCATTGACGCGGGCGTGTTATATTCCTTCGCCAAGTGACCCCGACGAAACTCTATCCCTGGACTGCGCTTGGTTTGCTTACGGCGCTGAACCTGCTCAACTACATTGACCGGTCGGTTTTGTTTGCGGTGCAGCCGCTGGTGCAGAGCGAATTCCATCTCAGCAATACGCAGGTGGGATATCTTACCAGCGCTTTTCTTGGCTTTTACATGGTTGCGGCGCCGTTTACCGGGCCGCTTGCGGACCGATATTCGCGCAAAATGATCATCGTGCTGGGAGCTGTTTTCTGGAGTGGGCTTACCCTGCTCACCGCGGTGACGCACACTTATTGGGAGTTGCTGGTTCGGCACACGCTGGTTGGGGTGGGGGAAGCGACGTTCGTTACCATTGCGCCGACCTTCGTAGCCGATCTTTTTCCCGAGAAGGAACGTGGCCGCATCTTCGGGGTATTTTACCTGGCGATTCCGGTGGGCACGGCGGCGGGTTATCTGCTGGGGGGCAAGCTTGGTCCTCATTTCGGATGGCGGTTTCCGTTTTATATTGCGGCATTTCCCGGATTCCTGCTGGCGATATTGCTGTTGTTTATCCCGGAACCACCGCGTGGGCAGTTCGACTCGTTGAAAGAGACTCCGGATCGCGGGACGATTCGAGGTTTGGCGCGCAATCCTGCGTTCTGGATGGTCACGCTGGGAATGGCTGCGTCGACGTTTTCACTGGGAGGAGTGCAGGTGTGGATGCCGACATTTCTGTCGCGGGTGCGCGGGTACAGTTTGGAGTCGGCGAATTTGATGTTTGGAAAGATTGTGGTGGTCGACGGGATTCTGGCGTCGTTGGCTGGAGGCTGGCTGGGGGACCGCCTGCTGCCGCGAATGAAGAGTTCGTATTATTTTGTGTCGGCGATCAGCATGGGGCTGGGCGTGCCAGTGATGATCGTTGCCTTGTTCAGTAAGGGACAATTGATGGTGCCGGCCATCGCGGTGGCGGCATTTCTTCTGTTGTTCAACACCTCGCCTCTTAACACGGCACTGGTGAACTCGGTCGGCGCGCACATCCGCGCTACCGCGATCGCGGTGAATATTTTTATCTTTCATCTTTTGGGCGATGTTCCTTCGCCGACGCTGATGGGGTACGTGGCTGACCGGCGGTCGCTGCAGGCGGCTTTCATTTTGCCGATCGTTGCGATGGCGGTATCTTCTGCCGTACTGTTTTACGGTATGCGATTCGCTCCTGCAGTGCGTGTCGACAACGAGCCCGGATCTGTCGTCGGATGACTTATTCTCATTGGGCCATTTTTCATTGGGGCGTTATCAATTGGGGCGTTGTCCATTGGATACTGGGCAGCATCCTAGCCCTGGTTTGGTTTTCACGCCTGCTGGATGCGGCTTTGGGCATGCCTAAGGTGGCTGACATCTCGCGGCCGGAATGGAATCGGAGAGCGGCTACTCCCGGCGGAAATCCGCGGGTCAGCATTATTGTTCCGGCTCGTAATGAAGAAGAACACATTGGAGCTGCTCTCACTACCCTGCTGAACCTCGATTACGACAATTACGAAGTGATTGCGGTGGACGACCGATCTACGGATCGCACGGGCGAAGTCATGGATCGAATCGCCTGCACTCCGGATGGCAGCGGTCGCCTGAAAGTTATTCATGTTACTGAATTGCCTCCCGGCTGGTTGGGGAAGGTGCATGCGATGTGGAGTGCGGCCAATCAGGCTAATGGCGATTGGCTGTTGTTTACCGATGCCGATGTGCTTTTCCGGCCGGACGTGTTGAGCCGAGCCTTGGCCTACGCGCAGGCTGAGGGGGCAGACCATCTAGTTTTGTTTCCTCGGATGATTATGAGGAGTCCGGGCGAAAGGATGACGATCGCTTTTTTCCAGACGCTTTTTGTGTTTGGGCATCGGCCGTGGAAGGTGGCCGATCCGAAGAGCAAAGACCATATGGGAGTGGGTGCGTTCAACCTGATCCGGCGGCGGGTGTACGACGCTGTCGGCGGCTATCAGGCACTGCGCTTCGAAGTGCTGGATGACATGAAGCTGGGGAAGATCGTGAAGAATGCGGGGTACCGACAGCGCAACGTTTACGGGGCCGACCTGATTTCTTTGCGGTGGGTGACGGGTGCGATGGGTATGGTCAACAATCTCACCAAGAATTTCTTTGCCATCATGTCTTTCGAGTGGTGGCGGGCGCTGCTTTCGGCGTTTGCGCTGGCGTTCCTGAACCTGATGCCGTTTCTTGGAATCTGGCTTGCGCGCGGTTGGGAACGGCTGCCTTATGCAGTGGCGCTCGCGTCTATATTTGCCATTTACGTGGGAATGTCGTGGGAGTCCGACATTCCGGCATATTATTTCGTTTTGCATCCTATGGGGACGGCCTTGTTCGTGTACATCATGCTGCGTTCGATGGTGTTGACTCTGGCGCGAGGCGGAGTGGTGTGGCGAGGCACGTTTTATTCGTTGGAAGAGTTGAGGAGAGGAATGGTTTAAGGGGCAGGCCGGTGCCTGAGTAGGCTGCAGAAAATGGTGAATCGGCGTTTAGGGTTTGAAAGGGTCTTCCAGCCGCGCAGTCATTACTTCTAAAGGTTTACGGCACGGGTGAACAGGTTGCGGAAAAAATAGCCTCAGGCGCAAAAAGCATACCTCAGGCGCTAAAGCGCGGACACATTTTCAACGCGTTGGCGGCCCGACTGAAGTCGGGCCCCTCCCAAAACCGGCTCGAAGCGGAGTTTTTCCGCAACCTGTGAAACCGTGCCTTTCCCAAAGCGCAGCCCCTAGAGGATTTTCTGCCAATCCCTGGAAGGCGTGCGAGCTACGCGGCTGCTGGAAGATCCAGGGAAATGTTCGATGACTCTTCCTTGGTGTCGCTGTCATCGATCGGCGCGTAACCCACGCCGAGACAGCGGGCACACTTTGAGCCATCCTGGAGAAAGTTATCTTCGTCGCATTGACAGCATCTGCCGTAACCGAAGGTATCCATGATCAACTCCTGGTTCGCGAATCGGGTCCCAAAAGGAACGATTCGTCATTGACTGTTGGCTACACTATGTCAGGGTAAGCTTACGCGCAAGGAAGTTGACTCGCCACGACTGTGGTCACACAGCCTTGTGAGGAGAATCACAGGGTGGAACTGTCGTCTTTTTCTTACTTGACACCGCCGTCGTTGTTATAAACGGGATGACAAGTGTGCTTTGGTCTACGCTATGCCTGAAAGCGCTATAGCGTTCCTGAAGGGTTGCTTAATCGCAGAGATCGCGCGGGGGAAATCTGCTAACCGGATTATTGCGGGGGGCCGGGACTCTCCACTGAATCGGGGTCGGGCGGGACGTCCAGGGGAATCTTTGCCGGTTGTTTCTTGGGAGAGGTTTTGTACGCGGGTTTGGGCAGGCTGAAAAAGCCCGCGCTGTAGTGGCCCTTATTTTCTACGTCGTAATTTTTGGGTAGGGGGGAAATGCGCAGGCCGTGTCCGCCGAGTTGCCGCAGTTGCTGGAGAACAATCTCGGCGCGCCCGTCGTACTCTTTGACCGGGCCGTGGACCTCGATCACTTGATTCTGCAACTGGCTGACGTTTCCGATGCGCTTCAGGTCGTGAGGGAAAACCACGACGGTGAACGGGCAGACCATGGAATCCTGACAGAAATCGAAGAGGGTGACGCCTCGGCCGGCGTGTTTTACGCGAATTACCTTGCCGGTGACGCATTGGTCTTCGCCTATGTGCTGGCGAGCCTCAGTGATGGGAATGCAGTCCGCGGACGAAAGGGCAGGGAACGGGATTGTCAGCAGACCGGCGAGGGACACGGCGCGGAATAGAATGCGAAGTTGGGTTGGAAAGATGTGCACAGAAACCTAAGTGGGCGAAAGCGTCTTCTAGACGATTGTATGGTGCCAGTGCGACCGAGGAGTGCGTAGGCTGGAATAAAAGGGCGAGTTTTCCCGAAACAGAATAAAGACGGAGGCAGGGCTGGTCTCGGTCGGAGCAGCGCATTCGCGGAAACTCCGATTAAGTTGAAGGGCCGCACGGGCGTGGACGCCCGCGCCTACAGTGGCGTGAACGCCCGCGCTTACATGAGCTACTTCTGGTCTCAGCTGAACGCCTTGACCGCGCCGGCCTCGTCATCGCGGACGTTGAAGACGGTGTAGAGCTTGGTGATCTGCAACAGGTCGTGAACTTTCTTGGTCAGGTTCAGCAGTTTGAGTTCGCCGCCCTGGTTGCGCACGGTGGTAAAGGCGCTGACCAACTCACCAATGCCGGAGCTGTCGATGTAGGTGACTTCGCCGAGGTTGAGCAGAATCTTTTTCTGGCCCTTGGAGAGCAGTTCGCGCACCGAGTCGCGCAGGATCACGCTGCCTTCACCAAGAGTGATACGACCACTACAATCCACGATGGCGACGCCATCGACCTGACGAGTACTGGTCTTCATGGTCACTGAGAAGCCTCCTTAACGTCCTCGGATGTTCCGTGGACGTGCTTTACGAGTTTAATTTCGGTGCCGGTCATGGAGGGATAAATTTGCACCTCGTCCATGAACGAGCGGATGAGAAAAATGCCGCGTCCCGAAGTTTTCAAAAGATTCTCCGGGGCCAGGGGGTCGGGTATTTTATCCAGGTCCAAGCCTTTTCCCTGATCGCGAATGGTGATCACCAGGTCGTGGGTGGTGCGTTCGAAATCGAGTTTGACTTTCTTGTCTGGATCGTAGGCATTGCCGTGAAGCACGGCGTTTACTGCGGCCTCGCGCACGGCCATGGAAATCTGCATGACCTCGTCTTCGTCGAATCCGGTTTCCATCGCGATTCGGCTGGCTGTTTGCTCGGCGTTGTCGACGGTCTCCAGCGTCGAATCGAGCGTATAGGAGACCCGCAATTCGGTCATGGCAAGTGTTTGTGAACCAGCCCGCAAAGCTGAAACATCCGCCGACCCGGGTTGGTAGCGCTTGGTTGGCGCACGCCAAAAGCTCCCGATCAGGGGATTGGGTAGTTTGCCCTGCTGCTGTGGAAAAGTCAACGCGGGGCTTAAGCGTTCTTGTACCACAATAGAAGTGTCCCCGGTTTGTGCACAATAGAAATGTCCCCTGGTTTGGATTTCACCATGCCCCGGAAAAAGCTGGGGTTTTCATTTGCTGCCAGCCTTGTCGCCAAGGATGTTGTGCTGCGGGGCTCCTGGAGCGAGATCGCGAATGTATTTCCACTCGGGAACTCAGGGGGCTGAAGCCCGGATTTTTGCGGCTTGATCGGCACGGGTGAGCCGTGCCCTCCCGCTCGATTTGTGCGGAGCTTGCTCGATGGCCCGGACGAGGCGTGCGGGTCTACTTGGCCATTGCGTGGCCTCGATAGATAAAACAATTAAAACCGTTGTGGCTTCCTGTCCCGCAGTTGGGTATTCTCTCAGAGCGATGTCCACTCTGGCGCTTACGGAATTGCTGGGCCGGCCTGTATTTGACCCCGGTGGAGGCCAATGCGGGCGTGTGCGCGAGCTGGCAGTTGCGCCGCAGGAGGATCGGGCGCGGATCGCGGTGTTAATCGTGCGCACCAAGGCGGGCGACCGGGTGCTGCCATTCAGCGCGGTGAACTCGATCAACGGCGGCTTGCGCATTGACAGCGCGGCTTCGACCTGGCCGGTAGCGGACGGGTCAGAAGGGCTATTTCTGCTGGCGCGCGATCTGCTGGATCAGCAGATCATCGATGTCCACGGACGCAAGGTGGTTCGCGTCAATGACGTGGAATTGCACCAGGACGCGGGTACCCGGCATCCTTCGCTGCGGGTAGGTTCGGTGGATGTGGGGGCTCGGGGGGCGGTTCGCCGGCTGCTCAAGGGGGTGGTCCCGGTGGCTGCGTTACGGGCGCTGCTGCGGCAGATTCCCGAGCGGCCGATTCCATGGGACTTTGTCGATTTGATCGAGACGGATCCCGCGCGCCGGGTGAAGCTCAAAATTTCCCACGAGCGGCTGGCACGACTGCATCCTGCCGACATTGCCGACATCGTGGAAGATCTTGCTCCCGATGAACGGGAAGCTGTGTTCGAAACATTGGATGAGGATGTTGCGGCGGAGGCTCTGGAAGAGGTTGACCCCAAGGTGCAGAAGGCGATTGTGGAGTCGCTCGATTCTGAGCGAGCGGCGGACATTGTAGAGGAGATGGATCCGGACGCAGCCGCCGACCTGCTGGCCGACCTGACTGAGGACCACACCTCGGAAATCCTGCAGGAAATGGCTCCGAAGGAGCGCGAGGAGATGGTCGAACTCCTCGAGTTCCGGGAGAACACCGCGGCCGGCCGAATGAACACCGAGTACATGGCGTTGCCGGTCAACGCTACCGCCCACGATGCGATTGAGGCTTTGCGGAAATTTGAAGGCGGGGTCGAAACACTAAGTACGATTTACCTGGTCGATTCCCATGGCACCCTGGCTGGAGCCGTGCCATTGGCGAAGCTGGTGCTGGCCTCGCCCGAAACGCCCTTGCTCTCGCTCACGCAGGAGCCGTTGATCTCATGCCGCGAGGATGCGAGCGAGATGGAGTTTGCGGAGCGGTTCGACAAGTACAACCTGCTCACTTTGCCGGTGATCGATAAGCACAACAAGTTGACCGGAGTGATCACCTCCGACGATGTGATTAGCCTGCTGCGGGGGAAGCTGTAGGGGTTTTTACTCAACTGCGTCAGTTTCGCACTTTTCGCCTGTTCAGATCTCTCGTCCCCATTTATTCTGTTTGATCGTTTCACTATCCACTCGTTTTATGTTGGCGAATTGCGCTCATGAGATTCCTGAAACGCTCGAAGACCCGGATCCTGCTGTTTTTCGCTGTGGTGGGGCCGGGTTTTATTACCGCGAATGTGGACAACGATGCCAACGGCATCTACACGTACTCGGCGGCGGGAGCGCAGTTTGGGCATCTGCTGCTGTGGACGCTAATTCCGATTACGTTGGCTCTGATCGTAGTTCAGGAAATCTCGGCGCGCATGGGCGCGGTTACTGGCAAAGGGCTCAGCGATCTGATCCGGGAGGAGTTCGGCTTTCGCATAACATTTTTTATGATGCTCGGAATTCTGATCATCAACTTCGGCAACGTGGTCGGTGAGTTTGCCGGGATTGCGGGCAGCCTTGAACTTTTCGGACTCTCTAAATACATCACCGTTCCAGTCTGTGCCGTGATTGTCTGGCTGATTGTGGTCAAGGGCCAGTACAAGAGTGTAGAAAAGATTTTTCTGGTCGCGTCTTTTTTTTACGTTACTTACATCCTGGCGGGTTTTTTCGCGAAGCCGGCGTGGATCGACGCTTTGGTGGCTACGGTAAAGCCTCCGCCGAAAGCCGCATTCATGCTGCCCGGATACTTGTACATGACGATTGGGGTGGTGGGAACGACGATTGCTCCCTGGATGCAGTTCTACCTGCAGTCGTCGATCGTGGAGAAGGGCGTGACCAAGCGGCAATACCGGGCGTCGCAGATCGACGTCATTTCCGGCTGCATTTTTACTGACATCGTGGCATGGTTCATCATCGTGGCGTGCGCGGCGACTCTCTACGTGCACGGCTATCACAACATTTCGGACGCCAAGGACGCTGCCCAAGCCCTGCGTCCGCTGGCGGGAGATTACGCTTATATTCTTTTTGCCATGGGTCTGTTCAATGCGTCGCTGTTCGCAGCCTCCATTCTGCCGCTCTCGACTGCCTACACGGTTTGTGAGGGCCTGGGATTCGAATCTGGCGTAGGGAAGAAATTTGGGGAAGCGCCGGTTTTTTACTGGCTTTATACCATCCTGATCATAGCGGGCGCCGGGGTCATCCTCGTGCCCAACTTGCCGCTGGTGAAAATTTCAATTCTCTCCCAGGTGGTGAACGGTGTGGCTGTGCCTCCTGTGCTTATTTTCATGTTGTTGCTGGTAAACAAGAAAGAGTTGATGGGCGAGTATGTGAACTCACGGGCTTACAACGTGACCGCATGGGCGACAACCGTGATTATGACCGTGCTTAGCATCGCGTGGTTCTGGACTTTGAGAGGTGGGCAGTGATCCAGCAAGCGCGTAAGCTCGGTCACAGCTTTATGTTTGGTGCGACGGCGTCCCAGTTGACGAGTACTGAAGACTCCGATAGATTTGTGCTTTCACGGGAGATGCCTCTGACAACCCTTGCTGACTCGTTCATCGCTTTCGCGTGATGGCGTAGCTCACAAGTCATATCCGCGCCGATCGCAATGATTGCGCGCTATCTGCCACGCTTCCTTACGCGTTCTGGAGACTGCGAAAGCCGCCTCTGCCTGACCCGGAGCCTCATTCTAGGCTCAAATGCCAGCGGCCTGTACGCCGCCTAGTGAGGAATATCGCAATGGATTCAGCGCATTCTTTGCCCCTATCGATCGACCAATGCATTCATACCTATTTGCGCGCCAGTCTGAGCGCAGGACGAGAGACAGCGCGAATTGGGTGTTTCCTCGCATCGTTAGACCCGACCAGCGCCAACGTTTATCGCAACTATGCCTTACCTGACGACGGAGCCAACCCAGCGCCGAGTGAGATCGCTGGGCTGGTTGATTGGTACGCACAACGGTCGCGGGTTCCACGGCTTGAGTATTTGCCCAGCGCCGCTCCAAGAGTCGAGGGGGCCTTGGTCGTGTCAGGTTTTTCGGTTGAAGCTCGCCTGCCTGTCATGATCTGCAAAGCGGAGGACATACAGCAGTTCCGGTGCCCGGACGCGATTGAAATTCTGAATGCTCAGGACGAGGTGACATTGAAGGCGGCAGCGTATGCTCAAAACGAGGCGTATGGAGAGGCGAACACGACTGAGGCTGATGTCGCTCGCCTGAGGCGAATTATTCAATCTGGCGGTATGGTCCTGTTGGCTCGCGATCTGCATACGGGCGAGCCTGCGGGCGCTGGATTGTATTCAGCGCCTATAGGAGGAGTGGTCGAAATCGCGGCAATCGGCGTGCGCCCTGGTTTTCGGCGGCGGGGAATCGCTGCTGCGCTCACGGCACACCTCACGCGGGCGGCATTTGAGTCAGGCGTCCTGGTACCCTTCTTAATGGCTGCCCATCCGGCTGAAGAGCGCCTGTATGCTCGTGCTGGATTCATAACCTGCGCGGAGATTCTCCATATTTCAAAGCTGCAGGTTAGTTAGCCCACAGATCCACAGTTGATGGCAAGTTCCTTCCGAGGGTGGCGGCCGAAGCCTGGGCCGAGTTTTGGGGAAGAGCGCTGCAGAAAAAAGGGACGCGAGCGGCAAACTTTGGACTACTTTTTCGCCTCTAAATATGCAACAATTCCGCTGGGTGGTGGGGTTATGCGTCGTCCAACTATCCCGATGGTTGTGTGTCTTCTGGCTCTGCTCGGGGCTTTGGCGGTTGCGCAGGAGCAAGCTTCTCCGGACTCCGCTCCTTCGCCGGCAAACCCCGCTCCAGGTGTCGTACCTCTTTCTAAAGCGGCAAAGACTTATCACGATGGGAGCCTTCGCGATATCGATGCGATCGGCAACCGCAAGGTAGGTTGTGAGCGCAGTATAGGCAACTGGTATAGCCTGGAAAAGCAGATCGAAATGGGCCAGAGTTATGCCCGGCAGGTCGAGTCGACCACCAAGATGATTAGCGACCCTGTCATCGCGGAATATGTCAATCGCATTGGCCAAAACCTGGTGAGGAACTCCGACGCCCAGGTGCCTTTCACGATCAAGGTAATCGATACCGACGACATTAATGCTTTTGCCCTGCCCGGAGGTTTTTTCTATGTCGACTCCGGGCTGATCCTGGCGGCGGACAACGAAGCCGAATTGGCGGGTGTGATGTCCCATGAAATTGCGCACGTCGCGGCCTGTCATCTGGCTCGCGAAAACACGCGTGGGCAACTGATGCAACTGGCTTCCATTCCGCTGATCTTTGTAGGCGGCGGAATTGGCTACGCCGCCCAGAGCCTGGCTGGATTCGCGATACCTATGGGTTTTCTTAGGTTCACGCGAAGCTTCGAGTCGGAGGCGGATTTTCTGGGCGTAGAGTACTTGTACAAGGCGGGTTACGATCCGCAGGCCTTGACCTCATTTTTTGAAAAGATCAAGGCGCTGGAGAAGCACAAGCCGGGGACGTTGGCGAAGACTTTCGACACGCATCCGCAAACGCCGGACCGCATTGCGAAGACTCAGGAGGAGATCAACACCCTGCTACCGCCCGAAGCGGAATACAAGGTGGACACCTCCGAGTTTCAGGATGTGAAGGAGCGGCTGGCGCAACTGGAGAATCGCCACAAGATCGATAAGAATCATGGAGGAGATGGCCCGACCTTACGCCGCGCGGTTCACACCGGCCCGAGTGACACTGGCAGTGGCAGCGACCCGGATGAACGGCCCACGCTGAAGCGCCGGGACAACACCTCGCAATAGGGCACGAAGCCCTGCGGGGCGTGTATGTTGTCTCACCGGCCTAGACAATCTTTCCAGCCGCTAAGTCCCGCACTAACGGTAGATCGGCTTCGAGAAAATCGTACGACGGCAATTCCGAGCGCGGGGACCATCGGACATCGCGAAAGATCTTGTTCTCGATTTTTCCGTGGTATTCGCGCACCACGAAGAAGCGCAGTTCGACCGAGCCTCCTCCAGGATACTGGTGGACGATACGCGAAGCCTCTTCGCCAATCTGGGCATCGATCCCGAGTTCTTCCTCCAATTCGCGGCGAAGCGCGGCGCGGGGCTGTTCGCCCTCCTCAATCTTGCCGCCGGGAAACTCCCATTTCAGCGGCATGGTCTGGTGCCGGGTACGCTGGCAGACCAACACTTTGTCGTCCTTGAAAATCAAGGCTGCGACGACTCGTTTCATTGGCAAGCCAACGTTCTGAGGAGAAAAGCGAAGTGGGTACGGTAGCGCGCGGTATTCACTGAGATATCAATTCCCCGGAGAGAGCTATCTTTACGACATGCGGCACGGCTTGAAGCCGCAGTCTTGGTTCTATTTTAGAATCTGGCAAGCTGTTAAAAAAGTGATATTGCGAACCGCAGACTGCCTCCAGATTTTCGCCTGGCAGCGAATGCTTTGGGCAATGCCACAAAACTTAACGTCCAGCGTGCCTATTTCGTGAGCGGCTGCAGAATCTCCCCCAAAAGATCGGGCCCTCCGCTGCGCTCTAAATGAGGATTCCGCAGCCCGTCATGGTAGGCGATGGAGTAGGTCTTGAAAAACTTCGCAGTCTCGATCAACAAATCGATCGGCTGCTTGCTGTCTTTCGAAGCGCGCAGCGCATCCTGCAAAACCTCCTTCGACCAGGCTCGTCCGTTGATCGCGACCAGTTTCATACCCGGACCAATCCCGGCCGCATAAGCGGGCGATCCATAGATCACATCCGAAAACTCGCCGTCTTCTTTCACCACAAAACCGAGCGAGTAAGAAGTGTCCACCGACTTGCGCAGTTTCTCTCCCGTGTGGATGAACACATTGGGTTGATCGTTGTAAACCAGCCGCCATCCGCCGCGTTCGACGCCGCCAAGGGGTGCGCGAGGATTAGTTGAATTTACCAGTTCCTTCAACAACCCCGCCCAGTCGTAGGCTGCAACCTGATTCAGCTCATGCACGACGTCGTCAAAGTTGTAAGGCACGACTTTCGGCGCACCGCTTTCGCCGCCATGAAAAAGACGGCAAAAGTCGTCCAGCGACTTCTGCCCATGGCTCTGTTGCCGGATGATCGTGTCCACCTCGAGCCAAATCAGTTCCCCCTCGGGATAGTAATCGAGGCTGCGCCGCCAGCTCTGCCACTCCGGCCCCTGCATGCGCAAAATCTGCACTGATCGCGCCGTGTCCTCGAGCGGACGCCAGCTGCGCCCCGCACGATAGTCGAGCATGGCCGCAGTTCCCGCCAACGCTTCGCGATATTGTTCCGGCGTCCACAGGCCGGAGCGCGTCGTCAGAACATTTCCGAGATATTCAGTCAGTCCCTCATACACCCAAAGCAAGTCGCCGACCATCGGGTCCTGATAATTGCGCGTCGCTAATTCCGCTGGCCGGCGATATTTGCCATTCCAGGAATGCGTGAATTCATGCGGCAGCAAGCCCGCTTCCATCAGGTGGATATCGGAATCAACTAGCGTGCGCTCTCCCACGCTGTTGTCGCTGGACTGGTGATGCTCCACGCCGTGATGGCCAGCCTCGTCGCTGAGCGTCAGCAGAAAATGATATTCGAGATAATGACGCGCCCCGAACAGGGCACCGGTTTCCGCCACCAGCTTGCGGTACGCAGCCTTATCCGCAGGCGTTATCGCCAAGGCTGCTTCGCTCTCGCTGACCATGTCGATGACGTGCGTGGGAGTTTCGCCGGGCGAAGTAAGGATGACTCGACGGTAATGTTCTCCCGCAATCAGAGGCGAGTCAACCAGCGTGGTGAGCGACACCGGCTGAAATCTCCTCATATCCGGCTGCTTCGCGTCGTGTCCTTCGATAGCGTTCGACAGATTCAGCGCGGTCCCAAACTTCCATCCCGCAGGGAGCTGTATCGACGGTGTGACCTGCACTTCATCCGAACTGGCGCCCTGCGGATAAAGCAAGACTTGATTCCAGTTCAAGTCGAGGACATTCGCGGTCGCCGAGGGGCCGCTTGCGCCCGCGCTGGCATCGTCAGTGACGGTATCGAGCGAAACCTGCAGCTCGCTTGCGCCCGCAGGCACATCGACGTGGAAGGCATACATATCTACGGGATCGCGTTGCCATACCAGGGTCTGGCCAGCGGCTTCCATCTTCAAGCCGGTGACATTGGCGATGGGGCCGGACGGACGATGATTGCCCGGAATCCATTTCGGATAAACCAGCGTAAATGGACCTGGCTTAACCGGAATCGTCAGTCGCGAGTGATAGATGTTGCGGGGCGCATCGCTCAGATCAACGGATAACTGCATGGACTGAGCGGCAGCGAGGATAGACATAGATGAAAGAACGCAAATTATAAAATGTCCGGCCACCAGCAAACGGCGCACGGCGAGCTCCTCTTGCCAAACTCAGGCGAAGCTGAGCTTAACGGAGCCGATGATCTCAACGCAACTCGGCTGCAATTGGAGATTGCGCTTTCGCCGCAGTTTTTCGGCGTCGCCAGTAGATTCCCGCGATGCCCGAGGAAACCAGCAGAATAGTCGTGGGCTCAGGAACCGGCGGAGGCGGCTTGTGATGATGGCAAGGATTATTGGGTGCCGTCGATACTTCTCCGGGAGGGCAACTCGTGGATGGAATCGGCGGTGGAAAAACCGGTGGGAGCCCGCCTCCGGGGAGCGGGGCGAAGTTTGAACTTTGCAATCCGGGAGGGCCCGCGGCCCCGAGGCCTGCGAGCTCGCGCGCCGGTCCCACAGCGTTGAAGTCTCCGGGGAAGGGAATTTGACCGGCGGTGCCGTCGAAGGGCTCCTCAAATTTTGCCGCCGGAGGCTCTGCCGGCGAGACTGCCGGCTGCGCGGTTTCTGAAATCTGGTTGGCACAGCGAGTCCGGGCAGTCGTCTTCCCATCCGTGATCAGCTTTTCGCCTTTGTGCAAGCTGACTCGTTTCCCCGTCCAATAGACTTTGTCGCCCATGCGATAGGACAGATAAACCAGCTTGGGCTGGTCGAGTTCCAGGATTCTGGCATGGCGAAAATCGAAGCCTGCATAGTGGCTGCCGACGACGCCATCATGCTCGCTCACCTGGCGGAGATCGTCCGCAGTTTGGACTCCTCCGGGGATGAGGGAATAGGGATAAACCACTCGCCGCGGAAGAGTGAGCGGCGCTGAAACCGATGCAGTGGCTAGATGCGCGAGGTTCTGGCTTAAATTTCCTCGGGTCCAATTGAGGTCGGCCTGGTCGGGGTTGGTACGCAAAGACGAGCGGAGCGAAAAGGTCCACCAGGCGCCCAGGTAAACCAGTCCCAGCGCCGCGAACAGAACAATCGTGCGACGAACTCGCCTGCGCTGGCGGGACACGTTTCTGCGCACCCGCGCAGATCTCGCTGTATCAGTCACACAGAGCTCCTGCCGCCGTTCGTTGCTCCCGGGAACGACGCGAGCGGGGAACGATACGAAGGCCGACGTTCCTGGGATATCTATCCTCCAGCCACACCTTGACCAGCAACCGATGATGGCTAGAGTTCATGTTTTCTATGTGGGCTCATGGTAGCAGAGTTAGGAATTTGTTTACATAAAACTTGCTGTGCACTCTGTTGATTCTTCCCGAAGCGGAATGGTTTGAGCCGGGGTGGAGTAGCGAACGCGCTCCCGGTCGCGTCGCAAGCAACATGCGCTTACCCGTGCTCGCGTTTTCTGAAGCTGTGAAAGACCATCCCTCAAGTTGATTGACACAATAGCGTAGCGGGGCAAGCTCGTGGACTAACGTCTTGTGTGCCTCATCGCGCTCGTACCCGCCGCATCTGTTACCAAAGTAATTTGGCAGCCGCTTCGATTGGCAGCAAAATGGTGGGCCTAATTCGACGGGGCCCCAAGATCGCACTCCCCCGGGGGACGGTTTCATGATTGAGCGTAGAATCGACCATCTGACTCGTAAGCGGGTGGCCGAGATGTCTGCAGAAGAAATGAGAGTTGCCTTGTTAGTCTCCGCCAAAACTGGCCTGCCTAACCGGCGCGCGTTTGACGAGGGGGCACCAAGTCCATTCGTAGCCATGAGCGATGTCAATGGCCTCAAGGCGTTGAACGAAAAGTTCAGTTACTCGGCAGGCGACATACTCATACGCAGGTTTGCCGAGGTGCTCACCGGCGTGGGTCTGGACGCATACCACAACCACGGCGATGAGTTCCTGTGCAAGGGAGAAACCTTTCAGGATCTGAACCTGAAACTGACGCAGGCGCAGCGGCATTTGCGAGAGGAACCCTTTGCCGTCTGCGGGTTGGACGCTCGTATTACGACCATTCCCGGGGCGGATTTTTGCTTCGGTATCGGGACTAACCTGGATGAGGCAGAAGCTTCTCTGAAACGTCAGAAAGAGCTACACAAAGTAGAAGAGCTGCAAAAAGTAGAAAAATAAGGATGTTTCCATGGATTTACGGAAGCGCCAAGCTACTCCGGGGCCGGAAGATGAGTGCCCTAGACCCGGCTCGGGACGTGACTTCCGAGTGAGTACCAAAGATTTGCACATGGCCTGAAAGTGCCATTCCCGCCAGCCCTGAGGACTGCTAGATTAGTTCTCGAGCAGACTTCGGGGGAGGGCTGCTTCAACGAACGTCCCAGAAACTCTAACGAGGCTGGGGCGTTTTGTTTTGTACACCAATGTGGGCGCGGGCGTCCGCGTGCGGCACAGGTAAACTTCAATTCTCTTCCTTATCCTTCCCGTTGAAAGCGGTATCTGCCGCCCTGCTCCCGGGCTATCGTTTCCGCCACTTTAAGAAAGGCTCGGGCGGCGTGGGACAGGCTCGCCGACTTGCGATAAATCAATCTCAGCTTACGGTGCAGTCGTAATTCGCGTACCGGAATGCGAATCAGTTCGCCCCGCGCCAGCTCAGTTTCAACGCTGATCTCCGGGACCAACGCCACTCCGTTGCCCATGACGACAAAGAGCTTGATGGCCTGCAGAGTAGGCAGTTCAATGTCCATGTGCAAGGGCGTCTTGTGCCGCTTGAAGGCTTGAATTACCTTTTCGCGATAAGGCGAGGCCACATTATGTGCGACGAACGACTCTGCCCCCAACTGCCGGATGCTGACCTGATGCGCCGTGGCTAACGGATGGCTCGGGGGAACCACGAAAATCAATTCGTCCAGATACACCACCGTCGAACATAGGTGCGGCTCCTGCGGATCATAGCTGAGCACCCCGAGTTCGGTGCTGTGGCGGAGAACGTCGTCCGGAATATGGCTGCCCAACGAGCGGCAGACCGTAATTCTGATCATGGGATGCAGACGGCGGAATTCCGCGAGCACCGGCAGCAAGTAAAGCGCGGTGAATTCATTGGCGGCGATGGCTAGTTTTCCTTTTTGCAGCTCGCGCAGTTCGACCAGCGCTTCCTGGGCGTCCCCGCGCAGATTCAGCAATCTTTCCGCGTATTCCTGGAGCACGCGGCCAGCGTCGGTCAGCACGCCGTCACGGGACGAGCGGTCAAATAGCGGCTCACCTAATTCGTCTTCGAGTTTGCGGATCGACTGGCTTACCGCCGACTGGGTACGGTAAAGTTTTTCAGCCGCCCGCGAGAATCGTCCTTCTTTTGCTACTGCGAGAAACACTTCAAGTTGCGCCAGATCCATTGCGCCATCCCTTTAGCAAAAGTTAAGGCTCCATTAGCTTCGCTTATATCGATAACTATAACTAATGATAATTATGGAATTATAAGCTTGCTTAATACGCCTGTCCACGTAGGATGGAAGTTCAGTAGTGGGGTCAGGCTGATCTGTTAGAGGCGTCACCTCAATGCGCGTCCACCAGGGGGACGATTTGGCAAACTGACCCGTTACTCGGAGTTCTGATCGCCCAGGAGGGGCCTAGGCATGGAACGCATCACGATTTTCGACACCACGTTGCGCGACGGCGAACAGTCGCCGGGATGCAGCATGAATGTGCCGGAGAAACTGCGCATGGCGCACCAACTCGACCGCTTGGGAGTCGACGTGATCGAGGCCGGATTTCCCATCGCCTCGGAAGGCGATTTCGCCGCGGTGCAAGCCATCGCAGCGGTTGTGCGGCGTCCCATTATCGCCGGCCTTGCCCGCGCCTGCACCAAGGACATTGAACGTGCCTGGCAAGCGCTTCAGGGAGCCGCCCGCCCGCGCATTCATGTGTTTCTGGCAACTTCAGATATTCACTTGAAGTACAAACTCCGCATCTCGCGCCAGCAGTGCCTCGAACAAGCCAGCGAAGCGGTGCGCCTGGCCAAGAGTCTGTGTGATGACGTTGAATTTTCTCCGGAAGACGCAACCCGCACCGATGCCGAGTTCCTGTGCCAGGTCGTGGAAGCGGTGGTGGCTGCCGGAGCTACCACGGTAAACATTCCCGACACTGTGGGCTACACCACGCCCGAAGAATTCGGCAACCTGATTCGAACCATCCGCGAAAAGGTGCGAGGAATCAAGGAGGTCACGATCTCCACCCATTGCCACGATGATCTCGGACTTGCCGTGGCCAACTCGTTAGCCGCAATCGCTGCCGGAGCCCGCCAAGTGGAATGCACCATCAACGGCATCGGCGAACGCGCCGGCAATGCCTCGCTCGAAGAGATCGTTATGGCCATGCACGTACGCCCCGATCGTCTTGCCTACGACACCGCAGTAGTGAGCGAGCAACTGTTTCCCGCAAGCCAGATGCTCAGCGAGATCACCGGGGTTGCGGTCCAGCCGAATAAAGCGATCATCGGACGCAATGCCTTTGCCCATGAAGCCGGAATTCACCAGGACGGCATGCTCAAGAATCCGCTGACCTACGAAATCATGACCCCGCAATCGGTTGGGGTGCCTGATTCGAAACTGGTGCTGGGCAAACATTCGGGACGGCACGCGCTCGGCTTGCGCTGTGAACAATTGGGCCATCAATTTGATCGTCACCAACTCGACGAAATCTACCGCCGCTTCGTCGTGCTCGCCGACCAGATCAAACAAGTCGAAGATCATCATCTGCTGGAACTGATCTCCACAATTCGGAAGGAGCCGGCGCCAGCAGATCACCATGCGCAGGTAAAACCGCGTCCGCTCGCCGTCGCCGCCGTCGCTGGAACGCGATCAGACAGCAGCCGCGAACATTCTCAGCTCTTGCTTTGATGCCTATCCCAACCGACATCGCGCGCAAGCCGCACCGTCAATCCCCTGCCAGAATAGCGCGAACCAGTCCGGCCTGAAAATTTCAGCACAGTTCGGAGGTCGACGGAACGATGTCGCGAACTCCACGTACCATGAGATCGATGGTTTCCGGCGATGGCTGCTATATCATGTCGTTGTCCATTGCGGTGCTACTTTTGGTTTGCCGATGGAGCGCTCACTGATCTGGCTCGAGAGTGATGTGAATGGTTGGGCCTGCTCCAACTGTCGATGGAGATTCCCCGTGCCTACGCTGCTTAGTGGAGAAGAGGCAAAGGGTGCTTACGATCGTCTGGCCGCTGCCAAGTTTCGCCAGCACACATGCGAGGCCACGACTAACCTTTCGGCGACCAACCCGGCAGCGAAACCGGCTGCTGACACCGCCTTCGCGGACCGTGCGCGCACTCTGATAAAGCGAGGCTACAAACCGAAGGTCGCTGTGGAACTTGTGCTTCAAGAGACGGAAATCGAACACGGGAACGATCCCAGGATTATGGAGAAGACGCGTGCCGATGCCGAAGATTTCCTTCAGAGAGTCCGCAGGGGCACGATCTGAAAGCGATCAAGAATTTGTATTCCTACTATGTTGTTGACCAAAAGTCCCCACCGCAACGCCCCTCTTCAAGTGCTTGAACTCACCCCATCTGCGATATCTGCCAGCATCCGAGGTCGCTTCCAAAGGTGCAATGCTCCCATTGCACTTCTGAGTATTTATTTATGCGGTTTTGCTTGCCGGTGAAAGTTGCGGCTGCTTAAATTGAAACCAACGGAAAGCCTTATCCCTAGCCGCTTCGCCTGATTTGATCAAAGGAGTATTTTCTTGCGATTTTCCCTGCGTACACCAGCATTCGTCTTTTTATTGACAGCTTCGATTGCAACCATTGGCTGTGGTGGAGGCTCGATGGCCACGCAAAAGACTCCCACCGCCCAGCAAGTCCCCGCCATCGCATTTAGCGCTTCGCCGGGCACGGTGACCAGCGGCGCCTCGACGATGCTCAGTTGGAGCACAACCAACGCAACCAGCGTCAGCGTAAGCGGCCTCGGCACATTTCCGGCAACTGGTTCGGTGAAGGTCACTCCCTCAGTGACGACAATCTACACGGCGACCGCAAACGGACCGGGAGGAACAACTCAATCCAAAACCGTGGTAAGCGTGACCACTTCCGCGCAAAAGCCCACGCTCACTTTCAGCGCACAGCCCAGCAGCATTGCGGTGGGCAGTTCAGCAGCTCTGAGCTGGACGAGCAGCAATGCGACCTCCGTCAGCATTGCCGGGCTGGGAACATTTAGCGCAAGCGGATCAGTCAACGTCACCCCGACTGCTACGGTCACTTACACCGCCACCGCGACAGGAGCCGGAGGAACCGCGGCATCCAGCACTACGGTGACCGTCACGTCGTCGCAAAATCAAAATCCCCCGCCCACCATTTCCTTCAAGGCTCAACCTAATAACATCAACGTCGGTGCGACTGCGGTCCTCAGTTGGACAACCATCAACGCAACCTCGGTAAACATTCCCGGAGTAGGTAGTTTCCCGGCCAACGGATCGACCAATGTTACGCCGAGCGCCACTACGACCTACACCGCGACCGCGCAGGGGACGGGCACTGCACAGGCCTCCACCACCGTAACCGTACAATCGATCGGGACGCGCTTGTCGAATCTGCAGGCCAGCGTCGGATGGAAAAGTTGGGGGGAGTACCCGCCGGGCTATGCCATCTGTAAGTATCCGTGCCCGGGGATTACCTGGTCCATGCAGCAGGGGGTCAAATCGCCTTCGCTCAGTGGAGACGCGACCCAGTTCAATATCGGCGGCACCAAGCCGTATGCGGACGTGTTGTGGAGCAATCCTCTAATCGGCGAGGGCTCGACGCAGGGCCTGCCCGACTCTGGTCACACACTGCTTCCGACCCTGCACAACTTCACCTACGATGCCTACTTTTATCCCACGAACCTGGGCGTGACCCAGGTCCTCGAGTTTGACATCAGCATGTATTTTGATGGACTCGGCCTGATTTGGGGGAACCAGTGCAACATCCTCGGTGGACATGTTTGGGATATTTGGGACAATACCGGCCATAAATGGGTGTCCACTGGCGTTTCCTGCAACCCCATAAACAATGCTTGGAACCATCTGACCATTCAAGTGCAGCGCGAATCCGACAATTGGTTGCTGTTCCAATCGATCACCCTGAACGGAGTAACTAAGACTATTAACCGCTACTATGCGCCGGGTTCCGCTCCCGGTAGCTGGTGGGGTGTCACCGTGAACTATCAGATGGACGGGAACGACAAACAATCGTCGTACACGGCGTTCCTGGACAACTTTAGCCTTACCTATTGGTGAGAACGGCGCAGCGTAGCAAAGCAAACAACCGGGTCCCCCATTTCTGGCGCTTTTCGAGAAGTGGGGGCCTTCAGCCTGACGCATACCGCGCTGAAGTCTGCTCTTCCTTTTCCCATATTGGACCGCGTTTACTGTTTCACTTGGTACCCCCCTCCCCCTGCTCCGAATGCAAAATCTAGAAAACAAATGATTTATTTTGACACTATGTGCTAGATCTTTGAGTTTAAAGGAGTTATACGCAAAATCCAGAGAACATAGGAGTTACGGCTTGGCCGCGATCCCCCTTCCGGAACTGGGCACAGAACAGATAACCGCCCGGCGAGATTTCCCGATCCCGCATTCGAGCGGGGAAGCGAGCGCGCACGCCATGGTCAGATTGTCAAACATCATTGATTATCTTATAGATAATACGTAGCCACAATATTATCTTGGCTGAAGGAGGCAGTCAATGAGAAAGTGTGGTCCGCGCCGCGGCGCCTGAAGGCGCCATTTATTCTGCGGCGGTTGCGGCATCGCTTCACGCGATGCCCTGACACGAATCTGCCATTTTTCAGCAGCCTGTTCCGGCCGCGCCGTCTTCAAGTCTTAATGACTTAAGGCATGGCTGGAAGCCATGCCCCTTCAAATCCTCAGAGGTCCGAGGTTTTTTTTGCAGGCTGTTTTAGCCGCTGGCCGGCTGCGCGATCAAGCAACCAAAGCAATCTGCCATTCGGTGGACGAACCTTTTGCGATGGCAAGTTGGCATTTTCATTCTCCAAGACTTCACGAACGATGTCGGCCTTGTCCGCGCCAGCCACAAGAAACATGACGCAAGCCGCGCGGTTGAGGACCGGCAGGGTGAAGGTGATGCGGTAGGTCTGAAATTTATCCACCCAATTAGCGACTACCAACCGGCGTGCCTCGTTGAGAGCGGCCGTGCCTGGAAAGAGCGAAGCCGTGTGGCCATCCGGGCCTAGTCCCAGAAGCACCAGATCAAAGCGGGGAAACTCGCGCGGTTGCAGGCCGAAGAACTTTCGCAGAGTTTGCTCGTAGTCCAGAGCGGCGGTGTCCGCATCTTTTTCTTCGGTGCGGACGCGGAACACACGGTCGTCCGAAACTTTCGAAAACAGCCCCGTTTCGCGAGCCATGCGATAGTTGCTGTCGGGGTGGTCGGGAGGGACAAAGCGTTCATCGCCGAAGAAGAAAAAAATCCTTTCCCAAGGGATGTTTGAAACCGAACCGCTGGCCAGGAGCGTGTAAAGGCTCTTCGGCGTCGAACCTCCGGAAAGGGCGACTGAGAATCTCCCGTGACTCTGGACTGCCCGCGAAGCGAGAGTGGCGAATTCGGCGGCGGCTGTCAGGAACAGGTCAGCAGGCGTATCCAAGACCCGGATTTCTGGTGGAGAAGACATGCGGCGATTTAACTGGATCCGTTCACCGCGGCGCAGCGAGCGGCTCCCATCAAAGCGGTTTTGTCATTGGTGATGACTTTCACCGGCATGGCCTCGAGCAGCGGCTGCATGCGGCCTTTGCCCACGAAGGCGTGCATGAACAGTGGCCCGGACAATTTGGCCAGCATCTTGGGAGCGATCCCGCCGCCCAAGTAAACTCCGCCCGTGGCCATGATTTTAAGAGCAAGATTACCCGCCTCCGCGGCGAAAACGGAGACGAACAGATCAAGCGCCTGTTCGCACAGCGGGCAAGCACCGTCGAGCGCGGCGCGGGAGATGGCCGCCGCAGGGTCGCGATGCGCCATCTGATCGGTGAGCCACGGCGGCTCGGTGCCCCGGCCACTGTCGCGCAAGAAATGAAATACATTCACCAGGCCGGGGCCGGAAACCACACGCTCATAACTGACATGACCATATCGCCCGGAGAGGTAGCGGAACAACTCGATCTCCAATTCATTGCGGGGCGCGAAATCGGAGTGACCTCCCTCGCTAGCGAAGATGCGGTGCTGCGAACCGTCCCAGCACATGCCCGCTTCACCGAGTCCGGTTCCGGCGGAAATTACGGCCTGGTTGCCGACGGGATTTCCCTTGACCTGATTCAGCGAAACCACGTCGTCCGGACCCAGAGTGGCAATTCCCCAGGCGTTGGCTTCGAGATCATTGATCAGAACTGTCTTCTTCAAGTTGAGCTCATCGGCGAGACGCGCGGATTCGATGACCCAGGGAAGGTTGGAGGTTTCAACGCGTCCGCTGCGAACCGGGCCGGGTACTCCGAAGCAAGCGGCATCGGGATGCAGATTTGACGTCTCGACGAACTTGGATACGATTTGATCCAGGCCAGTGTATTCGCGGCTGGGGAACACAGATGCGGAAACCAGGCGGAAATGGCCGTTGATTACATCGAAGAACGCCAGCCTAGCATTGGTCCCTCCGATGTCGCCTGCCAGAATCATTTCGCGAAATTCCTCCAGTGACGGCCGTCGCGCTCGAGCAAGTCATCGGCGTCTTTGGGGCCCCATGAGCCTGCGGGATAGTTGGGGAAATTGCGCGGCGGCAGAGCTTTCCAGACATCGAGAGCAGGGCTGACTACGCACCAGCCGGCTTCAACCATATCAGCTCGCTGAAAAAGGGTTTGATCGCCAATCATGCAGTCGTGCAATAGGCGTTCGTAGCCGGTGCTCGGCTGCACGCCAAAATAGTCGGCGTATTCGAAATTCATGTCCACCGCGCCCAGCCGCATAATTGGCCCGGGAACCTTGGCGGCAAATTGCAATGAGATGCCTTCTTCGGGTGAGATGTGCAGCACCAGTTGGTTGGGCATCAGGTTTTCCACCGGCGTATCGCGGAATAGCACAAAAGGAGCGCGGCGGAACTGAATTACGATGTGAGTGTTCTGGGCGGCCAGACGCTTTCCAGTGCGCAGATAGAAGGGAACGTCGGCCCAGCGCCAATTGTCGATCTGCAACTTCATGGCGACAAAAGTTTCAGTTCTTGAATCGTGCGGCACATCCTCTTCTTCGCGATAGCCGGGCACGTGCTGGCCGTCCATGGTTCCGGGGCCGTATTGCCCACGCACGGTTTTGGTGAGAACTTCTTCCGAGCTCCACAGCTGGATAGCATGCAGAATTTTTGCTTGCTCATCTCGAACTGCGTCGGCGTGAAATGAGATTGGGGGCTCCATGGAAGTGAGGCTGATCAGTTGCATGATGTGGTTGGGCACCATGTCGCGCAGCGCGCCGGCCTGATCGTAATAACTTCCGCGCCCTTCCACGCCCACCGTTTCTGCCACCGAGATCTGCACATGATCGATATAGCGGCGATTCCAGATGGGCTCGAAGATTCCGTTCGCGAATCGAAACGCCAGGATATTCTGAACGGTTTCTTTGCCCAGATAGTGATCGATGCGATAAATCTGTTTTTCTTTGGCAACCTTCAGCAATTGCGTGTTTAGGGTCCTGGCCGAATCTAAGTCGTGCCCAAAAGGCTTTTCGATGATGACCCGGCGCCAATGCTGGTTGTTCTCTTCCATCAACCCCAGCTTCGGCCAAATGCTCAACGATTAGGCCAAAGAAACTGGGGGCAGTGGCCAGGTAAAAGAAGAAATTGCTGTGGGTGGTGTGATCCTGATCGACTTTCTGCAGAAACTCTTTTAACTGCGAATACACATTTTTATCATCGAACTCGCCGCTTATGTAATACAAACGCTTGCAAAACCATTCGACGATGTCCTGGTCGGCATCCCCGCCCGCGTAGTGCTTCACATCGGCAGTGACCTTTTGACGAAACTGGTCGGTCGTCATGCCGCCATGCGACAAACCAACGATGGCAAACTCGCGGGAAAGCAAATCGGCTTTGGCGAGGTTGTAGAGCGCGGGAATAAGTTTGCGGCTGGTCAGGTCACCGCCCGCGCCGAAAATTACCATCACGCAGGGATCGGCGGGCCGGGCGGTGCGCTTGGTTTGAGGGGCTGCCACTACTTCTGCTTGGGCCATGACTTTGTATCCTCGTCGATGAAACGGTGAGCGAGCCTATGCAGTTTTTTTCGCGGCCACGCTGGGTTCTACGTGCCCGCCGAATTTCTGGCGCATGGCGGAAAGAACTTTCTCCGCGAAGGTGTGTTCCTGGCGCGAACGGAAACGGGTGAATAGCGCCGCCGAGAGCACATCGACTGGAACTGCTTCGTCAATCGCGGCCTGGATTGTCCATCGGCCTTCCCCCGAGTCCTGCACATATCCGGTGTACTCAGAGAGCGTGGGATTTTCCGCCAGCGCCATCGCGGTCAGATCGAGCAGCCATGAACTTATCACGCTTCCACGCCGCCATACTTCGGCAATGTCCGCGAGATTCAAATCGTAGCGCTGATCTTCGGGCAATGCCTTGCTGGTGGCATTGCGGAAGATGTCGAAGCCCTCGGCGTACGCCTGCATGAGCCCATATTCGATGCCGTTATGCACCATTTTTACGAAGTGTCCTGCGCCGGATGGACCGCAGTAAATATATCCGTCTTCGGCGGTGCCCGCAATCTTCTCGCGGCCAGGAGTGCGCGGAATGTCGCCACGGCCCGGGGCCAGAGTTTTGAAGATGGGATCGAGGTGTTGCACGGCTTCTTTGGGGCCGCCGATCATCATGCAATAGCCGCGCTCCAGTCCCCACACTCCGCCGCTGGTGCCCACGTCGACGTAGTGGATGGCTTTGTCTTTGAGTTGCTTGGAACGGCGAATGTCGTCTTTGAAATAAGAGTTTCCGCCGTCGATGAGAATGTCACCGGCTTGAAACTTCTGCGCCAGCGTTTGCACAGTTTGTTCGGTGGGCCCGCCGGCCGGAACCATCAGCCAGGCCACGCGCGGCTTTGCCAGTTTGTTGATGAAGTCATCGATTGAGGCCGAGGCGATTGCGCCTTCGCCGGCGATACGCTTCACATTTTCGGCGCTCAGGTCGGTGACTACTACTTCGTGGCCGCCGCGCATCAGGCGGCGAGTCATGTTTGCACCCATTCTTCCCAGACCGACCATTCCCAGCTTCATACGCACTCCTTGCTGATATTAAATCGTTTTTATAGTTTCTGGCGAACTGTGATTGTGGCTCTCGCCGGGTGCGAGGGCAAGATGCCCTCGCGAGGCGGCAAGATGCCGGCGCTACGAAATGTTTCAGCCCAGCGCCTCACGCACAGCTGCCGCTAGTGTGGCTAGACCCGTTTTAAGGTCTTTGCCCAGGTGTACCCGCAAGGCACGACGCCCGCGTTCAACCAGCACTTGGAAATCTCCGCGCGCTTGCGCGGCTTTGACTATTCCGAATGTGTACTTCTGTCCGGGCACGGGAAGGTCGACTGCATCGTCGCAGGTGATCTGCAGGAAGACGCCCGAATTCGGACCGCCCTTGTACGCCTGGCCGGTGGAATGCAGGAAACGGGGACCGAATCCCAGGCACGTAGCGACGCGTTTCTTGTCGCGCGGCGTGTGCCGAATTTCCTGCAAGCGCGCTTCGTGCTCGGAGTTCATCTGAATGAAGGCAAGCAGAGCGAAATAATCGCTTGCGCCCAGACGACTTAGATGCGCACGCAGATAGCCTGTGAGCGACATGTCGCTGCCTGCGGCTTTCGCTAATGCGTCTGCATTCTTGGAATCAGTGAACAGCCTAATGCCGTCCTTTTCGAAGATGGGTTTTTCGGCGGGAAGGGAACCGGTCTTTTCGTATTCCGCGGTCAAATTTCGAGTGGCAATTTTGCTGGCTTCGACATCCGGTTGGTTGAACGCATTGATTCCGATGATGGATCCGGCGACCGCCGTTGCAATTTCCCAGCGGAAAAATTCCTGGCCCAAGTCGTAGATGTCGGCGAGCGAAATGCGTACGACCGGCTGCCCGGCTTGCTCTAGTGCCGCGACCTTGGCGTCCTGAGCGGGATCGGGCGCTGAATCGAGCCGCAGGTACGCAAACATTCGGTCGTTGCCGTAGACATCGGGCGATGCCAATTCTTCTCGATCCACCGGAATAATGCCGTGGCCCTGCTTTCCCGTGGACTCGGCCAGCAACTGCTCAAGCCACGCGCCCAGATCAGAGATGGCGGGTGAAGCAATAATTGTGACCTTGTCGCGACCGTTCTTAGCGGCGGTGCCTAAGATGATTCCGAGGATGACTCCAGGGTTCTCGTGGACTGGAACTGACGGAACGCAGGCTTCGACCATTTCTTCGGTGCGATCGAGAAACTTGGTGGTATCGAGGCCCATCAGGGCCGCGGGCACGATGCCGAAATTCGAGAGCGCCGAGTAGCGGCCGCCGATGCTGGGGTCGCCGTAAAAGATGTGACGGAAGCGGTCGACTTCGGCCACTTGCTGCATTTTGGAGCCGGGATCGGTAATCGCGATGAAATGGCTGCCCACCTTTTCGGCGCCGACCACCTGCTTTACTCGTTCGAAGAAATATTGTTTGTAAATGTTGGGTTCGAGGGTTGTGCCCGACTTGCTCGAGACTACGAAGAGGGTCTTGGCCAGATTGACCTGGCTCTCGAAGGCCTTAATCTGTGCGGGATCGGTGGAGTCGAGCACGTGTAGCTGAGGGAAGCCCGCGATGCGGCCGAAGGTTTTATCGAGCACTTCCGGACATAGACTGGAGCCTCCCATGCCGAGCAGAAGAATGTCGGTGAAGCCTTCACGTCTAACTTCGTCTGCCAGCCGGTGAAGATTGTCGGCGTTGGCACTCTGCGTTTCCGTGATTCCCAGCCAGCCCAGCCAATTGGCTTCGTCCGCGCCCGTCCAAAGGGAGGCATCGCGTTGCCACAAGCGGCGCACTTTTCCAGCGGCTCGCCAATCATCGATGTTGGTCTTTACTGCATTCGCCAGAGCCTCGGGCAGCTTGTAGGTTTGTTGGCTGACTTTTGTCGTGATCTGAGAGTTCGAACTTTTCTCTACAGCTTCGAGGAGTTTGTCGAAAGCTTCGGCGAAGAGACGGACGCCGTCGTCGGTGAGCTTGTCTGTGACTTCCTTCATGGAAATTCCAAGCTTGGCGACGGTTTCCATGGTTCGATTGGCAGCTTCAACGTCTTCGGTCAAGCTCGCACGCGGGCGACCATGATCGCGGAAGGCATCCAGGGTTGCGGGCGGAATCGTGTTGACGGTGTCGGGCCCGATCAGTTCTTCCACGTACAGGACGTCGCGGTATTTGGGATTCTTGGTGCTGGTGCTGGCCCAGAGCACGCGCTGGGTCTGGGCGCCTTTCGAAGCTAATGCCTGCCAGCGGCCGCCGCTGAAAATTTTCTGATAACTGACGTAGGTTTGTTTGCCATTCGCGATTGCGACTTTGCCAAGGAGACTCTTCAATTGTTCCTGCTCGCGTGGATCTTTGGAGGCCTTGAGGCGCTCGCCGACGATGGCGTCGACGGAGTTGTCAATGCGGCTGATGAAGAAGCTGGCGACGCTGGCGATCTTGCTGACGTCCCCGCCGCGGGCGGCCAATTGTTCCAGACCAGCGATGTAAGCCTCGGCCACGCGCTTATAAACTTCTTGCGAGAACAGCAGGGTTACATTGATGTTGATACCTTCGCTGATTAATTGCTGGAATGCAGGAATACCCTGGGCGGTGCCGGGAACCTTGATCATGATGTTCTCGCGGTCCACGGTTTTCCATAGCCGTCGGGCTTCCGCCAGCGTGCCTTCGGTATCGCGAGCGAGATAGGGCGAGACTTCGAGGCTGACGTATCCATCGCGACGTTTGGAGCTATCATAGACTGGGCGCAGAAAATCAGCGGCGTCCTGAATGTCACGGATGGCGAGAATCTCATAGCGAGCTTTGGCATCCAGGTCGGTCTTCGATTGCAGAGATTGCAGGATGTCGGTGTAATCGGTGCTGCCAGCGATGGCCTTTTCGAAAATGGCAGGATTTGAGGTCATGCCGCGCAGGCCATCTTCTTCAATCAGGCGCTTGAGTTCGCCGCTGGTAAGCAGGTTGCGGCGGATGTAATCCAGCCAAACCGATTGGCCGTATTTCAGCAGATCTTTCAGGGGGTTGGTGGCTTTTGCGATCTCGAGAATTCCGGATGGTTGCATAAATACCTCGCGTCAAGTAAGTGTGCTGCTGGTTGAGAAAAACCAATAACCACAAAGGGCACGAAGGTTCACAAAGGAAAACCTCCAAGGTTCGAACTACTTTGATTGTGCAATCGCCTCTCGGGCTGCTTCGACTACCTTCTCCGGAGTAAACCCGAACTTCTTTAGCAAATCCTTGATAGGGGCGGAGGCTCCGAAGCGGTGCATGCCGATCATCTTGCCGGTTGGTCCGACGTACTGCGACCAGCCGAAGGTGGACGCAGCCTCTACCGATACGCGTGCTTTTACCGCCGGCGGCAAAACCTGGTTTTTGTACTCGTCGCTCTGCGCTTCGAAGATGCCCCACGACGGCATGCTGACGACACGCGCCTTGATTCCTTCCGATTTGAGCTGCTCGTAGGCGGTTACGCACAGAGAAACTTCGCTTCCGGTCGCGATGAAAATGACTTCCGGTTTTCCGTCGGGTGCGTCGGCCAGGATGTAGGCTCCTTTTGCTACGCCGGCGGCTGATGCATATTTCGAGCGGTCGAAAGTCGGGACCGGCTGCCGGGTCAACACCAGTACGGCGGGCTCATGCTTTTTTTGCATGATAACTTTCCATGCTTCCGTGACTTCGTTTGCGTCTGCCGGTCTCAACAGGAGCAGGCCGGGGACGGCGCGAAGCGTGGCCAGTTGCTCGATCGGTTGGTGGGTGGGGCCGTCCTCGCCCAGGCCGATGGAATCGTGGGTATAAATGAAGATCGAGGGAATTTCCATGAGCGCGGCTAGCCGCACAGAGGGCTTCATGTAATCGTTGAAATTGAAAAACGTTCCCCCAAAGGGCCGGATTTTGGATACCGCCAAACCGTTGAGAGCCGCAGCCATGCCATGCTCACGGACCCCGAAGTGCAAATTTCGTCCTGAATAACTGGCCGGTTGAAAGTCGCCGGCGCCTTCAAACTTGAGCCGCGTTCGGTCCGAAGTCGCCAGGTCTGCGGAGCCTCCGACCAGCCAGGGAATATTTTGTGCGAGCACGTTAAGGACTTTGCCAGAGCTATCGCGCGTGGCCATGCCCTTAGCATCGGCGGGGAAGGTAGGCAGGTTCTTATCCCATTCAGTGGGAAGGTCGCGGCGCTGCATGCGATTGATCTGGTCCGCGAGTTCGGGGAACTTCTTTGTGTATTCGGCGAACGATGCTTGCCACTTCTGCTGCAGGTCGTGTCCGCGTTTGCCAATCCCTTGGCGGAAATTCTCCAGCACACCATCGGGAACGAGAAACTTCGCGTCCTCGGGCCAGCCGTAATTCTTCTTTACGAGCCGCACTTCAGCCTCGCCTAAGGGCTCACCATGCGCTTCGCTAGTGTCTTGTTTGTGCGGCGATCCATATCCGATGTGGCTGTTGACAACGATGAGGGTGGGCCGATCGGTAGTCTGCAGGAAGTTGTTATAGGCCTTCGACAACGCATCGAGATCATTCGCGT
Source organism: uncultured Acidobacteriota bacterium (assembly GCA_963696635.1). Taxonomy (GTDB): domain Bacteria; phylum Acidobacteriota; class Terriglobia; order Terriglobales; family Acidobacteriaceae; genus JABDBE01. Next base: position 909,370 of record CAVOKX010000006.1, read on the forward strand.
CGGTGACGTGGACTACATTCCAGCCATAACCCTGGAAACGCTTCCCGACATCTTCGGTGAATGACACGTCGGCGGGACCATCCAGGGTGATGCGATTATTGTCGTAAATCCAGCACAGGTTGGGGAGCTTCAGATGGCCGGCCAGCGATGCGGCTTCGCTGCCTACGCCTTCCATAAGGTCGCCATCGCCGCAGAAGGCGTAGACGTTGTAGTTGAATATTTCAAAGCCGGGGCGGTTGAAATTCGCGGCGAGCCAGTTGGCGGCAATCGCCATGCCTACGCTGTTTCCGATCCCTTGGCCCAAAGGTCCGGTCGTAGTTTCTACGCCGGCAGTCAGACGGTATTCGGGATGTCCGGGAGTCTTGCTGTCAAGCTGGCGGAACTTCTTGATGTCATCGAGGGTGACGGCGAATTCGCCAGTCGATTCATATTCCGGATTTACTCCGCGAACCTGGCACAAATACAGCATCGCGTACAACAGCATGGAGGCGTGGCCGTTGGAGAGCACGAAGCGGTCGCGGTTGGGCCAGGTGGGGTTCGCGGGATCGAAGCGCAGGAACTGCTGCCACAAGCAATAGGCCACGGGTGCCAACCCCATGGGCGCACCAGGGTGGCCGGAGTTTGCCTGCTGCACCGCATCGATTGCCAAGGTGCGGATGGTGTTAATGCTCAGAGTGTCCAGTTGCTTGCTGGTCAGCAACGCTTGCTCGCTCGCCACCATAGAAAGCTTCTCCCTTCAGTCGCGGTTATCAGAGTTTTACATTCACATGCCGGCGGTGACTCCGCTTCTCAGCCACTGAGAGCAGAAAAATTTCCCCACATCAGGCAGTTTATCAAGCTTTCGAAGGGCGCGTGCGGACGGCCAAAGACGAAATTGAAAAAGGTTTCTCTTGCAGGGCTCATCATCTAATTGCCATCCTTAATATTTAGGATGACTGGGGCGGGACAAGGATTCATGCTACGGGTGAAGTCTTTGTGGAAAGCTCAGGCTTCAGGTTTGATCGAATAGGCTCTTGCTGCCATCAATCCGCATGAGGGCGATTTGAGGAGGTCCGTCGAGGCTTTCGAGGTAGAAGACTAGCGCTTCATTTGCGCCAGGTAGCCTTGTTGGTTTTGGTAGCTTTTGGTGGTGCTTTCGACGAATTTTAGGAATTGCCGCAGGGATTCGCGTTCGCAAGCTTCCATATTGTCGAACCTCAGGCGCACCCCAAAGCTGGGATTGCTTCGGGTGACAATTCCGTTGAGGATCAAACCTTTAACCCAGATCTTCCCGTTAGCGACCCAGAGTCCGATCTCGAGCTTTACTCCGGTCTTGAGGGGCGTCACGGTTTCCACAAAACCTCCGCCCAGGCTGGTGTTCGACAGGTTGCCCCAGACCGGCGTGGGCGAGTCCTCGACCCGCAACTCGACCGCGACAAAACACTTCATCCGTGGATAGCGACGCCGATCCTGACCCCAGCAAGGAGTGAAAATGTCCGGTTCAAAAGGTGGGGTTACTGCTGGCGCGGTGGCAATCACTGGCTCGCGAGAGACCTTAGGAGATAGCTGCGCCTTGGCCGTCTCGCTCTTGATCTTCCGCATGGTGTCGCGCAACACTTGATCGCGTCGCGCGGGTTCGGCATCCCGATAGGCCTGCAGAAGTTCTGCGAGATGGCTGATGATGTCCGGATCAGTCAGGAGCTTGGTCCAGTCCACTCCGGGCGCAGAAGTTTTGGTGTCAGTCATTCGGTCGGGCGGCTCGATTCAGGTCGATCAAGAGAAGAGTCCCTGTGAATAGGGTGAAGCAGGATTGCGGTCTCTACAAGATGACCGTAGTGTAGCGTTATCAGTAACCAAAACCACCGATTTAGTTACGCAGCGGTTCCGCTGCTAGACAAAGCAATCGCCAGAACCGTCAATGCGCTCACCAGCAACGGGAACCACACCTGGGCTACCCAGGGCACTGGGATCAGAAAAAGCACGTCCAGATCGATCAGGGAACCAGGCCAGCGCACCGTGGCCCAGAGGCCCGCGTAGTAGGCAATATCCCACAGGGCAAAAATCCAGAGGAAGGCTGCCCATCGCGAGGCTGTTGTCGACGCCGCCAGCAGTGCCACACTGATCAGGATGATCATGGTGGCGGCCTCACGATATAGCTCGATGGTGAGCAGGCTCTGGGGAAACTGGGATAGTGACTGTTCCTGGTGATAGTCTTCCGGCGAATGCTGAAGATCGGACAGCGTTCCTCTATAACCGGGCAGAAGGCCCACGGCCGCACGCAGGTAGACGACCACGGCACTTTCCGCGAAACCGAAGGCCCCGGCAAAAATTGCAAGGGCAATGAGCCGGCGCCAGTTCAGCAACCTCCGCTTGCGGCGTAATGCGAAGCCGGTGGTTAAGGGGATCAGGACCAGCAGGTTCACCCACCAAGGTTGCGCCCAAATCTGGAGCTTCTCCATAGAGGGGCAATTCTAAACCAGCCTGCGATAGAGAAATGCAGGCGGGGATTTCTGACAGCCCGCCTGCAACCGTAGGTTCCGAAGTAAACTTTAAGCGATTACGTTGACTTCGCTTCCTGAGGCGATTGCGCTGCTCGCAGCCGGTAGAGTGGTTGCTTCCGGAGTTGCCGGGCTTGGGGTGGAAGCGGGCTTGTGCAGGAAAGTACTTTGCAGGGCAGCATACGCCTGCTGCGCCCCGGCCAGATCTCCATTTTGAAGCGCGCCTCCAATGGCATTGAAATCCAATCCCCGATCCGAACGAAGGAACGGATTATCCTTATGGAGCACGTTGTTACCCAAGGCCACCAGGTTGTTGTAATCCTGTTGGGCAGCGGCTAAATTGCCAGACTTCAGATCCTCGCCCAACTGCTGTACTTCGGGCCGCCGTTCTTTGAAGTACGTTTGCAGGTTTGTTACCGGGTTAGGGGGCGTTGTCGACAAAGGAAGGTTGGTAAGGCTGACTATGGACATTAGATTCTCCTTAGCACTGATTTGTTAAAACTTGCTGGTTGATGGGAACCCGGCGTCGTCGGTCGGCCTGCGGCTCCTGATACTTAATCGGCAGCGGACCGAGATGCTTTAGCTAAACTGACAGACTGCTTATCCAAGAGCAGAGGTTTCCGCATATTCAAAGTTTATGAACCTGATGGCCGAAAACTCAGACTGTCAGGTTGATCGGCTGAAAGACGTTGCTCTGACTGGCGGCGCTGCTGCTGGAGCTGCCGCTGCTGTCCGGAAAACCAGAGGTGAGGAGCTGCGCGCCGCCACCGTGATGAGCGTGGTGATGGTGCGCGGAGGTGGGATTCGAAGTCTGTAAGTTCTGTTGCACCGATGAGTAGGCCTGACGCGCGCTGCTTAGATTGCCGGATTGCAAAGCCGACCCCAGTTTGCTGAGGGATTGGGTCAGCTGTGCGCTCAGCAGGCTGGAAGCCGTGGCGCTGTTGGTCAGGGCGCTAACCGCTTGCTGCGCACTGCTCAGGTTGCCAGACTGAAGAGCCTGCGTGAGTTGCTGGAAATCGGTTCGCTGCTGCTGGTTTGTGCTTTGCAGGCTGTTGGCCTGCAGCAGTGCGTTGCTGGAAGAAATCACGGATATAGACATTGGTCAGCTCCTCTAAATGCGTAGAGACACTTGCTTGGGTGCAAGTCGCTTGCCAGAGCCGTAGGCATTCGGTCATCAGGCGCAGGCTGTTGATTCTATGTCGAACTGGATACCAATCTCGCGCAGGTTCGTTCTCCGCGCTCGATCGCCCCACGGCAAGTGCTGCCTCGGGTAGATTGCAGCCGGGCAAAATCTGCCTGAAATCTTCGACCATGGAATCCGGCATTTACCTCGCGAAAGGACAAAGTTTTGACAAATCGTTGATAGTCGCCTTGACCGTACTTCACAACATTTCCCCTCTGTGAGCTGCGAGGTTTGCCGAGAATCAAATCTCGGGCTCTGGAACGTCTTGCTAAGGAGGGATGACCATCATCGGCTCTCGTTTGCCGAACGGACCGATCCCACGGCGCTGGTGATCGGACCGACCGGACTGGCTCTGAGCCACGGCGACAACAACGATAGGCGCGGTGGCTACCCTGTGCTTTGTGTGGCCGACACACTCAATAACCGCATCATCCCATCGATGATCCGCTGCAACGCAACAACGGTCTCCCAAGGCGGTGCTCTGAACGGTCCACTCGGCCTGGAGATTGCGACCAACGGAGACACCTTGACCGTAAACGGCGGCGATGGCTACCTGGTAGAGACCAATCACGGGCACCAGGTCAGAAAGGTACTATTGGACCACATGGGCAACCCACCCGGAGCGGGCGCCTTGTTCGGACTGGTAGATGTGGCGGGTCAGGGCCTCTACTTCGTGGACGATAACGAAAACACGTTGAACCTTTTTCACTGAGGTTTGAATCTATCCGCGGCGCACTGTGTAAATGTAGGCGCGGGCGTCTTCGCCCGTCCAAAGTTAGAAGAAAAGCATGGTGCGCCCGGAGAGATTCGAACTCCCGACCTACAGCTCCGGAGGCTGCCGCTCTATCCAGCTGAGCTACGGGCGCCCACTAGTGTTTCCAGTGTACATGCGGAGCTTTACCCTATCAATTGGTGGATCGAAAGTCGGCGTCAGGCTCAAGGCACGAACTGCTGAGCCACAACACTGCAACAAAAAGTTCGATTAACAGCGGAAAGAAAATCTAATAGCGATTCCGCCCGCCGCCACCGCCGCCGCGACCGCCGCGATCACCGCGATCCCGGCCGCCGCCACCACCGCGTTCGACTTTAGGGCGCGCTTCATTCACGTTTAAGGTGCGTCCACCAATCTGCGTGCCATTCAATGCCGCGATGGCTTTCTCTCCATCTTCCGCACTGGTCATTTCCACGAAGCCAAAACCGCGAGAGCGCCCAGTATCCCGGTCGGTCATGATGCTGACTCGGTCCACCTGCCCGTGCACCTCGAAAAGCTTGCGCAGTTCGTCTTCCGAAGTGTTGAAGTCGAGGTTCCCAACGAAAATGTTCTTCACGCGAATTGCCTCTGAGTGAGCTATTTGAGCGTGGGCGACTTCGGCGCAACTGGAAGGCTGGTTGGCCAGGCCGAAAGCCAAAGTTGACGAACAGTCAAATGCGCAGGAAGTATAGCAGGTTCGCTATTTTCGGGACGAAATTCTGCGGGAATACAGATCGTGGCGTAGTGGTCCGGGCAGAGTTCTGGGCGAATTCAAACCAGGTTCAGGCTCTTGATCGTGGTCTTCAGAAGCGCCGCCGAGTGGCGAAGCTTCTCAATCTCCTCGCTGTCTAATTCAAGATGCAGAACCTGCTCAACCCCGCCGCGGTCAATTACCGTAGGCAGGCTAAAGCAGACATCCGTCAACCCATGGTAGTCATGAATCAAACTTGAAATGGAGAGCACGGTATTCTGGTCGCGCAGGATCGCCTCGGTAATGCGCATGAGTCCGGCAGCCACGGCGTAGTAGGTCGCACCCTTGCGCTCGATAATGTGGTAAGCGGCATCACGCGTCTGCAGAAAAATATTTTCCATCGCCTGCCGGTCGTCGGGGATGCCCTGAGCCTTGCAGAACTGCGGCAAGCGCATGCCGGCAATGTTGGCCGATGACCACACCGGCACCTCGCTGTCGCCGTGCTCACCAATAATGTAAGCGTGCACGCTGCGCGCATCGACGCCGAAGTGCTGGCTGAGCAGATAACGGAAGCGCGACGTGTCCAGAATCGTGCCGGAGCCGATCACGCGTTCCCAGGGCAGCCCCGAGAGTTTTCCCGCAGCGTAGGTGAGGATGTCGACCGGATTGGTTGCCACCAGCAGGATGCCCTCGGGATTGTGCTTTGCCACTTGAGGAACGATGGTGCGCCAGATCGAGGCATTTTTCTTAATTAAATCGATGCGAGTCTCCCCAGGCTTCTGGTTGCCGCCCGCCGCCAACACCGTAACCGCCGCTCCTGCACAATCGGCGTAATCGCCGGCCCACACTCGCGTGGGATACGCGAACGGAACCGTGTGATTCAAATCCATAGCCTCGCCTTCAGCCTTGGCGTGGTTGGCATCGATCAGGACAATCTCGGCCGCAAGCCCGCTAAGCAGCAAGGCATAGGCGAAGGTCGCGCCGACGCTGCCGGCGCCAACCACGGCAACTCGTGTGGGGCGAAGATGTGCGCGGGATTCAGTTGTCAAGTGATCCTCCTTAACTAGACCTGTCATTCTGAGCGGAGTCGAAGAATCCCTGGGTGCGGATCGTACTATCAATGCGTCAGGGCATTCTCGTTATGCAGCGGCGGAGGCTCCATGGCGTGAACACCTTGCGAGGTCTGCGAAAGTACACGCTATGCGGGGATCTTTCGACTTCGTATGTTCCGCGCTAGCGCACGAAACATACTGCGCTCAAGATGACAAACATTTCCTAACATCCATCCACTTTCCAGTAGCCATCGCGCTGAAAGCCCAGTTGCAGAAGACGGTTCTTGGGATCGTGGCGCTTGCCGCAGTTCGGACATTTCAGATAGCGTCCCCACGCCGTACCTTGCCGATCATAGTTTTCAGAAACCGCGAAGGTCGTGCCGCAACTGCAGGGCACGAGGTGCATTTTGAAGTTGGTATCTGTTTTCGGACTTGGTTTACGGCTCGGTGCCATCAGCGCTCTTCTTCCGCCATCGCCATCGAACTTCGCTTGCGCTTGTTGGCCTGCAGTACCTTCTTGCGCAGCCGCAGCGACTTGGGGGTGACCTCGACAAACTCGTCGTCGGCGATGAATTCAATCGCCTGCTCCAGATTCAGATTTCGAAAGGGCACCAGGCGAACCGCAATGTCAGACGTGGAAGAGCGCATGTTGGTCAGCTTCTTTTCGCGAACCACATTCACGTCGAGATCGTTATCCTTGGCGTTTTCTCCAACAATCATGCCTTCATAAACGTCGATTGTCGGGCCGACAAACAGTTCGCCGCGCTCCTGCAGGTTGTATAGAGAGTAGGGCGTAGTCACCCCCGCGCGATCGGATACCAGCGCGCCTGTGAGGCGGTGCGGAATCTCGCCTTGCCATTCCATATACCCATCAAACAAAGAGTTCATTACGATGGTTCCGCGCGTATCCGTGAGCAGTTGGCTGCGCAGGCCGATCAATCCCCGGCTGGGCACACGGAATTCGATGCGCACCCGGCCGTATCCGTGATTGTGCATGTTGAGCACTTCGCCTTTGCGTGCGCCCAGTTGTTCCATGACCACTCCGACGAACGCTTCGGGCACATCCACGGTCAGCCTCTCGACTGGTTCCATGAGCTTGCCATCGACGCGCTTGGTGACGATCTCCGGCTTTCCCACCATGAGTTCGTAGCCTTCCCGGCGCATCATCTCAATGAGAATTGAAAGCTGCAGCTCGCCGCGACCCATGACCACAAACGAATCTGTGGTGTCGGTTTCTTCAAGACGCAAGGAAACATTAGTGAGCAGTTCTTTTTGCAGACGTTCCCGCAGATTCCGGGAAGTCACATAGGTGCCTTCGCGTCCGGCAAACGGCGATGTATTCACCGTAAAGAGCATGGCGATGGTCGGCTCGTCGATAGTGATGTGGGGCAGCGGCGCCGGGTTCTCTGCGTCGGTGATGGTCTCGCCGATGGTGATGCCTTCTACGCCGGCTACTGCGATGATGTCGCCAAGCGTAGTCTCGGTGATGTCGGTTCGCTTCAATCCGGAGAACGAAAACAGCTTCGTGATTTTTGTTTTGTGCAGTGAGCCGTCCAGCTTGGCGATAGCAACGTCTTCACCGGTGTGCATGGTTCCGTTGAACACACGCGCAATCGCCAGTCGTCCCAGATAATCGCTGTAATCGAGGTTCGCGACCAGAATTTGTAGTGGTCCGGCCACGTCGCCCGTGGGCACGGGAATGGTTTTGACTATGGTCTCAAACAGAGGTTGCAAGTTCACGCCTCCGCCTTTTATGTCTCGCGAGGCGGTTCCAGCTTTGGCGTTGGTGTACAAAACCGGAAAGTCGAGCTGCTCTTCTTTAGCGTCGAGGTCGATGAAGAGATCGTAAACCTCGTTCAGCACCTCCTGAGGACGCGCGTCAGAGCGATCGATCTTGTTAATCACAAGGATGGGTGCAAGATGCGCTTCGAGCGCCTTGCTGAGAACGTAGCGGGTTTGTGGCAGCGGACCTTCACTGGCATCGACCAGCAGCATGACGCCGTCGACCATCTTCAGGGCGCGCTCTACTTCTCCGCCAAAATCGCTGTGGCCAGGTGTGTCGACGATGTTGATCTTCACATCGTGGTAGAGAATGGCCGTGTTCTTGGCCAGAATAGTGATGCCACGCTCACGCTCCAGATCGTTGGAGTCCATCACCCGTTCGATAATGTGCTCGTTGGAACGAAAGGTGCCGCTCTGCTGCAGCATGGCGTCGACCAGCGTGGTCTTGCCATGGTCGACGTGCGCAATGATGGCGATGTTACGAATGCTGGAACTCAAATGAAACATCCTTCCCGATGACCGCTGTAACCACTCTACTATGGCTTCGGGGCGTTCACCACAGAGACACAGAGTCACAGAGAAAATCTGGTTTTTTCTCTGTGTCTCTGTGATGAGAAGAGTTGTGAAAAAAGGTCAGCCTGACACAGTTTTGGGATGGGAAGCAGGCTGGCCCGCCATCCGGCTCTCCGCCTCCTTGACTGCTCGCCGGGCTGCCATGATGGCCTTGCTGGTCGTGGATTCCGGACCTTCCGAGTCAGTGTTGGCGAAGAACACACGGTCCATCGGTTCCCGCACCAAGGGTTGCACTTTGGTGTAGAGGCTGGGCGTGGACATATAAAGAGGATGGCCCCGGCGGTAAATGTGAACTTCGATTGGGTCCACATTCGAACCCGGAAAGAGCTTCTGAAAATCATCAAGCACGCTGACAGCCTTTTTCCGCGCGCCCGATTCGGTGAGCAGGGAACCGCGGTCGTCCTCGCTCATTGGCGTATAAAAAGTGAGGATGTTGTATTTCTGCTGGTAACCGGGCTGGTTGCGGACGACCCAATCCGCCACAATGAAATCGGTGAACGTATTTCCCGGACACCAGGTGTCGTAGCTCTTGTTAAATACTGGCTTGTCGAAGATGAGGTTCACCACGGCATATGGAATGTAGCGGATCTGGTGCATGGCGTCGCTTTGTTTATCGGGAAGTCCCTGCACGATGCGCCGCGTAATAAATTTCGGAGTGGCCATGATGACCGTTTTCGCAGCCACCGTCTTCAGTTCCGCACCCTGCATATAGGTGACTTGCACTTCTTTGTTATCCGGGACGACGGCGACTGTTGTGGCGCCCACCTGCATGCGGTCCGCAAATTTAGGCTGCATGATCTCAGCTAACTTCTTGGTAATTACGCCCAGGCCTCCGGGCCAGGTGTAGAAATCCGGTAACTTGTCTCCGCCGATCTCTTGCATTTCACCGATGCCCAGCGCGGCCGCTGTGTCCTCGGTTGTTGCTCCCCAGTTGGACGGGCCGTAGTTATCCCACCATTGCTTTACTTCCGTCGGATAGCCTTTCATAAAGTCGGAAAAAGGAACGTTGTAGAGTTCGGTGCCGCGTTTTCTCAAATCGATTGCCAGCATGTCTTTCTTGAATTTCTTGAAGCCCTCGCGGACGGACACGGGATAAGGCAGTTTATCGAGGCCCTCCGCCCAAGTATTAGCAATCCATTCGCCTTTGATAATGGTGCTGTCGCGATCGTTGACGGGCAAGGGCTCCAAACCGATTTCTTTGGCGAAACTGTAGGCATATTCACTTTTGGCGAGAAACGCCGTGCCTGTGGCATAGGCGTTTCCCTGATACTCCATCAAGTAGGCATTACCGCCCCAGTGGGGTTCTTTTTCCAGCAAGAGGAAATCGCGGCTCCGCAACAAGTAAGCCGCAGCCATCCCACTAACTCCGCCGCCGACGATCACCACATCGTGGCGAGCGGACACTGGTGGCCGCGCGAATATCTTGCCATCGCGCACTTGATGGCAGATGCGATTATCTTCACCGTCCACCTCAGGCTGCGGCGTCTCAGCCGCGAGTAAAGAAAGATCAATCGGACAACCGGCTGCAACCGATCCCGCGACCACGAATTTAATAAAGTCCCTGCGATTTGTAGTCATATGTAGTTTCGCTCCTGCCGCTTAGTGGAGGACGGGCGTCTCGCCCGTCCAGCCGGGCGAGGACGCCCGGCCTCCATTAGCATGCGGCGTTACACGGCAACCTCTCGCGTTTGCGCACTCATTCTCATGCGGTACCAACCGACAATAGCGATCAAGGAAAAAACAAAAATAATGCTGGAGATGGCATTGATTTCCGGCGTGATTCCCCGGCGCAGCCGGCCCCAGATTTCGAGGGGTAGGGTGTTGTCGCGTCCGATCAGAAAAAAGCTGACCGCGATCTCGTCCATGGATAACGTGAAGATCAGCAAAGCAGCGCCGATGATCGACAAGCGCAGGTTCGGAATCGTGATCCGCCAGAAAGTTTGCCAGTAGTTGGCCCCAAGATCGAGAGAGGCTTCCTCTTGCGCGCGATCCAGTTTCTGCAAGCCCGCGAATACCTCGGTGGTGGCGACCGAGATCAAAGCCGTGCCGTGGCCAAGCACAATCGTAACCAGGCTTAACTTCACGTCGGCTTCTCGGAATAACATCAACAGCGAAAGCCCGGTGATGATTCCGGGAAGGATCAGCGGCAGCAGTACAAGCCGCCGGAAAAGAGCTTTGCCCGGAAAGTTGGCGCGATCTAAAGCTAGCGCAGCCGGAATGCCAAACATCATCGAAATTGCCATCGCCGTAAATGCCACGATCAAGCTGTTCATGACTGATTCCCAGATCGCATCGTCAGCAAAGAGCATGCGATACCAGTCCAGGGTCAGGTTGCGCGGAGGAAATCCGCCAACCCCCGATCCGTTGAACGAATAAACGATCAAAGTCACGATGGGCAGATACAGAAATCCGAATACAACGATGGCGTGCCACGGCAGCCAGCGAGCGGTATTGCCGGCAGCGCTCATCGGAAGCTCCATTTTTTCTCCAGCTTCTCAGAAAACAAAAGCAGCGCGAGCACCAGCAGCAGCATGCAAAGTGAAATCGCCGCTCCCAACGGCCAGTTGTAAGCCGCGCCGAACAAGCTGACCACAATGTTCGAAATCATGATCCCGCTGGGACCGCCAAGCAATAGTGGAGCGAGAAAATCGCCGAGGCTGAGGACGAACGCGAAAGTTGCCCCGGCGAGCATGCCCGGAATAGAAAGCGGAAAAATCACCCTCCAGAACGTTTGCAGCGGCGATGCTCCCAGATCATGCGATGCCTCGACCAAATTGCGCGGAATGTGCTCGAGCGACGCGTAGATCGGCAAAAATGCAAATGGCGTATAGATGTGAGTGAGCGTCAGCACTACCGCGAATGGGCTGTAAAGTAAAAACTCAAGTGGATGTTTTGTAAGGTGAACGTACTGCAACAAAGTATTGAGCACGCCGTCGCTGCCCAGGATGGTCTTCCAGGCATACGCTCGCACCAGATAGCTGACCCACAACGGAATAATCACCAGTTGATAAAAGAGATCCTTTCTCGCGCCCGCATGGAACGAGAGGTAGTAAGCCAGCGGATATCCGAGCAGCAGGGAAAAGATCATGACGCGAGCCGCAATCCACATCGACCGAAAAAGAGTTTGCAGGTAAACATTCACGCGGAACAGTTCGCGATAGTTGTCGAAAGTCCACGAGTGGACGATCGTCTGCGACGGTGAGACTGACCAGAAGCTGTAACACAAAAGCAGCGCATAAGGGACGAGCAGAAACACCGCCACCCATAGCAGCGGCGGCAACGTGATGGCGGCTCGGTATGCGCGGGAAAACATCAGCTTTGTCAGCCTCCTTCCGGGGACTCGCGGACTGGTACCGCATCGGCGGGTGAAAATTCCAGCTGCAAATCCCCTTGCCGGTTTTCGCGGGTCGCGGTTCTCACCGACAGAGTGAGCCCATCGTTACAGACAATTTGCAGTAATTCGGTTGCGCCATGAAAAGCTTGGTTCTGAACCTTGCCGCTAAAGCGGACCACGTTCATATCGGGACCACCCAGCGATGTTGCCAACCGAATGTTCTCCGGCCGCAAGGAAAACAAAACTGGACCATCGGGCAGATCGACTCGCCAGGACAGCGACTGGCAACGAGCCGTTTTTGCTCTTACTTCGGCGTGAAGCAGATTGGTGTGCCCGATAAACTGAGCAGTATAGGCGGTTGCCGGGCGACTGTAGATTTCGCGCGGCGAAGCCACTTGTTCCAACTCGCCCATGCGCAACAGCGCAATGCGATCCGACATGACCATGGCCTCTTCCTGGTCGTGCGTAACAAAGACGAACGAAATACCGACCTCGCGCTGCAACGATTTCAGTTCAACATGCATTTGCCGTCGAAGATTGGCGTCCAGCGCGGAAAGCGGTTCATCCAGCAGTAATAGCCGCGGCCGGTTTATCAGAGCGCGAGCGAGCGCAATGCGCTGCTGTTGTCCACCACTGATGCTTGCCGGCTTGGCGCTGGCAAAAGCAGTCATCTTGACCATGGCTAACGCTTCTGACACGCGGGCCGCAGTCTCGGCTTTCGGCAGCTTCGCCACGCGCAGTCCGTAGCCCACGTTGTCTTCGACGCTCAGATGCGGGAACAACGCGTAGTGTTGAAAGACCGTGTTAACGCGGCGCCGGTACGGCGGCAAAAGGTCAAGCCGTTCGCCCTCCATCAGGATCTGGCCTGAATTCGCGCTCTCAAAACCTGCAATGATTCGCAACAACGTCGTCTTGCCCGAACCGCTTTCTCCGAGAATGGTCAGAAATTCGCCCTCCGCAATTTGCAGAGAGATGTCACGAAGCACCGGGTTCTTCCCGAAAGACTTCGCAACATTGCGGATCTCAAGCAACGGTTGCACACCCGACATGTCAGAACGAACTACGGGTTCGGTAGTGGTAGCCATGTATTTCAGTAGCGTCGCCGTCCCGGCGGCTGTCGTGGGGGCGTTTCGCCCCCATCTCCGAGGGCAAGATGCCCTCGGGACAGCCGCAGGATGCCGGCGCTACACGATCAGAATTATTGTGCTGCCTTCACTTCATTCCAGATCTCAACGTACTTCGCCCGGCGCGGCACGTCCTGCCAGAAGTAGATGTGCCTCTGATAATTGTCCACGTCATCAAGATGCAGGTTCTTGACCTGCTCCGGCGTCATGAACTGCGCAGCTTGCGGATTCGCTGGCGTGTAGCCGGTCACATCCGCGACCTTCTTCTGGGTCTGCGCGTCGATCATGTATTCAAGAAATTTGTAAGCCAGTTCCTTGTTCTCGCTGCCCGCGGTTACCATTAAATGGTCAATCCACCCGGTGGTATTTTCTTTCGGAATGGTCTCCCCGATGGGAAAGTTGAGCTTGCGAAGCTGGTTGGTCATCAGCGGCCATCCCATGGCCAAAACTACTTCATGGTTTTGAAATAGATTTGTAAGCTCACCACCGGTCGACCACATCTTGCGGATGTTCGGCTTCAACTCCAACAGCTTTTTCTTGACCGCGTCCAGTTCTGCGTCGCTGAGATTGTAAAGGTGAGTGGGGTCCGGCTTGTCGAAGCCCAAAACTTGTGCCGCCATGTACAAAGTGGATAGCTCGTCCCAGACGGAAACCTTGCCGCGGTATTTGGGATCCCAAAACACATTCCAACTATCGGGCGGTTGCGGAAATGCGGTCGTGTCATAGAGGATCGGGTTCGGTCCCCACATGAAGGGCACGCCAAAAACCTGTCCCTTGATGCGAACCAGGGGCAGGGAAGTGAGTTGGGGCGAAAGCTGGCTGTAGCTCGGAAACTTCGAAAGGTCGAGGGGCGCAGCTAAACCCGCCGCCGCGATCGAAGTGGCAACGTCGCTCGATGGCGAGATCACATCGTAGTTGCCCGCGCTCCCGCCACGCAGCTTGGCAACCAGTTCATCGCTCGAGCCCATATACGAGGCGGTCACCTTGCAGTGGCACTGCTCCTCAAAGCCATGCACGAACGATGGGTCAGCGTAACCTTCCCAGACCAGCAGGTTGAGTGTCGGATTTTTTTTGGCGCAGGAACCAAGCAGGAGAATGAATGTTGCCAGCAGCACCGCCAAAAAGTGTCGAGTCGTCAACGTGCCTCCATACTCTCTGCCCCGTGTCCGTCGTTCGGAGTCGGCTCTAAAAAGTTGGCGGTGTATTTACCCACAACACCCGGGTTTCCGTACGGCCCGGGTTGAACCAGCGATGCGGCGTAGCGCTCTCAAAATAGAAACTGTCACCGGGCTTCAGCCGGTACTCCACTTCCGCCACCGAAATATGCAACTGCCCTCGCAATACGTGTAAAAACTCCTCGCCTTCGTGGGTGTAGGATTCGCCGCTGCCAGCATGTGGAGAAATGCGAAAGAGGTGCGGTTCCATCACGGTGTTTCCCCACGCCAGCAATTCCATGCGCACGCCAGGTCCGGCCTCGAGGACTTTGCGCTTATGCGGCGGCACCAATCGGCTATTCGATTCCGTCGGATCGAAAAAATCAAGGATCTTGGTCTTGTAGAATCGTGCTAACTTGCGCAATGTGCCAACCGATGCGCTCATGTGCGAACGTTCCAGCGCACTCAGGAATCCCACGGAGATGCCAACCTGCTTGGCCACTTGAGCCAAAGACAGAGTGCGCTGCAGGCGCATTTGGCGGAGATGCGCTCCGATCGCCGCGCTGCTGCCGTTCGTGGCCGGACGCACTAAACCTTCGCGCTTGAGCAATTGCGCAATTGCGGGCGCGTTCAGCCCGCGCACTTTGCGCAAAAAACGCGCGCGTTTCAGCAGTTTCACATCCTCAGAGGTATAGAGACGATACTTACTGATGGTGCGGTGGGGCCGGGTCAAGCCCACACTTTCCCACGACCGAATAACCGACGGAGAAACGCCCACCAGGCGAGCGACATCGCCGATTTTCAAGTAAGGGTTTGGGTCAGCGGCCTTCATTTCTAAGAACTACGCTCCCCCCTGTCTCTTTCGGGCTCGATCACAGCACCATTTTTTACTTGACACCGTGCGGCGGGTTCTCTAACCTTGCGCGATTATAGCAAGGTTTGATTTTCACGCAAGCATGGTTAGCTGGCAATCTTCCACCCCGAATCGGAGGTGCTCAATGCATCCGTCTCTGGCGCATCGCGTGTCAGCATTCAGCGTGGCTGTGCTCGGCTTATTTACGGTGCTTACAGTTCCTGCGTTGGGACAAAGCACCAGCGGCCGAATTGTCGGCCGGGTCGCCGATCCCACGGGCGCCGTCCTGGCCAGCGTAAAGATCACGCTGGTAAACGAGGCGACGGGAGCCAGTCGCGACACCCAGACGAACACCAGTGGTGACTACAATTTTGTGGAAGTTGTACCGGGCAGCTATCGGGTCGAATTTGAACTCGCCGGTTTCAAGAAAAATGTACAGACCAGCGTGCTGGTCAATGTCAACCAGGTCGTTACGCTCAACTCGATACTGCAGGTAGGCGCGACTCAAGAAGTGGTGGAAGTTACCTCCGAAGCTCCTCAAGTGGACACCACCAGCACGCAACTGGGAGCTGTCATTAACAATCGCTCGGTGAATGAGTTGCCCCTGAACACGCGCGACACTTATCAGTTCCTGCAGTTGCAGCCCGGCGTGCAGGCCCAGCTCGGAAACGGCAACGGCAGCCTTTTCTACGGATCGCAGGACACAGGTTCGGTCTCCGTGAACGGTGGCCGCACCCGCGCCAATAACTTCAGTGTGAACGGCGGCGACGCCAATGACCAGTTCGTGAATCTTCCCACCGTCCAGCCGTCTCCGGATAGCGTCGAAGAATTTCGCGTCATTACCAACACATTCGACGCTGAGTACGGCCGGAATTCAGGATCGGTCGTGAACGTGATCACGAAATCCGGTACCAACAACTTTCATGGCGATCTTTTCGAGTACTTCCGCAATACGGTTCTGGACGCGCAAGGCTATTTCAACACTGTAAAGCCTCAGTGGAATCAAAACCAGTTTGGCGGGACGATCGGCGGCCCCATTAAGAAAGACAGCAGTTTCTTCTTTGTATCGTATGAAGGGCGCCGCATTCGGCAGGGCGCGCCTGGTCCCGTCCTAAACGTACCCACGCCGGCGCAGCGGGGCGGAGATTTCTCTGGAGTGGGTGGTTTTGCCCCATTTACCCAGACCAGCGCTGGGGCCGGAGGCATCAGTGCGGACAATCCCTTTGTGGCTCAAGTTCTAGATGGGCGCCCTGGTTGTGACGCCGCGCTGGGAATTGGATCGATTGCGAGCCTTCCCGTACAGACGAACCCGGTGACCAGTTCACCGTACATTCCATGGTCCGAGGTTTTTCCGACCGGCCAGATTCCGACACGGTGCCAGGATCCGGTTGCGGTCAACCTGATGCAGCAGTTTGTTCCAACGGCTAACGTCGGAACCGGTCTGAACCAGGCGGTGCCCGTCGGCACCGATAATGGAGATCAGTTCAGCGTGCGCTTTGATCAAAAGATTACAAGCCACCAGCAGTTCAGCGTTTATTATTACTTCAACGATATCCGTCAGCTGCAACCCTACAATGAATTCGAAGCGGCGGGCGCCACTGTTCCCGGCTTTGGCAACTTTAACGACAACCGCTTTCAACAATGGAACTTGAGCCACACCTGGACCATCAGTAATGCCTTAGTGAATGAGGCACGCTTCACCTATATGCGGCAGGGGCAGCAAGGCTTCTTGAAGCCCCAGACTAACAACGCGGTGACGGACTCCTGCACCGGTGCAGCCGCGGCATTCTGCTTTACGGGAACGTCGGACTCTGCGCCAATCAACAGTCTTCTCGCCAACTCTGGTATTCCTGCTGGAAAAGGCGGAATTACTCCCGGCTTACCCGCGACGTTTACCGGAGTGCCCTACGTCAACATCAGTGGTGGAGCGGCATTTGGTAACAATTTTGAAGGTTTCCTTCCCCAGACCGGCAATAGTTTCCAGTGGTCAGACAACTTGACCTGGGTGAAAGGCAACCACACATTTAAGTTTGGCGCCGATATCCGCCGTGCGCGGTTTGATCAGTACTACTATTTCGACGTCAACGGTGAATATACTTTCGACAATTCCGGCCCAAACGGAATCATCCCTGGGGATGGGGATCAATACGCCGAGTTCCTTCTGGGGTTGTCCGACACTTATACGCAGGGATCTGGCCAGCGTGAGGATATTCGCGCTACAGCAGTTTACCCTTTCGCGCAGGATAGCTGGAAAATCAAGCCGAACCTGACTCTCAACTACGGCCTTCGCTGGGAACTCAATACCCCGCTCACCGACATCACAGGGACGGTCGAGACGTACCGGCCCGGACAGAATTCCACTCTTTATCCGTGCGCATTGTCGCCGCTAAGCCAGGCTTATTTCGGAGTGAGCACCTCCAATTGCAATGCGGTAGGAGTCAATCCTACCGGTCTGGTCGTGCCGGGGGACAAAGGTGTTCCACCCGCTATGACGACTACTTATTACAAAGCATGGGCGCCGCGCATTGGCATTGCCTACAGCCCGAACCCCAGCGGCGGTTTTCTGGAAAAGATTTTCGGCAGCAATGGAGCGACCAGCATTCGCGCCGGTTTTGGGCTGTTCTACAACCCGATGGAAGAACTGGTTCTGGCGCAATTCGGCGCTGAACCTCCGTTCGGAGGCAGTTCGTCGCTGTACGACACATTCTTTAACACCCCGTTCGTCTACCAATCCGGCGGATCGCCTGCTCCGAACCCCTTCAACGGAATACTCACGCCGACGCCGGGACAGCCCGTGGATTACTCGCTGTTTCGCCCACTTCTGCTGTATGGGGAGTTCGAACCGCACTTACGCACGCAGTACACGTCCCAATACAACCTTACGATTCAGCGGCAGCTCACAAGAGACCTGATGTTGCAGATCGGCTATGTAGGTTCAGAGGGACATCGTTTACTAGCCTCGCACGACATCAACCCGTCGATTCCGCAAACCTGCTCGGACATGATTACGCTCTACAACCAGAATCCGAACAACGTGACTTCGTTCGGAACGCCGACGCAGTGCGGTCCCTTCCTGCAGGACACCCAGTGGAGTGTGACAGTTCCGTCCGGCTTCCAATTCCATATGCCCAGTGGGCAAGTCCTGAAAGGCACAGGGCAAACTTTGCAGTTCGTGGGGTTGCGTCCGTACTCCTCGCCCACTTGCAACCCGTTCACCGGAGCCGGTTGTCCCGCAGATGGAATCCCAGTGTTTAGCGATATCTTCGCCGAAGACACCATCGCTAATTCCGCCTACAACGCGTTCGAAATGATGCTCGAAAAGCGCTTCTCACATGGCTTGCAGTTCCAGGCCTCCTATACACTGAGCAAGTCCATGGATGACGGGTCGACATTTGAGGAAACCCTGAACCCGTTCAACTACGCTTCCAGCCGCGCCCTATCGTTGTTCAATTCCCACCAACGTTTCGTGATCAGCTACGACTGGCAGTTGCCCATACCTCAGCATCAGGGCGCCGCCGGGAAGTTGCTGAATGACTGGGCAGTCTCCGGCATTACCCAATTTCAGAGCGGCTTTCCCATCCGCTTGGATACCGAAAACGACAACGAACTGATTGCCAGCATCTTCTTTCTTGGCACCGAGGCACCGCAACAGGTGTCGCCATTTCAGAAACTCAACCCCAAGACCAATGGAAGCTTTTGGTTCAACCCCAACGACTTTCAGGATCCAACCCTTGGATCCTTCAACATCGGTACGCAACGCAGTATCTGCTGCGGTCCTGGGCTGATCGACTGGGACTTCGCCGTGCACAAGAAAATCGCGGTTACTGAAGACAAGTATTTCCAGTTCCGGGCGGAGATATTCAACATTTTCAACCATACCAATTTCTACAATCCGGACGGTCACTTCTCCGACGGCCCGACGGAGTTTGGTAAAATTACACAAGCCCAGGATCCGCGCCTGGTGCAGTTTGCGTTGAAGTTCTATTTCTAGCCTGAAATCCGGGCGGCCCTCGCGCCCGGACATTCTAATGGCCGCACAGGCGGCTTGAGATCCCTGGAGACCCGGATGTACCCCGAATTGCAAAAGGAGCTCGAAACCTTCGAGCGTCGCACGCCCAAGTCCGCCGAATCCCACAAGAAAAACCTCAAACGCATCCCGCTCGGTGTGGCCAGCAACTACCGAGCCTACGATCCCTACCCGATCTTCGTGAAAGAAGGCAGCGGCTCGCATTTCCGCGATCTCGATGGCAACGACTACATCGATCACAACCTCTGTTTCGGCGCGCTCATGGCCGGACACTGCCATCCCGCGGTCATGAAGGCCGTCGAAAAACGTCTGAGCACCGGAACCATGTTTGGCATGCCGCATGACATGGAGTGGGAATTGGCCGAAGAAATTTGCAATCGCTTTCCGGTCGAAATGGTTCGCTTCGGCAGCAGTGGCACGGAAGCAACCATGCACGCCGTCCGCCTAGCGCGCGCTGCCACGGGCCGCGACAAGATCTTGAAGTTCGAAGGCGGATACCACGGTCTGCACGACGCCGCGCTGGTCAGCGTGAAACCCCACGCCCCGGAATTCGGTGACGTCAACGCGCCCACTTCGGTTCCGGGCGGCTTGGGTGTACCGAAGGCAAGCATCGCCAATGTCCCTGTCGCCACATTTAACGATCTCCCCAGCGTCGAGCTTCGCTTCAAGCAGAACCCCGGTGAAATTGCCGCGATTATTCTTGAACCCATCATGATGAACGTCGGTCTCTGCATTCCGGAGCGTGGATTTCTCGAAGGCCTTCGTGAAATCGCCACCAAGAACGGCGCGTTGCTGATCTTCGACGAAGTGAAGACGGGAGCGAAACTAGGCTGGGGCGGAGCCTCAGAATATTTCGGTGTGAAGCCCGACATGATTTGCCTCGCCAAATCGATCGGCGGCGGCTTGCCGCTGGCGGCGTTCGGCGCGCATAGGTCCGTGATGGACCTTATTTCGCAACACAAGGTTTTTCATGGCGGCACCTACAACACGAATCCAGTCTCGATGGCTGCGGGTCTGGCGACATTTCGTGAAGTGCTAACGCGGGCAAACTACGCACACGTGGACAAGCTCAGCCAGAAACTGACGGGCGGCTATCGTAAGACAATCGCGAAGGTTGGTTTGCAAGCCTACATCGCAAGCGCAGGCGCGAACGGAGCTCTGATGCTCTATCCCAAAGAGATTCGCAACTACCGCGATTGGACCGCAATCGATATCGATCTCTGGCGCCACTACTGGTTCGGCATGGTGAATCGTGGCGTGATGCCGCAACCGTACTGGTGGGATGAGCAGTGGACGATTTCCGTCCAGCACACCGACGCCGATATCGAGCAGCACCTCGCAGCCTTTGAAGATGTAGCGCCAGCTCTAGCCAAGGCGCAGCAAGAACGCACAGCAGAGGTGCTGGCCCACTAAGATCACGTGGGGACGGCCGCCCCCGGCTGTCGGCGGAGCAAAGCTCCGCGGTGGTTTCCTATCGCATCATGGTTTGATAGGCCGCTGAGAACTCAGGATTCGTATCAGGGTATGCCTTCAGGCATACCGTAAGATTAGAAATGGACCTGGCTTTAGCCGCCGCGCCTGAAGGCGCACTGATTCTGTGACGGCAGATAGCATCGCTGAAGTGGTGCCCTGATACGAATCGACAGTTTTTTCATGCGGTCCGTTTTGTTCGCCGAAGTCTCAGACCGGAGCATTTTGTCAGGCAACGCCCAAGACGCCAATCAGCCCCACCTCAAGCGCGTACTCGGTCGCTTCGATCTGGTATTGCTCTTCGTGGTTGCCGTCTTCAATTTGAACGTTGTCCCAAGCATCGCGGCCAATGGAGGAGTCACTGTTTGGTTGTGGATCATCGCCTTGCTCCTATTTTTTTGGCCTCAGGGCATCGCCGTCATCGAACTGGCCCATCGCTATCCCGGCGAAGGCGGCGTGTACCTCTGGGCCAAAGAAGTCTTCGGCGACTTCCACGGATTCCTCTCCGGTTGGTGCTACTGGACCAACAACATGCTCTACGTGCCCACGGTCATGCTCTACTTCGTCGGCGTCTCCGTCTTCGCCATGGGCCCAGGCCACGCCGCGCTCGCTGACAACAAGAACTTCGCTATGGTCGCATCGATAGCTCTGCTGGCGTTTCTAACCGTGCTCAATATCATCGGCCTCAGCGTAGGAAAGTGGCTGAACAACCTAGGCGGGATCGGCACCTTTGTCGCGGCGGCCGTTCTCATTGGGTTAGGCGTGACTGTCTGGTCGCGCTTTGGAACTCCAGTCACAGGTGCGGATTTCAAAATTCCTGCGGACCCCAAATTTGTTCTGAACTCCTTCGGCGTGATTTGCTTCGGCCTCGTCGGACTCGAGCTTGCCTCCGTGATGGGCGACGAAATCCGCGATCCCCAGAAAACACTGCCCGGAGCGGTCGCCTGGGGAGGCGTGATCTCCGGCGCACTCTACGTAGGCGCAACTCTCACGCTCCTGGTCGCCATTGGAAAAAACGATATCAACGTGCTGCAAGGAATTGTGCAGGCGGTTAGCCACATGGCCGGCAAAGTTGGAATGGCTTGGATCATCGCGCCCTTCGCGGTCATGCTGAGTTTGTCGATTGCCGGCATCGGTTCTGCATGGATGGGCGGGTCGGCCCGCATCCCCTTCGTCGCCGGCCTCGATTCCTATATGCCGGCGGCGATGGGCAAAATTCATCCCCGGTACGCGACTCCTTACGTTGCCCTGATCGTGCAGGGCGCGGTCTCGCTCGTCCTGATCGTTCTCAATTTCACACTTTCCGGGGGTGTGCAGGAAGCCTTTCAGAAAATGTTGTCGGCTGCGGTCGTGCTGCAACTGGTTCCATTTCTCTACGTGTTCGCTGCCTTAATCAAATTTGCCATGCGTGGCTCGCTTCAGGGATGCTATGGCAAGGGAACGCTCATGTTTGCCGGCGTCGCTGGATTCATCACAACCACGCTGGCGATCGTCGTCGCTTTTTTTCCAGCCAAACAGATCACGTCACTATGGAAATACGAAGTCAGTATGTTTGGCATCACTCTGGGATTTATCGCATTGGCGGTTTTTTTCTTCTTTGGATACAGCCGGATGAAGACGCGGGAAACCGTTCGTGTAGGGACAGGCGACTCGCCCGTCCAGGCAAGCGAAGTGAATCGTTATTGAACTACGTGGGGACGGCCGCCCGCGGCTGTCCGGTCGAGCAAAGCTCGACTCATCGCAGGAGGAAAGTATGCCAGGTGGAGTTAAGACAGACGTCCGCACTTACCAGATGTACGTCAACGGTGAATGGGTAGACAGCAAATCCAACAAAACTTTCCCAGTCTACGATCCGGCCACGGAAGAAGTGATTGCGCAGGTTCCCGACGCAAATGCCGACAACGTCAACCGCGCCGTAGCCGCCGCGAAAGCCGCTTTCGAAAACGGGCCGTGGGCCTCGACGACAGCGCAGGAACGTGGACGCGTCCTGTTCCGTCTCGTCGACAAAATTCGCCAGAATGCAACCATGCTGGCAGAGTTGGAATCGCGCAACACCGGCAAGCCCATTGTCGAAGCAGAATTCGACATCGCCGACGTGGCCACCTGCTTTGAGTATTACGGCGGCCTCGCCACAAAGATTCTGGGATACGTGAACCCAGTTCCAGACAACGCCGTGAGCCTCACGCTGAAAGAACCTATCGGAGTTGCCGGACAAATTATTCCCTGGAACTATCCGCTCCTCATGGCGGCATGGAAACTCGCGCCAGCATTGGCCGCAGGCTGCACCTGCATACTGAAACCTGCCGAGCAAACGCCCATCACTGCGCTCGAAATGGCCAACTGGCTCACCGACGTAGGCCTGCCCCCGGGCGTGGTCAACATCATCACTGGATTCGGCGAAAGTTGTGGCGCACCTCTCGTGCAGCATCCCGACGTGAACAAGATTGCCTTCACCGGCAGCGCCGCGGTGGGCAAAATCATCGTCAAACAGGCCGCCGATACCGTGAAGCGGGTCACGCTCGAACTCGGCGGCAAGTCGCCCAACATCTTTTTCGCCGACGCCGACTTCGAAGCCGCCATCGACGGCGCCCTCTTCGGCGTCTTCATCAATCAAGGCGAAGTGTGTTCCGCCGGCAGCCGAATCCTGGTGCACAAGCCTATCTACAAACAGTTTGTAGATGCGATGACGGAGAAGGCAAAGAAAATTAAATTAGGATCGCCTACCGATCGCGACACGAAGATGGGCCCCGTAGTCAGCAAAGATCAATACGATCGCGTACGCTCCTACCAGGAACTTGGCAAGCAGGAGGCCAAGCTGGCCACAGGCGGAGGACGCGCCGAAAAGTTCGCCAAGGGTTACTACATCGAACCGACCATCTTCTACGACGTAACCAACAATGACCGCATCGCCCGCGAAGAAATCTTTGGCCCAGTCGCCGCCGTGATCCCATTCGAAGACGAAAAAGATGCAATCAAGATCGCCAACGATTCGCCCTACGGCCTCGCCGCTGCGGTGTGGACGCGCGATATTTTCAAAGCATTCCGCACCGTGAAGTCCCTCCGTGCAGGAATCGTCTGGGTCAACCACATGCAACCAACCTACGTCGAAGCACCTTGGGGAGGTTACAAACAATCTGGCTTCGGCCGCGAGCTTGGCCCCTGGGGAATCGAAGAGTATTTAGAAACCAAACAAGTACACATCAATCTCAACGAAGCCCCAATCGGATGGTACTGAGATGGTCGTTGGTCGTCAGACGTTCGTCGTTAATGATGGGTCAAATATGGTGATCTTGCGAACGAGCAACGACTAACGGCCAACGACGAGAATCGAGAACTCAGATGGCAACAATTCAACTACGAACTCCAATCCCGGGACCAAAGTCCAAAGCGCTTGCCGAACGCCGCAACGCAGCCGTGCCACGGGGTCTTTCTCACGGAACCCCGGTATATGTTGCCAAAGCCGAAGACGCCTGGCTCGAAGATGTAGACGGCAACCGCTACATTGATTTCGCCGGAGGCATCGGCTGCCTCAACATCGGGCATCGTCGGGAGCCGGTGATCACTGCGATACGTCAGCAGCTTGAAAGTTTCCTGCACACCTGCGTCCAGGTGACGCCGTACGAAAACTACATCCGCCTGGCCGAGCGAATGAACCAAATCACGCCAGGCAGCTTCCCCAAGAAAACATTGTTCGTAAACAGCGGCGCCGAAGCCGTAGAGAACGCAGTGAAAATCGCCCGCGCCCACACCGGACGCTCGGGCATCATTGCTTTCGAAGATGCCTTCCACGGCCGCACCATGATGACCCTGGCGCTCACCAGCAAAACCCATCCCTACAAAGCCGGCTTCGCGCCATTTCCTGGCGACGTCTACCGCATTCCCTACGCGTACTGTTATCGCTGCTCCTATTCGCTGAAATATCCATCGTGCGATCTCTACTGCGCGCGCCATCTCGAAGACACATTCAAGCGCGTAGTCGCATCCGAAGACGTGGCAGCCGTGATCGCCGAGCCGGTCTTGGGCGAAGGAGGATTCGTCGTCCCTCCGCCTGACTTTTTCCGTGTGCTGATCGACATCTGCCGTAAGCACGGCGTTCTCTTCATCGCCGACGAAGTTCAAAGCGGCTTCGGTCGAACCGGTACTCTGTTTGCCAGTGAACACTACGGCATCGAGCCGGATATCATCGTTACCGCGAAATCGCTCGGCGGAGGATTGCCCCTGGCCGCGATCACTGGCCGCGCCGAGATCATGGACGCTCCCGGACCGGGCGCTCTCGGCGGCACTTTTGCCGGCAATCCGCTCTGCTGCGCCGCCGCGCTGGCTGTATTGGATATTTTCGACGGTGAAAACCTATTGACTCGCGCTCACGAAATTGGAAACCGATTCCAGAAGCGCGCCAAAGAATGGCAAAAGCGCTGGCCCATCATCGGCGACGTTCGCGGTTTGGGAGGAATGCAAGCGATCGAACTCGTGAAGTCTCCAGACAAACGTGAACCGGCCGCCGACGAGACCAAAGAAGTGACAAAATATTGTTACGAGCATGGTGTGATCACAATTACGGCGGGCTCTTATTCCAACGTGATCCGTCTGCTAGTTCCGCTGGTCGTAACGAACGAGCAGATGGACGAAGCACTTCACGTGCTGGAGTCAGCGCTGCAAACGGTGTCCGAAAAGAGAGACGTCGCAACCATGATCACGTAGGAGCGGGACGTCCGCGTCTGCCCGGCCGAGCAAAGCTCGGCACTATTAGAGACGTAGCAAGCTACGTCTCTACAAGGAAGACGCATACTGTAGAAACGTTGCTTGCAACGTTTCGCAGGCACAAGAATCTTCGGGATAGCAGAGGTAACGCAAATGACCATCGCAGCACCACCCCTAACCAAAGTTCCCAATTACGTCAACGGCCATTGGGTCGAGTCCACCGCCGCGGAATGGTTCGACGTCACCAATCCCGCGACCGGCGAGATCATCGCCAAGGCCCCGCTTTCCGACGCAACTGAAGTTGCCGCCGCCGTGGAAGCCGCCGCTGCCGCCTATCCCGAGTGGCGCCGAACCCCTCCCGAAGACCGCATCCAGCCGCTATTCAAGCTGAAGCAACTCCTTGAAGATCACATCGACGAGCTTAGCCGCATCATCACCCAGGAAAACGGCAAGACGTTTACCGAGGCCAAAGCCGAGTGGCGCCGCGCCATCGAGAATGTAGAAGTCGCCTGCGGCATTCCCATGATGATGCAAGGTTATAACCTCGAAGACGTAGCCCGGGGCATCGACGAAATGATGATCCGCCAACCGCTAGGCGTAGTCGCGGCGATCACACCCTTCAATTTCCCTGGCATGGTGCCGTTCTGGTTCCTGCCTTACGCGATCGCCTGCGGCAACACCTTCATCCTCAAACCCTCGGAGCGCGTCCCGCTCACCATCCAGCGGACCTACGAATTGCTGGCTCAGACTGGTCTGCCCAAGGGCGTAGTCAACCTGGTGAACGGCGGAAAGTCGGTCGTCAATGCGTTGCTCGATCATCCCAAAGTGCGCGCCATCAGCTTTGTCGGTTCCACACCGGTCGCCAAGTATGTGTATGAAAGAGCCGGCGCCAACGGCAAGCGCGCCCAGTGTCAGGGCGGCGCCAAGAATCACGTCATTGTTCTCCCCGACGCGGACATGAAGATGGCCACTCAAATCATCAGCGACAGCGCCTTCGGCTGCGCCGGCCAGCGTTGTCTCGCAGTCTCGGTCGCGGTAACGATCGGAGAAGCTCAGAAAACTTTTCGCGACGCTATCACCGACTCTGCCGCGAATCTGCGCGTGGGCAACGGCCTCGACGAAGGCGTGCAGATGGGCCCAGTGATTACCCCCCAAAGCAAATCACGAATCGAATCTCTGATCGCGACCGGCGAAAAACAAGGCGCGAAAGTTCTGCTCGACGGACGCAATCCCAAAATCCCAAAGCACGAATCCGGAAACTTCGTGAAGCCGACCATCCTCGATGACGTGTCTCCCACGAGCGAGGTGGCGGATACGGAAATCTTCGGCCCAGTCCTGAGTCTGATCCACGCTCGCGACCTCGACGAAGCTCTGGCATTTCTCGAACACAGCAAATACGGCAATCAGGCGTCGCTATTTACCTCGAGCGGCGCGGCCGCTCGTCGCTTTCGCTACGAAGCCCCCGCGGGTAACATTGGCATCAACATCGGCGTGGCCGCGCCGATGGCCTATTTCCCATTCAGCGGGTGGAAAGACAGCTTCTTCGGCATCCTGCACGGGCAAGGCCGCGACGCCATTGAGTTTTACACGGAAAAGAAAGTAGTAATCGAACGCTGGGCCAAAGAACACTCGCGCAAATTTTGATGGAGTGAGATTTTTCCTTTGTGCACTTTCGTGCCCTTTGTGGTTGAAGCTTTTCAGGCAAAGAGGAACCCATGTCCGACACGATTCAAAAATACAAAGACTACGTGATGACCGGCTTCATGAAGCAGGTGGTCCCCATTGTCATTGATCATGCCAACGGAGCCACGGTCACCGACGAAAACGGCCGCGAGTATCTAGACTGCTTCGCCGGCATCTCGGTAGTCAACGCCGGACACTGCAATCCCCAAGTAATCGCCGCCGCCAAAGCCCAGATGGAAAAGCTAGTCCACTGTTCGTCGTACATTTATCACGTGAAACCGGTGGCCGATCTCGCGGAAAAGATCGCGCACATCGCCCCGCACGGCCTGACCAAAACGTTTTTCGGCAACGGCGGCGCCGAAGCCATCGAAGGCGCCATGAAGCTAGCCCGCCTCTACACGGGCAAGCACGAATACATCTCGCTCCACGCCAGCTTTCACGGACGCAGCTGGGGCACCCTCAGCATCACCGGCAACCAAGGCCGCAAAAAGCGCGGCGGCCCCTACGCCCCCGGCGTAGCCTTCGCCCCCGCGCCCTACGCCTACCGTTCGCAATGGCGCAACGATCCCGAAGAATGCGCCCGCCAATGCGCCAAAGCCATCGACGACGTGATCCGCTTCGCCACCTCCGGCGACGTAGCCGCCTTCATCGCCGAGCCGGTCATGGGCGAAGGCGGCATCATCGTTCCGCCAACAAACTACTTCAAAGAAGTAAAGAAAGTCCTCGACCAGCACAACATCCTCTTCATCGCCGACGAAGTCCAATCCGGCTTCGCCCGCACCGGCAAAATGTTCGCCATCGAGCACTACGGAGTCGTCCCCGACATCCTGGTCACCGCCAAGGGCATCGCCGACGGATTCCCCCTGAGCGCTTTCACCACCCGCCCCGAGATCGCCGCGGCCTTCAAACCCGGCGACCATCTCTCCACCTTCGGAGGCAATCCCATCTCCTGCGCCGCCGCCCTGGCCAACATCAATTTCATGGAGAAAGAAAAGCTCCCCGCCCGCGCCACCGAAACCGGCAACTACGCCATGACCAAACTCCGCGCCCTGCAAAAGCACCACCCGCTCATAGGAGAAGTCCGCGGCCTCGGCCTGATGATCGGCGTCGAACTGGTGAAAGACGAAAAGCTAACCCCAGCCACCCCCGAAGCCGAAGCCATCCGCGACGCCCTGCTCCGCAACGGCGTCCTGGTCGGCGTAGGAGGCATCCACGGCAACGTGATCCGCTTCCAACCCCCGCTGATCATCACCCGCCAGCAGATCGATCAGGCGATTGACGCCTTCGCCGCAGCGTTGCAGGAAGTGACTCAGCCAGCGGCAGTTTGAGCGACGGGATAGGTTCAGCGGGTACGCCAGTCATTCCCACAATGGGACGGTTTACTCTTTAGTACTGGGGTACCCCCTCCCCCCTCGATCTTTTGGAATCATGGGGTTACGGCCAGACTACCCTCAAAATCTTTGAAGAATAAGGACTTATACGTAAAATATTCCGGAATAAGGACTTAGAAGGTTCCACTTTCCAAGAGTGACCCCCAGGGTAGGGAACAGGGAATCTATAGTCCAGGATTTGTCAAAGATCGATCATTATCTTACAGATAATGTTTGTTCATTAAGGTTATTCAATTAGAAGGAAGCCGTCAACAAGAAAACCGGGGGCATGCAGATTGACGGGGAATTCGGTGCCCCAGGTTCGCGTCCATGCGCGCGAATGCGGAGTAGCGAAGTCTGGCGGGCGTCGATGGCAACTGAAGGTCGAGAAATGCGGCTGCTCGGATTGCTGAAAGTGTCCACCGGATACGCATCAGGAGTTAAGCATCCGCTCGATGCGCGCATCCATCTCTTCCTCTTCGATGAATTCCTCCCGGTCGGCCTGCGCGGTGCCTTCCCGCACGGCGGCGCGAAAACGAGCGTCCTGTTCAAGCGGGCGCAAGGCGGCATCCTTCACCAGTCGCTCGGTATCCGTACCGGCATGACTGGCGATTTGGGATAACTGCGCTTCCTGCTCGGGGGTGAAATGGACTTCCATGCCTGTCAGTGCAGGAGGGCGAGCTATGCTGTAAACGGTCCGGTGGCCCAGGTTCCGGCCCCTTGCACAAAACGCAAGGAGCGGAGCACCCAGCAAAAGCCCGCTGGAAACGTGCCAAGCCGCGTGGCTAGATTATTTAATTTGACACTTCCATAGATACTGACTGGAGTTCACTCCCAAGGTGGCCTCGCAAGGTACTTTAACTTCCCCAAGCCCTGCTTTCTTTGATACTTCATCCCTAAGCAGAATCGTGGCAAAGCCTTCTAATCTTTTGTCGGACACTTTAATCATGGTTACCTCTACAGTGGTGGAACCGCTAGCAATTTCCTGCCTTTCAATGGCGCTAGGCGATTCCCTCATTTGTTTCAAGTAGTAGTCACGAATCTCCTGATCCACTGCTTTGATTTGCTCATCGGTAAATCCCGACTGGAACATGGACATAACAATATCCAGCCTTCCCATGTAGGCCAGAATCACAAAACCAGCCGCTGCAAGAATCCCGATGGTGATAAGAACCTGTTTCATGGCGCGGCAGGATTATAGCGCGGAGACGGGGCGTATAATGGCAGAAAATCAGGCAGACAGCAAAACGCCCGCTGGCAGGCGGGTGTTAGCTGAAACTCCTGCGCGGCTTAGAACAAGAGTAGCGCTAGGAGTGTGCCGATGCAAGAAGTTTTAAAAAACGAGTGCCGCAATTACCTTCCTATCCGCGTCGCGTGTTCAATAGAGCATTTCACGAAACATCGGCTTTTACGCAACGCAAACTGCTTATGAGTGCTCTCATGGCAGTTATCGTTCGTGGCGCTTTTTGGGAGTTTTCCAAGGGAAGAGTATGGGCCGAATTAGGCCGCGACCTCCTGATCCTTGCGGGTTCCTACATCACGGTCACTATCGGCGCATTCATCGTGAACCTATTTCATGCTCCGGTTCTTCTAGATGCGGATTGCCAGAAAGAAATCGGTCGCCTTTCAGAACAATTAGCATCGCCGGACAAGGCACAAGCCGATCATCTTCGTGCTCTCTTAGCCAAACTAAACGATAACGGGAAGGCAATTTTGAACTTGGCATTATTTCACGAAGAATTGACGTACAAACTTATGGAAGCCAGCGGAATCTCGTCCGCTGTAATCCAGGATGGCATACGCAATTGCCTAGATATAGGGCTACTCCATTGGCAGAACACTCACCCTGATCCAACATCTCCGTTAAGCTGGATGTCCGATGTTTATTGGATATCTCCGGACATTCGCTCCCCGCTTAGGCGATTGCTTTATATGACCGAATTCACCAAACGCTCAGGGTGACGCCAGCAATGGAAGCGGGATTGACCGACCATGTTTGGAGTCTTGAGGAATTGGTTGCCTTGATGCCAAAGCCGACGGTAAAGGCTTCCACGATTGAAAGCGAGATGATACGAAAGGCGCCGGGCGAGTAGAGCCTTAACGCGGTAAATCTGATCCGGGAGCATCATCCACAAGCCAGTCTGGGATGTTGAATCCTTTAGTCCACAACTGAATTAGTGCATCCTTTGCGGACGGAAGTATGGCGTCTACTTTCTTGACATGTTCATGTGGCCATTCATATCTAGCCCGCTCCTTGCCAGAGATGAATTTCATATCAGTTCCAAGGCCGACTCCGGCTATTGATTCGCGCACTTCTCGGAAAATGAAAGCGGCTAGCAACATTGCCGAGCGGCGACCCGGGGGATAGCTGATTAGACGGTCGGCGAAATAATAAGCTAGGTCCATCCCGGACCCGGCGCAGACATGAGAAACGGCAGGGAAAATAATATCGTCATCCGTGCCGTATAGCATGGATACCGGAGCCGTGCTCCCGTAAAACGAAGCGGCAATTACGAGATTTATTTGCCTATCGGCGCTATCCATGCGATTCCAAATGTATGTTCCGTATATCGAAGTCAAGCACGATTGAATCGTCGTGCGGTGCGTGCGGAACAAATCCTCATTTCTGGCCTCAGACGCCCTCAAATCATTTCCTATCTGTTCAAGGAAATTAGCCAGAATGGATGGACGGCCAGCCCCAAGAAAATAGAACTCCGCAGTTTGCAGTTTCAGGCGATCAATTTTATCTACCGAGCGTTTTGATGATCCGAGATTCTCTTCACGATCCGCGCAAAGCAATATCCCCCCGCTAGAGCAACGGATTCCCGCGACTAGAGTCATGGGTGTTGGCCTTCTCGAAAGCCGCTGAGGTTTGGGATTAACGATAATGGGGCGCGGCTTGACGACTAGCATCCTAGCACCACCCCCTGTGCAAGTCGAAATTTGCCCACTACCGGCACCCGGCGCAAATGGGGCGGGTCAAGAAAACCACCTAGCCACGCTCGCCCATTTCTGGCATAATTACTCGTGCACCCATCCTGCACAAAATTTCAAACACAATTTAAGGTGAGGAAGCGATGTCGGCAAAGTACATCTTTGTGACCGGGGGAGTGGTGTCTTCGCTCGGGAAAGGGCTGGCGGCGGCCTCGATTGGCTGTCTGCTGGAGAGCCGTGGGCTGAAAGTCAACCTGATGAAGTTCGATCCTTACCTCAACGTGGACCCGGGCACGATGTCGCCCTTCCAGCACGGCGAGGTTTTCGTTACCGACGACGGCGCCGAGACCGACCTTGACCTCGGCCACTACGAGCGCTTTACCCACGCCAAACTTTCTCGCGATAACAACTGGACTACCGGGCGCATTTACGAGCAGATCATTGCCAAGGAACGGCGCGGCGATTATCTCGGCAAAACCGTGCAGGTCATTCCGCACGTCACCAATGAAATCAAGGCGGCGATGAAGAAGGTCGCGCAGGATGTGGATATCGCGATCGTCGAGATTGGCGGCACGGTTGGCGATATCGAGTCGCTGCCGTTCATGGAAGCGATTCGGCAGATGCGCCAGGAACTGGGGCGGGAGCGAACTTTATTTATGCACGTCACGTTGGTGCCTTTCATTGCGGCGGCGCAGGAGCTTAAGACCAAGCCTACGCAGCACTCGGTCAAAGAACTGCTTGAGCATTGGAATTCAGCCTGACATTCTGCTTTGCCGTACTGACCGATTTCTTTCGAAGGAAATCAAATCGAAAATTGCGCTGTTCTGCAACGTGGAGGAAGAGGCGGTTATCACGGCGAAGGATGTTGCGTCGATTTACGAAGTGCCGGTGGTGTTTTCGCATGAAGGGGTGGATACGCTGGTGCTGCGGTATTTGCACATTGAAGCCAAAGAACGCGATTTGAGGAGTTGGGAAGATCTGGTGCATCGGGTTTATAACCCGAAGGCTGAGGTCACGATCGGGATTGTGGGGAAATATGTGGAGTATGAGGATTCGTACAAGTCGCTGAAAGAGGCTTTGGTGCACGGGGCGCTGGCGCACAATCTGAAATTGAATTTGAATTGGATTGAGGCGGAGGGGCTCGAAGCTGGGGATCAAGCCAGCGAGGAGCAACTCGCGGAATATGACGGGATTCTGGTGCCCGGTGGTTTTGGCAAACGCGGCATTGAGGGGATGCTGGTTGCGATTCGCTATGCGCGGGAGAAGAAGGTTCCTTACTTTGGGATTTGTTTGGGGATGCAGACCGCCTGCATTGAGTTTGCTCGCAACGTTTGCGGGTTGGTGGATGCGAATTCGAGCGAGTTCGATCCGGCGACTCCGCATCGGGTGATTTACAAGTTGCGCGAATTGCGCGGAGTGGAAGAACTTGGCGGCACCATGCGGTTGGGGGCGTGGACTTGCAAGATTGAGCCGGGAACTTTGGCGCATAAGATATATGGGCAGCTGGAGATCAGCGAGCGGCATCGGCATCGCTATGAATTCAACCGCGAGTATGAAGAGACACTGACGGCGGGCGGGTTGCGAATTTCCGGGTCGACGCCGGATGGAACTTATGTGGAGATGATTGAGCTGCCGGACCATCCACATTTTATCGGATGCCAGTTTCATCCGGAGTTCAAGTCGAAGCCGTTGGAGCCGCATCCTTTATTCAGGACGTTTGTTGGGGCGGCTTACGAGCACGGGTTGAAACGGCGGGCGGAGAAAGTGGCAGCTGAAGTGGAGATGTTTCACCGGCCTGAGAAAGTTGGTCGACGGTAGAAAAGGCGTCAACACTAGCGATAAAAAAGGCGTTAACCACTAAGGGCACGAAGGTACACAAAGGAAAATCTTTCGTCGTACGCGGCTCATCCTGCCTATGAGTGTTTCTTTTCAAGTCGAGGGCGTTCGCATTGGCTCGGGCAATTTGTTTCTCATTGCGGGGCCGTGCGTGATTGAGAGTGAGAAGCACGCTTTGTTCATGGCTGAAGTAATCAAGGGGGTTACCCGAGCGCTCAATCTTCCTTTCATTTTTAAGGCTTCTTACGACAAGGCTAATCGTACTTCTATGCGCAGCTTTCGCGGGCCGGGGTTGACAGAGGGACTGCGCATTCTCAAGAAAGTGAAAGATGAAGTACACGTCCCGGTGCTCACGGACGTACACGAAACCGCGGATGTTCCCAAGGTGGCGGAGGTTGCGGATGTGCTGCAGATTCCGGCTTTCCTGTGCAGGCAGACGGATTTGATTGTCGCGGCGGCGATGAGCGAGCGGGCGGTGAATATTAAGAAAGGCCAGTTCGTTTCGCCGTGGGACATGAAACACGCGGTGGAAAAATGCCGTACCGCGGGCAACGATCGGATATTTCTCACCGAGCGCGGATCCAGTTTTGGCTACAACAATCTGGTTGTGGACATGCGGTCGCTCGCCATTATGCGGAAGTTTGCGCCGGTGGTTTTTGACGCGACCCATTCGGTGCAGCTGCCCTCAGCGTCTCACGGAGACGATGATGGGGGGGCGACCAGCGGAGGACAACCGGAATTTATTCCGGTGCTGGCGCGCGCGGCCGTGGGAGCGGGGGTGGATGGCATTTTTTTGGAAGTCCACGATAATCCCAAAGAGGCGAAGTCTGACGGTGCGAATGCGCTGGAGTCCACACAGTTGCGCGGGGTGCTCAAGGAAATTTTGGCGGTGCATGGGGCACTTTTGGCCGCACGCTCCAGTCCATAGATTTGCGTGCGCGTAGAGATTTGGCGCAGCAAACAAAAGTGCATAGATCCTTCGCTCCGCTTCAGGATGACAGCTTAGAATATGGCTTACGCGCGCGCTTTATCGATCATCGCTTCCCAGATGCCTTTGGATTTTAGAATCAGTTCAATGGTTTCGCGGATCGCGCCGTGGCCGGCGAGGGCTTTCGTAGTGTAGTGCGCGGCGTCTTTTACCTCGGGGACGGCATCGCCCACGGCGACCGCGAGGCCAACCCGACGCAGCAAGGGGATATCCGGAAGATCGTCGCCGATGAACGCGACAGCAGGATCGGAGACACCCGCTTTTTGAACGATTTCTTCGTAGGCCGGCATTTTCACCGGCTGTTTCATGTAAATAAATTCCATTTTCATTTCATGAGCGCGGCGCAGGAGCGCGGCACTCTCGCGACCGGTAATACAGCCGGTTCGCAAGCCGGCGGTTTGCGCGAGGGTGAGGCCCTGGCCGTCGTGCGCGTCAAAGGTTTTGATTTCGAGGGCGGTGCCGTCGTTTTGTGAGAGCAAGGTCACGCTGCCATCGGTCATGGTGCCGTCTACGTCCATGAGCACCAGGCTGATTTGCGCGGCGCGCTTCTTGAGTGCGGGAGAGATTTTTAGAACACGAGCCAAAGAGGCCTCCTGGAAAACGATTAGAGATTTTCTGTTTTAAAGCTGATCGATCGCAAAACCCATAAACGCTCGCTCACCGCTGACGTGCCTGCTGCACCATTTCTATCAGGACGTCTCTGGCTTCTTTCGGATCGCGTACTTCTCGCAAAAACGCGATGCGGGCGCCGCGCATGCCGTCGGGGGTTTTCAAACGCACATGAAAGCCGAGGCGATCGACGGAGGTCATCGCAGCCTCCTGTGAGTCTATGCCAGCGACTGCTCGGGCAATGAGGATCAGGGCATCCTTGTGGTCGGCGTTCATGTGCTGGATGATTTCGGCGGTCGAGTCGGCGAGTGGATCGGGTTGCGCATGGTCATATTCCGATGCAGTGACCCAGCCCATCACGCCGAAGCCGCCCACATAATAAATATCAACAACGTCCATGCGGTAGAAAGAAAAATCTTCGAAATCGACCCAATACTTGCTGTTGTCGTAACGTTGCAGATAGAGTTTTCTCGCGGCTGGCACCTCTGACGGTTGTAGCGGCAGTACATTTCCCACTAATGTCACCCGGGATGCTCCGAGCGGATCACCGCCGCTATCTGCCTGGGTGACGAGCAGGCTGGCACGCGGGTCGGCCTGCAGGTTCTGGGTATGCATGGCCATGGTGCTGATGAGGAAGATGGGGCGGCCGCGATCGTCCAAGCCGTAAGGCATCACCGATCCGTACGGGAAACCGGGCTGTTTTCGCGACAACGTCGAAAGGCTACCGATGCGGCCCAAGTACATCAGGGTGCGGGCACGCTCGGCGAACGCAGGCTCGGGGACCGGAGGCTGGTCGGTGGCTGGACCGCCGGCCGCATGTTTTCCGATGGAGGAAAAAGTCATCATTAATCTCCTGGTAGCCTACATAATCGCATGAACGATGAAGGCGGGATTCTCGAAATCTGCTACCATTTTCGCCACTGCTTACTTTCGCATGCTGATCTTCGCTACCATTGCGGGCATTGTTGTTATCCTTGCGGTGCTGTTGGACGCGTTTGAAACCGTGGTCTTGCCGCGACGGGTGCGGCGGAAATTTCGTATTACGGTGTGGTTTTACCGGAATACCTGGAAGCCGTGGCGTAAGATTACCAGTCTGATTAAGTCACCGGGGCGGCGGGAGAATTTTCTGGGGTACTTCGGGCCGCTGTCGCTGCTTTTCCTGCTGGCGCTTTGGGCTTGCGGTTTGATCTTCGGCTTTGCCTTGTTGCAATACGGGGCAGGGGCACACGTCATGCTCAGCAATGAGCCCCTCACGTTCGGCCGGGTGATTTACCTGAGCGGTTCGACTTTCTTCACCCTGGGCTATGGCGACATTGTTCCGACATCGGCCTTTGCCCGTGCTCTGGCGGTGCTGGAAGCCGGCATGGGCTTTGGTTTTCTGGGAACCGTGATCGGATACCTGCCGACAATATATTCGTCGTTTTCCAGACGCGAGATTGAAATCGCTTTGCTGGATGCGCGCGCGGGTTCGCCGCCCACGGCCGCGGAGTTGCTGGTGCGATTCGGAAATTGCCCGCATCCAGATGTGTTGGATGAGATGTTTCGCGAGTGGGAACGCTGGGCGGCTGAGCTGCTCGAAAGTCATATTTCCTATCCACCGCTCAGCTTTTTTCGTTCGCAGCATATTAATCAATCGTGGCTGGGCGCGCTTACCATGATGCTCGATTCGAGTGCGCTGGTGATCGCAGGAATCGAGGGCATCCGGGATGAGCAGGCCAAGCTGACGTTTGCGGTGGCGCGGCACGCGATGGTGGACTTGGCGCAGTTGGTAAATGCGCAATACGATCCGATGGCTTCCACCCGGCTTGACCCGGAACAACTGGCAAAGCTGCGGCAGGCGCTTCTGGACCATGGTTTGCGCTCTCCGGATGCAGCCAAGTCGGATGACAAGCTGGCGCATTTGCTGTCGCTCTACGAACCGTACGCCATTGCCATGGCGCGAAATTTGCTGATCACTCTGCCTCCGTGGATTCATCCCGAGAAGAAAAAAGACAATTGGGAAGCGGGGCCTTGGGATCGGGCCATTCAGGCCATGAGTCTCGCGGGCTTAGGGCGAAGGGCGGAGCAGAAACGGCGGATGGACGATCATTTCTGATGGTGATCTGTAGAGACGTAGCTTGCTACGTCTGGCGCGGTCAAGAATGTGTGCGCACGCCCGAGACGTTGCAAGCAACGTCTCTACGGTTTAGGGCGTGCTAACATCCTCTTCTTCCATGAAACAGGTTGGCGAAAACGTGGTGCGCATTGAGGCGGAGGCTCTGCGCGTGTTGGCCGATCGCATTGCTGGGCCCATGGCGGAGGCGTTCAATCGCGCGGTGGAGTTGATTTACTGCTGCACGGGCCGAGTGGTGGTCACGGGCATGGGCAAGAGCGGCATTATTGCGCGCAAGATTGCGGCTACGCTGAATTCGACTGGGACGCCTGCGCTTTTTATGCATCCGGTCGAGGCGGTGCACGGGGATTTGGGGATGGTGGTGCGGGGCGACGCGGTTTTGGCTCTCTCGGCCAGTGGTGAGACTGAGGAGATTTTGCGGTTGCTGGCTACGCTTAAGCGTTTGCAGGTGCCTTTGATCGCGATGACTTGTGATGAGATCTATGCAAAGGCCGCGGACGGGAGTGTCCGCGCTACACAGGCTGACCGGTCCACTTTGGCGGAGGCTGCGGATGTGGCGCTTGATTGCTCTGTGGCCGAGGAGGCTTGTTCCCTGGGGCTGGCGCCGACCGCTTCCACCACCAGCATGCTTGCGCTGGGCGATGCGCTGGCAATGACGCTGGCGGAGAAGCGGGGTTTTAAGGAAGAAGATTTCGCCAACCTGCATCCTGGAGGCAAGCTGGGCAAGCGATTGGCGCGAGTGGAATCGCTTATGCACACTCGGGATGCGGTGCCTCGGGTGACGCCGCGCACGTCCATGCCGGACGTGATTTACGAAATGTCGCGCAAGAAGCTTGGCGTGACTGCTGTGGTCGAGGGCGAGAAGTTGGTGGGAGTGATCAGCGATGGTGATCTACGGCGGCTGCTTGAACTTCGCGGGAAGGACGTACTCGATCTAACAGCGGGCGAGTGCATGACGAAGAATCCGAAAACTGTTTCCGGGCATGAATTCGCTGCCGCCGCACTGGCTTTGATGGAAGAAAAAAAAATCACGTCCCTGCTGGTCGTGGACGAAAGCCGCAAACTCGAAGGCATCGTGCACCTGCACGATTTGTGGAGCACTGAGATGGTATAGCGCCGCCGTGCAGGCGGCTGTCGTGGGAATGTCGGCGCTACAATAAACTATGTACCATTACGATCCCAATACGGCGCTGGAAGAACTGACGGAAGACGCGACCCTCCCTAACCCGGTTCATATGCGCGACATGATTTTGCGCAAGCGGCTGTCGGCGGATAAATCGCTGGAGATGAACCGGCTGTTCGTCGAGTATCAGAAATTTTTTGGCGAGACGCAGAAGTTGGGGAAGGAGATTTTGAAGCAGTTGGCGGTGTAAAGCTGCACCGCGCACGTGGGGACAGCCGCCCGCGGCTGTCCGGGGGGGTGAAGCCCACCAACCTCCCTGCCGATGTGATTCCAGAGGGACCCATGAGCACCCGATCATCGATTTGGCTAGCCGAAAGTGAAGGCAAGAGCGTCCACATCTACTGGGAACTCGCCGACCGAGAAATAGAAAACGACAGAATGACCGGAGCGCCGATTTATATCGCTGTAGACGCCGGGAATGTCGAAGAGGAAGTTGCGATCCGATTGCCGAAAGAAATCGCCATACGGCTCCTGATGATGCTCAGTCCCAATTGGGCCAACGAGGCTGGGCGCGTCCTTTAGGCTGCGGAGGTCGCCCCCCCCAGTCGGAAGGGGTGCCCCGCAGGTTGAATTGTTAAGCAGAGAGCTACGGCTAGAGTCTTGTCCAGCTTTCACGATCCGAGCGGCGGCTTGGCTGAAGCCTCTTTGCTGGCGGCAACTTCGGCTTCCAATTTAGCCTTCTTCGCGGCAGCCTTACGCGCTGCTCTGGCCGCGACTTGTTGAGCCTTGCGCCGCGCGCCCTCGCCGCGAGTGCTACGGGTCGAGTCTTTTATTGTCGGCCTGCGGGGTTTCATGCCACAAGTTTCCCATAGGCTGGATTTCATTGCCAGTCCTGTAAATTTCATATTGCAGCACTACCCCGGACCTTGCGCCGGCCATCGTTTACAATCAAAGATTCTCTCTCGATTGGAAGACATAACTATGCATCGCTGGTCTGAATTGTTTATTCCTACGCTGCGCGAGGCGCCTGCGGACGCTGAAGTCGCCAGCCACAAATTTCTGGTGCGGGCGGGTTATATTCGCCAGCTTGCTGCTGGGATTTACTCCTATCTTTTTCTGGGAAACCGGTCGTTCAACAAGATCATGGCCATCGTGCGCCAGGAGATGGACAAGATTGGGCAGGAATTTTATTTGCCGGCGCTGCATCCGCGGGAGCTTTGGGAGGCTAGCGGGCGCTGGTCGGTGATGGGTGAGAATTTGTTTCGCCTGAAAGACCGCAAAGGCACCGATCTTTGCCTGGGCATGACCCACGAAGAAGTCATGACCGACATTGCCCGCAAGGAACTGCGCAGCTACAAACAGTTGCCGCAGATCTGGTATCAGATTCAGTCCAAGTTTCGCGATGAGCCGCGGCCCAGGTCGGGGCTTTTGCGGGTGCGGCAGTTCATTATGAAGGATTCGTACTCGTTCGACATCGATGCCGCCGGGCTTGACGTTTCCTACAAACAGCACTACGACGCCTACTGCCGCATTTTTGACCGGTGCGGGCTTAAGTACATGGTGGTCGAGGCGGATTCGGGGGCGATGGGGGGCAAGGAATCGCACGAGTTCATGGTGCGGACGCCGGCGGGCGAGGACCTGATCGTGAGCTGCGAAAGCTGCAATTACGCGGCGAACATGGAGAAGGCGAGTTCGAAGCTCGGGGGCGTGGATGATTTGTTGCTCGAAGGAGATGGTGAGCCGCTCGAAGTTCATACGCCAGGGATGAAGACGATTGAGGATGTGGCACGATTTCTTGGCGTTTCTCCAAAGAACAAGATCAAGACGCTGGCCTACATGGCGGAAGAGAAGGATGGCAAGACGGGGAAGTCGAAGCTCCGCGCCATCGTCGTACTGATGCGCGGCGATCACCAACTCAATGAGGCGAAGTTTGCCGCCGCCGTGGGTGGGAAACAGACTCGCCCCATGCAAGAGGATGAGATCAAGCAATTATTTCGTTCTCCGGCGGGATTTCTGGGACCGATTGGCATCGAGTGGGCGGCCAACATAAAGGATGGGGACCGGCCGGTCTTGCTCGTCGACAAGGCTTTGGAGGGCCGCAAGAACCTGATTTGTGGCGCCAACAAAGAAGATTACCACCTGAAGAATGTGACTCCCGGACACAATTTTCAGCCTACCGCCTACGCCGACCTGCGCAGCGTGACTGCGGGCGAAGCCTGTCCCAACTGCGGGGCGCCGCTGCGCATCGACACGGCCGTGGAAGTCGGTCACATCTTTAAGCTAGGGTATAAGTATTCCGAGTCCATGGGCGCGAGGGTGTTGGACCGCAATGGCAAGGAAGTGACTGTAATCATGGGCTGTTATGGGATCGGAATCGAGCGGATTCTGACTGCGGCCATCGAGCAGAGTAACGATGAAAACGGCTTCTGGCTGCCGCCGTCGATTGCGCCGTTTGAGATCATCGTATGTCCAACTAATGTAAAGGATGACACTCTGCTGAAAACCGCTATCGACATTGCAACCCGGCTGGAAGCTGAGGGATTTGACGTGTTACTGGACGACCGGGACGAGCGGCCAGGGGTTAAGTTCAAGGATGCTGACCTAGTGGGCGTACCCTATCGTGTTACCGTGGGCAAAAAGGTTACCGAAGGTACCGTGGAGGTCGTTCGGCGCTCGACACAGGAAATGCAGGATGTTAGCATCTCGGCAATAACCGATTATTTCGAAGCTTTACGGCCTGCGCGCTGAGCGGATCTTGGCGTGCGGGGCCGAAGCCGGGAGCGCACGATGGGGACGATCAAACTTATCTTCGGCATTTTCGTGATTGTCGCGGGAATATATCTCGGGGCGGAGTTGATTCCGGTCTATTACTCGAATTACCAGTTTCAGGACGATGTCAAAACCGAGGCCACGCTCGAGACCTACACCGCCAAGCCTGAAGATGCGATTCGTGACGCTATCTTTAAGAAAGCGCAAGGCCTCGACATTCCGCTGACCAAGGAACAAATCAAAGTTCAGCGTCATGGGTCGCAGGGCACCGGTTCTCTCACCATTAGCGCGCCCTATACGGTCCACCTGGACCTGCCGGGATATCCTCTTGACCTGCACTTTGACGCTTCCACCGAAAACAAGAGCCCGTTCTGACAATGGCTGTGGATTGTGCGTGATTTAGAATAGGCAGAGGAGTTGCTTGTTTTCGATTCCGCGCGGCGTTCGTGGGCCGGGGATGGGCTGTGACCCAAGGGGATAACGCATCCGCAAGCGGCGTCATCTCATTGAAGGGTGAGGCAGCGTCTGCGACGCCCAGGGAGTCCGCCGAATTCATCGTGACCATTAAAGCTCAAAATTCCGAAGAGAAAGAAACGCGCGAAAGGCGGCAAGGGACCTGGTATCTCGCGATCCGGTCATCCGAATCGCCTTTGCGGTTTTTATCGTGCTGTCGGTAGGCCTGTGCGGCTGGTTTT
Source organism: uncultured Acidobacteriota bacterium (assembly GCA_963696635.1). Classification (GTDB taxonomy): domain Bacteria; phylum Acidobacteriota; class Terriglobia; order Terriglobales; family Acidobacteriaceae; genus JABDBE01. Next base: position 950,662 of record CAVOKX010000006.1, read on the forward strand.
CTTACTACTACATCAAGTACGGCCGGATCATTGATCAGCGATTCAGAGGGCCGGTTTTCAGCAGTTCGGCCACGATCTATGCCATACCGCGCGCAGTGAAAGTCGGTGAGAAGGTTGATCTGCATGAGATCGCGGCCCAACTCCGTCGAGCGGGTTACGCCGAAAACGATGGCCGATCGCCGATGGGGAGCTACAGGGCGCAGAAAAATAGAATTGAGATCAGCCCCGGACCCCAGTCCTACCATAGCCCGGAGCCAGCGACGATCCAAGTTCAGGACGGGTACGTCTCAAGCATCGCAGGAAAATCGGGCGACCTGGAAGCCTACGAACTTGAGCCGCGAATGATTACGGCGCTGTTCGACGCGGAACAGCGTTCCAAGCGGCGCTTGGTGAAGTACGACGACATTCCTAAAGTATTGGTGGATGCCGTGCTGGCCATCGAAGACAGGCGCTTTTTTCAGCATGGTGGAGTGAATTTCATCCGCTTAGGCGAGGCGGCGTGGGTGGATGTTACTCACCAGAAGCATGAGCAGGGCGGGTCGACGATTACCATGCAACTGTCGCGCGCATTTTTCCTGACTCCGGAAAAAACCTTCAAGCGGAAGATCGTGGAAATGCTGATCGCGATGGAACTGGAACAGAAGTGCAGCAAGCAGCAGATCTTTGAGTTCTACGCCAACCGGGTAGATCTGGGACAGCGCGGTTCCTTTACCATCAGCGGATTTGCCGAGGCTTCGCAGGCATATTTCAATAAGGACTTGAAGGATATTTCGCTGCCTGAGGCGGCGCTGATCGCGGGGCTCATCCAGGCGCCCAGTTATTTGTCGCCTTATCGCCATCCGGAACGCGCCACCGAACGCCGCAACCTGGTGCTGGATAGTATGGTCGAGACTCATGCCATCACCCGCGAGCAAGCGGACAAGGCGAAAGCAGCGCCGCTGAAGCTCGCGCCTCCGAATGTGGAGGCCAGCGATGCGCCCTATTTTGTCGACCTGGTGCGCGATGCGGTAATCAGCCGGCTGAATGAACGCGAACTGAACGAGCAGTCCTACCGCATCTATACGACGCTCGATCCTGACCTGCAGCGGGCCGCGGCTCAAGCCGTCGACATGGGCATGAAGCTGGTCGACGAGCAGGTAACGAAGCGCAGAACCAAGAAAGTAAAGGTAGGGAAGAACAAGTTCGAAACCACCGTTGCGCCGGGACCGCAAGCACAAGTCGCTCTGGTCGCATTAAATCCTCATACCGGAGAAGTGCTGGCTTTGGTGGGCGGAAGGAATTACGGCTTCAGCCAGTTGGATCATGCGGTGGCACGACGTCCCACGGGATCAATTTTCAAACCGTTCGTCTATGCCGCGGCAATCAACACTGCGGTGGATGGGGCTAACCCGGTCTTCACTCCTGCCTCGATGGTCACTGACGAACCGGGCAGCTTTGCCTATGGAGACCAGATCTACGAGCCGCGGAATTACAAAGAGGAGTATCACGGAGACGTGACCGCCCGTTACGCGCTGGCGATGTCGTTGAACAATGCGACCGTAAAGTTGGCTGAGGAAGTGGGTTACGACAAAGTGTCGGACTTGGCGAAGGCTGCTGGGATCACGTCGGTGAAGCCTACGCCGGCTATGGCTCTTGGCTCCTATGATGCCACTCCCTTGGATATGGCGGCCGCTTACACCGTCTTTGCGAATGCGGGGGTGCGCCTCTCGCCGGTGATGGTCAACTCGGTGCGCAATGCTGCTGGGGACGTGGTCATGGACTTCAAGCCGGATAAGCGGCAGGTGCTGGATCCGCGCGTGGCTGCTGTCATGACTAACATGATGGAGGGCGTGCTCAACTTTGGAACTGCCTACGAGGTTCGCACCCGCGGTTTTGAGGCTCCCGCGGCGGGCAAGACGGGAACTTCCCACGACGGCTGGCTTGCCGGCTACACCAGCAATCTTCTGTGCATTGTCTGGGTTGGCTTTGACGATTACAGCGACATTCACTTGAGCGGGGCCCAAACCGCAGCGCCCATCTGGGCGGAGTTTATGAAGAAAGCGGTTGCCCTTCCACAGTATTCGGACGTGAAGTCATTCTCTCAGCCTGCGGGAGTGGTGGATGTCCAACTGGACAAGACTACCAACCTGTTGGCGACCCCGGCCTGCCCGCAGACGTATACCGCAGCCTTCATCGCAGGGACTGAACCCAACCAAACTTGCGATCAGCCCACGGGCGTAAAGGGACTTTTCTCCCGTATTTTTGGCTTGGGGGGCGAGAAAGCGCTTCCGCCCCCAGCACCACAGGAAGGTCAAAATAGCACCCAGGCTGGCGGAGTATCGCAAGACGGAAATGCTACCGAGCAGGATGGCAAGAAAAAAAAGGGATTTTTTGGCAAAATCGCGGGTATCTTCAAAGATGATAAGCCGTCGAATCCTCCAGCCAATCCGCCGGCGCAGCCTACAAATGCGCCCCGGTGATGGAACATAATTTGGTCTGAAGGTGTCAATAGATGTGTGGGGAGTTCGCCCGGTTTCTCCGGAGGTGAGCTATGCGTTATCCGCTGTTGTTCTGCGTGCTGGTCTCGATCATTTCTGCTGTGTCCGTTGGGCAAGCTCAAACATCGAATTCGGAACTGGTGCAGATCGGTCCCCCTCCCTTGCGGCGGGCCGAGCCACCGTCTGCTTTGGACAGCGCTGAGGAGCTTGAAAAGCGTGGCGATGAGCTCCGGGTGGAAAAAGACTACCTGGATGCACTGGACTACTACCGGGCAGCGCTAGCCAAGAATCGGAACAGTGCCAAGGTGTACAACAAGGCTGGGATTTCCGAGTTGCTGATGCAACGCTTCAAGGAAGCGGGCAAAGATTTCGAACGCGCGATACACTGCGACCACACGTTCGCCGACGCCGTGAACAATCTGGGGGTAATCGATTACGAGGCGAAGAAATACGGGAAAGCTCTGAAGCAATACTCGAAGGCAATCCAGTTGCAGCCCGATTCCGCCTCTTTTTACAGCAATCAGGGTGCGGCATACTTCGGGAAGAAGGAATTTGAGAAAGCCACCGAAGCTTATACCAAGGCCATGGATTTGGATCCCAACATTCTGGAAAGAACGTCGCACAACGGAATCTCGGCGCAGCTACCTTCCCCTGAGGACCGGGCGCGTTACGATTACGTGATCGCGAAACTGTGGGCCAAGCATGGCGACCGCGACCGGTCGCTGCTGTACCTCCGGCGCGCCCTGGAGGAAGGCTACAAGGGGATTAATGACGTTTATAAGGATCCGGAGTTCGCCGGGCTGCGCAGCGACAGCCGCTTTACCGAACTGATGGCCGCCCGTCCGCCGGCGATACCGGAGTAAGTTTCGCCTTTACAGTAATTTACAAAAATCGACAAAATTTTGCTCAGGGGCGCGAAACTTTCCTTGCAGGCGGGGTTTTTAGTTAGTAATGACTCCTGAAAACGACAGGGTGAGTAAGGAGACGGTAGCCCATCGGTTGTCGACCCGAGCACGCCCCAAGCAGACAACCGATGGGTTTTTTGAGTGCGGCCATTAGCTCTTAGCCTTTAGCTGTTAGCCAAACCAAGATCACTGGTCAGGAATCTGTTTCGTCGAAGGTCACGAGCTAAGAGCCAAAGGCTAATAGCTAGAAGCTGCCTTTCTTTGGACTTCTCTCGCAGATGTATTCGCTCACTACCTGCTTCCACTTTCCTTGGGCCTTGAGGATGTATTCAGTCGCGTCACGGAGGGCGCCATCACCTCCGGCGTGGGGCGTGATGTAATGCGCTTCGGCCCTCACTTCGGGACGCGCGTTCGCCACCGCGATTGCCAAGCCACAGTTCCGCATTACGGGCAGATCGATGACATCATCGCCAACGTATGCGGCTTGGTTGGCATCCAGCCCTGCCTCGGCTAGTATCTTTTCAAACACAGTCAGCTTGTCCTGAATACCCTGATAAACATATTCCAGCTTCAGATCGCGGGCGCGCAGGGCGACCGTCTCGGAGATTCGCTTCGTGATCAGCCCAGTTTTGATCCCACCGAGGCGAGCCAGCGAAATGGCAGCGCCGTCGTGCGCATGAAAGCCTTTGGCTTCGATCAAGGATTGGCTGACTAGAGCGAAACCGCCCTGCGAACTGTGCCTGGCCGCATGATCCTGGGTTGATTGCTGGATTCCGGCGGGTGCGGGGAAGATGTAGAGCTTGCCGTCGGTGAGGACGCCGTCCACGTCGAAGAGAAGGAGTTTGATTTTCCGGGCGCGAAGTTTGGCGGATTGGGTTTTGTGCATCGCCGGGATTCTAGCATTGCTGCGCGCTTGGCTGTCCCGACGGGGGCGACGCTTCGCACCGTTAGTTCTTCACGAACGCGCGAGCCACAGAACCTGGACTCGGCGGCCCAGCTTCTCGAAGTCCCGATCCAACGTCACGTAGGACCGCCTGACGCGTCTCCGCCAAAGCGGCGGCTAGGGAATCCACATAAGGTATTTTGTGGACTGCCTTGATTTCACCCGCCTTCAAAACCTGAGCCAGATCGACGGCAACAAGATCCACTGGAAGGCGCGACAGATTCCCTATCGTGCGCCGCGCCTTTTCTTCCCCATGCCGGTGCCACAAGTAGTAAAAGACTTCTCCCCAATTTGCGACCGAGACCAATAGAAGGGTGCCCTGACGCGTGGCGTCCTGGCATAGATATTCAACACGCTCTGCTCCGCCCGCGTCTTCAACGAGATTCAGTATGGCGTTAGCGTCGAGCACATAGATCCTACTCATGCGCCATCCGGTCCTTCTCAATTCTGTGTTCACGCTCCCGATCTTCGATCATCGAACCTTCGCCCTTGCAGCAACCACGAAGGCTGCGGATGAATTCGTCCGTCACGGGCTGCAGAACCTGGATGTTGTCCTCGCTCTGAATTGTCTTGCCCTCATAACGAACATCAAATCCTCGATCCTTCAAAATCGCGACCGCTTGATGTGAATTAGTAGGATCGTTGGGCGGTACTCCCGCTGCCTCCAAAACCAGCGGCCTAGCCGGAAGCTCCCGCCCGTCCACAATAACTGTCCACTTTGGCATTTGACGATTCCATCGAAAACTCTTTGCTGCTGAAGTGATGGCTTGCTTTGTAAGAACGGAAACCTTTGCACTCGCCATGTCTCTGGCACCTCTGTAGGGAGAATTATTCAACATTATATTACACCACATATTATTCATCGTCAACGTCGTCGTAATCATCTGATCTCGGTGGCGAACATTTTACGAAACTAAGGGTTTCCGGGTAAAATACGGACAATGTCTTCTTGTCACTCCTCTCTGGACTGGGCCCATCCTCTCGTCAGGGATTGGTTTGTGGGGCGTTTCGGCACACCGACTGAGCCGCAGGAGCAGGGATGGCCGCACATTCTGGCGGGTCATACTACGCTGATTTCCGCGCCTACTGGTTCGGGCAAGACCCTCGCCGCGTTTCTGGCATGCATTGATCGGCTCGTGCGCAAAGCGTTGGCGGGCGATCTCCTGGACCGCACTGAAGTCCTCTATGTTTCGCCGCTGAAGGCGCTGGGCAACGACATCCAGAAGAACCTCGAAATCCCGCTCGGCGAAATTTTGCAGATGGCAGGCGAGCGCGGCTTTCTGATGCCGCAGATTCGGACGGCGGTCCGCACGGGTGACACGCTCATGCACGAGCGGCGGGCGATGCTGAAGCGTCCTCCGCACATTCTGGTGACTACGCCGGAGTCGTTGTACATCCTGCTGACCGCGGAGAAAAGCCGCGCGATTCTGCGTGATGTCGAGACCGTGATTGTCGATGAGATTCACGCCGTGGCCGACGACAAACGCGGCGCTCATCTGACTCTCTCGTTGGAGCGGCTGGAAGCGTTGACGCATCGGGCGCCGGTGCGCATCGGCCTTTCGGCGACGCAGAAGCCGATTGAAGAGGTTGCGCATTTTCTTACCGGCAGCGGACGTCCCGATCCCGTCATTATCAATGTCGGCCACAAGCGCAAGCTCGACCTCGCCGTTGAAGTTCCAGCCAGTCAACTCGGCGCCATCGCCACCAACGAAATGTGGGAGGAGATCTACGACCGCCTCGTACAGCTCGTCGAACAGCATCGGTCCACGCTGGTTTTCGTGAATACGCGGCGGTTGTCGGAGCGAATCTCGCATCATCTGGCGGAAAAACTTGGCCCCGACAACGTGGCGGCCCATCACGGTAGCCTGTCGCGAAAATTGCGCCTGGCAGCGGAGAAGAAGCTCAAAGATGGCGAAGTCAAGGTATTGGTTGCGACCGCTTCACTGGAATTAGGAATTGATGTCGGCACAGTGGATTTGGTAGCGCAGATCAGCTCTCCGCGAGCCATCGCGGTCGCTTTGCAACGCGTGGGACGCTCGGGCCACTGGCGCGGCGCAGTTCCTAAGGGACGGTTTTTCGTAACCACTCGCGATGAGCTACAGGAGTGCGCGGCCCTGGTGAGAGCCATCCGGCAGGGCGATTTAGATCGCATCATGATTCCCGATTCGCCGCTGGACATTCTGGGCCAGCAGATTGTCGCCATTTGCGCGGCAGGCCATGTGGCGCGGGCGCCCGCGTCTAACGGTGGCGAAAATCCTGAGGCGTTTACGAGTGAACAACTATCGCTAGTCTCCGCCGACACGCGGGCGGGGGCGCCCGCGCCACACGATGCTGGCTGGGATGAAGATGAATTGTTTGCTCTGGTGCGGCGGGCTTATCCGTACCGTAATCTGTCGCGCGAGACTTACGACGCGGTTCTCGAAATGCTCTCCGAGGGCATCGCGTCGAGGCGGGGACGCTATGGCGCTTACATCCATCGTGATCGCATCAATCGCAAACTGCGGGCGCGACGCGGGGCGCGGCTGGCGTCAATCACCAGTGGTGGCGCCATCCCTGAGACTGCGCTGTTTACTGTGGTTGCCGAGCCGGAAGGAATTGTCGTGGGCACACTCGACGAAGATTTTGCCGTCGAGAGCAATGCCGGTGACATCATGCTGTTGGGCAACAGTTCGTGGCGAATTCGCCGGGTCGAAGGCAAGTCCGGACGCGTGCTGGTGGAGGACGCTCATGGAGCGCCGCCCAGCGTTCCCTTCTGGCGCGGTGAGGCTCCGGCGCGAACGGAAGAGCTGTCCTTGCATGTAGCGGATCTGCGGCAAGAGATTAGCGACCGCCTGCCGCACATCTCGCCAGTGGGGCTTTCTTTCAGCCAGCCTGAAGTGGCGGAGACGGTTGTCTGGCTGAAAGAAGAATGTGGATTGGACGACTCTGGCGCCGAGCAGATGATCGAATACATTCTGCAGGGGCGCGCAGTGCTGGGAGCGGTGCCCACGCAGCAAACAATTATCGCGGAACGTTTCTTCGATGAAGCTGGCGGAATGCAACTGGTGATCCATGCGCCGTTCGGAGGACGAATCAACAAGGCGTGGGGTCTGGCTTTGCGCAAACGGTTCTGCCGCAGCTTTAACTTTGAACTGCAGGCGGCGGCTACCGACAACGGGTTGAACATCGCGCTGGCCGAGCAACACAGTTTTCCTTTGGCAGACGTTTTTCATTTTCTGGCGGCGGAGACGGTGCAGCCCATCCTGGAGCAAGCGGCGCTGGCTTCGCCGATTTTTGGCACGCGCTGGCGTTGGGACGCCAATCGGGCGCTCGCTCTTTTGCGCTTTCAGGGAGGCAAGAAAGTTCCGCCGCAGATTCAGCGCATGCGCTCGGACGACCTGCTGGCCTCGGTGTTCCCTGACGTTGCTGCCTGTCAGGAGAATATTGCGGGAGACATTCAGATTCCTGACCATCCTCTGGTGAATGAGGTAATGAAAGACGTGCTCACCGAGGCCATGGATCTGGACGGGCTGAAGAATTTGTTGCGGGGGATGGCTGACGGGCGGATCCGCTGCGTGGCTGTCGATACGCCTGTGCCGTCGCAGTTCTCGCATGAAATTCTTAATGCCAATCCCTATGCCTATCTGGACGATGCCCCGCTCGAAGAGCGGCGGGCGCGTGCGGTGGAAATGCGGCGAATCCTGCCGGAATCGGTTCTGGAGGAGGTCGGGAAACTCGATGCGGCAGCGATTGCGCAAGTTCGCGACGAGGCGTGGCCGGATATTCGCGATGCCGATGAGTTGCACGATGTGCTGCATACGCTGATCGGGCTACCCGTGCCTGGGTGGGGACAGCCGCCCTCGGCTGTCCAGAGCAGCGAAGCTGAGCAGGGTTTTTCTGGTGCGACCGAGGAATATTCGATGCCAAGCCGTCGAGCTTTGCTCGACCGGACAGCCGAGGGCGGCTGTCCCCACGTGAGTCAGGCTGCGGCAGAGTGGGCCGGTTACTTCGACCGGTTGATGCAGGAGCATCGAGCGGCCTTAGCTTTGGCCAGTGGCCGGCGGTGCTGGGTCGCGGCCGAGCGTGCCCAGATATTTTCCTTACTGTTCCCGGAAGCCAGTTTTGATCGAGCCGTGGTCGAGATCGCGAGCACACTTCCTTCTCGGGATGATGCTGTGCTGGCGCTGGTTACCGGTTGGATGAGTCATTTGGGTCCGGTCACGGTAGAGGAATTGGGATCGCTGCTGGGATTACCTTCTTCTGAAATTGATCGCGCATTGCTTCGCATGGAGGCTAGTGGGTCTATCCTGCGCGGGAAGTTTACTGATCAAGGACAGCGGGCGGGGGCGCCGCTCCACACGAACTGGAATGGTGCGAGCGGCGTTTGCTGGCGCGAATCCATCGGCTCACCGTCGCGACGCTGCGCAAGCAAATCGAGCCCATAACGGCGGCGCAGTTCATGCGCTGGCTATTGCGCTGGCAGCACGCCGCGCCGGGAACACAAGTCCAAGGGGAGCGGGCTACGCTCGAAGTATTGCGACAGCTTCAAGGTTTCGAAATTCCGGCCAATGCCTGGGAGCGGCAAATCCTCGCGAGACGAATTGCAAACTACGATCCGCAGTGGCTGGACCAACTCTGCCTGACGGGCGCGGTGGGCTGGGGGCGTCTGTCTCCGCATCCGGCTACGCTCGAAGATTCTGCGGCGGGCAAGCGGCGAGTAATTCCTACGAGCGTTGCTCCGATCACATTCTTTGTTCGAGAAGAGGCGGACTGGATGACTCCTCATAATCCTGCCGCCAGTCAGCCCGAAGGGCGCGGTCTGAGTGACGGGGCGCGGCAGGTGCTGGATTTCCTGCGACAGCGTGGAGCTTCGTTCTTTGCGGACATCGTCCGGGGCACGGACAAACTGAAGGCCGAAGTGGAAACGGCTCTGTGGGAACTGGTGGCCGCTGGAGTGGTGACGGCCGACGGCTTCGATAACCTGCGCTCTCTGATCGATCCCAAACGGCGCGCCGGACAAGGCAGCGGGCGCACCGCGCGTCCGCGGCACAGTTCCGGACGATGGGCGCTGCTGCATACCGATCAGGCAGTCGAGCGCAACCGGACGGTCGAGGCCACTTGCTGGATGCTGCTGAAGCGTTACGGAATCGTCTTTCGCGACGTGCTGGCGAGAGAGACCAATCTGCCCAAATGGCGTGAAATGCAAATGGCGTTTCGGCGACTGGAAGATCGCGGAGAAATTCGCGGTGGCCGTTTTGTGGATGGATTCCTCGGCGAGCAATTTGCTTTGCCGGTTGCGGTCGAGTCATTGCGGGCTACGCGGAAGATGCCACCTTCCGGTGAGACCATTACGCTGTCCGCGGCTGATCCTCTGAACCTGGTTGGCATCCTGGTTCCGGGCGAACGCATTCCAGCCATCTCAGGAAGAACGGTAAGCTTTCGCGACGGAGTTCCGGTTGATCAGGCTCAACTATCGCCGCAACCATCCGCAGTTGCCGGCTGAGAAAAACTCCCGGCCCGGAAGCCCTTAAGCCGCTGAGCCTCCCTAAGAATCTGACTTGTAACTGGGACCGGGAGCAACTCGAAGGGACGCATGTCCCCCGTCTTCTCGCGATATGCCTGGAGCGCTTCATCCACAAAGATCTTGTCCATAGTCAGACCGAAAAAAAAATCGGGAGTCTGACGAGGGGGTCTCTCAGGCTCCCGATTCGGCCTTACCCTGGCAAGACTGCCAAAAGCGCTTCCCCCATCGCTTCGCCAGGTCAGGGCTTATATGTAGCAATGCACGTAGCAGACCACGGCCGCAAACGCGGTGAAGGTCCCGCAGTATTATCCCAACTTACTGATTTACCAAGGTTGTATGGGCTGCGCACGAGTTGCAGTTGCGTTCTCAGCCTCACCCATGGATATCCGAACGGATAGCGGAACTATCCGTTCGGATAGGCGACGGGGGCTTTGCAGCTCGGCGTGGTCCGTGCTCTCTTTCAGGCTGCTACCTGGGCTTGCTCCAGGAACTGCAGCAGATTTGCGGACGCCCTTACGCCATACCTTGGCTCGATGCCCATGGCTGACTGCCTGCGGAAGGCCGCGACATCGCCGGCCTCGTGTGACCAGTGTTCGGGATGGCGAATGGTCTCATACATCCACAGGTTAAAGGCGCGGGCGAGAACCTCTTCGGCGGGGGTCACGGCCTTGTCGCTGGCCGTCGCCGTCCCTACCGCGACGGAGCGGCCGTCCTCTAGCTCCAGATATCGGAGCAGATGCGCCGTGGCCCCGGTGCCGTGGGTAGGTTTCATGCCCAGATTTAACTGCTTGCGGAACAGCGCTACATCGTCGGCCTCATGCGACCACTGCTGGGGGTTGCGAACCGCTTGATCCATCCACAAATTAAAAGCGCGGGCGAAAACGGTTTTGGCGGGAACAGGCGAAAAGGCCTCGCTTCGCAGTAAGGCGGGCAATTCCGCTGTGGCTAGTTTCGTCGTCCCGAGAGCGACTAAGCCAGTGCCCCCGAGCATGAAAAACTTCCGTCGATTAACTTCCATGGCGCTCTCCTTCGCAGCCACGACAGCGAAGGGGGTAATGCTCGGCACTCAATCTCCCGATCATCTTTCCCGGCAGGACTGCCAAATCACTTCCCCTGTTGCTTCGTCAGGTCGGGCTACAAGGGCGAAATGCACGTTTCGGACCATGGATGGGAGCGCGGTCGAGCGCCGCAACTCGGCTCCATGCAACTGATTTGATTAGTGTCCATTTGACCACGAAATAAGGCAGGCTCTTTCTCGCAAGGTCGAGCGCCTACTCCAACGGATAGTGAACTATCTGTTCGGATAGTGGAATGCGCGCAGATATTTTGCGGAAATCAGGACAAAATGTGTTAGAGAGGACTGCATCTAGTGAGGAGTCGCTGTGAACCCAAGGCTTCTGGCGCTCGCTGGGCCGTTAAAAGACTCGACGTTTGCGCTGCCCAGCGGAGAGATTCATATTGGCCGCGACCCATCCAATTTGCTTTCAATCAACGACCTTTCCCTCTCGCGACGCCATTGCGCGCTCAGCCGGGACGACGAGGGTTACAAGATACGCGATCTCGATAGCCGCAACGGCACCTCGGTGAATGGAGTGTCCGTCAAAGAGACGCGGCTGCGCCACGGAGACCAGATCGCAGTCGGAGATTCTGTCTTCCTGTTGTTGCTGCAGGACGACGCGGAGGAACCGGCGGAAGGCCGGGTTGAGTACGAAGACAGCTTGACCCAGGCAACCGCGCAGCTTCGTCCCCAAGACGTGCTGTACCTGCAATCGGAGCAGATTCTCAAAGAGCTGCCGGCGAGCTCGCGGGTGGCGCGCAATCTGAATGTGCTGCTCAAGATCAGCCGGGTGGTGCATTCCATCCGCGATCTCGAGGAACTGCAGGAGCAAATCCTCAAGTTGATTTTTGAGGTTGTGCCCGCGGAGCGCGGCGCAATATTACTGGATGAAAAAGGGGACGAGCAGTTCGCTTCGGTCTTTGCACGGCACCGAATCGCCAAATCCGTGTTGCCGGTTCCCATCAGCCGCACCATTGCCCGTCAAGTGATGAAAGAAGGATTAGCCATTCTGGGAGCGGACGTTCCGAAATCCGCTAATCTGGCCGGCGTGGAGAGCCTGGTGGATTCCCAGGTGCGTTCCCTGCTGTGCGTTCCCCTGACCATGTTCCAGAAAGTGACCGGTTGTATTTATCTGGACACGCGCAAGGCCGACGCCCGCTTCGACGAAGATCATCTGCAATTAGTGGCTGCGATTGCCGGCACCTCCGCGGTCGCTCTGGAGAACGCACGCCGAATGCACTGGCTGGAGCAGGAGAATCTGCGGCTTTCAGCGGAGATCAATCTCGAACACAATCTGATAGGCGAAAGCTCCCGCATGAAGGAGGTTTATCAATTCCTGGCGCGAGTGGCGCCAACGGATTCCAACGTGCTGTTGCAAGGTGAGAGTGGAACCGGAAAAGAATTGGCGGCCCGAGCCATCCACCGCAACAGTCCACGTTCGGCGAATTCCTTTGTCGCGATCAATTGTGCCGCCATTCCCGAGGGTCTGCTGGAAAGCGAATTGTTCGGCCACGAACGAGGTGCGTTCACCGGAGGCTGTGGCGCAGAAAAAGGGCCGCCTGGAAATGGCCAACGGCGGGGTGGTGTTCCTGGACGAAATCGGAGAGCTCGCACCCGCTCTGCAAGTGAAGTTGCTGCGCGTGCTGCAGGAGCGGGAGTTCGAGCGCGTGGGCGGCGTGCGTCCGATTTCGGTGGATATTCGCTTGATCGCCGCGACCAATCAGGATCTGGGCGAAGCCGTCAAGGCCGGAAGCTTTCGCAAAGATCTGTATTATCGCCTGAATGTTCTCTCTTTGGTCATGCCTCCGCTACGCGACCGTCGCGAAGATATTCCCATGCTGGCCGATTATTTTGTCGCCAAGTTTCTCAAGAAATGCCACATGAGGATCAAGAGACTGTCTCCCGAGGCGATGCTGTGCCTGGTGAACTATGACTGGCCCGGCAATGTGCGTGAACTGGAGAATGCCATTGAGCGCGCGCTGGTGCTGAGTTTGGCGGACGTCATTCAACCGGAGGATCTGCCCGAATCAATTCTGGAGAAGGGGCTCAGCCCTGATATGGAAGGCGCGAACTATCACAAGCAGGTGAAGGAACTGAAAAAACAGCTGATCGTGAATGCGTTGGAGCAAACCAAGCGGAATTACACTGAGGCGGCGCGCCTGCTAGGCGTTCATGTGAACTACCTGCATCGCCTGATTCGCAATTTGGATCTCAAGGAAACGCTTCGCTCCTCACCCAGCTTGCGCACCGGCACCTAGCATCCGCGTAGAAGCTCACGGCAACTGGAGACTTAGCAGAGTCTCCGGATTTAAATAAACCCCCTGCCAGCGCACCGCGACGTGCAAATGAGGCCCTGTGGCTCGCCCGGTCCCGCCGCTCAAGCCGATCGGCTGTCCGGTGGTGATGTGTTCTCCCTCTTTCACCTCGATCTTAGAAAGATGCATGTACAGCGTGAGCAGGCCCTGACCATGGTCGAGCACTACGCAATTGCCCTCGAAGAATAAAGGTTGCGCCAAAAGAACTGTTCCGCTATTCAGCGCGGCCACCCGCGTGCCTTCAGGGACCGCGTAGTCGAGGCCCTGATGGACGCTCAAGACCCGTCCATTGAATGTCCGCGAGGTTCCAAACACATCCGAGATTTGCGCTTTCACCGGAGGATGAAAATTGCCTGCCCACTCGCGCCCTGGAGTTACTCGGGCAAATGCGTCTGCTTTGAGCGTCTTATCCTGATTGATTTCCCGCAGCTGCTCAGCATTGGGTTCCGTGTATTGCTTGGGAACGCTGGCGACGATGCTGTGATACTTCCCCTTGCCCACCGTAATCCGCTTTTGAAAAGTGATCTCTTTGCCAGTAACAGTCTCGGCCTGCAATTCCAGCAAATACTTTCCCGGGCGAGTTTCCAGGCTCGCGCCCGCGATTCCATACCAGACTTTGCCTTGCGAATCGCCGGCAAAGAAAACATCGTGCTTGAGCCATTTGCCGGAGAGCGACTTTAACCGCTCGCCCGAAGCCGCGCGAAACACAACAGGAGACCCGTTGACCGGCGCTTTCGGCTGCCAGCGAACCGAAAAATCGGCGGCCATGAGCTTCGGCTTTGACCCAGCAGCATCGAGCGCCCACGCGGGAAGTTCGGCAAGCAGCGCGGCTGCCAATAGGATCGCGAGGCCCCTGCGCCGGGCCTGCCCTAATGTTCCAGCTGCGAATCTCGAAGAAAGGCACACTTCAAAATGAGCCTAGCACCGATACCTCAAATTTGCGGACTGGGGAAGCCTGTTCGCTACTGGATAAGCCAGCGTAAGCGATCGTAACCTGTTGAATCACAAATACAACACGATGGTAACCAGCCACGCTGGTTTTAGCCGGACATTTCGTGCGCTCTGAGCAAGAATCTTCTAATGTCATGGACCATGCCGCGTCAAGTTGGCGCAAAAGTGTTCATCGCAGCCATGGCGATGGTGGCGCTGGCGTGCTTCTGGATTGGCTTCGCGCATTGGCACTCGACTGACCCTATTAAATTCCTCAGCTATGTGGTTGTCGCCCTCCTGGCTTCCTTTCTGAAAATAAAACTACCCGGCATCAACGGAACCATGTCCGTGAACTTCCTTTTCATTCTGCTGGGCGTTCTGGAAATGAGCTTCGCGGAAACTCTGGTGATCGGCTTCGCCGCGTTTCTGGTGCAGTCCTATTGGAAGTCCTCCAAGAGCTTCAAGCCGGTTCATGTGGTTTTCAACCTTTCGCAGTTACCGATTGGGACCGCAGCGGCGTACTTCACATACCAGGTGGTCACCACGCACGGACTGCATCGAAATGATCCTTTGGCGCTGCTTCTGGTAGCCATCGCCTACTTTGCAGTCAATACCTTCGCCATGGCGACCATCATCCGTCTGACCGAAGGTAAGCCGATCCTGAAGGTCTGGTCGGAATGCTATTTCTGGTTCTTGCCTTACTACCTGGTAGGCGCAGCCATCGCTGGTCTGGTCAGCTTCTTGAATCGGCACATCGGATGGCAGTCTTCGCTTTTGGTTTTGCCCCCGGTCTACCTTATGTACCGGTCGTACCGGCTTTATCTCGGTAAGCTGGAGGATGAAACCCGCCATGCCGAGCAAGTATCCAATCTCCACCTGCGAACCATCGAATCCCTCGCGCTAGCCATTGAAGCCAAAGATCACACGACGCACGATCACCTGCAACGAGTTCGCATCTACGCCATGGAGCTGGCCAAAGACCTTGGGTTAACTGAAGATGAAACGGAAGCGCTGCAAGCGGCTTCGGTTCTCCACGATATCGGCAAGCTGGCAGTTCCCGAACATATCATCTCCAAGCCCGGCAAACTCACGCCGGAAGAGTTCGAGAAGATGAAGATTCACCCCATCATTGGGGCAGAGATTCTCGAGCAAGTGGAATTCCCCTATCCGGTCGTACCCATCGTAAGGGCGCATCACGAGAAATGGGACGGCAGCGGTTACCCCAACGGATTAAAGGGCGATGCCATTCCGATAGGAGCGCGAATTCTGGCCGCAGTCGATTGCCTGGATGCATTGGCCTCGGATCGCCAGTACCGCCGTGCCCTGCCGCTGGACGAAGCCATGGCGCGCGTGGTCGACGAAGCGGGTAAAAGCTTTGACCCGCGGGTGGTTGAGGTCTTGCACCGGCGCTACGTTGAGCTGGAAAAACTTGCCCGCGCGCACCCTTCAAAAATTCCCACGAAATTATCGACCGACGTTAAAGTCGAACGCGGATCAGCTCCGGCCGCAGGTTTCGCAGAACCCGAATCGCCGGTCGCACATGAACCGGAGCAACACCGCGATTATCTTTCGAGCATCGCCGCAGCCCGCCAAGAGGCGCAAATGCTCTTCGAGCTAAGTCATGATCTGGGCACATCGCTGAGCGTGGACGATACCCTATCCATGCTCTCCGTGCGGCTCAAGCGCCTGGTGCCCTACGACTCGATGGCCGTTTATCTCAAGAAGGATAATCTGTTGACTCCCGAGTATGTGAGCGGCGACAACTTTCGCCTATTCTCGTCTCTAAGTATTCCGCTGGGCGAAGGGTTATCCGGCTGGGTTGCGCAAAACAGCAAGCCTATTCTGAATGGCAATCCATCGGTCGAGCCCGGATACCTCAACGATCCCACCAAGTACAGCACTCTGCGCTCGGCACTCGCGGTGCCGCTCGATGGCGTCTCGGGCGTAGTTGCGGTGCTGGCCCTGTATCGCACGCATCAGGACGCATTCACCAAGGACCATTTGCGAATCCTGCTGGCCATTAGCTCGAAGCTCGGCTTCACCATGGAAAATGCTTTGAAATATCGCCTGGCCGAGGACTCAGCCACCACCGACTACCTTACCGGACTGCCCAACGCGCGATCGCTCTTCCTGCATCTCGACCGCGAGATCGCGCGCTGCAAGCGCTCCAATCTGGCCCTGGCAGTGTTCGTGTCGGATCTCAACGGATTCAAACAAGTGAACGACCGCTTCGGTCATTTTCAAGGCAACAAGCTGCTGCAATTATTCGCCGAGGCTTTGAAGGATTCCTGCCGCGAGTACGATTATGCGGCCCGCATGGGCGGCGACGAATTCGTGGTCATCGCGCCAGGCCTGAGTCAGGATGCCGCCGCAGAAATGGCGCAGCGCCTGGAATCGATCATCGCGGAAGCGGGGAAAACGGTTTGCGGCGAGGGTCTGGTTTCGGTGAGCATTGGCCAGGCTTTCTACCCCGCCGATGGCAGCAACGCCGAACACTTGCTGGCGGAAGCCGATCGCCGCATGTACGCCGAAAAAAACTCACATTACGCGAATACATCCGATCGCCACACCGAAACGCGGGCCGCGGGCGCGACTAGCTAGAACTCATCCTTTCATCTCGTAAAGCCCGTGCAGCGGTTGCTGGTGCAATCGCTATGCTACAAGCCGCTGTTAGGCGCCCAGTTCCGCGATGCGTTGGGGACGGCGAATCAAGCAGTAGACCAGCGCGCCGATCCGATGGGTGAAAATTATGATCAATATCCAGATCAGTTTGTTGTTGCCCCGCATAGAACGTCATGTACTGACCGCGACGATGCATCGAGGCTGGTGGTAGAGTCATCCATGAAACATGAGAGGATGATATGCGTCGCAAAACGCTAGCCCCGATCGTCTTGTTTGCCTTATTGACCTTGACCCGTGGCTCGCGTGCGCAGCAGTCTGGGAGGTCGGTGGCTCCCTCCCCTGCATGGAATGACAATTCGCTAATCACCGTTCAGAAAACGGGAGGAGACCCTACTCGACCAGGCGATGTCAAGATCGAGTTCTATGGACACGATGCATTCAAGATCACATCGCCGGTCGGTTTGACGGTTCTGACCGATCCTTGGCGGAATGATCCAACAGGCCTTTACCCGAAGTGGTTCCTGAACGAGTTTCCCGCCATCCGGGTCGATATGGTTCTTTCCACTCACGCTCATTTCGACCACGATGCTGTGGAGCGCCCGGAAGGGCTAATGGTTCTCGAACGTTTGGTTGGGCAATTTAGGGTCGGCGACATAGAAATAACGGGCCTCGCCGACAAGCACAAGTGTGAACCGGCGCCTCTTGATGAGCAGGGTAGTGCCTCTGCACATCTCCATGTAGAGACCTGCCCGCCGAATAACGTGATCGGGTTCGACAATGCGATTCAGATCATTGAGACCGGGGGATTGCGGATCGCCATCTGGGGGGATAATCGTGCAGCGCCTGATCCCTCTCTCGATCAGTACTTGAAAAATGTTGACGTGCTCATTCTGCCCATCGAGTCAATACTCACGCGCGTTGAGGTCGATGCAATCGTCGGGAAATATGATCCTAAGACCGTGATTCCAGCCCACTATTCTCTTAACGGTTTGACGACCGAAGTCTCCGGTCTGGAGTCGGCTGATGAATGGGTGAATGACCAAGAGAAGGTTCATCACGCAGATGTTCGTCGCCTCGATAGTGCGGATTTGACGCTAAATGCAGGTGCGCTGAAAGGATCTCATGACAGAGTCTATTACTTTGGAAACCACTTTGCGAAGAAATAGAAATTTGATGAGAAATGCGGAGTTCCATCGCGATCTGACTGTCGCGTTACCAGCGCAATTTCTGTTGGGGCGCTCCGGAATTAAAATATCGACAATTCCTTAAAGTCGTCCGGCGACCCGGCTGGCGAGATCCTTTAGCTGCTTCTCGACGGTTGAAGTGAAATCCATAGGTTCAAGATTGAGATAGTAGCGAACTTTTCCCTTGCGGACATGGAGCCCGTGCTGTTGGTCAAAATAAGCCTCGTCTCCGAGGCCGGTGATTGACGTTGCCGTGCCATAAAACTTGCGCAGTCTGGCGAAGAGATCCGCGGCGGCGGCCGGCGAGGGATCGACGTATGCTCTGAACCAGAGTTTGCTTCCCTTCGCAAGATAATTGCAATCCGTTCCCTCAGCGGTGTTTGCGAACGGACGGGGAGCGACGCTCTTTTGGGGGGAATCGTAGGTTTGTCCTAAGATCTTGCTCACTTCCGCTGCGGGCAGCAGCGTGCAGAGGTCAGCGGGAGGTTCGGCTGCCCATGCCGAGTGAACCGCGCAGGTAGCTACGAGGAAAGTCGCAGTAATCAACGATAGTTTGTTTAAGTGAGCCATGGGGCACGCCCCTCCTACTCTAACCGCAAGATTCTATAGCAGGGGAAGGTTACAGAGCAAAGGCTGCAGAACATCACCTCATGGCTGGCCTGGGTTGAGAGTCTCGCGCCCACCCTTTTCGCAAAGGGCGCGACAAAGGGTGGGGCACCCGGGTGGGGCACCCGCACGTGCTGTCTACTGCAGCAGGCCGTATACGACCACGGCACCCTTGGTGCCTATGAAGACCTTGCCATTCACTACGGTGGGTGGGGCGAATTTGGTGTTTGATCCGAGGGAGTCGCGGCCTCCGGATGCCTGCGTACTGTTATATAACTCGTTCGCCAGGTTGGTGGCGTCGTAGGCGTGCAGTATGGATATGATGGGCTGAATGACCCATACAATCCCGTTGGTCGTGCCCTTTGCAGAAACTGCGGGAGTGGCTCCGGGAAAGCCATAGGTTGAAGGAGACTTCGACATCGGTCCGGACAATTGTCCGTTGGCGATGGCGAAGGCTTTCACGTTATCGTTGACGCCGGAGAAATAGACGTTTCCATTCCAGTATGCGGCGGTGCCGTAGTTGCAGTCATTGTGAGTGTTATTGCAGTCCCCGGCGTTACTTACGTGGACGCCCACCGCGTCGTGAAGTTCCTGGAGTATCTGATCTCCGGAACTGTGGTGTTGACCCATATTGTCGCGGTTTACAAGATACACGGTTCCGTGCTTATCTCCACCCACCATCACATGCGGGTATGTGCCGGTTTGATCGGGGAGCAGAATCGCCGCGTTGGTTCCGAGATCGGAGTCGTGAGTGTCAAAAGCCAGCGCTTCGGGCGTGAAATAGTCCGTCACTGTCAACTTGCTGGCGCCCGGGATTAGCTTCAGAAACGAATTTCCCCAGTCGCCCACGGTGTTGTCCCAGGTGCCGTTGCCGGTAGTCGAGAAGAGAATGTTGTTCGCGTCGGCGGTTATGGTTCCATTCCAGATTCCGCCTTGCTCACCGTCTCCACCATGATTCGTACTGTTGTTGGGAGTGGTGTTGAACACGTAACGGCGCTTCATGGTAGTGGCGTCGTATGCAAAGATCCAGCCGTGAAAAATCGGAGCATCGTTGATGGAGGCAAAGGGCACATAAACGATTCCATTGGCCAGGAGGAGCGCTCCCCGGTCGTTCTCAGAACGCTGGTTGAAGGTTATGACACCATGGACGTTGTCCCGGCCCGTGCCCGGAACAGTTCCTTTGATTACGACCGGGCTTCCGGGCATGTTTTTTCCGGTAGAGAGATCATACTTATGAAGAGAGTGGTAGTAGTTACCGGCGTGGTTCGGGTCGGTTCGTACCTCTACGTAAATGGCGCCGTGCGTTCCCTGAGTGAGGTCGATCACCGGAGTGGATGTGATACCAATTACGGAGGTCAAGTAGACCGAATTACACTGGGAGCCCGGCACCGGCTGGTTGGCGCTACATGGAACCGGAATATTCACGTGGGTGTGCCACAGAGGCGTGGAAACCTTGTGGTCGGCATCGAAGGCATAAATGCTGTTGTTTTCGGTAACGGCAAACACCACGTTGTGAGTGCCGCCGGCGATTTGCAGGTTCGGAACATACAACGGCTGTCCGTAAATAAGCGAGTCCACCGGAAATGAGTAAAGTTTGCCGAAGGTGCTGACGTTAACGTTGGAGGGAGTCAGCGTGGTCTCGGTGAGATTTGCTCCGGTTCGCGAGTTGTTGTACTGGTAAGTCAACACCGACGTGCTGTGGCCGGTAGAAGCCGTGCCCCCGAGTGCACCTTGGTTTAAAGCGAACGCAGACAGCATGGCGAGGAAGATGAGAGTAATACGATTTCCCATGGCAACACTCCTACTGCATCACTAGCTTCGAGACTGGAAACTGGCGGAGAGGACACGACATATTTTCTGGCGCTATACCAAGTTCGGACGAGTCTTGTATCTTACGCCAATTTGTTGCTTGGGGCTCGCCCCCAGATTTTGAGCCGATCGGACTGTGCGCGAGTCTCACTGAGATATTCGCACCGTCAGACTGATTTCGACTCTCCCGCGAACTCCGCGGCGATTGACAAGTGCTGTGCCGACTTATCTCAGGCCCAGCTCGCCATCGTACTGTTGGATAACCGCGTAGCACTCGCAGGCGGAGTCTTCAAGTTTCTTGCGATTCACGATCTTCACCGCGCCACGGGTGTACTCGATGAGCTTCTTCTTCTGCAAAACAGCGGCTGCCAAGCTGACGGTAGGTCTATCGGTCCCAAGCATGGTTGCGAGAAAATCATGAGTGATGAGGAGCGACCCTGAATTCACTCTATCCTGAGTCATCAGCAACCAGCGCGCCAGACGCTGCTCAATATCGTGCAGACGATTACAGGCGGCGGTTTGCGCAATCTGCATACCCCGGATTGCGGCATAGCGGCTCAACATCAATTGCAAGTGGGGAGTGGATTCCAAAGCCTCTTGCAAGGCTCCGACCTCGACTCGAAACCCATCCCCCGTGATTTGTACCACCGCCTGGAGCGTGCTCCTGCTCAGGCCGACTGCCGCCAGTGTTCCGGTAAAGCCCTCATTTCCCACTATGCCAGCTTCGGCGGTTTTTCCATCCTTCATTACGACTACAAGGGAAATTAAACCTCGATTCGGGAAATACGCAAACTCCAGCTTTGCACCCGCCTGGTGAAGGACCAGATGGTTGGGCAAGGGGACGTATTCGAGATGAGGACGAAGTGAGCTGTAGTCACTATCGGAGATCGATAGCAGTATTATGTTGCTGACTGGTTTCCCAGACGTATTCGTCCGCTCGCCAGACTGCACGACTTGGAAGCTGCTGCTTTCCACAAACGATCCTTCGGGTAGTGGTGGGTTGCGCCTAGTTGCTGGTGAAAGACCCAGGCACATTCCCCGCGGATGTCACTCCAAGCGGGGACTTCTGTCTGCGCTCACCGTCTAACGCGCGGCAAAGCTTCTCAACCAGGATCATCAACTTCGTTGGGTCCATTTCATTGCTGGTCTGTTCTGCAATGGATCGCCAATCTCCATCTCCAAGGTACGGGGCCATTGGAACTCCCTTCTCATGACTCAGCAAGGTTACTCGGGACTTAAAATCGGGTCTGAGCAATAATGCACATTCAAGCAAGGGCAACGTGGCGCAGAACGCGCTTGGCGCGGCAAAACAGGCCATGGGAGCGCCAATCAAGGTAGCCAAAAGAAAGTCCACTATCCCAGGTGGGCGTCGCCACTTGCCCCGCGCAAGCAATGCGCACACGAAACATGAACCAGTACCTGAGCGATTCCGCCGCGACACCTGTACCGCACGATGCGCTACGTAAACGTCCAGCACTGAGCACATATATTCCTGGTTACCGGGAGCAAATAGGTAGCAGCGTCAACGAGGCTCCGAAAACGGGGAGTGGGCGAATAACGATCTTCCAGGTATGTAGGATGCCCGACAGACCACCCCGATTTACGCCTGTAAACTTTTGCCCGTCCCTTTACGCGTCTTCGGCCACGGCCCGGCTGGGTGACCGGTTCTCTGCTGCAATCAGGCTGTGCGCCGGTGCGAAAGGAGCCGTTAATCCGAAACGAGGAAGCTGGCATGGCGCAACGACAGAGGCGGCCGTGAGCCGGACGCTGGTATGGATTGAGCAACAGCGTTTTCGGGGGTTTGGCTGCTCCGACTGTGGCTGGCGGTTCAAATCATCTGGTGAGCTCACCGGCACGTCCTTCGATGAAATGATGCGGAACTTTGAGTTGCAGCGCGACAAAGAGTTTACATTGCATGTTTGCGTCGATCACCCAAGAGCCGGCAGCACGAGGAGCAAGGACACTGAATAATTCGCAGTGCCGTACCATCCCACCGCGGGGGCGGGGTGACTCTGCTACGGAGTTCCGCTCGGCTTCACACGTGGTCAAGTCAGGCGCAAGGTCAGCGCGGGTAGCGACAGGCCTTCGATCTCGGCTGTCCAGAGATCACCTTTGTCGGTCAGATGCCCGGCGGTAAGGGTTCCGGAGCTGACGATTTCGCCGGGGCTTAAGGGCTCATCTGGGAAGCGGCGCACGATGGCGGCGCCGAGTTCGGCCAGGCACAGGGCGGGGCTGCGCAAGCTATTTCTGCCGGATCCTTCTTCTATAAACTCTCCGTTCTTTGACATGCGCACTTTGAATCGTGACAACTCGTCTGCGAGCGTCGCGATCATGTCGGGTCGTATCGGCAGCCGCTCTCCGATCACGAGGGCGGCGTGAAGTCCGAAGGAGGCGACGAAATCACTGGGTTGAAATTTCCATTCCGGAAAAGGGCAATCGATGATTTCGAATCCAAATGCCAGCCATTGTGCGGATTTGAGCGCGGCGGTGGCATCGAGGCCTTCGTAGGTGATCGGTTGTTTCAAGCCGAAAACAATTTCGGGTTCGATTTTAAGCGAACGGTGATGTGGGAGTGTGAGCGTGGCTGAGTTGTTGTCGCTGTAGTGCACGGTATCGTCGTACATGTGGGCCCAGACCAGGGTTTCGAGCTTGAGCACGCGCCACATGGCTTTATTGGCGTAACCAACCTTGCGGCCTGCGGGGCGGTGTCCAGCGGTTTGGCGAAGGCGCTTAAGTGCTGCTTCCACTTCGTAAGCGGTGTTGAGGTCGAAGCCGGGGCGAGCGGAGGGAGGGACGGGTACCATCTGGTCGGTCTCATAGGCGGACAGTAGCTCTCGCGCCAAAGCTTCGACTTCATTTTTCATGGGTCCTCGCTGTTTATGGACTTGACTTACTCGTAAGCCAGAGTGGAGCCTAGACGCTCAGCATCTTAACAGAGCTGGTTTCGCATGGCCTTGGCGTCGTGCGGAAGTTTCGCCTGCGGGAAAGAACGGACGTTCCTAGTCCGACAACGAGCTGCGGGGCATCGCAACGTTGGGTTCTTTTGGAAGGATGGTAACTTACAGTCGTTGGTGCGTCTCAGTAGCCTTTAGACTAAAAGCGATGAGTGGTTTACCGATTTCAGCCAGGAGGAACACGATGAAGGTACTGGCAAGATCTTCGGCGTCGCAGCGACATCCTAGCTGCAGAAGGTCGCATATTTGGTTGTTGCTGCTGGCACTGGGATTGCACGGCGCTGTCGCCAAGGCGCAAAACGCGGTGGTTTTGGTGGGATCGGGATCGAGTGTCCCGGCACCTCTTTATGCGCGGTGGACACAAGAATATGGCAAGCACAACTCGCACATCCAGATGCGCTATCTTCCTGTGGGCACGAGCGAAGGGATCAAGCAGATTTCCCATGGAGTGGGCGATTTTGGCGCCGGGGAAGCGCAGCTTACGGATAAGGAACGAAAAGAGGGCGGTCTGATGGAACTGCCGGTCGTGCTCATCGGAATTGTTCCCATTTACAACCTTCCCGAGGTCCACCAGGAGTTACGGCTTTCCGGGGAAGTGTTAGCGGAGATATTCCTGGGAGAGATCAAGAACTGGAATGCGGCGCCGATTGCCAAGCTCAACCCGGAGATCTCATTGCCGAATCTTGGAATACAGGTGGTGAACCGCCCCGCAGGCAAGGGATCCAATTATGTGTTCACTGATTTTCTCTCCAAGACAAGTTCCAAGTTTCGCGGCCAAGTGGGAATTAGTCCTTCCCCTAAGTGGCCGGTGGGCGTGCCGGCGGAACGCAGCGCCGATATGGCGGACAAAGTGAAAGCTAGCCCCGGCTCGATCGGCTACGTTGAGTATCAATATGCGGTGAAGGGCAATATTTCCCAAGTCGCGGTACTGAATTCCGCGGGTAAGTTTGTTAGAGCTTCGGCTGAGAATATTGCCGAGGCGTGCAAGGCGGTAGAAGCGCCACAGTGGAATAACTTCTCCGCATCACTGACGAACGCACCTGGAGCTGATTCTTTCCCGATCACCAGTTTCACTTGGATTTACCTGCGAACCAAATCTACCGATTCTTCTCGGGCGGCGGCGCTAAGTGATCTGCTGAATTGGATATACACAGATGGCCAGCAGTTCGCAACGCAGGAAGGATATCCCGAATTGCCGGCGCAGTTGGCCGCGGCAGTGAGAAAGAAAGTTAAAGCGCTGCAATAACAGCCAGTGGTCAGTTTGAAATGGTTCACGCGAGATTCCTCGCCCCGCTGGTGAAAGCGCGGGGCTTCGGAATGACGCCTCAAAAGAAGAGCCAAAAAGATTCACTGCGTTTGGCTAGGGAGGAACTAAGGAGCTATGCGAGATTGCTTAGTCTGGGTTTGCATTGCGGGGCTGGCGGCTTTGGCTTTTGCACAGGAACCGGCGATGCCGACTAAGTCCGTGGAAGGCGCGCAATTTGGGAGCGTTTCTGCCGACTCAGGTCTGAAGGATATGTTCCAGGCAAAAATTAAAGCCGAATGGGAAGCGATCAAGAACAAGGACAAGAAGGCGTACGCGGAGTTGCTGGCGGACGACTATCAGGGGGTTGAAGTCGACGGCCAAGGCGAGCGGACTAAGATTCAAGCTTTGAACGAACTGGCGGATGGGAATGTTTTCAACTACACCTTGTGGGGCTATAAACTGATTCCGCTGGGACCGGATGCTGCCTTCGTTATTTATGAAGTCACCTTGCAGTTCCCGCCCAGATCCACCGTGCGTTTTTCTAGGGTCTATATCACGGAGCTGTGGGTGAAGCGCGGGGGGCAATGGAAGGAATTGCACTATCAGGAAACGCACGTCAAGTAGGCCGATTTGTGCGTGACGCGATTGACATTTCAAACAGCTACGGCATGTATACTGGCAAATATGTAGGGAGAATATATGGCAAAAACAATAATTTTGCTGGCCATGCTGTGCGCGGGCGTCGCAGCGATGCCGCAAACAACGAGTTCGACGCAGTCAGGTGGCGGGGATCAGCACCATTCGAAAAAGGCCAAGGACGAGATCACGGCCAGAGGTTGTCTTGGCAAGCAGAACTCCGATTACATTCTGACCCAGGCGGAGGAAGGCAACAGCTATGAGCTTGAGCGGAGCCGCAAGCTACGGTTAGCCCCGTACCTTGGTCAGGAAGTGGAAGTGACGGGAATAGAATCGCCCTCGATGAGCACCAGTTCCGACTTCCTGGCGCGAACCGGGTCGGCGAGCCCGGTAACCATCCGGGTGACGTCCATCAAGACGATCTCCAAACGGTGCTCGAACTGACGGCTGCAGCTATGGCCGGATGAGGATGCTGGCCACCAGCCAACCCCAGCCAACCACGCGCCATCTGATTTGTGCGTGGAGGAAGCTCTATGAAGACAGGAATAGTGTGGCTGCTGCTGTCAGTCAGCTTCGTATGGGCACAGTCGGATCAGTCGAAGAAGGCGAACCAGGCGTCGGGGAAGGTCACAGTGAGTGGTTGTCTGAGCAGGTCGAACGGGGATTACATCCTGATGAAAGAGGATCCGGGCAACACCTACCAGCTTCAGGCGAGCGACAAACTAAAACTGGGATCGCACCTTGGAGAAAGAGTGGAAGTTACCGGAACCAAGTCACCGACCATGAGCACGAGCTCGGACGCGATGAATCGGATGGGTAGTGCCAGTGCAGTGACCATCACGGTGAGTTCAGTTAAAACGATCTCCAAGGAATGCCGGGAGCGATAGAGCCAGGTAGATTTCCGCGAATCGCAAATCAGAAGCACAATTGTCGTCCGGAACGAAGCGAGGGATGACAGTCGATAATGGGATTTAGCAACTGTGAAGCTGATCGTAGGTTTCTTACCCTCGTTTCTGCAAACCTAATCACAGTCCGGGGGCATGGCTGCGATTTCGGATTCGGAGTCACATGGCTTTTTAGTCTTGGCGGGCGCCAATACCGGCGGACGGTTGTAGCGCAGAATCCACAGGCCGTCGTTGTTGGTGAGGTAGATCAAGCCGTGGGCGCCGTCGGGCAGGAGGCTAGTGACGCCAGTGAATTCCTGAATGGTCTTGGGATTGTGCGGGTCGCTCAAGTCCAGCACACGCACGGTCTCGGTGGGATGGTTGCTGCTTGCGAGGGTGTCGGGTTTCTTCTCCGGCGCTTCGGCGATGGCAACGTCGGGGCTGACCATCTCTAAATTTCCCGCAGTAGCCTGACTCGACTCCGCAGTTCGCTTGAGCAGGTTCGGCTTCTCGGGCTTGCTCACGTCCACAATCATGAAGCCTTGCTTGGAAGCCTGCTGCACATACAAATACCGCTTCCCCTCCTGCTTCTGCAGCAACATTTGATTTCCCGTCGCCTGGGGAAGAGGTAGGTGCGCAATCACGGTAGCGGGCACATCCGTGGGCTTCTTCGGGGGGTCGTCCTTTGCGGGACAGAACGCGACAAGAACCAGGAAGAGAGTAAGAATTGCGATTCCACCAAGTGCGACGGTTTTTCGAATATTTTCCATAAAACACACCAAACTAACTGAGTGAACTGTACCACAGGTTTTCGGCGCTCCGGGTCTGAATCAACCCAACTTTGCCTTCATTACGAAGCCCCAGATCCAACTGAGCGTATCCGAGGCTTCGTCCGATCATTTTATTTTTCTCCGCTCACTGCTGAGCGTAGACACCAATGCAACCGTTGCTGCTTTGCGTCGTGCATTGTCCTCCGGCCTGGAGGGGAACAAACACGTGGTTATTACTCGAGTCGACCGCCACGCTGTGCGAATTGGAGCCGGTCGTGACGTTTTGCAGCCACTGGTTCGTGGCGGCGTCGATCACGCCCAACTTCGGCCCGTCCGGCATATCTCTGGAGGCCGTGTAGTACTTGTTGTCGCCGGGGTTGTACCAGGTTTCGTCAACCCCGCCAACGGTGGTGATCTCGGTGATGGTCTTACCTGAAGTCCCGTCAATCACGTACATATTGGGCGGGAAAGCCTCGCCGTCATGATCTCCGCATCCGACCAGGAAATTGTTCCCAGGCCCCTGTACGATACCGGCGGGCATGCAGTTCAGCATGACGAACGTATTGACCACCACCGGCCCGTTCGGGTTTCCGAGCCGGGGATCGATTTCATCGACACAGCCGACGTTGGTGATGCCGATACAATTGAGATTCGCCCACAGCAGGTGGCCAGTGTTGGGATTCCAGACTCCCCCACCCAGTCCGCCCGGGGCTATGGCGCCGAGGCAATTACCGCCAGGATTCGCCTGATTACAAAACGCTCCCGTGGTCTGATCGAGCACCGGCCCGTGATGGCAAGGGATAGTGTAGAGGTGGCCAAGGGGGGTTACGCCGAAGCCGGGAAGGCCCAAGGGGCCATCCGCCGCAAGCGACCCGGAAACGCCGCTGAACACGTGCGGATTGGAAGGGTCCGGACAAGGGAACGTACCGCCTGCGGTGTCGACCGGGACATTGGCATTCAATCCGGCGCCAGGTGCGCCCGCTGCGTCGTAATAGATTTGCCCGATGATGCAACTGGGGGGATTAAACGAAGAGCCCGCCGCGCCCGGATCTAGTGTTGGGGATGGTTGAGGGATCCCGGTGCCTGACCCTTGGAGGGGATAGGTAGCCGGGGTCCACCCGACGGCGTAGGGACCGTAAGCCAGCGTCGGTTCAGCCGGCAAGCAATGCTGCTGCGCCGGCGTTCCGGTTTTGTTCACGATATGAGACATGTCAATCAAGGTAACGAAGGGCAAGCCGGGATCCCCGTTGCCGATGCCTAGAACCTGATGGACCGGGTCGTAGGCCATTTCATCGGCGCGGTCATCTCCGCAATCAGCGGCGGAACCCGCTTCGCCGTTCCATGAGGAGACGCAGGGGGCGATGCCCAGTTGACCATCATAGTCGGCTGAAACCCCGGTTGGGATGGTGGCCAGTACGGTAGGAGGAGTCGGGGGATTCTTGGTCAGGTCCATGGTGCTCAGATCGAAAACTACGACCGAGGCACTACCATTCCCAACGAACAAGGTCTTGCCGTCCGGGCTCACTTCCAGGCCATCCGGGCCGGACATGGGATTCACGCCGTTGGAGCGCGAGGCGCAGCACTGCGCACCGGGAAATCCTCC
This sequence comes from uncultured Acidobacteriota bacterium, assembly GCA_963696635.1. Lineage (GTDB taxonomy): Bacteria > Acidobacteriota > Terriglobia > Terriglobales > Acidobacteriaceae > JABDBE01. The sequence goes on from CAVOKX010000006.1 coordinate 979,106, forward strand.
GAAGTGATGGTTGGCGCCAAAGCCCGAAATCAGATGGAACGTGGGCGACGTGGGTCCTCCAAGGGCGGTCATATCAGTTCGACATCCGAATCTGGTGAAGTTGCCAAACACATCCACGATGGGCGGAATAACGTCGTTGCCGGCGGCATCGGTTGCGCAGGGACTGGCTTGGTTCCCTGCTCCGGTTACGGCGTTCGTGCCTTGAATGGCATTCACTGCAATGTTGTTGATGGTATCGAATACGACCACAGCCAATCCGATCCGGTCCGAAGTGTAGCCGAGGTGCGTCGGCGTGTTCACCCAGCTTATATCGAACGAGTTGAAGGGACCGCCGGGTTCGCCAGTGGGATTGTGTTCAGGGACGGTTATGTTGATGATATCGGTGTAACCGTCAGCCTTGGTCGTACCGCACACGGGGCAGTTCTTCACGTTCCCGCAGCCGCTCGCAATCACAAATAACGCGGTGAGAAGAATAGTCAGCAGAATCCTGGATCTCATCGAATCTCCTCCTGCAATTTTCCCTTCGGGACCGAGGCTGCAACTAGCCTGGGGTCTTGCAAAACTGGTTGACGGTAATATCCGCGACTCATAATGAATTTGCCTCTCAATTAAAATCTAAACTGCAGCTCTTGCATCAGCACGTAGAAATTCTGCGGCAACTGCCCGGTCGTGCTGGGCTGGTGGAGCTGATCGATGTTCACGTTGAACTGGTATTTAACCCAATAGTTCAAGTACCAGTTGATACCAAATGTGATCTGATCGGTGTGGTAGTTGTACTGGGGGACGAAGCCTGGGGTGTAGTAATTCAAGAAATTCCCCGCGGGCGCGTTGGACTGAATGCCGGAATAACGGGCAGCCAATTCCCAAGCTCCCCACCCGCGTCCGGTTCCACCTGGAGTATCGGGACCAAACAACGGGTGCCTCACGCGCGGCGTGCCGTTCTCGGGCCGCTTTTCGCCGGTCAGCAGGTAAGTCGTGCCAATGTTCCAAGCCTTGGCCCCGACTCCGGGAACGGTGAAAAAGCCCAGACCGCCGGGTGTCTCCGAACCTACGTCGTAGCGCTGCTGTTGCATCTGCACGTACTCGCCGCGCAGCGCGTAGCGCCCTTTGATGTAGGTGAATTCACCCTCGTAGCGCTCGATCGGCCCGTTGATCCTGAGCTGCGGGAAGAACGCGTAAGCGGCGTCGGGGATGGTACCGAGAAAGCTTACGTCGTTGGACAACCCACGGGAGCGGCTATGGCTGATGGAGCCACCGAAGGCAAACTGTTTGAACCAGTCATTCTTAGACTTGCGCCAGGGATAAAAGCGTACCCTGCCCACAAACTCGGGCTCGTTGGTGGCGTTGGCGGTGACCCCGTTGCGGCCGTTGAATGCCCCGGCCCACCACTGCATCACGCCCCCAGCAATGTCTCCGTGAAAGGTGATGCCAGGACTGCGAAAGGCGGTGCCAGCGGACGGGTACAGGAGGGCCTGCAACCCGCGCTCGACGAAGTCGAGGTTGGTAGCGCCGATACCGGTTTCCTGAGCGAACGGCTCCTTGTACTGGCCAGCCTGGAACTGGAACTCGGGCTTGATCCTGACGTTGAGATACACGTCGCGGACGATGGCGCCGCTGGTAGCGTTGGCGTCCGTCAACAGCGCGAAGTCGAAGTGCGAGCCGTAATTGCCCTGGAAGCCGAAGCGGGCACGGCGCACGACAAATGTATCCGGGGGCGCGCCATCGCCCTGGTAGGCGCGGTAGTCGGTGTCCACGTAGCCGTAAGGGCTGATGCTGAACTGACCGTCGGGACTCCTGATGAAGAAATGTTCCCCGTTCCACCCGGCGGTGAGTGGGGCATCCTTCTTGGGCGCCGCCGCCGCTTTGGCCTGATCGATGACTTCCGGTTCGCCAGGATCAGGCTGCACCAAAACAGTGTTCACTAGATGGACGCCGTCGGTCGCGGCGCCACTTACGGGTTTCACACTGGTCCCAGCCGAACCGGTTTCGGCCACAGGCTTGACGCTGGCCGAATTTCCGTCGGCGGGTTCGGCCTTGCCTTGGACCAGTTGTTGGACCATCGCCTTTAATTCGTCGATGGTCTTGCGCTGGGCGGCGACCTCACTGCGCAGTTGGTTGACCTCTTCCTTGGTGGCGCCCGCGGGGGTCGATCCGTCGGTCTTGCTCGCGGGTTGCGTGCCTTGAGCGACGAGCAAACCTGGCGATATGAAAACGACCAGAAGCACGAAAAACGCTGTTAGCGAGCGCATGTGTTTCCTTTCCGACCATTGATTTGGCCAACAACCTGCCTGTCCCGTTGCAAGCGTGCACGAGCCTCAAACGCCGGCTGCCTCGGGGTAACAAAGCACGAAACCGACTATTTGAAAAACTGATAACTTGTATGAAAAGCGGACCAATCCGCTGGCGGGCTTATTTACCACGTTTCCTAACTCTGAGTCAAGTAATCTTTTTTCTGTGAGGCAGGCAGGATTAGTGACAACGACAAAATCCCACTGGCGAAAAGATGGAAAATCAAGCATGCTTGCCTCCGTTCATCTGTTTAGCGGCTTGTCTGCTAGCCGGTTCACAGCCTGAAAAATGCGGACTACAGTTCAGGTCTCTCGGACAACGCCAAACAAAAACCGCCACATGCTAAATGCGTGGCAAATGGCGTTGCAGTGACGGTGATCACACATGAAAGTTTTTTGATCACGTCCTCCGTGGAAGGCAGTTGACTCCATACCAATGCCCTGCAATGATGTGGTAGTGCCGGACCGGAAGCTTAGAATCGTCAGATTTATCGGAAGCACTCCGAATACCGCGTATTGCGATGTTTGCAAATTAGCGTTCCGCACACGGCGCGAATTCGTAACCGACGCTGACAAAGCCAAACAGCAACTTCAAGCTGACTTCGACAAGCATGAGTGCAAGCCAGAAGAGGGTGCGGTCGATGACGCGCTCGACCACATCCGGTAATTAGCAGTACTTCGCCGGTTCGAATCGCGCCTGATAAGGCTGCATCCCGCAACCTGGTTTCGGCAGTAATCGTAAAGTCGCACGCGCGGAAGTGACGATAGTCTTGCCACCCGGTTGCTGGCGCGCACGTTGGAGGATCTGATCCCATGCCTATACACACGGAAGAAACTACATCGCAGTACAGGAATTACGCACCCGCGGATTTGAATCCGCATAAAGATCTGCCCAAGGGATTCTTCGATTTCCTGTTACCGCTGCACAAGCAGTTCACGCCGTGGCAACAGAAGTTAGTGGTAAAGCGCGCGGAAGTGTTGCAGCGATCGCATGGTGGACATCCGCCAAACTATCAGCCCGCGTCCGAGGCAACCACCTCAAACTGGCAGATCGATGTGCCCGATTGGTGCGCGGATCAACGCAATCAGATGACCGGGCCGGCGGATGATGCGGAGTTGACGGTGAAGCTGTTGAACTCGGGATCTCCCGCCGTGATGGTGGATTTGGAAGATTCCACAGCGAACACCTGGGAGAACATCATGCTGGCGGTGAACAACACCCTCGCCGCCTACAAGTATGAGCTCAGCTACGACGACAAGAAGCGGCAGAAGAAGGTCACGGTTCAGCGCTCGAAAACCGTGACCTGGGTGCGCCCGCGTGGTTTGCATCTCAGCCAGGGTGGGGTTATCAAGAATGAGCTCATGTCGGCTTCTTTGTTTGATCTTGCGGTGATCTGGTACCAACTCGATCCCGCCTGGTTGCCGCACAATTTCTCGGTTTACATTCCCAAGAGCGAGTCTGCGGAGGAGGCGTTCTGGTGGCGCGACCTGTTCCAGGCTCTCGCCAAGCATAAAGGCTTGTCGCCGGACTACATAAAATGCATGGCGCTGGTAGAGGCGCACCCGCTGGCCTATCAGATGGAGGAATTCCTTTTCAATCTGCGCGAGCATTGTCTCGGATTGAACCTCGGGCGATGGGATTACATGGCGTCGCTGATCGATTTCATGTTCGAGGATCCCAACTGGATTTTGCCTGACCGCAATACCATTCCGCACGATGTGGCATTTTTTCAGAATTTCCGCACACTGATGCCGGAAATTTGCCACAAGCACGGAGCTCACGCGATTGGCGGAATGACGGCGCTCTATCCCAGTCGAACGGACGCGGAATTGAACGAGCGCGCGCTGAAGGTGCTCAAGGAAGATAAGAAGAACGAAGCCAACTGCCTGATGGATGGGGCTTGGACGGGTCATCCCGATCAGAACGAGATCGCGGTTGCGCAGTTTCCATATCCTAATCAGATTGCAAAACGGCCGAAACTGGCGAACCCGCATCCAGACCTGCGGCCCGTTCCGAAGGGCGTTGGCAAAACAACGCTTGCAGGAACACGAGCGGCTGCGCGTACGGTGATTCGTTATCGCAACGGCGTGCTCAACGGCAAGGGCGCCAGCCTGCTCGACGGCTTCATGGAGGATCTGGCGACCGACCGCATCTACCGGTTAATGATTGCGCAACGGATGCGCCACAAGGTCAAAGTTCCGGGCGACGATGGCAAGCCGGTCGAGCATACCCGCGAGTTGGTAAGCCGTATTTTTGATGAAGAGCTGGCGAAAATTCAACGCGACTTGCCGGCCGAGATTGAGTCCAAGGCGGTTGCCACATTACCTGAAGCGCGCCGCATCGCAGAGGACATGATTGTGCAGGGGCATCACTCGCCGATTTAGCCTGGCCGACCTTGGTTGAAGTGCAACGTGCAACACGAGCTAGATAGGAAACGCTGATCATGCTGATCAATAGATTTAGCTTGACGGCACTTGTGTGATTGGTGCCCACTGACAGTCTGCATTGCATTCGCATTTCGGTGGGATTCCGGAAATTGTCCGTTCCCTTATATTTTAAATTCTGTGACTGGAAACGAGGGCTATGAGCGCCATAGAGCAGCAGGTTCCCGCAGTTAATGCGTTTTCCCCTTTGCAACCGCCTCGTCGCTACTTGTTCGGACCGGGACCGACCATGGTCGACCCGCGGGTCTATGAAGCGCTGTCGAAACCGATCGTCGGTCACCTCGACCCATACTTCATCCAGGTGATGGGAGAGGTTCAGCAATTGGTGAAGATGGCTTACGGCACGCGCGACGGGGCGACGCTGGTAATTTCCGGCACCGGGAGCGCGGGGATGGAAGCCGCCATTGCTAACTTCGTTGAACCCGAGAGTAAGTTCGCAGTGTTCGCCAACGGCTATTTCTCCGATCGACTCACGGAGATGGCAAAGCGTCACGGCGCCAACATTGTGCGCTTCGAGAAGGCTTGGGGAGAAACCTTCACGGATGATGAAGCGGCCGACTTCATTCGCCGCGAAAAGCCCAGGGTTGTGGCTTATGTGCATGCCGAGACATCAACCGGAGCGTTGCAATCGGGAAAGGCGATCTGTGCCGCCGCTCACGATGCAGGGGCTCTAGCGATCGCGGATTGCGTCACATCGCTGGGGGGAGTGCCGGTTGATTTCGATCGGACCGGAATTGACGTCGCCTACAGTTGCACGCAAAAAGGGTTGAGCTGTCCGCCAGGATTGTCTCCGATGGCGATGTCGCCGCGTGCGATGGAATGGCTGCGCGGCCGCACTACCCCAGCACGCAGTTGGTATCTTGACCTCAAGTTGATTCATGACTATTCCACGGTGTCACATCGCTATCATCACACCGCGCCGATTTCCATGTTCTATGCGCTGCGGGAGGCGCTGCTGGTCATCGCCGAAGAAGGAATTGAGAAACGATGGGAGCGGCATCGCCGTTCTCATCAGTCTTTTGTTAAGGGCATCGAGGCCATGGGCCTGCGGTTGCACGTTCCTGAAGCGCACCGAATTGCGACTCTGAACACGGTCTGCGTTCCCAAGGGTGTTGACGAGGCGAAAGTGCGGAAACGTTTATTGGACGACCCGGGTATTGAGATCGCAGGCGGTTTTGGTCCACTCGCGGGTAAAGTCTTCCGGATTGGCGTTATGGGCCCGTTGGCCACCGAGGATAATGTGCAGTTTTTTCTCAAGGAGTTTAATAAGGCGCTCAAAGCCGAGGGTTACTCGATTTGAATTCATCGCGATTGCAGGACAGATGAGGCCCAAGGCTGCGGCCACATTCAAGTCGTTTCACGAACAACAAACAAAATCGGTTCATCCCCCAGGACCAGTGCTAAAGCCCCGTACTAAAGGCGACAACGAATGACTTTGAAGTCGGTCCACACCCTGCTTGACGTTCTGCATTTCGCGGACAGTCACACAGCAGTTATCGTTCCCGAGCTTGGAATCCGCGTCACCTACGATTCACTGCGCCAGCAGGTGCTGGCGATGGCGAACGCTTTGGCCTCCGCCGGCATTCGCCGCGGCGATGCTGTGGCGATCGTGTTGCCGAATGGCTTGCCTGCGATTGTGAGCTTTCTAGCTGCTTCGATTGCCGGGACAGCAGCGCCTTTGAATCCGGCCTACCCGTACGAGGAATTTCATTTCTTTCTCGGTGACACCAATGCGCGCGTTTTGCTGTGCCCGGCCGTAGGCTCGGAATTCGTGCGCGCCGCGGCCGCAGACCGCAAGATTCCGATTTTCTCGGTGGAGATGAATGAGCAGGGCAACGTTCATCTGGCGAATGCTCCCAGCGGAGTTACGGCCACCGAGCCCACGGCTGACGATATCGCGCTGGTTCTGCACACTAGCGGAAGCACAGGGCGGCCCAAGCGAGTGCCCTTGCGCCATTTCAACCTGGCGGTTTCGGCAGCGAATATCGCGAATACCTATGCGCTTTCTGAAGAAGATGTTTCCTTGTGCATCATGCCGCTGTTCCACATACACGGGCTGATGGGTTCAACTATGGCAACTTTGCTTTCTGGAGGAGCCGTAGTTGTTCCCACCAAGTTCAACGCGCTTTCTTTTTGGCGGACGGTGCGGGAACATCACGTGACCTGGTATTCAGGCGTGCCCACGATGCACCAGCTTCTGCTGGCGCGGACTCATCACAAACCGGCAGAAGCTGCGTCCCTGCGCTTTATCCGTTCCTGCAGCGCGCCTCTGTCGCCCGAACTCATTCACAAAATCGAGGAACTTTTTGGTGTGCCTTTCGTCGAAGCTTACGGAATGACGGAAGCCTCCCACCAGATGACCTCGAATCCTCTGCCGCCGCGACATCGGAAGGCAGGTTCTGTCGGGGTGGGCACCGGGCTGCGCATCAGCATTCTGGACAAGGAGGGCAATCATCTAAGCACGAACCAGCGTGGAGAAGTCGCTATCCAGGGCGCCAATGTGTTTCGTGGATATGAGAACAATCCCGAAGCCAACGCTCACGCGTTTGTGAATGGATGGTTTCGTACCGGCGACGAAGGATTGCTTGACGCGGATTGCTATTTGCATTTGACCGGACGAATTAAAGACATCATCATCCGCGCAGGTGAGAACATCGCGCCTCACGAAGTCGATGAGGTTTTGCTGCGCCATCCGGCAGTAGCGGCCGCCGTGACTTTCGGCAGCGCGCATCCCACACTGGGTGAGGAAGTGGCTGTAGCCGTGGTCTTGCACGAACCGCACGGGGCGACCAAGTCGGAACTTATCAAGCATTGCCGCGAGTCGCTGGCGGAATATAAGTGTCCTACCAAGATTTATCTGGTGCACAGTATTCCTACCACTGCGACCGGAAAAATTCGCCGCCGCGCAGTCGCCGCCGCGCTCACGGATGATCGCCAATGAAAGACCAACGATGAGATTCCTGATTGCGGGAGCTGGGGCAATCGGCGCTTATATCGGCGCGTGCATGGCACAGGCCGGATTCGATGTCACGCTCTTTGCGCGCGGGCCGCACCTTCGCGCTATGCAGGAGCGCGGTGTGCAGGTGAAAAGCAGCAAGGGAGATTTTGTGGCGCGGCCCAGCATCGCCAGTTCCCTCGACGAAGTAGGTCCCGTCGACGTTGTTTTTCTCGGGGTGAAGGCGCACGGCCTGCCGCAACTCGCGCCTCGGTTGAGCCCGGTACTTGGGCCGGACACAGCCGTCGTCAGTACTCAGAACGGGATTCCCTGGTGGTACTTCCAGGGCTTCGGTGGTGAGTGGGAAGGACTACGTCTTGAGCGCATCGATCCCAATGGTGTAATCTCCTCGGCCATTGACGCGCGCCGGGTGGTGGGGTCGATCGTTTATTTTTCGACCGAGATTACCGCACCCGGAGTGATTCAGCACATCGAGGGAAACCGCATTTCGCTCGGCGAGCCGGACGGCACGCGCTCCGATCGTTCTCGCCAAATTGCGGAGGCGCTCATCGCTTCTGGTTTGCGCTGCCCGGTCACCACTCGTCTCCGGCACGAGATTTGGGTGAAGGCCATGGGCAACGCTTCCTTGAATCCAGTGAGCGCACTGACGCGGGCGACGCTGGCACAGATGGTGCGCGATCCGGGAGTTTGTTCTGTGATCCGAAACATCATGCAGGAAGTGGAAGCCGTCGCCCACAAGTTGGGCATGGAGTTGCCTGTTTCCATCGATCAGCGAATTGCGGGCGCGGAAAAAGTTGGGGAGCACAAAACTTCCATGCTGCAGGATCTCGAAGCGGGCCGGCCGATGGAGCTGGAAGCGTTGGTGGGCGCGGTTGTGGAATTAGGAGAGCGTGTCGGCCTTCCCATGACGTGCACGCGAACTGTATATAACTGCACCAAGCTGCTGGCGCAGGGCGAATCGGCTGGGATCAAAGTGAACGCTCCCGTAGACGCTCTGGCCCGTTAGCGCGAGACGGGTAAGTTTATCTTTCGTCCCGCCAGGCGAATTTGCATTGCTGCTCTCCACGATTTTGCTGGTTCGAAGTGGTCTCTGCAGGCCCCTGGCGCGCTTGTATTCTTTTTTTCATGCACCCCATAAAAAAATTTGCTGGGGGCTTGACAATGGGGGTATACTCCCTTCGTTGGCTGGTCCACTTATCGGACCACTTGGAGTTCCGGCTTGGTCACAGCAGTCAAATCCGACTTCGAAATAATCCGACGAAACAAGGTCTACGAAGAAGTCGCCAAGCAGATCGAACGCCTGATTCTTAAGAAATTAAAACCGGGCGACAAACTGCCTTCGGAGCGCGAACTGGCAGAGACGTTGCGCGTGAGCCGCAGTTCCATTCGAGATGCGATTCGAGGTTTGGAGTTGATGGGCCTGGTTGAGCCAAGGCAGGGCGCTGGGACGATCGTTCGCGAAACCTCGGTGGAGGCGCTGGTCAATCCTTTCGCCAACGCGCTGAAGCACCGCAAGGAAATGGTAAGCGAACTTCTGGACTTTCGCAGGATGCTCGAACCGCCGCTGGCAGCGCGCGCCGCCACGCATGCGTCTGCCGATGAAGTTTCCGAAATGGAAGAAATTCTGCAGCGACAAGAGGCAAAGCAGGGTCAGGGAGACGCTGCGGTGGCTGAGGACACGGAATTCCACTACAGCGTTGCACTGGCTTCCGGCAACGGCGTAGTGCTGAAGGTGCTCGACATCGTTATGGACCTGCTGCGCGAAACGCGGGAACGCTCGCTGCAAGTGGAAGGGCGTCCGCAAAAGTCGCTTGCCGGGCACCGGCGGATTCTGGCTGCCATTCAGCGCCACGATGCCGAAGCCGCTAAATCCGCCATGCGGCGGCACATTGAAGATGTCGAAGAAATCGTACTCAACAAGTTTTGACCAACGGAGGATGTTCACATGGGCCGGTTATTCGCGATCGAAATTATCTATCGGGGAATTTTTCAAAAAACCATGGCTGGCAGAATCAGCCGTGCCATCGTGCTGGCCGCTCATCACGAAGGCAAGAAGGGAATTTCTTTTGGCCGCTACGGCGACAGTCCTGAGCGCAACGGCATTCCCGCGAAAAACTTCGCCATTGTGGCGACCGACGAAGAGACACTGCAGGATGGAATGGCCAAGTACGAACCCAAAGAGGTCGACATTACCATCTGCGTCGATGACACGCTTTGCAAGGGCGTGGAATCGTGGGCCTGGTACGGTTTGCAGCCCGTCAATCGGCTGCTGAAACCGGGGGGCACCCTTATCGTGACCTCGCGTGAAGGCCCTGAAGCCATCGTCGCCATGGCTCATCGCAAAGAGTACCCATATCAATTGTCGATCATCAAGGGTACGGTCAGCTTTTCAGGCTTGTGGGTGTACAAGGACGATCACACCGACGTACGCATTCTGGGCGCGATTGCCAAAATCTTGCCTGATCTGTTCAGCCTGAAGTCAGTTCAAAAAGCGATTGTCGACGAGTGGAAAAATGAACTCAAAGCCACCTCGGCGGCGAAGTCCTACGAGCGCACCACCAGTATCACGGTGCAGCCGAACCAGGGCAATCCGGAAGTGCCTTACAAGTTCGATCTGCCCAAATGGCACGAAATGGGCGAAGGCATTGCTATTCCCAGCATTCCCGCCGGACACAAAATGGACGATCCTACGTCCCATGCCCACGGTGGTTTTCAGCCTGATCGCAATCCCACCTTCAAAAAATTCAGCACCCGAACCATGCGGCCGGTGGTGAATTTCGATACTTGTATCAAATGCACGCTGTGCTGGCTGCAGTGCCCGGACTCATGCTTCGACGTGACGCCGGAAGGTTTGTATGACGCGAACATGCAAGCCTGCTGCGGATGCGGTGTGTGCGAGGCCGTGTGCCCGGTCAAGGAATGCGTCACCATGGTCAATGAGACCGAATTCCATGACAACAGCAGCCAGTGGGAAGACTGGCGGAAAGACAAAGACGGTTACAAGGTTTGGCTGGAAGAGAAAATCAAATCACATCCAGAGCGGTCGCATGGGTTCCGCTATAAGGGACAGTATGAGGAGCAAGTCCCGGAGATGCTCGAGATCGCTCAAGGCAAATAAGATTTTATAGCGTCCTTAACGAGGAGATTCCGTCATGGCAGTGGCAACAGTAATCGAGGAACAGCGCAAGACTGAGGAAACCGCTCTAATCACGGGCAGCGAAGCAATCGCGGTCGCTTGCAAACTGGCGGACGTTGACGTAATTACCGCCTATCCAATCCGTCCATACGACACTGTGATGCAGTATGTGTGCAGACTGGTGGCGAACGGAGAAATGGATTGCGAATATATTGTCGCCGAAGGCGAGCACTCGCAGTTTGAAATCGTGAAGCACGCTTCCGCGTGCGGAGCGCGCGTGTTTTGCGGCTCCAGCGGCGTTGGCTGGATGTATGCCATGGAAGCGCTAACTGTAACTCCCGCGCTGCGCATTCCCATGATCGCGATGGTAGGGAACCGGGCGCTGGATGATCCTGGCGCCTTCGGCGTGGAGCACAACGACGCGCTGGCGGTGCGCGACCTGGGCTGGCAATTGGTTTGGGTCGACAATGCGCAAGAGGCGCTGGACACGGCTTTGATCGCTTATCGAGTGGCTGAGGACCGGCGCGTTTTCCTGCCCTGTGCGATCAGTTGCGATGGCGCTTTTTTGACTCACTCACAGGCGCTGGTGCAAATCCCATCACAAGAGAAAGTAAACGAATTCCTCCCCCCATACAATCGTGGCGACTTGCTGCTTCATCCTGATAATCCCATCACCGTGGCCCCACAAGGCAACGAAGACTGGGTCATGGAGATTCGCCGCCAGAACTATGCGGCCATGGAACGGTCGTCGACTGTGATCAAAGAAGCTTATACCGATTTCGAGCGCATCTTTGGACGTTCCTATGGCAACCCGTTCTTCGAGGAGTACATGACCGAGGACGCGGACGTGGTCCTCATGGGAATGGGAACGCTCTCGATCTCGGTGAAGGTCGCGATCCGACAGATGCGCAAGGAAGGGAAGCGAGTGGGCTTTGTGCGCATGCGCTGGTTCCGTCCGTTTGACGCGGAAGAATTGGCGAAATCGCTGCAACGCTTCGCGGCGATCGGCGTCATCGATCGTGACTATTCTTTTGGCTCGCCGTATCTCGGAGGGGTGCTGGCCGGAGAAGTTCGCCACGCGCTGTATCCGGGACCGGGCAAGAAACCGCCGGTGGTCGATTTTATCTGCGGTCTCGGCGGGCGCGAAGTTACCGTGCCGGACGTTGAGAAGATGGCCGATGCAGTTTACAACGCTGCCGATGGCAAGCCGCAGCCCTTAACCCAATGGATCGGATTGCGAGAGTAATCCGTTTTACCCGATATTTTCGATGTCAGAGAGGATGAGGAATTATGGCGACTTACGTACAAATCGATCCAACCCAAAAATTAGATGCGTTCAAGGCGGTGAAGAAAATCCCCCTGGATGAGTATTTCACTTCGGGTCACCGAACGTGCCAGGGCTGTGAATCCGCGCTCTTGATGAAAATGATGGCTAAGGCCGCCGGCCCCAGGACGATCGTTCTCGGCAGCACGGGGTGCATGTACGTGGCTAACACCACGTATTACAGCACTGCCTGGGTGCTTCCCTGGATGCACACCCAGTTGGGAAGCAGCGGATCGGCGGCGCTGGGCGCGGCTGCGGCTCTAAAGGCTCTCATGCGCAAAGGAAAAATGAAGCAAGAGCCAATTAATGTGATAGCATTCTGCGGCGATGGCGGTGGCGCGGATATGGGCGTGGGAGCAATTTCGGCAACCCTCACTCATCCCGATTACAACTGCCTGATTCTGATGTATGACAATGAGTCTTACGCCAATACCGATATCCAGCTATCGGGAAGCACACCGTGGGGCGCCAATACCACGTTCAGTACGCCGGGCAGAGTGAAAAGGATTATGCATCGCCGGTGGAAGAAGAACATGGCGGGCATGATGGCCGCGGGGCATCCCAGTTGCCGCTATGTTGCAACCATCTGCATGTCTTACGGCCTGGCGGGAATGAACGCCATGCGCAAAGCTCTGACCATCGGGGGGCCCACGTTTATTCACTCGCTCGATCCCTGCCCTAAGGGTTGGGATTACGATCCTTACCTCTCGCACGAGATGGGCGAACTAGCGGTGAATACTGGCGTTTGGCCTCTCTACGAAGTGGAAGACGGCGTGCTGAGGCTCACCGGCAGGACGCAACAGATCGCTGCCAAGAAAATCCAGCGGCAGCCGGTACGAGATTACTTACTGAAGCAAGGAAGGTTTGCGCACTTTACCAAGGACGATATCGATTACTTCCAAAGCAAGGTCGATGAAATGTGGGAAAAGTGGCTGGTTCCCGGCGTGATCCCATTCCGGAAAGAAGTGGAGGCTGACGCCGCGCCATCGAGTTAGAACACGTTGGCGGCAAGGTTAGTCGACATCCGCAGCTTTGGGGAATAGGATCGTAAGCAGGATTGGGGACTGGCGTTTTTTGGCAGTGTGCGGTTAAAATCTTGCGCGCCGTCATCAGGAGGTATACCTATGGCTCAAGGGTCAGCGACTCTGATTCACCCTTCGCGTATTCCCAATCGTTGGATTCAGCTAATTGCCGGCATTATCGCGATGATGGCTATCGCGAACTTGCAATACGCCTGGACTCTGTTTACCACACCCTTAACCAAAAGCATGAGCGCAACCTTGGCCGCCGTCCAGGTGGCTTTCGCCGCATTCATTCTTTGCGAAACCTGGCTGGTTCCGTTCGAGGGATACCTCGTCGATCGTATTGGTCCTCGTCTGGTGATCGGCATTGGTGGCATCTTCGTGGGCCTTGGCTGGATCGGATCGGGGATGGCGGGCAGCCTGCATGCGTTGTACTTCTGGTACGCCTGGGCGGCATCGGCGCCGGCGTAGTTTACGGCGGTTGCATGGGCAACTCGCTGAAGTGGTTTCCCGATCACCGCGGTATTTGCGTCGGGTTCACCGCTGGCGCGTACGGCCTCGGAACTGCACTGACCGTGGCGCCGATCGCCAAGATGATGAAAGTCTCCGGATACCAGCACACTTTCATCTTCTGGGGAATTATCCAGGGCATTATCGTTTTCGCCGCCGCGATGCTGATCATCGCTCCGCCCAAAAACTGGATGCCTAAGGGAAGGACGCAAGCATCAGCCAAAGTGAGAACATCCGCCTTGGACATGACTCACTGGCAGATGATGCGCCAACCATCGTTCTACGTCATTTACATCATGATGACGATGGTCGCTTTCGGTGGCTTGGTGGTCACTGCCCAAATCAAACCCATGGCCGTCTTCTACCATGTCGACAAGGTCATCATCTTGTGGGGCATGTCGGCCTTGGTGATGGCGATCGAACTGGACCGCATCCTGAATGGCCTTTGCCGGCCATTCTGGGGATGGGTTTCCGATCATATAGGGCGTGAGAATACCATGTTCATCGCTTTCCTGTGCAGGGCATCGCGGTATTTGCCCTGCTTCAATTGATCAGCCGTCCGGTGTGGTTCATCCTGATGACTGGCTTGTGCTTCTTCGCCTGGGGCGAGATCTTTTCGCTGTTCCCCTCCATCGTTGGAGACTTGTACGGCAGAACATGGGCGACGACCAACTACGGCATTGTCTACACGGCCAAAGGTTTGGCGGCGATCTTTGCCGGACCCGTGGCCGCCATGGCCAGTGTCAAGACCGGCTCGTGGATGTCGATTTTCTGGGTCATGATTGCCTGCAACGTGATCGCCGCGTTCCTGGCGCTGTTCTGGCTGAAACCGGTTGCCATCAAGACCTATCAGAAGGCACAGGAAATGTTTCGCTTGGAGCAAGCGTTGGCCCAAGACGCTGCGAACAAGAAGCTGGATGAGAAACGTGTGGCGGACGTTGCATAGCAGCCCGGAGCGTGAGTAGGACAGAAGTATTTGCAATAACGCGTGACCCAGCGGGTGACTGATTTGGGGAACGGACCCGAAACTCATATCACCCGCGCGTCACGATCTTCGTATTCTCTCTATGCGGGATTCCGTTTTGAGTTTCCGTGCCACCTCTTACGCTGCGGAAGATCGTTGCGAAGAGGAAAGCTTCAGAGAGTTTAGGTAGTAGAGCGCTCCGCGTCGCGTTCAACATAGTTTCCCTATGCGGTACACTTTTTGATATAGCTCGCACTGCCATGCCGCGCCCCGCCGCTAACCAAGCGAATCATCCTGCCGCTTCCGTCACCCCCTTTCCCACGCAACCTCTCACGCGAAACCAGATTCGCGGTTTCTGGGCGTCGTGGGGTGGGTGGACGCTGGATGGTATCGTATGCGCTCGTCCTCGTACCTTCGCTCCGCGATCTGCTCCCGCGCTCCGGCATTCGCGCCACCAGGGCGAACGTAGGATTATATGGCGGGTTGCTCTTCGCCCTGTTCCTGATCGGTTGGGGGCTGGCGTTCCTTTGGGGGCCAATCGGAGATAAATTCGGGCGCGTGCGCACCCTCATGCTGACCATCCTCTGGTAATCGGTATTCGCTTTTCTGAGCGCGTTCGTCACCGGGGTTTGGCAGCTTGCTGTTCTTCGCCTGCTTGCCGGCATTGGCATTGGCGGAGAGTGGGCCATGCGCGGCCTGGTTGTTTGCCAAGACCGGTCCCTGGACGAAAGTCTTCTGGGCGATGATTACTTGCGATCTGATCGCTGCGTTCATGGCTCTGTTGTGGCTGAAGCCTCTGGCGCCCGCGCCGTGAAAAATTCGGAGCGCACAGCCGCTGTTCCGACATGACTACGCCAATAAAAGCGCGAGGCGTGGCGTAGAGGAGAAGCAAGACGGCGCAGGCTCTCTTTCGAAGCGAGCCTGTCGCAGCGCTGATGCGCGCCATCGAATCTCAATCATGGAGGGCCGGAGCCAGCCATCCCCGCCCTTGTATCTTCGATTTCCAGACGTGACTACCATTAAGTCACGTTTCGGCGGAGAGGCCGTCCCGCCCTTAGGCCGAAGTTGAGCCTGACGAGAGAGCGGCCCCCGCCCCTCTCTTTTCGACGCCGTGGAGAATCGAAGGCCTTTTGAGCCTGCATGTTCAAGGTCGGCGCCAAGAGCTTGGCCGGGGCGGAAGCCGGAACCGCAGATTAACTCTAGGAGCCGCTCATGCACAAATCGTCAGCCGAAGGTTTTCTCAGTTGTGGAATCGATGTCAGCGCCGCTCAACTGCTGGTCGCCCTGGAAGGCGAAGCCGGAAGCTGGCGGCAACGCAGTTTCGCCAACCGAGCCAGCGGTCATCAGGGGCTGATCCGGTGGTTGCAAAAGACCGGAGAGCGGGTGCGGATTTGCCTGGAAGCCACCGGTCGCTACAGTCTCGACCTGGCCCTGGCGTTGCACGCCGCCTCCGGGATCGAAGTGGCCGTGCTGAATCCCAAGGTGGTACACGGCTTCGCGGTCACGCTGTGCCGCAGTAAGACCGATCCCGCCGACGCTCAGGTGTTGGCCGAGTATGCCCGCCGCATGTCCTTCCAGCCCTGGCATCCGCCGGGCGCTGCCGCTCTGGAACTGCGCACCATCACGCGCCACATCGCTGCTCTCACTCAGCAGCACACGCAACAGAGCAATCGTCTGCACGCCCTCTCCGCTTCCAGCACCGGCTCGGGTTGGGTGCGGCAGGATCTGAAACGATCGCTGCGCGATCTGCAGCGCCGGATGGAGAAGATGCGCCGCGCGGCTCTGGCCCTGATCGCCAAGGATGCCGAACTGCGTCCGCGTTGGGCTCGGCTGTTGAGCATGCCCGGCATCGGCGAGATCAGCGCCCTGTATCTGTTGGGAGAACTTGCGCTGTTGGCCCCCGGCCTCTCCGTACGCCAGTGGGTCGCACACAGCGGACTGGATCCGGCACATCACGATTCCGGCACTCCGTGCATAAGCGGGCGCGCATCAGCCGCGCCGGCAATCGCTACCTGCGCCGCGCTCTCTACATGCCCGCCTTGGTCGCGGTGCGCCACGACCCCCACTTGCGCGCTTTTTACCAGGCTTTACTGGCACGCCACAAGGCCAAACTGCAAGCCCTCATGGCGGTGGCCCGCAAGATGCTGCACGCCATCTTTGGCATGTTTCGCGGCAACGCCGACTATGACGGCTCCCGCCTGTTCCCCGCGCTGGAAGTTGCGACCGCCGTTTAGCCGGGGATCCGCAGGCCGTTCGCTGACCAGAAATCCTTGCACCGCAGCCCTGGGGCGGGGGAAAATCGTTCCAGTCGGGGAAGCGGAGGCCGGCTCTGCTGGAGAGCAACCGGCCAAGGAATACCCGGCTGGAAACTCATCACAGCCGATGCACCCGGGAGCGGCCAGCACCATGACCGCTCCCGGTGGCAGGAGCCCAACATCGGAGCGATAGATTTCCCCATGCCTAAAAAAACTCATACTCGTCCTTTCCTGCCCTCTCTCCACAGAAAAAACTGCTTGACGGGCAAGAGAGAATCTCTTGTTAGCGTCCGGCGGCGCTCGCTCGGCTCTGGGTCTGGGCGACTTGGCCCTCCACTTGGGTCAGCAGAGCGACAACTTCGTCGGCGGACTGGCAAACCAGCGTGAAGCGTTGCTCGGCCGCCGCAAGCTTTCCCGTCTGTTTCAGTTCGACCACTTCCTTCACCATGCCGTGCATGTGCTTGTGCTTTTCCTCAAGCTCCTGAAACCCAGCCAACTGGCCGTAAGCCGCGCCTCCGTCGCCGTATAGCCATTTCCCCAGCTGACAGTCGCGATGGGATGCGAGTTTCTCGGTCGTCAGGTTTTCCCGCCCATCCAGAAAGTTGCGGAGCTTAAGACGCCAGTCTGCGATGCGCCGTCTTGACCACGGTAAAGTCGAGGGACACGGCGGCCGCAGTTGAATGGCCGCTACTCCGCTGATCCGTGCCTGTCTTGAACTGCTCGACCAGGTTGCGCAACTGCGTGGACATCTCTACTAATAGCTGCGCTGCATTTTGCGTTTCGGTGGCTCCTCGCGACGTGCTCTCCGCTGCTTGCGCCACGCCCGCGATGTTGCTGGTGATCTCGCCGCTGCCCCGCGCTGCTTCGCTCACGTTGCGCGACATCTCGTTGGTGGTCGCGTTTTGTTCTTCCACCGCAGTCGCAATGGTGTTGGAAATATCATTGACTTGATTGATCACCTGATTAATAGAGGCGATGGCGTCCACTGCCGCCTTGGTGTCGCTCTGGATGGTTTCGATTTTGTGGCTGATGTCTTCCGTGGCCTTGGCGGTTTCCTTCGCTAACTCTTTCACTTCGTTGGCTACCACCGCAAAGCCCTTGCCCGCCTCTCCCGCACGGGCAGCTTCGATGGTGGCGTTGAGGGCCAGCAGGTTCGTCTGCTGGGCGATCGCCGTGATCACCTTGATCACTTGGCCGATCTGAGCCGAGGATTCCCCCAGCTTGGCCACGGTCGCGGTAGTGGTTTCGGCGACTTTGACGGCGGAGGTTGCGACCTTCGCGGCCTCGGTTGCGTTCTTGGCGATTTCCTTGATGCTGGCGCCCATCTCTTCTGCGCCGGTCGCAACCGTCTGCAGGTTTTGGCTGACCTGCTCGGCCGTAGTGGAAACGACATTGGCCTGAGCCGAAGTTTCCTGCGAGTTAGCGGAGATCTGCTGGCTGGTGTTGGAGACCTCTTCGCTGGCGCTGCCCACCTGGTGAGTTGCGGTCGAAACGGACTTGATCATGTCCTGCAGTTTGTCCAGGAAAATGTTGAACCATTTCCCGAGCTCTCCGATTTCATCGTGAGCGGTAATCGGAATCCGCTTGGTCAGGTCGCCCTCACCATGGGCTACGTCTTTGAAGCGCTCGACCATATCGCCTAATCGCAGGAAGGTCGAGCGCGAGGTAGCCACGGAAACGATAATCAGCGGCAGCAAGCAAGCCATGGAGAGCCCCATCGCAGTCAGGGCGCTTTGCCGCCAGGCCGAGTCCACATCATCAATGTAGATTCCAGTGCCAATTACCCAGCCCCAGGGAGCGAAGTGTTTGACGAAAGACAGCTTGGCGACGGGTTGCTCTTTGCCCGGCTTGGGCCAGAGATAGTAAACATAGCCGCCGTCCGAGGCTTGCGCTGCCTTGACAAATTCAACAAAGACGGCCTTCCCCGAAGGGTCTTTCAAGGACGTGAGATCGGTGCCATCCAACTCGGGCTTTAGCGGATGCATGATCATCGTGGGGTGCTCGTCATTGATCCAGAAATAGTTGCTCCCCTCGTAGCGCATGGTCCGAATGGCCGCAATCGCCGCTCGCTGGGCCTCGATCCGAGTTACCTTTCCCGCCGTCTCTAGCTGGTATTGTCCCTCGATAACGGAGTAAGGCACCTCGACCAGGTTCTTGGTTTTTTGCAGCTTTTCCGTAAGCAGGCTAGAGTGTTGGCCCTGAATCCAAAAGCCGGCCACGGCCATCAACCCGGCAGCAGAAACCGCGACCATCACGCGGAACTTCGTCTTGAGAGTCATGTTGCTTCCTTCGGCCATAATCCCGCGAATATTAGGCGAGGTTATTCCAGTCTCGGGAACGACGGCAATCACCCAGCTTTCTGCAGTAAAGGCGCCGAATCAAATCACCCGCCCGCCTGCGCCGTCTTGCTCCGCCGCACACTGGCTGCGGATGCGCTGGCCATTTCGCGTCCTGACGGCGCTGTTGTTCCAAGCACATCATCCCAAAACGTTGTATTCACGCCGACCGAAGCCACCCCGGTATGACCTGCCCCCAGCGTACCCTTTGCCCCTACCCACGCGACTCGAAAATCCTCTTTCTTATTCAAGCGGGCGAGAGAAACTAGGGCGCCTCGCCTCAAGATCGCATCGATACCCTTTAACAGCGCTCCGCGATGGCTGATGTCGATCGTCATCACTTTCTGATCCAGAGGGCGACCGCTGGCGTCGGCCCCCGTCAGTTGCACCGGCAACTCTGCCGCTATCCGTGGGTCACGGCGCCCGATCTTAAACTGCTCGATCAGGTGGCGCAGCTGCGCGGAGGTTTGCACCAACTCCTGCGCTGCCTTCTGGGTATCGCTGGCGCCGCGTGACGTGCTCTCGGCCGCTTGGGCTACTCCAGCAATATTGCCGGTGATCTCGCTGCTTCCGCGCGACGCTTCGCTCACGTTGCACACTATCTCGTTGGTGGTCGCATTCTGCTCCTCCACCGCCGTGGCGATGGTGTTCGAGATATCGTTGACCTGATTAATTACCGCACTGATCGACGCGATAGCAGCCACGGTGTCGGTCTGGATGGCTTCGATTTTGCCGCCGATGTAGGGTGGGGTTGGCGAGTTCTTTGACTTCATTGGCCACCACCGCAAAGCCCTTGCCCGCCTCACCCGCACGAGCCGCTTCAATCGTAGCATTCAGCGCGAGAAGGTTGGTCTGCTGCGCGATCGCGGTGATGACCTTGATGACCTGGCCAATTTCGCTGGAGGAATCGCCTAGCTTCGACACGGTGGCATTAGTCGTCTCGGCAACTCTGACGGCGGAGGTTGCGACCTTCGCGGCCTCAGTGGCATTCTTGGCAATTTCCTTGATGCTGGCACCCATCTCTTCGGCCCCAGTCGCTACAGTCTGGAGGTTTTGACTAACCTGCTCGGCGGCTTTCGAAACAACGTCGGCTTGGGCGGAGGTCTCTTCGGAGTTAGCGGTGATCTGCTGGCTAGTGACATCCAGTTCCTCGCTAGCGCTCGCTATTTGAAGCGCGTTTTGAGCGATCGCTCCGATCATCTCGTTCAACCGCTCAATGAAACCGTTGAAACACTTCGCCAGCTCTCCAATTTCGTCGTCGGAAGTAATTTGGATCCTCTTGGTCAGATCTCCCTCATCCTCCACGTCCTTGACCCGATGCACCATGTCGCGCAAACGCAAAAAGATCGACCGCGAAGTTGGCGATCGACACCGCCAGTAAAGGAATCAGGCAACACAGAGCTATCCCTCCGGCCTTGAGGGCGCTTTCTCGCCAGGCGGCATCGACGTCATCGATGTAGATTCCAGTTCCAATCACCCAACCCCAGGGCGCGAAGCGCTTGACGAAGGAAAGCTTGGCGACGGGTTGCTCTCTGCCCGGCTTGGGCCAGAGATAGTAGACGTAGCCACCATCCGGGGCTTGCGCGGCCTTGACAAATTCAACAAAGACGGCCTTCCCCGAAGGGTCTTTCAAGGACGTGAGATCGGTGCCATCCAACTTGGGCTTCAGCGGATGCATGATCATCGTGGGATGCTCGTCATTGATCCAGAAATAGTTGTCGCCTTCGTAGCGCATGGTCCGAATGGCCGCAATCGCCGCTCGCTGGGCCTCGATCCGAGTTACCTTTCCTGCCGTCTCTAGCTGGTATTGTCCCTCGATAACGGAGTAAGGCACCTCGACCAGGTTCTTGGTTTTTTGCAGCTTTTCCGAAAGCAGGCTGGAGTGTTGGC
Source organism: uncultured Acidobacteriota bacterium (assembly GCA_963696635.1). Classification (GTDB taxonomy): domain Bacteria; phylum Acidobacteriota; class Terriglobia; order Terriglobales; family Acidobacteriaceae; genus JABDBE01. The sequence continues at coordinate 1,000,232 of CAVOKX010000006.1, forward strand.
CCTGAATCCAAAAGCCGGCCACGGCCAGCAACCCGGCAGCAGAAACCGCGACCATCACGCGGAACTTCGTCTTGAGCGTCATCGAGTCACCCTAGAAATAGCATCGGCCAGAGTAGGCTTGACTTTAGGACGCTTATTTCAGCTTCCGGAATCGGAGGGACTGGAAGGGCTCGATACCCGCCTTTTAGGCCGGCAGGGTCTTACCGCGGGTTTCCGCGCCGAATGGAATCAGAAGCAGTCCTAAGGCAAAAGCGAGAGAGGTGATCGCGACAGGAGTTCCGAGGGAGCCAAAATGCCGGACGCCCGCTCCGACGAGGAAAGTGATTCCAGCCCCGCCAAAACGGGCGAACGAGGTGGAAAACGCGAAGGCGCTGGCGCGGCATTCCGTTGGATATTGCTCGGGCAGCCAGAGAGTATACACGGCGAAGTTGGCCCCGCCCAAGCCCAGAAAGAAGAGACAAACGAAAAACCATGGAAGCGCGGTCGCCCCGAGATAGAAGATCTTGCCGAATGTGAGCGCGATAAATACCATCATGAGCGTAAAGAAAATGCCGAGAGCCCCGCGCCGTCCTACCTGTTCGGCGAGCCACGGCATCGCCAGGCAGCCGAGAATCGTAGCGAACGAGACCATCATGATTCCCCAGGACGCGAGCTGCGCAACTTGCGGACCACTGCGGCCACCGGCCTCGGCGACGGCGGTAATGGCCGCGGGAACATACACGGTTCCGGCCCACAAACCGCAGATAGAAACCAGCATCAGAAAGGCATTCACCATGGTGCGGCGGCGCAAGTCGGGCGAAAACAGGATCACAAACGGACGCCAAACGGCCCACGAGCGTACTACCTTTTCTTTCTTGGTCCAGGTCGCGGGTTCTGTAACGCCGTGCCGAATCCAAGCCAGCAATAGCGCCGGCAGCCCGCCGACAATAAACATGGCACGCCAGCCAAAGTGGCTGCCAATGCCGTAGTTCGCCAGGGCAGCGAGAAATATGCCGACGTAATATCCGGTATGCATTAATCCCGCACCCACCCGGCGCCGGTCTTCCGGCCACTCCTCGGCAACAAACGTCCCGCCCATGGCCCATTCTCCGCCAATGCCAATGCCGGCAAGCAGGCGAAGAATCGCAAGCTGCCAGACTCCGGTGACGAACGCGCTTAGAAAAGTGAATACGGAATACCAGAGGATGGTCAACATCAACGTGCGCACGCGCCCAAACTTGTCTCCGATAGGTCCCCAAAGGAATGCGAGTCCCCAGCCAATGAGGAACAGGGCGAAGAGCAACCCTCCGTAAAATCCCACGTTCGCCCTAGTGGCTGGAATGCCCGAGCGCGGTAGCAGTTCGCGGAGCGAGGGTACGAGCACAAGCGCATAAACAAAGGAGTCCATACCGTCCAGCGTCCATCCACCCCATGACGCCCAAAAACCGCGAATCTGATTTCGCGTGAGAGAACGCGAGGGAAATGGAGTTACTGGGGCGACGGGATGATTCACTTCGTTAGCAGCGACGCGCGGCATAACTATGAGCAACTATATACCACAAACCTCTCACTTACTGAGAAATATCTTGAAACCCGGCGTCTGTGGCCGATTCCCTGATGCCTTACCGCTTCGCCGACTTTAGCCGCTGCTCCAGGCCCGCGACCTCGTCCTGCAGGCCTTTGGGCAAGTGGTCGCCGAACTTGGCGAAGTGCTCTTTAATCAGCGGAATTTCGGCGAGCCAGCCTTCGATGTCCACGCTGAGCAGTTCGTCGACATGCGCGCCTTTGATGTCGAGGCCGGTCGTGTCCAGGTCGGCTACGTCGGGAATGCGGCCGATGGGCGTGTCTTTGGCGTGCACCTTGCCGTCGCAGCGTTCGAAGATCCACTTCAACACGCGGCTGTTTTCTCCGTAGCCCGGCCACAGGTACTTGCCGTTTTTGTCCTGGCGAAACCAGTTTACGTAGCAGATCTTCGGCAGCTTGGAGGCGTCCGCGCCGGCTCCGATTTTGAGCCAGTGGGCGAAATAGTCGCCCATGTGGTAGCCGCAGAAGGGCAGCATGGCCATGGGATCGCGGCGCAGTTGGCCCACCTTTCCCGTGATCGCGGCCGTGGTCTCGCTGCTCGCAGTCGCGCCCAGAAAAGTTCCGTGCTGCCAATTGAACGCTTCGGTGACCAGCGGGACAATTCCCGCGCGGCGTCCGCCGAACAGAATGGCATCGATGGGCACGCCTTTCGGATCCTCCCACTCGGGCGCGATCACCGGGCACTGCTTCGCAGCCGCGGTAAAGCGCGCATTGGGATGCGCCGCTTTGCGGCCCGAATCCGGCGTCCATGGCCGCCGCAGCCAGTCCACCAGCCTGGCGGGTTTCTCTTCCGTCATGCCCTCCCACCACACGTCGCCGTCGAGCGTCATGGCGCAATTGGTAAAAACAGAATCGTGGGCGACAGTAAGCATGGCGTTGGGATTCGATTTCACGCCCGTCCCCGGCGCCACCCCGAAAAAACCATACTCGGGATTAATCGCGTACAGCCGGCCATCGGCGCCGAATTTCATCCACGCAATGTCATCGCCAATGGTCTCCACTTTCCATCCCTTAATCGTCGGGATCAGCATCGACAAGTTAGTTTTGCCGCAAGCCGAGGGAAATGCGCCGGTCATGTACTTGGCTTTTCCCGACGGGCTGATGAGTTTCAAAATCAACATGTGCTCGGCCAGCCAACCTTCATCCCGCGCCTGCACCGAGGCGATGCGCAGCGCGTGACACTTCTTGCCCAGCAAGGCGTTGCCGCCGTAGCCGGAACCGTACGACCAGATCTCGCGCGTCTCCGGAAAATGGCAGATGTACTTGTGCTCTTTGTTGCAGCGCCAGGTCGCGTCCGGCTGATTGGGGGCGAGCGGAAAGCCGACCGAGTGCAGCCCGCGCACAAACTCGCCGTCATCGCCGAGAGCCGCAAGCACGCGGCTGCCCACGCGCGACATGAGATGCATGCTGGCCACGACGTAAGCGGAGTCGGTGATCTCCACGCCGATCTTCGCGATGGACGAGCCAATCGGGCCCATGCTGTAAGGAACCACATACATGGTGCGCCCGACCATGGAGCCGGCGAAAAGTTCGGAGAGTTTCTGCTTCATCTTGGCCGCGTCTTCCCAGTTGTTGGTCGGGCCCGCCTCTTCTTTGGTGCGCGAGCAGATGAACGTTCGATCTTCCACGCGGGCTACGTCGGCCGGATCGGAGCGCACCAGCACGCTGTTGGGACGCTTCGCCGGATCGAGCGGGATGGCCGTGCCGGTAAGAATCATCAACCGCAGCATCGCCTGATATTCCTCGGGCGAGCCATCGCACCAGTGCACGCGATCGGGCCTGCACATCTGCGCCACTTCTTCCACCCAGCGCTCCAGCCGCGAATGCCTGGGATTGCGTGTCGCGGTGTCCACTTCGATCGTGCTGCTGGCCATAGAAAATTCTCCCTCGGGAACGAACCGCGAACGCAGTACCTCGCTAGCGTCGCGGCGTTGCAAAGATAAACTCGATATTCTCTCTTACTTGTAAGGATTATTCCAGCTAATGATTCGATCGCCGAGACGACGGATCCAACGCAATTTGCCTTTGGGAATCAGATCTGCGCACACAGAAACCAACGCTGTTATTTGGTCCTTCCGGCTTCGACTTTTAGTTTTTGGCTGGCGGCGGCTTGGGCGGCGGCCAGGCGCGCGGTCAGGACACGGAAGGGCGAGCAGGCCACATAATCCATGCCTACCTGGTGGCAGAACTCCACCGACGATGGGTCGCCGCCGTGTTCGCCGCAGATTCCTACCTCCAGATCGGGGCGGGTCTTGCGTCCCCGTTCGATCCCGATTTTCACCAGCTCGCCTACGCCGTCGCGATCGATCACGGCGAAGGAATCCTGTTTGAGAATGCCTTCCTTAAGATACGTGGGCAGCACTTTGTTGACGTCGTCGCGCGAGAAACCGAACGTGGTCTGGGTGAGGTCGTTGGTGCCGAAGCTGAAGAACTCGGCTTCCTTGGCAATCTCGTCCGCGACCAGGCAGGCGCGGGGAAGTTCGATCATCGTCCCCACGTGATATTTCACCTGTTTCCCCTTCTCGCGAAAAACTTCCTCGGCTACGCGTCGCACGATCGCCGTCTGGTTCTCCATTTCCTTCACCGTGGCGATGAGCGGAATCATCACTTCCGCATGCGTCTTCACTCCACTCTTCTCCACGGCTACCGCCGCTTCAAAGATGGCCCGCGCCTGCATCTCCGTGATCTCCGGATAGGTGATGCCCAAGCGGCAGCCGCGATGTCCAAGCATGGGATTGAACTCATGCAGTTCTTCCACCCGCGCCAGCAGTTGCGGGAGGATTTTCTTCAAATCTCCAGCGCCTTTCGCGCCGTAGTCACGGTATTCCTCGACCAGAGTTTTTTTCTGCTTGGCGTTCGCGCTGGCCAGGCTGGCGATGTCGACCATGAGTTTTTCACGCTTGGGCAGGAACTCGTGCAGCGGCGGATCCAGCAGGCGGATGGTCACCGGCAAGCCTTCCATGACTTCAAACAGCCCGATGAAATCGGAGCGCTGCATGGGCAGCAGCTTCTTTAAGGCGGCGCGGCGGTCTTTCTCATTATCGGCGAGGATCATGGCCCGCATGTGCAGGATGCGGTCCTCGGCAAAAAACATATGCTCGGTGCGGCATAGGCCAATGCCCTCGGCGCCGAACGCGCGCGCCTGTTTCGCGTCGCGGGGAATGTCCGCGTTGGCCCGCACTCCGATTTTGCGAAACGGTTCCGCCCAGCCCATGAACTTCACCAGTTCCGGATCGTCCGGTTCGGCGTCGAGCGTACCCAGTTTGCCCTTGATCACGCGGCCCGTGGTTCCGTCGAGCGAAATCCAGTCGCCCGGCTTGAACACCTGGCCTTTCACCCGCATCTCGCCGGCGCGTTCGTTGACTTCGATGTCGCCCGCGCCCGCTACGCAGCATTTCCCCATGCCGCGCGTGACCACCGCCGCATGACTGGTCATGCCGCCGCGCGAGGTCAGAATGCCGGCGGCCACTTCCATGCCATGAATATCTTCCGGCGTAGTTTCCGCGCGCACCAGGATGACCGGATTTTTCTTGTTGCCGTGGCCCACCTTTTCCACCGCCTCGTCCGCCGTGAACACGATCTGTCCGACTGCTGCCCCCGGCGACGCCGGCAAGCCCGTGGCCAGAACTTCAATCTTCGCTCTTTTCTCATCCAGGCGCGGAACCAGAAAGTCGTAAAGCTGGTTGGGTTCGACGCGGAAAATCGCTTCTTCTTTGGTGATCAGCCCCTCGTCCACCATCTGGATGGCCACGCGCACCGCCGCTAGCCCGGTGCGCTTGCCATTGCGGGTTTGCAGCATGTAGAGCTTGCCTTCCTGGATGGTGAACTCGAAATCCTGCATGTCGCGATAATGTTGTTCCAGGCGGGTGGTGATTTCGCGCAGCTGGTTGTAAGCCGACGGCATGATCTTCTCCAGTTCGAGAATCGGCACCGGCGTCCGCACTCCCGAGACCACATCTTCGCCCTGCGCATTCAGCAGGAACTCGCCGTAGAACTCCTTGTTACCGGTAGCCGGATTGCGGGTAAAACCCACGCCGGTCGCGCTGCTGTCGCCCAGATTGCCGAAGACCATGGCCTGCACGTTGACCGCTGTACCCAGCATGTCGTCGATGGCGTTGATGCGGCGATAAGTCTTGGCGCGCTCGTTCTGCCAGGAACGGAATACCGCGTCCCGCGCCATCACTAGTTGCTCGTGTGCATCCTGCGGGAAATCGCGCTTGGCATGTTTCTTGACTACCTTCTTGTATTCTGCGATGACTTCCTGCAATGCCTTGGCATCGAGATCGGTGTCAAACTTGGTTTTGTTCTGTTTCTTCTTGGCGTCGAAAACCTTGTCGAATTCTTCTTTCTCAATGTCCAACACGACATTGCCAAACATCTGGATCAGGCGGCGATAGGAATCGTAGGCAAAGCGCGGGTTGTGGCTGCGCTTGGCCAGCGCCTCCACGCTCTGATCGTTCAAGCCGAGATTGAGAATCGTATCCATCATCCCGGGCATGGAAAACTTCGCCCCCGAGCGCACGCTTACTAATAAAGGATTGTCGCCTTTGCCGAGCTTCTGGCCTTGCAGTTTTTCCAGACGGGCCAAGGCCTCTTCCATCTCCCGGTCCACCTCCTGCGAAACCCCGCCCTGCCGCATGTACTCGCGACAGGCCTCGGTCTGAATGGTGAACCCCGGAGGCACCGGCAGGCCCGCATTGGTCATCTCCGCCAAGCCCGCGCCTTTCCCGCCCAACTCGTCCTTCATCTTTCCGTTGCCATCCGCTTTCCCCCCGCCGAAAAAGTATACGTACTGGGTGGGGCTGACGAGGGTTTGCTCTTCATGCGTTTCAGGAAGTGTAGAAGTACTCACAGATTTGTCCTCTCAGAGTTTATGAATTCAAGTCTTCCGTATACGAAGCTTGCCTCTCCACAATGACATTCCCAAGGTCGGCAGACCTGAATTCCCTTGGAAGGTTATGGAGCACACTCATCCAGTCTACCCGATTATTGTGATGAGGAATCGGAGCTGTCGGCAGAAAGCAGCGATAGTTCCAATCCCGAACTGGCTAGAAGATTGGGCTAGGGCGCGCTCCGGTTCTACCGCACAGTGACAAAGTAGTAGGCGCTCATCGCCACGCCAATGGCGATCACGGCGCCGCGCACTTTCCTGGGATCAGCCTTTTGCGCGTAGTGCGCGCCGCACCAACCGCCGACTAGAGCGCCCGCAATCATTACCACGCAGTGCGGCCAAAAAACGGCGCCCGCCAGAATGAAGGTCAGCACCGCCGCAGCATTAATCACCGCCGCGAGCAATGTTCTAATCGCGCCCATGGCATGGATGTCGCGCATCCCCAGGGCCGTCAGCATTCCCAGGATCATGAATCCGATTCCCGCGCCGAAATACCCGCCATAAGTTGCGACCAGCAACTCAGTCATCGAAATCGTCATGATGGCCTGCCATGACGTGTTTTTCAAATCATCTACAACCGCCGTCTTGCCGGCGACTACGCGGATCGTGTTGCCGAAGGCGAATAGCAGAGTGCCTCCGAGCAGCAGCCAGGGAACGAGGTGCAGAAAGGTATGTTGCGGCGTGTTGAGCAGGAGCAGAGCCCCAACCCAGCCTCCGAGAACGCTGGTCAGCAGTAGTGGGACCAACAAGCGCCGCGGCACGTTCAGCCGTTTCAGGTAGGCACCGGCGCTGGCGCCCAGCCCAGGCCACAGTGCGACGGTGTTGGTCGCATTGGCTTGCACCGCCGGCATTCCCGTCGCCAACAGCGCGGGGAAGGAGATAAAACTGCCGCCGCCCGCCACCGCGTTTAGCGTCCCACTAAGGACTGCAGCAAAAAACAGAAAGATGGCTTGGCTTAGGTGCAAACGTAAGATGTACCACGGAAAGTTGCCAGGAAAAAGTGCAATGCTGCAAAAAGAGCACAAACGACGTGACGCGGGTGACATGAGTATGGGTCAGTGACCCAAATCAGTCACCCGCGGTCAACGCGTCAATGGAATTACCTTTTCTCTACTGCATTGCAAGCTACTAGCTAACCGCGAGATGTTTTTCCTCCTCCTCCCGGTTTGCGGAGGCTTGGGCCAATGCTGCTGAGAGCGCCACGCCCTCAGCTTTGGCGATGGCCCGCGTTGCTACGGGCTTCAGCCACAGTAACGCCATGAAGGCGGCGGTGATGTCACAAGCAATCATGACGTAGAACACCGGGATCCATGAACCCGTTCTGAGCATCACGTACGCGGCGACGGGAGCAGCAAAAATAGCCGCTGTGCCCTTCGCGGTGTAAACGATGCCGTAGTTTGTCGTGGCCCATGTTCTGCCGTATAGGTCCGCCGTGAGCGAGGGGAACAGCGAGAAAATTTCGCCCCAGGCAAAGAACACGAGGCTGGACAACAGCACGAACATTACCGGTCGGCCGATGGTCTGCAACCATGCAAATACTGCAAGACCCTCGATCAGGAAAGCGGTAAACATCGCATTCTCTCGGCCAATGTGGTCAGAGATCCAGCCCCACAGAGGTCGAGTTACGCCATTGACGATGCGGTTCAACTGAATTGCCAGAATTGCTGCAGACAGGCCCCAGGCAATGATGACCTTGTCCACTTTGTAGAAACCGGCGATCTCTTTCAGTTGCGAAGTGACGACCAGGCCGCCGAAGGCAACCAGGGTCATCATTACGTAGATAAGATAAAAAGACGGTTGCTTGAGCATCTCCAACCAGGTCATGTCCTTGGTGGTTTGATGGAGTCTGGCCACGGGCTTCCACGCTTTGGGCAGCCATCCTTTGGGCGGCGCCACGATAAACATGGCGGCAGCGGTCACGATGATGCCCTGCAAGAAGCCCCAAAAGATGAACGCATGCTGATAACCCGAAGCATGGATCATTTTCTCGATCGGAGCGACGGTCACCGCTGTGCCGATGCCATAGGCGCCGGACACAATCCCCGCGCAGAGTCCGCGGTGATCGGGAAACCACTTCAGCACGTTGCCAGTGCAGCCGCCGTAGACCGCACCGGCGCCAATGCCACCAATCGCGTACCAGATGTAGAGTCCGGTTGTCGTAAACGAGTAGCCGGAACCGATCCAGCCCGCGCCTACCAGCACGCCGCCAATCCCGATGACTAGCCGCGGCCCCAGACGATCAATCAGGTAGCCTTCGAAGGGCACCAGCCAGGTTTCGCAGAAGATGAATGCAGCAAATGCGATTTGCACCGCGGCCAGAGTCGCGTGCAGGTTTGAGGTTAAGGGTTTAGTGAAAAGCGTCCAGGCATATTGCAGATTGGCGATCGCCATCATCGCGATTATGCAGGCGCCCATTTGAACCCAGCGGTTGACGATCTTGGGTTCTGGTCGAGCAAAGGAGGTCACATTCGTGGCCATAGAATCCCTCCTGGGAATTGTCAGAATTGGTCGTCTTTTCTCGTGCAGGTAGTAGGTCAGTTTGAAATACTGCACGCCAGATCCCTTGCCCCGCTGGTGAAAGCGCGGGGCTTCGAGATGGCGCTCTTTAAACAAGAGCCAAACTGAGCGCTACCCTCTAACACTCCTCGCCGGAAAACGTCCGGGCAAATGAAAAACCCGCCCCCTTTTAATGGGGCGGGCGGGTTATTCGGTTTCGACATCTTTCTGGAGCGGAATGATCCCCGGCACCAACCACTTGTTCCACATATCGTCAATCTTGCTCTGGAAGTAATCGATGTCTTCCTCGATAAAGTGCGCGAACCTTCCTTGCTTGAGCAAGTAATCACGAACCGGCAGGCGCTTGAATCTGCCGCTGGCAATCTGTTCGGTTTTGCCGTAGAGTTTCAGCTTGCCGTTTTCGATCTCGTACAGAGGCCAAATGCCCGTGTTCACGGCCAGTTCGCCCAGTTCGAAAGAAAGCACAGGATCGAAATCCCAGCCTTTCGGACAGGGGTTGAGGCAGTGAATGAAGGTCGGCCCGCCGATAGACAGCGCCTTGCGAACGTTGTTCATCGCCTGCAGCGGATAGGACGTAGAGATAGTCCCTACGTACTTCACTGTGGGATGGCCAGCCATTATCAGTGGCGCCATGTTCTTCTTCCAGCGGTGATTCATGATGCGCTTCACTTTTCCCGGCGTGCTGAACGAGGTGTTGACGCCATACGGCGATGTCCCGGAAATCTGGATATCGGTATTGGCGTAAGACTCGTTGTCGTACATCAGGATCAGCAGGTTGTAATCGGGATGGCACATGGTGGCTGAGATCGCTCCCAGGCCCATGTCCGCGCCACCGCCATCGCCGCAGAAGGCGATGACGTTGATGGGTTCATCCTTCATGAAGCCCTTGCGCATCTGGACGCGGAATGCCGCGGCCGCTCCCAGCGCGCTCGAGCCCGAGCTCCCTAGTTGCGTGTGCATCCAGGGAACGCCCCAGGGGGTTGCGTAGTAAGACGTGTTAGCCACATACATGCAACCAGTGCTGCCCAGAACGATGGTCCTGGGACCTGCAGCCTTCGCCATCAGTTTCATGATTTGCGCAGACTCGCAGCCCTGGCAGGTGCGGTGGCCGGATGTGTAGTACTCCTCGTGTGGAACCTTCTTGACTCCTTTGAAGGGCTCCAGGTTTTGCGTCGGTTTTTCATCTACGAATGTGCTCATTTGTTTATGTCCTTTCCGGCTCTGGTAACGCGTCGTAACGCGTTATCCCCGCAGCCCAATCCATTGCGTCAGAGGTTGCGCGTTGCCTTTTGCGGCGTCGAAGGTGATCTCCACCGTCTTTTCCACGTCCGGCACGGTTATTTCGCGGCCACCGAGGCCACCAATAAATCCGATCACCGGTGGCCTGGTCTTGCTGCCGGTGTACATGGCGGACCGAACTTCTGTCGCCACTACGCCACTCAGGTTCGGCGAACCGAACGAGAAGTCGCGATCGATTACGCCAATGGCCTTGAAGCGTTCCAGGCACTTGGCAATCTCCGGACCGGCAAACGGCCGGAACCAGCGCAGGCGCACGAAGCCAACTTTTTTGCCTTCTTCGCGCAGCTTGCGGATTGCGACCCGGACTGGCGTCGACATCGTTCCCATGCCCAGCAGCACGACTTCCGCATCTTCGGTCATATACTCCTCGAAGAACGGGTTGCCGTATTTGCGTCCGAACGTTTTCTCGAAGTCGGCATAGACTTCGCGAATCACGTCGCAGGCAATTTCGGTGACTGCATAGTTCTGCCGCCGAATCTCCGTGACCCAGTCTTCGTTGGCCTGTGGGGCCACCGAAATGACATTGTCGGGATGGAGCAGCAGATCGCCGCGATTGTAGCGAGGCAGGAATTTGTTGACCTGCTCCTGTGACGGGATCTGGACCAAGGCTTGCGAGTGGGTGAGGAACGCGCCATCGCAACTGATCGCCAGCGGAACGAACATGCGGCGATCTTCCGCCACACGATAGGCGATTAATGCGGTGTCTAACGCTTCCTGCGCGCTATCGACCCAGGTCAACATCCAGCCCAGGTCGCGAACGGCCAGCGCATCGTTGTGTTCCACGCCGAAGGCGCCGGGGTCGTCGAGCGCCCGGTTGCCCACCATTGCGATCATCGGAATGCGCAGTGCCGGGGTTACGGTCAGCGCTTCCATGGCGTACATCCAGCCCACGCCGCTTGAACCGCAGAACACGCGCGCTCCGCAAGCCGACGCGTGCTTTACGATTTCGAATTGTGAATGTTCGCCTTCCGCCACGATATATTCGCAGTCCATTTCGCCGTCTGCTACCAACTGGCTGATGTACTGCATAACCGTGTCATAAGGCCGGATTGGGTAAGCCGTAACTACATCGACGTTGGCCAATTTGCAAGCAATCGCAATGGCCTCGGCGCCGGTAATCAGGGCTTCCTGTTCCAAGGGTTTCTTCTTTTCCTCAACTGGTAATGTCAGTGTCGCCATTTCAATCTCCTTAGTATTCAGGTTGCTCCCCTTCGGGGCATTAGCCTTTCTTTGCGACTTCCAGGGCCTCAGGGACCTGTTCTTGATACTGGCCGCGATAACGGAAACCGTGCGATCGCTTTTCGATCGGCTCGGCTTTCTCAATCGTGGCTTCCAGCCACTTCAGGTATGCGTCCTTGTCGGTCTCGAACGCTGCCCACTGGCTGTTGTTATCGTGGAACTCGGACTCGTTCACCATGGTGATGCAGTCCTTCACCGGGCAAATCTCCTCGCAGATGCCGCAACCGCAGCAGGCTTGGAGGTTGGTGTCGTATGTACCTGCGATGGTGACATCGAACGCGGCATCCGGACAGTTCAGCCAGCACAGCGTGCACTTGGTGCAAGTGGAGAAGTTCACCACCGGCCGTTGGGTGCGCGTCGAGTACTTTTTGAACAGTTCGTTGCGGGCCGGACGGAAGCCTCCGACTTTCCCAGTAACCGGATCGGCGAACGCGCCGCCTTGCCCCTGACCTTTGATGGATACGCCACAGCGCATGTCTTCCCAGCGGGGCAGATCGAACTTGAATAACTCGTCGGGATTGCCCACGCCCGCTTTCACATCAATGCTGGAAAAGCGGTCAAATGCGTTGCGGGCCGACGTCACCTTCAGTTCGCTCTTGAGCTTCTGGTTGATGAATTTCTCCACCGACTCGAAGGTCATCACTTCCGGCAGCACCTTAGCGATGGCGCCGAGGACGCGCACGTCCGTGTGGTCATCTTTGTAGACCCACATACCGGAGAAACTGGTAACGCCCTTGATGATTCCCAGCTTGTAAGGCTCTTCCCGGCGGTGAATGTTCTGCAGCAGAGCGGGTGCGTCGTCCCGGGAAATCACGATGAGAGTGTGCCCCGGTTTGAGCGCATGATGCACCGGCTGCAACCCGTACCATGCCCACGACTCCGCGCCCTTGCAGAGCGTGTCATCGAGAACCACGGTCAGGTCGACTTGTTTGGGTTCGTATTGCGCCATTCCGGCTTCGAGTGTCTGTTCATCGTTGGCAACGATGGCGAAACTTTTGGCGGGAATGCCGTTTCTTTCTGGCGCATCTCCGTAACGACCGAAGGAAATACCCAGTTTGCCTTGGTTGTGCGCGGCGAGAACGATGTCGCGCGTGATGTTTTTCGCCAGGGTCTTTTGAAAGACCCCACGGTAAATGACTTCAACCGCGAATAATTGGCCCATGTGGCAACCTCCATTCTTTAGTAGAGCTTTTTCAGTACGATTGTTTCGACCTCCCGCAGATGCCGGCGCATAGCAGCCTCTGCGGCTATGGCGTCACCCCGCTTCAGAGCAGACAGAATTCGGTGGTGCCCGGCAAGCGACTTCTCTTGCCGTCCCTCCACCTGCAACGAGCGTTCGCGGGTCTCGCGTAATAAATCCATCAACACGTCCACCACTTTCAAAACCACAGTGTTATCCGACGCCAGGGCGATGCTGTAGTGAAACTCGGAGTCCTCATCGATTCCGAGTTCGCCCCGGCGCACTTCCGCCTCCTGGCGTACAAGAATGCCTTCCATGTCAGCGATTTCCTCGCGCGTGCAGTGCAGAGCGGCGCGCCCGGCTAAGGGCGGCTCGATCATGTTGCGCACGTCGAGGAGTTCCACAATCATCTTCCGCTTCTCCAGGAGAACGTTTGCCAGCGGATTCGCTGGGGCGGCAGCCGGATCGCAAACCACCGTGCCGATGCCCTGTCGCGGTTCGAGCAGGCCCATCAGTTCCAGGCTGCGGATGGCATCGCGCACCGAGCCGCGGCTGACTCCAAGCATTTGCACCAGCTCGCGTTCCGGCGGAAGCAAGTCGCCCGGTTTCAGCTGTTCGGTAATGCGCCGTTCGAGCTGCTTGGCGACTTCCTGATAGACCTTGTTTCTAGGGATCGTCTCGAACTCGACTCTGGTTGGTGATTCCGTGCTGGCCATGGGCGATTGGTCTGATGACTGACCAACCCCATTTCACGCCCCCGCCCAAAATGCCGCAATGACGCACATCACCCATCAGTGTGACGTGAGACCAGAACGGTTAAGTTGGGGAGGGAAGTGCTTATTAATCAATGCCGAAGCGGCATGTTCAGGATGAACGGTATTTTGTAGAGGCCGGGCTGTCCCGCCCCGCTGGACGGGCGAGATGCCCGTCCTCCATCAGGTTAAAGCGGGTGGGCAGCTAAATCATCTCGCCGCAGCCAACTCTGGGACTGCCGAAAGTTCCTCGTACTCCTCTCGAGTTAACCGCAAGGAAGCTGCCGCGATGTTTTCCTCCAGATGCTGCGTCGAGGTTGTTCCTGGGATGGGCAGCACGATGGGCGAGCGCTGCAGCAGCCATGCGAGCGCAACCTGCATCGGAGTGCTCTGGTGCGACTTCGCGACCCGATTAAGAATCTCGCCCGCCACTCTGCCTGCCCCGAGCGGAAACCAGGGGATGAAGGCAATTCCATTGCGCTCGCAATAATCGACCACATAATCCCACTCACGGTCGGCGAAACTGTAGCGGTTCTGCACCGAGACAACAGGCACAATCTTGCGCGCCCGCTCAATGTGTTCCCGCGTGACGTTTGATAGCCCGACCAAACGGATCTTCCCCTGGTTCTGCAAATCGGCCAGAGTTTCGACCGAGGCCTCGAAGGGAACGCGGGGATCGGGCGTATGCAATTGATAGAGATCGATGCGGTTCAGACGTAGCTTTTTCAGACTGCCTTCCACCGACTTGCGCAGATGTTCAGGACTTGAGTCGTGGGTCCATTGATCCGGTCCCGGACGATTCCATCCACCCTTGGTGGCGATTACCAGATCCTGTGGATAAGGAAACAACGCCTCCGCAATCAACTCTTCGCTTACATTTGGCCCGTAAGAGTCGGCGGTGTCGATGAAGTTCACGCCCAACTCCACCGCGCGGCGAAGAACGGCGATCGCGCCTTTCCGATCTTTCGGCGGACCCCAAATACCTTCGCCGGTAAGGCGCATCGCTCCGTAGCCGAGACGATGGAGAGAAATCTTACCGCCCAACGAAATTTTGCCAGCCAGACTTGCCGAGACTTCTTTATTATTCACGATTGACCTCCTGTTAAGTTTTGCGAATATGGTGACACTCAATTTCTCGTCGTCATTTCTCGAGCGCAGCGGGAACATCCCCGAACGCGGATGACTGCTGCGGAGTCGCGAAACCTGCTTTTCCGCTCGCACCGGCCAAACCGCAGGTTCCTCGACTTCGCTCGGAATGAAAAGAACGGGGGCTTATCACTCGAACGCTGACGTTCATCGCGCCAATCCCTCAACCGCCAGCCCTCGCAATCCGTCAACATCAAGCACTTTGCCTTTGACCTTAACGCCAGGAACGCCTATGCGGTCGAGGACGTCTTCTGGGACTCTTACGCCGTTGCGTTCGCTAAGAACAAGGTAGACTTGTCCGCCTTGGTCGGGAACAAATATCAACGGACCTCCGGCCGCGACACAGATCTTCGCGCAGAAGGCGTGATCGTAAGCATGCACATGACGGCCGAGGTAACAATTAGCGTCAGTAACTTCTCCTCGAAGGCTCACCGCTGTTCCCGGCACAACTTGTCCTGCGAACAGATCCACGTTCCCTTGCTTCGCCATTCTTTGCGCCTTTGCCAGGTCGGAAACCATGGACTGCACCTGTGCAAAGGGCATATTGTTGAGCCCGTTCCGATCTCCGAATTGAAACGCACACAATGCCAAGACCGCGAGTGAAGTGAGCAACAGAATCATGGATCGTCTACTTGGCCGCGTTTTTTGCCCCCTGACTTGCACGGTTGCGCGCTCCCTCGGATTGCTGGCTACCGTTGTAGCTGATACGCCAGATGGAATTGGAGCCGTCATCGGTTACCAAGAGCGATCCGTCCTGAGCCACGGTGATGCCAACCGGTCTGCCCCAGACGCGTCCGTTGTCGATTACAAATCCAGTCACAAAGTCTTCGTACTCGCCGCTCGCCCGGCCGGTCTGATGCAGAGGCACGCGAATCACTTCATATCCAGCACGCACCGATCGGTTCCATGAACCGTGCTCGGAGGAAAAAATATCCCCCCGGTATTCAGCCGGGAATTGCGTGCCTTCATAGAACGTCATCTCGAGTGAGGCGTTGTGAGGTTGCAACAGCACGTCGGGAACCAGAGCCTTATCTTTCAACTCCGGATGCTTGCCCCCATGGCGCGGGTCTTGATGGCCACCGATATACCACCACGGCCAGCCATAGAAGCCGCCTTCTTGCACGTGAGTGATGTAGTCGGGGACGAGATTGTCCCCCAGCCCATCGCGTTCGTTGACCGAACACCACAACTCGCCGGTCTTGCGATTGATCGCCAGCCCACCGCCGGCATTGCGGATCCCGTACGCGTACACTCGCATCTCGGAGCCATTGGGGTTGAACTCCAGGATGTCGGCGCGATTCTTTTCATCCGGCGTGGTGTCGGGGTCGTCGACATTCGAGGCTGACCCGACTGAGACGAACATCTTCTTGCCGTCAGGCGTGAACTGCACGTCCCGAGTCCAGTGTCCTTCGCCATGAGGCAAGTCCACAACGTGCTGCGCCGGGCCGCCTGCTTTCAATTCCCCATTTTGATACGGCAAGCGGACGACTGAGTCCGTGTTGCCAACATAAACCCATTGCGGATTATCTCCGGGAGGATAGAAGGCAATGCCATAAGGCTTACTGAGTCCGTCGGCGAACACGCTAACCTGCTCGGGCTTGCCATCGCGGGTAATTCCGCGGAACACGCGGATTTTTCCGCTGCTGCTTTCTGCCAGGAATACGTCGCCGTTGGGAGCTGTCCGGATCAATCTCGGATTATCCAGTCCGGTGGCGTATTGCTGCACGCTGAATCCGACCGGAGCTTTCGGCCACGCACCGCGCGGACGAGCCACGACCTGCGGAGCATTGCCCGCTGAGTCCGTGGCATACGGCGCGGGAAGATCCTGCGCGGTGATCCTGCGAGTTCTCCCAGGCTCCTCAAAGCGGAAATCGGTGAATGGCGTCGGCGGCGCCGGGGCGTTTGTCTTAACTGGCCTGGCGGGGGCAGACTCTGCCTCGTGAGCACTGGGCGAATTCTTCAGTGACTTCAAATAAGTGACGATCTGCCAGCGTTTCTGCTCCGGCATAGTTGCCCAGGATGGCATACCGTTACTGACCGACCCGGTGGTAATGAACCAGAACACTTCGCCGTCCAGTGCTGATTGTGTGGGTCCACGGGACAGCGGTGGAATGTTCCCGGTTCCGCGTCCATTGATTCCGTGGCAGGAGCCGCAGTTCATCGAATACAGCTTTGCACCGGTTGCAATAGCTGCTTGCTGACTCGCATACGGGTTCTTTAGTTGCGCGCTGGACGTGGGCGCATTGTGAAAGTGCGCATCTTGAGCTGCCAGCCGCGACAGGGGAAAAACGCTCAGGGCAGCGCACGCGATGAGGGCAAGAAAATATGAGCGAGGATCGACCTTCACACTTATCCTCCCATGATCGTTACTGATTGCTTACGCAACCAGTATCAATACCACTTTGGATGAAGCGACGGTCTTTCAGGCTGCATTTTCGCTGATCGATTTGCGATTCCGAGTCGTGTTTGCAGGTATCAATGGGAGTGCCTACGACCTCCGAGGAATGTCGGGCATAAGCGAAAGGCCGACTTTTCAGCCGGCCTTTAAGTTGAAGCAAACTCGAAAACTACTTTTTGGCCGGAGGGGCGATTGCGTCCTTGGTCGCTTTGGCTACGCGGAACTTCACTACCGTCTTGGCCTTGATCTGGATGGGTTCGCCGGTCTGCGGGTTGCGTCCCATGCGAGCCTTGCGATGAGCCTTCACCAGGCGGCCCAGTCCGGGGATGACGAATACGCCATTCTTCTTGGTTTCTTTTACGGCGACGTCGGTGAGGTGCTCAAGAAATGCGGCTGCGGTCTTGTTGTTGCTCTCAAGTTTCTCCGCCAGATGGCGGACGAGTTGAGTCTTGGTCATGCCTGAAGCCATGAATCCTCCTCTAAAGGGACTTTGAGTTTTCCTGCGATGGCAGCCATCTTATATCAAGTTCCTGTGGAAAAATAGCGTTTCAGCCGCATTTTATGCGGTTTTTTTCATTTAGGAACCTCGAAAGCCCACAAATATCGCCTTTGTCGGGCTTGCCCTGTTGCCAAACGGCTCTCCGCAGCAGCTTTGATCGACCTTCGAAAAGCCCTCCAAGCTCAGCTAGCCCGGTGCATCCCGCATGGGATAATGATCTCAGGAGCTGACCTCGTGAGTTGTGCGATCTGCGAAAAGCGAAAAGAAAAACGCTTTTGTCCCGCTATCCACGGGCGCATTTGCCCACAGTGTTGTGGCGAGCAACGCGAGGTGACACTCGATTGTCCTAGCAATTGTGTCTACCTCCAACAGGCGCGACAGCATGAAAAGCCGCGTCCCCTGCAGGATTTGGAGCAGGCAGCCTTGTTCCCGCAAGTGGAAATCGGCGAGCAGTTCGTGTACGAGCATGAACATTTGATCATGGGCCTGAACTACGCGTTGGCAAAGAGCGCGCAGGCAAATCCTGGGATTACGGATACCGACTTGATTGCTGCACTCACATCCATGGCAAAAACCCAACAAACGCTGGTGAACTCAGGTCTGCACTACGAAACTCAAATCTCCAGCCTGAGCCAGCAAGCGGTGGTCGCTGAGGTCCACCAACTGCTGAAGGGCTATCGGGAGACCGAACAAAAACAGTTGGGTTACAGCAGGCTTCGCGATTCGGAAGTGTTGGGAGCGCTCGTCTTTCTCTTGCGCATGGGCCACGCCCGGACTTCAGGAAGGCCAAAGTCGCGAGCCTTCGTCGATTTCGTCCTGGCGCAATTCCAACCAGAGCAACAATCGGTCGTCGCCACACCGGCAGAGGCAGGAAGCCGGATCATTATTCCGTAGCTGTCAGGAAAAAATAGGCCACCGATTTGCACGGATTCGCACGGAAGAAGCCACATCTATGTTTATCCGTGCAATCCGTGGCTAGTTCTTGCTTATTTTGCGCACCGCCTGGCCTGGCGGCAACGCGTCGCGTAGTTCTCGTATGCTTCGCTTTGATATTGGATGAACCACGTCGGGCGCGATCTCGGCCAGCGGTTCCAGCACAAAGCGGCGCTCGTGCATGGCTGGATGAGGGATGGTAAGGCCTGGATCTTCGACGATTGAATCGCCAAACAACAGAATATCGATATCGATAATGCGAGGACCCTTTTTCTGCACTCGCTGCCTCCCCAACTGTTCCTCAATGTCGAGAATGCCGGAGAGCAGTTGTTGCGGAGTGTCTTCCGTATCCAGCGCGACGGCACAATTCAGAAACCATGGCTGCGCCGTAAATTCCACCGGTTCGGTTTCGTAGAAAGAGGAGATGGCGACCACCTCGCCGAAATGGCGTAAGCGGTCGATCGCAGCAGTCAAATTTGCCGCTCGGTCACCGAGATTGGAGCCGAGGGAGAGGTAGACAAGGTCGCGCACTCAAAGTTTCCGGTTCCGACTTCCAAGTTTACAGATAAATGTTGGCGATCGGGTATCTAGATAAAGACTTGCGGCAGATGGCGGGTAGCGGCACGCTTTAACCAACATTGCCAGTTTGAATTTCTTACTGACTAAGCACGGGCGACGGACGTCCGCGCCTAAATTCAGAGGCGAGGTGAAGGTCTCCAATGCTTTCGATTCACGCCAAAATTGATCGCACCCAGCGCTTGCTTCGGATGCTCGAGGAAGATGCTCCGCTGCTCGCTGTCCGGGTTGCCCCATTGACCCCGGAGGGCCAGCAGTCGGCGAAAGACTATGCCGCCCGACTAACCGCGCATGCCCGCGCAGAGTTAGAGAAGTTGATTGAGGAAGGATCCTTCTGGGACGGAAACGATCCGACTCCCCAAGCCGCCGACTGACAATCAGGCTATCTGTCCAGCTAAGGCGTGGGTGGGCTCCGCGAACGGGTCCCGCTGGTCCTCGAGCGTCGTTTCTTCCCAAAGCGTGTGATCACGCAACAGGCGTGAGACCAACGCTGTGTGCATGGCATGGCCGGCGCGGTCCGCAACCACGTTACCCAAAATCTGTTTTCCCAAAAGCGCGAGGTCGCCGATCAGGTCCAGCACCTTGTGCCGCACGAATTCATCGGCAAACCGCAAAGGGGGATTCTCCACGCTATCTTTGGTGAGCACGACACAGTTGTCTCGCGACGCCCCGCGGATCAAGCCCATATTGCGTAACGTTTTCTCGTCCTGGCGGGAACCAAACGTCCGCGCCGACGCAATCTCGCGGAAATAATTTCCGTTCGCCAACTCCACGCTCAAGGTTTCTTTGCCGATAAGCGGGTGCGGAAAGTTGATGGTGTAAGAAACGGAGTAAGTTTCCGCTGGATATACCGCGATAAACTTGTCGCCTTCGTGCAGTTCCAGCGATTCACAAATGCGGAGATAGGTCCGCGGTCGCCGCTGCTTCCGGATTCCTGCCTGCTGGATCAACTCCACAAACGGCCGCGCGCTCCCATCCAGGATCGGCAGTTCCAGATTGTCCAGTTCGACGATGGCATTATCAATGCCAGTTCCAATGAAGGCCGAAAGTAAATGCTCGGTCGTGGAAATCAACACGCCCTTTTTCATCAGGCTGGTGGCATAGCTGACTCGGGCAACGTTACGGCTGATGGCCTCGACCGCAAAACCGTCGAGGTCGACGCGATGAAACACGATGCCAGATCCCGCCGGGGCGGGCAGAATCCGCAAACGCACCGGAGCGCCGCTGTGCAGACCGACGCCGGCGCACTCCACTGGCCCACGAATTGTTTGCTCGTGTCTCAGCCTTCGTTCTCTTATCTAGTGTTAGATGAAGAGATTACCGTCTGCGGCAACAAGTCTGGCTGTGGCAGTTTAGCCACAGTTCGTGGGTATTTGCCGACCCCTGGCCGTCGCGCTTTACCTAACACGTAATGCTGCAGGCACTTAGCTCGTGAGAAAAGATGCAAGACCCCGGCCACTATTTGGGTGCCGTTTTGTATGGATCGTAGGTAACATCCGCCGCAAACATCGAGTCGGACAGTCCCTTGTTGTAGCTCACCGAGTTCAAAAAGCGCTGGTTGGACATGTCCCCGTTATAGAAACGCGTAACGCTGAACGGAGTCATGACGCCTTGCACCGGTCGGTAGTTGTCATACACCTCGCCCTCGATATTGCGTTCCTTGTCGGTTGGATCGCGCCACGAGTAGGTTTTCTTCACCGGCAGATGCGTGCTGGTATCGATGTACAAAGTAACGCTCTGATTGCTGGAGGTCATGATCGACACCTGTTCCGTGTCTTTCTGGGCAGCTACGGTATGCCCTTCGTAAAATAGAGCGATACCCGGTTCGGAGAGCCATTTGCGGATCACCCAATCCAGCGAATACTGGCGCCGCCGCAGATAGTCGGCGACCGACTTGGGTTCGTCGAAGCGGGTGCCCTTGTAAGTGATCTCGAAACCCTGGTCGCCACGGTACACGTACACCACGTCGCGCTTCTTGGTGAGTTCGATGCGGTCCTTGTCAGGATATTTGTAGAAACGCCAGAACAATGTTCCCACGCCCTCGGATTCTCCCAGATGAAATCCGTAACTCCGGCCCTCCTGGCTGACGTCTTCGATATTCAGATAAGTATTTCCGCCCAGAGCCTGAATCATCTGATCGATCAGAGCTTTCGCCTTCCGCGCGTTTTCCTGGTCAACCGGTACAGACTGCGCGGAAGTCGCTCGCGCGGAGGTATTCGCCTGCCCGCCGCTGAATGCGCTGAAGAAAATGACAATGACGAAGAGAAAATACTTCATGCTTTCCACTCATTTAGACGCTGATATAGCCATTGTAGCTGTCTTCGTGTAGGGCGGACACTCCTGTCCGCCGCCTTTGATCTTGCTTTTGGGGTAACTTCGATCTCGAACTTCACAATCAAAGTCAAAAGCAGCGGACAAAAGTGTCCGCACTACCCCACAAGCACTGCGCCGCCGTTCACGTTGAAGACTTCTCCGGTAATAAACCCAGCTGCAGGCGTACACAGGAACAGGATCGGAGCCGCGATTTCTTCTGGCGTGGCTACACGTCCCAGCGGGATGGTTGCGAAAATCGCTGCCCGGCTCTTCGGATCATTCAACGCCCCGGCAGACATATCGGTATCAACCCAGCCGGGCGCCACACAATTCACATAAATGCCATCGCGCGCCAGTTCGGTGGAAAGTCCCTTAACCATGCTGATCAGCGCCCCCTTGGTGGCAGCGTAGTCGCAATGAAAAGCCTCGCCGCGCTGTCCGGCGGTGGAACTGAGCAGCACCATGTGGCCTGCCGCGGCATGGGACTTGTTCTGCTTCTTCATCTGAGCGACGGAGTGCTTGATGAGTGCGAAGACGCTGTCAAGATTGATAGCGACGGTGCTGTGCCACTGCGAATCATCCATCCGATCGACGGGCGCGTCTTCGGCAGGCCAGACGCCGTGATTGGCAACCAGAATATCGAGCCGTCCGAAACGCTCCACCGTGCTCGCCACCAGTTCCCGTGCCGTCTCTGTGCCGGAAAGATTGCAAGCGATTGCCGCGCAGTTATCCGCGCCGAGTTCTTTGACCAGTTGCTCCGCCTGCTGTTTCGACTTCTCGTAATTGAAAAGCACGCGCGCGCCCGCGGCTACGAACATTCGGACCGTAGCTGCGCCAATGCCCCGCGAACCGCCGGTGATGAGAGCGACCTTGCCAGAGAGGGAGAGATGCATGTCCCGTAGTTTCAGGGTTTAAGTTCCATGTTGCAAGCTGGAGGGTCGCCCAAACAAATGATCGTTCACTATCGACCAATGGCTTCGCATACGAACCAGGTGTGGCTCGAGCTTAGCTTCACAAGTTCGACGAAGCTCTTTCCGTTTTCAGTTGCCGCAAAAGAACCCGCACCAGCATCCCGTCATAGCGGATGCCACTCAATCGCTCCAGTTCCGCCAATGCCTGGCCGCTGCTCTTGGCCGGAGCAAAAGAACGTTCAGTGGTCATGTTGACGTAGGCGTCGGCGACCGCCAGAATCCGCGCCCCCAGGGGAATTTGCTCGCCCTGAAGCCCAGCCGGATAGCCGGTCCCGTCGAAGGATTCGTGGTGATGCTCGACGGCTTTTTGCAGGGACTCGCTGGCTGGCAAGGTGCCGACAATTTCTCCCCCCACCCGAGCGTGCACTTTTACCAGATCAAACTCCTCGTCGCTCAGCGGACCGGACTTGTTGAGAATCCGCTCAGGAACGAAGATTTTACCCACATCGTGCACCCGGGCAACGTAGGCGAGATCATCGATTTCTTCCGGAGACAAACCCAGCGCGTGGGCCATGAGTTCGGAGTAGCGAGCGACCATTTCACCATGTCCAGGGGCATTCTGTTCGCGCGATTCGGCGGCGCGGGACAGGGCTTCAATCGCTTCCCGCAGTATCTGTATACTGCCTTCCTCGTCCTCACTTTCCTGAATAAGCTTCCGCAGCGTGGTAAGCAGTTCCTCAAGATGCTCGGGGCCGGTATGCTCGCGGTGCAGGAAGCCTTCGATGTAACCGGAGATCAGTTGCCGCTGCACCGCGGAGCTCTCGCTGTCTTCCGATTCGTCGGTGGTGGAAACACGATCGCCCCCGGCGTGTTTGGAGACGTACATGCCCGCGTCCGCCACACGAATGATTTCTTCCGCGGTGAAGCCATGAACCGGAAAGCTGGCCACGCCGAAGCTGCCGGTGATCATATGTTCCTGCAGCATGGGGTCAGTCGAAAGCCAGAGACGCAAGCGCTCAGCCAGAACCTGCGCCTGTTCCACCCCAGTCTCCGGCATGAGAATAATAAATTCGTCGCCGCCGTAGCGCGCCACCACATTCGATTGCCGGCATTTCTGCTCCAGCAACCGGCCGACGCGAGCCAGCACTAAATCTCCTTCAAGATGCCCCAGCGTGTCGTTGACTTCCTTGAATTTGTCCAGGTCAACCAGCACTACGGAAAAAGGTCGCCCAGAGCGGGAAGCTCGCTTCCACTCTGAGCTGAGGGCCTCCCAGAAGAAGCGTCGTGTCTTGATGCCGGTAAGACCATCGGTAATGGCGGTTTGTTGCAGCTTCTGAAATACGAATGAATTGTGCAGCGCTGTAGCCAGCAAGTCGGCCAGCGTATTCATAATGAGCACATCTTCAGGCGAAAATGCATCCTCTTGCCGGCTCTCCACATTGAGCACACCGAGCAAGGTCTCACCGTAGGCGATCGGAATGCACAGCACGGCTCGCGAATCGGGCAACACTCCCTGTATGTTGGCTTCACCCGTGGTCTGCACCAGCGCGCTCTCCCCGGTTCGCGCCACCCGGCCGAGAATTCCCACTCCGAGAGGGATGCGCATGCCCAAAGCCTTGGCCGTGATGCCCGCCTCCGCTTTGATCTCGATGTCCTTGCGAACATAGTCAAAAATGCCGATGCCGATATGATCAAAGCGGAAGTTTTTCTGGATATGCCCAACAATCTCCAGCAGCATCTGTTCCGAGTCTTCGCTCGAAATTGCAGTCTTGGAAATGCTGTTGAGAAACGCGAACTGGCGGGCGCGGCGCTGCTCCTCGGCAAACAGCCGTGCGTTCTCCACCGCGACTGAGACTTGGCCGGCGACCGTCTGCATCACTTCCAGGTCACGTTGCTCGAAGACGTATTCGCGCTCCGCGCTCATAATCGCCATGACTCCCGCCGGTTTGCCGCCCTGCAGAATGGGCGCGCCACAGTAGCACTTGGAGGGGCGCTGGGGAATATAGGTGGTGCCCAGACGTTCGCGGGCCTTCTCCAGATCGGCTCGAATCAGCAGCGGTTGCCCGGTGCGCAGAATGTACTCGGTCAGACCATTGTCGACCTTGCGCGAACGCTTGGGCTGAACCTGGCCCTTTTCCACTTCGAATTCGAAGCGAATGTGCTCGCCTTCCTGAAAGGCCACGTAAAAATCGCCGGTGTCGAAGATTTGTCCAAGCTCTTTGTAAACCGTGCGCAGGATCTCGTCCTGATCGAGACGCGAACTGATGGCCTGGCCAATCTGGGTCAGGAGTTCGTACTCCTTGGTGCGGCGTTGGGCATCGTGCATGACCACGTAATTTTCCAGGGTCAGCCCGATCTGCAACGCCAATCCAATCAACAGCCGCAGGTTCGACGAACCAAACATGCGGCGCTCCGCGTGAGGAAAAATGATCACGCCGAAGTTATGCTTGCGAGTCTGCAGACTGACCGCCGTAATGTTGCGGATATTTTCTTCCGCTACTACTTGCCGAAACTGCTCAAAGCGGGCGCCGGGAAATGCCGGCAGCGGTTCCGACATCTCCGCAAAGTTGTGGAAGGTCACGAATCCGCCACGCCGGTATGCCAGTTCGGCGATATATTCCCCAGCACCGCTCTTCTCCATCTTGCTGACCAGTCCGGGAGAAAATCCGCGCTGCACCGAGGGGAGAATGGCGCGCCAGCGTTCGGAAACGTAGATCATCGCCCGGCCTTTGGGTAGAGGCGCCACCAGACGGTCGAGGATATTCTGCAGGCTGGGCACAAGATCTTCCGCCGAAAGCAGCCGCATGGGATCGACACCCAAAGTGGAGAACGCCAGCGCGTTTTCCTGCACCGCATTGCGCTCGTTCTCAAACAGCACCATCACCATGGCTATGCCCAGCAGCATCTGCGGGATCGGGCCCAGGAATTGTTCCGCAGCTCCGAACATCGCAAGAAACGGATTTTGCAGCTCTCCAAAAACCATCAGCACAGCCCACAACGCCAGAGAAATCGCCAGAAACGTAAAGGCCAGCGAATTCTTTTGATGTGCGTAACGGTAGAAATAAAAAGAGCAATACAGAAGCACGACGCCTAGGCCAATGTCCAACGGCAGATGCGGATTATGGTGGGTCAGTGGAACACGTGCGATCTGCACCCTCAAATTCCATGCAGCGAGTGCTACGCCTCCGATGCCGAGCGCCACGTCATACCATCGCATGCGGAATTTTTGCCGCGTCATCAGCCGGGTGGAGACGAAGATGCAAAGCGCCATTGCTATCAGGAGAAGGGAACTGAAAAATGAAACCAATGCCGAGGGCTGCCGGAACACAACCCAGGCGTCCAGGGCATAGTGCAGCGTGTATGCGGCCCACCCCAGTTGCCAAGCGCGGAAGTATTGATGCCGGCTTTGCTCGTACAGGTAGGTGAACAACAGGAAGAGCAACAGAGCAACCAGCCCTGGCACGACGGTAATGGGAACACTTTCCATAACGTTCGAATCTTCTCTCCTGCTAACGACAATCCCTTACGGTCAGACCTTTTGAGGTTCCAATGTTTTCACATCATTCTAGACAAAACAATAGTCTTTAGATGAGCCCATGGCGGGTGCAGACTTGCACCGGAGGTAACCTCCCAGTGGTTACTTGCGGTACTTGACGAGGGACGCCAGGCACGCGGCTTCCTCATTGGTCCCGAGCGTTGCCAAGGCAGGCGCGGGCGTCCTCGCCCGTACGGGACTGCGCAGCGCACGCGTAGGCCGGGACGCCCCCGTCCGGGCGGCCGAGCGAAGCTCGGGAGGATTCCTGTTAGCGCACAAGCTGCCCTTAGCGAAGCTGAAGGGTTGCCGATTAATCCAGCCAAGGATGAGGACTCCGCCCCCGAGACTTCCCCCCGCGTGCGGCCCGTTTTCTGATGAGTTATATTGTTGGTTCCACAAGATTCTGCCCTGCAGAGGGGGTCGGCGCTGCTGACCGAAGTCCGAGGCCTTCAGACGGCACCCTCAAAAAGCGCAGAAAAAAGTTATGACTACCTCGAACCCCGAGACCGAAAGCGCCGCAAACCCACCCAGCGCGTCTCGTTCCTCGAACTTCATACGCGACATTATTCTCGACGACCTCAAGACCAATAAATATGGCGGGCGCGTGCAGACGCGCTTTCCTCCTGAGCCCAATGGGTATCTGCACATCGGCCATGCCAAGGCGATCTGCCTCGATTTCGGCTTAGCCGCCGAATTCGGCGGGCACACCAATCTCCGCTTCGATGACACTAATCCCGAAAAGGAAGAGACCGAGTACGTCGACTCGATAATGGAAGACGTCAAATGGCTCGGCTTCCAGTGGGATGGTCTTTTCTATGCCTCCGACTATTTCGATCAGCTGTACGAGTGGGCGGTGCAACTTATCAAGGCAGGAAAGGCTTATGTCGACGATCTCACCGCGGACGAAATCCGCCAGCACCGCGGCACCCTGACTGAGCCCGGCAAAGACAGCCCATTCCGCAATCGTTCCATCGATGAAAACCTTGCCCTGTTCGAGCGCATGCGCGCTGGCGAGTTTCCCGACGGTTCGCGAACTTTGCGCGCCAAAATCGACATGGCCTCGCCCAACTTCAATTTGCGCGATCCGGTCATGTATCGCATCCTTCACGCCGACCACCATCGCACCGGCAGCAAATGGTGCATTTATCCCATGTACGACTACGCCCACGGCGAGTCTGATTCCCTCGAAAAAGTTACGCACTCCATGTGTACGCTCGAATTCGAAGATCACCGCCCGCTCTATAACTGGTTCATAAAAGAGTTGGGTATCTTTCCTTCGCAACAGATCGAGTTCGATCGCCTCAACTTGACCTACACGCTCTTGAGCAAGCGCAAGCTGCTTCAACTCGTACGCGAAGGCCGGGTAAGCGGTTGGGACGATCCCCGCATGCCCACCCTTTCCGGCATCCGCCGCCGCGGCTACACGCCGGAAGCCATCCGCAATTTCTGCGGAGCTATCGGCGTGTCGAAGACGACCGGCTCGATCGAACTCGCCATGCTCGAGCACTTTGTTCGCGAGGACCTGAACAAACGCGCCCCGCGCGCTATGGCTATACTGCGCCCGCTGAAGGTCGTGATCGACAATTATCCGGAGAACCAAACCGAAGAGATGGACGCGGTGAATAATCCCGAAGATCCAAGTGCGGGCACTCGCAAAGTACCGTTTTCCCGCGTGCTCTACATCGAGCAAGATGACTTCCGCGAAGACCCGCCCAAGCAATATTACCGGCTGTCCCCGGGGCGCGAAGTCCGCCTGCGTTATGGTTACTTCGTCACCTGCAAGAGCGTCGTAAAAAACGAGAAAGGCGAAGTGGTCGAAGTACACTGCACCTACGATCCCGCAACCCGGGGAGGGAACAACCCCCCGGACGGGCGCAAAGTAAAATCAACCATTCACTGGGTTTCAGCCGCCCATGCGCTGAATGCCGAAGTGCGCATATACGAGAACCTATTCAGCAAAGAAGATCCCAATCAAACCGAGAGCCAGGATTTCACCGCGAATCTCAATCCGAATTCGCTCGAAGTGCTCACCGACTGCAAACTCGAACCGTCCCTCGCCAACCCCACGCCCGGCAGCCGCTACCAGTTCGAGCGCCTGGGATATTTCTGCGTCGATCCCGATTCCATCCCTGTAAAACCAGTGTTCAACCGCACTGTCGCGTTGAAAGATACGTGGTCCAAAATCGAAAAGAGGAAATAGCCCGTGTAGAGTGGGCACTCCTGCCCGCTGCCTTTTTACTACTTCTGCGCACAGCCCGGGACGCTCATTGTCTCCCGCGCTTTTTGGCACTGAGTTGATCGTAGCGGAAACAGCCAATCAGGTGGTCGTTCACCATGCCCACGGCCTGCATGAAGGCATAGCAAATCGTAGTGCCGACAAAAGAGAATCCCCGCTTCTTTAAGTCTTTGCTCATGGCATCTGATTCTGCCGTGCGCGCAGGGACCTGCTTCGCTGAGCGCCAGGAGTTCACAATCGGCGATCCACTCGCAAACTGCCAGATATAAGCATCGAACGTCCCGAATTCCTTTTGTACGTTGAGGAACGCTTTTGCGTTTTGGACGGCAGAGGCAATTTTCAAACGATTGCGGACAATGCCGGCATCTTTCATCAAGCTTTGAACCTTGCGGCGGTCGTAACCTGCGATCTTTTTGGGATCGAAGCCGTCGAAGGCGGCGCGATAATTCTCGCGCTTCTTGAGAATGGTATCCCAGCTCAGTCCCGCCTGGGCGCCCTCTAGGATGAGGAACTCGAAGAGCCCGGAATCGTCGTGCATAGGGAAGCCCCACTCCTCATCATGATAGCGGACCGAGAGGTCGTTGCTTGCCCAGGGGCAGCGGATCAGATCGGATATTGAGTTCATCGTCAGTAGTCGAGCCGCGCTCGACGGGACCCTTCGACTTCGCTCAGGGCAGGCTCGCAAAGATCCGTCCCCACACCAGCGTGTCACACAGGCGCGGACGGGCAAATCACCCGTCACCACACAGACCACACTGCACCGGCTATTGCAGCGATTTTGGATCGGAGAGGTTTTTGGGGCTCTTTTTGTTTAGCAGCGCGACCAGTTCGGCGGCACTGGGTGGACTGCTCACTTTGCCCCCGCGAATGATGTCCTTCGCGCTCACCTTCTTGCCGTACAGCTTTTCGTTGGCGCTTCCATCCGAGCGCAGCGTAGAACCTTCCAGCGAAATTCCAGCGAACAGCCCCTTAGTGCGCGAATAGGACAAAATCTCTGCGCTCATCACCACGTCGGTCGCGCCCTCGGCCGTGCGGCCCTTGGGTCCGGCCGCCGCCGATGCGTCGCCGCCCAACTTCACCTTGCTGCTCAGCAGCGACCGGGCTCCTTTAGGATTCATCACCAGCAACACGAAGTCGGTGGCTTCTCCGCCCAACTGAAAGCCGATGTTAATACCCTCCAGGGCATACAACGCGGGCGCGCCCCAGGGACCGGTGTAGTGCTCCCCACTGCGGCAAATCATGACCCCGCGGCCGTAGCTGCCTCCGACACCGAACGCGCCCTTCTTGACCGAGGGCAAAACAATAATGCATTCCGCCTTGTTCAGCAGATCCTGAGGAATATTGTCGGGAATGTTCAGAATCTCTTTGAGAACCTCTCCCGATTGTTTGACGCGCTCCTGTTCCTTCTCATTGCTGGCAAAAGCGGGCAGCACAAGGGCATAGACCAGTAACATCGCAGATAGCGTTTTCATCGAGTCTCCTGTTGTCGTGGTATCGCTATTTTAACCCGTGATGGCGAGCTGCGATGCCGAGCGAAAGCTTTTGGCCCGGTCACCGGGGTTGGAGCGGGAATAGGCTTTTGCCCATGACCAAACGAGTGCTCCTTTTGTAACTTGGCATTTGCTAAAGTGTCTCCTAAAGTCCTAATGAGTAAAGGCGGCATCTGGCGCGTACTTCGGCCCCTAGCGTGCATCTAATAAGCTGAGATGTAATGCGGCGCATGGAGAACAAACGCCGTAAGTCGGGACGGGATGTGGAATGAAGTACATAGGAAAGTATTTTTTGCTCGGAGTGCTTGTCGCCGTAGCTGGTTTGCCAGTGCGGGCGCAGGTGACTTATCTCACGCCGGGCAACTCGTTGATCTCACCGCCTCCCTCCAGTTTTGATTCCAGCCAGCCTGACGAGTCCGTTCTCACTATCAAAAAGCGGGTAGACGAGGTCAATGTTCTATTCATTGCCACCGATAAACATGGCAAATTTGTGCGCAACCTGAACGAGAAGGATTTCGCCATCCTCGACGATCACAAGCCGCCGCAGTCCATTGTGAATTTCCGCCGCGAAACCGACCTGCCGATCGAACTTGGACTATTGATCGACACCAGCGGATCGGTGCGTGGGCGGTTCGACTTCGAACAGGATGCAGCCGCCACTTTCCTGCAGAACACCGTGCGTCCGAATTTTGACAAAGCCTTCGTAGTCGGCTTCAACGGCCACAGTCAGATGATGCAGGATTTCACCGACAATGCCGCCTTGCTCGCCGCCGCTGTGCACCGGTTGCAGGACGGCGGGGGCACGGCACTCTACGATGCCATCTATCGCGCTTGCCACGACCATCTGATCAAGGATCACGAAGACCGTCCTTCCCGCCGGGCTATCGTCATCGTGAGTGATGGCGAGGACAATCAGAGTGAGTTCAGCGAGGCGCAAGCCATCGAAATGGCGCAACGCGCGGAAGTCATCATTTATGCCATTTCGACCGATGACAGCGGCTTGATCCTGCGGGGTGATAAAGTCCTGGAACGCATCGCTGCAGCCACGGGCGGCCGAGCTTTCTTCCCCTTCCGCACCAAGGACATCAAGAACTCGTTTGCAGCCATCGAAGACGAATTGCGCAGCCAATACATCATTTCCTATCATCCGGCTGATTTCGAGGCCGATGGCCGCTATCGCCCCATCGAAATCACCGCCCTTAAGAAGGACCTCCAGGTCCGATCCCGCAAAGGCTACTACGCCCCGCGCCAGTAGGCATTCCCTTGCCCCAGGCTGCTAATTAGGCCTTGGTTTCTTGCCAGATACCCTAACCAGCCAGCAACTAATGGTGTTTTTTTATGGTCTCCCGACGGAGCCCGACAGTGCTAAAATATTGAAGCGGATTTATTAAGAATTTTCGCAAGGGCTATCGGTATTGGCGTTCCCGTATCAGGTGGACTTTTGAAGCCAAAGTTTCTCATTATCGTGAGTCTCGCAGGTTTGCTCCTGGCCGGGCCGTGCTACGGCGAGCGACGGCGCTCCGCCGCCCACCAGCCACCAACACAAGACCAGCCTGACACTCAACCTGCCCCCACACCTCCACCAACATTGGCCGAGTTGCCAGCGACTCCGCCCCAAGTTTCCTTCCAGGGTGGTCAATTAACGATTTCGGCCCAGAATTCCACTTTGGGCGACATCTTGAAAGCGGTTCGGGCCCAGACCGGGGCGACCATCGACCTTCCGGGCACCGCGCCTGAGCGCGTGGTGGGACATTTTGGTCCCGCTCCCGCTCGGGACGTACTAACCGCGCTGCTGAACGGATCACATTTCAATTACTTTCTGCTAGGCTCGCCGACCGACCCCGGCGCCTTGGATCGTGTGATTCTGATGGCCAAATCAGGCGGCGCAGCCGACAACAATCCGCAGCCACTGAGCGCACAGGCGAACGCCTACAACCAGGCTGTCTATAACCGGCCGACCGCAACGCCGATGGCTGCCCCCATGGCCCCAGCTCCAGGTGGAAATACCGTAACCGTCGAAGGTCAGGACGCCGACGATGCCACTGATGATTCTGCCGACGCCACCGATGACTCGGCAAACGCGGATGATCAAACCGACCAGACGGATCAAACCGACGACCAGGCGGCTGCAGCCGACGACCAGCAACAGCAGCAGCAAGACGGACAGCAGAACGTTAAAACCCCCGAGCAACTCCTGCAGGAACTGCAGCAACGGCAGCAGCAGATGCAGCAGCAAGGCGTACAACCCGGAGTACCGCCTGGAATGCGACCGTTCCCCACTCCCGGAGTGCCCGGCCAACCGGGCGATGGCAGCAATCCATCCCCGCCACCCCATTAGTCGCACCTGTTGAGCGTTGCCTAATAGCGTGACGTTCAATTTCCAGTTGTCATTTCCAGCGCAGCAGGATCGCCCGCTAATGCGGATGATCTGCGGAGTCGAGAAACCTGCTTCTCCGCTCGCGTCGGCCAAACAGCAGTTTCCTCGACTTCGCTCAGAATGACAGGGCTCAGGATCACAGGAAGGCGGTGGTTTGAGACGGCTACAGTACCTCTCGACTTGGTGTAGAGGGAAGGCAGAGACGGGAAGGGCATGGCTTCAGAAATGCCGCTAGAAACCGCAATGGGTTTCGGCTTCAGCCCGCTGGGTTCGCCCTGTACACCCTTAGCTTCCGCCAGCGTGCGCCGCACGGGCTTGGCTGGGCGCGAGCATAGGTTTCTCATCAGCCCGTTGCCGCGTTTGGCTGGCGAAAGCGTGAAGAATTCCAATGACGGAGCCGTAGGCGGATAGAATCCCAATAACCAGCACCGTCATCACGGTGAAACAGAGGATGCCAACACTCAATAGACTGCCCAAGCTCCCTGCCTTGCAACCAATTGCTGCGTTTCGTTAATGTCGCGCTCCCTGAATCTACCTGCATTGACGCTTGCCGCTGTTTGCAAATAAGATACGTGAGTAGAGCCGCGCACTTCCACTTTCCAACATCTCTGGGGACCCGTCCACATTACGGAAGGTCACTGAAGGGTATTACTTTCGCAGTTTATGGCTATTACCAAGATTTCGGTGCGCGGGGCGCGCCAGCACAACCTGAAGAACATCGACGTCGAGATTCCCCGGAATAGCCTGACGGTAATTACCGGCCTGAGCGGATCGGGCAAGTCCTCCCTCGCCTTTGACACCATCTACGCCGAGGGTCAGCGCCGCTACGTGGAAACGCTCTCCGCCTACGCCCGCCAATTTCTGGATCAGATGGAACGGCCTGATGTGGATGCTATCGATGGGCTAAGTCCCGCGATCTCTATCGAGCAGAAGACCACCAGCCGCAGCCCTCGGTCGACAGTGGGAACAATTACCGAGATCTACGATTACCTTCGCCTTCTATTCTCTTCGATCGGAGTCCCGCATTGTCCCAAGTGCGGCCGCGCAATCAGTCGCCAGACGGCTGATCAGATCGTGCAACGGGTGATGGCCCTGACTCCCGAAGACCGCGTCATGGTATTGGCACCCATCGTGCGCGGACGCAAAGGCGAGTTCAAAAAAGAAATGGAGAAGCTAGTTCAACACGGCTTCACTCGCGCCAGAGTCGATGGCGAGCTAGTCAATCTCGACGATGACATCCCGCTGGACAAACGCAAGAACCACACCATTGAAGTAGTCATTGATCGTCTGCTGGTGAAACCAGGAATCGAGCACCGTCTGGAACTCTCCGTGGGACTTGCAATGAAGCTGGCCGGCGGCCTGGTGCAGGTTGCGGTAGTCGGCGGTGAAGAACAACTCTATTCCGAGCGACTAGCTTGCCCGGATTGCGGCATCAGCGTGCCCCAACTTGAGCCGCGGTCATTCTCCTTCAACAGCGCCTATGGAGCCTGCCCCGAGTGTCACGGGCTGGGCAGCCGCTACGATTTTGATCCCGCCAAGGTGATTGTCGACTGGTCGAAACCTTTGCTGGAGGGCGGATTGGGGCCAGGTTCAGCCTCGCAAAACCTGATCCGCATGCTCCAAATCACGGCCACAGCACATGGCTTAGACCTAATCACGCCCTTTGAAAAATTTCCCGAGAAGGTGCAAAACTTGCTGCTGTTCGGCGAAGCGAGCAAAGCAGGGAAGACCGGTTTCCGCGGAATTCTTGCCTATCTCAAGCAAGTGCTGGAAGAATCCACATCCGAAGGCTATCGCGATTTCCTGCTCGATTACATGTCGGCCACGCAATGCCCCGCCTGCCGCGGCCAGCGTCTGCGCCCGGAAAGTCTGGCGGTCAAAGTGAACGGTATGTCGATCGCAGACTTCACCAGTCTTCCGGTTTCTCGTTCGCTGCAGCTGGCCAGCAAGATCCAACTCACCGGACGCGAAGCTGCGATTGCAGGCCGTGTGGTACATGAGATTGTGGAACGCCTGCAATTTCTGAACGCCGTCGGCTTGGGCTATATCGCACTCGATCGGTCGGCGGCTACGCTCTCGGGGGGAGAAGGCCAGCGAATTCGCCTGGCCACACAGATCGGATCAAAACTGAGAGGCGTGCTCTACGTTCTCGACGAGCCCTCGATCGGCCTGCATCACCGTGACAACGCCCGCTTGCTCAAGGCACTCGAAGAACTGCGCGACTTGGGTAATACCGTGCTGGTGGTTGAGCACGATGAAGAGACCATCCGCCGCGCCGACTATGTGATCGACCTCGGACCCGGCGCAGGACGCCATGGAGGCGAACTCGTGGCTCACGGTACTCCGGAAGAAATTATGGAAGTACCAGGCTCGCTCACCGGAGCCTATATCTCCGGCCGAGTCCAGATCGAAATGCTGCCAGAACGGCGGCAGACCAATGGCACCGGAATCACCATCCTGGGCGCGCGCGAGAACAATCTGAAAAACATCAACGTCACCTTCCCGTTGGGCGTGATGACAGTAGTGACAGGAGTCTCCGGCTCCGGCAAATCCACCCTGGTGAATGACATTCTCTATCGCGCCTTGGCGAAAACTCTGTATCGCTCCCGCGAAGAAGCTGGCGCTCACAAAGCGATTTCCGGCGCGGAGAACATCGACAAAGTCATCCGCATCGATCAGTCCCCCATCGGCCGCACCCCGCGCTCGAATCCCGCGACCTACACCGGAGTCTTCGCCCAGATCCGTGATCTCTACGCCATGCTGCCAGAGTCGCGGGAACGCGGCTATAAGCCCGGCCGCTTCTCATTCAACGTGACCGGAGGACGCTGCGAGGCTTGCCAGGGCGAAGGCCAGCGTCGCATAGAAATGAGTTTCCTGCCCGATGTTTACGTGCTCTGCGAAGTCTGCGGTGGCCGCCGCTACAACCACGAAACCCTCGCTGTGAAGTACAAGGGCTATTCCATCGCCGATCTGCTCGAAATGCCGGCTTCGGACGCCCTGCCCATTCTCGAAAACATCCCGCAAGTGAAGCAGAAGCTGCAGACCCTGGTCGATGTGGGCTTAGGATACATTCATCTTGGTCAATCGGCGGTGACGCTCTCCGGCGGAGAAGCCCAACGCATCAAGCTGGCCCGCGAATTAAGCAAACGGCAAACGGGCAAGACTTTGTATCTGTTGGACGAGCCCACAACCGGCCTGCACTTCGACAACGTCAAGAAGTTGCTGGATGTGCTCCATCGCCTCACCGACCTGGGAAACATGGTCGTGATCATCGAGCACAACTTGGATGTGATCCGCAACGCCGACTGGATCATCGACCTCGGTCCCGAGGGGGGCGAGGAAGGTGGACGTATTGTTGCTCAGGGCACACCCGAGCAAGTCGCCCGCAATAAGAAGTCCTATACCGGCCAAGTACTGGCCGAATATTTCAGCGGAAACCGGCAGCCGAGAACGCTTTCGACCGCGTAGCCGCCCTGGTCACTCTTATCTTTCAGAATGCCTTTGTGTCCTGAGTGAGGATGTTCGAAGTGACGCATTCTCATCATAACGCTCTTTCCGTATCTCCACGATGCGCTCGTCGATTTCACGCCACGAATTTCTGACTCGCATTAACAGGCTGCCGAAAAATGCGATTTTCAGCGCAGGAATCCCATGCGGTAGTTCCAGCGCGGGTTTCCAATCGCACCATTTCCCAACATAAGCGTCCTACATCGGTTTTCTTTTTCGTGTAAATTCAAAGTGTCGCAGCGCTAATTCTGAGTCGCGTGTCCTCACCCCCAAATCCGTGGTTTGAGCCCGGTCCGATTCCTGTCCCGGAAGAGCCGGCGCCCATACCTGCCGTCACTGAGAACCCACTGTGGAGTGGCTGGGATGTATTGCAAATCGTGTTTCTCACCATTGTCGCGGTCGCCGTTTTTCTGCCAGTGGTTGCCCTGGCTGCGCAGCGACTGCTCTATCCCAAGGTTGCATTTCTCCAAGTCGTAACCTATCCCGTGGTGACGGTGTTAGGGCAAGGCTTTGCCTATCTGTTGATCCTCGCGTTCATGGTTTCGATTGTGAAGCGTGTCCCCGGCCAGAATTTCTGGCGGGCAATTCGATGGAACTGGCCCCCAAATTGGTCAGCCTATTTGTTGACCGGTGTAGCCCTCTCGTTTGCGCTGCAAGGGATCGCGCACTTCCTTCCCATGCCCAAAGAACTGCCCATGGACCGCTTCTTCCGCACCCCAAGCGAAGCCTGGGCCCTCTCGCTATTCGGCATAACCTTCGCCCCGCTGCTCGAAGAACTGTTCTTTCGCGGCTTTCTCTATCCCGTGCTGGCTCGCCGGTTCGGTATCGCCATCGCAGTGCTGACCACGGCGGCAGCCTTTAGTCTAATTCACGCCCCGCAACTGGGACGCGCGTGGGGTCCGGTGCTGGTGATATTCATGGTCGGCTTGGCATTGACTCTCACCCGCGCTATCACCAAATCGGTCGCTGCCGGCTTGCTCATGCACATGGCATACAACGCCACGCTCTCGATCCTGCTCTTCGTCGGAACCGACGGATTCCGCCATCTGGAAAGGCTGAATCAATAACAGTTCATGGAGCACGGGCGTCTCGCCCGTCCGCCCCAAAATCCAGCTTGCGCGAAGCTGAAGCCCAAAGCCTGAAGCCCGAAGCCCGAAGCCCGAAGCCTCCGTCATGCTATCTTAGAATTTCCATGCCCTCGGCCCGTCAGGAACTTTTGCATCTGTTGGCTACCAAGTCTTTTCGTCTGGGAGACTTCAAGCTCTCCTCCGGCGCCACCAGCGACTATTACGTGGATTGCCGCACCACAACTTTGGACGCGCGCGGCGCCCAACTCACCGGCCAGGTCTTCCTCGATGAGATTCGCCAACGCGGATGGCGCCCGCAGGCCATCGGCGGATTGACCATGGGCGCGGATCCGATAGTGGTAGCCGTAGCTGTGACCAGCGGCGAGATCCACGGTTTTCTAGTCCGTAAAAGCGAGAAGCAACATGTCACAGGCCAGCGCATCGAAGGTTTTCGAGAAAAAGGCGCCCGCGTGGTGATCGTGGACGATGTTTGCACCACCGGCGCTTCCACGATTCAAGCCATCGAGACCGCCCGCGAATTCGGATTCGAAATCGCCGGCGCGATGTGCCTGGTCGAGCGCGAAGAGGCCAAGGGGCGTCCGAATGTAGAAAAAGCCGCCGCCCCCGCCCCGTTCGTTTCGATATTCACGTCAACGGACGTGCGCAGGGAACACTTGCAACACAAAAAGGATGACACAGCTCCGCCGATGTTCGCGGTCTCTGCCCGGTGCGAATTATGTGGAAATCCCGCGGTCACCAACGTTCCGCGCAACCGATGTGAAGTGCACAGAACTTAACAATTGAGCCATTGAGTGATTGACTCGTTGAATCATTGGTTTTCAATGTCTCAATCACTTAATGACTCAATGACTCAATTCTATGATCCAAACCCTCGAATGGACTGACAAGGGCATACGCTTCATCGATCAAACAAAGCTGCCCACCGAAGAAACCTACGTCACCTGCAAGACCTACGAGCAGGTCGCCGACGCCATCCGCAACATGGTAGTGCGAGGCGCCCCAGCCATTGGCGTAGCGGCCGCCATGGGCATCGCTCTCGGCATGAAGAACTCAAAAGCCGAAACCGGGGGCGAACTTAAACAAGAGTTTGACCACATTTGCGAGGCAATGAGCAAGACCCGCCCCACCGCGGTAAATCTTTTCTGGGCGATCCGCCGCATGCGGCAAAAATTCGAATTGCTCCGAGTGCGCCCGCTGCCGCAGCTCAAGCAAGCCTTGGTCGAAGAAGCCCAGCGCATGCACGCTGAAGATATCGCTGCCAACCAGGCCATGGGACGCTTCGGCGCCACCCTCATGCCCGCAAGTGGCGGGGTGCTCACTCACTGCAACGCCGGAGCCCTGGCGACCTGCGGCTATGGCACCGCGCTGGGCGTGATCCGCGCAGCCATCGAGCAAGGCAAAAAAATCAACGTCTACGCCGACGAAACCCGTCCCTTCCTCCAAGGTTCCCGCCTGACCGCATGGGAGCTGATGAAAGACGGTATTCCCACGACGGTGATCTCCGACAACATGGCCGGCTCCATCATGAAGCAGGGCAAAATCGCAGCCATCGTAGTAGGCGCAGATCGCATCGCCGCCAATGGCGACGTAGCCAATAAAATCGGCACCTATTCCGTAGCTGTGCTGGCCAAGGAGCACAGCATCCCCTTCTACGTAGCCGCCCCTCTCTCAACTATCGATTTCGAAGCCTCAGATGGCAGCAAGATCCCCATCGAACAACGCAATGAAAGAGAAGTAACTCACATCGCCGGCAAACAGATGACCCCCGACGGAGTGCAAATAGAAAATCCCGCATTCGACGTAACCCCCGCGAAGTACGTGACCGCAATTGTCACCGAGCGCGGAATCGCGCGCGCACCGTACGAGGCCTCGCTGGGGAAGTTGGCGGGCGCAGAACGCGTGGCGACCAGCACGTAGACGAGCAAAGGGACGAACAATTTGAGGAATGTCATCCTGAGCGAAGCGAAGGACCCCTAACCCGCCCGCGCCACCACGAACCTCGCAGGGAGTCCTATCATTGGGTTCCTGTTGAGAATGCTACGAGAATCACTCACTGTTCCGTGACTAAGTGCCAGATGTTGCCTTCCCCATGTTCTCCATCACTCAATCTCGAATCACATTTGAAAGCGGCGGCAAGAACATCCGTTTGGATTGCTTTCTACCGACCGCCAACGCACACCGCTTCCCGGCCGTGATCGGGCTGCACGGCTCCGGAGGCGGCCACACGTCCATGGCCGACCCCGCAAGCCTTCTCGCCGACCATGGCTTCGCAGTGTACGTGCTGCATTATTTTGACCGCACCGGCACAACCGAAATCGGCGGCCTGCAAACCATCGTCCGCCACTTCCCAGTATGGATGAAAACTTTGTGGGACGCGGTCAGCTTCGTCGCCCGCCAACCGCACGTCGATCCCAACCGCATCGGGTTGCTGGGATTTTCTCTCGGAGCATATCTCGCCCTCTCGGCCGCCGCCATCGACTCCCGCATCCAGGCCGTAGTCGAGTTCTTCGGCGGCATGCCAAAAGAGATGAAATTTTTCACGAGGCGTCTGTGCCCCGTGCTCATCCTGCACGGCGAGCAAGACAAGACCGTGCCCGTCCAAGAAGCCTACCACCTGCAGCAAATCCTCGAGAAAAAGCAGATTGCCTACGAGATAAAAATTTATTCCGGAGCAGGCCACGGCTTCACGGGCGAGATCTGGCGCGACGCCGGTTTGCGGACACTGGCGTTTCTCACGAAATACTTGACTGGTGACAATCACATGAAAACTGGAGCTTGAGTTTTACAGGGTGCCCCAGGTCTCGCGGTTTTCGAGACCTGGGAGCGCCACCCCATCCCCTAGTTCCGCGCTTTATAGTTGACGGCATGAGTCAAATCAGATAATCTAATGCATGTTACATTATCACAAAGATAATATCCGTCTTTGACAATCTGAGCGAGTCAGAAGTTGTTTGATAAAGTAGCCGGCTTTGAAAGGGTGTGGCTTCAGCCACGCCGAAAGTGCTATCCGTAACGAATTTCTGACTCAGGACACAAGGCGAAGTCGTGACCCCCAGACCCCGGCAAGCGGAACCCGCTCCGGTTCCAAAATGGAACGCAAGACTCGGCGGGTCCACGCGTAACTCCCATGTTCTCTAGATTTTGCGTATAAGTCCTTAAAACTCAAAGATCTAGCATGTAGTCGTAAAATAAACCTTGTCTTTTCAAGATTTTGCAAAATAAGAGGGGGAGGGGGTACCCAGTATTAAACGGTAAACTCCGTCCCGAAATGGAAACGCGGGATTCGCTACGATAGAGAAGCCAAGAGCGGGAAGCGCACGGCTTCAGCCGTGCCGCCAGGGACTGCAACAGGTTTCGGCCGCTGAGGGCACGCACTCTACGTGGTCACGAGAACCGCTCTATGTCTCGGGTGCGGCCGCCGATGCTTCATTCCTGGTTTATGTTCGAACTGTAGCGGAGCCACACCAGTTCCCGAAACTTTTCGCCGGCAATCTTCGTAAATTACACTAGAAGACAAGGAGAGCCTCCCATGTTCACTTTTCTCCTCTGGTGCCTGCTGTTCGTACTATGCTGGCCGCTGGCTTTGCTCGCGCTGGTGTTGTATCCGTTCGTGTGGCTGCTGCTCCTGCCATTCAGGCTCGTGGGAATTGCGGTTCACGGAGTGTTGGAACTGGTGTGGGCGGCGGTGATGTTGCCAGCAAGACTGCTGACGGCACCATTCCGGCTGCGAGTGTAGGCGTTGTCGTCGTCGCCGGTGCTAGCCTGGCTTACTCGACGCCCTTTGTCGGGATTGCCAGTCCCAATTCCCTCATCACCATCTGCAAGTCTTTCCAGGCCTCTTTTTTCTGACGCGGATCGCGCAGCAGAAACGCAGGATGATAGGTAACCGCGAGCTTGGTCCCGCGGAAATCGAACCAGCGCCCGCGAAACTCCGACATGGGCGCATTGATCGCCAAAAGCGTCTTCGCCGCCACCGCGCCCAGCGCGACAATTACTTTGGGCTTGATAGCCGCAATCTGCCGCATCAGAAATGGAGAGCAGGTTTCGCACTCATCGCGCTCCGGCGTCCGGTTTCCCGGCGGACGGCACTTGATGATGTTCGCAATGTAACTATCTTCACGCCGCAGGCCCATGGCCTTGATCATGTTGTTTAGCAACTGACCAGCCCGGCCCACGAAGGGCTCGCCTTGCTGGTCTTCATCCGCGCCCGGAGCCTCGCCAATGAACATCAGTTCAGCGTTAGGGTTGCCCACCCCGAAGACGATTTGCTTGCGTCCTTGTTTGTGCAGGCGGCAGCGCGTGCAATCGCCGAGATCCTCGCGAATCACCCGCAAGGCCTGCGCAGGATCAATCACTGGTTTCGAGTTCGCCACTTCGAACAGGTCTTCTTCCGGCACAACTGGCACAACTGGTACCGCCGCTACTGCTCTGCTTCTTTGAACCATCGGTTCTCGCTGTTCCGGCTGGATTGCTGGATTGTCCTCAATGACTGCGTCGTCGATTGTGTTGGGGGTTTCAGCAGGCTCGCGGCGGTAGAAATCGTAGATCCCCAACTCGTTGTAGTAGCGAACACGTTCGGCCAAAGCGCGCTTGAGTTGAGGATCGAGCACGCCAGCCATTCGCTATTTCCCAATCTTTACCGGGATGTTTTGTGGATTCCGCAGCCGTATTACTTGGTCGAGCACCCGTTGCGCAACCTCCCACTTCGTGGTCTCCGGAACTTCCACGATTTCGTGCGGGGTGATAATGGTGACCGCATTGCGATCGGAGTCAAAGCCCACGCCCTCGCGCGAGACGTCATTCACTACGATGGCATCGAGTGACTTCGAAGCCAGTTTCTTGCGCGCGTTCTCCAACGCGTTCTGAGTCTCAGCGGCAAAGCCAATAATCAGTTGAGATTGTTTGTGGCGCGCGATCTCGCTCAGAATATCCGCCGTGGGTTCAAGTTCGAGCGTCATAGGCCCGCTGCGCTTCATCTTCTGCGAGGCCGGCGATTTCGGACGATAATCAGAGACTGCAGCCGTCTTGATCACGATCGTGGCCTGCGGCAGCAGCTTCAAAACCGCCTGCCGCATCTCTTCCGCGGATTCCACCCGCGTGACGTCGGCTGCCGCCGGCGGAGTCAACGCCGTTGGCCCATTCACCAGCAACACGCGCGCTCCACGGCGAAGCGCGGCTTCAGCTAATGCGTAGCCCATCCGGCCACTGGAACGGTTGGTAAGGTATCGCACAGGGTCGATCTTTTCTCGCGTCGGGCCAGCCGTAATCAACACAGTTTCGCCAGCCAATTCCTGCGAGGCGCCGAGCGCTTCGAGCGTGGCAGCAACAATGGCCTCGTTTTCGGCCAGGCGCCCAGGACCTGTCATGCCACATGCCAGGTATCCGGTGCCTGGTTCCACGATCCGCACACCGCGCTTTTTTAAAATCTCAAGATTCCCCTGCGTAGCCGGGTGATCCCACATGTTGACATTCATGGCGGGCGCGACCACAACCGGCGCCGTGGTTGCCAGATAAAGTGTGCTGAGAAAATCGCTGGCGATGCCTTGGGCGAATTTGGCGAGAACGTCTGCGGTTGCCGGCGCCACAAGCAGCCCATCGATGGATTGAGCCACGGCGATATGCTCGACCGCGGAATCAATATTCGGATGCTCACCCGCACCCGCACCGAACATATCGGTAATAACTTTTTCGCCGGAGAGTGCTGCAAAGGTGAGGGGCCGGATGAACTCCTGGGCAGCGTGGGTCATAATGACCTGCACGCGGACGCCGCGGTCCTGTAGCAGGCGAACAATTTCCGCCGCCTTGTAGGCCGCAATCCCGCCGCTGACGCCAAGAGCGATTTTCATAATTACCGATTGTCGATTTCCAATGCCAATGGGTCAGACTTCAGCGAATCGGCAGTTGGCAATCGCAAATTGGAAATGATTACTCTTGTCCCAGCGCCTTGTCGAGCATCTCACTCACAACCTCGATGGCCGACTTGGGTGTTTCCGGAATCACCCACTTCACCTTGCCGGCCTTGATCTCGTCCTGAGCAATCCGGCAGGGTTTGCGAGAGTGAGTTTCGATCACTGGGGGCGCACCGCCCTGCAACTGCCGTGCGCGGCGAGCGGCTACCAGGATGTATCGATAGTTGCTGTCGAACCCTTCAATCAACTTCATTGTGTTCTCCCCTGTCGCTAGCGTCCGCCCGAAGTCGCTGCCGTCGCAAACGAAGTTAAAATCGGCTGCAGGCGTTCCCGAATGTTGCGCAAGCGGCAACCTTCGGCCTTGGCCAGCATCTCCACATCGTCGCCGGATCCGTGAACTCCCGAGCGCCTCAGCCGTTCCGCAAGCAGGATCGCCGTCAGCGCTTCGATGGATTCATCCAGACGGTCGTTAACCAGAATATAGTCGTATTTCTCGTAATTCTCAATCTCACGACTGGCCGTGACCAACCGGCGCTGGATCACTTCGTCCGCATCCAGACTGCGTTTTCGCAAACGCGCCTCCAAAATCTTGCGATCCGGCGGCATGATGAAAATGCTCACCGCCTCGGGAATCTTGCGCTTGATCTGCTCCGCGCCCTGCACATCAATGTCGAGCAACAAATCGTGTCCACTCTTTTCAGCCTGACGCAGGACCCGCCTCGCGGTGCCGTAGCAATGGCCAAACACATCCGCATGCTCCAGGAATTCATCTTTGCGCACCATCTCCTCAAACTCGGAACGCGGTACGAAAAAATATTCCCGCCCATTCTGCTCCGTCCCTCGTGGCGGCCGGGTAGTGTAGGAAATCGAAAAATCCAGCCCCGGGACGATCTCGCGCACTTTGTCCACGAGCGTCGACTTGCCCGAACCGGAAGGTGCCGAAATAATGTAAACGGTCGTCATTCGAGGTTCTGCACTTGTTCGCGCGCCTTTTCGATGTCGGCTTTCATGGACAAACCCAGTTCGGTGATTTTCAAAGCTTCTCCCGCGAGTCCAGAAGTTTTGGAAAGCAGAGTATTCGCCTCACGGTTCATCTCCTGCAAAAGAAAATCCAGTTTCTTGCCCACTTCTCCACCCTCATCGAGCAGGCCGAGAAGATGCTTCACGTGTTGATCCAGACGCACCAACTCTTCCTGAATGTCACTGCGATCGACCAGTAGCGCGGCTTCCTGCAGAATACGTTCCGGCTCGATTTGTGAGCCAATCAATTCCTGCATACGCGTCTTTAATCGTTCGGCATAAGTTTGTAGCATCGCCCGGCGATGCTTTTCCACTTCTTCGCGTGCTTGCTGGACATGATTCATGCGCTGCCGCAATTCCCGCTCGGTACCGCGCCCTTCCTCCTCGCGCATCTGGTTGAGCCGGGCCAGCGCCTCTTCCATCTTGGAGAGAACTGCGCCTTCCAGTCCGTCGGCAGCCGGCAATGTTTCCGACTCCAGCGCGCCTGGTAAGCGAAGAATTGCATTGAGGTCCGGGTCCGCCGTGAGTCCAAATTCCGCGGCTGCCGTACGAAATGCCCGAACGTAACCTCCCACCAGTGTGCGGTTGAGCGAAAAGCCTTCGCTCACACTGCGTTCCACATTCAAGGTTAACTCCACATGGCCGCGAGCCATCTTCTCCTTCAAGCGCCGGCGTAGCTTCATCTCCAAGTCGTCGCTATCAGACGGCATGCGGAAATGGATGTCGAGAAACCGGTGATTCACTGATTTAAGCGACAGAGTGAAGCCGAGCTGGCCGTTGACCTGCCCTTTCACCTGCGCGAATCCGGTCATGGAGCGAATCGACATAAACCGTATTGACGATGTTAAATGTTCAGTTGCTGATTGACCTGCGGCCGCGAAACTATTAAGCGGCAATTGATAATTGCAAATACACCTACAACACGCTGGCTTTCGTCTCCCCTTCCGCAAATTGCAGCTCATATAAGCGGCGATACGTGCCGAGTTTCTTCATGAGCTCCTCATGCGGCCCAATGTCTGACGTAGTTCCATTCTCCAACACCACAATTCGATCCGCCCTCCGCACCGTCGAAAGCCGATGAGCAATCACCACCACAGTGCGCCCAGTCATCAGGTTCTGCAACGCCGACTGCACCAATGCCTCCGATTCGCTATCCAACGCCGAAGTGGCTTCGTCAAGAATCAAAATCGGCGTATTCTTCAGCAGCGCCCGCGCAATGGCGATACGCTGCCGCTCTCCACCCGAGAGCCGTACGCCGCGTTCGCCAATCATGGTCTCGTAGCCATTGGGCAATTCCATAATAAAGTCATGCGCCAATGCGGCGCGAGCCGCCGCCTCCACCGCTTTTTGCGGCA
Source organism: uncultured Acidobacteriota bacterium (assembly GCA_963696635.1). GTDB lineage: Bacteria > Acidobacteriota > Terriglobia > Terriglobales > Acidobacteriaceae > JABDBE01. The sequence continues at coordinate 1,044,966 of CAVOKX010000006.1, forward strand.
CGCCTGGCTGTCCATAAGCGATGTTGTTCCGCACCGTGTCGTTAAAAAGTACCGTATCCTGCGCCACCACCCCAATTTGCGAACGCAACGAAGCCAGGGTGGTTTCGCGAACGTCACGGCCATCGATGGTTAGTCGTCCAGAGGTCACATCGAAGAAGCGTGGAATCAGATGCACCAGCGTGCTCTTGCCCGCGCCACTCGATCCCACCACGGCGAGAACCTCCCCGGCATGGACTTCCAGATTGATATCGCGCAGGATCTCGCGTCCTTCCCCGCTTTCTGATTCGCCGCTCGCCTCATAAGAGAAGCAAACCTTCTCAAAGCGTATACTGCGGGAAAATGGCGGCAAGGGCTTGGCGCCGTGCTTCTCTTTAACATCGTCATCCGTATCCATAAACTTGAAAATCTCGGAAGACGCGCCCAGGGCCTGCTGGAAATTATTGTTGAACAAGGCAAACTTCCGGACCGGATCGTACAGCTTGAAAACGGCCACGATAAACGCCAGAAACGTGCCCGATGAGAACACGTGGTGATTGATCTGTTCGCGGCCCAGTAACAGAAGCAAGGCAATGGCGATCGCGCCAAAAATGTCCATCAAAGGCGAACTGATCGCGACCGCAGCTACGGAACGGAGATTGGCGCGGAACAGGCGCTGCGCGGCTTTGCGGAATCGCGCAATCTCCCAGGGCTCCATGCTGAACGCCTTCACAATGCGGTTGCCGGTGATGGTCTCGTGCAGAATATTCTGAATGTCGGCCAGTTTGTCCTGACCGCGCCGTGTCGTGTGCCGCACCCGCCGCCCGATTCTTCCCGCCGAAAAGATAATCACCGGCACGAACAAAACCAGAATCCAGGCAAACTTCCGCCCCAGAGCCACCACCACCAGTGCCGTAAACACAAAAGTAAAAAACTGCTGCAGAAACTCCGCCAGCACGCTCGACATGGCATACTGCACGCGCTCGACATCATTCACAATGGTTGAAACCAGAGTGCCGGTTGTGTGCCGGTGAAAAAAAGCCGCCGAGCGCTGCAGAATCGAATCGTAGAGGTCGTTACGCAGATCGGTAATCATGCCAAACCCGGCGAAGTTCACCAAATACGTGCCCGCATAATCACAAATTCCTTTCAATATCGTCGCGGCGACCAGAGCAAAGGCCACCACCGTCCATGGATTCTGAAAGTGCGAAGGAACAAATTGCTGCAGGTAGATGGGATGCCCGCTGCCCGGAACCGTAAACAGTTGCATTTCACGCGACTGCGAACCGGGATTCAGCACGCGATCAAAGATAGGTCCGATGAGCAGCAGGCGAAAGGCATCAAGCAATCCCACGGCCGCCATGAGGAGTACGGAAGCGCCCACTGGCCACCAATACGGCGCCACGTATCGTATAAGACGTGTCAGTTGCCGCATCGGAGGCTCCCCATGCGCAGCCACACGCGGCCTATCGAGGCTGAAATCGGCATGCGTCGCAAGCCCTCATTCTACTTCAGTCGTTGGTCGCTCGTCGTTGGCCGTTAGCAATTCAACGTGATTTCACGAGAGTGCAGCTAAACCTACCCCGGACTATCCCGATGCACCACCTTCACCCGGTACCCTGCCTTCCGCATGCGCTTGGACACGTCTTCGGCAATCATCACCGACCGGTGCTGGCCTCCGGTGCAACCGAAAGAGATGGTCAGATAACTCTTACCTTCCCGGATGTAGTGCGGCAACAGATAAACCAGCAGCTTGGAAATCCGGTTGATAAATTCCTTGGTCTGCGGAAACGAGCGGATATACTTGGCAACTTTGGGATCGCGTCCGGTCAGCGGACGAAACTCCGGCACGAAATGCGGATTGGGCAAGAAGCGAACGTCAAAGACTAGATCCGCGTCCTCCGGAACCCCATGCCTGAAGCCGAAGCTCACACACGAAACCAGAATGTTATTCCCTGATTCCTGTTTTTGAAAACGTTCCGTGATATGGGCCCGCAGTTCGTGGACGTTGAACTTCGAAGTATCAATCACCAGATCCGCCATGGCCCGAATGCGTCGCAAGTGCTGACGCTCAGCCGCCAGCGATGCCTTCACCGTCGTCTTGGTGCCTAAGGGATGGGGACGCCGGGTCTCACTATAGCGGCGCAACAGAACGGAATCCGCTGCCTCCAGAAAAAGCATTTTGGTGGGAAGGATGCGTCGGACCGATTTCACGATCTCAGGCAGGGCTTCCAGTTGCGTGCCCTCGCGAACATCGACCACCAGCGCGGTGCGCTCGATTTCCGAGGACTGGCCAGCCAACTCGGCAAACTGGGGGATCAGGCCCACCGGGAGATTGTCCACGCAGTAGTAGCCAAGATCCTCAAAAGCCTTGAGCACCGAGGCTTTCCCCGACCCGCTCATCCCGGTGATGATAACCAGTTCGGCACGCCGGCCGCGGTGAACGGTTCCCATTTTTCTTGTCTTGCTAGTTGGCTGCGTCGGCCGGCGAAGTGGCATTTGCTGAAATGGTAGCAGGGAGATTCATTAGCCGCCAGTTGCCCAGATAGGCGCGGGCGCCCGACGCCGGTGCCGATTCGCCAGAGCGAGTTGGGGTATACCCCCTCCCCCCACGATCTTTTGGAATCATGGGGTTGCGGCCACACTCCCATCAAAATCTTTGAGGAATAAGGACTTACACGCAAAATCTAGAGAACATGGGAGTTACGCATGGGCGTGCCGGATCCTGCTGTTCCATTTCGGAACCGCGTCGTGATCCGCTTATTGCCGTTTGTCAAAGAACTGACATTATCCTGAAGATAATGTATATGGAACAGATTATCTGACCGGTAGGTATGAGATCAAGAGCAGAAATCGTCTGTTGTTCACGGAGCGCAATCGAACGCTTCCGCTAGTAAGGATTGTGCCTTTTGCCAGAACGTAAAGCTGGGCCAGCCACCCAGCTGCGCCAACCATGAGAGTGGGGCACCCCGAAACCTTCAACGAGTCCTTCGATCAACTCCAGGAAGCACGATGGCATCTATCGGCAAGAATGAGGTGTAGCCGCTTTGCGGTTTGGGGCAAAGCAGGCGCTGGACGCTTCGAATCCAGCACCTGCCCCCGCTGTTGATTCGTCCTGCCTACTTAAATGCAATCACCCCGAACAAGCCATCCGCATTGTTGCCCGGGCCGGCGGTAAAGTAGAGTTGGTTGGTCTTTCCGTTGTTTGCAGTCCCGCCACCAAACTCGATTCCCCACAGCTGATTGATTTTAATCGGCTTGCCTGCGGAATTCTTGATCGTACCCACGAGCTTCCCCGTCTTGAGATTGAATCCGTTGATGGTCCCAGTGTTGGTGTTGTTGGAAATCAACAGGGTATTGCTCAGCGGACCGAAATTCTTCGGAGCGATGGCAAATCCCCAGGGCTGGTTCAACGGCGCCCCGTGAGCCAGCCGCTTCACAAACGCACCGCCTTCCGTAAAGATGTCGATGTATCCGCCACCTCCACCAGACGCGCTGACATAGGCGACGTAAAGCTTACCGCCAATGTCCTGCACGTTGAACACAACAAATCCTTTGGGAATTTTGGAATCGGTGAACGACTTCACGAACGTGAAGGTGCCGTCGTACACATCAATTTTGTTGTTGTTAAAGTCGGCAGCATAGACGAAATTCCCCGAGCTGTGGCTGGTGACCGCCAGACCCGTGTAGCTGGCTTTTTTGCTCGAGTTGTTCACCGCAATGAGGGCGGTTGAAGGATCGAAATGTGACCAGCCTTGGATGGTCCCGTCCAGGGTCGCGAACATGAACGCAGAGGGCCAAGTGTCAATCTGGAACTCATTCGAACCGTTGTAAACAATTCCCGTGGGCGAGCCCGGCCCGGTTCCGCTGGCGGAAGGCACAATTACCTGCAGACTTTGCGGAACCCCGGCGCCATTGTAAAGGGTGGACCACCCATCCCATTCGTCGCTTACCCAGAACGGGGTGCCGGGACCGTAGACAAGGCCCCAGGCATTCTGCAGCAAGGGATCCTTATGTTTGGCCTTGCCGGTTTGATTGGAAGTCAAGTTGGTTATCTTATATTGGGCCAGGGCCGTGCTGGAAGTGAATCCCAACGCGAGCGCGAGCCATAGGGTAAGAGCGATGGTGCGAACGAACAGACGTTGCATGCTGATTTCTCCTTTTGTATACGGCTTGGGGGCGGCGGGAGGACCCATAGTGCGAAGGGTGTGAACGCCGATGTGTTTGACCCGCGAGGACGATATTAGTGCTCACTTGCCTGCTCATTGTCAATGGCATGTCACGGGTTTGTAAAATTTCTGTCGTCCAGGGAATATCTGGGCACCTGGCACGTGCCCAAAAGCCACTGATAGGCGCATAAAGAAAACACTTCTGCTAGATATATGCAAAATATTTCACTTGAAACGGTTTCGTTCGACCCGGTCGCGCATTGCCGCGATGTTACGATTTCAATCAAGCACAGCATGCCTGAATTTTGCGACGTCGCTCTCCCGCTGCCGCTCGACACTGCGTTCACCTACCGCCTAGCGGACGGGATGCAGCCAGTAATCGGAGGGCGCGTGCTGGTTCCGTTTCGACAGCAACGGATGCCGGGCGTGGTTACCGGACTGCATGATCGCGCCCCGCAAGTTCAAGCCAAGAACATCATCAGCGTGCTCGATGCCGCGCCAGTGCTCGATGAGCAACTTGTCCAGTTGGGCAAATGGATTTCAGACTACTATCTCGCACCGCTAGGCGAAGTATTCCGCACCATGCTGCCGCTGGCGGCCGAGTTCAAACGATCCATCGGTTATCGCATCGCCAACGATGGACAGACGGCGCTACACCTCGCCGGAATGTCCGGCTCATCGGCTCGATCGCGAAAAACGCCCGAGGATCAGTTGGCTGAGTTTCGCGTCCTGGATTACTTAGTGGAACGCGACACCGTGCGGGAAGAGAGTTTGCGCAGCGCAACCCGCGTTTCCAAATCCGTGCTGGCTGGCATGGTGCGCAAGAAGTGGATCGTGCGGGAAGATCTGTCGGAGGCGCGCGATGCCACTCCCAAGATGAAAATTGCGCTGCTTAAAACGGCGGAGGGCAAACTCAATTCCAACCAGCAAACGTTAATTGAAACCCTGGCCGCTGCCGGCGGCAGGCTCAGCGTAGAGACTCTGCAGACGGTCGAGGTTCCCCGGACCACGCTGAGCACGTTGGTTAAGCGGGGGTTGGTTGAGATCGTCGACGAGCCAGTCGAGTTCACGGTCGCGATCAGCAAAGCTCGGCCTTCTCCCTTGGACTTTCAGTTTAATTCCGCACAGCAGGATGCACTGAAGAGGATCGACGACAGCATACGTGCCAACCAGTTTTCGGGGGTGTTACTGCACGGTGTCACTGGATCTGGCAAGACGGCGATTTATCTCGCAGCCATGCGGTCCGTTCTGGAGGCAGGACGCTCGGCCATCCTGTTGGTTCCGGAGATTGGGCTTACGCCGGCGGTTGCGGCCGATTTGCATCACGTGTTCGGAGATGAAGTCGCCATCCTGCACTCGGCATTGTCGGATCAGGAGCGGGCTGAGCAGTGGCATCGCATCAAGCGCGGAGATGCACGGATGGTGGTGGGAACGCGCTCAGCGGTGTTTGCTCCGGTGTCCAATCTGGCCTTGATGATCGTGGACGAGGAGCAGGATTCTTCCTACAAGCAGGAGGAGACGCCGCGATATCACGCGCGCGACGTAGCCGTGATGCGCGCCAAGATGGCGAATGCGATTGTCGTGCTGGGTTCGGCTACGCCTTCGCTGGAATCTTATTTCAACGCGAAGAAAAACAAGTACGCGCTGCTCGAATTGCCCGATCGAGTGGAAAATCGGCCGCTGCCTGAAGTTGAAATCGTTGACATGCGGCAGGAATTTCAGGAGACCGGCAAAGAGCAGGTGATTTCGCGCAAGCTGGCGGAAGAGATCAAGCAGCGCCTGGATCGCAAGGAGCAGGTGATGATCCTGCTCAATCGTCGCGGATACTCACCCGTGGCGTTGTGCCGTGCCTGTGGGAACCGGATGGAATGCAGGAACTGCGCTATCGCCATGACCCACCATAAAGGCTCAAATCGCATGGTGTGCCACTACTGCGGCTTCATGGCGCCGGTGCCCAAAGCCTGCGGCGAGTGTGGCAGCGAATATGTTTATTTTCTCGGGACGGGATCCGAGAAGCTGGAAGAGTTGTTGCATGGCCTGTTTCCGCAGGCGCGCATCGGCCGCCTTGATCGCGACACGGTACGCGGCAACGAAGATTTTGAGCGCGCGCTCAACGCGCTCAACGAAGGCGAACTTGATGTGCTGGTGGGTACGCAGATGATCGCCAAAGGTCACGACATTCATGGGGTTACGCTGGTGGGTGTGGTCGGGGCCGATATGGCTTTGGGTTTGCCCGATTTTCGCGCCGCTGAGCGCACGTTTCAGTTACTAACTCAGGTGGCGGGACGCGCCGGCCGCGGGCAGACTCCTGGCAAGGTGGTGTTGCAGACGTATTTTCCCGATCACTATGCGGTGCAGCACGCGGCGCAACATGACTTCGTCGGATTCTATGAAAAAGAGCTGCGTTTTCGCAATTGGATGCACTATCCGCCATACAGCGCGCTGGCCAATGTTCTGGTGCGCAGCGACAAACTGGATGAAGCCCTGCAATGGTCAGGCATTTTGGGCAAGTGGTTCGAGAAGACGCGGCACGAAGGCATCCGGGTGCTGGGCCCAGCAGCCGCGCCCATCATGCGCCTGAAGCGCGACTACCGCTATCATTTCGTCCTGAAGTCACCCAGCCGGGAAAAGCTCAACGCGCTTTTGAGATCGATGCTGGTCTATGCTGTCCAGCAAAAGATTCCGCGCACCCAGGTCATCGTGGACGTGGATGCGGTCTGGCTGATGTGAGGAAGCTTCTCACTTTCGTTTCCTGGCTCTCGGTCAACCAGGGCATCGGCCGAATCTGGGAACTCCCGGCAGGATCTCTCGGGAAATGAGCGGCCAGGTTGCATCGTTCTTCCCGTGGCGCTCCGTGCCCGATCAAGGACGACGCCTACTGATTCATGCGAGAGATCAAGATTTCGCGCAGCACGCGAACCGAGAGCAGAGATTACCGGATGTCCAAGTGAGTGGAGGATCTCGTCACGGATTGACCACAGGCTCTCGCGAAATCCAACCTGCACTATCGTTGTCATCGTTCTGCGAATCGACTGCCTCAACGGGCGGCGTCATACGCTTCGACCCGGCGAGCAATGGTCAGGAGCTGCTTGCGCTGCATGATGAAATGTGCCAAGCGGCCGACGCGCAAAGCGAGCCACTCAGGCAGGCCGTAGGGACGGTAGCCAGATGCCACGCGACCGCGCACGATTAGGCGTGTTTGGTCGGGTCGCGCTTGTACCAGAACGAACGCCCAAGTGGTCTGGTATCGACCGCTGGGCAGTCGCCAGGAAAGAACCAAGCTGTGTTCGGGCTCACACTGCGCAACGACGAACACGTCTTTCGCTCCAGGCAGGGCGGGAAATACACTCCCCGCACGGATATCTTGATAGTCCGGTAGGATACGTTCGGCGCTGCGGTGACCAGCGTTGTCAATGAAGTCGTAGGCGTACCATCCAGCCCTGTCAGAGCCCATCTGAGCAAGCCACGGCCAGACGTCATGAGGAGGGCGACGAATCGTGATGGCGTGATTGACCGAGCCGATCGGCTGGGGAATCAGGTCGTCTCCAGCAAGGGTCCGGGCGCACTCGTCAGGAGTAGCGCGGACTTGCATGCTGGCCCAAATCGCAAGCACCGCGAACACTATCGATGTTCCGAGAAGAACGAGCAGCAATTTCTTCTTCATGGGGCGGCCGATGTAAGGGTAGCCCAGAGCGGCGTCGTGCTCAGTGATTTGAGTCACCTGGGGTTTTGCGCCGAGACTCGGCGCAACCTTGGCTTCTTCAAGTAGGAACGCCAAGCTTTGGCAGTAGCCATTGAGTCAAGATTATGTAGGCGACAAGAATTGCCACTCCCCAAACCCAATTGGGCATGTTCACACTCTCCCTATCCGCCGACTCCAAGTTTACGCAGAAACGTCATCATCGGGCACCAGTTTGTGAATCCAGACTGAAACAGATTCAGACCAACAAAAGCGGTGAAAAGGTACCAGTACGGGCTTACGTAGTGCCCAAGTGCAAGGGACAACAGAATAAAGCTGCCAGCGATCAAACGAAGTGCACGTTCTACGGTCATAACAGTTCTCCTTCAGAACTACAGGCTGTTCTGCACAATCTCGCATTGCGGTGTTTCGCATTCAGCGACATTTTCCGGCGAATGCGGGTGCACGGGTGGAAGCGAATTTCCTCTCTTGGATAGGTAGTAAAGAACCGGCACTGCCATTCGCGATAGAACGGTAGACGCGACTTCTCCCGCCATCAAGGACAAAGCCAAGCCCTGAAAGATCGGATCGAACAGGATCACGCTCGCTCCCACCACGACCGCGGCTGCAGTCAGCAGCATTGGGCGGAAGCGCACTGCGCCCGCATCGACGACGGCATCCTCCAGCGACATTCCTTGCGAACGACGGAGTTCGATGAAGTCGACGAGAATGATGGAATTGCGGACGATAATTCCGGCTCCAGCGATGAAGCCAATCATCGAGGTGGCAGTGAAGAAAGCTCCCATCAGAGCATGCGCGGGCAGAATCCCGACCAAGGTGAGCGGAATCGGCGCCATGATGACGAGCGGGGTAACGAACGATCGGAACCAGCCCACGACCAGCACGTAGATCAAGACCAATACAGCCGCAAAAGCGAGCCCTAGGTCACGGAAGACTTCTACCGTGATGTGCCACTCACCATCCCACTTCATGGAGAAGTGGTCGGTGCGCTCAGGCATGGTCGTGCCCTTGTATTGCTTTACACCATAACCGTCGGGCAACTTGATCTTGTCGATGGCCTCGCTCATCTTCATGATGGCGTACACAGGGCTTTCTTCTCCGCCCGCCACATCTCCGGTTACGTAGACGACTGGCTGCAAATTCTTGCGATACACGCTGGTATCGATCGTCGTTTGTTGCAGGTTGGTTACTTCCTGCAGAGCGATTTGGCCGCCCGACGGTGTCGGCAGTTTCAGGTTGGCGAGGTCCTCAATTCCAGAGCGATCCGGGCGCGCCAGCCGCACTTCGATCGGGATATCCTCGCGGGAGTGGGGATCGTGGAGCAAACCTGCGTTGGCGCCTCCGAGTCCCACCTGCAGCGTTCGCGTCACATCGGCAGGAGAAATGCCGTGCAGCGCTGCCTTGTCTAGATCCACTTTCATGTCGTACTTGGTTTGCGGGTCTTCGACGTACCAGTCCACATCGACGACGCCTGGGGTTTGCTGAAAGACCTTCTTGACTTGCGCGGCCAGTTCAATTTGCCCCTTATAGTCTGGCCCATAAATTTCAGCCACCAGAGTTTGAAGCACGGGCGGACCTGGAGGGACTTCGGCGACCTTGATGCGCGCTCCGAAGGGCGCGGCAATCTTGTCCAACTCTGGCCGGAAGCGGCGTGCGATCTCATGGCTTTGCGCCTTGCGATCGTGGCGCGAGAGCAGATTCACCTGGATATCAGCCTGATTGGGTTGATTGCGCAAGAAGTAATGACGCACGAGGCCGTTGAAGTTGTAAGGGCCGGAGGTCCCAGCATAGATCTGATAGTTGATGACCTCGGGTTGCTGGCCGAGATACTGCCCCAGGGCTTGGGCCACGCGGGTCGTCTGTTCCAGTGGCGTGCCATCGGGCATGTCAATGATGACCTGGAACTCACTCTTGTTGTCGAAGGGGAGCATCTTGACGCGTACCCACTTCAACGGGACAAAGGTGACCGCAGCGAGGAGCAACAACACGACACCACCGAGAAACATCCAGCGGCGGCGCGCATTGAGGATGAGTGGGTTCATGATCCGGCGGTACAGTCGGGTGGTCCAGCCTTCGGCGTCGTGCCCAGAATGGTCGCCACCACCCGCATATTTCCTCAGGAGCCTTAGTGCCGCCCACGGCGAAACCACGAAGGCTACCATCAACGAAAACAGCATGGCGGCCGAAGCACCCACCGGAATCGGGCGCATGTACGGACCCATTAACCCGCGCACGAAGGCCATGGGCAGGATCGCGCCGATTACGGCGAAGGTGGCAAGAATCGTCGGATTGCCAACTTCGTCGACCGCCTCGACCGCGACTTCAGATAAGGATCGCCCTCGGCTTTCCGGCAAGCGAAAATGGCGCACGATATTCTCGACCACAACGATAGCGTCGTCGACCAGAATGCCGATGGAGAAGATCAACGCGAATAATGTAACCCGGTTCAGGGTGTAGCCATACAGGTAGAACACGGCGAGCGTGAGGGCGAGCGTGACCGGCACTGCCAGCAGCACGACCCCTGATTCACGCCAGCCCAGTGCAAGTGCAATCAGCAATGTGACCGATAACGTTGCAATCAGCAGGTGTTTGAGAAGTTCGTCGGATTTGTCTTTTGCGGTCTCGCCATAGTTGCGCGTGACCGTGATGTTCAGATCATTTGGAAGCACATAGCCGCGTAGCGCGTTGACTTTGTCCAGCACGCGCTCGGAAATGTCGGTGGCGTTCGTACCTTTGCGCTTCGAAAGCGTGATGGTTACCGCCGGATATTCCGCGCCCACTGTCTGTCCTGAGCCGCCGCGAGCATTCGCAAACAGGACGTAGGTGTTTGCTTCGGCAGGACCGTCTTCCAGTTTCTCCGCTACGTCACGTAAATAGACAGGGCGTCCGGCGTGAACTCCGACCACGACCTGACGCAGGTCGTCGATACTCGTGAAAAAGGTGCCCGCTTCGACCTGAAACTCGCGATTGTCGCGCGCGAAACTACCCGCTTGACCGCGGCTGTTCGCGTTCTGGAGTTGTCCTACGATTGCACCCGGCGTAAGGCCGTAGGCTGCGAGCCGTTGTGTGTCGAGCACTACTCGTATTTGCCTGGGCTGCCCACCGATGATCTTAGTCTCAGAAACGTCGTCGAGTTGTTTGAGCGAGTTTTCCAGCTCACCCGCGATTCGCCGGAGCCGATAAGAGTCATAGTTTTTTCCCCACAACGTCAGGGCCATGATTGGTACGTCGTCGATCGAGCGTACCTTGATGATCGGTTGGGAGACGCCGGGCGGGATGCGATCGAAGTTTGAATAGAGCTTGTTGTAGGTTTGGACGATCGCGTCTTCTTCTTTTGCGCCGACGTAGAAACGCACGACCAGCATGCTCACGCCGGGATGGCTGATCGAGTAGATATACTCGACACCCGGCACTTCGCGCAGTAACTTCTCCATGGGTAGGCTGACGCGCTGTGCCACCTCGTCCGCCGAAGCACCCGGCATCTGTACAAAAACGTCGAGCATGGGCACCACGATCTGGGGCTCTTCTTCCCGTGGGGTCTTGAGAATGCTGAAAGCACCCAGAAGCAGCGCAGCGACGATCACCAGCGGTGTCAGTTTCGAATCGATGAAAGTGTGGGCAATGCGACCGGCCAGGCGCAAGTCCTTCGGGGGCTGTATCACCGACTTGGAATTGCTATCAGTCATTACTGGGCCTCAATGCGTTTGCCATTCAGGTCGACTGCACCCGGCTTCGCCACCAGTTGCTCGCCGCTCTGGAGGCCCGCCAGCACTTCGACCTCTATCCCGGAGGGTTTCCCCAAAGTGATGTAACGCAAGTTCGCAACCTTATTTTGGTCCAGCACATAAATGCCCTGCAATTGGCCACGTTCGACGACCGCCGAGCGTGGAATCAACAGCGCCTGCCGCTCGCCCCGAGAAAACTGGGCCCGCCCGAACAGCCCCGAACGCAGTCTTGTGTCGGCGGGCAGCTCGATCTTCACCAGGAACGTGCGACTCGCGGCATCCGCGGCTGGGACGATTTGCACAACCTTGCCTTTCAGACCCGCGTTGTCGAGGGCATCGATGACGACCGAAACCGGCTCTCCTGTTCGTACATACTGGAGATCGTTCTCGTTGACGGTGGCCTCTAGTCGATAGTGGCGCACGTCCTCGACGGTGAAGATCGGCATGCCGGGTGAAGTCAGCGTGCCGGAATCGGCTTTCTTCTCCGTCACCACGCCGTCGAAAGGCGCCCGAATCCGCGTGTAATCCAGGGACGTGCGTGCCTGGCTCAATGCTGCCTGCGCCTGGGCTTGCCCAGCCTTTGCCATATCGCGACGCGCAAGAGCCGCTTGTTGACGGGCTTCCACCTCGTCGAACTCCTGCGGACTGACGGATTTCTTTTCGAAGAGAGTTTGGTAACGCTTCAACGTTGATTCCGCCAGGGCCAGGTCGGAATCTGCTCCGACCAGTTGCTGTTGGGCGGCAAGGTCGGCTGCGGTCGCACGGTCTACGGCGGCTCGCGGCTGGGAGTCGTCGATTACGGCGAGCACTTGACCGCGCTGGACGTGGTCCCCTTCGTGAGCGCGGATCTCGACGATGTTCCCCATCATTTGGCTGGAGGCGTCGCTGGTCTGGGCGGCACGTACGGTGCCTACCGCTTCCAGCAAATCGGGCACGTTGGCCTGCTGCACGGCAAGCACGGGAGTGTTTCGCACGGTTTCCGGCGAAGCAGCCGTGCGGGTTTTCTCGTTAGAGCAGCCGGCGAGGATAACAACCGCGAGCAGCACCAAAAACGAAAGTCTGCGTTTGGTATTCATACGATTCATGGCATCACCACCGGAGATTGCGGATTCAAGCTTCCGCTTGCCAACTCCAGGTTGGCGTAGCTGGTCTGGAAGTGATAAACGGCCTCCCAGTAGTCGGTCTGGCTGCGGCGCGCCGCATCTTCAGCGCCCAACAAATCGGTAATCGTGGTCAGGCCGCTGTCGTAGCGGTCCTGGTTGATGCGCAGACTCTCCTGTGCCTGGGCGATTGCGGCTCGGGCCACTTCGATCTGCTGCCGATTGGCATCCGTCTCGTAATAAGCCCGCCTCACTTCGAGGCGAACGGCATCGCTAGCTGCCTGCTTCATCGCCACAACCTTTTCTTCGAGAGCTCGCTGCCGGGAGAGTTCCGCCCGTTTTGCACCGCCTTGAAAGATGTCGAATTGCACTTCGACCCCGCCCAGCCAGTTGTTGCCGCCGCCACCGGCGACGAACGTAGGGTTATCCATTTCCCAGCCTGCAAAGGCGTTCACCCTCGGACCGAATGACGACTTGGCCATCGACACGCTCTGCCGCTGGGCTGCTTCCTGGGAGGAAATGCGCTTCAAGTCGGGGCGATTTGCGATTGCCTGCTTCTCGACTTCCCCGAGCACAGGGGCGGGAAGCGTGCGCTCAACTAACGTCTCGGTAGTCTGGAACGGAGAATCAAGTGGCATACCCATCGCCGTGTTCAACTGTGCCCGCGCCACTTCCAGAGCGTTTATGGCGCGGATTACTTCCTGCTGTCGCGCCGCCATGCGGACCTTCGCTGTCAGCAGATCGGACTCTACGGTCAGCCCGCTGTCGAATCTCGCCTGGCTGCGCTCCATGATCGCGTTGGCAGTTTTGGCCGACTGCTCGGCGACTTCCAGTTCCTTGGCCGCCAAGAGAACGTCGTAGTAGGAGCTGACCACACGGAAGACGATCTCCTGATCCGTGCGGTCCAATTGGTGTCCGACGGCCTCGTTCATCTGTTTTGCCTGATTGATTCCGTGCCAGCTGGCGAATGAGTCGAAAAGGTTCCAGCTTCCCCCAAACCGCGTGGCGAAGTTACCGAATGGCAGAGGTGAGTTCAGTTTGTTCAGTGCGAAGTCTGCCGCGGTGAAACGCTGCTGCCGTAGCTCGCTGCCGAACACATAAACCGGGTCATCCCCTCGAGTGGCGGTTTCAGAAAAACTTAAGTGAGGCATGAGGAACGAGCGCGCTTCACGAACTTGAGCAGAGGCAGCTTTTGTGTCTGCGATAGCTGCCTTGCGCAGAGGATTTTTCTCCAGCGCGATTGTCACTGCCTGCTGCAGAGTAAGAGACGAAGGCTTGGCCTCCTGCTGAGCCGAGGCCGACATACAAGTTAGCCACAGCGCAGCGATGCTCAGAACCACTTCGAACAAAACTTCTTTGAGCCAGCCTTTCAACCTTGCACTCCCGCAGCTTGAGCCGGCTTCATCCACTCGGTCTTGTCTTCAACGATTTCGTAAGTTGTATGAAAGCTCGCGGTCTTCTGCACCATGGCTCCCACCGAGCAATACTTTTCCTCGGAGAGACGGATAGCCTCCTCCAGCGCCGCCACATCAAGTTCAAAGCCGGTTACCACATGGTGAATTCGCACCACGGTGAACACTTGCGGCGGCCGCTCGGCTTGATCGGCTTCGACCCGCACTTCGTAACCGGTGACTTTTTGGTGGTACTTCTGGCGGAGGATGGTGACAACGTCGAACGCCGTGCACCCGGCTAGTCCGGCAGCAACCAGTTCAATCGGCTTTGGGCCGGTACCTCCGGCGGCATCGTCCAAAATCAGGTGGTGGCCGCTTCCGGTCTGGGCGACAAATTGACGCTGCTGTTTAAGTGGTTGAGTCAGTTCGACTTTGGCTGTGATCATGATTGCCTCCTGCTGCTTCTATCGACCAAACACACGAATAAATGCAGTCCGACGGATTTTGTTACAGAGAAAATGCAGTCACAGCACCATGCGAGGCGAACTTTCAACAGGCGCCTGGGTTCGGCTGGGAACGGCTCAAGCTGGCTTCTTCCTTGCGGGATCAGCAATCGCACGTTGATAATGCCGAAGGAGCCGCGTGGAGAATTTTCGACTCAAAGTCTTTCGAGCTGTGGCCAAGCACTTGAACTTCCGCAAAGCGGCGGAGGAACTTTGCCTGACTCAGCCCGCCGTCACCTTGCAGATCAAAGCCTTGGAACAATACCTTGGAGTGCAACTATTCGATCGCAGCGGGGCTCGAATCTCGCTTACCCCTGCCGGCACCATGCTCCTGAAATATGCACGCAAAATTGAGGAGTTGGAAACTGCAGCCCGGGCAGGCTTATCACAGCTTGCCGGTGAGCACAGGGGCGACTTGCGCATCGGTGCGTCGCTGACGATTGCGCAGTACATCCTGCCTCATCTCTTGGGAGCGTTTCAGCAGCAACATCCGCAGGTCCGGCCTCATGTCGTCACCTGCAATACGGAGCGTGTGCTGGAAGCATTGGTGGCGCGCGACGTATCGGTTGGATTCATCGAAGGCCCGGCACTGCGTCGCGACGTGCACACCGAGACTTTCCTTGAAGATGAGATTGTTTTGATGGTCCCGCCAGCCCACGAATGGAGCGAACGCGGCTTCATTGAGTCCGAGGAATTGAGGCACGAACGGCTGATCATGCGGGAACGCGGCTCGGGGACTCGTCGCGTCGTCGAAATGGCTCTACAGAAGGGTGGTGTTCAGGCTAAGCACCTCACCCTGGCGATGGAAATCGACTCCACCGAAGGCATTATTACAGCGGTTGAAGCTGGGCTCGGAGTCGGATTTGCCTCGCTCTGGTCCATTAGCAAAGCGCTAGAGCTTGGCTCGGTTCGAGTGGTGCCGATCCAGGGAGTGCGGATCAAACGCCCACTCCGCGTGGCGTATTCTGTTGGCCAAGAACCGCAGGGGATTTCGCTGGCATTCCTCAATTTCTTGCGATCTCGCCATGATGTGATAACCCCAACACCCTCTAAAACCCAACCTGTTGTAAATAAGTCAAAGTCGAATCCCTCCCATACAGCGACGACTCGCCCACGGCAAGATCTTCATAGCATCGTTAAACGATAAGCCGCGCGCATGAGCGATAAGAATTACTGCTTGGACAGGCGCTTACTCATACACGACATTGGAAGGTGACAAACACCAAGAACATTTTTTTCGTCGGCCTTGTAATCGCTGCCAGCGGGCTCATTTCAACTCCTTTGGCATTGTTAGCCGGGCTGATCTACGGTCTGTCGTTCGCGCACCCCTACCACATCGACGCCAAGAAGCTGTCCGCGTTCCTCTTGCAAGCATCCATCGTTGGGCTGGGCTTTGGAATGAATCTGCATGAGGTCGTACGTGCGGGCCGGAGCGGTTTTGCGTACACCGCGATGAGCATAAGTTTTGCCATGCTCCTCGGCCTCGGAATCGGACGCCTGTTCAAGGTTCAACACATACCGTCGCTGCTGATCAGCGCGGGCACCGCCATTTGCGGCGGCAGTGCGATTGCTGCCGTGGGCCCAGTGGTAAACGCTGGAGAAGAGGAAATGGCCGTTTCGCTCGGGACCGTCTTCATGTTGAACTCGGTTGCTCTGTTTCTCTTTCCGGTCGTCGGGTACGCTCTTCACCTCACCCAATCTCAATTCGGATTGTGGTCCGCGCTCGCCATCCACGACACCAGTTCGGTGGTGGGCGCGACCGCGAAATACGGTCCGCAGGCATTAATGATCGGGACTACGATCAAGCTCGCTAGAGCACTGTGGATCGTTCCTGTAGCCTTCGCAGTGGCAATTTTGAAAAAGAGCAAGAGCCGGATCAAGTGGCCCTGGTTTATCTTATTTTTTTGCCTGGCTGCGGTTGCCAGCACGTATTTGCCGGTGTTCGGCGCGGTTTATCCAAAACTCAGCGCCTTGGGAAAGACTGGCTTGACAGTCACTCTTTTTCTGATTGGCACAGGGATCTCAAAGTCAACTTTGAAACAGGTCGGTGTGCGTCCTCTGCTGCAGGGAATCTTACTTTGGGCGATTGTGGCAATCACTTCTATCGTTCTCATCCGCTATGGAATCATCGCCATCTGATTCGCTTCCTAAAATCCGAACTTATAACGCTTGTGGGTCAGGCAATCAACGCTGATAATGCCCAGGGAGTCAAAATGAATCGTTCATCGATGAAACGCGCAATCACCATTGTTTTGGTTGGGGCTGCCGCATCCATTTGCGCCGTTCGCGCGAATGCGCAGACTCCCCTGAGCGGGGCGATGTTTCCCGTTTATCAGGCCACATCTTTACCAACTTCGCAGCTCATCAACCCGGAAGAACTCATCAAGATCCTTCAGTCTTCCAAGGGTGAAAAGCCGCTCATGATTCAGGTCGGATCCCATGTGCTTTATCAGCAGGCACACATCCCTGGTTCGGAATACATTGGTCCGGCTTCCAGTGAGAGTGGGTTGCAGTCGTTGCGCAAACGCGTGGAATCTCTGCCGCGAAACAAGTTCATCGTTCTTTATTGCGGGTGCTGCCCGTGGAGCCACTGCCCCAACGTTAAGCCCGCAGACGACGCATTGCTTGCGATGGGCTTCAGCAATGTCAAAGTTCTTTATATTGCGAACAACTTCGGCACAGACTGGGTTGACAAGGGCTATCCGGTTGCCAAGGGAGACTAGACCCGCTTTCTGATTGAGGTCGGCGTATTGAAGAAACTGATTCCCAGCGCCCTGGCGTTGATCGCGGTCGCAGCGGGGTTTTTCTTCGTGACTCGGCATCATGCTGTGCCGGGCGGCATGAATAGCGCAGCCATTGAACATCCCCTAGCCCCCGACTTCTCCCTTCCCGACTTAACGGGACAAAAACTCAATCTTTCGTCCTATCGAGGCAAGGTGGTTCTTTTGGACTTCTGGGCAACCTGGTGCGATCCATGCCGGCATGAGATCCCTCATTTCGTCGAACTGCAAAACAAGTACGGCGACCAAGGCCTGCAGATCATTGGCGTTTCCATGGATGATGGACCGGAACCCGTGCGCGATTTCCACCAGCGCTTCAAGATGAACTACCCGGTCGTTATGGGCAATGCAAAGATGGGTGAACTCTATGGAGGAGTTCTCGGATTGCCGATCGCATTCCTGATCGGGCGGGATGGCCGGATCAGCGCCAAGCATATTGGAGTAATCGACATTTCAGTCTTTGAAAAAGAGATCGTGAGTCTGTTGCGGAGCGGAGTCGGTCCTGGTTAAGCCGACTCGTGGCCGTCGATTACGGCCGGATGTTTTTCACGATCATACGTTCGTAATCAGCAAGCACCTTCTTGCGTAGTTCGATCGCCTTCTCACGGTCAGGGGGCTCTGCGGGTGATCGTCGGCACTGTTCGATAGTGGCCTTGAGACTAGAAAGAAACGCCTTGCAGGGTTCGCAGCCGTTCAGATGCCGCTCCAGTTCCTCACAAAGAGAATTATCCAACCGTTCGTCGAGATAGTTCGAGAGCTCAGCGAACATTTCCTTGCAGCGGGCAGGTCTGGGCTGTTCGGCGCTCAGCTGTTCTTGGGAAGAAGCTTGCGAAGCGACAGCTGCTCTCCCGGAGCGTGGTTTCCATCCTTTCATTAACTCCTTCCGGACAAACAACCTCGCACGGTGGAGACGAACCCGCACTGTTCCAGAACGAAGTCCGGTGATTTCCCCGACCTCTTCGTCGGTCAGCCCCTCCATGTCGCGCAGCACCAAAACAATACGGTATTGTGGCGGGAGCCGCTGAATGGCGTCTCGCAAACCACTCGCTTCCTCACTCCGGATGGCAAACGCTTCGGGGTTGATACTGCCGTCGGCCCCTAGCCGCTCAAGTTCTTTCCGATCAGGCATGAGTTCTTCCAGGGAGAGGTCTGGATTGGGAGCAAACTTGCTCCGGCGTCGGCTCATCAGGCAGCGATTCTTAGCAACCTTATAGAGCCACACCACCAGCGCTTTGGGGCTGTCGAATTTGGGCAGGTATGGGACCGACTTGAGCAGCACTTCCTGCATGGTGTCTTCCGCGTCCTCGCGCTGGCCGCAGACGCGCATGCTAAAGGAGAACACGGTATTTTGCAGTAGAGCCAGGGCCTGCTCCAACGCAGCATCGTCGCCCCGCTGCAAGAGCTGCACGGCTTCTTCTATCTCAGAACGCATTGCGGTAAATGTAGCATGGCAAGCCTCCGCCTAGCCTGGTTCTGCGTCGTTAGCGCCAGAAACTCGTTACTTAGAACGACGCCAGCCTTCCACTCCGCTCTGTCGAGTAAGGTGACCTTCACCCCAAGAGCGGCGAACATCGAGCCGTATTCAAGTCCGATGATGCCCGCGACGACAGTAACCAGCTCTCTGGGCACTTCTTCAAGTTCGTGCAATTGGTCGGAATCAAAGATTCGCCTACCGTCCACAGAAATATCGGCATCGTGCGCGGGACGTGCCGCAAGCGATTAGAATCCGCCGCCCGCGAACGACATGGCGATTCGCCCTCGCCTTTGACTTCGACCCGCGTGAGGATCTACAAAGCGTGCCACGCCCTCGAAGGTGGTCACGCCGTGGCGGCGTAGTTGGGCCTTAATGATCTTCAGATTCAAAAGCATTGCAATATTTTGCAGCACTTCGGGTTTTACCATGTATAATAAGTTCCAGCTAAGTTTGACTCACAAGCAATTGAAAGTCGGTACCGCCAACCAGCGTCACCCCCTCTCACTAGCAGCGAATCTTCTCAGCACAATCTAAAAACAGAAAAAGGAACATCAATGTCAGAAACAGGAACAGTAAAGTGGTTTAACGACGCCAAAGGCTATGGCTTTATCAGCCGCCAAAATGGCGAAGACGTCTTCGTGCACTTCTCCGCAATTCAGGCGGGCGGCTTTCGCAGCCTGCAAGAAGGCCAAGCCGTGCAGTTCGACGTCACCAAAGGCCCAAAGGGCTGGCAAGCTGAGAACGTTCAGGCTGTCTAAGGGGTAATAAGGATGCCCGCAATTCGCAAGGATTGCGGGCATTCCTATGTCTGAATGCAGGGCTAGACTTGTAATAAGGCGCTTATTTCGACTTCTCTTGCGCCGCCTTCACCTTCGCCCATCGGGCGCGCTGCGCCGCGGCTATCTTTCGGCGGGCTGCTGCCGAAAGAGTACGCTTGGGCCGGGTTCCGCCCGACTTATTACCAGAGGCAGATTGCGAATGGCTCCTCACCTTTGCCCAGCGTGCCTTCTGGGCCGTAGCGATCCTTCGGCGAGCCGCCGCGGATATGCTGCGCCGCGACGCGGTGGCGAATTTCCCCCCCTCCAACTTACCCAGCACGGCGAGAGCTGCGTCCACGTGGCGGAGGTTATTCACCAGGTGCGCTCGTTCTGCCCTCAATTCCGCAACGATATTTCCTAATCCCAGGAGTCTCGGCATAAATGGATTGTACCGGATTATTTCAGCGCGCGAGTGCTTGATGGATACGTATGGATCGGGAAGGACCAAAACAATACCTCCCAAATCAGCGCGCCACCCTTTGGATTGAGCATCAACTTCGGCCCGGGCAATCTGAATTTTTCATAGCCCATCAGTGCTATTCCCATCTCCGAATTGTCAGGCTAAGGTAGTGATGAACAGTTTCTCGGGGGAGGAACCTGTTCGAACGATTCGTCCCGTGACTCAAACCGAGTCTGGGACGTTTTGTTTTTGGGGCTACTACCGCCCCTGAAGCTTTATCTGCTCTGTTTAGATTTTCTTCTTGCACTCCAAGCAGGCGGCGTTATATGTCGCCATCAAGGGATGCCCGGACGATAGGCCTGTGGCCCTACAAAGGCACCTCAATCAGCGTCGGTCCTGCGCTCTCCAATCCTTCCCGCAGCGCCTTCACGAACGCATCCAACGAACCAACCCGGGTGCCGGGCACTCCCATTCCCTTCGCCAAGAGCGTCCAATCGAGATCGGGACGCCCGATCTCAAACATGCTTGCAGCCCGAGGTCCAGGATTGCCCACGCCGAGGTAGGAATACTCGCGCTTCAGCACGCCGTAGTCGTGGTTGGCGAATACTACGGTGGTGACGTTGAGGCTCTCCCGCGCCATCGTCCACAGGGCCTGTGCTGTATACATGCCGCTTCCATCCGCCGTCAGGCACAACACCCGACGATCAGGACTGGCGACCGCCGCGCCTACTGCCAGCGGCAGAGCAATTCCGATCGAGCCGCCGGTGTTGCTAAGCCACTCGTGCGGCGGCGCCCCTTTGGTTGCAGCCATCAATCCACGGCCTGATGTCACGGACTCGTCAACTACAATGGTGTTCTCGGGCAAGAGCGCGCCGACCGCCGCAGCCAGCCCCGGCAGCGTGATCTCCCCGCATGGCATCGGCGGCCGCTCCGCTTTTTCCGTTTGTGGCTCCGTCTCGCGTACCGGCAAGGCTGCCGCCAGCGCTTCGAGTGCGCCAACGTAATCTTCTCCAGGGCGCGCCAACGTGTGGACTACACACTCGGTCGAAGTGAATGCACTGTCTTTTCCGGGATAGGCGAAGTACGCGACGGGAACCTGCGCGCCCACCAGAATCAGCTGACGAAAGTGTTTGAACTGTTCAATCCCTAGTTCGAGCACATATTGAACTCGGTCCACTCGCGGAATTCCGGCGCCCCTTTCCAGGCGAGCGATGGGGTAAGGGGCCAATAGTTTGGCCCCCGTGGCTGCTGCGAGGCGCGCGGCGGCAACCAGACCTTTGCCGTACAGCGCGTTTCCCGCAACGAGGAGCGCCGTTCGCAAGCCCGACCGGAGCATGGCGGCTGCCCGCTCGACGGTCTGGGCGTCAGGCAGAGGAGGATCAGGTAGCGCGGGGATCACGGCGATCGAGCCGCCTTCGCTCCAGGAGACATCGGCGGGGATGACCAGCGTTGCAATCTGACCGGGCGCTGTACGAACAGCAAGTATGGCTTCTGCGGCGTCCCGTCCTATTTCGGAAGGAGAGCGAGAAGTGCGCAGCCACTTGGAGTAGGGCCGCGCTATGCCTTCGATGTCCGAAGCCAGCGGCGTGTCGTAATGCAGATGATAAGTTGCATGTTGGCCAACCAGGTTGATGATCGGCACCCGTGCTCGACTTGCATTGTGCAGATTCGCCAAGCCGTTGCCCAGTCCGGGACCGAGATGCAGCAGAGTGCATGCCGGTTTCTCGGCCATGCGGGCATAGCCGTCTGCAGCTCCTGTCGCTACTCCTTCGAAAAGACCGAGGACACAACGCATCTCCGGGATCCGATCAAGCGCGGCAACAATATGAATTTCTGATGTGCCGGGATTCGTGAAACAGACGTCAACGCCGCCAGCCAGTAGCGTGCGTATCAGACCTTCCGCTCCGTTCATCCAGTTATCCTTACAAATCTTCAGCGAGTTGGCAAAATACGGCCCGAACGATTGAAGAACTATGTTTCCTTGAGTTTACATGATGGCTATAATAGCCATAAGAGGTTTTTACCCATGCGCAGTGTCAACGTCGCGGAACTGAAGAATCGCCTTAGCAAGTACCTGACATTCGCCAAGAGCGGCGAAGAAATCATCATTCGAGACCGGAACCTTCCCGTAGCAAAGCTGGTTCCTTTCACGTCGGATGATGCGAGCGAAGAAGAACTCCTCTTGGTGGCTGCCGGCAAAATGCGAATGCCGAAGTCCCCTCTTAAGATGGAGAAGCTGTTGAAAATCCCGACAGGCAGGGTCGCGCGTAGTGAGGCGATTCAAGCGCTTCTCAATGAGAGAGATGACGGGTTATGAGCCAGACTGCCGCCTTTTGGGATGCCAGCGCGCTGGTTCCCCTATGTGTTCACGAGATTACGAGCCGTCAGGCGCAATCTCATTTGCGAGTATTAATGCCGGTGGTGTGGTGGGGAAGTCTGGTCGAAGTTCACAGTGCGATTGCTCGCTTACATCGTCTGGGCAAACTGAAAGATGTTGAGAAACAAGGAGCGCTCTCCCGTCTCAATGTGCTAAGCCATGGATGGAGGGAGATTCTTCCCGCCGATCAATTGCGCGATCTGGCAACCCGTTTGCTAAACATTCATGATTTGCGCGCGGCAGATAGCTTGCAACTCGCCGCAGCGCTGACCTGGTGTCAACAGCGTCCCTCAAAGAGAGACTTCGTTTGCGGAGATCAACGTCTGGCTAAAGCCGCAGCATCTGCAAGCTTTTCCGTGATCGAGCTATCACGCGAACGAGCAACGTAATCACAGACGATGTAACGTCGCGCGGCTGCTCGCCTTATCTAGCGACGGAAAGCAGAGTCACTGTGCATCGCCGCGTATTGCGGCGTCTTGACGGAGAGCACATGAATCTTGTTTTTCTCCGGATCAACGTAGCACTTGATTGTAACCATGCGCCCTTCGTGGCCTTTCACCGCGTCAGGGTTGTTGATGCCCCATTCGCTGTCGATGTCGGTGGCAAATAGCTTGCCATCGTCGCTGACTTTGCCCGAGACAGTGAGCGCCTTGGTGGACGCGGTCCAAGTCTGAGGATGGTCTTGCTTAGTGGAGTTGGGTTTGCCAGTCTCCTGAGACAGAGCTAAGTTTGACGTCAACACCACCGCAGCCAGAAAAACAGTCATCCGCTTCGTCATTGGAGCCTCCATGCCCGAATTCAGCGCACAGAAGCATCTTTATGGAAAACTTATGCCGGATCAAATTCAAAATTCTGATGGAACCTATTCGAATAAGAGCGGGAATTTCGATTTCCCATTGTCATTTCGAGTAGTCTGAAGTTTGTTACTGTAGCGGCTTGCCCACGCTCAGGCACGAGTTAGCCTTGCCGTCCGGGGAGAACCGAATAACCGCGGATTCATCGCTGCAAAACGCACGGATTCCCGAACCAGGATCCGCAGGCGCGGCGGTGACGTAGTATCTCGACGCTGGAGTTCCGTCGCATCCGCTGAGCGCGAAAACATAGCCGCTCTTTTTGCCGGATGCCAGGCGCGGATCGATTAACATCGCCTGATGCTCCGTTGGCCCGCTGCCGCCTCCCATGCCACCCAGATCGGAAAGTGCGCAGGTAAAGCCGCGTCCGGGAAAAGTCGCCGCGTAGGTTACCTCGGCTGCATTGAGCGTGCGAACCCCGCCTACAGCGGCGGATTCATTAGCCGCGGTCATTGCGTGCGGTGCGATCAGTGTTGGACCGCCGGCCGGGGCTTCACTGATCCCTGGTCTTAATCTTGTGGTCAGCGCTTTCAAAAATTCCGGATCAGTCAGCGATACTCCAACCGTCACCGAAACTTCGTTCAGCCGCCAGCTTCCGGTTTCCTGCCTCATGGTGAAGGCGAGCCCAAATTTAGCGCCTGCAATTTGGGTCTCTCCGTCCTTCGAGCCGTGGAATGAAAGCTCAATTTCGTCTTCATCGCCACGCAGATCGTCGCCTTCCACCCTGATTTCGAACTTGCTGTGTGTCTGTGGATCCTCGATCAGCACCAGGGTTGGTCCGGCTTCAAAGGTCTGCAATTGCTGCCCGTGGGCAGTTAGCTGGTTGGTTAGGGCAGAGAACCCGCCTAGCATCGACGCGCTCGAAGTACCCGCTTGATGCAGCGCGGCCCGCGTTGCTTGCGGCAGATGCTTCTCGAATGTGCCCGGCGTCTTGCTGAAAAACATCTCCAGCAGCGCCTGCCGTGCGGTTTGGGGCGCTGGCTGCGCACTGGCGGATGGGGAGGCGAATATCAGGACAAACGCACAAGCAATCAAAATAACAAGCTTCTTCGTACCGGTCATGGCTGCCTCCTCCGACTGCGGGTGATGATAGCAGCCCACGTAATCTTCGCCAGTTACATAAGTAAGCTTGTTCGCTGAGGTCGTCGTCAGC
Source organism: uncultured Acidobacteriota bacterium (assembly GCA_963696635.1). Taxonomy (GTDB): domain Bacteria; phylum Acidobacteriota; class Terriglobia; order Terriglobales; family Acidobacteriaceae; genus JABDBE01. Next base: position 1,069,383 of record CAVOKX010000006.1, read on the forward strand.
CTTACCTGGTCTTACTCACTAAATATCGCGTGATCGTCGGAGTCTTCTCCAGCAAGCGGAGAATCGGAATCCGAACCCGCTGCGGCAAACTGAGCATTCGCCGGATTTTCGAAGATGTCCGAAACACGGGCGTCAGCCGCCGCTCGTACTTCCCACGATAATTGCGCGCTGCTTCCGGCAAGGAAACAGTTCCCGCGAAGAATGGAATCAGACACTCACCGGCCAGACGTCCGCTGCGCAGGGCAAGAGAAATGCCGTCGCCGACAAAGGGATCCACAAAACCGGCAGCATCGCCAGCCATCAGAACTGCGTCTCGGTCCGGTCGCGGTTCGCGAAAGACCAGTGGCGACGTGCTCACCGGATCGCTAAGCGGCTTCCATCCACGACTACGTTCTTGCAACGCAGGATGGCAAACGAAAACGTCCGCCAGTGTGCTAGCCACATCAGCCCGCACCATAGCACAGGCGTTAACCCTTCCGGTTCGTTCCACTCCATTGCCGAGATCCACCGGCTGTATCCCGCAGTAGCCGCCGTCGAAAAAATAGAGATCCACGGAAGCTGGCGCCGCAAGCTCAGCGAAATGTCCTTTGAGGCCAAGCCACTTCATGCCCGAAGCGCCGGCAGTCCCGGAATTCAGGTTCGACCAGCGTCCTGACGCATTGATCAGCGCGCGGCTTTCAAATTCTCCCACTGAACTTTCGACCAGAAATGGACCCATCCCTGAAATACCTTGCACGGCAGTTTGCTGCCGCCCATCGACTCTGTAGTGTTCCGCCGAATCCCACAGGGCAGCGTCGAGCTCCAAACGGGAGATGCTGACTGCGGCCGGATCGATTGACGCCTGTAGCCTGCGGCCGTCAAGAAATACGCGACTGCGAGGAATGCGAACTGAAGCAGAAAATAAACGCGCATGTTTCGGGGCCAGCAGGCTGACCAGCAATTCAATAGATTCGGCGGAAACGAACTCGCCGCAAACCTTGTGACGGGGAAACCGCCCCCGTTCGAGCAACAGCACGCGAGCCCCGCTCCGGGCGCAGGTAATCGCCGCGGACGTTCCCGCCGGCCCGCCCCCGATCACGATCAGGTCGTACATCGTTTTATCTTTTCCACGCGATTGCGCCCATACGGAACAAGGGATAACGCTCAATCTGCACGCTAGCGGCCGTGGTCTGCAGCAACATCCGATGCATTTCCCCAACCGTATATGCCCGGCGTACCGAAGCCGGCGCATCATGGTGCGTAAAGTGACTGCGATAGAGCGGCAGGCTCAGATAAACCAGGGCAAGATGAACGGGATGGCGCACCACGTCGTTAATGATCACAGCAGCGCGGCACACCCGCAAACCATCATTCACAAATTGCACTACTTCTTGCGGCTCCAGGTGATGAGAAAACAGGCAGCAACTGACCAAATCAAAACTTCCGTCCGCGAAGGGAAGCGCCAGCGCATCCCCAGCCACTGCCGAGATTCCATTACCAGAACCATTTTTCAGATGAGAATGAGCACGATCGAGCAGCGTAACCTGAAGCCGAACTCCAAACTTCCGCATGCGGCTGCTGGCAGATTGAGGCACGTATCCGGCGCCAGCCGCAACTTCTAGCAACGACAGCGAGTTGGCACCAGCTTTCCGCGCTACCTGCGCGATCATCGACTGCGTAGCCGCAATGCCGCCGAACCACTGGTTAATGTGACGCAAATCAGAGAGCGCAGTGGCGACCTCGGCCGGCGTGCCGGAGTCGGTGTCAAGCAATTCGGGAATAATCACGCGCTTCATCGTCGGGGCGTAATAGCTGAAGGTAGCGCCGCCGTCCCGGCGTTGTCGTGGGGGCGTCCTCGCCCCCACTGCTGAGGCAAAATGCCCTCGCCGTGCCGGCAAGATGCCGGCGCTACAAAAGTTCTACACTTCCGCCAGTTCTTCTTCGAGCAATTGCTTGTTATACAGATCGGTATAGTAACCGTTCCTGGCCACCAGTTCGTCATGAGTACCCAACTCCACGATTCGTCCGGCGTGGAGCACGGCAATGCAGTCCGCGTTGCGCACGGTGGAAACCCGATGAGAAATGAAAATCGTAGTACGGCCCTGCATAATCTCGCGCAGATGATTGAGGATCTTGTCTTCGGTATGGGTGTCGACGCTCGAGAGCGCATCGTCGAGAATTAGAATTCGGGGATTGCGAATGATGGCGCGTGCAATCGCCGTGCGCTGTTTCTGACCGCCCGATAGGGTAATGCCGCGCTCCCCCACCAGCGTCCGATACTGCTCGGGAAAACCCTCGATCTCGTCGGCAATGCTGGCTGCCTGCGCCGCCGAGCGGACATCTTCGTCCGAGGCATCCTCTTTCCCAAAGGCGATGTTCTCGCGCACAGTTTCGCTGAACAAAAAAGTCTCCTGCGGCACAAAGCCGACGCAGTGGCGCAGGCTCGCTATCGGATATTCGCGAATGGGAATGCCGTCGATCAGCACGCTTCCCGGCTCAGCATCGTAAATTCGGGGGATCAAGCTAACCAGCGTGGTTTTCCCGGAACCCGTAGGCCCCACTATCGCGAGGCTGCTGCCAGCCGGGATGCGCAGGGTAACATCCCGCAAAACCGGAGTGGAGTTATAAGAAAAGTTCAAATGCCGAAACTCGATCTCCCCAAGTATCTGTGCGGGAACGGCCTGTGTGGGAACGGGCGCCTCGCCCGTTCTGCTTTTGACTTGGATCTCCTCGCTGTCTTCAATCTCCGGCTTCTCCACCAAAATCTCGTTGATGCGCCCCATCGACGCCGTCCCGCGCTGGAAAATATTAATGACCCACCCCAGCGCAATGATGGGCCAGGTAAGCTGCACCATGTAAGTGTTGAACGCCACAAAACCGCCCACCGTGATGCGGCCAGAAATCACCTCCCGGCCGCCCAGCCACAGCACCAGCACAATGGCAAGCCCGAGCATGGTTTCAAGGGTGGGCCAGAGCATGCCCATCAAACGCACCAGCTTCAGACTGCGCCTGATATATTCCTGATTCGCCGTTTCGAACGCCGCAATTTCAGCCTCCTCCTGCACATAGGCGCGTATGACTCGAGCGCCCGAGAAATTCTCCTGGGCGCGCGCCGAGATCTCGGAAAACATCGCCTGGATTCGTTCGAAGCGTTCGTGGATCTTGCGACCAAAGTGCTGGATGGTGATGCTGACAATCGGCAGCGGCAGGAAAGCGTACAGAGTCAACTTGGGGCTAATCGAGAGCATGAAGGCCAGCGCCCCGGCAGTGAACACGATCGTGTTCGCCGAATACATAATGGCCGGCCCCAGCAGCATGCGCACCGCATTAAGGTCGTTGGTAGCGCGAGCCATAATGTCGCCCGTCCGCGTCCGCTGATAGTAAGAGTAGGAGAGAGTTTCAAGGTGACGGAACAAGTCATTGCGCAAATCGAATTCGATTTCGCGAGAGACACCGATGACGATCCAGCGGGTCAGAAACTGAAAGATTCCCTTGGTTACCGCGACTGCCAACAAAAGCAACGCATACGTAACCAGCTTGTGCCGAGTGATGCCGAGGTGAAGGTCGTCCACAGCCCGCCGGATGACCAGCGGAAAAAGAATCCAGATGCCGTTGGTCAGGAAAACGCACAGCGTCCCCACCACATAGCTGCGGCGGTACTTCTTAAAATAGGGAATCAGGGGACGCAGACTTTTCGGCAACATCGCTGGTTAGATGCGATTCTACAGCACCAGCTTCAGTTTTGCCGCGTCATCCCCATCCGCCGCGGGATTTGCGGCAACTGCCAATCGGCGAATGCCATCATGCCAGCCGTCAACAGCAATACCACCCAACTGCCGAGAAAAAGCCAGGTGAAGTCGATCAGGTAGGAATAAACAAGGTCAACGTCCATGTTCACACCTCCTACGGAACTGGCAGGCCAATTGCATTTTCGCAAAAATCGGTTTCAGCACAAACTCCTGTCGCGCAGTCGTACTTTCCCGGTCAGCTGTTTGTATTCGTTCACAATCTCGCACACCGCATTGAGCCGGCCAAGCGATGTCAAATGTATATCCGTAAGCGCTTGCTCGATCTCCGACATCCAACATTCGACCGCCCGATCCACACCCACCGACATTTCACTGGCAATAATATCTATCAGATCCGTTGGAATCGCTGTAGTAGCCAAGAAATTACCTGCCTTTCTGAATCGTGAAACGAAACGCTCACTCAGGAGGAGGGTACCCCCTCAGTCCCTCCTCCTTCGCCTGCAGTGTGCGTTACTGGTTAGGCGTTGTTTCCGAGTGAGCTCCCTGATCCTGCATTCGCTGCTCGAACCGCTGCTCCCGCTTGGAAATGAACTGAGCCAGCTTGGTTTTCTGATCCGCGGTCAAAACCTGGTACGCCTCGTTAGCGACGCGTGCGTGCTGCACCTCAAGTTGCGCATGAACCTGCGCTCCCTGAGTTGCAATCGCCTGCGCCTTCGTCTCATCAAAGGTGCCACCCTGGATCAGTGCCATCATTTGTTCATGAGTCTGCATTTCCTGCTGGAACAACGGCTCCAGCGCCGGCTTCTCTTTGGCTACGATTTGCTTGATCTGCGCCTGTTGCGCATCCGTCAGATCCAGGTAATCGCTGAAGAAACCCAGCATCCCCCCGCCAAAGAAATCTCCCCCACCATGCGGCCCGCCGTGGGGCTGGGCTATCGCAATTCCCGTCACCAGGACGATAGCCAAAGCTGCAATCGAAATCTTGTTGCGAAATTTCATAACCTCTCCTGTGAGCATTCCCCGTTGACCGGAAAACCTCAAATTGCTTTCTGATCATAAAAACACTTTTCCCGATCTGCAGTGGTAAAGAGTCGGTCAACCGGAGTAAAGTTTTGTAAAGCGCGATAACCGCTGGATTGACAATTCTTTACCACCTCGGTCAGCGAGCCTAACTAAAATGAGTAAAGTGGATCGCATTCTGGTCATCGACGACGACGTGGAGCTGTGCAGCCTCGTGGCTGAATATCTTGAGCCTGAGGGTTTTCAGATCGAAGCAGTTCATGACGGCAATCGCGGCCTGGATCGCGCTCTGAACGGCGATCACCTGCTGGTCGTGCTCGATGTCATGTTACCCGGCATGAACGGCTTCGACGTGCTGCGGAGAATACGAAACACGTCCCGCGTCCCCGTTCTACTGCTCACCGCGCGTGGGGAAGACGTCGACAGAATTGTAGGTCTCGAAATCGGCGCCGACGATTATTTACCCAAGCCTTTCAATCCCCGCGAACTGGTGGCCCGCATCCGGGCAATTCTGCGCCGTACCCAGGCCGGTGAAAAGGCCGGAGAACGGCTCGAAGACCAAATCCCTGACGTAGTCCGGGTGGGCGATATTGAGCTTGATCCTGCCACTCGAATCGTTCGCCAGAACGGCAAGCCCATCGAGCTGACCTCCGTCGAATTCAACCTGCTGCATGTTCTGCTGCGTGAGGCCGGACGCGTCGTCACCCGCGAACATCTGGTCGATGCCGTCCTCAGCCGCAAGTTTTCTCCCTTCGACCGCAGCATCGATATGCACGTCAGCAAAGTTCGCAAGAAGCTGTGCGATTCCGATATCGGCAGCGACCACATCAAGACGGTGCGCGGCGTGGGATACATCTTCGCTCATCCCCGCGACCATGCCAAAACTCCAGCGGCCGAGGCTGAGGAAGCATGAGAAGCCTGTTTCTCAAGATCTTTCTCTCCTACTGGGTTGCGCAAGCGCTCTTCCTGGTCTTGGCAATTATCGTGACTTTCGCCATGCGCCCGTCCCGAGAGATTTCCAATCTGCAGGCGCAGGAACCGAAATTTCTCAACGAAACTCTGCAAGCTTATCAAGCGGGTGGTCATGACGGCGCGTGGAAGTACCTGGGGACCGTCCATGACAATCAGCACGTCCGGATTTTCATCTTCGATGATCAGGGCCGCGAACTTCTCGGCCGCAAGCCCCACGACTGGATCGAACGTGTAAGGCGCGGCCAAGTTCGCACCGCCGACACCTTCTGGGGACATTTCGGTCCCGGTCAAGCCCTGCGCCAAACCCTCACCGCCGACAACGGCCGCCGCTACATGCTGATTATTGATTTGCCTCCGGAAGAACATCCATTTTTCGGACCGCATGGGGTGCCCGGCTTAGGCATCCTGATCGCGATTATTTCCTCGGGACTGGTGTGTTACATCTTGGCACGATATTTGACCTCGCCCATCGTGCAGCTGCGCGCCGCAACCCAGAAACTGGCCTCTGGCGATCTCACCGCCCGCGCCGGCATGCCGGGATCCAGGCGGCACGACGAAATGGCCGAACTCATGCGCGACTTCGATCGCATGGCGGAACGCCTCGAAGACTTGGTGACTGCCCAGAGCCGCTTGCTCACCGATATTTCGCACGAGCTCCGATCTCCCCTCGCGCGCTTAAATGTCGCTCTCGAGCTGGCCCGCCAACGCAGCGGCCCCGACGCCCGCAGCGCCCTTGATCGCATCGATCGCGAAGCTAGCCGGCTCAATGAGCTGATCCAAAAGCTGCTGACTATCGCCCGCCTCGAAGCCGGACAAAAATCCATCGAGAAAGTCCCGGTCGACCTCGAACTGATTATCCATGAAATTGCCAAAGACGCTGCCTTCGAGGCCCAAAACCGTCATTGCGAAGTCGACGCCAAGATCGTGGATGACTGCGTGGTCGTGGGAAGCCCAAGCCTGCTGCACAGCGCCATCGAAAATGTTGTCCGCAACGCCATCCGTTATACGCAAGAAGGCACAAGCGTGGAGATCCGCCTGGAACAAGGCGTGGGATTGTCGAACCCGACGCCGCAAAACTCGGCGCTTAACAACGACGGCGTGGGCAAAGCGGAAGCCGTAGTCCGAGTAACCGATTCCGGCCCCGGCGTCCCCGAAGACGCGCTCGACAAACTCTTCCGCCCGTTCTACCGCATCGACGATGCCCGCGGCCGCCAAACCGGCGGCGTCGGCCTGGGCCTGGCTATCACCGATCGCGCCGTCCGCCTCCACGGCGGCACCATCAGGGTATCGAATCGCCCCCAGGGCGGTCTGATGGTCGAGATTCGCCTACCGCTCACCTCCGCGGAACCAAGCAAAATCCCCGAGCAGCGAAACGTCACCGTCGTCTCGCGCGGGTCGTAGCGCCGGCATCCTGCCAGCCCATGGCAGGCGCAAGCCTGCAGGCCGGAAAATACCTAGTCTACTATCGCCGTACGCGCCGGGGGATTGATATCCCCCACCTATTCCAGGGCGCTCGAGATCAGGGCTGCACGCACTAATGCAGCCAATTCAGACGGTTCTCCGATATGCTGGGTGTGAGAGACGGGTAACTCAGAGATTGTTGAAGGGAGTCGACTGGCTACCGCGTTCCGCCAAATCAAACGTCGCCTTTTCTGGGTGTTGTCCCGCAGCGCCCTTGCCGCCTATTCCCGGCTTCCGCTCTTCGGCTGGCTGCACGCTTCCGTCGGAGTGATTCGAAAAGGCCAACTGGTCCTGGTGATTGATCGAAGTGACGGGCGAGGATTGTCGTTTCCGGGTGGTCTCGCTATGCCTTGGGAGACGGCTGACCAAGCGATGAGGCGGGAGGTTTCGGAAGAGACAGGTTTACAAGTCCAACGCTCCACACCGCTGTTCGAATATCGCAGCTCAGTCGAGGTTCCAGTGACACTCGCTGTGTTCGCGGTAGAAGCCGAGGGGGAGTTGAAGTCCTGGGAAGGGTCCCCGCCGCTGGTTGCCATTCACCGAGATTCGGGCGCGTTTGCTCCCCAGTCAAAGGGAAATCGTAGACTGGCTGCTTTAACTCACCGCCAAGCCCCGCCGAAGCGTTGGAAGCATGGAGCGGCCGGGAATTAGCCGCGCTTTCTTGCCGCCTTAAAAGCTGGCGTCTCAATGGAGGACGAGTTTTCGTCGACCTAGGTTAGCGTCCAAAGAACGGACGCTAACCAGAGGCACCAAGCTTATCGCGTAAGCCCTGCTCTCAGAGATCACCCATCAGTGCTGCTACCAGCGGGGTTCGCGAGGCTGGCGGGCGTGGCCCTGGTAGTCGTCGCGTCCACCACCACCGCCGCTGGAACGTCCGCCACCGCCGCCGGGACGGCCACCGCCGCGGGGTCCGCCGGGGCCGCGATCGGTCTTGGGACGGGCTTCGTTGATATTCAGTGCGCGTCCGCCGAGTTCTTTGCCGTTGAGGGCCGCGATGGCTTTCTCGGCTTCGGCGGCATCGGACATTTCTACGAAGGCAAATCCGCGCGAACGTCCGGTGTCACGGTCGGTGACCAGGCTGACTTGATCGACTTTGCCGTGTGGCTCAAACAAGGTTCGCAGTTCCGCTTCGGTGGTGCTGTGAGGGAGATTGCCAACAAAAAGCTTCTTCATGGATTTCCTTTTCCGGTAAGCCAACGCAAGACGTCAGATTTCGTCGGCGGGTTTCTGTTCAGTGAGTCGCGTTGGAATGCAGGACACGCGGTTCGGTGGAGAGTGTATTTCCTCGCAGCTCAATTGAGCAAGCTGGTTCTCCCAGTCGCAAAGCTCCAGTCAAATACTTTGGCAATAATTCCTGGCGGCTGAGGTCCGGACTGATTATACCTGCTTGTGCTTAAATGCAAGGAGAAATATGAGATCCGTGGCTTAGCAGCCCGGGGTGCAAGTAGAGGATTCCCTGCAAGTCGGGCGACGTAGTCGGGTACGCGATCTCACGAAGCACTTGGCAACGGACGCGGAGATTCGGCTTCTGCAAAGCCGCTTCTGATTTGTCCGACATGTGAAGAGTAAGTAAAGGGTCAAAACAAGTCTGCCGAAGCGGTTCTTCCACTCCCGCGGCGTGCCCGCGCCCAGCAGTTGGCGCAGGATCAGGCTTAGATTGAACGCGCCCACGTGGATCAGTTGCCGCTTTAGAATGTTTTCGTGTCCGCGCAGATGGCAACGCCGCATCCCGCCCGTCTCGTAGCAGTGTGCAAAGCTGCGTTCGACGAATTCGCCGCGCCGCCGCAATAAACTCTTGCCATACTCGCCCCGCACCCGTCGCCGGTTCGCATACACCGCTTGCTGCTCGGGCTGTTTGCCCGCCCAGTTCCGCCGCCCCTTCTGTTTCTTCTCCGGAATGTAGCTGCGCACTTCGTACGCCTTCATCCGCTTCACCACCGCGCCGCTGTGGTAGCCCTTGTCGGTCACCGTCTCTTCGATCCCGGCCACGTTCACCTTCGGCGCTTGGTGGGGCCGTAGCTCCGCCTCGCGCCCGACCTGCTCCGCCACTGCCATCCCGGCCTCGCACAGCGTCTCATCCAGCGTGGTCGTGTCACCCTTATCGGCGCCTTGCAGCGTAACCGCCACCACCGCGCCCGTGTCCAGATCCACCGCGTGCTCGGCCTTGTGCGCCAGATGCGTGCGCCCGTCCTTCATCTTCGCAATCCGCGCATCCTCGTCGGCCGGACTCTTCCACTCCTTGTTCGACGTCCGCTTCTTGCGCTTGCGATCCAACCGCGCCAAGTCTTCGCGCGTCGGCGTCTCAATCCCTGACGCCTTCGCCAGCCCGCGCAGAAACTCCTCGTAACTCGCGCCCGTGTCCCGCCGCACAATCGAGCGCATCGCTGCGTTCGCCTCCAGCGTCGTCGCATCAATCGCGATCCGCTGGCCTTTCAGCAGCCCGCGATCGGCCAGCACGCCCAACACCCAGGCGAATACTTCGCGATGGGTGTCCAGATCGATCAGCCGCCGCGTGCGCGAGATCGTCGAGTGGTCCGGCGTGTACTCGTCCAGCGCAATGCCCACAAAGCGCCGCAGCGCCAGCGAGTCCGCCAGCCGCCAGGCAATGCCGCGCTCCGCCCCGATGCCCTCGAAATACCCGATCAGCAGCGACCGAAAGTAAATCCCCGGCGTCAGCGACGGACGCCCGTACTTGGCCGCATAGAACTTCGCGCACCGGTTCTCGACAAACTCGTCGAAGTGCTCGGCTTCCAGCAACTCATTCAAACGCTGATAAAACGGATGCCCGGGCGCGGATGCCAACTCCCTGTGCGCGATCCACAACCCCTCTTGCTTCTCCCGCTGCTTGCGCGTGCCCATCGCCATGCGCGCATTCTACAAATGATCCCTGTGAATCACGCAATCTTTCTCGTTCCCGAATCCAGACTTGCACCACAGGCTGTTAGGCAGATTCGGCCGCCGCGACCCGTTTCGGGGCTGTATTCCGAATATCTGTAGGTTCACCACAGAGACACAGAGAAGTAACAGGTCTCCATCCTGGGTCGCGGTATTCTTGGTCTGCACCACGTTCGCGGTGACGCCGCGTTACCTTGGATACCAACTGTCTGCAGGTTAAAGTTGACTCATCTGCTATACTGTACTTGCGTTTGAACGAAATCGGTTGTCGAGCAGCTTCTTGCATACCAGCTAGTCCTGCCCTCAGTACCTCCGACTCGCACCAACGTAAACTAATCTGAAAAGGATACAAGCAACAAAATGGCAGAACAAGGAACAGTGAAGTGGTTTAACGACGCCAAGGGCTACGGCTTTATCAGCCGGCAGACTGGCGAAGATGTATTTGTGCATTTCTCGGCCATCCAGGCGGGCGGCTTTCGCAGCCTGCAGGAGGGCCAGAGCGTGGAGTTCGAGGTCACCAAAGGACCAAAGGGCTGGCAAGCTGAGAACGTTCGCCCGCTGTAAGGCTGGCGACGTAACAACCAAGACCTCGTGCCCGCTAGCCGCAACAAGGGGCGGGCACGTTTCACAGAACTACAATCCTTGCTGCGGGATGGAGTCTTCCGAATGCAGGCCGAATCCAAGGGTTCATTCGCCGTTATCCGCTACAATCTACGAACTTATGAGTCTGGCGGCGTTATGGCCGTGATTAAAGGTAAGGAAAGCGCCGAGACCGTCCTTAAGCAGTTCGAACAGAGTCAGACCTCGGAAGACCGCCATATCGGCTGGAGATACTTTCTCGAGAAGACCGATCTGAAGGCTGGGATGGATCCGGTCGAGGCTACCGCCCTCCGCCAGTCGCGTCTGGAAATCCGCGAAGCCGAAGCTTAGGACTTACAGCTTTCTTACACACCCTTCAAACGAATACACTTGTCATCCCCTCGCCCTGCTGGGTTCAGGTTCTTGCCCGCGCCATCAATATCAGTAGTGCCGGCAATACGCCCAGATCCCTCTCTTCGGTCGGGATGACAACGGTGGCGGGATGACAGCGGGTCGTGCGATGACAGCTAGTGATGGATACGGCTGGTTTAGCCCCACTTGCTGGACATCAATGTCGGCGCTCGGTCTCCATTAAGATCGTAGCGAAATTGCGTCCCCCGAACGCGAAGCCCTGCTGGATAACTCCGACCACGGCTACCTTTGCGCCGCCGCCGGGAACGCCGTATCGCTTGCTAAAGACCCACATGGTTCCGGTTCCATCGTCGAGTTGAAACACGCCAGTTCCCATGGCTGCAAAGGAATCGGTAACCTGCCCCGCGATGGAGATCTCTTTGCCGGCAAATCGAGCCGGATCCTGGTTAATCTTAGCGATGCTCTCACGCCGCGGGCATCCGGCCAACAACAGGCCCGACAAACTTAGTAGCAGCGCGGAAAAGATTTTAGTACGGATGCTGGTCACACCATTCTCCTCATATCTTGGAAGATTAAGGCTGCAAACTATAAACCCGAAGCTAGATTGGAAGTTGTCCGATGGTCCTGGGTTGCCACGCGATTTGCCGAACTGTGGCGTCCGACTTAGAGTATCAGGTGCGGGATGACGGTGAAGACCTTAAATCGCAGAGCCCGCGGAGGAAGGATCGCGGAGGGTCGCGGAGAAAACCTTCACGGGTTCGGGTCAGCAAGGTAACCGAAGAATTCCATGACAATGCTTGAACACATCAGCCTATTTTCGTACGACGACTGGGCGAATCGCGAAGTCTTAAGCTCGCTTCGAGCCGTCGACGGTCCGCCTGCGCGTTCGATCAACTTGCTGGCGCACATCGTTTCCGCCGAAAGGTTGTGGCTCGAACGGCTGCTCATGCAAAAGCAGACCTTACCCGTTTGGCCGCAATTCACGCTCGAACAATGCAAGTTCGAAGTCGACCAATTGCCAGGGCTTTGGAAGAGTTATCTGACTTCGCTTGGCGAGGCAGGTCTCTCTGAGCCGGTCACATACCGAAATACCAAGGGCGAAAGCTTTACCAGCCGGAAGCAGGATATCCTGATGCACGTGGTCATGCATTCGGCCTATCATCGCGGCCAAATCGCCGCGGATATGCGGGCCGCGGGATTCACCCCGGCCTATTCCGACTTCATTCACGCCGTCCGCCAAGGGTTCGTGGAATAAGGAACCGCGTGCGTGGCGTGCGGCAGCTTACATTTCCAAGGCCGGATAAGTTTCTGGATTGACGCCAGCGCGTGATATTTTTGTCATAGCCCTTACCAACTGGAAACATGAAAAAACCTTTCGTATTCTCTTTCTTCTTGCTTCTTTTTAGCGGGTTCTTATTGGCCCAATCCACGGTCGACCCGCTCCCGGACCCCGTTTCCAACAACGCCGTCGCCATGCTCAAAGTCCATGGCCAGCTTATGCTGTTCTCCTTCATGGGAATCGGTGTGAAGAAGACCGCCGATGCCATCACCAATACCGCCTTTTCCCTAGACGCAAAGGACGGAACCTGGTCGGCGATCCATGCCGTTCCGGGCACCGTCGGCCGTATCGGGGCAGTAGCTGCCGCCGCTCGCGATCAGGTGTTCCTGTTTGGCGGCTATGTGATGGATGAGCAAAATAGAGGAATGACCGTCCCCGACGTCGGCATGTATGAGCCTGGGAAGGACCGCTGGTCCCGGCAAGCCGATCTTCCGCTGCCGCTGGGCGACTCGGTGGCTGGTGTTTATCACGATCGTTACATTTATCTGGTGAGCGGCCGCTCGAACGGCGATGTAGTGAGTAATGTCCAGGTATTCGATGTGGAGAAGAACCGGTGGTCGCAGGCCACGCCGATTCCGGGCGCACCGGTGTTCGGCCATGCCGGCGCTCTGGTCGGCGACACCATTGTGTACGTCGACGGAGCTCGCAAGAATCCGGGCAACACGCCAAGGTACGTTGCCTCAGACGAATGCTGGATGGGCAAAATCGACCATCACGATCCCAAGAACATTCAATGGCGCAAGTTGCTCAATCACCCAGGCGCTGCGCGTTACCGCATCGGTGCCGGTGGCTCAGAGAAAGATGAAAAGATTTATTTCGCAGGAGGAACCGACAATCCTTACGACTACAATGGCATCGGCTATGATGGCAAGCCTTCCGAGCCGTCTCCCGTGACCTTTGACTTCAACTTGCGCACGGGTAAATGGGAAACCATGGACGAGAGCACTCCTGATCCAACCATGGATCATCGCGGATTGCTGGTTACCCATGAGGGTCTGGTTCTGATCGGAGGCATGGAAAAGGGACAGAAGGTAACCGCGCGGGTGGTTCTGCTGTCAAAGGAACCCAAGGCCAAGTAGGGCGGGAGACGCTGAATTGAATAACAAAAACTCTCTCTCAAGCGGCTGAAGACAGCCTGCGCAGCTTGCGGTTCATGATCGCCGGGGAATCAACAATCCCAACCAATTCTTCGTTATCTTGTTGTAGACTCCGACAAGGTACTGCTGAAGCAGTCACACGAGCTGCCCCCACAGCCAGTCGAGGACGCGCGGACTTTTATGCAAAAAGACGCGAATGCTGACGAGAAGAACGCTGGCGAGAATCGCCGCGTCGCGGGCAAAAAACCGTATCAAAAACCTGAATTCCGTTACGAGCGGGTTTTCGAGACCATGGCCTTGTCCTGTGGCAAAATCAGCCCCACAGAATTTCAGTGCCGTTTCAACCGGAAGAATTCGTAGTTTGGGCCGCCTATGCCGAACCTGACCGAGGCGCACGAGGGTCATAAGCTTGAGCTTGCGACCGAAGTTCTCACGGCAGGCGGCACAATTCGCCTGCAGGCGCTGGGAACCAGCATGCTTCCCTCGATCTGGCCCGGGGATGTTCTCAGCATAGAACACAAACCCAGCCAGGAGATCGTTCCCGGCGACATTGTCTTGGTGACTCGGCAGGGCCGGTTCTTCGCGCATCGTTTGATCGAGAAGCGCAACTCCCGCTGGATCACACGAGGCGATTCGCTTCCCCAGAACGACGAACCCGCCGCAGAGGTTCAGGTGCTGGGTAAGGTTTCCTTGATTTATAAAAAGACTGGGGTCGTTGTTCCGAACTCGCGGATCTCGGGGCTTGGTCGCGCGCTGGCGTGGATGCTTTGCCGGTGGGACTCGTTCCGGAACATTGCGCTGCGCATGCATTCGTGGTGGCGCCACGGTTTAGAAGGTGGACATCCTTGTAGCGCCAGCAGGATGCCGGCGCTACGTTAATTATTTGAGCGGACGCGAATGAGGAATGCCCTTCAGCTCCCAACGAGAGAATGACGCGATTGCCATCGAGGTTGGTGGAATGGCGATTGCGTTGCACACGCAAGACTCCGCTTTTCGCCAACTGCTTGAGAATCGTTACGCCGGATTCATTCAGTCTTCGGCGCATCCTCAGTTCGAGTTTGATATCGAACTTTGCCAGCCTTCCGAAACCACACACGCGGAGGAAGATGTGCAGGTCCGATTACAGGGTGGCGTGTGGTTTCTTCAGCGCGGTGACTTCCGCGCCCGCTGGGATGCAAAGGCCGGTCGCGGTCACATTCGGCAGTCCCGGAACCCGTACGCCATCGACTCCGTGCTGCGCATCGTTCACACTTTGATTCTGGCCAGGCAAGGAGGATTCCTGGTCCACGCCGCCAGCGCCATTCGCCATGGACGCGCCTTCCTGTTCGCCGGCGTGTCGGGCGCGGGGAAAACCACGATTTCCAGGCTGGCGCCGCCGGATGCCACATTACTCACCGACGAAATTTCCTACGTGCGACGTGACGGGGACCAGTACCGCGCCTGTGGCACGCCCTTCGCCGGCGAGTTGGCCAGGCTGGGCGAAAATCTGTCGGCTCCGTTGAGTACGCTCTTTCTGTTACAGCAGGGACCGGAAAACCGCATCGAAAAGGTTGCCGCGGCCGAGGCAACCCGGTTGCTGTTAAGAAACATCCTCTTTTTCGCCGAGGACACAGAGTTGGTGAACCTGGTCTTCCGCTCGGCATGCGAGTTTGTAGAGCAGGTACCTGTACGCCGATTGACATTTGTCCCGGATGAGCGCGTCTGGGACATGATAATGTAGGCGCGTGCGTAGATTCCCAGGTCTCGAAAACCGCGAGACCTGGGGCAGCCCGCCGCTGCAGCGACGCTGGAGATAAGGTTATCGCAGAAAAATACATCGCGCGGAGTTCCGCCATCGCCGCCCGCCTCATCGGCGGCGAAATGATGATCATGTCGGCGGTGGACTCAACTTTTTTCACCCTCAACGAAGTGGCTACGCTGATATGGCAGGCAGCGGACGGCCGCACGCCATTGTCCGATATCGTGACCGGCAAAATCTGCCCGGAGTTCGAGGTGGATCCGGACCAGGCCGGGCGCGATGCTGAGCAGTTCGTGAGCGATCTTTCCCAACACGGCATCCTCATGGTGTCCGACCAGCCCATTACAAATTCGCCGGCCTCGCCGGCGGAGGCGCCATGAGCCTTCTGGCGGAGATGAACCAGAAGGCGCTGACCCTGGGCATCCCCATCAGCGTGCATCTCGATATCACTTACCGTTGCAACGAGCGTTGTGTCCACTGCTATCTCGATCACGACGACCATGGCGAGATGACTACGGCCGAAATCAAAGATATTCTGAACCAGCTCTCGGATGCGGGAGTCTTCTTCCTTACTCTTAGCGGTGGAGAAGTCCTTCTGCGCCGCGATTTCTTCGAAATCGTGGAACACGCGCGGCGGTTGCTGTTCAACGTCAAGGTGAAGACCAACGGAGTCATGATCCGCGAGCCCCAGGCCAGACGCATTCGCGAGCTGGGCGTAGAGCAAGTGCAGATCAGCGTCTATTCGCATCGCCCGGAAATTCACGACGCCATCACCAAGTTGCCCGGATCGCTGAAGCGGACGGTCGAAGCCATCCGATTTCTCAAGTCCCAAGGACTCAAGGTTGTGATCGCCAACGTGCTCATGGCCAGCAATTTCTTCGATAACACAGGAGTGATGGCGCTGGCGAAAGAGTTGGGCGTTTCCTACACGCTTGACCCCACCATCACCCCGAAAATGGACGGGGATACATCCGTCCTGGCACTGCGCATTCCCGGGTCGGAGCTACAGCAGGTTTTCCGCAACCAGGTGTTGGTGGGCGACGTGGAAGAATTCTGCGCCCCGCCGCCGGCGCCCGGCGAAGATATTATGGACGGTTTCCCCTGCAGCGCCGGACACACCGCGTGCTACATCACGCCCTACGGCGATGTTTTCCCGTGCGTGCAATTCCCCCTTCCCAGCGGCAATTTGCGGCGGCAGAAGTTTGTCGACATCTGGCACCACTCTCCGCAACTGAACGAAGTCCGCTCGATCCGCGCCCGCGATCTTCCAACGTGTTCGACGTGCGCCCACGTGGGAACGTGTACGCGCTGTCCCGGTCTAGCGTACATGGAAGGGAATATGCGTGGGCAGTCCGCCGCCGATTGTGAAAAATCATTTCAGAGGACCGGCATCCCATCGGCGAACATGCTGGCGCGGGCCCAAGCCAGTTCGGCAGGTCCGTTGATTCAAATCCAGGCGGCATCGTTTTCGTGACTCGGAATCCGTAGCTTTGTTCCAGCGTGATGCCCGGTCTTGGTTCTCAATGCACACATTCTGGTGCAGAATTTCCCTCAAAAAAAACTCTCTGTTCTGCGCAAAATCTAGAAAACAAAGGGCTGGAATTTTTCTTGCCTTCTAGATCTATGGTTCTAAAGGTAGTTACGGGCAAAATATTCAAAACATTGCAGTTAGAGTGTGCGCACCGACGGCCTGCGGTTCCATTTTGGAACCGCGGCTGAAACTGGACGGGAACTAAGCCATTTTACTATGCGTGTTCGGACTTAGTTCTTTGATGCCCAGAGGCTGCGTTCATGGTCAAGTGTGTCAAGTAGGATCGTCGATTATCTTATAGATAACCTATATGTTGTTATGTTATCGCAGGTGAAGGAATGGATTCAAGAAGAAAGTGGAGGGGCCGCGGGCCCGGTTCCAAACTGGGAATCCAGCACCCATCTTTCATACGGCCATCGGTGGGTCTGGCCCCGCTGTCTCTGTAGGCATGTTCGATCTCGGTGACCAGCACCCGCCCCTTGCGAAAAAACCGCAAGGAGCGGGGCACCCCAAAATCTAATTTATAGAATTGTCATAGAGAGTGGGCCACCCACCAGAAGTGCGGAGCGCGAATGGGTGAGCGGGCCGGGGGTGAGCCTTTTGTTCTGATTTCGTAACAAGAATCGACTCGTGTGTTGACGGACCCGTCGCCGAATGTAACCTAGCCCGGGCGGGTTGGGGACTAAAACGGAAATTCCGGTTCTCTACCGGAGGCGAGCGATGCCACAAGATAACGACGGTGACAGTGCTGGGATTCTGTCAAACGTCGTTAAACTATTACCCGTCTATGCCGTTTACATCTTCATCGCAGGCTGGACATTCTATGACTATTATTTCCGATATTTCGGTGTGAACCCAAGGTGGTTAGATATTGCTTTTCACGACACATTAACAAAGGGCTTCACGATTCTCTTCGGCGGGGGCGGACTGAAACTATGGTTGGTGTATGGATTGATGCTCGCCGTGCCTTTGGTCGCGGGGGGTTCTCGCAAACTGAATCACAATCTCATCAGGAGAGTACTTGAAACAATTCTGATTGTTGCCTTAGCTGTCATTCTTCCTTTGGTTTACTGGATTTCACGGGATGTTGGTATAAACCAAGCTAAGATTGACAAGGGTAGCCAATCGTCGCTCCCGACGGTCAACTTCACCGTTAACAAACACCAGTATTGTGGGCACCTTCTGTTTGTCAGGAACGGAACTTATTTCGTCCACAATATGGACCAAAAAAATGAATCAGAGGTCCAAGAGGTGTCCGTTTTTCGGGCCGAGGAGGTAAGCGATATAAGAATTATTGAGTTCAAATGAGGAGGGCCCATATGCATTTCAAGTCCAATGCGTTGGCGGTAGCATTCTTCCTAACGTCTACGCTCAGTGCCAGTGCGGACGTACTGTACAAAGATGCCAGAGCTATAGCCCTCGGTAAGGGTAAGCTTGATAAAGGTATCATTCATTGGACCTACTGTGACGGCAAGACAGGCGATTTCAAAAAGCCCCCGCACACGTTCGTGACGGGGGAACATTGCAAAATCCAGCCAGACGCCTTTGGAATAAAGCAAATCGGCGGACAATACTTCGTGCAGGATGAAAAGGTTTTCGGCCAGTTTTTCCCGAGTGCTGCAAAGGACGATCAGGTTGGGTTTTCGGCAGACTCAAAATCGATCAAATTGCACTACAAAGGCGAAGGTCTCACGATTTACCGATCGCCCGATAGCGATCACAAGGACTAGCCGTTAGGTACGTGAAAGTGACACATGGATCAGGATAGACAAATCCGCTTCGCCATACCGCCTTTTTTCCTATTCGCATCGCTCTTGTGGGGGGCGTATCTTGCGCACCGCGACCTCTCACCGATTTTCAAACCCGAAATGGCGAAGGAGGTGCTCGGAGTGCTAGCTGCGGCTGCGGTTGCGATCATACCGACGGGATTCCTGATAGGCACACTTTCCGTGATGCTCCTCAGGCTGCTTGCCCTGATTGCCAGAACTCCGACTTACGAGGCCGTCCTGAAGGACTCCACGCTTGAGCGTATTTGGGGCGAGCTTAACAGCGCTCAAGCAAAAGATAAGAAGCTGACCCTTTACGCCGCAGCCACCTTTGACCACGAACTCCTGGCTGCGGGCATTCACACGTGGCTCTTGCGCCGATGAAACTCGTTCAATGTGGCCGCTCACTCAATCGTGGCCCTTCTGCTCGCGCACGTCCTTGCGCCCATCTTCTCGATTCCACAGGTCTGTACGTGGTGGGTATCGACCACTGCCCTCGTGGCCGTTCTATTCGTAAACGCGCTCTGCGCTTGGCGCGAGACGATGCGGATGATTGAGTTTCAATCGTACAGACAGCAGAAGGGCGATGCAAAGAGGTCGCTAACTCCCGAAGCCTAGTGCCCGCCGCCCTGCCTGCCCAGCGGGTGTAGCATTTTCCCCTCGTGCCCCTATACCCCGTCAGATCATTGCCTAGCCATCACGTCCTCCCGAACATGGTTGCTTGCTACGTTCCCCGGGAAGGGCGTTTTGCCATAACCACAACCCCAATGAAAGGTGGTTGTGCATGAGATCAGATCCGGGTGTTTGGCCACGCGACAGCTAGGGTCTAGCGATCTCCCGCAACGGCACCACCCACATTGTTCCGTCGACTCCCAAACGGCTGAAGTTGAACTTAAGAGCCATCCCACGCACGTTGGTCACCATGCGGGAATCCGGTTGATCACGTTAGGTTACCAAAGTAAGGCTCGCGATTCCCTAAATGTGAGCGAAGATTAAAGGTGGAACGATGCTGAAGCTTTGAGGAGAAATACTATGCGTGTGCGCGCGTTTCGTTGGTTCGTGCCTGGCTGCGGGCTTGCTGTTGTTGGGTAGTCCTCTTTTGGGCCAGGTAAGGATGGAGAGCACCGGCACTGAGCTGACCGCCGAGCCAACCCAGCCTGGGATATCCGCAGGACTGGAGTTCCCGGCACTTGCTGATGCCGGGCGCTCGAACTGAGGATGTCATGGCCGCGGCGGAACGTGACCCGCGGTACGTTTACAACCTGGTAATGCGTAAAGTGGCGATGGAAAACGGACGCACCTGGCCAACCGCACGCCACGGCCGCCCGTTGCCGCAGCCTAAGCGCCGAATCAAGATCGACTGGGCGGTTTCGTTGGAGAAAGGGTATGTGCCGCAGAACCAATTTCCGGCGAAATACCAGTTCGGTGTAACCACGGAGAATTGCAATTCCGATTACGTTCTGTTTGGACTGACCGTGACGTCAGGGACCCAGGCCAACCTGGTTGGGATCAATAACCTGTATACGACCGGCACATCGCCGTGCAACGGGGGGTCGCCCTGGGTGGCGTTCGCGTACAACACGGTCACGCAAACGGGAGGACAGATCAAAACGTCACCGGCGCTGTCAATAGACGGAACGAAGGTTGCGTTCGTGGAAAGCACCGCCGCAGGTTCGTACTTCCACGTCCTGGTGCTGCCGAATCCGATCCCGGTGCCGCCGTCGCAGACCGGAACAGTGTTGAGCCCGCAGACTCCGGTTTCCTGCAACAACCCGACAACGGCAGGCTGCATGTCCACGCTCACCATCGAAACCAGCGCGACTAATTCCAACTCCTCGCCCTGGGTGGACTACGCCGCGGATACGGCTTACGTGGGCGCTGACAATGGCGTGGTGTACAAGATCACTCCCGTATTCGGTGGCGGCGCACCGGCGCTGGTCAACGATCCGAGCAACTGGCCAGTTGCTGTCTCGACCAACAAGTACAATACCGTGTTGACCGCTCCAGTTGTCGATAGGAATGCGGGCCTGATCTTTGTCGGAGACGGGGAGGGATATCTGTATTCCGTCAAACTGACCAACCCGGCTAAGACCTACGCCGCCCAGCAGACCATCGGGTGGGCGTACGACGGAAGCAATGATGGGAGCGGAAAACCGGGGACGGGGATTGTAGACCCGCCGATTGCGGTCACGGATCCTGCCAATCCTGCCACCGACCAGGTGTTCGCCTTTACTGGGTGCAGCTATGTAGTGGGCATCGGGGGAGCGGTCAGCCAGCTTCCAGCCACCTTCACGACGGGTGTTCCCACAACCAGCAATACCGTGAACCTGGGATCAGCCAGCGGAAACGGAGACTGCACCGGCAAGAACGTACACTCGGGGACGTTTGATAACGCCTTCTGGCTGAATGGGTCGGCCTCAGGGCACTTCATCATGTGCGGATTCGTGGACAATGGAGGGGCGCCGGCAGATCCCAAGATGTATTTCTTCCCCTTCGCGAGCAACGTCATTACCAGCACGGGCTCGACCACCTTTGTGGTCAACAACACCAAAGGGGACGAGTGTTCACCCCTCACCGAATTCTACGACGGAACGACGGACCGCATGTTCTTTGGAGTGGGCAGCACGGACGGATTCCTGGAGAGTTCGAAGATTACAAGCTCGCTGGCCACACCGAACTGCACGGGGACCCCAACGTCCAGTTGCGTGACGGCCCCGAGCGCTCTCGGCGGAACCAGCGGGATCGTGATCGACAATCAGGTGTCGAATGGTGGAACTAACATCTACTTCTCGACGCTGGCGGCGGGATCGGTGAACAGCCAGAAGTGCAAAGCAGCCGGCGGAACTGCAAATCCGTATTGTGCGGTGCGGCTGACCCAGGCGGGGTTGCAGTGAACTATTGGTCTCATGTCGTGCGTCATTCGCTCGGCGCAATCGGCGCCGCTGCCGCGCTAGTTCATTCGACTAAGGTTACCGAGACTGGCACCGATGGGCCATTCCTCGAAATCTTACCGGGAGGCACACTGGATTCAGAGAGAATCCAATGCAGCAAGCGTCGATCCAGACCGAGCTTTTCGTTACTCTGGCCCAGCACTACGAACTTGATCCGGGCGAATTCGTGAAGTTGCCGCAACAGACCGTTGACTGCTCGTCGGCGCGCGTGGCCGTAGCCGAGTTGCGCAATGAGGGCTACGTCGAGGAACAAATAAGGGGCGTGGTCCGGCTCACCCTCCGCGGATACAACGCATACAAGCGCAAGCCGCATCCCGCGGCGTAGAGTTTTGATTCCCGGGCATCGCGGAACCAGCTACAACCAGAAAAAGAATTCACGCCGAAACTGTGTAGAGCGGACACTCCTGTCTGCAGCCCCATCCTAGAAGCCTTCACTGCTATAAATGTTCGCGATCTTCCTGGTGCTGTAGTGAATCTCGGAGAACACGACGTCCGTTCCATCGCCTGCCGGAGATTGTGACTCAAATCCTACCTTTGCCTTCAGTCCGTCTCCCAGGCTGAAGACTCTCAATATCTGCCAGACCTTTCCGTCGGCGGAAGAATAGAAAACGTACGCAGGCCCGCTCTTGGCAATTTGCAGATAGATGGTGTTGCCCGAGATCGCCATGGAATTGCAATCGTCGGATAGCCCGCGTGTCACCACGGTGACCATGGTCGGCTGTTTCGACGGTGAAAGTTCAAACGAGAGCTTGGCCCAGTGATGGTCGTCGGCCCAAAGCATCAGGGCTCCCGCGTCCCATTTCGTACTGAAGTTGACTTTCACCTTGGTGCTGAGAACATAGTCGTCCGCGGGCATAAAAAGCAGTATGGGCGCCGTGGTATGAACTGTGCTGTCAAAGGGATCAACGAACCAATCGGTCTCTTTACCCGAGCGGATAGTGAGTTCGCTGCTATGCTCGACGTGCCACGTTACCGGCGCGTTTTGCCAGGCAAGGCCGCCTGGCACGCCGGTGATGGCGGGCTGCTCGGCGTGCATCGTCCCTAGAAGCGCAAAGACCAGAACGATGCGGCCTAGTCCTGACTGAAAGCAATTCACGGAGAACCTCCTTGCCATCGGTCCACGATAAATGATTTTGCGAGGGGTGGCCCATCCTAACGTCGTGCTTTTCGACATTAGGGTGGGGAAGTTGCCGGCTCGTCGGGGCTGCCCTTCCGTTGGCGATGAGCCCTCGCTTTTCCCGTTTTGGGACGGAGTTTGCTGCTTGGGTAACTGGTACCCCCTCCCCCTCTTCGTTTTGCAAAATATAGAAAACAAACGGTTTATTTTACGACTATGCGCTAGATCTTTGAGTTTAAAGGAGTTACTCGCAAAATATAGAGAACATTTGGGTTACGGCGGAGGCGGCGTCCCGTTTTGGGACTGAGTGGGCATTTTGGAGCCGGGGTCTAGGGGGCCCTCGCGCCGGATCAGATTGTCAAGGATCGATGATTATCTTACAGATAATATAAGTTATATTAGGTTATCCGATTTTGAGGCGTGTGGTCAATGATAAAAACTGGCCGTGGAGCTGACGGTTCGTGTGGGTGCGCCGCAATGCGCTCGTGGGTGCAACGAGACCCAGGTTAGCGCCCAAAAAACAAAAAACAGGTGCGAACCTGGGGTGCCACGTTCCTAGCGAGGGCCGGATCACCTCAGTCGTCATTCAAAATGAAAATCCCCGCCCTGTCTCTCCAAAAACCGGAGAGACAAGGGCAGGGCACCCTCGTGAGTAAGATCGGATGAAAGCCTGGGCCAGCCCCCCACCCTCGAGAGTAAAATGAACACGCCAGCCCGGGCGCCGCGCGGCGTAAGGCCGGCGGAAAAAGCTGGCCACGCCCTCTTCGTTATTTCAAGAGACGGTCATCGAAGGACTTCCCATGATTGACGCATATCTTGACGAAAGCGGGATCCACCAGGGTGCTGCCGTGTGCGTAATCGCTGGATATTTTGGTGGCCAAGGGCAATGGAAGAAATTTGACCTGCTCTGGCGGAAGACACTCAAGGCGGCAAAGATGGAGCTTGAGGATTTCCATGCAAGCGACCTCGTAAGAAGTCTAGGTAAATACGGACGCCTTTTGCGTGACCTCGCAGGCGCCATAGGTGAGTACAAGATTCACCCCGTAAGCTCCAGCGTTGTCGTGGATGACTTCAACTCATTCTCGCTCGGGCAGAGAAAATTTCTGACTGGCGCGCGCTCGAGGAACGGCAAACTGCTTACCTCTGGTTGCCCTAGCAAGCCTTATTTCATGCCAATGCAGGATTGCGTCAGAACTGTTGCTGAGCACGCCCCTATCGGTGGAAAAGCCCGTTTTTTCTTCGGCCTTGATACACCATTTGCGGGCTACGCTCAGGAACTATTCAAAGAAATAAGAGACAATCCATTGTCTCCGGCACGCGAGCGACTGGGCGACCCGGGATTTCCACAAGCGAAGGAAACCTCTCAGCTGCAAGCGGCGGATTTACTGGTTCATCTCAGCTACTTGGACGTTCAAGCTCGGCTAGGGGCCAAGAATTGGGAGCTGCCAATACCTGATCTCCTGAGGATGTGCTTAAAGAACGCTCGAACAGTTCAGGATTTCGTTTGTTACGACAAGCGATGCATCAGCAAGATGCTCAGCCAAGTTTCTGCTGGCTGGAACAAACCATAGGCCGGGTCGGTTCAGTCGTCATTCAGGATGAAAGCCCCCTCCCTGTCTCTCCAAAAACCGGAGAGACAAGGGCAGGGCACCCTCGTGAGTAAAGATCAGAAACAAAGGCTGGGCCAGATCCCTTTCCTCCACTGCACCAAATTTAGGGAGTTGCTTCAACGTCCGATAACACCGAGAATTTGAAAGGGTCTTGTCAATGTTTCAGGGCGTTATGAACTGGGTACTTGACAGACTTTTTTTTTCGCGTTTTGAATGCATGGAATCAAAGAAAATCTTTGTCGAAGATTTCCGGCGATAGTTTTTTTTTGTGCTAGTATGCGGCCAAATGAAGCGTTTTTTTGAGTTCTGCTGGAAGGTCGAGGCTGTGGTGATCCGGTTGGTCGTGCTCGCCGGGCTCATGCATCTTCTGTGGCTGGTGGTTCGTGTGGACTGGACTCGGTAATGTCTTCAATCCTTTTTGCGATCCGGGGGTTGGTTTCCTTAAATTACAATGCAGGGTGCCCCAGGTCTCGCGGTTTTCGAGACCTGGGTTCCCCTCGACCCTGTGAGTCCATTCGTCACGCCGTTTGAAACGGCCGTCCAAAGTGAGATTGGTCTACGTTGGGCCTTGCATCGCAGTTGCAGGCGGTATTGGCTAGGTTCCCAGGTCTCGAAAGGCGCGAGACCTGGGGCACCCGCAGGATGGCATCGATTGCGGACACTATGAGGGGATAATCGTGATCATCCGGTTTTACCCAGCGAAGCAGAACGTTGCTGCAACCAGGTAGGGCGTGCCTGCCATCTAGCCGCGATCCTCGTAGAAACTCTCTCGCGTGAAGGTTTCGGTCGGCAAATTCGGCAATGCTTCGGAGCCTGAGGCCAGCGATTTGAGCATCGCATGGAACTTATCTACCGACAACGTTCCTTGAAGGGTGGAGCGGGAGGCCAGAGCCTCCTGCAAAAGGCGCTCCGCCACTTTCTCCAAAGGTAGGCCTTGCGCACTGGCTTCGGCGGCGAGTTGCGCCGCTATTTCCGGTTTGAGTTCGACGTGGATCGTCATTGTGACCTGCCTCTGCGCAATAGCTTGCCTGTGTTCCCAATCGAATACCATCCCTCAGGGGCCCGAAGCCCGCGGGTGCCCCAGGTCTCGCGAGTTTCGAGACCTGGGTTTTACGCGTCAACTCTTCGTGTTCATTCATCACATCTTTGAGAACGACTGTGCGTCTATGCTCGTCATGTGCCGAAACTCCTTGAGCGTTGCTACGGCGCGGGCGATTTGCACTTCATCACGTGCAGTTGCTACAAGCGGCAGCCTGTGCTAGGGACAGCCTCGCGTCGCGATCTTTTCCTCACTGTTTTCGAGCGGGTGCGGAGGCGCCATCGGCTTGTGGTGATCGGGTATGTGGTTATGCCGGAACATTTCCATCTGTTGATTACTGAGCCGCAGGTTGGGACTGTTTCAACCGTGATGCAGGCCCTCAAATTGGGGTTTGCGCGGCGAGTGCTGGCGGAGATTGCCAGGGCCCAGGTCTCGAAAGGCGCGAGACCTGGGGCACCCACGGAAGTGGCCGGAGCCCAGGCATCCTATCATGTTTGGACGGCGCGCTTTTACGATTTCAATGTTTATCGCGAACGGAAGCGCATTGAGAAACTGCGCTACATTCATCGCAATCCGGTGGAGCGTGGGTTGGTGGCGGAGCCAGATCAGTGGTTGTGGAGCAGTTTCCGCTCGTATCTATACGGAGAGGTCGGGCCAGTTCGCGTCAACGATTGGCAACTTCTGGAATTGAGAGCGGCTGGAACTGCGGCCTGCGCTTCGCCTACTCTCAAAGTCGTACCCTCCCAGGTCTCGAAAGGCGCGAGACCTGGGGCACCCAGATGCAAGTCTTAGGCGAACAAGAATTCTTTCGTTCTTAGCTCTTTGATCGTGTCTCTCAGCTTTGCGGCTTTTTCGAATTCGAAGCGTTTTGCGGATTCGCGCATGTCGCTTTCTAGTTTGCGGATGTAGGTGTCCAGGTCTTCTTGGGTTTTGAATTCGGGGATGCCTTCGACCTGGTCGCCGGTTAGGTCGGTGTAGTCGGCTTCGATGATGCGGGCTAGCGTCATGTCGAGCGGGCGGACGATGGATTCGGGGGTGATGCCGTTGGCTTGGTTGTAGGCTTCCTGGATGGCGCGGCGGCGGTCGGTTTCGCCCATGGCCTTTTTCATGGAGTCGGTCATGCGGTCGGCGTAGAGGATGGCGCGTCCGTTCAAATTGCGGGCGCAGCGGCCCATGGTTTGGATCAGGGCGCCGCTGGAGCGGAGGAAGCCTTCTTTGTCGGCGTCGAGGATGGCGACCAGGGAAACTTCGGGTAGGTCGAGTCCTTCGCGGAGTAGGTTGATGCCGATCAGGACATCGAACTCGCCTTTGCGCAGGTCGCGCAGGATTTTTACGCGCTCGAGAGTCTCGATTTCGGAGTGCATGTAGCGGCACTTCACGCCGACCTCGCTGTAATACTCGGCCAGGTCTTCGGCCATGCGCTTGGTTAGCGTGGTTACCAGGACGCGCTCGCCGCGGGCGGTTCGTTCGCGGATTTCGTGGAGCAGGTCGTCGATCTGTCCTTTGACTGGGCGGACTTCTACTGGTGGATCGACCAGGCCGGTGGGGCGGATGATTTGCTCTACCACTACTCCCGCTGACTTGGTTAGCTCGTACGGGCCCGGTGTGGCTGACACGTAGATCATCTGGCCCATGCGATGTTCAAACTCTTCGAAGGTTAGGGGGCGATTATCCAAGGCTGACGGTAGACGGAAGCCGTACTCGACCAGGGTTTCCTTGCGCGAGCGGTCGCCGTGATACATGCCGTGTAGCTGCGGTACCGTCTGATGGGACTCGTCGACGAACATCAGGTAGTCGCGCGGGAAGTAATCGAGCAGAGTGGGGGGTGGCTCGCCGGGAAGGCGTCCGGTGAAGTGGCGGGAGTAGTTTTCGATGCCGTGGCAGTAGCCGACGGATTTGATCATTTCGAGATCAAACATGGTGCGCTGATGTACTCGCTGGGCCTCGACTACGTGGCCTTGCTTTTCTAGCTCGGCTTCCCACCACTTTAATTCTTCTTTGATGGAATCTACGGCTTTGGTTCTGGTCTCGGGTTTCATCACGTAATGCGTTTTCGGATAGATGGGCAGGCGCACGTATTTCTGCTTTACCGTGCCGAACAGCGGGTCGATCTGCGAGAGGGCTTCGACTTCGTCGCCCCAGAGCTCGACGCGATAGGCCATGTCATCGTAGGTGGGGAAGATTTCGATTACGTCGCCGCGGACGCGGAAAGTTCCGCGGCGGAAATCGCCGTCGGTGCGCTCGTAGAGGATTTCGACCAGCTTGCGGGTGATGTCTTCGCGCTTGATCTTCTGGCCCTTTTCGAGGAAAAGCATCATGCCGTAATAGGCTTCCGGCGAGCCCAGGCCGTAGATGCAGCTTACTGAGGCCACGATCAGGCAATCGCGGCGTTCGAAAAGCGAGCGTGTGGCGGAGAGGCGGAGCTTGTCGAGTTCGTCATTGATGGTGGCTTCTTTCTCGATGTACAAGTCGGCGGCGGGAACGTAGGCTTCGGGCTGGTAGAAGTCATAATACGAGACGAAGTACTCTACGGCGTTGTGGGGGAAGAAATTTTTGAATTCGTGATAGAGCTGGGCGGCCAGAGTTTTGTTGTGGGCCATGACGAGCGTGGTGCGGTTCAACTGCTCGATCACTTTAGCGGCTGTGTAGGTTTTGCCGGAGCCGGTTACGCCGAGGAGGACCTGATGCTGTTCGCGATCGAATAGACCTCGGGTTAGGGATTCGATGGCTTGGGCTTGATCGCCCTTGGGTTGGTAATCGCTTACTAGTTTGAAGTCCATGGGAAGCTATCAGCTATCAGCTATCAGCTCTCAGTAGCCCCTCGTTCCAATGCTTGCAGAGACGAATTTTGGGGGGTGGGCATCTCTTCATTATAACTTGTGAGCGATTGGCTTTTAGTGGGGTGGTTTGCTTTTCGGCACAAGAAAGTGAGCGGCGCTCGGAGTGAATACTTGCGCCGCTTAAATTGGGTGTGAACTGAAAGGTTTTATGGAAGCTTGAATTTGACTGTGATTTGGGTCTGGATGGCGACGGGCTGATCATCGAGGTAATAGGGCTTGTATTTCCACTGCTTGACGGCTTCGACGGCGGCGCGGGATAGAACCGAATCGCCGCTGAGAGCTTTGACCTCAGTGATGCTGCCATCCTTGCCAATGGTGGCGAAGAGTTCGACATTGCCCTGGAGATGCATCTGCCTGGCCAGCGCGGGATAGACGGGTGGAACGCTTTTGACCAGCAGGCCTTGCGAGACGCCTTGCGACACCTTGATTTTCTGCGGGGCCGGTTGAGGGAGGCTGGCGGCGGTGGTACTCATGAGTCCAGAAAGGGCTTGGTCATTGGCGTTCGAGGCCACATTTAAAGATCCGGGAGCGGGTGGGGCTGAGTCCGGCTGAACTGGATTCGACGGTGGGGCGGGGACTTCATTCTTGACCACGATTGGCGCTGGCGCCGTCGCATCCGAAGGAGTTCTTACCACGGTGTTCGATGCGATGACGGACGCAGGCTTCTTCGCAGCCGCGGGGCGCGCGGGAGCAGCGGGAGTAGTGGATAGCGTAATGTCGGGTCCCTGCTCGATGGGGAACGCACTAGATGGCTGCGATGGCGTTGTTGGGGTTGCAATGTCCTGCGCCGGAGCAGCGGAAGTTGGAACGGCGGGCGAAGGTGCAGGTTGAACGTGAGCTGGCGCAGTTTGCGCGACTGGAGTTGGGTTGACTGGCTGCATTTTGGTCCAGCCGATATAGGCGACGGCAGCGGCTGCAACCAGGGCGGCGGCGGCGATCAGGATCGTCTTCTTGCTTCCGCCGGATGTGGGTTCGCTTGATGTGGCGCCAAGCGAAGCAAACGCGGGCGCCTCGACTTGCTGGGTCTCCGCTTCTTCTTGTGCCTGCGGCTTGATCTTGGCGGGAGCTGTGGCGGCAGCTTGACCGGATGCCATGCTGGTGGTGTAGGACCGGATTGTTGGAGGTTCGGGAACGCTCGGCGAGGCGATTTTGCTGGCCGTGGGAGCATCGACTTGTGACCTTCCCGTGGCTTCGGCGGCGCGCCGGAGCGCGGTAGCCATAGGTTCCGCGGCGGGTTTGGCAATTGGCTGCCAGGGATATTCTTTTGCCGGAGCAGATGGGGGCATTGGATCTGGCATCGATTCGAGCAGAGCGGCTTCTGTCGGCTCCGGTTGAGGGGCGGGTTCAGCTTCCACTTCGAAAACGGAAGCGCTCACCGCGGGAATCGGAGATGGGGGCGGCTGTGCCGGCAAAAATACGGATGGCGGTTTTGGCTCGGCAATCTGCGGAGCGGAAAGGCGCTTAGTCGAAATACTGGTTACGGCAGATTGCGGCGGCGTGGTCGCGGCAGGCGTCGTGTTCGCTGGTTTCGCCGCGTCAGTTTTGCGCAGCAGGCCGCGAGCTACGCGCAGCGTGCCCTTGGATTGTTCGACATTAATTGGTTTAGTGAGTACCAAGTTTGCGCCGATGCGGAATGCTTTGGCAACGCCAGCCTGGCCTTCAACGACAGCGACGGCAAGCGATGACTGATTGGATCCGGAGTTATGCGCGCTCTTGAACAGCAGGGCAGCATTCTGCTCGCTGTCACAGTCCACCACGATGGCGTCAAAGTGCTCCGCCATCAGCTTCTTAACGGCGGCGAAGGGTTCGTTGCAGGGCTCTACGCGGAACTCCAATTCGGTTAAAACTTGCGTGACTACGCGAGCGGTTTTCTCATCTGGGCAGAATAAAAGGGCGTTGTACTTCATACTGGAATCGTAGGTACTGTGGTGAGGAGCATCAAGTTACGGAGGTAATAAGCGATGGCAGAAAAAGTACAAGGGGAACAATGACTTGCGGGGTCCCGGGCCGCGGAGTTCAGGCGACGCTCATGCCGGCAAAATCGGGACGGGTCTTGCTCCAGGCGCGGAGTGAGCCGCCGCCGGGAAAGGCGGTGTGGGTAGGGCCCTCGAAGCGAAAGGTGGCAGTGCCGCCGCCGTATTGAATGTGCAGACCTGCGGTCGCGGGAACCTGGAGGGCGTCGGCGATCGACTGCAGAAGCGCGCGGCCGTTTGGTCCGCTGCCGGTTTCACAATGCATGAATTGCACATTTCCGTATGGACCGAAAATCGAACGCAAGCGCTGTAGTTCGGGGCGGATGGTCGCGAAGTTATCCGTATCAATATCCGCTCTCTCGCCCAGGCCGACCGCGTCCTTGCCAATCGAAACGCCGGCGAGGCCAGGCGCTCCGTGGCCATGAAAGCGCAATAGAAATACGCTACCGCTGCGGGCAGAGGAAAGGATCATGTTCACCGCATCGGCTACACCGTTGCACTCGCCTCCGATCAGCAAGGGATGACCGCCAGCTTGCTTAATGTCGGTGGCCTCCATGTCGTACAAGTCTTTATCGAAAACGTCCACGCAGTCGACGATATGCAAATCCGCGCCGCCCGCGATGCGAGGCCAGGTATCCTTGGCCACGATTCCGTCGGGATACATGTGGCGCGAGCGTTGGAAGGCGATCACTGCCTTCTCAGTCTGTTCGCCGAATTCGCCATCGACATCGAGTTTGGCGCCGGCGCGGTTCAACAGCTTTTGCAACACGCCCACTGCCGGAGTCTTGTTTCCGCGTCTGAGATCCAGATAGTTCATGGGTTTTCCTTTTCATCCACTCATGTGAGCGTGAGCAATCTACTTTGCGGAATGCCTCGAAGGTCGCCCGTGCCCTTGGGGCTGGCGGTTGGCATGATAGCACAGAGTTCTTTGCCACAAATCGCAAGCCTCGGGCCTTCACAGTGCACTAGGGCGCTCTCGGTTTTCGGCGGGTACAATGGCGGGAATGCGCATTCCGCTTTGGCTCAAGCTTGGATGGAGTGTGTGGGTGCTGGTGTGGATTCCGGTTTACTGGCATCAGTATGGATTGCAGAATTTTCTGTACTTTTGTGATTTGGGAAATTTGTTCATTGCGGCGGCGCTTTGGTGGGAGAGTCCGCTGTTGTTTTCCTGGCAGGCTTGCGGGTTGCTGCTGTTTCAAACGCTCTACACCATCGATCTGATCGGAGCGGTTCTCACCGGGTCGCACGTTTTTGGCGGCACTGAATATATGTTCGATCCGCATGTGCCGTTGTTTATTCGGTTGCTTAGTTTGTTTCACGTGGTGGTGCCACCGTTGTTGCTTTGGGCTATTTGGCGGTTGGGTTACGACGGGCGCGGCTGGAAGTATCAGACGCTTACTGCTTGGGTTGTGGTTCCGATCAATTATTTGTGGCGGCCGCAATTTGACGTGAATTGGGCGCGGGGGTTGTTTTTTCGCGAGCAGCATGTGGTGCCGGGGATGGTTTATTTGGCGATTTATCTGGTGGCTGTGCCGTTGGTGGTTTATTGGCCTACGCATTTGATTTTGCGGTGGTGGGCGAAGAGGTTCGGTGGCCTCAGGGGCTAAAGCCCGCATTTTCGAAACATGCGCTTGGCGCGGCTGAAGCCGCGCCCCTTCAAAGATATCCCCATGATCTAGTGGTGATGAACGTTGGGCGAAAAACCCAGATCCCTCGCCCTGATCCTGATGAACAATTTTTGTTTGTAAGGTCTTGGGACGGGCGAGACGCCCGTCCTCCATCGATTGATTGGGCACGGATCAGTGGGCGGCGGCTAGCGCTCGCTGCGTGGCTTCGAGCAGAGCTTCCGGTCCCACTGGACGGCCGGTGGCGCGATCCATCCAGAGGTCGGGCGTTATGCGTCCCATCCTGGCCATGCGTTCGAACTCGGGGCCTATGCTTCCGGCTTTTTTCATTTGTTCTTCGATCTGGAAGGCGATCATGTGGCCGATGGGGTAATCGGGTAGATAGAGGAAGGAGTCGATCATGTGGGAATAGACTCCGAGCAGGACGACGTCGTTTTTGTGGAAGATGGGGGCGTAGTAACGGTTCCAGATGTCTTTCGAAATTTGCACCGTGGCCTGGTCCAGTTGCTTGGGCGTGGCTTGGGGATGGTCGTACATCCAGTGCCAGACGGCCATATCGACCAGGGCGACGCCGGCGATTTCGTAGGTGCTCCAGAAGTCGTTCAGGGTTTTTTCGGCTTGGCTTTTGGCGTCGGGTGCGGGTAGGCCGAGTAGTTCGAGGTCGTGGCCCTGGAAGACGAATGCCAGGGCTTCGGTGAATGCGGTGTTGGGCACGCCTTGCAGCAGGGTGTAGTCGTTGTCGTTCAGCGAGAAGGTTTGCTCGACGTTGTGTCCCATTTCGTGGACGGCGATGTTGAAGCCTTTGTAATTCATGCCGGTTTTTTCTACGCGGGTGCGGAGGTGAGCTTTTTCGGCGCGCATGCCGGCTCCCATGGCGTGGCCCGAGCCGCGGGCCGGGTCGACGATGATGTTGTTGGCGACGTGTTGAGCGCGGTCGGGCGTGAAGCCTAGCTTCATTAACAGATTGGGAATGTCTTTCTGGTAGGCCTCGGGAGTCGGATATTTTTTGGCGACTATTTCGTCGAGTTGCGCTTCGCTGTATTGGCTGCCGGGGCGAAAGCCGTTGTACCAGACATCGAACGGCTCGAGGGGGCGACCCAGCCTGACCTGAATCAGTTGTGCGGTTTGCGCTACCAGCGGCGAGCTCAGCACCTGTTCCAGCATGGCTTTTACGCGAGCTTCGGGAATTTCGCGGTCTTCCTGGAAGCGGCGGTCGATCAGTGTTGGCGCGGTTGGAGAATAGGGATCGGCCTTACGCGAGGCGATGTACGTTTTCAGCAGCTTGGCATAACGGGTGTCTGGTTCGGGTGCATTGGTGATCGGACGGCTGTCGGTTGCGGCGTCTGAATCTTTTACGGCTGCGGTTTTGACTTCGTTGCTGTATGGATTCCAATCGACATTCGGATTGTTAATTACTACTTCCGGGATGGTCTGGGTGACTATGCGTTCCATCACTTGTTGGATCATGCGTTGCTTTGCCGGGCCGGTTTGCGGGTCGGAGTAGTCGGCTTTGATTTCGTCGCGCAGGTTCCAGTGGCTTAGCAGGCGCATTTTCGGCGGGAAAAGACGCTGGCCTTGGGGATCGAGCACATGGTACATCCAGATGTTGTATTGCGCGATGTATTGGCTGGATTCGGCTCCGGCCTGGGCGATGGCTAAATTGACGTCGGCAGGAATGCGTTTGTCGAAACGTTGCGCGAGGCGGACTTCGGCCCATTGGCGGCGGGTCCAGGTTGGTCCGTCCTTCAGGCGCTGGTCTAGCGTGGTTAGCGGGAAGTTCAGCAGGACCGTGAAGGCTAATTTGTTGTTGAAGAAGTCGTCGAGGACGTGGGCGGAGGGGTCGTAGCCGGCGAATGCTTCGTCGAAGGGAAGGACCGGGCCGAGATCGAGGTCGGATTGCTGGTTGAATTCGCGGGTGATCTCGTGCATGTGTCCGTCGAGTTGTTCGAGCAGGCTCTGGAAGCGGTTGAACATGGTGTCGAGCGTGACTTGATCGCCGGCAAAATTGGTGCGGACGAACTCTTCGAAGGCAGCGGCATCGCCATCATCGGCGCGCCAGAACTCGGCCACTTGATGGAGGCCACGGTCAATCCGTTCTCTTTGTGGGGCGCCGTACTTGGCGGTTAGTTCCTTCTGCAGTTTGGTGGTCGAGTCATTCATCCACGAGGGTGAAACGCTGGCCTGGGCGGGAGCGGTCTGCATCAAAATCTCCTCTGAAAAAAGTGGCGCCGCGAGGCATAGCATCGCGGTCATGAATGGTGCCAAGAAAAAACGTGGTTTCATTTTCTGCTCCTCAGTGCGGAGTCGGGTTGCGGATAGGGTAAAGAATTGCTGAACTCGGAAATGTCGGATGGGGCGAAGTCGGGGAAGGGAAGCTTGCGATTTTCTCGCCATTGTTGCACTTCGCGCAGGGCGGCTTCGGTTTTTTCTCTATCAAGGCCACGGTCGCGGCCGAGATAAACCGTGCTCGAAGGGAAGGCGAGACTTGTCCCCGAAGCTTCAATGATATCCATGATGCGGAGTAGAAGGTCTTCCTGAATCGTGAGAAATTCGGCGCCATTCCTGGTGAGTATGTAGCAAAACACTTCCAGGTTTAACGAACCGTTATCGCATCCCGTAAAGCGGATGCGGGCGCCGTCGGTTTCGACCTTGGGATGCTCATAGAACAGTCGGCGAATCTGCGCCAGAACATAACGCAGTTGGTCGGGCGAAGTTTCGTAGCGCAGGCCCAGCTTGGTATTGAAAAGGATCTTATCGCGGCGGCTAAGGTTCTCCACATTCATGGTGGCGAGCGAGCCGTTGGGAATGGAAAGCTGGGTTCTTTGCGGGGTACGAATGCGAGTGGATCGCAGGCTGATGTCCTCAACCGTGCCGACCCTGTCGCCGAAACGGCACTCATCGCCGATGTGGATGACTTCGTCGCCCAGCAGGGAAATGCCGCCGAAGAGATTTTCCAGAGTTTTCTGCGCGGCAAAGGCAATTGCGATTCCGCCGATTCCCAGGCCGGCCAGGGCGGTGGTCATGTTGAAGCCGAGGGTGCTGAGGATGAGGAAGATGGCGAGGATGAGAATTAAAGACTTCAGAATGCGCTCGCCCAAAAGCATGACTGAGCCGGTGCCGGTTCGTCCCGCGTAGATGGCGCGCTCGCGAATGCGGCGCGCGAGTTGCCGCAGGATTCGCCATAGCAGCCAGTTGAGGCCGATGATGAATACTACCCCGATGGTGATCTGGTAATAATGCCGCTGCAGCAGCGGCAGGCGGAGATACCTCACGCAGAATGCGTGGATCACCGAACCGAGCACCAGCCAGAGAGGACTCGAAATCGCGCTCCAGGCGGGGCTGAGGGATTGTTTGTGTTTTCGCAGCCAAAGATAGCGAGGGAATTTCAGTATCTGGACGGCGAGCCATCCCAGGCCTGCCGCGAAGGGGATGGCAAGGAGAATGGCGAGCCATTGCCAGATGGGCATGCTGGCGAACTGGTGCTGGACGAGGATTGCGGGCAGGCGGGTTTCAACCTGGCGCACCTGCAACTGCTCGTAGAGGTCAGGGACCTTGGCCAGCGTGTCCGAGGAGATCAGCCAGATTCTTCCGCCGCCGGGTTCGGAGACGTGGAACAGATCGAGATCATCGTCGATGTCTCCCGCGGACAGCACGCCGATGCGCTGACGGTCGAGCGAAACTCCCTCCTGGGGAGTACCGTCCCGTTGATTGCTGATTGATCGCAGATTGCCGGTGAAAGCGCGATCCATTACTAGTTTCAGTTTGGTGGCGAGATCTTCTCCTTCAGACAGGCGCCGCGCGTTCGACATCTGCAGATATTGAGCCGCGGTGGAATAGTTTCCGGCCTGCGCGGCTTGCAGAAATCCGTAGACGGTGCCGCTGGGAGTATCGCGACCGCGGGGGTCAGGTGCGGGTTGGTTTGCGGAGTTGGATGCGGGCGTGGTCAATTGCGTGGGCAAGAGTTGCGCAACGGCTGCCGTGGAGATGGCTAGACAGAAGAGAATCCTGTGCGTTCGTTTAAGGAAAGAAGACATGGGTTTTCTTCTCCAGAGCAAGGGCGCGGATTGCAGACGGACATGCGCCGCGAATGATACCTGCATGGAGCGAGAGTTCATTGTACCGAAATGCTATCTCCAAGCGAGTTGCGGCAGATCTCAGCGGACTGGGCGTTTTAGGGTGTTGATAAGGCTTCGGCAATACAAAGTCTTAAATCGCAGAGGCCGCGGAGAACAGCCGCGGAGTTCGCGGAGAAACCCGGTAGAGCACGCATTGAGGCCAGCGTATCGAGCCCGAATCCTATGGCCGCTTAGGCCGGTAGATGTCGGTGCTAGTGCCGTAGAAGACTTCGGCGGAATTCATTAGCGTCTCCGAGAGCGTGGGATGCGGGTGGATGGTGAGGGCGATGTCTTTGGCGAGCGCGCCCATTTCGATGGCGAGCACTCCTTCGGCAATAAGTTCACCGGCGCCGGCGCCGACAATCCCTACGCCGAGCACGCGCTCGGTCTGCGGGTCGATGATTAGCTTGGTCATGCCTTCGGTGCGGTCGATGGTCATGGCGCGGCCGGAGGCGGCCCAGGGGAATCTGGCTGATTTAATTTCGCGGTTATCCTTTAGCGCTTGGGTTTCGGTTAGGCCGCACCAGGCGATTTCGGGATCGGTGAAGACGACGGCGGGGATGGCGTTGGGTTCGAATGCGACTTTGTGTCCGGCCATGGCTTCCGCGGCGGTGCGTCCTTCGTGCATGGCTTTGTGGGCCAGCATGGGCTCGCCGACCACGTCGCCGATGGCGTAGATGACGGGGTCGTCGGTTTGCAGTTGTTTATTTATTTGAATGAATCCACGTTGGGCGACTTTGACTTGAGTTTTATCCAGGCCGGGGATTTCGGAGTTGGGCTTGCGTCCCGCGGAGACCAGAACTTTGTCGAAGAGCTTCTCGCGTTCCTTCAGTTCGGGACCGTCGAAGGTCACGTGGATTCCGCTCGATTCTTCTTTCACGGCGGCGACGGTGGTGTTAAGCAGAATGGAATCGAAGACCTTCTCCAGTCGCTTGTGCAAAGGCAAGACGAGATCGCGATCCGCGCCTGGCAGGAGTCCGGGGAGCATTTCTACGACCGAGACTTTCGCTCCGAGTGCGGCGTAGACGGTGCCGAGTTCGAGGCCAATGTAGCCGCCGCCGACTACCAGTAGAGTGCCGGGGACTTCGCTAAGGTCTAGCGCGGATGTGGAATCCATCATGCGCGGGGTTTCGAGTTTGAGGCTGGGGATGATTGCGGGGCGTGAGCCGGTGGCGATCACGATGCGGTCGAAGGTGAGCGAATCTTCACTGCCGTTTGTGCGGCTGACGTGCAACGTATTCGAATTCTCGAATGCCGCTTTGCCCTGGATGTATTCCACCTTTCTTTGTTTTGAGAGCTGGCCCAGGCCGCCGGTCAGTTTCTTGATGACGCTTTCTTTCCAGGAACGCAGGCGGGGTAAGTCGATCTTCGGGTCGGCGTAGTCGATGCCCCAGTTTTTTGCGTGGCGGGATTCGTCGATCAGCTTGGCTACGTGGAGGAGTGCTTTGGAGGGGATGCAGCCGCGATACAGGCAGACGCCGCCTGGGTTGGATTCCGGGTCGATCAGCGTCACTTTCATTCCCAGGTCTGCGGCGAGGAAGGCGGCGGCGTAGCCGCCGGGGCCTGCGCCGATTACTGCAATGTGCAAGCTGATAGTGTCCTCCATTGTTCTTGTTCCTTACTCTACTTTATTTTAGAAATACTCACCGCGCCTGAGACGAATCGGATACGATCAACTGCCGGCCGGAGATATCGATAGTGAGGACCTTCCCCAGCCAGAAGTCGAGACCGACCACGCAATCGTAAATTATGTCGGCGAAGGTTGTGGGTGCGTCCGCAATCGCGATCTGGGGTGCAGCCGCGAGGGCGATCTTCGGCAGAGTCGTCTTGTAACGAACGGTCGTCACTCCGGCGGAGTCTTTCTGCTCCCGCTTCTTGACATCTTTTGCGTCCTTGTCGATGGCAAGCGGCGCCATGAACCGCGTGGCTACGGTTGCGTTCTGACTGCCGGTATCAATTTCGCATTGGCCGGTCTGATTGCCTATCAAAAAATCTGAGAAAAGGTCGAGCGTAATACCACGCTGCTCGTCGAACTTCAGAGGAGATGTCTTTCCTGTCCTGCGCCGTTGCGCCAGGGACTTGGCCGTTTCGAACACCATAACTTTGTTGACGAAGTCGAGAGTAAAGGGCTGCTGGCGGAAGTCGTTGACCGAAACAATACCCTCAAGGTGCAACTGGTCAAGCGTGTCCCATGCGCCGACGAGGGCATTGCTCTTGACTATCGATCCCACAGAGATTTCGGGAACGATGAAAAGGGGAACGTCGAGACGATCGCCCCACATGCGGAACCCTGTGAATTTGCCCGCGGGTGTGCCATGCAGCTTCTCGACTACGCTGGGGGCGAGGACGTCCATGCCGGCGCCTGTATCAAAGATTA
Organism: uncultured Acidobacteriota bacterium; assembly: GCA_963696635.1. Classification (GTDB taxonomy): domain Bacteria; phylum Acidobacteriota; class Terriglobia; order Terriglobales; family Acidobacteriaceae; genus JABDBE01. The sequence continues at coordinate 1,107,528 of CAVOKX010000006.1, forward strand.
CATGCGCAGCGAGTGTTCCACCTAAGGTAGCAGTGACAATCACAAAGCCTTCGGGGCTGATGTTCAATGGAATCTCGACTGGCTTCTTGGAAGCGAGCGCGGGCAGCGCGATCAGCAAGACAAGGACAACCAGGGTGTTTCGCATCCGGAAGATTTCCTGAGCTGAATTAAAAGTGAAAATCTCATCCCTGTACTGAAAGCAGGAACGGTTGTTCGAAAGCTTCCGCGATCCAACGCAGGAAGCGGGCGGCGTCGGCGCCGTCGATCAATCTGTGGTCATACGATAAAGATAATGGCAGCACGAGCCGCGGTTCGAACTTGTTGTTCAGCCACACCGGCTCGGTGCTCGATCGCGAAAGGCCGAGGATTGCTACCTCGGGATAATTCACGATAGGAGAGAAGCCGGTGCCGCCAATTCCGCCGAGGTTGGTGATGGTGAAGGTGCCTCCTTCCATTTCCGCGAGGGTGAGCTTTTTGTCTTTCGCTTTCTGGGAAAGCTGGGTGAGCTCGGCGGCGAGTTCGACGATGTTTTTCTTATCGACATCACGAATCACGGGGACCAGCAAACCGCGGTCGGTATCGACGGCCACGCCGACATTGATGTATTGCTTGTAAACAATTTCATCTTTTGCCAGGTCGAGACTGGCGTTGAACTGGGGAAAGATTTTGAGCGCGGACGAGCAGACTTTCAATGCGATGGCAGTGACCGTCATCTTGCCGCCGGCTTCTTGCGCCTTGGGCGCGAAACGGGCGCGCAGCTGTTCGAGTTCTGTGATGTCGGCTTTGTCGTGCTGGGTGACGTGCGGGACCGTGGTCCACGCCTGCCATAGATGTTCGGCGGTCTTGCGGCGGACGCCGCGAATGGAAACGCGCTCGACCTTACCCCACTTGGTGAAATCGGGCAATTCCGGCTGGGCGAATTGTGGGCCGCGCGGCGCTTGGGCAGCCGCTGCAACGGCAGCGAGCAGCGCCTTGGAATGCGCTTTGACGTCGCCTTCACTGATACGGCCGCCGGGGCCGGTTCCTTTTACGGCGTGAATGTCGATGCCGATTTCGCGGGCTAAGCGGCGGACGTGCGGGGCTGCGGGAATTGGTTCGCCGCGCTCGGTGCCGGCCACCTTTTCGAGTTGCGCCGGCATGGTGAAGCTGGGCAGAATTGGTTGCGGTTGATCAGGGGGGAGTGCCTGCTCTTCGGTTTTGCCCTCGGCTTGGATAGCGGCTTGGAAAGCCAGGCGCGCTCCTTGCTGTCCGGAGACGTGCTCCACGGGAACATGCTTGGGCCGCTCGGGTTGGGGTGCGGCAGCGCCTTCGAGCGTGAAGATGACCTGGCCGACTTTAATTTTCTCGCCTTGCTTTACGCGAACTTCTTTGACGACTCCGCTGATCGAGGAGGGGACTTCGATCACGGCTTTGTCGGTCTCCAGTTCCATCACCGGCTGGCCTTCGGAGACTTTTGTGCCGGGAGAAATCATGAGGCGGACGAGATCGCCTTGCGAGATGTTCTCTCCGAGTTCGGGCAGTTTGAATTCGGTGGGACCGGCGTTGGCTGGGGTTGCTGGGGTTTTACCACCTGGAGCAGGTGAGGCCGGCGCAACGGACGGTGACGCGGGCTCGGCTTGAGCTTCTTTCTTGGGCTGTTCTTTTGTGGCCGTCACGTTTGAGGCTGATGCAGCGGCTTGCTTTGCTTTGGGTTCCTTCGCGGGCGAGGGCGCACGCGCCACACTGCCGCCTGCGCCGTTTTCCACGGTGAAGATTACCTGGCCCACTTTGATCTTTTCGCCCTCTTTGACGCGAACTTCTTTTACGACGCCGCTCACGTTGGTGGGCACTTCGACGACAGCTTTGTCGGTTTCGAGTTCCATTACGGCTTGACCTTCGGTGATGGCGGCGCCGGGCGAAATCATCAGGCGGACAAGGTCTCCCTGATCGATGTTTTCGCCGAGTTCCGGTAGCTTGAATTCTGTCACTGTAAGTCCTTTTCCCCGTAGTATGCTAGTTCGAATCCGGCGGCGCTTGGAGCATTGCTACATCGTAAATTGTCGACCATTTCGCCTCGCTTTACTTCCACCAGGCGGGCGAATTCCTGCCACGGCTCCAACGTCCAATAACCTCTGGCACTCCCGGACGTGGACGGAAGGACGAGGATCTGCGGGAAGTCTGAAATCGGCGGCTGAGGCCCGTAAGCCAATAGTGCACGCGGTGAGCGGCCGTAGAAAGCACGAGCCGCTCGCTTACCATTAAATGCGACAATAGCCGGCTGGCAGCCCCGAATCAACTCTTTGAAGGCGAGCACATCGAACGCGTCTGAGCGGAGTGTCGGATCGGTTCCGGCCACTTTTTTTGCAAGGTCAGTGAGGCCCAAGCCGAACTCGGGGAGGGTCGCGAACTCTCCGGGCGCTACTTTGCGGGGCGTGAGCCCGACCTCCTGAAGAACGCTCCAGAAACGGTTTCGGCGGTCGGCGTAGTATGCTTTGACTGCCGCGGACGTGGTGCCCACTGCCGTGCCGCAAATGACGGCGCATAAGCCCGTAGGTAGCACATCCGGCAAAACGTGTGATTCGATTTGCATGTAGGACAGCTTCCGTTTCTCGTCTGCTGGCGGCTTAACTAGATGCCGGGTTTGGCTTTTCCGGATTGATGCCCAGGTCTTTGATTGCCTTCTGCAGTACATCGGGCTGAATTTGTTTGTCGCGGGCTAGCGCGTTTAGCGTGGCCAGCACGATATGTTTTGCGTCGACTTCGAAGAAATCCCGCAGGGAAGGCCGGCCCTCGCTAAGGCCGAAACCATCCGTGCCCAAGGCCACGAGCGGACGCGGTACCCACTGCGCGATTGATTCGGGAAGCACCTTCATATAATCCGATGCTGCGACAAAGACTCCGGGTGCGTCTTTTAGACACTGAGTGACAAATGGGACGCGGGGAGCTTCGCCGGGGTGCAGCATGTTCCAGCGCTCGCAGTCGTTGCCGTCGCGGTAAAGGCGTTTGTAGCTGGTTACACTCCAGACATCCGCAGCGACGCCGTACGTTTGTTCCAGAATTTCTTGCGCCTTGAGCACCTCGAACATGATGGTTCCGCTGCCGAAGAGCTGGGCGCGCAGTTTTGCGTCTTTTTGGTCGGAGGCCTTGAAGCGGTACAAACCTTTCAGGATGCCATCTCGCACGTCCGCGCCTTGCGGCATTTCGGGCATGTGCACCGGTTCATTAGTGACCGTCAAATAATAGAAGATAGATTCCTGGTCAACGTACATGCGTTTGATGCCGTCTTGAATGATGATGGCAATTTCATAGGCGAATGCCGGATCATACGCGAGGAGATTTGGCACGGGTAGTGCCAGCACGTGGCTGTGGCCGTCCTGGTGCTGCAAGCCCTCGCCGGCTAGCGTGGTGCGGCCGGCCGTGCCTCCGATGAGGAAGCCGCGGGTGCGCATATCGGCTGCGGCCCAGATCAGGTCGCCAATACGCTGGAAGCCGAACATGGAGTAATAAATAAAGAAGGGAATGGTGTTGATTCCGTGATTCGCATACGCCGTGCCCGCGGCGATGAAGGAGCACATCGATCCGGCTTCGGTAATGCCTTCTTCGAGGATCTGCCCGTTCTTGGCTTCCTTGTAATAAAGGAGGGTGTCCATGTCGACCGGCTCGTAGAGCTGGCCTACGCTGGAGTAAATGCCTACCTGGCGGAACAGGGCTTCCATTCCGAAGGTGCGAGCTTCGTCGGGAATGATGGGTACGATGAGCTTGCCGATCTCGGGATCGCGCAGCAGCTTTCCCAGCAGGCGGACAAAGACCATGGTGGTGGCGACGTCGCGGCCTTCGGTGCCTTTGTAAAATTCCTCGAAGTGCGATTCGGAAACCGAGTTGATCGGTTTGGCCCGGACTTTCCGTTCTGGAAGATAGCCTCCCAGTTGCTTGCGCCGGTCTTTCATGTAGGTGATTTCGGGGCTGTCGTCCGCGGGGCGATAAAAGGGCGCGTTGTGAAGTTCATCGTCGGGGATGGGAATTCCGAAACGTGAACGAAACATTTCCAGCTCGTCGTCGTTGAGCTTTTTCTGTTGATGGGTGATGTTCTTGCCTTCGCCCGCTTCACCCAGGCCATAGCCCTTGATGGTTTTGGCGAGGATGATGGTTGGCGAGCCTTGGTGTTCCACCGCTGCCTTGTAGGCGGCGTAGACTTTGATGGGATCGTGGCCGCCGAGGCGCATGCGGGCGAGTTGCTCGTCGGAAAGGTGCTCGACCATTTTGAGCAGGCGGGGATCGGTGCCGAAAAAGTTCTGGCGGAAATAGGCGCCGCTCTCGACGAAAGTATTTTTGATATTGACCGTCGCTGATTTCGCCCATGCGCTTGACCAGCAGACCGTCGCGATCGCTGCGGATGAGGCTGTCCCAGTCACCGCCCCAGATTACCTTGATGACGTTCCAGCCGGCGCCGCGGAAAATGGCTTCCAGTTCCTGGATGATCTTGCCGTTGCCACGGACGGGACCGTCCAGACGTTGCAGGTTGCAGTTGACCACGAAGATCAGATTGTCCAGGCGCTCGCGCGAAGCCAGAGTGATGGAGCCCAGGGACTCGGGCTCGTCCATTTCGCCGTCCCCGAGGAAGGCCCATACTTTTCCATCGGTGGACAGCTTTAGTCCGCGATTTTCCAGATAACGGATAAAGCGGGCCTGGTAGATGGCCTGGATGGGTCCCAATCCCATGGAGACGGTGGGAAACTCCCAGAAATCGGGCATGAGCCAGGGATGGGGATAGGACGAGAGGCCGCCGCCGGGTTTGAGTTCACGGCGGAAATTTTCCAGTTTCTGACGGGGAATGCGGCCTTCGAGATAGGCGCGAGCGTACATGCCGGGTGCGGCGTGGCCTTGGAAATAGACAAGGTCGCGGTCGCCGGTTTCGGTTTGGGCGCGGAGGAAATGGTTGAAGGCTACTTCGTACAATGTTGCCGCGGAGGCGAAAGTCGAAATGTGTCCGCCAATGCCTTCCTGCAGTTTGTTGGCGCGCACTACCATGGCCAGTGCGTTCCAACGCACCAGGCTCTTGATGCGGCGCTCCATTTCCTGGCTGCCGGGGAAGGGTGGCTGTTGCACCGACGGAATGGTGTTCTGGTACGGGGTGGTTGCCGTGAAGGGCAAGTTCACTCCCGCGGCACGCTTGGCGTGCAAGGACAGTTGCTGCAGCAAGCGTCCGGCGCGTTCCGGGCCGCCTTGGGCCAGAACGTAATCGAGGGAATCAAGCCATTCGCGGGTTTCGAGCACTTCTAAGCCATTCGTCTGCGTCTGGATATCAGCCACGTCTAGTTTCTCCGGGTAGGAATATTTCCATGATAGACAATTGCGGGGAATTTTGCTGGCGGAGTTCCTGACAGCGTCGCAATTTCACCACTCTGTTCCTCGGGAGGTGATTTGCTCTCTCCGCGAACTCTGCGGCTGTTCTCAGCGGTCACAGCGTTTTAAGGTTTTTGGCTAGACTTGCAACCGATACAAAATCTTAAAATCGCCGAGGTCGCGGAGAACGGCCGCAGAGTTCGCGGAGGAGGTTTTGCAAACTGGAATGCTACCAACGTCATGCCGAAAATTGACAATTGGCCCACATTTTGTGCTTAAAGAGGAATCCCGAGGCTGGCCGAAATCATCCATAGCAGCGAGCGGTAAAATTCGACGATCAAGCGTAAGCATCACCTGCAGATTGCATCCAAGTCAGGCAGAATCAGCCAGTGGATTAAACTCGAGATTGAGATAGGAGACTCCCTATGCCGAAGAAACCTGCTTCCAAACTTAATGCTCAGCCGCGCATTCATCAAAAGGCGCGAGAAATTCAGGAGTATGGCACTGTAACTCATGCGCTGCCCTTGGAATTAGACGAGCCAGTGCGTCTGGAGATGACGGAACGGCTCAACCAGTTACTGGCCGACACCATGACCCTGCGCGACCTATATAAAAAATCGCATTGGCAGGTGGCGGGGCCGACGTTTTATCAGCTACATTTACTTTTTGACAAGCATTTCGGCGAGCAATCGGAACTTGTCGACACCATCGCCGAGCGGATTCAGTTGCTCGGCGGTCTCAGCATTGCCATGGCCCCCGATGTGGCGGAGACGACGCGAATCGAACGGCCGCCCAAGGGGAGGGAAGAGGTTCCGGTGCAACTCTCGCGCTTGCTGGATGCGCATCAGATCATTATCCGGGACTGCCGAGAGCTGGCGAAACGGGCTTCCACCCTGGAAGACGAAGGGACAAACGATGTGGTGGTGAGCGACGTATTGCGCACCAACGAACTGCAGGTATGGTTCATCAGCGAGCATCTGGTGACCATGCCTCTGGTGGAGGCTGTCGATACATCCGCCGCCGCGGATTGATCCCGATTGCCGAACTGTGCAGTTGATGAAGGGCTAGCCCTCTGGCTGGCCCTTATTTGTTGCCCTCTCCGCATCCGTAATCTCCTTGACTTCGTTGAAACGCGCGTGCAAGATGGGAAGCACTTTCTGAGATCGTACGGTGGAAAGCGGAACCAAATCCGAGCTTTTTTACGAATTCCGAACAAAAAGAGTAGGCGCCGGCGATAGGTGGCTCGGACGATAATTAAATAAATTCTTCGTGCCGTAGACACCGCTAAGTTGCTATTATTACATTACTTTTGTCGCTGTCGGAGGGGGCAAATGTTTCCAGGGGGGCAGAACCTGCGCATTTTGCGCGAGCAACTGGGTTTAACCATGCGGGATGTGGAAAATGCCAGCGCGCGGATTGCGCAAAAACGGGCGAATGACGAATTCGTGATCGCGCCGAGCCGGCTTTCAGATGTTGAGACAAAAGGAGTGGTCCCCAGTATTTACCGTTTGTATTCGCTGGCGGTGATCTACCGTCGGGACATACGGGAGTTACTGTCATGGTACGGCGTCGACTTGAATGGCATGGCGGCGGACCTGGATTTCGTATTGCCGCCGAAATCGCATGTTTCAAACGCCCTGGCAAACCTTTCCAGCATTCAAATGCCGACCCGCCTTGATCCCAGCTTCGATCCCCGGCGCACCGTGAACTTTGGACGAATGGTGGAACAGTGGGGGATGGTGCCGCTGGCGTACCTGGCGCAATTTGCCACCTGCCAATACACCTATGGCTATATTGGCAGTGAGGATTTGACCATGTATCCCCTGCTGCCACCTGGCAGTTTTGTGCAGGTGGATGAGTCGAAGAACAAGGCAGTCGAAGGGTGCTGGAGGTCAGAATACGAGCGTCCGATATATTTTGTGGAAACGCGGAATGGGCACACCTGCTGTTGGTGCACCATGACGCGGGAAGAAATTATTTTGCAGCCGCACCCGCTCTCACCGGTTGCGGCTCGCGCCCTGCGCTACCCTCAGGAGGCAGAAATCATCGGCCAGGTCGTGGGGGTTGCGATCCGGCTGGGGGATTGGCGTCCTCTTTTGGATTCTTCAACAAACTCGAGAGCGCGTGAAGTACTGAACTGAGATGGCGGGCGGATCCAGCGCCTGGGCCCTGCGGCAAGAGATCGGGGCTGGCTGTCGCTAGCCGTTCCACATAGGCAGCCGGGGGAACTCCGGCGACTTCACTGGACTGTTTTGCATCTTCGGCCAGCTTACGGATTGGCATTGCCAAAATCTTGGAGAGGAGCGAACGATGCGCTCGCGCCAGAGCTTTCCTAGCCGCCAAGTCGCCGTAAACACGGGCCAGACCCCAGTGCTCGTAGCCTCCGCCCTTGTCCCGCAATCCAGCAAGATATTCCAGCTTGGTGAGACAGCCGACGAAGGCTCTGAGCGTGGTTTCCTGGAGATCTTCGAGTGCAGAATGCAGGGTCATTGTTACAGTTTTGGAAATACGAAATTACTTTAGTACCCTGTTCGAAAACATACGCGCCAATACATTATCACGGGGTAATCCCACATTGGAAAGGAATTTACACTGTGAAAATGAACTCGCATTGGTTGGCTGTTGCGCTACTTCTCGCCACCATTTCCGCGCCAGCATCTCTGCTGGCTACCACCGGCAACGGCCCTGACGGCAACCCCAACGGGCCTCCGCCGCCAATTGTGCACCCCTCGCCAATGCCGACCGATGGTAACCCCAACGGTCCACCGCCGGGTGTTGTTGCACGGTTAGCAGGACGGTGAATTTATCGTAAGCTCCTGTTGTGGGCTGCTGCAGGAAGGTGTAATATTCTGCGCGGTAGCCCATGACTGCATTGCGCCTGCTTTGGTATTGCCTGTGGGTCACTCCCCACCTGCTCCAGGGGATTATTGTGTATGTCATGCTTCGCCGAGGGCTCCATCGGCAATTCCCGATGTTCTTTCTCTATTCGGTGTTTGAGATTTTGCAGTTTTGTGTACTTTTTACGATTTCACTGTCCTCCGTACATTTTGGAGACGGATATGTACGTGTGTATTCGGTAGGATTGGCTCTTAGTACGGCAGTCCGTTTCGGTGTGATTTATGAATTGTTCGTCCATTTCTTTCGTCGGTATCCCTCGCTTGGCGGAATTGGGGGATGGTTAGTTCGCGGGGTAACAATATTGCTGCTGCTGGTGGCGATTGGGTTGGCGGTGTCGGCACCGGGGAAAGGTACCAATTTCCTGTTGGACACTACCTATGCCCTGGATCGAACGGTCAGCGTGTTGCAGTGTGGGTTGCTGATATCGCTGTTCTTGTTTTCCCGGTACTTCGCGTTATCGTGGCGTAGCCAGGCTTTCGGGATTGCGTTGGGCTTGGGAATTTTCGCAAGTGTGGAACTGGCCGCGTCGGCTGTCTGGCTTCATATCGGCGCCTTCGGCAACGCCCCGGTTAATCTTATTACCATGGCGACCTACAATTGCTGCTGCGTAATCTGGATAATCTACCTGGTGGCCGAAGATCGCAAACCGCAGCATCCTCGGAAAAGAGTACCTAAACTACCTAAATATGACCTGGAGATTTGGAACCAGGAATTGCAGCGTCTCTTACAACAATGATCATTACACTGATTCTCGCATTGGCTGCTTTAGTGGCTCTATTGTCGTCGGTCAGGTTGACCAAGGGCCGAGCCCTCACGCCTGAGGTTTTGGAAAATCCGGCTAAGCACATTCGGGCAGTCGATGTTGAGGCATTCCGGAACCTGGTTGATCCTGACGAAGAGGAATTTCTGCGAACCAATCTTCCTCCGGCGGAGTTCCGCAGAATTCAGCGTGAACGCTTGCGCGCCGCGGTGGAATATGTCTCCTGCGCCGCACAAAATGCGGCGATCCTGCTGCGTGTCGCCGATGCCGGGCGTCGCAGTCCCGATCCCGCAACCGCCGAAGCCGCTGAAAAGTTGGTGGATAACGCGATTCGTCTTCGGCTTTATGCTTCGCTTGCCATCCCCAGACTTTATCTGGGCATGGTTCTGCCCGGCGCTCACATCGCTCCAGCTCGCATCGCCGAAAGCTACGAGCAGATGACTCGCCTGTTTGTGTTGCTGAAGTGCCTGCAATATCCGACCCGCGGTATCTCTTCGGCGCTCTGAGCGGGCAAACCGATCTGTCCCGACCTCACTGGAGGTTAGCAATGAATGCGCTGATCCGGTCTTTCAGCGCCTCTCCGCCTACTCCCACGATGTCATTGTGGCCTGCCTCTGGGACGCGATAGATCTGTTTGGGCTGATTCGCGTGCTGGAAGAGGGCGGCAGACATTTGGGGAGGCGTCAGGGTGTCTTCGGTTCCGACGGTTATGAACACGGGTACGTGCACAGAGCCGATCTTCGAAAGATTATCAAACCGGTTGTGAACAAAAAGTGAAAGCGGGAAAGCGCGCAAGTACCAAATTGCTTTGGCGGCATCGGGAACACTGGTAAAAGCGCTCTCTAGCACCAACCCTGCCGCATCAGGATGTTCGAGCGCGAGTTGTGTGGCTGGCCCGGTGCCAATCGAGCGGCCCATGAAGATGACGTCGCGTATGCGCAGGCGGCGTTGATTCAGGAGGTAACCCAAAGCCGCGCGGGCGTCCTGATAGACGCGGCTCTCGTTTGGAGTGCCGGGACTGCTGGAGCCGTATCCGCGATAGTCCACCAACAAAAGATTGGGGCCGAGATGATGCAAAGGAATCATTTCTCCCGCCGGGCCGGCCGCCTGTTCCAACACGTAGCCATTGCCGTGGAACATTAAGAGAACTTTGTCTGAAGGTTGAGTCGCAGGGATCCACCAGGCGTGAATCTGCTCCGATCCGGTGACCGGAATATGGAGGTCTTCGAACGCGATCCCGTCATCCGCGGGAGTCACTTTGGGATACTGAGTTGGCGCAGGGAAGGTCATTTGATCTTGTTGAAAATAGAAAAGCGCACCCAATCCAACGTAGGTCACTATGAGCAGAGTGAGAAGCGTCTTGATGAGGGTGCGCAAAGATTCTGTCCCCCTAACGAAAAAGTGCGAGCCAGTGAAACCCGGTCAGGGCTCACATCGGTTTGGCGTCGAAGCCGCTGAGTAGCGCTGCTTCCCTCAGCTTTTGATCGGTAGTCAGAAAAATGCGGCCATCCGGAGCGTACTCACACCACTCCAGGGCGGCCGCCAATTGGAACGCATCCCCCGCCCGCAAGTCGTAGCGATCCACCAGTTGCATCGAGGTGGCCCGCAGGGCATCCGAGGGCTGAACTACGGACCACCAAGTGGCAAGGCTTCTGGCCAGTTTAGCGGCCTTCGCCCAATCGCGCGTGTCGAGTTGATTCATCCGCACCAGGCGGGCGAGCGCGCTTGCAATCTCCACCGGCGTTGACCACCAGACGACGGGATCATAGGTTTTGTATAGAAGAATGGCGCGGGGAGTTACGCCTTGGCGCACGCAGAGAGGAACCAGAGCACTCGCGTCCCAAAAAGCGGGAACACGAGTTAACGGTTTTCCCGTTCTTCCCGCCATATTTTCTCCATGATCTTGTCGGAAACATTGCCGGGAGGTTCTGGCCAGGAGACAGATGCAGGTCGTTTGTTAAGGGGTGGCGTGAGAGCGCCACGGGCAATGAGGCGCCGCTCCTGCTGGGAGTGGCCTTCCAAAGAGCAGGGCACGATTCGTGCCACGGGCTTATTGCGGTCGCACACCAGGACTTCCTCTCCGTTCAGGACCAGCTGAATATGGGCACTGAGCCGCGCTTTCAGGTCGCTGATGTTCACCGTTCTCATGTCACGAGTATAGCCGATGTGACTATATTGGTCATCTTCCATTTGTCGGGTCCTGGCTAGGCAGGGGCGTCAAAGCCTTTGCGGGCCTGGCACGCTCTCCGGGAGCCCGCGCGAGGAACGTGCGCCTACATTTTCCTGGCGATCAGCAGGCCCAGAACAATTGGAAGATAAATAACCGAGGCGTGTACTACGCGGCTAGCCAGGACTTTCGAAGTCGACTGCGCCAGTTTGCTTACGTGATAAAGCAGGAACGCCCCGGCCAGCAACATACCGGTAAGATAGATCGGTCCGGCGCGTCCCACTAGCGGCAGCATCGTGGTAGCGATCAGGACGAGAGTAAAGCCAACGATTTCCGCACGGGTGAAACGGGAGTCGAGATCGAAGTCGGGCAGCATCTTGTAGCCCGCGCGGGCGTAGTCGTCACGGTACATCAAAGCAATCGCCAGGAAATGGGGGAACTGCCACAGAAAGAGAATCGAAAAAAGATACCAGGCTTGACGATCGATGGCGGCAGATGCCCCAGCCCACCCGATCAGTGTGGGCATAGCCCCGGGGAATGCGCCCAGTAGTGTGCATAAAGGCGTTTTTCGCTTCAACGGGGTGTAGATGAGGAGGTACGACAACAGCGTCGAGACTGCCAGAAATGCTGACAGCAGATTCACTGTAATCGCCAGATACAGGCCTCCGGCGACGCTCAGCCCCATGCCGAACAGAAACGCCTCGCGAGTGCTGAGCCTTCCCGAAGGCAGAGGACGGTTGGCGGTGCGGCGCATTTGACCATCCCAGACGCGCTCCATCCATTGATTGAGGGTTGCGGTTCCGCTGGCGACCAGCAGCGTGCCGATGAGCGTATTAATCAAGCCCGCAATTTTGAACGGTCCACGAGAGGCCAGGTAATATCCCGCCGATGTGGTCATCAGGATAAGTAGGTTCACTTCGGGCTTGGTGAGGGTGTAGTAGTCCCCAAGCTTGGATTTGAGTGTCTGCGGAGAGTTTGCCATTAGGTTAGTGGTCGCCATTTTACCAGTCTTGACCCGATTCGTCTGCTGCTTCGCTCCGCCTAAACTGATTGCGCTTGTGATGAAGAATGAAAATCATCCCAACAGACATGAACGTGGGTGGAATGATAAGGATCAGAATGCCGCTGCGCAAGGCCTGAATCATTCGCGCGCCCGCCGAGGCAGCCTGGGTGTAGCAGAGGGCGCAACTCTGGCCGAACGCAGGAAGAGGGATGGCAAGCATCATTAGTCCCACCAGCGCGATGCCAAGAAACAGGTGCGGTCTCTCGATTTTCATGCTTCCCCTTCGTTACTACTTGGAATAACTGGAAAACGGTGCGCCGCCGACCCGCATGCGAAAACTGTCCGTCCATCCATATTGCATGGTCAGCAGGACAAAGATCGTAAAGATGGCTACAAACCACAGGAAGCCCCGTTTTTCCGCCCACAAGTGCATGAAGACCAGGACTGCCAGCACCGCCTCGATGGTGGCGACTACCAGCATGCGCGTGACCATTTGCCTGGCGTTAATATGCTGATAGGCGATGACGAACTGCAATCCCGCAAGAGCCAACAAACAAACGTAAATCCCTACGTACTTACCGGTTGCCTCACTCTTCTGCTGTTCCGCGATTGCCATGGTATTCAGCTCCGGGTGTTTCGGTCGATCTAGTGAGAAAGATTCATGAGATAGACGAGCGGTACCACGAACATCCAAACCAGATCCACGAAGTGCCAGTAGAGGCCCACAATCTCGAGGTCATCGGCTTTGTAACGGCCTCCCTTATAGCGCAGGCCCACTGCGATGAGAGCGATTACGCCGCAGGTCACGTGGGTAAGATGCAGACCGGTAATACTGAAAAATGAGGCGCCAAACAATCCGGTTCCCCACGGATTCTTGAAGAGCGTCATGCCTTCATCGATGAGCGCGAGCCATTCACGCACGTGCAGGAGAGCAAACAGAATGCCGGCCGCCGCCGTGATCATGGTCCATCGAAATGCTCCCGCCTTATCTCCCGCCTTGGCTGCCTGCACTCCGAACAGCATAGTCAAGCTGCTGGTCAGAAGAATGAAAGTCATCAGCGCGACGTTGGTGATGCTGTGGAAGGGTCTGGGCCAGTTGGGAGTGCCAATGCGCAGGAACCCGTAGGCCACCAGGCAGGCGGCAAAGGTCATGGTATCGGCGATGATGAACAGCCACATCGCCAGTTTTTTCGTGGGCATCGAAAACGCCCTACCCGCAATCAGGCCTGAGTGCCCTTCCATTGTCAGATCGGCTTGGCTCACGGCGCCTCCTAGTTAACGTTCAGTAGGTTAAAGCTTCATCCAAAGAAGCAACAGCAGGTATACCCAAAGCACATCCATAAAATGCCAGTAGCGCGCGGTCGCATCTAGCGTGCTACGGCGCAGGACCGACTGCCTAAGCCTACGGATGACGAAGATGATCCCGCCCAAGCCTCCCAGAATATGCAGCGCATGGGCGGCAGTGAGCACATAGAAAAACGAGCTGCTGGGATTGGTCGCCAGAAAAAGGCCTTGGGCGCTCAGTTGCCGCCACGCGATATACTGACCGGCCACAAAAAGCAGCCCTAGAGATAACGTGATGTAGAGCCAGCGTGCCGGGCTCTCCGACTGGTTTCTTAACCCTCCCATGAAAGCAGCGACCCGGCGACGCGAAACTTCCAGGGTCACGCTGCTGACCAGGAGTAGAAGGGTGTTGAAATAGAGGATGGACGGCAAGGTGAAATGCCGCCAGTCCAGAGACGCGCCCTTGCGCACGACCAGAGCGCTGGTGAAGGCGGCGAACATCATGGTGATAGCGAAGAGCACTACCCAAATGCCCGTCGAGGAGGCTGGCGGCGAGTAGTGCTGCACCACGCGCAGGTCGCCATCCGCCGGAACCAGGTTCCGCCAACCGCCGTTCCCGGAATGCTTCGCTTCCGGCGAACGATGCGAATCAATTTGCGGTGGTTCATGAACCGTCGTTGCCATAATGCACTAACTCCTCTTCTCCAGATCTCGATTACTTTTCCTCGTTCACGGTTGCAACTTGCTCCGGCGAAGCCTGCATCACGTAATCGCCCGTCGAACTCTTCACGCCGTATTGGTAGGGGTCATGGTAGACCACGGGAAGATGATCGCCGAAATTGTTATGTGGCGGCGGGGTAGTGGGCGTGCTCCACTCGAGCGAAGTGCCTTCCCACGGATTATCTGACGCTGGCGCGCCCCAGAACCGGCTGTGAATCAGGTTGTAGACAAACACCAACTGGGCGGCGCCGGTGATCAGAGCCGCGACGGTGATGAACTGATGCACCGGGATGAGCGGTTGCAGGTAGTCGGCCACGAACGCCGAATAGCGGCGCACATTTCCTGCCATTCCCAGGTAATGGAAAGGCATGAAGATGCAATATGTGCCGATAAAGCTAAGCACAAAATGAACCTTCCCCAAAGGCTCATTCATCATTCGCCCGGTCATTTTGGGGAACCAGAAGTAAGTGCCCGCGAAGATGCCGAACATGGCCGCGACGCCCATGACCAGGTGGAAGTGGCCTACCACGAAGTAAGTGGCGTGCAGCATGATGTCAATCGAGGGCTGTGCCAGGAAGAAGCCGCTCACGCCGCCACTAACGAACATGGAAATGAAGCCCAATGCAAAAAGCGAAGCCGAATTAATCCTCAGCTTGGAACCATACAGACTGAATGTCCAGATCAGCACAATGATGGTCGACGGGATGGTGATGGCCAGAGTGGGGAACGAGAATGCCAGCGAGGAGAACGGATTCATGCCGCTGACAAACATGTGATGTCCATAGACCATGTAACTGAGGACGGCAAGCGCTCCCATGGAGTAAATGAGCACTCTGTGGCTGAGCATGGGCTTGCGCATGTTGGTGATCAGAACGTGGGAAACGATGCCCATGCCAGGTACGATCGCGATGTAAACCTCGGGATGGCCGAAGAACCAGAACAGGTGCTGCCAGAGCAGAGTGGATCCGCCCGAGTGCGGCTGCAGTTGGTCGTTAATCACCAGGTTGGATGCGACAAAGAAACTGGTTCCGGCGACGTGATCGAGAATCAGCAGGATGCATGCGGGCATTAAAACCGCAAAGGCGGTGAGGCCCATGCAGGAGGTAATGAACCACGCCCAGGCGCTCAGCGGCAGGCGCATCATGCTCATGCCTTTGACGCGCAGATCGAGGGTCGTGGTGATGAAGTTCAACGCGCCCAGCAACTGGCCAACACAGAAGATCGCAATCGAAGTTGCCCACAGAACTACGCCCGTGCCTTCGCCCGGCCCCCCCACCGAACCCAACGCACTGAGCGGCGCGTACTGGGTCCATCCACCCAGCGTGGGCCCGTCGCTCGCAAAGAAGGACGCGACCAGAAACAGGAAGCCTACGAAGGTAACCCAGAACGACATCATGTTGAAGTGGGGAAACGGCATGTCCTCCGCGCCCACCTGGATGGGCAGGAAATAGTTGCCAAAGGCGGCGAAGGGCGCTGTGGTGAGCACGAAGAAGACCATGATGGTGCCATGCATGGTCATCAATTGCAGATAGTACTCGGGAGTCATTACTCCGCCGGGCGCACCATTCTTCGAAAGCAGTTGCAGGCCGGGAATCGCGGCATTGGTCCAGCCCAGGTGGATGCGCATCAGCCACGAAAGAAACATTCCAATCAGAGCTGCGGCCAGGGCCAAAGCGTAATACTGCTTGCCGATAACTTTGTGGTCCAGGCTGAAAACGTGCTTCCGAATGAAGGTTGTCGGAGCGTGATGTTGTACCGCGTGTGCTGACATGTCGTGCATGGCTCACCTCAAAAGAGATGTCTCGTCCACTTTGCATGAAAGCGGACGGGAGCTACTGCATTGCCGCTTCTTTCTTCAACCAGTTATCGAAGTCTTCCTGGGACTTGACCTCGAGGTACGCCTTCATGTTGTAGTGTCCCAAGCCACAAAGCTGGGTGCAGACAATTTCGTACCTTCCAATCTTGGTTGCGGTGAAGTGAAGAGATACATCCAGGCCGGGAACGAAATCCTGTTGCACGCGTAATTCGCGCACATAAAATGAATGTCCAACATCCTTGGAGTGCATGAGCAGATGGATTTCCTTGTTTACCGGTATTGCCATTTCGGCGGTCACGATGTCGTCCTTGGAATCCGCATCATGGTCCGTATCGAGACCGTAGAAATTCTGCGTGCCCTCGTTGACCAACTCGGGATGAATCGGGCCGAATGTCCCATCGGGACCGGGATAGCGGAAATAAAACGCGAACTGCCCGGCTTGGACTTGAACGGGTATAGCGCTGGCCGACGGCGGAGTGAAATATACGTCAGCCCAAGCCTTGACTCCAAAGATTCCGAGGGCTACAACTTCCGCGCCCACCAGAAGCATGGCGGCAATCACCAGACCCGGGGCGCCGCCGGGAAAGTTCTTAATCTTCGCGTCCGGACGGCGGTTGGAGAACTGCCAGATGAAAAGAGCCAAAACGAACTGGGCAGCGAGAAACGAGATTCCCGCCTCGGCCATGGTCTCTGACATCTGCTCATCGATCAAAGCGCCATGAGTTGAAATGTCCTCCGGGGCCACCCAGGTGTGGCGGAGGATGGGAATCGCCGACGCTATCGCGATTACGATGATGATGATCGCAAAGAATTTCGCCATGTTGTCCCTGCCTTGACCGGTTTCAGTCTGCCTTTATGAGTCTGTTTCAAGTGTGATTGTTCGCCTCCCCAGGGCGAACGACAAAGGGCCGGCCGGCAACACTGGCGAGCCAGCCCAAAAAGATTGGCACCCCACTCCAAGAGGACCCGTGTGCTAAGCCACAGCTCTTGACGAGCCGCCAAAGGACCTGATCGCGCTGGCCTCATCCTTCTGAATATCGAAGACGGCCGACAGCCGGGTCAGTTGGAGCAGGTCATCTACTCGCTTATTCAGATTGGTGAGTTTCAATTGCCCACCCTGGTTCTTCATTGTGGTGTGCGCCTTGACCAACTCTCCTACCCCAGAACTGTCGATGTAGTGAACTTCACCCAGGTTCAGCACGATCGCTTTCTGGCCCTTTCCCGCTAAATCTCGAACGATTTCGCGGAGAATGACATTCCCCTCGCCCAGCGTAATTCGACCGCTGATGTCGAGCACGGTGACTTCGCCCACCATCCGGGCGGCGATTTGCATCTTGACCGGAGTTTGCCCTCGCATTCCGAGTCCCAAGCGGTCAAGAATTTCGCACGCCGCAGTCGCAAGTTCCTGTGACTCCGTGCGAACGACGATCAGCGAACGGCCTTCTTTTAGTACTTCCACGAAAAATGCCACGTCCTCAGGGCACTTCTCATCGGCCGTGGGTTTCGGCGTGTCCACGTTGCGCGCTACCGCGGAGCCGGCGGCGGCACCCGTGCCCGCACCCGCGAGCCCAAGTAGTGCTGCGGCACCGATGCCTAGCGCGAATACCGTCCCGATGCCGGGAAGAAGCAGCGTTGCGGTCACGACCCCGGTGGTGAGGCCGGCGGCGCCACCAGCGAAGCCTCCAATATATGCGCCGAACTCCCTCGCGATGGTTTTAGCTTCATTTTCCGACCGAGTCAGGAAAACGATGGACTCCTCCGGCACACCCCTCCCCCGTAACTCCTTGACCGCTTCCTCCGCACGATCACGAGAAGCAAATACTCCTATTGCAGTTTCCATATGCCCTCCTCTCCCCAGCTCTCATTTGGCGCCCGAGGTAGTACGCCGACCTGCTGGCGAGCCAAGCTGGGCGCACCATCCGCGGACGCTTTCTGGTGCAGAACTCTGTACCGAAGGTGCAGGTTTGTCAAGTCAATATCCGCGCTGCCAGCCGGGTGCCGGCTTTCGAGCAGTGTCTATCAGCGCGCTGCCACCATGACGGGAAGGTCGCAGCGCGTCCTCATTTGGCCTTGAACGTGAAATCGGCAGTCGCTGGTTTGCCGGCAGCCACGGTAACTTTCTGGGTCTGATTTCCCAGTTCCTCTTGCCAGGCTGTCACCGTGTAACTGCCCGGTGCAACGCCATGGATGGTGTAAGCGCCGCTTTTGTCAGTGGTCGCGTAGGGGCCTTTGACCACAGCGTGGTAGCCGTGCATCCAGGGATGGATGTTGCACTTTACCGAAATCATCTCGGTTGCTTTCCAACTGGTTATGATTGGCGGCGCGCCCGGCGGCTGAGACTTATTCCACGGGATGTTGCCGGTCATCGGATTGGGAAGCGGATGGATGTTGTGGGTGGTCTGGTCGCTGGTGATGACCTGGAACTCCTGATTCACGTCCACGGCCATGACGTGCGGAATATATTGGCAACCCTTCTGGTCAAAAGTCGGCTTGCTTGACGGCGCAGCAGTTGCTTCATTGCCGGTCAGTCCTTCGGAAATATAGAGAACGACGTTTTGCAAACCATCGCCGGTCCCAACGACAACATTCTCCATCGTAATGGGAGTGTCGTGCTGCTTCACGCAGTACGGGTCTTTTGACATGTCAATGCCTCTCATGTGAGGCGCTGTACCGCTGAGCTTTACGGTACCGGTGATTGAGCCTTCCGCGGCGGCGCTGACCTTTTGGTTAAGGTTCAGCGTGCCAAGGCCGACAAGCACTAGCACCGATAGTATTGCCGCAAGCTTCTTTTTTTTCATGGGCTTTCTCCTGAGAACAAATTGCCTCGCCTAGTGTGAGACTACTGTGGATTCACCGGCTTTAATCCCAGTTGCTTGGCAATCTGTTTTTCTTTAGCGTTAAATGCGTTGTGTGGTTGCAGGGAACGCAGATAAAAAACCAAGTCCCAAGCCTCGTCCGGTTTGATGTTATCGGCAAATGACGGCATCGGCGTGCCATCCAGCCCGGTCATGAAAATTCTGTAGATATCGCGGTCGGTATCACCGCACTTGGGCCGAGTTCCGTCGGTGAAGTTGAATGGCGCAATCGGCCGGCCAAGATCATCCGTAAGCGTTGAGGCCGAGGGACCGTTAGCCATTCCCTGAACGCCATGACACTTCCAACATTGCACTCTGCCGAAAACTTCTTGGCCCGCTTTGACTCGCTCCGGGGTGACTTCCGGCTCGGGAGGGATCTGGATCGGAGTGCCAGCTTTCTCGTTCTGCCAGCGCGGAGAGAAGTGCTTGATCCATGCCACCAGATCGGCGCGCTCAACTTTGGTGAAGGTGCTCCAGATCGGCATGTTCGAGCGGTCTAAACCGCGCGCGATGGTGTCGAACAGATCTTCGTCCGTAGGCAGGGTGCCCGTCGGCGTGGAGCGGCACTTGAATATCGCCAACTGAAAATCGCGCGGCTTAGGATCAAGCCACGGAGTATTTTCACCGTTGCCATCGCCCATTTCACCGTGGCAGCCAACGCAGTACCGGCGATAGTCCGCGGCTGCAGCCTTGGCATTTCCGGTGATATTGCCGATGTGGCTGGCGGCTGCCGGTGAATTCAGCCAAGTTTGCAACTGAACAGTGGAGAGTTGAGCCCTGGCGGGCAGGGAAAGCGCGAGAACAGCGGCCGCGCTCAGCAACAACGAACACTGCAAGAATGATTTGCTCCGCATTTCTGTTCCTCTTTAGAAGTCGAAGTCAAAGCCCAACATCAAGCTGCTGCTGGTAAAGTCGGTAAGCGAGACCGGCGCGGTGCCTCGTTGACGGAGCCAGGAATACTCGTTGTGCCAGGCAAAGCCAGCCCGGCTGGTCATGATGGGATACCAGCGGTATCCGAACGTGTACATATCGATATTGCCGAAATTCGATGGGGTACCGGGCAAGGCCTGCTGAGACATCCGCTCCCACTCGGAACGCTGGATGAAAATGAGCTGGGGACTGTACACGTAGTGAGTTTCCACCATGTAGCCGTTCCATGTTGGCGCTCGTGCACCGGGGGGAAGAATTGTTCCCGGGGTGTTATTGAGGGTCGTGGTTCCGCCCGGCAAGTCACCATAGCCCGCTCCGAACCAAGCGCTGTCCGAGCCGTGTTGGGTAACTGCGAGGAAATCAAGTTTGCCGAAGTAGAACAGTCCAACAAAGCCCTCACGACTGAAAGACTTGTTGCCGAGGCCACCGGGAAGGGGCACGCCCTGACTGGTCAAATAGGTTGTCGGAGCTTCTCCGACCATGGCGTATGCGCCAATGCGCTGCACTCCCAGCTTGCCTGCATCGAATGCCTGGCTGGCCGCAAAGAACCCACTGTAGGAGTTGCCGTAAGGCAGATTGACGTTGCCGTCGTTCGAACTCACCAGAGCGGCGGAGACGCGCGTGCGGTCGTTCATCGAGTGCCCCATCCACTCCACGCCGAGCTGGTTGTCGCCGATTTGGCCGAATATGTTGCCATCCCCTTGGGGAATGAAGTGATAGGTCTGGTAGACACCAGATATGCTGGTGAGGGTCAAGATACGCTTTTCAGAGACTAGGTTGTCGAGTTCAAACTTACCCAGCTTCACGTTGAACCAGGGTGAGCCGAACAGATTGTCCAAGCGGGCAAACACTTGCTCGAAGTGAAATGCGCCCGTGGGATCTGAAGAGGGAAGCAGGTAGAAAGAGATGTTCTTCTCCAGCGTCCCGGCGGTGTGAAAGTCGAGTCCGGTGAGGTCGAAGCCGTGGGTGGTGATTTGGCGCTCGGCGGTATCGGGTCCCGCCGCAGTGTCGATCGCCAGCTTGTCGCCGCTCTCCCGGTGCCAATTGGGCGTCATGCGGAAGGTGGCGGGCCAATACGATGGATTCTGCCAGATCGGGGCGTCGCGGTCGTTCATCAATTGGTAGCCGTTGTCTTTGAATTTTTGTCCAAAGTAATTCAACATCGGCCAAGCTTCGTGGCATGCCGAGCAGCGCAGGCCGTATTTGCGGGCGAAGGCGGGTAGGGCATGAGCGCTTTGGAAGCAGCCAAAGACAAGCAACAGCAGCAGCAAGCTACCCGCCAGATTTCTCCGGGACGCTATCATCCAGTCCTCCTCAATGCGAAATCACAAAGGCAAAACCACCGATAAACCTTATCGACGCCCAGCGGCAATGCGCTGAGCGAACTCTCGCAATCTAAGGTTGTTCTTGTCTTTCAAAGGTCTCGCGAAAACGCTTATTGTGGACCACGTCCGATGACAGGAAGCAGAAAAGCCGCACTACTCTCGCAGATACACGCACAGCAGGAGCGGTCATCTGGTCTCCTTGTCTGAAGTGCAAGTCAAACCACCCATTACCTGTAAAGTGCGCGTGGACGCAGTAATTATCATAATGGTTAAAGCGGTGTCAAGAAAAAACACAAGAAAACTGATTTCTGCGGCTGTCGAAATGGATTACGCCACCACCGAAACCGCTGGAGTGCGGACGAGAATCCGGGCGACTGCGGCCGCCATTTCTTTGGCGCCCCGGCGATCATGGCCGAGTAGTACAGGCCGCACAAAGCCGAACATGAGTCCAAGCATGGCGACCGCCTGCGCCAGCATTTCCATTGCATCTTGCGGCAGGCTGACACCAGACTCGTAATGTTTCAGGCGCTCCGAAATCGCCTGGGCGCGCAGCGAAATAAACAACTTATTCACGGCGCTGCCCACGGACGGATCGACGATGGCGCGCGGGATGAATACCCGGAGAAAATCACGGCTCTCCCATACGCGCTCGACTTCACCATCAACCAACCGCAGGAATTCGTCCTCCAGATTTTGTGCGGGCCGCGACGGTTGGCTTAACTCCACGAGTTCTTTTGCGGATCTGTGCTCGATCATCGCCGCCAGCAGGCCAGGCTTGCCCCTGAAGTAACGATGGATCAGACCTTCCGCGCACCCAGCCGCAGCGGCAATCTCGCGGGTGGTCGTGACCTCGTAACCTTTCGCCGCAAACAATCCCAAGGCTGCCTGAATGAGCGCCTGTTTCTTCGCAGCTCGATCACGCGTCCGCCTGGGCCTGGCTCGGCTCCCGCTTCCGTTTGCGGGTAAAGCCAGATCAGCTTGGCGCGCCGCTGCCGTCTTACGCTTGGCCGTTGTCTTCATGCTTTGTGAGCCTCGAACCAGCACTTGCAAGCGACGGTACCATTTCTACGCAGTTGGAGTGTGATAACTTCGTCTATATTTTGTAAAAAAATTGTCACCAGCATGGGGTCGGCAAAAAGATCGGACAAGTTGACAGCCGACCCCAGTCGAGCGTAAGAGAGCTAGAAACCAAAGATTGTGTTAATCGATGGCGAGACATCGAACCGCCGGACCCGTAGTTGGAGTGCATGCGGAATATAGATAGAAGCGCAGGAATGTTGGATCTCATCGTCAGGAAACATTCATTTGCGGAAAACCACCGCGCCCTGGGCGGCCGGCTCATGCTGGCTGGGCTATCGGTTTTGTGGCTGGCCCTGTTAGTTGCGCCGCTGCATGGTTATACGCACAAGAAGAAGCACGAAGATTACGGCCTTGGCTTTTCCACGGAAGTCGCGGCTCCGGAAAGCGAAGTGCTGCAGGCGGTGGGGGCGGTTGTCGAAGACGGAATCATCCAGGGAAGTTTCGAATACAACAAAGACAAATACATCGACCACGCTAACGCGGCCACCTCCTCGACGCTGTTCCCCGAATGGAAAGATCCAGGCACGGTCTTCTACAAGGTTCGCACCAAGGTTTTGGCTCCCGCTAATTTCCAGGAGACCAGGGACGAAGGCACACTCGCGGTGCGCTATGTGGTGCGGAGCCGGGATGCCAGCAGAACGATTTTGCGCATTGACGCGGTTTTCGTCGAAGATTTCCGCCGCACCGTGCATCCCTCGGACGGCAGCGTCGAAGACGCGGAATACAAAGACATCCAGGATCATGTGGACGCACTCGACTTGCAGAAGATTCAAGCCCAGGACAGCGAAAAACACCGGCAGGAAGAGTTGGCCAAGCAGGCACTGGAACGTAAGAGTGAAGAGGATGAAGCCGTGGCCCTCGCTGCCGCCCAAACTTCCGCCCAAGGTTTGCAACAGCACGTCGAAGATCTCCGTCGCCAGGCCGAACGGGTGATTAAAGCTCCCGGCGCCCAACTCAAATCTGCCCCCTTCCGCACAGCCTCGAACCTGAAGGCTCTCGACGCGGGCAGCGAAGTTGTGATTATCATCGCGACCCCGTACTGGTTCGGCATCGAAACCGAAGACGGCCAGCACGGTTGGATTCATCACGACCAACTGGAGCCGCTACCATGAGGCAAACGCATCTGACAGCAGTTTCGATGCGAGCCTTCTTTCTTGTCTCCTGCATCGCAGTCTCGATGCTATGGCCACGCGCCAGCGAAGCCCAGAGTGCTCCGTATGAGCGCAGCTTTGCGCAGTCGAAGCCGGTGGTGGAAAAAACTCTCAAGCAGTTGCAGTCTTCGGCCTCCGGACGACTGCCTGTACTTGATGGTTTCACCCGTGCCGGCGATCGTCCTTTGGAGCGTTTCCAGCGCGGCTATTATCAATGCGAGATACAGGTGAGCGCCACACCCTCGGGCGGAGCGCTGGTGCGAGTTAGCGCCAAGATTACCGCCTGGTACGCGGATCCGGCTGCGGCGAAATCCGGCTACCAGGAACTCCCATCCAACGGGCGCCTCGAAACCGATTTTCTGGATCGCCTTGAGGATGCGCTTGCGGGCCCAGCAGCATCCACAGCCGCGAATCATCCTGTGAGTTCTGTGGCGTCGCAGCCGAAGAACAAGCCCCCGTATTCCGCTCCTGCCATCTCAGCACCCATGCCCAGCGGCGGAAGCGCAGCCGGTGCGATGGCTTCCTCCAAGACCTCCGCAGCGCCTGACACTTCCCCATTCAAGGTGGGGAATACCGCAAGTCCAGACTTGGTTGCTTCATTGGCGACCCAGAGGGCGGTGGCGGATAAACACATGGAAGAGCTCACGAAAGAAGCGAAGGGGCTGGAGGAAATTCTGCGCAACCAGGCTCATCCCAACAATCTGGTTGCGGTCAAAAAGTCTGGGACGCCGGTCCTGGTTAGCCCGGTCGAAGGCGCCAAAGTATTGTTTCTCGCCACCGCGGAAGATGAGTTTGAGATTCTTGACATGAACGCGAACTGGGTTCACGTCCGAATCTCGGGGCTCTCACGCGGATGGATTCGGCGCTCCGGCCTCGAAATGCCGGCAAGCTTCGCGTCCTCCGCGAAAGACGAAGCTGCCGCGGCGCCGGCCAGCCCTGAACATTTTCAGGTGAAGAATGAAGAGATCGCATCTTTTCCCGGAACCTGGGAACCGCTGCGCGGAAAAACCGTGAAGATACTCACCGTGCAAAATGCCAGCGGGGGCGCGACGAGCTCCGGTTCCAGAGCGAAATTGGAATTCGCAAGATCCCTGTTCGACAAGGAATACACCGAGTCTGACGCGAGCTCCGACCACCGCAGTTGGAGTGGTGGTTATCTTCGATACGGAAGATGGCGGAATGGCGGCGGCGACCTTGCCCACTCTTCAACAATGGAAGGCCGGCACGCTCTCCGACCAAGCCCTCTGGCGCCGCTGCTTCTTTGATCCTCCCGAAACTTTCATTCCGCAGACTGGTCAATAGCCGGAAGCCCGAGAATCGTCGCTGGCAGAATTCCAAATTCTGCTCTTCGCTAATTGCGCAAAATTGAAGAATGACGCGGAGTCGTAGAAAACTTTTGCAAATCGTACGCAGAGTTTTGCATCGTACCTTAGAAATTCGGTTGCGGAGAAGGATTCCGCTTGACACTGGCATTCATGAGTGGAAAAATTCCTTCACTTTTTGGCTGTGATTTTTTACGTCTTCAGAAACTTGGAGATGGTTTTGCCGCAGGGTGGGAAGAGGGCGTTTTCGGTATTCGTTTCCCGCCCCTTGTCACAATCAAGCTGTTCGCAGACGTACAGCAACCGGAGAGGACCTGTTGCCGCAAACTGCCGTCACACGGACACGAGCCAGGTTCAAGCCTCCGGTTCACTTCAGCCAACCCAACCCAACCCAAACACGGAGGAGATAATTAAAATGTGTAAGAAAACGCTACTGACATTGACCGTGCTGGCCCTCGCTAGCCTGACAGCTTTTGCCGCCAGCAGGGATGGAGTTGTAGTCAGCAAGAACGGAAGAATGACAATTACGACGAAGCCGGCCCAGACAACCACGCGGACCCCATCCGATGACGCAGGCTTGGTCACCATTTTTGACAACATCGGCTCGGCATATCCGAAGGGCACATACTGGTGCTGTGAAGGCTACACCATCACCGGACCGACTGCCTTGTCGGGCTTCCCCGAATACTGGGAGGCGGGTGCGTTCACACCCAAAGCCGACCACACCGTCACCAAAGTCGAGGCCGCGGTTGGTTTCGTGGAAGGTGTCAATGGACTGGTTCTTGGCCTCTACAACGATGCCAGCGGCGTACCGGGCACAGCCATCAAGACTTGGGCATTGACCAACCTGCCCACCTTCGGAAGCTGCTGCGTGGTCGAGACGAAGACGGACACCGCCGGCATTCCAGTGACCAAGGGTACCCAGTACTGGATCGTTCTGAAAACCAACAAAAAAGAAAGTACGACCTGGGCAGCTTTTAACGTTAACGACACCGACCAGGTCGATCCTGCTCCTACCGCCTTCTACTGCTCGGGTACCAGCAGTGAGTGCGGCAACAACAACGCGTGGACAGCGGGAGAGTCCCAACCGGGTCCGGCCTTTGCTGTGTTAGGAAAGTAAACTCCTAAAATCCTATTGTGATTTAAGGAGCTGACCAACTCGCCGCCGGCGTCCGGTTCATTGAATCTGACGCCGGCGTTTTTTTCTGGCCCTTTCTTTGCTTCGCGACGATTAGGTTCTCAGTCGGCCAACGCGGACGCGCACAGCATCTTGCGCACCCTTCGCAGAAAGTTGCAACTGATCGCCCGAAATGACGCGCGGGACGTGGATTCTCCTTGACATCGTCCTTGGGGTATGTAAGATTTCTTTCGCTTCCAGCTGTCAACTTTTCCACCGTCTTCTGCAAGTTGAGCAGCTGATTCTAGCCACGGGGTAGGACCCGGACTTTTGCCAACCATCGACACCGGGGAGGATTCCAGTGGAACTACTGCGGCAGGAGGCAGTGCAAACGCCACGGATTCGAACCAGGGTTTCAAGTAAGCCTGATCAGAACCAACAAAAAACTGGAGGAGATAAATGGTTAAGTCACCACTCGCACGCGTACTACTTTGCCTGGCCGTGTTGACGCTCATCGGCGTCACCGCGCTGGCATTGGGGACCAAGCAAAACTTCACCACGATCGACGGCGGCAGAAAAGCAATTGCGACCAAAGGGCCGTCCGTCGTCACGCCGCGCGACATCGGGTCGGACGCGGGTCTCAAGACAATTGCCGGCAACATCAGCACCTACCCGTACGGCGTGTTTTTCTGCTGCTTTGGCAATACCATCTCTGGCGGCGGGTCGAACTTTCTCAGTACTCAATTCTGGGAAGCCATTCCGTTCACGCCAACAGCCGATGCCACTGTAACCCGCCTCGAAGTTTCGGTTGGTACATTTGGCGGATCATACGCGGGTGCATTTCAGATTCAGCTACTTGCTGACAACAATAACTCGCCTGGCGATGTCATTAAGACGTTCGATGTCAAGACTGAGCCTACCTATGGATCTTGCTGCACTCTCGACGTAGGCAACGACAAGGCTGGCATTCCCGTCACAGGAGGCACGCAATATTGGATTGCTGTTACCACTGGCAAAAAGCAAACTGCCTTCGCGGGTGGCTGGGCCTTCAACAGCACTGACATGAGATCGCACGAGGTCGCAAGCTATTGCTCACCAACAGACACATACTGCGGCAACGGCGGAGTGTGGGTGGTCGGTCAGAGCGGCGACCCGTTACCCGCCTATGCTGTGTTAGGACACTAGAGTAAACTTGTGGCGCGCTCAGGTTTGATCTGAGCGTCATGTGACTCACATTTCAATGCGGTTTGCCGGCCTCCGCTCTCTTCCCCTGTAGTTTGGGGAAGCGCGAGGCCGGTTTTTTTCGCCGTAAATTTGAAACTAAGCATCTTGCGATCCGGTCGCTTTCAACCCCGTCTGCGCCAACCCACCCAGATACCGAGACCGATGCCCGCCAGCACCGCCGCCGCCAGCTTCTTGCGGCTCGTAATCGGAACGAAACATGTCTGCTGGTCGCTGATCTCCACAACGCCAACCGGAATTGCCCTGACTCCTCCGCCGCCACCCCCTCCTTCGCCGCGGGCGCTGGTATCGCCCACACCGCCCGTGCCTGCCCCAGTACCATAGGCATACATTATTTTTGCCACAGGAATGACCGTTTTTCCGTGGGCTGCGATCGGTTCGCCGTAAATGGCTTTCACGCTCGCTTGACTCAGAATGCTTTCCTTCAGTGATTGCAGAACCGCTAGAGTGCTCATTGCATGACTCCTTGTCGGCAACTATTATCCTCCATTGCGGGAGAGATTCGAGGGACAAGTTCGCCATGCGAGACCTGAACAACCGAGTAGCCCTTGTTACCGGAGCGAGTCGCGGCATTGGAGCCGGAATCGCCGTGGCGCTGGCGCGGGCTGGCGCAGCGGTTGCCGTGAATTATCGCGAGAACGCTGATGCAGCGGCGGCCGTCTGCCGGGAGATCTCTGGCCTCGGGCGAAAAGTGTTACCGCTTCAGGCTGATGTATCGGTCGCGGCGGAGGTCAGACGAATGCTTGCCGAAGTCGAGACCCAACTCGGCCCCGTCGATATTCTGGTCAACAACGCGGGAATCAGCCGTCCGCAAAAGCTGGAGGAGATCAGCGAGAAAGACTGGGATCAGGTGCTGGACGTCAATCTCAAGTCGGTATTCTTAGTGACTCAGGCTGTCATCGCCGGAATGCGCAAACGCAGATGGGGGCGCATCATCAATCTGTCATCCGTGGCTGCTCAGACCGGCGGCGTGGTGGGGCCGCACTACGCAGCTTCCAAGGCCGGAATCCTGGGCATTACACACTCTTTGGCTTCCACCCTGGCTCGGGAAGGTATTACCGTAAACGCAATTGCACCCGCGCTGATTGAAACCGACATGGTGACCAGCAATCCCAAAGCCAGCCCTGACCTTATTCCCATGGGCCACTTTGGCTCAGTCGAGGACGTTGCCGCCGTCGCCGTGATGCTAGCCATGAACGACTACATGACCGGCCAGACCATTTCCGTGAACGGCGGCTGGTACCTGAGTTAGTCAGCATGCTTAATGGCGACCTGGACGGATTGGCCGCCACCCCTCGCCGGCTTCCTCGATTGATTCTTGAGTATTTTCCTGCTGTCATCTCCAGCGCAGCGAGGGATCTGGGTTTGTGGCGGCCATACGGATGGTGCCAGCAAGAACCCAGATCCTTCGCTGCTCTCGCGATGACAAGTGTGTCGAGACGAGATATTGCTGACCAGAATTCGCGGTGCTAAACTCACCTATCCCAAGAATGGCGGAGATCGCGGGAATATGATTGCGCACTACTTTAATGGCACGCTCCATCAACTGGGTCTGTCTCTGGTAATCCAAGTCTCGCTGGCCTTCGGACTGGCTGGTCTCTTTTGGCCCGAAAAGTTCATGCCGGTTTTTGATGTCTTGATGTTCCCCTGGCCTTCCAGTTATCGCACCGTCCGCGGCCATAGCATTGCCGCAATCGCCCTTTCCGTATTGCTATTTCTCGTTCTCTCTTCGCAACGTTAAAGTCGGATTTCAGAAGTGAGGGTGGCGTGTTTGAACGTTTCGCTGAGGGCAAGAAGAAATTGGAGGCGCGGGTCGGAATCGAACCGACGCATAAAGGTTTTGCAGACCTCTCCCTTACCACTTGGGTACCGCGCCCTACGAACTAAATTAGCGTGATGCGAGGCAAAAGTCTACCCGCCGGACACTGAGCGTCCAAAGAAAACGTCCAAAAAAAACGGAAGAGCTCACACCGCTTTGTCTGACGGCCGCCCCATGACTGTGGGGCGACTTTCGCTTGTGTGTGACTCCGATTCTCGTCTTCTAAGAAATCATTTCTCCTGCCTCCCCTGCCCGCGCTCGATGAATACGTTACTTTTCAATATCGAAGTAAATCTTGGTTGTAGTGCGGTACTGGGATATCTTCTTACCGTCCAGTTCCATTTCTAATTCCGCCACTCGCGCCCACCTCATGCCTCGAACCGTCCTTGCCGCTTCCGCCACCGCGTTCTCCGCTGCCTTGGCAAAGCTCTCTTTGGATGTTCCAACTACATCGATCACCTTTTGTGCCATTATGCTTCTCCTTTGAATTTTGACATTTGGGTTTCTTTGGAAATGCCGCGCTCTACAGTAATTCTCGATTTATTGTATAGGGAGGTCATGAACGGGAAGGGCACGGCTTCCGCCGTGCCGCCAGCACTGCAACGGCTTTCGGCTTCAGCCGCTGGGGTGTGCGCTATATAGCATCACGCGAACCGCTCTAAACCGAGCAACGTTCAAGTCTTTTAAGTGTTTAAGACTCGCCTAACAGATCCAAGAAAAGATTGGAGCGGGAGACGGGATTTGAACCCGCGACTTCGACCTTGGCAAGGTCGCACTCTACCACTGAGTTACTCCCGCTCAATAAAGCTTGGCAGCCGCCAGATCCCTCGACTTCGCTCGGGATTTCGGCGCGCGGCTCAGACGCCGCGCAAACGCCTCAAGTTACTCCCGCTCGGCAGTTCGATTATAAACAAGCCATCACCTCACAGCAACGGCGGGGGCGTTCTGAGAGTGGGCCCGCTTGCAATTCGACCCTGAGTGCCATCGCCGTAAGAAGAGAGAAAAGCCGCAATATCACGGTCGCCCGTCAATCTGCAGACTGGCACCTCCGGCCCGTGGGCCACTCTGAGCGCCTCAATGCGCGGCCGGTTGACTCGGTCAAATCTCCAGATGAAAGCCAGTACTTCTGCGAGTTTGCCTATCCGATGAGCCTCGCCGCGCTTGCACACTCGCGTAAATGCACGCCAGGCGCAATAAACTTTTGAGCGTTCCAGCCAAATTACCAGAGTGGCGCGAGGCAATCGGATATCGAAGCTCGCCACGGCGAAATTACCATCGCTAATCCAATCTTCGCCGCCGTGTTCCTTCTTTATTAACATTCGGAAAGCGGGAACATCCTTCTCTTCCGAATCAGGCTGCCAGATCGCATCCAGGCAGATAACGGGTGCGCCGGTGCGTTCGCCAAGTTGCCGCGCCAATGTAGTCTTGCCGCTGCCCGCGCAACCCAAAATGACGATTCGCTGCATGGTTGTTGGTTATCGGAGAAGGGTGTTGGCGACCGCAGGACTTGCGTGGCGTCAAGCGCTTCCAATTTCAAACTGACCCACTACCTCAGTACGCACAACCCGTCGTGGGTTTCTGCATGGCTTCGTGGGATTTGGCTGTGATCTGATTCCTCACATCCCAAAGCTCCTTGTAGAAAAGGTGCTCCATCCTTTGATGAAGAACCTCGACCGGCGTACCCATTGTGCCAATTACGCCGCCGCCAATGATCCTCTGCGCCAGCTTGAGATGATGAAAGCGGAAGAGGTGCACGCGCTCGTCAAAATCGAGCAGGCACTCGGCCACGTCGTGCAGACCAAAAAATTCATCATGCCGTCGATAAAGATCGTCCACGCTGAGGCCGGCCTTGCGCAACTGCGCGTGGAACGCCTCGCCCAGGCGCGGGCCAATGTGAAGCAGCGAGAGAAAGCCCGGCGAATCCAGGCCGCTGCCATGTCCCAACCCGGCGCGAATTAGGTGATAATCGTACGGCGTAATCGTCTCCAAAACATGCAGCATGGAGATCGGATAATCGAGCATGTGATTGGCGCGACGAATCAAACGCGCGGCATTCGAGAAGTCTCCCTCCTCGATGTGAGCCAGCGCGCGTCCCAGTTCCCAGGCAATACCCTTCAACAGCAACTCCGAACTCTGATGAACTACCTGGAACGTCATCTCATCTTTGTGCAGAAATTCTTCGGGACGCTTTTGCAGCGACAGTAGTTCGTCGGTATGCAGGTAACGCTCGTAGTCGGAGGCTCCCTTGCCCGGCAAAATCGGCTTTTTCAAATCATCCATTCTGCTTGTCTCCACAGGGTGGCGAATCAACTCGTGTGACGGATGACTTCTGTGCCCCGGTCCACTGCGGATCTTTTTCCGGCGTCACGATCTCCCCATCGCGCATGTGAATAATGCGGTCCCCGTAACCTGCCGCTTCCGGGTTATGCGTGATCATCAGCACGGTCTGGCCCAGTTCACGATTGGAATGGCGCAGCATGTCCAGCACGAGTACCGAATTGGCGGAATCCAGATTGCCGGTGGGTTCGTCGGCCAGCACAATCGCCGGTTTGTTGATCAGCGCCCGCGCCAGCGCAACCCGCTGCTGCTCACCTCCGGACAGCTCAGAAGGCCGGTGCGGAAGGCGTTTCTCCAATCCAAGCAAACCCACGATCTTGGCGAAGTACGCGGCATCGCGATTCCCGTTGGCTCCGGCGATGTCCACAGCAATATCGATATTCGAACGCGCATCGAGCGTGGGCAGCAGGTTGAATTTCTGGAACACGAATCCGATTTTGCGCTTGCGCATGCGCGTGCGTTCAGCGTCGGAGAGTTGTGCGAAGTCGTCTCCGTCGATGATTACGCGCCCCGAATCGGCCCGAGCCAATCCACCCAAAAGATAAAAAAGCGTCGACTTGCCGCTGCCCGACGGGCCCACCACGCTGACAAACTCGCCCTTCTGCACGCTAAAAGAAACCCCGCGCAAGGCGGGCACTTCGACCTTACCCACGCGGTAAGTCTTGCGCACATCCACGGCTTCGATGAGGACTGCCATCCAAATAATCGATATTACACGAAGCGTGGATGGCGAGCATCGATTCGCCAATGCAGGCGCGGGGATCCACGCCCGTGCAGGCTCCAAAATATGCTCAATCAGATTGTCCGGAGATTAGGCAGCGGTGGTGCGGGAAGCAGCCTGCAGGACTTGCGGCTGCGTGCGCTTCGGGCCGCGCTTGCGAACCAGCAACAAGCGGATACGCTCGAGCAACTCGACGGGCGCATACATTCCTTTCGGCAGAAAAATATCCGCCTTCGTGTCGCGGTCATACATCTTGATTTTGCCCGACAGAAGAATAGCCGGAGTTTGCGGCGACAGGTTCTTGATCTCTTCGATGAGCTTGCTTCCATCCAGGCCCGGCATGGTCAGATCGGTGAGCACCAGGTCGACGCCGCCCTTCTTAAAGCGCTCCAGCGCTTCCTGGCCGCCACTGCAGGCAACTACGTGATAGCCCCGGGTTTCCAGCATGATTTTGCGGATGGAGAGCGATTGTTCGTTATCGTCGACGCAGAGGATCGTTCTTTTTGGCTTCATTTTGTTTCCGAACCGGCGAACCGGCGAGACCGCGCACCGGGGAAAATCCGCAAACCACTTGCCAGAGAATTAAGGGCGAGATGAATCCTAACGGCGAACCTGACCGCTGTAAAGTGCCACCGATGCCAATGGCAGAGTCGAACCATTGAAAAATTTCATCACTTGTGCATGGGCGCATTTTGCCTGCACATTCGCACGCCAGCCCTCAGAAAGTGACTTCTCCGCGCAGAACCTCAACAACATTTCCACCGACCCGCACATTAACCACTCGGTCATCCTGGCGGGACGCGCGGACAAAAATCCGGCTGGGGCGCTTCATCTCAACTCCCTGTTCGATTAGTACCCGTTCCTCGGGTTGAGCCACGCCATGGGCCACCATCCACGCAGCCGCGCATCCCGCCGCCGAACCAGTCGCCGGATCCTCGCCGTTGTAGAACATCATGCGCGCGTGCAACCGGGCTGCGGGATCCACAGTCTCGCGACTGACAAAATAGAAAAATTTTCCACCTGAGCGCTCCAGATACTCCGTCGAGCTTCTGAGATCCACGTGCAAACCCCGCATGATCTCCAACCCGCGAATGGGAACCACAGTGAAGGGGATACCTGTCGAAATTGTCTGAATCGGCAAAGAAGGATCGATGTCGCCGTCCCGCAAACCGGACGCCCGCACCACCGCTTCGCGATCATGCCGCTCGCCGAATTCGGGATTGATCTGCGTCATCTCGCCGAACAGCGGCTTTCCCGGCTCTTCCTCGAACCGTACCGAGACCTTGCCCACATTGAGGTCCAGCACAATTTCGGGCGCACCGACGCTCTGCGCAATTGAAATGCGGTGCCCAGCGTCGGATGACCCGCGAACGGCAATTCTTCCTGCACCGTGAAGATCCGCACCCGCACTCCGTGCTCGCGCTCGAGCGATGGTTCGCGGGGGAGGATAAACGTGGTCTCGGAAAGATTCATCTCCCGCGCCAGTGTTTGCATTTCTTCCTCGCTCAGCCCCCGGCCATCCAGGAAGACCGCGAGAGAGTTCCCCTCAAAAGCCCGCGAGGTGAAAACGTCTACCTGCACAAAGGAAAGCCGCCGCTGTTCTGTTGCCATACCTGGCTATTGTATCGCCCGAATCAAAAGAGCCTGACTCGCGAGCGTTTTCCTTTGTGCACCTTAGTGTCCGGAGTTTGCCCTGAGCGCAGCCGAGGGTGGTTATTGAATTTCCTCTCCGCGTACTCTGCGGCTGTTCTCTGCGCTCTCTGCGATTTAAGACTTTCCGCTCAGCAAGAGCCACCAATAGCCTAAAACTCATTTGACTCAATTTCCTCCCCCGCTTATCCTGACTGTATGCACAAATGTTCCGCGCCGTATCGGATGGCTTGTTGTACGCGGGCCCCGGCGCGTGGGTAGTGCAGACGGTTTCCACACCCATCCGGCAAACTGAGGGTGGGTTTCGTTTTTTCTACCCGACACGCCATCTTTTAAAAACCGCGGCGGGTCCACTCTGAGACCGTCCGGAAAAAAATTCTAGCGAGGAGGAATTATGACCACCGACACTCTAACCGAACCCACAACCAAAGCTCTCCGCATCAATGACACCGCCCCCAACTTCACCGCCGAAACCACCCAAGGCACGATCAACTTTCACCAATGGATCGGCGACGGCTGGGCAATCCTGTTTTCGCATCCCAAAGACTTCACTCCCGTCTGCACCACCGAACTCGGTTACATGGCCGGACTCCAACCCGAATTCGCAAAACGGAACACCAAGATTATCGGACTGAGCGTCGACCCGGTAAGCAATCACAGCAAGTGGGCTGCCGACATCGAAGAGACGCAAGGCCACAAAGTTAACTACCCGATGATCGGCGACACCGAACTCAAAATCGCCAAACTTTACGGCATGCTACCCGCCGAGAGCGGACACACCTCCGAGGGCCGCACCGCCGCCGACAATGCCACCGTGCGCACCGTGTTCGTAATCGGCCCGGACAAGAAAATCAAGTTGATGCTCATCTATCCCATGAATACCGGCCGCAACTTCGACGAAGTGCTGCGCGTCCTCGACTCCCTCCAACTCACGGCCACGCACAAAGTCGCTACGCCGGCAAACTGGAAGCAGGGCGGTGACGTCATTATTCCGCCGGCAGTCTCGAACGAGGAAGCGCAACAGAAATATCCCGGAGGCTGGAAGACGCTAAAACCCTATCTGCGAATCGTCCCCCAGCCCAAGTAGCTGGAGGCGATAATCCGCGACCCCAACTCAACAGTTCTTTTCGATCGATGTCATCCCGAACCCCGGCGCTCTTCAGCCGCGTGAGGGATCTTGCGGACAGAGCCCGAGAATGGATGTGACGCCCGCGGTACCAGCCTTTGCGAGATTAGCGCAGTTTCACTGCCGCTTTTCCTAGATTGAGGCGGTTCCGTTCATACCGCACGCGCTGGATCGTCTTATTAACCACATCAGCTTCGAGCGGTTCGCCCGAATTAAAAACCCAGACTCCCTGCTTCCTGTAAATACGACCATGCCCCTGCACGGGACGCAGAACGATACGTTCCTCGGAGCTTTCCAGTTCCAAGGAGTCCCCGGGACTCCCCGGGACTCAACTGCAACTTGTCCCGCACTCGCTTGGGCAGCACGATGCGCCCAACCTTGTCCATCTTTATCGTGCCGATCATATCGTCATTATGTCATTCCATTTGCTATGCTACCGTGCGAGCACAGAAATCCGGTCGCCAGCCCATTATCCTTCGTGACAATTGACACTATCGCCGCTCTGCACAACAATAAGAGCACCATCAATCACAATTAGCGGAGAAAACTTATGGCCGACGAAGGCGAACACCTAGTTGAGACGGGGTCCGAGGGAAACGCTGCAAAGTGGATACTGCTATTGCTTGCCGTCCTCTACGTTGCGGGCTCACTTTACTTTCTGTTGAACCTGCGTGAGCGCATCGACGAACTGGGCAAGGGGCAAACCGCCAGCAACACCCAAATCGTCGACCTCAATAAGCGCATGCAGTCTGCCGAGGCCGACTCTGAAACCCTGGCTAAGCAGCTGGGCATGACCAAGAAGGAACTCGCCCAGAAATCCGCGGACTTGCAGCGCGAGCAACTCGCCCAACGTGCGTCCCAACAGCGTCTCGCCGAGGAGCAGAAACAGCAACTCAGCCAGGTTAACGGCGAAGTCGCCAACGTAAAAACCGACGTGGGCGGAGTCAAAACCAACGTCGCCTCCACCAAGGCCGAACTCGCGGCCGCGGAAGCCAAACTGCAGAGCGCAGTGGGCGACCTGGGAGTGCAGAGCGGCTTGATCGCCAATACTCGCAGCGACCTCGAGGTGCTTAAGCACAAGGGCGATCGCAATTATTACGAGTTCACTCTGGTCAAGGGCGCGAAGCCGCAGCCGGTTTCGACCGTCAGTCTGCAGTTGAAAAAAACCGATCCCAAAAAAGGTAAGTTCACGGTGAACGTGACCTCTGACGACAAGACCATCGAAAAGAAAGACCGCAACGTCAGCGAGCCCATCCAGTTCTACTCCGGACGCGATCACATGCTGTACGAAATGGTGATCTGGACGGTAGACAAAAAGCAGGCGGTGGGATACTTGAGCACGCCCAAGAACGCGCCCGTGCCGGTAACCACGGGCCAATAACCCGTGATGGTTCCCAGTGCGCACGTACTGCTCGAGATTTTCCTGCGGACGGCAGTCATCTACTCCGTTGTCCTCGCTGGCGTCCGCCTTAGCGGCAAGCGCGAAGTGGGCCAAATGAACCCCTTCGATCTCACCCTTTTGCTGCTGCTCAGTAACGCGGTGCAGAACGCGATGACTGGACCCGACACGTCGCTCATGGGCGGCGTGGTAGCGGCGGCCGCGCCCTCGCCAAAGAAGCTGGCGTGAGTAAGGCAACTCTCTTTCATCACTTCGGCACTTTTGACGAGATTCCGCTTGCGGCGTTTGAGGAGTTTTGGCTCCGTTTACCCGCGGTTGATACCCGAAAGCTGCTATCAGCCCGTGACTATCTTGAGGGACTCGGTCGTCAGACTCTTCATTTTGGCGAAGAAGCATCGCGAATTTCTGAGGGCACAGGTCGTCTTTGTGACGAAAGCGATCTTCGATACGAGTGTCCGTCGTCGTTTGGAAACGAGTGCGGTCCAAATGCATCAGGTCGTGGTCCATCAGCTCTCGAAGCGGCTTCCGAAGAGCCTCCTGCTTCCGAGATCGACGCGCTCGCGCGCATGGCGGAAATGACCTTGGACGGTCTTATGATCGCCATCGTTATGCGCAAAGGGTCGACGGAACTGGCTCAATCGAAGCGGGCATGGTCCAGTTTTGTTGATCTTCTTGTCGCAAGTGTGGGACCAAAATGATGCCGAAAAAAGTTCTTCTCTTCGCTCCATGCGCATTCAATTTGGCAGAAACAAGCAGAATGGTTGAGATCGCCAAAGCCATTGAGCATCATTCAACAGCGAGGCAGACCTTCGACATTCACTTCATCTCAGACGGGGGCGATTTCGAGAACCTGATCGAAAAGCACGGATTTGCGCTCACGCGGCTGGAGCCTCGTCTCACCAAGGAAAAGATCGAGTTCATCGCGAAGGTGGACCGTGGCGAGAAATTTGCGCCCGCCTTCACTGATGCCGAACTGATCCGGCGCGTCGAGAACGAAATGGCTTGCCTAAAAGAGCTCAAGCCTACCGCGGTCGTCACCGGCTCCTACGTGACGATCCCGGTGACGTGCCGGGTTCTTGAGACCCCCCTTGTGTGGGTTGTTCAATCGACTTGGCTCCCCGATTTCTTCTGCCATGGCGCGGGTATGACAGATCGGCTCCGGCCCGCACCCTTGAAAGCGGTCGCCGATTGGTTCGTGCTGCAATTCATCAAGTTCTGGATTAACTACGGATTTCTCAACTCCATCAACCGGACCGCCAAACATTTCGGCGTTCCCGGCTACGAATCCATCTTTGATTTCTGGTGCGGCGACATCGCGCTGGTGGCCGAGCCTGCCGAGTTTTCCGGGGTCAAACTTCCGCCCAAGCACTTCTTCATCGGTCCCCTCATCCCCAGGGATGAATTCTCAATTCCCCCTGAAATTGCGTCCATTCCCAGGGACACGCCGTTGATCTACTTCGCCATGGGAAGCTCGGGAACGGCCGAGATCGTCGCCAAGATCGTCGAAAGTTTTGAAGGCAAGCCTTACCACGTGATCGCGCCGGTAAAATTTCAACTTGACATGGTTCCCGGAGCCCGTGTTCCGTCGAACGTCTTCGTCACAGGCTGGGTCCCGGCGATCCAGGTGAATAAGATGGCGGACCTCGCCGTCATTCACGGAGGCATCGGAACCGTCATGGCCGCCGCACTGGCGGGCAAGCCAGTTGTAGGCGTCGGCATGCAAATTGAGCAGGTCGCCAATCTTGCTTGCCTGGTGCGGAAGGGGTTTGCGATTCGAGTGCCGAAGTCAAGAAATCCCTCCCGGAAGGTGCAAGTGGCCATTCGGATTCTTCTACAAGACAAAGCCGCGAAAAGCAAAGCCGAGGCATTCGCCAGGGTCATGGAAAAATGGGACGGTCCAGGAGCGGCGGCAGAGCTTCTATTGCAAAAGTTCGGGTGAGAATTCGATATGCCAGAACTTCAGGCATTTTCTAAGAATGTATCAATCGTTGACGGCCCGAATGTCCGCGACATGGGCGTCATTTTTACCACTCGCATGACGGTCGTGAGGCTCTCCGACGGTTCAGTATGGGTGAATTCTCCTGTGCCTGTGCCGTTCGCTACGCTCAAAAACATTACTGAATTGGGCCCTGTTCGATACGTTGTTGCAGCGACACCGAGGCACTTCTGGCGGTTGGAAGGCTGGCACACGCTCTTCCCCGAGGCTCAGCTTTGGTCCTCGCGAACCACGCTCCTTACGCTGAAGAAGCGGCCACTCCCCTTAACCGGCGTTCTGGGAGATGAGCCACCTCAAGCCTGGGCGGACGACTTTGACCAACTGGTCTTCAAAGGCAATGCTCTCCTCGATGAGGTCCTTTTCTTTCATAGACAGTCCGGCACGGTCATATTGGATGATTTAATCCAAATTCACCCCGAGGTGAAGGGTAAGCCACTTCGCAATGCTCTGATGAAACTTGAGGGCGTTGGCTATCCGCATGGCGGCGTTGGGCTCGACATCAGGCTGTCCTTCACGAATCGGAATCTCGCACGCCGATCACTCGAAAGACTGCTTTCGTGGGACTTCGACAAGCTGATCATCGCTCATGGCGAGTGCATCGAGAAAGACGCAAAGGCATTCGTGGAGCGGGCCTTCCGATGGCTCGTGCGCTGATACCTGGCGAGGCCGACTCGGTCCTCGCTCGCTTGCCTTCTTTAAGGAATCAAGGCATGGACTTGCGATGCGCAAAGTGCGGTAGCGATGCCCTCAAAAGGTGTCCCTTGCCTACCACGCTGCTGGTGCTGAACTATTTTATCGCCGAACTCTCTGGCGGCAATCGCCGCTTCCAGAAGTTCGTTCAAGGCCAGCCCAGCTTGCTGGTCCACGATGGCGTGATCATCGAATCCCACATGGCGAAAGAGCACGTCAGCATGGATGAGTTGCAGCGCGCGCTGCGGGAGCACGGCGTCGCCAGTTCTCATGACGTCGCGCTAGCCGTGCTGGAAGTGGACGGCTCCATCAGTTGTTTGAAGTACGACGACCTGAACCCCAATGCCAACAACCATCTCGCGCAACGCCGCAAGATTCTGCAGAAGCATCAATGATGAGCTCGTGCTCTTTTCCGCGAAACACCCGGCTTTGAATTTCAGAAAAATGGCCTGCTATCTGGTGAGGACTAGCGGTACCGGCTGGTCGTAGGGCTGGATGGTGACCTTCAGCGCCTTGCGGTTGGCGAAAGCTTCCGGCGTAACCGGGAAGGCTACGATAATTGTTCCCGTGGTGCGGCCGCCGGGATTGATCCTGGCTTCGCGTTCGAGAGGCGCGAGTGCGTGCTGCTTCAGGGCGGGGAATGCCTGGAAATAGCGGTCGAAATCGGCGGGAGAAGCGGCGTCGTCGCTGAAGCTGCCGCTAGTGGTATCGAGGTCGGCCTTGATGGTGTGAATCCAATATGGCTTGATCCCATTGTTTTGGAACGAAACGTTGATGGCCACCATCACCATATTTTGGTCGGGAATTTCTACCGAGACTACATCGTCGATTGACCCCGTGGTCGCAGAATGAGGCCGCTGCGCCAGGCTCGCGATGAGCGCAACCACCGCAATCACACCTACTCCAATGGCAACAATTTTTGCCGGCGGCAGATTCTTTTTCGCCGTGCCGAACTCCTCGCCAATGTGGAATGAAGTGCCGGGCCCGGGGGAAGCGGGAGCGGGTGCGCCCGGAACCGCAGGCGGCGGAGATGGTACGGAGTCGGGCATATCTCATCTGTGATTGTAATCGCTTTGCGGACTTTCACCACAGAGACACAGAGTCACAGAGTCACAGAGAAACAATTTTGGGATGTCTCTGTGACGAAAGAAATCCCTAATTCCTCATCACGTACAACGGGAAGTTAGAGACCCACATCTCGAATTGCGAGATGTAAAGTCACCCGGCGTTGGCCGGCACCCGCTGCTCAACTCCCATCAAGCGTGCCGCTTGCGGGATTTAGATTTTGGCGACCTTGATTCCGGGATCTTGGCTTCTTTGGGCTCCTTGCGTTTCTCGTCGGTATCGACCGAAAACAGCATAAAATGGTCAAAACTGTGCCGCCGGAAATAGCGGTGCTTGCGGAGATCGAAGTACAGCTCCGCGTTCTTGGGCAACCAGAGTTCCGATTTGCTCTTGGGAAATCGCACCGGAGCATACTCCACCGTCTGATGCTCGCTCAGCAATTGAATTTCCTTGATCGGATCCGTCAAATCCGACTCCAGTCGAACAATCTGGAAAGTGTCCGCGGAGATCCAGGCTCGTCCTTTGAGGCTGACCGGGTACTCCCGGCCGTTCACGATATAGCCCTGAATGCGCCGCGGCTTGTTCTCCCGTTGCTGAAAATGGACCAGCCAGGTGGCTTTCTGATTCCACGTGCCCAGGCCTTCGCAACTCATTTCGAAATCGTCCCGCATGTCAGGGTGAAAGATGAGTGCCATAGTCGGCAAGCCACGAGTGGCGATCTGATCCGGGAAGGCTCCGGCCTCTGACCGCCCACTGCGAAACTCCTCGACCTTGAACATGCCGGCTTTCGGCTCGGCGATGGAGGCTACATAGTCGAACCTGACGGTGGTGTGTTTCTTGGGAATCCCCACCTGGTCGCTTTCTTCGTGGTACACATCTTCCACGGCATCGAATTTGGCCAAATCGTCCACCAGTTCCTTCACCCGCTCACCCGACTGCTCGATTACTTTCTCGCTTGGGCATGAGACCCCGGAAGCCACCTGGGGTTTGGTGTCATCCACGCCAGGAGGACCCCAACTCTTCACCATCAGCCCCGGGTCGGTGGCGGCGACGATCGGAATCATTCGCAAGGCATTGGATTGAGCCGCACTCGCTTCATCCGGCCCCTGGGACTGCCGTTTTTCCAGTTCGGAGACCAACTGGTGAATCTGCGACGCATGCGGATCGGTTGGCGCCGCCTTCAAGAATGTTTCCAGCGCCTGAATTGCCTGGGGGTAGCGCTGCAGATTGGCCAGCGCCTGGCCAAGAATCAGTTGCGCCGCATTCGCCGCACCCGCCCCTCTTTCAATGGCAAGCCGCGCTTGCGCCTGCGCCTTCTCGAACTCCTTCTGCTGCAGATAGACGTCGGAGAGAAGATAGTGCGCCATCCAGGATTCCGGGTGAGTCGCAATCGCCTGTTCCAGCGGGCCTTGAGCCGCGGCAGCGTCGTTGCGCTGGAGTTCCACTCGTCCCAGCAAGGTAAGCGCCTGAATATAGTGCGGCGCGAGCTTGGTGGCATTGACGAGATAAGTCTGTGCCCGCTCCAATTCGTGCTTCTCAAAATACAGGTAACCCAGCAGGAAATTCACTTCTGAGTTGGAAGGGTCAAGCCGGTAAGCGGCATCAAGCTTCTTCTGCGCTTCGTCCAGCTTCGAAGACTTGAGCGCCGCCAAGCCATGCAGCAGGTTCCGGCGCACCTTGTTGGGCATCTCCTTGGCATTCACCGCGCCCAGATCGACCGCCGAGGGATCTTTTTGGAGGGCGACTTCCATATGTTTCAAGACAATCATGCCGCTGATCATGACGTCCTGATGCGAAGTCAAATAGCCGAGTGCGCTTACCGCTATGTCATACAGGCCCGTCTGCAAGTCGCCGATCATGGCCGTGGCGCCCTCATCTGTGACCCCAGCTCGAATCTGTCCGCTAGTCTTGTGCGTGATTTGCACCAGGGCTTGACGATCGAGGGGCCTATCCTTCTCATCGTGCACGGCGAGTTGGATGATGGTACCAGTGCTCGCCGACAGTGCTGTAATGCCGGAGACCGGGTTGGGGACGGGGTCTGGAGCCGGAGTCGGGCTGCCGCGCTGTGCGGAGGCGTTCGCTCCGAGCACCATTGATATCAATCCCAGGGCCATTGCTTTGAAGAGTCGTGGATTCATAGAACCTCGAAAACGGGTCAGGGCAAGCGAAGACAGTCTCTCACTGCTTGTTGCAGAGGTCAATGCTCTGGATTTGCCGGCCAACGCTCGAAAAAACTCCGTTTTGGTGGACCCGAAACCGTGTAGAGCGGACACTCCTGTCCGCTGCCGTTGACCTTAAGACGGTGTGGTGGCGGGCGACTCGCCCGCCAGACCGTCAGTGGGCGCGAGCGTCTACACCCGTACGCAGCCGGACGAAGTTATCATGGCGCCCATGCGGGGCGTGAGTCTCTTTCGGGCCTTTTCACTGCTCCACCAAGGTCCGGGTTTTTGTGACCTCTCCCGCTCCTTACAAAAAGCGCAAGGAGCGGGGCACCCTGTTGGTTTTTCTTCGTGGTTTCGGCTACCGCTTGGATCTGGGGGATTTCTTCTTCGGGGGAGTCGTCGGCGACTACAACTTCTTCGTTTTCTTTTTGATCATCTGCTTCTTCGTATTCTTCTTCTTCGTAATCTTCGCGGCGCCAGGGGTCTTCGCCTAGCGGGGTTTGGGCGACGGCGCGCGGGTCGATTACCACGCGGGATTTAATCGTGGGTTCGAAGTTGGTGCGGGCCAGGTTGGTGGAGGCGGTTTGCAGGGCGTAGAGCAGGAGGCCGGCGTTTTTGGCGTCGATTTGTCCGATTAGGATCAGGCGCATGACCTGCATGAGTGCGACTTGGATGGAGTTGGCGTCTTCGAGCAGGGGGAGATCGAAGACCGTGCGGGCGCGGCGGGCGCGATTGGCGCCGAGCTCGATGCGGGTTGCTTGCCAGCTTTTGTGGAAATAGCAGAGACGGTGGCGTCGGAGGGCGGGCGATCCGCACTGGGTGCCGTTGACTTTTATATGTTGGCAACGGGGAATGCTTATTGAGGATACAAACTGAACATAATGAATGGCCGGGGACATCCCTGACATTTTAGACCGGGCACATCCCTGACACTTTTTTCTCCTCTCCCGTGAGGGGATGGGGTGCAGGGGAAGGGGAAACTTCCCCTTCCCTTGCTCCGGCCACGTAGAAGCTGTTCGGTTCGGCAGCGCTCTCTCCCTCGGCATCTTTCTTTGGCGGCAGCGGCAAAACCCGCCGTCGCCAGCTGTCAAACCGTGCCAGCGGAACATCCGCGAAATAGACCGTATACCAGCGCTCGTCGATGGGCAACAGGCCCACGCGCTCGCCCCACAACACCTCGCTCAGAAATACATCGTGCCGCTTCTGCCAGCGAAAATGTCCGTGCGCGCGCACGCTGCGCACCAGCATCGTCGCCGGATATTCCGGCTCCGGCACCCGCGCCGGATACGGCCGCGGCGAGGGCTCATACAGGCTGGCCGGCGTTTCCATCGCCAAGGCTTCATGCGGTCGCACTTCGTTGTATTCCTGGCGGAAGTTCTCCAGCGCTCGTTGTTGCGCCCGCCGATCCTGGGCGGGCGGCATCGCCACCTCCTGCTTCAGGGTGCGATGCATGCGCTCGTGCCGTCCGTTCTGCTGCGGCTGTCCCGCCTCAATCCGCTCCGCCACGATCCCCAGCTTGATCCACCACACCGCCAGCCGCGACAAGCCGGCGATCGCCGTGCTGGCAAAGGGTGGCCCGTTATCGGTGCGAATCGCTTGCGGTAATCCATACTCGCGAAACGCCGCTTCGAAGATGGCTTGCACCCGCGCCGTGTCCGTCTTGGCCACCGCCTGGCAGCGCAGCAGATAGCGGCTGTGCGCGTCGCTGATGGTCAAGGGATCGATCCGCTCCCCGTCCCCGGTGCGGAACCAGCCCTTGAAATCCGCGCACCACACCCGGTTCGGGCCGTCGGCATGCGCTAGCGGCTGCGTGTAGGGCGCCGTCTTGCGCCGCTTTTTACGCGCCACCACCAGCCCTTCCCGCTTCAG
Organism: uncultured Acidobacteriota bacterium; assembly: GCA_963696635.1. Lineage (GTDB taxonomy): Bacteria > Acidobacteriota > Terriglobia > Terriglobales > Acidobacteriaceae > JABDBE01. The sequence continues at coordinate 1,151,354 of CAVOKX010000006.1, forward strand.
CATCTCGCCCATGGTGCTCGCCGCCGGCCAGCTTGGCCCCGGTTGGTCCCGCTCCAGCACCCGCTTCAACTTGCGCGGCCCCCACCTCATGTGCGCCTGCCGCAACTCCAACACCCGCTGCTCAATCTCCGCCGGGGTTTGGTTGGGGTGCCGCTGCGCCGCCCGGTTTCGTTCCAGCAGCCCTGCCACCCCACCCTCCCGGTACCGCCGCAGCCATACATACCCGGTTTCCCGCGTTACCCCGAAGCTCTGGCACAGCTCCGTCATGGTTTGCTCATCCCGCTCATACTCAAACACAAACCGTAGTTTCTCTTCCATCACACTGCTCGCTTTCCATGGCATGCGCTGTTTGTAACCCGCGCGCGCCATCTTTTGCAGTGTCAGGGATGCTCCCGGTCTGTTTTGTCAGGGATGCTCCCGGTCTGTACCATAATTTTCTCCACCCCCCCTCTCCCTGTGATCTATTGGAATCAGAGGGATAGCGGCGGACTAGGGTTGAAATCTTTGAGTTGAAAGGAGTTACGGGCAAAATCTTGGAAACAAACGGGTTATGGGTTGGAAAGAGCATTGCGACTCACTAGCTATATATTGGTTATCTGGTATAGCTGAAGTGAAAGTCAAGGGAATTGCGGAGAGTAAGAAGGGGTCGGTGCCGTTTTGGGATTTGTATGGTTGGGATGGCTGCAGAAGGGGAGGAACTGCCTCAGAATCTGAGACGATTCAGCTCTGTGACTCCGCTGCGTAAAGAGTCAATGCAACGGGTCGGTAGGTCGGCCTTTGGGCGAGTCCACTGAAATAGCGTTTCCGCTGCTTGCGGGATTAACTTGTTCCAGCCGTTCGTCTCATTCTTGTAGTCGGTTTCTTCATCTACTTCCCGCTCAGTCAGGCAAAGGATCCACGTCTCAATATTGCGCTTTGGAACCAGTCGCGCAATTTGCTCCGTTCCAACATCGATGCGCTGTTTTCCACCATCCCTTAAGGCCTGATCGAGTTGGTTCAATCTGTCCTGAACCGTGTGAGTATCTGCATCGATCACGACGATCAATGCAGTTGAAGCTTTGGCTTGGCGGACTCGGTAGGCGCTGACCTCCTCGACGAACTGTTTCCGGACCCAACTTTCAGCGCTTCCCCGGCCCGAGGGGGAGGGAACAACTCTGATCTGGTGAGTCTTCAGGTTGCACTTGATGAGATACCGGTAGACGAGCATTCTGTGACGGTCATCTTCCAGGACCACGATGACCAGTGAAGGTTCACTCATCCTCCCATCCTCGTGCGATCATTTCTGAGGGTGGTAGATTCCCATCCTGGCCGGGCTTGAACTTCTCGGTCCGAACGTGGCCATTGTCCTCGCGAAAGAAACGCAATCCATATTTTGGAGCCCATTGATTGAGAATTTCCGGATGATGAGAGATGAGGATGAGCTGTCCATCGTGATCATCCACCGCTATCTCCGCCGCCAGGAGCCATGGCTGTATTTCGCGTAGAGCGATGAAGTTATCCGGCTCATCGATAAATACTGTGTGTCCCCTGGCGATTAAGAAATGAAGGATCATGTATAGAGCGAGCAGGCAGCGCTGACCTTCGGAAAGTTCGAATATTGCGTAATTTACTGCCTTCTTTCCGGGAGTTGTAAAGTCAGCTCGAAGCGTCCGCGTGCCGTCTTCGTCGGCAGAAAATCTTAGGGCCTGAAATCCTGTCAATACCTCCTTGATGGAGTTTAAGAACCTCACGTTGTCATCAGGGTACGCTTGCACCAAATGACGGTACCAGCCTGCGAGGTTCTCGAGTTCGTCGTCGGGGTCTCGTTCCTCTCTATCGGCACTCTCATCCATCGCTTCCGTATACTCATCGATACGAAAACAATGGACAGATTCCATCCATTCCACAAAGCGGCGGACGTACGAATTGCTCAGTTGCGATAGGTGCAATGCCGATCGTGTAGTTTCTAGTGGTAGAGCGGTTGCTTGGTTGCTGTTACTAAGGAAAAAACGAATCTCTCCATTCGCCAATTCGAATACAGGTCGGCCAGAGACTTTCAGCTGCTCCAGATTGACTGACGGCTCTCTGGTTTCCGGGGCAAACCGAATCTCTACCCGATATTCGTATTTCTTGCTATCCAAAAGAGCCTCAATTTCCACGACCTGGAGAGGTTTATCCTGCCAACGGGTGCGAGTGGATTGCGTAAAGGGATTCTCATTGCCTTCTATGAATCGCTTAACATATCGAATCGCGTCGAGCAACGATGACTTGCCGCTACCATTTGGGCCAAGGAGCAGCTGCTTTCGCTCCGGTCGGTACTCGAAGTTGACGAAGCTGCGGAAGTTGTCGATGTATACCCGGGTCAGCATGGCTACATATTATACGGGTTGCATCTCTTATACCCCTTGGGCGCATCCTCAGCTTCGTTACGGCGTAGTCATTCACTTCAGCTATTGCGGATTCTTGTTTTTGGGGCGTCGCCATGGTGGGTGAAGTTTTGTGCCGGGTCGCTGTGTCGCCCGTGCGGGGGCGTGGATCGTCTTTCCGTTGTCCCATGGCCTCCGTCCTCGGGCTAATGTTGATCGCTCCTGCAGAGCCAGAGCTTGGTGGTCGATGGCTGCACGAGCGTGGACGCTCGCGCCCACACTCCTTTACGACCAAGCGTGCTTCATGGCTTTACTGAATTTTTCGGCTGGGAGGGTGTTGAGCACGTCGTCTTTGGTTAGCCAGGCGCGGCGGGCTTGGAGAATGCCGTAGCGGATTTTGTCGAGGTGCGAGGTGTGGTGCGAGTCGGTGTTGATGACGATCTTCACGCCGTACTGTTTGGCCAGACGAAGATGGCGGTCGCACAAGTCGAGGCGGTCGGGATAGGCATTTAGCTCCATGGCGACTTTGCGTTGGACCGCGGCTTTTAAGACGGTGTCGATGTCGAACTGGTAGGCGTCGCGGCGGAGCAGCATGCGTCCGGTGGGATGCCCGAGAAATGAGGTGTTGGGATTTTCGACGGCTTTGAGCAGGCGGTCGGTCATCTCGGTTGCACTCTGGTTGAAGTGGGAGTGGACGCTGGCGATGACCAGATCCATTTGTTCGAGCACCGAATCGGAAAGATCGAGCGTGCCGTCGGCGAGGATGTCGACTTCGATTCCGGCAAAGATGAGAATGCCGTCGATTTTTTCATTGGCGGCGCGGATGCGCTGGATGTGCTCGACGGCGCGCTTGTCGTCGAGCCCGTTGGCGAAGGCCAGGTTCTTGGAGTGGTCGGTAATGGCCATGTATTTGTAGCCGTGGGCGCGAGCGGCTTCGGCCATTTCTTCGATGGTGTTGCGGCCATCGGTTTCGACGGTGTGCATGTGGACATCGCCCTGCAAGTCGGCTTGCGAGATGAGCGCGGGCAGAGTGTGTTTTTCCGCGGCATCAATTTCGCCGAGGTTCTCGCGCAGTTCTGGGGGGATGTAGTCGAGTTTGAGCTTGGCGTAAATTTCTTCTTCGCTTTTTCCGGCGACCGGCTTTTCGTTGTCCAGTTGCGCCAGGCTGTATTCGCTCAGGGTGTAGCCCATCTTTAACGCGCGCTGGCGCAGGGCTACGTTGTGAGCCTTGCTGCCGGTGAAGTACTGCATTGCGGCACCGAAGGAGGCTGGAGGGAGGAGACGAACATCCACCTGCATGCCGCCGCGCATGCGGAAGCTGACTTTGTTTTCGCCGCGGGCGATGATCTCCATCAACCCGGGCAGTTTGATGATGTGGTCGATCAGTTTTTGCCGTTCGGCGTCATCGCAGCAGGCTTTTCCAGTTACCAGGATGTCGAGATCGCCTACGGTTTCGCGGCCGCGGCGCAGGGATCCGGCGGGCGTGACTTTGTCGATGCCAGTTTTGTCCGCGCCAGGATAGGCGCGCAGGTGCTCGATGATTTTTGTGGCTTGGGCTTCGGCGGTATCAAGGAGGAACCGTCCAGCGATGCGGCGATAATCCTGAATGGCTTTGAGCAGCTTCTGCTCGTGCTTTTCGCCCATGCGGGGAAGAATGCGAATCTTGCCCTCCTGAGCCAATTTCTCGACGCCCTCGGGATCGCAAACCTGATAGGCGCTCCAGATCAGAGCGATGGTCTTGGGACCGAGGCCTTGAATCTTGAGCAAGTCGAGCATGGAGGGGTGATACTTCTTGAGCATCTCGGCGTGCAGCGCGAGCCGACCCTCTTTGAACATTTCTTGCAGGTTCGCGAGCATTCCCTTGCCGATGCCGGGGATGGCAAGGACTTTTTTTGGCTCGCTGATCAACTCCGCGATCTGCTGCGGGAAGGCTTCAATGGCCTCGGCGGCATTGCGGTAGGAGCGGATGCGGAAGGAATCCTGACCGTCGATTTCGAGCAGGTCGGCAGTTTCGTAGAGGATGCCGGCGATGGCTTTGTTGTCCATGTGAAATCAAGATTACAACTGATCGAGAAAGAATCGCCAGTTTCTCGAAACGTTCCTTATTCGTAGCGCAGGCAGACGATAGGATCGAGGTTGGCGGCCAGGTTGGCGGGATAGAAGCCGAAGAACAGGCCCACGGTGACGGAGATGGTGAAACCGATCGAGACCCATAAGTAAGACAGCGTGGCGGGTATCGAAGGCACGAAAGTGCGCACCAGAGTCGATACGCCGGCCCCGATCAGGATGCCGATGATGCCGCCCACCAGGGTGAGCACAACCGCTTCCAGCAGGAACTGAAGGCGGATGTCGACGCGGCGGGCGCCTATGGCTTTGCGCAGGCCAATTTCCTGGGTGCGTTCGGTTACGGAGATGAGCATGATATTCATTACGCCGATGCCGCCCACGAGCAGTCCGATGGAACTGATTACGCTGGTGAGAATGACCAGGGCTCCGGTGAGTTGGTTCCATAAGTTGCTGAGGAAGTCGGGCGAGCTCAACTCGAAATCATTTTCCTTGCTGGGAGGAACATGGCGCAGGCGGCGCATGGCCTGAATCACCTCGTCCTGCGCCTTTTGTAGGCTCACACCCTTCGGCACGGTGAAAGCCATGACCAACTCCTTGGCCTCCGGATAGTACTTCTTAAAGTTGCTGAGCGGGATGATGGCGAATGCATCCACGCTGGGGCCGACGAACAAGCCTGCGTCGTGCTCAAAGACTCCGATCACGTCGTAGAGGTCGCCGTTGATCCGTACCGTTTTGCCGACCGCATCGGTGTTGGGGAAGAGCGATTCATTGATGGCTGCGCCCAGCACCACCACCGGCCGCGCGTGTTCCTGATCGAAGGCGCTGATAAAACGGCCGCGCGCCACCGAGAACAGTGGAATCGCGTCGGTATACTGCGGCTCCGCCCCACGCAGGATGACCTTCTCCACGCTGCGGTTGCCGTTGGTGATGAGGTTGGTGTCGCCGAAGAAAAAGCCACGGGTGCCGACCGTGGTCACGATCTGCACGTCGGGAGCAGCCTGCTTGATGAAGTCCGCGTAGTTGTATTCAAAATACCTGCGCGTGCGGATGCTTTGGGGCCAGCGTGAGGGGTCCGAACCTGGCGGGAAGCGTGAGATAAAATACGTGCGCGAACCGAGGGATTCGACTTTGTCCTGCACAAATTTGTTCAGGCCCTGAATGATGCTGGCCATCGAAATCACGGAAGAGACACCGATCACGATGCCCAGAACGGTGAGCACAGAGCGCACCTTGGAGGAGCGCAGCGTTTCCAGCGCAGCGTAACAATTCTCCCGAGCCTGGGATGCGGTCATGATCGCCATTAGTCGGACCTCAGGGCGACGATGGGATCCAGGCGAGAGGCGCGGACTGCGGGATAGATTCCGAAAAACAATCCGACCGCGGAGCTGAGAAACACTCCCAACACCGCGACCCAGCTCTGCACGGAAGCAGGGAAGGGAGTAAACATGCGGAGCAGAAGCGCGACCAGAAATCCGAGGGCGATACCAACTATTCCTCCGGCAATGCACATGGTGACACTCTCGGCGATGAATTGCTGGACGATGTCGAGTTTGGTCGCGCCCACGGCGAGGCGCACGCCGATTTCGCGGCGACGGGCGGTGACGCTTACCAGCATTACGTTCATGATGACGATACCGCCGACTACTACCGAGATCACGCTTACCATAATAAACACGGCAAAGAATGCCGAACTGATGCTGCGCCACAACGCCATGTAGCTTTCCTTGGTGCCGATGAAGAAGTCGTCCTCCATGTTGGGTGCGAGGTGGCGACGGGCGCGCAAGGTGAGTTGCGCCTGATCCTGCGCGGGCACGAAGTTTTTCTTGCTCGTCTTGACGTTAATAGTCAGGCTGGTGTGTGCTCCTTGCATGCGCAAGAAATTCGAGAGCGGCACCATGACGAAGTTGTCCTGGTCCTGACCGAGTACGCTGCCGATCTTTTCGATGGTACCGATCACGGTGTACTCATCGCTGCCGATGCGCAGGGTTTTTCCGATGGGGTCGACGCCGAGAAACAACTGCTGCACCAGGGTGTCGCCGATCATGCAGAGGTTGGCGCGATGGTCCGCCTCGGAGGGGGTGAAATAGCGGCCGCGTTCGACGGTGCGGGTGTCGATGTCGGCCATAGTGGCGGTTTGGCCGGAAAGATTCACATCGGTCACCTCTTTGTCGCCGTATCGCACGCGGACCGTGGCGCTGGCGGTGGCGCCGATCTGGTCGCAGGCGGTGCATCGGTCAGCGACGGCCTGCATGTCATCGAGCTCAATTTTCCTGAACTTCAGCGCCTTGATGACGATGTTGAAGTCGGTAACCGCAAAGGGAGTGCGCGCGACTTGAAAGACGTTGGTGCCCAGGTTGGCGATTTTTTGTTCAACGTACACGTTCGCGCCCTGCACCAGAGTCATGACTGTAATGAGCGTAGCCACGCCCATGGTGAGTCCGAGCATGGTGAGCGAGGCGCGCAGTTTGTGGGCACGCAGGGCGCTGAAGCATTCGGCCAGATTGTCGCGGACAGCGAGCATAGGCGCAGAAGAGCATTTCCGACTGAGTCTCTTTCAATCGTACCAGTGTTTGTTTAGAGGCTCAGACGGACAATTCATTCTGGCTGGCTGCTGAAAAGGTGATATAGCGACCCGCAGCGTATGAAGTGGCTGCGGAAAAACTGATAGATCGGCGTTTAGACTTTGAATAGGTGCGGTTTCCAGCCACGCCGTCATTACGTCTTAATGACCTACGGCACGGCTGAAGCCGTGCCCCTTCAAGACTGTCCGAGATAGCTTGTTGCGGTTGGTTGTTTGACGGGCGGGACGCCCGCCCTCCATTGGCTGCTGCACCGAAAAGTGGGCAAAAGTATTGTGCGCGGAGGCAGGCGGGTGTATATTACCGCTCTGTCGGAAAGTCGAAATAGAAATTTTCGATGTGAGGTTACCTGCTGCAGGTCAGTTCGCGGTTCGTTGAACGGACTCGATTGCTGCGCGTTGCGAATCACCCAATAATCTAACTTATTCATTACTGGTGCTGCCAATGACTGGCCCGGAACGCCGCCAAACCCCCAGGACGACGATGGAGAAGCACGCCTATATCAACATCGAGCCGAATAACGGTGGCATCGTGTTGAACGTTTCCGACGGAGGACTTTGCTTTCACTCTTTCGATCCGGTTCCGCGGAATGGAAAGGTCCGTTTCTGGTTCTCAGACAACGGCCAGCGAATCGAAGCCGACGCCACGTTGGCGTGGACGGACGAGACGCAAAAAGGAGGCTTGCGATTCGCGGCTCTGCCGGCAGAAGCGCGCGAGAAAATCCGCGATTGGATGGGTCACCCGACAACGGCATTAGCGGCGGGCCCGCGGCCGCCTGCATTGCCTTCACCTACGGGCAGTCTCCCGGATACAAAAGGTGTGCCCGTTGATTCTGGCGCGCGTGCGGGGTTTTTGCCCGAGTTAAAAGTGCCATTGCCGTCGGGCGGGTTCTCTCGCGGGTTGGCCACCGGGCTTCTGCTTTCGGCTGTGGTGGTGGCCGCAATCTTATTTCATGACTATCGCCGTCAGTTCGGCGAGTCGCTCATCGAGTTGGGAGAACGATTCGCGGCAAAACCGCAGGCACAGACTATGACGGTGTCGGCAGCGTCGCCGGCGGTCATGCCCGCGGCGCAAGTCGTGTCAACGGGATCGCCCAGCTTATCAGGAGCGTCTCAAAAGACGGCGCCCATTGCGTCGGCGGCCCCAGTTGCCCGGCAAATCGCAGCCCCAGCGCCTGCGCCGATTGCTGCTCCAGAGGCCCAGAATATTCCGACCCGGCCCGAGAGAGCGGCGCCGGAGCCCCTGCTCAGCACAGCTAAGGTCCAGCCCGCGAAGATTGAGTCCGCAGCGGAAATTACCGCTCTGCCCACGGCGGCTGGCGAGGCTGTGCCCAAGGCATCTGCCATGCCTGCCTCTCCGCCGACTTCGTCGCCAGGTCCGACGATGTCTTTATCGAGCAATGGGCTGATAACTGCTCCCATTATTGCGTCAGCCAGTGCGGCTCCAGTTGGGCCAACGACTGCCGGCGCACCCGCCTCTGGCTCGAGTAAGCTTGGCACCGCTCCTAAATTCGAATTGGCGAATCAGCCGGGTATCCACACTGAAGGTTCTGAAACAGCGAATGCTGACTCCACCAGGGAACTGTACTTCGAAGTGGGTAAATTCAAGAACGTATTTCAAGCGCGCGATGAGACCGACAAACTGGCTCAACTGGGGTTTCCCGTGACCGAGGTGGAGAAAGGTCACCTTTGGGCGAATTCCTTCCACGTACTAGTGGGCCCATACGGCGACGAGGAACAGGCCAAAGTGACGCACGAAAACCTGGTGACCAGCGGCTTCAAACCGCGACCCTTCGAAAAGGGCTGGCGAAACTTCACGTTACTTTCTTCGTTGACGCTAAACCGCGCCCGCACGCCTGAGGGAGACTACATCATTAGCTGGGAATCGTACATTGGCGATGCGAACGTGAAATTTCTGAGCAACAACAGGGTGGTTGCGAGCGCCGGGGGAAGGTGGGTGAAGCGCGAGGTTAAGTATCCGCGTGATGCGTATGTGTACAGAAGAAATCCAGACGGAACACGGACCCTGCTTGAAATTCATTTTGGGGGCATGCGGCAGGCGCTGGTATTCGGGAAGGGATAGTGATCGACCCTACCATTGCCCGGTCATTTCGAGGGGCGAAGAGAAAGCTGGGTTTTGCGTGAGTCCCGGCTAGAACCCAGATCCCTCGCGACTTCTCACTTACTGAGTTCGATGGAAGAAATCTGGCCTTCCGCTGACTTGCTCGTGGCCTCGAAAAATTCTACACGCGCTTTCATCCCTTCCAGATCAGTGCAGGGATGGAGTTCGCCGGCTGGTGTGTAGTTGGCAGCGGTGAACTGGATTTTAAAGTAATTGCTGCTGTGTAAGGAAAGCGTTCGCCCATCGCCCTCGAGCTTCAGTTCCATGATTGCGGGCAGAGAACACTGCACATCCTTAATCGTACCCTTCACGCCGCGGCGTGGACCGTGGGGCTCTTCTTTGGGAGGCTGACCACTCTGCAAGCCTGAATCCGATTGTTTCGCATTGTCCGACGTCGGTTCGTCTAGGCTCTCGGCCTGGGGATAGGTAGATTGAACTCCCTGAGCTTGACGCTCCTGCTCCGCTTCGCGTGATGCCTGATACTGTTGCGCCGCTCCCATCAGATTCTGAACGGAGGCGCTTTCTTCCGGGGTTGTGGCCAAGCCCATGGCGTGCTGCAACACGGCGATGGCGTCGGTGCCGCGTTGCATTTGCATCAAGATGCTGGCGGTGTTCATGCGATAGCGAAGATTGCCAGGGTCCAACTGGACCGCATGCAGAGCGAGGGTGTGGGCTTCCTCAAGGTTCTGGCGTTGCATTCCGAAAAACACTGCCAAGGAGTCATAGGCTGGCGCGAAAGACGGGTTGAGCTTGACGGCAGCTCGGAGGCTGCTCTCAATCTGCGACTTGTTTTCGGAATTTAATGGCCCGCCGTTCATGGTGATGACCGCGAAGTAATAATTAGCCAAGAAATTTTGTGAATCCAGTTTTACCGCCTGCTCATACCATTTGAGGGCCTCGGCGGAATGGCCTTGGCGGAGCTCCATATATCCCATGGTTTCGTGTGCTGAAACGTTGGCCGGATCGTCGTGTAGGACGTGTTCAAGCAGAGGGCGTGCATCTTTTTCGCGCTGGTCGAATGCGAGAAAGTCGGCTCGCGCGGCATCTGCCTGAGTCGGGCTGAGAGCTTGAACCTTGTAGGTATTGTCGTCCACTTGTATGGACATCGGCGCCTTGAAGTACCTGAAACTGGTTTGTGCGACATATTTTTGGAGCGTTGTCTGCAGTTGCTTCAAGTCGCCGAAGGCGCGCGTTGCGGCTGTGAGCGGATCCACGTTCTTGCTTACCAGTTCCATGTAATTGGATAAGTGGTGGGTATTGCCCTGATTGTCGTTACTCATAAAAAAGTGAGTGAGGGCCCAGGACTCAGCATAGAAGATAGAGCCTTTGTTCTGCTCATGGTAGTAAGGTGAATTTCGATCCACGGTGAAGAGGGTCGCGAGCGGCAGAAGGCGCTCCTGACGCAGAAGAAGGACATTTTCCGGGCTCGCTTCCCCAAACAGAACGTCCTTCTGGCCTATTTCCGTGTTTTGATAGAACTCGGCCAATCCCTCATTGAGCCAAAGTGGCAGCCACTCCTCGTCCCGGCTCGAAAGCAGATGCGTGTATTCGTGATAAACCGTGGCGTAGGGATGCTCGCCCTGAGCATCGAGTCGCAGTAAAACGTAGTTCTTGTCCGGGGCTCGCAAGAAGAGCCCAGCCAGCTCTATCTGCCCCTTCTCCAAATATGCTTCCGGCTCGAGCGCCTGAAAGTCTTTTTTGTCTTTAACCGCCAACACGACGATTGGGGTTCCGGGATCGGCGATTCCGTGCAGAAGCACGGTGTGGAAAACGAATCGCATGCGCTCGAACTGGTCGGCAACGTGTCGGGCCTGCTTTTCGCTCGAGTCACTCAGGACGACGAAATGCGGGCTGCGGACCTCCAGCCAATTTTCTGTCTTGTCGCGCGCCGAGGTTACGGCGGAGGCGAAAATGACCAGCAGCAAAAAGATCTTCTTGGGCATGGGGCGCGCCACTTACAGATACACCCGAAAAGCAGGCGCGTCAAATGCGGCGGACAGGAGTGTCCGCCCCACGCGAGCACGAGGACAGGTACTCAGACGCAAATCAAAAGCGCCTTAACATTTTACTTTAAGTAGCTTTCGTAACATTCGAAGCCTGCGGTCCTTTTGGTCCTTGGGCTATTTCGAATTCAACTTGATCACCTTCCTGCAGGCTCTTGTATCCTTCCGACGTGATGGCGCTGTAGTGCACGAATACATCCGCTCCGTCTTCACGGCCGATAAAACCGTATCCCTTGGCATTGTTGAACCACTTCACCGTACCTTTCAAGCGTTCCACTTACGCCCCCTGGGGCACGGAACGTTCTGGTTCCCATCCGTGCCTCCCGATTTTCTGCCATTTTCCGGCTACAGGAAAAGGCTGTCAAGAGAAGAGAGCGGGAAAAATACTATTTAGGCCTTTTCCGGCGGCAAAGTTCGTGATCGAGCCAGAGCACGCCAGCGATGGTTTTGCCATCGTGAATGCGTCCGGCCATGACCATGCGGACGGCGGTGCTGAGGGGGAAGAATTTGATTTCGATAACTTCATCCTCCTCCGGCTGAGCGGGGCCTGGACGCAAGCCCTTGGCGAGGTAAATGGACATGGTTTCGGCAACGAAGCCAGGACTGGCATAGAAATTCAGGATGCGCTTCCAGCGGGCGGCGGTGAAGCCCGTCTCCTCGAGCAGTTCGCGTTTGGCCGCGGTCAACTCGTTTTCGCCCTTGTCCATTCGGCCCGCGCAGAGTTCCCAGAGGAACTGCTGAGCGGCGTGGCGATATTGGCGAACCAGCAGGAGGCGAGGTTCGGAATGAGTTTCGTCGACTGCGAGAATCACGACGGAGCCGGTGTGGCGTACGATGTCGCGACGCCCACGCACTCCCGTGGGCTCTAGCACCTCATCGGTGGTCACCCAGAAGGCGGGGCCACTATAGGCTTCGACGGACGAAAGCACACGAGCTTTGGTTTTTGGATGAGACGATTTTGGCATACCAACAATATAAGCGATAAGCCCGACGCGAAAGACTCTAGTGATGGTCAATTTGAAGTGGTTCCGCGAGATTCCTCGCCCCGCTGGTGAAAGCGCGGGGCTTCGGAATGACGCCTCTTAAGACAAGAGCTCACTGCAGAGATTTTGCCGCGGGAGCAATCGCCCTGATATGCTGCCCGCGATGGCGAAGCCAACGATCGCGATTGTGGGGCCGGGAAGACTTGGCAGAGCGCTGGCCATGGAGCTCAAGCAAGCGGGATATACGATCTCCGAAATTATTTCTCGCAATACAGTTGCATCGAAACGGAAGGCCCGTGAACTGGCCCGGAAGGTTGAGGCCCAGGCCTCCACTCGGGACAACGCCCACCTAAAGGTTGATCTGGTCTGGTTCTGTGTGCCCGATCGGGAAATTGCTGTGGCGTCACAGGAGCTTGCTTCGGTTGTCGACTGGAAGAAAAAGAGCGCCTTCCACTCCAGCGGGGCACTGCTTAGTGACGAACTTGATGCGGTTCGTCGACGAGGTGCTGCGGTGGCTTCGGTTCATCCTTTGATGACGTTTGTAGGCGGATCGATTCCATCGCTCAAACACGTGCCGTTTGCTGTGGAAGGCGATGCGGCCGCGGTCGCGATGGCTTGGCGCATCGTGAGGGATTTGGGCGGAGAAGTATTCACCATTCGCAGGCAGCACAAAACTGCTTATCACGCGTGGGGAGCGTTTACCTCGCCGTTGCTGGTGGCGACGCTGGTGACTGGTGAACAATTGGCGCGCGCGGCCGGGCTGTCGGCGGTGGAGGCTCGCAAGAAGATGCTACCGATCGTGCGACAGACCATCGCGAATTATCAGGCGCTCGGCCCGGCGGGGGCTTTCAGCGGACCGATCGTGCGCGGCGATGTGGGGATTGTGCGTAAACACCTGTCGGTGTTGAAAAAATTTCCGGAAACACGCGACGTCTATCTGGCACTGGCGCGAGCGGCGCTGCGATATCTGCCAGCGCGGAATCGCGCGAAGTTAAAAAAGGCGCTGGAACTGTAACGCTCACTCGCGCGCTATTTTGGTTAACAGTTCTGCGCAGGAGGCCACGCAGGCGTCGGGTTCGTAGTGACTCAGCTCGTCAGCCGTGAAAATTCCGGTGCACACGGCGACAATCCTGGAGTTTGCCAAGCGAGCCGCCTTAACATCTTCGGGAGTGTCACCGATGAAACAGACTTGCGCGGATTCTCCGAGCCTGCGTTGCGCTTCGGTTACGGCTTGACGGAAGATGTCCGCGCGGCTTTCGTGGTGGTCACTGAAGCGGCCAAAACTGAAAAAGTCGCGCAGACCAGCGGCTTCGACTTTGAGCCAGCCCACCGATTCGAGGTTGCCCGATGCGAGGGCCAGCAATTTTCCGGCAGCCTGCAATTCTTCGAGTACTTGGGGAATTGCGGAGCAGACGGTAGGAGTGATGCGGCTGGCATTGGCTGAGACCTCCCGGCAGATGACCTCCAGCGCGGCCGGAAGATTCGCGGCGAACCGGTCGCCGGAAATTCCAGCGCGCTCCAGGGCTGCGCGCAAGATGCCCAGGTCGGTCTTGCCGTGGTAGGCAATGCCGTCGATCGTAGTATCGACGCCGTAGGCCTCGCGCATGGCCTGATGCAGAGCGTTGCGATGGACGCGGTCGCGTGAGATCAGCAACGTGCCATCGATATCGAAAAGATAGGCGTCGGAATTCATCCAGCGGAAGCCGTTTGATTTTATTGCTTGTGTCTGAAGTTGAAATTCGTTCATGATTGCTTGCGGTTCCTGAAAGCCAGTTCTTCTATGTCACCATCACCCGCGTAATTTCTCTTGCCCGGCCAGTTTGCTCATCGCAATCCACCACGACTGCGCACAGTCGAACATCTCCGGTTGCTGCCTCGAATCGCGTGGGCATATTGCTGAGAAACTTGCCCACGACCAATTCCTTTTTTACTCCGATGACGCTGTCGTAGGGCCCGGTCATGCCGACATCGGTGATGTACGCCGTGCCACCCGGGAGCACGCGCTCATCTGCGGTGGGGACGTGAGTGTGGGTGCCGACGACCACTGTGACGCGTCCATCGAGATACCATCCCATAGAAAGTTTCTCGGAAGTCGCTTCCGCATGGATATCGACAAAAATGACCTTAGCCTTGATTTCCTTCAGGAGTTGGTCGACGACACGAAAGGGATCGTCGTTCGAAGCCATAAAAACGCGGCCCTGCAGATTGATGACGGCGTAGGGAACGTCGCTTTTGCGACCTTCGTACAGGCCCCAGCCGGGCATTCCAGGCGGATAGTTGGCGGGACGCAACACGCGGCGGGCCGGGCTGTGGGGATTGCCGTCAGCCGACTGGAAGAAATCGACGATCTCGCGCTTGTCCCAGATGTGGTTGCCGGTGGTAAGAACGTGAATGCCCATCTCGAAAAGTTCTTCTACGAGTGAGGGCGTGATGCCGAAACCGGCGGCGGCATTTTCTCCATTGGCGAGCACGAGATCAATGGCATGCTCTTTCACTAGAGAGTGAAGGCGATCTTTGACTATGGTTCGCCCTGGTCTGCCGAAAATGTCACCAATAAAAAGAATGCGCACGTGAATTTTACCGAGAGTTCGATGGTAACACGGGGTCTTGGGCTGCTTGTTGGGGGCGGGTGTCTGACACAAGCAGAAGTCGGCCAGACATTGCAGTTTGGCCGACCGGGTCAAAGACCCGGTCCCACACGGGTCTACATAGTCAGGGAATCAGGTCGGCCGTTTTCAGAAAGTCGTAATTGCCCGGGGGATTCAGGGTCAAATTCTGAACCCTTCTGGTGTGCACCATTACATTTTCGAGGTACCACAGGTTGATGTAAGGCAAATCTTCGGCCAGGATTTGCTGAATCTCCGCATAAATCTGTTGGCGCGTGTTCTGGTCGAGTTCGCCGCGCGCCTGATCGATCAGCGCATCAATCCGAGGGTTCGCATAGTAGGTGCGATTGGCTCCGTGCGGCGAAAATTTCGCCGAGTGAAAGACGTATTCAAAGATGTCAGGATCTTCGTTGCCGCCGACCCAACGCAGAGAGTGAACCTGGTAGGCGCCGCGAGTAACGTCGGAAAAGAAAGTGGCGAACTCGAAAGTACGAATGTCCAGGGCAATGCCAACGTCGCGCAATTGTTGCTGCAGCACGGCAGCCACCAAGCGCGCATTCTCGTCGGTCGAGGTTTTCAGGGTGAGATGCAAGCGGATGCCGTTCACGGCTGGGAATCCGGCTTGTTCCAGGAGTTCGCGCGCCCACTCGGGATTGTAGTCGTAGTGCGGCACATCACCGTTGTACGCCCAACTCTCCGGAGGAAGAAGACTGTATGCAGGCCGGGCGAAATCACGCAGCAGATAGTGAATCATCGGGGTTCGGTTGATGGCATACGCCAAAGCCTGTCGAACCCGCACATCCTTGAGAATCGGATCTCTAGTGTTGAACGCCAAATAGGCCAGCACCGTACCTGGTGCGTGCAGGACCTCCAGATGGGACGCGCGTTCGAGCGCCAGCACCATGTCTCCGGTTAGAGAAGTGACTGCGATGTCGGCGCTGCCCTTACGCAATTCGAGGGCACGGGTTGTGGCGTCGGGAATTACGGCGAATCGCACCCGTTTCAGCCGCGCCTTCTCGCCCCAGTAGCCGTCGTTGCGTTCGATGATGACTTCTTTATCCGGTTCAGCGCTGACGAAACGAAACGGGCCTGAGCCCATGGGATTTCGGCTGATCTCCTCCCCGCTGCCGTAGGGAACGATTCCGATGGCACCGTCAGAAACATTCCACAACAAAGTGGCGAATGGCTCTTTGAGATGAAACACGACAGTGTAATCGTCGGGGGCGTCGATGTGGTCCACGGGCCGATACGCGGCTGCCTTGGTGCTGCGTATTTTTCCCTGCAGGAGGGAATCGAAGGTCCACTTTACATCGCGAGAAGTGAGCGGGCGTCCATCGTGAAATTTCACGCCTTGGTGCAGGTGGAATACGTAGGTGAGAGGATTCGGAATTTCCCAGCGTTCGGCTAATCCCGGCTGAACGTTTAAGTGATCGTCGCGCGTACACAAGTCATCGAAGAGCAGTTCGTCGATGCGCTCGGACTGCGCATCCAGACCGATCCGCGGATCCAAATTAGTGGGGCTGCTTTCGATGATCATCACCAGCGTGTTGGGATCTGGCTTGCTGGAGCAAGCCAACAGGAAAAGCGTGATGGTGAAAACGAAAAACGTGCGAACTCGCAAAGAACGCGTTGGCACAGCGGCACGGCGCTGGGGACTCGCCGCTATCCGGCAAGAAGATTTCCTCTCACGCATAGGAAATCTTCCCTAAAATCGCGGGCCTCTTTGCTCCGGTTGCTGAGGGGAGATTTGAGGGTCTGCGATTCCATGTCTGAAAAGCGAGCAGCGCGAATGCCACCGCCTCTTTGGCCTCCGAGGGCAGACCGAATTCGTCCGAAGAGCGAATCTGCAGGCCGAGGGGCTGCAATTCGTTTGCGAGCATTGCCATGAGAGTTGAATTATTCGCTCCGCCGCCGGAAACGATGAAATCCCGATACGTGACCGTGCGTCGCACCACGAATCGTCGAAGCGCATCCGCGATGGACCTGGCCGTCAACGCCGCGGCTGTGGTGACGACATCGCGTTTATCGGCGCGCCCGCAGCGACGGATGAACTGCGTAGCAAACTCCCGTCCGAATTCTTCGCGTCCCGCGGTCTTCGGCGGCTTGCGGCGAAAGAATGGCCCGCACAAAATTTCGCTGATCACGCGGTCGAGCACCGTGCCGGAGCCAGCGATTCTTCCATCTCGATCATAGGACTTGCCAAACAAAAGTTGGGTGACGGCATCGATCAGCATATTGCCGGGACCGGTGTCGAAGGCGGTCACCTTATTAGAAGAAGCGTTCGCAGGAATGGCGGTGCAGTTTGCAATTCCGCCGATGTTCTGCACAATTCGGCCCACACGGCGGTCGCGATACAAAAGAAAGTCGAGGAAGGGAACAAGGGGCGCTCCTTTTCCGCCGGCGGCCATATCTGCAGGCCGGAAATCGGAAACCACCGGGACGCCGACGCGTGCAGCCAGCACTGCGCCTTCGCCGGTTTGCCAGGTGACGGCAAGCTTGCGTCCCAGAAACCGGGCCGGTTCGCCCTGATGATAGAGAGTCTGACCGTGGCAGCCGATCGAGCTCTGCTTTGAGATGAAAGCGACGCTGGGTTGCGAGCAACGCGTCGGCGTAAAGTTCGGCGAGAAGAAAGTTCAATCTAGCCAGGTCAGCGACGCTGGCCTTGGTTGAATTCATAGCGGCCAGCACGGTTTGGCGAACTTGTTTCGGATAACGGTATTCGGCGTGCGCCAGAAAATGGAGAGTGGGCATCGCCGTCGGACGCGGCGATGAAGCGCTCACGCGCACCAGCGCCACATTGATTCCATCGGCGGAGGTCCCGCTCATCACCCCGGCAACGATCATGCCAAGTCCCGTTGTTTTATTGTTGCCAGTCGCACCTGTTCGCTGAACTCCCACATCTGGCGTGAGATTTTCTCAATTCTTGCGGCAGTTGGAGCAGGTGCGCGACGCTTCAGCTCTTTGGATTTGTTCTTAAAGGCGAGCAGACGAGCGACCGATTCTTTCACCCGACGCGCAAAGTGTTGATCGCGCTCCGCCTCTTTCACCAGCGCTTCGTACGAACGAATGACATTCTCCTCTACGTGACAAATCAGGCAAAGATCGCCGCCGGCCCGGACGTGCTCCACCGCAGCCTGTTCGATGGGGGCGGCTTTCAGCACGCCGCCCATCTCGAGATCGTCAGAAACTATGAGACCACGATAGCCAATCTTCTTGCGCAGAATATCGGTAATCCACTTCTTCGACAAAGACGCCGGCGTGCGATTGCGAGTCACCGCCGGATAGGCTGCATGGCCGACTAGAATCAACGGCGATTCACGGCGCAAGGCGCGATAGGGAGCCATGTCCGCATCCCAGAGTTTCTTCCAGGATTTCTCCACGTTGGGGAGTTCGTGGTGAGTGTCGAGATTCGCCTCGCCGAGCCCGGGAAAATGTTTGATCGTTCCCAGCACTCCGGCTGAACGTAATCCAGCTAGGAATTCACGGGCGTAGGCGATGGTGTCTTTCGGGTCGGCAGAAACTGAACGCGAACTCATCACGTTGCGCGAGGCGGCAAAGGCCAAATCTACAACTGGGGCAAAATCTGTATTGAAACCCAGCGCCCGGCAAGATTCGCCGATTATCTTCCCATGCTTGCGATAAAGTCTGCGATTGCCGGTGGCGAAAACATCTGCGGCGGAGGGCGCGGGCCCGGTTACGTTGCGAAAGCGATCCACGCGGCCGCCTTCCATATCTACGCACATAAACAAACGCGTGGAGACGCATGACTGGCATTCATTGAGCAGTCGGTGGGTTTGCTCTCCGCTGGCGATATTGCGCGTGAACAGAATTACACCCGCGGGTTGCAGTCGCGTAAGCAGGGAACGGAGGCGAGGCGATATTTCAGTGCCGTCAAAGCCCACGATGAGCAGTTGGCCAATCTCTCCGGAAATGGATGTTGTTGTCTTCAATCCACCTGCTTTTTCAATTCCGCCAATAAATTCAATGCTTCGAGGGGGGTCAGCCGATTCAAATCCACCTCTCGCAGCTTTTCGAGAACCGGTTGCGACAGCGGGGTGAAGATGGTGAGTTGCGCCGGCGGACGGGGACGCAACTCGTCACTCGCCAGTTGTTCGGTTACTCGTTGTTCCGCGCTCTCGTGTTCCGCCAGCACTTCGCGCGCGCGCTCAATGACTTCATTCGGTAGCCCGGCCAGCTTCGCGACTTCGATGCCGTAGCTACGGTCCGCACCTCCAGCCTCCACTTTCCGCAGAAACACAATTCCGCCTGCGGTCTCCTTCACCGACACGTGGTAGTTTTTCACTCCTGAAAGTCGCTCGGCCAGTTCGGTGAGCTCAAAGTAATGCGTGGCAAAAAGAGTTTTGGCCCGCATGCGGGCATGGATGTATTCGACCGCAGCCCAGGCAATGGCCAGGCCATCGTAGGTGGCTGTGCCGCGCCCCACTTCGTCGAGTAGGATGAGCGAACGCGGGGTGGCGGTGTGCAGAATTGCGGCTGTCTCGGTCATTTCAACCATGAAAGTGGAACGTCCGCGCGCCAAATTGTCGCTTGCGCCGATGCGTGTGAACACGCGGTCTACCATGCCGAGTCGCGCCGATGTCGCCGGAACGAACGATCCCATTTGCGCCAGAATCACCACCAGCGCGGCCTGGCGCAGGTAGGTCGACTTACCACCCATGTTCGGACCAGTAAGAACGAGCACCGTATGCGTGGTCGAGTTGAGATAGAGGTCGTTGGGTACGAAGCGTTCGCTACCGCCTGCCATTTCCTGCTGCTCGATTACAGGATGCCTTCCGCCAACGATTTCGATATCCGCAGTGTCGTCTAATTTGGGCCGGCAATAGTTTCGGAGAGCCGCTACATGAGCCAACGCCGAAAGCACATCGACTTCGGCGAGTGCCAGCGCAGTTTGTCGGATGCGCTTGGCTTCGCCTGCAATTGCCGAGCGCAACTCCGCAAACAGCCGCCGTTCGATCTCGACGATTTTTTCCTGGGCATCGAGAATCTTCGCCTCGTACTGCTTTAGCTCAGGCGTGGTGAAGCGCTCGGCATTGACCAGGGTCTGCCTGCGTTCGTAATCGGGCGGGACCAGATGCAGGTTCGCTTTGGAGACTTCGAGATAATACCCAAAAATGGAATTGAACTTGACCTTCAGCGAATTGATTCCGGTGCGCTGCCGTTCCCGTTGCTCAATCTGCGCGAGGAATTGTTTGCTATTGCGGCTGAGATCACGCAGCTCGTCGAGTTCTTTGTCCACGCCGGCCTGAATTGCGCCGCCATCCACCAGTGAAATTGGGGGCTCGGGAACAATCGTCTTGTCGATTCGTTCGCGGAGGTCAGCTAGCTCATCGATCGAGCCATGTAGTGTCTTCAGACGGTCGGCCGCAAACCTTGCCAGAGCAACTCTCAGTCCCGGAATCTTTCTCAGCGATGCAGCCAGGGCGAGCACATCCCGGGGATTCGCGGTCTCAAGCGTTACCCGGCTGAGCAAGCGCTCCAGATCGAGAATTCCGTCGAGCGCACGGCGCAATTCTTCGCGGGCCATGGTTTCGTTCACCTGAGCTTCAACTGCATCCAGCCGCGCATTGATCTCGGTTACCTCGATCGACGGCCGCAGCATCCACGAGCGTAGCAGGCGTTTGCCCATGGGGGTTACGGTGGCGTCGATGGAACGGAAAAGCGTGATCCCGGCGTCGGTCCCGGCAAAGAGCGGCTCGATCAGTTCCAGATTTCGCACGGTGACCGCGTCGAGCACCAAGTAGTTCTGCCGTTCGTAGAATCCGACCCGGTCGACGTGATCCAAGGTTCCGCGCTGGGTGGAGCGAACGTAGTAGAGAATGGCGCCGGCCGCCGAAGCCGCCGCCGGTTTGCCCGCAAGTCCAAAGCCTTCGAGGGACAGCACGCCGAAATGATTTTCGAGCAGCGGAATGGCGTGGTCGGGCGCGAAGACCCAATCATCGAGTGGAGTTTCGGCAAAGCCGCTGCCGCCCCCGGTTGGGCGGCCGGAGGGGCAAGGGCGCCCGTCGCCACGCGACCTTTGCTCGTCAAATAGTGGGGCTGCCGAGCCGTACAAAAGTTCCTTGGGCCTCAACTGCTGTAGCTCTTCCTGGATTCGCTTGCTGGCGTCTTCGCCGCTGAACTCGGTGGCGCGAAATTCGCCGGTGGACAGATCCAGAGCCGCGAATCCTACGCGATCTCCGATCTGTGCCACGGCCGCGAGGAAGTTGTTTTCCTCGGAACTTAGCAGCGAATCCGCGGCGGTACCGGGCGTGACCACACGCGTGACCTCGCGGCGCACTAACTTCTTGGCCAGCGCAGGATTTTCCATCTGCTCGCAGATCGCGACCTTGAATCCTTTGCGGATGAGCTTGGAAATATAGCCGTCGGCCGCGTGATAAGGCACGCCACACATGGGGATGGCCAGGCCTTTTTCTTTGTTGCGAGAGGTCAGAGTGATCTGCAGCTCGCGCGACGCCAGAACGGCATCGTCGAAAAAAAGCTCGTAGAAATCACCCAGCCGAAAGAACAATAAGGCGCTGGGATGTTCCTTCTTGATGGCGGCATACTGCCGCATTAGCGGGGTGGACGGCTCCGTCATCTCGGGCGGCTTCGTGCTGGGATTGTAACAAACCGTTGCCCGCGCCGGGCGGTGCAAAACCCGAATGCGCCAGAAGACAGTTGACGCAGCTTCAATGAGATGGTCTCCTTGTGCATGGAACTACGCAAGGATCCAATCACACGGTCGTGGGTTATTACGGGAGACGATGTTCCCGATAACTCGCCGGCTGTGGAACCGTTTTGCCGGTTCTGCCCAGACTCCCGCGAACCGTCGCAGCTCATCGCCA
The DNA here is from genome assembly GCA_963696635.1 of uncultured Acidobacteriota bacterium. Lineage (GTDB taxonomy): Bacteria > Acidobacteriota > Terriglobia > Terriglobales > Acidobacteriaceae > JABDBE01. The sequence goes on from CAVOKX010000006.1 coordinate 1,172,903, forward strand.
ATATGTCGGGAGTGCTTGGAGCGCCGTGGTCGGCACGCTCGGTGGTTCATCCTACCGCCTTGTACCACATCGAAGGCGAGGCAACGCGACGCGGGGATGGCATTTACGACCGCATGCGTCCCATTGGTGCGCACGAAGTATTGGTGGAAAACTCCTCGCATAACCGGCATCTATGGAATGCAAGCGACCTCGAGATTGAACAGTTCCTGCTGCTGGCCGCTAAACGCATTCAGGACCTGAAAGGCGACGGCCGCTTCAAGTATGTCAGCGTCTTCAAGGATTACGGAAGCAGTGCTGGACAGGAATTTGAGCATCCTACGTCACAACTCACCGCGACCACTTTTGTGCCCCGCCGCGTGCTCTACGAACTGCGCGCGGCCCGCGAATATTTCGAGAGCAAGGAGCGTTGTGTTTTCTGCGACATCATTTCCCAGGAGGAGAAGCAAGGCCTGCGCGTGATCGAGATTCGTGGCGACTTCATCGCCGTTTGTCCGTATGCGCCGCGTGTGCCCTATGAGAGCTGGCTTATGCCGCGAACTCATGAGGCTGCTTTTGAACGCTTCGGGCTCAATCGTCCGGGGACGATGCGCGATCTGGGGGCACTGCTGCGACGAACATTACAGCGCATACGCACCGTCACTGAAGATTTTCACCTGGTGCTGCATACTTCGCCGAACAGCTTGCACCGCTCGGGAAACCTGGGTTACTGGAAAACAATCGACGAGGATTATCACTGGCACATCGAAATCATGCCGGTGCTGGCGGCGAAGGCGAAATCGTATACCTTCAAAGAGGTGTACTATTCGCCGCTGTCGTCGGAGACTGCGGTCAAGCGGCTGCGGGAGGCTAAGATCGAACCGTAGCAACCGTCGTTGGTCCCTCGTCGTTGGTCGTTCGCAAACCGATTCGAGGGCCGCCAACGACCAACAACTAATGTCCAACACCGACTTATGACCATCCGCCGCATGAAGACCTATACCGGTGGGCAGGGATATGTTTACCAGTATTACTTTGTAGGAAAGCGTGCGGCAACGGCCAATCCGTCCGAGAGTGCGGCTACCGAATACGTCTTCGACGTTACCTCCGATCGAAAGACCACTTTCGCAGTCAGCGTTTTCCTGACAGCGGACGCCACCAGCGAATGGGCGGCAAGCCATGGCCGCATTCTGACGGAAGCCGAACAATATGGCGCAGTTAAGATGCGAGTTTTCCAGGCCTTCGACGAAATCGAGAACATGATGGCGGCCGGCCGGCGGCTCATCATCGATGGACAAAGTCTGGAGCAACTTCTCGGCAAGTTGGGCGTCGATTAATCCGGCTGCGGAAAATCTGCTTCGCTAGCAATAAATTGCGACTGCGGCGGCTTAGAGCCGGATTCAAAAGAATACACTTACCCGTAGCGCTGGAAGGGTGTGCGTGAGAACTGGTCTTGCGCCCCGCCGGGGCTTGTCTGTTTCCCACTTTTCCCCACGGCTTGCGGCGTGGGCTGCATTCTTACGCCGCTTCGCGGGCTAGTAACGTAGACCCTTGTTCCACCGCGTCGATGGAGACGGGCGAGGACGCTCGTCCTCCATTGAGTTCTGACGCACACACTGGAAGCGCTGCGCCACCCAAGATCAATGTAACAGCAAGTTTTTCCGCAAGCTCTAATCCGCAACCTCTAATTAACGAGGGCGTCCCGTGAGCTCGGCCTCATTGTGATCTACATCACAATGAGGTGTGATGGTGTCGACTGCTGCCTCATCCACGGGGCAGACTATAATCTCTCTGGTGGATCGGGAGGGGATGCCCGAACCGCATGGGGACCGAAATTAAGCTATGCCAATACTTTGGCTGCGAGTTGCGTTGGGCTGTTACGCGGTCGGTCTGTTGTACGCGTTGGTTGCGCTGACGCGCAGCAGTGACCTATTGAATAAGATCGCTTTGCACGCGGCCTATCTGGGGATGGTCTTCCATTTCGTCTCGCTTACCGATTCCATCGTGCTCACCGGCCAGATCACGCTGGCTTCGGTGCACAATGCCGAATCGGTGCTTGGTTTCCTGATCATGGTTGTATTCATGCTCGTGTACCTGGTGTACCAAACCACTTCGCCGGGCATTGTTGTTTTTCCTCTCGTCTTTCTGCTGACTTTTGTTGCGGCAACCGGCGAGCAGCCATTTTTACTTACTTCTCCAGGGTTGCGGACGGGCTGGCTGTTTGCCCATATTGCGCTGATCTTCACGGGTTATGCCGCGCTGGTTTTGAGTTTTGGCGCAAGCCTCCTTTATCTGATTCAGGAGCACTCGTTGAAATCGAAAAAGGCGGGGGGGCTGTTTTCGCGCCTGCCTGCACTTGAAGTGATTGACGAAATTGGATTGCGCTCGCTGCTGCTGGGGTTTCCGTTCATGACGCTGGGTCTGATCGCGGGTACGGTCGTAGCTCAATCGACCTATGGCCGGGTGGATTTGCTCGATCCTAAAATTCTGCTCTCGATCTTGATGTGGGTCGTGTACCTGATTCTGCTTTACACTCGCTGGACTGCGGGATGGCGGGGGCGGCGTGCGGCCTATCTCGCTGCCGGGGCATTTGCTTTTGCCATCATCGCCTGGGCAGCAAATTATTTCAGCACGATTCACAGGTTTGCACGGTCATGAACTTTCAGCTCATCGGCGTCAATCACCAGAGTGCGCCGGTCGAAGTGCGGGAACGGCTGGCGATTCCGGAGTCAAGATTGCCCGAGGCGTTAAAGTGTTTTACCCAGCATCCGGGGGTTGACGAGGGGCTCATTCTGAGCACTTGCAATCGGGTTGAACTGTTGGCGCAAACCAAGAACGGCAGCGCCGACCTGCGGACATTTCTCAGCGAGTATTTCCACATCGAGCACGCCGAGCTTGCGCCGCACCTTTACGAATATCGCGAGCATGAAGCTATTCGGCATCTGTTCCGGGTGACCTCGAGTCTGGATTCAATGATCATCGGCGAGGCGCAAATCCTGGGGCAGGTAAAAGAAGCGTATGCGACGGCGCGGGCGGTGGGCGCGATCCACTCGCAATTGGATTTACTGCTGACGCGGGCCTTTGCCGTGGCCAAACGGGTGCGCACGGAGACGGCTGTAGGCGCGTCCGCGGTCTCGGTAGCGTCGGTTGCAGTTGAACTCGCCAAGAAGATTTTCGGATCGCTGAATGGCAAGCATGTGTATCTGGTGGGGGCGGGGAAGATGAGCGAACTCGCCGCGCGCCATTTACTTGCGCATGGCGCAGCTTCGATTTTTGTGGCCAATCGCACGTACGACCGGGCGATTCGGCTGGCGCAGAAATTCGACGGCCAGGCGATTGAATTCAGCCGGCTTTACGACACCTGCGACAAGGGCGACATCGTTATCACTTCGACGGGAGCGCCGCACGCTATCTTTCGCCGTGAGCACGGCGAACTGTTTATGAGCCGCCGCAAGAATCGTCCCATGTTCTTCATCGATATCGCGGTGCCGCGTGACGTCGATCCGGAAATGAACAAGGTCGACGGAATCTTTGTGTACGACATTGACGATCTGCAGCAGGCGGTGACTTCGCACGTCGCGGACCGAAAAAAGGAAGCTGAACGCGCCGCCGACATCATCGAAAGCGAAGTTGTACGTTTTCAGGCACGGCTGCAAACGCTTGACGTCGTCCCCACCATCGTTTCTTTGCAAGACCATTTGGAGACCATCCGCCAGGCTGAAATCGATCGGGTGCGCGGACGCCTAGGCGCGCTATCGCCCGAGCAGGAGCTCGCCATTGATACGCTCACGCACGGCATCGTGAACAAGATCATGCACACGCCCATCAGCACCTTGAAGACCGCGGCCCGCGAGTCGGAAGCTACCACGGTGGTGGATATTGTTCGGCGCTTGTTTAATCTTCAGGAAAAAGACAAGAAGGCGGCGGGCGGCGGGTCTGGGGGACACGCCTGATGGCCCGTCTGCGCATCGGTTCCCGCGGGTCTCAACTCGCGCTCTGGCAAGCCCATCACATCAGCGGGTTGCTGCGCGAACGCGGCCATGAAGTGGAACTTGAAATCATCAAGACGACCGGCGACAAAATCACTGACGTGGCTCTCGCCAAAGTCGGAACCAAAGGCATGTTCACCAAGGAAATCGAAGAGGCGCTGGCGGATCGACGCATCGATCTTGCGGTGCATAGTCTGAAAGACCTTCCCACCGAGCTTTCCGCTGGATTCGAGATCGCGGCGATTACTACGCGCGAGAATCCGCGCGACGTGTTTTGCTCTCGTAAGTACAAAGGCATTGAAGATCTGCCGCAAGGAGCACGGGTTGGCACCAGCAGCCTGCGGCGGCAAGCGCAGCTCAAAGCTGTGCGTCCAGACCTCGACATTCACCCGCTGCGGGGAAATGTGGATACTCGCCTGCGCAAGCTGGAAGCGGGCGAATACGATGCGATCATCCTGGCAGCGGCAGGGCTAAACCGGCTGGGCAAAACGCAACTTGTCAGACAAGTGATTGCTGCAGAGATTATGTGTCCGGCGGCGGGGCAGGGGGCGCTGGGAATCGAGATTCGCGCTGGCGACGCGGTGACCCGACAGCACCTTTTGTTCCTGGACGACACCGCGGCGCGCGCCGCCACCACCTGCGAGCGAGCCTTGCTCAACAAGCTTGGCGGAGGTTGCCAGGTACCCATCGGCGCGTTCGCTGAAGTCCGCAACGGACGACTGCACCTCGAGGCGATCGTGGCCGATCCCGATGGAACGAAGGTTCTGCGTGAGTCGCGCGAGGGCAGCAACCCTGTGCTGCTCGGAGAATCGGTAGGCGACACCTTGCTGCAGCGCGGCGGAGATGCGATCTTGGAAGCAGTCTACGGGCAGGGAATCGCCGTACCGCAGCAACCCTAAGCGTGTGGCGCGGGCACTCTTGTCCGCGTTATTCCTTTTACCAATCGTTTCAACGGGGAGACCAGAAAAGTGTACATACCCGAATTCAACCGCCAGGAAGATCGTGCTTCCACGCTCGCTTTCATGAGGGCGAACCCGTTCGCCATTCTGGTGTCCAGTGTTGACGGTGTACCGTTCGCCACTCACTTGCCGGTGCTCGTTGACGAAACGGGAGATCAAATCGTGATACGCGGCCACGTGGCGAGGGCGAATGCGCACTGGAAGTCGATGAAGGAAGACGAGGAATCGCTGGTTATTTTTCACGGCCCCCACGCCTACATTTCGCCCAGCTTGTATGAGATTCGAGAAAGCGTTCCCACGTGGAACTATGCCGCGGTTCACGTTTATGGTGAACCAACTTTGTTCTCGGACGAACGCGGCCTGAGAGAAACGCTGCATCAGATGATCAACACCTTCGAACCTGCCTACATGGCGCAATGGTCGGAGCTGAGTGAACAATATCAAAGCCGGATGATGAAACATATTGTAGGTTTCGACATAAAAGCCAAAAGACTTGAGGCAAAGTTCAAGCTCAGTCAGAATCGCACCAAGGAAGAACAAGCGCGAGTCATGCAATCCCTGAACCAGAGCCAAGACTCGAACATTTCAGGAGTCGGGGAACTGATGCAGCAAGAAGGCTTGGGACGCTGATTTCGATGGCAGAGAAAAAAGATGGGCCGCTCTCCGGACTCAGAATTCTTGTAGGACGCGCTCGCCATCAGGCCGGCGCGCTTTCCTCCGGCTTGCGAGAACTGGGTGCACAAGTCATTGAGATTCCTTTTATTGAAATCCGCAAGCCGCGCTCTTACAAACCTCTCGACTCAGCCTTAAGGAAACTGCAGGAGTATGATTGGCTCATCTTAACCAGTGTGAACGGAGTCGAAGCGGTATGGAAGCGGCTTCATAAACTCCGTCTGACCAAGAAACAGCTGAAGCATTTGAAAATCGCGGCCATCGGACCGGCCACTAAGAAGGCCATCGAGAAACGCGGTGTCAAAGTAAATGTGGTTCCAGAAGAGTACGTAGCCGAATCGGTCGTAGAAAGCCTGCGTGATCAGGTAGCGGGGAAGCGCGTGCTACTGGCTCGGGCGAAAGTCGCCCGCGATGTGATTCCACGCGAATTGCGAAAACTTGGCGGGAACGTAGACGTGGTCGAGGCTTACGAAACTGTAATTCCGCAAACGTCGCGCACGCGACTGCGAACCATACTGAAAGACTCGAAGCGTCGTCCGGACGTGATCACATTTACCAGTTCGTCGACGGTGAGGAATTTTGTTACCTTGCTAGGAAAGAAGTCGCTGCCTGACGGGTTGCGATTGGCTTCGATTGGCCCGGTCACCTCGTCGACGCTTCGAGAACTTCGCCTGGCGGTCGACATCGAAGCCAGCGAATACACGATTCCAGGTTTGATCAAGGCTCTGGCTCATGTGGAACCGGGTCTTTGACCCGGTTGCCGCCCGCAGAGCGGCTCGCGGCCTGGCGGCCGTATCGACGGGTCGAAGACCCGTCTCCACACACTAATCGAATCTATTCACTCAAGGAGCAGTTGCACTCCGCTGGGGGCACGTGCGCTTTCAAGAATCCTGATGCGCGCTGATAGGCGTCGATCTGATTCTCCACCCGCGCGAAGCCGTGTCCTTCGTTCTCATAAACTTTGTATTCGACCGTACCGCCGCGCTTTTTAACCGCATCCACCACTTGCTGGGCCTCTTCCTTGGGACAGCGCGGATCGTTCCCGCCCGCCAGCAAAAGCAATGGTGCCTTGATCTGATCGACGAAGAAAATCGGCGAGCGATCCTGGAACAATGCCTTGTTCTTCTCGGGATCGCCCATGGTCGCCAAATCCGATTGTTGCAACACCGGATCCTCGTTCTGGATTTCCGTAAACCAGTTGACGAAGGGCACGATGGGAACGCCCGCCGCCCAAACCTTGGGCGCCTTGCTGACGCCCATCATGGTTAAATAGCCGCCGTAGCTGCCGCCCATCAGGACGATTTTGTTGGGATCGAGAAAACCGGTTTGCTTGATAAAATCCGCTGCCGCTAGCACGTCCTGCAAGTCGCCGCCGCCCATGTCGAACAGATTCGCCTGCTGGAATTCCTTTCCATAGCCGGTTGAGCCGCGATAGTTCGGCGCGATCACCATGTATCCCTGGTTGACCATGTGCTGAATAAACCGGTTGAACGAGTTCACCGACTGCGCGGTAGGGCCGCCGTGCACGTAAACAATGGCTGCGTTCTGGCCGTTGCGCACCATGTTGTAAGGTACGTACACGAACGCGGAGATGGTCCACTTGCCATCGCGGCTGGGATAGTGCACCAGGAATGGCTCGACCATATCTTCCGAGTGCACTCCTGCGACCAACGACTGCGTCACCTGATGTGATTTTTCCGTCGCCAGTTGATAAACCCAAAGATCTCCAGGAGCGCTTGCCCCATTGTGGTTGTAGAGCAGGCGTGCTCCGTCTTTGCTGAATGCGGAATGCTCGCCGGCAAGATGATTCACGCCTTTGGGCAGCGGCAAAGCCTCAGTTTTGCCAGCGACGAGATCGTGCAGATAGATATCGACATTGCCTTCGACATTCGCGGTCCAGGCGATGCGCTTGCCGTCAGGCGAAAAATTGCCTCCGCTGATTTCCCACTTGTCCCGGGTGAGCCAGGAAATCTTCTTGGTCGCAATGTCCAACAGGCCGACATTTTCGTAACCATTGGCAGCATTAGAAGTGATCAGCAGCTTCTTACCATCGGGCGAGAAATCATTGGCGGAGTAAAGTTGTTCGCCATCATGCGGAGCCAGCAGGGAACTCTGGCCCGTCGCGACCTCGGCCACGAAAATATTTGAGTCCGTCCCTTTGGCTTGCTGTTGGGTATAGGCGATCCGCTTGCCGTCATGCGACCAGATCGGATTGTCGTTCAACTTGTCGGCTGGCGTGCCGGTGGTGATGTGCTTCACATCCCGCATCAGCATGTCGTAAACATCGATCTCAAACACCGATGATGTTTTCGGTTTCACGGTGTAGGCCAGATAACGTCCATCGAGCGACCATCGCGGATTCTCCTCCGAGATTTCGCGAGTATGGGTCAGGTTCACGACTTGCCCAGTCTTCGGCGAGACCATAAAAATGTCCCACTGCTCGTCGCCGTCATAGTCCGACATGTAGGCGATCCATTTGCCATCCGGTGACCATGCCGGCGCCGCCTGCCGTTGGTCGCTGACGGTGAGCTGCGTCGGCCAGCCGCCTTCCGCAGGCACCAGCCATAGATTATTGCGGCCACTAATGTTGCTGACGAAGACGATTGTCTTGCCGTCGGGCGACCACGAGGCACGCCCCACCTGGCGCGTCATGTAGAGCTTCTCGATGGAGAGACTCTGCTGATTCTGCTCCACCTGCGCGCTGGGCTTGCTGGTGATCTGTTTGGGATCGGTAATGGCGTGAGGGACGGTCAAGGTCTGGGCCGGGGCGAAGGAACTCATGAGTATGACAATAGCAAACGGGATAAGAGTGCGCATGCGGGTCCTTTGTAGCGGTCGTCACAGTGGCTGCCGTGCACAAGGTGCATGCACAAAAACCGAGGGCCCTCGGGACAGCCGGCAAGATGCCGGCGCCACAAGTGGAAAGAAAAAGTTTAGCAGAGAGCTGCGCCCACTTCACGTAAGCATTCATTGACTCACTGTCACCTTGAGCGGAGTGGCGCTTCGCGAAGAGAAGAAGCCACGAAGTCGAAAGATCCCTGCATGCGAGTGCTCGAAATGAAGGCGCAAGGGATTCTGACATTACTTCAAAGAATGCCCTGAAACAGCATGGAAACCGTTAAACGGTGCAGGATCCTTCGACTCCGCACATTCGGTCGCGAGCGACGGAATGCGCTGCGCACAGGGTGACACGCTTATGATTCCAGAGACGCAAGCTTACAGCTTCGCGTTCTTGTGGATCTCGACTGTGCTCCACGTCTTATCTCCAGCGTGGCAGATATTCTCGAGCGCACAGTCGACGCATTTGGGGCGGCGCGCGAAGCACAGCTTGCGCCCGTGCCATATCAGCTGATGCGCGAACAGAATCCACTTCTCGCGCGGGATCACCTTCATCAGATCCTGTTCGATCTTGGGAGCATCCGTATTCTTGGTAAGTTCGAGTCGACGCGCGATGCGGGTGACGTGAGTGTCCACGACCACGCCATCTGCCTTTTTGAACCACGTGCCCAGTACAACATTGGCGGTCTTCCGCGCCACTCCCGGCAAAGTAAGAAGTTGGGCCATGTCGTCCGGAACCTGGCCGCCGAACTCGCTCACAATCCGCTTTGCCGCTCCGACTACTGACTTCGACTTGTTGCGGAAAAAACCTGTCGAGCGAATGTCAGGTTCTAGCTGCTCGGGCGTGAGCGCGGCGAAGTCAGCGACCGTGGGGTATTTGCGAAATAATTCTGGCGTTACCCGGTTGACATTCACGTCGGTCGACTGTGCGGACAAGATTGTCGCTACCAACAACTGCCACGCGTCCTTGTGAGTGAGCGCACAGGTTACATCGGGATAAAGCTGGTCGAGCCGCTTCCGGATTTCAGCGATGCGCTCGGGCGCGAGGGGATCGTAGCCTTTGCTGGCTCGAATCGACTTCGCCCTGGGAGCAGTCTGCTTAGAAACCTTAGCTCGTGTGGGACCGGGTCTTTGACCCGTCCGGCCCGGGCGCAGCCCGGCAGTTTTATCAGGTGAGCGCTTGCTGCGCGCTCCCTCCTGGCGCCCTGTCTTTGCTGGTTGGCGAGGAACTATGCCGCGTACCATGTAGCTTTCCTTCAGCCCTTGAAATCGAGCCTAGATGGTAGCAGAAGGATTATTGTGGGTGCGACCCCGACGGGCGAGGACGCCCGTCCTCCATCGAAGATTTGCCACTCAGCGAGTCAGCGAGCCGCTCTGAGAGAGGGATTCTTTCGTAATCCGCAGCTGCGTCCGTCCGATTGACGTGGACCTCCACGCTAGGTAGTCTGGAAGTGATCCAAGCAAAATTAAGGAAGCTGCCGTGGCTGTGAAGTCCATTCAACTCGGGCAAGTGTGGCGCAAAGATGATGACGGGAAGGACTACCTGGTCACCAAGGTTTACAGCGAGGTGTTCTCGCAGTACGCTGTGCTGCGTCCGGCGGAGGTAAGCGCTCCCGATGCTCCCACGGTGCGCGTGAAAGTGGCGAAAGGCGCGCAGGGGGCGTCCCTGCCCGGATTCACGTTTACTCAGGAAGGATCATTCTAGCTGCCAGTTGTACTCTTAGTCGTAGGAACGTTGCTTGCACCATCTCACCGTGACTCGAGACGTAGCGAGCTACGTCTCTACAAATTCTTGCATTATTTTTTTTCATGACTGAGAAAATTCTGGCCATTCTTTTTGTCTTTATTAAGTCGGTAATCGCTGCGACCGGCTACGGAGGGCTCGCCATCCTGATGGGGATTGAATCCGCATGTATTCCATTGCCTTCCGAGTTGATCATGCCGTTCGCTGGCTACCTGGTGTCCGAGGGCACGATGAAATTGTTTTGGGTTGCGACCGCCGGAGCCATTGGCTGCAATCTGGGATCGCTGGTCGCCTACGAGATCGGATGCTACGGCGGCCGCCCGCTGGTAGAAAAATACGGCCGCTGGATCTTGATGGGCCGGCGGGAACTGGATTGGGCTGACCGCTTTTTCGCCCACTGGGGCTACCTTGCCGTCTTCATCGCCAGGCTGCTGCCAGTCATCCGCACGTTTATCGCGCTGCCCGCAGGAGTTGCCCGTATGCCCCGGGGACGGTTTCATCTCTATACTTTTCTTGGCTCCTGGCCGTGGTGCTTCGGACTAGCTTGGCTTGGCATGAAGCTGGGTGAAAACTGGCGCGGGTTGGGCAAATATTTTCATCAGTTCGATGCGGTCATTGGGATCGCGCTAGCGGCTGGAATTATCTGGTTCGCGTGGTCGCACTGGCAGAACCGCCTCGGCGCCACAGAGTGATAGTAACGCCGGTGTCCAGTCTGCGGGCGCGACGCCCGCAGGATAGCCGGCAAGATGCCGGCGCTACAGATACACAACGGAGGGTACACATGAAGCACTTCATAATCACGCTAGCCGCATTGTTCCTCAGCGCAAGCTCCGGTTTCGCCCAGAGCGCACCTGCCGCTTCCGGCCAGCCTTTCGTAGTCGAGTACTACTACAAAGCAAAATGGGGACACGCGGACGAATTCCTGCGCCTGTTCAAGAAGAATCACTATCCATTGCTGAAGAAAGAAGTCGAGATGGGACGCATGCTTAAGGTGTGGATGGACCAACCTCGCTACCACACCACGGAAGACGGCCGCTGGGATTATCGCGTGACCATCGTCTTCAAGAATGCCACGGTTGCCAATGAGCCTTTCGACGAGGATGCGCTGAAGAAACAACTTTTCCCCGACAAGGAAACCTACGAACGCGAAGAGCAGCGACGTTTCGAGATTCTCGATGCGCACTGGGACTTGCCGGTCAAGACCGTCGATTTGGAAGCAAAGTAATGGAGCACGGGCGTCCTCGCCCGTCCCCAGAGCAAAAGCCCTGTAGTGTCCGGCAAAACTATTGCTCCATCGGATGTGACCATACGCCGGTTGAACCCTCCCTCTCCACATTCAACTGCACGCGGTTGCAAATCCTATCTCGATACGAGAACATAACTGTTTGCCTTTACATCTCAAGCTCTCATAAGGAAGCCTCCACCAGATGGCGACTCGGCAGAAGTCCGCAAAAACTGAAAGCAGAAAACAAAACAGCAGCGAGATTCAATCACCCAAAGGCAAGCTGGGCGTAATGATCCCCGGCATGGGCGCGGTCGCGACCACATTTGTGGCTGGGGTTGAAGCGGTGCGCAAGGGAATTGCCAAGCCCATTGGCTCGTTAACCCAGATGGGAACTATTCGCCTGGGCAAGCGCACCGACGCGCGCTCGCCCAAGATCAAAGAGTTCGTTCCCCTGGCCGGGCTCGACGATCTGGTGTTCACTGGCTGGGATATTTTTGAAGACGACATGTACAGCGCGGCCAAAAATGCCGGCGTTCTCGATCGCGAATTGCTTGACCAGGTCAAACCTTTACTCGGCTCCATCAAGCCGCGCAAAGCGGTTTTCGATCACAATTACGTGAAGAAAATCGATGGACCTAACATCAAAAAAGGCAAAAACAAGATGGATCTGGCTGAGCAGGTGCGAGCCGACATCCGCGACTTCAAGAAGACGTCGGGAGCCGCGCGCCTCATTACTATCTGGTGCGGTTCGACGGAAAGTTATATCGAGCCCACAGCCGCGCATCAATCACTGAAGACGTTTGAGAAGGCACTGATCCAGAATGACGAGAACATTGCGCCGTCGATGGTCTACGCCTACGCATCGCTAATGGAGAGCGTGCCGTTCGCTAACGGAGCCCCGAACCTGACGGTTGACATTCCCGTAATGCACGAGTTGTCGCGCAAAAATGAAGCCCCGATTTGCGGCAAAGACTTCAAGACTGGGCAGACGCTGATCAAGACTATCCTGGCCCCCGGTTTCAAGGCTCGCATGATTGGGCTCAACGGGTGGTTCTCGACCAACATTCTAGGCAACCGCGACGGGGAAGTGCTGGAGGATCCGGGATCGTTCAAAACCAAGGAGGAATCGAAGCTCTCGGTTTTGGAGCACATTCTGCAACCCGAACTCTATCCCGAACTCTACGGCAATTTCACCCACAAGGTTCGCATCAACTATTACCCGCCTCGCGGTGACAACAAAGAGGGTTGGGACAACATCGATATTTTTGGGTGGCTTGGCTACCCCATGCAGATCAAGGTGGACTTTCTTTGTCGCGATTCTATTTTGGCGGCGCCACTCGTGCTTGATCTGATTTTGTTTATGGATCTGGCGCAGCGCAGTGCGGAGCTTCGTGGACTGGGCATTCAGGAGTGGTTGAGTTTTTATTTCAAGTCTCCGATGACTGCACCGGGACTTTATCCGGAGCATGACTTGTTTATTCAGTTGATGAAATTGAAGAACACGCTGCGGCATCTGCGGGGCGAGGAATTGATTACGCATTTGGGGTTGGAATATTACGATTGATCTGGCACGCCGGAAGATCATTCACCACAAAGGACACAAAGGTTCACAAAGGAAATCCACCACCAAATCGGCCGGTTCAGTTTTCCTTTGTGAACCTTCGTGTCCTTTGTGGTTAGTGCGCTTTGTTGAATCAACGGGGCCGCGTCGGTCACGCCGCGCTTTTCTCCCGCTTATACTGGTCGAACTTTTCCAGGAACCGGTCGATATCTTTTTTCTGGAGATAGTAGGGCGTAGACAGGCGCAGCTTGGATGGTTCGCCGCCGCGGATGCGGATCTTGTGGGTTTTCCACATCCAGTTTTCCAGGTCCATGCGCTGAATGGGCGGGACGTTGACCGTGGCGATGGCGCAGCGCAATGCCGGATCAGGCGAGGTCCACGACTCGGCGCCGCGTTTGATCATCTGGGCGAGAATGTGGTCGCAGAGTTCGCGATGGCGGCGTTCGATTCGATCCATGCCGATTTCGTTTGCCAGCTTGATTGCCGCCTCCAGCCCCCAAAGTGCGGGGACGTTCGATGAACCGATGCGCTGGAAGCGCTCGGCTCGCAACTTGGGTTCATCCCAGCCTTCGGTGGCAATCGTGTTCCACATCCGGTCGATGACTTCGTCGCTCACAAACAGGAAGCCCGATCCTTTTGGCGCCTGCAGCCACTTGTGCGGGCTGGAGGAATACATGTCGCAGCCGATGTCCTGCAGGTTGAGACGCATCATGCCAACCACGTGCGCGCCGTCGACTGCCGATAAGATGTTTTTCGAACGGGCCAACGTGCAGAGTTCCTTGGCGGGAAGCACGACCCCCGTCACGGTCGTAATATGGCTGAAAAAGATCACACGCGTGCGCGGAGTGATGGCGTCGTTGAACAGATTCAAAACCTGGTTAGCATCCTTGACGGGCATGGGTAGAGTCACCGTCTTGACCACGACCCCATAACGCTTTGCTCTCAGCCGCCAAGGTTGGAGGCCGCCGGGATGCTCCTGGTCGGTCATGAGCACTTCGTCGCCAGGCTTCATGTCGATTCCGTTGGCAATATAGCTGTTAGCTTCGGTGGCATTGCGCAGCAGAGCAATCTCGTCGCGCTTGCAGCCGACGAACGCGGCCAGGGGATCACGAAACTGGTTCCACGCCGCGTATCCCCAGATGGGATAGTCTTCGGGATCCTGCTGGTCCATTTTTTCGGTTTGCGCGTAGCCGTCGAAGACGGCGCGCAGGACGGGTGCGGGACTCGATCCGACGGTGCCGTTGTTCAAATAGATTTCGTCGGCTGGAATGAGAAACTGTTTGCGAACTTCGGCCCAGTAGGCATCCGGGTCGCGGTTGTAAACAGCGGTGTCGGGGAGCGCCGAAGGCGCGTTTTGAAGCTGGGCGAGCAGCTTAGTGGGGAGAGCGAGAGCGGCAAGTCCTGAAGTAGCAGTGAGGAAGCGTCGGCGATCGAGCAAGGGAACCTCCTGACAATGAGACGGCGTCATGTTACGGCTTGAAATGAAGCTGACGCAAGAGCGCATTCACGGTGTGCTAACCAAACGAGAATTTTATAGTCTCTCGATCCGGAGAGTCCGACATGATCAACCAAATGAAAATTGGGAATATCAGAATCGCGTGTGGGAGCGTTTCGGTGAGAGTTATCGGGCGAATTCTGCTGCTTGCGAGCATGGTCGGTTTATGCACGGTCAGCAACTCCGAAGCCAAGGATGACGCCAACGTTGCAGCGCTGGCACAGCTTCGCGGGCTGGCCGGTGAGTGGGAAGGCTCGTTCGCGTGGACCGGGGCGCGCACAGCTACTGGCAATATAAACGCCACCTATTACGAAACCGGAAATGGCTCGGCCGTGGTCGAGAATCTAGCTGTGAATGGCGTGCCGTCGATGACCAGTGTGTATCACCTGGATGGCGGGGATCTGCGGATGACTCATTACTGCGCGGCGCAGAATCAACCGCGGCTGAAAGCTCGCCAGATCGACACCGCCAAGGGTATCCTCGATTTCGACTTCCAGGATGCGACCAACCTCCGTTCTCCAGATGCGCCGCACGTCTACGGAGTTGAAATGCGATTGCTCAATGCTGATCACATTACCCTGGCTTTCTTGTTCGTAGGCGACGGCAAACGGAGCAAGGAATTCATCGACCTCAAGCGTATCGATCATAAGCCTTCCACCCCGTAGGCAGTGTTGGCTTGCGAATATACTATGCGCATGAGGGTTCGAGGAAAGCTCTGCCTGGCGGCCGGGTTGTTCTGCGCTGCCGCTTTGCAGGCGCAGGATGCGGCGAAATGGGAGATCGCTCCGTTCACGCGGCCGGCTAGCGGCAATCCGGTCATTGCTCCACGACCGGAATCAACCTTTATCGATCCGATACTAAAGAAGCCAGTGCACTGGGAAACGCTGCACACCTTTAATCCCGCGGCGATCGTGCGGGATGGAAAGGTGTATGTGCTTTATCGGGCTGAGGACGACTCGGGAGCTATGGAAATCGGGGGACATACGTCACGGCTCGGCTTGGCTGAGAGCGCAGATGGTATTTCCTTTACGCGGCGCGCGGACCCGGTGCTTTACCCGGCTGAGGATGCGCAACAGTCTCGCGAGTGGCCGGGCGGCGTGGAGGATCCGCGCATTGTCGAGGCAGACGACGGCACTTACGTTCTCAGCTACACGCAGTGGAATCGCAAAACCTATTCGGTGGGCATTGCGACATCGCCGGATTTGCTGCGCTGGACAAAGCATGGGCCAGCCTTTGCGCTAGCCGCGGGCGGAAAATACGCAGAGCGGAAATACAAGTCGGCGGGGATGGTGACGCGGCTCGACAAAGGGCGACTGATCGCGGCGAAAATCGACGGACGATACTGGATGTATTGGGGCGAAGGCGCGATCCATCTGGCTACTTCGAGCGACTTAATTCACTGGAGTCCGATGGAGGATGCGAAGGGTGCGCCCATCGAAGTGTTGCGACCACGTTCCGGTCATTTTGACAGTATGTTTCCGGAGGTGGGGCCGCCGCCGGTTTTGACTTCGGCGGGAATTGTCGTATTTTACAACGGAAAAAACGCGGTCAAGGATGGCGACCCGGATTTAGGTCCTAATGCCTATGCGGCCGGGGAGGCGCTTTTCGAAAGCGGCGATCCGGCGCACCTGATCGAACAGACAGAACACCCTGTTCTGAAGCCAATGATGGCCTATGAGAAGACTGGGCAGTATGCGGCCGGAACGACCTTTGCCGAGGGGTTGGTGTACTTTCACGAACACTGGTTTCTTTACTACGGGTGTGCGGACTCCGTAGTGGCGGTGGTTATGGCTGCCGGCAAGTAAGCAACTTGCCGAGCTTTGCCCGGCTGCCCGGACGAGGGCGTCCGGGCCTACGTGTGCATGGCTCGAAAGTCGGGTACGGCCGGATAACCTTCTGGGGCGATTCTGCGTCGAACTTCTTAGGGTAATTCAGGTTAGTGGAAATTCACGGGACGCGTGGTGTCTCCAGGGGTATAATTTGCGTAGAGGCCCGCTCGGGCGGAAAACGGGGTTTGGTTATGAAGTTCCGGCTCTTGCTATTAACGGCTGCCTTGTTCGCCTTCGGCAGTCTGACGTCATCGGCTTTTGCGCAGACGGGAATTCCCGGCAGCCAACCGGCTCCTGGCAGCGTTCCCAGCAGTCCGGTTCCCGGCGGCGACCCTGGAGTCTCAGGCGGCGCGCCGCCTCAGGGGGGTACCAGCGGCTCCGCTACCCAGGGTACGCAAAGCGCTCCGATTCAGCCCGCCGACCCCGACAAGGTCAAGCATGACGGGGGCAAGGATGATGTGGACGCGATCGGCAATCGCAAGATGGGCGCACGCGGACTGGGCAACTGGTATTCCATCGAAAGCGACATCAAGATGGGGAAGCAGTATTCCATGATGGTTGATTCCAGTTCGAAGTTCGTCACCGACCCCGTGGTCACAGAATATGTGAATCGCCTCGGCCAGAACCTGGTGCGCAACTCGGATGCACAGGTTCCTTTTACCTTCAAGATCATTGACTCGGACGTGGTCAATGCCATGTCGCTTCCCGGCGGCTTCGTGTACGTCGATTCGGCGACCATTCTGGCGGCCGATGGAGAAGCGGAACTGGCCGGCGTGATGGCGCACGAAATTGCGCACGTCTGCGCCCGCCACGCGACCCGGCAATTGACCCGATCACAGTATGCCAACTTCGCGACCATTCCACTTATTTTCGTCGGCGGGGGAATTGGATACGCCGCCTATGAAGCGGCGGGCCTGGCTTTGCCGATAACTTTCCTGAGCTTCCAGCGCGGGTTTGAGGCGGAGGCGGACTACCTCGGTTTGCAGTATATGTACAAGGCGGGATATGACCCGCAGTCGTTCGTCGCTTTCTTCGAGAAACTTCAGGCCATGGAAAAGAAGAAGCCGGGAACGTTGGCCAAGACTTTTGCGTCGCATCCGCAGACCCCGGATCGCATCGCTGCGTCCCAGAACGAGATTGAGAAGATTCTGCCTGCCCGTGCGGAGTACACGGTGACCACGTCGGAATTCGATGACGTCAAATCGCGGTTGGCTTCGCTGGAAAACCGGCGCAAGGTGAACGATAACAAGGACGGCAGCAAGCCAAGTTTGCGGCGTGCCTCATCGACCAGCAACACGGGCAAGGACGGGACGACCAGCAGCGACGATGATCATCCTACGCTGAAGCGGCGGGATGACAGCAACTGAATTGTATGGAGCGACGGGCATCCTCGCCCGTGGCCCCGACCGATGGATTCCGGAGTGATGGATTGACTACCGGCGGCTAAAACCGCCGGTTTTGCTTTGCGGGCGATGCTAGACTCCCCCCATGAGGAGCGACATCCTGCCATTGTGCGATAAGCATTATCGAACCATGGAGTTCCTGCTGGCTCCATTCAACGTCAACTATTCGGTCGAGTTTTTCCGCTGTACCGACAAGTTCTGTCAACGTTGCTTCAACGAATCTCTCGGCTATGTAACCCCGAGAAGAGACCAGGCACCCATTCTCTCCCCGGACCAGCCAGTGTGCGAAAAGCACGGTCGGCCCATGTTTATCTCGAGTCTGGACCGGCAACGAAATGTTCTCAGATATATGTGTCCCGAGCCGGGATGCCGGGAGACCTTGCTCAAGGGATAATCCAAGGCGCTCACCCTGGTAAAATGAATAAGGATGGGCCACCCATCATGGGAGGGTGTGAGAACGAGCCAGTTTTTTTCGAATCGCCCCAGCCAAAGCCAAAAGGCCGGTTCCAAACAACAGCAGAGTCCCAGGCTCAGGCACGGGATTATAGCCAATGAATTCCTGCGGAAGCCCACACTTGGTGCAGGACTGCGTGCCAGGGATGGGAGTGTAGATCACGTAGTTGGTGAAGAAGCTCTTGGGCAGTTTTGCGGCGAGGGCCAAGGCGGCGTTATAGAGGGCCAAGGCATCGGCGTTGAAATGCTTGTTATTCTTCGCGCCTGGGTCGAAGAGCGCCCAGATTGCCCAGTTCGCATCGCTGAAGTTGGCTCCGTGGAATAAGACATCGCTGAAAATGACGGCGGCGGCCTTGTAGTCAATCAGGGTGTTGCCCTTGAACAAACCCTGCGTAGGACCATTAAGGATATTGGTTACGTTGGCCTGCCAGGTTTCGCCTCTGATGTTTAAGTTGTGAAGGGTATCGCAAATCAGCGTAGTCGGGACACCATCGACTCGGAAATGCCACGGATAAACGGGATTGCTGTCAGTGCCGCCGTGACCGAGAAAGTCCATGGTCACTTGGGAATCGGCAAACGCAGACCCAGCCAAAAGAAGTAGCAAGAAAAAGTATGCAATCGTCGAAACGCGCCGCGGGTTACGCATGACTCGTCTCCAAGCCGACATTACAGATAACAAGCTACCACTAACCCGGCGGAAGAACTAGCAGGAGTTTGCGCCTGGCTTCTCTGGAACCTTTATCGTAACAACCACCGCGCGATGCTGTGGAGGCTGTCCGGCCACCCGGAGCAAAGCCCCGAATGGCCGGAGAGTCCGGCTACGGCTTGACGATGAATTGCTTGTTACTCGTTAGCGTGCCGCCGGGAGTGGTCACCGTCACAAAGCCTGTCGTCGCTCCGGTTGGAACTGTGGCCTTCAGAAAGGTGTCGGAATGCACGGTGAAGGTCGCGGCGGTTCCGTTGAAGGAAACAGAGGTGGTGCCAGTGAATCCTTGTCCAAGAACCTCGATGGATCTTCCGGCCTTGCCTGACGTGTGTACCAAACTGACAAACGGGCCCAGGCCCATATCAAGACTGTAAACAACACCGCCCTCACGGGTTCCCCATCCACCGGCTAGCCCGTAAATCTTGCCATTCGTATGTTGCATGGGTGAGGATGTTGGGTATAAGCCACTGATGCTATCGAAGCTGTGGAGGATGGAGTAACCGCCGGCCGGAGTGATCTGGAAAATCACTCCGCCCCCTTTTGCGCCACCATAAGTAGTGACACCGTAGAAGTTGCCGTCGGTTGCCTGGACGAGCCCCGACCACGGCGACGTGCCGTCATTCGGGTAATTGGGGTCGGGGAAATTGTGAAGTACGGTAATGGTTTTTGGCAGCGTCAATTTGAACACGACACCCGCGCCGTAACTACCGCCCTCGTAACCGGTTCCGTAGAAGTTGCCGTCGCTGCCTTGAATCAGCGACCCGTATAACGGGCTTGCTCCGTGAGCACCGTCAAAATTAGATACAGTCTTTACGATCCCCTTCGGCGTCACCTTGAAGATCGTGCCAACTCCGTGGGTACCGCCTGAGTTGGTCGTGCCGTAGAACGTCCTGTCGGTTGCCTGGAGCAGTGGGGCAGCAGTCTGTCCAGGAAGTGAGCCGAGCGAGGTGAAGGCGCCCGAGGGGGCAATCTTGTAAGCAGTCCCTACTCCCGTTGTGCCGTAGAAATTCCCATCAGTGGCCTGGATTGGTGCTGCGTAGGGGAACATGTCCGCACCACCGTAAGGGAAGCTGTAAAGAGTGGTCAGGCTGCCGCTCTTCGTAATCTTGAAGATCGTGCCGCAGCCCTGGTCATCGACGCTGCAGTTCTTGCCCGTCGAGCCACCATACGCGGTCGTACCGTAAAAGTTCCCGTCCATCCCGAGCGTCAATCCGCCGTAGGGATCTGCACCGTGGAAAATGTCGAAGTTGTACAGCACCCTGAACGTTCCACTGGGTTTGACCTGGAACACGGTGCCACAGGTACGCTCGTATTCACAGTCGCCATAGGTGCCGCCATTCTCTGTGGTCCCGTATAAATTGCCGTCTCGCCCCTGTGCGAGAGTGCCGATGGGGTTTGAGGAAGTGTCGAAATTGTACAGATCGGTATAGGTTTGTGCGCTTGCCGCCACAGGCGCCGCTGCGACCAGCAGCATGAGCGTTGCGAGGATGAGTGCCGCACTCATGCGAAATGATTTCAGTCGGCCGCAGTGCGCGGCCTGTGAAAGAGCAGTCTTTGTGTTAGTCATCTTTTTTTCTCCCGCCACACTTACGTGGCTGTTTGCGAATCCGCGGGGCCAAGAAGGACCCAGACCCACCGATCATCAATGCGTCCAACTGCTCGCCGGTCAAGCGCGACCACCCGGAGAACTACCTACGGTGTGATCTCAAACACCTCGCCGGCGTGCTTATCGTCCGCCGCTTGGGTTGTGCTATAGAGATTTCCGGCCGGATCAAGGACTAAACCGGCAACGGGCCATGCCGCCCAAGGGCCGCGAAAGGCGTGGAGTATGCGTTCCCTCCAGGGTCTGCCGCCCGAAGCGGGCGCGAGCTTGAAAACCGTGCCATATCCGGAGCCGCCGCCATTCTGGGTTGTGCCATACAGATTTCCTGCGGAGTCGAAGATCAGGCCGGCAGCCGGAACCGCTCCGTCGTCGCCGCCCGTGAAGGCGTGCAACACTTTCTCTCCCCACCACTTTCCGCCCGAGCGTGGTGTCAGTTTGAAGACCACGCCATCCCCGCCAGCGCCGCCGCCGGAAGCCGTGCCATACAGATTTCCGGCCTTGTCGAAGATCAGGCCATCGAGGGGACCGCCGCCGTCTTCGCCACCGGTAAACTGATGGAGCACACTCGCGGTCCAGCTTCCGTTCGCGTTTGGCGCCAACTTGAAGACAACGCCCGCTTCGTAGGTGCCGCCGCCGGAGGTCGTGCCGTACAGGTTTCCCGCCTGATCAAAGATCAGGCCAGCTTGTGGACCGCCTCCGCCTTTGCCGCCTGTGAATTGGCGGAGCACATGCTCGGTCCAGGTTCCGTCGGTATTGGGCGTGAGTTCAAATACCGTACCAGCGCCGTGAGCGCCGCCGCCGGACGTAGTGCCGTAGAGGTTTCCTGATTGGTCGAAGATGACGCTGGCAAAAGGAAAGCCGCCATCGGCGCCGCCCGTGAAACTGTAGAGCACAGTCTCGGTCCAGCTTCCGCCCGCGTTCGGGGTCAGTTTGAAGACGACGCCACAGCCGAAGGGTGCGTCGCAGCTGAGGTCACCCCCATTCCCCGCGGTGCCGTAAAGATTTCCGGATTGGTCGAAAATCACGCTAGCTCGCGGAGCCCCGCCATCCACGCCGCCCGTAAAACTGTAGAGCATCCTCTCGGTCCAGCTTCCATCCGCGTTCGGGGCCAGTGTGAAAACGCTGCCGTTATGGCCAACGTCTTCGTATGCCGTGCTGTAAAGATTTCCTGCCTGGTCGAAGATCAGGCCAGCCAGAGGGCTGCCACCGGTGTAGTTGGGAAAGGAATACAGCACCTTGAACTTGCTTTGCGCCGAAGCGCCGCACGCCGATACCAGAATTACCGACGTGACGATCATCAGAGCCGCGCTCGCGGCTCCCGAGAATTTCTTGTAGTACATGAGTATTCCTCCAAAGTTTGCAGATCGAATGAAACCCACATCGAGGCGTGGATTCTCTCGACGTGTCTCGAAGCACGATGCTCGCGCGTCTTAATGTTTTTGCTTCGCCACATGCAGCGGCTCCTCAGAAACTCGTTTACGGTGTCGGTTTCGCGGCGGCCCGGAGAGCGATTACGAGCGCAGGACTCGGGGAGGGGGAAACCCGATATTTCCGAACTGCCTGGATATGATCTTGCGGGGCCCGGGTGCGATCAGGCAGGGATCGGGAACTCAAGCTGACACTAGCCCGCAACGGGTACTCCCTGCTATGACCGCCATCACGCTTTCATGTGATGGAATGGCGAACCCTGGCCTTGGCCAATGTTTTCGAGGGGCATTTCAAATCATTCAGTTATGGGCCGGGAACCTTATTCAGGGCAGGTCGAGGGAAACTTTGGTGTCCTACGGATAGTTACTAAGGGGTACGAACGGGCCATTCTCGTAGCGAAGGATTACAGCTACACTTCTGGCCTGAAATTGGCAGAGTCTCCCGTTCTGCCAACCCTGCCGCTGACCCACGCCTTAGAGTGGATTGCGAAGGATATCCGACAGATGTCGAACGGAGTTTTCCCAACTATGAACAAGCGAACAACTTCTCTTCTCGTTCTCGTGGTATTGGCATCCCTCTGTGCATTTGGCGCTGAGAGCCAGCGCAATTCAACTTCAGCAGCCGCTGGCAAACGGGCTGCGGCCATCAAGACGTCAGCCCGGAAGAAGTTTCCGACTCCGCCGACGAGCAATATTGGCTTCCTGAGCGCACCGCAGATTCCAACGGGCGGATACGACACAACTACTTATTTCCCTCCTGTGTCGGGTGATTTCAACGGCGACGGAAACAAGGACACTGCCACTGTGGTGCGGACTGCGGGAAGCAAATACCAGATTTCGGTCGCGCTGGGGAATGGAGATGGCACGTTTCAAACGCCACAGTTGACGCTTACAACCGCCACGGCCGCGGATCCCATCTGGGTCGGCGATCTGACCGGCGACGGCAAAGATGATTTGGTCATGGGTCACCAGGGAACGCCGGCGACATTTGAGGTATGGCTTAGCAATGGCGATGGGACGTTTACTTCGCAAGGTGCGACTTCGCTGGGTAGTCCAAGCCACGTCACCTGGGGCACGCTCTACAAGAATACAAAGAGCGGGTTTCTTGACTTGGTGATCGCTGACGGAGTCAACAGCGTGGTGTGGACGGCTACAGGAAACGGCAATGGAACCTTCAACACCCCGACCTCCGCTTCTTTCTCTCCGGCGATTGCTCCGAATGCCAACGTGGCGTTTGCGGATTTCGATGGCGATGGCATCCTCGACTTCGCCGCTACAGATGCCGTGACAAATCGGGATGAAGTTTTCTTTGGCACAACTGGTCCTTATACCGCACCTGTACTTTTGACTACTCCCGACGGCCTGTATGATTCCTGCTTCGATGCGGCCGGAGTCCTGACGCCAGGCGGCAAGCCCGATATCGTGAGCGCTGGCGCGAATTGCAACCCGGCAGACCTTCTTCAGGATAAGTTGACGGTGTATGTCAACAACGGTGACCGAACCTTCCAAACGGGTGTGTACTACCCGGTCGGCATCAGGCCGGAGGCCGTGAGTATTGCCGACATGAACGGCGACGGCCACAACGACGTGGTCACAGTCACAACTCAGCCCGGCAATGTAAGAGTCCTTCTGGGCAACGGGGATGGAACGCTGCAACCCGCCTCGGTGGGCTACGCTACGGGCGGAAATGTTCGAACCCAGCCGGTGGTGGATGACTTCAACAACGACGGCGTGCCGGACGTAATCGTCTCCGACTTGGAATTCAGTTTCATTTATCTTCAAGGGTACGGTGACGGCAGTTTCCGCTCGGCGCTCAACTATTATGCCGGCCCGGGGGGCGGCTTCCACCCGAATGGAGTGGGCATTGCTTCCGGTGACTTCAATGGCGATGGTATCGCGGACATTGTCACGGGTAACTTCAATAATTCGTCAGCCACCGGCATCACCGTCTTCCTTTCGAATCCGGATGGGAGTATGCAGGCGGGCGTGCCCTACAACCCGCCGGGATCGACGATATTGCAATTCGTCGGGGTGGCTGATTTCAACGGCGACAAGAAATTGGACATCGCGGCCACCAATAGCGCGAACCTGATGACTTGCAATAAACAGCCCTGTGGCGTAGTGGAAATTTTTACCGGGAACGGCGACGGCACTTTCGTGATGAACCCGCCCCCAGCTACCTATCCAACCGGCCAAACCAGTACAGATTCCACTCGCAGTGCTCTTGGCGTGGTGGTCGGCGATTTTAATGGCGACGGCTGGCCGGATCTGGCCGTGGTAAACAACTACAGCGGCACATCTGCTGACGTGGGCATATTGCTCAACGATGGAACGGGCAAGTTCCTCCCCCCGGTTAATTACAGTTTGTCTGTGCTGGCCACCGAAATTACCGCCGCCGATCTAAATGGCGATGGTAAGTTGGACCTGGTCGTTCCACTCTATGGCACGAGCACCATGCCTGGCACGCAAGTTGCGGTGCTGATGGGGAACGGAGACGGTACATTCAAGGCGGAGTCGGACGTGGCCCTCGGCATGAACAACCCCTATGCGGCCGCCGTCGGGGATCTGAATGGCGATAACAAAGCCGACCTGGCAGTCACCGTCGAGGACCAAACCACGTTTAAACAGGGAATCGCAGTTGCATTTGGAAACGGCGATGGCACGTTCCAGGCCGCTACACTTGTTCCCTCCACGCTGCAGAACGCTGCTTTCGACAACCCAAACCCCGGCTACGTCAAGATGGTCGATTTGAACGGCGACCGCCATCTGGATCTGGTTTACAGCAACACAAAGTTTGGCACGGTAGGCGTGCTGTATAACCAGGGCAACGGGGCGTTCTACGATCCAGTCGAATACGCCGCGGGTCACCTGGCGTTCGACATTGCGCTAGCCGATGTGAACGGGGATGGTGCGGTCGATGTAGTTACAACTGGGAACGCGGCTGCCTTCTCCGGAGTGAATGTGCTACTGAACACGAGCGGAGATAGCACTGCTCTGCAGTCGTCCGCTCCGCATTCGGCGGTCGGTCAGTCGGTCACCTTCACTGCGACGGTCACTGGCTCCAAGGTGCGGGGTGTAACCGCCGCCCCGACAGGCACTGTGAGCTTCTTCGATGGCGCTACGCAGTTGGGGTCGCCCGTGCCGTTGAGCTCCGATGTGGCTGCATTGACAACGAGCACGCTGACGACGGGCACTCACAACATCACAGCGCAATACAACGGTGATAGCAATTACGTGCCGACTACCTCAGCGGCATTGGTCCTGGTGGTGGGCCAGGTTGCAAGTGCGACGAGCACGCCCACGCCTTCGGCCAATCCCTCGACACTTGGCGCGGCAGTGACGTTCAGCGCGAGCGTGACCTCCACGCTGACGGGCGATGCGCTGGTTCCCACCGGCAAGGTCACTTTCAACGACGGGACCACGGCTCTGGGATCCGCACCCTTGAATTCTAGTGGCGTGGCCACATTCCAAACCAGCGGCCTGAGCGTTGGGACGCACAGCATAACGGCTCAGTATGGGGGGGATGCCAACTTTACGGGGAGCACCTCGAAAGCGTTGAGCCAGGTGGTGGCGCAGGGGGTGCAGCCGGATTACAGCATTACGGCTAAACCGACAAGCGTAAGCGTGAATCCCGGTAGTGCTGCGAGCTACAGCATCACGGTGGGTCCGAGCAATGGCTATGACGGTACAGTGACCCTTGCCTGCCCCACTACTTTGCCGTCCGGGGTGTCGTGCAAGTTGCCCAGTCCGATAGCTCCTCCGTATGCGGCGGCGACGCTGATGATCACGACCACCGGCCCCAGCGGTGCGCTGATCATGGCTCCGGATGTAAACCGGCATCATAGCGATGGGAATCTGTGGGCGAGTCTCACGGGAGTAGGGATGCTGGGCATGGTGCTGGCGGGGGACTGGAAGAAACGCAACCGACGGCGATTGGGAGTCGTCTTCCTAATACTGGCGCTGGCGATGATTGTGGCGCTGGTGGGTTGCGGAGGCGGCAGTTCGAGCGGAGGAGGCGGCGGCGGAGGTGGAGGTGGGACCCCTGCTGGCACCTATCCGATAGCGCTTACCGCGACCGGTACGGCGGGCACCAACGGCGGAAACACGGCGGCTCATCTGCTGACGGTTACGCTGGTGGTCAACTAGAAGTCGATCATGCCTCAGGCGTCCGCTTCCGGCGGGCGCCTGAGTTCCCTGATCTTTTTCCGGTCAACACGGGTCGACGGAGATTCGGGTGAGGCGACCGGAAATCACTCAAGCTCAGTTTTTCCCTTGCCGACGCCGGCGCTAAAGCCTTCCCCGCGGGGCAATCAACTTGTTCGAAGTGAGAGCCTTATCCCAATCAGATCTCACCAATCGCGACGAGCTTTTGGTATCCGAAGCACCGATCGCAACTTCCTATCATCTCCCGTGTTAATGGGCAAGGCAGGTGGCCATTGGCTGGCCAAGAATGATAACCAGCCGGCAGCATGGAGTACAAGCTAGGGGTTACTCCGGGGGTACGAAGGTGCTATTCCCAAAGTAAGTAGTCTTGGGCTACACTTTAGGCCTGAAATTTGGCAGAGTCTCCCACTCTGCCGACCCTGCCGCTGACCCACCCCTTGAAGTGGACTGCGAAGGATATCCAGAAATAGAGCAAAAATCTTGAACGGAGTCTCCTCAGCTATGAACAAGCGAACAGCTTCTCTGCTGTTTCTCGTGGTATTGGTATCCCTGTGCACCTTTGGCTCAGAAAGCCGACGCAATTCAACTTCTGTAATTGCACGCAAACGCGCCGGGACCGCTCAGACAACGGCCCGGAAGAAGAGTCCGACTGCGCCGCCAACTAGCATCGGCTTCCTGAGTCCTGCGCGGGCCGAGGCCAATGGCGCGATTCCTGGAATCTTCCCCGCAGCGATGGGGGATTTCAAGGGCGATGGGAACGAGGATGCGGTCACCATGGTCAACGTTACGCCCGGCAGCCCCTCCTACAGCATTTCCGCGGCAATCAACAACGGGAACGGCTCCTTCACCACGGTTCTGACGGCAACGCCAGAAGTGCAGCAGGATCCAATTTTCGTTGCCGATTTGAACGGAGACGGGAAGGATGATGTTTTGCTGGTTCACCCCGCTGCCAGCCCCAACCATACCTACATTCAAGCCTGGCTCAGCAATGGAGACGGAACGTTCACCGCGGTGAACTCCGGCGTTAACGTCACAACCAATGGCTTTGTGTGGGCCGGGATAGCCGATGTTAACGGGGATGGATGCCCAGAACGTCCTTGTTGCCGACGCTCTGGCTCCCAACGGCAACATTTGGACTCTGCTGGGAAAAGGTGACGGCACGTGCGACGGTTCCTTCGGAACGTCAACGTCAGTGGCTTTCACGGGCGCGCTTAGCCCGGGCTCCCCGACCCAGGGCGTCCCTGGCAACCCGATGGTTTTCGCCGATTTCAACGGGGATGGTTTCCTCGACTTTGCTGCACCTGCTGTTGCCGGCGGGGCGACGCAGGCCAACCAGATTGTAGTTTATACCTGCAGCACCAACACCAACGGGGTTTGCACCAGCTACAATGCACCCGTCCTTCTGACAACCTCTGACGGCTTCTACGATTCCTGCTTCCTTGGGAGCGGCAACTTGGGCTCGACGGCGGCTCCTCAGACTGACCTGATTAGTGCCAATTGCCTGGATGGAAACGTAACCGTCTACGTTAACACCAGTGGCACCTTCGTGCAGGGTGTGTACTACTTCGCCGGGGCCAGGCCATCCGCAGTCTCGGTGGCTGACGTCAACGGGGACAACAATGGCGACCTCGTCGTGACCGACCTCAATTCCGGCGCCATTAAGGTTCTTACGGGCAACGGAGATGGCACGGTCAATCCGCCCACGGTAGGTTACGTCACCGGGGGCGGCGCTACCGGGGCGCTCCGATGATGCCTGCGCTGATTGCCCATTTCAATGGAGCCAGTAATCCAGTGGGTGCGGTTTTGCCCGACAACCAAACCAATTTCGTGTACCTCGAAGGGTACGGCGATGGCAGCTTTCGCTCAGGCATTAACTACTACGCTACCGATCAGCAGGGCAAGAAGAACGGTTTTCAGGCGGAGGGCGTTGGCCTTGCGTCGGGAGACTTTAACGGTGATGGCATTCCTGACTTTGTAATCGGCAATGCCAACGGTGGCGTCGACACCACCGGCATCACTGTGTTCCTTTCCAATGCAGATGGAAGCCTGCAGACGGGCGTGAACTATTTCCCGGCAGGAAGCAAGTACTCGTTGCAATACGTCGCAGTGGCGGACTTTACCAGAGGCGGCAACTTGGACATCGCGGCGAGCGACAATTACAACTCCGGGAGCCAGATATCGGTGATTCGGGTATTCCCGGGCAACGGCGACGGCACGTTCGGGGCCCCGGTGATCTTATCCCACTGATACCGCGAGTTGGCGCGCATCCGGTGGGGATCGTGACGGCTGACTTCAACGGTGACGGGAACCCTGATCTCGCCTTCATCAATAACTTCGGTCCGGCAAACGCGCCCGACCAGCGCTGACGTCGGGATACTGATCAATAACGGAGCCGGCGGTTTCAACCCTGTTGTCAATGCCGCGCTCTCTACGGTCGCTACCGAGCTCACTGCTGCCGATGTGAATGGCGACAGCCAGCTCGACTTGGTCGTGCCGCTCTATGGCGTATGCAGTGCGGGAAGCTGCTCCGCGCCTGGCAGCGCCGTGGCCATACTTCTGGGCAACGGCGATGGCACCCTGCAAGCAGAGTCCGATTTCAAACTCGTCAATGGGTCAAACACGTACTTCAACCCGTATCATGCGGCCGTAGGTGACCTCAATGGCGATGGCAAGGCTGACCTCGCTGTAACCATTCAGAATGTGAAGGGCGTCAACCAGGGAATCGCAGTAGCCCTGGGCAATGGTGATGGAACATTCCAGACGCCGACCTTGCTGGCAAGCAGCCCGCAGAATCCTTTGTTCGTGCCGCCGCCGGTTCCCGGCTACGTAAGAATGGCGGACCTCGACCTGGACGGTCATCTGGATCTGGTGTACACCAACGCGGTCGCGGGAAGTGTGGGTGTCATGTACGGCGTGGGCGATGGGACCTTTTATACTCCCCTCGATTTCCCCGCCAATCGTTGGGCCTGGGACTTTGCCCTGGTCGATGTGAATGGTGACGGTGATCTCGATGTGGTGGCGAGCGGATTCGAACAATCCTTCTCTGGCGTTGGGGTACTGCTCAACAGAGGTGGTGCGACCACGCTGCAGTCGTCGGCTCCGCAGATTACGAGGGGTACCGCGGTCACGTTCACGGCGACGGTTCATGGCGCTAACCTGCGTGGTGTACCACCCGTTCCGACGGGTAGCGTCACGTTCTTCGATGGCTCGACTCAGTTAGGCGCGGAGGTGGCACTGAATGCCTCCGGCGTGGCTGCACTTTCACCTCCCACTAGCACCTTGGCAACCGGCACGCACGGCATCACGGCTCACTATAGCGGCGATGCCAATTACGTTTCAAGTGTGTCGGCGGTGTTAGGCGAGGTGATAGAACAATCTGGGAGCGCGACGGGCACGCCGACCTCCTCGGCTAATCCTTCCGCGCCTGGGCAGGCGGTCACGCTCAGCGCGACCGTTGCTTCCACAGTGCCTGGCGACACCCTCGTTCCTACGGGTAGTGTCACGTTCAATGACGGAACCAAGGCATTGGGCTCCGGAACATTGAATGCGAGTGGCGTGGCTACTCTCACCACCAGCAGCTTAGCAATCGGCACGCACAGCATCACTGCTGTGTATGGCGGAGATACGAACTTTACCGCAAGCACGTCGTCGGCCCTCAACCAAGTCGTCTCGCAGGCGGTGCCGCCGAGTTACAAGATTGCGGCCAACCCCACGACCGCGACAGTGAGTCCCGGCGGCGCTGCCAGCTACAGCATTACGGTGACGCCGGCCAACGGCTACAACAACACGGTCACGCTTAGCTGTCCCGCTACCTTGCCGTCGGGAGTAACCTGTTCGCTGCCCAGTCCGATAGCTCCTCCGTATAAGGCAGCGACTCTGACCATCAACACTACCGGCCCCAGCGCGGCGCTGATCAAAGCTCCCGATGTGAACCGGCATCAAGGCGCGCCGAATCTTTGGGCGAGTCTCACTGGAGTGGGAATGCTGGGCATGGTGCTAGCCGGAGAGTGGAAGAAACGCAACCGCCGGCGCTTGGGAGTCATGCTTCTAGTTCTTGCTTTGGCAATGATTCTCGCGCTGGTGGGTTGCGGCGGGGGCAGCAGTTCGGGCGGCGGCGGTGGTGGAGGTACTGGTGGCACGCCTGCTGGCACCTATCCGATAGCGGTTACAGCCTCGGACGGCGGCAAAACTACCAATCAGACGCTAAACCTGACGCTGGTGGTCAACTAGAAGTCGATCATGCCTCAGGCGTCCGCTTCCGGCGGGCGCCTGAGTCTATTTAACTTGAATGGTGGCCAAGGCGGGTTTCAACACATTGGCCTCGTCGCTGATGGTGATATTCAGAGTTTCAGCCGTTGGATCCAGGAACCAAATGTTTCCCGTGCCAGCAAAATGGGGAGAATAGTCTCCCTTGGGGATAATGATTCCGGCCTGACAGCCGGGATTTATCGGACTGAAATTGACAGCCGTCGAACAGTTTGAATCCTGATAAAACTTTCCCGAACCCAAACCTGTAGCGTTCAGATATGTGCTGTTTAGGACGTCCGAGGGATTGCCGCTAGAGTCCACGCTGTGAATTTGAAATCGCGCGCAGGATCCGGCATTAATTGACGTGTTCCCCAAGAGTTGAAGTGCCGATGGCGATCCGACTTGCAGGAAGAATGTTGCCGTTCTCGTCATACTGGTTCCATCGGTTGCGCTTACAGTGAGAGGGTAAAAGCCGTCGGGCGTTGCTGTGGTCGTGGTGATCGTCAAAGTGTTGAGGAGGGGCGCGAGAGGGATGCCGGGCGAAAGTGACAGAGTTTGGGAACTAAAGCTTCCGGTTACCCCGGCAACCGGCAATCCTCCCGGTTGCGTTGTGTCAAAACCTAGCGAAACGTTTCCAGTGAAGCCCAGAGAGAAAAGACTGAGAGGCACTTTGATGGCTGGCCCGCCAGCTTGTGGAACGATCGCGGCGGCGCCTCCCCGGGGTCCAAGCAGCAGCCAAAAATCGGCAATATCCGGTTTGGGGACTGCGCACTGTTGAGGGGAGGGTGCTTTTGGCAGGAATTGCGAATTGGTATCCTGGCCGACCCCTTGAGGTGGAGGACTCTGCCAAGTAGAGAGTGGAACCGTACCGTTTAGGATGGCGGCTTGGAAGAAGGGAAAGTTAGAGTTTGTCGCCACAGTGTCACCCCAGGTATTGGATTGTGACGAAAAGGTGCTGGCAAATGTCTGCCACATATTGGTTATGGGAACCGAACAGGACGGGGTCTCTCTGTAATATGTGTAGAAACCCAATTGGTTGGCGGTACCGGTGAAAGTATTGCCAGTCTGTGTGAGGTTTTGGTTGAAGCGAACCAAAGGCACCGTCGGTTGCTCCCAATTTGTGCCCGCTCGACCGTCTCCAAGAATGTAGAGCTGTTCTGGTCCTCCGTTGTAAAGCACGTTCCCGGTCAGCGTGATATTCGAGGAATCATCGATGTTCATATTTCCGGTCTTGCTTGCGGGGTCGAGGGAGTTGCTGCAGATGGAACTGTTCTGGACCATAAAAGGACCCTCGCTGGCTTCAATGGACAGCCCTTCCAGGTTGTTTGCGCTAGATTGCAATCCAGTGACTTGATCGCTTGCGTTGTCGGTATCAAAATGCACGCCACTGCTTTGGTTGTAGTAGGAAGTGTAGCCATTGAAATTGGTGTTGTGGTAAAGGAAAAAATACGAGCCGTCGAAGCCAACTTCATAGAACGCCCCCAACGCCCCGCGCCAGCCGTTGTAAGAACTTTGATCGTTCTGATAGAGAACGTACTTTACCTGATAGCCTCCAAATCCGATCTGTCCATTGTGATTCGCAATACTATTTTGAACCGTCACATTTTGGGTAGAGCCAGCGCCGGCATACAGGCCAAATCCCATCGAGTTATTCCAAAGATACTGGTCGTTATCAATTAAGACATTGGTTGCATTGGTAAGGCGAGGCCCTTGCTGTGTGCAGGAATTGTCATACTCGAAGGTCATGCCGCGGATCACAAAGTTATTAACCCCGTTCGCGCCTAAAAGAGGACTGCGTGATGCGGTCGCGACTTCAACATCTGCTTGCGGCATGTTTGTCCCGCTCGGCGGCCAAAGATAAATTTGATTGGTTCCACCCGCATCCGCCCAAAAAGTGCCGGGCTGCAATTCATCAGAGAACATCACTTGATTGAGCCTGACTCCATTCACAAAGATCATTTCTCTTCTAGAAAGGATGGGAGGGACTGGAGGCCACCCCGGCGGCGGAGAACATGCCGGGAAAATATAACTGGACGTGGTGGAGTTGGTATAAATGTTCGATCCGTAAGATGAAACTGCCCAGCTATTACCGGGAAGAGAGTCGGCTCCGGACACGAAGGCGGTCCCTGGTGTTGTCGCTTGTAGAGTGAAAGGCGAAGGCGTCATTGAGGCCTGAAAATTCAGTTGCTCTCGATAAATGCCGGGATTGACGTTGATCTGTGTCCCCACGCCATTTTGGTTGTTCGTACCCGCGACGAGGAGTGCTTTATTAATTGTTCTGAAAGGAGAGCCCTTGGATCCATCGTTATTGTCATCTCCCGCCGCCCCGTCGACGTAGATAAAAGCTGTCTCTGAATTTTCGGCAACACTAGCCCCGATGGGGTGCGGCGGGGGAGGCGGAGGCTGGCCGGTATTGGAATTATTGCTAGAGCTGCCACCGCAGCCTACGCCCAGAAAAAGAAGGCTCGCCAAAGAAGTCCAAAGAAGAAGACAGTATGTTAGGGCAGTTTTGTGCATCAATGAATCCTCTTCGGAGTAAACCCAGCAGCACAGTAATTGTCGCTCGTGTAGTGTCCACTATATAACTGGACAACCAGATTATCTTGTTTTTCGAGTGCGTGGCAGAGTACATCCGGGCTGAATCTGTTCCAGGGTTTGGCGGCAGCGCGACAATTGTTTCACGATGGACTTCACCGTAGCCACCCAGACAAACGGCTTGGGCTCTTGGTTCCATGCAGTCAGGAACTCGACGATGGCCCTTGGCAAATCGGTGACGGTGCTCAGAGGGAAGAATGCCCCCAATTCCCAGGAGCCGTGAAGGAGCGAATGGAAAAGGAAGCACGATGGTTAGTGAGTGACTCTCTACAAGAACAGGTGGCGTCAAGATCAAGTGCGTTTGGACGTTTGATCGCGATAGAGCGGTGTCACATTTTGCAAAGTAACCTTCTTTCGGAACAGGTCACGGAAGAGCAAGGACCATTCTTTGTAGCCGACCACGTATCAAATCAAGGGTCGGACGCTACGAGGGGACTTGGATGATGGTGGTCGCACCGGCTGAGGCGACCGATAGGATGCCGGATGCCAATGTCCTGGAGATTACGGACCACAAGTGGACTCTGCTTCATCGTGATAAAGCCGGGAGCACGCGGATACTAGCTGCCGGGGCCTATTAGACGGGGATGCGAAGTCTTTATCGAAAGGCCGGTCCGTCATACTGCGCCACTACAGTGACCTTCGCGTCAGCCTGCCCTTAGCACGATGCCATCCCTGGTTGCAAGCGCAGTTACGTGATAAATGCCTACAAGTCTGGCGGTGAAAATTCCGTCCTGGCTTATATCCCCTCCGCGCTCCCTCACTGCCCAATTTATTACAGTTGTGGGTGGCGCACCCTTAAGCTCGACCGAGAATCTTTGTGTTTGCCCGGTATTCAAAGTTATATTGGCTGGCTCTACTGTCAGTGAGACTGCTGCCTGCTTATCATCTCGTTGTTGCGCAGCGAGAGGAATCGCTAGCAACAGAGTCGAAAGAAGGAACCCTATTCGCGAGTAGCGGGGACCTGTAGTCATACCCAACCCCAATCACAACTCTTAAGCCCGACTATACACCAAGGGCACGCTGTAAGCCGCATTTGCCAGTGCGGCAACTGATAGGGCAATATCGCCAGCCGCAGGATAGGAGCTTGCTGTCGTAACATCGCGATTACGCTTATTGCCTGCGCAGTGTGGTCGAGGGATCGCTGACGCCAACCGTTTACCTGATCTGCCGCTGACCGTTTCCCGATGATTTTCTTGATTCGGTGTATTGCGGAATGATCAGGTTGCTGGATGCTTGCTCCCGGCGGCGCCGGCGGCTACATCCTGCGCGAACTCATGCCGGCGCTCTGGTCCTTTGCGATTCTCAAGCACGCGTACGCGCCGGGCGGGGACGTTGGTCGGGTTCACGCGAACGATGCGTCCGTCGCTGACTTCGATATAAAAACGGAACCAGTCGGTGCGGAACATGCGGCCGGAGGAATAGAAGGTTACCGAGGCGGCGATCAGGCCCGAAAATTCCGGGCCGGTGCATACCAGGAGGCGTTTGCCGACGTCCTGCGTCCAAGTCATGCCGCCGACCAGCGGATCATTGAGGAAACAGCGTTCGAAGGGCACGGCCTGGGAAAGTTTGCGCAACTGCATGAGTTGCAATAAGACCGAGATCTTGGCCAGGTTGGTGACTACGATTCGAGTTTCGCTGGCGGAAATTCGATCCAGCTTGATGTGCAGTTCGGGCGACCATTCCCGCTCAAACTCTTCGCGGGCGAGGGCTAGACTTTTGTCGGTGGCCTCGGCGTAGCGCAGGGTGGCCCGGGCCAGAATCACGCTGAGAAAACAAGTCACGACGGTCGCCGCCACGGGAATGTAGTTGACCAGATTGAAAAGCGGGATGCTGTGTGAGTTGATCGACTGCATATGCATAGAACCGGTCAGGTCCTCGTGGTGCAACCGCAATCGTGGTTACCGATGATTACTGCTTTACCAAGTACGCATCGAAGTCTAAAAGATCGGGCCAGCGGGCTCCAGATGCACAGGGTACAGAGCCTAGATCTTCATGTGCAGAGTCTTTGGTAACGGTCAGACTGTCGTAGTCTCAAGGACTTAGAGGAGAAGCCTTATTGAAGGGCAAAGCGTCGCTCCGGCGGGGGCGATGAGGCGCGCGCCCACATCCGAGCGCTGACGGCTGAAAGCTGTCAGCTTTTACTTCAGCGTGAACATGGCGTTTACATGTGCCGTTACCGATGTGGTTTGAGGGCTGAATTCTTCGGTTGGGGCGGGCGCAGCTTGGGCCATCGCGCTCATTCGCGCCATTGGCATGGGCATGGGGCGGATGTTTTCGAACGTATCCACCGAGGCGTAGGACAACTCGCCCAAGGTGCGTCCTCCGGCGCGGGCTACGGCTTCGGCGGATGCGCGGGCGCGGCGGTAGGCGTCTTCCACCGCTTTCGTCTTGGCAGCGTCAATGTCGTCAAGTATGTAGCTGATGGATTGCTGGTCGGTAATGTCACCGTCGGACAATTGCTGCACGATGGGGGCTATCTTGGTAAAGTCTTTCAGCTTCAGCGACACTTTTACATCGACCCGGTATGCGACCAGCTTGCGTTTCGCCTGCTTATAGTCGTAGACAGGTTCAATGGAGAAATAGCCGAGCTGCGCAGCCGTAGGTTCGATGCCGTTGGAGCGCAGAATCTGGCGTACTTGTTCGGCCTGCTTCGAGGCTCGGTCGTAAGCTGCGCGCGAATTGTCCTCCTGGGCGGAGATATCGAATTGCACCAGGGCAGTGTCTGGGTTGGCCTCAAATTTCCCGTCGGCCCCAACGAAGACAGTGTTGGGCTGGGCAGTGACGGTTGGACGATCCTGTCCGAGGGCCACAGCAACGAAGAGTGAGATTACGAGCATGGTGACAGCAGCTTTCATAATGCGCCTCCCGCACCGGCAAACAAGTTATACGCCTGAGCCTGCACTAAGAGAAGAACGTAACATTCAGGACAACTTGCAAAGATGAAGGGGGTGACGCTGGCGTCCTAGCAATGTGTCGATTTTGATCAGCGCGGCGTGAGCCTCGTCACAGACAAGCTTGCTGCCGGGCCCTACGATGCTTGCGTCGGCAGGAGGCACATATGAAACCTTCTTCGCAGCCTAGAACGCCTTCCAGGCTTTCCGATTCAGTCCATCACCAGCTCAACCTATATGCAATCGCGGCCGCTGCAGCCGGAATGGGAGCACTGATCGTCCCGAGCACAGCCGAGGCCAAGGTTATCTACACTCCAGCAAATGTGGGGATAAGCGGAGTCTACGGCCTAGACCTCACCAACAATGGTAAGCCCGATTTCTTGCTCGTCAGGAATGGTTGCTCTTCCGGTCCGCGGTGCACATATATAGCGGTTTGCGCCAGCTTTGTAGAGAGGTTTTGCGATGCCTTTTCGACCTCGACGACAAGGTCAAACCAAGTCCGAGTGAACCCCGCCGGTGACGCGGCAGTGCTATGGCCCGGCGTCAAGGTTAACAATGGGCGTTTTGAGCCGCTCCCGGCGCCAGGCATCCTGATGGGTATGCGCCGAAATTTGCGCACCAGCACCACCTCACAGTCAAACTGGACCGGGCCATGGGTGGATGGAGGCAAAGGCGTCAAGAATCGTTATCTCGGACTGAAATTCAAGATAAACGGAAAGTTTCATTTTGGTTGGGCCCGCCTGAACGTGTCGACTGTCAACAAGCGCATTAGCGCCACCTTGACGGGTTACGCTTATGAGACCATCCCGCACAAGCCGCTCATCACGGGAAAGACGAAAGGCCCAGATGTAGTCGAAGCGGCTGAACCGGCCACCCTCGGACGACTCGCCCAAGGATCGGGCGGACTCGCAGCTTGGCGCTCAGGAAAGTAAGCAACCCGCTGGTAGGACGCTACTGGGAGCGACAATGTAGTGCGCGGCGGTCCGGTCCAAAGAAGACTCGAGGGCTCGGCTGAGGCGGTGGCTGGGATGTCAGCTTGAGCTCTTGGCGGTGGAGTAAGCGAAGCGGTTAATTTGGGAATCGATATCCTTGCACAGATCTTCCCAGATATTCTCCGGCAGTTCGAGAAACACCTTGACCACTTCAGGATCAAACTGCCGCCCCGAGAAGAGATCGATTTCCGTGCGGGCAGCGGCCAAGGTTTGCGCGGCGCGATAGGGACGGTCGTTAATCATCGCATCCAGCGTGTCCGCAACCGCGAAAATGCGCGCTCCGAGTGGAATCTCCTGTCCTTTCAATCCACGGGGGTAGCCCGTGCCGTCGTACTTTTCCTGATGCGAGTAAACGATCTCGGCGGCTTCGGTCAGGAAGGGAATCTTCTTTAGCATCAGGTAGCCGCGGTAGGCGTGCTCTCGCATGATGGTGACTTCGTCCGGATCTAGTTTGCCGGGCTTGTTCAGGATGGCGTCCGGAATTGCCATCTTGCCGATATCATGGAGAAACGCGCCTCGCGCGATTACGGCAATCTGGTCTCTCGGCAACCCCATGCGTTTGGCAATGGCTATCGTGAATGCCGTAACGCGTCTTGAATGGCCTTCAGTTTCTGCGTCCTTTGCGTCCAGAGCATCGCCGAGAGCTTCCAGCGTGATGTCATAGGAGCGCTCCAGATTAGTCATGG
Source organism: uncultured Acidobacteriota bacterium (assembly GCA_963696635.1). Lineage (GTDB taxonomy): Bacteria > Acidobacteriota > Terriglobia > Terriglobales > Acidobacteriaceae > JABDBE01. The sequence goes on from CAVOKX010000006.1 coordinate 1,210,359, forward strand.
CCTTTTGCAATTGCTCGGTGCGGGCTTCGACCATTCTTTCGAGGTCGGTCTGGTACTTGCGGTTCTCCAGCTTAAGGCGGCGATTCTCCAAAGCCCGGCGTACTGTGGCCAGCAGTTGTTCGCGTTCAAAAGGCTTGAGCAGGTAATCGTAGGCGCCGTTGCGAATGGCGGCTAAGGCCACCGAAATATCGTGGACAGCGGTAACCATGACCACGGGCATATCCGGATAGCCTTCCTTGGTCCGTTCGAGCAGGCCAATTCCGTCCAGATCGGCCATCATCAGGTCGGAAAGCATGAGCTCGAATTCTTCGCCGGCATCCAGCAAGGCTAACGCTTTCAGTCCGCTAGAAGCCTGCCGGGTCTTATAGTTGGCAGCGGCCAGCATGGAACAAACGATTTCGCGGATGGCTTCTTCGTCGTCGACAACCAGGATGCGCTCGGCAAGCATAGAACTTCCAGTGTACCTCGAAATGCGTCCAAATTAGGAGTCGTTAGATTAGGAGTCGCTAATTCGGAAGTTCCCAAAGTAATCGCCGCCCCAGGGAAAGCCCATTGCCCCGAGGTTTAGGCATGTTATTAACAAAGGAGCGCCTAATCCCCCTTATCGCGATGAATAGCTCTGCCTTATTTGCCTGCTACGCCCTGGTGGACCTTGCGGTCCCGAAGTTCGTAGCCGTGGAATCAGCCGCGCTGGTAATTCTGGCCGCGGGCCTGCTGGTATTTCGCACTTTTCGCGAGCGTTATTTGCTGATCTGGATCCTGGGGTGGTTGGCCTATTTCGTTTCCAGTTGGACCATCCATCATCCGGGCATCGATTTGACCTCCCGCTACGCGGTCGCAGTTTCCCAATCACAGTTCGTCTTGGCTTTGTGTTTGTTCTCCGCGGCAGTGTTTGTCTACTGCCATGCGCGGAGAATGTTGGTGCCACTGCTGGCGCTTTCGGTCGCGGTCATCGCCTATGCGGCGGTGCGCGTCTTGTGGTGGCCGGATTCATTCGTTCTGCGTGTGGTGCTGGAAGTTTCCTACCGGCTCATCACCCTTGGCGCGGCGCTGCAATTGATCCGCTTCCGCTGGGCGCGTTGGGAAATCGGTCCCTGGCTGTTGAGTCTCAGCTTGCTTGCGGTGCACCTCGACTGGGCTCCGTTGAATGTGCATCTACCCCCGGGGTTCAGCCTGGCGGTGGACTTGCTCCTGGGGCTGAGCATGCTGCTGATCGTGTTCGACGATTCTAGAATGCGTACCCGCCGCCTGGGCGTGCTCAATGCGTTGACCACGACCATCACCCGCTCACAGCAGCACGGTCCCATGACCGAGGCGGCACTCGGAGACTTGAAGACTCTGATGGGGGTTGAGGCCGCCTGGTTCCGTCTGCTCGAAGGCGACAAACTGGTACTCACCACCCACATCGGACTTTCTCCCGACTATGTGCGCGACCGCGCCTCTGTGCCCGTAGATGAATCGATAAAAGGCATGCTCTCGGAGAGCGTGCCCATGGTGATTGAGACGAAGACCGCGGCCGACAGCACCCGGCCCCACCTGAAGCGCGAGCGCTTTCACCATGTGGTGACGCTGCCCGTGCTCGGCAAGAAATCGGTGATTGGGACCTTGTCACTCGGCAGTCGTCACCGGCTTTCCTATACTCCCGATGACATGGAGTTCCTGGTCACCAGCGCGCATCAATTGGGGCTTGCCGTCGAGAACCTCCGATTGGTCGAACAAATTCTGCGCTCCCATCGCCAGTGGGCGAACACCTTCGATTCCATTCAGGATTTAGTCCTGGTGCACGACGCCGAATTCGTGGTCATGAAAGCGAATATGGCACTGCTGCAGCGCCTGGGCCAAGCACCGGCAGACGTGATCGGCCAGCCCTGTGAATTCGTGCTCCCGCGCAAAGGACAATGGACCGGATGCCCATACTGCGTCAGCGCCGCCGAAGGCATCCAGGAAGCTCAGGACCCGTGCTTTGGTGGCAATTGCATGATTTCCACCTCGTCCTACAGCGAGCACGGAAGCCAGCAGAAGGGCACCATCCACGTGGTGCACGATACTACCGACCGCTATGCAGCGGAAGAAAAGTACCGGCTGATTTTCGAGCAAGCCCAGGAAGGCGTTTTCGTGGCCACTCCCGGCGGCAAATTGCTGGATTGCAATGATGCGTGCGTGCGCATGCTGGGCTATGGCAGCCGGGCCGAATTGATGGCCATGGATCTCGATACCGAGTTGTGCGCCTCCGCCGAACAAGCGGATGCCTTTCACCGCGAGATCGAAACCAACAATTACGTGCGCAACTTTGAAGTTACCCTGCGCCGAAAAGACGGCACGTTGGTGACGGTGCTGGAAAGCAGCTTCGCGACCCGGGATGCGGCGGGCAAAATCGAACGCTATCAGGGATTCCTCCTCGATATCACAGAGAAGAAACGCGCCGAAGACGAGATCCGCAAACGCAACCGCGAGCTGAATGCATTAAATGCGATGGCCGTGATCGCGACTCAGTCGTTCGATCTGGACGAAATTCTGAACCTGACCTTGCGCCAGGTCATTTCGCTGCTGGGCGCGCAGACCGGATCGATTTATCTGGGGGACGCGGACCAAACCACTTTCCGCCGCCGCGCCGGCTGGGGACAGCGCAGCGCCGATCGCGCCCGCTTGTCCGAAGTGCAATTCCACGGCGGCTTCGGCGATCTGGTTACCCGTTCCCGCACCGAAGTGCTTACCCTGGAATACCTGCCGCATCTGCCTGCGCCGGTGGTCGAGTTCATCCGCGCCGACGGGTCGAACTCCTGGATCTGGGTGCTGCTGTGGAGCAAGGATGCGCCCATTGGCATGATGGGAATCAGCAGCCGCGAGAACCGGGTCTACACCAGCAACGATGAAAATCTGCTGGTCGCGATCGGCCGCCAGTTGGCCACCACCATCGAGAAAGTCCGGCTCTACGAAGAGACTTGCCGCGCCTATGAAGACCTGCGCAAGACTCAGGAGCAGTTGCTGCAAAGCGAGAAGATGTCAGCCGTGGGACAGTTAATCGCGGGCGTCGCCCACGAACTGAATAATCCGCTGACCGCGATTCTGGGCTACGCTCAACTTCTCGAAAGCGAGGGACTGAACGACCGCGCCGCCGACTTCGTGAGCAAGCTGTTCAAGCAGGCTCAGCGAACGCATCGCGTGGTGCAAAGCCTGCTGTCGTTTGCCCGCCAGCGCAAGCCGCAGAAAGAGCACGTCGACATTTGCAAGGTGCTGGATGAGACCCTGGCGCTGCGTGACTACGACCTGAAGGTGAATGACATCAAATTGCAGCGCGAATTCGAAAGTCCGGCTCCGGCGGTCACCGCTGACCCTCACCAACTGGAGCAGGTGTTTCTCAACATCATCAACAACGCCGTAGACGCTATGCTGGAAGCCGGGCACGGAGGATCGCTGAAGGTGCGTGTCTACACGAAAGATGGAAATGTCCACACCGAATTTCACGACTCCGGTCCCGGAATCAAGGAACCGCACCGCATTTTTGAGCCTTTTTACACCACCAAGGGCGTAGGCAAAGGCACCGGCCTCGGCCTCAGCATCTGTTACGGCATTATTCAGGAGCATGGCGGACAAATCCGCGCACAGAACGGGGAGAACGGCGGCGGCGTCATCGAAGTCGTACTGCCCTCCGCGGGAGAGAGTGCAACTACGGAGCAGACAGCGCCGACGCCCCGTCGTGAGAGCGCCCTCGTGGGGCGAGTCCTGCTGATCGAGAATGAAGAAGCCGTGCTCGGCTTCGAGAGCGACGTCCTGACCGGCGCGGGCGCGGAAGTGGTCGCTTCGATGAACGCCGGAGAGATGCAATCCCTGCTGAGCAAGCAGTCATTCGACGCCATCATTATCGACGGCAGAGTGCCAGGCAGCGGCGGAGCTCGCGAACTGTACGGTTGGCTGGCAGAAAATTGTCCGGGCATGGAGAAACATTTGCTGTTCACCTTCTCCAGTGTCGCCGAACCGGAAGTACGCAGCTTCCTGCAGGAAAAAAATGTGCCCTGCCTGGTGAAACCTTTCGAAGTCGCCGACCTGATCGCCCACGCCCGCCGCCTGATGCAAAAAGCCCAAGCCGCCAGCGCCAGTTAGAATCATCAGCCTGTGTAGGGCGGACACTCCTGTCCCGCCGCTGTTGTCCTTGCTGATCGACCCACGAACCATAGGGTGCCCCATCCTTTCCGCGCTTTTTGCGGAAAGGGTGGGAAACGATACCGCCAACCGGAAACATATCGTCGTGCAAACCCGGCGACAGGCGGGAAGTTCCCGATTCTCTTGATACTAGCCAAACAAAAACTCGTGGCTGGCCCACCCTGACGTTTTTGTAAAGGCGGATGGCCCAGGCCAAGGCAAACTGAAGTCACCCGGCAATCTCCGCGATAAAGATGATTTCTCGCGAGCGGGCGGTTTCGAACGGGCCCGCATCCCAGCCTCCCGGCACGTCACGGGCCGCCAGTCCCGAACGGGCGATCAGGGTCTCTACGTGTTCTCGCGATGGAAAGCGCAGCCTGCTGCTCGTGGTCAGCGTTCGGTGCAGAAAAGAAGCCTGGAACGAGATGATTTCACTGTTCCGTACATCCCCGCATTCTCACCGGAGGAGTGATAAGCTCACGGGATTCGACGCGAGCCCTCGAACCAACGCGCGGTGGCAGCTCCGAAGATAAAGCCGCCAATATGCGCCAAGTATGCCACGCCGCCGGTCTGCACTTGTGCTACAGCGCCTGCGTGGAAGAGTTGAGTGAGAAACCAAAAACCAATTAACAGGGCTGCCGGGATGAACCTGATTCGCGCGAACACGAATATAAACAGAAGCGTGCGAATTTGATCACGTGGATAGGTGACCAGAAACGCGCCCATCACCGCTGCGATTGCTCCGCTGGCGCCGAGGTTGGGTACCGTGGAATGTGGGTCGGCCAGAACCTGGGCAAGCATGGCTACGAGCCCGCCAACCAGGTAGAAGACAAGATATCGGCCCCGGCCCATGGCATCTTCGATTTCGGGGGCAAAGGCCCATAAGAAAACCATGTTGCCGATAATATGCGACCAACTGCCGTGCATGAACATAGCGGTCAGAATCGTGATCCAGTGATGGCCGGAAACAATTTGCGCCGGCACCGCCGACCACTGCATCACGAACGCGTCGCCACGCATCAGCTCAAGCACGAAAACCAAGGCATTCACTAAGATGATGACGGCAGTAACCAGGGGGACGCGTGCGGGGCGTCGCGACGCGTCGCCTAACGGAACCATGCCTCCCATGCCGTCCTCTTTCGCTCGGCTGAGTCAATGCCAGGCTTCAGCGGGCACACTTACAGCGAAGGGGTCGCATCCTTCCCCGCGCTGAGCCAGTTCACCGTCAAATGCTGGCGCCGCCCACTAAGCGGCGAATTTCGATGCGATCGTGTCGGTTGCCTTGCGCACCGCAAACGATAGCATTACGCGCGTAACGCCGCTGATGATCATGCTCACGCCGACCAGCGTGCCGATTGCCCAAGCCGAACTCGACGGCCATTGCGCGTAGATCATCAGCCCCAATAACAGTGTGATGATGCCGTCAATCAAGACCCAACTGGATCCTTGCAATGGGCGTGTCCTGAAAAACAAAACAATGTCCAAGATGCCCTCGACCAGAAAGAGCGTTGCCAGTACTAAAGTGAGCGACACCACACCCAGCGCTGGACGTGCGATCAGGTACACACCAAAGAAGACATAAGCGAGCCCTACCAGGAGTCTCCAGATCAGGCTGCCCGCTTCGCGTTTGTGAAAGGCGACCGATAAATGGACCACACCTGCCAAAACGATGAGCCAAGCAATTACCACGTTGACTGCGACGGCGGCGATGAACGGCGATCCCACCGCCAGCACGCCGAAGATGATGAGCAAAACGCCCCACAGGGTAGACAATGTCGAAGCCGAACGCACAATGCCGGACGGAGTTTGCTGCGCCATAGAGGCCTCCTCAAAAGGGAATTGCGGAGTATCGTACGAAGGAAGTCTATCTCAAGGGAATGCAAGAGCGCTAACCATCGCATCGTCGATCTTCCAGGTGGCTGGTCCACCTTTACGTTTTTTCTTGTAAAGGTGAGGACCGTAAGGTCGGCGGTCACAGCTTTTCTTCGCACGTAAAAGCGGGGAAGAGGGCCCCCGTACCAATCAATCGGTGGTTAGGGCCAATATCAAAATCACGCCGCCAGCACCATAGGTCCCCACCTTTGCCAAGAAACCCGCAAAGGTGGGCCAGCCATCACAATTCTCACAAATATGGGTGAGGAGTATCACCGAGAAACCTCTCCCCACCAGCGATAATATACAGGGCTCCCGTGCCATTAGATGGTGCAGTGGAGGTCCCCTCGGGGGAGGGTCGGACCTCCAAACCGGAGCCCCCCGCGTGATTCGTCGTTGAGCTATAAACCGAATGTGAAGTTGCCCGACAATATTCAACCGCGGGTCCCCCGCTCCTTGCGGCAAGGGGCGGGTGTACGAAGCCTGCCTTCGCGCCGTTTGATTCTCGTTTTCCTTTAGAATCACAACACGGAAGCGCATGTGGTCCGGTGATCATCCCGGTCTTCAAAACCGGCGATCGTCGTCTTTCGGCGGCGATGGTGGGTTCGACTCCCACTCGCTTCCGCCATGTTTCAATGTTTCCCGGTAAACTCTTAGAGAAATGAAGTTCATTCTCCCCCAGAAAAGCGCGAAGCGGCGGATGGCGAAGAAAACGGCGCCGAAGCTTTGGCCCCTCGTACGCATCGCCACCATTTCTCTTCTGTTGGTGATTCTCTGCATCGGGATGTCACTTTCACAGAACAATGCCCCCACGGCTCCGGGTCGCTCTGGCATCCTGCAATTTCTCGATCAGAGCATCAACTGGTACCGCCAGATCGATGTTGAGCGGCAGCTCGCGACTGAGCCTGATGACCTCATCGCGGTAAACGACGATCGTCCGCTGGCCGACCAGATCGTGCGTAGTGCATTCGACTTTGCCAGAGCCGAAGCAGATTTTGCGGGGCAAACGTCTGGCAAACCCAACCAGGCGCAGAATCCCGAGGATGCCCGCTACCAGTCGCTTATGCAAACGGCGGCAAAACTGGACCAGCAGGTGCAGCAGTCGCAGTCGGAGTTGCAATCTGATCACCAGAAGCTCGAAGCGGCAAGCGGCAAGAAGCGGCGCGACCTCGAAGCCACCATCGCCGAATTGCAAAGCGAAATCGACCTGGCCAATGCGCGCCGCGACATTATCCGCAATATGGCCGATTTTGTGGGAAGCGCCAGCAGCAGCGGATTGGGAACCAGCAGTTTGCGGGGACAGATTGATGCCCTCGCTCACACGGTTTCTCCCGAAGTGGCCGGCTCCGCGAATGCCGCGGCCTCTAGCTCCTCGACTAGCGCGCCCTCCCGCCCGGCTCCGGCGGTATCGGCCAGCAAGCCCGAGCCAACCGGCATTTGGGGCCTGACTGCGGATCTTTTCTCTCTCTCCGGCAAGGTTGATACAATTGGCGACCGCATAAAGGCGACAGATTCTCTGGCAGACGCCGGCAAGCAACTACGTAAGCCTCTGGTCGCTCGCCTGACCGATTTGACCAAGCAAGGCGACACCATCGCGCAACAGGCCGACACTGCCGATGCCAACACCCTGACCCAACAAAAAAAGGAACTGGATTCACTCACCGCCCAATTCAAGCAGCTCTCCGCCGCCGTGCTTCCGCTGAGCAAGCAATCGATATTGCTGGATCTTTACAAAAGAAATTTGACGAACTGGCAGGGCAGGGTGAATTCGCGGTACCGCTCCGACCTGCGGGGCCTTTTGGCCCGCCTGCTTTTGCTGGCGGTCGCTTTGGGACTGGTGCTGGGCGCCGCCGAGCTTTGGCACAGGGCGATTTTCCGCTACGTGCACGACCCTCGCCGCCGCTACCAGTTCTTGTTAATCCGCAAGATCGTGATGTGGTTTTCCATTGGCGTGGTCGTCGCCTTCGCCTTTGCCAGCCAGCTTGGTTCGGTCGCCACCTTCGCGGGACTGATCACCGCCGGAGTTGCGGTAGCGCTGCAAAATGTCATTCTCTCTGTCGCGGGTTACTTTTTTCTGATTGGCAAATTTGGAATTCGTGTCGGCGACCGGGTGCAGATTGCGGGAGTCACTGGAGAAGTCGTCGATGTTGGGCTGGTGCGGCTGCACCTCATGGAACTGAGCAGCACCGGGTCGGAGATTCCCACCGGCCGCGTGGTCGCATTTTCCAACTCGATCGTTTTCCAACCCACGTCCGGCCTGTTCAAGCAAATCCCCGGAACCAACTTCATGTGGCACGAGATCACGGTCACCCTGCCTGGCGACAGCGATTATCACCAAGTCGCGAAAAATCTGGCGGATGTCGTGGAAAAAGTTTTTGCCGACTACAAGGACGACATCGAAGGCCAGCGTCGCCAGATGGAGCGCACACTGGGGTACACCTCGGCCGGAGAATTCCGTCCCCGAACGCGGCTGCTTTTTACCGGGGGTGGGCTCGAAGCGGTCATCCGCTACCCCGTGACTTTGCAGAATGCGACTGAGATCGATGACCGGATTACGCGAGAAGTGCTGGACGCACTGGGCAAGGATAACCAGCAAAAATCAACCGGACAGAGCACGCCGACACTCAAGCTTCGTACCGATGTGCCCCCACCAACCACCTGAAAAGTACTGCCGCATCGCTCGGCAGCAAAGAACCGCTACTATTATTTCCCATCCATTCTCAGGGTTTGACCTATTTTGCAATCCCAAATACGAATGTAGATTTGTGGAGGGTTTGGAGGAATCGATGGCGGCAGTGACTTTTATCGACTCGGAGAATTTACAGAAATACGAACTCGCATTGTGTCGTCTTGGAGCCAGCAAAACTTCAAGCAGACAGAGTCCGATTGTGGAGGGTGGGAATCCGGCAGTTAGCGTGCAAGACACGATATCTGCTGCGGCCAAGGCTCTGGCAGCGCTTTGGAGCAAAGGCCAAGGAAGAAGAACCCGATGAGTGAGTCTTCCGACAAGATGCTGGAGCTTCTACAGCAGATTTCGGTGCTGAAGGAGTTGGACCAACAGTATCGAACTGGCGACAGGAGCGACGCAGAAAAACAGGATTCAAACAAGCGACGAAAAAAACGCCGGCAGATACGCGATGAGATGAAGCAGTTCGCTGCCTCCGCTCGCCAAAAAGTTCCCAGCGAGGCCTAACCTGCTGACGCTCGTGACCGGACCGCTTCCGCCAGTGGGATTTTCTCCAGTTCCTCCACAGACTTTCAATTAAATCGGGTGTAGTTCGATTGCCATCCAGACGCAATCTGTGTCGGCGTAATACCTATGCCACGGATAGCTGAAGGCGCGGTCGTTTCCGACTGTGAAGAACGGGTCGTGAGTATACCCTGGAGGCATCGTCACGTCTTCGTACAGCGTCTCTGGGTTATTCTCCCGAAATTTCTGCATGTGGCCGGTGCCGAAAATCTGAGTATGGACTTCCAGAAACTTATGTCCGGTATGGATTCCGCAATCCGTTTGTTCCGGCGTGTACCAGAGATTCAGCTTGAGCCGGTAGCGTCGCGGCGCAGCTGAAACGCCACTCTCATGAGTGAAGGCAACGACGGGATCGAGCTCTACATCTCCAATTTCATCCTGAGTCGAGATATATAAAGGAGTGCCGCGAGGAAACTGCGGATTGCGCTTCCCATACCACTCCCAGCCGAGGGCGACTCCACCAAGATTGGTGCGCTGACGGACGCGCAGCAGTGCAACTGTTTCGGCCGCCTCTACTGTGCAATGCCGCAGCATAGCCGATTTCCAGGGGCGAATCGTTCCGTGGTCTGCGCCGACGCTGTACTGCAAGTCAGTGGTGGAAAGGTTGACGACGATGGCTTCCTCAACTGGCATTTCGCGTACTGCGCTTACCAGCAGGCTCTCGATCCAATCATTGGAGAAGGATAGCGAACGACGGTGATTATTCTTGGGCATATCATCGGCCGCGAACATTCTGGGAGCGAAGTGCGCCACTACGAACAGCTGACCGAAACCTGACAGAAAGATACGTCGATTCATGTTCGTCTTCGTTCCAAAAGGTGAGCAGGATTATACAACCACACCCGTTTCAGCCAGCGGACCCGGCTGGATTCGCTCGCTGCGCTGGGCGGGAGTAGAATGTGCGGCGAAGCCAGAGATCGAGCCAGGAGGTTGTCTATGCAGCTCACAGTTGGACAGATCATCGGAAAGGCGCTCAAGGCGTACGGCGTTCCTTATGTGACCGGCCTGCCCGGACACGGCAATTGGAGCATGATCGACGCCTTCAACGATCCGGTCTCGAAGCTGCCCTTCATCCAGGTGATGCACGAGCAGAGCGCCGTTCACATTGCTGATGCGCACTACCGCGTCACTGGCCAACCCATCGCGGCTTGTACCTCGATCGGCCCCGGAGCGACGAACACGATCATCGGGCTGGCGACCGCGCACTGCGACTCGACGGCGCTGCTCCTTATTACTGGCAGTGCCGCAACCCACATGCGTGGTCACGGCGTGATGCAGGAACTCGACCGCTTCGCCTCTCCCGATTTTCCGCATATTGTGGCGCCCGTGACCAAGCGCAGTTTCGATGTGATTCGCGCCGATGAGGTGCCCTTCGTCCTGCATCGCGCCTGGAACGCCATGATGACCGGCCGCCCCGGCCCGGTGCACATGGAGCTACCGCTTGACGTTCAAGTCGAGACCACCGACGTCGATGTCGCCGATCTCGCCAAACGCGTGCCCATCGGAAAGCCGCGCGCGGATGCCCAAGCCATCGAAGCCGCGATTACGCTTCTCCTCGCTGCCAGCCGTCCCTGCATTGTAGTTGGAGGCGGCGCAATCACTGCGGATGCCACGCCTGAGCTAACCATGCTGGTCGAGAAGCTCGGCATCCCCGTGGTCTTCACCTGGAACGGCAAAGGCGCAATTGCCGAGGACAACCGCATGTGCGCCGGCACCGCGGGCTGGCCGGGATCGCTGTCCGGCAATAAGACCGCAGCGAATGCTGACGTGGTGATGTCGCTCGGCTGCCGCTTCACCGATTGGTCAGCCTCGTCCTACCGGAAAGGCGTCACCTTCTCCATCCCGGATGCGAAGCTCATTCAAGTCGACATCGATCCGCGCGAGATTGGCAAGAACTATCCCGCCGAAGTCGGCATTGCGGCTGACTGCAAACTCGTGCTTGCCGACATCCTCGCCGGCATCTCCGACGAGCAGGCCCGTAAAGCGCGCGAAGCAAGGTCTTCTTACCTGAGCGGTGTTGAAGCGCTGAAGAAAGAATGGGAAGAGAGGCTCGAACGCCGCCGCTCCTACAACGGCATGCCCACGACGATGCTGCGCACGCTGCGAGAGTTGCGCAAGGTCCTGCCACGCCACGGCATCGTGACCGTAGGATCGGGTCATCCGCAGAGCACCACCAAACAGGCCTTCCCGGTTTACGAACCGCGCACCCATATTACTTCGGGCTCGTTTTCTTCGATGGGCTTTGCACTGCCCGCGGCCATCGGCGCGAAGCTGGCCAAGCCGGATACGCCGGTGGTGTGCATCATTGGCGACGGCGATTTCATGATGTGTGTGCAGGAGCTCGCGGTCTGCGCGATGTACAACATCCCGGTCGTGTTCCTGATTCTCAACAACTCGGGATATATCTCGATCCGCGATGGCCAGAACTATTTGATGGGCCGGCAGATCGGATCGGAGTTCAATCATCACAACGGCGACGGGCGCCCGTATTCGGTTGACTTTGTGGCGCTGGCAAAATCTTTCGGCTTCGACGTTGCCGCCAAAGTGCAAGCGGCGGGCGATATCGCCTCGACCATCCAGCGTGCGCTCGACTCGAACGCACCCGCCGTGGTCGAGGTGCCGATTACCCGAGATGTCTCTGTGGCTGCAGCGGAAGTTGTCGGCTGGTGGGATTTCCCCATACTTCCGACCGCATCGGACGCCGTCAAAGCCGACTACAAAGCGGGATATGCGGCCGAACAGCATCGCTGGTCCACCAGCGACGTTGAAATCGTAGAGCCTGTCTCCGCCACAGGGTAGCGAACCTTCGTGTCCTTTGTGGTTGATGAAGTACAAACGCCGAAACCACAAAGGACACAAGGGTACACAAAGGAAGACCAGCGGAAACGAAGAGGATCGAAAGGAGGGCGCAATGGCACGCCATCTCAAAACCGGCCGCACGCCCGAGCAGACCACCGCCGAGGCTCGGAAAGTGCGTGACATCGTCACCGGCATTATCGAGGACATAGAAACTCGCGGCGAAACCGCGCTCCGCGAAATCTCGGAGAAGTTTGATAAGTGGAGCCCGCCAACGTTTCGATTATCTGAGCAGGAGATCGAGTCTTGCCTTTCGCAACTCTCCGCGCGGAATATCGACGACATCAAATTCGCGCAAGCCCAAGTGCGCAACTTCGCCCAGGCGCAGCGGGCCTCGATAAAGGACATTGAAGTCGAGACCCTCCCGGGAGTCATTCTCGGTCACAAGAACATGCCAGTTGACTCGGTCGGCTGCTATGTTCCGGGCGGAAAATATCCGCTGGTCGCCTCTGCCCACATGAGCGTAGTTACTGCGAAGGTCGCAGGCGTGCCGCGCGTGATCTCGGCCTCGCCGCCGTATCATGGCAAGCCGAATCCGGCGGTGGTCGCCGCCATGCACTTCGGCGGAGCGGATGAGATCTACTGCATGGGTGGCGTCCAGGCAATCGCCGCCATGGCGCTAGGCACCAAGACCATCGCTCCCGTCTCGATGATCGTCGGTCCCGGCAACGCCTACGTGGCCGAGGCCAAGCGGCAACTTTTCGGACGCGTCGGAATCGATCTGATCGCCGGCCCCACCGAAACCCTGGTCATCGCCGATGACACCGTCGACGCCGAAATCTGCGCCACCGATCTGCTGGGCCAGGCCGAGCACGGGGTCAACACGCCGGCCATTCTGCTCACGACATCCGAGAAGCTTGCGCGCGAGACCATGTCCGAGGTCGAACGCCTGCTAAACATCCTGCCCACGGCGGAACTAGCTTCGATTTCGTGGCGCGACTATGGCGAAGTGATCGTCTGCGCCTCCGACGAGGAAATGGTTCGCGAAGCCGACCGCATCGCCTCCGAACACGTCCAGGTCATGACCCGCGATCCCGACTACTTCCTCAAGAACATGAAAAATTATGGCGCGCTGTTCCTCGGCCCGCGCACGAACGTCGCCTATGGTGACAAAGTGATTGGCACCAACCACACTCTGCCGACCGGCAAGGCAGCGCGCTATACGGGTGGCCTTTGGGTGGGCAAGTTCATTAAGACTTGCACCTATCAGAAGGTGCTCACCGACGAAGCCTCGGCCATGGTTGGCGAGTACTGTTCGCGTCTGTGCGTGCTGGAGGGTTTCTTCGCTCACGCCGAGCAGGCCAATATCCGAGTGCGCCGCTACGGTGGACGCACAGTCGCGTACGGCTCTGCGGCAGATTAGAAGGTCGCTGACTTAGGTTGACTCAAGGAAATGCCGTGGCCTGAATCCGAGGCTGCGGCGGCCCGCTGTCGACATCCTGTCGTGCTTGAGCAGCTCTCCAATTTCGGCTTGCAGGCCCAGACATTCTTCGTCCCGCAGATCGGTGAACCGGAAAGGCTGCAAGTAGCCCTGTGTGGCCCACATGGGAAACAGCATCGCCGCTTTCCCCCGCACCCTGCGCTCGCCCAGGTGCACGGTCAGGTTGACCGAGACTCCCTCATCGAGGCAGGTGGCCACTTCGAGCAAACCCCCAGTAATCGAAATCCGATGCATTTTGGCCCAGAGTTGTCGTCCGTTTTCGAGCTGAATGGTTGCGGAAGCGGTTCCCCACAGGTTGACTCGAGGGGCACGCATTTTTCGTCTCGGGTGGGGGAAGTTGCTCATTACGACTTCAACTATGTCATGCCCCCCCGGTATCGCGCACATTACGAAAGCAGGGTCCGCAAGTCCAAATTCACCAGATGGAATCAGTACAGCATCTTTCGTAATCTGCCCTTCCGCGTAAGTGCGTAACATACTGGCATGGAATATGGACGGCCTCTCCCAACTGCCCGCTCAACTGCGCGCCCCCCGACTGCATCTCACAGACTTTACTCCGGCGGTGCTGCGATTCCAGGATGGTCAACGCGCTTCTGGACAACTGCAAGTCCTCTCGGTGAATGGCGGATTGCTTTCCCTGCCTGATCCGATCGATCAAGGCTCGCAGGTGAAGCTGATGTTCCTGACTCACGCCGGAGCTGTCCTCGGCGCTGCGGAAATGCTGAGCCCGGTCACCAGCACGCAACAGCCGTTTCGCTTCGTTTCACTTCCCGTGGACGATCGCCGCCGATTGGGAGCGGCCATTCAGTCATCCTTAAATCTCAACACCGCGAATCAGGACGCTGCCGAGCAAAAGTGGATGGAAAAGCTCAGGGCAGCGTCGAGCAAGGAAAACCGGCCGCGCCGAAGGTTCTTGCGCTTCGCCGCGGGAGTAGCCGCGCTCGGAATACTCTGTTTAGGCGGCGTTTTCTATCTACTGCAGGTGCACACCCACTGAAATAAAGATGGCTCCCCCAAACACCAGACGTTGGCAGCGACACCCGGTGAAGCTACCCGTCCGCATCATTACCGCTAACGACATTTCGGAAATAACTGTGCCCGGCTTGACCACCGAAATTAGCCAGGGAGGAATGGCGCTCTATGGCGGAGTGCCGCTGCAGCCGGGCGATCTGATGCAGGTAGAGTTTGAAACTTCCAATCGCCTTCGCGTGGCCGCCTCCATCCGCGACCGTAACGGCTATTGTTTCGGATTGGAATTTCTAGGCCTGCTACCGACTGATATTCCAGAAGTGACCGGACCAGATTTTGCCGAGATGGCTGACCAATTGAACGGCCTATCGCAAGCGGAGTCGCGGGCAATCGGATTCGAAGTTAGGCCCGCTGCCACGCCGGTCCGTGTGCCACCGCAAGAAAACCAAATGTTGGCGCTGTTTCTGCAGAGGCACGAAGCCTACCTCCATGAAAGAGAGTCGGAGATCAAACGCCTGCGCTACGAGATCCAGGAAATCCGGCAATCGCGCCGGGAAATTGAGCTCCTCATTCTGCGTCAGGTACTTGGCCAGTCAGGCTAGGAGCTCATCTACTCATCTCACGAATGGGCTGTCCAGCGATCGCCGGTGGCGATGGTTGCGACAGCGATTTCTTGAACAAGGTCAGCGGTACTCAGAACCCCGTCAGTGAGTGAAATCGCGATTTTGCGACAGTTACGCCAGGAGTCTCCTCTAAAAGGGTCCCGAAGAGTAAAATTCGAGCGCGGGCCGAGGAGCGTAGCTTGTGATTTATGTAAAAGGAGTGCTCAGTGGAGTAGCAGCGATATTTGTTGCTTTGCTCGGGCCGGGATTGTTGCAGGCTCTGAAGAGTATTAGTCGGCAACAAGCAACTGGATTGGGTGCTGCTGGCTTTCGGAACCCACTCTTTTCGCCTCTGTTCTGGATTCTGGCGATCTCGTCTTTTGTTTTGTTCTTAACAGCGAGTCGGCTAGGAAGCAAAGTGCTGAGAATCGTTCTCTTCTGGATCCCAACCCTATTTGTTTCGGCGCTTGGATTTGGGCTCGTCGCCCTGTTCACCTATGGATGGATGCACTGGTGGGGTCGGCAGCAGTTGCCTGTGCTCCCGGCTTGGCATGGCTAGCCCTTGGATACTTGGCAAGATTACCGTAGAGCGGCTAGTGATGTGCCGGTCTTTCTCAACTGGCGAAACCAGGCGTTAGCACTCATTGAGGGGGTTTGAGTTTGCATGCGCCTGCGGCCCACCGCTAATTGTCCGCCACGACTGTGCAGGTGCGACCGTTCTATTTGACTCCTTGGTTGATCGCGCTAGCGTATTTTTTGGCCAGGCCATTGCCCACAAAGTCGTCGTAGATCCACATGAACCCGCCGACTATCCCGCATTCATTGTGCCATCCCCTCATCACCGTCTGCACTTGGCTTGGCGTGTAGTTCTTGTCCCACACACCGGGGAAAACCGGCACCTTTCCAAAATCCCAACCCGAGCATGGATTGTTTCCTAAACCGCCGGCATAGGCCTGAAGATGTATTCCGTCTACCGTGCCCGGGAGTTTCTTGTTGATGTCTGAAACCACACTCTGCCAATAGCTGGCGTCGACATAAGGATCCGGCAAGACGTGATAGCCGAGTTTGCCCACCATGACCCCCAACTTAACCGTGGTGCCGAGATCGTAGCTATTTTCGTCATCAAAATCGAGGGCATCCAGCGCCGGGATCGCTTTTTTCAGAGCCTTAAAATCCTTGTACAGAATGCTCTTCGGGCCGACGCCTTGCGCCTTCACCAAAGCCGTGATGTTTTCCCAGTCTCCGTAGTTTGAGGAACCGATGCTGAAGGTGACTCTTTTGACAGTTCCTGCTTGCTTTAACGTGGCCATATCCGCGGCAAATTTCGGATAAGTCTTGCCGCCCACATAGGCGCCCTTCGAAGTCAACGGAAACTCGCCGTTGAAGTTCAAGTCGCCTTGGCTATTGACTTCAACGCTCCAGACGATGGCTTCGGAGAAACCAGAGTGTTCAATTTCAGCGATGTTCTTCGGGACATTGAAATTCGCAGTCTTATAAAACGGGCCTCCACCAAATATTCCGGTAAACCCCTTCGGAGCGGGCGCGGAGATTTGTTCCAACGAAGTCTGCGCCCGGGCTGACAATGCGAGCATCAGGAGGCAGGCCACAAGCTGAAACAACGGAAACACAAGACTCCGACTTCCTTGGGAAAGACTTTCTTGGGAAAACCTGGGTAACAATCGATCCATTTGGGATTCCTTTGATATGAATTGGCACATGTTGTTGACGAGCCGTTGATGAATTGACCTATGGGACTTGGCAGGTTTCCCACGCGTGCGTCGCATGATTCCCCCAACACGCAGCACCCAAGTATCCCCCTGCGATGGGCAGGAGTCAACCGCTGCAATCAGGCGTGTAGATGCTCCAAGATAATGTCACCCCCTAACTGCAACCAGACTTTGTCACCCTAGAGGGATGGTGACAGTGAGTCAGAAAGAGTTCCAACGGGTGAAAGTGATTGAGAATGCGGTCGACGGGCGGCTGAGCGTAAGCGAAGCCGCGGGTCTGCTGCAACTGAGTGAACGGCAAGTGCAACGGCTGAAACGGCGCTATCGGCCCGACTCCGTGGCCTGGGTACATCACGGCAATCGCGGACGGCCCATGCCTTGGGCCTTGCCCGCAGCCCTGCGCGGCACCATTCTTCAGTTGGCGCGCGGCAAGTATGCCGGCTTCAATGATTCTCATCTCTGCCAGAAACTCCACAGCGAAGAGCATCTGTCGGTCAGTCGTGAGACCGTGCGCCGCATCCTGCGCGCGGCCAAGCTGGCTTCTCCGCAGAAGCGCCGCCCGCGCCAGTACCGCGCTCGCCGCCTGCGCCGTCCCCGCTTCGGCATGATGGTGCTCACCGACGCCAGCCGTCATGACTGGCTCGAAGGCCGCGGCCCCGAGCTCACCCTGATCGGCTTTCAGGACGACGCCACCAGCCAGATCCTCTCCGCCCACTTTCAACTCGAACCGGAAAACACTCTCGGTTATCTTCGCGCTCTGCACGCCATGGTCGCCACGCATGGCGTCCCCCTCAGCCTGTACCGCGATCGCCACGGCATCTTTCAACGCAACGATACCCACTGGACGCTCGCCGAACAGCTCGCCGGAAAACAGTGCCCCACCCATTTGGGTCGGGCTCTGGAAGAACTCGGCATTCAGCAGATCCCCGCCTACTCGCCCCAAGCCAAAGGCCGCATCGAGCGCGCCTGGCGCACCTGCCAGGACCGCCTGGTCAGCGAACTCCGCCTCGCCCACGCCTGCGATCTCGACTCCGCCAACCAAGTCCTCGCTCGCTTCTGCGCCGACTATAACCAACGCTTCGCCGTCCCGGCTCGCGAGGCGCAACGCGATTTCCGCCCCCTCCCCGCTCGCTTCGATCTCGCCCGCTGCCTCAGTTTTCGCTACCAGCGCGTGGTCGGCCCCGATCACGTCATCACCTTCGGCGCCCACTCCATCGCTCTGCCGCCTTTGTCTTCCAAACGCGGCTACGCCGGGGACTCCGTCGAACTCTCCCACCGCCTGGATGGCCGGCTGCTTGTCTCTTATAGGAAGGTTTTGCTTTTGTCGTTGCCCTTGCCTTTGCCGTTGCTGGAGGATACGGATCGCCGCCCTGCCCCTCGCCTCTCCCCGCAGAAAACAAAAACCCCGATGCCCCGCATCTACAACCTCGGTGGCCGGCCCGCCCTGGCCGCCGTGACCTAACCAGAAAGGGGTGACAGAGTCTCGTTGCACTTAATACGACATTTTCTCGTTGCAACAACACCGCTGCAATCAGGCGTCAGCACTCAAAACCGCCGAGGTCAGAGTCCATGATTGCAATCGCGATTTTTCACTAGTTAATCCAAAACATTTCGGTCCGAAACCACTCAAAGGGTCAATTCGTTATCAAGGAAACCGCGTTCCGACTGAGCTTCTTTTTGACATGGCCGCCGCTGGGCACGCTGTTTTTGATTTTGGTACTGAGGGCACTCTTGAACTTCGCCTCAATGCTTTATAGGCTATGATCGTTGTGCCCGCCAGATTATTTCCCAGGACTAGGGAGCTGCCGCCATACGTTGCAAGGCAGGCCGCGTTTTCACAAGCGTCCCGGGGCCCACGGATAGGCTGAAGACGGTGCCGCTGTCGGCGTCACCTCCTGCACTGGTCGTTCCGTAGAAACGGCCGGCGGCGGCTTGCGCCAACGCCGCATGAGGGAAGGAGCCGTCCGTGCAGTTCGTTTGCGAGCAAAAATCGTAAAGTGTGGTCAGCTCTCCGGTGGTGGCGAGTTTGAAGATCACGCCGCCATTGTTTGCCCCTCCAAAGGTCGTGGTCCCATAGAAGTACCCGTCACTGGCTTGAAGCAACCCGGCATAAGGGGTCGCGCCGTCGGCGCCCTGGAAGCTGTGCACCGTGGTCAGTTTGCCTTTGGCGGTGATCCTGAATACCGTGCCGTCTGCGCTGGCTCCGCCTCCGGACGTGGTCCCATAGAAGCTCCCGTCCCTGGCCTCGACCAGCCCGGCAAAAGGCGTGACGCCGTCGGTGCAGTTGTTGCCTCCCCGGGAGCAAAAGTTGTAAAGCGTCGTCAGCTTTCCATTGGGTGTGATTCTAAAGACCGTGCCACATCCGATCTTCTCTTGGCCTCGTGTCTTGCAGACGTGTGTACCGCCCGCAGTCGTGGTCCCGTAGAAGTTCCCGTCCTTGGCATCTACCAGCATGCCCCAAGGGTTGGCTCCGTCAGTGCAGTTTGTCTTGGAGCAGAACTGGTGAAGTGTGCTGAGCTTGCCTGCCGGGGTGACCTTGAAGACCGTTCCGCTAATGCTGGGGCCGCTCCCACTTCCTCCGGTTGTGCCGTAGAAATTCCCGTCCGGAGCTCGAACCAGCCCGGCGTAAGGAGAGAATCCGTCGCTGCCGTCGAAGCTGTGCAGCACGCTCAGCGTTCCCGACGGCGTCAGTTTGAAAACTGAGCCAGCGCTAGCCGCCCCGCCGGACGCCGTGGTTCCATAGAAATTGCGGCTGGGAGCTTGCAACAACCCCGCATACGGATTGCTTCCGTCAGCGCAGCCAGTTTGCGAGCAGAAGCTGTACATCGTTTTGAACCTGCCCTTCTTGTCGATTCTGAATACGGTGCCTCCGTCATTACTTCCTCCCGTGTAGGTCGTCCCAAAGAAATTCCCATCCGTGGCTTGCAGCAACCCCGCGTATGGCGTAGAGCCGTCAGCGCAGCTAGCCTCCGAGCAAAAGCTGTAAAGCGTGGTGAAAGTTTGTGCCGGTGCAAGAGCTGCCAACCCAAGCACGCCCAAAAATGTCAGTATGTAGAATCTATTGGCCACATTAACCCCCGCTTGATCAACCGAATTGTGTAGCGGGAGACGGCAGCCCCATCCCCAGCAGTGGCAGCCATTCTAACCCCGCTCAGCAACGGCTTTCCGTGATGAACTTATACGTGCGGACGATGGTAAGCAAGTCAATTTACGACCAGGCCATTTCGCTCGCTGAGGGGGTTTTGAGCGTAATAGAGATATTACGCCGGTTCGGATGAAGATTGCCGCGCTGCGGTAGGCGGGAGCCCGTTGGTATTGCTTCGCCTTTAGAGCGCAGTATTCATCGAAATGCCATTGACACCACCTGGGTTTTCGACGGATAATCCCTCCGTTTCCCCGAGGAGTAGGGACTCCCCAATCCGTCGAACCTGTTTTCGGAATCCACCAACCGAGGTTTGCCATGCGGCCGCTTTCTCTCCTCGTCGCAGGAATTAGTGCCTTGGCGATACTTTCCCCCGCCTTTTCTCCGGCAGCACCAGGTCACGCTTCACCGATGGCCAGCGAGAAAGTCATCTACTCGTTCCAGGGTGGAACGGATGGGTTTTGGCCCACGTCCGACCTCACACTCGACCCGGAGGGAAACCTCTATGGGACCACTACCCAGGGCGGTGCCCACAGCGCAGGGACAGTCTTCAGATTAAAGCACACCGCCAGTGGCTGGAAGGAAGAGATACTTTACAGCTTTAAGGGCACCAACGATGGTTTCTCTCCCGTGGCGGGTGTAGTTTTTGATAACGCGGGGAACCTCTACGGGACTGCGTCCGGTTACGTAAACGGCTTTTCAAGTGTCTTCAAGTTGTCTCCGGACTCGCATGGCCAGTGGAGGGAAACTGTGCTCCATACCTTCCAAGGTGCTACCTATTTCCTGCCCAATAACGACCTGGTGTTCGATGCTCATGGCAACCTATTCGGCGCCCAGGCGGCGGGAGGCGATTTCCATGGCGGCCTCGTTTTTGAATTGATACCTCAGTCCAACGGACTTTGGAAAGAGGTGACTCTCCATGCCTTTAAGGGACCCGACGGCGCAATTCCGTCCTCCGCTGTGGCCATTGATTCGTCGGGAAATCTATGGGGCGCGACCCAGATCGGCGGCACTGGAATTTGTACATATTCCAAAAACTCACATGGCTGTGGCGTTGTGTACAAGCTCACTCCGGGCACTGACGGGAAATGGACGGA
The DNA here is from genome assembly GCA_963696635.1 of uncultured Acidobacteriota bacterium. Taxonomy (GTDB): domain Bacteria; phylum Acidobacteriota; class Terriglobia; order Terriglobales; family Acidobacteriaceae; genus JABDBE01. The sequence goes on from CAVOKX010000006.1 coordinate 1,231,455, forward strand.
AAGTGTGGTTTACAACTTCGTCCGGGGAGGCGGCAATGCCGTGAACCCGTCGGCAGGGTTCTTTTTGCGGGACGGCCACGTATTCGCCACGAGTCTGGCAGGTGGCGACGGATTAGGCGCGTTCTTCGAACTCAACCCGTCGCAGAAAGCCTGGACTCAACAGGTTCTTTATCGCTTCTACGGATATCCAGACGGGGAGCAACCGGTTGGAAAGCTTGAGATGGGTCCACATGGTGAACTGTTCGGGGTAACCGAAGGGGGAGGGTCTAAACATGTTGGCACTGTCTTCGTCTTGCGTGACTCAGACCACGGTTGGCGGGAAAGCGTCCTCTATTCTTTTTTTGGCAATAACAAAAAATATGACGGGTACCTACCATTTGCTGGCGTGGTTTCTGACTCTCACGGTCATCTTTACGGGACGACCCTCTCCGGGGGTGAAGGAGGAGGAGGATGTGGGGGCGGGGACTGCGGCACGGTGTATGAAATAACTCTTGATCATTGAGAGGACGCCAGAAGATGACTCTGCGAAACTCACAGACTGAATATGCAAGCAAGAGCCGGCGAAGAGCTGAACTCAGCCCCGAACTGGAGAAGTCGATGTCGGCATATGCGACCGCAGCCCTGGCTGCCGGCGTGAGCTTGCTCGCGATTGCGAAATCCGCGGAAGCAAAAATCGTGTACACGCCCGCCGATGTAAAGATCTCCGTCAATGGGGGGCCCGTTCCGCTGGATCTGAATCACGACGGCGTCGTGGACTTCGTTTTTTCCAATGTCTTCTATAAGTCTGGATCGCTGATGTTCTCCAGTGACCACGTATATCTCGGCACCGGCGGGGGGAACACCCGCAATGAATTCTGGGGCCAGGGAGCCATGAGTGCCAGCCAAAGGTTCGCCTCAGCCTTACACGCTGGGTTTTCTGTGCGTTCCAACAAGTCGCACTTTCAGAAGCGCACGAATGGAGTCATGGCGCGCGTCTGGGTGGACTACTTCCCAGCCGGCCCGGTCGCTCCCTGCATCTCCCACACGGGAGGGTGCGATAGCGGCACCGAGGGCCAATGGCTGTATACCAGAAATCGCTATCTGGGTTTGCGGTTCCTGATCAATGGGCAGGCCCACTACGGTTGGGCGCGGGTTGTCGTTAATCGCCCTGCGACGGGAAATTTAATTCTAGCTACGTTGACGGGATACGCCTACGAGACCGTACCCGATAAACCCATCATCACCGGTGCAACAGACGGGCCCGACGTGATTACGCTCGAACCCGTGACCCTCGGGCGGCTCGCACAGGGTAGCGAGGCAATCACCACCTGGCGAGTAAAGAAATAGCTCGGGCGAGCGAGGATTCATGAAACGTTATTCGCGACTACGTGCGACAGCCTACCTTTCCCGTCACTCATTTTGCTCTTAACAGCAGCCTCACGAGTCGGTTTGTCGGGCCACGCAGCAAAAGATACGGGCAAATCGCCAGTGCAGTTGTAACTGACGAAATCAGGCCATTACACTCAATGACTCGGTTTTGTGGGGCAAGACCCAAAAACTCAGGGGCTGGCCCACGCATCTCCGCTCGGCCCCGAAAGAGGTTACCCCATCCTCGCGTTTTTTTTGCGGGGCTGGGCGCGAAACTCGCGAGCCAGCGCCCAATCGCGCTTTCCTGTTGACGGGGCGCTTTTACACTGATAATCTAAATTACTATATATTATCTACAAGATAATATTGGATCTTTGACAACTTGCCTGCCCGGTCGTGCGGTTTGCGCTTCAAGGCCGAGTCGCCGACGGCAGTCTTGGTTTGGGGCTGACTTGCCGTGATTGAGTCTCCAGCCCAGCTCCAAGGGGACCGCGAGAACAGACTGCCTACAACCGTAACTCCCATGCTGTCTAGATTTTGCGTGTAACTCCTTTAAACTCAAAGATCTAGCACATAGTCGTAAAATAAACCTCGTCTTTTCCATATTTTGCAAAATAAAAGGGGGAGGGGGTACCCGGTGTACTAAACAGTAAACTCCGTCCCAATGTGGGAACCGCTTTAGGCTGAAGGACGCCTGGTCATTTCCGGTACACCATTCCACCCTTCATCACGAAGCTCACCTTTTGCAGCACGGTAATGTCCTGCAACGGATCTCCGGGGACGGCGATGACATCTGCGAAGTACCCAGGCTTCAACTCGCTGATCTGTCCTTGCCAGCCGAGCAATTTGGCTCCGTTCAGCAAGTCGGCTTGCAGCGCGGCTAGCGGAGTCATGCCGTACTTCACCATCAGTTCCAGTTCGCGCGCTTGCGTGCCGTGGGGGAACGGTCCGACGTCCGATCCGACCGCCATAGGCACGCCGGCTGCAAGCTGCTTGCGAAATTCAGTTGCATGCAAGTCGAGCATCTGGCGATCACGCGCTCCCTGCTCGGGCGACGGGGCATGTTCGGAGAAGTATTCGAAGATGGTAAAAGTGGGCACGGCGAAGATTTGTTTGTCGCGCATGAGCTGCATGGTTTCGTCGCTGAGTTGATTGGCATGATCGATGGAAGCAACGCCGGCCTGCGCCGCATAAAGCGTGCCGGGCTCGCCCGTGGCATGAACCGCAACCCGCTTGCCGCTGCGCGCGGCTTCCTGCACCGCCGTGCTGAGTTCCGTTTCCGTGTACTGATAAATCGTCGAGAAGCGGCCGTCGCGAACCGTGTCCGGCCCGGTCTCATAAATCTTGATGAAGTCGGCGCCCTCTTTGAATTGCTCGCGAATCGCGGTCACGAGTTCGGCGGGGTTGTTCGCATAAGTGGCGTTCGACAGCACGTGTTGCGCGGGGTTGAAATGATTGGCGTCCTCATGTCCGCCGAGAATGTCGATGGCGTTCCCGCTGATGCGCAGCCGTGGTCCGGGCACCAGGCCCTGATCGATTGCGTTGCGCACCGCCGTGTCCGCCGAACCCGCGCCTTCGGTGCCCATGTCGCGCTCCGCCGTGAAGCCCGCCATCAGATCGGCTTTGGCGGCCAAAGCGGCGAGAATCGTCCGTTGCGGCACCGATTCTTCCACCGTCTGCAAGTCTTCGGCGCCGGGGTGCAGAAACAAGTGCACGTGGGCATCAATCAACCCTGGGAGCAAGGTGCTGTTACCCAGATCGACGGTTTCCGCGCCTGCGGGGTGGGCCACCCTTGCGCCCACTTCGACGATGCGTTCGCCTTGTACCAGCACTTCACCGGGCTTCACCATGCGTCCGTTTTCGATGTCGAGCAGCCGCGCCGCGTGCAGCACGATGGCGTGCGGCGACTCGGTCTGGGACTGAGCCGTGGAGATAAGCGCGCATACCAGAAAAAGTGTCAGGGCAGGGAAGATGTTTTTCATGGGTTCGGAAGGATAGTACCACTTGGAGCAGTAGGATTGGGTGCGGGATTTTCGCGCGATGTTTCCTGTCAGCCTGCGATGCCATAAGTCCCGGCACGACAGTAACGTCGTAATGGGAAGGCCTCGGGCGATAGCATGGAGATCGATCGGTTCCTATCGAGAGCTTGGGATTAGGGAGTCTTTCATGCGTCAAGCGCACAAAGTCGTCGCCGTTGTCGGGGTAGTCCTGTTCGTCGTTGCCAGTAGCTATGGACAATCGCTGGGAGATGTGGCCCGCGCGCAGCGTCAGAAGCAGGCAAAGGACGCGAAGCAGGCTAAGGACGCGCACGTCACGCCCAAGGTGCTGACCAATGAGGACCTTCCTGCCGCCGAGGAACCGTCCTCAACTACGTCTGTGACTACCGACCAGCACGACCCCGCTCCCGGGTCGCCCGCGTCCAACGACACCCACGCAGCCGACCAGTGGAAGGCGAAGATCGAAGCGCAAAAAAGTTCAGTTACATCCTTGCAGAGCCAGATTGACCAACTGAATTCTTCCATCCATTTTGCTCCGGGGAATTGCGTCGCCAACTGCGTGCAGTACAACGAACAGCAGGTTAAGAAGCAGGATGAAGTGCAACGAATGCAAAAGCAACTGGACGAGCAGAAGAAACAGCTCGAAGACATGCAGGAATCCGCCCGCAAAGCCGGGTTGGGCAGCTCCGTCTACGAGCCCTAAAAGACATCCTGGCTTATCTCTATAATCCTGAGCGCAGGCATCGTGCGCGAAGCGGTTGGGCCAACCTTATTCCGGGTCAATCGCCCGGTCCAAATAAATCCAAAGCACCCGAGAGAAAAGTGTAAGGCTGGGCGCCAGCGGCAGGAACAACAAAATTGCCAACAGAATTATTTTCTGCAACGACCATGAAGTGGATGCCCATACCAGAAGTGCCAGCACGACGATCGTGATCAGAGCCAGGCCGTAGCTGATGTACATGGCTCCCAGAAAGTAGCCTTGTTCGCGTTCAAACTTCAGATCGCAATTCGGGCAGCGTTCCAGCATGCGGGGAAATCCGGTGAAAATCGACTTGCGGAAGATTCTGGCGGCGCGACATCTGGGACACATCTGTCGTACTATCGCCCAGACAGTCGATCTCCGGGGCCCGGGTTTCATAAAGAATTCCGAACTCGACATTAACATGCATTGCCCACCAATTCCGACCAAAGCGGGAACTTGCTCCTCGTTGCCTCCTCGTCCCCTGGCTCTTCTCCGCGCCCTCTGCGGCCGTTCTCCGCGCTCTCTGCGTTTTAAGATTTTGCGCCGCCGAGTGTCATTCGCACTTTGGATCACAGCGACCGCTGAGAAATAGCCGCAGAGGGCGCGCAGATCGAACCCCTGTTGCATATCTCGAATTTTGCTGAAGTTGAGACACTGCAGCGGTTGGCCTCGCTTGAGTGTAAAATCGCGGGTGGCGTATCATCGAGGCACAAGCCGTGATTGGCCGAAGGCTCTCGCATTACGACGTTCTCGCGGATCTGGGGGCAGGTGGTATGGGCGTGGTTTATCTTGCTCATGACACCCGGCTGGATCGCGACGTTGCCATCAAAGTTTTGCCCACCGATCGCCCCTTGACTCAGACCGCCCGAGCGCGCTTCCAGCGCGAGGCCATGGCAGCTTCGGCTCTGAATCATCCCAACATTATCACTATTTACGAAGTCAATTCCGAGGGCAACACCGACTTCATCGTGATGGAATACGTCCGCGGGGTGACCCTGGCGTCGGCGGTCAAGAAGCGCAAGCTCGCACTGAGCGAAGCCATCCGATATTGCGTTCAGATTGCGGACGCGCTGACCAAGGCGCATGCCGCCGGCATTATTCATCGCGACCTCAAGCCCGGAAACATCATGGTGACCGAGGATGGCCTGGTCAAGGTGCTCGATTTCGGCTTGGCCAAGTTCGATCCCGCCATGGCCACCGCAGACGGCGAGAGTGATACCGGCTTGACCCACCAGTTCACCTTGACCCAACCCGGCGCGCTTACCGGAACCGTGGCTTATATGTCTCCCGAGCAGGCACGCGGGGAGCGGGTGGACGCACGCACCGATATTTTCTCCTTCGGCATCGTGATGTTCGAGATGTTCAGCGGCCATCTGCCCTTCACCGGCCCGAATTCCATCGCCCTGCTGCACAACCTGCATTTCAGCCCTCCGCGGGATCTGACCCAGTTGCGGCCGGATGTTCCCAAACCGCTGGCATCGTTGATAGCGCGAATGCTGGAGAAAAAGACCGAAAAACGCATTCAGACCATGGCCGAAGTGGCCAGCGAGTTGCGCCGCGGAGCTGCCGGATTAGTGGACGGGCCGCTCACCTGGCATCCCAGCGACGCGACGATGGATATGGCTCGGGCACCGGGTTCGTTTTCCCGGCGCTTCTCCAAGCTGCACATTTGGTCGGCTGCCGGCTTAGCGCTGCTGTTGCTCTTGGCTGGCATTGCAGGCTGGCGCTGGCACCGAAAGCCGACACCGCCTCAAAACGCCGGGACGCAAGAGGCGCCCGTAGAGGACAATGCCTACTCACTCTATCGCCGCGCCCGGCAGGACTTGGACCATTGGGATCGCGAAGGCAATGTCGACAACGCCATCAAGCTCGCGGAACGGGCGGTGCAGCTTGATCCTCAGTCTGCGGCAAGCTATGCCGCTTTGGGCCAGGCGTACTACCTGAAGAATCGGGCGAACCCGGATTCGCAGTGGATGAAGCTGGCCTCCGAGAATGCCAACAAGGCGGTTGCCCTCGACAACTATCTTGCCGCTGGCCACATTTCTCTCGGTTTAGTAAAGATGGAGTCGGGTGACTCAGCTGGGGCCGAGAAGGAACTGCACACCGCATCCGATCTAGACCCGAAAAGCGCAATGCCCCACCGCTGGCTGGCTCGTGTGTATGACCGAAATGGCAAGCTAGAAGAGGGAAGGAAAGAGTTGAGTCTGGGAAGCCAATTGAATCCCAGCGATTGGCAGCTTCAGTTGGAGTCGGGGATGAACGCGTACGCCGGCGGTGATTACAAACTCGCGGCTACGGCCTGGGAGCAAACACTACGCCTCGAGCCCGATAGCGTGGAAGTCCTACGCAACCTGGGCGCCGTTTACCACATGCTGGGACGCGACGATGACGCCACTGCGGCGCTCCAGCATGCCATCGAAGTGAAACCCAACCCCGACGTATATTCCAATCTGGGTACCATCTTGTTCTACCAGGGAAAGTATGACGAATCGGTACCGGCGTTCGAGAAGACCGTGTCTCTCAACGCAAACAGTTCCGAGAGCTGGGGCAATCTCGCCGATGCCTACCGCTGGTCCAGTGGGAAAAAGGATAAAGCCAAAGCTGCCTACCAGCAGGCCATTCAGTTGGTGCGGGACGAAATCGTCAAAAACCACGGGCAGGCTGATCGGATGGCAGAACTGGCGATGTATTTGGCTAAGTCCGGCGACAAGATTGCCGCTCTGCGGGCTATGCAACCGGTGGAGGATGCGCACACCAAAGACACGTCGGTTCTCTATTATTCCGCCGTAGTTTATGAGCTGTGCGGTCAAAGAGATAAGGCTTTGAATTCACTGCTCGGCGCGGTGCGGGCTGGCGAGGACCTGAACGACATTCAGAACGAACCGGAATTCGTCTCCCTTCGCGCCGATCCCCGCTACCATCTGCAAATCCTGAACGCCGCCGCCACCAAGCCTTCCCCGTAAACCCGACCGGGATTTTCCTTGACTTTTCAACGCTTGAGGATAAAACTCAACCCCGCACCTATTGGGGGCCCAAAACAACTTCTGCTAACAACGGAGACTACGATGAATTATCTTCTCAACCTGGGTTTTTCCCTCGCTGCCACGAATAAAGGAAACTTTAACACCGACAATTCCAATTCCAATCCACTGCTTCGCTCCGCCGTTTGGCTGTCAGGGGGCGCTCACCTTCCGCCGTTGCAGGACAGCTTCTACCAGATCATGTCAGCGCTGCCGCAGAGCGATTGGGCTTTTGCCCAGGCAGCCGGAAGCGGATTGCAAACCTATGCCAACCAGGGGTACAACATCCTGGTTCGCATATTCCAAGCGGACACCCCGCCGTCGGCAGCGTACACGCTGGTGTTGAATACGGTTTTTGGCCAGGGATCCGATACGCAACCCACGAGCCCTGGACCGCAGTCTCCACTGTTAGTGAATGGTTTGCCGCGCACTGTGATTGACAGTCTGCAGCTGAAGTTTGCCAGCCCGCAGCAGCAGCAACCGTATTGGTCGACTCCTTCGTCCGACGGGGCTTGGACGTTCTGCCTGGGCACGATCCACGGAGCGGACAACACCTACAGTTTCGTCACCGGGGCCTCGGTCTGTACCAATCCGACCGCCGGTTCGCCCGTGTACCAGTACGGAACCGATCCCGTGCTGAGGGTGGGGGCGGGCATGGGAGACAGACGCAGACACGTTGCGGCGTAGTTCTCCTTCCTCGGACTGATCCGAGGATGCATGTGACCGGCCAAGGCTAATTCCATGTCACGGGCGATCAAATCGCGTGACCCCGATGCGGTTTGTCCTGCTCCACGGTTCTAACCTTGTAGCGCGAGGAAAGCACTGACAGAGAGCCGCTGGTTTTTGACCCAGCGGCTCCCCCGCTCACGGCAGAGTTGACCCCGGTTTCCTTTGCTCCACCAAATCCTGGTTAGTTCATTTCTTACGCGCCGGCGGCTGGGGTGACGCCACAATCGCCCGCCGCACCGGCACAATCGCGCCCCGCGCAGGATCCGCGGCCGCGCTGGCCCGCGCCAGCACTTCCTCCTGGATATACTTCACAAAATCCTGAATCTGACGCTGCATTTCTTCCATGCGCTCGCGCATCTGCAAAATAATCGCCATCCCGCTGATGTTCACCCCCAGGTCGCGCGCCAGCGAAAGAATAAACTCCAGCCGCTGCAAATCCTCATCGGTGTACAGCCGCGTGTTCCCCTCGGTGCGCGACGGCTTCAGCAACCCTTCCCGCTCATAAAGCCGCAGTGTCTGCGGATGAATCCCATACATCTCCGCCACCGCCGAAATCATGTACGCGCCCTTGGATTTCCGCTTGGTCATTGCCCTCTAATTTACATCAAAACCAAAACGCCACTCATGTGCACATATTTGCGGGCTCCAAGTGAAAACTGTTTCGCAGTATTGCGACCAGCCCAGACGGTGTAGACTGTCGCCTGCCTTCCGACAGGGAGAGCCGTCTGGCTTGGATTGCGATTTCGACTCTGAATACATTTGTGAGGTTAAAGGGAATTGGCTTATGGGAGACAAGAATTTTTCTACCCGACTCGTCGCATCATTGGTGATCATAATGATTGCCTTGGTGTCGACCGTCGCCGAAGCGACTCCTACGGAACAGGTGCTGTACAACTTCAAGTACAAATCCACTAAAGGCTCGAACCCCAATGCCGGCGTGATCCGCGACGCTGCCGGCAATCTCTACGGTACAACGACGCTGGGCGGCGCCTTCGATTATGGTACGGTCTTCGAGTTGGCTCCTAAAGCCGGTGGAGGCTGGACGGAGAAAGTGCTGCATAGTTTTAGAGGCCAAAAAAACGGTGATGGAACCGATCCCTGGGGTAGCCTGATTTTCGACGCCGCCGGCAATCTCTACGGTACGGCTAGCGGCGGCGGCCCGTGCGGCTGGGGAATAGCATTCGAGTTGGTGCCCCATGCGGACGGAAACTGGACGGAGAAGATTCTGCATAACTTCGGCTGTGACAGTGATGGCGCAGAGCCTCTCGTTGGCCTGGTCTTCGATACTGCTGGCAACCTTTACGGCACAACCTACTATGGCGGCACCAGCTCCTGCAACGACGGGAATGGCACAGGGTGCGGTGTCGTCTTCGAGTTGACGCCCCAAACCGGCGGGGGCTGGACGGAAACAGTCCTGTATAACTTCAGCGCCAGCGGCGGGGACGGGAATTATCCCGAGGGAACCGTGCTTCTTGATTCTGCCGGCAATCTCTATGGCACAACAACCTCTGGCGGCGCCTACACCTTTGGTACGGCCTTCGAGTTAATTCCGGAATCAGGAAGGTGGACCGAACAAATCATCCACAGCTTTGATGGCAACCACGGCAGCGATCCGATGGGCAATTTAATCTTTGATGGCGCGGGAAACCTCTATGGCACCGCCGCGGGCGGCATTCCTAATGGGTCCACAGTGTTCGAGCTAGTGCCAAACAAGGGCCGAGGCTGGACAGCGAAGGTGCTGCACTACTTCAATATTAGCGCGGATGGGGCGTATCCTGAAGCTGGCGTGATCTTCGATAAGGCGGGCAATCTTTACGGTACGACCCTTGGCGGTGGTAGCGACACCTGCTTCCTCGGATGCGGCGTGGTCTTCGAGTTGACGCCGAAGGCCGGCGGCGGTTGGCGGGAAAAGGTGCTGCATAGTTTCACCAAGAACGGTAAGGACGGCGAAAATCCCACTTGTATCCCAGTCTTCGACAGCGCCGGCAATCTCTACGGCACAACCCAGAACGGCGGCACTTACGTCGCGGGCACGGTATTCGAGATCAAACCTTGATTGCGAAGGAGTGTCTGCTCGAATCGCTCGATTCAGGGCAGGTGGCCCACCTTAACGACCCGAGCCCCGATAACTCAGGCTTGGGTGCCCCGCTCTTTCGTGTTCGGGTGCGAAACGGCGGGCTCCGGCAGCCCCACATCGGCGTGAGCTTCCCCCAACTCAAATCCGCGCGTTCCCCTCAGTCCGCGACGGCTTCAGCAACCCTTCCCGCTCGTAAAGCCGCAGCGTCTGCGGATGAATGCCATACATCTCGGCCACCGCCGAAATCATGTATGCGCCCTTGGATTTCCGCTTGCTCATCGCCCTCTAATTTACATCAAACAATGTCGCGATAGAGCCCCCAGCCACCTGTCATCCTGAGGCAGCGGAGTCCTTGGCAACGCCAAGGACTCCCAACGAAGGATCTACGCATTCCGCCGCTGCAATGCGCCTCCCGCTGACCGTCGTTTCCTGCCTCGCCGGGACGATTGCGTGGGGAGGGGTCTCCGACCCGTCCAGCGGAGCAAAGCTCCGCAGCCGCCACGGATTGCTGGAGCAATGTCACCATTTCGACGGTAATTCTCAACGAGAGTAATCGCTTGTTTGCGTCAGTTGACTGGCTCTTAGCGGCTTAACGATTTTTCCAAAGCTATCGGCCACTGCCTCAATGCGTCAACGGCTGGACAGCGATGTATTGTGGGCCGCTGATCGCGTAGGGCGATCCTTGCGCCTTCTGGTGCGTGGTAGGAGTGATCGTGAAGACGAGTAACTCACCGGCCGTGTTGCTGATGGCATAGAGGTGGTTGTTGTTATCCCAGAACATTTGACTGATTGGATCCTTTGTAATCAGGTTCGTGTAATGTGTGACGGGATTTGAACCGTTGAAGTGGAAGATCTGTAGACCTTCTTGACCAGCCACAGCGAGCAGTTGGCCCGAAGGCGACATCTTCATGTCATAAGGGCTTTTTATCAAGGTCGCGGGCATATCCTTAATAGGTGCTGTTCGTATAGATGTTGCCCTTCGCGTGGGCAGTGTAAACGGCGATCTGCAAAGGCCCAGCGGCACATTCGGGCGCGTTAGTGGGCTGCTCGAGAAACGCAAGATTGTTGTTGGGATCGGCTACCGTGAGGTCCGGATAATAGATGCTTACTCCCGGGGGAGGCGTCGGCAGATTGAATTTAGTGTTGATCAGGTTGAGAAGTCCGCTGCTCTCGCGCTGAAATCCCCAAATGTTGTAGTACATGCAACCATCCTCATTGGCCGAATACGCATAGTCGTTATCGCCAATGAAAAATGTGCCCGTGTAGTCGCCTGGAAACGTGCTGGTGATAGTGTCTCCCAAATAGTTGAGCGCTCCGGAAGATTTATCGACAGAGAAAGACGCCGTGTTGCTTTGATCGGAGTCGTTGAGTTCCATCACGTAAAGATCGCTGCCGGTATGGTCAAAGAACAAATTAAAGGCGGCCAGGCACTGGTTATCCTTCTGAACGCAAGGAGTTGACGTTACATAGGTCAATGCCCCGTCCGATCCAATCTGCAAAGTGTAAATTTTCGGATGGTTGTTCATGGCGTTCGCACCCATCAGGTATTGTCCGTTCACCGCCATGGGGCGGATGTTCCGCTGGAAGGGTGAGCCCGGGATCGGGGTCAGCGCGCCGTTCGAGCTTGCAGAATATCCGGCGATAACGTTCGGTTCTTCGTTTCCGGGATAGCTGGCCACATAAACATAAGCCACTGGGCCTCTGCTGGATAGATCGGATTGTGAACCGGTCGACGGTGAAAGTTGTGCGGAAGCGGACGCAGCGCTCAATGTTGCGCCGAGGCAAAGGATTGTGAAGGGTTTAAACATCGGGAGGCTCCTACCGGAGGAAGTCTTTCGGTGCCTTCGATGCTGAGAGATGATGGCCGGTTGTCTCGCCCATCCCGCCAACCTATCTCTCGACGCGAAACGTGACCATTTGGTGACCGCTAGCCCAGAACGGAATCTTACCGATCACCTCGGGTACTTCGTTAGTTGACGAAAAATCGCCATTACAGTGCGCCGGGCTAAACCGGCATGAAGTAGAGAATGAAAGAGTCTTACAGGAAAGGAGTAGCGAACCACCTGGCGCCGAGTCTTGCGCTGCTACCGCGAGGGACCCAGCGAAGCGTAGACAGGGGATAGGCGGGGTGGGCGATCGAGCTTCGAAAAGATGCAATCCGGACGCCGACGTCTTTGTAATGCGCGGAAGGCAACATGAGCGGGAGCGATAGCGCGAGTCCCTGCTCAGTCCGGCGTAGTCGAAGACCCCAGACACGCCTAGAAACTTCATGCACGAGAACCGGGAGACCTCGCAGACGCCTGCGGCAAAAGTGAGTCGCAGGACGGCGGGAGAAGGCTTAGGCCACACGGCCCGCATGTACGTCGGCGAGGAGTCGGACAGCGGCATAGTACTGATGAATCATTCGAACAAAGACGGAAAGCACGTCGGCGGAGAGTGAGGAGGGAAGGCTGCTGATCAAGGAGAACACTTTCCATCTGACACGTTCCCGACACTGAGCGGGGCTGCGCGTGTCACGCAGGTGGTGAGTGTGCGGACAAGCGATATGCTTGGCCGTTACTAATCCGCGATAAGAGCCGCATGCGCTAATGAGCGCTCGTGCGGATCTGTGCGGGGGGCGATCAGCAATGGTCGTCCCTACCGCGACCTCATTAACTGGGCCTAACCGAAAGACACTTCTCCTGTCGAGTCTCAACCCGCGCATTCCCATTTTGGAGCTCCGCTCCAACTTTCCTTATTATTTCCTTGACTTCACTTTAAGATATATATAATGCTACATATATATCCCAAACAAGAAGATCAACATGCTTCCGTCCCTTCCCGGCAATCCCTGTTTCCGTCTCCGCCCCGCCCCGCAACTTCCCTGTTTTCAATATTTTGCCTGCAACCCATTTATTTTCATAGATCTGGCGGGTACCCCTTCAACCCGACCCAATCAATTCATAGATTTACGCGAAAACGCGATTTTTTTTCAGGAGTAATTCATGGCCCCATCGTTACCCAAACGTCCCAACGTCTGCACCCATATCAAAGCTGCCGGACAGCGTTGCGGCTCGCCCGCCCTGCGCGGCGAGTTCTTCTGTTATTTCCACACCCGTATCATCAAAGGCGTGCAACAGCGCGTTGATATGCGCCTCCATTCCATGGCCCTGCTCGAAGACTGCGAGAGCATCCAGCTTTCGCTCATGCACGTGGTCGACGGCCTGATGAAGGGCACGCTCGACCCCGCCCGTGCCAAGCTCATCATTCAAGCCCTGCGCATCGCCGCCCGCAACGCCAAAAACGTCCGCTTCGACGACAGCCTCTACAAGCCAACCGAACCGCCAATGGTGCGCGAGGTCCCCGACTACGCCCGCCAATACCAGATCGAACATCCCGCCGATCCGTGTAGCGCGGACACTTCTGTCCGCGAAGCCAACACAAACGCCGCTGCCGAACGCGAACCCCTCGCCCCGCCGGAAGCCGCGCAGCAAACTGTATCGATGGAAAGCGCAAAAGGCGCCACGGCAGAACCAGCGGCGAAGCGGAAACAGAATGCATCTCAGGAAAGCGCCCAGGCAGAACCAGCCGCAAAGCGGCGAAAGAATGCAGCCCACAGCGCAAGCTGTGGGTCGAAAGCAAAGATTGATCCAGCTCCGAAGCAGCGAAAGAAACCCACCCACGACTCGTCCGACGACGAAAATCCCCTGTCGGTGATCTGTCGGTGATCGATTCGAAAGAATACGAACGTATCAAGCAGGCCGAGGCCGCAATCGCCGACGCATTGCACGGAAACTGGCGCACCGCCTTCGAGTTCGCCGGCATCAGCCCACACAGCCATGAAACCCCGTCCTGAAGAGATACGTCAGGGCTTAGAACTGAGAATCGAGACTCTTATCGACAAAAAAGAAGTCATCCTGAGCGCAGCAGATTCTCCGCGAAGCGGGGAGTCTGCGGAGTCGAAGGACCCCAAGGACGATTGCGGCACGATGAAGTGGAAAGGCATTTCCATCGGATTGCTGGCAGTGAGTTGGCTGACCTGTTACGTGGGTCCGTTCACTTCGGGGATTTGCTAGGCGACCGCCTCCGGTTTTTCTTGTGGAGCCGGCGCCCAGCCCTCGGGTTTGAGCGCGTGATTCAGAAGGTAAGCCACCACGCCCGCGGCGATGAGCAGCATTCCGAAGGCGAAGGAACTCATGCCCAAGACCTGCTCGGTCTCGCTGCGTACTACGGAGAATCCAAGCAACAGCATGGGTGCGATGCCGACGGCAACCGCTCCGAACATTCCGCCGGGAACGCGGAAGGGGCGATGCAGTTCAGGCTCTCGGACGCGCAAAACGATGAGTGCGATGAACTCCAGCGAGAGGCTGGCGCCGTAGAGGAGAATGTCGATGGTCACGAGGCGCTCGAAACCTAAACCAAGGCACAACGCCCAACCGATGGCGCAGACCACAATCGCCACCCATGGCGCCCGCGAACGAGGATGCAGTTTGCCAAAGATGCGAGGCAACATCCCGTCCTGAGCCATGGCCAACGGCAGGCGCGAATAGCTCATGACCAGGGCGTTGAACATGCCGAAACCGCTGATCATGCCGCCGAGGGCGAGTCCGACGCGCAACAGTGGGCCACCCAGCAGTCCGGCGATGTCCGCCCAGAATCCGGTCTCCCAGGCGCTCGAGGAAAGTCCGGTCATCCACATAGCGGCTACCGGGACGATGTAGCTCAGCGCCACGATCACGACCGCCGCCAGCATGGCTCGGGGATAGGTCCGCTGCGGACGCTCAACTTCGGTGGCGATGGTCGAGGCGTTGTCCCAGCCCATGTAGTTCCACATGCAGATAAGCAGCCCGGTAAGAATGTCCACGGACGAAACCGTCGGTTTGGTTACGGCGTGAGCCAGCGCTCCGATTTTGAAAGGTGCGATCACCACGATCAGGATGAACGGCGCCGACAGAACGATGAGAAGCCACAAGGAGGTGGTCGAAACCACGCGGACACCGGCGATATTCAGCAGCGCGCAGACGATGACTACTGCCAGTCCGACCATCCACCCGCGATATCCCACCGCGAACCAGGGAAACAGGCGCGTGAGATAGAGCACAAACAAAGTCGGATAGATCGCCATGTCAAAAATCGAGGCCACCAGCGAGAGCCACGCTTCCTGGAATCCCCAGAAGTTGCCCATGGCGCGGCGCACCCAGGCGTAGTAGCCGCCTTCGTAGGGCAGGGCACTCGACAGTTCGCCGATCATGAAGGCGGTAGGCAGGCTCCAGAGAATCGGAGTCAGCAACAGGATGAGGATGGCCTTGCCGTAGCCGGCGCCGTGCACGATGTCCTCTGTGCCGTAGGTGCCGCCCGACACCATAAAGAAGGTGGCGGCGACGAGTGGCCATAGGGTGAGGCGAACGGATTTCTTCCGGTTGGGGACGAGACTCGGAGGTTGGAATGGTTGGGGCGGGGCGCTAGCTGTGGCCAATTTCTATGTGTTCCTCCCTTAGGGCGAATCACTCTCAGCCACGCCGTCGCACTGCACCCGCTCTGGGCCTCCCGGTGAACTAAGATTCCGGAAGCTACGCTGGAGTTACTTCGCAGTGTAGAGATTACGGCAAATTTTCAACGATGCAAGAAAATTCGCGAAATTTCAAAAAAAATTCTTGTCGAAGAGTCAGGTGCGGAGGTAACCAGCACCGACGCGGAGAAGCACTAACCACAAAGGACAGGAAGGTCCACAAAGGAAGCCCGCGTTCTCCTTTGTGCACCTTCGTGTCCTTTGTGGTTGATGCCTTTTCCTAGACGTTCTTCCAGAGCTCGGCGCGCGGATCTTCGGGATTCAGCTTTGCCAGCTCGCGCAGAATCTCCTTCGAGCGCTCGTCCCGCGGCATGGGCACAGTGACCTTGATCTCGACGATCTCATCCCCGCGCGCGCCATCCTTGGTGGCCGACGGAACGCCTTTCTCACGCAGCCGAAGCTTCTGACCGGACTGGGTACCCGGCGGAATCTTGAGCATGGCGCGGCCATCGATGGTCGGAACTTCAACTTTGGCGCCGAGCGCCGCCTCCGTGGCGGTCACAGGAACCGTGAGTTGAATATCGTCGCCTTCGCGGTGGAATACAGGGTGGTCGGCGGTGCGGATGATCACGTAAAGGTCGCCGGTCGGTCCTCCATGGGAGCCGGCGTTGCCTTTGCCGGCAATGCGAATGCGCTGGCCATCGCGCGTGCCGGCCTTGATGCGAACCTCGAGCGGTTCGGTCTTTTCCACGGTGCCTTCTCCGTGGCAAGTGGAGCAGGTGGAAATGTTTTTGCCGGTGCCGTGGCAGCGCGGACAGGTCACATTGAACTTCATGCGCCCGCCAGTCTGAGTGACCTGGCCGGTGCCGCCGCATTCCGGACACGTGCCTGGTGATTCGATGTAGCCTTTGCCGTGGCAGGTTCCGCACACGTCGCGCCGGGTGATGTTTAGCCGCATGACGCCGCCGCGAATGGCCGTCCAGAAGGGAACATTGACCTGGTATTCCAGGTCTGACCCCGCTTCGGGTCCTTCGTGCACGGTAGCGCCGCGTCCGCCGAACATGCCGGAGAAGATATCCTTGAAGCCTCCGCCGCTGGCTTTGCGGCCGCGTCCGCCGCCTCCTTCGAACAGGTCAGAAAAGTCAAAGCCGCCGAAATCAACGTTGTCTGCTTGACCTCCCGCGCCGCGGGGCTGTCCGCCAGGGAACCCTCCCGGGAAACCAGACGTGGCTCCGCCGGTTCCTCCGCCCGCGCGGGCGTAGGCGTCAGCAGTTGCCGGATCAATGTTGTCGGAGTAAAAGCCGAGCTGGTCGTAAATCTTGCGCTTTTTCGGATCGCTCAGGACGTCATTGGCCTCGGAGAGGGACTTGAACTTCTCTTCCGATGCCTTGTCGCCGGGATTGACGTCGGGATGGTATTTGCGTGCAAGTTTGCGGAAGGCTTTGCGGATATCCTCCGCGGAGGCGGTCTTCTTGACCCCGAGGGTAGCGTAATAGTCTTTGGTCGCAGCAGGCATCGGTATTCGTGCATCCTAAACCAGGTTCAGTTCTGGATCTTGTGTCTTCCCGCCTCGAGTACGCCGATGCGTTCGAACTTGGGCGCATCCACGTAGACCGCAATGCGCTGCACGCCGGTCTCGGTCTGCGCGTAGACGTACCAGCAGCCTTCGTCCTCCGCGAAATTTAGAAAATATGTTTGTCCGTTCACTTCAAATTGCAATTTCAATCTCCCCTGGTTCGAAAAAACAAGCCACGGATTTCACTGATTTTCACAGATGCTGCCTGATCGCTAAATCCGTGATGATCGGTGCCAATCCGTGGCCACGCAGCCGAAGTTCATTCGGACGGGTCAAAGACCCGTCCCCACACGATCCTCGCTGAAAGCTGAGAGCTCACAGCTGACAGCTTATTTCTTGTCTTCGACGTCTACGTACTCGGCGTCGATTACGCCTTCGTCCTTCTTGGCGTGGCCATCGGGCGGAGCGCCTGCTCCTGCGCTCTGCCCAGCTTCAGATCCTGCTCCCGGCGTCCCTTGCGGAGGCTGGGCTGACTTGTACATCTGCTCAGCCAGCTTGTGCGAAGCCTGGGTCAGTTTCTCGCGCGCTTTCTCCATAGTTGCCTTGTCGCCGCTTTCCAGCGCCTTCTTGGCGTCGGCAATGGCGTTCTCGACGTCACCACGTTCCGAGCCGGAGATCTTGTCGCCCTGCTCGCGCAGCATCTTCTCCACGCCATAGACCATGGAGTCGAGTTGGTTCTTCGCGTCGATGGCTTCGCGCTGGGCTTTATCTTCGGCCGAGTGCGCGTCGGCTTCCTTGGCCATGCGCTCGACTTCATCCTTGCTCAGACCGGAAGACGATGTGATGGTGATCTTCTGATCCTTGCCCGTGGCCGTATCTTTCGCAGTCACGTTGAGGATGCCGTTAGCGTCGATGTCAAAGGTCACCTCAATCTGGGGCACGCCACGCGGAGCCGGGGGTAGCCCGGTCAAGTGGAACTTGCCCAGAGTGCGATTCTGCGCCGCCATGGGGCGCTCGCCTTGTAGCACATGAACCTCGACCGAAGTCTGGCTGTCGGCTGCGGTGGAAAACGTCTCCGTCTTCCGCGTCGGAATCGTGGTGTTACGCGGAATCATTGGCGTGGCTACACCGCCCAGGGTTTCAATCGCCAGCGTGAGCGGAGTCACGTCCAGCAACAACAAGTCCTTGACTTCGCCCCCGAGCACGCCTCCCTGAATCGCCGCGCCTACTGCAACCACTTCATCCGGGTTCACACCCTTGTGAGGTTCTTTGCCGAACAGATCTTTCACCAGCGCCTGTATGCGAGGCATACGAGTCTGGCCGCCGACCAGCACCACTTCGTTGATCTTGCTGGCGTCGATGCCCGCATCTTTCATGCACTGCTTGCAAGGACCAACCGAACGCTGAATGATGTCTTCGACCATCGATTCGAGCTTGGCCCGGGTCAACTTCTTGACCAGATGCTTCGGACCGCTGGCATCGGCGGTGATGAAGGGCAGATTGATCTCATGCTCCATGGTGGTCGAGAGTTCAATCTTCGCCCGCTCCGCCGCGTCGCGCAGACGCTGCAGCGCCATCTCGTTGCCTTTGCCGCGCAGATCGAGACCCTCGTCCTTCTTGAATTCGTCGATCAGCCAATCGACGATGCGCTGGTCAAGGTTGTCGCCCCCCAGGTGGGTGTCACCGTTGGTGGCTTTCACTTCGATTACGCCTTCGCCGACTTCGAGGATCGAAATATCAAACGTTCCGCCGCCGAAGTCATAGACCGCGATGGTTTCATCTTTCTTCTTGTCGAGACCGTAGGCCAGCGCCGCCGCCGTCGGCTCGTTAATAATGCGCTTTACGTCCAGCCCGGCAATCTTGCCCGCATCTTTCGTGGCCTGCCGCTGAGCATCGTTGAAGTACGCCGGCACGGTGATGACAGCGTCGTTTACTTTCTCGCCCAGATAGTCTTCCGCCGCCTTCTTCAGCTTCTGCAGAATCATGGCGGAAATCTGCGGAGGCGTGTATTCTTTGCCCTGCGCCAGCACCGCGACGTGGTCGCCCGACTGCACCACCTTGTAGGGCACCATCTTGATCTCTTCCGTCACCTCGTCGTAGCGGCGCCCCATAAACCGCTTGATCGAATAAACCGTATTCTCCGGATTGGTGATGGCCTGCCGCTTGGCCACCTGCCCCACCAACCGCTCGCCGGTCTTGGTAAACCCGACGACCGATGGGGTCGTCCGCCCACCTTCTTCATTGGGGATCACCTTCGGCTCCCCGCCTTCCATCACGGCGACGCAAGAGTTGGTGGTTCCCAAGTCAATTCCTATAATTTTGGCCATAATTGGCTCCTCCTAAACTTGATAAGTCCTGTGTAATCAATTGATTCATGATTACGAACGACCCCATCCTAAGACTTGAGTGAATCGTTGTCAAGGTTTAGATGCGGAAAGCTGGCGTGTGGATGCGCGTAATTGATACGTCTGACTTAACTGAAGTGACGTTTGCTACAATGCGCACCATGCTGGATCCCTTGGCCAATTTCGACTGGGTCACCTTGCAGGAGAAGTATGATGCCCGGTGCTCCAAAGACGGCATCTTTCAGCAAGGAATCTCTGCTTACTTGGGTTCGTTCCAACCGACGCCGAACTGCGACCGTGAACTCTATTACGCCTTAGTCAAGTGGTTTGCCGGGTGCCCCAGGTCTCGCCGGTTTTGCGAGACCTGGAAGGGCCGCCTCGAAGGTCACTTGTCACGGACACGCCTTCTCTGACTTTTCTACTCTTTATTCATGACCGAGGGCCTACACCGATTTTATGGCGGTAGGGACTTACACTTTCTGACGTTCAGTTGTTACCGACGCCGACCTCTCTTCAGGAACGAGCTTTACTGTGATTTGTTTCTGAAGATTCTGGAACGGGTTCGCCGACGTTATCGGCTGGTGGTGTTGGGGTATGTCGTCATGCCGGGTGCCCCAGGTCTCGCTGGGTTTGCGAGACCTGGGAGGGCCGCCTCTAAGTTCACTTGTCACAGACAGGCCTTCTCTGATTTTTCTACTCTCTATTCATGACCGAGGGCCTACACCGATTTTACGGCGGTAGGGACTTACACTTTCTGACGTTCAGTTGTTACCGACGCCGACCTCTCTTCAGGAACGAGCTTTACTGTGATTTGTTTCTGAAGATTCTGGAACGGGTTCGCCGACGTTATCGGCTGGTGGTGTTGGGATACGTGGTCATGCCGGAACACGTTCATTTATTGGTGAGCGAACCGCAGCGGGGGACGTTGTCGACCGCGGTACAGGCATTGAAGCTTGGGTTTGTTCGCAGTTTGCAGTGTTCTGGGGGAGGCGTCGTGGCGGGGGATCCCAGGTCTCGCAAAAACGGCGAGACCTGGGGCACCCTAACCTCGGGCACAGCAATGCACCCTGAACGATTCTGGCAGGCGCGGTTTTATGATTTCAATGTTTGGACAGAGCGCAAGCGGATTGAAAAGCTTCGTTACATTCATCGCAATCCGGTGACGCGCGGGTTGGTGGCCTCGCCTGAACAGTGGCGCTGGAGCAGTTTTCGATGGTATTTGTGCGGAGAGCCAGGCCCGGTGCAGATTAATGATACGGACATTCTGGTAATGACGGTGCGTCCGCCTGCGGCGCCTGATTAGATAACCGTGTTGCTATTTTGTACCCCATAAGGGTACAATCGTACCCAGAATGAGTACAATGACTCCCGCGCCCGACCACGCCCTATTCGGCCGCACTCGCAGCGCTCTGCTCGCCCTGCTCTTCGGCCACACGGACGAATCCTTCTACCTGCGCCAGCTCATCCGAGCGGTGGGCGCTGGGCACGGAGCCTTGCAGCGCGAAATCAAGCAACTGACAGACATGGGGCTGATCGTGCGCCGTGTCCAGGGCAATCAGGTTCTCTATCGGGCGAACAAACAAAGCCCGATTTTCCCTGAAATCAAGCGGCTTATCACGAAGACCGTCGGTGTCCACGACGCCATCCGCTCGGCGCTCGCCACCTTGGAGCCTGAGATCGATGCTGCCTTCGTTTACGGCTCAGTCGCCAGTCACCGCGAGCACGCGGACAGCGATGTGGACCTCATGGTCGTCGGAGAAACATCTTTCGGCGATGTAGTCACCGCGCTCGGCCCAGCCCAGAAGACTCTTCGCCGCGAGATCAACCCGACCGTCTTTCCCATTTCCGAATTCCGCGCAAAATTAGCCGCTGGAAATCACTTTCTGCGTAGCGTAATGGCTGGCAAGAAGGTATTTGTATTAGGCAGTGAAGACGAACTTGCAGAGCTGGTTGCGAAATAAGTGGCTGGTTCAGCACACAGCCAGCAGCCATGAAATAGCCAATCTATTCGCCATCTCCGATCGTGATCTCGCGGCCTGCCAGACCAAGAACTTGCCCGCCGATTGGCGCTTTGCCATCGCGTACAATGCCACCCTCCAGGCAGCTACTGCGGCCTTGGCAGCAGTTGGCTACCGCGCCAGTCGTGAGAGCCATCATCATCGGGTCATCCAATCGCTGGAGTTTACGCTGGCTCCCGAACGCAAGATGATCGACACTTTCGACAGGTTTCGCAAGAAACGAAACATCAGCAGCTACGATGTCGCCGGGGCCGTCTCAGATAAAGAAGCGCAAGAAATGTTCGAACTCGCGGCGGCTTTACGCGCCAAAGTCGAGCGATGGATCAGAAAGAATTATCCAAAGTTGTTGGCGGATAAACAGCATCCGTAATCTGCAGCTAGAGTTTTTTATGCCCAGCGGCCTGCCGGGTGCCCCGCTCCTTGCTGTTTTTTGGCAAGGGGCGGGTGACGGCGGAGG
Source organism: uncultured Acidobacteriota bacterium (assembly GCA_963696635.1). Classification (GTDB taxonomy): domain Bacteria; phylum Acidobacteriota; class Terriglobia; order Terriglobales; family Acidobacteriaceae; genus JABDBE01. The sequence continues at coordinate 1,253,191 of CAVOKX010000006.1, forward strand.
GCTGCGGGTCGGCGACCGTAGCGTTACGCTGGCGAACGTGAGACACAAACCTAACGCAAGCACCCGCCCCTTGCGATAAAGCCCCAAGGAGCCGGGGCACCCGCACCGGGACGACACAATGAGAGTCCGCCCGTGTTGACTCCGCTTGCCTATTGGGATAATCTTGTTAGGGTAACATTATCTCAGCGATAATGTGCTTTCGATCTTTCACAACCTGATCCAGGCGCGATCCTAAGCCCTTCCAAGGATCGCCCCCCGTCCCAAAATGGGATTACCATTGCAATAACTTCAATGATATCTAGATTTTGCGCGTAACTCCTGTAAACTCAAAGATCTAGCAGGTAGTCCCAAAATAGATCTTTTATTTTCTATATTTTGCGCACAAACAGAGGAGGGGGGGTACCTGTTACCAGACAGTAAACTCCGTCCCAATTCGGGAACAGCACCAGTTGCATCGGCGCTCTTACTTTCCTTCAAGTCTCGGGCAGTTATGGTACCCTTCCGCTGACAAAGCCGGGGAGGATCCATGCAATCGTTCAAAACCTTGTCAGCAATCCTGTTGGTCACCATTATCACAATCACCTTGGGACCCGCTGCGCAGGCCGAGGTCAAGCTGCTGGCTTATGGCGGATACTCGGTTGAATTGGAAGTCATCCTGCCCGTCTCCCCCAATGTGGCGTATGACGCGGCTACCGGCGATATCGGCGCCTGGTGGGACCATTCCTTCTCCAAGAATCCCAAGCGGCTCTACATCGAGGCCAAGCCCGGTGGAGGATTTTATGAGATTTTCGATGACTCGGGCAATGGCGTGCAGCACGCCGTGGTCATCTATGCCGACCGTGGCAAGCTTCTGCGGTTTACCGGCCCGCTGGGATTTTCGGGCAATGCGCTGGATGCCGTGATCACCTACGAATTCAAGGCCGAAGGCAGCGGAACCCGCCTGCACATCATCGTCAATATGATGGGCCAGATGTCGATGGAAGACGCTCAAGCCGCTGACCAGGTATGGCACCATTTCGCCGACCGGTTGAAGGCTTACATCGAATCGGGCGACTACCTGAAGAAAGCGGTGCCGGTTTCGGCTCAGTCCGAGTTGCTCGAGCAGATTACAGCGCAGGAGCGCAAGCGGTGGGATGCACGGAAGGCGGGAAGCACGGCGGCGTTTGCCGACTTGATTGCCGAGGACGCGGTGTTTGTCGATTCCCGCGGCCCAGAAGGCAAAGCCGCCATAGTCCAACATGCGTCGGATACGAAGCTTAAGGATTACTTCATGGACAACGTGAAGTTGGTCACATATACGGCGACTTCCGGCTTGATCACTTACAAGATGACGGAAAAGACCATCGCCGGCAAGAATAAGGAAGTTTCAAACGACTTCTTCGTTTCTGTTTTCTGGGTGCAGCGCGATGGGAAATGGCTGTGCGTGTTCAGCCAGGAGAGCCGATAGGGCAGACCGGGCCCGCACTGAGACGAGGCGACCTAGTCGTACTTTTCATATAGGATCGACTTCCGGTCCCAGCCTAGCGACTTCAGCAGCTCGCGGTTGGCTTTGATCATCTTGTCCAGACCACAAATGTAGGCGTGCATGTCAGTCCGTCCCTGCGCGATGGCGGCTACGTGTTCTTGGACATAACCACGAAGGCCCGGCCAATCAGGAGCGCCGCGGCTGAGTGTAGGCATGTAATGGAAGTTGGCATGCTCCCCGGCTAGGCGCACGAATTCCTGGTGATAGTAAATGTCTCTTTCAGCGCGATTGCCGAAAAGCAGATACAGGTGCTTGTCTCGGTGACGCGCATGGCCGGCGTCCACTGAAGACGGGCGAGGACGCCCGTCCTCCATTGGGTTGAGTAGCCATTGCAGCATGGAACGAAATGGGGCGATTCCTGTCCCTGTGGCGATGAAAATCGTATCGCGCATGGGCGGGCGCAGGATGAAATCGCCAAATGGCCCCTGGCAGCTGATCTCGTCGCCTTCTTTCATGTCGCAAAGAAAGTTGGACATGAAGCCGTCCTGCACCCGGTTCAGGCAGAGAGCGAAGCGGTTGTCATCCGAGGGTGGGGAAGCAATCGAGTAGGCGCGGGTGATCTCCTCGCCATCGGGCATGTTCGTTTTGAATGAAAGCCATTGCCCAGCGACGAAGCCGAAGCGGGCTGCGTCCATCATTTCGAATTCAAGATGCTTGGTGAGTTCAGAAAGGCCGACGGAGCGGACGAGACGCGCGCTGAAGGTTTGGAATGGCATCGCTTGTATAGATGAGTTGTGGAGCGGAGAAGGAGCACGGTAGAGACGTAGCTCGGGTAGGTCTCGATGGCGCTGGAGTGTCGTGAGTACTAGAGACGTAGCAAGGGTGGCCTACTCCACCGTGACCGACTTGGCCAGGTTCCTCGGCTGATCAACGTCGCAGCCGCGACGCACCGCAATGTGGTAAGCCAGCAACTGCAGCGGAACGATTTCAAGAATGGGCGACAGTTCTTCGGGTGCTGGAGGAATGTAGAGTACGTGGTCGGCGGCTTCCTTGATTTCTTCGTCGCCCTCGGTGGCCAGCGCGATGACGATGCCGGAGCGGGCTTTCACTTCTTTCAAGTTTGAAATCGTTTTTTCGTAGCGCACCATCGAAAGTTCACTGTTCGGGTCCCGGGTGGCGATAATCACGACTGGCAGGTTCTCGTCGATCAGGGCATTGGGACCGTGTTTCATCTCGCCCGCCGGATAGCCTTCCGCGTGAATGTAGGAAACTTCCTTCAGCTTCAACGCCCCTTCAAGCGCGATCGGATAATGAATGCCTCGTCCTAGAAACAAGAAATCCTGCGCGCGGACGTACTGTTTCGCCAGCTTTTCGCAATCTTCGTCGCGGGTCAGGATGTGCTCAAGTTTGCCCGGAAGCAGGGTGAGTTCATGTACGGCCCGCGCGGCTTGGCGTTCGTCCATCGTGCCGCGCACTCGCGCCAGGTAAAGTGCGAACAAATAAAGCGCGGTGAGCTGAGCGGTAAACGCTTTGGTAGAAGCCACACCAATTTCCGGACCGGCGTGCGTGTAAATGGTCCCCGCGGCTTCGCGCGTAATCATCGAACCCACGACGTTGCAGATGGCAAGGGTCTTCGATCCTCTGGCCTTGGCTTCGCGCTGGGCCGCGATGGTGTCGGCGGTTTCGCCCGACTGCGAAATCACCAGCGTGATCGTGTTGGGGGCGACGATGGGATCGCGATAGCGCCACTCGCTGGCATAATCGACTTCAACCGGAATGCGCGCCAGACTCTCGATCATGAACTTACCCGCCTGTCCCGCATGCCAACTGGTTCCGCAAGCCTCGATGTTGATTTTCGTGGCGGCTTTGAATTCCGCCTCCGTAATTTCCATTTCGTCGAGAAAGATATGACCGCTTTCCTGCGAAATGCGTCCCAGGGTGGTGTCGCGCACCGCTCGGGGCTGCTCGTAAATCTCCTTGAGCATGAAATGCTTGAACCCGCCCTTTTCGGCCATGATCGGGTCCCAGGTAACGTGCTGGACCTTGCGCTCCAGCGACTTCCCGGCAAAATCAGTGATCTTCACACCTTCCGGGGTGATCACTGCGAGATCGCCGTCAGCGAGGAAGAACAAGTCGCGGGTGTGATACAGAATCGCCGGCACGTCGGAGGCGACGAAGAATTCGTCCTTGCCCAAGCCGATCACCGCAGGTGGGCCGTTGCGGGCGGCGACGATGGTGTTGGGAGCATCTGCTGAGATTACGCCCAAAGCGAACACGCCAGTTAATTCCCTGACTGTCTTGCGAACTGCTTCTTGCAACGAAGGTCTGGTGCCATTGTCTTTGGCGAAATATTTTTCCACCAGGTGGGCGATGACTTCAGTGTCAGTTTCCGTGGTAAATTTGTGGCCTTCTTCAATGAGCTTTTTCTTCAGCGCGACGTAGTTCTCAATGATGCCGTTGTGCACGACTACGATTCGTCCGGTGCAGTCTCGATGCGGATGCGCATTCTCTTCGGTGGGGCGGCCATGAGTGGCCCAACGAGTATGGCCAATGCCGTAGGTTCCGTGCAGGGGCTTGAGGCGGATGACTTCTTCGAGATTGCGCAGCTTGCCCTCGGCCCGGCGGATCTGCAGACCATCGCCATTGCCGCTCACGGCGATACCGGCGGAGTCGTAGCCGCGATATTCTAGACGCCTTAGCCCCTCAATGATGACGGGCACCACGCTCTTCTTACCCACGTATCCCACAATGCCGCACATATTCAGCTCCGATACTAGTCAATTGTTGCTTGGGGGATTCAGTCACTGCACTCGGCGCGAAACTCCTTGATGTTTCGGCTGCGCGGAGGAACCGTTGCGCTCAGGATAACTTCTCAGCTCTCCACTGCGCGTCAGCCTTCGAGAGAAAAACGAAATTCTTCGATAACCGGATTGGTGAGAACTTCTCGAGCCATGCGCCCAACTTCCGCTTCCGCTTCCGCCCGGGTCAGTCCGCCATCCAGTGTGAGCTCAAAATATTTGCCCTGGCGTACTTCCTCCAGGCCCTTGTAGCCCATTTTCTTGAGAGCTCCTTGAATCGTCTTTCCCTGAGGATCCAAAACGCTCTTCTTCAGCGAAACATACACATAAGCTTTCATGGGGGATTTTGCAATTATACGTCACCCGGCAAGCGCAGCGCGATACACGACCGGATTAGACCGATTGGGCAAGCTGCGTGTCCAAATCTGCCAGCGCGCTCTGCAGGATTTCGCGGTGGCGAGGGTTCTGAACCGCTTCGAGTTGCCGCAGCACGTACTGGCGGGACAACATTAAACCCTGTCTGCGGCGCTGGCTGGCAATCTGGGCGGGAGTGAGCGGGAGTTTCGCCGGGCCAGGAATGGAAACTGCTTGCGCTTGCTGCTCCTCGACTGATTTGCTCTCCCACCCTCGCGCCACATGGAAATTATATCTGTTCCTAGCATGGTGAGCGCCTGTTTTCGTCCGAGTTTTGGACAGCTTGTAGACGGAAATAGAGGGAGAAACGAACGCCAAAGTTCAGAAAATGATCCCAAAGACACGAAAAGTGCCAAGCTGGCACCAAAAATGACGCGTCCGACAATAAAAATTGCTTGTTTGCGAAGAAATTGGTTTATCATCTTGCCAACGCGGTTTGGATTTACTTGGGAAGGTTTGCTCGAGGGGGCTTCCTTTTATGTGCTCGCGCAAATGGACCCTGATCGTCACTTCGAAGTAGAAGAGATTGGTCGTTACGAGGCGTTGCTGCAGATGGCGGACCTGATGGTTCACCAGGGCGCTATGCCTGAACTATTGCCCGACCTGGCGCAACGGTTAAAGAAAGTCGCATCTTTTGAAGTTGCCAGTTTTTCTCTCTACGATCCCGACAAAAATGTAATGCGAATGCACTTTTGGGAAGGAAATGATCGCCTTTCCGATCTGGCCGAATTGCCGGTGGAAGAATCAGTTTGCGGGTTCGCGTGGAAAGAACAGCAGCCGGTAGTGTGGCCTGACTTGTATCGCGAAACCCGGTTTCGGCGCGCAGTGAATCTTCTGATAGAAAAAGGAGTCCGCTCCTATTGCACCCTGCCCCTGACGACAGGGCAAAAGAGGCTGGGGGCGATGGGGTTGGGCAGTTCCCGTCCTAACGCGTACGCCGACGACAATATGGAGGTTCTGCGGCGAGTTGCCGACCTGGTGGCGATGGGGTTGGAAAATGCGCTGAACCGGGGCGCTTTCCTCCAGGAGAAGCAACGATTAGAGGTGCTGCTGGAGGTTAGCACCACGTTGATGTCTAACCTGGACGTGCAGCAATTGTTCCCCGCGATTTCGGGTCTCATTCGAAAGGTGGTCCGGCAGGACTACGCCAGTGTAGCGCTCTATGAAGAATCCAATCGCTGCCTGCGGCTGTATGCCTTGGATTCTCCATTCGCCGATGAATTGATCGCTCCGGATACGGTGGTGCCCATCTCTGACTCTGCAGCCGGACCGACTTTCCTGAAAGGGGAGATCAAGGTCTGCAACCGCGAGGAACTGGTCGCCGTAGGTTCTCCGGTCATGAGGCGAATCGTGGAGTTGGGAATCCAATCGTTCTGCTCCATTCCCCTGATCACTCGAAAGGGCAAGCTGGGGACCCTGAACATGGGCTGCGCGACTAACCACGCGTTTGCGCCGCAGGACATCAGCTTCCTGAAGCAGGTCGCGGCCCAGGTGGCCATCGCCCTGGACAACGCCCGCGCCTACCGCGAAATCGCGGATTTGACGGAAAAATTAACAAAGGAAAAGCTCTACCTGCAGGATGAAATCCGTTCCGTCCTTAACTTCGAAGAAATCGTGGGCGAAAGCCCCTCCCTGAAGCACGTGCTGGCCCAGGTCAGCACGGTGGCGCCACTCGATGCCACGGTGCTGATTCTGGGCGAGACCGGAACGGGCAAAGAACTGATTGCGCGCGCCATTCATCGCATGAGTTCGCGGAAAGAGGGCAGCTTCATTAAGCTGAACTGCGCCGCGATTCCCACGGGGTTGCTGGAGAGCGAGCTTTTCGGTCACGAGAAAGGCGCGTTCACCGGCGCCATCAGCGCAAAAATCGGGCGTCTCGAGCTGGCTGACAAAGGAACTTTGTTTCTGGATGAGGTAGGCGACATCCCGCTGGAGTTGCAGCCAAAACTATTGCGAGTGTTGCAGGACCAGGAATTTGAGAGGCTGGGCGGGGTCAGGACCATCCGAGTGAACATCCGCTTGATTGCCGCCACCAATCGGGACCTCGCCAAAAGCGTCGCCTCACGAGAGTTCCGCAGTGACCTCTACTATCGGCTGCACGTTTTTCCCCTGCACATGCCACCTTTGCGCGAGCGCGCGAAGGACGTGGAGTTGCTGGTGCGATATTTTGTCCAGAAGTTTTCCCGGCGCATGAACAAGCAGATCGAAACCGTTCCCACCGAAACCTTGAATGCGCTAACCCGCTGGGAGTGGCCGGGGAATGTGAGAGAACTGGAGAATTTTATTGAACGATCGGTGATCCTCTCCGCGGGAACGGTTCTCAATGCCCCGTTATCCGAGCTGAAACCCACCTACTTGGGTCCTCGTCACGATGCCACGTTAGAAAGCCTGGAACGGGAGCACATTCTTCGGGCGCTGCGCGAAACCGGCGGTGTGATTTCCGGTTTGCGTGGAGCGGCCGCCCGGCTGGGAATGAAGCGAACCACACTCCAGTCCAGAATGCAGAAGATGGGAATTACCCGCGCAGATTACGAAAACTGAGGCGTTCCCCGCGCCGCAGTTCAGTCTCTTCGCGACTATATGTCGGCATTCTGCCGCAGCCTCGGCAGCTCTGCTCCCAAAATTGTGCATTTCCGCCCCGCCTTCGCCGCATCTCTTTATTCGTTGCTCACACTTGCAGTTGTGCTCAGGTTTGGCATCCGGCCTGCGAAGGCCTCGGCGAGCATATACACGAATCCTTAGATGTTACAGGGACCGCTCAGAACTCAGATCGAGGGCTAATGCGATCAGGACAGTTTGGGCACGGCTGTGTGGCGCCTATCCCCAAAGACGCTTATGCAGAGTTCGAGGAGGAGAGGAGAATTCCTTGCTCATCCATCTGGGAACTGCAAAATGTCACGGGGGGGTCGAACCGGTCTTAGTCAGCACAGAGGTGCGGAGACGCGGGGGCGCAGCCGGTCAGAAGGCATCGTTTCCGTTACGAATTCAAATCGATTCAGCAAAACCGGAGGACTTGGCTAGTCAGGCGGCTCAGGGAAGCCGTACGCAGAGCCTCGGTGCGTCTGTCGATCCGTTGTACCTGTTTTCTCGTGGGATGCTGTGGCATCAACAGCGAGACACCAGCGCAGGATGGGACTTGATTCAATTCCTGCGATCGCCGGACAGAGAGATACGGGCCATGGCAGCCGCTATGCTGGCGAAAACCGAGCACTCACGCCTCTTGGTTCGGGACCTGCGCCGAGCCCGGGCTAACGTCACTCAGCCGGCAGTTCGCAACCCGCCCCGTCCTTTTGGGCAGTTGCTCAATAAGGTTGCTGAAATGAATACACCGTATGGCCTCGAAATCGTGGACAGACTGTCTAACCTGCAAGTTGCGGAAGGATCACTGGTTCTGCGGGCTGTCGGCCGATATTCTGAAACTGCTGAGTGCAGCCAGTCATTTGAGCACTTATCCTGGTAATGCCGTCCTGTTCGTCGAAGGGCAGATGCCGCGAGGGGCCTTCGTGTTGTGTTCGGGGAAGGTGAAGCTCTCGACCACTTCGCGTGACGGCAAAGTGCTTATTCTGAAAATCGCCGAAGCCGGCGAGGTGCTTGGGTTGAGCGCCGTAATTTCGGGCGAGCCCTTTGAACTAACCGCGGAGACGGTTGGACCGTGTCAGGTAAACTTCTTGGAGCGTGAGGCCCTGATCCGGCTGATGGAAAAAAATGGGGAGCTGGGCCTGCACGCGTCGCAAGCCCTGAGCCGGGAGTTCCAGTCGGCGTACCGCGACATCCATGATTTGGTGCTGGCCCGTTCCTCCGCGGGCAAGCTGGCCCGATTGCTGCTCTCGTGGACGCCGATACGGGAACAATTCGAGCCCCCCGAAATTCGCATCCGGGCGAGCTTGACCCATGAAGAGATGGCGCAAATGATTGGCTCGTCGCGGGAGACCGTAACCCGCTTGCTCAGCGATCTCAAAAAGAAGGAATTCATTCGATTGGACGGATCCACGCTCGTGATCCGCAATCGTACGGCGTTGGAAGCGCTAGCTGCATAGTGACGGATGCAGTGTGCTGCGCAGACGGCCGGCTCTCCTCCCCGGCCGTCTACCTTTTTTGATCGAATCCCTCAAAAATGGAATCCGAGTTCCGCGCTTAGCGCCCGCGGCGTTACGTAATGCGTGCCGCTAAAGGTTGAAAGGAAGTTGTACAGCGCGTATTTGTTGGTTATGTTAATGGCTGACAACTGGAGGCTCCACTTGTACCTGTCGCCGTGGAAAATGTTGCCGTGGCCAAGCGAAACGTCGAACAAACTGCGGGAGGCGATGCGGGGAGGATTCTTGTCATCGTTTTCGGTATTCGGAGCCGGCACCTGCAATAGCGTAGATCCAAATTGCGATACGAGACACGGGTTGGGAAGAGGTACGAATGGCGTTGCCCGCTGGCTGCCGCAAAACAGGCCGGACTCGAACTCTTGATCGGCGGTCAAAGGAGTCCCGAAGGAATCCGTCAGGGCAATGGCGGGTTGTCCGTTCAGGGTTGTTGTCTGCGCGCAGTTTCCGCCATAGCAAGGGGTTTGTCCGGCTACCAGCCCGCTATCGTACCGCCAGTTGAATCCCACCCACGCTCCAGTTTTTCCCAGCTGATACTGCAAGTGGGCGGTCATATTGAATTTCTCGTCGTGATCGATTCGGAACGGAGTGGAGGCGCTGGAAGTGACCGCTACGGCGGGTACGGCGCCGGCTCCGCCGATTTGGGGCGTGAAAAAGCGGGCTGCAACACTGGAAAAAACCACCAAGGCGGAGAGTCCATGGTAGTTCGGTACGCTTACGCGACCGGCGTAACCGGGAATCTTGGATCGGTCCCACTCGATGGGAAAGGTGATCGGCGTATTGCCGAACACGCTGAAGTCATAGGCGTTGTGGGTGTACTTCCAGATGTACTCGCCCGAGAACACGACGTATTTCCCGAAGGCTTGCTGCAGGCCGGCGTGGAATTCGTTCCGCCAGCCCGGACTGAACGGTGTTATACCTGACACTGTACAGCCGAGAAGGGGATTCAAAACCGGGTTGGCGCAACCGTTATTAGAGAGCACGAGGTTTTCATTGAAGGGAGTTTCTAACACCCGGGCATAGGACACGCGAAGAACGGTGTTCGTCTTCTTGATGTTGTATGCGACACCGAGGCGTGGCTCGCCCTCTTTGTGTGTCGTCAGCCCATTATAGAAATCGCCACGCACACCGAGATTGATGGCCCAGGGCCCTTTCGTAATACTGTCTTGGACATAAAGAGCCAGTTCCTTCACGTCGGTATGGCCGTTGAAGGTGTACCGTCCTCCTCCACGAGTCAGGTCGAAGGGCAACAAGTCGGTGCACGGGGAATCGAGAGCAACGCTGCCGACAAAGCAGGGATTGCCGTTTGAGTCTGTGAGCGAAGGGAGCAAGGTTGGATCGACGATTCCAAGAGTGTCGGCCTCGTCGAGAAATGTCTGCTCATAGACAGCACCCACCTTGAGGTTGTGAATCCCCTTCACGTACGAGATGTCGGAGCGCAGTCCGGCGTTGGTGAGGGTGCGGTTTTGGCCGACGGTTTCTCTTTGAAGATTGGTCGGTCCCAGATCGGCGAATGGATCGGCGCTGGGATAATAGTTGAATTGGTCTCTGCGCACGAACGCACCCAAAGTGAATACCGCCGTGCTGCTCAGTAGTCGGGTCCAGGAGGGAGCGATATTAAACGTTTTGATCTGGGAACGTTGGTCGGTTGGGCCGACTACATTTCCGTTCGGGTCAAGTCCCCCATTGCTTACAACCACGCCGTTCCACGGGGTTGCGAATTGGGAGTCAAATGTATTCGGAGTCTGGAACCAGGAGCGCGTGAAGCCGAAATTCAGGTGAATGGAATCGGCACTGGTAAGTTGATAGTCCACCCGGTCGAACAGATTCTCTTCATTGCCCTTGTCGTGCATGACCGCAAACTCGGGGGGATCGAGAAATCGTCCGCTATTCAGTCCATTGGCCGAGATGAAGTTTCCCCAGTTCTTCCCCCCATAAGCCAGATTGAACCCAACATTGGACGATCCAAACGAGCCATAAGAGGCGGTGACGCTGCCGTGAGGCGTGGTTACTCCTTGTCCGGAACGAGTGGTCACGTTGATGACGATGCTGGTCTTGTCCCCATATTCGGCAGGCGGCGCGCCGGAGATCACTTCCAGGGACTCGACCGAATCCAGTGGGATTTGGTTAGAGAATACTTTGCTCTGCTGGTCGGTGATGGGCTGGCCATCCACGGAAAACGAGTTCTCAGCGTGATCGCCTAGGCCGTGAAAGAGTCCGTTTGAGTCGGCAGCAATTCCTGGCGAGGTGAGGGTCACCAATGAGCTTACCTGCGATGACTGACTCTCCAAGGGAAGCTTGTCAAATAAGCCACGATCCACATCGGTATGAAACGTCGGATCGTTTTCCAGCAAATCAGCCGCGGTGGCTTCGACCGTCACGCTCTCGGAGGATCCGGCGATCTGGAGATTGATCTTGACGTCCAAAGGCACGGGCGAGCGGACTTCAACATCTTCTGCGTACGAAGTAAAACCCTTGCCGGTGACGCTCAAATGGTAGGGATTGAATGGAACATTGGCGAAGCTGAATTTCCCGGAGCTGTCGGTCGTGGTCGATCGGTCAAAGTGGCTGACCGGGTTCTGAATTTCAACCGTTGCGTTCGGAACTACGGCACCTGAAGGGTCCAGGACTGTGCCGCCAATCGAACCAGAGTTAGACTGCGCGTGGGCATGAAGACCCAGCGCAACGTAGAAAACCACTACAAAAGCCGCATGAAGCGACTTCTTGTAAGAAGCCAGCATGAATTCCTCCAAAGGAAAAGGCTAGGGTTAACGAATGGGGCTAAAGCCCAGATCGATCACGCGTGCGAATCCCTAGACGGCGGGTGGAGGACGGATGCAAAGCGAGGAGACAAAGCCAAAAGAGTTGTGGGCAACTTCCGACGACACCGCCAGAACGGTGCGGACAAAGACCGGGACTGGCCGGTAGACCGCGCTATTGAGAACTCCGGAATGAGCCACGGAGCAGACCGAACACTCGTGGCTGGGAAGCTTGGAGTGGTCACTATGAACGTGGACCGCTTGGATGACGCCGGTAAATGCCACCAGCAGAATACACAACAAAGACATGCTTCTGATGGATATGTCTTTGCGCGACTTGTTTCCACGTGAAGTCAAGCAGAAAGCCCCATTTTGATTGCAGCTCTAGATATACCACGACTTAGTCGTACGATGCATGCTGCCGCACTCAAGTTGTCAACCCGAAAGCTCAGAGCTTAAAGAGTTCCCGCAGACGCTTGGTCTGGGCCCGGCTGACCGGAATTTCAGTCTGTTTCTTGTCGTCCAAACGCAATTGATACGAGCTCTTAAACCAGGGAACGACTTCCTTGATCCGGTTAATGTTCACCAGGTAGGAGCGGTGGGCTCGCCAGAACAGATGGGGATCGAGGCTATCCAGCAACTCTTCGAGCGTGCGGCAGTTGGATTGTCCTTCCATGCCACTAATACCACTGGTCACCACCGTGATAACTCCATCCTCAATGGAAGCAAAACAAATGTCTTTCTGATTCACCAGGAACAATCGGCCCGCAGCCTTTAGCAGGATTTTAGAGGTTTGCGGCTTCTGGGACTCTAGCATCCGCATCAGTGTGTCTAATTTCTCCGACGACGAACCGCTGCCCTCGATTTTGGCTCGGGCCCGCTCGACCGACTGAGCCACCCGCTTCTTGTCGAAAGGCTTGAGCAGGTAGTCGACAGCATTCACCTCAAATGCTTTCACGGCATATTGGTCGTAGGCCGTGGAAAAGACAATCTTCGGCAACGCGACTTTTCGATCCAGAAGCTTCTTGATTACGCCAAAGCCATCGAGCCCGGGCATTTGGACATCGAGGAAAACCAGGTCGGGATTGTGTTCGCGGATAAGATTAACGCCTTCGAGGCCGTTCTTGCCTTGAGCGACCACGTCGACGTCACCGACATTTTTAAGCAGGAAAGCAAGTTCGTCGCGCGCCAGTTGCTCGTCGTCGACGATAACAGCGGAAAGGGCCATTCTCTCTCCCGGGGTCCTGGGAAAGAGTATAGAAGACAGACTCGCCGCACATCAATGAGGGCGCATACCACCGGGCATTCCCATGTTCCCCAAATCCATTTTTTGATAGTCGGATGGGACCTCGAACAGGCTTCCCGGCTGCGATCCCTCTTTGATGTTTCGGAGCTCGCCGCCGCCGCCCTCCTCGTTGTCCCATTTCACCGGGAACGCGATCTTTCGATCAAGCCAAACGTGGCCGGAGTGGCCCTCGCTCGACTTGGCTTCGTACTCTACCGTATTCCGGCCGTTGACCACTGCGCTTCCCACCTTGTGGCATTCTCCCCCGGGCTTGTTTGCCGCCTTCAGCCAATCCGAGCACGCGTTTTCAGGGTCGGGCGGACGGAAGAAATCCCGCGTGCGCTGCGCGGCTGGACCTTGTCCTGCAGGCATCTCCATATAGATCTTGCGTGCAGGCATCAATATCTCGCTGGTGTGAGTCGCAAAATTCACGATCACGAGGCCCATCTGGCCGTTTTCTCCCTGCGGCTCGAAGCGCATCTTGTCCTTGGTCACATAGATCTTTCCCACCGGGTTTTGCTTGTCCTGCATGGACCTCACCATGTCAGCCGAAAAGTCTTCCTGGGCAAAGACCGCGGTAGCCAAAAGCGAAAACAGTACGAGGCAAAGCATACGACTGAGTCTATGGTTCATAATCCCTCTCAATCTGGCCTGAAAATCTGAATCGTACAGCGGCGCTCCGAAGTTGTCATCGGATAAAGCGCAGGCAGAATAGCAGAAAATCCGCGCCGCTCAAAGCGTTTCGGCGGGTCGGGCGCAGTGAAGCGGTTTCAACGATGCGCCGCGGTTGGCGAGGTTGCGATCTGCCCGTCCGCACCAGCCAGTGTGCCTCCGCAATAAGGACAGTAGACGTTGTTCCCCTGAACCGCATGCCGGCAATGCGGGCAACTGGGCAGCAGTTGATGATTGCATTTGGGGCAATAATTGAATCCGCTCTGCACAACCGCGTCACATTGCGGGCAGCGGCTTAGCAGCGGTTGCCGCAAAACCAAATACAGGATGATGCCCAGACCGTGGGTAATCACAACCGCGATGATCGTCCACAACACGCGGTTCATACCTCGTCGCGCGGCATCACGATTGACATAGACGATCAGCAAGAAATAGCAGCCGAGTATGGTTCCGGCAAAAAAACCAAGAAGACTCCGGACCGGCGGCGACGGGGTATCTTTCTGAATCGCCAACAAGGTCGCGAAGAGGATTTGCACGCCCACAAAGAGCAGGACAGCCACCCCGTAGGCCCACTTGGGGATGAGACGCAATTCCTCGGTAAACTGGGTTCGTATGTCGCTTCTTAACTGCATATGAGTCTCCCTTAAACCTTATCCCCGCGAGTTTCCATTCGTGTCGGTCAGGTGGACCCCGCGGGCCAGAAAAATCAGGCTGGCGGCCAGCGCTGGAGAAATCCAAAAAACCATGAAGCCCACCTGCCAGACCGGGCTTGAGACTCGCGCCCACTCTCCCAGCCACTGAAAACCCCGCCACAAGAACGGTGTCGTGATGGCGGCAGAAAGGCCGACCAGAATGCAGGACATCCAGACCAGCCACAAACGTTCTTGCCTTTGCCGCAGTTGCTGGGCATGTAAACGCACCCGCATCTGGGTTGTGCGAACCAGGGCGAGATCGGCGGCGACGGGCACTGAACGCAGCGAGCGGACAAGTCGCTCCGCAGCCGCGGCATAGTCGCGGCACGATGCACATCCATCGAGGTGCGCGCGCAGCCCTGTTAGCTCAGAATCCGTGAGGCCTTGTGAACCGCAGGCAATCATTTCGCGCGCGTGTTGGTGCGGGTCGCGAATCACGCTTGTGCTCCTTTCAGACGCGGCAAAAGCGCGTTCAAACCGCGATAAAGCCGCGACTTGACCGTGCCCAGCGGCGCGCCCGTCACGGCTGCAATCTCCTCTAGCGCCAGACCTTCCTGAAAACGCAAAACGATGGCTTCGCGGTATTCGGCCGCGATGCCAACTAGCGCAGCGCTGATCCGCTCCGCCTGCTCCTGTTGAGCGACCAACTCCAGTGCAGAAGGCCGAAGGTCGGGCGGATCCAGTGAAACTCCTTCTTCTTCATCCAGCAATCCGTCGAGGCTGGCTGGTTTCTTCTTGCGCAGGTAATCCACCGTGAGATGGCGCGCGATGGAAAACAACCAGGTGCTGAATTCGTACTTAGGATCGTACTGGTGACCGCGTTCCAGCACGCGAATCCAGGTTTCCTGGAACATATCCTCGGCGAGTTCGCGGTTACTGGTCAGATAAACCAGGTAACGCAGCAGACGGTGCTGATATTGCTCGATCAAACGGTCGAGTACGTCGGGATCACGGCGGCGAAGACCACGGGTGATCGCGCTCGTCTCTGACTCCATGCCATTCACGAAATAGCAAGCTGCGGCGTTCATGCTACCGGATATACGGCCGAGGGGAGAAAAAAGATGCAGGCTCAATAAGAAGATTAACGATTAGGCCTAAGTAGATGATGTGCAAGGCCGTTGACCTTCAACGAGGAGCGGCGGTTTCGCCCTTCATGCCACCTTTTCAATCGCCATCGCCATACCCAGCCCGCCGCTTACGCACAGAGTTGCGACGCCCCGTTTGGCCTTGCGCCTCAGCATCTCATGCAGCAACGTGACCGTGATCCGCGTCCCAGTGCAACCAATAGGGTGGCCAAGCGCAATCGCCCCACCGTTCACGTTGAGTTTCTCTCGATCAAAATGCAACTCCCGATCGCACGCCAAAACCTGCGCGGCGAAGGCTTCATTAAGCTCGATTAAGTCGAAGTCGCCTACGCGCAGCCCATGCTTCTGTTCCATCTTGCGCAGCGCCGGCACTGGACCAATACCCATAATGCGCGGATCTACCCCCACCGAAGTCACAGCCACGATCCGCGCGAGCGGCCTGAGGCTATTTTTCTTGGCGAAGTTTTCGCTCGCAAGCACCACCGCGGCGGCGCCATCCGTGATACCGGAAGAATTGCCCGCCGTGATCGTTCCGCTTTTCGAGAACACCGGTGACAGCTTCGCCATTTTTTCCATTGTGGCCCCAGGAAACAGATGCTCATCGCGATCGAAAGTCTGGGGGCCTTTCCTGGTTTCGAAAACGACTGGGACTAACTCACTATCGAATCGCTTGGCTTCGACCGCTGCCGCCGCGCGCGTCTGCGAGCACAGAGCATATGCATCCTGCTCATCGCGTGTAATTTTGTATTGTTCGGCCAGAACTTCGGCGGTTTCACCCATCAACATTTTCGCCAGAGGACAAAAAAAACCATCGCGGTACATGCCGTCGACGAGTTCCTGATTGCCCAAGCGATAGCCCCAGCGTGCACCCTCAAGGTAATAGGGCAGGCGAGACATGGACTCCGTGCCGCCAGCCAGCACGCAATCGAGATCACCAGTCGCGATCTCCTGATATCCAAGCGCAATCGATTTGAGGCCGGAAGCGCACGCCTTGTTAACCGTATAAGCCGGAACTTCCTGGGGAACGCCACTGCGGATAGAAATCTGTCGAGCGGGATTCGGTCCTCCTCCAGCCTGACGGGCGTTCCCAAAGATGGTTTCTTCCACCTGATCTGGACGAACCCCAGCGCGCTCCATGGCGGCTTGCGCCGCAACCACGCCCATATCGGCGGCGCTCATCGAGGCCAGTGAGCCTCCGAACTTGCCGATGGCCGTGCGTACAGCAGAGAGGATGTAAACGTCGGGCAATTAAACCTCCGTACTTGAGTCGATTCGATACGCATGGCTTTAGATGCGATGAGCCGGAGCGAAGCTTCGCAGGCCACCTTGCATTCAGACGCTACGAATCAAGAAAGTTTTTTATCGCCGGCCAGTATTTTCGCACGACGTATTCGGTTTTGAGATGCCCGCCGCGCGAGAAAAGTTTGAGTCTTATGCCCGCGCGCCGGGCAAAATTATCTACAACCTTCCAGGGAATGTAAGGATCGTCTTTGGCATGGAAGATCAATATCTTCGACGGCGTAAGCTCCTTCAAATGATGCGCGGGGTTGTAAAACACGCCGCCGTGCAGTTTGTTCCAATTTTCGGCGGAGAGGCGGTATCCGTTGCCGAACGCGGCGCGGATGTACGCGGGATAGCTTGGGTTCGAAGTTTCCTTCTTTTGCTCCTTCCGTAAGATGGCCCAATCCACAACTGGGCAATTGGCGATCACTTTTGTGATCCGCCGGTCCAGAGATGAAAGAATAGCTGCAGCGCCGCCAAAACTTCCGCCGATAACGAAGATCTTTTCGGGCGAACAAGAGAACCTTCGGCCAAACGCAAGCTCCTGAAATCCGCGAGGCAATTCGCCAACAATATCAAGAATGTCCTCGTGCGGAGAGCGCTCTAGAAATTGTCCGCCACTCTCCCATGCGCCCCGCCATCGCGGATAAAAAACCCAATACCCCTTGCCCGACAGAAACTCGACGAGGGGCTGCTTTCTGGGCATCGAAGGCATGCCATCGCAAAGAATGATCACGTTGTGTCGCTTGCTTGCGCGAGCCGGAGGCAGGAACTCCGCGACTATTTCCTTCTTGAATCTGGTTCTAAACATGCATTCAGTTTAATGGAGACAAATGAGATGCTTGTGTGGACACGGTCGTCGACCTGCCCCGTCGAGCGCTAGCTCGACAACCGTGCAGCGACGGTCATTCGCCGACTGAATTAAACTACCAGAACATGAATTACATCTACGGGATTAATGCCGTGGCCGAGGCCCTGAAGGCGCGCGGGCGCACCTTTGCCTGGGTCGGAATTGCAAAGGAGCGCCACGACCTCCGCCTGAAGCAGGTCGTCGATGAGTGCCGGCGGCAGGGAGTAGCTGTCCGCTTTGTGCCGCGCGAAGTACTCGACCACATGGCCGGCAACAACGCGCATCAGGGCATCGTCGCAGTCACTTCAGCGAAGCAGTACAACGATCTCGAGGATGTGGTCGCCGCCAAGCGCGGCGAATATTCGCTCATGGTTGTGCTCGATGGAGTCGAGGATCCACACAATCTCGGCGCGATTCTCCGCACCGCTGACGCGGCCGGCGCCGACGGCGTAGTAATCCCCGAGCGGCGTGCCGCGGGAGTCACCGCGACCGTCACCAAAGCCTCGGCCGGCGCCAGCGAACACTTGCCCATCGCCAAGGTCACCAACATCGCTCGCACCCTGGAGGAGTTAAAGGCGCAGAATTTGTGGATGGTTGGTCTGGACGAACGCGGCAAGCAATCCTACGACTCGCTCGATTACAACATGGACTGCGCCATCGTACTGGGCGCTGAAGGCAAAGGTTTACACGATCTGGTGGCGCGAAAGTGCGATTTCCTCGTTTCCATTCCCATGTTGGGGAAGGTGCCGTCGCTGAATGTCTCCGTCGCGGCAGGGGTGATGCTGTACGAGATCGTACGGCAGCGCCGAAAGAAGTCCGCATGAAAGTCCTGCGTGTCCTGTGTGTCATCTGCGGCCTGGTTGCCCCAGGTCTCGCCCTCGATCGCGAGGCTTTCACTTTCACCAACTACGATCTGAATATACGCGTCGAGCCAGAGCAGCAGCGTTTAGGCGTGCGCGGCAGGATCACCCTTCGAAACGACTCAACCATTCCTCAAAAAGCTATTGCCCTGCAAATTTCCTCTACGCTGGATTGGAAGTCGATCCAGATTGCGGGGAAACCGGTGCAATTTGTCACTCACGAATACACATCCGACATTGATCACACAGGCTCACTTTCCGAAGCGATCGTGACTTTGACTAGTGAAGCTCCGCCGAAGGACACCATCGTACTCGATGTCGGGTATGAAGGAGTGATTCCGCTGGACGTCACGCGCCTCACGCGAATCGGCGTGCCCGAAGACAAAGCCAAACACACGGATTGGGATCAGATTGGCAAATCGTTCACAGCCGTCCGCGGAATTGGATATGTGGTCTGGTATCCGGTGTCTATGGAATCGGCGAACTTATCGGAAGGGAGCAGCGTAGACGAGACCGTAGGGCGATGGAAGGCACGATTTGCTTATGCCACGATGTCACTAATCTTTGAATCGACCATCGACGCGCCAATATTCTTTACTGGTACGCCCAACCTGGGCATAGTGGACAAGCAACCCGGCATCGTCAGAGTCGGCGTTTTCAGCGCAGCCAATTTGGGAGTAAGCGTGCCAACTTTTGTGATCGCTAACTACCAAAAGCTCGCGCCTAACGATTCACTCGCCATTCAGTATTTGCCAGGTCAAGAAGATGAAGCGAAAGAGTATGCCGAAGCTACGGCAAACATCGATCCCATTCTTCCAATAGGACGCGGTTCGGGCAGTCTGCAAATTCTAGGACTGCCCGATCCCGACGCGGCATCATTTGTCAGCGAAGGAATGTTGCTGTGTGCTCTTAAATCACCAATGACGAATGGGGCGGTGTTGGACATCGTATACGCGAAGGCGAGCCATCTGATCTTGTCTCCACGAGCCTGGATCAAGGACGGCCTTGCGCATTACGCGCAAGCAGCGTTCATCGAAGAGCAATCTGGCCGGCAGGCCGCGCTCAACTATCTAACTGCCCATCGGACCCCGCTAGTTGAAGCTGAAAAAGCGAAACCGCACGCGTCCGACTGGGAAACTGCGCACTCATTGATTAATGCGCCGAATGACTTGTACCTTCAAACCAAGGCCATGGATGTGTGGTGGATGTTGCGGGACATGCTGGACAATCCCTCGCTCGGAGTGCTCCTCAACTACCACGCAACGGAAGACAAGGATGGCAATTACATGCAGCGCGTGATTGAAAAAGAGACCCACCGCGACCTGCAGTGGTTTTTTGACGATTGGGTTTATCGTGACCGCGGACTGCCGGATTTCCGCGTTAATTCTGTTTACTCACGCCCCATTGTCGACGGCGGCTTTATGGTAACCATCACCATCGAAAATCTGGGAGACGCCGGGGCAGAGGTTCCAGTAATCCTCCGAACGGAGAGCGAAGAAATTATCAAGTGGCTTGTGGTGCAGGCGAAATCCAAAGCCGCGGTGCGCGTCCAGGCCGCCTCGACGCCGCTGGAAGTCGTCGTAAATGATGGCAGCGTGCCCGAAAGTGACGTGAGCAACAATGTCTTCAAGGTTCCACTGCCCGACGCAGCGAACTGATTTCCAATTTGACAATTGGAGATCGACAATTAGCGCAGTCTAAACGCGATCGTGAGAGGACTCACTTGGCCTACATCCAATTTCTCGGTGCTGCTGGAACCGTCACCGGTTCCAAGCACTTGATCCATACCGGCTCTAATTCCAGCGGCAGCGGCGGCTTCCAGGCTCTCATCGACTGTGGCATGTTCCAGGGGCCGAAGGAATGGCGCGAGCGCAACTGGCAGGATACCCCCATTCCCGCGCGTCAGATTGATGCTGTCGTGCTGACCCATGCGCACCTCGACCATTGCGGATGGATTCCGCGCCTGGTGAAGGAAGGCTTCCGCGGGCCGATCTATGCGACTCCGGCGACCATAGATTTGTGTGGCATCCTGCTGCCCGATTCCGGCCACCTGCAGGAAGAAGACGCTGAGTTCTATAACGAACACAAGAAATCAAAACACGATCCCGCGCTACCGTTATATACGGAGGAAGAAGCGCAAGCGTCGCTCCACTATTTCCGCGCTGTGCCGTTCGGAGAAACCAAACAGCTCAGTCCGGAGATTTCGTTTCGATTCGTTCGGGCGGCGCACATTCTGGGATCATCAATGGTCGAACTCGCACTACCCAGCAACGGCCAGAATCGCCGTTTATTGTTCACAGGAGACATCGGTCGCGTACGAGACCAGAAGACCGCGCCCGGCAAAGTTGTCCGTTCCGGACCGACCGAAGGCGAGACGGCCGACATTCTCGTGATGGAGTCCACTTACGGCAACCGGCAGCATCCGGCCACTGATCCACGGCCCGAATTAGCCACACTGATTCGCCAGACAGTTGAACGCGGCGGAAGCGTGGTCGTGCCTGCCTTTGCGGTTGAGCGCACGCAAAAATTCCTTTTCATGTTGAAAGAGCTCATGCAGTCAGGCCAACTCCCCACCATCCCGGTCTTCTGCGACAGCCCTATGGCGATCAAGGCAGTGGAGATTTTCATGAAACACACCGAAGAATACAGTGAAGACACGCGCCGGCTTATCGCTCAGCATGGTTCACCGCTGGAGTGGCCCGAATTTACGTTTGCCTTGACTACCGAACAGTCAAAAAGGATTAACGGCGTGAGAACTCCATCGATTATCGTCTCCTCCAGTGGCATGGTGACCGGAGGACGCGTTCTGCATCACCTCGCACAAAGGTTACCTGATCCGAAAAATACGGTGATCTTTATCGGTTTCCAGGCGCCGGGAACCCGCGGATTCACCATCAAAAGCGGAGCGCACGAAGTGAAGATCTTCGGCGACCTGGTACCCATCCGCGCGCAGGTGGCCGCGCTCGAGCAGTTCAGCGACCATGCTGACACGCCCGAGTTGCTCGAGTGGCTGCACACTTTTTCCAAGAAGCCGCCTGCGACCTATCTGGTGCACGGCGAGCCCGCAGCTTCCTCGCAGCTGCGCGACACGATGACAAAAGAGCTAGGATGGAATGTCCAGGTGGCGCAATGGATGCAAAAAGTGCAAATTGAGTAATTGGGTAATTTGGCAGTTTGTGAAACGCGGTTGGGTCTTTCAAAATCACTCCCAACTTACTCAATTACCAAATTAGAAGGTCCCCATGACAGAAGCTGAGCTGAAAAAACATCTTGAAGCGGCAGAGAAAAGTCCCAAGCAGATTGCGGCGGCAGTTTCCGGGCTGCCCGACAAAACGCTACGCTACAAACCGTCGCCGGACAAGTGGTGCATCCTGGAGATACTGGGCCATCTGGCAGATATTGAGATCGTGTACGCACACCGCTTTCGACAGATGCTCGCAGACCAGAAGCCGGTGATTGCACCCATGGATCAAAATGCTTGGGCCCAAAATCTCGGATACATGGACACACCCGCGCCCGAGTTAGTCGCGCTCTATGGATTGAACCGGCATCACACTTTGCAATTGCTGCGGCGGATGAAACCGGGCGATTTGGAGAAATCTGCCCACCATCCAGAACTCAAACACGACGTTACCGTGGCCGACTACGTCGAGAAGATGGGAACACACGGCGCGAATCACTTGGCACAAATCGAGCGTCTGAAAAAGCAGGCATCAATGAGCTAGGAAAATGGCGGCGCGAGCGTCTCGTACGTGCTTGGCCGCCATGCATTGATGACGAAAAAGGGGTCTTCTGGGATCAGCGGTCCCTGTTCGTGAATCGTATCAACGCCTCCAGTTTCCCCGCGGCCGCGCCCGAATCAATCGACTTCGAAGCGAGTGGGAGAGCTTCGGCCAGATGGTCCGCATAGCCGGCTGCGACCAAGGCCGCGGCTGCATTAAGCAATACTACATCCCGTCTAAATGATGGTTGGCCGCCGAGAATCTCAGCAATAATGGCAGCATTCGCCGCCGCATCTCCACCCGAGATGTCATCAAGCGTGCCTCGGTGCATTCCAAACTCTTCGGGCGTGACTTCATAGGTGCGGACCGTTCCCTCGCGCACTTCCGCGACCCGGGTTGGGCCGGTGATGGTGATTTCATCCAACCCGTCCAGTCCGTGCACCACCAAGGCCCGGTGCAATCCCAACATGCTGAGCGCTTCCGCCAGCTTTTCCACGAGAGCAGCGGAATATACGCCAACTACTTGCGCTGAGGCGTGCGCCGGATTGGTTAGCGGCCCCAGCAGATTAAAAACCGTCCGCAAGCGCAATTGTCGACGGGCGGCTTGAACATGTTGCATCGCCGAGTGCATGGCCGGAGCAAAAAGAAATGCAATGCCAACTTCTTCCAGGCAGGCCGCGAGGCGAACCGGAGGCAAATTGATGATGACTCCCAGAGCTTCCATGACGTCAGCCGATCCACATTTGGAAGTTACGCTGCGGTTCCCGTGCTTGGCCACGCGCACGCCCGCGCCCGCGACCACCAGCGCGGAAGCCGTCGAAATGTTGAAGGTGCCACTGGCGTCGCCCCCTGTGCCGCAGGTGTCCACCAGGGCATCGCGCTCCGTCCCACTGACGTCCACCGTATGATCGGGGCGCAGGCCCAGTGGCACTGCGGCCGCGCGAATGGCTTCCGCGAAGCCAACAATCTCCTCAACCGTTTCGCCCTTCATGTGCAGCGCGACTAGCAAGGCCGCAATCTGGGCATCCGTGCACTTGCCCGCCAATACTTGCGCCATGACCAAGCGCGCCTCTTCGCGCGAAAGCGACTGGCGGTGATTAGCAATGCGATGGAGTGCGTCCGTAATCATCGATGGAATACCAAATTAGTATCGTAAGGCCTGCTCACAGCCCGAAGCGCGTGCTCCGAAATGAAAGCTGAAGTCGCGAATAGCCGGCCCTGGCGACACGTTGTGTTTGCCCTATGCGCAAGCGTTCTATAGAATCAAATGTTTGCCGCCCGCAGTTCTAAGCTGCAAGCGCGTCCTGACCAACATCATAGTGAATCTGGAATTGTTATGAAAATTCACGAGTATCAAGCCAAGGCAATTCTGAAGAAATATGGGGTCTCAGTGCCGCGGGGCGAAATGGCTGAAACCCGCGAGCAAGCGGAATCGGCTGCGAAGAAGCTCTTTGATGCGGGTGCCAGCGGCGTCGTGGTTAAAGCTCAGATCCACGCCGGAGGCCGCGGAAAAGGCGGCGGAGTGAAGATCGCGAAATCGGTGGACGAGGCCGCCGAACTCGCTTCGAAAATCCTCGGCATGACGCTGGTAACCCATCAGACCGGCCCCGAGGGTCGCATTGTGCGCCGCCTGCTGATTGAAGAGACGTTGCCCATCGAGAAGGAACTCTACCTGGGAATTGTGATCGACCGCGTCGAAGCGAAGCCGGTCTTTATGGCATCCGCCGCTGGCGGTATGGAAATCGAACAGGTCGCGGCGGAAAATCCCGATGCCATCCTCAAAGAGTACATCGAGCCGGGCATGGGTCTGGAACCGTTCCAGGCGCGCAAACTGGCATTCAACTTGGGTCTCAAGCCACCCCAGATCAACGAAGGCGTGCGTTTGATGACTGGATTATTTCGTGCCTTCCAGGAGACGGATTCGTCCCTCATGGAAATCAATCCATTCATCAGTTGCACCGATGGCCGCCTGTTCGCGCTCGATGCCAAGATCAATTTCGATGACAACGCGCTGTTCCGGCATCCCGATATCCGCGAACTACGCGACATCACCGAAGAAGATCCGCTCGAAGTCGAGGCGTCGAAGTACAGTCTGAATTACATCAAGCTCGACGGGAACGTTGGTTGTATGGTGAACGGCGCCGGATTGGCCATGGCCACCATGGACATCATCAAATACGCCGGAGGCATGCCGGCAAATTTTCTTGATGTTGGTGGCGGAGCCAATGCCGAACAGGTTACCCATGCCTTCGAGATCCTGCTTAGCGACAAGAACGTGAAGGCGGTGCTGATCAATATTTTCGGCGGAATCCTTCGCGTCGACACGCTGGCCACCGGCGTAGTGGAGGCCGCGCAGAAAACGAACATTCAGTTACCCATCGTGCTCCGTCTGGAAGGGACCAACGTCGAGGCTGGACGCGAAATCCTCAAGCAGTCGGGATTGAACTTTATCGTGGCAGAAACCATGAAAGACGCAGCCGAAAAGGTGGTAGCGGCTGCGGCGAATTAATTTGTAGCGCCGCCGTCCCGGCGCTACAAGGAAATCATAGGTAGGACTTATGAGCATTCTGGTAGATAAATCGACGCGCGTTATAGTGCAGGGGCTAACCGGGCGGGAAGGCACTTTCCACGCCAAAGCCTGCGCAGAATACGGCACCAGGATCGTCGGCGGAGTCACTCCCGGCAAAGGTGGCGCCACTCACGAAGGGTGGCCCATCTTTAACACCGTGCAGGATGCGGTCGACAAGACCGGCGCCGATGCATCAGTAATTTTCGTGCCCCCGCCATTTGCTGCCGACGCGATTATGGAAGCAGCCGATGCCGAGATAGAACTGATTGTCTGCATCACCGAAGGTATTCCGACGCTGGATATGGTGCGCGCGTGGGAATACCTGCAGAATCGGCGCTCCCGCCTGATCGGGCCAAATTGTCCGGGAATCATTTCGCCGGGCAAGTGCAAGATCGGCATCATGCCGGCACTGATTCATCGCGAAGGCACAGTCGGAATCGTCTCACGCTCGGGCACGCTGACTTACGAAGCGGTTCATCAACTCACCACACGCGGGATCGGCCAGTCCACGGCCATTGGCATCGGCGGCGACCCCATCATCGGCACCAACTTCCTGGATGCGCTTGAACTATTCAACAAGGATCCGCAAACCGAAGTGGTGGTGATGATCGGCGAAATCGGCGGCAACGCCGAAGAGACGGCGGCGGAATATGTGAAGTCTCGCATGAAAAAACCGGTGGTGGGATTCATCGCGGGCCAAACCGCGCCTCCAGGGCGCCGCATGGGCCATGCCGGCGCCATCATCTCCGGCGGGAAGGGAACTGCCGCCGAGAAGATCAAAGCAATGGAAGCGGCGGGCATTCGCGTCGCCAAATCTCCCGCTGAGATTGGCGCGACTGTGGTGGCAGCAATGGGTGTTGCCGCAAAAGCGTAGCACGAAAGTAAAATCGCCGGCTCGGTCGGCGCAAGTTTAGCTCCGCGTGACTGCCTGGGAAACGGATCGACCAACGACTAACGACCAAGGACAAACAACCGAACCATGAAGACTCTGCAACGCACTTTTACCATAATCAAACCAGATGCGGTAAGCAAAAATGCAGTTGGCGACATCATCGAGCAGTTCGAGAAAAACGGATTTCGGATACTAGCCATGAAGATGCTTGAGATTTCCAAGCATCAGGCAGAGCAGTTTTACGCCGTGCACGCCGGCCGGTCGTTTTTTCATTCGTTGACCGATTTTATGTCGAGTGGTCCAATCGTCGTGCTCGCGCTCGAAAAAGAAAATGCCATCGCCGATTTGCGCAAGCTCATGGGCGCCACGAATCCGGCCAATGCCGAAGAAGGTACGATTCGCAAGAAATGGGCCAGTGATATTGAGCACAATGCAATCCACGGCTCGGATGCTGACGAGACTGCTCGTTTCGAGTTGAGCTACTTCTTCGCTGGATACGAGCTGGCCAAGTGACGGCGTTTGCGCGGCGTCTGAGCCGCGCGCCGTCATCCCGAACGAAGTGAGGGATCTCGGCGTTTGTGCGGTGTCCAAGACGAGCGCCGTAATCCCGAACGAAGTGAGGGATCTCGGTAACTTGGAGCTAGGAGTGAATCCTCATGCCTCTAGTGCAAATCACGATGTTGACCGGCCGTACCGCCGACCAGAAGCGAAAACTGGCGCAACGCATCACTGATGCCATGGTGGAAGAGGCCGGTGCGAGGCGTGAGGCCGTCGTTGTCGCTTTCCATGAGGTCTCGAAAGAAAGTTACGCATCGGGCGGTGTGTTGATGGCGGACAAAGCAAAGTGACGCGTCGGGCGGCCTTGGTCGCTCCTCATTGCGGGCGCATCGCCCGACCCGCACGAAATCATCCTAGCGGTTCGTACAAGTGACCCTCAGTCCGCTCGCCTAACTTGGGCAGTTCTTTTTTCGCGTACTGCAGAAAATGCGGCGCGGCACGATGCGCTTCCAGCGCGGCGTCATCCTTGTATTGTTCATAGATAAAGAATCGGCGAGGCTCGGTTTTATGCCGATGGACCTGGTACACCAAACACCCGGGCTCTTTGCGAGATTCCTCGGTTAGCTTGGAAAACACGCCGATCACATCCGCTTCACGACCGACTTTCGCCATCCACGTCACCGCCAGAACGACCATCGCTCACTCCGTTCTTAAATTCTTGCCTGCGCCCTGGTTTTCGATCCCGTCAACTCCTGAAGTTTCGCGGCAAATTCATCGAGCAATATGGTTTCCTCACGCCCCGGCCCAGTCGAGACCATGCCCATGCGTGCCCCACTTTCCTTCTCCACGAAGGCCAGATATTCGCGTGCCGCCTTCGGCAGTTTTTCCAGTTTCGTAATCCCCTGAGTCGCAGTGCGCCAGCCCGACATTTTACGATAAACGCATTCGATCTGCTTGTAGCCGCTATCCTGCGCCGGCGCTTCTCCAGTTTCTTTGCCGTTGATTTTATAACCCACGCACACCGGAATTTCCGCTAACTCATCCAGCACATCCAGCTTGGTCACCACCAGCCAGGAGATTCCGTTAATCATGCCAGCGTAACGCAAGAGTGGCAAATCGAGCCAGCCACAGCGGCGTGGACGTCCGGTAACCGCGCCAAATTCGTTACCGCGTTTGCGCAACATGTCTCCATTTGCGTCAAGCGCCTCGGTCGGGAATGGCCCACCCCCAACCCGCGTGCAGTACGCCTTGGTGACGCCGATTACCGTGTCAATGGCCGTAGGAGCCACGCCTGTCCCAGTGACCGCCCCTCCTGAGGTCGCGCTCGAAGATGTCACGAAGGGATAGGTGCCATGGTCGATGTCAAGCATCGTGCCCTGCGCTCCCTCGAACACGACGGAGTCACCATGCACCAGAGCCTTATTCAACAAAGCAGCCGTGTCGCACACGAAGGGCGCAATCTTCACCGAGGCAGCGGCGTATTCCTCGTACATTTTGTCCGCATCGAGCGGCTCTGAATTGAACAGTGCGTGCGCGATCATGTTCTTTTCGTGGCAGGCGTTTTGAATGTGGATCTTTAGCAGCTGCAGGTCCAGCAGATCAGCCACCCGCAGACCGCGGCGTCCCATCTTATCTTCATACGCCGGACCAATGCCGCGTGAAGTTGTGCCGATCTTCACCCGTCCCGGCGCATTTTCCGAGGCCAACTCGATCATGCGGTGGTAAGGCAAAATCACATGAGCGCGGTTGCTGACGAACAGACTGCCGTCCACCTTGACTCCGGCCTCGCGCAACGCCGCAACCTCTTTGAGGAAGGCCATGGGATCGAGCACAACTCCGTTCCCGATGACGCTGCGGCAACCGGCGCGTAGAACACCGCATGGCACCAACTGCAGAACAAACTTTTTGCCGTCAATGATGACGGTGTGGCCGGCATTGTGCCCGCCTGCATAACGCGACACAATGGAAAAATTCTTCGAGAGCACATCGACAATCTTGCCCTTGCCCTCGTCGCCCCATTGCGCGCCCACGATGACCGCAGCTTTGCCTTTCTTCAAATGCCAACTCCTTAAAACATGGATAGTGCGGCCGCCCCCAGCCGCAATGCAGGGTCGCACACACTCGTTACCCGCAAGTGAACCGACGAGTCGTTGAATTACAAAGGGTATAAGCGGAGCAGAGGTGTACTTGTAATGATAACCCCGGCAAGCAAAAGATGGCAATCAGTAGCCAAGGCCTCAACCTACAGGCTTCAGGTTTCGACTCCTTCTCGATCGCTAATGTCACGCCCTCGCAGCATCCAGAGCCGAGCACCTGAAGCCTAAAGCCTGGAGCCTGGAGCCTGAAGCCCGAACTCGGAAGCCTGTAAACTAATTTCATGCCAGAACTCCCAGAAGTTGAAACCATTGCCCGGGGTCTAGCCACCCGGGTCACAGGCGACGTCATCGAATCCGTGTGGCTTGGCTCCAAGCCAGAACCATTGAAATCCGCCGCATCTGACATCGTCGCTACTCTCGAGTCCACGCGCATTGCCGGCGTACGCAGAGTAGGAAAGCACATCGTATTCGATCTGGAAAATGGAGGACGGGCGTCCTCGCCCGTCTCACGAAAATCTCGAGAGAAATCCTCGAAAGCACGAGCCGAAACGCCCCCGCCTCTGTCGACCACCGCTCAGTGGATCGTGCATCTCGGCATGACCGGACGCGTGCTGGTCTGCAAGCCTGACCAGGAGATCGAAAAGCACACGCACGCGGTTGCCAGACTTGCCTCGGGAAGGGAACTGAGATTCGTGGACCCGCGTCGCTTTGGGCGTCTAAGCGTGGCCCATGGATTTCAAGCCCAAGGCTCCGAACCATTAGAAGTCAAACTGAATACCTTCGTCGAGCTGTTCCGCGGTCGAAAAACTCCGATCAAAAGCGCGTTACTAAACCAGAAGCTACTCCGTGGCGTGGGCAACATTTATGCGGACGAATCGCTGTTTCGCGCCGGCATCCGGCCCCGCCGCAGAGCTGCCTCGCTCACTCGCAAAGACCTACTCCGTCTCTATGCCGCCATCCCTGAAGTTCTCAAAGAAGCCATTACGCTAGGCGGTTCCTCCGTCTCTGATTACGTGGATGCCGATGGCGAGGAAGGATTTTTCCAACTGCAACACCGTGTCTATGGCCGGGAAGCGGAGCCGTGTCTCGTGTGCAAAACTCCGATTAAGCGTATCGTGATCAGTGGCCGCAGCAGCCATTATTGTCCCAAATGCCAGAAGTAGGAGATTTTCTCGCGCTACCGCACCGTCGCGCGCTCCATAACTTTCTTAAATGCCTTCAGGAAAATATCATTCTGCTCCGGTGTGCCAATGGTAACCCGAATTGCGGTGAGCGCACCCCAGGGACCTAACGGTCGCACAATTACGCCCTCGGCTTGAAGTCGTTTGGCAACAACCGCTGCATCCTCACCCAATTCACAATACACGAAGTTAGCCCAGC
Source organism: uncultured Acidobacteriota bacterium (assembly GCA_963696635.1). Taxonomy (GTDB): domain Bacteria; phylum Acidobacteriota; class Terriglobia; order Terriglobales; family Acidobacteriaceae; genus JABDBE01. Next base: position 1,282,600 of record CAVOKX010000006.1, read on the forward strand.
TCGGAATCGGATAGTAGCCCAGCACGGCAATCCCGGCAGCGACCCGCTCGGCTTGCTCGGCATTGTTCTTCAGTGTTTTTTGGATGTGTTCCCCGTCATCAAGAGCGGCCAACGCGGCCGCCTGAGCCACCGCAGAAACTGAAAACGTGGTGCGCATCCGCGCGAAATACGACATCAACTCAGCCGGCCCGATTCCATATCCCACCCGCACCCCCGCCAATCCGTGCGCTTTCGAAAATGTACGCAGCACCACGACTTTGCGGCCCTGGTTGACATAAGCAAGGGCATGCGAATAATCCACCCCGCGAATAGCAGCAAAATATTGTGCGAAGTCGTGATACGCCTCATCGAGGATGACAATCACGTGTTCAGGAATCTTATCGAGAAAGCAATCCAGTTCTCGCGCGGACACGAGCGTGCCGGTCGGATTGTTGGGATTGGAAATGTAAATAATCCGGGTCTGCCGATCGACCGCCGCAGCTATCGCATTCAGATCGAATGCATCGTTTCGCATCGGAACCTGAACAAGCTGTCCTCCGGCTGCCTGCGTAACAATCGGATACACAATGAACGAGCGCTCGCTGGTGATCGCGTTCAGCCCAGGCGAGAGCAAGGTCCGCGCAACAATTCCCAGCAATGCGGTTGACCCACCAGTGGGAACAATTTGCTCGGGCCGAACGCTGTGGTGCTCCGCCAATTTCTGACGAAGGTCGACGGCGTCGTTGTCAGGGTAGAAATTGCTCTCGGCGAGCACGGCGTGCATTGCCCTCACCGCCATCGGCGAAGGCCCAAACGGATTCTCGTTCGAGGCCATCTTGATGCAGTTCACGTGACTCTCCTGTTGCGCCTGGCGCAGTGACTTGCCCGGCGTGTACCCGCTCAGGTTCCGCACGTGTTCGGGCACAAACCCGCTGAAGTCACTCATGTTTTCCGCTATCTAATCCTTACATGTTGCTCGGCAAGTGTCATCAGCAGCGCGCGTGCGGCACGGGCACTCTTGTCCGCGGACTTTCGCCTGGGCTTCCAAAAACAACAAACTGATTGGGACGAGTCGCGACTGCATCTATTTAGCAAGAGACTTCAACTTGGCAACTTCCTCGATCGTTAGTTTGCGGAATTTCCCAGGATGCACATCCAACTCAATAGGACCGTATCTCACCCGCTTGATTTTTTCCACGTGATGTCCGATCTCTTCAAACATGCGCCGGATCTGGCGATTCTTGCCTTCGATGAGTGTGACTTCATACCAGGGATTGGCCGATTCACGAATCACGCGAATCTTGGCAGGAGACGTTTTCACTCTCTTTCCGCGATCCGACGGAATATAAATCCCTTCGCGCAACCGCGCCAAGCCCTCGCCCGGTGGATTGCCGGCGACTTTCACCATGTAAGTCTTAGGCACATGCGAAGCGGCTTTCATCAGGCGATTCGCGAACTCGCCGTCATTGGTCAGCAACAGCAGCCCTTCGCTTGCATAATCGAGACGCCCAACCGGATAAACCCGCGCCCCCACGCCGCGCAGCAGATCCATAATCGTAGGCCGCCGTTCAGGATCGTGCAAGGTCGTGACGTATCCCTTGGGCTTGTTCATCAGCAGGTAAACATGATGCTCCGGGCCGCGCAGCAGTTTGCCATTCACGCGAATGTGATCCTGTTCGCGGTCCGCCTTGCTGCCCAGCTCCGTGACCGTCTGCCCGTTCACCGATACCAATCCGTCAGTAATGAGTTCCTCAGCTTTGCGGCGGGAAGCGATTCCAGCGGCAGCGATAATTTTCTGTAGGCGCTCAGCGGGCATAGGGATTTACAATTGGGAATCGCAGAGTAGTTGGATGCATCAAGCGGCCGAATCGCTCTCGTCCGAGGTGCGCTTTTCTACCGTAGCCAGTGCGGAATCTCCGTTTACAGCCGGTTCGGAATCCTCAACCCTTAGCGCGCCGCCCCCGCCAGGTTCAGTGAGTTCAGTGGTTGGCCCGCTCGTTACCTCAGCCTGTTCACTCTCCGCTGGCAACAAGTCGCTCTGGAACGATTCCGCAACCAGCTTCTCGAACTCCTCCATGCTGGGTAGCTCGCCCACATCTTTCAGTCCGAAACGCAACAGAAATTCCTTCGTAGTCTTGTAAAGGATGGGCCGCCCAATCACCGCCTTGCGGCCACCAGTCGTGACCAGCTTACGATCGAGCAAAGTTGCGATCACTCCGCTTGAATCCACACCGCGAATCTCGCTGATCTCCGGCACCGTCACCGGCTGCTTGTATGCGATTACCGCCAAAGTCTCGAGAGCGGGCAGAGATAGTCGAATCGGCGGTTTTAGGCTCTTGGCAAATGCGCGCACGATATCGTGATGTTCCGCTTTCGTCGACATCCGGTATCCGCCCGCAACCTGGCGAATTTCGATGCCATGATCCGGCGCATAAAAGTCGACCACCAGTTGCTCCAGCGCCAGACGCACCCGCGATTTCACTTCAGTGCCGTTGGCAGCACCTTCGCTGATCACCGACTCCTTGACTAATTCAATAAGTTGCTCCAGCGTAACCGGAGTTTCCGCCGCGTAGATGATTGCTTCGAGTTTAGCTTTAAGGCTCATGGGCTCCTGGCTTCCGGTTGTTGCTCCTATCTCCAATCGTCCCGCACCGCGGCCTGCTCCGCCATGACCGCCTCAAATCCCACATGCTTGCGCAGCAGGATTTCGCCAAACAAGCGGTCTTGCCGCAGTTGAATAGCCTGCAGACGCACCATTTCGAGCAGCGCCAGAAACATGCAGACCAGCGCCTGTCGCGACTCGACGTTGCGCAACATCTGCTTCAGTCGGATGGGCCGGTCTTCCAGCGCAAGTCGTCGCCGCAGATACTCAATCATTTGCCCGACGGTGACCGTTTCTTCGTCCACCTGGATCATCGGCCGGTTGCGCGCACGCTCGATAATTTGCTGAAACGTCTTCACCAGGTCAATCACATCAGCTGCGAATTCTGGCTCCGTGCCTTCCGCATCGCGGAACTCTTTCAGCGCCGGGTTCGACCACACCGCATCTTCGATCTGCTGTTTCTGCATCAGCATCTGCGCCGCAGACTTGAACTTCTCGTGCTCGATCAGACGGTTGACCAGTTCCGCCCGCGGGTCGTCCTGAGCATCCGAAGCCGCGGCCGGATCACGCGGTAACAGCATTTTCGACTTGATGTGAATCAGAACCGCGGCCATGTAGATGAACTCAGCCGCCACATTTACATCCAATTCACTCAGCTTTTCAACATAGGCCAGATATTGCGCCGTGATTCTTCCAATAGGAATGTCGTAAATATCAATGTCCTGTTTGCGAATCAAGTGAAGCAGCAGGTCGAGTGGCCCTTCGTAGATGTCCTCCACGGTCACCGAAAAAGGAAAGTCGCTTTCCTCACTCCGCGACTTCTCCTGCTCCCGCGGCGTAGAACCAGGCACCAGCGCGGGACCCAGATCCAACGCTGCCGTCCCATCGAAAGCAATCTTCACTTCTTCGCTCATGGTCTTGCTTTCCGCCAACTACTTCGCCGCCTACGGCGTGCGCGGAGCTTCGTATTCGAGCGAAATGCCCATAGCATCGCGCACTTCGTTCATGGTCGCCCCGGCTACTTTGCCCGCCCGAGCCGAGCCCGCTTCCAGAATATCCCAAGCCAGCCGCGGATTCTCCTCATATTTCTTGCGCCGCTCCTGCATGGGATTCAAGATGTTAACTAGCGCATCCGCGACCCAACCCTTGCACTCGATGCACCCGATCCCAGCCGAGCGGCAACCTTCATTCACTTTTGTCATCGTGACCGGATCGCTGAAAATCTTGTGCATATCGCCGACCGGGCAAACATCCGGGTTGCCAGGGTCAGTGCGGCGGACGCGCGCCGGATCAGTGACCATGGTCTTCAGCTTCTGCCGCACCACCTTCTCGGGATCGGTGAGCATGATCGTGTTTCCGTACGACTTCGACATCTTGCGCCCATCGGTTCCCGGGAGCTTGGGCGATCGCGTCAGCAGCGGCTGCGGCTCCGGAAACACCAGCCCACCATTAAGCTTGTAGAACTGATTGAAACGGCGCGCAATCTCGCGAGTCAATTCGACGTGCGGCACTTGGTCTTCGCCCACGGGAACAAAGTCGCCTTTGTAAATCAGAATGTCCGCCGCCTGCAGCACGGGATATCCCAGAAAACCGTAAGTGTTCAGGTCCTTCTCGGTAATGTTTTCCTGCTGCTCCTTATAAGTAGGCACCCGCTCCAGCCAGCCCAGCGGCGTGATCATCGAAAACAGGAGATGCAATTCGGCATGCTGCGGCACGTGCGACTGGATGAACATGGTGCAGCGCTCCGGATCGAGCCCCGCAGCCAGCCAGTCGAGCAGAACTTCGATTGAGCTTTCCTTCACTCGCGACGTGTCCGCGTAGTCGGTCGTGAGCGCATGCCAGTCCGCCACAAAGAAAAAACATTCGTACTGATCCTGCATGCCCACCCAGTTCTGCAGCGCGCCGACGTAATTGCCCAAATGCAATTTGCCGGTCGACCGCATCCCGCTGAGCACGCGTTTACGTTGATGGGATAAAGAAGGCATCAGATTCTCAAAAGAATGTCGTTAAAAAGTCCGATCACAGGAAAGATTAGCCTGCCCAAAAGTCCCCCGCCCAGGAACACGAGAGCCATCAGCGCGAACATCCCCACCGTATCGTAAATCCGCAGTATCTCAGGGGACAGAAAGTGGCGTAAAACATGGCTGCCATCAAGCGGTGGAACGGGAATCAGATTGAAGACTCCAAGAATAATGTTGATCACCATCAGTTCGTAGAAAAGCAAACTGACCGGCATCAGAAACGAGTCAGTTTGGCTTGCCAGGATGTCCAGATGGCTGGGATAAACAAGAGGAATCGCATGGACAATCCCTGCACCCAACTGCGAGGTCAGCGACACGAAAATCAAAGCCAGCACCGCGCCCGTTGCCACTACAAAGTTGCTGATCGGTCCGACCACGGACGTCAGAATGTCGTCCAGCACCGGGTTCTTGAAATTGCGCGGATCCACCGGAGTCGGCTTGGCCCAGCCAATCACGGGAAGGTGAGTCAGCATGGCGATCACCGGCAGTAAGACGGTTCCAACCGGGTCAATGTGTTTGATCGGATTCAGCGTGACCCGGCCCAGCATGCGCGCAGTCGGATCGCCGCGGCGGTTCGCCATCCAGGCGTGCGCCGACTCGTGAATGCTGATCGCGAACAAGAAAACGATCAACTGAAACAGGATGTCAACATGCTGCAGGGTCATCAGGCGTTGGATTCGATACTAACACGCGAGGCCGGAAATCCGGGCAGTTCAGGCGGTTCGTAGTGCCTCGATTTGGCTCTCGTTTTGAAGCAGGTCATTCCGAAGCCCCGCGCTTTCACCAGCGGGGCGAGGAATCTTGCGCGCGCCATTTCAAAATTCCGCTACTACCGGCGTGCGGCAAGCACCATAGCCACATCTTCAGCCGCATAATCGTATTGCGCAACGTCGATCAAGGGTGGGTGCTCTCGAAGCCATGCGACCGTCCGGCGAAGCCCCTCGTCCACCGAAACTATCTCCCTGTACCCAAGTTCACTGCGAATGCGGCTGGTATCGTAGGCCAGGTCTTGTGAGTAGTGGTAGGCATCTCGTATGTGAAACGGCAGCGATCCCCGCGGAAGAGTTACAATTTCGCCGGCCCACCCCATCAACTCCGCCAGCATTTGCACGCGTTCGCCAGTCGTGGGCGCCGATTCCTCTCCGACGTTGTAGATCCGCCCCCTGGCACGATCATCAGTAACCGCCAGCGCGATCGCAGCGGCAACATTCTCCACATATCCATGCGACCAGCGCCAGCGAGCTTGATCCTCATCGAGCAGAATAGCCGGTCGCCGATCATCCATCCGCTTCAGATGGGAGAAAAAACGATGGCTGCTGTCTCCGGGACCATAGACCGCAGGCAAGCGCAGAATCGTGCCGGGTAATTCCGCATCGGCCATAACCACTCGCTCCACCAAAATCTTGTCATAGTGATAGACCCAATCGTCCGGACTCTTCGCCGTTTTACGATAAGGATAAAAGTTCTTTCGCAGAGGCGAATCTTCACGCAGCAATCCCGATTGCGCAGCCTCGGCCTCGCTTCCGATTAAGACACCATACGCGCCATACACATCCCCGCTACTGGGGACGACCAACGTCCGAGCCACGCCCTTGAAAGCCCGCACCACCGCTTCAGCGTCGCCCTCGCCCATCGCGACCATATGCAAAACCACATCCGGTTTCCACGCGACAAGTTCCGCGGGAAAATTCAAGACAGGAAACGCCGCAGACGCGCCGTGTACATGCCGCACGCTCTCTGGCAGTTCCGGCTCATGCTCGCCCCGATGAAAGATCGTGACCTCATGCCCGCCGGCGGCCAGGCTGCGCACAACATGAGGCCCAATGAAAGCTGTACCCCCGATGATCAAAACACGCATAACCTCTTCTCAAACGTCCTGCGCAGAAACATAGCATATCGATTCGCCGACAAGACCCGAGTCTGCACGCCGCGCGACCAGCGCAATGCTTTATAATTCGCGCCGCGTGCTCACTCTCGCCCGCAAACTCCGCGTGGTCGATTACTTTGCCCTCGGCTGGGGCACCATGGTTGGCGTCGGATGGCTGGTCGTGATGGATGACTGGCTCATCCGCGGCGGCGCCGTCGGCGCAATCCTCGGCTTCGCAATTGGTGGAGCGCTGTTGTTGCCAATCGGCTACGTCTACGGCCAACTCGTCACGGCCATGCCGGACGCCGCAGGCGAGGTCGCATACACCGCCAAAGTTTTTCCCCAATCGATCAGCTTTGCCACAGGCTGGATGATGATCCTCGCCTATTTCATCGTCTGTCCGTGGGAGGCAGTCGCGGTCGGCAAGATAGCCGGCTACATCTTTCCTCCGCTGGACTCGATGGAACTCTACCGCCTCGCCGGCCAGCCAGTTTATCTGCCGCATCTGCTGATCGGGCTCGCTCTGACTGTTCTGCTCACCGTGCTGAATTATCACGGCATCCGCTTGAGCGCCACGTTTCAGAACTGGACCGCCTTTGGAACGCTGGCGTTGTTCGTGCTCTTTGTCGGCTTCGGAGTCAGCAAAGGCTCGCCACGAAATTTCCCGCCGCTGTTTACGCATAGCCCATTCGTGTCCGTCCTTCTGGTGATGCAAATCGTTCCCTACTTCATGACCGGGTTTGAATCGGTGGTAAAGGGAGCAGAAGAGGCCAGCCCTGAATTCCGCGCCCGCGGCTTCTTCAAAGCCATCAGGATGGCGATCGTGGTTGGCATTCTTTTCTACACCATCGTGATCGCAGCCGTCGGATACGTCGCCCCGTGGAAGCAACTCACGCACGAAAGATTCATGACCGCACTTGCCTTTGAGCGCGCCGTGGGCTCCCGTTGGATTGTGAGCGTCATTCTAGCCGCCGCCCTGCTCTCGCTTTTCAAAGTGTTCAACGGAAATTTCATCGCAGCCAGCCGTCTGTTATTCGCCATTGGACGGCGCGGCCTCGTGGACCAGCGCCTGGGCTATGTGCACCCACGCAATCAGACGCCCTCCGCTGCCGTGCTGTGCATCGGACTAGCTACGGCCGCATGCATGTTTTTGGGCGACGCCATCCTGGTACCCATTTCCGAAGTTGGCTCGGTGGCTTCCGCCGTAGGATGGCTGGCAGCATGCGCGGCCTATTACCAAATGGGACCAGCCCCGCGCGAACGTTTTATTGCTCTGGTGGGAGCGGTCGTCGGACTGCTCATGATCTTAATGAAAATTGCTCCCGCGCATTCCCGGACACTTCACGGCATACGAATGGCTGGCACTTGGGATCTGGAGCCTGATTGGTCTCAGCCTGCGCTGGCGGCGATCGCCTGCGCCGACTGCTCCGGATGTAACCTGATTCGAGAAGCGACTACGGAGAACCTCGTGACACGACCCATGCTACGCCCAATCTGGTTGGCAATTCTCATCCTCGCAAGCTGCTCTTCACTGTGGTCGGCAGCGCCGCCCCAGCCTTTCGACCTGATCATCACCAACGGCCACATCATCGATGGCACAGGCTCGCCCTGGTATTCTGGCGACCTCGGCATCCGCGCCGGCAAGATCGCAGCCATCGGCAATCTCGCCGACGCGCCACGCACGCGAACCATCGACGCTCAGGGCAAAGTCATTGCGCCCGGCTTCATCGATATGCTCGGCCAATCTGAATTGACGATTCTGGTCGATCCGCGCCAGCCGTCGAAAATTTACCAGGGCATCACCACCGAAATCACCGGCGAGGGTGGCTCGGCAGCCCCGCTCAATGAAGCCATCGTTCGCGCAGATCACGCCACCTACGATCACTACCACATCACGCCCGATTGGCGCACGTTCCGCGAGTATTTCGCCAGACTCGAAAAGCAGGGCATGGGAATCAATCTAGCCAGTTACGTTGGCGCAACTCAAGTCCGCCGCATGGTTCTCGGCGACGACGACAAACAACCCACGCCCGAACAACTCGGTCAAATGAAAGCGCTGGTGCGGCAAGCCATGCGCGACGGCACAGTCGGCGTTTCCACCTCCCTGCAGTATGCCCCTGCTCCCTACGCCAAGACCGAAGAGTTGATCGCGTTAGCCTCAGAAGCCTCGAACTTCAGCGGCATCTACGCTACCCACATGCGCGATGAAGGCGACCGGGTGATTCCCGCCATTGACGAAGCACTGCGCATCGGACACGAAGCTCACATTCCGGTCGAAATCTGGCACATCAAGGTTTCCGGTAAACAGAATTGGGGACGTATGCCTGAAGTAGTGGCGAAGATCAACGCCGCGCGCGCGGAAGGCGTCGACGTAACCGCAGACACATATGCATACACCGCCTGGTTCAATACCATGTCGGCATTTATCCCGCCCTGGGCGCACGATGGCGGCGACACGAAGTTAATCGATCGTCTGAAAGATCCCGCGATCCGGCAACGCATTCGCAAGGATCTGCTAACCCCGTCGGCTGACTGGCAGAACGAATGGCAGGCGATTCCTGGACCAGAGTCGATTCTGATTTGCGTGCTTCAGAATCCGACGCTTCTGTCGCTACAGGGTAAGACGCTGGCAGAAGTCGCAAAAATCTGGACTAAAGATCCAATGGATACACTCTTCGAGCTCCTGATCGAAGACAACGCCTTCACCCAAGTCGCGGTGTTCGGCATGTCAGAACCTGACGTTGCTCTAGCCTTGCAGCAGCCGTGGGCCTCAATCGATAACGACTCCGAAGGAACGTCGCCCGACGGAATTCTGGGCCAGGAACATCCCCATCCCCGCGCCTACGGTACCTTCCCGCGCATCCTGCGTAAGTATGTTCGCGAAGAAAAAAAGCTCACGCTGGAAGACGCCATTCGCAAGTTTTCCGCTCTGCCATCGCAACGCACGCGGCTGACTGATCGCGGAGTGTTGAAGGCAGGTATGTGGGCCAACGTCGTAGTTTTCGATCCAGCAACGGTCCGTGACCTGGCCACGTTCGACAATCCCAATCAATTGTCGCAGGGCATGGAATATGTTCTCGTGAACGGAATCCCGGTAATTGATCAAGGCAAGATGACAGGAGCAAAGCCCGGAAAAGTACTGCGCGGTGCGGGTTACGTGCCCTGAGTTAAATTCATTATGTCATCCTGAGCGGAGTTGCCGCCGCGAAGCGGCGGCAACGCAGTCGAAGGATCCCAAGTCAGCCCGTTTCCACCAAACCGTGTCAGGGAATTCTCACGGTTTGAGGGCCGCTTGCGTCTCCGGATTCACGATTGGCGACACGTGCGGTTCCGTCAGCGTTCCCGTGATGTTAAAGCCCGCAGCCCCTTCGTGGGTCAATTTCACATTCAGAACGCGAGTCAAAGATGCCGTGCCGCTCACTTGATAGCTGCCCCCCGGAGTCTCCAGCTTGCCCTCCAGAATTTGAAACCCGCCATCGTGCAAGAATAAGTGAACTACCAAATGATGCATCTGCAACGGTCCTGTATCCTCACCCAGCGCAACATGGCGCAGCAGACCGTCCCGCGCATCTACCTTCAGGGTGCTGCTCGCCGAGGCAAACAATTCCGCCGCGTCCAGGCCCGACGTTTTCACCCGATAAGTTGCCGTTGCCGAACCTGTGATCCAGTCATCGCCCATGTTCTCAGAAAGTTGATCCAGTGCGATCCGCTCCAGCGTGCCGCCTCCGCTATACACCGGGGGCTTGGCGGTGAAGTCCGCTTCCCACTCACCAATGTGCTTGCCGCCCAAGACATCGCCCCGCAGATCCGACAATCGCAGCTTGCCCTTGTTCAGGTCCACATTTGCCGAAACTCGGTTCCCAACAAGCTTATGAACCACCACTCGATTGGCCGCGAGTTTGCCCACCGCGTGGACAGTGAGCAGGTAGGGAACTCCGGGCGAGGATGAAGAAAGAAAGCGGTACCAAGGCTGTTTACGAACATGGGGATTGATCAACTGGTTCAGCCGATCCGTCGAAACCTCGTCGGCGTGCAGATCGAAGCGCACCGGACAAGACTCCGGCACCGCGCACTGCCGCGGCAGCGCTAGAGACCCGCGCCATGAAGTGTCCGCGATAGACGCCGTCAGGTTCTGCACTTCAATTTGTTCTGAGGTTAAAACAAGATTTGCAGAAGTAACTTCCAACGGCGCATTCAACCCGCGTACTTCAGCGTGAATGGAATGCAGTTGCGCCTTCCCTACAGCTTTCGGTGCCACGAATCCCGACCAACCACCAGCGATTTGCAGATCGACTTTGGCCCATCCTTCCGCAGCTGGCTGTGGAGTGGGGATTCCCACTATGCGCGCCAGTTGCAGCAGACGTTGCACCTGCGCATCACCTTGGACGGCCAAGGTGTATCCCGAACGCGAGACCCACCCGCCCACTATCGCCGGTGCCGCCCTTCCGAGAGCCAGATTGAATGGGCCGACGACCAGATGAGGCTCCGGCGGAAAAGCAACGACTTCTCGTAAGGGGGCTCGCGATTTCTGATCTATCGGCGGAGATAACGCAAATGGAATCCTTCCCAGCACCAACTCAGTGTTTGTGACCTTCGAACTGAGTTCGAACCCAGAGGTTTCGCCGCCGCCTTCCCAAACCACGTCGCTCGCTCGTGCATTGGCGGCGCGCCGAAGCTTCATACGCCCGTCCAATTGGCCGGCTACAATCAAATCATCCGGCATGCCTTGTTTCGCATGCCGCGCAAGTGCGATCAGCGATTGAATGGGCAGATCCCGAGCAATTAACGTGAGGTCGTAATCGCGCGATGAGAAGGGGCCCTTGATGCTGCCAGCGAGGGTAATCGTGCCGCCGCCCACCGGGCCGCTGCACGCAACTTCGGAGAGCGCGCGATCCACCGAGCTGTAACGGCCGCTGCACTGGGCCGCCAGCCGTAAATCGCCACCGCCGAAAATGTCATAGCGGCGGAAATCGCCTACCGATGCCGCTGCCGCTATCGAAAGATTCGCGGGCGTACCTGTAAGCGTCGCAGAAAGCTTCAGCGACCCCCGCCACCCCTTGTCGTTGCCATACGCGAGCTTCGTGAACTGGCCGAGTTGCGCGCGGTCCCACTGCAAGCTGAACTGCAAAGGTGTATTGCGCAGCGTTTCCGCTCTCTGCCACGATCCGTCTACGGTGATCGTACCCGTATCGCTGAGATTGAAATCCGTCCGCATCGGCTGAGCCTTCAGCCGCACGCCCCACGTATTCTCCGAGTCCTGCCACAAAGCGAAATCCGCCTCGGTCAATGCGTAAGGCTTCTTCTCCGGCCCGAACTTGAAATTGATGCGTCCGCGGTCAGCTTCAATGTAAGGGAAGCCTGGACGTCGTTCCGTCTTCGCCTTGCTCGTGGGGGCAACTGGAATTTTCGCCGCACGCTCAATGAGATTCTCCAGATTCCAATGTCCTGCCGCGTTCTGTACCAGGTTCAGGCTGGGCTCGGTGAGGTTTAGCCGCGCGATCTCGAGTCGCCCCCGCAGCAGCGACATTATGCGCAGAGACGCCGTCACCTCTGAGGCACGAAGCATCGGTTCAGCGCCGAAGGCTGGGTCGTCGTGAACCACGAAGTTCTCAAGATCAAACCCGGGGTGGGGAAGCAGGCGCAGTTTCACAGCCGCTACATCCACCGGCCGTCCTAACGCCAGGCTTATAGAATTCACAATCCGCGCTTTAAGCTGGTTTGCTCCCGGCCGCACGAGAAATAACGCCAGCACCAGAACTATGCCCAGCGTGAAAACTCCGCGCCTCGATCGCCAAAATCTCACCGCACCACCATGAACGTACGGCGCCAGCGTGTCTCGTCAAAAAAGTGGATCACCACATGAACCAGAAACCCAACCCGTTGGCTTACTTCCCGCTCCAGATACTGCCCCGCCGGCGTCTCAAATGACCAGTAAATAAACATCGGCCGCCCAATCACGTTCTCCTGCGGGATGAAGCCCCAATAACGGCTGTCAAGACTAACGTCGCGGTTGTCTCCCATCCCGAAATAACTATTAGGAGGAATCACTACGTCGTCACCCTGAATGTGCTGCGGCAATGCCAGTGCCCACTCCGGAGTCACGTTGCTGAACTCAGTCGGCGCGACCGCCGGAAAGTTATCGCGGTAGGGATTGTAACTATTCTCGCCGCTTTGATGAATCACGTAGGGCTCGTTCAGCTTCTCCCCATTGCGGTACACCACCCCGTCGCGCAAATGAATCCGGTCTCCGGGGATGCCGATAATTCGCTTGACCACGTAAAGCCCAGGTTCCGCCGGCGACAGAAACACGACAATGTCCCCATGATGTATCTGCCGGTAGGGCAGTACTGGACCAAGCCAGCGCGTCCGCGGCGCGAACTGCTCCCGGTTCACAAACACGTGATCCCCGATCAGCAGCGTGTTTTCCATCGAACTCGAAGGAATCTCAAATGCCTGCACGATGAAGGTAATGATGAACAGACCTGTCACCAGCACCGCCGCCAGAGACGCCAGAAACTCGACCGTGGTCTCGCGCGGCTTTTCCGCCTGAACAATTTCTTTTTTGGCCACTAGCTTTTGTCCCATTAGTGGGCGATGTCCGCCCTTAGTTGACTACTCGAAATGTCCGGTTCCAGCGAGTGAGCTGAAACAAATGGCTGACCGCGTAGGCGAAATGATAAAGTCTATCACCCGGCGTGGAGGAAACTGGCATATCGTCCTCCGCGCTCCGCACCGACCAATAAATCAGCAGCGGGCGTCCGATGATGTTTTCCCGTGGCACGAAGCCCCAATAGCGGCTGTCCAGACTCTCGTCCCGATTGTCGCCGAGCACAAAGTAGTGTCCCTCCGGAATAATCAGTTGGCCATCCTCAACCAGTTTCTTCATCTGCAACCACCACCCGCCCTCCAGGCCCGGCACCGGAATGTCCAGGCGCGGAAACTCATCCCGAAATACGTCATGCACCGGCGAACTGTAACGTACATAGGCTTCTGCTAGCGGAGCGCCGTTCACGTAGACCTGCCGATTGATCAGTCGTATGCGATCCCCTGGCACTCCCACCACGCGTTTTACGAAGTGTTCGCTGGGATGCACCGGATAATGGAAAACCACAATGTCCCCGCGATGCACCGTGCGGTACGGTAGGATGCGATCCAAAAATCTGCTGCCCCCATAGCACAACTTGTCCACCAACAGGTAATCGCCGATCAGCAGCGTGTTCTCCATGGATTCGGAGGGAATCTGAAAAGCCTGAATGATAAATGTGATGACAAAAACCGCAATTACCACCGTGGTCAGCAATGATTGCAGCGACATCAACCAATCGGGGTGTGACGTTTTCCCCATCACGTTTCCAACGAAGGGCGTCCTTTGCCGGGTACCGTGCTGCCCGAATCTCCCGATAGCGACGCCAGATGCTTCAGCACCTGTTGTGCCGCACCCTGTTCGGCGTTTTTCTTCGTAGACCCCTCGGCTCGGCCCACGAATTCGGTTTCATTGTGATTGCCCACCGCTTGCAGCCGAACCTCAACCGTAAAAGTCTTGTTGTGTTCCGGTCCCAATTCTTTCACCAATACGTAAGATGCCTGCGAGCGGCCGGTGGCCTGGAGCTTCTCCTGCAGGGCTGATTTATAGTCGGTAAGCGGCAAACTACTCCCGTTTCGCGCCATATTTTCCAACTCCGGCACGACCACATGCTGCAAGACAACGCGCCGCACCGTCTCCAGCCCGCTATCCACGTACATCGCTCCCAGCACCGCCTCCAGCCCATCGACCAGCAGGGCAGTCTTGTTGCGCCCGCCGCTTTTCTCCTCGCCCCGGCCCAGCCGCAGGTACTGCCCCAGTTCTAACTGCCGCGCCACCTGGATCAAATGTCTTTCGCTCACCAGATGGGCGCGCAATTTCGACAGCTCTCCTTCGCGAAAATGCGGGAAGCGGTGAAACAACTCCTCGGTCGTGATCAGTCCCAGGACGGCGTCTCCCAGAAACTCAAGTTGCTCGTTGTCTTCCACCCGCGTTGGCGTTTTCGCTTGTAGTGATTCGAGTTCTCGAGCGTGCGAGCTATGCGTGAGAGCTTGCTCCAGCAGTTCCGGTCGCGAGAATTGATACTCCAAGGCCTGCTCCAACTCCGACCTGTTTCGCGGCTTCATAATCCGATGAATAAATCTGATTGCAGCGCTGTCATCCGTTTCCTTCGCATGCACTGGAGGCTGCGTCTCACCCATCCACCAGGTTGGCCTATGGAAGGGCGTGGCATGGATAGCAGCAAAACGCCCAATCCGTATCAAACGCCCGATTCGTATCAACGTTCCGTTTCAAAGATTCGTATCAGGGCATCGCTTCAGCGATGCCGTAACTGCCGCAAAAATCACTGGCGCCTTTAGGCGCTGCCGGCCGCTCCCCACGAACTCCTCCGGCTAATGAGGAGGTTGCGTTCCATTCGGAGTCGCGGGGGCCGGTGCTTTCGACGCAGGAGCAGGAGTACTGCTGCTCGGAATAACGCTGCCCGTCAACTGCATCAACCGGTCGCGTTCATGCCGCGCCGTAGTTCCCGCCGTACTTCCATCCTGCGTCAATTCAACAGCCCGGTTGGCCTCTTTCAGTGCCTCCGGATATTTCCCCTGCTTGTCCAGGGCCAACGCCAAACGCAACACCACTACCGGATCTGGCTGCGCAGGATAAGCGTCAATGGACTTGTGAAAATAACCCTCCGCCTCCGCATATTTTTCCTGATCGTATTGGATCGTACCCAGCACCGAATATGCCGTGGACCGCAACAATCCCTTGTACGCGTCAATCTGGCTCTGAGGTATATTCGCGGGCGCCGGAATATCGGTGTCGATCGTTTCCAAAGCGTGCTGCGCATATTTCGAGGCTTGGTCAAAGCGCTGATCCTTATCCAGATCAGTCGCCCGCGTACGCTCCGCCATCACTTCGGCGGAAGCGATCAGCGCCTCCGGATCGTCCGGATCGAGCTTCAACAATTTCTGCGCCATCTCCGCCATCTTGTCCCCGTTATTCGCATTCTGGTAGCCGCGCATGGCTGCTTTGTAAAGCAGCACGCGCAATTCACTATCCGGAAACTTGGCCGCGAAGTCGTCTGCCGCCTTCTCCATCGCCGCCGGATCCTTCTGGTTCGCCATGGCCGCGTTATAACCGTCAAACTCCGGCTGCGTCTTGGCTTGCGGAGGCCGTTTACTCGGTAGCGCCGGCGCGGCCGCGCCTTGCTGAGCTGTGCCCTGCGCTCCCGCGGGTTGCTTTTGTTGCGTAGGCGCCGGCTGCTGCGCAGCTACCAGGGCCGCTATCGCTGTCACACCCAATATCATGGCTGCTCGCTTCATGCTCTCTCCTTAGTTTGAGACTCTGGCTCCCTGGTCGCAGGTCACCTGTGATTTCACTGCATGCCTACTGCGGATGGCTAGGCGGTTCGTAAGGCTGTTGAATTCCGTGTTCCGCGGCGGCTTTGGCCTCGGGTAACGCTCCTCCGGCGCTCAACGCAGCTCGGTACTGGTCAAGCGCCGCCTCCCGATCTTCCTGCAGATCGAAAATCCTTCCCAGGTAAATATGGGACCACGCCAAAACCTTGGGTTCGTGGGCAACCCCCAATGCCTGCTCGAAATAGTTCCGCGCGCCCTGCATATCGCGATTCATCGCGGCCACTTGCGCCAAAATAAAAAGCGCCCGCCCCGGATCCTCTTTCTTCTCGTCAAGCGCCTGCTGGGCCAACTTCTTCGCCCCCGCAGAGTCCCCGCTCGATAAACGTTGCTCGGCCGTCACCAGCAGCTTACCCTCCGTCGGCCGCGACAAGTGCAATAATTCCGGATCAGCCTTGCCGGCAAACTTGATCTGCGCCGCGTTCCGCTGTTCCTTGCGCACATCAATGTTCCCCACCAAATCCGCATACGCAATGCGCAAACCCACCGGACTCTTCTCGAACTTCACCAGTGCCTCATAAAAATAAGGCGTCAGAATGAACCCTTGCTCCGCCGACTGCTCCACCAACTGCTGCCGTTGCGCCTCCGGCGTCTTGCTCGACCCCACCGTGCGCGCTTCGATGGCGCGTATCAGGCACTCCGTCGCCAGTAGCGAAGCATCCGTCTTAAAACTCTCGTCCAGAGGCGCGCCCTTGACATTTTCCAGCAGTGGCTTTAAGCGAAGCATAGAAGTCGGATACTTCAACGCCATCGGATCCAGAAGGTAATGCAAATAAGTGTGCCGGATCTGATCCATCTTCAGCCCAGATCCTGTCCCCGGAGAAATCACCACGTAATAATCGCTTCCGTAATTCCGCGCATTCGCCTGCCCCGGCGATCCCATAGGATCAAGATAAACCGTGAACCCGCGTCCCAGGAATCCAGCCGACGGCAGTTTCAGATAAACCTCGGTATCGAACAAAACTTTTGCCAGTGGTTCGTGATAGCGCGCGGTCAGTTGGGCATAGGCTCCCTCATGCCGCATCCAGATCGCATGCAGCCCCGCTTCGCCATAAAACTTCTGGATGAGCGGCACGAAACCCGAAACGAAGCTCGCGTCCGGCGGAAGGTCAGCCTCCTTGACTTTCAGCATAAATTCGGGCGGAGGACCGAGAAACAGGGCCAACGACACATACTGGGCCAGCGTGCGTCCCGGATCTTCCTGCAAATGCTCCGCATAAAACTGGCACATAACCGGAGTGGACTCTTTCGCCTCAGCCGAAGCCTCAATCGCTTTCGCCACCTCGGTGCGAATTTGACTTCGCAGCGGATCGGAAACGGTCAACTCCGCATCATAGCCACAAGCATTGATCGCCGTCAGAACCGTAAATAACGACTCGCTGTTATCTAGCGCAACCTTAGGCGGATTCTCAGCCGCGCACACTTCCACCAACAGCCCCAGCAAGGCCACAAACAGCCAAATCCGAAATCGATAATCCAGGAACCCTCCTGCAGAACGCTAGGATGTGCAGATTACATTGTCAGTTTAAGAGGTTCCGCGCAGAGGGTCAATAAAGGTCAGCCATTGGCTCTTGGCTGTTAGTCATTAGTTACCACGCTACAACCAATCACGAACGAGCAGGGGCAGGTGGCTTACGCTCGCACAGTTGGGGGGAGCTAAAAGCTAAGAGCTAAAAGCTAAAGGCTGATTTCTACCCCTTCACACTGATCTTGGAGAACGACAGAACCGCCCGCCCGGACGTAGGCTGACCCATGGAGGTCGCCGGACGAAAAGTGGTGAAGATAAGCATGTTCTTTACTGGCGACGGCAGATCCTTGTTCTCCTGCGGACTCGACAACACCCGGTAATCCTGCACCCGGCCATTCGAATCCACATAAGCTTCAATCACCAACGAATCATCCGCAATGGACTCCAGAGCCGTCCCAAACGCCGACTGCTGCAACTGCGGCGCCGTGTTCAACATCAACGGCACATCGGAATTATCCGCCTGCAACGGCAAAGCCAGGAACCCCATAAGGAATCCGAAAATCACCACCGCCGTTACCAGGCCCGCCGTCGCAGGAACCATGAATGCTTGGATGGCGTTTTCAATCCGAATCCGCAAATCATGGAAGCGCGGACGCTGTGACTTCGCCACTTCCCGTGAAATCGCCAGACGCAGTTTCAGCGACAGATCATCCGGCGCTTTCCGGTTCCCCACCTTGGCCAACAATTGCTGCGTTTGACGCAGCGAAACATATTCCTGCTGACAATGAACACAGCTGTCCAGATGTCGAGTGAGAGCCAGCATATCCGTGCCCGTCACCGCGCCATCAAGATACGGCGAGAACATCGATTTAGCTTCCACGCACTTCATGACGCCACCTCGAATTCCCGTCCACCGCAGGAGACTCTGGAGTGGGACGCAACCTTCCGTTCCCCACCCCTAAGTCCCAATTCCAATCCAGCCTCTTGAACATAGGCCGTCAGCCGTTGCCGCAGCGCTTCGCGACCCCGCGTCAATCGCGATTTCACCGTTCCCAGCGAAACCTGCGTAACTTCCCCAATTTCCTCGTACGACATTTCCTCAAGATCGCGAAGAATCAGTGTTGTACGGTAGGGCTCGGAAACCTTCCGCAATTCTTCTTCAACCCGTGCCCGAACTTCCTCGTGCGCCACCCGGTCGAAAGGCGAGTCAGCACCGTCCACCAACGAATCTTTTATGGCCGAAGCCACGCCGGATTCTGTCGACATTCCCGCCGGCTCGATCGAAGTTTCCTTTGCTTTATGTCGAAACCACCAGCGCCGCCGGTTCGATGCTTCATGCACTGCAATCCGATAAATCCACGTCTTCAGACTCGATTCTCCATGGAAATGTTTCATCCCGCGGAAAACTTTCAAGAACACATCTTGGGTCGTGTCCGCCGCATCCGCCGAGTCCGCGACCATCCGGTAAACCAGGCTATAGATCGGTTGATGGAATTCGCCAATAAGCCAGGCGTATGCTTCCTCCGATCCAGCCTTCAGTTCAGCCACAATCGCAGCCTCCTGAGTCCGGACACCGATTGCTCCCGCCAAATCACCCACAGTGGTCGCTCCCATCACGCTCACGGCGCAACCTCCATTATAGGTGCTTTTCGCCAGCAACCCATCGCCAAAATTCGACCCACCCTCCCGCCCCTAATACCCTCAACTTGCCTACAGATATAGACCCCAAACACCCCCGCCAAGTTCCAACCCCAGGTTACCAATGTCACAGTTACTCAAGCGAAGATCACGTGGGGACAGCCGCCCCCGGCTGTCCAGCGAGCGAAGCTAGCCAGGCGCCGATATGGCACCCGTAGCCCCGGACGCCCTCGTCCGCGCAACCGAGCACAGCTCGGCAGGAGTCGTAGACATGCTTGATTCGCACCGGGGTGCGCAAATGCCGTTGACCAAGCCCGCGCCAATAAGATATTCTACACATCCGATCTATTAGCTGTTTGACAATCTAAAAGCAGTACCGTTTCGGCACGCGGTTCATGCTAAGTCCTTATTCTGGAATATTTTGCATATAAGTCCTTATTCCTCAAAGATTTTGATGGTAGTCCGGCCGCAACCCCATGATTCCAAAAGATCAAGGGGGGAGGGGGATACCCATTTTCAGATGCATTTGACGGTGTGGCGCGGACCTGTCCTAAGCGAACTCGAAGGAGCCCTCGCCCGCGGCTTTGCTTCAGTAGATGACGTTCGATTATTGCTGTGGCGCCTGCGGCTGTGTCGGCGCTGGCGTAGCCGTCGGTGTCGTAGCCGGTGTAGTCGGCTTCGGGGGTTTCGGCACCGTCTTTTTCTTCACGGGTTTCTTGGGCGGCTCGGTATCATCCACAATCACTTTCTTCAAAGGCGCAGGCGGGGGCGTCGCCGCCGCCTTCAGATCCCGAACTTGCGTTCGCAGCTGCGTCAGTTCTCCCTCTTTCGCGCCCGCCAGCACTTCCATTCGTTCAGCCAGCGCTCGCCGCGAACGCTCCAGGGAACTGAGATCGTTCTGCACCGACTGGAATTCGTCCCTCGAACCAAAAGCTCCAGCCGACTCCACCACCGGCCCGAACACGTCATAAAGCGCATCAAGATTGCGGTAAAGCTTGAAAGTTGTCGCGATGTTTTCCGGAGAAGCTCGCAGTTCACCAATGATTTCCGGCAGCGCCATTTGCAAGTTGCGCTGAAGCGATTCGACGTCCGCCTGGGTGCCGCGCTTGGTGTTCGAATCAGTCTTCCATTTTTCGATTCGCAGCTTGGCCAGATCGACCTGCGTGGCCTGAGCGGTCTGCTCCAACTGCGACAGCATCAAGTTCAGTTGGCTGACGGAAGCATAAGGAACCGGCGGCGCCGAGGCCGCGGGCGCAGGCGAAGACGCCACCTGCGCCGTGGCCGCGGCCACTAGAAAAGGCAATACCCAATACCGCCAACTGCAAGCCGGGCAAAGTTTCATGAGGTGGTTACTCGCCCCCAGCATATCCATTTTCTAAGTTTTCGTAAAACTGTGCTTGCGTAAAAATTGCCAGCGCGCCGAAGACAATTCGCTTCAGGTTACGGTAGTGGGTCAGTTTGGCTCTTCTTCTAAGGGGCGTCATTCCGAAGCCCCGCGCTTTCACCAGCGGGGCGAGGAATCTCGCGCGTACCATTTCAAACCGGCCCACTACCCAGGTTACCGCAGGGTTTGACTAACCTCACCCGGTAAGCGAGAATTGTTTCATCTGGTCCGGATTCCTCCGCTGGACCATTTGTTCTTCCTCAGTGGGCCTGTGGCGCAGTTGGGAGCGCGCTTCCATGGCATGGAAGAGGTCGTCGGTTCGAACCCGACCAGGTCCACCAAGCCTCCCTCGAGGCAGTCTTCGTTCGTCCGCCAAGCATGCGGCGCGCGTGTACTAAGAACACAACCATCGTCTTGGTTCAAACATCAGATACCGATGATCCATTCCAACAGCGAATTTGAAGTAACCCACGATCTGGAAAAGCGTCTCGCGCCTCGCCGAGCCATTGAAGCGGCCATGTGCTCAGGCCAATGGGAGCACGCCCACAAGGATTCTCTGGTGATGCGCGAGCGCATCGCGCGTCCCATCCTGCGCACCCTTTTGAAGATTGCGGGAATCTACTCGCGCGGAATCCGTAACGCGTTGCAACCCATCGTGCGCTATCTGCGCCTGGAATTCCAGGACCTGCCCGCCAGCTTTGACGGCTTTCGAATCCTGCAGCTGGCAGACCTGCACATCGATGGCATGGACGGCCTGGCCGAGATCGTAGCCGATCTCATTGCGGACTTACCCGCCGACCTGTGCGTCATGACCGGCGATTACCGCTTCGAGCTAGTGGGACCATGCGACGCAGTCTATCCGCGCCTGCGGACGATTCTATCGAGCGTCCAAGCCCGCCACGGCGTCGCTGCCGTCATGGGCAATCACGACGAGTCCGACATGGCCGGCGAGATCGAGAAGCTAGGCGTGCGCATGCTGATCAATGAAGCAATCGAGATCACCAGAGCGGGAAGCAGCCTCTGGCTAATTGGCGTGGATGATCCGCACTGCTATGGTTTTGACGACCTCGACGGCGCTCTCCAGGGCGTCCCTGAGGATGCCTTCAAGGTCTTGCTTGCTCACTCGCCCGAAATATTTGCCGAGGCTGCCATTGCGGGTGTCCATCTCTGTCTCTGCGGTCACATTCACGCCGGACAGATCCGCCTGCCGATCATCGGAAGCGTTCTCAGCAACGCCGATTGTCCAAGATCTTACAGGCAAGGGGTGTGGCAGCATGGCAGCATGCTCGGTTATACCTGCTCCGGCGTTGGTTGTTCGCTGTTGCCGGTGCGCTACAACTGTCCCCCGGA
The DNA here is from genome assembly GCA_963696635.1 of uncultured Acidobacteriota bacterium. Lineage (GTDB taxonomy): Bacteria > Acidobacteriota > Terriglobia > Terriglobales > Acidobacteriaceae > JABDBE01. Next base: position 1,304,341 of record CAVOKX010000006.1, read on the forward strand.
AATCGCGATAATCGAGTTAGCCAGGAAGAATCCCGAGTTCGAGTCGGTATCGCGACCTTAATAGTCTACGCCGAACCGGTCCACCAGGTTCTTCCAACCACGAAAGGAATTAGGTCATAAGTCCTTGCCACCGATTATTAATGCGCAGGGTATTTCAAAATCGTTTGGATCAACTCTGCTGTTTCAAAATGTCTCCTTTACCGTTTCCGAGGGCGATCGCATCGGTCTCATCGGTCCCAATGGTTCGGGGAAATCCACGCTGCTTAGAATTCTATCCGGCGACGAAAGTCTGGATAGCGGCGAAATCGCGGTTCGCAAACGCGTTCGGCTGACCAGCGTACTCCAGGAATCGAAATTTGCATCGGACGCCACAGTTCGTTCTGTGGTCGAGAAAGCGCTGGACCGCGCTGCGGTGTCTGTGACCGAGCGCGGCACTCGCTTCGCTGAAACCCTTGGCCGCGCCGGTTTTGACCAACTCGAAACATCCGCAGCGTCGCTGTCCGGAGGCTGGCAAAAACGTCTGGCCATCGTCGAAGCCCTGGTTCAGTCGCCGGATATCTTGCTCCTCGATGAGCCCACAAATCATCTCGACCTGGCAGGAATCGAGTGGCTCGAGGCGCTACTGCAAGACGCAGCATTCGCCTGCGTGGTGGTCAGTCACGACCGCTACTTTCTTGAGAATGTCGCCACCGAGATGGCCGAACTCAATCGCACCTACCCCGATGGACTGCTTCGCGTCCGCGGAAACTACTCCACGTTTCTGGAAAAGAAAGAAGAATTTCTGCATTCACAGGCAAAACGGCAGGAAGCGCTGGAAAATCTGGTGCACAACGAAATCGCGTGGCTGCGTCGCGGAGCCAAAGCCCGGACCCGCAAATCCAAAGCTCGCATCGACAAGGCTAGCGACCTGATGAATGAACTCGCGGACCTGAACCTCAGAACCCGCACTGCAACCGCCGATATCGATTTTGCCGCCACCGACCGAAAAACCAAACAGCTGATTGAACTGAGAGACGTCGCTTACGAGATTGACGACCGCACACTTTTCACTGGGCTCAACTTCGTGATCACCGCCGGCATGAGAGTAGGCCTCGTCGGGCCGAACGGCAGCGGCAAGACCACCCTCCTCCGCCTGTTGCGGGGAGAATTAACCCCGGGCGCCGGAGAAGTTCGCCGCGCCGACTGGCTGCGAATCGTGTATTTCGATCAAACTCGCCAACTCGACCCGGATGTAACTCTGCGCCGCGCCCTCGCCCCAGACAGCGATTCGGTGATCTATCACGACCGCGTGACTCATGTTGCATCGTGGGCTGCTAGATTCCTGTTCACCGGCGAGCAACTCAATCAACCCATCGGCCGGCTGTCGGGAGGCGAACGCGCCCGTGTGCTCATTGCGCAACTCATGCTTCAGCCCGCCGATGTGCTTCTACTCGACGAACCCACCAACGATCTCGACATTCCTACCCTTGAAATTCTGGAAGAGAGCCTGCTCGAGTATCGCGGCGCATTGGTTCTGGTCACGCATGACCGCTATATGCTCGACCGCGTTTCGACCATCGTGCTTGGTCTCGACGGGATTGGCAGCGCCGAGAGTTTTGCCGACTACTCGCAATGGGAGTCCTGGCAGGCACAGCGAAAGCAGCCAGCGAAGTCTCCTCGATCAAGCGGTAATCAACCTCGTCGCGAATCGATTGTCGCTGAGCGCGTCGCGGCGAAGAAAAAGCTCTCGTATCTGGAAGCCCGCGAATATGCAACCATCGAACAGCGCGTCGCCGAGGCCGAGCAATTGCTACAGGAGAAGCGTGCCCAGTTCGAGGATCCCGCGATCGCAAGCGACGGTCCCCGCCTCGTACGTGCCCACGCTGAAATGGACGAAGCTCAGAAAGCCGCCGATGAACTTTATGCCCGATGGGCTGAGCTCGAGCAGAAAAAAGGCTGACTTCAGCGAGGTACGTGCGATGCAGATGTAAACCAGCTCGAAATAGATGTGATAAGTATTTACCCTGAAAAGGCTAACACGTGACCTTCGATTGCGTCGGAATCACGTGTTCGACGAACCGGACGGGCCATCGTGATATCCTAATAACAGCAGTCTGCGTCCCCGCCTTTTTGGGCAAATTTTCCGCAGTTCCCTTGAGAAATCATGATTTCAGTTAGCAACGTTTCCATGCGCTACGGCGCTAAAGTTCTGTTTGAAGATGTTTCGACGGCCTTCACTCCGGGCAAACGCTATGGTCTGACCGGGCCCAACGGCGCCGGCAAAACAACTTTTATGCGACTTCTGACCGGCGAACTCGACCCACAGAAGGGAACTGTCGTCCGCCCGAAAAAGTTCGGCGTGCTGAGCCAGGACCAGTTCGCTTTCGATGCCTACCGCGTCATCGACACCGTGATGATGGGCAACAAGCGCCTGTGGGCAGCGATGGAAGAGCGCGACCGCATCCATGCCAAGCCTGAACTCACGGATGAAGACGGAATGAAGCTCGGCGAGTTGGAAGGCATAATCGGCGAAGAGGATGGTTACACCGCCGAGACTGACGCCGCCATCCTGCTACAAGGCCTCGACATTCCCGACGAACTGCACGAGCGAAAAATGGCCGAGCTCCAAGGCGGACAAAAAGTTCGCGTCCTGCTTGCCCAAGCCCTGTTCGGGCATCCGCTGGCGCTACTGCTCGACGAACCTACAAACCACCTCGACCTCGACTCCATCCACTGGCTGCAAGGCTTCCTGAATAACTATGATGGCGTGCTGATCGTGATCTCGCACGACCGCCATTTTCTCAACAGCATTTGTACTCACATCGCCGACATTGATTACCAAACCATCATCACCTATACCGGCACCTATGACGATATGGTGGTGGCGAAGACCCAGATCCGCTCGCAGATCGAAGGACAGAATGCGCAGCGCGAAAAGAAAATTGCGCAGCTCAACGAATTCATCGCCCGGTTCTCGGCTGGCACCCGCTCCAGCCAGGTGCAGTCGCGGCGCAAAGAAGTCGAGCGCCTGCAGGTGACGGAACTTGCCAAATCGAACATCCAGCGCCCATTCTTAAAATTCGAACAGAAGCGTCCTTCAGGAAAACATATTCTTGAACTCGAAGGCGTCACGAAATCTTACGGCAAAACTCAAGTCATCCGAAGCTTCACCGCCAGCGTAATGCGGGGAGAAAAAATTGCATTGATGGGCCGCAACGGCGCCGGCAAGACCACTCTCCTGAACGCTCTGCTGGCAAATTCTCCCACCGTCCCCGACGCCGAACTGCGCAAAACCAGTGGCTACGACGGGCCATTCCTCACCAGCGGAAAAGTAATTTGGGGACACGAGGCCGCAGTCGGATACTTCGCCCAGGACCACAGGGCCCTGATCGAAGGCGGGATGACAGCCTTCGAGTGGCTGCACCAATGGAACCCTTCCGCCGCCCATGAAGAAATTCGCGGCCTGCTGGGTCAAATGCTGTTCCCCCGCGAAGACGCTCTCAAGCGCACCGATGTTCTATCCGGAGGCGAAGCCGCCCGACTACTTTTTTGCAAACTCATGCTGCAAAAGCCGAATGTCCTGGTGTTCGACGAGCCCACCAACCACTTGGACCTCGAATCGATCAACGCGCTAAACATCGCTCTCCAGCGTTATCACGGAACGGTGTTGCTAGTAACGCATGACCACGATCTCATCGACGAAGTCGCCACCAGGATCTGGCACTTCGAAGCGGACCACAAACTTACTGACTTCAAGGGCGCATACGAGGAGTACCAAGCGGTTCTCGCTTAAAGGTGTCCATTCAAAAACGTACGCATCGACTCACAGTGCCCGTCCCGCGCAGGCGCCCGACGCCCATGCCCATTGAAAATTGAACCCGCCCAGATGGCCTGTCACATCCACCACTTCTCCGATGAAAAACAAGCCAGGCACTTTTCGGCATTCCATAGTTTTCGCCGACAATTCGTCGGTGTCCACGCCCCCCGCGGTCACTTCAGCCTTGGCGTAGCCCTCAGTGCCCGCGGGGGACACAGTCCACTCATGCACAGCACGCTCTACCTCCGCGAGCCCCGAGTTTGTCCACGCCACGGGCGCATGCAGATCCAGCCATCGGTTGGCCAAACGATGTGGTAAAAAATTGTGCAATGCCGACCGCAGCGTCGTGATGTTCCTTAAGCTCTTCGGTTCGCGAAGTGATGCCGTCACATCGCTGCCAGGCGCCAGGTCAATCGCAACTGCCCGCCCCGCTTTCCAATAGGAAGAAATTTGCAGAATCGCCGGCCCGCTCAGTCCTCGATGAGTGATCAGCATCTTTTCCCGAAACTGTTGACCATCGCATGAAACCGCTACGTCAGCAGATACTCCGGCCAGATCGCAGTACCGGCCGCGATCGTGGCCATCAAACGTGAACGGCACAAGAGCAGGCCGCGGTTCGCGAATCGCCAATCTGAATTGCCGCGCCAGGTCGTAGCCGAGACTCGTGGCGCCCATCTTCGGAATCGACAGCCCTCCAGTCGAGACCACCAGCACCGGAGCGCGAAATTCCATTTCTCCTGCGCGCACTACAAACTCTGTCGTCCTCAAGACCTCTTGAATCGAAGTCTTCACGAAAAGACGAACCCCAGCATCGCGGCATTCGCTTTCGAGCATGTCCATGATGTCACGCGACGAGCGATCGCAGAAAAGTTGGCCAAGCGTTTTCTCGTGATAAGGAATCCGATGTTTCTCCACTAACGCTATAAAATCCGAAGGCGTGTAACGGGCCAGCGCCGACTTCGCGAAGTGGGGATTCGCGGAGATGAAGTTTTCCGCATGGCAGTGAATGTTGGTGAAATTACAGCGGCCGCCACCGGAGATGAGAATTTTCTTTCCCGCGCGTTCCGCCCGTTCGAGCACGGCCACGCGCCGCCCGCGCTTACCTGCCTCTAACGCGCACATTAAGCCCGCAGCCCCACCGCCGAGAATCAATGCATCAAACTGCGGGTCATTACGATGAAAGATCATCAGATTGATGAATCATTAGGCTCTTCTGATTGAGTTTGCCAGCCCCCCCTGCAGTTCCGTGACCTTCTTCCTTTGTGTACCTCCGTGTCCTTTGTGGTTGATGAAGTGCAAATGCTAGAGCCGAAAAAGACACTGAACAAAGAGTGGCCTTGGAAGGTCGGAAAGGGAATCAAGATGCTAAACAGAATGCCACAATCGTTTGCCCGTGCGCACCCGTACTCTTTTCGAGTTCCTCTACCAAAGTGGATTCCAAGTTCTCAGGGTCAGCAATCATTTCACACGCCGCAATTTCCTGGTCGGTTGCGCCCTGGAAACAAAGCTCGCAAACACCCAACCCATCTTCGGAGCGCACCGGCGGTCCAAAGACGCGGCAAGTCATGGGACGTGACTCATAAAGTTCACAAAGCCCAGTTTCCAGATCGAGTGCCGGGCAAGGCTCATCGTTAGCAAACTCCGCAAAGCGTAGTTCCGCCTCTTGTCCTTCGTCCAGCAACCCAGTCTTGGCATCCCCCGGAAACTCCTTCGACAGCCTGGAAACCGCGTCCCGAGCCCGTTGCCGCACCCGAGCGGCTCGCTCCGGCGCGCAATGTTCCAGGCTGCGTGAGTCCTTCCCGCAACCGGACAGCATCGAGTCTGATTTATAGCGAACACTCCAAAACAGCATTGCCTGCAACCCCGACGACAAACCAGCCACTTGCCGCTCCTGCGAGCAGCATCAGCTAGCGCGGAATCCACTATCTGAACCAATGCCCGATCCTGGGGAGGCAAAGAGCCGTACATCCTACAAGAATACCGCAGCGCGATGTCTTTCTTCTCCAGGCATAGATCTGTTCTGGTTATCGCCCTCAGAAAAGAAGGAGGGCTGCCGACCTTCCCGGCGGTGTGACCCACCCCCCGAAGCCATAGACGCCCAATTTCGCATTTCGGGATTAGAAAACGGGTGTATTATCACTCGATAGGCGGGGGGCTATCAAAGCCTCCGCGCCGGCTGTTAATCCCCCTTTTGCGAGGTCCGTCGCCGATGGCCGCGGAAGCGAGCTCTGGTACAAACCAGCAACTCACCCTCGATTACTCCTCGTTTGAGAAATTGTTGGCGGCGGCTTGGGTTCTCCAATGCCTGCAGGATCAACTGCACGGCCCCCGAGTGGATCGCAGTGAAACCATTGCCCAACCCGTCAAAATTCAAAAGGAATTGGAGATTCCAAGCTCTGCTTTGCAAGCGGCCATGGAACCCGTACTCCAGTTCTCACTAGGGGTGACGGGGTCTGGCAGCGACCATCAGCGGTTCACGGGTCGGCCTGCTCCCAACGATACTGTTACCGAATCGGCCGAGACTCTGCACTCCCCCCAGACCGAAACTCTGAACTTCGACGCCGCTGTGAAGATCGAGCCCGAGCCTGTCGAACTCAAGGAAAGCCTGCGTTCGGAAAATAGGGCGACGGTCGACCCCGTCAACCTACCTCTCGCCGGTTTGACGAATCTGGCCACTAACCACGGCGACGCGTGGGCAAGGCGCCGCGCCGCATTCAACCTTCGAGCCGCCAGTCTTCGGACTGCGTTAAACCGCGCTGTGGACGCTATCCCAAATCTTCTTCCCACTTTCCGCGTGAACCTGTCTCTGCGCGCGCTCCGCGCCGTAGCCATCGCCACCCCGGTTTGGATGCTGTCACTAGTCGCGGCATTGCTGTTTCTCGAAGTGTGGCGTCACGGGTCTTTTCAGAGTGCGCAGGCAATCTCCCGGCCAAGCCCCGCCACCGTGGCAGCGGCCACTAGCAGCACCTCGACAACCCTGACAACAACGGCACTGACAACAACAACCCAGCCCTTACCCGCGGACGTCAATCGGGCCGATAACCAGCCGCGATGGACCAATGCCACTCCTCCGCTTGAAACCAGCCACAAGCGCATAACCGACGGCCCAACCCGTTCCGCCGTCGAGCAATTAAGCCGTTATGAACTTAAGGGATTGCGGCGCCAGGCCAAGTATGGAGACGAAACCGCGGCCTTTACTTTAGGCATGGCCTACGAGGTAGGACATTTTGTTCCTCAGAACTGTCAAGAAGCAGCGCGCTGGGTTATCAGCGCGGCGGAAGCAGACGATGCCGCCGCGCAATTCAACCTGGGGCTGCGCTATCGTGATGGCGACGGCGTGCCCGCCGATCGAGATTTATCCAAGAAGTGGCTCCGCAAAGCCGCTGCGCTGAGAAATCGCCAGGCCAAACGGGCTCTGAAAATGCTAGCCTCGCGCTGATTCTCTGTTCCCACTAGTCTAGAGCAGTTCTCGATTTGCCGTTATAGAAAAAGGCAAGCAGTAAATGGAAGGCCGCGGCCTCACAGGCTGCAAAATCGATTCGTATCGGGGTATGCCTTCAGGCATACCGTAACTCGCTACAAATGAGTCCGGCTTCAGCCGCTGGGGACGGCACCCTACACCTCACGAGAACCGCATCAGCTCTGCATTTGCACTTGCAGAACCTCCCCCGGCAGCCGAACCATCCTGGGCCGCGGAGCCGACTCGAAGCGATCAGATCGGTTGCGATTACTGCCATCTCGCATCGCATCCTGCCTCTGCGATGGATCTTTTTCCCGCCCATCGCCAGCCGAACTCATTCTCTCCATACGAATTCCTAGAGTGCGCTCCAGTTGATACAACTCCGAACGCTGATCCCGGCCGAAGAGGGTAGAAGCCACTCCGCGTTCACCCGCACGGCCCGTACGCCCAACTCGATGGATAAAGTTCTCCGCTACTTCGGGCAAATCGTAGTTGATGACGTGGGCAATGTCCTGCACGTGAATGCCCCTCGAGGCCAGATCGGTCGCCACTAGAATGCGGTAGCGCCCTTGCTGAAATCCCGTGAGCGCCGCAGTGCGCTGCGATTGCGACCGGTCACCGTGAATCATCGCTGCCGCAAACCCCTCGCGATTCAGATTCTTGGCCAATCGCTCCGTTCCTCGCTTGGTGCGCGCGAACACCAGGCAGCGCCCAGTTTCCTTCGCCAACAAACGATGCAGCACTTCCTGTTTACGATCCGCATCCACTTCGAATGCCTGCACTCTTACATTCTCAGACGGCTTCAGCGTGGACCCCAATGCAACCCGCACCGGGTTTCTCATGTACTCGTTCACCAAATGGACCACGGACGCTTCCAGTGTCGCCGAAAAACACATCGTCTGACGATCTTTAGGCAGGACAGCTGCAATCCTTCGTATCGAGGGAAGGAATCCCATGTCCAGCATGCGATCGGCCTCATCGAGCACCAGCGTGCGCAGCCTGCGGAAATCGACCAGCCCGCGATCAAGAAAATCTTCTAAGCGGCCTGGAGTCGCGACCACTACCCGTGCCCCGTTGCGAATGGCGCGGAGTTGCTGCCCTTCCGCCAAGCCTCCGACTACCAGCGCAGCCGGCGAAAGTTGTTTGCCCCGCAAGGCATCATATTGATCCGCCACCTGCATCGCCAGTTCACGCGTCGGAACCAGCACCAGCGCCGCGATCCCCGGAGCATTCTGTTGGAGCAACTGCTCCATGATTGGAATCACAAAGGCAAGCGTCTTACCCGTGCCCGTCTGCGCGGTCGCGAGCACGTCCTTGCCCGCAAGCGCCTGCGGAATCGCAGCGGCCTGAACCGGAGTCGGTATGGAAAAACCAGCGGACGACAAACGATCTTGCACGTAAATTGAAATCGGTAATTCTGAAAAATTCTGCATTTTGCTTTCTCTGGCATAGGTCACGGCGAGCACACCAGGTTCCGGGGCCGCAACGACCTGCATTGCCAGTCTTAGTTTTGATTACGCTGAAGACGTACGGAAGAAAAACTGAAGGCGGGAGTTCTCAGATCAAATCCTGCACCGGAGCCATCGCACCATACAACCGAGGTATTAAGCGTAATTCCAGTATAGCACGCACTCTCTGGCATCCGCGGTTACCATGGTTCCACGTAAAAAGTTACTTAGCAGCCCGTGGCTCAAGGGTGACTCGTATCAGGGCACGCCTTTCAGGGGTGCCGAAGACGTTTTGCAATTAATCCGCCTTCAGGCGCTGGATTTCGGAATTCAGGCTTCGCTATGGGCCAATGACCAATGCAGACGCGCGCGCCCACGCCCATGCGCTAGTCACCAATAATGCCACGGTCGGACCTTATTGGTTACAATAAAGCGTATTTCTACGATGCCGGCGCGTACGCGCACCGAACGCACCGGCATCGTCATCGCAGCCATTTTTCCGGCTCGCGAACTGCTTCAGCAACCTCGTTCAGGAAAACCGCAGCTCGCACTCCATCCACCACCCGGTGGTCGCACGAGAGGGTTAACGTCATCATGGGACGGATCGCTGGCCGCCCATTGACTGGCACGACCCGGTCGGCAATCGTCCCCACCGCGAGAATCGCCGCCTGCGGCGGACTGATAATCGCGCTGAAAGCATCGACTTGGTACATGCCCAGGTTGCTGATAGTGAAACTTGCTCCTGTAATATCCGACGGCCGTAACCGGCCCACGCGAGCCCGCTCCGTCAAGTCCCGGCGCTGAACCCCAATTTCGCCGAGGTCTAACTTGTCGGCATTGTGAATTACCGTGGCAACGACGCCGTCGTCAACCCCTATGGCGACGCCCATGTTTATTTCTTTATTCAGACGGATCCCCGCACCACCCCAACTCGCATTTAGGCGCGGATGCTTCACCAGAACGCGCGCCAGCAGCCCAACCAGGAAATCCGTGTGCGTGAGTTTGATACCCCGCGCTTGTTCAGTCGCCGATCCGAGTCGTTCGCGCGCTTCGACAAGTGCGCCGACGTCGACTTCCCGCACTACAAAAAAATGCGGAACGCTAGTCCAGCTCTGCGTAGTTCGCTCCGCCATCAGCCGTCCGACCGAGCTCAGTGTTTCAATATCCCGGGCCGGAGACGGAGAAGAACTCCTCGATTCCGCCGCCGCTAAAACGTCAGAGGCGACAATCTCCCCTCCAGGTCCTGATCCTCGCAAGTTGCTGATGTCGACTCCATGCTCCTTGGCAAGCCGCCGCGCCTTCGGTGAAATCTGCGTCCCACCGGTCCCTGCCGCCGGAATAAATGCAGCCCCGGAGTTCGAGGCTGGTGCGCTCGCCTTCTGGATTTGAGATCCAGGCAAAGCTACTTCCGATGGAGGAGCTTCCCCAGGACGAACAATCCAAGCGATGATTTTTCCCACCGGCACCACGTCGCCAGCTCGCGCGTTAATACCCGCAAGAACCCCATCCGCTGGAGACTCAACTTCAAGCACAGCCTTGTCAGTTTCTATTTCCAAGAGTGGCTCACCCTTAGCCACACCATCCCCCTCCGCCTTCCGCCAAGCCACCAGCTTGCCGGTTTCCTGCGCCATCTCAAGAGCGGGCATAACGACGCTGAAAGCCATAATTACTATTCCGTGTCATCCTGAGGCGGTTGTTTCCTCTGTCATCTATGACGCAATTCCGTCCGCGCTGCCGCAAGGAATTCCCACCGTGCGTTCGGATTCCCTCCATCAACGTTCTCAATCCGACACCCCAACCCGTTCCGTCCTCGAACTCTCTTCGATCATCTCCACCACCCGCCGGCTAGGCGCAGACTCATTCTCCCGCGTAGTCGGCAACGGTCCGTTCACAGTGAAGTAATGCGCCCCCGCCACCAGCAACTCTTCCGCCGGAAAACGCGTGATCACCTCATGCCCAGTCGGCGTCACCACAATTTCCTCTTCAATGCGAGCCGCACTCCAGCCATCAGTCGAAGGCCAGAACGTCTCCAACGCAAAAACCATTCCCGGCTTAATCTCATGCGGATGATCGAATGAAACCAACCGGCTGATCACAGGCTTCTCCCAAATGGCCAGGCCAATGCCGTGCCCATATTGCAGCGCAAAACAGGCCTCCTCATTCGCAAATCCGAATTCCTGCGCCTTCGGCCAAACCGCCGCAATCTCAGCCGTGGTGCGCCCCGGCCTCACCAACTCAATTGCCGCATCCAGATATTCCCGGCAACGCTTGTAAGCATCAACCATTGCGTGCGACCCATACCCGACGGTGAAGCACCGGTAATAGCAAGTGCGATATCCCATATACGAATGCAAAATGTCGTAATACACCGGATCGCCCGGCCGAAGCACGCGATCCGAAAACACATGCGGATGCGGATTGCACCGCTCCCCGGAAATCGCATTCACCGCTTCCACATATTCAGAACCCAGGTCGTACAGAACTTTGCTAACCAGCCCGACCGCTTCGTTCTCCCGCATCCCTGGCTTCATCGCCCGATACAATTCGTCGTAAGCTGCATCCACCATCATCGCCGAAGTGTTAAGCAGCGCGATCTCGTCATGCGTCTTGATCACACGCGCATCCGACATCAACTGCTGCCCATCCACAACCTTGATTCCCTCGCGCTGCAAAGCAAAAAGAACCGGCAACTCAATGATGTCGATTCCAAGCGGCTCTTTGTGCAGGCCACGCATCTCAAGTTCAACGCGGATTTTCTTCGCCACATCCTCGGCCCGCCCCATTTCCGGCGACATCGCCCCCCGCAACATCGAAATTCCTGGCCGCGAGCGCTCACCCAACCATGGACAATGCAACTGATGATGTTTCGCCGCCGATCCAAAGTCCCACAGAATCGGCTCATCATTCTGCGGCAACAAGGTGAAGCGGTTGCACTTGTCCTGCGCCCAACTGCCAATGTGCGTCGAAGTCAAATAACGCACATTATTCATGTCAAAACAAAGCAGCGCACCCATCTCCGACTTGGCGAGCAGTTCTTTAGCCCGCGTCAAACGCTCGCGACGCAAGCGATCAAAATCCACCCGCTGTTCCCAATCCACAGCCATCGTCCCGTGAGTAGGTAATGCCACGAAGCACCTCCTCTTCTTGTAGCGCCGCCGTCCCGGCGGCTGTCGTGGGGGCGTCTCGCCCCCACCACGAACGATCCAACCAGATACGGGCTCTGCTTATTACGCCCGTCCGCAAAGCCCGCGCGCCATTTCGAACACCGATTTCTCCGTCGGCACGGTAGCATCTTCGAGCGGAGGCGAAAAGGGAATCGGTATATGCATAGCCCCCATCCGCTTCACCGGCGCGTCCAAGTCATAAAACGCGCCCTCCGCAATCACCGCCGCAATCTCTGCCGTAACTCCGTACCGTTCATAACCCTCGTCGATCACAATCACTCGCGATGTCTTCTTCGCCGACTCAATCAGCGTCTTCTCATCGAGCGGCCACATCGTCCGCGGATCAACCACCTCGGCGCTTACACCAATCTTGTCCAGCAAATCCGCCGCCCCCAGCGCCACCTGCACCATGCTGCTCGTGCCCACAAGCGTAATGTCGCGGCCCAAGCGCTTCACATCCGCCACTCCCAATGGAATGGTGTACTCCTCCGCCGGCACTGGCCCCTTCAACTTCGTGTACATCATCTTGTCTTCAAAAAAAACCACCGGATTTTCATCCCGGATCGCCGTCTTCAGCAATCCCTTGGCATCGTAAGGCGTCGACGGCATCACCACTTTCAATCCTGGAACATGACTAAACCACGCGTGCAGCGACTGCGAATGTTGTGCGCCCGATCGGCGAGTCGCACCCAGAGTCGTCCGCATCACCATCGGAACTTTCCACGCACCGCCCGACATGTAGTGGACCTTTGCCGCCTGGTTCACCATCTGGTCCATGGTCAGCGTAATGAAATCGCCAAACATGATGTCGACCACCGGACGAAGCCCTGTCATCGCCGCACCCACCGCGATCCCCGTGAATCCCGCTTCCGAAATCGGCGTGTCCAGCACCCGCTCAGTTCCAAATTCTTCGACCAGCCCAGACAGCACCTTAAAGGGTGTGCCCGCCTCCGCCACGTCTTCGCCGAAAATGCAGACTCGCGAGTCCCGCCGCATCTCCTCCGCCAACGCCTCTCGGACTGCTTGTCCGAACGTTAGTTCACGGGAAGTCGCCTCAGGCATAAACGTCTTGCTCCACTTCGGCGATTTCGGGATACGGAGCAGCCACCGCAAACTCGACTGCCTTCCTGATCTCCGACTCCACTTCCGACTGAATCAACCTCAACTGAGTCGAATCCGCAAAACCCTGTTCGCCCAGCCAATCCGCCAGCAACTTGATGGGATCGCGCTCGGTCTTCCAGTGCTTCTCCTCTTCCTTGGAGCGGTAGTACTCGCGGTTGATATCGCCGACATGGTGCCCGGTGTAACGATACGTATTGCATAAAAGAAACGATGGCCCACCCCCACGCCGCGCCCGCTCGACCAGTCGCCCCGCGATTGCATTCACCGCCCGCACGTCCTGCCCATCCACGGTTTCCGCCTGCAATCCGAACGCAGCCGCCCGCGCCGGAATATCACCCGCGGTTGTCTCGCTGTAGTGGGTATACTCCGTGTACAGATTGTTTTCGCACACATAAATCACCGGCAGCTTCCAGAGCGACGCCACGTTCATCACTTCATACAGAACACCCTGTCCGAGCGCGCCTTCGCCGAAAAAGCAGACCGCCACGCGATCCGTCCCCAGACGCTTGGCCGACAACGCCGCCCCGGTTGCGATTCCCACGCTCCCCGCAACAATCGCGTTCGCACCCAGGTTGCCGGTCGCAGGATCCGCAATGTGCATGGACCCGCCCTTGCCCTTGCAATATCCGGCTTCCTTTCCCAGTAACTCGGCGAACATGCGGTCCGGCGACGCCCCTTTTGCCAGGCAGTGTCCGTGGCCGCGATGGGTGCTGGTAACGTAATCGTCCCGCCGCAGTGCTTCACAAACCCCCACCGCAACCGCTTCTTCCCCGATGTAAAGGTGGGCCAACCCCGGCATCAGCGCGCGCGTGTAGAGCTCGTTGACCTGCTCCTCGAACAGCCGGATCGATACCATCCGCCGGTACATCCGGAGCCACTTCTCGATGTCGACCCCGGAATTCAACTCGGATTTACGCGTAGCAATTGTCATTTCGAAATGCCCGACATTCGCGCCAATACATCGAACACCACAGCGAAATCCAGCTTTGCCATCCCCATCGCCCGCGCCGCCGTCAGAAACTCATTGCTTACCGCAGTGGTTGGCAAAGGCACGTCCAGTTGCCGGCCCAACTCCATCGCCAGCAGCATGTCTTTTTGCATCATGTTCACATCGAACCAGGCCTCTTCAGGCTGCTGCAGAACAAACGGCCCGCGGTATTGAATCATCGGCGAAGCCACCGCGCTATGCGTAAGCACGTCCACCGCTGTTTCCCGCGCGATCCCACTTTTCTCTGCCAGCAGCACGCCTTCCGAGAAAGCCATCATCTGAACCGCGAGGCTCAGGTTGACCGCAATTTTCATCGCCAGCGCCAGCCCGTTGTCGCCGACGTAAGTCACCTTCGGTCCAATATCCAAAAGCAATGGCTTGACCCGCTCGAAAGTTTCACGCCGCCCGCCCACCATCACCGACAACTTGCCTTCCTGCAGCGTGATCACGCTGCCGGACACTGGCGAGTCCACCATGTCCGCGCCCTTTTCTCGCACCTTCGCCGCCAGGGCGCGGCTGACGCTCGGACTGACCGTGCTGATGTCGACAAAAATCTTGCCCTTGCTCAAACCCGCCAGCAATCCATCAGGCCCTTCTGTAACCGATGTAATCGCCGCCGAGTTCGTGACCATGGCGAACGTGACGTTGGCCGCCGCAGCAACTGCCCGTGGCGAATCCGCCCACTTCATCCCTTTATCGATCAGCCACTGCGCCTTCGCTCGCGTCCGGTTATACCCGGTAACGGTGTGTCCCTTGCTGAGCAGGCGGTTCACCATCTGCCCGCCCATCACTCCGAGACCGACAAACCCAAGATTGGCCATTCGTCCCAAGCTCCAACTTACAAAACGGTTTTCGAAAGTGCCGGATGCGCCTCGCTGGCCTTCGAATCCTCGCGCACCTGCTGCAAGTGAGCCCGCATTGCCTCCCGCGCCTTTTCCGGATTGCGCTGCTCCACCGCGTGCAGAATGCGCTTGTGATGGTACTGTCCCCGGCTCGGCCCACCTTCCACCTGAAAAATTCGTATCCGCTGTTCACGCAGCAAGGCCACAATTGAATCCAGCAGCGACAAGATCAAAGGATTGTCCGCCGCCTCCGCCAAAGCCAAGTGGAAGTCGAGGTCCGCTTCAATGTAGGCTTCAGGATCCTCCTGCGCGCCGTCCATAAGCCCCACTGCCTCTCGCATCAGAGTCAGATGCTGCTCCTGAATCCGCGTAGCCGCCAGCGCCGCAATCTCCGGCTCAAGAATCGCCCGCACCTCCGCCAGATGAATGGATCCGCTCGGCTGCCCAATCTTCGCCATCAGCCCCAGCGATTGCCGAATCGCCTGCGACGTGCCGTCCGTGATGAAAGTTCCTCGCCCCGAATACGCTTCCACCAGTCCCTTTTCGCGCAAAGCCTTTACCGCTTCACGCACTGCAGTCCGGCTCACCCCAAATCGTTGCGCCAGGTCTCGCTCAGCAGGCAACTGATCCCCAGCCTTCAGCGCCCCCTTCAGCACTGACTCCTCGATCTGCTGCACGATCTGCTCGTAAAGTCGTGATGTTCGAACCGTCTTATACACAAAATTCTCCGGACGACCCTAATGCAGGCGCGGGCGTCCACGCCCGTGCTGACCACATCCTTACCTTTGTGTACCTTCGTGTCCTTTGTGGTTCTAGCATTTGTAGTTCATCAACCACAAAGGACACGAAGGTGCACAAGGGTTCTCGCAGCCACCGATTTCAGCCACCAGATTCCTGAATCCACACCGTCTTGATATTCGCAAACTCCCGAATCCCATAAGGCCCAAGTTCCCGCCCGTGTCCGGAGTGCTTCACCCCGCCAAAAGGCAACCGCGCATCCGACGCCACCATGCGATTGATAAACACCATCCCCGCTTCCAATTCGTTAATCAATCGCTCGCGTTCATTCTTGTCATTCGTCCAGGCACTCGCTCCCAAACCAAAGCGGCTGTCATTGGCAATTCCAATCGCCTCGTCCAGATTCTTAGCCCGGAAAATTGAAGCCACCGGACCAAACAATTCATCCCGATACGCCGGCGATTCCTTCGGGATATTCGTCAAAACCGTAGGCGCATAAAAGTTCCCAGGACGATCCACCGGCTTCCCCCCAGTCAAAACCCGCGCCCCGGCCGCGACCGTCTTCCGCACATCCGCATCCAGACTCGCCACTCCATCCGCCGTCGCCAGAGGTCCCAATTCCGTGCTTTCGTCAAACGGATCCCCCACCTTCAGGGCCTCCATCTTGCTCACAAACTTCCGCTCAAACTCGCCCGCAACCGATTCCGCCACAATAAACCGCTTAGCCGCAATGCACGACTGCCCATTGTTCACGATCCGCGCCTTCACCGCCGTCGCGATCGCCTCCTCCATATCCGCGCTCGGCATCACGATAAAAGGATCGCTCCCACCCAACTCCAGCACCACTTTCTTAATCCTCTTCGCCGCCGCCGTCCCCACCTTCACCCCGGCTTCCTCGCTCCCCGTAAGCGTCGCCGCCACCACCCGCGGATCATTCAGAATTCCGTCCACCTTCTCCGACCCGATCAGCAGCGTCTGAAATACACCCTCAGGAAAACCCGCTCGGTGAAACAGATCCTCAATCTCCAGCGCGCACTGTGGCACATTCGAAGCATGTTTCAGCAGCCCCACGTTCCCCGCCATCAAAGCCGGAGCCGCAAAGCGCATAACCTGCCAAAAAGGAAAATTCCAAGGCATCACCGCCAGGATCGATCCCAACGGCTGGTAATGGATGTAGCTCCGGCTCGCCGCCGTCTCAATCACTTCATCAGCCAGCAACCGCTCCGCGTTCTCCGCATAGTACCGGCAAGCCGACTCACACTTAACCGCCTCATCCACCGCCGCCCGAAACGGCTTCCCCATTTCGGTAGTCATGGTGCGCGCAAATTTCTCTTTATCGCTTTCCAGAATCTCCGCAGCCTTCACCATCATCCGCGCCCGCTCCGCAAACGAAGTTCGCCGATACTTGGCAAATGCCGCAGCGGCACGTTTCAGTTTCCCTTCGATTTGCGCATCCGTCAGCGGCTCGAACGATTTAAGCAGACTCTCCTGTAGCCGGATTGATACTCGCAATCGCCATGAATACTTCCACCAGAACGCTAGAAAAACCGTTCTGGTCTGACCACTATACCATATACAATTTCTATTAATTTCAGAAGATCAGGAAGGTATCGCAACCCACGTAGGCCCGGACGCCCTCGTCCAGGGAGCCGAGCAAAGCTCGGTAGGATTCAACCAGAAATGTCGGAGGGCGAACCCCAAGCAACCGAATTCAACGCCGCGTCACAAAGTCGCACACCCCGTTGGCCGGCGCCGGCTGATTGATGACCAGCCAGTACAGCCCCACGGTCTTGACCACCTCCCGGAACTGATCGAAATCGACTGGCTTCTGGATATAGCTGTTAGCCCCAAGATGGTAACTGGCGACTAAATCCCGCTCTTCTTTCGAGGAAGTCATAATGACGATTGGGATGGTCTTCGTTCGCGGGTCACTCTTGACCTGTTTCAACACTTCCATCCCATCCACCTTGGGCAGTTTCAAATCCAACAGCACCAATTTCGGAGGATGCTCGAACGATCGCTGCGCGAACCCTCCCCGACAAAAAAGAAAGTCCAATGCCTCCTCGCCATCGTGCGCCACAAAGATGTGGTTCGCCAGCTTCTCCCGCCGCAGCGCATGCAGGGCAAGATCCATGTCGTCCCGATTGTCCTCCACCAACAATATGTCCAGTCCGTCTGAGTTCATGATCGTCCTCCAGCCGTAGCTCCATTGCTTTTCGATTCAGTTTGCGTTCCGCTGCCGAGGGTGAAACAGAAAGCTGCACCTTTCTCCAATTCCCCCTCAGCCCACACTCGGCCTCCATGCTTTTGCACGATGCGCTGCACCGTGGCCAAACCGATGCCCGTACCCTCGAAATCCTCCGAGCTATGCAACCGCTGGAAGACTCCGAACAATTTGTCCACATACTTCATGTCAAAGCCGATGCCGTTGTCCCGCACCACGAACACCGTTTGCCCATCCTCTTTTGTGCAGCTGACTTCAATGACAGCCCGTGTAGGCGCGGGCGTCTCCGCCCATGCACCCCCACCAGCGCCCGCGCGTGGGCGAGTGAACTTGAGCGCATTCGCCAACAAATTCTGAAACACCTGCTTGACTAAAACCGGATCGCACTCCACCACCGGCAGATCAGCGATAAGCCACTCCACCTGCCGCCCTTCGCTCTCCGGCTGGAGAATCGCTATCACCTCCGCGACAATCTCGCTCAACTTGGTGGGCTGCAGGGTCAGCGCACGGCGCCCAACCCGCGCCAGATTCAACAATTCATCCACCAGCAACCCCATCTTTTGTGCCCCGGCCTGAATGCGATCAAGGTAATGTTGCGCGGTAGGATCAAGGGTGGAACCGAACTCCTCCACCAGCATCTTGGAAAATCCGCCGATATGCCGCAAAGGCGCCCGCAAGTCGTGCGACACCGAGTAACTGAAAGATTCCAGCTCTTTGTTGGCTGCCTCCAACTGGGCCGTCCGCTGTTCCACCCGCTGTTCAAGTTCCTCGTTGAGTTTTCTGATCTCTCGCTCATTCGCTCGACTCTGCGTGATGTCGCGGAAAGCCGCCACTCCGCCACGCACCACCCCGTGCTTGTCTTTCATCGGGCCAGCGCAAACCTCGATCCACGCGCCCTCGGCCATTTCGGGATTGCGCACAAACATCTCGGTCGTGCTCGCTTCCCCGCGAAGGGCGCGAGCTAGCGGGAGTTGGTCACTTGGGAAGGGTGTCACGCTGTCGGGCAGAAAGAGGCGGTAATGCTCAGTCCATTTCTGGCTGGGAAGATTCGTAGCTCCCATGCCCAGGATCTTTGCCGCTGCCGGGTTCCAGATTACGAGTTTCCCCCGCTCGTCGGCCGCAGCCAACCCCTCGGCCATGCTGTCAAGAACCGACTGAAGCATGAGCGTCTGGGTTTCCAGGGCCTGCCGTGAGCGGGCCAGCTCCTCGGCTTGACGAGACAATTCCAACGCCTGGCCCGCCAGAGCTTCTCCCGCCCGCTTGCGCTCCGTGATGTCCGTGCGGATGGCGACATACTGCCACGGTTTCCCATTAGCTCCTACGAACGGGACAATGGTCGCATCCACCCAATAAATCGAACCGTCCTTCGCCCGATTCTTAATCTCGCCGCGCCAAACCCTCCCATCGCCGATCGTGCCGTACATCTGCCGGAAGAACTCTTTCGGATGGTGGCCGGAGTTGACGATGCGGTGATTCTGGCCCATCAGTTCATCCCTGGAATACTGGCTGATGGTGCAGAACTTGTCGTTCACATAAGTAATAGTTCCCTGGATATCGGTCACCGCCACGATAGCGTGTTGATCCAAAGCGAACTTTTGATTGCCCAGCGCTCTAAGCGCAGCCTCGCTGGTAACCAAGGCTTGCTCCACGCCTTCCTCAGCCCGCTTGCGCTCGGCGATTTCCCACTGCAGCTTACGATTCACTTCCTCTAATTGAATCAAGCCAGGCAGCGAAATGACCTTCGGAACCAACGGTATGAGCATTGCCACCGTGAGCACGGATGCAGCCGCTGTAATTCCCTTGACCACCCCCGCCAGCAGGTAATCGCCGTGCCAGACATTCCAGATTTCCATCAGGTGGGTCGTGCCACAAGCCAGAATGAAGGTCCCGAACATCCAGAAAATCCGGTTGAAGGGAATATCCCGATTCTTCCGAATGTAATAAATGAGCACAACCGGAATGCAGTAATACGAAAGCGCGATCAGCCCGTCCGAAATGACGTGCAGCCACACCATCCCCGGTTCCCAAAGGTAGCAATACCCGTGTGGCATGAAATTAGGAGAAAGTAATTGTCGGAAGAAGTCCACGATCCTGGCTTGGCCTCACCGGACTCTTATCGGCAAATCGGTCACCGTCACCAGCAAAGAATCAGGTTACTTAGGGTGCGTGCGAAATGAAGGACGGGCCTCTCCAGTCTGTGTCGGAATCAGGCTGCAACCGAAAAAATGGAATGAGATCGCTTGCAATAGCCGCGAAGCGGCGCAAGAATACAGCCCACAGCGCAAGCCGTGGGTAAAAAGTGGCTAATCAGTAGCCCTGAAAGGGCAAAAGAATACCTGCCTCGTCTCGCCCGTCCAGCCAACCTCAGCCACTCCCCGTAACCTCCTCAAACTGGCTTTGCCCAACTGCAGAATCATCGGCGAAACTGCTGTCCTCATCACTAATAGAGGACAATGAAAGGACGGGCGTCTCGCCCGTTCAGCCCAAAACGGGAATTTCATCTCCGCTCGCGTACGTCTGCACTTGACTTCGTCACCACCAACCAGCTAATCCTAGGAACTACAGCTTAGCTCTTTGACAACCAAATAGCCCCTAAGTCCTTTGCCCGGAATATTTTGCCTGTAAGTCCTTATTCCTCAAAGATTTTGATGGTAGTCCCGCCCTAACCCCATGATTCCAAAAGATCAAGGGGGGAGGGGGTGCCCAAGGGTAACTTAACAGTAAATAGCCCTTCATGGAGGACGGGCGTCTCGCCCGTCCCGGCCTGAGCGAAGTCGAAGGAGCCTGCCCTTTCCGAATTACGATCAGTGATTGCCCAAAATGGGAGTGCAGTATCCAGGCAAACACCCGTGTAGCCCCGGACGCCCCCGTCCCGGGGGCCGAGCAAAGCTCGGCAGAATTCATCCCGAGGCCAAGCGCTCCGGAACTCGCTCCTCGCTGCCCCCGTCCTACGACGGCAAGGGCGGCGTTCCCGGCCACGGATTCGGCAGGGCCGTGCGAATCACTTCCAGCAGCTCGTTGTTATCCGCCGGCTTCTGGAAAAAGGCGGTGGCCCCCGCTTGCAGCGTTTTTTGCTCGCTGGATTGCGGATCTCGCGCCGTCAAAACGATCACGGGTATGTCCGACAGAGTGTCACTATCCTGCAGCCGCTTCAAGACCACGAAGCCGTCGCCCGCGGGCAGCCCCAGATCCAGAATGATCAGATTCGGATTTTCTTTCTGCGCCACCGAAATGGCCGAGTAGCCATCCGAGGCCTGCACGGTGTCGTAGTGGTTGGCCCGCAAGCGTATTTTCAGCGCCCGCCGCAGGTCGGGGTCGTCGTCGACGATCAGAATTTTCGGCTTGTCCATTTGTGTTCTCCATTGTTCGCTCGAATCTGGGTTTGCTGAGTCTTGGTCAGTTTTAATTCTTGCTCCGCTCTAATTTGCGGCGCTGCGTTTGGCTGCACTTGCATCTCCGTTCCCGCCTTCGGGAACGGGTTTCAGATCCATCCCCAAAATGGCCATTTCCGTTATCCGGTCCGCCACCGCTTGTACCAGTTCCGGCAGCGCTTTGCCGTCTCCTTGCGCCGGCAGCGGCACCGCGCTGGCCGACACTTTCAGCAGCCCTGCGGCTTTGAATCCCGCACTCGCCTCCAGTTGCTCGCGAATCCGCTTCATCATCACCGCAGCCCGCTCCAGATCAGTCGATGCCGCCACGAACAAGGTCTCACTGAAGCCCACGTTCCCGGTGACCGGAAGAACCAGATCCTTGTCCAGATAAACGCAGCGCCGCAAGGTCTCGAGACTCTGCTGGCAGACTTCCTTCCAGGCGCTTCGGGAAACACTCGCAAGCGGCGTCAGCTCCACCTTGACCAGCACCATGGCTTCGCGCAGCTTTCCCTCGTACGTGACCACCGGGGAAAGCAGCTTCGCCAGCGAGTACAGCGGCAAGGTGAACGAGAAAGTGCTGCCGTTTCCGACTTCGCTCGCCACCCAGATCCGTCCACCGTGCAGTTCGACCAGTTCCTTCGCAATGTACAGTCCCAGGCCCAGCCCGGAGCGGTTGCTGTCGGCCGAGTTTGGGTCCTGATACAGGCGCTCAAAGATCAGCGCCCTGGCGTCCGTTCCAATGCCGCAGCCGCTGTCTGCCACCGAGATGTAGACCATGTTCGGGTCCGCATCCACAATGCATGCCTTGATCAGCACTGAGCCCTCCGCCGGCGTGAACTTAATCCCGTTGTCGATAAGGTTGATCAGCACCTGCAGGACGCGGTCCGGGTCCGCATACACAAATGGAATGCGGCTGTCCAACCCAACTTCCAATCCCACCTGCTTCTCCTTGGCGGTGGCCGCCATCATCGAAACCGCCTGCTGGATAAGATCGGCAATGGTGATGCAGCGCGGTTCGATGCGGATCTTTCCCGACTCCGCCCGCGTGGCCTCCAGCAGATCGCGGATCATGGCCCGCAACTGGTGCACGCTGTTCAACACGGTTTGCAGATGGTAGCGCTGCTCGGGGTTGATCTCCCCCGCCAAACCATCCATCAGGATGGTGACGAACTGATGAATGCAGGTCAGAGGCGTGCGCAGTTCGTGCGAAACGTGCGACAAGAACTGGTTCTTGAACTCCAGTTGCTGGTGTCGGCTCATCTCGAGGGTACGAAGCAGCGCCTGCCGTTCGATGGCATAGCGCATGGCGCGCTCCAGGTGGCTGCTGGTGATATCGCCCTTCACCAAGTAATCCTGCACCCCCTGGTGCAGCGCCTTCATGGCCAGCACCTCGTCATCCTGGCCCGACAGAATCACTACCGGGACGCCGGGGGCGTGGTCCAGCACTTTGCGGAACGTCTCCGCGCCCCGGCTGTCGGGAAGATTGAGATCGAGCAGCACCACCGACGGCGGTTGCTTGGTCAGGGAGGCAAGCCCGTCGGCCAGCCGGCTCACGCAGTTTACGTCGACGGCGGAGTCGCCCTCGACCAGCCGCAGCCGAACCAGGTCGGCGTCGCCGGGATTGTCTTCGATCAATAAAACATGGGTATGACCGGTATTCATCGTTCCTCCTCGCGCGGTAGACGCGCCAAACCAAACCAAAATTCGCCGATGGATGTTACGGCGGATATGAAGTCCCGCAGGTTGCCAGGCTTGCTGACATAGCAGTTGGCTCCCAGTTCATAGCTGCGCATAATGTCTTGCCGCGCCTCCGACGTACTGAAGATGGCAATCGGGATCTTGCGGAGAACCGGGTCGGCTTTGACCTCGGCCAGCACCGCGCGACCATCTTTACCCGGCAAACTTAGGTCCAGAATCACGATGTCGGGAACGATCGCGTGGGCATACTTTCCTTCACGGCGCAGAAAGGCGATCGCCTGCACGCCGTCGGTTACGGCGTGAATATGACTGGGGCAGCCACTGCGTGCCAGCACCTCGGTGGTCAAGTCAGTGTCCGCGGGATTGTCGTCCACCAGCAAAACCTCGGTTGTTCTCATGCGTGCGCCGCCTGGGTTGCCTTGGGGAGCAGTTCCATAGGCAACGTGAACTTGAAACACGAGCCCGGTTTAGCTTGCACTTCGATCCAGATCTTTCCCCCGTGCCGTTCGATGATTTTCTTGCAGATCGACAGGCCCATCCCGTTTCCCGCATATTCCGCGCGCGTGTGCAGGCGCCGAAAGATGACGAAGATGTCCTGCCAGTTCTCGATTGGGATGCCGATGCCGTTGTCGGAAACCGTGAGCACCCATTCGTGATCTTTCTTCTCTGAGCCGATTTGAATCACTGGCGCTTCCAGTCCGTGAAACTTGATGGCATTGGCGATCAAGTTCTGAAATACCTGCGTGAGTTGGGCGGGGTCGGCCGTGACTGTGGGCAACCCATTCCAATTCACCACCGCGCCGCTCTCCTTTGCCGCAGCCTGCAGGTTCTTCATCGCTTGTTCCACAACCGCACGGCAGTCGGTGGTCCGCGGTTCAATTTCGGCTCTGCCGACCCGGGAAAATTTCAGCAAGTCCTGAATCAGAGCCTGCATGCGCACCGCGCCATCGACCGAGTAACCGATATACTTGTCGGCCTGCTCATCCAGCTTGCCGCGATATCGTTCCGCCAGCAGTTGGGTATAGTTGGCAATCATGCGCAATGGTTCCTGCAAGTCGTGCGAGGCCACGTAGGCAAACTGCTCCAGTTCCGCATTGGAGCGGGCTAGTTCAGCAACCTTCTCGGCTAGCGCTTCTTCGGATCGTCGGCGCTGATCCCGAAGCCGCTTTTCCTCCAATGCCCTGCACACCGAGGTTGGCAGCCGGGTCAGGCGATCTTTCAAAACACAATCGGCAGCGCCTTGCTTGATGTACTCCACCGCGTTTTCCTCGCCCAGATAGCCGGTCACCACGATCAACGGCACATCCAGGTTTTCGCGGCAAAGAATATCGATGGCATCCGTGCCTTTCCATTGCGGCAAGTTGTAATCAGCCAGAATGAGGTCATAGCTGGTCGTGCGTATTCGCGAAGTGAACTCCTCGGCGGTTTGCGCCACGTCGTTTGAGACCTCGAAGCCATTCCTCCGAAGAGTGGCTAATACCAGCTCAATGTCTGCGGGGTTATCTTCCACCAACAAGATCCGCAACGTAGTGCTGGTCTTACGCGAACCATCAGCCGAGAGGCCACTCCTCGGACAGTCCGGCCGAGTGCACAACCCAGTTTGGGAGCACTCGTGGGCTGTCGCTTTCGCCTGGAGGAAGTCTGGGCGCGAAAGTTGTGAGCTCCGAACCCTGGATAGCGTTTCAGCCGTGGAGACCTCCATCCTTTCGAACTCTCGTAAAAGTGAAACCTCAACACGCCTGTGAGAGCGAACACGGGCGAGCGACCGCATTACGACCTGTCGATCACTTATAGTTTGCAAATCGGCGGGGTGAGCAGAAGCTTGAGTTTGAAAGCATCCGGCGTTTACCCAAACGACGGGTGCCTCAATGGACTAGACTCGAAGGAAAGACAGGCGATTGGGCCTGTACCTTCGAGCGGCTAGGGTGGCAGGGTACGAGCGCGGATGCTCGCTCCACGGACCAATGCGATCCATGGGCGGCCTCCTTGCTTAGCGCTCCCCCGCCGCCATACAATCTCCCCATGCTGGCAGAGCCTTTTGAGATTGAGCGGTTGAGCGCACAGGAAGGACCACGTGTGCTTTGTTTACGAGGACCGTTGACGCTGGAGAATCTGCCTCAGTTTCAGAATGCCATCCGGCGGGAAGAAAATGTCCCCATGGTCATTGTCGACTTGAGCGACGTTCCTTATATCGATTCCTCGGGACTAGGATCACTGGTCAGCGCCTATGTGACGCGCCGAAAGGCAACGCGCCACATCGCCTTGAGTGGAGTCAACGAGCGGGTATTGAAGTTGTTCGAAACCACTAAAGTGGAACCACTGTTTCTGATTTTTCCTACTCTCGACGACGCCATCGCAGCCCTCACTACCGCCGCCGAAGCGTAGGCCGGCTGAGCCGCCAGTTCTCCGGCCCAGGCTCACCGATAATGAAACAATAATCGCCATCTTGCTCCAGCCAAACCGCTGCTTCACCCAAAAGTTAGCTGCCGATCGAACTGGATACGCTGGAAAATACATTATTCGCGTTGCCGCCGATCAAGCGAACTGTTCCCACCACGATCACCAGAATTACCGCCAGCATCACGGCATACTCGGCAATATCCTGGCCCTCGTCCTCTGACCAGAGTCTGCGAACTAATTTACTCATGTCCTCACCCTCCAACCCTTTCGGGATTTGCGCCGAGCACGAGTGCGGACGCTTGCGCCTACACTCCCTGTCGAGATCTGTTGACGACTGGCACCAGAGTGAACCCTGGAGCGCCATCCGGCAATGGCCCGTTCGGGGGCGTTGGGTTCACGGCTGTAATCGAGCCGTGGTTACTCGAGTTACCTCGCCCCGGCGATGACAGGATCGTCGTGGGTGAAATCTATACCACCTGCGGAGGACGAATCTGGGACCTTTGTGCTATGGCGCAAATCCCCGGAATGGCCGAAGATATCTATAGTTCAGTAACAAGTTCACTCCCCTCTAGTTTGCTCATCGGAATCTGGAAGGCACAAAGGAAGTGGCATTGAATTCCTCGAATAAAGCTCTGGAAGCTCTGGCCGCGCACGCAGGGTCATCGGCGGGCAATCAACGGCGTCTCGATCGAACTAAGGCGGTGCTGCCGGTAAGGATTTCCGGCAATGATATTTCTGGCGAATCCTATTCCGAACTGGTCCATACCCTCGACGTAAGCCGCAGCGGAGTTCGGCTGGGTGCGGTGCGTCGCCAGGTCGAAGTTGGGAGCCTGATTGTGCTTCAGTACCGGCAACACAAGGCAGAGTTTCGCGTGGTTTGGACCAAGCCACTGGGCTCCGGGGCCGAACTGCAGGTTGGACTTGAAGCCGACGCCCAAAAAGACCTATGGGGACTCGACAACAACGCGACGAATCGATCCCAGCCGGCGGCCGCCGAGCCCACCAGCCATGCTTCGATTGGAGTATGAAGCCAATGGGTCTGCCTCGAGTCAGAGCCTGAATTAACCCGCACAGCGTATTCAGATCTATTCAACCGCCGCTACCTGATATTGTTCCAGTTTCCCGTCGGGCATTTCGTAAGTCCACACCTGTAGAGTCTTCTGCTGAAATTTCACTCGATAGACACGAAGTAACATGCCACCGCGAGGCTCTCGCCGGGTTTGAGTGAATTCCTGCGGTGTACCCAGCGGCGCCAGGCCGCTCGCGAAATCTTTCAGTGCCGATTCGCTGAAATAGTTATTCGCATCATCGGTGAGCAGCGACCGATCGATGCTGTTCCGCTGTAAACCAGCAAAGATTTTCCTGGCCTGCTCCAACTTCCTGGCAGTTTCAGGATCCTCGACGGCAAAGAGCAAGGACTCGATCTCGCGGGCGATTTGCGCCGGCGCCCCAACTGCATCCTGATTCGTGAGTACGACAATAGCTACGCGCTCGTCGGGAAACACGGTGTTCTGCGAAGTGAAGCCCGCCACCTCTCCGCTATGTGCTAGAACGCGGCGTCCCGAGTCCAACGTGATGTCCACACCCAGCCCGTATTGTGTGCCCGCGCCATTCTTGAGCAGGACTTCGGTTTCAAATTCTGCGTAAGAAGATGGTTTCAACACTTTTTGATTGATGATCGAGAGGTCCCACGTGGCCAGATCGGAAGCTGTCATGGCCAACTCGCCGGCGGCAAAAAGCCATCCCCGTCCTTCCTTCGGCGCCGGACGCAACGGGCCCAGTGCATACCGCATGTAGCCGCTCGGATCGGAGTCGCCCAGTTTCTCCTGGTCGGTATTGGTGACACTCTTCATGCCCAGCGGATCGAATATCTTCTGGTGCAGGAAGTCGAGCAGGGGCATGCCGCTAGCTTTCTCCACAATCACGCCGGCAATCACGAAATTGGTGTTGCTGTACTGCCACTTGGTTCCGGGATTAAAGTCGAGCGGCTTGCGCGCCCATAGGTCCAGGATCCGGTTCGCCGTGATCGCTTGCAGCATGAAAGGCGGGACATAATCCTGGGGCCAGTAATCCTGGTATCCGGAAGTATGCGAAAGCAACTGGCGGAGGGTGACTTGGTTGGCGCGGGTCAGGTCAGGTATGAATTTCGCGACTTTGTCATCGAGCGAAAGCTTGCCTTGCTCCTGAAGCAGCAGGATCGCGGTCGCGGTGAACTGCTTGCTGATGGATCCGATGCTGTAGCGCATCTCGGGCTGCGCCGGAGTTTGTGGGTCGAGGCGCGCGTCGCCATAGGCGTGGAGATAAGCAATCTGACCGTCCTTAACGATAGCAACCGACGCGCTGGGCACACCTGTCTTGGTCAATACATCGTTACTGGCGTTGTCAATCTTTTGGCGTAACTCAGCGGATAATGTTGATTGCATCTGCGCGGCCGCCGGCAAAATGGTGGCTGCCAGAATCGTCATCAAAATGGCTGGCTGAAGATGTGATGCGGAAGGTCTGCGCACAACTTGCTCCTTACAGAAAACCGCGCCAGTGTAGCATGTCCGTGTGGGACCGGGTCTCTGACCCGGTCCTGCCGCGCAGCGGCAGCGGTCGATCAACAGTTGCCGAGCGCTTTCTTATTTGTTGTGGGCGTGAAAAGCGGCGGACAGCATTACGGCAATCGTCATGTCCCGCAAGTTCGTGGAATAAGTGATCCGGCTGCTTTGAAAGGCGCGGCTTCAACGCCCCGCAACAGATCCAGCAAACAAGGCCGAGGTGAGAATCTCGCAACCGGCGCCGTCTCGACCGTCGATCATCCCTCTGTTCCAAACCGCGGTCGCAACAATCCAGCGACGAATCTTAGCCATTCCCGGTTCTCAAGGTTTCGCCTGGAGATGCTACCGGGGAAAACCGCCAGACCAAAATCTCCGCGCGCTTTGTGGAGAACAAATTGGAGTTCTTCCCGCAGGGCCTGCGGAATCGAAATGTCGTCTTGTTCAAGCTTTTCCAGCAGTCCAAACATGTCCACGGCGGACGCGATCACGCTGGCATCGATCTCGGCTTCCACCGATGCCACGTTTCGACCAAACCGGTCTATCACCTGCGATCGCTTCTGCGGGTCGATTCTCCATGGTCCGGACGCGACTTTCGTTTTCGCCATTGTGCACACCTTCATCCGTTGGCAATGCTTAGGATTCCTTTATATCCCGTAGGGTTGGCGGAACTCTATGACTTCGTCCCTTGCGTGCCCGGTTAGAGTTAAGGTTCCCCCAGTATCCTTTCCTTCGCGACACTGTAGGAGGTTAATGTGGGAGCAGGGGTCTGAGCTGCTTACGTACAACTGACTTGCCTAAAAGCTATGAAACGGAGATCGGGGAAAACTCAACGACGAGTGAGTGCCCGATTGGGATTCGCAACGCGATGGCTAATTCGCGAACAGCATCACGCATAAGGAGTCGCCCCGCAGACCTGCGTGATGATTCGACTCCTTCGTCGAAAATGACATGGCATAATGGGACGAACGTAAACCGGGCCCCGTAGCTCAGTTGGATAGAGCAGCGGTTTCCTAAACCGTTGGTCGGCGGTTCGACTCCGCCCGGGGCCTCCATTCTGAATCACTGCGGGCGCGCACAGCCTTGGTACGCGAGCGCGCCGCGAAGGTTTTTCTCCCTGTTCCAGCTTGGCTTATTCGTAGCGCAGTGCCCTCATGGGATCGATCCTGACGGCGCGCACAGCCGGTAGATAGCACGCGATTGCCGCCACTGCCAGCATGACGCCGCTCACAGCAATATAAGTCAGCAGGTTCGTGGGACCGACTCCGAACAAAAGGCTCGCCAGCATGCGGGTCAGCAGAAATCCCAGGCTCACCCCGATTAGCAAGCCAATGGATACCCATTGCAGACCCTGGCCCATAATCATCATGAGCACGTCACCACGCCGCGCGCCTAGAGCCATTCGCACGCCGATTTCACGAGTCTGTTGCACTACCGTGGTCGCCAGCACGCCATAAATGCCAACGCAGGCGAGTACAACCGCAAGCCCTCCGAAGATGCTCATCAGAAATGAATCGAAGCGCCGCTGTCCGAGGTTGTCGTCGAGAACATCTTGCATGGTCAACACGTCGAATACGGGTAGGTCTTTGTCGAGGGTCCAAATCTGCCGCTTGATGGCCGCGGTCAGCAAGGTCGGATCCGAGGCGCTGCGAACCGCCAGCGTCAGGTAGGTGTAGTCCTGCATGGGCCGCGTGATCTCCGGACGCGTGGTGCTCTCGAGAGACATCTGTCGTGTATCGCGCACCACTCCGATAAGAGTCAACTGCACCGGATCTTTTTCTGCTCTGGCGGGAACGCTCCAGATGTGTTTGCCAATCGCATCCTGATCTGGCCACAGCTTTTTCGCGAGCGTTTGGTTGATCACGATCACGGGAAGGTTCTGATTGATTTCGTCCGCTGTAAAGTTTCTACCGCTAACCAACGAAATACCCAGCGTCTCGAAATAGGATGGCGAACTGATGCCGCGCATGTCTGCTGTTGGCTCGCTGCCATGTTTAGGAGTTGGCTGACTCTCGACGGTAAATCGCATGAGACGAATCCGGGTCAGGGGCAAGCCGTCGGCGAAGCTCGCGGCTTTTACGCCGGGTAGAGCGCCGATGCGCTCCACCGCCTGGCGGCAGAAGGCAGCAGTCTGCTCATTGGTCGCGTAGCGATCAGGCGGCATGCTGAAATGCATGGTCAATAGATGATCGGAACGGAAGCCTGGGTCAACCGCAAGCACCGACCACAGACTGCGAATCATGAATCCGGCGCCGATCAACAGCACCGAAGCCAGGCTGACTTCGATCACGATGAGCGTGGCGCGCAGGGTTCGCGGGTGAGTCCGGGAAAACTGCGCGCCCTGTTTGAGGACCGTGTTGACCTCGGTGCGTGAAACATACAGCGCGGGAAAGATCCCAAAGAGCACACCCGCGAGAATACTGGCCGCAGTCGTAAATAGCAGAACTGGAATGCCAATGTGAATTTGCTCAGGCCGGAGAATGTCCGCCGGCTTGAGCGCGAGAATAGCTTTGATACCCCAGCGTGCGACCAGCAATCCAAGTAGACCTCCCATCGAACTCAGAACCAGGCTCTCCGTAATCATCTGCGCGATGAGTTCAGCACGGCTTGCCCCAAGGGCCTTGCGGATTGCCAGTTCTTTCTGTTGCGCCATGGCCCGGGTCAGCACCAGATTCGCCAGGTTCGCGCATGCGATCAGCAAAATCAGGCCCACCGCCGACAGCAGGACCAGCAGGTTGCGCCGGAGATCTTTGCCCACGTCCTCGACGTATACGGGGAAAATATTCACGCCAAAGCCCGCGTTAAGAGTCGGGTTCTGCTCTTCGAGGCGTTTGCCAATCACATCCATTTCAGCGCGGGCCTGCTGCAGGGAAATGCCTGAGCGCAGGCGCGCATAGACC
This sequence comes from uncultured Acidobacteriota bacterium, assembly GCA_963696635.1. Classification (GTDB taxonomy): domain Bacteria; phylum Acidobacteriota; class Terriglobia; order Terriglobales; family Acidobacteriaceae; genus JABDBE01. The sequence continues at coordinate 1,335,029 of CAVOKX010000006.1, forward strand.
TGGATCTTTAACCGGTTCAGTTCTTGCGCAGTGCGCTGCGCCGCCGGCTCATACGGAATCCAGATGTCGGGCTTTCGCTGCTCCGTGCCTTCTCGAGTCGAGGGCAAATAGAATTGTGCCGGGAGCACGCCCACAATGGTGTAAGGAATGTCGTTCAGTGTGATGCTCTGGCCGGCAACATTTTGGTTTCCGCCGAAATGGCTCTTCCAATATCCGTCGCTCAGAATCGCCACTTGGCTGGCACGAGGTCCGTCACCCGAGTCGAATGTAGTGCCGATAGCCAACGTCACGCCCAGAACCCGAAACAAGTTGGGCGAGATCCGCGCCCCGTTCACACGCTCCGGTTCTCCGGCGCCGGTGCGATTCAGGTTCGCGTCTTCCATTCCTGCAATGCCTTCGAGGGCTTTGGACTGGCGCACCCATTCGGTGAAGTTCGTATAAGATGCGGGGATGCGCTCTCCAATCGACGCTCCCAGCCCCGGATTCTTTTCCCAAACCATCACCAACCGGTCAGGATCGCGATAGGGGAGCTTTCGCAGCAGAACGCCATCCACAACGCTGAACACGGCCGTATTGGCGCCGATTCCCAGCGCAAGCATCAGAATGACGACCGCGGAAAAGACTGGCGATCGGCGCAACAAGCGAAAAGAATGACGGAAATACTGCAAAAGGTTGGCAGGTTTCATGGCCCAGATTTCATCTCAAAGACGACCGCGATTCCGAAATGTTAGCACGGCTGCGCGACCTCTCGCGTCAGGGGCTAGCTGGAATATCGGGAACTCAGAGGGACTCAGAGTTTGGGTTCGACCCGCCAAATCAGGCAGAACGGAGTTCGCCGGAAACTTTGCTTACGCTAATTTCAGTACGGTGAGAAAGCGAAGTGGATGGATCTTTCATGGCAGCCGCAGTTCGCTTACACAACCAGAACATGAACAGAACTGTTGTAAGCCCGAATGAAAGCCACCCCAATATCAATGCTTGAAGCCAATGCATTTTTGATCCCCTTCGCGGGGTATCCGCGGAAACCGATTATATGTAAAATCCACTGCCTTGGGAACGGTGCAAATGTTTTCCCTAAAGCTGCAAACTCTCAACTAGCATACACTTAAATTATGCGCAATCTGATAGATCGCCCACTTTGTTAATCAAGATCATTCAACCTTAGAAGCCGTTATGTCGACTGCAACGAACCTCGATTGACAATAGATGCGCGTCTGCTTTGCCAGGTGGTCTACAGAAACGAGTGCGACCAAGTTCGTTTTCACGGCCGTGGTCTAATTGACCTTGGGCACGTCAGTTCGAGGTACCGGTGTAGAGCTGAAACGGCGCCCAGTAAAATGGCTTGCGGAACACACTGTCGGAGTGAAGCAAGGAAAGCTTTGCCGAACGAAGAGCGGCTTCCGGGCTTCGGCCCTGCTTGAGTTCGCCATACAGTTGGTCCATAAGGCGCGGCGTCGAAGTATCGCTCACATCCCATAGCGCGCCAATCACGTTATGCGCGCCGGCGCGCAGGAAGGCCCACGAGAGTCCCACTAATCCCTCACCCGTGTATGCCCGGGAACCTTCACCATAGCAGGTCGAAACAATCACCAGCTCCGCGTGCAAGGGGCGGTGAATGATGTCTCGCGCGTACAGCTTGAAGGAATCTTCCTGTGCAGAAGCTTTTGACAATATCACGGCCGAGTCTAAGGGACTCAGTCGGCTGGCTGTGCCATGCGCGACGAAATGGATATACGCGAACTGATCCGGGGCGCTTCCCAGGTAAGCCGGTGCAGTCGCTTCCGCGCGCGTATAAACTTGCCGCTCCGCCGGAGCGAAATGCTTCTCGATATTAGTTATCTCGAGCGCAGCCTCCGGTAACTCCGCATATTCGGGGTCGGCAGCAACGGCGTCGCCGATGAGCAGGAGCTTTCCAGCGTTCGCCCTCGACGCGCCATGTGCCGCGGCTAGAAGTCTAAGCGAACTGGCATTGAGAACGGTGACGTCTTCGATCCAGTAGTGCAGTTTCGGTTCGGGTACCAACAGGGTCTCGAAATTGAGGCCGTTCAGGCTACCATCGGGAATGATGACTACGCGCGAATTGGGAGTGATGGCCCGCTGCGCGGGCGCGACGAGCATGTCGAAGAGTTTCGTGCCGTCCGGGTTGGCCGTTTGCAGCACGTCTCGCGGACCCAGAAGTGCCTTGCGATAGCCTTCCACCGCGGCGTCAATCTCCGGCGCTGGGGGAAGTTGAAATAGCCTGATCTGATCTTGCGTCACCGCCCACAGACACGACTGTTTCCGACCAAGCCAGTAGAAGAGAATCGTTCCGCCCACATCCCGCGCGATCTGCCGTGGATTGACGGCAGCAGGCGCTCGCGACGAAGTCTTTTGCAGCAGGCCAAGTCCTTCGGCCAAAGTCTGAGCCCGGCTGTACTCGGCCGTCTGCAGCGCTTCTACGGTCTTTCCCTGCTCCAGAAGGAAGTGAATGTAATCGTCGTAGAGTTGCGTGGCATTGGCCATGAAGGGCAGCGCGAACTCTTCCTGATGGAGCGAAGAGCGCGCGGATTCGAATGAACCGAGAGCCGCACGATAGACTTTCTCGGCATCGGGGAAACGGTGTTCATTCTCGTAAACACCCGCCAGTTCGTGCTGCGCCTCCCACTGCAGTGAGGGATCCACTTTCGAATCGCCCGCAATTTCCCGGAATATCTGTTCGGCCTGAGTAAAATCGGAAACGCGGACGGCTACCTGTCCCTTAGCCAGCATGGGATAGAGTTCATCCACCCGATTTCCGTCGGCACGAGCGAGAGCGATGGCTTGCTCACTGTACTGTCGCGCCAGATCGAGTTGTCCCGTCTGAACCGTGACGAAGGCTAGGGAAAGCAGCGCATTCAGTATGTCCTCTTTGCCGTCGATTTTGCGCGCCAACCCGAGTGCTCTCTGGTAATAATCTTCGGCTACGCTGAACTTGCCGGCATCGAGATATATATAGCCAGTCGTGGTGAGCCAGCGCACTTGGTCAACCAGAGATCCCAGTTCTACCGCTCGCTGATTGGCTTCGACGAATAGAGAGAGAGCTCTCTCGGAATCGCCGGTCTTGTAGTAAGCCCAGCCCAGGTTTCCCAGCGCTACTTCCACAATCAATCCGGCATCAATAGCCTCGGCGGCCCTTTTGGCATTAGTCGCCCAGTCGGTCGCCTCGTCGAAATGTTCCTCCTCCAACGCAGCATTACTAAGCGCTAGCAACGCGTGCGCTTCCCCAAAAGGATCCTTCCGTTGACGGGCGAACTGAAGATTCTTTTCGAAGAAGTCTTGCGCGCGACCGTATTCTCCTTTTTCGACTTCAAGGAAACCCTCAGAGGCGAGCACTTCCCCAAGAACGGCGCAATCAGAAGCAACACAGCGGTTCGTTACTTGTGTTAGCTCTTGTTGCGCCTGCGCAAACCTATGCAAGCGAGCGTAGGCAAGCCCTTCCAGTTGCTGCTTCTGGAGATCCAAATCCGTATTGCCAAGAAAGGAGGGCAGTTCAGAGCTCAGAACAAGAAGCACGTCCTGATTCATTCCTCGCCAACTCAAGATCCTTGCATCCAGGACGCGAAACTTCCAAGACCATTGCGAATTTTTCCCAGAATAATAGCGATAACCGTTTTCAGCCTCCGCCTGAGCACGAATCAGATCGCCATGCAAAAAGAGTTGCCGCGCACGTTCGAATTCACTCAGCGGATCGTGAGATGGACCGCACGCCGCGAGGAAAATCACGACAAGAAGGGCTGTCTTTAGGATTAGCCGCCGCCACCGCCGCCATTTACCTTGCCAACCGCGGAACTGACACATGCTTCCGTCGGACTCCCCAATTCCATCCTCACCATTATGAGTTGGAACGAGCCGTAGTCCACAACCAACTCGCCCAGAAAAATCTTGCCAAATTCCGGTATCTCGATAATGTTGTGATAATGTTTCCCCGGAAACTTCCCGCGAATTTCTTTGACGACCGAACATAGGACGTAGCCTTTATTACTCAGCCCGGCTTCCGAATCATCCCACTTGTATCGATCTTTCACCCAATTGGGAACTGTCTTGTCTTCAATCCAATCGGGCATGGATTTCGCATCATTGATGCGCCGATACTGTTCCCCGACTTTCGCCAGAAACTGTCGATCATACATGCATCGCTGGTTGGGATACTCGCCTTCATTGCTGTGGCGGCAAATATCAAGATCAAGAATAACTTCCACCTGATCGCCACCGATCCGCACATTCTCGAATTGCGTTCCCACTAAGCTTACCTTGGGAATGTATCCGTAAGGCGGATGATCGATGGATATCTGTGCCACCAGACGGTCCGCAGTGAAAGTATCCAGCACGTTAAACTTTTCGACTGTCGATGTGACCAGCGTGGTAAAAGCTCCATTCTCCTTGTTCACACTGCCTGCAACCTGGCTGTACGCAGCCTCGAATGAAACAACGCTTTTTACCTTGAAGCGCCTGCGCCCCCGCGCCTCCGCATATCCGCCGACCGGTGGCAACGACACTGCCGCCTGCACCGGAATCGGCCGATCAAACGGGCGCGTGATATGCCCGCCCAGCGCGCTGGCGTCGGCATGATAATAGTGAACTCTTTTTGTAGTCGTATCCATCGATGTCTCCTGGCATTCCGCGACCGAAAATTGGAATCTAGTCTCGGATCTGCAACTCAAAGGGATAGCGGCCGACTTCAACACCTTTGCCGCTTGAGGAGTCTACACCGCGCACCACGAGAGTGTACACGCCCGCTTGCCGGTGGTCTCCGGGGACGCGGATGGGCACCGTGTCCTTGGTCGTTTCTGCGGGAATTGTGAGCGACCACTCAGAGATTCCACCGGGCCCGTCCAACTCCGCTAGATAAGAAGAGAATCGGGTTTCCCCCGGGATATCCACAAACAAAAGGAAGGGCTCGCCTTTTCGTGCCGTTACCACTGTCTTGCCAGCACCGCGCGTATTGGCATTTATCAACGAGGCCGAAGCCAGAATCTGAGGCTGGTTGACCATAGCAACTTCGCCCTTCAGCTTGGGATATGTCACCAGATTCTGATACCCAACCACCACCAGCAGAGCAGCCAGAACGGGTACGAAAAAGGCAGGACGTAACCACTCCAGCCAGCTCGCTCTCGCGGGAACCGCAACTGGCCGCCTCAACACAGACTCGGCAACGGGCTCCGTCAACAATACCTTACTGTGCTCCACCAACGCAGCGCCCGCCCGAACATCGAGAGCGCACTCCTGGCAGCCGAAGAAATGTTCCTCGAATTGTTCCCGCAACTCCGGTGTGAGTTCGCCGAGCAGGTACTTCTCGGCAGCCATCAGGCGGATTGATTCGTTATGGTCCATGTCGGCAAATGTCATTCGTATGGATAGTGAAAACACAGAACAAATCGTTTCACCCTGTTAGCCTACCGCCGTCCTTCTTATCCCAGCCGGCATGTTCTTTAAATACACCGCTTTGAAGGCCTGCTTGGCGCGATGAAGCAGGACCCGAAGGTAATCCCTGTCCACACCAAAGTCTCGACACACCGCGTCTTTGTCACGTTCTTCCAGGAATATCTCCCGCAGCAGGCGCCGGTCCCTCTCCGACAATTCGTCCAGAACCTGGCGGACCCGTTGCTCCATCTCTTTGTGCGACAAAATCGCTACCACGTCCAGCGACGGATCGGGAACATTCGCGCTTTCTTCATCCTCCATCGGATTCTCTTTCGAGGAGGAGCGATAGTGCTCCAGCAGCACATTATTGCAAACGGAATTCACAAAAGCTCCTAGCCGTTCCGGTTGTCTTAATCTCCCCTCACTGCGCAAAGCAGTGAAGACTCGGGCAAAGGTTTCCTGCCGCAAGTCTTCGATGGTGTGAGAAGAATTAACCCGGGAACGCAACTTCAATTGGATCAGCTCACTGAAATAGGCAACAAAATGGCTCTCCGTCCGGAAATCGCCGGAACACAGCCGTTCTAAATAAGACTGGTTGAATTCCTGGAATTGCAAGACTCTAGCCTCAGTGCGCTCAAGTGGCAGCTATTCTACACCCGCTACCCGCGAACCAACGCCAACCGGCGCTGCGAGAGAACTTGTCGTTGCTCAATGGAGGACGGGCGTCCTCGCCCGACTCCGCGGACACGTGCGTAGACCTGTCTGCCATGAAACGAAATTCACTTTCAACGCACTATCCGATAAGCATCGAACCGGTCCACCGTAACTGGGAGACGGTCCCGGTTCTTGTTCGCGGGTCCGCCCCCGAAGCAAACCGCTTCGTCGGGCACCAGCGTCCCGATGGAGGACGTTGCCGCTGGGGGGAGAGGCATCGTTCCTCGGCTCTGCCGGAGCCGTTCTGGTGACGGCTTCGGCGCCAGTCGGGACATTGACGGCGTAAAGATATCAGGCGAATGAGTTTGCCGATGGTTACCACAAAATCAGGACAACAACCAACCGGATGACACTCTCAATTATGGCCGAACCAGTCCAGCTAAAGGACATCCAACCGCAGCTGTTCACCGATCACCAAGATATTCCATCGGGAGTGATGCAGGCAGTGCTCATGCATGCCTTGCAGTTACGCCGGAATTGTCGGGAAGTGTTTCTGCTTTGCGATATCCAGCGGCATAGTCTGGCGGAAGCCGCTACGATTCTCGGAATCAGCCGGCCCGTTGCAAAACGCAGGCTCTGTTTAGCTCGTCGGCGAATGAACGAGGTCATCGAACATTTGTGCGGCCAATACAAGGAACCGGCCGTCCGCTCCCGTCAAAAGCATAACTCTTGAGCGAGTTTTTCGTCCCAAATTTCTCATACTCAGTATGGCTTCCACATTCATAGACGGGTACTGGGTCATGAATGCCGTTGACTTCGATACCTGTCTTTTGTTGTACTAAAAGCGTCGCAAAGGGTGAAGGAGTTCACCGTCAACCGCTGTCCCAACTATTAAGCCGGAACAGCTGATGACTCCTGACAAGCGGATTTTTTGTCGCGGAGTCATGGTACCGGCAACAATCCGCAGAACTCGTAGAGGTGGTGTCCCATGGAAAACGTATGGGTTCTGGCCGCTGAGTGGGTCGGGTTAGCCTTGGTCGCGACGCTGGTTGCCATCTGGTTCAGGATCTCCACTGCCCTGACTGACGGACGATACCACAATCGCAGACTTCGCTGTTGCCACGGCTGTCAGTCAGCTAAAGAGCTAAAGACCGGCTCGACGTGCCGCGGGGAGCGGATTGCCAAATACAACCGCCTGCTGGCAGAAACTGGCCACTTCTCTTCGATTCGGACGCCGAGATTGCCGCCAGGACGGGCTGGATCGCGTTGGCCGTTGCCGATGAACCCGACAAGAAGCTCGCAATCCGTCGCCTGATCGAGGTACTGCCGGCAGCGGATTGGCTCGTACAAGGCGAGATTGAAAGCTGGCTGGAGGAACATCTTGACATCGCTCAAGCCAGCATCGATGCGGAGATCACGATGCGTCGTGTAGTCCCCGCTGCAGGTCAGTCCAAAAACGATATTCTGCGACTGCTGCTTGCGATAAAGAGCAAGTTGCGGAAGCTCCTGCCTGATGCGCGATAGGCTGATGGATCTGAGGTTGGTTACAAGATTGGCTGCTGGTTTTAGCGGTCGTTTGTTAACCAGGCGCATTGCCGAGAGATCACGAGATGTCGGAATTCATCTTTGACCGTGCGGAGGAAACACAAGGTATCAGGCAGCGCCTTGCGAAGAAGCGTCCCTTCCTCATTCACGGACCTGCGGGCGTTGGCAAAACTCTCCTGCTTCGCAGTCTGTTGTCGGAATTTCCGTCGGTCCTCTACTGTGAGGATTCCGCAACAACACACATCATGTTCCGGAGTCTCGCCCATAGTTTGCTGCGCCTGCACAATCCACGCGCCCAAGCCGCTTTTCGGAACGAGGAAGCCATCAAGACGAAGTCGCCCATCTCCCTGAAAGGCATTGTGATGGACGCGTTGAACCAGGGGGACTACTCGGTGGTTCTGGATCATCTGAAGCGTCCTTCGTACTCCTTTGCAGCGGCGGTGCGCGAAATGATGGGATGGGGATCCACACCAGTCAGTGCAGTAGCCCGGTCGAGCCACATGGAAGACACGGGCTTTCTTCAGCGCTATTACTCAGATCGCTCCGAGAAGTATGAGATCCACGACTTTGAAGCGTCTCTTGCGGAGCAGTTTGCCCGTGAGACGGCCACACGGGTTGGCCTCTCCGCATCGAACATGAGCGAGTTTCTCGACAAAGTCCTGGAGTTCAGCGACGGGAATCCCGGAAAGATTGCGGCCTTGATAAAGCTGGCAACCTTCCCCAAGTATCGCTCGGATGACCACATCAAGATCACCCCGCTCTACATCGACTTTCGCATGAATTGGAACCCGATAGGCACACGCTGAGAAAGCGTTTGGTTTGACTTCAACCCTCCCTCGTAGCCATAATTGTTATGGGTGTTGGAGTTCGCCTTTAACCGCCCAACGGGCAGATGACTCCTACGAAGAAGGAAGTGTCTTGGTAGGTGTCCGTGTGGTTAGCTAAGCTTCCCACGTCGCTCAATCCAAGAGATTTCCGATAATTTTGCACAGCTGAACGGACCTGTGCGTGTGCCATAGCTGCGCAGTGGATGCAGCGTGATGCCCGAAGACTCGACAAATTCGCTCAATTCGAACCACGAGCGCCGCCTTAGTGTCACTTGCCGCCATATTGACAAGCTGCTGGCCGACATGGAAAGCATGCTCAACGTCTCTGCGTCCAAGCTGGCGTTTCCGCAATACGCTCCCGATCTAACCTCCGCTCAAAGGCGTGTCATCGAGGACTACATCAGCCGCATCCGGGCGCAGTTGGTTCGGGTGCTGGATGGGCAAAACATGGAACGACCGCCAGCCGATATTCCGGTCTCGCGCACACTTCACGCGACCCTTACGTTCGTGGATATCGCGGTCGAGGAATTAAAGCCTGAGTACATGCGCGGCTATGGCGAAGTCCCTACCGCAGCCGCGGTCGAACTGAATGGCATTGCCGGAGAACTACAGGGTCTGGTGAGACAGCTGGATCATTATCTAACCCGCGGGGCCGGGGAGAACCTGCAGCAACGTCTGGAGAAGCTGGAGCGAACCGGAGATGAAGTGCTCCTTCTCAAAAAGCTGGAATCCATCATCACCGAGCGCGGACTGGTGGAATTTCGATCGACCCTGTCGATGATCCTTGATCGCCTGGAAGACAATAGCTTTGAAATCGCTATCTTTGGCCGGGTCAGTTCCGGCAAGTCGTCTCTGCTGAATGCCATGCTGGAGACTGACGTGTTGCCGGTCGGAGTAACGCCCATCACGGCCGTTCCTACGCGACTGGCATACGGCGAAGCCGCGGCAGTCAACGTCTGCTTTGCCAACCGGTCGCCGGAACGCTATGAGATTTCCCAACTGCCAGAGTTTGTGTCCGAGCAACTCAATCCCGGGAATGAGAAGCACTTGACCAGAATCGTGGTGCAACTTCCTTCGCCTCGCCTTCGGGATGGGATCACGTTCGTGGACACTCCAGGGCTGGGATCATTGGCCACGCGGGGGGCGGCTGAAACCCTGGCTTACCTGCCACGCTGCGATCTGGGTGTGGTTCTGATTGATGCCGGCTCCACACTGACGCCGGACGATCTTCAGACCATCCAGATTCTCTATGACGCGGCCATTCCGGCAACAGTCTTGTTGAGTAAAGCCGATCTGCTCACAGTCGACGACCGCTCGCGCGTGATCGAATACGTGAGGGACCACATCCGGAAGGAACTGGACCTTGATCTAACCGTGCACGCCGTCAGCGTGGTTCACGAAAGCAAGGAGTTGCTCACCCGCTGGTTCGAGGAGGACATCGCGCCCCTTTACAACCAACGTCAGGAACTCAAAGTGCTCTCGATTCGCCGTAAACTGGGCGGGTTGCGGCAATCGGTGGAGATCACCTTGCGTGCGCGTCTTCGCCGCAAAGACCAGGTTCCCCTGCAGAAGATTGCACAACTGCGTGTGGTCGAAGCCGAACTTCGACAAGCTAACGGGCGTCTGGAAGAAATGAAAAAGATCGCCAGACGTGTAGCCGACGAACTGGAGAGGAGTTCCCGGAAAACCCTTCCGATAGCCGCAGCTTCGCTGGTGGAATCATGGTCTTTGCCGGGCGCTGACGAAAAACCTTCCTCCGAGATTGTGAGGGCCGCTGTAGCACGGACGGTTCAGGAACAAACCGAAGCCCTGCGCCGGCGCATCGACGTACTCGCTCATAAACTCCATGAGACTCTTCAGTCGGCTGCCAAAGTTCTGGCGATAGCGGATATTCCTTCCGCGGAAGAGTTCGTAAGCGTGCTCAGGGAAATGCCGGCATTCGATCTTGGACAGCTTGACTTTCGTCTACGACGGCCAGCGTTACTTACGTTGTTGGGCAGAAAATTGTCTGCATCGTTTGTGACCACCAGGCTGAACCGCTTGATAGGGTCTAAGCTTGCAAGGTCTTTATCCGCATATCGTGCATTGCTCTATGACTGGTCCGAGAGGACGCTAGGACAAATCCAACGGCGATTCGATGCCTACGCCAACAGCTATCGCGCTCTGGTGGACAGGTCACTGGGGAACCAGGAACTGCGAACCAACCACGATGAAGACATCATTCGCCACGACTTGGAAGCACTGCAAAGCGCGCCAGCGGAAAAGATCATGGCTTCGTGAAGCGCGTCCGTGGGCCATTGAGCTTCATGAATAAGAAAGGAACAGAGCGACTTGCTGAAATACGTGTTGGTTGGCATTGGCGGCTGTCTGGGGTCGATTCTGCGTTTCTGGCTAGGCAGTTACATCGGCGGGAAAATGGGAACTCGTTTTCCCTACGGAACGCTCGTGATTAACGTCACGGGTTCATTTCTGATCGGCCTGGTCTTTGCTTTGCTGACTGCGAGAACTCATTGGAGTCCCAACTGGCGATACTTGATCCCAATTGGCTTCATCGGAGGCTACACGACATTTTCCAGCTTCGAGTATGAGACTCTGCGGACGATCCAGGATGGCCAGATCGGGCTTGGATTGCTCTATGTAGGGTTGAGTGTGTTGGTCGGGTTCGTCGCCGTATGGGGAGGCGTGATAGCAGGGAGGGCAATCCCATGAAAGCTGAAGCTTCTAGCCACCCAATCACCGTGAGCCAGGCGCTCACCAAGGGTGCATGTCCAGTTTGTGGAATCTTGAAAGATTTCCAGTGGACGCTGGCCGAGACGGCGAGACCACAAGCGGATCTGCGATTGTGCAACTTTCACACTTGGGCGCTTGCACGTTCCAGAGGTGGTTCGCTTGAGCGTTCTACGCCCGGCGAAAGCGTTACGACTGTTTTCCTCGAAATGTTGAAAGGGCCACTCGCCGGAAAGGTTGGCAGCGATGAATGTGTGCTGTGTCACCGCATCTTGGAGGAAGAAGTAACTCGGTTGCGTGAACTCGCCCAGAAGCTTCAGAGCGCCATGTTTGCTCAATGGATGAAGAGCCAGGGAACTCTGTGCTTGGACCATGCGCGGAAACTGAAGGAGTTTGTCCCTTTGCGGCTCAGAACACTCGTTGATGAAGTCGTGGAACGAAATCGCGCGGAACTTCGCGGGGAGCTGCAGGCCTTCCATGAGCAACTCAAACAGGGAGTGCATGCCGGAGGCGGATTGCTGGGTCGCGTGGCGGAATTTCTGGTTGGTCAGAGAGGACTCTAATTTCAGGAGGACAACATGCTCACAGCCGGGCCTGGTAAGAAGGTCGGCATTTACGTAGCTGAGGACCAGCAGTACCACGGGAGCGCCGCTTATGCCGCTATTCTGGATTTTCTCTTCTTCCATGGCGTATCGGGCGCAACCGTGACGCGTGGCATTGCCGGATTTGGGGCAGATCATCACATGCAAACCACCAGTCTCGTAGACCTGGCGGTCCATCTGCCTGTCAAGATCGAGTTCATCGAAACTGCGCAGAAAGTCGAAGAGCTACTACCCAAACTGCAAGCCATGGTTGGTACCGGACTGATTGAGATGCACGACACCACAATCGTCAAGCCTGCCGAGAAAAAACAAGGACATCCTGCGCCTGCGGCGCCGGCCCTGAAGCGTGAGGGCAAGGCCAAGATGATGCGGATCTATATCGGCGAAAACGACAAGTGGAATGGCAAGCCGTTGTATGAAGCCATCGTCAATGGTCTGCGATCCAACGACATTGCTGGCGTCACGGTTTACCGCGGGATTCTCGGTTATGGTGCCAATCGGAGAATTCACAAGGACGCCGCGCTGAGCCTTTCCCATGATCGGCCTATCCTGCTGTCCGTGGTCGATACGGAAGAAAAACTGAAGGCCTTTATGCCGATTCTTGACCAAATGGTGAAGCAAGGTTTGGTCGTGCTATCCGACGCAAACGTCATCAAGTACACGCACAACTATGAGAAGGCCGAGCGCCGGCAGGAGACACGGATATGAAACTGGAAGGAAAAGCCAAAATGCTGCGCATCCATTTTGGCGAGGATGACAAGTGGCAAGGTAAACCCCTGTACGAGGCCATCGTAGCCAAGTGCCGGGAACTCGATATCGCCGGTGCTACCGTGTTTCGCGGGATCGAGGGCTACGGAGCGAGCACGCTCATTCATAAGAAGCATCTGCTTCGGTCCTCGGACCGTCCGATTATGGTGTCCGTAATCGACACGGAACAGAACGTCAACAAGCTGCTGCCCGCGCTAGACGAGATGGTGGATGAGGGACTCATCGCCATGTCCGAAGTGGAGGTGATTCGCTACGTGCACCAGGAAGGAGTGCGATCTCCGGCTTCGTAGTGAAAGGGCAAATTGAAACAAGACTATTAAGGAATGAGGTATGGGGACAGACTCCAAAGAGAACTCGTCGCTTGGGAACCCCATGGCATCCGTAGTATCCGAGTACCAGCGGGGCTCCCCTGAGAATTCTCACGGAGAATCGGCACTCTTGCGGCTGGCGGAGTTGGCTGAGGAGTTTGACGCCGAGCAAGTGGCGGCGGATGCGCGATCCGTAGCCGAGCGGGTATCCGAGGGACGCTTCTACGTTGCTTGTATCGGTCAGTTCAAGCGCGGCAAATCTTCCGTCCTGAATGCGCTTGTGGACCACAGCGTACTACCCACGGGAGTGGTGCCCGTTACGACCGTCCCAACGATCATCCGCTATGGCAGCCATGCGTCTGCTCGCGTGCGTTTTGAGGCAGGCGGATGGACAGATATTCCGGTTAAGACCGTCGATGAGTATGTCTCTGAAGAGAAGAACCCTGAGAACGCGAAGCACGTCGCCGCGCTGGAGATCTTTGTGCCTAGTCCGCTGCTTGCGACGGGCATGTGTTTCGTGGACACGCCAGGATTGGGATCAGTGTTTACCGGGAATACTGAAGCAACCCAAGCCTTCATCCCTCACATTGATGCGGCCCTGGTAGTAATTGGCGCTGATCCGCCGCTGGCCGGGGAAGAACTCGTGCTGGTTGAGGCGGTTTCGCGCCATGTCCAGGATCTCATTATCACGGTGAACAAATCGGATCGGACGACGGATGCGGAACGAGCCGCAGCGGTGGCCTTCGCGCGCCGCCAGCTCAAAAAACGACTCCAACACCCTGTGGGACCTTTGTTCGAGGTCAGCGCGGCGGAACAGCTTGAACATCGCGGCACGGGTCGGGACTGGAGAAAGCTGGTCCTGTCGCTGAGCCAGTTGGTCGAAGGCTCAGGCCGGCGGCTGATCCGGGCAGCTTGCGACCGCGGCCTGCAGCGGATCAGCGAGCAGCTTCTGGCCATCATCACGGAAGAGCGCGAGGCTCTTCAACGACCGATCGAAGATTCGGAGAGACGTATTGCTGCCCTGAAACAGACCATCTCCGATGCAGAGCGGTCGATGCGTGAACTCGGGTATCTCTTCATGGCTGAACAGCAGCACCTCTCAGACATGTTTGTCGATCGCCATAAGGCATTCTTCGCGCACGTATTGCCACTAGCAGGCAGAGACTTCGATGATGCGCTGAAGTCCATTGCTCACGGCCTCGGTCCATCGTATCGCCGACGCGCGTTCCACGAGGCGCAAGAAGTTGCGCGACGTTACATCTTGCCGTGGTTGAGGCCCGAGCAGGAAGAATCAGAGAAGCAATATCGGCGTGTTGCCCTGCGCTTCGTCGAGATGGCAAACGAATTTCTGAAGAAGCTCGCTGACGCTGGCATTCCTGAGCTGGCGCGCATGCCCCACGCTCTCGATCCCGAAAGCGGATTTCGTGTTCGCTCACAATTCACTTTCATGGAATTCATCGAAGTCGCCCAGCCTGCCTCCCCACTGCGCTGGTTGGCTGACCTCATCCTTGGTCTGGTGGGCGCCCGGAAAACCATTACGAAAGATGCCCGAGAATTCCTTGTGAGGCTGCTCGAAACCAACAGCATTCGTGTACACAGCGACATCCTGAACCGGGTTCAAGAGAGCCGAGGGAAGTTAGAAGCTGAGATTCGCAAGCTGCTGCACGAGGTGAGTCGCTTCGCCGAGCAGGCATTGGCCCGTGCGAAAAAAGTGCGAGAAGAGGGTGCCCCGGCAGTTCAAGCGGCGCTGCAGCGGCTCGAGTCCTTAGAACGCGAAGTGCGCGCACTCGGTTTGCCTGGGATGTCGGAAAGTTAAACGATCGAAGCGTACCGCCTGGAGCGCGTTATTCTGCAGCCCCAAGCTGCTCCGAAGATCCGCTCATACAAGTCGTTGCCATAGCTCATCGGGTTCGCCTTCGACGAGTCGAAACGTTCGCTGGCCGCCCGCCAGTCTTTCAGCACGGAAGGAACATGGCGCCATCCAAACTGGGTCGCTGCCTGTAACCTACTGAATATACATAGTTTAAAATTGGTGCGGAAGGGGGGATTTGAACCCCCACGCCTTTCGGCGCCACCCCCTCAAGATGGTGTGTCTGCCAGTTCCACCACTTCCGCACATTAACAACTTATTATTATTAATCCTCTTACCGCTACCACTTCAACTTCTAGCAGTTCTTACCGTTTTGATATTCGCTCTCTTCCGTCTCGCTTAGACGCGTTGGCGAAGGGTGCGTAATCAAGTGTCGCAATCGATCCTAATCTTATCACGGGCAAACTTTTCCCGGAGATGCCAGAGCGACTGAGGGTTCGGCGGCGCAGGGGCTCGCGTCTTTCATCTGGGCACGAAACGCGCCAGTTCCGCCGATACAAGTTGGCATCGCCAAACGATCAAGTATCCGCAGACTGCTGTGAAAGATCCGCCACTTCACCGGTAACCCAGTTGTGGGTGTAATGGCCGGCTCTCAACGCTTGCGCAGTTAAGTTGCCGCGGTCATGGCGAATGACGGCGAGAAAGCGCCAGCCCAATCCACGGCTCTGAAATAATACACGCTGGGTTTCAGTCCAAAAATGCGATACTGACCGCGATCGTCAGTCTGAGCCCATGAAGCCGCCAACATTGATAGTTGACTGCCATCCCGAATATTCAATGGCTTAGGTGCAGAAAGGAACTGAGTAACCTTGAGACCGAGAGCCTCGCAGTTTGCATTTGGTGTGTTGCTCTATAGTTTTTTCATTCATCCCGGATTATTGTCGGCGCAAACATTTGACCCATGGTCCTTCGCGGTTTCTGGTGACTCCAGAAATTGTGGCGACATCGTGATGCCGGGCATCGCCGCCGGCGTGCGCGAAAACAACGCAAAATTCTATTGGCATCTGGGCGATTTTCGCGCAACCTACGATTTCGATCAGGATCTGCTCGCCTCCTCGGAATATCGCGACAAACATCTGGCGATCTCGGACTATCAGAAGGTTGAGTGGCAAGACTTCATTTCCCAGCAACTCGATCCCTTTGCCGACATTCCCGCATATCTGGCAATCGGCAACCACGAACTCATTTATCCCAAAACGCGGGCAGATTACTTGGAGCAATTTGCTGATTGGCTTGACTCGCCAACCATTCAGGCCCAGCGACTTCGCGACGATCCCCACGATCACAAACTTCGAACTTATTATCACTGGATCCAAGCAGGCGTGGATTTCATTTCGCTCGACAACGCCTCCACCGATCAATTCGATGACGCGCAAGTGGGCTGGATTGAGCGAACCCTCGCTCGTGACGAAACCGATGGGAATGTGCGCACCATAGTTGTGGGTATGCATGACGCTTTGCCTGACAGCATCTCGGCAGGACATAGCATGAATGAGTCGGCACAAATGGAGAGAAGCGGTCGTCGAATATACCAGGATCTGCTGGCATTCCGCGCCAAGACTAATAAATACGTTTACGTGCTTGCCAGCCACTCGCACTTTTTCATTGCGGATGCCTACAACGACGCCTGCCATTCGCGACCCGAGACCCTGTTGCCAGGCTGGATAGTCGGAACTGCCGGAGCCGTCCGCTACCGTCTGCCCGCAAATGTCGCCGGAGCCAAGCAGGCGCGAACGGACGTTTACGGATACCTGCTGGGGACCGTAAAACCCAGCGGCGAAATTGATTTTGCGTTTAAAGAAGTGCAGCCGGGCAATCTACCTCAACAGGTGACGCAAAGGTATGGAAGCAAGCAGGTGCAGGCATGTTTCGAGGAGAACAAGTCTACGTATGCTCCAGCAGGTCCGAACTGCCCAACCAGCCTCTCGGGTGGCCATTGACGAGCCGAGGTCTTAGTTCCCCGGCAGGTTGCGCAACTCGATGCTTTCATCAAAAAGGCATTTCGCGATAGCAATCCTCAATCAGCAGTGACATGGCCTCTTTGTAAGCTCAATGACGAGAAAGCGCTTCTCGTGGTTAGCGTAGTGGGTTCCAACTACGGGATAGATAGTAGTGCTGCACCGCCAGTACCGCGATTCCGACAATTATCTGCAACGCGGTAGAGCTGGTTTATTGCGAGGAGTGCGAGGCTCTCCGTTAATAGCCCGATCATGCTTTCTTATTGACTCGAAGCCTTACCAGACGATAATCTTTACTAAGATACATTATCTGCAGGATAATCATCGATCTTTGATAATCTGATCCGGGAAATCACGAGGTTTGGTCTCGGCCACACGCGAAATGCCGGACCTGCCTAAGCATCGCCGGAGCGAAAACGGCCGATCCGCCCCCTCTCCGGTGCCAAGGTCGAAGTCCAACCTCGGTTCCAAAACGGGACTGCCTGTCCACGTCCCCACCCGTAACTCCAATGTTATCTAGATTTTGCCCGTAACTCCTGTAAACTCAAAGATCTAGCACATAGTGGTAAAATAAATCCTGTGTTTTCAAGATTTTGAAAAATAAAAGGGGGAGGGGGGTACCCAGGTACAGACCGGGAGCATCCCTGACACTGCAAAAGATGGCGCGCGCGGGTTACAAACAGCGCATGCCATGGAAAGCGAGCAGTGTGATGGAAGAGAAACTACGGTTTGTGTTTGAGTATGAGCGGGATGAGCAAACCATGACGGAGCTGTGCCAGAGCTTCGGGGTAACGCGGGAAACCGGGTATGTATGGCTGCGGCGGTACCGGGAGGGTGGGGTGGCAGGGCTGCTGGAACGAAACCGGGCGGCGCAGCGGCACCCCAACCAAACCCCGGCGGAGATTGAGCAGCGGGTGTTGGAGTTGCGGCAGGCGCACATGCGGTGGGGGCCGCGCAAGTTGAAGCGGGTGCTGGAGCGGGACCAACCGGGGCCAAGCTGGCCGGCGGCGAGCACCATGGGCGAGATGCTGAAGCGGGAAGGGCTGGTGGTGGCGCGTAAAAAGCGGCGCAAGAGGGCGCCCTACACGCAGCCGCTGGCGCATGCCGACGGCCCGAACCGGGTGTGGTGCGCGGATTTCAAGGGCTGGTTCCGCACCGGGGACGGGGAGCGGATCGATCCCTTGACCATCTCGGATGCGCACAGCCGCTATCTGCTGCGCTGCCAGGCGGTGGCCAAGACGGACACGGCGCGGGTGCAAGCCATCTTCGAAGCGGCGTTTCGCGAGTATGGATTACCGCAAGCGATTCGCACCGATAACGGGCCACCCTTTGCCAGCACGGCGATCGCCGGCTTGTCGCGGCTGGCGGTGTGGTGGATCAAGCTGGGGATCGTGGCGGAGCGGATTGAGGCGGGACAGCCGCAGCAGAACGGACGGCACGAGCGCATGCATCGCACCCTGAAGCAGGAGGTGGCGATGCCGCCCGCCCAGGATCGGCGGGCGCAACAACGAGCGCTGGAGAACTTCCGCCAGGAATACAACGAAGTGCGGCCGCATGAAGCCTTGGCGATGGAAACGCCGGCCAGCCTGTATGAGCCCTCGCCGCGGCCGTATCCGGCGCGGGTGCCGGAGCCGGAATATCCGGCGACGATGCTGGTGCGCAGCGTGCGCGCGCACGGACATTTTCGCTGGCAGAAGCGGCACGATGTATTTCTGAGCGAGGTGTTGTGGGGCGAGCGCGTGGGCCTGTTGCCCATCGACGAGCGCTGGTATACGGTCTATTTCGCGGATGTTCCGCTGGCACGGTTTGACAGCTGGCGACGGCGGGTTTTGCCGCTGCCGCCAAAGAAAGATGCCGAGGGAGAGAGCGCTGCCGAACCGAGCAGCTTCTACGTGGCCGGAGCAAGGGAAGGGGAAGTTTCCCCTTCCCCTGCACCCCATCCCCTCACGGAAACGGAGCAAAAAGTGTCAGGGATGTGCCCGGTCTAAAATGTCAGGGATGTCCCCGGCCATTCACACTCAAAAGTAAATACCCGCGAGCGATGTTTTCCCTGGTCTACGGAAATCTGTGTGAAATACAGACAGTTGAAGGTTGGGTCTCAGAGTTCTTCCACCGACTCGATGACTACATCGTGAAACTTGGGGCGCAATTCCTTGATCGCTTGATTACTGCAATCAGGCCAAGTGCGATTCGTAAGCAAAGTTACAGAAAGCTGCCGTTCCGGGTCGATCCACAGCGAGGTTCCGGTATACCCCAGATGGCCGAACGAATTAGCGGAGAAATATTTTCCGGATTGCGATGGAGACGACGGCGTGTCCCAGCCCAGGGCGCGAGAAGTGCCAAGTGGAGAAGACTCCCGGCGGGTAAAGAGCGCCACCGTCTCTGGACGCAGGATAGGCCGCCCACCGGCGAGCATGGCGTGGGCAAAGATGGCGAGATCTTCCGCGCTGGCAAAGACGCCCGCATGTCCCGCAACCCCGCCCATTACGCTGGCATTTTCGTCCTGCACTTCTCCCTGAATGACGCGACGGCGAAAAGTTTGATCATTCGCAGTCGGCGGGATCGAATTTCGCCAGGCCGAAGGAGGCTTAAACGCAGTGTGCGTCATCGCCAATGGTCCAAAGACTTCGTGCTGACAGAAGCGGTCGAGAGATTCTTCTGCGATGCGCTCGAGCGCTACTCCCAGGATGATGAACCCGATGTCGCTGTATTCGGCTTTGGCGCCGGGATCCGCGGTGAGCGGCGTGGCCAAGGCGGCGGAAACAAGTTCGTCCCGGGCCTGGGCTCGCAGAAACAGTTTTTCGTACGCTGGCAATCCCGAGGAGTGCGCCAGCAGCATGCGCAGCGTGACGGTGTCGCGCCGGGGATCCTCTCCAGCGAATTCTGCCACTACCGCCGCCACGGGCAGATCCAAATCGAGCAGGCCGCGTTCGTACAGAATCATGGCCATGCTGGTTGTCGCGACAGCTTTCGTAACCGAAGCTAAATCAAAAACAGCGGAGGGCGTGGCTTCGGGAGAATCGGGATCGTAAGTAAAACGGCCGAAGGCCTTAAGTGAGATGACGTTGCCATGGTGCGTGATCGCGACCGAAGCTGCAGGGAAAGCGTGATCCGCAATGGCCTGCCGTATGAATTCAAAAGCGCGAGCAAACACCGCGTCCTGCCGTTCATAGGCGGGAGCGGGGAAGCATGCGCCAAACCTGCTCGCGGGCAATGGTTTCGTTGACTCGATGTTCGGTTTATAACAAAGTTCCAGGAGCGGGTAAAGATAACGACGGCCATGCCCGGTCGATTTGTGATTGTGTGGTGCCGGGTCTCTGACCCGGCCAGCGCGGACGATGAAACCATCCTCGTGTATGCAAAAAGCACGACTGTATCCGGTGACCCCGCCAGACGAACTTGTGGCCCTTCCAACGCTCTCAGGCGTGCAGGTCGCGGCGGATCAGCGCCGAATCGAGAAAGAAGCCCAGACCGACGCTGAGCGGGATGATGCCGAAAGCGGCAGCGATCCAGGCGTCGGATTCGACCCGCGCGATGAGGGCGAAGGTCAGCATATAGCCGAGCGCCCCGGTGACCAGCAGGATGCCGGAGCGGCGCGAGCGGGCGGCTTCGGAAAGCTCGGGCTGCATGGGCACGTTCACTCCGCGGGCCAAAGCGGCCATGCGTTCGTCGGTGCGCAGCTTGCGCACGTGATAGAAGGTGTACATCGCGGCCATGGGAATCCCGAAGATCATAATCACAGCTACCAGACCGACCAAATTTCCGTCCATGGGTGTGCTCCTTGTGGGCGCTGTTTGCGCCGCTGCGGCTTGCAGCCGCTGTCAATCTGAGATACGGAAGGAAAGCGGAAAAAGTTCACCGCAGCTTGGGGGATTCAATGGGGACGGACGGTACGCACGAGACTGGAGGACGGGCGTCCTCGCCCGTCCAGCGCGAAGCTACGCGGAAAAGATCTTGCGCAACTCTCTTCGCAGGATCTTGCCGGAGGGCGTTCTGGGCAGCGCATCCACAAAATGGATCTGACGCGGCTGCTTATAGGGCGTAAGACGTTCGGCCACAAATCCGCAGAGGTCTTCTTCCAACTTGCTGGACCCGACCGAGCCTTCGCGCAGGACAATAAAGGCAACGGGTATTTCGCCGGCAGTAGGGTCGGCGCGTCCGACGACCCCGCAATCGCGGACCGCGGGATGTTCAAGGAGCAGCGCTTCGACCTCGGCGGGTGCGACCGGGAAGCCTTTGTACTTGATCATCTCCTTGCGGCGATCGACGACGAAATAAAAGTCATCGGGGTCGCGGGTCACTATGTCGCCGGACCAGAACCATCCGTCGCGAAGCACGGCGGCGGTGGCTTGCGGGTCTTTCCAGTAGCCCATCATGAATTGCGGGCCGCGCATGACCAGTTCGCCGGGTTGGCCGGAAGTAACTTCGCTCTCGTCGGCGTCTGTAGCATTCACCACACGGCATTCGGTTTGCGCCAGCGGTTGTCCGATGGATTCAGGGCGGTAGAGTTCGGGTTCGAGGTACCCTACGTGCGTGACGGGTGAGGCCTCGGTCATGCCGTAGCCCTGGCACACCAGAACTCCGGTGAGATCGGTGAAGCGCCGGGCTAGTTCGGGGGCGAGCGGCGCGGCCCCAGACTTTACCCAGCGCAGCCGATGGTTGCTGGGGAACTGTCCCGCCTCGGCCGCCTGGCACATTGCGTTCAAAGCGGGGGGCACGGCCGGCATCATGGTCACATACTCGTCCGCGATGAGTGAAAGTAACTGAGAAATGTTGAAACGAGGCATGAGGAGCAGCGTTCCTCCCAGCGTGAGCACCGGGTTCAGGACCACGTTGAGGCCGTAGATGTGATACAGCGGGAGGAAGCAGAGAGCTACATCGTTGGTCGAAATCTCGCTGGCATGGGGCGCGATGAACTGAAAAACGTTGGCAACCAGGTTGAAGTGCGAGAGCATCACGCCCTTGGGAAGGCCGGTAGTGCCGCTGGAGTAGGGAAGCGCGGCCAGGGTTTGATCGGAGGGTTTATCGGGGGTGGGCCACCCTGCCGTGACCGGATGCAGCAACTTGGTGAATGGCTCGGCTCCGGCGGCTGACTGGCGCGTGGTGTAGACGCGGCGGAGATTGGGATGGCCGGCGAGATTGATTCCCTGGAGTTGCGGGCCGTCGGTGATGAGCAGCGACGCCCCCGAGTTCTCCAACTGGTATCGCACTTCGCGCTCCCGATAGCTCGGATTCAGCAGGGTCGGAATTGCTCCTGCCAGCGTGGCGGCATGGTAGACGGCGCAGAACTCCCAGCAGTTGGGCAGGTAAATGGCGATGACTTCACCAGGCTTTAGGCCAGCAGCGACGAGTCCGCGGGCAAGTGCGTCGACCATCTCTGCGTACTCGGAGTATGTGATGTGGCGTTTGCAAGAACTGTCGTCACAGGATGAATCGATGATAGCGGTTTTGTGCGGGAAGCGGGAGCATGATTCGAGGATAACGTCGTGAATAAAGCGGCCCTGCGGGTCGGCGTAGAGACGGGTACGAAGCATGCGGATGTGATTCTAGCGCGAAGCGCTGAAGTGTTCCACGTGGAAGGTGTGTAGCGATTTCGTACGGATGACTAGTTCTGCAAATAGCGGGAGGGCTTCTAGATCATCCGGCGAGCTTGCGCAAAAAATCGGATTCGTCCATGCGATACTTGAAGGCTTTGCGGCCGTCGATAAATACGACCGGGACTTCGTCGGTGAATTGGCGGCGTAGTTGGTCGTCGCTGTCCACGTCGATGTCTTGCCAGGTGAAGCCGCCGCGGCGGTGCAGTTTGGTGAGGGTCTCTTTGACGATCTCGCAGAGGTGACATCCCTTGCGAGAGTAGAGCACGACCTGGCGGGGTTCGGACATTCCGCTGAGTTTAGCAATTGTGGGCAGGTTTGTTCCAGCGGGATTGGGGCCTGCCGAGCTTTGCTCGACTGGACAACTGGGGGCGGCTGTCCCCACATGATTTACCGTCACGATACAATTCCCATCATGCATACAGTGTCGGAGAAGCCGCTGAGTGGGAAGACTGTCCTGATCACGGGCGGGGCGCGGCGCC
This sequence comes from uncultured Acidobacteriota bacterium, assembly GCA_963696635.1. GTDB lineage: Bacteria > Acidobacteriota > Terriglobia > Terriglobales > Acidobacteriaceae > JABDBE01. Next base: position 1,357,743 of record CAVOKX010000006.1, read on the forward strand.
TGGGGCGGGCGACGGCCCTGGCTATGGCCCAGGCGGGTGCGGACGTGGCGATTACCTTTCTGCACTCGGGGCGCGAGGCGCAGCATACGGTGATTGATCTGAGCAGCTTCGGAGTGCGGGCAGTGGCCCTGCGCTGCGACGTTACTGACGAGAAAAGTGTCAGGACGGCGATTAAAGAAGTCGGCCGGGAACTGGGTGGGTTGGACATTCTGGTCAACAATGCGGCGAACTACGAGACGGTGGAGTTCGAACAATTGAGCTTGAAACAATGGGACGCGATTTTCGCTTCGAACGCGCGCGGGCCGTTCTTGGTGTCGCGTGAGGCTTTGAAATTGCTGTGGGAGCGGCGAGGGAAGATTATCAATATGGGTTCGCTCGGTGGGTTGCGGCCTTGGGCGGACCATGCGCACTATTGTTCGTCGAAGGCCGCCGTGCATATGCTGACGAAGGTGATGGCGAAAGCATTGGCTCCGGCGATTGCGGTCAACTGCGTGGCGCCGGGGATGATCGACCTGGGAGAGAAATCGGCGGCTGCCTTTATGAAGCAAATGGCGAAGCAGACTCCGATGCGGCGCAATGGCACCGGGGAAGACGTTGCCTCGGCGGTGCTATTCTTTGCTACCGCACCGCATTTCATTACCGGGCAAGTGATGGCAGTGGATGGTGGGCTGGGGTTGTAGCAGGGCGGGTCCCCGGAACGAGGCGTCTGGGCTACGTAGTGATTCACGATTCGGCGGTGGTGGGATCGATCATCGAGCAGATCTCGGAAATTCGATTTGCGGGGAAGCCGCCTTGGGTGGCATGTTCGCGGATCAGGGCTTCGTTAGGTGCGATGTAGATGCAATAGATTTTGTCCTGGGTCACATAGCTGTGAACCCACTGAATCTCCGGCCCAAGTTTGCGCAGGACTCCGCAGGATGTTTGGGAGACGGCTTGAAGTTGCTGGGGGCTGAGTTGTCCGGCGCCCGGTAGCTCGCGCTCGATTACATACTTTGGCATGTTGTCCCTCGCTGGGATCAAAGTTTTGACGGCCGCATCAGTTTGCCCGATACCTGTGCTTTAATCAAGCGGCGGCGGGTCGTTGGTCGCCGCTCCAATTTGCCTTTGTATTGCGAACTTCGCGGTTGATCCGGATGAAAAAAAAACTTCTCATCGCCCTCGCCCTGCTGCTCTTGAGTTCAATTGCTTGGGCGCAGGCTCGGCCCGAAGATGGTGGACATGAGTTGCAGTTGTGGACGGGCGGCGGGCACTCCGTTCCTGGAGGGACATCGGATACCAGCGTTTGGAATGTGGGCGTGCGTTATGGGTGGATCCTGACCCGGCCGCATGGTCCTGGATTTCTCAATGGAAGATTTGAATATGTGCTGGATGCGGTGCCGGTTTTTATGGTCTTCCAGCGCTACAACACGGCTTACGGGGCGGGCTTTAATCCGCTGGGATTGAAGTGGGACTTCGCGGCCCGCGGGCGGTTTGAGCCTTACTTCGAGTTGGGTGGTGGGACATTGTTTACCAACCACCAGGTTCCGACCGGAACTTCCGACGTGAACTTTACCGACGCGGCGGCGCTGGGCATGCATCTGCTGGGCGAGAAGCATACTTTCAGCGTGGAGTTGCGGTATATGCATATTTCGAATGCGGGATTGAGTTCGCCGAACCCGGGCATTAACACGGTGCAGGTGCGGGTTGGGATCGGGAAATTCTTCGGGCATTAAGTTTCAACACCTGAGAGGCAGGAAGTAAAGGTACGGATGCAAAAGGACTTAAAATGCAGATAGTGAAACTCACAGCTCTGACAAGATTGTTCGCGCTCCTTTTGTCTTTCATGCTTGAGGTGTACTTCGCGTTTACGTCGAAACCCTACATGTTCGGATATCCGGTGAAGAAGTGGCCGGTCATCCTATTCCTAACCGTCATTTGGGCCGCGTCGTTTAAGGTAGCCTACTACCTGCTGTGGCAGCGGCATAGCTTCTACGGAGGGGCGCACTGAGCCGTTTGCCCGCTGCCTGCCGAGTTGCAGCTAACTAACCCTGCCAGATATTCTTCTCGCTTATGTCAACTCTAGTGGAATGTGTTCCCAACTTTTCCGAGGGACGCGATAAAGCGAAGGTCGACGCCATCGTTGCGGCCATGAAGATGGATGGCGTGTATCTGCTCGACCGCGAGATGGATGCCGATCACAACCGCTGCGTGATCACGCTCGTAGGCGAGCGCGAACCGATCCAGGAGGCTGCCATTCGGGGCGTGGGCAAGGCGGCGGAATTGATTGATCTCAACCATCATCAAGGTGCGCATCCGCGGATGGGCGCGGCGGATGTGGTACCTTTTATCCCGATCGATGGCGTGACCATCGAGGATTGCGTCGCGATGGCGCGGCATGTGGGAGCGGAAATCTGGAAGCGATATCAGATTCCGGTTTACCTGTACGAAGCTGCGGCGGCTACGCCGGAGCGGCAGAATCTAGAGAATATTCGCCGCGGGCAATTCGAGGGCATACGCGCGGAGATTGCGACCAATCCGGCACGCAAGCCGGATTTTGGCGAGCCGCGGGTACATCCGACGGCGGGGGCGACGGTTGTGGGGGCGCGCAAGTTCTTGATCGCTTACAACGTTTTTCTGAACACGCCCGATGTGGAGATTGCGAAGAAGATAGCCAAGGCGGTGAGATTCTCAAACGGCGGGCTACGCTTCGTTAAGGGCGCAGGATTTCTGGTCCGCGGCCTGGCGCAGGTTTCGATGAACTTGACGGATTTTGAGCAGACGCCGATCCATCGCGCATTTGAGTTGGTCAAGCGCGAGGCGGAGCGTTACGGGGTTTCGCCGCTGAGCAGCGAGGTCGTGGGATTGATTCCGAAGAAAGCTTTGGAATCCGCCGCGGAGTGGTTCCTGCAGGTGGAGAATTTCGATTCGTCTTTAATTCTGGAAAATCGCCTCAGCGCAGTGATGGGGGGCAAAGTCGCGGTCGGCGGCTTGCGAGCTGGCGTCGAGCCGTTCGTTGAACAGCTCGCGGCGCCCACGGCTACACCGGGGGGCGGGAGCGCGTCCGCGGCCAGTGGCGCGATGGCGGCGGGATTAGCTTCGATGGTGGCTTCCATGTCGCGGGGGAAAAAAGCTTATGTGCAATACGAGCGCGAACTGAGCGAGGCCATCGCGCGTCTCGGGCAGCTACGCGAAGAGTTGAAGGCGGCGATCGATGCGGACGCGGAGTCTTACAACGCGGTAATGAAGGCTTACAAGCAGGCGAAGGAATCGGCGAATGCGGACGGCATGATTGATGCAGCTTTGAAACAGGCCACCAGTTTGCCATTGGCCGTCGCGGAGCGGGCGCGGGAAGTGGCGGGAATCGCGGAGAAGCTGAAGCCCATCACCAATCCGAATATGAGATCTGATTTAACCACGGCACTGGCGTTGGCCCGGGCTGCGATCGAGGGAGCGCTGGCAAACGTAGATATTAATCTGGAGTCACTGAAAGACGGGGCGTTTGCGGCGGAAGTTCGGAAGAAGGTCGCGGCGCTGGAAAGCAGAATGTAGCGCCGCCCTCCCGGCGGCTGTCGTGGAGGCGTCTCGCCTCCACCTCCGAGGGCAGGATACCCGCCGGCCAGCCGGCAAGATGCCGGCGCCACAAATATGGCTACTCGTCGTACTTTCGTTTTGTATCTTCTTGATCCACTTGGCATACAATAAGGCAACGACGCAAGTTTGCGGAGACGGTTCGTTCTGCATCTAAGTACCATATCTGGTCTAGCATATCGAAGAGGCGCACTTACTTATGAAACGATGGCACGGGATTTTGTGGGTTCTGTTATTTTCAACGGCGGCAGCCTGGCCGGCCGCGATGGGCAGCTCCGCACGGGGAGTAATTCCTTCGGATGTGCAACAGGTCATTACCGTGGACTATCGGATGCTGAAGAATTCCAGCACCGCGATGGCGCTGAAGGATCAGGTGCTCCCGCCCAGTCTCAAGGAGTTTGAAGGATCGCTGAAAGGCGTGGGTATTGATCCGGATAAGGACGTCGATCAGCTCACCTTTGCTTCTTACCGGCATGGCAAAGAGGGCGTGAAGGTGGTCGGAATCGCGCAAGGTTCCTTCTCGATGAAGACGTTCCTCAAGAAGATGAAAGTGAACAAAGTGAAACCGATCAAGTATCGGGACACCGATATTTATCCCATGTCGGCGGGCATGCAGATGACCTTCCTGGACGAGAACTCGCTGCTGTTTGGCGATGGCGAAGCGGTAAAGGGTGCGCTGGACGCGCGCGATGGTTACACGCCGGCCCTCGACTCCAACAGCCAGGTCGCGGATATGATCGGCTCAGTCGAGTCCGGTACGGTATGGAGCGTGCTCGACCAGAAGGGAACGCAAAACATGCTGCTCTCGGCACTGGGCGACGCTGGCAAGCTGGCTGATTTCGACACCATTAAGAAGCACGTTTTGGGCTCGCGCTACCAGATGAACTTTGCCAACGGGGTGAACTTCGATCTGGATGTGGTAACTTCGGACTCGGTGACGGCGGCTACGCTTTCCTCGCTGGTGAAGGCAGGAGTGCTGTATCGAAAGATGACAGCAACTCCGATCGAAAAAGTCGCGTTGGAAAGCGTTTCGGTGAACTCCGACAGCTCCAATTTGCAGATGCATTTCAAGGCTGACGATAAGCAGTTTCAGTCGCTGATGCACTCGGATCTGTTTGCGGCCGTGTCGAAGTAGTGGTCGGGTCAAAATCATAAACCACAAAGGACACGAAGTCACACGAAGGAATAAATCTGTAGGTTTCCTTTGTGTACTTCCGCGTCCTTTGTGGTTTAAGTTTTTTGACATCGATGATCGCGAGACTGCCGAGCGTTCGCGGGCGAGGGCCCCGCGCCACACGAGACGGCACTCTTGATGTAAAATCGAGTGCGGGGAAGTATGGATTTCCAGTCGTAAACACTACTCCCAAAATCTTATTTAGGATAAAGAATGGCCAAGATTGCCAAGACAGCAGATCGCAAAAAGGTAATGGACACTTCCAAGAGCACCGATTGTCCGAAGTGCGGCAAGCCGACACGCATCGTGAAGCGGGTGAAAGACCGCGAGCGCGGTGTGCCCGGCGGGGTGTTTATTTCGTGCTCAGTGTGCGAGTTCTTCGAAAAGTTGTAGGAAAACCGCTTCCGGTTCGAGCTTCTAGCTTGAGCTTGCCAGCTAGCGACCCACGAAGTGAAGGGTCACGTCAGCCGGCACCTCCATCGGGACGCCATCGCAGATTGCCGGGCTAAATTGCCACACACTGAACAGCTTGATAGCTCCCTCATTCAAGTCCGGACGGTCGGAACGGTCGACGCTTATCGAGCGAATTCCGCCGTCGGTACGGACCGTGCCGTGAAGCATCACATCTACTTTCTCCGACCCGTTCCCGGGTTTTGGCTGCTCATCACCTGACCAAAGGGCCGGCGATACGTCGTACAAACTTTCCCGACGATCGCATTCGGAGGAGGTGTTAAAAAGTCTGGATTGACGGAACCCTCGATTTCCTTCTTCGCCTGCTCCAACTCCATGCGCAAGCCAGTTTGCTCATACGTGATGTGAGCTGGCAGGTAGGTGTCGCGATAGGCAAAAAAATCGGAATTGGTAATCGTCTCGTTGTTCGCATGTGCACGCAGCACAACACCGAGTTGCGCATCGATGCAGAGTTCGTTGGCGTCGCTTTTCTCCCCCACTACGGTATCGAACTCAATGCAATGCGCCGGACGGCCGTTGACCTCACTGCCCTGAATGGAGCGGATAATATCTGACTGATCGAAGCGGGCGGTATAGGGCCGATTCAGCCGGGTCATTCTACGAACTTCGAGCGGAGCCTTTGCCCTGTCTCCGACATCGGCGATCAAGCTGCCATTGACCACGACAAGAAGGTCGTAGTCTCCGAATTGATATTCGTCACGATAGGAACGGGGCCCCTGAACGACGCTGGTAAACTGACCACGCTGGGTCCCGGCAGAAGTAAAAGATTGGAATGTGATGACCTGGTCGTAGTTCGCGAACTCATGCGGAGTGCTGATGGAATTGGCATGCTCCAGCAGGGTTATCGCTTTCTCGCGGAGCTGAACGTCTTGCGCGACGGAGATCGTAGTTGGCAAAAGGAGAAAGATGAACCCCAGGTGCGAGATCACACGCATAAGGACTGCCCGCCTGCCAGCAGATTCTGGCACCATATTTCTGAGGGCGCGGCTGTATTGCTCTATAAGCTGATCTGACCGAGGATGGCGCGAGCTTCGGCAGCAGGATCAGCCGCGCCGGTGATCGGACGTCCGACCACAATGTGAGTTGCTCCTGCGGCGATGGCCTCGGCTGGCGTGACCACCCTGGCTTGGTCGTCAGGCTTCGCGCCTGCGGGACGCACCCCCGGGGTCACGATGGCAAAGTCGCCTTCGAGTTCACTGCGCAGCGCCGGGGCTTCCCGCGCGGACGCGACCACGCCATGGCATCCGTCGGCAAGGGCGAGCGCGGCCAGGCGCAGCACCTGATCTTGTACCCGTCCGTGTACCCCTAGTTTGTCGAGATCGTTGTCATCAAGACTGGTGAGAACCGTAACCGCCAAAACCATGAGGGCGCCATTCCGTGTGCCCGCGGCCTCAGTGGCGGCGCGCATCATTTTGCCTCCGCCGGAGGCATGTATCGTCAGCATGCTCACGCCGAGGCCAGCCGCCTGGCAGACCGCGGCAGCAACGGTATTGGGAATGTCGTGGTATTTCAGATCAAGAAAGACTCTGCGTCCGGAGGCCACCAGGTCGCGAACCACGCCGGGGCCTTCCGCCGTGTAGAGCTGCATCCCCACCTTGTAGCAGGAAGCGGAGTCGCCCACGGCCGCCACGATCTTCTGGGCGGCGGCCGCGGACGATACATCCAATGCGACGATCAGACGCTGGCGCGGATCGTACATCCCTTTGGGAGTGTAAAACGAACGTGGCTAATACGCTAGTGATTGCAGCATGGCCAGCTGCTCTGGTGCAGCTTCTCGCGGCGAAGCCAAGTCCAGGCGTACTTGCTGCAATCCCTTATTCTGGAAATGCAGTACCTGGGCTGCGCCATAGGAGAGGTCGATAATCCGGCCCGGGATGATCGGTCCCCGATCGTTGATCCGAACGTAGACGATCCGTCCGTTATGAAGATTGGTTACGCGTACCCAGCTGCCGAGAGGCAGAGTGGGATGAGCCGCAGTCAGATCGTGCATGTTGTAGGGCTCGCCGCTGGCAGTGGCGCGTCCCTCAAAGTATTCGCCGTACCACGATGCGGTTCCTACCTGGTACGGGCGATGATGGATTGTTTTAGCCCGAGATCCGGATTTCGATCCCGCGGCGTTTCTGGGCGTTGTACTTTGGGTGTCTTTCGACCCTGAGCTGGTTGGCCCCTGAGCCGCCCCCAGGCTGACGACCAATAATACGCTCGCCAGTCCATGAGCTATTCGATTTCGCATTCAGTGTCACCTCGTCTCTAAAGTCTTCTCATCCGAAAGTCGTCCTCCAGCGACCCAGTCCGTTAATGATTTGACGATGCTATAGGCGGCGCGCGGGGTCTGTCAATCCCAAAACTGCCGTAGCAAGCCTACAGGATAGTTACGGATATCTTACGTAACTTACTGTATGGCTTGAGAAAAGATGTTAATATTGCTGTAATTACAGCAAGTTAGATGTTTACATTATAGTAAATAACCAAGCAAATGGGCCGAGTGTGCAGTATTTTCACTGCTATTGTTTTCATAGATTTGAGACCAATACCGTATTTCGCCCATGATCTCAGCCATTTAGAGCAACAACCATCGCCGACAGTCACAGGAATCGTGAAAGAAATTTGCACGAAGCGAGGTTTCCGATACATTTCAAATATGGCTCCTGCTCCGCCAGTCGTCCTCACCATCGCCGGCTTTGATCCCAGCTCCGGCGCCGGAGTCACGGCTGATATAAAGACCATCGCGGCCCTGGGCTGCTACGGCGTCGCCTGCATCTCGGCACTCACCGTGCAATCGACGGTAGGGGTTCGACGAGTAGAGCCAGTCGACGCCGGATTGGTAGCCGAGACTCTCACCGAACTCGCCTCCGATATTGAAATTGCAGCCGTGCACATCGGAATGCTCGGCTCCGGGAAAGTGGTCCAGGCCGTTGCCGACTTCTTGGCGGAGCACAAGCTGCCGAACGTGGTGCTCGATCCGATTCTCAAGAGTTCGTCTGGAACGGCCTTGTTAGACCCCGCTGGAAGACGATTGCTGATCGAAAAGTTGCTTCCGCTATCTACAGTCGTAACTCCCAATATCGATGAAGCGTCCGCCTTAACCGGATTGACCGTCACCAATCCCGAGCAGATGCGCGCGGCGGCCAGGAAACTCCACGAAATGGGCGCATCGGCGGTGATCGTAACCGGCGGACATCTGGAAAAAGCCATCGATTTATTAAGCTTCACCAGCAAACGCGGCATCGAGCAAGAACTCTTTAAGTCCGTCCGCCTGAAATCCAACTCCACGCATGGCACAGGTTGCGCCTTCGCCACCTCAGTAGCATGTCACCTCGCCATGGGCCGGGGATTACCCGAGGCCGTCCTGCTGGCCAAGGCCTACGTCGCGGCGGCAATTAGCAATGCCCATCCTCTGGGGCATGGCACCGGCCCAGTTCATCATCTGTATCGCATGCAGCAGCAGCGCCGCGTCGTCGTCGCCGATCCGGAGCCGGTGAATTAGCTCCTGGCACGTTGCGGAAAACTCTCCTGGAACCACCGAACTCGGGAAGGGCACGAGTTCACTTGTGCCGCAAAGTCCCGAAAATGAATCCAGGCTTCAGCCCCTGAGGCAGCCGGCTGTCCATACCATACGGCAATCTCGGGTGCCCCATTTCTCGCGTTCTTTGCGAGAGGTGGGAGACGACGGACGGTGACAAGTGGCCCAGCCTTTCGCGTTCTTTGCAAAGGCTGGGGCATTTCAGCCGTCGGAGAACAGAAATCCCCGCCCTGTCTCTCCAAAAACTGGAGAGACAAGGGCAAGACCTAAGTTCAGCAGGAATGGCGGGGCCAGTCCCCCTCCTCTGGGCTAATCTGCGAAACCCCAGCCGGGCACTTCCACCCGCCCGCTACAACTACCCTTTATTTTCCGCCCCTCCGAACTACGCCGGGGAGAGGCTCGGTTCCAAAATGCATTGAGCCCGGCGTCCCGAATGTCAATGCGACATTGGAAAATTTGACGGTGGTGCCACCCGTAATATCTACTTCCAAGGGTGTAGGTGAAATGGGTGCGGGGCTTCCATTGAGGGTAACCGTCGCCGTACCATTGACCCGAAATCCGCCCGTAATCGGCGTGACATCGGCATTGAGCATGGCTATGTGGTGAGTATGGGCGCCCCTGCCGTTCGGATCGAAGTTCCCATCTCCTAACGTTAACACCCAACCGTCAGACAGTACCATGTTTAGGGCGGCGAAAAAATCCGCCTTGCTTGAGTTTCCCTTTAACCGCAAGCTCCATGGGCCCCGAACCTCATAGGGACCGGTAGTGGTTTGGGGCGAATAGGCATTGATTACCCCGCTGAAATGTGTTCGATTTTGGGCCAGTGCGCCGATGCTTGCCACCAGTGCGAGAAGCCCGATCTGTGCCACGCACCGCAAATGCTTGCTCTTCATGCCAAACCTCCAAGTCTGAGTTATTACCGACGCGCTTATCGCTCAAAGACTGTCCGATATGCAATGCAGGTACTATGAAGGAGAGATAAAGTTTAGATAACTCCCTAAGCTGTTACCGCAGTTGCTTCTTATCGGAATATCGGGCATTATTCCCTGCAACGCACGTCAGCAAGTATCCAGAGGATTTACGCCCCAAGAATTTCATTTCGGGGATTTCACACTCGATCAGTCGCGTTATCGGCTGCAACGGGGTACACGCCTCATGCGCTTGGAGAGACTCCCCATGGAATTGCTGATCCTTTTAGTCCGACGGCGTGGGGAGTTAGTGTCCCGCGAGGAGATTGCAGGGTGCCTTTGGGGCAAGGACGTCTTCCTTGATGTCGACCACAGCATCAACACTGCTGTCCGCAAGATCCGCGTGGCGCTGCGGGATGACCCGGAGAAGCCTCGATTCGTAGAAACCGTAGTCGGGAAGGGGTACCGCTTTGCCGCCCCGGTGATCTGCAACAATGGGGATTCGAATCCGCACGTGCCGCCGCCACCGTCGGCCCAGGTACTATCGGGGCCTGCGGTTTTGCCTACCCAACGCAGAGTTGCTTCTATCCGCCGGCTCTTGCTTCTTGTCGGACTTGCCGTTCTCGCGCTAGGCGCAAGCCTTTGGCTTCAGAGGAATGAATACTTCTGGCGAAATGTGATCGCTCAGGCACAATTTCAAACGGTCACGGACTTCGATGGTATCGAGCAGGCAGCTGCGGTGTCACGTGATGGTCAGTTTGTCGCGTTTCTGTCGGACCGAGACGGACGAATGGATGTCTGGGCTACCCAAGTCGGTTCGGGACAGTTTCACAACTTGACCCGCGGGAGCGAACCCGAACTCGTCAACCCCTCGGTCCGCGCCTTGGGGTTCTCGCCCGATGGCTCATTTGTCACGTTTTGGGTTCGCAAGCCTGACGGCTTGGGCAACGACATCAGCATCTGGGCGGTGCCGACGCTGGGCGGCCAGCCGAAGCCATACCTCGAAGGCGCGGCCGAGTTCGACTGGTCGCACAACGGCTCCCGACTGGTGTACCACACGGCCGGACCCGGAGACCCGCTCTTCGTGTCAGACGGCAGCCCACGACTCGGGGGGCGGCCCATCTTCACCGCACCTGCCGGGCTCCATTGTCACTTTCCGTTGTGGGCCCCCGACGGAGCATTTATCTACTTCGTTCAGGGATCTCTACCAGACAAAATGGACATCTGGCGCATCCCTCCATCCGGTGGAACCCCTGAACGGATCACGTCGCACAATGGGCACGTGAGTTATCCGGTCCTATTGAATCGACGAACGCTGTTGTACCTGGCTAGCAATCCAGATGGTTCAGGCCCGTGGCTCTATGGCATGGACGTCGGGCGCCGCATTCCGCACAGACTGACCTATGGCCCGGATCGGTACACATCGCTGGCGGCCAGCGCTGATGGCCGCCGGCTGGTTGCCACGCTGGCAAATCCGAAGAAGTCACTCTGGCGCTTGCGGATCGCCGATTCCGCAACCGAGGTATCGGCGGCTGCACAAATCCCGTTGACGACCAGCACGGGATCCTCCCCACGACTGGGTCCAGACTATCTTTTATATGTTTCTGCGACCAGCGCGAGCGAGAGTATTTGGAAGCTCGTCAACGGCACCGCCGCGGAGCTGTGGAGTAGTCAGGGAGCGCAAGTATTTGGCGGCCCCGCAATCTCCCCCGATGGAAGCCATGTCGCATTCTCGGTCCGGCAACACGGGCAAACGTCCTTGTACGTGATGCAGGCCGACGGCACGAACGCGCGGATCGTGGCCAATTCGCTCGACCTGCAGGGCGATCCCGCGTGGACGCCCGATGGCCAATCGATAACCTCCGCGGCAGAAGATCACGGCGTCCCACACCTCTTCCGTATCCCGGTCGACGGTCGCTCCCCTACTGTTTTTGTCAGGGACTACTCCGTCGATCCCGCGTGGGCCCCCGACGGCCGCTTCGTTGTCTACTCGGGGCCCGACATCGGCACAACGTTTTCGGTGAATGCGGTCACGGCAGAAGCCGCAGCTCAGTCCCTGCCGGCACTCACCCTGACTCGCGGGGCTCGACGCCTGGTCTTCCTGCATGGAGGTCATGCACTCGTGTTTTTGCGAGGAGACATTCAACATAAGAATCTCTGGCTTCTCGAGCTGGAGACGGGCGCCGAGAGAAGGTTGACCAATTTCACTCCCGATTTCGACATTCGCGACTTCGACATCTCGCCAGACGGCCGTGAGGCTGTCCTCGAACGGGTGCAGGAGCACTCGGATGTGGTCCTCCTGGATCTCCCTCGACCATAATCCCAGGGCTGGCTCACCTTTACGTTTCTTTGTAAAGCTGGGACGACGCCGGTCGGAGGTCACCGCTTTTCCCCATTGACCACAAGCTTCATATCGGATAACCTAATACAACTTACATTATCTGTAAGATAATATTCGATCCTTGACAATCTAAATTGGTGGGGGCTGGCCCAGCCGTAGCTTAACTCGAAACGGGATGCCCCACCCGTGGCGGTTTCACGGGTGGGCCGCTGCGAACTTTCCCTGCATGTTCATTGGTCACAGCTAAATCTCCGCGTTCCTGTTACATCGTTCCCATGCCGACAAACTTGCACCGCTGCTACGGCGCTGGATACTTCCACTTTATTACCACAAGTTGTTATCAACGCCGTCCCCTCCTCGGGACACCCCGCTCTCGCGATCTCTTCCTCGAAGTTATGGAGCAGATCCGCCAGCGCCATCAATTTGTAGTTGTGGATTACGTGGTCATGCCCGAGCATGTCCACCTTCTTTTTAGCGAGCCGGAGCGGAGAAATCCTTCACTGGTCTTGGCTGCCTTGAAACAAACCTTCGCCCATCGGCTGCTGCGCGAGCTTCGCGCCAAGGCCGGGGGCGGGGCAGACTCGCTTTGGAACACACCGGTCGCCGCGGGACACGTCTGGCAACGTCGCTTCTACGATTTCGTTGTCTTTACCCAAAAGAAACGCGTGGAAAAGCTGCGTTACATGCACCTCAATCCCGTCCAGCGGGGTTTAGTTTTGAAGCCCGAGCAGTGGCTGTGGAGCAGCTTCCGCCATTACACTTATGCGGAGCGCGGCCCAGTTTTGGTGAATGAGACGCAGACAGCAGAGCTCCACATGCGCAAAATATCGTGAGCCCATCGGTATCGCGGCCCACCCGTGAAACCGCCACGGGTGGGGCATCCGCATCCGCCGCTCTACCTTGGTCGACCGAAGAATAAGACGTAGCCGGCAAGGCCGACGGTCGCAGCTTTTTCTTTGCGGGGACCGGTGTGGGGTGAGGCTAAGATGAAAATCTGCGCCGGTAGCTCATTTGCGTCCACGAGCGCATCTAGGAGGACTCAGCCAAGCCCTCGGTTCCGCAGTCCGTTTTGATCATTGACGACAAACTTCAAATCGGATAACCTAACATAGCTTACATTATCTGTAAGATAATCATCGATCCTTGACAATCGAATCGCTGCCAGGGCACCTCGGGAGGCAGACTCCAAAACGTCCACTCCGTTCCAAAACGGGACGTCACCCAAGCCGTAACTCCCATCTTATCAGGATTTTACCTATAACTCCTTTAACCTCTAGATTTTGCGTGGGGTCGAAATGATTACCCCTTTGCTTTCAAGGTTTTGCATAACTCGAGGGGGGAGGGGGTACGCTTACCACTGGTACAGACCGGGAGCATCCCTGACAAAACAGACCGGGAGCATCCCTGACACTGCAAAAGATGGCGCGCGCGGGTTACAAACAGCGCATGCCATGGAAAGCGAGCAGTGTGATGGAAGAGAAACTACGGTTTGTGTTTGAGTATGAGCGGGATGAGCAAACCATGACGGAGCTGTGCCAGAGCTTCGGGGTAACGCGGGAAACCGGGTATGTATGGCTGCGGCGGTACCGGGAGCGGTGGAGCGGCAGGGCTGCTGGAACGAAACCGGGCGGCGCAGCGGCACCCCAACCAAACCCCGGCGGAGATCGAGCAGCGGGTGTTGGAGTTGCGGCAGGCGCACATGAGGTGGGGGCCGCGCAAGTTGAAGCGGGTGCTGGAGCGGGACCAACCGGGGCCAAGCTGGCCGGCAGCGAGCACGATGGGCGAGTTGCTGAAGCGGGAAGGGCTGGTGGTGGCGCGCAAGAAAAGGCGCAAGACGGCGCCGTACACGCAACCGCTGGCGCATGCGGATGGGCCGAACCGGGTGTGGTGCGCGGATTTCAAGGGCTGGTTCCGCACCGGGGACGGGGAGCGGATCGATCCCTTGACCATCAGCGACGCGCACAGCCGCTATCTGCTGCGTTGCCAGGCGGTGGCCAAGACGGACACGGCGCGGGTGCAAGCCATCTTCGAAGCGGCGTTTCGCGAGTATGGATTACCGCAAGCGATTCGCACCGATAACGGGCCACCCTTTGCCAGCACGGCGATCGCCGGCTTGTCGCGGCTGGCGGTGTGGTGGATCAAGCTGGGGATCGTGGCGGAGCGGATTGAGGCGGGACAGCCGCAGCAGAACGGACGGCACGAGCGCATGCATCGCACCCTGAAGCAGGAGGTGGCGATGCCGCCCGCCCAGGATCGGCGGGCGCAACAACGAGCGCTGGAGAACTTCCGCCAGGAATACAACGAAGTGCGACCGCATGAAGCCTTGGCGATGGAAACGCCGGCCAGCCTGTATGAGCCCTCGCCGCGGCCGTATCCGGCGCGGGTGCCGGAGCCGGAATATCCGGCGACGATGCTGGTGCGCAGCGTGCGCGCGCACGGACATTTTCGCTGGCAGAAGCGGCACGATGTATTTCTGAGCGAGGTGTTGTGGGGCGAGCGCGTGGGCCTGTTGCCCATCGACGAGCGCTGGTATACGGTCTATTTCGCGGATGTTCCGCTGGCACGGTTTGACAGCTGGCGACGGCGGGTTTTGCCGCTGCCGCCAAAGAAAGATGCCGAGGGAGAGAGCGCTGCCGAACCGAGCAGCTTCTACGTGGCCGGAGCAAGGGAAGGGGAAGTTTCCCCTTCCCCTGCACCCCATCCCCTCACGGAAACGGAGCAAAAAGTGTCAGGGATGTGCCCGGTCTAAAATGTCAGGGATGTCCCCGGCCATTCACACTCAGTAAACTCGGTCCTAAAACGGGAAACGCGAAATCGGCGCAAACCCGCAGGCGCGTCGCGGCAATCTGAGTAAGACTTTTAGCGGAGAGAGATTCGGGGGAGGATTCTCAGTCAAAGACTTAGGCTCGAACTACTTTTCCTTGGAACCGGCCTGCTTCAGCAGGATTCCCGCGACGAAGGCCACCAGCGCCGCCAGCAACCACTGCATCCGCCAGGACTGGATAGCCTGAAAATCGGCCAAGGTCTGAACCGAGTAAATGGCGCCCACCGCGACCGCTGCTAGAAGGCAACCCAGGCCAGCGAAAAAGGCGATGAGCGAAGCCATAGGCAGGCCCAGCCATTCCTTCACGTTGTGGAATTCCAGGACCCTCAGAAGTTCCAGGGCACGCGTCCAGATGTGGGCGGCGTCGCGGCTGGCGACTGGCTGACGGGCGGCCCCGCAGTCATGGCAAAACTTTGCGCCCACCATGAACTCGGTCTCACAGCGATCACAAACCTCGACCATAGCCGGGACGCCGGACTCGATTTGGGTGATCGGAGGACGCCAGAATTCCTGCGGTGTGTTGTCGATAACCTCAGACATTTGACTTCTCCCCGAGCCGCGCATGAAGCCGATCACTAAATGACCGCAAGCCAGTGACCAAAACCGTAACCCGCTAAGTGGTTGCCAAAAAAGAACCTTGAGCGCTCACCATGGCTGCTCCCTGGGCCCAGCTAGGCAAGAATTACCCCGTCCCTGGCAAAGATTGGTCGATCTTGATGATTATGCTTGGTCGGAGGAACAATTTTCAGCAGACAATTTCTGGAGAATTGATGTTCTTGGTTCCAACGCTCCAGCAGCGCCTGCATCAGATAAACTTAAGCACAAGACCGAACCCAACACCGAAACCAAGACCGAACATAAGGAACGGCCAATTTTGTCTTCCCGCACCCTGTCCTGTTGCAACCTGCTTCTGTTCCTGCTGCTTCTGGGGCATCCGTTCCCGAGATCAGCCGCCCAGACGAACCCTCAAGTAACCCACCCCGAGGACAGCTTGTCGTTCCGTCCCAACGACCCCCTGAATCACACCGCCTTCGACCACTTCTATAACCTCGATTACGACCGCGCCGTTCAGGAGTTCGATCAGGTATTGCAGAGGCATCCAGACGACCCGTTCGCGGTGAATCATTTCCTGACCGCCGTGCTGTTCCGCGAACTCTACCGCATGGGCGCCTTGAACACCGGCGAGTACGCCAACGACACCTTCATCCGAGCCGCACATCGCCCCGCCGATCCCAAAGTGAAGCAGCAGATCAAGGACCTGGTGCAGCGAGCTTTGGGTCTGGAGGAAAAGCGGTTGGCTGAAAATCCCAAGGACGTGGAAGCCCTCTACGCCCGAGGGGTGACGCGGGCCCAGTTCGCAACTTACACCGCCATGGTGGAGCGCGCCTGGTTTTCGGCGTTGCGAAACGCGGTGGGAGCGCGCCGCGATCACGAACGCGTACTCGAACTTGCGCCCGGGGATGCGCCGGCGAAACTGATCGTTGGAGCCCACAACTACGTCATGGGCAGTCTGCCCTTGGCACTGCGAGCCAGCGTGACGGTGCTGGGAATTGGTGGAAATAAAGACAAGGGACTTCAGTATCTTCACGAATGTGCGCAAGGGGCGGGAGAGACCAGTACGGATGCCAAGATTCTGCTCGTCCTATTCTTGCGCCGCGAACATCGTTATCAGGAGGCGCTGCCCATTGCCCGTGGCCTGATTCAGAGCTATCCGCACAACGTCCTCATGGCGCTGGAGGAAGGGAACTTGCTTCGCGCCGGCGGCAGCGATCAGGAGGCGGCAGCGGTGTATCGCAAAGTCTGGGAGTCTGGACGGGAAGGTTACTATGACGGCTTACATTACGAAATCGCGGCACTCAGTCTGGGCGAGCTGCTTCGCAGCCAGAAAGATTACGCTGGCGCGGTCGGTGCATATGAGCAGGTGAATCAAGCTGCACAACCCGACCCGGAAATACTGCAGAAGGCGAATCTGGCGGCTGGCGAAGTGTATGACTTGCTGGGGAAACGTGACCTTGCCATGAAGAAATACCAAGCCGTAATAGCCACGGACGCGGGAAGCACGCTCGCGGAAAGCGCTAACCAGTACCTGAAAGAGCCTTATCGGGCAGAGTAGAATTGGAACAAGATCGGCCACAGCAACGTATCTAAATATTGGGCAACGAGGGACGTAGGCCATGTACTGCAACTACTGCGGGAAGGTGATTCAGGACGACGCCAATGTCTGCGCCTACTGCGGCACGCGAGTAGGTGCGGTGACGGCGCGAAAGCGGTTGCTGCGTCCCCGAGCCGACCGTAAGATTGCCGGGGTATGCGCGGGATGGGCGGAGTATTTTGACTTGGACGTCACCCTGGTGCGGCTGCTTTGGTTGTTCGTTGCCTTGATGACCGGTGTGGGTCTGTTGGCGTATCCGATTGCGTGGATTGTCATGCCGGACGAGCCGTTGAGGCTGCCGGCTCCCGCCAATGCGCAGCAGGTGACAAATCCTTGATGCCCGGAGACGCAGATGAAGTCGACCGCATTTTTGCGATTTAGGCTTGTGTCTTATCGTTTCCCGGCTCTTCGATTCGCCGCCTGCCGGACTCATCGCTCCGGCCTAATCTGTGTTTAAATCTGGCGATGCCCCAAATTACCAGCGACGATGCGGACATATTCTATGAGGTTCTAGGAAGCGGCCCACCGGTCGTGCTGCTCCATCCTTTTCCCGCCAACCGTGACCTGTGGAAACCAGCGGCTCAGGCGCTGGTCTCACACTACCGGGTCATTCTGCCCGATTTGCGGGGGCACGGCGACTCGAGCGTTGGCGAGGGTGCGGCTTCGATGGAAAAACATGCTGCGGACATCGCCCGGGTAATCGACTGTGAAGAAATAGGGCGCGCTCCGTTCGTGGGAGTTTCGATCGGCGGTTATGTGTTGTTCGAATTTTGGCGGAAGTACTATGCGCGGGTGGAAGCGCTGGTCCTGTGCAATACGAAGGCCCAGGCAGATGCTCCTGAGGCGCGCGCGGGACGACTACAGGCGGCAGCCGATGTAATGGAACGTGGGACCGAGCCGTTCTTCGAAAGCATGGTTCCCAAGCTGATAGGGAAAACGACTCGCAGCACGCGTCCGGACCGGGTCGAGGGCGCGCTGCGCATGATGAGGAAAATGTCCGCTGAAGATGTGGCGATGGTGCAGCGAGGTATGGCAGATCGTCTGGATTCCGTAGAAACGTTGAAGACGATCAACGTGCCCACCCTGATTGTGACTGGCGACGAGGACATTCTTACCGGCGTGAGCGAAGCAGAGTTGATGCGACGAAACATACAGGGCAGTCAGATGAAGGTGATCGCAAAGGCAGGGCACTATTCACCCTGGGAGCAGCCTGAGGAAGTTGGAAAAGTGGTGCGGCAGTTTATAGATACGTTACGTCGAGCCTAGTGAAGGCGACGAAGTGTATTTTGTTACAATGCTCGCGTCATGATTGATACCTTCCTGGTTCCAGAAAAAACCGTGGTCAACGCTAAGGGCGATGGTCCGGTCGTAGACGTTAGCAATGCATCCAACCATGTTTTCCTTCTCAGTCTGAATATTACGGGCATCGTCGAGCAGGAGTCGCTGGACGTGAGCATCCACGGGTCGGCGGATGGTGCGGTTTGGATTCCGAAGCCGGTCAGCAACTTTCCGCAGAAGTTCTACCAGGCGCAGCATCCGCTGCTGCTGGATTTGACTGGGCACGCGGACGTCAAGTTCCTACGCGCTCACTGGGAAGTCAGCCGCTGGGGCCGCGGCAGCGAAACGCCAATGTTCGAATTCAATGTGACCATCAAAGAAGTGCCAAGTGAAATTCTGAAAGAAGCTACCGCTGAGGCGAAGGCGATGGTCTAAGGATTGGCGATTGGCGATTGTCAATTGAGAAACTTTTCGATCTACGGCTTCGAGTCTTGATCCTCTCCTTTAGAGTCGCAGTCATGCTGCCTCTTTTCCGCTATATTTGACAGACAAGATGTCGACAGAGACCAAAGATTCCACGGTCGTGGTTCGGCCGGCCCGGAACATTGCGGGAGCCCTGCAGTTGCCGGGGGACAAATCCATCTCTCACCGATACGCCATGTTGGCTGCCATTGCCGAGGGAACGACGCGGCTGGCAAATTTTTCTACCGGTGCGGATTGCGCCAGCACGCTGGCTTGTCTCGCCACTCTGGGAGTGGAGTTGGAACGAACCGAAAACGCCGTTCTAATTCGCGGACGCGGGCGCAAGCTCCAACAACCTGACCGACCTCTGGACTGCGGCAACTCCGGGTCCACCATGCGCATGCTAAGCGGCATACTTGCGGGGCAGGTATTCAGCAGCGAACTGGTGGGCGACGAATCGTTGTCGCGGCGGCCCATGGCGCGAATCATCGCGCCGCTTGAAGCGATGGGCGCGCAGATTGCCGCCAACGATGGAGGCCGTCCGCCGCTGCGCATTACGGGCACACATCTGAAGGCGATTGATTACAAAATGCCGGTGGCAAGTGCACAGGTGAAATCAGCTTTGCTGTTCGCGGGTTTGTTCGCCGAAGGGAAAACTCGCGTTGAGGAACCGGTTCGCACCCGAGATCACGGAGAACTGGCGCTGGGAGCGTTCGGCGCGGAAGTGACCCAGCAGGGGAATCAGGCGTGGATTGCCGGTGGACAAGACCTTCATGCCATCGAGGCAGAAATTCCTGGCGATCTTTCCAGCGCGGCCTTTTTTCTTTGTGCGGCGGCGTTGTTTCCCGGATCCCGGCTGCTGATCAGCGCTTTGCTGCTGAATCCCACGCGAGCCCGATTGCTCGACATCCTGATATTGATGGGAGTGGGCATCTCGGTTGCAAAATTGGAGGACAAGCACGGTGAGCTTGTAGGGTCCGTGGAGGTGGACGGACGGGATTTGCGAGGAGCATTGATTACTGGCGCAGATACGGCGGCCCTGATCGACGAGATCCCGGTATTGGCTGCCATTGCACCTTACAGTGCATCCGGCATCGAAGTCCGCGATGCCAGGGAACTGCGAGTGAAAGAATCTGACCGGATAGCCGCGCTTGTGACCAATCTTCGAGCTATGGGAGCGGAAGTGCAGGAACTGGAGGACGGCCTCAAAATTCCGGGCAGACAGGCGTTGCACGGAGCGGAAATAGATTCCTTCGGCGATCATCGGATCGCCATGGCGTTTGCGGTCGCAGCTTTGCGGGCAGAAGGCGAGACTACTATTCACCGAGCCGATGCGGCAGTGATTTCCTGCCCAGGCTTTTTTGCGGCACTGGAAGCTTTATCGCAAAGGTGAAATAAGGCCGCGATTTTGCCCGCGGCTATTAAGCGACGACGCGGTTGGGCCTCGTTCGCAAGACCGGAGACCCAACCTTGAGTTGCATTGTCGAACGAATCTCAGATGTGTTCCGTTTTTCCGTCGTACTTCACCGTGCCGTTTTTCTGATTCTCTTGGTCAACATCCTGATTGGTAAAAGTGCGCGCCGCTTTCCTTGCACCCGTCGAACTTGCCATCAGAGGGGCCGCACTCTCACTGCTCTGCCATGAGGCAACACCGACGTCAAAAGCATGAGCTCGGTGCATAGGCCTGCTCTCAGGCATTGACTCCGCCGGGGTCTCCACAGCCGCCGGACCGAACCAGGTCGGCTGGGTGTACGGCGGGGACCAAATGGCCTGGGTATACGTTGCAGCCTGAGGTTCTGGCACCATCGAGAGAGTCGCGTTAGTCGCGCCAGCGACGTTTCCAAAAGTGGCATTGCTGGCTCCCGCCGCGGAAGGCGACACGGTTGCGAGGGTCACAGACGGAGTCGTAACCAGGGGTACAAAAGGAGCGGCATACACGCCGTACGCCGGAACCCAGTTGCTGGCCGTGCCCCCGATTACGGTGGTTTGCGCGGCCGCCAATCCAGACAGCAATAAAATCATGGACAAAGTTTTCAGTGAACGCATTGGATCCTCCACAGACTTTATGAGAGCATCATAACCCGAAAACTGGCTCTGGGCGCGGGTTTTATTAGGACCCGACGTAGCGGGCATAGAGACTTCTGGCTATAGTCTTATCGGTCGTACCCTTGATGATGGCCCGGCCGTCGGGAAACAGGGTCATTTCATAGGGCTCATGCCAGAATTTCAGGACGAAATCGTTGTGACGAACCGTGCCCAGCGGCTGCAGTTGCTCGCTCAGTTGTGCCAAGTCGACCGGGCGGCGGCGTTCGTGAATCTGCACGGAGTTACGTCCACAGAGCGTAATGTGCGGGCGGCCCTCTCCGGCAAGGTGGGGGAAGTCGTGTTCACCGCAGGTTCGGCAACCGGCACGCGGCTTGTCCGCCGCCACCTCGGCCCGCTCATTCCTCCAGACGTCGAAGGAGAGCAGCGTACGCCGCAGCCGGTCGTTGGCCCCGACCAATAGCTTTACAGCTTCAGTCGCTGAAATCGAGGCGGCAAGGTTTACCGCCGAGTTCAAAATTCCCGCGGTTTCGCAGGTTTCAAAAGTGCCCTGGGGAGGGTCGGCGAATATACAAGTCAAACATGCGGTCTTCCCGGGAAGCACATTTAACGTGACCCCATAGCTGCCTACGGCTGCGGTGTAAATCCATGGGATAGAATTCTTCACGGCGAAGTCGTTAATGAGGTAGCGGGTTTCAAAGTTGTCGGTGCCATCGAGAATAAGCTGCGCATCCTCGAGTAGAGGTCCAATATTGGATGGCGTCAGATCGGCGACATGCGGCTCGATTACAATTTCGGAATTGAAAGCCGCGATTTTCCTGGCGGCAGCAATGGCCTTAGGAAGGGATTCGGTGGCATCGGCCTCATCAAACAGAGATTGCCGCTGTAGATTGCTGGCCTCGACGTAGTCGCGGTCGATAACGCGGATTGTGCCCACGCCCGCACGGGCAAGCAAGGAAGCAAGCACAGAGCCCGTGGCTCCGCAGCCGACAATGGCAATGCGTGAGGCGGTCAGCTTACCCTGGCCCTCAGCCCCGATCCCGCGGAAAAGCACCTGCCGCGAATATCGCTCGTCCCGTTCCAAAGAGGTCATCAGTTTCACACCTACAAACCATTATGATAGGTGCCACGTCGTTTGCAAAACGGAAGCGGAGGCATGATCCAGCGAGAACTTCCAGATGCCGAAAAAAAGAGCAAACGCTGCTCGATTCCCTGCGCGGAGTACAACATTGCTGTGCACGGGTTCATCGAACTGAGTAATCACCTATACGCAATAGGGGAGCCTGTTTGCAACTGAGGGGGGCTGTGTTCACAACACTGATTGCCCTGGCGCTCACGGCGATGTGTGTCGTGACCGCGTCTGCCGACTCTTTTGGGTTGGACGGCGCACCACAGGAGCAGGGTCGTCCCGTCGAAGGGCAGTCGCCAGCCGTTCCCCTCGAAGATCCCATGGCCCAATACCAGGGGCTCACGGTCGCGGAAATCCGCTGGCCCGACATCCCCTCCGACATTGATCAGAAGCGGTGGCGCGAACTCATACCTCAACAGGCGGGTAAACCGCTGGACCGCGAACTCATCCGCGAAAGCATCCATAAGCTTCATCAGACCGGCCGCTTTGCAGATATTCGCGTCGAGGCGGAACGAACCCGAGACGGCAAGGTTACCCTGTCGTTCTTTACCACGCCCAACTACTTTGTCGGGAGTGTTGACGTCCGGGGTGTCCCCAACCGGCCGACCGCTGGACAAGTGGTGAACGCATCGAAGTTTCAATTAGGAGATCTGTTCACTCCCGACCAAGTCGAGCGCGCTCTGGTCAACATTAAGCAGCTCATGCAGGAGAACGGTTACTACCGTTCCACGGTCACCGAAAGCGAACGCAAGTATCCTGAGCGGCAGCAGATCGACATAATTTTCCAAATCGCTCCAGGACCCCAGGCGCGGGTGGGAAACGTGACCGTCACAGGCAATCCGGGGTATTCGCAGGGGCAAATTGAGGACATTGCGAAAATGCATCCCGGCAATCCGGTCTCCGTGCAGCGCGTGAGCAATGCGCTCGATCGCTTGCGCAAGAAATATCAGAAGCAGAATCGACTGCTGGCCCAGGTTTCCGTATCCAACAAGTCCTATCGTGAGTCGGCGAACGCCGTGGATTATAACTTCGACATTGTCCCTGGACCCAAGGTGCAGGTCATTGCAGAGGGGTTCAAGATCAGGCGAGGTGTGCTCAAACAGAACGTACCCATCTTCGAAGAAAACGCTGTAGATGAGGACCTGCTGAACGAAGGCCGTCGCAACCTGCTTAACTACCTTCAGGCTCGCGGTTACTTCGAAGCCAAAGTTGGGATGAAACAGAATTCCGATACCGCCGGAAACGCACTGCAAATTGTGTATGTCATCGATCCAGGCGCCAGGCACCGGTTGGTGAAACTTGAGTTCACGGGGAATAAGTACTTCTTGACCGAGGGGCTGCGCTCCCGCATGCAGGTGCGTCCGGCCGCGCGCTTCGATTCGCGTGGCCGCTTCAGCCAGGGATTGCTCAATGGCGACATTCGCGGACTCGAGGACCTGTACCGGGCGAACGGGTTCCAACAGGTCAAGATCACCAGCACGGTCAGTGATGACTATGATGGCCACGAAAATGATCTTGCGCTCACCATTTCAGTGGACGAGGGTTCACAAACGTTGGTGGGAGCATTCCACATGGAGGGCAACCAGGCCTTCGCGGAAACACAGCTCGCGGCATACATCAACACGGCTCAGGGTCAGCCTTTTTCCGAGTTCAACATTGCGCAGGACCGCGACAATCTTCTGAACTACTATTTCAATCACGGATTTCCCCGCGCGAGTTTCGAGGCGTCGGCGAAAGCGATGCCCGGCGCGCCTAACCGCATGGACGTTACCTTCAAAATCCACGAAGGAGAGCAGGTTTTCGTGGACAATGTGTTTGTGTCAGGATTGAACTTCACCAAGCCATTTATTGTGCAACGCGAGCTGCAAGTAAAATCCGGCGACCCACTCAGCCAGATCGACATGTTGAAAACGCAACAGCGCCTCTACGACCTTAGTATCTTCAGCCAGGTAGGCACGGCGGTGCAAAATCCAAATGGCAATGAACCGGAGAAGAACGTCTTAGTCGATGTGGAGGAAGCCAAGCGCTACACCTTCAATTACGGCGTAGGTTTGGAATTCCAGACCGGTCAGCCTTCAGCCATAGGCACTAACCAGGCGAAGGGTCAGACCGGAGTGAGCCCGCGGGTCTCGCTGGACGTGACCCGCCTCAATTTCCGCGGCCGCAACCACACCATTACCTTCAAGGCTGACGTGGGCAGCCTGCAACAGCGCGGCCTTATCAGCTACACCGCGCCGCGCTGGTTCAACAGTCAAAACTGGAAATTGTCTTTAACCGCTTTCTATGACAATACGCTGGACGTGACCACATTCACCTCGCAACGTCTGGAGGGGTCGGTACAAGCCGAACAGAGCGTCAGTAAAGCAACCACGATGGATTATCGTTTCACCTACCGTCGGGTCAAGGCCAGCAATATAATCATCAGCCCCGCTGAAATCCCGCAGCTTTCCCTTCCCGTGCGCGTGGGCGAGCCGGGCTTCAGCTACATTCGCAATAAGCGCGACAACAATCTGGAAAGCACTAAGGGCAGCTACACCACAGTCGACGCCGGAGTCGCCGCCGGTTACTTCGGCTCGGAGGCGGACTTCAGCAGTCTTCTCGTCCAGAATTCCACTTACCACGCGTTCGGCAAGAACCGGCCGACCGAGAAGAAATTTGTATTTGCGCGTTCGTTGCGAATCGGGGTAGAGACTGCCTTCGGCAATACCACAATTCTTCCGCCCGGGCAAGCGTGTCCGGACATAACAGTAAACAACTGTCCCTCGACCACCATTATTCCGCTAGCCGAGCGTTTTTTCACCGGCGGCGGCAACTCCCATCGAGGATTCGGGTTAAACCAGGCAGGCCCGCGCGATCCCACGACCGGCTTCCCAGTCGGTGGGAGCGCGCTTTTCCTGAATAACGTGGAAATGCGTTTTCCACCGACGACGCTGCCCTTCTTCCAGGACAACATCAGCTTCGCTATTTTCGAAGACGCGGGGAACATCTTTACCGATGGCCGCAGCATGCTGGATAACCTGCTGCGCTGGCGCCAGAAGAATCCGCAACTCTGCTTGCAGCAAAGCACGGCCAGCCAGTGCGACTACAGCTATATTTCCCATGCCGTGGGAGTCGGGGTGCGCTACAAGACGCCGGTCGGCCCGGTGCGCTTCGATTTCGGGTACAATCTGAATCCGACGGCGTTTCCGAGCACCCAAACAGTCACTGATAAGACGGGTAAGACGACGACCACTTTCGTGCCGCAACACACTTCGCACTTCAACGCTTACTTTAGTATCGGACAGAGTTTTTGATGAATCACAAGTGCTCGATTTTTGTTTGCATTATCGTGTTTCTGGCGATTGCCTTGCCTGCCCGGGCGGGCGACGTTTTGGATCGCATCGTCGCTACAGTGAACAACCACATCATCCTGCAAAGTGAGTGGCAGGATGCTGTACGCTACGAAGCTTTCGTCGCCGTTCGCCCGCTCGACCAACTACAGGCCGGGGATCGTAAGGCTGCCTTGGACCACCTGATCGATCAGGCGCTGTTGCGGGAGCAAATGCGTTCCTCGGGTTTCCCTCACGCCAGCGGCGAAGAAGTGGAGAAGCGCATTCAGGAGATTCGTAAACAGTACCCTGGCGCGGAGAGCGAAGCGGGCTGGCAAGCCGCCATAGCGCGCTATGGATTAACCGAGGACGAACTGAAAAAACGGATCGCTCTGCAGGTCGACATAATGGGTTTGGTGGATGCCCGGCTGCGCCCGAACGTGGTCATCGATTCCAAAAGCATTGAGAGCTACTACAATCAAGAGCTTCTTCCCCAACTTCGACAATCCGGCGCTCAGCAAGTTCCACTCGCTGAAGTTACTCCTAAGATCAAGGAATTGCTGACCCAGCAAAAGATGAACCAGATGTTGGTTGCCTGGCTGCAAGATCTGCGTTCGGGAAGCCGGATCCGCACAGAGACGGAATCGGCGGAGTCCGAAGGCCAATTGCGATGAGCGAGCCCGGCGCCAAGCCGCGCTGGCGCAGGCTTCGCAATTATCTGCTGCTGGCAGGACTTGTAGCCTTGCTCCTGCTGGGCGCTCTGAGCTGGTATGCGACTACTGATTCCTTCCAAGCTTTAGTACGGCGTCGCGTGGTGGCTGAGTTGGAGCGGGTCACGGGCGGGCATGTTGATCTGGGTGGGATTCATACCATACCATTCCGCTTCCAGGTAGACATACGGGATCTCACCATCCATGGGCGCGAGTCAGCGGGCGAAGTTCCTTATGCCCACGTGGACCGGCTGGTCGCGCGAGTCAAACTAATCTCGACCTTGGGAGCTCGAATTCGGGTTTTCGTCCCTGGTTCTTGATCGTCCCGTAGTTCATATCGTTGTATATCCCGACGGCACTACTAATCAACCCAAGCCCAAGTTGAAGGGAATGTCAACCAGAACATCGATTGAGCAATTGTTCTCCCTTTCGATCAGTCAGCTCGAGGTACGCCGCGGTGAGTTGCTCTGGAATGACCAAAGAACGCCGTTCGACTTCACTGCGAATGATGTTTCGGCGGATATGAGCTATTCGCTATTGCATCGCCGGTACGAAGGTAATCTCCTGCTGGGAAAAATCGATTCCAGATTCGAAAACTTCCGTCCGGTGGCCTGGATGGCTGAGGCGCACTTCACCTTGAGCGAGGATGGAATCGAAGTCAAGTCGTTGAAGGCCACCTCTGGACGTTCGCGGTTGCAGGGAAGTGGCCGACTCGTCAATTTCCATCACCCGAACGTCATCGCCAAGTACGACCTCACTCTGGACCTTGCCGAAACCGGTGCGGTTGCGCGTCGCACTGAAATACGACAAGGTTTTCTGCAGGCGATTGGTGAAGGTTCATGGTCATCGGCGGTTTTTTCCTCGTCCGGCAAACTCGCGGTGAAGAACTTCGATTGGCGCGATCAGTCGGTCGGTTTGCATGATGTAGCCCTGAGCAGCGCCTACGCGATCAGCAATCAGCGGCTTGCGTTTTCTCAACTTGAGGCGAGGCTGTTGGGGGGAGTAGTAACCGGTGATGGCGAAGTTATCAACTGGCTCAATTCCGCTCCGGCCAAAAAAAATGTGAAGGCGAATGCTCCTGACGAGCGGAAGGGAAATGTTCGGCTTCGCCTGAAAGATGTTTCCGCTTCCGAAATAGCAGCCGCGCTATCGTCTGCTGCGCGGCCGCTGCGTCGTCTGAACTTGGCGGGGGCTGCCAGCGGGCGAGTGGATGCACAGTGGCGCGGCTCGGTACGCGACTTGGAGAGTGAAATAATGCTGGACGTGACAGCACCGGCTCAGTTGAAGGCGGCAGAACTGCCCCTGAATGCGCACGCTCTCGCGAGGTACCGTGTAGCTCCGGCCGAATTGGAGGTTGTGGAATTCAACGCCTCCACTCGCCGCACTCAAGTTCGGGCCGCCGGTACTCTCTCCTCCAGTTCCGCTCTGAACCTCGAGATCAGGACCTCGGATCTAAGCGAGTGGCAGCCCATCCTCACAGCCGTAGGCTACCAGGAGCAGCTTCCAGTCGTCCTGCAAGGACATGCCTCATTCAACGGGACCGCGACTGGCAAAGTTTCTGCCATCGCCTTTGCCGGCAGACTCCAGTCCGAAGATTTCGATTTACTAATTCCTGCCACATCTCATGCGCCGAAAAAAAATGTACACTGCGATTCGCTGATCGCGGATGTTCAGTTATCACCGCATGCGTTCGCGGCGCACAACGGCAGGTTGCATCACGGTCAGACCACCGTCTCCTTCGAGCTCAGCGCCGGCCTGCAAGAAAGACAATTCAGCGATTCGAATCCCATCGCCGCTCGTATCGACGTGCGCAGCGCCGATGCTGACGAAATTCTGGCCCTAAGCGGATACAACCTCCCCATCAGCGGCACGGTCAACCTCTTCGTGCAAATCGAGGGCACGGTGGCGGATCCGCGGGGAAACGGCCACATCGAGCTTTCTGACGCAATCATCGGCGGCAAGCCGGTTCGCGATTTGGACTCCAAGCTGGAGTTCGACCGCGACGAAATCTCAATGGACGATTTTCATCTCAGCTATTACGACGCCCACGTTACCGGAGCGGGTAACTACAACTTTTCCACCCACGCCTTTCGCCTCAATCTGAACGGGGACAACTTCGATCTAGCCGGCGTTCCGCAGCTGCAGGCCAGCCGCGTGCGCGTGGATGGCCGCATGGATTTCACCGCTCAGGCGTCGGGCACGCTGGAGCAGCCGGCGATTAACGCGAATGTCCGTTTGCGCGATCTTGCCTTTGACCATGAACGCGCGGGTGACTACACATTGGACGCAGTCACCCAGGGCTCCGAACTGCGCGTGAGCGGGCGCTCGCAGTTCAAAGACGAAGAGCTGAACATCGCTGGTGCCGTTCGGTTGCGCGGCGATTGGCCTGCCACAGTAGACTTGCATTTCAACCATCTTGATGTGGATTCCGTCTTCAGAACCTATCTGAAACGCCGGGTGACGGGCCAGTCGGCGGTGACTGGAGACCTTCAGTTACGAGGCCCCGTACGCAATCCTAGCCAACTCGAGATAATTGGCAATCTCACCGACTTCTTTGCTGACATTGAGAACATCAAGGTTCGCAACAATGGTCCGATCAGTTTTCATATTTCCAACGAATTCCTTCAAATCCAGCAATTCCATTTGATTGGGGAAGGCACCGACCTCACGGTTGGCGGAACGGTACGGCTCAATGGGGAGCGAGAACTCGACTTGCGCGCCCAGGGTCATGCGAATCTGCAGCTCATTCAAAGCTTTAATCCCGATTTCACAACTTCAGGCGAGGTTGCGGTTGACTTGACGGTTGGAGGCACCATTAGCAAGCCTACGACCCAGGGGAGGCTGCAGATCACAAACGGTTCAATCGCCTACAGCGATCTCCCCAGCGCACTGAGCGCCATTAATGGAGCCGCCGTATTTAATCAGGACAGGTTGCAGATCGAAACGCTCACCGCGCGTGTAGGCGGCGGCATCGTCACTTTTGGCGGATACGCCACTGCCTACAACCGTCAAATCAATTTCAATCTGACCATGGAAACCCAGGACGTGCGTTTGCGCTACCCACCGGGCGTGAGTTCCATGGCTAATGCTGAATTGCGATGGGCGGGCTCCTCCGTCGCTTCGGTGCTGTCTGGAGATATCACCGTCACCAAACTGGCGGTGACTCCGGGATTTGATTTCGGCGCGAGCCTGGCGCGCAGCGCACAGAGTTCGGCGCTGCCGCAAACCAATCCTCTGCTGAATCGTATCCGCTTGGACGTGCACATCGTGACTACCCCCGAATTGCAGATGCAAACCGCAGTTGTGCGGCTCTCCGGAGACGCCGACCTGCATCTTCGCGGCACCGCGGCAAAACCTGTTCTTCTGGGGCGCGCGGACGTAACTGAGGGCGAAGTTTTTTTCAATGGAACCAAGTACCGCATGGAACGCGGGGATGTCACCTTTACCAATCCGGTGACGACAACGCCGGTGCTTGATCTGCAGGCGTCCACGCACGTTCGCGACTATGACATCACGGTCAATCTGAACGGTGGGCTCGACAAGCTCAACCTGACCTACCATTCCGAACCGCCGCTGCCCGTGGCGGATATCATCAGCCTGCTGGCGCTTGGCCAAACCCAGCAGCAATCTGCTCAATTGCAGCAGTCCGGACAGTCGCCATTCGCTCAACAAGCCTCCAGCGCCATCCTCGCTGAGGCCCTGAACTCCGCCATCAGCAACCGCTCCCGAAGCCTGTTTGGGATTAGTCACATCAGGGTCGATCCTCAGGGTCTGAACACCGAAACATCTCCCACTACAAGCTCGCCTGCAGTCACCATTGAGCAGCAGGTCAAGGACAACCTCACTCTGACTTACACTACGAACGTTTCGCAGACCTCGCAACAAATCATTCAGGCGGAATACAACGTGACCCGCAATGTGTCCATTCTGGCGTTGCGAGACTATAATGGTGTGGTCAGTTTCGAAGTGCGCATTCGCCGGCGCAAGAAGTAGATTGTTTCCCATTCTGGAACCAAGTTTATTGTTTTCTTAGGTATACCCCCTCCCCCCGTGATCTTTTGGAATCATGGGGTTAGCAAGAAATTCCCGCAAAATCTTTGAGGAATAATGACTTATACGTAAAATCTTCCAGAATAAGGAGTTAACTGGCCCTGATTACTTAAGTGATCCTTCCCCGACTTAAAGCTATTCGGTTGCTAATGAGCTAATGTTGGATTGAGTAACAATATCTCATTAGTAAGTTTGTGGTCAATGCCTGATTGAAAACCTGATTCGGGCTTTGGGTCTTCGATGACGGGTGCGTATGATTGCCGCAAGCCGTGCGGAACGGGAAATCCTAGCGCTGCGCGTTGCCATGTCCAGTGGCCAGTAACCCAGGTTAACGTCCAAAAAAGGAACATGCACCCTTCGACTTCGCTCTGGGCAGGCTCTGGGCCACCAGTCCCAGGGCATATCGGAGACAATCGTGAGCCGAAGCGGGAACGTCGCAGAGCTCAGACAGAAGATTACTTCGCTGTTTTCCGCAAGCGGAAAAGATAGGAGCCGAGGTCAAATGTTTCGCGCTGTCGCAAAAACGCGACAAGGACGGGGTACCCTCGGAAGTAAAATTGGCGGGAACGGGTGGGCCAGCCCCCCGATATGGATACGCTGACGGGGCGACGGATTTTGCAGTTCCGTTTGTGATCCAACCGCTTGTTACTTCCCTACAGGGTTAATAGTGTGCCAAGTGTGCAGTCGCGATCTTGTGCGCCTGGCACGCCGAGGCGGTTGTGTGCGAATCCCGCATCGGGCAGTAAGAGAGAAACCGACTGAGAAGAATTGCTCTAGCCGTAAGGCACTACTGGAATTGCTTGAAATGGGGCTACCATGCTAAGGCTCAAAAAACGTGCCGATGAAGGTGGCCCTATGAATCTCAGAAGTCGATACTCTAGATCCTTTCGTTGGATTTCGACGGCAGTCGTTAGCCTCTTCCTTGTAGCCTCTGCGTTCGCGGCGGCCAACAATCCGATTCCGCAGGTGGTGGGACCGCCGGTGCCGCAGGCGGTGGTTCCGGGCAGCGGGGGGTTCACGCTGACTGTGTACGGGGCGAACTTCGTGCAGGGTGCGACCGTAAACTGGAATCGTCAGCCACGCTCGACCACGTTCATTTCGCCTAGAGAATTGCAAGCACAAATCCTCGCCTCAGGTATTGCCAACCCTACCGCTGGCTATATCACGGTAAGCAACCCGCCTCCGGGCGGGGGACTGTCCAGTTCCAGCTACGGCTTGGTCGAGGTCCACAAACCGACCAAAACCATTGTGGTGGGCTCTCCCAATGTGTATCTCCAAGGTATTGGATCGCAGAAATCGGTCCTGTCGGATTTCAACAACGATGGCATCCTGGACTTCGCGGCAAGCTATGGGGGTTCAGAAATCATAGTGTTCCAGGGCGCTGGGGACGGGACATTCGGGCATACTTCCATCGCCGCACACAACTACTACGGCGATGGTCCGGCTGCCATCGCCGGAGGTGACTTCAACAACGACGGCAACGTGGACTTGGTGTTTGGGGCCAATGTAAACGAACCGACAAAGCTGCAAGTGGCCTTGGGGAAAGGCAGTGGAAAGTTCACCAAGGGCTCGCGCTTCTGGCATTACCAGACTTACCCCTTTGGAATCACGACCGGCGACTTCAACCAGGACGGCACTCTCGATCTAGCCACGGTGACGGCTTGCTGTACTCTCTCGGTTTTTCTTGGGCTAGGTGATGGCAGCTTTACGCAGAACATGGACTACGATTATTCTAACGCCCTCGGCACACCCTTCGAGGTTCTGTCCGCGGACCTCAATCGGGACGGGATACTTGATCTCGTCGTAGGAGTTGGAACAGACGGCGTGTATATCCAGATGGGCAACGGAGATGGGACATTTCGGAAGCCCCGACGGGCGCTCTCAAATAAGCAAATCGGGTGCAGCTTCGGTCCGGCTCTATACATCAGCGATTTTAACGGAGATGGCAAGGCAGACCTGGCGTACTGCGAGCGGGACTATTCAGCGAACAGAGGAAAGATCTGGATTGCGCTCGGTAATGGGGATGGCACTTTTAAGAAACCTACGTCCATCGCCGTGCGTGCCGACACGGGCGCATTCTCGTTTGCCGTGGGCGACTTTAATTCCGACGGCAAGACAGACCTGATCGCCAACTATTTCAAGGGTAATAACTTCAATGAAACCGAAACTGATCTATTCCTGGGCAATGGGGATGGTACATTCCAGACAAAGAAGATCATCAAGCTGCCAGGACTGCCCTTTTACAACGCGGAAAATGGGTTTGAGCTTGCGGACTTCAATTCCGATGGTTTGCTGGACTTCGTCGTCAAACAACCCGGCGAGTTTGATGTGTTTATGCAGAAATGAGTCCCAAAATGAAGATGCATGGCGAGGACGCAGAAGCTTGCAAGCCCACAAAAAAAAAGTGCCTAGAGGAGCCTGCTATGAAGATCGAATCTCAGAAGCGCTGTTGGGTTTTGGTGGCTGCCGTTTGGTTCGCACTCGGATGCTGGTCTCTGTTTTCGCCGACCCTGGCAAGCGGTCAAGTATGCGCGTCAACAGAGGGGTATAACGCGGTGTATGGGATTTGCCAGCAAAACCAACAGTTGGAGGTTGTCGGATCGCCCGCCTTTATCGACGCGAGCCCGTGGTGTGGCGGCGACTGCGACGGCGTGGATTTCTGCAATGTGTCTCCGTTTGTTGAATCGCCCGTTGTTGCTCGGGTCACACTAGGCGGAGCTTAGCGAGTGGGCCCGGCTCCCAAGTGCCGAAGGTCTCGGTTCCTCCCAAAACAAGTTTGAGAACCACGGCAAACAACTCCTTTGGTTCTTTCTTCGATACGTTTAGCGATTTCAAAGCCATAGCGTGGTTGCTCAGCCAGCAGGGTTAGGATGGCCAATTCCGCACTGCCGCGGGCGATCTTGGAACGGATTCGATTGGTCATGATGAATATAGGAATCCTATATTCATAGGTCACGGAGATTCAAGGGTACTTTCGTACATTCCTCTTAGGTCGGTCGGCGGAATTAGAAAATGGTCAACTGAAAAAGCGTGGCGAGCGACATACGAACTCAGATTGTTTCAGGGCTCTCAACTTGAAAACTCAGCCTCAACTGAGAACTGGCTTATCCAGTTTCGGGCTGCTTGGACGCTTCGATTTCCTCCAACCTTCCTTTACGATCTGCCGCGCCCGCGCGATCGCCAGAGAGTCTGGAGGGACGTCGTCGGTGATGCACGAAGCCGCTCCCACATAGGCGTCTTTCCCGATCTTAACGGGAGCGACTAAAGTCGAATCGCTGCCGACGAATACCCCATCTTCGATTATGGTTGTGTGTTTGTGCTGTCCATCGTAGTTGCAGGTGATCGTGCCGGCTCCGATATTCACGCCTTCGCCGATCTGGGCGTCTCCAAGGTAGCTCAGATGATTGGCTTTCGAGCCTTTGCCCAAACGAGTTTTCTTGGTCTCGACGAAATTTCCCACGTGCGCGCCCTCGCCAATTTCACTTCCTGGCCGAAGCCGAGAGTAAGGTCCGAGCACTGCACCATTCATTACGCGGGCGTCGTTGAGTATGCAGCCGGGAAGCATAACCACACCGTCTGCGATCACGGAATTGTCGATCACGCTGTAGGATCGGATTCGGCAATCGCTGCCAATACGCGAGTTGCCCAGTATCTGCACGAACGGCTCGATGGTGGTATCAGGTCCGATTTCGACATCCCAATCGATCACGCAGCTTTGCGGGAAAAATATTGTGACTCCCTCCGCCATGAGTTGCCGGCACTTGGCCATGCGCATGCGCTGGTCAATGTCTATCATTTCCGCGCGCGTGTTGCTGCCCAGAATCTCGTGCGGATCACTGGCTCCCACTGCCATCACGCTCCGCTTGCCTTTGCGGAGAATGGCGGCCATGTCAGTAAGATAAAACTCACCATGGGGATTGTCGTTGCTCAGTTCGTCAATGTGGGCAAACAGAACTTTCGCATCGAAGTCATAAAAGCCGGAGTTGATCTCCTGAATCTTGCGTTGGGCAGGAGAAGCGGATTTCTCCTCAACAATAGCCTTAACTTCGGGATTTTTTTGGCCCACGCGGATCACTCTCCCGTAGCCGGTTGGATCGAAAAGTTGTGCTGTCAGAATCGTCATCGCCGGATGTTTTGAATCGTGAAAATCGCGGAGCTTCTGAATCGTTTGGGGACTAATCAGCGGCGCATCTCCCGAAAGCACGATGACCTGGTCATACGACGTCAAAGCTTCCCGGGCTACCATTAGGGCATGGCCGGTGCCTCGCTGCTCTTTTTGCAGGATGAAGTTGACGCCGGTGGAAGCCACTGCTTCGCGGACGCGATCCGCTTCGTGACCAATGATGACGTATATATCCCGCGCCGGAACAATTTTGGCGGCGGCAACGATTACGTGCGCCAATAGCGGTTTTCCGCCAACCTGGTGCAAAACTTTCGGATGTTTCGATTTCAGCCGCGTGCCTTTGCCGGCCGCCATAATAGCAATGGCAACTCGCGGGGCGGGATGTGAGGGCTCTCAGATTTGCTTTTTGACATCCGAACCAATATACCGTGAGTCAATGTAGACGCGGGCGCTCCCAGTCCGTGCGGCCATCGGATGAATGTTCTAAGAAACTCTGGTGTCTCTCGAAACCTGGGCGAGGAACCAGCGAGCATATTAGCTAGCCGCTGGTCGTGTGGCGCTTTGAGGCGGACCGTTCGCCAGATCGCGCCTTCACCGTCAGCCCCATAAGATCGCGCGCGATTCGATCGGTGGCGTGACGGGCGACCTCGCCTTCATCGAGATAGTCACCAAGAACCGGACACACTCCCAGCCCCTCAATCGCCGCCTCGTCGATGACGACTTGGGCCGCGCCCTCAAGCGCATACTTGGCTTTTAACTGATCGGAGATTGATTCCCGGTTCAGCAGTGCATAATCAAAGATCTGCGCGTGGGCGTGTTCGTTAAGCGCGCGAATATGGTCGGCCGCGCTACGACCGAGACTCTCGTTGGCTTGTGTCATCAGATTGCAAACATACACTCTGGTCGCCGCAGATGAGGCAATCGCTTTGGCAATGCCGTGCACCAATAAATTCGGGAATCAGGCTGGTAAACAGCGAACCCGGACCAATCGTGATCAGATCGGCGCGCGCAATCGCGTCTAAAGTCTGCGGAAGAGGCTCAACATCGTGTGGAACCAGAAAAAGCTCCTTGATCCGGCCTTTGCTCGCGGTAATCTTGGTTTCCCCGCGCACTCGCGTTCCGTCCTCCATAACCGCTTCCAGTTCGACATTTGATGTCGTTGCTGGGTAGATATGCCCGCGGGTGACCAGTATTTCGGATGACAACCGGACCGCTTCGCTGAAATCCTTCGTGATCGAGGTCAGGGCCGCGAGAAAAAGATTGCCGAAGCTATGCCCTTCAAGACCCGATCCTCTGACGAATCGATGCTGGAACAACTGCGAGAGCAAGGCCTCATCTTCAGAAAGAGCGACGATGCAGTTGCGGATGTCGCCCGGCGGCAGCATGTTCAGTTCCTTGCGCAAGCGGCCGCTGGAACCGCCATCATCGCTGACCGTAACCACCGCAGAAAGATCGGAGATTTCCGGCTTGCCTGATTTCGATGAGGGACGCTCCGGACTGACGTACCACTTCAGTCCTTTGAGAAGTGTGGAAAGGCCGGTACCACCGCCGATCGCCACTACCCGCAAATCATTACCCGGGATGGCCGGGGGCGAGCTTCGCAAACGCTCGGGGTATGGGTTGGAGTAGCCCATGAGGGCTGCCTAGCGATCCTCGTCAGCATCAGCCGGGGAAGGCAATTCCGCCCCAGGGTCGGGATACAACAACTCCGTAAAGCGCGGATCTTCGGCAAGATTCTGAAAGTCGGAATCGTTTCGCGCCTGAAAACGAAGTCCTGGATTAAGGTGGATCGCATCGTCCAGATGACGCAGGGAATCTTCTACGTGGCCAGTCAGGCAATCCAAAGCCGCCAAACCGTACGCGACGTAGTCGGCTTTCGGCGCTTGCTTAGACAACTTATCGAGGTGTTCGCGAGCGCTCACGTAGTCGCCGACATTCATCAGTGAAATGGCGTAGTCATAGTGTTCCTCGGAATTCTTGAACTGGGTGACAGCGCGCTCCGTCTGCTGGTTGCACGCGTTCAAGTGGACGGAGGCGCGATCCGCCAGCTCCTTACTGGCCCCGGTTAAGACCTTTTGCAGGTAGGACTTCGCCTTGTCGAATTTGTGCTCTTGCATGGCGCGTAAACCCGCTTCGTAATTTTGCACAGCCTGTGCGAAACGAGGATCGTCGGCAACCGATTTCTTGGGGGTAGTTTTTTGTGCCATCTGCAGAATTCTTCCTGTACTCTTCGTAAGCATCCCTCTTATCTTATGTTTAGATCGAATTTTGTTAAGTCTTTCCTGACGATTTTTGTCCTCTCCAACACCGCCTTGTGACCCGTGGTTCGGGGTTGCCGATATCCCCGCTGTGGAAAACCAACTTTAAGATGCGAACTGTTTTATAAGCGGCTGCAAGGGCACCTTCACTCCGTAGCCCTTCAAGCATCCCGGGTGCGCTAATTGGTTGAAGCCGCTGTCTCCACGTTCACCTGCCGCCACTCGCCCTGCATGATTCCCTTACGGATCTGGGACGCGGTCTTGCCTTTCTCGTGCTCAGCATAAGCGTAGTACAACTCTTTCAGGCAGATGTCGCAACGGGCGCCGTGGGTACTTTCAAAGCAGCTACGCAAGCTGTTATGTCCCATCCGATCGCAGTAACAATAACAAGGCTGCTGATACAAGACGGCCGGTATCTTGGCAGCCAAGTCGTAGGCGTGGGTCTGATAGCGAAACTGAGCATTCTCAGCCCACAATTGATCCTTGCCCAGGATGGGAGGGAGCTTTGCGCCTTTCGGCGGTGGCCCCGCATTGTACGCAGGAACAACCCCTTCCTGCTGAGAAGTGGCCCAAGGAGCCGACACGGTCAGGGTAATCAGGAAAAGAAAAGCCAACGCCAATCCGCGCTTCCACATAAATCCGGTCCCTCGATCCGAGTATTGTGTTATTGTAACCCGAATCCGGCAGCGGTAGTAGTCAGACGGAACTGCCAGGTGTTCGGCGAATCAATGTCTACACGGTAGCCCCGATCCGTATAGAATTACAAATATTATGCCCGGACAGGCGGACGCTACAGAATCCAACGTAGTCCACGACGGCAAGCTGATTCTTCCCGCGACCTCCCGCGTAATGGTGCTGTCTGTCTGGTTGCGCGATCTGATCATCTCGCTCGCCATTTCCTGTTTCATCATCATCTTCCTGTACCAACCGGTGAAAGTGGAAGGCACAAGCATGATGCCTTCGCTCGAGGACCAGGAACGCATCTTCGTAAACAAGTTTGTCTACCGGTTGGAGCCGATCCAGCGCGGCGATATTATCGTGTTCCGTTATCCTCGGGACCCGTCGAAGAGCTTTATCAAGCGGGTGATTGGCCTAGCCGGCGACCACATTCAAATCGATGGCGGCCGGGTGTTTGTGAATGGCAAGGCGATCGCCGAAGAGTACGTGCCCCGCGCTTACGAGGACGAGCGATCTTACGCTGAATTGATCGTTCCCCCCGACAGCTATTTTGTGTTGGGCGATCATCGCAGCTTGTCTAATGACAGCCGCGACTTTGGCCCCGTGGGTCAAAGCTATATTTACGGCAAGGCAGTGTTCGGGTACTGGCCCATGGACAAGATGGGCCGGGTCAGGTAACCCCGGCGGGTCTCACGATGCGTTTGCACTTTCATCTTCGGCGTCACGCAAAAGAAGGCAAGGTTGAGGTCAACCCCCAGAGTTGGTTTCGCTTGAAATACGAGGCCCACGACGCGGCCCAATCGGCAAATTCTTCGCGCAGCGAAGACGATTTGTTTTTCGATGTGGTCGAATGCACCTCCGACGCCTGCGAACGCCGCCGCACTCCGCGCAAGCCCTCGGACGCATATTGGCGTTCGGCCTAGTCCCAACACGAAGAGAACTGTGCGTCGTTAAGTGAACCTCAAGGAATTTTCACAGACATTTTCTTTTGCGCATTTCCGTATCCCTGCTAGAATCTCTAAAATCCACTCCCTGGAGCGCGAATGCAGGCTATCCTTGCGCTGGAAGACGGCCGAGTCTTCCGCGGCAAAGGCTACGGAGCCAAAGGCGAATGTTACGGGGAAGTAGTTTTCAATACTTCCATCACCGGCTATCAGGAAATCTTCACCGACCCTTCCTACGCTGGCCAGATCGTCGTTCTTACCAATCCTGAAATCGGCAACTACGGCACCAATTCAGAAGACAGCGAGGCCACGCGGCCCTACATCGAGGGCCTGATCGTGCGCGAGTTTTCCCGCGTCAGCTCCAACTGGCGCTCGCAGCAGGTTGCGGAAGAATACCTCGAGCAATTCAGGATTCCCGTGCTCGGCGATATTGACACGCGTGCCCTGGTCCGCCACTTGCGCGACCACGGCGTGATGCGCGGCGTGATTTCGACGCTTGAAACGGACCCGGAGAAACTGATCGCGAAGGCGCGGGCCATTCCGAAAATGGATGGAACCGACTTGGCGAAGGTGGTGAGCACAAAGCACACTTACGTGTGGGAAATGGGCGAACGTTCTCATCTTCCCGAAGAAGTGGTAGGAGTCAAGGACCAACCGGAACGCTTCCACGTAGTTGCCTACGATTACGGAATCAAGCAAAACATTCTTCGCAAGCTGCGCGGCGAAGGCTGCAAAGTCACCGTAGTTCCTGCGGAGACAAAGGCTGAGGATGTCTTAGCACTTAAGCCCGCCGGAGTGTTTCTGTCGAATGGCCCCGGTGATCCCGAGCCCTGCACGTACGCAGTGGACAACATCAAGCGCCTGATGGGACGCTTGCCGATCTTTGGCATCTGTCTCGGACATCAACTTACAGGAATTGCCTTGGGCGGAAAAACCTTCAAACTGAAATTCGGCCACCACGGCGGCAATCATCCGGTAAAGCAATTGAACACCGGCAAAATCGAGATCACGGCGCACAACCATAACTTCGCCGTCGACCCAGACTCGCTGCCGCAAAGCGAAGTCGAACTAACCCACATGGATCTCAACGACAACACGCTCGAAGGCATGCGCCACCGGAATCTGCCGCTATTCACGGTGCAGTATCACCCCGAGGCATCGCCGGGCCCGCATGATTCCCATTATTTGTTCAAAGATTTCGTGAAGATGATGGAGGAATGGAAAGGGTGAGAACCGTCACAGCTGTCCTGCAGTCGTGTTGGATGTAGGACGGAAGGACTGAGCTTTGAAGGGGCGCGCCTTCAGGCGCGCCGCAAGGAGCCAAAAAGAAACGGGCTTTAGCCCCTGAGGTAAGCCGTTGAGGCCGACGCGAGAACACGCGACCAACAATCGTCAGACTTACATGATCACCACCGAGACGTGGCAGCGGCGGGCTCTATTCCGCAGTGAACTGTGGGCCAGACTCTTGATCGACATCTTGTACCACTATCGTGGCTCTGCTTACCTGCTCCACGAATTCGTAATCATGCCGGACCACATCCACGTATTGATCACCCCCGTCACAAGCCTAGAGAAGGCAGTTCAGTTCATCAAAGGCGGATTTTCCTACCGAGCCAAGAAGGAACTCGGATCGAACATGGAAATCTGGCAAAAGGGATTTCAGGATCAACGTATCCGCGATGCGGCAGACTACGATTCGCACAGAAACTACATAAGCCAGAACCCAGTGAGGAAGCACTTGTGCGAACGAGTGGAGGACTATCCATATTCCTCCGCGCACGCCGGTTTCGATTTGGACGAAGTCCCTCAGGGGCTAAAGCCCATCGCCTTAGGGGCGGTGGCCGGCGCGCCTGAAGGCGCGCCCTTTCAAAGCGTAGTCAATCAGGGTCAAATCAGCGAGCCAAATGTCGTTGATCCGATCAAGCCCACACCTATGACTGCCCTTATTCGCCCAAGCAAGGAAAAGACCGCATAAATATGGCATTGTCGCCGACGACGAACGACGAACGACCAACGACAGACTTTTCATGCCCAAACGCACGGACATCTCGAAAATTCTGATCCTCGGCTCTGGCCCCATCATCATTGGCCAGTCGGCGGAGTTTGATTACTCCGGCACCCAGGCTTGCAAGGCGCTCAAGTCCGAGGGCTTTGAGGTGGTGCTGGCTAATTCCAACCCGGCGACCATTATGACCGATCCGGAAGTCGCCGACCGCACCTACATCGAACCGCTCACCCGCGATTATCTGGAAGAAATCATCCGAGTCGAGCGCGAGCTCTCGCCTAGCGCTGGCTTTGCGGTCCTGCCCACGGTCGGGGGCCAGACCGCCCTTAACCTTGCCATCGAACTTTCGGATAGCGGCGTATTGGAGAAATACAACGTCCATCTGATCGGCGCGCAAATCAGCGCCATCAAGAAAGCCGAAGACCGGCTGTTCTTTAAAGATGCAATGCAAAAGATCGGCCTCGACGTTCCCAAGTCCGCGCTGGTAAACAATCTAAAAGACGGCCTGGAGTTCGCCGGCAAGATTGGTTTCCCGGTCATCGTGCGCCCGTCGTTCACCCTGGGCGGCAGCGGCGGCGGCATCGGCTACAACCGCGAAGAACTGATGGAAGTTCTCGCCCGCGGCCTCGATTTCTCTCCCGTACACGAAGCCCTGATCGAAGAATCCGTGCTCGGCTGGAAAGAATATGAACTCGAGGTGATGCGCGACCTCAAGGACAACGTCATCATCATCTGCTCAATCGAGAACTTCGATCCCATGGGCGTGCACACCGGGGATTCAATCACAGTCGCCCCGGCGGAGACGCTCACCGATCGCGAGTATCAATCCATGCGTGACGCTGCCATCGCGGTGATTCGCGAGATCGGCGTCGAGACCGGCGGATCAAATATTCAGTTCGGCGTGCATCCGACCACCGGCCGCATGGTGGTAATCGAGATGAATCCGCGCGTCTCGCGGTCCTCAGCGCTGGCCTCGAAGGCTACTGGTTTCCCCATCGCCAAGATTGCCGCCAAGCTCGCCGTGGGTTATACGCTGGATGAGATTCCTAATGACATTACGCGCAAAACTCCAGCCTGTTTCGAGCCCACGCTTGATTACGTCGTGGTGAAAATTCCCAAGTGGCAATTCGAAAAATTTCCCGGAGCAGACGAGAATCTCGGCCCCCAAATGAAATCCATGGGCGAAGTCATGGCCATCGGCCGCACCTTCAAAGAAGCATTAATGAAGGCGGTGCGCGCTCTCGACACCGGCAAGCGCATTGGCGGAGAGAAAATCGAGCCTAAGATTCTCACCCAGCGGCTGGTGACGCCGCATCCCGAGCGCCTTTCTTACATTCGCTACGCATTGCGCCAGGGCCACACCGTCAAGCAACTGGCGAAGATGACATCAATCGACCCGTGGTTCCTCTACCAGCTCAAGGAAATAAATGACATGCAGCTCGAGCTGGAGAAACATCCCATGGAGTCGATCCCAACCGAGGTGCTGCGCGAAGCCAAGCGCATGGGCTTTTCCGATGGGCGACTGGCCGCAACCTGGCGGCTCAGCGGCAAAGGCGACCAGGACAAAGTCCGCCACCAACGCAGGAAGCATGGCATCAAGCCGGTGTACAAGCGCGTAGACACCTGCGCCGCGGAATTTGAAAGTTACACACCATACTTGTATTCGACCTACGAAGAAGAGGACGAAGCGACACCGACCCACAAAAAGAAAGTGATCATCCTGGGCAGCGGACCCAACCGGATTGGGCAGGGAATTGAATTCGATTACTGCTGCTGTCACGCGGCCTTCGCTCTGCGCGACGACGGTTACGAGACCATCATGATCAACTGCAACCCCGAGACCGTCTCCACCGATTACGACACCAGCGACCGCCTGTACTTCGAGCCGCTCACCCTCGAAGACGTGCTGGCGGTGTGTGAACACGAGAGTTCGTCGGGAGCGCCAGTCGGCGTGATCGTGCAATTTGGCGGGCAGACTCCGCTGAACCTCTCTTTACCGTTGAAGGCTGCAGGAGTGAACATCATCGGCACGGCGCCGGAAAATATCGACCTCGCCGAAGATCGCAAACGCTTCGGCAAGCTGCTCGAGGAACTCGATATCCCGCAAGCTCCGGGCGCGATGGCAGCCTCGATCGAAGAAGCCGTCGAAGGCGCAAATCGTGTTGGATACCCAGTGCTGGTACGGCCCTCCTACGTCCTCGGCGGGCGCGCCATGGTCATCGCCTACGACGAGGAAACCGTCGTCCGCTACATGAAAGAGGCAGTCGAATATTCGCAGGACCGCCCAGTTCTGATCGATCACTTCCTCGAGGACGCAATCGAGGTAGACGTGGACGCGCTCTCGGACGGCGAAGACGTAGTTATCGGCGGTATCATGCAACACATCGAGGAGGCCGGTATTCACTCCGGTGATTCTTCTTGCGTTCTGCCAGCCGTTGACATTCCCCAGCCCTTGATGGCCCGCATGCGCGACTACACCTTCAAACTGGCGCGCGCCCTGAAAGTGGTG
Organism: uncultured Acidobacteriota bacterium; assembly: GCA_963696635.1. GTDB lineage: Bacteria > Acidobacteriota > Terriglobia > Terriglobales > Acidobacteriaceae > JABDBE01. The sequence goes on from CAVOKX010000006.1 coordinate 1,400,200, forward strand.
GGATTGATGAATATTCAGTTCGCGATTCCTCGGAGCAATGGAACGGGTGGGAACGGACTGGGTGGCAACGGGTCTTCGACCCGTCCGGCCGGGTCAGAGACGCGCCCTCACACCAACGGCAAAGTTTACGTACTGGAAGTCAATCCGCGGGCCTCCCGTACCGTCCCATTTGTTTCAAAAGCCACGGGCGTACCCATGGCAAAGATTGCGGCTAGGCTAATGACCGGACGCAAACTGCGCGAGTTTCTGCCGGAGTTCATCGAGCGCCGCGCCGACCTCGATACGGGATCCTGCTATTACGTAAAATCTCCGGTTTTCCCCTGGAACAAATTTCCCGGCGTGGATACGGTGCTTGGCCCGGAGATGAAATCCACCGGCGAGGTCATGGGAGTGGCTGACAACTTTGGCGAGGCCTTTGCCAAAGCGCAAACCGCAGCCGGACAGAAGCTGCCCACGCAAGGTACAGTCTTCGTCAGCGTCACTGATCATGACAAACCGCAAGTAGCGGAAGTCGCGCGCAAGTTTGTGGACATGGGCTTTAAGTTAGTGGCCACGGCAGGCACCGCCGACGTACTGGAGAACGCCGGCATGACGGTGGAGCGTGTCTACAAAGTGAAAGAAGGCCGTCCCAACGTAGTCGACCTGATCAAAGGCGAGCGCATTCAGCTCATCATCAACACGCCCCATGGCGTCGATCCCTTCTTCGATGAGAAAGCCATTCGCCGCGCCGCGGTCAGCGCACGCATCCCGACCATCACAACCCTTTCCGCGGCCCGCGCCGCCGCCGAAGGAATTTCCGCCTTGCAGCGTGGAGAGATTAGAGTACAAGCGCTGCAGAAACTGCATTCAGAGCGTCATGCCGCCCGGCGGTAGCGGCGAAGCTGCCGAATTTTTCGTGTGCGGCCGCTTCCCGCTGTATCCTATGATCGGACCTCATCTTAGGAGCTACAATCATGTTACTTCATGGAATCTTTCCACCCATCACTACTCCGTTCTATCCGGACGGCAACCTCTATTTCAAAAAGCTCGAAGCCAACGTCGAGCGTTACTCGAAAACTCCAGTCGCAGGGATTGTCGCGCTGGGCTCAACGGGTGAGGCCATTCTCCTGTCGGATCAAGAGCGGCGCGATGTGTTAAGGAGCACCCGCGGGGCAGCTGCGGCAAACAAAGTGTTGATTGCCGGAACCGGGATTGAATCCGCGGTCGAAACTTTGCACCTGACCGAGTACGCCGCCCAACTCGGCTATGACGTTGCCATGGTGCGCACGCCGCACTACTACAAGAAGCAGATGCATGCGGCCAACCTCCTGGCCTTTTATCGCACCGTGGCCGACCGCTCGCCTCTGCCCGTGATCATCTACAATTTTCCGCAAGCCACGGGGTACGACATCCCTGTTGAGTTAGTCATTGAACTGGCGGAGCACCCAAACCTGATCGGGATCAAGGAATCCAGCGGCGACGTCGAAAAAGTCCGCCGCATGGTCGAGGGCACGCGGCACGTGAAGCGAAGCGCGATGGTTACCGAGACATTTGATGCGGTCACGCCGCGCATGCTGAAGGCAGCCAGCCAAGGCGACGGAGAGGGAAGCGAACTGATTTCGGTAGGCGCCCTTGCGGGCTCGGCGGGAGAAACGTTTGCGGAGTCCCGCTCGTCCAACCGGGCGCGGACGCCCGGCCTCCATCAAACGAATCCATCCTCTCCTGCCGTAAATGTGATTTCGGGCCTGAAGACGCGGCAGAAGGAAGTCGGATTTCAGGTGCTCGTCGGCGCCGCGCAAACGCTTGAACCATCTTTGCAGGTGGGAGCAGTGGGCGCGATTCTCGCTTTCGCCGATGCCGCTCCCACGGCCTGCTATGAGATTCATGCCGCGTGGAAAGAAGGCGACATCGAACTCGCCCGGCTGAAACAAGAGCGGATCGCCAAGGCCGCGCAGCGAGTGGTTGGAGAGTTGGGCATCCCCGGAATGAAGCACGCCATGGATTTCAACGGCTACTTCGGCGGCCCGGCTCGCCTGCCCCTGCTGCCGCTGACCGCCGATCTGAAAGCGGAGGTCGAGCAGTTGATGGCCGACATACGCAACTGATAACAACCCGCCGGTTTTTGCATTAACGGCGCAATGACGGTCAGCCATTAGATCGGTGGTGGCTGAATCTCAGCCACTTCTTTTACATCACCTGCTCTTGTGATCGTCGTCACATTGCGTTATTCTATATTTGAACGAACGTTCGAACTTACGTGGCATCATCCTCTCCGGTCTCGTCAGGCATTTCAGGTCGCCGCCGTCTTACCGGTCTTACGCCTCCTGCCGAAACCCGCTTTGATCGCCGGCTGGGCAAGATTCTGCTCCACGCCACCGAAGTCTTTTACGAAAAAGGGTACGAGGGCGCATCGATGCGTGATCTGGCTCGCTCCAGCGGCATGTCTTTGTCCGGCCTTTACTACTATTTCGAGTCAAAAGAGAAACTGCTCTACCTGATCCAGAAACATACTTTTAGCACCATCGTCGAACAGCTCCGCGAGCGCCTCGATGAAGTATCCGATCCGGAGCAACGCATTCGCGTTTTCATCTTGAATCATCTGGAATACTTTCTGACCAATTCGAAGGCGATGAAAGTTCTTTCCCACGAAGCGGAAGTATTGACAAACAGTTTCGGGGCCCAGATCGCTGCCCTCAAACGCGAGTACTACCGCATATGTGTAGGATTGCTGGACGACTTTAAGGCCGCAAAGAGATTAGAATTTTCGAGCCGGATGGCGGTGCTGAGTTTGTTTGGCATGATGAACTGGATTTATACCTGGTACAACCCCCGGGTCGACTCCGGTGCAGAGGAATTATCGCGTGGGATGGGCGACATTTTTTTGCGAGGAATCAGCGCCACTGCCAAAGCTCAATCGGCTCGTACTAAGGCGTCTCAGAAAAGGAAGTCAGCATCGAACTAAGGTCAGATTTAAATTGCGAAAAGGAGTTTGAACATGGCTACTACGTTACAACCGGCAGCGGGCGAAAGTACGAAGCAGTTGGTCAACTACCGCACCGATGCGGGCGTCGCGGTGATCGAGATGTTCGATCCCCCGGCCAACACTTATACCTACGAAATGAACCGGCAACTCGATGACGCCATACTGAAAGCACGCATGGACAACGGCGTTTACGTCATCGTGCTAACCGGATCGGGCGACAAGTTTTTCTCCGCCGGCGCTAATATTAAGATGCTGGCCAGCGTCGATCCCACGTTTAAATATTATTTCTGCCTCCACGCCAACGAGATGCTGCTTCGACTGGAGCATACCCCGAAACTGGTGATCGCTGCGATCAATGGACACTGCGTCGGTGGCGGACTCGAAATCGCCATGGCGGCCGACATTCGCATCGCGCGTCAGGACGCGGGCAAGATCGGTTTGCCCGAGGTAAATCTGGGCGTGCTTCCCGGAACCGGCGGTACGCAACGCCTCTCCCGAATGGTAGGGAAGAGCAAGGCCATCGAACTAATGGTTACGGGAAACACGTTCTCCTTTGAAGAGGCCAAGGAATTCGGCATCATCAACGATATTTTCGACCGCGACGGCTTCATGGAAAACATCATGGAATACGCCCGCCAGTTCTGCCCGCCCAACAAAGCGGCCAAGGCCGTGGGCCGGATCAAGCGCGCGGTCCAGACCGGCTGGGAAATTCCGATGGAGTCCGCCCTCGCCGTGGAACGCGAAAATCAGCAGCTACTCTTCCAGAGCGAAGATGCCAAGGAAGGCCTGGCAGCATATGTAGAGAAGCGCCCGGCAGTTTTCAAAGCGAAGTAGCAACCCGATGGAGGACGGGCGTCTCGCCCGTCCTACCTCCGGTGTTCCACGGATTGGAAGAAAGATGATTTCAGCGACCAAAACAAAACTGTCCCCCGGACGACTTTTCATCGACGGCCAATGGACCGATGCTTCGCAACACTTCGACACGACCAACCCCGCAACGGGCGAAGTCTTGACCCAGATTGCAGAGGCCTCCGCCGCCGATGTCGACCGTGCTGTTCAAGCCGCCCGCGGAGCCTTTGAAGATCGCAGTGGTCCCTGGCGCAAGATGTCAGCCAGCGAACGCGGACGCCTGATCTGGCGTCTGGCTGATCTGCTCGAAAAGAACATCGACGAATTCGCCGAACTCGAAACCCTCGATAACGGCAAACCGATTTTCGAGTCCCGTTACGTCGACATGCCGATGGTGATCGACGTTCTCCGTTATTACGCGGGATGGACAACGAAGATTCATGGCGAAACGGTAAACACGCTCGAGACCGCCTTCACCTATACATTGCGTGAGCCCGTGGGCGTCGTCGGTCTCATCGTCCCGTGGAATTTCCCGCTATTGCTGGCCTCCTGGAAGCTTGGACCAGCGTTGGCTTGCGGCAACACCATTGTCTGGAAACCCGCTAGCCTCACGTCACTGACAGCACTGCGATTCGGCGAAATAGCGGTTGAGGCAGGCCTCCCCGCGGGCGTTTTGAATATTGTTACCGGCCGGTCGGAAGTTGGCAGGACGATCGTCCGGCATTCCGGAATCGATAAGATCGCTTTTACCGGATCGACCGAGGTGGGCAAAGAGATCATGCGTAGTGCAGCCGATAGCATGAAGCGCCTGACCCTTGAACTCGGAGGCAAGTCGCCCAACATCGTTTTTGCCGATTCCGACATCGACAACGCTGTCAAAGGCGCAATCACCGGAATCTTCTACGGCAAAGGTGAAGTCTGCAATGCAGGCTCGCGCCTGTTCGTGGAGAGCAAGGTACAGGACGAGTTCCTGGAAAAACTTGTCGCCCGCGCCAAGAAGATGCAGCCCGCCGATCCGCTCGATCCGAAAACCCGCATGGGCGCAATCGTCAGCCAGGAGCAAATGCAAACCGTTCTCGGCTATATCGAGGCCGGCAAGAACGAAGGCGCCAAGCTGATCGCGGGCGGAAACCGAGTTTCGGTCGACGGCGGCAAGGGCTTCTTCATTGAACCAACGATCTTCGGCGGCGTGAAGAACGATATGAAGATCGCACAGGAGGAAATCTTCGGCCCCGTGCTGGCAATGCTCAGCTTCGATGATTTGGACGAAGTGATCAAGCTGGCAAATAGCAATCCGTACGGCCTGGCAGCAGCTGTGTGGACTCGCGATGTGAAGAAAGCGCATTCCGTTTCCCGACAACTCCGCGCCGGAACGGTTTGGATCAATACGTACGGCCTGATGGATGCGTCCTTGCCCTTTGGCGGCTACAAGAGCTCAGGCTTCGGCCGCGAGCTGGGGTTACATGCCATCGAACATTACACGGAGCTGAAAACAGTTTGGCTCAACATCGCATAATGCTAAAACCACAGAGGACGCGAAGGTACACGAAGTGAGAAACATATAGTGGGTTTCCTTTGTGATACTTCGTGTCCTTTGTGGTTTAAGGTTTTGAGAGGAATCATTTATGCCAGGGAAAGTAGCAAAAATCGGAACCTTCAGTGACTGGATCGGCCTGTTCGACGACTGGCGAAAAGACATCGGCGTCAATCACGACGAGATTGCCAATTTCAAATTCGACACGCTCTATGGCGCGATCGAGACGGATGAAATCCAGTTCGGTGCCTTCAAAGGCCGTCGCAAGTGGGAAAACCTGCGCCAGGTGCCCACCCAGCAGATGCGCGATGCTTTGATCAACCTGATCGTCTATCAGGGCGACACCGAATTCGCCAGCGTCGAGCAGCAACGGCACTTGTTCGAGATGGCGCCCACGGATTGGGATCGCAAGGCGCTCACTCGCGTGATGATCGAAGAAATGCGCCATGGCTGGCAGATGTGCGCGCTGCTGGTCGAGCACTTCGGCTACTCCGGCAAAGTCGAGGCGCAAAAGATGCTCGAGCGTCGTGCCTTTGAGAACAAACGCCTGCTGGGTGCATTCAACGTCGACGTCGACAACTGGATGGACTTCTTCACCTACACTGACTTCGTCGATCGCGACGGTAAATTCCAACTGCAGATGCTGAAGTACTCCGCCTTCGCCCCGCTCGGCCGCTCCATGTCGTACATGTTGCGTGAAGAGGCGTTCCACATGGGCACCGGCAACGACGGCCTCCGCCGGATTGTCGAAGCAGGCGTAATCCCGACATGGCTGATCCAGAAATATCTGAATAAGTGGATCTCGAGTTCGTACGATTTGTTTGGCACCGACAACTCGTCGTCGGCGCATTGGGCGTATGTCTGGGGAGTCAAGGGCCGTTACGACGAACCGAAGAATCCGCAAGAAGCCAAAGTCGACGAGTTGAACGATTACAACCGGCACTTGTATCGCGACGAAGTCGCGGGACTGATCGAGCGATTCAACAGCGTGCTGAAGCCCGGCGAGCCAAAGCTGTATGCGCCCAATATCAAGTTCAATCGCAACATCGGCCGCTGGGCTGGTCAGAAGTTCCACGCTCAAACCGGCGAGCCGATTGATGACAAGGGCTATGAGCAGCACGTAAGAGATTTCATGCCCACGGCCGAAGACAAGAAACTATTGCTGGACATCATCGGCAACGAGAAAAAATGGATCGCGCCAAAAGAAGGCGCGCGCGATCCGCTTTCGTCGATCGGAGAAGTCCGTAAGTCGGCAATTAATTTATAGGGAAATCAGTGCTCAACGATGACCACGTGGGGATAGCCGCCCTCGGCTGTCCAGCGGAACAAAACTCCGCAGGTGCGCGCCCATGACCACCGCAACCGACATCCACGAGAAGGCAAGCACCACAAGCCGCCCATACACCCTGGGAGAACTGATGGTTGCCACTGCCGCTCGCGAAATCCACGACCAAGAAATTGTCTTCGTCGGCATGCGCCTGCCGCTCATCGCATTCGTAGTTGCCAAGAAAACCCATGCTCCCAACGCCATAGGCTTCTTTGAAAACGGCGTGATCCGTGCCACTCCAGCGCCGGAGTTGATCTATACCATGGCCGATCCACCTAACATCCTGGGTGCGACGCAATGCCTCGACATGCTCGGCGTCATGAGCTTGCTCCAGTCCGGTCGGGTCGATCTCGGATTTCTTGGGGCCGCGGAAGTCGATCGTTTTGGCAATCTAAACTCCACCGAAGTGCGCGGGACGAAAGGCAACACTCGTCTACCTGGGTCCGGAGGCGCTTGCGACATCGCCTCGCTCGCTCATCGATTTGTGGTTCTTCTGGAACACAGCAAACAGCGCTTGCCCGAGCGCGTTTCCTACCTGACCAGTCCAGGAAATGGAGACGGCCCCGGCTGGCGAAAACGCGTAGGCCTGCCGCGCGGAGGACCATCCGCGGTAATCACCACCAAAGCGGTTCTGCGTTTCGGCGAAGACGGAGAAGCGTATCTCGCTTCCGTGCATCCGGGAATCGAAGTCGACGATGTGCTAACCCACACAGGTTGGAAGTTGCGTGTAGGCGATGACGTAGCGCAGACGTCCACGCCGACAAATGAAGAATTGACGGCGATTCGCGAATACGACAAACAGGGTTTCTGGACGCAATAAGAATTTGTAGCGCGGGCGCCCTCGCCCGCGTGGCATAACCATGGCGACACAACCAGCCACGAAGTACGCACGCATTGCGCTGGAGCTTCATGCTCCGGTCGCCCGCATTACTCTAGACAACCCACCGCTAAACATCATCGATATTCCGATGACGGAAGAACTAGCCGAAGCATTGACCGAAATTGAGGCTCGGCCTGACATCTCCATTCTGATCATCAGCGGTTCTCAAAAGGCGTTCTCCGCAGGAGTCGATGTCGCGGCCCACACCCCCGACAAGGTTGAGCAAATGCTCGCGAAGTTTCACGGCATCATCCGGGCGCTAGTTGGTTCGAAGAAGGTGAGCATTGCCGCCGTGCATGGCAATTGCCTGGGCGGAGGCGCCGAGCTTGCCATGGTCTGCGATCTGGCATACACCTCGGAGCTGGCCACCTGGGGATTTCCCGAGATCAAGCTGGGATGTTATCCGCCGGTCGCGGTCACCGCATTGGCCGCGCTGGTTGGACAGAAGCAGGCAGCCGATCTTGTGCTCACCGGGCGCTGTATCACCGGCAGGGAAGCGGCCAGCATCGGCCTGGCGAACTCAGTTGTGCCGGAAGTCGATCTCGAACACACGGTGCAGCACGCCATTGATCATCTTTCGCAGCTAAGCCCAGCGGCGTTGGCCATCACCAAGAAAGCGATCTACGCTTGGGATTCAATCCATTTCGACAAGGGCCTCGCCCGAGCAGAGAAGACTTACCTTGAAGAATTAATGAAAACGGAAGATGCGCGGGAGGGAATTGCCGCGTTTATCGAGAAACGCCCGCCAGTATGGAAAGGGAAGTAATTTACCCATGTCTAAAGTCCACACAATGCGCGAAGCAATTGCCGAGTTAGCGCCGGACGGCGCCTCGGTCGCGCTGGGCCTGCAGATGGAGCAGATGATCCCCTTCGCCGCCGGACACGAGATCATTCGTCAGAAGAAAAACGGCCTGACGCTGATCGGACCGATTTCAGACATTCTTTTTGATCAGATCATCGCTGCGGGCTGCGTCGAAAAGATCATCGCCGCGTGGGTCGGAAATGTGATGATGGGCTCGGCCTACAACTTCCGCCGCGCCGTCGAGCAGGATGAACTTAAAGTTTTCAACTTGACTAATTTCACCGTGGCTCTGGCTCTGCAAGCCGGCGCAATGGGCGTGCCGTTCCTTCCTACGCGAGCCGCGTTGGGTTGCGATCTGGCTCAAGACAACGAGTTTTTCGCAATAATCGATTCGCCGTTCGTATGTCGTGACTCGTGTGGGGACGGCCGCCCTCGCCCGTCCAGGCCGGGCAAAGATCAGCAGCCGCTGGAGCGCCTCCACGCCGTGCGCGCCTTGATTCCCGATGTCGCTATCGTCCACGTGCAGCGCGCCGATCGCGAAGGCAACGCCCACTGCTGGGGCAATTTCGGCGTGATGATCGAAGGAGTTCGAGCCGCCAAACGAGTGATCGTAGTCGCGGAGGAAATCGTCGAACCCGAGATCATTGCCAGCGATCCCAATCGCACCGTTATTCCCGGCTTTCTGGTAAGCGCCGTGGTCGAGTGTCCGTACGGCGCGCATCCCTCGCCGGTCCAGGGATATTACAACCGCGACGACCCATTTTTTCGCCAATACCACGAACAGACCAAAACCCAAGCAGACAGCGACGCGTGGCTCAAACGCTGGGTGTACAGTACGGCCGACCGCCGCGCTTATATGAACCAACTGGGCGCATGCCGTGTGGAAGAGTTAGGCGTGAAGCAACACGCGTATTCCGCAGCAGCGGATTTCGGATACTGAGCGACCTTTAGCTCTTGGCTCTTAGCCTGAAGCGCGGGTTTAAGCTAGCAGCTAAAAGCCAAGAGCTAAGAGCTACATCATGAAGAAAGAACTCATAGAACTTCGCGTCAACGGCCGCTCTCGCGAGCTCGCTTTCGAGCCCAGCAAACTGCTGCTCGACGTGTTGCGCCAAGACCTAGAACTCACCGGATCCAAGCGCGGCTGTGACGATTCCTCCTGCGGCGCATGTACCGTTCTGGTGGATGGCATCCCGATGATGTCGTGTACCCTGCTCGCTGCCAGTTGTGAAGGACAGGAGATCACCACAGTCGAGGGTGTGAGCCAGCACGGCAGCCTGGCCGCCATTCAGAAAGCCTACGGCGACTGGGGCGGAGCGCAGTGCGGCTATTGCACTCCGGGATTCATCATGACCGTCAAGCATCTGCTCGCCGAAAATCCCGAACCGACAGAGCAAGAAATTCGCGGCGCGCTCAGTGGAAATCTCTGCCGCTGCACGGGTTACAGCCAGATGTATCAGGCCATCAAAGCTGCGATTGACGCCGAACAGAAGGGAACGGCGGCGGCGAAGTGAAGCGTCATCCCATAACTTTTTCGCGTGTCATTCCGAGCAGAGCGAGGAGTCTGCATTGGCCAACGACCAACGACGGACGACTCACGACGAATAACCAATGACCAACGACTTCTCCATTATCGGCAAACCCACCGCCATGGTCGACGCCGCCGGCAAGACCACGGGCGCCGGCAAATACACTGACGACCTCAGCCTGCCCGGAATGCTCGTCGGCCGAATCCTGCATTCGCCGTACCCGCACGCCCGCATCAAACGCATCGACACCAGCCGCGCCGAGAAATTAGAGGGAGTCATTGCCGTAGTGACCGGCAAAGACGCGCCTAATCCCTACGGCATTCTTCCCGTAGGCCACGACGAATACGCTCTTGCCCTCGACAAAGTCCGCTATGTCGGCGACAACGTCGCTTGTGTCGCTGCCGTCGACGAGGCCACGGCAGATCAGGCGCTGGAGTTGATTGATGTTGAATACGAACTTCTACCCGCCTATTTCGATCCCGAAGAATCGATGAAGGCGGAGACCGACCTAATCCACGACAACAAGCCGCACAACCTTGAAAAAGATTATCACCACGTATTTGGCGATCCAGAAAAAGGTTTTGCCGAAGCTGACCAGATCGCCGAAGCTCGCTTCATCGCCAATGAAGTAACTCATGCCGCGATGGAACCGCACTCGACCCTGGCAGCGTTTGAAATCGACCCCCACACCGGCAACCGCGGACGCCTCACAGTTCAGTCCTCAACCCAGGTTCCTTACTACCTGCAACACAAGCTCTCGCTGGTGCTCGAAATGCCGATGGCGCAAATCCGCGTCATCAAGCCGCTAGTGGGCGGGGGTTTCGGCGGAAAAAGCGAAGTCATCCCACTCGAAATCATTGCAGCGATTGCCGCACGCAAAGCGCTTGCCCCGGTGAAGATCACCTACACGCGCGAAGAAGTCTTCTGGGCCCACCGGGGACGTCCGCGCACCATAATCGATCTGAAAACCGGAATCAAGAACGACGGCCGCATCGCCGCCGTCAAAGCCCGCGTCGTCCAAGATGGCGGAGCCTATTGCTCCTACGGCGTCGTAACTATTCTCTATTCCGGAGCGCTGCTGGGCGCGCTCTATGACATCCCCAACATTCAATACGACGGCTATCGCGTCCTGACCAACAAGCCAGTGTGCGGCGCGATGCGCGGCCACGGCACTGTCAACGTCCGCTTCGCGTTCGAATCGCAACTCGACGAACTTGCCGCCAAGGCCGGCATCGATCCCGCTGAAATTCGCCAACGTAATCTGCTCCAGCCGCCCTGCGTCACAGTTAGCGGGCTGCGCGTGCAGAGCTACGGACTGCCAGAGTGCATCGAGAAAGTTGTTGAGCGTTCAGCTTGGAAACAACGCAAGGGCGCACTGCCCAAGGGGCGCGGCCTGGGCATTGCCTGCAGCCATTACGTAAGTGGAGCAGCCAACTCGATCATTCGCTCTGACATGCCCCACTCCACGGTGAACATTAAGATCGATCGCGATGGCGGAGTCGTTGTCTACACCGGAGCCTCGGAAATCGGTCAGGGCTCGGACACGATGACCGCCCAGATCGCCGCCGAAGTATTGGGCTGCTCTCTAGGACGAATCAAAATTGTCGCCGCTGACACCGACCTTACTCCTATCGACATCGGATCCTACTCCAGTCGCGTAACCTTCATGGCCGGCAACGCCACATTGCGCGCCGCGACAGAAGTAAAAAAGCAGATTGCCCAGGCCGCCGCTCGCAAAATGAACTGCGCTTCTGAAGACCTAATCTTCCGCAATGACCAAATAAGAACACGTGGGGACGACCGCCCATGGCCGTCCTGCCAGGCGAAGCCTGGCAGTGAGTCGTCTCAGTCTTCCGTCTCCGGCCGCGTGGAAGGACAAATCCTGCGCGGCTCCCTGCAGCAAAAGCGCAAAGACGAAGGCCCAAAAGATTGGATGACCTTCGAGGAAGCCGTAGTCGCCGCCATCGATTTCCACGGCGCCCTCACTGGAACCGGCTCCTACGCGCCACCTCCCGATGCCCGCGGCGGAAAACATAAAGGCGCCGGAGTCGGCCCGTCACCCGCCTATTCCTATTCGGCCCAAGTCGCTGAAGTCACCGTGGACGAAGACACCGGCGAAGTAACCGTCCACAAAGTCTGGGCCGCGCACGACTGCGGCCGCGCCCTGAATCCAGTTTCCGTCGAGGGCCAGATCATAGGCTCGGTCTGGATGGGCATGGGTCAGGCGCTTACCGAAGAAATGATTTGGAAAGATGGCATGCTGATGAACCCCGGCTTGCTCGAATACCGCAGCCCTTCGTCGGTGGAATCGCCAGAGGTGGAACCGATCATCGTCGAGAGCATCGATCCCGAAGGTCCCTTCGGAGCGAAAGAGTGCAGCGAAGGCTCGCTGGCAGCGACCATTCCAGCCATTGCAAACGCGATCTATGATGCCGTCGGAGTCCGCCTGCACGAATCTCCGTTTACGCCGGAGCGCGTGCTGTCTGCCCTGCGCGCGAAAAAGAACGCGAAGAGCCTCAATCTAACCGAAGGAATCGATCCAACTTCACCGGCAGGATTTCGCGAACATGGCGGATCGCTGTGGTTCCGCGGCAAGGGACCGGAGCGCCATCCGCTGGACCCATCGCGGCGCGAAACGTCCGCTCCGGCAGGAGGAGACAATTGAGTCTCCCGCAATTCAAGCTGTTGCGGCCACGCACGCTGGAAGAAGCCCTGTCGCTCCTGGCAAAGTACAGCGACCGTGTGGTCGCGGGCGACTCGCCCGCTCAGAATGCGGAGGATCACGCGTCCCCGCACAACGTCCGAATCGTTGCCGGAGGTACCGACCTCATTCCCTCCATGCGGCAAAAGCTATTCGAGCCCCAGTACGTGCTCGACATCCGCCACATCGCCGAACTGAAGGGCATTCGCGAACAGCATGGAACTGGCGTCGAAATCGGAGCTCTGACTTCGCTGACAACCATCGAGCATTCCGATCTTCTTCGCCGACGCTACCCGGTGCTGACCGAAGCCGCCGCGACTGTCGCATCCCCGCTGCTGCGCAACATGGGCACGATCGGCGGAAACATCTGCCTGGACACCCGCTGCCTCTGGTACAACCAGTCGCTGACCTGGCGAAAAGGTTGCGGCTTCTGCATCAAGAAGGACGGGAACTTGTGTCACGTCGCCCCCGGTGGAACCAAGTGCTGGGCAGCATTCTCCGGTGACACGCCCCCGGCATTATTGTGTTTGAATGCCGAAATTGAAATTGCCAGCGCCTCCGGTTTGCGCCGCCTGCTACTGCGCGACTTCTACACCGGTGACGGCGTCGCGTATCGCAAGTTGCAGCCGAATGAACTGGTCACGCGCGTGTTCCTCCCAGAATCGTCGGCAGACTACCGCGGTGTTTATCGCAAGCTTCGCGTCCGAGGATCCATTGATTATCCACTGGCGGGAGTCGCCGTCGTTCTCAAGCGTTCGAACGGAAACGTCGCCGATGCACGAGTAGCGATCACAGCGGTTAATCCTGCGCCGCTTCTGATCAAAGGTGCTGGTGATTTGCTCCAAGGGAAATTCGTTGATGAAGAGCTAGCCGAAGCAGCAGGCAACTTGGTGGCAAAAACTGCCAAACCTCTGACCACATCGGCTCTTACCCCAGAATACCGGCGGGAAATGATCCGCGTATTTACCAAACGCGCCGTGCTGGCCGCAGCGAACAACTAAGAGAATATTCTTCTGCGTTGAAAGCATAGTCATCCGCGCACCGGACTTTCGCAAGAAACAAAACAGCGAATCTTAAGCAGCTGGCCGGCCTGAGTTGTCAGGACAATGCCACAGCCGTCTTGGAGCTTTCGGCGCTGCTAACTCGTCCTCCCGAGGCATTCTTCACGGCAGTCGCTAACCTTGTTTCCAATAGTGTTGACGAGGCCACGGTTACCAATACCGACGCCCATGTTCCTGCCACCGACAATTCAAACATCGGGATCGCGTACCGAAGAAGCACAAGCCACACGGCGGTCAAAGTCCCGCCAACGATTAGTGGCAAATAGCGCGTTTTCGATGTCAGTGGCACTGCGGTTGTCCAACCGGCCTGGAATACAAGCGCGAATGGAAATGCAACCACCAAGTCTGCCAGGTAGTGCTCACCTAATGCCAGAGTGGAAAACGCGGTCGCGAGCAGGAAGATCCCCGCCAGTAATCTGCCCCAAGACGGCCAAATCCGCGAATTCCACCACACCAGTAGTGCAACTCCAAAGTGAAGCGAAGGCATGCAGTTGCGCGGATCACGCCCAACCGTCATAGGTCGCAGCGCGATACCGCTGACTAAATCGCTCTTCCACGGATAGAGATCGTGAAAAGCATGCGCCGGTCCTACCGCAGGATAAACTCCGTACTGCGCGAATCCTATGATCATAAATGAAAGCAGTAGCGCCAGAACGGCTACCGGCTGACGAGGGCGCATGCGGTGCGATGCATAAAGTATCGCACCTGATAAAGGAAGCGCGTAGTACACCACCGTGGTCCAATCCCAAGCCGCTTGGCTCTTCAGGAGAATTCTGCCCAACAAAAAACTTGGTTGAAATCCGAGAGCTCCGTCAAAGGCGAGCAAGAACGAGTCCCAGGTCCGCGGACGCAACCACAGGTTAAGGGGTATGGAGTAGCCGGTCACCATCGCGAGTAAGGGGAAAACCGAACCGGCGTAAAAGGTACGTATGTAGCTTCGGCGACCATCAGGTTCAGCTAGAATCGCTTGTATTGCTAGGACGAGCAAGCTGGCGATTCCAAGGAATGTACCCCAACTGATCCACTGAACTCCAAAATAGCGGCCGAAGCCTCCCATGGCATACGCGCACGCTGCCCGGATTGCTGCCGCGATCGGCAGAACCAATAGCCACGCACTGCGAGCCGGCCGAGTCCATAAGTAGATTGCAAACGTACCCAGTAGGGTGAATGCAAAAGTGGGGTTGAGTTGGACGCCAACTGGCTGCATTGAGGACTAGAGGTGTATTGTCGCGGGTATCGACAACGGGGTCAAGCGGAGCGCATCAGGCCTATCGTGACGTGAACAAATGCCCCATCTTTTCTTTCTTGGTTTTCAAGTAGTCCTCTGCGTGGCTGCTGGGCTTCACTTCGCAGGGAACCCGTTCCACCACCTCAATTCCGCCTCGTTCAAGGGCCGCAACTTTGTCGGGGTTGTTTGACAGCAATCGCACCTTGGAAACGCCCAGTCTCTTAAGAATTCCCGCCGGCATATCGAATGCGCGAAGATCAGCTTCGAATCCCAGGCGTTCATTGGCCTCGACCGTGTCCAGACCCGCGTCCTGCAACTCATAGGCCTGCAGCTTCGCCATCAGCCCAATGCCGCGTCCCTCCTGCTGTTCGTAGATCACCACTCCCGCGCCCTGCTCGGCAATCATGGCCAACGACATCTCCAATTGCTGACGGCAGTCACAGCGCAGCGACCCGAAAACATCCCCCGTGAGACATTGCGAATGGATTCGCACCAGCGGCGGCGCCGACTGCACGTCGCCCATTACCAGGGCCACAGCCTCTTCCTGGCGCAAGGCATCCTGTGGCGAATTTATACTGTCGCCAAACTCACCCTGGAATCCGAAGATGCGAAACGTGCCCCACCGGGTAGGGAACTCGGCGGACGCGACCTGCCGAACTGATTGGGTACTCACAACAAGATTATAGCGGCATGTGACCTGGACCCTCCCAATAAAACGGACCCGGTGATAAACGCTTCGGCGTCTGCCATCGAATAAGGATGTGGAATGCGCAGCGTAGTGGCCGCGACCTCGCGCGCACCCGCGTGTCGAGCAAGTTCGGGCGCGTCCGCCAGGGTATGTGCCCGCAGCAGGAGACGATCGGTATGGAGAGTAGGAGTGGTCATCCGACGGTTTGACTTACCAAGCCGCATATCGGTATCGCCGCGGCCGCTCCGGCAACACTTTGATCAACACGATGCCAGCCACGAATCCTCCCACGTGAGCCCAGAACGCAACCCCGCCGCTGGTCTGGCTGGTCTCCGCAATCGAGGTCGCCGTCCCGCTCAGAAACTGCACGAAGAACCAGTATCCCAGCACCAGCCACGCCGGTAGGTGAAAGAAAAAAATAGGCGGAAACCACATCAGCACGTGAGCTCGCGGATAGAGTACGAAATAAGCGCCCATCACTCCGGCAATCGCCCCGCTCGCCCCTACGCTCGGCACATTCGACCCAGCATTCAGAAGGATGTGGGCAACCGCCGCCGCGAAGCCGCTCACCAGATAAAAAAGCAAATATGTGAAATGGCCGAGGTAATCCTCAATGTTGTCGCCGAAGATCCAAAGAAACCACATGTTGCCGATCACGTGCAGCCAGGAGGCATGCAAAAACATCGAGGTAAGAATGGGAAGAAATAGTCCGACCAGCGATACAGTCGACCCCGCCATCAACGCTCGTTCGAAATGGACGGGCACCACCCCGAAGTGATACATCAGGCTGTTCAAAGCCCGATGACCCTGTTCGCTCACCGACAATTCAAACACGAATATGACCACGTTCAGCCCGATAATGAAGTAGGTAACGAACGGTGTGCTGAAGCGAGGCGTGTCGTCGCGGATGGGAATCATGAGGGATTAAGAAATCTGGTAATTTGGTAACCGGGTAATCGAACAGCCTGCAAACTTGTCATTTCGAGGAGCGAAGCGACGAGAAATCTAGGTGTTGCACTTTGCTCGGGATCACCTGAAAGTCGCTTTTAACAGGCTGCACAAGTCAGACGCTGCCGCTCTTCACCGTTACAAGGATACCAGCCTTGGGCATGAGGAATCGCGGCGTGGCAAAGCGACGGTGCACGCCGAGTCAAAGCTTCTAAATTACCCAATAACCCGAGCACGCAATTGCTAGATTAGCCATGAATGCTGCGCTTATCATCGACAAGCCCCCCGGCATGACCTCACATGACGTGGTCAACCGGGTGCGTCGCATTCTGCAAGAGCGCTCGGTCGGGCATCTAGGCACACTCGATCCGCTGGCCACGGGAGTCCTACCATTACTGACTGGCAATCTCACCCGTCTGGCGCAGTTCTACACCTCATCCGAAAAAACGTATGAAGGCACTATCCGCTTCGGGTTTGCCACTGACACCTATGACGCCGAGGGCAAACCGGCAAGCCCGCCTCAGGCAGTCACTTTATCATTGGATCAACTGCGCCAGCTTGCCGCCCGATTTCGCGGCACGATCAAGCAAACGCCGCCGCCTTTTTCGGCCAAGAAAATTAAGGGCATACCCGCCTATAAGCTGGCTCGGAAACACGCCGAGGTTTTGCTAGAGCCAGTTCAAGTTGAAATTAAGGAGTTCGACATTGCGCAAGTCGAGAATGACCGCGCCCGCTTCCGCGCCCGCGTGGCCTCAGGAACCTATATGCGCTCCGTCGCCCACGATATGGGCCAACTAATCGGCTGTGGCGCCCACCTGGAATCGTTACGCCGAACCGCAGTCGGCGAATTCGAGCTGCCAGAGGCCCACACGTTAGAGGCACTAGCTGCCGCGTATAAGACCGGGCAGACGGAAGATCTCTTCATTCATCCTCGCAGACTTCTACCGCAATTTCCGTGCGTCACCGCCAGCGAGGAAATGGCCGCACGAATCCGCACCGGCCGCTCAGTGAATCTGCCAGAACTCTCCCAAGCCAGGCTGGTGAAGGTCTTTGTCGGCCAAAGGGAACTGCTCGCCATCGCCACCCGGGTCGCCGGCACATTGTTCCACGCCAAGATCGTATTGGCGGCAGAACCAACCCCTCAGCTGGCCAACGGGAATAGCAGCTGAAAGCGGGTTCCGATGCGACCAAAGCTGCGCTGCTTGGTTTCTGAGTTCACCGGTCGCTGATTCCGTCTTCGCCTTTGCTGGCATTTATAATCACCATTTACACTACAAGGCTAGCCAATGGCGAAGTACGAGATTTTTTCGAAGCGGCAGAAGATGTTGGGCGGACAGCTACCGGACGTGTTTATTTATGACCGTATTCCCCCAGAGCTACGGGTTCAAGTGATTCACATCTGGGGAGACACCCTTGGGCACGCTGATCCTCGGGGCAACAGGTCGTGGGAAATCTACACCGTGATTCACGACTGTCTTTGCAGGGAGTACGGATGTTTTCAGCTAGGCAACGACCCACACAGCAACCACGAGAACAAACTCAGGTTGTTTCTGGGGGGCTGCAATACTGAACAGGCCTTAGACGTTATCGAGCTTTCGTTTCGCTGTATCGATAACCTGCTTCGGGACGGCAACGAAAGGTACGCATTGGGCTCAAGCATTAGTGCCGACGAAGCGATCGGCGAGCTAAATGAGCGGTTTCGATGGCATGGGGTAGGCTATCAGTTCGAGTCCGGCTTGATCATTCGAGTTGACTCACAAATCCTCCACGCTGAGGCCGTCAAGCCCACGCTTGCGTTGCTGGCCGACAAGCACTATGCGGGTGCGAATGCGGAGTTCTTAAAGGCATTTGAGCACTATCGTCATGGAAATACCAAAGAGTGCCTGAACGAGTGCCTCAAGGCATTCGAGAGCACGATGAAGGCGATCTGCTTAAAAAGGAGGTGGGCTTTCAAACCAACCGATACGGCCAAGGCGCTAATCGAGGTCTGCTTCCAACATAACTTGATCCCTAGCCTGATTCAATCGCACATTTCGGGCTTCCGTTCTACGCTGGAGAGTGGCATTCCGACGATTCGCAACAAGCTGGCTGGGCATGGCCAAGGGGCGACGGTTGTCGAGGTGCCGCGGCACTACGCGAGCTATATGCTCCATCTCACAGCTACCACTATTCAGTTTCTGGTCGAGGCCGAAAAAGGACTCAAGTGAAAAATCCCTCGAGAAGCAGCTCGTGTTCTTCGCAGATGTTTCGCTATCGGAATCCACATGTCCCATCTGTTATGTCCGATAATAGGTATTATGTAAAGTACGATGGGAAAGTCCTTGAAACGCGCTGTCTGCTCTTAGAAACTATATGGGATTACCTCAACCATTTCCCGCGCGGTACTCTTAGGATCCAGCAATATCGCCAGGCCCTCGTCCAACGTAGCGAGCCTCCCTTTCTTGTGCATGGCCAGCCCGAGCAGATAGGCATCCGTTACTTGATTATGTCCCACTAGGCGGCCGTGAAAGTGGTGGAGGGCATCCTCGACTGGCAGATCGTCTGCCCAAAAGCGGTGTGTTGGATGGTTAACGTTAAGTGTTAGCAGGCGAATCGCCTCCGGCAACGTCAAGAAGTTTGGCGAGAAAGCTGGATTGGATACGATTCTGACAAAGGCGCATTCGGTGAACGGACAGGTTGCCCATCCCTGCCTGGCATTCCGAGAAAACCAGTGTTGCACTCTTTCATGGGCGTTATGAGTTGGCCATGCCAGAGCGATCATGGCATTTGCATCCAGCAAGAAAGCAGTCACTACAACTCGTTCTCCAATTGCTTGACGCGCTCACCGGTGACTTTCGGCGAATCCGGCGGAAGCACCACGACATGGATCCCATTGACCACCTTTGTGGTCATCGGGGCATTCAATCCCCGACGCACCAATTCGGACACGGCCTTGCCCAGCGCCACAGAGCGCTTTTCCGCGTAGCTCCGCACTGCTTGAAACACATCATCATCGAGACTAAGCGTCGTGCGCATGTCACTATGATGCTATAGTAACCATTTGATGTCAAGATGTAGTTGTTGGCATCATTCTCGTCATGTGATGCTCGGCCTCTAAGAACTGCTTCGTCCGAGCAATTGCCCGAGATCTTCGCGGAAGCGCCTCAGCGCCTCCAGCTTTTCGGGCGTAGCTTCTACGGTTTCCTGCTTGGCCTGGAAAACACGCCTGCCTCCGGTTTCAACCAGAACACCAATCGCCTCCCCTATCTGCCACCCCGGAGTACCCAGCATCTGCAACCCGTCCGGCGACGGTACCAGCAGCGCAATACAGTTGTCCCGCACCACTCCCACGCATTTGGGAAAACGGTCGAAGACTTTCAACTCGAATCCCGCCAAATAGATTTGCTGAAGCTGTTCCGCCGGATCCATTGAGGAATTGAATCATTGAGTGATCGGCTCATTGACTCAATATCTCAATGATTCAATCACTCAATTCCTACATCTTATAACGTCCCAAATCCTCGTCATTCAACCCTTCCAGCCACTTGCGCAACTCTTCGCTAGTAACCCGATCGGAAGCCGTAGTCGCCAGCTTCGAATTCTTCAAAACTTCATCCTCCACAAAGATGGGGCAATCCACTCGCAACGCCAGGGCCAGCGCATCCGACGGTCGCGAATCAATGCTGACGATCCGTCCCTCGCGCTCCAGCCAGATCACCGCATAAAACGTGTCTTCCCGCAGTTCGGTCACAACCACTTTGTGCACCTGCGTATCCAGCCCCACTAATACATTCTTGATCAGATCGTGGGTCATGGGACGCGGCGTGCTGACCTTCTCAATCTCCAGCGCAATCGCATTCGCCTCATAGATCCCCACCCAGATCGGCAGCACCGTGTCCGTCCCCGCATCCTTAAGGATCACGATCGGCATATTTGTCACCGGATCCATAAGCAGCCCCCGAATTTTCATCTCGACTTCCATCGTGATCTCCGAAAAACTCCTTATACCACCATTTCGCCTAAAAGGCTGTTGGGAAAACTGCCCGTTGTCATTACCGTCACGTATCCGCCAATACTCGGTCTTGCGCCATCCGGCACCGCAAAATTAAAAACCTTGTTCTGAGAACGTCCGCCCAATCCATTGCCCTCGCGCCTCATTCTTGCCTTCAACCATTACTTCAATGACTGATCCCAAATGTCTTTCATTACGCCGCTTCCCAATCACACGCTGCCTCTCATTAAGCACCCCCAAACGCCGCGCCTTTTCCTCATCCGGGATCGCGTCCTCCAACCCCAGCGCCGGAGTATTCGGCCGGGGCGAGTACTTAAACCCGAATATACTGTCGTATTCAAGCTCCTCGAGCAGCGACAAAGTTTCCTCGAACTCAACCTCGGTCTCGCCCGGAAACCCGACAATAATGTCGCTGGTAATGCTAATCTCCCGCCGTGCCGCCTTTATCCATGAGATGCGTTCCAGGTATTCATCGCGCGTATAAAGCCGCTGCATGGCGGCCAGCACTCGTGCCGAACCACTCTGCACCGGCAGATGGACGTGATCGCATAGCGTCGGAACGGCGTCAATAGCCTCGACAATGTCGCGGCCAAAATCCCTGGGATGGGAAGTCGTGAACCGCACCCGCCTGATGCCCGGAATCTCACCCACCGCCGCCAGCAACTCGGCGAAGCTCTTCTTCCCCGCCGGATCCTTGTAGGAATTTACGTTCTGCCCCAGCAACTGGATTTCGCTGTAACCCAGGTCGGCCATCTGCCGGGCTTCCGCCAGCACCGACTCCGACGTCCGGCTGCGCTCCTTGCCCCGCGTAAACGGAACCACGCAGTAAGCGCAGAACTTGTCACAGCCTTCAATGATGGTGATGTAACCGCGATGAGGATTGGTGCGCGCGGTGAATTCCGTCTCGAAGCATTCGTCAGTTTCGCGGTCGTCCAATCCGGTAACCCGCAACGGCTTCCCGGCCTCGATCTGGGCGCTCTCGATTTGGATCAGCATCTGCGGAAGGTTTCGATACGACGCCGACCCGCACACCAACGACACATGCGGCGCGCGTGCGAAAATCTTTTCGCCTTCCTGCTGCGCCACGCATCCCAGTACGCCGAAGCGCTTTCCCTGCTTGTAGAATTTTTTGTAATCGGCAAGCCGGTTGAACACTTTTTGCTCCGCCTTGTCTCGAATGGAACAGGTGTTATACAGAACCAACCCCGCCTCTTCGACGCTGGAAACCTGGCGGTAACCCTCCGACACCAGCGTGCCCACGACCTTCTCGGAGTCGTGCGCATTCATCTGGCAACCAAAGGTTTCGAGATAGAAAGTCTTCTGCGCCTCACCCGCCATACGTAAAGCCAGTATAACGCAGGCCCCAAAACCCGGTCGTGTAGGGCGGACACTCCTGTCCGCCGCTCTTGACCTGGATGTTGATTTTCGCAGCCGCCCCCAAAGCAGCAACAAGTTCACAACTGTTTACTTGTTTTTACTCTCGAGTAACACATCCGCTCGCTGCTTCGACTATGTTTGCCTCCGGGCTGATCCTCATCCGGATCAGGAGACCACTCAAGCAGAATAAACAAACTAGAGGAGACCGCGATGAACATCAAACACATTCGGGCTTATCTCATGCTGTGCAGCCTGGTTGTCGTCTTCCAGCCGATTCAGGGGCTCGCGCAGCAGAATTCAGACGCCGCGAAAGCTCAACCAGAAGCACGAGATGGCCAACACGATTTTGACCCCCTCCTTGGCAAATGGAAATATCACCTGAAGCGCCGTCAGAATCCTCTGACTGGATCGAATACCTGGGTCGAATTTGAGGGCACCGGAGCGTGCTTCAAGGTTTGGGATGGGGGCGCCCAACTCGACACCATCGAGGTCGATGGCCCAACCGGCCACATCGAGGGCCTGACCCTGCGCGTATACAATCCTCAATCCCATCAGTGGAGGCTCTACTGGGCCAATCGCAAAATTGGGATCTTGGACCCGCCCCAGGTCGGCGAATTCAAGGATGGGCGCGGTGAGTTTTTCGCCCAGGATACGATTAATGGCAAAACCATCCTTATTCGATTTGTCTGGACGAACATGACCACAAACTCGCCCCACTTCGAACAGTCATTCTCGGACGATGGCGGCAAAACCTGGGAAGTAAACTGGATTACCGATCAAACCCGCGTGCCAGATGAATCCGGTAAAGCGCACTGATACGCAAGGGTGGCCCATCCTAACGTCGCGCTTTTCGACGTTAGAGTGGGGGCTTTGACCTGCGGGGTGCCCCAGGTCTCGCGGTTTTTCGAGACCCGGGATCCCTATCGCCCAAGTTAACTGCGAGTCTCCACAGTCTCTCCCTTCTCGACGAACCCCTGCATCCAACCAAGCACGCGCGTCCATCCCTGCGCGTGATCCGCCGCGGCCTTGGGATCATTGGCAAATCCTTCCTGGCGAACCCTCACCATCGTCCCCGTCCCAACCCTTTGCGGTCCACGATGCAGTAATCCATGAACGTTGCGGGGCTCCAGTTCCCAACGCACGACGGTCTTCAGCCCGTCGCGATAGCTCGCGATCCACGTATGGACCAGCAGGCGCGGCGGATCGACTTCCAAATATTCGCCGTCGACTCGAAACGACGAACCGTCCGCGCCCACTCCGACGCTCGACCACTTCCCACCCGGGCGAAGATCAGCTTTCCACTCGGTAATGCGATACATACCTTGCTGTCCCCACCATTGCGGCATCTGGTTGGGGTCGGTGATGGCCTGGAAAACTCGTTCCGGCGGCGCGGCAATAAAGATTTCTGCGACCACCGCGTCCTGATCGGGACTGATTGCACTCGTAGCCATGAGATCTCCTGTTTATTTCTCAACAAATTTCTTGAGCTTCTCCACAACTCCGGGCCAGCCGCTGCTGTAATCCTTGCGTGCGACCGCTTCCTGGGCCAGACCGCTGTGCGTAACCTTCACGTGGGTTCCGTCCTTGGTCGGCATGAATTCCCAACGCACAATCGTTTTCCGGTCTTTGTCATCGTGCCAATTCGCGATCCACGTATAGGCCAGCCGACGAGGCGGGTCGAATTCCAGCACCTCACCTTCACAAAAAAACTGATTCACTCCGTTGACGTTTAACGTGCTCTTCCTGGTTCCGAAGCGCCATCGGCCACCGGGGCGGGTATCCATCTCGAAGAATTCGGTTTTGCACTCTTCGCTATTCCACCAGCGCATCAGTTGTTGCGGATCGATGAGAGCTTGGAAGACTCGCTCCGCCGGTGCCGCAATATGAATTTCGCTGACAATCGCATCCTGATCCGGAGTTACGAATGTTGTAGGCATCGTGCATCCTCCTCAATTATTTTTCCAAGTGCTGCTTCAGTGCTGCCACCAAACCCCGCCAGCCCTGGCTGTATCCGGCGCGCGTAGACGGCATTTGCGCCAAACCGCTGTGCGTGACCTTAAGTCGCGTGCCCGCCGCAATGGGCGTCAGTTCCCACCGCACCACCGTTTTTTGCGAAAGATTTTCGTGCCAGTTCGCAAACCAGGTGTAGGCCAGTACGCGTGGCGGATCGACTTCCAGCACTTCCCCGTGATGCTCGAATTCGCGGGAGCTGCCGTCCGGGTTCTTAACGCCTTTCTCATGCGAGATGAATTGCCACTTCCCTCCCGGCCGTACATCCATCTCCCAAACGGTCATCTCGAAGTTGCCCCCCGAACCCCACTTCATCGCCTGACTGCGATCAATAAGCGCTTGAAACACACGCTCGGGCGGAGCCGCAATCTCGATCTCGCTGATAACTGCGTCCTGGTCGGGCGTGATTCGTGTTGTGGCCATCGGCGTCTCCTTGCTTGAACCTGGGTTCTTGGAATGCGGTTCGCCGGCGTGACTTGCCAGCGAACCGCGAGTCTTACTTGCGGGCCAAATCGAAGACTTCCTTCATCTCCTTGCCATGGTCAGTGAAGGTCCATTCCTCGGTATGGTGGTTGGGATCGACCATCGCGATCACGACGTGATCCATGTGGCCGGATTGGGGGTTGTCGAGATTGGTAGCGTCAACGAAGTTAAACCGGATGCTCTTGCCGTCAGGCGAAGCGCCGGCGAGCATGCGTGGCTGGTTTCCAACCGCGCAGTAATGGGTCAGCAGTAGCCGATTGGCGCCGTCGAGGTGAATCATGGAGATCATGTCCTCGCCATGGCCCATGATTTCGCTCATCAAAGCGGATCCGCCAGAGGTGACGCGGAAAGAGACTTGCACCGGCTCGCCCTGCGAGTTCTTCCCTTCCCATGAACCGGTGAGCGATTTCAGTTGGTCGAATGACTTTTGCGCGTCGGACTGAGCGAACGCCAAAGTCGTGAATAGCGCTACGAGTATGCAGCCTGCAATGCGTAATGTTTTCATCCTCATCCTCCTGAAGGGTTATTTATGTTTTGACGAATGGTGGGCATTTTCCTTGGCCCACTCGGCTTCTACAAAAGTCTTCAAGTTGGCCAGGTTCGTCTGCCAGAACACGCGATACTGTTCGAGCCACGAATCCACAGCCTTCAACGGTTCCGGATTGAGCTGGTAGAGGCGGTGACGGCCTTGGCGTCTTTCCTGAACCAGATGCGCCCGCCGCAGCAGACGCAAATGTTTCGAAATCGCAGGACGGGAGACGGGAAAAGCCTGAGCAATCTGTCCCGCCGGCCGGCTTCCATGCCGCAACAACTCCAGCACCGCCCGTCGAGTCGGATCGGCCAGGGCGCTAAAAGTATCCTCGGCCGAATATGTAACCGAACGGTTCCGCATAATGCGTAACTATACGGTTACATAAATATGATGTCAAGAACTTTTTTTGGATTATGTGGGAACAGACGAGCAAGCTCGGCAGCTGGCGCGAAGTAAAGGCTGCCGCCACTCGGGCAGAATGCCCGCACCACATAGGGGGTTAACTTCGGTTGCGGACCAGGTCGAGAAAGGATTGATGCACTCGCGTGTCGTCGCTGAGCTCAGGATGGAACGTTGCCGCCATCACACTTCCCTGCCGGACCGCCACCGGCTCGCCGCCCTCAGTCGCAATCACTTCCACGCCAGCCCCAACGCGCTCTATCTTGGGGGCGCGGATGAAAACCATCTCCAGCGGCTCACTGCCCAACCGGCCTTCGCGAATCGAGCTGTCAATCTGCCGGCCATAAGCATTCCTGCGAACGCGAATATCGAGCGCTCCCAGTCCAGACTGCTTCGGATTCTCCACTTCATTCGCCAGTAGGATCGCGCCTGCGCAAGTACCGAATGTTGGCTTCATCCGAACAAACTGCTTCAGCTTTTCGAATCCCGCCTCGCCCAACAGCTTGAGAAAAGTCCCCGACTCCCCGCCTGGAATGACGAGGCCATCGATCTCGTCCAGTTGCTCAGGCTTCTTAACCAGCACAACATCAGCCCCCAGTTCTTCAAGCCGTTTCCGGTGCGCATCAAAATCACCCTGTAGAGCTAGGACGCCGATTTTCATGTGTGTGGCTGCCTCCAAGCGTGCATCGCATTGGCCGGCACCGTTGAATAGATTGTGGCGGACGGCGGCAGGATGCATTTCATTGAAGAGGCAAGCGTCAGCGTCGAGTTACTTGAGGAGATTATCCCCGCGTTTCAAAGGCGATCGTTCCAATATCCCGGTCTGCGGTGCCCGTGAGCGACGGCTAGGATCTGAACCGTCGACTCTTTCTCTCGATAGATAACAGCGTAGGGAAATCGAGGAAGAACGAATTTTCGGGTACCGTGCAGGTGGCCGGGCCAAGTTTGGGGCCAGCGGGCTATGTCTTCGAGTGCTTCGTAAACCGCAGCCAGGAATCTGATGCTTGCTTCGGGGTTTCGCTGGCGGTACCAATTGTCCGCAGACTCTAGCTCCTGCCAAGCTTCAGGATGAAAGTGGTATGGCTTACTTACCGGCATCGGACAGCCGGGCCATCAGGCGGCGCCGGACTTCCTCATAAGGAATCAGCTGGACTTTGCCGGAATCAATTTCTTCGATGCGGCGCTTGATCTCTTCGGACCAAGCTGCCTCGACCCCTGGATCGGGTGGGTGTTCGTCGAGGCTTTCGAGAAGCGATCCCGCCAGAGCGGCACGTTCGTCGGGAGGCAGAGCTAACGCTTTCCTTAGGATTTCGGACACTTCACGAGCCATGTCGTTATTTTACTCCGGGAGGCAAGCGGTTGCTTTGCACAGCACGAATGGCGGCGGCGTCCGCGAGGTCTATGGCCCCACCCTGTCGCACACGCGACAAGGGTGGGCCACCCGCGCCACCTGGACGTAATTCGTGTAAAATTCCTGCTAGGCTTTATGGCTCACTTCATGGAACAGTACTCCGACCAAGTCAGCAAGATGCTCCACTACGCGCTGTTCCCCACCTGGTTTTATAGGCAGGAGGTCTTCGTGGTTCCTGGCTTGGTCGCAGCACTTCTTGTCACGTATGACGGAGAGCGAGACGACTCGCGCGAAATCCGAGACCCGTGCCAATGGGAACAATTCCTGGCGCGGATCACTGCTGTGGATCCTGACTGGGACTGCGACCCCGGCTTTATGACCGAAGTGGGTAACACAAAGCCGGAGTTTGTGATGGGCGGCTGGCTGCGACGTACCCTGCACATAATTAAGGCTGGACAGCATCCAGAGCAATGGACTATGGAAAAGGCCATCCAGGAACGTCACAGCCTTGCTGACGTCGACCGCCGCCGGTTGGGGCAAGGCTATCCAGGTTGAGGTAGAACACCTTAGAGAGATTATTCCACCCGGGGTGGAACACTTTCGAGGGTTTGAGCATATGGTCAGAGTGGTTTTCAACTTTCTTTTCATCGGGGAACTGGGGGAGGGTAAGCCGCAGAGCCGTACGGAACCAGAAGATGAAGGGCTCGAAATCCGGGATCTGATCTTTGCAAACTGTGCGCGTTCGGGCTTTTGGGGAGATTTGAAGACGAAATACTCCGCTTCCGAGATCGTGGTAGACGCCAAGAATAAGGACGATCTGGAGCGGGACGATTTGCGCCAACTGTACTGCTATTTGAAACCTGCCCTCGGACTCTGGGGTTTCATCGTTTGCCGCTCAGAGCCGTCACTCAGCATACGCGCCTTTAACCGCGCCCTGTTTCGAAATTTCAACCAGGCTCGCGGCGTTTTGATCCTTTCAGATAGTGACCTTCGTCGAATGGTGCGGATGAGGATGTCGGGGCAGAATCCCGCCGACTACTTACAAGATCGAATGTCGGAGTTTGTCCGAAGCATCTGACCAGGCCGCCTACCAGCCCCTAGTCTGCAGCATGTGGGCTTCGTCGAGCGCGGCGACGGCCAGGCCTTTCATCGCTCCTGCCAGATCTTCGCTGACTTCAAGTAACACTTTAGGGTCCTTGTAATGGGTCGCTGCCTGCACAATTGCCTTCGCCCGCTTCTCTGCCTCCTCCGGATTTGTAAACGTAGTCGAATCTTGCATGAAGATGCCCGAACCCACGAACACGGATTCAGCACCAAGTTGCATGACCAGCGATGCATCCGCAGGCGTAGCAATGCCGCCGGCGGAGAAATTCGGTACCGGCAACTTCCCTTCTTTGGCAACCATTCTCACCAATTCATAAGGCGCCTGATGCTCTTTGGCCTTGGCATAAAGCTCTTCTTCGCCGAGCACGGTCAAGTATCTTGATCTCCTGCACAATCTGCCGCATGTGTTTCACGGCATGGACGACGTCGCCAGTGCCAGCCTCGCCCTTGGTACGAATCATGGCCGCACCCTCGGCGATGCGCCGCAAAGCCTCGCCCAGGTTGCGGGCGCCGCATACGAAGGGAACGGTGAAGGCGTGTTTATCGACGTGGTGCGCTTCATCCGCGGGAGTCAGCACTTCGGACTCATCGATATAGTCAACGCCCAACTCCTGCAGAATTTGGGCCTCCGCAAAATGGCCGATGCGGCACTTAGCCATCACTGGGATCGAGACCGCAGCCATGATCTCGCGAATCTTCTTGGGCGAAGCCATGCGCGCTACGCCGCCCTCCGCCCGGATTTGCGCGGGCACCCGCTCAAGCGCCATTACCGCGACGGCGCCGGCTTTCTCGGCAATCACGGCTTGCTCGGCGTTGGTGACGTCCATGATGACGCCCCCCTTTAACATTTCCGCCAGGCCTGTCTTTAAGCGCAGGCTAGTAGTTCTTCCGTTGTTGTTCGACATAAGTCCTCTTTTCAAGTAAAACCGCCTCTATAATACAAAATTATTGGCTAGCCTTGAATATCCATTTTCATATATTATTTCCATACCACTTTGTGAAACTTGCCGTCCCGAGCAAAGCGAGGGATCTGCATTTCCCCCCGCACATGCGAACTACAGATTCCTCTCTTCGCTAGGAATGACAGGCTTCACAAACCATGGCTAAGAAATCGAGCACGCTACCGCTGAACTTACGAGGGCCCAAGCCGCGAATGCCCTTGTATCGCTGGCTCTACGAAGAACTGCGCTCGACCATCCTCGCCGGACGTTTGCACCCCGGCGCGCGCCTGCCGGCCACGCGCGATCTGGCTGCGCAATACGGAATCTCCCGTCCCACTATCGTCACCGCCTTCGAACAGTTGCGCTCCGAAGGTTACGTGGAGGGCAAAGTGGGCTCGGGAACCTACGTCAGCAAAACTCTTCCGGACGAACTGTTGCTGGCGCCGCGTGCAAAATCAGTGGCCAAGACCCCGAGGCGCGGCATTCCGCTTTCCGCCTATGCAAGGCGGTTGCGGCCGTTACCCCGGCCCGAGTTGCGTCCCGCGCGCGCATTTCGTGCCAATCAACCTGCACTCGATGTTTTTCCCACCAGCCTTTGGGCGCAAGTCGCCGCGCGCCGTTTGCGCCGCGTGTCAGCGCAATTGCTGGCCGGCGGCGAGGCTCTCGGCTATCGCCCGCTTCGCCAAGCCGTGGCTGAATATCTGAACACCTCGCGCGGCGTAAAGTGTACACCGGATCAGGTACTGATCATCTCCGGCGTGCAGCAAGCGCTGGATCGCACTGCCCACTTGCTGCTCGACCCGCATGATCCTGTATGGATGGAAGAGCCGGGATATCCCGGCGCGGCTGTCGTCTTCCGCGCTGTAGGCGCGAAAATCTGTCCCGTGCCCGTCGATTCCGAAGGCTTGAATCTTGAGGCAGGACGGCAACGCTGGCCGCAGCAGCGTCCTCGATTGATTTATGTAACCCCGGCACATCAGTTCCCTCTCGGCGTAACCATGAGCCTGAGCCGGCGGCTTTCTCTGCTTGAATGGGCGCGGCGGTCGCGAACCATTATTTTTGAGGACGATTACGACAGCGAATACCGCTACGCCGGACGGCCGATCCCCGCATTGCAGGGTCTGGATCGGGCCGCAGTGGTCATCTTCGCCGGCAGTTTCACCGATGTGCTCTTCCCTGCTCTTCGCCTTGCCTACCTCGTGGTTCCTTCTGACATGGTTGAAATTTTCGCTGCCGCTGAATCCGTCAGCACCCATCACCCCCCGTTGATCGATCAGGCCATTCTCTGCGATTTCATCCGTGAAGGTCACTTTGCGCGGCACGTCCGGCGGATGCGCGAGCTTTACGCGGAACGATTATCGGTGTTACTAGAGTCCGCTCGCGAACGGCTAACCGCGTTGCTGGAAATCCCCGAGGTTGAAGCCGGTTTGCGGACAGTGGCCTGGTTGCAAGGCGGAATTCTCGCCGAGCAGGCGGCCCAGGCTGCCGCCAAGTACGATGTCGAGGTGGTTCCGCTCAGCCGCTATGCCTACGGCCGTGCGAGGCGCGATGGCATCGTGCTCGGATTTGCGGCGGTCGACGCGCGGGAAATTCGGCGAGGCGTCGAGCAACTGGCAAGAGCCCTGGAGGCGTGCCCAGTTTGAGTATGCGGACAGGCGAGACCCCCGTCCTCCCCGTCCTCCATTAACTATCGATCGACGAACTTGGCGAACATTTTCTGCGGATCGATGGCGATGAACAGCCCGCGTCCCCGCGCCAGCACCTCGCCCTTGGGATTGAGTATTTCAGCCATGTTCGTATGCTGCCGCCCACGCACTCGCACCTCGCGGGATTCCACACGCAGCGGTTTATTCAGCGGCACCGGCCGCAAGTAGTCCACCGTGATCTGCGAGGTCAGAGCGACTACGTGACGCAACTTGTTCACCTTGCCCATCGCCTCGTCCAGGATCGTAGCAATAATGCCTCCGTGCGCGTGGCCCGGCGGCCCCGTGTAGCGTTTGCTCAGCCGGAAGCGGCACACAAAGCAATCGCGCTCTTCGTCATAGCTGAATTTAAGGCGCATGCCTTCAGCATTATTCTTGCCGCAGGCGAAGCAATAGTTCTTCTGCAGTCGGAGGTAAGGCGTACCGTGGCCGTGTCCAGATGATTTCTTTCGCATAGCTTCCAAAGCATTAAACCACGAAGGACACGCGTCGACAAGCTTAGCGCGCGGCTTCTTTAAGAAAATCCTTTGTGTACCTTCGTGTCCTCTGTGGTCACAGATTTCCGCATTTTTTCGAAAGAATTCGGTCTGCTGCACTCCCGTTGTCTTTGCTACGTTCCCGAATCGATTCCTTCCACAAGGCCTTGTGCGCATCACACATGCCTGTGATAAACTGCGGGTCCAACCGCCGCCTCGGGGTTTTTTGAACATTATGACCATGCACAAACCACGACCTCTGGAGGTCTCGTAGATGGGCCTCGCTCTGCTCGCGATTATCTGGCTGATCACTTTTGTGAGCACTTACTTCTTCGCTGCAAAAACCTGGTGGCTACCCCATGGCGCATCAACGTCCACGCCTTGGATCGACCATCAGTTCGCGTTGACCTATCTGCTCATGGGAATCGTTTTCGTGGCTGCCCAAGGCGCCCTTGGTCTCTTCGTATGGCAGTATCGCGATCGCGGAAGCGCCACCAAGGTCACTTATTCTCACGGCAATACTACGATGGAAGCGGTTTGGACCGTCTTGACTGCCGTCCTCTTTATCGGCCTGAACCTCATGGGCAGTCCGATCTGGGCGTCCGAGCGCTTTGCGCCTGCCGAAACCGGTTCGGTTCCAGTCGAGGTCACCGGCATGCAGTTTGCCTGGTATTTCCGCTATCCCGGCCCCGATGGAAAATTTGGCCGTACCGATCCCAAACTTATGGATCCCTCCGCCGGAAATGAAGCGGCCCTCGGGCTCGACACCGCCGACCCCGCAGCAAAAGATGACGTCGTAACTGGCACCATGTATCTTCCCGTGAACCGCCAGGTCGATCTCACCTTGCGCGCGGTGGACGTGATCCACAGCTTCTTTGTTCCGCAAATGCGCTTCAAGCAGGATGCCGTTCCCGGCCTCGCAATCCGTATGCATTTCACACCCACTGAAGTTGGCGAGTATGAAATTGCCTGCGCGGAACTTTGCGGACTCGGGCACTACAAAATGCACGGCATGTTGCACGTGGTGAGTCAGGAAGATTTCGATAAATGGCTGGCGACTCGGGAGGCGGAGAAACAGTAATGGCGACTAGCGCGACAATTCACTCGCACGCTCCTCAGGGCTTTATCCGCAAATATATTTTCAGCCTGGATCACAAAGTCATCGGGCTACAGTACTACTTTCTCGCGCTGGTGGCAGTGTTTGTCGGCATGTTCCTGTCAATCCTCATGCGGGTTCACATGATCTGGCCGACCGCCGTTCTGCCCCTGATCGGCGAGATCAAGCCCGAAACTTATCTCAGCCTGCTCACCATGCACGGCACCATCATGGTGTTCTTTGTGCTGACCACGGCGCCACAGGGTGGGTTCGGAAATTATTTTCTCCCCATCCAGATCGGCGCGCCAGATATGGCCTTTCCCGTCCTGAACATGCTCTCGTTCTGGACAACATTTGTCGCTTTCGTTACCATCCTCGCCGCCTTCTTCGTTACCGGCGGACCCCCGCTGCACGGCTGGACCGGCTACGCCCCACTCAGCGCCCTCACCAACTCCGGCCCCGGTGAACAACTAGGCGCCGATTTGTGGATCACCAGCATCGCGATTTTCTGCATCGCCTCGCTGATGGGTGCTCTGAACTTCATAACCACCACCCTCGACCTGCGCGCCAAGGGCATGACTATGATGCGCATGCCCCTGACAGTTTGGGCGTGGTTCATCACGGCGATCCTTGGCCTTCTGGCTTTCGGCGTGCTGCTCTCCGCCGGAATTCTGCTCCTCCTCGATCGCAATCTAGGCACCAGCTTCTACGTTCCGCTGGTTGTGGTGAACGGCCAGGTTATGGGCCACAAAGGCGGGTCGCCGCTGCTATGGCAACATCTGTTCTGGTTCTTCGGACACCCCGAGGTCTACATCGCCATCCTGCCCGGCATGGGCGTAGCTTCGCAGCTGCTTTCCACTTTCTCGCGCAAGCCTATCTTCGGCTACAAAGCCATGGTATACGCCATCATGGCCATCGGCTTTTTGGGGTTCATGGTCTGGGGCCACCATATGTTTATGAGCGGCATGAGCCCCTACACGGCATTCGCCTTCTCGCTCATGACCATGGCCATCGGCGTTCCTTCCGCCATTAAAACTTTCAACTGGCTGGGAACCATACACGGCGGTCGCGTCCGCTTCCAGACGCCAATGCTTTTTGCCATTGGCTTCGTTTCCCTCTTCGTCTCCGGCGGATTGAGCGGTCCATTCCTGGCGCAGCCGGTACTCGATATTCCCTTGCACGATACCGCTTTCGTCGTCGGTCACTTCCATCTGATCATGGGCGTCGCCGCCATCTTCGGCATGTTCGCCGGAACCTACTACTGGGTTCCCAAAATGTTTGGCCGCATGATGAACGAGACTTGGGGCAGAATCCACTTCTTCATCACCTTAATCGGAACCTATTCCATCTTCATGCCCATGCACTATCTGGGCATGGCCGGCCAGCCGCGGCGCTACTCCCAGTTCACGGAAGTCGCCTACCTGCATCACTTGATCCCGCTCAACACTTTCATCACCTACGCCGCAATCGTGACCGTTTCGGCTCAGTTCATCTTCGTAATTAATCTGTTCTGGAGCATGTTTAAAGGTCCGAAGGCAAGCGACAATCCGTGGGAGGCAACAACCCTTGAGTGGACCACTGCTACGCCGCCTCCGCATGACAACTTTGGCGGCCATACGCCGGTGGTGAATCACGGCCCCTATGAGTACAGCGTGCCCGGCGCGCCACGCGACTATGTAATGCAAACCGATCCGGCCACGGTAGCATCGCACTAGAAAAATTCGGGCAGCCGTGCCGTACTGCACGATCAACGCATCTATCAGTCATGGCAACTTTCAGTTCTCCAGTTTCGATTGACGTGCCGAAGACAGGCCAAGGCGGCGGCGGCACGCGTCCGCCTGCCTACGGTGGCGGCGGCGACGGACCCGGCGATGGTTCTCCCGATTACGGCCAGCGTTTGCGCCGGGTCCGTCTGGGCCTGGCGATTGGCCTGACTTCCGTCACCATGATCTTCGTTTCTCTCACCAGCGCCTACGTCGTTCGCCGGGGGCTGCCCACGCTCGACGAACGCACCAACAAGTACGTTCGTGATTGGATTCCGGTCGACCTCCCGATCGCGCTGCTGCTCATGAACACCGCCCTGTTGCTGGTAAGCAGCATCACCGCGGAATTGGCTCGTCGCCAGATTACGCGCCAAGCGGCCCTCGCGCCCATTCGTTCCATCCCCGGAGTTTCTCTCGGAGAAGACAAAAGCTTTCCCTGGCTGGGTGTCACGGTGGTGCTCGGCGGCGGATTTCTGACTGGCCAGTGGATGGCTTGGCGCGAGCTCGCAGATCGCGGTTTTTATCTCGCCACCAGCGCCAGCAGTTCGTTCGTCTATCTGCTGACCGCAACTCACGCCGTCCACCTCACCGGAGGCATTTTGGTTCTGCTCTACGCGGTCGCAGTTTCGCTACTGCATAAGCCCGTAGAAGCCCGGCGCATCGTGGTCGATGTTACCGCCTGGTACTGGCATTTCATGTTCTTGTTGTGGCTCTACATATTCGGCCTGGTATGGTTTGTCCGGTAGTGGGCTCATGAAGAGGCGGACGGCAAAGCGTTTTTGAAAGGCACGCTGCTTCTAGCGGTTGCAAAAAAGCGGACCTCCGTTTTGTTTTGAAGGGAGCGCGGCTGTACGGTTTGCTGAAAAATGCTCGATTCGTATCAGGGCATCGCTTCAGCGATGCCGTAACCGCTGCACGATGAGTCGCGCCTTCAGGCGCTGCAGTTTTGGGAAGGGCACGGCTTCAGCCGTGCCGTTGGGACCCGGGAAAACGTGGGCTTTATCCCCTGAGGGACGAGCCCCCCGAGCTGAAAGACGTTGGTTGAAACACTCTCTAGCCACATAAATATTTAATATTTAAGGAGACCGAAAACATGTCTGAAGTCGCCGTGCAGCACGGGATGGCCGATGTTTACGAGCCCTCCCTGTTCGGCACCTACTCGAAGAAAATCGGAATGTGGCTGTTCCTGCTCTCCGATACCCTGACCTTCGGAGCGCTCCTGTTCGCCTACAGCTACGGCCGCATTTCCAATCCTGACTGGCCCACGCCCTTCGGCAAGGAAAGCATCACCAACGCCACCATCATGACCGGCTGCCTGCTCTCCAGTTCGCTGACCATGGTGCTGGCCGTCCTCGCTGCCCGCCGCGGCGATCGCAGCTGGACCCGTAACTGGATTCTCTTCACCATGCTCTTCGGCACAGCCTTCATCGTCCTTCACGGCATGGAGTGGACCAAGCTCATCGGCGAAGGCATGACCCCATTCAAGAATCCCTGGTCCGCCAATGTACCCCAGTTCGGCGGCACATTCTTCACCCTGACCGGAATGCACATGCTGCACGTCACCATCGGCGTGATCTATCTGGGCGTAGTTTCCCTGCGCAAAACATTTCTGCCCATCCTGCTTGCAATCTGGGCTGTCGCCTGGTGGCTGATTCCTTCCAGCAGCGTCTTCCACTACGGAGTCCACGCGCTCCTGGCAGGTTTTGTCGTCGCTACCGTGATCCTGATTCTGAAACCAAAAGTCTACGATGCCCACGACGTAGAAATCGCAGGACTGTACTGGCACTTCGTGGACTTGGTCTGGATGTTCATTTTCCCGCTCGTGTATTTGATGTCCACACGAGTGACCTAGAACGTGTTTCGTGAATCGGGTTTTGGGAAGGGCACGGCTTCAGCCGTGCCGCTTAGGGCCTGGGAAAATGCGGGCTTTAGCCCCTGAGGGACGAGGCCTGCGCTGAGAGACATTCATGAATACGCTGTTGAAAAGAATGCGACGTTATCGTGAGGAGCTACCAGCCTCGAAGGGATCTCGCGAGCATTATTAGAAAGCTTAGAGTCGAACGGAGAAACGAATGCACACCACCGCCGCAACACACGATGAAGGCAAGGGCCAATACTTCTGGGTCTGGGGAGTACTCCTGCTGCTCACCGCAGTCGAGGTAGTTCTCGCCTACCGACAGGTCTTTCAGCCGCTGCGAATGCTGGAAGCCCTAATGATCCTATCCATCATCAAGTCCGCCCTGATCATCGGCTACTTCATGCACTTGAAATACGAGATCGCCGCCATGAAGTGGGTAATGATGACCGCCGTGGTAGCATGTCTGTGCCTGATGTGCATTTTCTTCCCCGACGCTTTTCGCATCGTGCACCTGGGGGTCCGATGAAGCTTCGACTCGCCACACTCGCCATACTGGTTACGTTGTGGGCCGCCCCTTCATTCGGTCAGGGCTGCGCCATGTGCTACAGCACCGCCGCCAGCACCACCAAAGAGGGCCAGCGCGCCATCAGCCATGGAGTATTAGTCCTCCTCCTACCCCCCGTAGGATTCATGGCCATCGGCGCCGGCCTCGCATTCCGCTACAGCAAAAAACGCGACCAGGAAACCGAGTAGGCTAACTCCGTCAACAGCCCGCTCAACGTTTTCGATGAGAACCGAAACTTCGAAAACACATCTCGTTGGCGGATGCCCCACACGTAAGCTCGGCAGGAGTCGTATTAACAAGAACCGGCTTAGCCGCTGCTTTTTCTGTTCGTAACGCAGCTCAAGCTGTGTCTCCCCGGCACGCATCATCTTTCAAATAGCCATCCGTCCCGCCCCATGTGAAGATGGAACTCATGCCACTGAAAGCAATTTTCTTCAACGTCGGTAACACCCTCCTCTTCCCCGACCGGCAGCATATCCTGGCTCCCCTCCATCAGCGAAAGCTAACCCCAACCCTCGAGCAATGGCATGCCATCGAACGCAAAACCAAAAAAGAATTCGACGACATCCTGCAGCACGATGGCAAAGCCGATCACAGCTTCTGGTATCTTTTCTATTCCCACCTACTCCCGAAACTTGGTGTCCATGACGTCGCGTTGCGCGATGCCCTGGTAAACGCCACCCGCATTTCCGCCAACTGGTGCGACATCCGTCCCGGCACCCGCGAGACCCTCCTGCGCCTGGGACGGCGGTACCCGCTGGCAGTAATCTCCAACGCCGACGGCAAGATTGCCGACGTGCTTAACCGCTGCGGAATCGCCGATTGTTTCCGGCAGATCGTTGATTCAGGCTTGGTCGGATACGAGAAGCCGCATCCAGCTATTTTCCAAACTGCCCTGCACAGCATGAACGTCAGCCCAGAGCAAAGCTTGTACGTAGGCGATGTATTCTCCGTCGACTATGCGGGCGCAACCCGCGCCGGAATGCAAGCCATCCTGTTCGACGTTTCCGGAGCCTATCGTGAATCAGCCCTGCCCCGGGTTGAATCGCTAGAGGAGTTAGAGAACAAAATGTAGGCGCGGGCATCCACGCCCGTGCGACCTTACAACGAAATCACCTGATGATCGACGCAGTCAGGGTGGATGGTGTCATACACATCCCGCAGAAATTCCGCCCCATACCGCCCCACAAAATAAATCCCCGCGACCTCGCGTTCCTGCAAAGTCTTGTTCGGATACAGCGCATTGCACAGCAAATCGGCGTGCCGGCCCAGAACTTCCGTCTGGCGAAGCTCCGCTCGGGCAGCCCGAGCACGCAGTTGCGCAAGCTGATGCTGCATCTTCGACGCTGCATTAGTGGCCGAATCCACCAAAGTCGTATCCAGCCGCGCCAGCCCCTCGCGAATCGCAGCCAACGACTTTTCCAGCGAAACTTCGGCCTGATCAAATGCCGATTGCAACTCCTTCGGCAAAGTCCGCGAAGCCATAAGCTCGCGCAAACTTTCCGGCCCCTGGAAAAGATCCTGCAAGCGCAACCCGTAACGTTCGAGCAATCCCTTCGGCTTCGCCTCCACAATGGTCGCCGACAAACGCGGCACAATGGGGGTAACTCTCCCCAACAACCCCTCGTAAACCACACCGACTTGCGCGAAGTAAGCAACTTCCGCCGATCCGCCCGTATAGCAAAGCGTCGGCAGCAAGTAATCCTGAATCACCGGCCGCAGCAAAACATTGGCGCTGAAATTCTCCGGCGACGATCCCAGCCGACTCAGCAACTCCTCCTGCGAAACCTTTTCCTCTTCGATCAGAAACTCAGCGCTTCCCCGCCCGTTAACTCGACGATGCACCGGCACCCGGGCCCCGTTTCGCAGCACGAACACCAGCGTCGACGACGGTGTGACCTTGACCTGCTGATGGTAACCCGCCGCTTCCAGCGCCTTGCCCCGAGCCAACAGCGCCTCATCCAGTTCGGCGGCTCGTTCAATCGCAGCCCGGTACACGGGTTTCGCAATCTGGTGCAATTCAGCATCAGCCGCATCCAGCAGGATCACACCCCAATCCGCAAATAGCTTCGCGAACAAGCGGGCAAAGGCACTGCCGAAGCTCTCCCCCGGCCGGTAGGCTTCCCGAAGAAAATCGGAAATTGCCGAAGGACCTAACCACGCCGCTGCAGCTTCCACCGCAGCCTGAATCTCTGCGTTGAACCGTACCCTCCCTACCGGCGCGGCCAACACTCCCTCAGTCGGCACCGTCAGCTTCTCAACAGATCCATCGGCTCCGGGAATTGAGACTTGGTTGACTTCCGCCAGGTCATGATCCTCCGTCGCCAACCAGAACACAGGCACGCAGTCGACCCCAGCCCGAGTCGCCTGATTCGCTAGTTTCACCGCCGTGAGCGCTTTGAAAATCGCAAACAATGGACCACCAAACAATCCCACTTGTTGTCCGGTAACCACCGCCGCTGCGCCCGCCCGCAGTCGAGCAATGTTCTCCAGAGCTTTTTCGGACGCGCCCCACTCCCGATTTTGACGCTCGAGGATAACAGAAACAAGCCGCCGCCGTTCAGCGTCATACTCCACCTTCGACGCCTCATCCTTAAACCATTGGTTGAAATAAGCGGACCGCGGATAAAACTGTTGAACTTCGGAAGACCCGGAAAGGAAGTCGGCGAAAAGCCTCGTGGTATGCGGAATCAGGCTGAAAGGCAAACACTCCGACTTCACGGGCAGTTCTCCTGACAGCCTTGGACGATGAAATTCATGTGAGGTCAACGCCCTCCAACTACAGACGAGCGTTCTAAATCAGATGTGAGCAACCGTGGGAAGATGCAAAAACCTGACCCCGGCTGCAAGTCACCGTATCACTTTTTGCGCCAGTCGTTGGGGTTCGTCTTTGGTCTTGGGCCAAAGCTAAGCCCAACGGCCAACGACCAACTGCTCACTCCAACCGTGCCTCCCTAAAGAAAATCCACCTCCCGCCGATGAACCATCAAAGAGGAAGCGCCGTTCCATGCAGACCGAATTCGATGCGCAGAAAGTGGCCCAAGCCGCTGACCGCAGACGCCATCCCCGATACCGGTACAGCGTCCCCCTCACCATCAGCGCGTCCGATGGCGTCGTCACCCCAGGGATTAGCATCGAAATCAGCGTCAGCGGCATTTCCGCCATCTCCGCCCACCCCCTGAAGCTAAATGATACCGTCGAACTGGCCCCCATTGCGGATGGCAAAGTGCAAGCCTGCGTCCGGCACAACATTGGCAAAATCTACGGCTTCGAATTCCTCAACCTGACCCCCAAGCAAACCCAGCGCATCACGGACACCTGCAAACGCCTCCCAGTCTATAAAGGCAAATCATTGGGCATCTAGTACCCACCCCACTTTGTAAAACCGGCGCACTAATCCTCACCACGGTTTGTGTTCTACCGCAGGCGCATCGTACAATAACTTTTCCCGTGGATCATTAGTTCCCGGAAGCAAAACCCCTACAAGGACGAGACACCCAAAGTCTCACTCGAGGAATTGTTAAGCTCATGGTCATATTGATTACCATCATTCACATCGCAGTTTCTTTGTTTCTCATCATTGTTGTGCTCCTCCAGAGCGGCCAGAGCGGCGACATCGCCGCGGCCTTCGGAGGCATGGGCAGCCAGACCGCCTTCGGCCCACGCGGCGCCGCCACCATTCTGTCCAAAGCAACCACCTGGTCGGCCATCATCTTTATGGTGACCTCGATCACCCTCTCGGTCGCCGCCTCCCGCCACAGCGGCACCAACTCGGTTCTCCAGGGAGTCAAATCCGCCCCCGCCAAGTCCCAACCAGCAAAACCAGCCCCACCACAAAAATAGTCGTTGGCCAGTAGTCGTTGGTCGTTAGCCAACAACCCCGGGCCAACGACCAACGACCACCGACCAACGACAGGCCCCCATGATCCACGAAATCCTCCCCGTAGGCCCGCTGCAATGCAACTGCTCCATCATCGGAGACGAGACTACCCACGAAGCCATGGTCATCGATCCCGGCGATGAAATCCAAACCATCCTAGCCCTCGTCCGCCAGCACAACCTGCAGGTAAAGCAAATCGTCATCACCCACGCCCACATCGACCACGTTGGCGGAGCCATGAAACTCCGCGCCGCCACCGGCGCCCCCATCCTGCTCAACCAGAACGACTACGATTTGCTCAAGATGCTCGACGCCCAAGCAGCATGGATCGGAATGCCATCCCCGGGCAAAGTAAACATCGATCAAAACCTCGGCCCAGCCGATACCGTAAAGGCCGGCTCCCTAACCGCCAACGTACTCCTCACCCCCGGACACACCCAGGGCAGCATCTGTCTCTATTTCCCCACCGAGAAAAAGCTAATCGCCGGAGACACCCTCTTCGCCGGAAGCATCGGCCGCACCGACCTGCCCGGCGGCTCCTTCGAAAAAATCATCCATTCCCTCCACCACCAACTCCTCACCCTCCCCGACGAAACCCTCGTAATCCCCGGCCACGGCCCCACCACCACCATAGGCCAAGAGCGCGAACACAACCCCTTTTTGAAGAGCTAGCGTCTTGTACGGCGTTGCATGTGTGAGGACGTTGTTGGTGTGAGGACGTTGCCCGTGTGGGGACGGGTCTCCGACCCTTCCAGGCGGAGCAAAGCTCCGCAGGCCTTTGCTGGCCGCAACGACGGATACACTCGCGCGACTTTGTGTGCGACCGCTTGCTACTCTTCCGGGGGGAAATCGGGGTCTGTCCCCAGGTTTCCCCTAGGTCTCCGCCGGGGTGCGCTACTCATAGGCTGTAGACTCAGAGACATCTTCTCTTGAATCATGCCTGTGACACGCTAATCAATGAGTCTCTGAACACGATGGCTGCGAGAGCGGTACGCAAAGCGAGTAGACGCTTGACCTCGGTGCTGGCTGCAAATCTCCGCAGCCTCAGAGGCAGGATGCAGCTATCTCAGGAAGCATTGGCGGAGCGGTGCGGGCTTCACCGAACTTATGTCGGGTCGGTCGAACGGGGTGAACGAAACGTGACGCTCAGTTCTCTCGAAGTGTTAGCCCGCGCTCTTCGTGTGTCAGTTCCCGAACTGCTCACACCAAGAAGCGATGACGAGAAATAGACCTCCGCTTGACCCGCAGAAATTTGTTGCTGCTATTCGCAAGAGTGGCCTGACAATCTACGACCCGATCAAGGTTGGCGATCCCATATTGTGGATTCCCACCCCGGAACTGCAAGCACTACTTGATGCGGGGTTGCGCGGATTGTCGCTGGCAGGTTTACCGCTACGTACAAGCTCAAAGGTGGTCAAGACAAGAGTTTGTGAAGCACTTGGTTATCCGGTGCCCAAGTCATTCAAGAAAACACAGCCCAGATTCCCGGGCCAGTTGTTCGATACCTACAGGCAGAAGGCAAACAATCTCCAGGTGTGGAACGAGGAACTGTCTCCGACGCGACGCTATGTGCTCATCCGAGTATCGGATCATGACGCGGTAACCCGCGTCAGAAGCGTGACGGGCGAGGCCCTGGCACTACTCGATACAACGGGAACTCTGACCAGCAAGTATCAGGCTCGTTGCGTTCCTGGAGACAAGGCAGTGGAACTGATCACGCCAATCGACACGGCTCTATTAGCGCCATTCGTGACGCCAAATGTTGATCTTCGCCATGTGGCAACGTCGGTGAAGCATCCTCGAGCAGGCGAGTTGCTCTCGATAAAGGTGGTGTTCGATCGTCTTTCGGGACTTGTCGGACAAAAGTTCGCTGATGCCGGTTTCGATCAAGAGCGAAACCGGGGCGCGGCGTTGCATCGGCTTGTGTGTACGACGCTTGGGTATGCCAGCTGTCAAGATGACGGACAGTTCCCTGATGTGCGCCACCAGCTTTTGGAAGTAAAGCTTCAAACCTCACCGACTATTGATCTTGGCCTTGTGAGGCCGATCAGCACGGAGGCGCTCGACGTGCCGATGATCCAGGGGAAACAGATCAGGCATTGCGACGTACGTTATGCGGTGTTCTATGCGCGTGTCGGAAAGGGACAAGTGGAACTGACGCACCTGTTCTTGACAACAGGCGAGGGCTTCTTTGGGCGCTTTCCACAGTTTCAGGGCAAGGTGCTTAATGCGAAATTGCAAATTCCGCTACCGTCGGACTTCTTCGACCTGTAGTCCGAATGCTTCCCACACCATTCGATCAACCTTAGGTTCCAAGGCCTCGCGGTCGGAAATGGCTACGTCATAGATGGCCTTGGCCTCGGCAACGATCTTGTGTGCAAGCGGTGTCCTGGGATCGGGCAAAGGAAACTGTTCGACATACTGCGTGATAAATCTTCGCCGTCCGGCATAGAGCTTGTTATTGAAACGATGGTCGTAAAAGGCTTCGGCAAATGTGGAGTTTGCTACCGCAGCTGCAAGCCATAGAAGATCGGCTTGGTCGGGCCGGGCAGATGTCAGCCAATAGCAATCGCCATTAACAATGGTTCCATCCAAATCCAGCCAAAAGGTTGGCCGCTCCGAGATGTCCTTGAAAACAAGTTTCGGCTCGGCCCAGCTTGCCGGGTCTTGCGGCACCCAAAGCTCGTACCAACGGCGACCACCCTCGATAACGTAGGTTCGGCCCTCAAGGATCGCACGGTGTTTCTCCAGATAGGCATGGGTTTTAGGGTAATGGGCGAGGTCCACAGCTTGCCGCTGCCCTCGTACCACCTCATGAGGATAGAGGATGGACCGGTGTTCTCGGTGGGGAACGGACCGGAATCGTCCCGCAATGTGATGCGTTGTAACAGGACGCAAAAGCTCTGGGCGTTCGTGATCGGGAAGGGCGTTCCAATCGCTACGGATGAACACCTTATCGGCACAGGTTTTTACACCTACACGGATTTTTCCAATGTCACGGAACGTACCCCAGGCATGAGCCATGACAGTGAATAGCCATGCGTCACCACTGTCCGTAGCAATGCGCCACACGTCACTTGTCGGGCCCGTGGCGTCAAGCGTGCCGTGTTGAACACGAAATCTCCGCCCGTCAGCAAGAGCAACGGAACCAACCACCCCAAGGGCGGCAACAGGGTTAAGCGCCTCAATGGTGGCTGGTTCGGTCGTCTCGTAGATCGACGTAAAGGCAGGGGGGCACGAGTCATGCCCGTTCCGCCCCTCGGCAAGAATCACGGCGGGGAGGACAGCAGCAGCAAATATCTTCGTATCTCCCAAATCCCAGATATGTCGTAGCAAAAAACGCTCCCGCAGCGCGGCGCGAAGGCCCGCACCACCTTTTGTTGTCATGAAGCGGTTCGACACAATGATGCCTGCGGTGCCGCCAGGTCGCAAAACATGTGCCATGCCGATTAGAAAAGCGTGGTAAAGATCAACTCTTCCGGAAAGACCGAAGGTGGTCGCCAATTCTTGGGCATGATCGGCTCCCATGATCTGCGTGCGAACATAAGGCGGATTGGCAATGACAATGTCAAACCGTTCGGCATTAGGTGGCGCAAACAGCAACGTAGTTCCAAACACAGCCCCCTGTTCAAGGACAAACTCAAGAAAGTCTTTGCACTCCAGATGAAGGTTCACATGTGGAACCGCCTCGGAAATCCTGCGTCGGGCTTCGCAAAGCGCGGCCTCATGCGTGTCAAAACCAAAAACGTGGACGGGCGCATTTGTCCGGGGAAGCAGTTTCTCTAGGAGGCTCAAGAGCAACTCACCGTTCCCTACAGCGGGGTCAAGTACCCGAACGGAATCAACTCCCTCAAGATGGGCGCAGCTGACGATCTTATCCGCAACAAAATCGGCAAGGAGATGGGGCGTATAGGTCGCGCCTCCAGCTTTTTCCTCGGTCACGAACTGGTATCGCTTGGTAAATTGTGGTTGCGCTGCTGAATGCATTAATGAATTCCCTTCGGAGGCTTGTCCTTGCTACTTATAGTCATCAGTTCCAGCGATGATGTCAAGGCCCGTTTGGGCACTCCCTATTCTATGCTGGAAATTCGGGACAGAAATTCGGGGACAGTCCCCGCATTGT
Organism: uncultured Acidobacteriota bacterium; assembly: GCA_963696635.1. Lineage (GTDB taxonomy): Bacteria > Acidobacteriota > Terriglobia > Terriglobales > Acidobacteriaceae > JABDBE01. The sequence continues at coordinate 1,444,358 of CAVOKX010000006.1, forward strand.
TTCCGGCGGGCGGGCTGGCCCAGGCGGCAACCCAGTTCGATCGCACATCTAAATCACATACATGAGGAGGGTGCCCCATCCTTCCGCGTTCTTTGCGGAAGGGTGGGAGGCGAGAAAGCAAGTGTCGGTTGCCTCTGTACGCTTTACGTAACGCATATCTTCTGCTATTCTGATCCATGATCGGCAGCTACCGGGACAAGCCGACCAGAGACTTCGCGTCTGGCAAGCGCGTCAAAGCCTTCTCCGGTATCGAACGCGCCGCGCGTCTGAAGCTGGACCGTCCGGAGGCCGCGGTCACCCTCAGAGACCTTGCCGCCCTGCCGGGAAACCGCCTCGAAGCGCTCAAGGGATACCGCAAGGGACAATACAGCATTCGCACCAACGACCAGTGGCGGATTTGTTTCGAGTGGCGGGAAGGCGCGCCCGGTCCCTCGAACGTGGAGATCATCGACTACCATTAGGAGAATGCCATGGCACGAACTGCAATTCATCCCGGAGAACATTTGGCCGAGGAGCTCAGTGCGCTGGAAATGAGCGCTGCCGAACTGGCGCGCCAACTGGGCGTTCCAACCAATCGCATCACCGAAATCCTCAATCGGCGGCGGGCCATCACCGGGGACACCGCACTGCGTCTCGCCCATTTCTTCGGCACAAGTGCGGAATTCTGGCTGAACCTGCAAAGTCTTTATGAGATCCGCCTCGCTGAACAAAGATCGGGGAAGTCCATCCGAGCTTTACCCACACTGAAGCACCTCGAACGGCTTCATGCCTAGTGAATCTCTGATTGAGCTCGGTTTTGCTCGCCGGGTGGCCCAGCCTTTCGCGCTCTTCGCGAAGGCTGGGTACCCTGGAACTGAATCGAATCGGAACCGTTGGTGCCGTACCCTGTCCCCAGTCTTTTCGGGCACGAGAACCCCTAAGTCGGGCACAAATAGAACAGCCCCGGTAATCATCCGGGGCTGTAATCTTGGTACTGAACGCCGCTTGCGAAGCATCTTTAGGATAACTCTGCTAGCAGCTTTGTCAAGCACATTCACTCTTGATCGAGTGACCACGGAGGGCGAGGGAGTCGAACCCTAATGGCTGATTAAGCCACTCGACCGCTTCGCAAGCGGCGTCCAGTACCCACTGGTAACACCCTCCAAACACCGCCCGCTGCGAACATTGTATGAGTCCAGAACGCCAAGTTCGCGCCATCGGCAAACTAAATCGGAGCTGCGTCCCGAACCGGGACCGCGGAAGACCTCCCGCAAACTCCTCAACTCGCAGTCCAACCCGCGAACCGCCTCCCTTTCTCATTGACCGCCCGCTTCAAATCAGATAACCTGTAGCAACCTACATTATCTACAAGATAATGATTGGCTCTTTGACAATCGAACCGCGCGACCTCGGCCCCGTCCAGGGAAGCCGGCTAAGTCGTCTATGTGGCTGAAAACTGCGAGCCCGCTAGCCGTCCGCTTCCCAAAACGGGACGCCTCGCCAGCCGTAACTCCCATGTTCTCTAGATTTTGCGCGTAACTCCTTTAAACTCAAAGATCTAGCACATAGTGTCAAAATAAGTGATTTGTTTTCAATATTTTGAAAATAAAAGGGGGAGGGGGGGTACCCAGTACCAAACAGTAAACTCCGTTCCATTACGGGAAACTCGCGAGATCTCAGCCGCGACCTAAGCCTTCTTCCGCGCCAGCCGATCCACCAATACCCGCAGCGTAGTCTGCGCCTCCGGACTCCACCAGGTCGCGCTCACCTGTTCCAGTTCCAAGTCGAACGAGGCCGCGAAAAGTTCGAACAAGTCGGCCCGAGCGCTCCGCCGCGTTACCGCCATTGCATCGACCGGCAACGTCAGCAGCCCGCGGCTCCATTCGATCGCCCGCGTTACCACCTGATCGAGCGGAACCACCTCGTCGACCAGGCCAATACGGGCAGCCTCATCGGGACAAATAAGAAGTCCGCCCACCGCCAGCCGCTCCGCCTGATGCGCGCCCACCAACCGCCTCAGCGCCGCAAAAATCACCGGAGGCAACGGCAACCCAACGTGCACTTCGTTGAGCCCCAGTTTCCAATCGCCACGCGCCGCGACCCTAAAGTCACAAAAGATCGGCAACACGGTCCCCCCCGCCGTCGCGTGCCCAGTAATTGCGGCCACAACAGGTATAGGAGAGAGCGCCAGCGCCCCCAGCAACCCGTAAAACTCGCGCCACATAGCGTCCATGGCCGAACGATCTAGGGTCAACAACAGCGGCACGTCCAGCCCCGCCGAGAATCTGCCCGGCGCCCCCGACAGCACCAGCGCCCGCGCCCCGTCCTGCGGCGCCGAGCTAACCGCCTGCTTGAGCGCGACAATAAGCTCGGGCGAGAACGCATTCGCCGGGGGCCGGTTGAGTTTCAACTCGCGCACCGCCCCGTGATCGATGGTGAGGATCATGCGCGCCGCTCAGGTTTATCGATTTTGGCCATGGGCGAGAGTATATGTCGATTGCGGCGCGAAGTGGAGCACATCTTTTCCACACGCCGCAAGTAGACGCCACGCGCTATCTAGTGAAGCATCTTTACGGGTTCAACAGCTCCAGCACCTGCGTCATCCCGTGGCGAACATTCTGCGGGGGCGTGATCAGGCTCACGATCAAATATCCATCGCTGGGAAAATCGTAAAAATGTCCGGGATGCACGAGCACCGAAAGCTTGCGCAGAATCTCAATGGCAAGATCTTCGTCCGATTGGGTCACCGGAACCCGCAGTATCGCGTACCAGCCCCCTTCGACATCCAGCCGGCGGCAGATTTTCTGTTTGGCCAATCCACGATCCAGTTCGCTCAAATTCGCCCGCACCCGGTCCAGCAGCAAAGGCTGAATCGAATGCCGCTGCTCCAGCAGCATCGGCGCCGCCAGCTGGACCGGCGCATTCATGGAGAGATAAGTGTCGGCAATCACCTCCAGCCGCGCCAGCGCTGCGGACGCTTGTTCCCCGGGGCCGCTGGTCACGATCCATGCCAACTTCATCTGCGGCAGCCCGGAGATTTTCGACAGGCCACTCAGCGTAAAGGTCAGCACCTCGCGGCCCGTAACAAACGTCGAACGCGGCATGCCGTCGTGAGCGTAGTCGAGAAAAACCTCATCGGCAATCAGCGCCAGATTATATTCGCGGCAAAACCGGTTGAGCGTCCTTCGCTCCTCGTCCGCCACGAACGATCCGGTGGGATTGTTCGGATGCACCACCACCACCGCTCGGCTGCGATGGTTCACCGCCTTATATAACGACGGAAAGTCGATCTGCCAGCCGTGATCGTAGAGCAGCGGATACGGCGCCAGCTTCACATCCTGCAAGTCGGCCAGAAACTCAAACAGCGGATAGCTGGGCTTGGGCACCAGGATTTCATCTTCTGCATTGCACAGCAGACGGAAGACGTAAGAATAACCTTCGCTGGTGCTGGTGGTAAGCACGATCGCGTCCGGATCGATCTCGTCATGCTGCTTGCGATAGTATCCAGCCACAGCTTCGCGCGCACTGCGCAATCCTTTGGGCTGCGGATCGTAATCCATAGCTTGAGGATTCACCAGTGCCTGCAGAACGGTTTCCGAGTCGTAGTGCAACTCAGCGCGCGTGGGGTTCGAAATCGTCAGGTCAACCACTTCCCTGCCCGCAGCCTGCAACTCTCGCTGCACTTGCGTGAAGCGGTTTGGCGTCAGCTTCCAGTCGGTGCGATGGGAAAACATCACCGACCATAATACGCGGAGGAGATGCAGGAAGACGCTTCCACTTTTGCGCGCCGCAACGCGAAGATTTCGGAAGATCGTTCAGGACCGAAGGGAGCGTATCGCTGTTGTCGAATGGAGTAATACCCAGTTAGTACCCTACCCCCCTCCCCCCTTGATCTTTTGGAATCATGGGGTTAGGGCGAGACTACCCTCAAAATCTTTGAGGAATAAGGACTTACGCGTAAAATCTTCTGGAATAAAGACTTAGCTGACATGATTTCTGAAATGGCCCTTGAGCACATCCCCCGGGTTCGAAGCTATTCGATTGTCAATGAGCTAATGTTGCGCTGAGAAATAATATCCTTTTGGCAAGGCAGGGTCAAGCACAGGGGCCGGCGTGCGTTGCTCGCGGCGGGGAGGAACGGGGACAGTGGGGGCGAGGCTCGGGCCAGTTCGAAATACCTCGCGCGAGATCCCTCGGCCCGCTGGTGAAAGCGCGGGCCTTCGGGATGACGCCTTGAACTAGAGGCCTGATTTGTTCCTCAGAATGCGGATTGAAACGAGATGCCTGAAGCCCAGGCTCTTCTCCGATCAGTGCAGGCGGATGCCGCCGATTACCTCTTGCATGTCGACGCCGTTGCTGCTGTCCATCCACGCGGCGATAAACTTTCCTCCCGCCCAGGTGTTGCCGGTGTAGTCGCCCATCCAGTTGTTGCCGGTGCCGTTATTGTCGGGATTGGAAAATTTATTGGTTAGTTGCCAGTTGCGCCCGAAACTCTTCCCGCCATCGGTGGAGATGGCGGCGAAGGCCTGGTAGTCGATATTTTTCGGATCATTGCGTCGGTCCAGCCAACTGACGCCGACCTTCCCCGTGGGGCTCACGGAGAGCGAAGGAAAGAATTGATCGTGGGTGTCGCTGACTGGGGCCAGGGGCACGGGCTTCGACCAGGTTTTGCCGCCGTCGGCCGAGCGGACGACCTGCACCCGCAGATACTTGCCGGTCCAGGTGTACATTACTACGTAGAGATTTCCGGCATGCGCGCCGCTGCTGTTATCGACCGCAACCACCGGGTAGTTGTAAACTCTCTGGCGCGTGTTGGGGAGAGACCAGTCGAGCGGCATCGTCACTTTCGCTATTTGTTGGGGCGAAGACCACACATCGCCTCCGTCGGCTGATTTCGAAAGCATGATCTGGGCTGTACGGCAGGCCGACGCGCAGTGCATCCAGGTTGTGTAAACCGTGCCTTCTTGGCCGACGGCCACGCGCGTAAGACGGTCTTCCTCTGGGTATTCTTGCACTGTGTCGACCGCAGCCTGGTTCCAGGTAACACCGCCATCAGCCGAATGCGAGACCAGAACCTGGTTTTGACGGCCAGAGTGCGCCCACATCACTCCGGAAACGTACACGGTATTGGCCTTGGGGCTGGTCGGGCTGGTGTCGGCTGCCATTGAGGTCTCAAACGGAAAAGTCTGGCCTGGATCACGCAGGGCCACAACAGGCTTGCTCCAGTGGGCTCCATCAGTGGATTTCTGCACGGCGAGGAGGCCGTGGCTCCCACCCTCGTTGTCGTTGTAAAAGCCAGCCGCATAGGCGACACCGTTGCGGTCGTATCCGACGGATGGTTCGAAGCTGGGCTCATACAAGAAATTCTTGGTATGGATGAACGGCATGCAGAGGACCCGGTTCCAGGAGGAACCGCCATCGCGGGAAAGGTGGAAACCCAATGCAGACGGGTAGCAATTAAAATCGACGCTGCCCAGCAAAAATTCGCTCTGATTCAGCGGGTTGGTCACAATCGGAGTATCGGTTACCGTGCCGCCACCTTCGGAGGCTTGCGTGGGTGGCAGCACGCATGGGGCGGGCGAGCAGTTGAACCTGCCAGTCGCAGACAAACGTGGCGCTCCGCCAGACTGGGCGTAGACATTCCCGGCCCAAAAATGGGCGACCGTAATGACCAATGAAATCACTAGAACCTTGAACCCAGTTTTCATCGTTAAGCCCTCCATCTAGTGCGGACAGGATGTACAAAGGCCAAATACACTAATTCCCGTTTGCGTTCCCATATACACACGGCCCTTGAAGATCGTAGGAGTCGAAAAGGTGGTTACGCTACCAGTAGTTCCTGCCGGCAGGCCTCTGCTGTCGTAAAGCTTGGCAAGGGTGGTTGCGTTGAAGGCATGCAGCGCCGCCTGCAATGGAGATCCATTGCAGTCGTTCTGGCTAGGATTATCTGTATTGCCGTGCTCGATGGCCCAAACAATGCCGGTTCCGGGCGTCGTGCCATTGGACGACACCGAGGGGGTCGGAGAGTACTGGCAGAACCCGGTGGGTGTACTAGCGGTGGGCGGGTCAGGGATGGGGCCCGAGGTCCCGCTCGTAGCCAATTGATATCCGTTGATCGGATACGGCGCAGCCAGCTTGGTATCGGTCGTCGCCGAATAGTAAAGCATGTAGGTGGGCGTGCTTCCAGTCATATATTTCCAATAGGCGGGACTGGCCCAATAGCCCTGGTCTGTGTCCAACTTATGACCGTTCCTATCGTGCGGTTCCAGAAGGGTCTGAATGTTATTCCCGCCGTTGGAATTGAATCCTCCCAGGCTGCTCTGATTGGCGACGTACAGGTTGGACTGCTTGTCCGCATTGACCACCACGCTGTGGTTCTTGTAAGCAAACGGGGAAGGGACCGCCAGAACTCCGCCTGAGCCGAAGTCCTCATCGGCCATGTCCAGGCAGAGCCCGGTTCCGTTATAACTGAAGACGTCGGAGGGCGTGTAGTAATCGTGCCGGGTAAGGTTGGAGGGATTGAGCTGCAGCAGCGTGTCCCCGGCATCGATAGAGATGTTCTGTACGCCCGCGAGATCGAAGGTTCCGTTGCCCGTGGCCAGGTAGATATAGCCGCCATCGGAGGCCGGTCCGGCGCCGCTTTGCCAGATGCCGCCGCCCGTGCCATTCGGCGTGGTATTGAAGATGGCCGGCTGCGAGAAGGTGCTGCCGTTAAACGGGTAGCCGAAGAGCCAGCCGTTGTTAAGTTCTCCGACGTCGTCGACGGGGCCCGATGCGAACCCCACATACACCACCGCGCTACTGCCGCTGCCGAGCAGAAGCAGGGCCGGGCGCTGAAGATGGTTCACATCAAAGGTCACCGTACCTTGGCCGGTAGAGGTTCCGCATGGCTTTGGGGGAGCCAGGCCGGGAACCGATCCGCTTATGGTCGTCGAGGCTGTTACCATTCCGGTCGTGATGTCGACTGCGAAAAGGATGTAGGAGGCTGGGGGCGGCGGCGGAGAGTCCGTTGGAACCTCCACCGCTGCCACGACATACAGCGTGTTGGAGTTGGCATCGATCGCTGGTGTTCCGGTAACGCCAATGTACGGGCCGACAATCGAGCCTGCCCTTATCGTTGCAAATCATAAAATTAGCGGGAGGATTCGTACAATCGACGGGAGTTCCGAGACTAAGGCTCCAAACGGGGTTCTGCGAACTTGAGGTCGCGTTAAACGCGTAGAGCATGTTCTGCTCGGTTGCAACGAAGACGAGATCGCAGGGTTGGCAACTTTGAATATTCGTTTGCACGCCGCTTACGGCAAGCGGCTGAGCGAAAATCTGCCCCGTTAATGGGGCCGACGGCGACCCCCATTGCCAAAGCAGGCCGAAAGTCGATTGGTTAACGGTAGATGGCGTCAGGATGGTTTCAGTCTGCTGCCATCCGGTTCTGCTATTGTCATTGTGCCACGTGGTTACGTTCTGGGCGTGTGAGGCAAAGGTTAACGAAGTGAGGGCAAGCAGGAAAGACACGGCTACCCGCATAAGACGAAGGGGCGAAACCATGGAGGCCTCCAGAAGCGCGAGAGATTCGAACGGGGCCCGTGCTGCGGAGGGAAACGTTATCAGCAAACCCGACACCGGTCAAGGGCTAAAGACTGGTGCTCAGCTTCGCATGGTTCTTTGCACTCTAACCTGGGTGAAAGAACGCTCGCACGGGGGCACCGACTGTTTTTGTTTTCAGGGGTGTCACGCCGTTGCTGCTGTGCTCCAGGCGGCGATGAACTGTCCGCTCGGATACAACCAGCGTCAAGATGCAAGGCTCACCCGCGCCGTGACCCATGCTTTGTGATCTGTGGGCGTGACTCGCGGGGGTCTGCGGCGAGACAATAAATACAGGCTGAAAGTGGCATACTATTATCGATGCTGGCGATGTGACGGATCGAGCCGCACCGACGCACTCAGCCGCGGAGGAATATTATAATGACAACTTTTGCGACCATGGAAAAAGCAACGCAGTACGAACTCCGCCTGGCCGAACGCATGTCGCGGCTAGGCACCGAAACTGCCTTTGAAGTGTTGAACAAGGCGCGCGCCCTGGAGCGTCAGGGCAAAAGTGTCATCCATCTGGAAATTGGCGAGCCCGACTTCGATACTCCCAAAGAGATTGTCCAAGCCGGAGTCGAAGCCCTCAAAGCCGGTTGGACGCACTATGGCCCAGCGGCCGGACTGCCCGAGTTGCGACAAGCCATTGCCGAGGATGTGGCCGGCAGCCGCGGCGTTGAAGTCACCAGCGATTGGGTGGTGGTCGTCCCCGGCGGCAAGCCAATTATCTTTTTTACTATGCTGGCCCTAGCCGATGTGGGGGATGAAGTTATTTACCCGAACCCCGGCTTCCCCATTTATGAGTCGATGATCCACTACGTTGGCGCCAAGGCGGTGCCCATCCGGCTGTGGGAAGAAAAAGATTTTAGTCTCGATGTGGAAGAGCTGTCTCATCTGATTACGGATCGCACCAAGCTCATCATTTTAAATTCGCCCCACAATCCCACCGGCGGCGTGCTCACCAAGCGAGACATCAGCAGCATCACCATGGCCATCGGCGATCGCAACATCATGGTGCTCTCCGATGAAATCTACAGCCGCCTGATGTTCGACGGCTCGCGCCACCACTCCATCATGTCCGAGCCGGGCTTCAAAGAACGCACCATCCTGCTCGATGGCTTCTCGAAAACCTACGCAATGACCGGATGGCGCATGGGTTATGGCGTCATGCGGCCGGACCTTGCCGCCCACATGGCACGTTTGATGACAAATTCAACTTCGTGCACGGCAAGCTTTACGCAGATTGCGGGCATTGAGGCCATTCGCGGGCATCAGGCGCCGGTCGACCGCATGCGGGTGGAATTTCAAAAACGGCGCGACGTGTTTGTGGCGGGATTGAACCGGATCAAGGGCTTCTCCTGCCGCGTGCCCAAAGGCGCATTTTATGTCTTCCCCAATATCACCAAGACGGGGTGGAAATCGAAGAAGCTGGCCGATGCGCTGCTGGAAGACGCCGGCGTGGCGTGCCTTTCGGGAACCGCATTTGGAGATTATGGAGAAGGCTATCTGCGCTTCAGCGTGGCCAATTCGCTGGAGAACCTGAACCAGGCGCTGAAACGCGTGGATCAGTGGACCAAGCAGAATCTGTAGCACCACGAAATGATTGGAGGACGGGCGTCGCGCGCGTCCAGCCAGGCGGGGACGCCCGTGCGCGGCGTCGCAACTGTTCCGCGCCTGTCCGATCCGCGAAATTCCGTGAAAATCCGTGGCCAGTTCTGCCCCCACATCACACTCTCTTGTGACGCCCAGCACTGAGGCACTGCAGGTCCCCGTCTAGACTCGATTTGTCGGGTACAAGCGCGGGCCGTTCTCTGTTTAGCCTGACGCGGAAGGATGGGCTATGGCTATTAAAATCTCCAGCACCGGCGACACACTTCGCGAGTATTCCATTGACGAACTTAAGGACGCGGCGAATCGCATGCGCGGCTATGACCTGGTCGCGTTGTGCGCCGCAGGCTCAGGACATGCGGGCGGAACGCTCTCGATCATGGACATTGCGGCGGCGCTCTACCTGAGAGTTGCCGATCACGATCCGCGGAATCCCTCCTGGGCCGACCGCGACCGCATCATCTGGTCTACCGGACACAAGGCGCCGAGCTTATATCTCGGGCTGGCCTTTGCCGGCTTTTGTCCGGTGGATGATGTTGTGCTTCTGCGCAAGCTGTGGTCGGCTTATCAGGGGCATCCGCACTGGCTCAAGCTTCCGGGCGTAGAGGTTTCTACGGGATCGCTGGGGCAAGGACTCAGCATTGCCGTGGGCATTGCGCTGGCCGGCAAGCTCGACGGGAACAATTATCGGACTTTCTGCATCATGGGCGACGGCGAGCAGCAGGAAGGGCAGGTCTGGGAAGCCGCCATGGAAGCCGGTCATCATAAGCTCGACAACCTGATCGGCATCATCGACTACAACCGCCTGCAGATCGACGGCTGGGTGCGCGATGTCATGAATGTCGATCCGCTCGAGGAGAAATATCGCGCCTTCGGTTGGGAGGTTCTGTCGATCGATGGGCACGATATGAAGCAAGTGGTTGAGGCGCTCGAGAAAGCTAAGGCGGGTCTGGGAAAGCCGGTGGTCATCATCGCCTCGACCGTCAAGGGCAAAGGTGTGAGCTTCATCGAGAACGTCGCGGCCTGGCATGGCAAGTCGCCGAATTATGAAGAGTTGATGAAAGGTCTGGCGGAACTGGGTTTGACGGAAACGATTCCCGTACAGTCCTTGCTCGACAAAGCCAAGCAGTACCAAAGCGAGGTGGATCGCAAACTCGACGCCAAGCTGCCGCACTTCAGCCGCAACTACTGGTGGAATGCTGCGGAAAACATGAAGGCGAAGATGGAGCCAACCCGCAAAGGCTTCGGCCAGTCCCTGGCTGCAAACGGAGACGACGAGCGCGTGGTGTGTCTGGGGCTGGACATTTCCGGCTCAATCACCATCAGCGATTTCTATGCCGGAAAGCCGGAGCGCAAGCGGCGCTGGATCAGCATGGGAATCGCCGAGCAATCCGCCACCTCTGCTGCTGCCGGCCTGGCCAAAGAAGGCAAGCTGCCGGTGCTGGGCACTTATGCGACGTTTGCCGCGGCGCGCAATCTCGACCAGATTCGCACGTCGGTTTGCTATGGCAATTTTAATGTCCTGATTGCCGGCGCGCACGGCGGGGTTTCGGTTGGCCCGGATGGCGCCACCCACCAGGCGCTGGAAGACTTGTTTGCCGTATGTGGGTTGCCCAACATGTCGGTCGTCGTTCCCTGCGACGCGGTCGAGACTCGCAAAGCGACCGATTACCTGTTGCTCAAACATGAAGGGCCGAAGTACATCCGCTTTGCCCGCGAGGCCACTCCGGTGGTGACCGACGAGCACACTCCGTTCGTGTTCGGCCACGCCAATGTCGTCCGCTTTCGCAAGCCCGCAGCCAATTTCGCGGACGCCTTCGAGACCGTGTTGGCTTCCCGCTATGAAGACGAAGAGGAAGATCTCACCATCATTGCCTGCGGCCCCATGGTGCCCGAGGCCATGCGCGCCGCCTGGATTCTGAAGACCGACTTCGGCTACGAGAGCCGCATCGTGAACCTGCACACCCTGAAACCAATCGACGTTGCGGCCATCCTTCGCGCCGCCCGCGAGACTGGCGTAATCATTACCGCCGAAGAGCACCAGATCGGCGCGCTAGCCTGGCGCGTCAGTGGAGTGATTACGGAAACGCCATTGCTGTACGATGTACCCATCATCACCGGCGCCATCGGGGTAAAAGACCGCTTCGGCGATTCCGGCGCTCCCTGGGAACTGATCAAAGAGTTCGAAGTCAGCGCCGAGCACATCGCCAAGAAGGCCGTCGAGTTGATGGAAGTCAAAGGCGCCGCCCTGGGTAGAGAGGAGCCGTCGTTCGCGGGGCTGCAGGAGCGATAGCTGGATGTTTGCTGCAAGACGGATGAGGATTGGCGTGACAATTGAAGGAACTAGATGAAGATGGAGTTCGTTAATTGCTACGCAGATAGTAACCGAGCCGACGCGTATGCCACGCTCGAGTTCGCCAATACCTATTATCTCGCATATCGTGACCTGCCCGCGATTCTGGCCGAGCAGGTAGCCGGAACCAGAGCGCTTGACTTCGGTTGTGGCACCGGCAGGTCAACCAGGCTCCTGCGACAACTCGGCTTCGATGTGACTGGAGTTGATGTCTCGCAGGACATGCTACGGAGCGCGCGTAGCATCGATCCTTTCGGCGATTATCGTCTTGCCCCAGGCGACAATTTCGACGAACTTAAGGTTGGCACCTTCGACCTCGTGCTCTCCGCTTTCACTTTCGACAACATTCCTGGGGCGCCGAAGGCAAGAATCTTTCGCGACCTCGGAAAGCTGCTGACGCCGACTGGGACTATCGTCAGCATCGTTTCGTCACCCGAGATTTATACCCACGAATGGGCTTCATTTACAACCAGGGCTTTTCCGGAGAACGCGTCAGCGCGAAGCGGTGATGTCGTGCGCATCGTCGTTACCGATCACCCGGATAGAAGGCCCGTCGAAGACATCCTCTGGACCGACGAATCGTATCGGGAGTTGTATAGAGATGCGAGTCTGCAAACCATCCAAGTCTTGAAGCCGCTGGCAAAAGGTGACGAGCCATACGCGTGGGTAAACGAAACCAGGATTCCTCCCTGGGTGATTTACGTGTTGAGACGAGCGCAGTAGCTGGGAGGATACGCTCCTTCGACGACTGGAACACGCATTCATGACCGTACCTGATGTTGTTGCAACGAGAAAATGTCGTATTAAGTGCAACGAGACTCTGTCACCCCTTTCTGGTTAGGTCACGGCGGCCAGGGCGGGCCGGCCACCGAGGTTGTAGATGCGGGGCATCGGGGTTTTTGTTTTCTGCGGGGAGAGGCGAGGGGCAGGGCGGCGATCCGTATCCTCCAGCAACGGCAAAGGCAAGGGCAACGACAAAAGCAAAACCTTCCTATAAGAGACAAGCAGCCGGCCATCCAGGCGGTGGGAGAGTTCGACGGAGTCCCCGGCGTAGCCGCGTTTGGAAGACAAAGGCGGCAGAGCGATGGAGTGGGCGCCGAAGGTGATGACGTGATCGGGGCCGACCACGCGCTGGTAGCGGAAACTGAGGCAGCGGGCGAGATCGAAGCGAGCGGGGAGGGGGCGGAAATCGCGTTGCGCCTCGCGAGCCGGGACGGCGAAGCGTTGGTTATAGTCGGCGCAGAAGCGAGCGAGGACTTGGTTGGCGGAGTCGAGATCGCAGGCGTGGGCGAGGCGGAGTTCGCTGACCAGGCGGTCCTGGCAGGTGCGCCAGGCGCGCTCGATGCGGCCTTTGGCTTGGGGCGAGTAGGCGGGGATCTGCTGAATGCCGAGTTCTTCCAGAGCCCGACCCAAATGGGTGGGGCACTGTTTTCCGGCGAGCTGTTCGGCGAGCGTCCAGTGGGTATCGTTGCGTTGAAAGATGCCGTGGCGATCGCGGTACAGGCTGAGGGGGACGCCATGCGTGGCGACCATGGCGTGCAGAGCGCGAAGATAACCGAGAGTGTTTTCCGGTTCGAGTTGAAAGTGGGCGGAGAGGATTTGGCTGGTGGCGTCGTCCTGAAAGCCGATCAGGGTGAGCTCGGGGCCGCGGCCTTCGAGCCAGTCATGACGGCTGGCGTCGGTGAGCACCATCATGCCGAAGCGGGGACGGCGCAGGCGGCGAGCGCGGTACTGGCGCGGGCGGCGCTTCTGCGGAGAAGCCAGCTTGGCCGCGCGCAGGATGCGGCGCACGGTCTCACGACTGACCGACAGATGCTCTTCGCTGTGGAGTTTCTGGCAGAGATGAGAATCATTGAAGCCGGCATACTTGCCGCGCGCCAACTGAAGAATGGTGCCGCGCAGGGCTGCGGGCAAGGCCCAAGGCATGGGCCGTCCGCGATTGCCGTGATGTACCCAGGCCACGGAGTCGGGCCGATAGCGCCGTTTCAGCCGTTGCACTTGCCGTTCACTCAGTTGCAGCAGACCCGCGGCTTCGCTTACGCTCAGCCGCCCGTCGACCGCATTCTCAATCACTTTCACCCGTTGGAACTCTTTCTGACTCACTGTCACCATCCCTCTAGGGTGACAAAGTCTGGTTGCAGTTAGGGGGTGACATTATCTTGGAGCATCTACATTCATGACCGTACCTGATCGCCATCCGCCGATTCAATAGGATAAGATAATCGTCGGCTGAATCTCGAGTGCGAAGTGCGAATCAGCCTATCTGCAAGACTTCCATCCAGCGAGCTAACTGAGAACACGATGACTGCAAAATTCCGCGTTTTTGCCACTTGTGATATTGGCGAATCCATCGACCTGCTGCGCAAACGGGGATACAACGTCGAAGTCTATCCCAATCCCGAAGCGCCGCCCAAAAGTCTGATCATCGAAAAAGTAAAATCCGGCGTCGACGGCCTAATCACCACGTTGCGCGACAAGATCGATGCGGAAGTATTCGACGCAGGCAAGGGACATCTCAAGGTAGTGGCGCAAATCGCCGTCGGCTTTGACAACATCAATCGCGCCGATGCCAACCGTTACAAAATCCCTTTCACTCATACCGCCGACGTGCTCACCGAAGCCACCGCCGAATTCGCATTCTTCATGCTGGGCGTGCTGGCTCGCAAGATGTGGCCGGCCGAGCACCTGACGCGGGAAAACAAATGGGGATACTGGCATCCCTACCTGCCGTTTCTAGGCGATGAAGTTACCGGCAAGACGATTGCCGTAATCGGCACTGGGCGCATTGGCCTGGCGCTGATCAAGAAGTGCGCCGGTTTCGATATGAACATTCTGTGCTATGACACCGCCTACCAGAATCACGAATACGTCAAGGCCATTCAGGAGAACATGGACCTGCGCCATGCGCGCGGAATCTGCCGGGATAAAACCTGGATCAAGTATGTGGACTTCGAGGAAGCCCTGCGCCACGCCGACTTCGTCAGCGTGCACGTGCCCCTGCTGATGGAGGGTGAGATCTCAACTCCCACTTACCATCTGTTCAACGAACGCACCCTGCGCATGATGAAACCCACCGCGTTCCTGGTCAACAATTCCCGCGGCCCGGTGGTGGAGGAAGCAGCGCTGGTCAAAGCTTTGCGGGAGAATTGGATCGCGGGCGCGGCGCTGGACGTTTACGAACAGGAACCTCTGCCCGCCGATTCGCAATTGCGCGATCCAGCGATTGCCGACCGCTGCCGCCTGTACCCGCACTTCGCCAGTGCCGGGCAGATCACCCGCTTGTCCACGGATCCGAATAAGGGCATGGCCGGCCGCTGCGCCCAGGGTCTCATCGATGTCTTAGAGCGCAATTACGGCGGCGATCTCACCAAAATGCCATACGTCGTAAACAAAGAGGCGTTCGGTTAATGGAGGACGGGCGTCGCGCCCGTCCGGCGAAACAAAGTTTCGCAAGTCGGAAACGGGCGGGACGCCCGTTCTCCATTATTTGATCTTGGATCACTCAGAGATGGTATGTTCCTCGCTGCTCTGAGCACGAAGCAATCGATCAATGGAATAAGGTGCGCGGCGGGTGGGTTCGTGATAGTGCCGCACCTGCATCTCGCCCAGGAGCCCGACCGCCAGCAGGTTTAATCCCGCCAGCAACAAGACGGCGGCGAATATCATAAGCGGCCCATGCTGAGTCATAACGTCGGCATGATGCAAAAACTTCTCAACCAGCAGCCAGCCAGCCACGCCGCTTCCACCTAGAATGCTCAACATCCCCAGGGTGCCAAAAAAGTGCAGCGGACGCGCCAGGTATCGCAGCAAAAAGCGAATCGTAATCAGATCGAAAAACACGCGGAAGGTGCGCGAGATTCCATAATGCGAAGCTCCGCGCTCGCGGTTGACATTACGAATTGGCACTTCGCAGATCGAAGCTCCATACCACGATGCCAGCGCCGGAATAAAGCGGTGCAACTCGCCGTAAAGCGGCACCTGCTCCAGCACCTCGCGCCGATAAGCCTTAAAGGTAGTTCCGAAATCGTGAATGCTCACGCCGCTCAGCTTGGCCATCAGCCAGTTGGCGCAGCGCGAAGGAATGCGGCGCAGCCAAAGATTGTCGATGCGCTGCTTCCGCCACCCACTCACGATGTCGTAGCCCTCGGCAATCTTCTCCAGAAACATCGGGATATCGGCAGGATCATGCTGCAAATCGCCGTCCATGGCGATGATGTATTCCCCGCGCGAATGGTCGAAACCGGCCGCCAGCGCCGATGTCTGGCCAAAGTTACGGCGCAACTTGACCACCGTCACCCGGCTATCGACCGCAGCAATCTCGCGCAACAGGTGAAAGGTTCGATCGCGCGAACCATCGTCGACCAGCACAATCTCGAAGCTCTCGCCATGCACTTCCATGACTGCCTTCAGGCGATCGTAGAGATCGGTCACGTTCTCCTGCTCATTGTGCAAGGGAACCACGATGGAATATCTGGGCATGAACAGCTATTATAGCCTGCACCGGGGCGATTTTGCGCTTTTCGTTTCAACCCCATGGGGCTGGTTACGAAACTAGAATGGCAACACCAGGTTGACACTTTTGCTGTATCTTTCGGGTAATGTACTTCCGGTTGGTGTATAAGTCTGAAACAGTTGCACGGCACAGGCGGGACAGGAGCCCGCGCCAATGGACATAAAAGTTCTGATCATGATGGGCTGTGTTCTTTGTACGACTTCCGGACTCTGTTTCATGGAACTTCGGCGGATACGAAAGAAGCTGGACGCGAAGTAGTGGGCGTGAACGGCTGTTAGAAAACTGAGGCGCCACGCAGACGCGAATCCTCGCGTCCGCACTTGGTTTCGTCGCTGCAATTTTACTTTTTCGTCTCTTACAACCGCCGCGCTCGTCTTCACCAACCGGGTGTGCTTCCGCGAAGTAAAGTCTTGAATCCGCTCTACGCAACCAACCACGTACCACCAAGCATGCCCCACCCTCGCGATTGACAAGCCCGCGTCTCGAATGGCCTATAATTCCGCTTTCGCCGATACCCGACTGCCCTCCAGGAGAAAGCGGATTGAGTAAAACAGAAGCTGCAGTCGTCGCCTGTGACTCCCCTCAGCGCCGGCATTTCTTGCGCACCAGCGCATTTGCGGGCATAAATGCCGCCGCATTCCCCGCTTTCGCGAGCACTCGCGAAGTCGCCTGCCCTCCGTCGATACCCGAGATCAAGCCCTTCGAATTGGATGAGATCACCATCGCCGACCTGCAAGCCGGAATGGCCTCCGGAAAATTCACTGCCCGCTCGATCACTGAGAAATATCTGGCGCGGATTGAAGAGATCGACAAACAAGGCCCAGCGCTAAATAGCGTGATCGAAATCAATCCCTCGGCCTTAGCCATTGCCGACGCCCTCGACAAAGAACACAACCGCAGTCGCGGACCCATGCACGGCATCCCGGTTTTGATCAAAGACAACATCGACACCGCCGACCAAATGCAGACCACCGCCGGATCGTTGGCCCTGCTGGGGTCGAAGCCAACCAGGGATTCTTTTGTCGCCCAGAAGCTGCGCGAATGCGGCGCCGTGATCCTGGGCAAAACCAATCTAAGCGAATGGGCCAACATTCGCTCCAGCCATTCCAGCAGCGGATGGAGCGGCCGCGGCGGCCAAACCATCAACCCCTACGCCCTCGACCGCAATCCCTGCGGATCAAGTTCAGGTTCAGGCGCCGCCGCCGCAGCCAGTCTCTGCGCGGTCGCGGTGGGCAGCGAGACCGATGGCTCAATAGTCTGCCCATCTTCCGCCAACGGGCTGGTTGGCATCAAGCCCACGCTAGGGCTGATCAGCCGCGCCGGCATAATTCCCATCGCTCACAGTCAGGACACCGCCGGCCCCATGGCCCGCACCGTGCGCGACGCCGCCATCTTATTAAGCGCCCTGACCGGAGTCGATCCCCGCGACATCGCCACGTCGGCCAGCGCAGGCAAAGCCGCCGCCGACTACACAAAGTTTCTCGATCCCAACGGACTTCGCGGCGCCCGAATTGGCATAGCCCGCAAATATTTCGGCTCGAACGACGCTCAGGACCAACTAATGAACAACCTGATCGACGCCATGAGGCGCCAAGGCTCCGAAATCATCGACCCCGCCGACTTGCCCAGCCATGGAAAATTTGATGACAGCGAACTTCTGGTCCTGCTGTATGAACTGAAGACAGACCTAAACGCTTACCTGGCAAACCGTCCCGGGGCGCCGGGTTCGCTGAAAGACGTAATCGACTTCAACGAGCGCAACCGCGACAAAGAAATGCCCTATTTCGCCCAGGATATTTTCCTCAAAGCCGAAGCCAAGGGTCCGCTCACCAGCAAGGAATACACCGATGCCCTCGAAACCAATCATCGTCTTTCGCGCCAGGAAGGCATCGACGCGGTCATGGACAAATTTCATCTCGACGCCATCATGGCCCCCACCGCCAGCCCCGCCTGGCTCACCGACTTCGCCAACGGAGACCACGCCGTAGGCGGCAGCTCCAACGCCGCAGCCGTAGCCGGCTACCCAGATATTACGGTGCCAGCAGGATTCGTCTTCGGCCTGCCAGTAGGAATCTCATTCTTCGGCCGGGCATGGAGCGAACCCACGTTGCTGAAAATCGCGTATGGATTCGAGCAGACGATCCAGGCGCGCAGGCCGCCGCGATTTCTGCCGACGCTGAAGCTTTGAGGAAGTTTGGTCGGAAAACCCGATGACTTATGCGTGAATCTGTGCGGGGTGCTTCAGCTTCGGTAAGGCACGGATGGACTTTCCCGATCTTTGTTCAGCCAGGCGGATTTCATAAAGACTTTGCAGGTTCAGCCAGAATTCAGCGCTGGTACCGAAGAAATGAGCCAGGCGCAAAGCCGTATCGCCAGTAATAGCCCGCCGCCGATTGAGGATTTCGGTGATGCGATTGGTCGGAACTCCCAACTGCCGGGCAAGTTCCGCTGCGCTCATGCTCAACGCGCTGAGTTCTTCAGCCAAGTGTTCTCCGGGATGAATTGCAATCCGTGCCATGGCATTCTCCTAATGGTAATCGACAATCTCCACGTTCATGGGACCTGGGGAGCCTTCCCACCACTCGAAACAAATCCGCCACTGGTCGTTGATGCGAATGCTGTATTGACCTTTGCGGTCTCCCTTAAGCACTTCAAAACGATTCCCCGGCAAAGCGGCAAGATCTCTTAGCGTAACCGCTGCATCAAGACGGTCCAGCTTTAGACGTGCAGCACGCTCGATGCCAGAGAAGGCTTTGACCCGTTTACCAAGAGCGAAGTCTCTCGTGCGCTTGTCCCGGTAACCCCCAACCATAAGTCAGAATAGCAGGAGGTACGCGTTACGTAAAGCATACAGATTAGGGACCCAGCTGATCCAAGATGCCTCCCATCTGTCTTTGTGATGCTGCATCCGCTCCATCTAAACTTTGACATGCTTTTCTCAATAAGATACCATCGGGTATAGAATATTAGCTCAATGGCAATCAGAGAAAATCTCCTCGCTAGATCGAGGGTGTGGCGAGGTGGGCCGGTTTCGACCAGCTAACTCCTTATTCCGGAATATTTTACGTATAAGTCCTTATTCCTCAAAGATTTTGATGGTAGTCTGGCCGTAACTCTCTGATTCCAATAGATCACGGGGGGAGGGGGTATACCCATAGTAATCAATCAGTTAATAGCCTGCAAAAAGCCTCGGCCTACCCCGAGACGATTACGCTGCGTCGAAAGTCCTCGCTCCCGACTGTGCTATTCTTCTTCGCCAAAGCAAACCGCGTGAACCGTGGAACCGCAACCCATTAACGTTGGCCTGATCGGCTTCGGTTTTGCCGGACGCACCTTCCACGCTCCGGTCATCCGCGCCGTCGCCGGTCTGCGCCTCGCCGCCATCCTGCAGCGCAAGGGAGATGACGCGGCCAATCGCTACCCGGACGTTCGCATCGCGCGCAACCTCGAGCAATTGCTCGCGTCCGATTCCATTCAACTGGTGGTGATCGCGACACCCAACGTTTCCCACTTCGATCTGGCGCGCCAATGCCTGTTAGCCGGACGCCATGTCGTGATCGACAAGCCATTTGCCACCACCTACGTCGAAGCCGCGGAACTGGTCTCGCTGGCGGAAAAATGCAAACGGCTGCTTTCGGTCTATCAGAGTCGCCGCTTCGACGGCGACTTTAAAACCGTGTGCAACCTGATCGCGTCCGAAGTTCTCGGCCGCATCGTGCTGTTCGAGTCGCACTACGATCGCTATCGTCTGCAACTCCGTCCCGGAGCGTGGCGCGAACAAGCAGGTCCCGGAAACGGCGTGTTCTTTGACCTCGGGCCGCACCTGATCGATCAGGCACTTACACTATTCGGCACGCCCGAAGCAGTCAGCGCCGACATCCGCATAGAACGCGACGGAGCCGTGGTCGACGACGCCTTCAACGTCACTTTGCTCTATCCCCGCCTGCGAGTACAACTGCGTGGGACCATGCTGGCGAGTAAGCCAGCCCCGCATTTCGTGATTCATGGAACCCATGGCTCCTACGACAAGTACGGACTCGACCCGCAGGAGAATGCGTTGAAGCGCGGCGAAACTCCCGGGGGGCCAGCCTGGGGCAAAGAACCGCCAGAAGCATGGGGCACCCTTACCCAGGTTGAAGGCGAAAAAATCACCGCGCGCACAATTCCAACCGAAGCAGGAGATTATTGCGAATACTACGAAAACGTCCGCGACGCGATTCTGGGAAAAGCAGCGCTCGCCGTCACTCCGCAAGCGGCATCAAACGTGATGCGCGTGCTCGAATTGGCGCGGCAAAGCAGCCATGAGAGACGAGTGATCCAATACGCGTAGGCAAAGGGCGTTCACCACAGAGACACAGAGTCACAGAAAATAAAATCCAGAGATATCTCTGTGACTCTGTGGTAGCGAGATGTGTCTACTGCGAAACTACGGCAGCAATTCATAGCTGACAAAAGCGTACTTCGTGGAATCAGGCGACCATGAATTGACGTTGATAGTTCCCTGCCCGCCAAAGAACTGCGTCAGAACTTGAATGGATTCGCTTGCACTTTTCGCGGCGCTTTGAGGCATCGCCATCATGCGAAGCTGCACGTTGGTCTTAACGTCGTGCCCCGGAGTTCCCTTTGGAAAGGACAAAAAGATCAGCCACTTCCCATCGGGCGAAGGATGCGGAAACCAATCCTCCAGTTCATCGCTGGTGATCCGCTCAGCCTTGCCGTCGCCGGGACCTGCGCCGTCAGCAGGAAATCGCCAGATGTCCCAACCGCCAGAGCGGTTGGAATTAATGTAGATCCACTTGCCGTCAGGCGAGTAGTCAGGGCCGTCATCGTTCGCAGGATTGGAAGTAAGCCGCTCTTCATTGCCGCCGTCCACCGGAATGCGAAAGATATTGAAGTGCTCGCCACGCTTGCCCACGAAGGCCAGCCACTTTCCATCGGGAGACCAGCCGTGGAAATAACTTGGGTGGTTCGCAGTAAGCAAGCGAGGTTTCGCGCCGTTGGAAGCAGCGACGAATACCTGCGATTCCTGCGAAGACCCATATTTCGCGGAGAACGCCAACAGTTTGTCATCGCGCGAGAGTCCATGGTCATTGTTGCACTCATACGCGGCGTCGAGGGCCAGCTTCTCCGGCTGCGCCTTTCCGCTAACATCCAGCACAAATCGGTAGAGCGCGCCGCCAGAGTTGGCGAGCAGATACTTGCCATCGGACGACCAGTTCGGCGCTTCCCAAAGCTTGTCCGCTGCGTAAACCACGCGAACGCTCTTGCTCTCCAGATCATAGATCGAGATCTTGCTGCGAACATTGCTAGGGTTTTGACTTGCCGCTGAAACCTTCGGCGTTGGAGTTTGCGAAAGCGCCCCAGAATGCAGCATCAAGATAGACAGTGCAAGAACGAGACGGGTAACCGCAGATAGCTTGAAGTTCATAGGACTTTGCCCACCGTGACGCGATTTGCGCCACAGCATACTCGCAATCGCGGCAGCAGTCCACACTGCCGTGTCTGCCAGAACAGCCACTCGGATAGAATGCCCTTGGCAGGGCGATTAAACCAGCCTGCGCAGGGGAAACGTGAGATCTCTGTCAGGAAAGACAACCATGTTCGATCACAGTCGAAGGGCCGTGCGATTTACACTGTTCGTGGCTACGGCACTCGCGGTCGCGTGTTCATCTCCCAATGCTGTTGCTGAAAGCCCCGATCAACATTGGATCACCACCTGGAGCACTGCGAATGCCGAGGTCCCAAAGCCCGAAGCGTTTAATAATCAGACGATCCGCGAGATCGTGCACACAACCGTCGGCGGAGGCGCCGTTCGCATTCGTCTTGCGAACAGTTTCTCTGCGCAGCCGGTCACGTTTGACGCCGTGTATTTAGGTCTGCAGAAGAGCGGCGCCAGCCTAGTTCCAGGTTCCAACCACAAGGTTACGTTTGGGGGAAACAACTCCATCACCATTCGCGAAGGCGCGGAGGCGCTCAGCGATGCGATCTCTCTCGCTGTCGGCTCTGAACAGAATCTCGTTGTGAGTTTGTACGCAGCCGGCACAACCGGTCCAGCCACGGTTCACAGCATAGCTTTCCAAACCAACTACGTTTCCGCCACAGGTAATTTCGCGGCTGATGACCAGTCCAGCGCGTTCACGCGAACGATGCAATCGTGGTACTTCTTACACTCAGTCGATGTCGTCGCATCACCCTCAGTAAAGGGCGCGATCGTTGCGCTAGGCGATTCGATCACCGATGGCGTGTCTTCCCGGCCTGATCTGTACGAACGCTGGACCGACGTGCTGGCCCGACGTCTGCTCAGCTCCGGCTCGAGGCCTGTGATGTCCGTGCTCAACGCCGGCATTAGCGGCAATCGGGTCTTGACCAGTTCACCATGCTGGGGAATGAATGCTCTCGCCCGGCTGGACCGCGACGTCTTCTCGCAAACTGGAGTGCAGGCTGTGATTCTGTTCGAGGGCACCAACGATATTGGGCAGCCTGATACACCAACCGCATCACTATCGCCGCAAATCGTTCAATGCCTGAGCAGGATACAGATTAGCGCCGATGAACTCATCGCTGGCTACAAGCAGATAATTGCCCAGGCGCACGCGCGCGGGCTGAGGATCTTTGGGGCAACCATTCTTCCCTACCAAAGCTTTAGTGGCTGGACTCAACAGGGAGAAGCGAAACGCGTCGCGGTCAACAACTGGATCAAGACTTCGGGCGGCTTTGACGCGATCATCGATTTCGCAGCGGCGTTGAGTGATCCTGCGAATCCCGCCCGGATGAGTCCGAAGTATGACAGCGGCGATCACTTGCATCCCGGCCCTGCCGGACATGAAGCGATGGGGAATGCAATCGATCTGGCACTATTCCACTAAGACGAAAAGTGCAACCTTCGAAGCGCACAATCGGTGGACGACGATCTTCCCAATGAGGTAACCGATTAACTGCTCTAAGAAAACTAAGTGCACTTCTAACTCTTAAATGTTATATGCTGAAACGCTGACTAGGTGCGCGAGCAAAGGCGAGCCCTGCGGCGAAACGAGCGACGGAATCCGATGGCACTTGCGAACCTGAACACCTCTACCCCGGCAGTTGCACCTTCGTCAACTTATAAGGGCGCGTTGGCGGTAATGACCACCCTCTTTTTCATGTGGGGTTTTGTCACCGTGCTGAATGACGTGCTCGTGCCTCATCTCAAATCCATCTTTGACCTGAATTACGCCCGGGTCATGCTGATCCAATTTTCTTTTTTTTCAGCGTATTTTATTTTTTCAATTCCCTCAGCCAAGTTGATCGATTGGATTGGTTACCACAAAACCATGGTAGTGGGCCTTTTCACCATGGGCGTGGGCGCCTTTCTTTTCATACCGGCAGCAAGCGTGGCATCGTACCCACTTTTTCTAACGGCGCTCATGATTTTGGCGGCTGGGATTACCGCATTGCAGGTAGCTGCAAACCCGTATGTAGCCGTACTTGGTCCTGCGGAGACCGCGTCCAGCCGGTTGAATCTGGCACAAGCATTCAATTCCTTGGGAACAACCATCGGTCCCTACCTTGGTGGCGCCCTCATTTTGACCGCTGTTCCTCTTAGCATGGAGAGCGTGCGGCTGCTGTCTCCCGAAGCACTGCAGGCCTATCGCATCCACGAGGCTTCCTCGGTCAAGTTGCCTTACATTGTTATTGGTCTTACTCTTTTCGTGCTCGGCATTGCCATTGCTCTCTTCAAGCTCCCCGCAATGCCGCAAGCCGAACGCCACGGCGCAGCCGGTCCGCAAAAAAGCGTCTGGAAGCATCGCAACCTCGTGCTGGGGATGGTCGGAATTTTCGTCTATGTGGGAGGAGAAGTAGCGATCGGTAGTTTCCTCATCAACTATCTTAGCCAGTCCAACATCGGCAACGTCTCCGTCGTAGTCGCCGCTAAGTATGTTTCATATTACTGGGGAGGCGCGATGGTCGGCCGGTTCGTCGGTTCCGCCATTTTACAAAAGGTCCGTACTGGCACTGTTTTGGGTATCGCTGCAGCTACCGCCTTCCTGCTGGTCTGTATTTCCATGCTTACCCTGGGCCATGTGGCGATGTGGAGCATTCTTCTTATCGGCTTTTTCAACTCGATAATGTTTCCCAGCATCTTCACTCTTGGGATTGCCGAACTGGGTCCGCTGACCGGAGATGGCTCTGGGTTGCTGGTCATGGCGATCGTCGGGGGCGCCATTATTCCCGTGTTGCAGGGCGCCCTGGCGGATCGAGTCGGGATTCACCACGCTTTCATCCTTCCAGCATTCTGCTATCTCTATATCGTGTATTACGCGTTCAAGGGATCAAAACCCATAGTAACTGCCTGAGCGGTCGAGCGCTCCCGGAGGACGTTCGTGATTGGCGGCGATATTCGCAGCACGACATGCGATTCATTAAGATAGGAGCTCTGAACAAAAACCACAGTGAGAGCAAGCACACTAGCCCTGTTGGCCGTCATCTTGTTCAGTTCAGCCCCGATGTTGTGTGTTCAAGACGCGGCGTCCCTGGCTCCCACCCCGCCCATGGGATGGAATAGCTGGAACAAGTTCGCCTGTAATGTCAACGAAGACCTGATCCGGCAAATCGCTGATGCCATGGTGAAATCGGGCATGAAAGATGCTGGTTATCAGTATGTCATCATCGATGACTGCTGGCAGGTTGCGCGGGACAACGACGGCAACATCGTCGCCGATCCGCAGCGCTTCCCTTCCGGGATCAAGGCACTGGCCGACTACATTCATTCCGTGGGCTTGAAGTTCGGGATTTATTCTGACGTGGGAAGCAAGACTTGTGCTGGCCGCCCGGGCAGTCTGGGGCACGAGTATCAGGATGCGCGCCAGTATGCGGCCTGGACTGTGGACTATTTGAAATACGATTGGTGCAACACCATCACGCAGGATGGCCATGCAGTTTATTCGCTGATGCGGCAGGCGCTCGATGCCTCTGGCCGGCCAATCGTGCTGAGCATCTGCGAGTGGGGCACGCATACCCCTTGGCTATGGGGCAAAGATGCTGGCGGCAACCTGTGGCGCACAACGGGCGATATCAAGGATAGGTGGGAAGGCCGAGTCAAATGGCCAGCGGGAGATTGTTGTTCGAACGGAGTCGTAGACATCGTCGATCTGCAGGTTGGCTTGGACAGCTATGCCGGGCTCGGCCATTGGAACGATCCCGACATGCTGGAGGTCGGCAACGGCGGCATGACCGACACCGAATACCGTTCCCACTTCAGCCTGTGGGCCATCCTTGCAGCCCCGCTGATTGCCGGCAACGATTTGCGTGACATGCGGCCGGAGATTCGCGACATCCTTACCAACAAGGAAGTGATCGCCGTCGATCAGGACCCGCTCGGCAGTGAAGGCAAGCGAGTGAAGAAGAATGGCGACCTGGAAGTATGGGCCAAGCAAATGAAAGATGGCAGCCGCGCCGTCGTGCTATTCAATCGCGGGAGCGCGGAACATGAAATCAGCGTGAACTGGGAGGATATCGGTTACCCCACTCACTTGGAAGCGGCGGTTCGCGATTTGTGGCAGAAGAAAGATCTGGGCCGATTTACCGGTAAGTTTTCTGCTTCGGTTGTGTCGCACGGCGTAGCGATGATTACGGTCAAGCCCTAGCGCAAGGTTCTTGTCTCAACGGCGGTTGGGGATGAGTAAGTCTTCGTATAAATTCTAACTAGGGCCGCCTTTGTGCACCTTCGTGTCCTTTGTGGTTGATGAAATTCAAAATGCTAGAACCACAGAGGACACGAAGGTTCACAAAGGAAACCTCGTATTGCTCAGCATTTCCCGTGAAACGAATCGACAGACCGATGGATGAGAGTGTTGCTCCCAGGAGGCCCGAACGTTCCCTTGTGGTACACAAACTGTCGGCTTTGTTCGCCGAATTGTATAGCAGATCTCCAGCGATTTACCGGGCACCTGGAAGAGTGAATCTCATTGGCGAGCACACCGACTACAACGATGGCTTCGTCATGCCTGCCGCTCTGGATTTGTACACGTATGTAGCCGTGAGCCCGCGACCGGACCGGCGACTGCGAGTCTATTCCGAAAACTTGGGTGAAATGTGCGATTTGGATCTGAACTTGATTCGTCCTGGAAGGTCTGGCCACTGGAGCGATTACGTCCGTGGCGTGGCCGGAGTGTTCGAATCCTCGGGGTACCGGTTGCGCGGTGCGAATCTGGCGATCACGAGCGAGGTGCCATTAGGATCCGGACTGAGTTCGTCGGCTGCTCTCGAAGTGTCCACCGCGTGGGCGCTGCTCAACAACTCTGAGATCGGGATCAATCGCACTACGGTCGCACAGATGTGTCAGAAGGCCGAGCATGTTTATGCAGAGACCATGTGCGGGATCATGGACCAGTTCATCTCCTGCCACGGCCGCGCGGGACACGCACTGATGTTGGATTGCCGCTCTCTCGAATTCCAACTCGTCCCTGTGCCAGGCCAGCTACAGCTCATGGTATGCAATACCATGGTCAAGCATGAGCATGCCAGCGGCGGGTACAATACGCGTCGTCGCGAGTGCGAAGAGGGTTTTCATGGTCTGGCCCAGGTTTTGCCGGGAATTCGCGCTCTTCGCGATGTGTCGCGGGATGAATTGGAAAGGCATCGAGACTGCTTGAGTCCTGTCATCTATAAACGCGTCCGGCATGTCGTGACTGAAAATGATCGGGTGAAAGAGGCAGCCAGCGCGTTAGAAGTAGGAGATGCAGAGAAGTTCGGTAAGCTTATGGCTGATTCCCATCACAGCCTTCGTGATGATTACGAAGTCAGCACGCCCGAGCTTAATCTGATGGTCGAGCTCGCGAACGGGCAAGAGGGCGTGTACGGCGCGCGAATGACGGGTGGTGGTTTTGGAGGCTGTACGATAAACCTCGTAGACGCCGCTCACGCCGAGGAAGTGCAGCAAAGAATCCAGCAACATTATGAGGCAAAAACAGGTCTGAAGCCTACGATTTTAATCTGCGAAGCTTCAGATGGCGCCGGAGGTATTTCCGAAACGTGACAAATACGGAAGTCTTAGATCGTGGAGGTCGCTGAGAAGAGCCGCAGAGAAACATTTGAAGGTGACGCATCAACTGCTCGAAAGGCTGTTGTGAATGAAGTCTCGACCGGAATCCGATCTGACCATCGGGATGATGCAAAGTTTTCCGCATCGACGATTTAATGCGCTCACGCGGGAATGGGTATTGGTTTCTCCGCATCGGACAGAGCGGCCATGGCAGGGTCAAACCGAGCTTCAGGAACCAGAATCCTCGCCGCCTTATGATCCCAATTGTTATCTCTGCCCCGGAAATACTCGCGCCGGCGGGAAGCGGAACCCGTCGTACTCGCACACCTTTGTGTTCGACAACGATTTTGCGGCGTTGCAACCTGAAACACCGACAGCGCAATTGGACTTCGAGGGAAAAGGTATTGTTGTTGCTCAAACCGAGAGCGGAATCTGCCGGGTTGTTTGCTTCTCGCCGCGGCACGATCTTACCCTTTCCCGCATGTCGGCAGCGGAAATCCGTGCCTTGATCGACGTGTGGGTAGAGGAATTCCAAAGTTTAGGTCAACAAGCCGGCATTAATTATGTGCAGATTTTCGAGAACCGCGGGCTGATGATGGGCTGCAGCAATCCTCATCCGCATGGGCAGATCTGGGCGACCTCGACGGTGCCGAACGAGCCGGGCAAAGAGCAAGAAGCGTTGGCCGCATACCAAAAGCAGCACGGCGCTTGCCTTTTGTGCGATTACATCAAACTGGAAGAGGCTTCCGGTGACCGCTTGGTTTGCGGCAATGACTATTTTCTCGCCGTCGTTCCTTTCTGGGCGATATGGCCTTATGAAATCTTGCTGCTCTCCAGGCGACACTTGGGCAGCATGAGCGATCTGAATGAAGACTCGCGCTCCGCGCTGGCCGATATTTTGAAATTCGTCACCCAGCGATACGACAATTTATTCCAGGCGGCAAGCCCGTACTCCATGGGATTCCACCAGCACCCGACCGACGAACTGGAACACGCGGAATGGCATTTTCATGCACACTTTTTCCCGCCGCTTCTCCGCTCCGCCACGATCCGGAAATTTATGGTGGGCTTCGAAATGCTGGGATCTCCGCAACGCGATATCACCCCAGAATATGCGGCGGAGAAGCTGCGGCAGGCTGGGCCGGGTTCACAGAAAATGTAGAGCAAGTTTGGGCTGAAGCACATCGTGATTTTGTGCTTTTGTGCACGACAGACTGCGGGAAGAATTCGTAAGTCGGCGTTTAGGTTGTGAAAGGGCGCGGCTTCCAGCCGCGCCGTGATCACGTTCTTAAGACTTTGGCACGGCTGGAAGCCGTGCCCTTTTCAAAGCCTCTCCGCTTTCGAGGGTTTTCCGCAGCCAGCAAAATCCACGTTGTTTGCGGTCCTCTCGGCGGCGATGAGGATATGCGCTATGGCTGTTCGGGAGCGCTGTCCGATGCCGAGGCCGTCGCACTCCCCACCGAGAATCGACGTGGTTGGGGACGATAACCATTCCGGGTTCGGATGTGGTACTTCTTCAGTCGCTCACCCACCAGTTTGACCGTGATGGCGCGCCAGCCGCGGTTAGGATTCGCCTGTGGATAGTAGCTTAGCGAGTAGAGGTGCGCGAGGTCATCCCGGATCGAGGCAAAGGCGCGCTGTTCGTCTTTCCAGTTCTTGGCAAAATACGCCTTGCCTCCCGTGGCCGCGGTCATGCGTTCGAAGACTGCAGTGGAGACGGGTTCCAGTTTAGCCAGTTGAGTGCTGATCATGTAAATCGCGATCCCCGCCGATTGCGCCAATTCAGCCACGTCCTCGGGCGGCACCATGCTGGAGTTGTCGGGGCCGTTCGAGAACACTACGACCACCTTTCGTCCGGTGTAGTGAGCTGCATCTTTTATGGTCAGCAACAGGCAGTTGTAGAGCGCCGCGTCGTCTCCCGCCACGGTTGCCCGCACACCACGCAGAACCTTTGTCCGGTCAGGGGTCAAGGGGGCGGATCGGGAAAGGTCGCGGCTGTAAGAATAGAAGGCCACCTTATCCGCACTTTCCAGCGAACGGACGAAATCCGCGATGGCATCTTGCGCGAACACAAAGCCGCGGTACATGTAGTTGCTGGTGTCGAAGAGAAGGAAAACATTCGCGCCGGCCACCATCGAACCGAGGCTTTGGTCCGGATCTGCAGACAGCTTTTGATCCGCTGGAAGCCGTTGCCCGGGGACTTGGGCTGAAGTTTTTCCATCTGCGGGCGAACTGTCTGCCACTCGGTAAGCGGGTTCGTCGCCTTCGCCGAAAGTGGCGAGTTTTTGCGGAATGTTGTCCTCGACCACGGCGAAGTCCGAGGGGCGAAGACCGGTAACGTAGTTTCCCTTATTATCCGTCACGGCCACGTTCAACTGCACCATGTCGACAACCACGCGAATGTTCGGTTCACTTTCCTGCGCGGCCATCCAAGTTCCGGGGCTGGAGAAGAGGGTCAGAACTAGCACGAGCGGTAGAAAGTAATTCTTGATCATATCTTCCTATCTATCTGGGGACCGCATTGTGACCGGTAGAGACGTAGCCGGCTACGTCTCTGCCGGGTCCGGTTCAAAACTGAGTCTTAGCGCCAATCGTTGATGTTGAAGCAATCTTGCCCTGCCGAAATTCTTCACCTGTTTCTCGCATGGCCCGAAGCATGGCCGGCCAATCTTCGAAGTCACTGGCAAAAATCTTTTCGACCATGCGATGAGTTAGTTCAGGCACCAAACGGTTCAGCACCACCGGAGAGTAGCCCTTTTCATCCGCCAAGCGGGCCCAGTACAAATTGCTGGAATCCCAACTCTCGGCCAGCAAACGGCTGGAATAGCCCTCGAAGGCAGGAAACGGTTTGAGATTCAGCAGTTCGCGTGCATAGCTCTGGGTCAGGATGGGATGAGGCACGCCGAAATCTTGCGACAGCCGCTCCCAGCTCACTTCTGCCGGAGCCCGACGGCACAGGCTTTCCAATTCCTGACCAGCAGGTCCCCTGGAATTGTCCTCTCCAGAAAATCTTCGACGGTACTCCGCCGCCAGGTAGAACGTATCAGCAGGTGTGAGTTGAGGATTTGCGTCAGTCAGGCGTCCCGCAATTAGAGCCCGCTCCACTCGCTCCGAAACTTCTGGATCCATGCGCTCCGACAGGATCTTCATCACCTTGCTACGCAGTTGTGCATCTCCGGTCGAAGCCGTCAAAAGTTCCTCTCCGGATCGCTGATAAAGCGTAATGGCGTGGAGTTCGGTCCGGCTCACATTCCACCACCGTGGCAAAGTTGCGTTAATCATGAGACCCGGCACCAATTCTCGCCAGATCAAAGCCTGGACGTTTTCGGGAGCGATGAAATCCTGTTCCACCTCCGCCAGCACGTAGGGCAAGTCGGCGAGCGAGCCTACCAGATGTGCTCCACCTCCGGCTGGAGAACCTTCCCCAAACAACTGCGAAGCTTGCCACACTTGTTCCACACCCGCCACTGTGTCTCCCGAGAAGTCATGCGAGCGAACGAAAAGCGGATTGTTGTGAAGAATCTGCGCGCCGGGCGGTTCGTAATACGCGTAGTTCAAACCCACCAGAGTATCTCTCAGGAACGGAGCGAGTTGGCCGCGAGCCTCGGCCACCTGCTCGCGCGAAGCGGGCGACTTGAGCAGCTTGATCAAATCCGTGCGCATCTGCAATTCGGTGTGACGATTGTTGTAGATTCCGGTCGCCCATTGCGTTCTCTCGCCACTGCTGAAGATCGGACGCGGCATCTCGAATTCCCGAAGCTCCCCAGCCAGCGGGACCAGATCCTCGCCCTTGGCCGCTCCGCGCGCCACTGCATCCAAACCGTCGCCCAGACCCAAGATGGTGTCCAGGGAGACCAGGCGCTGCCCATCCAATACCGAGCGAATTCGGTTGGCCATTTCCAGGTGCGTCCCTTGGCCCTCCGGACTTGTCTGCTGCGGGCCCGCAAGCAAATCGATGATTTCATCCTGCGAAGAATTGCGTCGGCCAGTTGCCGCCAGCAACAACTCCCCCAGGGAGTCGCGGCCCGCATCGAAGAGTCGGACAGAGGAACCAACCTTGCTAAAAGGCCTAATTACTTTCTGCCAAGAATCATTCAGCTCAGCGCTTTTGATCTGCCCCTGACGCGCAAGGATCTGCCAAATCCCCACGTTAGCCTGGAAGACCCCCATGGCGTTGCCTCGCAACGTGTGGTTGGGAATCCTGCCCAGGCCTTCGGCCACATTCAGAAAGTGAGTGATAGACGCGTCGTTCAACTCTGGAAATTCGGAAAAGATCAAATATTGATTGCTGAAATGCGCGAACCTGCTCGCCAGCAAGAGTACGGTTTGCGGACTCAAGCGGTTGGCCGGTGACCGCCTGGCGTCGAGTTCACTCGCCATCAAGTAGATTTGCAGCGGCCCCGTGTCCGTCTCCACTCGACAAAGTCCGAACATTGCTTCTACCAGTTGCTCAGGATGGTCGAAGTGTCCTGCGCGCTTGCCCCAATCACGGACAACCTTGGAATCGGTTTTCCGCCGAAGGATCTCCTTCCACACTTCCAAGTTTCCGGGAACGTAAGCTTCACCGTTGGGCTCCCATTGCATGCGGGTCGCTAAAAGCAAGAGCGCTGGAGCCGGGCGAAATGCGGGCCTGGCCGCGTCGGGAGAAATCGCCTGCCCGCGAAACGCTCCGTAGAAATGCCGCAACCGGATTTCCGTAAAATGGGCCTGCTGAGTTTGACTGACTCGCGACAGGGCGTCAAAATAAGCCGCCAGCCAGCCATTGTCTTTCGCCAGCAACCGGGGGACAAACTCCCGTGGAGACTCTGGGCTTACCCCCACCAACTCCTTCCAGGCCGAGTCCGCGCCCGTTCCACCAGGCACTATCACTCGCCCAGACCGGACGCGGATGTGACTGCCATAAAAATCAAGCGTAGCGGCCTGCGGAAGCAGTTTCCCCAGCCCCACGGACTGCCGCAACTCCGCTCTGGTCTCGGCACTGCTTCGAGCTAATGCCCAGTAAAGACGGCACAACAACGGATCGCGCAGAAAGGTTTCAACCAGGTCGCCGTTATTTTTGTTACTCAGCGTTGTCCAATCTTTTTCCGTAAACAGCACGGGAAGCCGAGTGGCGGGAAACGCATAGCTGAAGGGCTTGCCTCCCTGGAGCGTCACTTCGAGCTCAGGCAGAGGGAAGCCCGAATCGATCGTAAGAAAGGCTCTTTCCGGATCAGAAGTTACGAGGGAAGTGCTGCTCTGTCCACAATCTTGGCGGACCCTATAGCCAAGGATGCGCAGCAAAGGCTTGGCCTCTTCGCAATTCGAAACGTGAATAGTCCCATCCGGACCCGCCAGCACCGCCAGCTCTTTCGCCTGATGGACGTACCGGCTCAACAGGATCAGAAATTCGGTTGGATGACCCCCGTCGCGGGAACCCTCGTAGCCTTGCGTAAAGACGTTGTGAGCCAGTAGGGGCACAACTTCTTCCGGCGAAATCTTCTGGCTGATGCCCGCCATCCGCAAGAAAGAACGCAAAGGGCCGGGAATGATGATGCTGCTTGTTTCCGCGGCCTGCCCGTCCGGCTCTTCTGCCCGGGAGGGGTCAGCGGCCGGCGTGCTCCACGCGTTTGGAGACAAGCAGCAAGCGCACAATAACGCTACAAAAAAGGCGATGGGCAGACGACGAGGAGATTTCATGGCTGGAGTCCTAACCTTGAGAAACCTTACAATTAAGTCTTGACGACCCCAAGGGACCGGATGATCGTTGCCTCACTGGAGCAGTTCGGCTGACCGATCCTGTCCCTTACTTCGTGTCGGCCACAATAAACCATCCTTCGGCGTAATCCAAGGGCTTTTCTTCGATTCAGCACAGAAAATATGTTTGCCTGATAATTCGGGAATATTTGGGCCGGTCGTCTCCCTTACGAACTCCCCTATTGGAATCGGTCTCACAACTGAGGGGACTGGTGCACTTCAATTAGGATCCCGCCAAGGTCTGGACCAGCAACTTTGTATCGTCGGAGATGATGCCGTCAACTCCCCATTCAGCCAGGAGTAACATCGTTTTGCCATCATTTACTGTCCACGTAAGCAGTTTGCTGCCTGCACTGTGGACCTTTTGCACCAACCGGCGCGTGACCAGCGAGTAATGCGGAATCACATATTCGACATTAACTTCGCGCCAGCACGCAAGCTGCCTGGGCTTGTCGCAGATTATTCCGGACTGAATCTTTGCGCTGCGAGTCTTCAGCTCCATCACGACCTCAGGCAAAAAAGAAGCGACTACGTAATCCTCCTCCATCCTGTATTCACGCAAGCCGTCGAGGACCTTGGATTCCAAACCCGGAACCTTAAGTTCAATATCGAGAAAGGCCCGCTGACTGTAGCGCTGCAGCACATCCTGGAGGAGCGGCAGATGAAGTAATTGATCGCAAGTTGCCTCGCAGAGCTTGATACCGTTCACTTTGGGATCGTGGCAGATTACCGAGCGACCGCAGCCAGTCAGGCGTACATCGAACTCAAAACCGTCGCAGCCGTGCTCGAGAGCAAGATCGAAAGAGGCAGGGGTATTCTCTGGAACCGAACTAGACGCGCGAGCGCCGCGATGACCGAGTAGTAGGGGGGAATCGGACATCGGGTTGATTTTACGATGGATCGCGCGTAAGTGCGCACACAAAACTCCAAGCTCACGGAAATTCACAAAAACTTGTTGATTCTTGCAACACTCCTAATGGCTGCGCTCAGTCCAGATCGAAGTCGCGAATGGGTTTGCCGGTGTCGGGAGATTCTTTCGCCTTCTTGACCGCTTCCTGGAACTTTTTTTCCAGAAGGTCTCCGGCATGTTTTTGGGCCTCTACCGATTGGCGAAAAATGGATTCGCGGCGGCTGTCCTGCTCCTTCATGGCTTTGGCGGCTGCTTCGAAATCATTGAACATCTTGGGTTTGACCGCCGCCGTATGGGCGATGACGCCTTTAGCCGTGGGATCGACCTTTAGCACCGCGCTGCAGCACGGGCAGGTTATGTCGAAAGCCGGGGGATTCTCCGCCATACCGAAATCATAGCGCAAATGCCAGCCTCTTGATCGAGAAACTCAGTGAGGCTGGATCTTAATGGGAAAAATATGGAAAATCGAGAGCATTTCCCAGCCCAAGAGAACCACAGAAACCACAGTCACAGTGATCGCCAGCATCTCGCCGAAATTAAGATTACTGCGGCGAGGCTCGAATCGTCTGGCAACCAAGCCAAGAATATTCAGGGTCGCGAAGCCAAAAACCAACACCCACAGGATGTTGTAGACATTATCCTTCTTGCTGGAAAACTGAAACGCGAACAGCAGTACAGATTGCAGGCCAACCAGGCCCGATCCTAGCCAGGTGCGCGAAGTGACGCGTGCGAGTGTAGCTGTAAGCGACGATACCATGGCTCGGTTGTTGCCTCCCGGCAATCTCCGGTCAACGCTGAAAACCTATGATATTACTCTGTTTGCCCCGCTAAAGTCAGCGCGAAAGCTAGATTACTGTTCTGCGTCCGGCTATGCACTGCTTTATAATAGAAAGATTCCGTATCCCCTCCGAGGCTGCCAGAAGACCCACGCGCCATGGAAATAAAGGATGGCAGGCTTCCCGGTGGGGTGCGGCGGTTGCTTGACGGGTCCCCTTACTGATGTCCACGGAAACTATTGTTGTTCGCGGTGCGCGCGTCCATAACCTCAAAAACATAGATTTTGAGATCCCGCACAACTCCTTGACGGTTGTCACCGGGGTGTCGGGATCGGGCAAGTCTTCGCTCGCTTTCGACACGATTTATGCGGAGGGCCAGCGTCGCTATGTGGAATCGCTTTCCGCCTACGCCCGCCAGTTCCTGGAGCGAATTGAGAAGCCCGATGCCGACGTCATCGACGGAATCGCACCTGCCGTAGCCATTCGACAGAAGAACACCACCCGCAATCCTCGTTCTACTGTCGGCACCGCCACCGAGATCTACGATTATCTACGCTTGCTCTTTGCCCGCATCGGCCGCACCTACTGCCTGCAGTGTGGCAAAGAAGTTAAGAAAGACACAGTGGATGAGGTCGCAAGCACCGTCATGAGGCTCAGTGACGGTACCCGGTTGCAAGTGCTATTCCCACTGCAAAGCGCGATGCCAGGTACGAGCGCATCGGCTTCTCCAGTTAAGCGCAAAAGTAAGAAGAAATCGAAAACGGATGCGAGCACTCTTCCATCCGATCAACTTAAGAACCGGTTACTCGATCTCCGCACCCGCGGATTCAACCGTCTCTACCAGGATGGGCAGATCTTCGAGTTCTCCACGCCCGAGTCGTTGCTCAATATTAATTTCGCGGAGCCCGTATTTGTGCTCGTAGATCGGCTGGCGGTCTCGGCGGACTCCCGCGCCCGCATCGTGGATGCGATCGAAATCAGTTATCGCGAGTCCGGCGAGGTGATCTTCGAAACTGCCCCGCAGGCAGGTCAGGCAGCGGAACGATTCCGCTTCTCCCAGCGTTTCGAGTGCAAAATCTGCAATATTCGCTACGAGGAACCCGAACCACGATTGTTCTCTTTCAACAATCCGTACGGCGCCTGTCCCCGCTGCCAGGGATTCGGCAACACCATTGACTTCGACCTGGACCTCGTAATTCCCGACCAGTCCCTGACCCTGAATCAAGGCGCCATCGAACCCTGGACCAAGCCCAAGTACCGCTCTCTGTTTGCCGACTTGAAACGCTTCGCGCGCGAAGCGGATATCCCCATCGATGTGCCCTGGAACGAACTGGATCGCGAGCAGCAGCAGGTGATCATTCAGGGCGAAGGCCGCTTTCTCGGCGTGCGGGGATTTTTCAATTACCTGGAGCGGAAGAAATACAAGCTTCACGTCCGCGTTTTCCTGAGCCGCTACAGGGGATACTCCGTCTGCTCTGCTTGCAGCGGTGCGCGCCTGCGTGTGGAGGCCCGGCAGGTCAAGATCAATGGCAAGAACATCTGCAACGTATGCTGCATGACGGTTGAAGCCGCGGCGAAGTTCTTCGACGCCGTTGAATTAACCGACCAGGAAGCGGGTATCGCCGAGCGGCTGCTGCAAGAAATTCGCGAGCGCCTGCGATTCCTGAATGAGGTAGGGTTGGAATATCTGACTCTCGACCGGCTTGCCTCTACACTGTCGGGCGGCGAGGCGCAACGGATTCAGCTGGCCACGTCGCTAGGCTCGCGTCTGGTGGGAACGCTTTACGTCCTGGATGAGCCGTCGATCGGACTGCATAGCCGCGATACTCATCGCCTGATCAAAATCCTGCACAATCTGCGCGACCTGGGCAATACGATTCTGGTGGTCGAGCATGATCGCGATGTCATGCAGGCTTCCGACACGATCCTGGACCTTGGACCCGGCGCCGGAGAAAATGGCGGCAAGGTGATTGCGGCCGGAACCTACGAGCAGATTCAGAAAATGCCCGGCTCCCTTACCGGACGCTATCTTTCGGAAGAGCTGCAAATCCCCATACCGGGCATTCGCCGCCAGCCCGGACCGCAGCGAATCAAGATTTACGGCGCTCGCGCCCACAACTTGAAAGCCATTGACTTGGAAGTCCCGCTGCGAATGCTGGTGGCCATTACCGGTGTCTCCGGCTCCGGAAAATCCACGCTCCTGCACGATGTGCTGTTTCAGGCTTTATCAGCCGCGAAGAAGCAGCCCAACGGAATTCCGGCGATTGCTTCTTCCTGGGACCGCGTGGAGGGAGCGGAGTTCATCGATGAGGTCGTGCTCGTGGATCAATCGCCCATCGGGCGTACGCCGCGTTCCAACCCGGTTACATACATCAAAGCCTTCGACGGCATTCGCGATCTGTTTGCTTCCCTCCCCGAATCCAAGAAACGCGGCTTCACCGCCGGGCATTTCTCCTTCAACATTCCTGGCGGACGCTGCGAGACTTGCCAGGGCGACGGAACGGTAACCGTGGAAATGCAGTTCCTCGCCGACGTCGAACTCATCTGCGAAGAGTGCAAAGGCGCGCGCTACAAACCGCAAGTATTGGAGGTTCGATACCGCGGGAAGAATATCCACGAAGCATTGAATCTTACGGTAAAGGAAGCCTTGCAGTTCTTCGCCAACGCACCCAAGATTGTCGAAAAACTACGCGTGCTGGAGGAAGTGGGTCTCGGCTATTTGCGGCTGGGACAATCGGCCACGACGCTCTCCGGCGGGGAGGCGCAGCGGATGAAGTTGGCAGCCCACCTTCAACCAGCGGCCCGGGAAGCCGGCCGGCGACGAGACTCCGCTGACCAGCCTCGCCGCAGACAACACATCTTGTATATTTTTGATGAGCCGACCACGGGTCTGCACTTTGACGACATCAGCAAACTACTCTCCGCCTTCCGCCGTCTAATCGATGCAGGGGGCTCGATCCTGGTGATCGAGCACAACCTCGAAGTGATCAAGACCGCGGATTGGGTGATCGACCTCGGTCCCGAAGGCGGCGAGCGTGGTGGCCACATTGTAGGTTCGGGTCCGCCAGAAGCGATCGCCAATCTGCCGAAGTCGTACACAGGAAAATTTCTGGCAAGTGTTTTGAACGGAAATGGGTCGTCGGGAACTGGGTTGTCAGGAAATGGATCGTCACGGAATGGGGGCAAATAAGGCAGTCTGGATTCCGCTGCTTGTTGTGGGGTTCCACCTCGGTGGGACCGTTTTCGCCCAAAGCACTGGCCAAACCGTGCGTCACCACAAAGTAGTTGAGCAGGATTCGTCCTTTCCGCCCGAACTCACCCAGGCCGAGAGCGCCATCGAGAAACACGACTACGCGTCTGCAGAGCCGCTGCTGAAAAAGGTCGTCGCTGCCGATCCGAATAACTTTCAAGCCTGGTTTGATTTGGGATTTGTGTACAACGGCCTGGGAAACACTCAGGACTCCATCGCGGCATATCGCAAATCCGTAGCGGCCAAGCCTGACGTCTTCGAGTCCAACCTGAATCTCGGACTCATGCTGGCGAAAACTGGCCAACCCGATGCCGAACAATTTCTGCGCGCTGCAACCACATTGAAACCAACCGCCAGCGTAGACGAAGGCCATGCCCGGGCATGGTTGTCTCTGGCTCATGTACTTGAGAACAGCAAGCCTGATCAGGCCATCGAGGCCTATAAACAAGCCGCCGCCCTCGAGCCCAAGGATCCAGAGCCTCACCTTTCGGCCGGCTTGCTGCTGGAGAAGGAGAATCATTTCGCCGATGCTGAGCAAGAATATAAGCAAGCCGTGGCCCTCGACCCTAGTTCGACTGATGCTTTAACAGCCATGGCGAATATCTACTTGCGCGAACAGCGCTTTGTCGATGCCGAGCAGATTTTGGACAAAATACTCGCGATGCATCCGGATGACCTTTCCACGCGACTGCAACTCGGCCGCACCCTGCTTATTCTAGAAAAGTACGACGAGGCAATCGCCGACCTGCAAGCAGCGCAAAAACTCGATCCCGGAAATTCCTTGGTGCAACACGATCTCGGCGATCTTTATCTTCGGAGCAAGAAATACGATCAGGCAGAAGCGCTGTATCGCTCGAGGCTGGCGGTACACCCGGACGACGCTCAATTACATGAATACCTCGGCCTAACTCTCTTAAAGCAGCGGAAGTTCCCAGAAGCGCAACAGGAACTGCTGACCGCGGTGAAACTCAAGCCTGATTTCGGTGAGGCATATGGCGATTTAGCGACAGCTGCCGTTGAAAACAAAAACTACGAACTCGCGATCAAGGCCGCCGACGCGCGCGCCAAGTTTCTACCCGAGATCCCCGTAAGTTATTTTCTTCGAGCCACTGCCTACGATCACTTGCGTGACTATAAAATGGCTGCGCAGCAGTATCATCGGTTTCTTGAACTCGCCAACGGAGCGTATCCTGACCAGGAGTGGCAAGCGCGCCATCGGCTGATTACGATCGAGCCGAAGAAATAACGCTATGCGTCTGCAGACAACAATTGCTGCGGTTTTTTTGGCGACGTCGCTCCTGGCCTTCGCGTACAAGACCGAAACTCTGCAGGAACTCATGGCCCGGGCAGAATCCGCCAAGGTCGAGGATCGTCCGGCCTTGTGCGTTGAAATCGCCGAGCGCCAACTCAAAGCAGCCGACGAGCTGTATACAGCCGGCAAGGTCGACGACGCTGGCTCTGCAGTAAAAGATGTGATCACCTATTCGGAAAAAGCGCACGACGCCGCTATCCAGTCCGGCAAGAAGGTCAAAAACACAGAGATTGCCTTCAGAAAAATGGCGGTCAAGCTGCGTGACATCAAACGCAGCCTGAACTTTGACGATCAGGCACCAGTGGAAGCTGCCGCAGATCGACTGGAGAGCTTGCGCACCGACCTCTTATCCCACATGTTTGGCAAGGGCAAATGATTTCTACCTCGAGCAAGCTCGCATGCATGATGGTGGCGTGCTCGCTGCTTTCGAGCCTGTGGGCGCAGCGCCGCCGCGACCCTCTCAATCCCCTGGAACAGGATCAGCTGCGCGATGCCGCTCAGGACCCCAGTGAACGCCTTAAGCTCTACATCGAGTTTTCCCGAACCCGCCTGGACTCGCTCGAAAAAATGCGCGCTGATCCCAAGGTCACCGACCGCGCTCAGCAAACCCGCGACCGGCTGCAGGACTTTCTCGATGTGTACGACGAGTTAAACGACAACATCGATACTTTCGTGGAGCGGAAGGCCGATCTGCGCAAGCCTTTAAAAACACTCATCGAAGCCGATACCGAGTTTCAAGCCAAGCTCCGGGCTTTGAAGAGCTCTGCCGGCGCCAACAAAGACGAAGCCAAGCAATACGATTTCCTGCTGACTAGCGTACTGGATACGGTTGACAGCAGCGTACAGGACCACCGGCAATTGCTAAGCCAACAAGAAGAAGCATTCAAGCATAAGAAAAAGTAAACTTTTGAACGATAGCGGCCGAGGGTTGCTCCGCGTTCTCTGCGTTTTAAGATTCTCCCGTGCTAATCTAACCCCACCGTGAAAGACGGAATTCTCCACATCTTCCAGGAAACCTATTGTGAACTGCACCCGCGCGCGCCTATGCCCAAGCTCGCGGTGGAATTCTTCGCCTTCGTGAACATCAACAACACCATCCGCATGCGGGACGGAAAGCTCTTCGTTCGTCTTTCTGATCTTCTGGAAGGAGCTCCAGACCCAGTATTGCGGGCGATTGCTCATATCCTTCTGGCTAAGATGTACCGCAAGCCCATCGAGCGCGGGTACGCCACGCGCTATCGTCGCTATATCTCCGGTCAAGACATCGCCCAAAAAGCTCACCTCGTACGCCAAATGCGCGGCCGCAAGCGAATCGAAAGCGCCCAGGGCCGAACCTACAACCTGGAAAATATCTTTGAGGAGCTGAACCAGCGATTCTTCTATGGCTTGCTGGCTCGACCGCAAATGACCTGGAGCCGCGACCACGCTCGCCACCGCCTCGGCCACTACGATCCCGCCCACAATGCAATCGTAGTGAGCCGCGTGTTCGATCACCCGCGAGTTCCCTGCTATGCCGTCGAATACATCGTCTACCACGAGATGCTGCACCTGAAGCATCCGGTGAAATTGCGCGGCAGCCGCCGCTGCGTCCATTCCACGGAATTCCAGGCAGAAGAGAAACTCTTCCCTCACCTGAACCAGGCGAAAGCTTTTCTTAAACGTCTATAAGCAGGGCCGCTACGGCCTCTGGCGGACAACGTGATCTAAATCACAATCGCTCGTGATTCCATGCGTTGACGCCTTGCGAACCAAAAGACTATCCTAAATAATGAAATTGAAATTCATTTTCAATATCGCGGACGCTGAAAACAAAGGCTCATTCTAGATGTTAGAAGCATTCATTGTAACCTTGCGCGAAGGCGTAGAAGCCGCCTTGATCGTCGGCATTACCCTGGCGTATCTTTCCAAAATCAATCGCCCGGAGCTGCGTAAATCCGTCTACACGGCCCTGATCTCCGCCTTCGTCGGCAGCCTCGGAATTGCCGCCCTGCTTTCCCGCACCCGCTGGAATCAAGATATTTTCGAAGGCTGGGTCATGCTGGCCGCCGCCTTCTTCGTCATCACCATGATCATTTTCATGATGAAGACAGGCCGCAAGCTGAAGGGCGAAATCGAAGGCAAAGTTGGGCTGTTGGCAGGCCGGAACGCATCCTTCGGGCTCTTCGCCTTCGTATTCCTGATGGTGCTGCGAGAAGGCGTGGAAACGGTTCTGATTCTCTCGGCAGTTTCGCTCAACTCGACCGAACTGCTTAGCTTCCTGGGCACGTTTCTGGGCATCATCGCCGCCATTGCATTTGGAGTGATGTTCGTCAAAGGCAGCGTCCGCATTAATCTGCAAAAGTTCTTCCGTGTAACCACGGTGATTTTATTTTTCGTCGCTGCGCAGTTGGTGATTTCGGGCCTGCACGAGCTTTCCGAAAATGGCGTTCTCCCCTCTTCTAAAACGGAGATGGCGGTTATCGGCCCCATCGTCCGCAACGATCTTTTCTTTTTCATCACGATTTTCGCTCTTGCAGCCCTCATGGTGCTCTTCGAGCTCAAGCGCCGCCAGCCGGGAACGCTGCCCACTTCCCCGGCTGAAAGGCGAAAAGCTGTCTGGAGCGCCCGCCGCGAACGCCTGTGGATGGCTTCCGTCTATGCCAGTTCATTTGTCTT
Organism: uncultured Acidobacteriota bacterium; assembly: GCA_963696635.1. GTDB lineage: Bacteria > Acidobacteriota > Terriglobia > Terriglobales > Acidobacteriaceae > JABDBE01. Next base: position 1,486,051 of record CAVOKX010000006.1, read on the forward strand.
CATTGTTCTCGTCACCGCCGAGTTCATCTATGCGAAAAGCGTGAGCGCATTGTCACCTGCAACGGAAGTCACATTTGTGAACGGCCAAGTCACTATTCCGCTCACCCAGGTTCAAGATGGCGATCTGCATCGCTTCGCCGCTCAGGAAAATGGCACCACCGTACGTTTCTGGCTGTATCAAAAGCCAGATGGCAAGATTGCCACAGTTCTCGACGCCTGCGAAATCTGCGGCGCAGTGGGCTTTTACAAGGGACCGAACGGAGTAGTTTGTAAGAACTGCGCCGCGCCCATCAATCCGCAGTCAGTCGGAATGCCCGGCGGATGCAATCCCATTCCGCTGAAGGCGCAAGTCACCTCCGACGCCGTCATCATTCAAGAGGCGGACATCGCGGCCAGAAGCCGCATGTTCCAGCAATAGCCATGTTCGGACGCCTGGTCTACGAATCGTTCCGGCGGCAAAAACGCCGCAAGCTTCTGGCCGGGATTGCGATCACCTTGGGCGTGGGCGTTGCCACCGCCATGATCGCCGTCGCCACCGACATTGGCGACAAGATCAGCCGCGAACTGCGCACCTACGGCGCGAACCTGATCGTAACTCCGCAAGAAGACACTCTCGATGTTCAAATCGGCGGCGTAGATCTCAAGCCACCCAGCGACGGCGCTTATCTTAACGAAGCCGATCTGCCTAAGATTCGAGGCACGTTCTGGCATCACAATATTGTCGGCTTCGCTCCCATGCTGCCGGTAAGTGTCAGCGTGAATGATGCGACTACAACAAATCTCACCTTGCTCGGAACTTACTTCTCAAAGCGCCTCACGTTCGGCAAAGAGGATTTTGCCACCGGCGTCCGCATCACCCACCCTTGGTGGAAGGTGCAAGGAGCGTGGCCCGACGACAACTCCTCCGACGTATTGCTAGGCGAAAGCCTGGCCGCGAAACTAGGTCGCAAGCCGGGAGATGAAATCGCAATCGCCGGTCAACCGCATCGTATCGTCGGAATTCTTTCTACTGGCGGAGCCGAAGACAATCAAATCGTCGCCCCACTCGCGCTCGCCCAACAAATTCTAGGCAAGCCCGGAGCCGTACGCCGTCTCTATGTAAGCGCGCTAACCAAGCCCGAAGACGCCCTGGCCCGTCGCGATCCCAAATCGATGAACCCGGAGATGTTCGACCGCTGGTATTGCTCGCCGTATGTAGCTTCGATCGCGTATCAGTTGCAAGAAGCAATTCCCCACTCCCACGCGGAACAAATTCGCCAGATCGCGCAGAACGAAGGCACCGTGCTCTCCCGCATCAAAGGCCTGATGCTGCTGATAACATTGGCAGCGCTGTTCGCCTCCGCACTCGCCGTCTCCGCCGCCATGGCGACAGCCATTTTTGAGCGGCGCACCGAAGTAGGCCTGATGAAGGCGCTAGGCGCAGGCAATATTTCGGTCGCAGCCTTGTTCTTCGCGGAAGCCCTGCTGCTGGCGCTGATGGGCGGCGTCGTAGGTTTCGCCGGCGGCGCGCTGCTGGCCCGTCAGATTGGCCGCTCCATTTTCGATTCCCAAATCACCATTGAGCCCGTTCTCTTCCCCGTAATCCTGGCCATCGCCGTAATCGTAACCTTCGCCGGCAGTGCTATGGCGATTCGCCGTGCCGTGAAGTTTGATCCGGTTTACGCGCTGCGAGGTGAGGCGTGAGTTCATCGCGAAAATCGGACCTGGTCAACCGCCGCGCCGCCAAGCCTCACACCTCGATGTTTCTGCGCATGCTGGTGCGCGCCGCCGTGCTCCGTCGTGGACGCGCCGCTTCTGCCTTACTGGCCATGGTAGTCGCCGCCGCCGTAGCCACAGCCATGCTCAATCTGTACGTGGACGTGCAAGCCAAGCTCCGCAAGGAGTTCCGCAACTACGGCGCGAACATCGTAGTGGTCGCGAAAGATGGCCAGGGGTTGCCCGCTGACGCCCTCGATAAAGTGAACTCTGCACTCGCCGGACACGGTCTGGCTGTGCCCTTCGCCTACGTCGTCGCCCGCACGTCCGAGGGCCGGTCCGTCGTCGTCGCCGGGACCGATCTCGATCAAGTTCGCAAGCTGGATAGCTGGTGGTCTGTATCCGCCTGGCCCAATAACTCGCACGATGCGCTCGTCGGCACGCGCGCCCTTGCAGTCGTGAGCCCGCAAGGAAAGCCTTTCGACCTCAGTTTCCAGGAACGCACGATTCACCTCAACCTCGCTGGAACGCTGCGAACCGGCGCATCGGAAGACAGCCGCATCTATCTTTCGTTGCAAGATTTCGAAAGCTGGACAGGCGTGCAACCTTCCACCATAGAATTTGCCTCTTCTGGTTCATCCGAAGATGTCGACGCTTTAATTCACACATTGTCGCAAGCCCTCCCCGCCGCCGATGTCCGTCCCATCCGTCAAATCATGGAAGGCGAAGCCCGCGTGCTGGGAAAAACTCGCGCCACTCTGGCCGCCGCCGCTGTCCTGATCATCGCGACCGCAGCTCTCTGCGTCCTCTCTACGTTGATCGGATGGGTCTTTGATCGTCGCCGCGATTTTGCCATCATGAAGGCTCTGGGCGCTTCCGAAGGCTTGATAGGTAGCTTTTTCGCCGCCGAAGCCGCGGCCTTGGGAGCGGTTGGAGCAATCCTCGGATTCGGCATCGGCGTAGGAGTTGCCGCCTGGATAGGCCGCGTCAACTTTCATGCCCCAGTAGTACCCCGCTTTAACGTCTTGCCTGTAATCTTCGTGGGCAGCATTGCCGTAGCCTTGATTTCAGCCGTGCTTCCGATTTTTCTCCTGCGGCGCGTGCAACCCGCTATGATCTTGAGAGGGGAGTGAGATGATCAAGCTGAAAAATGTCAGCCGCCTGTACCCCGCTAAGGCTGAGGCCAACGGCGGCGTCATCCGCGCCCTCGACGACTTCTGCCTAAACGTCGATCCCGGCGAGTGGATCGCCATCATGGGCCCGTCCGGGTCCGGCAAATCGACGCTAGTGAACTTGATTGGCTGCCTCGATCGTCCAACCTCCGGCGAGATTTGGCTCGACAATGAAGACGTGGCGAAGATTTCCCCAAGTGAACTGAATCGAGTGCGCGCGGAAAAAATCGGCTTTGTTTTCCAGCAGTTCCATTTAATTCCCTATCTCACAGCCCTCGAAAACGTCATGCTAGCCCAGTACTTCCACAGCATGACAGACGAACAAGAAGCTCTCGAAGCCTTGCAGCGTGTGGGATTAAAAGAGCGCGCCCACCACGTTCCCTCGCAGCTCTCCGGCGGCGAGCAGCAGCGCGTCTGCATCGCCCGCGCCTTAATCAATGATCCCAAAATCGTGCTCGCCGACGAACCCACCGGAAACCTCGACGCGGTTAACGAAGAGATTGTCCTACGTCTGTTGCGCGAACTCCATCAGCAGGGACGCACCATCGTCATGGTGACCCACGACCCCGTGGTTGCCCGCCTCGCCGACCGCCGCATCGAACTGCACCACGGCAAGATCGCAGCCCAGGAAGTCTTCGCCATGGCCGACGAAGAACAATTCGACGAGGTTCTCGAAGAACTCTGGGCCCTGGCCGAAAACAACGAGATCGCCGAAGTCGGCCGTATGGAAGTGCACGGCGCGCTCCCGGTAAGCATCGCAGTAGAAAAAATGATTGACCTCGGCTTGGTCACTGCCAGGCCACATCCACCCGAACCACACGACCACAAGCCATTCATTAATCCCTGTCACGATGCCCTAAAACCGACCGGCGTTTCGATCGGAGACGGCAGCCTCATCGTCGAACTCACGCCCCGCGGCCGTCAGCGCGCTGCCGACATCATTCGCCGCCACCGCCTCGCCGAGCGCCTCTTCACCGACAGCCTCGCCATGGACAGCGAAACCGAAATCGAACAACAAGCCTGCAAGTTCGAGCACATCCTCTCCCCCGAAGCCACCGACAAAATATGCGCCTTCCTGGGCCACCCCCGCACCTGCCCCCACGGCGCACTCATTCCTCCCGGGCCATGCTGTGCGAACCAACGGCTTTCTGATCTTGCGCTAAACTCGTCAACAGAGACGACCCGCTGATTTCGTTATGGCTGAGAATCGTCGTGACTTCCAACGCCTTGCGAGAATGCGATTAAAAGATGCCCGTGTTCTAATACAGAGCGGGAACTTGGAGGCTGCGTACTACTTGACCGGACTCGCAGTCGAGTGTGCGGTGAAAGCTTGCATCGCTAAAAATACAAGGCGAAACGACTTTCCTCCAAACCCACAAGCGATCAGAGACATCTACTCGCACGATTTGAGTAAACTAATAGTTGCGGCAAACCTCCAGATGGCTCTCGATGCGGACCGGCGCAAGAATGCGGCTCTCGATAACAAATGGACGTTGGTGATCAAGAATTGGAAACGTCAACAGCCGATACAGGGTTGGTGGCCTGAATGCGAGAGATTTGTATCGGGCGGTGGCAGGCAGAAACGGAGTGATGCAGTGGCTACGGCAACGCTGGTAAGCAGCGACATCGAAATGGGACGGCGAATCGTCGCGACTCTGACCCGCGCCAATATCCCCGTAACCATTTACTTGTGGGCATTCGCAACCGAGCCCGAAGAATGGCAGTTCATCATTGCCACTCCCTTGGTGGATAGCAAGGGTCCCCTAGCTGCTTACCGCGAAGTCAACAATATCCTTCGAAAAGAAGGGCTATTCGGCGACGTGCCATTAAGACGCATTTCCCTGAGGAGCCCCAATGACCGCCTGCTGAAACTCCTCCAAAAGGAAAGCAGGGCCGTACCGCAAGAAACGTTCAGGGTTGTCAATGACCAAATCGCAGGGAGTTTTATTGAGGACGCATATCTGTACACCGGATCTATCGATATCATTCGGCTTGAAAACTCAAGAGGGGTTGCACGCGATAAATACTCTGTTATCTATTTGCCTTACTCTGGAGGTGGTGCGGTGCCGTCGAGGCGCATTGATGGCCTGGAAAACCTGAAGGAATTCTTGGAAAGCAATCTACTCCACCTTCGAAAAGAGGCGGCGGATTTAGCTCTTAAGGAATTGTCTGAAACCGGAAGTGCCTCGATTCCCAACGTACAACTGAAGACTCAGGAACTAAGACGGCTAGGGTTGCTCTAGAGTGTCTGCGCGCAGAACCTGCATCGGCGTTTTCGACTCCGGCTTCGGTGGCCTGACTGTCCTCAAAGCTTTGCTTCGCCTCATCCCAGATGCCGACTACCTCTACTTCGGCGATACGGCCCGCTTGCCCTACGGCTCGAAGTCCGCTGAAACCGTCGCCCGGTACGCCGTCGGCGCAGCCCGCTATCTTGAACAGCAAGGCGCACAGACATTGGTAATCGCCTGCAACACAGCCACCGCTCTGGCCTTGGAAAAGATCACCCGGGCGGCAAGTGTCCCGGTTGTAGGCGTAATCGAACCCGGCGCAGATCGCGCTGCCGGCGAGAGTACGAACAAGAAAGTCGTCGTCATTGGTACCGAAGCCACTGTCAGCAGCCATGCTTATCTGCATGCTCTCGAAGCGCGCGGTGTGCAGGCAAAGGAAAAAGCATGCCCCATCCTTGTGCCGCTGGTAGAGGAAGGCTGGATCGACCACCCGGTGACCAAAGAGGTAGTCCAGATTTATCTCAAAGAAGCCTTCGCCGATGAATTTAAATCCGCCGACGTGCTCCTGCTTGGCTGCACCCACTACCCGCTTATCCAACCCGTACTGCACCGGGTCGCTCCCAAGCATGTAAAGATTGTCGACTCCGCCGACGCCACTGCCGATGCCGTGAGCAGGCTGCTACGCCGCACTCCGCTGCCCTCCAATCCCGAACCCGAGCGCCGCAGGCTGCCTCGGCTGCAATGTTTTGCTACCGACTCGGCTGACAAATTTCGCCGCCTCGGCGCCCAGTTCCTCGGACAATCCATCGACCATGTGACGCACGTGGATCTGGCTGAATAGCAATATCCGTGTAGATCTGTGCGGATCCGTGGCTTCGCATGCAAAAACGGCCGCGATTTCTCGCGGCCGCTTTCATCACACCAAACCCAAATCAGTACAACCGGAAAGTCACTTCCACGTTGATCTGCACTGCCACCGGCTTCCCGTCCTTCATCGCAGGCTCAAACTTCCAGGTCTTCACCGCTTCCATCGCCTTCTCATCCAATCCCAGACCTAAAGTACGAGCCACGCGAATGTCTCGCGCACGACCGTCCGGACCGACGATCAGCCACAATACGCATGTCCCCTGATACTTTGCCTTGCGCGCTTCCTCGGAATATTCCGGGTCAGGCGCGTAAATCGCTTTGGGCGCGGAAACGCCGCCACCCACTTTAAACGCTCCGCCGCCAATCCCACCGCCGTGCCCCGGCCCAACTCCAGGTCCTTCGCCCGAACCAACGCCGCCACCATTCCCCGATCCAATTCCACCACCTGAACCCGTACCATTTGAAGGCGGTCCCGAAGGCAAGTGCGACATCGGATCACCTAGGTTGGGCAGGTTATTCATAGCCAGGTGTACTTCCGGCGGAATCACCACCGTAGGTTCGACTGCCAATTTCGGATGATCGTTTCGCACCACCACCATGGGCGGCGTAATCTGCTGCATTGACAGCTTCGGTAATCTTCCCTTCGACGCCTGGAATTTATCGCGGTCGCCACCGCCGCCACCGCCGCCCGCCTGCGTTTTCGAGGGCTGTAGAGGAGGGATATCGGCGGGATCGATCAGCGTCACCACCTCGGCAGGTTTCGTAATCTGCTGCACCACCCGTCGGCCCAGTATGGTTCCGCCTATAATCAAAACTACCGCCAGAACGTGCACTACAGTCGAACCCAGCACGCCGTTCTTCTTGTAATCGTAGAATCCCCAAATATCTTTAACCGGAATCGGCTTAGAGGTCAGTACCAGAGGGGGCTGTTTTTTCGGAAAGAAAAAGTCGTTGAGGTTCTGACTCAGAGACTTCCAGAGCGACTGATCGAAGTCACTCTTGGTCATCAGCAGATTCAGTTGAGGTTCGCTTCCCGGCATGGGCTGAATGTCGTTGGTTGCCATATTTGACCCGACTTCCTGGTATAGAGGCCGAACCCCCAAAGTGATTCGCTCACCCTAAGTTGATGAACCTATGCCGCAGCAAGTTGCTTGCCCGGCACTATTATCTCCTCGGAGACTCCCCATCTTATTCCGTGCCAATCAGGAATTGGAACTCTTCCGCCAACGCGTAATTAGATGCAATGGCGCGGGAAAGCGTCTGCCAATAAAATTGTACACTTTTTTGCTTGCTTTTCCACAGTGCTTTTGAGGGTCACTCCACCAAGGTATCAGGTGCCTGATGGACGTCCGTCCTGCCACTCCCTATAATCAAAGAATCAACCATTTGGAGTGATCGACTGAGTGCCGCTCGACCCTGAATCCACGCCCAATCCACTGCGCGTCGAACTTACCCCGGAGCCGACTTTGCCGGATTTTTCGCTGAATCTTCGCACTCTCCATAGGTCAGAATATAGTTCAGAACACAGTTCTGAACTCGGTAAAAACTCATGACTCCCCCCCACCCAATGCGCCGGGTCCACTTCCTGATCGCCGCCCTGGTCGTGCTCCTCGATCGCGCCACCAAGTCAGTCGTCTCCAGGAATATTTCGCTGCACGACGGCATCCAGGTCATTCCCGGTTTCTTCCGCATCACTCACGTGGAGAATCGTGGCGCCGCCTTTGGCCTGTTCGCCGACTCCCCCGCACAATGGAAAATCGCCATGTTGGTGCTGTTTTCAATCGTGGCCCTGGTCGTCGTCTCCGCCCTCCTGTGGCGAAACAGCCATTCCATGAGCACCACCGGCATCGGCCTCGCCCTCATTCTCGGCGGAGCCCTGGGAAATCTCTGGGACCGCCTGTTCAACGGTCGCGTCGTCGACTTCCTGCTCTTTTATATTGGGCAATACCAGTGGCCCGCCTTCAACGTTGCCGATAGCGCCATCGTGGTCGGGGCCGGCTTACTCGTCATCGAGATTTTATTCGCAAAATCCCCCGCCCACGAAACCTCCGCCTAACCACTTGAGTTTACCCATGCAGGTGAGCGATACTCCGCACGTACTCGCCTTCAAAACGAGGAGAATCAACCATGTCACCGAGATCAGTCGTGAGGATGATCATCGCCCTGCTATTCGTGCCGTGCGTTTTAACCAGCGCCCTCGCCCAGATGCCCTACCCCTACGGCATGAGCATCAGCTTGGAGAATGCCAAAAAAGCGACCATGCCGGCACTCGCCGAGGCAGCCAAGAACAACTGGGCCATGGCGGTGGCTATCGTCGACCCCGCGGGCAATCTGGTTTATTACGAGAAGATGGACAATACCCAACTCGGAAGCGCCAACGTCGCCATCGACAAAGCCCGCTCCGCAGCCCTCTTCAAGCGCCCCACAAAGGCATTCCAGGATGCGCTGGCCGCAGGCGGTGAAGGTCTCCGCATTCTCAGCCTGCAAGGCGCAACCCCGGTCGAAGGCGGTGTCCCGCTCGTCAGCGACGGCAAGATTGTGGGAGCGATCGGCGTCTCCGGTGGCACCAGCGCGCAGGACGGCCAATGCGCCAAAGCCAGCGTCGATGCCTTCAAATAAATCATTGACTCAATGATTCAATCGTTTTCTACGGCGCCCCATACAACTGCCGGTAAACATTCGCATTCCGCAAGATCGCCTGCACATACTCACGCGTCTCCGTAAAAGGAATCGACTCCACAAATTCCTGCGGATCGCGATATTTCCCCTGCCCCAACCAATCCTGCACCCGATCCGCCCCCGCGTTGTAAGCCGCCAGCGCATACTCAAACGCCCCGAACTTATCCACCATGCCGCGAAAGTAGCGTGTACCCAACTGCAGATTCACTCCCGGCGTAAACAATTGCGTACTGGAAAAGTGCTTCAGCTTCTCCTGCTTGGCCACCGATTTACCAACTTTAGGCAGTAACTGCATCAACCCCACTGCATTCGCCCGAGATACCGCACTGGGATTAAATTCCGATTCCTGCCGGATCAGCGCCGCCACCAGGTAAGGATCCAGCGCATTACTCGAAGAAAATCTTTTCAGATCAATCCAGTAAGGCTTGGGAAACAACGCCTCCCAATACGACCGCGGCAAGCTGGGCAAATCCACCGCAAAATAACTAGGCACAGCCCGCTTCAAAACTTCAATCGCCATGTCGTAGCGCCCAGCATCCGCATAAAGCCGCGCCGTCTCGGGCGCCAACCAATTCCCTTTCCCTTCATTCGCGGCCGCTCGCAATTCCCGCACCGCAAAATCAAGCAGCGCCCCGTTCTCCAAAAGCTGTGCCTTCTGCACTCGCAGGTTGTCGGCAGGCAGGACATCTTCCGTCACCTTTGCACTCGCATCGATCGGAGGCACGCGGTCTAGGAGCGCATACTTCACTCCGTCGTCACTATCGCTCCTCAGCTTTCGAATTTGCTCCCGCGCCAACTCGCCATAGTAATAATTGCGGAACCGGTCCGAAACTTTCTGGTAATAAGCGTGCGCCTTGGCCGGATCCCCATCTTCTTCCGCTAACCGAGCCCGCCAATAAAGCGCCGCGGGAACTTCTCCCGACGACGGATACAACTCAATCTGCTCCTCGAAACCCTTCTCCGCATCCGCGCGCCGCCCTTGCCGCAGGCTCAGCCAAGTCGCCTTCCAATGCGCGTACGAAGCCCGCCCCCCATTCGGAAACCGCTGTTGCAACTCGCGGTAAGAATCAATGGCCCGGTCATAATCGCGCCGCAAAAGATAAATATTCCCCGCCGATAGCAACGCCTGCTCTAGCCACGAACTAGTCGGATCGGTCTGCCGCAACTGTTCCAGGATTCGCAAAAATCCGTCATCATCATTCGCAGCCCGCGCGATCTCTCCCAAGTTGAACAAGCGTTCCGCGTTCATTTCCGGAGTCGTTTCTGGCATCGCCTCCAACTCCTTCTTCGCCTCCTTGTCCCGTCCCGCATGCCGCAATGATTCCGCCATCGCCATCTGAATCGCTAGACGGCCCTCAGGCCCGGCATCATTCAGCAGCCCACGATACTCATTCGCTGCCTCGTTGTACTGCTTCCCTTTCGCCAACAGATCGGCGCGCGTCTTTCGTTCTGCAAAGCTGACCGGCTGAGTCTCCGGAGTCGCCGCCAGCTTCCTCAACTCACTTTCCGTCTGGCTGGCTTCCCAACTAAGCGGCATGGTGAAATATAAGTTCCGGAAAATCGCCAACGCCTTCGCCGGCTGTCCTGCAACTTCGTAAGCCCGCCCCAGAACGAGTTCTAAATCAGCCCGAACCGGCTGCCGGTCAACCTCCAACAATTCCACCGCCTCCGGCGCCCGCCCATCCGCCACCAAAGCGTTGCCATAGGCCACATGCGCATCCCGAATCAGCAGCGACTCCGGATAATTCTTATCGAACGCGCCTAGCGTCGCCACTGCCTCCGCCAGCCGCCCGGTCTGGTAGTAGGCTGTACCTAGATAAAAATCAACGTAATCCCCCAAGTCACCCGCCCGCGGCTTAGCCCGATTCAGCGGATCAATCGCCCGCGCATAGTCGCGATCCAGAATGTGCGCATACCCCACTACCAGCCACGCCAATGCCCCCGCATCTTCCTTCCCATGACGCCGCGCATACGCCTCCACGCCGGCGTAACCGGCCGGAGTCCGGTCCTGCAGCAACTGCCGCGCCATCGGTTTCAGACTCGCCGACGCAACAAACGCCTCATGCATGCGTCGCAATCGAGGAGATCTCCGCGTGCGCCTCGTCCGCGCTGCCACGGATGAGCTGCTCTTTTTCGTTGCAGTGCTTTTCTTCGTCGCAGTGCGCTTCCGCGAAGAGGACGGAGGCGAAGCCTGGGTTGAGGGCTGAGCTGACGATGGAGGCGAAGCCTGAGTTGGTGATTGAGTCGAAGACTGGGTCGAGGGCTGAGGCAGCGCAGCGGAATCAAGCGCACAAACCTGGCCGCACAAAACGGCCAAGCCAAAGGCCAGAACCTGCGGGAAACAAAACCACTGACGATGGACGGACACTTTCTGCAATTATCTTCTTTTTTCCGTAATCGTCAAAACTCTTCCGCACCTGTACCGCAGACCTGGCGACAGACAAGTGTTGCGTGGGCGCCCGCGAACCGCGATACCCACGTAGGCCCGGACGCGTCGTCCGGGCCACCGCGCAAAGCGAGGCACCATTCGTGTCAGAAGGCGTCTCAAAAAATCCATTACCCGCTAACCCTCGCACGGGCGAAGGCCAACCCTACCCACCCCCAGGGCATCTGATTCACCGCTCGGCATCTATTTCAGTTCAGTAGCAAGAAGGAAAGAGAAAAAGATGACCCGCCACATCCAATTCATCGCTTGCCTCTTCGTCACAATATGCACGGGACTAGCATTCGCCCAGGATAACTCCACAAGCTCACCCGTCGCATTCGTCTACGCATCCAGCAGTCCCAGCGCCAATCATTACGAGATTAACGCTTTCACTGCCGACGCAAACGGCAAGCTCACTCCTGTTTCCGGTTCGCCTTTTCCCGCGAACGTGCAGAACATGGCGGTGAACGCAAAATATCTTTTCGGCACCAATGGAGTTAACATCTACTCCTTTTCCATCGCCCCCGATGGCTCCCTCGAAAAGGTCGCCTCCATCGATGCTCAAAAATTCAATGGATACAAATGCGGTGGACCAATTGCTCTTTTTCTCGACCATACCGGCACAACCCTTTATGACGAAGACATCTACGGCAACATTTGCGCCAACAATACCTACCAATATTTCAGCATTGACGAGTCTACCGGCGAGCTCACTTATCGCGGAGCGACCGGCACCAGCCTGTCGGTTAGCCAGCCGCCGAGCTTCATTGGGAACAACATTTACGCCTACGGGTCGGGTTCCTATGAATACAATCCGTACATCTCCGGGGTCAAGCGCAGCCGCAATGGAAGGCTCGCCGACTTGAACATCAATCCGGCCATGCCCGTCGCGCGGCAAGGTGATTTCTACGATCCCTGCGGTGCTGCCGCCGATCGCACCAATCACGTGGCCATCTCTGTCCTGCCATTCAACGGAACCACTTGGCAACAGGACGGTCCCACCCAGCTTGCGACTTATACCGCCGACGCCTCCGGAAACCTGACCACCAAGAGTACCTTCTCGAATATGCCCACCAGCGCGGTTAAGTACGTCACAGACATTTCAATGTCTCCCACGGGCGACCTCCTGGCCGTCGCCGGAACCGCCGGGTTGCAGATCTTCCACTTCAACGGCGCTAATCCCATTACCCACTACACCGGCCTGCTCAGCAAGGACCAGGTAGATCAACTCTTCTGGGACAACCACAATCACCTCTACGCGATCAGCCACTCCGCGAACAAGCTCTTCGTATTTACTATCACGCCGACCAGCGTCAACTCCGCTCCCGGCTCGCCCTACACCATAACCAACCCGCAGAACATAACCGTTCTACCTAAAACCTAGCCGGCTGCCAAAAAATGCTCGATTCGTTCACGGCATCGCCTCAAAGGCTCCTGAAAAGCTCCTCCAAATGTCGGACTCGGGAGGGCACGAGTTTACTCCTGCCGCAAAGTTCTGAAAAAACGCTCCGGCTTCAGCCCTGAATCCATTTGATCCTAGCTCTTTCTAATTGAACTGCCTCAAAATGTGAGATAATCTCAATCAGGCACATTGCCTGAAAGATAACATCGGATCTTTGACAATCTGCCCAAACGATGGAGGACGGGCGTCTCGCCCGTCAAGCCTTACGCCCAGACCAACTCGGAACCGCGCACGGGACTGCGAGCCTGTGCTAACTCCCATGTTCTCTAGATTTTGCCCGTAACTCCTTTTAACTCAAAGATTTAGCACATAGTCGTAAAATAACTCCCGTGTTTTCAAGATTTTACAAAATAAAAAGGGGGGAGGGGGTAGCGGCACTAAACAATAAACTCCCATTCTGGGAAAACGCCAAGCGCCCGCTTAAGATAAACCCCTGTGCAGAACCTACCCCCGATAGCGATCGCTGCTTTTGTACTAGAACTCGCTCCCGCAGCCGCCTTCGGCTGTGCCGCCGAGCGGGTCGCCCGAGCCGTCCAGCGCTGGCCAGTCGCTACCCGCATCGCTGTTCCCGCGCTGCACGCCGTGCCCTACATCCTGGTTTCCGTTCCTCAGGACATATTTCGATGGCACTGGCTTGCCCTCTACGCCGCACTTCCTATCGCCATCGCAGCCCTCCTGCAGCAAGCAGCGGCCATCGACCCAGAACAGCACGGCAACTGGCGGGATGCCATCATTCTGCTGCTGCTCGGTCTGGCCGTCGACTTGCGCTGGTTCGACGGAGCCTGGCCCACCGGGCTCCGGGCCCTGAATGAATTGCTCCTCGTCGACATCGGCTTGTATGGCTTTCAAGCCATCCGCCAGCTCGACGGAACCGGTTTCGACTTTCACCTTGGCTGGAGTGACTGGAAAAGCGGATTGCGCGAACTGCTCTTCTTCACGCCGTTCGTTCTAACGCTGGGATTAGCGCTCGAATTCATTCATCCTCACACCAACCAGCCCCAGGCAGGCATGGCAGCTGTGCGATGGCTGATGATTTTCTTTTTCACCGCCGTACCCGAAGAACTCTTCTTCAGAGGCTGGGTGCAGAACCTGCTGGAACGCCGCGTGGGCCGAACCACCGCGCTGGTAATCGCATCGGTCCTATTTGGCCTGTCGCATTTCAACAAGCGTTCCGCCCATTTCAATTGGCGTTATGTGTTGCTGGCCACCATAGCCGGCATCTTCTACGGACGCGCCTGGCGCGAACACCGCCGCGTCCCTGCCTCGACAATCACCCACGCCAGCGTAGATTGGATTTGGGGCCTATGGTTCTAGTGACCCGAGTTTACGATCCACTCCAGGAAAGGTCATAGCGTTGCGGCAAGTGGCCACCTTGATAGTCGATGCTGGCATTCGCTTTGATGCCGGGCCTGAGCAGGATCTGGCGCACCATCTCCGGAATCATGACCATCCCGACGTATTTGCCCAGGCATTCGTGGCTGCCGAAACCGAAATGAAAATAGTGATACCAGTTGCGGGCGGGAATGAACTGGTCCGGGTTCTCGAATGCCTTCGGATCGAACATCGCGGATTGGGTCACCGGCAAGACATAGGTTCCGGTAGTGATCGTGGTCGCGCGGTCGCTGCCCTTCGCGACGGTGTAGTCGCTGGCGGTCTGACGGAACAAGTAAGGCGAAATAGGAACGAAGCGAAGTGCCTCCCAGACAATGCCGTCGAATTCGGCGGGATTATCCGACTGCGCCGCGCTCTTTGCTTTGCCCAGCCATTCGCGATCGTCGAGCAGGTACTGAATCACTTGCGCGACTGCCTGCGAAGTCGTCTCAATGGAGCCAATCAACAAACCGCCCGCGTTGACGCCTAGCCGCTGGATGTCGAAATCCACTGCTCCTGGATACGCAGTGCGCACCATCCGGGTAACGATGTTGTCGGTCAACTTATCGTTCTTCTTGCCGAGCAGTTTGCGCCCCAGCATTCGCAACAGGTACCAGGGCGCAAATATGGCGTGTTCGGCCTGCTCCGCCTTCACCGCCAGCACGCGTTCCAGGATGAGTTTCTCGATGTACTTGCTGAGTTGCTGGCCGGTCTGGTTATGATGGTCGGAGATCTCTTTGCGTTTCTCGTCCGTCAGCAGATCGAAGGGTTGGTTGTAGAAAGTGTCATTCTGGCTCCAATAAGACCACTCGATCAGATCCTTCCTGTCGATGCCGGTCAGACCGAAGTAATCCTGGACCAATGTTGCGGGCACCATCCGGCAGTAACCGTTAATCGCCTCCATGCGGCCATTGGCCGTATTCAGCAGGTCTTTCGCGATCTTTGCCACCATCGCGCGGACCTGCGGCAGATCGTCCCGATTGAGCATTCCCTGCATGAGCGACTTTTCCCGGGTGTGCAGTGCGTCGTCGTCGTGCGCCATCAGATAAATGCCGTTCCCCATCTTCGGCAGATAAAGCGCCGCGGTAAATATAAGGGGCATGTTCAGCACCTCGGTGACGTCATCGAAGCGGGTCAGCAACGTGCATACCGGGGTCACGAGGATGGGCCGGCGTTCGCGCAGTTCCTTGAACAACGGAAGAGGCTCGCTGTCGATCCAGCGGCGGACCAATGGAAACTTGTCCACGTCCTGGGAGGCGTCAAACTGATCCAGATAATTGGTCGGTCTCGGGGTCGCTAGCGCGTTCATGGTGGTCCTCCTTCAGGTGCTGCTCAAGACCCGCCGCACTCGTCTTAAGGCGGGTAACGATCGCTACAAACTTTTCAGATACTCCAGCAGATCGAGACGCTTTTCTCTGTCCAACTCCGTACCGTAGTTATGCCCTGCATTGCTGTTGCCCAACTTCCTAGTATCAAATGTGAAACCGCTATAGCCGCTACTTTTCAGACCTACTCTTTCCGGATCGAACTCACGTGATCCGACCTGGAATTGATCCGGACGATATTCGCCGTTGGCTGGATCCTTAGGGCCCCGCTTTGGCAGCAAAAGATCATAGAGCGTCGGCACGGAGCCGTTATGCAGATAGGGCGCGGTCGCCCAGATGCCGTTCAGGGAGCGCGCCTTATAGGAAAGCAAGGAGGCGTAGGGATCGGCGGTTGTATCCGGATCGTAATTCCCGCTCTTAAGCGAAGGCTTGATGTCGTTGCTTAAGAACGCGGCGAGCAGGTCATAGACCCAATCATATCCACGCTGCACAAAGTTCTTTTCTTCGGGCGTAGCGACTACGCTAAGCGTGGCCTTGGTCAATAAGGCGGCGACCGGCGCTTCTTCGTTAATCAGGATGTCACCGGGGCCGGCGGTCACATACTGATCGCGCAGAATGCCGCTGAGACCCTTGTAGGTGGCCGCGTTATGGGCCATATGTGGGTCAGTGCCGATATCGGCGACCCTGGAGATGTGGGCGACGATGCGGCGCGTTGGGTCGTCGCGTTTGATTCTGGTGTGGCAGGCTTCGCAGTAAGTTGCAAACAGTCGTTCGCCACGCACGCTGCGTGCCTGGTCGAGCGGCGGCAAGATATCTTCGGGCCATTGCGGAGACTCCAGGGTCTTCAGCCGATCTTCGATGAGGCGCAGATTGTGCACTTTGAGCGAGGACGCAAAACTTATGTGGGTCGCCCTGATACCCTGCCCACTAATGAACGAGGAGAGTGAGGTACCCGGTTCTTCGGCCCAATCTAAAGTGCCAAAGACACCAATAACCTCTCCTGCGTTGCGGCCGATCGGTCCGAGGCCGGCGTTCGCGGCCAAGCCGTCCCATTGCACGTAATCGTGTTGAGGGATGTCCCACACGAAAGGGTAACTGACGGGCGCATCGGGCCGGTTGAAAATCCTTAAGCTCATCTTTAGTAGAGCCTTGAGAGGCAGCACCCGCGAGAGTCGCAGGACCAGGTGGTCGCGCTGGTTGTCGCTCAAGACGCCACCCGGCCGCTGCTGCTGCACAATGGAATCCACATCGGACTGGGTCAGCGTGCCGTCTTTCACCAAATCCTGCACCGCCAGATCGAGCTGCGCTTTGAGTTCCTTTTGGGTAATGATGTGTTCCAGCACCTGGTTGAAAATGCGTCCGAACGCGTCTAACCGCGAGTACCCATAGGGAGTTTCGCTGTGGTTGATTACATCGTACATGGACAGGCGCTGGGCGTATTTCTGCAGGTCTTTGACGACAGCGTCTTCTGAACTATAGTGGCCGCGATCCATCACGTTCTTGACAAATCGCGAGTGAACGGTTCGATTGTCCTTGGCATCGCTTATGGCTTTGGAGAGAGCTTGCAAGAAGGAATCCATGTCACTGCCGGCCGGGCCACCGTCAATGCGAATGCCAATGCCCTTGTAGTTTACTTGTCCGGTGTGGCACGCGGCGCAGGTAAAACCGAGGTAGTCGTTACCCTTGTAGCGGTCTTTCACGAACCCGACTGGCAATGCGTCCGGGTTGCTCAACGTGGCCTTTTGCGGCAGGTAGTGGTAGTAGTTCAGGTTCTCATTGGAGCGGAAGAGTTCGGACGTGCCGGGCTTTTCCAAGGCCATGAAGAAATCGTAAGGCAGCAGATCCGAGCCCTGTGTGGTGGTGTAGAACCACATGCTGTCCGCGGGCTTCCATCCTTGCCATAAGTACCTTACCGTCGAGAACTGGTCGCCAAATTGGTCCGGCGGGACGGTGGCCGCGCCACGCTGAAACTGCCAACCGTCACCCTTGAGCCGATCAAACCAGGAGTTAGAACCAACGTCCCAGAACTGATACATCTTCGAAATAGCAGCAATGACAACGAAGGCCAGCGTAAGAAACAAAAACAGAAAGATCGCATGCTTGCGCCAGTCTTTTTTCAGTAAATCCAAAAAGTGACTCATGCTAACTCCCCAAGCCGTCAGCAACGGCCACGTTAAAGCGGGACGAGCATTCAGCGGTCCGGTTCAGCAGACATTCCCGAGTGCGTGGTGGAATAGCTGCTATCAAGCAGATAGTGTCGCCAGAGCCAGAAACGCTTCACCGCATTCAATTCTCGTGAAGGCCCGGTGTCAACACTAATTTGTCAATGACTGGAAAGCGCGACCAAAGGCCGCGCCTGCTCAGGGATCTGGGTGATGGGCTTAATGTTTCAGAGTTGGAAGGCCAAAAAGCTTGGCGCTGGTGTCGTGGAAATAATCGCGCGCGATGTCGAGGGCTTTCGCTTCTGAAATCTCGCCTTCGGCAACCATTTGCGCCAATGCGGCCGCGCTTGCCGTGCGCGCGGTATAGACGGCCAACCAGTATGTCTCGGGCACAGCAATTTCTCTCGAGTAAGGAAAGGCGTCCGATCCAAAAACAACTTTTTCAGGGAAGATCTCAAACCAGTTCTTCAAAATGCGGCTGTACTCCGAAGGATAGACGAGCAGGACGAATTCCGACGAATCGAGATACACGTTGGGCAGGGCCGCCAGCCAGATCGATTCCCTGTCGTACGGATAACCCCCGTGAATCATGACGAAGATGGTGTCCTTATAACGCGTGTCTTTAAGGATGTTTTCTAGGTTCATCGCGGTGCCTTGCCTTAAGTAGTAGTAGGTGCCGGCGCCGACTGCGCTGTGGACGTGAACTTCAAGGTGTCGTGGACCGGCCTGCCCGATCAGATAGCGAAAGACGTAGTCCTGGAACACCAAGTACTCCTCCGCCGAAGGAACTCCTCCGGAATAGTACTTGCGATAGATGGCTTCAGCTTTCTCACGGGGCGGATCGGAGATATTTGCCAGGGAGCGGAAATAGGGCGCTTCAAACTTTATGGCAATCGCTCCCTGTTCTTTGTCCTGCTCCAGTACTCGGTTTATCAGCGCCTCATATCCAGCTAAATCTGTTGGCAGCTGAGGGGCGCCTGCTTGCGTCATGTAGCGATGAAGGGTTCGCTCCTGGATGGGGAAATAGATGGCGCGATCGGGGTTGATGGCGAGGTCGTGATTATTGAATGGGAACATGAAGCAATCAACAAAAACCACCCACCGAAATCGCGGATTGCCTTGGAGGTAGTCCATGGCTACGCGATTTGCCACGCCGACTTGAATGCCCACGCGATCGAGGATCTTCGTGAAATAATCCTTGCCCCATTCCTTTCGCAGTTCGTCATCCTTCCTATCGAGCCAGGCTGCGTGCTTTGGGGAAAAATCCGAATATGGATAATCGAAAAGAGCTTTAGCTGCAGCAGCCCATTCTGGATTGGTGGCACGGGTGCGCAACGGATCGAGGTCGGTCACGGTGACGGCCATGGCGTCTACGTCGCTATCATCCCAGTATCCCGGATGCGCGTGCATATCCACGATAGGAATCTTCTCGATCTGCGCCAGCAGACGCTGGTAGATGGCAGAAAAATCCTGGTTTGGAAAAGGCTGTGCCTGCGCCCAACTCATGACCGAGGACCCGGGGAAGATCGCCAGACAAGTGGCTGCCGCTGAGAACCATTTCCGTGCCAGATTCATTGACCGTATCCTTCTGAGCCGTAGCTCAATGAATTTCAAAACCTGCGCTTTTTCACAGGAAAGAAGTGTACCTCGCTCGCCGTGCCAAGTGAACAGATTGGCGGTGGATCGAACGCACCCGTCAAATCCGTTGTTCATCATTTTAGTCACTTGTTAGTCACTTGAGCGTGTGCGCTTGATCACTGAAAGCCGGTTGGGTTCGAGATTATAAATATAAATAGAGATAGCGACCGGGCGATTTGAAGCCGAACGCCAGCGATCGGAGTTATGTATGCCCGGACAGAACTGTGATGTGCTCGACATTCTACGACTCGAACTCGAGTTCCTCGAGCTAGGTCTATACCGCGCTCCAACTCCCGGCCTTCCACTGCTAATATTCCAAGACTCACCGACCTGCCCACGGTACGGCGCCGCGACTTGTCCGAATTGTGCCCTCATGCAGTTTGTGCCCCCTGAGCGTTGCTCCGAGCTGCTGCCGTGCCATCACATCCGATTGAATGATGCATGCGGAGACGGTAGACAGCCTGTATCAAACTGGCACGCAAGAAGAACTAGAACAAGCTCTTCGCAATTGGCTGACGGCAACGATCAAGAGCTTTGAGGAGAAACAAATCCAGGCGAGAAAGATCACCAGCTTTGGGAATCTTCTCGAAAACCCGTCGCCTAACGTCTGAAGTTAAGGAGGCGCGTATGACAACTCTGACTGAAGTCCAGCAAACACAAGTTCCGCAGCAGCGGGCGACCGTTTCATTCAAGAACATTCTCCTGGCAACTGACTTTTCTAATGCCTCCGAGAAGGCATTCAACTATACGACCGCGATTGCCCGTCTCCACGGCTCGAAGATCTATTTGGTGCATGTAATACCTCCAGAGTTTAATTCCTTTATTCCAGAGCCTCCGAGGGACTGGGTGCGGCACGAGGCAGAGCGCGAGATGGAAATCCTGGCGAATCGAAGCGAGCTCAAATCGATCGCCCACGAAATGGTGCTGCGAACGGGTTCCGTATGGAGTGTGCTTTCGGCTGAGATCCATGAGCAGAATATCGAGTTGTTGGTGCTCGGAACCCATGGGCGTGGAGGGCTTAAGAAGCTTGTACTAGGATCGGTGGCCGAAGAAGTGGTGCGAAGAGCTGGCTGTCCGGTGATCACCGTCGGACCGCACATTGAGGTTCCATCCGATGCAACCGGAGAAATCCATAGAATTCTCTTTGCGACGGATTTTCATCCCGCGTCCGCGAAAGCTTTTGAGTACGCTCTGCTGCTCGCGAATCAGTTTCAAGCGAAGCTCATTCTCCTGCACGTGTTGCCGCCAGCGGGTTTACCCGGGCCCGGACTAACTTTTTACAACGAACCGGCAGTCAATGAATGGCAAGCCAAGGTGATAGCAAACACCAAATCAAAACTGGAGGAACTGCTGCCTGCGAGCATCAAGCTGTGGTCGGAACCGGAGTATGTGGTGGGCTTTGATTTCGTGGCGGAAGGAATTTTGAAGGTAGCCGACGAACGACAGGCCGACCTGATCGTCATGGGGGCAAACCGGCCCCTGTCGGCGAAAATTTCAGCTCATGCTCTCAAGGCGGTGTCTTATGAAGTCATATGCCAATCGACGTGTCCGGTGCTGACGGTAAGCACCTGAACGGCGACGATGGAGTGGTGGAATCGCTCGATGATAAAGGGAGCAGCTCATGAGAATGCTTAAGGTACTTACATTGGTTGCCTTTGTTCTGATCGTAGTTCTAATACTTGGCAATGGCGCGAGACAACGGGCGCCAAAATACAACGCGGCGACTGAAGTGAAGGTCGAAGGCGTCGTCCAGGAGGTCCAGCAGTACTGGTGCCCGATCAATGGCGATGAAGGAACCCACTTGATGGTTAAGACTGACGCTGGAGTTCTACAGGTGCATGTAGCGCCTCGCCGTTTTCTTCAGGGCAATGGCGTGAGCTTTAGCAAAGGAGATCAGATTGCGATAGTGGGATCGACCGTGACCTTCGAGGGTCATGACGCCATGATCGCACGTAAAATCACCCGCGGAGATCAGACTTTCGCCTTTCGCCAACCGGATGGCAGGCCGTTGTGGGTGGAGCGTATGGGCGCGTATGTACGGTAGTCCGTCATCGTGTCCGTCGTCTCTCCCGCGTTAGTGGGTCCGTTCGTCAGATCACACTATTTGCTAGATCCACGTCGCTTTGCAAACTGCCGGAGTTGACCGGCTTCGCTGACAATGTTCCGTTCCCACATTGGGACAGAGTTTACTCTAGTGAATGGCCGGAGACATCCCTGACACTTTTTTCTCTCTCCCGTGAGGGGATGGGGTGCAGGGGAAGGGGAAACTTCCCCTTCCCTTGCTCCGGCCACGTAGAAGCTGCTCGGTTCGGCAGCGCTCTCTCCCTCGGCATCTTTCTTTGGCGGCAGCGGCAAAACCCGCCGCCGCCAGCTATCCAACCGTGCCAGCGGAACATCCGCGAAATAGACCGTATACCAGCGCTCATCGATGGGCAACAGGCCCACGCGCTCGCCCCACAGCACCTCGCTCAGAAATACATCGTGCCGCTTTTGCCAGCGAAAATGTCCGTGCGCATGCACGCTGCGCACCAGCATCGTCGCCGGATATTCCGGCTCTGGCACCCGCGCCGGATACGGCCGCGGCGAGGGCTCATACACGCTGGCCGGCGTTGCCATGGCCAAGGCTTCATGCGGCCGCACTTCGTTGTATTCCTGGCGGAAGTCCTCCAGCGCTCGTTGTTGCGCCCGCCGATCCTGGGCGGGCGGCATCGCCACTTCCTGCTTCAGGGTGCGATGCATGCGCTCGTGCCGCCCGTTCTGCTGCGGCTGTCCCGCCTCGATCCGCTCCGCCACGATCCCCAGCTTCATCCACCACACCGCCAGCCGCGACAAGCCGGCGATCGCCGTGCTGGCAAAGGGTGGCCCATTGTCGGTGCGAATGGCCTGCGGTAATCCATACTGGCGAAAGGCTGCTTCGAAAATGGCTTGCACTCGCGCCGTGTCCGTCTTGGCCACCGCCTGGCAACGCAGCAGATAGCGGCTGTGCGCATCCGAGATGGTCAAGGGATCGATCCGCTCCCCGTCCCCGGTGCGAAACCAGCCCTTGAAATCCGCGCACCACACCCGGTTCGGCCCGTCGGCATGCGCCAGCGGTTGCGTGTACGGCGCCGTCTTGCGCCGCTTTTTGCGCGCCACCACCAGCCCTTCCCGCTTCAGCATCTCGCCCATGGTGCTCGCTGCCGGCCAGCTCGGCCCCGGTTGGTCCCGCTCCAGCACCCGCTTCAACTTGCGCGGCCCCCACCGCATGTGCGCCTGCCGCAACTCCAACACCCGCTGCTCGATCTCCGCCGGGGTTTGGTTGGGGTGTCGCTCGGCTGCCCGGTTTAGTTCCACCAGCCCTTCCACCCCACCCTCCCGGTACCGCCGCAGCCATACATACCCGGTTTCCCGCGTTACCCCGAAGCTCTGGCACAGCTCCGTCATGGTTTGCTCATCCCGCTCATACTCAAACACAAACCGTAGTTTCTCTTCCATTACACTGCTCGCTTTCCATGGCATGCGCTGTTTGTACCTCGCCCTCGCCATCCTGGGCAGTGTCAGGCATGCTCCCGGTCTGTTTTGTCAGGCATGCTCCCGGTCTGTACCCTGTGGGTATCCCCCCTCGATCTCTTGGAATCATGGGGTTAGCGCGGGACCACCAGCAAAATCTCTGAGGAGTAAGGACTTATACGTAAAATCTTCCGGAATAATGACTTAGGCGTTAGAAATCGCGGCTGGCGTTCCCGTTTTGGGATAGAAGGGGGGTCGAGTCCACCGCCGGTCCAGATTGTCAAAGAGCGAGCGTCGTGCAGCCATTCTCAAATAGCTAACTGGATTCTTTATATCATATCTGTGCTGGCGCGGGATCAAGAAAAAGCGGCGGCGTCAGGAATTCAGAGGTTAGCGTCCGGAGAACGGACGCGAACCTGGGGCACCCGGGGATCAAGAAAAAGCGGTGGGTCGGGAGTTCCACGTTAGCGTCCGTTCTTTGGAGAGAACGGACGCGAACTTGGGGTACCGGGCTTTCCGTTCGCCTACCTGGCGAACAAAAGGCGCAAAGTTGTGCGAACGCCTGTTAACAGCAGTTGACGTTCCGGTTTTCCCTCGCTATTTGGTGGGTTATGGAATCACAACCTGGACCTGCTTCGAGTGGCGACTTTCTCTTTTTTTCGGATTGACTGCTGTCACTACGTAGCATTTGTGGCCCGCGGCCGCTTTAACATCCGTGAATCTTGTACTTCGATTCTAAAACGTCATTGATCTTTTTGTACGGGCCATCCGAGTCGATTGCCGCGATACACGTTGTATCGGAGGATATGTTTAGAAGGACTCGCCTTCCACGAGAGCTGAACCCTGGGCTGAACCGGACTTAACCACGGGGACTGTCACAACTTGCTCGGCAAGAGAATTTCTCGGCATCGCTGGCAAACGAAAGGATGGCAGATGACTCTCGTGCTGTCCCTTGGAACAAACGTGAGCTCCAACAAAGATAATCGATTAGGTGCCAAAGGAATGACGGCGCGTGGGAAAGGCTTCCTCTCGAAGTGTCCAGCCCAGCGGTTCGTGGCTACGGAATTGAGGCCGTCACCTGGTTCGAGTACACGCTCTCCACGTTGCTCGAATCGACCGCTGTGGTCACATAGTAATAGATCTGTCCGCTCTGGACGGAGTTGTCCGTGTAGGCGGTACTGGCATTCGCTGATGTGTTGAGCTTTGTGTAGGGGCCGCCCGACGCAACCCCACGATAAATATTGTAGCCCACTACCTGGGAGGTGCTTGCATCCCAAGAAAGTGCGACGCTGTGCCGAGACTGTTCCGTACCACTCCCGGTCAGAGTTTCCGTGGTCGGAGAATTAGTTGCGTTACTATCAAACGCGATGCTGCCACTCGTGTTTCCGGCACTCTGCGGAGCAAAGGTGACCGTGAAGGGAACACTCTGTCTGGCTGGCACCATCACCGGGAAGCTGATCCCACTAAGCGAATATCCCTGACCGTTCCAAACCGCGGAGAGAACCTTAATGTCGGAACTGCCTGCAGTCAACGTCCCCGGCTGGATCGCGTTACTGCCTACAACCACGTTGCCAAAACCCATGGTGGTCGGCGTCACTGCGAGCTGACCGGCAGTCGTACCGCCACCCTGTTGGGTGCCGCTTCCGGTCAACGTTTCCGTGATCAGAGAGTCAGTCGCATTACTGTTGAAGGCAATGCTGCCGGTCGCGTTTCCGGCGGTCTGCGGAGCGAAGGTGACCGTAAACGGAACACTCTGTCCGGCTGGGAGCGTCACCGGGAAGCTGATCCCACTAAGCGAATATCCCTGACCCTTCCCAGCCGCCGCGGAAACGGTAATATCGGAGGCACCTGCCGTTAACGTCCCCTTTTGGATCGCGTTGCTGCCCATAGGCACGTTTCCAAAACTCATGGTGGAAGGAGCCACTGCGAGCTGACCGACAGCCGAACCGCCACCCGAAGCCTGCTTTGGGGCAGAGGAGATGCCTTGACATCCTACAATAATGAGGATCGCAGGCACTGCCACAAGGCAGGGCCCATAACGCAACCGGAATGTGGATGATCGTTTCTGCACTTAACGATTATCCGAGTCGAAGTCCGTTTAGTCCTGCATTCCCAGGGAATTTTGGCTTTAAACTGCCGCGTCCTGCGAAGCGTTTTGAGGGAAGGGATCGGACACTCTAGATCCGCTTCAGAGCTAGAAAGTCCCAAACCCAATTAGAGTTTGGGACGCTAGATTGAACAACCTCCCCCGAGATGCTCAAATAGCCCAGCTAGCGTACGCGGAACACAAAAACTGGCACCTGTCAATTCTGACAGGGGATATCTGTCTATCCTGAGGGTCAGAACGTTCGAGCTATTTCTCAGTTGGCGAAACAGTGCGATTATACTCACGGTCGTGCTCACGTACGTTTAACCCGGTTTACCTCAACAGTCAGGCTCACCGCGTTGCACGGAAGTAAATTGCCTCTGCTAAGCTAGGACTTCAAGTTGGAAAGTCACCCAGCGTCTCGACCCCAAAATTTGAGTTGCCGCAGCCAGGGAGACAAAACTGTTGAGAGGTGTAACCGAGAAAGCCACCGAGGAGCTAAACCACCTGTCCACCGAGCAGCCGAATGCTGCCGCGAAGAATCTGGATCTGAAGTCCTCGCTCGAAATTGCCCGCATCATCAACGCTGAAGACGCCAAAGCTGCAGGCGCCGTTAAAGCGGCCTTGCCGCAGGTTGCTCGCGGAATTGATCTGATCGCGAAAGCCCTGAAACAAGGAGGCCGGCTTATTTACGTTGGCGCGGGAACCAGCGGCCGCATCGGCGCGTTGGATGCCTCCGAATGTTCGCCGACATTCAACACCGATCCGAGGACGGTGCAGTTCGTCATCGCCGGCGGCACCAAAGCGCTGCATACCGCAACCGAAGCCAGCGAAGACTCTCGCAAACTTGGCCGGCGGGAAATGGCGAAAAGGAAGCCGGGCAGGAACGACGTTGTGGTGGGAATCGCGGCCAGCGGACGCACTCCGTTCACCATCGCCGCTGTCGAATACGCGCGCCGTCACGGCGCCAAAACTATTGCGGTCACCTGTAATGCGGGATCTCCTCTGGAAAAAGTTGCGCACCTTGCCATCGTGGCCGAGGTTGGACCGGAGGTCATTGCCGGGTCCAGCCGAATGAAGGCCGGCTCGGCGCAGAAAATGATTTTAAATATGCTCTCGAGCGGGGCCATGACTCGACTGGGTTATGTGTATGGCAACCTGATGATCAATCTCCACGTGAAGAACTACAAGCTGCGCGAACGTGGTCTCACGATTCTGCAACAGGCGGCCGGAATTAGTCGCGACGATGCCGTTCGAGCCTTACAAGCAGCAAGGAATGATGTTCCTACGGCGTTAGTCATGCTCGAGGCAAACGTCAGTCGTGCCCAAGCGGCGCGCGCGCTAAAGTCAACCCAGGGCCACGTCCGCCAGGCCATTGCTTCCGCAAAAAAGAGATAAAAGAAGAAACCGCTCAGCCTGTTGTCCAGGCACGACCCGGGGAAGCCGTTCGGGAACCGAGTAACCAGCGAGCTATTCCTTCGTATTTGTAAGAGAGTAAACTTTGTTCTATCGTTGCTCGGGATAGTCGACTTCAGCGCGAGAAGACTGGGTACGGTATCCAATTCATACGAGGAGGTACACTGTGGGAGCCATCTTCGTCAGCTACCGACGAAGTGACTCGCAGGGCGAAGCGGGTCGTTTATTTGACGATCTCGTCAAACATTTCGGCGACAACATGGTTTTCATGGATGTGGCCGGCATCGAGGCGGGACGCGACTTCCGTAAGGTGATTGAAGAAAACGTCGCCGGATGCGGCGTGCTGCTGGTGGTGATGGGTCCGGAATGGCTCAACGCCAAAGACGAAAACGGGGTGCGGCGTCTCGACGATCCCTCGGATTTTGTTCGCCTGGAAACCGCTTCCGCTTTGAGGCGGGATATTCCTGTGATTCCGGTTCTGGTGCGTGGCGCCGGGATGCCGCACGCCGAACATCTGCCCAAGGATCTTAAGGACTGGCTTATCGCAATTGTTGCGAGCTGACCCATGCCCGATGGAAATCGGACATCCAGTTGCTGGTTGATGCGCTTCGCCGTACGGTCGGAGATTCCGGCGAAAGCGAAAAGAAAGTTGCTGCCAAACAGCCGGCGGCCTCATCTCAGCGGGGCACTCCAAAGCCGGAGGTTTCAGGGTCGGCCCAGCCGGCGAACGCGACTTCTGCTCGAATTGATCCGCCTACGATGCAGCGTATCAGCCGCGAGCTTGCGCTGCATATCGGACCGATCGCGGACATCGTGGTGAAGCGCGTAGCCCCGCACTGCAGCTCGGCCGAAGACCTGTATCTAAAAGTTGCGGAAGAGATTGAGTCTCCGAAAGAGCGAGAAAAATTCCTTTCAAATCGAGTGTGGTCGAGCGTGAGTTCAGATGTCGCGGTATCCGGAAGAACACCCACTCACGCGCCAGCAGCGTTGGCGTCGCCTCCGCTTTCACAAGAGAACCGCGCGGAATCTAGAACCATTCCAGCGACCGGAAAGCCACGGCCAAATCAATCGAAATATTTGCTGCTCGGCGGGGCGGTCGTCCTTCTGGTTCTGGCGCTTGTTCTCGTTGCCCATTTTGCCGCATCGCGAGGGACCGGGTCGACACAGGCAACGCAGGCTTCGCAGCAGGAAACCCGGGCTGCCGGATCTGCTCCTATCAAATCCGACACGTCGCCTTCGGTCATGGGTAACAGCGGGGTCAGTACCGTCCCGGGCGGCGTTCCGAAAGACACGGTTGAAGGCAAGTTGACCAACGCAGCGGCACTCAAGGTGGCGACGCCGCAGCGTGTTCGGGTGTCTCAGGACGTTTCAGCGGGCTTGCTAATCAAGAAAGTCGTGCCCATTTACCCACCTACGGCGCAGCAGGCGCGGGTTCAAGGCGCGGTAGTTCTCCAAGCCGAAATCTCAAAGGATGGCGCGGTTGAGGAGCTTCGTGGAATTAGCGGACATCCCCTGCTGATTCCAGCTGCGATTGACGCGGTTAAACAATGGCAATACAAACCCTACCTGGTGAACGGCGAACCGGTGGCGATGGACACCACGATTACGGTTGACTTCACGCTTAAGAGTCAATAGACCATTTCCCGCTTATCGCGACAGCCGTGTCTGGTTGATCGCAGCGCATCTTGCTGCCTCGGGGCAACGCCGCATCATTATTCCAGCAGGGCTTGCACTTCGGATTAAGCGATTCCTTTCCACCATAAACGTACTTCGCCTTTACAATGTAGCCACGCCACAGATGGGACGGACCCCATGGGCCTCGCGATTGCTCACCGTCTATCAGCGTACGACATCGATATGGATAAATTCGTAATTCGGGGCGGCAATCCCCTGCTGGGGACAATTCGCATCAGCGGCGCCAAGAATGCCGCACTCCCGGCTATGGCCGCTGCCTTGCTGACCGACGAACCTGTAATTCTGGAAAATGTTCCGCAAGTGCGCGACATCGAGACTACCCGCAAACTCCTCACCGCCATGGGCGCAGAAGTCGAGCTCGGATACGGCCGCGCCCAGCATCGAACTACCATCTGCTGCAGGGACCTGACGTCGCCCGAGGCTTCCTACGAATTGGTGAAGACCATGCGTGCCTCCACGCTTGTCCTGGGCCCGCTGGTAGCGCGTTGTGGCCGCGCCCGGGTCTCGCTCCCCGGGGGCTGCGCGATTGGAGGCCGACCCATCGACTTGCACATCAAGGGACTCGAACTTTTGGGCGCAACCATTACCCAGGATCACGGCTACGTCGAAGCCACGGCAAAACGGCTGCATGGCGGCGAAATTCTTTTCGACAAAATCACTGTAACCGGCACTGAAGATTTGCTGATGGCAGCAACTCTCGCCGATGGCGAGACCATAATGCAGAACTGCGCCCGCGAGCCCGAGGTTGCAGATCTTGCCGACTTGCTAAACCGCATGGGCGCCCGCATCGAGGGGGCAGGCACTTCGACCATCCGCGTGAAAGGGGTGAACAAATTGCATGGCGCGCGGCACCGCATCATTCCGGACCGCATCGAGGCGGCCACGTTTATCATCGCCGGCGCACTGACTGGCGGAGATCTCAACATCGCCGGTTGCGATCCGCAGCATCTGGGCGCGCTGCTTGAAAAGCTGAAGGAAGTGGGGGTGAAGACAGCCCACACTGCGGACGCGGTTCGCGTCATGGGTGACAATCCCCCGAAGGCCGCCGACATGGTCACCGAGGAGTATCCGGGCTTCCCCACCGACGTGCAAGCGCAGTATATGGCTCTGGCGACCCAGGCCGACGGAACCTCGATCATTACCGAAAATATCTTCGAGAACCGTTTCATGCACGCTCAGGAACTGGTGCGAATGGGGGCGAATATCAAGATTGAAGGACGACGCGCGGTGGTTCGCGGCAAAACCCCATTGAGCGCCGCCGCGGTCTTGGCGTCCGATCTGCGGGCGTCCGCATCGTTGGTTTTGGCCGCGTTGGTGGCGGACGGAGAAACTATTATCGATCGCGTTTATCACATCGACCGCGGCTACGAGCACATCGAAGAAAAGCTGCGGGGGGTGGGAGCTCAAATCCGCCGTATCGGAGAAATCCTTCCAAAAAAGGCAGCTGCGCCCGCGACCAGAGGATAACTCCTCATCGCCGAGACGCAGCCTGAAGCAGATGTAGGGAGCGAGGGGAGGGACATTACGGAAGGCCTGAAAGGTCGCGGCGGTCGTGAGGGTCCGAATGCCAGCTCCGCTGACGCTAACCCATGACCGCCTGAAGTACGCTCCCGAACTGCTGGAACAATAGGCTATACATAAGATTTAGCCAATACAGTAAACACTGTAAACAACCTTACGAGAAAACTGTATGCCCACTGGGAAAGGGATTCCCAGAGCGCAAAAAAGCCGCGATCGCAATCGCGGCTTGTGGGCAATCTTGAAACCGTTGCCCTACGCGGCCTGTCTGGTCGCCAGTTCCTGCGCGTAGTGGCGCGCTGCTGAAGGCGAGCCAATGACTTTCATCTGTTGCCAATCATAGGGCAATTCCTTGCCGCAATCCAGGCATACGACGTACATTCCAGTCAGCGATGCCGCTGCGGACGGCCGGGACCTGCTCCGCGAACCAGGCCGGATGGTGATGGGGAAACTGTAATGATTGTGCCAGCAACCGAAAAAAGCATCGACCAACTTCGCGATCATACTTAACCTCCACAGCGAACCGCATTACTCGGGCCTTGCACCTTGGGATCTGGTAATAGTGCCGTTCTACAGCTACATACTTAGATTCGAGCCCGTACAAAAAGGTTTCGCCAACTGTCAATAGTGACAAACCCGGCCCCAACGTTACAGTTGCACTAAGGAAAAGGCCTGCGGAATAAGGGGTTAAGCGGGAGCGGGAGCGGCAGCTTCAGATGCGTTCCGGCCCTACTTTTTTGCGCGCATGACACTTGGAGACGATGGCGGCGCGCAGCCGGGTGCGAAGGTCCTCGGGGAGTTCGTAGAGTTGCGAGTCGCGGTAAATCTCGATGGTTTTCTTGGTGGTATCGCAAACCACGTAGCAGTTGTGGCACCAAGCGAGATGATCTTCCAGTTCAACCTTAGTGCGCTCGTCAATGACGCCGTCGAGATAGTTGGTCAACTCGCTGAGAAATTCCTTACACTTCACTGGGCGATGTCTCCGGTTTCGGGTTTTTCTTTGCCATCCGTGGCCTCACGCTTTTGAAAGAAGCGGCCAAGGCGTTCGCGCAATTGCAAGCGGGCTCGCAGCAGCCGTGATTTAACCGCGGGGATGCTGAGATCCAGCGCCTCGGCAGTTTCTTCCGTCGAAAGTCCTTCTACGTCACGCAGGACAAAAACTGTTCTAAAACTCGCAGGCAAGCCCTGAACGGTGCGGGTCAGAATCTCGCGCAACTCCGCCTGGTTATACTGCTGCTCCGGGTTCGGACTCCAATCCGCGACTTCGCGCGGCAGGGAGTCTTCCTCGGTCTTTACATCTTCGTCCAGCGAAACCATGCGCTCGGGCCGACGGCGGCGCAGCCTCATGAGCGCTTCGTTTACCGCAATGCGTACCAGCCAGGTGTAAAACTTCGACTGACCCTGAAACTGGTGCAGATTGCTGTAAGCTTTCAGGAACGCGTCTTGCACTACATCTTCCGCGTCCTCGCGGTTTTGCGTGATGTGCTGCGCGATCCGAAATACGTTCCGGTCGTAGCGTCGAACCAGCTCTTCAAAGGCCCCGACATCGCCGCCCTTGGCCGCTTGTACGAGGGCCAGTTCGTCAGAAACTGGCTCATCTATTTTTGGTTGGATGGTACTCATCATTCATCCGATGCAACAATTTTCACGCCGCGCGAAATCAGGAACTGTTATTTTACTTGGTTACCCGCGCTTACGCGTAACTGTTTTGACGTATTCGGAATTGAACGGTTTAGGCCAGATTCAAGGGATGTGGTCGGCTGACTCGCAAACCGGTTACTTCGGTCATCACTGAGGCTCGCTCGAATGGCCGTATAATCAGAAATTTGCAGAGGAAAAAGGGCAGAATCCACGTCCAGCAGTCTAGGTGGCCGGGCAACCATGGCACAGAAAATCCCGATTGATCAAATTGTCGAAAAGGCAGTCTCTCAGGTCCTGGAAGGACACCTTCCGGAGTTGCGGAAAGACCTGGTTCGCCGGGTTCTGGACGAAGTGCAACCGCATTTAGGAGGGACTGCCGGTGCACCAGGAAGCGGGGCGGCCGCTCTGTTGCAGGCGGTGTCGGCGATTCATGCGGGGACGACGCAAAAGGAAATTCTGCGGGCGCTGCTCGAAAGCACTGCCGGCTATAGCGGACGGGCCGCGCTGTTCGTCATCAAAGCGGGATCGGCTACAGGATGGCAGGGGCGCGCCTTCGATAACAACGAAGATCTCAAAGACTTTTCGCTGGACGTAAACAGCGGAGCGCCGGCTCGCGTTCTGCAATCGAGGGTGGTGGTTGCCGCAGGTTCATCCGAGATGGATCCCCGGTTTATTTCGCAATTCGGCGCGCCGGCCGAGGATCAAGTGCTGCTGCTGCCACTTCGTTTGAAAGATAAGATCGCGGCTTTGGTGTATGCCGACGCAGGGACGAGAGCGGGCGGAGCGATTGATGCGCCTGCGCTCGAACTGCTGGTTTCGGCAACCAGCGCATGGCTCGAGGTAGCGTCTCTAAGGAAGCAGGCAGCCAAGGAAGGTGCGCCGGAGGCGGAAAAGTTTGAAGCGCCGCCGGTGCAAACCGTATCGTCTTTTTCAGATCCATTTGCGGCTCATGCACCGAAGCACGCGGCGGCTCCAGTTGCGGTAGACGAACCTGCAATGGCAGAGGCGACGGCAGACGTCGTGTCCGCACCCGCGTCGATGGCGGCCGCCGCAGCGGCACCCGCGCCCGATTCCTTCGCGCACATGTCGACGGAAGATGCCGACCTTCATCGGAAAGCGCAACGTTTCGCCCGGCTGTTAATGGATGAGATCAAGCTTTACAACCAGGCCAAAGTTGCGGAAGGCCGCAAGCATAAAGATTTGTACGATCGCCTCAAAGAAGATATCGATAAGAGCCGTTCGACCTACCACAAGCGCTACGGCAACACCGTAGCGGCAAGCGCCGATTACTTCAGCACCGAACTCATCCGCAGCCTGGCCGAAGATGATGTTTCGCTGCTGGGGCCGAACTTTCATCGCTAATTCCGCGCCAGTGTAGGCGCGGGCTAGCCGACACGGTTCTCTAATCAGGCAATTCGTTTTGGGGGCGGTGGAAATCCGTGGCACGTTAGTGGGATTGACGCGCGGGCGTCGCGTGCTACCCTTTTGAGCATGAGTTGGACGATTAAACTGTCGCGCCGTCGCGAGCATCTTTCGGTGTTTGCTCACACGACGCCGCTTTTCTTTCCCCTCCTCCATCGTTCGCTCGGTTGCTAAGAACTACAAACTGCGCTCCAGCTTGCTGGATTTCCAAAGGAATTTAAGAAGCAGGTCGCTGGCTAACCTAGTCGACATAAACCGGCAGAGGAGGGGTTGAAGTCATGGAGAATAAGTACCGGGTACCCATCTTCCTTGCAGTAGAAAGATTGCAGGAGGCGTCGGAGCAAGCTGGCTTGACGGAAGACGATATTACTGGCCTGCTAGCTTCCGGACTGGATGTTTGCGACGCGGTGATTTACGTCGAGGCTGTGCTGTCCAACCGAGTGCATTGAAGATCAAAGGCCGCAATCCTTCCCTGGTTATCGGTCTGGCGTCGGGCGGGGGTAGCCCACCCTTTCGCCTCCATTCCCCGGTCAAGCGTCAGAAAGATTTTGTAGCCAGACTGCTCCGCCAAGAACAAAAGTTCTCCGTTCTTCTTCTTCCCTGCCCAACCCGCTTCAGGAACGGTGGAGCATTCATGTCCAGGCAGATGATGCTTGAGTTTTTTTGGCAGACACTCGTCTAGCAGCAGCTTCATTGAAGTTGGCTGACGACGAGTGACTTGGCGTGTTCAAGGGCAAGAACCGCCGCTTCACGACTCACGGTGGGGAAATCCTCGAGGAACTCATCCAGAGTTTGCCCCCCTTCCAGATAGTCCAACAAAGCCTGGAACGGGACGCGCGTGCCTCGGAAGACAGGTGTCCCCCCGAGGATATCCGGATCCTTGGTGATAACCTCATTCCTTTGAGCTGGCATGATTTCTTCCTCAACTACGCCTTCCTAAGTCTACTCCCCGTATATGTGATTTAGATTTGCACTTGACACAGATTGCCCTCTTCGGTAGTGTCTCGGTTTCAATCTCGGGATTGGGAAACGGACCTCCGGTTATTGGTCACACCGACAATGCGGCGTCGCAGATAGTGTTCAACCTCACCTCCGCGCAACGTCGGCTCAAGCTATTCTGAAGAACGTGGGAAGGAGATTTGCAGCATGGCAAAACTTGTCTACGGATTGAGCCAGTCCCTCGATGGCTACGTCGACCACACGAAGCTTGGGCCGCCTGTACCCGCGAGCTTCAGTCACTTCATCGAGCTGGTGCGTGGCCTGACGGGCCTCATCTACGGTCGCCGCATGTACGAGATCATGCGTTATTGGGACGAAGATCTTCCTGATTGGGACGCGGAGGATCGCGACTTCGCGGTGGCGTGGCGGAGCCAGCCGAAGTGGGTCGTGTCGCGTTCCCTCAAGTCAGCTGGCCCCAACGCCACGCTTGTCGCGGATGACTTCGAGAAGGTGATACGCGGGCTGAAGGCTGAGCTGGCTGGCGAGATTCACGTTGGCGGACCAGTCCTGGCGCAAAGCCTGACCGAGGCCGGTCTTATCGATGAGTATCGACTCTACCTCCGCCCCGTCGTGCTTGGTGGTGGCAAGCCATTCTTCGCCGGCCCCCGGCCGCCGCTCCACCTGGTGGCCAGCGATTTAATCGCCGATGACTTGATTCGGTTGACGTACGTTCCTGCTTAATCGCGCGACTCGCCCGACGGACTGCGCTCAGAAATTCAAACTGAGACACTACCGCCTCTTCTTTTCACCACCACCGACTCAACTGGCGACGCACGGGCAGGAGGCCCGCGCCTGCATCGCGATTCCTCTCAGTTCGCGGGTACAATAGGTTCGACGAGGAAATGCTTATGTCAGTCACCCGCACGGTTCGCCCGGAAGGGGCGCGCGCGCCCATTGCTTCGACGGAAATTCCACCTGTCCCATTGACCATTGAAGGCTACAGCGTGCTGCACCAGATGATGCGCTTTCGCTGGCCCGCTTGGCGGGCGCTCGGGCCGGCACAGAAGAAGGAGATCATCGATGAGGCCAGCGGCGTGTTGGCGAAGATGGAGGAGAAGGCGTCTGGCCAATCGGGGCTCTATTCGCTGATTGGGCATAAGGGCGATCTGATGTTCGTCCACTTCCGGCAATCGTTTGAGGAATTGAATCAGGCGGAATTGCAAATGGCGGGCCTGCGGCTGAGCGACTATCTTGAACCGACGACCTCGTATCTTTCAGTCATTGAGCTGGGGCTGTATGAATCTACGATCAAGGTTTACAACGAGCTTGTAGAACGAGGCGTGGAGCCGCATTCGGAGGAATGGAATCGGGCCATCAAGGAAACGCTGGCGCGGCAGAGAGAAGCCATGCGGCCGCGGTTGTTTCCGGAACTCCCCAAGCACCGGTATCTTTGTTTCTATCCCATGGATCGGCGGCGGGGAGAAGCTAAGAACTGGTACACGGTTCCCATCGAAGAACGGGCGCGGCAGATGAATGAGCACGGGCTGGTGGGCCGGCGGTATGCGGGCGAGGTGAAACAGATCATTACCGGGTCGATTGGATTTGATGATTGGGAATGGGGCGTCGACTTGTTCGCCGACGATCCGTTGGTGTTCAAGAAGCTGATCTACGAAATGCGCTTTGATGAAGTGAGCGCGGTTTATGCGTTGTTTGGGACGTTTTATGTCGGGTTGCGCTGCCCTTCGGGTGAGTTGGGGAAATTGCTTAGCGGGCAAGTGCCGAAGGGCTAGTAGGTCAAAAGATTATCGCAGAGGCCGCTGAGAAGATCCGCGGAAAGCGCGGAGAAAATCTGGTAGTGGACTTGGAGATTAAATGGCAACGCTTGGATTGGTCGAATACGGAGACGCGAGCCCCGAGGTGCGGGCGGTTTATGACGACATCATGGCCGTGCGCAAGACTGATTGGATCAATAATTTCTGGAAGGCGATTGCGCACGATCCCGCAACCCTAAAACGGACTTGGGAAGACATCAAGCAGATCATGGCGCCGGGAGCGCTCGACCCGCTGACCAAAGAGATGATTTACGTCGCAATCAGCGTGAGCAACCAGTGCAACTATTGCATAGCGTCCCACACCGCGTCGGCGAGAAAGAAAGGCATGACGGACGAGATGTTTAAAGAGTTGATGGCAGTGGTCGGCATGGCCAACGAAACCAATCGGCTAGTCTCCGGATATCAGGTGGAAATCGACGAGCAGTTTAAGACTTAGATTTGATAGCCAAGACTTGGCCCTGCAGGCCATTCCGTCGAATGGGGGTTGCTACTGTCGGGCAGACCCTTCGGCGGATGTTCAGCGCAATGGTGGCCGAGAGGGCGGAGAAACGGCGCACGCTTGTGCTAACGCCTGATAACAGAAATTGACCGTAGGGGTGCGTCGCTGGTAACTCTCGCCCCGACGCGCTATGCTTTCGTGCAATGTCCGCTGTCGACTGGCTGATCTCAGCTCCCGCCATACCAGTTATACCCATCTTCGCCACGTGGATGCTTCCGTGGGAAAGGTGGATACCTTGGGAAAAAATACCAAAGGCCGTGCTCGGACCATATGCCCTTTATTTGTCCTTTGTCATCTGGCATTTTGACCCTAAGAAACGCTGGTGGGCTTTCGGGACGTGGGCACTCATCGGCACTGTTATCTCGGTGCTAGCTATCATCGAGAAGGTCAAGCGCAAACCCACGCCGGTTAGCTCAAGATCGGTCAATAAGTGAAATGCCGTGATTTCGCCAGTCTCACAGTAGTAGCGATTCAATGAGGGTGTCGAAATGAGCCGTCCGGCGCTAGCATGGAGAAGTCTCCGGCTACCGGTTCAAGCCGAATCTCGACCTCGAAGTCGCGCTCCCCTGTGCTGCCGACATCTTCTACTTCATGCAAGCCCCACAAATTGCGGAATTGCTCAATATGCGCTACGTCGTAGTAGATTTGCAGAAGATGGTCCTGTTTCCAGACTAACTTTCCATGTGTGAAGGGATCGGCCTGAAGGATTGTGTGGGCGGTGTTTAGCTTTACCAGAGCACCCTTTCTAACGATGTAAATGTCGGACTCGACCCCTCCGCCCACGGCTCCTCCATAGAGGTCTTGTATAAGCACCGCGTCTAATTGTCCGTTCGGAGAAGTGACACGAGATAACTCCGTCACATCGGAGCCACGACGAGGTACGGACTGGCGCTCACAGGCCCCCAAAATTGCACATGAGAAGAGGGCAAGGCCCAGCATCAGTGCTCGGAACCGCGGAATGTGAGGGGGCTTTCTCGCGCTCGTCATGACAACGAGAATAACCTCACCCGCGTCGGTCATGCACCCTTACTGTTGTAACATCCCCGATTTCACTCAAAGTCCCCCCCAATCGAATACCAATCTTTGTCCTATATGTAGAAACTCGCCGACGCTGTCCGTGAGGTCGAGTCTAAGCTATTACAACTTAGAAGTGGTTATTTCCGTCGCGGGGATTTGTTCTTGGGACGTGCGCCTGCTGGTTTCGTCCGCGGGAATTTGAATTCGTGTTTCTTCATATCGACGCGGCGTCCTCTAAAAGTCACTCCTTCGGTCTCCAGGCGAAACCGCTGTTCCATGGCTGAATCGCCGCGAAGTTTTATTTCGCCTCCCGCGCCCAATACTCGTTGCCACGGCAAGTCGAAAGCGCGATGGATGGCAGCAACCACCTGTCGGGCCGCTCCCGGATATCCCGCAGCCCGCGCGACTCCGCCATAAGTTGAAACTTTGCCGCGGGGAATTTTACGGATGCTAGCGACAATGCGGGCCTGCATCGTCATTGTCATTGACTTCGATCCAGGGAATGCAGCAGTAGCAGGCTTACCAGAGGCGGACGAAGCGCCCGCCTCACAGAGGACTACGTTGCATCAAGCGGCCGCGCCTTTTTTGAACGACTCGATGGCTTTTTCCTCGCTCTCGTAGACGTCGAACACGGTCACCAGTTTGGTCACCTGCAGCAAGTCGTCCACGCGCGGGGTTAGATTGGCCAGCTTGATGGAGCCGCCGTTGTTGCGAGCGGTCGTATATAGAGCGACCAGCGTTCCCAGGCCGCCGCTATCGATGTAGGTAACGCCCGCTAAGTTGAGCACGATGCGCTTGCTCTGCGTGATCACCATTTTTACCGTGTCGCGCAGGTCGGCAGATTCTTCGCCAAAAACAATGCGGCCAGCACAATCGACGACCACAATGTCGTCCTTGGTCCGGACAGTCAGTTTCAATTGCATGAAGCCCCCCTCGGCCTTAAAAGCCAAGCAAGAAGCCTACTCTGTGGACTATCTTTTCCGCAAGGACTTCGTGGAGGGACGGCGTAGAATGCCGTCGGCAGTCCTGTTGCGCTCGGCCCGGCCGCAAGAGGCGTCCGGGCTTACGTGGGCGTCGCGGAGGTTCCGCCATCACGTATAATCGAGCTTTCACATCATGAGTTATCAGGTTCTGGCGCGCAAATACCGTCCGCAAAAATTCTCCGAAGTTATAGGGCAGGAGCATGTTACCCGGACCCTGAAGAACGCCATTGAGCAGGGGCGCACGGCTCATGGATATATCTTCAGCGGGCACCGGGGCATTGGCAAAACGACGGTGGCGCGGATTTTGGCGATGGCGCTGAATTGCCGGTCTTCGGACAAGCCGGTGATGGAGCCTTGCGGAGTGTGCGAATCCTGCACCGAGATTCGGGCGGGCAATTCGGTGGATGTGATCGAAATCGACGCCGCCACCAACCGGGGAATTGATGAGATCCGTGAGTTGCGCGAGGCGGCACGATACCGGCCGGCACGCGACCGGTTCAAGATTTACATCCTCGATGAGGCTCACCAGATCACCGATGCGGCGTTCAACGCTTTGCTGAAAATTTTGGAGGAGCCCCCCAGCCATGTGGTTTTCATGCTCGCCACAACCCAGCCGGAGGATATTCCGCAGACCATTCGCTCGCGCTGCCAGCATTTCAGTTTCCGAGCGGTTCGTTTCGAGGAGATTCTGGGACAGCTGAAGGATCTGGTGGGCAGGGAAAATATCGAAGCAGATGAAGATGCGCTGGCACTGTTGGCGGAAGCTGGAGACGGATCGATACGCGACGCGCTCTCCATTCTGGATCAGGCTATTGCCTGTTGTGACGGACGCCTTACCGCCGAAACCATACGGCAATTAGCTGGCGCCGCGCCTTCCACGGTGCTGGAAGAAGTGATGCAGGCGGTGGCGCGCAGTTCCAGCGAAGAAGTTTTGCGGCTGGTTGACCGGTTGATCAGCCAAGGCCACAGTCCGACGCATTTCGCGCGGCAGATGGTGCGATTTCTGCGCAATACCGTTGTGGCCAAGATCGCTGGGGGAGACTCTTCCCTGCTGCAGATTTCCGGTGACGAACGCGCGCGGGTTGCGCGCGTCGCGGAATTGTTCAGCGAAGAGGATTTGGCGCGGCATCTTCAAATCATGTTGCGTACGCACGGGGAACTTGGATACCGGCAGGAACAGCGTTTTCATCTAGAGCTGGGTCTGCTGAAGATGACTCACGCGCAACGCTTGCTTCCCATTGAAGAGCTGTTGAGCGCAGCGGGCGTAACGAGTGCAGGTGGTCCGAGAGCGAGCGGCAGACCCACGGTGGTTCCCGATCAAAAGAAAACGGAATCGACGGCAATGGCTCGAGCCAATCCGGTTTCACCCTTCGCGGCGGATTCGGCGCGAAAAAGCGGTAAGCCCCAGCTTTTGAATGACGACAACCCAACATCAAGCATGCCTACGTTCGCGACCGGAAAGGCAACCGCAACCGTGATCATGGGGGCAGCATCTCCGGCAGCGGTGGCGGAGGCTGCGCCCCTGGAATCAGCCAACCCAGAGAACATTCCAGAAAAACTGTCGGCGCGGACCGGCGACCTGCACCACGACGCTTTGCGCGAACCAGTGTTGAATGCGTTGGCATCTGGCGGGCATCAAATGCTGGTCTCGATGCTGGAAGGCGGCGAATGGCAGGTCGATGGAAACGAGCTGGTGATCAAGGTGACTTCGTCGGCAACCGTGATCGATATGACGCTGGGAGCGGATGCCAGGCGATTGGCGATTGCGACTGCGAGCGGCGTTGCGGGGCGGGCGCTCAAATTAAAAGTGATCCCCGGTAATGGAGCAGCGAGCACACCTACGAGTCGTCCCTCTTCCAATGGAGGGGGACGCAGCCGGGCGGAACAGGATCCGATTGTTCGCCGTATGAAGGAAAAGTTTGGCGCGGAGATTCGGACGATTATCGATTACAAAGAGCGACGGTGAGGCGGGGGGCCAGGCTTCAGGCTTCAGAGTTTGAGTTTTGTTTGGGAAGGATGAAATGGGCGGATTTAACTTGCAGGAATTGATGTCGCAGGCCAAGCGGCAATATGAAGTGCTGCAAAAGAAGATGGAGGAGACCGTGGTCGAGGGCTCCTCCGGCGGCGGAAGTGTAGTGGTCAAGATGGACGGCCGCAAACAGGTGCTGAGCATGAAGATTGATCCTGAAGCGGTGAAAAGCGGCGACGTGGAAATGCTGCAGGACCTGGTAACCGCCGCGATCAACGGGGCGGGCCGGAAAGTGGATGAAGCCATGCAGTCCACCATGGGCGGAATGCTGGGCGGGCTGGGGATTCCGGGAATGTGAAATTTGCTAATTAACTAATTGTTTTGTCTTCTCAATTACCAATTACTCAATCGCCCCAATTTCTCAATTTCTTATGTCTAAATTTGCGGAGCCAATGGCGCGGCTGATCGACGAACTCAAGAAACTGCCGGGAATTGGCAGCAAGACCGCGCAGCGGCTCGGCTTTCATATCCTGCGCTCCAACGATGAGGATGCGGAGGCGCTGGCGGCCGCGGTGCGCGATGTGAAGGCAAAGCTGCGTCTGTGTTCGATCTGCAATAACATTACGGACGTTGATCCTTGTGTCTACTGCAGCAGTGCCACGCGCAACCAGCGGATGGTTTGCGTAGTCGAAGAGCCCACCAATATCGGGGCCATCGAAAAGACCAAACACTTCAACGGCGTGTACCACGTGCTCCATGGATCGATTTCGCCGCTGCACGGAGTTGGCCCGGAACAACTGCGCATTTCCAACCTGATGCGGCGCGTCGACGACGGCCAAGTGGACGAGGTCATCATCGCCACTAATCCAACCGTGGAGGGCGAAGCCACTGCAACTTATCTTTCGGGAAAATTGCGGCGCGCGGGCCTCAAGGTGACGCGCATTGCCATGGGCATTCCGGTCGGCAGCGACATCGAATATGCCGATGAAATTACGATGTTGAAGTCCATGGAGGGCCGCCGCGAGCTGTAGCGGCGACGCCGCGCCCAGACAGTGCCACTTCAGGGATTGTGCAAAGGTTTGCACCTCTCCCCCTGAACAACAGCGCGATCAACGGCTGTGGAACCAATTGCAAGCCATTACAAATGATAGAGTTGAGCAAATCTCATCATGCAATAGGCGAGATTTGTCTTGGCCTCGCAATTGCACTGACTTGATGCAAGTGTTTCCTTCGTTCTTCAGATTTCGGATAGCGATTTTTAGGCTGACCCAAGACAGGGCAAGCAACTTGTCCGGTAACAATCAGACTGGACGCGCCCTCTAGGTCAGCTCGCGTTGGGCGGTGATGTAACCGCATCTCAGCTCGACGCCACGAGAAACCCGGGCCAACCAGCCCGGTTTTCTTTTTGGACCAACGAGAAAAGCGGCTACGGATTTGTGTGGATTGGCACG
Source organism: uncultured Acidobacteriota bacterium (assembly GCA_963696635.1). Lineage (GTDB taxonomy): Bacteria > Acidobacteriota > Terriglobia > Terriglobales > Acidobacteriaceae > JABDBE01. The sequence continues at coordinate 1,527,032 of CAVOKX010000006.1, forward strand.
GATCAGAGGAGGCAGTGCCGCATTCAGTTCGAGGCAGCGTCGGTTTCCAGAAAGAAGTTTGGTTCTTCCTCCGCAGACACAATCCCTCCGGGCAACGCGCCGCGGTTGTACTCGGCAAGGCGGTTCTTCCACTTCAGGAACTCCGTCAGTTTCTGTGGCTCGATACGTATTTCCACACGACGAAGACTGGCCAGCAGAAGATTCATTTCGTAACGAAAGCCGGTTGCAGTCCGAAGATTTTTTGCCGAGGGTTGAAGCAGCTTAATTTTTCGGTTGTGGCATTCGAGCAAGCCCCAGCCCACCGGCAGTTCTTCGGGACGTAACATCGCCGCGGGTGTGAGGTAGAAGCGTTCACAGCCCAATCCCGTTTCTTGCTTCCGGCGAAAGGGCTTGTCGCGATCAGCGAGAAAGTCGGCGTGCGAGATTTTGCATTCGACGAGCACGGAGTGGCAGGCTCGCTTCCATCCGATAGCGTCAGGCATTTCGCCGCTGAGGCAAGCCTGTTCAGAAAGAATCACTCCACAACGGTACGATCGCAGCCAAGCCACCGCCTTCTGAACCAGTTGGGCGTGAGTCATAACGATGCTTCGGTTTTACGCGATAGCGAGCGTGGAAGAAAGTGACTGGAAAGCTTCTAGCCTCTAGCTCCTGGCTTTTGCCTGATAGCCCTCAGCGGCTTCACCATCACCGGTTGGCGATACACGGTTTCGAGCAGGTGGCGTGCGGCCGCAATGCCCTCGGCCATACGACCGAGCGGAGCGTAGCCTTGGGCTGCGACCTCGATGATATGGTTTTGCTCGTGGACTTCGAGGCGCCGAATGCGGCCGTTGCGCTCCGAGTCGAAGGCATTGGCCAGACGAAGAATTCCCGCCAGCCGCAGAACACTCTGCCTCTGATCTTGGCTCAACCCTTCAAGGGTTTTCTGTCCTGCCCCCGGCAGCGCGCCGCGATGATAGCGAGCAACGATGCTCACCCAGTGCATCTTCTCTGCGCTCCAGCCCAAGGGCGGGGTTAGCCGCTGGATTAATTTGTAACTAGCTTTGTGATGCCCTTTTTCTTTCTTGGAGCGGCCAACGTCATGCAGCAGAGCCGCTACCTGCAAGATGGCCCGTTGATCGGAATCCGCAGGGAACTGCTTGACCGGTAATCCGTCATAAAGTTGAAGGGCCAAACGAGCGACATGAAGCGAGTGCTTGAAGTCAGGATCGAGAAACGACGCCCACAGTTTGAGGCGGCTCAGCGCGGCCGATTCGATCTGCTTTCCAACTGGCAATTGGCCTCGCCAGACTTGCCATAGCGAAGCCTTGCCCAGCATCTTGCCACGGTATTTCTCAATCCTTTGAGTGCGCTCTTCGATAATCCTGGAATGCCACTTGGAGCGGGACTCAGCGTCGGGAAAAGCATTGACCTGGAGTGCAGTTGCCCAGAGCACATCGAGGTCGTGAACCTCGCCCAGCAGGTCCTGCAGTTCCTTAAGATCATCGCTCCATGCCGCATGCTGTTCAGGCAAAAAGTTTTCCACGATATAACGGAAGCGCTTCAGTCCAATGCGCAGCCGGTGAAACGCGACTTGTGAGCGATTACGTAGCGCCCGCCGGTGCAATTCGTGTGCCTCCGTCCAACGCTCGAGCGCGAGGTGCTTGAATAGAGCGCTCCCGGTCCGCATTCTGGCGGCGCGGCGAGGCAGGGATGTGATCCATCGCCTCCACTGCTTGCGATCAAACTCCTGCAGCGCGAGAGCGGCTTGTTGCTTGAGATGAGCTTCACGGCTGGCGAGAAACTGCAGCAGTACGTTGGTCACTGGATCGTCGGGATTGCCCAAACGTCGTACCCACTCCTCCATCACCTGCACATCTCGCAGTTCTCCCAACTCGCGGAAGAGCCGCCTTCCTGCCTTCTTCATCTCTTTCCATGCGGGATTGGGATCCATGACCCGAAGGCCATCGGCCATGGAGCGGCAACGGCGCAAGGCTACTCGCAGATCGTGGACGGGATCAGCGCCAAAGTCCAAGCTGGCGCGCTCGCATTCTTGCAGCACCCGTTCCATCCACAGCGCGAGGCCTGCCTTGTTCCGCGCGTCTTTCGCTGTGGCTGGAGCTACCATGAGATCTTGGCGGTTGCGAAGATGAACAATCATTTTCGCCGCTGGAGCGAATTAATACCAGTCCCGAATAGCTGGATAGCGGGTATTCGCTTCGGTTTTGGAGTCACCGGTATTCCGGCTCCTGGGAAAAACTGCGGCCTTCGGCCTGACCGGGTCGAAGACCCGGTCCCACACAGAACTGCGAGAGGACAATTACCTCCGTAACATGCATCCTCTTACTTAGTGCATTAACCTTATACAGGAGTTTCAGGAGCTACGTATTTCCACTGCCGCCACAACCAAGAGGGAAGACAGGAACGCGTCCGCTCGGGCTTTCATTCACAGCCTGAACATCCTGGTGAAATACGTGCGCCTTTATGGCTTTCAGCACAAGCGCACGGAAGGACAATTTGAACTCACCTGGAATGAGCTGCAACATGGCTTGCCCGAAGGCGGCTTCCTGTTGGGAGTCTCCGAGAACAGGCTGCTGCTGGATGGCGTGGCGCTCGAAACCGGGCAGGCAGAACGCAGCTTCGCTCAACTATTGACAGCAGCCGGTCTGGCCAGCATTCACTTTTCCAAGGGAGTCACAGTTGACGATTTTGCCCGCCTGACCCGTGCCTTTGCCTCGGGCGGGTCCAAAGCGCAGGATGTGGTCACGCAGATCAAGGATACGTTCGGGGACAATAAAAATTCCACAATTCGGATCAATGAAGTCAAATTTGTGGCGGCGGACCCGGGTTCGGCCGATGTAACCATCGCGGCGCAGATTGCTGCCCAGACTCTCGGCCCTGAATTCAAAGAGTGGTTGAATGATCCGCAGAAACTGCTGCAACTCATCGCCGCGGCCGAAGGCTCGCGTGCTGGCGGTGGCGGCGTCGCGGGCGGCGCACCCATTGGCAGCGTCCCGAATATACCGTCTGGCAGTGTGTCGAATGTGGTGCCCGGCGAAGCGAGCAGCGGCACTACTGCTGGCGGGGGGACCTGGGCCGGTGGGGTAGTTCCTCTTCAGGAAGAAGAGGTCATTCAGGCCATCCGGCTGCTCACCAAGTTTGGAGAAGTCGGCGCCGACCCCGGCGCCAGGACGGAATCGCTGCAGAACGAACTTACCCAGGCGGATCCGAATACCAAGCTCAATTTGCAGCAGCTGCTCGAAAGTCTGGCGGCAAAAAATCCTACGGAAAAAAACGACACTCCTCTGTTGATGAAGGCCGCCGAGCACATGGCGATCCGTTTCGCCATGGAGCGCTTTCAAAAGGGAGACATCAAGGTCAACGCCGTGCACCAGATGCTCGAGCACATGAGCCGGCAAATGGAAACTTTGCGGCAAATCCTGCGTGTACACGAAGACAAAATGAGCAAGGCGGGGATTCTGGTAGAGTCCCATGCCGACATTCTCGACCGGATGTTCTGGGCGGAAGTGCCGGAGGCGGGGAAGAAAAGCGTGCTGATGTCCAACGAAGCACCTTGCGTGCCGCCGCGCAACATTCGCCAGTTCATCGAGGTTCTGCTGGAGCGCGGAGACCAGGACGGCGTCATTGCCATCCTGCAGAATTACTCGAATTGCCTCACCGCCAAAGAAGCAGACCCTCGCCGCAAAGCGGCCATCGGTCTGAGCCAACTGGCCGATCTGTTTGCTGCTCCCGGCATTGATTTGATCGGCCCCATCGTTCATAAGATCGGTGAGGCTCTGGTGCGGGATCCCGATCCGGAAGTGCAAAGTCTCTTAAGCGCGGCCTTTGTGCGGCTGAGTTCGGAGGCCGGAAACCGCAAACAATATGGCGCTCTCAGCGAAGTCTGCGACGCAATCGAAGGCGTAGCGAAACAACGCCCAGCTCTGGCCAACGAGTTGCGCCCTCGCATTGGAGTGGAGAATCGCCTGCCGGAGTTCATTGAAGAGGCCTTGCGCCTGCCGCAGGTTCCAAGCGATCTCATTCTGGTGCTGCGCCGCACTTCACAAGCCGCAATAGAACATCTTGCCGATCGATTCTTCCGCTGCATGCGGCGGGAAGAATGCGACCGCATGGTCGACATCGTGAAGGAACTTGGCCCGAGCGCTTTGCAACAAGCGCGAGAAATGTTGCGCATGGGGCCGGTTCGCCAAGCATCCTCCGTGGTCGGACTCTTGAGCCGCTTGGACGTACCTACGCTGCTGGAGTTGCTGCCCATCCGGCTGAAGGAATGGAATCGGTTCTACCACGACATCGTGGTTCGCCAAATCGCCTATGGAGCGGCTCCGGACCGCGGCCGTACTTTGCTGGAAATCCTGGAGCATCTGGATGCTATGGTCCTGCCCCAGGCGATCGATGAGATTGGCATGAGCGGTGACCGGACAACCGTGCCGCCCCTGATGGTCATGGCGGAAGCCGGCGAAGCCCAGGGTCGTTCCGCGATCATCCAGATTAAAGCAGTGGAGTCATTAGGCAGGCTGCGCGAACCTGAATCGATTCCCGTACTGCGCAATCTGCTCGAGACCAAGAAGATGTGGAAGTGGACACATCATCGTGAGCTGCGGATCGCGGCCGCACAGGCGTTGGCCAAGATTGATCCGCGCTACGCAGCCCAGATGATGTCGGACAGCGGCTTGGCGCCGGGCGAACTCGCAATTGCCCCGCTGGATGCGGCTCCGGCCTGTCCTTGGGTGCGGCAGCGGCGCTACGAACGAATCGTTTTGCGAAGAACGCTGTCCGCCATCATCAGCAGTTCCTGGGGAAAATCCAGCATCCTGCTTCGCGAGCTCAGCCTGGGCGGCGGGATGGGCACCAAGGAAGACAACCTGCGCGTGGGCTCGGAAGCAAACATCGATATTTCGACTGGCGTCCGCCACATTCGCGGGCAGGTCTTGCTGCGGCGCGCCCGGGTCAACGAAGTCGGATTTGAAATTGTGAATACCGACATGGAAAGCCGCCTGCGCTTGCGCGGAATCCTGATGGAAGCTGTGGAGCGCGCTCCGGAGATAAGAGGCACCGAGTGGCAGGGCGAACGCAAACCCTGAGTTAACTTCTCTTAACCGCCGCCAGAAAAAAGCCCCAGCTCAAAACCGAGCTGGGGCTTTTGCATTTCTGGAAATGTTCTACTTCACTTTGGCGAAGATAATCACTAGCGTATACAGCGCCAGCGACTCAATCAGCGCCAGACCAAGAATCAGCGCCAACTGAATGCCAGGGCGGGCTGCAGGATTGCGAGCCAATCCTTCCGCCGCCGCAGCCGTGGCTTTGCCCTGCGCCAGAGCGCAAATGCCGGAAGCGAACGCCATCGAAAATCCAGCGGCAATCGCAACCCAGTTGACTCCACTCGCGGCTTCCCCGCCCTGCGCGAATACAGGGACGGCAAAGCACAACAATGACAACACCATGAACAGATTACTCAGTTTACGCATTGTGGTTCTCCTCGTGACTATGAATTACCGCCAGTGGGTGGTTGACGCCGTACCTTGCAGACGCCCTCACGCTGAACGGTGAACTGCTGAAACTTGAAAGCCGATCTGTCCCCGCCAAGCTATTTAGTGCTCTTCCGCCACAGCTCCAGCCAAATACACGGTGGTCAGCAGAACGAAAATATAGGTCTGCAGCAAGGACACACCGATGTGCAATCCCAGAAATGCGATTGGTACTCCAATCGGAACCAGCGAAAAGAAGACCAGAGTGACCATATCGCCGGCGAACATGTTGGCGTAAAGACGAATGGTCAGCGAAAGCATGCGCGCGAAATGGCTTATGAGCTCAATCGGCAGCATAAGCCACGATAGCCACCACACCGGGCCTAGAAAGTGTTTCAGGTAGGCGATTCCTGCGTGTTTGAATCCCTGAGTCTGGTAGTACACAAAGGCACAGACTGCCAAACCCAGCGGAACCACTGGAACGGCCGTAGGGGATTCAAACCCAGGAATCACACCAATCAGGTTGCACAGCAGAATAAACAAACCGAGCGCCATCAGAAAAGGTGTGAAGCCTTCGCTGTGATGGCCGATGATTTCATGGCTCTGTCCTTCCACGAATCCATGCATCCCCTCAAAAATATGCTGAAGTGCCCCGGGCTTGTCGACTGAAAGGCGAGAGCGCACTAAAGCAAAAACGACAAGCAGAAACAGAAATACCAGAAGCTCCATCGCCACCGAGTTAGGGATGGGTGCATCGGGGTACTTCGGTGCAAGGTGGAGCATTCGCAGCAGCCCGGTGATTGGGCCGGCGAAAAGGTGATTTAGGAATGCGGTAAACCAGAGTTGTTCGTGCATGAGACAGCTTCTAGCTTTTAGCTCCTAGCTCTTGCCATGTCGGGTGCAGAGTGCTCAGAATCCGCGCGCCAGAGCCATGTACAATTCGTACGCCGCTTCGCACGCGATGCCCCCTACGGGCAGGAACAGGCCAGCAAAGAGCCCATAAAGACTCGCGGGAGAAACACTGAATATAGCATAGCCAGCGGCCGCCATCAAAAAGTAGCGCACCAGAAATCGAAACACAATTCCGCCGCTCGATTGCTTGTAAGCGGTCTGGGTGGCGCGGTCGGCCAGGGCGGTTACGACCCGCTCCAGCCAGTGAAAATTGAGGTAGGCGATGGCACATCCGCAGGCAAAGCCTAACGCGATACGCCCGCCAAAACGCAACCATCCCCCTGCGCTCAGAATAAGCGCCAGGGCGATCATGAACCGGGGGATACGAGTCAGCGCGCCTGAATAGAACGAATCAGCCCGGTCGTCGCTCATGACTTTTCTGAGTCGGAGGAAGTGACGGTTCGGATCAATTCCACGAAGCCAGCGATAATGCCGAGAATCAGGCCGACAAGATATAGCCAGGTGGTATGCAGCCAATGATCGAGCGCCAGCCCGATCAGCCATCCCGCAACGGTTGCAGCCGGGAAAATAAATGCCAACTGGCTATAGCTCGCCAGTTGCACCAGCATGCTCTTCTTTTCGGGAGGTTCGTTGTCGCGGGGAGGCATAAACTCTGCACCCACTTTGGCTAGCCCATGCCCATCGACCAGGTCACCACTCTGATGAACCGCTCGGGGAAGATGCCGATAACGACGGTCGCAAACGCGGTTACGCCCAGCGCCACCCGCATCGCAACGCTGATGGGAAGCCGCGTTTTATCCAGCGCTTCACTCATGAACATGGCATTTGCAATGCGCATGTAATAGTAAAGCCCGAAAACTGCATAGAGCACGGCGAGGGAAGCCAGAACATAATGGCCGCTCTCCATCAGGCTCAGGAAAATAAAATACTTTCCGTAGAAGCCCGCCAGAGGCGGAATCCCGGCCAGCGACAGAAGAAAAATCAGCATCAGGACAGCCTCGGTCGGGGCCCGAGTGAAAAGTCCCGCAATATCGTCAATCTCGTCGCCAATCACGTTCCGCTGGCGCAGCGAGGTCACCACGGCGAAAGCGCCCAGGTTCATGAAAGTGTAGACCAGCAAGTACAGCAAAATACCTTTGAAGCCGTCAAAGAAAGCGGGCGCAGGATAATCCACCGAAGCCAGCGCAATCAATCCCAGCAGCATGTACCCGACGTGAGCGATCGAAGAATAGGCCAGCAGGCGTTTGAGGTTGTTCTGTGTGAGCGCCGCCAAATTCGCGCCCGTCATGGTAAGGATCGAAACACAGATCAGCAGCGGTACGTACACGGTTCGCAGCGGATACAAGCCCCACAAGAAGATGCGCAACAACATCGCCCAGGCAGCCGCTTTTACGGCGACCGACATGAACCCGGTAACGCTTGTAGGCGCGCCCTCGTAGGCGTCAGGGAGCCACTGATGGAAAGGGATGGCTGCAATCTTAAAGAACAACCCCGTCGCCGTGGTCAGCAGCGCAATAACCGCCACCGGGCTGACGTGATTGCCGTTCTGTCCGACCTGAATTGTAAGCGCCTGTCTGATTCCTCCTAAGTCCGTAGTGCCCGTGAGCCCGTACAGCAGCGACAGGCCGTACGCGAAGATACCCGAGGAAAACGCTCCCAGCAGCAGATACTTCAACGCCGCCTCATTGGAGCGGCGATCAGTCCGCAGGAATCCAACCAGCACGTAGGTGGAGATGGCCATCAACTCAAGGCCAATGAAGGTCAGCACGATATCAAAGCTCGAGGCCATGCACATCATGCCTACCACCGAAAACAGAATCAGCGCGTAAAACTCGCCATGATTTTCGTGTTCGATCTCGAGGTAGCGAACCGACATCAGGATGGAGAGCCCCGCTCCGGCTAGAAACAGGTAGTAGAAGTAGATCGAAAAGTGGTCCAGCACCATGGAGTGCACAAAAGCAAATTCGAGCGGACGTCCAACCTTCGCCGCTTCGAACTGGGCGTATTGGATCTTCAGCACTCCAGCCGCGGAAAAAAGTACGCCCATAAATGCGGTCACCGCATTCGTCCATTTCCACTCCGGCGGGATCATCAGGTCAATCAGCAGAATGCCCAGCGCGAACACGGTGAGCATGACGATAGGAAGGGACAGCAGATAGTCCGTGCCGGTAAAGTATTGTGGCATGCCAGGCACTTTATTTGCTCCCCTTTGCGATGCCGGAAGTAAGCGGAACGGCCAGAGCCGCGGTGGTCGGCGTGACCGGTGTCTGCGGTCGAGCCGACGCATTCACCGCTCCGTTGATGCCCGGATAGTCCGGCCTGACCGTAAGCACAAGCTGGTTCACCGGTTGCTGCAGGATCTGGAAGAACGGTTTGGGATAGAGTCCAATCCAGAATGCCATGACCAGCAGCGGGGCGAAGGTTAGCACCTCGCGTGGCGTCAGATCATGCAGTTTCTCGTTCTTGGGATTGGTCACGGTCCCGAAGAAGACCCGCTGGTACAACCAGAGTAAGTAAGCCGCCGCCAGAATCACCCCTGGCACCGCCCACGCCGCCCACTTCCAATTCTCCATGAACGTGCCCTGCAGGATGGTAAATTCGCCGACGAAACCATTCAGTAGCGGCAGTCCCATGGAAGACAAGAACATGATCATGGTAATCGTGGCATACAGCGGCATCACGTTCGAGATGCCGCCGTACTCGGAAATCTCGCGCGTATGCCGCCGTTCGTACAAAATGCCGACGATCAAGAACAGTGCGCCCGTCGAGATGCCGTGATTGATCTGCTGCAGCACTGACCCGCTAAGCCCCGCCGGATTCAGGGCAAAAATCCCCAGCGTGCAAAAACCCAGATGGCTCACCGACGAGTAGGCCACGAGTTTTTTCATGTCCTTCTGCATCAGCGAAACCAGCGCGCCGTAGATGATTCCAATAATGGATAGGAAAATCATCCAGAATCGCACCTTGGGATGCATGACTACGTCAGGAAAAAAGGGCAAGGCAAATCGGATAAAACCATACGTTCCCATTTTCAGCAGAACGCCAGCCAGGATGACCGATCCCGCGGTAGGCGCCTCGACGTGCGCATCCGGCAGCCAGGTGTGGAATGGGAACATCGGCACCTTGATGGCGAAGGCCACAAAGAATGCCAGAAACAACAAGATGGCAAACGACGAACCGTACGCCGGATCGTGAAAAATATGCGGCGCGGTCTGATAAAGCGCCTGAATGCTGAACGTGTACTGACCGGTCTGGCGGAAGTTGTAGAAATACAGAAACAGGACGGACAACAGCATCAGCACCGAACCAAACAGGGTGTACAGGAAGAACTTGATGGCCGCATAAAGCTTGCGCGGTCCGCCCCAGATGCCGATCAACAAATACATGGGCACCAGCATGGCTTCCCAGAAAACGAAGAACAGGAAGAAGTCAAGGGCCATAAAAACGCCCAGCATTCCGGTCTGCAATACTAGAAACCAGATGTAGTATTCCTTCACTCGGTTCTCAATCGCGCTCCACGACGAGAGAATGGAGATCCACCCCAGTAGCGTGGTCAGCATGATGAGCAGGAACGAAATGCCGTCGATGCCCAGCACGTACCCGGCACCGATGGAAGGAATCCAATTATTCGGTGTGCCCTCCATGAACTTGAATCCCGGCTCGAAACGCTGCGCCCAGAACCACGGCACCAGCGGGATCGAGACTAAAAGGCCGGCCAAAGCAAAAATGTTCGCAATCCAGCGAATAGCGTCCTTTTGCTCCTTGGGAACAAATATGAGCAAGAGAGCGCCGGCGAGCGGCGTGAATAAAATGATCGAGAGAATATGGCTTTGCATATTTAACTCAGAACCCGTGTGGCGCGGATACTCCTGTCCGCGTCCTGTCTATCGCCACGCATAATAAGCGACGAACCCTACCAACCCCAGCACCATCACCAACGCATACCACTGCACCAAGCCCCACTCCAGCAATCGCATCGGATAGGACAGCATTCGTGACAATATGGCGGGACCGTTGACGAGCACACCGTCAATGATCCACTTGTCGAACCAACTGGAAGCGGTACCGCTCAGCCGAGTGATCCATCCTCCGCCATTGACTACGCCGTCAATCACGTGCGCGTCGAACCACGACGATGCTTCGCCCGCACCCATCACGCCCAGGCGCACGTCTCCAACCTTGCGCCGGCCGGTGAAAACGTAGTCGTAGCCTTCGTCGACGTAATACTTGTTGTAGAGCACGTCGTACAACGGCGGCGCAGCCGCCGCAATGGGCTCGACATAGCCCTTGTCGGCCTCACGATACGCGCGCCACGCCATGCCCCAACCAACCACGGCCGCGCCTACCGAGAGGAACATCAGTCCATATTCAAATGGGCTCGTGTGTTCCTCTTCCTTCTCGCCGGCGGCAAGTTGCACGGTCTTCCCTTCCGCTTGGAAAACGTTGGACTCGCGTGCAAATACCGGCTCCAAGAACTTGGCAAAATGATCGGACCCGCCGAGACTGTGCGGCCACCCGAGCCAACCAGCACAAACCGCGCCGACGGCCAGAATTACCAACGGCACCGTCATCGACTTCGGGGATTCATGGATGTGATGCTCCACTTCATGGCTCATTCTCGGTCGGCCATGGAAAGTCAGGAACATGAGCCGGAACATGTAGAACGCCGTCATCAAAGCAGTGATGAAGCCTATGAGCCAGAGCAGGCGATAAGCGCCGCCTTCGGAAGACCACGCCTGCCATAAAATTTCGTCTTTGGAGAAAAACCCTGCAAACGGCGGGATGCCGGCGATGGCTAGCGTCGCGATGAACATGGTCCAGTGGGTGATGGGAATGCGTTTGTGCAGATCACCCATATTGCGCATGTCCTGTTCACCGCTCATGGCGTGGATTACTGATCCTGATCCCAGGAACAGCAGCGCCTTGAAAAACGCATGGGTAAAAACGTGGAAGACTCCCGCGGCGAATGCGCCCACGCCAAGGGCGAGAAACATGTATCCCAGCTGCGAGACTGTCGAATACGCGAGCACGCGCTTGATGTCGTTCTGCACCAGCCCGATGGACGCGGCGAAGATCGCAGTCAACGCGCCGACGATCGCGACCGTCTTCATCGACGTGGGCGCCAGCACAAACAGCGCGTTCGAGCGCGCCACCATGTACACGCCTGCCGTTACCATGGTCGCGGCATGGATCAGCGCGGAAACCGGCGTCGGACCCTCCATGGCGTCGGGCAACCAAACGTAAAGCGGAATTTGCGCCGACTTTCCGCAGGCCCCGACAAATAAAAGAAGAGTGGCCGCGGTAATAATGGGATCGCCAATGGCAAAATGCCCGCTCCGCGCCAGGTGCGTAACTTCAGTAAAGCGCAGCGATCCGAAGTACCAGGCGACTGTGAACATGCCCAGCAGAAAGCCCGCGTCGCCGATGCGGTTCACGATGAATGCTTTGTTAGCCGCGCTGCTGGCGGAATGCCGATGAAAGTAGAATCCAATCAGCAGGTACGAACACAAACCCACGCCTTCCCAGCCCACAAACATCAGCGCGAAATTGTTCGCCAGAATGAGCGTGAGCATGGAGAACATGAATAGGTTGAGGTATCCAAAGAAACGGTAATACCCGCCCTCGTGCGCCATGTAGCCGACCGAGTAAATGTGGATGAGGGCTCCGACGCCGGTTACAAACAAAAGCCAAATGCTGGACAGCGGGTCAAGCAGAAAACCTACGTCGGCCAAGAACGGCGCCGGTTTCCCATCGCGCATGACAAAAGTCATTGGAGGCCGGGCGTCCCCGCCCGGTTGAACTGGCGAGACGCTCGTCCCTGCATCGCTGGTCCCAAGCCAGGTATAGAGAATGGTCTGGTAGGGTTTGCCCGGTTGATCGTGGGCGTAATCCGTGTATTGCCAAACCGCGCCGCAAGCAAACAGAAATGCCAGCACTACAACGCCGACGCAAACCGCGCTGACCGTCGCTTTCTGCAGCTTGCGGCCAAAAAAGAACATCATGGCCGCGCCGAAAGCCGGCAGCAGAACAATCGCCCAGATGTACTCGAGAAAGAACATTAGAAATCAGCTCTTAGCTGTTAGCTCCTGGCTTTTAGCTGCACGCGCTCTTTGCTGTTGACCTCAAGCTAAAGACTAAGAGCTAATGGCTAAAAGCTGCCTACCACTTCAATAAATCCACTTCGTCCACGTTCACTGTTTCTTTATTGCGGAAGAAGGCGATCAAGATTCCCAACCCTACGGCTGCTTCGGCCGCTGCGTCGGTGATTACGAAGATCGCAAACACTTGCCCGTTCAATCCCCACAACCGCGAGAATGCTACCAGGTTCAAGTTCACCGCGTTCAAAATCAATTCGATCGACATCAGAATGATGACCACGTTGCGCCGAGTCAACACCCCGATCACACCCAATATGAACAGGGCCGCGGCCGTCACGAGATAATGAATAGTGCCAATTGGAGCCATAAGGAGCTTCTAGCAGCTGCTTTTTCAAATTCTCTTCTTCGCCATCACCACCGCGCCGATGATCGCCACCAACAGCAGCAATGACGCAATCTCAAACGCGAACATGTATTGACCATAAAGCATCACACCGATCTGTTGGGTGTTGCTGCTCTCAATCGGCTGCGCGATTCGGTGGGGAAACAAATTTTCCCCCTTCACATACACCACCACAAACAGCGCGCCCAATGCGACGGCTGCGAGCAACCCGACCAGCCATTGCTTATTGAACTGCTCTTCTCTTTGCGAGCGTTCCAGGTTCACCAACATGATCACAAACAAGAAGAGCACCATGATGCCGCCCGCATAAAGAATGATTTGCACACCAGCGACGAACGGCGCATAGAGCATCAGGTACAACCCGGCTTGTGCCAGCAGGCCGAAAATCAGCGCTAACGCGCAATGTACTGGGTTCTTGCGCGTGATGACCAAAATACCGCTCAACAAAGTGAGCCCGGACAAAAAGTAAAAAAAGAACGTCGTGGCGACGGGCTGCATCCCGGGCTGAACCATCTGTTGCATGCTAGAGCACCACTCCTAAGATAGCCGTAAGGATGAGCACGCCAATTCCAATCGGCAACAGCACTTTCCATCCAACTTTCATCAGTTGATCGAAGCGGTAACGCGGAAACGTGGCGCGATACCAGATATACAGATACATGAAACCAGCCACCTTGGCCACAAACCAGAAGATATCCTGAATGCGGTCACGCACTAGCGGCACAAACAAGATCAGGCCGATTAAACCCAGCACCGCGCCGAATCCTGCCAAGCCAATCGTCTGCACTCGGAAGTAAGGATGCTTCGGCATGCAACGCACGCCGACAAAGGCGATGGCCGCGAGCGCTAGAAAAGTCAGTCCAGGAAACAACGAAAACACCAGGTCCCAGGTCTCCCCCGTCAATGTGTTGGGGAAAGGCCGGTACCATCCACCAAGCCACAGCGTCACTGCAATCGACGACACCGCGATCATCGCCGCATACTCGCCCAACATGAACAGCGACCAGCGTAAGCCACTGTATTCGGTGTGGAAGCCGGCAGTTAATTCTGACTCCGCTTCCGGCAGATCAAACGGCGCGCGATTGGTTTCCGCAACCATGGCGATGGCGAAGATGCCGAATGCAATAAACCCAAGCGGAAAAAACTTAAACAGGAACCAAACATGCTGCTCCTGCTGCGCTTGCACAATGCCAATCATGCTCAGCGTGCCCGTTCCCGAAGTACCCGCGCCAACTCCATAAGGCCCGAACCCGTGCAGGCTGGTCATTAGCACAGCGGAAACCACGGCCATCCCCATGGCCACTTCGTAGGAAACCATCTGCGCGCTGGAGCGGAGTGCGCCAATCAGCGGGTAGTGCGAGTTCGACGCCCACCCTGCCATCACGATTCCCAAAACACTGAGCGAGGAAACGCCGAGCATGAAGAGGATCCCTATGTTCAGGTCAGTAATCGCATGAGTGGGACCGAAAGGAATGACGATATATACAGCGAACGAGGCGCACAGAATAATCAGGGGCGCGATCCAGAAGACAAACTTGTCGGCCTCAGCCGGAATGATGTCTTCCTTCGTCATCAGCTTAATCGCGTCGGCGATCGGTTGCAGCAAGCCGTGCGGGCCCACGCGCATGGGGCCAAGCCGAATCTGAAAATGCGCCAGAGCCTTGCGCTCCAGCCAGTTCATTGCCATGACCGCAACCGAGACACCGCCAAAAACGATCAAGATATACACAACCGCCCAAAACACATTACCCGCCTGCCCTGGAGTCGTGTTGCTGCTGAGATAGGAGGTGATGTAGTTGAGCATCAGCGATCGACCTCGCCCAGGACGATGTCCAGCGTGCCGATCACCGCGATGACGTCGGCGACGAGCGCTCCGCGCACCATAATGTCCAGCGCCTGCAGGTTCACAAATGACGGCGGCCGTACGCGCACGCGATAAGGCTGCGTCGATCCGTCGCTCACAATGAAATATCCCAACTCGCCTTTGGGCGCTTCGATCGAGTGGTAAATCTCTCCCACAGGCGGCTTCATCACCTTAGGAACCTTCGCCATGATTGGGCCTTCGGGAATCTTCTCCACCGCCTGCCGGATGATGCGCAGCGACTGTCGCATCTCCTCCATGCGCACCGTATACCGGTCGTAGGTGTCGCCGTTCGCTCCAGTGGGAATTTCAAAATCGAAGTCGGAGTAGGCGGCGTACGGTTGCGCCTTGCGGAGATCCCACTTCACCCCGCTGGCTCGCAACACCGGGCCGGTGACGCCGAGCGCAATGGCATCCGCTTTTGAGATCACACCCACGCCTTTGGTCCGCTCCAGCCAAATGCGGTTTGTCGTCAGCAGTTCTTCGTATTCGTTAATTTTCGGAGGAACGAAGTCGAGGAACTTGATTACGTCGCGCTCAAACCCCTCGTAAGTTTCGTACTGGCAGCCCCCGATGCGGAAGGCGTGCGTAGTCAGCCGAGCCCCGCAATACTTTTCAAAAATCTTGAGAATCTCTTCCCGGTCGCGGAAGGTATAAAACAGCGGCGTCATGGCGCCGATGTCGAGAGCGTGCGTGCCCAGCCAGAGCTGATGGCTCGCCAGCCGGTTCAATTCAGTGAGGATCACTCGGATGTATTTCGCCCGCGGCGGCGCTTCAATGTTGAGAAGTTTTTCCACCGCTTCACAGTAGCCCAACCCGTTCGAAACCGCGGCCACATAGTCCATGCGGTCTACGTAGGGGTTGAACATCGTATACGTCCGATTCTCGGCAATCTTCTCCACGCCGCGATGGAGGTATCCAATCACACACTCCGTGCCCAGAACCTGCTCCCCGTCCAGCTTGAGGATTACGCGCAGCACCCCATGGGTCGCCGGATGCTGTGGCCCCATGTTGATGATGAGTTCATTGGTGTCGAGAAAAGTTTTGTCGGGCTCGCCGAGTTCCAGGTGCGAGAGGTACTTTGTGGCCTCGTCCGTCTTAAGGTCAGCAGCTTTCGGATCAGTAATGGTTCGGTCGGTCATGATTATTGGCCGCTCTCGATCCCCAGGTTGGCCTTCACCCATTCCTGATCCTGTTGAATGATGCCGTAATCTTTTCGCAGCGGATAGCCCTTCCAGCCATCGGGCAGCAGGATGCGCTTCAAATCCGGATGCCCATCGAAGCGGATGCCAAACATGTCAAACACTTCGCGTTCCAGCCAGTTCGCGGTTGCCCAGATCGACACTGCGCTCGGTATGCTTTCGCCGTCCGCGATCATCGCTTTTACCCGAATACGTTCGTTCCTGGGGAAGGAATAAAGTATCCAGACAATATCGAACTGTTTTTCCCGCTGCGGGTAGTGCACGGCGGTGATATCCACGCAGTAGCCGAATTGTTCGCGGTCGCGCAGAATTTGCAGCAACTCGAAAACGATTGACGGTTCCACGACCATGTAGTTCTGGCCGAGGTAGCTGTTCGCTTCGCGAATGCCCGAGCCGTATTGTCCCTTGAGCGTCCCCACCATCGGAGAATCCCATGGAATGGGAACGGGACCGGCCGGTTTGGCCGGAGCAGCGGGCGCGTGGCCTACAACCGGGGCGGCCGGTTTCGGCCCGCCGCTCGGCGGCGGAGAGGGCGACTTGGTTTCCTCAGGCATACCTACGAAGGCACAAACCTCCGGCGCTGCAACAGGTTTGCGAGAACGTTAACTTCTAACAGCTTGCTGATACCGTGTCAACGATGGGTAACAAATTGGTTGAATGATCACGCCCGGCGACCCGCGGCCTGGTATGACTCGACCAAATCGCGAATGCGCTGCGCGTCGGCCTTGCGGTGCCCGTGGCTGGTAATCGGGTCCGTGCCACCGCTCGATTCGATGCATATCTCAGACCAGATAACCCCCGTCTTAATCCGCACCGACGCCACCTGCGCAATCGCGATACTCTCTTCGCTGCTGCCGAAAAGCCGCGGCTTCACCCTGCTCACATGCAATGGGTTCACCACAATCCGCGTCGGAAAAAGAAAATTCCCCTTCGTCCAACGGCTGGCAATGAACATCTCTCCATCGGCAGTTGCGTTAGTCATAGGCACAAATAAGTGGCTGAGCCAATCGGCGGTCCCGGAGTGAAACTTTAAAGGCTGAACGCTAAGTGGGAAGTCCCGCCTACACCCACTCCAACGCACCCTTTCCCCAGATCCAGATATAGCCGACGATCAGGATGCCCAGAAAGATCAGCATCTCAACCAACCCGAACGTGCCCAGCGCCTTGAATTTCACTGCCCAGGGAAACAGAAAGATGGTCTCCACGTCGAAGACCACAAACAGGATGGCGATAATGTAATAGCGGACGGTGTAACGCCCGCGGGCGCTGTCTATGGGATCGATGCCGCACTCGTAAGGCATCAGCTTCGTCCGGTTCGGATTCTCTGGCCGAATCAGCTTGGCCACGAGCAGCGTGATAGGGATCAGCACCCCCACCACTGCGACGAATATAAAGAGTGGAACGTAGTTTTGCGGCATCGGGCCTCGACTTCCCGGTTCGATTGAAATGCTAAAGCAGTCTATAGTACCGCCGGGAGCCGGTCGCTTCAAGGATTACCGTTCGCCACGGAGCTTGCCATTCGGTTGCAAATAGTTTCTCCCTGACGGCGTCAGGCTGAGTTCTACGTAGTAATCATTCACCTTTTTCGAGTACCAGAGGTTTCCGAAGAATTTGATGTGTGCATTGCCAGCATCCACATTCAAGAAGTGCGGGTTCTCCCAGTTCACCCTCAACGCGTCACCCTCTGATGTGTTAACAATTGCTGGATCCCCGTTGAAGGTTCCGGCCTTGCTCCCTTTAGGAACCAGATAAAGATAGTAGATGAAGCTGCTAAACGCGCCTGGATTGTCCTGGAGCACAACGGCGTCCAGTACGCCGTCTGGAGATGTCACTCGAGAGAATCCGCGGTCGCTGCCCCAGGACCTGCCCAGCAAACCAAGCCCAAAATACGTGACATAGGGCGTGACCACTCCCAAAATGTAAACAAGAACAAGGACAACTATCGCAGTTTTCCGTTTCATATCGCCGCTATTATATTTCTTGTTGACTGCTGTTTAGCACGAGTTCTCTCGGCGTTACTTTCCCTCTTGTCCGTCCGAAAGCGTGCCCGCATGTTTATAATCGCTGTTCGCCTCCACCAGTCAAAAGGAACCCATTGGCACTCGACGAGAACATTTATAAACTGCGCCGCGACAAGCTGAAGCAGATTGAAGCGCTTGGCCAGCAGGCGTACCCCACCCAGTATGCGTTCAATCACACCATCCCCGCAATTCTGGCGGAGTACTCACAACAATCCGCTGAGCAACTGGAAAATCCGCGAGTCGACGTACGCATTGCCGGACGCATCATGGCCATCCGCTTGATGGGCAAAGCCGGGTTCGCGCATCTGCAGCAGGGTGGACAGAAGCTGCAGATCTACGTAAAGAAGGATGCGGTCGGCGAAAAAGGCTTCGAACTTTACAGGCTCCTCGACCTCGGAGACCACATTGGGGTCAGCGGATATTTATTCCGCACCCGCACCGGCGAACTCAGCATTCACGTCGAGGAGATTACTTTCCTATCCAAAGATCTGTTGCCCCTGCCGGAAAAGTGGCACGGCCTGACTGACGTTGAGCTCCGCTACCGCCAGCGTTATGTCGATCTGGTCATGAATCCAGAGGTGCGCGCCGTATTTCTGAAGCGCAGCAAACTGGTGCAATCCATGCGGCGATTCCTCGACGCGCATGACTTCATGGAGGTCGAGACCCCCATGATGCAGCAGATTGCCGGCGGAGCAGTCGCCAAACCATTTGTCACGCACCACAACACGCTGGACATGGATCTTTATCTACGCATTGCTCCGGAGCTATACCTCAAGCGGCTCACGGTCGGCGGATTCGATCGCGTCTATGAAATCAATCGCAACTTCCGCAACGAAGGTCTCGGTTGGCGCTGGAATCCCGAATTCACAATGCTCGAGTTCTACCAGGCTTATACCGACTATCGCGGGGTCATGGATCTCACCCAGCAACTGATCGAGCAAGCAGCCATCGATGTTAACGGCACCACGAAATCCAAGTGGGGCGAGCACGAAATCGATTGGGCCCGATCGAACTGGCGGCGCATGACCATGCGCGAAGCCGTTATTCACTATTGGCCAGAAGCGGCAGGGGCCAAGCCGGAGATGTCAGACTTCAGCTCTCATGATTCAGTGAAAGCGTTGGTGGAGCGTTTTAACGCCGCGCACGCGCACGTCGCTTTCGACCCGAGTGAGCCGGTTGGAAAAACTATCGCAAATCTGTTCGACGTGGCGGCCGAGGAGAACCTAATTCAACCGACGATCATTTACGAATTCCCCACTGCAGTCTCACCGCTTTCCAAACAGAAAGCGGACGAGCCCGACTGGACCGAGCGCTGGGAGATCTTTGCCGGAAAGATGGAAATTGCCAACGGCTTCAGCGAACTCAACGATCCCGAGGATCAACGCCGCCGTTTCGAACAGCAACTGAAGGAACGCGAGCGCGGCGACGAAGAGGCCCACCAGATGGATGAAGATTACATCCGCGCGCTCTCTTACGGCATGCCGCCGGCGGGGGGCTGCGGCGTGGGCGTAGACCGTCTGGCAATGCTCTTGACCGATTCCCACACCATCCGCGATGTCATTCTATTCCCGCTGCTGCGGCCAGAAAAAGCATCAAACGCGGAGGACAAGAAGGAATAGCCTCTCTCGCGAACGCTGCATGCGTTACTGTGCAATAAATTGCGCTTCACTCAAGAATGAACGAGTGATTCTTGTTTGGGCATCACGATTTGAACGCAAGTTTCGGATAGACCGCGTCCTTTCCCCAACGACTAGAATCAAATTGCCATGCGTTTCGACCTGGATTCCGCCACCCGCCGCCGTCTCGGTTACCACCTCATCGATCAGATCGACAATTTCTTCACTTCCCTTCCCGACCGCCCGGTGCAACTTCCGGCTGAGCAGAGGACGTTCGCCCCTCTGAACAATCCCCTACCCGAGATCGGCGAAGATGCCGACAAGGTCCTCGGCGAAGTGTTTCGAGAAATGGTCGACAAGGGCTTTCACGTCCCCGGCGCCAACTATTTCGGACTCATGAATCCCACCCCCACTTACATGGGCGTTATGGCTGAGACCCTGGTAGCGGCGCTCAATCCGCAACTCGCAACCGTGAAGCGATCCCAATTGGCATCGAAAATTGAGCACGAAACCATCCGCTGGATCGGAGAACGCGTGGGCTGGCCCGGTGAATTCAACGGAACCTTTACCACCGGAGGCAACGAAGCCAACTTCAGCGGGTTGGCGTTGGCCTTATCGTGGAAATTTCCCAGCGCGATCGAGGAAGGCGTAGCCTCGATTGGTGCCCACCCCGTGCTCTATGCTTCCGCCGAGGCCCATCACTCGATTGATAAATCCGCCGGCCTGCTCGGCGTAGGACGAAAAGCGCTACGGCGCATCGCCGTGAATGAGAATATACAACTTGATCCACAAATTTTGCTGCCGACGATAGAGGCAGATCTCGCATTGGGAAAAACGCCTTTCTGTGTGGTGGCTACTACCGGAACGACGAACACCGGCGCGGTGGACGATCTCATGGCCATCGCTGAAATTTGCCGCCGCTACAATTTGTGGCTGCACGTCGACGGCGCCTACGGCGGCTCGGCCATCTTTTCCGATCAGCACCGCATCCTGCTGCGCGGTATCGAGCACGCCGACTCGATCACCATCGACCCCCACAAGTGGATGGCAATGCCACTCGCCGCCGGCGTAATCCTAACGTGCCATCCCGAGATGCTGGAGCGGGCTTTCGCCGTCGCCGCCCCGTACATGCCGAAAGCGGCTGAGTCCAAGGGTCTCGACAATTCCCGCATCAGCACCCAGTGGACGCGGCGCATGAACTCGCTAAAACTTTGGCTCACCTTGCGAGTCCACGGAAGGAAGGCCTACGAGGAACACATCGACCGCCAACTCAATCTGGCAAGCCATTTTGTCTCGTGGATAAAGGCCTCGGGGCACTTCGAATTGGCGGCGCCGCAAGTTCTGCCGATCGTCGCGTTCCGCTTCAAGGCGCCGAGTCTGAGCCAGCAGCAACTATCTGAGACCCATGCCCGCATCGTCGACGACGTCACCCGCGACGGCCACAGGTGGATTTCCGAAACCAGCGTAAACGGAAAAAGTGTGCTGCGAATGATGGTGATCAGCTACCTTACAGAGGAGCGCCATCTCCGCGACCTCAGCAACGCATTGGTCGAATCCGCAAGCAGGCTTGCGCTGACGGAAATGCGGAGCCTGTATTGATCGTGATCTCCGATTTTCCGGTGTCATTTCGAGCGCAGCAGGATCACCCGCGAATTTCGGATGATGCTGCGGAGTCGAGAAACCTGCTTTTCCGCTCGCGCCGGCTACACAACAGGCAGTTTTGGGAGGGCACGGCTTCAGCCGTGCCGCCACGGCATGAAGAAACGCGGGCTTAGCCCCTGAGGGGCGAGCCCTGAAAAAATTAATGAAGCACGCTCTAATCCTTCTTCTCGCGGCACTGCCGCTCTTCGCGCAAAGCAACAGCGGCGAGTTACGCCTCCGGGTCACCGACCCATCCGGCGTCGGCGTGACCAGCTCGGTGCAACTGGTCAGCGAGGTGAACCAGATCTGGAAAACACTGGCTACGGACGAAGGAGGAAACCTTTCCATCAAGCTGCTTCCTTTCGGACTGTACCGCCTCGAAGTGCAGCGTGAAGGTTTCGCCCCATTCACGGAGTCCATCGAAATCCGCTCCGAAATCCCGGCCGGATACCACGTGACCCTCAGAATCGCTCCGCTGAGCACCTCCGTGATCGTGACTGATGCGGCCACGCTGATCGATCCCCATCGTTCCGGCACCATCAATCAAATCGGCAAGGACGCAATTAAAGACAGAACGACATCGCTGCCTGGCCGCTCCGTGCAGGACCTGGTCAACACCCAGCCCGGCTGGCTCTACGAAGGCAATGCCGTTTTGCATCCGCGCGGCTCGGAATATCAAACTCAGCTCGTGGTTGACGGCATTCCGCTCACCGACAACCGCTCCCCGAGTTTTGGACCTGAGATTGAAGCCGATGATGTGCAGTCAATGAGTATCTACACCGCGGGTATTCCCGCCGAATATGGAAGAAAAATGGGCGGCGTAGTCGAGATGGTTACCAGCAAAGATTCAGGTCCCGGCCTTCACGGTGAAGCCGTGTTTGCAGGAGGCAGCTTTGCGACCGCGGATGGCTACCTCTTGACCCAGTACGGGTGGGGAAAGAACACGCTGGGCGTCAGCGCTGAAGGCGCGATGACCGGCCGCTATTTAAATCCTCCTGTCCTGCAGAACTACACGAACAACGGCACCACCGGCGACTTCGGCATAAGCTTTGATCGGGATTTCACCAATCACGACCGCTTGCATTTCTCCGTCCGCCACGAACTCTCCCGATTTGTTGTGCCCAACGAGCAAATTCAACAGGCGGCCGGCCAGCGCCAGGATAGAAACAATTTTGAAACCATGGGGATTGCCTCTTACCAGCATTTGTTCTCTCCGAACATTGTCGGAGATTTCCATGGAATGGTCAGGGATGACTCGGAAGGACTCTCCTCGAACCCGCTTTCGACGCCCATCATTGTCTTCCAGCAAAACGGCTTTCGCGAGGGCTACTTCAAAGGCACGATTTCAATCCATCACGGTAATCAGGAGTGGAAAACGGGCGTCGAGTCGGATTCCACGTTTCTTCGCGAGCAGTTCAGCGATGTAATCACGAACTTCACGCAATTCGATCCCGGCACGCCACCCACCTTTAACTTCGCCGGAAATCGTCCCAGCCTCGAGCAATCCGCTTTCGTCCAGGATCTCATCCGCCTTGGCAACTGGACCGTCAGCGCCGGTCTACGCTGGGACCACTATCAACTGTTGGTCAACCAGAATGCAGTGAGTCCGCGGCTGGGAGTCTCGCACTATTTTCATTCTGCCGATCTCGTCCTGCATGCATCCTACGACCGGGTTTTTCAAACTCCCGACTTTGAAAACATTTTGCTTTCCAGTTCCCCCGAAGTCGCCTCCTTGAATCCAGAAGTTCTACGCTTGCCCGTAGAACCATCGCACGGCAATTACTTCGAGGTCGGTTTGACGAAGGGGTTTTTTCAAAAACTCAGATTGGACGTCAACGGCTTCAACCGAACTGTCAACAACTTTGCCGATGACGACCAATTGCTCGACACGGCCGTCAGCTTCCCCATCGACTTTCGCAAAGCCAATATTTACGGGGCCGAAGGCAAACTCGACATCCCGCATTGGGGCCGTCTCTCCGGATTCGTGAGCTATTCCTACATGGTGGGCGCCGCTTATCTTCCGGTCACCGGCGGACTTTTTCTCGGCGAAGAGGCCAGCAATGCACTTAGCCAGACCAGTGGACGCATCTGGGTTACGCAGGACCAGCGCAATACCGTGCGCACTCGCTTTCGCTACCAATTCGCGGATAGATTCTGGGCGGCGCTGGGCGGCGAATACGGCAGCGGTTTGCCGGTCGAATTCGCCGGTACCGAACAGCAAGCCGTCGCACAGTACGGCCAGGCAATCGTCAATCGCGTGAATTTCGCCCTCGGTCGCTTGCGGCCTTCGTTCTCCGTCGACGCTTCTGCCAGCGCAGAGCTCTGGAAGAAGGACAAACGAAGCATGCGCTTGCAAGCCGATATCCAGAACCTCAACAACCGGCTGAACGTTATTGATTTCGCCGGACTTTTCTCCGGAAACAGCATCGCCCCTCCCCGCAGCTATTCACTCCGCCTGGCGACGAGCTTCTAACCTCGTGGTCCCCGCGCTGAGAGAGCAGGCAGAAGGATTGTCCCCATCGCCGATCAGGTGCGTGTTGGCGGGCAAGACCTAAGGAAACTCCGATTAAAATTCAATTTTGTCATTCCGAGCGAAGCGGAATTGTCCGCTTGTCGGGCAATTCCGCGAAGTCGAGGAATCTGCTGTTGTTTGTTTCGAACTTAATCAGAGCTTCTCGGACCGGTGGCCCAGGTTCGCGTCCGTTCTGT
Source organism: uncultured Acidobacteriota bacterium (assembly GCA_963696635.1). Taxonomy (GTDB): domain Bacteria; phylum Acidobacteriota; class Terriglobia; order Terriglobales; family Acidobacteriaceae; genus JABDBE01. The sequence goes on from CAVOKX010000006.1 coordinate 1,550,957, forward strand.
GGACGCTAACCTGGGTTCACAGATCACTGCGCGCAGAGCGAAGTTCTGGTTAAGCTTTTCCTCATGCCCCATGGCCTTAAACGCTTTCAGCAGTCCGGACAGTCACATTTTGTCACTTTCACTTGCTACCACCGACGCTGCGGCTTCGATTCGCCCGCGGCCTACGATCTGTTTCTTGAAGTCCTGGAAAGCATGCGCCGCCGATTCACCCAACGTGTCTACGGATTCGTCGTCATGCCCGAGGACGTTCACCTGCTGCTGAGCGAACCCGAACGAACCGGCAGACTGGAAGTGGAGCAGTTTTCGCCACTATGCGTGGCAGCAAGCGGGCGTAGTAGAAATCGAGTCGGAATGGACGGCGCGCGAACGAGAAAGGCAAGCTAACGATGGTGCGGAGCGAGTCTTTCTGAACCCAGGTTAGCGCCACAGAACGGACGCGAACCTGGGCCACCCGTCGAGGCTCACATCTGTGCGTGTGGGCTCGAGTGGAATTTAGTAACGTTACCTGTACCACTTCCGTAAGACTGACCTCTGTACCGAAAATCACCCTTACTTTGTAGCTATTTACACCTTCTGGGGATGACCTTAAAGTGTGGTCATCCCCTTCCACTTTGTTACCTCTCCCATAAAAGGAAAAGATGAGATCAGCAGACCGTTGCAAGGCTCACCTCCGCACAAACCGAATCTAAAAGGAGATTCAATTCAATGCGTAACAAAATCCTCTAGCGGTTTTGATGCTTCTCTTGTTCGCGGCCTCGGTGATCCAGGCGCTCGGACAAGACACTTGGCAAGTTGTTGCCGATGGCTCTGTCGATACGACACAGATTCCCGATCTACTCGCCTATCGAATGTTCTTCCTGTCTTACGCCGATGGGAACACTCCGATTCAGGGACTTTCCACCAGCGACGCACAAGCGTTGAGCAACGCTTTGGCGTCGTTCAATGGTAGTTACCAAACGCAAGTCATCAACTTCAGCGCGAACGGTGGAAGCGTCGCGGACACTGCGACCAATCGCGACAACCTCGTCCAAAGCACGATGACAACCTTGGGACAGAACATGTCCTCGAACGGTTACTTGGCGATGGATGCGTTCGTTCAGGCGCACAAGTGACCATGATCGAGTGGCAACCCTTTCCACAAACCCCCAACAACGCGGCGAACAGTTTCGCGGAGAGTAGCTTCGAGGGTGGTGACGATCCCGGCGACGATCAACCCGTCGATGACTCTGTGTTGCTTGACGGCGCGGACGAATCAGACAACGAGTGTCAAGACGTAGCGAACGTCGGCACGTCGATAACTGGCTCCGGTTGGACTAGCCTCGCATCGGGAGTAGTCTCTTCATCCGGGAACTTGTCAGCCGCAACCGACACGGGTGTTTTTTATGCGAATGGTTCCGGTCAGGTTTGGGGGTACAACACAACTCAATCGTGGAACCAGATAGTTTCAAACGTCGCTATAACCTATGTAGCGGCGGGAAGTGCCGCTTCGCGGAACATCTACGGATTGGACGCGAACGGAGTCATTTATTTAATCGTTGGCGGAACACAGGGGCAGACAACTGTGACGTGGGCACCTTTTACCTCCGGTCGGCTTAAGCAACTCTCAGCAGCCGGTGACAACACCCTCGCCGGGACAAACTCGGGAAATGCTTACTATCTCCCGAACGGTTCTACACAGTGGATACAGGTTCACCCTCCGGTTACTCCCTCACAGATGGTGATCGCAAACCATTATTTCGGGTACGTGTTGGGTTTCAACGGCTCTGTGTGGGAATATTCAACTCAGAACAACACCTTCACCGCGCTTCCGACGAACGTCACTTTCAAGGAAATTGCGGCACAAGAAGGTACGTTCAAGTACAACAATGTGACCGTGCCTGAAGTGTACGGCTTGACGAGCGCGGGGAGCATTTACAAAGAGAGTTGCGAGGCTTTCAACTCACTAACGGGACAGTGTATCACTGAAGGACCGTGGGTGCTCGTCTCCGGTGTGACCGCCTTGCACATCGCCCTTGGACGGGACTACAACGTCTATGCGGGAACTTCATCGGGATTGTCACAGTTCTTTGGGAGCATGACCAAAACGGCTCAGATTACCGGAGTCAGAGCCGGAGCGTACATCAGCCAAAATGCGAACTTCACGTTCAGCAATTTCGCGCCGGGTGGGGGTGTTGGTGGTTCCGGGTTTGGAAGGGTAACGAACAGTTGCTCCGGAGTGCTTTTCAGTTACTCAAAACTATTCGCCCTTGATGAGGGGAGATTCTACACCCAAGCGAAATACTCCTCAATTGAGAACTGCTACAGCGACCCCACACACGTGACAACGAGTGGGTTTGCGATTACAACGTAACTCCTTATTGCACAGTCGCAACCACACCTCCGAACTGGCAAATTAAGGGTGTAGTTGACGCGGACTATTCGACACCACCTTTCGGGTGGGATACTTGGGGAGAATGTTTTGCGATTAAATGGTTCGATGAAGGTTGGCTTGGTTGGTATTGTGAACCGGCCTACAGCCTACAGAGAATAGTAGAACCGCTTTCCACGGTGGCGGACGCGTTGGCGAAGTGGAACCCGCTAGTCGCGGCGACGTGTGACAACAGAAAGCCGGGACAGGAGTAATTAGGTCCGGCGTGCAGCAGCGCATTCGGTTCATAAGTTTCCAGCTTGGCTTCGATCACGGAGCGACAACTTGTGAGCTTGCGCTGCTTTTGCCGATGCAATCATGTGGTCGATGGTCTTCAACGCATCCGGTTGATAGGTTTCGGGATCGGCCTCGACCACCTGTCGGCAACTTTGGAGTTGTTCCACCATGTTAGACAGAACCTCATTGTAGCTCTTACCAGTCTTCGCGGCGATGTATCCGACACCGTACGCCTTTTTCGGCTCAAGCCCAACCAAACCCCTGAACATAACATTCACCATTCTTGCATTCCTTTGCGAAAGTATATCAGGGGGAAGTTTTTCTCGACGGGTGAATTGTAACAACAGCGAGTTGATTTCTGTCATCGGGGTTCCTCTCCTTTGCGAAAGCATATCAACCCCAGAGTTCCGTTCCAATAGGTCATTGACCTTTGGTAACCTCACCCTTCCGCCGGTGGCCCAGGTTCGCGTCCGTTCTGTGGACGCTAACCTGGGGTCGACAAACGAGCGCCGCCCGTCATCCTTTCCTGATTGACGCTGCCCTTCAGCTAAGATAACCTAGATCGGAACACATTATCTATATGATAATGTCTGATCTTTGACAATCCGGACCGGGTAGAAAGCAGCGTGATTAGGAGGTCGCCGCCAGCTAGCAGCAGAGCGGCGCAGGCCATGAAGAAAACCGCGCGGGCAGCCCCGTGGAGGCGAAAGACGGGCTCCGAACCAAGCGATGCCACTCTAAGTCCCGAAACGGCACGCGAGACCGGGAGCGCACCTCACTAACTCCAATGTTCTCTAGATTTTGCGTATAACTCATTTAAACTCAAAGATCTAGCAGGCACTCATAAAATAAATCCTTTGTTTTAAATATTTTGCAACGGCATAAATATAGTTGACTAACCCACGCCAACGTGTTATAGTTTGCTCATGGACGTTCCAAAGACATTACTCGAAGCGATTCAATACTTTAGCGACGAGCAGACCTGCATTGATGCCGTCGCTATGATGCGTTGGCTTGACGGCCCACGCTGTCCTGACTGTTTTGGTGACGACGCCAAAAATCCTTATTACCTCAAGACTCAGAAGCGGTGGAAGTGTCGGACCTGCCGTCGCCAGTTCTCCGTCAAAGTCGAAACCATCTTCGAGGATTCGCCAGTTCCTTTACAGAAATGGCTCCCGGCCCTGTGGATGTTGGTTAGCTGCAAGAACGGTGTTAGCTCTTGGGAGATTCACCGCGCTCTGGGCGTCACACAAAAGACCGCATGGTTTATGGTGCATCGTCTGAGATTGGCTCTCAAGACTGGAACGTTTGGGACGAAGGTTGGCGGACCTGAAAGCAGCGGCATTGAAGTTGATGAGACCTTTGTCGGTGGCAAGCTCAGAAATATGCACCGCGACCGCCGGATCGCCTTTGCGGCGAAATCTGGGCACGCTGGAGGCTACACTGGCAAGACTGTGGTAATGGGCATCCTCGACCGCGACGAGCGCCAGATTCGCGCTAGCGTAGTTCCCAACACAAAACGCAAAACGCTGCAAAATGCCATTCTTGACAATGTGCATCACGGTTCGCCTGTGTTCACTGATACCGCGACCGTGTACGACAACCTGAACGCACAATATGTGCATGAGACCGTGAATCACGCTGAGGCTTATGTAAAGGGTCGCGTGCATACCAATGGATTAGAGAATTTCTGGAGTCTATTAAAGCGGGGTCTCAAAGGTACATACGTCGCGGTTGAGCCGTTCCATCTTGAGCGTTACATTGACGAACAGGTTTTCAGATACAACAATCGTGCCACGAAAGACAATCCTCTCACCGACGCGGATCGCTTCTTGCTGGCTCTTTCGCAAGTCGCTGGCAAGCGCCTTACCTTTGCAGAACTCACAGGCAAGGACAAAGAAATACCGTTCTAGACGGTACTATCAGAAGCGTGGCCCGAAGTCGAAGAATGGCGCGGTTTAGGGCCGCGTTTCGGCTTTCCCTGGTTGGCTATCTTTTCATTCGCAAGCATCTGGTTTAGATCGTCCTTTGATACTCGGAGCACGCGGCGTAGTGCGCTCTGGAAACGAGAGAATTTTTGCTCTGGCGTCGTAGTGGGATCGGGTTTAGACTTCATGCGAATATCATACCGTCAAAGGCTTAGACGTTGTCTTTATTTGCAGGCGAATGTGGGCGTGAATGTCTGTTCTCGTCCTACCTAAAGCCCATAAGTTGCCCACGAGTTCCCTGATGGTTTCAATTGCTGGATATATATTATGCCCCGTCTGTTTATCGCTAGTCGCATCGAAGAGGCGCTTAGGGCAGTTTCTACACTGGGCTTCGAGGGTGAGGCACTCACTGATTGGGTATATGGTCTTTATGTGACAATCCGGGCATTCTATCTCTAAGCCGGAAATATCCTCAGTTTCAAATAGGGTTCTGGTTTCTGATGTCATAGCAGTGGTCGAATTAAGATTATGAACCTTGTTGGGCCAAGATTAAAGATTAAACGGGCCGAGCAACACATCGCGGAGATCGAAATCCGGATCGCTCACTTTGTTGAGACGTACTTCAAGTCCTTCGTCGAGTATGTTGATAGCAAGACCGGGGATTTGGTTCTCAATTACGAGCCTGAGCAATCTTTGAGATTCGATTTGGCTCCCGTTGTCGGAGATGCCATCCATAATCTTCGCACCGCTCTGGATTTGGCTTGGCGTGAGTTTCTCGGTAAGGTCGCGCCTTCGGCAGTTGACGACTACACTAAGTTCCCTGTCAGGGATAGCCGTAAAGGAGTAGTAGCCGCCATCGGACGTATTGAAATACGATCCGTTTCTGGACTTCAGGATTTTGTACTTGGTATGGAACCTTACTACAGAGGGAAGGGCCACGCCATTTGGGCCCTTCACGCATTGGACATCAAAGATAAGCACATGATCTTGCTTCCTCTCTTCGACGTGGCAGCTTTTCGAGTGTACGTACAGGACAAACGAAGGAACATCGATGAAGTGCTTGCTGTGCGAAGTATTGGGCGGGACATCGTCCATAGGTTCCCTCCCGGCTCTGAACTCAAGCACAAAGCAAAGCCTGCCTACGAGGTACTGTTCGACAAGGGACTCCCCATGCAGCACGAGCCGATTGTTAAAACGCTCCAGCACCTCGTCGAGGTAATCAATGGCGTTCTGATTCGACTGGAGGGGTTCATGTAATTGTTCGATGGATGCCATTGCTCCACCATTATCACAATGAACCCTTTAAGATGGGTTACCCTACTATATTGATGCCTTTGCAACGTAAGAGGGGGAGGGGGTGCCAGTACCAATTAGTAAACTCCATCCCAATTTGGGAATGGTAAGAATCTGCGTCCGCCCCCACTGCCGGCGTTTGACGGGACTTACCCCGTCGCTTATCTTAGGAACTCTGGAAATCGAAGACTAGCTGGACAACAAGGAGGGTTTCATTGAAGGTTCTAGTGGTAGGTGGCGCCGGCTACATCGGAAGCCATACAGCGCGGGTCTTGCGAAGGTCTGGCCTTGAAGTTCTCATCTACGACAATCTTTCCACCGGCTTTGATTTTCTGGCAAAGGGTTTTGAAACCATCATCGGAGATGTCCACGACAGCAAGAAGCTTTTGCAGGCGGTCCAGCAGTGCGATGCGGTCATGCATTTCGCCGCCAACCATTACGTCGGGGAATCCGTAATCAATCCGCGCAAGTATTACCGCAATAACGTCGAAGGCGGCCTTTCCCTGTTGAACACCGTGCTGGAGGCGGGCAAGAAAAGCATCGTTATCTTCTCTTCCACCTGCTCGGTCTACGGCTCTCCCTCCAAAATGCCCATCAACGAGGACTTTCCGCTAGTCCCGATAAATCCCTACGGAGTTTCCAAAGTCTTCTTCGAACAGGCGCTGCAGTCCTATGACACCGCCTACGGAATTCGCTATGCCAGCTTGCGCTACTTTAACGCTGCCGGAGCCGATGAAAGCGGAGAGGTCGGCGAGTGTCACGAGCCCGAGCCACACCTCATCCCGCTGGCTTTACGCGCAGCCGCCGGCTTCGGCCCGGAGCTACAAGTCTACGGCACCGACTATCCCACCCCTGACGGCACCTGCATCCGCGATTACACGAACGTGGTTGATTTGGCCGAAGCGCACGTCATTGCGCTGCAACATCTGCAGGCGGGAAATCCTTCTTTTACCGTGAATTTAGGTACTGGAGAAGGTTCTTCGGTGAAGGAAGTCATAGCCACGGCCGAGGAAGTCACCGGCAAAAAGGTACCGCATAAGATCGTGCCACGCCGCCCCGGCGACCCGCCCGCCCTCGTGGCCGATCCCAAGCGCGCCCAGCAACTTTTGCAATGGAAGACTAAACGTTCGCTGCGCGACAGTGTCTCGACCGCCTGGAAGTGGATGCAGAAGAGAGGAAAGTAGCTCTATCAGCAATGCCTGCGACTAACGCGTCGACGGATCCCTCTAATTCGATGAGAACCTGGGCGTGAACCTGTCGATCAGCGTCTTCGGTCTAGGCTACGTTGGGTCGGTTAACGCCGCCTGCCTGGCGCGCGCCGGCCATCGCGTGACCGGCGTAGACATCAACTCGCAAAAAGTCGAAATGCTCGCCTCCGGGCGCAGCCCGATCTTGGAACCGCGCATGACCGAGTTGGTGGCGGAGGGCCATCGGGCCTCTCGCTTATATGCGACGACCGACCCAGTCGCCGCCGTCCGCGATTCCGAAGTTTCCGTCGTGTGTGTGGGCACCCCTTGCCTCTGCAGCGGCAAGCTCGACCTCAGCCACCTCGAGCACGTCGCCCAGGAAATTGGCGCAGGCCTGAAGGCAAAGAAATCTCATCATGTGATTATTGTGCGCAGTACTGTGCTTCCCGGCACGACCGAATCGCTCGTTATTCCCATCCTTCAGAGCGCAAGTGGACGTTGTATTAGTGCGAACTTCACCGTTTGCTACAACCCCGAGTTCATGCGCGAAGGCAGCGCAGTTGCCGATTTTCTTGAGCCTCCATACACCATTCTCGGCGTGCAAGCCCCGGAGCTTCTGGCACCGATTCGCAAGCTATACGACAGAATTCCTGGCCCAAGATTCGAAACCACTATCCCTGTCGCGGAGATGGTAAAGTACGTTTCTAATGTGTTCCACTCGGTGAAGGTCAGCTTCGCCAATGAGATCGGGACCCTTTGCAAGCACTTCGGGATTGACACGGAAGTGGTCACCAGGATTTTCACCTCCGACACCAAGTTGAACATGTCCGCGGCTTATCTATTACCCGGCTTCGCCTTCGGCGGTTCGTGCTTGCCAAAGGATTTGCGTGCCATCGCCTACCGAGCCAGGGAACTTGACTTGCACCTGCCGTTGCTTGAAGCCGTCATGCCGAGCAATGCAGAACACCTGAATCGCGCGGTAGAAGCCGTGTTGCGCACGAAGAAAAAGAAAATCTCTCTTCTCGGCCTGAGCTTTAAAGCCGGGACCGACGATCTGCGGACGAGCCCACCAGTCGAACTCGTTAAACGGCTCCTGGGAGAGGGTTGCCAGGTGTGCATCTGGGATCAGGATGTATCGCTGGGACACCTCGCGGGCTCTAACCGTCAGTACATCGAAGATGTCGTCCCGCACATTGCCTCTCTGCTTTCCACTGACATGCAGCAAGTGGTTCGGAGCGCTGAGGTCGTGATCATCGGCAACAAGTCAGCGAAAACACAAGAGCTCTCTCAGTACTTGCAACCCGGTCAGATGGTTCTGGATCTGGTAAATCTCGATCATGACCATCGCCCCAACTCGATTGCGGAGTATCAAGGCATCTGTTGGTGAGGGCAAGCCGCAGGCTATCTTTTATACTGCACCAATATTAGCGTTACACAACAATAAGTGGCACTTATTCAAGCCAGGCGCAGGTTATCATGAGTCGTACGGCTGCGGAATGATCAACGGCAAACGCATCGCAGTAGTATTACCCGCCTACAACGCGGAAAAAACTCTGGAAGCCACAGTGCGCGAACTCCCGGATCTGGTGGACATTCGCATTCTGGTGGATGACCACAGTTCCGACCGCACGGTCGAAGTCGCCAAGCAGCTCGGCTTGCTCTCTTTCGTGCACAACGCCAATTACGGCTACGGACGCAACCAGCAGACTTGCTATCGCGAGGCGCTGGCCGCGGGCGCGGATGTGGTCATCATGCTGCATCCCGACTACCAGTACACCCCGCTTTTGGTTACGGCCATGGCCAGCATGGTCGCATACGAAGTCTATGACGTGGTCTTGGGTTCGCGCATTCTAGGGGGCCAGGCTCTGCGCGGCGGCATGCCAATCTGGAAATACATTGCCAATCGGTTCCTGACCGCGTTCGAGAACTTCTTTTTGCGGGCCAAGCTCTCCGAGTATCACAGCGGCTATCGCGCCTTCAGTCGCGATGTGCTCACCCACCTGCCGCTGCTTGAGAACTCTGACGACTTCGTTTTCGACAACCAGATGCTGGCGCAATGTGTCCACTTCGGTTTCCGCATCGGGGAAGTATCCTGCCCCACCAAGTATTTTGACGAAGCCTCCTCTATCAACTTCAGGCGAAGCCTGAAGTACGGGTTCGGGGTGTTGAGCACTACCATGCAATTTGCCTTGCAGCGGCTCCACTTGGCACATTTCCGAATTTTCAACCCCAACGGTCGCCGCCTCGAACCCGGATATGCCGAGTATTACGCCAACGGCGGGACGATGGAACATCGGGCATAGTACTTCCCCGGGATCCGACAACGGACGTTTTGTGGACGGACCGTGCAATTCGTAGGCGCCCTACGGTGGAGTTTTGCTCTTGACCGCGAGCGGCACTTCGATGGTAGAATCTCAATGCACGCCTTCTCTCCCACGCTGGGGCGCTCTTTGCTGCAATGCTACTGGCGCAAGTGGGTGCTCGCGAAATCTCTTGCGTCACCGGGCCAGTTGCAATATGTTTAGCATTTGACTGGGACGCAGCTTACTGATTGCAAAGGCCAATGAACTCTCAACCTTGGTTGGTCACCGGCGCCGCGGGGTTTCTCGGATCCCACGTCGCAGAACACCTTTTATTGCAACAAGTTCCAGTCATTGGGTTGGACAATCTGAGCACCGGACAGTGGCAGTTCCTTGCACCCTTTGCGAGCGACAGGAACTTCAAGTTCGTCTGCCAAGACATCCGTGACGAGGCTGCTCTGACCGTATTGTTTAAGCGAGAACGACCGGGCACAGTTATACATCTGGCGGCGCTGCATTTCATCCCAGCGGCAATGCGGAACCCCGGGCTGGCGGTAAGCCTTAATGTCCATGGTACTCAGTGTGTTCTGAGCGCAAGCCGGGAGGCTGACGTACCTCGCGTCTGGTTCGCCAGTACAGCGGACGTGTACCCGTCAAGCGACCATCCCCATCACGAATCGACCACTTGTGGTCCTTTCAACATTTACGGTCTCACCAAGTGGACCGGGGAAAAGCTAGTTCATCTTGAGGCCAGTGCGCATCCGGAGCGGCACTTTGTCGTGGGCCGGTTGTTCAACCTCTACGGTCCCCGTGAAACGAATCCGCATATCCTGCCGGAAATCATCAGCCAGATCCGTAATTCCCGTTCCCGAGTTCTGCGGCTGGGAAACGTGTCTTCCAAACGTGATCTCGTTCCCGTGGCTGATGCCGCCCGTGCCGTGGTAGAAATGGTGGAGAAATCTGTGCCAGGCGTTACGACTGTGAACGTGGGAACGGGTATTTCTGTATCCATGCAAGAGGTAGTGGAACGAATCTCCAGTATCACCCGACAGCCGCTGACGATCGAGACGGATCCCAGCAAGGTGCGAGCGGTGGAGCGACCTTACCTGCAGGCGGATGTTGCTGCTTTGCGGTCTATGATCGGGTGGGTGCCTCATGGCGACTTGTCGCGAGGACTTCGTGAGCTCTTGCTGTTTGAAGGAGTGCTCTCGTGAACTCTTCCCAGCCCCACATCGGTCTTATCGCGCTCGACCGCTGGCGCGGAGGTGTCATCTACACCCACAACCTGGTGCGTGCCCTGTCGCGCCTGCCCGCAACTGAGCGGCCGCGCATTACTCTGTTCTGCCGCAGCAGCGCTGAACTTTTTGAGGAAGTCGCCTCGTCGGCAGACAAGGTCGTGGTCTACGAGTCAATGCTGGACAAAATTTTTGGCAACACCCGGTTTGACGTTTACTCCCAACGGCTTAATTCAGGGCTGTCGGCGGCGTTCCGCGGTGAAGCCATGCCGGAGTTGGCGCGGGCGGCACGCCATGAGCAGGTGGAAACCGTTTTCCCTGTATCCGTTTCATATACCCGCTTGCTGCCCAACGCGATTGCGTGGATCCCCGATCTTCAACATTGCTTTTTGCCAGAGTTCTTTTCGCGGATGGCTAGAGTGGCTCGCGACAGGAGTTTTCCCGCCCTGCTTCGGGATCCGAACCGTCATGTGGTTTTCAGCAGCCGCTGCGCTCTCGAGGATGCTACCCGCGCCTACGGACCCCCGTCAGCAAAGACTCACATTCTTCACTTCGCAACCGTGCCGCTGCCCTCATGGTTCCAGGAACCGACGCCCTTCGTGGCCAAATATAAACTGCCCAGTTTGTACGTCATTCTTTGCAACCAGTTTTGGATTCATAAGGACCACCTGACTGCGTTCAAAGCCGCAGCGAAACTCAAGCGTGAAGGTTTGACCGTGCACCTGGTTTGCACCGGCCCCACCCACGATAACCGTCATCCTGAATTCTTCCCTAAACTCAAGTCTCAGATAAGAGAGTTAGGCATTGAGGAACAAGTACACATCCTCGGCATGATTCCACGTGTTGATCAAGTCTGTCTGATTCGCGCGTCCAAGGCCGTGCTGCAGCCGTCACAGTTCGAGGGTTGGAGCACCGTTATCGAAGACGCGCGAGCGTTAGGGAAGCCGACGATTGCGTCGAACTTCCCGGTTCACATCGAGCAGGATGCTCCAGGTTCGACCTTTTTCCGCATGGGCGATGCCGACGATTGCGCCCGCGCAATCGCCCAGTGCTTGGAGAAGGACGAGGTGCTGGCCTACTCATCTTCGCTTCACGACGCTCGGATTCTCGAGTTTGCCCGGGATTTTATGCGAATCGTCAACACTACCCTTTCCCGTCCCAACCCCACTGTGATAGAGAATGAACGCCAACTGCAGCCCTTGCCGTAGCCGCCGGCGAAATGTAGACGCGCACGTCCGCCTGGATGGGAACGAGGTCACGCCTCGGCGAGACATCTAAACGTTGTGAAACCTGTCCCATTGACCGTGAGAGTGAATGCGCCACTTCCCGGCGCGACACTCGCCGGAACCAGCGGTTGAATGAGCAGCGGAATGGGATTCTGCGCGCAGGCCAGCATAAACAGGCAGGCGGAGTAAATCGACTTCATAAGGCGCCTCGCGAAGAATAACGCCCCATAGGGACAAACCAGGGTAACCGAACACCGGGGGACTGGACGCAGCTAGCGATCTTCAGCCTTCAGAGAGAGCAAGTCAAGCGGAACTGTGCTTACATTGAATGATGGATTCTGGATGGGCTGGCGACGCCCGCCCCTTGCGGAAGAAGGCAAGGGTATGGGCACCGAGCGAAATCGTTCGCGCATCACTGCAACTGCTCTACCGTAATGTGCTGATCGTAAGTCGGGGTGCCCGAGAAACAGGTCGTATAGGTATCCGTGACCGTAATGGCGCTGCTAGCTATCGCCCACATATCAGTGATTAACTGAGAGGGAGCGGTGCTGCTGGCGCTTGTGTTGAACGACACGGTGGTCGTCGGCGTGCTTCGTGAGGTAACGGGGTCGGTCCAGCCAATCGAGTAGGTAACCCCTGGGCCGGGGCCTCCCAACGTGGTGCATCCTGCGCTCTGGTCGAGATAGAGTGTTACCCGATAGTGCCCAGCAACGGTGGGAGAAAAAATAGTCTGTGCAACCCCTGAATTGGCTGTGCTAACTCCAGTCTGATTTAGCACCGCAAGGATGGCGGGAACTCCCAAGCCTGCCGTTGTCCGATTATTATATTTTGCTATTTTTCCGGTGGTTGAAAGTGGTCCGAGCACCGCGACTGCTCCGCTCCCGGCTGGAACTAGGTTGATATTGACGTTCGCGTCTGAGCCCGTAGCTTCCAGAGAGATGGATGCGGGATTTGCTGTGGCCGCATTCGTGGCCGTGAAGAAATCGACCGCACTGGCAACGCCGCTCAGTTTGAAGACCGGCAGTCCTTGCAACAGGTCGTTAATCTGCGCGGTCCGAATGTTGGGAGATTGCCGTAGTCCATTGTCGTAAACCGCGGTCTCGTAACCCGAGCCGGTATAGCAGTAGGCTGTGTTGGTGCCGCCGGTTTGGGCACTGCAGTTGCCGGTGCCAGAAGGAATTGTGTCGTCCTCTATTAACAGCTTGGCGTTACCGGTGTCATCGTGCACCGTGGCCTGCACCCGACCGGTAGCCCCGCCCGACGGCGAACCCGCCCCATCAATCTGCAGCACGGCGTGATTGGCGCCAGTAGCAAAACCGTCATACCCCGCAATGTTGGCCGATGCACCGTTCGTGATTTGGATGCCGAAGCCTCCGGCGCTCTCCGTGTGAATCCCCGAGAGGCTGGGGAATGCCTTCTGACCAGTGATCAGGATTTGAGCAGGATTGACGAGTGTTCCACCGCAACCCGCGCAGTGGGCCGCCATTGTTCCATCGCTGACGTAGCGAGCGGCTCCGCCAGTCAACATGCGCCCGTCCAGGATCATTGTGTGAAACGTCCCGTCCTTGGGCCCTTGCGACGAACCGGCATTGAATCCGACGTGGTGGCTGTTGTTTGAATTGAGCCCAGAGTAGATACAGGCGCTGGTGAATGCGCCATAGCACGCAACCTGCGAAGTGCCTGACTGCTCCTGAGCGGTATAGCCCATTAGAGCTACTGACGGCTCATTGGATAGCGGGGTTGGAACTCCGGTAGGAGAACCGAACAGCGTCAGGTCGCGAAGCTCAACCGCGTTCGCATTTCCCGTGTCCGGCCCGTTACCCTCCACGATCATTGGATTGGATGTATCGACCAGCGGAGGAGGAGGACCAGTTGTCCCCGCATCGGTCACCGTAAAAGTCACTGTGGTACCCCCGCCTGAAGTTGGCAGTCGGCAGGAGCCGTGGTCGATATCAACTGTGCCGACGCTAGTGTTGCAACCAACGGGATGCGCCGCAGTGCCAGCTTCCAGTTCAGTTCCGCTGGCACCGTTTGCTGGAGTGAGGTAGACGGCCATCTCTTGCGCGGCGAATCCCGTGCCCACTGCTGGGGCGCCGGTTATCGTCCACGTTATCGTCCCGTTTGCACCACTACAAAGAACCGGCATCGACTCTGAACTCACCGAGCCACGCCCCGGAGTCAACGGAGTCGATGCTCCGCCCATGAGATTATTGACAAGTGTCGCTTCTAGAAGATAAGTGCCAGAGGCCAGGTGTCCTGTGTTGGCAGTACAGCTGGGCGTCCCAATGGTGCCGGAGAATCCAATGGGCGGAGGAAACGAACTACCGAAGGTGATCGCCGTGCCGTTGTTTGTGCTTATGCCGGTGCCCGTCCCTGCGGCGCCGATACCGCGAATGTACAAGCGAGGAGGGAGGATTAAGGGAACCTCGGTCACCCAGCAATTGAACGGCGCAACCTGGGAACAAAGAGACGATGTACCGAGGTCATTGTTGAGGAAGATCGTGCCAGAAAACTTGGGGGTGGCGCCGGCAAAAATCTGCGTGGTAATGTCTTCGGGAATGGTTGAATAGATGGTACCCGTCCCAGTGACTCCGAGGGCGTTTAGGTACGCGATGCAAGACGCGATGGTTGGGTTCGAGCCCGTAATCCCGTCCACGTAGCAAACCGGACTGTCGACGCTTGGGGTAGTGCGACCTATTGAAGGCGGGTTAAGGGGCGGGTTGCCCTGAGCAAGACTGGGAACCACGGCCAGCAGGAGTACTACTGAGAGCTGGGAAAATCGCCGTTTAAGGTTCATCGTGGCCTGGGGATTGATTGTGAAGCTCTTGGGCTTTTCCTGAGTTCTTGCTCGGCTGATTACTGGCGGATTATGTGCGGGCAGTCGCAACCATGCGTGAGCCATCGGCTCACCTCCGAGGCAGCACACCTCGACGTGGTGTCCCTGCCCTATGACATTATGGGGATCGTGTTTCCGTCGTCAAGTACGACAGATGGCTCCGAGAATTGAATGCGAATCGCCGCCGGGTTCAAGTTTTCATTTTATAGGCACGGTGAAGATGAATGCCGCTCCCTGCTCGATATTATTCCCCACGGTCGTCTCTGGAGAACCAACAATTACCCTATTTTTTCGCACGGCTACCAGGCTGTTCTGCTGGCCGCCTTTTGGGCGCAGCAAGATGCCATTACCGGTGTCTTGCCATCCGCCCGGAGGGGTCAGGTATACGACGGAGTCTCCGATGAACCTAACTGGGTGTCCGTATCGAACACAGTCGTCACCCGCAGCAATCATCCCGGGCCCAATTGCCACAGAACTGCCCAGGCACTTTGACTCAACTCCATTTTCGGTCAGAGTAGCGTCTGGTTTGTCAGTACTCATCCAGCCATTCGGCGGCTGAACATAGACAAACGCCGCGCCTCTGGGTAGGGCGAAAGGCGCTCCGATAACAATCGTCTTTCCCGATACCGCCGCCGATACACCGAACAGCTCGTTGGTCCCTGGATGGCTCAACTGAGCCGTCTCAGTCATACTCTTCCAACCACCCACGGCCTCTTGAAACACATAAGCGACCCCTTCCGTTTTGTCGGCGGCGTCAGCACCTACTACAACTCGCGGGCCAAAAATCGCAACCGACCCGCCGAAAGCATCTCCATCCTTTCCGTTGGAAGCCGTGAGTCGCGCCGTTTCGGTGCCGCTGACCCAGCCGTTCGTAGGTTCGACGTACACGTAAACTTCGCCCGTACCGTCGTTGACTCCCTGATATTGCGGCGCTCCTGCGACAATGACTCCATTAGTGACTGAAACTGAGAGACCCAAGTTATCGTGGTCCGTCTTTCCGCCATCCGAGGCGGTCAGTTTGGCGGTCTCCGTGATATTCCCGGTCCAGCCACCCTCAAGTTCAACGAATACATACACTGCGCCTTGATTTGGGTTCTTTCCAATTGTCTCGTACGGCGCGCCAGCCACCACTAACCGCCCGTTGTCGCCGACAGCAACTCCGCACAACCCTGCGCCGTCCGAAGCACTTAACCTGGCAATTTCGGTAACGGCCCCTTTGGCAAGGCGCGAGAACAGATATACGGAACCTGCCGGTTGGCATAGGGGAGTCACGGCCACGACATTGCCGCTTACCGCGACCTGCGCCCCAAAACCCATATTGGTGTGCCCATTCGACGCCAACAGCTCGGCGTCCAGACGCTTTTGGGCTAACGGGCTTTGAATCTGCGCTTGCAGAAGACTGCAAATGCTCAATGTGAGCACTAGAACCCAGAGATGGTATTTCATGGAGAAACCTCGCTTTCAAATCATTCAGGAACGCGGCACCAGCAAAGGAGACATCGCGGGGGCGACATCGACAACTTTCCACTCTACCAGTATAGGGCCGCGAGTCAATCCTGGAAGGTTTTACAGGAGTGGAACCTGCGATGCCCGCCCCTTGCAAAATGCGCAAGGAGCGAGGCACCCAGTCGTTTTATTTTGGACTAGACTCCCTCAGCAGCCGGAGCCTTTGCGGCAGGTGTAGATGCGTGTTGCCCAAGTGCATCCCGTGCCGATTTGCGAAGAACAATTCGCGGTTTGATCGCCGTTTATGTATTCATCGACTGCCCAGAAAGTCAAATCGTCGTTAGGATCGGAGGACACACTGACGTACTCGCCCCAGAAGTCGTCGGTCTCGTCCTGTCCGCTCGACCCGCTATTGCTGAGAATCGGCACCGGCGTACCCAGCTTCCCGGTGCTGCTCACCACTGCGAAAAACGGCGACGGGTCGTAATTGGTTACACTCCCGTAGTTGGTGTTGCCGGTAACGGTGTAGGTGATTCCAAGATCGCCCTGCTTGTCCATGGCTACGCTGGGCATGGAGAGGAAGTAAAAATTGGTCGCGTCCTGAATGGTTCCCTGATGCACGACGGACGGGTTGCTGCCGGCCAGAATCTTGTAGTAGCGAATGCCGGTGCGGTGATGCTTGAAATTCTGCTGCACGGTTTGAGTGACAGCGAGATACTCGCCTGCGGTGCCGGTCTTGATGTAGCGGTAGGCCAGACGAGACATCAGTCGATCTCCCACGCTGTCGATCTTGCCTCCGTAAGGTTCGGGAACGCAGTAGGTATTGTACGGACTGGTCGGCGCATAGCAGCCCGGAGTGTATCCCTTGCTGAGAGTGATATAGGTGGGGCCCGCACCGCTGGCAAAGCCGGACCAGGTCCAGAAGGCCAACTGGTTCGACACGCACGGGGATGCGGTACACTGTTTATTGGTTCCTGGATTACTTGGATTTACCTGGGCAAGAAAATATTGTCCGGCGGTATTACTAGGGATAGGATTGCTGCCTTCAAAGTCGGCGGGCAGTAAAGTGTGAATCAGGCTGTTATCGTTTCCCGGACCGATGTACGACGGAATGTAGGTATAGCAAACCGGTGGATTCGATGAGAGTCCGGCGATGATATCCGCTTTGTCGAGTTGGCAAACTTCAAAACCGACAATACTGTGCGGATCGAGCAGATCCCAGGCTACATAGAATCCGTCAGACCAGGTGCCAAATCTCATATAGTCCGGGAAATAGGGCTGCCCTTTGGCGTTGTTCGGGATAGCGACGCTTACGTTGTATGTATAAACATTCCAGAGGCTCTCGAAGTTGGAGCCCTCCAAATTATTCGCCGGCGCCGAACCGCTGGCCGCACTAACCCCTACACATAGGTAACGGTTGCCATCGCCTGGATTAAAGAGATTGGCCAGGACAAATACGCCGTCAATCCGATCATAGGTTGCGGTGCCATCCAAGGAACCGCTTTTGCAATATTGCGAACCACCCGGAGCAAACAAACTGGTGAGCTGCTGGGGAGCAGCGACGCTGTTTGGCTTGTTACTGAATACGCCGTTCCCGGTCGTCCGATCAAAGGCTTGAACAAAATTGCCGGCAAGCTCGAGATATTGGCCAACTCCGCTCGCATTGGTCGGGCCCACGGCACCGTTTGGGTCGGGTTGCGGTCGTGGAACAAGCTTGGAGGTTAACAGTCCTCCCGCGTCGATCCCTTCAAACTGGCCCGACCATGACCCGCTCGCCGGGTTGGAGGTATCGAAGCCGATCCACGAAGTGCCGCCCGCGCAGGTGCTGGCGGTGTTGTTTCCCGCGCACCACACCTGCACCGGTGCCGCCGGAGCAGGGCAGGTTCCCGTAGGAGGGGCTGCATTGCACTTGTTCTGGCCGGCTGCCGCCGCGCTGCTGAATGCCAGCAAGGCAACGACGAGTGCATGGTCTTTACGGTTCATTTGTTCTCCTGTCAAATCCAAGGCTAATGGCGCAAATCTGTTAACCACCGCGAGGGAGACAAGTCAGAGGCTTGGTTAGTGGCCAGAGCCAAGCTTGGGGCCGAAAATCTTTTGCGTGCGTTGCCGTAATGCCTGTAACAACACCGGAAGCACGAACATATGGAAATCGGCATAATGGCGCTTTTTCCAGATCAAGCTGGGGTCTTGACTGATGCGGTACCAGAATTCCAATCCGCGATGCTGCATCCACTTTGGAGCGCGCTTACGCATCCCGATGTGATAGTCAAAAGCGCCGCCTACAGCTCCGGTGAAACGTGCTTCGATGCGGTCGCGATTGGTCCATACCCAGCGTTCCTGCAGTGGCGCTCCCAGTCCGACCCAGAAGATGTCGGGTTGAGTACGATGAATTTCGCCAAGGATGTAATCGTTCAACTTTCCTTCGATCGGGCCCATGGGCGGCGTCCACGTCCCCACGATCTTCAGATTGGGGTGCTTGATCTGGAAGGCAGCAGCAGTGCGCTCGGCTTTCCTGTCACCGCCGCACATAATGAAGACCGTGTAGCCCTTTTGCTCGGCTCGCTCGTTCATTGCGACCAGAAAGTCTGGCCCGCACACGCGACTGGGCACCCGCGTTCCCAGAACCCGGCTTGCCCAGACCAGAGGGATGCCATCGGGCATGGGGAAATCTGCGTCATTGAGAGTCTGGCAGTATTGGGAGCTACGTCGCGCCTCGATTACGTTATAGACATTGATGAATACAGCGTAGCGGCGGTCGCCCCGTTGAATCGACTCCTCGACTGCATCGAGGGTCTGAGCAAGGCTCCAGCGGCGCACGCGGACTCCAAGAATGTCCGCCCGATCTCCCATACGCCCCAAGGGAGACGCGCTTGCCGTGAGCATGTTGCTTTCGATTTGCTGGGTCATTCCCATAGGCTCAAGCTCTTTCAACAATGAATGCGGTTCGGGCGCAAGATTGGCAAAGCGCTAATAAGCAACCGGCTTGCCAACTGGCCGGGGTGACTAAGTGCTTCAAAACAGGCAACCGAATGGGCTTGTGTCGATCAGACTGTAATTCTGCCTGAGGCTGGAAGGAGCTGCAAGATGAAAAAATTTGCACCATTTATAGATACCCGCGGAAATTAGGGACAAGCTAAACACGGCGCCCTCAGCGGCTGGGGTTCAAGCCACAGAGTTAGCGCAACGCTGAAGAGCTTGCTCCATCCAAAGTCACGACAACATAAGGGCTCTTCAGCAGCCTGGCTAGCCGCCGACGTGTACCGGAATAACAGATGCGACCGATTTCTTTGATCGTTCCTGCAAATACCGGGGGAGCGCGTCCTTCCAGGAGGGGATCGACAAACCCAAGCTCCGGAATTTGGCCTTACTCAAGACCGAATATGCGGGCCGCTTGACTGGAGTTGCAAAATCACTGCTCTTGACCGGCGACAGTTGCGCTGGGATGCCGGCATGGTCAAAAATGTGGCGGGTAAAGTCGTACCAGGAGCATTGCCCTTCAGAGCTCAAATGGTACAGGCCATACTTCTCGGTCAATAGCAGTTCGCGTACCGCTTTCGCAAGATCCACAGTATAGGTGGGCGTGAGGATCTGATCGTCTACGACCCGAATCGCATCGCCCGCGATGGCTTTCTTGAGCATGGTTTCGACAAAATTTCCGCCCTTGCCGCTGCTTCCCGCAATCCCGTAGAGGCCGCAAACTCGCAGGACAAAGTAGCGATCCGTATAAGCGGCGATCAAGTGTTCTCCAATCAGCTTGGAGGTGCCGTAAACATTCACTGGCGCGGGACGGTCGGTCTCCTCGTACGGAGTATTCTTGTCATAGCCGCCAAAAACATAGTCGGTGCTGAAGTGAACCAGCACCGCTCCCAAGCGATGGCAAGCCTGGGCGAGGTTCATCGCTCCGCTACCATTGACCTCAAAGGCCAATGCAGCCTTTTTTTCGCACTCGTCGACCCGGTGGTATGCAGCCGTGCTCACCACCACGTCGGGCTTGGACTCGTCTAAAACTTCTGCGACTCGCTGCTCGGAACAGACATCGAGTTGAGCATGAGTCAGCGGCACGACCC
Organism: uncultured Acidobacteriota bacterium; assembly: GCA_963696635.1. Lineage (GTDB taxonomy): Bacteria > Acidobacteriota > Terriglobia > Terriglobales > Acidobacteriaceae > JABDBE01. The sequence continues at coordinate 1,571,119 of CAVOKX010000006.1, forward strand.
TGTCGTTTGCGGCTTGAAATACCTTGAGCAGATCGCTTCCGAGCTGCCCGTTGGATCCGATGAGAACGACTTTCATTTCAGACTACCTCTGCCTCGGCCAGGTTGCGCAGCCCATTCTTTGCGGAGAGCAGCTTCAAAGTGTCGATGTTGTAGTAGCGGGGATTGTCCCAGTCCTGAAAGCTGCTCATGTGGGCAATGAGGTTTTTCACAATCGCCTTGACATCGTGATTCGGATGGAAGCTGAGAACGTTCTTTGCCTTCTCGATGCTCACCTTATAATTGCGGAAGTCGCGTTTGTGGTTGATGATAAGGTGCACATCGATACCAAGTTGCTCCTCAATCGCCATTTTCACCTGATCGCCGACTTCGCCCACTGTGTAGTTTCCCGAAGCCACATTGAAAATGCCGGAAATTCTCTCGCTAGCCTCGATGGCGCGCACGTAGGCGTTGGTAGCGTCTTCGATGCTGATGATCGGCCGCCAAATCGAAGGATTATTAACCGTGATTTCCCGATTGCGCACGCCATTCTTGAACATGGTATTGATGATCAGATCCAGTCGCATACGCGGGCTGTAGCCAGAGACCGTTCCCTTGCGCAGGGAGATTACCGAGAAACCATCATCCATCAGGTTCATTACCGCTTGCTCGCCCTGCAGCTTTGAGATGCCGTACGGATAAGACGAGGAAACTGGACGGGACTCATCGAACAATTCGTTGTCGGTATAACCATACACGGAGCAGGAACTGGCATAGACGCAGCGCTTCACGCCGGCCTTCTTGGCGACGTACGCCAGGTATGCGGGAGCCGCTGCGTTAAAGATGAAATTCTGGCTGGGCGAAAACTCGGCCATGGGATCGTTGGACAAGCCAGCCAGGAAGACAACTTGCTGGTAAGGTACGAGATCCTCAACCGCGATGTCGAAAATGTCTTTGCGGATGATCCCGGTTTCCGGCGGAAGATGATTGCCAAACCAGAACAGGTCAACTACGTCCACCTCGTAGCCGCGCTCCAGCAGTTTTGGAACTAAGACCGAACCCAGATAACCTGCTCCGCCTGCGATCAAAATCTTCATAGAAAACTATCTCCCCACGCCGGTGTGTTGTTGTGAATAGGTGAAATTGTTGGACTCTGGCCTGGCCAGCCATTCTTTCAAGGTTTGCGCTTTGCGATCTTTGTCAGAAAGTTGAACGTCTTTGATCGGCCACTCGATGCCGACCTCGGGGTCGTTCCAGCGAATCCCGGACTCGCCCTTGTTGTTGTAAATGCCGGTGCACTTGTACTGAATCTCCGCATAATCGGAGAGCACGCAGAAGCCGCGGGCAAATCCCGCCGGGGCCCAAATCTGTTTGCGGCTTTCGGTGGAAACTTCCAGGCCAAACCATTTCCCCAACGTCGGCGAACCTTTGCGGATGTCGACCGCGACCAGAAAGGCCGTGCCGCGAGTCACTCGCATGAGTTTACCCATCGGCGGTTCCCACTGAAAGTGCAATCCGCGAAGTACGCCCCGCACCGAGCCAGAATGGTTATCCTGAAGGAACTCGTAGGGCAGGCCAATGTCTTTAAACTGGTCGGCCCGGAAGACTTCGGTGAAAAAGCCGCGCTCGTCCTGGAACACCTGCGGTGCCAAGACACAGACATCGCCCAAGTGTTTCGATTCGATCCGCAATTCCATAAATGGTATTAGGTCCTTAAAGGTATCAGTGGCAAAGAATTAGGGAGCAACCGGCTTGCCAACGAGCGGGGGACCCCTAAGTGCTTGATAACAGCCTATTGGGGACGCCTGTATCCACTCGACTGTAATTCTGCCTGAGGCCGGAATCAGAAGCAAGAGGAAAAATTTTGCAACATTTAGCAACCAACGTGGATGGCGTGGCCCAGTTGGCTGTAGGCCAGCTTTCGTCACTACCCCACGGGCGGTGACGGCGTGGTTGAGATTGAATCGGGGGCCGGATATGTTTGGTCGTGCCCGCCGGTGGTGAGACCTGGGAGCCTTTGAATAGATCCGTCACTTCACCCTGGAGATTGAACATGCGAGTCAAAAGGTCTGTTGTTGTGACCCTCCTTTTGTGGGCTGCTTCCCATTGGCGCGAATGCGCAATTTTACGAACTGAAACAGTCCGGCAAGGGACTGCGTCTCGCCACTGCTTAAAGCCGATTTGCCGCAGACTCCCGAAGCGAATTTCACGTTTCATGTGCTAAAAACTTCCTTCCGTGTTAACTTTTCTCCCCTCCAGGCGTCTGGGGTTTCAGTCTCTTGTTGTTGGTCGTTGTATGGAGGGTTTCACGGCGGCACGGATGGCTCTTTGCCCAACGGGCCGCTCCTGGCCGACCAGACTGGAAATCTCTACGGCACTACTTTCTACGGAGGCAATGATTCATGTTCCCTCGGCTGCGGCACCGTGTTTGAGCTGTCGCCCGATGGACAGGGCGGATGGACCGAAAGCGTCCTGTACCGCTTCACCGGGGGAGTCGACGGCCAAAGTCCCGCCGCAGGGCTCATCCTCGACAGCCACGGCAATCTTTACGGAACGACCGGTGGCGCGGTTTGCCCACCGGCATGTGGAAGCGCTTTTGAACTATCGCCCGGCGCGAGCGGTTGGACTTTTGCTGTGCTGCACACGTTTCTGGGCAAGAAGGATGGGGGCGGTCTCGCTGGCGGACTCACGATGGATACCGCCGGCAACCTCTACGGCACCACTATTCGCTTTGGGTCCAAGGGCAAGGGAACGACCTTCCGGCTCTCCTACTCCAATCAGGGTTGGGTGCTGAAAACGCTGCACGCGTTCGCCTTCGACCAGAACGGATCGAATCCACAAGGATCTCTAATCGTGAACCCTGCCGGGACGACCATCTACGGCGCAGCCAGCTACGGCGGAACTCTTGGATATGGTGTTGTCTACAGTCTGACGTTAAACGCAAAAGGGTTTTGGGTCGAGAAAGTGTTGTATACGTTCCCGGGCGGAACCCGTGGCGGCAACCCCAGGTTTGGCCTGTCTTCGGACTCGGCTGGAAACCTCTACGGAATTGCCACCAAGACAACGAGCAAATTGGATTTGGTTTATCAATTGTCGAAGTTGCAGGGCAAATGGACGGAAAGAACAATCTTCGGCTTTCGTTATCCCTCTACCGGTCAGCCTGACGGCGCCGGGGGGAACGTATTCGTCAACGATGCTGGGAGTGTGTTTGGGTTTGGCGGAGGGGGTAGCGCGGGGCGCGGCACGATTTATGAACTCACGCAGTCGGCGGGGAAATGGGCTGAGACCCTACTGTACAGTTTCGTGGGAAATTCCGGCGGCGTGGATCCAGTTGGGCCGCCGATCATGGACGCGAATGGGAAACTGTATGGAGTTGCTTCCAGCGGCGGAGCTGGCTGTTTCGGTAACGGCTGCGGAACCGTATTCGAGTTTACGCCCTAGCCAGCATGGACAGGAGCGTCCCTGACTCCTGCACAATGTATCAAGACGATCACTACTACATTGCCGACTGCTATTGACATTAAGACGAAGCGGGCCTAGTTTTACGTTCGTGTTGCCTACAACTACAATCCCTTGAGCTTTGCGTGGTTCGTCTGCCTCTCTGCAAACTGGACTGGCCCCCAGAGGACGCAATGAGATTTGTACGCGCGGCTTCGTTTTTTCTTGTCTTTCTGGCAGCATTCGCAACGAGCCTGCTCGGTCAAGCGGTTGGGCAGGGCCTGTTTTCCAAAGTTGCCGGATCGTATACTGTGGAATTTCTCCCCAAGGTTGACATCCGCCAATTCTTCTCCACTCCTTACCCAACATTGGCGCAAGCACAAACCGACGACTTTGGAACAATTTTAAATAATGCCTTTGTTTTCGCCGGAACTCAGGGAGCTCGCGTTGATCTTTCGGGCATTGCTGGGTACCAACTGTACGCCAACAGCAATCCCTACGCCGGTTTGGCCGGAGGTTATGGGCCTTGTATCGTTGGTGGTCCGGTGACAGTGACGACCTCGGCAATTTATTGTCCAGCCGTTTGCGCCCGGCGATACCTCAAAGACACTGCCACACTTGGGAGCGCAGGTGGATGTCCCACCAAAAGTTGTCCCGTAAGGATTAACCTCGCTATCCATGATCAAACCTGCTCCTGGATACTGGTCGTCGGCACCCCCGGTGAAGCTGTACACAACTGTCTCGTTCCATCCGTTCGCGCCATTGGGTGACAATTCAAAGACCGTGCCGAGGCCGTGGATTCCGCCTTGCGTTGTGACGCCAAACAAATTTCCTTTTTGATCGGAGATCAGTCCACCGACAGGCGCGTATCCGTCCGGCTTGCCTTTGAACGTGTAGAAGACGGTCTCACCCGCGTGGGCCAAGAGGGAACTGAAGACAAGAACCAATAAGATCACGAGTGGTTTCATGTTGCTCTCTCACCTGATCGGAGGATGGCCGCACCCTTCTCCCGTTCTGTGGGCGGGGCTTTTGAAACCCAATGCTTAGCCTCCCACCGACTGCGGCACCCTGGCGGCTTCCACTTCGACCGCACTCGAATAGCCCATACGCGCGAGTTCCGGACCGGCGTAGCGTTCGAACATTTGCAACTGGGCGGGAGTCATGGTCGCTCTCCAGCCTTGCACCGCGCCCTTGCGGACGAACCGGCCTTGCTCGGTCTTGCTCTGGAACAGCTTTTGCGATTTCTCTTCCTTCTCGCGCATGCGATCAACCGAGTTGTTGGCCAGCGCGGCGCGGATCCGCTCCGCGTCCATGGGCACACCTGCAAATTGCACCATGCGCGTGACGGCGTCCTCGGGATTCTTCCTCAAGTCTTCGAACTTGATGACCAGCAGCTTGCCTTCCTTCGCCAGCGGCCCGTCCAGCCACGAACGAATGTGCTGGTGCCAGGTTCCGTATTGATTGGCGTGTCCTTCCAAATACTGGCGCAGATAAACGTCGAAATCAGGAGGCGAGATGCCGATTTCCTTGGTGCGCGCGTGCTGGGAGAGAGCGCAATCGCGCACGTCCCGCACAATGTAAATCGCCTTCTTATATTCTTTGCGATAGTGTTCGTGAGTCTTGATTACACGCCCATTTCCGTGCAGCAGTGGACGGGCGTCCTTGTGCCACTTGAGTTCGGGAATGAAGCTATTGATGTTATCGAAGTCGATCTCCTCCCCGCTGAGCGCTTCCGACAGGACAAAGCGCAGCCAAGTATTTCCCGAACGCGGATACGAGGCCAGGAACATATCGGAATCGTGCAGACCGCGGTGACGCAGCCAAATCAGAGGACGCCGGATTGGCGACTTTGCCAGGTTAGCGCGCAAAGTTGTATTTTTGAGAACTCCCATAGTTAGATCGACTCCCATTTACCCCGCTCAGCAGGTCCGCGGGTTTGCCACGGTTTCGCTGCTAGCTATTGTACTCGCGCTTGCTCCCGCTCCAGCATACTTCTGCGCCAGCAGTTTACGATTCCGTCACTTCCGTCGGGAATGCAATGCTCAACTTCAGAGGTTTGCTGCGGGGTGGTTGCGACCCGAGACGCCCTAATTCTGCCGCATGTGGTGGTGCAGAATCAAGATGAAAGAACTTGCAACATGGCTCGCCAGATGCGCGTGGAAGCGCCTTTATTAGTTTTCCAGCCAGATCGGTTTGGCACCAATCGGTACGGTACTGTTCGTAATCTGTTGCTTCTTGCCGTCCAAGGTGCGGTAATCGAGGAACTGGGCATTGACTGTATACCGATGTGTCTGACACACACCATTTTTGCAGGTCATCGATGTATCCCAAACAGCCTGGGCCTGATAGTTGTTGGGCCCGGTGAACGCGCAGGTCCAGATGGTTCCTTTTGCGCTGCAGGGGTTGGTCAGCGTATTGCCGAAGAACCAGCTATGAATTTGCCCGTAGGCTACGCCAGCCTTGTTGAGTCCGGTTTTCACGTTGTAGAGACCGCCAGATTTGTCGATCCAACCCCGCCAGTAGAAGCGCTGGATATGCTCGGAATGCTGTATCAGGAAGAAGCGAGCAAGAAAGGCGGCCTGCAGGTCTTGATTGTTGAAGCAATCCGGTTCGGTTCGACCCCAACTGGCCTCGGTATCCCAAATGACCTTGTTCTGTTGACCGTATTGCGCCAGAACCGTCTTCACTCCCTGCAGCAAAGGAATAAAATTCTCGGCTTGTGGATACACTCCACATTTCTCGGGATAGGTGCGGACATCGCCGTGAATGGCGATCAAATCGGCGTATTTCAGGCCACCTGCGGCAGCATACCCATTCCACCACTTCATAGAGATTCCATTGTGCATCTCGACGCCGCCATTCAACATTTTGGACTTGGGATCAATTGATTTGACGATGGTACGAGCATCTTGCGCCATCCGCACCATTTGAGGGTAGGTACCGGTCCAGGCATTAGGAGCGTGCGGCTCATTCCAAACTTCCCAATGCCGGATTCGCCCGTTGACATGGTTGACGAGAGCCGTAACGAAATCTTTCCAGTGCTGATCCGTGCCCGAACCGTCGGGATTCAGATCTTCCGGAGGGTCACACTCGCCTGGGCTATAGCGGCAAGTATGATCATTGGGACGCGAGGAAGCCCACTGCGGAGTCATGCCCAAAGTGAAAAGTGGATCGGCGCCAGTTTGCTGGGCAGCATCCAACCAATGATCCAGCGTGGTCCAGTGAAATTGGCCCGGTGACGGGTTCAGTTGAGCCCATCGCGTCCCCGTATCCCATAAACGAAACGTATGGAACGGAAGGGTGGGCCACGGCTCATACCAGTGCACGATCAGGCCTTGAAAATTTGGGGAAGTTGCGTGGCGAGGCGCGGCAGACTGATCGTACTGCGATTGATCTTGCGACCAACCGCTCTCCGGAGACGGCGTGGGCTGGGGCAAAGCGATCAATGGCAACAGTAAAGCAACCACTATAGCGGGGCATGAATATTTTATTCTTCTTGTCAGCCCTACCGGAAAAGCAGTAAAGACATCGCGCAGGTTCGCTCGTCGGCCAGTTGCCAAGCGTCGGATCATCAAATTCCCTCAATTCGGAATGCTGGACTTGCGGTACGTGTCCAGGATTACAAGCGAATCGAATTGTAGGGAACAGTTAGAAAAACAGGGAGGTCTCAGAAGTACATGGAATACTCACTGGGGCTCCCTTAGCGGCAGTTCACAAATCATCTCGACCGAGAGGCCCTATTTGTACATAGCTAGCCCACCGCAGGCGGTTGGTTGAATGGCGGTGCTCGGCGTGGGGCAATTTGAGGTGGCGGGTTGGTAACCCTGCGCACCGCCTGCAATAAAAAGCTTGCCGTCCACAATGGTGGGCGACATGAATTTGACTGCCCCGGGATTGCCAGGGAGCGAGGTGTTGTAAGCAGAAGTATCCCATAGCGCGGAGCCGAGCGTTCCTGCCCCCCTCTTGCTGGGGATCGCTTTGTAGGCATAAACAACGGCCCCGGTCGCAGCTTTCGCCGCGGTACCGAATCCAGACGAGTCAAGCGCCCACACGATACCATCATCGATTTCTCCCGTCTGCGACCAAGTCACGCCGAGAACCGCACCGGGGTACAGAAATTTATGAGGCGCCAGCGGGGTGGAGGCCCAAGTGTCGAAAGTGGCGAGGCCACGAGCATTGGTGAGGTGATAAGCCTTAAGGATGTCGCCGACACCCGCAATATAGAGATAATTCCGCGCAGTCTTTCCGCTTTGACCGGCGAGGAACGCAGGTGTGCCCCTGCCACCGCTGTTGGGGTTTGGGGTAGAATTATGCAAAGCGTACCCCATGAAGCACTGCACGATTGCACCCGCAGTGGGTGTGGTCGCAGTCGTGCACGCATAGCGATCCGGATTCAGGTTCTGGCTGTCTAATTGACCTAAATTCGTAGCGAACAAGACATAGAGCATGCCTTGTTTGCCAGAGGTGAGGAGTTCCGGATAGTTGAGCGAAAATGTCGGCTCCAGCAACAATACGCCCGCCGTACCCATGTCCCAATCGTCGGGCTCCAAATGAATTTGGCAATATGCGCCGGTGCTGTCAAGCCGACACGGAGCAACACATTTGCTGGGATGCGGATTCGTGCAGGCGACTAGATTGTTGCCCTTATTAAGCTGGTCGAAATCCGGCGGTGAATAAAAATCTTGCAGTCCCGTGTCGTTCAATTTGAGAACGCTATTACTATATTCGCCAGCCGTCTGCTTCACGTCGTTGCCGTTACCCGTTCCCAGGTATACGTTTCCCTGAGCATCTACTGCCGGAGCGGCACCGCCCATCCATATTCCTGCCTGACACTTGTTGACGGTGCAACTGGACTCCGCGTCGAACAAGGTGTACGCATTCGTAAATCCGCTTGCCTGATAATTGTAAGTAAACTCGATGGCAAATCCGTGATAAGGAATATCGTCGCAGTGCGACCCCCAGGAGACCCAAATTTTAGCGGTGCCACCCGCACCATTCACTAGAGCGAGGCCAGCTCTTTGGTTGTTGGACCAGGGGTTGAAGATATTTCTTGTGTAGGTCGAGGCAAACGTTGAATCCAGAACCAAAGGGCTACCCGGAATCTCTTGCAGAGTGTCAGCGTACAAGCCATGCAATTTCTGTCGGTAGGTCGCGACCCCAGTGCTGTCTATATCTTGATGTTTGGTCACAACATAGAGGACGGGCGGCGTAACCGAGACATCGATGACCGGAGTTCCAGTGATTCCAACTTCAGGCGTAAGGTTGCTGCAGCCCTTGGGCAAGGCCACGGAAGGAAGAGCAATCTCTGTGTATCCGGCGCCGAGGTCGCTGGCGTCGTTCAGACTGGTACTCGCCAGGGTGGTACCCGTGCTGTTGGTGCTGTTTGAATCCATCGCGTAAACGCTGTTGTTCTCGGTCGCGACGTAGACTACGTTCTTCGGGGCACCGTTCATCAGCAATTGATGCACATAGAGCGGTTGAGCGTAAATCTGGCCATCGGTTGTGGCGAGCCATTGCGGAGAAGGGTGGTTGCTGGAACTCAGAGTCGAGGCTTTGAATGCGCCCTCGTTTGGGTTCACCCCATCTCGATTGTTGTCGTTGTGATAGGTCAAGACACAGGGCACGGACCCGGTGCAGTAGGTCTGGCCGGGAGTCAGGATCCGTTGCGGTTTCGGAGCTGGAACCAGACCGATAAAAACAAGAATTCCTAATAGCGGCGAAGTAATCTTAAGAACATATGCCATATCTCACTCCCTTTTTGGGCCCGGCAGACTTTGAGGGCGCTAGCAACCTGCCGACAACAGTCTCATGTCTCGACGAAGCAGAGCTTTTTTACTCGATGGCATAATTTCCGACGCTAAGTAACTCGAGAGGAAACCAGCCATCCCACTCTATAAACCCGCCCCAGACTTAAGTCACATGGACTTCTACGTTCCGGTACCTTCCAAAGTGACTTTCTGGGGGCTATCTAGGTCCGCATCATTGATGCTTAAGTTCCCCTTGGTCAAGCCGGTTTTCTGCGGGGAAAATGTGACAAAGACCAAGCACTGCCCTCCAGCCGGAATCTGTGTTCCGCAGGTGTTCGTTTGCTGAAAGTACTCGGGGACATCGATGGCTCCAACTGTCACCGCATAGGTCGCTCTGTTGGTCACGGTAATGGTCTTCGGCGGGCTGGTTTGCCCCACCTCTGCTGAAAAGAAAAGAACCTTGGGCTCTCGATGAACCGCAGTGGCGGTCCCGGTCAGCCTTCCCATTTGAGGGCTGCTGGGGTCGCTGTCCCACACCACCAGATTGCCTCTCCTCAAGCCCGACGTGGTGGGAACAAAAGCAACCGTAATCGTGCAATTCGCCTTTGCGGGTAGCTGGTTTCCGCAGTTGTCGGTCTCGGTATAATCGCCGATCATTTGTATCTGAGAAATCGTCAGATCGGTACTACCCGTATTGGTAAGCGTGACCTTCTGTTGAGATCTGGAACCCAGATCGGTCGTGGAAAAGACCAGCCCTGGAAAGAAAACTGGCAAATCGACATTCGTGCCGTTACCCAAAAGTTTTACCATCTGCGGGCTGGTGGGATCGCTGTCCTGGATCGTGAGCGTCCCCGTGCGAGCACCCGCAACCGTGGGCATGAACTTTATGTTCAGTGTACACGCTCCGCCCGGTGGAACACTGGTTCCGCACCCCCCCGAGCTTCGACTGAAGTCCCCGGTCGCGGTCACGCTTTGAATCGACATCGTAGTCGTCCCGTAGTTGGTCACCTTTATGGGTTCATTTCTCGACTGCCCGACCACCACATTGCCATAGTGGGCTTCCGTGGCCGAGGCAACTGGACATGCACGGGGCGGGAGATATAACGGCGGCAGGGCCAGTTGGGTGAACGCAAAACTGTCGGTCATATCGCTGGCTTGAGCATCGCGCTCCGTCAGAGACCCCAATCCGAATACAGTTTCGATGAACTTGAGAATCGAGGAAAACTCATAGGTTGTGTGAGAAATATAACCGTTTCCCCGTCCTTTGGGGTAAGGCGAAATAATGAGCAGGGGAACGCGAAGGCCTAAACCGTATTCATCGACTTTAGGAGCCGGCACGTGGTCGTAGAACCCCCCAAAATCATCCCAGGCAACGAAAATCGCAGTGGAATGCCATTGATTGATGGGGCCCTGCATAATCGCGTTGATCTGTTCAACGGTCCAATTCTCACCCACGCAAGTGCCGCCGAGGGGGTGTTCGCTGTTTTCTCCGGTGACAACCCAGGACACCGCGGGTAAGTTGCCGTGCATCGCGTCGGTGACAAACTGCTCCACAGGAACAACGTTCGTATTCCAATAACTTGAGTCACGGATATGTTGGATCGCATCGTAAGCCGAAAAAATATAGCCTCGCTCTCCGGCGGTGGGAGCATAAAATTTCCAGCTCACATTCTTCGCGTTCAAGGCGTCGGCCAAGGTATTGAAATCGAAACATGGAAAAACATCGGAAATGACGCCGTTGGCGTCCATTTGCTCCACAAAGGTGGCGGGCGGGGCATCGCAACCCCAAGTGTGGGTTGGGGCACCTCCGGGAAGCATCCCGATGGTGATGGTTCCTCCAGCTTGCGCGGCGACGCTGTAAAGGTGCGCCGGGAAGCTGGGTCCGTTAGAGGATTGAAACATGTGGTCGGCTAGAACGAAATGCTGAGCATAAGACCAATAGTTGGGGATGTCGTCCTTGGTCATCTGTGTGAACGCTTCAAAATCACCGTTTACGTTGGTGCGATAATTGAGGTCGAAAAGGTCCATCTTGCCTCCATCCGACCCATTGATCGCTCCCTGGTACGTGTGGTCCAAGTCATGAAACATGATGTCAGGAGCGCGCCACAGGGGAATTGTTTGGCCAGTCGAAATCGTCGCGCTCGTGGCACCGTCAGCGCCTGGAAACTGCCCGAAGTAATGATCGAAGCTTCGGTTCTCCTTCATGATGAAAACTATATGCCTGATGTCGGCGATGCCGCCGGGGGGAGCGACTTGCGAACTTTCAAGTTTTGGCGGGGTCGTCTCCACTTGAGATGTTTGCGCATACGCGACCTGAGAATTTCCCACGAGTGCACAGCCAATCAACAGCCCGATGGCAACCGGTGAGAAAATGTGGAAGTAAGAAAAAACGAGTTTCCGTCGTTGCATTTTAAACTTCTCCAATCAATCCGAGGGGGGACCCGTAACAACGGGTCTTAAGTAGATCGAAACTTAAGGTTTCCGCTTTTGGCTGAAGTAGTGATGTAGCGAGTGAATAAGCCCTGTAAAACCCACCTCGCGAACCTCCTGCATTCTCTTAACCAGTTCCAGTTCTGATAGCCCGCCGACCAAGTAGGTCTAGCCACAAAGACTGCGAATCGTGAAATTTTTCGCTTGGGGTAGGGGCGAAACGCAACGCAGCCGACACAACAGTTGGGTATTCCCGATGGTTTGCGGGGTGACGTCTGCCACATACTCGTTCTCCCCACCAATTCATTTGATAAGACAGACTCCAGAAAACTCACGGCCTAAACCCATACCGTGAGTACACTTCCTTTTGGTAAGGGCGACGCTCGCCAGCCCAAAGTATTTGAAGCCTACATTACTCGGGGACCTCCCAGCAAGAGGCCAAAGGCCTCAGTGACCAAAGTCTCTATCTCCGCCGATTGCCCCAGTCGTTTTGGGCTTCACTGTTCGGCGGGAGCGACCCCTAGAGACAGGATCGGCTCAACTTGGCTAGAATAGCTCGACTGATCTCCGGTTCTCATTTTCGTGTTTTTGAGAGATCGGACTCAAGGCGAGTCATCTGGGAGGCCTGATGTCAGGATGTACGCATGGTTGGGGACCAAGGCGGGTGGTGCTGTTTGTAGGCCTTCTGCTGGCACTGGCTATTGCCCCCGCGGCTTGGGGCGCAGAACCATTCTCGCTTGAACTGGCCGACCTTCAGGCGGGGGATCTCCCCAGCTCCCTGGTTGCTGGCGTGGATGGAGAAGGCACGCGCATCTTCACGTATGTGAATGGATTGAGAATGCCGATTTGCGAGATCTTCTGGGCTAAAGCCGCGATCACGCAACCCGGCAAAAATGGGCCGAGTCGGACAACCTACGGCAATCTTGAGCCGGGATCGCTGATGGGCGTAATTCGTTTTCTCGCCCAAGCCTCTGACGAATATCGTGAAGATTTTCACGACCAGAAGCTGAAGGCAGGATATTACACAATGCGTTACGCAGTGGTGACGGGAGAGGATGCCCGTGATTTTCTGGTCCTCAGCCCGGTAAGCGCAGACGCTGATCCTGGGCTTGTGTTGTCGACCGATCAACTCATCCGTCAGGGCAAGTTGGCGTCACGCACAGACCAGCCGGCGCTATTAAGCCTGGTGACCACCGAGGTGGGTCGCAAAGACCTTCCCAGACTGAGAATGGATGAAAACGGCACATGCATCCTGCAGGACACATTGCACGCAAAGTCAAGTACTGCTTCTGTAGGCGAAGTCATGGTGGCAGTCATTTTAGTCAATCCGGTTTCAGAAGAAAACGGATCTTAACTGCTTCTCTCACGACTATTATTTCCCTGCTCGCAAGGGCGCGTCTCGTCTACGTTTCAGCGCAACTTTCGCCAGCCAGCGGGTTCCTGGGATGTGGTAGTCTTTTAATCTCGCGAGAATACGAAGCCGTCGCCGAAGAACGGATTTCGGTTGGCGGAAACCATCGAAGCCAGCACCGGCTCCAAAGACGATTCTCAGCGATCAACTTGCAACCGAAGTGAACAGACGCGCACAATATCATCCTGGAAGGCGATAAAAGATGATGAGGAAGGCGTTTGACCTGTTTGCCACATGTTTGTTTCTCACTGCGATGGCGGTGGCACAAGAGCCAGTGCCCAGCACCTTTTTCGGCATGATTGGCCACGCCGGCGTGGTTCGCAGCCGGCCTTTTCCGTCAGTTCCATTCGGTTCTCTGCGCCTTTGGGATACCCATACAAAATGGCTCCAGATCGAGACGAGTCCAAACGGATACGACTGGGACTTGTTTGACCGCTGGCTGGAAGCGGCCCAGAAACATCATCTCGAGGTTCTGTACACCTTCGGAGGTGTCCCGACGTGGGCCTCGGGTGACCGGAATGACAAGCATTGTGGGCTGCAGTTCAGGAAAGCCGCTGCAGAAAACTGGGGGCCGGGATCGTGTCATCCTCCAGGTGATCTCAAGGAAGACGGGAGTGGCACGGACCAGGCGTGGAAGGACTTTGTGACCGCGCTCGCGAAACGCGCTCACGGCCGAATCAAATACTGGGAAGTGTGGAATGAGCCGCAAAACCTCTTCTTCTGGAATGGCACCATGCCCCAGATGGTCAGGATGACGCAGGATTTGCGTACCATCGTTAAGGGCATGGATCCGGAGGCGATGATCGTCTCCCCGGGCACCGGATGGGGAGACAAGAAACCAGAAAGCGGGAAGACGGATTGGAATGCACTTTCATGGACAAACGCCTATCTCGCGGCTGGTGGCAACAAATATATTGATATCGTTGCGACGCACGGATACGTAAAAGGGGAATGTCCCAGCGGCGCCTGGGACCTCGACCAGATCCCCAATGGCATCGCGGCATTCCGCAATGTGATGAAAAAAAATGGTGTTCAAGACTTACCCTTGTGGAACACAGAGGGGAGTTGGAATCGTGTGAGTAAAACCTGCACTACTGACCCTGACATGCAGGTAGCTTTCGTGGGCCAATTTCACATCGCCATGTGGGCTGCAGGAGTCAAGCGCATGTTCTGGTATGCCTGGGACGACCCCGAAGTGGGCGGACTGTGGAGTGAGCAAACAGGCCCTACGCCCGCCGCCACGGCGTACGCCGAAGTTTACAAATGGATGGTCGGCGCAACCCTCGTGGGCGGATGTAACAAAGCCAAGGCTCAGACCAGTTGCGCTTTCACCCGGCCTGACGGCTCTGAGTATCTGGCGATCTGGGACAGTTCGCAGACTTGCTCGCGGGGCAACTGCACTACGACTCCGGTCAAGGTCGACGGCAAATACGTAGAGTATTCGGATCTCGCCGGAGGCAAGACGAAGATCCAGAACAATACCGTTTCCGTGGGGATGAAACCGATCTGGCTCGAGGCTCCTCCCGCGGGTAAGAAGCCGAAGGGCTAGACGCCGCCCGCAGGTTTCGATGCCGGGTGGAACGCGATCAGGTGGGGGAGTTTTTCTAACGCTGGAGGGGTGAGTTCGCTGGAATGAAACTGAAGAGTTAGACGGAGGGGTTTGCCGGTTGATCTGCGGCCGTTGAACCCTAGCACCGTCGATTTCGCCTGCGGTGATCTAGGCCTGACGTGATCAATCCGTCTTCGTCTCCAGGCTTGTGGTGAGAATGAGGCTCGCGATTTTTTCAATACAACGAAAATTGTCGATTTCAAAATCGTCCAGATCGATGCGGCCGCTGAAGTGCCCTTCGAACTGCAATAGCAATTCAGCGAAGGGCTGAGAATCCAGGATTCCGGTCTCGAACAAATCGGTTTCAACGTCGGCACCCCCGCCAAGAGTACCTCCGAGAATAGGGTCTGCAGTTTGGCTTCTACGATTTTCTGGACTTCGGGCGGGCGCGAACTGAACGAACTCGCAGGTAATCGAGGGAGTAGAGGCAGGTTTCCGAGGGTCAATCCAACTTCGCGTCTTCCCCGCGAAATGACCTTCGATATCTGCGGGCATCGTTAAACGTGCGATACCTCTGCCAGACGGCGAAAGGAACAAAGGAAAACACGACCGGAATGGTGTGATGCCACGCAGACAGTACTTTGTAGGTGACGCGGTCCCGCAACCGTTCCCACGCCGACGGGTTAGCGGAGACGTTCTCAAGCGATTCGGGGTAGAGAGGCCAGGCGCCCTGCGACTGCTCGCGCCACATGTGTACATAGCGTTCAATTTTGTTCTTAACGGCGGGTGGGAGCCCTTCCGGCGTATTTCTCGATCCCACGATTTCTTCGCTTTTTACCAGCGAATGATGGGGACCTTCCTGAATCGCGCTGCGATCCGCACCTTCCAGACGAATCATCCTCGCGTCGAATGGAATCTGCAGGAACGAGCAAAGTTCCCGCATGATCGCCGCGGGATCGCGTACCAGATCTTCGTAATAAATCTGATGAACGGGAACACCCCGCGCAACCAGAGAATCGCATTGTTGCTTCATCTCCCGGTAGCCGAGGATCGCACGAAGCAACATGCCGGGCCGGCTGAAAAAAAGATTTCCGGGTGACGCCTCGATGATGCTGCGGCAGGTTGTGCGCAGGTCGCGCCAAATGATCACGAATCGCGCGTTGGGAAAGGTCTTGCTTAGCCGGGAAATCGCATCGTGATAGGTTGGCGATTTGCAGCCCCAAATGGTCGCTCCCTGCTTTTGTTTCGCGTACTGCCTATATACGGCTTCAGCCCCGGTTCTTAGATTGGAGATTCCCCTGGGAATCTCGCTGGTGTCGATTCTGTGGCGAGTCACGGCTTCATTCCAGAAATCCCATTTCGCCAGCCACTCTGGGGTGTCCCTGGGAATCCAGAACAAAGAACGCACGTGAACCAGATCCTCCTCAAACATCAGAGCAATCTGCGGATGTTGATTCAGCAGTGCGTAAAGCAACGAAGTCCCCGAGCGCCACATGCCCACCACAAAAAGCGGACCGTCCGCCGATTGTGAAAAAGCTCCGTCAACTTTCCCTTCGATGTTTTCCAGGGATTGGGTGATGAGTCCGTGCATAGGTAATTTTCTTCCGAGTGAAGGTTCCAAAATCCGCTATCTATTCGCCGAGAACGGAGGTTTGTCCAGTTATGACGTTCACTACTTGAAGATGCGATATGGCCTTCCTTCTTGCCCCTTCGCGCAAGTACGTGAGTTTTCCACTGGAGTCCCGCGACTCGCGGAAATGACTGCTGACATATTCGGCCTCCGCACTGCGCTGCGGAAGGGCACCGACAATATCTTTCCTTACAAAAAAAGCATTGTTCCCGCGCAGATTCGACCCGGCCAAGACATAGCCTTTCTTGTTTGCCAAATGCTCTAAGGCACTGAGGGAGCAGCTATAGTAAAGGTTCGAGTAGTGTGCTCTGGTTCTGAAGAACTCCGCCTGATAAGGAATCGAAACAGGATCGCGACCAAGGACGCTATTGTATTCACTGATAACAATGCGCGGCCGGACAGAGTCTATTGCCTCCCAGATCCAGTAGTCATTGCCGTCAATGTCGACGGAGAGTAGTCCTAGGTCTTCGCCAAATCCACTTTGTCGCAGCAGGTCGTTAATATTGTCCCTAGTGATAAAGCAGCACTTCGCTTGTAGATCGTACCGCCGGGAGACTCGATCGCTGCTGATATATCTGACATTCTCCTCTGAGCCATCCATCACCATTCCTTGCCAGTTATTGTTGATCAGGAGGAAGCGAGTGTTGCTTTCTTCGTAATTCTCGACCCCGAATTTCAATGAAGGCTTGATTCTTGATTTCCAGATGATTGATCAGAAATTGAATGATCCCATCTTCAAAGCCGACCTTTTTCAACTCAGTAGTAATCGGTAATTAAGAAACTTCCCAAGCCGCACGCCTAGCCTCTAAAACAAGCAGTCTTTCGGTCGGACGACCCAACTGGTTGCGAAGCCTGTTAAGTCTCGACCTTAAAGACACTGCGTGCCCTTCCGTTCCGATCTGGCACTGTTCACCTCAGCCTTCTCTTGTATGACGCACACTTTTCGCAAATGCCCTGGGGCGACGATCCCAGCAGTTTATCGTGGACCAAAGACTGGAGTCGCCGTCAAACCCAGTCGGATCTCAGGCCTGCGCATCCGTCAATTTCTCTGCGAGGACCTTCTCGTTGCGAGGTCATAAGGCAATGGAATATTCGATACGCAACCGACGATTTCGTTGCACCCTTCTCGCACACCCACCTAATCGGCAAATCGGGGCGCCTTTGATATACAGGGTTAAGGACCCAAGAATGGGCCCATTCCTCATAGCTCCGGGGGTTTCAGCCATAGCGGAACTTCAGGGCTGCAATTTGCGGATAATCTTCGAAAGTAGCTTCGCGGAATCGTGGTGAAATTGATTTAGAGGCATTCGGGTGTTGCTGCTGAAATCGTCTGCGAGGTCGGTCGTGGTTCGAGATCTCGATTGGTATAGCCTCGCAAGAGGGTGGCCAGCGTGTCGACGTTATTTTCGCGGAACATCGACTGGTGGCCGCCAGCGATTTTATGAACTATCATGCCTCCGCCGATGAGGCCGTCCCAGCTCTCGTAAAAATTCCAATAACGGCCCTCCGGCCACTCCGTGGACTGAAAGAAAACCACCTGCTGCGGGTAAGGCTTGGGCCGGTACAAATAGGAGGACGGATGAACGATTGTATCCAGTTCACGGAGGTGGTCCTCGCTTACCTTCAGACCCAACGCATGGTGGATTCGCCAACGGAGTACGCTTACACGAAGATTGATTCCCTCCATCCGATTCCAGAAGAACTTCGGCAGCTCCGTCCATTTGCACTGCCGCAGCCGATTCCAATGAAATTTCGCTTTGTTGAAATACAGTTCGGCTCGGCTTTCTTGTGAAAAATTCTGGTAGTACGCAGGGTTTTGCCCGTCAACCATTGCGAGCAGGGCGACCTCCTGTCCCTGACCCACCAGTTGCCGTGCCATTTCGTATGCGATCACGGCGTTGACGCACAACCCTGCAAGGGAGTACGGGCCTTCGGGTTGGACCTCCTGGACGTGGGTAACCAGCGCCGCGGCGATCTCTTCAAGCTTGTAGGGAACAGAGAGGCGGCTCGCCTCATCTGGAGGAAGATGAATTCCCAACATCGGCTGATCTGGCCCTAAACGATTGGCTAACGGCCGAAACAGGGGCCCACCGCGAACCCAGAACAGCGGTGGACGGGTACCCTGCGGTTGTATCGGAACTACGGCAGGGCGCTGTCGGCGCGCACTTTGGCCGTTGAGCATGACGGCCAGTTGCCGGATGGTGGGCTCCTGAAAAATGTCTGCCAGCGATAGTCTTTTTCCAAATCGTTGTTCGATGCGCAACAAGAGCTTCGCCACCAACAGCGAGTTGCCGCCGAGATCGAAGAAATTGTCTGTTACGCCGATCCTGGTCTTCCCGAGAATCGTTTTCCAAACCTCAACCAGCTTGGATTCCGCTGGACGTTTGGGTTCATCGAATCCAGATCTTGCAATCGAATGATCTGGAACTGGGAGAGCCGCACGGTTTGCCTTGCCGTTCGGCATCACGGGCAGACTATCCAGCCTCACAAATTCAGAGGGGATCATCGGCGTGGGCAATTTCTTGCTCAGGAAGGCGCGCAAACTCTCAGCATCAAACTGGTCGAGATTGACGGGGACAACATACGCGATCAGCCTGGCCCCCCCGTCCTTCTCGGTACACACTGCGGCTACCACCTGGCGCACGCCCTCAAATTCCGAAATGATGGCTTCAATTTCTTCCAGTTCGATCCGAAACCCGTTGATCTTGACCTGATGATCGAGCCGTCTGAGAAACTCGAGGTTGCCATCGGGCAGGCTACGAACGACGTCCCCCGTTTTGTACAGCCTCGCGCCGGCGGTGTGGCTGAACGGATCGGGGATGAAGCTCTTGGCCGTTTCTTCCGGCCGGTTATGGTAACCGCGCGCTACCCCCGGGCCGCCAATGTGGAGCTCGCCAGGAATGCCGACCGGCGAAAGGTTTAGATAGGGATCCACTACGTGAACTTGTGCATTCGGAATTGCCTGGCCGATTGGAATCAGTCTCCCTGTTTCATCCGGGTTGCACTTGTAGACCGTGCTCCAAACTGCGGCTTCTGTAGGACCGTACTCGTTGAATAAAGTAGCCCGAGGCACGAGCTTGTAATGCCGTTTCACAAGCTCCTCCGGGCAGGACTCTCCGGCGACAATTGCCACTCGCAGCGAACTCAGGTCACCGGGCCTTGCTTGATCTAACAGCAGGGAGTACAAAGACGGAACGCACAATAACTCGGAAACTTGATCCTGGGCTACGATCTGGTGGAGTCGTGTCAGGCTTGTTTGCAGCGGCCCGGGCGTCAAGACGATGGTGCCACCCCGGCTGAGAGTGCCGAAAATCCCAACCAGCGAGCTATCGAAGGCGAACGACGAGAGCAGCAGGAACCTTCCGGCGGCTGGTCCATAGTAGAGGGTACGCGCGTGCGTGGAATGTACCAGGTTGCGATGTGTAACCTCGACCCCTTTCGGTCTCCCAGTGGAGCCAGAGGTGTAGATGAGATACGCCAGATTTTCTGGCTTACTTCTCCCGCGAACGAAATCCGAGCTTTGGCGCTCCACTCGTCCCCAGTCGGAATCGAGGCAAAAAATCTCTGCGCCAGCCGCAGCAGGTATTTGGAAACGCAGATGTTTCTGTGTCAGGAACACTCGAAGTTGGGTGTCCTGAACAACGTACTCTATTCGTTCGACGGGATAACTTGGGTCTAATGGAACACACCCACCCCCCGCCTTAAGCACCGCGAGGATGCCGACGATCATTTCGGCCGACGGCTCGAAATAAAGCCCAACTGGCACCTCCGGACCAACGCCCAGGCCTTGCAGATGCCTCGCCAGCTGATTGCTTCTGCACTCAAGCTCACGGTAAGTCAACGCTAACTCACCGCAGGTGAGAGACGACTCCTGCGGAGAACGTTCGCACTGAGTTGTGACTAGCTCGTGCAGGCAAACATCTGGCGCGGGTTCGGCGTGAGCTCGGCTGAGCTGAAGAGAAATCTGCTGCCGTTCCTGCGCAGTCAGCAGCGAGAATGTGGAAATGCGATGGTCAGGCCTGGCTACGATACTCTCTATCAGACTCGTAAGGTGACCCGCAATGCGCGCTATCGTTTCCGGCTCGAACAGATCGGTACTGTACTTGAAACGGCCTACAATGCCGGTGGGGCGATCGTCGAGTTCAAGGCAAAGGTCGAACTTTGTGATTCCTGTATCCGCTTCCGACTGAGTGAGCGCCACCGTCCATCCCGGCTGCGTTTCAGGAAGAGGCGGCTCCAAGGTGAGCAGAACCTGGAACAGAGGGTTGACGCTCAGGCTACGATTCGGGCGTACTTCGTTGACCACCTGAGTAAATGGCGCATCGTCATTGGACAACGCATCCAGAGTCACATTGCGCGTTCGGCGCAATAATTCGACGAACGTGGGGTCACCGGACAAATCATTCCGCAGCACCACTGGGTTAAGAAAGTATCCCAGCAGGCCCTCCAGTTCCGATCGCTTGCGCCCTGAACTGACCGTGCCAATTGAGACATCGTCCTGCGAAGAATACCGTTGAAGCAGTATGGCAAATGCAGCCAGCAAGGTCATGAAGAGGGTTGTGCCCTCTCGGCGGCTGATCCATTTCAGACCCTCCGCAACATCTTTGGATAATGCCACCGGGTGGATGGCGCCACGAAAGCTCTGGATCGCCGGGCGGCGATGATCGAAAGGCAGCGGCACAGGGGAGTTCCCCTGGAGATGGTTCCGCCAATATGCCAATTGGGACGACAAATGCCCGTTGCGGGAGAGCCATTCCCGTTCCCATTCGGCGAAATCGGGGTACTGAATAGGAAGCTCAAGCAGGGGCGACTGTCGATCTTCTGAAAACGCGGCGTAGAGTGTCGCGAGTTCGCGAAGGAATACGCGGTAAATGGAGTATCCATCAAAAATAATGTGATGGAGCGTCAAAAACAAGCGATGCTCGGTCTCGCTGAACCGTACCAGCAAAACACGGAACAGCGGGCCCTCCGACAAATCAAACGGCCTCAGAGCATCCTCGTTCGCTAGGCGCCGGGCTTCTGCTTCCCTCTCTAATACAGGTAGGTGACTCAGGTCAACCTGCGGCATCTGCACCGCAACAGCCGGCTGCACGACCTGAACCGGCTCGCCGTCGAGCGGCACAAAAGTTGTCCTCCATGCCTGGTGACGCCGGACGATCTCAGACAAAGCGCGGCCCAGCGCCGTCACATCCAGGGTTCCGTGGCGCCGCAGCGTGACGGGCTCATTGTAAATCGGGAGGCTCGGGACTAACTGCGCATGCAACCAGATTTGTTGCTGCGCGAAAGACAGGGGAAACGCGTTGCCCTTCACTGCAGGCCGGATGCGACCTTCAGATGGCTGTTTGTCAAGCAGCAGCTCGCCGCGCTCGTTGATTTGTGCAGTGCTCTCCATCTTGACCACATCTTCTGCAACTTCACCTTATCGCTGATCCTCCGGGCTGGGAGCTCGACTCTCTCCGCGCTTTACCGGAACTGCGGTAAGTGGCTTAGGTAGTCACTCGACTTACGCCACCGACGGCGCCGGAACTGGATCGAAGGAGACGGATAGGCCTTTCAGCCCGCGCAACCCTAAGTTCTCACGCCAGACGACGGGTCCAGGTTTCAGCTGAAGGTTCTTGAGCCGCTGCAGAATAGTGGCGAATGCGATTTGGCCTTCGATCCGCGCGAGCGGTGCTCCGAAGCAAAAATGGGCGCCAAATCCAAACGCCACGTGACGATTGTCTTTGCGACGTATGTCCAGCCGATCCGGGTCGGTAAAGCGTTCAGGGTCCCGGTTCGCCGCTCCCATCACCGCCATAACCGCCTGCCTCTTGTGAATTTGCTTGCCCCCAATCTCAAGGTCCTCATTCGCCAGACGGGCGGTATGTTGGCTGGGACTTTCGAAGCGCAGCAGTTCTTCAACCGCAGAGCCGATCAGCGAAAGATTGTTTCGGAGGTCTTCCTGGACATCGGGATTCCGCAGTAACGTGAGAATGCCGTTTCCAATCAGATTGGTGGTGGTCTCCTGGCCGCCTACCATGGTGACGATCAGATTGGCGACTAGCTCTTCCTCGCTCAACCGGTCACCGTCGATCTCAGCCGCGAGCAGAGACTGAATCAGACCCTCTCTCGGGCGAATCCGCTGTTCAGCGATTGCCTCACGGAAATAGGTCGTCATTTCATTGAGAGTGTGGAGAACCCGGTCGGCTCGGTTGGGATTGTGTTGAAAGTTCCCCAGCATTTCGGCGAAATCCGCGGACCACGCTTTAAGATGGCGATGATCAGAGATCGGAACGCCCAACATTTCTGCAGTGACAATCGCCGGCAACGGAGCTGCGAAATCCGCGATCAGATCGATCTCCCCAGCAGCCAGAAGAGGATCGAGCAACCGGTCTGCTATATCCTGAATGTGTTCGCGTAAAGCATCCACGCGGCGCGGTGTGAACGCCTGCGAGCAAAGGCTGCGCAAACGGGTGTGTTCTGGAGGATCCATGAACAGCATCTGCTTCACCATCACCCGAGCGATCGGTGTCAGATTTGCCAAGCCCATCGATGTAAGTTGCTCAGGCGTGGGGGTGCGAAGTGCGGAAAAATCGTGCAGAACCCGCACCACATCGTCATACCGAGTCACCACCCAGGCGTGTAGGAAAGGATCCCAAAGCACAGGATCTTCCCGTCGCAGCCGTTCGTAAAGGGGATAGGGATTGGCCAGAACCTCGGGGCTGAGCAGATGGTACAGGCTCAGAGGAGCTTCGGATTTGCCAGCTATAGGCATTCCTTTTCTATCGGAAAGCGCGTTTCGCTTATAAACTTGCAGCCCTCAGTCCGCAGGAATCTGCTGTTCTTTGGAAAGCAACCGCTCGATCTCTTGGGATAGTTCCGCGGCGGTGGGCGAATCGAAGACCGTGCGCAAAGATAGCTCAACGTCGAAAATATTTCTAACTCGTGCAATCAACTGCGTACCCAGCAGAGAGTGCCCTCCCAGGAAGAAGAAGTTATCTTCGATGCCGACCTTTTCCACACCCAGCAGTTCTGCCAGAATTTCAACTACGCGCATCTCAACCGGTGTGCGCGGCGCAGTGTAGACGTGATCGCCGAGAGTGTTGGACGCGGTAGGTACTGGGAGTGCGCCACGATCGAGCTTGCCGCTGGAGTTCAGCGGGAGCGAATCAAGTTGCACGAAAGCCACGGGCACCATGTAATCCGGCAACTGAGTCCGCAAATGGTCCTGGAGAGCGTCGCGGGTTAGTTTCGTGCCGGAACTTACAACGTAAGCAATCAGCCGTTTTTCCCCGTCGTCCTCGGTTCGCCCAACAACGGCACTCGCGCGTATGCCAGGATGCCGATTTAGGGTCGTTACAATCTCGTTGGGCTCGATGCGATAACCGCGGATCTTAATCTGTTCATCGGCTCGCCCAATAAATTCGATTTGTCCATCCGGAAGGAAACGCGCTAGGTCGCCTGTACGGTATAGACGCTCGCCCTGCTGTCCGCTGAAAGGATTTGGGATGAAGCACTCGCGATCTTGGTCCGAGCGATTCAGATAGCCACGAGCCACGCCCGCCCCGCCGATATAGATCTCACCGACATCGCCCGTAGAAACCGGTTCCCGACTCTCGCCCAGAATATGAATCTGGACGTTCTCAATGGGACGTCCGATCGTAGGTCGTCCATCGACAGCTTGATCGGGCAATATGGCACCTGAGGTGGCAACCACCGTACACTCCGTTGGCCCGTAGTTGTTGATCAGAACGAAGGGCAACTTGGAAGAAGGATACTGGTGCAGCACGTCGGCCCCAGTCAGGAGGAAACGGAGAGAAGTTTGCTCCGGCCAATCCAATCCAATCAAGCTTTCCGCCATGGCCGTGGGCACAAAGCTCAAGGTGATCCGCTGCTGCACTAGCCAATTGCGTAAACCCTTGGCCGAGCTTCTGGTTTCACTGTCAGGAAAGTGGATGCTGGCGCCCGTCGTGAGGTACGGCCAAATCTCCCAGACAGCAGCGTCGAAACCGAAGCTAGCCACCTGGCTGGCACGATCCTCAGCACTGACCGAGAACGCTTGCCGATGCCATTGAATAAGGTTTAGCAGACCTCGATAAGTGATCTGTGCTGCCTTAGCCTGGCCCGTCGAGCCCGATGTGTAGATCGCATATGCGAGGTTGTCCGGCGCTAGAGAGACGGCATCTGGCGCTCGCGAACTCGATGCTCGCTCAACTCCATCCAGGAGCACCACGTTGCACTCACCGAAAGGCAACCGTACCGCAATCTGCGTCTCAGTAACAAGGAAACGAAGCTGGGCGTCCCGAAGCATGAACTGCAAGCGGGCCACGGGGTACGTTGGATCCATCGGAAGATATGCTCCACCCGCTTTCAACACAGCCAAGGCGGCAACCACCATGGCCGGGGAACGGTCCAAACAAATTCCGACCAAAACTTCCGGGCCTACTCCAAGAGATTGCAGATGTCTCGCGAGATCGTTTGTCCGATGCTCGAGCTGACTATAAGTTAGACTCTCGTTGTCCGAGGCCAAAGCCAAGGCCTGAGGCGCCTTCCGCGCCTGCTCGCTGACTTGCTCGGCTACGAAACGGCGATGCCGATATTCTCGCGGCGGCTTGTTGCACAGAGGGGAGGACATATGTAATGAGCTCATCAGTAAATCACTAAATTGGGACGTTCAGCAATCTTGGTTCTTGCTTGCAGTTCGATGACTGGGGAATTCGTTGGCTGTCACGTCATCTCGAGCCTGAGCCCTCTCCAGCGAACCCCGGGCAACACCAAAAGTAGTACCAAAAGTAAAGAAGTGTAAGCTAATTCCTTTCGCTGCCGCGCATGGTATTCCAAAGCTGAAAGAGTACTCCGTTGGATACTTTGGAAAAGTCGCTGCGACGAGATGTCGCGGCGAGAACATCTTCCAGTTGGTCCCATTGTCCGCACTCATCGATTTCCCAGCTGTGTAGATAGAGATGAGCGATACCTCCATACCGCTCAACATGCTCCAAGGCGTAGAAGAAATGTCGTTGCCAATCCGTTGCACCATTATAGGTGCGCAAGAAGTTTACCATTCCCGCGAAATTGCGCTCCAGGGCGGCATGCCGCAGCTGAATGAGCCGGCTGTGAGAGTAGGCATGAGTGCTGAGTCCCCACAAGAATGGATCGCGGGGGAACGAATGCAAATTGAATAAACAAGTCCGCGCGCCCAGGAACCCCGCCTTCCTGACCAGGCCAGGAGTCGAGCTATTGAACTTACCTTGCGGATAACAGAAAGAAATCACAGGGTGACCGAGGAGGTCCTCCAGCCATTTCTTACCATCGTAGATTTCTGCCCATGCCTTTTCTGGCGGCAACGACTTCAGGCCTGCGTGATTGTAGGTGTGACCACCAATCTCGAACTGCCGGGACAGCTCCCGGATCTGGATCGCCTCCATGACCGGCCGTTCCGGATTGCAAGCTGGAACGTAGAAGGTAGCCTGTAGTCCATACTTGTTCAGCAAATCCGCGACTCGCAAATCCAAGGGAGACCCGTCATCCACGCTGATCGTGACATAACGACTGCTCATTGCATCATCATTCTTTTGCCATAAGCCCTGCGGAAGGGCTTGCCGCACACTCAGACACAGACAGTTCATCTGCCTCCACCGGCAGCGGTTCATTGGTCCAAGGGTGCTTGGCAATCACGTCCTGATAGATGTTGATAAGCTGATGATAGTTCGCCTCGGCGGTGTACTTTGCCTCATATTCCGCGCGCGCCTCGTTGCCCATGCGCTGCAAGTATTCTGGTTGATCCCAAGCCAACGCCATGGTTCGGGCAAGATCGTTGACATCACCCGGCCGGAACAAAAACCCAGTACGCCCGTGGTCCACCAACTCTTTCATCGCCCCCAGGTTGGACGCGATCACCGGAACCCCGCACGCAAACGCTTCAATGATCACCAGGGGGTTGTTCTCGTACCACTCACTGGGGAAGACCACGAACCGAGCGTTCTTCATCTCCTCGACCACCCGATGGCGAGGCAGCCATCCCATAAATTCCACGTTGGTATAGACCTTCGCAAAAGCTTCTAGCTGAGGGCGATAAGAACCATCCCCCGCGATCCGCAAGGTTCGCGAATGCGACATTTGAAGCCACGCCTTCAGCAGAGTGGGCACGCCCTTCTCCGGGTCTAGTCGTCCCACGAAAAGAGCGTGTGACCCGGTTCCCTTCCGCTGCCCAGGATCAGGGTCGACGAAATTCGGCTTGACCCTGACCTGATCTTCTGGAAAACCAGCGGCAACGTACCTGCTCCGCGAGAAGGCGGTAAGCACAATGTAGCAATTCACCATCCTGGTCCAAGTCTTCTTGGCGTGGTGAACCGTCAACATCAAAGCGACCGCAAACGATTCGGCATGCGAGTTGCGATAGCATGCATGCACCGCGCCCTGCCAGTAGTTTCCATTGATGCAGTCCTCGCAGGGCTTACCTTCTCGACAAAAATTCCCCCCGGGACACAACAGCCGGTAATTGTGCAGCGTCTGAATTACTGGGACATTTTCGTTTCGGCAGGCCCAAAAAATCGACGGCGAAATCAGGGGAAAGGCGTTGTGCACATGAACGATCGCCGGCTTGTGTCGCCGAAGTAAGGCCGTCAGATCGCGATATGAGTCGGAGGCCCAGACGGTCCGGCCGAGCAGGCTGATGCGCCGAACGATCGAATAATTGTTGATCTCATCGTTGAAGCGCCGATACTCCAGGACCTCATGCCCAGCCGCTCTCAATAAGTCACGCTCGCGCTGGAAGACAACGTCCTCGCCTCCGGGCTGTTGGTACGCGTTATGTACGAAAAGGATCTTCATCCACGCCCGACCAAACTTTCACCTATAGCACACCAAGGATACTCGAAACAAGCTTCCGACTGACAAACTCCAAGATGAAATACAAAGGCGACGAACCCGATTTCGTCTAGCGACGTTCCCTCTCCGACACTGGTCAGCTTAACCTTCTGTGGGCTCGCGGGAGCGTTGTCGGTCACAGCGACGGCACCAGTTCGCCGGCCTTTTTTTGTCGGGGTGAATGTGACGGTTATGGTGCAGCTAACGCTTGGTGCCAGCGTATCTGATCCAATAGGACAGTCATTGGTTGCGCAAAATCGCCGCTGGCCGCGATGCTGCTGATGCGCCATCGAAAATTCGCTTTGGTTCGTTACCTGGTGCTGTAGGCTCGACCGAAGGGTTTCGCCGCTACCACGGATAAGGGACTCCGGATTTTAACCACGGCCTTCTTGCGGCGACGCAGAAGCTCAGCACAGCCCAAAACCACCATAAATAACAGAGGAGCGTGCCAGGTCAATTCATCGTTAAAAATGGAGTGGATCGTGATGACCGACAGAACCGCGACCGCTTCGAGAACCATCTGGCGGTGTGCCGGAGTCAAGGATTTATCCGTGACGGATCGAACCAGGTGCCACCACGTTCCGAACAAAGCCAGGACAAAGGGAATCAAGCCCATTAGTCCGACGCCGACCAGTAACTCCACCCAGTCACTATGCAAGGAAGCCGTGTCTTTACCGATCTTGGTCATAATGAAGAATCTGCCGGCGGCGTAGGCGCCCATTCCGGTAAACGGGTGCGCCAGAAATTGTTGCCAGGCATAGGACCAAAGTTCGGCACGTCCCGTCATCTCCTCCATCGCCTGTCTACTCTGGTCGCGTTGCAGGTAAGTCATCGCCATCTCACCGAGAGGTGTCAGAAAAAAGGTCAGGGCCCCGGCTATCGCACCCGTGACAATCATCCACTTCCGTTTCGTGAGAATGAGCACAACGATCACGGCAAAGCCGAAGGCGGCGATTGTATTTCGGGTTTGACAGGCCAGGAGTGTCGCGATGCCGCCCGCGAACATGACGCTAGCGAACGGAATGTTCTCGCTTCTAGGGGTATCCCGCGCAGGCAAGAGGCGGCAAAAGGCTAGAATTGCGAAAATCGCTCCCGACTGCCCAACATAGTTGTAGGCCGTTGATGGAAAATATCCTTTAAGCCGGCCATCTTCGAACGAATTGGATGGCCACAGCGGTATCTGAATCCATACCCAAGCTAACTCCACTGCAAGGATGGTCCAGGTCCAGCGAAATAGGCTCCGGAAGTCTTCCAGGCTAATGACAGTGGACATGATCGCAGCCAGGACCCAAAGGTCGAGCATGTACTCCAGCGACTTGAATAAAGTCCAGGCTGCAAACACCGACCACAGTGTGGAGGCAATGCAGGCCATCGCAAAAATCGTCAGCCAGCGGGGAATTCCTCCAAACAGAGATCGTAGCCACGCAAAAACATCGTCCCGACGGGAGAAGCGAACCATCAGCCAACCAAAGACAACCGTTTCAGGGATGATGCGGAAAAGCGCATACGCGTCCAATGGATTTTGCTGGATTGCTCCTTGGTCGCGGACTCGCCACACCAGCGTGCTTATATACAGCAGGAACCAAAGCGCATGCCACCAGCGAAGCCGGACTTTGAGCAGGGCCCATTTCCGAAAAGACTCGCGGAGCGCAAACGCTCCCAACAACAGCGCGATGGGGGTCACCAAAACTAACACTACCGCGATCACTACGCCCCAATGGGCAGAGTATGCCAGGACAGAAACCAGCAGCCCACTGGCAAGGAACCCCACAATCACAAAGGCCAAGACCAAGGGGTTCAACCACTTGCGCCACGAGGGACGGGAAATGCCGTAATGTGTTGCGGCGGGTTGGAGTTGTTGCGTAGACATTAGTGCTTCAGTAAAGAATCGCCTGAAGGGACCTTCTCTGCTATTACGACTAGGAAAGCTTAGTACTCTTCTGTAGCACTGGATCGAGACGGGTATGAGTTTCCGCGATTCCGCTCGACACCGGATAACCCAAACGCGCCAAGGCACTTCCTGCGTGCTTCTCAAATAAGGCCAATTGGGCCGGCGTGAACTTCGCACGCCAACCCTGCAGTACACCGCCGCGAACGAACCGGTCCTTGATAGAAGCTCTTTGGGGTTCGGCGCGCTCCTTTTCCTTCATCCTGTCCAGCGAATTGTTGGCGACCGCCCGTTGGATACGTTCGGCGCTTACACTAAGCTCGAGAAAATCCGCCATCCTGGTGAAGCCTTCAATAGGGTTCTGACGCAATTCCTCAAACTGCACCACCAAAAGATTCTGTGTCCCCGCGATCGGAGAGTCCAGCCAGGAATGGATGTGGCGATGCCACGGAGCAAAGCCACTGATTTTCCCACATAAGAAGACGTTAAGAAATTGATCAAAGTCGCCGTGAAAAAATTCCAGCGCGCTGGTATACGCGAACTCAGAAAGCGCCACGTCGCGACCGTCTCTGGCCAGATAAATAGCCTTCTTGTATTCTTTGCGGTATTGCTCGTGAGTGTTGATCAGCCGGCCATTTCCCGGGAGCGGCCGTAATGCAAACATATGTCGCCCGACTCCGCGGATGGCGGAGTTAACGGCTTCGAATCCTGACGGCTGCCCAGTAAAAATCTCATACAACGTAAATCGCGACCATGTGGTTCCTGATCTGGGATACGTGCCAAAAATGACGTTGACGGGACGAATGCCGTGGTGGCGAAGCCAGATGTGCGGCACCCGCAACTTCGTCTTCGAGAGGTGGCGGCGAAATTTGCGCCAGGCGGAGGTGGGTTTCTTTCGGACACCAGCAGCGGATCCATTCTTTTTTTCGTCCGGCATGTGAGACTGCTCAGTCATCTCTGCTCTCCTCGATGGGGGCTCATAAACAAATGGGAAAAGGGCGCGGGTAGTCTAGTCGACCACGGACTCCTCGGGCAGCGCAGTCGGGACTGCGCCTCGCCACGAAAGTGCAGGTGCGCCGGTTTCCGGATAGCGGCCTATCTTGCGGCGAAGAATGATGACGATAAAAATAAATGAAAAGATGTCCGCGGTGTTGCTGCCCCATATCGCTCCCGTTAAACCGTATCTCCAGGTTGCTGGGACGCCGACGATCAGAGAAACTCCCGTGGCCAGCGCCCAGGCCAAAAAATAAGACTGCGGTGAATTCATTCCCCGTAAAGCGATCGCGGGACCGTAGGCGGCTGTCCAAACTACCGAGCCGATCGCAACCAGCGGCAAGAGGTGTATCACCTCGGTATAGCGGCCTGAGTAGAGGAAATGAAATAACGGACGCTGCAGCGGCAAGATCGCAGCCCAGTAGGCAACGGCTCCCCCCAAAACCAGCAGCGTCATTTTGATGCTCAAGTTTCGCGCGCTGGAGCGGCCGTTCATGTGCTGAACACGCGCAGCATAGGGAATAAGAAGCAGCCCGAGGGCGCCTTTCATTTGTTCGATCGGGAGGGTCAAATTCATCAAGGCCCTCAATTGGCCCGAATGTGCCATACCGCCGAACGAGCTTAGCAATGGGTAGTAAATGTACGCCGGAATCCAACCGACGAAAGAACCAGCTAATGCCCAGCGGCCGTATCTCCAGTGCCGCCCCCAGCTCTCGCGGACTCCCGGAGGAACAACCGACCGCGAAGGCAGAGTCCGCCGCAAGTGCGTCCAAAGATAATACGCGGTCACGGCGGACGCTAGCCCCATCAGCAAGAAGGCCGTCATCGGTGACAGAAAGCCGCCACGAAAAACCCCGTAGAGCGCGGCCAAGAGCGATACGGAATAAACAAACGAACCGATCGTCGACCGCAGGGGCGAGAATTGCAGATAGACGCTCCGGCGCGCCAGCCCCAGAAACAGAATAAATGGAGACGCGATGGTTACGCCTAGGAGGGCACCCGGCAAAACGCTAGCCGGAGCCAGTATCTTCGCCACTAAAGCAGACACCCCGAAGGCAGTAAAAATACAGAGTGAGGCCGCGACGTGAATCCAAAACAGAGAACCGAGGTATCCGCGTAAGGACTCCCGATACGAAGACCCACCGAACACCGACATGGGCTCCAACAGAAGCGATTGATAAACGGTAAACAACAAGACGTTGATGCCAAGAGCTACGGCATAAGCGCCGTATTGCTCAGGAACCAGCCAACGTGCCAGCAGCACGCTGATGACAAAGTTCGATCCTGAAATTAGTCCCTGGTCGAGAACGGCAAGCCCGCCTTTCCCCACCCACCGGATTGCTTTCATCCGCAGGGCGTCGGGCTGAGCAGACTCAGTTGACTCCCCCCCGATTACAACGTCGGCTGCCGGAATTTTGGTCTTCAGCAAAGCGTACGGTCTCGTTCTGGCTTGCTAGGGAGTCGTTGGCCAAGCTTTCTGGCGGCAACTCACGAAGCGTGTAAGGTGAGCTCGGACGCGTCAAGCTCAGAGCGGCTCTGATCCACGCAGGACTTCAAGCACTCAGCCAAGCGGTTCACATGTGGTTGCACCAGGATGTCGAAATGATCTCCCGGTATCTCATGGATATCGAGATTCGCAATCAGACTATTCCACGCTCCGTGAGGATCTTTGGAGCCGCGCAACGATTTTTTCTCAGCACGCAGCAGAGTGGCGCGGCCTTCGTAAGGACGCAACACGTAGTTATTGCTGGCCGCCGTATTGGAATTTCGTACATCCCACAATGCTGGATGCACCCGACGACGCCACCATTTCAGGCGGCGGCGTATTCGCTTTTCAACAACCGTGGGCAAGTCGCGGAACAGATTCTCCCAGTTCAGGTGAAGTAATAAGCTGAGAACAGAGTTGTCTTCCGCGGCCAAATTGCCGGGATACGTATCAAAAAGCACGAGCAGGCCAACGTCCTCCCCACCGGCGCGAAGTTGCTGGGCCATCTCGTAAGCCACCAATCCGCCGAAAGAGAAGCCTCCTAAAAAATAAGGGCCCCTGGGTCGGACACTTCGGATTTCGTGAATGTAGTGCAAAGCCATCTCTTCGATTGTCTTATGGCAGGGCCGTGTTCCGTCCAAGCCTTGGGACTGCAACCCATAAAATGGGTAGTCAGGGCCCATGCATTGCCCCAGTTCCCGCAGGCCAATTACATTTCCGCCTACGCCGTGGACGCAGAAAAAAGGTGGCTGGGTGCCCAAGGGCTGAATCGGCACCAGGGATGACCAATACCGTGACCATCCATCTTGTCCCAATGCCGCAGCCAGTTGCTCGATTGTGGGCGCCTCGAAAAGCATCGCCAAGGGCAGAGTCTTTCCGATCTCTTGCCCAACCCTGTGCATTAACCGCGCCGCCAGCAGCGAGTGGCCGCCCAATTCGAAGAAATTGTCGCGAATCCCGATCTGTTTCTTTTCCAGCACGTCTTGCCAGATCCGCGTCAACTGCCACTGGAGAGCGTCGCCGGCAACGGCGGTTTGGCTGAACAGAACATTAAATTCCGGCTCCGGCAGTCCCCGCCGGTTGATCTTGCCATTCGGAGTCATCGGCATTGAATCCAGAACCACAAAGTCCGATGGCACCATGTAGTCCGGAAGCTGCTCTTGAAGGAAGGCGCGAAATTTCGCCGCGCTGGCTTCCGCTCGCTGCTCCAGGACAAGATAAGCCACCAGGCATTTATCGCCCCACGCTTTTTCTTTGGCAATCACGGCGACTTGACGCACAGTTGGGTGCTTCGCCAGCGCGGACTCGATTTCCCCGAGTTCGATGCGAAAGCCACGGATCTTGATCTGATCATCCCTCCGGCCCAAAAACTCAATCTCGCCCGAGGGCAAATAACGAGCCAGATCGCCGGTACGATACATACTCGCGCCAGCCTCGGAGGAGAAGGGATCGGGAATAAATTTTTCGGCAGTCAACTCAGGACGATTGAGATAGCCCTGCGCTACTCCGACGCCGCCGATGTGCAGTTCACCGGGCACGCCAATCGGAACCGGATTCAGGTGCCCGTCCAGCAGGTAGATGCGCACATTGGGTATGGGACGGCCAATGGGAAGGTTCTCCGGGATTGCGCTCACATCGAACTCCGGCTCGGACGCGGTCGCGGCAATGCTGGCCTCGGTGGGGCCATAAGTGTTCAGCCAGCGTACGCGCCGGTCCACCGTGCCGAGCCATGCTCCATACGCCTTGGCCGAGGCCTTTTCGCCCCCCACAATCACTAGCCGCAAATCGCGCGGACTGGGCTCTTTTAATTCCGGAAGGTGGTGTACCCACTCATGCCAATAAGCGGTAGGCAAATCCAGGACCGTGATGGCCTGCCTCTCCGCCCAGCCCAAAAATTCAGGAACCCCAAGCGGTGTCTCCTCCGACTTGAAAACTAGAGTGGCTCCAGTAGTCCAGGCGAGGAAGATTTCCTCGATCGCAATGTCGAAGCTGATCGAACAAAATTGAAGAACTCGATCATCAGGGATCATGGAATACATGTGCGCCATTACCGAGATGTAATTCACCAGGCCTGCATGTGGAAGAAGAACCCCGCGGGGCTTTCCCGTAGATCCGGACGTATAGATCACATAAGCCAGCCCACTAGGACCAATGACTGGGGTGGGGTTCGCTCGCGATTGGCGGACCAGAATATCTTGTTCTTGCGCAATAAAAATCACTTCGCAGTCCGCCGGAACATCCGCAGGCAAGGTTTCCCGGGACGTGATCAGGACATGCGCTTGTGCGTCCTGCAGCATGTATGTGAGACGCTGTGGAGGATAAGTCGGATCCATCGGGAGGCAGGCGCCGCCCGACTTGAGCACTGCTAAAACGGCGACGGCGAAGTCGAACGACGGACGCAGACACACCCCAACCTTTGTATTCGGTCTTACGTCGCAACTTCTAAGATAGTGGGCAAGCTGGTTGGCTTGGGCGTTGAATTCGCGATAGGTGAGTCTGCTTATTTCCGCAGACCACCGCAATCTTTTCCGGAACTTGTTCGGCCTGCTCCTCGATCAGTTCGTGCAAGCATTTCTCTCGCGGATAATCGCAGGCTGTCTGGTTCCACTCGACCAGAATTCGCCGCTTCTCTTCTTCCGTAATGATCGGCAAGCTCGATAAACGTTTATCGATACCCTCCGCGATGCCACCCAGCAAAGTCTGCAGACTGCTTGCAATCCGGTTGACGTTGCCCATCTCGAACAATTCGGGGTTGTAGAACCAGTTCAAGGTCAGCTCTTCCCCGTCCTCTTCCACGTCCAGATGCAAATCCACGGTCACGCCAACCGTCGGCGAGAACTGAGCATCCACACCCGGACGAGGTACTCGACAGGAAAAGGAGACTTGAAAAATCGAACTTGAACTTTGTTGTCCGATCGAGAGCGCTTCCACGACATCCCGAAACGAAAACCTTTGGCCTTCAGCTCCGATTTGGACTCCCGCCATTACCCGTGCGAGCAGCTCGCGGAAAGTGGGGTCGCCAGAGGTATCAGTCCGAAGCAGAAAACCGTTACCTTCGCATCCACACGCTTCGGACGCCGGGGTATGGACTCCGACCAGCGAACAACCCATCACAATATCTTCCTGCGACGTGTAGCGAAGGAGTAATAAGTGGAAGGCGCTCAAGAGCACGCCTGAAAGCGGTAACTGCTGGCTCTGGCTGAGCTGGCGGAGTGACTCGTTTAGATCCTTCGCAATCCGGATTGTCTGGCACGCGAAGTCAGGCGCATGACCAGCTGTTCTTGGCCTATCCGTCGGCAGGCTCAGCATGGGAGCGCCCAAAAGCTGCCGCTTCCAGTGAGCTATGTGCGCCTGAAACGCGTGCTCGACGCAACCCTCCGACCCATTAGGTCCAGGATTTGTTGCCTCGAATACACCCGGTTTTTCAGGGAGCGAACGGCTTGAGAAAGGACTAGTCATCGTGCGCAGATTCGCCTGAGAGCGCAAGGATTTCGCTGTGCGTACCGGCCGCGCGAAAAACGCGGCGGCGCGAAGCGCGGCTTAGGCTGCGCCTGAGCCTCGCAGTACCGCAGGCACAGTCTTAGCCAGAATCTGCAGGTCGAGCCACAGCGACCAGTTGCGTACATATTGCAGATCGAGCTCCATCCATTGCTGAAAAGGCAGCGAATTGCGGCCGTTTACCTGCCACAGGCATGTAATCCCAGGCCGCACGCTAAAACGGCAACGCTGCCAATCCTCGCCGGATTCAGTGAACAGCTCATAGTCCCGCAACTGCAGTGGTCGCGGACCGACTAGGCTCATGTCACCGCTCAGGACATTGAAGAGTTGGGGCAATTCGTCAATGCTGGTCTTGCGCAGGAATCTTCCTAGAGGAGTAATGCGGGGATCGTTCTTGATCTTGAATACCGGTCCGGACAGCTCATTCAAGTGCTCAATTTCGCGCAACTTTATTTCCGCGTCGATGCCCATAGTGCGGAATTTGTAGATCGCAAAAGTCCGTTTGTTCAGCCCAATCCTCCTCTGCACAAAGAACACCGGTCCGGGAGAAGTGAGCTTAATCAAAATGGCTGTGAGCAGGAACAGGGGCGCGAGCACGATCAACAGCATCAGGGAGAGTGCAAAATCCAGGATGCGCTTGATCAACAGCGGAAGGCCCCGTTCATCTCCACCGTATTGGGTGATCAGAGGGGAGCCCTCAAACTCCTCCACTGTGGGAATACTCCACTTCAGGTTGAACAGGTCAGACAGCACGCGGATGATGATGCCCTGCTGTTCGCACATCGTAGCAACTTCGGATGCATGATCATGAAACGAACGCAAAGGCACGGCGATGATCACTTCGTCGACAACACTGCGCCGCAAAAAAGTACTTATGTTCTCAAGATTACAGACTAGAGACCAGCCTTCCTGACGCAGCGCTTCGGCCCCGCTCCATTCGTCATCGGCGAAACCAATCAGACGATACCCGAGTTCCGGTTTGGCGCGAATTCTCTTCGCAAAAGCAATCGCCCGCTGATTGGAGCCGATGATCAGGATGTTGCGGGAGTCCCGCCCCTGCACTCGCAACCGGCGCAACCAGGTCCTGAGCGCGAACCTTGTCGATCCGGCGATCGCTGTGCTGACCCCCCAGAAGACCGCGATAAAAGCCGGGGTCACCATACGGAAGCCCAGGAAGACGGATGCGAGACCAAGGACTAGAGCCGATAATGAAGTGGCTTTGATCACGTCGATCGCTTCTGCCGTTCGGCCTCCCAGTCGTCTGGATCCGTACATTCCAAACATCCCGAAAATCAAATGCCATACCCATAGCAACACAACGAATATGGCAACATTCCCCAGCTTGATCCTCATGTCGAGGAATTGAGCAAAAGACACCGGTCCCTTGGTCACTTGAGACAGGGCACCTGCTCCAAACGAGACCGTCAAGACCAGCAAGTCGAAAAGTTTGGAAGCGTTGTTTAAGAGCCGGCGTTTGCTCATGCTTGGTTCCCCTGGAGGGTTTCGTTCAGGAGGTCAGACAGTAGCGGATCCAGAATCACTGAAGCTGGAATATCCAAATGCGATGACCGGTTGATTCTGATTGGCGCGGGCATGGGACCCGCCCGGGTGTAGGTTAGAGTCGCTTGTAGATGCGTTCTGGAATAGGAAAGGTCCGTTGGTTCAGCACCGCCCCAAGCACCTTTACATTGGACGCCTGCAGTTGCTGGATGTTTTCCCGCGCTGAGTCGCGACGAGCAGAGTTTGCCTTCAGAACCAGAACGACGCCGTCGCTCAACCCTCCCAAAACCATTCCGTGATTGCAAATGTTGAGTGCGGCCACGTCCATCAATACGTAATCAAACTGGGCACGCAATTGGCTGATGCGCGCGCGCATCCGGTCGGAAGTAAGCAGACGCTCCGAAGTCTCGCTCGACGCGCCGCAACTTAACACCCAGAGATTCTCGCGGGACGTCGGCTTCGCGTATTCACGAATGGGATCCTCTCCTACCAGCGCATCCAAAAGCCCGTGATGGTTTTCCATATTGAACTCGTGGTGAAGAGTAGAGGAAAAGGGGTTACAATCCACCAGGCACACGGTGCTGGCAGTCTGGGAAGCCAGAACCTCGCCCACATGGGCACACATCCACGTGCAACCGTGTCCCTGTTCAGTGCCAGTAAACACAACATGCCGGGGTGCGTCCGCACCCGGCAGAAAAAACAGCCGGTGCACTAGCTTGCTTACCTCATCTCTCGCCATCCCATCAATCTTCAAGGCAGGGACAGAAGTCGACACCTCTGGCAAAGCGGTCGGTTCCGCTGGTTCCACCTCTGCACGCAGCATCCCCGCCGCTTTACCTGCCTGATACAACAGTTCAAAATTCTTGCTCATGATCGGCCCTCAGATATCCCTTTCGGAGGAGATGGTTGGTTTTAAAGATGAAAGCTTCTACGTTGAATCCCCGCTCCTGGCCTGGAGTTTGCTCCGGGCCATACACCCCTACGTGGCCCGCAAGGCGCGGAGCGTTCAGTCGTTTCCCGGACGATCCATCGGAATAGCATGGGCGAGCTCACGATCACGATCGCGCCCATGCCCATTGCCATCTCCGTACGTCCCAGTGCGCTGAAATTCTTCGAATTTCTGAGGCACTGCAGCCAGCAGTGGAACATCGAGTTCGGCAGATACTTCTGCCGGGGTTCTGAAAGAAGGATCCAGATGCTCCTGAATGTACACTCCACCGCCAGCGACCATGCCCGCGACAAGAGTTCCGATCAACATCACCAGGAGAGGAGGATCAATCGGCAACACTGGTACGAACGGAGCTTCTACCTGAGAGACGTTCACAATGCGAGTGCTATTCAAGGCTTCCGTGGTACGAGCTTGTTCCCGCTTACTCAGATACAAAAGGTAGTTTTGTTCGTCTGCTTTGTAAGCACGCTGCAAATCCTGCTCGATAAGTCCCTTCTGCGCCAAATTACGGGTCTGGTCTTCGTATTTGGTGAGAATGGCCTGCATGGACGCTTCCTGTGCCTTCAGACTGGCGTAATCAGCTTTTGCTTTGGCCAACTCCCCGTCCACCAGGGTGTATGTAGGGTTGCGATCGGTGCTTTGCGTCTTTACGGGTTTAGCTTCCTCCGCCGCGATTGCTGCTTTGGTATCCGCGATCTCTTTGTCAGCTTCAACTACCAGCGGGTAGTCTGGCTGATACTTGGTCAACAATTCGGTGCGCTTGTTCTCGACCGTCATCAAGGTATTTTTGAGCCCTTGCAGAACTTGCGCATCATCCTCTTCTCTCATCTCCGTGGTCAGCCGCTCCGGAGTGTAGCCAGCTTCCTTCTCCAACACTTTGATCTTCTCCTCGGCGGCGGCCCGGAGTGAACGAGTGGTTTGCAGATCCATGTGGAATTCGGCCAGCTTCTGCAGATAGAACTGTAAGGCTGCGGTGGGAGCAACTCCATCCTGTTCTTTCGACAGTTCCTTGAGCTTCGCTGAGGCGTCAGCTAACTGTTTGTCATAGCGGTCAGTTTGCTCCGCGAAGAACTGCACCTGTCCCGGCGGAGAATGCACTTCCATGTGCTTTTGAATATAGGCGTCGGAGAGAGCAGTCATGACTCGTGCCGCCAACTTCGGGTCAGTCGAGGTGTAGGTGACGTTGATGAGGTTGCTCTTTTTCTCGACTTCAATAGTGAGATTCGAACTTAGGCGTTTAATCGCCTTTTCAATTCGCTTCTCCGGAGTCGCCTTGATGCCCAGGTATTCCGACAATAGTTTGCGGTGGTCGAGCCCACAGGTTACAACGACTTTGCGCAGCACGTCGTTGTCATCCTGCAGCAACCCAATCTCCGAGTTTAGATCTTCCTCCGTCAACTCATTACTAATCGCAATGGGAGTAGTCTGAAGAGAACTGATCTCAGCGTCCACGCGTGAACGCTGCACCAGAAATTTCACTGGCACAGAGTAAAACGGTGGTACGAACAGCACGAACAACAGTGCTCCGGCCAAAACTCCAAAGAAACAAATCGCTGCGATCTTCTTGCGACGGAAAACGATCACAAGAAGGTCTCGCACTGACACCTTTGACATTGGTTTGTCGGCACTTCGTGCCAAGTCGGGGTTGTTCATAAATCAGCCCTCATATATTCAACACTTATTGATTCAGTTAATGGATTGGAATGTAGGTTCCCGTATTGTACGCAGGCAGGAACGGTTTGATCTTTGAGATGCGGTTTTTGGGCACGAACACCGTGTCCCCGGGATGCAGATACGGATCCTCTTTCAGGGTTTTGTCCTTCCCTTCCATCTTCTTCACATCGATGACCTGCGTCGAAACCCATTCGTCCGACACCCGCCGAAATAGCACTACCTGCGAGTGCTTCGCATCTTCCGTGAATCCCCCCGCGATGGCAATGGCCTGAGTCAGAGTCGTCTCGGCGCGCAGATCATACTTGCCAGGATGACCAACTTGGCCGTCAGCGATGAAGTACGGCTTGTTGAAGTCCTTCAGCACGATGGAGACGATAGGATCATGCAGAATCTTGCCGTATGCGCTTCGCACTGACGCGGTCAGCTCTGGAATTGACAGTCCCGCAACCTTGATGTCTCCGACTGCAAACAGCGTAACGAAGCCGTCGGGCTCTACTGTCACGCCCAACTGATTGTATTCCGGGCTCAACGGGAATGTGAGATCAAAGGTATCGCTGGCTGCGATCTTATAGCGCGGGTCCCGCGTTGCGAATTGCGGCGCACTCCCGCCTGCAGGCAGTGAGGCTGTTTGATTTGCAGCCGATGCGGAAGCGGTACCCGTCGGGGTCGTGGACGGCAGGCTGCCAGCGGCTGCAGCCGCAACTGAGGCCGCACTCAGCGCTGTCGATTGCGCGGCGCAAGTTGCCTGCGCGACCACCAAAACCGACACGATGCTAATCGTCAGCAACGAGATCTTTTTCTTCATAATTTCGACCCATGCGACGGAACTTGCATATGCTCTCGCACCGCCGCCGAAAAAGTTCGCGACTCTTCGGTTAGGGGATCTGAGCATAAGAGCCCGTATTGTACGCAGGCAGGAACGGTTTGATCTTTGAGATGCGGTTTTTGGGCACGAACACCGTGTCCCCGGGATGCAGATACGGATCCTCTTTCAGGGTTTTGTCCTTCCCTTCCATCTTCTTCACATCGATGACCTGCGTCGAAACCCATTCGTCCGACACCCGCCGAAATAGCACTACCTGCGAGTGCTTCGCATCTTCCGTGAATCCCCCCGCGATGGCAATGGCCTGAGTCAGAGTCGTCTCGGCGCGCAGATCATACTTGCCAGGATGACCAACTTGGCCGTCAGCGATGAAGTACGGCTTGTTGAAGTCCTTCAGCACGATGGAGACGATAGGATCATGCAGAATCTTGCCGTATGCGCTTCGCACTGACGCGGTCAGCTCTGGAATTGACAGTCCCGCAACCTTGATGTCTCCGACTGCAAACAGCGTAACGAAGCCGTCGGGCTCTACTGTCACGCCCAACTGATTGTATTCCGGGCTCAACGGGAATGTGAGATCAAAGGTATCGCTGGCTGCGATCTTATAGCGCGGGTCCCGCGTTGCGAATTGCGGCGCACTCCCGCCTGCAGGCAGTGAGGCTGTTTGATTTGCAGCCGATGCGGAAGCGGTACCCGTCGGGGTCGTGGACGGCAGGCTGCCAGCGGCTGCAGCCGCAACTGAGGCCGCACTCGGCGCTGTCGATTGCGCGGCGCAAGTTGCCTGCGCGACCACCAAAACCGACACGATGCTAATCGTCAGCAACGAAATCTTTTTCATAACAAGCTTCTCCGCCAAAGCCGAACTTGCAGGCGCGCTCCAATGTGACCGAGATGTCCGTCAATGAATACTACGACGCTCGGATTTTGTCGGTGCCCGGAGTTCGTGGCCAGTATTTTATCTTGCAATTGGAGTCGCTTCGGAGCACTTGGGCGGCGCGATATTGTGGTGACGGATTTTGTACAACAGCCCTCGGTAGCTGATGCTCAACAATTCCGCGGCACGCTTCCGGTTCCATCCCGTCTGCTCCAGAGCCTTGCTGATCGCCTGGATCTCCGTTTCGGCCCGAAGACCGCGCAGAGTGACCCCGCGAGTAACTATCACGATTGGTTCGCTCATTTTCGCACTGCTACCATCGGAGTCGCGTCACTATGTTAAACCTTGGGACGATCGACAGTTTGTTCGAATCGCAGCTTCGCCCTCTGAGTCACAATCTCGTGACCCTGACACTTCCTCACC
Organism: uncultured Acidobacteriota bacterium; assembly: GCA_963696635.1. Classification (GTDB taxonomy): domain Bacteria; phylum Acidobacteriota; class Terriglobia; order Terriglobales; family Acidobacteriaceae; genus JABDBE01. The sequence continues at coordinate 1,612,253 of CAVOKX010000006.1, forward strand.
TGTAGCCCTATCGCTGCCTCTGTCGGGGGACTCTCATTTTGGGGAGGAGAACCTTACTAACCTGCGCTGACCCCAATTCACGCGCTTTGGGCACTCAAGGGCCAAAGTGACGCAAGGCTAATCGACCTTGCAAGTTCTTTCAAGAGGTAGAAAGCCCTGATAACTAAAGTCTCTAAACTGGCCCCGCTAGCTACTGACTGCCAGGACTCAGTTGGAGCCTCAGGGTTAGGCGAAGAAAAATGGAAAACTTTTGATGCCGACGCCACCCCCAAGGTTGAACATTCTCAAGTCAGGACAGACACTACGGCGAGTCTCTGCCAAGTTTCCAGCCGCCGCAGACCCGATTCACTTAAGTCCGCAGTCGCCGGACCCAACGCTCTTCACCGGTCATGATTTTCGGCGATTCTGATCATGATGAGTTATGATTGGATGCGCGCGGCTGCCTGCCGGCGATGGGGTATTGGTTATGCGGAAGGTGCCATTGGTGTCTGCGGTTTTCTCGTTGCCATTATTGATGGCTCTGACGACGATGGCCGGGGCGGGGGACAAGAAACCTCCGAAACCGACGCCGGAGTCTACACTTTACGGGACGGTCAGTTGCTCGATTCCTCCTCCTCCCCCCGACCCAGCTAAAGCTGGCGCACAAACTCCCGACTCAGTTCAATTGTGTCTCGCCAGGAAGGGCAAGGTTGTGATCGTCGACGAGGTGACGCGAAATGGCACCCCAATCGAGAATCCGGACACGGTGAAAGGATACGAGGGCCATCGGGTCTCGATGAGCGGATATATGAACGGCGATTCCTTTCACGTCATCAGCTTGAGAACGATTTGAGTTTGACGTGGACAACCGAGCATGCCAGCTCCAGGGCTTGCGACTCGCAAGCCAATACGGGCGTGCACCACCCGCGCGGATCGCTCAAAGATTTGGCTCGGCCACAAATCTTTACTTGACAGACTTGCAGCATTGATTCAATATCTGTTACCAGGATCTTAACTGGGGTACTTGGCTTTTCCCGCTTTGCATGAGTCCTTCGGAGTTCACCCAATGAACATTCTCTCGATTTCGCAGTCCGTCTGCTGTCTATGTGCTACCAATTCGTCGGGCGAGAGCCAATCTCGTTCACAGTTCCGCAGGCTGTTAGCGGGCGTGCTGTTTTGCTCCTTGGCGCTGGCTCTGACCGCGCTCGGCCAGAACAAAATCAATACTGTGGCGGGTGGAGGCACGGTCAACAGCAATCCACTGCTGGCGGACATTCCCGGGCCCACGGGCGCAATCACTGATGCCGGTGGAAACCTCTACGTCGCTGCACCCTTTTCACAGCGCGTGTTTGAAAAGAGTGCCGGCGGATCCGTGTCGCAGTTTGCCGGCACGGGCGTCATCGCGTATTTTGGTACACCCGGCCCGGCAAGCCAAAGATCCCTGTGGAATCCTTACGCTCTGGCCATAGACAGCCATGGCAACATTTACATCGCCGATTCCCTCAATAACGCCATTCGTATGGTAGATACGAGCGGCATTTTGCGGACCGTCGCCGGGGTGAGTGAACCCTGTTATCAGGCGAAGTGCGGAGACGGTAGGCTGGCCACCGCGGCAAAACTGAACAGTCCTCAGGGCGTCGCCATCGACGCTGCGGGTAATATCTACATCGCCGATACCGGCGACAATCGAATACGCATGGTACAAGCTGCCACCGGAAACATTGTGCCTTTTGTAGGCAATTGGAATATCCCCGTCTGTACCACGCCCACGAATCCATGTGGCGATGGCGGTCGCGCCGTGAACGCCAGCCTTGGCGCCGGTCCGATCGGAATCGCCGTCGATGCAAAGGGCAATGTCTACATTGCCGATACTGGAGATAACCGGGTCCGGGTGGTGAATCCCACAACCCATAAGATCAGTGCGTTTGCAGGAAACGGAAACCAGTGCTCACCAATTTGGGCGGCGTGCGGAGATGCTGCGTCCGCTCTAGCAGCCACTATGGGCCCTCCACGAGGCCTCGCGGTAGATTCTTCCGAAAATGTTTTCATCGCTGACTCCCGGGACAACCGTATTCGCCTCGTCTCCTCTGGGGTCATCAGTACCTTTGCTGGCACTGTGGGCACGAATAATCACGGCTTCGCGGGCGACGGCGGTCCCCCAACCGGCGCGCTGCTGGCCGCTCCGAACGGTGTGTTCGTCGATAGCTCGGGCGTCTATATCTCGGACACAGGCAACCAGCGCGTTCGGAAAGTGAGTTCGAACGTCATTAATACGATCCTGGGCGGCGGCGATGGCGGCGATGGGAGTGCCGCCCAATCCGCGCAACTCGCAAACCCGTTCGCGGTCGCTTTGGATTCAGGCGGCAACTACTATATCGCTGATACCGCCAATAATCGCATTCGCATGGTTTCCGGCGGCATTATTTCAACTGTTGCAGGGCACGGCGAGGCTGATTACTCCGGCGACAACGGACCCGCTGTTTCTGCTACTTTGAATGCGCCCGAAGGAGTTGCGCTTGACCCTTCCGGCAATATTTTCATCGCGGACTCCCTTAACCGAAGGATTCGCGAAGTTTCCAGCGGAACCATTAGCCTGTTCGCCGGTAGCGGCCAACCGTGTACACCGTCAACCGGGCAATGCGGCGATGGAGGCGCGGCAAAAGGCGCAATGTTGACCAATCCCACCACAGTCGCCGCGGACTCCAGCGGAAACATTTTCATTGCCGATCCTCCTACTAATAGAGTGCGCGAAGTTAGCGGCGGAATTATCAAGACGATTGCCGGAACCGGGACCTGCAACTACACCGGCGATGGCGGACTGGCAACAGCGGCGACGCTTTGTAGCCCGGTCGGAGTTACTGTAGATGGCTCGGAGAACATCTATATCGCGGACTCTGGCAACAATGTGATCCGCTGTGTGCTCGGGGTTGTCGGCGGCTGCGGGGACTCAACCCAGAAGTATCACGTCGGCGATATCATCACCTATGCCTATACCGGTAAGGTCCAGTTTTTCCAGAAAGAAGATGGTGGACTGGCCATCAACGCCAACCGCTGGAATGCCACGGAGGTCGCGCTTGATACCCGAGGCAATCTGTTTGTCGGAGGAGGTAACGATTCCCTGGTGCAGCGTATCGACGCCGCGTCCAGCATCATCGTTACCGTGGCCGGCAATGATTCGCAATGGTGGTGGTATGGTTTTAAGGGCGATGGCGGCTTGGCAACTAAGGCCCGCGTCGACAACTCAGGACTGGTCATAGATAGCAACGAAGACCTGTTTATCGCTGATAATGGTAACAACCGTATTCGGGAAGTTGCCCACATGGTGCCGGTGGTGACCCTAAACCCCACCTCCCTCAACTTCGGTAGCGTTACGGTTGGTCAGACCAGCCCGCCGCAGGCAGTCACATTACAAAATACTGGCTCCGACGATCTTTCGATTGCCAGCATCGTTCCGAGCGGAGACTTCGCACAAACCAACAACTGTCCCATTGCATCCAACACGCTGGCTCCTAGCGTCAGCTGCACGATCACCGTCACCTTCACACCCACGAAAAAAGGCGTGCGAAACGGACTTATCACTGTGACTGACAATGCGCCTAAGAGCCCGCAGAAGGTCAAGCTCACCGGTACCGGTGAATAGATAGCGTCATACAAAACCGGGAGTCAAGTTGAGAAGGCTTCCGCGGAGTAAGCCAAAGCGCCCCTGTGCCAGGGCGCTTTGCTTTTGCCTGTAAGTTGCAGTTAGTACTTCCGGCCGTTGTGCTTGTCCTTGTAAATCTGGTGACCTACCTTGTTTTGCTGACGATTAATCTTAGCCTTCTCTTGCTGGGTCAGATGGCCGCCATTGGCAGCCCGATCGGATTGCACCTCCTTGTTAATGTTAGATTCCCGTTTCTCCAGATTGGCGGTTTCGGCTGGAGTTAACTCGCCGCTCTTGATGCCGCCAGCTATGCGGTCTTGCTCGTGTTCCGCGCGTCGGCCAACTTTCGTCGTCGGATCGCTGTTTGGCGCCGCCGCATTGTGCTTGTCCTTGTAAATCTGCTTGCTCAGTTGGTTCTGCTGCTGCTGGATGGCCTGCCGGTCTGCTGTGGTCAGATGGCCGTTATCCTCCGACCTCATCGTCTGCTCTTCTTTGTTGATCCCAGATTCCTGCTTTTCCAGGCTCTGAGTTTCACCCGGCGTGAGTTCGTCGTGAGCTACGCCGCCAGAGATGCGGTCCTGTTGATTTTCTTTGCGCTGGTTAATCCGCTGAGCAGACTCAGGGCCGCTGTTAGATGTGCCCGCTGGAGCAGTCGCGCCAGCAGGAGCGTTGGCGCTAGCAGGAACGGTAGCGGCAGACGGAGCGGCGGTCGCGGCGTTCGGAGTGCTGTTAGAGGTTTGCGCAACCGCAGGTATTAGAAACGCGGCCAGGGCAGCGCCCAATAGCGTCATTTTCGTGTAGTTAGCCATAATGGATCGTCTCTCCTTTTTTCCGGTGTAGTTCATCATACTGTATCGTATGTCTCCTTCTTCTTTCTTCTTTCGGTCTCGTTCCTAATCCGTTCTGGATTCCGGCACCTCAAACTAAAACACTGGTTGCCTGCAATAGTTGTGCAACGAGGTCGTGTTCTCACGCAGGGTGATCTAAACTATTGATTAAACAATGACATGGGGTTCTTCTCCCGGCAGGAGCCATGCCCATGTTCTAAACGTGGACCGGTAACTTGCTTCCTTAATTTTCGCTCTGAGTGAAACTATTCCAAACAATCGTTCCGGTGAAAGGTTCCGTGCTGCGAGATTCTAGCGTTTATTGTGGTCGCGCGGCAAGTTAATCCGGAAAAGAACTAAAGGACTAAGTAGTTACCGAAATTCGTGAATAGTCTTCGGTTACCTACCCTCGCCGTTACCTCGGACTTACATTGGCCTTGACGGATTAGAAATCGTTCACAACTCTTCGTTCGAGGTATTGCGATGGCCCCCGACTTTGCAGCGCGTAATCGTCAACTCCAATCTTCCAGCCTGGGCAGCAGAGAATGTCTTGCCGTCCTCATTTTCCTTTGCTTCATTTTCCCGGCTGCCTTCGCCACGGGTGCGGGCAAGTCCAATGTTCCCTGCCAAGGCACCGTCATTTCCCCCACCGACGATATTGTCGGCATCATTAACAACGGCAAGCAAAATCAAACCTTTTGCATCGAGGGCGAGCATCGCATCTCGTCTCCTATCCACGTCCGCTCCGGACAGTCGCTCATCGGCACCACCCCCAACTCTCGTATCAGCGGGGCCGTGGTGCTCAGCCCCTGGCATCCCACTTCCACCCAAGGGGTCTATTACTATGACGGCCCTTACGCCGCTACCCAACCCCATCAGCAAGACCAGTTCTTTAAAGGGGGCGCCAACGTTTGTTACTGGGTCACGACTTACCAGGACGATTTGTTCTTCCGCACCAATGCTGCCAACGATCAACGCATCATGCGCGTGTTGAGCGCGACCGAAGTAGATCCCACTCAGCCTGTCACGACCGCCGGACAAGCAATCACCGCCGGGGAAGCCGGCCGCTTCTTCTTCGACTACCCCAACCAGCGCATTTATCTGAGTTTGCCCAACGATCAGGATCCCAACACCGCCACCCTCGATCTCTCGGTGGGCTTTAGTGGTAGCAGTGATGCTCTGATTCTCGGCCCGGGTCAGACCCATGTCACCTTGCAAAACTTGTTCCTGGAAAAAGCCATGAATTACGGGCTGTGGGGCGGACCCTCCTGGACCCTTCAGGACATGACGATTCGGCTTATCCACAATGTCGGTGCCTATAACGTTGCTGGAGTTGCCGGCGGCCCTGCGACGGTCGACGACACTCTGTTCACCAACATCGGCCGCGCCGCTCTCCATGCTGCTTTCACCTCTAATGTAGTCATCACCAACAGTGAAATGTCCTGGAACAACATCGCCAATTTCCGCGCCACTTCCGGCCAAACCGGGAGCGGTCAGTGCGATGGCTATAACGACGCCGGTGCCTTTCACATCTATGACGACATCGGCACTCCGTCCAAGCCCGCTGTGACCGTCGACAAGCTATGGAGCCATGACAACATCGGCGACGGATTATGGTCCGACAGCGGCTCGCAATATCTCCAGATCACCAATTCCATCTTCAACGGCAACGAGCGCTACGGCTATTACCACGAAATCAGCTGTCAGATCCAGTTCAACAACAACACCATCTACAACAACGGCTTCTCAATAAAGAACCCTGATATCAGCGGCGGGGGGGTGGATGTCAGCGACTCGAACTATGCCACGTTCAGTTCTAATCTCCTCTATGATAACTATGCCGGCTACGCGTTCCATCTCACCTTTCAGCAAAACCATTCCCACATGAATTTCAACCAGTGCTTGCAGGCGCACGGCGACAACGACACCAGCAACGCGCTTAAATACAACCAGGTTGTGAGCAACACCATTTACGCCTGTTCCGGCGACACCTCGATTGGAAAGGTCTGGGGGCCGGGCGGAACCCTCAACTCACGTGGCAATCAGTACCAGTCCAACCACTACCACCTCGCGGATTCCTCTTCTAACTGGTTTTCAGATGCCAACAGCACGGATCACTATGTTCCGCAGAACTGGAGCGACTGGCAACAAGGAAACCATGACACCCAGGGATCCTTGACGGTTGGCTGTACCCGCGGGGGAAAAAGCAAAGAGAAAGTATTGTTCAGCTTCTCCGGCGCCGCAGACCCAAACCATCCTTATTCCGCTTTGACCTTCGATAAGGCCGGGAATCTCTATGGCACGACCCAATTGGGCGGTGCTTATAACCAGGGGGCGGTGTTCGAGTTGACGCCCACTTCAGGTGGTTGGACGGAAACCCCGCTCTACAGCTTTACCGGCGGCGCGGACGGCGGACAACCGACGGCCAACGTGATCCTCGATGCCGCTGGTCGTCTCTATGGCACGACCACTCTCGGTGGCGGCGGAAGCTGCAACCTGGGCTGCGGCACCGTCTTCGAACTGTCTCCTGGTTACGGCGGTTGGAAGCAGAGCGTGCTGTACACCTTCACTGGTGGCAGCGATGGGAGCGAACCACATGCAGGCTTGATCTTCGACGCAGCCAACCACCTTTATGGCACGACCTTGCTGGGAGGTTCCGACACGAATTGCACCTCAGGCTGTGGAACCGTATTCAAGCTGACAAACGGTGGCAGCGGATGGAACCACAGCGTGCTCCATGCATTTACAGGAGACAATGACGGAGCTGCTCCCTACGCCGGCCTAACCTTTGATAAATCAGGCAATCTGTATGGCACAACCTCCGCCGGCGGTCCTTCGGGGAAAGGCACAATCTTCAAGCTTGCGCCCGCATTCAATAGCTGGACCGAGAGCGTGCTGCACGCGTTCACAGGGAACGACGGGGCTTCGCCTAGGGGCGGAGTGCTCATGGACGCGGCCAACACTCTCTACGGAACAACCTTCCAGGGCGGTCCCAAGGGATACGGCGTAGTATTTGAATTAAGCCTATCAAACGGTGTCTGGCGCGAGAATGTGCTCCACCGCTTCGCCAACGCGCCCGCGGCGGGTCCCGTTTCCAGCTTGGTTTTCGACCACGCTGGCAACCTCTACGGTACCACCATGTTGGGCGCAAGCCTCGGTTCATGCCCGAGCGGTTGCGGTACGCTCTTTAAGCTGACCCCGGCCTCTAACGGAGCATGGGCCTTCAACGTTCTCCACGTCTTCGGACGCGGCACCGACGGCGTCAAACCAAGCAGTAACCTGATCGTGAACGCATCCGGCAATCTCTACGGCACTACCCAGGCAGGCGGCGACCACGGAGAAGGTGTTGCGTTCGAATTTGAGCCCTGAAGCATCCAGATTCGCGAAATCGAGAGTCTGATACTTTGCCCAACCACCCCGTGGGCGCGGCGGAGACTGCCCTCCGCCGCCCTGCGGGAGATTCTCTGCAACAATCTTTCCGTCGTATCCCGCTCCACTCACTAACGCGTGCGTCAATCGCGGGCAGAATTCCCATGCATAATCACTCAAAACTGGAGTACAATCCCTCCCGCAGTCCGTGAACTGGTCAGCCAATCGACCGTAAATCTCGGAATGGTCTAGCTGCAAGATGACTTCATTCCGCAGTCGGCGCTTCAGACCTCCGGACGATGCTGATGCTGGGATGCTCCTGGGCATATCGTTGGAAAGCCTGCCTAACCGGCGAACCCACAGCACGCCAAGGCCTCGGAAGTCAAGGAGTGGAAATGCGCCACTATTTTATTTGCGTCGCGATAGGTCTGTTGATCAGCCTGCTGTTCTTCGATAGAACTGTCTTCAGCCAGACGCCGACTGTGCAAACCAAGCCGCTGCTACTAGGCATACACGTCAACCATGAGTCGTCCTGGCCTCTGCAAGTAAGTGCGGATCTATGGAGAACTCTGAATTCAGGCATTGGCGCCAAGTGGATGGACATCCAGCAAGGCCCCAACACGTACGACTTTAGCAAGATCGATAAAGAGATGCAGGATGCCGCCCAGGCGAACTTAAAGGTTATGTACACGCCCTTCGGGGTTCCGGCTTTTATCGCCAATAGCTTTGGTTACAACCCAGACGACGACGGGACCAGAGACTGTACGTGCGTTGTAAACGTGGGGACGCGGGGTTGCTATCCACCCAAAGACATGAATGGTGACGGTTCGGGGACGGACGCCACTTGGATAAACTTCATTACCGCACTGGCGACTCACGTTCACAATAATCACCTGCAAAACCCCAACGGCTATGCAGAGATAAATTATTGGGAAAGCGGAAACGAGTTTATCGTGCATCCCGGCCAGTGGTGTGGAAGCTACGCTCAGCCTCGCCAGAATGATGCAGGACGCGAAAGCGGTGGTGAAACAAATCAATCCATCGACGACGATGTTGACTCATGCCATGGTGTGGTACAACCTGCCCGAGAACATCGATTATCTGACTACGAAGGCGAACATCGCTCAGGCACAGACTCCCGCAGAAATGGCCGATATTATTGATTATCATTGCTATCGGTACCCTATTAAGTCGCCCGAAGGCATCATCCCGGTGCTGGCCAGGTTGCGGCTGTCGACCGATTCGGTTCCGGCCGCTAAGGGGAAAACGATATTTTGCAGCGAAGGGGGATGGATCGCGTTTGCTCCGGACTCCTGGACCCACGGGGTGAATTGGTTTGCGCGATATCTGTTGTCGCTGAGCTCGACTGGAATCGGCGATTTCAATCTGTTCCAGTACGACACTTATCGACTTAACAACGGAGATGGAAACCCAGCCAGGCTGGTAGATTTCTGGGCGCCGACCACGGCCTATTCTTGTTACATTCCGGCGTCGTTCGGATACTTCTGCCCCACCGCAGCCGTCTGGGAACGCGTATACCAATGGCTTGGAGGCATAACTTTTCAGGGCCCGTGCGTACACCTTGCCACCAGGCAAGGAAAAATCTGGACGTGCGACCACACCAGTACAGGTCAGTACCAGACCGGCCAGTTCGTATGGTATGACATGGTCGATCAAACCTGGACTTATATTGTTCCGGAGGGATTTACGCGGGAGCAGGACATTAACGGCAATATCACGACGATAACGCCGGGAACCAAAATCGTGATAAGCAATAGCCCAGTGTTGCTGATGTCGGGCTCCTGACTCGCCGCCAACCAGTAGGGGCGAGAACGGCGAACTGGCGGCGGGAAACTCGAAGCCTCTTTCATATATTCCTAGCTTTTTCCCAAAAAAAAATGTTACACTCCCGCCATAGAAGCCGCGCTGCTCCGACCCTGACTGGCCTGCTAGCTCAGGAGTGGGCTCCCTTGGCGCGGTGGGATTCAGACATCCACGGAACGGTGGGGAGGGTGAAGAGGTAAGGCGCCATGGCTGTGCTATCGAACGCTGTACATTTCCGTCCCACGCAACTCCTTCGCACAGTTTTGTCCCTCGCGCTGCTAGGCTCTGCGCTCGCCTATGCTCAAAGCGGACAGTTTCAACACGTGGTGGTCATTTTTCAGGAGAACCGCTCGCCCGATAACCTTTTCGGAAGTAACCCCAGCTTCGAGCCCGGGGTCGACCTCGCCACCCGTGGATTAAATTCGAAGGGCCAGTGGATCCCCTTGGGCCCGGTGGCGCTCGCCAGCTGTTACGACCTATATCATGGCCACGTGCATTTTCTGAAAGAGTATGACGGCGGGAAAATGGACGGAGCCGACAAAGTGGGCGTGGCGGTTAATCCCGGGTGTCAACTGCCCCCGAATCCCCAGTTCAAATACGTGGACAATTCTACCGGGGCGATCCAGCCATACTTCGACCTCGCATCCCAGTACGGCTGGGCAAACCGGATGTTCCAGACAAACCAGGGAGGGAGTTATCCGGCGCACCAATTCATCTTCTCCGGAACCTCCGCCCCCAGTACCTACAGCGATTTGTTTGCCGCGGAGAATCCCACCAAGTTACCGGGCGAGCCCACCGGCTGTCTTGCGGCGGCCGGGCAAACCGTGTTGCTGATCGATACCGAGGGCAATGAAGATACGGCGGTGTACCCCTGTTTCGAACATCCAACCCTGAGCGATCTGCTGGAGAACGCCCAGACGGGCCCCATTGACTGGCGCTACTACACCCTTTCCCCCGGTTCCATCTGGACCGCCCCGAACTCGATCCAACACATCTGTGTACCCGAAACCGAAAACGGACAACTCGTGTGTACCGGGACTGACTGGGTCCAGCATGTGATCATCCCGCAGACGACAATCTTGACCGACGCCCGGAACTGTAACCTTCCAGCCGTCAGTTGGGTGATGCCCGACGGAGGCGACTCGGACCATGCGGGGAGTAACAAAGGCACAGGGCCGTCGTGGATCGCGACCATTGTGAACGCGATTGGCCTCAGCCCCTGCGGTTATTGGCAAAATACCGCCATTTTCATTACCTGGGACGACTGGGGCGGTTGGTACGATCACGTCCCGCCCTTCAAGATCGGAAACCGCAAGGGCTGGGGCAAGAGCTACGTATACGGTTTCCGCGTGCCCCTGCTCGTGGTCTCGGCGTACACACCCGCGGGCTATGTGGACAATGCCAACCACGACTTCGGCAGTATCCTGCGCTTCATCGAGACCGTCTTCGGCCCGCCCGGCGCCCCCCTGGGTCCGATTGGCCCTGGAACTTACGCGGACGCTTACGCCAATGATTTCCACTTCTTCTTCACCCTGAAGACGCCCCGCCAATTTCAGAGGATTCCCGCGAAATATGATGCCAGTTACTTCCTCCATCGCACTCGGCCACCAATCGATCCTGACGACGACATGGACCAGGACTGAGTTTGAGGTAAGCGCGTGCGGCGAACACTTTACCTGCCGCGCAGTAACCCCGTGTAGTGCGGACACTCTTGTCCGCCTCCTGGTGTAGTGCGGACATTCCTGTCCGCCGCTATTGTCGAAGCCAAGAGCGTAGCGAAGAAGGTGCGGAGCTACTGGCTTGCGCGTTATACTGAGTGGGTTTCGGTTTGTTGGTGTCGTCTCCCACGATGTCGTCGGCGCCTGGTCTGCACGTCTTGAGCGATTTGAAAGCGAGGTTTCTCCATGAAATACCATCTTTGGGTTCTAACGGTCGCATTAAGTATTTGCGGTTTCGTACAAGCGCAGATTCGGAAGCCGCTCGCTCAGAAGCGACTGGATGCGGAGCTGCTGGCTTCGGACGGGCAAGCCGACACGGGCTTTGGGGCCTCTGTGGCCGTAGGCGGAGATATCGTCGCGGTGGCCGCGGCGGAAAACCCCGGTTCGGTGTATCTGTACTCGCGGCTGTCGAAGGGGACGGTGACCGAGGTGGCGAAGGCTCAGCGCTTCGAATGGCGCAGGGTTGTTTGCAGTAGCGGTCGGCGAAAACGGACGGTTAGTGGTGGCAGGCGCGCCGAACGAAACGATCGGGAATCATCCGAAGCAAGGCGCGGTCTATGTCTTCGTCGAACCTGCGCTGGGCTGGACGGGGAATATTACGGAAACAGCCAAGTTGATCGCCTCGGATGGTGGAAAGACGGATCATGATCAGCTTGGTGTTTCGGTGTCAGTTACCAATGGCGCCATCGTCGCAGGAGCGCCTCAATTTCAGGACTTCGACGACGGTCCCGGTGAAGCCTATGTCTACGTCGAGCCCACAGGTGGCTGGGTTAGCGGGACCGAGACGGCGCGGCTCTTGGCTTCCAATGGGCAAGACGGAGATGCGTTCGGCGAGTCGGTTGGGGTTTTTGGACCTAGAGTTGTAGTGGGCGCTGATGGAGCTAACACACTCGAAGGGATAGCCTATGTATTTCAGGAGCCTGTGGGTGGCTGGAAAACCATGACCGAGACGGCTCAGTTGAGCCATTCGGGGACCAAGGAGTTTTTCGGTGTATCGGTGGCGGTATCGGGTAAAACAGTTGTGATTGGAGCTTTATACGCACCTCCCAGCGGTGCGGCCTACATCTATGTCGAGCCGCTAGGCGGCTGGGTTAGTACCGACAAACCGAACACAACGCTGACGGAGGCGAACGACTCCAGGTGCTTAGGCGTCTCGGTCGCAATTGGGCCTGAAATGATTGCTGTGGGTGACGACTGTGTTCGATATGGACACCCAGTTAGGTTTACTGGGGACTCCGTCGCGTATTTGACGCCAAGCGGCGGGTGGAAAAACTCAAGTGATGGTATTGTGCTACGCCCCAAAGGTGGCCAACAGAATAGCGTTGTGGCTGTCGGCAAGAACCGAGTCATCGTCGGATCCCCATGGACCACGGTTGGTAATAATTCATATCAGGGCGCGGCATTCATATTCACAGTTCCCGCACAGTGAGCAGCTACATGATCGACGCGCTCCACTCTCAAGGAATCAGGCGTCGCGCTTGACGAAGGAGATAAAGCCCTCATAATGCTCCTGGGAATTGCAGTTCTTCGAGGGAGGACTCTATTGCCTCGGATGGCTTATCAGCTCTGTTCGGTTGGCGCACTATCCCCATGCCGCCCTCTACAACCCATCAACTTAGCAATTGAGTCGATCCGCAAAATCTATGGAGGTGACTGATGCGCAGTGTTGTAAGTCGTCGCAGTCGCGGTGTCCCTCGCTGGAAGACCGAGTTGTCTTGGGCGAGTAATTTCGAGCAAGCGAAGCTATGTCTGAGGCGGAGACCCGCCGGGCACAGTTTTCTGCTAGCCACAGCCGTAACTTTATTCACGACGATCTACAGCCTGGTGCCGAAGGTTCGCGCTGTTTTTGGGGGCACTCCGTGTCACAGCCGGTCTTCCACGCTACTCTCAATCATCATCCGGATCGGTTGGGGGCGTTTTATCCTGCAGGAAATGGTTTGCGTCCAGGGGCGCAGAGATGGTGTGAAAAGCCAGCGGCGCCTGGCTGTAGTCGAAACAATCGGATAGGTCGTCGGCGTCCGCATCCGCGAAACCCAGCGAACCCACCCCAAAATTCTCCTCAATGTACTTCAGGATGCTACCGAAGTCATGCGTCACCTTCGATATGTAACCCGGTTTGGCATACGGCGACACCACGATCAGCGGCACTCGGAAACCATATTCATAAGAATTCTTGATAGGCGGGGCGACATGGTCATACCAGCCTCCCCAGTCATCCCAGGTGATGAAGATGGCGGTGTTCGACCAGTACTGACTGTTTCCGATGGCGTTGACTACTGACGCCACCCAGGATGGTCCAGTTCCCTCGTTCCCCCCCGGGTGATCCGACGACTGCCCATTGGGAATGACCCAGCTCACAGTGGCCAGTTGTCCATTCTGAATGTCGGTGAGGACTTGCGTGCTCAACAGGACCACATTATTGGTCCAGTCGGAACCGGTACAGGCCGTCCCGTTTGGAGGCGGTGCGTTGGGCACACACATGTGCTCGATCGCATTCGGAGCGTTCCAGATAATGCCAGCCGAGGGCGCATAATATCTCCAACTGATGGCGCTTGCATTGAGTTCGTCGGTCAGCGTGGGGTGATCGAAACACGGATAGATTCGCTGGGATTCATCACCGCTGGGAGTGATCAACGCTACCGTTTCCGCTGGAGGCGCGATACACCCGGCAAAGTGAAACGGATCCGGACCCCCAAGCGGATTTTCCGCGACGAACAAGTTGCTTCCAACGCTGGGCTCCGAGGTTCCGGAAATAATGTATTGGTGCGCGGGGAAACTGGGTCCCTGATTCGTCTGGAACATGCGATCGCCAAAAGTGTAGGCTTCAGCGAGTTGAAAGTAGGGCGAGATTCCGCTCGGGTCTATGTACTTAAACCAGGGATTGGGCGGAGGGCAGGTCGGGGGTGCCTTCACGTTACACTTCACGGAAACTTTGTCTGCCCCGTCCATCTTGCCGTTGTCATACATCTGCAAAAATGAGGCGTGTCCGTGGCCCAGATCATAGTCGGTTTTGAGAGTTGTTGGGGTCAGCACAATCTTCTGACCCAGCGAGTTTATGCCGTAATTCTGGATGTCCGCTCCTCTCTGAATCAGCACCGGATCCTGAAATACGTTGTCGGGCGTTCGGTTCTCCTGAAAAATTACGACCACATGCTGAATCTTCGCCGTAGGGGGAGGAGGTTGAGAGGTCGTGCTGCTTCCTCCGCCGCACCCATTCACGCCGGCAAGAAGTCCAGTGGTACAGATCAGCAACCCCCAAAGCAACAGCATTTTAGGTCGGGCCATGCACCTCTCCTGGGAAAACGCGTTCACATCTAATCGGATACAAACCCGGTGTCGGTCGTTTCCACTCTGTGAGTGTTGAGCCGCGTGCAAGAACCTCCGTACAGCGCCATGATGGCTCCTGCCTCCGCTACAATCGTGAGAGGCTCCTGTCACTGCGCAGACGATTAGGCTTTACTCGTGACAAACATCGAATACCGAAATGACATGCCAACGAGTGGAATTTACCACAACTGGGTTATTACAGGAGACACTTTGAGGGGGGGACGTTCGCCATGGTTCAAGCTAGGATACTTCTGGTCTGGAGCTTGTTTGTAGGTGTAGCAGGATTTTTTCTCGTTCTGAATGGCTGCGGGGGAGGAAGCAGCACGACCTCTCAACCACCGCCCCCTACTTCGAAGATTCAGCACGTAATCGTGGTCTTCCAGGAGAATCGCACTCCGGATAATCTGTTTCACGACCCAAAGCTGATCGCCGCAAATGCCGAAATAGCCCAAAGCGGCGTGAACTCGCTCGGTCTGACCATCCCGCTTTCCCCGATAACGCTGTCGAAAAGCTACGACTTGGATCACTCCCACAATTCATTCGTGGCCATGTACGACGGTGGGAAAATGGATGGTGCTGACAAGGTCCAGGTCTTGTGCAAGGGCCTCCCTAATTGCCCGCCACCTAACGCCCAATTCAGATACGTTAACCCTGCCGAGGTACAGCCTTACTTCGCGCTGGCAGAAACCTACACATTCGGCGATCACATGTTCCAAACCAACCAAGGGCCGAGCTTCCCTGCCCATCAATTCATTATCTCGGGCACTTCCGCGCCCACCGCGCCCGGCGATCCAAAAAGCAATTGGTTTGCGTCCGAAAATCCGGACGGCATCCCGTTGGCCGGCCAGAATACAGGGTGCGCCGCTCCACCCAACGAGTTTGTTCTTCTGATTGATCCTACCGGCGCCGAGAGTCCCGCTTATCCATGCTATGACCATCCCACACTGACCGACCTGCTGGACGCTAAGGGGATCAGTTGGCGTTATTACACTCCGACAGCGGGCTTGTTGTGGACCGGCCCCAACGCGATTCAGCATATTTGCGGCCCCAACAATCCTCCACCAAACGGAACTGCATGTGTGGGTTCCGAGTGGGTCAGCAACGTGATTATTAACCAGACCCAGGTGCTGACCGATATCTCCTCAGGTCAACTGCCATCGGTCAGTTGGGTAATCCCCGACGGCGCCGAATCCGACCACGCGGGAGTTGCCGCAGAAGGCCTGGGACCCTCTTGGGTAGCGTCCATTGTCAATGCCGTTGGCAATAGCCAATATTGGAGCAACACCGCCATCATCATCACCTGGGATGATTGGGGAGGCTGGTATGACCACATCGCGCCCAAAGTCATCAACTCGTATGAATATGGTTTTCGCGTGCCTTTGATTGTGGTCTCGCCATACGCGAAACCCGGTTACATATCGAAGGTGACGCATGACTTCGGTAGCATCCTGAAATACATTGAAACCGTCTTTAATTTACCCACGATTTCGCCAGGATATGCGGACACCATGGCCGACGATCTTTCCGATTGTTTCGATTACAACCAGGCCCCGCTGGTTTTCCACACCATCCCTGCGAAGTACAACGCAGCACATTTCCTGGCAGACAAAAGGCCACCCACTGATCCTGATGATGACTGAGTAACTGCGAGTAACAGGGGAGATGGTGGTCGGCCGCTACGGATACAGGCACATCGCTGTTCACCCAAAATGCGATTGATTTTTGGGCGGCCGCCAGCACAGCAGTTACGGTAACCGTCACTTACACGGGCTGCATGCTGGGCACATGGACGTATGATCTGCACGCCTATGTAGAGGAACTAAAGTAACGAAACATACCTCACTTGTCACCACGTTCACGGTCAGACGCCGCTTCCGGCCGAGGCAGCATCAGCAATTCCTAGGGCGCAATCTCGAACACCGTTCCGCAGCCTCCGTGGCCACAGCCGCTACCGCCGCCACCCTGCGTCAATCCGTAGAGATTGCCGTCCGTGGCGAAGATAATTTGTCCGATCGGGAACGCGCCATCTTGTCCCCCCTGAAAACTGTAGAAGATACTTTCGTTCCACTTCGTGCCGTCAAATGAGATGGTATACACGATGCCGTGCCCAGCGGATCCACCGTTCTTTGTAAGTCCATAAACAGTTCCCACAGCATCGATCACAACCCCGCCAGTCACACCGTAGCCGTCATTGTGCCTTCGCGTGTCGTTCATATGGTGCAGGACCTTTTCGCTCCACTTTCCATCTGTTCCCGGCGTAAGTTGGTAAACAATGTCGCTCTCGGTGACGCCGTAGATGTTGCCCTTGGCGTCGAAGGCCAGATTGTCTATCGGCCCCCCGTGTTTCCCGAAGAAATAGATCACTTTTTCATGCCATGTCTTCGTCTTATAGACCCGATAGATCACGCCCCCAGTCCCACCCAGCGCCGCTCCACCATACAAGCTTCCGTCAGGACCCAGCAGGGGAGTCCCACTAGGATCGCCTCCATCGGTCCCACCCATAAAAGCGTACAACGTGGTGAGTTTCCATTTGCCCGAAGAGTTTGACAACTGGAAGACCGTGCCGTTACCGGTCCCGTAGCGGTCGTTCCATAGAGTCGGCCAGACGAATCTATCGTTAAGCCGGTCGTTGGGAGCGTGCCATCAAGCCCGCCGGTGAACCTGTGTAGAACCGTGAACACCCCGGCCGAAGAGAACTCGAAGACGTTCCCGCAGGCCGGCGGACATGAACCAACGTCCACTGTGCCAGGCGTGGTCCCATACAAATTCCCCGCCGAATCAATGGCTAAACCGGCGATGGGATACCGCCCATCATTCTTACCCTGAAAACTGTAAAGCACGGTCCCGGTACCTGAGTGCGACACCTTAAAGATCACACCGCAGCCATTGCCATCGACGCTCGTGCACGGACCACTACCGCCGTATTTCGTGGTGCCGTACAAGTTCCCGGCAGAATCACTGACCAGGCCAGCCAAGGGCAGTTGCCCGTCTGGCGCACCTTGGAACGAGTAGAGCACCGTATCGGCAGCGTAAGCGAGGCTGCCGAGCAGAAGAACGATAGAGATTGCCAGTTGCTTCATTTGGTCCTCCAGAGAAGATCACAATCGACTGCAACCCCAAAAGCGGGGCGGAGGGAAGGGTGACACTCGCAGAGTCTAACACAGAAACGCTGATAGACGCCCCGGTTGGCGGGCTTTTCGACTTTTCGAACAAGCGGGAAACGCGAGCAGTGTCAGATGGCGTGCGGCACGGGTGCGAATCAATCATCTGCTCTCCGGCGCAGAGAAAGATGAAGGAACGTCGTCCAGCCAAACTTCGGAGAAAAAATCACAATCCGCCGATGATGAAGCACCGGCTACCCCCAAAAAGCTCAGCGCCGGAGGGCGAACAAACAGAAAAAAGCGAGACTGACATTCAAAAAACTAGCGACAATGCACCTGCTGAGGTCGCCTCAAATACGGAGCAAAGAAAAGAAGACAAAACAGACAGCCAACCCCTGAGCAGGAAAATAAAGATGCCGCTTGAGATTCGCATCAAGCAATCACTTCGTACGGCCGCATCATGTCGTTGTCTTCGTGTTCCAGCATGTGGCAGTGGAAAACGTATCGTCCGGAATAACCATCGAAGCGCACAATAATGGTTAGCACTTCTCCTGGATTCACCACCGCCGTGTCCTTCCACCCGGCTTCGTTGGCCGGCGGTTTCCGCAGCTTTCCGATTAATTTGATTTCGCCCGCGTGCAGAGCGGCTGGATCGTAGCCCTGCCTCTCGAGAATCTGAAACTGCACCAGGTGCAAATGCATGGGGTGAGAATCATCCGTGTCATTAATGAACCTCCATTTCTCTGTCGATCCAAACTTCACGCTCTCGCTGAGTGGGTCATCGTAGCCCTTGCGATTAATGCGCACTCCGAGCGTGTGGCCCGTCTTGTCGAAGGTTTCCTGAAGCACAAAATCTCTGGTACGAATATCGGGCGAGTCGGTCAATCCCGCGAAGGGCATCGATTGCGGAATGCTGAATTCTTTGGTTGCAGAAACCGGTAGGCGCACGTGGATTTGCATCAACTCGTTGAGTTCTTCGTATATCGGGGCGGGCACTTGCCATCCGGGATAGGGACTCATGGCCTCATTGCTCAAAGTCACAGTTTTCCCCTTGGCAGCGGAGAAATCGACGAGCACGTCCGCACGTTCAGCCGGCGCCAGCAGCAGCTTCTGCATTTTCACCGATTGCGGCAGCAAGCCTCCGTCGCTGCCAATCTGGTAGAAGGGAACCAGCGAAGGAATGCTGAAGGGCGAAGTCGCCAGATTGAAATACAAATTGAACACCCGCGAATTGGACGCATTCAGAATGCGGAACCGGTATAAGCGCGGTTCGACATCCAGATGCGGATAAATTGCTCCATTGATAACTGGTAAGTTTCCGTAAAATGCAGGAGCCCAGGTGCCCGCGGCAACGGGCGTTCCGTCGTCATTTGTCGCCCGGTAAAGCAGTTGGCCTTGCTCATTCAGAATACGGTCCTGAATCATCAAACAAATTTCATAAGCTCCCGACGGCAGCTTCAGGCTGCGCTTCTGCTCATCCCTGAGAAGATAAAATCCTGCCAACCCCGCATAAACATTGAGCCGCGTAATGCCCAAAGCATGGTCGTGATACCACAACGTGGCCGCTCGCTGGTGATTTGGATAGAAATAGGTTGCCGACTCTCCTGATTTCACCCAGTGCTCGGGCAAACCATCAGAGTCGGAAGCAGTGCGCGCACCATGCAGGTGCGTCACGGCGCGAACCGGCGGCGCAGGCGGCATGGCGCCGTGCACCCGAGGATCGATCGGGAACAGATGGTCCTGTGGAAGCTGGTTCTCCCAGCTGATTGAAACCGCTTCCTCTGTCTGAGCTTCGATTGTCGGTCCAGGATATTGCCCTTCGTATCCCCACAATCTGGTGGGAGAAATCTGAGAGTGGAGCCTGGAATTAAACTCTATCAACCGGACTCGATAATGAACCGTGCCGCGTTCCCTCTTGACCGGATTCAGGGTGGAAAGAATTGGCAATGGATCAATGTAGCGATCAATTTTAGGTAGCGGAACAGGCGGCAGCGCCGCCCGGGGATGGTAGGTTTCTTCTTCCTGTGAAAGCAGTAGACCCGGCGCAGAAGCAAATGCTGTAGTGGCCGCTGAAAGCTTTAAGAAGGCCCGTCGACTCAGCATTCAGTCCTTCGCATCTCCGACGAGAATCCCGCTCTAATTCAAAATCAGCAAAATTGTACACGATCGAGTGTAGGCGCGAGCGTCTACATTGTTTGATTTGGAATAACAACTGCGTAGCACGGCCAGTTGCAGGGTGCCCCACTCCTTGCGTTATTTGCAGGGGGCGGGCGAGTGGATCAATTGCACAGCGGGGTTACATCCTCCAACAATGGATTCGCCTACGCAAACTTCCGACCGCACCCGCTACCACCTAGCCAGCATACCCTGGGAATCCTCCAACCTCGAACTTCTCCCCGGCCATCGATTCCATTGATGCCCGATGCAGTTCGCCTGCAACTCCTCCGCCCAATCACCGCCGAAACCAGGTTTTTTCACAGCTTCAAACAGCGCAAGGAGCGGGGCACCCTTAGCAGCAGACTGTTACGGCACCTTATTGATATAGCACGGGCCGGTCGTGGCTTGCGCAGGGGGCGTTGGCGGCGTTAGCCATGGTGGATCGTCGAAATCGAAGAACTCCGTCATATCCATTTGTGCCGCGTCGCGTTTATTGAGTGGCTGCACTCCGAAGCGAGTTTCGATGAACTTCAGGATCGCAGTAGTATCGGCCACCGTGTGCGAAACGTAGTTCTGTTTCGTGAATGGCGAGACCACAATCAAAGGCATGCGGTAGCCGGTATAAACGAAGTCGCACACCGGCCCAGTCTGCGGTGGATAGCAAACATCCGTAGAACGCAAATCCAGCGGCTTGATGCCGTCCGGACTCACGGTCGGCTGCGGCGGAACGTGGTCGTACAGGCCGCCGAATTCGTCGTAGGTGAGAATGAAAACCGAATCCTGCCACGAACTGCTTCCCATCAACCCATTAATCAGCGAGGAAACATACTTCGCCCCCGACTGAATGTTGGTTGGTGCGGAATCGTGATCCGATGGGTGCTCGTCAAGGCCTACATCCGATGCCTCTTCGATTTCCCCCACTTGAGGCAGCGTGCCGTTCTGCAAGTCGGTGAAGTATTGCGATATCGGGGCAATATTGTTCGGATACTTCGTGGGAATGGTCTGTCCGAAGGCAAAAGTCTGGATGCTGCTCAGCCTCAGAAGGCAGGCTGGGTCGTACGGTGGACCCTGGCACACATTTCCTGGATTGACGTAGATCTTCCAGGTAATGCCGGCGTTCTGCAATGCTTCGAAAATCGGCGGGGCTGACAACGGCGGATCAGTCTTTAGCAGGGTGTGAACATGTCCCATCGAAGTAGCCCCGTCCAGGTAATTACGGTTCACTGGAGTCCGGGTCATCACCGGAGAGAACCAGCGGTCCGAAGTCGCGAAAGCTGTCGCCATGAAATAGTAGTAGTTGAGGTCAGTGCTGTCGTGATAGCCCATGCTGCGAATGCCGTCGGTATCGTAGAAGCCTACGGTTCTCGCATAAATAGCCGACTCCAAGACGAACCCATCGAGTGTGGCGTCCGCAGAAAGCGGATCTGCTCTGTTTCTATCCCGGAGGCTCGCGCTCCATTCATCACCCGGATTCTCGATGCATTCCGTGATGAACTTGTAGGACTGAACCTGTGGGCTGTTGGCGTCGATTTTGCAACCCTTAAATGCGGGGTCGCAGCCGGGGTTGGTAGGTGGAGGTCCGTATAGAGGTGGCGGGCCCGAGGTGGGATTGAACTGAGGCAATCCGTCGAGCGACTGATCCGGAATACCGTTCGCCTTCCAGTAGGCGCGCAAGGTGCCAAAATAGTGGTCGAACGATCTATTTTCTTGCGCCATGTAAATAATGTGATTGATTGAGTTCAGGCCTTGCGACAGGGTGAAGGTCGCCGTCACCTGCTCGCTAGCATTGAGTGTCAAAACGCAGGTGGGATTCGTGCCGCTGCAACCGCCCCCTGACCAACCGGTGAAGTATGAACCCGTCGCCGGAGTCTCGGTCAGAGTCACCTGGGTTCCACCGTTAAAGGTGGCGTTGCAGGTTGTGGGACAACTGATTCCTGGAGGGCTGCTCGAAACTGAGCCCGAGCCGCTTCCTGCTAGAGCCACGGTTAGTGTCGGGTTGCTTTGCGTGATGTCAAACGTCGCCGTCACTTGCTGGCTCGCACTCAATGCCACCTGACAGGTTGGGTTGTTGCCGCTGCAGCCGCCGCCGGACCATCCAGCGAAATACGAGTTCGTCCCGGCAGCCGCGGTGAGCGTTACCTGAGTCCCGCTCTGAAAGCTGGCACTGCATGTTCCGGGACAGCTAATCCCAGCGGGGTTGCTGGAGACGGAACCCGTGCCGGTTCCCGCGAGCATCACGCTTAACACGGGCGCGCTTTGCATGATGTTAAACGTCGCCGTCACTTGCTGGCTCGCGCTCAATGTCACATGGCAGGTTGGGTTGTTACCGCTACATCCGCCGCCGGACCATCCGGCGAACGACGAGTTCGTTGCGGCGGTCGCGGTGAGAGTTACCTGAGTTCCGCTCTGGAAGTTGGCAGCGCACGCTGTGGGACAATTAATTCCTGCAGGGTTGCTCGAGACCGTGCCTGTGCCGGTTCCTGCCAACGCCACGCTTAACGCAGGCGGGCCTTGCGTGCTGTTAAACATTGCCGTCACTTGCTGGCTCGCGCTCAGTCTCACCTGGCAGCTCGGGTTGTTGCCGGTACAGCCGCCGGACCATCCCACGAAAGACGAGTTCGCTGCGGCAGTCGCGGTGAGAGTTACTTGACTCCCGGGATCGAAGTTCGCGCTGCACGTTGTCCCGCAATTTATTCCGGACGGGTTACTCTCAACCGCTCCCTTGCCGTTCCCGCTCAGGGTCACGGACAGCACGGGCAAATCGCTGAACGTGGCGGTAACCGAGGCGTTAGTGGTCAATGTCATTTTGCAGGGGTCCATCCCGCTGCAGACGCCTGACCACCCGGCAAAAAAGGAGTTCGCCATCGCAGACGCGGTGAGCGTCACCTGCGTCCCGCTGGAAAAGCTGGCGACGCATGCAGAACCACAATTGATGCCTGCGGGATTGCTGCTGACCGTCCCCGCACCGACGCCGGCGGCACGGACACTTAGTTGAACAGGGGTAGAAGTAGAAGAGATGCTGGATCCTCCTCCACAACTAGAAAGAACAAAGGATAGCGAAGTCATGACGCAAACCACGGCACAGCCCCTGAGCCACGACATGGACATCACCTCTCTATTGCTTTGTCTACCGGCGGGCTCTTCGATGAGAACAATTCAGGGCGGGTTGCTTACGACAGACAGCGAAGCCTATGCGGAGTCATCGCTTCCCCGCGCCGTATCACTTTTCTGATGCCGATCATCTGAGTCGGAAATTCAGACAGCTCCCGCTATTGCTGCCGAAATTAGCCGCGATCGCAAGCAAAGAACTCGCGGCGTTGTTTACGACATTGACGCTCTTGCGGATTTCTAAACCTAACCGGTGGGGACACGCTGATCCCTAACGGCGGTGGGAGTCATTCCCGGTAGGCGCTTACTCGAAGCACAAACTTTGCCTTACTAGTGATTACCCTATTTAGATTGTGTAGCTTGCCATCCACGGTCTAGGCCTAGGATTGGCTCGGCGAATACTCTTTTCCGCCCTGTACTTCCGAGACCTATCTCTCCATCTCCGCTCCCGCCTACGATATGGCCAACTCAGGTCGGAAGTCGATTTTTTTGGTTAAGCACTGTTTCTTGTGTCGTTCTGTGTCAAGTGCAGAATTGTGCGCTGTTTTTTGGGAATGTGGAAGCAAGCTCAGAAATAACGCCCCGACGTTGATCCTAGGTGGCGAGCTGGGCGCGTTCCAGAAAACACGTAACCCAGTGGCCTCACGCTGGAAACGGTCCATAACTCTTCGTTCGAGGTATTGCGATGGCCCCCGACTTTGCAGCGCGTAATCGTCAACTCCAATCTTCCAGCCTGGGCAGCAGAGAATGTCTTGCCGTCCTCATTTTCCTTTGCTTCATTTTCCCGGCTGCCTTCGCCACGGGTGCGGGCAAGTCCAATGTTCCCTGCCAAGGCACCGTCATTTCCCCCACCGACGATATTGTCGGCATCATTAACAACGGCAAGCAAAATCAAACCTTTTGCATCGAGGGCGAGCATCGCATCTCGTCTCCTATCCACGTCCGCTCCGGACAGTCGCTCATCGGCACCACCCCCAACTCTCGTATCAGCGGGGCCATGGTGCTCAGCCCCTGGCATCCCACTTCCACCCAAGGGGTCTATTACTACGACGGCCCTTACGCCGCTACCCAACCCCATCAGCAAGACCAGTTCTTTAAAGGGGGCGCCAACGTTTGTTACTGGGTCACGACTTACCAGGACGACTTGTTCTTCCGCACCAATGCTGCCAACGATCAACGCATCATGCGCGTGTTGAGCGCGACCGAAGTAGATCCCACTCAGCCTGTCACGACCGCCGGACAAGCAATCACCGCCGGGGAAGCCGGCCGCTTCTTCTTCGACTACCCCAACCAGCGCATTTATCTGAGTTTGCCCAACGATCAGGATCCCAACACCGCCACCCTCGATCTCTCGGTGGGCTTTAGTGGTAGCAGTGATGCTCTGATTTTCGGCCCGGGTCAGACCCATGTCACCTTGCAAAACTTGTTCCTGGAAAAAGCCATGAATTACGGGCTGTACGGCGGAACTTCATGGACCCTCAAAGATATGACCATTCGCCTTATGCACAATGTTGGCGCCTATAATCTTTTCGGAAGCGTGAGCGGCCCTGCTACCGTCAACGACACTCTGTTCACCAACATTGGCCGCGCCGCTCTCCATGCTGCTTTCACCTCTAATGTAGTCATCACCAACAGTGAAATGTCCTGGAACAACATCGCCAATTTCCGCGCCACTTCCGGCCAAACCGGGAGCGGTCAGTGCAAAGGCTACAACGATGCTGGTGCCTTTCACATCTACAACGACATCGGCACTCCGTCCAAGCCCGCTGTGACCGTCGACAAGCTATGGAGCCATGACAACATCGGCGACGGATTATGGTCCGATGGAGGCTCGCAATATCTCCAGATCACCAATTCCATCTTCAACGGCAACGAGCGCTACGGCTATTACCACGAAATCAGCTGTCAGATCCAGTTCAACAACAACACCATCTACAACAACGGCTTCTCAATAAAGAACCCTGATATCAGCGGCGGGGGGGTGGATGTCAGCGACTCGAACTATGCCACGTTCAGTTCTAATCTCCTCTATGATAACTATGCCGGCTACGCGTTCCATCTCACCTTTCAGCAAAACCATTCCCACATGAATTTCAACCAGTGCTTGCAGGCGCACGGCGACAACGACACCAGCAACGCGCTTAAATACAACCAGGTTGTGAGCAACACCATTTACGCCTGTTCCGGCGACACCTCGATTGGAAAGGTCTGGGGGCCGGGCGGAACCCTCAACTCACGTGGCAATCAGTACCAGTCCAACCACTACCACCTCGCGGATTCCTCTTCTAACTGGTTTTCAGATGCCAACAGCACGGATCACTATGTTCCGCAGAACTGGAGCGACTGGCAACAAGGAAACCATGACACCAACGGGACCTTAAAAGTTGGTTGCCATCACTAAGCGATATCTGTCGGAATACGCTTCCACCTTGAAACCTGACACGTTTTAACCGCGCTCGCGCACGGTTCGGTCCCGGTCATTTTCAGCCGCAATCACAATTATTCGCATCAACCCTAGACGTTTGTCTGGGTTGCTACGGTGGAGTCCATCGTGAAACAATTGTCGCGCTGCCGCCAAACCCTGGAGCAGATTCAGCCCGGATGTACTCTGCCACGCACTCGAAAAACAAGGTAATCTGGTTGTCCAGTTATATAGTGGACACTACACGAGCGAGTGCACGGCATTTCACAACTTTACACCTCCGAGTAAAGACACTAAATGGTTGGCCTTTGTGCCAGTGCCGAGAGGCTCATTGGCGAGAACGGGCGAGTACGCTCATTGAGGCCTGCTGCCCCGACGTTACGAGATTTTCGCAGTAGAGTCTTGCTGTGCTGGACTTGCTTTTGGCGACTCGCTTATCTTCATTGCGACGATGAATACGCTCGCGTGGTAGTGGGCACACGGCTGGCATCCACAGGAACGTCGCGCTGGATGACAATTTCCAAGGTTGTACCCGCATCCAGTTTCACATCGTTGCCGCGGGTCAACATAGCGATCGCGGTTCCGATCGCGCCGCCCACTCCGGCGCCGATGAGTGCTCCCTTGCCGCCGTTGCTTAGCCCACCGACCACGGCCCCCGTTCCCGCCGTACTCGCCACGGTCCCAATCTTTTCGCCCTTCTGGCTGTCGGAGCGGATCGTCCCCTCCTCGTCCTTCACTGACGTCTTATCCACTCCGGGAGCATTTTCGACGGCGCCCGGCAAAAGCACCGTGTAGCCGCTGGGATAGATCAGCGTCGTGAAGTGCATCAGAACTTCCGCGCGTCCTTTGATCCGCCCGCCCCGCTGGATGTGGCTGATCCTTCCCTGCACAAAAGTGCCCGCCGGAATCAGAACCCGGCCATTGGCCACGACCGGAAATGTAGTCTCCGCATAAACTCCATCGCCCTCGTGTGTCCCCTTGCTCGATACCGCATGTTTCAGCGCCACCGGAACCTTGGTGCCCGCGGGAATCGTCAGGTCGCTGGCGTTGGTCGCAGGCACATTGGCATTGGCGTTTGGCTGAGACGCTGGGTTGGACTGAGCCAAAGCCAATGCCGCCAGAAGTAACATTATTAATGTGACGCGCATGAAACACCTCTCTGAAACCGCCGTGCCGATCAAGGCCGCAAAACTCTCATTGCAAGTACGATGCAAGCAAAGCCGGGAAAGTTAGTCGCAACTCATTAGCTTGAAACTTTACCGCGCCCTCCGTTTAAGCTCGCTCTCTCTCACGTTGCCCATGTACTGCGACTGTAACTTCTGCGCACAAAGCTCCCCACACACATGCAGAGTGCCCTCCTGGGTTGCGATCTCTTCGTCCCATGGGCACAGATACAAAATCGGCCGGCTATACTCGCCAAAGGAAGTCCACATCAGCCACCACCGGTCGCCCGATCTCTTGAGCAGGCCGCAGTTAGGGCCAGCACAGCGGTAGAACGGATTCGGCATCGGAACTTTCGAGCTGGCGGCTTCCATGGTGTCGCTCCCCGTGAGCAGTTACGCGCAGACCATTCTAGATGAGTTTCACAGTTGCCGTATCCTATTTAGTAACTGTCATCCCGCGCAACGACAAGTGTATGTGAAAAGGGTCAGGGCAATATGAAGGCTGGACAGTGCCGGGGGGGCCAGTCTGCAATCACCCGAGCAGCGGAGCAAAGCTCGCGGAATTCAAGCTGTTCGCGTTATTTGTAGATCAGATACTTCTGCCGATGCTGCTGGAATTTCTCCAGCGGCTCCCGCCATTCTTCCGCAATGCGCCGTGGATCTTCCCCCTTGGCAATCCCATCGTACACCGATTGGTTCACAAGCAATTCGATCATCCGCTCCAGGTGAAATTGTTCGCTATAAAGCTTGTGCAGCGCCGAAGCCAGCTCAAACCCCAACTCCGGCGCATCGAACGCATTCCGTTCGACCACAATAATATTGACCCCCTGACACGCCTGCCCCGCATGCGTGCTCGCACTCGGAGTAAAACTCGCAGGCACGAAGCGCACCCCGGAAATGTCCCTTGCATTCAGATACTGCGCCAACTGCACCGCATTGATCCAAGGAGCGCCCAGCAATTCAAACGGCGTATCCGTGCCTCGTCCCACGGAAACATTGGTGCCTTCGACCAGCGCCACGCCGGGATACAGCGTCGCCTCGGTAAGGCTGCGGAGATTCGGCGACGGATTGATCCACGGCAACCCGGTCGAATCGTACCAGTCGCCGCGCATCCATCCCTCCAGGGGAACGACCTGCAGGCGCGCATTCAAGTTGCGCTCGCCATTGAACAACTTCGCCAGCTCGCCCATAGTCATGCCATGACGAACCGGTACAGTCCAATAGTTGGTGAAACTCTCATGAGCGGGATCAGAAATCGGTCCCTGCACAAATGACCCAGTGATCGGGTTGGGCCGGTCGAGCACGATCACTTCAATTCCCGCCTTAGCCGCGCCCTCTAGAAAATACCCGAGAGTAGTTTCATAAGTGTAGAAAGGCACACCCACATCCTGAATATCGACCACCACCGCATCCAGCGTCTTCAATATTTCAAGCGGCGGCCGCCGCGCTGCGTCCGTTCCCCCGTACACGCTGTAAACCGGAACGCCCGTGACCGCATCCCGAGAATTACTAACCTCGGTCGTATCCAGCGTGCCCGTGACCCCATGCTCAGGGCTGAAGATCGCGTCCAAAGAAACTCCCGGCGCCTGCGATAACACATCAATCGTCCGCCGCCCCTGCGAATCCACTCCCGTCTGGTTAGTCAAAAGCCCAATCTTTTTCTTCACCGCCGTTCCTCGAATTAAGTCAAAACCATGAGCCTCAAGCACGTCGATTCCCGTCCGCGCCATTCCATTGCGGACCGCCACTCGCCGCTCCGCGGTCTCCGCCTCGTTGTATCCGGTAATACTCTTCCATCGCAGTTCATCCTCTTCCGCTACCGTAAGCGGCAAAGCCGCAGCCACCGCCGTCGCAATCTTCGAACGCAGGCCAACGGCGCTTCCCTTCCCCCGAGGATGAACCGCATTCGCCAGCACAATAATGAAAGTCCGGGTTGTAGGATCAATCCACAACGAAGTCCCCGTAAAGCCCGTGTGCCCAAATGATCCCACCGGCAACAGATCCCCGCGATTGCTGGACCATGGAGAATCGATGTCCCAACCAAACCCGCGCAGCACTGGCTCTGTGGGCGGCTGCTGCGGCGTGGTCATTTTCTCCACCATCAACGGAGACAGAATCGACGGAGAAGAGATCGACGAATTATCGCCCGTGCCGCCATTCAGCAAAGCCTGGGCAAACTTCGCCAGATCGTCGACCGTCGAGAACACGCCCGCATGCCCAGCCACGCCGCCCATCCGTCGCGCCGTGGGATCATGCACCACTCCGCGCAGCATCTTGTCATGTTCGTCAAACTGCGTGGGCGCGATCTTCGGCAACCAGGCCGCAGGCGGCAGAAAGCGTGTCTGCGTCATCTTCAACGGAGCAAAAATATTCTTCAGGCAGTACTCGTTCAAAGGCATTCCTGATACCCGCTCCACCAGCGCACCCAGCACAATAAAGTTGACGTCGCTATAAAGAAACTGCGACCCCGGCGCATAGATCGGCTTCTCCGTGTACGCCATGCGCAACGCCGTTTCGCGCCCCTCCCATGGTGGCGATAAATCAAGATCTTTGGGCAGACCAGAATGATGCGTTAGCAGTTCGCGAACCGTAATCTCCTCTTTGCCATTCTCTGCAAACTCCGGAATATACTTCATCACCGGGTCGTTAACCCGAACCTGACCTTTCTCCACCAGTTGCATCACAGCCGTGGTAGTCGCAACCACTTTGGTCAGCGAAGCCAGATCAAAAACGGTGTCCAGGGTCATGCCCTCGCGCCGCGGTTCAAGCGCCCGCTCGCCGAAGGCCTTCCGGTAAATGACTTCTCCATCGTGCCCAATCAGCACCACCGCCCCCGGAATCTGCCCATCGCGAATGGCCTCCTGCACAATATCGTCGAGCACATCGAGACGGCTAGATGGCGCAACCGTTTTCTGCGCGTGCGCAGATGGGAACAGCGCACAAAGGAGAAAGCACATCGACATAAAGCCCGAAAAGTACCGCCCAAGGCGTGAACGCTGGTTGATCATGCGGATACTCTGACTCTACACAAGCGCCGCAACCAGCTCAACAAACTGAAGTAAGGGGGTGCCATCTCTGCCAAATGGACGACGGGCGTCTCGCCCGTCCCGGCCGGGGTGGGAACGCTGACAAGGTCTCGAATCACATCAGGATGTGGATTCCCGACTCAGAGAAAACGCGCGATTCGGATCAGGATATGGCTTCAGCCATATCGCAAGCGCGCATTAACCATCCCGGCTTCAGCCGCTGGCCGTTTCCCGACCGGCCAAGCACGCGATGACAGAATCTTCGACCAATCACTCGCCCGTCAAGAACTTGTGCTGCTCTTTGCTCAGCGGCACCACGCTGAGTCTTCCCTGCCGGACGAGAGGCGAATCGGCAAACAGCTTGTTGGCCTTGACTTCGGCCAGCGTCACCGGCTTAGCCAGCGCTTTCCCCGCCGTGATCTTCACCTGCGGATTCTTCGGATCAGCCGCATCGACTGAAACCACGGTCGCAGTCCCGACCGCACTCTTGTGATCGCCGGTCTCATAAATCACCAGGCGATCTCCGGCTTTCATCTCGCGCAGATGTTTCACCGCCACAGGATTGGTGACGCCATCCCAAACCGTGACCTGCTCACGTTCGAGATCGGCAAAAGAATATACCGTCGGCTCAGTCTTCAATAAATAGTCCATGATTTGTCCCATGCAAAATTGGGCGCTGAATTGAGAAGCTGCAGCAGTCCTCGCTAGGGAGTGACCTCAAATACTGTCCCGTATCCGCTATTCGGACCCATTCCTCCGGTCGGCGTTGTGCCAAAAAGATTGCCTGTCCCATCGAAAATCAATCCCTGCACAGGACTGCTGCCGTCGGGTTTGCCTTTGAAACTATAAAGAACGGTCTCCGTCCATCTGCTCCCACTACGTGACAGCTCGAACACCACCCCGCATCCCGGATAGTTACATCCCGTTCCACCGCCTTCCGCGGTGCCGTACAAGTTGCCGGCCTGATCAAACACCAGCGGAGCTTCCGGTTGAGACCCATCCGCGCAATTGTTGCGGCTGCAAAAGTTGTGCACCATGATTTGCGTCCAGGTATCTCCGGAGCGCTTGAGTTCAAACGCGATGCCCCAATTGTTTCCGCCTTCCGCGCCAGTTCCGTATAGGTTTCCCTGGCTATCCATAACTACTCCGGCCATGGGTTCGCCTCCATACCCGCCGCCTTTGAAGGCGTACTCACTCGTTTGCTGCCAGCCTCCCCCCGAGCGCTTAAGCTCAAACACGTCCCCACAGCCTGGGTAGCAGCTATACAATTGATACCAACTACCGAAAAGGGTGTCCTTGCCATCAAACAATAATTGCGGATTCGTGTAAGTCTCGAAAGCGGAAAAGGCGTACAGGGTTCGCTGCTTCCAAGCTTCCCCTTTTTGTTGCGGCGGAGACAATTCGTAGATCGCTCCCGAACTGCGGCCATCGTAGGTGACCACCCCATACAGATTGCCACCTTCGAAAACCAAACCCGCGGGCAATGCCCCGTCGGATCCATTCTTGAAGCTGTAAATTTTGGTGTAGTTCCGGCTCCCATCTGCGCTGGGAGACAACTCGAAAACCGTTCCGCAACCGTCCGAACAATTGGCGTTGCCTCCTCTGAATGTAGTGCCGAAAAGATTGCCGGCGCTATCGAAGACGAGATTGCCACTCGGACCGATTCCATCCATGCCGCCATGGAAGGCGTGCAATACATGCTCTCGCCATTTGCCCCCGGTCGACGGAGTCAACTCGAAAACCACGCCACAGCCGGGTATCGAGTAGGTGCTGCAATCGTTGGGATCGCCACCCGCGGAGGCCGTTCCGTAGAGATTACCCGCGGCATCCAGCAGCAGGCCGGACGAAGGAGATGCACCGTCGCGTCCGCCGGAAAATCGGTATAACACTTGTTCGTGAGCCGTGGCCCCGGCTGCCGACACAAGCAAGACCACCACAAGAAAACTGGGTAGACTACCGGAAGTTTTCATCGCACGTTCCCCCCTTCTGCGCGGCGGTTCCCGCGTCACTCGCTGGGACGGCCTCTGGCTCCCATTGCCAGCCGCCCCAACGTAGATCGCGGAACTGCGGCGGAAATCGAGTCGCCCTCGTTATCCTGTCCGCTTTCCTTGCCAGTAAGGATTGCCCGATTAGCCACCGTCTCATATGCATAGCCCGTCAATGTGGCATTGACATCGGGGCCAGCACAGCTCACGTTCAAGCGAGCCCAGCCGAAGTGGGTTTTCCCGTTAATTGTGAACTTCAGGCCAAGGTAGCGGTTGGTCACATTAGCCCAAGGGCCGGTGCAGGAAAAGTTACCCGGACGACGCTCTCCACCATGCCGACCTCCACTGACCGAATAGTTTGCCATGAATCCAGTGTCCGGCAGGAATTGTCCCTTGGGTCCAATCCGCATTCGGGCTGACAAAGCAGAAGCGTAGCCCCGGGTAGGAACGGTGTGTCCCCAGACCGCATTTTGCTTGCGGTCTGGCAAGGCAGAAAGGGTTCCAAACTCTCCGCCCGCGGTGCTGGTGCTAAGCGTGTCTCTGAGATCGAAATCTGCAATTCCGTCGTGATTGAGATCTAGATGAAGCGTAATCCCCGGACCGATGGACTTGTGCGCCTTGGTGTAAATGATCTTGCTTTCGGCCGGCGAGGTTAGCGCCAACAATCCTACGCCGGCAGCACTCGCCGCCAATGCATACATGCTGAGCTGATGTTCAAACTCGGAAAGGTGAAAGTAACGCTTGGTCTGACGGGAAGGGAGTTTCATCACCAATCTCCTTCTGACCTTACAAATACGGCGAAGTATACACCGGTGTGGTCTGATCGTAACCCACCATTTCCGCTGGGATAGCCGGCCGGACGTTTATCGCGAACCGATCAGAAGAAAGGAGCGGGGTGACATAACCCACCCAGAACAGGCACCGGCTACATCTGCGGCTTGGCATTCGGGTCAGGCGTCGGCGGCTTGTCTTCCTTCTTATCGTTCTGCTGATTCTCGTAAATCGAATACTGCCCCTCCGGCCGCTTCAGCTTGATCGTGATCTCCATC
This sequence comes from uncultured Acidobacteriota bacterium, assembly GCA_963696635.1. GTDB lineage: Bacteria > Acidobacteriota > Terriglobia > Terriglobales > Acidobacteriaceae > JABDBE01. Next base: position 1,644,948 of record CAVOKX010000006.1, read on the forward strand.
GTCGGCTGGTTCACTTCGTAGTCTTCGCCGAAGGTTTGGAATCCCGGCGCCAGCACCTGCACCCGCAACTTGCCATAAGGGACGCCGTCAAAGCTGGCCTTCCCGTCCGCGTCGGTTTTGAGTTCAAGGCCACCTTTATCCTGCTTGTCGTGCTTGCCTACCGAGTGCATCACGACGCCCGCGTTGCGCACCGGTTTTCCGCTGTAATCCTTCACCACCAGAAAGCTCAGCGACGACACCGGAACGTCGTATTGCGACTTCTTATCGCTCCCGCGAGCCTCGCCGGCCGACGCTCCCAAAATCCCCAATATCCCTGCGACCATCCCCACCAGGTAGATCCTGTTCATGGCAAACCCCTCGACGACCAAGCAAACGACTTTAACATATTAACCCAACATACTGTAAACTATGCACTTAACTCATTCGCCCGAGGGCATGCTTGACAAGCAATACCGCTTGTCCTATACTTAGCACTCGCCGATCATGAGTGCTAACAGACATCCCAACTGGTTGGCGACTGGTCTCTCTTGAGCAATCTACCCTAAATCCTAACCGAATACGAACGAAAGGAGCTATAAGCATGGCTACAAAATTCACCCCACTGCACGACCGTATCCTGGTCCGCCGCGTAGAAGAAGTAGGCACCACTCGAGGCGGCATCATTATACCCGACAGCGCTAAGGACAAACCGTCCGAGGGCGAAGTGATCGCGGTTGGACGCGGCAAGAGCAACGACGAAGGCAAGGTGTTCCCGCTCGCGGTAAAAGAGGGCGATCACATTCTGTTTGGCAAGTACTCCGGCACCGAAATCAAGCTGGACGGCGAAGATTTCATCATCATGCGCGAGGAAGAAGTTCTCGGCATAGTGACCGGCGCAGCTACCAAGAAGGAACTCGCGGGCTCGCGCAAGTAGTGTGATGCCGTGTGGTGCCGGGTCTCCGACTCGGCCGGCAAGCGCACAAGCTTTCAGGCCCGCAGGTTTCCTTTGTGAACCTTCGTGCCCTCTGTGGTTAAAGATTTTTCTAATTCAATAGGAGAAAAGAAATTATGGCAAAGCAAATCGTACACGGAGAGGAGTCGCGACAGGCGATTCTCCGCGGCGTGAATCTTCTCGCCGACGCAGTAAAAGTCACTCTCGGCCCCAAGGGCCGCAACGTGGTAATTGAAAAGAAATTCGGTTCGCCGACCATCACCAAGGACGGCGTCACCGTAGCCAAGGAAATCGAACTGAAAGACGCGCAGGAAAACATGGGCGCCCAGATGGTCCGTGAAGTGGCCTCGAAGACCTCGGATATCGCCGGCGACGGCACCACCACCGCCACCGTTCTGGCTCAGGCCATCTATCGCGAAGGCGTAAAGACGGTCGCTGCTGGCGCCAACCCAATGGCGATGAAGCGCGGCATTGAAAAAGCCGTCACCGCCATTTGCGGCAGTGTGGACAAAGAAGGCAACCGCGTCAAGGGCGAGCTCGACAAGTTCTCCAAGCCCGTGACCGGCGACATGATTGGGCAAGTCGGCACTATCAGCGCCAACAACGACGAGACCATCGGCAAGATCATTGCCGAGGCCATGAAGAAGGTTGGCAAGGATGGCGTGATCACGGTCGAAGAAGCCAAGACCCTCGAGACGCAACTCGAAGTCGTCGAAGGCATGCAGTTCGACCGCGGCTATCTCTCTCCTTACTTCGTCACCGATCCCGAGCGCATGGAGACCGCGCTCGAAAACGCTTACATCCTGATTCACGAAAAGAAGATCAGCTCGATGAAGGATCTTCTCCCGTTGCTCGAGCAGATTGCCAAGAGCAGCCGTCCGCTGCTGATCATCGCCGAAGACGTCGAAGGCGAAGCATTGGCCACTCTCGTGGTGAACAAGCTGCGTGGCACGCTGCAAGTCGCCGCCGTCAAGGCGCCCGGCTTCGGCGATCGCCGCAAGGCCATGCTGGATGACATCGCGAAACTCACCGGTGGCAAGGCCATCACTGAGGATCTCGGCATCAAGCTGGAAAACGTGCAGATCAGCGATCTCGGCCAAGCCAAGAAGATCACCATCGACAAGGACAACACCACCATCGTCGAAGGCAAAGGCAAGCCCGGAGACATTCAGGGCCGGGTAAAGGAAATTCGTGGCCAGATCGAAAAGACCACCAGCGACTACGACCGCGAGAAGTTGCAAGAGCGGTTGGCGAAGCTGGTCGGTGGCGTGGCTGTAATCAAGGTTGGCGCCGCGACCGAGACCGAAATGAAAGAGAAGAAGGCTCGCGTCGAAGACGCCATGCACGCAACCCGCGCTGCAGTCGAGGAAGGCATTGTCCCCGGCGGCGGTGTGGCTCTGAGCCGCTGCGTCCCCGCGCTCGACAAGCTGAAACTCGAGGGTGATGAGCAGATCGGCGTGAACATCGTGCGCCGCGCCATCCAGGAACCGCTACGCCAGATCGCCGAGAACGCCGGCGAAGAAGGCGCCATCGTCCTGGGCAAGGTCAACGACTCCAAGGACCCCAACTACGGCTACAACGCCCTGACCGGCGATTACGAAGATCTGGTTAAAGCCGGCGTGCTCGATCCCACCAAGGTCGTCCGCACCGCCCTGCAGAACGCCGGATCAATCGCCTCGCTGATGCTCACCACCGAAGCCCTGATCTGCGAAATCCCCGAGGAGAAGAAGAACGCTCCCATGGGCGGCGGACACGGCGGCGGTATGGAAGGCATGTACTAAACCACGCTGTCATCCTGAAGGCGCGTTCTTTGCGCCGAAGGATCTATGCATTTCAAAGGCCCCGCTCGCGAGAGCGGGGCTTTTTGCCGCAAGAATCTAGTTCAGCGATAAGCTTCCCGTCGGTGTTTTACGGAGAGAATTTCGATAGAGTCGTCGAAGTCGCGGAAGCGGACGCGGTAGTCGCCAACACGAAGGCGGAACTGTGGTGGCTGGATGTCTTGGAGTCGCTTGACGTCGCCTTCGCCAGTGACGAGCATGCGGGCGAGAGCGTGGAGAATTCGCAAGGCTGTGGCTTGTTCGATAGCGCGGAGGTTAGACTTAGCGCGATCGCTCCACACGACCTTCTTCTGCATATGCTATCGGTTCGAGCCCTGTGGTTTCGGCGGCGTGCGGCCCATGCGCTCGAAGTCTTCGGAACTGAGGCCGAACTCGGCGATAACCTTTTCGTTGGGGATGCCTTCGCCGCGGGCGAGTGCTGCCTTGGATGCCTCGACCTCGCGCGCTTCTTCCTGGCTGACCGGCTCATCGTCATACGGCGCGCTGGCCAGGGTGCGGGCGAGCGGATCAAGCATGATCTCCAGGAGACCAACCACCGCAGAGACCTGGCCGGGAGCCATGCGGTCGATCAACTCATGCGCGTGTTGTTTCTCGTCGGTGGAACCGTGCGCCATGGTATGAGTTTAGCGAAATCTACTGTGCCGCGCTAGGGATAAGCGAGGGTAGAGATAGGTTATGATCGCGCATTGTCGGAGGCATGGAATGAGTTTTTCGGCATCGACGGCGGATGAGCGAGTGCTCGACGTGCAGTCCACGGACGATACGCTCAGCGTTCCGGGAACTGGCCCACCATCCCCCTTGGGCTTTTTCAAGGGTGGGCACTTTAATCTCGGGAAGCGCCGGGCCGCATTCTATTTCAGAAGTGAATGCCGTGCGCTCGTTCGAGATTCTCGTCTCCCACCTTTCCGCAAAGAACGCGGAAAGATGGGGCACCCGCTTGCCTGGCGAGGGTGAGATTGAGTGGACCGGCGTTCTGGTACTCATCCTACTCCGGACGGTGGATGCGAAGCCTGCCACCCTACCGAGTTCGAACTCTTAGAAAGTAACCACTTTGCTCAATACATATGTCAACATCTCCCGAAGCCCCAGCCTCGGTAAGCAACTGCCGAACAACGGCAAGAGACCGTTGGTCCCCGGTTGGTGGATGCACAGTGTTCTTTGCGAACGGGGCAGCCATCACCGCAGCGGAAACAAAGATTCGCTGTGGGTCCTTGTCACTTGTCATGTCCGCAATACGCTTCAATGCAGCAGCCAAAGGCAAGGGTGACGAATTTGCGAAGTCTACCATTGTTCCTAGATTGGCCAGGGCCGTGCAGTCAGATCTGACGAGTTTTAATCCAAGATTTACCTCGGCGACACACCCTTGCCGCCATGCCTTGGTTCCAACCGCTACACCGACTCCACACCCGATAAGAAACGCTACAATAACTACCCCCACTCCGATGGTGATACCCGCCTTTTTCGCATTTCCGGAATCAGTCATTAGGTTTGCCTGCCTTTAACATGATCGACTTGTCTTCCGCCTTTATGGTCTTGGAAGCCCCAGACTTCATCATCTCTTCCGCAATCTTTTGCGCTTGAGCGTCTGAGATCGACCACTTGAAATCGGATCCCAGTACGTCCTGGATCGCCTTTCCGAGTTCATAAGCACTGCCCTTCTTGTAGCATCTTCCCGAGCAGTCTTCCTTCCCCCCGCCTGCCAGCATCACCTCAAAGCCGTCAGGGCAATAGTAGTGGGCCTTTCTACCACCATCCATCTCGCAGGTCCCGTTCTGATCCGCATATCCGGCAGCACTGATCATCACTAGAAATACAAAAGTAGCTGCTGTTTGTTTCAGCCCGCGGTCAATCCTGTGAAGGCTGGTCATCAGACTTGCTCCTCATTGAAATACTGCGCGCCCCAAAACAGAAAGGGGACCACGGCCTCGCCGTGACCCCCTCACAGTCCGGAAACATTCTTACTCGTTTGGGATCCTTTTGTCCAGGGTTGATAGGGGGCTGGCACATCCTTCCGATCTGAAGTGTGAGATCCGAAACAACTGACGTTGCCCTACCCTTGAGCATCTTCAGTCTGCGGGCCGGGTGCCCCGCTCCCTGCGTTTCTTGCAAGGGGCGGGCGCATGGACGAGGGTGGGTGCGAGACTGCCGACTCAGAGTTCGATTGCGTTTCCTTATTGACTGAATTGTTTATATCAGATAACCTAGAGCAATATACATTATCTGCAAGATAACCATCGATCCTTGACAACCTGGCCCGCGCGAACGCTTTGATCTCCCGCCACCCTTACCATGCGGGTCGCCCACAGTATCCATGACACCAATGCGGCGATCTGCTCGCTGTTCAGTTCCGAGCTCGTTTCCCATCGAGGGAACGAAACCTCGCCGTAACTCCCATGTTCTCTAGATTTTGCCAGTAACTCCTTTAAACTCAAAGATCTAGCACATAGTGGCAAAATAAATCGTTTGTTTTCTGGATTTTGCAAACAAAGAGGGGGGAGGGGGGTACCAAGTACTAAGGTACAGACCGGGAGCATCCCTGACAAAACAGACCGGGAGCATCCCTGACACTGCAAAAGATGGCGCGCGCGGGTTACAAACAGCGCATGCCATGGAAAGCGAGCAGTGTGATGGAAGAGAAACTACGGTTTGTGTTTGAGTATGAGCGGGATGAGCAAACCATGACGGAGCTGTGCCAGAGCTTCGGGGTAACGCGGGAAACCGGGTATGTATGGCTGCGGCGGTACCGGGAGCGGGGAGCGGCAGGGCTGCTGGAACGAAACCGGGCGGCGCAGCGGCACCCCAACCAAACCCCGGCGGAGATTGAGCAGCGGGTGTTGGAGTTGCGGCAGGCGCACATGAGGTGGGGGCCGCGCAAGTTGAAGCGGGTGCTGGAGCGGGACCAACCGGGGCCAAGCTGGCCGGCGGCGAGCACCATGGGCGAGATGCTGAAGCGGGAAGGGCTGGTGGTGGCGCGTAAAAAGCGGCGCAAGACGGCGCCCTACACGCAGCCGCTAGCGCATGCCGACGGGCCGAACCGGGTGTGGTGCGCGGATTTCAAGGGCTGGTTCCGCACCGGGGACGGGGAGCGGATCGATCCCTTGACCATCAGCGACGCGCACAGCCGCTATCTGCTGCGCTGCCAGGCGGTGGCCAAGACGGACACGGCGCGGGTGCAAGCCATCTTCGAAGCGGCGTTTCGCGAGTATGGATTACCGCAAGCGATTCGCACCGATAACGGGCCACCCTTTGCCAGCACGGCGATCGCCGGCTTGTCGCGGCTGGCGGTGTGGTGGATCAAGCTGGGGATCGTGGCGGAGCGGATTGAGGCGGGACAGCCGCAGCAGAACGGACGGCACGAGCGCATGCATCGCACCCTGAAGCAGGAGGTGGCGATGCCGCCCGCCCAGGATCGGCGGGCGCAACAACGAGCGCTGGAGAACTTCCGCCAGGAATACAACGAAGTGCGACCGCATGAAGCCTTGGCGATGGAAACGCCGGCCAGCCTGTATGAGCCCTCGCCGCGGCCGTATCCGGCGCGGGTGCCGGAGCCGGAATATCCGGCGACGATGCTGGTGCGCAGCGTGCGCGCGCACGGACATTTTCGCTGGCAGAAGCGGCACGATGTATTTCTGAGCGAGGTGTTGTGGGGCGAGCGCGTGGGCCTGTTGCCCATCGACGAGCGCTGGTATACGGTCTATTTCGCGGATGTTCCGCTGGCACGGTTTGACAGCTGGCGACGGCGGGTTTTGCCGCTGCCGCCAAAGAAAGATGCCGAGGGAGAGAGCGCTGCCGAACCGAGCAGCTTCTACGTGGCCGGAGCAAGGGAAGGGGAAGTTTCCCCTTCCCCTGCACCCCATCCCCTCACGGAAACGGAGCAAAAAGTGTCAGGGATGTGCCCGGTCTAAAATGTCAGGGATGTCCCCGGCCATTCATAAACAGTAAACTCCCTCCCAAAACGGGAAAGCCTATCCAAGACTGAGTCAGAACTCGCTGCCAGCTTTGGTCCGCATAGGCGAGGATCGCAGCCTCTAAACTCTGCATTTTCAATAGGGCAAAGAAAGCCGAACGGAGCCTGGTTTCAGGCGTATGCTGGAATCATGCCTTATCTCTCGGAACACCTCTCCAGCCTTCGTCACGAAATCACTAACCTGCGCAGTATGAACGTTCTGTATTTACAACAGAGCCAGCATACTCCGCTGGAGCGCACGGCCGCGGAGGTGCGGGAAAGCCGTCTGGTGCAGATCAAGCAGGAATTATCGAAGATGCGCAACCGCCCGGACGACGCTGCCGTCTGGTGGGGAAAATCGGGTGCGCCGAACCAAGTGGCTTAGCTCCACTCGCCAACCTGTCCGGCGGGGCGTTGAGGCTCGGTTTTTCGTGCCCCACACGCTCTCAAGATGCCGCTTTTTCGAGGCATCATAGTTGAGGCCATCGTGTATCATTACGTGGCTTTGGACTCCGCTTACCAAATCGTCCGCGTAGTCTTATGCGTCGTCGCGGCTACGTTTTGGATTCTCTACTTCCACGAAATCCTGTTCAGGTCGGGGAGGATTCAGACGCAGTCGCTGAAAAAGGGACTGGCCAACCTGCTGGTCATGCTGTCAATCGCGCTGGTCACCGTCTTGATCTTAACTTTCGTGAGCCGCTTTCGTCACCCCTCTCATTAACTCTGCTTCAGCGAATCAGGTCCCTGACCCGCCAAGTTGCAAATACCTGCCACTATGGCTGGCGAAGCAGAAGGTTGCAGGATCAGTGAGAAGCCGTCCAAGGAGAGCGTGGGTCGCCGGTGATTTGAAACCGCCAACCGTCAAAGCTCGGCGGCCCTGCCGCCTCAAACCCGCATGGCGAGCTTGAGGCGGCTAGGTGGAAGGAACTACTTGGGGACCGCTTTGAAGCCAAGGATTGCCCCGGTGCTCGAGCTGTAACGCCCAACGATCTCAAGCTTGTCGTTGAGGCCATCGGCGCGGCTAAGAGTCGGGCCCTTTGGATCGTCTGCGTCGTAGTATTTTCCGCCGTGGAAGAGGAATCCATGGGTTTCTGTGCTTGAACTGTTGGCGTAGTAGGTCCCGTCGATGTCGCCCTTATTGTTTGGGGTGTGGACGACCGTGCCCAAACCAGCCGCCTTCGGGTCGCTGATTTTCTTGAAGGTCTTGCCGTTGTAAAGGAAGGCGTCGTACGCGGTGCCAGCCGAGTTAACTGCGTACACGGTGATGTCTCCTGCATTGTTAATCCCCCAGGCAGTGGTCGACGTGTCCCCTTTCACGTCGATGCTGGTGTACTTGGTACCTTTTTTTGAAAAGCCGTGCTGGACTCCGGCAGAGTCAAAGTACAGACCCACGATCTCTCCCTTGTCATTGATTCCGGTGGCTTCGGTCCCAATTCCCTTCGGGAACTTGACTGCGGTGAACGTCCCCTTGGAATACACATACCCAGTGTCTTCACCGGTCTTGGCGTTGGCGCACCAGCCGACAGCAGTGCCTGCGCTGTTGATTCCGTAAAACGCGAAGGTACTGGCCGAACAAGCCTTGTTGTCAACCGTGGTTAGCTTAGTTCCGGCGAGCAGCATCCCGTGCAATATGCTCTTGGAATCGATGTAGTCTCCTGCGATGACTCCGGCATCGTTGACCGCGTAGCTGTCGGTCTCCATCGCGGTCTTGTTAGCATGGACATCGGAATACTTGAAGGTTAACGGTGGCGCCGCTGCGATTCCTACGGCGACAAATGTTAGAATCAGCAATACACCCAGAATGGACCTTTTCACTGGTTTCTCCTCCTAGAGAAAGTTTGTTGTCACTTCCCTCCTGCCGCCGGCGCGAAACCCGTGCAGGAAATAAATTAGAGCCCCCTCAAAACCAGACTTGCGCACGCTTATATCGCTGGCGCAGAGACGGCGGCCTCGCGCGACAGTGGCGGAAAGTCGCGAAGCGATTGAGGCCGCTAATTATCACCCTCGTCATAGTTGTGGTCAAGATGAAAGGTTTTGCACTTTCACGGCAGGGACCCTAAGCGAGTCGGAGGATTAGGACGGCCGCTGACCAGACCCGACTTCGCTCCTCGGTGGGCCACACGTTTCGGGCTCGGTGCTTCTCTCTACGAGTTCTTCTTAGTTAGGACCCGCAAATCCTGCCCTGTCATTTCTTTCGGTTGGTCAATTCCCAGCATGCCCAGAATCGTTGGCGAAATGTCGCGTAGCGAACCGCCAGGCTTGAGAGTGAACTCTTTGCTGTTTCCCGAGATCGCGATGAAGGGGACGGGATTCGTAGTGTGCGCAGTATGCGGACCGCCGGTTGCGGGATCGATCATCATTTCCGCGTTGCCGTGGTCGGCGGTGATGAGCATTGCGCCGCCCTTGGCCCGCACCGCAGGCTCGATGCGGCCGAGGCACGCATCCACTGTTTCTACGGCTTTCACCGTGGGTTCGATCTTGCCGGAGTGGCCCACCATATCCGCGTTGGCGAAGTTCACGATAATGACGTCGAAGCTGCCGTCCTCAACCGCTTTCACCACGGCATCGGCAATGCCGGCGGCGCTCATCTCTGGTTTCAGATCGTAGGTGGCGACCTTGGGAGACGGTACTAGCAGCCGATCTTCGCCGGGGAATGGCTGTTCCACGCCTCCGTTGAAAAAGTAGGTGACATGGGCGTACTTTTCGGTCTCGGCCACGCGCAGGTTGCGAAGATTCATCTGCCCCATAATGTTGGCGAGAATATTGTTCATTGATTCCGGGGGAATCACAACCGGCAGGCTGAACTGTTTGTCATACCGGGTCATGCAAACGTAGTGCAGATTCTTGGGAACACGATCGCGCGGAATGACCGCGTCGAGATCGTCAGCTCCTGGTAAGTCGCGTCCACCTTTTTCATTGAGGCCACTGTTGCGAGTGAGTGCGCGAGTAATCTGGCGGACCCGGTCAGCGCGGAAATTGAAGCAGATGCAGGAGTCCTCATCGCGAATGGCAGAGACGGGTTCGCCCTTGTTATCGACACATACGAACGGGACGATGAATTCGTCCGTGACTCCTTTATTGTAGGACTCTTTCACGCCCTGCACCGGGTCGACGTATTTGCCCCCTTCGCCGTTTCCGTAGACCATGGCATCGAATGCCTTGGCAATGCGCTCCCAGCGCCGGTCGCGGTCCATGGCGTAGTAGCGGCCATTCACCGTTGCGATCTTGCCGGTGTTGTACTCGCGCATTTTCTGCTGTAGTTGTTCGAGGTAGCCGGCTCCGTTGGTGGGCAAAGTGTCGCGCCCATCCATGAAGGCATGTACGAAGACATGGTCAACGCCGTTCTGTTTGGCCATACGCAGCAGCGCGTACAGATGCGTCTGGTAGGAATGCACGCCGCCATCGGACAGCAAGCCGAAGAGGTGAAGGCGGCGTCCTCCGGTGCGGGCGTTTTTCATGGCGGCCAAAAGAACTGGATGAGAAAAGAATTCGCCGTTCTGGATCATCAACTCGATGCGCGTGCTGTCCATGTGCACAATGCGTCCGGCGCCGATGTTAAGGTGGCCCACCTCACTGTTGCCCATTTGACCATCGGGCAGTCCGACGTAAGGGCCGCTGGTTTGAAGCAACGTGTTGGGATACTCACGCAGCAGGCGGTCGTAGGTGCGCTTGCGGGCCATCGCGATGGCGTTGGCTTTGGTTTCGGCGCGATAACCCCAGCCGTCGAGGATAATAAGGACCAGTGGTTTGGGACGCATTTAGCTGCTGGCTCCTGGCTTTTAGCCTCTAGCTGTCAGTTCTGAGCTGTCAGCTATCAGAAAAACCCGCCACGGATTTGTGCGGATGAATTTGGATCTGAATTCTTATTAACACAAGCCCTCAAAAACGGAAAAGAACCCAGCAATACTAATTCTTTTGCAGGGACGGCGGTGTTGCGGGCGCACTTTTCGGTTTTTCCTGATCTTCTTTTACGATTTGCTCCGCCCGTTGCCTGATGGTGTCCATTTGCTTTTGCATGCGCACAGACGAGGCCTGCATCGCCTCGGAGGTCAGGGCCGGCATCTCCCGCATCATCTTTTGGCCTGTCGGCGATGCGTAGAAAGTGTTCATGGCATCGATGTCGGTCTTGGAAAAGTGCCGCTGGTAGATGGGGATCATGTCGTCGAGCATCGCGTCCATCGGCATATCCTTCATGGTTTCTGCAATCATCTGATCAGCCCGGGCAATTCGCTCTGCGGAAGTTTGCGGGTACCGCTCCTTCAGCGTCTCGTGAATCATGGCGCTCTGCTGTTTCATCATGGCGTCCATGATTTGGTGCATTTGCTGATGAATCTGCATAACCTCGAACAGCTTCTGGATGTCTTCCTTCGACGCGGGGGCATCGCCGGGCGCGGACGGCGGTTGTTGCGCGGATGCCGCGGCAGCCGCGAAGAGGATAACCGCGAGGAAAGTGCGACAATATTTCATAGGTTCCTCTCGTTTTAAGTCCAAAGGTCGGGCAACGGAATTGCTTCGATGTAAAGGAATCTCGAGCCCTTTATGGGCCTTCAAAAAGCGTCATTATTTCCAGAAAAGGTCTTCGACATCCTTGGGAAGTGGATCGTTGAAATCGTCGGGGACCGTGAACTCGCCCTTCGCTGAGCCGAGGATGCGTCCCTTGGCTCGCATTTTCACCAAGCGAATCGGAGGAAACTTTTTCCTATCACCAAAGTGACAGGCGACCGCATCCGACACGTTGGCTCTCAACTCTTGCATGGTTTCCGCTTGTGTGAAAATGGAATGGCCAACGGCTCGGGCTTCATAGCCGCCATCGCGTAACTTCTTGACCGAGAAAAAGATTTCGGTTTCCGCCATCTCTCTTCGGATTATATCTCGCCGCCGACTCGGAGAGTGACGAACGGCGTTCTGCCCCCTCGGGGGGCTCACCGCATCAAGGTCTATAGTTCAACGCTTTCAGACCCAGAAACCTCGCCGCGCCTCCCAACTCCTCTTCGATTCTAAGCAACTGGTTGTACTTTGCGATACGATCCGTTCGCGAGGCAGAGCCGGTTTTGATTTGGCCCGCTCCGGTGGCGACAGCGAAATCGGCGATAAAGGTGTCTTCGGTTTCGCCGGAGCGGTGTGAGATCACCGAGGTGTAGCCGTTGCGGCGGCCGAGGTCGATGGCGTCCAGAGTTTCGCTCACTGTGCCGATCTGGTTCAGCTTGATCAGAATCGAGTTGGCAATTCCCTTCTTGATGCCTTCATCGAAAATCCGGATGTTGGTGACAAAAATGTCATCCCCTACGAATTGAATCTTGCCGCCAAGTTCTTTGGTGAGATTTTGCCAACCGTCCCAGTCTTCCTCGGATAAGCCGTCCTCCAGCGAAACGATGGGATAATCTTTCACCCACTTCGCCCAGTAGCGCACCATGTCATCGGAACTCTTCGCCGACTTGTCGGACTTCTTAAACACATATTTGCCGTCTTTGTAAAACTCGCTGGCGGCAGGATCAATGGCGATGGCGACTTCTTCTCCGGGCTTGTATCCGGCCTGCTGAATGGCTTCGAGCACTACTTCGATGGCTTCGACGTTCGACTTCACGGATGGAGCGAATCCACCTTCATCGCCGACGGCGGTGTTGTAGCCGCGCTTCTTGAGCACGCCTTTCAGGGTGTGAAAAACTTCGACACCCCAGCGCAGCGCTTCAGAGAACGACTCAGCGCCGACGGGCATGACCATGAATTCCTGAAAGTCGACGTTGTTGTCGGCATGCGCCCCGCCGTTGAGGATGTTCATCATGGGCACGGGGAGCATGTTGGCGCCGGCCCCGCCGAGGTATCGATATAAAGGCAGGCCATACGCCGCGGCCGATGCCCGGGCTGCGGCCATGGAAACGGCAAGCATGGCGTTCGCGCCAAGGCGTCCTTTATTTTCGGTGCCGTCGAGTTCGATCATTTTTTGGTCAAGTGCGCGCTGGTCGGAGGCATCGAAATTGGCCAGCGCGTCGGCGATTTCGCTGTTCACATTGTCTACCGCCTTGAGTACGCCTTTGCCCAGAAAACGCTGGTTGTCGCCGTCGCGCAGTTCAACCGCTTCGTGCTCGCCGGTCGAGGCGCCGCTGGGAACAATGGCTCGACCCTTGGTTCCGTCGGCCAGGGTAATTTCGGCTTCTACGGTGGGATTGCCGCGCGAATCGAGCACTTCGCGGGCGTGGATATCGGCAATATTCATTGTCGGCATGATCGCTTCCTTAGGTTGATGAATGATTTTCGAATCGTCGTTCTCACTGACATTGGCACTGCCCGGCTCGAACGTGAGGCGGCGTCCTGTGAAGTAGCCGGTGCCAGTGTAGCTTCTTGCCATTGATTTACCGGAAGAGGCGATTATAAATCAGTAGCGTGGCCACACTCAGTGATATCCAGACGGTTGAGACGTGGCCCGCTCCTCAATGTCAAAACCCGTGCCTCCGGTGGTTCGTTCCCGGCATCCGCTCTTGTTCCGCTCTCACTGGTGCCTTAAAGTCAATTCCCAGATGCAGAATCGCACGGAAACACTCGGAATCGGATCGCGTGCGCCGGATTTTTCGCTGATGGCTGCAAATCGGGAAGGAAAGTTTTCGCTTTCGAGTTTGCGCGAGCATGGTCCGGTGATTGTGGAATTCTTGCGCGGTACCTGGTGACCCAACTGCGTAAAACGTATGGCCCAGTTTGAGCCAGTGAAAAATGAACTCGATCAGGCTGGAGCGCAAGTTGTGTTTATCGCTGCCGAGAAACCTGATGGCATGTTTAAGCCGGCAAAGTTTCTGCAGAAGCATCCGGTGGCATTTCCGTTTCTGCTCGATGAAGACCGCTCGGTGACCAGGGCCTACGGCCTTTACCACCGTCTAGGAAAGGATGCAATCAATATCGCGCATCCGGCCACGTTGATCGTCGATCGGGGCGGGACCCTGCGCTACATCTATCGCGGCGAGAACCAGATGGACCGAGCACCGATGGAGCAGGTTATGGAGGCAGTCCGCAAATTGCCGCCTGCCGTCTGACCTGGCGCGACCAGAATACATACGTGAACAAATTTACGACTAATCAGGAGGCGAAATGACGAAGCTTGTATTGCTTAGCCTGGTATTGCTGGCCGGGTCTGCGCTTGCGCAGAATAATATCTCACTGCCCGCGGGCACATCCATGAAAGTGAAACTGGAGAATACCCTGGCGACTTTCTCCAGCAAGAGTGGAGACCCCTTTTCCGCGCGCGTCACGGAAGCTGTGACGCTCGATGGAAAACCTGTCATTCCCGTGGGTTCGACGGTGCAAGGACGCGTCACTAAATCGAGTGAGCCGCGCCGCATTGCAGGCATGCCGACAATTGCCATCTTCCCGGAGAATGTGATTTTGCCGAATGGCGAGCACTACATGCTCAATGCCGTTCTGGTCGACACCAGCGTGCGCAACGGAACCAACGTCAACGACGAAGGTGAATTCAAGGGCAAGGGGCACGACGGAAAAGATATGACCGAGATTGGCATGGGCACCGGCGGCGGCATGCTGGTGGGAGGGTTGATCGGCGGCGGCAAAGGTGTGCTGATTGGCGGAGCCGTGGGCGCTACCGCGACCGTGGCTCACTGGCTGGGCAAAAAGAACTCAACCATGCTGCCTGCGGGTACTGAACTGGTGATGGAATTGAGTCGTCCATTGGAGATGACCGCGACGACTGGCGGACAATAGGAATTGGTTTCTTGGTTAGCCGGAGGCGCTTGCTTCCGGCTTTTTCTCGGATTCTGTTTCATAGCGTTTCAGGAAGGTCGCGAGCTTGGCTCGATCTTCGCCAGACATATCCAGGAATTCGATGCCGTTCCCAAATTGCGGATGGTGGGTGACAACAATCCCCTTCGCAGCCAATCGTTCATCCTCAACCCAGAGGCCCAGTTGTAACTTACTCCCGACCGGCAATGTGAAGTTCATCTCGACGTAACATCCAACCAGGCTGAGATCGGCAGTTTCGGCATGGCTGGCGACGGTTGCGGCCTCCGCCTTAAACTCAATGGGAATCGCGACCTTTACCCGTGGATATTTCCTTCGCTCCTTCCGGGGCATTTCCTGAGGCTGCTCGGTCATGGCTTCGCCTCCTTTCCAAACTAAGCCCCTTATCGACCGGAATCGAAAGCTAATCGTACTAAAACTAAATAAGCTTGCACTCAAAACGCCAGGGACATCAAATCTTCTTCATTCAGAAGCCGTAGCTCGATCCATCCTTCCAGCGGAAGCGCGTCCACCGGCAAACGATTTTGCCAAACACTGAAGCGCAGCCGCAGCAGCGTCGCCACCGGCGTGGTTGCCCTTCCGCCGGCATTGACGGCGGCAGAAGCCACCGGCTTTGCCAACAACCAGGCGAGTGGCAGTTTGAACTCGAAGTTTCGCAGCAGCGCCACTTTCGCTTCTTCGGACGGCTGCCCGGACGTCGCCATCGGTTTTTCTTCGTCCGGAGAACTCACCTGCCATGATGAAATCTTCCCGGCCTCGACTCGCACGTCCAATCGCAAAGCTCGTCGCGGCCGCTTCGCGTCGAAGGCCCACGATTCTAGATTGACCACCAGGTCACAATTCAATTCGCTAGGCTTGCCCAAGAAATCCAAGCGGCCATAAACGTAAGTCTCATCGATTCCCGTGTGCACACAATCCACCAGAAACTGCTTGCCGTGCATGGCGCTGGCGCGGTGATCGGCGGTGTGGACCGCCGCGCCCATCCACTCGAAGTAGCGCACCATGTCGCCGTTGATGTGCGGATGGATATAGGAAGTCTGAGGCGTGTACTCGGGCCGAGTTTCGGCGGCGCTAATCGGCTGCGCCAGATAATCGGGTGCGAGCGCCCCCAGTGCTTGATACACGTTGGAGAGATGCTTGCGATAAAGTTCGTCGAATTCGCGGTCGTTGGCCGAGTGATGCTCCGGGCCGTACCACCAGTTCCAATCGCTGCCTTCGGCGATGAACAGCTCTTCGAGAGCCAGCTTGCGTTGCGCCTCGGTCGCCCGGCCCGCGGTCTCGGCGTAGAAGTTGCGCGCGTGATAAAGATAATCCCAGGAACGGTTATCCTCGGGTGCGCCAATCCACACGTTGAAGTTGGCATTGATCCAGGAGCCGGGGACCAGCGAAGTGAGCTTGCCGAAATCGCGGTGACGCGCGATAGCCTCAGAAACTGTTACCGCCTCTATGCCCGGCTCGTGCTGCAGCTTGTCATAGAAGCGGCGCAAGAATTCGCGGCCCGAACGCGGATAGTATTCCCAGGCATTCTCGCCGTCGAGAATAACGGATACGACCGCATCTCGGCCTTGATTGAGCACCGGCTGCGCCGCTTGCCTGATATTGTGTATGAGATGGTTGGCGGCGTCCTGCGCGGGCATTCCCGAGTACACAAATCCCACCAAGTCTGAAATGGTGTGGTCGCGGAAGATCAAGTGCATCTGGGTCGTGCCCTTTTCGAAGCGATGGATGGTATAAAGTTTCTCCGCGCTCGCCGCTGCCAGTCGCCCTTCGCCATCGCGCGCGAAGTTAATCCCCAGGCTTCGTCCCAGAACGCCTTCGTCCGTGGCCATCCACTTCACGCCCAGACTCTGTGCGATGGTCAACACCTCTTCTGACACGCTACCCTCGGACGGCCATACGCCCACCGGTTGAACGCCGAACACTCGCTGATGCAACTCCAGCCCACGCCGAAGTTGTTCCCGCGCATCTTCCGGATGACGAAAGCGGTTCTGCGGCAAAGGCAATCCCGGCGTCGAAACCGCGCCCATGTTGGTGTCGCAAACCAGCGGCAGGATGGGATGATAAAAGGGCGAAGTTGAGATTTCGATTCTTCCCTGCTGCGCAGCAGCGGCATGCGCCGGCAGAACTTCGCCCACCAGCACACCCTGGCGGGCGATCACGAAGGCCTGATCGGCAAGCGAGAATCCATGACCTTTCTTGATAAGCGCGGCAATATCCGGATCGTCAAGAAAAAACTCGTCAAACCATGCGATTTGCGAGAGCACCTGCAAATCGGTGAAGTCTTGCGCCTGAAAATATTTCTCGGCACGTTCCGGAGAATCCCCGGCGCCGCGAAATCTTTCCCATAGCTCACGGTAGCGGGGATAACGTCCAATCATGTTCACCGGGTTCGCCTGAAAAAGATATTGCAAGGCGAAGCGCCGTTCGTTGGCGCTCAGGTCTGTGGCCGGTTTGGCGGCAACTTTCAAAAACGGGTCTTGCGCCGTTCCCGACACATAATCCTGAATTTGCGTCATCAGCGACGGGACAAGGTTGAAAGTCTGGTGGACATCGGGAAACTCGTCCAGCAATTTCACCATGCCGTAGTAGTCTTTGAGAGCGTGCAGGCGAACCCAGGGCAGACGGTATTCACCCGTGACCAGATCTTTGTAGAAAGGCTGATGCTGGTGCCAAAGAACGATGACACGAAGTACGGACATTGAATGTGATGAGGCCCACGACCGAAGATCGCAAGCCGTGCTAGAAGTCTAGCATGCGTGTGTCGGCATAGTGGCAGGCGAAAAAGGCTTTTCGTCTCAAACGGTTTCATTCCAGTACACTAAACGGGTCGGCTAACCCTGATCCATAATGATGAATCCAACATTGCCCGAGGTCGCGCTGAAAATGGGACTTCTGACTGAGCAGGATCTTTATCTTTTCAACCAGGGGCGCCATTACCGCGCCTACGAAAAGTTGGGCTCTCATCTTACTTCGGTCGACGGCCAGTCCGGCGCCAACTTCAGCGTGTGGGCGCCCAATGCCCGCGCCGTAACCGTGATGGGCAGCTTCAATGACTGGAACAAGGATTCGCATCCCTTGCGCCCTCGTGAGAGTTCGGGCATTTGGGAAGAATTTATTCCCGGGATCAGCAAGGGCACCGTCTACAAATATCACGTCGTGTCGCGGCACCACGGGCACGTGGTGGACAAGGCCGACCCCTTCGGATTTCTGCATGAGAAACCACCGCGCACTGCGTCCCTGGTCTGGGATCTCGACTACCAGTGGTCCGATCGTGACTGGATGCAAGGACGTGAAGGCAGAAATTCCCTGCATGCGCCCATTTCCATCTATGAGGTCCATCTGGGTTCATGGATGCGGGTTCCCGAAGAACATAATCGTCCACTCACTTATCGTGAGACCGCGCCTCGCCTCGCCGACTATGCTCAACGCATGCAGTTTACCCACGTCGAATTGCTCCCGGTGATGGAGCACCCGTTCTACGGCTCCTGGGGATATCAAACCACCGGCTACTTCGCCCCCACCGCGCGCTACGGCACGCCGCAGGATTTCATGTATCTGGTGGACTGCCTGCATCAGCGCGGCATTGGCGTGATTCTCGACTGGGTGCCATCGCACTTCCCTGCCGACGCCCACGGACTCGCCTACTTCGACGGCACCCATTTGTTCGAGCACTCCGATTCTCGCCAGGGCTTTCATCCGGATTGGAAAACCCTAATCTTCAACTATGGACGCGACGAGGTCCGCAGCTTTCTACTCTCTAGCGCAATGTTCTGGCTGGATAAATATCACGTCGACGGCTTGCGCGTGGATGCGGTCGCGTCCATGCTGTACCTCGATTACTCTCGCAATCCGGGCGAGTGGCTTCCCAACAAATACGGCGGACGCGAAAATCTGGAAGCCATCGACTTTCTTCGCCAGTTCAACATCGAAGCCTACAAGGAATATCCCGGTATTCAAACCTTTGCCGAAGAGTCCACCGCCTGGCCCATGGTGTCGCGGCCTAGCTATCTCGGTGGCCTGGGCTTCGGTCTCAAGTGGGATATGGGTTGGATGCACGACACCCTGCAATACTTCTCTCACGATCCCATCCATCGCAAATTTCATCACAACCAACTCACATTCCGCATGCTTTATGGCTTCACGGAGAACTTCGTTCTACCGCTCTCGCATGATGAAGTAGTTCATGGCAAGGGCTCGCTCATCGGGAAAATGCCGGGAGACGAATGGCAGAGGTTTGCCAACCTGCGGTTGCTCTTTGGCTACATGTTCGCGCAACCGGGCAAGAAACTGCTGTTCATGGGAGACGAGTTTGGACAAGTACGAGAATGGGCTCATGACACCAGCCTGGAATGGGATGTGTTGCAGTATCCCGTTCACCACGGAATGCAGAATTGGGTGGAGCAGTTGAATCGGCTTTATGCTCAGGAGCCTGCCCTGCACGACTACGACAACGATCCGAAAGGGTTCGAATGGATTGACTGCAATGACAACGCCGCGAGCACCATCTCCTTGTTGCGTAAGAGTAGGTCGCCCAGCCAAAACATTGTGGTGGTGTGCAACTTTACCCCGGTTCCCCGGCTCGAATATCGCCTGGGAGTTCCAGCGGGAGGCTACTGGCGGGAACTTCTAAACAGCGATGGCAAGGAGTACGGGGGCAGCGGCATGGGCAATGCAGGCGGAGTCATGGCTGAACAAGAGCCGGTCCACGGACGTCCGTATTCCCTGAACCTAACCTTGCCGCCCTTGGGAGCCCTCTTTTTAAAAGCCGAATAGTCGGCATTTTGCCGAGCGTCCGGCACAGTAGGCTTTCATAAAGGCTGTCCCCGAACGTGACAACTAGGGAGATAATGGAGGCTGGGCGTCCCCGCCCGGCTGCGCCAAGCGATACACCGCCGCCCGTCAAGAGGCCAGCAGGAGTTGAAGCCGGTCTAAAATGTGCCGTAATGGAACGCCTTTTCCCATTGCGGCATCGACAAATGGAGCCATCTGCTCCAGTTCCGGGTGCGACCCCGAGATCATAAGCACTGGCAATGTCGGATGCCGCTGCTTCAGCCAGGTTGCCAGCTCCAAACCATTCATTCCCGGCATCTCGTAGTCCAAAATGACCGCATCAATCTCCTTACCCTTGGACTCAAACACGTGAAGTGCGTGGCGGCCGTTGCTGGCCGCGATGACTTCGTAGCCGTTTTGCCCGAGCAGGGCTCCGTAGAGTTCCCGAATCCCAGCATCATCGTCCACGCACATCACGGTAAGAGCCTTCATTAGGGGAGAACTGCCCTTCTCGCCTCGCCTAAGAGGGGTCTAGGACGAAGCCCATTTGCTAAACCCGAAGCACGTTCAATGCCAAGCTTCGTACCCTCCCGCGCAATGTACAGCGGACACTCCTGTCCGCCGCTTTTGACTTTCACTACGTATCTCTGCCTGGATTCGCCGGGGCTGTCCACCCACGGGCTCGAAATCAAGACCGATAAAAGTAAAAGGCTCCGGCGGAAAAACGAATCCCTAGGTTTTGTCGTTTGAGTATTTGTCATTTCGAGCGTAACCAGGCTGTCCGCCCGCGGACAACCTGGTGGAGTCGAGAAACCTGCTTTTCCGCGGGCGAGAGACACACTAGCGATGCAGAGTCAGTGACACAGGATACATGCGCACATATACTGTGCTCATGAATGTGACTTTATCGATCGACGAACAGCTCGTCGCCCGTGCCCGGAAGAAGGCGGATGCCTTGGGCAAGAGCCTGAACCAGTTGATCCGCGACTACCTGCAAAAGCTGGCGGGCGGCGACGACCCCGAGCGAAGTATCGAGGAGTTCAGGAAACTCTCCGGTCGTGGCCACTCGCGCGGCTGGCGCTTCAATCGAAACCAAATTCATGAGCGCCCGTAGCTTCTTCGACACCCATGTTCTTATCTATGCCGACGACAAAGCTGCCCCGGCCAAGCAACGGCGCGCCCTCGATCTGTTTGCCGAGCATCGGCTTGCAGGCACGGGCGTTGTATCGTTGCAGGTGCTGCAGGAGTATTTCGTCACCGTCACCCGCAAACTGCACGTTGATTCCCGCATCGCTCGCCGCAAAGTCGAACTGCTGGCGGAGTTCGATGTTGCCGCGCCTGACGTTGGCGACATCCTGGCCGCTATCGACCTTCACCGCCTTCATGGGTTTTCTTTCTGGGATGCTCTGGTCCTCCGGTCTGCCAAACAGTCCGGCTGTCGCATAGTATTCTCAGAAGATATGCAGGATACCCGTGAGATCGACGGCGTTCACATCGTAAACCCGTTCTTGTAGCTTGGCCCAGCCGGGTCGCAGCCAACCGAACCCTGAGTTTTTATTATTGACCATACGCTTCAACTCGGATAACCTAATACAACTTACATTATCTGTAAGATAATCATCGATCTTTGACAATCTGATCCGGCGCGAAGTCGCCTCTAGACCCGGCTCCACAATGCCCACAGAGTCCCAAAACGGGACACGGCCCCGCCCTAACTCCAATGTTCTCTAGATTTTGCGTGTAACTCCTTTAAACTCAAAGATCTAGCCCATAGTCGTAAAATAAATCCCTTGTTTTCTAGATTTTGCAAAACGAACCGGGGGAGGGGGGTACCAGTACTAAACAGTAAACTCCGTCCCAAAGCGGGAAAAGCGGCGAGCGTTCTCTGCCCACGCCCGAGACCCGGAAGACCGATCACCGTGCGTGCTAGACTCGATTTAGCTGCCGGCCATGCGGATCCTCACCCGCTACATCCTCCGCGAAGTCACGGCTCATGCCCTGATCGGCGTGGCCGTGTTCACCTTTGTTCTATTCACCCGCGACCTCGGACAAATCCTCGAACTGGTAGTTCGCAACAGCGCACCCCTGCCCAGCGTGGCCGAAGTCTTTTTCTTTATTGTTCCCGTCACGCTCACCATCAGCATCCCCGCAGGTGTGCTGGTGGGCATTCTGATCGGCCTCAGCCGCCTTGCGGCCGACAGCGAAATCACCGCCATGCGCGCCAGCGGCATCGGCGTCTGGAGCTTTCTCCGCATAGTTTCCATCTTTGCCGTCGCGGCCTGGCTTCTGGCTCTGGCCAACGGAGTCTATCTGGCGCCCCAGTCCCAGGCGGCAATGGTCCATTTGCAGGACCGCCTGAAGTCTTCCCAAGTCTCATTCGAAGTTCAGCCTCGGGTCTTCTACGAAGGTTTCCCCGGACTCGTGCTCTACGTTCAGAATGTGAAAGCAGCCCAGGGCGCGGCTATCTGGAAAGGCGTTTTCATCGCTGATACCAGCACCCCCTCTGCCCCGAGAATCACCCTGGCGCGGCAAGGCATTCTGGTCAGCGAGGGGCGCGAAACTCTGCATCTGCACCTCACCGATGGCTCAACCCACGAGACCGATCCGAAAATCCCTGATCACTACCAGATTTCAACCTTCGAGCAAACCGATATCCCGATTCCCGTGCCCCAGGCCGACAGTACCAAGGAGCAGGAACCCGTGCCGGTCTCGCAAATGGGAACCCGCGAACTATGGCGGCAGGCCCGCGAGCAGAAAAATCAAACCCTGGCCCGCTGGTACCTCATCGAGTTCCATCGTCGCTTCGCCCTGCCCACCTCGTGCCTGGTGTTGGCGCTCGTCGGAATTCCCCTCGGCCTGTCGTCCAAGAAAGGTGGCAAGTCCACCGGGTTCGTACTCGCGATCCTGCTGGTATTCGCCTACTACTCCGCGTCGCTGGTTGGCGTTTCCCTGGCGCGGCAGGGAAAGCTATCGCCGGGCTTCGGGGTATGGCTGGCGGACATCGTGTTCTTCCTAGGCGGCGCCTTCCTGCTGTGGCGTGCCGAACACCGGCCATTTGAAATCACTTCGCTGCGCCGGCTGTGGCATCCGTTTGGCGCGGACGTGCAAGAACCTGCTCGGATGCCTTTCCGCCGCGCGGAAGATGTTTTCCAGCGCGCCGCCACTCGCCGCCGCGTATTCAGCGCCCGCTTCCCCATGATCCTGGACGACTACGTCCTGCGCGACTTTGGCATGAATCTCGCCATGGTCGTAGCGACTTTTCTTATGCTGCTGCTGGTGTTCACCCTGTTTGAGTTGCTGGGTGACATTCTTCGCAATCAGATCTCGCCGCTGGTAGTGGGAGAATACCTGCTGAACGTCTCTCCCTATTTCATCTACAACATCGCACCCTTGAGCATTCTGCTGGCCGTGCTTATCACTCTGGGCGTGATGCAGCGCTCCAACGAAATCACCGCCATCAAGACCACGGGCATCAGCATTTACCGCATCGTTACGCCGCTGGTGGTAGCCGCTGCCATTCTCGCCGCTGGCCTTTTCTTTGCAGACCAGTTTTATTTGCCGCACGCCAACAAACGTCAGGACGCGCTCCGCAACCTGATCAAGGGCAAGCCCGCCCAAACCTATCTGAACCCCGACCGCAAGTGGATTTTCGGTCAGCACTCGGATATCTACTATTACGAGCTGTTTGATTCCGATCGCAATCAGTTCGGCCGCCTCGCAGTTTTCCAATTCGACCCCGTGACCTTCCAATTGACCAAACGAATCTACGCTGACCGCGCACATTGGGAAGACAGCCTGAAGCGCTGGGTTTGCACGCAGGGATGGGAGCGGGATCTGCGGGGGCCCGCGATCGAGAACTATCGCACCTTCGATGTGGCCACGTTCCCCGTAGTCAGCGAACCTCCCACTTACTTCAAGAAAGAAGTGAAGCAGTCTTCCGAAATGAACTACGAGGAGTTGCGCCGTTATATCCGTGATCTGCAGCAGAGTGGCTTCGATGTGATACGGCTGAGGGTTCAGCTGCAAAAGAAATTAGCCTTTCCGATCATCACGCTGGTCATGGCGGTGCTCGCCATTCCTTTCTCGCTCGCCTCGGGACGGCGTGGCGCAATCACCGGAGTGGCGGTGGCGGTGGGGATTGCGGTTTTGTACTGGACGGTGGCCGGACTGTTTGAATCAATGGGAAACATTAGCCAGTTACCTCCGGTGCTGGCGGCTTGGTCGCCGGACTTGATCTTCGCTTTGGTCGGTGGGTATCTGATCCTGAAGGTGCCGACTTAAAGCATCTCGCGCAATTAGAGACCACAACGCGCGGTTGCGGACTCAGGTCCTCACCTGCCTGAAACCGCCGAGGTCTGCCCAAAAATAACAATGGGTTGGCCGACTACGTTCAGAAGCCCGCTGCTGGTAGTGAGGGAGAAAATCGAAATCGTGCCCCCGCCGAGGTTGGCCACGTACGCGTAGTCGGTGATGTTGAAGAGAGTGTTTCCCACGTCAGCCGGTAACACTCCCGACAGAATGGCGATCGACACCGGGGTCACGCCAGTAGAAATGGTTCCCGGAGACAGCGGCGTCAGAACGCCGTTTCCCGGGCCGTATGAATATTGAGCGATGTCGTTCGAGCCCTTATCGACCACGTAGGCGAAGTTAAAGCCCGGGTCAAAGGCGATGGCGACCGGGCCCAGTCCGGCGGGGAACGGGGAGCCCGTTACCAGAGTAAGCGTGCCATCCGGCTTGTTTGGGTTGATGCAAGTGTTGACCACGGCGTCGCAAATGGCCCAGGCGGAGATGTTATTGGAGTTAGCGCCGGCATTGGCGACGTAGAGAAAGCCTCCGTTGGGAGTGACCGCGAGTCCCGAAGGCGCGACTTGCCCATCGGTGTAGAACGGCACTCCTAGCGGGGTGAGAGCACCCGAGGTGGTGTTGATGGCAAAGGCCGAGACAAAGTTGGCTAGCTGGTTCGCAACGTACAGGAAGTTTCCCGACTTGCTCACAGCCACGGCTGCGGGCAGCGTGCCGTTAGGATAGGAAAGACCGACAGGGATAGTTGTAAATGGAGAACCGGGCACTTTGGTCAAGCCCGCGCCATTGATCGAAAACACTGAAATACTGCTCGACGCCTGATTGGCCACAAACAAAAACTTGCCGCCGGGATCGATGGCCAAAGCAGTGGGCGTGGTTCCGGTCGGCGTGGTTGCGCTGGCTGCGGTGAGCGAGGCGTCCGAATTTATGGTGTAACTGGAAATGCTGTGGGCCCCGCTGTTGGCCACGAACAAGGCATTTCCGGAGGGAGTGACCGCGATCGCCGAAGGCACCGAACCGGTTCCGATACTGTTTCCGAGGTTGGTCAGCGCGCCCGTACTTTGCGTCACCGTGTACGCCGAGATGGTAGTGTTAGCCTGCGCCGTGACATAGAGGTAGCTGATGCCGGTCGTCGCCGCATTATTGATAGAAGTGCAACCTGCCAAGCAGAAAAGCGAAATCGCCAGCAGCAGACCCGCCGAGAAACAACACTTCATCCCCATTCTTTCTCCCAGTCGTCGATACCAGATCTCACCGAGTCCGGACAGAAGCTTTCCGGTGCAAGGTTAGAGATCAACGATTACCCCCATTTGTGTATCAGGATTATAAGGGAAGCGCAAACCTCGTACCCTGATTGGAACCGCGGCGCGGTGCGAAAGTTGCTTCCTGGCTCGAATCGATTTTGAAAGCCGGAAGGTGGGTACCCCCTCCCCCCGTGATCTTTTGGAATGATGGGGTTACGGCGGGACTACCCTCAAAATCTTTGAGGAATAAGGACTTACACGTAAAATATTCCGGAATAAGGACTTAGCGGCGCGGTTTCCCGAAATGGTGCTGGCGCCGACGGGCAATCGTTTTGGATTTTTAGTTTTCAAATAGATGATTTAGTCTTACAAATAATATCCTTGTGTAAAGACCGCGTCAAGGCCTGGTAGCACGGGCGAGAATTGGTCTTTCTCCCCCCTGAGGCTTATTTGTTCCCTTGCGAGGCTGTTACGAAAAGGGGTGCCGTCCGCTGAAGCGGACTCGGGTTGTTCCACTCTCGCTTTCCCGGCACTGCCGTGCCGGGCTTTCCGATGCTGCCGCGCCGCGGCTGGAGCACAATTGTCCCCACGTTCTCTGGGACAGTTGCGAGCCAGTCGTTCCGCGCCGTCCGACGGATTGGATTGTCATTGTCCGTAGTTTTCTGGCCAACCTGCTGATTGGCCTTTACTGCTTTCGCTTTTTCGACCCTGCAAGCTTTTGCTTTGGGTCGTCGTCATTTTCGGCCAGCGCTTCATACAGCTGTCGCATTAGATACCCGACCTTTTTGGGGTCTTCCTCCTGAACGAGGGCTTGCGCGTAATGCTGCCATACTTTCCTGGGGTCTCGGGGCATGAATCGTTCCTTCTTCTATCTCAGTGGAGCAGCCGTTCAGGAGCGGGCTGGATCTCCCCCGAGTCCGGCCCGTGGCTGATGCGGCTGCCCCTAAGGCCCCGCGGACGGTTTGCGGAGCAAACTTATATCGAGTTCAATGTGCAAGGGACGAGCTGCGAGAGCACGCGACTAACAAAGGAGAGTGCAAAGCAGCGAGAGCAGGGCATGCTGTTTCAGCGGGATGGCATGCCGAACCAGCTCGGTTCGCGATTCGCGGAGCGGTTGGGGCAAACGAGAGTTTCCGGGAGTGGTGATGCTGGACAGGATGGGCGGAGAACACACCTTCGCTTTGGCGACAACGGGGGCAGTACCGCCGTGAAAAGTGAAATCGGGGAGGTCAACCTGCGGCAACACGAGGATCAGCGCGAACAAGAAAAGCTCGAAGCCAAGCAGGGTCCAGCGCCACAACTTCATAGGAAAGGAAACTTATCCCATCCCGCGTGCGCTGTCAACAAAATCCTCATTATGCGCGGCCGTGAGTCAGCCGACAATTTCAGGCTTATAAAGCCAAGGTTTCAGCGTAACCAGAGGCCCCCCTTCTCGAACCGAACGCGAGAAATGGGACACCCGAACATGCGCGGCCTCGGTCCGGTCGCCTGACTCAGTTCAATAGAAGCGAGATTACTTCTGGCGCTCGGGGCGTGAACGGATAGAATGTCCCCTTAAACGGAAAATTCATGACCCTTACTTCTACGGATTGGATTGTCATCGTCGGGTATTTGCTGGTCAACCTGCTGATTGGGCTCTACTACCGGCGTCGCGCTAGCGGGAACACAGAAGAGTTCTTCATTTCGGGGCGCGATGTTTCGTGGTGGCTGGCAGGGACTTCGATGGTAGCCACCACTTTTGCGGCTGATACGCCCCTGCTGGTTTGCGGGTTGGTGGCGCGGCAGGGCATCGCGGGCAACTGGATCTGGTGGGGTTCCTGCGTCGGCGGCATGATGACGGTGTTCTTCTTCGCGCGCTACTGGCGGCGGGCTGAGGTGTTGACGGATGTGCAGTTGGTCGAGCTTCGTTACGGTGGCAAGCCGGCGGCGTTTCTGCGCGGGTTCAAGGCGATCTACCTTGGGCTATTCATGAATTGCTTCATCCTGGGATGGGTGACGCAGGCCATGGTCAGCATCATCACGGTTTTGCTCGGTCCGGTGATTGCTCAAGGGCGCGTGCTGCAAGTGACAATCGGCGGCCACGTTTTTCAGCACACGCTGGGCGATCCTCGCTACACATCGGTACTGATCTGCATCTTCATTCTGATTCCGTTTACTGGGCTGTATACGTTTATTGGCGGGCTTTGGGGCGTGTTGGTGACTGACCTGTTTCAGTTTGCCTTGAAGATGACGATGATTATCGTGCTGGCCTGGGTTGCGGTGACGAAGATTGGTGGGATGCAGGCTCTGCAAATGCACTTGCAAGTGATCGAGAACAACGTTCACGCGACTGGAGTCGAGACCGCGAATCCGGTGGCGTTTTTGCCGGACTTTCATCGCGGACTGACTACGAACGCGCTGTGGACTCTGCCGGTGCTGACCTTCATCGTTTATTTAGGGATGCAATGGTGGCTGGCGTGGTATCCGGGGGCGGAGCCGGGCGGCGGCGGATACGTGGCGCAGCGCATGTTCAGCGCCAAGGATGAAAAGAATTCGCTGGGTGCGACCCTGTGGTTCAACATCGCGCATTACGCGTTGCGTCCCTGGCCCTGGGTGATTACGGGGCTGGTGGCGATTGTGGTTTATTCGCCGAATGGGGGCCTGCATCCCAGCGCGGCTTTTGTGCAGAATCCGGAGCAAGGCTACGTCATGGTGTTGCGGGACTATCTTCCTCCGGCTTTGCGTGGGTTGATGGTGGCGGCGTTCCTCGCGGCTTTCATGTCTACGATCGGAACGCAATTGAACTGGGGCAGTTCGTATCTTGGTGAATGATCTTTATAAACGCTTTTTCGTGCGGGGCGCGAGTGAGAAACACTACGTGATGATCAGCAAGATTTTTACTGTGCTGCTGGTGCTGGGCAGCGGTTATACGGCGATGCAGTTGACTTCGATCAACCAAGGCTGGCAGTTGGTGTTGAATATCGGCTTTGGAACTGGGGCGGTTTACATTCTGCGCTGGTATTGGTGGCGGATTAATGCGTGGAGCGAGATTTCGGCGATGGCCGTAGCGGCGGCGGTGACCATCGGGCTCAGCCGCGTTTCGCTGACCGGCAACAATGCTCTGGTATATGCGAAGACTGCGCTTATCACCGGGCTCGTTACTACCATTGCCTGGTTGATCGCGACCTTTGTGACCAAACCGGAGTCGCAGCAGACGCTGGTTGGGTTCTACAAGCGGGTGCATCCGACAGTGTATGGGTGGAAACATATCGCCCGGCTCGTGCCCGAGTTGCCGGAAGTGCGGGACGTGGCCAGCAACGCGTTCAACTGGGTGATGGGGGTGGTGCTGGTTTATGGATGCTTGTTCGGCATCGGCAAACTTGTGTTCGAACAGTGGGTTTGGGGAGTCGTGCTTTTGCTGATCGCGGCGGTTGCCGGTTATCTGATCTTTTGGGATCTTTCCCGGAGGGGGTGGGCCACGCTTTCTGGTGCGGCGGAGCCAGCCGCGGCGTCACATCCCGCGAATGCCGATTGAGACCAATTGCAAATGGGTAGCCTGAGTGCGAAGAGAGGACATGTGAGATCACTCGGGCTACCCGTCGCAATTCAAATTAAGTGAAGCGCTCCGAAATTTCAGATCATTCCTCGCATTGCTCGCCGTTCTCCCGGAAGAAGTCGCTTAGGTCTTTGGTTGAGGGGTTGCCCGCAGCTCTCAGCAGCGGTCCGACCTGGAAGATTTCTTGGAAGGTTTTCAGCATGGAGCTGTGGTCGTAGTGGATGGAGTTGCTATACGCCTTCTGTCCGCAGCCTTTGGCAAACGGCGAAAGGATGAACATGCCAATCGGGCCATCGGCGAAGGCGCCGCTGTCTTCCCCTTCATCCCAGACGATGAACAATGCGCCACCTTGCTTGTACTCGGCCGAATTGAGAATCATGGGCACATTCTGTTTCAGCCAAGTATCTCCTCGTAGCGTGTTGTCCTTGCTCTCCAGAGCGTCACAAGGCGAAATGCCCTCGTGCCCGTCATGGCAGACGTTGGGGCTAATGAAGTTATATCGCGCCGAGGTTTGGTTGGCCAGGTCGGTGGACAGTTGGTAATACGGCCGGACGTGCTTGATACATTCAGCCGACTTGGGATTCAACGCGTGGTTGACATCGTTGAAGTAGACGGATGGGAGATGTTCAACGTCGAGGTAGGTGAAATCAAGCGGGCAGATGTCGAACACGGGGCTGCCGAAGTCGGGTTCTGCATACGACGTCCATGAGATGCCGGCATCTTCGAGAAGCCTTACCAGATGCTTGTGCGTGTATAGTTGGGGCTGTCCGGGCTGGGTATCGGCGAGGACGCCGAAGTTTGTTCCTGCTTCTAGCCATAAGTAATTTGGTTGGCTGGGGTGATTACCCGGGGGATTGAAATACCGCTCCGCGTGCGCCGCCGTGTCGAGCAATTCCCCGTTGGCATACGGAGCTTGCAGGCTGCCTTTGATATCCGGGTCTCCAAATTTGGCGCCGGAGTTGTTACCCGTCCAATTGTGATTTTCCATAAGTATGATCCAGACAGTCTTCACCTTACTCATTTGCGCATTCGCAACCGCCGGCATAACCGCCAGCAGCGACACAACAGCCATGGTAGACCTCAAAACCTTCCGCAAATATTTCACATCGTCCTCCACAAGTTTTGTTTGAGCTGGGGCCGAAGCCGTTGAATATCGGAACAAAAACTTCAGCGTGGCGCCATGTTCCAAGGATCGGTCCGGAGGCAGGTACGGCGAACTTAGCGGCCGGTTTTATGCGCCGCATCCGTCTTGCCTCCCGGGCCGAGCAGGTTTCAGTTTGGCTGAGGCTACACGACGATGATTACCGCACGATTACGAAACGATTAAGAAAGGATTAAATGAGGAAGACGTTCAGGGTTTTTTTGGAGTTAAACCGCAGGCTTGCTTAACTCGGCTCAGATCGATACCGGCAGGAGAAAAACTCGCAATCTCGGGACCTTGAGGGGTTTGGATTTCTACTTTGAATACTTCCGCGCCGAGCATCTCGCGGGTGGTTCCTTTGTCCATGGAAAGGAAGTGGCCGTTTACCCAGTTCCAACCGTGATTGCTGTGGGAATTATCTACGCGGACGAGCACCTCCATTTGCGGCTGTCCCCAGAAGCCGGGACGGTTGGGCGGTGCGATTCTGGCGTTGGGACGAAAGTCGGCTAAGTCCATTTTGCCATTGGTGCAGAACAGAATAATTTTGGGGTTGGCCTGGCTGCCCGGCAATGAATTGTCGGCCTCAAGCTCGAATCTGGCTTTCTTGACCAGCGTCATCTGGTCCTGAGAGTCGAATTCCATCCATTTTCCGCCAGCGCTGATACCGCCTTCCTGCGCAAACAAGACAGCCGCTGCACAAACCAGGATGAAGCAGGCGGCGAATGGCTTGAGCGGAAACTTCTGCCGATTTCGCATGCCAGCGGTGCTCAACTTTCCCTGACCTTTAGTATTCAATCTATTCCTCATCATTCCACTGATATAAAACCTGCCACGCTGTGAAAGTTGCGGCTCTGGATGACTGACCGGAGATCATCCGGTCGACGACACTTATTAGAGGAAGAGAGAACGAAAATAGACGATGGCTAACCTCAGTAACCACCAGTTGGTTACTGGTGGGCGCTATAGGATTCGAACCTATGACTTCCACCGTGTGAAGATGGCACTCTACCGCTGAGTTAAGCGCCCGACCCGAATCAGCCGCTATATTGTAGCAAAGAAACAGTTTTTTCGTTGGCGTTGGTCCATGATAGCCTAGGGTCGGCAGCTCTGGATCCCGCCTGCGCGAGTGCAAGTCCAGAGCCTGGTGCCAGCGCCGGATGCGAAGCCGAATCAAGCTCCCGAAAGTACCCGCAGACTCTTCTCCCGAAGGGACTTCCCCGTCTTTGCCTGATTCTGAACCCCCGCAACTTTCAGAGCCCGGAGGGGTTCAATCTGGTGTGAGCAGCGTAGCCATGGATCGGGGGTTCCTGTCGATGGCAGGGGTGCCGTCACATGGGGAGAGTGTAGATACCCAATCCGCGGAAGGCTTGAGCGATGCGCAAATCATGCTGCGGGTGAAAGGCGGCGATGATTCCGCCTTCGAATATCTGGTGCAGAAGTATCGCCGGCCCATGCTGAGCTTCATGTATCGCATGGCTCACAATTCGGCCGTGGCGGAGGATCTGGCGCAAGAAGTGTTTCTACGGGTGTATCGCTCGCGGGAGAAATACGAAGCCAGCGCGAAGTTCACGACGTGGCTATATCGTATTGCGAGCAATCTGGCGGTGAATCACGCGCGCGATACGCGGCACCAGCGCCTGGAAAATACCGTCAGCCTGGACGAACCGGATCAAGAGACCGGGCTAACCATGGATTTGCCGGACAACTCGCTCAGCGCCGAAGAGTCGATCGTGCGGCGGGAGCGATTGGCCGCCATCCGGCAACGCGTCGAGGCGCTGCCTGAGCGGCAAAAGATGGCTTTGATTATGCACAAGTATCAGCAGATGGACTATCGCCAGATCGCGGAAGTTCTGAAGCTGAGTGAGTCCGCCATTAAGTCTCTGTTGTTCCGCGCTTATGAAACCTTGCGCGTGCAACTGAAAGAGTTTGTATGAAGGAAGCAGTCATGAAATGCAATGAAATTTGCGAACTGATGCCGGACCTGGCCGCCGGCTCGGACGCAGTCGCGCCCGAAGTGAAAAAGCATCTGGAGACTTGCATTGGTTGTGCAGGCAAGCTGAATGAGATTCGCCAGACCATGGCCTTGCTGGATGAGTGGCAAGCGCCGGAGCCCTCGCCGTATTTTGACATGCGGCTGCGCGCTCGTTTGCGCGAAGAGGCAGCGCGGCAACCGGTCGGGTGGTGGCAGTGGATTCGCAAGCCTGCGCTGGCGATTTCTCTGGCCGTGCTCATGGTAATGAGCATAACTTTGTTTCACTCGGATGCTCCCTGGCACTCCAGATCCGACGGCCCCACCGCCATGGTGGCGGAGCCCGGGACTGCGGTGGGGGACTTGCAGGCGCTGGATAAGAATAGCGAGTTGTATTCCGATTTCGAAATCCTCGACGATTTGCAAGCGCAGCAGGATGTGGCTAATCCGTAATGCGGCAGGCTATTCGGGGATCTGCTCATGTAGTCTTCAGGAAAACGGGGGGGAATTGCAGGTGAAGGTCATAACCGGGGGAGTCGCGATTGCGGCTCTGGCGCTGGCGCTAGCAGGCGCTGCTCCATGCCTGGCCCAAAGCCGCCATCCGGAGGAGCACGCGCAGCGCTCGGCGCCTCACCCCCCGAAAGCTCAGAACGCTCACGCCGGACAATGGTTGCGCCAACATAAGGATCTACCGCCTGAACAACAGCGAAAAGCGCTGGAAAATGATCCCCAGTTCCGCAAGCTTCCTCCCCAACAGAAGCAGCATTTTGAGAAACAGCTGGATCGTTTCAACAGCCTGCCGCAGCAGCAGCGGCAGCAGATGTTGAAACGCATGGATACCTTCGGGCACCTGACGCCGGAGCAGCAAGACACCGCGCGGCAGCTTCACTCGCAAATGCAGCAATTGCCGCCGCAGCGCCGGCAGGCAGTGCGCAATGCCATCCAGGCCTTGCGAGCGATGCCTCCACAAGCGCGTCAACGCCAGATCGACAGCGACGCATACAAGCGCCAGTTCTCACCGGAGGAACGTGGCATTCTCGGAGGGGCCTCCAAGTTGCCCCTGGCGCCTGCCGCCCCCAGCGGGCCTGGGCCGCCCGAAGAATAATTGATTTCCCGATCGAAGCGGTAACGTCAGCGGCCACGGCGGACGCAAATCATCCGGCACTGGATCCGCATTCGGAAATGTGATGACATGCCTTCAGGATCCGCAACGAATTTTTCCGCAGCCTCTTTCCCCGCCTACCATTGAGCTGTTCGATAAAAAAAATCGCCGCCGAGCCATAAGGCGCGGCGGCGAGAAGTAGAGCGGAGTCCTGAAGACCCTAACTATGGTGTAACCTGATATACGATGCCCCCTCCATGGAGTCCCCCGTTATTGGTCGTACCATAGAGCTCTCCATTGACGAAAATCGGTTGGTGGTAGGGATAGTATCCGTCGCCAGTGGTGCCGAAGCTCCAGAGCACACTTTCCTTATAAGTGGTCGCTGCCAGCTTGTACACAGTGCCATAATTCAGATTGTTGGCTGCACTTGACCCACCTTGATAGGTGGTGCCGTAGAGATTCCCTGCTGAATCTATGGTAACCCCTGCATAATACGGGTATGCGCCGTCCTTCTTGGCATAACCCTTGAAGCTGTAGATGATCTTCTGCGTCCACTTGTTGTTCGTGCCTAGCGTCAGCTTGAAAACCGCTCCGAGGTTAACGGCGCCACCTTGATAGTTCGTGCCATAGAGGTTGCCGCTTGCATCCACGGCCAAACCAGATTCGCTATATTGTCCGAGTGAATCTCCAAGGAAATTGTAGATTACCGAAAAGATCCATACACCGCTGACTTGACGCAGTTGGTAAACCGCGCCAGCATTCCAGACAGTACCACCGTAGTAGGTGGTTCCGTAAAGATAACCGTTCTTGCTGTCGACAACCACCCCGCCGTAGGGATAATACGCGCTGCTGCTACTTGTGGCAAAACTGTGAATCACCTTGTAAGTCCACTTGCTTCCTGACGGTTTTAACTGGAAGACCGTGCCGCCACCGAACTTACCACCGTATAGCGTAGTGCCGTACAGGTTGCCGGCCGCGTCAAAGGTCAATGTGCCGTATGGGTAGTACCCGTCGCTGCCGCTAATGTCGTCGAAGGTATGAAGCACGGTCTCCGTCCATGTGCTCCCCGATTGGGACAGCTTAAACACCGTACCCTGGCTGCTTGCGCCGCCCACGTAGGTCGTGCCATAGAGGTTTCCGGCCGCATCGAAGACCATACCGCCAAAGGGGTACGCACCATCACTGTTGCTGGCACCGAGAAAGCTATAGATTACGGTTTGGGACCACGTGCCACCGGAAAGCGTCAACTCGAAGACCTCGCCATAGTTGTGGGTACCGCCATAGTAGGTCGTGCCATAAAGATGCTTACCTGAGGTGTCGGCAACCAAGGAGCCATAGGGGACGTAACCGTCCACACAGCTGGTCTGGGCGCAGAAGTTGTAGAGAACAGTCTCGGTGCTAGCCCACGCGCTAGCCGCCAGGATTAGGGTCACTGCCAGCACAAGCGCTTTTACGCGCATAAATTCCTCCTAAATTTGTCAGCAAACGTTCGAAAATTTTGACCATCAAACATCCGGGAATGAGGAAGGCCCTTGCCGGGGGGACGGCAAAAGGGGAGAGCGGGCTTCCCACAACCAACTATCCGGACGCCTAAAAAATGTCGCAACATTGTGGGACAGCGGCGAACGCCTGTCAAGATGAAAGATTTTGCAGTATCCCCACTATTTCCACATAGACCGGACCTCTGGATTTATTTGCCGCCGCCCTCGTTTTGCATGCCAGGCGCCTAACTCAGAATTTTTGGAACTTGGGAACTGATATCATCCTTCGGCACATGAATCCCATCGTTCTTAGTCTTCTTCTGGGACTAACCGCCGCTGCGGCCAACGTCTTCGGCGGCGCCATCATCGTCCAGAAACACTGGGATCGCTCCTACCTCAGGTACTTCGTCGCTCTGGGCGCGGGATTCATGCTGGCCACAGCCATCGTCGAAGTTTTTCCCGCCGCCCTGGAATTGCGCGGCCGGAGCGCCGCATTCCTGGTTCTGGTCGGATACCTGATCATTCATTTCTTCGAGCACACCGTAACCACTCACTTCCATTTCGGAGAGGAAACCCACAAAGAGCAATTCGTTCACACCCATAAGGGCTACTCGATTCTTATCGGCCTGACCATTCACACATTTTTCGATGGCATCGCGATTGCGTCCGGCTTTCTGGTTTCCAACTGGCTGGGATGGATTATTTTTCTGGCCATCTTCCTGCACAAGATTCCCGAGGGCTTCACCATCACCTCGGTCATGCTGGCGAGCGGCCAAAGCCGCCGGGTGGCCTGGGGAGCGTCGGTCGTGCTGGGCGCTGCAACTTTTGCCGGGGTGGCGACCATGGCCGTCTTCCAGCATGAAGTCAGTTTTGGACTGCCGCTGTCGGCAGGCGTGACCATTTACGTCGCGGCCTCAGACCTCATACCGGAAGTAAACCGCGAGCCGGGGGCCAAAATGGCTCTAGTAGTTTTTCTGGGAGTTGGATTGCTGTTTCTGCTGGATCGCTTCGCCCACGTCCACTAATTTCTATTCCACCGTGTGTTTCGCGGTGTAGCCTTCGCGCGCGATCACCAGATACTTCACATCTTTTCCCTTCTGATCTTTTATCTTGAGCGGACCTCCATCCGGCGCCAGCACTTCGACTTTCAGTTTGCGGTAGCTGCCATCGAGTTTGGGGTTGGTGGGATGATAAGCAATGCTGTACTGGTTGCGGATATCGCCGCCGATTTCGTGAAAAATCTCCGGAAACTCCGCCTGAAATCGCGGAAAGTAGGCGCGCCCGCCGGTCAAGCGCGCAAAAGTATTCATCTCGTTGTCGGCCTGCAGGTAATCCATCCTACCAACTGGGATGCCCATGCCATGCGGCGCTGCCATGCCCCGCGCTTCGAAATATTCTCTGATCGCCCAACCTACACTGACCGGGAAAATCGTCACATCCTTCGTAGTTTTGATTTTCTTCGTGATCTGGTCGAGATTGAGTTTGCTGAAAGTATCCACCCCGGTGGTAACCAAAATAATGTATTTATGCCCTTCCAGCCGGTCCACCCGGTCCAGCGTGTCATAAAGAGCGTCGAACAGGTTGGTCTCCGAGAAACCCGGAATCCTCAGCTGGTTCAGCGCTCCGTAAGCCTCTTGCTTGTTCTGCGTAAAGTCTGCCAGGATGTAATCCTTCATGTCGTAGGAAATCACCGCCAGCCAATCGTCCTTTTTCAACGTGCTTACGAAAGAATAGGACGCAGTCAGGATGTCATCCATGAAGAAATAATCTCCAGCCGCGAATTCGACCAACAACACAGCGGTGATGGGTGCTTCCGAGATGGTGAAGTT
The DNA here is from genome assembly GCA_963696635.1 of uncultured Acidobacteriota bacterium. Lineage (GTDB taxonomy): Bacteria > Acidobacteriota > Terriglobia > Terriglobales > Acidobacteriaceae > JABDBE01. The sequence continues at coordinate 1,680,776 of CAVOKX010000006.1, forward strand.
GCTGATGGTCTGCGCTGTGCCATCTTCAGAAATACGGAAATTCTCCTTCTTCAGGTTGGAGATGAACTGCCCATCTTTCGTGGTCACCATGACCGGCACTTCCACCACCGGCACATCCACATGAATGGAATAGTCCGGCATACCCTCAATTTTCTTGGGCCTCTCCGGTGGCGGAGGCGGTGGAGGCTCATCCTTTTTCTTCGGAATCGCGTACGGCCCGACATCGGAATTCGGCCCGCCCGCCGCGTCCGGCGGCTCCTGCCCTTTCGAGGGCGCGGAGGACCCCTGATCCTGGGCCGCAGCCAAGGTCAAGCTCCCTAGAACCAGAATCAGTAATAATGAGACGGGGCGTAGAAATCCTCGGCGGACCGCGCCAAAGCCCCTTCCACAGCGCCCGGAGGCCTGCCGAAATCGCCAAGAAAACATTTGATCTCCTTGGAAAACCTTATGCTAGTATAGACGCAGAGCTTCGCGATAGGGATGTTTTGCACGGCTTTCACTGAACCTCTCCTTCCCGTCAGTCGCGAACTAAGCGCGAAGTGTAGTTTTGTTTTTAGAGGACCAGTTGGCGGTTCTCGGGAAAAAGGGTGGGTGAATCCGTGCGTCAACCTGTAGGTTTGCCTGTAATGAGACGAGCAATCCTCGCCCTTGTTGTTCTCTGCTTTCCACTGTCTTTCGCGACTCAAGCGCAGACACCCAAGCCGGTCGAAACCATTCCGATCTCGCAAATCCACGCCGGAATGCGGGGCGTCGCCTACACCGTCTTTCAGGGCACGAAACCGGAATCCATGGACGTTGAAGTGCTTGGGGTGCTCACCAACGCCAATGGTCCCAAAGGGGATGTCATCCTGGTTCGCTTAGGCGGAGCTAAAGCCGAGTATACCGGCGTGGTCGCGGGCATGAGCGGCAGCCCTGTTTATCTGAATGGCAAGCTGGCCGGCGCACTCGCCTTCCGTATCGGCGAGTTCTCAAAAGAACCGATCGCCGGCGTCACCCCAATCGCGGAGATGCTCGAGATCAGCGCGCTCGATCGAAATCCAACCTCCGCGCCCATCGAAGCCACATCCGCCGCACGTTCCCCGAGCAAGACTGCGAGTCCGGGCGTTGCCAACACGCCTTTGTCAGACTCAGCGAATAACGGTTTCACCAACTATCTCAAGCCCATCGAAACCCCGCTGGTCTTCAACGGATTTTCCGAAGACACGGTGCAACGCTTCGCTGCACAATTCAGCGCCGCAGGAATCGTCCCGGTAATGGGCGCAGGCTCGGTCAGTGACGCCAAACAACCCGAACCCATGGAGCCCGGCTCCGCCGTAAGCGCCATTCTGGTCCAGGGCGACATGAACATCGCCGCCACGTGTACGGTAACCTACATGGACGCGCAACATCTCCTGGCTTGCGGCCACCCGCTCATGCAGTTCGGTATGGTTAACCTGCCCATGACCAAGGCAACCGTGCTCGCCACCCTGCCCTCGCCGCTAAACGCCTTCAAAATCGTGAACGCCACCGAACCCGTAGGCACCTTCGTGCAAGACCGTCACAATGGCATCTTGGGAGAGTTCGGCAAGAAGCCGGAAATGATTCCGGTCACGCTCACCATCCACGGCGAATCTGCCGACAAGCAATTTCACTACGAAATCCTGAACAACGCCCGCTTGAGCCCAGTGGCAATGATGGCGACTGTGTTCAACGCATTGCACGGCGTGAACGAGTACGGCGAAGAAACCACTTACCGCATGAACGGAAGCATCAGCGTCGACGGCTACCCAGCCGTCACTATGCAAGACATGTTCGCCGCCGTCGATGGCGGACAACCCGGAGCCATGCTGGCAGCCATCTCGCTAGGCGAACGCTTCAGCCGTATCTTCGACAACCCCTACAGCGTGCCCGCGATTCGCGGCGTCCAACTGGATTACAACATCGTCCGCGAACGCCGCTGGGCCCGCCTCGAAAGCGCCCGCACCGACATTACAGAAGCCCGCCCCGGCGACGATATTACGATCGAAGCTATGCTCCGCCCCTATCGCGGCGAAGGCGTAGTGCAACAGATTCCCATCCACATCCCAACTTCCACGTCCAAGGGATCGCTGCGTATTCTAGTCAGCGACGGCGATACCCTCGACCATTTCCGCCGCGGCTCATTGCTTCTCGGACGCAGGCTGGACCTGGCCGCAACCATCGCCGCCCTCAACAAGGAACACGTCAACAACCGCGTCTACGTTTCGCTGCTCGAAGCCGATCCCGAAGCCATGATCGCCGACAAGGTCATGCCCACGCTCCCGCTCTCCATCATGAACGTGATGGACGGCATGCGCGGCACCCAGGACATGGTCGTTTCCAACGAGTCCTCCGTGAACGAAGCCGCCACCGCCCCGCTGGACTACGTAGTGGCAGGCGCCCAAGTACTAACCATTAATATTAAGTAGTCGGATGTGAAAGCAGCCGTGTGGAGCGGACACTCTTGTCCGCTGCCTTTGATTTTGATTTCAGAGTCCGAGATCAGAATCAAACCAAAAGAAAGTCAAAAGCGGCGGACAAGAGTGTCCGCCCCACACAGGGGGCTCGTTCGCTCCGCCTCACACTCGATGCCAATCACCAAAGCTTCCCTGGATCCGGCCCTCATGACCCGCTTCCTTTCTTCATTGACCGCGCACTCCATATAAGATAACCTATCGTAACCTACATTATCTGTAGGATAATAATCGCTCTTTGACAATCTGACCCGGCTAGACCCCGGGCCCGTCCAGGGGCCCGCTAAACTGTCGATGCGGGGTAAGGCACCTGGCCTGATGGCTGTCGATTTCCCAAAACGGAACTGCCTCCCCATCGTAACTCCCATGTTCTCTAGATTTTGCGTGTAACTCCTGTAAACTCAAAGATTTAGCACATAGTGACAAAATAACCCACGTGTTTTCAATATTTTGCAAAACGAGAGGGGGGAGGGGGAGTACCATACTACTAAACAGTTAACTCAATCCCATTGCGGGAAAACTGGCTGATCGCGCTGAGAGAGGCCGTTTTAAGGTCCCAAATCAATTTCGGTCAGGACTGCACGACTTCGCACATAACCAAGCGGGTGTCTGAAGTCTTGAGCGGCGGACCCGTGGTTTTTCTATCCCGCATTCGCAGTACAGGTTGTTCGATAAGGTAGTAGGAAAGACAAGCCAACGCTATACCAAGGAGCAGTCTGTAAGCCGGTTGCCGAGCCGGATTGAAGAAAAACGGCTCTTGCCACAGGTAGAGGCTGTAGCTGATTCTCCCCAGCCACATCACCGGAGCCACGTTCAAGATGCGATATGGCGATTGAATGACGTGTAACACCAGTCCCGCGATCGAGCAATGCAGGATGGGCCAGAGCACAAACAGCATAAATAATGTGCGCGTGGGAGTATTCGCCGGATAACTCGGAATGAGCAGGACCCCGAGCAGCATGGCGAACGCGGCCCATGGACCTATTCTCGGGATGCGCGAACCGAACATCGCCAGCAGGCAACCGGTCGCCAGATTGTCCGCGACCGCGGGAAATGTTCCGTAGCCGCCGCTGGGAACTTTGAAATGGTAGCAAGCTGCGCTGTAGATGGGAGCGAGGACGATAACTCCCAGGAGTATGGAGATGCTTTGCCGGTACCACTTGCGCAGCACGCTCGGCCAAAGAAAATAGAATTGTTCTTCGACGCCCAGCGACCAGAGGTGGGCCACCATCCACGGACGGGCTCCGTCAAAGTTCGTCACGTAGAGGAGCATGGCGCCCATGTCGTACCAGCGCAAATCATGCCAGTACACCACGAATACGTACAGCATGAAAACCGCAGCGGCGGGCAGGATCCGGTAGGCGCGGCGGATGTAGAACTGGCGGAGATTGATGCTCGAAGTTTGCGCGTGCTCGTCCAGCAGGATGGTCGTAATCAGATAGCCCGAGATGACGAAAAAAATTCGCACTCCGGTGCCGGCATAGTTGGCCAGGAACTTCGGCATCGGACCTGCCTTGGTAAGATGACCGACGACAACCAAGGAGATGGAAATGGCACGGAGGCCGTCGAGTGAGGAAATACGTTTCACTATCCGGCAGCGTAACATTGCCGCGAGTACCGGCGGAACGTGTCAAAGAATGTACGTCACGGTGCTAAACGAGGTGGACTGGGCGTATCTGCAATGGCAGGTCATGAACCCGCCGCGGTTTGGCAGTTGCTCGTGGTAACCTGAATTCTCCTCCTAAAATTTAGTATTGAGGTAATTCAAATTGATCCGTGTTCGTTCGCTGCTGGCTATCTTTCCCATTCTTCTACTGGTTGCTTTCGCCTCTGCAGAAGGCACGCGTACCTGGGAACAATCGAAATTCGAAGATCTGATCAAAGGCACCACCAAGGGCGTGGCCGTACGCAGCACTGGCGGATTGGAACTGGCTCCCGCCTTCACGGCGCTGTCTACGACTCCGTCGACTTATATCTGGTCGATTGCGTCGGACCGAGAAGGCAATCTTTATGCCGCCTCCGGCTCGCCGGCGCGAGTGTATCGAATTACTCCCGACGGAAAATCTACTGTGATTTTCGAGCCGCAGGAACTTCAGGTGCAGGCGCTGGTCGTGGATAAGAGCGGCACTATCTACGCGGCCACCAACCCCGACGGCAGGGTTTACAAGATAGAGCGTCACCCGGCGTCGGCAGACAAAGGCGGCAAGGATAAGTCTCCCACGGACAAGGGAGCAGTTGATTCGCCGTGGAGTTCATCCGTCTATTTCGAACCCGGCACCAAATACATTTGGGATCTTTTGCTCGACGATGCCGGCAACCTCTACGTGGCCACGGGGGATCACGGAGAGATATTCCGCGTGACCCCGAAGGGCGAGCACGCTGTGTTCTTTAAGAGCGACGAAGCCCATATCCGCGTGATGGCTTTCGATGCCAGAGGCAATCTGATCGCCGGTTCTGATGGCAGCGGTCTAGTCTATCGCATCTCGCCTGGGGGAGAAGGGTTCGTCCTCTACAGCGCGCCGAAAAAGGAAATCACCGCTCTGGCTATCGACAAAACGGGCAACATTTATGCCGCTGGCGTGGGAGAAAAACGCGGTGGCACGACCGCGCCAGGTTTTCCCTCAGCGCCAGTCTCAATTCCCACTTCTCCATCTTCTGCGAGCACCGGACCGCAGAGCGGCATCGTGATCACTGCTTCTCCTGCCAGCACCTCGCCAGCATCGATCAGCTTTCCCAACCCGAGTTCGGCAGCCGGGGGCGGCTCGGAGATTTATCGCATCGCCCCCGACGGCTCTCCCAGCCGCCTGTGGAGTTCTCACGAGGACATTGTTTACGCCCTCGCTTTCGATCAGCACGGCCGCCTGCTTGCGGGTACAGGAAATCGCGGACACGTCTTTGCCATCAGTGGGGAGGACGAATTCACCGACCTCATCAAAGCCAGCGCGACCCAGGTCACGGCCTTCGCCAGCGCTCCCCGGGGCGGGCTCTACGCATCGACCAGCAACCTCGGCAAGGTGTTTCTGTTGAGTGCGACACCTGAATCCGAGGGCAGTTACGAAAGCGATGTTTTTGACGCCCATATTTTCTCGCGCTGGGGACGCGCTGAATTCCGCGGCGCCGGCAACGTCGAACTCTTTGCCCGTAGCGGCAATGTGGACAATCCCGACCGCAACTGGAGTACCTGGCAGAAAATCGAGCAGAGGAAGGATAGCGAGGTTAGCGTTCCTCCCGCGCGCTTCATTCAATGGAAAGCCGTGCTGCGATCAGGCGATCCTGCGCCGCGCGTCGAGAGCGTCACGCTCAACTATCTACCCAAGAATGTGGCCCCCGATTTTGACGACGTCACGGTACAAGCCGGGGTGCGCTACCAGGCGCTGCCCAAGCCCGGTGGCACGGACCCAGGCGCTGGAACTTCGCCGCAACCTCACTTCGATACGCCTCCTCCAATTACACATGACCGTGATTCCATCGGCGCGAAGTGGAGCGTTCACGATGACAACGAAGATCAGATGACTTACGCGGTCTATTACCGCGGCGATGGCGACACTCGATGGCTCCTGCTTAAAGACAATTTGACGGACAAGTTCTACTCCTTCGACGCTTCCCTTCTGCCCGATGGCGGTTACACCATTAAAGTCGTGGCCTCCGACGCGCCTTCACATTCTCCCGGGCAGGCCCTGACTGCGGAAAAGGAAAGCGCGCGATTCGAAGTTGACACCACTCCGCCGCAGATCGAGAGTCTCGCCGCATCCGCGGAGGGCGACAAGATTCATGTAAGCTTCCGCGCCGTGGATAGTTTTTCAAATATCAAGCGCGCCGATTACTCAATCGACGCGGGCGAATGGCAATTCGTTGAACCGGTCGGTCAATTGTCAGATTCGAAGACCGAGAGCTACGACTTTCGAGTTGCGGTGCCCACGTCCGGACAACTTGAGCACGTAGTCGTGGTTCGCGTCTACGACCGCTACGACAACATGAGCTCAGCAAAAACAGTCATCCGGGGTAAATAGGTTGCCATATATTTGATGGAGGCTGGCGTCCCCGTCCAGCGAGACGAGAGGAGACGCCCGTCCTCCATCAAATCACGCGACGACTCGATTCGTGAGTTGATCCGCTTTTCGCAACTCTGGAAACCACCAGGCCCAGAGAGCGATTACGACCAGCGTCCCAACGCCCCCCAGCACTACGGCGGGCACGGTTCCGAACCATTGCGCGGTCAGCCCTGATTCGAATTGCCCGACTTCGTTGGAAACCCCAATGAAAAGCATGTCCACCGCGTTGACCCGTCCGCGCATTTCGTCGGGGGTATCCAACTGAATCAAGATGCCGCGAATGATGATGCTCACCATATCGGTCGCGCCGATCAGCAGTAAAGCAATCAGAGAAAGGACAATGCTTCTCGAGATACCGAAAAGGATGGTGCACACACCAAAGCCGGCCACACACCAAAGCATGGTCGGCCCGGCCCGGCCGCGCAACGGGCGATGAGCAATCAGGATCGCCATCAATGCCGCCGCCCACTCCCGGTGCGCTGCGCAACAGTCCCAGGCCCCATGGGCCGGTCTTGAGGATTTCGCGCGCATAGACCGGCAGGAGCGCGACTGCTCCGCCCAGTAGGACCGCGAACATGTCCAGTGAGATCGAGCCCAGAATCAGTTTGTGCCGCCAGATGTAACGAAATCCCGCCAGCACGGTGGTCAAGCTTACCGCTTCTCTTGTCCGCGGCTTCATCTGCGGTTTGATTCGCAGCGTAGACCCGAGCGCCACCAGCGAGGTCAGCATGGCGGTTAGATACACCGCCGAAGGGCCACGGAAGAGCGCATAGATAAGGCCGCCAACGGCCGGGCCCAGAATCGTGCCGCCTTGCATAACGCTCGCGTTCCAAGCCACGGCGTTGGGAAAATGTTCCTCCGGAACCAACTGCGGCAGCAAGGCCCGGCTGACCGGCCCGCTGAGCGCGTTGGCCGCGCCAACCAGCACCAGCACGGCATAGATCGGGTAGACGTGCGCGTGCATCGCGTACGCGCCTCGCAACGCGATCACCCACAACAGGCCCGAGCCCACTGCGAATCCGCCATAACACAACATCAGCAGCTTGCGACGATCAAAGCGATCGGCCGCGTGCCCAGTTACCAGGAACAACAAGATTCCGGGAAGAAATTGTGCGAGTCCAACTAGGCCAAGGTCGAGAGGCCGCTTGGTGATTTCGTAGACTTGCCATCCCACGGCGACGGATTGCATCTCGATGGCAATCTCGACGAGGAATCGTCCCAACTCGTAGACGGCGAAGTCGGGATAGGTGAACGCGATACCGCCGGCGAGCCTGGGATCCTGAGTTGCTGCCATCGCTCTCTACTTTGCCATAAAGCGGCTTCTGGAGGACGGGCAGCCCCGGGCGGGTGGTGGAGATCATCCGACTCACTAACCTGGTTTTGAAGGTATACCCCCTCCCCCTGTGATCTTTTGGAATCATGAGGTTAGGGCCAGACTACCCTCAAAATCTTTGAGTTTAAAAGAGTTAGAGGCAAAATCTTGAGAACATGGGAGTTACGGGCCAGACTCGCGCTAAAACATGATTGGCTACGACGAATCGAAGGGGCAGCGACCGCTTTTTGCTCCAAACAGTTCGGCGTGGCGCCCGGAGGCGATTGCCTGGATCAAATTGTCAAAGACCTAGTATTATCTTGCGGATAATGTGCGCTAGTAGAGGTTATCTGATGCGAAGCATGCGGTCAATGTCAAAAAGCCGGTCTTTCAAGTCGGGCCCATTTGCGGCGCGACTGAACAGACTGCGGGAAAAATGGGTTTGGCCGGAAACGTCAGCCGCCGGCGGCTAAAGAGGCTGCTGAAGAACTGCCCGTTCTCGGCCGCAGCGCCTGAAGGCGCGACTCATTGGGCAGCAGTTACGGCATCGCTGAAGCGATGCCCTGATACGAATCGAGCATCTTTCGGCAAGCTGTGAAGCGATGCGCTGATACGAGTCCAGCCGAGCTTTGCTGGGCCACCCGGACGAGGGGCGTCCGGGGCTAAGTGTGCGTCGTCTGCCGCAGGTTTTAAACCCCCGTTTGAGATTTTCCCACAGCCTGAGACAATAACCCGATCGCTTGATGACTCGATGGCTCGATCTTTGCGGCTGGATAGCGTGCGTCGTTTACTCGACGATCCCCAGCTTCTGGCTGCTGATCCATCCCCGCACTGATTATTGGCGCTCGCGGAAACGTTCTCCATATCTCGTTCTGCTGCCGGTGTGGGCTGCGATGTGGATTATCCTGGCACTGCTCACGTCGCCGTGGCAGCGCCTCGCTTTCTACACCAGTCGCTGGACGTGGATTCCCGCCATCCTTTTGTTCTTGACCGGCTTTTGGATCTACTCGCAATCCGGAAAGCACTTCACTCCGGCCCAACTCGGCGGCGTGCCAGAGATTGTGCCCAGCCACGGCGACCAGCGGTTGGTTATTTCGGGAATTCGCAGCCGGGTGCGTCATCCGGTCTATGTCGCGCACCTTTGCGAATTACTGGCGTGGAGCGTCGGGACTGGACTGGCAGTCTGCTATGGGTTAGCCGCGTTCGCGATAGTCACGGGAGCAATCATGATTCGATTGGAAGACGCGGAACTGGAGCGGCGATTTGGAGAAGCGTATCGAGAGTATCGTAAAAACGTACCGGCAGTCCTGCCTAGGATTTAGGTCGGAATTTCGCGAGTCCCGCAGCCTCGGCGAAAATATTTTTCTGTAGCTTTGTCGATCATGAGACATCCGGTTCGATTAATCAGCAGTACAGGCGAGGAGGCCTGACCAAAATGCAATATCTGCTGCTTATTTACGGAAATGAAAACCAGTTTAGCCAGATGAGCCCGGCGGAACAGGGCAAAGTCCTGCAGGAATACGGGGAGTTTTCCAAGAACATTGCTCAAAGTGGCCACATGCGGGGCGGTAATGAATTGGATCGGATTTCCAAGGCCAAGACCGTGCGGGTGCGCGCGGGCAAGCGCACGGTCACTGATGGTCCGTTCGCGGAGACGAAGGAACAACTTGGCGGGTATTATCTCGTCGAAGCCAAAGATCTCGAAGAGGCGCTGGGGCTGGCCGCGCGAATTCCTTCGGCGCGCTGGGGTTCGATCGAAGTGCGGCCGATCATTCCGCATGAAATGCCCAGCTAGCCTTCTGATCCAAACGGAGGCCGGACGTCCCCCCTGACGGGACGGGCCAGAGGCCCGTCCTCCATTGTTCATGTCCGTCTATAATTCGATTGGGCTGACGCCGGATGAGATTTGAACTGTTTGTTGCATCCCGGTACTTGCGTGCCAAGCGACGCCAGGCGGTGATTGGCGTCATCACCGGCATTTCCATTGCTGGGGTCGCGGCCGGAGTCGCGTCTCTTGTCGTGGCGCTGGCTATCAACAATGGGTTTCGCCAGGATCTGCAGGACCGCCTGCTCGGGTCAACGTCGCACATCAACTTGCTGCGGGTTCAGAGCGATGGAATCAAGGACTGGCGTGCGCTCCTGGATCGGCTGTCGAAAGAGCCGCACATCGTGGCTGCCGCGCCGGCGATTTACGAGCAGGTTCTGATCTCTCGCGGGCCCCGGGCTCGCGGCGCGGTATTGAAGGGAATGATTCCGCGCGAAGAAAGAAAGGTCAGCGATCTGCTGAGTACGGTGAGGATCGGGTCAGCGGACGCGCTCGAAGAAGGCACAGAAGGTGTGGAACCGGGGCTACGACCCGGTCAGGGCGGAAAGCCCGACGCTCTCGCGACTAACGCGGACAAGAATGTCCGCGCCACACGAGCAACACCATCTCCCACTGACCTTCAGGGCGTGGAGAACCGTGTTGCTGCTATGCCGCCTATCATTCTCGGCAAAGACATGGCGGACGAGTTGGGTGCGACCGTTGGCTCGATCGTGCTGGTCACCAGCCCGCAAGGTGAGCTAACTCCCTTCGGCATGGTGCCTAAGTATGATCGCTTCCGCGTGGTCGGAATTTTCAACTCTGGCTTTTACGACTACGATAGTTCGTGGGCGTTCACGCGGCTCAGTGACGCGCAGCGGTTATTCGGCCTCGGTGACCTGGTCTCCGTGATCCAGTTTAAAGTCGACGACATCTACCGAGCCGATCGGATCTCGAGGCAACTCGAACAGGCTGCCGGCAAGGGTTTCATGACCACGAACTGGATGGAGCAGAACAAGCCGCTGTTTCGCGCATTGCGGCTGGAACGTCTGGTCACGTTTATCACCATTGGCCTGATCGTGTTCGTGGCCGCGCTCAACATTCTGATCTCGCTGACCATGATGGTGATGGAAAAGACTCGCGACATCGCCGTGCTCATTTCGATGGGCACGCGGAAATCGCAAGTGCGCCGCATCTTCATTGCTCAGGGTGTGCTGATTGGGGTGGTCGGAACCGCGATTGGCCTGGTGCTCGGCTATGCGCTTTCCTGGGCCGGCGGGCATTACCATCTGCTGTCGCTGGCTCCTGAGGTGTACTCCATTGATTACGTCCCCTTCGCGCCCCGGGTAATGGACGGCGTGCTGGTAGCGCTGGTGGCGATTGGTATCTCGTTGACCGCCACCGTGTATCCGTCGTGGTCGGCCGCGCGGATTCTGCCCGCCGAGGCTTTACGCTACGAATGATCGGGAAATATCTTTTGTGTTCGTGGTTCATGCTTTAAACCATTAACCACAAAGGACACGAAGTTACACAAAGGAATACCAGTCGGGTGAAGATAGTTTCAGTAGCGGCCGAGGATGTTGACTCTGTTTTTACCTTTTTCTGATATCAGATGTGACCCTTTCTGTCATTCTGGCTTTACCGGGGTCCCAGGATTGTGACTTTGGGTCCCGTTCCGGCGGTCCGCACACAAGTGACCGAGGTCACATCCAGATGCTTGGGTTCTGAAGTACAGTTTGTTGCAGATGCTCCGGAAGAGTCAGGAGAAACGTTTCTGGCGTGTCCGTGTTTTAATGGGAATGGCAAGGTGCCTCGGGTAAGTCGAGTAGATGGGTGCTAGGGAACCCTGCATTCTTGAGACGGAGAGCATAACGGGTGCATCTAACTGAGCAGGCCATATTAAGGATCGAGGGGCTCAAGAAGGTCTTCCGATCCGGCAAGTCGGATTTAGTGCTCTTTGAAAATTTGTCGTTTCAGGCGCTTACGGGCGAGATGCTCGCGGTGGTGGGCGAATCGGGAGCGGGAAAGAGTACCTTGTTGCACATCGTCGGCGCTCTTGATCGAGCTTCCGCGGGTGACGTATACTTCGCGCACTTGCAGTTGAGTTCGCTTTCGGAGAACGCTGCAGCCGAGTTTCGTAACCGCGAAGTCGGTTTTGTCTGGCAATTCCACTACCTGCTGCCGGAGTTTACGGCACTGGAAAATGTGGCGATGCCGCTGCTGCTTCGGGGCCGTTCCTGGCAGGAGGCGCGAGCAGAGGCGTTGCGGTGGCTTGGTGAGGTCGGATTGGAGCAGCGCTCGCATCATCGTTCGGGAGAGCTTTCCGGGGGTGAACAACAGCGCGTGGCGTTGGCTCGGGCGCTGATCACACAGCCCAAGCTTTTGCTGGCGGATGAGCCGACTGGAGACCTCGATAGCCGCACGGCGGATTCGGTTTTTGAGTTGATCGCCAGATTACATCGCGACTATCAGTTGACTTCCCTCATCGCCACCCACAACTTCGCGTTCGCGCGTCGTTGCCAGCGCGTGCTGCGGTTGCAACTGGGGAAGATCGAGGAGGTGGCACCGGAAACGCTACCGGTATAGCACCTCACGGCGATTGACATTTCGTCTGCGGCGTGTCGGAATGATAGAGGAGGATGGCATTCGAAAAGGCCGCCGGTTGAGCAGGATGCAAGAAGTTGCAATCACTTGCGGAGAAACGACAAGTAAGGTGTCTTTGGTAACTGAATGGCACGAGTCAAACCCGCGATATAAAGACTGTAGCGGTTGGCACGTTGATTGCACCATTAACTTAGGGTCAGGGAGATCCGAGGAGCCGGGCCGCCAGGTTGACCCAGGAAGCTCCCCGAGAGCTCAGGGGAAAGGGCCATATGTTTGAGCGTTATACGGAGAAGGCGAGGCGCGTCATCTTTTTCGCGCGCTACGAAGCTAGCCAGTTCGGGTCTCCTTATATTGAGACGGAACATCTTCTGCTGGGACTTTTGCGCGAAGATAAGGCCCTGACCAATCGCTTTCTGCGTTCGCACGCTTCGGTCGAGTCGATCCGCAAACAGATCGAGGGACACACCACCATCCGCGAGAAGGTTTCCACTTCGGTGGACCTGCCTTTGAGCAATGAATGCAAGCGGGTGCTTGCCTATGCGGCTGAGGAGGCGGAACGGCTATCGCACAAGCACATCGGGACCGAGCATTTGCTTTTGGGTTTGCTGCGGGAGGAAAAATGCTTTGCGGCGGAGATTCTGCATGAGCGGGGCCTGAGACTTTCTACGATTCGCGAGGAGTTGGCTCGGACCAGCCAGGAAAAAGCCCAGCCCCAACGTCAGCGTGAAAGTTCGCTGCTGAGCGAGTTTTCGCGCGATTTAACCCAGGCCGCGATGGATTCCCAGCTTGATCCGCTAGTCGGGCGGGATGGCGAGTTGGAACGTGTGGTGCAGATTCTCTGCCGCCGCACCAAGAATAATCCGGTATTGATCGGCGAACCCGGTGTGGGCAAGACTGCCATCGTCGAAGGGTTGGCACAGCGGATTGCCGACGGCGAAGTTCCATCGTTCCTTGCGGACAAACGCATTCTGGCGCTTGATCTTTCGTTGATTGTCGCCGGCACCAAATATCGCGGGCAGTTTGAAGAGCGCCTGAAGACCATCATGAAAGAGTTGATGGAGTCGCAGAACTCGATCATCTTCATTGACGAGTTGCACACCCTGGTGGGCGCAGGTTCGGCTGAGGGCTCGCTCGATGCGGCCAACATCCTGAAACCGGCGCTATCCCGCGGCGAAATTCAGTGCATCGGGGCAACCACGCCGGGCGAGTATCGCAAGTCAATCGAAAAGGACCGTTCGCTTGAGCGCCGCTTCCAGGCGGTGAAAGTTCCGCCGCCCAATGAGGCTGACGCTACCAAGATTCTGTTCGGGATCAAAGACCGGTACGAGAAGTTTCACGCCGTTACTTACACCGACGACGCCATTAACTTCGCGGTATCGCACTCGAACCGTTATATTCCCGACCGCTTCCTGCCCGACAAGGCGATTGACCTGGTCGACGAAGCCGGCGCCCGCGTAAAGCTGCGCCAGACTTCGCTGCCCGAGGAACTGACCGAGGTGCAGAAGCGCATCAAGTTCATCGTTCACCGGATGGAAAACGCCATCGCGAACCACGAGTTCGAGAAGGCGCGTTTCTATTCTGACGAGGAACGCAAAGAGCGCGAGAACCTGCGCGCTCTTCGCGAGAAATATCATTTGGACGAGTCTTCGACCGGCGTAGTCGGCCGCGAAGACATCGAGGACGTAGTCTCGCGCTGGACTGGTGTGCCGGTCACCTCGATCAAGGAAGAAGAAACCCAGAAGCTGCTGCGCATCGAAGAAGAGCTGCACAAGCGCATAATCTCGCAGGACAAAGCCATCAGCGCGCTGGCCCGTGCCATCCGGCGCAGCCGCGCTGGATTAAAAAATCCGAACCGGCCCATCGGATCGTTCCTGTTCCTTGGCCCCACGGGCGTCGGCAAAACCGAAGTCGCTCGCACGTTGGCGCAATTCATGTTCGGCACCGAGAAGGCTTTGGTCCGCTTCGATATGTCGGAATTCATGGAGAAGCATTCGGTGTCGAAGCTGATTGGCTCGCCTCCGGGATATGTGGGTTACGAAGAAGGTGGTCAACTTACGGAACGCGTGAAGCGGGCACCTTATTCGGTTGTTCTGCTGGATGAAATTGAGAAAGCGCATCCGGACGTCTTCAACATCTTGTTGCAGGTGTTTGAAGACGGGCAACTCACCGATGGGTTGGGCAATACGGTGGACTTCAAGAACACCATTCTCATCATGACCTCGAACATCGGAGCGCGGCATTTGCAACGCCGCGAGGGTCTGGGCTTCCAGTCGAGCAAGGAAGACATGATCTCGGAAAAGGTCGAGGATCTGGTGAAGAACGAAGTCAAGCGCACCTTTAACCCTGAGTTCCTCAATCGGTTGGACGAGATCATTCTGTTCAGCGCCTTGAGCGAAACCGATCTGATCCAGATTCTCGAACTGATGGTCAGCCAACTGAACCAGAACCTGGCGCAGAAGGCAATCACGGTCACGGTCACCGACGAAGCCAAGAAATGGATTCTCAACCAAACGCTGGTGGATCGCAGCTACGGCGCGCGTCCGCTGCGCAGAGCGCTCCAGAAATATATCGAAGACCCGCTGTCGGAGGCTTTGATCCAGGGCACGATTGCTACGCGGCCGGCGTTCATCGAGGTGTTCCTCGGGGACAACAAACTGTTCTACCGTCCGGTGGATTCGAAAGAAACCGAAGGCGTGTTGCTGTACGAGAATTCTTAGCTATCAGGCTTCAGCTATCAGCTATCAGCCGTCAGTCCAAAACTGGCGGCTTTTTCTTTTCCCATGAATCGATTCCTGTGTAGAGACGCAGCTTGCTGCGTCTCCTCGAGGATTGTGGTGTAATCGAGTGGGGGCAATCATGAGCATACTGGTTCAGTCCTGCAAGCTTATTCTGTCTACCGCAGCAATCTTTATTCTGACAGTCGGCCTCGCGCCCGCTCATGCCCAGCAGACTCCAGACCCACACCAGGTTCCGGTGATGGACGGAGAAGCTGGGCCTTGTTCAATCGCTTTCACCGTTACCGATATCAAAGGCGCGCCCGTTTATGACGCGCGCATCCGGGTCCACATCGCTTACGGATTCGCGGGCGTGCGGCGGCTCGATCTCGAGGCGGCCACGAATGTCGATGGCAAGACGCAATTCAAAGGATTGCCGGAAAAGGTCAAAGGCGGGACGCTGATTTTCCGCGCATCGCAAGGCAAGCGGGACGGGTCGGCGGTCTACGATCCCGCGAAGAACTGCAGTGGTCAGCAGAGCGCCATTGTTCTAACCGAGCAGTAACAATCCGCTGACCGTCGACCGTGGACCTCAACCGCCGTCCATACTCGCAATTGGCTTGGATGCTAGAATTAAAACGTCACGATCACATCCCATCGCATGTTGACCGGCTCTGAAATTCGGCGCAAATTCCTGGACTATTTCGTCCAGCATGGACATAAAGAGGTCCATTCCTCGTCGCTCGTCCCCGCCAACGATCCCACGCTGCTCTTCACCAATGCCGGGATGAACCAGTTCAAGGACGTCTTTCTCGGCCTGGAAACTCGCGACTATAAGCGGGCCACGACTTCGCAAAAATGCGTGCGCGCCGGCGGCAAACATAACGACCTCGAAAACGTCGGCTTCACCAACCGCCACCACACGTTCTTCGAGATGCTGGGCAATTTTTCTTTCGGCGACTATTTCAAGAAAGACGCTATCGCCTACGCCTGGGAGCTGATCACGTCGCCTGAGTGGTTTGCCATAGAAAAAGAAAAACTCTATGTGACGATTTTCAACGGCGAAGGCGGCGTCCCCCGCGATGCCGAAGCTTACGATCTCTGGGCCGCACAGGGAGTAGCAAAAGACCGCATCTTCGAATTCGGCGCGAAAGACAATTTCTGGCAAATGGGCGACACCGGCCCCTGCGGCCCCTGCAGCGAAATCCACTATGACATGGGTGCGATCGCGTCCGATCAAGGCCACACGGATTGCGCGTTCGGCTGCGACTGCGGACGCTACGTCGAAATCTGGAACCTGGTCTTCATGCAGTTCGACCGCGATGCCAGCGGCAAGCTGAACCCCCTGCCGAAGCCATCGATAGACACAGGCATGGGGCTGGAGCGGGTGACGGCGGTACTGCAGGGCGTGATTTCGAACTATGAGACGGATTTGTTTACGCCACTGATTGAGCAGGCCGTTCAGTTAACTGCCAAAGGCACAACATCTCAACCCATCAGCGACGAGGAACTTCGCGCCGCGTGGCGTATTATTGCAGACCACGCGCGGGCCACAACATTCCTTATCTCGGATGGTGTGCTGCCCGCTAATGAGGGGCGCGGATACGTGTTGCGCAAGATCTTGAGACGGGCAATTAGACATGGGCGCCTGCTCGGAACCGACAAGCCGTTCATGCATAAGATGGTTTATGCAGTGCGGGATGTAATGAACGACGCCTACCCCGAGCTCAACGAGTCTGCTGACAGGGTTTCCGAGGCGGTGCTCGCAGAGGAGACACGGTTCGGGCACACGCTGGCCATTGGTCTGGCAAAGCTAGAGGACGAGCTCTCTGCGGTATTCAGCGAGCAGGAAAATGCTGATGGTATTCTCGCCTTAGTCAAGGAGGGACGAGAGGAGGTCAGTTACACCCCGGAACAGATCTCACAGTTCCAGGATATCTCGAGCAAGCCACCGACGCTTCGAGGCGACAGAGCATTTAAGTTGTACGATACGTTCGGCCTGCCGCGAGACTTTATTGAAGATGCTTGCCGCGATCGGCGGGTTCGCTTTGATGCCGTCGGATTCGACCGCGCTATGGCCGAACAGCGCGAGCGAGCCCGCGCCTCCTGGAAAGGTGCAGCCAAGCAGACTGCGAATCCGGCGTATCAGCAGCTTCCGAAATCAGAATTCGAAGGCTACCGGCAGACTCGCTCCAACAACTGCGAAGTGCTCGCCATCATTCGCAACGGCCAAGGCGTGCAAGCTCTCAACCCGGGAGAGGAAGGCGAGATCATCCTTGATCACACGCCGTTTTATGCTGAATCCGGCGGGCAGGTGGGGGACCGGGGATGGTTCTACTCCGACGATCACAATACCATCGTCGCGGAGGTGAAAGGGTGCTACTCCCCGATTCAAGGCGTCCGCGCGCATCAAGTTATCGTAAAATCCCCACCCTCCGCAAAGAACGCGGAAGGGTGGGACACCCTAGGGATTCGCGTGGGCGACAAAGTCGATGCCGTAGTCAACGCCGAAGTCCGCGAATCCACCATGCGCAATCACACGGCCACGCACTTGCTGCAGGCGGGATTGCGCGAAATTCTGGGCAAGCATGTGAAGCAGGCGGGATCGCTGGTCGCGCCCGACCACCTGCGTTTCGACTTCTCGCACTTTACCAGCGTTGCCGACGAAGAACTGCAGGACATCGAAGACCTGATCAACAAAGAAGTCCTCCGCAACGAGAAGGTCGAGGTCATCGAGAACGTGCCGATTGATGTCGCCATCAACGAATACAAGGCAATGGCCTTGTTCGGGGAAAAATATGGCGACCGCGTGCGCGTCATCAAGATCGGCGATTTCTCCACCGAACTTTGCGGCGGGACGCACACCAACGCAACCGGGGAAATCGGCCTGATCAAAGTTTTGAAAGAAGGCAGCGTTTCTTCCGGAGTCCGGCGTATTGAGGCGGTCACCGGGGAGGGATCGCTCGCGCATTTCCGGGAGGACCACTATCTGGAAGAGGTGACCCGGCAGTTGGTCGCAAGCCGGAAGACGGGAGTACTCAAATACGAAAAGGAAGACGGCTCAGTCCGGCAGATCCCGACGCGATACGAGCAGCCGTTGTCTCTCGCGCTGATGGAGGAGTTTCAAGCGAAAGACTCCGAGATCAAGCGCCTGCAGCGCGAACTGGATCAGGCGCGTATGAAGTCGGCTACATCGACCGTTGCCTCGGTCACCGACAAAATCAAAGATGTTCATGGGATCAAAGTGTTGGCTCATCGCGTGGACAATCTTGATCGGCCGCAGATGCGCACGCTGGTTGATCAACTCCGCGACAAACTGGGCTCGGGCGTGGTAGTACTGGGATCGGCGAATAATGGCAATGTCGCGCTGATTGTGGGGGTAACCAAAGATCTGACCAGCCGAATTCAGGCGGGCAAGGTTATCGGCAAGGTCGCAGAAAAGGTCGGCGGCAAAGGGGGAGGCCGGCCTGATCTGGCCGAGGCGGGCGGAAAGAATCCGGAGGCCCTGGATGCGGCGCTGGGCGAGGCATACGGCGTGGTGGAGCAGTTGCTGGGCTGAGGGTGCGCTTCGCCGGAATGGTTTAATTTTCGAAATCAAATTCAAGAGCGGCGGACAGGAGTGTCCGCCCTACACGTTTCCATTATGGAAGACCGCATACGGTTCATCACGCATCAGGGTAAGCAGATTTTGCTGGTGGATGTGTCCCACTGCTCGGCTGCTGAGCTGCTGAAGATTTCCCGCGTAGTTCCTATGCACGTCATGCCTGAGCCACGCGGCTCGGTGCTGTTACTGGCGGATTTCACCGGGGCCGAGTTCGATCGCGAGACCATCACCAGTCTGAAGGAGAGCACGGTTTTCGACCGGCCTCATCTCAAAAAATCTGCGTGGGTGGGCACGGAGAATCTGCCGCGGGTGTTCTACGAACACATCAAGCTTTTCTCCCAGCGAGAATTGCCGACTTTCAAGACGCGCGAAGAGGCGATGGACTGGCTGGTGAAAGATGAGTGAACCTTGTGCGGCTTCTTGCGGCAGAAAACCAATAACCACAGAGGACACGAAGGTACACAAGGGTGACGACCCACGCCAGCCGGTCGGTGCTACCAAGCTCTAACTTCTCCACTTCAACGTGACTGGTCCGGTCATTGGATGCCTCATCGCTCCGCCGTTGCGACGTGACTCCAGATACGCCGCCTTCAACTGGAAATACCACTTGGCGGGACGATCCGCGTCGTCGATCAGCATGAGGTGCGGGTTGTGCTTCAGGCCTTCGGACTGATTTTGCATCGTCTGCCGATCTTGCTCGACGAACTTCGCGAACACAAATTTGAGCAAACCCGCCCCAAAGGGCACCCAGCGAAAGATGTTCCAGCAAGCCACCACATCGATACGGCAATGGTTGCGGGTGATTGGCGTCACCGTGGTCAGGCTGGAGAACCAGTACTTCCCTGCCCGGATGGTTTCCAGGCGCAGGTTGGGCAGAACAAAATCAATCGTGGTTGTGATCGAATCCGCATCTGCGTAGAGGCGCAATAGTTTGTACGGTGCGCTGTTCGAGCTGGGGGTATGCGCACTCATGCGGAAGCCCATGGGGATGGGCTCGAAATTCTTCTGCTTCTCGTGGATGCTGTGGCGGCTGCGCCACCACCAGGCCTGGTGGACGAATGGGCCGTGTGCCGGGTCCATGAGGCCGATGATGCCGTGATCCACGCTGCATGGCAGGTCGGCGGTCAAATAGGCGACGTTGTACTTTCCGTCGAAAGTCGGAACCCGTGGCGCGGCTGATTCCGGTTCCACCGCCTTGCTGAAGCCAGCGCTGGCGGAAGCAGGCTCGGGAACAAATACCCAGATGTAATTGTCGTGTTCCTCGCAGGCGTAACTGCCGGCATAGATCCGGTCCACTTTCAGCTCTTGCTCGGAGGTCAGCGAGGGGATGAGCTGGCACTGGCCGGTATGGGCGTCGAACTTCCAGCCGTGGTAGCTGCACTCCAGATTCTGACCGTCAAACCAGCCGCAGGAAAGCGGCATTCCCCGGTGCGGACAGGCATCGCGCAAGGCAAAAGGCTTTCCCTGGCGATCGCGACCGATGACGAGCGGGGTCTCCAGCAGCATGGCCTTATGCAGATGATCGCGAGTTACCTGTTCGCTGGGCAAGGCGCGATACCAGAAGCCGAAGAGCATGAGAGAGTCCGGCGTTTGGCGTTGCGGGGTTTCCAGTTCGGTCGTTTGTAATTCGCTCATGGGGAATTACAGGCAGCGTACTACAGCAGGGAAAGTTTGTGGAGGATGGGGGGCATCGCCCGTCCAAATCTACGGTTTGTCACTATATATCGGTGGGAGCGAGTTCACGGGAGACAGGCGAGGACGCCCGTCCTCCATCGGTAGGTTACTTTCTAGCAACCTGTTATGTTTCACAGACTTACACAGATTACCACCGTGGTTCAACGCTCCTTTGGTAAGTTGCCTCCTGGCCCTGGTCACCCTATACTCGATGCACTCTGGTTTTAGGATTCTCCGTCAGGTTCCGGGTGGGCAGGCGTGGAGTTTTTTGTCTGCGTCGGAATTCGTCATGTCGATGGTCAACTGCCTGACCGTCCATGGTGATGATTTGGCACCCGGCTATGCGAAAGCACCTGCAACTCGCCCTGATGGCTAGTCCCGTAATCGCGACCCTCCTTTCGCTCACCACGCCATACGTGCAGGCAGAAGCCGGTCCAAGCGGCACGAATACCGCTATTACCAGCAGCACCGACGACAACGGCCGGAAAGTCTATGTCAATGAATCATTTCCCATGGTTACGACAAAGCGCTCGGAGCCTTCGGTTCGACGGACCTCGCTGGCATTCTGGAGCGCTACGGAGCATCGGTGGAAACCGGTTCCGTCCGCTAACATTCGGGCAGCGCGCTCGGCGGCCGCGGAGGTGAACCACTATCTGGGCGAGCAACCTAGCCAAGACTCAACCACGCCGCTCACGAACTTTGTTCGCGGAAGGGCGTTTTCGCCGCAGGAGATCGATGCCGCCATCGATCAGGCGGCGGCGCGACACAACGTCGATCCGAACCTGGTGCGTGCGGTCATTAAGGTGGAGTCGAACTTCAATCCCAATGCGGTTTCCCGCAAGGGCGCCATGGGGCTGATGCAACTGATGCCGCAAACGGCACGGCAGCTAAGAGTGACAAATCCGTTTGATCCGCAACAAAATGTCGACGCTGGGGTTCGTCATCTAAAGCAGCTCATGGAGAGCTATGGCGGCGACGTAAGGCTGACTTTGGCAGCCTATAACGCGGGCCAAGGAGCGGTGGCACGCAGCGCCGGGGTGCCGCACTTTGCCGAGACCCGAAACTACGTCAAACGGATCACGCAACTGTACTACGGAGGATCGGACCCAGATTCTCACTTTCTGGAAAGCCCCATGCATGATCCAATTCATGTGGAGAGGGACGCGCGGGGTGTGCTTCACATCAGCAACACGGAATGAGGGCGAGCGCATCTTAGCAACCAGCAAGGTAACGGGCAAGTTCCCAGGTATTCCAGATAGACGTTCTTAGTTTTGCGACAGCGATTACGGGCCGTTCAATTGAAGATGTCAAATCGAAAGCGACGCGCTGTGCGCGGAATTGCGGCTGTGTTTATGCTGCTGCTGCCGGTGATGGCTGCGCATGCCCGCGTGCATCGGTCGGGAGCCTGGGCCGACTCGCAGTTCGCCGCCGCTGAACGTATGCAGGAGGCCTTGGAGGGTCGTCCCGCTGAGAGCCGGACCCGGCTCGACTATGAACGTGTGATCAATGCCTATCGCCGCGTTTACCTGGGAGCACCGACTTCGGGCCGGGCCGATCCCAGCGTGGTGGCCGCCGCCCAGATGGCGGAGGAAATGGGACGGCGGTTCAATGATCCCGACGCCGTGCGTTCGGCGGTTCAGCAATACGAATTCCTTAGACGCGAGTATCCGGGGAGCAAGTTCCGCTTCGAAGCCCTGTTCAGAATTGGCGAGATTTACAAAGATGACCTGCACGACAAGAGTCGAGCAGATATCACGTTTGAGGAATTCTTGCGGCGGTATCCGCGCAACCAATTCGCGGAGGCAGCGCGGCAGGCGCTGGCCGAACCGGCACAGGTACAAGCCAGCCTAAGACCGAAGGAAAGAGCTGCTAACAGGAGTACCAAACCCGCGCCGAGTTCGGACTCCGATCCTGCTCCCGATAATGATGCCGCCCCGAATAATTCGATCAAGGAGAACGAACCCGCTGAGGTCAGCAGCGGAAAACTATCACGGGTGATTGGAATCCGTCACTGGTCTGCACCAGACTACACGCGGGTGGCGATTGATCTCGAGCACGGCACAAAGTTCGAGTCACAACGAATCGAAAATCCCGATCGCATTTTCTTCGACCTGCTCAATACCAGGCTGGACCCCAATCTGGCGGGCAAGACCTTCGATGTGAGTGACGGCCTGCTGAAAGATATTCGCACAGCGCAATTCAAAGCCGGACGCGCGCGGGTCGTGCTCGATCTTGATGAGCTTTCGGAATTTGATGCTTCCCTGCTCGAGAATCCTCCGCGGCTAATCATCGATATCCATAACAAACAAGCTGCTAAGGCGGGCGTGGAAAAGGAAACAGCATCGGCAGAAGAAGACGGGAATCGGGAGTTAACCGTTGACAGCGCACAATCTCCGGCACCTGCAAAAACATCTAGCGAGAAACCGGTTCACCGCAACTCAGTAGTAGTCAGCAACGGAGTCAAGAAGACTATCGTCGACGCGGACGATGACGAGCCGGTCGTGAAAGATAAAGACACGCTGGCTAAACTCGACTCACCCGCGATCGAACTTGGAAAGGTCTCGCCGACCAGCGTCAATACGATTTCAAGCCCGCCTGCGTCCTCCATTCGCGTCAAGAGCAGCGTTACCAAAAGCAAGCGCAAGACGGCAACAGCTGACTTTGACGTCCGCGAGGCCCAGCCGACTGCCAGCGGCGACCGTTCCCTGATCCGCGCGCTTGGACTGAAGATCGGAAAAATCGTGATCGATCCCGGCCATGGCGGCCATGATACGGGCACCATCGGTCCCAATGGCCTGGAGGAAAAAGACCTGGTTCTCGACGTGAGCCGGCGTCTGGGCAAGCTGCTGCAAACCCGGCTCGGCGCCGAAGTCATTTATACCCGCAAGGACGATACTTTTATTCCGCTGGAAACGCGAACTGCGATTGCGAATCAAGAGGCGGCGGATCTTTTTGTTTCCGTTCACGCCAACTCCAGCCATGACCCGGATGCCCGCGGAGTGGAAACTTACTACTTGAATTTCACGTCGTCTCCTGAAGCGCTCGAAGTGGCGGCACGCGAGAACGCGGTCTCGGAAAAGTCGATTCACGAACTACAGGACCTGGTGAAAAAGATCGCCCTGAAGGAGAAAATCGAAGAGTCGCAGGAGTTCGCCGCCGACGTACAGAGCTCCCTCCACCGCGGCCTCGCCCTTAAGAATCCGGGGGTGCGCGACCGGGGGGTGAAGAAGGCTCCATTCATCGTACTTATCGGGGCCAACATGCCGTCGATTTTGGCGGAGATTTCCTTCGTCAGCAATCCTGGCGACGAACGCCGACTGGAAACAGCCGATTACCGCCAAAAGATTGCCGAATCGCTCTACCGCGGCATTGCTAAATATGTCAGCGGGCTGAGCGGGGTCAAGGTCGCCAGCAAAATCGAGAAAGGCGAGGGACAGTAAACTCCCTATTCGCCGCTTGCGTTCTATGGCTTCGCTTCGGGCAGCGCGCGTGACGCAAATTGGACTTTCACCGTTTTGATCTCATAAGGCCTGGTATGCACCGTGACCGCATCATTGTGCACAGCAAGATCGGCTATCGGTTTCTCCATCAGATCGGTTTCCGAGGCCGACTTCGCTCCTGGCGGAAGGTGAAGCTTTACCTCCGCTTCTTTGCCTGCCCATTCATAAAAACGCAGAACCAGAGAGTCATCGTCTTCTGATTTCTTGAATGCGGTAAGTACCACGTTGTCCGCTTCAATGCTGACGAAAGAGTGCTCAGCGGGAAGAGTTCCTTCATGTTTCTGCGACTGGATAGCGACTAGTTTGTAATTCAGTTCGTAGCCGCGGCGAACAGTTTGAGCGTCGCGCCAACTTCCGGCATGCGGATACAACGAATAGGTGAATTCGTGATGCCCTTCGTCGGCATGCGGATCCGGCCATTCGGGCGAACGCAGCAGCGAGAGTCGCAATACATTTCCCTTCACATCGTATCCGTATTTGCTGTCGTTGAGCAGGCTGAAGCCATGTTTGGTGTCAGCCGATTTGCTATCAGAAAGATCAGCCCAGCGCTGCGCTGGGACTTCAAATTTCGCCTGTTCGGCTGACGTGTTCCGGGTGGTCGGACGTTCTATCGAACCATAGGGGATTTCGAACGTGGCCTTGTCGCTATGCGCGCTTAATGGGAATGCCACTTTCAGCAGAATGTGTTTCTCATGCCAGTCCACCTGCATCTTCACGTCGACCCTTGGCATACCGGCGTACATGGTGATGTCTTGCACGAACGTGGAGTTCTGGAAATGCTTCTTGACGCGGATCACGGCGCGGAGTGGCCCACCCTCGACCAGTTTGACCTCGTCAGCTTTGTCCAAATCCCAATGTTGTTTTTCGAAATCGGAATCGATGTTCCAGGCATCCCATCGCTTGGGTTTATCGTAGAAAGCCTGCAGGAGGTTCCCGCAAGCGGAAGTCTTGGAGCCTCCCGAATCGGTTTCGGAGGGACCTAAGGTTTCTGTTTGATTTCGCAGGTCGAAAAGGCTGGTGATGCATCCGGTTTGGGGATCGACGTTGACGCGAATGGATCCATTCTCCATCGTAGTTTCAGAGGTCCTGACGACCTGCATTAGGCGTCCGTTGTACACGTCCGGGGTTTTGGTCACCTTAGGCGCGGAACCCACAAAATAGGTCTTGTAGCCCAGTGCGGGTGCATCCGCGAGGATGAGCAGGCGCGCTCGGTTCGTGGCTGAGTCCATGGCGAGCAGTTGGGACTCAATTCGGTGGCCGGCGGCATCGACTACTTCAACCTGACTTGCACGGGCAGGAAGTTGCACCTCGGTGTCGATCATGTCGGTTCGAGGCCAGGAAAGCGAATTGAAAACCACAACCGGCACGCCGTCCCCTTGAGTGTTGATGTGAGCCATGATTTCGTCGAGCGCGTCATGCGTCACGTCATTCGCGGAGCGGGCAACCTCTTCCAAGTTTCGCTTCGCGTCGAGATAGTTCACCGCGATTCCCGAGCCCGGCATGACATCGTGGAAATGATCGAACAATAGATTCTTCCAGGCAAACTCGAATTGGTCTTGCGCATACGGGCGGCCGAAGAGCGACGCCAGCGACGCGTACTTCTCCGCATCGAGCATCAGTTCCTCATCACGCCGAATTCGCTGTTTCGTGTCCGCTTGCGAAGTGTACACGCCGCGGTGATATTCGAAATAGAGTTCGTCCTTCCAGGTCGGCACTTTGAGTTTTGGGAGTTCCTGGTTCAGGTCGGCGAAGAATTCCTTTGCGGTGCTGAAGTCAATCTTCGGAAAGACCGTTTTCGGATCGCGAAGGCGGTTGGCTTGATCAAGCATCGTCCGCGTCGGGCCTCCGCCATGGTCGCCGACTCCGTACAAGTAGAGCATCTGCGGCGAATTCATGATGTTGGTCCCGTAAATTGAAGGAGCATAGAACGACAGGTCCTGCGTGATCTGCTCGGGGTTGAATTCGTTTGCGTATTCGTGGGGAAAATAGGTCAGAAGCCGGCTTCCGTCGGGCGCTTCCCACCAAAACAAGCGGTACGGGAACTTGGTGTAATCTGTGGCCCAGAGCAGCTTGCTGGTCACGAAATAATCGATCCCTGATTTCTTGTAGATTTGCGGAAGCTGCCAGTTGTACCCAAAGGAATCCGGATTCCAGCCAATTTTTATGTC
Organism: uncultured Acidobacteriota bacterium; assembly: GCA_963696635.1. GTDB lineage: Bacteria > Acidobacteriota > Terriglobia > Terriglobales > Acidobacteriaceae > JABDBE01. The sequence continues at coordinate 1,706,676 of CAVOKX010000006.1, forward strand.
AGCATCAAAGTTCTTTTTGAAATATCGTTTGCCGACCAGAATCTGGCGCACGAGCGACTCGCCGTCCGGCATATTCAGGTCGGGCTCGACCCACATGCCGCCGATGACCTCCCAGCGGCCCTCTTTCACTCGCTGTTTGATCTGGTCGAACATGTCCGGGTATTTTTCCTGCATCCATTCATAGGTTCGCGCCGAGGACATGGTGAACTTGAAATCCGGATACTCGCGCATTAAATCCAGAACGCTCTGAAATGTATTGCGCACCACCTCGACCGTCTCCGTCCACGGCCACAACCAAGCCATATCAATATGTGAGTTCCCGAGGGCGCGAACCGTAAACTGTTTCAACCACGCATTCAACGGTTGCAGGTTGCTCTGCGCCTGGCGCAGGGATGCGTCGAAGGCTGATTGATCACCCTGGTCGAGCGGCGAAAAATCGATGGCTTTGACCGCTGCGTCGAGTTGCTGCTGACGGTCCACGCGACCTTCTTCGTAGGCCGCAATCATCGGACGCGCCGCCAGGATTTCCATTCGAAGCATCGCTGGATCCGGCCGGCCAGCGGCCGGCTCGATGCTCAACTTTGCATGATGAAACTGCGTCTCCACCTCCGGAGCATCGATGCGCACCGCGATCAGAAACTTTTGTCCCGGCTGCGCTTTCTCCGTGAGCGGAATCGGCTGCTGCATGTCGTCATCTCCCCGCGACACCAGCGATCCGTTCGAGAATACGGCGATCGTGACCGGGCCTTTGTTATTCCATGCGAAGTCGAATCGGAGGTCCAGCTTGACGCGGGCGCCCACCACCGCATAACCGTTGATCTTCTCCGGAATCTCGATCCAGCGGCGCAACACCCGGGGCCCGGTCGACCATTTGTCCCCGACGCTTACAGTTTCCCAGCGTGAATCATCTAGAGACGAATCTTCGGGGTGCGCGACATCCGTATGAAACCGCCAATCCGTGAGTGGCAGCGTGGTCAGCGATTCCAATCGATCCAAAGTTGACTGGTACGGGTCGGTTGAGCTTTGGGTCGAAGATGGTTGTTGAGCAGAGACTGAGATGGCTGCTACAAGGGCAAGAACTGCACACACGATCCATGGCTTCACCGGACGTCCTCCCCGTTAATTCGGCTGAATAAGTGAAGGAATAGGGTACTCGTCCGGATTGCATCTTGCTAGCCTTGGCGAGTTCCGGCTCTAGCCGCCGGCGATTGCCCCGATGATGAGAAACGGTTCCTTCCCCGCCGCGATCACTTCGGGCAGCGGGGCATCGGGTGATTCGTGGGAGAGATCCTCCTCGCAGGCGAAGAATCTGAGGAACGGCCGGCGCTGTAGGGTGCCATGGTCGCGAATCGTCCCGCGCAGCATGGGATAGCGAGCCTCGAGCGCGTCGAGCACCGAGCGCTGCGTGATAGCTCCGTCGACCTCGATCGTCACCTCGGCGCCAACCTGCGCCAGAGTTCGCAGATGCTGCGGGAGCATTACGCGGATCGTCATTGTGGCCGGTTTCCTCCGGGCTCAGGTGGTATCCAGTTGGGAAGGGACGCGGGAAAAAATGCCAGTCGCAGCAGTTCTCGCGCGACACGCGCTTCCGGCCACTCGGGATGGTCGCGCCGGATCCCCTCCCTGGCGAGTTCGCGGGCGAACAAGCTCATCTCAAACGCCAGCAGGAGCCGCTGTTCTCCTGACATTGCCCGCAGAATTTGGAGCTGGACAGCGTGCGCCGCAGGGCTGGTGTCGGTGAGAGGCATGGGTGAATGTTAGCACGGGGTTTCCGGGATTGGCGGACTGAGAAAAACGGTCACGTCACTTCGCTGCCGACGTGGGCCAGAGTCGGCAGATGTGGCATAAATATGATTTGCCAACAAGCCGCGAGCCTCAGTAGTCCCTTGATGCCGATTTCTTTGGATGGTCTAATGATCTACTATGCGTGCCCTATCGCTAGCGTTGCTTTTCGTGCTGATGTCCCTGGCATTGTCAGCGCAAGAGTTGCCTGAGTCATCGTTTGTCGTGAAGGCTGGGTACATAAAGGTTGACCTCCCAACCAGCAGTTCAAGTACCTGTTTGGCGGTTTTCCATGATGGCCGGTTTCACATGGAACAACTTTCACAGCAGCCTGTGTCTGAGCCCCGAATCTTCGAAGACTCGCTTCCAGACGAGAACCTGAAGTCGCTCTCGGCTATCCTCGAAAACCAAGAACTCAAAGGGCTCAAAACGGCTCGCACAAAGCCTATTGCGGTTGCACGAGGCGAAATGGTCTGGGCCATCATTCCCCGCGCGGAAACCACTCAAGAAATAGCTGCCATCGCGTTAGAGGGTTCCGGGCGACAGTTCCCGAAGCCCCTCCCTGCAGATCTGAATCCGTTGGTTGATTGGCTTCAAGCGACAATTAAGTCCGTCAATCAACGGAGACTAAAACCTCTCAAGAAGGCCAAGCCCGTCAACTGCTGGATTGGACGCTAGGCGCGACTAAATAAAGCGTCATCGAAAGGGATTTCGGGTCGTTAGTTGTCGATTGATGATCTGACCGTCCTGCAAATCTTCGGAGTAAAGCATCTTGCAGCCAGACTCCAGGGCGGCGGAGGCGATTTGCGCATCGTAGATGCCATATCCGTACTTTTCCGCGATAGCCACTGCTGCCTTATGTGTGTCGAACGAAATTGGAACTGGGTCGGGGCACAGAATGCAAATGAGGTCCAAGAATTCTTTCACCTCTTTCCACGGCATGCCTAGCTTGCGACGCGCCACCGAGACAAACTCGTTCAATGATTGAACACTTACAATGCTGCCGCTTGCCAGCAGGGTCTCGGCTTTGGAGGCGCGAGGATCGTTCTTCGCCACCGCATAGATCAGTACGTTGGTGTCGAGGAAATGTTTAGCGGGCATGGGCGTCTGCCCGGTCGAATACAAACCCGGCCGGCAATGGACGACGCAGGCGGCGCAAGCGGTCGAGGGCCCGCTGCCGGGCAGGATCGCGGCGCACTTCAAATTCTCGCGCGCTGGCGATTCTGATTTCGATTTGGTCGCCCTCTTTTAAATTGAGAGCTTCCACAACCTCCGAGGGTAGCCGCACCGCGAGGCTGTTGCCCCACTTTGAGACCTGCATATCGCCTCCGATCAGGCTTGATCTACATTGTCATTGTATATCTTCAGCAGAAGAGGAGGCAATAACTTTAGTGTGGGGGGCCAACTCACGCCAGCGTCTGCACCTCCACGCTCAGTACGGCTGGCAGGTCCCGCACAATCGGACTCCAGCTGTCTCCGGCATCGGCGGAGGCGTAGACCTGCCCGCCGGTGGTGCCGAAATATATGCCGCATTTGTCGAGCGAGTCTACGGCCATCGCATCTCGCAGTACGTTGACGTAGCAGTCGCGTTGCGGCAGCCCTTTCGTTAACGCCTCCCACTCGTTTCCTCCGGTGCGGCTGCGGAACACGCGCAGCTTCCCTTCGGGAACGAAGTGTAAGGAGTCGCTGGTGATGGGAACGACGTAAATTGTTTCCGGTTCGTGGGCGTGAACGTCGATGGCAAACCCGAAGTCGGTGGGCAGGTTGCCACTGACCTCTTGCCACGAGTCGCCGGCGTTGTCGCTGCGCATCACGTCCCAGTGCTTTTGCATGAAGAGCACGCCGGGCCGCTTCGGGTTCATCGCAATGTGGTGGACGCAGTGGCCGACTTCGGCATCCTGGTCAGGGATGTATTGGGAACGCAGTCCGCGGTTGATCGGCTTCCACGTCTTGCCGCCGTCATCGGTACGAAAGGCGCCTGCGGCTGAGATGGCGATGAATATTCGCTGAGGATCGCTCGGATCCAAGATTATGGAGTGCAGGCACATGCCGCCCGCGCCGGGCTGCCACTTGGGACCAGTGCCGTGGCCGCGCAGACCTGGAAGTTCCTTCCAACTCTCGCCGCCGTCGGTCGAGCGGAAGATAGCGGCATCCTCCACACCAGCGTAAACTGTGCCGGGGTCGTCGAGCGACGGCTCCAGGTGCCAGACTCGCTTGAACTCCCACGGATGCTGCGTCCCGTCGTAAAACTGGTGCGTGGTAAGCGGCTTGCCGGTCTCGGCCGATGTGTCGTAGACGAACTTGTTGCTCGCCTTAGCGGGCCATTGTGGGAGCGGTTCTCCCGGAGGTGTTCCCGGCTGATGCCATGTCTTGCCTCCGTCGTCGGAGCGCTGAATGATCTGTCCGAACCAGTCGCTCGACTGCGACGCATACAGACGATTGGGGTCCGCGGGCGATCCCTTGAGATGGTAAATCTCCCAGCCCGCGAAATGCGGGCCGCTAACCTCCCATTTTTCGCGTTTGCCGTCCGCCGTCAAGACGAACGCGCCCTTGTGTGTGCCCACCAGCACGCGTACCTTGCTCATTCTTCACTCCTTTATTCATTCACCGCGATAAGCTCGCTTAAAACCTTCAATGTCGATTTTGGTCATCTGCAGCATGGCTTTGAAGACCCTTTGCGACTTCACCGGGTCTTTGTCGCTCATCAGTTCCATCAATGCCTTGGGAATAATTTGCCACGATACGCCGAATTTGTCTCGCAGCCACCCGCACTGCACCTCTTTTCCAGCAGCCGAGAGCTTCTCCCACAACTCATCTACTTCTGCCTGCGTCTCGCAGTTTACAAAGAACGATATGGCCGGCGAAAAAGTGTAGTGCGGACCACCATTTAACGCTATGAATTCTTGGCCTTCGAGTCGGAAGGTAACCGTCATCACGGCTCCTTTCAGCCCCGGTCCTGCTTCTCCGTAGCGGGCGACGTTCAGAATTTTCGAATTCTTGAAAATGGAAGTATAGAAGTTTGCTGCCTCTTCCGCGTTGCTGTCAAACCACAGGAATGGAGTTATTTTTTGCATAAGTTTCTCCGTTCATAGATCCGAGCCTTAGGGATTTCAGTTACGCCTCCTGAATTCCAACGTAACTCAACTTCGGCGACAGCGGACGACACTGTGCATCCGTGGGTACAGCCGTTCCGTCCGACCACGTGTCAACACAGCCATGATCGAGGCCGTCAGCATCCTTGCATGTCCATTTAGTGAACACCCGCTGAATGTGCTGCTTTCTCCCGACATAGTGACTCCTTGAACTAAATTTGAGCCTGCGCGGTTGAAAGCACGCTTATGCACCTCCGGCGCAGGCTCGATTGTTATCTACTCTCGCTGCTTCATCAGCTCTACGCGGCCTTTAGCTGCTGGCCACGCATCTGCTTCATGAAATCGCGCATTTTCGCGATGTGCCCGGGCGAGCGCTTATCCATCCACGCCTCAAAGCGCTGCGCGGCGTTTTCCAGATGCGCGAGGAACTGCTGATTGGCCCATTGTTCTCGTCCTTCGGCGATGGTTGGCTTGATCCGCTCCCAGACCCCGAAGAATTCGCCGGTGGTCTCGAAGAACAGATCCTCGTGAAGCAGACCATAGTTCAGCAAAGCGCAGGTCTGTTCCCAATAACTGGCTACCATCATGAAGTTGGTGCCGCCTTCGGTCCCGGGCGCGGCAACTCGCATCGCGTCGTTCCAGCTGTCGGCGAAGTAGTTTTTGAAGAACCAATCGCGGGCCTGCCGAAGCCGTGCCTCGCGGCGCTGTTCAAAAACCTGCAATTGGAGTTGTGCTTGTTCGTGGGTAGGTGTTGTTGCCATGATTTTGTCTCTCCTTTAAAGTTTTTTATTATGTTTTTGTGAATCGGCTGTGTTGCGCTGCAAAGTCATCTTTTCCGGTTATTCTCTATAGACTGCAATTCATTCCTTTTGACTTGGTTTCCAGCATAATTTTGTTCATGCCGCTTCTTGTAGGAGAAGCAATCGCATTAGGCGCGAGCCAGGCCCGGCTGTTTCCTTTTCGCCGGCTCCTTCCCTAGTTCGCGATGATGCTCGATGGCCTGGCTCGGGGTGAAGTCCTCAAGCTCGAACACTTGGCGAATTTCGATCTCGCCCTCCGCGCCTCCGCCATGGGGACACGGGACACGCGTCGCCCAATCAATCGCCTCTTGCTTCGACTTCACCTGGATCAGCCAATAGCCGCCAATCAGCTCCTTCGTCTCGGTGAAGGGCCCATCGATCACAGTACGCTTTCCTCCACAGAACTTGATACGCGCGCCCTTTTAACTGGGATGCAGGCCGGTCAGATCGAGCAGCACACCAGCTTTCATCAGCTCGTCATTGTATTTCCCCATCGCGGTCAGGAGTTCCTCGGCCGGCATTTTGCCGGCTTCGGAGTCCTTGCTGGCCTTGACGATCATCATGAATCGCGTAATTTCCCCTGTTAGTCCTAAGTTTGTTGCTCGCAACCTCTACTCTGTCGGCAAGTTCTCGATCTCCACAATCGGCCTGATTTCAACCGTCCCCTTGCGCGCCGCCGGAATCCGGCCTGCAATGTCGATCGCCTCGTCGAGATTCTTGGCGTCAACCATGAAGTAGCCGCCGAGCTGCTCGCGAGTCTCCGCGAATGGACCGTCAGTCACCAACCGTTTCTCATTGCGTACCCGGACGCTGGTCGCCGTTGACACAGGCTGCAGCGGGGAGGCAGCCAGGTACTGGCCATTCGACTTAAGCGTATGCGCAAGCTGGGTTGACTCTCCGTAACACTTCTGGCGTTCAGGTTCGGTCCAGACCTGCTCATCAGCGTAGATCAGCAACATGTACTTCATTTGTGCGCCTCCATCAGTAGATCGAACGGCAAACCGGCAAATCGACACCCTATTCGAAAAATTTTACAATCAGATATGTCGCTCGATGCTGCTGAAGCCGTCGAAGCAGTTTATCGCTCCGATTGGGGCCGGATCGTCGCCACCCTGATTGGTCTGATCGGCGACTTCGACCTTGCTGAAGAATGCGCACAGGAGGCCTTCACGGCCGCTGTGGACCAATGGCGAGATTCTGGCGTGCCTGAGTTCCCGCGCGCGTGGATCGTACAAACGGCTCGACATAAAGCGATTGACCGCATCCGGCGCAAGGCACGGTTTGAGGAAAAACTTGAATCGTACGCCACCTCCGGCCTGGTCCGCACCCCGGAAGAGCCGGATTACGATACCAGCGAAATTCCCGACGATCGGCTTCGCCTGATCTTCACCTGCTGTCATCCAGCACTCGCGCTTGAGGCGCAGGTCGCGCTGACTCTCCGCACGCTGTGCGGGCTGGAGACGGACGAGATCGGGCGGGCGTTTCTTGTGCCCGCGACCACCATGGCGCAGCGACTGGTGCGTGCCAAGCGCAAGATCCGCGACGCCGGCATTCCCTACACCGTGCCGGAGACAACTGACATGGCGGAGCGCATCGACGCCGTGCTGACGGTCATCTATCTCGTCTTCAACGAAGGTTATGCCGCCACTCGGGTCGGACCGTTGGTAAGGACCGATCTGTGTGCTGAGGCGATCCGCCTGGGACGCCTAGTGAGATCGCTCATGGGGAGGCTGCCTCCTGCGGAAGCGACGGCTCTCCTCGCCCTCATGCTGCTTCACGACGCCCGGCGCGATGCCCGTGTCGATGATGCCGGCGATCTGGTTGTTCTCGAAGAGCAAGATCGCAGCCGCTGGGATCGACGGCAGATCGCCGAAGCCCTGCCGCTAGTCGAGGAGGCCTTTCGTGGCCGGCCGGGTCCGTTCGCACTGCAGGCGGCCATTGCCGCTATACATTGCCAGACGGCGCGAGCGCAAGATACGGATTGGCGGCAGATCGTCCGCCTTTACGATCTGCTGGAGCGCGCGCAGCCCTCTCCCATCGTGTCGCTGAACCGCGCGGTGGCCGTGGCGATGGCAGAAAGCCCTGGGCCGGCGCTCGCACTGATCGATCAACTGGCCGACGACGATGATCTCGCCAATTATCACCTGCTGCATGCCGCACGTGCCGATCTGCTGCGGCGCCTCGGCTCCCCGGTCGAAGCGGTCAAGAGCTACCAGCGGGCGCTTGCGCTGGTCACCAATGATAGTGAGCGCCGGTTCCTAGAGCGGCGGCTGCGAGAAGTCCAAAGCGAATAGCGCAGACGCCACCTGTGGGCAAATCCGCGCCGCAAGCGGCTTTTGGCAGCCCCCGCGGGGACAACTTGTCTCGTTGCGGGGGCGAGTGAGGCATCTATTTTGTTTTCAGTTACCTACAACCTGCCGACCTGGCTTTGAGGACAATTTGTCCCCTCCATCGCTCGTCAAACTTACCGTAACTTATTGATTCTTAATAGCTTATTCGGAAGAGCTTTGGTAGTCAAGCTGCACTTATGACTAGCGAAGAAGTTCAACTTGTTAAGGAGTGGTCTAGTGAGCATCAAGAACAAAATCGGATGGCTGGCTCTGATCACGGCGCTGGTCTACGGAGTGGTCCAAATGATTCCCTCAAGCACTTTCAACCACGCTGTTTCCTCCCTGGCGTCAGCGGTATGGGGCAGCTAACGGCATGACAGGTTACGGGAGTAATTGGAGCGACCCATCAATGAAGCCACGAAGAGTGCGTACACAAAAATGGAAGAGCATCCGGAAGGCACTTTTGAGCCTTGCGATTCCGGCTCTCTTCGCCACGGCGAGCTTCGCCACGTCGCCGCCACAATTGCGCAACCTGTTTCCTGGGATAGCACGCCATACCGGGAAGGTTGCCAACGACATCGACCGACGCCACCCGAACGCCATGGTCGATGTGATCGTGCAGTTCAAGGTGACGCCTCGCGCCGAGCACTACCAGAGAATGTCGGCTCGTGGCGCCCTGCTGAGGACCAAACTGCACACCATCAAGGCAGCTGCCTTCAGACTGCCGGTATCCGCTCTCGCCGAACTGGAGAAAGATCCTGACGTTCAGTACGTGTCACCGGATCGCCCAGTTAGCCTGAAGAACGATTACGAGAGTTTCGCTTCGGCCGTGGAAGCGGACGTAGCGTCTCAGCAATACGGCCTCGATGGCACCGGGATCGGAGTTGCCGTCATTGATAGCGGCGTCGCCGATCACAAAGACTTCCACAACGCGAGCGGTACCCGCGTGGTGCATAGCGAGAGCTTCGTCGTAGGTAATACCTCGACCGTAGACGCTTATGGTCACGGCACTCACGTCAGCGGCATCATCGGTGGAAACGGTTCGGCCTCCGGCGCAGGGACCGGTTATTCGCAGCAAATCGTGGGCATAGCGCCGAACGTTAACATCATCAACCTTCGCGTGCTCGATCAAAACGGTGCGGGCACCGACAGCCAGGTGATTGCTGCGATTCAGCGCGCCATTGCGCTGAAGACTCAATACAACATCCGAGTCATCAATCTTTCACTGGGACGGCCAGTGTTTGAGAGTTATACCCTCGATCCTCTGGACCAGGCGGTGGAACAAGCCTGGGCCGCCGGCATCGTCGTAGTCGTGGCTGCCGGAAATGACGGAAGAGACAATTCGATGGGCACTCACGGTTTCGCGACCATCGGCTCGCCGGGCAACGATCCGGCAGTCATCACAGTGGCTGCGACCAGGACAATGGGAACTGCAACCCGAGTCGACGATGCGATCGCCAGCTACAGCTCCAAGGGACCGACCTTACTCGACCACATCGTGAAGCCCGATGTTGTTGCTCCGGGCAACCGCGTTGGGTCATTGCTGGTTAAGAACAGCACGCTCGACACAGAGTTCCCAACGCTTGAAATTGCACCGACCGGCACCTGCACCGGGACCTGTGCTACTCAGTATTTTCGGCTCAGTGGGACCAGCATGGCGACACCCGTAGTGAGCGGCGCAGTGGCGCTCATGCTGCAAAAGGATTCGACGCTGACACCGGACACGGTGAAGGCTCGCATCATGAAGACGGCGTGGAAAGCATTTGGCGTTTATTGCAAATCTTTCAACGTCTTCAATAACGAGTATGACAACCAGTACGACCTGTTCACCTATGGCGCGGGATATCTCGACGTTGATGCGGCATTGAGCAGCACCGATGTTGCCAACGGCGTGGCTTTATCGCCGACCGCAAGTTACAATGCCTCGAACGGCACGGTGACCATCGTCAACACCAGCTCCGTGACTTGGGGCAGCTCAGTCATTTGGGGCAGTTCGGTGGTCTGGGGCAACTCCGTGGTCTGGGGCAACTCGCTGCTGAGTGCGAACTCAGTAGTGTGGGGAAACTCGGTGGTGTGGGGCAATACTGTTGACACAGGCTTTAGCGTGGTCTGGGGTAACAGCATTGTCTGGGGTAGCTCGACAGCGACTGCGGCCTATAGTGATGGCCAGGACGGAGAGAACTAGCCATGACAAACCTCTCGACAAACAGCAAAATACTTGTCGGGGTCGTGGTTGTCCTCGGCATCGGGATACTCTTCCAGGTGCCGTTGACATGGGGACACCCGGCGTACGGACGCTTCATCGGGACCTTGGTAGTCGCTCTCTTCGCAGCGCGGCTTAAGGTCTCGCTACCGCGGCTCACCGGATCGATGTCGGTAAACCTGCCGTTCATCCTTCTGGCGCTCACCGAACTAAGTTTGGCCGAGGCGCTTCTGATCACGGCCGCGTCGACCTTGGCGCAATGCCTCTGGTCAGAGAACGGTCAGCCCAAACCGGTAAAGATCATGTTCAACGTGGGCGTAACTTTAATGGCTGCCCAGGCTGCATGGCTTACCATGCAGGCGACGGCGCCAAATTCAGGACTTGGCTTCTCTCTGGGAACACTGGCGTACCTGCTGGTCAACACCATCCCGGTCGCGGCCATCATCGCCCTAACCGAAAGCGGCAGCCTGGTACGAATTTGGAGACAGATCCTGCAACTCACGTTTCCTTACTTCGTCCTGGCGGCGGGCGTCGCAGGCCTGGCCAAACTGGCCACGCATGCTTTCGCCTGGTACATCCCGCTGCTCATCTTACCGCTGATGTTTCTGGTGCAACGCTCTTTCACCCTCTACTTCCAAACCCTGCGTGAGACTACGGGACAAAAAAGTGCTTATGCCATGGCCGCCGCAAGTGCCGGCCGCGGTTAACACACAAGAGTAGAAAGCCCCGCCGGCCAGGTTACAGAACCTGGCCGGCAGCTTTTTGCCCATGTAGGCGCGGACGTCCACGGCCCGTGCGGACTCGCGAATCCCTGATTGATGAAGCGCAAATGCTGGAACAGCGAGGGACGAACATACACGACGTAAACAACGGCGTGGAATCTACCCACGCGGGGTTTCAGCAGAAACTAACGCTTGAACTCTTGCTCTGACTTTCGGCACAAACGCGTTAACGCAACTTCAACTCGCTATAGTGACTGAAATTCGATAGCTCGACCTCATCGCTGCCCGGTAGGTAGAAACCAAATTTACCCAAGCTCAGGCTGACGCCGGTTTGGCTCCAGGAATCGAGGGGAGCCCAGGCGTCGCCTTGCTGGATTTGGTGCACGATGCGGTTGGGTGTAACCACGATCTGGAAAGTGCGCGACTTTTTCTTCTCCGTCTTGAACGGAACTTTGGCTTCTTCCGTAATCTTTCCTCCACGCACCTCACTGCGATAGAAATAATTTTCATCCATCTGGAACAGCGCGTAGTTGTGATCATCGGTGTAGTTGAATACCCACTCCAGACGGTGCCCTTTTTCGAGCATAGTGCTAAAGACAAACGTCCCCGAGGTGGGAGAAGTCTTATAGAGCACGAAACCTCCGCCCCGGTGGACGAACCAACCCTGGTTGGATTTCCACCCCGCCGCGTCGTCAAAGTCCTGCATCCCGCCCGGTGCAAGCGAGAGCGGACCAATGGTGCGCGATTCTCCTGGGGCCATTTCCAGAGGAACCGACCGGGGAAAGTTTCCCACGCGAGCCGTAAGCTGGTAGTTTCCCGGCGCGACAGTAAGCGGGGTGCCACTGGTAACCTTGGTGGGGACGGGATCTCCGTTTTTCACGATCGTGACAACCGCATCGGCGGGGGTGAAGGTGATCTTCAACTGGGTTGTCGCTGGGTCCAGAACCGCTTCCGCTCCGCTCACAGCAACGGTTGCACCAGCCACAAAATGCTTCCGTAACATCTTGGAGGTGAAGCCCACCTTGCGCAATTCAATTACATGATCGCCCGGACTGATGGTTGCAAGGGCGAACTTGCCGTCCGCTTGTATCGTCCCGGCAGGAGCTCCATCGAGGAAGACAGCAATTCCAGCGGCACCGCCATCAATGGCAAAGGAAGCCAGATGCTGCACGGGTTTCAGCGTGAAATTGAGCCGGGAGACATCCCCTTTGTGAATCGTAGCCGGCTGCCCAGGCACATCTTGAAATCCGTTCTTGGCTACGCGGACAACGTAATCTTTGGGCGCGAGATTTGGAATTCGTAATTGTCCGCCCTGCGTGGTTCGTTTTTGCAGCTGATTGTTCAGGTAAACCTGGACGTTGTCCTCGCCCGTGACAATTAGAAGAGTACCGATATCCTGGTCCGACACCAAGAATGTCATCAGCGCAGGTGAAGCTCCCACATCGATAGGCACGGTGTGACTGTCGTTACCCTGCTTCAAAATCAACTGGTGGGGACCGGCGGAGACGTTGGGAATATCGAGACCGTCGGATCCCACCTCGGCTTCTGCCTGTCTGTCCAGGCTGAGCTTCGCCCGCGAATCGCTGTAGTACACGTGCAGGTGGTTGCCTGAATTGGATACGACGAGTGCGTGCACACCCCTTGCCGTCAGCGGACCCGTAATGGCGGGCGGAGAACCGGCTTCCGCAGTAAAGGTGAACGACGCTTCTGCCTGCGATCCGGTGAACTTCAGGCGGTGCGCTCCCGGCGTGAGATTGTCCGCACTCCACTGCGCACCGTCCAGGTCAACGGCAGGTTGGTCGTCAAACGAAACCTTTCCGGCACCAGTATCTGCCGTAAGCTTCACCACCGGAAGTACCGGCTGCAGCGCCAGATCGACCGAGCCGGGTGGGGCACCCGTCCGGGCTTCAAATGTACTGCTAGCCGTTTGATATCCGTCTAATTGCGCATCGATTTGGTAGCTGCCGATTGGCAAGGTGAGGTCGAGGTCGGAGACACCCCGTACTTCGTTGTTTAGCCGAATGGTGGCGCCCGGAGGCGTAGCGTGGATGTGAACGGTGATTAGCGCTACTGGAGTCTTAGGCCGGGGCCGAAGGATTTTCACCAGCACCAAGGTCATGGCCAACAGCAGCAAAACACTGCAGACTACGATTGCCAATACTTTGGTAGAAAATGCATTTGCGGGCTTTACACCCGGTGCCGCAGGACTTGTCTGTGGGGTTGGTTTTGTAGCCGCGGATAAAGGCTCCGGAGCCTTCTGTGGTGGTACAGATAGCGGAAATTCAGGACTGGACGTTCGAGTCAGCTTGGTGGCGGGCGCGCCTGCGGGTGAGAAAAGCCGCGTCGCACTGGGTCCAGGATCTTCTGCCGCCGCGTTCGGTAGCGTTACTGCAACATTCGCCGCCGGCTTTGAGAGCTGGGCCAGGCTATTGGCCAGCGATCGGAAATCTTCATCGTCCGCATACTTTGCCGCCAGGGCGCGGCCGCGGTCGCGATAGGATTTTATATTGGCGATGTCGGTGGCCTTTTCGGCTTCGCGCTTCAGGCGGCGTAATTCCTCTAGATCACGGAGGCGCGCTTTGCTCCGCTCTGCCAGCGCCATCTCATTTTTCAGTGCCTCGTCCATTTGCAGCAGGCGCTTCTCATTGGGATAAGTAGCCAGAACTTCTCTTACCTGCGCCAGTGCGCCCGCGAAGTCGGCCGCGGCGCGAAGTGTGCGCGCTCGGGTAAGGCATTGCTCGACAAAATGATCGCGTTTCCGATCAAGGACAACCGTTCGCAGATTCCTGGCCAAGGGGTGTCCAGGGTTCAGGTCGAGTGCCTGCTGGATGAGGTCTTCCGCCGCCTGCCAGTCCTTGTCCACAAGCGATTGTGCCCATTCGACCAGAGCATTGCACAGGACATTGCGAGCAACGGGGTTTTTTTTGTCCACCTCACACGCTTGCCGCAGTAGTGGAATGCCTTCGGCGAACTGATTCTGAGCACACAGATTGTGCCCTTCGGTGGTCAGGCGTTGCACTTCGGTGGCACGGTGCAACCCCGCCTCCGCAGCCTTTTTTAGTTCGGTTAACTCGGCGTCATTCGGAAACTCGGCGTCGGCTTGCTGCAACAATTCCAACGCTCGCGAGTACGCAGTAGACGTCAGGCAAGCATCGATCTGTTCTACCCAGCGAGCTTTAGCCTCAATTCGGGACTGAGTGTCGCGCCGTTTTTCCAGACGCTCGACCTCGAATTTCAAACCCGGATAGCGGCCGTAGATGGTACGTAAAATTTCCCAGTCGGCAAGCGCATCGCTGAACTGTCCCTGCTCTTCGTGGAAATGAGCCCGAGCCACAATCGAGTTCACCAAGTCCCGCTTGTCCTGCACCAGCCGAAGCGCGCGTTGAAAGTGGGTCTCGTCAGGATGTTGGGCGAGCGCTTCTTTCAGGATGCCAACTCGCTTGTCGAGATCGGGTTCACCCTCGACTTGGCGGTCTATGTTGGCGATAAATGCAGACAGCTCCTGCCTTCTCTGTTCCTCAAGGTCGAACTTCAGCGCCTGCAGAAGAGCGTTATTGGGATACTTCGTGAGCCAGGTGTCACAGAGCTGCAGGGCGTTGCTGAGATTGCCGTCCGCTCGATGCTTGCACGCTTCCGCATAGGCATTGTTAAGAGCGTCGTGTTCGGAGCGAACCTGATCGTAGAGGTTCTGGTAGCTGGTTCGCTCCGGACTGGAAGAATCGGGAGCCCGCCGGTCCAGTTCCAATACCATCGCCAGCTTGGTGAGGGCGTTGCTGATTTCTCCTTGTTCCCAGGAATCCATCGCGGCACGATGTAATTGCCGTTTTTCCTGACGCAGCTTGTTGTACTCCTGTTCCTGGCGGTCGACTTCTCCCAGCAATTGCATGGCGCGTGCTTCGGTGGGCTTCAGCTGCAGCACATTCTGCAAAGCCTCGCGGGCCTTTATGTAGGCGTGATTCTCGATGTGCTGCTGCGCCAGACGGTACCAGCTCTCGATCTGACGCTCGCTGCGCCGGCTTTCGATCTTGCTCTTCAAGCCGATGGCCGCTGCGTTGCCCGGTTCCAGTTGCAGAATCTCCTGAATCTTTTGCAGCGCCAGGGGATCTTCCTCTTCCTCGAAACGGGCTTTTGCGCTACTCAGCAACTGAGCGATGTTTTTCTGCCGCACTGATCGATCAAGTTGCCGGCGCAGCAAATCAATTCCGGAATCGATGTGGCCTTCCGCTTCGAGTCCCGCCAGAAGTTCTCCGGCATATTGATGATCGCCTTCCTCCAGCGCCCGGGTGGCGCGCTCCAGGCGAGGCCGCAGTTGGGCTGGGTCGAAGAACTCGATCGGCTCATTGCGCAGCGCTTTATTGAGAGTCTCTCCGAAGTCCCGCACATTGGCGAAGCGGTGCCAGGGCTGCTTGGCCATGCCCTTATGTACTACGCGGCTAATCGACTGGCTGACCGAGGAGTTGAGTTCGCACGCGGGGGGCGGGATCTGGCGCAGGATGGCGTCGACGACCTCGTCCTGGCTCGGGCGGCGGAAGGGTTGCCTTCCCGTCAACGCTTCGTAGCACACCACGCTCAGAGAAAACAGATCGGAGAGTGCGGACAATGGCTTCCCCTCAATCTGCTCCGGCGACATGTAGACTAGAGTGCCCTTCAAGCCCACCGTCGAGTGTGTGTTGGTCATGTGGGCCACACCGAAATCGATGATCTTCACCGAGTCATCTTCCATGACAAAGATGTTGCTCGGCTTGAGATCCCGGTGCACCAGGCCGCGCTCGTGCGCCGCCTGCAATCCCCGGCAGGCTTGGGACATGATCTCGACTATGCGCTGCGCGGTCAGGCGGTGGCTGGCGTTGCGGATCAGGTTGTCGAGCGTCATGCCCGGCAACAGGGGCATGACAAAATAAGGCTTCTGCTTGCCGTTTTCCTCAAACTCTCCGATGTCGAAAATTTCGACGATGTTGGGATGGCTCATGGAGGCGAGCACCCCGGTTTCTTTGTAGAAAAGCTGCAGGGAGGTGGGTTCGGGAATGTCGCGCAGAGTCTTGAGCGCAACCTCCCGTCGGATGACGGTGTCATAGGCGCGATAGACGAGGCCCATACCGCCCTCGCCGAGGACGTCCTTGACTTCGTAACGGCCCGCTAACTTCTGCGGCAAAGCGTGCGCAACCATGGTTCCCCTCGAGGAGGCGTGAAACACGCAACGAGATTCAGGGGGGAGATGCTGCCCCTCGAGCTGATGATCACGCCGAGAGGGTCTTCAAGGGTTAGCAGGGCCCTTGAAGAGATACTGCCTGTCATCTTACTGCAAAAATGTGGAATTTCAACCTGAAAATAACCCATTCAACGACAGATACATAGAGGGAGATGGCTAAACTTCGGGTCGCATACAGTACAAGGTATTCCGGTTTTATGTGTTCGCTTGAGGCTAACTCAGGCACGCGCGAGAAAGCTGTTCAAATCCGTGCCCTGGGTGCGGGGGATAAAAGGCAGTACGGTTTGTTTGACTCCACCGGGAAAATACTTTCCGAAACTTGGCCAGTAATCCTTGCTGAGGACTTTGCCGCCGGGTATTGCGGCTGACGAGTAGACGGGCCTTTTTGCGCCTCGGCCTTGGATCGCGGGTAACTCCTCCGTGGTTGTGAGCGTGATCAGATCGATCCGGTTCATGCTGCTCCAGTCGATCGAAACCGCCAGATGCCGCCGCAGCCAATCCTTGCGATCCGCCACCGAGCGGCCGGCGTGCTGTTTGCAGGTCTCGATAATGCCGCTGTCAAACCACCATATTCCCTCGCGCCTTTTGGGCTCAGTGGAGTCCCAGAAGCGGCAGAGGAGGGCGGGACCTTTGAGCAGTTTGGCGCAGGTGCAGGCTTCGTCGAGCCCGCCAAGCTTCTCCACCTCAGAGACAATGATGTGCGCGCGGAGTTTTGCCACCACCTCAAAGTTTGGGCGTAAAGCGGCCGGAGCTGGACCGGCCTCCAGAGAATTCGCCTCCAGACCTGCAAACATCAGGAAGTGGCGGTACACAGCATCGCTGAGCAATAGAGGATAGATCTTTGCGGCCAGCAGGCGTTCGAGATCAGTTTGAACTTGGGACCACATGGCAGAACTCCGTTGGACTATAACGCGACTATAGCGCTGCGCGGTCACTGTCGCAAGAGAACAGCGGGTCGGAGAGCTCTCAGCCCAGCAGGCCGCTCTCTTTCAGCTGAGCTTCGGTGCGCTCAATTCCGGGAATCAGGATAATGTCTGACCGGGCTCGGCCGGCCCAGCGGGCAGCCTCGTCCTCGCTGATCTTGATTCCCATCAGAAAGGCGACCAGATCGTCGTGCGTATCCACGCGGACGGTTTGGGTGTTCAGGCGGCCTGCGTAGGGGACAAATACGATCTCGAAATGTGACCGCGCGTTTGCGGACCCGGGGTTGGGTGTGACGCGGATGGTGCCCATCAGCTTTGTCATACGGAGGGTGCTCCGTTGTTGCTCATGCCGTTGTCTCTCCGCAACTGAATGTATTGCAGATGTTGTATCAAGTTGGGAGCGATTATGAAAGTACCATGGTGTGGGAGTCAAGCTGGAGCGTCGTAAATGCCGGTTTCAAATCTGGCACAATGCCAAAAGGCTAAGAGGCTTTTCGCTTGAGATGGACCGTTCCTGAGCTCGCTTCGAACTGAGGTGCGACGCCTGCAGGGTTCCCCAATTGGGACGGAGTTTACTGTTTAGTACACGCACCCCCCTCCCCCTGTTTTTATGCAAAATATAGAAAATAAGAGATTTATTTTACCACTATATGCTAGATCTTTGAGTTTAAAGGAGTTACGGGCAAAATCTAGAGAACATGGGAGTTATTGGCAGTCGGATCGAGGTTAACAGTTCCCATTTGGGACTGGGCAAGGACGCCAGCGGATCATGCCCGCTTCCATGCGTTGGACCGGGCCGGCTTTGTAGCGTGGCCGATCCGCAATCGTCTGGCTCAGATTGTCAAAGACCTGCGATTATCTTGTAGATAATGTACTTCAGTTAGTATTGTCTTTTTTAAGGCGTGGAGTCAACAAGAAACATCTTATGGTACAGAGTTCTTAACTCGGAGGGTCAAAATCATGGCAGCTTCGTCTTTGAACCAGAGGCGTCGTTCGGTGCGCGGCCTTGGCGAGATAGCGCTCCGCGTCAACAATTTGGACACCATGCAGGAATTTTATGAGCAGGTCATCGGCTTGCCGTTGATGAAGCGCGTTCCGAACAGCGCGTTCTTCAAGATTGCTGATGGCTACGGTGGTCACACTCAAGTGCTTGCCTTGTTCGACCGCTCAGCGAGCGCTGGTTATCGAGGGACGGACGCTGTAACTTCGACCATTGACCACATTGCATTCGAGATACCGCTCGTTGATTTCGCCGACGAACGGAAGAGACTGGAGGCGTTGGGCCTGCATGTCGAAACCGCTGAGCATGCATGGGTACATTGGCGGTCTCTTTATGTCAGCGATCCGGAGGGGAATCAAGTGGAGTTTGTCTGCTTCGACGCCAGCGTGTAGAAGGGCGCAGTTCGATCAGGGAGTATGCGAGTGCGCATTTTCCGGTTGAGTATCTCGTTTCCCGCTCTTTCCGCAAAGAACGCGGAAAGAATGGGCCAGCCCCCCAGCCCCCAACAATCCTGTGCAATAAAAGCATCCGAGATTTAGAATGAAGAATCCCAATCCTAGGAGCTTGCAGAATGATGAAGACAATTGGAAGTCTATTTCTCGCATTGATGCTGGTCGCGACTGTGTACGCCGTGGAAGATGTTGTGCAGGCAACCCACGGGACGATCACGAAGATCGATTCAGCTACCAAGACCATCGTGGTCAAGGCGGCCGATGGCACCGAGCACACGCTGCATTATGTCGCTAAGACAACCGTCCATGGCGCAGATGCCGCAGCCAAAGATTCCTGGCATGGGTTGAAGGAAGGAACTGAGGTCGTGGCTCACTACACTACCCGTGGGACGGAAGACACGGCAGTAGAGTTTGACAAGGTGGGCAAGGACGGCCTGAAATCAACGGATGGCACCATCAAAGACATTGATCGAGGCGGGAAAAAACTGGTGGTTAAGACCGCCGATGGCACCGAGAAGACGTTCCAGCTGACCGGCCATGCCACCGAGGATGCGGGGAAGGATCTTGCCAAGGGAACCGAAAAGGGGTCCAAGGTTACCGTCTACTATACCGAGGAGTCGGGCAAGAAGGTCGCCCACTTTTTCGAAAAAATCTAGAGCCGGCAGGGCACTATCGACGGGTGGCCCGGCCTTTCGAGTTCTTTGCGAAGGCTGGGGCATTTCGGCCTTTAGAGAACAAAATCTCCGCCCCTTCGACTTCGCTCAGGGCGGGCTCTGTCTCTCCATAAACCGGAGAGACAAGGGCGGGGCACCCTCGTGAGTTGGGTCAGAAAGAAAGGCCGGGCCAGCCCCCTGGCCGCTCGCCTTGTGCGTTTCCGTGTCATGGTCACTTACAGGTTATAGACGGATTGCCTTCCGCCAGTTTCAAGCAGGCGGTCCGCTGTCTAGCTAGCCGTGCTGCCTCTCCGAGTGATACCCCATCTCCCGTAGCTTGAAAGCCGTTTTGCGGCAACGCTGCTTGTACGAGTACAGGCGTTGGAACAACCTCTTGCACGGGAGCCGCTTGCACCGGGGCGGGAGTAGGCGCCGGAGCCGCTTGCTCCACTGCTTGGGCAGGAGCCGGAATCAAGATAGTTGTCTTCGGAGGGACCGGAACTTCTATTCGGTTATGCTGTGCCCAGTCAGCGAGAATCAGAGAGCAAGCGTCCTTAGACGCATTGTTCACCGTTCTCGTCGCTTTGGAGCCGAGCACGTCACCTATCCGGTTGGAGACTTGGAGTTGGCTGTTAGTGCGGAGCAGTCCCCGGTTTTGCTTGGATTCGCGGTCTAGCTGCACCGTGTAATCGGCGGCGGCTTGATTGAGCGTGACGATTACGCCGGGGCAGGATTGCTGCAAGTCCTTCGTTATTTCCATGCTTTCGTCATGGGCACCGACCGTAGAGTTAGCCCGTCCGCTGGCGAACCAGCGATTCCCGCCAGCGCTGGCGTTAGTCGCTACGTTGGTTGTGCCCTTGCCGCTAATGAACACCCGTGGTTTATCTTGAGCATTCGCCCCAAGGACAAGCGCAAGGACCGATATTACGATTGCCTTACCCTCCGCCTTTGACATTTTTGTGTAACCCTCCCCATGCCTTAACAGTATTCCGACGGTGTGCATAAGCAAGTAACACGTTCTAATCGTAGGTAACCGGGCAGTAACCGGAGGGCAGACCGTTGAAACTAAATGCTAGAATGACGTGAACATGAGGATGAGCCAACTATCGGGTGAAATCTCTTAGAGTCATCAAGGCCTGAGTCCAAATGTCAATGTTGAAGCTGCGTTGCGCCGGAACCCGCATTTGGCTTTGAGCACTCGCCATCATCTTTCTGCTGACCGCGCACAATTTTCGATAACGGTTGTGGAAATCAAACCGCACCACGCCATCCAATTTGCCTCAAGCGCTTCCCGTCTCTAGAATAGAGGTTACCCGTTTCTCCGAGACACAATATGATTCATTTTCCGGTTCCTGAGGCGCTTACTTTTGATGATGTGTTGCTGCTGCCGGCGCGGTCGGATGTGATTCCGACGCAGACTAATACGCAGACGCAGCTTACGCGCAACATCCGGTTGAATATTCCGATTATCAGCGCGGCCATGGATACGGTTACGGAATCGCACATGGCCATTGCGGTGGCGCAGCAGGGTGGGATTGGGATTATTCATCGCAACTTGTCCGTCGAGCAGCAAGCCAATGAAGTGGATAAGGTGAAGCGCTCGGAGAGTGGCATGATCGTCGATCCGGTGACCATGGCGCCGGATGCGAAAGTTTCCGAGGCGCTGGATGTTATGCGGCAGTTCAAGATTTCTGGCGTGCCCATTACCAAGAATGGGAAGCTGGTGGGCATTCTTACCAACCGCGATCTGCGCTTTGAGACCCGCTTCGACATTCCCATCAGCAAAGTGATGACCAAGGAGAATCTGATCACCGTGCCGGTGGGGACTACGCTGGAAGATGCGGAACAGATCCTGCACAAGCATCGCGTGGAAAAACTTCTGGTGGTGGACGACAAATACAATCTGAAGGGCCTGATCACGGTAAAAGACATCCAGAAAAAACTGAAATACCCGAACGCCGCGAAGGACTCGCATGGCAGGCTGCGAGCGGCGGCTGCGATCGGGGCGACCGGAGACTTTCTGGAACGGGCGCAGGAACTGGCGAATTGCAAAGTGGATCTGCTGGCTATCGATAGCGCGCACGGTCACTCGACGCGCGTGCTGGACGCGATCAAGGCAGTGAAATCCAAGGTTCCGGAAGTTGACTTGATCGTGGGGAACGTCGCCACCTTCGACGGGGCTTGCGAGTTGGCGCGGGCGGGGGCGGACGCGATTAAGGTCGGAATTGGGCCGGGATCGATTTGCACTACCCGCGTGGTCACGGGGGCGGGCGTGCCGCAAATTACTGCGATCGCGGAGGCTTATCGCGCTACCAAGGATGCCGGGATTCCGGTGATTGCCGACGGCGGCATCAAGTATTCGGGCGACATCACGAAGGCGCTGGCTGCGGGCGCGGCGGCAGTCATGATCGGTTCGCTGTTCGCGGGGACCGATGAAAGTCCGGGCGAATTGATTCTGTATCAAGGGCGAACGTTCAAGTCGTATCGTGGCATGGGGTCACTGGGAGCGATGGCGCAGGGCTCGAGCGAACGCTATTTCCAGAATTCGGATGCCGACTCGTCGACCGCACTGATCGAAGAGTCGAATCGGCTGGGAAAGCTCGTGCCCGAGGGCATCGAGGGCCGTGTTCCTTATCGCGGATCGGTTTCGATGATTGTCTATCAGATGGTGGGCGGGTTGCGGTCTGGGATGGGTTACTGCGGGTGTGGGAGCATTCCGGAATTGCTGCAGAAGACGCGATTTGTGCGCATCAGCGGGGCTGGCCTGCGCGAGAGCCACGTGCATGACGTGATGATCACCCGGGAAGCGCCGAACTATGCGGTCGAGTAGGTTCGTATTTTGAAAGGATCCATGTTTTTCCAATCCGCGGGGGAAGCTCGCTCTTGACCCCCGATCAAAAACAATTATTTAAAACCTGGATTGCCGCGCTGCTGTGGATGGGGCTGATCGCGATCGAATCGACCGACATGTTTTCGGCTGAGCACACGAGCCGGTTTCTTTATCCGCTGCTTCACTTTCTGATGGGCCTGGGTCCGGCGGCCTTCGAGGTGGTGCATCACTACATCCGAAAATGCGGGCATTTCGTGGGCTATTTTACCTTGAGTTTCTTTCTGTTTCGCGCCTGGCGGGCTACGCTGCGTTTGCCGTGGGCACCACGGTGGGCGCTGCGTTGGGCGACGATTGCTTTTTTTATGTCGGCCCTGGTGGCGAGTCTGGATGAATGGCACCAGACGTTCATTCCGTCGCGAACCGGCGCGATCAGTGATGTCATGTTGGACAGTTGTGCGGCGCTGACGGCGCAGGTTCTGATATTTATTTATCTGACTCGGAGGCCGCGGCGCGTGGCTGCGGTGGGCGACTGAGGTTGGATTGGCTGCAACCTATCTCGTAGTAGGCCGCAAGAGTCCTGCCGAGCTTTGCTCGGCCGCCCGGACGGGGCGTCCGGGCCTACGAGTGTTTCTCCGCTACAGGAACTAATCAGTACATGGCGTCGTATTTTGTGACTACCCACTCGCCATCTTTGTTCTCTAGCGTGACCGAGAACAGCTCCTTGTAGGTTCCGGGCTGGCCGGGAGCGTTGCGGCGCTTGCCGCGGTAGTGCAGGATGCGGAGCGGCGGGGCATCTTCCCAATCGACTACTTTCCAGGAAAGCAGCGGGTGTTGTGCCTCGGAGGCGCAGATGAAAGCAGCGTACTTCTTGCGATAATCCTTTTCCCAGGTGCCCAATTGTTCCTGGCAATGGCCGTCACGCATGGCGTCGAGGTATTTCGCGGCCAGGCGTTCGGTGGTACGGTCGCGTAAGGGATTGAGCGAGATGGAATTTGGCGTGCCGGAGAGGGGATCGCGGTCGTCGGAGCGGGAGAGCACCGGGCCCTGTCCGTTCAGCCACATCAGGTAGCCAAAAAAGATCAGTAGAACGAGGACGCCCGCGCCCACGGCGATGCCGATTTGTATGCGGGAAAACCCCATAGTCTCCTGCAAGTGTAACGCGATGAGGAATGAGGGCTAGGTTACGGCGGTGACCTGCACTAGGACATGTACGAGTGGAGACAGCGCACTCCCGAGCTGGGAGTGCGCTACCGGGGGGAGGAGCTAACTTAGTACTGGCCGTAAATCAGCACATCCAGGGAGCCGTTGGTACCGGCGGCGCCTACGGTATCGGCGTAAACGCTGAGCTGAGTGCCGGGGACATCGTATACGCGGGTAGTTTGGGAGTGGGGTGTCAGGATGATGGTATCGAGTTGGGCCACCAGCTCGTCACCCTCGGTGAATGTCAGCCGCAAAATAATGTTGGCGGTTGAGTTGATGCGCTCATCTGTGACCAAGCGAATGCGGTTGTACATACTGACATCGACGACGCCGAGTAATTTGGTCTGTCCGCCGGGAATGGTGATGGAACCCACTGGTGTGCGAAAAGCCAGTACGTTCTGAAGGTTAGGAGTTTGATTAGGTTGAATAGGAGTTGGGGTGAGTTTTGGCGATGTAGCCATGTTTTACCTCCACGTCAAATGCGCCTGAGCGGCGCGTTGGATTTGTGTTCTATGCGATGGGGAAGAATACTCCAGTACTGCATTAACAAGCGGATTCTAGGTCTGCGGGGAGGGAAAGACAATGCTTGGGAGCAAAATATGTGAAGTGCAGAGCCAAAACGGGAATGCGTCTGGGCACGTCCTCAGCACGAGATCACTTGGGTGGGTCGGCTTGCACATCGAAACCGTAGCTCCGCAGCACATCGGCGATAGCAGCTGATTTGACAAAGGACAGGAATTGTTGCGCTGTCTCTTTATTTTTATTTTTATTTCCTGACGAGCCATTCTTTGACGAGCTGACGATGACGCAGGCCTGTTCAATGGGTGGGTAATCATCGGCTGGAACTTCGACGTAGCGTCCTTTGTCTTTCATATTCGGAGATACAGCGAGTGACAGGGCCACGATGCCCACATCAGCGGACCCCGAGACAACGAACGAAGCTGTCTGTGAAATGTTTTCGCCCAGAACAAACTTGTTTTTTACTTTTTCGTAGATGTTTGCCTTCTGCATGGCTGCGACGGCGGCTTGCCCATACGGTGCATGTTGGGGGTTGGCGATGGCGATTTTTTTGATTGATGGATCCAGCAGAACTTGCATGCCGGAGCTTAAATCGAGTTTCGAGTCATTGGCAACCCAGACGACTATCTTGCCGGTGGCATATTGGTAAAAGCTTCCCGGTTCAACCAATCCAGCGGCTTCGAGTTTCTTCGGGAAGTCGAGGTTAGCGGAAAAGAACATGTCAAAGGGAGCACCATTCTGAATCTGCTGGAAAAAGTTGCCGGATGAACCATAAATGAGTTTTACGGTCTTTCCCGTTTGCTTCTGGAATCGGGCAGCAACATCTTGCATGGCAAATTGAAGGTCGGCTGCCGCGGCCACGCTGATTTCTTGCGCAATACATGATTGAGAAATGAAAGCCATGGCTAGAACTGCGGTCAGGGTTAGTCTTCGGACGTTCATGGGTGCTCTCCTAAACTTAATGACTGGCATACCAATCTCGGCCGTAAACAACTGGTTAGCTTTGCCGCTTGTCCTGGCTCAGAATGATTCCGGCCATTGCTGCGCGCCGTGGTAGATGGCGAGGATCACGGTGCGTTCTTTCTCGATGCAATAGGCGACTATAAAAGGGGAATTCGAAATGACCAGTTCACGAGTACCGGGGATCCGGCCGGGTCTGCCTGACATCGGGAAGGTAGCGAG
Organism: uncultured Acidobacteriota bacterium; assembly: GCA_963696635.1. GTDB lineage: Bacteria > Acidobacteriota > Terriglobia > Terriglobales > Acidobacteriaceae > JABDBE01. Next base: position 1,731,573 of record CAVOKX010000006.1, read on the forward strand.
TTGTTGAACACTAGTGGCGATATGCATGGTGATCTGAGCAGCGATCTCTTCACTGTTGGATAGGGTGATGTAATCGTGAGCTTGATCCAGTTGCTGGGTCGCCTGTTCCGTCCATTCGATCATCGAGGCGCTCGACTCAGGAGTGTGCGCGGCCAGTCCTCTTCAGCCGCTTTACCACCTGCTCATGGCGGACCACGCGGCCGCGCCGCATATCTTCAAGTCCCTTGCGCACCAGCGCGTCCTGGTAGACGTGCAGCTGGATGTAGTTGGTAATGGCCTCATTGATGAGGTAGCTGCGGGGACGGTCCTGGGCTGCGGCCAGCGAATCGAGCGCATCGATTTTTTGGGCATCGGCACGGAAGCTGATAGTTTTTTCTGTGCTACTCATAATACGGTAAATATAACATATATTATTTTGTAATACATCGGAGCCTGGTGTCGGGTTCGCTTATTGCGGGGGGAAGTCTTGCGGCGGATTGTCGGGAGCGCTTAGGCTCCTTTCAACCGTGTAAAACCATCGTCACTCCAGTCTTCGCTGCCGACTCCGTGGTGCACGAAGAAAAGACCTTCGGGATCATACTTCGCTTTCACCGTCTGCAATCTGGCGTAGTTGGAGCCCCAGAAGGATTGTTGCCAGGAGGGTTCGAAGAAATTGCTTTCGGAAACGTAGGAAGCGGCGTGGGGCACGATCTTGCGCAATTCGTCCATTGCCTGGGCGACGGCGGCGGCCTGCTTGCGGGCAACTGTTACATCGGGTTCATGTCCGCGAATTCCCGGGTAGGCGTGGCCTCCGCCGGCCGCGATGATGGCGAGGGCAAAGGCATCGAGCACTGCGGGATTCATTGCCGTGTCTCTGGCCGCGTCGATGGCTTCTGCAGGAGCTCCGGCGAGTCCTTTGTTGAAGTGTAGTCCGACCTGCCAATGACGCGAGCTCGCAAACAACGCATTGGCGAGCCGATCCTGCGAATCGCTTTCGAGCAGCGATGCGGGTAGCCATTGGGACTCGTAGCCGTAGAGGAACTGCGCGACTTGGTCACCATCTCCTGCCCACCATGCATCGCTTGAGCGGGCGCCGGGGCGAGAGTCCGAAACAAGGGACCCTGGGTGATGTTCATTCATATACTCGACGTCCCACAAATACCGAGCAGGTCCGCTCACGATAATCGGCGGCGATTTGAGCGTGTAAACAGCTGCCGAGCGCGCCACCCAGTCGAGGAACGGCTTCCAGACCTTGGTGGCTTGCTCAGAATCGATTCCGTGGAAGAGCATGTTGATCACAAGAGAGTTGTCAGGCTTTATATGGGCCTGCTCGCCCCAATGATCGTTGAAGAGCTGTTCGCGGTAGAAGCTTGCGAACTGGCGAAGAAGGCGGCGATAGGCGTCATCCGACGCGGCCTTGATGTTGATGACAACAGCGCCGAAGCTCGTTGCGAGCTCGCGCACACGCAGAGTCACTTTACTCACGACGCCAAAGCTGCCACCACCGCCGCCTTTGAGCGCCCAGAACAGGTCCGGATTTGTGCATGCGTTCGCGATGCGTATTTTGCCATCGGCAGTAACCACTTCGGCCTCGAGCAAACCGGCGGCTGCAAGGCCATAGTGTTTGGAGAAACTTCCGAAGCCGCCACTTTGAATGAGGCCGGCCACGCCGACGGTGGTGCAGCCACCGCCTTGAACATAAGCGCCGCCCTTGGTGGTGACGGCGTCGTAGGCGTGCATCCAGATTACTCCAGCACCCAGGGTCACGGCCGGCTGAGGGACGTGAGTTGCTCCGCATCCCTGAGGTACAAACGCCGGATGCATGGTGATGTCATTCATGTGGCGAGTCCAAATCAGCAGCGAATCAGGGGCGTTCGAGGTGCCTTGATAACTGTGGCCGCCGCCTTTTACGACCAGGCGCAAATTGTTTTCGCGAGCAAAATTTACCGCGGCGGCAATATCATTGGCGTCTCGTGCGGCGAACGCATAGACGCTGGGCTTGGTGACCCACGCGTCCGCCCATCCTAGAGTTTGGGTGAGGCCCGGCTGGTCGCCGACGTAGTACGGATTCTTGAGGTTGTTGAGGAGGTCCTGACAGGATGCGCTGTCAGAGGCGGACTGGCAGGCGGACAAGGGGGACTGCACGGGTATGAGTTGTCCGCCAACCTGTTGCTTCAGCTTCTCCCAGGCTGCCGCGGTTGGCCACGAGGGGTCGGAGGAGCGAAGGCGGTGGAGGAAGGGTTTTGATGGAAGGGAGTTCTGCGGCAATGTGGATACACTTGGCCACAGACGTGGCAGCAGGGGGATGGCTGCCAGGTGTTTCAGCAAAGTTCTTCGGTTCATCGGGCGAATTTGTCGGCTGCGAGGAAGAACGAACCGCAGCGGCTGAAAGCCGCATAGTCACTGGGAGTCAGCGGCACGGCTGCACAGTTTGCTGAAAGAGTCTATTCTCGAGCGCAGCGCTTGAAGGCGTCGTTGAAAAAGACTTCGCTTGTGGCACGCCTAAAGGCGAGCCCTGATACGAATCGCTAGTTTCTCAGCGAACTGTGAAGCAGTGCTGTTCCACAGCCGATCCCGCGGCTGACGCTTACTTGATTTTGTCTTCGCCTTCGGCACCGGGAACGGGGTGCTCGACTCCCTGCTGGGCTTCGGCTTCTTCCATGGCTCGCTTGGTTTCGGCGGCGCGCTTGGCGCGGGCTTCGCCGCGCTTCTGGCGCTTCTCGTCTAGCAGTTTCTCGCTGCCGAGGAGTTCGACGAAGGCGTTGTCGGCGCCGTCGCCTTTTCGCCATCCGGTGCGGACAATGCGGAGGTAGCCGCCGTTGCGATCGCCGAAGCGCGGGCCGATGGTGTCAAAGAGCTTGTCGACGGCGGCGCTGGTCATGAGGTAAGCCAGGGCTTGACGGCGGGCGGCGAGGTCTCCGCGCTTGCCCAGAGTGATCATTTTTTCGACTTGGGGGCGCATGGCTTTGGCTTTGGGTACGGTGGTCTCGATTCGCTCTTCGAGGATGAGCGAAGTGACCAGGTTGCGGAGCAAGGAGCGGCGGTGCGCGGTGTTACGGCCTAGTTTCCATCCTGCTACTTTGTGACGCATAGCTGAATCCTTTGTTCCGGCGAGGAGGAAAAGCAGATTCCTCGCTGCGCTCGGAATGACAAAATTTAGAGGGACGGGTCAAAGACCCGTCCCCACATGCTTTTTACAGATCGTTATCGTTGCCGTATGCGGACGCGGGTAGAATCTGATTCGACGTCGGGCCGGGCACGGCGTTGCCCTGCTCGTCGATCTTCATTCCCAGACTCAATCCCATCGTGCCCAGAATTTCCTTGATTTCATTCAGCGACTTGCGGCCGAAGTTTTTGGTCTTGAGCATTTCGGCTTCGGTCTTCTGCACCAGTTCGCCAATCGACTGAATGTTCGCGTTCTTGAGGCAGTTGTAGCTGCGCACCGAGAGTTCGAGTTCTTCAACCGAACGATTCAGATTTTCGTTTTTGATCTCGGGCTTGCGTTCTTCGGACGACGTCGAAGTTTCGATGTCTTCCTCGAAGTTGATGAAGATGTTCATGTGGTCCTTCAGCAGCTTCGCCGCCAAGCCGATGGAATCGGCCGGAGTGATGGAGCCGTTGGTCCAGACTTCAAGGGTGAGCTTGTCGTAGTCGGTGATCTGCCCGAGACGCGCAGCTTCGACCGTGTAGTTGCACTTGCGCACCGGGGAGTGCACGGAGTCGATGGGAATGAAACCGATGCCGAGGTCCTCGTCGAAATTCTTGTCGGCGGAAGTGTAGCCGCGACCGCGTTTGAGGCGCATTTCCATGTCGAGCTTGCCGCCTTCGCTTACGGTTGCGACGTAGACGTCTTTGTCGAGTACTTCAACGTCGGCGTCGGCCTCGATCATGCCGGAGGTGACTACGCCCGGTTGATCGGCGCGCAGGTAGATGGCTTTGGGCGCGTCGCCGCTGAGCTTGAAGGGGATTTGCTTCAGGTTCAGGATGATGTCGGTGGCGTCCTCGACTACGCCGGGGATCGACTGGAATTCGTGCAGCACGCCTTCGATCTTCACCGCTGTGACGGCGGCTCCTTCGATCGAAGAAAGCAGCACCCGTCTTAGGGCGTTGCCGATCGTTGTGCCGAAGCCGCGTTCAAACGGTTGGGCCCAGAAGATGCCGTACTTATCGGTGAGGGTCGAAGTATCGACCGCTAGACGTTTCGGTTTTTGAAAACCTTTCCACAACATTGGTTATTCTCCTTCGGCCGTTTGGCTCAGTCCTGACTCCCTGAACTGGTCCGTGTTGGTTCAGGTCGGGCGTCGGGACAGGCTGATCTGGCTCGAAATAGTGGACCAGAAAGTCAGCTCTTGGCTTTTAGCTATTAGCTCTTCGCTACCGAGCTTCGCTGGGCTCCGGGTTGAAACCCAGTCCCACACAAGTTTTTCTATTTGCTATACAGTTCTACGATCAACTGCTCATTCACCGGCAGGTGAATATCTTCGCGCTTGGGCAGCGACATAACTTTTCCCTTGTAGTGGTCGCGATCGATCTCCAGCCACGTGGGCGCGTTCTGGTGGCTGGCGAATTCTTTGGCTGGTTCCAGAATCGCTAACTTCAGGCTGCCTTCGCGGATGGCGATCTCCTCGCCAACACTCACCTGGTACGAGGGAATGTTGACTTTGCGGCCATCGACCTGGACGTGGCCATGGCGCACCAGTTGGCGCGCTTGGCGGCGGGATACGCCGAAGCCTAACCGGTAGACGACGTTGTCGAGGCGGCGCTCAAGCTGCTGCAGAAGGAGTTCGCCGGTGACGCCCTTGGTACGGGCGGCCTTCTCGAAATAGTTTCGGAACTGGCCTTCCTGGGCGAAGTAGATGCGCTTGGTCTTTTGTTTCTCGCGCAGTTGCAGGCCGTAGCCCACGATTTTCGACTTGCGGTCCTTGCCGTGCTGGCCGGGAGCAAAATTGCGCTTCTCGATGGGACACTTATCGCTGAAGCATTTGGTGCCTTTGAGGAACAGCTTCATGCCCTCGCGGCGGCAGAGACGACAGACGGGATCGGTATAACGTGCCAAGTTGCTTCTCCTTTAGATGACCGGTTTACAGGTTTGGCTTCACCCTTCGTCCCGGACGAAAATAAGCGGTTAGCTTTTGGCCGTTAGCCTTTAGCTAAAAGCCGAGAGCTAACAGCCGACTACTACACTCTGCGGCGCTTTGGCGGACGGCAGCCGTTGTGCGGGATCGGGGTGGCGTCTTTGATGTTGCGCACCTCGATACCCGATGCAGCCAGCGCGCGGATGGCGGACTCGCGCCCCGAACCGGGGCCGCTGACTCGCACTTCGACGCTGCGTACGCCGTGATCGCGCGCCATTACGGCGGCATTCGACGCGGCTTGCTGGGCGGCAAAGGGCGTTCCCTTGCGGGATCCGCGGAATCCCAGTGAGCCGGAACTCTTCCACGAAAGCACATTTCCTGCCTGATCGGCAATGGTCACAATCGTGTTGTTGAACGAAGCCTGGATGTGCGCAATGCCGTGGGAGACGTGCTTGCGTTCCTTCTTCTTGAACGTCTTTTTCTTGCCCTTTTTCTCTGGGGCGGCGGGTGCGCCGGCTGCTACTGGTTTTGCCATAGGATCCTTAGCTCTTAGCTCTTAGCTCCTAGCTTTTAGCTTCAACCGTTTTGTTCAAGCTAACGGCTAAGAGCTAAAAGCTAACAGCGGGTTTTATGTCTTGGTCGCTGTCTTCTTCTTTGCGGCTACCGTGCCTTTGCGCGGACCTTTGCGGGTTCGGGCATTGGTGTGGGTACGCTGTCCACGGACCGGCAGATTCCGGCGATGGCGGTATCCGCGGTAGGAACCAATTTCGATGAGCCGCTTAATGTTCATCGAAACTTCCTTGCGGAGATCGCCTTCTACCAGGCCTTCGGACTCGATCACCTGGCGGATGCGGTTTACCTCATCCTCGCCCAGGTCTTGAACCTTCTTCATGGGTTCGACCTTGGCCTGGTCGAGAATGCGGGCGGCGCGCGGATTGCCGATTCCGTAGATATAAGTCAGCGCGATATTAATGTGCTTGGTGCGCGGAAGGTCGACGCCTGCAATTCGTGCCATGTTTGTCCTTTATCCCTTATCCTTTATCCTTGGCGTTGCTTGTGTTTGGCGGTCTCGCAGATCACTCGTACCACACCCTTGCGGTGAATGACCTTGCACTTATCGCAAATTTTCTTGACTGATGCTCTTACTTTCATAAATGCAGTCCTTGGTCGTTGGTCCTTAGTCGTTAGCCGACTGCCGAGCTTTGCTCGGCCCACCGGGTCTGAGACCCGGTTCCACACAAACCTACTTGTATCGGTACACGATGCGTCCGCGATTCAGGTCGTAGGGCGAAAGCTCGACTGCGACCTTGTCTCCTGGCAGAATACGGATGAAATTCTTGCGCATCTTGCCGGAAACGTGCGCCAGCACCTGGTGCTTGTTTTCGAGTTCGACCTTGAACATGGCATTGGGCAGCGGCTCCAGCACCGTTGCCATGACTTCAATCGCGTCTTCTTTGCTCATCGACTCCTTAAGAATGCTCTTAGCTGTTAGCTCTTGGCCTTTAGCTAAAAGCCAACAGCTAAGGGCTAAGAGCTTCTATTGCGTCAAAATTACCGGGCCTCCTTTTGTGACTGCCACGCAATGCTCGAAGTGGGCGCTGCAGCTTCCGTCGGCGGTTACTGCGGTCCACTTGTCATCTAACACGCGGGCGCCGGGCTTGCCAAAATTCACCATGGGTTCTATCGCGAGGACCATGCCTTCTCGCAATCGGGCGCCGTGTCCCCGGGCTCCGAAGTTCGGGACTTGCGGCTCTTCGTGCAGCTTGGTCCCGATACCGTGTCCAACAAACTCGCGCACCACGCTGAAACCGTTGGCTTCGACAAATTCCTGCACGGCCGCGCCTACATCGCCGACTGCATTGCCAACCCGGGCTTGCTCGATGCCTTTGTACAGCGAGGCTTCGGTAACCTCGAGCAGCTTGCGAACTTCTGGCTTAACCGAATCGTCCACCGGCACTGTGATTGCGGCGTCGCCGTAGTATCCATCGAGCACCACGCCGCAATCGATGGAAACGATGTCGCCCGCTTGCAGCACCCGTTTTTCCGACGGGATGCCGTGCACGATCTCTTCATTCACCGAGGTGCAAAGCACGCAAGGATAATCGTAATAGCCCTTGAATGCGGGCTTCGCGCCCAAGTCCTTGATCTTTTTCTCGGCGGCACGTTCCAGATCCATGGTAGTGACGCCCGGGGCTACCATCGCCCGAACATGATCGAGCACTTCGCGAACGATGCGGCCGCTCGTCCTCATCCTCTCGATTTCGGCCGTCGATTTACAGACAATTGCCATCCCGATGCTCAATCACCCAAAAAATCTGTCCGGTGACCTCGCCCGCCGGCAAGTCGCCATTCACGGCCACCAGTCGCCCTTTGTGCTCATAGTATTCCGCTACCGGGCGGGTCTGGAGATCGTACGCCTTCAGACGTTCCCGGATCACTTCCTCGCGATCATCGCTGCGGATTACCAGCTTGGAACCGTCAACATCGCAAACGTCGGCGACGCGAGGTGGCTGGAAATAGACGTTATAGATGTGTCCGTTGGCGAGACAAGTCCTACGTCCGGTGAGCCGCTTGACCAATTGATTATAGTCTACGTCGATGCGAACGACAATTGGCAGGCATTGGCCGCCGTGTGAGTTTTCAAAGAGCTCGGTCTCAAAAAACGCATCCAGCCAGCCGGCCTGTCGAGCGGTGCGCGGGAATCCATCCAGGATGAAACCCCGGGCACAATCAGCATCACGGAGCCGCCACGCTACCATGTCGCATACCAGGTCGTCGGGAACCAGTTCGCCACGGCCCATGATGGCCTTGGCTTGCATGCCCAACTCAGTGCTGCGCTGCACGTTGTCCCGCAGAATGTCTCCGGTGGAGATCTGCGGGATACCGTAGTGTTCGGCAATGCGCTTGGCCTGAGTGCCTTTGCCGGCACCCGGTGGCCCAAGCAACACAATCGGACCGATATTTTGCAAAGTCTCCATCGAACTGACTTTATTGCGTTTCTAATTCCAGGCTCAACGCGGTCAGCTCGACGACCACCCGCCGACCGGGCGGTACGGCATCCTCAACCCTTCCTCATGACCAACTACGGCGACCGCGAATGCGTCCGCTGCGTGGGGTAAACCCGTCGTAGTGTCGCATGATGAGCTGGGCTTCAATTTGCGTCACCGTATCCATCGCCACGCCGACTACGATCAACAGCGACGTGCCGCCGAAATAAAACGTCACTCCCAGACCGTTGGTCACCCAGGTGGGCAGGCGCTCGAAAAATGCTCCGACCGGGCCATACAGGTGGTTGAGATGGATTCCGGTAATCATCCACTCCGGAATGAAAGAGATGATGATCAGGTACAAAGCGCCGACCAGCGTAATCCGAGTCAGAATCTCGTTGATGTGATCCGCGGTGCGCTTACCGGGCCGGATGCCGGGAATGAATCCGCCATACTTCCGCATGTTGTCGGCAACCTCATTGGGGTTGAAGACGATCGACACATAGAAGTAAGCGAAGAAAATAATGCCCACGGCATATAGGAACGTGTAGAGCGGCTCGCCCCAGCCCAGCCAGTGGATGAGGTCGCCAAAGTACCGGTTGTTGCGCAAGCCGTATCCCATGGTCTGAGGCATGGTCAAGATGGAAGAGGCGAAAATCACGGGCATCACGCCGCCGGCGTTTACTCGCAGCGGCAGGTGGGTAGATTGGCCTCCCATGACCTTGCGTCCGACCACGCGTTTCGCGTACTGCACCGGAATGCGGCGTTCGCTGCGTTCCACATAGACAATGAACGCCACGACCAGAATCATGATGCCCACGAGCAGAATCATGGCGGGCGCGGTAAAGGCTCCCCAGGCATTGGTGTGGACTTTATCAACCAGGTCAGCTACGCCGCGCGGGAGACCGACCACAATGCCGGCGAAAATCAGAAGCGACATGCCATTGCCGACGCCGCGTTCGGTAATCTGTTCGCCGAGCCACATGATGAAGGCACTGCCCGTGGTCAGGGTCAGCATGGTCATCAAGATGAAGGAGATGCCAGGGTTGACTACGAAATCGCCTGATTTTTCAAGGCTGATGGCGATGCCGAGCGATTGAACCGCGCTCAAAATAACGGTTAAATATCGCGTCCACTGGGTGATTTTCTTGCGTCCCAGTTCGCCTTCCTTCTGCAACTTCGCCAGCGGCTCGTAGACCACGGTCAGAAGCTGCAGGATGATCGATGCGGTGATGTACGGCATGATCCCGAGCGCGAAGATGGTCAGACGGCGGAGCTGGCCGCCAGAAAACAGGTCGACAAAACCCAAAAAAGTTCCGCGGTTCTGTTCGAAGAATTGCTGTAGCTTGTCCGCATTCACTCCGGGGGTGGGAATGTGACCGCCCAGGCGGTAGACTGCCAGCAACCCCAGGGTGAACAGAATTCGCCTGCGCAGGTCGGGAATGCGAAATACGTTGGCTAATTTCTCGAGCATTACTGCAAGACCTCAAACTTGCCGCCAGCTTTCGTGATCTTTTCCTGAGCCGACTTGGAAAATTTGTGCGCGTGCACGGTCAGCGCGGCTGAGAGTTCGCCGTCGCCTAGGATCTTGACCGGGTGTTTGGTGCTGATGACGCCAGCCTTGCGCAACACTTCGGGAGTGATGGTAGTTTCACCGAGCGCGGCCAGCTTTTCGAGATTCACGATGTTGAATTCTTTGCGGAAGATGTTGGTGAAGCCGCGCTTGGGCATGCGGCGATGGAGCGGCATCTGGCCGCCTTCAAAACCACGCATCATGCGCGAACCGCTGCGCGAACGTTGGCCTTTATGTCCGCGGGTGGACGTTTTGCCCATGCCGGAACCCATACCGCGGCCAACACGCTTTTTGTTCTCGGCTGCTTTCTTCGGTGCTCGAACGTTTGACAGATTCATAATGAAGCTCTCAGCTTTCAGCTCTCAGCTCTCAGCTTGCCGAACCGCTGATTGCTGACAGCCCTTTACTGGACGATCTCCACCAAGTGCGGAACCTTGGCCACCATGCCGCGAATGGCAGGGTTGTCCGGACGCTCAATCACCTGGTTCAGCCGGGTGAAGCCCAGCCCTTTGACTACCAGCTTATGTTTTACCGGAGCGCAAATCGCGGAACGCACCCACTTGAGGTGGAGCTTGCCGCCGCTCGTATTCGATTTCTTTGCCATCATTCCAGACTCCGTTTTACTACAACTCTTCTGCGGTCTTGCCACGCATGGCGGCCACGTCGGCCCGATTTTTCAGTTTTTTCAGCGCATCAAACGTGGCCTTGATCACATTGTGCGGATTGGTTGTGCCAATCGACTTGGTCAGCACATTCTGAATGCCCGCCGAGGTCATTACCGCGCGCACCGCACCACCCGCAATCACGCCCGTGCCCTCGGGAGCGGGCTTCAGGAGCACCTTACCCGATCCGAAGCGCCCCAGCACAAGGTGCGGGATGCTAGTTTGAGTGAGGTTGATGCGCATCAGGTTTTTCTTCGCCGACTCAATTCCCTTGCGAATGGCTTGGGGAACTTCTTTGGCTTTCCCGGAGCCGTATCCGACGACGGCGGCACTGGGATCTCCCACCACAACCAGAGCAGCGAAGGAGAGATTCTTTCCGCCTTTGACCACCTTGGTGACCCGGTTAATTGCCACTACCTGGTCTTTCAGTTGGTAGGACGCCGCATCGAGCTTTTTAATGATAGTTGGCATTCTTCGATTCTCGTTTCTCTCCGCCGGGCTTTGCTCGGCCAACCGGGTTAAAACCCGGTTCCACACAAAACTAAAACTGCAGGCCGGCTTCGCGGGCGGCGTCGGCGAGGGCCTTCACTCGCCCGTGATAGATGTAGCCGCCGCGATCGAAAACAACTTTGCTGATCCCTTTAGCCTTCGCCCGTTCTGCGATCAGCTTCCCAACTTCCTTGGCAGAGGCCACGTTTCCCCCGGTGCGCCGCTCGCCCTTCTTGCCCTCCGCAGAGTGGGCGAAGACTACGGTGTTGCCCTGCATATCGTCGATCAGTTGCACGTAGATGTGGTTCAGGGAACGGTAGACGTTCAGCCGCGGCCGCTCGGAAGTTCCGAGGATCTTCTTGCGAATGCGTTCGTGCACGTGCCGCCGGTTTATGTTTTTCGATGTCCGTGTAAGCATAAAAATGTCCTTGGTCGTTGGTCCTTGGTCGTCTACGAACGGCCACCGACCAACGACGAATTACTTCGCTCCGGTCTTGCCCACTTTCTTCTTCAAACGCTCGCCTGCATAACGCACGCCTTTGTTCTTGTAGGGATCGGGTGGACGCAGGCTACGCATTTCCGCGGCAACCTGTCCAACCTTCTGGCGATCAATCCCGGTAACGCTCAGCTTGGTCTGCTTGGGATCCACGGTCGCTTCAACGCCGGCGGGGAGTGGATACTCAATCAAGTGAGAATAGCCGAGACTGAACACGACTGTGTTCTTGCCCTTCATCTCGGCGCGGTAGCCAATGCCGACGATTTCCAAGTCGCGAGTCCATCCCTTGGTGACGCCTTCGACAGCGTTGTTCACCAAGGCGCGGGCTAAGCCGTGCACGGCAGCCTGGGAATCATTTTCGCGTATGGCCACCAGATGTCCGTCTTGCTGCTGTACTTTAATACCGGCGGGCAAATGCGTGTCCAACTTACCCTTAGGGCCCTGCACGGCAACCGTGTCGCCCTCAATCTTGACCGTAACTCCCTTAGGTAGCGGAATCGGTTTTTTTCCAATTCGTGACATAAGCTTCTAGCTCTTGGCTCCTAGCTTCTAGCTAAGTGCATTCTGCAGTCCTGACTCCGTGTCGGACCACTTCGACATTTCATTCTTATACTTCGTCCTCCAGCTAACAGCCAGAAGCTAGTAGCTAGAAGCAGTTCCTACCAAACTTCGCAGAGCAGTTCGCCGCCCAGACCCTGCTTGCGGGCCTGGCGTCCGGTCATCACGCCGCGGGGCGTGGTGAGAATGTTGATGCCAAGCCCACCCAGGACTCGGGGGATCTCGGTGCGGCGCACATAGACCCGGCAGCCCGGCCGGGAAACGCGGTTTACGTTCGAGATCACCGCCTCGTTATTGTTGGCGTATTTCAGATAGACGCGCAGGACCTTGTGTCCTTCCTCTTCCGTCGCCTTGAAATTCGAGATGTAGCCCTCTTCCTTCAGGATGCGAGCGATCTCCAGCTTCAGCTTGGAGGCGGGAATATCCACCTTCTGGTGCCGGGCGCTAATCGCATTGCGAATTCGCGTCAACATATCTGCGACCGGATCGGTCAACCTCATGCGTTCCTTCTCCTCAATCGCCCGTTTGCTTCGGCCATTCTTGCGGTGCGCCGAAGAACCCGCGGCGACATATTCCGCCTAATCTCAGGGGCTAAAGCCCACATCGCTAGGCACTCTTTGCGGCACGGCTGAAGCCGTGCCCTCCCAACCCCTCTACCAGGACGACTTCGAAACCCCGGGAATCTCTCCCCGCAGCGCCAGGCCCCGGAAACACAGGCGGCAGATGCCGAACTTGCGCAGAAACGCGCGCGGACGCCCGCAGATCTGGCAGCGGTTGTGCCGTCGCGTAGAAAACTTGGGCCGCTTTTGTTTGTTGTCCCGCGCCGTCTGAAACGTCTTTTGGATCTTTTTGTCCTTAACTCGTTTTGCAGTAGTCATGAAACCTTTCTGATTCGAATGAACCGATCAATCAAAGATTCAATCTCTCATTCCTACGCCCGGAACGGCATGCCGAGATGACGGAGCAGAGCGCGCGATTGGTCGTCGCTGCGGGCGGTGGTCACGATAGTGACGTTCATCCCTTTCTGCTTGTCCACCTTGGCGTAATCAATCTCCGGAAAAATCAACTGGTCGTGCAGGCCAAGGGTGTAATTTCCGCGGCCATCGAACGACTTCGTCGAAACCCCTTTGAAATCGCGCACCCGAGGCAGCACTACGTTTACCAGCCGGTCGAAAAATTCATACATGCGGTCGCCGCGCAACGTGACCATGGCGCCAATGGCCTGTCCCTCGCGCACTTTGAAGGCGGCGATGGATTTCTTGGCTCGCGTCACCACCGGCTTCTGGCCAGTAATCTGACCAAGCTCATGCACTGCCGGATCAAGCACCTTGGCATTCTGCGTGGCTTCGCCGACGCCCATGTTGACCACGATCTTATGAAGATGCGGCACGGCCATGGGATTTTTCAAATCGAATTCCTTCATCAGCGTGGGAGCGACTTCCTTCTGAAAGCGCGCCTTCAGCCGCGGCGTCTCCTTCGCGCTGTGACGCGCGACTGCGGGAGCTTTCTGCTCTTCCTGCTGCCCACCCTTTTTTTCTTTTTTCTCTTTTGCCATGTTCTTACACTGCCTTATGTTACTTACGGTTTCGATCTAGCTGTTAGCTCTTAGCCTTTAGCTTGGAGCGCTTGAGCTAAAAGCTAATAGCCAAGAGCTGAAAGCTTATTTGTCCAGCGTCGTTCCGCACTTCTTGCACACCCGCACCTTGCGGTCGCCGCGCATTTCATGACCGATGCGTACCGGTCCGCACGTTCCGCAGACCAACTGCACGTTCGATAGCGCGATACGGCTTTCTTGCTCCGCAATTCCACCCTTTACGTTACGCTGCGGGTTGGGACGCACATGCTTTTTCACCAGCATGACGTGCTCGACCAGAATCTTGTTGTCGTTCGGAAACACGCGCAGGACGCGGCCTTCTTTGCCTTTGTCCCGGCCGGTGATCACCTTCACGGTGTCGTTCCGCCGAAGATCCACTCGTTTATGTTCCGTGCTCACTGTTCTCATTTCAAACCCTTCCACTCTCTCGCGGTAGAGACGTAGCCAGCTATGTCTCTAGAGTACTTCCGGCGCCAGGGACACAATCTTCAAAAACTTTTTCTCGCGCAGTTCACGGGCCACCGGTCCGAAAACACGGGTTCCCACGGGCTCACCAGCTTCGTTAATCAGCACCGCCGCATTCTCATCAAAGCGGATGTAAGTGCCGTCGCGGCGGCCATACTCCTTGTGCGTACGCACGATCACCGCTTTGACTACTGTTCCCTTCTTCACCTGTCCATCTGGCGAAGCCTCTTTCACGCTGGCGGTGACCACGTCTCCGAGTCCCGCGCGCAGTCCGGTCGAGCCGCCGAGCGGCAGAATGACTTGTAGTTTGCGGGCGCCGGAGTTGTCGGCGACCTCGAGCCAAGTTCTCATCATCACGGCCATAATTCAGTCCCCCTCAAGGCTCTGCGCTACTTAGCGGCGCTTATGTTCACTTCAGCGGCGATCTCGGGCACCAGCGCGGTCTTGCGAACAATCTGCTTCAGCCGCCAACGCTTCAGCTTGGACAATGGGCGGGTCTCTTCCAAGCGCACCACATCGCCGATGCGAGCCTCGTTCTTTTCATCGTGGGCGTAGAACTTTTTCGCCTTTGAAACCACGCGGCCATAAAACGCGTGCGACTTCTTGCGCACGACTTCAACCACGATGGTCTTCTTCATGCGGTTGGAAACCACTTCGCCAACTACTTCTTTACGCCGGCCCGCAGCCGCTGGCTGGGTCTGCTGTGTGCTTGTCTCTGGCATTACTTGCTCTCCGTTTTGCCGCTGGCGGCGATTTCACGCTCACGGCCGATGGTCTTCACCCGCGCGATGTCCCGGCGCATGCCGCGAATCTTCTTCAGGCTCTCGGTTTGCCCCATGTTGAGCTGAAACTTCAGCTTAAAGAGCTGATCGTTGAGATCACGCTCCTGGTGGAGAAGCTCTTCATCGGTTAAGTTGCGGATTTTTTCCGATTTCATAAGTCAATCCCAATTCTCACTCTCAATGCGCCGCTGATTCGCGTTTCACGAATCTTGTGCGCAGAGGCAGCTTGTGTGAGGCCAGGCGCATCGCCTCGGAGGCGTCCTGCGGCGTGACCCCTTCCATTTCGAACAGAATCTTGCCCGGACGAACCACCGCGACCCAGTGATCCGGCGCTCCCTTGCCTTTTCCCATACGAGTTTCGGCCGGCTTCTTGGTGACGGGCTTGTCCGGAAACAGGCGAATCCAGATCTTGCCGCCACGCTTGACGAAACGGGTCATAGCGACCCGGCTGGCCTCGATCTGCCGGTCGGTAATCCAACCTGGCTCAAGCACTTTCAATCCATAGTCTCCGAAAGCCAGCTCGCTGCCGCGCCAGGCTTTGCCGGTCATGCGTCCGCGCTGCTGCTTGCGGTACTTTACCTTCTTTGGCATCAACATAAGTCAGCTCTTTGCTTCTAGCTTCTAGCTCAAGACGTAGCAAAGCTACGTCTCTACAAAACTGCTTAAAATGCGCCCCCCACCTGCTGGGGCTCGCGCTTCTTTGCGGCGGGCAGAATCTCGCCTTTGTATACCCAGCACTTCACGCCGATCACGCCGTATGTAGTGCGGGCTTCGGTGAAGCCGTAATCGATGTCGGCGCGCAAAGTGTGCAGCGGCAAACGGCCCTGCAGATACCACTCGGAGCGGGCGATTTCATTTCCGTTCAGACGGCCGCTGACCCGGACTTTAATTCCCTTGCAACCGAAGCGTAGTGCGGAGTCTACAGCTTTGCGCATGGCGCGGCGAAAGCCCACGCGTTTTTCAAGTTGGAGCGCGATCGACTCCGAAACCATTTGCGCATCCAGTTCAGGCTTGTGCACTTCCTGAATGTCGATATAGATCTCGCGGCCATTCATGCGCTTCTGCACGTCCGCCTTGAGCTTGTCGATCTCGGCGCCCTTGCGTCCGATAATGATTCCCGGACGCGCGGTCTTGATAATGACGCGCAGCTTATTGCCCGGACGCTCGATCTCAATCGAGCTGACGCCCGCAGACTTAAGCTTGTCCTTCAGCTCGTTTTTCAACCTGACGTCTTCGAGCAACTGCTTGTCGTAATCCCGCTCCGCAAACCAGCGCGACTTCCACGGCTTGGTGTAGCCCAAGCGAAAACCATAAGGATGAACTTTTTGTCCCATCGTCTCTCCTAACTGCTCTGACGAATCCTATCGTGCTCCCGCAAACTTCTTGGCAGGCTTGGTCTTACTTTTCCCTGCCGACACTTTAGCTTTGCCTTTAGCTCTGGGCTTCGACGCTCCCGACGAAGTGCCGCTTACTCTCTCCGCGCCCACGACGTTCGCGACCGCGTCGCCACTGTTGCCTCGTTCCGCCAGTTCGATCTCGATGTGCGAGATGCGACGGACATAGTGATAAGCGCGGCCCATCGGCGCCGGACGTATGCGCTTCATCCGCGGGCCGTCGTTGGCGATGGCGCGCTTCACGTATAACTTGTCCACGTCAACGTCAATGCCTTTTTCCGAACTCAGGTAGTTGGCATTCTCGAGCGCCGACCTAAGCAACTTCTCAACCGTGGCCGCGACCCGCTTCTTGGTGAAGACGAGCGTATTGAGCGCGTCCTCCACCCGGCGGCCCTTGATCAGGTCCAGCACCAGGCGAGCCTTCTGCGGCGAGACGCGCATGAACCGTGCTTGAGCTCGAAATTCCATCGTGCGTCTCCTTTACGCCTTGGGCGCCGGGGCTGCCGGAGCCGCTCCCGCCGCTGGACTGATAGCACCCGGACCCCCCGGGATGCCAGCCGGCTTGGCTGCAACCTCGGTCGCCGCCCGCATCGAGTGTCCCTTGAACTGGCGGGTAAAACTGAATTCGCCCAGCTTGTGGCCCACCAGGTTTTCTGTGATGTACACCGGAATAAACTTCTTGCCGTTGTGCACGGCAATCGTGTGGCCCACCATTTCCGGAACGATGGTTGAGCGCCGCGACCAGGTGCGCAGCACCTTTTTCTCGTTGCGCGAATTCATGGCTTCCACGCGGGTTTGCAGGAAGCCATCGACGAACGGTCCTTTTTTTGTTGAACGTGCCATAAGTCAGCTCTTAGCCTTTAGCTCTTAGCTAGTAGCTTTCAGCTCTCGGCTGTCAGCTACAAATTCTTAACTCCACCGCTATTTCTTGCCGCGCCGGTTGACGATAAATGCGTCCGTGCGCTTGTTGTTCCGCGTCTTGTATCCGCGAGTCGGCTGGCCCCACGGGGTCACCGGATGACGACCGCCGGAAGTCTTGCCTTCACCGCCGCCGTGGGGGTGATCCACCGGGTTCATGGAAACGCCGCGGTTGTGCGGGCGCTTCCCCAACCAACGCGAACGTCCAGCTTTGCCGATGGTGATATTTTCGTGATCGAGATTGCCGACCTGGCCAATCGTTGCCATGCAGCCTTGCGCCACCTTGCGAATCTCGCCAGAAGGCAGTTTGACCAGCGCGTAGTCGCCTTCCTTGGCCACTAATTGCGCCGCGCCGCCCGCTGAACGCACCATCTGCGCGCCCTTGCCCGGCTTCAACTCGACGTTGTGAATCGTGGTGCCCGGGGGAATGTTGTGCAACGGCAGCGCATTGCCCACCAGAATATCGGCATCGGGACCACTTAGCACTTTTTGTCCAACCTTCAACCCGTCGGGCTGCAAGATGTAACGCTTCTCGCCATCGGCATAGCTCAACAAAGCTATGCGAGCCGAGCGATTGGGATCGTACTCGATCGTGGCCACGGTCGCCGGAATGCCGATCTTGTCGCGCTTGAAATCAATAATGCGCAACTTACGCTTGTGGCCGCCACCGATAAACCGCATGGTGGTCTGGCCTGAATTACGCCGCCCGCCGGTTCGCGGTTTCGGTTCGAGCAGCGGCTTGTGCGGCTGGGTGCTCGTAATATCGTCGTTGACCAGCGTGGTGCGATAACGCAGCGTCTGGGTTGTCGGTCTGTAAGTCTTGATTGCCATAAATCAGCTCTTAGCTTCTAGCTCTTAAGCTTTTCTTTGCCGCTGAAGTCTCGGGTTGGCCAATGACCAACGACGAACGACCAACGGCTATAAGTTCTGGGCGTACTCCGGCATCTTTTCGCCGGCCTTCAGCCGCACGTAGGCTTTTTTCCAATCCGGACGGTAGCCGGCGAACTTTCCACGCCGCCGTTCTTTTCCCGGATAAGTTGCGGTGCGGACCGAATGCACTTTCACCTTGAAAATTCCCTGCACCGCTTCTTTGATTTCCGTCTTGGTCGCCGCCGTCGCCACTTGAAAAACCAGCGTGTTCTGGTTTTCCTTGATGGCGAGACCCTTTTCGGTGATGACCGGACGGCGAAGAATCTGGTATGCGGATTTCATCAGGCCACCTCCGCCGCTTTTTCATGCCGGGTGCGGCGTCGGGGAGAACGCGAAGCTTTCTTCGGAGCCTCGCCCTCGCCTTCCGCCGGCTTGTGCTGCCGCTTCGAAATCGAACTCTTCAGCGAAATCTGCAGCTTTTCAATCGCTGGCTGCGAGAAGATCGCCCGGTCGTAACGCAGCAGATGATAAGGATGAACTTCGTTGCCGTTCAGCAACTCGACGCCATGAAGATTTCGCGAACTCAAAGCCAAATTGCGATTCTCGTGCTTGGGAACCTCGACCAACAGCGCCGTGCTATCCACTTTGAGCGCGTCCAGCGCCTCGCGAAAAAGCTTGGACTTGGGCTCCTTCACATCAAACGCGTTCACAATAATCAACTTGCCATCCGCGAACTTCGAAGCCAGCGCGGACCGCAGCGCTCCCAGTAATTTCTTCCGCGGAAAAGCGTAATCGTAAGAGCGCGGCTGCGGACCATGCACCGTACCGCCGTGCCGCCACAATGGCGAACGAATCGAACCGACGCGAGCTCGCCCAGTGCCCTTCTGCTTCCAAAGTTTCTTGCCGGCTCCGGAGACCAGTTTCTTGTTCTTGGTCGCGTGCGTTCCCGCCCGATGGGCGGCGCGATAATGTTTTACCGCCTCCCACAGCAGGTCCTCGTTGACTGCACCGAAGACCTCGTCCGCCAGTTCCAGGCTGCCAACTTTGGCTCCGCTCAAGTTGTGAATGTCAATGCTTGCCATGATCGTTCCTGATCGTCCGATTCCTTCTAAGCCTTTTTGGCCGCGCGCTTAGCTGCCTTCAACGGGTCCACAGTCGCCGATCCGGCAAATCCCCGTCGCTCTCTCGGCGGCTTCTTTGCTTTCGTGATTACCAGATACCCGCCCTTGGGGCCGGGCACGCTGCCTTCGACCACCAGCAGGTTGTCTTCTTTATCCATGCCCAGCACGCGCAAGTTGCGCACAGTCACCCGATCCACGCCCATGTGTCCCGACATTCGCATACCCTTAAACACACGCGACGGAAACGCCGATGATCCAATCGATCCCGTAATCTGAAACATCGAACCGTGCGATTTGGGACCACCCGCAAAATGATGCCGCCGGACTACGCCGGAAAAGCCACGACCCTTGCTGATGCCGACGACGTCAACGAATTTCTCGCCGTCGAAAATATCTACCAGCACGCGATCGCCAGCTTTCACCAGTCCGTCGCCATCGCCTTCGGCTTTCTCTTCGACTTCGATTGGAACCTCGCGCATGAACTTGACCGGTGGCAAATTGTTCTTGCCCAGGTGTCCGCGAGCGGGCTTGGTCAGCCGCGACTCTTTCACGAACTCGACCAGGCCAATCTGGGCAGCGACATATCCGTCTTTGGTCTGCGTCTTATGCTGCGTGATCACGCAGGGTCCAGCCTGCAGTACGGTTGCAGGATGAACGTCGCCCTTGTCGTCGAAGAGCTGCGTCATGCCGACTTTCTTGCCTAAGATTCCAGTTACTTTTGCCATTTCTCTTCTTCTCCGCTAACCAGCATGGCCGTTTGGCTATTGGCTGGGGCTCCTCGCTTCAAAGTGAAAGCCGAGAGCTGACGGCTGAATGCTATTTATGTTCCTTGCCGAATGCCTTGATCTCGACGTCCACACCGGCGGGCAAGTCGAGCTTCATCAATGCGTCGACCGTCTGCTGCGTCGGCTCGAGAATGTCGAGCAAGCGCTTGTGCGTACGAATCTCGAACTGCTCACGCGATTTCTTGTCCACGTGCGGAGAACGCAGCACGCAGTACTTGTTTTTCATCGTCGGCAAAGGAATCGGCCCCGCGATCTGCGCGCCCGTGCGCTTCGCGGTTTCGACAATCTCACCCGTGGACTGATCCAGGATGCGATAGTCGTAAGCCTTCAACCGAATGCGAATTCTTTCTCTTCCAATCACTTTGGCTCTCGCTAACCCCTCCCGGCTGTCCGGGAAGAAAGAACTGGCGGCAAGTTGCAGGCCGCGGTTTTGCTCGTGTGTGGCGGGTCTTCGACCCGCGACCGGTCAGAGACCCGGTCCCACACATAGAACTTTTACTGCACGATCTCGCTGATGGTGCCTGCGCCCACCGTGTGCCCGCCTTCGCGGATGGCGAAGCGCAAGCCCTTTTCCATCGCCACCGGCGTGATCAACTCAATCACCAGGCTCACGTTGTCTCCTGGCATCACCATCTCCGTCGCCGGCGGCATCTCCGCTACGCCGGTCACATCCGTCGTGCGCAGATAAAACTGCGGACGGTATCCTTTGAAGAACGGCGTGTGCCGTCCGCCTTCTTCCTTGGTCAGAATATAAACTTCCGCCTTGAACTTGGTGTGCGGCGTAATCGATCCCGGCTTCGCCAACACCATGCCGCGTTCGACATCGTCCTTGCCAATGCCGCGCAGCAAGAGGCCGGCGTTGTCTCCCGCCAAGCCTTCGTCCAATTGCTTCTTGAACATTTCCACGCCCGTGACTACCGTCTTGCGGGTTTCGCGGAAACCCACAATTTCCACTTCCTCGCCGACTTTCACCTTGCCGCGCTCGATTCGTCCCGTCACCACCGTGCCCCGTCCTGAGATCGAAAAAATATCTTCAATCGGCATCAGGAACGGTTTTTCGAGTTCCCGCGCCGGCTGCGGAACGCTCTTGTCCACCGCCTCCATCAACGCGTCAATCTGCTTCTCCCACTTCTCTTCGCCGTTCAGCGCACCCAGCGCCGAGAGGCGGATTACCGGCACATCGTCGCCGGGAAACTGATAGCTCTTCAGCAACTCGCGCACTTCCAGTTCGACCAGATCGAGCAACTCGGGATCGTCGACCGCGTCGCACTTGTTCAGCGCCACCACGATGTAAGGCACGCCCACCTGCCGCGCCAGCAGCACGTGCTCGCGAGTCTGCGGCATCGGACCGTCGGTCGCCGCGACCACCAAAATCGCGCCATCCATCTGCGCCGCGCCCGTGATCATGTTCTTGATGTAGTCGGCGTGGCCCGGGCAATCCACGTGCGCATAGTGGCGGTTCGCGGTTTCATACTCGACGTGCGCGGTGGCAATCGTGATCCCACGCGCTTTTTCTTCCGGCGCATTATCGATCGAGTCAAACGACCGGAACACGATCTTCGGGTTGTGCTTCTGCAAAACCTTGGTGATGGCCGCTGTCAGCGTGGTTTTGCCATGGTCAATGTGACCAATCGTGCCCACGTTGCAGTGCGGCTTATTGCGCTCAAATTTCTCTTTCGCCATTTGCGTCTAGCTCCGTACTTTTCTTTCTAAAATCGTTTCTTCCAAAGGGCGCTAAAGGTGCCCCATTGTTACCTCTTTACCGTGCCCTGCACTCGGGCGATGATTTCTTCCGACACCGAGCGCGGGGCTTCTTCATAACGCGCGAAATGCATCGAGTACTCAGCGCGGCCTTGCGTGCTCGAACGCATATGAGTCGCATAGCCAAACATCTCAGCCAACGGCACGATCGCTTTGATCACCTGCGAACCGGCGCGATGCTCCATACCCTCGATGCGTCCGCGGCGAGAACTCAAGTCGCCCATAATCACGCCAGCATAATCTTCGGGCGTGACTACTTCCACCGACATCACTGGTTCCAACAACACCGGGGAAGCTTTGCGAGCCGCTTCCTTGAAGGCCATCGAACCGGCAATCTTGAAGGCCATTTCATTCGAATCAACGTCGTGATAGCTGCCGTCGTAGAGAGTGGCTTTGACGTCGACCATTTCGTAGCCGGCCAGGACGCCGCCTTCCATGGCTTCTCGAATGCCCTGATCAATCGGCTTGATGAATTCCTTGGGCACGGAGCCGCCGACGATGTCGTTAACAAATTCGTAACCCTTGCCTGGTTCCTGGGGCTCGATCCGAATCTTGGCGTGGCCATATTGTCCGCGGCCGCCGGTCTGGCGGATGTACTTGCCCTCCGCTTCAGCTTTCCTGCGGATGGTCTCGCGGTACGCCACCTG
Source organism: uncultured Acidobacteriota bacterium (assembly GCA_963696635.1). Lineage (GTDB taxonomy): Bacteria > Acidobacteriota > Terriglobia > Terriglobales > Acidobacteriaceae > JABDBE01. The sequence continues at coordinate 1,753,729 of CAVOKX010000006.1, forward strand.
CGGCTTGCCCACATTCGCCTCGACCTTGTACTCGCGCATCATGCGATCAACGATGATTTCGAGATGCAGTTCGCCCATGCCGCTGATGATGGTCTGGCCACTGTCAGGATCAGTGTGAACTTTGAAGGTTGGGTCTTCCTGGGCAAGACGCCCCAGCGCCATGCCCATTTTTTCCTGGTCGGCCTTGGTCTTGGGCTCGACCGCAACCGAAATTACGGGAACCGCAAACGTAATGGATTCGAGCGTGATGGGATGATCTTCGTCACAAATCGTGTCGCCGGTGCTAACGTTCTTCAAACCGACTGCGGCGCAGATATCGCCCGCCAGAATTTCGCTGATATCCTCGCGCTTGTTGGCGTGCATCTTGAGCAGGCGGCCAATGCGCTCGGTCCGCCGGCGTCCCGCGCAAAGCACCGAGTCTCCGGACTTAACCTGGCCAGAGTAAACACGAATGAAAGTTAATTGGCCGACGAAGGGATCAGCCATGATCTTGAAAGCCAGCGCAGAAAATGGCTCGTCGTCCGCCGGTTGCCGGGTAATCACTTCACCGTTGTCCGGATTCGTGCCTTTCACTTCGCCGGCATCGAGGGGAGAAGGCAAATAATCAACTACAGCATCAAGCAGGGGCTGCACGCCTTTGTTTTTGAAAGCAGTGCCGACCACTACGGGAAACAATTTCAGATCAATGGTGGACTTGCGAAGGGACGCCCGCAGTTCCTCCGGAGAGATAGCCTCGCCCTCCAGGAACTTGTGCAGGATTTCGTCGTCGTTTTCAGCTACAGTTTCGACCAACTGGGTGTGAAACGCTTCGGCTTTTTTCTGGAGTTCGGGAGGAATCGGGCCGGTAGCATATTCAGCGCCGATGGTGTCATCCTGCCAGATAACCGACTTCATTTCGATGAGATCAACCACGCCTTTGAACTTGTCTTCCTGGCCAATGGGAATCTGAATGGCGATGGGCTTTGCGTTGAGGCGTTTGCGAATTGTATCGACGGCATGCTCGAAGTCCGCGCCCATCTTGTCGATCTTGTTAATGAAGCAGATCCGTGGGACGCCATATTTATCGGCCTGGCGCCAAACCTTTTCGGATTGCGGTTGCACGCCGTGAACAGCGTCGAACACAGCGACAGCACCGTCGAGCACGCGCAGAGAGCGTTCGACCTCGGCGGTGAAATCCACGTGGCCGGGTGTGTCGATAATGTTGATGCGGACGTCGCGCCAGGAACATGTGGTCGCGGCGGAAGTGATGGTAATGCCGCGCTCCTGCTCCTGCTCCATCCAATCCATTGTGGCCGTGCCTTCATGGACCTCTCCGATGCGGTGCGTCTTTCCTGTGTAGAACAGGATGCGCTCCGTCGTAGTGGTCTTACCGGCATCGATGTGGGCCATTATGCCGATGTTCCTGCACCGTTCTAATGGGACTGTTCTGGGCACGACTTTATTTCTTCTTTCTGGGGCTCCGAAAACCAACTGTTAGCTCTTGGCTCTTAGCCCTTAGCAAAATCTGATTCCGATTGAGCTAAGAGCTAATGGCTAAAAGCTGAATCACCACCGGTAATGAGCGAAGGCCTTATTGGCCTCGGCCATGCGGTGAACATCTTCTTTCTTCTTGATGGCTGCGCCTTTGCCGTTGGCGGCGTCCAGCAATTCATTGCTTAACTTGTCGATCATGCCTTTTTCGCCGCGTCCGCGGGAATAGGTGATCAGCCAGCGAATCGCCAGCGAGGTACGCCGGTCGGCATTCACTTCTACCGGCACCTGATAGTTCGCGCCGCCTACGCGGCGGGTTTTAACCTCGAGCAGCGGCTTGGCATTTTCCACGGCTTTCGTGAACAGCTTCAGAGCTTCGTCACCGCCGCCCTTTGCCTGCAGGCGCGTTAACGCTTCGTAGAAGATGCCTTCCGCGGTGCTCTTCTTGCCTTGCCACATCATCGAGTTGACGAATTTCGTCACCAGATCTGAACCGTAAACCGGATCGGCTTCCACCGTCCGCTTGGCGATATGTCCTTTTCTTGGCATTCAGCTTTTGCTCCTGGCTCTAGCGCTTGCGCCGCCGCTGAGACGTAGCGAGCTACGTCTCTACAGAAATATCTATGCTTTCGGGCGCTTGGCGCCATACTTTGATCGGCTCTGTTTTCGGTTCGCCACGCCTACGGCATCCAAGGTTCCGCGCACCACGTGATAGCGGACACCCGGCAGATCTTTCACGCGGCCTCCGCGAATCAGCACGATCGAGTGCTCTTGCAGGTTATGGCCGACGCCGGGGATATACGTTGTAACCTCAATCCCATTGGTCAAGCGCACGCGGGCAACCTTGCGCAGCGCCGAGTTCGGCTTCTTCGGGGTTTGGGTGTACACACGGGTGCAAACTCCGCGCTTTTGCGGACACCCTTGCAACGCCGGGCTCGCGGTCTTATATCGCGGCCGCTTTCGACCATCCCGCACCAATTGATTGAAGGTAGGCACTCTTTGCTGCTCCTTGGCAACACGTGTCGCACCCCAGCAAAGGCGCGTCGACACATACGCCCACATTAACTTTTCCCTGGTTCAGGGTCTGGCCGGCGGTATGCCAACCATGCTTCTCACCGCACACCAAGCCAGTGAGAGATTTTCGGTTTCACGTTCAGACTGACAGCGACGACGGTGGCACCAAGCCCGAATCCAAAATCGGAGGTACTCCGTTTCGTCGGCTTTGCCCCACATAGCCTTCCAACAGGCGGAAGGTGCGCGCAGGGCATTTCAGCGAGGGCGTCTCCGAAATTTTCTCCGAAGAAGTATATCTTTAACGGCTCAGCTGCTCTCTTTGGGAACTTTCGCGTACACAAGACACACAGCGAACGAATCCACAGCCTACAGACAAAGCCAGATTGACTCGCGGAACCTTTTAAATATAACAACACTCTTGACACATCGTCAACCGGCGTTTGTTGCATCCCATGATAACGGCGCGCGAAAACGGCATGTGGCAGACCATCTCAAGTCTATTAAGGTTAGCGGATCTTCAGATCCCTCACGTCGTTCGGGATTTCGCCTGCGGGCTCGGACGCCCGCAAGACGGCTCAACTTGCCGAAAAAATGCGCAGCCTCTACACTGGGAAACTTCCAAAGCGAATACACTACTTGGGAAACGTGCTCGCCGCATGGGCGACCATGAGGGCGGGGAGGGTGCATGGGCAGGTTGGTTTTTTTGGGGTTTGCGGTTGCTCTTCTTATTATTTTTTTTCTACTGGCCGGTCTCAGCGGATGCAGCAGCAGCAATCCCGTCCACACCGTGGCCAACCCCGTCCCTGCCAACATTACCATTAGCCCCGCCCCATACTTGTCGATGGAGATCGGAACCAATCAAGCATTCTTCCCCAGTATTTTCGATTCGGCCAAGACGGCAATCACCGAGCCTGTGAACTACCAGTCGAGTAATACCGCTGTGGTCACGGTGTCTGCCACCGGCCTGGCCTGCGCCGGCAGTTGGGATTCGCTGAGCGCTCCGACTATCTGCACCCCCGGAACCGTAGGAGTGGCCGAGGTAACGGCCACGGCGCAAGGCGTGAGCAGCCCTCCGACAACGGTTTATGTTCACCAGCATGTCGACAAAATCGCGGTCAGCTTCCTCCCGATGCCAAATCAACCGCCGCCCACGAACCCCTGTTTTTCTGTTGGCCAAATCGCCGATTACCAGGCAACCGCGTACAGCAATGGCGTGAACATTAGTTCCACCGTCGGCGTCTTCACCTGGCAGACTCTGCAAGCCAGTGTGGCCGCACTGAATTCCACCGCCCCTGCTCTGCTTCCGGGACAAGTCGAGGTGACCGCCAAAGTCCCCGGCCTCACTTCCCTGTTCGCCACTATTGGCACCGTCAATAGTCTGCCGATAGCTTTCACAACTTGCCCAGTCCAGTCGATCACGCTCGCCGCAACAACCGCGAGCAGCACCTCAACAACCATCACTCCGACGGTTTTCGATAGTCTGGGTACGGAGATCACCGGAGTCCCATTAACCTGGAGCTCTTCCAATCCCGGATCGGTGAGCGTGAGCAGCAGCGGGGGGGCGACGGGATCCACGAGCGGAGGTGGCGCTTCCATCATCGCCTCTTGCAGTCCGCCGACCTGCAACGTCGGCTTCTTGCCCTCTTTGCCGATTTATCCAGAGAATGTTGTAAACATGTTTGTAACCCCCACCGGGACCACCGGAACTTCAACCGTGTACATAAGCACCACGAGTTGTGGCACCACGGATGGCTGCTTCAGCACGGTCGTTCCCATTACAGCTCCTGCAAATACTGTGGGGGATTCCCTCACCTTGCCGGCCACGCCAAACTCACTGGTCTTTAACGGGCAGGGGAGCACCGTTTACCTGGGAACTAATTCCGGCCTGTTCGGCACCGTGGGTCTGGCAATGATTAACACATCCACGAATGCCTTGTCTCAGCTCGTGTCTGCGCCGGGCAAAGTGCTGGCTGTTTCTCCCGATGGAAGCAAGGTCATCATTTCGGACACATCAGCTGAAGATGGGCCGAACCATGTTTTTGTTCTTGACACCACCACCAATACCAGTCCCACGTTTCAAATCACAGGAGCAACAGCGGCGGACTTTTCGCCCGATAGCCTGAAGGCGTACATCGTGGCGGGCAGCAATTTGTATATCTATTCGAAGGTCGACGGGCTGCGAACCGTTACTCTGGCCGCTCCCGCCAACGATGTAAGTTTTCTTTCCGAAGGAGCTTTTGCTTACGTGGCCGGAGGCGCTCCGTCGTCGCTGAGCGTGTGGAGAACCTGCGACAACGGGCGCGCCGATACTGTCGCCGTACCCGCTGTGCCAACCTTCATAAAGACTCTGCCCGGCGCGGCTCGACTGTTGCCATCCGATACCCCCGCTACATTTCATCTCCTGGCGCTCGCCCCTCCCGATCTCGACATAGTGAGCGTGAACACGACACCATCTGGCTGTACGCCGCCTGTGACCGATGGCCCGGTTGCCGCCTTCAATCTCGGTCAGAATTTTGTCGCCAAGCAGCTGATCATTTCGCAAGATGGCACAACCGCCTACGTGATCACGTCTAATCTAAGCAGCATCCTGGCGTTCAATATTCCGGGGCAGACATCCTCTGCGTATTCTCTGGTCGGAAATCCTCTGCCCCTGAGTGCCTCGCTCACGGCCGACGGCACGTTGCTCTATGTCGGAGCCAGCGACGGAACGGTGCACGTTGTGAGTACAGTGGCCGGCGGTGACATCAAGCAGATCCCCTTCCCACAAGGCCTGTGCCAGAACTCAGCGGGACTGCCATTTCCGATCACATGTAATCCAGATCTGATTGCGGTAAAGCCGTAGACGCCAGTCGTTGGCCGTCGGTCGTTGGTCAAAAAACAAAAGCATCCAAGACAGAAGTCCTTGAATTGCAAGAATGCTCACGATTCCTGGACAACGCCGACGACGAACGACGAACGACTTCCTTAGGCTTTCGCCTTTTCCAGTTCGCGGCCTACGCTGTCCAGCACTCCATTGATGAATTGCACAGACTCGGGACTGGAAAACTTGCGGGCAATCTCCAGCGCTTCATTGATGACCACGGCATGCGGGGTAGCCGGGAAGCCCATAAACTCCGCCACGGCGGAGCGCAGCACGTTGCGGTCGACCGCGGCCATGCGGTCCATGCGCCAGTGTTCGGCGTGACGCTCGATCAAACTGTCGATCTCGGCTGTACGGTCCGTGGCCGTCCGGAAAAGATCTTCCGCGAAACCCCGCACGTCTCCTTGGGTGGAGTTGTGTTCGCTCCAAAAAGTCCGGCGGACCTCGTCGGGCGTTTGTCGGCCCATGTCTGCTTGAAACAACATTTGCAGGACAATTTCGCGAGATTTTCGGCGAGTGCCCATGAGGAGCTGTCAGCCATCAGCTGTCAGCTTTCAGTTTACAGGAGTTGAGAAATAGTTCCGGTATCAACGCTTACGTTTCTTCGGGCGGGTGGGGTGCCTGGGCTTCCGGGTTTTGCTGAGAGCTGAAAGCTGAGAGCTGAGAGCTTTCGTTCTTGCGCCTTTGCCAACAACCAACGACGAACGACGGACCGCTTTCGTCAGATTCGCCATCTCCACCGCTGCCAGCGCGGCTTCGAAGCCTTTGTTTCCCATCTTGAGGCCGGCGCGGTCAATGGCTTGTTCCAGTGTCTCGCAGGTAAGCACGCCGAAAGCGTGGGGCACCCCAGTTTCTTGCGCGGATTGACCAATGCCGCGCGTGACTTCGTTCACGATGACGTCGTAGTGCGCCGTGTCACCGCGCAGCAAACAGCCGAGACAGATAATCGCATCGTATTTTTTGGTCTCGGCCAGACTACGAGCGGCGGACGGAATCTCGAACGCTCCCGGCACGCGAACCACCTGGATGTCTTTGCGTTTTGCGCCGCAGCGCACCAGTCCGTCGGACGCACTTCGAAACAGCCGTTCGGTAATGAACTCGTTAAACCGCGAGACGATGATTCCGAAATGTCTTCCCGCAGCGCTCAGATTGCCCTCAAGCGCCGTGCTCTGAAAAGGAGACGACGGCGGATCCTGTTTATTATTTTTCTCCGTGACTACGCGCCTCCGAGGTGAGATCGCTCTTGCTCCGCGTAAATCCGCGCAAATCCGTGGCCTTTTTATTTCCCTCCGAACTGCGCCGGACGCTTCTCCAGAAACGCCGTCGTCCCTTCCTTTTTATCCTCCGATGCGCAAGCCACGCCGAATAGCACGGCTTCGAGGTATAGCCCTTCCGCCAGCGTCATCTCCATGCCTTTGTTGACCGCCTCCATGGCGTATTGAACTGCAAGCGGAGCATTGGCGATGATCTTTTGCGCAATCGCCTCCGCTCGCGGAATGAGTTCGGCAGGGGCAGTAACTTCATTGACCAATCCGATGCGATACGCCTCCTGCGCGTTGATCATTTCACCAGTCAGCACAAGCTGCATGGCGAGTCCTTTGCCGACCAGCCGAGGCAAACGCTGCGTGCCCCCGTATCCCGGAATAATTCCCAGCTTCACTTCGGGCTGACCCAGTTTCGCGTTTTCGCTGGCCAGACGCATAGTGCAAGCCATCGCGATTTCACAACCGCCGCCAAGCGCGAAGCCGTTGATGCAAGCAATCACCGGCTTGCCCAGATTTTCGATCAGGTTGAGAACATTCTGCCCGCGGTGCGTGTACTCTTTTCCCGAGATCGCGTCGTGCTTGGCCAGTTCGCCAATGTCGGCCCCCGCGATAAAAGCCTTTTCCCCGGCTCCAGTCATGATGACCACGCGGATGCCAGAATCGTTCTTGATGTCATGAAAGGCCGCGCGCAGTTCTTCCATGGTGGCCATATTGAGCGCGTTCAGGACTTTGGGACGGTTGACGGTAACATACGCAATGGAGTTTTTCTTTTCGAGGAGAATGTTTTCGAAGTTCATAAATTCAAATTGCCTGCGGATAAGATACCAATCAGACCGATTTACTCGACTAATTCAAACGCCACCAGCCCGGCTTTTCCATCAGAAAAGACATGACCACGACAACGTACCTTGGCGTGAGGAGGAAAACTCCAGTGCTCGTCTCCAGGCTCGTCATCCACCGTAATCTCGTAAACGTCATTCGACACTTGCTCCGCATGGACCGGGCGCCAACAATCGGTGCCTTCTTCCTCCAGCGGGATGTAGATGACCTCACTCATTGCCTAGTCTCGGATACATGCGAGAGCGGCTGTCCCCAGTGCTTTACTACAGCTTATTCGGCACGGGATTGCTCGCGTCCTTGTAATCGTAAAATCCCTTGCCTGTTTTCCGCCCATACCAGCCCGCCATCACCAGACGCTTCAACAGCGGTGGCGACGCGAACCGCCGCTCCTTGAACTCGTCGTACATCACGTGGGTGATGTAGTAGGTTGTATCCAGCCCGACGAAATCAAGCAGCGTGAACGGCCCCATGGGATAGCCGCAGCCCAGCTTCATCGCATTATCAATGTCATCGATCGAACCTACACCTTCCTCGTAGGCACGAATGGCGTCGAGCAGATAGGGCACCAGCAGCCGGTTCACAATGAATCCAGTTTTATCGCTGGTGCGAACCGGCGTCTTGCCGAGGTTTTTTCCGAACTCGTAGGCGGCGTCGTACACCTCGCTGGCGGTGGCGATGGTGCGCACAACTTCGACCAACTTCATCAGCGGCACCGGATTGAAAAAATGCAATCCGATAAACCGCTCCGGCCGCTTGGTCGAAGTCAGCAGTTCAGTGATGGAAATGGATGACGTATTCGAAGCGAAGATTGCGTCTTTCTTTACGATGCTGTCGATGGACGCGCACATCTTTTTTTTGTCTTCGACGTTCTCGATGATGGCCTCGATCACAATGTCGCAGTCAGCCAGGTCCTGCTTATTCGTTGTCCCCTTGAGACGCGCGCGAATAGCGTCTTTCTGCTGCGCTGTGATGCCGCCCTTGTCCGGCGGCCTCTCGGCAAATTTGGCCAGAGATTTCTCAATCCCGGCAAAGCCCTTGTCGAGAAACTTCTGCTCAACTTCCAGCACCGTGACGTCGAACCCCGCAGTCGCGGCCACTTGAGCGATACCAGAGCCCATCAACCCGCAACCCAGCACGCCGACTTTCTTTATTTCCATTAGCTATTCCTTCTGCCACGATCAGCTCAAGCCAATTGTTCGCTACCACAGAGACACAGAGTCACAGAGAGCTTCCTTCTTAAGATTTCTCTGTGCCTCTGTGGTAAATGGTTTAATGCAAACTCTCGACCACCATCGCAATTCCCTGCCCGCCGCCAATACAGGCTGTTGCCAAGCCATACTTCTTCTTCCTTCGGCGCAATTCGTATAGCAGCGTGATCACCAATCGCGTACCCGTCGCGCCCAGCGGATGGCCCAGCGCAATCGCTCCACCGTTCACATTCACTTTGTTGCGGTCGAGACCAAGTTCTTTTTCGACCGCCAAGTATTGCGCCGCGAAAGCTTCGTTCACTTCGATCAAATCGATGTAGTCCAACGTCAGTCCAGCTTTCTGCAAAGCGATTTTTGTCGCCGGCACGGGACCGCGGCCCATCAGTTTGGGTTCAACTCCGGCAATGCCCCAGCCGACGATGCGTCCCAAGGGCTTCAATCCCCGCTTACCAGCCTCTTCAAGCGACATCACTACCACCGCCGCCGCACCATCCACGATCCCGCTGGCATTTCCGGCGGTAACGCTGCCGTTCTTGCCAAACGCAGCTTTCAACTTGGCCAAACCCTCCATAGTGGTCTGCGGGCGGCGATGATCGTCTTCGCTCAAAGTCTCGCCCGACGGTTCACCCTTGCGATCTTTGAGATGCACCGGAACCAACTCTTCCTGCAGGCGGCCGTCCTTGTACGCGGCGTCGGCCGCTTGTTGCGAGCGCAGCGCGAACTCATCCTGCATCTGGCGCGTGATGCCCTGCTGTTCCCCGTAAAGTTCCGCGGTGTTGGCCATGTATAAGCCGCAATACGTGTCGAGCAACGCGACCATTAGCGAGTCTTCCAGCTTCCCGCCGGGAGCAAGCGTGAAACCGTCGCGCCCTCGGATCACGAACGGCGCTTGCGACATAGCTTCCATGCCCCCGGCCAGTACCACATTGGCTTCGCCCAATTGAACCATCTGCGCCGCGTTCACAATAGACTGCATTCCCGATCCGCACAGACGGTTCACAGTGAGTGCGGGAGTTTCAATCGGCAGACCGGCTCGCAGGCCGACGTGGCGCGCGCCGTAAAGAGCGTCACCGGAAGTCTGCTGCGCGTTGCCAAAAACTACGTGATCGAAATCCTTCGGCTCAAGCCCAGCGCGTTCAATGGCACACTTGCCCGCGATGGCGCCGAGTTCCTGCGCCGTGAAATCTTTCAGCTTGCCGCAATAACGTCCAAAGGGCGTGCGCGCCCCACTCACAATTGCAATATCCCCTGGTTTCAACATTGGATTCCTGGTCTCGGCTTTTAGTTATGACTTCATGTAATCAGAAGAGTTCTGAACGGACTAACTAAACTTACTAGTTTAGCAGCGCAGACAAGGAAGCGTAAACCGAGTGAGGTCGAGTTGTAGCGGGCTAATTTCGCGTGGCGTGATTGGCGGACGAGCGTCTCGGCGGTCCAGCCGGGCGGGGACGCCCGGCCTCCATCAGCAAAAGAGGAAAGGGCACCAACCTGTCCAATGACACAATTACGCGACTGCAGCCGTTGCGAACGATGCAGCCAGCGCAACGATCTTTCCCGCCCCCTGTGCGATGGCGGTTTGCAGCGCCTGTTCAGCCCGATTGATCACTTCCGTGACGATGTCCACGGGATCGTACTCCCCGCGCACCACCGCTTCCGCGAGCCCCGCGCTGAAGTGAACGGACTCTTGTTTTTCCGGCAGCCGAAGTTGGGCGAGCAATCTCTGTAATTTCTCCGCTGCCATAACGCCCTCTTTTTCCGGCGTTTCTCCGAGAACGATGGCGATGGTTGTGGTCTCGTAGCGGAATGCCAGATCATTCTGCCGGATATTGGCGGCAAAGAGTTGGCCGATCTGCTGCATCAGGGCTTCCACCGCGGATTCGCCAAGCTCTTTCACCATTGCGGCTTTTTCGCCAAACTGCATTAGCAGGACCGTAAGCGGAGTGCTCTGCTGCGCGTTGCGCCGGGTTTCCGCCATCAGCAGATCGAGATAGGAAGCGCGTTTCAGCAGGCCCGACCGCTCGTCGGTTACTGAAAGATTCTTGACCAGGCGGCGAAGCCCGGCGTTGTTCAGCGCGATAACGATCTGGTCAGTGATGGTTTTCAGCACCATCACGTCGTTGGAGCCCCAGGCATGTGGCTTACTGTCCATCAAAAGCAGGAGGCCAACGTGTTCCGCCCCATCCGTAAGAGACAGAGCCAGCAGCGAAGTGACCGCTAATTGCGACAGGGCTTCGCGGACAGCCTGCACGTCGGAACCAGATTGCGTGTCCGCAATGGTGACTGTGCCGCCGCGGTCGATGGCCAGGTCGTGAACCGTGGTCGCAATTCTCTCCAACATCCGTGCCTCTGCGGGCTTGCTATTATCGCCGAAATATTCCTTTACGCTGGTCGTGTGCAACCCAGGCTTACGCATGGCGATCACGCATCGGCTCACCTTCCACTGCGCGCCAATCTCTTTTGCCGCAGTCAGCATCACTGCATCTGCATTGCTTTGGCGATAGAGCTTGCGGGTGATTTCCGCCACGCGCGCAAAACTGCTGACATCTGTGGCTTCGCTGGATGGTGCACCTCCACTTTGCGGCACTGGTACCTCGCCAGGAACCGACGCTGCAATCGCCGGCGTCGCTGCTGAGCCCGCATAGCGCGGATTCAATCCCGCCGTCATGTACAACTGCCGCAGATCCGCGTTTCGTTCCTCCTCGCGGGGAAACAGTTCCTGAATGCGCTGCAGGCGTTCCACCGCTTTCGACCGCATACCGTATTGCACCAGAATCTCCGCCTGCAGCATCAGATCCTGCAGGGCTGCAGCGCCAAGCATCTTTTCCTGCCCGGGAGGCGGCGCTGCAGCGGCGTCGGCCATGCTCGAGAAGCGCGAAGCAATTACCTTGAAACGGTTGTCGTCAATCTTTCCGCGCAACATTTCCAGCCGCTTCTGGTGTCCGGATTCATACGCATCCACCTCGACCGCGCGATCGAGGGAATCAGCCGCTTTCGCATAGTTCCCCACGCTGCAGTAAAGATCAAACAGCTTGAGCAGAGTCTGGCAATAGTCGCTCTCTCGATTCGAAGCATTAAACTGCTCGCCCATGAACTCGAGCATTTCCGGCGACGCGCGGTGCTTGGCAGAGATTTCCTGAATCATGGCAAGGAAAGCCCTGCGGTCACCCTTGCGACGATGGTATTGCTCCAGCTTCCTTCCCAAAGCGACCGCTTCCGCGTCCTGCTGGCCGTCGATCAGAAGCCCGATAAGATTTGCGACATCTTGTACCCGTGACGGATTTTCCTCGAACAATTGCCACACAATTGGTTCGGCGTCACTCAAACGATTGGCCGCCAGCAGAGCCTTCGCATAGGTATCGCGCAACTCCTCCGACGCCTTGCCCGCGTTGACTTGGGACTCGAGCACGAAGATGGCGGCTCCGCTTTGCCCCTGTTCCAGCAGGTTCTTGCTGTAACCCAGGGCAATCTGCGGATCGGCAGGATCTTCCGCATAGGCGCGTTCCATCCATTGAGCCGCGTTCCCGCCAGAAGCTTGAGTTAGCTGCGCAATTTTCAGAAACGCTGCCGCGGCTGCCTTGTTGTCTCCAAGCTCGGAGGAAAGCTCTCCCAGGCGTTGCAAGTTTTGCTCGCTGGAATCAAGCACGAGAATGCGCTTCAAAGTCGGAAGTGAGTCTGGTTTGCGCCCCTGTTTTGTCAGCTCTTGAAAGACGCTCTCGTAGGTCTCGAGTGCCTGTTTCGGATGCGACTTCTCCAGCAACTCTCCGAACCGCACCTTCTGTTCCCAAGTCGGGGTTACAAAGCGACCCAACTTCTTGTAGGTAAGGCTCGCCCGGGTAGCGTCGCCTGCCTCGATCTGGCGCTCGAACAGGTCTCCCAACAGCTTTACCGCCTGCGGAATGCGTTGCAGGGAAAGGCAAAGATCCGCGGCCATCTGGCAGATCGTGTCGTTTCCAGGCTCCGCCGCGAGAACCTGCAGGTAGTCCTCCAGCGCCTCCGCCGTTTTTCCCTTTTGGAGAAGCTTCTCAGCCCGCTCCACCCGTTTCGTGATTTCGGCCCGATCCATTCGCTTGACAGTGTCTGACATGAGCTGGCGCCGCGCGGAGTAACCCATAGAAAGTCTAGGAGCAGGTTACCGGGCGGGCAACGAAGTAACGACCAGACGCGATTACGAAGGTCATAGGCGAATAAGTCTTTGGGAAATAAGAGCTTTCTGATATACGTCCCCGAATGCCCCAGCAAACCGAAACTGCGGTAAACGGGACCAACCAGGAAAGCGGCCTGCGCCACCAGCTCAGCGCCGGTCAAATGGCCATGGTGGCCGTCGGCGGTTCAATTGGTACAGGCCTATTGCTGGGCTCGGCCGCTGCCATGGAGATCGCCGGCCCTGCTGTAATCCTGAGCTATCTTCTGGCCGGCTTCATCAGTTGGACCGTAACCATGGCGCTCGGCGAGCTATCCAGCGTGCATCCCGCCGCAGGCTCTTTCGGTTTGTACGCTGATCTCTATCTGGGGCCGTGGGCTGGGTTTATCTCCCGCGCTGGATACTGGATTGCCATTTCTGTCTCCGTAGGCGCCAACCTTGTTGCTTCTGCAACCTACATGCACTACTGGTTTCCGACGGTTCCGGCTCTGGTGTGGATCGCGGTGTTCTCTGCTGCACTGATCGCCGTCAATCTCCGTAGCGTCAGCGATTACGGCCGCTTTGAATACTGGTTCGCAATGGTAAAGCTGGTAACCATGGTGACATTCATCGTCATTGGCGCGGCCGTGTTGGCAGACGGGCGTGTTCCGGCACAATTCACGACGCAAGGAGGCTTTTTTCCCAAGGGCCCGGTAGCGCCTCTGCTGGCCATGACATTTGCCTTGTATACCTTCGGCGGCATAGAGATGGTGGCCATTACTACCGGTGAAGCGCGAGCTGCGGCGGAGATTCCTCGAGCCGTTAAGTCAACCTTCATCACGCTCGCCCTGGTTTATCTGGGCGCAATCGTAGTTCTCGTGGGAGTGATGCCGTGGAACCACGTCGGCGTTACCGAGAGTCCTTTTGTCACCGTCTTTCGCACGGTGGGAATTCCGGCCGCCAGCAGCCTGATGAGTTTCGTAATCCTGACCGCTGCGCTCTCGGGTGCAAACGCCAACTGGTACGTTGCGTCTCGCATGCTGTTCTCTCTGGCGCGAGCAGGATGGGCGCCCGCGCCGCTCGGCCGGCTGAATGCAGCCGGATCACCTAACCTGGCTCTGCTCGCTTCCTCATATGGAATCGTAGTAGCAGTGGTTCTGGAGAAATGGGCCACCAAGAATGCCTTCGTTTATATACTCAGCGGCGCATTATTCGGGCTGATGCTTTCCTGGCTGGTATCGCTCGCCGCGCACATTTCCTTCCGCAGGCAAATAGGTGCTGCTCAAATAGCCACGCTGCCCATGCGCTCCCCGCTCGGCGCATGGGGGTCAATGCTGGGACTTACGCTCGTAACCGCCGCCATTCTGAAAACCTGGTGGGACTCGCGGGTCAGCCTGCTCAGCGGCGTATCGACCCTGCTCATCCTCACCGTCGCCTATGTGTTCCTGAAAGCTCAACGCAAAGCCTCGCCTCCGGCGTGTACATAAACATAGAATATATGTACATCCCATGTTATGGTAGTAGGAGACAGAGTATTTTCATGGCGACACGATCGCACAAGCACTTTCAGTTGGATTCGGTGAAGATCAAACGCGCACAAAAAGCGCTGCGGGCCAAAACGGAGACTGAGACCATCGAGCGGGCGCTGGATTTGGCAATCGCTGAACATCGGAGAAATCGACTCGTTCTCGAGGCTACGGACCGTTTTATCAAGAGCGGAATCGACATCGACGACGTGTACGGCGCGCTTGACGACTAAATGCAGCCCGTCCTCTTCGACTCTTCTATTTACATTTCTGCGCTGCGTCGAGGCGACGACGACGCCGTGGCCCTCCGCCGATTCGCTGCCGATGCACCGCTTTGGCTAAGTGCAGTGGTGCTCGAGGAACTGTATGCCGGTGCTGCCGACCGCAATCGTCAGGTAGTCGAGCGTCTAGAGCGAGATTTTGAGCGGGCGAAGCGAATCCTCGTTCCTAACCTTAGCGATTGGACTCAAACCGGCACCGTGCTGGCTCGCGTGGCGGCCAAATATCATTACGAAAAAATCGGACAGGGGCGATTGACCAATGACGCGCTGATCGCGGTCAGCGCGAGCCGACAAGGCATCACTGTGATCACAGCCAATGAACGAGACTTCCGCAGGCTCGCGGAATTTCGCCCTTTCCAGTGGCAACTAGCCGAGATTTGACACATGGCGAGGCCCGCATCTCGACCTGCACAGACGGCTTTAGCATCGGGCCATTTGCACAGTACAATATCGGCATGACTGACGAACTCCTCCGCTACCGCTCCGAGTTCCCCATCCTCGAACGCTCGACCTACCTGATCAGCAATTCCTTGGGAGCCATGCCGCGCCGCGTTTACGACGCCATGAAAGGCTACGCCGATACCTGGGCCACTCGCGGCGTTCGCGCCTGGGAAGAACGATGGTGGATGCTGGCGGCCGAAGTCGGCGACGAGATTGGCGCCCTCATGAACGCGCCCAAAGGTTCGGTCTCAACCCATCAGAATGTCACTACCTGCCAGGCCGTGGTCGCCTCCTGCTTCGATCTCTCCGGCAACCGCAACAAAATTGTTTACACCGACATGAATTTTCCCTCGGTGATGTATTTTTGGGAGGCGCAACAACCCTACGGCGCCCGAGTTCACATGGTTAAAACGGAGGACGGAATCACCGTCCCAACCCAGCGCCTGCTGGATGCCATCGACGAACAAACCCTTCTGGTTCCGATCTCGCACGTAATCTTCCGCAGCGCGTATATCAACGACGCCAAGGCGATCATCGAAAAAGCTCACAAGGTCGGCGCCTACGTCGTGCTCGACACTTTCCAGTCGCTCGGCACCGTACCGGTAGACGTGCAAGCCCTCAATACTGACTTCGCCTGCGGCGGAGTCTTGAAATGGCTTTGCGGCGGCCCCGGCGTAGGTTATTTGTACGTTCGTCCAGATCTCGGCAAAAAGCTGGAGCCCAAGTTTACCGGCTGGTTCGCGCATCAAGACTCGATGGCTTTCGAAACCGGACCCATCCGCTATACCGATCCACCGTTCCGCTTCATGAATGGCACATCACACATACCGTCACTCGAAGCCGCCCGGCCAGGCCTGAAAATCATCACCGAAGTTGGCGTGCAGCGCATCCGCGAAAAGTCAAAACGCCAGACCGCCCGGCTGATCGAATTGGTAGACAAACAAGGCTGGAGAGTAAACACCCCACGCGATCCCGAGAAACGCGGCGGCACCGTATCCATTGACATGCCCGATTCCCAAGAAGTCTGCCGCGAATTGCTGAGGCGCGAAATCATGGTCGACTGGCGTCCCAAAGCAGGAGTCCGCATGTCCCCGCATTTCTACAACACCGACCAGGAACTGGAAACCGCCATCACCGCCGTAGAAGAAATCCTGAAAGAACGCGCAGTCGCAGCGCGCTAGGGATGTGAGCCAACGAAACTCGTGTGGGGACGGGCGCCTCGCCCGTCCAAGCGGAGCAAAGCTCCGCAGGCCTTTGGTGGAGAAGCATCTTTACAGCCAGGGCAAACAGCAAACCTCGGCATCGCATGAGATCAAGAAGTCACAACACTAGATCCCAAGTCTCCGCCACCAGATCATGCCCCCAGCTCTGATGTTTTTTCTGCCCAACCAGACGAAACCCAGCTTGCTCGTAAATCCCGCGCGCCGCATGCAGGGAACTCTGCGTCCACAACGTAATTTTCCTGTAACCCACCTGCCGCGCGAAGCGCACGCATTCTTCCACTAATCGCTTTCCAATCCCCAAACCCCGCGCAGCCGGCTCGACCAGAAGAAGACGCAATTTGGCCACGGTCTTCGAATGTTTCACCAGAAAAACAAAACCAACAATCTCGCCATCCTTCTCAGCGATCCAGCAGCGCTCTCGCTTAGGATCAAACTTCTGGACGAACTTCGCTACAATCTCGGCCACCAGCGCCTCGAAGCGTTCGTTATATCCGTGTTCCTGCGCATAAAGCGCTCCGTGGCGGTGCACAACCCATCCCATATCACCCGGTTGATGAGGGCGAATAATGTAAGCCGGGTTTTGCCGCGATTGATGCCCGAGCAACTTCTCAATCGTGTGCATCGCATCGATCAACTGGCTCTGTTCCGACGCGGACAAGCCGCCTAGAATCTTACCGACTTCTTCACGGGAGCGAGCATCGAGAGGCGCAAGTACTTTCCGCCCCGGCTCAGTCAATGACAAAAGGATTTGTCGCCCATCGGCAGCACAAGCCTTTTTTTCCAGCCAGCCTCGCTTTCCAAAACCAGCCAGCATTCGGCTCAGGTAGCCAGCATCCAACCCCAAATCGTTACTGAGCTCGGCAGCAGTTGGCTTCGAACGATGGGCAAGTTCGTACAGCACCCGAACTTCCGTCAAAGAGAAATTACCCTGATATGGTTTTTCTCGCAGCACGCCAATCTGGCGGGTGTAGAAGCGATTGAAGTGTCGCACCGCCGCGATGCGCTGGCCGAGATGAGTCTCTGCGATACGATGAGCGCTAGAGATCCGTAATCGATTCATTTGCTCGCGTCAACTATATTAGTTGTCTAAGTCAAATAAAGCAAGGCTAACTTGCTTGCCGAATGCAGGCGCGTGCGGCCACCACTTGAATTCAGACTGTCGACCAAGCAGCGCAATAGGTACCGCGGCAATTAATCGACGCGCGTTACCAAGGTAAGCCGCAAACGAAGTTTTCTGCTGCCACCCGATTTTTCCCTCCGCTATGCTCGAAACGGCACTGTACCCTGTGCTCAAAGCAGGCGTATCGGACCATTCAGGTGATCTCGCTGCTGGCAATATTCCGCTACTCACGAAACGACGGCGTCGCCCTCGCCGTCGTCGGCGCCTCTGCCGGTGTCTACCTGTTCTACCGTGGTTTCCGCCTCCTACAACGCAAGCGGCTCATCCTCGACACCCCCGCTTCCAAGATCCGCAGCGCCTCCATGGGACTGGTTGAAATCAACGGCCTGGCGGCTGGCCCGTACACCATACTTGCGCCCATTACCCGCGTCCCTTGCTACTACTTCCATACCGCAGCATGGCAATGGCAGCAGCAGGGCAAGAACAAGGCGTGGGTGAAAGTCGCCGACGAGCGCATGCACGTTCCCTTTTTTCTCGACGACAACACCGGACGCGTGCTGGTCGACCCGCAAGGCGCCGAGCTGGATATCCACCGCGACTTCCACGATGAATTCAGCACATCCCTCTTCTCCAGCGGCCTGGAGATTCCCTCCAACATCTCCATCTTCCTCGCACGCCACGGAGTCTCAACCGACAGGAAAATTAAAATTGACGAATACTGCATCAAGCCAAAGAATGCACTTTTCATTCTAGGAACGTTGGCGCAGAATCCTGGCTTAACTGTCAGCCCAACCCCGGTGCTCAGCTTAACCGCCGAGCAGCACGCTCTTCCGTTCCACATACCGGATGTCTCCGGGTTGTCCGCTAACACGAACGTGACCACTGCGGGGAAAATCCTGCTCTCCACGTTCACAAATGAACCTGTCCCCCCTGCGGGTAGTCATTTATTGGGTCCACACCCTCCCGCCCAAGTTTCGGACCCGGCACAGCAACAAAAAATCACGACCGCATTGATGAAAGCCGGCATCACGAGTCCAGCCGCTTGGGCCGCAGCTGGCCTGAACCCGGCCATTGCAGCCACCTCGGCCTCTGCTTCAGTCAGCGCAGCCGCCGCTGCGCCCGCACTCGAACAATTTGATCTGCATCCCCCAGTCGTACTGATGAAAGGCTCACACAACCCGGCATTCCTGATTTCCTGGCACAGCCAGCGCGATGTAGTCAGCTCGCTAAGCTGGAAGTCCACACTGATGATCTGGGGCGGGCCCGCACTCACCCTGTTGTGCGTCTACATCGTGGCGGCACATTTCGATTGGCTGTAAGGAATTAGGAGAAGGAAAATATGAACACTATCGTCTCGCTGGCCTTCCTGTTTGCGATTCTCGGCCTGATCGCGTATGTGGTCACAATCTTCAACGGCCTGATCGCCCTGAAGAACGACATCGCCAAAGCCTGGGCCAACATCGACATTCTGCTCAAGCAGCGCCACGACGAACTTTCCAAGCTGCTCGATGTGTGCAAAGGGTACATGGACTACGAGCGCGATACCCTGCAGAAGATCACGCAGGCCCGCAGCCTGTACCAGCAGGCTGTCAGCGTCGATCAAAAAGCACGAGCCGACCAAAGCATGACCACAGCCCTGCGCGGATTTTTTGCCGTGGCCGAAAACTATCCTCAACTGAAAGCCAACGATAACTTCATGCGGCTGCAAGGGCGAATCACAGAACTGGAAAGCCAGATCGCCGACCGCCGCGAGTTCTACAACGACTCCGTGAATACACTCAACATCCGAATACAGCAGATGCCAGACACGTTCGTCGCCAGCTTCATGAATTTGACGCCGCAGCCGATGTTTAAGGTGGAAGAAGCGGACAAAGCCGACGTCCCCATGACCTTCGGCGCCGCAAAATAAAAACTTTTCGCCCGAAGCCCTGCAACCTGAAGCCGGTTTCCTGGGTCACCAGTCTTCACACCTGCGTAACCAGCACAACCAAACCTTCTCAATTAGAATTACCCGGTGACTGACCCAGTTCGCATCGGCATCCTTGGCGACCTCGACCCCGGATCACGCGGCCACAAGGCGATCAATGACGCGTTGCAGCACTGCGCCGCCAAGTTGCAAATCAAGCTCGATTCACCCTGGATTGCAACTCCTTCCCTTCTGCTGCCCGACGCTAAGAAATTACTGGAAAGCTTCGACGGCATCTGGGCCACGCCCGGTAGTCCTTACCTGAGCTTCGATGGCATACTGAAGGGGATCGAGTTCGCGCGCCGCCGCGACTGGCCTTTTCTAGGCACCTGCGCAGGCTTTCAGTACGCGCTCATCGAGTGCGCCCGCAACGTCCTCGGCATCAAAGATGCGGACACAGCCGAGAATAATTCCGGCTCCAAGAACATCATCATCTACCCCGTGGCATGTGCGGTCCCAGGCCGCAAAAAAGATGCGCCCAAACTCTC
Source organism: uncultured Acidobacteriota bacterium (assembly GCA_963696635.1). Classification (GTDB taxonomy): domain Bacteria; phylum Acidobacteriota; class Terriglobia; order Terriglobales; family Acidobacteriaceae; genus JABDBE01. The sequence continues at coordinate 1,773,551 of CAVOKX010000006.1, forward strand.
CGGCCTGATTCCGGAAATTCGCCTGCGCCCGGGATCCTACCTGCAATCCTTCTACATGCACGACACGGTCATCGAAGAGTTCTTCTGTAATTTTGAAGTCAATCCGGATTACGAATGGGCGGCCATGGAAGCCGGATTTCCCGTGGTAGCCCGCGGAGCTCAGGGCGAGATTCGAGCCATCGAATCTCCCACTCACCGCTTTTACATCGCGACGCTATTTCAGCCGCAGCTCACTTCCAAGCCCGGCAAGCCGCATCCGCTGGTGCTCGCCTTCGTCCAAGCCGCCGCCGACTGGGGAAGAAAAAAGCTGGACGACAGCGTGCTCGAGTAAGCCATGAACGACCCTGTCACCGACTCAATCCGCGAAAGCTATGATCGCCTCGCCGAGGAATACACCCGCCGGATCTCCGACGAACTCCAGCACAAGCCGCTCGATCGCGAACTGCTCGACCGCTTCGCCAAGCAAACTCAGGGACGTGGCGAAGTGTGCGATATGGGTTGCGGCCCCGGTCACGTCGCTCGCTATCTGCGCAATGCCGGCGCATCCGTCTTTGGCCTCGACCTCTCCCCAGGCATGGTGGAGCAGGCTCGAAAGCTGAATCCCGGCATTCGCTTCCGCGAAGGAAACATGATGTCCCTCGATCTCGCGGACGAAACGCTCGCGGGGATCGCAGCCTTCTATGCCATCGTAAACATTCCCCGGCAATCGCTGCCCGTGGTGTTCGGGGAAATCCACCGGGTCTTGAGCTCCGATGGCCTCTTGCTGCTTGGGTTTCACGCCGGGGATGAAGTTATTCGAGAAGAAGAATTGTGGGGACAGAAAATCTCCATGAACTTTTTGTTTTTTCAACCGGCAGAAATCAAGCTCGGCCTCGAAGCCGCCAGCTTGACGATCGAACAAATAATTGAACGGGAACCATATCCCGATGTGGAGTATCCCAGCCGCAGGGCCTATATCTTTGCCCGCAAGCCATGATTCTCTTGCCGCAATCAACTCAAACGCCGGATAACTCTGCGCAAGCGGCGCGAAAATGAAGGAAACTGCTCTCATCCTTTCCCATTTTGGGACGGAGTTTACTGTTTATGAATGGCCGGGGACATCCCTGACATTTTAGACCGGGCACATCCCTGACACTTTTTGCTCCGTTTCCGTGAGGGGATGGGGTGCAGGGGAAGGGGAAACTTCCCCTTCCCTTGCTCCGGCCACGTAGAAGCTGCTCGGTTCGGCAGCGCTCTCTCCCTCGGCATCTTTCTTTGGCGGCAGCGGCAAAACCCGCCGTCGCCAGCTGTCAAACCGTGCCAGCGGAACATCCGCGAAATAGACCGTATACCAGCGCTCGTCGATGGGCAACAGGCCCACGCGCTCGCCCCACAACACCTCGCTCAGAAATACATCGTGCCGCTTCTGCCAGCGAAAATGTCCGTGCGCGCGCACGCTGCGCACCAGCATCGTCGCCGGATATTCCGGCTCCGGCACCCGCGCCGGATACGGCCGCGGCGAGGGCTCATACAGGCTGGCCGGCGTTTCCATCGCCAAGGCTTCATGCGGTCGCACTTCGTTGTATTCCTGGCGGAAGTTCTCCAGCGCTCGTTGTTGCGCCCGCCGATCCTGGGCGGGCGGCATCGCCACCTCCTGCTTCAGGGTGCGATGCATGCGCTCGTGCCGTCCGTTCTGCTGCGGCTGTCCCGCCTCAATCCGCTCCGCCACGATCCCCAGCTTGATCCACCACACCGCCAGCCGCGACAAGCCGGCGATCGCCGTGCTGGCAAAGGGTGGCCCGTTATCGGTGCGAATCGCTTGCGGTAATCCATACTCGCGAAACGCCGCTTCGAAGATGGCTTGCACCCGCGCCGTGTCCGTCTTGGCCACCGCCTGGCAGCGCAGCAGATAGCGGCTGTGCGCATCCGAGATGGTCAAGGGATCGATCCGCTCCCCGTCCCCGGTGCGGAACCAGCCCTTGAAATCCGCGCACCACACCCGGTTCGGCCCGTCGGCATGCGCTAGCGGCTGCGTGTAGGGCGCCGTCTTGCGCCGCTTTTTACGCGCCACCACCAGCCCTTCCCGCTTCAGCATCTCGCCCATGGTGCTCGCCGCCGGCCAGCTTGGCCCCGGTTGGTCCCGCTCCAGCACCCGCTTCAACTTGCGCGGCCCCCACCTCATGTGCGCCTGCCGCAACTCCAACACCCGCTGCTCAATCTCCGCCGGGGTTTGGTTGGGGTGCCGCTGCGCCGCCCGGTTTCGTTCCAGCAGCCCTGCCACCCCACCCTCCCGGTACCGCCGCAGCCATACATACCCGGTTTCCCGCGTTACCCCGAAGCTCTGGCACAGCTCCGTCATGGTTTGCTCATCCCGCTCATACTCAAACACAAACCGTAGTTTCTCTTCCATCACACTGCTCGCTTTCCATGGCATGCGCTGTTTGTAACCCGCGCGCGCCATCTTTTGCAGCGTCAGGGATGCTCCCGGTCTGTTTTGTCAGGGATGCTCCCGGTCTGTACCTTTAGTATCGGGTACCCCCCCTCCCCCTTTTATTTTGCAAAATCTTGAAAAGACACGACTTATTTTACGACTACCTGCTAGATCTTTGAGTTTAAAAGAGTTACACGCAAAATCTAGAGAACATGGGAGTTACGGCTGGTGCGGCGTCCCGTTTTGGAACTGCGCTTGACGCCGGACCCTTTAGCTCCATCCAGCGCTTCGACACTGTCGCGAGAACAGCGCGATTGCCTGGACCGGATTGTCAAAGATCGGATATTATCCAATGGATAATGTTTATGAACATAGATTATCCGGTTGGAAGAAGCGCGGTCAAGGTTGTTTTGGGAAAGTCCACTTCCACGTCCCAAGCAGCGGACAGGAGTGTTCGCTGTACACGATCTGCGGCAGGTTGTTCCTCCAGACGAAGAAGCGCCCGAGCGATAGATCGACGCCGCAGGGTATGTTTTTTCGCAACGTTCTCAATGACTTAACTAACCCGCTGCTAATTTACCTGCCAATTCACTCACGACCTTAATACCGGTTTCGCATGCGGAACATGCGGAGCGGACAGCGGCTGCATTTTTTTCGCTTGGCTGACCCTTTCTCTCTCGATTTCGCGCTTTGAAAGAGTGGGGACGGCTCAGTGGGCATTCGCGGCGGCCCTGATTTTTTCTTGTGAACGCGCATTCGAAGCATGGCGCGTGAAACGAAATCCGCAACCGCGACACTATGCCCACGAAAGCATAAGTGCATCACCCAAGGCAGGGTAGGTGCGCCATTGATTTTCTGCGAGGACAAACTCTCGGGGGAGAGGTTTGCCTTCTCAGATGCAATACGGCCTCGGGTAGCAGCCCGGGGCCGTCATTCCGATTCGAGGGAAAACACTGGACCTGTGATGTTGGGGGAGGGTCGCAGAATCAGGCTCACACACGGCATTCATTAGTGAACCGTCCCACTGAAAACTTTTCCGTATCGTGTGCCCCAACCCGCGGGCGTCTTGCGCCCTGAGTACTAAGTTAGTTAACCAAAAAGGAGGCTGTATGTTTCGCATCAGCGTGTGTGTTTGTGCGTCTCTTCTGCTTGCTTGCTTTGTTTTGCCCATGGCTGCCCAACAACCGTTGGATCCGCCGCTGACCGGTACCGGCACAACCAACCACATCACCAAGTGGCTCTCGGCTACCAAACTCGGAAACTCCGGCATCTTTGAGACCGCCGCTGGCAACGTCGGCATCGGAACCACAACCCCAGCCGCCAAGCTGGACCTCAACGGCACGGGAGATGTTCGCGACACTCTTACCTTGTTTCCCAAGTCAACTCATCCCACATTGTCGATCAACGGAACCGCGTTCGCCGTCAGCAGCACCGGTAAAGTGACGTTTGTTTCCGGTCAGACCTTCCCGGGCACGGGCACGGTAACCAGCGTAACCGCTGGAGCCGGGTTGGCGGGCGGAACAATTACCAAGACGGGAACGATCAGCATCGCCAGCGCTGGCGTGACTAACGCAATGTTGCAGCACCCGTCGCTTACTGTAACCGCAGGCACCGGGCTAAGCGGCGGTGGAGCGGTGGCGCTCGGTAACAGTGTCACCCTCACCAACGCAGGCGTTCTCGGAATCGGAGTTGCCTCTGGCATCACCACCACCGGCGGTCAGAATCCGACCTTGGGCATCGATACCACGGTCGTGCCCGAACTGGCTATCAGCAACGAATTTACCAAACCTCAGTTCGTCGCTGGCTATGTCGACGCATTTCCCAGCGGCAACAGCATCGCAATCTACGGCTTCAATACGAGCACTGACTCGGGCCATCCCACCATGTATTTGGAGAATAGCGACTCGACCGACGCCGGAGACCTAGTCTTCGATGCATTGGGTGGCAACTTTGGTGGTGAATGCTCGATCGATGTCACCGGCAACATGTTCTGCACTGGCACAATCGGCGCTGCGGTGAATGGCAAAGGCAACAAGAAGGTCGGGCTCTACACCATGCAGTCGTCGGAAGACTGGATCGAAGATTTTGGCTCCGGCGCGCTTACTGGTGGAGTAGCCACCATTCGACTCGAGCCACGCTTTGCCAAAACCATCAGCAGCCAGGTCAATTACCACGTGTTTCTTACCCCCGCCGGTGACTGTGACGGCCTTTATATCGCCAACCGCACTGCCACCTCATTCGAAGTCCGCGAGCTCAAGAGTGGAACTTCGAGTGTTGCCTTCGATTACCGGATCGTTGCCCATCGCAAGGGATTTGAATCGGCGCGGCTTCCCGATGTCACCGCAAGGTTCACGAACAAGCCGGCACGGCCAGCGCAACCGTGAGCCAAACATAGCCCGTGCGCTGGATGAGCCGGAATTGAAATGACCGTGCAAGCCCGGATACAAGATTTCAGGGAAGCACGCAAGAGATACCAACCATCGAGAAGCGCGGAGTGTGTGAACCGCGTCCACCTCGAGCAAATCGCGAATATTCGCGGAAGGAGATTGAGATATGTCCGACAAAAGTAATAAGAAGATCTTCCAACTTTTGGCAAGGCCGGCCGTCGGAGCCTTGACCATACTGCTCGCCGGTTTTTCACTGCAAGCAAACCAGGCGGCGGCGCAGGCAAAAGCAGCGGGGATCTCTGACAGCGCCCTGCAAGCAGCCATTCAGCGGGGCATACCTGGGGTGGTCGCCGCTCCTATCGGTAGGGGACCTGCCAGCGCCGAAAGCCAAGGCATGGGATCGAGTGGTCCAGCCCGCTCGGTCGAGATGAGGGATATCCCACAGGCAACCTATTCGCGCGAAGCCGACGATCACGATCATCCGCTCTCCGGTCTCACCGATGAGGAATATCAGGCGCTCAAGAGACTGGCGGCCAAGCGGGAGGCAGCGGGCGAAATCGGTGCCCCTCCTTCCGTGGTCCGGCCCCTCGCCATGCCTGCGAAGAGACTCGTCGGTCCGCCGTCGGTGGGCGCCAATATAGGATTCTTTGCCCAGAGCGAGATCTGTTGCGATCCGCCAGACATGTCGCTGGCGGTGAGTGAAAACTTTGTCCTGCAGATGGTGAACAACTATGTTGCGGTATACGATAAGCGTGGCAATTTACAGTCGGGTTTCCCCAAGGACGCTGACACTTTCTTTGGGCTTGCCTCGGGCACTTACACGACCGACCCTCGCGCCTTCTACGACTGGGACAGTCATCGCTTCTTTGTGCTGGAGCTGACCGAGACTAATACCGGCAACCCTAGTGGCCCTCCCAATGTCGGGGCCGTCGCCTGGGCTGTCAGTAAGACCCATGATCCACGCGGCGGCTGGTGGGTCTACTCCAATAATCTCCAACAGGGCAGCGGCATCTGTCCCGACTTCCCCACCCTCGGACAAGACACCACCAACTGGGGACCCGGAGCCACCAAGGGCGGCATCTATATCGGGCTCAACAATTGGAGCGGAGCTAACGACTGCCATGGCGACAGCTTCACCGGCAACATCATCTACCTGATACCCAAGGATCCCATCTACAGCGGCGCCGGCTACGGAGGCTGGGAGTTTAACACTCTGACCCTTGGCGGCACCCTGGTGGATACTCTGGCGCCGAACAACGTCACCGATCGAGCCGACAAACCCAGTTCCATCTTCTGGACCCATTCCTTCAATTACGACTGGGGCAGCGGCTACTGCACTGGCGGATGTAACGGGCTCGGCATCTGGGACATCTCCGGACCCACTACCGGCACCGCCTGTGCGGGGCAGTCCGCTGGTTGCCCGAATGATCCCTTCTGGTTTCTGCAAGGCGGCAATGGTCCGGTCTTCAGCGAAAAGACCATCAGCACTACCCACAATTACGCATTTCCAAACAATGCCGGCGCACCCAATTGCAAGGCCGGATCGGGACCATGCGTCGATACCGACTATACCTTTATCTCCGGTGGGGTTAAGTACCATGCGGGTGAGTTGTTCGGTTCCTTCAATACTGGAGTCGCTACCAATCCGGCGGTAACTGGCCCTATCTGGTTCGACATTCACCCGGTCACCGGCAACAACGGCCAACTGACGGCGGTCGAGGAGCGCCAGGAAGACTGCTTCCTGTGCGGCGGCTGGGCCAACAACGGCTCGGCCTACTACGCCACACTACAGCCAGACCAGGAAAATAACGTGGTCATGGTCTTTGACTTCTCCACCGATGCAGCCTATCCGGGCACGGTCTATACGTCGCGTCGCGTCACTTATGGCGATAGCCTGATGGACGGCGCCGGTATCTACCTGGAGAATGGTTCGGGAGCGGTTTCGGGACGCTGGGGAGACTACACCGCCACAGCACCTGATTTCACTATCGCGAATCAGGGCTTGTTGTGGTTCTCCGCCCAGTACGCCCCTTCAGGCTCAAGTTGGGGAACCGTGATCGGCGCCGCCGAATATTCGGTTGCGGAGCAGCAGTAGACGCGGCTGAGTACAGCTCTTAACCACCAATAATGTTTAATTTGGCCCCAGGATTCCTACAATTCCTGGGGCCCTTTTTTGTCACTTCAATTGACAACCAGCTGCGCGGCTTACTGCTCCACATCGTACTGGTCCACATCCTCGTCAGGCAGGACTGGATCTACGGTAGCGCTGCTCGAACCAGTTCCGTGGAAGCCGAGAACGGTGGTAGATCCAAAGACCGTGTATTTGACTTTGCAGCCCGGACCGCTGGCCGTGGTCGCCGAAGTCAGCTTCTGCGGTGAGGGCGAGAATACTCCCGGGTGCTTGAGCACGGCAGTGGTCCAACTGTTGGCCTTCAGATAGGTCGTATCCGTGACCACCGCGCTGTCCGGACCCGTGAGGATCAAAGTCAACGTGTCTGCCGTACTTGTCAGTTTGACGATCATCTTGGAGGGCGAGTTGGTGGTGAACTTTTTGCCCCCTGCGGTAACCGTGATGGCTCCCGCCGGAAGCTTATAGGTAGCGGAAGTGCTTGTATGGCTGGTGGGCTTCAGCGACTCGCTGGCCAGCAGTTTAATCACCCCGCTCTTTCCATCTAAGCCTAGAGGATCCGAACCTGACAAGATCGGTTCAATCGTTCCCTTGATGGTGATGGTGAGCGTGTGGGTCGCCGGACTGACTGCGGAGATCTCAACCGATTGTGCCCATACCGCGCAACCAAGCACAACCACCGCGACCGGAACCAGGGCAAACCTGCGGACTACTTTGGATAACATTGGAATTCTCCTTCTTAGGGTCAGGCACAGAATGGGGGACTTCAGTGCGAGCGTAGAAAAGCTACCACGCCATCCCCGCAGACTGTCAACGGAAAAAACCGCATACGCCCCGCAGCCCTAACCGCAGTCTCTGGACAAGTCTTCATGCCCGACCATACACTTTGAAAGATTCCTCCGTCCTATGCGACTCGTCACCTTTGAAGACCGAGCCAAGCGCTCCCGCATTGGCGCCGTCACCAACGACGCCCGCATCGTCGACCTGCACTCCGCCTGCGCGCTCTATCTACGAGACGTCGAAAACGAAAACGCATTCGAGCGCCTGGCCGACGCCCTGGTTCCTCCCAACATGCTCGCCCTATTCGAGGGCGGCGACACCAGCCTGGAAGCTGCGCACAAAGCATTCGACTACGCGTCGCGCGACCACGCGGCAACCGGACCCAACGGCGAGACCATCGCTTACTCTTCCGCCGAAGTCAAACTTAAAGCCCCGATCATTCCCCGGAAGTTCTTTCACACCGCCGGCAACTTCCGCGAACACCACGAAGAAGCCACCAAAGCCGGATTCTCCCATCCCGTGATGCCCTGGATCGTTTTCTTTCAAAACGTCGACGCCATCATCGGCCACGATGAGCCGGTAATCTATCCCGAGCATCTCACCCAGGAACTGGATTACGAGCTCGAGCTCGCCGTCGTCCTGAAAAAAGGAGGCAAACATTTTTCTCCAGAAGGAGCCGCCGAATACATTGGAGGCTATCTTATTTTCAATGACATCACCGCGCGCGATATTCAGCGCCGCGAGATGAAGTCCGGCGTATTCAGCTTCTGCAAGGGAATCGATACCTTCTGCCCGCTAGGCCCCTGGATCGTCACCGCCGACGAAATCGCCAACCCGCACAATCTGGCGATGGAGCTGCGAGTCAATGGCGAATCCCGGCAGCGTTCGCATTCGAGCAAAATGTCGGTAAAGATTCCAGAGATCCTTTCGCACTATTCGCCCATGGGCTACAGCCCGGGCGACGTCGTATCGACCGGCACAGTCTCGGGAGTAGCCGCCTTCAGCGGCGACCCCAAAGCCTGGTACCTGAAACCCGGCGACGTAATGGAATGCGAAATCCAAAACATCGGCGTCCTGCGAAACCCCGTAATTTCCTGGGAGGAAGCCTACGGCCACAAACCGGCCGCATTGGCCAGCCACGAGGTGGCGAAGTGAGGATTGAGCAATTGAGTAATTGAGTAATTGCGTAATCGACAAGTCGAATTCTCACTGCTTTCAATTACTGAGTTACCCAATTTCTCAATTAACCAATGTTGCTCTGTGTCTCTGTGACTCTGTGGTGAGCCAAAAAACGAAATGACAGCCAATTCCAAAATCTGGGTCAGCCAACTGAACGCCCGCTCGGAAATCCGCGCCCCATTTCCGCAAACCGAAATTCGCTTCTACGACACCACTCTGCGCGACGGCGAACAAACCGTCGGAGTCGTCCTCTCGCCTCAGCAGAAACTCGAAATCGCGCGCAGGCTGGACGAACTGGGCGTAAGCCGCATCGAAGCCGGATTCCCCCGCGTCTCCCCGGAAGACGCGGAAGCCATCCAACTCATGCAGAAGGCGAACTTGAAAGCCGAGCTGTGGGGCTTTTCCCGAGCCATAAAGGCTGACCTCGAAGAACTAGTCCGCCTGGGTCTGCGCGCCTCGGTCATCGAAGCGCCAACCAGCGACATAAAACTGAAAGCCTACGGCCTGACGCGCGACGACGTGCTGCGCCGCGTGGTCGATGCTATATCCTTCGCGAAACTAAACGGAATCACAGTAGCGTTCTTCGCGGTCGACGGTACCCGCACCGAGCTCGACTTCCTGAAGAAAATCAATCTCGCCGCCCTAGAAGCCGGCGCTGCCGAAATCGTGGTCGTAGACACCATTGGCGCCTGCGGCCCCGAAGCCGTCGAATTCCTGGTCCGCGAAGTGTGCGAATGGGTCGGCGCCACTACGCCGGTCCACTTCCACGGGCACGACGACTTCGGCATGGCCACCGCCTGCGCCATCGCCGCCGTCCGCGCCGGAGCCACCTGGATTCAAGGAACCATCAACGGCATGGGCGAACGCGCCGGCAATGCCGACATCTGCGAAATCGCTCTCGCCCTGCGTTGCCTCTATGACGTACCGGTTGCGCTGGATTTGACGAAAGCACGGCAGGCCTCACAAGTCGTTTCCAGGTGCTCTGGCTATACACTCGACGCCTGGAAACCGCTGGTCGGCGAAAATCTCTTCGTACGCGAAAGCGGCGCTGTTGCTGCGCAGTTTCACATCCCAGAAGCCATTGAACCGTATTCCGCCGAACTGGTGAATGCTCGCCGCAGTATCGTGCTGGGGAAAAAGAGTGGGCTCGACAGCATCGATCTGAAAGGCAAAGAACTCGGACTCGCCATCACGCCGGAACAGCGCGCACCAATCTTGGCCGAGGTCAAAAAGCGTTCCATCGCCAAGCGCGGCCTGCTCACGGATGAAGAATTCCGATCAATCGTGAAAAACAATTCGCGTGAATCCGTGAAAATCCGTGACTAGCCCTTGAAGTGCGGCAATACTGCATCGCCAAACAATTTCGCCTGGCCAGTGCGATCCTCGCCCCAGATTTCCAGCATGATGTGAGTACAGCCAGCGTCGCGATACTCCTCGATGCGCGCGATGCACTCCGCAGGCGTCCCGGCAATCGGACAAACTTTATGCAGAATCTCATCAGTCACGGCTCTAGCAGCGGCTTTCCGCCCGCCCGTTTCCATGGCGTCAGCAATCGGCCGCAACTCGTCGAAGGTCAGCCTAGCGCATTCCAGCAAAACGTCCGCCGAGCCTTTTATGTTCTGCACCTTGTTGGCGAGGTACATCGCCGCCTGCTCGCGCGCGCCTTCTTTGCCCTTCGCCGACTCGCGGTGGATGCTTCCAACGATAACCGAACCGAGTACAAGGTACGACAGATCTTTTCCCGCCTTGCGCGCGCCCTCTTCCATATTCTTGCGCGAGTAACGTACAAACGCCGGCGTCGTAATGCTGGCTGTGAGCAATCCATCGCCGACGACCCCGGACGTTCTCTGCAGCACCGGCCCAGTTCCGGCAATATAGATCGGCGGAATACCGCGCGGAGTATGCGCATCTGCCTTGAGCGGCGGCACGTTCGCGGCAAAGACTTTCCCTTGATACTCGAAACCGTCGCCTGCAAGCACACCCTTGATGATCTCGATGCTCTCACGCATCACGGTCGCGGGTCCGACTTTCTCGCCTTCGCCTTCGCCAATCTCTTTCATGAAGATCTTCGAAGCTCCCAAGCCAAGCAGGAAACGATCACCAGCAAGATCCTGCATCACTCGCGCTTCCATCGCGATCTGCACGGGATGACGGGTGTATGGGGAAATAATGCCCCACCCTAACTGAATGCGGCGGGTCTCGGACGCGACGACCGCCAGGACCGCGGTCGACGATCGAGCCTCAAACGAGTGCTTCCGCCACCACGGATAAGCCTCCGCAATCCAAAAGGCGTCGAACCCCGCGTCTTCGCAGGCCTTTGCCATAGCCACGGTTTCGCGCACCGGTTCCATACTGAGTTGCAGAACCCCAATGTTAAACGGGATCGACATAAATCAGCCTCTAGCTCCTGGCTCTTAGCTTCTGGCTTTCGACTGTCAGTCTGGATCTATCCACGAATGCTCCAGGCCTTTAATCAATTCCCACATCGCTTTGTTCAACGGAGTCGGCACGCCCACTTCTTTGCCCCAATGCACAATCGCTCCGTTCATGAAATCAACTTCGGTTTGCCGCTTGGCCAGTACATCCTGCAGCATGCTGGCGCAGTGCTTGCCGGGAGCGTTGGCCCCCTTCTGCACCAGTTGTCGAGGATCGCCGTGCAATTCAATTCCCAGCTTCTTTGCGACCGCCTCGCCTTCCGCGATCAGGTCGTTGAAAAGATGTCCGGTCGGCTCAAAACGCGTCGCAGCACCGTGATGAAGCAAAGTGAGCGCACCCACGGGATTCGTGGACGCATTGAAGATGAGCTTGGTCCACTGCGCGCCGCGAGCATCTTTCAACGCGATGGTATTCATTCCCGAACGCGTAAGCAATCCCGCCAGTTCTTCGACTTTTTCCATCGAAGTGTTGGTCGGCTCAAACGGTCCGATCCAGGTGTCACCTTTAATGTCATACTCGATATGCCCGGGCGCGATCGGATGTCCGGCAGGGAAGGTTGTACCTCGAATCACGAATTGGACGCGCTCCGCGATAATTTCTTCGTTGCCCACTCCGTTCTGAACCGAGCAGACCGCACCCTTGTCATCAAAGATGTCCGCGACCTGGGAAATCGCGACCCGCGTATGAATTGCCTTGGTTGCGACAATGCCGTAGTCGCACCGAGGCAGCTTTTTAGCGTCGCTGGTTGCATTGAGGCGCACGGTAAAGTCCGCCGCTCCCGAAAGTCGCAGCCCGTTCTGCTGGATGGCGTCGGTGTGCTCTTTCCATACATCGTATGCCCACACCTCCGCCTCGCCCGACTTCGCCAGATGCGCGGCAAACAAGCTCCCCACGGCTCCGCAACCGACTACGCAGATCTTCATTACGAACGTTTCTCCGTGCCTGTGTAAAACTTCCAGGGAACATCCGCCAGGCACTCGCCCTCGGTCTTGCCAATGCGGTAAGTATCCTGCGTATATAGGCACACCTTGCCGTCTTTATCGACGACTTGCGGATGCAGTGAGAAAATCATGTTCTCCTCAAGCCGCACCTCGCTCTTCGCCCCGATCGCAGGATACTCGAGCATGGTGGTGCCGATGCTGTGTCCGGATAAATGGCCAAGGGCAAATCCGTGCTTGGCAAAAGTTTCCGCGACGACGCGATGAACCTTGCTAGCCAGTTCACCCGCCCGCATCAACTTCCTCGCAGCTTCGAGCGCCTGCGGATAGGCGTCCGCCATCGCCTGCGTTCGTGGGCTCAGTTGACCTCGGATCAGCGGACGCGAAAACTCCACCCAGTATCCGCCCGCGCCCGTAACCTCGAGCGAATACAGCAGCAAGTCGTCAACCGCGGTTACGCGATGACCTGGAACCTTAAACGAGGCTTCCGCTTCGCCGTCCGTACCGGAAAGAAGAATATTCATCATCCGCGGACCCGCGCCACGCGCAAAAAATCGTTCAACAGCCGGCGCCATGATTTCCGCTTCGGTCTTGCCCGGTTCGTAGGCTGCGACCAGAGCCCAGAATCCGTCCACGATAATATCCATCGCATCGCGCACTTCGGCAAGTTCTTCTTCGCTCTTCACCGCACGCGCCATGTCAAACTCGAAATCAAACGGCACCAGTTCGAATGAACCATTCGCTAGTTCTCGGTGGTCGCGCACGGCCATGATGAAGTTCATCCCGTACACACCGACCCGCTTCCATCCACGCTCGCGGGCGCGGTCAGAGATCCATTGTCCGGGAACATCGGGCCAGACATGGTCTTTGACCCACGGTTTCACCTTGTCGCCGATCCAACGGGCTTCCCGGGGAAATACTAAGGTTGGCTCGCCTTCGAGCGGCAGCACAACGTATACGTAGCGGTGAACAATTTCGAAACCCGAAACATATAGTACGGCCCCTTCAAAACCCGCATACTGATTGCCGCAGACGATCAGCGCATCAAGACCTTCGCGCTCCATAGCGGTTCGAATGTTCCGGTAGCGGCGATCGATTTCGAGTTGGCTTGGCAAGTTCTTCTCGGGTTGGATTGTCTATTGCACACCACAGAGTTCAGCAGCGGTTAAAGCATAAATCTTGGTGATGTCCACCAACGTCTTGATTTTGACCTTCTCGCCTTCGGCATCGCGCGGCCCACTGGAAGGCCCGTAGTTCACAGTCTCAATCCCATAGCGCGTCATCACCGAGGCGTCTGAGCACCACAGCACCACGTCGCGCCTGGGAGCTTCGCCCATCACCCGCTGATGATTCATGTCGATCGCTTTCACCATGGCGTGATCCGGTGCAATGCTGGCGCCGGGTACGGAAACGTAGCTCTCGAACTCCAATCCATAGTCTGGATAACGCCTTTTCAAATCGAGAAACAGCGACTTGGCCGCGCGTCGCGCCCCTTGCATCGACATGTGCGGCGGAACGCGCAAGTCGAGAAACAATTCAGCGCGCTCGGGAGTCCGGCTGACGCGCCAGGGTTGTCCGCCACGAATGCAGCCGAGGTTGGCCACGCCCTTGTGCCCACGATATGTAGTTTTCTGCTCCCAACCTTTGATCCATTTCAAAACTGTGCCGAGCACATCATAGAGGCGCCGGATGGAGTTGCGCTCCGCGCGTCCAACCGCGAACGCGGTATGTACGTACATGCCGGTGACCGAAATGCGCACCCAAAGCGAGCCGTAATGTTCGAGGATGATTTGCATGTCGGTGGGTTCGCCCAGGATGCAAATGTCGGGGAGCACTCCGTGGTTCACCAGGTAATGCGTGCCAACGCCGTATCCGCGGTACTCGCGCCCGCGGAATTCTTTCCATTGCGTCTTCTCAATTTCTCCCGCGACGGCGGCGAGAATGACGTCGCCCTGAAGTCTCGACGTCCCGCGCGTTGCAATGCCTTCACCGCCTGGGTATAGCAAACCAGCGCGCCCTTCATGTTATAAATACCGAGGCCGTAAATCATTCCATCCTTGATCACGGCGTTCGGCTTGTAGCCGACTCCAGTGAGGAACTCTTCCTGACCGGTGTTGGAGGTATCCATGTGGCCGTTGAACATCAGGCAGCGGCCGGTGTCGGTGCCTTCCCAGCGGGCGACCACGTTGGCGCGCCCTTCCTCGACTTCTTGCCAAGTCACGTCGAGTCGCATGGCTTCCCAGGCAGCGCGCATATATTCCGCCATCTGGCTTTCGCGCCCCGTGGGGCTGGGAATATTGATGACATCGCAGCACATTCCCACGATCTCTTCTTCCCTAACCTCGGCGAGGATTTTGTCGACCAGTTTCGGGTTGAGCCTCGACGTAGGACCTCTGTTTGATTTGGCCACGGTTTCCGTTCTCGTTGTCAGTGCTGACCTGCCAACCGAAAATCATCCGGATAGCTGCACAGCTTTTCGTTACCTTCATCGGTGATCAGGAAATCATCCTCGATTCTCAAGCCGCCTCCGCCCGGCCAATAAATTCCTGGCTCAATGGCCAATACCATCCCTTTTTTGATCGTGCCTTTTCCGGCCTGATGCGCGTACGGGAACTCATGCGCGCGCGCGCCAACGCCGTGACAGATGGGATGCGACGGCTGGCCGGGATATCCGCCTTCCGCAATACGCGCGCGAATCAGACGATCTAGTTCGGGGAAGCCAGCGCCATCACGCGCATACGCGACGGCTTCGTTGAACACGTTTAGCAGCAGGTCCAGCAGTTTGTGATACTCGGGCGTAAGTTCGCCGGGGCAGGCGTTTTTGGTGAGGTCGGTCCAATAGCCGTCGACACACACCCAGATTTCAAACAAGGTGGGCTCATTCTTTTGAATGGGGCGGTCGCCGGTTGCAGTGAAAGTGGCAATTCCCCTGCCCGACCAGACCAGCGTAAACGCACGAGCCATTTCTACTTTTCCTTTGTAGCCCACGCCAAGGCCGTGCACGAAGCTTTCATACATGCCGCCCACTTCGCTTTCTTTCATGCCGGGGCGCAAATGCTCGCGGATGTATTCCATCGCCAGCGCTGCCAGTTCGTTGGCCAGTCGCATGCGCTCGATTTCCTGCGCGGTTTTGATAGCGCGCGCTTCGTTGAGCAGCGGCGTAGCGTCAACTACCTGACCCGCGACTTCTCCGAATGCGTCGAAATACATTTGCGTCGGAGTCGTGGGTTCGCCCACCATGCGGTCGGCAGACTGCGTGCCCATGTTGAGTTCGACGGCAACTTTGTCCGCGAGACCGCGATCTTTTAATACTTTCAATGCGAGATCGAGCGCGCGATATTGCGGCGGGCGGGGATCGCTTTCGTGATAGCCCTTGAACAGGCGAATGTCTTTCGTCCACGCATTGCGCTCAGCGTCCGCCAATTGCGGCTCCAGAGCGATGAGCGTCGGTTCGCCTTCACGGGGAAAGACTGCCGCATCATATCCCTTCATGCACCAGTAGTTCGTGAGATACACGAGATTGTCCGGGGCACGGACTACCAACGCGGTCACGTCCTGATTTTTCATCAGAGCGCGAACCCGATTCAATTTCGCTTCGTCAATTGGCCACGACATGGTTTCTTCCACAAAATGTTGCAAGCAACGTTTCTACGGCCCGACCGCGCGATTCTCATCCTTGAACGCCCACGACGCTTCCCTGCCCTTGATCAGCCGGTAGACTGCTGTGTGCAGCGGCGCCCGCACGCCGACCCGTTCTGCTTCGCGGGCGATGGCGCCACTCAGAAAATCGACCTCGGTTTGTGATTGATGGCGAATGTCATGCAACATCGACGGCGGATGATTGGTCATCGCGCCAATCTTGTTCATGTCCCACGGATCTTCATAGAGCTGTATACCTGCCGCAGCCGCCACGCATTTTCCTTCTTCAATCAATTCGTGCAACAGATGTCCGAGACTCGAAAACCGGGATTCATCCGCGAAGTGCGGCGAATGCGGCAACCCGGTTAGTGCGGAAACTCCATTGACCGACGCATTAAAAATCAGTTTCGACCATTGCGCCGGACGCGCATCCTGCAACGCTTCGGCTTTCAGGCCTCCCGCGTTGATTAAGTCGGCGGCTTCTTTTACCAGCGCATATGCCGTGTGCCGCGGCTCAAACGGGCCGATCCAAGTCGCCGTATCGAGTTCGAACTGCACATGCGTGTCGCTATGTTTTGTGCCGCTCATGAAGGTGGTGCCGCGAATGATTTGCCCGCGCGTGTGCTCAGCAATAATCTCTTCACTTCCCAGCCCATTCTGCGCAGAGATAACCGCACCCTGATTGAAATGGTCGCCGATAGCGAAGATCGAATCCTCCACCTGCGTCGCTTTGGCCGCCACGATGCCAAGTTCGCAATCGGGGAGTTGATCGGGTTTCGTCGTAGCCTTGAGCGACACTTGAAACTCGTGCTTTCCCGAGACGCGCAGCCCGTCGCGGTTGAGAGCGCGGGCGTGATCTTCGCGACGAACAAAAGCCCATACCTCCGCAACCCGCGCCAAATGCGCCGCGTACAGGCTGCCAATGGCGCCACATCCGACGATGCAAACACGTTTCATGCAAAGGTCGTCACCGCCCAAGCCGACACGGGCGAGGGCGCCCGCGCCACACGGGTCTTACCGCCTTCCTACTCTTATCAGCTTATCAGCTTGACTGATCTCTTTCGCGACCATCGCCCGGAACAAACTATCGGCATTGTTGAACGAGTCATCGATGAAAATGCCGCTTGCAAACAGCGCATCCTGCAACGCCGCAGAAATCGTGTGGATGGGCGCGGCTCCTCCCTCGCCCATGCCCTTGGCGCCGCTGTAACTGTGCGGCGACGGGGTTTCGATGTGATCGTATTTCACCTTTGGCATATTCATCGCCGTGATAGGGATGTAATCGCTGAAGGTGCTGGTGAGCATATTACCAACCGAGTCGTACACGCAATTTTCCATGAGAGCCGCACCGATGCCGTGCGCGGTCGCGCCGTACACCTGGCCTTCGACGATAGGCGGATTAATTACGGTACCGCAATCGTCGATCGCGACATAGTCAAGAATTCGCGGGACGAAAGTGTCGCGCTCGATTTCAATGACCGCGATGTGCAACTGGGATGCGTAAGTCAGGGTCAGGCTGCCGTATTTTTTCTGCTTGTCCGGCAACTTGAACGGCGCGCGCCAAATGTAGCGGCAGTTCAGCGTGAGTTCATACAACTCGGGCGGAAGCACCGCGCTGTTTACGTTCACGATGTTGGCAAGTCCCCAGTAGTTAACGGACTTTCCGGTGCTCGTGGCGCGAATCTCTGGGCCCTGCTCGCCCGTGCCGTACTCAAGGTTGTCTTCTTTGGTTTCGAGGAGGAACGCCGCCAGGCGGCTCATTTCTGTTTTCAGTTTCTGCGCAGCGCCGTGGACGGCAGAAAGCCCCGACACTGCAAACTGGCTGGCGTAGGTTCCGGAGAATCCGGTGTGCACGTTGCGTTCAGTGTCGAAGCCTGTGCGAACCGTGATGCGATCGGGATGAATATTCAACACGTCGGCGACGACCTGCGCCGCGGTCGTTTCGTGTCCTTGTCCCTGCGGGCAGGAACCGACTGAGACCACGACCTCGCCATAAATATCCAGCTTGCAGTTCGCGCCTTGCGAGTTTCCGGAGAAGGGCGCGCCCGGGTTCACGATCTGCGACTGGCCAAAATTGTTGGTGCCCGAGTCAAGCGTGGTGCCGATGCCAATTCCGATGAGCCGGCCTACCTTGCGCGCCGCCACTTGTTTCTTTTTCCATTCGTCCCAGCCGATACGCTCCTTCGCCAACTGCAGCATTCTCGGATAGTTTCCTGAGTCATAGACGCAGCCATTCGGCGTCGTATAAGGAAATTCTTCTGGACGAATGTAGTTGCGCAGGCGGATCTCGTCGGTCGGAATTCCTAGTTCGTGTCCGCAGATGTCGATCACACGCTCCAGGAACCACAGGTGCTGCATGCGCGAGTATCCGCGATTGGGGCCGACTGGACATTTATTCGTGACCGCCTGGGTGAAGTCGATGCGCGCATTCTTGAAGCGATAAACTCCGGGGAACACTTGCGACCAGATCACGCAGCCCAGCGGCTCGTAGCGCGGATATGCACCGCAGTCATCAATATGTCGTGATACTAGCCCGGTGATGACGCCGTTCTTATCGAGGGCAACTCGAGTGTCGCGGAAAGTTCGTTCGTTGCCGTGTGCGCTCGAAGTAATGTGTTCCGAGCGCGTCTCCACCCACTTGACTGGCCGTCCCCCGGCTTTCTTCGAAGCCAGCGCACACACCGCCATCTGAGGGTAGCTTGTGATCTTGATGCCGAAACTGCCGCCGATGTCGGATGTTTCGACGCGTATGCGGTCAATGTGGACGCCGAGGTGCGCCGAAAGAAACTGAATGGCGAACGACGGGAACGAGTTGTTGCACTCGTAATAAATGCGATCGTCTTTCGGGTTCCACTGCGCGATGACGACGTTGTTTTCCAGCGGGGTGCTGGAGAAACGATGGAAATGCATTCGGTCGATATCGATGACGTAGGCGGCTTCGCGAAATGCCTTATCGACATCTCCATATTCGAAGATGCCATTCCAGACACGATTCGTGCCCGCTTCTTCGTGCAGAATACTTTTGTCAGTCAGCGCGCTTTCCGCATCGATCACCGGATCCAATGCCTCGTATTCGACTTGCACCAATTCGGCGCCATCGTCGGCCAGGCTTGGCGATTCAGCAACCAGGGCTACGACGGGCTCACCCTGGTAGCGCACTTTGGAGACGGCCAGTGGATAATCTTTAATCTTGCCGCCAGGGTCTGGCGCGATCTCGATGAATGGCTGCGTCTGCGCCGCGATCTCTGCCCCGGTGAGCGTGCCCACGACGCCGGCGAGGGCTTCGGCAGTCGATACGTCAACGCTCACAATCTTTGCGTGGGCATAGGGCGAGCGCACGAATCGCAGATACAGCATCTCGCGCAGCTTGATGTCATCGGCAAACTTTCCTCGTCCGCGCAGCAGCCGGTTCTCTTCCTTGCGCGGAAGCGGTTGCCCCACCCAGTTTTTGGAGCCGTCCTTCTTGCTCACGCCATCTCCTCACGCACTGTGTAGACGCCGCCGCTATCGTAACGCGGCCTGCAATCCATCAATCAATTTCTGAATCTGTTTTTTTCCCAAAGGCTCCAGCAAACCGCCAGCCACGGATGCCAAGCGGCCGAAAACCTGCGCCTCACCCTGCCACGCAACCTTGGTGCCGCCGTCGAGTTCCAGCGGCGATAGATCGAAGGTCGCCGTCAGCGCAACGTTGCCTCCAGCCACGCTTCCCTGCCCTTTATAGTGCGCCCGGGTCGGACGCTCAGCGTGCTCCAACTCCATTTTCACTTCCGCTGTGCCCTTGATATGCGAAATGCCGACTTTCACTTTCACCGTGAAATGGGTCGAGTCCTGCACCGACAGGCCCTGAAAGTCGGGCAGCAGAGCCGCGAACCTGCTCGGGTCGATGAGGAAGTCGTGAACTTCTTCCGGCGCGCGTTTGACTGCAAAGTCGCCGGCAAACTTGATCGCCATCCGTCAGGCACCTTTCATGTTCCGCGCCGCCATTTGAATTGCCTTCAAAATGTTCTGGTACCCGGTACAGCGGCACGTGTTTCCCGCAATCGCTTTGCGCATGTCGTGGTCAGTTGGCTGCTGGTTCCGGGACAACAACTGCAAGGTCGAGAGCATCAGCCCGGGCGTGCAGTACCCGCATTGCAACCCGTAGCAATCGCCAAAAGCTTTTTGGATGGGATGCAGTTCGTCATTTTTTTCCAGGCCCTCGACGGTGAGAATCTCCGCGCCGTCCGCCTGCACCGCGAACATGGTGCATGACTTCACCGCCGCGTCGTTCATCAAAACAGTGCAGGCGCCGCAGTAGGTTGTGTCGCAGCCCACGTGTGTCCCGGTAAGATCAAGATCTTCCCGCAGCAGCTCGACTAAAAGCTTGCGCGGCTCAACCGTCCGTGAATAGGACTTTCCGTTGACCTTGAGCTCAATCGAAATGTTTTCGATGCTCGCAGGCATGATGCTGTCAGGCATAAATGTGGCCCACCTCAACCGGCTCGCCGCGAGCCCGCCGGATCGCAATCTCAATCGCCCGTTTAACCAGGGCGCCGACCAGAGTGCGTTTGTAGTCGGCTGAACCGCGCATGTCGGATTGTGGATCAGCGGCGGCCCGAGATGCTTCCGTCGCGCGCGCGATTGTCTTTTCCGTGAGCGACTGGCCACGCATAGCCGCTTCAGCGTCCGTCGCTCTGATCGCGGTCAGGCCGACACAGCCCAGCGCGATCGCGGCATCCCGGCAGACATCGCCATCCATAGTAAGCTGTACCGCAGCACTCGCTGTCGGATAGACCGGCGCAGACCGCTTAAACGCCAAGTACGCCCCGCCGCTTCCGTTGGGCGGAAGTTTCACGGCTACTTCGATGACTAGTTCGTCATGAGCCAGGGCCGTCGTGTATGCGTCCTTGATAAAGTCACTCACCGACACGGTGCGCTCGCCATTGGTGCCGAGACAACGGACTTCAGCCGAAAGGGTCATAAGCACGGTTGCCCAGTCGCCGCTAGGATCGGCTTCGGCAAGCGAGCCACCAATCGTGCCGCGATTGCGCACCTGAACATCGGCAATTCCCGCAGCGCAATCGTGGAGAATGGGAATTTTTCCAGCCGCAGCCGATGCTTCGATCTCCGCATGCCGGGTCAGCGCACCGAAACGAAGCGCGCCATCTTCTTCCTTAATGTAGGAGGTGCCAGATATAAAATTCAGATCCACGAGATGCGCCGGATTCGCGAAACGCAACTTCATCAGCGGGATGAGGCTCTGGCCGCCCGCCAGCAGCTTGGCGTCATCCCCAAGCTGGGCAAGCATGGTTGCCGCTTCTTTTAGCGAACCAGCGCGGTGATAGTGAAACGCTCGCGGATACATCGTTTCGTTATCCTTACTCCCTATTCGCGACCGCTTTGCAGCCTCGGTTCGCAGAAGCCGAAGGTTCAGCGAAACCGAACAGATGAACCAACTGCACGATCGGGCCAATAAGCTTAACAAACCAACTCGTCTCGCGACTACTGGATGATCGAGGCTTATACCGTGAGCACTACAACTCCGAACACATTCCCTAACCTTTCGTCCCGATCTCCCGATACTCGGCCCGGAAGTACAGCAGGGGGTCTCCATGCCGTACCACGACATCCTCGACCTCCGCAATAAAGATCGTGTGGTCGCCCGCGTCCTGCGCGGTGTGCAAGCGGCACTCCAGATAAGCCAACGCACCGTGCAGGACCGGAGTACCATGCTGCGTGCGTTCGAAGCGGGCTCCAGCCTCTCGCTCCGCGTGCTGGTGGGTCGGGGTCGGATCGGCATAGTACTCGGAAATGGCGCGCTGGTTCACCTCCAGAACATTCACTCCAAAACGTTTCCTGGCATGCAAATGAGCGTGAGTCCGCGCACGATGGTCGACGCACACCAGCACTAACAACGGATCAGGCGACACTGAGGCGAACGCGTTGGCGGTCATCCCGTGTACTTCGCCCTCACAGTCGACGGTGATGACCGTAACCCCGGTTGCAAAGCTGCCCATTGCCTTGCGGAATTCTGCCTGCGTCACGCCCATAGAGAATTGCGGTCCCTGCTGCTATTAGTTGGTTCCAAGTCAAGACCGAACGACCGGCCTGCTTTCTGCCCTTCAGAGTTTTACCACGTCCTGCTTGCTTACGACTTCCTCGAATAACAACAGTCTCGTTCCGGGGCTGGCCTAATGTATGATTTTGATCGTGAACAGCGGACACCCAGCTTGTGCTCAGCAGCAGTCCCTGCACTCGTATGCAGACGAACTGCGCGCCGGAATGCCACTTTCGCGAGATGATGCTTACCAGTTGATCCGCTGTCCTGAACAGGATCTCCCCGCGCTGTTATCGGCCGCCTTGCAAGCAAGGCAGGGTTTGAAGCCGGGGATTATCACCTATTCACGCAAGGTTTTTATTCCGCTCACCAATCTTTGCCGCGACTACTGCGGTTACTGCACCTTCCGCCGCGATCCCGGCCAGCCAGGTGCACATACTATGACCCCAGAGCAGGTGCTGGACGTGGCCCGCGCCGGCGAAAAAATGGGATGCACCGAGGCTCTTTTCAGTCTAGGCGATAAACCCGAACTCGCATTTCCTGAGATGCGCGAAACCCTGCGCTGGCTGGGATATAAATCCACTCTGCATTATCTCGAAGCCATGTGCGAACTGGTGCTCCGCGAGACCACACTGCTGCCTCATCCGAATCCGGGCTTGCTGAGTACAGAATGGGTGGCGCGGCTGGCGAAGGTTTCTCCGAGCATGGGACTGATGCTGGAAACCACGAACGCCTCGCTTCAGGCAGCAGGGGCAGCTCATGACAATGCTCCCGATAAAGTCCCTGCCAAGCGCCTGCACACCATTGAGGAAGCGGGTAAGCAAAATGTGCCGTTTACCACGGGCTTGCTGATTGGCATCGGCGAAAGTCTGGAAGATCGGGTGGACACGCTGCTCGCTATCCGCGAGCTACATCGCCGCTACGGGCATATTCAGGAGGTAATCGTTCAGAACTTTCGCGCCAAACCCGAAATCCCCATGCACGACTGGCCTGAGCCCACGCAGGGCGAAATGATGCGCACTGTCGCAGTCGCACGCCTGCTCATGCCAGATGTCAACATTCAGGCACCTCCCAATCTCTCCGCGCCATACTATGATGAGTTGCTCGATGCCGGCATAAACGATTGGGGAGGAATCTCGCCCTTGACGCCCGATTTCATCAATCCAGAAAAGCCGTGGCCGCATCTGGAACAACTGAAGTTACGAACCGAAGCGAAAGGATACCGATTGCGTCAGCGCCTGCCAGTCTACCCAGAGTTCGTATCGGCTGCGACCAAGACGCCGGGCTTGTTATCAGAAAAAGTTAAAGCCGCGTCCGATCACGAAGGCTACGCGCGGAGGCCCGCATGATCGTCGTGCTCACGGGCGGAACGGGCGGCGCAAAGTTCGTCGAGGGACTCAGGCAAGTTGCCTCAGCGCAACAACTCACCTTCATTGTCAACACCGGCGACGATCTGGAATGGTGGGGATTGTATGTGTCTCCCGACTTGGATTCGATCACCTACGCAATGGCCGGCCTGCTCAGCAAAGAGCGCGGCTGGGGGGTAAAGGGTGACACATTCTTTTGCCTGCAGGCCATGGGAGAGTTGGCCGAGCCGATCTGGTTTCATGTGGGCGATCGGGACCTCGCGGTTCACTTGCTGCGCTCCAAATACCTGGCGCAAGGCAAGACGCTCACCGAAGCCACCACGGCAATTTGCGGCAAGTTAGCCGTGCAGGCGCAAATCCTGCCGATGAGCAACTCGCGAGTCGAAACCCGGATCGACACGCCCGTCGGGGAACTCAGCTTCCAGGAATATTTTGTGCAGCGCTGGTATCAGGACCCAGTCAGATCGGTTCGCTTCGCCGGAGCCACCGACGCCGAGCCCGCGCCAGGCGTAGTCGATTCCATCATGGCCGCGAGCACCATAATCCTGGCCCCAAGCAATCCCGCGACCAGCATCGGCCCCATCCTCGCCGTCGCCGATATTCGAGAAGCATTGCGGCGAACCCCAGCCACGGTGGCTGCCATCAGTCCAATTGTTAACGACGCCGCAGTCTCTGGCCCCGCCGGAGCGTTGATGGCGGCGCAGGGACTGCCCATCTCCATTGCAGGCGTAGCCAAGGCTTATGAGGATTTTTTGGATATTCTGATTGCGGATGTTCGCGATGTTGAAGCCGCAAAGAAATTGGATCGCCCAGGCCTGCGCGTCCACTGCACCAACACCATCATGCGCACCGCGGAGGACAAAGCTAAACTGGCGCGAACCGTACTTGCCCTGCTGAGCGCGGAAAGCGCCCGCGCCGCGGACCCGTTATGATTCTTATCCCCGTCAAGAGCCTGGCCAACGCCAAGCAGCGCCTGGCATCGGTGCTCGATCAGGCAACCCGAACCCAACTGGCTCAGGCCATGCTTTTCGATGTGCTGGAGACGCTGGGCACGTGGGCAAACCGGCCCGAGGTCAGCATCGTTACCAGCGATCCCTTTGCACTCGAACTCGCACGACGGCTCCATTTCCAGATCATTCCCGACAACGCAAATCGAAGTGAGACCGATGCTATCGAAATGGCAACCAGATTCTGCGTGGCTCGAGTGGTAGATAGCACGCTGGTCATCCCCGGCGACATTCCGCTGATTCAATGCTTGCGAGCTCGAGAAGATTCTGGAATCCGCTCCTACTGAGGGATCCGTGCTCGTCCCCGCCGCCGACGGGCGAGGCACGAACGCAGCCTGGCGGCGTCCCGCGGGATTGTTTCCGTTGCGTTTTGGAAACGATAGTTTCAAACCACATCTGGCGGCTGCGCGCGCCACTGCAGAAGCCATGCGTGGTGCTTGCGCTTCCGGGCATCGCTCTCGATATCGACAACCCTTCCGACCTACGCCAACTCGCGGAAGCTCCCGGCGAAACCCGCTCCCAGCGCCTGGCGCGCCAATGGGACCTAACCGATCTTTCTCGGGCAGCAAATGAATAACGTATAAATCCGCAACGCCCGCGTGGGGACGGGCGCCTCGCCCGTCCAGGCCGAGCAAAGCGCGGCAGCGCATTCTCAACGCAACCCTTGTCTTCGGCGGATCACTATATTTTTTCGTACACTAACATGCGTGCAGTTCCGCATGTCTAGCTTCGATCAATCCCGTGAGTTACGCATCATCCCAATTTCTCTGGCCGACGAAATCCGCCCGGGCGATTCGCTGCCGGAAAAACTGATCCAGGCCCTGAAGCATCTGAATCTATCGCTGCAAGAAGGCGACATCCTGATCGTGAAACACAAAATCGTCTCCAAAGCGGAAGGCCGACTTGTTGCCCTCGACAAAATCAAACCTTCTGCGAGTTCCCGCGCGTGGGCAAACCGGTACAAGCTCGATGCCCGCGTAACCGAAGTGGCACTCGCGGAGAGCGCGCGAGTAGTGCGGCGCAAGCGCGGCGTCCTGATCACGGAAACTCGACACGGCCTGATCTGCGCCAACAGCGGCGTGGATGTTTCTAACGTCAACGGCGGCCGCCACGCGCTTCTGCTCCCTAAAGACCCAGACCGCTCTGCCGCTCAACTGCATCGCGAGCTGAAGAAACGTCTGAAACTTTCCATCCCCATCCTCATCAGTGATAGTTTTGGGCGCCCCTGGCGGGAAGGCCTCACCGAAGTTGCAATTGGAGTCGCAGGCATGCGCGCCTTGCACGATTATCGAGGGCATCGCGATCCCCACGGTTATCCTCTGCGCGTAACCATGGAAGCCGTCGCCGATGAACTGGCTTGCGCTGCAGGCCTGGTTTGCGGCAAGCTGGCTCGCACGCCTGCGTGTATCATTCGAGGATTCCCTTACCGGCCGGGTCGCGGACGGGCTCGCGATCTGATTCGTCCGGCAGCTACGGATTTGTTTCGCTGATATTGTTTCGAAAGAGGACTTATGACTCACGTTCTTACTCAGCCTGAATTGGAGAACTTCCCTTCCCTGGAATGGCAGGAGATCGCTCCTCGCATCAGTCGCCAGTCGTGCGTCGCACTCGAGCAAGTGATGGAAACGCTTGATGGCGGCGTACTGACGCATGAGCAGTGCGCGCTACTGGCAAACGCCGACGGCGACGACCTCCTGGGGTTGCTGGTCGCCGCTGATGCCTTGCGTCGCGAGTTAGTCGGAAACATCGTCACCTATATCGTGAACCGCAATATCAATTTCACCAACGTATGCTTTGTCGGTTGTAAATTCTGCGCCTTCAGCCGTGGTCCCCGCGAATCGGACACGTATTTCCTCAGCCTAGGCCAAGTCGCGCAGAAAGCAACCGAGGCCTGGCGAATCGGCGCCACCGAAGTTTGCATTCAAGGCGGACTGCCGCACGGCCTGCCTCCGTTTCACTATCGCGATATTCTGCGCGCCGTAAAGCAAGCGGTGCCCGGCATGCACATTCACGCTTTCTCCCCCATGGAGATCGTCTACGGCGTCGAACTCACCGGCATGCCGCTTGAAGACTATCTGCGCATGCTCCGCGACAATGGCCTCGACACTCTGCCGGGCACAGCTGCCGAAATCCTCGATGACGACGTGCGCTTCGTACTTTCCCGCAACAAACTTTCCACCGAGCAATGGAAGCAAGTCATCCGCACCGCCCATGGCTGCGGCATTCGCAGCACTTCCACGCTGATGTATGGGCACGTCGAGTCGCCCGAGCATTGGGTTAATCAGCTTTTATTGTTCCGCGAAATCCAACAGCAAACTGGCGGCTTCACCGAGTTCGTTCCGCTTGGATTCGTACATCAGAACACTCTGCTGTTCCACCAGGGAATTGCGCGGCCTGGTCCCACGCTTGCCGAGCACCTCAAGATCCACGCGCTAGCGCGAGTTCTCCTGGCTGGCGCCATCAATAATATTCAAGTGTCTTGGGTGAAACTGAACCGCAGTCTGTCCCAACTCTGCTTGCGCGCCGGCGCCAACGACTACGGCGGAACCTTGATGGAAGAAAACATCTCGCGTGAAGCCGGTGCCACGGCCGGCCAGTACACCAGCCCTGAAGATTTTCAGGCGCTCATTTTGGAAGCGGGCCGCATCCCCGCTGAACGCAACACTGTTTACACGCGAATAAATCTCAAGTTGCAGCCCGCAGAATTTACCGCCGAGCAGCTGCTCGAAGCGGAGTTTGCATGACAACAGCCTCATGAACGCGTCCCGGCCCATCGCGGTTCTCGGAGCCACCGGCCCCGAAGGATTCGGTCTGGCTTTGCGCTGGGCGCAAGCTGGCGAGACCGTGATTATCGGATCGCGAGACGCCCAGCGCGCCCAGGATGCGGCTGACAAAATCAAACAGCACGTCGGCGCCAGCGCCAAGATTTCCGGCGGCGAAAACATCGCGGCCTGCAGCGCCGCTGACCTGCTGGTGCTCACAATTCCTTTCGAAGGCCACGCAGCCCTGCTCAAACAGCTTAAGCCCGCGATTCGCCCCGGCAGCATCGTGATTGACGCCACCGTCCCATTAGCCGCTAGTGTGGGTGGCAGGGCTACTCGCACCCTCGGAGTCTGGCAAGGCTCCGCCGCGCAGCAGACTGCGGAGCTTGTGCCCAAAGGTGTTTCGGTTGTGGCCGCCTTTCAAAACCTGGGCGCCGAACTGCTGAATGCCAATGGCCCGGTCGACTGCGATGTGATTGTGTGCAGCGATGATCCGAATGCCGGCCACGTTGTGCGCGGCCTGGCGGCAAAGATTCCCGGCGTTCGCGCCCTCGACGGAGGCAAACTGGAAAACGCGCGTATCCTCGAACAGATCACAGCGCTGCTGATCGGCCTGAACATCCGGCACAAAGGGCACTCCGGCATTCGCATCACCGGCTTGCCGCCGGCGGCGTACGAACTTGGGTAGTCGCGGCATCCCTTCAGCTGTCCGCAGGGCATCTGTCCCTCGGAGCGTGCCG
Source organism: uncultured Acidobacteriota bacterium (assembly GCA_963696635.1). Lineage (GTDB taxonomy): Bacteria > Acidobacteriota > Terriglobia > Terriglobales > Acidobacteriaceae > JABDBE01. The sequence goes on from CAVOKX010000006.1 coordinate 1,801,361, forward strand.
CTAGAACTCTGGCGGGAAGGTGCGGATGCACGATCTCGATGAACGATTCCCACAACACGCGTCCAGCCATTGAATTCCGCCACGTCTCCTATCACGTGAATGCTGACGGCGACCCCGGACGCGAACTGCTCCACGACCTGAATCTCGAAGTACAACGCGGAGAAACGCTGGTCCTGCTGGGCCGAAGCGGGTCCGGCAAAACCAGCACTCTCAAACTGATAAATCACCTGCTCACGCCCAGCAGCGGCGACCTTTTCGTCGAGACGCGTCCCACGCGCGATTGGGATGTAATCCGCCTGCGCCGCATGATCGGCTATGTAATCCAGGAGGTAGGACTCTTCCCTCACTTCACGGTCGAGCGCAACATCGGCCTGGTTCCGAAGATTGAAAATTGGCCCGCCAATCGAATCCGCGCACGGGTTGGCGAATTGCTGGAACTCGTCGGACTCGCTCCCGAAATCGCCTCACGTTATCCGCGCGAACTTTCCGGCGGCCAACGACAGAGGGTGGGCGTAGCGCGCGCACTGGCGGCCGATCCGCCGATCCTCCTGATGGACGAACCGTTCGGCGCGCTTGATATCATCACCCGCGTCGAATTGCAACGTGAATTTCTCAACCTGCAGAAGCGCCTCGGCAAGACCGTCGTCTTCGTCACCCATGACTTGCACGAAGCCCTGTTACTCGGCACCCGCATTGCGCTAATGGAGGCGGGCCGCTTAGTCACCGTGCAAACCCCCGAAGAGTTTCTTAATTCAGCCGAGCCACTTGCCAAGGCCTACAAAGACGCCTTCGGCAGCGACTTGAGAATTTAAATTCTACGGAGGACGGGCATCCCACCCGTCCTCGCCCCAGCAAGCGATAGCGAGGAACAATGAACCTTTGGCAATTCATGGTGCACAATCACACCGAAATCCTCGAACTCACCCTCGAGCATTTGAAGCTGGTCGGAATCTCCACCTTTCTCGCCGTGCTGGTCGGAATACCGCTCGGCATCCTGATCACTCGCTGGCCCGCGCTCAACAAACCTGTGCTGGGGGGCGCAAACATTATTCAAACCATCCCTAGCCTGGCTCTATTCGGATTTCTGCTGCCGGCGCCGTGGATCGGAGCGCGAGCGGACCGCCTGGCCATCTTCGCACTCGCTCTGTATGCGCTGCTGCCGCTCATTCGCAACACCTATGCCGGCATTCAAGGCGTCGATAGTGCCATCGTCGAGGCCGGACGAGGCATGGGCATGACCGATCGCCAGCTTCTTTTTCAAGTCGAACTCCCGTTGGCTCTGGGAGTGATCATCGCGGGCGTTCGGGTCGCGACCGTAATTTCCGTCGGGCTGGCAACCATTGCCGCCGCCATCGGCGCGGGTGGACTCGGAGAATATATTTTTCGCGGGCTCGCTATGGTCAATAACCAGGTTATTCTGGCTGGCGCCATCCCCGCCGCCGCCATGGCATTGCTGGCCGATCTCAGCCTGGGTTGGCTGGAGAAACGGCTCAGCCCCGGCTAGTCCGGTCGTCCTGGGCGAAGCGAAGGATTTCTGCATTCCTGGCCTAAGAAATACATGGATTCCTCGCTCCGCTCAGAATGACAATGGCTTTTGCGAACGTAACTGTGACCCGACAAACCATGATCCGACAAATCACCACGCTGCTCGTCATCGCTACTCTCCTCGGCGGATGCGGACCGCCGCGCGAGAATCGCATCGTGGTCGGATCTAAGAACTTCACCGAACAACTTGTGCTGGGAGAAATCATCGCTCAACAAATCGAGAGGAAAACCCATCTTCCTGTCGAACGGCGCTTCTATCTGGCCGGGACCTACATCTGCCAACAAGCTATACTCGGAGGCCGCATTGATATCTATCCCGAATACACAGGGACCGCTCTCACCGCAGTCCTAAAAGAAAAGCCCGATCCCGATCGCGAAAAAGTTTACGAGCAAGTCAAGGCCGAATATGAGAAGCGCTTCAATCTGGCTGTGGGTGCGCCGTTTGGCTTCAACGATACCTTCGCGATTGAAATTCGCGGTGACGACGCGCGCCGACTTGGCCTAAAGACCATCTCGCAAGCCGCAGCCTATGCTCCCCAGTGGCGCGCCGGATTCGGCTACGAATTCATGGAGCGCCCCGATGGCTATAAAGGACTGGCGGCCACCTATGGCCTGCATTTTTCGGACTGGCCTCGAATCATGGATCTGGGCCTCCTAACCCGCGCGCTGAAAGACAGACAAGTGGACCTGATTGCCGGCAATACTACAGACGGGCTGATCCCCGCCCTGGACCTGTTCGTCCTCGAAGACGACAAACATTATTTCCCGCCCTATGAAGCGGTGCCGATCATGCGGCAAGAAACGCTCGCCCGTCATCCCGAGGTGAAGCAAGCTCTGGATGAACTGGGCGGAAAAATCTCTGATGACGATATGCGGCAACTCAACTATGCCGTCGACGGCCAGCACCGCGACGTAAAAGAAGTGGTGCCGGAATTCCTGCGAAAAAAGGCCGAACGCTCCGAGGGTAGGATGCCCTCGGGACAGCCGGCAAGATGCCGGCGCTAGTAGAGCCAGCGTTCCACCAGGTCGAAATTCTAGTTCTCGCACGCAATGTCCGGGGAAATGCGCTACAATTTTCAACTGCCGCGAATTGCTCTGCGACTTAACATCCGCACGCCAGGAGGAAAATATGGCAACAGCTCTGAAGATCTCTCCACCGGACGACAAAGTGAGCAGCTTTATTTCTAGAACGCACAGAATACTGATTAACGGGAAGTGGGTAGAAGCGGCATCGGGCAAAACATTTGCCACGTATAACCCGGCAACCGGCGAAGTTCTTGCTTATGTGGCCGAAGGGGATCGCGAGGACATCGACCGCGCGGTTAAAGCCGCTCGTAGCGCCTTCGAGACCGGCCGCTGGTCGCAGCTTACCGCCTCCGAGCGCGGCCGTTTGATTTGGAAGCTGGCGGACCTGCTCGAAGAAAACCTGGAGGAATTCGCTGAACTGGAATCGCTCGACAATGGGAAGCCTTTAAAAGTAGCCCGCGTAGCCGACGTACCTCTCGCCGTGGACCTCTTTAGATACATGGCTGGATGGGCTACCAAGATTGAGGGAAATACTATACCGATTTCGGTGCCGTATGCGCCTGGGGTTAAATTTTTGGCCTACACGCTGCGGGAGCCCGTCGGAGTTGTTGGGCAGATTATTCCGTGGAATTTTCCCTTGCTGATGGCGGCTTGGAAGTTGGGGCCGGCGCTGGCTACGGGAAATACGGTTGTGCTTAAACCGGCGGAGCAGACGCCGCTTACGGCTTTGCGTTTGGGTGAACTGTTTCAGGAAGCTGGATTTCCCGATGGCGTGGTCAACATTGTCCCGGGCTTCGGCGAAACTGCGGGAGCGGCGCTGGCGGCCCATCCGGACGTGGACAAGGTTGCATTCACCGGTTCAACGGAAGTTGGCAAACTCATTTTGCAGGCGGCTGCGGGTAATCTGAAGAAAGTCTCGCTTGAATTGGGTGGCAAGTCTCCGAATGTGGTTTTCGCTGACGTGGATCTTGATACGGCGATTGCTGGGGCCGCCAGCGCCATCTTTTTCAATCACGGGCAGTGCTGCTGCGCGGGTTCGCGTCTTTACGTCGAGAACAGTATTTTTGACAAAGTGGTGGACGGCGTGGCCGAGCATGCGAAGAAGATCAACATGGGATCGGGTCTGGACGACTCCACTGATATGGGCCCGCTGGTTTCTGCTGAGCAACTGAATCGGGTCTGCGGATATCTGGAGTCGGGATTCTCCGAAGGCGCCAAAGCGGTTGTCGGAGGAAGCCGGCACGGCGATAAAGGTTACTTCGTCAAGCCTACGGTTCTGGTGAACACTAACGAGAAGATGAAGGTTGTGCGGGAAGAGATTTTCGGGCCGGTGGTCACGGCGATTCCTTTCCGCGATCCCGCTGAACTGGTTAAGCAAGCCAATAATACGGAGTACGGGTTGGCCGCGGGAATCTGGACGCGCGACATTCAGAAGGCGCATCGTCTGGCTTCGCAACTCCGCGCTGGTACGGTGTGGATTAACTGCTACAACATTTTCGATGCTGCCCTGCCCTTCGGCGGATACAAGCAGTCCGGCTGGGGACGAGAAATGGGACACGAAGTGTTGGAGCAGTACACCGAAGTCAAGGCGGTGTGCACGGCGCTTTAGATGAATAGATAGCTGGTTGATGACGGACGCGGACCCTTCGACTTCGCTCAGGGCAGGCTCGCGAGACGCCCGTCCTCCATCGTCAAATGCTTTAGGATGCCTGCTCCCAGGCGCTGGGAACGTTCACGTATGAACGGTCCAGAGCCGAGACGGAGGGGCAACCGAGCAGCCGGAGGGTGCGCTCGAGATCAGTTCGCAGGATTTCGATGGCACGCGTTACTCCGGCTTCCCCGGCCGCTGCGAGGCCATACGCATAGGCGCGTCCACACAGAACCGCGCGTGCACCCAGGCAGATGGCTTTGACAACGTCGGTGCCGCGGCGAACACCTCCGTCCATCAACACCTCGATCTGGCCGTTCACCGCCTTCACCACTTCGGGCAAGGCTCGCACCGAGGCTGGCAGACCATCGAGCTCGGCGGCCGCCGTGATTCGAAACCGAAATGGCTGCGGCACCTTCGTCGACCGCGCGACGCGCATCGTCGGCGGTAAGGACGCCCTTAACCACAATTGGACCTTTCCAGTGCTCGCGAATCCAACGCAAGTCCGTCCACATGACCGCTGCGGCCGCTAAGGCTGCGTTGATATCGACGAGCGGCATCTGACCCTTCCCTGGAATAATGACGTTGGGCAGGCCGGGCAAGCCGCCATCGCGCAGATAGTCCATCAGCCATCCGGGATGCTTTAGTAATTCCGGGATGTAGGGAATTTTTTCGAACACGGTGCCGCTGATGAGTTCTTTCATGCCATTGCGATAATCGCGTTCGCGAATTCCGGAGACGGCGGTATCGATGGTGACCACCAAGGCGGAGAATCCTGCAACCCGCGCCCTTTCGATTGCAGCCTCGGCAGCGCCGCGGCCGCCCATCAGATAAAGCTGGTAGAAAACCGGGCCAGTGGAACCTGCCTTCACATTTTCCAGCTTGTGGCCGGAAATGGTGGAGAGAATATAAGCCGTACCGGCGGCGCCCGCTGCGCGCGCGGCTGCGACCTCGCCGCCGGGATGCATGAGACGGCTGTATCCGACGGGAGCAAGCAAGAACGGAAGCGCGAGATCAAATCCCAAGACGCGCGTGCCCATGGCACAACTCGCGAGCGCGACTGCGTGACGCGGGCGGAAGGTGATGTCCTGAAATGCGCGGCAGTTCTCGCGCAGCGTGACTTCGCCTTCGGCGCCGCCGTCGAGGTAGTCGAAAACCGCCTTCGGAATTCGGCGGCGGGCTAGCGGCCGAAAGTCCTCGATACAGACAACGTGGGGAGATGCAACTGCGCGGGCTCCGGTCATAGGCTGTTCCAGTGTTCGTAACTTTTCAAAACAGTAGATGGTACCACCTGGGAAAACCGTCGGGAGAGAAAAAAGAGAACTTGGAGCCTATATGTCGATGCGTTTGTCCGTATGGCGCTTTACATACCAGCATGGAAGGTAGCCAAAGTGGGGAAACAGGGAGCGAACGCACACCTGATTTTCCGGCTGGGCGAAATCGTACTCGGTTTTGCCATTCTTTTCGTGGATGGCATAGTAGGGCTGGACGGTCACGGCAGAAAACGGGTCGCGGCCATGCGGAATCTTGTAGCGGACCGAGAGATAGTCCCCAACATACGTGACCAGCGCCAATAAAACCACAGCGCCAACAATGCGGAGGAGTATGTTTTTCAATCGTTTCCTTCCCTAAACGACGGGACTTGGATTCATTCTTGAACGGCGTTAATCCGCGCTGATCCGTGGCGAAAGATTTGAACTTTCCTATACCACGAAATACTTCGCCTGGGGATGATGCACCACGATCGCCGAGGTTGACTGCTCCGGCTCCAGCAAAAATCCGGTGGTCAGTTTCACGCCCACATTCTCCTCCGGATGCAGCAACGCGAACAGCTTGGTTTGATCTTCCAGGTTGGGACAGGCCGGGTAGCCGAATGAATAGCGCGACCCCTGATACTTCTGATGGAACAAGTCGCGGATGTGAGGCGAGTCTTCACCCGCAATGCCCAGTTCCTCGCGCATCTTTTTGTGCAGATATTCCGCCAGCGCCTCTGCGGTCTCGACGCTGAGCCCGTGCAGGTAGAGGTAGCGCGTGTACTCGCCGCCTTCAAATAGCCGCTGCGTTTCCTGCGAAGCCTTCGATCCGATAGTGACTAAAGACAGCCCGATCACATCCATCTTGCCGGAGCTTTTGGGAGCAAAGAAATCGGAAATGCAAAGCTTCCGCCCCTCGCGCTGGCGAGGAAATGTAAACCGCAGCAACTCATGTGGCGCGGGCGCCCCAGACAGCGTTTCCTCATAGACGATCACGTCATTTCCATCAGCCTGCGCGGGAAAATATCCATACACGACCTTGGGCTCAAAAATCCCGCTGGCAATAATCTCTTCCTGCAATTGCATTTTGATGGGGCGAAACTTCTGTTCCACCAGGCGCACATAATCTTCCTGCGACGCCGTCTTCAATTGCCACTGATTCTTGAACAGCGCGGTATCGTTGATGTACTGAAACACTTCGCGCAGATCGAAATCCTTGCGCACCCGGACACCCCAAAACGGAGGCGTGGGAATACGCGGAGCATCACTCACTACCGCGCTTCTCTCGGCGAAAACCGGGCCGGTCTCCTCGTCAACGGCAGCCGCTTTCGCGTACTCCTTCACTGTGCGTCCCTCTTGCAGCCGGGCCTGCTTCTTGCCGTTCGCTGTGGCCAGGTCTTCCATGATGTGCAAGCCCGCAAAAGCGTCATCGGCATAGAACACGGCGTTCGAATACTCCCGGCGCAGGTCATCCTCTACGTATTTTCTGGTGAGGGCCGCGCCGCCGCAGATTACTGGAAACTCCAGCTTCTGCCGTTCGAGATCCTGGATGACGTACTTCATCTCCAGCGTGGATTTCACCAGCAGTCCGCTGAGCCCGATGGCGTCCGCCTTATGGTCCTGCGCCGATTTGATAATCGTATCGCCCGGTTGCTTGATGCCGAGATTGACAACTTTAAAACCATTGTTGGTGAGAATAATGTCGACCAAATTCTTTCCGATATCGTGCACATCTCCCTTCACGGTTGCGAGCACGATGGTGCCCTTCTGCTGCGAGCCCGTCTTCTTCTCCATCTTGGGCTCGAGATAGGCGACGGCCTGCTTCATCACTCCCGCCGAATCGAGCACCGAGGGCAACTGCATCTTGCGCGCGCCGAACAATTCGCCGACCGTTCTCATTCCGTCCAGTAGCACGGTGTTGATCAATTCCAGCGGCGTGTAGTCGTGGAGCGCGTCTTCGAGAAGCTCTTCCAGAGTTTTCTTATGCGCCCCGTCGCCCACGGCTTTTTCGCCGTTGATGATGGCGAACTTCAACTTGTCGTCGACCGAGAGTGTCTCCACATGCGCCGTCGTGGATCCCTGCACCTTGCCCTTGGTTCCGGCAAAATGCTGCATGTATTTTTGCAGCGGATCGCCGTCCGACCGGTCCTGGTAAATCAGCTTGCGCGCGAGTTCAGCTTCTTCATGAGGAATCTTGTATAAAGGATAGATTTTGGTGTAGTTAACAATGGCCATATCCAGGCCATAGTCGACCGCTTCGTGCATGAAAACTGAATTCAGAACGCGCCGCGGATACGCATCCAGCCCAAACGAAATGTTGCTGACCCCGAGAATTGTTTTTACGTCGGGCAGTTCTTGCTTGATTCGCTTGATCGCGTTCAGGGTCTCGATTCCCGCCGAGCGATATTCTTCCTGTCCGGTCGAAATCGGGAGGGTGAGCGCGTCGAAAATAATGTCCACGGGACGAATGCCGTACTTCGTTGTCGCGAGTTCGTAAATGCGCTTGGCAATCGCGGTCTTTTTCTCGGCAGTCAGCGCCATGCCATCTTCGTCGATGGTGAGCGCGATCACCGCGGCGCCGTAGCGCTTGGCCATGGGCAACACTTTGGAAGTGCGCTTTTCGCCATCCTCCAGATTGATGGAGTTGATGATGGCCTTCCCCGGAATACGCTTAAGGGCTTCTTCGACGACATCGGCCTCGGTCGAATCGACGAGAATAGGCGCGGGCACGCGAGTCGCGACTTTTTCCAGAATCGCAGTGATGTAACCCTTCTCACTTTCGCCGACGATGGCGCAGCACAGATCGAGCATGTGCGAGCCTTCGTTCACCAACTTCTTGGCCAATGCCAGAATGTCGTCGTACTTTTTGCCGCGCACCAAGTTGCGGAAGTGCTCAACCCGCGTGGTGGTATTCATTTCCTCGGCTACGACGAGCGGCTTGGGATCGAGATCGAGAGGAACCGATGTGTACGCACTGGATGCGGCCGCGATCGGCTTCACGTCGCGCTTGGCCGGTTCGACGCCGGAAACCGCGTCCACCACGGCTTTCAGATGTTCGGGCGTGGTGCCGCAGCAGCCGCCCACAATGCGCACGCCGTAGTCTTGAACAAAATGCTTGTGATATTGCGCCAGATCCGCCGGCGTCAGCTTGTAGACAGCGTGCCCGCCTTCGTTTTGCGGCAGCCCGGCATTGGGCAATACCGAAACATGCTTGGTCGAATTGGCGCCCAGGAAGCGCACGGCATCGTTCATTTCGACCGGGCCGGTCGCGCAGTTGAGGCCGATGATGTCGACATCGAACGGTTCCAGCGCAGTCAGCGCGGCTCCGATTTCCGTGCCGAGCAGCATGGTGCCGCTCTCTTGCAACGTAACCTGCACGGTAACTGGCAGACGCTTCCCGGCCTTCTGCATGGCCTCAAAGACGGCTACCACCGCCGCTTTGGCCTGGCCAAGATCCTGAGCGGTCTCGATCAACAGAACATCTACTCCACCTTCGATTAAGGCGAGAGTCTGTTCGACATAGCTCGCGACCATGTCATCGAACTTGATGTGGCCGAGGGACGGTAGCTTGGTGGTGGGCCCAATCGATCCGGCAACGAATCGCGGCCTGCTTTTCGTTGAAAATTGTTGGGCTACTTCCCTGGCGATCTTGACGGCTGCGAGATTTATCTCTGCAACCCGGTCCGCCAGGCCGAATTCGCCCAGAACGATGCCGGTGCCGCCGAAGGTATCGGTCTCTACCACGTCGCAACCGACGTTAAAGAAGTCAGCGTGAATGTCACGAATAATGTCGGGCCGGCTCAATACCAGCACTTCGCTGCAATTTTCTTTGCCCCAGTAATCGTCCAGGGTAGGATTGCGCTTCTGGATATTGGTACCCATGGCGCCGTCGTAGATGACGACGCGCTCGCGAACGGTTTGGAGGAAATCGGACATTATTTTTTGTCGTTGGTCGTCAGTCGTCGGTCTTTGGTCAAACCCGGTTTTGAAATCCAAACGGACCTAGCCAGCGCGCCTACCCGCCAAGCCTTTGGCTAACGACCAACGACCGTGCCCATATGCAAACGCCGGTCCTCGGTTGGGGGACCGGCGTCTTCCATCCTTCAAAAGTGAAAAACTTAGCTCCCTGGTACCGGCTCTGGCGGCGCGCCACCGGCCACCTCAGCTCGATTGAAGATCGCGTTTGCTCCCATGTGTGCCGGCCGGGGAGCCAGCATCTGCTCTTTGCGGTAGACCAGGTTGCTGGCGTTAAAGCTCGCAATTTCGAAGCCGTGCCCGTGGGTGATCGCATCCGTAGGGCAAGCCTCGACGCAGTATCCGCAGAAAATACATCGATTGTAGTCGATGTTGTAAACCTTGGCGTAGCGCTCTGCTCCGCTCACCCGCTTCTCCGCGGTATTCTCGGCGGCCTCGATATAAATGCAGTTCGAGGGGCAGGCGGCTGCGCACAGGAAACAGGCTACACATTTTTCCAATCCGTTCTCATCGCGCTGCAAAACGTGCACACCCCGAAAACGCTCCTGGAACTTGGCGCCGCGCAGCGGCCCCGGCCCATCGGGATAGTTCTCCACCTGTGTGGGCTGGAACATCTCCATGAAGGTAATGCTCATGCCCTTGGCGATGGCCGCAATATTCTCCAGTATCGGCATACTTGATTAGTATAACGGAAGGACTGTGCTGGCCGCAGAATCCGGCAGCGAACGGGGCCGTGGCTGCGGTGGGAGGGTGAATTTGGCAGTATGGTGAAACAGACGGCAGTGGGAAAACACAAAGAAATGACAAAGACATATTGCGCGATGCGAAGTCACACTGCTTCCGATCCTGCCGAGCTTGCGCTCGGCCGCCCGGACGAGGCGTCCGGGCCTACGTGAGCATGTGACGGCGAGTCTAGCGTCTCCACACTTGCTTTCCCTAGTGCTGGGCGTTCAAGTCGGCGTAGTGGCTGAAGCTGGCGAGCGCGACCTGGTCGTTGCCGGGAATATAGAAGCCGAACTTTCCTGCGGCCAGATTGGTTCCAGGGACGGTCCACTTGTCGAGAATCACCCAGGCGTCGCCCTCTTTCACCTGGTGAACGATTTCGCTGGGCGTCACGCGAATCTGCATAAAACGAAAACTCTTCTTTTCGCTCTTGTGGGGAGCCTTGTATTCGTCCGACTTCTGCCCGTTGTGTACCACGGTGCGATAGAAATTGTTTTCGTCCATCTGAAACAGAACGTAGTTGTTAGGGTCAAGATAGTTCACGACCCACTGCAGCCGATGACCTTTCTGCAGCATCACGGAAAAAGCGAAGGTTCCGGATGTTGGGGAAACACCGTACAGCACGAAGTCTCCGCCTTTGTGGACAAAGCCGTTCTTGTCAGGCTTCCAACCAGCGGGGTCGTTCCACTTGGACATGCCACTGGGAGCCAGAGACAAATCGAGACTCTTCGATTGGCCGGCCACGACTTCAACCGTGGACGTGCGAGTGAGATTGTCAGCTACCCGAGCGGTGACGGTGTAGGTGCCTGGCGGCAAACTTAACGGGGCGCCACTGGTTACCTTGACCGGCGGTTCTCCGGCTTTGGCAAGATTCACCGCGGCTTCTGGGGGAGAAAAGGTGATTCGCAAGTCGCCCGTGCTTGCCAGTAAGGCTGCGTCGGCGCCGGCCAGCGCAACGTTTGGTCCAGCGACGAAGTGTTTCTGAATGCGCTTGGAAAGAAAGCGATCCTTGCGCAGTTCGACGACGTGGTCGCCGGGATTGATGGTCGAAAGATTGAACGTTCCGTCCGGTTGCACCAATCCCACGGGGGCCTGGTCGATCAGGACTTGCGCCCCTGGAGTTCCGCCCTGGATGGAGAGCGAAGCAAGATGTGGGACCGGCTGCAGAGTGAACGATAGCTTGGCCTGCTCGCCTTTGCGGACCCGGACCTGCTGTGGCGCAACGTCCTGAAAGCCTGCCTTGCTGACGCTAACTAAGTAATCTTTTGGCTCGAGATTTGGAATCCGCAGTTGGCCGTTTTGTGTGGTTGCCTTCTGGGGTTGGCCATTGAGAGAGACTCGAACCTTGTCTTCGCCGGTCACGATTACCAGAGTGCCGATGTTTTGGCCCGACTCTAGAAAAGTCGCCAAGGTTGGCGTGGCCGCAACGTCAATATCTAATTTGTATTGATCCTGCCCGTGAGTCAGAGCGAGTTCATGGGTGGCGAGCGAGACTTGCGGGAGCTCCCATCCATCTTTTCCCATGGCGGCCGCAGCTTGGCCGTCGAGGCTGAGTTTAGCTGCGGGATCACTCGAGTACACATGCACCCGGCTACCGAGATTGCTGACTACAACGGCCAGGACACCTTTGGCAACGATCGGTCCCTTGACCGCCGGGGGAGCGCCCGCGTCGCTTGAAAAACTAAAGGATGCGTTTCCTTGTGTGCTGTCAAACTTCAACTTGTGTTCGCCTGGGGTTAGCTTGTCGAGTGTCCACTGTGCACTTTCGAGTTCCACGGCGGGTTGGCCGTCAAAGGAGACTTTGCCGGTGCCGGTGTCAGAAGATAGTTTCACCATCGGCAGAGCCGGTTCGAGAGTCAGATCGATCGAGGCGGGGGGGCCCGCTTTGGCCTCGAGTGAACTGGTCTTGGATTCGTAGCCGTCTAATCGCGCCTCGATTTCATAGCTTCCCGGAGGCAAATCAAGCTGCAGATCGGAGGTGCCGCGAACCTCGTGGTTGATCCGAATGGTTGCTCCGGGAGGCGTGGTGTGTACAGTGAAGTGTGCGACGGTGGCCACCGGGGTCGCCGAATGCCTGTGTCTTACGAGAAAAACTGCTGTCAACAACACGGCGGCGACAGCGGCCGCGATCAATCCGTGCCGGAGTTGTAAGGAACTCTTGGGCCGGCTCGGACTCGTCGCAGGAGACACTCGTGTGGCCGTAGGTTTAAGTTGAGGTGGCGAAGACGCTGGTGGCGAGGCAGCAGCTGCGACGGCTTCCTGAGGACGCACAGCAGAGCCTGCTTTCTCAGGCGACGGAGGCGGGACATCGATGGTCGCTGGAGAATAGATCGACGCGGTGGCTCCGTCTCCCACGGAAGAAGGAATCGGGGTTGCTTGGCGAATTTGTTGGTTGCTGGCTTTTTCTTGTTCACCAATTTTACTTGGAGTTTTTCCTTGGACCGTGGCCATATTCAGCCGTCCGAGCAGGCCGTTCGCCACCGCTAAAGCTTCCTCGTCCTCCAAATATTTGTCTGCGAGCAATCGGACGCGTTCTCCGAAGACTTGCTTCACGGCGGGATCGGTGATGGTCTCGGCTTCGCGTTCCATCCTTCGCAACTCCTCCAAGTCGCGACGGCGCGTTTGGCGTCGTTGGGACTGAAGCTCGCGTTGCACAGTCTCCTGAATCTGAGTCAGCCGAAACTCCCGCGGATATGCCGCCAGCGCCTCTTCAACGCGAGACAAGGCGGCAGGCAGATCGCCGGAGGCCTGCAGCTTGCGCGCCTGCGAAAGGCATTCGCCCACGATCTGTTCCCGCTTCTGGTCCAGAATCAGGGTGCGGACGGTCTTGGAAAGTGGATGGCTCGGATTCAGGTCGAACGCTTGTTGCGCCAGCCGATCTGCTTCTTGCCAATCGCTCTCGGCTACCAGGCGCGCCTGCTCCACCAAAGCATTGGAGAACACGGCCCGAGTCAGCGAATTGTGTTCGTCCAGTTCGTAAGCTTCTTTCAACCTCTTGATTCCATCGGCAAAACGGTTTTGCGCGCACAGTTCCTGGCCTTCGGTCATCAGGCGGTGCGCTTCCGTGGCGCGTTGCACTCCGTCATTGGCCAACTTTCCAAGCTCCGCCAGTTCCACATCATTGGGGAATTCGGCTGCGCCTTGCTCCAGAAGACCGAGTGCGCGTCCGTAATCACTGGAATGCAGGCAGGCATCGATCTGCTCGACCAGCCGGGTTTTCGCTTCGATGCGGGATTGCTGCTCGCGCCGTTTCTGCAGCCGTTCGACTTCAAATTTCAAGCCGGGATACTGGCTGTAAATGGTGCGCAGGATTTCCCAGTCATTAAGGGCATCGCCGAACGCACCCTCCTCCTCGCGATGATGCGCGCGGGCGACGATGGAGTTCACCAGATCGCGTTTGTCTTTTACCAGCCGCAAGGCGCGCTGGAAGTGGGTTTCATCGGGATGAAGATGAAGCGCCTCCTGGAGAATGTTGACGCGTTTATCAAGATCGGCTTCGGCTTCCACTTGACGATCGACTGACGCCACAAAGGAAGACAATTCCTGCCTCTGCTGTTCTTCAATGTCATACTTGAGCGCCTGAAAAATCGCGTTGGCCGGATACTTGGCAAGATACGTTTCACAGGCCGCAAGCGCCTTGCTGAAATTATGTTCCGCCAGTTGCTTGCGCGCCTCCGCGTAAGCCGTGTTCATGGCATCGTGCTCGGAGCGCACCTCGTTGTAAAAACCCTGATAGGTGGCGCTACCCTCGGGGCTGGAAATATCGGGAGCCCGCCGGTCGAGCTCCAGAACCACGGCCAGCTTGCTCAGGGCGCTGCTGACGTCCCCTTTTTGCCAGGCATCGAGGGCGGCGCGATGGATTTGCGCCTTCTCCTGGCGCAGCTTGTTGTATTCCTGTTCCTGGCGGTCGACTTCGGCAATCAGTTGCAGAGCGCGGGCCTCCTTCGGCCGAAGCTGCAGGACATTCTGCAAGGCTTCGCGGGCGTGAGGATAGGCGTGATTATCGGTGTGCTGGCGGGCCAGGCGATACCAGTTTTCAATCTGCTTTTCGCTGCGCCGGCTTTCGATCTTGCTCTTTAAGGACAGCGCTGAAACATTGTCCGGCTCCATCTCCAGGACTTCCTGAATCTTCTGCAGCGCCAGCGGGTCTTCTTCTTCGTCAAAGCGGGCCTTGGCTGCATCCAGCAACTGCGTGATAGTCCTTCTCCGGACGGTCGTGTCCAGTTGCTGCCGCAGAGAATCGATCGACGTGTCGAGGTGACCTTCGGCTTCTAATTCTCCCAGAATTTCTCCGGCGAATTGGAAATCTCCTGTCTCCAAGGCCTTGGTGGCACGCTCCAGCCGAGGCCGGAGGCGCGATGAATCGAAGAATTCAATGGGTTCGTTGCGCAGCGCTTTGTTGAGGGAATCGCTAAACTCGCGCGCGCTGGAAAAACGGTGCCATGGCTGCTTCGCCATGCCTTTGTGCACCACCCGGCTGATCGATTGACTCACCGCCGGGTTGATGTCGGAAACCGGAGGCGGAATCTGGCGGCGAATAGCATCGACGATCTCGTCGGCCCGGGCGCGCTGGAATGGATGCCGCCCCGTCAGGGCTTCGTAGGCGACAACACTCAAAGAAAAAATGTCGGAGAGCGCCGAAAGGGGCTTCATCTCAATCTGCTCGGGAGACATGTAGAGCAATGTCCCCTTCTGCGCCCGGGTGGAATGCGTGTCGGTCATGTGGGCCACACCGAAATCGATGATCTTGACCGAATCGTCTTCCATCACGAAAATGTTGCTCGGCTTCAGATCGCGATGTACCAGGCCTCGCTCATGCGCCGCCTGCAGGCCGCGGCACGTCTGGGAAATAATCCCCACCGTGCGTTCCACCGTCAGGCGGTGACTGGCCTTTCGAATGAATGCTTCAAGTGTTGTGCCGGGCAGAAGGGGCATGACGAAGTAAGGTTTTTTCTTGCCTTCTTCCTCAAACTCCCCGATATCGAAGATCTCAATAATGTTGGGATGGCTCATGGAGGCGAGCACATCGCATTCCTTGTAGAACAACTGCAGCGACGCGGGATCGGGAATATCGAGAATGGTCTTGACCGCGACTTCGCGGCGAATGACGGTGTCATAGGCCCGGTAGACCAAGCCCATGCCGCCCTGTCCGAGCACCTCCCGAACTTCGTAGCGGCCAGCCAATTTTCGCGGTGTGACAGAACCTTCCATGGACCCCCTCAGGGTAGGCCTAGCATCTTAATGCTTTTTGCGAAAAAATGGAGCCCTGCTCCGCAGGAATGAAGCGTTTATGGGATTTCGCGGGGCCAACTAAGGCAACTTCGTTTTTGCCAACCGTGCCTTCATCTTTTTTAGATGTTTTCTACTTCGCTTCATCTCGTCTGCCGTTTTCGGCAATACATAGAGAGTTGTCAGCAGGTTTTCGATAATAGTCAGTGCCGCTTCAAGTTCACCTCCGGCCGGGGGCTCAATTTCATGTGCCGCATCGTTTCCCATGAATCTTTGCAAATGCAAAAAATCTGCTTGGTCATTGGACAGCGCGCCCTTTTGCACGAGTTCGTTGATTTTCGTCTCGAGGTTTCTGCCCTTACATTTCTTGTCTTCGCAGATTCCTTCGACAACCGCGCGAAGCCCCACGGCAGCAAGGATGGGAGCTTTGTTGCTGATTGCTGTCAGCGTCTCCTTGTATACGCGAAGAACTTTTGCAGGAAAGTAGTAATAGTCGTTTATTGGCTCGCGAGTTTCGCGGCTCGGATACAACTTCGTCGTGGGAACCAGGTTGCCGTGCTCGTCGGTTTCTTCGGTATTTGTTGAGACATGTTTGAACGAAATATCCTCACATCCTCGGCACTGAATCACTTCGTAGGCGTCCCAACAGATTATTCCCCCTTCCTCATAATCCGCCGTTCGCGAGGCTTTGTGAAGAATATCGTGTTGCGTGCGGCGCTTACACACCAGGCAGCGTGCTAGGGTCGTCTTTTTCTCAACCATAGGCTACGGCCTATCTGTGAAACTGGCTTGCGCTGGTCACGCTTGACTAAGAAACCAATCGGAAAGTTCCTGATACCGCTCAGGGTCACTGTAGTTCCGTAGGCTAAGGAGCACTTCTTTCGCACCGGCCACGTCGCCGCCGCCAATGATAATACCGGCAATCCAGTTCAGGTCCTTCAATCCCTCCAGATAGCCTTTCATGGAGTTGCGAACCCACTTTGCATTGCATATCTCAACGGTTGGTACTTGCACAGAACCTCCCAAATTGCTAATGACATTCTTGAACGGTGAATCCTTCGCGCTTTATAGTTTCGACCATACCGATAAAAGGCGCTGGGTCATGTGACGTAAAATTGATAGGCAGCCTTTTCTTAGCAGAAGCAGTGTTCGCGGCTAAGATGTGGTTTCGGTAGTCAGCATAAAAATCTGCATTCCCGCGTACCTGCTGCATCAAATTCTGCATTTCTTGTTCCTCTTCTACGGTCAAATCAATCCGGCTTTTTAGTTCGCCTAGCCGCACACGTTTCTCTTGGGTAAGCATTCCGCCCGCCTCCATTCGTCATCCTTGCGCAGCCGGGCGCTGTGCGTCAATAGAGAATCACAATAGTAAATGGCTGGTGATAGGACTCAACTGTTTGATTTATTCTGCCGTTTTTTGCGGGTTGACTATTTCCGCTTGAGGAGATAATCTACATGCTACGATATTATCTATGGGATAAAGAAAGATCTCTGACAATCTAACCAAGGCAAGGGCGCAGACTGGCCCCAGCCGATCGGGTTCAGCCGCCGAGCACCACAAGAATTCAATCCATGGCCCAGGCAGGGTGGAAGGCAAGAAATCGACGGGGCCTCGTAAAGGCGCGAGGGGTGCCGATTGGCCCAGGATGGGACTTCGGGCTCGACGTGCGGTTACTAACCCCCATGTTGTCTAGATTTTGCGTGTAACTCCTTTAAACTCAAAGATCTAGCACATAGTGATAAAATAAATCATTTGTTTTCTAGATTTTGCAAAAAATAGGGGGAGGGGGGGTAACTCAGATCTAAACAGTGAACCCGTTCCAATATGGGAAGGCGCTGGGATCGCGAAAACCAGATTAGCTCGCGTCCACAGCTCGCAACGGCTCCGCCAAACTCTGCATCAGTCGAGCGAAGCCGGGAAGGTCCAGCGACTGAGGGCCATCCGACAGAGCCCGCTCGGGACAGGGATGCACTTCAACCATAAGCCCATCGGCGCCGAGGGCCGCGGCTGCGCGCGACATGGGAGCAATCAGGCTGGGTCGCCCGGTTCCGTGCGACGGGTCGGCGATCACCGGCAGATGAGTCAACTCCCGGGCCAGTGCAAGCGACGCCAGATCGAGAGTGTTTCGAGTTTCCGTTTCAAACGTTTTGATGCCGCGTTCGCAGAGCACTACGTTCGGGTTGCCACCCGCTACCAGGTACTCGGCCGCGAGCAGCCACTCCTTGACGCTAGCGGAAGGGCCGCGCTTCAAGAGCACGGGCTTGTTTACCTTGGCCAGGCGCCGCAGCAGCGCGAAGTTTTGCATGTTGCGTGCTCCCACTTGCAAGAGATCAGCATGTTCGCAAATGACATCCACATCTTCCGTGCTCATGACTTCGGTCACTACCGGGAGACCAGTTTCCTGTCGTGCTTCACTCAGCAACCGGAGAGCTTCCACCCCGAGACCCTGAAATTCGTAAGGGGACGTGCGTGGCTTGTAAGCGCCGCCGCGCAGCAATCGAGCACCGCCGGCCTTCACCGCCCGCGCGGTGGAAAACAGTTGCTCGCGCGATTCGACCGAACACGGGCCCGCAATCACAACGAAGCTTCCGTCTCCGATCAGCACGCCACCAACGTCAACCACGCTGCGATGCGGTTTCACCTGGCGGCTTACCAGCTTGAAGGGCTGCGCAATCGCGACCACGCCGTCCACACCGGGCGCGGCCGCCAGCGCCTCCAACTCGTGCCGGCGCCCGCCACTGCCGACTGCGGCCACGATCGTGCGTTCTGCTCCACGCGTCACGTGCGCCTGGTATCCTGCTTCTTTCACCCGGTCAATCACGTGTTGGATCTCTGCATCGGTGGCCCGCTCACGCATGTTGATGATCATGAACTATCTCTCCCTGGTTTGCCTTTTACACCGCGACTGTCCGCGTTGGACGGCACCACTAAATAACTCGTTCGAAGTCGTAACCAGACTTGGTCAGCGCCGAGGCCAACTCTCCATAGTGGTCCGGACCTCTCGTTTCCATGGTAAGGTCAATCGCCGTGTCGCCGAGCCCTACTCCATAGTGAGCTCGCTCGTAACTGGTCTCGACGATGTTCACCAGCTTGGTGGCGATCACACCGGTGAGGCGATTGAGGGCGCCCGGATGATCGGGAAGGTGAATCCGCAAGCGGACCAGCCTGCCGTCCTTTACCAAACCCCGTTCGATGATCCTCGCTAGTAGCGTGACATCTACGTTGCCGCCCGACACCAGGACAACGGCAGTTTGACCCTTGAGATCGATCTTGGCGTGAAGCAGCGCGGCAACGCTCACGGCCCCTGCGCCTTCTGCAACTGTCTTTTCCCGTTCGAGCAGGAACAGAATCGAGTTTGCGATTTCCTCTTCATCCACCAGCACCAGATCGTCCACATACTTTCGCACCAGAGGCAGCGTCTTCTCGCCCACCGAGCGCACGGCGATGCCGTCCGCAATGGTCGAAGCGGAAGGAAGAAGTACGGGAACCTTTTCCCGAAGCGCGGCGGACATCGACGGAAGCGAAGAGGTTTGAACCCCGATCAAACGTATGTGTGGCCGCAATTCCTTTAGCGCCACCGCTACGCCGGCGATGAGACCACCACCCCCGACCGGCACGATCGCGGCCTCAAGCTGCGGCAGTTGTTCGAGTAATTCCGGCCCCAGCGTGCCTTGACCGGCAATGACGTGCTCGTCGTCGAAGGGATGAATGAACGTTCGTCGCTCCTGGCAACAGCGTGCGCGCGCTGCCGTGTAGGCCTCATCGAAACTGGTACCGTGCAGCACGACTTCGGCGCCATGCTTGCGCGTCGCTGACACTTTTGCCAGAGGGGTGGTGAGCGGCATCCAGATCTGAGCCTTCACTCCAATCCGGCCAGCATGGTAGGCCACCGCCTGGGCGTGATTTCCGGCGGAGGCGGTCACGAGACCTCGACCACGTTCTTCGGCGGTCAACATCAGGAGTTTGTTCAGCGCTCCGCGTTCTTTGAACGACCCCGTTCGCTGCAGGTTTTCCAGCTTGAGAAAGACGGGGCCACCCACTACGCGAGAAAGTTCATGCGACTGCGCTGCAGGTGAGACGCCGATGCTCGGACGAATCCGGCGGAGCGCATTCTGGATGTCGTTCAGCGTAACCATTTGTCAGTGAAACTCGCCCATCCCGTCGCTCAGCCCGGCTCAGTCAAGCCGACTTGAGCAATCGCGGTGGGAACCCGGTGCAGCCATGCGCTGTACGCCGGTTCGCGGCCATAGACGATGGAAAAGAATTTCTCCTGGATCCTTTCCGTGATGGGCCCGCGTTTGCCGCTGCCGATCGGCTTGTCGTCGACGGCGCGAATGGGCGTTACTTCGGCGGCGGTTCCGGTGAAGAAAGCTTCATCGGCCGAGGACAGCTCTTCCAGGCGAAGGTCACGGACTTCAACCGGAATTCCAAGATCGCGCGTGATGGTGATGACAGCCTCCCGTGTCACTCCCATCAAGATGGAGTGGCGTTCATCGTTGGTCAGCACTACGCCATCTTTGACCAGGAATAAATTCTCGCCCGCCCCTTCGCTGAGATTTCCGTTGAGATCCAGCAACAGAGCCTCGTCGAAGCCTTCGCTGACGGCTTCGCGCAACGCCAGAATTGAGTTGATGTACTGGCCGCAAGCTTTGGCGGTCGTGGGCATCATGGTGGAGTGAAACTTGGTCCAGCGTGACACACTGATATGCACACCCTGGGTCAACGCTGCGTCTCCGTGCATCGTGTTCCAAGGCCAAACCAGGATGCCGACGTGCACAGGGCATCGATCAGGCAGCAGGCCAAGGCTCTTGCTGCCGTAATAACAAATTGGCCGGATATAGCAACTCTGAAAGCCATTAAGCCGGATGAGCGCGCACATCGCCTCCATAAGCATTTCCGGCGAAAAAGGAATTCGCAGACCATACACTTCTGCTGAGGCGCAAAATCGCTTCAGATGCGCGTCCGCACGGAAAATCGCTGGACCATCGTCTGTGTCGTAACAACGAATCCCCTCGAACACGGCTGTGCCGTAGTGAAGAGCATGGGACGATACGTGGAGCGTGGCATCGTTCCATGCCACAATCTCTCCATCCATCCACACCCATCGTGATTGCTCGAACATCAGGTTCTCCAGTGTAGGCGCTGGCGTCCACGCCCGTGCAGGTGCCAGTTGAAATTTTTCGATCAGGGTTCGCTACACACCCCATAACCACTGATCGGGATCATCGTGAAGCGTGCGGTCAGCGCCGCTGAGCCAGTCTTCCCGCGTAGGGCTGCATACATCGATTGCGACTACGTCTTCCAGCACCTCAGAGGAATGTTCCAGACCCGGCGTAATGGTCAGCAGTTGATTAGGGCGCAACATGACGTTGCCAGTGGTGAAATGAAACTGCCAACACCCTTTCAGCAGAATGATGACTTCCTCATTCTCGTGGCGATGGGCTCGGGTGGAAGATCCCTTGGCGACCTCGAGCCGAGCCACACTCATCTTCTGTCCTTGCGCGACGGTGCGCCGGTAGAGTTCTGTCACCGCCTCCGGCTGCATCGAATTCCAGTCGTATACATGCATAGGTTTGACCTTTTTTTTTCCCCCCACTAGTCGGCGCCGCTTGTCACAAACTCGGCTGCCGGCGGGGATGTCTTCTCCGGACTTCCATCGGGCGTGATCCGCACCGGATCCAGGAAAGACATATGCTCGCGCAGCTCGACTCCCACTTTCTCGATGGGATGAGTTTGCTCGCGCTTGCGTGTGGCGTTGAACCACGGCCGTCCGGCTTCGTTTTCCGCGATCCATTTGCGAGCATATTCGCCGCGCTGAATCTCGCCCAACATGCGCCGCATGGTTTTTCGTGTTTCCTCGGTGATCAGCTGTGGCCCGCCCGTGTAATCACCATGCTCGGCCGTATCGCTCACCGAGTACCGCATGTAGTTCAGGCCGCCGCGGTACATCAGGTCTACGATCAGCTTTAACTCGTGCATGCACTCGAAGTACGCGATCTCGGGCTGATACCCAGCTTCGACCAGGGTTTCGAAACCGGCTTTGACGAGCGCGCTCACGCCGCCGCACAGAACAGCCTGCTCGCCGAACAGGTCGGTTTCGGTTTCTTCGCCGAAGGTGGTCTCGATGACGCCGGCTCGCGTGCTTCCCAGCGCTTTCGCGTAGGAAAGAGCCAAGGCCTTCGCCGATCCGCTGGCATCCTGGTACACGGCCAGCAACGCAGGGGTTCCGCCGCCGTCAACGAATACTTCGCGCACCCGGTGGCCCGGCGACTTCGGAGCAATCATGATCACATCCACGTCGGCAGGCGGCTGAATGGTCGCGAAATGAATGTTAAAACCATGGGCGAAGAACAAAGTTTTCCGCGCATTGAGGTTGGGCGCAACCGCGTCCCGGTAGAGCGCAGGCTGGGTTGTGTCGGGCGCCAGGAACACGATGACGTCTGCCCAAGCCGCAGCTTCAGCGGGAGAAACCACGCGCAGGCCCTCGGCCTCAGCCCGAGCGCGTGATTTACTTGTCGGGTGCAGAGCCACTACGACTTCGACTCCGCTGTCGCGAAGATTCAGAGCGTGCGCATGACCCTGTGAACCGTAGCCGATCACCCCGACTTTCTTGTTACGAATGAGTGCTAAGTCAGCATCGTTGTCGTAATACATGTTTGCCATTTCTGTTCTCCTTTTTATCTGTGTGGATCGAGATGCGCGCAGGATTCCTACGTCACTCGATCAGTTATTGACAGCAGCGGCCGTCTTCATCCGACGGAACGTGATCCGCGTTGCCCGCGCCGTGAACAGGGGGATCCAACACTTTCAGAAGGCGTGCCACTAGCCGCTCACGGCCTCCGATCATGTGCAGACCGCTCTCACGTTGATGTTCCTCCAGGGTTTTTTCTAACTTCTGTTTTAGGTTTTCCATACTCACCTCCACAAATAAATTGTTAAACCGAATACGATACGGATTCGTCCTCCAACGAATCGTCTCGCCCAGGTACGCCTATCGAACCCTCGGGTCGGGGACCACGGGTCATGGCGACGCGCCCAGTTCGCGCCATCTCGAGAATGCCGAAACCGCGCAATATCTCAACCAGGCCGTCGATCTTGTCCTCAGTGCCGGTGGTTTCGATCACCAGTGATTCGCTGTTCACGTCGACAATGCGGGCGCGGAAGACGTGCGCCAGTTGCATGATTTCAGCCCGCGTTTCCGGAGTCGCAGCCACTTTGATCATGGCCAGATCACGAAACACCGAGGGAGTCGCTGTCACGTTTTCGACGCGCTGCACGTGCACCAGTTTGTACAAGTTGGCCTCGATCCGTAGAGCCCCGGCTTCGTCGGTATCGACCACGATGGTCATGCGCGAGACTCCGGGCTTTTCCGTGTGCCCGACGGTCAGCGACTCAATGTTGAAACCGCGCCGCCGAAAAAGCGATGCCACCCGGTTCAGAACTCCGGGCTTGTTCTCCACCTGCACCACCATTGTCATCAGCATGTTTCCTCACTAGTCTTGCGCAGTTTCAACCAGCGGACTGGGACGACGAATCATGGCGTGAAGATCGGCGCCCGCAGGCACCATGGGGAAGACAGAGTCCTCTTGCTCCACGCAGAAGTTGATAACGTAAGTACCGCGATGCTCGCGCGCCTCGCGAATCGCAGGAACGACCTCGGCGCGTTCCCGAACCGCGATGCCATGCAGGTCGAAGGCCTCAGCGAGCTTCACAAAGTCCGGACTGTAAAGCGGCGTGGCTTTGTAGCGGCGTTCGTAGAAAAACTCCTGCCACTGCCGCACCATGCCCAGGTAACCGTTGTTGATGATGGCAACTTTAATGTCCAACTTCTCCTGGGAAATGGTAGCCAATTCGGCCATCGTCATCTGAAAACCGCCATCCCCGGCCACGACCCATACTTCCGCGTCCGGCCGCGCGAACTTGGCCCCGATGGCGGCAGGCAGAGCGAAACCCATCGTGCCCAAACCACCGGAGGTGATCAGGGTTCGCGGCTTGTCGTGTTTGTAATACTGTGCCTCCCACATCTGGTGCTGGCCGACATCCGTAACCACGACGGCATCCCCACCCGTCTCCCGCCACAGATCATTCACCACGTGCGCCGCATAGAGATGGCCGTCATCCGGCAAATTCTGGATGTCGCGCACCGCCGAGTCGCCCTTCAGTTCCTGAATTCGCGACAGCCAAGTCTCTCGATTACCGGTGTCCACCCGCGGTAGCAATTCGCAAAGTACCTCGCGCAAATCTCCGATGAGTGCTACGTCAATCTTGACGTTCTTATTAACTTCGGCCTGATCGATTTCGATATGAATCTTCTTCGCCATGGGCGCGTAGGTTTTAAGATTGCCGGTAACGCGATCATCGAAGCGCATACCGAGTGCGAGCAGCAGATCCGCTTCCTGAATTGCAGTGTTGACCCACGCTTCGCCGTGCATGCCCATCATGCCAAGATTCAGCGGATGAGAAGCGGGGAAAGAACCAATGCCGAGCAGCGTCATCGCCACCGGAATGTGCGCGCGTTCGGCGAGCGCACACACCTCACGCATCGCGCCCGAGAGCAGGATGCCGTGCCCCGCCAGGATCACGGGCCGCTTAGCACAGTTGATCAACTCGAGGGCATCGTCGTATTGCGGGGCGACTGAACTGGCTGCCAGACAGCGATTGCGGTGTCTTGGCTCAGCCGCATCCCAATCGAACTCGCAACTCCCCTGCTGGGCATCTTTGGTGACATCGATCAGCACCGGTCCCGGCCGACCCGATTTCGCCAACCAGAAGGCCTCGCGCATGGCAGCCGCAATGTCTTCCGCTTGGGTGACAAGGTAGTTATGTTTGGTAATCGGCAGCGTGATGCCGGTAATATCGGTCTCCTGAAAAGCGTCGTAACCGATCAGCTTGCTGCCCACCTGCCCAGTGATGCAGACGATCGGGGATGAGTCCATCATCGCCGTGGCAATACCCGTGACCAGATTGGTCGCGCCCGGCCCGGACGTAGCGATGGCGACTCCAACCCCGCCGCCGGCGCGCGCGTAACCATCGGCCATGTGCGCCGCGCCCTGTTCGTGACGCACCAGCACGTGGTGAATCTCCGGGTACTTGCACAACGCGTCGTAGGCGGGCAGAATCGCTCCCCCCGGATAGCCGAAGATGTGCTTTACACCTTCCCGCTTGAGGCATTCCCAGATAATTTCTCCGCCGGTTTTCTTCATAAGTCCTCGCGCAATGTGGGCGCGGATGTCCACGCCCGTGTTGACCCGCGACTTTCTTCCTTTGTGTACCTTTGTGTCCTCTGTGGTTAATGAAGTTCAAATGCTAGAACCACAAAGGACACCAAGGTACACAAAGGAACGTCCCTCGTCCTCCTAATTCGTAACCGCACCCTGCGCCGCTGATGACACCTGTCGGGCGTATTTCGCCATGACTCCGGTCCGGTAGCGTGCTTCCGGTTGCTGCCAGGACGCAAGCCGTCTCCGGATTTCACTGTCGGAAAGTTCTACGCGAAGTTCACGCCGCCCGATGTCGAAGACGACAATATCCCCATCGCGAAGAGCGGCAATAGGACCGCCGCAAGCTGCCTCGGGCGAAACATGGCCCGCCATCAATCCATGTGTGGCTCCGGAGAAACGGCCGTCAGTGAGCAATGCCACCGAATCACCCAAACCCGCGCCTACCAATGCTGCCGTCACGCCCAGCATCTCGCGCATGCCAGGTCCACCACGCGGGCCCTCGTAGCGGATGACGAGCACATCCCCGTCTCGAATTCGGCCCTGCTGCACCGCGGCGAAGGCCGCTTCTTCACTATCGAAAACGCGCGCCGGTCCGCGATGATGAACCTGCTGATGTCCTGCGACTTTGACCACGCATCCCTCAGGAGCCAGATTGCCTTTCAGTATCACAAGGCCACCGGTCGGCTTGAGGGGGCGAGCAAGCGGACGCACGACTTCTTGTGCCGCGACTTCGTGCGCGGCTTGCGCCTCCTCCGCGATGCTCTTGCCGCTGACGGTGATCGCGTCTCCGTGCAGTAGTCCTGCTTCGTTAAGCCGCTTCGCCACCAACCCGGTGCCGCCCGCGCGATACAAATCAGTCGCGACAAATCTTCCCCCAGGTTTGAGATCAGCCAGCAGAGGGACACGCTCGGAAACGCAATCAAAGTCATCCAAAGAGAGGCCCACCCCTGCCTCATATGCAATGGCCAACAAATGCAGCACAGAATTAGTTGAGCCACCGGTTGCCGCCACGCTGGCAATCGCGTTCTCAAAAGCTTCGCGCGTAAGAATCTGTCGCGGCCGAAGATCGTGCTTCAGCAACTCCATCACCTTCGCGCCCGCCGCCTGAGCGACTTCTGGCTTGCTCGCATCCAGCGCCGGCACGCTGGCGCTGCCCATCAGGGAAAGCCCGAGAAACTCGCAGACCATGGCCATGGTGTTCGCAGTGAACTGTCCGCCGCACGCACCTGCCCCCGGACACGCGCTGTTTTCAAGCGCCAGCAAATCCGCATCGCTCATCCGCTTCTGCGCGTGCGCACCCACGGCCTCGAATACGTCCTGAATGGTGACATCCTTTCCATGGAAGCTACCGGGGGCGATCGACCCGCCGTAGAGCACCAGCCCGGGAAGATTCAACCGCGCCAGCGCCATGATTGCTCCGGGAATAGTTTTGTCGCATCCTACCAGCGCCACGATGCCGTCGAACTGATTGCCGCGGGCCACCAACTCGATCGAGTCGGCAATCACTTCGCGGCTGACCAGAGAGGTACGCATGCCTTCGGTTCCCATGGTGATTCCGTCGGAAATGGAAACCGTATTGAACTCCATCGGGGTGCCCCCGGCGGACCGAATGCCTTGCTTGACGAACGCCGCGAGCTCGCGCAGGTGATGGTTGCATGGCCCGATTTCAATCCAGGTATTGGCCACGCCAATCAACGGCCGGCGCAGGTCTTCATCCGTGAATCCCACGGCTTTCAACATGGCGCGGGCAGGCGCGCGACTGGGCCCTTGCGTAAGGACCGCACTGTTGAGTTTCACTTCGTTCATTCCCCGCTCCAATCCTTCTGCCAAAATCGAAAATCGCCCAAAAAACTTAAGGCCATCATCTCTTCTGGATGATGGCCTCTGGTTTGAATCTTTTCTGGGCTACATCATCCGCTGGCTCCGGGTGTTACAGCTACACCCGTGATAATAATAAGGACCAGCAGAATGAGTACCCGAAACAGGTCCGCCCGAAACCAGAAGACCGGTTTCCATGACGACAATGAGGCTTGGGCGGGATTTATCATTCTAATATTTGTTAGGCACTTTAGATTCCAATTACAATCGCATTTTTCCGGGAAACTGTCAACGGCTCTTTGGACGTGTTATGAAAAGCCGTTATAAAAAGCCGCTCTCGCATGGCTGATGAGATAAGCGGGTCAGCTCCTAACCGTGTCACGCTCCTGGCTACAGTCAAGATGCAGGCATCTGCGCTTAGCATGAGAGGGACCATCACAACGACGGCCCCTCCCCTTCCCCATCTCGCAGGATTCGGGCCTGCTACCTATTTCTCAGTTCAACTGCGGCTGGTTAGCTCGCGCCATTAATTCGCGAAAGGAAGAATCATCGCGCAGGCCATCAAACAAATGATCGGTCTTCAGAAATACTATCGCCGCATCCCGTTTGTCATAAGCTTCCTGCAAATACCTGAGGGCCTGCTGGCTTTCCCCCAGTTGCGAGTAAGTCTGCGCCAGCGGATAAGCCGCGAGCTCACCCCGCAAATACAATTTCCTCTGAGCCGCAAGCATACTTTCCCACATCTCCCGCGCTCCACCTGCAACAAATCCCCTCTCCGCCGCATTCACGATCGCCAAAGCCGCCGCATCATGCCGCAACTGCGCTACTTTCTTTGTTTCTGACAAATAACCTGGATAATCTTTTCCCTCAACATAGATATTCGAGAGATAAAGATGAGGCGAAAGAAACCCCTGCTCCGTACCCTCGATCTGCTTGAGCACCGCAATCCCTTCTCTCGATTGCCCTGCCCTGTAAAGGATGTATCCTCTGTCTGCCATGATCGGGGTCGACGAAGGATCAAGTTTCCTGGCCTTTTCGATCTCGTCCAGCGCCTCCGGACAACGCCCATTCGCCATCAAGAAGGTTGCATACCAGTGGTGGGCCGCCACGTAGTCGGGATTCAACGCAATCGCACGTTTGAACTCATGCTCCGCCGTGGGTGCATCCCACGTCCAGTAGAATGTTACAAAGGCCAGAGAATTGTGCGCCTCGGCCGAGCCGTCGTCTAATTCCACAGCCTTCTTGGCCGCCGCCAGAGCCCGCGGATAAGCCTCATTCGGGGGCATCACCGAGTATTCGCGCAGCAAGTTATAGCAATCGGCCAGACCCACATAGGCTTGCGCGTAACCCGGATCGCGAACGATCGCCTGGGTAAAAAGGTCGAGAGCTTTATTCAAATCCTCCGGCGTCCGCTTGTTCCAGAAATAACGTCCTTTCAGGTAGAGATCTTCCGCCTCTCGGTTCGGGCGATGCGCCGCCGGAGCTAGGTTCGTCGCCGAAGCCGAAGTCGGCTGCCGCGGGATCTGATGCTTAAGAATAAGAAATCCCAGCAGGACGGCAAGAAGTAATCCCGAGATTCGAGCCACCTGGTATCTCGAACTCTTGGCCGGAATTGTCGGTGCAAGAATCTGCTTGGATATGGCTGGCCCCGCCTCGGGGAGCGCGCCAGCGGAAGAAACATTCGCTTCGGCCCCCGAAGCTGGCTCCGAAGATTCTGTTACGGCCGCCCCAGGCTCTTTCAGCCATTGGGATAACTCGGCACTATATGCGAACACACTACCTCGTACGCCTCCCGGCACTCGATGCACAGGGAGAGCCCGCTCTTTCTCCCAGCGCTTAACCGTCCGCTCATCGCGGCCGAAGAACGCGGCGATTTCCTTCCAAGAATCCAGACGGCGCTTCGACGCCTGCTGCTCTCGAGCCTCCATAGCCTGAAATGTCCTGAGTTGTCCCGTGATGTCCCTTGCTTGGGGGAGCAAGTTCCCTAGAGTATAGCGCGACCGCGGATAGTGTAAACAACTTCCCCTCACTGTCTTTCGGAGCCCAGGGTCGGCAGATCAATTTTCGAAGTGCAATATTTTGCACACCCAGGGAGTCTCAGATTCCCAGGATGATCGTCAACGCTAGCACGGGCAAAACCGAAACCACTCCGCAAAACGCGGAAACATTCGCCGCCGTCTAGGAGACCCCTATGAATTGCATCCCGCAACAGCAAAAGAACTTGCCCACATTCGTGTTATTTGTGGCCGCCATGCTGGCGTTCTCACTTGCCGCCTCAATCCCAGCACTCGCCCAATGCACCGACAGTTGGACCGGGAACGGCGGAAACAACAACTGGAGCAACGGCGCAAATTGGTCCACCGGCAAGGAGCCGGGCAACACCGACACCGCCTGCATTCAGCAATCGAACTCGGCGGTTTTGTTTGACGTCAACGACACAATAGTCGGCTTGGCCCTCGGCAACTCCGACAGCCTGACGATTCCCAGCGTAACGAACGCAAGTCCTAGCCTCAACATTAGTGGCTCCTCACTCGCGAACAACGGCCAGATCATCCTGTCGCCCCCGGTGAGTTTTGGCGCAATGAACCTCTCGTTCACATCCGGTGGGACGGTGACCCTATCCGGCAGTGGAACGATTACCCTGAACGCCAACTCCTTTGGCACCGACGGGATCGGAGGCGGTTCGTTGCTGTTGAATCAGTCGACGATCCAGGGCGGCGGCGGTATCGGAATGACGATCAACAATTCCAGTACCGGCGTGATCGACGCCAACGAGTCCGGAGCCCAACTGGTGTTTGGACGCAACCAGACCAAGGGCCCCTCAACCAACACTGGCCTGCTGGAAGCTACTTCCGGCGGCCAACTCGTGCTCGGAAGCCTTACCCTCAATAATGTCGCCGGCACCATCTCGGCTTCCGGCGCCAGTTCCTTGGTGGTTTTTGCCAACCAAGGCCAGGGCGGCCAGACCATTACCGGAGGCACATTAAAGACCTCCGGCGGCGGCCTGATCTACTCAGGAAACTCCACTACGCTCGATGGAACCAACGGCAACACCATCGCGAATACAGGAACTTTAAGTATCAACTCGAACGTCCAGGGCGCTATCAACAATAGTGGAATCGTCCAGATTCTCTCCAATTCTGGCCAAGCTGGCGTGAACATTCCCAGCGGCCAGACCTTCACCCTCTCCGGCGGCGGCAGTCTGGTCATGGGCGACGGTACGAACAACTCCTACAACAATCAGAATTTCATCAGCGGCGCCGCCTTCGTGAACAAGCAACTTGTCAGCGGTACCGGTGCCATTGACAATCTCGGCAGCCTCACCAACAACGGGACGATTAACGGCAATATTCCGCCTGGCTCAAATAATCTTCAGCTTCAGCTCGGCCGCACTTCCTCTATCACTAACACCGGAGTCATTGAAGCCACCAATGGTGGAGAGGTCCTCATCGGCAGCACCGCCCTGAGCGGCAAAGGCACAGTGGAGGCGATCGGCAAGGGATCTTCGGTTTCATTCACCGGTCTCGGCGAGGGTGGGCAAACCATTTCCGGCGGAACTTACAAGACCTCCGCCGGCGGCGTGATCTACGCCGGTTCGGGTACGACCATGGACGGAACCGCTAACGTGGTTAACAACAAAGGTGCGATGGTGATTCCCAACGGTCTCAGTGCGAGTTTCCAGGGCAGCTTCAATAACACCGGGACCATTCAGATTGTGAACACGGGCAACGGCGCCAACCTTAATATTCCGGGCGGCGAGACCTTCACGCCTTCCGGCAGAGGCAGCCTGATCATGGGCGACGGAACCAACAACAGCTACAACAACCAGAACAGCATCAGCGGCGCGACGCTCGCGAACCGGCAGACCATCAGCGGCGCTGGGCAGATTCTCAATCTCACCAGCTTCAACAACAGCGGCACCATCAACGCGAGCACGCCCCAGGGCTCCAACAACGTCCAGCTCCAGCTGGGACGCGCGGGCGCGAGCACCAATACTGGCTTGATCGAAGCCGCGAATGGCGGTGCGCTGGTCGTCGGAAGCGTCGACATCAACAATGCCGGGGGCACGTTTCAAGCCACCGGTGCGGGCTCTTCTGTCAACTTTGTCGGTTCTCTCGGCACCTCAGGGTTGACCATCAGCGGCGGAACCTTGATCACCTCTGGCGACGGCGTCATCAACGATTACGGTGGCACGCTGCTCGACGGCACCATCAACCCGGTCGTCATCGATGGAACCCTGACCATCCCGCCAGTCGGTACCAACCCCGGCGTCCCCATGCAGGGGACCATCAAAAACACCGGCACCATCAGCGTTCTTACAAATAGCGGCAAACCCAACAACGGAGTTGGTATTCCCAGCGGCGAAACCCTGACTCTGACCGGCAGCGGCGATTTTGTCATGGGCGACGGAACCAACAACTCCTATAACAACAACGTTGAGCTGGCGGGCCCCGGGACCTTGCTGAATCAGTCGACCATCGCAGGCACCGGCCAGATCAGAGGCGAACCCAGCATCACCAACCAAGGCACCATCAGCGCCAATGTTCCCGAGGGCAGCGCCGGACTTTTGCTCGAGGTCTGTTGCGAAGGCACGGGTGGCATCTCGAACAGCGGCACCTTGGAAGCTGCCAACGGGGGCGGCCTGGAAATCTTCCCCAGCACCAGTTTCACCAACACGGGTAAGATCGAAGCCCAAGTCAACAGCACGGTTCATATCAACAATCCGTTTACCAATCTTTCGAATAACACCCTAACCGGAGGCACTTACATCGTCGCTGGCACGCTGATCATTCCGGGAAACATCGACACCAACGCTGCCAAAATCACGCTCAATGGCAAGGCCTCGCAGATACTCAATCCCAACACAAATGCTCTGGCCAACTTTGTCACCAATGCGCCAAAGGGCGGCTTCACCGTGAATGCAAAGCAGAGCTTCACCTCCGCCGGCACGTTCACCAACCAGGGAATCATCACTGTCGGCAAAGGCAGCACCTTCACGGTGGGTTCGGGCGGATCGTACCTTCAGACCGGCGGCAGAACGACGGTGGACGGCAAGCTCACCATCGCCAAGGCTGGGGAGGAGAATGCCGCTCCTGATTCCGAATCCGAACCCGCCGCCAGCGTGATCAGGATCTCGAAAGGCTCGCTGTTCGGCAACGGAGGCAACATAGCCGCTCACGTCGTTTCCGCTGGAACGGTCATCCCTGCGGACTCGCTCACCAAGGTGGGTGAGTTGACCGTGACCGGCGCTTACACACAAACCTCCGTCGGCGCACTCGACGCCAACATCGATGGCGCAAGTTCTGGCCAGTTCAACCTGCTCAACGTCTCCGGCACGGCCACTCTGGGCGGTACTCTGAACATCGGCTTGCTCAACAATTTCGTTCCCGCGGTCGGAGACACATTCGCGATCCTGGCGGCCAAATCCGTGACCGGTGTCTTTGCCACTGTTAACGGAACGAAGATCAATGACAGTGAGCACTTCACCGTTACTTACAACTCGGACAATGTAACCCTCACCGTGGTTTCCGGCGCGCGTTAATTGAACATCAGCATGACTTTGACAACCGCAGGAGGCTTTATGAATTACGCCCGGCAACAAGGTAAGTCCTTTCGCTTGTTCGCGCCATTTGTGGCCACGATGCTTGTACTTACCTTCACCTTTGTAGCGGTTCCAACCCAGGCCCAAACCTACAAAGTGCTTTACAAATTCGGAACCAGAGCTACGGAATTGCCTTCCAAGGCACGATTTACGACTACGTGCAGATTTACCAGCCGTAATTTTGTGATTGCGGCGGGTGTGTGGGGATCGAGCGCACGACCGATCCCCGAAAACTTTGACAACCTCAGGAGGCTTTATGAATTACGTCTGGCAAAAAGATAGGCTGTTTCGCACCTTCGCGGTGTTTATGGCGCTGTTTCTCCTAATCCTAAGCGCGCAAATCGCGCTGGGGCAAGGACTCAAGATGACCAGGGTGAGTATGCCGGGTGCGCAGACTGGCACAACGATTCCATTTGGCCTGAACACCAGCCAAGCCGTTGTCGGCAACTACGCGGATGGGGAGGGGGACAGGTGGGGATTTTCCTATATCGGCGGCAAGTACGCGACCATCGCTCCTCCGACCGCGTATACTTTTGCCCGCGCCAACGGCATCAACGATTCGGATACGATCGTGGGTGATTTCCTTACTGATGATGGCCGCTACCACGGCTTCATCTATTCCGGCGGGAACTACACAACCTACGACGAAACCTCGACCGAATCATGCGGGATCTTCGGGATTAACAATGCCGGAGACTTCGTGGGCGACGTTGGAAATTCCGGAGAGCCTATAAGGGGATTCACCAACATCGGAGGCGCGAAGACGGAATTCTATGCCACCGGCACTGACTCGACTTATGCCTACTCCATCAACACCGCCGGCGAAGTCGTGGGCTTATATTTCGATTCCAGCAACAACTCTCATGGTTTTTACCGGAGCGCCGCCGGAAAGATCACCGAGATCGCATATCCGGGCGCGCTTCAGACCACGGCCTACGGCATCAACGATGCCGGCGAGATTACCGGTACCTACCTGAACGCCTCCAACCTGCCGTATGGCTTCACCTATAGCAAAGGTGCCTACACGTCTACCGATTTCGCCGACACGTTCGGCATCAACAGCAAAGGAGCGTACGTCGGCTACTACTGGGGCGTCCCCGATGGAACCCCCTCCGGTTATCTGGCCTCGCCACAAGCCTTCAAGCTAAGCACGGTCAAAGTTCCGGGCAACCAGCAAGCGCAACTGTGGGGCGTCAACAAGTCAGGTGTGTCCGTGGGAAGCTACGTCGATTCGAAGGGAACGGCGCATGGCATGATGATCTCCGGAGGCAAAATCAAGAACATCGACGACCCAAAAGGCGTCAAGACCACCTGCTACGGCGTTAACAAGAGCGGCCAGATCGTCGGCTTATACACCGATACGTCGGGCAATCCGCACGGCTTCGAATACACCTCTGGCAAGTTCAAGGATATTCCCGGACCTAAAGGCGCGGTGATCAGCGCTGCATACGGAATCAACGACTCTGGAACGGTCGTGGGGTTGTACGTCAACGCATCCGGGGACCTGTACGGTTTCGTGCTCACGGGCACGAAGTACAAAACCCTGAATGTGAAAGGTGCGCATGGCACGGTTGCCGCGGGCATCAACAACTCCGGCGTCGTGACGGTAGACTGGATAGACGCCGCCGGCTACGTACAGTCCAAGCTCTACGACGGAACGAAGTACACGACGATTAACGTCCCGGGAGCCGCGGTAATAAAGGCCACAGGCATCAACACCGCCGGCGACATCGTCTACTATGTGTCCGACCCCTATGGAGTCACTCACGGCGCGTTGAAGAGCGGGAAAGACTACTACATCTTTGATTATCCCAAAGGCTCCAACACTGAAGCCGGGGGCATCAATGACAACAACCTGATGGTCGGCTCCTATAATCCGGCGGGCAAGACGGTGCCCCAGCCCTTCAAGGGTACGGAATAGAAACAGGGCTAGAATTTCTCGATGGAGGACGGGCGTCCTTGCCCGTCTCCACCGACGCCGTGGAACAAAGCTTCACGTTACTAGCCGCGAAGCGGCGTAAGCATGCAGCCCACGGCGTTAGCCGTGGGGAAAATTCGGGAAACAATTAAGCCCCGGCGGGGGCGAAAGACCACGCACCCGCTTCAAGGCCGGCATCATTTCAATCTCGCCTTCTGAGGAACAAATCTGTCTTCTGGTCCAAGGCGTCATCCCGAAGGCCCGCGCTTTCACCAGCGGGCCGAGGGATCTCGCGCGCGAAGTGTGTCGAACTGACCCGAGCCTCGCCCACTCTCCTTGTTCCTCCCCGCTGTGACTGGCGCGCCGGTTCCTCTGCTTGACGGCATTTTTCCAAAAGGATATTATCTATCAAAACAACATTAGCTCATTGACAATCGACAACGGGGAGGGCACGGCTTTCAGCCGTGCGGTTAGGCTCTGCAACAGCTTCGGCTTTAGCGCCGAGGGTGCGGACTCTACACCGTCATGAGAATGGCTCTAAGTCTTTATTCCGGAAGATTTTACGTGTAAGTCCTTATTCCTCAAAGATTTTGAGGGTAGTCCCGCCCTAACCCCATGATTCCAAAAGATCAAGGGGGGAGGGGGGCCCAGTACCAAATAGTAAATTCCCGAAACGGGCGGCTGGCCCACTCTTTGAAAAACAACCTCTCCCGAGGTAGATTGGATCAACCAAAAACCATGACTGAGAAGTTCACCCTGTTCGACAAAATCTGGAACCACCACCTGGTCTGTGTTCCCGCCGGACAACCGCCCCTCCTCTACATCGATCTGCATTTGGTTCACGAGGTTACTTCCCCGCAGGCATTCGAGGGACTGCGCGTGGCCGGTCGCAAGGTGCGCCAGCCTCAGCGCACGGTCGCGACCGTAGACCACAACATTCCCACCGAGCCTCGCGGCACACCTATCACCGATCCCATCGCCGCCCGGCAAATTCAGGCTCTCCAGCAGAACTGCAAGGATTTCGGCGTTCCACTGTTCGACATGGATTCATCCGACCAGGGCATCGTGCACGTGATCGGCCCGGAACTGGGACTGACTCAGCCCGGCATGACCATCGTCTGCGGCGACAGCCACACCAGCACGCACGGCGCCTTCGGCGCGCTGGCCTTTGGTATTGGTACGTCGGAGGTCGAGCATGTCCTGGCTACGCAGTGCCTGCCCCAACGCAAACCCAAGACCATGCAGATCGATGTGCGCGGCCGGCTTGGTGAGGGCGTCAGCGCGAAGGATCTCGCGTTGGGAGTGATTGGGCAGATTGGCATCGACGGTGCCACCGGCCATGTGATCGAGTACACCGGCGAGGCGGTTCGCGCCCTCTCCATGGAAGGCCGCATGACTCTGTGCAACATGAGCATTGAGGCCGGGGCGCGAGCGGCGATGATCGCGCCGGACGAGACTACGTTCGCTTATATGAAGCGCCGCCGCTTTGCCCCGCACGACGGCGCGTGGGACGAAGCTGTCACCCGTTGGCGCTCCCTGGCTTCAGATCCCGGGGCCCGCTATGACGCGGTCGCAGAAATCGATGCTTCGCGCCTCGCGCCTTTTGTTACCTGGGGTACAAACCCGGGAATGATCGCGCCGGTAGACGGGTGCATACCTGAATTGCGCGACTTGAAGATGGATGCGGATCGTCCTGCAATCGAGCGCATGCTGGAATACATGGGACTCAAGCCGGGCACGCGCATCGAGGATATTTCTGTCGATCGCGTTTTCATCGGCTCCTGCACCAACTCGCGTCTCGAAGATCTGCAGGCTGCGGCTCGCGTCGCCAAGGGACACCGGGTTGCCCCCAAGGTGCGAGCCATGGTCGTGCCTGGTTCGCAGGCGGTAAAACGCGCAGCCGAGCAGGAGGGCTTACACAAAATTTTCCAGGAATCCGGTTTCGAATGGCGCGAATCTGGATGCTCCATGTGCCTGGGAATGAATCCGGATATTCTCCAGCCTGGCGAACGCTGCGCTTCGACCAGCAATCGCAATTTCGAAGGCCGCCAGGGACGCGGCGGACGAACCCATCTGGTAAGTCCGATGATGGCTGCCGCCGCCGCCATCGCCGGCCATTTCACCGATATTCGCAACTGGCATTTTTTCTAGGGAAACTCTGGTTAATGAGTTGGGGCGAGAACATGTAAAGTTTCCATCACATCCTTCGTGTACCTTTGTGTCCTTTGTGGTTCTAGCATTTCACTTCATCAACCACAAAGGCACACGTGGACGCTTAGCAACTTAATCGAAGGAACGATTTCAGAGGTAAACCATGCAGCCCTTCCACACTCATAAAGGTCGCGTCGCGCCGCTCAATCGCGCCAACGTTGACACCGACCAGATCATCCCCAAACAGTTTCTAAAGCGCATCGAGCGCACCGGATTTGGCGAGTTTCTACTCTTCGATTGGCGCCGCGGCAGCGATGGCAAGCCCGATCCCTCATTCCCCTTGAACGATCCACGCTACAAGGGCGCCAGTATTCTGGTGGTGGGAAAGAACTTCGGTTGCGGATCCTCCCGGGAACATGCGGTCTGGGCGCTGGAAGATTTCGGCTTCCGCGTACTGATCGCGCCGTCCTTTGCCGACATCTTCGCCAACAATTGTGTGAAGAATGGTGTGTTGACCGTGGTGCTGAGCGAAGATGAAGTCGCAGGGATCGCTCGCAGAGCAGAGGAACTCCCCAACTACGAAGTTACTGTCGATCTTGAGCAGCGCAAAGTCCATGACGAGCACGGCTTCTCCGCTGCATTCGAGATCGACGAATTTACCCGCCATTGCCTGCTAGAAGGATTGGACGACATCGGACTCACTCTGCAGCATGAATCCGAGATCTCCACCTATGAGGCTCGGCATTTCCCGTCGAGGTCATGAACTGATCCGAGTAATCGCCGCGCCTTCGCTCGGGTACAATACTCTGACTCGCACAAAAGAGCAGGCGGTGGAGGAGAATGCCCGAGGCTTGGAAACAGTGGGAGGGTGAAGTCGTAAACGGAGAGTTCCAGTTGCTCCGCTACCTGGGCGGCTCGGAGCACAGCGCCGTATTTCTGACCAGGCGCGCTGACCGCGAACCCCAGGAAGCGGCGATCAAACTAATTCTGGCCAACGCTGAGAACCCTGAACTGCAGCTATCCTGGTGGGAACTCGCCGCGAAATTATCTCATCCTCATTTGCTTCGGCTTTTTCAACTGGGCCGCTGCCAACTGCACGGCACGGAACTGCTTTATGCCGTGACCGAATACGCTGAAGAGAGCCTGGCACAGATCCTTCCTTATCGGGCGCTTACCCCGGCAGAAACACGCGACATGCTGCAGAGTGTTGTGGATGCCCTGGCTTACATTCACGCCAAGGGCTTTGTGCATGGTCACATCAAACCTACGAACATCATGGCGGTGGGCGATCAAATAAAAATATCGGTCGACGGACTCTGTGGAGCAGGTGAATCGAGTCGAGTTCTGCGCACGCCCGGTATCTACGCGGCGCCCGAAATCGCGGACGGCGGAGGCATGTCGCCGGCTTCGGACGTTTGGTCGTTGGGCATGACGCTGGTGGAAGCACTGACTCAGCATCCGCCCGCATGGCCAGAGCCCGAACAAGTGGAGTTGGTTCTGCCCACATTGCCAGAGCCGTTTTTCGATATCGCCAGTCATTGTCTGCGCCGGAACCCGCATCGCCGATGGACAGTTACTGAAATTGCAGCAAAATTGCAGCAACCCGCATCTGTACTTCCGGAAAAAGAGCTCGTTCCGCCCGCACACGGATTCACGAAATGGGGTTACGCGGCTGCAGTTGTCGCAGTAGTGCTGTTGCTGGCAATTGTTGGCCCGAGGCTATTCCACCATCGTCCCGGCCCCGAGCCAGAGCCTTCCTCCGCGGTCGAATCCTCCGCAGGGCAACCAGCACCCAAGCAGGGGGCTGGCGCGGTTCAGTCCGAGCAGACGAGGCAAGCGACCTCCGCCCAATCGAATACTTCGCATGCTGCTGCCAAGCCTGGTGTGACCAAGAATGCCGCAGCCAATAATTCCAGGGGTGCTCGGGCTCAGGGATCGGTGCTCCAGCAAATCTTGCCCGACGTATCCCGGAGCGCCCTGAGAACTATTCACGGTAAGCTGAAGGTGCGGGTGAAAGTCACGGTGAATTCATCCGGCAATGTGACGGTAGCGAATTTTGACTCTCGAGGACCGAGCAGATATTTTGCCGACCGGGCATTGCGCGCCGCAAAACAGTGGACGTTTAAGCCGCCACAGGTGGATAGCCAGGGTGTTCCAAGCGAATGGATGCTGAAATTCGAATTCGATAGAACCGGAGTAAACGTCCATCCGGCGCAAACGTTTCCATAGCACATCGTGAGACAGGTCCTGCCGCTCGCCTGCCCGGGCGAGTCCGGGCCTACGAGGACATGGGACTTGCCAGTTTCTTTGCGATCGAGCAGTACAAATCGACCGCGTCGCTCAATTGTTGTTTTTCGATGTATTCGCCTACGGTGTGGGCGACGTGAATCGATCCGGGACCGATCAGCAGGGGTTCGCCCCAGTTGGTAAGAGCGGGAATGTCCGTGGTGAAAGCGGCAACCATGGTGGGCAGGCCGTCGAGCGTTCGCAGGCGGACGAACGGAATCTCCAAAATGAATTCGACCTTTGCCAAGCCTGCGACGGCCCGCTCAATGTCTCGCCGTAATTCGTCCGTGGGTCCGACCAGACGATAAAGCAACTGCGCGCGCGCTTTGTCTGGAATCACATTGGGAGCGCGACCCCCTTCGATTACTCCGATGTTTAACGTGCAGGGACCGATGCCTTCCTCATCAGGCAGTTTCATGGCGCGAAGACGATTCAAGGCCTCCAGAAGTTTGTCGATCGCCGATTCGCCCAGTTCTGGATAGGCGGAGTGGGCCATGCGCCCTTCGGCGATCACGTTCACTCGCAGTGTGCCCTTGGACGCGCTCGCCATCCGGTTTTCGGTGGGCTCACCGTTTACCAGAAACTTGCAACCGGGTGACTGCTGATTCGCCACTTGTGCGCCCAGGCTGTTCCGTTCTTCGCCCACGAGGAATAGAAGTCCCACGTGAACATTCTCCTCGCGCAAGTGCTGTGCAGCCGCGATTTGAGCGGCGATGATTCCCTTGGCATCGCACGATCCCCGGCCGTAAATCCGAGTGGCATCTTCGGAAGAAGGAATGAAGGGCGGGACCGTGTCCATGTGCGTCGAGAAGACGATTGTGGGCTTGGGTTGTCGCGGCGAGGTGGCGTACACGTTGCAACGGTTGCCTTCGACCGGAAGCTTATTGGCATGGTATCCCAGGCGGCTTAGTTCGCCGTGAACAACATCGCCCACGAGGGCTTCGTTGCCGGTGATTGATTCAATGTCTACGAGTTGGCGCGTGAAGGCGACGACATCCATGGGAAAGAGGATAACGCAGTGGGTGTGCGGACAGGGTGGTTCTTTTCGTGTGATGGAAATTCAGCCCAGCCCAGCAGAGACGCAGCAAGCTACGTCCGTACTGTTCCACTATAGAGACGTTGCTTGCAACGTCTCTGCACGAGCCGGTGGTCAGGGGCTGCTATGCTTGAGAATGCACCACGATGAATGGCCAACTCAGTTCGATCCGTTCTCTGTTTCTCGACGGCCCTGCTGGCAGACTGGAGGCGTTGCTCAATACGGGTGCGGAACACGCCACTCACGCTGCGCTGGTCTGCCATCCCCATCCTCTTTATGGCGGAACGCTGCATAACAAAGTGGTCTTTCATGCTATGAAGGCGTTGAACAACTTTGGGTATCCAGTGTTGCGCTTTAATTTTCGCGGTACCGGACTGAGTCAGGGCGAGCATGATCACGGCATCGGCGAAGGGGACAACGTCCGCACTGCGTTGGACTGGGTAGATCGAGAATTTCATCTGCCGATGATCTTCGCCGGATTCTCTTTCGGGGCTGCGGTGGGTTTGCGTGTGGCGTGTGCCGATGCGCGGGTGAGAGCAGTGATCGGCTTGGGTTTGCCGGTCGATGCGATTGATGATCGAGTTTATGACTTGGAGTTTTTGCGGGATTGCGTGAAACCGAAGCTTTTCGTGAGCGGCGACCGCGATCAATTTGGGCCGCGTGCGAAATTGCAAAGATTGGTGGAAGCGCTTCCGGAGGCAAAGAAGTTGGTGGTTGTCGAGGGCGCTGATCATTTCTTTGAAGGGCGTCTGCGTGAGCTCCGGGAGGCGATTGAAGCGTGGATAAAAGAGAGGCATTACTGACCAATCACGTGGGCACAGCCGCTCTCCGCTGTCCAGCGAAGCGACGCTCGCAGTTCTGACTGCAGGCATACTCGATCTGTGGCGTTGAAGGTAAGTTTCAATCGGCGATAACAAGCGCCCGAAACTGGCCAGCCTTCCTCGCCCGGACAGGCGGGGCGGCTGTCCCCGCGTGATCCCTGATTGAACTGGCACCCTCTATAATCCTTCCATGTCTTCGGCAGCGGGCAACCGCGAACGAATCGCCATCGAGATGCGCGTTATGGCGCGGCATTTTTTCGAACACGCCCTGGGCGAATCCAGCATTGATCGAGCTTTCGAGCGCCACGTTTCCTGTGAACGCGGAGTGTTGCGCGTTTGCGAAGACCTTTACGATCTTCACGCTTACAACCGCGTGCTGGTGGTTTCCATCGGCAAGGCGGCGCACACGATGGTGAGTGCGTTGGAAATTCAGGCGGGAAATAATTTTGAAGGAATCGTCGCCACTTCCGTACAGCCGAGTTCACAAACGCGCGGGTTCCGCTATTTTCACGGCGGGCACCCTACGCCGAATGAGGAATCGATTCGCGCCGCCGACGCCATGCTGAAATCGTTGAGTGCGCAGAATGCGTCGTCGCTGGTGATTTTCATGCTCAGTGGCGGCGGATCCTCGATCGCAGAGAAGCCCATCGACGACGAGATTTCACTAGCGGACCTGATCGCGACCTACCGCGTCCTCGTTCACTCCGGCGCACCCATCGCTGAGATCAATGCTATTCGCAAGCATCTGTCGGCGATCAAGGGAGGAAGGTTAGCGCGGGCGGCGTTGGCGGCGCAGCAGGTTTCGATTCTGGTCTCGGATGTTCCCGACAACACGCCGGATGCGCTTGCATCCGGTCCCACCATGCCGGACTCTACTAGCGTGGAAGACTGTTACGCGATCTCAACCAAGCATCGTCTGTTGGAGCAGTTCCCAGCACCGGTGCAGGAACTGTTTCAGCGCCATGCTCTGGAGGAAACTCCCAAATCGGATGATCCGGCTTTTCATCGCAGCCGCTGGTGGACGGTGTTGTCGAATTCAACTTTGCTTGAGGCCTGCAAGAAGGAAGCCGAGGGCCATGGCTTCACCGTGGACGTGGACAACAGTTGTGATGACTGGGATTACATGCGTGCGGCCGATTATCTGGTAGAACGCTTGCGTGAATTGCGAAAGAAATCGGAGCGGGTCTGTCTCATTTCTGGCGGCGAGGTCACGGTGAAGGTAACCAACGGAGGCGTTGGTGGGCGCAACCAGCAGTTTGCGCTGGCCTGCGCACAGAAAATTGCGAGCGAAAATATCGCGGTGCTTAGCGCGGGTACGGACGGAATCGATGGCAATAGCCCGGCTGCGGGCGCAATCGTGGACGGAACCACACTTGCGCGCGCAAGCTCTCGCGGATTGGACCGGGCAGCCAGCCTTATCAGCTACAACGCCTACCCGTTCTTTGATGCGCTCGGGGACACGATTATGACTGGGCCAACCGGGAACAACTTGCGAGACCTAAGAATCCTGCTGAGTTACTGACCGTGTGGCGCGGACACTCCAGTCCGCGTTTTTCGTGATCTTCATCCGCGGACTCGCCCTTCCTACGTCGGACCCGTGCGATTTGCTGTACAGAATCAAGGCAAAGCGCCCTGACATTAATGTCCGCGCCACACTCATCTCGTAAGTGCTATTTTTTTCCGAGGAAGCGGATGCGGGAAGTGAAGGTGCGCCGATTGTAGCCGCTGAACGTCAGGAATTGGGGGGAGTTGACGTCAGCGTTGACGACCACCGGGTTGGAGGCGCCAGTAATGTCGTCGAAGCCGCCGCGCAGTGCCCAGTAGTATCCGAACAGATGAAACCGTTTTTCCAGCTGCAAATTCAAAGTGAAATACGTTGGAAAACGATAGGAGCCGGGCGATCCGAAGAGGAGTTGCTGATCGGTGAAGACATTGAAGGGGAATCCGCTGCGCGCCTCGGCGGAGTAGGCAAGGTCGAGTTCGTGAATGATGGGCAGGCGGAAGAATGGCAGAAAACCCCAGGAGAGAAAGCGGTTGGGCGCGTCCCACAGAACCGGGCCGGGAGCTTGCGGGCTGACGAGGGTGTTGCCGGGGAGGACGCGACCGAGGATGGGAGCGTCCACGTTGAAATCGAGCACCTGGTTGGAGTGCGCACTGGAGCGAGTGTATGAGCCCATGACCGAATAGCGTTGACGGAAACTCCGACGCAGTGTCACTTGGAATGCGTTGTAGGTATCGTCACGCGTGTTTTGCAGGATGAAGTTGCCGCCCGGCAGATTGTTGGGCGTGTTGTAAACGAAGTCGTGCGTGCCGCGACGCTGCATGAATTCCGCCTTCATGAACAGGGATGCTGGGAGTTTCTTCTCGAGTGCAACACTCCAATTCAGGAAGCGCGGTGCTTCAAGATTCTGGCGGTTGATGGTGAAGGTGGAGAGAGTCGGCGATGGGGTTGGGATGACAGCGCCGCTGAGATCGGTGGG
This sequence comes from uncultured Acidobacteriota bacterium, assembly GCA_963696635.1. Classification (GTDB taxonomy): domain Bacteria; phylum Acidobacteriota; class Terriglobia; order Terriglobales; family Acidobacteriaceae; genus JABDBE01. The sequence goes on from CAVOKX010000006.1 coordinate 1,844,094, forward strand.
CTGGCCGGCCGTGTTGAAGAAGTAGTCTTGTCGTTCTCCGGCGTACGGGCGCTCGATCAGGATAAGGTCGGTGGCATCGTAAACCAGGCCAGCGCCGGCGGAGAGTTTGGTGTTGCCGGAGTTGTCCAGGACGTAAGTTCCGGCGAGCCGGGGGGAGAGCAGCGGCTTGCGCACGATTTCATCCCAGTCGAGACGCAAGCCCGGTTCGAATAGGAATCGGTTCGTGATCAGCCAACGATCTTCCGCGTAGGCGCTAGTTTCAAAATTATAGGTGGTGGAATAGTTGCCTCCGGAAAATACGGAGTAGCGAGCACAAGGCGAGGGCGCGATGGGCACTCCGCTGGCGTTGGTAGGGCAAGCTCCGTTAGGCGTGGTTGCGGTTTGCCCGGGCCAGAACGAAATTGGCTGGCGGCGGAATTGGGCGTCGTAGTCGATGCGGTCGAGGTCCATGCCGAGTTTCACGTCGTGGCGGCCGTGGGCGTACTGCGGCGGCAGATAGAGGTTCGACAGAGCTTGCCATCGGCGGGCGTGGGTTTGGTAGTTCAGATAGTAGTTGCCGCCGGCTGTGTTTAGGGTCATGAAGTATGGCTCCGTGCCGAGCGGAGTTAGGGCGAGATTGTACTGGTCGACGTTGAAACCGGTCTCGAGGAGTTCGCCGCCGCTGAAGTAGTGCTGGTCTTTGACGGTGCCGATGTTGGCGAGTTCGACGTCGCTCGGCGTGGTGGGAATGGGCTGGAGCGGCGACAGTCCGGCGTGCTGGTCGTCGAGATAGTTGAAGAGGAAGCTGGTGGTGAGGATGTTGCGCGAGGTGAGGTTGGTTTGGACCTTGGCGAGATTGCCGGCTCGCCAAGTATGGTCCGCGTCGGAGTTGGACGGCAGTTGAGTGATGATGAAGTTGTCGTACTCGCCTTCGAGCGCGTCGAAGAACCACATCTTGCCGGTGCGAATCGGACCGGAGAGCGTGATGCGCGGCGTCCACTGGTCCAGGGCGATGCCGTTCTTGTCTTGCAGCGAGGGAATGAAGTCGGTAGCGATGGGGCGGAAATGATCGTCGCCGATTCCGGTGTTTAGGCCGAGGATGCCGCCGGAAGCCTTGCCGTATTCGGCGGGCTCGCGGCTGGGTTCGACTTCGATGGAGCGGAAGCCGTCAGTGCTGACGCGAACGAGGAGCAGGCCGTTGGCGGGTTGAGTGACGTTGAAGCCATCGAGCAGAGTTATGGTTTGGTAGGTTTGCGCTCCGGCGACGTGAGGTTGGCCGGAGGAATCCTGCACGACTCCGGGGATGAAATTCAGCACGTTGCGGTAGTCGTTGGTTGCGGGGTAGGGAATATCGATGACGTCAAGTCCGGTGATTTGTTCCTTGGAGGAGACCTGAGCGGGATCGATGGCGGATGGTGATTCGCTCACGTTGACCACGGAGCGGACCTCCTGGAGGTGGGAGAGCGTGACGTTGACTGCGTTGGTCAGTTGGGGCTGTACTGACGGCAGGACTGCCGCGTAGAAACCCTGCTTCTCGATCCGCAGGCTAAAGGTGGCAGCGGGCAAGTTGGGGAAGTTGCAGTGTCCGGCGAAGTCGGTTTCACAACGCTGCGGGTTGGTTTGCGAGGCGGTGCTTAAGAGCACGATCGCGGAACGTACGCCGACGCCGTTTTCGTCGGTGACTGTGATCTCGAGTTTGTGAGATGCGTCGGGCGGAGCGGGACGGGTCTGGGCAAGGCATGAGCAAGCAAGGAACGTCAGCGGGCCGAACCGAAGAGCGAGTTTTCCGAGGAATGCGAATCCGCGCACGAGGTTACCTGCCAGAAAGTATTCTCTCTCAGAAGCGGGGTTAGTTTGAATGTGGAGCAGTTATTAAGGAGGGATCGGGATTGGCTGAAAATTGGTTTCGATCAAGGAATACTCGGCGGAGCGGCGGACGCCTGGTCCGCCCGGGATTGGCGAAATGTACCGTGCGGGTCAGCCGCGTTTTTCCCACATTGGGACGGAGTTTACTGTTTAGTCCTGAATGGCCGGGGACATCCCTGACATTTTAGACCGGGCACATCCCTGACACTTTTTGCTCCGTTTCCGTGAGGGGATGGGGTGCAGGGGAAGGGGAAACTTCCCCTTCCCTTGCTCCGGCCACGTAGAAGCTGGCCGGCTCCGCGACGCTCTCTCCCTCGGGATTTTTTTCTGGCGGCACCGGCACCACCCGTCGTTGCCAGCTATCAAACCGTGCCAGCGGAACATCCGCGAAATAGACCGTATACCAGCGCTCGTCGATGGGCAACAGGCCCACGCGCTCGCCCCACAACACCTCGCTCAGAAATACATCGTGCCGCTTCTGCCAGCGAAAATGTCCGTGCGCGCGCACGCTGCGCACCAGCATCGTCGCCGGATATTCCGGCTCCGGCACCCGCGCCGGATACGGCCGCGGCGAGGGCTCATACAGGCTGGCCGGCGTTTCCATCGCCAAGGCTTCATGCGGTCGCACTTCGTTGTATTCCTGGCGGAAGTTCTCCAGCGCTCGTTGTTGCGCCCGCCGATCCTGGGCGGGCGGCATCGCCACCTCCTGCTTCAGGGTGCGATGCATGCGCTCGTGCCGTCCGTTCTGCTGCGGCTGTCCCGCCTCAATCCGCTCCGCCACGATCCCCAGCTTCATCCACCACACCGCCAGCCGCGACAAGCCGGCGATCGCCGTGCTGGCAAAGGGTGGCCCGTTATCGGTGCGAATCGCTTGCGGTAATCCATACTGGCGAAAGGCTGCTTCGAAAATGGCTTGCACTCGCGCCGTGTCCGTCTTGGCCACCGCCTGGCAACGCAGCAGATAGCGGCTGTGCGCATCCGAGATGGTCAAGGGATCGATCCGCTCCCCGTCCCCGGTGCGAAACCAGCCCTTGAAATCCGCGCACCACACCCGGTTCGGCCCGTCGGCATGCGCCAGCGGTTGCGTGTACGGCGCCGTCTTGCGCCGCTTTTTGCGCGCCACCACCAGCCCTTCCCGCTTCAGCATCTCGCCCATGGTGCTCGCTGCCGGCCAGCTCGGCCCCGGTTGGTCCCGCTCCAGCACCCGCTTCAACTTGCGCGGCCCCCACCGCATGTGCGCCTGCCGCAACTCCAACACCCGCTGCTCGATCTCCGCCGGGGTTTGGTTGGGGTGCCGCTGCGGCTGCCCGGTTTAGTTCCACCAGCCCTTCCACCCCACCCTCCCGGTACCGCCGCAGCCATACATACCCGGTTTCCCGCGTTACCCCGAAGCTCTGGCACAGCTCCGTCATGGTTTGCTCATCCCGCTCATACTCCAAGACAAACCGTAGTTTCTCTTCCATTACACTGCTCGCTTTCCATGGCATGCGCTGTTTGTAACCCGCGCGCGCCATCTTTTGCAGCGTCAGGGATGCTCCCGGTCTGTTTTGTCAGGGATGCTCCCGGTCTGTACCAGTCCCAGGGTACCCCCCTCCCCCCTGTTGCGAGCAAAATCCAGAAAACAAACGACTTATTTGACCACTATGTGCTAGATCTTTGAGTTTAAAGGAGTTACAGGCAAAATCTTGAGAACATGGGAGTTATGGTGGTAGGAGAGCGGGCAGCGGTTCCATATTGGGAGTTGGCTTGGCAGTCAGTGCGAAGGTTGTTCGCTCGAAAGCCTTCACTTCCGGAATGGAGTTGGCAGCCCGCACAGTTATCCGTTTAGATTATCAAACCCGCATGACCCGGGGGTCACCTTAGGCCATGAAAATGGCTGGTCCCTCTCGGAGCAGACCATAGTTTTCTAAAGATCGAACCCGCCTGGGCGGCCTCCTTAGAGGCATTTTCGAGGCAAAGATCATTCTATTATCTTGCAGATAATATGTATTAAGTAATCTTATCTATAGTCAGGCAGGTGGTCAACAAGAAAGCGAATCAGGCTGAGTTGATCGGTCGGCGTTCACCATTTTCGCAAAGGAGCGCGGAAAAAGGGTGGGGCACCCACCTACAGGCCGCGAGCATATGCAACGGGATGGATCAAAGAGTATAGTGGCACAACGCTGAAAACAAATGACCGCATCAACGCCTAGCTCGAACCTCGGCCGTCAGGTGTTTGGAGTGGCGGCTTTGGCTTTTGGCCTCATCACGCTGGCCTGGCACGATTACAACGGCTGGCATCTAGCGCGTTACATTGCCTACCCCGCCGCCGCTGCCGAGATCTTCGGCGGAGCTGCGATTCAGTTCCGTCGGACCGCGAAAACGGGCGCAGTCATCCTTGGTGCGGTTTATCTTGTCTTCGCCTTACGGTGCGTGCCACAAATCTTCGCCCAACCGCAGATCTACAATAGCTGGGGCAACTTCTTCGAGCAGTTCTCTCTCGTGACCGGAGCGACGATTGTTTATACGCGCTTGTCATCGGCATGGTCACCGGAAATGCTTCATCGGATCGGCCGCATTCTTTTGGGCATGTGTGCCGCTTCCTTTACCCTCGAACAGGCGTTTTATCTTGGCGCTACCGCCAGTCTTGTTCCGAAGTGGCTTCCGCCAAGTCAGATGTTTTGGGCGGTAACGACGACTGTTCTGTTCGCGCTCGCGGCTGTGGCTCTGCTTACAAATCGAATGGCACTTCTCGCGACTCGCCTTCTGACAATGATGCTCGTGATCTTTGGGCTACTCGTGTGGGTACCCTTGATTCTTTCGGATCCCCACAATCATACGAATTGGAGCGAAACCGCCGAGACCTTCTCGATTGCCGGAGCGGCATGGATTCTCGCTGATCTGCTCGGCGAGTATCGGCCTTGATAACCATTTCCCGCGATGACGTGAGGTGGGTCAGGCTCAGGTGAGGTTTATTCCGTTCAAGACTTATATCCGCCGGATTGATCGCTCACTGGCGGGTCATTGAATATCCCAAAATCTCAGACTGCTGGTAAGTCGGCATCGCGCTGAGATCTGACCCTGCGCTAGTTACTCAGAAGAAGTCGGCATCGCGCCAGAAATCGGTTGGGGAATCCTAGCGCGTTTATCAGTACCGATCTCCAACCCTAATAATTTCCGAACTGTCCGTCAGCACTAGCGTCATCCGGCCACGACCAACTCGGTGACGACACATCCAAACCTGCTTGCTCAGGTTAGAGACTCAGCAACGGCAGGGTACGGTACCGCTTGCCGGTCAAGCGAAACAATGCATTCACCACGGCGGGGGAAATGACCGGAACCGGTGGTTCGCCGCATCCTGAGGGTTTTTCCGTGCTCGGAACGATGTGAACGTCGACGGCAACCGGTGCATCGATTATGTACGGTGGAGTGTAGCCGTCGAAGTTGTTCTGCTCCGCATGGCCGCTCTTGAAAGTTATCGCACCCTTCGCCATCAACTGCGATACACCGAAGCTCACACCAGCCTGAAATTGGCTCTCGATCGTCAAGGGATTCACTGCGATGCCGCAGTCGAGTGCAACGGTTACACGATGGATCTTCGGACGCTTGTTTTCGATCGAAACATCCACGGCACAGGCAACATTAGTTCCGAAGCACTCATGGCATGCAACTCCGGCGGCGTGGCCCTCCGGCAGGTGATTCCGCCAGGCGGCACTTTTTTCGTCCATCAGATCGAGCACTCCTCGAAGTTTTTTTTCATCCGGTTTCAGCAGCTTCCGGCGATAGGCGATCGGGTCCGCTCCCGCACGACTGGCGAGCTCATCGACCAGCGTTTCCATCACGAAGGCAGTGTGAGTGTGGCCGACAGAACGCCACCATAGCACCGGCACGTTCGGCGTGGGGTGATGCGCTGTGACCGTGAAGTTCGGGATTTCGTAAGGATTGTCAGCGGCGCCCTCGACCGCAGTTTCATCGACTCCATTCTTTATGAGGAAGGAAGCAAACGGCGTGCCCGCCACGATAGATTGTCCTACGACCACATGTCTCCATGCCAAAGGCATTCCGTCCGCTCCGATCCCAATTTCGATCCGGTGCACAAACATGGGACGATAGTAGCCGCCTTGCACGTCATCTTCGCGGGTCCAGATGAGCTTTACAGGAATGCCTTTGCAACGTTTGGCGATGGTAGCCGCTTCGCGCTGCACATGAGAATCAGGCGTCGCTCTTCTTCCGAATCCGCCGCCAGCCATCTCGGTGTGAAAGGTAACCTGTTCCGGCTTCAGGCTGAGGATTTCGGCGATCGCCATTTGATCGACGGTTTGAAATTGAGAACCGGCCCAAACCTCAGCGCGATCACCATCAAACCGGATGGTGGTGTTCAATGGCTCCATCGGGGTGTGAGCGAGGTAGGGAAATTCGTATTCCGCTTCAAACCGGTTGGCGGCGCTGATGCCATCCAGCACGCTGAGGTCGCCGCGAGTTACCGCAACATTGCCGGGGGTGGCAGCTAGCTCTTTATACTTTGCCCGCAGTTGCTCAGTGTCGGCCGGCTCGATTCGAGAGAAATCCCAATCGATGGAAAGCCGATCGCGTGCCTGCTTGGCGGTCCAGAACTTGTCCGCCACAACGACTACTGCGGTTCCCCGGCTGATGGTAGGGATTTCGAACACATCCATCACACCGGGAATGCCCCGCGCCGCCTTGTCATCGATTGATTTGGGTGTTCCACCGAAGATAGGAGGGTGCGCCACAACTGCAACCTTCATTCCGGGCAGGTCGAGGTCGAGGCCGAACTTCAAGGAGCCGTCGCACTTCGGGCGGCTGTCGAGCCGTCGCATGTCCTTGCCAACGAGCTTAAACTCGGATGCTTTTTTGAGCGGCACATTCTCCGGCACAGGCATGTGGACCGCGGAATCGGCGAGTTCGCCGTATCTGGCAGATCGGCCGCCGGGACCGTAAACAAAACTGGCCTCAGTCCGACACTGAGCACCCGGCACCTTCCATTGTTGCGCGGCAGCGGCGACCAGCATGGCGCGGACTTTTGCTCCCAGTTCGCGGTACTGCTGAAAAGAATGCGCAATCGAGCCCGAGCCGCCAACCATCTGGATCCCAAACACGGGATCCTTATAGACATCGGCCGCCGGGGCGAGTTCGGCTACTACATTCGCCCAGTCGGCGTCCATCTCATCGGCCAACAGCATCGGTAGCGAGGTCTGAACTCCCTGGCCGAACTCGAGGCGATTCACCTGAATCACAATCTTGCCGTCTCGCTGAATGTGAACGAAGGCATCCGGAGGATACGTCTTCGCTTGCGGAGCTGAGCGTACTGGGAAATCGAGATAGAGAGCGACGATCAACCCCCCGGCAGCCGTGGCCGAGACGCACAGGAAACTGCGCCGGCTGAGACCTGCTTCCGAACTCAACATGGTGGTCGCGGACATGGTGTTCTCCTTTACGCCAGCTGCTGTGCAGCAGTCTTGATCGCTTTGCGGATACGAACATAGGTGCCGCAGCGGCAAATGTTTCCGCCCATCGATTCCTCAATGTCCTCGTCAGTGGGTTTCCGGCGGCTCTTGAGCAATGCTACAGCGCTCATGATCTGACCGCTTTGGCAGTAGCCGCACTGCACGACGTCCTCGGCCACCCAGGCGTCTTGAACGGCGCGGCCCACGCGATCTTCTCCGATGCCCTCGATGGTCACGATCGACCGGTCGCCGACCAGCGAAACCGGAACCACGCACGAGCGAGTCGCGACTCCCGCCAGATGCACAGTGCACGCACCGCATGCGGAGATGCCGCAACCGTATTTCGTTCCGGTCATCTTCAGATCTTCACGCAGCACCCAAAGCAGCGGAGTACCGGGGTCAGCGATGATCTCTCTCGTTTGTCCGTTTACCGTTAGCTTGTAAGTTTGCATAAGAGCCTCCGAGTTCAAGGATTCTGTGGACAGGGCATTCCAGCATCGACCCACGTCCGCGTGGCGGCAACAAATTGTTCGTGGGTGAGTGGCGGCAGAGATCGCGCAGTGCCATCGCGGCGGCGTCCCGGCTGGAACGCCCAGATCACCAAAGGCTCCTGCTCGTGGTGCCGCAAGATGCCGGGGCCGTCCAAACTGCCATTCTTGGAGCGATCGGTAAGAGACTGGCACACCGCGGTGCTCGATAAAATGTTGTCGTTGGCGTCCTGCCAGTTCATGGAAAGAGGCGCCAGGTGCCAGTTGTAAGCTCCGGGAACCCCGGTGCTATCCGCGTTGGCGGACTGATGACAAGTAGCGCAGTTCAGGCCCGGCACGCCCTTGCCTCCCGGCCCGCGCACGACGTTGAACAAATGACGGCGCCGGTCGTCGCCTTGCTCTGGATAGTTCGTGGCGGTGTGGCAATTGATGCAGCGCGGAGTTGTCAGCACAGAATAGACCTGCTGCCAGGCGGCGAGACCCGCTTCACGCGTTGTTGAGGCAGCTTTTTGACTAGTTCCCTGGGCGAGGCAAAGTGTGCTTGACCACGCGAGGCATGCGAGCAGAATGAGGACAGCGGACGACCCACGGAATGCTGTGTCGGAGTACACCATGCGGACCTCCTTTTCTAGTCCAACCTTTTGCCTGCGCACAAATATATTCGATTGATCTTACTCCACAAAAGAGGCGAGAAAAACTGCACGAAAATGGGAGTAATGGGAGCGGCTGCCTTGAGCACTATGCAATCCACAGATCAGCGTGCCGGAAACGAAGAACTAGACTCTGAGCGAATAGTCGGCCAACACAGAGTTGACCCGCTGATGGCTTATAGCGATTAGAATAACGAGAAATCGGCTTGTCGGAATCGACCCTACCGACGTTATCGAGAAGCACGTTCCTCGGGACCAATCCGGGGGCATTACTTCCGGATAGTCCCTGATCCCGACATAAATCGCTGGAGAATGGAATGGGCACGTTGCCGGGTTTGGCGCTACTAACATCGACGGTTTCGCTCTCTGAGTTCTCTCGCCCGAAGAACTTAAGATCGAATGTCGCTCCGGAATCTGCGGAAAAAGTCGCGAATATCGGTTGCCAATGCTTCCGGCTCTTCCATCGCGGCGAAGTGTCCCCCGCTGGCGAATTCTGTCCAGTGCTGGACGTTGTAGCCACGCTCGATCCACGACCGAGGCGGAAATGGCGCTTCCTTCGGAAGGTGCGCGATGCCGCAAGGTACTTCGATCCGCTCACCCTGTGCGAGATGGAGCGGGGCTGTCCTCGTTTCGAAGTACAAACGGCACGACGAGTGAATAGTTTCGGTCATCCAATAAAGCGTGACATTGGCCAGCAACTCGTCCCACGTGAAGCGTTTTTCAAGGTCGCCGTCGCAGTCGGCCCAGTCTCTGAATTTTTCAAGGATCCAGGCGGCCAGCGCAGGGGGAGAGTCGTTCAGTCCGTAGGCAACGGTTTGCGGGGTGCGAGACTGAACGTGGTCGTATGCCCCAAATTCTTCTTCCCACCGGTCCGCGTCTGCGAGAAACTGCTGCTCTTCTCGACTTAGGACTGCCTCGGGCAGAAGGCCGGGCCGGTAGGACCCCGGAATATAATTCAAGTGCAGCCCGATGATGCGCGCAGCGTGACGACGTCCCAGCCAACTGCTTACTCCTGCTCCAAAGTCGCCGCCGTGGCAGGCGAAACGTTCGTATCCAAGTTCCGTCATCAACCCGGCGAACAGGTCCGCCATTCGGGCGGTGTTCATCCCACGTTCTGCCGGTCGGCTGGAAAATCCGAAACCCGGGAGAGACGGCACCACTACGTCGAACGAATCGGATGGTTGCCCACCGTGCGCTGCCGGATCGGCAAGCCGGGGAAGCAGCTTGCGCATTTCAAGAAACGATCCGGGCCAGCCATGGAGCAACAAAATCGGGATGGGCGAGGGGCCCCGTCCGCGCTCGTGAACAAAATGGATGGACTGATCGCCCGCGATGTATCGCAGGTGATGCAGGGACGCCAGCCGCTCGATTTCCGCTTTCCAGTCAAACTCCTCGCGCCAATAGCGGCAAATGCGTTGCAGATAGGCGAGATCAAATCCGTACTCCCAGCCCGAACCAGGAATCGTATTGGGCCAGCGCGCATGTGTGAGTCGTTCACGAAGGTCCTGAACAGCACTTTCGGAATAGGGTAGTTGAAAAGACTGGATTGCCATAGATTCTCCGCTTGGCGTTTTTGCGTAACCTCTACTATCACATACAGCGGTTACCACTCTAATCGCAACGCGGTAACCTGTCAACCGTCAAACAGGAGTTACAATATTCCACATGGACTATGAATTTCTTGGCGGCAATCTGGCGCTCGATTTCACCAACACCTTGCACAGCCACGGCATGTCCGATCCCGGCGAAGATCTGAAGACCGCCGCCGACCTCGTGGAATGGGCAGCCCAGGCAGGACTGCTTCGCGACACGGAGACCCATAAACTGGGGAGGGTTCACGCTGACCAGGTGCGATTCCGGCGCGCCTTAGCGCTGCGCGAGTTGCTCTATGAAATCTTCAGCCGGACGGCAAAAGGAAAGAAGCCGCAGCCGCAGGCACTTCGGAATTTTCAGAGCTTCTACCAGAATGCGATCCGGCGCGCCGAATTTCACCCAGTGGCCAATCACTACCGGCTCATGTGGCCGGTGGCGACCCATCCTTTGGAGCGCATCTCGCAAGAAATCGCCCGTTCGGCCGCGGATCTTCTGACGTCAGAGGCGTTGACCCGCGTGCGGCAATGCTCGGGAGAAAGGTGTTCGTGGTTGTTTGTCGATAACAGCCGCAACGGGATGCGACGCTGGTGCGATATGAAGGCGTGCGGTAACCGCGCCAAAGTCCGGCGCTTTCGCCGTAACCTCAGGCGAGCTGTCGGAGAGTCTACTGGGCGCAGGCGATGATTTTGGGGAAACGCGACCCCGAATTTCTGGCAACGGCTAGTAGCTGAATTGTGATGTTTACCGGATTCCAGGAGAGACGAACTCCGCCAAAGAATACACCCAGAAGGCATTTGAACTACGTTCCTTTCCCTCGGCGAGATCGCGTCGGCCCGCTTGGTCAAAGAGAGAGTTGACACACCCGATTCCATGAAGCCGGGCGCCAAGCAAACCCAATACCTGCGCTATATTGAACTCGAGTTATCCGGCGATATGGCGGCCCTTGCGGAGGCGTTGCAGGCTGAACGCGGCGAACCGGCCCCATTGGAAAAACGCTGGTATGGCACCAGTTCGACGCTTTACCAAGATTATCCAGTCACGCTGACCTCGCCCCGACGGCTATGCGCCGCTATGATTGCTCGGTACTCAGGTGAAATCTCACTACTGGGAGGCGCCACTATCACAGGGCGGGCCGTCAACCGTCTCCTGGGCTGACATCGTGATCGCGCCATTTCTGGCTAGACCCTTGCCGCGAAAGGTCCCGCCGTTTAGCGTGATGCTAGTGAGCGCCAGGATCTTTCCGACAAAAATGTCACCGGTCCCAATAGTGGCTGAGGAACCGACCTGCCAGTACACGTTGCACCCTCGCAAACCTTTGCTCCATAACGGTTGCGGTTGCGCGTGCCCCAGGACCATCACCACTTTGGAATTGCTGGCAGTCGTCAAAGTACTGCCGATCTGGAAAACCCACTGCGAATTGGGATTCCCGTGAGCGTCCAGGGTCAGCTTGCCGGTCAAGCCGGCGGAAGACGAAAAGCAGTAGACTCCAGGTCCGAGTCTCATTCCGCCCAGATCCTTGCCGGTAAGGTCGGTGCCACATGGCGCGCCCGCCGCCTCATCGTATGCCACGGTCAGATCTTTCTGTGCCTTGGCGGTCACGGGGCTCGACTTAAGGTACAAGTGACCCTTCACTTGAGATTGCGTGAGTCCAGTTATGGTGGGTGTTGGAGAACTGCCCACGGCACCAATTATATAAGTTTGAGCGCTGACGTTGGTGATGCCGGAGGCGCCCAGCAAGGCAAAATTGTCGGCCGTCCCCAGATTGATTTTCACCGCAGCGGCATCAGTTTGGGCAAAAGCGCCGATTCCCGACAACGCCAGAGCCAGCAAAGAAATCGTAAACAGTTTCATATCGTGTTCCCTTCTTCGATCCGTTTCGCAGGTGTAACTTTCACCCGGCAACTCTATCCAACTGTGCCGTTCACTGTCTGTACAGTATTGATCACCTTTACTAGTCCAGGATTTCGCTTAGTAAGCAAATATTTCTTTTCGTCGGGATAAGCCGAAGTCCATTCCCGAGATGGTCAATTCTGCTCAGACCTTGGAAAAGCCACGAGATTACAAAGGTGACAGCCCTCAAAGTGGCTCAGAAAATTCGCAATCCGCGCTTTAGGAGGGCTCAAGGAGCGAAGGAGCAAACATGAAAACCAGCACGAAAGACAAGATCAAAGGCAGCATCCACGAAGTGAAGGGAACCATCAAGGAGGAGGTCAGAAAGTTTACCAATGACCGCGACTTGAAAGCCGAAGGCAAAGCCGAAAAGAAAGTGGGCAAAGTTCAACAGCGTATAGGCGATGCTAAAGAAGCCGTCGCAAAGTTGAAGGAACAGCTGGCAGAGTTAAAAACTGGATAGGCCATTCAGACAACGAAGACTGGTACGCCAGGTTTATCGAACAAGTCTATCGGTCCAGTAGCACTGCCATCTTGTCATTCTCGCCCCATGCCTTGACGTATTGTGCTTTTCCGATTGTGCCTGGACCGTTAGGCCCCATTTCGTAGTAAACCTGCGCGTCTGAAGGAAACTGTTTCAGGGCTTCGGTCAGTTCTTTCACGGTCCATTCTTTGTCTGCCATATTTCCTCTCATTACGCGGCCAAGTGAGGCTGCGCACGTGGTTTCGCGCCAGGAGCCCTTGTGGCTTCCTGGAGGAGTTCTGAATTGAATTGGGCGCCGATCAATACCACAAAGCCGGTCCAATAGAGCCAAATGCTGAATGCGAGCACCACTCCCAAGCTGCCATAGCCCTTGCTGTACGCGGAAAACTCCTGGAAGTAGAACTCCGAGCAGGTAACACAATCCGATCCCGCCGCCGACTGCAATCAATGCTCCGGGCAGCGTGCTCGCGAATCTGTGCTTCACGTTGGGTGCAACAAAGTAGAGGAGTTCCACCGCGAGGACGGTGCACGCAATTGCGACTGGCCATCGAACATAGGGCCAGAGGCGGCCCACTCGTACTGTGGTGGTGAGCCAAGCGCTTAGGCTGGGGCCGACCAGCAGCAGTCCGAGGGCAATGACCAGCAGAAGTCCGACCGAGAAGGTAAGGCCGATAGCGAGACTGCGCGTCTTCCAATAGCGCCTGGTCTCATACACATTATAGGCGGTGTTGAGCGCGTCGATCAGAGCGGTAAATCCGCTCGACGCCGACCACAGGGTGCACACAATGCCGAAGGTAAGCAGGCTGCTGTGCCTGGAGAAAATCGTGTCCTTCATCAAAGTCGTGAGCGGGCCCATGCTGGAGGCGGGGACCACGCGCGCGATCAGCCCCATAATTTGGCTAAAGAAATCCGGAAGTGGCAGATGGGCGACGACCGCGGAGAGAAAAATCAGAAACGGAAACAGGGCAAGGACGAAGTAGTACGCCAGCGCCGCGGCAAACGCCATGGTGTGATTCTTTTCCATGCCGCGAACCACATTCACCGCTGCGTGCTTGAAGTGGAGTGCCCGCATGGAGATCACTGTACAGGGCTGTGCGCGACCAGCGGCTCCGGAGGAATTTGAGTCTGACTAGATTTCCCGGACGCCGTCGCAACTAAACGATAAAAAGAGCCGTCTTTAATGTCCACCTGCTCTTCCGTGAGAACTGCTTCCCCATTCAGGCTGCGATACCCACAGCGCTTTTGTGGAAGGTGGCATGGATAACTTTCCAACTTCGTACGCTGGGTGGGCCATCCAGAATTTCTTTCAGGCTCTTCAGTACCTGCGGATAAGCGGTCGCGTTGTAAGTGTCGATCTCGTCCTTGCTGTCCCATAGACTGGTTGAGATTACTTGCGCACCATCCTCAGACACGCAAATGAATACATCGCGGAACCCGGGGTGTTTTTGTAACACCGGAAGCACCTCGCGCTCGAACCTTTCCGCGAACTTGCTTAAAGTGTTGGGCTTCAACTGCAGGAGCACATTGCGAGCAAACATAGCAGCCTCCTCTCTTAAAGGCGTACCCCTAGATTCGCTCAATGGCTTTCGCAATACTGTGCAGAATGGCTCATGTGGTTGCGGAAAAACTTCGAAATCGGCGACTGGTGCCTTGAAAGGGCGCGGCTTTAAGCCGCGCCGTACATCGTTTTAAATGACTCACGGGACGGCTGGGAAGCCGTGCCCTTTCAAAGCTCCGACGCCCAGAGTTTTTCCGCAACCACTCACGTCGTGAGCCTTAAGATACGGTCTCATCCTCACTGCTTTGAAGCGATCCCGGGCCGCGCGGGCTGTGGCGTAGCTGAATTTAGGTGATCTTGGCTTTGGCCTTGCGCTTGCGCAGCAGGATGCGCTTCACGGATGTCGGCATTCTGCGCCCCGTGACTTCCCGGAAGATGCGTTCGATGGGAGTTTCGTGGTGAGGTTTACGGGGCATGGAATCCTCACAGGGCGGACAAAGCCAATAATAGTCCTCGGGGGTGAGGGACACCAAACGTGACAGTCGGACGGTGCAAGGCGAATATTAACTTTTCTGTCTATGGTATTGACGGTAGTCATGAAACGTGACATAGTGATATCAAGTAGTCGTGTATACAAAGGCGGGTGGGGATGCCCGTACAGCCAGGAGGTGTGTATGTCTCCCGCTCTCCAACCCGACAGTTCTTCACAAACCAGCAACATTCCCCGCCGAATTTCGATCGGTCCGGCACTCCCTAAACGCAATGCCATCAGTGCAAGGGCAGCGGCCAAGAATAGACGCGATTTCAATCCGCATGCATTCCTCGCAACCATCGGCGGGGGGAGGAAATCTGTGCTGTTCCAGGGGAGGCAACCAATCTTTGCCCAAGGGGACCTTGCTGATTCGGTGTTTTATATCCAGACGGGCAAGGTAAAACTCACCGTGGTCTCGAAGACTGGCAAGGAAGCAACCATCGCCATATTCGGGGAGGGAGACTTTTTCGGCGAAGGTTCGCTCGCGGGCCAACCTCTCCGCATGGGTTCTGCGACGGCAATGACAGATTGCGCCGTTCTGCGAATCGACAAGAAAGCCATGATCGGAGCGCTTCATCGGGAACACGAGTTTTCGGATCTGTTCGTGGCCTATTTGTTGGCGCGGAACATCCGTTACGAAGAGGATCTGGTGGATCAGCTTTTCAATTCCAGCGAAAAGAGGCTGGCCCGGATCCTGCTACTGCTCGCCCATTTTGGCAAGGAAGGCACACCCGAGACCGTAGTTCCCAAGATCAGTCAGGAGATGCTGGCGGAAATGATCGGCACAACCCGCTCGCGGGTCAGCTTTTTCATGAACCGCTTCAGGAACCTGGGTTTCATCCATTACAACGGAGGCCTACAGGTCCACAGCTCGCTGCTGAATATTGTTCTCCACGACTAACCTTCGCATCCTTCCATAGCAGAAGAGATGCTTGCCACCAGGCACGCGTTCTAAGGTTTGCCGGCAATCCGAGTCTCCTTGACGCCTAGGTTCGGGCCGTATGGCGCGGACGAGGTCGATGCTCAGCTTACCCAGTCGATGGATAGCTACATGAAAATCATGCGAAAGTCAGAAGCAGCGAAGCCCCGGGCCAATTGCAAAGCGGCAGTCCCCACTAGCGCCAGCGTTCCTGCTCTAAGGTTGCGCACCTATTGCCCCAAACGCCGGTCAGTTTGAAGGGCTACACTGAAGATGTGAGATACTACACCACCAAATCGATGAATGGCGGCACCACATTCAAATGTGCCTTCTGCGAGCATAGCGTCACTACTCTTGATTTCAACCACACGAATGGCAACCGCCGCACGCAAGCGGCGGCAATGATTAATCAGCATGCTGTCTCATTGCATTTGAGGGCGTCCGTACCAACCAAGCTGGGTACGCGCGGAGCACTTTGAAATCGGTACTGCAAGAGTTCATACGTCGTGCTGTTGCGGCGTGACGAAGTTGGTGTCCCTCACTTGCACGCCCTGATCAGTCCCATCTGGGTTCCCGCTTCGGGATAGTTGAGGTCCAAACAGCAAAATTGACCATCGATCCAATTGTTGATGCTGAATAATGTTGGTGTGAAGAGCGAGAAACTCACCTTGCGACGTATATTGTCCGTGCGTTGCCCGAGGTGCGGAGCTAAACCGAAACAGAAGTGCACGCTCAGCACAGGACATCCGTCCATCAAGACCCATGCCGACCGAGAACTGGCCGCTGCCAAGGTTTCTCGACCCGAGAACTCTGGCCAGTCAGTTCTACGATTTCTGAAGGCAATTACGAGCCGGGGCCTTCGCGCCCTTTTCCAGCCTAAGTAGGCCCGAAAAACGAATTGCTCGGCTTCGCTTACTCCTCAAGCGGACGGATTTTCGTTGTGCTTCTGATTCTGTGGCTTCTGGGTTTCAGCCTCCACATGGCCGGCGGTCTGATCCACTTGGTGCTGGTAGTCGCATTGGTGGTCTTAGTCATTAACCTGATGAGCGGTCGCCGTGTGGTGTAGGGCCAAAGGACCAGATCCGCTGGCATATCGTCCTGACGTCACTGGGCCAATTGACGCTGGCCACCCCACCCCCGGTGGTGCAAGCAGCCGCGCAAATTGATCTGCTACCCGCTGTAGAAATAAACTGCACTGCCACCTTGCGCGGCGGATTTCGCGGCAAGCGAGCATAAGGAACCACGGCCAACATCTACACGCAGGCCATTCCGGCAAGTGTGCCGGCGGTGATCTCGCACAGCGAGCCATCCGGAGCCGAAGCCGCGAGAACTACTTCGAGGTCTTCCCTGCAACGGTTCCAAACGGTTGAACGAAAGGTTTTTGGCTGGATTCAATTCGGCAATTCGAGGACTTGATCAGGACTATGGATTGGACTGAAACATCAGAACCGGCTGGGCAAGCTCATTACGCCCGCCGCTTCTCCTCAAGCACTTCATCCAAGGCGTCGGCCAAATGATGCGCCCGCTTCAGATACTCCACGGCTCCGCCGTCCTGACTCCGTTTGAGCAAATGGTATTCGTCGGCTATGTTTAGCGCGGCCAGCACCGCCAGGCGCACCGTGTCCACGGTCTGGGTCTGCTTGGCGACCGCCCGCATCTTGGCATCGACGTACTCGGCCAACTTGATGATGTAGTCCGCATCCGACCCGCGAAGATTGTAAGCCTGGTCGAAGATTTCCACTCGCACGCTGCTGTCAGCGTTCGTCGCCGCAGGCTGCCTCGTGGGGTTCACCATAAATTATTTCGCTCCTGTTGACTCCCGCATCGAATCTGAACCGATGGCGATTCAGCTCGCCGCTTGTTCTTCCGACAGCGTGTCAATCTGCTGCAGCATCTTCTCCACCCGGCCGCGAATCTCCTCGCGCTCCCGGCGTAGCTGCACCATTTCGCGACGGAGGCCTTCGACCTCTTCCTCCCGCTCTTCCAGTTGCTCACGCAGCCGTTGCACGTCGCGTTCCGCCGCCGATCGAGCGTCTCGCGCCGCCTTGTACATCTCAATCGTGCGATAGACTTTTTGTTCGAGGGCCTGAAAATCGTCAGAAGGAACCTGCGCCGATACTTCTTCAGCCATTCTCACCACCATGATTACACTTCTTCCCCACAGAGATTTTGATCTTCAGCGCAGTATACCGCAGAACCCTGTGGACGTATCAGATTGATGAACTACCAATGCTCGTGTGGGGACGGGTCTCAGACCCACCCAGCTGAGCGAAGCTCGGCTCTTTATCCGTACTACCGCTCCCGCAACTTGTTCAGTCGCTTGCCAGCCTCATCCAGCGTCGCATCCCGCTTGCAGAACGCAAACCGCACCTGCTTCGCACCGTCGCGTGGATTATTGTAGAAACTCGATCCCGGAACCGCTGCCACACCAATCTCCTTCACCAGATGCTTGGTGAACGACACATCGTCCGCGAATCCAAACCCGCTGATGTCAGTCATCACGTAATATGCGCCGCGCGGCCGAAAGCACTGGAACCCCGCCTCCGTCAAAGCCGGGATCAAACGGTCACGCCGCGCCTTATATCCGTTTGCGAGACTTTCATAATAAGAGCGTGGCAGCCCAAGAGCTGTTGCACCCGCTTCCTGCAAAGGCGCGGGAGCGCCGACCGTGAGAAAATCGTGGACTTTGCGAATTGCGTTTGTGATGGCAGGTGGGCCCACCGCCCATCCCACCCGCCATCCGGTCACGCTGTAACTCTTCGACAAACCATTGATCGTAACCGTGCGCTCGCTCATGCCTTCGAGCCGCGCCATCGAAATGTGTTGCGTGCCGTCGTAAAGAATGTGTTCGTAGATCTCATCGGTGATGGCCAAAACGTTAAATTCGACGCAGAGATCGCGAATCAACTCGAGTTCGGGTTGGGTAAATACCTTTCCCGTGGGATTGTTAGGCGTATTGAGAATGATCGCCTTGGTTTGGCCATGAAATGCCGCAGCGCAATTCGCCCTCATCAAACGTCCATTCGCCCTCCGCTGTCGCAGGCGGACGAAGTTTCACGAACACGGGTTTCGCCCCGGACAGCACCGAGTCCGGGCCGTAATTTTCGTAAAACGGCTCGAAGATCACCACTTCGTCGCCCTTGTTACACACCGCCAACAGCGTCGAAATCATCGCTTCGGTCGAGCCACAACAAACCGTGATTTGCGTCTCCGGATTAACTGCGATGCCTTGCCATTCCTGCATCTGTCGCGCAATCGCATTCCGCAAACTCTTCGCACCCCAGGTGATCGCGTACTGATTCGTATCCGCGGCAATCGCCTGTTGCGCCGCCCGCTTGATCTCCGCCGGGGCCGGAAAATCCGGAAAGCCCTGCGCCAGGTTTACGGCCTCATGCAGCATCGCCTGCCGCGTCATCTCGCGAATGACGGACTCAGTAAAGTGTTCGACTTTGTCGCTGAGAAAATGTTTCGGTTGGATAACCACATCGGCCATAATCGGCTCAGACTAGCACAAGACAGAACTTGGATTCACTAAGGAACAGATAGGCACAGCCGCACTTGACAGTGTAGACGGGGGCGTCCCCGCCCGTGTGGCCGAGCAAAGCTCGGCTGGTTGTGGTTCCGGCGGGATCCACGACCAACTACGACGCCCGCAACGTCCCGCCCAAATTCTCGAGAGCCTTAACCATCTCCCCCGACCACCGCGCCACCTCATCCTCGCGCAGAGTCCGCTCCGCGGATTGAAATGTAGCCCGAAGCAGCAAAGAATATTTGCCCGCTGGAATGGAACCCCCGCGGAAAATCTCGACTGGAACGAAACTGCGCAACTCGCTCAGACCTAACCCTGCCACCGTTTTCGCAATTTTCGCAAACTCAACTGAATCCTCGAAGATAAAGGAGAAATCGCGCTCCACCGCTGGATAACGTGGCAACGGCTCATACCGCACCGAACGCAGCCCACGCTGGTACAGCCGATCCAAGTAAAGCTCGGCGATAAAAATGTCCTGCTTGAGCTTGCGCACCGCCGCAATCTCCGGGCGGATCTGCCCAAACTGAGCCACCATCTCCCCATCCATCATTGCGCGCGCCGAACGTCCAGGGTGATAATAGTCGGCAGCATCCTCCTTATATTCGAGTCCAGCATGCTGGAAAGTAGCCAGCAAGGTTTCGACATCACCCTTGAGATCAAAGAACGAAGTCGTCCTGGCCGGATGATGCACACTGCCTTTTAGCGCGTTTCCGGTCGCGCCCATGCAGATGCGCTTGAACTCCGCTGTCTTATCACCGGCCGCTTCGAACACATTTCCTGCTTCGTACAGGCGGACATTGTTGCTGCCCCGGTTCAGGTTGTAGGCCAGCATGTTCAACATGCCCGGCACCATAGAGGTGCGCATCACCGAAGCTTCCTCGCTCAGCGGGTTCGCCAACTCAATCACCGGTACCGACGAGAATTGTTCTGCATCCTGATGCGAGATAAAAGTCAGCGAAATCGCTTCGTCGTAACCCAGCGCCAGCAGCGAAGTCCTAAGCTTCTTCTCTTTCTCTGCATCGGGCAGTTCGACAACTGCGCCCACATACGCGGGCAGGGTGTTGGCAAACTTGTCGTAACCGTGTAGCCGCGCGATCTCTTCGATCACATCGATCTCGCGCTCCACATCAAGCCGCCAGCTCGGAACCTGCACCGTGAACTCGGGTTCTTCCCCGGGCTCTGGGATCAGCTCGAAACCCAGCCGCCGCAGAATGCGCAGGATCTCCGAGGTCTCCAGCTCCTCGCCGAGAATGCGCTGTACTTCGGAAAGGTGCAACGCCACGGGAGCCTGATCGAGCCGTCGCGCGATCACATCAATGGGGCCGCCAACCAGTTCGCCTCCACCCGATTGCAAAATGAGTTCAGCCACGCGATCACAGGAAAGGACCGTCGAATCATAATCCGCACCGCGCTCGAAGCGATGAGACGCATCGGTATGTAGCCCGTGCCGCCGCGACATCTTGCGAACTGTAACCGGGTCCCACCACGCCGATTCAATTAGGATGTTGTGCGTTTTGTCCGTGATCATGGTGTTGAAGCCGCCCATGGTTCCCGCTAGTCCGACCGGCTTCTTCGCGTCCGCAACCACCAGGTCTTCTGAAGTCAGCTTGCGCTCCACGCCATCGAGAGTCTTAAGCACTTCGCCGTCCCGCGCCCGCCGCACCACGATCTCGCCGCCTTCGAGCAAATCAAGATCGAACACGTGCGTCGGCTTCCCCATTTCCCACAGCGTGTAGTTGGTCGCGTCCACAGCATTGTTGATGGGCCGCTGATCGAGCAATCCCAGCCGCCGAGCGATATTCTCGGGCGAGGGCTTGATGGTTACGTTGCGAAGGATACGGGCGGTGAACCGCGCGCAACCTTGTTCGTCCTGAATCTCGATGGGGAATGGAGGCCGGGCGTCCTCGCCCGGCTGGGCGGCCGCGAGCAACTGAGGTTCGATCGACTTTAGCGGCAGATCGTAAATCGCGGAGCACTCCCGCGCGACGCCGTAATGATTCATGGCGTCAGGGCGGTTGGTGGTGATGTCCATCTCAAAGATCGTCCCATCACCCTCGCCGCTAATGGATTCGACCGCGATTCCAGCCAGGGTCAGATCATCCGCAAGCTGATGAAAGTTGACGTTGAGATCAACGAAATCGCGCAACCATTGAGGAGAGATTTTCATGAATCAGCTTCTAGCTTCTAGCTTCTAGCTTCTAGCTTCCAAGCCGTTTCGGCCAGAATCTAGGAGTAAGCAGATAGAAGCCTCTCACGCAAACTGCTCTAAAAAGCGCACGTCTCCATTGAAAAACAACTGAATATCATCTACGCCGTATTTCAGAATCGCGATGCGCTCCACTCCCATGCCGAACGCAAATCCACTGACTTTCTTCGGATCGTAATCTACAAACCCGTAAACATTCGGATCCACCATGCCGCATCCCAGCAACTCAATCCAGCCGCTAGCCTTGCAGTTGCGGCAAGGACCACCATCGCGATATCCCCGCCCCACGCAGAAAATGCAGCTGATCTGCACGTCCGCGCTGGGCTCGGTGAATGGGAAGAACGACGGATAAAACCGAGTTCTTACACTAGACCCAAACATCTCCTTCATAGCATGATCGAGCGTTCCCTTCAGATCGCAAAACGTAATGTTCGTATCCACTGCTAGCCCCTCGATCTGATGAAAGATCGGAGAATGCGTAGCGTCCAGCGCATCGTTGCGATGCACTTTCCCCGGACAAACCACGCGCACCGGCGGCTTCATCTTCTCCATGGTGCGAATCTGCACCGGCGAAGTGTGCGTCCGCAGCAGCAACCGATCCCGCAGTGGCTTCGATTCCTGATTGGCTATGAACAGAGTATCCTGCGTATCCCGCGCCGGATGGTTGGGAGGAAAATTCAGGGCCTCGAAGTTGTAATAGTCGGTCTCAATCTCAGGGCCTTCCTCGACCGAATACCCAAGATTGCGAAACACCCCGACCATCTCATTCATGGTTTTGATTACCGGATGCTCGGCGCCTAAAGGACGGCGAGTCCCCGGAAGGGTGATGTCGATGCGATCAGATTCGACTGAGTGCGCCTTCGTTTTATCGCTGACCGACAACTCAGCGCCAGTGACACGACTCTCAATCTGAAGTCGTAGTTCGTTTACGTGTGCTCCGACATTCTTTTTTGCATCCTTGGGTGCTGCCCTTAGCCATTGTTCATTGATCTGAGTCAGGATTCCGGTTTTTCGCCCCAGCCATCGATCGCGGAAGGCCTTAGACTCCGTCTCTGTCTGAACGACGCTGGCCTCTGCTTCGCACGCGTGAATACAATCATTCACCGCCGTCACCAGGGTTGCGTCAGAGAAATCTTTCAGTTTGGGAACGGTATAGGCCGATTTTTTCTTCGGATTCATATCAAGACCTTGCAATGCCGGGCCGCGCTTCCGTTCTTCACGCTGTCATCCTGAGCGAAGTTTGCTGGCGCGAAGCGGCGACAAACGCAGTCGAAGGACCCCGAGTCAGGCGGTTCCAGCAGCAGCGATTCAGGGAATTCTTTCCAGTCCGACTAGGGCGCGGTGCGAATACCTTTCCAGATCCTTGGTCGCTCCGTGCATATCCGGGGTCCTTCGACTCCGTGGCTGTCGCGCTTCGCGCACCATCCACTGCGCTCAGGATGACCGTCTTCTGATTGCGCAATCTGAATTGGCTAAATGCTAATTGCTAATTGCCAAAGGCTGGTTTTCTACGCCGCCCCGCCGAGAGCGCCCTTCGCCTGCTCGGCGAGGCTCTTAAACGCGGCAGCGTCCTTGACTGCCAAATCCGCCAGGATTTTGCGATCCAGTTCTACGCCGGCCTGCTTGAGGCCGTGGATGAACTGGTTGTAGCTCATCCCATTCAGCTTGGCGGCGGCGCCGATGCGCACGATCCACAGCGACCGAAATTGCCGCTTGCGCTGTTTGCGCCCGGAGTATGCGAACTTCAGGCCGCGTTCGACGGCTTCCTTGGCCGACCGGTACAGCTTGGATTTTGTGAGGAAGTAACCGCTGGCGCGGTCTAATATTTTTTTGCGCTTGGCTCGTCGTTTGGTCCCACGTTTTACACGAGGCATTGATGTGCTCCTTTTTGTTTCGATTTACGGCGGCTGGAGGTAGGAGACTGAAGCAGTCTTTATCACCTCTTCACACGCCGGGAGCCGCAGAATCACAAAGGATTCGCAGCCCACAAAGCGGACGTCTCGCCCGCTACCACACAGACTTAGTCTAATACGGAATCATTCGCTTGATCTTGGGCGTGTCCGCATCGCTGACCAACACCGCATGGCCCAGCTTTTTTTTGCGCTTGTGAGCTTTCGAGGTCAGCATGTGGCGCAAATGCGAATGCCCGCGCTTAACCTTTCCGGTTGCAGTTTTCTTGAAGCGCTTGGCCGCGCCTTTATGGGTTTTCAACTTTGGCATAAGTCCTCGGAATCAGCTTTCAGCAATCAGCATTCAGCACTCAGCAAGAACGCCCGAGGGCTGAGTGCTAAGTGCTGGTTTTCACACTACGCTTTGGCAGCTCGATCTTGCGCTGAAGGCGCGGCGTGCGGCTTTTGCCCCGTCTCCTTCTTCGGCGCCAGAATCGCGTGAAGCGTATTTCCCTCCTGGCGGGGGCGGAACTCCACGATACTTTTATCTTGAACGTCTTTGATCAGGCGTTCCAGAATCTGGCGTCCCAGGCCGGTGCGGGTCATCTCGCGTCCGCGGAAAAAAATCGTAGCCTTGACCTTGTCGCCCTCGTCCAGAAAGCGCAGCACATGATTCTTCTTGGTCTCGTAGTCATGGTCGTCCACATTGATGCGGAACTTGACTTCCTTGACTGTAATCGTCTTCTGGTGCTTTTTGGCCTCGCGTTCCTTTTTCTCCTGCTGGTAGAGAAATTTCCCGTAATCCATGATGCGGCACACGGGAGGAACAGCGGTGGGCGAAATCTCAACCAGGTCCAGGTTCTTTTCGCGAGCCAACTTGAGCGCTTCGTAGGGGGGCATCACGCCAATCTGTTCACCTTCGTCCCCAATCACTCGGATTTCACGCGCTCGAATACGATCGTTCGTGCGGATAAAACGTTTATCGATACAATCCTCCGTCAGCTAAAGCAGCAAGCAAGATGCAAGATTATAACATGGCGGATCGCGCTTTCACTGCAGACCCACTCGGAACAACAGCGTAGTGCGCTAATAAGACAACTGGCTGATCAAGAATTCTTCCTGATTGAATTCACATATTCGCGGCTCAAATAACTCTAGGGTTCGGTAAGGCGGCGCGTTTGCCTCGATTCAGCCTGAACCTATATGACGATTGTGTGGCCTGCCCGCCGACGTGGGCTAAGCAGACGGAAAACTGAGGATGCCGAAACTGGCAACTTGTCCCGGCCAGAGGGCATACAGATGATGGTCATGAAGATAAGTCCTGGGAGGCGGTATTCGCGCACTCATCCGCCAAATAAGTCTTTTATACCCCGCATCTTAGGGCTTTTCCGTGAGTCCGAACAGCCTGCACGCGATCAGATAGTTCAGAAACAATTCGCGATTCTGCTCCACTTGTACATCGTCCTCCGTACCGTAGGAAGTGAACCAGGCAAGGCGGAGAATAGAACCTCACGGGTCAGGCTGACGAAAGATTCGGCTCCTCCACCGAAGCCGGCGCAGCTTGCAACGTTCTCATGGCCGAAAGCGATCCACAGAGTCGCGAAGAGCCGGTCTGCACCATCTGGCAGCGAATGCTGGAAGGGGTGCTGGGAGTGTGTTTGCTCGTGGGCGTGACTCTGATGGTCCGTTATTACCCCGCAGCTCAGCCGCCCGATCTCCAGAAAAACGAGCTGCAACGCCAGGTGCTGCAACTCGGACACGAAGTGAAGCAACTCCAGCAAGAGCAGGCCATGCCCGCGCTGGTGCTGCATCGCTACCGCAATTCCATCTGTTACATCTTCGGTGTGTACCAGGTTGGATTCCGCGGCCACCAGCCCGAGTTTCGCGCCCGTATTTCCGGCACTGGCTTCGTCGTCTCCGACGGACTGCTCGCCACCAATCGTCACGTCGCCGAGCCCTGGTACGAAGATCCGCCGTCTAGCTTATTGATTCGCAGAGGTGCAACGCCGCGGCTGGAAAAATTGTTGGCCTTCTTTCCCGGGCTGTCCACGCCGGTGAACATCACACCAGCCGTGGTGTCAGCGCAGGGAGACCTGGCCGTGCTCCGTATCGAGGACACAGAAGCCGTGGATCAGCTTCGGCCTTTGCCGCTGGCCGCCGACATTCCGAATCCTGGAGAGCTGGTTGCCGTAGTTGGATACCCCATGGGCGTGCTGGGAATGGTGGCGAAATCACCGCCCGCCGTCTACGATCGGCTAGCTTACCGCCGCGACGATCAGAACGCCGCCAATGAACTGGCCGCGCTCTCCTTGATCCGGCCATCCTCTACCTGCGGACATCTCGGGGATGTGGTCGGCGATAAACTCATCTACGACGCACCCACCGCCCACGGCGGCAGCGGCGGCCCCGTGTTCAATTCACAAGGCGAAGTGATCGGCGTCAACGCAGCCTACATCGATGGCTTCTCGGGCGGTACGCTGGGAGTTTCCGTGCGCGCGCTGAAGCCGCTGATAGTTGCAGCAAAGAATAGCGCAGCCAAGACTGGTGACGTTGCCCGAGTCCAAGCGCTTACTTCCAACTAGAACCGCTTGATCCAGCCGGGCTCCCTGACGTGCTCTTCGTCCAAACGGCGCAAACGAGCCGCCATGATGCCGGGCCGGCCCAGATAACCAACCACTTTTCGAGAATCCTTGCGGTCCACCACCGCCAGACGGCCGATGTTGTTGCGCAACATCTTAACGGATGCATCGTGCAGCATCTCGTCGGGATACGTGACCACCACGTTGCGCGTGCCGGCATCGAGCACGCTCAGAGCTCCGCTGGGATCTGCGTCGAGAGCACGCATCACATCTCCGCGGGTGATCACGCCGGCCAGCTTGCCATCGGAATCGAGGATTAACATTCCCTGGTGCCGGCTCACTTCAGGATCACGACGGGCGATCAAGTCTGACAACTCACTGATTTTCATGGTGGCGGGAAGCTTGGGTACGTCCTGATCCATGGTCTCGGAAACTCTTACCTGCTGCAGCACATCGGCTTCGTAGTCCTGGTGGATGTGCAAACCACGCCGCGCCAGCTTCTCCGTCATGATCGAAGCCCGCGGCATGAGCCACATGGCAATGCCGTCCGCAATCACGCTGACCAGCATCAGCGGCAATACCGAGTTGTAGTCGCGTGTGATTTCGAAAGCAAAAATAATGAACGAGAATGTGGCTCGGGACGCCGCCCCGAAAACCGCGCCCATCGCGACCAGCGCAAAAGCTCCTGCGGACAGATTCGCCGCGGGGAACATTCGATCCATGCCCATGGCGAAAACCCCACCCATGGCGGCGCTCGACATAAACATGGGCGCCAGCAGTCCACCCGACGTTCCCGATCCCAGCGAGATAACCAGCGCTACTGCCTTCGCAACCATGATCACCAGCAGCAGCTTGCACGCCAGATTTGCATTCAGAATGTCATTGATCGTGTCATACCCCACGCCCAGAACTCGGGGCACAAAGTAGCCGATGATTCCCAAACCCAGAGCCCCGATTGCCGGCCACCACAACTCATCCACCGGCAATTTCTCGAATTGATCTTCTGTCCAGTAGAGCAACTTGCTGAACCCGGCCGCGGCCAATCCGCAGAGCAATCCCAGCAACAGATAGAACGGCAAAGCGTGGGGAACGCCGAAGTCCATGGCCGTGACCTTGAACATCGGCCCTGCCCCGAGCAGTTGCATGTGCACAGCCGTCGCCAGCGTGCTCGCGATCACCAGAGGAATAAATGATCGTGCCTTGAATTCAAACAGAAGCAGTTCGATGGCCAGAATCACTCCAGCGATGGGCGTGTTGAAAGTCGCCGACATACCCGCAGCGGCACCGCAGGCTAGCAATACCTTACGTTCCGAAGCCGTAGTATGAAACGCCTGCCCAACCAGCGAACCGACTGCACCGCCAGTTTGAATAATCGGTCCCTCGGCGCCGAAAGGGCCGCCGGTGCCAATCGCGATCGCCGCGGAAAGAGGTTTCAGGATCGCGACCCGCGGCTCAATGCGGCTGCGGTTCACCATCACCGCTTCCATGGCCTCCGGAATTCCGTGTCCTTTAATCTTCAACGTCCCATACTTCGCCATGAAACCAACAATGATTCCGCCAATGACGGGAATCGGGATCACCCACAGCCCAAGCTGGTTATGTCGGGCGCTCAGGAACTCGGCGACGAAACGGTGGTAAAAGAAAATGTTGGTGAACAGCCCAATCAATTTGTACAGCACGAATGCGATCAGGCCCGCGAAGAGACCAATGCCTGCCGCAAGGAACGACATCAACACCATGCGGAACTGTGCCGGCTCAGCAATCCTTATGTCGCCAACCTGTCCTCCGGTAGCCGCAATTGTGGCCGGAGGCGAACTTCCGTTGTTGCTGGTTTCTGACATCTATTTTCGTTTTCCACTGCCCGCCGGAGCTTTCGCCGGGATACCGTTCGAGCGTTTGCCAACTTGCATGGCGCGCTTGAGGGCGGCGACCAGCGCCGGTCCCCGCATGCGAAGCTCGTCCTTGTGATGCAGCGACAGCTGGCGCAGTATTTTTTCGCCCTTCGCCGTCAGCGACAACAGTACCTCTCGCCGGTCGTCGCCTCCCCGATGCCGCCGCACGTAGCCGCCCGCAGCCAGCCGGTTTACCAGTTCGACCCCGCTGTGGTGCTGAATCTGCAGCCGCTCCGCCAGTTCACCGATCTTTGGCCGCGTTCCCGCGGGCAGACCCTTCAAGGTGAGCATCAACTGGTGCTGCCGGGGCTCCAGCCCCGCTTCCCGGGCAGCCTGTTCACTGAAGTGAAGAAAACGGCGGATTTGATAACGCAACTCCGCCAGCGATTCATAATCGGCCAACGTCAGCGACCTTTCCATGGCAGCGAATTATATCGTATCAAGACCAACGTCACGATACATCGTACCACGATACATATATTGCTGCCTGAAACCTCCACGGCGGATCCTTTTTTAGTACAGGACTGGCCACCTGGGTTCCCCACCGTTTAGAATCCCTAGTCCTTCTATTTGCTAGAAAACTAACGATGGAGGTCAGGCCCCCCGCCCGGCTGGACGGGACCTCCCGTCCTCCACCGGAGAAGATGAGGTGACGCAGCCGTGATCCCACGCTATACCCGCCCTGACATGGGCCGCATCTGGAGCGACGAAAACCGCTTCCGCACCTGGCTGACCGTGGAGGTGGCCGCCACCGAGACCCTGGCCGACGCCGGCATGGTCCCAAAAGATGCCGCGAAGGCCATTCGCAAGCGTGCCGACTTCGATCTGCAACGCATCCACGAAATCGAAGCGGAAGTACGTCACGATGTGATCGCCTTCACCACCGCAGTCGCCGAGATTGTTGGCCCAGAAGCCCGTTGGTTTCACTACGGCCTGACCTCAAACGACGTAGTTGACACCGCGCAGGCCTTGCTCATCGGCCAGGCCTCTGCCATCATCGCCGCCGATCTCGAGCGCCTTTTCGAAGTCCTGAAACGCCGGGCGTGGGAGTTCAAAGATACGCCCATGGTCGGCCGCACCCACGGTATCCACGCCGAGCCGATTACGTTTGGTCTAAAACTGGCAAACTGGTATTCCGAGACGCGGAGAAATATCGAGCGCTTCCACCGGGCCTCCGAGGACATGCGCGTCGGCAAGTTTTCCGGCGCCGTGGGAACCCTGGCCCACCTCAGCCCCGAACTGGAAGAAAAAATTTGTGCCCGGCTGGGGCTAAGAGCCGCCGCAGTTTCCTCCCAGGTAATCCAGCGCGATCGCCACGCCTATTACCTGGCCACGCTGGCCGTAATCGCCTGCACTCTGGATAAGATCGCCACAGAAATTCGCCATCTGCAGCGCACCGAAGTTCGCGAGGCCGAGGAGTTCTTCAGCGAAAAGCAGAAGGGCTCCTCTGCCATGCCCCACAAGCGCAACCCGGTAACCTGCGAACAGATTAGCGGCCTGGCGCGAGTGGTGCGCTCCAACGCGCAGGCTGGGTTTGAGGACGTCGCCCTCTGGCACGAGCGCGACATCTCCCACTCCTCGGTCGAGCGTGTCATCATTCCCGACTCCACCACCCTGCTGGATTACATGTTGCAGAAGACATCCAACCTTATCGACACTATGTTCATCTATCCCGAGCGCATGATGCGCAACCTCGAGAGTACCGGGGGGTTGGTCTTCAGCGGACAACTGCTGCTCGATTTAGTGGAGCACGGAGTTTCTAGGGAAGACGCTTATCGGATGGTCCAGCATCACGCCATGCGTGCCTGGAAAGAGGACCTGAATTTCCACGATCTGGTGCTGAAAGACACGGAAATTACACGACTGGTTCCGCGCACGAAGATCGAGCATGCCTTCGATCTACAACGCCAGTTGCGTAATGTTGACAAAATCTTTGCCCGAGTCTTCAAGAAGAGTGGCGCGCCTGTGAAATCAGGCCGAAAGCGGACTCACTAGGCGCAACGCAGTTGGTTCAAGCTTTTGTGGCCCAAGGGGCGCACCACGATGCCGAGAATTATTAACGTCTTACTGCTCTGGGCCGTCTTCTCATTACCAGCCTTCGCTCAAACGGCTCCGGCTTCCCCCGCGCCGAACTCCGACAATGCCGCGGCAACTGCCTCACCCGGTGAAACTGTTTCCAAGCCGGCTGTAAGAGACCGGGCGTGGGACCTGCTGCAAAGCGGTATCCAGGAAAACAGTGCCGACAAACGCGCCGCCGCCGTCCGCGTGCTTTCCTTACTGACAGGTGAGACTAGATCCGTGAGGCTGGCTAGCCGTGCTCTGTCCGACGACAAGCCCCAGGTGCGCGTGGCCGCGGCCATGGCGTTGGGCGAGCTGCACGCGAAGTCTGCGCTTCCGAAACTGGAGAAGGCGCTATCCGACAAGGAACCGCTGGTCACGCTGGCCGCCGCTCACTCTCTGCTTACCATGAAAGACGCGCTGGCTTACGAGGTCTACTACGAGATCCTCACTGGCGAGCGGCGGAGCAGCAAGGGGTTGGTGGCAGAGCAACTCGACACGCTCAGGGATCCCAAGAAGATGGCACTCCTCGGTATTCAGGAGGGCATTGGCTTTGTCCCCTTCGCCGGCATTGGATACACTGCCTACCGGAGCGTCATGAAAGATGACGGTTCTCCGGTGCGCTCCGCTGCGGCCAAGGTTTTGATCGATGATCACGACGCCGGCGTCGAGGACGCAATGATCCGGGCGGCGACCGAGGACAAAAATCACCAGGTTCGAGCTGCTGCCCTGGATGCGCTGGCGCGACGGGGGAACCCGGCAGTAATCAACCGAATCGCGCCGGCTTTGTCAGATGACAAAGACGCTGTGAAATACACGGCCGCTGCGGCGATTGTGCACTTGAGCGACGTTGCCGAGCGCCGCAAGCAAAAGGCCAAATAATCATGCACGCGGCTGGCAACTGTTCCACGCGAAAATACTGATCAAATCCTTGGTGTACCTTCGTGTCCTTCGTGGTTGATGGAGTTCCATGCGAGAACCACCAAGGGCTCGAAGGTACATCAAGGAAGGACGGCATCCTCAGGCGCTATGCGCTCAATACTTCAAGCAGTCCTTTCGCGCACATTCCACTGGACGAACACCCGCGAGTTACGAGTGTGACCGCTGGTCGGATCCGGCTGAAGAATCATTCTTGGAAAACCACGAGCCGCTTTCGAAGGCACTTACATGCAGGCTAAACCGTAATGCACGGTGAATAGCACAAGAGTAACTATCAAGTTGTTGCACGACGTGACAGAATCACCACGCTGTCATAAGCCAGCAGCGCAGACTAAATTCCCCGGGCCGATTGACCAGTCAAGTCCCCCAGCAAATTGTTCACCTTGTTCATAAGGGTTGTGACCTACCACGAGAGAGGAAACAATGGTTATCAAGAACAGAATGCTAACGTGTCTGGCGCTGACTCTGACGCTGATTTGCGCTGGCTGCAACGGATTTGGCAATTCCAGCAGCACCAGCGCCACCAACAAGTACGACGGAACCTACGATTGGATTAGTCCAACCGTGAACGGCCAAAACACCGCATGCAGCGCGTGCGTCTTCATTACCAACGGGCAGATTAGCAGCATCAGCTCTGGCGAAGGAAGATTATCCGGTACCGCGTCGGACAACATAACTTTCACCGGACCTTGTCCCACTGGCGCCACGGACACGACGGGGAATTACTTTGGTAAGTTGGGCGGAGCCAATCCCTATCAGTGGCAGGGATTCTGGAGTTGCACCAACGGGGTTCAAGGCGGCGGAACTAGTGTTTGGAAACTCTATAACCAGCGTACAGGCCAGAAGCGTGCCCTGAGGCAGGCCGGCGATAAGCTTGTCTCTCGTTGACGAAACTCACCAGCAGGCGGACAACCCTTTGATTAGTTATTGAGGGGTTGTCCGTTGCAGTTTCTCCAGCTGAAAGGGTTGGCCATCTTTTTATGCTGGGCCAACGACAAGTCGTCAAAGAACCACATTCTCAACCGGCCGCCGCGGGCTGGCTCGCGCGGTCAATGTCGGATAGCCCATATAGAAAACAAACGTCGGCTGCCACGTGGCGTCTCGTAAAACCTCAGCAAGCAGCCCCGCTCGCTTCGGGGGCCTTCCCAGCGCCTTCTCATGGTCGATCATTTCCACTGCCTCATTGCACGGTCGTCCCGCCAAGCCATGAGCCGTTGCCAGCAAATGCGTTCGCTGCCAAATCCGCCCCGCGCGCAGGCAGTGTTCGCGGTCATAACGGTCATGCACCGCAATGATGCCAATCAAGGGCGCACTCAGCATGAGCTGAGAGTATCCATCTTTCTCCCCTCGCGACGCAGCCCATTTCAGCATCCACAAAGGCATCATCTTCATAACCGCGGTCGCGATGGGAGGCTGCCCGAAGGCGTCAAGCGTAAGACCATCGCGAAAGTTCTGGACCTCGCTCCAATTGACTCGAACCCATCGATTGCTACCGCGATCCACATCTGGGTCGGAATAGATCTCGGCGTTCGCTGCCGAGCTTATTTCCACGATCTTCTTTCGATCCGCCTCGGCTGTAAACAGAAAAATCTTTACAGCTGGATCGTCGCCGGTCATGCGGCTCAAAGTGTCGACGAATTCAGGCGGGATCGGCTTCTGGGGAATGTAGGTACTGCGATTCGTGTGGCGCAGCGGAATAGCGCCGTATAGCTCGCTTTCCTCGCGTTTCCCCGGGGCCAGATCCACGCGCGCCAGAAGCTCCGGTTTGGGATCGGAGGGAATCGGCCCCAGCTTCCCTGGAATCAGCGTAACCGTGGCTTGATAGCCATTCGCAGCCGCCGCCAGCATCATGTTCTCAAGACCGCAGCCCATCCCGATATGCTCTTCTCGCAGATAGGGATCGAGCGCCCCGACGTTCCGGTTGGTGTCGATATACAACTCAATCGAAGAATTCGTGAGCTTGAAGAGCCAGGGCTGCGTATTATGCGGGCTCGCCGCTAGAATCGCAGCCCGCACCAGCGCTATGGCTCCATCGTTCGAATCCTTGCGCCAATCTCTCCATGCTTCGTAAGCCGGACCTTCACCGACGCTGAAGACACCCTGGTCGTATGCCCACCACACTCCACCGCCGACCACGACCACGGTAACAACTCCCGCGCCCTTGAGAAAAGATCTGCGTTGCATAAAGCGCCTCTCGCCCCGTGCATTGCCTCAACGAAATTGCAACTATACTCTTTGTCGAAACCAGAATGTTCGTGAAACTCAGACCAACTTCTCTTCCGCTCTGGCGGCAAGACTTTCGCCTCACCCTCCGCCTCGCCCTGCCCCTCATTTTTGCCGAGGTGGGCTGGATGAGCATGGGCATCGTCGACACCATCATGGTCGGACGGCTGCCCAACAGCGCCATCGCCATCGGCGCCACCGGACTGGGCCAGAGTCTCTATCACAGCATCGCCATTTTTGCCGGCGGCCTGCTGCTTGGAATGGACACTTTTGTCGCCCACGCATACGGGCGCGAGGATCTGGACGACGCCCGTCACTCCCTCGTAAACGGATTATTCCTCGCCTTCGCGCTTACGCCGCTTCTCATGCTGGCCGTCTCGTTCTGGCCTGCGCTGATGCGGCGCTTCGGAATCAGCGTGGAACTTGTTGAGCCCATGCGTCCGTACTTGCTCGCCCTCAATTGGGGTTCGCTGCCATTACTCGCCTACTTCGCATTGCGGCGATATCTGCAAGCGGTAAATGTGGCCCACCCCATCATGTTTGCCTTGATCTCGGCGAACATCGTCAATGCGTTCGGAAATTGGGTTCTCATCTACGGGCATCTAGGCTTTCGCGCTATGGGCATTACCGGTTCGGGATGGTCAACCTGCTGGGCCCGCATTTACATGGCGCTCTGCCTCGCCATCACGCTGCTCTGGGTGGAATCGAAACGGGTACGACCGGGTTGGATCGGAACCATCCGGATTGATGTCCGCAGAATGTACGCGCTGTTAAAGCTCGGGGCCCCGGCCGCAAGCCAGATCCTCTTTGAGATCGGAGCGTTTTCCGCGGCAACCGCATTGTGCGCCAGGCTCGGGCCTGTTCCCCTGGCTGGCCATCAGATTGCCTTGCTGTGCGCCTCACTTACGTTCATGGTGCCGCTGGGAATCAGTTCCGCCGCAGCCGTCCGCGTCGGTCAACAATTAGGAAGACGCGATCCCGATGGGGCCCGGCGCGCCGGATGGTCCGCGATCATCATCGGAGTCGGGTTCATGGCCTGCTCGGGATCAGTGTTCGTCACCATGCCAAAACTGATCGCGCGCCTGTTCACTCCCGATCCGGCCGTAATAAAAGTGGGCGCGCAGCTGTTGCTGGTCGCCGCTGCATTCCAATTGTTCGACGGCCTCCAGACCGTCGCCACCGGAGCCTTGCGGGGCGCAGCCGACACGCGCACCCCCATGCTCGCCAACTTCGTTGCCTACTGGCTGATGGGTCTTCCGCTAGGCTACGTTCTATGTTTCAAACTAGGATGGGGCGCGTTTGGCATTTGGATCGGCCTGTGCATCGGCCTGATGATCATCGGATCAGCGCTCCTGATTGCTTGGCACAGGAGATTGCTTCGCTAATGTAAGTTCTGTAATGCGCCATCCTGAAGACCTGCGCTTTTTCCAGCGGGCCGAGAGATCTGGCGCGGAGTCCAAACGACTCCACAACCCGATGCTGACCTGCTTGCCAGCAGTCTACCGCCTGCGTATCATGCAACCGTTATGACAACTGAAAATGTAGTTCTACCAACCACCCTTCGCCAGAAGGCACAACTCATGTCGGCATCCGAAATGGACCGCACCATAGTTCGCCTCGCCTACCAGATCGTGGAAGAAAATGGCACGGATGGTCTAGGACTGATTGGTGTCCGGCGCCGTGGCGTGCCCCTGGCAGAACGGCTGAGCAAGTCGATCTCACGTATTGAAGAGACCCGCGTTCCTGTGGGCACGTTGGATATCACCTTTTATCGCGATGATCTTTCCACCGTCGGCCCCAAGCCGGTAGTACACGCATCGGAAATCGGATTTTCGATCCAAGACAAGAATATCGTGCTGGTGGATGACGTACTCTTCACTGGCCGAACCATTCGCGCCGCCTTAGACGCGCTTTTTTCGCAAGGCCGTCCCCGCCGCGTGCAACTCTGCGTACTGATTGACCGCGGCCACCGCGAGTTGCCCATCGAAGCCGCATTCATTGGCCGCACCGTGCAAACCACCATGAACGAAGTCATCGAAGTAAAGTTAAAAGAGATCGACAGCACAGAAAAAGTTCTGCTCATGGAAAAGTAATCATCGCCAAACTCACGTGGGGACAGCCACCCTGGGTTGTCCTGCCGAGCAAAGCTCGGCTCGTTCGTCCCCGCCCAGTCTGAAGATATTCTCAAACAGTGTCCTCAAACATCGAAAACCATGGCGCAAAGCCAAATCGAGGTTTAGAATCAGGCGCGATTCTTTCCTCTTGCGTGAGCTCTTAATGAACTCGGCAAAAAAAGATATTTCCAGCAAACAAAACCAGCGTCTGCTTAATGCCGCGCGAAAAGCCATGAAGCGTGCCTACGCTCCGTACTCTCAGTTTCGAGTAGGAGCCGCGCTCCTGACCTCAAAAGGTGAACTCTTCACCGGTTGCAACGTCGAAAACGCATCCTACGGTTTGTCCAACTGCGCCGAGCGCACCGCAATGTTCACGGCTATAGCTCAATCAGGCCCGGGACTGAACATTCGCGCCATCGCGGTCGTGAATGATCAAGGAGTTCCCTGCTCCCCATGCGGAGCCTGCCGCCAGGTGATTTACGAGTTCGGCCCGGAGGCCACGGTGTTCTTCCAAGCCTCGAAGGGTTGGAAGGAAAGCCACATCACAGAACTCTTGCCAGAAGGGTTCCGCCTAAAGTGAGCCCGCCGGAGGAAAGCCAGACCTTCCGCGCGGTCGACGTCATTCGCAAGAAGCGCGACGGCCAAGAGCTGTCGCGAGCAGAGATTGAATTTCTGGTTCGCGCCTACACCAGCGGCGAGATTCCCGACTATCAAGTTTCGGCCTGGCTCATGGCCGTGATTCTGCGCGGCCTCACGCGAGCTGAAACCTCCGGGCTGACCGACGCCATGCTGCGCTCGGGCGACGTGCTCGACCTCTCCGAGTTCCCCACCAAGAAAGTAGACAAACACTCCACCGGCGGAGTGGGCGACAAAACATCACTCGTGTTAGCGCCGCTGGTGGCGGCCGGCGGATTGATCGTGCCCATGATCAGCGGCCGAGGCCTCGGCCATACCGGAGGCACCCTCGACAAGCTGGAATCAATTCCCGGTTTCAACGTGAATCTGTCAGTCCCGGAGTTTCGCAGCGTCCTCAAAGCCTGCGGCTGCGCCATGATCGGTCAGACTTCCGAGATTGCTCCCGCCGACCGTAAACTGTACGCCCTGCGGGATGTGACTGCAACCGTCGAGAGCCCCTACCTGATCTGCGCGTCCATCATGAGCAAGAAACTCGCCGAGGGCATCGACGCTCTGGTGCTCGATGTCAAGACCGGATCCGGGGCGTTTATGAAGAAAGAAGAAGACGCCGTCTTCCTGGCCGAACTGATGGTAGAAACCGGCGAGCGCATGGGCAAGTCAGTAGTCGCACTGATTACGAATATGGATCAGCCTCTCGGAACCCACGTCGGCAATTCGCTCGAAGTGATCGAGGTCCTCGATGTCCTGCGCGGACGCGGGCCGGACGATCTTAGAGAACTGTGTTTTGAACTCGCGGGCTGGATGCTTTACCTCGGCGGAACCGCGGATACTGTGGCGCAAGGCAAGCTTAATGCCGAGCAATTGATCGTCTCCGGCAAGGCGCTGGAGAAGTTCCGCCAGATGGTGGTCCTGCAAGGTGGAGACATCCGCGCGCTCGACGATCCGGGCAAACTTCCTCACGCGAAATTCATGCAGGACGTAAGCAGCGCGAAGGATGGCTATGTCGCCGCTATGGACTGCGAGGCGGTTGGCACCGCCTGCGTAGTTCTCGGCGGCGGTCGCGAGAAGAAGGAAGATGCAGTCGACCCGGCGGTGGGAATTGTTCTGCATCGAAAAGTGGGCGATCGCGTCGCAGCCGGGGAGCCGCTTTGCACCGTGCATTCTAATTCCGAAACTCGCACTGCTCGCGCATCCAAGTTGCTGCTCGAGTGTTATCACCTCGCGCACGCTCCTGTAATTGAGAAGAAAAGTCTTGTCCGTCGAGTAATTCGAGGATCAAAAACAGACTAGATCAGGAGAAAAATAAATGGGGCGATTCACCGGCATTCTGGGCCTGCTGACCATGCTGACCCTGGCCTTTATTTTCTCGACCAACCGTCGCGCCATTCGCGGCAAGACGGTTGCCTGGGGACTAGGCCTGCAGTTTGCTTTCGCGGTATTCGTGTTGCGAGTTGACATCGGCCGCCGCATTTTTCAGTACGCCGGGGACGCAGTCAATAAGCTCCTCAGCTACGCCTTCGTCGGTTCCCAGTTTGTTTTCGGAGACCTGGGGAAGCAGGGCTCCCGTCTCGGTTTCTATTTCGCCTTTCAAGTTCTACCGACAGTCATTTTCATCGCCGCCTTTTTCGCTATCCTCTACCACTACGGAATCATGCAATTCATCATCAAGCTAGCCGCGCGCGTGATGACGCGCTTTATGGGCGCGAGTGGCGCCGAATCGCTGAACGTAGCCGCCAGCATTTTTATGGGACAGACTGAAGCGCCCCTGACCATACGCCCCTTTTTGCCCGACCTCACCCGCTCCGAACTCATGACCGTCATGACCAGCGGGATGGCCCATGTTTCCGGCGGAATCATGGCCGCCTACATCGCCTTTGGAATCGAGCCTAAACATCTTCTTAGTGCCGTAATCATGACTGCCCCGGGAACCATCTTGGTCTCAAAGATGCTGGTGCCCGAGACCGAAGAACCCAAAACCGCCGGCCGCGTGGTCATGAGTGAAGAGGAAGTGGAAACCGAAAAAAAAGAAAATGTGCTGGGCGCGGTCGCTCGTGGTACGACCGACGGCCTGAACCTCGCCCTGAACATTGCGGCCATGCTGATTTCGTTTCTAGCTCTGATCGCACTGATGGACGGAATCCTTTACGGAATTCACAACGGGCTGGCCCACATCGGTTTTCCGTGGTTTCCCGCGAGCCTGGAAATAATTTCAGGCAAGCTGTTCGCTCCCGTGGCCTGGGTAATCGGAATTCCCTGGAAAGACTGCACGCTTGTCGGCAACCTGCTGGGCACGCGCATGGTGCTCAACGAGTTGGTGGCATTCTCCATGCTGGGCCCACAAAGGGCTGTTCTTGATCCACGCTCGTTCACCATCGCCACTTTCGCTCTCTGTGGCTTCGCCAACTTGAGTTGTATCGGCATTCAAATCGGCGGCATTGGCGCGCTCGCCCCTAACAAGAAGGGAGAATTGGCGCGTCTCGGCTTGCGGGCCATGCTGGCGGGCACCATGGCGAATCTGATGTCGGCGTCAATTGCAGGCATGCTCATCTAGGTGCAAAAAGACCAAAAGGTGAGACAGTCACGCTCACGCATCTGAGGGAGACCGGGTTCGCAGGGCACGATTGCCGCGCCACGCCAACCGGGCCGAATCACGAATGACCCGGCCCAAGCCACAACCACATGAATTTCGGCTGGAATAGCTGCTACTTGAGAATGATCTCCTGGAGGAGTTCTGAGCTGACCAGTTCACGGATTTCGGCGCGTTTTTCTGAGAGCTGCTGGGCAGGCTGTTTGCCGCCCAGGATTTTGTCGCGAACCATTTCGCCTTTCGCCGCGAGGCCATCCATGGCAGCGTGGTTTTTGTATTCAACCGCGAGACAGACGTCCCAATCTTCAGGATTGTTCTTGGTCTCCTTCAGAAATAATTTGTAGTCCATAATTGTTCCATCGCGCTTTTCCTGCTCGAGGATGGGTTTGCTGGATTGTTGCAGGCTGGTAAGATAAGCGTCCATCTGGGTGGGCTTCACGCGAACCAGCGAGACCCGCCAGACGGGGCCTTCGGTGTAATGCTCTTGGGCCAGAACTGCGGGCGCCAGCAACAACAGGAAAGCAGCGAGACGGTATATCGTTTTCATGGTGAGATCTCCTGAAATAGAATTTGGGGGAAACGGCAGGAGCATCATACGCTTCGTGCAACTATTTGTAAGTGATGTTCGCGTAAGGTGCCGAGCTTTGCTCGGCTGGACAGCCGCGGCGGCTATCCCCGCGGTCCGTGCGAAGGCGACATTCCGCGGGCAGGTCCGTCCGCGCCACACGACTTTGCTGAAAGCTGAGTGCTGACAGCTCTTCTACGGTGCCTCGATCAATTCCATCTTCCCGTCGCGAGTGCGGTGCAGCACCATGACTTTGCCCTTAGGATCCCGAAACACGAAAACGTCGCGATCACGGAAGTGAGCTTCCTTGATAGCTTCTTCGAGGGTCATGGGCCGCATGGCGACGGCATCCTCAGAGCGCACCAGGTGCACTTCGGTGCTGCGGGCCACAGCAGGAAACTTGTGCACGACCACATCGACCGAGGTCGCTTCGGACAGGCCGATGGCAACTCCTACTTTTTCCTGGGACCCATCGCCGTTCCATTTCCCGGCAATCGAGCTTCTGGAACTCTGGCTTTTGGGGTTCGGGGTCTTATGATTGTGGCGTTTCTTGGTGCGCCAGCGGGTTTTGTATTTCACCGCCTGTTTCTCCAGATGGTCGAGAGCTTCGCTTACCGCCGAGGCCATATCACCGGCTTGAGCTAGCCCGACCAGCGGGCCGTTGCGCGGACTGATGGTTATTTCGGCCTTATGGCGGTGTTTCTCCACGGCGAGGACAACCTTAGTCTCAAACTTGTTGCCAAGAATTTTGCGGATTTTAATGAGGCCGGATTCAACATCCTTGCGGATCGCGGGAGTGACTTCGTAATGCCTGCCGGTGTATTCCACGTTCATGAGCGCCCCTCCTTGGGTTCTTGCGATTTCGGGCACAACAGAACCGGTATCATTGGGATTCTTGTGAGCCAATAAAGCCAGCGAAACGCTGGCGCTACGAACTCCTTATCATTTTTTTACTCTGCGCTGGTGGGTGCTCGGGATGCGCATATCCTCCCGGTATTTCGCGACCGTGCGGCGAGTGACCTGGATGCCCTGCGATTGTAGGATGCGGGTGATCTGCTCGTCGGTCAGCGGCCTGGCGGGATCCTCCTCTTCGATGAGCTTTTTGACGCGGCGTTTCAGGATGAGCAGCGATGTGTTGCCGCCCTGCGGACCATTCACACTTTCGCTGAAGAAGTAACGCAGTTCAAACACGCCCTGGGGAGTGTGGGCATATTTGCTCGACACGGCGCGGCTAACGGTGGAAGGATGCACGCCGATTTCTTCAGCCACTTCCTTGATCATCATCGGTTTTAACTGGTCGATGCCTCTTTCCAAAAAATCCTGTTGCCGCGCCAGGATGCTGTAGCAAACTTTTACGATGGTCTGCTTGCGCTGCTCAATATTCTTGATCAGCTGAATCGCGCTCTTGTAGCGCTCCTTGACGTAATTGCGCGTGTCCTTGTCGTTGGTGTCCTTGGTGAGAAGGCGCTTGTAGGCGGGGTTGAGACGAAGTTGGGGAACGTCTTCGTCGTTCATGACCACCAGCCATTCGTCTCCGTGCTTCACGAAGGCTACGTCGGGCTCAATCAGGCGAGGCTGGGTTTTGTTGTAGCGCAGTCCGGGACGCGGGTCGAGCGTGCGAATGTAATCGAGCGCCTGCTGCACAGCTTCCACGGGACGAGCGAGTGCGCGGGCAATTTCCTTGTACTGTTTGTTCTGCACCGCGCGCAGATGCTGATCCACTATGGCAATCGCATCGGTCAAGGTCTGAGCGGTCGCTTCTCCATTGCCATTCTTGTGTAACTCGTGTTGCTGTTGATGGTAGCGCAACTGGTAGAGCAGGCATCCGCGAAGATCGCGGCACGCCACTCCCGGGGGGTCGAGTTGCCTTACGACTTCGATGGCTTCGTGGAGATCGGAAAGACTGAAGTTGGTCACGAACGTGGGACGCGCCGGACTCGGCGCTGACGCCGGACGCTCCGGAGCTGGTCCCGCCCCGGTTGCGAGCGCGCTGAGAGCCGGTTCTGGAGCGTGTGATTCTTCGCTTTTGTTCGCCGCCTCCGGAAAATCTTCGGCCACGGCGTTTTCTGATGCTGCGGAATCTATTCCGGACAGGGTCGGCCCGGATGAAGCGGACTCAGTCGAATCAGCTTCAGTCAAACCATATTCCCTCGAGGCAGATTCTACTGATACAGCCGCGGAGAGATCGAGTTCTGATGACGCCTTCGAGGAACTTTGCTCGGACGCGCTCAGACCAAGGGCTGCCGCTTCCTTAAAAACATTCTCTACCACAGCCGCATCGGACTCAGGCGGAGCGGGCGGGGCAACTCCCAGCAGCTCTTCGTCGCTGGCGATCAGATAGCCATCTTCATTGAGATTGCCGATGATGAGTTCGACGGCTTCCTGCACCTCCGGACGCATCGAGATCGAACCCAGCTGCCAGACCAGGTGGTCGGTCAAACTGCCAGGCTTGGAGAGGAAATTCTCGAACGAGGGCCGTTCGATATCCTCCATTTCACGGGAGCTGCGATAGCCGGGATCGAGATAATCCTGGAAGAACGAGCCGAAATCGATTTCTTCAAACGGATCTTTCTTTTCTGTGTCGGCAGCTGCTGTCGGGCTTTCCTCGACGGGAGCGTGGTCCCGCGTCTCTTCGCGGCGATCCACGTCATCGAGCAACGGCACCGAGTCTTCCAGTTCTTCGAGAACCGGGTTCTCTACCATCTCAGCGGTGATCATATCCCGAAGCTCGAGCTTGTTGAGCGCGAGGACGCTGACCATCTGCACCAGGCCGGGCGTCAGAATCTGTCTCTGCGAGACTTTCAGGCTAAGCTTGTGTTGCAACAAAACCATAAATTCAGTCGTTCGTCTTTGGTCGGTGGTCGTTGATCATGCGTCGCCGGTCATCGGTCGCAACCTACCAACGACCGACGACCATTTCTTCGCTGGTCTTCGGTTTTTATACTGGCACAATTCGCTACACCTACTCTAACTTGTCCAGTCGATCATTGTGACTGTCGAGCCGGTGTTCGTGCATCTCCACAACCCGCAGCAGTCTCACTGTACCTTCAGCAACCTCGGTTACTAGTGTGCTCAATTGTGCGATCTGTTTATCGTGCCTTTCCGTTTCGGGCGATAACAGACTCTAAATTGTGAGTCAATGCTTCCAGTCGTTCGTCAATCGTCATCGCTACTATCCTTCTCGTGTTCTGCCCATAAATTCAGTCGTTCGTCCTTGGTCGTTCGTCGTGGTCATCAGTCATGTCATTGGCCGATGACTGCCAACTACCAACGACGAACGACCAACGACTGCTCTCATACCAGCGAAAAACTCTGTCCCAGATACACCCGGCGAACTTCGGGATCGCCTCCCAGTTGTTCCGGTGTGCCTTGCCGGAAAATCCGGCCTTCATTAATGATGTACGCGCGGTCGGTCACCGAAAGCGTCTCACGCACATTGTGATCCGTAATCAGGACGCCAATGCCGCTGGCTTTCAGATCACTGATAATCTTTTGCAAGTCGAGCACGGCAATGGGATCAATCCCGGAAAAAGGCTCGTCCAACAGAATGAATGTCGGGCTAATGCACAGCGCGCGGGCAATTTCCACACGCCGACGTTCGCCTCCCGACAGAGCATATCCACGGTTCTGACGAATATGCTCCAGCCCCAGCTGATCGATCAGCTTCTCCATCTTTTCCCGGCGTTCGTGCCAGGAGATGGACTGCGCTTCGAGCACGGCCAGAATGTTCTCCTCGACCGTCAGTTTGCGAAAGACCGACGCTTCTTGCGGCAGGTAGCTGATCCCGTACTGACGCGCCCTCAAGTACATAGGGACGTCCGTAATGTCGTCGTCGTCAATTAAAACTCGACCTGTATCGGGTGGGATGAGTCCTACGATTGCGTAGAAAGTCGTAGTCTTGCCGGCGCCATTAGGTCCAAGCAAACCAACAACTTCGCCTTGCTCGACACGGAGGCTGACCCCGTTTACAACCCGGCGGCTGCGATAAGATTTGCCGATTTCGTCGGTGGCCAGTGTACGCATTTATCGTGCCACTCGCGTTTGGGTGACCGTGGGGGATAAATTATTGCCTTCAACCAGCACCCTATCATCGTGTCTAAAGAAAGTCAACGAAACCCCGGTAATCTTGCCGCGTTCGGCATCAAAAATGCTAGGGGATCCGCCGGTCAGGACAAACTTGTCATCCGACGCCGTATAAGTAAGCAAATTGCCGGTGGCGCGACGACCTGGCTGGGTGATCACCACTTGATCCGCAGCGACGATCTTGTCCAGTTTTCCCGCTCCCGAAAGCGGTTGGTTGCCGGCGCCACGGGCCTCGAGGTAGGCGTCCATTTTCTTGGCAGTAATTGTGATGTCCGCGCTTCTGGCCGCGACATCACCCTCGAAGTGGGCTTTGCGCTCGCTGTCCGCGTAGCTGAGTCGAGTCGAAGTGATGGCGATCAGTGTAGGTTTTCCGTGCGGGCTTTGTGCCGATCGGTTGGC
This sequence comes from uncultured Acidobacteriota bacterium, assembly GCA_963696635.1. Lineage (GTDB taxonomy): Bacteria > Acidobacteriota > Terriglobia > Terriglobales > Acidobacteriaceae > JABDBE01. Next base: position 1,887,136 of record CAVOKX010000006.1, read on the forward strand.
TTGCACGATATCTTTCTGCGCGCTGTCGTTTTGAACGCTGTCGTTTTGAACCAGCACCGTCGAGACGGTTTGCGAGGCGCCTGATCCTGTGGCGATCATCGAGCGGCGGTCGCGATCAAACTCTATCGATTGGGCGTCGACCACGTTTGCGTCCTGCCATAGCCGGGCGTCTCCCGTGTAGAGGGCGATTGCCGAAGTCCCATGCACACTCATGGAGTGAGCGGTAACGTGGATGGGGCTCGAGGAAGAGAGCAGCGCCCCACCAGGCTGCGGCTTCAAATCGCTGTAAGTAGTTTTGACGTTGCCTTCAGCCATGGCGTCTCCAGTAGCGCGGTTCAGCCGCATGGAGTTCGCAGTAGTGGTCATGCCTCCGTCAGTCACACGCGGAGAGCCAGTAAGAATCAGCACCTGATCGGTGGGAGTGTACCGCGCCCGGTCGCCCCAGGCTTTGCGCTCTCCGTCGACGTAGACAACACTTCCCTGCTGCACCACCGATTGGATGCCGCCACCGGGTTGGAAGCTGGCGTCAAGCATTCGGCTGGTGCTAACGCGATCGGGTTGCCCGGCATTTTGGCTGACAATGCGGGCATCCGGCGCGCCGTGTATGGAAGTGAACAGTCCCGAGTCGTCAAAGTGAGCGTCAAACTTCGCCGCTGTGGCTAGAGTTTGCTGTCCGTTACCGGTAGCGGGACGAATCGCAATCTGGGCAGCGCCGGAGGTCTCGGCTCGATCAAGGTGGTCTCCTTGTTTGCTGAGGAAAAAGTCTATCCCCGACGCACTCAGTTCCAAATTCTGCCCGCCGGCTGAGCCACTCGCGGGATTCTGACGCTGCAGCAAGTTCACATGATCTTCGGCGTGCACTTTGGTCAGGAGATTCTTGCCAGACGAATCTTTTTTTCGCGACGAATGTCTTTCCGAGAATTCCAGAATCACTCGGCCGGCTCGGCCCTGCATAGGCCAACCTTGCGGCGTTTGGTCTGTCGCACCGGGGTCGTCGGTCGCATTAGTCGGGCGAGGACGCCCGTCCTCTATAGCCTCAGCCCGCGCCACCTGGACTCGCACGTCGCCTGAGAAAATGGCGGTCTGCAACAGGTCCCCCTGCTTCGCCATGATCAGTTCAAGTTGTTCGGACCGCGCTTCAGCCCTTTGCGAACTTTCCATCGGCTGCGAGTTCAGCGTCTGCACCAGCACATCTCCGCGCGCTAAAACGCGGTCCAGTGTGTTGTCCGGACGCAGAAAAAGTGTCGCTTCGTCGGCGTCGCATTGTCGAACTCCGCTCTGCAAGCGCGGGTGATCGAGTACCACCAGGTGCGGATCCTTGGTGATGGTTGCCCGGACAGCAGTAATGGCTGCCGGCGCCGCCCCGCTAAAGCGGAGATTCACCTGCGATTGCAGTATGAGCAGATTACTCTTCGCCACGTAATTCACCCCTACCGCTGATCCGCTGCCTTGAGGCAGATCAAAGTCGACTCGCTCCTTGGTGTGCGCGTCGCCGCTATTCTGGTTGAATATCAATCCGCTGGTCTTAAGGTGGATGGGATTTCTCAGCTCCGTAGGCGGGGACTGGTCGGGATTAACCACGCCTCCCGGATTCGACTGCAGATCAATCTGCACTTCGCCTTTCGCGATGACGTCTCCAGATTGCTGGTCGTATTCGAATTCAGCCCCACGGATTTGGTCGAAGCGGATGGAATCGCTTCCATACAGAGTGATTTGCACGTCGTGCAGCGCCGCCCGTCCACCCTGCTTGAATTGCACTGCCTTGCTGGCCTGTACGGTAAACAGAGTGCGTCCCTGCTGCGACTTCGAGACGGTGAAACCGGTCGCGCTTTGCTTGATTTCGAGGCCAATCTTCTCCGGAACCTGTTTGAGTGCGTTCTGCACCCGATGCCGAGCGTAAAAATATGCCCCAGTCACCACCAACAAAGCGGCGATGATCGCCCCCGCAAACCAGCGCCGCAGCCGGGTTAAAAGAGCAGGCATCTGAGATCAGTGTACTGCACGGGCCTGGCTTCGAACGTCAGGCGTTAAGCCCGAACTGCTGGTCTCAGATTCTTCGAGGCAAGATGACGAAACTACGCTGACGCGAAAACCTACCACCCCATCCTCTGTCTCAACTCCGTGATGTGCGCCACATGATGCTTGCCGTGCCACGCATACAGCGCCAGATTCTTCTCCAGAGCCACCACCCCTGACTCGGGATGGCGGAAGGTTCGCTTCCAGTCCGCCGGCTGCAGAGCGCGCAACAAACGAACCCAGCGCTCATGCAATGGCTCCAGCAGCGCCAGCGAAGCTGCCAGTGGCGTCGAGTCAACATCCGGCGTGCCCGCCCAGCGGTCTTCCATGTATGCCTTGATGGTCGGTTCATCTTCGGTGAGCGCCAGCTTGAAACGTATATACGCGTTCATGTGGCTCTCAGGCACATGGTGCACAACTTGCCGCACCGTCCAGCCTCCGTCACGATAGGGCGTTTCGATCTGCTCCGGGGAAAGATCTTGGATCGCGGCGCGCAAGGCCGCGGGAGCTTGCTCAATATCGTCGATGAATTTATTTCGTTGGGCTTCGTCGGGTGGGCCGTCGAACTTGAATTTTCCAATGGGATAACACGGATCAGTCATCTTCGCCTCTGCGCTGGGATTCAACCACACAAGTCAGATGAATGCGCCCAGACGAAAGCTGCAAAGATTCTAGTTGAGCGGAAAAGCCCCTCGCGATGCCGGAGAGGCATCGCGTCAGCCCAGCATCAAAGGCTCTGGACAGGATTCCCGCCGTGTCATCAAGCTTTGTCTTGCGGGGCACACAGCTTCAGCCGTGCCCTAATCCGTTTAAGAGGTGATGGTCGGCGTCGCTGGAAGCTGTACCCGTTCAAAACCTAAACGCCGATTTACCGCTTTTCCCGCAGCCTGCCAGGAAATTATTGAACCGCTAGAGAGCCGTCCCTCAGCGCACCAGCGCCAGAATCCGCACCGGAGCTGTAGATCCGCCATCCAGCTTTGGCGGAGCCACCACGACCATTCCACCGCTCACCGGAGCACGATCCAGATTCGCCACGTTTTCCAATTGGTACACGCTGTGCGCCAGGGTGTATTGGCGTACCGGGAAGTCTCGCGACGACCCGTAATCGATGCCCAAAGTGTCAATGCCGAGGCCCAACGCGTTGCGTCCTTCCACCAGAAACTTCGCCGCATCCGCAGAATATCCGGGGAAGTGCATTACCCCGCGCGAGTCCACATTTCGATAGTCACTGAGTGAATGCCAACGCGAATCCCACCCAGTGCGCGCCATCACGATTGAGCCCAACGGAATTTGGCTGTGGACCTTCTCCCATTTGGCAATATCTTCCACCGAAATCTGGTAGTCAGGATGGTTCCTAATGCTCGCACTCACGTCCAGCACAACCAGCGGCGCGAGCAGGCGGTCCGCGGGAATCTGCTCAACCGTCCAAAGCCCACGCGCGAACCCCGCGGGAGCATCAATGCGCGTCCCGAGCTGCGCGAAAGATAAAACAGATTTTCCAGCTGTTTGATGAGCCAGGGCGCCTGCATCAAACGAATGCGTCAAGTCAACCACCGCACGAAATCCAGTCGGCGACGACGAACCCGGATGGCGCTGCGCAAAAAGGAATAGCGCCAGCGCCAGCACATAACCTGCGATGAGCGTCCGAATCTTCATGCTTCTGCTATCAATAAATTGGATGCAATATCCGTTCCAGAGGTGCTCTTCGAATTCTGCATGGCAAGAAAGGAAGCATCAAGGAACTGCGGGACATGAACTTCTGGATTCCAGGTGGGCTGTCATCCCGACAGTGTTGTCATCCGAGCAAAGCGAGGGATCTGGTTTTTTTTGCCTGTCCGCAAAAAAACCCACAAGGCACCTCGCACTTTCAAACCAGCAGCGACGCCGTTGCCGCAGCGACCAGCGTACCGAGGAAATTTACCGCATCATTATTCAGCACCCTGCGTCGCTCCAGCAACGCACCCAAAAAACTGTCAGCGATCATGCCAACGACCGCCGCAATCATTGAAACGCCCAGCCACTTGAGAGGCACCAACCCGGCTAAAAGCGACACTACGCTGACTGACGCCGCGGCCGCGATACCCGCCAGCGTTCCCGTCCAACTCACCCCCCCGTCCGTGCCTGCGGCCACTTCCTCCCAATTAGTAATCAACCGGGCTTTTGCGCTTCGAGCCTGACCCAGTTCGCTCGAAACTGTGTCCGCCGCAGCTTCCGCCAGCGCCGCTGAGACCGCGAGCAGAAAAACCGTCCGTCCGGTGAGCGCCAACAATCCGGCACACCCCGCAGCCACCGCAAGGTTGGCCAGAACCTGCAGCGCGGTTCTGCCATCAAGCTTCTCAGCGGTTCCTAATTTCTGCTTGCGGCGATACCCGAAGCGGGTCGAGATCCAGGTCAGCACAAACACCGAAACCAAAACCACGAATGCACCGAAACCCGCCCCGAAGCAAAGCAGAAAGCACACCAAGGCTCCCGCGATCGCGCCCCCGAAACTCACCCCTCGTACCCAGCGAGCGAGGGCCGCGAATACAATGGTGACGATAATGGCCGTCCACAATCGGGTCACGTCAGGCACCAGGAAGATTTTCGCTCCGAATTCAACCTTTTTGTAGCGCCCCCCGTCCCGTCGGCTGTCGTGGGGGCGTCCCGCCCCCACACGCGCGGGCAAGATATTTACCTGACCGCCGGCAAGCTGCCGGCACCACATAAAGAGCGAACCACAGCCGATACTACTATCCATGGGGTTGCGCGCAGTCCCGCCCCAGTGTATCGTGCTTTCACTCTGGGTTACCGGAGCGACCTTTGTGCATCAAAAGGTCAGATGTAGTTTAAACTCACGAGCGCAAGCGTGTGCTGAACTCGTAGTCACAAGGTGAACCATGGCTGCTTCGGTTTGGTCGGGATATCTTACTTTCGGTTTGATTTCCATGCCGGTGAAACTGTTCTCCGGCGCGCGCAGTTCGGGCATCTCCTTCAACATGCTTCATCGCGACGACCTGTCCCGCCTGAAGCAGCAATACATTTGTCTCGCCGACGGCAAAGTAGTCGACCGCAGCGACATCGTCAAGGGCTACGAGTACCGCAAGGACGAATATGTAGTCATCGAGCCCGAAGAGATTAAAAAGATCGAGCCCAAGACCGCGAAGACCATGGAGATTCTGGAATTCGTCAAATCCAGCGAAGTCGATCCGGTGTTCTTCGAGTCGTCTTACTACATGGTTCCCGATGAGGCTGGCCGCCGGCCCTACGCCCTGCTCACCAAGGCCATGGAAGAGAGCGAGTACGTTGCCATCGCCAAGCTCACCATGCACAACCGCGAGTATACGGTTTTTCTGCGCCCGCACTCGGGCGGAATGATGTTGCACACCATGTACTACGAAGAAGAAGTCCGCAAGGTCGAAGGATTCGGCGCTCCCGAGGTTGAACTCAAAGACGCGGAAGTCAAGGTCGCGCACCAATTGATTGAGGCCCTCGCCACCGATTGGGAACCCGAGAAATATCACGACACCTTTCAGGACAACCTCAAGAACCTGATTCAGACCAAACTCGAAGGCGGCAAGATTGCCGAAGTCGAGAAACCGAAGAAGCTGGCTCCGGTCGTCGACCTGATGTCAGCGCTAAAGCAAAGTCTGGCCGAGATGGAAGGAAAGAAAAAGCCAGCCGCCACCGCCCCAAGCGAAGCCGCAGCCTCGGGCAAAAAATCTCGCGGTCGAGGGTGAAGGAGCAGTTGAAACTTTGCGAGCGTTGGTCTGAAAGGAACGGGCGCGTTCCCGTAATGGGACGGAGTTTACTGTTTGGTACTGGGTACCCCCCCGCCCCCTTTTATTGCAAAATCTAGAAAACAAACGATTTATTTTACCACTATGTGCTGGATCTTTGAGTTTAAAGGATTTACACGCAAAATCTAGAGAACATGGGAGTTACTCCTGCAAAGTCTTCCCATTTGGGGAAACGACAACTGGCATGCCAAGCGTCTTAGCCCTCGGCGGTTTAGCGGTCCCCTTGGACGAGCCGAGAAGTTGCGCCCGGTCAGATTGTCAAAGAACTAATCATTATCTTGTAGATAATGTATCTTTCTACAAGTTATCTGATTTGAAGCGTGGGGTCAATGAGAGTCGAGAAAGGTAAGCTTGCGCGTGCGGGCAGAGAGCTTCACGAAAGAAATCGGGCGGAAGGGGCTGAGCCCCACCGCCCGGTTTTGTGCGGCGATTAAGGCTTTAGCTTGAAAACAACGCCGTACCCGCTGCTGCCCCCCAGATAAGCGGTGCCGTAAAAATTGCCAGCCTTATCCCGGGTCAGGCCGTTGAATGGGAATCCACCATCCGCTCCGCCGGTGAAGTCGTGGAGCTTGGTAAACGTTCCCTTTTTGTCCAGCTTGAAAATGGAGCCCCAGTTATAAGCTGCGAAGCCCGAAGTAGTGCCGTACAGATTACCTGCCGCATCCAGGACCAGCCCAGCATAAGGCAGACCCCCCTCAGGCGCGAGGAAGCTGTGCAGGATGGTTTCCTTGCCGTGCGTGTCGATTTTAAAGACGACGCCGCAGCCTTGGTTGGCGGTCGTGCAATTGGGGTTGCCACCGCCAGGTGTGGTGCCGTAAATATTTCCCGCTTTGTCCAGGACCAAAATGCCCAGAGGCATGGCGCCGTCCGGTTGACCGGCGAAGGTATGCAGAGAGGTGAGCTTGCCCGTCTTGGTGATTTTGAACACCGTACCCAGGCCGGTAGATCCCCCCGAACTAGTCAGGCCATACATGTTGCCAGCCGCGTCCATTACCAAACCTCCGATCGGCTGACAACCGTCGGTACCAGCGAAGCTATGCAATACGGTGACTTTTCCGGACTTGGTCATCTTGAACACTGTGCCGCAATAAACACTGGTTCCCCCTGCCGCTGTCGTGCCGTAGAAAGTGCCGGCCGCATCCTGGATCAAACCCGTTTGCGGCTCTAAACCGTCTTCCGCACCGCCTGCGAACTTATGCAGAATGGTCTCCTTGCCGGTTTTGGACACTTTGTATACCACTCCCCCTCCCACATCACTAACCGAGAGGCCGCCATATACGGTTGTATCGAAGAGGTTGCCCGTCTTGTCCCGAAATAGATTGCCCCACTGGGGTTGTCTTCCATCCGAACCGCCCTTAAAAGTGTGGAGCACGGTCTCCTTACCAGAAGGATCGAGCTTGTAGACGACGCCACAGCCGTGAAACAAACCACAAGCTCTAACGTCACCTCTTCCTTCGGTCGTACCGTATAAGTTGCCCGCCTCGTCGAAGATCACACCCGCGTAGGGGTAACCGCCGTCGGCGCCACCGGTGAAGGTGTAGAGTACGGTGTAGGTTTGGGCGTGCGCCGGCGGTGTCAGCAAAGTAGCGAACGCAAGGGCGAAGATCAATGCCAAAGCGGTGGGTATGGTTTGCGAAGTGAGTCCGGACATCCACTGCTGAAGTTGCCTTTTGCTCGTCATCAAGGTTTACCTTTCCTGTTTTCCCATGTTATGAGATTTTCTTTACGAAGACGTTAGAACTACGGCGTCAGCTTGAATACCACGCCACAGCCGCTGGGGAAGCACAATCCCGTCTTGGTGTAGCCGCCGTTGTAAGCGGTGCCATACAAGTTGCCAGCCTTATCCCGAACTAGGCCCGCAAGCGGCTGGTCTCCGTCTGTCCCAGTTTCGGTGGTTCCCCATGCTCGTTGCCGCCTCCTAAGCGGCCTGCCAAAGTAACACACATTTTTTGTGAACGATGTAAAAAGAATGTCAAATGAGGGGACGGGACCTTCTGCTCTGAGAGTTTCGTACGCTGGGCACGGGCGGCCGGGTCTCGGACTTTTCGATCGTAAGACCACGAATCCTTGCTCGGCGATTCGACGCAACCGTCCAACCCAAGGCTGGCGTTTCGGCATCACCTGAAAAATCGAGAGTCGAGAAACGACAACCGAGGCTGTGCATGCGGCTCTCTACATGCAGCTCTCTGGCGTAGATTGCAGCCAGCCGTTAGAATAGAAAATTCTTCCAGGATTCCATGCAGAAATGCTTTGTGGCTGGGGTGTCGATGACGGCGTTGCGTGCGGCGGTGGTTCTGCTTCTCATGTTTATTTGTATAGGTTGTGATGAGATCTACCGGCCCGTTGCGACCCCGATTGCCCCCAACCCGCCCAATCCCAGTTTCTCTCACGTTGCGCTGGTACTCACCGGCAACGGCTCCAGCCATCCCGGCGCCGGCACCACGATTGATGTCTCTGGGGACACTGCCGTATCTCAATCCACGGTGGGCCTGGTGCCTGTGCATGCTGCGTTGGTGCAAAACGGCAGCAGGGTCTACGTTGCCGACAGTGGCGACGACACAGTTGCTGAGTTTTCACCGACCAGCCCGACTCCGGTAACCACGATAACTTTGCCCGCTGGCTCGGCCCCGAACTTCGTGGCTACCGCGGAGAGCGCCACAGTCTACGTCGCCAACTCTGGCAACGATACGGTTTCCGCGATTTCGACCATCAGCAACGTGGTCGAGCCGCCGCTGTCTGGAATTCCCGTGGGAGTTCATCCTGTGTCCCTGGCGGAAACTCCCAACCAGCAGACGCTTTACTCCGCCAATCAGGGAACCGGAGGAGTTGGGGGTTCAGTCACCAGCATCAACGCTGTCGACCGAAGCATCAATCCGCCCATTGCCAACGCCAACTGGATTTCCCCGGCCTCGGTCGCCGCGCGCTCGGACAGCAATCGAGTCTACGTACTGGATCAGGGCACTGGCATGGTTTCCGCCATCAATGCGTTTACCGACACCGTGGTCGCTAACGCTGCGGTCGGCGTAGGCGCAAATTTTATGTTCTACGATACGACTCGAAATCGCCTCTACGTGGCGAACCCCGCCAACAATACGGTGACCTATCTGGACGCATCGAGCGACGCGCTTTCGGCCGTGGTCATCCATGTGGCGAATCCGATCGCAGTGGCTTCCCTGCCCGACGGCAGCCGAGCCTATATATCCACCGCCGCGGTCGGCGGAGGCAATATCACTTCCGGTGTCACGGTCATCAACGCCACGGACGGGAGCATCAGATCCACCATTCCAATTACCACAGTTCCAAAAGTATGCGCGTCGAATCCGTATGAGTTGGCCATTGCCGCCGCCGCGGACAGTTCCAGAGTGTATGTGGGAAATTGTGATGCGGGAAACGTGGCCATCATTCAGACGTTGAACGATACGCTGCTGCTGCAAATGCCTGCGCCTCTGAGCGCTTCGTTCTCAAACACCGGGAATCCACTTCCACAGAATCCGGTGTTTGTCGTAGCGGGTCCATAGCGGACGACCCGTACATCAACAAGTCGGTCTTAATGCCCCACCGCCGCTGCTCGTTCAGGATTTGGCGAGCAGTTATGTCGCAAGGCGATATTCAGAAACACATTGCCAATACTGGTTTCGAAGCAAATAACCAGCGCCTCGGTGTCCTCGCTGCTTTTCGGTCCATGCTCGGAAGTGTGCAATACAGGAGGATGCACGCGAAAATGGAACCCCTGATCGTTAAGCGAAGTAACGGCGTTGCCAATCACCTGGTTGGCTAGCTCGCACACGGTTTCGCGCACCAGTTCATCGGATTCGGGTAATTCGGCTCCCGCGAACCGGCTGGCCACGCGCACCGCGGTGCTCGGGTCCAGATCGATGACAATGCGTCCTTCGATGTCGCCGGTCACCCAGATTAGCGCGGCCACGCCTTTGCGGCGGTAGGCCTCCTGCTCCATGCTGAGGTTGGCAACCGACGTAGGACTCTGCAGTCCCTGGGCCAACACGGCGTCCGCCGCGTTGATGAAAGGCTGGATCAACTCCATTTTCATTTCAGGCCCCCGCGCCCGCGGCGTGAGCCGCAGTTCCATCCTCACCCATGACGTACTTGATCACTTCGTACAAGACTTCCGGCTTTACCGGCTTCTGCACGAAATGACGCGCGCCCCGCTGCAGTGCGGCCACGATGTTCTCCTGGTATCCAACGGAAGACACCATGACAATGCGAGCCTCGGGATGTTGCTGCACGATCTTCTCGGCAGCCTCGATCCCCTCCATTTGGGGCATGGTGATATCCATCAGCACGATATCCGGCTTCAGGCGCTCGTATTCGGTGATGGCGGTCATGCCGTCTCCCGCTTCGCCGGCCACCTGGCCCCCGAATGTTTCGATCATCCGGGCCAGATTCTTGCGGGCGAAGACGGAGTCATCCACTACCAGGTAGCGGACTGGCTGACCGTCCTTGCTGCGTTTCACTGCCACGAACTGCTCCATATACAACCTCCCCACGCTTCAAGTTCCGGCATCCTGTTCTTGCCTGCCGGACAAATCAGTTCTTGCCGACTCCAGCGGACCTGCCGCGGTCTTCGGACTCGGCCTTGCTCCCAACTTTGCGATCATGCATGCACTGGGCTTGCAGCGTATTGGCGAGCGCGTCGAGCGGTATCACTCGCACTGCGTAGCCGCGCTCGATTGCCGCCTTCGGCATGCCAAAAACCACGCAGGATTCCTCGCTCTGGGCGATGGTCATCCCCCCGGCTGCTTTTACCAAACCCAACCCCTGTGCCCCGTCCTCGCCCATCCCAGTCATGAGCATGGCGATGCTCTTTTCCCCGAACTCTTCCGCGACACTTTTGAAGAGCACGTCCACGGATGGACGATGTCCGTTGACCCGCGGATCATCGTTAAGCACGGCGACCTCGCCCATGGGCAATCGCTTCACTTTGATGTGCCGGTTTCCCGGGCAGATGAGGGCGCGGCCAGCCAGCAAAAGGTCACCAGACTGTGCCTCCTTGACGGTGATGGCGCAGATCTCCTCCAATCGCCGGGAAAACATCTCGGTAAATCCTTCCGGCATGTGCTGCACAATCACGATGGTTCCGGGAAAATTCTTGGGCAGTTGCGGCAGCAAGTACTGCAGCGCCTGCGGACCTCCAGTAGAAATTCCAATGGCCACGATTCGAGTGGCTCGTGTCTTGGCCTCGAGGACGGGTTTCTGAGATTGTTTCTGAGCTTCGAGCGGAGCGGCAATGGCGACCCGCCGGCTCTGCGCCGCGGCTTTGATCTTGGCAATAAGCTCGCGCGCGATTTCCGGCATGTTGGCCGAAACATCGATGGGCTTGGCGACGAAATCAAACGCTCCCATGGACAGTGCCTGCAGCGTCACCGACGCTCCCTGGGTGCTGTGGGAACTTACCACGATCACCGGCACAGGGTGGCGCAACATGATCTCCTTCAGCATGTCCAGGCCGCCCATGCCCGGCATGTCGAGATCCAGCGTCACCACTTGGGGCTTCATTTCTTCAATCTTTTTCAGGCCGAAGTTGCCATCCATGGCAGTGCCTACGACCTGAATCGATGGGTCGCTTTGCAGGATTTGTGGAATCAGCTTGCGCATGAGCGCTGAATCGTCCACCACTAACACCCGGACCGGCGGCGTCATGGACGTCCTCCTACCGCAATTTGTGCGATTCGCGCCCGCTCGGAATGCGACAGCAACAGACCCATGCCAGGTCCGCCAGCGGTGTCGGGGCGAGAGCTGGCAAAACGCTCGACAATGGCGGCCAGATTCAGAATGAGCACCACGTGCCCATTGCCAAGAATTGAGGCGCCGCTGACCAAATCGGTCTCTGCGGTCTGTTCATCGAGCGCTTTGATGACCAATTCCTCTTCGCCCTCGATGGCGTTCACCAGCAGCCCCAACTTGCGCTCGCCCGTGGCGATCACCAGCACGAAAACTCTTTCTGATCGGCCCTCCAGCCGATCTTCCGGCGGACGTCCCAAGCGAGCCAGCGGCAGAACCCGATCGCGCAGCTGCAAAACTTCGCAGTTATCGACGCGATGTATATCGGATTCATTGGCGCGTGCGATTTCCGCCACCGCATTCAACGGAATGGCGTACAGACGCTGCTCGACGCGAAACAGCAGGGCCTTGATGATGGCAAGAGTCAGCGGCAACTGCAGCCGGAAGGTGGAACCCTGACCCGGGTGGCTCACCACGTGTACCGTGCCCTTGAGCCGGTGCAAAACACTTTGCACTACATCCAGACCTACACCACGACCGGAAATTTCGGTAATCTCATCCGCCGTGCTGAATCCCGGGCGGAAGATGAGATCCAGAATGTCTGCCTCGCCGAGCTGGCTGGCTTGTTCCCGCTTCAAAAGACCCCGTTCTATGGCGCAGGCTCTGACCTTTTGCGCATCAATGCCGCGCCCGTCGTCACTGATTTCCACGATGACCTGATTGCCTTGGTGGTAGGCATGGAGACGGATGGTCCCCACCGCCGGCTTGCCGCTGCGGGCTCGCTCCTCGTCGCTTTCAATGCCGTGTCCCACCGCGTTTCGTACCAGATGAGTCAGCGGTTCAGCGATGGCATCCAGCAGGCTCTTGTCCAGCGCAGTGTCCTGGCCATCCAAAACCAAGTCCACCTGCTTGCCACACTGCTTGGCGACATCCCGAACCATGCGGGGAAATCGCCGGAACAGTTGCTCGACCGGAACCATGCGGACCTTCATCACCGAGCGCTGCAGGTCATTCAACACCCGCGACTGAAAAGCCATGGCGTCGGCGAAGCGGCCGCGCATGGCTTCCTTGGGATAACGCGCCGCGAATTCATTAATCGCCTGTTGCAGCATGGACTTCCCGATGATCAGTTCACCTACGAGATTGAGCACGCTGTCGATTCGCTCGGCATCCACGCGCAAGACGTTTTCCGGAGGGGCGGGAATCGGCTTGGCGGTGGCCTCTCGGTCAGGAGGCTGCGGGGTAAGGCCCGCTTCAGTTTCATGAACGGGTTCAGCCACAATCTTCGCTTCGATCTTTTCTTCGTTCTGGGCTGCGGGGTTCTGGGCTACCGAGTTCGGGGCTGCGGGGGATTGAGAGGAGAGATGTTCAGTGGCCGCTTCGTCGGCCATTTCTTTCTGTGCCGGCTTCGGGGCGGACGTTCCAATGCACTCGACTCTTACCTGCGAAATCACCGTCGGAATACGGCACTTTACCGTCAGATCCTCCGCGGTCTGGTCGCTCGCCACCAGCAACTGGAATTGCATGGCGTTCTTGGCCGATCCCGGTTCTGGCCGGGTTCCAAGCACTTCGCCGTTTTCCGTGAGCGCCTTGAGAATCAGCTGCTGGGCTGCGATGGGCATGGCGCAGTTCGGATCGATCTGCGCGGTGATGTGGTATACCTTCTTTCCTTGTTGCAAGGCCGTCTGCATGGCCAACTTCTCATACTCCGTCCAATTGACTTCAGGGACGGAGGCGGCCTTGGTTTTCGGGGTGCGCGGTTTCCGGGTTTTCGGATCTCGCGCCATTTTGCGGATCAGCTTGCGTACTGGTTCTGCCGAGGGTAGCTTGGTCTCGTCGCGATAGGAACTGAGCATCGCGCTGAAGGTATCGGCGGCGGCAAATGCGACCTCAGCCAGGGCGGTGGGAGCCCCGCTGGTTTCGACCGCTAATGCGTCTTCGAGTTCATGGGCCAATTCGCTGAGTTCGTGATAACCCACGGCGGCCGAATCGCCCTTGAGGGTATGCACGATTCTGCGGATGGTGCGCACGGTTTCGAGATCACCCGGCTGCTTTTCAAGCTTCAGCGTCTCTTCGTTGAGCGCCTGCAGCAATTCCAACGCAGTCTCAAAGAAGAGCTCTTTTAATTCCGCCGCGCGCTCGTCCGGGAACTGGCTCACGACGGCACCTCGATCTGCTGATACGCAGTACCGGTCTCGCGGTACACCATGTTGAATTTGTCCGTCAACCCCAAGAGGCTTTCGGCGTGGCCCACGAACAAGTAGCCTCCCGGATTCAAGCAGCGAGAAAATTTCTCCACCAGACGCCGCTGCTCCGCTTCATCGAAATACATCATTACGTTGCGGCAGAAAATCACGTCGTTGCGCTGCGGCAGGTATTCGGTCTTCAAATTGTGGAAGTCGAAATGAACCAGTTCCTTAAGCGCCTTTTTGACCGCGTACCGCTCGCCCACCTTGTCGAAATGGCGAAGCCGGTAGCTGTAGTCCACCGAGGCCATCTGGCTTTCCGTGTACATCCCTTCCTGGCCCGCTCGCAGCACCGAATAACTGATGTCACTGGCCAGAATTTCCAATCTCCAGGGCGGAGGGATCAGGGGTTTGGGAAAGGGCGTGTCGTAGCTCGAAGGATTGCGCAGCGCATGGTAGGAAAGCGCATCGGCAACCTGCATTGCCATGGTGTACGGTTCCTGCCCGGTCGAGCAGCCCGCGCTCCACAGGCGCAGGGAAAAATCCCTCCGCTCCTGCTTGCGGCGAAGGATGTCATCGAGAATATGTTTATGGAACAGATCCAGTTGCGCCTTATTGCGGAAAAAGCTGGTCTCGTTCACGGTGAGATTTTCCAGCAGGTTGCTTAATTCCTCTTTCCCTTCCTTGCTGATCAGCAGGCGGTAGTAGCTGTAAAAAGAGTCCAGCTTGCATTCCCGGAGGCGGCGTTGAAGCCGATCCTGCAGGAAATCAGCGCGGCGCGAATCAAAATGCATGCCGCACTCCTGATACACCAGCGTCTGCAGGAGTTTCAGCTCGGGTTCGGTGAGTTGTACCTGTACGCCTGCGGTCCCCATGCGTTTTTTAAGTCACCTGTCCTAACAGCTATTTTGAAGCGGCAGCGACCCGTGCATTTACCGCGGAAGCAGGTTGACTTCCAGCTTTCGGGGCCTCGCCCTTCAACCGGCTTCCACTGAACTCCAGCACTTTGTCAATGTCGAGCAAAACGATCAGCCGGCCTTGATACTTGCCCAACCCGGTCACACAGTTCAGTCCACCCTCCACAAACTCGGTGGGAGAAGGATCGACGTCCTTGGCCGGAATCTTGAGCACGTCGGAAGCCGAGTCGACGATCAGCCCGCAAAGCCGTCCCCGGTGCTCGACCACGAGGATTCGATTGCGCTTGCTGGGAGCGACCGTAACTTCTCCCAGCCGCTTCCGCAGATCGAGGACGGAGACAATCTTTCCGCGCAGATTGATCACGCCTTCGACGTAATCCGGCGCATCCGGCACCGCTGTAATTTCGGGCACGCGCACAATCTCGCGCAGGGACGTAATGGGCACGCCATAAGTTTCGCGTCCCACCTTGAAGCCGACGATGTGCAGTTCGCGGTTCATAAGGTCAACGGCCGGTCCCTGCGGCGGCTTGCCGAGCGTTGCCTTTGACGTTAGCCTTGTCCTCGCGATATGACGCCACCGCTTCCGTCTGCTCCAGCATGAATCGGCCCATGGAGTCGAGCAAATCGCGGGACATCTTTGACATCTGCTCCGCTGAAGCGGCGAGTTCGGTCGAGCCCGAGGTGGTGTTCTGCACCAACTCGCGCATCCGCTCCATGGCTTTGACTACCGCGTGCGCCCCGGAAGCCTGCTCTTCCACCGCCGAATTGATTTCATGAGTGATTTCGTTCAAGCGGGTGGTGGCCCGGGCAATCTGCGAAGAGCCGTGCGACTGTTCGTTGGTGGCCGCGCCAATTTCCTGCGCGAACTTGTAAACTTCGGTGACTACATTCGAGATCTTGCGCAGCGCCGTATTCAGTTCCTCGCCGTGACCCAGCCCTTCGTTCACGATGGAAGTACTGCGTTCCATGTTTTCCACGGCCTTGCGGGATTCCTTCTGGATGCTCTGGATAAGTTCAGAAATTTCCTTGGTGGACTGGGCCGACTTTTCCGCCAGCTTCCTGACTTCATCGGCGACCACGGCGAAACCCAATCCATGTTCTCCCGCGCGCGCCGCCTCGATGGCGGCATTCAAGGCCAACAGGTTGGTTTGTTCCGCCAGGTCATCGATGACCTCAATGATCTTGCCAATGTCGTCCGCTCTTTGACCGAGCACGTCGATGATCTCGCCCGACGATTGGATGGTGGTGTTGATGCGATTCAGCCCATCCGTCGCCTTCTCCATGGTGGTGATACCGCTGTGGACTTCCTCGCGCGAGCGGTTGGAAATATCGAGCAGCACCTTGGCGGTGTCGGCCACGCGCTGAATCGAGGCCACCATCTGATCGATCGAAGCCGAAGTCTCGCTTACGCTGGAGGCTTGTACCTTGGTGCTCTTCACCATGTTCTGCACGTTGACACTCATTTCGTGCATGGTGCTCGTGACCTCATCGATGGCCGAGGAGGTTTGCAGGCTGATCTTGGCTGATTCGTCCGAAGCTCCCGCCACCTGGTTGGACGCGCTCGCCACCTGCTGCGCCGCATCGCGCCCGTTGCGCACCAGTTTTCTCAAGCCTTCGATCATGCGTACGAAGGCCTTGCCCAGCGTGTCATTCTTGGAGCGGGGCTGGACATCGACTCCCAGGTTTCCGCCCGCGATCGCCTCTGAAACCGAAGCCATCTCCTTCAGGTAAGTGACCATCTTCGCGAAAGTCCGCGCCAGTTCGCCGATTTCATCGCTGCGATCGATGTCGATTTCGTGCTCCAAGTCACCGGCGTCGGCGATCTGCCGCGCGATCCTCATCAGATCATTGAGCGACGTGGTTATCGATCGGGCGGTGGTGTAAGCGATCACGATTCCGAGCGTCAGGGCTACGAGCGTACTGAATAAGGCAATGGCGAAGGTCGCGGTTCCCGCGGTTTCGTCCGACTTTCTTCTTGCCTCCAGCACTTTGTTGTTTTCAAGGTCTGCCGCGTCCAGATATTCGCTGGCGTTTTTCACCCAGGAAGAAGCGTCTTTCTGCAAATAGAAAATCTGCAGTTCTGCGACCGTGGCGTTGCCGCTGTCCACTTCTTTGCGTTTATCCATCAGCGGCCCGGCAAATTCGCGAGCCCAGTTCTGTTCGCTGTTTTGTACTTTCTCGAGCGCCGTCCGCTGCTGCTCGGAAGTGCTAAGGTTCTGCCCGGCCTGCAGCTTTTCCTGCAGCGCCCGCATGCCATCGTTCAACCGTTCCACCTCGCGGGTGTCGCCGCTCAGCAGGTAGTTGCTCAGCGACAGGCGGTTTTGCATCATCTGAAAGCGGATCTTGTCGGTGGTCTCCGCCATCTGCAACGCCTGCGAGGCTGCCGACTTGGCGCTGTGTTCGCGCTGCACGGCGATGAGGTTGATCAGGAACAGGACTACGACCATCGCCAGGATGGCGCCGAAGTTAAAATAAAGTTTCTTGCCAATTGTCATTCCAGTTCCTCCGCCGGTCGCCGTCCTCCGGACCTGCCTCGATTGCGCCTGCTTTAAAGTCGGCTGCTGTCTCTCCTGTAACTCCAGTTCCGTTCACTCTGGAACTCGCTAATTTTGCGGTTCAAATTTGAACTCCACCGTCCCCGTACTCTCGGAGTCGGCCGGTTCAAATTTCCACTTCTTCAATGCATCCATGGCGGCATTGACCAAAAGAGGATTTCCGCCCACTACCTTGGTGTCTTTCAGACTGCCGCTAGGCGCCACCACGACCAGCACTTTGACCGTGCCGGTGATGTTCATCCGCCTCGCCAATGCTGGATAAACCGGAGCTACCTTGGTTTTCGCCTTGCGACTCAACTCCCCCTGCGCCGCAGCAGGCAGGGGATGGAATGTGGCCAACATCAGCAAGGCCAAGAGGTACGTCGCTATCGACCGCCCCACCCTTTGGAAAGACACTCCTCCTCCTTTGACAATCCCGCGTCTACCAAAGCAATGTCCGTGCCACCCTCTCCGGCGTTGAAGCACGATGGTGAAAGCGTACACATGCCGCTCTTAATCAGTAATTTACGTGGTTATTCTCCAGCAGGTCGCTCGCCTTCTTGGGAGTTAAATTCGTCTCACGAACCCCACTGTCTCTCAGAGTGAGACAACATTCGACCTTTTGGCAAGATTTCACACTTCGGCACTCCAAACGTTATTCGCTTGACTCAAATTGAGATGGCAGTCTATTTTTCCTGTATATTCAATTACTTGTAGTTTTGCGGACTTGGGGAGTGCCTTTCTGACCTTGCGTGGCAGAAATACGACAGTGCTGGAGAAACCCGGCCCTCGCGCAGACGATGCTTTTCAGAAACTGCTCTTGCAATTCTCTGAAGCGGCTGCCCAGGGAACTCGTGGCCCGGCTCTGATCCGCCTTTTCTGTCACGCCACGCGCAGGTTCTTTCACGTGGATGGTACCTATTTCTGGCGTTGTGATTCAGCCGACGAACTGGTGGGTGCCGAAGCCGACGGTTGGATGGCGGAGGGTTTTCCGGGTCGCCGGCTGAGGGCGCGGGAAAGCGCGGTTGCCCGGGACGCCATTGGTCAGCGCAGAACCTTGTATGTGAATAATCCGCCTCCGGGCCGGTATTCCATAGCGGATGAATTCCATGCGAAGTCTCTGATGGCAGCTCCTCTCGTGGTTTCCAATGAGATCATTGGCGCAGCGGTGTTCCTGCAGGCCACGGAATCCGATTATTTCAACGACGATCTCGCCGCCAAAGCGACCATCCTTGCCGGCCAATTAGGCAACTTGCTGGAAGCGAGTCGGTTGACCCAGGTAGCCCGAGACGAGCAGCGGCGCGCTGAGATCCTGGGTGAAGTTGCTCAGGCAGTGCACGCCGCCTCGGATTCCGCGGCAGTGGCCCAGGCTGTGGCTGAGCGCTTGCGGATTCTATTGCGCACTCAACTGGTCTGCGTTCTCCTGCGCCAGGGAACGAGCGTTGGATTGCATGCCGTGGCCGCTGAGTCTCCCCAACTGGCAGCTTCAGCCCGCGCCCGCTTTGACCGCAAAGGACTGCAATTTGCGGCCGATCTTACTGCCCGCGCCATTGCCGCCGGCGAGCCCATCACGGCTGCCATTGATCCCGCCATCCACGCGCTCGGCGATTTGGTCCCCACCGGGATGCTGCTGGCCGCTCCCATTCGTACATCGTGCGCGGAGGGGGCGGTGCTCATCTATCCGCGCCCGGAAGGCGCTTTCAGTCACGAGGAAAAATCTCTGCTCTCCGCGGTAGCTGGATTCGGAGCTGTCGCCATCGCCAATGCCGAACTCTACGGAACCGCCCGGGCGCGGGCGCATGAACTGCACCAACTCCTGAGCATTTTGTCCGAATTAAGCTCCGTCGGAAATCTCGACGCGTTCCTGCGGCAATTCGTGGTTCGTGCCGCCGATTTTCTGGGGTTTGGCCGGACCTTTGTCGGCTTGCTAGAAGAAGGCGTATTTCGGATTCGATGGGGAGCCGAACGGAGTCAGCCCAGCCCCGTGGATCAGGTTCTTGCTGACGGCACAGCCGTCCGCGCCCTGTTGAACCGCGAGCCTTTCTGGTCCGACGATCTGGCCCAGGTTCCAGGGGCCGATCTGGAAATGGTTGCAAAGTTCAATGTGCACCAGTTTTTGGCTGTGCCGCTGTCGGGAACAGGAGGACAGGTGTTGGGCTTGCTAGGCGTGCTTGATCGCCTGGACGGCGCAGGAATTTCGCAAGAGAACGTACGTTCAGCGCAGGCCTTGGCATCTCAGGTTGCGGTTACCCTCGAGGCCACCCGCAATCTGCACCTGTCAGAGCAACACCGCCGCCGCGCCGAAGCCTTGAAGGGACTCGCACTGGAGTTGAACTCCCAGCTCCGGCTTCCCGAGTGTGCCAAAAATTTTGTGACCCGGGCCGCAGACTTGATGGGGGCAAAAGCCGCCGCATTCGCCGTCGAGCAAGGCTCAACCCTGGAAACCCTGGTGTTCCATGGAGTCCCCGCTGAGGGTCAACAACTCAACGCACTGCTGCGCCGTTTTGATCACGCGCTGGCGGATGCGCTTGTGCAAAACCTCCAGGAGATCATTTCTGCCAGCGCCCCCGAACTGTTCGGCTCCGAGATGAGTTCTCTGCTGGGTTGGGATGACTGCTGCCTGATCCGGCTGCTGAATTCGTCGGGCGATCTGGTGGGTGTTCTATGTGTCGCAAATCGCGCAAAGCCTCTGCTGGAAGAGGACCAGCAACTTCTGCAGGCCATTGCGGCCCACGCCTCGGTTGCCCTGGAGAACGCGCGGCTTTTCACCCGCATGGATCAGGCAAACCGGCATTGGATTGAGATTTTCGATGCCATCACCGATTTCATCGTCGCCCACGATCAATCCGATCACATTCTGCGGGTGAACCGTTCCCTCGCCGATTTCATCGGGGTTCAGCCCCATGAGCTGATCGGCGTAAACATGGGCGCCCTGTTGGCGATGGGCAACGACGCGCCCCTGCACTCCTGTCCTTTCTGTCGCTCGACCAGCGACGTTACTACCGACGAATACGTTCTTCCGGTTTTGGACCGGACCTATCTGGTGTCCACCTCACGAGTCCATGGAGCAAATAGCGAAGGTCTGCAGACCATCCACGTCCTCAAGGATATTACTGACCGCCGCGAAGCCGAGCGCCGGTATCGCGAGCTCTTTGACAATATTCAGGAAGGAGTATTTTTCTCAACCCCCGATGGGCGTTTCATCGAAGTAAACGACGCCTTGGTACGCATGCTCGGGTACCGTAGCCGTGAACAACTGCTGCAAGCTGATGTCCGCAACCAGGTTTGTTTCTCCGCCGAGCAGTACGAAGAACTTGCCGCGCAGATGCTGCAGTATGGCGCGGTAAAGAATCACGAGCAAACCTTGAGCCGCCAGGACGGATCACCCGTTCACGTCTTGATCAATGCCTTTGCGGTGCGCGATGCGCAGCAGCACATTGTGCAGTTCCGTGGCGTCATGCTCGATATCAGCGGCCTGAAGACATTCCAATCCGAATTGCAACGCGAGCGCGATTTCTCCGGCAAGGTTCTCAACAATACTCAAAGCCTGATCCTGGTGGCGGACACCGCCGGACTTGTCAGCTACGCCAACCGGCGATGGTATGACCTCGGTTATCAACAGAGCCAGTTGTTGAACCGGCCACTCGGAGAGCTCATCGTTCCAGCCCGGCGTCAGGCCCTCAACGAGGCGTTCGCCGCAACTCTGGCCGGCCAGCAGATCGACAACCTTGAAGTGCAGATCGTACATAGCGACGGGCGAGTTGGATACTTCTCCATGAATCTGAGCCCTATGCGCGACGAGCAGGGCAATGTTGCCAGCATCGTCGTTGTCATGAGTGACATCACCGACGCCGCCACGCTCCAGGCCAAAATGCTGCACACCGAGAAAATGGCCGCCGTCGGCCAGCTCGTCTCCGGGGTCGCTCATGAAGTCAACAACCCGCTTACCGCGATTCTCGGTTTTGCCGATCTGCTAATTGAGAATCCTGAAGTCCCCGAAAGCGCCCGCAAAGACCTGCGCGTCATTCTGGAGCAAGCCCAACGCACCAAGCAAATCGTGCAGAACCTGTTGAGCTTCGCCCGTCAGATGCCGCCGCAACGCCGGCCCGTGCAGCTCAACACCATTCTCAGCCGCACGGTGCAGTTGCGCGCTTACGATTTGCACAGCCGAGGAGCTGAGGTTGTCGAGCACCTTGATCCGCAATTGCCCGAGGCCATTGGTGACGCGCATCAACTGCAACAGGTATTCCTGAATATTCTTAACAATGCTTACGACGCCGTCCACGATACCGGCCGTCCCGCCCGCATCGAAATCAAAACCTCGAATCTGGGCAGTTTCGTAGAGGTCTCATTTCGCGATAACGGCTACGGCATCTCTTCCCCCGAGCGTATCTTCGACCCATTCTTTACTACCAAGGAAATTGGCAAGGGTACCGGCCTCGGCCTGAGCATCTGCTACGGCATCGTGCGCGAACACGGAGGCGAGATACTTTGTCACAACAACACAGATGGCGAGGGCGCCACATTTATCGTGCGCCTGCCCGCTGTCTCAGAAACGGCCTCCACTGAGGCCGCTGCAGGAGTTCAGCCATGACATATCCCATGACCACGACCCAACCGATCTCAAAGCCGCCTGCTTTGCCGGTGCTGCTCATCGAGGATGAGCCTGCGGTGATGGCGTACGTACGGGCCGCTCTCGAGCGCAGTGGTTACACCGTCGTATCCACCGAATCCGGAGCCGAGGGTCTGCGCCTACTCGAGTCCGACCAGTTTCTGGGTGTGGTCTCCGATATGCGCACCCCCGGCGGTGTAGACGGTGCCGATGTGCACGCCTGGCTGAGCCGCCACCGTCCCGATCTCGCCGCACGCATTGTCTTCATCACCGGCGATATCGCCAACGAAGATACCGTCGCCACCTTGCGCAAAACCGGTGCGCCTTGCGTGGAAAAACCCTTCCGGGTTCAACAATTCATCTCAGTGATTGAGAAGACGATAGGAAAGGCACCGTGAGTGAAGATTTACGTATTCGCCTGTTGATTGTCGACGACGAGCAGAGCATCCGCCGGCTGTGCATGACCGTGGGTGAGGCGCTGGGCTTTACCTGCCTGGAGGCCAATAGCGGCGAAACCGCCCTGGCCCTGCTCGAAGAGCAACCCGCCCACATGATTCTCACCGATATGGTTATGCCCAACATGTCGGGCCTCGAGTTTCTGGAGAAGGTGAAAAGGATGCTGCCGCGCAGCGAAGTCGCGGTGATGACTGGCCACGGCTCGGTCGAAACTGCCGTACAGGCTATGAAGCTCGGCGCCTACGATTACATCAGCAAACCATTTTCTCCGCTGGAAGAATTGCGTCTGTTCTTGCGCCGCATGGCCGAGAAAGTTCATCTGGTCGAAGAAAACCAGTTCCTGCGCGAGCGCGTCGACACCGAGTCCGACCTGCACGGCATCGTCGGCTCCTCGGCCAAGATTCAGGATGTGCTGCGCATGATCTCGCGGCTCAAGGACACTCGTACCCCAGTGCTGATCTCGGGTGAGAGCGGGACGGGCAAGGAACTGGTTGCGCGCGCCATTCACTTCCGCGGTACGTTCGCCAATCGTCCCTTCGTGGCCGTGGACTGCGGTTCGCTGGTTCCGACGCTGATTGAAAGCGAACTGTTCGGCTACGAAAAGGGCGCATTCACCGGCGCGCTGCGCTCGAAGACGGGATTATTTCAGTCCGCCAATGGCGGCACTATCTTTCTCGACGAAATCGGCGAACTGCCGCTGGAGTTGCAAGCCAAGCTGCTGCGGGTTTTGCAAGAGAAAGAAGTTCGCCCGGTGGGCAGCAATCAGAAAGTGAAAGTCGATGTGCGCGTCGTGGTCGCCACCAACCGCGATCTCGAAGCGGAATACCGCAACGGCACCTTCCGCAAGGATCTCTACTTTCGCCTGAACGTAGTCACCGTGCATTTGCCAGCCTTACGCGAGCGCCGCTCGGATATTCCCATGCTGGCGCACTGGTTTCTCGACCGCCACGCACCCGACAGCCCCATGCAGGTGACGCACGCGGCCATGAAATGCCTGCTGCAGTACGACTGGCCAGGAAATGTTCGCGAACTGGAAAACTGCATTGAGCGCGCCGTGGCCCTGGGCGATGGCAAGACCATCGACCTAAGCGATCTGCCACCGACCATTGCGTCGGCCTCGCCTTCGGCCGAGCCCGCCGAGGGTGCGATTACGAACCCCGTTTCCTCGACTGATTTGGAGGACATCGAACGGGCAACCATCGAACGCGTTTTTGAACAAGTCAAGGGCGACAAGGCGCTGGCGGGCAAAATGCTTGGCATCAGCCGCGCCACCCTGTATCGCAAGCTCAAGCGCTATAACATCGGAGGCCGTCAGGAGATAGGACCAAGCCAGGCGTTGCAGTAGGAAGGAATGATTTTCTGTTAACGGAAGGTTGAGGGGTGCCCCACATCTCGCTTCGAGATGTGGGTCTCGGAGTTCAGTGAACTAGCGGGCGCCCCAGATCTGGCGTCTTTCCAGATGTTGGCGTCTCAGTCGTGCACGACAATATCGGCCTTCTTCACCAGTTCGTGATCTTTTCTGTACATGCGGGCGACATCGCCCAGCGGCATCGGTTGGAGCGACGGGGGCTGCACTTCCCAAAGCGGCCTCTCGCCCTCAGCAATGACGTAATTGGAGTGTCCCAGCAGGCTCTGCTCCAGGCCCATCGGGGTCTGCAGTGCATGTTGCGGATGATCGGTCATCTGCACCGTGCTGCTCATGGGTGGGCCAGTCAAGGCACCCCCAACCGATTGTCCGAATGCCGCAGTGGCACAAAGAAAACACAGGACAAATAATGCAGTCTTCATGGCGTTAATCTCCAATTCTGAGGAGCGTCTCGCGTTTCCGGGCTCCTGCCCTCCGTTAGGAGCAAGCCTCATACCAACCCTTTAAACCTGAGGAATAGGGGCTTTAGGGCTGCAGCGGAAGGTCCCAATAGTGCAAACATTTGCACATTTGTGGAGGGCGCGCTTTTCTGGTGGGCGCCACAAGCAGCAACGCTCTTTCGCGGAGAGAGAGGCCGGAGCCGTGTAGGGGCAATGGTTTCGCCCGAATAGCGCCTGGCAAGCTTTCCAAACTGGGAATTTGCTGTTGCATAGGTGGATATCCCCCCTCCCCCTTTGACTTTGCAAAATATTGAAAACAAGAGGTTTATTTTACCACTACCTGCTAGATCTTTGAGTTTTAAGGACTTATACGCAAAATCTAGAGAACATGGGAGTTACGTGTGGCTAGCTGCGAGGCCGCGTCCCATTTTGGAATCCAGTATTGGCCATTGCCCCTGGTCGGACTGTCAAAGAGCGGACATTAATCCAATAGATAATGTCATTGGATTGAGGTTATCTGATTGTGTGGACGTGGTCAATGAGAATGCGGGGAGCAGAGGGCGAGCTCCGAATTCCCCGCGCTGAGGCTACGTCTTGGGCAGAACTGCGATGGTTCCTGGTTTGGATATCTTGTAGGGCGAGCCTGGAGCCTGACTTACGCTGCTCGGTGTCACCGTAAATACGAACAGCTTCCCCGTGGTTTGACTGATGGCATAGAGGTGATTGTCGTTGTCCCACAAGATCTGATCAAACTGATCCTTGATCAGCAGGCCGGTATAGTGCGTGAGCGGCTTGCTTCCGTTGAAATGGAACACCTGCAATCCATTCAGTCCGGCGACCGCCAGCAGTTTGCCGGAAGGGGACATGGCAATATCCGAGATGACTGGAATTGCCGTCTTCGGCATATTAAAGCGCGTGCTTTTGGTGGTGATATTTCCCGAGCTATCGGCCGTATACGTCGCAAGCTGTGGCGGAGGAGCCGACTCCGATGCTTTGTATCCTTTCTGGGGCGTGAGGGCCATGGCGAGGTGGTTCGCGGAATCGGCGACCATCTGGCTGGGACAGTATGAATATCCTTTCGGCGCAGTTGGAACCGAGGGATTGATATTCAATGCGCTCAGGGTTCCGTCGTCATTGCGCTGGAAGCCGAAGATGGCCGAGTACTCGCTGCACTCGGACGCGTAGGCAAAAAGATTGTTGCCAATGAAGGTAAGTGGCACCCAGTAATTCCAGGTGGCAGTGGTTACCCCGAGATAGTTGAGCTGGCCGGTGGTATTGTCCGTGCTGAAAAATTGAAAGGCGTCGTTGGTTCCGCAGCAGTAATAGTCTGTGTCATACACGGTCGTGCCGGTGCGATCGAGAAAGAGGACACCGGGACCGCCATAATTGTCGGGATTGAACTGCTGGGCATTGATGGACGCAACCTGTTTGATGGCCCCATCCGGGGCGACGGCATTGGTGTAGATATACACACTGTCAGTAGTAAACAGATATTTCGCATTCGCGGTCATGCTCTCCACGTAGCCGACCGGGAAAGGCGAACCTGCAACGGCGCTGAGCTTCCCGTTGGAAGCTGCGGCAAAGGCCTTTACGTTTTTGTTGCTGGGGCTGGAGACATAGATGTAGGCAACCGGGGCGGGTGCTTGCGCGGAAGCGATTTGAGCAAACGCACCTTCTGTGCATAGCGTGGCGATGAAGCAAACAGCAAAATTCATGTAGCGTTTCATGACCTTATTTCACTCCTGCATAAAACAATTCAGCCGGCTCGAAGTGACGCAGCTTTAGCGAACAGCTTCACCGGGATAGTAGCCGCTGCGCGTGCGCACCGTTAGTTTGCGATAGCCTGGCGCCTGGGCTGTGACCAGAATTCTGCGGTAGTCGGAATTTTGCCTGGGATTGGTTGGCTTGTAGCCAATCGTGTACTGGCTGCGGATGTCGCGGGCAACGGTTCGAGTAATCTCGTCTACCTCATCCAGGCCTTTGGGGAAAAAGGCGACTCCGCCGGTGCTGTCGGCCAGGCTCTGCAGGGCATCGATCCCCGATTGCTGCATTTCGTCGCTCAGCAGCCCAACCGCATAGAGCGTGGGACCATTCTCCTGCTGCAATCGGCGGGTAGCTTGCTGCAAGGTTTCCTGGCTGGCGTTGTCGCGGCCATCGGTGATCACCAGCAGCACCTTGCGGTCCACGCGGGCATTGTTTTTCAAATGGACGTCGGACGCGACGATGGCGTCATAGAGCGCGGTGCTGCCTTGTGCGGAAACTTTGTGCAGGGCTTGCTGCAGCAGATCGATATTGGAAGTGAAATCCTGGTCGAGATACGAGTCCTGGCTGAAGTTGACGATGAAAATTTCGTCATCCGGATTACTGGCTTTAATCAGGTTCAGCACCGCCTGATTCACCTTGTCGCGCTTCTCCCGCATGGAGCCGGAGTTGTCGATCACGATGCCCATGGCCACGGGAACGTCGTCGCGGTGAAATGAGGTCGTCTTCTGCGCCACTCCGTCCTCGAATACCGTGAAGGCTTCGCGGGGAAGATTGGTGACCAGGCGTCGCTGGTCGTCTACCACGGTGGCGTGCAGACTGACTTCCTGGACTTCCTTCTTGAATACGAAGACGCTGCCGTCATCGGCGGGCGCTTGCTGTTCAGCCTGCGGCAGCGGAGCGGTCGTGGTCGTGGTCGTGCCATTGCTCTGAGCCGCAGGGGCAGCGCTCGGAACCGAAGCCGGTTGCGCGACGCCGGTTGCGCCGGCGGGAATCGCGGATGTTTGACCCGCAGCTGTGATGGTTAACAGCGCGAGGACGAAACATACGCCCGCAGCCACGGCGCTCATGCGCCATGCAGTAAGCGCTTCGTACTTTGTGTAATTCGCCTTAAAGCTCATGGGTGCCAGTGGTCAGAGGCCAAACCCGAACCAAGGGTTGCTCCAAAGTTTTTGCCGCGCATGTTTCTTCGCTAAGGCAGCTTATCCAAATAGCAAGGTCCGTCGGTGTTTTGGGTCGGCGGGCTTGGAGGAGTCAGCCAAACCGGATCGTCGAAATTAAAGAACTCGGTCATATCCATTTGCGCGGCGTCCCGCTTGGTGAGAGCGGGCAGGTTGAAGCGAGTTTCAATGAGCTTCAGAATTGCGGTGAAATCGGCCACGGTGTGCGAGACGTAGTTTTTCTGGGTATAGGGCGAAACCACGATCAAGGGCACGCGGTACCCGGTGTAGACGAAGTCGCAAATCGGACCAGACTCTTGCGTGCAAACATCGCCGGGAAGCAAATCAACCGGCTTAATGCCATCCGGGCTGACGGCGGGCTGTGGAGAGACGTGGTCAAACAAGCCTCCGTCTTCGTCGAAGGTGAGAATGAACGCTGAAGTTTGCCATGAAGAGCTGGTCATCAGCGAGTTAATAAGGCTTGAGACGTAATTCGCTCCGACCTGGATGCGATTGGGCTCCGAATCAGAAACTGATGGATGCTCGTCGAAACCGGCGTCGGTTGCGGGTTCGATCTGAGCCACTTGTGGCAGCGTCCCATTCTGCAGGTCCGTGAAGTACTGCGATATGGGAGCGATGTTATTGGGATACAGATCTGGGATGGTATGTCCCCATTGGAAAAACTGCACATAGCTCAAGGTCAGCAGGCAGTGCGGATCATAGGGCTGGGAGCAGTTGCTGTTGGTGGGATCGACATAAATCTTCCAACTGATGCCTGCAGCCTGCAGCTCTTGAAAGATTGTAGGGGCGGTTAGCAGGTTCTTGTCCTGACTGTCCGTGCCCACTGGATATGCGTATCCCTGGGACGTAGCCGCGATGAGATACTCACGGTTCGGGTGCGTGCGGGTGATTGCAGGATTGAACCATCGATCCGAGGTAGCAAAGTTCGAGGCCATGAAGTAGTAGTAATTGAGGTCGCCGCCGTCGTAGTAACCCATCGCGCGGATACCATCGACGTCATAAAACTGGTCGGCTCGGGCATCGCCGCCCGCAGTTTTGACGAAGCCGTTCAAAGTGGCGGGATACAGCCCTACCTGGTCGTAGTAATCCCAATCCACGTGACCCTCGTTCCAGGAAGGACTCGGATTCTCGATACATTGAGTAATCAAGTGATACGAAGTAATCAGATTATTCGGATCAAACACGCAGCTGTCTGGAGGAGGGTCGGCGGGATTGCAGCCCGGGATGGACGGAGGCTGTCCACCGGGATTGAATTGGGGCAGGCCGTCAATGGGTTGATCTGGATAGCCATTTTGCGCCCAGTATTCTCGCAACGCGCCGAAGTAGTGATCGAACGAGCGATTCTCTTGTGCCAGGAAAACGATGTGATTGAGAAGATTCAGACCTTGAGCCTGGGTAAAGGTTGCGCCGACTTGCGGGTTCGCCGTCATTGTGACTGTGCAAGTGGAATTGGTACCGCTGCAGGCTCCGGTCCATCCCGCGAAATACGAGCCCGCAGCCGCGGCTGCGGTAAGTTGCACCTGGCTGTTAAGGGGGAAGGTCGCGCTGCAGGTGGGTTGACAACTAATTCCGCCAGGATTGCTGGTCACTGTACCCGTACCATTTCCCGCAAGAGTCACGGTTAACATGGGCGTGTTGAAAGTCGCAGTCACCGACGTAGCGGAGGCAAGCGTGAGTTGGCATGTAGAATTGGCGCCGCTGCAAGCTCCGCCCCATCCAGCGAAAATTGAGCCCGCAGCCGCGGTGGCGGTAAGAGTCACCTCACTGTTCGCGGGAAAATTTGCGCTGCAGGTTGGTTGACAACTAATTCCGGCAGGATTGCTGGTGACTGTCCCGGCGCCAGTTCCCGCAAGGGTCACGGTCAAGCCAATCGGGGCTTGGGCTGTAAAAGTGGCGGTCACCTGCTGGTTCGAGTTGAGTGTCACAGTGCAGGTGGAAGCGGTGCCGCTACAGCCGCCGCCGGTCCAGCCGGCGAACAATGAGTTCGCGGCGGCGGTCGCGGTGAGCGTCACTTGAGTACCGGCGGTGAAGCTGGCATTGCAGGTTGATCCACAATTAATTCCAGCCGGGTTACTAGTAACCGTGCCCGTGCCGGTTCCCGCATGGATCACGCTGAGCGTGGGCGAGTTTGCGGTGCTAAAGTTTGCCGTTACCTGCTGGCTCGCGTTGAGCGTCACGGTGCAAGTGGGATTCGTTCCGCTACAGCCTCCTGTCCATCCCGCGAAAGATGAGTTGGCGGCGGCGGTCGCGATGAGAGTTACTTGAGTATTGGGGGCGAAGTCCGCGCTGCAGGTGGTTCCGCAACTGATGCCGGAGGGGTTGCTTGCGACGCTGCCTTTGCCTGTGCCGCTCAAGGTCACGGCCAACACTGGCGAAGCGCTAAAGCTGGCCATCACGGAAGTATTTTGCGTCAGGGTTACCTTGCAGACACTAGTGCCGCTGCAGGCGCCAGACCAACCCGCGAAAAACGAGTTCGCTGCCGGAGATGCATTCAGCGTTACCTGAGTCCCGCTGGAAAAGCTCGCGGTACAGGCCTGACCACAGTTGATGCCTGCAGGATTACTGCTGACAGTGCCAACGCCAGCGCCGGCGGCTTGGACACTGAGTTGAATCGAGCCAGTCGGGAAACTGGAACTGCTTCCCCCTCCACCGCAACCGCAAAGAACAAACAGAAATATAGCACTCAGACAGGAGACAAGAGTACGGTCGTTAAACCTAGACATAAAGCGGCACATTTCCCTTCAGCCAGACGGCTTTTCGATGGCAACGGTGGGACGCGGGTTGTCTGCGGCAGCCCGAAAGCCAGGAGTAACGCCACTTTCAACCCGCTGCTGAGAGGTCTGATATCGTCGCGCAAAGGTTGGCCGCACGGAGACTTGCTGGCTCCTGATGATCAAGATGGTGCGACGGGGACGGCGGGATTCCGGAACTCACCAAGATTCACTTCGTCGTTGCCCGCGGGTGCTGAAAAGCAACAGGGAGAGCACTAATACCGTCTTATAGCCCGCTCTTATGCCCCTTGAAGGCAATTCGCTGAAGACATCGTCGGTGACTCACCCGATCTCTCATTCCGAGGACTGGAATGTGGGAAGCCAAATCAGCAACATCGAAGTCGCCGAAGCCGACACACTTGACACTCTCGCAAAAATGGAAGGAGAGGGTGCGGTGGGCCTAATGTTGGCGGCTCCCCTGGTCGCAGTGACCAAAATTATTTGAGATTACATTGATTCGATGCCTGGGCTCGCGGCGTGGCTCGGAGACTGAGTGCGGCATCAAGATCTGGACCTTCGCGTGGCATAAACCTGAGCGACACTTTCGTTGAGCGTAATCGTCAGCGCCGATGCAACTTCTATTTCACCCCTCTACGGTTTTCGCCGGATTGTTTCGCGGGCACGCAGAAGATTATGCTCGGTTGGGGCAACTAATGTCAGATCGCCATCGCCAACGCCAACCTGATGCTCCTGATGAGCACAAACGAAAGCACCGCTGGCGCTGGATCGCCGGAATCATTCTAGTTACAACCGTCATCATCATTGTCGCAGGCGCGATTGTCGTCTCTCATGCGGAGCCGATCCTGCGCCAGCGCGTGACGGAGACACTATCGGCTCGATTTCACAGCAGAGTTGAACTTGACCAATTCCATGTTTCGCTGCTGCGAGGTCTGCAGGTTTCGGGTGAGGGGCTACGGCTCTATGGAGAAACCGACCCGAATATGCACCAGTTAGGAATTCAACCGCTTATCGGTGTCGCGGAATTCCGCTTTCGCACCGGCATCAAGGACCTTTTTCGTACACCCATGCATGTCGATACCGTCTATGTGAAAGGACTGTCATTGAATTTACCTCCGCGGGAACAGCGTGCGGAGATGAAGAACATTGGCCCTTCCGGAAAGATCAAAGTGGTTGTCGATAAATTTGTCTGCGACGGGGCAGAACTGGTCATCAACACTCTGAGACCGGGAAAACTTCCTCTGGAGTTTGACATCGAGAGTTTGAAAATGACGAGAATCGGCACCAATGAGCCTCTGCAGTTTGATGCCAACCTGATTAATCCAAAGCCAGTCGGAAATATCATTTCAGGTGGATTGTTTGGGCCGTGGCAGGCAGATAGCCCCCGCGATACTCCGGTGCGTGGCACCTATTCGTTCACCCATGCCGACTTGGGAACGATCAAGGGTATCGGTGGAATCTTGTCATCGACCGGGCAGTATTCCGGCATTCTGGACAACATTGTCGTGGATGGCACCACGGACACTCCGGATTTTCGCATTGCCTCAAGCGGACGTCCGGTTCCGCTGCATACGGAGTTTCACGCCATTGTGGACGCGACCAATGGGGATACCTATCTTCGGCCGGTAAAAGCGAGAATTCTGGATTCCTCGCTGGCGGCAACGGGTTCGGTAGTGCGGATGAAGGAACCGCAAGGGCATCGCGTGGACCTTGATGTCACCATTCCTAAGGGGAAAATCGAGGACTTGCTGAAATTGGCGGTGCGAACAAATCCCCCAATCATGACGGGCGCAGTGCAGCTGAAGACAAAGTTCGACCTGCTCCCGGGAACGCCTGCGGTTTGCGATCGTCTTAAGCTGGCAGGGCGATTCAGGGTATTGCAGGCACATTTCACTAACGACAAGATCCAGAACAAAATCGACGCGCTGAGCATGCGCAGCCGGGGAAAAGCGAAGCTGGCGCGCGAAAATGTTGTGGATAACGTAGCTTCCGATTTGAATGGCGTGTTTGATTTAGACAATGGCGTTCTTCACTTTTCCCGGCTGCACTTTGAGATTCCTGGCACCCAAGTTAACCTCACGGGCAAGTACATCCTGGACGGCAATCAATTCGATTTCCACGGCAAGGCGCGTTTGGACGCGAGACTTTCGCAGATGACGACGGGGTGGAAGTCAATACTCCTGAAGCCTGCTGATCCTTTTTTCAGCAAGAATGGAGCTGGAACCGAGCTTCCAGTCAAGGTTACGGGGACAGAATCAGAGCCACACTTCGGCTCGGACTTTCACCATAAAGACCATCGGGAAAACTGAATTGAATTGTGGGCTCTTCTGCTCGGGCCTGGGGGCGGGTACTACCGCTGTCCCTGTATGCAATCTGCAGACATCATTTCGCCGTCACAGTGCAACTATTTCCGCGTTGAGTTCGGCTCCTACCAGCAATGCGAACGGGATCTAAGTGGCTGCGTGCCACAGCGACATGGATGATGCAGGCGAGAACCTAGATCCTTCGCTGAGGTCGGGATGACAAGTGTTTTCTTGGGTAAGCGGTTGTGCAGCCAGTCCGAAAATGAAGTGCTTCTTGCAGGTGGCTCACAACGCTTTGGCAATAAAACTCATCCAATGCACGCAGCTAAATGGAGAGGGACATGAGCCGTAGATCCGGACGCAGGATTCGCTACGCCGTCGTTGGGCTGGGACACCTTGCGCAGGTCGCTGTTTTACCCGCATTCAAGAAGGCGCAAAACTCTGAGTTGGTTGCCATTGTTTCCGGCGACGCCGACAAAAGGGAGAAAGTGGCCAGGAAATATGGCGTAGAGCAAGTCTATTCGTATGAGGACTACGAGAAAGCTCTTTTTTCCGTCGATGCGGTTTATATCGTATTGCCCAACCATCTGCATCGCGAATACGCGGTGCGTGCTGCCCAGGCTCGGGTGCATGTGCTCTGCGAAAAGCCCATGGCAGTGACGGAAGAAGATTGCGAGGTCATGATCGATACTGCAAAACAAAACGGCGCGAAGCTTATGGTTGCCTATCGCCTGCACTTCGAGAAAGGCAACCTCGAAGCGGTACGCCTGGCGAAAAGCGGCAAACTGGGAAAACTTCGAATCTTCGATTCGGAATTTGCTCAGCAGGTGGTCGAAGATAACATTCGAGTTACAGAACCGGTGGAGAACGATGACGAGACACTTTCGCAAACGCGACCAGTTCGCAGCCGAATTGATCTATTTCTCTGACTGTATTCTGAAGGGCAAAGAGCCGGAGCCGTCTGGACTTGAAGGCTTGGCCGACGTACGAATCGTGCGCGCCGCCTACGAGTCGGCGCGTGCGGGACGAGTGGTTAGACTTCCACAATTTCCCGCGAAACAAAGGCCTACATCTTAGCAGGAAATTCATCGGCCGCCTCATGGCAAACCGAAAACCGTGAATGCGCAATCTCCTTCGGGGGACTAACATAATTAAATTCACGTCGAGCCTCGAATGAATGTCCCGCAGGCTCGCTTTTGATTAAGCTTGTTCCGCAGTCGAACAGAGATCGGTTGTTCCCTGGCTGTCGAAACATATGGTCATGGCGAAATCTCCCGATGTCATCGTGGTTGGCGCAGGAGCGGCGGGACTGGCGGCGGCTGCGGACCTGGGACGCGCCCGTCTCTCGGTCACCATTCTCGAAGCGCGCGACCGGATCGGCGGCCGCATGTTCACGCAACGCGATCCGGTTTGCCAAGCTCCCATTGAGTTGGGCGCTGAGTTTATTCACGGGGTCCCGCCTGAGATATGGGAGCCTCTGCAGGCGCGAAATGTAAGAGTCACAGAAGTGACTGGCGAGCCGTGGTGCTTCCGGCAGGGCCGTCTGTCCACTTGCGAGTTTTTCTCCCGGGTCGACGAAATTCTCGACCAACTGGATGCGAATTTGCCCGATGAATCGTTCCTCAGCTTCTTGAACCGCTGTTGGAATGCAGAAGACAATCCGGAGAATCGTGAGGCCCGCGAGCGCGCTTTGGCCTACGTCACCGGATTCAACGCAGCCGATCCGGATCGGGTCGGCGTGCACTGGCTAGTAGAAGGAATGCGAGCGGAGGAGCAAATTGAAGGCCATCGCGCCTTCCGCTCGATCAATGGATACAAAGATTTGCTCGACATCTTCTGTGAGGACTTAGCAGAGGCTGGCGTGTGCACTCAAACCGAAACGGTCGTCGACTCGGTCGGATGGTCGCCGGGCCGTGTGGAAGTGGCGGCCCGTCGTGCGCGCGAATCCTGCAAGTTCGAGACTGGACGCGTGCTCATCACAATTCCGCTCGGTGTTTTGCAAGTCGCGTCAAAGGATAACGGTGCGGTGCAGTTCACTCCCAAGTTGCCTCGCACAAAGTTGGAAGCACTCAAAAAGTTGGAGATGGGCAAAGTGATCCGGGTAACGCTTCGTTTTCGCAATCGTTTCTGGGATTCGATTTCTGCGCGCGGCAATGAACGCAAGACGCTGTCCGGCATGAGCTTCCTGTTCTCGCAGGATGATTGGTTTCCCACCTGGTGGACAACCATGCCTGCGAAACTGCCGATTATTACGGGCTGGGCTCCGTTCAGCTGTGCCGAGCGGTTATCCGGTAAGAGCCACTCCTTCGTGGTTGATCGATGTTTGCAGACGCTTAGCAGTTTGCTCAACATCGGGCGGGACGAACTCATGCAATTGCTCGAGGCCGCTTATTTCCACGACTGGCAAAGCGATCCGTTTTCTCGTGGGGCTTACAGTTATGGAACAGTCGGCGCGGACGGCGCACAGAAGGCTTTGGCGAATCCCGTCGAGAATACCTTGTTCTTTGCTGGCGAAGCCACGGATACTACCGGGCACAACGGTACTGTCCACGGTGCGATCGCAAGCGGACGCCGTGCGGCCAAGGAGATCCTGCATGGCTTCCACTGAGGAGCCGACTTCCCAAGTTCTAAAAGCTGTCATTGTTGTACGGCGGAGGCATCGAAGGTAAATGTCGCAATCCCAGCCCATTGTGTGGCCCGGCCGGCCTTATCCCCTGGGATCAACCTGGGACGGTGAAGGTGTCAACTTCGCGCTCTACTCGGAACACGCGGAGAAAGTGGAACTGTGCTTGTTCGACATTTCGGGAAAACGGGAGACGCTTCGGGTTCCGCTTCCCGAGCAAACCGACATGGTCTGGCACGGCTACCTGCCAGAGGTACGTCCCGGCCAGTTGTACGGGTACCGCGTGTTTGGGCCCTATGCGCCGGAGCAAGGCCACCGATTCAATCACCACAAACTTCTGCTCGACCCTTATGGCAAGCAGATACACGGAACCATCCGCTGGAGCGATGCCCACTTCGGATACCGGGTCGGAAACAAGCAGGAAGACCTGTCGTTTGACCGGCGCGACGATGCCGCCGGAATGCCGAAGAACCGGGTGATCGACTCCGCTTTCACCTGGGGAACCGATGCGCCACCCAGAATTCCGTGGCACGAAACCTTGATTTACGAACTCCACGTAAAGGGATTCACCATGTGCCATCCTGACGTTCCCGCTCATTTGCGCGGGACATATGCGGGTCTGGCTACAGCTCCCGTCATCGAATATCTCACACGGCTGGGAGTGACCTCGATCGAACTCATGCCCGTGCACGCCTTCGTCGATGATCGTCAACTGGTGGAACGCGGTCTGCGCAACTATTGGGGTTATAACTCGATTGGATTTCTTGCGGTTGAGCCTCGGTACCTGGCAACCAGCTCCATCCGCGAATTCAAGACAATGGTCAAGACGCTGCATTCCGCAGGACTGGAAGTGATTCTAGATGTCGTCTACAACCACACTGCCGAAGGCAATCACCTGGGCCCAACCCTTTCGCTAAGAGGCATCGACAACAGCACCTACTACCGCCTGATGCCAGACAATCCCCGGCATTACATGGACTACACCGGCACAGGAAACACGCTGAACATGCAGCATCCGCGTGTGCTGCAACTCATCATGGATAGTTTGCGCTACTGGGTTCTGGAAATGCACGTGGACGGTTTCCGCTTCGACCTGGCCGCCACGCTTGCGCGCGAACTGCATGAAGTGGATCGCCTGGGCGCCTTTCTCGACATCATTCATCAGGACCCCGTGCTCTCGCAGGCGAAGCTGATTGCCGAACCCTGGGACCTCGGGGAAGGAGGATATCAAGTCGGCAACTTTCCCGTGGGCTGGGCGGAATGGAATGATCGCTACCGCGACACGGTGCGTTCTTACTGGAAGGGCGACGGAGGGGTAGTAGGAGATTTAGCTTATCGCATCACGGGTTCCAGCGACCTCTATGCGCACAGCGGCCGGCGTCCCTATGCCAGCGTCAATTTTGTCACCGCCCATGACGGCTTCACCTTGCAGGATCTGGTCAGTTACAACGAAAAACATAACGAGGCCAACGGCGAAGGCAATCGCGACGGCAACAACGACAATCGCAGCTGGAATTGCGGAGTAGAGGGCCCCACCAACAATCCCAACATCCAGGCTTTGCGCGCTAAACAAAAGCGGAATCTTCTGGCAACCCTTCTGCTTTCTCAGGGCGTACCGATGATGTATGCCGGGGATACAATCGGGCATACCCAGATGGGGAACAACAACGCCTACTGCCAGGACAATGAAATCAGCTGGCTGAATTGGAATTTGCAGCCTGCAGATCGTGACTTGCTGACCTTCGTGCAGCGCATGATCAACCTGCGAAAAAGGCATCCCGTGTTCCGCCGGCGCCGTTTTTTCCAGGGCCGCCCGATCAAAGGTGCAACTGTAAAAGATGTCCAGTGGGTCAATCCCAGCGGTGATGAGATGAGCGAAGAAGGGTGGCGCGACCCTGTGCTTCACTGTCTGGGAATGCTTCTTTCCGGCCAGGGCCTGGATGAAACCGATGAACGCGGACGTAAGTTGAGCGACGAAAACTTTCTCGTCCTTCTCAACTCTCACCACGAAGATGTGAAATTCACTTTGCCCACGTTCCGTCCTGGAGCCCGCTGGACCGCGTGGATGGACACGTCTCGAGAAAGTGGTTTGCGCGCGGTCGAGACCTATGACGCGGGCGCAGCCTACCCTCTGCAGGCTCGCTCCATGGTCGTGTTGATGGAGCGACGCGGAAACGGCAAGAAAGAGGAGGCGAATGAAGCGCCGCTATAACATGCTGTTCGGCGCCGAGTGCCGTGACCATGGCGTGCGGTTCCGTTTGTGGGCCCCAGCGGCGCATCAGGTTGAACTCTGCCTTGCTGGCGCCGGCGGCTTACCACGCCTTGCTCTGAACCGATGTGATCAGGGTTGGTGGGAGTTGACCACCGATGCGGCCCGGCCCGGGACGCAATACAAATTCCGTATCGACGACGCGCAAGAGTTCCCCGACCCGGCCTCGCGATTTCAACCGCGCGATGTGCATGGACCGAGCGAGGTAGTGGATCCCGCTGCCTTCGACTGGCACGACAGCGCGTGGCGGGGCCGCCGCTGGGAAGAAGCTGTCATCTATGAGTTGCATGTCGGAGCATTCACACCGTCCGGGACTTTTTCTGCCGTGCGCGAGCGGCTCGACTATCTTGCGGATCTGGGAATCACGGCCCTCGAGTTGATGCCGGTTGCCGACTTCCCCGGTCGGGGCAATTGGGGTTACGACGGTGTCTTCTTATTCGCTCCTGATAATATTTACGGCCGGCCTGAAGAGCTCAAGAACTTAGTTCAAACCGCTCATGACCGCGGAATCATGGTTTTCCTGGATGTCGTCTACAACCATTTTGGTCCGGAGGGAAATTATCTCAGGCCTTATGCGCCGCAGTTTTTTACCGATCGGCACCGTACGCCGTGGGGCGAGGGCATTAACTTTGATGGTCCGGACAGCCGAGTCGTCCGCGACTTTTTCATCCACAATGCGCTTTACTGGCTGACCGAATATCATTTCGACGGCCTGCGCCTGGACGCGGTTCACGCGATCATCGACGACTCCACACCGGACATCCTAACCGAATTGGCCGATGCGGTCCGCAACTCCATCGAGCCTGATCGATACATCCACCTCATCCTCGAAAACGACCGCAACCAGGCCCGTTACCTTCAGCGTACAGCGCGCTGCCGGCCTAAAAGCTACACGGCCCAGTGGAACGACGACATTCACCACGTGTTGCACGTGCTGGTCACGGGCGAGCGAGACGGCTATTATTCTGACTATTTCGAACGTCCTCTCGATCAATTAGGCCGTTGTTTAATCGAAGGATTCGCATACCAAGGTGAAGTCTCCAAGTACCGGCACGGCGAAACCCGCGGTGAATCCACCAATGGCCTGCCGCCCGCTGCGTTTGTTTCGTTCCTTCAGAATCATGATCAGGTCGGGAACCGTGCGTTCGGCGAACGGATCACTAAGATCGCGGATGCTCGCGCCGTGCGCGCGGCAGCGGCAATCATTTTGCTTGCACCTTCCCCTCCCCTGCTCTTCATGGGCGAAGAGTTCGGCGCGGAAACGCCGTTTCTCTTCTTCTGCGATTTCGAGAAGGACTTAGCCAAGGCTGTCACTGCGGGCCGGCGAAATGAGTTCGCTCATTTTGCCAGGTTCGCCGACCCCGCCGCACGCGAGCAGATTCCCGACCCAGGCGCTGCTCGAACTTTTGAGACATCACGGCTGGATTGGAGCGAGATTGCACAACCGCGCCATCAAGACTGGTTGCGCTTCTACAGGAATTTACTCAAACTGCGATGCCAGCACATCGTCTCCCGTCTTTCGGCTGGATGCGTTATCAGTGCTGATTGCCAACTCCATGGAGATCGGAGTCTCGCCGCTAGTTGGAAATTTCCCGACCAGTCAAACCTTATTCTGATGGCGAATCTCGGAAACGATTCCGTTACTGGCCTGACTTTCCCCGCATCCAAGGTTATCTATGCCAGTGAAGAAGCGACCGCCGAGGTTCTGAAGAAAACAGCGCTGCCGCCTTGGTCAGTAGTGTGGTTTCTAGAATCATGAAGCTACGTTCGCACATTCCGCTTGCGACCTATCGCCTCCAACTCAATCGCGACTTCACTTTCGCGCAGGCCACGGCCATCGTTCCATATCTTTCCACGCTCGGCATCAGTCATTGCTATGTTTCTCCACTCTTAAAGGCCCGTGCCGGCAGTATGCATGGTTACGACATCGTTGACCACAACTCGCTAAACCCTGAGATTGGCAGCGCTGAGGACTTCGACCGCTTCGTCGCTACTCTGCACGAACATGGCATGGGATTGATACTCGACATCGTGCCCAACCACATGGGCGTGATGGGCGGAGACAATGCGTGGTGGTTGGACGTTCTCGAAAATGGCGAAAGTTCCGTCTACGCCAGTTACTTCGATATTGACTGGCATCCGATCAAGCATGAACTCCACGGAAAAGTTCTGATTCCAGTGCTCCACGACCATTACGGCGTGGTCCTGGAGAGCGGCGAACTGAAGCTTGTCTTTCACCAGGAACGCGGCGAGTTCGATGTGTCCTACCATAATCATCGCTTTCCCGTGGATCCCCGTGAGTATCCTCGTATCCTGCAGCCTTGCACCAACCCGCAAGCGACGAAGCTCGACGACCAAAATCCGGACGTACTGGAATTCCAGAGTCTGAACGCATCTTTTAGCCATCTGCCGGCAAGGTACGAGATCAGCAGCGACCGCATTGCCGAGCGCAATCGTGACAAGGAAATCCATAAGCGCAGACTCGCCGAATTATGCGCTCGATCCCCGCAGATCGCCGCCTGCATTCATCGCGCCGTCGACTTGCTTAACGGTAACCCCGCCGATCCCGCGAGCTTCGAACAACTTCACGAACTCATCAAAGCGCAAACCTTCCGCCTGGCCAACTGGAGGGTCGCCTCCGATGACATCAACTACCGCCGCTTTTTCGATACCAATGATCTGGCGGGCATTTGCGTGGAAAACGAAGCCGTCTTCGAAGCAACCCACCGTCTGGTCCTTAGCCTGATGGCAGACGGAAAAGTGGATGGCTTACGCATTGACCATCCCGACGGCCTTTACAATCCTCGTCAATATTTCGAACGCCTCAACCGCGGCATCGCGGCCGCCACAAGAACCTCCGAGGCTGAGTCACGTTATGTAGTCATCGAGAAAATCCTTACGGGCGCGGAACGGCTGCCTTCCGAGTGGCCGGTCTCCGGCACTACCGGCTACGACTTCGCCAGTCTAGTCAACGGAGTCTTCGTCGACCCAACTACCGCGGTGAGTATGGATCGTATCTACCGAAACTTCGTCGACGACGAACTCGATATTGATGATCTCGCCTACCGCTGTCGAAAGCTGATCATGCGGGTTGCCCTGGATAGTGAACTGAATGTGCTTGCCAGTCAACTCACCCGCATTGCCCTTTCCAAACGGCGCACTTGCGATTTCACGCTCAATAGTCTGCGCGATGCGCTAATCGAAGTGGTCGCCAGTTTTCCGGTGTACCGCACTTACGTCAGCCAAAGCGGCATTTCAGATACCGACGAAGGTTACATCCGCAGCGCCATCTCCTCGGCTAAATGGAGAAGCCCGGCCGATGACACCAGCATTTTCGATTTCGTCGGTCACGTGCTTCTCACCAGCATCGCGGAAGGGCAAGATCCCGCTTACCGGAATGCAGTGACTACCTTTGCCATGAAGTTCCAGCAGTTCACCGGCCCGGTGATGGCCAAAGGGTTGGAAGACACCGCTTTTTACCGGTACAACCGCCTGGTCTCACTGAATGACGTCGGCAGCGACCTTCACCGGTTCGGAACCACCACGCCCGAGTTCCATCTCGCGAATCAGGAGCGCCTCCGCAGTTGGCCGCACACCATGCTGGCCACCAGCACGCACGACTCCAAGCGCGCCGAGGACGTGCGCGCCCGAATCAACGTGCTCTCAGAGATGTCGGGACTGTGGCGGCTTCGGGTGCGGGAGTGGAGACGCTTCAATCGAAATCACAAGAGCCTCGTCAACGGCAAACCCGCCCCATCACCGAACGATGAATACTTGCTCTATCAGACTTTAGTAGGAGCGATGCCGTCAGACCCCCTCAACGATACCGATGTCTGGAAAGATTTCTGCGAGCGGATAGAAAACTATATGTTAAAAGCGATCCGCGAAGCCAAGCAAAACACCAGCTGGATCAATCGAAACACCGAATACGAAACGGCAGTCTCGTCCTTTGTCCAGACGCTGCTGAAGCCAGGCTCTCAGAACCGGTTCCTCAACGATTTTTTACCCTTCCAGCGCCGCACCGCCCGCGTGGGCTTGTGGAATAGCCTGGCGCAGACGCTTCTGAAACTGACGTGCCCCGGCGTACCCGACATTTATCAGGGTAGTGAGTTGTGGAATTTTAGTTTGGTCGATCCCGATAACCGGCGTCCGGTCGACTACGCGCGCGGGCAGCGGATGTTCCAGAGTTTTCTTAAGGCGGGAAGCGAACCCACGCCATCAACGATCAGCAGTTTCCTGGAAACTCCCGAGGACGGTCGAATCAAATTATTCTTGACCTGGAAAACTTTGTGCTTACGTCAACAGCAGGCAGATCTTTTTCAGCAGGGCGAATATGTGCCGTTGGCGGTTGAGGGCGCAAAGGCCAATCACGTGGTTGCGTTCGCCAGGAAGTCCGAAACCACAACCCTTCTCGTGATTGTCCCACGCCTGGTTGCGGGATTGCTCAATGATCGGGATGTTCCCCCAATCGGGCCCCGAATCTGGGAGGATACTCACGTTCTAATTCCTTTCTGCAGTTGCTCCAAAAAGTATCGGAACGTGTTTACCGGAGAAGCTCTGGAACTGCATAAAAGCGATAACTACGAAGAGATTGCTGTCTCGGAGGCGCTGGCGGAGTTCCCGGTAGCACTTTGCTTGCTGGGATGAGCGCAAGAAAAAAACAACTCGTCACCTAATGTTCGTCGCACATGCATGTATGGTACCGAACATTCATGCAATATGAGTCCTACGTGTTGCATTCGCTCAAGCTACAGGATGTTCCCGAGAGAAAAAATCAGTACAGAGCAATAGAATCAATGCGTTGATAATAGTGACGGATTCGGCGGCGTGTTCTTATACCTACGGGTGATTGGCCGACTTCCCTGAGCTCTCCGATTCTCATTTGGTCGTTCCAACTGGAGCGTCCATGACGCGGGAACGCGTGCACGCCGGAGTTTCTATACCAGTCGACGATGAAGAGGAACGGTTCATGAGAATCGCACAGGTCGCGCCATTGTTTGAAAGTGTTCCTCCAAAACTCTATGGCGGAACCGAGCGCATCGTGTCCTGGCTCACGGAGGAATTGGTTCGTCTGGGTCATGACGTGACATTATTCGCTAGTGGTGACTCTATGACCACCGCGCGCTTGGTCCCGTGCTGTCCGCAATCCCTCCGGCTGAATTCGCAGTGTGTTGATCAATTGGTCCACCATGTCAACATGCTCGAGACTGTTTTCAGCGAGAAAGATAACTTTGACCTCGTACATTTTCACATCGATTACTTGCATTTTCCTTTGAGCCGGCGGGCGCAGTTGGCCAATGTCACAACCTTGCACGGGCGCCTTGACATCCCCGATCTGGCTCCGCTGTACCGCACCTTCTCCGATATGCCCGTGGTCTCCATTTCCGATGCCCAGCGCAGACCGCTGCCTTGGGCAAACTGGCAGGGTACGGTGCATCACGGATTGCGGGAAGACAGCCTCGACTTCTACGGCCAACCGGGACAGTATCTGGCATTCCTCGGCCGCACCTCGCCAGAAAAGGGCCTGGACCACGCTATTCAGATTGCAAAAACGGTAGGCATGCCGCTCAAGATCGCGGCCAAGGTCGATCGCGCCGACGAGCAGTATTTCAAAACTGTTATTAAGCCTTTGCTTAATGATCCACTCATCGAGTTCATTGGGGAGATCGGCTACTACGAGAAAAATGAATTCCTGGGCAACGCCGCCGCGCTGATGTTTCCCATCAACTGGCCCGAACCTTTTGGCATAGTCATGATCGAGGCCATGGCGTGTGGAACTCCGGTCATCGCTTATCCCTTTGGCTCGGTGCCGGAAGTGGTCGAGAATGGAGTCACCGGATTCCTGGTTCGCGATGTGAAGAGCGCCGCCAAAGCAACGCAGAGCCTCAGCAAAATTGATAGAGCCCAATGCCGGCAGCGTTTCGAAGAGCGCTTCAGTCTCGCCCGGATGACCCAGGAGTACCTTGCCATTTATGATCGCATAGTAAGCGGCGGCCCCGATCCGGTCCTGCCTACGAACGGAGATTTAAGTTGGACGAAACTAGTGTCACCCAGCAGTACTACATAGCGACCCGGTCGTCACCTTCGGATGACCGCGCTCGCGTCCTGAAATACGGCAAGATGTTTGCCGTCTTCGATCGTTATGGAGATATTGAGCCTCTGGGGATGGGCGAACAGGGGATTTTCTTCCAGGGAACCCGGTTTCTTTCCGAACTAGGTCTGTGCTTGTGGAACGCCCGGCCGCTGCTGCTGAGTTCCACCGTCAAGTCCGACAATTTCGTCTTCACTGCAGATCTTGCAAATGTCGATGTCTCCGACAGTCACGAGGTTATCGTCGAGCGCGGCACCATCCACGTTTTGCGTTCCAAATTTCTTTGGCGCGATGTCTGCTACGAAGAGTTTCAGATCGTCAATTACGGCCGTGCATCGGTAAGTATTCCGTTCCAGTTGGCGATTGGCGCTGATTTCGCCGATATTTTCGAAGTGCGAGGCACCCGCCGCGAAAAAAGAGGACACAGACTGGAAGATCGCATTGAGAGCGATTCGATTCTTTTGTCCTACGAAGGCTTGGATAAAGTTGTCCGGCAAACACGAGTTCAATGTCACCCAAGTCCGGCTCACATCTCTTCTTCCGCGCTGGGCTTTGAAATCTCGCTGCGCCCAAAACAGTCCGCCGCAGTGCATCTGATCGTGTCTTGCAGTACGGGCGCCTCGAAACCGCCCATCGGTTACTCCCGCGCCATGGTCGCCGCCGAGAGTGAGCTTAAAGCGGACTCTGCCAGCATGTGCACCATTTCCAGTTCCAACGATCGATTCAACCGATGGATCCGCCGCTCGACCGCCGACGTCGAGATGATGACTCTTGGGAATCCCGAGCACGATTACCCGTACGCGGGCGTGCCCTGGTTCAGTACGATTTTTGGCCGCGATGGAATCATCACAGCTCTGGAAATGCTCTGGGTCAATCCCAGGGTCGCGAAAGGTGTTCTGCAATTCCTCGCATCGACCCAGGCGACCGAAGTAAATCCGGAGGTCGAAGCCGAA
This sequence comes from uncultured Acidobacteriota bacterium, assembly GCA_963696635.1. GTDB lineage: Bacteria > Acidobacteriota > Terriglobia > Terriglobales > Acidobacteriaceae > JABDBE01. The sequence continues at coordinate 1,931,088 of CAVOKX010000006.1, forward strand.
CCGGGAAAGATCCTCCACGAAATGCGCCGGGGAGAAATGGCCGCGCTGGGCGAGGTACCCTTCGCCCGCTACTACGGCACGGTGGATGCGACTCCACTGTTCATCATGCTCGCCGGAGCTTATTACGACTACACCGGAGACCGCGACTTTATCCAGACCCTCTGGCCCCATATCGACTTCGCGCTGCAGTGGATCGACAACTTCGGCGATGTGGATGGCGATGGCTTTGTCGAATACGCGCGTCACGGAAACAAAGGTCTGATTCAACAGGGATGGAAGGACTCGCATGATTCCATCTTCCATGCCGACGGAAATTTAGCCGAAGCCCCGATCGCGTTATGTGAAGTGCAAGGCTACGTATACGCCGCCAAGCGGGCGGCGGCAAAAATCAGCCGGATACTCGGTGACCCACACCGAGAGACCCTGCTCGAAACGGAAGCCGCCGAACTGCAAAACCGGTTCGAGGAAGCATTTTGGTGCAATGATCTCTCTACGTACGCTTTGGCGCTCGATGGGCACAAGAAACCTTGCCGGGTGAGAGCTTCGAATGCCGGCCATTGTCTTTTTACGGAAATTGCCAGCCCGGACAAAGCGCGACTGGTCGCCCACACTTTGCTTAGTCGTGATTTCTTCACCGGTTGGGGCGTGCGGACGGTGGGCTCGGAAGAAGCTCGTTATAACCCGCTCTCGTATCACAATGGCTCGGTCTGGCCGCACGACAATGCCCTGATTGCCAGTGGTGTGGCTAAATATGGTCTTCGCGACCTCGCGGGTCAAATCCTGATGGGCCTCCTGGACGCAAGCAGCGCCGTTGACCTTCACCGGCTTCCTGAACTGTTCTGCGGCTTGGATCGGCGCGAGGGGGAGGGCCCCACCCTTTATCCCGTGGCCTGCTCGCCGCAGGCCTGGGCAGCGGGCGCCGTATTCATGCTGCTCCAGGCCTGCCTCGGCCTGTCCATGGATGGCTGCAAGAAACAGATCTTGTTTGATCGCCCATATCTGCCGGAAGGCATCCCGCAATTATGGATTAAGAATCTTCGAATCGACCGCAGTCGGATAGATCTCTTTCTTGAACGGCAGGCGGGCACGGTCCGGATCGAAGTGCTCGAAAAGCAGGGCGACCTCGAAGTCGTCGAGAAATAGCGGTCGCCACTCTTCGTTGCAGTGGATTGAGCTTCGTATTCTTGGTGGTTCCCTTCCAAGACCCGAAAGCGCCCTGGGCGCGGCGCTAAGCTGCCTTTTTCTTCGGCACTTTTGCGCCTTTTTTCCGCGCTTCAGAAAGTCCGATCGCAATCGCTTGTTTGCGGCTCTTCACCGTCCCGCCTTTCCCACCCTTGCCCGAACGCAGCGTGCCTTTCTTCTTTCGACGCATCGCGCTTGCGACAGTCTTGCCCGCGGCCTTTCCGTATTTGCGGCTGGATTTCTTGCGCGAGCTGGATCTTTTTTTTATTGGCATGAACCTCCTCCTCGGAAGAAATAGGATTAACCACACCGAACCGCGTTGATCGGCAGTTGTGTGATTAACCTCTCCTGTGGGTGCGTCGCGTGCGGGCAGCTTTGTGCGCGGCTTGGCTGCGGCCCTTGGTTCCCTTGGTCCGGACGCCCTTCATGGCCGAGCTATGGCGCGCCGTCGAACCACGCTTCCTGGCGCTGTTGTGCGCCTGCTTAGACAGTGATTGGTGTGAAGCCGCACTGTGACCTTCTCTCCTCAGGGCACGGCTGGTCGCGCGAGAACGCTTGGCGGAGGGTTTTCGACGGGAATGGCTTTGTCCGTTTCGATAGTCCCGTTCGGCCTGCTTGCTGCTCTTCGCTGAAACCTTCCCGTTGCTCGGAGCCTGCAACTTTACCCCTGCGCGCCGCGCTTTGGAGAGGCCGATGGCAATCGCCTGTTTGGTGGAACTTGCCCCATGCTTACCTTCGCGAACGTGGTGCATTTCTTCTCGCACAAATTCTCCAGCCTGTGTGCTGGGCGACTTACCTTCACGAGCATCTTCCTGAGCACGTTCGATGGTTTCCTTTTCAGGCATAAGCACCTCCTAACCAAAGAATAAACGCGCTCCGGGGCGTGAGTAATCGGAAGTATTCTGTAGTCCCTCGAGCCCTTTGCCGTACCCGGGACAACTCAGCAGTTCACAATCTGCCGCTGCGGAGGAAGACGAAAACAACCGCTTCCGGCCGCAAAGGAGCGCCAATGGCTGAGGCGGCCGAGGCCGCACCCCTTCAAACCTTATGCGGCCTCCTGCTTACTGCACAGTTCCTGATAGTAGTCGCGGCCGCGCTCGTAACCTCGCGTGAACGGCTCTGCCACGTTGACACGAGGATACTGACGCTCGAGGTCTTCAATTTGAGCCGACATCTCGCCCATCACTTGATCATATTCTTTGCACCGTGTCCGGGCGTGCAGCGCTGACTCGAATCCAAGTCGATAAAACTTCTCGTCGTTTCCGAAGTTCTTACCGAGAGTCGAATAGTGCTCGCGCTCCGCGTCACGCAGGCCGACCCACCATTGTTCGCGGGCCGCATCGATCGCCTCCGCTCCCTCTGCCTTCAGTAACTCGCGCAAGAGCGAAGCTTCGGCTTCATCCTTGGAGAGCGCAATGACCACGCAGCGGCCCTGGCGCAGAGCATCTTCGTAGACAAACAGTTCGTCCTCCGGCAGCCCTTCCGTCATAGAATTTTCAAGTTTCTCCCCGGCGACGGCGCCGATACCTGCTCCCGCAGCGCCTAGAATCGCAGAGCCCAACAGGCCAATTGCGGTGATCGGCCCAACCCCAGGGATTGCTGCGATGACCAGCGTAGCTCCTGACATTCCCGCCGTGCCGCCAACAACGGCGCCCATGACTTTACCCATGCCGGGCTGCTCCGCGGCAACGGCGGGGACCGATTCCAGTTCTGTCTCGCGTCTCCCAGGAGTCATCAGCGTAACGTGGTCTTCCGACAGACCAGCTGAATGGATCACAGCCATGGCCCGCTCCGCGTCCGATCGCAAACGAAATACTCCGCTCACAGCTTTCATCGTGTCTCCACCTTTCTTTCCTGAATTCTGGAATGGTTTATCAAAACCCACCACGCTCCAATAGTCAACCTCTTCCATCCCCAGGCATCGAAGGTGGTTGAGGTGTCGAATGATTCGAAAACTGAAATCCGGCCAATACCGCCTGTACTCTCGTAAGAAGGACGCAAAAACGGGCCGCCGCCGCAACCTTGGAACCTTTGGTACCCGGAAAGCCGCGCAGGCTCACGAGCGTGCGGTCCAATACTTCAAGCACCACTAAAATCACACTTCGCTGCGACGTTAGATGTAGCAGAAGCGCCGCGAGTCGCCCCGGCTAAGCCGCTCGTCTCCTGTCCGCTAACCGGGAAAAAGAGATAAGGATCTTGCAAATAAACTGAAAAATGAAAAGCTGCGCTAAGGTCCCGCCTTCCACTTCTCTCCGAAGCCTTGCCTCTGCTCATTCCTGAAAGACGAGTTGCAGGCTCTTTCATCCCCATACAGGATTTACTGTATTGCGGACGAACCGAGCCTGCAGTATTCCTTAAAGCTCGACGTATTCTCCTTATAATGCATGTGGCACGCACGTGACGGAGGACTCAATGGCCACTTGTGGAAAATTCCCGAACCAGGTTTGGGCGTGGAGAGATTTGTATCTAACGGCTCTCATGGAAGCGGACAACGACAAAACGCCCGCATCGCGGATGCGGAGCGCGCAATCGTGAATCGAGCCAAGGAACTGTTCCAAGCTTCGGGAGACCACATCCAGGAAGAGGAAGCGCTGGACGACGCGATTTACGCTCTTCGCGCGCTAAAGAATTGTCTAGAGATCCACGGCGGACTCTCCATGGCCGCTTAACAGGGCTGCGGACAAACCCTCGAGGAGCCAGAGTTTCAAAGGGGTACGGCTTCCTGAGGCGCTGCAGTATGATCGGCCTGGGAACTTACACCTTCCTCTACGCCAAAGGCTATTCCTACCTGACCAACAATCCCGAGGCCTGCGCCAACTGCCATGTGATGCACCCATATGAGGCGTGGCTGAAGTCGAGCCATCACTCCGTGGCCTCCTGCAACGTTGCATCACCAGTTCCCGATCAAAACACTGCCAGCATATGTCATTTTGCCGGAATTACCGCTGATTCTTCGATGCCGCCGTCAAAGGGTTAGTTTGAGATAGGGCTTACGCAACGTATTGCCGCAAGCTGCATCAACCTATAGGTGTGAGAACGCGCGTTAGTTTCATCACGCCCCACAGATATGGATCGACCACAGGCCAGTCCATCCGACGCTGCTCATCCGCCGGCAATCCATTGGCCTGGAATCCAGGATTACGGCATCATCGGCGATTGCCGCTCAGCCGCCTTGGTGTCGCGCGACGGATCGATCGACTGGCTCTGCTGGCCCAGATTCGATAAGCCTTCCATTTTTGCTGCTCTTCTCGATCGGAAGCGGGGCGGGTTCTGGCGCATCTCTACGGTTGCGTCTGCCACCATTGAACGGCAATATGTGCCCGATTCAAACGTCCTCGAAACTCGCTTTATTACTCACTTGGGTAGTGCCATTTTGACGGACGTGATGCCAGATGTGCCCAGTGCTTCACATCAAGATGCCTTCATGCCGGATCAGGAAATCATCCGTAAAGTAACTTGCGTCTCAGGCGAGGTGGAGATCGCAGTCCAATTTTCGCCTCGGGCGGATTACGGCAAGCGAGAAGTGGAGATTCGTGACTTTGGAAAACTGGGCCTGAAAATTGTTGTGGACAACGGCGCCTACTGGCTGCGGAGCAGCATCGCCCTGGTGATCTCGAATGGATCGGCGCAGGCGCGCGTCGTCCTGCGCGCCGGTGAGATTCTGCGTTTCTCGTTCAGCTATTCGCAAGAGGCCCCCGCGGTCCTGCGTCCGCTGGACTCGTCCCTGGATGATCGGATTAATCAATCCGTGAGCAACTGGCAACGCTGGGGTCGTTACGCCTTATACGATGGAGCGTATCGAAACGAAGTGATACGCAGCGCGCTTACTCTGAAATTGCTCAGTTATGCTCCTTCCGGGGCGATTATTGCCGCAGCCACCACATCCCTTCCTGAGCGTCTCGGCGGAGATTTGAACTGGGACTACCGCTTCTGCTGGTTGCGCGATGCCTCGCTCACCATGCGAGCCTTGCTGGAACTGGGTTACTGGGACGAAGCCGAAGATTTTCTTGACTGGATGCTGCAGGCAACCCGGCTGACACAACCGGAGCTGAGAATTCTGTACTCGGTCTACGGCGAGAAGGCTCCGCCGGAACGTGAACTCGATTACTTGACTGGATATCGTGGATCGCGGCCCGTCCGCATCGGAAACGCTGCCCGCGATCAACTTCAACTGGATGTTTACGGAGAGGTCGTGGACGCGGCGGCGCAGTTTGCATTTCATGGCGGGCACCTTGACCGTGAAATGCAAAAAGTGTTGATTGGCTTCGGAAATTATGTAACCAAGAATTGGAACCAGCCCGATGAAGGCATTTGGGAGCCCAGGTCGGGACGTCAGAATCATACTCACTCCCGACTTTTATGTTGGACGGCACTCGACCGGCTGATCACTCTTTGTGATCGCGGCATGCTGCGGGGAGCGCCCATCGACCGCTATAAGGAGAATTGCAATTCGATTCGGCGCCAGATCGAGGAGCGTGCCTGGAACCAGCAATTGCAAACTTACGTCAGCGTGCTCGATGGCGATCAACTCGACTCCAGCCTATTGCTTCTTTCCTGGTATGGCTTCGAAAAGGCCGGATCAGCGAGGATGCGCGGCACCTACGAAGCAATCCGCAAGCAATTAGGCACTCCGGATGGGTTACTCTTCCGATACCAGAACGCGAATCTGGAAGGCACGTTCGCAATCTGCAGTTTCTGGGAAGCGGAATTTCTTGCGATGGGCGGCGGCTCGCTCGATGATGCTAACCAGGTATTCCAGCAATTGATGAAATACAGAAACGACCTGGGTTTATACGGAGAAGAAATCGATGCCAGCACCGGATCGGCGTTGGGAAACTTTCCTCAAGCGTTCACGCATGTAGGGCTTATCGGCGCCGCATTGTCCATCAGCCAACGAGAAAAAGGAGAACGGCAACTGGCGCATCGTGCGCCCGCCGCTACAAGCCACGCGCCGTCGGAGGCTGGCTTGTGAACTGGACAAGCTGGCTGCTCTCGGGCTTTCTAGCGACTCTGGCACTGTCAACCTTGTTGGCGACTAGCCAGGGGTTTGGCTTGACGCGAATGAATTTGCCCTATCTGATTGGAACCTTTGTTACGCCGCAGCGTGAACGGGCAAAAGTCTACGGGTTCGTGATCCATCTGGTAAACGGCTTGGCTTTTTCCATCCTTTACGTATTGGTGTTTGAAGCGCGGCACATGGCCAACTGGTGGTTTGGCGCGCTCTTGGGATTGGCGCACGCGCTGATGGTGCTGACTGTGGGAATGTCGCTCATGCCTGGGATCCATCCGCGAATGGCAAGCGAGCACCATGGTCCCAGCTCCAACCGGCAACTCGAACCTCCCGGATTCATGGCCTTGAACTATGGGTTTCGAACCCCAATTTCGGTCTTTCTAGCGCATGCAGTATTCGGGGCGATCTTAGGGTCGCTCTATCACCTCAGTTCGGTTGCATAACCGTCCAGGTCTTATACGCAAAGGCAACTTTGGCCCTGCAGGCGGTCATCTCATCAATGGGGAACCAGAAGATTGCCTTCCTGCACATCTGAGAAAAAACCACCGCTGATATTCGTGGCTGTGCTGCCGCTATTAATGTGCTTCGCGGTGGGGGCGCTCGGACAGGTGGACCAAAAAGCATTTCCGGCGCCTGATTTCGGGGCGGGGAGTGTCTGGCTCGACCAGGGCGCACCCGTGCCCCACCATATTTCCGGCTATCGCGACCACGTGGTGGTCATCGATTTCTGGGAGTACACGTGCATCAACTGCATCCGCGACTTCGGCGTGCTCAAGCGCTGGTACGTCAAGTACCACCCGTACGGTTTCGAAGTGATTGGCGTGCACGACGGCGAATTCAACATCGGATTCGATGTGAACAACGTGCGCGCGGCGGCCCAGCGGTTCCGGTTGCCCTGGCCAGTGGTCGCTGACCAGGAGCACACCACGTGGAAGGCCTATGCGGTCGAGGGCTGGCCCGATCGTTTTCTGGTGGACCCGCAAGGCACCGTCGTGATGAAGGTGTTTGGCGAAGGCAACAACCGGGTGATGGAAGCAAAGCTAACCGAACTGCTGGCGGTTGCGCATCCCGAAGTGATGAAGGTCGACCTCGATCCCGATGAGAATGACTTCAAACCGGAATGCGGGCCCACGACTCAGGAGACTTTCCTTGGCGAACTCTACGGACGCAGCGCGGTCGAGGACATGGGTGACCACCACATGGGCGACGTGGCCGATTTCCAGCCTCCGCACTCGCCTCCTGACGGCGGGGTGATGCTGGTCGGTCGCTGGCAAGTTGAGCACGACGGCGTGACTTCGGAAGGCCACGGCGCCGCCGCCGAGGTGCGTTATCATGCCAGATCGTTGTACGCCGTCCTCAGCCTCACGCATGCGAAACAAGTTCGCGTCAACCTTTTCCAGGATGGAAAACCTATGCCCAAGGAAAGCGCCGGAGCCGATGTAAAATTTGACGCCAAGGGGGCTTATGTTGAGGTGACCGATCCGCGCATGTATTACCTGGTGCGCGATCCCGCACTCAGTGCACATCTCGTCTCGTTGCAGCCGGAAGGATCAGGTCTCACGCTGCATTCGTTCACCTATGGCAACAACTGCCAACTGGCCGACAATCCCTAGCCCCATCAAGCAGGACAGTTTGCGAAAACAACTTTTTGTCGTCGTTTTCTTCCGGAAGCGTGAACCGGCACGGCTGCTTCCGTGACCGTTCTCGTAACTGCGCCAAGCCCGCTGGCCTCGCCGTCCTCATTCCTTGTTTCCATGTACCCTAGGACTCCGTAGTACACTGCGCGATCGTAGAACTGGTTTAGCATCTGCTGCAGTTCGAGCTTGCCCGAAAGCTGCACGATGTTGTCGGCAAAAGCCTCCCGTTGAAGAAACTGCCAGAGATGGTTGCGGCTGATGACCAGAGCCCAGACGAATTGATGCAAGCCGACTCCCTCAGCGGCGCGGCGCGCGCCGAGCGCCTTGAACCGTTCCGCAATATCGATTTCTGTCTTCTGCAGCAACCACGCTCCCAGGTTGTGGTAAATCTCGGCCGCAGCCAGGCACAGTTCTCGGGAGAAACCTTGCAGAAGTCACGAGTACGCTCCGACTGCCGCAGTTTTCCGGTCAACCCCAGAGCTAATTCGTCTGCATGCCCTTCGATCAAGCGGACGAGCCTCAACGCTAACATTTACCAGCCTCCTTACTACCTACTAGAAGAGATGCGGCGGGATTACGATGAGATGCATTTTGTATCGTAACACGATATATATAGCAAGGCAACGGAGTGTCGCCTTCACTAATCCTACTTAATAGGGATGGTAAATGGATGGAGGGCGAGCCTAAACATAGTGGCCCGCACGGAGGGTAATCGCCATGATGGAGATGGTAGAACAGCACATTCGGCGGGAAGCAGAAGCCCTGGAAGAGCAGCGCCAGGGTTCGGTCGCAATAACCGTCGGCAAGGTGCTGCTGTGGGTGGATCTGCTTCTGGCTTGCTTTGTCTACGTGGGACTGCGAGCCGGTTCTTACTTGTTCTTATGGTGGGTGCTCAGCGAAGCTTTGTTGGGGTTGGTGCTGCTGGGCGTCGGCTTTCAGAAGAGAACGGCCGCCCGTCGAAAGCTGGCCGAACTCGCGCCAAGATGAGGGCCTGGCCGGAGGCGAATCCCGGAAGCGCTGCTCGACGCAAGCCCGGGGCATAGTGCTCACGCACACACTGAAAGCGCTCTCTAGCGAGCCCTTCTGCGACCATAGTTTTTGATGCGAGGAATGCAAATTACGCGTTGGACTGTTTCCAGCCTTGCCGTTATTTTAAAATTATCGGGGGCCCCGACGATTCTCCGGCAAGATCACAAGAGGAGCCAGGCATGAAAGTTTCACGACGTTCCTTCGCACATTCGGCTCGATCCTCTCATCGACGGATTTCTGGGAGCGGCAACCGCGCCTCGGTCGAGTCCAAATGCCCGGCCTGCGGTCAAGTCGTGGACGCCTTGATGGAACGATCACTCCACCGAGGCGTCGCGGCAGTTGCTTCGCTTAATCCTGCGGAGTCCGTTAGTGGACTGGACAAACGGTCGTCTAATGCGATCGATCCGGAGAAGTTGTTGCAATTTTCTCAACAGCTGTATGCTCACGCTCTCACGCTGCAGGAAGTGATCCGGAACGGAGGGGGAGTACCCTACGAGACTTTGAGACCCAGATATGAACGGCAGGCGGCACAACAATTCGAGGTTTTCTATCACAGCTGTGAGCAGCCGTCGGGGTTCCGCAAACGTGGAGCGTCGGCTGGCGAATAGCGGATTATGCCGATTGGGCCTAGCCCTTGCCTGAAGAGGCGTCCAGGACTATGTAGTAGGGCCTTCGCGTTTTTTCGTAAAGCTGTGCAGGCTCAACTGATGCGTCGCTGAAGTGACATCCTGATTCAAGTCGACCATGAACGCCACCGTCGCCAAGGTGAAAATCGCCAGTTTGACTGGTGATCTTCACGCATGACACAGGCTATCGCCTCGTCGAAGTGGCCGCTTTCCCCCGTTCGCGCCCTGCAATCTCTCGCGCGCGGAACTTCGCGATGCGTTCGATCACCTTGACCGGAACCGGCTCGGACAGCGGAAAACGGATTGTGCCCTTGCCAACCTTGTACGGTGCAAGTTCGTCTTTGAACGCTGCGACGAGACGCTCGCCGGCGGGATAGAGCGAATAGTGTTGCTTCCAACCAGCGAAATACAGCAGTACTTCGCCATGCATTTTGTAGGCAGAAATCTTGTACGAGATCACTTCCTCCGCTTCCGGCAGGGCTTTGCGGATCGTGCTGCGCAGGGTCACTAGTACGGCCTGCGCAGCCTCAGGCTGTGCGGCAATGTATTCGTCCACGTTCTTGAAGTCGGTTTTGGTCATGTGAGTTCATCCTTATGCATGCGTTCAGTGCGGCCCTGACGGCTGCACTTGATCGCTTGGCAACCCAAAGTTACAAGCCACAGCATGTAGGTAAAGAAAGCGAACCGCGGCGGCCAGCCAATATTAACGCCGGGTCGGACCAAATCCGGGATTCTCTACATCATCATCTGTGAATTTTTGGGCTGCTCCACATTTGCCGCACATAGAACGTGAGGTTCAGAGCGCATATGACCACTCCCGCAACCGTCAGGACGCTTGCAGAGATGTCGGGATAGACCAACTTGTCCAAATAATGAAGCAGAAACCCCTCCTGATATGGCTCGACTCCGGCTTTGCCTTCGAGCCAGTTCTCGAGGAAAGTTAGGGGACATGGCCAAGGAAGCAGTTCCGTAAGGATCCCCCAGATAAGAGAAACGACATGTAGCCAGCGAAGAAAAGGGTGCGAACGTGTCAACGAAGCACCGAACACAACCCACAAAATGAACAGCGCATGCAGCAACAGGACGAAAATCGCAAGCGAAGCGTAGAAGCTCGAAGCTGCATGCATCCCTAGAATTTACCTCACCGGCAGTTTGATATCGCCAATGCTATATGGCGTTCACACCGTTGTGGGACTCCGGAATAGTATGGTTCTCCCCAGCACCCGCAGCGGAGAAGTCAAGCCGGCGACGTTGTACCGGGAACTGCGAGCGCTTCGGCGCATGTTGAACGTTGCCGTCCAGAAAAAACTACTACTCTCCAATCCCTGTGCTGCGAAAGCTTCCGAGTGGTGACGTTTTTGGAACTGGTTTAGAATCAGTAGAGCAATTATGTCGGGGCGTAGCGCAGCCTGGTAGCGCACCTGCCTTGGGCGCAGGGGGTCGTAGGTTCAAATCCTATCGCCCCGACCAATAAATTCAGCCTTCCCGCGTTCTGCGGACGCTCTCATTTTGTTCAGCTTTTTTTATTTCTTCACCAGGCTGGTGTGGCTGGCTACGCACTCCCACTTGCCGTCCTGGAAGACCCAAGTGTCGGTGAAGCGGCCCAGGTGGTCGTAGGGCTTGCCGTTATAGGAACCCTTGGTGTGATAGACACCGGTTACCACACCGGCGTTGTGGTACAGGTTTACTTTCAGATTCTGGATGGTGACGAGGTCGGGCTTGAATTTCGGGTCTTTGATATCGGCCAGAAACTTACCCCGCTCGCTGAGTTCGCCGTCCCACTCGGTGTTGACAAAAGAGTCGGCGATCATGCCCTCCAGGGCACGCTCGTCGCGATTCACTTGGGCTTCGTTCCACAGATGCTCGAGGACAACCAGTTTCGTGGCTTGCGAATCGTCTTTATCCCTATCCCTAACCGTCTGCGCGAAGGCTCCCGCCATGAGCAGAGATGAGCACAAGAGGGAGTTGATGATGCCCGATTTAATCGTTGCTGTTTTGATCATTCTTGCCTTGATCATTCTTGTCTTGATGATGGCGGTTACGGTTTCGTACGCGAGCTGGTTGTGGCGCGCGCACGTTGCAAGAACATAGCAGACAGCGAAAGCTTCGGCTACGCAAAACATCCCTGCACGATTACGAATGTCACCGCCAACTTTGCGGAAACATATTCACTTTGGGAAGAAGCAGTTACCGGGAATTAAGTGGTTTTAAGATCATGCCAGCACTTTTGAGTGAGCTCATGTCTCGGTGAAGGAGCACAAGCCAGCACGCTCGCGCCTACATTGAATAGAGTGATCGCTTGATGAATTCTCCTGCACCGGGGCGGCCTACGAACTTGTCGGCTTCAATGATTACGCGGCCGCGCGAGAGTACGGTGTCAGGCATGCCGGTTACCTGAATGCCCTCGAACATCGAATAATCGACGCGCATGTGATGAGTTTTGGCACTGATGGTGTGCTTGCGGGTGGGATCGAAAATCACCAGGTCGGCGTCGCTGCCGACGGCGATTGTGCCCTTGCGGGGATAGAGGCCGAAAAGTTTTGCCGGCGTAGTGGAAACGAGGTCTACGAAGCGGTTCACGCTGAAGCGGCCCTGGGAGACGCCGCCGGAATAGATCAAACTCATGCGGTGCTCGATCCCGGGACCTCCATTGGGGATTTTGGTGAAGTCGTCGCGGCCCAGCTCCTTTTGTTCCTTGAAGCAGAATGGACAGTGGTCGGTTGATACTACCTGCAGGTGATCCTGCTTCAATCCGTTCCAAAGTTTTTCCTGGTGCCACTTCTCGCGCAACGGGGGCGTGAAAACATATTTCGCTCCTTCAAATCCTGGCACGTCGAAGTTCTCGATGGAAAGATAGAGGTACTGCGGACAGGTCTCGGCGTAAACGGGAAGGCCGCGGTCGCGAGCTTCGCGCACTTTTTCCAGAGCATCGTTACAGCTCATGTGCACGATGTAGACGGGCGCTCCGGCCATTTCGGCTAAAGCGATGGCGCGCGAAGTGGCTTCTGCTTCGGCCGTGGTGGGGCGCGTCAAGGCGTGATACTTTGGCGCCTTTTTTCCCTCGGCCAAGGCCTGCTGAACGATCACGTCGATGGCGCTGCCGTTTTCGGCGTGCATGCATACCAGGCCTCCATTCTTTGCGGTGGCGCGGAATGCTTTGAAGATGCTGGCGTCGTCGAGCATGAACACCCCGGGATACGCCATGAACAGCTTGAAGCTGGTGACTCCTTCGCGCACCAGGGCGTTCATCTCTTCTAACTGCGCGTCGGCCAGATCAGTGATGATGCAGTGGAATGAATAGTCGGAGACAGCTTTGCCAGCGGCTTTTTTCATCCAGGTGTCGAAAGCGGTCCTCAGGGTCTGTCCCTTGTACTGGATGGCGAAATCGATGAGAGTCGTGGTGCCACCAAAGGCGGCGGCGCGCGTGCCCGTCTCGAAGTCATCGGCGCTGGTGGTCCCTCCGAAGGGCATGTCGAGGTGAGTGTGGACGTCAATTCCTCCAGGCAGAACGTACTTTCCCGCGGCGTCGATAATTTTCGTGGCGTTGTCGTGAGGAAGATTTTGCCCAATTGCGGTGATCTTGCCATTGCTGACGGCGAGGTCGCTGGCGTAGGTGTCGGTAGCGGTGACTACGCGCCCGTTAACGATGATGGTGTCAAAGCTCATGGCTGTGCCTCCCTCGGACTGCAGAGCAGGCATTTTATGCTAAACTGCGACACCTTGGGGCACCGATTCCGTGGGGTGGCACAGGTTCGATACTTTGTGTACCTTCGTGTCCTTTGTGGTTAATGGGTTTTGTTGTCGACGCAACAGCAATAACCACAAAGCACACGAAGGATCACAAAGGAACCCAATTACGCCGCACCCGATTGGCAGGAGATTTTCATGCACTTTGGCATCACCATAAAACCCGATATGCCGATCGAGCGCATCGTCGCCCTCACGCGGCAGGCTGAAGGCGCGGGTTTCGACTACGGCTGGATCTTCGATTCTCACATCTTGTGGCTGGACCCGTATCCGCTGCTTACGCTGATGGCGAGCAACACCAGGAAGATGCGGCTTGGGACTTGTGTGACTAATCCAGCGACTCGCGACATTACGGTGACTGCCAGCCTTTTCGCAACCCTCGATCTGATTTCAGGGGCCCGCATGCAGTTCGGCATTGGCCGCGGGGATAGTTCGCGGCGGGTGCTAGGCAAGAAGCCGGTAGGTGCCGGGGACCTCGAACGCGCAGTAAAAACTTTTCGCGAGCTAACGGCGGCGCGTCAGATTGAATATGACGGCCAGCCTACGCGGATTTCCTGGGCGACGGGATCTCCTCCGGTATGGATTGCGGGATATGGGCCCAAGGTGCTGGACCTGGCGGGCCGAGTCGGGGACGGAGTAATTTTACAGTTTGCCGATCCAGACTTGATTGCATGGTGCCTTGATTTCGTGAAGAAGGGCGCAGAGGCCGCGGGGCGCGACTTTCGCAAGATCGAAGTCATGGCAGCCGCGCCGGTTTGGGTCTCCGATGATTTGAAGTTGGCGCGGGAACGGGTTCGGTGGTTCCCAGCGTTAGTTTCTAATCACGTGCTCGATTTGATTTCGCGTTATAAACCGGAGGACCTTCCGCCTGCTCTGACCTCCTATGTGCGCGACCGCGGCCACTACGATTATCAGGAACATTGCGAAGTTGATAGCCACCACTCGAAATTCGTGTCGGACGAAGTCGTCGATCGCTTTTGCGTGGTGGGGCCGGCCGCGGCGCACCGGGATAAACTCCGCGAGTTAGCCAGCATCGGCGTCACCCAGTTCAATGTGTACCTCATGTGTGGGGAGGAGGAAGACACGCTGGAAACGTATAAGAAAGAAGTGTTGCCTGCTCTTAGATGAGCGCCTTGGTTCCCACAAGCCGACTTGCGGGTAGTAATTTAGCGATCCGGACTGGAATGCTTCGGAGTGGCGCAAAACGTTAACGTACCGCGGGATTATCCAATACAATTCCGTGCATGACTTCGATCAAGAAGGACTAGCTATGCGCATGCGCGTTACCCGGTTCATTGCGGCGATTGCGCTCCTAGCTCCGAACGCTTGTCACGCGCAGGCTGACCATCACCAGACTTCGCCTGAGGCTCTGGGCAGTGTAGCGTTCATAACTTCGTGCAGTGATGCTGTTCAACCTCAGTTCAATCGCGCCGTCGCTCTAATACATTCGTTTCAATTTTCAAGCGCCGATGAAGCATTTGATGCCATTCTCGTAAAGGACCCATCCTGTTCGATCGCGTACTGGGGTATCGCGCTGAGCGCTTGGGGTAACCCGTTTGCCACAGGGCTCAAGTCTCCAGCGCAACTTGAGCAGGGCCTCAAAGCCCTCAGCCGGGCGCGAACCGCCGCTCCGAAGACCGAGCGTGAGCGAGCCTATGTCGAGGCGGTCGCGCACCTCTTCACCGATCCTGCGAACATCGATCAGCAGTCACGGAAGCTGGCATATGAAGACGCAATGGCCGCTCTCACTGCCGCTCATCCCGAGGACATCGAAGCGGCCACTTTCTATGCACTAGCCCTGGGTTCCGATGCCGATCCGACCGACAAGACATACGCGAAGCAACTCAAGGCTGGTGCGATCCTGGAAAATCTATTCGCTCAGTATCCCAATCATCCGGGACTGGCTCACTACATCATTCACGTTTACAACGTCCCACCGCTAGCTGCGCGGGCGATAGGAGCTGCACAACGCTATAGCGAGATTGCACCTTCGACGCCGCACGCATTGCACATGCCCTCCCATACGTTTACCCGAGTCGGTGACTGGCAGGGCTCCATCGACGCCAACCTAGCCGCTGCAGCCGCCGCACGAAGCGTTGGTCAGACGCCCGAAGAGTTGCACGCCACCGACTACATGGTCTACGCCTACTTGCAGACCGCGCAGGACAACGCTGCGAAGCGTTTGGTGGAATCCGCCGCTCAGAGTTTCACCCACTTCGATCCGGCATCTCCGAACGTCGGAGCGGCCAGTCCCGCTGCGGCATACTTTGCGCACGCCGCGATTCCTGCCCGATATTGCCTGGAACGGCAAGCGTGGTCCGATACAGCCAGGCTGGAGCCTCTCCCCAGCCCATTTCCCTATACCGATGCGATCACCTACTTTGCCCGGGGCTTGGGAGCTGCGCATCTTAAGGATCGTGCAGCCGCGCTCTCAGCCATCGACTCTTTAGGACAGATGAGCAACAAACTGACCCAGATGAAAGAGGCTTATTGGGCTAACCAGGTAGAAATTGAGCGACAGGAAGTATCCGCATGGCTCGCCTTTGCCGAGGGCGATAACCAGGGCGCTCTTACTGAAATGCACGCGGCGGCGGAAAAGGAAGACAGGACCGAAAAAAGTGTGGTCACACCTGGGCCCCTTACTCCGGCGCGCGAACTGTTGGCGGAGATACTGCTTGCTTTGAACCGTCCCTCGGAAGCACTCAAAGAATTTGAAGCGACCCTGGCTAAGGAGCCAAACCGCTTTCGCTCCCTGTACGGGGCAGCTGAAGCGGCCAAGCTGGCCGGGGATCATGCAACGGCGCAGACATATTTCCGAAGGTTGCTCAAGGTTGCGGAGCGCGCCGATAGGCCTGAGCGCCGGGAATTAGCTGAGGCGCGTAGCGGAGCTCAACCATAGTAGCTGATGTCCAAATTACCTTGATGACGATCAAGCTCGGCTCTTCGCCGAAATGATGATTCGTACCGATAAACGCCCTTCCGGGAGGTTGGCCTTTACGGGGCTGGATCCCTAGGCGCGAGCTTAGACAACTCGGCTCGACGCGTCTTATACTTCGTCCATGGAACCGGTCATCAAAGGCGCTATCCCCGTTCTGCCTGCCGCCGATACCACGGAGTCGCTGCATTGGTGGACCGAGATTTGCGGTTTCAAGGAAACCTTTCGCGATAGCACTCCTCCAACCTATGCAGGCATCAACCGCGGCGACGCTTACCTGCACATCGCCGGGATGGATGACAAGGCGCTCGCGCGGAGGGTCGGCGACCAAACCATGGTGCGACTCGCCGTAAAAGGTATTGAGGCCATGTATGCCGAATACCAGCAACGCGGAGGCAAGGTACATCCCAACGGTCCATTGCAAACCAAGCCGTGGGGCACCAGAGAGTTCGGCGCGATTGACCCCAACGGCGTTTGTGTAACTTTCCAGGAATGAGTGTGTCCCATAAATAGTTGGGAGCCGAAACATAAACGCAGGGTCCTTATGTAAATCATGGCGTTGCTGTAGGGGCCTGGTCCATGCTTTCACCACACACAAAGGCGAGTGCCCTGCCCTTCTCGCGTTCTTTGCGAGAGATTCTCTCTTGCCCGTCAAGCAGTTTTTTCTGTGGAGAGAGGGCAGGAAAGGACGAGTATGAGTTTTTTTAGGCATGGGGAAATCTATCGCTCCGATGTTGGGCTCCTGCCACCGGGAGCGGTCATGGTGCTGGCCGCTCCCGGGTGCATCGGCTGTGATGAGTTTCCAGCCGGGTATTCCTTGGCCGGTTGCTCTCCAGCAGAGCCGGCCTCCGCTTCCCCGACTGGAACGATTTCCCCCGCCCCAGGGCTGCGGTGCAAGGATTTCTGGTCAGCGAACGGCCTGCGGATCCCCGGCTAAACGGCGGTCGCAACTTCCAGCGCGGGGAACAGGCGGGAGCCGTCATAGTCGGCGTTGCCGCGAAACATGCCAAAGATGGCGTGCAGCATCTTGCGGGCCACCGCCATGAGGGCTTGCAGTTTGGCCTTGTGGCGTGCCAGTAAAGCCTGGTAAAAAGCGCGCAAGTGGGGGTCGTGGCGCACCGCGACCAAGGCGGGCATGTAGAGAGCGCGGCGCAGGTAGCGATTGCCGGCGCGGCTGATGCGCGCCCGCTTATGCACGGAGCTGCCGGAATCGTGATGTGCCGGATCCAGTCCGCTGTGTGCGACCCACTGGCGTACGGAGAGGCCGGGGGCCAACAGCGCAAGTTCTCCCAACAGATACAGGGCGCTGATCTCGCCGATGCCGGGCATGCTCAACAGCCGAGCCCAACGCGGACGCAGTTCGGCATCCTTGGCGATCAGGGCCAGAGCCGCGCGGCGCATCTTCTCCATCCGGCGCTGCAGATCGCGCAGCGATCGTTTCAGATCCTGCCGCACCCAACCCGAGCCGGTGCTGGAAGCGGAGAGGGCGTGCAGACGATTGCTCTGTTGCGTGTGCTGCTGAGTGAGAGCAGCGATGTGGCGCGTGATGGTGCGCAGTTCCAGAGCGGCAGCGCCCGGCGGATGCCAGGGCTGGAAGGACATGCGGCGGGCATACTCGGCCAACACCTGAGCGTCGGCGGGATCGGTCTTACTGCGGCACAGCGTGACCGCGAAGCCGTGTACCACCTTGGGATTCAGCACGGCCACTTCGATCCCGGAGGTGGCGTGCAACGCCAGGGCCAGGTCGAGACTGTAGCGACCGGTGGCTTCCAGGCAAATCCGCACCCGCTCTCCGGTCTTTTGCAACCACCGGATCAGCCCCTGATGACCGCTGGCTCGGTTGGCGAAACTGCGTTGCCGCCAGCTTCCGGCTTCGCCTTCCAGGGCGACCAGCAGTTGAGCGGCGCTGACATCGATTCCACAACTGAGAAAACCTTCGGCTGACGACTTGTGCATGAGCGGCTCCTAGAGTTAATCTGCGGTTCCGGCTTCCGCCCCGGCCAAGCTCTTGGCGCCGACCTTGAACATGCAGGCTCAAAAGGCCTTCGATTCTCCACGGCGTCGAAAAGAGAGGGGCGGGGGCCGCTCTCTCGTCAGGCTCAACTTCGGCCTAAGGGCGGGACGGCCTCTCCGCCGAAACGTGACTTAATGGTAGTCACGTCTGGAAATCGAAGATACAAGGGCGGGGCTTTTGACCTGGGCTGAGGAAACTCTCCCGGCGGGGGGCTGTTTTCAGAGGCCTGAGTTCCGCAGCGTGCTTTATCGTTGACCGCATGACCCAACTGCGATAATCTACAACCAGATATATTATCTACAAGATAATTATCGATCTTTGACAATCTGACACACACACACAAGGGTATCTCGACGCGGCCCCATGCCAACGTTCGATTTCCAAAATGGGACGCTGCGCCCGCGCTAACTCCAATGTTCTCTAGATTTTGCGTGTAAGTCCTGTAAACTCAAAGATCTAGCAGGTACTCGCAAAATAAATCGTTTGTTTTCTAGATTTTGGCAGAAGATAGGGGGAGGGGGGTACCCAGTAGTAAACAGTAAACTCCGTCCCAATATGGGAAAAGGCCGCCCGCCCGGCTAGGCTCGGTTCGCGTTCTTCCGGGCCCGCGTTATCCCCGCCCGTAGTCCCTGCTGGACGCTTCGCGCGTAGCCGGACGAGTCCATCGCACTCATTACGGCCGCCGCAATGCCCCCGGGAGTCGTAGCTTCGTGCAGAAGGTGGACTAGCTGAATCCTGCCTTCACGCCAGGACAGAATGCCGTCGGCAAGGGCATGGGCCGCGGCGGTCAATGCGGTTTTTCGGTTTAGCCCCAGTCTCTGGGCCGAGCCGGCCAATGCCGCCAAGGCGTGATAGCCATGGCTGCTCGAGTAGGTGACGGTGAAAGCGTCGAATTGACTCTCCGGAATTTCGAGCGTGGTTCCCGTTCTCGCGAAGAAGCTTCTAACTTCACGCTTCGTGGTGGAAGAGAAAGCCCGGTCGAAAGTGAGGGCTGTAAGTCCGCGCCCGGCGCGGCACACCGGACTCGGCATGGCTCGCGCCCATCGCACTGGCGATCGCAAGCGCGCCCGCAGCTTGGAGAGTGGTATGCCGGCGGCCAGGCTGACTGCGGTTAACGGCCGATTGATTTCTATTTGCCGCAGCAGTTCGCTCACCGAATCGGGGCGCACCGCGATGATGAGAAGTCCAGCCTGCCCCACGGCTTGATGCAGATTGGGCTCAACGATGATTCCGAATTGCTTTTTGAGTTGCCGCAGCTTTCGCGGATTACGATCATGCACGATGATGGGTTCGTCGTACTTTGCCAGGCGCAATCCGGCGATGAGAGCGCTGGTGATGCGTCCGCCGCCGAGAAAGACGGTCGCCTTCACGCCAGTTGCTTGTTTTAAGTTAGTTCCGGTTTTCACGTCAGATCCGCGCAGGCCTGGTCAGCCGCTTCGATCAGCGCTGCCACATCAGCTTCGGTGTGCGCTGTGGAGATGATCCAATGCAGGCCGTTCGAGGGAGTCATGTAGATGCCGCGTTCGAGAAGATTGTGGACGAACCGGGAATAGCGCCCGGCGTCAACATAGCTGCAGTAATCGCGGTAATCGTGGATGGCGTCGCGCTCGGTGAAATAGATCTGGAACATAGGCCCAAATCCCTGCACGATGGCTTTCACCTTGCGTCTGTGGAATACTTCGCGCAGGCCGCGGATGGCCGCGTCTCCTATGGCGTGCAGGTTGCGGTAAGTGTCGTTGCGCGCGAGCAAGTCGAGGTTGGCGGCGACAACCTTCATGGTGAGCCGGTGTCCATTGAAGGTGCCGTAATGCAGCACCATGTTTTCGCTCCAGCGCATGCGATCGAGAATCGATCGCGAACCGGCAACGGCGCCGACTGGGAACCCTGCTCCCAGCGCCTTGCCGAATGTGCTTAGGTCTGGTTGGATTCCGTAATATTCCTGGCATCCGCCGGCCGCGTAGCGAAAGCCGGTAACGACCTCGTCGAGGATCAGGAGCGCGCCGTAATTTCGGGTCAGGTCGCGCAGCTTTTGCAGATAACCCTCACGCGGCGGGATGCAGCCCATGTTGGCCATGATCGGCTCGGTAATGACGGCGGCCAATTCGCCTCCGTACTTTTGCATGACGCGCTCGAGAATGGCGATGTTGTTCCAGGGAGCAAGCACCACATCGTCAAAAGTGGCGGACGGAATACCTTGCGAGTCGGGGATTCTGGAAGGAGTTTCCACCAGGCCTAATTGTTCCGGTGGATGGCCGTGGGCGTTCAACAGGAAGGCGTCGTACCAGCCATGGTAGTGGCCTTCAAACTTCAGGAACTTGGTACGGCCGGTGTGGGCGCGAGCCAGACGGAGCGCGAGCATGGTGGCTTCGCTGCCCGTGTTGGTAAAGCGCACCACTTCCGAGGATGGCACCATGCGGCGCAAACGTTCTGCGGCTTCGACCTCGGCAGTGGTTGCGGCCGCGAAGTGGGAGCCTTCCGCCATGGCTTCGGAAACGACGGAGACCAGCTTGGGATGAGCGTGGCCGTGGATGAGCGCGCCGAAGGACATCATGAAATCCACGTACTGGTTGCCGTCGGCATCCCAGATGTGTGAACCGGTGCCGCGTTCCAGAAAGATGGGGCTGGGTGAATACACGGCTTCCCCGCGCGAAGGTGAATTTACACCCTCGACCAGCGATTGTTGCGCCCGCAGGAACAACTGCCGGGAGCGGGTTCGCATTTTGGTGACCGGAGCCATTTGGCTTAGTTTTGTCATTTGAGTATAAGCGATGCAGATTTCGAAGCATGCAGCAACTCCTAGTGTGCTGAAAAGCAGCGGACAGGAGTGTCCGCTCTACACTTCGTCGACGGCTGAACAGGCAGGCTCTAGCATTTTCTCAGCGCTGTACGAAGTTTCAGCTTCAGGCTTGCCAAGCGGGGTAGAATACGAAAAACGTCTCTCCTCGGAGCCTTTGCCATGAGGACTTCAATTCTGCTTTTCGCTCTCCTGTTTTCGGCGTCATTGGGTAGGGCCCAACATCCCATGGGTCCCACGGGACAACGGCAGGCTGACCACGCCGAAGACCAGTTCGAGAAGACCGTGCCTCCTCCGGTTCGCCCACAATCTTCGGTGGATCTCGCGAAGCTTAAGAGCGATTCGGAGGAACTGATGGTCCTATCGCAGTCGATACATTCCGGGATCGACAGCGTACAGAAGGGCATGCTTCCCAAGGATCTGATTGAGAAGCTGAAGCAGATGGAAAAACTTTCCAAGCGTCTACGCAGTGAATTGACCCCGTAGAAGGCGGCGAGAAAACCCCGCACCTCTGGAGTTTTGAAAGGGCATAGCGTCCAGCCGACTGTCTGGCGACCGGCTCAACATTCCCGGAATGGGACGGGGTTTACTGTTTAGTAACTGGGTACCCCCCCTCCCCCTTTTATTTTGCAAAATCTTGAAAACACACGATTTATTTTACGACTACCTGCTAGATCTTTGAGTTTAAAGAAGTTACACGCAAAATCTAGAGAACATGGGAGTTAGCGCGGACGCGGCCTCCCATTTTGGGAATGGAGCCGTCGCCGTGGCAGGGTCGAGGCACACTGGCCTCGGTCAGATTGTCAAAGAGCGTTGATTATCTTACAGATAATATATCCAGTTATAGATTATCGGAGTTGGGTCATGCGGTCAATGACAAAGCGCGCAGCGGAGTTGGGACCGTCGAAGCGGGGACTTCCCTCCGTGGCTGTCGAACGTGTTCAGGGGGAAAAAGCCACCCGTCCGGGGGACGGGTGGCCAGGTTTTACGAATTCCGCTTCGGCTAGAAGGTCAGCTTCAAGCCGAACTCCAGTTGCCGTTGTGAACCGAGCGAATAGACGCCCGTACCGTTGCCTACCCGGAATGATTCCTGATCGGCACGGGTGGTTCCGTTGATCGAGCCGCTTCCGGGTCCGAACAGGATGCCGTTCATGGTGGCTGGCGGCAAGTTGAAGTTAGCGAAGTTGAAGAGGTTGTAGAAGCCCACGCTGGGTGCGATGGTAAATCTCTCCGCAATCGTATGCTTCCACGTCAGGGTCAAGTCGGTGGCGCGCAGCCAACCGAAATCAACCTGGCTGCCGGCAGAGTTAACGCAACCGGCCGCAGCGGTTGGTGGCGGTGGGCAAACCGTCTGCGCCACTCCACCCAACTGCTGCAACTGGCTTTGGGTCATCAGCCCGTTGGCAATCAGGACCTTGCCTGCGGGCGTAGGAGTGTTGGCGACGTTTTGGTTGTAGTTGTTAATCAGTTGTGTCAGACCGCCAGCATTGACGCCGCGATCAAACGAGCCAAACTTCGTCCCGGGAATGGGATCCTGGACGGTTCCATCACCGGTAAAGTCGGAGATGAAAATCTGTCCGGGAATGCCCGTGTTAGGAGCATCGATCGAACTCGCCAACGGGCTGTAGAAGTGCGAGATCAACCCGATTGTGAACCCGAACGGAACTTCCGCATAGCCACCGAACGAGATCTGGTTAGTACGATCTAACAGCGAAGGACCGAAGTATCGGCTGGGGTTTTCGTTGTCTGCCGCTTGCAGAACGAAGTCCTGGTCGTTGTCTGCCGGCGTTCCGGTTGCCTGGATACCGCCGGTGTTGTCGAACCGCGACAGGCTGTAGGACACCTGGAAGTTCGCCGTCTTGATCCCCTTGAACGGGTTGGTGACGTTATCCTTCAACGTCATCTGCAAAGCGTTGTATACCGAGCGGCCCTCGGGCTGGAGGAAGAACATATTCGCCTGATTTTGATTCTTTCCTCCGAAGGCACACGGACGTCCGATCCCGTTCACAGACGTGCAACCGGCGCCGGTGGCATCGTTAGCCGTACCCAGACCGTTGCCCGCGTAGTCTGCAATGCTCGCGCCCTTGCCGATTGCACAATCGACGGTCCCGCAACCGAAGGACAAATTAGTTGCGGCGATAGCAGCTTGCGCGCCAGCCAGGTTAAAGGTGCTGACGTCGCCTTGGAGGTTGTCATCAATACCGATCAAGCTGCGCGTTTCCACATTGCGCAGATAGTCGGCGCTGAACACCATCCCGTGGCGGATTTCATGTTGGATGCCGACATTCATCTGCACCGAGCGTGGTGTCTTGTAATCGGGCGCGAACAGCGCAGGAGTGGTGCCCGCACCTACCCCGGCAGCCAGTAAATTGCCGATATAGTTCGGATTGGGGGCCTGAAGATTGGTCGGGTTCCCGGCCTTCACCTGGTCCCAGAACGACTCAATCTGAGGGATAACCGAGCCAATGTTTGTGTTGAGGCCGCAGATTCCTGACGGCACGATGGTCCCAGTGTTTACCGGAACGGGCTGCGCGACGCCGTTAGAACAAGCGAGACTCACCGCGTTGAACGCTCCATTCTTCAACCGCAACGGCCGATCAAACAGAACGTTGTTGTAAATGACGTTCTCGTAGTAGAGACCAGCACCAGCACGAATCACGGTTTTGCCGTTTTTCATCGGGTCCCAGGCGATGCCCACCTGGGGTGCGAAGTTCAGATTGGGCTGGTTGACCGGATTTCCCATACCCGGGAAAGCGGCGTTGATCGTCGGATCA
Organism: uncultured Acidobacteriota bacterium; assembly: GCA_963696635.1. Taxonomy (GTDB): domain Bacteria; phylum Acidobacteriota; class Terriglobia; order Terriglobales; family Acidobacteriaceae; genus JABDBE01. The sequence goes on from CAVOKX010000006.1 coordinate 1,954,837, forward strand.
GCGGGTAGATCGCTGTCGGTGCGGCCGGTGTCGCGGTCATAACGCAAGCCGTACGTCAGGGTCAAATTCTGCTTAATTTTCCAAGTGTCGCCGAGGTAGAGACCGATCCGGTTATCCGGTCCCAGGCCACCGGCCGGGAAACCCAGAGCCGGTTCCAGGGTGTTGAATCCCTGGCCGTTACCTACCCTGAGGTTTTGCACTGGCCAGTTCAGAGGATTGGCGCTACCTCCAGGAAAAGGTCCGGCGGCTGCAAAGGCTGTGTTTGCCGTGTTGACAGAGAAAGACGCCCGCGGCGCGGTACCGTAAAAGTCAGCGAAGCCGCCGCCTTGGATATGGTTGTAGGACACCCCGTAACGAATCGTATGGGAACGGAGCACCTTGCTGCCATCGTACTTAATCTGATTGTCTTGCTGGGGGGTGCTCTGGGGCGCCAGTAGGTTAGGCCCAACGAAAAACGAACCCGTGCTGATCTCCAAACCGGTGCAGCAATATGGGAGGGCGGGGTTGGTAAGAGTTGCATCGACGATCTGGTTCTGGAACTTCAGGTACGAGTAACGAAAGCTGTGCGAGAAGCTGCCGGTATTGAAGTCCAAGCCGAGGACGTGGGACCGGGTGTAATCTTTGTTGTCGTAGACGGAGTACCCGAGCCCGAAAGTAGCATCCAGCGAGTTCGAAAAATAGGAGTAGCGATAGAAGGCTTTGGCGCCGTTGCCGAAGTTGTAATCAATCTTTCCCAGAAGATTGTTTTCGCGGAAAGGCTGGGCGAAGCCGCCAGTCGAACTCGCGAAGGGAGTGCCGGCCAAAGCAACCGCAGCAAACGCATCCTGCTTAGTGCGTTCGCCGTCGGCGAAGAAAAACAACTTGTTCTTGATGATGGCTCCGCCCACGTCTCCGCCGAACTGGTCGCGCTGCAAATAGTAATCATTGCCGCCCGGCGCATTGGCCGCAAAACTGTGGTCGCGGATGAAACCGAAGGCGTCACCATGCAGGGTGTTGGTGCCTGACTTGGTGGTGACGTTGACCGCTCCCGAGGAAGTCAAATCGTTGGAAAGATCGAGCGAGGACTGACCGAGCTGGAATTCATCAATCGCGCTTGCCGGAATATCAGCGGTGGTAGTGCCCACCGTCTCGTCGCTGATATCGACGCCGTCCACGTTGATGCGGGCGGTACGGCCAAAACGGCCGCCGAATGAGATCGACGAGTAACCAGCTTTGGTTGGGTCAAAGTTCTGACCGTCCTGAATCTGTACGCCAGGCTCGAGTTGGGCAAGGTCAAGGAAGTTGCGCCCGTTCACCGGCAGGTTCGCAACCTGCTCCGAATTAAGCACGCCTTGCACCTCAGCCTGCTCGGTGTTGACTGCAACCGTGCTGGCCTGCACTTCAATGATCTGACTCTCCTGGCCAAGTTGCAGCTTCACGTTATCGGTTGCGGTGTTGCCCACCTCCACCGTCAATTCCGTGCTTACGGTGCTGAACCCCTTGGCGGAAACTTGCACTCTGTATCTGCCTGGGTTCAGAGCCTGGGAAGCGTAGGAACCGGAAGCGTTTGAACTCATCGTCTGACTTTGAGTCGTGCCTATATTGGTAATGACCACCTTGGCGCCACTGACGAGTGCACCTGAGGGATCGGTCACTGTTCCCTGGATACTGCCTGTGCCGACAGTCGTTTGTGCCAGCAGAAGTGTGGTAGACAGCAGAAAAGTTATCGCCAGAACAAACCTTACAAAGGTTGCGGCGGGACGGACGGAGCGGGTGAAATGCAGGGACATCGTCCACCTCCCTTTCATATCGCTTCAGAATCTGTATTTACAGTCGAGTTATCGATTTCACGGTCGAGTCAGGCGGGAAAACACCCGTTGCTTTGTTTACCGTCGGTTCATAGAAACCGTCACCAGCAAACAGAAGTCAACTCCTGCCTTACAGAAACCCGAGGACACGCTTAGACGACAGCATAGCAATCAACGGTCCAGACAATTGCGGGAAACACTTTGTCATGGCATGTGTAATTCTGTCAATACCTTAGTGCGATGTTATGTAGACGGCGCACTACTCCAAGGCGGGTGACGGATTCTATATTTTGTAGATTGTTACTGAAAATGAAATTAGTAAGGTGAGGATCGCATCAGAACTTGGATTTGCTGGTGTAGTATCCCGTGCGGTGCCGCACGGTGAAAGCGGAGCCCGAGGCTCCGTCGACTTTCACTTCGATGCGGCGGAAGCTGGAATCGGAAAGTCGCTGCGACGGATAGTACGCCAATAAGTATTGCGTACGCAGTTCATCACTGATCTTGCGGAAGGCGTCGTCGAGTTCAGGCAGTGAGGTGGCGTAAAAATATTTTCCGCCAGTGTCTTCGGAGATCTGGATCAAGGCGTGCTCGCCGCCGATATCGCGCCCCGCGCTCGCCTCAATCGGGACCACAATGATGCTATAGACGATGGCTTCGGCTTCTTGCGCCGAGCGCACCGCTTCCTTGTAGTCGACGCGGCTCACGGTGTCGCCACCGTCGGTGATCACAACCAGAACCTTTCTTCCTTTGCGCGTTTCCAGAGCCTCGGCTCCGAGGTAAAGAGCATCGTATAGTGCCGTAGCCGATCCCATCCGCACCCGATCAACGCCACGGTCAATGGTCTTGAGATCAGAGGTGAAGGGCACGACCTCGCTGACGACTTCGCTGAAGCCGTAAAGCGAAAGCGCATCAACTGGCCGCAAGATGGCATGGGCGAAGCGGCGCGCCGAGGACAGCTCGAGGGGCAGGTCCTTACGCGTGCTCAGGCTGGTATCGATATCGAGCACAATCGAAAGCGGCAAGGCCGACTCCTTGTCGAATATCGAAATGGTCTGTGGTTTGCCGTCTTCGAGTAGCGTGAAGTTATCCTTTTTCAAACCAGCCACGGGCGCACCGTTGTCATCCGTGACGGTGACGAACACGTTCACCAGTTTGACGTCAACTTTGAGCGTAGTTCCGGGAGTCTGCGCCGCACTTGCGCTGTCGCTCTTCGAACTTTCGGCGGGCGCTGGTTTCGTCGGGCTAGAGCCGCCCGATGCCCAGGGTGGCTTGGGTACCTGCGCCTGGGAGAGCGAGACTGTCAGGAGAAGAAGAAGGGCTCGCATTCGGAGGGCGAAATGATGCTTGGCCGTCTTCGCGCGTGGTTGCTCGCGAAATTCGCGGACATGCTCATTTTGAAGAAAAGCCTTTAACCGCAAAATTCGCAAACAATTTCTGCCGGAGCCGTGAAGAGGCAATCTGCTCACTTAGATGCGGACCTTCCGGAATGGGTGCCTTCGGCCTTGGGAATCCCCTCAGGGAAAGGTTCGCCATCGGCCCAAACCGCGCCATCCTCAAAATATTCCTTTTTCCAGATGGGCACGGTGCGCTTGAGCGTGTCAATGAGCCAGCGGCAAGCATCAAAGGCGGCCGCACGGTGCGCCGAGGCCACCACTATCAAGACGCTGGTCTCGCCAATTTCCAACCGCCCCAACCGGTGCACCATGGCAACATCGCGGATGGGAAACTGCTGCAAAGCTTGCTCAGCGAGCGCGTCCATCTGCTTGAGAGCCATCTCTTCGTAAGCTTCGTAGTTTAGATAAACAGTGCGCCGGCCTCGCGTGTTGTTACGCACTACGCCTTCAAACACGACTGCGGCGCCGTCCGCGGGTTGCTTGAGCTTGGCGAGCACCGCCTGGGTGTTAATTTTTTGCGTCACAATAGAAGAGTGGTGCCGGGATTGCGCGTGTATATCGCTCTCACTGCCCGTCGCGCCGCCGCTCACTGGGGGCAAGAATGCGATCTCGTCTCCGTCTTTCAGCTGCGAATCCGGTCCGGCAAATTCCTGATTGACGGAAATCGCAATCGAAGCGGCAAGGTCCCTCAGCCGAGGAGTGAGCTCCTCGTAATGAATAACAACGTCGCCCAAGGTGGCATGTTCCGGCAAGGTGAGAAGATCGCGGTCTCGCCCCGTCAGATCCTTCAGCATGCCGAAAAATAAGATTTGAACCTGCATGAAATCTCGGTCGCCCTGACTCAGCGGGACCTGCAGTAGTTTAACCCGGCCGCCCCGCCCGCGGATTCTTGAGGACAGAAAACGCCAGTTCCCTTGCGAGAACTGGCGGATCCCGTAGCCCGAATAATCAGACTTCATTACTTATGAGGTTTCTCTTCGTGCCCAGAGGGCTGTGAACGCGCCGGGGCCTCGCGCGGCGCTGGAGGCCGCGGTGCGGAACTCTGACGCTGCTGCTGCCAGTTGTTGAATTTAGTTTGCTCGTTCTGCTGGTGCTGAGGATTCTCCTGCACTGGCGGAGCTTGCCTGACCAGCGGATGTCCACTCTCCCCTGCGGGCGGATGCGGCACCGCGCGTGCCGCTGGCACCGCCGGTTCGGCTGGACGCGCTGGCTGCGGAGGTTGCGTCCCTCCCGGACGCGGCACGTTCGCTGGTCCGGCCGGGTGCTCGTTGGCTGCATTAGGCGGAGCCTCCGGATGTGGCTGGCTGGACGGGGGCGGCTGCGGCCGTGACGCCGGCTGTCCCGGCCTTGGCGGCTCATTCGCGGCGCGAGCTGCGGTTTGCGGTTGCCCTGGGGTTTCGGTGCGGACGTTCGGCGGCGCAGGCTGCCGCTGCGCGAAAGAAGCGCGCGGAGCCGGCGGCTGTTTGACCGCGACCACCTGCCGGTTCACTACCGTGGCAGGCGGTTTAAAGGTTGCGGGCCGACCCGCTCCCATCACACTGGCACGCGCCGGTTGCACGGGAATGTTGTGCACCACGGGAGCATTCTCGATCCCCCTTTGGTCCACCCTAACCAGTCCTGCCCTGACTGGACGCGCGTTCACGAATGTCTCATGGGAAACCGCCGTCACCGCGTTGTTCACGTGTTGATTGGCGTAAGTAATTCGCGTGACGCTCGTCGCGTTGTTGTTGATGATCGTGGTGTTATACACGTTGGTCACCTGAGTTACGGAAACCCGGGTGTTGGTGACGTTTACATTGTTCACGTAACCCGGGCTCGTCCGATACCAAGGCACATACACTTCCCGCGGCGCCAGCGGGAACCAGGCCACACCGGCGCCGAAACCACCTCCACCGACGAACGCGACTAGCGCCGGGGCATACACCGGGCGTGCGTAAACCGGTCCTGGCACCCAACACCATGAACTTTCCACAAATGCCCAGCGTCCATAGTGAAAGGGAGCGAATCCCCAAGGCTCATCCTCCACCCAAGTCCAGCCCCACGGCGCTACCCAAACCCAGTGCCCGTTTCGATACGGAGCCCATCCTGGACCAACATCAGCCGGCGCCCACACTGGACCGTAGTCAGCTACGTAGCGCCAGTGGCCGTATTCGTCCAAGTCGGAAGCACCCGTCATATCGGGTGAGACGTAATTAGATGACTCCGCGTGGTCGTCGCGATCATCGCGCTGAAATGCGAAGTTGTCAAAATCGTCGTGATTGGGAATCTGGTCGATCTCGTGATCCAACTGATCGCTGCCGGTGAAGCGCGCTCGTTGGCCCGCTACAACGTCGTAGGACGCTCCGCCGCCGGTGGCTTCCCCGCGGCCATGCCAAACCGTGGCATCGGTTTCGTTTCCATCCGCGCTCACGTCGATGCGATATTCGCCAGTGCGTTGAACCTGGAAAGCCAGATTGGGGGTATCTATTTCGAAGTGATCGTCGTCATCGAGGTGCCGGACTCGCACGATGATCGAACCTTGGGACAGTTTTAGCTGGGTCGTGTGGTCGCCGAGATCAAGGAAGGTGACACTGGTTTCCGAATCGAGGCGAATCGCGGTCGAGCCGGTCTGCAGTTCGGCTCGCGAATCCTTGTCAGCCCATATGTTGTCGCCGGTGGTCAGCGGACGATTGGCGACGGCCTGCACCCAATCGCCTTCGCCGCCCGGCTGAAAGGAAACAGATCCATCCGAAAAACTGAGTCGCGCTACCCGGCCTGGAGGATCTTGCCCCGGACCTTGCTGTTGCGGAGGTCCTTGATCCTCCGGAGGTGGTCCTTGTGCCACCATTCTGAGCGGTGCCTGTAATATCAGCAATATCCCCGCCAGAACAATTCCAACTACCAAGGCTTTATGCGTCTTCATTAGTTTTATGTTCCTCGCTGCGGTCGCTAATACACCGCATTGCTTTAAGTATTAACACTTCCCGGCCCAATAAGTTCCACCCCGTGGAGGCTGTACTCAAGTACTTTATCCCAAAGAGAATATGCCAGCCCCCGTTTCCGAAAGCTGGCATCTCATCTAACAACCTGTTTGCTTTTTAGCCCACCGGCTGCTCGCTGAGCACTTTCTCCCGTTCTTCCGCGTCCTGTTTCTCCTGGCGTGGCGACGAAGGAAGGGCGAGTTCGAGAACCTCGCTGATCGTCTTGACATAGTGGATGCTCAGATTTTCGAGTTGCTCGGGGGTCAAGTCTTCTTCCACATTCATCTTGTTTTCCGCGGGCAGGATGATGTCGTGAACCCCAGCCCGCTTGGCCGCCAAGACTTTCTCTTTAACTCCTCCGATGGGAAGCACATTTCCGCTAAGCGTGATTTCGCCGGTCATGGCTGTGAGCGGACGCACCGGATGCCCGGTCAAAAGTGAAACTAGCGCTGTCGCCATGGTCACGCCAGCGGATGGGCCATCCTTTGGAATCGCTCCCGCGGGCACGTGAATGTGAATATCGTGTTCCGCGAAGAACGTCTCGGCGATTCCTAGTTGCTCGGCGTTGGATCGCACCCAGGTCAGAGCTGCTTGCATGGATTCCTGCATTACCTGACCGATCTGCCCGGTCATAGTGAATCCACCTTTGCCCTTCATGGTATTGGCTTCGATGAAGAGAATATCGCCGCCCGAGGGAGTCCACGCTAGTCCAACCACTACGCCAGCACGCTTGGTGCGTTCCGCGATTTCCCCTTCGCTGCGAACCTTGATGCCGCCCAGAAATTCCTGGATGATCGCCGGAGTGACCACCAGCTTTTCGGTTTTGCCTTCCGCCAGACGGCGGGCCTGCTTGCGGCAGACGGTACCGATGTTCCGTTCGAGATTACGCACGCCGGCTTCGCGCGTGTAGTGGCGGATAATATTGCTGACCGCTTCTTCCGGAAATTCAATCTGCTCCGGCGTGATGCCGTTCTCCTCAATCTGTCGCGGAATCAGGTATTGAAACGCGATGTGTACTTTCTCTTCCTCGGTATAGCCCTGGAGTTCAATGATCTCCATGCGATCGCGCAACGGCTCGGCGACCGGATCGAGCATGTTCGCCGTGGTAATGAAGAGTACTTTCGAAAGATCGAACGGCACATCCAGATAGTTGTCGCGGAAGGTGGAGTTCTGCTCCGGATCCAGCGCCTCCAGCAGAGCTGAGCCGGGATCGCCGCGGAAATCGCGGCCTACTTTGTCGATCTCATCCAGCATGAAAACCGGATCCTTGGTTTCGGCACGGCGAATGCCCTGGATGATTTGTCCGGGCAGAGCCCCAATGTAAGTACGACGGTGACCGCGAATCTCAGCTTCGTCATGAACTCCGCCCAGAGAAACGCGCACGAATTTCCGTCCCATGGCTCGCGCGATGGATTTTCCCAACGAAGTTTTCCCCACGCCTGGAGGGCCGACAAAGCAAAGAATCGGTCCCTTCATACCCGGTTTCAGACGACGCACGGAAAGATAATCAAGAATACGATCCTTCACCTTTTTCAGGTCATAGTGATCGGTGTCGAGAACTTCTTTGGCTTTGATAATATCGACGTCGCCGCCAGATGTTTTCGCCCATGGCAAAACCGCCAACCATTCGATGTAGTTACGGGTAACCGAATAATCCGCGGCCATGGGGGACATGCGCGAGAGCCGTCCCAACTCTTTCAACGCCTCTTTCTTGACTTCATCGGGCATTCCCGCCGCTTCGATCTTCTGCCGCAGTTCTTCGGTGTCCCGCGCGCCTTCGTCCTGCTCCCCCAGTTCTTTCTGGATGGCCTTCATCTGCTCGCGCAAATAATATTCGCGCTGGGTTTGCTGCACCCGATCCTGCACTTCCGACTGAATCTTGTTGCGCAGTTGCTGGACTTCGAGTTCCTTGGCCAGGTGCTGATTGATCTTCTCCAGTCGCACTCGAACGTCCGTGGTCTCCAGCGTGTCCTGCTTGTCCGCAGTGGAAAGAGAAGGCAACGAGGAGGCAATGAAATCCACCAGCCGCCCTGGCTCTTCAATATTCATGGCTACGGTGGAAAGTTCGTCGGACAACGTCGGAGAGCCAGCTACAATCTGCTGAAACAGGGTCAGAACGTTGCGCTGCAGAGCTTCGACTTCCGAACTCGTGGGCGGAATGGCTTCGGGGACCGAGTCCACTCGGGCCCGCATAAATGGAGCCAGTTGGGCAAACTCCACCAACCTGACCCGCTCCAGGCCCTCGGCGAAGACAAACAGGCTCTGGTTGGGCATTTTGACCACTTTGTGCACCACCGCCAGGGTTCCCACCGTATAGAGGTCCGTCGGCTGCGGGGTGTCGACGCGCGCTTCGCGCTGCGCCACTACCACGATGGTCTTGTCTTCGCCCAGCGAATTGATCAACTGGACAGAGCTTTCCCGGCCCACCGTTAGTGGCAACACGGCGTGCGGGAACAATACCGTGTCCCTTACGGGGAGAATCGGAAGCGCCCGCTCGTCGGGCCCGTTATTGCTTGTGTTTTCTTTGACTTCTTTGACTTCTTTGACTTCCTTGACGTCTTTCACTTCTTTAGGAGAGCGCGAAGACTGTGCCATGATTTCACCTTGAGTGTAATATGCTCAAGTTTGATGAGGCGAATGCCCCAGAGGATGCAACCGCCCCTTCGGAAATGATTTCTGTGAGCTGCTGAATTCTAAACCTTCTCTGGATGGTTTGCACTAAACCAATGGTGCACGGGACGTTTGCACCCCCTAACCCCACGCCCGCTCGCAACGCTTCCTCGAAAACACACAGGCCCCGCCGTGCCTGAAGAGCCCGGTAACCGTGCCGGCTGCCTGGGCGCACGCCTAGCGCGGCTTTCATGGCCCGAATCAGACGGCCTTTTTCATCCTGATGAATGCAGGCTCAGAATACGTGCTGCGCTGAATCACCTTTAAAAATTAGGCCGTGCAGCACCCGCTCGTTGGCGGCATTGAGCACAAAGATCGTCTCGGTACGCCCCGCCTTTTTCTGCAGTGGAACCAACTGGCATTGCACACGGGCCTCCGTCGGCCGCTTGCTATTCAGTTGCTTGAAAAGCATGACGTGCTGACTTCCGTCCATTTGATGCAGCACCTGATAATCGCCGCTGGGCAGCAAAACCGCACCCACTCGGATCGGTTCAGTGAAGGTAATTCTCTGGCTGTCTGCGACGCCAAACTTGTTTTCGGACGCGCTGGCCAGCAGGCTCAATCCCAGAACACAAATCGCCACAACCGCCGCAACTTTCATGAGACGCATAAGTTCTTCCTTTCCGACATCACAATTGGATTCTACGAGAAAAGGATAACCGGGAAGACCCGACTGTTGCTGTGCTCTGTCTCACCAATCTCTGTGACGTTAAACGAGGTGATGCAAACGATGATCAACCAACGCTTTGTAGAAGATGCCGGACTCATCACGCCGCCAGATACACTCCCAGTACTTTCACTGGGCTCGCGCTCTCCGCCAGATGCCGCAGCGCATTGCGGGCGACTTTGTTATCTCCACAAAGCAAATCGGCATAGAAAACGTATTCCCACGGCCGCCCTCGCATGGGCCGGGATTCGATCTTGCTCAGACTGATGTCGCGCAAGGCAAATACGCTCAGTGCCTTGAATAGCGCCCCGGGCACATTCTTCACGCGGAACGCAATCGAAGTCTTATTGGCGCCGGGAACCATACGGCGTCCCTTGCGAATTAAGAAAAATCGAGTGAAGTTCCGCTTGTCGTCCTCAATGCCAGCCGCCAGTATCCGGCCTTTGTATACGTTGGCGGCGTGCCGCCCGGCGATCCCAGCCGCATCCCGCAACCCGCTCTCGATTACATGTTTCACGCTGCCCGCTGTGTCATAGAAGGGTGTAGCCTCGAGGTTCGGGTGCTTGCGGAGAAAATCGCGGCACTGATCGAGCGCCACCGGGTGCGAATAGACTCTGTGGATTTCGCCCATCTTCACTCCCGGCGCCGCGATTAAGTTGTGCACAATGCGCAAACGATACTCCCGCTGAATGGACACATTCCGTGCCAACAACAAATCGAAGTGCTCGGCCACCGAGCCCGCCAGCGAATTCTCGATGGGAATCACCGCGGCATTTACCGAACCGTGTTCCAGGCGGTCGAAGACTTCCGCCGAGCGGGCGCAGGGCACAATAGTGCAGCCCGGAAGCATGCGCTTGGCCGCTTCATGGCTGAACGAACCCGCTTCCCCTTGGATAGCAACTTTCATCCCAGCAACTTACCTGCCCCGAGAGGGGGAAAGCAATGCTTTCTCCAGCAAAAACGCGTCCACCCCATTCGAATAGTATCGGGGAATCGTCTTGACCACGCTGTACTGGTACCGCTTGTAGAAAGCCAGCGCTGCGGAATTGTCCACCGCGGTCTCCAACACCACGCTATGGCACGGTGCGGCCCGCAAACGATCTTCGGCGGCTGTCAGCAGCTTTGAACCTACGCCAGAACGCCGGCTGGCAGGCGGCACATCAATGGTGAGGATATGGCCGACTCCCCGCCTTGTCGCCCGCGCAACTATGAAGCCCAGAATCCTGGGGGCCCATTCGGTGATCGGTCGCGCATCATCTCCATGCCTCTCGTCGGCGCCAGCGATTGACTCTGCCACAACGGTAAAAGCTCCCCGCAACCGAATGTAGGCTGCCAGTTCCAGCCGGGAATATGCAATTCCTGGCGCGAAGCATGCCTGATCGATCCGCCATAGGCTGTTGAAATCCTCGCTCCGAAACTCTCGCAGCACTAATTTCACCCGGCCATTGTAGCCGCAGCGCTTGATAGATTCCGCCCTTCTTGATGGCACTGCGAGGTTTACGCGCTATCAAAAATATTCCCGAAAACGGTTGCCGCTTTTGCACCCTAAGACGTACCATTCGCATCAGAGGTTGTTGTGGGGCGCCTCCTCCTGATCGACGCGGCTGGTGGGCTTGTTTTGGTTGGGCTGTGGTATTTCTGCCTGGCCACTTACAACCACCGGCGAGGGACCAAGGCCTTGCGCTGGGTGGAAGCTGCCTGTTCGCATCGCGGCCAAGTGATCCAGGCCCGCTGGGTAGGGGCCTCGCGCTTGCAGGCCCGCCTGCGATTCGCCACTCGCTGGTTCGAGAACGCGCGCGTAACTATCCGCCTGACACCTCGTCCGTTGCCCGTACAATGGTTGCTGAGCGCCTGGCACAAGCAGCGTGAAACGCTCACCTTCGAGGCCGATCTGGACTGCGCGCCGGGGGTTCGTTTAGAAGTGCTTCGGCATCGGTGGCTCACGCACAGCGACAACAAGTTAATCCGGAAATCCCGCAGCTGGACCCTCGTCCGCCCCGGCCCCGTTGTACTTACCACCTGCACCCAGTGGAAGCAGGAACTCCCCCCCGTGATTAACACTCTAATGACCTCTCGCGGCCACAACCTGCTGAGTGTGCGTTTTCGGCCAGAGTCCCCGCATCTGGCCGCCACTATCGATCTGGAAGCGCTCTCCGACGAGCGCGCGGCCGCCGGCTTTCTCGGCGTGTTGCGCGACCTGGCCGCCGGAGCGTCAACTCCCCGCCAGTAGGAACCGCCGTCGCTTCTTGCCGCGGCTCGTGTCTGCCTATGCTTGTGTCCGGACGGCCTCGTGTGGGGCGGGCGCCCCTGCCGCCTGCTCTGAGAGCCAAGTCGAAGGGTCCAAGCTGAGCAAAGCTCGGCAGCACCGTTGGTGGGAGGGTCTCCGTTCGGAAGCGTGGGCCAGCCTTGAGAGGACCAGGCCATCTAGCCCGTTAGAACAGCGGTTCCGCTGAAAACATGTTCGTATGGGATGAACAAAAGTCACCTATACTGATTCGCGACCCTCTTGGATGTTCGGAAGTATTTCGAAGAGCGTTGAATGACGTTTTATTGGAGCGGCGCAAATGAAACCGGCTGCGGGAGCTGGCAGTTTTCCGCAGTTCTATAGCTGCGCTCCTAACTGCGGGAACAACCTCGTCTTCTATTCCTACTGGGTCGTTGGACACAGCACGACGCAGGGTCCGAACGGCATAACCGTTCCATTACTGGCGGGAGCTGGGGAAACGGATGGTACCGTCACTGGCGGGACTATTTATTGGCCGCAGATGTGCCAAGTGGGAAGCTGCGGCACGGTTACCTACGATGTCCTGCGTATCAAACAAGCCATTTCAGCAGGGGTCGTCCCGTCGGGAGACCTGCCGGGTGGCTCGGGCAACGACGGGTCTATCGCAACAGCCATCCCTGGGAGTTGTTCAAACACCGTTTGCTCTTTTTCCGACACTTTAGCCACCAATACGATGCAATATAATGTTCATGAGCCGCCGTCCCCGCTGTGGAACGACGCCTTAGCCTACTGGCCTGGATCCTTCGTATTGACCGCCCAGCACGAGAACGAGGGCTGGCAGTACGTCGCACGTTTGTACACCGACCTGCTTCCCTACGGCGGAACTCCCATGATCTCAAGTTACCCCGGGCCCGGAGGCGTGCCGACGGTGTACGCGCAGGATTGTAGCGGCGCGCCAGTCATCGGCAGTCCGATGTGGATATCCTGCCTGGCATCGGAGCCCGTTGGCATCAGCAGAACCAATAGCGGGCCCATGGTTCTACAGAACGGAAACTTCGGTGGAACATTCAGCCCAACTAGCCCCATGGGGCGCATCATTTTTGAAGGCACCGGGCTGAACGTGCAGCAAGATTTGATTACTCTGGACGATTCCAACCAGGGTGTGAACCTGTTCTCTACTTCCGGTTTTAGGCCCGCCGCTCAGGACGCCGACTGCGCTGTCTCCGGCGACGGTACCGGCACGAGCCACGGGCTTGCGCTTCGCTGCGCAGACACAATCTCGAATTACATCCACCACGTGCCTGACGGGAGTCACTGGCTGGAGCAGTTGAATTTGACCTCAAAGAGCTTTACCGTTCCGCTGGTGTTGTCGCAAGGTGCCCAGACCCCAACCAATATGTTTTCCATCACGCCTACGACTCCGACGGCGTCCCGCACACTCACAATCGCAGATCCGGGCGGACCCGCAAGTTTTGGCCTTTCGCTTGGTAGCACCACAATCACGGGGCCGACATCGGTCAGTGCAAGTACTTGTGCCAGCTTAAGTGGGGCGATTGCTAACGTGACGACGAATAATACCCTGATCCTTACCCCACAGTCCTCGCTCAGCAGCTACAAAGGCTTAGCCGTTGACGCTTACGTAAACGCGACAAGCTCAGTTACGCTGGAGGTCTGCAATCCGACGGCAAGCACGATTAGCCCCAGCGCGGTGGTGTTTAACATCAGGGCTTTCTGAGAGCGTGGGAGAAGTGGTTTCCCACGAAGCCCGAATTTTGGGAGGACTTGAATGCGCAAAACATATGGATTGATTCTTCTTGCGATGGCTGTGAGCGCGCCCGCGTCAGAGCCCAAGCAGGTGAAGAGCTGGTCGGATCTGCCAGCGGCTGCTCAGACGAGCATCCTACGCGTATTGCGCCAAGACATGACTTGGCAAGAATTGGCCGAGCTAAGTGCGTCGGACGGCACGAAGACCGACGGCCTTGGATGGTCGGTGGCGATTGACGAAGACACGGTAGTGGTAGGGGCGCCCGGAGCCACAATCGGCAACAATCAGCTCCAAGGCGCCGCATACGCGTTTGTCAAGCCCAAGAGCGGCTGGACGAACATGACCCAGGTAGCCAAGCTGACGGCTTCGGACGGGAAGCCTGGCTACCAGTTCGGCGGGTCAGTCGCTATCGACGGCGACACCATATTCGTCGGGAACGGAGACCTCGCGTTCGGAACGGGCGGCGGGTATGTTTTTGTCAAGCCCGCGCACGGCTGGAAAACGCGTCACGAAACCGCCAAGCTGGCGTGCTTGGGCCTTGTCGCGGTGAGTGGCGACACCGCAGTTTGCGGAGGCGGCGACGGAGCTCTCGTCTACATCAAGCCGAAGACTGGGTGGAGGTCAACTTACATGTACGACTCTCTGCTGGTCACGACGGACGGTACTAAGGACACCTTCTCCTCGATCACTACCGACGGCGACGTAGTAGTAATCGGGGCTGCTGACTCCAATAATGAAAGCGACGTGGCGTATTTGTACGTCAAGCCGAAAGCGGGCTGGGGACGCCTGCCAGACGGCGGGCGTATCCAGAAGCAAACGGCCAAGCTAACGAACTCCGATTCGACTCAACGCGATGGGTTCGGCTTCTCCGTCTCCCTGAGCAGCGATACCGTAGCCGTTGGGTCACCCTACACCGCGGATAATAACGGCAATTTAGGTGCGGCCTATGTCTTCGTTAAGCCCGCGGGCGGCTGGGTGAATATGACTGAGACCGCAAAACTTACCGCTAACACCACCGATTCAATCAGTACATTAGGCTCCTCCGTGGCGCTTCGCGGCAACACACTCGTGGCTGGCAATCCGAGCGGCACCGTCGCCGATAACGCTCAGGGGGAAGCCTATGTGTTCATTAAGCCTACGGATGGGTGGACGACGACCTCCACGTTCGACGCCCGGTTGGCCGCTTCGGACGGGGAAAAATACGACAACTTCGGGAACTCGGTTTCGCTCAGCGGTACGACTGTCGTGGTTGGGAGTTTTCGCGGGAACATCAACCTGCCCGGCGCCGCCTACGTTTTCGGACCGTGACTGCGGGGCATTTCACAAGAGCGAGATTTTCGACCTGGAACTCGATCCGTAGGCCCGTTTTCTGCTTGACCATCTCCCTCAGGTTGGATAACCTCAATGAAACAACATTATCCGCAAGATAATGACAGATCCTTGACAATGTTGACTTCAAATTTTCCGCCGCGGCCCTCGCGACTATTTTGGAACCTGGGGGCAGCTAACTCCTTATCCCGGAATATTTTACGTATAAGTCCTTATTCCTCAAAGATTTTGAGGGTGGTGTGGCCCTAACCTCATCATTCTAAAAGATCGAGGGGGGAGGGGGGTATACCCGGTACTAAACAGTAAACCTCCCATTGTGGGACAGGGGCCGCCGCACCAGCTAGGTCCTTCCAACCGGCAAATTGGATGCCAACCCAATGCTGGGACGAAATTATCGGCTGGCCAGGCCGCCGGCGGTTTCGGCGCCGTCGATCGTGTATACGTGGCCGGTGATGTAGGCTGCGTCGTCCGATGCCAGGAATGCAAATATTGCTGCGATCTCTTCGGGCTTGGCGTGCCGGCGGAGGGGAATCTTGCGATTCACTTCGTCGAGCATCGCATCGGTGTATTCGGCGCGTTGCATAGGGGTGAGCACGTAGCCTGGGGCGACGGCGCAAACTCTTATTTTGGGTGCGAGTTCCAGAGCCATGGTTCGGGTTAGTTCAATCACTCCCGCCTTGGTCGCATTGTAGTCGGCGTAGTAGGGTTGGCCTACGATTCCGTTGGTGGAGGCAGTTTGCAGAATGACGCCGCCACCGCGTTCCCACATGTGACGGGCAGCGGTTTGGGCCATGTAGAACACTCCGGTCAGGTTCACGGCGATAATTTTGTCCCATTCCTCGGGAGTGATTTTGAGAAAATCGTGGCGAATACTGATGCCGGCATTATTGATCAACACATCGACGCCGCCCATGATGCGAACTGCATCGTCGAAGGCGGATTGCACTTGCTTGAGGTTGGACACATCGGCGTCGAGGGTTCCGGCCAGATCGGGTAACTGCTTTCGGATTTGCTCGCGGCCTTGGGCATCGCGGTCGAGCACGCAGACGGCTGAACGTTCTTCGAGGAAGCGGGCTGCGGTGGCGGCGCCGATTCCGCTGGCGCCGCCGGTGATGAGCACACGTTTCCCTTCTAGACCGCGCATTCGTTCTCCTAAATCGGTTTTCCGCGAAAGAAATAGACCAGTTCAATAATCAGAATGATTACGACCATGAGTTCGAGCACGAAGGCACGGCTCTGATTGAACTGGTCGACCATGAAGCGATAGAGTTCTTCGGCGGTTTGGACCTTTTGTGTGACCAGATCCTTGTAGTCAGGCACGCCGACCTTGGAGGCTGCAAGCTTGTACAGGCGGGCGGAAAACATGTCGCTGAGAAATTTTATGGCATTGTCGGCGTGCTCGGTGAGCTCGTTCACGTCGAGCAAGACGGTGTGCAGCTTGGTGGCGGCGCGGGCCAGGCGCCAGCGGGCCAGCATTCCCGTGCCTTCGTCGAAAGACGCGTAGACGCTCTCCAGTTCGCGGGTGAGAAATTCGTCGTAATGGCGGAACTCAAGCAGCTGGGAATTGGCATACTCCAAGAGCTGGATGGCGGTTTCCGCGCCGGTCGCGCTGTCGTACAGAAAGGCCGCGTTCCAACCGATCACGGTCAGATCATTGGGATAGTACGAGATTCGCGACTGCATAATTTCGTTTTGTTCGCCTTCGGAGAGTTGCGCGGTTTCTCCGCGAACGATCTGCGATATGCGCGCGCCATGCGAAGTAACCAGTTCGTTGGCGGAAGGAGAACCGCTGATTTCGCGCAAATGAAAAATGAAGTAGTCCTCGCTTAGCCAATCCGCATACGGTTTAACCAGTGCGGGAGCGGCACCCGCTAGTTTCTGGCGGGCGATGCGCGAGGCGTGGCCGGCGAAATCGACATCCCACACCCAACGGCTGCCCAGGCGGACCATGGTGTCCCAGTCGCCTGAAAATGGCAGTTCAAGGACCACGCTCACCACACCGTAATCGTAAAACTTGATTTGAGCTTCTAGGCGTTCGCCACTCTCGAGAATCAAAGGATCAATGGGTTCGACCACCGGGGGCCGCTGGTAGCGGACATACCCCGGGGCTGGATGTTTCAGGGTAGGCTGTTCCAGGGTGCGGGCTCCGAAGATGCCGCGTAACTGGTCGAGACGGATCTCTTCGCAGACGTCGAATTGAATCAGCACCAGAACAGAGCCGTGGAGGGAGGCTTCAATCGCGGGAGATATTTTGGTCTGCCCCGCGGGGTCGGCGATGGTCAGTGATTCATTATCCCTGGTCATGGTTTGAACCTGCGCGTAAATGGACGTGGGCTGAACGAGTCTTTATAGCTGTTGATATTCTCCCAGAATCGGGGCAGTCTGGCGAGGCATCCTGGCAAGAGATTGGCTAATAATGGCTTAGCGCGGATGGAGGACGGGCGTCTCGCCGGGCGGGACGCCCGGCCTCCATTAGAAGCTGTCGTGGTCAGCGACCGCGTCGACCGAGCGCCCATAATGCGACTGCGCCGACGGCGACTCCGGCCAAGCCCAGGCCTGCGCGCTGCATGGAACGTTGTAATTGGAGTTGATGTCTTTCGGTTTGGCGGCGTTCGGGATAGAGTGCATCGAGCCCCGACGATCCGCCCCTCGCCGCCATTTGAATAACTTCTGCCAGATGGAGGGCGCGGCGATTTGTACATTGCGCGATCTGCTCGCGACAACTGAAGCCGTCGGCGATGATCAGACACTCAGGCGATGCTTTTCGAACCGCGGGCAGAAGTTCCAGTTCGCCGATCGCAACTGAGACTTCGTATTTATCGGATTCAAAGCCGAAGGCTCCTGCCATGCCGCAGCAACCGGGCGCGGGAGATTGAAAATCGATTTCCATTTTTCGCAGGACGGCTTCTTCGTCGGTCATTCTCATCACCGATTTGTGGTGACAATGTCCGTGGACCAAAGCTTTGCGCGCCAATTTCGGCAATTGAAAGTGCTTCGCCTTTTTCTCCAGAAACTCGCTCAGTAGAAACGTCTGGTGAGCGAGGCGGTGGGCCCGCTCGTCTTTGGGAAACAGATTGAGGAGTTCGTCGCGAAACACCGTGGCACAGCTCGGCTCCAAAACGACCATCGGGATTCCCTGATCGATTTCGGCTTCGAGGGCGTCCAGAATCTGAAGCAGAAGATGCTTGGCGCGATCTAACATGCCCCAGTCGTAGAGCGGACGGCCGCAACAGAGATTGGCATTAGGCAGGGTCACACTGAAGCCCGCGGATTCGAGGACTTCC
The DNA here is from genome assembly GCA_963696635.1 of uncultured Acidobacteriota bacterium. Lineage (GTDB taxonomy): Bacteria > Acidobacteriota > Terriglobia > Terriglobales > Acidobacteriaceae > JABDBE01. The sequence continues at coordinate 1,972,917 of CAVOKX010000006.1, forward strand.
ACTGCGGCTTTAGCGGTGTCAGGAAGAAAATAATTATTGAATGTGTCGGGCCAGAGAAGTACGGATGTAGCCTCTGCAGTTCGCGGCTGTCGACGACGAAACCACTGACGAAATGTTCGCGGGGCGAAGGCTGGGATGCTGCGCTCCTGCGGAATACCTGCTACCACTTTAGCGATATCGCGCAGGAACGGGAGTTGCGTGGTCAGATTAATCAGCCCCGGCGCGTGCGAGGCGAGTTGAGCCCAGATGTCAATGTTGCCGAAGGCGTAGGCGCTGCGCGGACGGCGACGGCCTTCATAGTAGTGCGAGAGGAACTCGGATTTGTACGTGGCAACGTCGACACCGACAGGGCAGTCGCTCTTGCAGCCTTTGCAGGCGAGGCACAAATCGAGCGAGTCTTTAACGTGCTGGTCGCGCCATCCGTCCTGAATTACATCGCCCTTGGTCATTTCCCAGAGCAGGTGGGCTCGGCCTCTGGTCGAGTGCTCTTCTTCGCGAGTGGCGCGGAAGCTGGGACACATGACGCCGCCTTCGTCGTGGCGGCACTTGCCCACTCCCACGCAACGCAATGCGGCGTGCGCCAAGCTGCCATGGTCTTCGGGAAACTTGAAGTGCGTTTGCGGCTCCCACGGTTTGTAGTCAGCGCCCAGACGCAGATTCTCATCCAGCTTGTACGGCTCAATTACTTTCCCCGGATTCATCTTCCAATCTGGATCCCATAGAGCTTTGAACTCGCGGAAGGCCTGGATCAGTTCGGGGCCAAACATTTTCGGCAACAATTCGGCGCGGGATTGACCGTCGCCGTGTTCGCCGGAGAGAGATCCGCCGTAGCTGACGACGAGGTCGGCGGCTTCTTCCACGAACCTGCGGTAGTTGGCGATGCCGGGTTTCGATTGCAGATCGAAGTTGATGCGCATGTGAACGCAGGCGTGGCCGAAATGCCCGTAGAGAGCGCTGCGGTAGCCGTAGCCCTTCATGATTTTGAAGAGATCGCGAAGATAGTGGCCGAGCTTTTCGGGAGTGACGGCGGCATCTTCCCAACCCTCCCAGCCTGGGGCTTCGTCGGGCACGTGAGAAGTGGCTCCCAGAGCGGATTCACGGACTTCCCAGGCTTGCTTGGTTTGGCGCTTGTCGGTGAACAGGCGCATGTTGGGCGGATTCGCGCTTTGGCCAAGGGTGCGCATGAGTTCGCGTGCTTGAGCTTCGGCTTCGTTAGCTGTGGCCGCGCCGAACTCGACGAAGAGCCAGCCACCGCCTGGAGGCAGCAGGGCGAGACCTTCTGGGCTCAGTCCCTTGCGGCGGGTGAATTCGACGAGCAACTCGTCGATGCCTTCGAGGCCGATGGGGTGGTGGGCCATTATTTCTGGCACGCGATCGGCGCATTGAAAAACGTCGGGATACGCGACGAGGAGGAGAACACGTTCAGGCGGACTTTCGACCAGGCGGCACGAGGCTTCGAGCACGGTAACGCAGGTGCCTTCCGATCCGACCAACGCGCGGGCCACGTGGAAGCCGCTTTCAGGCAGGAGGTTGTTCAGGTTATAGCCAGAGACCCGGCGCGGAATATTGGGATAGCGCTGCTTGATGAGATCGGAGTAGGTGTCGCGCAGTCTTCGTAGCCCGGCATAGATTTCGCCGCGACGACCGGCCTCAGCGATGATCTTTTCAAGGTCCGCGTCACTAGTGTGGCCCACCCTTATGCGCAGGCCATCGTAGGTGAGTATCTCGAGTTCTTCGATGTTGTCATCGGTCTTACCCGCCATCACGGAGTGGGCGCCACAGGAGTTATTCCCAATCATCCCGCCGAGGGTGCAGCGGTCGTGGGTTGCCGGATCTGGGCCGAAGGTCAGATGATGTTTTTCGGCGGCATTGCGCAGATTATCGAGAATGACTCCGGGCTGTACTCGGGCAATTCGCCGCGCGGGATCGATCTCGAGGATCTTGTTCATATACTTGCTGAAATCGAGAACTACGGCGACATTGCAGCATTGTCCAGCGAGCGACGTGCCGCCGCCGCGACAGAGGATGGGCGCGCCATATTCATGGGCCAGGGAGATAGTCGCGATGACGTCGTCGGCGTCGCGAGGAATAACTACGCCGATGGGAACCTGGCGGTAGTTGGAGCCGTCGGTGGCGTAGAGGGCGCGGCTCCCGTTGTCGAAACGTACTTCACCACGCACGTGGCGGGTCAGAGCGGAGGCAAGTTTGCTGGCATCGACTACAGCGGATTTGGCAGCGCGGGCGAGTTCGGCGAAGTTTTGCATGAAAGCTGGAGACCCTAGTTTGAGGAATTGCCGCCGATCATATTCTTGCCAGTAACACTGGCAATCTTAATCCGGGTCTTGGTGTCTTCTGGTTCGATCTTGATCGTGATCAGATTATTGTTATCGGTGGACACGATGGTGTACTGATTTTGATCCTTGGTGGTGGTATTGGCGTTGGGGAGTTTGGAGGAGTAGAAGGCCATGACCTTTTCTGCGGAATCGTCGGTCTCGAATTCCGCTTCGACGGTGTGCATTCCTCCAATGGTGGCGGTATTGCCCTTGAGCACGCGCGCTCCGGGATATGGGTCGATTCCGAGGTTGCGGGAGGCTTCATTGGGGTTATTTGTGCTCTGGACCGTGCCGAAGGGAGTTTCGACGCGAACGTTGCCGTTTTTGTTTTGGATGTGGCTGTTGTGAGCAACCCGGCGGACTACGAATACCAGTGTACCGATTCCCAAAATTCCGAGCGCGATGATGACGGCTACGACGATCAGGATGACCTTGAGCGCGCCGCTGCTTCCCCGGGGGGGCGCAGCCTGGATCGAGGGGACGGTCGGCGGGATAGCGGCGGGCAGGGGTACCGTAGTACCGCACTTAGGACAGAACTTTGCGCCCGGTTGCAGAGTCGCTCCGCAGGAGTTGCAGAAGGCCATAGACTACCTCGCTCGGGGCTCTCAGGGACTAAAGCCCAACGTTTTCCCGGGCCTGAGAGCGCGACCGGCAGCGCCTGAAGGCGCTAGTGGTTATGCAACAGTTACGGCATCGCTGAAGCGATGCCCTGATACGAATCGAGCATTTGTTGAGCAGCCTAGGAAGACTTGCCTCCCCAACGACCGATTCAAACGCGATTAATGAGACACGCTCTAGTGAAACAATTGTATCGACAGCGGAGTATATCTCAAGTCGAGCCCGTAGCGCAGAGCAAGCGCAGATCTAACTTAACAAACGCGTGCCGTAGTCGGCCATGCTGAGCGCCAGCAAAAGAAAGAGCCAGAAAATCGCGGACGCAATGACAATCTTGGTCAATTTCTCACTGGTGTATTTGACGTGCATGAAGAAGAGAACCACGAGGAGAGCTTTGACAGTGGCGATCACGAGAGCTATGACGGTGTTGAATCGTCCCAGGTCGACGAAAGAGACAGCGGCTGTGATCACGGTCAAACACAGCAGCGCGATCCAGATGGTGTAGTAGAGCTTGCTCGACATTATGTGTTCAGACATGGTGAATCACCTCAGCGGCTTGCGATCGATTAAATACAGCAGGGGGAAAAGATAAATCCAGACAATGTCCACAAAATGCCAGTACAAGCCGCCGATTTCTACGGGCGTGTAATATTTCGGCGTGTAACGTCCTTTCCAGGCGTAGTAGGTCAGGAAAATAAAGATCCCGACGCCGATGATCATGTGCAGGGCGTGCAGACCGGTCATCGCGAAGTACAGCGAGAAATAAATCTGCTCGTGCTGTGGGTCGATGTGAATCTGAGGGTACTCTCTTACCAGATCGTCCGCGTTGAAGGAGTGACCTGGGACGTGATGCTCCTCAAATTTCTGGTACCATTCGACGCCTTTGATGCCCAGGAATGCCAGCCCAAAAACAATCGTAATCAACAGAAGAATGACCAATAATTTGCGCTTTCCCATCTGCGCCGCGCGCACGCCCAGCGCTACCGTCAAGCTACTGCAAATCAGCACTGCGGTGTTGATGGTGCCCAGCCAGATGTTAATGCTGCGGCTGCCGGCGGCGAATTCGTTGTAGTACCAGTAACGATAGATGAGGTAGGCGCAAAACATGCCGCCGAAGAACATGATCTCGGTGGCCAGGAATAGCCACATGCCGAGAGTGGCCGCATCACGCTGCTGCTCGGCGTCCACGAAGTGGTGCAGCAGTTCCGGGCCGTGCTGCTCGACGGCGATTGGGCTATCGCTCAACGGGCACCTCCGCGGGGGCGGGGATCTCTTCGTAGTTGTAAGCTTCCCAGGTTACTTCGGGCGCTTCATCAAAATTAAAAGTGGGCGGAGGGGAAGAAGTCTTCCACTCCAGGCCAGCCGCTCCCCAGGGGTTGTCGTTGGCGATTTTTCCGTAACGCATGGACCACAGGAAATAGACCATGGGCAGAACGTATCCGACGGCCAGAATGGTCGAGCCCGCAGTCGAGAGCACGTTCAGCACCTGAAATTCTGGAGGATATTGCCAGTAGCGGCGCGGCATTCCCATGTAGCCGAGAACAAATTGCGGGAAGAAAGTCAGGTTGAATCCGGCGAACACGAGCAACGCTGCCAGCCTGCCCCACCCTTCGGGATACATTCGGCCAGAGATTTTCGGCCACCAGAAGTGTAGTCCGCCCAGGTATCCCATAACCGCGCCGCCGACCATGATGTAGTGGAAATGGGCGATGACGAAATAGGTATCGTGCACGTGCACGTCGATTCCCAGGCACGCGAGAAACAGGCCAGTCAGTCCGCCCATGGTGAACAGGCCGATGAAACCGAAGGCGTACAGCATGGGGGTGGTGAATGAGATCGAACCTTTGTACATGGTCGCGGTCCAGTTGAATACTTTGATGGCTGAAGGGACGGCAACCAGGTAGCTGAGAATGGAAAAGATCAATGCGGAATAGAGCGAAATGCCAGCCACGAACATGTGATGGGCCCAGACCAGGAATCCGAAGACCGCGATCGCGATGCTGGACATGGCGACAAAGTTGTAGCCGAAGATGCGCTTGCGGGTGAAACAGGCGACGACTTCGCTCTCCACCGCCATCGCGGGCAGGATCATGATGTAGACCGCGGGGTGCGAATAGAACCAGAACAAATGTTGAAACAATAACGGGTCACCGCCGCGAGTGGGATCGAAAATGCCCAAGTTGAAGGCGCGTTCGAAAACTACCAGCAGAAGCGTAATCGCCAGCACCGGGGTTCCGAGCAACTGAATGATGCTGGTGGCGTAGTGCGCCCAGATGAACAGCGGCAGACGCGACCAGGTCATGCCCGGGGCTCGCATACGGTGAATGGTTACCACAAAGTTGAGTCCGGTGAGGATGGAAGAGAATCCGGCGATGAAAATTGCGATTCCGGCCTCAATCACCCTGGTGTTGCTGAAGGCGGTGCTGAAAGGCGTGTAGAAAGTCCAACCTGTATCCACGCCGCCGTAGACGATGCAATGGATATAAATGACGCCGGCAATCATGTAGAGATACCAGCTCAACAGATTGATGCGGGGAAAGGCGAGGTCTTTGGCGCCGATCATCAGCGGGACGAGAAAATTCCCCAGCACGGCGGGGATGGAAGGGATGAGGAAGAAGAAAATCATCACCTGGCCGTGCATGGAGAAGAGTTTGTTGTAAGTGTCAGCCTGCACCAGATCGCCGGCCGGAGTTAGCAACTCGAGACGGATCAGCAGGGCAAAGAATCCTCCGATGAAGAAAAAGAACGTAATGGACGCGAGGTAGAGAAGCGCGATGCGCTTATGGTCCGTGGTCAAAAGCCACGAACGGATGCCGTATTCTTTATTCAGATAGTGTTCGCGTTCGGCAGTAACTGCTACAGTCGCCATTGCTATTCCTTAGGGTATTGCGGTTTTGGAGCCAGGCTGACGCCCGCTTGCCCTCCGACGGGCGAGGGGCTCAACGACTTGATGTATGCAACTAGGGCATTCAATTGTTCTTCGCCCACGAGGCCCTGAAAAACTGGCATGATGGGCTTGAATCCGCTCACGATTTTCGCGCTCGGGCTCAGGATGGATTCGCGGATATAGTTTTCATCGGCGATGACGGTTCGGCCATCTTCAAGTTGCACCGGTTTCCCGAAGATTCCGACCAGATTGGGGCCGCGGCCTTGAGTGTCGAGGCGGTGACAGGTGGGGCACCCCAGTTGCTGAAAAAGGCTTTCGCCGCTGGCTGCGAGGGAACCGGTGGTTCCGCCGCCGGAGAGCCAGGCTTCGTATTGCGGAGGTTCCATCACGACCACTTGTCCGATCATGCCGGAGTGCATGGTGCCGCAATATTGCGAGCAGAACAGGTGATAAACACCAGGCCTCGTAGCCCGGAACCACGCGGTTGTGTAGCGGCCGGGGAGCACGTCCTGCTTGATGCGGAAGGCAGGAACGTAGAAGCTGTGGATTACGTCCTGCGAGGTCATGATCAGTTTGACATCGCGGCCTACGGGCACATGGAGTTCGTTGATCTCGCGCGGGCCCTCCTGATGCTGGAGTTTCCACATCCACTGCTTGGCTACGACGTAAACTTCGGAGGCGTCGCGGGGTGGAGTGCGTTCGTGGAAATAAATGACTGCACCCCAAAGGAAAATTGCCATGAAGATTACCATCGGGATGATGGACCAGGTTATTTCCAGCGCGGATGAGCCTTCGATCTGCTCGGCTTCGACGCCGCGGCGGCGACGATACCTGGTCGCGAAGATCAGAATCATGGCGAAGATGGCCAGGCACATGAACGCGGACAAGGCCAGCAGGAAGATGAAGAGAGCATCAACATTGCCTGCCCCAGTGGAGGCGCGTACCGGCCAGAGTGGAAAGTTATCGAACATAGTTAGTCGTTGATCGTTGGTCGTTTGCCGTTGGGCATTTGTTGCTGCCGCGCCACTTTCGTCGGGCTCATGCGGAACATCACCACTAAAAAAGTTCCCAGGATCAGTACCGTCGCGCCCGCTGCCAGTTGCAGTACTCGGCTGATGATGGCTCCGTATTTGCCGGTGTCGGGATCGTAGTGGTAGCAGTAGAGCAAGACCTGGTCGACGACCGTGCCGATCTTGTTCTTTGAGGCCTGAATCAATCCCAAACGCAAATCCTTGGGTGCGAACTCGACTCCGTAGTAGTACTGCGCGATTTTTCCCTCGGGGGTCAGCACCATGATTGCGGTGGCATGGGCGAACTGGCCAGTTTTGGGATCGTACTGGAACTGAAAGCCAGCCGCCTTGGTCAGTGCATCAATCGATGCTGCCGGTCCAGTCAGAAAATGCCAGCCTGCGGCAGCACTCGGTCGTCCGTAACGTCTCAGGTATTCCGCCTTTTTTGTGGCTGCCATTTCTGGCGTTTCTTTGGGGTCGAAACTTATGGTGAGAACATCGAATTCTTCGCCTACGTCGAATTTCAGCACGCGGAGGGCGCTCTCCAATCCGCTCAGGACTTCTCCGCACAACATGGGACACTGGTAGTACACGAGATTCAGAATCATCGGCTTCTTGCCGAAGTAGTCTCCCAGTTGAACCGATTTTCCAGTCTCATCGCGAAAGGCGAGCGCGGGCGGAATCTGTTGGTTCAAACGCTGCTCGATGCCAACGTTCTTCAGTCCTGGCGGACGCACATTCGCGGGCGGCGACATGGTGCCTTGGGTTATTCCCTGGCCCCATGCGGGCAGAGGGAGAGCGCACAGCGTCAACAATGCTGCCGCGATCAGGCGCGAAAGTCTCGATTCTATTGCACTGCGCACTGCTGCATTCCTTTCCATTACTTCGGCGGTTGCGATTTGGGCTGAGCCGATTTGCCACTGGTATCCGAACGTTCCGCGGCCTGGGTAGCCGTATTCACCGCAGAAGCTGGAACCGTTCCGGCCTTGGGTGTAGTCGGCAGTCCACGTTGCGCTACTAACTGCATGGCGCGTTCAATCGGGATACGAACCACTCCGGCTTTTTCGTCGACCCAGCCATAGCTATTTAACGTTTGCTCTTCCTTCAGGCGGAAATCTTTGATCTCAATTCGCTCGTTGCGCTCCAAACGTGGTTGAGGGAACTTTTTGATCTCGTCCGGCGAGACGATTCGCGTATCGGTTTCCACTTGCTTCACCAAGGGGCTCTGTTGACCCAGGCGCCCTCTCTGACGCGCGTCCATGAAGTGGTACAGGCCCCAGATAACGAAATAAACCACGATTCCACCTACGACGAGACTGATGAGAAACGCAAATACCGCGTGTGCGCTCAGGTCTTGCTGCTCAAAGCCCTCCTCCGCGTGTTCGTGTTTTGTATCTTCAGTCATGTGAAGGTTCCAACACCTCGTTTGCGGATGGGTCGTACGCAGGCAGAAGCGCTAGCGAATTCAGATTGCGGAAAAAATAGGCTAGCCAGATACCGCCGATAGCAACGGGGACTACTATATCCGCCAACGTCAGGCTGAATGTTTTTGAGAAATTGGGTTCGATGATCCAGAAAAGGTCCAGGTAGCGCATGAGCATGATCCAAACCGCTAACCAGACCAGGCGTCGTATGTCGCGCTTAAACGGACGGGAGAGCAGGAACATAAAGGGGACAGCAAACTGAAAGACGGCGAGGAATAAGCCAACGTATCCCCAGCCGCCTTTCAAGCGGCGCATATACCAGGTGATTTCATCCGGCAGGTTTCCTGCCCAGATGATGAGCCACTGGGAGAAGGAGAAGTAGGCCCACACCATAATGAATGTAAGCATCCACTTGCCGTGATCTTGCACGAAATCAGGTTTTAACATCTCCGACATAGGCTTGTAGTCGACGAGAATGCGCTCTACGACGACGGCAAAACACATGGCCGAAAGCAACTCGCCAATGAGAATTAACAATCCGTAGATGGTGGAAATCCAACTGGGGTCGATGGACATGATCCAGTCGATAGCAGCGAAGGAAATGGTAAAAGCGTAGAGAATCAATCCCGGTCCGCTCACCGCTTTGAAGCGCGCGCTGTGGTCGCGCGATGCGGAGCTGTCCTGTTCTCTCGACCACTTAGTCAGCAAAAACGACAACAGATTCCAGATGGCTAGGTAAATCGCGGCGCGGATGACAAATCCGTGGACATTGAGATAGGTGCTGGTGATGTCCTGCAAGTGCTCGCGAAGATGTTTATCCGCGATCGAGTCGAGAGGCCGGGCCCATACGTAGAGTTTTGGAATTCCAAACAGGATGGGGACAAACAGCACGGCCATCAGTGGCAGGCATCGCATGGCCGCGCCCAGAATTCTGCGGATTACCATGCCCCAGCCCCCGCCGGTCAGGTGGCGGATCATAAGAATCGCCATGGACCCGAGAGTCACTCCCAGCCAGGCCATGTAACCGAGGAGGTAGGCGCGAAAGAATTCATCGGGACGAATGAAGGCGAGGGCCAGCGAGATCATAGCGAAAATCAGGCCGATGATCAGCGAGCGCTTTTCGATGGTCTTGACCACCGGCGGCGCCGTCAGGTCCAGGTTCACATGCGCCGTGCTCATTTCGACTGGTCTCCTTTATCGTCGGGCGAAGCGGACTGGAGTTCGGGCAAAGTCGCGCCCGAGCCGGGATCGCCGCGAAACACCGGTGGTTCCGACGGAACCTTTTGCCTGGGCGGAACATCGCCCACAGTTGCTCCCTGGCTCAACTGCAAAGCTCTGATGTAAGCCACGATGCACCAGCGGTCACGCGGCGGAACTTGCGTGGCATATTCGGGCATGGCGCCGAACCCGTTGGTCATTACGTCAAAGAAATACCCCAGCGGCGCTTTGCGCAAGCGCTCGGTGTGATACGACGGTGGAGCGCGAAAGCCACGTTGCACAATCATCCCGTTGCCGTCGCCCAGGCGCGAGTGGCAGGGCGAGCAATAAATATTGAAGCGCTCACGTCCGCGGGCCAGCACGTCGGCGGTCACGGGGAATGGCATATAGTCGCCAGGATTGTTTCCGAACTTGCCGGTATAGAGATACGAATCTTCATGCAACTGGCCACGGGCCACGGTGCCATCGACTGGAGGGCGCGCCGAGCGCAAATCGGCATAAAAATCGCTTTTGGCAAGCGGCTTGAAGCGGGGTTGATCGTGCATGTCCTGACGGCATCCTGCCAGGACCAGCGCGGCCAAGATGATGGAGTACGCGCGTCTCGGTCGTCCCGCCGGGCGAGGACGCCCGGCCTCCATTCTCTGTGGCGGAATTTTGCGGAGGCTCAGCATGGCCTTAGCTGGGGACCTCCGAAATTGAACGCGGCTCCAGGCTTTCGAGAAAGCGACGGGTTTCAGCGGGGCTATACTTGGGATCAGTCGAGAACACGATCAGGAAAAACCGATCTTTGGTGGCAAAGGCGAAGCGCGGCACATTGAACACGGGATGGTACGGCATAGGAAGTCCATTCAATGCGAGCATGCCGAACACCGCAAAAATGCCCCCGAAGAGAATCGTCATTTCGAAAGTCACCACGATGAATGCGGGCCACGAATGGTAAGGCTTGCCGCCCACATTGATCGGATAACTGATCGCGGAAATCCAGTATTGCAAAGCGTAGGCGGACAAACCTCCCAGCAATCCACCAATCAAGACCACGAGCGGAACGCCATTCTTGTGAAATCCCATGGCCTCCGCCAATCCTTCGACCGGAAACGGGCTGTAGGCGTCGATCTTCAGGTAGCCAGCTGCGTGGGTGCGATGAGCCGCCTCCACCAGAGTAGTAGGAGAATCAAATTCGGCCATCATTCCATAAATCGGGGTGCGCTTCATTCCTTCACCTCCGCTTCGGGCAGCAGAGTGCGCATTTCGAAGATGGAAATCATGGGCAGGATGCGCACAAACAGGAACATCGCGGCCAGGAACAGGCCAATGGTGCCGATGAAAGTCATCCAGTCCCAACGAGTGGGGTAATACATGCCCCAGGATGAAGTCAGGAAATCACGATGCAGGCTGACTACGACGATGATGAAGCGCTCCAGCCACATGCCGACGAGAATGACTCCGGAAAGCAAGAAGAGCGCGAGTGGGCTGGTGCGCAATTTGCGAATCCACAACAACTGCGGGATAAAGATGTTGCAAGCCAGCAGCGCGTAATAACAAGGGGCATATGGCCCGTGCAGGCGGTTCCAAAGGGTGAACGTATCGTAGCGGTTGCCGCTGTACCAGCCCATGAACGCTTCGATAACGTAGCCATAGGCCACAATCAAACCCGTCGCTAACATAACCTTCGCCGAGTTCTGCAGATGGCGTTCGGTGATGAAATCTTCCAAACCATAGAATTTACGGATAGGAATCGCCAGCATCAGGACCATGGCAAAGCCGGAATAAATTGCGCCCGCCACAAAGTACGGAGGGAAAATCGTAGTGTGCCAACCCGGCACGATGGCAACGGCGAAGTCGAAACTGACGACGGTGTGAACCGACAACACCAGCGGAGTCGCGAGTCCGGCGAGCAGCAGGTAGGCCGTCTCGTAACGATGCCAGTGCCGCGCGGAACCGCGCCAGCCCATGGCGAGCATTCCGTAAATCATCTGCGCCCAGCGGTTCGTAGCACGATCGCGCAAGGTGGCGAAATCTGGAATGAGACCGATAAACCAGAACAAGAAGGAAATGGTTGCGTAGGTGGATACGGCGAAAACATCCCAGACCAGCGGGCTGCGGAACTGCGGCCAGTAATTCATGGTGTTGGGATAAGGGAACAGCCAGTATGCCAGCCATGGTCGGCCCATGTGGATCAGCGGAAACGTGCCTGCACAGGCAACCGCGAACAGGGTCATGGCTTCGGCGAATCGGTTAATGGAATTACGCCAGGATTGCCGCAGCAATAGGAGGATGGCAGAGATCAGCGTGCCCGCGTGGCCGATTCCAATCCACCAGACGAAGTTCACGATGGCGAAGCCCCAGCCGATGGGGATGGTGATGCCCCAGATGCCGACGCCGCGCACAAACAAATATCCGATAGCGTACAGCATCATCATGGTGAGCAGGAAAGCGATGCCAAAACCCAGAAACCAACCGTTGGA
>CAVOKX010000007.1:0-358065 GCA_963696635.1 uncultured Acidobacteriota bacterium
GACCGGGAGCATCCCTGACACTGCAAAAGATGGCGCGCGCGGGTTACAAACAGCGCATGCCATGGAAAGCGAGCAGTGTGATGGAAGAGAAACTACGGTTTGTGTTTGAGTATGAGCGGGATGAGCAAACCATGACGGAGCTGTGCCAGAGCTTCGGGGTAACGCGGGAAACCGGGTATGTATGGCTGCGGCGGTACCGGGAGCGGGGAGCGGCAGGGCTGCTGGAACGAAACCGGGCGGCGCAGCGGCACCCCAACCAAACCCCGGCGGAGATTGAGCAGCGGGTGTTGGAGTTGCGGCAGGCGCACATGAGGTGGGGGCCGCGCAAGTTGAAGCGGGTGCTGGAGCGGGACCAACCGGGGCCAAGCTGGCCGGCGGCGAGCACCATGGGCGAGATGCTGAAGCGGGAAGGGCTGGTGGTGGCGCGTAAAAAGCGGCGCAAGAGGGCGCCCTACACGCAGCCGCTAGCGCATGCCGACGGGCCGAACCGGGTGTGGTGCGCGGATTTCAAGGGCTGGTTCCGCACCGGGGACGGGGAGCGGATCGATCCCTTGACCATCTCGGATGCGCACAGCCGCTATCTGCTGCGTTGCCAGGCGGTGGCCAAGACGGACACGGCGCGGGTGCAAGCCATCTTCGAAGCGGCGTTTCGCGAGTATGGATTACCGCAAGCGATTCGCACCGATAACGGGCCACCCTTTGCCAGCACGGCGATCGCCGGCTTGTCGCGGCTGGCGGTGTGGTGGATCAAGCTGGGGATCGTGGCGGAGCGGATTGAGGCGGGACAGCCGCAGCAGAACGGACGACACGAGCGCATGCATCGCACCCTGAAGCAGGAGGTGGCGATGCCGCCCGCCCAGGATCGGCGGGCGCAACAACGAGCGCTGGAGAACTTCCGCCAGGAATACAACGAAGTGCGACCGCATGAAGCCTTGGCGATGGAAACGCCGGCCAGCCTGTATGAGCCCTCGCCGCGGCCGTATCCGGCGCGGGTGCCGGAGCCGGAATATCCGGCGACGATGCTGGTGCGCAGCGTGCGCGCGCACGGACATTTTCGCTGGCAGAAGCGGCACGATGTATTTCTGAGCGAGGTGTTGTGGGGCGAGCGCGTGGGCCTGTTGCCCATCGACGAGCGCTGGTATACGGTCTATTTCGCGGATGTTCCGCTGGCACGGTTTGACAGCTGGCGACGGCGGGTTTTGCCGCTGCCGCCAAAGAAAGATGCCGAGGGAGAGAGCGCTGCCGAACCGAGCAGCTTCTACGTGGCCGGAGCAAGGGAAGGGGAAGTTTCCCCTTCCCCTGCACCCCATCCCCTCACGGAAACGGAGCAACAAGTGTCAGGGATGTGCCCGGTCTAAAATGTCAGGGATGTCCCCGGCCATTCACAATGAAATCCGCGGCCCAATGTGGGAAGCACGCGACACCCCGCGAACGCTTGCAGCCCCGCACCACCGCAAGCGCCAGAGGGCTGTTTTATATGAAACTCTCCTGAGGAGTGGATCGTACATAACAGTGTCGGGCGGTGGATAACGAATTTCACGGCGCCTCGTCTAACATGTAAGTGGGCTGAGATCATCAAAGCGGAGCAATCCGATGGCTTTCGAAAAAGTGGGGTACTGGATAGCGGTGGGCGTGCTCGCCCTGGTCGTGAGCAATAACTTCGTGGTTCGGCACGAGGCTGATGTCCGTGCCCTGGCGAGCCGGTCGCTGGCCGCCGTCGAGCAGGTCTCGGGTCACGCCACCCGATTTATGGCGGTGGCGGAAATGATGCTCGATAAGGGCGGAGCGCGCTTTGCCCTAACTCAGACGACGCTGGCCTGCGCTCAGACTCGGTTGGCTTCTGTGCAAAGCATGCTCGCGAGCCATGAGGCCGGGTTAGCGCGGATCGAAGCCGAGCGCGCCCGAATAGCTGCAATGCAACAACTTGGCGCCAGTGTGTTTTGCCCGCGGGAGCGTCTGAAAATCGTGATGCCCCAGTTGCTTCATGACGGAACCATTTAGATCGCGCCATGCTCATGCCGACCTCGTATTGGCTGCCGTAATTTTTCCGCTTCCTTTTTCTGTCGCTCATAATCAAAACCACGTCCACTTCTTCCCTGGAGGATTTTCATGCAGGAAACTCCGCAGCAGTTCATACAGCGCATTCTCGGCCACGTCGAGGGCAAAGATCCGTTACGGGTGCAAAGAGAGACGCCCAAGAAATTGCAAACTCTGGTCAAGCCGCTGAGCAAAAAGCAGCTGACGCAACGGCCGGAAGCCGGAAAATGGTCGATCGCAGAAGTTCTGGCGCATCTGGCAGACGCGGAACTGGTTGGCGGCTGGCGCATGCGCCTGATCCTGGGCAACAACGGCGTATCGCTTCAGCCCTTTGATCAGGACGTCTGGGCGGAAACGTTTGCCTATGCGCGCCGCGATCCTGCGGCATCGCTCGAGACATTTCGGGTGTTGCGGGAGAACAATCTGGCCATGCTGAAGGCTCTGCCGAAGAATCTGTGGGAAAACTACGGCATGCATCAGGAGCGCGGCAAGGAGACGATTGCTCACATCGTCCGCATGTTTGCGGGCCACGACCTGAACCATGTGGGACAAGTGGAGCAAATCAGCAAGGGCAGCCGAAGCAAGCGTGCAGCTTGATCTGCCGCCGCTAGAGTCTTCCGAGTCACGCGACCAGCGGAATATTGGTGATTCCCGCCGTACCGAACACGCGGCGATAGCGTTCGATCTCGGAGGGCGGACCGAGCGCCTTGGCGTAGTTGTCGGAGAGCTTGACCGCAGGCCGGCCTTCGACGGTAGACACCTTGCAGATCAGGCTGATGGGATCAAAGCCACGGCCGCCGCTGGGATCGCAGCCACGAAAATCGTTAGTAAGCAGAGTGCCCCAGCCGGCGCTGAATCGAATGCGGCGGCCCGGGATCCACTTTCGTCGATCCAGGAAGTCAGCGGCCTCGCGGAAATCTCCGGTCGTCGTACCTGTCCTGCAGCGCTCCGCCAAAATAGGCATGCAGGCCGAGTATGTCGTCAACGTCGAGAGTGTCGGAGGCAATGATGAGTTTGTCCTTTGCCTCGCGACCGTGCGCCTTCAGCCATTCAATATATTCGTCACCCGCCACGTAGGGATTCTTGCTGTCGATGCGCTGGCCTGTCCAATCGGCTGCCCAGTCGGGCGCGCCCTCAAGGAATTGGGTGGTGCCAAACGTGTCAGGCAGCATGATTCGCAGCGCGCCTTCGTAAGTATTCTGCCACAGCGCAAGTACGCGATATTGCGAAGCCTTCAGAGCTTGGTCATCCGCAGCCAGCGCAGCGAGAACCATGGGGATCTCGTGAGCATTGGTGCCAATCGCCTCGAGATCATGCTTGTGGGCAAGAAAGGCATTCGAGGTTCCAATAAAACTGCGGCCGAGATTTGACGCCATCGCGTTGACTATATATTCCTGCCATAGGAAGCTGTGACGGCGGCGGGTCCCGAAATCCGCGATGCTGAGCTTGGGAACATCGCGCAGCCGCTCGATTTTATTCCACAGCTTGGTCTTCGCCCGGGCATACAGGATGTCAAGACCGAATTCGCTCAGTCTTTTTAAATTAGCCCTGGTTCTCAGCTCGTCGAGGATGGAAAGGGCATAGAGCTCCCACATCGTGGTCTCGGTCCACAAGCCGTCGAAGGAAAGATCGAACTGACCATCCCTGACCGAGAGCGAATAATCTGACAGTTTGAAATCCTGTTCCAGCCATTCCAGAAACGCCGGCTCAAAAATCCCGCGCCGGCCGTAGAAAGTGTTGCCCGCCAGCCAGACTAATTCGGATTTTCGAAAGTGGAGTTTTCGCACGTGCTCCAATTGCTGGGTTAGGTCCTGAATGGCAAACAAGTCTGCCAGACGCACCGCAGAGGAGCGATTCAAAAGCGAGAAGGAGACGTGGGTTTTCGGGAAATGCTTCCAGACAAACTGCAGCATCAGCAGTTTGTAGAAATCAGTATCGAGCAATGACCGGGTAACCGGGTCCAGTTCCCAGTTGTGGTTGTGCGCCCGCTCAGCGAAGTTGACGATCATCGGGCGGTTGCGTCTTCAGACTCGGCAGCCAGGCATTCACTCACACTCACCTAAGTTATTGAATCGGAGACCGCGAGAACTGTCAATTATGACAGCTGAAAGGGCGCGGCCACACCCACTCGAAATGATTGAAAGATTATGGTAGCGCTACCGGGAATCGAACCCGGGTTTGAAGATTGAGAATCTTCCGTCCTAACCCCTAGACGATAGCGCCCTTGAGTCGATGCTGATTATAACAAAGCACGTAGGCTGAAGTAGGCTACCAGCCTTGCCTGATTGAAGGCCCCAAGGGAAGATTCTGACTTTGCTTTGGAATTGGCATTTCCCCGCCTCTATTATTGAAATCATGTGCGGCAATTAATTTTTATATACTTGACAACTCCACTCGAGAGTAGAACAATCTAAAAGCGAATAAAAGGCGAATATCATATCCGCCCCAGAGCCTGATCATGGCCCTGAACGTTCCCTGAAATCCTGAGGTTTCCATGTCGTCTTTACCGCTGGTTTCTAATGCGGCCGTAGGCCGCCCTATTGCCATTGATGCTCCGGCCTGGTCCACGCTGGTTTTCAAACGTTTGTCGGCAATGCCCAAACTCGCTGGGGTGACTCCTGCATCGCGATTGGAAGTGCGGCCCACCCCGCAGATGGTTTCCAGCGGCGTCGGTGAGATCGATATGCTTACCGGCGGACTGCCGCGCGGATGCCTGACTGAGGTTTGCGGGCCGGCCTCCTCCGGCCGCACCAGTGTATTGTTAGCCGCTTTGGCGGCAGCGACTCAACGGCAGGAAGTGTGTGCTCTGGTGGATATCAGCGACGCTTTCAATCCTCACTCGGCTGCAACTGCGGGAGTGAATTTTGAAAAAATGCTGTGGATACGATGCGGGATGCGTTTGCAGAAATCAGGTTCACCACAGAGACACAGAGACACAGAGAAGAATGAAAAAATCCAAAAACCAGTCGAGCAGGCGTTGCAGGTTACCGACCTGCTTTTGCAAAGCGGCGGCTTTGGGCTGGTGATTATTGATCTCGGCGATACTCCAGTGAAAATGGCCCGCCGCATTCCGTTGACCTCATGGTTTCGTTTTCAACGCGCGGTAGAACACACAGCCACGGTGTTGTTTGTCATTAGCCAGGTGCCGTGTGCCCAGACTTGCGCCTCGTTGCTGCTGAAAGTCTCGGGGAAAAAGCTGTCAGCTTTCAGCTGTCAGCTTTCAGCAGAAGCTCCGGCTCACGCGCAGCTTCTATATGGACTTCAGGTACAAGGAGAACTTTTGCGGTCGCGCCTGGAACGCAAACCGGCTGGATCGGTCACGGCCGCGTTCACGACGAAAGTGCGAGTGGGATGAATTTGTAGCGCCAGAGAGTTTCAAGCTGAGAGCTGATGGCTGAAAGCTGACAGCTTTTTCATTATGCCCTTTGCCTGCATCTTCGTTCCTGATTTTCCGGTGGAGGCGCTGCTGCGCGCTGAACCGGAGTTGCGCGCGCAGTCTCTGGTTGTGCTCGAAGGCAAAGCTCCGCTACAAAAAGTTTTTGCTGTGAATGAAAACGCGCGCCGCGCTGGAGTGACTCCGGAAATGACCAAACTGCAGATAGAAGCATGTAGCGGTTTGGTATTGCGGGCGCGCTCTCTGCCACAAGAAGCCGCTGCCCACGCTGCCCTGCTCGATTGCGCGCAGTCGTTTTCGCCACGAGTGGAGGCCGCGGGCTGCGACACAATCGTATTGGATCTTGCCGGATTGCAGCCGCTTTTTGGCCCTCTGCCGAAAATTGCGCGCGCTTTGGCACGCCGCGCTTCCGATCTCGGGCTCGAAACCAGCGTGGCCGTGGCGAGCAATCCAGATACGGCTGCGCTGGCAGCTCGAGGATTTTCTGGCGTGACCGTGATTCCGGAAGGCAAAGAAGCTGAAATGTTGGGCAGTTTGCCGGTGGATGTATTGTTTGGGAACTCAGTTCCGGAATCCGGGCAGTTATTGGAGACCTTTAACCGCTGGGGGATTCGCAAGCTGCGCGATCTGGCGGCATTGCCGGACGTCGCACTGAGTGAGCGCCTGGGGCAGGCTGGAATTCATTTACAAAAGCTGGCACGTGGCGCCACTTCCCGCACCCTAGTTCCGGTCGAGCCGCCACTGATTTTCGAGGAAGTGATCGAACTGGATTATCCAGTGGTACTGCTGGAGCCGCTGGCATTTCTGCTGGGACGGTTATTAGAGCAACTGTGTGCTCGTCTGGAAGCGCGCGCCTTAGCGACTCAAGAATTGCGGCTCGATTTGGAATTGCAAAATGGCTGGCAGACAGAAGATCTCTCAACAAATAATGGAGGGACGGACGTCCTCGCCCGTCCGGGACGAGCGCGAACTCGACTCTTCCAGCGCACTCTCCTGCTTCCTGTCCCATTGCTCGACTTCAGGACGTTTCTCAAGCTGTTGCAACTTGATTTAAAGGCGCATCCTCCCGGCGCTCCCATCGTCAAGATTCAACTGGCGGCAGAACCGGCGCGGCCGCGCTCAACGCAGAACGGGCTTTTCCTTCCTCCCGCGCCGGAACCGGAAAAACTCGAGCTTACGCTGGCCCGGATTGCGGACATCGTTGGGGAAGACAAAGTGGGATCGTTGGAATTGCTGGACACCCATCGTCCCGAAGGATTCCGCATGCAGCGCTTCGCACCCAGCGAACCGTTCTCACCACGGAGACACGGAGGCACGGAGAAAAGTTCAGATTTTTCAATTCAGATGTCTTCAAAGAATTCCTCCGTGCCTCCGTGCCTCCGTGGTGGATTTAGCACTGAAAGTTCGGATGATCTGGTGACTGCGTTGCGCATCTTCCGCCCACCGGTTGACGTCGTAGTGACCGTGCATGACGGCAAGCCGGCGCACATCACCTGCCCCCCAAAAAAAGAAATGCAGGGAGAGATTCTCTGGGCAGCCGGACCATGGCGCTCCTCCGGAGACTGGTGGGAGCAGGAAGGCTGGGCGCGCGACGAATGGGACATCGCGGTGCAGTCGGAAACTGGCATCGCTTTATATCGCCTAGTCCGCGATCGGCTCGCCGGAAGATGGATTTTGGAAGGTAGTTATGACTAGCATGCCGCACAAAATCACGTGGGGGACAGCCGCCCCCGACTGTCCAGCGGAGCGAAGCTCCGCAGTAGGGTGCTGATAACTTTCCCTCATTGTCATTCCGAGGAGCGCAAGCGACGAGGAATCTGCAGTCGTTGGTGTTAGAACTGAAGATCCTTCGTGCTGCTCGGGACGACAGAATATAGAGTTCTACAGCGAGCTTCGCTCGCCCGGACAGCCGAGGGCGGTGTCCCCATGTGAGTTGAAGCGCTTGGAAGTTCTTAATGTATATCGAGCTTCACTCCCGCTCTGCTTTCAGTTTTCTGGAAGGCGCTTCTCTGCCTGAGGATTTAGTCGCAGTCTGCGCCAATTTAAACATGCCAGCAATGGCGCTACTCGATCGCGATGGCCTCTATGGCTCTCCGCGTTTCCACATGGCGGCGAAGAACGCGAAGATTAAGGCGCACATCGGAGCGGAAGTAACATGCGAATACTTTTCACCCCAGAGACACAGAGACACAGAGAACGTTAGCGGCCACGGATTCACAATTGCCAAAAATCAAATAGACCATCAGCAATCTAAAGCTAAAGATTCCTCCGTGTCTCCGTGTCTCCGTGGTGAATCCCGCCTTCCACTTCTCGTCTCCACCCGCCTCGGATATCAAAACCTCTGTCGTCTGATTACGAAAATGAAGCTGCGCGCGGCCAAAGACGAAGGCGCGGTGCGGGAAGAAGAATTGCAAGAACATGCTACCGGACTTATCTGCCTCACTGGCGGCGACGATGGACCGCTAGCCCTTGCTCTCGCTCACGGCGGCCTCCAGGAAGCTCGCGGTTGCGTCGAGCGCCTAGTAAACATTTTTGGCCGGGACAATGTTTATGTGGAACTGCAGCGTCATTTTCATCGCGAGCAGGAAGCCCGCAATCGCGCCGCCATCGAAATTGCCCGCTCGCTCCAGCTTCCATTGCTGGCTACTAATGGCATCTCTTATGCCACCGCTCGGGAGCGTGAACTTTGCGATGTATTCACCGCCATTCGTCACCATCGCACGCTGGCTGCCGCGGGACGCCTGTTGGCGCGCAATTCCGAGCGTTATATGAAATCGCCGCAGGAGATGCAAGCGCTCTTCGCCGATCTCCCCGAGGCCATTGCCAACACCATGGAACTGTCTTCCCGGCTCACATTCACTTTCAAAGATCTGGGATATGAATTCCCCAAATATCCTGTGCCTGAACGCGAAACCATGATGTCATTCATGCGGGAGCGCACTCGGGAAGGATTTCAACAGCGCTATGGCCGGTCTACATCAGAACTACAGAGTCGCGCGGGCCACCAGGTTGAACGCGAACTAAAGCTCATCGAAAGGCTTGATCTCGCCGGCTACTTCCTCATTGTCTGGGATCTGGTCCGCTTCTGCCGCGAACAAAATATCCTGGTGCAAGGACGCGGATCGGCTGCCAACAGTGCGGTTTGTTATTCGCTGGGCATCACCGCGGTCGATCCCGTCAGCATGGAACTGCTCTTCGAGCGTTTCCTTTCCGAGGAACGAGGTGAGTGGCCCGACATCGATCTCGATCTTCCCAGCGGCGACCAGCGCGAGCGCGTAATCCAATATTTATACAAACGCTACGGCGAGCGCGGCGCTGCCATGACCGCCAACGTCATCACCTATCGCAGCCGCATGGCTTCGCGTGAAATGGGCAAGGCTCTGGGTTTCGATCCCGAAACCCTCGACAAGGTATCCGCCGCTGTTTCCACCTGGGAATATCGCGACGCCAACGACACTTTCGATCATCGCTTTCGCGATGCGGGATTGGATTTGAATCATCCCCGGCTCCGCAAATATTTCGAGCTGTGTGTCGCGGTGCAGGATTTGCCGCGTCATCTCGGCCAGCACTCCGGCGGCATGGTGATTTGTCAGGGGCAACTCGATTCCGTCGTCCCCCTCGAACCTGCCTCGATGCCGGGCCGCGTCGTCGTGCAATGGGACAAAGAAGATTGCGCCGACTTGGGCATTATTAAGGTCGATCTGCTCGGCTTGGGCATGATGGCCGTGCTCGAAGATTCCCTGCAGCTCATTCACAAGCATCATGGCGAAGAAGTAAGCCTTGCTCATCTGCCACCAGACGATCCTACGGTATATTCCACACTGCAGAAGGCAGACACGATTGGCATGTTTCAGATCGAGAGCCGGGCGCAGATGTCGTGCCTGCCGCGCCTGCGTCCAAAATGTTTTTACGACATCGTGGTGCAAGTCGCCATCATTCGCCCCGGGCCAATCGTGGGGCAGATGGTGAATCCATATTTGCGGCGCCGCATGGGACGCGAGCCCATCAATCACCTGCATCCGTCATTAGAACCCGTGCTGGCGCGCACTCTGGGCGTGCCTCTGTTTCAGGAGCAATTGCTGCGCATTGCAATGGTCGCCGCCAATTTCACCGGAGGCGAAGCTGAAGAACTCCGCCGCGCTATGGGATTCAAGCGCTCGCAAGCCCGCATGAAGGATATCGAGGCCAGGCTGCGCAGCGGCATGGAACGCAATGGCATTTCGCATGAGGCGCAGGAGCAGATTATTCTTTCCATCACTTCATTCGCTCTGTATGGATTCCCTGAGTCTCATGCTGCCAGCTTCGCGCTCATCGCCTACGCCAGCGCCTTTTTGAAATGTCATTACCTGGCCGCTTTCACCGCTGCCCTGCTCAACAACCAGCCCATGGGCTTTTACCGTCCAGCCACGCTCGTCAAAGATGCACAACGGCACGGCCTGAAAGTATTGCCGATCGATGTAACGAAGTCAGAGTGGCAGTGCACATTAGAGCAGTCGGCAACCAGCATTCAGCAATCAGCCAATTCGGTCATTGAATCAGACATTGACAACGCTCCAGCCGCGGAGCGGCAGAAGAATGCAGCCCACGGCGCAAGCCGTGGGAAAATCAATCAGAACGAGCAAGCCCCAGCGGGGCGACAGAGCAACTCTCTGAGACAAATGGCTCTACGTCTCGGTCTCCGCTACGCCCGTGGATTACGCGAAGAAGCCGCCCAAGCCCTGGTTCATCAACGTAGCCTTGCCCCTTTTATTTCCATTCGCGATATCGTCCATCGCGTACCCGAGTTGCGCAAAGATGAATTGAACACGCTGGCAGAAATTGGAGCGCTGAATTCAATCCGGAATTCACCACCGAGACACAGAGACACAGAGAAGCTTAAAAAACATAGTTCAGAACTTTTCTCCGTGCCTCCGTGTCTCCGTGGTGAATTCGCTTTCCACCGCCGCGACGCTCTCTGGCAAGTCGAGCGCGCCGTCCGTCACTCGGGCCCGTTGCTCGACAAATTATCCGAACCCGACGCCAACTCCCCGCTGCGTCCCATGAACCAGGAAGAACGCCTGGTTGCAGACTTCCGCGGCACCGGCATGACGGTCGGGCCCCACCCCATGGCCTATCACCGCGCACGAATGCAAGCCATGGGCATCCACAAAGCCAGCGAACTCAGCCGCATTCCCGACGGACAATATCTGCGCATTGCAGGATGCGTCATTTGCCGCCAGCGTCCCGGAACCGCCAAAGGTTTCGTCTTTCTCAGTATCGAAGACGAGACCGGAGTAGCCAATGCGATCATCACCCCCGATCTGTTTCAGAAAAACCGGCTGCTGCTAAGTTCCGCGCAGTTTCTCATGGTGGAAGGCATCCTGCAGAATCAAGATAATGTCATCTCCGTGAAAGCCGAACGGGTATTGCCGCTCTCCATCACCCGCGCCCAAACCAGTTCGCATGACTTTTACTAACGGTTATCCACAAAATTAATGTTTCATAGAGATTAATTCTCTCCACTTTTCGTGCAAATCCACAGCTTTTCGGTATATCATTATTTCAACCTATTACATGCATTTTGTGGGGTTCATCAGGTAGGGCCGCGGTCTATGCGGTCACTTATAAACTTTTCTAATTCATGGACTTATCAGTCCGAAGGAGTACGATCATGGCTAAAGCAAGAACTCCCCGCACCCCCAAGGCAACCAACAACCCAGTCATCACCATGCCGGAAGCCGGCTCAGTTTCTCTAGTTCGGAAGACCTCGCCCCTGAACACCTCTCCAGCTGACCTGGAAGCGAAAATCCGCGCCCGCGCGTACCAGTTGTACCAGGATCGGGGAAGCGTTCCTGGCCTCGACATTCAGGATTGGCTCACCGCTGAGCGCGAGATTCTCGCTCGCCAGAGCCATCAGCAAACCGCATAAGCGGGAAGAGAATTCTGATCACGATGCACCCGTAGGTCCGCCCGCCCTCGTCCGGGCGGCGGAGCAAAGCTCCGCAGGCTTCTGGGATACTCCCGCCCTGTCCAGTTCCGGGACTGAGCAAGTTCTGGAAATTCGCGGTTTCCAGACTTCGTGGTTGCTTCGCGGAAGTGTTTCTGAAAAAATACGGCTAGGATCCCTCCATGTCGCAAATAGGCAGTTTTGCGCTCCTCCTCGCGCTGGCTCTGTGTGCGTATTCGTTCCTGGCTGGCATTCTGGCTCTCGTCAGCAAGGGACCGAGTTCCGAACGGTTGGGTGAAACCGCCCGTCGCGCCGGCATCGCCAGCTTCGCAGTAGTTTTTCTCGCCGCGGTGGTGCTGGTAGTGGCGGCCTTTCAGAATGATTTCTCCATCGCCTACATTTTCCATCACAGCAATCGCGATCTGCCCGCAGCTTACAAGTTCGCCACGCTTTGGTCAGGGCAAGAAGGATCGCTGCTGTTCTGGGCGCTGCTGCTCTCTGCCTACGGACTCGTCCTCAGGCTGCGATATAAAACTGACGTTCGCCTGTTCGCGTATGCCTCGGTCATCATTGCCGCCGTTCAGGTCTTCTTCTTATTACTGCTAAACTTCGCCGCCAATCCCTTCGGCGTAATGCAAGGCTCGTTGCCCGCCGATGGCAACGGTCTCAACCCGCTGCTGCAGTATCCTGAGATGGTCATCCATCCGCCCATGTTGTATTTGGGATATGTCGGATTCACGGTACCTTTCGCCTTCGCGCTAGCCGCCTTGATCATGCGCTATCCGGGCGAGAAATGGATCCAGATCACCCGCCGCTGGACCATGGTGACCTGGGGATTTCTAACCTGCGGAGTCTTTCTCGGCGCCCACTGGGCCTACTCAGTGTTGGGATGGGGCGGTTACTGGGGCTGGGACCCGGTCGAGAACGCCTCCCTCATGCCGTGGCTCACCGGTACCGCATTCCTGCACTCGGTGATGATGCAGGAAAAACGTGGCATGCTGAAAACCTGGAACATGTGGCTGATCTTTTCCACTTTCATGCTTTCGATCTTCGGCACTTTCCTGACCCGCAGCGGCGTAGTGAGTTCGGTCCACGCTTTCGCGCAGTCGTCAATCGGCGACTGGTTCGTTGCATTTCTCGCGATCATATTCGCCACCTGTCTCTTCTTTTATGTGAAGAATCGCTCGCATCTCCGCACCGAACACAAGCTCGAATCGCTGATCTCGCGCGAATCTAGCTTTCTGTTCAACAACCTGCTATTGCTGGTTGCCTGCTTCACAGTTCTGTGGGGGACGCTCTTCCCAGTGCTCTCAGAGTGGGTTCAGGGAACTAAGGTTACCGTAGGACCGCCGTTCTTCAACCGCGTGAACGTACCGGTGGCGTTGCTGCTTCTGCTACTGACCGCGGTCGGCCCGCTCCTGGCCTGGCGCCGGACATCGGTCGAGAGCTTGAAACGCAACTTTTTGTGGCCGGCAATCGGCGCCCTCGCAACCGGCGTGTTGCTGGTCGCGCTCGGCATGAGACCGTGGAAGGACGTCTCCTACTTCTACTCGCTGATGACCATCATGTTGTCGGTGCTGGTGGCGCTGACCGTAATTTCCGAGTTTGTCCGAGGGGGCCGCGTCATTGGCCGTCATACTGGCCAGAATCTGTTTGCCTCCATGGTGCAACTCGCGCATCGCAACACCCGCCGCTATGGCGGATACATCGTTCACTTCGGCGTGATCGTGGTCATGATCGGATTCGCCGGCTCGGTATTTAATCAGGACAAAGAGCAGGAGATGGGTTTCGGTGACAAGATGACCATCGGCGCTTACACCTTGGTCTGCCAGTCCTATACCCAGGATGACAATCCGAATTATGGCAGCGAGTGGGCGGTGATGAATGTCTTCAAGGGCGGAAAACAGATTGCCACACTCAACCCCGAGCGGCGTTTTTACAAGGCAAGCCAGCAGACTTCCACCATGGTTGCCAACCGCTCGACCCCGCAAGAAGATCTTTACGTGGTCTATGAGGGCCAAAATGCAGATACAGGAAAGCCCATCATTAAAGTGCATTTGAATCCTCTGGTCATGTGGATTTGGATTGGCGTGTGGATCATTATTGCCGGCACGGTTGTAGCCTTGATCCCCAATGCGGTACCGGTGCGAGTCCCTGCCCCGGCTCGAATGCGAGCCGAACCGGTGGGAGCAGGCGACTGATGAAAATCTCGCAGCCAACACACAGCCAGTCCCGATCGTCATCCCGAGCAAAGCGAGGGATCTGCAGTTCTCTGTTTTCGAACGAAACTGCAGATTCCTCGTCGCCTGCGCTCCTCGGAATGACACCATTTTTCTTTAAGCGTATTGCTCAACTGATCGCACTAACACTCGCCGTGTTCACCCTGCTCGGTGCCGGCGATGAATCCGCCCGCGTCAACGACCTCGGCCACCGCATGATGTGTGTCTGCGGCTGCAACCAAATCCTGCTGGAATGCAATCACGTCGGCTGCGCCTACTCGGAACGCATGCGCACCGAACTGATCGCTGCCGTGGACCGAGGCGACAACGACGACCTGACTCTGCAATCATTCGTCCAGAAGTACGGCACAACCGTGATGGCCGCGCCGACCAAGACCGGATTCAACCGCGTCGCCTGGATCATGCCGTATCTCGTTTTGGTGCTCGGCATCGCTACGGTTACCCTGATTGTGCGTGCCTGGAGATCGCGTCCGCTGGTGCTCCCGGCCGGCGCCGTCGCCGCGGTTCACGGAGCTGAGCTTGAACATTTCCGCAATCAAGCCCGCAAGGACACCGAAATATGAGCATCGAAATGCTTACCTGCATACTGATCACGATCGGTGCGCTGGTTTATGTTTTTTATCTGCCTGGAAAACTGTACTTGGGACCGGAAAAGACCCGCGTCATCTATCTGCGCGAGCGCAAGGAAGCGATCTACGAAAATTTGCGCGACCTCAATTTCGAATTCAAAGCTGGCAAGTTTCCAGATTCTGACTACCAGACCATGAAGGCCTCTTTGGAAGAGGAAGCGGCTGCGGTGCTGGCTGAGATTGCGCGACTCGAAGAAGCCGCCGCCACTTCGTCCATCCGCGGCCGAAAAGGAGCCGGAATTTGAAACTTGGTGAGCAAAAAACCGGGTGCCCCATTTCTCGCGCACTTCGCGAGAAGTGGGGATTGTCCTTCATATTGCTTTGCACCGTGCTTCTCGCCTCCGCCTCTGCCCAAACTCTGACCGGCACCGTGAAGAACGGCACCACCAACAAACCCGCGGCGGGCGACGACGTCGTGCTCCTCAGTCTAAGTCAGGGAATGCAGGAGTCTGGACGCACCCAGACCGACGCCAAGGGCAACTTCACCCTAAAGCTCGACGATGCCACCAGCCCTCACCTGGTCCGCGTCATCCATCAGGGCGTGACTTATCACCGCATGGCTCCTCCCGGAACGACCTCCGTCGAGGTGCAGGTTTACGACGTTGCCAAAAAAGTTGATGGCATCAGCGTAACCGCCGACGTGATGCGGTTTCAGGCACAAGGCAGTGAGTTGCAGGGCATCCGCCTGTTCGCTGTGAACAATGCCTCTGACCCGCCGCGCACGCAAATGAGCGATCAGAGCTTTGAATTCTATCTGCCCGAGGGAGCCCAGGTTGACCAGAGTATGGCGATGACCGCTGGTGGACAACCGATCAACTCGGCTCCGGTGCCGCAAAAACAAAAGAATCGGTACGCTTTCCTGTTTCCTTTGCGTCCGGGTGAAACTCAATTCCAGGTCAGCTATCACATGCCGTACAGCGGCGAAGCCAGCTTTGATCCTAAGACGCTCTACGGAGCCCAGCATTTTGTGGTCGTGCTGCCCAAGACCATGGAGTTCTCCGCCGGGCCCGACACCACCTTCAAGGCGATGGAAGACCCGCGTCAAGCGGACGCAGTTGTACAAGTGGCCTCCAACACCAAAGCCGGCCAACCCCTTGGCTTCAAGATCTCAGGCACCGGCACCATGTCTGATGAGTCAGAGGAGACCAAAGGAAATACTAGCCCGGTCGGCGGCGCTCAGACCAGCGGCGCAGTGGCAGGACGCGATTCCCGGCCCGGCGGCGGACTTGGGCCTCCGATCGACGCTCCCGATCCCCTGGAAAAATATCGCTACTACATTCTCGCGGGCTTCGTGATTGTGCTGGCCGCAGGCGCAATTTACATTGTCAGCCGCTCCAAGACGGCAACCGTTCCTGACTTTGCTCCGACCGACGCCGAGCTAGGCATTCCCCCCGCGTCCAAGCCCACAGACCGCTCCGCATTATTGCTCGAGGCCCTGAAAGAAGAAATCTTTCAACTCGAAGTCGAACACAAACAAGGCCGCATCTCTCAACAGGAATACGAAAAAGCCAAGGCTGCGCTAGACCAGACGCTAGAGCGCGCCGTAAAGCGAGGCGCAGTAAAAGTCGGCTAAAGCAGTTCGGATGTTGCTTTTTCCCTTCTCCGCGTCCTAACGCAGCCGAGGGTGCCCCATCCTTTCCGCGTTCTCTGCGGAAAGGGTGGGAAGCGATACACCCAACCGGAAAACGTGCAGGACCTCATGTCAGCGTCCGCTTTCCCCACCCCAAACCCGTGCAGAGCGGACACTCCTGTCCGCTGCCCTTGATCTAAGCCAATGAGGACCTGGGACAGTGTGGCAGCGGCCGACTCGCCCCCCCCAACGCAGGTCGGATGTTGCTTTTTCCCTTCTGCGCGTCGTAACGCAGCCGAGGGTGCCCCATCCTTTCCGCGTTCTCTGCGGAAAGGGTGGGAGTCGATACTCTCAACCGGAAAACGCGTACGACCTCAGCTTCGCGTCCGCTTTCCCCACCCCAAAACCGTGTAGAGCGGACCCTCCTGTCCGCTGCCCCTGACCTTAAGACGGCGTGGAAAATAGTCTGGCTCAGGGACCCCGGCCCAGGTTTCCCTTCTGATCGTCCTACCGCAGCCGAGGGTGCCCCATCCTTTCCGCGTTCTCTGCGGAAAGGGTGGGAGGCGATACTCTCAACCGGAAAACCCGTAAGACCTCAGTTTCGCGTCCGCTTTCTCACCCCGAAACCGTGTAGAGCGGACACTCCTGTCCGCTGCCCTTGATCTAAGCCAATGAGGACCTCGGACAGTGTGGCAGCGGCCGACTCGCCCGCCAACCAGAAAGCGAAACCGCTTCCGACTACGTGCCGGTACCGCTAAGCGCCACCGTTTGCGGGCCACCGCCTCCGTTGTCCTTTACCTCCAGCGTCGCCGTTTTTGGCCCTTTGAACTTGGGCTTAAAGGTCACGCTGATGGTGCAGTTTCCCCCCGCCGGCACACTCGTCCCACAATTGTTGCTCTCGGCGAATTGCCCCTGATTTCTTCCCGTGATGCGGATGCCGTGAATGAGCACCGCCTCTTTGCCGTAGTTGGTAAGCGTGGCCACCTGCGGCTGGCTGGTAGTTCCCACTTGCTGGTCGCCGAAGTTCAAAGCAGATGGCAACAGGCTCACCGCCGTGCCCATTCCAGTCAGCGGAACCTTTTGCGGGCTGGAGGGAGCATTGTTCTTAATCGTGACGGCGCCTGTGTGCGTGCCACGGGTATGCGGAGCGAAGGTCACATTAATGATGCATTGCCCATTTGGCGGCACGCTGGAAGGGCAGTTGTTGGTTTGAGAGAAATTCCAACTGGCGGCGATTTTGCTGATTCTAAGCATTGCGTTGCCGGTGTTGGTCAGGGTCACGGGCTGGGGGTCGCTTGCGGTGCCGACCAACTGCGTCCCAAATTTGAGGCTGGTTGGGGAGAGTGTAACTGCGGGGACGGCTGGAACCTGCAGCAGGATGGAAGCCGTGTCGTCGACGTTGTTGGCGACCACCAAGCCCAACTTGCCGTCCCCGCTAAAGTCGCCCACCGCCGCTGAGTAGGGAAAGGCGCCGACAGCCGGGGACGAGGACAGGCTGAACTTGCCGTTGCCGTGCCCTAGCAGGATAGAAGTCGTGTTGCTGTCCGAGTCGGTGACCGCCAAGTCCAGCTTGCCGTCCCCGTTGAAGTCGCCGACCGCCACCGACCTCGGCTGACTACCCACAGACGGAGAGGAGGCCAGGGTGAAGTGGCCCGTATCGTCCCCCAAGAGGATGGAAGCCGTGTCGCTCAAAAGGTTGATGGCTGCTAGATCCATTTTGCCGTCCCTGTTGAAGTCGCCCACCGCCACCGACCATGGTCCACTACCCGTAGCCGGGGACGAGGCCAGGGTGAACTGGCCCGTGCCGTCCCCCAGCAGGATGGAAACCCTGCTGTCGTTAAAATTGTCGACCGCCAGGTCCAGGTTGCCATCGCCGTTGAAGTCGCCCACCGCTACAAAGTAAGGTAAATGGCCCACCCAAGGAGACGAAGCAAGAACGAAATTGCCCGTGCCGTCCCCCAACAAGATGGAAACTGTTTGGCTGTTGGCGTTGGCGACCGCTAGGTCCAGCTTGCCGTCCCCGTTGAAGTCCCCCACGGCCGCTGAGAAGGGGGCCCTACCCGCAGCGGGGGAGAAGGCCATGGTGAAGTTGCCCGTGCCGTCCCCCAACAGGATGGAAACCGTGTTGTCGTAAAAGTTGGCGACCGCCAAGTCCAGCTTGCCGTCCCCGTTGAAGTCGCCCACCGCCACGGACTCGGGACCATTCCCCGTAGCCGGGGACGAGGCCAGGGTGAACTGACCTGTGCCGTCCCCCAGCAAAATGGAAACCGTGTTGTCGTAAAAGTTGGCGACCGCCAGATCCAGCTTGCCGTCCCCACTAAACTCGCCCACAGCCACAGAGTCCGGGCCACTTCCAACAGCCGGAGATGAGGCTAGGGTGAAAGCCACCTCGTCCGTGTTAGCGGTGACCGTGAAGAACGCGATGTTCGATGTGCCGCCTCCGGAGGCAGGGTTGACCACTGTCACCCAAGCCGTGCTCGCCGTAGCAACGTCCGCCGCCGGAACAATCGCCGTCAACTGCGAACCGCTGACGAATTGAGTCGCCAGCGCACTGCCATTCCAATTCACCACCGAGTTCGAAACAAACCCGGTGCCATTTACCGTGAGCGTGAATTGCGCTCCACCCGGAGCTGTAGCGTCAGGGATAAGAGGCAGGCTGATGAAAGGTACAGGCGCCTGCGCGTAACTCACCGCCGATACCAAGCCCATCAAAACCGCACAGAGAACTATGGCAAGTTTTCTCATTTGATTTCTCCTGATTTTCCTGCTGGTGGGTGGCAGTGCGGCTTACCAACAACTGCCGGGTCGTCGAGAGGCTACCAACGAACCAGGGGGAGTAGCTATCAACTTTAGTCAGACCACGCAGGACCCCGCAGTGATTGAGGGCACACCCCAATGTGACTTACTAACCGGCTGCGTCCCGAACCGTGTAGAGCGGACATTCCTGTCCGCTGCCCTTGACCTCGATCGTGTGGTGGCAGGGCGACTCGCGAGGGTGCCCCACATCTCGCGGTTTTCGAGATGTGGGTGTTAGCGACTGACCAACGGACCTTCCCCGGCCGCCCGTCCCAAAACGGCACTAAGCCCACATTTCCTAACCAATTCCCTTGACATCACTTGAGCTATACCAGATAACCAATATATAGCTATATCGTCGCAATGCTCTTTCCAACCCCTAACCCGTTTGTTTCCAAGATTTTCCCCGTAACTCCTTTCAACTCAAAGATTTCAACCCTAGTCCCCCGCTATCCCCATGATTCCAATAGATCAGGGGAGAGGGGGGTGGAGACCCAATCATGTTCAGTTTGTATCCTCATAGCATTCCCCGTTGCCAACACATCAAAGTCAACGGCACCCAGTGCGGATCGCCCGCCCTGCGCCGCAACCGCCTCTGCTATTTCCACAAAAGCTGGCAGCAAACCCGCATCGTGCTCGGCGCCAACCGCGCCCGCCGCGCCCCTGCCGTCTTCGATCTACCCATGCTCGAAGACGCCAACTCCATCCAGGTCGCGCTCATGCAGGTAATGCGCTTAATCCTAAGCGGACAAATCGACGCCAAAAACGCCGGCCTCCTGCTCTACGCCCTGCAAACCGCCTCCACCAACCTGGCCCGCACCAACTTCGAACCAACGATAAAAACCCGCGTGGTCATCGACCCCCGCACGGTAGACCAAACCCCGCTAGGCGAAGACCCCTGGCGCCGCGAAGATTATGAAGAAGAAGAATACGAAGAAGCAGATGATCAAAAAGAAAACGAAGAGGTAGTAGTCGCCGACGAAGAATCCCCCGAAGAAGAAATCCCCCAGATCCAAGCCGTAGCCGAAACCCCGCAAAAAAAGCAACAGGGTGCCCCGCTCCTTGCGCTTTTTGCAAGGGGCGGGAGAGCTCACAAAAATCAGGATTTGGGTGGGGCTGCGCCTCTGCGCTTGCGGAGAAAGCGCCCGCCACACTTGATTCTTGGCGGCGCACCGCTTCACTGTCAGCGTGAGAACTAGAATCCCGGCGACGCGGTGGAACAAATCTCGACGTTATTAGCTCCGAAGCGGCGCAAGAATACAGCCCACGACGTAAGCCGCGGGAAAAAGGGAAACAGACAGGCCCCAGCGGGGCACAAGAGCCGTTCGCACGCACACACTTCAGTGCTGCGGAAAAGGCCCAAACAAGATTCGCGCCTCGCATGGACGTCAACGGGCGGCAGGGCAGCCTGAATCCCCCGGCCCGGCATACCATCTAATAGATCGAGAACGTCCATGGGAAACACATTCAAAACCGCATTTCTGCTGACCCTTTTGACTCTGCTGCTGATGTTCATCGGCCGAGCCTTCGGCGGGCAGAATGGGATGCTTCTTGCGCTGGCGTTCGCGGCGGTCATGAACTTTGTTTCTTATTTCTACTCTGACAAGATCGCGCTGAAGATGTATCGCGCCCAGCCAGTGACCCGTGAGGAACTGCCGCGCGCCTACGCTGCCGTCGAACGGCTGACGCAGAAAATCGGCATCCCCATGCCGAAGATCTATGTAATTCCGAACGATTCCCCAAACGCCTTCGCCACCGGGCGCAACCCGCAACACGCTTCCGTAGCCGTCACCCAAGGCATTCTCAACCTGCTCAACGACGAAGAACTGGAAGGCGTCCTGGCGCATGAACTGGGCCATGTGAATAATCGCGACATTCTCATTAGCTCCGTTGTGGCCACGATTGCAGGAGCCATCACCATGCTTTCGCGGTTTGGATTTTTCTTCGGCGGTGATCGTGATGACAATCGAGGTGGCGGCATCGGGGCGCTTTTTCTCCTGATCCTGGCCCCCATCGCAGCCTCGCTAATTCAGCTTGCGGTATCGCGCTCGCGCGAATACCAGGCCGACGCCACCGGCGCGCACTTTACCGGCAATCCGTATGCCCTGGCCAGCGCCCTGGCAAAACTCGATGCCTACTCGCGCCGCCTGCCCTTGCAGGCCACACCCTCGACTGCACACTTATTTATTATTCAACCGTTCCTCGGAATGAATTTCGGGAGTTTGTTCTCGACCCATCCCCCGATCGCGAAACGGATCGAACGCTTGACCGGGCGGCCAGCCGAGTTCACGCAGTAAAGCTGTCAGCCATCAGCTCTCAGCTTTCAGTCAAAACCTGAAAGCAAATCGCGTGGAAGTTCCAGTTGATAGCTGATGGCTGAGAGCAGACAGCTTTCTCCGTAACCTCCGTAACCGCCGAGCCCACTGCCCGCATAGTAGAATTCCAGTAATGTCCCCTGAAACCGCCAGTGCCGTTTCGCATCGTGCGGCGCAACTGGAAAATGCCCTGCGCAAGGTCATCCGGGGCAAGGACGACATCATCCGCCTGGCGGTGGTCTCTCTGATTGCTCGCGGACACCTCTTGATCGAAGGCGTTCCCGGCGTCGGCAAAACTACTCTCGGGCAGGCCCTGGCGCGGGCTCTCGATTGCACTTTTCAGCGCGTGCAGTTCACCAGCGACATGCTTCCCTCGGACGTTTTGGGGATTTCGATTTACTCCGCGGTCGAGCAACAGTTCGAATTCAAGCGCGGCCCGGTTTTTACGAACGTGTTGCTGGCTGACGAAATCAATCGCACCACGCCCAAAACCCAGTCCGCTCTGCTCGAAGCCATGAATGAGAGCCAGGTTACAGTGGACGCGCATTCCTACCCGCTGCCGCAGCCGTTTCTGGTGATTGCAACGCAAAACCCGGTCGAACACCATGGAACCTATCCGCTGCCTGAATCCCAGCTCGACCGTTTCCTGATGCGAGTTCGGATGGGCTACCCCGACAGCAATGCCGAGCGCGAGATTCTGCGCTCCGAAGCGGGCACCACCCAGTTGGAAGCCATGCAACCCGTACTCAGCGGCGCTGACGTACTGGAGATGCAGCACGCGTCTACGCAAGTACGCGTCGACGATTCCCTCGTCAGTTATGCCCTTAGCATAGTCGGAAAAACGCGCGAGTCAGAACAGTTCTCGCTGGGAGTCTCGCCTCGCGGTTCGCAAATGCTCTATCGCGCCGCCCAAGCCATGGCATTTCTGGATGGCCGGAGCTTTTGCACGCCAGAAGATTTTAAGCCGCTGATCGTGCCCGTCTTTGCTCACCGAGTGGTCGTAAACGGACTCTACTCATCGACGCTGAAGAAATCAGAACAAGCGGAGCAGGTCATCCAGGAAATCGTGGAAAGTACACCCGTGCCGATTTAAGGATCAGTTCTCGGTCGATGCTTGTCGTCATCAGCCAACACTTGTCACCCCCGACAAATGCCTGTCATCCTGAACGAATGGATCTCTGCATTTCTTCCGCCATGCTGCTGGTCTTCGTCGCTCTCGATCATGATAATGTTTTGCAATGCCCTTTCTCCGCTATCTCATGCTCTTGTCCCTGATCGTTTGGCTGGGCGGGCTGATCTTTTTCGCCTTTGTTCTCGCGCCCACAGCTTTCTCCGTATTACCCACTCGGCATTTGGCCGGAACGTTGGTCGGGCGCTCCCTGGGCACACTCCATTGGATGGGAATCGTGTCCGGCCTTGTCTTTTTGGCTAGCTCGATTCTTTACAGCCGATTCACCAAAGGCACGATGCATGTGTTTGCTGCACGTCACGTACTCATCTGCCTGATGCTTGCCTTAACCCTGATCTCGCAATTCGGCATTATCCCTCGCATGGACACACTGCGAGCATCCATCGCCGAAATTGACTCTGTCCCTGCCGACAACCCAGCCCGTATGCAGTTCGACGGTTTGCATGTGTGGTCAACCCGAGTCGAAAGCGGAGTGTTTCTGCTGGGACTGGTGGTTGTGTACTTAACGGCTGCTAGCTTCTAGCGTTCAAGATTCCGCCCACGATTTTTGTAACGTCTGATTATCATTTATCCTTCACAAGACAAGCTAGGAGCTAAAAGCTAGCAGCTAGAAGCTTCCCTATGAAAACCGGCATCATTGGCCTACCCCAGGTAGGCAAGACATCTCTCTTCGGCATTCTTACCAAAGCGCATCTCTCCGAGCAGACCTACGCCAACCCGCGCGAAGCGCACATCGGTGTGGCGAAAGTCCCCGATGATCGCCTCGACCGGCTGGCAGCGCTCTACGATCCGAAGAAGTTGACGCACGCTTCGGTGGAATACGTGGACGTCGGGGCCATCGGACAGGACGCCCTTAAAGAGACCGCCTATCTCGCGCATCTTCGCGGCGTGGACGCGCTCGCCCACGTATTGCGGGCATTTGACGATCCAGCGATCCCACATGTGGGCGGCATCGACCCGCTGCGCGACATCAAGAATGTCGAGTTCGATCTCATGGTCAGCGACCTCGGCCAGATCGAAAAGCGTCTGGAGCGCCTGGAAAAAGACCTGAAGAAGATGCGCACTGCA
Source organism: uncultured Acidobacteriota bacterium (assembly GCA_963696635.1). Taxonomy (GTDB): domain Bacteria; phylum Acidobacteriota; class Terriglobia; order Terriglobales; family Acidobacteriaceae; genus JABDBE01. The sequence continues at coordinate 23,165 of CAVOKX010000007.1, forward strand.
GAGCTCGAAAAAGAATTCGACCTGCTGAAGCTGGCCAACGCTCATCTGGGATCGGAGCGCCCACTGCGCGAAATGGAGATGACTCCCGAGGACAAGAAGCGCCTTCGCGGCTTCATGTTCCTCAGCGAGAAGCCGATTCTCTATGTCCTGAACGTGAACGAAAGCACCGAACTCGGGAAGGACCTCGAAGCCGCTGTCAGCAAATACAAGCTGACCGAGGTTGCCTCTCGCCCGAATGCGGGTGCCGCGGCGATCTGCGGAAAGGTCGAGGCTGAACTAGCGGAGATGAGCGATGCCGATGCCGCTGAATTTCTCTCCAGCTATGGCCTCACGGAGAGCGGACTGGTTCGTCTGATTCGCACTACCTATGCTTTGCTTGGCCTGATTTCTTTCTTCACCGCGGGAGAAGATGAATGCCGGGCCTGGACAATTCCCGTCAACACCCGCGCGGTGCAAGCCGCCGGCGCCATTCATTCCGATCTGGAGAAACACTTCATCCGCGCCGAAACCATCCGCTGGGATCAACTGCTCGAAGCTGGGTCGGAAGCTAATGCCCGCGCTCGCGGCACTCTGCGTTTGGAAGGGAAAGACTACATTGTGCAGGATGGCGACGTGATGCACATCCGGCACAGTGGCTGATCAGTGTGGTCTGAACCCCTGACCCACTGGCCGAGCGCCTTTTTGGCTGTTGTCATGGTAACGTCGGGGACTTTGGCATTTCATTAGTATGATCGGAAGAGGGTGCCGTGCAGACATCGCAGGAAAACACGATGATCGCCAGCGAGAAGGAGCCAGGTCTCCGCTTCTATCTCAGTCGTGAGCCATTGATCCTGGCGCTGCTCTCTGCACTGGCGGTGGTTTCATTTTTGGCCGTAGGCGGATTGTCGCGCATTTATCATGCGCAGCAACAGTCGTTGGGGAATCGCTGGTTTACCCGTGGTGCCGCAGACCTCAAGGCGCGCCACTTCGAGCTTGCCGTCAACGAATTCCGCACTGCGCTGCTTTACTCGCGCGACAACTACAACTACCAACTCGATCTGGCCGAGGCGTTAGTTGGTTTGAAGCGGGCCGACGAGGCTTATGCGTATTTAATCAACCTGTGGGAGCGAGAGCCCGAAAATGGGCTGGTGAACCTCGAACTGGCACGCATCGCTGCACAAAAAGGAGAAACGGAACAGGCGCTTCGTTATTACCACAATGCGATCTATGCCATCTGGCTCGGCGACCAAGAAGTAGAACGCCGCGACGCTCGTCTGGAGCTCATCGAATATCTGTTGGCCATCAACGCCAAGACGCACGCACAGTCTGAGTTGATTGCGCTGGCAGCAAATTTGGATGATGATCCGTCGCTACATGCGCGTGTCGCGGATCTTTTCGTCCAGGCACAGGACTATGGGCACGCGCTCGCGGAATACCGCCTGAGCCTGAAATTGGATCGCCATAACCCCGCGGCATTAGCGGGAGCGGGGCGCGCTGCTTTCGAGCTAGGCCGCTACGACCTTGCTCAACGCTACCTTGAGGCCGCCCTGGTTGCTCATCCAAACGACGCGCAAAGCGCCGCACTTCTCAGGATTGCGGAACTCGTCTTGAACATGGATCCTTTCCGGCGACAGATCTCGGTCGTCCAGCGCAACCGGATTGTCATCGAAGTGTTTGCCTCGGCAGGTGAACGGCTTAAGAGTTGTGCGGCTGTGGACAATACGCAAGCATCGCCCCCCTCCGCGGTCCCGACCCCGAGCCTCGCAGACGATTGGGCAAAGATGAAGCCGCAGATTACGGAGCAGGGTCTGCGCCGAAATCCTGACCTGGTGGAGGCGGCGATGAATCTGGTGTTTGATATTGAACGCCAAACCAATACCGCCTGTGGATCTCCAACTGGCGTCGACTTGGCATTGCTCCTGATCTCCAAATTGCACGAAGGGAACTAGCGTGGACGATTCGCCTAACTTGGAGACCGGGATGCCGGTCGAAACCAGAGAGCCCGAATCGCCGGTGCCGCTGGTGTCGCGGCGGTCTCGCGGAGCCTTACTGCGATCGGTTTTTCGCGAAGATCGGCTCTTTCTCGTTTTATCTGTGTTCATCGGAATTTTCTCTGGGCTTGCCGTGGTCTGCTTCCGCTTCGCTATCGACTGGTGCCGTATTTATTTATTGGGGTCGGGATTCACGCTCTCGCCAACCCGGCTTTTGCTGGCGCCCAGTCTTGCGGGCCTGGTCATCGCGGTTCTTGTCATTCACGTGTTTCCGCTGGCGCGAGGCAGCGGGGTTAACCAAACCAAAGCCGCGCTCTATATCTACAACGGCTATATCCCGCTTCGTACCGGCATAGGAAAGTTCATCACGGCGGCCTTAGCCATAGGGTCGGGACACTCCCTGGGTCCAGAAGATCCTTCTCTGCAGATCGGTGCCAGCCTGGCGTCTGCGCTTGGAAGCCGCATGCGGCTGTCGCGAGACCGCATGCGGTTGATCGCTCCCGTTGGTGCAGCAGCGGGCTTGGCTGCGGCATTTAATGCGCCGATCTCGGCCGTGCTCTTCGTGATCGAAGAGGTCATCGGACGTTGGACCGCCGGCATTCTCGGTTCGGTCGTGCTTTCCGCCGTGTCCAGCGTGGTTGTAATGCGGTGGTTTCTGGGCTCCGAGTCGCTTTTCCGCATCCCCGCAGTGCACCTCGAACGGCCTTCGGAACTCATCGCGTATTCCGTCCTTGGGGTTATAGGAGGCTTCGCGTCGGTTGCGTTCGCAAGCGGGATTACGAAGTTCCGTCCGTGGTGTAAGGCGCTGCCCCGCTGGACGCAGTATTTTCAACCGGCAATCGCGGGCTTGCTCATCGGGATCATCGCGGTGCTGGGCGCGCCGCAGGTGATGGGAGCAGGCTACGTGTACATCGATGAAGCCATGCACGGGCAGTTCACCTGGCAAATGCTCGCCATTCTCGCGGGACTCAAGATCGTGGCGACTTTGCTTTCGTTCGTCAGCGGAACTCCTGGAGGAATGTTTGCTCCGACATTATTTATCGGCGCCATGCTGGGCGCGGCCGTAGGTGGAGCGGAGCATGTCCTGCTACCGCACCTGAGCGGGTCACCAGGCACTTACGCCCTGGTCGGTATGGGAGTTCTGTTTGCCGGCTTCCTGCGTGCGCCGATGACTTCTGTATTCATGGTGCTGGAGGTCAGCGGGAACTATTCGATCATCCTACCTGTGATGGTGGCTAACACGTTTGCCTATGTAATTTCACGTGCGCTTCAGCCGGTCCCGATCTTTGATGTGCTCACGCGTCAGGACGGCCTGGATTTGCCCTCAATGGAAGAACAACGCGAAGAGGGCATCTTGCGAGTGGAGGACGCGATGCGGCCAGCAACAGGTCAGGTCTTGGACGCCGAGGAAACGCTGGATCGTGCGTTTCAGGGTTTGAATGACGAAATCACCCGATGCGCTATTGGTTCGCCTGAATCCGACGGGGTGGAGCAGTATTACCAGACAAGAGTTCGACACCATGATCAAGGAGGGCAAGGGCGGTCAGACACTCAGTTCCGTTTTGGCCGGGCGGCAGATCCCGTATCTGCATCCAGATCATCCTCTGGAAATGGTCTTGCGCTACGTGGATCGTTGGCCGCTCATCCCGGTTGTGAATCGTGCCGATTTCCGCAAACTGGAAGGAGTAGTTTCCGAGCACGATGTGCTCGGTCGGTACCGGGATTTTGGCGAGGGATGAAGATACTCCACCGATGGTAACCTGCCGATCTCAGAAAGCGCGATTGTCATCCCGGAAAACAAGATTGTCATCCCGTCTATAACCACGACGGCTCTGTCAACTGCTTTTTTGCGACACGACGGCGCAGGCGCGGCAAGAAAGTTGTTGCCGTTGCTTTTCCCCTTATTAGAGGATTTTGTTTTTGCTGTTGCTCTTGCTGTTGCTCTTGCATTTGTCTAAGCCCAAGCCGCTCGTCTTTGCTTGAATCATTGGTGGATACCCAAGTCCGGTTCCACTTCCCATCTATTCGGTCTTGGCGACCATGATTTCTCGTGCAAACTCTCCGCCTTGGGAAACTGGTTGCCCAGCCGTCAGCTTGAAGATCGTGATGTTTTTTCCAAATGACTGCGGGTTGACTTCGTGGAAGTCCGGGACTCTGCTCGGGAGCTCATGCAATAAATCTACTTCCCATCCAGCTTGGATGACCCAAACTGATTGACCGGACTTCAACGGGAAAGAACGCAAGAGTTCATTCCACCTGGGCAGAAAATTCTGCGCAGTGAATATGTAGAGGTCAGGCCCTGCGGCGACGACCCGGTGCCCGCCGCATTGAAACTCCTCAAGGCTTCCAACCGGAGCAGAAAACGGAACCGGTTGCTCCGGGCACAGGTAGTAACCGAGTAAGAGGCGGGTCTGGTAGTCGACGAAAATCGGCTCTGACGTGCGGAATCTGTGACTGAATAAATTCCTGCGCACGAACCATCTGCATGCGGCTCTGATCTGCACGAAGCATGTAGGGCCGATGCGGCTGTGCCAAGGCGTTACAGACTGCGACGATCAGGAGGGCAAGCGCGATTCCGCGTCCGATCCGCTGCTTCACCAACTTGGCCAACATAAGGCTAACGCCAGCCACAGCGAACATGATGAGAAATGCGGAATGCCGTGTTCCGCCATACGGATAGATTTTGACAATGGAGGCTCCCGCTCCCAGTACAAACGGTAAAACGAGGAAAGTTCCCAATTGCCAGAGAGGAACGTTCAAGGCGGGCGTAATCTTTTTTCTCCAAAGCAAAACTACTCCTGCAAGAAATGCTAAGAAGGCAATGTCTCCGACTGCGAGTTGGCCGAACACGTACTGAAACACCCCGCCACTTCTGGCGATCACGAATAGAAGCGGCTTGTCATTCCCCGGGCGGAAAAAGGAGTTGGCCAGCCATCCGTAGATGGTACCTGCGGCGTAGTCCCCCTTCAGTCTTGAAATGTGCGTAACGTATAGAACGGCGATGAGTCCAAGCGTGCTCGTCTGCCCCATAACCCAGGCTGCCCTGACTTTGGCAGGGCGGGGAGCAGTCACGCGCAGCAGGGAATAAACGCCGATGGCCGCGGCGAACAGGATCGCGGAGTAATGAGAGAGTACGGCGAGATCGATAGATATCGCCGAAAGCAAGATCACGCCGGGCGAGTCTTCCGCCAAGGCGCGCTCCAGCAGAAAAGCCGAGGTCGCCAGAAAAAACAGCAGCAAGGCATACTGCCGCACCTCGGCCCCGAGCGCAATCACGGGCGGAAGAAAAGTGACCAGGACCAAACCGATGAAGCCGGTTGCCGGGCCGAAGATGCGGGTGAGCCATTTGAAAAAGATCCAGCAAAATGCCGTGCCTGCAATCACTGAAGGCAAGCGAAGAACAACTTCCGATGTACCTACTACGCGCCAAAAGTAAAGTACAAGGGTCAGAAGCGGAGGATGGGCATTGGTCAAACTCGCTTTGTAAGCGAGCCGCCATGAGGATTGGTTGGCCAGCAGGGAATGCAGCGCTTCGTCTGGATTCAAAAACGTTCCCGATGCAAGCCACAGGCGAATCAAGAGGCCCGCGCTCAAAACGAGCATTGCACTTAGACTCGAATGAGTCTCGACCCACCGGTCAAAACTGCGAGTCCATTCTGGCTGCGGTTGAAGTTCGTAATGTATACGCTGCGGGGAGTCATTCATCGGAGAATGTGGGATCAACTGTTGCTGGGAAATCGCTGGACGGCATTGTCGTGTCGAGATCGACCTCTGCCTTCTACTTCAGAAATGACGTACACGATCAGGATTCCCAGCTCCGGTTCGATGGGATGGCGGTAGCGCGGATGAGGAAAGACGAAGTAATACACCAGCGGATAGGAAGCGACCAGCCAAAAGAAAAGCCATGCGCCCGGCTTGTGCTTGCGGAGAGCGCGTCCCAGGCCCCAGAACGCCAGCACCGAAGAAGCAAGGAATAGAGAGTTCCTGAAAAACCCTAGCACAGGATGTTCCGAAGAGCTCGGCAGCCCGTCCCAATAGTAGACGAAGCGCTTCAGACTAAGGCTGGCAAATCGCGTGTAGTCCTGGCGAATATAGGCCAGCGCTTCGCGTTTCCGTTCGGCCACGTAAGCTAGTTCGCCCAGTTCGCCGAAGCGGCGCATCTCGAAAACATTCTTGGTAGGGTGAAGATAAACCATCCAGGTGCCATCGGCTCCGGGGCCGTTGCCGAGCCGAAGTTCGGCACCAAAGTTCGAGCGGATGAAAACAGACTGCCCGAAGGTGCGGTAGTTGCGGACCAGCCAAGGCGCGATACATGTAGCGAAGATGAGCGACGCGAGAATTACTCCGCCCAGCGAACGCTTGCCAAGCTTGGCGCGGCGGTACCAGATCCATAAACCGGAAACAGGCAGAAATGATAACAAAGCTGTGTTGGTCAGCGCTGCGATTCCCCACAGCAGGCCAAACTGCAGCCAGGGCTTCATCCCATCTTTTTCTTCCAGGTTGAGGGTTAGCCAAAAGATCGTCGCCAGCAACAGTGCGGCAAGGCTGGTCTCCCATACCCAGCGCGTGCACCAAAAGATGACGGACGGCAACAACGCCCACGTCCAGGAGGTCCAGACCGCAACCTTTTCGCTGAAACATCGTTTCGCGATCAGAAAAATCGGGATGCAGGTGAATGCGGAACAAATGCTGTTGAGACTCAGCAGAAGTATGGCCGAACTACGACTGTAAACTCCGAACACGCGGAAAACGCACGCTATCAGAAAAGGATAGATCGGTGGCTCCCATGCAGTCGGCCCGGTAGGTTCATTAAAGGGATTGCCGAATCCCTGGCCTTGGGCGAGGGAGCGCCCAATGCGGCCCATTTCGAAGCCAAAATCGAAATCTTTTTCGTTGGCCTGGACGGCGAGGATCTGCTTGGCGGAGTGGAACCGGTAAGTGTGCCCGATGATGATGTAGCCGAAGCGTACCCCGAAAGCGATGATCACGATCCAGAAAAAAGAGGTGCGCGCGTTTACCCACCAGCGACGGCGAGCGCTCAAGACTGCCGGCGTTGGAGTCGTTGTCGTGGCGTCCACCATGCAGAGGCCCGATGCAGCTGTCATCCAGTCAGCGGGATGACTCAGTTGTAGTCTATGAGATTCCTTTCGGCAACTTCTCCGCAGTAGGTGTTCACGGAGGGCACAGGTGGCCGGCTCCTTGACACTCCGCTCCTGTGGCCTTTATCCTTAAGTTTCGCTCCCGGGAGAAGGTACGCCTCTGAGCGTGCTTCCGCGTTCCTTTTGCGGTGTCAGTCGGGGTCGCGGGGATCTTGATGCTCATCGAAATCAAAGAGTTGGAACTCCATCCTATCGATTTTAAGGAGGAGTACCGCCCAGGCGACCTCGATTTGGGGCCGGACCTTCAGCAGAAGACTCAGCTACATGCCGCCGGACGCGCCCAGTTGATCGAAGAGCATCATGGGAAGCAACAGCGGATTAAGGACATACGGGTCAGCGGGGAACTGTCGACCTCGCTAGAGTTACCTTGTGCTCGTTGCCTAGAGCCGGTGATTCAAGACGTAAGGCGCAAGTTTGATTTGTTGTACCGGCCGCTCGGCGCCGATGCCGGCCGGGACGAGCTTTCCGTAACCGGCGCTGAGGCTGAGGTCAGCTACTATCAGGGCGAGGGTTTGCTGCTCGAAGATGCGGTACGGGAGCAGGTGCTGTTAGCTCTGCCGCTGAAGGTTATCTGCCGGGAGGACTGCAAGGGCCTTTGCCCGCATTGCGGGGCGAATTTGAATTTGGAACAATGTTCTTGCGCTGAACCAGTAGAAGATCCGCGTTGGACTGCGCTAAAAGATCTGCGCAGCAAGTTGGGAAACTAATCTTTGCGGGAAGCGCGGACGCTCGCGCCCACACAAAAGGAATCTAAAATGCCAAATCCAAAACGGCGACACTCCAAAGCACGCACCGGAAGCCGGCGCGCGCATGACTCGCTCAAAAGCCACGCACTGTCGGAATGTCCGAACTGCCACGAGCGCAAGATGCCGCATCGGGCCTGCCCCAAGTGCGGCTACTACAAAGGCCGTGAAGTTTTGAACGTCGAGGAAGCCAGCTAGCGCCGCCACCCCATGCCAAGCGTCATAGCCTTGGACGCGATGGGCTCGGACCGCAGGCCGAAACCTGAGATCGAAGGGGCAATTCAGGCAGCGCGGCATTACGATGTCCATGTCCTTTTAGTGGGGCCGGAGCCGGCTCTTCGCGCCGAGTTGGCACGCTATCCCAGCGCAGCCGGGCTCCCCATCAATGTCGTGCATGCCAGCGAAGTCATCGGCATGGAGGACAAAGCGGTGCAGGCGGTGCGCGCCAAGCGCGATTCGTCCATGCGCGTAGGCGTTCGGTTGGTGCGCGACCACCGCGCCTCGGGTTTCATCACCGCAGGCAATACTGGAGCCGCTATGGCTACGGCAAAAATGGTGTTGGGCGCAATCCCTGGCGTGGATCGGCCTGCGCTCGCAGCCATTTTTCCCACGGCGATTGGTACGGTCGCTTCCCTTTTGGACGTCGGCGCCAACGTCGATAGTAAGGCGCAAAATCTTGAGCAGTTTGCAGTGATGGGCGAGATCTACTTTCGCACTATGTTTGGAACCAGGCGTCCGCGGGTGGGCTTGCTTTCCATCGGCGAGGAAGAAACCAAGGGAAATGAATTGACCCGGGAGGCATTTCAGCTTCTCAAGCAACTGCCGCTGAATTTTGTGGGCAACGTGGAAGGGCGCGACCTATACAACGGCGAAGTGGATGTCATTGTGGCCGACGGATTTGTGGGCAATGTCGCGCTGAAGATTTCAGAAGGCGTGGCCAACCTGGTTCGCTCCACGCTCAAGGAATCGCTGAAGGCCACCATTACCCGCCAGGTTGGCGCTTTGCTCTCGCGCAGCGCCTTTGCTGATTTCAAGAAACGCCTCGACCATACGGAATATGGCGGCGCGCCGTTGCTGGGAGTGAAGGGCGTGTGCTTCATCACCCATGGTTCGTCGAACGCCAATGCGATCAAGAACGCGATCCGCGTGGCGGCAGAGTTTGCAGAGCACCCGATTAACTCAGAGATAGAAAGAACGTTGACCGGGATTCGGGCGGCGAGAGCGGCACGCAGCGGATTGGGAGACGTTGCCAGCAACGTCTCTACGACCATCGCATAACCATGACAAGAGCTTCACATACGAATGGGAATCTCGCATTTCTTTTTCCCGGCCAGGGATCGCAAGCCATCGGCATGGGCAAAGAACTGGCGGCAAAACATCCTATAGCCCAGCAGACATTTGAAGAAGCCGACGAGACCCTGGGCTACAAGCTCTCCCAACTTTGCTTCGAAGGTCCCGAAGAGCAACTTCGTCTGACCGAGATCACGCAGCCGGCGATTTTGACCGCGTCCGTAGCGGCCTGGCGCGTCTTGAACGAAAAGGGTGTCAAGCCCGCTTTCGTCGCCGGACATAGCCTGGGCGAATACTCGGCGCATGTTGCTGCGGGAACTCTGAGTTTCGCCGATGCAGTCCGCACCGTTCGTCATCGCGGCAAATATATGCAGGAAGCGGTTCCCGTCGGTGTGGGCACGATGGCGGCCATTCTCGGCATGGAGTTCGAAAAAGTAACGGCGGTTTGCGGCGATGCGGCGCAAGGCCAGGTTTGCGAACCCGCCAACATCAACTCGCCGGAGCAGATTGTTATTTCGGGTAACACCGCGGCCGTGGAGCGCGCAACCACCCTCGCCGACGACCGGGGGGCGAAACGCGCAAAGCTCTTGCCGGTCAGTGCCCCGTTTCATTGCTCGCTGATGAAGCCGGCACAGGATCTCTTGACTGAAGATCTTTTTTCCATCACCTTCAACCGGCCTGCAGCCGGGGTGGTCTGCAACGTCGACGCCGCATTGCTTCAAGATGGAGATCGCTGCCGCGATGCCCTGATCCGCCAGGTCACTGGCGCAGTAAGGTGGGAGCAATCCATGCGCGTGCTGATCGCGCTGGGCGTGCGGACTTTCGTGGAAGTCGGCCCCGGGAAAGTGCTCTGCGGCCTTATGCGCCAGATCGACCGTTCAAAAACCTGCGTCAACGTCGCCGACGATGCATCACTGCAAAAAGCGTTGGAACACTTCGAGACAGTGAGCGCCTCTCCGCTACAAACAGGAAGCTAACCTTGGGGACAAACTTTCAGAGCGCACCGAGTCCTCTATTGCAACCGGCAAGCAGAAAATTGACACTGTTGGGATGAGAGCGATTGCGATCATCCCGGCGAGGCTTGCGTCGACCCGGCTGCCCCAGAAAATGCTGCGGATGATTGCCGGGCAAACTCTGATCGCTCGCGTGTACGCTGGGGTCCGATCGTCGCCGCTGCTGGACGATGTTATCGTTGCCACCGATTCGGAGGAGATCATGCAGGTCTGCCGTCAGCATGGATGGAATGCGCGGGTGACCTCAGCGGCACATCGCAGCGGCACGGAGCGGGTACGCGAAATTACACATTCGGTCAGCGCCGATGTTTACCTCAACGTGCAAGGGGATGAGCCGCTGACCCGTGCCGAGCACATTGCGGGGCTGATCGACCTAATGAAAGATCCGGAGGTTCAGGTTGGGACCTTAAAGACTCCGGCGTCACCCCAAGACATTAATAATCCCAATGCGGTGAAGGTTGTCACCGACAGTGCCGGGAGGGCGCTTTATTTTTCACGCGCCACTATTCCTCACGACCGCGACGGAGCTAGTCCCAACTATTTCAAGCATCTTGGCTTTTATGCCTATCGCAAGGCAGCGCTCGACCGTTTCTGCGCGTTACCCGAGTCGCCATTGGAACGCAGCGAGCGGCTCGAGCAGTTGCGCTTTCTGGAAAACGGAATTCCGATTCAGGTGGGGGAAACCCCGTACGATACGGTCGGGGTGGATACTGAGGATGATCTGCGCAGGGTGGAAGAGATTTTCAGGCAGCGTAAGACGTAGCGAGCTACGTCTCTTGAAGTATTCATGCACACTTTTATTTTCGAGCTGCAGGCGGGTGTTGCAACCTCGCCCATGCCTCTGCGGCCGATACGCGCCGGACAATTGCGGGATGCGATTGGAAAAACCATTCTACACACCGGGCGGGAGACCGCTCGGCAAGATTCTGTTCAGCGAGCTTGTTCATGGATGAAATGAACGGCTCGACGCTGGCGATGGACTGAAATGCGTAACGGTCAGCCTGGCGTTCGTTGTAGCGGGAATACGCATTGAGCGCGGGCAGCAACAGGAAAGACAGCACGGTCGACACCAATATCAGCAACGGCAGATTGGCAAAGTCGGAGACAGTTTCAAACATGTGGGTTCGTTCCACGGCATAGTGCAGCACCCAGTTTGCAGCCCAGAATCCAATCAAGGTGATCCCCGCCTGCACCGCAATGCTTTTCAGAATATGGCGGTGCACGTGATGTCCCAACTCGTGGGCCAGCACGGCTTCAATCTCGTCCGCGGAGTAATGTTCGAGTAGCGTGTCCGCGAGAATGATGCGGCGCGTGTTGCCGAGTCCAGTTAACGCCGCGTTAGCCTTCTTGCTTTTCTCCGAAAGGTTCCACTTGTAGACGCCGCGCACCCGCGTTCCGGCACGCTCACTCAGTTCCACCAGACGGGATTTAAGCTCGGCATTGTCGAGCGGCTCAAACTTATAAAAGATGGGGAACAGAACCACCGGGGCAAGCTGCGCCATCAGTACGAACAATCCCAGGAAGGCGGCCCATGCGATCAGCCACCAATGCTGCGGGAACTGGCGAATAATGAAGTAGAGCATTTCGACCACAATCGACGCCAGCGCCACGCCCACTAAGAATCCCTTGGTTTCGTCCCACACCCACGCGCGCAGCCTTTGATTGGAGAGATTGTAGCGATGCTCCACTCGAAATCCGTAGTAGTCCAGCGCTAGTCCAAGCACTTTGCCGATGAGCATGAGCATCAGGACATAAAGAAAGACTGCCAGGGTGTAATGTTCGTAGGCTCCATGCATGGCGAAATCGCGGAGGGTGCCGTTCCATCCCGTTGCCAGCAGTACTATGAGCAACAGCAGGCCGAGGACAAAGTCGGCAATACCCAGCCATCTCCGAATGCGGTTGTATCGCCGCGCTTCAGGCGAATCGGTTGGAGTAGGTATGGTGGCGATTGCATTACTCATCTGGACTTATTGATTATCGTATGCGGCAGCACTAAATGCGAGACTCAAAAGTGCTGTGAACGCGTGGGCCGTGCGACGGCTTATGCACTTTTCACAAATGTTTCGGCCTTGGACAAGATATCGCTCACCAATTCAGGTGATGCAGCTTCCGCATACACGCGTAACAGCGGCTCGGTCCCCGAGGCTCGGAACAAAACCCACGCCTCGGCGCCATTGCCGTTGGTGGGCGCATCCAGGAAAAACTTTATCCCGTCGAGGCTCTCCTTTTTTAAGACGCCATAACTCCCTAAACGGCTGGTTGAGCCGGATCGCGCTCGCTCGATCGCTTGTTGTTTCACGTCTTCTGGAATATGAAGATCGCGCCGTCCGTAGTAGTGAGGACCATACTCGCGCTGCAGATCCGCGACCAGTTGGCCCAGCGGCTTGCCTTCATCGGCCATGACATTGGCTAGCAGCAGCGAATTCAGAAGGCCGTCGCGCTCCGGCAAAAATCGCGAATAGCCGATGCCTCCGGACTCCTCGCCGCCGATGACAATTTCACGCTCCATCATCAGATCGGCGGCGTATTTGAATCCGATAGGACACTCATTCAGTTTGCGGCCATGCTTGGCGGCAATGCGATCGATCATGCGCGTGGTGTTGAAAGCGCGCACCACTTCTCCGGGCCATTTTTTTCTTACCAGCAGCCACTGCAGGAGAACGGAAATAATCTTGTGAGAATCCACAAAGCTGCCGTCTTCGGCTACGGCGCCGATGCGGTCGGCGTCGCCGTCGGTCGCAAGTCCGGCATCGCAGCCCTCTTTCACCACGGTTTGCTGCAGCATGGCCACGTGCGGCTCGATTGGCTCAGGATTAATGTCCGGAAACAGCGGGTTCAGTTCCTGGCGGATAGTCACGTGATGAATGCCACGCTCGCTGAAAATTCCTGTCAGCACACCACGTCCCGAGCCGTACATCGAATCCACCGCAAACTTGAAATTGGCCTTAGCAATCGCGTCGAGGTCGGCGAAGGCGATGATGGCTTCGACGTAGGCCGGCTTCAAGTCAACTTCTTCAATGGCAGCCTTTTGACCGCAGGGCATCGCGCCGGCGCCCAACTCGTCTTCGATTGCTTTCATGATCGCCGGAGTGCCAGAGCCGCCAAACTTGCCTTTGAACTTCACGCCATTCCAGTTAAACGGATTATGACTCGACGTGATGACCACGCCGCCAGCCGCCTCGCGTTGTTTTACCGCAAAAGAAATCGCGGGTGTGGGCGTGTAATCATTGGCCAACTTCACTGGAACTCCGGCTGCAGCCAGGACCTCCGCGGCAATCCGCGCTGCTTGCGGTGAAATGAAACGCGTGTCATAGCCGACAATTACCCCGCGGCGTGCGTCTTCGTGTTTGAGAACGTAAGCCGCAATCGCACCCGCCACACGGCGCACGTTGTCAAAAGTAAAATCGTCCGCAATGATGCCTCGCCAACCGTCAGTGCCGAATTTAATAGGAACGGTCATTGGTTCTTAGTCATTAGTCGTTCGGCGGGCTTGTCTTGGTTTTGCCAACGAGCCACGACTAACGACCAACGACCTCTTTCTCTACACCAATTTAAGTAGTTTTTTCTCATCCAGATATTTCACGATCTTAGCCACGTCCTGTGCGTGCTCGCGAGTTGTGATCAACAATGCGTCGCCCGTCTCCACGACTACGAGATCATTCACGCCCACCGCCGCCACAAATTTGCCCGGTGCGTGAATATAATTCCCTGCTGCATTCAGGGTAAAGAGGCCCCCGCTGGAGGTTACATTGCCATCTGGTGATTGCCCTTTGGCAACTTGGTGCTCGTGCAATGCCGTCCATGATCCCAGATCGTTCCACCCAAAATCTGCGGGCAGACAGAAGATGTTGGAATTCTGCTCTCCTTTGGATGAGCGCGGCTCGAGCACGGCGTAATCAATGCTGATATTTTCACACTGGGGATACAGCCGGCGAAATGTTGCGGCAAACTTGCCTGTTCCAAACGCTTGCGCGATCTGTTCGAGGAGTGGCGCGGTTTTCGGCAAATGCTCGCGCAACGCGTTGGCCAGGGTTCGCGCCCTCCAAAGAAACATGCCACTATTCCAGAAGTAGTTGCCGGCTTCCAGGAACCTGGCCGCGCGTTCGGCATAGGGTTTCTCGGTGAAGCGGCGCACCGGATATGCTTCCCGCTCCATCGCCAGGTCGACTTCGATATAACCGTATCCGGTCTCGGCTCGGGTTGGACGAATCCCGAGTACCACGATGTTCTCACCCGAGGCTGCGATTTCGATGCCTTTCTGCAAAACCTGGTGATAGCGTTTTTCGTCTCCGATCACGTGATCGGAGGGGAACAGTCCGATCACCGTGTCGGGATCGCTTTGCAACAAAATAAAAGCAGCCAAACCAATGGCCGGTGCGGTATTTCGTCCCGCTGGTTCGGCAACGATCTGCTGTTTGCTGAGCCGCGGAATCTGGCGTGCGATTTCGCGCTGCGAATCTTCATTGGTGATAATCCAAAAATGTTTGGCCGGGGCAAGCGGCAGCAAACGTGAAACGGTTTGCTGGATCATAGTCTGCTTGCCATCGAGGGCCAGCAACTGTTTGGCCCGGCGCTTGCGGCTCAACGGCCAAAACCGGGTTCCACGCCCACCCGCGAGAATTACCGGATAGAAATTTGATTTCGTTTTCGCCACGGGTTCTCACCGCTCTTTCGATTGTCGTTTATATCCTGGTTGCGGGCTCCGGCAGGGCAATGCCGGGCAATGCGGCTTTCAAGAATTCCACCGCCCACTGCGGGCGCACCTGAAAGTCTTCGATCGACGCGGGCACGACCACTGCATCTCCCTTCGCCAGGGTGACGGGTTCAGCGCCGCGCGCTTCGACCACGGCACAGCCGTCGATCGCAACCAGGATTTGAACTGAACTCTTGCTGGTGTCATTTCTGGTTCTGAAGCCTAGCGGCTCCTTCAATTCGAACATTTCCACCACAAAAAAAGCAGAAGCCACTAGGGGTGACCGTAGATTCTTCGTGCCATTTACCATTGTCGGGGCTGGGCGGATCACCTTCCCGGAGGCCACTTTCTCTTTCACCGCCGCCAGGCCTTCTCTCAGATGCAACTCGCGCGGGCGCCCGTAGTCGTATAAGCGATAAGTTGTGTCCGACTGCTGCTGCGTTTCGACGATGATCGAGCCTGGACCAAGCGTGTGCACCGTACCGCCAGCTACATAAATCATTTCGCCCGGAAATACGTTGATCCAATTCAGCAATTCCTCCGCACGCTCGTGCTGAATCGCTTGCTCAAATTGCGCCCGCGTAACCCCCGGCTTCAGACCCAAGGCGATCTGTGCCCCGGGTTTGGCATGAGCTATGTACCAACACTCGGTCTTGCCGCAGGGTTGACCCACAAGGCGCGCGGCTTCGTCGTCGGGATGGACTTGCACCGAAAGCTTTTCATGGGGAAACAGAAACTTTGTGAGCAATGGGAAGCGACTGGGATCGCTAGCGGCTTCCCCGACTAATTCCCGTCCATACTGAGTGCTCAAGTCCGCAAGCGATTTTCCTTTGAAAGGCCCATTCGCGACCTTGCCTTCGTCTCCGGTTAGCCACGATTCCCCGATCTTCTCCTCAAAGCGATGATTGGGATAAATGGGAGACAGGTCAGTCGTACCCCAAGGACGCGGGTCGAAGACCGGTGACATTAATAGTGGGTAAAGATCATTCATGTGGCACGAAAATAATTAGAAAATGCGGTTCGCAGGAACCAAGCCCGGTACCGCCCCCGGACAGACTGCGCGGATGGCGGTTCTCATGCGGAGTGTGCTGCGGCTCACAGTGCCGCGAGAAACTTTCGCATTCGTTCCAGGCCACGATCAAGTTCTGCGATCGAGGTAGCGTAGGAAACACGAATATGGTCGCGGGTTCCGAAACCCTCGCCCGGAACCGTGGCCACGTGCACTTCGCGCAACAGTTTTCCCGCCAGATCCGAAGCCGACTTCACTCCGCTGCGCCCAAAGAATGCGGACACGTTCGGATACGCATAGAATGCCCCTTCGGGCAGCGTGCACTTTACCCCGGGAATCGACCGCAGTCCGTTGATCACGTGATCGCGCAAGTTGATGTACTCCGCGCGCATGTCAGTCACGCATTGCTGGGGGCCTTTGAGCGCCGCTACTGCTGCTTTTTGCACAATCGATGTGGGGTTCGACGTGGACTGGCTCTGCAGCTTCTGCATCGCGCTCACAACCGGGGGCGGGGCCAGCGCATAGCCTAATCGCCAGCCGGTCATCGCATAAGTCTTGGAGAGCGATCCGATGATCACCATGCGCTCGCGGAACTCGCGCAGCGATCCCACTGAGAATCGTTTTGCTGTGTAATTCAGGTACACATAACACTCATCGGACATCACCCAGATGCCACGCTCGTGCGCCAGACGCACAACCTCGGTCCGATCTCCCGGCGACATTACCGCGCCGGAGGGATTGGATGGCGAGTTCAAGATGATGAGCTTGGTCCGGGGAGTGATCAGACGCTCAATCATCTCCGCAGTGACTCGGAACCCCTGAGCTTCGTCGGTCTCCAGCAATACACAATTCCCCCCCGCATAGCGGACGATGTCTTTGAAGGAAACCCAGTAGGGAACCGGCAGAATCACTTCATCCCCGTGGTCGACCAGGACCTGCACGGCATTGAACAACGCCTGCTTGCCTCCGGTTGAGGCAATCACTTCTTCACGCCGGTAATCCGAATCGAAATCAACGGCATGGCGGTGGGCGATGGCGTCGCGCAGTTCGGTGGTGCCGCTGACCGCCGTGTACTTTGTGAAATTGCCCTGGATCGCGGCGATTCCGGCTTCCTTGATGTGCTGTGGAGTGGCAAAGTGGGGCTCGCCCGCACCAAAATCCACTACGTCAATCCCCTGCTGGCGCAGCTTGTCGGCCTCGGCCACGACCGCCATCGTGGCGGAAGGTTCAATGCGGTTGATGCGCTCGGTAAGCTTTAAAGCAAGAGTCGCTTCCGTAACTGGAGTCATTCTCGTTTCCTCGACTTCGGTTTTCTGGCATTTGCCAGCTTGATAGCTGGGTCTAGCTTCTCTTTCAACCGTTGTTCAACCAACTCCGGAACCAGGTCTTTGACCGAGCCACCCAATTGTGCAATCTCCCGCACCAGACGGGAACTCAGATAAGAATACTGTTCTGCCGGCATCATGAATACGGTTTCCAGATCAGGCTGCAATTTGCGGTTCATCAGAGCCATCTGCAACTCATACTCGTAATCGCTGATGGCGCGAATGCCGCGAAGCACCGCACTAGCCTTAACCTTGGCCGCATAGTCCACCATCAGGCCGTCGAACGTATCCACGCGCACGTTTTTGAAGTCCGCAGTCATCGCCTCCAGCATCAGCAACCGCTCGGACAAATTGAACAGGGGATCCTTCTCCGCATTGCGGAGGATCGCAACCACCAACTCGTCAAAGATCTTGCTGCCCCGCGCGATCAGATCCAGATGCCCGTTGGTCGGCGGATCGAACGAGCCGGGGTACATCGCGATGACTTTCTTCAATGAACCTCTTTCAAATCTGGTGTCAAATACGGTCGCTAATGAGTATGCGTTTAGCTCGGTAACAGAGGATTCTATGCGCCCGGCGAAGTCAATGGCAATGCTTGTTTGCCGCGCTCCTTGGTTTGACTGCGCCGCGCAGCTAGTCCAATGGTACAGGTAATGGCCTCGTTGGTTACCCCGTCTTCTGATATAGCACAATGGTGGTAGTTCGTAACTTGTCACTGGCCCGTATGAAAAGTAGCCTGATAGTTGATGTCACCAGTCTCTCTTTTGTTTTCCCTTGACGCGGGAACCTCGCGCCCGTTGGTCCAGGCTCTAAGAGAACTTGAGCTGGAGATTGAACCCTGTCCCGACATTTTTACCGCCATCGAGTGGCTTACCAGCCGGAGCTTTGACGTCATTGTGGCCGATTGCGACAGCGGGCCGGAGGCGGCATTTCTGTTGAAGAATGCGCGTGAGCTGAAGTTAAATAAGGCGGCTTTCACGCTTGCGCTTACGAGCAGGGCGCTCAATGTTACGGACGAGGAAAACGGCCCCGATCTCACCTTGAGCAAGCCGCTGATCCCGGACCAGGTCAAGTATGCCCTGCTGAGCAACGACCATTTTCTGGGATGTTTGAGGGCTTGGATCGCAAGAGGCGATTTTGCCCCCCAGAAAAACTCTGTTTCGGTGACGAGCGCAGACGATATTGAGCGGCAGCCGCCCTCCCCAACGCCCTTGGCCGCACGCCCGGTCGAGCCCTCCCCGGCGCCGGGCTACAACTACGGCGCCACTGCGGCGCGGCTGAATCTGACATTTGCAACCCTCGACCGAAGGCTGTTCCGCAGGAATCAGTCCAATCTCGGCGAACCCGGACCGGGCGAAGTCAAAAGATATAGTCGCAAGAGGTTTTTATGGGGAGGTGTCCTCAGTTTGGCTTTTGTTTCCGTTGGCTACATCTTTGGCGAACCCTTGCGGATCGAGAGTGTATTCGCCAGCGTCGCCACCGCCTATAAGCAAGCTCTGGAAACCAGATCGAGCAGGCTGCAGTCAGCTAAAAGTGACACTATTTCGGACTCCGCGACGCCAGCCAAAGCCGGCGCAACGCCGCGCTCGGGGTCTGGCAGATATTTGTCCTCGGGACTGCGCGCAGTTCCTGCGCACACCATGCTCTTACCAGGCGAAAATCCGACGACGGCGGCGGAAACACTGCAGGCCATTGCCAGCCCGGATCTTCCCGCAGCTGCTTCGCGAGTTCTGATTCCGGAAAGCTTAACCATGCCGCAGCCGGAGGCCGCGACGGTTCGAAATGTAAGCCTCAGGCGTTCCCCGTCTCTGCTTAGCCAGGTCGAACCGGTGAGCCTCTCTGAAGATTCGTCCAAAACGTTGCTCGTACAGAAAGTAGCCCCCAGTTACCCGGAGCAGGCTTTGAAGGCCGGCCTCCAAGGCGCCGTGATTTTGCAGGCGTGGATCGGCAAAGATGGAAGCATCCGAGACTTGAAGCTGGTCGACGGCTCCCTGCTGCTCGGGCAGGCCGCGGTAAGAGCGGTCAGGCAATGGAGGTATAAGCCTTATCTTCGAAACGGGGTAGCCGTTGAAGCCGAGACCTACGTGACGGTCAATTTCCGGCTCCCTTAATCTCTTTTTCTCCCAGTACCAGAATCAATCAGTTCACAACTTTTTACTTGTTTTTACCCTGGATTGACACATCCCCCTGCCTGTTCAACTATGTTTGTTTCCGGGCTGGTCCAGTACTCACCCGGATCAGGAGAGCATGATGAAATCGAAGCGGCGTGGAAACGAGCGAACCCGGTTGATGCTGACGCTGGAACTCGCCGTGGTGTTGCCCGCCGCAGCCCTGGTTATCCTGAGTGCGTTGCACTTGAATGCAATCCAGCGGGATCGAGGCGTGGAAGCCGCGTTCCAACGCGATTTCAACCAGGTTCTGGCGATTTCCGAGAAGCAGATCAACCAGAAGGTGGAAGGTATGGCGGACGAGGTCCGCAACACCATCCCCAAGCCAGGCGACACCTGCGTGGAGACGCTGGACCGGATTCTCGCCACCCACCCTTACATCGCCCACGTCTTCGTCTACGAACCGAACAGCGGTCTGATCTTTCGCTCGCAGCCATCCCGTCTCAAGGACGCTTCGTTTCGCGCCGAAGGTGATGACCTGTCCAGCATGACCATGGCATGGATGAAGATGGAATACAAGGATGAGGTGAAGCATTTCGAGGAGAAAGACAAGGAAGGCAAGCGTTATTCCTTCTTTGACAACTGGCCTATGAGAGGCGAAAAGCACTTGTACCAAATGGGGGCGGTGTTTTTGATGACCGACAGCTTGAGCGGAAACAAGGCCATTGCCGGGATGGTGTTTGATGCTGAGTACCTGCACGATCAGTTCTTTCCGGAAATGCTGGACACCCTCTTAAGCCATCAGGAAGAAAAAGGCGAGAGGAACCATGTCGTGATGATGATCCATCCCCGGCACGAATCGACGCCTCTGGCGGCTTCGGCCGGTTGGGATGGCGGCGAACCTGAAGTGGAACGCAACCTGGAGGGCTCGCTTCCCGGGCTGACGCTCGCCATCAAGTTACCCGGAACCACACTGGCTGCGCTGGGTCAGCATTTTGTCCACACCGGGTTTCTCATTCTGGGCGCCATCTCCCTGCTGCTCACGGCGGGAATCATTATGACTCACCGAAATATCTCGCGCGAAATGGCGCTGGCGCGGCTGAAGTCTGATTTCGTGTCGAACGTTTCCCACGAGTTGCGGACGCCACTCTCACTGATCCGGCTCTACGCCGAAACCTTGGAGATGGGAAGACTGAAGTCGCCTGACAAATATCAGGAGTACTACAGCATTATCCGCAAGGAGAGCGAGCGGCTGACTGCGCTGATCAACAACATCCTGGACTTTTCGCGGATCGAAGCCGGTCGGAAAGAATACGACTTCCGGCAGACCGATATGCGTGAACTGGTTCGCAACACGCTCGAATCGTATCGCTATCAGATCGAGCAGAGCGGGTTTGCTTTCGAGGAAAAGATCGCCGAAGATGTGCCACCGCTCAGCGTGGATCGCGAGGCTATGGCGCGTTCGCTGTTAAACCTGGTCAACAACGCGCTCAAGTATTCGCAGGACCAGAAATATATCGGGGTCAATCTGTTCCGCGACAACGGCTCGGTGAAGCTCGAAGTGGTGGACCATGGCATCGGCATTCCCCAGGGCGAGCAACAAAAGATTTTCGATAAGTTCTATCGCGTTGGCGATCCTCTGGTTCACAACACCAAGGGCAGCGGTTTGGGGCTGGCATTAGTGCGTCACATTGTTCAGGCGCACGGCGGGGAGGTTTCGGTGGATAGCGTACCCGGTAGAGGCAGCAAGTTCACCATCAATCTACCCGTGGCTGTAGGCACGAATGCAACCAAGGCAGCGTTGGCATAGTTGCTGGAGACCAACATGGCCAAAATTCTGATTGTCGAAGACGAGCCCAACATGGTGGCTGGCTTGCGCGACAACTTCGAATTCGAAGGACATCAGGTCATCACCGCGGGCGACGGTGTGGCCGGCCTGGAGCGCGCGATCGCTGAGTCTCCCGACCTGGTCATCCTCGACGTCATGATGCCGCGCATGAGCGGGTTGGACGTATGCAAGCAGCTCAAGTCGAAACGGCCCTCGATTCCGATCATCATGCTTACTGCCCGCGGACAGGAAGTCGATAAAGTAGTTGGACTCGAATTGGGAGCTGACGACTACGTCACCAAACCGTTTTCCATTCGCGAGTTGCTGGCGCGAGTGAAAGCCGTGTTGCGTCGCTCGCGGATCGCTCCCAAGACGGACGAGAAATATTCCTTCGGCGAGGTCGAAGTGAATTTGCGCAGCTGCCAGGTATCGCGCAAGGGACATGCCTTGGATTTTTCATCTAAGGAGTTTGAGCTTTTGAAGTACTTCCTCATTCATCCGGGAGAAACCCTGAGCCGGGACCGGTTGCTTGAGGATGTCTGGGGATATGATCGCTTCCCCACTACGCGTACGGTGGACGCGCACATAGTTCGCCTCCGGCAGAAGGTCGAGCCCAAGCCGGAGGAGCCTCGATTCATTCTGACTGTGCACGGTACGGGTTATAAGTTCGTCGGCTGATGTGTTGTCGCGGAGATGAAAAGTGGAAAACACTGTACAGCTTCGAGTTCAGCATCGAGAGAAGGTTGGTCCAGTTCGCATAGATGACACCCAACTAATCCGCGGGGCTCAACTCGGCGACGCGGCCGCTTTTGAAGAACTGGTCCGGCAATACGATCGTCCCGTGCTACGGTTGGCAATTCATCTTACCGGGTCGCAGGAAGACGCTCAGGACATCTACCAGGAAGCCTTTCTTCGCGCCTACATCAACATTGGCAGCTTCCGCTTTGAGTGCTCGTTCTACACCTGGATCTACCGCATTGTGACCAATCTCTGTCTCGATCACTTGCGCAAGCGATCGTCTCGCTACCGGGACTTGACTACGACGATTTCGTCCGACGGCGAAGAAGAGCAAGTCCTCGACCGGATACCCGACCAGCGGGCCGGCACCAGCCCGGAGCGCAACATGGCCAGCCGCGAGTTGCGAGGCTGCATCGTCCGCGCCATGCAAAGACTTTCCCCGCGTGAGCGGGTGGTGTTCGAGCTGAAGCATTACCATGGCTTGCGACTGCGAACCGTCGCCGGCATTTTGAATACCAGCGAAGGGACGATCAAGAACACGCTGTTCCGCGCCACCCACAAATTGCGCACTCAACTGGCTGCGGTACGGTAAAGCGCAAAGTCCCAATTTCAGGAGACTCAAAGATTCGATTTGCTGTCTCTGCGCGCTCTGCGGCCGTTCTCCCCGATCTCTGCGTTTCAACATTTGCGTGGACTTCGGTAAATACAAAGTCTTAAATCGCAGAGGCGCTGAGAGGAGCCGCACAGTGCGCGGAGAATCCGGCAAGAGCAAAATGAGGACATTACCTTGAACCGCCGACCTTTTTTATTGCGCACGCGATCAGCCGCGAAAGACTATGCTCCTTCTGTGACTTCAACCGCCAACCGAATATGGTAGATTGAAAATCTCTTGCGGATTTTTCTCTACTCTTCGAGACCGCGCCCATGGTGTCGCCTTGGGCAGCGCCATGGTGTTTTTCCGATCCAGGTCACCTTGTTTGTGCTCATCATGCTGGCCATGTCCAGCTTGGCTGACGCGGACTTGCACACGCCTCCTCCGCTCTCAACCGACGCAATCGTGCAAAGACTCATGGCGGCAAACGCCCAGCGCTCCCAGACTCTGCGCGGATATCGTGGCAAGCGCGTTTACCACTTGGACTATCACGGCATTTTTGGCAGCCATGATGCCGGAATGCAAGTCGAGGCTACTTACACCGCGCCTGACCGGAAAGACTTCAAAGTCATATCCGAAACCGGTTCAAGGTTGCTGATCAACCACGTGCTTTTAAAGCTGCTCAGCAGCGAACAGGAAGCGCAGGAAGAGCAGAACCGGAAAGAGCTGGAGATCAGCCCCAAGAACTACGATTTCGCGCTGGCCGGGACCGAACACTCACCGGGCGGCGACTTCTATGTTCTGGCAGTAAGTCCCAAGAACAAGAATAAGTATCTTTACCGGGGGAAACTTTGGGTCGACGCCAGGGATTTCGCCGTGGTCCGCATGCAAGGTGAGCCTGCTAAAAACCCCTCCCTCTGGGTCAGCCACACCCAAATCGAATATCGTTGGGCCAAGATTGGAGGCTTCTGGCTTCCCGTTCACAATCAGTCCGAGACCCAGGTTCGGATGGGAGGCAAAGCCGTGCTGACCATCGATTACAGCGACTATCAAATCACCGGAGCAAATCGGCCCAATCCCCGTGGCCCGGGCGAAAACTCAACGCTGCCGGATCCGTCCGCGGTGTCCGCTGATCCGCACTAGCCTTCAAAATCCGGAAATACTCACTAGTACATCAGAGCGATCATTTCCCCCAAAGAGAGGGTAAAATAGCTGGGCTCGTAGCCAGCGTAAGCCGCTCGGCGCCGTTGTCATAAACCCTCGGCTTTCTTCAGACCACAGCAGGATATGGGTGGGGAGATGTAAGAATGGCCCGGAAATGGTTCTCAACTGTTCGGGTTGTCACCACTGTTCTGCTATTTCTCACGCTCGTTCTGTCCCCCTTGCTGACCATCTCGGGAGAAAAGCTCCCGGAATCACTTCGCCGAGCGATGCGCCTGAGAGTTAGTCAATCGGACTTGTCTGCAGGGGCAGGCAATCCCTCTTCCTCAGCGCTGACTTGGTCCAATTTCCATCACAGAAGAGTCCACGGCAACGCGCCTGGACTGAACTTTCCGAATAATAATCCAATCTTTTTTAATCCTCAGACTTATCCTTCCGGAGGCGTTTACGCACTTTACGTTGCAGTTGGCGATTTCAACGGAGACGGGAAAGCTGATCTGGCTGTTGCCAATGAGTGCCCAGACAGCAACTGTAATGCCGGCGCTGTAAGCGTGTTGCTGGGAAACGGCGATGGAACTTTTCAGGCTCCTCAGACCTACTCCTCTGGAGGATCGGAAGCCTATGCCGTCGCGGTGGCCGATGTAAATAAAGACGGGAAAGCTGACCTGATCGTGGCCAATGGCTGCGAGAGTGCGAAGCAATGCGCGAATGGCGTGGTCGGAGTTCTGCTGGGCAATGGCGATGGGACGTTCCAATCCGCAAGCACGTATGCATCCGGCGGAGTGGTGGCTACCTCGGTGACGATTGCAGATGTGAATAGAGACGGGAATCTGGATCTGATCGTGGGCAATCAGTGCCTCACCAGCACTTGCGCGAGCGGCGGTGTAAGTATCCTGCTGGGAAACGGGAATGGGACGTTTCAATCCGCACAAAGCTACGCCTCCGGGGGCTTATCAACCGTCTCGGTAGCAGTCGGCTATTTCAATCGCGATCGGAAGCTTGATTTGGTGGCGGCTAACCAATGCCAGAGCATTGGAAGCTGCAACGGGAACGTGGGTGTACTGCTGGGAAACGGGGATGGAACATTTCAAGCCGCGCAGAGCTACGCTTCCGGAGGTTATACGGCGGTTTCAGTAGCGACCGGCGATTTCAATGCAGATGGAAAAACCGATCTGGTGGTGGCTAATCAATGCGAGACTAGCGCGAACTGCAACAACGGCAATGCCGGTGTGCTGTTGGGAAACGGCGACGGGACGTTCCAGACCGCCAAGAACTATGTTTCGGGAGGAAATAATACGTCTGGGCTTACGGTCAGCGATCTCAGCGAAGACGGACGAACGGACCTGGTATTGGCCAATCAGTGTCAGGCCGCCGGCAATTGCGGAGTCGGTAGTGTGAGCGTCCTCATGGGGAATGGGGATGGAACGTTTCAATCAGCTCAGAGCTACATCTCTGATGGAGTGCTTGCCCAATCCGTGGGGATAGGCGATTGGAACGGGGACATGAAGCCTGACTTGGCAATCGTCAATCAATGCCAAAGCGCTAGCGCTTGCAATGGAACGGTCACCATACTTTTAGGCGACGGCGACGGGACGTTTCAAGCGCCACCCAGCTACGCCTCCGGCGGCTACGACGCTGATTCAGTGGCTGTCGGCGATTTGAACAATGATGGCAAACCTGACCTCGTCGTGGCGAATCTCTGCCAGGCCAGTAACTGCAGCCAGAGGAATAGCGGCTACCTAAGCGTGCTGCTGGGTAACGGCGACGGAACGTTTCAGCCGCCACAAGAGTATGCCACCGGGGGGTTCGGAGCCTCCTCCGTGGCAATTGCTGATTTCAATGGCGACGGAAATCCCGATGTAGTCGTGGCCAACCAGTGCAGCACCACCACCTGCAAGAGCGGGGGAAGCGTCAGCATACTCCTGGGCAACGGTAACGGAACGCTGCAGGCGGCACGGAACCACTCTTCTGGAGGTTACACCGCCTTATCGATTGCAATTGCGGATTTTAATAAGGACGGGAATCTTGACCTTGCGGTAGCCAATCAATGCAAGGACTCGAGCTGTCAGAACGGCGCGGTTAGCGTGTTATTGGGAAATGGCAACGGGACTTTCCAGGCGGCTCAAAGTTTTGCGTCTGCAGGATATCTCACTAATTCCTTGGCCGTGGGGGACTTTGACGGAGACGGAAACCCTGATCTGGTGCTGGCAAGTCAGTGCCAGGACAGCACTTGCCAAAAGGGCGGTGTGAGCGTGCTGCTGGGTAACGGAAACGGCACATTCCAGACCGCGCAGAGCTATAGCTCGGGTGGATCCCAGGCCGACTCGGTAGCCGTAACCGATCTGGACGGAGACGGGAAACCTGATCTAGTGGTGTCAAACCTCTGCCAAAACACGACCGATTGCAACAACGGCGTGGTAAGCTCACTGCTCGGCCGAGGGGACGGAACTTTTCACGGAGCACACGCCTACAGTTCTGGAGGACAAAACGCATATTCCGTAGTCGCGGGGTTCTTCAGCGGACACGGCAATACAGACGTGGTAGTTGCCAACGGCGACGGCACCAACGTCCTGCTCGGCAACGGTGATGGAAGCTTTGGGACGGCAATCCCTTATTTTCCCGGCGGAATATTTATCGCGACCGGCGACTTTAACGGAGATCACAAGCCCGACGTCGTGATCGCGGGCGGCTCGCTTTCCACCGTAACCATTCTATTAAACGTCGTCGTTGGATATCGGTGGGATACGACTACGACGCTTACTTCGTCCCCGAATCCTTCCGCGGTCAATCAATCTGTTCTTTTCACAGCCACCGTCACCGCCCAGTTTGGCGGCTCACCTACGGGGACGGTCACCTTCAAGTCGGGAGCGACAACCTTGGGCCAGGGAACAGTAAGTAACGGCCAGGCGACGTTGAATTATTCCTTCCCTTCGCCAGGCACGAATTCAATCGTCGCGAGCTACTCCGGTGACTCGAATTTCGCGCCCAGCAGTTCACTGCCCCTGAAGCAGATGGTCGTCAAGGCGCCGACAACGACCACGCTTACTTCCTCGCCGAATCCGTCGCAGTTGGGCCAGACCGTGAAATTCACTGCAAGCGTTACTGGCCAGTACGGTGGAACTCCAACTGGCTCGATAACGTTTAAAGATGGACAGATGGTGTTGGGGCAGGTCCAACTTAGCGGCGGCGTTGCACGATACAAAACTTCAACTCTGACCGCGGGGAAGCATCACATCTGGGCCAATTACAGTGGCGACCAGAATTTTCGGGTCAGCCAGGGGCTCGTGATTCAGGATGTGCAATGAGCCGTGAATCCTCGAACCGGCTCCTGAAAAATGCTCGATTTGTATCAGACGTTGCCTCAGCCATGCCATAAGTGCTGCAAAATCAGGAGCGCCTTCAGGCCCTACCGGTCACGATATCACTTTTTCAGCAGCCTTAAGTCCTTTTTTATGAACACGGGCGAAGAGGTTGGGCGGATATTGTAGTATCTCTTGCCACTGCAGGCGAGGCTCAAACCAGTTAGTTACCAATGGGCGCTATTTTGCCGAAGCAAACCCTGATAAATCCGCATCAAACCAGATATAATGGCCACACTTCCTAGGAAGTGACTTCCTTTCCGAGAAAACGAATCCGATGTCGATAAAGACCAAAGCTGTAGTTCTTGCTTCATCCGCGGTAGTGCTGCTGTTCATGGTTGTGGGTGGAATGGACGGCGTTCGCGCCTCCAGCAACGACGGTGCTTACCGCCAACTCCAGGTGTACAGCGAGGTGCTGTCTCGGGTGCGCAGCGAGTACGTGGAAGAACCGAACATTCCAGTGGTAACCGCTGGTGCTCTGCACGGATTGCTCGAGTCCCTGGATGCTAATTCGAGCTATCTGAGTCCATCTGAGTACGCGGAGTACAAGTCCCATCAAACCGATGGGAAAGCCGACATCGGAGCCGCCATTTCCAAGCGCTTCGGTTACGCCTCTGTGATCTCGGTCATTCCCGGCGGACCGGCAGACAAGGCTGGGATTCAGGACACCGATATTATTGAAGCCATCGAGAATAAGAGCACTCGTGAGATGTCGGTGGGCGAAGTACGCAGCTTGCTTACTGGACCGCCCGGCTCGAATGTAACCGTTTCCCTGGTTCGGGCCCGGCGCGCCGAGCCGCAGAAGGTTGTCATCACTCGCGATATCGTTGCTATTCCACCCGTGACCGACAAGGTCCTCGAAGACGGAATTGCTGAAATTCGCGTCGACGCCTTTACTAAGGGCAAGTCTCAGGAAGTTGCCAACAAAATTAAGGCGCTGCAGAAGTCAGGAGCAAAGAAGCTCATCCTCGACCTGCGCAACTGCGCCGAAGGCGACGAAACCGAAGGCATCGCGACGGCCAACCTTTTTCTGAATCACGGCACTATCACTTATCTCCAAGGCCAGAAATATCCTCGTGAAGCTTTCAATGCGGATCCGGCCAAGGCGATTACCAACTTGCCGGTGGTGGTGCTAGTTAACAAGGGCACGGCGGGACCAGCGGAGATTGTGGCTGCCGCCATCCTGGAGAATGCTCGCGGCGACGTTGTCGGCGATAAGACCTTCGGCGATGGTTCGATTCAGAAAACCATGGAACTGCCGGACGGATCGGCTCTCATTCTCTCCATTGCCAAGTATTACACCCCGACCGGCAAAGCAATCCAGGACACTGCAATAACGCCAAACGTTCTGGTTGCGGACACCGACGAGGATGGGCCGGTGCCGGACGAGGACGAAAATGTCGCTCCTGCAGACGACGCGGCTAAGAAGGTTCAGCCTCCTCAGCCCGATCAGCAGATGCAGAAGGCCATTGAGGTCTTGAAGAGCCGGGCGAGTTAGTCCGCGAGCCACGTGGGACAGCCGCCCTCGGCTGTCCGGGCGAGCAAAGCTCGCCGCTGGTTTTCCGAATGGTGTGCAGAATTGCCGCAACTGCGGAGCTTCGCTCCGCTGGACAGCCGAAGGCCGCTGTCCCCACGTGATCCTTGGCAGAAATCTTGTCAAGCCCTCAAAACCATCCTTTCCCCCGCAACTCGCTGATTCAAATCCAAAAATAAAGTTTAAAATTTGGCGGGTTTACCCCCTCCAATCTGTCAGACTAGAAATAGAGTAAGAAAGCCACAAGGAACAGCGCAGCGTAAGCCCTCCTTCGTAATCCCTTAAATACTTGTTCACGCTAGGAGTCCGTCAACCCCGGGGAAATCCTCGCGACGATTCTACGCAGCCCCGCCTGGGGATCGTCTAGCCCTGCTGGTGATTCAGTGAAAGGTCGCAATGCTAAGAGTGCAGCACCATACCCCCCGGTTGGCGATCACTTATAAGAATTTCGCTGCCGCACAGAACGTCAGTCACATCGGCTTGGGAGTCAGCGCCACGCAGAATGCCAAGGCGCTCCGCGCGGCCGGATACATAGTGGAAATCTGGCCCATCAATTCTTTCCAGGATTTGCAAACCCTGATGAAGGCCGAGCAGCAGGCGCGCACGCTGGCGCATCACGTTCCGCTCTCGCACCTGGTAATCAGCGCGCCCTGGATTCCGACCGCCAACCTGGGAAGTCTGGCAGCGCAGAATCCTGACCTGGAAATCGCGGTGGTCAGCCACAGCAACATCGGATTCCTACAGGCGGATCCTCGTGCCATCGAATTACTACGGCAGGGTTCGGAGCTTGCCCAGGGCTGTCCCAACTTCCACATTGCGGGCAACTCGCAGCGTTTCCAGACCTGGTGGCAGGCCACGTACGGCACCGTCATGACCTTGCTGCCGAATATGTATCCCATGGGCCCCGCGCGGGCTCGGCCAATGTGGCAGCGAGGCACGCTGCGCATGGGATGTTTCTGCGCCATGCGACCCTACAAGAACGTGCTTACTGCCGCGGCTGCCGCGCTCGAAGTGGGGCAGCGGCTGCGCGTGACTGACCTGGAATTCTGGATCTCCGGAGGCCGGCGCGAGAGCGGTGGGCAGACCATATTTGCCGCCATCCAGCAGATGTATCTGAATATGCCGCGCGCCAAGTTAGTCGAGCGCAACTGGCAATCGTGGCCGCAGTTCCTGACCACGGTGGGCTCCATGGACCTGCTGCTGCAGCCGTCCTACACCGAAGGTTTCAACATGGTGACGGCCGACGGAATCGCGCAGGGCGTGGCCTCGGTCGTCTCCGACGCCATCGCATGGGCGCCGCGCAACTGGCAGGCCGCCACCGACGACGCCTCCGACATCGCCAACACCGCAGTCGCGTTGCTGCACGACCCCACAGCCGTGCAGGAGGGCGTCACCGCCCTCGAGGTACACAACGCCACGGCACTGATCTCGTGGGAAAAGTTTCTGACGCTGTTTCCGTGAAAAACCACAGAAAGGCTAACCACAGAGCCACAGAAACACAGAGACCCAAAAAAGAAACAGTCACAAGAGTTTTCTCGGTGTCTCTGTGACTCTGTGGTGAAGGCGTGACTAGTCGTTCACGAAATGGCGCAATTTACTGGCATCCAATGAAGATGTGCAGTATGCTTTCCTTTCGTTACATCATTACCTTCGATATGTGTAGCGTGAGTGATTGTGGCGCATCATATCTATATGAAAGACCGAAAGCCACCCAACAGCGCGAGGAGCCGGGACTTGCGATTTCAATTTGAAATCGAACGCGAGACCGACGGGCGCTGGATAGCCGAAATCCCCGAAGTGCCTGGCGCAATGGCCTATGGCACTACGGTCGAGGAAGCGAAAGCAAAAGCATACGCATTGGCCCTCTATGCAATTGCCGATGATGTCGAGCACTCCAAAGACATTCCAGACTCTATCAGTGTGCTTCACGTACCTGCTTGAGCGAATGGCGCAGCACGAAGGCACGAGTCGTCCTTCGAGCCTTAATTCGCAAGGGATGGGTGGTTGTTTCTCAAAAAGGTTCGCATATAAAGCTGCGCCATCCGACCCATGGCAGTTACATGTTTGGATTCCACGACAACGAAGAACTGGGCCATGCGATGCTGTCCAGAATAGCTAAACATACTGGACTCACTCCCGAAGACCTGTGACGACCGCACATAGCTCTTAGCCTTTGGCTTTTGGCTAACAGCTAAGAGCCAAGAGCTGCCCGTGCTATCCTGAGTTCAATCCCCATGAAGGTCATCTATCAAGACCTTCCCCCGGTGGAAGTCGCCGGCCGGAAGCTGGTGGGCCGCGTCCTGTTTGGCTTGCTGGTGCTGGTGGCTGCTCTCGTAGGCGCTACCGCCGGGTTGCTCCTGGTCTATTCCACCGATCTTCCTCAGGTCGAGCAGTTGGAACACTACCGTCCCAGTTCGATCACCGAGCTGTATGACGGGCAGGGCCGCATCATTGGCTCGTTCGCACTGCAGAGACGCGTCGTGGCGTCCTACAACGATTTTCCGCAGGTGCTGCGCGATGCCTTGATTTCGATTGAGGACAAAGACTTCTATCGTCACTGGGGCATCAATGTCTGGCGAATCGCCGGCGCGGCGTACCGGGACATCGTTTCCGGCGGAAGGGTGCAGGGCGCCTCAACTCTCACTATGCAGCTTGCCCGCAATCTGTTTCTTTCGCCCGACCGATCCTTTCATCGCAAGATCGAGGAGGCTTTGCTCGCAATTCAAATCGAGCGGCGCTTCACCAAGGAACAGATCTTCACCCTCTATGCCAACCAGATTTTTCTGGGGCACGGAGTGTATGGATTCGAAGCCGCATCGGAATATTACTTCCGCAAGCCCGCAAAACAGCTTTCGCTAGAAGAAGCCGCGCTACTGGCGGGACTGCCAAAAGCGCCGGGACTCTACTCGCCGATCAATCACCCCGACCGTGCGATCCGGCGCCGCAATCTGGTTATCAACGGCATGCTCGAGGATGGTAAGATCACCGCGCGACAAGCGGTCGAGGCGCGGAACAAGCCCATCGAGTTGAACCTGCAGCAAGATCCCAACTCGCTGGCGCCATACTTTGTCGAAGAAATTCGGCGCTATCTCGAAAACAAATACGGCAGCAACCAGGTTCTTGAAGGCGGACTGCGGGTTCACACCTCGCTCGACATGGATCTGCAGCGAGCCGCGAACCACGCCGTGCTCGATGGTCTAGCCGCGTACGAACGCCGCCATGGCTGGAAAGGCCATCTGGAAAACGTATTAGCGGAGAACATAACTCTCGCCAGCTATCGGCACCCCGATTGGGACGAGGAACCCGAGGTCAACGGCTACATCCACGCTTTGGTTACGGCAGTTACGCCCGGATCAGCGGCAGTCAAGTTCGGCCGCTACAACGCAACCCTCGTGCCGGCCGATGCGCCCTGGATTCAACACAAGCTGCAGGAGGTTCTGAAGTCGGGTGATGTGGTCTATGTGAAAATCGTGACCCTCAACAGCGACGCCAAGGCGCGAGTAAGCCTGGAGCAGGACTCGGGAGCACAGGGCGCATTGATCGCAATCGACAATGCCACCGGCGAGATCAAGGCGATGGTCGGCGGACGCGACTTTGAACTGTCCAAGTTTAACCGTGCTACTCAGGCGCTCAGGCAAGTGGGATCGTCGTTCAAACCCTATGTCTACACCGCCGCCATCGATCAGGGAGCGAGGCCAGACGACACCATCCTCGATGCACCGGTAACTTTCCCGACCGCATCCGGCCCTTACACTCCGCACAACTACGATGAAAAGTTTGAAGGCACCATCACCCTGCGGCGGGCGCTCGCGCAGTCGCGCAACATTCCCGCGTTGAAGGTTGCCGAGCGAATCGGCATAAGAACTGTGATCGACTACGCGCATCGCTTCGGCATTACTTCCAACATTCCTGCCTACCTGCCCGTGGCGCTGGGCGCGGCCGAAGTCACATTGTTCGAGCAGACTTCCGCCTTCAGCGTTTTCCCCAACGATGGCGTCCGCATTATGCCGCGCTATATCACCAAGGTCGAGGACTACGAAGGCCGCGTGCTGGAAGAAGATTTTCCTGACGTGAAGGACGCGATCAGCGCGCGCACCGCGCGCATCATGACTTTCATGCTGCGGGAGGTCGTATTGCACGGAACCGCGATTGCCGCCGCGAGCATGAAATATCCGCTCGCAGGCAAGACCGGCACAACCAACGATTTCACCGACGCCTGGTTTATCGGGTTTTCACCGGCGATGACTACCGGCGCATGGATTGGCTATGACGAAAAGAAATCGCTCGGACCCAAGGAAACCGGGGCTCGTGCCGCCCTGCCCATCTGGATGGACTTCATGAAAGTTGCACTAGCCGGCAAGGATCCGGGAGAATTTCAGCCCCTGCCCGATCTGCCGCCAAGGCCGGTGAGAGTAGACACGATGGATACCGCGCCCGCCGCGGAAGAATCACACTAGCAGGTTTCCGATCGATGCTTATCTGCGCAAATCCGTGGCGAAGGATTTATTTCTCAATGGCGGCAAAGCTCTCGTCCAAAATCCGCGCGGCATCGTCCACGTCTGTTTTCGAAATGTTCAGCGGTGGCGACAGGCGAATGACGTTGCCATAAAAGCCACCTTTGCCGATTAGCAGGCCGCGTTTGCGGCATTCTTCCATCAAAGCGGTTGTGCCCGCCGGCGAAGGTTGCTTGGTCGCTCGGTCTTCGACCAATTCGAGCGCCTGCATCAAACCCATCCCGCGAACGTCGCCAATCAGCGAATGCTTCTGCTGCAATTCTTCCAGTCTCTTGCGGAAATAGTCGCCGACTTCAGCGGCATTGCTGCGCAAGTCATCTTCTTCGATCACGTCGATCACAGCCTTCGCGGTAGCACACGTGACGGGATTGCCGCCGAAGGTCGAGATGGTCAACCCCTGAAACGAGTCGGCAATCTCTGGCTTGGCAATGGTCAGGCCGATGGGCACGCCGTTCCCCATGCCTTTGGCCGAGGTAATCATGTCCGGCTCAACTTCCCAGTGCTCAATACCGAACCATTTATGCCCGGTGCGTCCCCAACCGGTTTGCACTTCGTCGGCGATGAAATCCCCGCCATATTGCTTCACGATGTTGAAAGCCATCTTGAAATATTCTTTCGGAGGCGTGACGAAGCCAGCAACACCTTGGATGGGCTCTGCCAGAAACGCGGCGATGCGGCCTGACGTCGAGAACTGGATTGTGTTCTCAATATCCTTCGCGCAAGCGACCTCGCAATCTGGATATTTCAATCCCAGCGGGCAACGGTAGCAGTATGGATTCATGGCATGAACAATGCCAACCTCAATCGTGCCCCGCCGCCAGGTGCTCATGCCATTAAGTCCGCGTGCTAAAGACGAGCGTCCGCTGTAGCCGTGACGCAGTGCGACCACTTCGAAGTTTCCCGTGTGCATGCGCGCCACCTGAATGGCGGTCTCGTTGGCCTCAGTGCCGCTGTTGGTAAAAAACGACTTCTTCAGCGCACCAGGCGTGATCTGCGCCAGCTTTTCCGCTAGGACAACCATCGGCTCGTTGGGAAAGCAGGTGGAGACGTGCTGCAGGCGGTCGATCTGCGCTTTGGTGCGCGAGATCACGCGCGGATTGCAGTGGCCCACGCTGATGGTCACGATCCCACCAAAAAAGTCGAGATATTTCTTGCCCTCGACGTCCCAAACATGCTGCATCAGGCCGCGGTCCATAGGCACGGGATCGGAGAAGTAATTCGTGACCGAAGGAAATATGTATTCCTTCTGCTTGCGATTGATTTCGCCGCGCGTGAGCTGTGTTTTCTCTACGGGAATCGTCGGAGCGCTCATAAGTGAACTCTCAGGTGAGCCAGGACAAATCCATAATAAACCATGATTCAGATCGGTACCGCTATGCTGTTTTCCGTTGCTCTTGCAGCAGCCGGGCCGCGACCAGCCGGATCTCCTCGTAAGTAATCTCCGGCGGCAAGGCTTCTTTGATCGGCTTCAGCCGCTCCATGCCCAGACGAGAGCAGGCCTCCTCGATGCTTGCCCGCCTGCTATCGTCAATCCAACTGTTTTGGAATTGCAGTTCTCCCTTTTCTACGAGCGTTGCAACCAAATCGATCACGGACCTGAGTTGCCGGCCGCGAATGGCTGCAATCTCCCCGAAGGAGCGGCCTTCCGCCAACAGTCGAATAGTATCGTCGGCGGGCCTCGATTTTTTCTCCGCCAAAGCCGCGGCTCGCGCCCCATTACGGAAGCGTTCCAGCGCATCGAGAATCTGCTGGCCATAGCGTTCGGTTTTGCGCTCGCCAAATCCGGAGACACCTCGAATCTCCGCGAGAGATGCCGGACGCTTGCGACAAATCTCGGCAAGGGAAGTGTCGTGCATGATCACGAAAGCCGGAACATTTTCTTCGCTCGCAGCCGCGCTACGCCATTGACGAAGATACTCACGCAAGCCTGGGTCGAAATCCGCCGCCAGCCGCTGGTCTACTTGCCCACCCTGCGGCGCAAGGCTGGCCCCAACCGGAATCGATGAAGACTTGGTCCGCTGAGTCTTCGTAGTATCTGCCAGCCATTCTGGAGCGCCGCTGCAAACATCACACGCGTCGCACTCCGTCCACTTCGGTGTCTCCCCAAAATGCAAGCAAATCTGCCGATGGCGGCAGCTGTTCGATTCCACAAATCGCCGGATGGTGTGATAGCGCTGCCAAGCACGCTCCTTCTCAGCCGCATCGGTCACTTGCTCGATGAAGTATGCCAACAAACCCGCGTCCCGCTTTTGCCAAAGCAAAATGCAATCCGCTGGAAGTCCGTCGCGTCCTGCCCGTCCCGCTTCCTGGTAATACTGCTCGATCGACTTAGGTAGCGAGAGATGAATGACCGCACGCACAGAAGCCTTGTTGATGCCTAATCCGAAAGCGATCGTCCCCACCAGCACGCGCACTTCGTCCGCCATCCAACGTTCTTGATTTTGCCTGCGCAGGTCCGCTTCCATCTTCCCGTGATAAGCAACCGCCGGAATTCCATGCTCCTCTAGAAAGTCGACAGTCTCTTCGACCCTGATGATCGTCGGCGCGTAAACGATGATGTTGTCGCCGGAGTAGTTTCGCAGCGCCGCGAGCAGCAGATTCGACTGCGACCGTCCCTCGCATTCCTTCACCACATATCGAAGGTTGGCGCGATGAAAGCTGGCGATGTACTTCGCGGGATTACGCAGTTGGAGTTGATTGAGAATGTCGTGACGAACCCGCCGAGTTGCGCTTGCCGTAAAGGCAGCAATCGGATGATCGGGAAAATGGACGCGCAGGCTGCTCAACTGCCGATATTCAGGACGAAACTCATGTCCCCATTCCGATATGCAGTGGGCCTCGTCAATCGCGAAAAATGCGATCGGCACCCGCTGCAACCAGCCAATGGTGTCTGCCCGCGCCAGCCGTTCCGGCGAAAGATACAGCAGCCGGTATTCACCCTCACGTGCCTTCCGCATCACCAAAGATTGCAACTCGTTGGTCAAAGAACTGTTCAGCACCGCGGCCGGAATTCCCATTTGCGCAAGCTGCGCCGCCTGGTCCTGCATCAGCGCTATCAAGGGCGAAATTACGATGACAGTCCGTCCTGACACTAGTGCCGGTAGTTGGTAACAAAGAGATTTTCCGCCGCCCGTGGGCATGACCACGCAGGTATCGCGGGCTCCGAGCAGGCTGCGCACAATTTGTTCCTGCAGGGGCCGAAACGAATCGTAGCCCCAGTATCGCAGCAATGGAGCGAGCAGATCCGTCTCGGGAGACATGGCAACAGTATAAGGGGCTCAGCAAATTGAGACGGCACTCTCTCTCGCGATACGTTTCGAGAGTTCCCAAAACGGAGGGCTATAATCTACGCACGCTATGAAGTCTTTCTTTCGATTTGTTTTGCTTGCGCTGGTTCTGCTGGTAGTGGCCCTAGTGTCGGCGCTAACCGCGATGCGTTTTGCCATTCACGGACGTGAGGTAGCTGTCCCCGACCTGGTCGGCAAAACTCCCCCTGAGGCGCGGAGAATGGCCGACGCCGGCGGTTTTCAGATGGACATCGAACGCCAGTACTACAGTGCTACGGTTCCGGAGGGAAAAATTCTTTCGCAGCTTCCGGCTCCAGGTACGCAAGTGCGCCGGGGCTGGCAAATACGAGTCGCCCAGAGTCTGGGGCCGCAGCGGGTGGAGATTCCCAACGTGCTCGGGGAAAGCCAGCGTGCCGCGGAGATCAACATAGTCCGCCGCGGATTGGACGTGGGCGCAGTCGCGCAGATTGGAATGCGTGGGGCACCCCCGGACCAGGTGCTCGGCCAAAGTCCGCCGCCGAACGCCAGCGGTATCGCGGCGCCCAAGATCAGTCTGCTGACAACCGAATCCGCGCCACCGCAGTCATTTCTCATGCCCAACTTCACCGGCCAGGCGCTCGGCGGCGTAACTCTGGTTTTGCAGGACGCGGGATTCCGATTAGGGACCGTCAGTATGGCTCCCTCTCCTACACCCCTCATCGCTCCCGCCACGGATTCTTCTGTTGCAATAACGCCAGCCGCACCGCCAGCACCACCGCCGCAACCCACACCGGCGAGCGTGATCGTCTCGCAGAATCCGGCCCCGGGAGCAAAGATCGTCACCGGCTCGGCAGTCAATTTCGAGGTCCGCTGAAAAACTTGGCCACGGATTTGCACGGATCAACACGGATCACACAACTACTTCTATCAGTGTAAATCCCTGAGAATCCGTGGCTAGTTTTTTTCCAGAATTGCCGCGAAAAAACCATCGCAGGGATGCACTCCCGGAATCGTTCGCAAATACGCGCCCCTGGTTAACGAATCGATCTTCTCCCAGCGCAATTCCCGTTGTGCGTGGAGCCGCCTCAGTTCAGCCCCGCAATCCAGCACGCGGAACGAAGATTCGCTGGACACCGCGCTCTCCACCACCGCCGCGTTCTCTTCGTTCTCCAGTGAGCAAGTCGAATACACAAGCCTCCCACCCGGGGAGACCCGCTGCATCGCCGATCTCAGGATAGCGAGTTGGCGCGCCTGAAGATCTGCCAGGTCTTCGCGCTTGAGCCGCCATTTGATTTCGGGATTGCGAGCCAGCGTACCCGTGCCCGAGCAGGGCACGTCAACCAATATGCGGTCGAAGAGGGCGGTTGTCGGAAGCTCTCGGGCATCGGCGGCGATTACCTGAACGTTGGCCGCGGTAACCAGTTTGCGCAACAGGAGCGCGCGGTGCGGATGCAGTTCCGTCGCAACGATGCGGGCGTCAGGATTGCGCGCCGCGAGCGTTCGCGTTTTGCCGCCGGGCGCAGCGCAGCAGTCCAATATGCGTGAGCCTGGGCCGACGAGTAGCGAAACCAATTGGGATGATTCCTCCTGGATCGCAACCCGGCCTTCCCGGAATGCGCGCGTGCCGGTGAGATCGCCCGCGACTACCCGATATGCCGATTCCAGCAAGTGGCCTTGAGATAACAAAATCTTCTGGCCGCGTAGCTCATCTGCGACTGCGGCATCCGAGACGCTGATAGCAGTTTCCGGAATTCGCTGGTCGTAAGCGCAAATTTGCTTGGCGACTTCAAATCCGAATTCTCGAATCCAGCGTTCGACCAGCCACAACGGATGCGCGGAACGCTCAGCCAATTCTGAGGAAGTGTTAGCGTTGGCGATACCCAAGGCACCATCAAGTTTCTGCCCCCTCCCAGCAAACCTTCGCAGGACGGCATTGACAAAGGGCACCGCCGACCGTTTTCTGGCGCGCTTTACTAACTCCACGCTCTCGTGTACAGCCGCCCGCTCAGGCACACGATCGAGAAACAGCAACTGGTAAGCCGCCAGGCGCAGCGAGGTAAGTACCTCCCGGTCGAGGCGGGCTAACTTCTGTGAGGAGTGTTCTGCGATACGGTAGTCCAGCAAGGATCGCCAACGAAGAACCCCCATGACCAACTCGGTAGCCAGGCCATGGTCGGCAGAGGACAACTCTGAATAGCGTGAAGAGTGCAGCAATTCTGAAGCGTAAGAATCCTCGCGCTCAACTCGAAGCAGAATGTCGAAAGCTGCAACGCGCGCGGGAGAAATCGCCATCTAGTTTTCAGTTCTCAGGTACAAACCTAGCTTCTCGCCAGTTTGGGGACGATAGCCATGGATGAAGTCGCGCGCAGCCATGTGCTTCTTGCCTTCCGGTTGCACTTCGAGCAATGCCAATGCCGTGCCTCCTTCGCATCCCACAAACACACGATCGTCGTCGACGAGGAGTTCTCCTAGCGGGAGTGAATGCTGAGACACGGCCGCACGCCAAACGTGTAAATTCTTGCCGCGAAAAGCTGCGAAGGCGCCGGGCCAGGGCTGAAACCCACGCAAGCGATTCAAGACCTCCTGTGCGGACTGCCGAAACTCGATCCGGCCATCTTCCTTCTTGAGGATAGGCGCAAGGGTTGCTTTCGCGTGATCCTGTGGCCGCGGCTTGATTGTGCCTGCTTGCAGTCCGCGTAAAGTCTCGACTATGAGATCCGCGCCGCTTGCGGCCAGCGTGGGAGTGAGAGTCTCTGCCGTATCCGTGGGGTTGATTGGAATTTCTTTTTGCAGAAGGATGCCACCGGTATCGAGTCCTGCGTCGATTTGCATGGTAGTGACGCCGGTCGTACTCTCACCCCGAGCGATCGCCCACTGGATCGGAGCTGCCCCACGATATTTCGGAAGCAACGATGCATGCAGGTTGATATTGCCAAAACGCGGCAAATCGATCATCCACTGCGGAATGATGCGTCCATAACCGACCACAATGATTGCGTCCGGCTTCAGCGCGATAAGCTGGCCGCGGAATTCGTCGTTGTTCTTGATACTCTCGGGCTGTGTGATCGGCAAATCGAGCGCGCGAGCAGATTGCTTTACCGGAGATGCAGCCAGCGCAAGACCACGGCCGCGAGGCTTGTCCGGTTGCGTAACTACCAGGCGAACCGAAAAGTCCGCGCGAACCAGCGCTTCCAGCGTAGGAACGGCAAACCGAGGCGTGCCGCAAAAGACAAGAGTGACGGATTGACCCATTGAGTCATTGAGCCATTGAGTCAATGATTCAATCACTCAATGATTCAATTTCTACCACTCTCCGGCTTTCATCAGTTTGCGGATCTTGCGCTTCATCAAATCGCGCTTCAACGCGCTGATGTGACTGATGTAAAGCTTGCCATTCAAGTGTTCGGTTTCGTGCACGAAAGCACGTGCAAGTAGCTCTTCGCCGGTTTTCTCGTACCACTTTCCATTCACATCCTGGGCACGAATCGTCACCTTGCGGGGCCGGGTCACAGGCTCGCGAAATTCAGGAATGCTGAGACAGCCTTCCGGCTGGGTATGTTTTCCCTCAGTGTGGAGGACCTCCGGATTAGCCAGTACTAACTTAGCGTCGGGATCTTCCTTAAACGTAATATCGATGACCGCGAGTCGCTTCGAGATTCCAATTTGCGGCGCGGCCAACCCCACCCCGTGGGCCTCATACATGGACTCAAACATATCCTCGACCAGTTTTTTCAATTGATCGTCAAAAACCGTAACCGGTTCTGCTGGTTTTTCCAGCACAGGATTTCCAAACTTTACGATGGGATAGATCATTGAGTAGTTAGTAGCTAGTATTTTTCCAACTGCTCCAAGTAGCCCTGGAAATTGCGCAAGGTCTCTACCATGGAGTCGCCCCCAAACTTTTCGAGAGCACAGCGTGCCAGAGTCAAAGCCACCATGGCTTCGGCCGCCACGCCGGCCGCAGGCACCACGCACACATCGGAGCGTTCATACGCTGCCTTCACCGGCTCGCGCGTGGCAAAATCCACCGACTGCAGCGGACGCCGCAAGGTAGAAATCGGTTTGAGATAACCTCGTACCCGGATATCCTCTCCGTTCGAGACGCCACCTTCGATTCCACCTGCATTATTGCGGCTGCGGGTAAATCCGGCAAATCCGGTTAACTCCCTGTACCCTATTTCATCATGCACCGCGGAGCCGAGGGAAGCCGCGGCGGTGATGCCCGCGCCGATCTCCACCGCTTTCACCGCCTGCAGCGACATTACCGCAGCCGCCAATAAAGCGTCTAGACGCTCATCCCACTGCGCATAGGTGCCCAGGCCGGGTGCCACGTTGTGGGCAACCACTTCAAACACACCGCCGACCGAATCCCCAGTCTTCAGCGCACGGTCCACTTCTTCCTTCATGCGCGATTCGGCATCCGCATCGGCGCAATTGAGCAGAACCTCGTCACGATCCCACAGCGCAGCGATTCGCTCCCAAGGGACTTCAACGTTCCCGATCGACGCATTGCCCACAGAGATCACGTGGCTCAGCACTTCGATTCCGAATTCCCGCACCAGCAGTTTCGCCAGGCCCCCAATCGCCACTCGTGCCGCAGATTCGCGCGCGGATGCGCGTTCGAGCACGTAGCGAGCTTCGGCAAAATTGTACTTCAGCGCACCCGCGAGATCCGCATGCCCGGGTCGCGGCGAAGCAACACGTTTATGTTTGGCGGGATCGCCCTCTTCCACTGGAAGCGATTCCTGCCAATTCTTCCAATCTTTATTTTCCAGCAGCACCGCGATGGGTGAGCCAATCGTCATCCCGTGGCGCACTCCCGAAAGGATGTGTGCGCTATCGCGCTCGATTTTCATGCGGCCGCCGCGCCCGTAGCCCTGCTGACGCCGCCAGAGTTCGCGATCTAAAAAAGCCTGCTCGACCTTCAATCCGGCTGGCATGCCTGAAAGAAAGGCGACCAAAGCCTCCCCGTGTGACTCCCCGGATGTAAAATAGCGAAGCATTGCTCTGGATTGTATCTGATGAAGTGCGAGGTTGGTTTTTCGTCACTTACCTTCCTATAAGTGATTTTTTCCGTGACGAAAGGGATGGAAGGCTTGTACAATACTCCTAATCTTTAAAGAACGTCTCAAGCCTCCGGCGCGCCTTTTCGCCGCCGGGAAGATGTTTTTCCGTGGTTAATTTGTCATGGGGAGTTGTGTCTGTGGAGCAGCGCGCAAATTTACGTCGTTCTACCCTTACGCCTCGAGAGCGTGAAGTTGTAAGAATGATTGCGGAGGGCAACTCGGCAAGGCGGATCGCCGGCATGCTGGGCCTAAGCGTCAAGACGGTGGAAGCTCACAAGTTCAATCTGATGCGCAAGCTCGACATCCACAACACCGCTCAACTGGTGACCTACGCGATCCAGAAACGAATTGTGGCCCTGCCCGCCGAGGCTTAGTCGCCAAGGAAGCGTGAGAACTTCCTTCTACTTCGTTCCATTCGGATAAACCAGAATTTTGCTCGCCTCTCCCGTCTTCAACCGCTCCATAGCCTTCGAAAAATCCTTCATCGCGATGCGATCCGTAATCACCGGATGCAGATCGAGCTTGCCATTTTTGAGCAACGCAGTCATCTGATACCAGGTTTGGTACATGCGGCGGCCATTAATGCCCTGAATAGTGATGCCCTTGAAAATAATGTCTTCGGAAAAATTGAGGGAGATTGGTTTCGAGGTGAGACCGAGAAGGGAAATGCGCCCGCCGCGCCGCACAATGTCGAAAGCTGTTCGAATGGCATCGGGATGTCCGGCCATTTCCAGCACCGCGTCGACCCCCAAACCGCCAGTTCTCTCCATGATGATCGACTTCACGTCCTCTTTCGACGGATCGAGCGTCAGATCAGCGTGCATCTGTTTTGCCAGCCTGCGCCGATGCTCATTTACCTCGATGGCAAACACTTGTGCCGCGCCCACCGCTCGCGCCACGGCGATGGAGAAAAGTCCGATAGGCCCGCATCCGGTGATCGCTACCGTCTTTGCCGCAACCTCGCCCGCCAGCACGGTATGAACCGCGTTGCCCAGCGGATCGAGGATGGACGCGTACTCCTGCGGGATGGCGGGATCAAGCTTCCAGATATTTGACTCCGGAATGACCACATACTCAGCGAATGCTCCGTTCGTATCGACGCCAATGATCTTCACGTTCTGGCAGATGTGGGCCTCGCCAGTGCGGCACTGCAGGCACTTACCGCAGGCCACGTGCATTTCGGCGGAGACGAAATCGCCTTCCTTGACGCTCGTGACCTCGTCACCAAAAGCTACAACCTCGCCGCAGAATTCGTGGCCCGGAATCAACGGTGGATGAATCCGATTCTGCGCCCAGCGGTCCCACTCGTAAATGTGCAGATCGGTGCCGCAGATGGACGCAACCTTAACCTTGACCAGAACGTCGTTGCGTCCAAACGCGGGAACCTTCACTTCCTGGATCTCGGTGCCCGGTGCGGCTTTTGCTTTTACGACCGCCAGCATGGTGTCAGACATGAACCTACCTTGACTTAT
This sequence comes from uncultured Acidobacteriota bacterium, assembly GCA_963696635.1. Classification (GTDB taxonomy): domain Bacteria; phylum Acidobacteriota; class Terriglobia; order Terriglobales; family Acidobacteriaceae; genus JABDBE01. The sequence goes on from CAVOKX010000007.1 coordinate 66,005, forward strand.
GATTTCGGATTCAAAACCAAAACTCTGAATTCTAGCATCTCAGTAGTCGGCCCGACTGAAGGCGGAGGTCAGCGAGAACTAACGGCCCTCCGGGCGCTCCCGAGGCACGCCTTTCTCATACGTCCGGGCCATGGCATTGAAGTCTTTCGACTTTCCGCGTGGAACGCTCAACGTTTTCCACTCGCTCGACCGAAAATGCTTGGCTAGAAAAACGATCTGCCCCGTGTGCTGCGCATAGTGCGCGATTTGCCGGTTGATGGCTTGCAGCACCGTATGGGCCTCGCCGCGGATCGTGACCGTGCGCATCACATCCTCCGGCTTGAGACCCTCGATGGCCGCGAACACCCGCGCCCAGCCCTCTTCCCACCAGCGCATGACGTCCGCCCGTGTTGTCGCTGAGGTTATTTCGAATTCCTGGTCGCGGTTACGGTCCGGCTTTTCCCCATCGCTGGTCAGGAAGTCGGTGAAGCGCGAGCGCATGTTGCCCGCCAGGTGCTTGACCAGAATGGCAATTGAATTCGACTCCGGATCAAGCGCTACAAAAAGCTCTTCATCCTTGAGTTGCGCCATTGCGCCCTCCGCCAGGCGTTTGTGCCCCCGAAACTGGCGGCGGACTTCCTCAAGGTAGTGGTTGGCAACGTCGGCGTTCAAGTTAATGCCTCCTGGTGAAATGTATTTTGAAACCGCTCCTTAGTTAGCAGGCTGGCGAAAAATGCGAGATTCGTATCAGGGCATCGCTTCAGCGATGCCGTTGCTGCCGCAAAATCAGTAGCGCCTTCAGGCGCTGCAGGTCGCAATGTCACTTTTTTCAGCACCTTCTTAAGTTGGATTCGCTTCGAAAAATATAGATTCGCGCCATCCGCCACACGGATTCGTCACCATTATCCACCCCACCCGCCTCCGCCCGGCGTTTCAATGCGAATCCGCTCGCCCTTGCGCAGCCGCACATTGAATTTGCCGGGCAACTCTTGCATTGACCCATCTTCGCGAATCAGCACGGCCTTGCCCGGCGTGCCATCTTTTCCGCCCGCCAGCCCGTACGGTCCCCGCTCGCGCCGGTCGGCCAATAACGTGACTTCCGCATCGGCAAGCACTTCGACTTCCCGGATGATTCCATCTCCACCACGATACTTGCCCTCGCCACCACTGTTCGGTCGCAGCGAATATTTCCGCACGCGTAGCGGATACGCATATTCCAACGCCTCGGTAGGCGTGTTCAGCGAATTCGTCATGTGCGTGTGTACGCCAGATACTCCGGCCTTGGACGGGCGCGCACCCATCCCGCCCGCGATAGTCTCGTAATAAGCAAAAGGTTGGCTGGTTCGGGGATCAATCCCACCCATGGTCAGATTGTTCATGGTCCCCGATGCCGCCGCGGGAATTCGCTCCGGTATCGCCTGCGCCAATGCCCGCAGCAGCACGTCGACAATGCGTTGCGACGTTTCCACGTTTCCACCAGCCACTGCAGCGGGCGGGCGGGCATTGACCACGGTTCCTTCCGGCGCGATCACTTCAATCGGCCGCATCAGTCCCGCAGTTGCAGGCACATCTTCGGCCAACAGACAACGAAATACATAGAAACAAGCCGAATACGTGATTGCCTCGACAGCATTCACGCTGCCCTCGACCTGCGGATCACTCCCGGTAAAGTCCACCACGACAGTTCGTGTGAGGACGGGTCTTCGACCTGTCCCGGCTCGCCCCGGCACCCGCCCTCCAAATTTCACCGTCACCGCAATCTTCACCGGCTTGGTACTCACTCCATCGTTATCCAGAAAGTCCTCCGCCCGGTAGCTTCCCCTCGGCACCCGGCTGAGGAACGCCCGCATCATCTCCTCGGAATAATCGAGTAAGTCGCGCGCCGCGCTTCTCGCAAGTTCCAAACCATATCGTCCGCAGACTTCGCGCAATCGCTCTGCCCCCGTATGACAAGCCGCAATCTGCGCTCCAAGATCCCCTTCGCGTTCCTGGGGTGTACGCACATTGTTCAGGACGAGGGCCAGCATATCGGATTGCATTTTCCCGTTGCGCATGATCTTTACCGGAGGAATGCGAAGTCCCTCCTGATAGATCTCGCGACAAAGCCCCATCGAACCTGGATAGCTACCCCCAACGTCGGCGTGGTGGGCACGCGACGCAACGTAAAAATCGGGTCGCCGGTTTTTCCTCCGCATACCAGGACGGCCCGCATCCACGTATACCGGAGCGACCAGGGTGATATCTGGCAGATGAGTTCCCCCGCGAAACGGATCGTTCAACATCGCCACGTCTCTGGGTTCGAGCTCGAACTGATCAATCGCTGCACGCACCGACATCGGCATGGACCCCAGGTGAACCGGCATGTGATCGCCCATGGCAATCACTTCACCATCCGCGTCGAACACGGCGCACGAGTAGTCACGGCGCTCTTTGATATTCGGGGAAAAAGCGGTTCGGCGCAGCGCCGCACCCATTTCTTCCGCAATGGAGTGATAGATGTTCTTGAATATTTCCAGCTCGATGGGATCACGTCTCATTGGGGCTGAACGCATGACCGGGTAAACAACGGCTGCCAGTGTACGATATTCCGACGACTACGGTCGCTCAGATGGGAACCTCCCCATCAAAGAATTCTGTTGACAATAAAACTAATAGTCCTCAATATCTTGGGGTAGTATCGTTGTACCTACTACAATTGGGCAACGATTTTGAATCTGGGCTCCCTTTCAAGGGAAAATTGTTCCACGGAGGAAACTTCATGCCAGCAAAGAAAAAGGCTGCCAAGAAAAAGAAACACTAACCGTACGCGAGACGATACTTCGCACCAACCAGAAAGTGCAGAAAAGCCTCTCGAGAGAAGCACCTCTCCGGAGGTTTTTTGTTGATTTTCAACCTCCCGGACGCAAGGGAAAATGCCAGGCTGGAAAAATGAGGGGTTGTCCCGAACGCCCGCTCGTGCTAGAAACGCGATAGGGAGTGAGGCGCAGCCTGCAATGCCAGCCACTTCTAGAACCCCGATGAGTTCCCGCAACAAGGCAGCCGCCAAATCCGCCAAGACCACCGATGTGGTGATCCCGGACAAGCTCTATTTCCGTATCGGGGAAGTGGCCCAGCTATGCCGTTTGCCAGCCTATGTCCTGCGTTTCTGGGAAACTGAGTTTCCACAACTCAAACCGGTCAAGGGCAGCACCGGGCAGCGCATGTATCGACACAAAGATGTTGAGAATGTCCTGCGCATAAAAAAACTTCTTTATGAGGAAGGATTCACCATTGCCGGCGCCCGCCAACATTTGCGCGCCGAGAACAAAGTCGACAAGAAGCAAACCCCTCTGCCTTTTCCCGATCGGACCGCGCCTGATCTGAAGCATATCCGGCAAGGACTTCTTGAAATTCTCTCCATGCTCTCCCCGCGGCAGAAACGGGCCTGATCAGATAAAGTTCAGCGCAGGTCACACGCTACCCGGAATCCGTAATCCGCATACTGGAACTGGGGAGGAATGCTGGAGCGCGCCGCACAACGCGTGACTTTGATGTGATGGCGCCACGACCCTCCGCGAGAAGCGCGTCGCGCGCCGCTGTCCGGACCCCGCGGATTGCGCTCTGCAGAAGCCGCATAATAATCGGACTGGTACCAGTCACTGCACCATTCATGCACATTCTGGCACATGTCATAAAGCCCGAACCCATTGGGCGTGGAGCGAGCGACCGGTTCAGGGCCAGCCTTCCAGCGCTGGTTATAGTTGGGCAATGATTCCGGCGGGTCGTCGCCCCAGGGAAAAAGCTTGCCCTCCACGCCCCCGCGCGCCGCCCGCTCCCACTCGGCTTCAGTCGGCAGACGATATTTGCAGCCATTCGTTCCGCTCAGCCATTCGCAGTATTTCACTGCTTCAAACCACGAAACGGCAACTACTGGCTGTTCGGGCTGATTGAAATTCGCATCATCCCAGAGAGCAGTTACCCGGCCTCCGGTCGCCCGAAGAAAGCGAGTGTACTCGGCTGTCGTCGTCTGGCACGCGGCCAAATCGAAGGCATCGATCCAAACCCGGTGCACGGGACGTTCATTTTCCTGGCCCGCTTCCGAGCCCATGCGGAACCAGCCCGCGGGAATGGTTACGAGCCAAGGCTCCTCCGACGTGCCCTCGCCAGCCGGAGATGCTATTCGTGAAGCGCTCATCCAGTTGATGAGCGTAGCACAAAGTTCTCGCCTCGCTTCTCTATCGATTGCACCAAAATGATTTTCGGGTTGCATCAACCGCACCGCCAGCTTATAGTCTTTCCCCGAGTTCGCCAGCGAGGGGTGGTGCAACATGAAGAAACTCGAATTCACAGCGAAAATCGAAGGAAGAGAAATTGGCGTGGTGGCGGCGCTTACCCCGCCATTTAACGTTGTGGAAGTCTTCGGAACTCGCGCCCGAGTTCCCGTGCGAGGCACCATCAACGGCTACCCATTTCGCTCTTCGCTGATGCCCATGGGCGACTGTGTGCCAGCCAGCGGAAGCCCTTCGAGGCCGAGTCCATCACATATGATGCCCGTATGCAAGGCCCTGCGCGACGGAGCTGGAGTTAAGCCCGGAGACACCGTCAGCATGGTCATGGAACGCGATGAAGCCAAACGGACCGTGGAAGTGCCGCCACTCCTGAAGAAAGAATTGGCCAAGAGCAAAACCGCTCAGGCTAATTGGCAGAAGCTCTCGTTTACGAACCAGAAAGAGATCGCCCTTTCGATCAACAGAGCTAAACAGGAAGAAACGCGCGCCCGTCGTCTGGCGAAGGCCATGGACATACTCAAAGACGGGTAAGAAATGGATGGGCTAAGACGTTCACCATTACGTAGCCCGTCACGGATTGTCATCCCCACCGGAGCTACTCATTCCCGAAGGGGATGAGCTGCGGAGTGGAGGGACCTGCTGTCTCGTAAGGCTACAGCAATCCTTAAAAAGCTTTAGCCCTTCAGCTGCCGCACTACCTCGGCAACATCGTTCTCCTGAAAAAGCCTGATCGCGGCAATGCCAGCGGCACCCGCATCAATACAGGCCCCAGCGTTGCCGAGCGTGATGCCACCGAGCGCAAAAACGGGAATCTTCTGCCGGCAAGCATCCCGCAGTCCATCAAGACCAGCAGCGATGGTCTGCGGGAAATCCTTCTTTTCGAAAACTGGGGCGAACACGGCATAATCAGCCCCTGCGGAAGAGGCACGCGCAACCTCCGCTGCGGAATGGCAAGAAACACTGATGAGGGCACCCTCAGGATGTTCCGCACACTTCCAAATTTTCCGTACTTCCGCCGGCGAAATATCGTCAGACCGCAGGTGCACTCCGTCAGCTCCGCACGCCAGGGCAACATCGCTGAGTGAGTTGATGAGCAAACGAGTTCCCGGCTCACGCTTCTCCGTTCTCGTCGGCACATTCTCCCGGACAACTCGCGCCGCAGCGCGCGTGAGCGCTTCGAGTTCGCGCGTGCAAAGATCTTTCTCCCGCAATTGAATAAGCTCAACGCCACAACGAGCCGCCTCAGCGATCTTCGCCAGTAGGGAACGCTGCCGGGCGTGCTCGTCCCCCGAGAATTGGGTACGATCGGTAATGTAAAAAAGAAGCAATCTTTTACGGATTTGTCTTTGCGATTTCGGGTACTCTCTCGCCTTTATGCTTTGGTTCCGGCCCCAGATGGTATTTCGTCAGGCCATCGCGCAAAAATTCGAAACCTTCTTCCGGCGAGTCCACAATCTTGAAAAGCTCCAGATCCTCCGCAGAAATCGTCCCCGCATCCACCATGGTTTGGAAGTTGAACAGCCGGTTCCAGTACTCGCTGCCGTACACAACCACCAGAATTTTCTTGGCCAGCTTCTGCGTTTGCGCCAGCGTCAGGATTTCAAAAAACTCATCCATGGTTCCGAAGCCGCCGGGAAAAATCACCAAAGCCTTGGACAAATAGGCGAACCAGAACTTACGCATGAAGAAATAATGAAACTCGAAATTCAAAGATGGAGAGATATGGGGGTTCGGCATCTGCTCGAAAGGTAAGGCAATATTCAAGCCTATGGTCTTCGCACCCGCCTCCTGCGCGCCCAAATTGGCTGCTTCCATAATTCCCGGCCCGCCCCCGGTCGTAACCACAAAGCGCCGACGTCGCGCGGGAATATGAATCGACCACTTGCTCAACAGAAAAGCCAGCCGCCGCGCATCCTCGTAATAGCGCGCCATGTCCATCGCTGCCAGCGCATTCTTCTTGCATCTTTCGAACTCATGGTCTGGAAGTTGCGCGCCGATTGTTTCCAATTCCGCAAGCTTTTCCTTCGCCGCCGCGCGGCTCTGGAAGCGGGCCGAACCGAAAAATACGACCGTGTCCTGAATCTGCTCGCGGCGAAAACGTGCAATCGGTTCCATGTACTCGGACAATATGCGCAGGATGCGCCCATCCGGACTGTTCACAAACGCTTCGTTCTCGTACGCCAGGGGCGCACGCCCCACTCTTCTTTCATTCATAGTGACGTCGTCTTTCCCTGAATTCCGCGAACCTGATTACCCGGCTCGCCCGGTGGATTGAATGCGTTCGCCGGCCGAGATCCTCCCCGCGTCAGGACCGCTTTTCCTCGTGGTAGTGAATTGCTTCCGCGAATCCAATCCAGATGTCGAGTATTCCCAGCCCGCTGCACAGCCCGCGGACAAAGCCGTTGGCAACTAATGCCCGCAACCCCGGATACGCCATCAGAAGATGGTTGTCTGTCCACTCTGGTCTCCATGGAAGAATCACCAGAAGCACACCTACGACGGCGCAGACCAACCCGAACGTCAGCGTCGTAATCCGGTGTAGCCAGAGCTCGACGCCCACATAGCGGCTTCCTTCGGGAGGCCTTGGCGGCATTTCCACTGCCGTCGCAGAAGCATTGCTGCTCTCCTGGGAAGGCAGCTTCGCCCCCAATGGGCCGGGTGGAATTGTTTGGGGTGTGTTCGGATCCGCCGTCACCGTGTGCTCCTGACGAGCGTCAGCGTTGCGGGCCGGGTTTTGCAAACGCACATTCCCAGCGCAAAAGAATAAAAACCCATCCTCACATTCTACGACTTCAAGGTCTTAATGCGCTCGGCCACATCCCTGTAATCGATGTTGCTGCCATACACTTCCATAAAGTGGTTTAGGGCTGCAACTTTGTCCCCCGCAATCTCGTAAGAAGTTGCCAATTCATAGTGCAGTGCAGTGCGCGTGTCGGCATCGATGGTGGTAAGCTTCAGCGCCTTTTCATACCAGCGGATGGCAGCTTCCGGAATGCCCTTATCGAGGAAGCACTGCGACAACCACGTGTAGGTCTGCATGATATTGGGGAACGGATGCCCGCGATCCACCGCCTGGCACACCTTCTGCAATTCGCCGATGGCTTCATCCAGGAGTCCCATTTCGCGGAAAGCCACTCCCAGGTTGTAGTGCGTTTCCGGATCTTCATCCGCGGTGGCCGAGTCTTCCTCAAGCTCGTGTTTCAACTCGCCAAACATATCGACGAGGTCCACGTCCGGTCCAGACTCAAACTTCGCCGGAGTCGTGGCCGGTGTCTGCGCCGCTACAGGCCGAACCGCCGAGGGGTGATAGGTGAAAGTAGGAGGAGCCTTCGCTGGCTCGTGTGCCGGGCCCGCCTGGGCCGCGGCGGCTGCCATCGCAGCCGGAACTTGCGCTGGCGGGGCATTGGCTGGGACGCTGATCTCGGCCTTCGCCGAAACCGGTTCAGGCGACACTTCAGCCTGCGGTGGCTTGCTTTCGGCCTGCACTACCGGCGCTTCCGCCAGGAAACTATCGCCCAGCGACGCTTCCAGGTCTGCAACAAAATTATTCAACTTCCCGCCCGGCTGATGCTCAGATTGCTGTTCAGTGGCTGCTGCCGCAACTTCTGCCGGTTGTGGTTCAGCCTTCGGTTCAGAAGCAACCTCGTGCGCCGTTGTTTGCGGCAGGAACCCATCCCCCAGCGAGGATTCCAAGTCGCTGACCATCGCATCCAGAACCCCAGCCTTTGGTTCGGGGACGGCAGAAACTTCTTCCACGGGCGCAGCCGGAATATCCGCAACTGAAATCTCTTCGATAGCTTCAGGCTCCGAGGTTGCGGCTTGCGCTGACCCGGCCTCAATTTCCTCCCGCAGCGCGGCCAGCAAAACCGACTCGGGCTTCAATCCCTCCAGCTTGCTATAAGCGGCGCGGGCTTCTTCGTTCATCCCATTCGAAAGGTAGAAGCGAACTTCTTCGGCCGCTTCCTTGATCGCTTCCGGATCGGCGGATTTCTCCTTTTCAACCGTCGTGACTTCGCCGGCGTCCTCCTGAGGAACATGCTGAGCAGCAGCGATTGCTTCGGGTTCGTCCGAAACCGAGTCCTCCCACTCTGCCGAGAGATCGATCTCCTTCTCCGGGGCAACTGTGGACTGGATATCAAACTCCGCCGGCTCTAGTGTGTCTGATGTGGAAGGCGCTGCCGCGGAAACCTGGAAGGATGGTTCTACCCCAGCCTCCGCCATCGGTGCTTGCGGGACCACATCCGTGACCAAAGCCTTCGCCACCGCGACATCCGGCTCTGCTGGGACTCCGCAACCGCGTTCCTCATACTTCGCTGCCAGTTCACCGTAGCGGGTAGCTTCGTCCGGATATCCAGCATCGTGGTAGATGCTCTCCAAGGTGCGGCAGCAAACCGCAGCCTCCGTGAAGCGGGCGGCTCGCGTGTGCAGAGCGGCCAAACGCTGGTTGACGCGCAGGTCGCGCGGCGCCTGGGGTAACGCGGAAAGCAACGGCCCCAAAGCTTTCGCCGGCATGTTATAGGAAATGAAAAGCTCGGCATCGGTCAGAGCCGCGCGCACAAAAAGCGCTACATCATCCGCATAGCGTTGATCAATGAACGGCGCGGTGGCCTCAAGTTCGTCCACCATCACGGCGCCTTCTTCAGGAGTGATCAGCCGCGAGCCCGATGGCGTCCCCAGCTTGCCAGCCACTTGCTGATAGTTGCGCGCATGCAACTGGTTTTCCGGCTCGAGTTGCGTCAGTTTCAGATAGTAGTCGCGAGCCTTCTCCAGTTCTCCCGCCTGCACATACCCGTGGGCAAGAAGTTCGTACACCTCGGTGAGATGGGTATTGTCTGCGGCCTTGTTCAACAGTTGCAGCAGCATTTCAAGCGCTGCCGTATTCTCCCGCACCGGGCCAATGAGAGAATGCAAATTTTCTAGAATCTTTCCCGAGTCCGCCGATAACAGCCGGTCGGAATGCTCCTGATACACCTGCAGAGCTTCCTCGCTCTGTCCGGCCGCAATTAGGGCGTCGGCATACGACAGAATTGCTCCGATGTCATTGTGCACCGAGAGCAACTTCGCCGCTAACCTGCCCGCTTCCGGCAAACGCCCAGTCTGCAAATAGGCTTGCAGCAGTGTTCGCAATCCGTCGGGATGCGTATCCAGATCCGCGACCTTCTCCAGAAACTGGATCGCCGCCGCCATATCGCCCGCATCAAACGCATTTCTCCCGCGCAGCAGCAAGGCGTATCCGTTGCCCGGATCCAGGGTGATCATGCGCTGCAGAATTTCTTCGGCTGGACCAAGTTGGCCTTTCCCGCGCAAAGTCTCCGCCGCTGCGGAGAAGATCTGCCAAGCCTCGGTCTTCTTGCCTAAGCGAACATAAACCTCGGCCAACCTGGTTCGCATGGCCACGTTCTCGGGATCCATTTCCAGAGTTTTCTGGAAAATCCTCACCGCCTGCTCCAGTTGACCCTCACGCAAAAATTCTTCCGCCACTTGCAGGTACTGCGCTCGCGCATCATTAAAAAGACCCTGTTGCGTGTAAAGCTCGGCCAGCCGCAGCGAGCTCTCCAGCGACGCCTTCAGCTTGCTGAGCTTCTTGTACATGGCAATCGCCTTGACCGTGAAGCCCTGCGAGGCGTACGCGTCGCCCACGCTCTTGAAGCATTCCACGGCTTTTTCGCCATTGCCCAGCCGCGAGTAAAGGTCCCCCACGGTGTTCATCACCGTAAGATCCTTAGGGTCGGCTTTGAGAACTTTTTCGTACTCAGTGATCGCGTTTGGCAACTTGCCCTGTTGGACAAACTTCTCCGCAGCACTGAGAACCTTCTGCTTATTGAAGCCAAAACCAAACGCCATAAAAGTGCGGACTCCAGCTCCGGTTTCGTCTCTCGTCTCAGATCTTTTTCTACAGCACGAGAGTTCCTGCCCAATTTAACCATTCCATCGGCATCGCGCCCAATATCAGGAGATGGTCTTTAGGACAAGGCTAATTGTACGGCTGGGTACTCAGAATCGCATGGTTACTAAGGGTTACCGAAAGGGAGTGTACGACCGGGTTCCCAGAACTGCGTGGCGCGGGCGCCCTCGCCCGTGCAGCACCATCCTCCACATCCAATTAACTACGGATGCCGAACCCGGCCAGCAGCCGATTCGCTATACTCGACCTTTAATCGAAGGAGACCACTGTGCCCACTGGAATCACTGTAATCGCTTATATCAATGCCAAGGCCGGCCACCAGGACGAAGTTCGCCGAGCTCTGTTCGACCTGGTCGCTCAGACCCGCGCCGAGAAGGGATGCATCAACTACGACGTACACCAATCCCTGGAGAACACCACCCGGTTTGCCATATACGAGAATTGGAACTCCTCAGCCGACCTCGATGCGCACGCCAAAGCTGCTGCCCTGCGAAACTTCACCCGAATTGCAGGCCCCCTCTTGGAGCGTCCCGCCAAAATCAGCAAGTGGATGATGATCTCAGAACTCAGCAGCGGATCCCGCTGATGTCTTCCCGCACTCCGATCGTAGATACCCACTCCGCGACCTCGCGCACTGCTGACACACTGTGCTGTATACACAAAGTACTACCAGCACAAGCGTCCGACGATTCGTATCGGGATATGGCTTCAGCCACATCGCAAGTGCGCTCCATCAACTCGGCTTCAGCCGCCGCGCTGTCGCGGTGGCATCCGCGAACATCGCATGATAAATAAGGTGCGTTGCCGAATCGATCCACTGATTCAGTTCCACCTCCGGCATGCGCACGGCTTGCGCAAGCAGGCTCCAGAAAAAGCTGTCCATCACTCGAGCCAGCCCGCCAACGTCCACACCGGCCCGCGCGCCGGGCAGTTTTTGCAGGAGTTGAAACACGGTCGTGACCCGAGTCGTCGTCCACCCGTGAATCTCCAAGTCCTTCCGCGCCAAACCCGGATCGGAAAACACGGCCTCCTGCCAGGCCCGGTATGCCCCGAGGTAACGGAGATCGTGCGAAAAGGCGCGCGCCAACAACTCATGCACAACTGCCCGAACATCAGTGCCCGCACTCGGACGAAAATCAAGCCGGCTCAACTTCTCCAGCAACTCGTCCATCAACGCCAGCAATAACTGCCGCTTGGAGCGAAAATGCTGGTAAAAGCTCCCCACCGCAAGCTTCGCCCGTCGAGCGATCTCGCCGATTGAAGTGCTCTCATAGCCCTTCTCCCCAAACAAAACCAGCCCCGCCGCTTTCAGTCGTGCTCTCTTCTCCAGGCTTCGCCTCTGCCGCGGTTCCAGCGGAAGGTCCTCACCTGCCAGCAGGTTCGGACGCACACTCATGCGCGTCTCCCCGGGCGGAGAATCGCCCCGACCATCGCCCCCGCGCAGCACCAAAGCATCCACCCGCCAAACACCCCCGCCACTTCAGGAGCCATATTCGGAAACACGACCGGGAAGAACGCGCTGGAAAACGGATCGAGCAACAGTGTCGGCAACGCAATTGACACAGCGCCTGCAGGCCATTGCTCGGGTCGCAACTGAGAGCGGCCACATAGACGACGCACGATCCAAGCCATTAGGGGAAAGCTGACCGCAAACAAGATCAGTGTTAATTTCCAATCCCCCGGATGCAGCAAGTACTGTCCCGCGATCCGCAGGGCAATGGTAGCGCCGACCCAGATGCCAAGCCCGTAAAGCACAAGTCGAATGTTCATGAATATGAACTCATCTTCATATTACTACGCAAACCCCCCGGAAAACAATTCTCATGTTGCTCCATTCGAAAATGACCGGCTTTGCCTGGTTCTCAGACGCGCTTCGGAGGGGCTGAAAAACGAAGTTAGGCTCCAGACGGCTGGCTGGTTTCCGGCTCAGAATGCAGCTTCAACCCCGCCTGCGGAACTCGCAATGTAGGACCCTCGTTCACAACCACCGACAACTGGATCAGGTTTTCCAGTTGTCTGACGTTGCCTGGCCAATCGGAATTCATCAGTAAACTCATCGTCTCGGCCGGAATACTCTCGATCTGCTTGTTCATGCGGCGACCGAACGTCTGCATGAAATAGTGCGCCAGCAGCCGAATGTCTTCGCGGCGTTCGCGCAGCGCCGGAACCGGGATGGGAAAAACGTTCAGTTGATCGTACAGATCGTCGCGAAACATTTGCTCGGCGACCCGTTCACCCAGATCGTATTTCGTGCTGGCGATTAAGCGCACGTTCACCCGAACGCTGTGCATGCTGCCCACTCGTTCAAATTCCCGGCGCTCCAGCAAGCCAAGCAGCTTGGTCTGAATGCCTAATGGAAGCTGCGCGATCTCATCCAGGAACAATATCCCATTATTTGCCCTCTCCATCCGGCCGGTCTTTTGGCCCTTTCCGTCTGCTTCGGCCGCCCGTCCGAATAGATCGCGCTCCAGCACTTCCTCGTCGGCCGTCGAACAGTCAATCTTCACAAAACCCTCGTTCCTTCTCACGCTGACCCGGTGGATAGCCCGGGCAATCAACTCCTTCCCCGATCCGGCTTCCCCGAGAATTAACAGCGGAGCGTCGTTGCGCGCCGCTTTCATCGCCAAGCGCAGCATTCGCTTGAGCGCCGGGCTATCGCCCACAATCTCTTCAAAACTGTTTTCTGAACGTTCTTCTTCTTCCATAGGTTGGTTCATCGCTGGCCATCGTTCCCACCAGGACAGGATAGATTCGCATTGCTCCATGGCATCCTCAACAACCGGGAAATCTAGCGCGTCGATCGGAAAATAGCAGCCCACCGGCCACCAATCTATTCTCCCGTCGTATGCACAGGTTCAACTTTGGCAAAGAGCGACTTTACCAAGGTTTAGGGCCGTAGCGGAAGTTCCTGTTTCTGCCTTTACCATCTTTCCCTCATGCCCATGGCTGCTCACGCCAGTGATCGCCAGCTTAAGGACCTCCGAGCGAGAGCCTGTAAGGGCACGCTTGACAACTCATGGTTTAGGTGTAGATTAGCCGCAACTGTTAATGTGGGACTATTTGCCCAGTTGATTTGGGGGGTGCTAGGGTCCAACTGGACATCCGAAAACAGAGTACGTCGTATTAGCCGGTTGCCTCGAGGGGGGGAAATGGCTCCGGAACCATGCCAGCATTTTACGAGGGTTAGCGGTGTTGTGAAGTTGGATTTTGCGCGCCCAGACGCTCTTGACGGTCCTATATATTCAGGGGCGGTCTCGGTTGGTGTATGTGAAGACTGCGGACACATTGAGTCTGTACGCGAAGCTTCACCATTTGCTCGGTGATTGGCTGCGAAAGACCTGAAAGTTTGACCGGTCGCGGCTGGGCAGTGGCGCGGCATTAGTGTGCCTCCATGTAGACTCTGAGCCGCGACCGTGAAAGCTCTCGGCTCGGTCAAGCATTCCGGCACTCTGGTCTGCAGGTTCGTGCATTAAGTTTGGAGCGGTTTCCAAACGGGCCCTTGGGGAGATTCTTCGTGACAATCTCCGCGATCGCGCCGATGACCGGTTCCTACGACCACCTTCGGGTGGCGCTCCCCGTGTTGTTGCCCGTTTCCGCGTCCTACCCTTCCCTCGATTCTTCCCGCACGCGTTCCCACCCAGAACCGAATCGATTCCGTCAATTTATCCGCATGAACGGTTGGAGGCGGGGGACCGCCCCAGCGACTCATTGGCAGGAGGTCGTATGTTAACGCCTGCAACCTCTACCTCATTTGAACCGCCGCAATTCCCCATGCGTCAGCTGCTTTACGGGACAACCCTACTATTGGCTATTGCGGTCGGTTCATTCCTGATCTGGCCGGCGCTCGGCAATCGCATTCTGGCTTCGAATTTCTTGCCCCATCTCTATTGCTACCTCGGCAAACCGGGATTGGTGTGGACGCATGTGATTGCTGACTCCGTCATTGGTCTGTCGTACGTCATGATTTCCGGAACGTTGGTTTATCTGGTTCAGAAAGGACGCCGCGACATACCTTTTCACTGGATGTTCCTCGTGTTCGGCTCGTTCATCGTTGCCTGTGGTGGCACGCATTTCATGGAGGTGGTTACCGTCTAGGTTCCGGTTTACGTACTTTCCGCGACCCTTAAGGTGGTCACGGCTTTGGTATCCGTGGCGGCGGCCGTACTGCTTCCCTTCACCGTTCCACAAGTCCTCTCTCTGATTCGGACCGCCAAGGCTTCCGAAGCAGCGGAAAGCAGGTTCCGTGATTTGCTGGAGGCAGCCCCGGACGCTGTCGTAGTCGTGAATCGGGAGGGCAATATTGTCCTCGTCAATGCCCAGGTTGAAAGGTTGTTCGGGTATCAGCGGGAGGAACTATTGCAACGGAAAATTGAGATGCTGTTGCCAGAGCGTTTCCGGGGTCAGCACCTTGGACACCGAACGCACTTCTTCTCCGCGCCTAGAGTGCGGCCGATGGGAGCTGGTTTGCAGCTCGCTGGCTTACACAAGGACGGGCACGAGTTCCCGGTAGAGATCAGCCTGAGCCCGCTCGAGACCGAAGAAGGCGTTCTGGTTTCGAGCGCTATCCGTGACATCAGTGAGCGCAAGCGCGCAGAGACAAGGCTGCGGGAATACGAAAAAGCCGTCGAAGGTCTGGAGGAGATGATCGTAGTCCTTGACCGGAACTACCGCTATGTACTCGCGAACCGCGCCTACCTGAATTATCGAGGCATGGAGAGAGAACAAGTCATAGGGCGTTCGGTCAGAGAACTAGTTGACGATCACGTCTTTGAGACGGTTGTCAAAGAAAAATTGGATGAGTGTTTCCAGGGCAAGATCGTCACCTATGAGAAGAAGTATAGGTATCCCAAGGTTGGCGAAAGGGACCTATTTGTATCGTACTTTCCCATCGAAGGCCCCAATGGTGTCGACCGGGTCGCCTGTGTTATGCAGGACATCACCGAGCGCAAACAGGCAGAAGAAGCCCTCCGAACCAGTGAGCGGGAGCAGCACAAGATCGCGGAGCAATTGGAGACAGAACGCGCCCGCTTGATCGAGGCCCAAGCGGTCGCCAAAGTGGGCAGTTGGGAAACCGACTTGCCCAGTCTTGACATAACCTGGTCCGAGCAGACACACCGCATCTTTGAGACTGACCCCTCCTATTTTCACCCCGGGCGTCCAGGCTTTGTGGAACTTGTTCATCCGGAGGATCGGGCGAAAGTGGATGCCGCCTTTGAGGCTTCGCTCGAAAAGGGTGCGCCTTCCACGGTCGAATACCGGATTGTCATGGCCGACGGCCGCGTCAAAGTCTTGGAGGAGCACTGGAAGGTTTTTCATGATGGACAAGGACGGCCAGCTCGCCTAATCGGTACTTGCCAGGACATCACCGAGCGCAAGCGTGCGGAAGAAGCTCTACGACGGAGCGAAGCCGAGGCCAAGGCCCGGGCGGAAGAATTGGCCGTCATTTTCGATGCCGTGCCGGGAATGGCTCTCATCTCCCACGACCCCGCCTGCCGCACCATGACCGGCAGCCGTGTCGCTTATGAGCTGCTACGCTTGCCCCACGGCAGCAACATTTCCAAATCCGCGCCGGAAAAGGAAAGGCCTCGGAATTTCCGCGTGCTTAGGGACGGCCAGGAACTTCCTCCCAACGAGTTGCCGGTACAGAAGGCAGCGGCTACGGGACAAGAGGTTCGCGACTCCGAGTTTACTCTGCTCTTCGATGATGGGGCCTCGCGCGATTTGTTCGGCAACGCCGCGCCCCTCTTGGATCACAAAAACAACGTCCGCGGAGCGATGGGCGTTTTTGTCGACATCACAGAGCGCAAGCGCGCAGAACAAAACCTGCGCGAGAGCGAAGACCGCTACCGCGACCTCGTCGAACACAGCCAGGATCTGCTCTGCACTCATGATCTGAATGGGAAACTGCTCTCGGCCAATCCGGCTCCGGCGCGGATCTTGGGGTATGAAGTCGCCGAACTCCTGAAAATCCCCATGCGCGACCTCATCGCTCCCGAATATCGCCAACAGTTCGACGCCTACCTGTCCAAAATCAAGACGGCCTGCACCGATAAGGGTCTGCTAGCTGTCCTCACCCGGACTGGAGAGCGCAGGATCTGGGAATACAACAACACCCTCCGCACCGACGGCGTGCCTTTCCCCATCGTTCGCGGCATGGCTCATGACATCACCGAGCGTTTGCGCACCGAAAACGCTCTGCGGCACAGCGAAGACAGCTACCGCAACTTCGTTGCCCAGAGTTCCGAAGGCATCTTCCGCCAGGAGTTGGACGCGCCCCTTCCCGTGGACCTGCCGGAGGACGAACTCGTGCATCGCATCCTCCACCATTCCTACCTCGCGGAATGCAACGACGCGATGGCCCGGATGTATGGCTTGAATTCCCATCAGGAATTTGTCGGCAAACGCTTGACCGACACGCTCGATCCCAACGATCCCCTCAATATCGAGCTCACTCGCGAATACATCCGCTCCGGTTTCCGGGTGCTGGAGCGCGAATCTCACGAAATCGACGTGCTGGGCAATCCCAAGGTTTTCTTGAACAGCATGATCGGCATTGTGCAGCACGGAATGCTGGTGCGAACCTGGGGCATCCAGCGCGACGTTACCGAACGAGTGAAATTGGAGGAGGCCCGCAAGCTGGCCGAACGCGCGCTGCGGGAGTCGCAGGCCGAACTGGCCCGCGTGGCTCGCGTCGCCACCCTGGGTGAGCTGACCGCATCCATTGCCCATGAGATCAACCAGCCCCTGGCAGCGGTCGCCACCAACGCCAGCGCCTCGCTCCACTGGCTCGCCGTGCAGCCGCCCAATCTGGACGAGGCCCGCGAAGCTATGGCTAGTGCCATGCGCGAAGCGGATCGCGCCAGCCGCGTGATCGAGAGAATTCGCACCCTGCTCAAAAAGGCATCCCCGGAGCTGCGGCCGCTGGATGTGAATGAAGTGATCCAAGAGGTGTTGGCCCTGGCACACGTCGAGCTCATAACCGGCGGTGTTGCCGTGCACACTGAGCTGTCGCCTGACGTTCCCACCGTGCTCGGCGACCGGGTCCAGTTGCAGCAGGTAATGCTGAACTTGATCATGAACGCCATCGACGCCATGTTTACCATCAAGGACCGGCCCCGGACGCTGGTCATCAAGTCGGCCATGGACGCCGAGGGGGTGCTGGTCGAGGTTCAGGATTCCGGCCGGGGACTCGATCCCAAGCAAGCATCCCGTATTTTCGATTCCTTTTTTACGACCAAGCCCGACGGGATTGGATTGGGATTGTCGATTAGCCGTTCCATTGTCGAAGCCCATGGCGGCCGCTTGCGGGCTGCCCCTGCGTCCCCACACGGCGCGGTTTTTCAATTGATTTTGCCCAAGCCGGAGAGCGTACGTGACCAAGTCGCATAGCCTCGAGACGCGCCACCCATACTCGCGAAATGAATCCGTAGCAAGTTCGCAAGGCTCGAAATCGTCGCAATCCCACCTCGAAGATTGGTGTTCCCCGTCACAAGGCATAGTGACGCGGCTCATTGCCAACTCCGTTCCTCGAGTGCAAAATCACGTTGGGGGTGTCAAATGAGTGCGCCACCTCCCATCGTGTTCGTGATCGACGATGACTCAGCCATCCGCAAAGCTCTCGCCAGCCTGATCCGCTCGGTGGGCTTACAGGTCGAACTCTTCGCCTCAGCAGACGAATTTCTCCAAGCCAAACGGCCGGAGGCGCCCAGTTGCCTAGTCCTCGATGTGAGATTGAAAGGAATCAGTGGGCTGGATTTCCAGCCCAAGCTGGCCGCGGCCAACATTCCCATTCCGATTATCTTCATTACCGGCCACGGTGACATCCCCATGTCGGTCCGGGCCATGAAGGCTGGAGCCATCGAGTTCCTGACCAAACCATTCCGCGATCAGGATCTGCTTGACGCGATTCACCTCGCACACGAGCGCGACGCAGCCCGGCGCCTACAAGAGGCGGAACTTGCCACCCTCCGCGACCGCTTTGAATGGCTCACCCCTCGGGAGCGCGAAGTGTTGCCTTTAGTGGTTTCCGGCCTTCTCAACAAACAAATAGCCGCCGAGATCGGAACCAGCGAAACCACCGTGAAGGTCCATCGTAGCCAGCTCATGCGCAAGATGGGTGCGGATTCTTTACCTGAGCTGGTAAGAATGGCGGGAAAAATGGGAATCCCCGCCAAAAACCCTAAACCTTCGTAAGTTTCCCCTTCACCAAAGTGAAGCCCGCGTAAACCAATGCACAATAGATTCGCCATCAGTGCAATTTCTTTCTTTACGCGAAACCGGGCATCATGTCGAAAAATAACTTCCCCCGGGCCCGCCCAACCCCTCGAAGGCGGGCTTTTTCTCTGAGGGTTTCTCCGAGTTCTGCCCATCGAGCTACCACCAATTGCCCATCGCGATGCTCAAGGCAATTTGTTCAGATAACACGGATCGCTCGTGTTCTGCACCGGCGGCGTTGGCGGAGTCATCCACGAAGGATGCGCAAAATCGAAAAACTCGGTCATATCCATCTGCGCCGCATCCCGCTTGGTCAACGCCGCCAACCCGAAGCGAGTCTCAATCAGCTTCAGAATCGCGGTCGTGTCCGCCACCGTATGCGACACATAATGCTTCTTCGTATAAGGCGACACCACAATCAGCGGAACCCGATAGCCGGTAAAAACAAAGTTACAAGTCGGTCCAGTCTGCCCCTTGTTGCAAATATCGCCGGGCAGAAGATCCTTGGGCTTAATCCCGTCCGGGCTCACTGCCGCGTGCGGCGAAACGTGGTCGTAAATTCCCCCAAACTCGTCATAAGTCAGAATGAAAGCCGAATCCTTCCAGTAAGAACTTCCCATCACCGAATTGATGATCTCGGAAACGTACAAAGCTCCGTTTTGCGTCCGGCTCGGAGATGAGTCCGATGAAGATGGATGCTCGTCCAATCCCGCATCGGTAGCCGGCTCAATCTGCGCCACCGCCGGCAATGTGCCATTCTTCAAATCATTCTCGAAATCAGAACTTGGAATACCAATGGTGCCGATGTTCTTCGGATACTTCGTCGGAATCGTCTGCCCCCATACAAAATACTTGATATAGCTGGTCTGCAGCAGGCACGCCGGATGATAGGGCGGCCCGGTGCATCCGGTATTTGTGGGATTCACATAGATCTTCCAGCTCACATGCGCGGCTTCGAGCTCCTGAAAGATGGTCGTGGCCGTGAGCAAATTCTTGTCCCCACTATCCGTCCCCACCGGATAAGCATCGCCCTGCGAAGTTCCTGCCACCAGATACTCCCGGTTGGGATGCGTGCGCGTCATCGCCGGATTAAACCATTCATCCGAAGTAGCAAAGTTCGACGCCATGAAGTAGTAGTAGTTCAAGTCAGTTCCGTCGTAGTACCCCATCGCCCGGATTCCGTCGCTATCGTAATAATGGAGAACTCTGCCATCGTGAGCCGCCGTATAAACGAAACCATTCAGCTTGGCTTTTGACCTGCCCATCGGATCGTAATAACCCCAATCCACGTGCGCCTCGTTCCACGACGGACTCGTATTTTCCGTGCACTGGGTGATCAACTCAAACGATTCGACCTTGGGACTATTCGAGTCGATGGTGCAATCCTTCGGCGGTGGATAGGCCGGATCGCAACCCGGATTTCTCGGAGGTGGTCCGTAATGCGGCAGCAGTCCCGTAGACGGATTGAATTGCGGTAACCCGTTAAACGATCGATCCGCATAACCGTTATCCGCCCAGTACTGCCGCAGTTCCCCAAAATAGTGATCCAGCGAACGATTCTCCTGTGCCAGGAAGATAATGTGATTGAGCTTCTTAATTCCAGGTGGAGAATCCGACGGCCCAACCTGAGCCACGGAACTAAGCCCCCAGCAACCGAGCACCAAACCAGCGCACACACAGAGCGCATTTTGCACGAACCGATTCCAAGACATGACGCCTTGGATGGTCCGGCAGAATTGACGGTTGTCTCCCCGTGAGCCGCAAAACCACGACTAACACTAAGCACTTGCGAAAGAGAAACATGGGATCCCTCGCGGGAAACGCGGGCAGCCGCCAGCCCCAAACCCCGAGCAGAGAAAACGAAGAAAAACGAAAAGATTTCTATATATCGACTCTTAAGGGGTATTATTCCTTGATAAACTGCCACCTGGGGGTGCTGAATGAAAGTACCTTGGCCCCGAACGGAGACTCCCATCGAACGCATCTACCGCGAGGTCACCGGCGACAAAATGTCCGCTGTAGTGAAACGCATTCTTCTACCCAAGCGAAGGGCCAAGCGGCGCCAATGGTCTCGCCCCGTCGAGGAACTGGGAATGCCAAGCGACGCATGGATTAAAACACTTGCACAGGGCAAAAGAGTGAAATTCACTAACCAAGAACTTCCGAACGAGTGGACGTTCATCACCGCTCAGGTTGAAGGCAACAAAGTCGTCTATTCGATCGTATTGACCAACGCAAGAAATCCGCTCAGGCGTGAGGAAGTTGAAAGTCATTTCGCGGACGAGCTTTCAAAGAAGTAGCAACCCGGTCAGGACACCCGAGGGTTCGTCGATTCCAACCTGCGCCACTGAGGCGTTTGACAATTGCAGTGCATAAGCCTACCATTGCGATTGGGTAAGCCACCTCTTCTTACTCTTTCAGGTCCCCTGAACTAAGTCAGCCCATCTGGAACTTTTCCTCTTAGCTTCCCTCTGAAGGAGGAATTGCGTTATGACCCCATTGACCCGTTGGGAGCCTTTCCGTGAGTTTTCCACTATGCAAGACCTCATGAACCGCATGAACCGTCTTTCCCGGGAATCGCATAGCCCGGAAGGTCCGGAAGACGCGTTGACAACCACCAGCTTCGCACCCCCGGTGGACATCTACGAAGACGAGCATACCATTACTCTGAAGCTCGAGGTCCCGGGCATCGACGAAAAAGACATTGATGTCCTCATCGACAACAACACCCTCACCGTCCATGGCGAGCGCAAGATCGAGCAGGAAGAGAAAGAGGAGAACTTCCGTCGCGTCGAGCGGCAATACGGAAGCTTCACCCGGTCGTTCACGCTGCCGAGCTCGGTAGATCCGGGTCAAGTGAGCGCCCACTATGACAAGGGCGTGCTGAAGATCAAGCTTGCCAAGAAGGCCGAGGCCAAGCCCAAGCAGATCAAGGTTAATGTTGGCCATGAGAAGACCCTCGAAGCCAAGGCTCCCGGCAGGGCCGCGTAAAACCAGCAGGTAGTGAGAGAAATGGGAGGCGGCTTACATCGCCTCCCTCTCAATAGTAGTGTGGACCGTACTTGTCCGGGAGTGATTATGAACACTGGCATATCAGGATCACCGTACCGGCGAGTTTGGCCGCGATTTTACAAGGCTGCGCTCTTTTAGTTGGACGCCAACAAAGCTTCAGACCGAATTACTGAAGCTGAAACCGCACTTGTGAAACGTGCGCGCGAACTGCTTTACTCGGCAGAAGACAATATCGAAGAGCAGGCTGTAGATGACGCGATGTATGCCTTGCACGCCCTGCGCAGCGCGTTGAAGGGCAGGCCTAACGCGAAAAACTTTGTTGGAGATCAAACGGGAAGTGTCGGACATAATGAAACGCTGTGCTTGAATTTTGGTTAGCATTACAATGTCCAATCATTCGCTTGTGCAGTACTTCGCTCAAGCCGTCATTCAGGAAAAAGACCCCGCAAAGCTCACCCACCTGATGCAACAGCTTTACCGCGTCCTCAAAGATAATGACGAACACCCCACTCGAAGCTTCTGAGCTTCTCAGATTCAATAATGCGGGGTTGGAAAGAGAGACCATCGAACGGCGGGTGCCCGACTCCTGATCAGGGCCTCGTTGGCCGTAGCGCGCTTTCTCATTGACTACATTTTCCGAAGCAGATAATCTGTGCTAGACAACGTTATCTGTTGGATAATGTCCGATCTTTGACAATCTGACCAGGCGATTGCGCGGCTTCTCTGCAACGCTCCAATGCGAACCCGCCCAACCATCCTTAAAATAGCGCGCATTAAGAGCGGAATGTAGCCGATTTGCTCCCGTCTAGTTTCCAAGCACGGCTCCAAAACGGAACCGCGGGCCTCGACGTACCTGCCGTAACTCCCATGTTATCTAGATTTTGCGTGTAAGTCCTGTAAATTCAAAGATTTTGAGGGTAGTGTGGCCCTAACTCCATGATTCCAAAAGATCAGGGGGGAGGGGGGTCCCTACTAACTAAAAAGTAAACCACCCTTTCCCGATGCGAGCGGCACAAATAAATCTGTGGACAAAATGGAAAGCTCGCAGGCCGTGTCGGTTCGCATCAGGGCATCGCTTCAGCGATGCCGTAACTGCTGCAAAAATCACGCGCCTTCAGGCGCCGAAATTTACCAGATCAGAGTTCCCCCACGTCGGAGCAAGAAATCTAAAAGCGTATTTCCGGCGGTTCCGGTTCAGCCACGCCATCGGCACGTGGGTCAGATGCACCCGAGTTCACCCCGCTCTTCGAATTGTGCATGACGACCTGTCCGCGTCCCATGGACACGCTGTACTCCTTGTGCACGATGAGCTTGTGCCCTTTGTCCCGCAGCGCTTGCAAGACCTCAGGCTTAATCCGCGACTCGATCACGATGTCACAACTTACCGTATTGTCGGTCACAGTGAATCGCGGCGCTTCGACTGCAGCCTGAATGTTCATGCCGTAATCCACAAGGTTCGAGACAAACTGTGCGTGGGCCAGAGGCTGGTTTGGTCCACCCATGATGCCAAATCCAATGTGCAAGTCGCCCTGCTCCATAAAAGCGGGAATGATGGTGTGGAACGGACGCTTGCGCGGTTGCAGTACATTGGGATGACCAGGATCGAGCACGAACAACGCTCCCCGGTTCTGCAGCGCGAAGCCCATCCCGCTGACCACAATGCCGGAACCGAACTCGGAGTAATTGCTTTGGATCAGCGAAGCGATGTTGCCGTCCTTGTCTACCGCCGCAAGATAAACGGTGTCGCTCGTGGCCGGACTTCCGGGCCCAGGATTGCAGTTAGCTTTGTTCGGATTAATCAGAGCGGCGCGCTGTGCCGCGTATTCTTTGGACAGCAAGCCCTGCACCGGAACTTTGGCGAACCTGGGATCGGCGTTGTAACGATAAAGATCGGCGTAGGCCAGTTTCATGGCCTCGATCTTCTTGTGCAGTTCCACCGTTCCCTGCGGCCCAGCGCCGTCCGGCTGAAACGTGCTCATGATGTTCAGCATCTCCAGCGCCGCCATGCCTTGTCCGTTAGGAGGAAGCTCATAAACCTTCCAGCCGCGATAATCGATGGAAACAGGCTCAACCCATTCGGCGGAAAAGTCGGCCAGATCGTCCAACTGCATGGTCCCACCGAACGCCGCCGAAGCACTGATGATGGACTTCGCGATCTCGCCCTTGTAAAACGCGTCGCGCCCTTGCTCGGCAACCAACCGCAGAGCTTTGCCCACATCAGGATTGGAAAACCTGGCGCCAACTTCGGGAGCTTTGCCCCCGGGAAGAAAGACTCGTCGCGCTTCGCTGTTCTTTTGCAGCTTGGTTTCTTCCGCTACCCAATAGCCGTGTACGATCTCGGTCACCGCGTAACCGTGCTCAGCGTAATAGATTGCTGGAGCAAAGAGATCCTTCCACGGCAAACGACCAAAGCGCCGGTGGGACTGGCTCCATCCTTCAACCGCGCCGGGAACCGTGACGGCGTGGATGCCGTCCCCGGGCATGGACGTGATGCCGTGTTTCGCCAGAAACTCCACGGAAAGTTTGCCCGGCGCCCAGCCGCTCGAGTTCAGCCCGTAGACTTTGCCGGCCTTTGCGTCCCAGTAGATGAGAAACAAATCGCCGCCCATGCCATTACTCATGGGGTCGGTGACGCCGAGCACGGCATTGGCAGCGATGGCGGCGTCCATCGCCGATCCGCCTTTGGCCAGGATTTGCGACCCGGCTTGCGACGCCAGGTAATCGCTGGTCGCGACGATGCCGCGGTCCGTCGTCACCACCGAGCGGCCGTAAGAACGGCCTTGAGCAGCAGAGTCCATAATCAGCGCCAACAGCAGGAACGCAAGCAGAAGGATTAGCCGCAGCATGTGCACCTCAGTTCAAGCTGTCATCCTGAGCGTCGCGAACGATCTGTGCATTTTGGTCGCAGCACGCACTCTCACACTGTCCCTACAACGGCCTTGAAGATACGCCGCGAAGTTGTGGGACATCAGACTACGTTCCCAGCGTGATCTTCAGCTTGCGTGACTTCTCTTCCACCCCATTGGCCAGCGCTTCTTTGTGCGCTTCCAGTTTCTTCGCGATGCCCGCGCTGGAAAGCCCTAATATTTGCGCCGCCAGAATTCCCGCGTTGGTAGCTCCAGCTTTCCCGATGGCCACAGTAGCGACTGGAATGCCAGCGGGCATCTGCACCGTGGCCAGAAGCGAATCCAAACCGTTCAGCGCTGTAGAAGGAATGGGAACGCCGATCACTGGCAACGTAGTATGCGCGGCGATTACACCTGCGAGGTGCGCTGCGCCACCCGCTCCCGCAATGACTACGCGAATCCCACGGCTCGCGGCTTTGCGGGCATAATCCCCAGTGCGATCCGGGGAGCGGTGCGCCGAAGTCACATCGATCTCGTAAGCAATCCCAAAATCCTCGAGCGCCTTCGCCGCCTCGCGCATGATGTCGAGGTCAGAGTCACTACCCATCACAATTGAAACCAGTGGTTTACTCATCGTGTCCTTTTTATTTCTTCAGCGCCCGCGCCGCAATGTCTTTGCGGTAGTATGCGCCCGCAAAGCTGATTTTCGACACCGCCTCATAAACGCGCGAGACGGCGACCTCAAGGGTCGCTGCTCGCGCAGTAACCCCCAGGACGCGCCCTCCCGCGGTAAAGTATGCGTCATCATGCCTCGTCGTACCCGCGTGAAAGACCTTAACTCCCGCAACTTTGTCTGCCTCTTCGATCCCGCTGATCTTCTTGCCG
This sequence comes from uncultured Acidobacteriota bacterium, assembly GCA_963696635.1. Taxonomy (GTDB): domain Bacteria; phylum Acidobacteriota; class Terriglobia; order Terriglobales; family Acidobacteriaceae; genus JABDBE01. The sequence continues at coordinate 91,114 of CAVOKX010000007.1, forward strand.
ACCTCGAACGTGCCCGGATACCCTCCCGAAGCCATCACCACGCAAACCGCAGCATCGGCTGACCAGCGGAAGTCGCCGTCGCTGACCCGGCCTTCAATCGAGGCTTCCAGCGCCTCCACGAGATCACTTTCCAGGCGCATCAGGATGGGCTGAGTCTCAGGATCGCCGAAGCGGCAGTTGAACTCGAGCACCATGGGTCCGCGAGCCGTCATCATCAGGCCACAGTAGAGCACACCCTTATATTCCGCGCCCTCTGCCTTCATTCCAGCCACCACGGGACGAGCGATGTGCTGCAGCAGCCAGTTCTGCATCTGCGCATCCACCATTGCCTCGGTGGAATAAGCGCCCATGCCGCCAGTGTTCGCGCCCGTATCGCCCTCGCCCACTCGCTTGTGGTCTTGCGCTGCGGCCAGCGCAACTACCCGTTCGCCATCGCTCACCGCCAGGAAAGAAAGCTCCTCGCCCGTCAGGCATTCTTCAATCACGACCCGCGAGCCGGCGTCGCCCAGCATCTTCCCGCTCAGCATCTCCGCCGCTGTTGCCGAAGCCTCTTCTTTGCTCTTGCAGATGACCACGCCCTTGCCTGCCGCCAATCCGTCCGCTTTTACCACAACCGGCATGTGGAAGTGTGGCAACGCGTCGCCGACGTCCCCCATGCTGTTGCAGATCGCATAATGCGCGGTTGGAATGTGATAGCGCTGCATGAATTCTTTCGCGAAACTTTTGCTGGATTCGAGCCGGGCAGCAGCCTGAGTGGGGCCGAAGATCCGATAGCCGCGCCGGGTGAATTCGTCCACCACGGCCATTTGCAGTGGCAACTCCGGGCCAACTACCGTAAGGTCGGGCTTGACCCGCGCTGCCAACGCCAGCAGCGACTGAACATTCTTTACATCAGCAGGCAGGCATTCGGCCTGAGCCGCAGCTCCAGCGTTCCCCGGCGCACAATACACCTGCGTAACGCCAGGGGACTGGCGCAGTTTCCAAACCAGCGCATGCTCGCGTCCGCCACTTCCGATGACCAGAATGTTCATAGCTCGCGACAGACAAGGTTAGGGGGCGGAGCGGATGATGTCAAACGAGGAATTGAGTGAGTGATTGATGCATTGACTCAATGATTCAATAACCAATGATTCAACGATTCAATCACTCAATGTCGCAATCCATTAACCACGCTTAACTCCATCGTATAATCTTTCTTAATGATCACCGTCTCCAAGGAAGACTATCTCAAAGCGATTCTCGCGGCCGAGAGCGAAGGTGAAACCGTGATCTCGGCTACGCTGGCGCACTGGCTGTCGGTATCGCCACCCGCGGTCACAATGGCTCTGCGCCGCTTGAAGAAAGATGGCCTGGTGCGAGTGCAGGCTGACGGCCATGTCGGACTGACCTCTGCCGGACGCAAGATCGCGCGCAGGCTTACCCTCCGCCATCACCTCATCGAGCGCATGCTCTCCGAGATCTTCGGCATGGAGTGGTACCGGGTGCACGACGAGGCCGAGCGTTTGGAACATGCCGTCTCGCCTGACTTTGAAGCCCGGCTGCTGGCCAAGTTGGGCCGTGGCGGAGCGTGTCCACACGGCAATCTGAGCGAACTTGAGAGTCCGGGCAGCCGCCGTCGCCGCGGCCTGGTGCTTCTCGCGCATGCCGAAGCCGGAAAGAACTATGTGGTCAGCGGCATCTATGAGCGCGACCGGCACTTGCTGGAGTTTCTCGAGGGGCGAGGCGTTCGACCGGGGGCGCGAGTGCATGTTGCGGGACGGAACTACGATCAAACCTTGACCTTGGCTACCGATGCCGGAACAGTTGCGCTTGGCCATTCCGCAGCCGAGAGGGTTTGGGTGACCGCCGAAGAGGGCAAATCGCGGCGCGTTTCCGCCTCCTGAGCCGCTAGCCGCCAATTGTCCTGAATTAACCGTAGTTTACCTGTTGATGTATACTCACGCTAACTGATTCGACCATGAGCGTAGGTTCCCAATCTCCACAGACGAACCGCATTGCGGACGAAGTTGTCGTCATCACGCACGAAGATGTGGATAGGGCGCATGATCGGGTGCGCGTGTCCGCAGCCCGTGCCCAGCGGGGATTTTTTTCTGGAGCACGCTTGCTGTGGTTGCTGGTGGGGCCCGGGGTGTTGGTCATGCTGGGGGAGAACGACGGGCCCAGCATGCTTTCGTATGCGGCCACGGGGGCTAAGTTTGGCATCGGCTTCTTCATTCCCTTTGTGGCGCTAACGTTTTGCATGGCCATTGTAGTGCAGGAGATGACGGTGCGTCTCGGGGCCGCGACCCATCGGGGCCACGCCGAACTGATCTTCGACCGCTTTGGGCCGTTCTGGGGATGGTTTTCGATGATCGATCTGGGCATTGGAAACTTCCTTACTCTCATTACTGAGTTCATTGCCATTCGCGCGGGACTGGGTTTCTTTGGCGTTCCTCCTTGGATGGCAATCCTGATTGCGCTGGTGATTCTGTATGCGGCGCTGATGAGTCACCGCTACTGGACGTGGGAGCGGATCACGCTCGCCGCGGCTGCATTCAACTTGGTGTTCATTCCGGTTGCGCTTATGACCCATCCGAGTTGGCACGCGGTGGGCCACGCTTTGTTCACGTGGCAGCCGCTTCCTGGCTTCAATAAGGACACGCTGCTGATCGTGCTGGCTGACATCGGAGCTACGGTTACTCCGTGGATGCTTTTCTTTCAGCAGAGCGCGACTGTCGACAAGGGACTCACGACGAAAGACATCCGTTTCGGCCGCATCGACACTGTTTTAGGAGCCGCGTTGGCAACCGCTGCTGCCGTGGCTACCATCCTGGCGACGGCGCCGCTGTTTGCCCATCAGATGACAGCCGACAATTTCCAGGCGGCGGAGTTTGCGCAAGCTCTGCAGCCGATCATTGGCCGGTTTGGCGCTTCGCTGTTCGCCCTTGGTATGGTCGAGGCTGGGATTGTGGCTTCGATCACGATTTCTACTTCCTCGGCGTATGCCTTCGGAGAAGTGACCCACAAACCGCATAGCCTGAACTTGCCCATGGGGCAAGGCAAATGGTTTTACTCGGTGCTGACGCTGTGCGCGGTTGCCGCGGCGTCTATCGTTCTCATCCCTGGGTTGCCGCTGGTGTACGTGGTTCTGCTGGTCAACGTGGTGGCGGTGCTGGCGATGCCTCCGGCGCTGGTATTCCTTTTCATGCTGGTAAATGACAAGGAAATCATGGGTGACTTGGTCAGTCCGCTTTGGGCTAATGTACTGTCCTCTGGCGTTGTGTTTCTGTTGACGGCAGCTGGCGTACTTTTCGGAATCAGTGTCATAGCGCCGAACATTTTTGCTGTCTTGGGTGGAAAGTAGGAGAGACATGGCGAGAAAAGACGAAGCACAATTTCCGGACTCCAGTTCGAAGTCTGATCAGGCCAGTGGGGATCAGAGCTGGGTTTTATCGTCGCTCGAACACGATCAACTGGTTGGGGCGAAGAAGCATTTTATCCCTAGACGGCACCTTAAAGGACCCGAACTGGCGGTGCTCTGGGGGCTGCGAATCTACCTTTTGTTCATGATGGCGGTGGTGTTTTATCAAGTGTGGACGGCGGCGCGCTAGCGTCGCTTATTTCCCATAACGGAACGGAGTTTACTGTTTAGTACTGGCCCCCTCCCCCTCGTCGTGCGCAAAATCTTAAAAACAAACGACTTATTTTATGACTATGTGCTAGATCTTTGAGTTGAAAGGACTTATACGCAAAATATTCCGGACAAAGGAGTTAACGGGTTCATGTATTATCTTTAGGCTGACTATCCAGTTACATGATTAACTCAAGGTCTGCAAAAGTCAAGGATAAGGACGAGAGAAAGCTGTAGGCATTCCCGTTTTGGGACGCAGTTTTTGGAGGATGGATTTCTTAAGGCCGTGTCCTGATACGACTCCTGCCGAGCTTTGCTCGGCTGCCCGGACGAGGCGTCCGGGCCTACGTGTGTGTGGTCGTTTTGCCGGCCTGTTACAGCTTCAAGCCTTTCAAATACTCCCGCAGCGGGCCGCCGAGATCCTTGCGTTTGAGGGCGAACTCGATGGTGGCTTTGAGGAACCCCAACTTGTCGCCTGCATCGTGGCGCTTGCCCTCGAATACGTAGCCATACATCTTTTCTCTCTTGAGCAGGGCACGCATGCCGTCGGTGAGTTGCAGTTCTCCGCCGACACCGGCTTTGGTTTGCGCCAGGGTTTCAAAGACCGTCGGGGTCAGGATGTAGCGGCCGATCACGGCGAGATCTGATGGCGCTTCTTCGAGCTTAGGCTTCTCCACCATGTTGCGGATTTCGTAGAGCCGGCCATCGAATCGTCCGTCGGCGGGTTTTACGTCCAGCACGCCGTAGGAAGAAATCGCCTTGCCTTCGATAATCTGAATGGCAATGACCGAGCACTGGGTTTGGTTGAAGACGTCAATCATCTGCTTCAGGCAGGGAGGGTCGGCGTCGATGATGTCGTCGGCGAGCAATACCGCGAAGGGCTCGTTGCCCACCAGTTCGCGCGCCATGAGCACGGCGTGCCCCAGGCCCAGCGCTTCCTTCTGACGGACGTAGGCAACGTGGATCATGTCCGAGATATCGCGCACGATCCTGAGCAGATCGGTCTTATTGCGCTCCTCGAGCATCTTCTCCAGTTCATAGCTGACGTCGAAATGATCTTCGATGGCCTGTTTGCCGCGGCCGGTGATGATAATGATCTGGTCGCACCCCGAGGCGAGCGCTTCCTCCACCCCATACTGGATGATCGGTTTATCGACGATCGGCAGCATTTCCTTGGGTTGGGCTTTGGTGGCGGGCAGGAAGCGCGTGCCCAGTCCGGCGGCGGGAAAGACGGCTTTGCGAACTCTCATGGTCATAGAGGGTGGATCGTTAGTCAGCGGTAACTCGGCCGCATTGAACCAAGGTAAAGATTGTACCGGATTGTGATCCCTGCTGATGCGCTTGCAAAAAATCAGTTGATGCCTGACTCTGCTCTCTGCCGGGTTTCTCCACGCACTCTGCGTGTGTTCTCAGCGAACTCCGCGATTAAAGACTTTGTGTGCCGAGACGTTGTCAAGATCTTAAAACGCAGAGGGCGCTGAGAACAGACGCAGAGTGCGCGGAGGTAGAGACTTCTGGGAATCTTGATGTTTGCGACATCGGGCGTCGGTCGGACGGAAGTCGGACGGAAAGCGATAGGTTATATTCTCGTACTTTAAACTCTCCTGATCGGAGGCCGCGATGAGACGCGTCATTTTTGCTTTGTGGCTGGTGGTCGGTTCCGCTTACGCGCAACAAACTACTGTGCCGGAGATCCACTACCATTCCGTTCCTGATTTTCTGAAGCTTCCAACCAATCTGTATTTTGGCGAGGTTCCGGGGGTCGCAGTCAATTCCAAAGGACACATCTTTGTTTTCTCGCGGGGAAATTCGACTGGCCCCGCGTATGCAGCAGCCGCGGCGCAACTGCTGGAATTCGACACGGATGGAAAGTTTGTGCGTGAGATTGGGCACAACTTATACGCCTGGTCTTTTGCGCACACCGTGAAGATCGATCCGGAAGACAACATTTGGGTGACGGACAAAGGTTCGGACATGGTGATCAAGTTCAATCCGGAGGGACGCGTTGCCATGGTGTTCGGCCGCAAGCAGGAAGCCTCCGACGACGGCACCGGGCCGCTGAAGAAACCGAAGCCTCCGCTGCCTCCGGAGGACGGAATGTTCAGACAGGTGACCGACGTGGCCTGGGACAAGGCGGGCAACACTTACATCAGCGACGGGTACATCAACTCGCGTATCGCTAAAGTCGATAAGGACGGCAACTGGATCAAGTCGTGGGGTGAGCCTGGCAGCGGGCCGGGGCAGTTTGACACTCCGCACAGCCTTGGTGTGGATGCCGAGGGAAGTGTGTATGTAGCGGACCGCGGTAACCGGCGGATCCAGGTTTTCGATGGAGAAGGAAAATTTCTGCGCCAAATCACCATTGATGTGCCGGTCGATCCCGAGGCGCGGCCGGCGATTGGGAACAAGCAGGTGCAATCGAGCGGCTCGAGGGCACCAGGTGCGCCGTGGGCGATTTGCATCACGCCCGGGCCGCATCAAGTGCTGTACAGTTCCGACGGCTTTCCCGGCCGGATTTACAAACTTTCGCTGGATGGAAAACTTTTGGGCGTTTTGGGGAAGTCGGGCAAGCAACTGGGGCAGTTCGGATGGATTCACGAAATGGCTTGTCCATCTGAAAACGAGCTTTATGTGGCAGAAATATTGAACTGGCGGGTGCAGAAATTAGTTCTCGAACCGAGTCATTGAATCTGTTTAATGAAATGGAGGACGGGCGTCCTCGCCCGTCCAACTGTGGAAGGGGACCGCAGGGCGGCGTTTGCTGTGCGTCCATCCCAAGCGACGGCAACTCTGCCACAATTCGGTATGGAAGAGTTGCCGATGACCGGTCTGCGGCGCCGCTTAGGCGGCAGAGAGTAGCTGCTCCCCAACACGCGATCCCTGCCGCTCGTTCCAGCGTCTCGCCTGGGCGATACAGATCACGTGAATGATGAGAAATAGCGCCACGCCGAATGTCGGGATCAGGCTCATGGGCAGCTCCATCATTACCGAAGGTGCCACTTGGTGAGGACTAATCAGCTTGGCAGCCGGCCCCAGAGTCATTGCTGTCAGCAGATCGAGAATACCCAGGATCTGCCAGAAGACGAATGCTCTCCGGCGGCTGAAGTTCGCAAACTTGAGAGCCGCCAGGGGTGCGGTTACGCCAATGACGATGTCGCCCAAGCCTGCAGGCAGTGCTAAAACGCCGGGCAGAAGTCCGGCAGCGTAAAGGGGCAGGAATGTGAATCCGATAATCCTCCAAGACTGGACGAAGGTTAAGGTGCGCGGGTCTAAAGACAACGCGAACTCACGAAACCCCGACGATGTCGCAAACCAGATCAAGAAGGCGGCGACTGGGATCAGCGCCGCGAGGCCAAGAGCGAGCGGCGGAAGCGCAGGGTCAGTTTTGAATAAGTGTAGAGCCGAAGCCGCGAGCTCAAAAGTGAACCATGCGGCGATGAGCCCGGCGGTAAGTTTTCGATAACTTGCGTTGTTCATGACAAGCCTCCTCATTTCGTGGTTAGGGTTGTAACGTCATTGGTTAACTTCAGAAGATCGTGCCAACGCTGGTCTCCCACTTCGTGCCTCAACTGCGCCTGAGCCTTTTCCCAGGCGGGAAGCGCACGACGGAATTGATCGCGGCCAGCTTTGTCCAGACGCAGCCAGCGCTCTCGCCGATCTTCACCACGGCGCTCTGCGATCCACCTCTGTCGGGCCATGATTCGCAGTGTGCGTGTAAGGGTCGTGCTATCCATGACGAGGATCTGCCCCAGCTGACCTTGGGATACTTCCCCTACTCGCGATAGCACTTGCAGAATCGTGAATTGCGGGGCTCGCAGACCGGCAGGGCGCAAGGCCGCGTCGTACAAGTGAGTGAGCGCCCTCGACGCCCGGCGGAAACTCGCGCACAGGCAGAACAGATCCGGAATTCCACGAATTGCATCATCATCCATGCGAGTAATGGATGTATACACATATATTATGGATTCAAAATTTGGAGTCACAAAAGGCTGCGTTTTGAGATCCAGCGATGGACCCACAGAAAACGAAGAGGGAGCGGTGGGCGGGCGAGAAGCGTGTTAGAATTTTGCTAAGTTTCCCCATGCCTGCAGCCCAATTGATCGAGCTGGCGCCGTCGATTTTATCGGCTGACTTTGCCCACCTGGCGGAGCAAATCCAGACTGTGGCTGAAGGTGGCGCCAGTGTGATCCACGTGGATATCATGGATGGGCATTTTGTTCCGAACATTACCATTGGACCGCCGGTGGTGAGGTCGTTGCGCAAGACCACTACCCTGCCGCTGGATTGTCACCTGATGATCGAGAATCCGGATCAGTACATTCCTGATTTCGCGGAGGCGGGCGCCGATTGGATTTCGGTACACCAGGAGGCTTGCAGGCACTTGAATCGCACGCTGCACCTGATCCGAAGTCATGGCGCGCAGGCGGGCGTGGTGATCAATCCGGCGACCCCGGTCGAAACGTTAAGCGAAGTGCTGGACATCGTCGATTATGTGCTGGTGATGTCGGTGAATCCGGGGTTTGGCGGGCAGAAGTTTATTCCGGGTGCGGTTCATAAGATCCGCAAACTGGCGGAGCTGCGCGGGCAGCGCGGACTCAGTTATCGGATCGAGGTCGATGGCGGCATCGGGTTGGATACGGTCGGCGAGGTGGTCCGGGCAGGGGCTGAAATTTTGGTTGCGGGCAATGCTGTGTTCGGCAAGGGTGATCCAAAGAGTAATGCGCAGAAATTGTTGAAGGCGGCGAGCGAAGCTACTTTGCAGAGGGTGTAGAGTTCTATGTCATTGCCCGGGTGCGGCGTTTTCGATTGGTCAAGAATCTGATCGGCCGCTGCTGCTGCGCGGCAAGACCGGGTCAGAGACCCGGTGCCACACGGTCACGGCAACACAGTCTTTGTTCTGAGGATTCTTATGTCACGTCGTATTCCGGTGATACTTCTTTTGGGCGTCCTCGCGGTTACGGTAGCCTGCTCCAACAAGAAGGTCAGCAACCCGATTGCAAACGTCGATTCGAAGCAGCCTGACAAGGTCTTGTTCGACCGTGCCATGGACGCGATGAAACACAACCGCTTTGACGTGGCGCGGCTGACGCTGCAGACCCTGATCAATACCTATCCCGATTCTGAATACGTTGCGCGCGCCAAGCTGGCGGTTGCCGATTCCTGGTACGCGGAAGGCGGTTCGGCGTCGCTGGCTCAGGCGGAAATCGAGTACAAGGACTTCGAGACCTTTTTCCCCAACATGCCGGAAGCGGCTGAGGCGCAGCTGAAGCTCGCCAACATTCACTATCAGCAGATGGAGAAGGCGGACCGGGATCCCACTCATGCGCTGCGCGCCGAGGAAGAATACCGGCAACTCATCATGCAGTATCCCGACAGCAAGCTGGTGCCGGAGGCCAAGCAACGTCTGCGGGAAGTACAGGAAGTCATTGCCTCGCGGGAATTCAGTGTAGGACGTTTCTACTATTTGCGGCAGTCGTATCCGGCCGCCATCGCCCGCCTGAAATCTCTAGTCGATAAGTACCCGCTTTACAGCAAGGCGGATGAAGCTCTGTACTTGCTGGGCCAGTCCTATGAAGGCGAGATCAATATGTTGCGGGCTCGGCCTACGTGTACGCGCATCAATCCCCCCGCTCCGCCGGGCTGCATGGCAGAGAGCCCTAAAGCTGGCATGATCGCGAACTTCACCAAGGGCGCCGCCGAAGCCTACGACCGCATTCTTACCCGTTATCCGGTAATGGATCGGGCCGATGATGCTAAAGCCCGTCTGCTGGCCTTACACCAGCCCGTGCCGCGACCAACCAAAGCCGCCGTCGCGCAAAACAAGGCGGAAGAAGACAGCCGGCGCGAGGCGAGCACGCTGTCGAAGGTCATGAAGACGTTCGCGAAGCATCCGAACGTGGCGGAGGCGACGAAAGTTGGTGAGCCTACGCTGGTCGATCCCACGCCGATGAGCGCAAGCCAGGTGGTGCAGCAGGCCACACGGGCCGCGATGGGGAACGTAGGCGGGTCCGACTCTGTTTCCATTGAAACCGTCAAAAGCGGCGCACCCGGGCCGGATCAACCCGCTCCCCGTTCGGACGCTCCAGTTTCCGCAGATGCGGCTGCCGCAGATAATGGTGCGTCGGCCAATAGTTCTTCGCCGCCAGCGCCCGCTCAACCTGATCCGAATGAGCTGACGCCCAATACCGGACCGGCGGATCCGAACGAACTGAAGCCCAATGTCAGCGAGGACAGTGGCCAGGCTTTGCCCCCGCCTCAGCAGGTGAATGAGATTCAGAGCGGAGCCGCCGCCCCGCCGGCGAGTGGTGGTACAGGCACCGCCTCCGCAAGTACTGGGAAAAGCGGTGATTCCTCGGCCTCCTCCGCTGATCAAAGTGACGACAGCGATGCGACCGTGGCCTCCAGCAAGCATAAGAAAAAGAAGGGTATTCACAAAGTAGTCCCGTTCTGAGCGCAGATTCCGGCTTGGAACTCACGAACCCAGTTTGAGCAGGGCCCGGAGTTACCCCAGTGGTTACTGGTCCGTCGTAACCTGTTTAATCTCGTATACTCATTGACTTAGAGTCCGCGACAATTTAACTTCGCGCTATCTCCCCTTTCAGTCAAAGGACATCGCTTGGCGCGGAAAATACTGCTCGCCGATGACAGCGTGACAGCCCAGAACATGGGCCGGAGAATCCTCAGCGACGCCGGCTACGACGTCACTACGGTGAATAACGGATCGGCAGCGCTTAAGAAGATTGCCGAGTCGAAGCCCGACCTCATCGTGCTCGATGTTTATATGCCCGGCTACGGCGGGCTGGAGGTCTGCCAGCGGCTGCGCGAAGCGCCGGAAACGGCACGCATTCCCGTGTTGCTCACGGTGGGCAAGTTGGAGCCGTTTAAAGCGGACGAAGCGCGCCGTGTACGCGCCGATGGCTTCATCGTCAAACCGTTTGAAGCCAGCGAACTGCTCACTGCGCTTACCAAGCTGGAAGACAAGATTGTTCCGCAAAGTCAGCCCGCCAAGCAGAGCCGGTTCGCCAAGGCATTGGCTGGGGCAGACGAACTCGCTTCCGCGAAGGAATTTGGCGATAGCGAGACCGGATGGAAGAGTCGCCTATCGATTCCGCCTCCTCACTCTAAGCCTCGGGGATCGGCTCCCGAAGAACCGTCGGCGGTAGTAGCCAGTTCTCGCGAGGCAGCCCGAAGCGAAGAGCAGAAGCCTGCTGAAATGAAATCGGGCTTGGAAGAGGCTTTGCTCTCCTCGTTGCCGCAGGACGTCACCGCAGAGGAGATTGCAGCCATTAAGGCCGCCGCGGCAGCCTTTAATGCCCAGATCGATGAATCGAATTTTTCACCGCACCCGGCAGGCGATCAAGTGGAAGCTCGAAGCCAAGAGCCGGTGGCCAAAGCGGAAGAGCTGCTATCGAACTCTGCCGTCAGCGAGGGCATTTCAGTACTGGCGCACGCGGAATCCCCGGCAACCACGGAGGAGGTCCCGGTCGCCGAACCTATATCTGCCAGCGATGTTCCCCCCGAGACGATACCAACACCTGCGATGATTGTGTCAGAGACTCTAGCCAATCCGATTTCGGAAACTGAAACCGGCAGGCTGGCGCACGACGAGGTCACGGCAGCACTGGCCTCGCTGACACCTGCGAACGGCCATGACACGGCTACAATCGGCCGAGAAGCTGACCCGTGGGCGCTGGGGTCGAGAGATCAAGTGCCGGTGACGATGGCGGTCGCGAGTGCGACGCAAGAGTTCAGCGGTCCCCGGTGGATTGCCGAAGCCGTTCCGCTTGGAGAGGATGAAGCAACTGTCATCCTCGAACAAGAGATGGAAAAAGCTTATGCGGCGTTCGCGGCAGCTGATGCGGCCCGGATGAGCTTCGCGAGTTCCCGAGAGCCCTACGCCTATGCACAGGTCGCGGAGGCGCCAGCCTCTACCGCAGGGGCCGGTTCCTTGCCAGTCGAGCCGTCTTCCAGCTTTGAAGCCTCTGAAGCAATGCCAGAGGAGCCCGCCGCGCAGGCGGCTGCGGTGAGCAGCGAAGAATCTCTCGCAGCAGAGACCGAAGCGAGCGCAGAACCTGCCTCTGCTTTTGTTGACGCGGTCAGCGAAAGCGCGGTCAGCGAGGTGAAGGAAAGCGCAGCCTACGCCGCTGCGGCTTCTGCCAGCCCCAGCACCGGCGAGGCTACCATCGACGCGGAAACGATGTTGCCGCCGAGCCCGGTGGTGGAGTCTTCCGAAAGCTTTGCACCTGCCTCCGAGCCTGGCGGACAACCAGCCGAATCGGAACTGGTCGCGGCCTGGGCCAATTGGAAGCAGATTCGGGAGTCGGTTATCGGAACGCAACTCAGTTCACAAATTGCCGACACGGTCGCGGAACTCAAAGAGACTAGTGGCGAGGTCCAGCCAGAGTCACAACCTGATGCTTCGTCCGAAACCGGAGAAGAAACCAGCGAAATCTCCAACATCGTCGACAGCGTCCTTGCCGACTTGAAACCCAAATTGATGGCCGAGATTGCCAGGAAGATGGCGAAAGAGAAAAAAAAGTAGTTTGGCGGGCGGTGTCGAGATAGCTTTCCTTCCACTGTGACGCCAGTGCCCTAACGCTCACTTGCACACATATTGGTGCATAATTCAGCTCAAAAAAATCTCTCGTTTCCGCCCAAAATATTGAAAACAAAAGACCGGAATTTTTCTTGCCTGCTAGATCTATGGTTCTTAAGGTAGTTACAGGCAAAATATTAAAAACATTGGAGTTACCGTGGTCGCTTGCGCTGCCGCTTTCGAGACAGCTAAAGCTGGAAGCTGGGGCTGCGCACCGTTGTCAGGTTGTCAAAGAACGCTTATTATCTTATAGATAACCAGTATGTTCCTATAATATCGTAAGCGAAGGGACAAGATCAAGAAGAAAAATGGATTGGCTGCGGAGGCCGTTCCAAATGGGAATCCGGCGCCCATCCTTACGAAGAGCGGGATGGGCGGTGCGCGCGGCCGAAGTCGAGACGGGTGATGCTTTCAGAGATGTGGTGCTACTGGCACCCGCCCTTTCGCACAGAACGCGAAAGAGCGGGGCACGCAAAGCTTAGGTTATGGGGCTGTCATGAGGGATGGGCCACCAGCCAACAGGAGGGGCTCTCACGCTGCATCCCCGCTACGCTCGCGCCGGTTCGTCACTCGTTCGATGATCCGCGCCAGCCCTTCCGGCAGTTCGCTCTTCATCACGTATTCATCCACCAACCACAGGATTCGTTCTGGCATTTCGTAGAACGCGGAAAGCAGGATGATGGGCAGGTTGGGAAAGCGTTGCTTGACATGGCAGGCTATGGCTTCCGCGTCCATACCCTCGTGTTTGTACTCCAGTAGAACCACGGCCACCGACGTTTCCTCCAACATCTTCATCGCGGTGTAGCCGCTCGACGCGATCCTGACGTTATAACCGTGAGACTCCAGGGTCGCTCTGCGAAGCTCCAACGCTTGTGGGCGGTCGTCGATGCACAACACAGTGAGGGGGTCCATGACCACACCTCCTCTGGATGGTCACAGGGTTAATCGTAAACGCTGCCGCCGTTGATGATTGAAAGGAATGTCTCAGGATCGAATTGCTTGCGTTTCTTTGCCGCTGCCACGCGTATCATGATTGGCCCCTTTCAAGGGTTCCGAAGCATGAATAAATGAGCAGGGCTTGCCGACGAGACTAGGAAAAGTTGCCGACCCTCGTCACGGCTTTCTACCACTTATCCAAGAGGAGCGTCGACACGTCCGCCATATTAATTTTACCCGCCGTGCTCGGCGGATTGCCGTGATCAGCGTCGCCGTCCGATGTGATAGTTGACGCAATCTGGCCAGCGCACTCAGAACCCCCGATTTGCCCCCCACGGAGGGCCGACTCGGCTGGGCCAGCCCCCCACCTTTACGTTCCGCAAAGGTGGCCAGCCAGCCCTGCTAGATCTATGGTTCTTAAGGTAGTTACAGGCACAATATTCAAAACATTGGGGCTATCGTGTTCGCCAACCGCCTTCGCCACATGGTCGAACCCAGCAGTGGGCATGCCCAGCACCTGCGCCCTTGTCGGCTTGATGTAGATTATCTTATAGATAACCAATATGCTCATATAGTATCCCAATTGAAGGGGTTGAGATCAAGAGGAAAGTGGGAGCTGCGGAGCAGTTTCCCCAATAGGGATTACTGGACGGCGCGACGCGGTGAGCAGGTTTGCGTGTCTCCGGTGGTCCGCCGCGATATCAGCTAAACGCCCCGCCCTTGTATCTTCGATTTCCAGACGTGACTACCATTAAGTCACGTTTCGGCGGAGAGGCCGTCCCGCCCTTAGGCCGAAGTTGAGCCTGACGAGAGAGCGGCCCCCGCCCCTCTCTTTTCGACGCCGTGGAGAATCGAAGGCCTTTTGAGCCTGCATGTTCAAGGTCGGCGCCAAGAGCTTGGCCGGGGCGGAAGCCGGAACCGCAGATTAACTCTAGGAGCCGCTCATGCACAAGTCGTCAGCCGAAGGTTTTCTCAGTTGTGGAATCGATGTCAGCGCCGCTCAACTGCTGGTCGCCCTGGAAGGCGAAGCCGGAAGCTGGCGGCAACGCAGTTTCGCCAACCGAGCCAGCGGTCATCAGGGGCTGATCCGGTGGTTGCAAAAGACCGGAGAGCGGGTGCGGATTTGCCTGGAAGCCACCGGTCGCTACAGTCTCGACCTGGCCCTGGCGTTGCACGCCACCTCCGGGATCGAAGTGGCCGTGCTGAATCCCAAGGTGGTACACGGCTTCGCGGTCACGCTGTGCCGCAGTAAGACCGATCCCGCCGACGCTCAGGTGTTGGCCGAGTATGCCCGCCGCATGTCCTTCCAGCCCTGGCATCCGCCGGGCGCTGCCGCTCTGGAACTGCGCACCATCACGCGCCACATCGCTGCTCTCACTCAGCAGCACACGCAACAGAGCAATCGTCTGCACGCCCTCTCCGCTTCCAGCACCGGCTCGGGTTGGGTGCGGCAGGATCTGAAACGATCGCTGCGCGATCTGCAGCGCCGGATGGAGAAGATGCGCCGCGCGGCTCTGGCCCTGATCGCCAAGGATGCCGAACTGCGTCCGCGTTGGGCTCGGCTGTTGAGCATGCCCGGCATCGGCGAGATCAGCGCCCTGTATCTGTTGGGAGAACTTGCGCTGTTGGCCCCCGGCCTCTCCGTACGCCAGTGGGTCGCACACAGCGGACTGGATCCGGCACATCACGATTCCGGCAACTCCGTGCATAAGCGGGCGCGCATCAGCCGCGCCGGCAATCGCTACCTGCGCCGCGCTCTCTACATGCCCGCCTTGGTCGCGGTGCGCCACGACCCCCACTTGCGCGCTTTTTACCAGGCTTTACTGGCACGCCACAAGGCCAAACTGCAAGCCCTCATGGCGGTGGCCCGCAAGATGCTGCACGCCATCTTTGGCATGTTTCGCGGCAACGCCGACTATGACGGCTCCCGCCTGTTCCCCGCGCTGGAAGTTGCGACCGCCGTTTAGCCGGGGATCCGCAGGCCGTTCGCTGACCAGAAATCCTTGCACCGCAGCCCTGGGGCGGGGGAAAATCGTTCCAGTCGGGGAAGCGGAGGCCGGCTCTGCTGGAGAGCAACCGGCCAAGGAATACCCGGCTGGAAACTCATCACAGCCGATGCACCCGGGAGCGGCCAGCACCATGACCGCTCCCGGTGGCAGGAGCCCAACATCGGAGCGATAGATTTCCCCATGCCTAAAAAAACTCATACTCGTCCTTTCCTGCCCTCTCTCCACAGAAAAAACTGCTTGACGGGCAAGAGAGAATCTCTCGCAAAGAACGCGAGAAGGGCAGGGCACCCGCTTTTGGGTGGTGAAAGCATGGGCCAGCCCCCCCTTGAGCGCACCAAGTCTACTCGGTCGTTTAGGAGCCGACACGGTTATCTAATCAGGCTTTTTCTTTCGGTGACCGTCCCGCATTCTTGTGCTAAGATCACGCCACCAAAAGTGAGTAACGCGCCACTGACATGAGACTTCGGATTGTCTGGCTGTTGACGTTCGTCCTCTTTGCCTCGCGTGGCAACGCGAGCGACCATCGGAAAACGACTCAGCGCATCGGAGATTTGACAATCACACTTCTCGGCTCCGAAGAGCGAGAGGCGCAACGTAGTAAAGATCACCACACAGTGGTAGTGCTGCTGCGAGGCGAGAACGTCGGCAAGCAAGCTCTCTGCGTCAGGTTTCGGTCAACCCTCAAAACAACCTTCGCGCTTAAGTATCAGGGGTTTTCATTTTCGTCCAGTCACCCGTTTGAAGTCAGCGAATTGCTTCCGGGCGAAAAGGTCGAGGGTCAATACGAGTTTCTCGTGAAGGACGGCGTCGACCCTGTGGAGTTCGACCTTGCCCCGACTTCTCAGTCACAAGCATGCAGAGGCGGGAAAGACAGTTTCTCAGCCATCTTTCACGCGAGTGATGAATTGAAATTTGATCTCACTCAGTCCTCACAAAAACACTAGCCTGTGTCAGTGACCTCGGTAGTTACGGTTGTTACGCCTGAGACAAACGCGGCGGCGTGCGCTTCGTGGCCAAAGTTGCGGTGAAACGTCTGGCTCCGCCCTGTGTCGTGCTAAAATCCTGACGCGGTTCAGCTAGAAGAACGCAATGCACTGCTCCAACTGCGGTCATCTCTTAGCGGCGGGTGACAAGTTCTGCAACGGGTGCGGTCGTCCAATTGCTGCTATCCCGGTGGAGACCAAGAAAAAGAAGACTCACCCTCTTGTTGCGCTTCTGGCGGTCGTGTTGTTTGTGGCTGTGATAGGGGCGATCATCGGCGGCGTGACGAACTCTTCACCTGTGGACGAAGTGGAGAAAGCAGAAGAGAATAAGAAAACGGTGCGGGCGGCAAACGGTGCGGTGATGCTTAAGAACGTGATGCGAAACCCTGACAGCTTCAAGCTTTCCTCTGCTCGGGTGATTTCCTCGACTGGCACGGTGTGCTACGTGTACCACGCACAAAACGGATTCGGTGGTTTCAATATGGGACATGCTGTTTTTACCTCAACCGGCGAGTTCAAGACTGACGAGTCGAATGGATTTACCACGCTGTGGAACAAAGAGTGTGCGCACAAGTCCGGGAAAGAAGCGGCGGATGTCGTGAACACCATCCTCGATCACCCCTCCCTGTTCCAGAAGTAGAATACTTCCGGCTTTTTCTTGCTCTGTGGGACCGCTAGGAGCCTCTAGGACGATTTGGGGGTACTTGGACTGTGCCTCCTTTTCGCAGGTGTAGCAAAATCCCCTCAGGACGTAGTACCCCCTGCATCGTTTGACCTCATTTTCTGCCCGCCTGTAAGATCAAAGATCAGCTTTCAGCTCTCAGCCGTTAGTGCTCAGCCCTTGGAAATTCACTTGCATCCTGCAATTGAAGCCTTCTTGGCTGATGGCTGAATGCTGATGGCTGAGAGTCTGAATTTCCCATGGCCCACGATCTTCCTAAAGCATATGAGCCGGGCGCGATTGAAACGCGTTGGGCCGAGTACTGGGTCAAGGAAAAACTGTTTTCTGTTCCTACGCCTCCGCCGGGAGAGACGCGTCCGGTGTTCACGCTGCTGTTGCCGCCTCCAAATGTGACCGGGCGGTTGCACATGGGGCACATGCTCAACCATACGCAGATGGACATCATTGTGCGCTGGCATCGCATGCGCGGGTTCCTGACGCTGTGGCTTCCTGGAACCGACCACGCGGGAATTGCGACGCAGATGATGGTGGAACGCCAGCTCGCGAGCGAAGGCAAGAAGCGCCGCGATATGGGGCGCGAGGCGTTTATCGAGCGGGTGTGGGAGTGGAAGCGGCACTACGGTGGAGCGATTCTTGACCAGATGAAGCGGCTCGGCGACTCGGTGGATTGGGATCGCGAGTATTTCACCATGGACGAGAAGCTTTCGCGGGCGGTGCGCGAAGTGTTCGTCCGCTTGTATGAAGAGGGATTGATTTATCGCGGGAAGTACATCGTTAACTGGTGTCCGCGCTGCGGAACGGCGATTTCCGACCTCGAAGTTAAGCACGAGGATGTTGCGGGGAAGCTTTATGAAATTCGCTATCCGGTGGTCGGGACGAGTGAGTTCATCACCGTGGCGACTACGCGGCCGGAGACCATGCTGGGTGATACGGCGGTTGCCGTGAATGAGAAAGACGAGCGCTATAAGCATCTGCATGGGAAGAAAGTTTTGTTGCCGCTGATGAATCGTGAAATTCCGATCATCACGGATGATCTGGCGCAGCCTGAGTTTGGGACCGGGGCGGTGAAAGTGACTCCGGCGCACGATCCGAATGACTTTGAGGCTGGGCTGCGGCACAATTTGGGGCAGATCGAGGTGATCGATGAGCATGCACACATGAGCTCGAACGCGGGTGCGTATGCTGGGTTGGACCGATATGAGGCGCGCAAGCGTGTGCTTGAAGATCTGCGCCAGCAAGGTTTTCTGGTTGGGGAGAAGGATTACACCATCTCGATTGGGAAGTGCGACCGCTGCGGCACAGTGGTTGAGCCGCGACTCTCGACGCAGTGGTTCATCAAGATCGCGCCGCTTGCGCAGCCGGCAACCGAGGCCGTGGAGAACGGCGAAATAACTATTGTTCCGGAAAACTACAAGCAGATTTACTTGAACTGGATGCACAACATCCATGACTGGTGCATCTCGCGGCAACTGTGGTGGGGACACCGGATTCCGGCGTGGCATTGCGGGTGTGGGGAAATCATCGTGGCTCGCGAGGCTCCTGGGAAGTGTACGAAGTGCGGGGGCTCGGAGCTTAAGCAGGATACTGATGTGCTGGATACCTGGTTCTCGTCCGGACTGTTGCCGTTTACGACACTGGGGTGGCCGAAGAAGACGCGGGACCAGGAGGTTTTTTATCCCACCACGCTGTTGATTACGGCTTACGAGATTTTGTTTTTCTGGGTGGCCCGCATGATTATGTTTGGCTGCCATTTCATGGCGGGTCACCAGCAGGATCCGAAGCTCAAGCAGGCCAGTGGCTGGGGCGACAAGAAGGACGACAGCGTTCCTTTTCGCCAGGTTTATATTCACGCCTTGGTGCGCGACGCCGAGCGGCAGAAGATGTCGAAGACCAAGGGGAACGTGGTTGATCCGCTCGATGTCATCCAGCGCTTTGGGACGGATGCTACGCGCTTCACCCTGGCGGCCATGGCGGCGCCGGGGACGGACATTGCGTTCAACGAAAGCCGGACTGAAGGCTATCGCAACTTCGCCAACAAGATCTGGAATGCGGCGCGGTTTATGTTTATGAATATTGACCGGGTGGAGCCGGGTCTGCGACCCGGGACCGGGTTGGATACCCGGCCCCACACGGGCGTCGCTGGAGTTGAGGCGATTGCGCTTGAAGACCGATGGATTCTGTCGCGCTTTAATCGCGTCACCAAAGGCGTGAATGAGGCCCTGGAGACTTATCGCTTTCACGAAGCCGCTAATCAGATTTATGACTTTTTCTGGGGCGAGTTTTGCGACTGGTACATCGAGCTGATCAAACCGCGGCTGTTGGACGGGGCCGACGCGCAATCGGCTCGCATCGCGTGCGCTAATTTGCTGGGTATTTTTGAGGCTGCCTTGCGGTTACTGCATCCGGTGATGCCGTTTATCACGGAAGAAATCTGGCACGCGATTTACGATTCGAATCCACCGTTGCAGTCGATAGCTCTGGCTCCGTATCCGCAAGTCGACGACCAGCAATTGGATTTGGCGGCTGAGACGCAGATGGCAATCCTGCAAGATCTCATCGTCGGAGTGCGGAATCTGCGGGCGGAATTGAAGGTCGAGCAAAAACAACGCGTGCCCATCCAGCTCTTTGTCCAAGAGCCGGACATTCGCAGACTGATTGAACAGAATCAAGGCTCAGTAGAGCGACTAGCTAGTGTCGAGAAGATCGAGTTTGTTGAGAACTCGCTGGCGAAGCTGTCCGGCGCGCGCCATACCGCGCGTTTCGACGTGCATGTGATCTACGAGAGAAAGATCGACGTCGCCGCAGAGCGGGAGCGGCTGAAGAAAGAACTGGAGCAGATCGAAAAAGAGATTGCCAATGGCCAGAGGCAATTGGGCAATGAGCAGTTTCTGGCCAAGGCACCGGCAAAGGTCGTGGAGGGAATTCGAAGACGTGCGCAAGAACTCACGGTCCTGCGCGAAAAAGTAAAGAGTAAGCTGGATGAGTTGAAGTAATGCCGGGACGGGCGAGACGCCCGTCCTCCATCAACTGGCAATCATGGATTGGAATAGCCGGCGCATTACCGCGGTCATCGAGAACGCGCTGCTGGAGGATCGGGCGACGCGCGATGCGACCAGCTATGCCTGCATCGATCCGAACCAGCGCGCTTCGGCGACAATCCTCGCCAAGCAGGATTGCATTCTCGCGGGCATTGGCTGCGTTTCACGCATTCTGGACTGTTACGCGGCTCTCGACGGCGCGGTTACATCGCATTACGAGGTTACGACACATCCCGAGATATTCGACGGGATTCGCCTGCACAAGGGGCAATCGATTGCCGTCATCCGCCACAATGCCCGCGTAATTCTTTCCTGCGAGCGCGTGATTCTGAATTTTATGCAGCGCTTGAGCGGGATTGCCACGCTGACGCGCCAGTTCGTGGATGCCGTTTCTGGTACCAAGGCGAGAATTTTGGACACGCGCAAGACCGCCCCTGGACTACGCACGCTCGATAAGTACGCGGTGCGTTGCGGAGGCGCGCAGAACCATCGGCTTGATCTGTCGGACGGTGTTCTGATCAAAAACAATCATATTGCTCTCGCGGGAGGCATCGTGCCGGCGCTGGAACGCGCTCACAAGAACCGGCGCGGCGCGCAGATCATTGAGATCGAGGTCCGTTCCCTGGAAGAGTTGGAGGCGGCTCTCGAGCACGGCGGGGAAGCGATTCTGATGGACAATATGTCGGTCGAAGATGTGAAGCGCGCCGTCGAGCGCTGCTCGCATGCGGGACGGCGAATTCCCTTAGAGGTCTCGGGCGGAATCACGCTGGAGAATGTTCGTGCCTATGCTGAAACCGGAGTGACTTTTATCTCGGTCGGGGTGATCACCCACTCGGCGAAGGCAAGTGATATCGGCATGCGCTTAGCTCCGGTGTAGATAGCAGATTAGTCACCGTTCCTCAATACCGGCTTGCCGTCGCGGATTACGATATCAGACTCTTCGATACGCTGCCTTGCCTTCGAGCTTCGTTGCGGGGTTCTTGACGCCAAAGGTGTGGGTTCTCCCGCCACCTGCGTCCCCGGCGGTGCTCTTTTCATATTTCCAATCAGACTTTTCGAGATAAACCACATCGACGCGCCAAATGATAACCGGCCTGTGCCGATGAACTGATTCGGTTTGATCAACGAGGTAGCGCCAGATGATGTACCACCCAGGATGATCGTAATGAGACTGGATCGCCCATGGCCGCTTGCTGGCTTTGCTTTCCAGGCAGTCTTCCGGCTTTGCAGGAGTACCGCACCCGCGACGACACAGGTCGGGAAAGCGCTGCTGGGCTGTATAGCTATGTCGGCTTTTTTCGTAATTGCTTACTGAGTCGAGGGCTTTGGTTCCGAAAATTCCCACAAGAGCGCTGAAAACATTGGCCTGTTCAAAGTATATTTCGGCAAGGTCCGCTAGTTCCCTTTCCATGTAGTCAATTGCCTTGCGGATGGCGCCTACGCCGCCAAAACCCGGAGGAAGCGGTACTGAGCTATCAAACCAATTTTGGTTTCGTTCTTTGCTTGCCATTGCCGTTGGACGACGGGCCTGGATCAAATCCTGCCAGCGCTGGGATGGCTTTAGCGGCGAGGGAGAAATAATCGTCGTTAAGCTCGATCCCAATGGCGTTAATTCCGCAAGCCACTGCTGCGGCGATCGTTGAGCCAGAGCCCATGAAAGGATCAAGAAGTATACCATCGCGAAAGGGAACTGCAGCACTTACAATCTGGCGCAGGAAGCCTTGCGGCTTCAGGGATGGGTGAGGAGCCACGTCCCGCTCAACACCGCGTGCCGGAGAGGAGTATATAAGATCCCTGAACGGTTCGGTTTCCGAGATGCGTCGCAAGCCGCCCGTTCTCCACTTTCTGAGATTGTCCTGCACACGACCCTCACAAGGCTTGCGGAAAAGCCCCCATGGCTCCCAACAGGATCTCGGCATCACAGAAATTTGGTGGAACTCTTCATGGGCATTCTTTGGCCGGTCGCCACCTCTGAGTGTATGAACGACGCGAATGATCTCTCCACGTTTCTCGAAACCCGCCGAAATCAGAGGTTCATAAACTAAATGGGAAACCAGGGGATTAGTAGCAATAAAGACGTGAGCTCCAGGAACCAGGACTCTAATCAGGGTGCTTGCCAGGCGCCCAAAAAATGCACGCAGGGCGGAGTGATCTTGCTGCGTCAACACTGTAAAGCGGGGAACGGGCTGTCGCTGACAACCATCAAATGAAGGAGGAATTCGCCAAATACCGCCCCTGCCAGTCTGCATCTTCTTCAATTCACGCGCAGAGTATTCAACAAGGCCGTAGGGAGGATCAGTAACGACAGCATGAATCGAGTTCGACTTGGCGTTTTCCAACCACTTGAAGGCGTCGCCATGAATAAGTTGAGACTTCCCCTTGCATACCTCGTCGGCGAATAGAGGAAGACTACCCGACTTGGGGCGTCTACGATGCTGCTCTAGAGTTTCCATTCTAAAAAGACCCTCTGATCAAACGCTTGCGAAGAGATGTTACCAGAATCACTTGTGAATTTAGAGTAACGAATGGCTAGCGCTGCAGACAATGACCAAGGGAAGTCTGGTTCATCAATTTGAAGGTCAGAAAGGTTTGTCTTTGGGTCATTCATCCCTCATAATTCCCGCATCAAGCGGACGCGGACAAATCGCAGTCCACGTGCCCGAGTGGCCGTGCCCCACACGCTCGCGCGACAAACGGACGCGCGACTGGGGCGTATTGTGCGTCTTCTTATTGCGCACGCGACCGTCGTCGTCAGCGGAACGAAAATCGCGGACGAGATCGGCACCAGCCGTTCCGAAGTTTGGCGTCTGGTTCAGCAACTGCGCAAGCTTGGGGTTGACATTGCGGGACATCCATCAACCGGATATAGTCTGAAGTCCATGCCTGATCTTCTCGTGCCGGATATGCTCGGGCCGCAATTACACGGCACCATTTTCGCCAAGCACCTTCATCATTACTACAAGATTGGATCAACCAACACGGCAGCCATGGAAGCAGCAGGGGCCGGCGCTCCTGAGGGCAGCGTTTTTCTGGCGGAAGAGCAGACTGCCGGGCGTGGCCGGGGAGCCAATCAATGGCATTCTGAACGCTCGTCGGGGATTTATTGTTCGGTGCTTTTGCGTCCGGCGCTGCCGCCGTCCGATGTACTCGTAATCACGCTCGCCGCCGGGCTGGCCGTACACTCCGCGGTGCAGGAGATCGACTCGCGAGTAGCTCCCGATTTGAAGTGGCCAAATGACGTTTTGATCGAAGGAAAGAAATTTTGCGGCATCCTGACCGAGATGCATGCCGAGATCACGCGCGTGCGGTATGTCGTGATCGGCATCGGACTCAACGTGAATCAATCGAGCTTTCCCGCGGATTTGCAGCCCATAGCGACGTCGTTGCGTTTGGCCACAGGTACCGAGTGGTCGCGGGTAGAACTGTGCACGGCTTTGCTAAAATCGCTTGACCGGGAATATCGCGCTTTGCTCGAGAATTCGCAAGCCACTGCTTCGATTTTGCGGCGCTTTCAGGAACGATCATCTTCGGTTCGGGGACGGCAAGTCGAGGTCGAAGAAAACGCCGGCCTCGAGGGGGTGACCGATGGGCTTGATGAGCGCGGATTTCTGAAAATTCGAACGGCCCAAGGCGTACGTACCGTGCTCAGTGGGACGGTCAGGCTTCGCTGAAAACAATAAATGTGTGCAGGCGGGTCGTCAACCTGGACGGGTCAAAGACCCGTCCCCACACGGGCTGTTCCATACGAGCGACTTTTATGCTTTTAGTTCTCGATGTCGGCAACACTAATACGGTGCTCGGTGTCTTCGCCCGGGTGGCGAAAGTCGCTCCGTCGGCGAGCCGCGGCTCCGAAGCTGAATCGCAGGGCTATGAATTGCTGGTAGCAAATTGGCGAGTTGCGACCATTGCGACCCAAACGGTGGACGAATATGGCGTGCTCTTCCGTAATCTGTTCGCCATGGACAACCTCGAAGCCAAAGGTATTCACGGCATCGTGGTGTCTTCCGTCGTGCCCCCGCTCGACTCCACGCTGGCCCAGGTGTGTGAGCGATATTTCAACACCAAACCATTGTTCATCGAGCCTGGCGTAAAGACAGGCATGCCAGTCCACTACGACAATCCCGCGGAAGTGGGCGCCGACCGCATCGTGAATTCGGTTGCGGCATTCGAGAAATATGGTGGGCCATGCATCATCGTGGATTTCGGAACCGCGACTACGTTCGATTGCGTGTCCGCCAAGGGAGAATACATGGGCGGCGTCATCTGCCCCGGCATTGGAATCTCCGCCGACGCGTTGTTCGAGCGCACGGCGCGGCTGACTCGCGTGGATATCCGCAAGCCCGCTCACGTCATTGGCAGCAATACCGTCGGAAGCCTGCAGTCGGGACTCTACTACGGCTATCTGGGCCTGGTCGATGGTGTTCTCGAGTTGCTGGTCGCAGAACTCGGCCCTGAAACCAAAGTGATCGCGACCGGCGGCCTGGCATCTCTGTTTGGGACGGGATCGAAACATATCATGCAGGTGGATGAATTTTTGACTTTGGAAGGCCTGCGCATTATCTGGGAGCGCAACCTGACCGCAAAACCCACTCGGGAAGCTGTGGCGGCAACGTCCAAAGCTGCTTCCGGAAGCAAGCCCCGTTCCCGCTAAACCGTCGTGGAAAACTATTTCAATTACTTCACCGAAATCGAAGAACACTTTCAGCGGCGCCGTGGACGCATTCATCTCTCTCCACTCGATTGGGCGCTGATCGAAACTTGGAAGGATGCGAGCATTCCGCTCGAAGCGGTCTTGCGCGGCATCGATGCAGCGTTTGATAAGTACGAACAGCGGCCTTCGAAATCGCAGAAGGTCAATAGTCTGGCTTATTGTGCGCAGGCCGTGCTGATAGCTGCGGAGGAGATGAAAGAAGCGGCGGTGGGAGCGGCGAGCCCGGAGAGCCATCGCCCAGCTGGGTTTCAAACATCCGAAATTGCTGCTTTTCTCCGGCTCAACGCCGGACAACTCGAAGCCGCGAAGCTTCCTGAGGCAAAAGGGATTTGTGCGACGCCGTTGGCTAAAGAGACCGCCGCTATACTGCGCGAAATTGCGGACGATCTGGAAACTGCGAAGACTCCGCGACGATTGGAAGATGTTGAACGACGGCTGACGGTGGCGGAAGAGAAACTGTTTGCAGTTTTGCTGGCTGCCACAGCGGATGAGCAGATCGTCGCTGTGCGCGCAGAGGCCGACCGCGAACTGGCCCCGTACCGGCGAAAGATGCCGTCAGCACAAATCGAGCAATTGCAGAAGCAGTACCTGCACAAGCGTTTGCTAGAAAAATACGGGCTGCCTCGATTGAGTCTGTTCTATATGTGAAGCGCCCGTCACGATTCCTCCAGGCATCTTTGTCCGATAGCATAGAATTCTCACTTGCAACTCACCATTGAAAAACTCGTTTATGGCGGAGACGGGCTCGCCCGCCTGCCTGCCGATGAGCACGGTCCCGGCAAAGCTGTTTTCGTACCCTTTGTGCTGGAAGGCGAAAGGATCGAGGCTTCGCTGCTCGAACAGAAGCGAGGCTTCGCGCGAGGCCATGCCCAGACGATTCTGCAGACTTCCTCCCATCGCGTAGAGCCGCACTGTCCTTACTTCCGGAGCTGCGGAGGGTGCCACTACCAGCATGCCAGCTACGAGCATCAAGTGGAGATCAAGGCTGCGATCCTGAAAGAAACTCTGCGCCGCATTGCCAAGGTCGAGTTGGAAACGAAGATCGCGATACATCCGTCGCCGCCCTGGAACTACCGCAACCGCACCCGGCTTAGAGTTCGAACAGCGCCGGAGTTCGCGCTCGGCTACTACAAATTCGGCTCCCACGAACTGCTTCCGATTGAGGAGTGTCGGGTAAGTTCACCGCTGATTAATCGCGCCATCGCAGCCTTCTGGCAAATGGGGCGGGAGCGCGCAGTGCCCGACGAAATTCTCGAGATTGAGTTTTTCGCCAACGCCGATGATAGTCAACTCCTGATCGAGGCCTTCTGCGAACCCCAAGCTCCGAGCGCTCTGGTTAAAGAATGGGCCGACGGCGCCCGGGGTACCTTGCCAGAAATCACAGGTATCGTGGTGTATAAGACGGGTTCGTCCAGTCCGACCAGGCTAGTCGAACCAAAACCAGTCGCGGCGTCCGGAGCGCGGGAGATCTTCTATCGGACCGACGGCGCCTCCTACCGCGTCAGCGCCGGCTCTTTCTTTCAAGTTAACCGGCATTTAATCAATGAGCTAGTGAAGATCGTGGCTGAGGCAGAGTTGGGTCAGACGGCCCTCGATCTCTACGCCGGGGTGGGGCTTTTTTCCACAGTTCTATCCCAAAGATTTGCACAGGTAATCGCGGTTGAATCGTCACAGACCTCTCACGCCGATTTGCTCCACAATTCCCCATCAAACGTGAAGGCGGTTCGGGCGGCTGCCGCGGATTTCTTGCGGAGCGGCAAGGATAAGCTGCGGCCCGACCTCGTGGTGGTGGACCCGCCACGGAGCGGTCTGGGGGAAACTGTGGTCCAGAGCCTCGTCGGATTGGGAGCGCACCGGATGACCTACATCTCCTGCGATCCGGCGACTGTCTCTCGTGATCTGGCTGGCCTGCTCAGCGCCGGATATCGCATCGAGCAGGTGTACCTGGTCGATCTGTTCCCCCAGACCTATCATCTGGAGAGCGTGTTTCGGCTTGCCCGGTAGGCCGTCACATCAAAGAACTGATTTTCCCTTCTAAAAGTCACCGAGGTCCAATATCGGTAGTGGATCAGTTTGAAATGGTTCACGCGAGATTCTTCTCGGCTTCGCTCTGGGCAAGCCTCTCGCCGCGCTGGGGAAAGCGCGGGGGGTCGGAATTACGATCTTCAAAATAGGAACCACACTGACCCACTACTCCAATATCGGAGAATTCCGGCAAACGTTTGAGTCCTGCCTTCAGGCGAACCTGTGAATCCGGGCGCCACCGCTTCCCCTACGACCCCGCAAAAGCCGCCCTTACGACAACCCATGCTCTGGGCTGCCTTGGCATATGCCGGCGGAATTGTTACCGGCTTCTACGCGTGGCGGCCGCCGCTGTGGTGGCTGGTAGCAGCGATTGTCTTCGTCGCGTCAGGAGCTTATTTTCTCCGCCGCCGGGCTCGTGCTGGTTTTGCGCTTGGGCTGGCAGCTCTGTTGGTGACGGCAGCGCTCACGATGCAATTGCGTGTTCCTGAAAAGCATGACACGGATGTTCTCGCATTCGCCGACGGCCGCGACCTGATCGTCACCGCCCACGTAACCAAGGAAGGAAATCTGCGGGAGAAAACTCCCGGCGATGCGCAACAGAGGTTGGACCTTGAAACCGAGCAGGTAGCGACGAGCAACAACAAGGGGAATGAAACCTTTACCATCCACTCCGGCGTTCGCGTTAGTGTCTACGGTCATGAGGCCAAGAACGAGGAAGGAAAGAATGAATCCGAAGAACCCGCGGCCATGCACCTGTTCCGCTATGGAGAGCGCTTGCGCCTTCCCATCAGACTCTATCCGCCGCGCAATTTCCGCAATCCAGGCGCGTTCGACTACACGGGATATCTGGCGGAAGACGGAATCCTGGCACTCGGATCAACCAAGGCGGAGACAGTCGAACTGTTGCCAGGGTTTGCCGGGAACCGTGCCGAACTTTGGCGGACCCGCATCCGCAGAAGCCTGATCGAAAAAATTCGTCTCCTATGGAAGCCCGACGAATCCCCACTGCTCGATGCCATGCTTATTGGTGAGAATTCGTTTCTCGGACGCGAGACCCTCACCGACTTCCAACGCACCGGAACGTACCACGTGCTGGTAATCTCTGGCTTGAAAGTCGCCGTCCTCGCCCTGGTGATGTTTTGGCTGCTGCGCCGGATGCGGGTGAGCGATGTGATCGCCAGTGCGACCACTATTCTGCTCACGGTTGCATATGCCTTGCTGACCGACGTTGGCGCTCCGGTATGGCGGGCTACGCTGATGCTCGCGCTCTACCTGAGCGCAAGGCTGCTTTACCGGCGGAAATCAATTCTCAACACCATCGGAGCGGCGGCACTGGCCCTGCTGATTGTCGATCCCGCGGCCCTGCTGGGCGCCAGCTTCCAGCTCAGCTTCCTATGCGTGCTGGTTATTGCTGGGATCGGTACGCCCTTGCTGGTGCGGACAACGCAACCGCTGTCTCGCGCTTTAAGGAGTTTGGATGCGACCGGTTACGACGCGGCACTCTCTCCTCCGCTGGCGCAATTGCGACTCGATCTGCGGATGATTGCCGGCAGGCTCCAACGGTTTTTCGGAAAGCGCATTCCGTTGGCCGCGCTCTCGGTTACGGGGCGAGTACTACTTCTGGGCTGCGAGTTTTTCGTCATTTCCGTGGTGCTCCAGGCGGGCTTCGCACTGCCTATGGCGTACTACTTCCATCGGGCAACCCTGGTCTCGCTGCCGGCGAATGTGTTAGCCGTGCCGCTCACGGAAATCATTATGGTCGCCGCCATCGTGGCTGTGAGCGCAAGTTATATCTCGTTCGCGCTGGCGAGGGTTCCGGCAATGATTGCTGCAGTAGCCCTGCACGCAACGAATGGCTCGGTGCGATGGCTGGGCGCCTTGCGAATTGCGGACACCCGGCTGCCTACGCCGCAGTTCGCGGTCATCATTATGGGTGCGGGAGCGCTTGTGCTGGCGATGGTTTTGAGCCGCCGCCGCCGGCTGTTCGTCGTGGCAGCCGGTTGGGCGGTGTTAGCCCTCAGCGCTTTCTGGATCTGCGCCGTTCCGCCGCGTCCGCTGCTTCGACCGGGCGTACTCGAACTTACCGCCATTGACGTTGGCCAGGGCGATTCGATTCTTCTGGTGTCGCCCGAGGGCCGCACTCTACTGGTGGATGCCGGTGGCATACCGTTCTGGATGCATTCCGAGTTGGACATCGGGGAAGACGTGGTTTCGCCCTACCTGTGGTCGCGGGGCTTTCATCGGCTCGACATAGTGGCGCTAACTCATGCTCACGCCGACCACATGGGAGGCATGGCGGCGGTGCTGGCTAACTTTCATCCGCGCGAGTTATGGCTGGGAGTGGATTCGCCAAGTCCAGAGTTGCAAACTCTGCTGCGCGAAGCGAGGACGCTGAGGATTCCCATCATTCTTCACAAGGCAGGAGACAGTCTTGAATTGGGCGGCGCAAAGATCGCGGTGCTGGCGCCACCGCGGGATGCCGAGGCACATCCTTCCCGGCCGAACGATGAGTCGCTGGTCATAAAAATCAGTTATGGGGCAACTTCTGCTTTACTCGAGGGAGACGCGGAGAAAAAAACTGAAAAGCAAGTTGCCCAGGAAGACCCCCAAGCCGACCTTCTCAAAGTGGCTCATCATGGCAGCTCGACCTCGACCATCCCGGAACTTCTGGCCGCCGTGCATCCCAGGTTCGCAGTCATATCAGTGGGCACGCGCAATGTGTATGGGCATCCGAGGCAGGAGGTTCTGGATCGCCTGGCGGCAGCGCACGTTCGCACCTACCGGACGGATATGGACGGGGCAGTATCGTTTTATCTGGACGGCAAAACCGTCAGCTCTCAGTTGGCGGCTCTTCATTGAGAGCATATTCCGCGGTTTCAAGTTCGTCCGGCGTTTGCCGATATTCCTCAATCATTCGCCGCGCCTCGGCTGCATCCTCCTCGCGCACCAGAATCACGGTGCCACCCACGCCGGGCAGAATGTCCTGCTGCGCGTCGAGCGAAGTCAGGTCAGAGTCAATGCCAGCGGATTCGAGCAAGCCGCGCACCACCATGGCTTCCGACTCCTGTTCGGTGTCGAACACGCGCACCAGTTTCTCATTCGGATTCGGACGTTCCTCTCGCGATGCCGAGTCTGCCATTATTGCCTCCGATCAGGACGATCTCCCGGACTACCCACCCGCGCGTATCCTTAGGGCGCGTTTGTCTGATTCTAACTCCATCAAGGCAGTATTAGGGACACATTCGATGATGATTGTCCTTACGGTCGCGCACTTCAGAGGTGATTCTGTTTTGGGGTAACCGAAGGTCTACACCATGGGGCCATTGCGCTCGGTTCGCCGGGGCACGACAATAGGGTCAAATACAGGGCGCAACGCGCCTGCATTGGGGAACATCTAATCGCAGAGACCATGATCTCGGGGGTTTGATGAGCAGTTTAGATCGGCATGGCCAAGCGCCAAATGTTGGCGAGAGAGAACAGGAAGCACGAAATATCCGGCGCTTGCAGATCATGATCAGCATGGTGATGTCCGTAATTGGCCAGGATCCTAACCTCACCGTCGAAGAAGCTGCCGAACTGGTGGCCGGCGCCAAGCGCGCCGCGCTAGCCATGTTTCCCGACAAAGAATTCGCCTACGACATTCTCTACAAACCCCGCCTCCAGCGATTGATGAACGAACGCTTTCGCTTGCAATAACAAGCCAATTGCAATTAAGAGTTACGCCCAAGACGCCAAGCAAGCTCGAGCTTCCGCAGATTGGCAAGTGGAAATCGGCAGTGCACACATCCGTTTGACGGGGTGAGAACATAACGGGATGGAATATGCACCCCCTCGGCTGCGTGGCGGGTTGGGAACTGGGGATCAGGTCACCCGTTTCCTTTGGCCGTCAGCTCCGACCCGCTCGCCCCCGCCACGGCCCGCGCGGTATTCCACCTCAATGAGCGTAATAGAGATTTATCGGAAGTTACTGACGAATTTCGCGGTATTCAGTTACGCTATATGCATGCATCCTCCAGCCAGTTACGTCACCGCTTTCGTGCTGTCGTGCGTCGCAGTTGCTGCCGGACAGAATCAAAGTGCCGAAGACCTGAAGGCCGTCCTCAAGGGCGGCAGCGTTTTAAATAACGTCTATTCCAACAGCCACATCGGTCTGAAGTTGAAGCTGCCACAACCCCCGTGCGACGCGAAGCTCAACACCTCCGTGAATGCGGCTCGTCCACAGGCAATCGTGCTCAACTGTGTACACTACGTGCAAGGAATGGACGGAATGTACACCTTGAGCATCGCCGTGGATTATGCGACTAATTACCCGAGCTTGGAGAGCACTGAGCAGTACGTTCGCAGCATGAGGCACTCGCTGGAGCGCGACCCCACTCAGCATACTGTCCAGACGGAGGAACCGCGCCGGATTGCCGACCTCGACTTCGTTGAAATCGTGATGAGCAGCGATTTGCAATCAGGTGGTAAGTACTTTCAAGCCGCCGCCTGTACGCGGGTCAGCCAGTACCTACTGTGCTTCGAGGCGGAAGCGCCAAGTGCTGACGCGGCCCACGCATTGTTGAAGCTAGATGGCAAATTGGATTTAAGCAAGAACCACCCACAATAAGGAAACTCCCCTTGTCAGCAATTAACTGTTGCTAACAGATGGGATGAGAATGCCGGT
Source organism: uncultured Acidobacteriota bacterium (assembly GCA_963696635.1). Lineage (GTDB taxonomy): Bacteria > Acidobacteriota > Terriglobia > Terriglobales > Acidobacteriaceae > JABDBE01. The sequence continues at coordinate 122,367 of CAVOKX010000007.1, forward strand.
CTCCGGCGGGATGCGATACGCTCCCAAGTTATCGACGCGCTCGAAGCGCAAGAGATAAAGGAGACCGGCAATGAAGAAGATTAGCACTGCAGGGGCAAGGCAGACGAGGAATTTTCCGGACCAGAAACTGACGATTGGTTTGGACTTGGGCGATCGATCGAGTTGGTACTGTGTGTTGGATGAAGCGGGGGAAGTAGTGCTGGAACAGAGGCTGGGCACGACTCCGAAAGCGATGAAAGAAGTGTTCGGGAAAATGCCGCGGAGCCGGATTGCGTTGGAAACGGGGATGCATTCGCCGTGGGTGAGCCGGTTGTTGAGCGAGTTGGGACACGAAGTAATAGTGGCCCATGCGCGCAACGTGCGCCTGATCGGGGAGAGTCGACGGAAAGATGATCGCTTCGACGCCCGAACGCTGGCTCGGTTGGCGCGGATCGATCCGCAGTTGCTGGCCCCGGTGCAACATCGCAGCGCCCAGGCGCAAGCCCATCTGATGGTGATCCGAGCGCGAGCCGGACTGGTGCGGGCAAGGACGGCGTTGATCAACACGGCGCGGGGACTGACGAAGTCTTACGGGGAACGGCTGCGGGGCTGCAGTCCACGCAATATGAATGTCGAGAAAGCGCAGAGTCTGAGCCCGGAACTGCAAGCGGCGCTGGAACCGTTGCTGGCCGCCATCGAATCGCTGAGCGAGCGGATTTACGAATACAACCAGCAGATCGAGAAGATCGCCAGGGAAAGTTATCCGCAAGTGGCGCGTCTGAAACAGGTGAAGGGAGTCGGAACGCTGATCGCGCTGACTTACCTGCTGACGCTGGAAGATGCGCAGCGTTTTCGCAAGAGCCGGGACGTGGGCTGCTATGTGGGGTTGCAGCCGGGACGGCGGAACTCGGGGCAGAGTGAGCCGCAGCTGCACATCAGCAAGGAAGGCGATCCGTATTTACGAACGTTGCTGGTGCAGGGTGCGCACCACATTCTGGGGCCGTTTGGAGCGGACAGCGATCTGCGGCGCTGGGGGCTGAAGCTGGCCGAGCGTGGCGGGAAGAATGGGAAGAAACGAGCGGTGATCGCGACCGCACGAAAGCTAGCTGTCCTGCTGCATCGCTTGTGGGTGAGCGGAGAGGCCTACGAACCGCTGCGCAACAGCCGAGCGATGCCATTGCCGGCAGCCGCATAGTTTAAGATTCATCGAGTGGAAACACCGCGCCCCAGCGCCGAGTTCCGGTGACTGCGTCTATGGCCTGGCCCAACTTCCATCGTGAGATGGAAGAGAGGTCGACTAACAGGTGGCAGCGCCGGCTGAAACGAGAACACCCAACTTGCACCGAGCGCCGATCGCTCACGAAGAGTGCGGATGGAAGGGTGGCGACAGGGTTGGTTTGGGCGCGGAGGAACAACGCAAGCAAGACCAAAAATCGCGAGCGACTGTCCCTTTCCTTCCTGACGGAATGGTGACCGAGCGGTCCTCGCCGTCAAGGGTTCGCTGACGCCGCAAAGAACGCGCCCTTGACCGCTCCGGGCCGCTCTGAACACCCTCCCGTCATGAAGGAAAGGGAGATTTTAGGAAAGACAAATCAAAATCTACTTGACGCGGACCGGCATTCTCATGGAAGGCCATAGCGCTCATCGAGAATTGCTGGTGAACCTGGCTCACGAGCTGCAAGAGGGCCTTATTCCATCCCGTTATGTTCTCACCCCCACATCCGTTTGACCCTCTCAACCGTCACGGGCTAGACTCATTTTTCAGCGGGGGTGTTCCATGAAGCAAGTTGTGCTGGCCTGCATCGTGTCGATGCTATTTTCGTTCGGAGCGCTGGCCGATGAGGGCCATCATCACGAGGACCTGACCACCGATCAATTGGGCACGGTGCATTTCCCGGTATCGTGCGCAGCGGCGGTGCAGAAGCCATTCGAACGCGGCGTCGCGCTTCTCCACTCATTCTGGTACGAAGAGGCGGAGAAAGAATTTGAACAGATCGCGAAAGACGATCCGCGGTGCGCAATGGCGCATTGGGGAATCGCAATGAGCATCTGGCATCAGCTCTGGAATCACCCAGATGCAGCCACGGTTCAGCGAGGTCAGGCAGAAGTCAAGAACGCAAAATCCCTGCACCCGAAGACCAATCGCGAGCGAGATTATGTCGCTGCCATGGACGCATTCTACCGCGGCAAAAAACGCGACTATCAGGATCGAGCCAGCGCCTATTCCAAAGCAATGGAAACCGCCTATCAGCGTTACCCTGATGATCGCGAGGCAGCCGCGTTTTACGCGCTATCGCTGCTCGCTTCCGAGCCCGACAATGACACAACCTTTGCCAATCGAAAGCAGGCAGCTGCGGTTCTGGAAAAACTCTTCGCAGTTGAGCCCGACCATCCCGGCGTGGCTCATTATCTGATTCACAGCTACGATAAGCCGCAGTTGGCCGAACTTGGCCTGCCTGCCGCTCGACGCTATGCCCAGATTGCTCCGGCCGCTCCACATGCGCTGCATATGCCGTCGCACATTTTTGCCCGCCTGGGCTTGTGGCAAGACGATATCGATTCCAACCTCGCATCCATTGCTGCCACGCGCAAGACCGCAGCCATGCATATGGGCGGCGAAGGCCACCAGTTTCATGCCATGGATTTTCTGGTCTACGCATATTTGCAGTCCGGGCGCGAAGCAGATGCCCAAAAAGTAATCGACGAAGTGAAAGCCATGCCCGCGAAAAAAGACGATATGTACGGAGAGGATTTCGATCCTCGAACCGACGCTCTGGTAACTCTTTCCGCCAAGTATGTGCTGGAGATGCATCACTGGGCGGACGCCGCTTCTCTGGCGCTGGTTCCAGGAGCGGAAGCCGGGGATAATTCGATTACCTACTGGGCACGCGCAATTGGCGCTGCCCGCACTGGAAATGTAGCCGACGCACGCAAGGATGTAGCGGAGATTGAAGCGATTCACGCCACCCTGGTGGAGAAGAAGAAGAAGTACATTGCTGAAATGGTCGAACAGGATCGTCAAGAAGCCGCTGCATGGGTAGCTCATGCTGAAGGGAAAAATGACGAAGCTATCAAAGCATTACACACCGTAGCGGAAAAGGAAGAGGCCGAGGGCGACGAGCCATTGGCGATTCCGGCGCGCGAAATGCTGGCCGACATGATGCTCGATATGAATCGTCCGGAACAAGCCCTGGCTGAGTACGAGGCCGACCTGAAGTTTAATCCGAACCGCTTCAATGGCCTGTACGGCGCGGCGCGAGCCGCTGAGATGGCGGGCAAGACCCAAAAGTCGAACACCTACTACGCTCGGCTCGTAAAAGTGTGTGATGGATCGACCTCAGATCGGCCAGAACTCGCCCATGCCAAGGCGCTGCTGGCGCAGAAATAATCTGACGGCAAACTCATTGCTTTTCGATCCTCTGCAATCGAAATAGCAGGGTGCCCCACCCTAATCTCGACCGCATCTGCACCGGAGTGTGGTTGGCGTCATCGGTGAACCATGCCCAGATCGTGCCTTTACCCTGCAAAGCGCCGGAAATGGCCTCTGCCTTGACCCGCACCGTCTGGAACGTGCCAGCCGGAACTTTGACCGGTTCCCGAGCTTCGACGTGGGCCCTGACTTCGGTGGTGTTTCCGTCGTTGATGGGGAAGGTATAGGTATTTCCCGGTTGCAAAGGCAACGACGCCAGATAATAGAATCCGCTCACGACGTCCGTCACACAGGCGGGAAGATCGTTTTCCACGTGTTTCTGCTCGCCAGTCTTCAAATTCTTCTCGTCGACCACACTCTTGTTTCGAGAGTAATCGAAATGCAGTTCGGTCTGGCGAGAGTGAGAACCTTCCTCCGTATGCTTCGAAACGCGTAGCGAGCAGAAGGTTTGCGGATCGAAAAATGCTTCGAAGCGATCATGCACTTTGTAGAGCGCGTTTACCACTCCGGCGGAATCCGCAATCGCGCTTACGTGCTGCTGTCCGCCGTCGAGTGTCAGGCTGACTCGTGCCGTGCCGGCGTTGAACAGATGCCATTCGACGTCATAGACGTAGGTTTGCCCATTCGGGAACGCATAATTCGGTGGCGGAGGAATGACCCGCGCCGAGGGCGCCGCGCTTATGGTGGAGACCGGAGGCGGATTCGTCGGCGTCGCGGGGCGAGTCTGGCTTTGGGCCAGAGATACAGAAAGCATTGCGAACAGACACCACGCCGGATTGGACTTTAAGAAAATATGCATCTTGCTTAGACGAACGATTCCAATCTCTAGTGAGATACCGAATGCCGGACTGGAGATGTCTCGCGATCCCGTTATCGGATCCAGAGCAGCTTGGCCGTCAGTGCGGCCATCATCGCCATCGCACCCAGGGTCGCATTGTACTCGCGATGCTTCCAGTACAAGTCCCAGGAAAATTTTCCCTGGCCACGGTTGCGGGAACTCAGCCGAGGCAGCAGCCGAGGAACCTCGCGAGCGTATTCCGCAAATTCAGAAAAATGTTCTTGCAGGAACGCCTCCTCCCCGCGAATGACCGGTAAGTAGATTGCCAGAAAAATCAAAACCAGTCCGGCTCCGATCCACCAGCTTCGAGCACTAATGGCAAAGCCTACGGCCAGAATCAAAGAACCAAGGTAAAGCGGGTTGCGGGTATAGGCGTAGGGTCCGGTAATTGTGAGCTGCTCATTTTTTTGTACGTGCCCTGACGCCAGCGCACGAATCCCGAGTCCGGGAATGATAAGCGCCGTGCCGATGATCATGGATGCTGCCGTCGGTTTTGCGAGCCACAAATAGAGCGCGGTAAAAGCAAAGCCCAGAGGTACGCGGATACGACGCGCAACCTTTGTCCAACCAATATTAGGCACGGTCGCTCCCCAGCAGTTTCCGAGCGGCAGCAACGACTTCATCAGCGGTGATTTCCAGCATGCCGGGATCGGGTTGCGCACGGCGGGAGTGTGTGGTCGGGCTGATGGGGCTGCGTAAAACGATGCTGTGAGTTCCAAACGGCCCATTACGCGCCGGATTGGTGGGGCCGAAAATTGCCACCACGGGAATCCCTAGCGCTGCAGCCAGGTGCATGGGGCCGGTATCACCCCCGATGAAAAGGCGCGCCCGGCGCGTGATCGCGATCAATTCGGTGAGCGAACACGCAATGCCCTGCGCGGTGCCCTCGCTGGCAGACTCAACGGATTGCATCAGCGACTCTTCGCCCGGCCCGAAATTGATCAGCGACTTCACGCCATCTTGCGCCAATCGCTTGGCCACATGCGCGTAGCGCTCCGCTGGCCACTGCTTGGCGCCCCAGCCGGCTCCGGGATTGAGCAAGACGAAATCGCCAATATTCTGCGGCAACCGCTCTTCACATTTATTTTCGGCAGCGGGGTCACAGGGAAATTCTATCTTTGGCAACTCCAGAGGGCTGCGCGCAACGGCTTCCGCCAAGGAGAGATTCTGCTCAACAACGTGGCTGCCGCGGGCAATGATTTGACGCGTGTAGAACATGCTGGCGACATTCTCCCGAGGCTGCGCTGTTCCGAACACCACGGGCGCTCCCGACCAACGCGCCAGCAGCGCGGATCGCGCTGCGCCTTGAAAGTCGACTGCCACTTGGTATCGCTGCGCACGCAGTTCGCTGAGCCCGGCGGCGATTTGCTCCCAAGTCTGAGTTGAAAACAGGGACTTGCGCCAGGACTTCGTATTCACAGTATGAATCTGGTCGACCAGCGGTCTCCGCGGTGAGCGCGGCCCCGAGCGCGGCTCCGGCAATGTACACAGCAACTCTGCCCAGCACTCCTCAACTATCCAACCAAAAGTTGCCTCGGGGAACAGTCGTCGCAAGGCAGTAACCGCAGGCAGGGTGTGAATAATGTCGCCCATCGAGCCCAGCCGGACGATCAGCAATCGCTGCGGCGTGAATAAAACGGCATTTTCCGAAGTAGCTGTGGCCGGCGATGGCATGCTCAGGAACGCCGCAGTCCGATCCGCGAACGAATGATTTCGGTGGCCGAGTGATCCTTAGGATCGCCCACGATTTCCACCCGGCCACCACACTCCGCGACCGCATCCCGCTCGGGCACGGTGTCGGCGGTATAGTCGGTGCCTTTGGCGTGAACGTCGGGACGAACTTCGCGGATCAATGTCCGCACATCCCGCTCCTGGAAAATGACGACGGCATCGACATCGGCCAGTGCCGAAAGAATTTCCGCGCGTTCTTCGGCGGGCATCAGCGGACGGCCTTCTCCTTTCAGGGCATGCACAGAGTCGTCCGAGTTGATAGCTACAATCAATCGTCCTCCCAGCTGCTTGGCTGCATGCAGGTAGCGCACGTGACCGACGTGGAGCAGATCGAAGCAGCCATTGGCGAGCGTAATGGACTCGCCCTCCTGGCGCCACGCGGCAACGCGCTGCTTCAATCCTTCGCGGCTCAGGATTTTCTCTGGGGACATTCAGTGGGCTCGTGTCGCCGGCGGTGATTGTTCAAGCGCGGCGAGCAGTTCCGGTCGCGATACGGTCGCGGTTCCTCGCTTCATCACCACGATCCCGCCCGCATAGTTCGCCAAGTGCGCAGCCTCTTCCGTGCTGGCTCCGGCAGCAAAGGCGGCGGCGAAGGTGGCGATCACAGTATCGCCTGCTCCGGTCACATCCGCTACCTGATCCGAACCAAAAATCGGAATATCCACCGGTTTGTGTTTGCCGGCGAAGGCTGCCATGCCGTCGCGGCCGCGAGTAATCACGAGAGATTCCAGCTTCATCCGCGACATCACCTGCTCCCCAGCGGCGCACAAGCGCGTCCAATCGTTGCCGATCCGCATACCCAAGGCCGCCTCGACTTCAGGCTCATTGGGCGTGGCCGCTACTATACCGGAGTATTGCAGCATGCGATATCGTGAATCGAGCACGACGGGAACTCCATCAAGACGTCCCCGGTCACGAATCGCATTGAGGATGGCAGGACTCGCGGCTCCGTATCCGTAATCAGAGATAAGCAGCACATCCGAGGCGCGCGCATATTCTCGCGCCGCCAGCACGAGCTCGCGCTGCAAGTGCCGGTTGGGCTCCGCTTCCGGTTCGCGATCGACGCGGATCACCTGCTGCCGGGCGGTGTGCGCCATGCCCGCTAAAATGCGGGTCTTGGTCACCGTCGTATAGCTCTTGTCCTTCAGCACGCCGCTCACAGGGATATGTTTGTGGCGAAACGCTTTCAGCAGCAAGCGTCCGGGTTCATCGTCACCCACAACTCCCACAGGCAAGACATTTACGCCCAGGTCAGCAAGATTATTGATCGCATTGGCGCCGCCGCCGGGCATGACGGTTCGCTCGCGATGCTTCAGAATCAGCACGGGAGCTTCTCGAGATACGCGCGAGATTTCCCCAAAAACGAATTCGTCGGCCACCAGGTCTCCGACCACCGTGACCGTGATCTTGGAGAAGGATTCAACGATCCTCTTCAGCCGTTCCGCCTCTTTCGGGTGTTTGGTCATTTGGACATCAAGTTCCGCTCAGCTCAGCCACCGATTTTCTCACGCTCTGCTCTTCGTTCCGCAACCATCCGCAACATAGTATCGACTGCGTTAGCTGCGTCCATCAATTCCATTGTGACCGGAATCACCGCCAGAGGCTCCAGTGCGTGCAGATATCCATTCAGGTTGATGGCATCTTTTTCGGTGGTTACAAAACCTCCGCCTTCGCTTTGCTGGCGCAGCTTCAACAGATCCTGGATATCCCGTTCAGTGTAGGCGTGGTGGTCGCGGAACAAAGCTTGCGCCACCGGCTCAACCCCTGCCGTGCGCAATTGAAGCAGGAAATTCTGCGGCCGTGCGATTCCGCAGAAAACTATTGGCCGAGCAGGAATGCCCGTCAGGGTGATGCCCCGGCGCACTCGCCATACTAACTTGCCATGCGAGGGAAACGATTCCGGTGAGGCTCCACTGGTCAGCACGATTGCGTCGGCGCGGGACAATGAAGTCAGCGGCTCGCGCAAACGTCCTGCAGGAAGCAGACGGTCGCGTGCGTCTTCGGGAGTAACCAATACGATGTCGAAATCACGCCCCAGGGCGCGATGCTGAAAGCCATCATCCAGCAGATGAAGCTGCGGGCCAAGGTTTTTTTCAGCGAATAGAGCAGCTTCGTAACGATCTTCATTCACGATCACGGGCACACTTAAGCGCCGAGCCAGGAGCAGCGGTTCGTCCCCAAAGTCGCGGGAAGAGCCTCCCGCATCCACCTGTGCTAAGCCACGTTGCTGGCGGCCGTAACCGCGAGAGAGGATGTCGAACTTTACCCCGCGAGCCATCAGCAGCTCTCCCAAAAGCAAAACGAACGGAGTTTTGCCAGACCCTCCAACCGACAAGTTGCCGACGCTGACAACGGGGCCCTGTACTTTTCGCGCACGCGCAATGCCGCGGTCGTAAAGCGTGTTGCGGGCGCGCACCCCCGCGCCGAAAATGGAGGACAACAAATTCATTCACTATGCTCGCAACAGGGTCTTGCCGCTGCTGGACGGGTTCCTTCGACTTCGCTCAGGACAAGCTCCGACCCGTCCCCACATGATTGTGCGCCAACAGCCTTTCCAATGCCTGCATCGTCCTCTGTGTTGCCCCCATTTGCGCCCGCAGAGTTTCTGCTGCGCGGCGGCCCAGAGCAATCCGTTCCGCCGGGTCGGAAACGAGTTCCATGAACGCCAGCGGAAGCTCCGCGGGAGTAACCACGCGGACCGCATCGCGACCTTGAAAGAAGGTCACGATGTCGCGGAAATTCTCGGTATGGTTGCCTACGGCGATCGGAACTCCGTGCCGCGCGGGTTCGATAATATTGTGTCCGCCGCGGGGGACAAGGCTGCCGCCAACGAACGCCACATCGGCGAGCGCGTAAAGGGCCGCGAGTTCGCCAATCGTATCAATTAACAGCGCACCACCGACCACCGGATCGCCGCTCCACAGCGAGCGACGCCAAAAACGGATCCCAAGTTTGTCCAGCAATTCCGCCACTTCCCCGAAGCGCTCCGGATGACGCGGCGCCAGCATCAAGACGGCGCGAGGGTGGCTGGCGAGAACGTTTTCGAAAGCCTGCAGCAGCAGCGGCTCTTCGCCCTCGACTGTGCTTCCACAAACAATCACCGGACCAGCGTTGGCTTGCTGGAGCGCCGAGCGCAGGCTGGCAACAATCGGCGGCGCTGCCGGTGCAGGCACATCAAACTTCAAGTTACCGGTTACCTGGACTCGCTCGACTGGAGCGCCAATTTCCTCAAGGCGATGAGCGTCTTCTGCAGTCTGGGTCAAGAAAAGATCTACTTGCCGCAAAACTCCGGTCAGCAAAAATCGAAAGCGCCGGTATCCGGACCGTGAGCGATCCGAAATACGAGCGTTCACTATGGCAATCCGAGCGCCACTGGCGTGGGCAAGCCGCAGAAAATTTGGCCAGAACTCAGTCTCCGCAATCACAATCAGCTTGGGCTGCAGCAATCGCAAGTACGGCCGGACAGCAAAGGCGAAGTCTAACGGAAAATAGAAAACATTCTCCGCGCCGAAGCGAGTCCGGGCCAGCTTCTGACCTGTATCCGTGGTTGTCGAAATGACAACCCGATATTGCGAAAATCGCTTTCTGAGTTCCGCCACTAAACCGCTAATCGCCAGCACCTCGCCCACCGACACCGCGTGCACCCAGATGGCAGGCTGCCGGGGCTGAGCCACGAGGCGCGGCGGAATCCTCCCCAGACGCTCACCCAGACCGCCGCGATACTTGCCATGCCGCAATCTTTGCAGCAGCCAATACGGCAGGCTCACCAGCAGTCCCGCCGCCAGCAGCGCGCTGTAGATCCAGTACATGGGGGAACAAACATTCTACCTGCATACTCGCCGCCCAAGGCACCGCCGCGGACGATGCTTGCATCCTATAATCGATCATCATGTCCTGCATCTTTGTAAGACCTTCGAGGCTGCGAAAGGCGGCAGTTTCTTCTCTATTACTGCTTTCGATGGTTTGCCTGGCGGCAAAACACTTTGTCATGCCGGCAGCTCAGCCGGCGAAAACCTATCCCGCGCACGACGAGCATCCCAGTGAAGCGGTCACCGTGGCGCTTGATCCGTACGACATGGCCGACAAGGCGAGCATCTTTTCGGTTCATTACAATGACGTGGGACTTATGCCAATCTTCGTAGTGATCACCAATGACGGCGATCAGCCGGTCTCACTGTCAGGAATGAAGGCGGAATTCATCACCGTGGATCGCGTCAAGATTCCGCCTGCGACAGAAGACGATATTTACCGGCGAATCGGCAAGCCGCCGGGCAACATCTCTCCGAATCCGCTGCCCTGGCCAAAGAAGGCGAAGGGAAGCGTGAACCGGGAAGCCATGGAGGAGATTCAGAACGCCCAGTTTGCCGCCAAGGCGGTTGAACCCCACGGCACGCAATCCGGATTCATGTTCTTTGATGTGTCGGAGATTTCTGCCCCGCTGGCCGGAGCACACTTTTATCTCACCGGCGTTCGCGATGCCAAGGGGAGCGAGCTAATGTACTTCAACGTCTCGCTGGAGAAATACTTGAGCGCGCCCGCCAAGTCGAACGCCAAGCCGAACTAAGTCCAGGGCAGTCGCAGTGGTGCTGCCCGACGACGCTCACCGCGGGTAGCCCTTTATAATCGCTGATATGGTCACCACGGCGGATACCTCTGTAGCGGCCCGCGCCAAATACGAGCCGGTGATCGGGCTGGAAGTTCACGTCCAGCTTTTGACCGTGACCAAAATCTTCTGTTCGTGCTCCACCCGTTTTGGCGATCCGCCCAATAGCAATGTTTGTCCGGTTTGCCTGGGACTTCCCGGTGCTCTGCCGGTGCTGAATCGTAAGGCGGTGGATTTTGCGGTATTGGCAGCGATGGCGCTGGGCTGCCGCATCAACGAGACATCCATTTTCGCGCGCAAAAACTATTTTTATCCTGACTTGCCCAAGGGCTATCAAATTTCGCAATACGACAAGCCGCTGGCTGAGTTCGGCGGAATCGAAATTGTGACCGACGGTGAGATAAAGAAGATCGGCATCACCCGCCTGCACCTCGAAGAAGACGCAGGCAAGAGCCTGCACGAAGGCTTTGCCGATTCCACTGAGACCACCGCCATCGATCTGAACCGCAGTGGAGTGCCGCTGATCGAAATCGTCAGCGAGCCCGACATCTCGTCGCCAGCCGAAGCCTACGAATACCTCACGCGCTTGAAGGAAATCATCCTCTATACGGGGGTCAGCGATTGCAATATGGAAGAGGGTTCGCTGCGTTGCGACGCCAACGTCAGCGTGCGTCCACGCGGCCAGAAACAATTTGGCACGAAAACTGAAATCAAAAATGTGAATTCGTTCCGCTTTATTCGCGAGGCGCTGGATTACGAAATTGATCGCCAGATCGGGATCGTTGAATCCGGCAGTAAGATCACGCAGGAAACCCGGCTCTACAATTCGATCGAAGGCAAGACGTACGGCATGCGCTCGAAAGAACAGGCCCACGACTACCGGTATTTCCCCGAGCCCGATCTTCTTCCCCTTGTAGTGGATGAAAAATGGCAGGCCGAAATTCGAAGCAAGCTGCCGGAGCTGCCCGAGACACGGCGCAAGCGTATGGTGGCTGAGTACGGCATCACCGACTACGATGCGCAGGTACTGACGGCAACCAAGTCAATTGCCGATCAGTTCGAAGCCGCCGCGAAGGCCGCGAAGAATCCCAAGCGCGTGGCAAACCTCGTCCAGGGCGAACTGATGGGACGCCTGAAAGCCAAGAGCCTGGAAATTGAACAGTCGCCCATTTCGATGAAGGGCGTCGCCCTGTCCGCCGACCTGGTGGAGAGCGGGGCAATTTCGGGCAAAATGCTGAAGGATTTGTACGACCTGTGCTTCGAACGCGACCTGGACTTTGCCGTGGTCTACGAAAAGGAAAAGCCACAACAGATCACGGACTCTTCCGCCATCGAAAAGATCATCGACCAGATCATCGCGGCCAATCCCAAGCAAGTCGAACAATATCGCGCCGGCAAAAAGACAGTCATTGGCTTTTTTGTCGGCCAGGCAATGAAAGCCTCGAAGGGACAAGCCAATCCGCAGATGGTCAATGAGCTACTTACAAAAAAGCTGGAGCACTGAAGCATGTGTGGGACCGGGTCGAAGACCCGGTCCACATTTCATGTCAACATTCAGTTATGCTTGATGAAATCGCCCGTCTTCTTGCCCGTCAAATCGTTGTACAGAGTCACGAGCCACTGCTCACTGGTGATGAAATCTCCTGACCACTTTTGCCACGGGGCCAGCACATTCGCCTGCTTCAACTGGTCGAATGATTTCCCTTGCTTGATGCCGGTTTCCACTACCGCTTTGGTGTCTTTCAGCATGGCCGTAAATCGCCGCACATCATCCAGGTTCGAGATAGGTCCGTGTCCCGGAATCACCTTCACATCCGCAGGCACTTGGCCAACGACCTGTTCCAGAGCCGCAATCATTCCTTCCACACTTCCCCCGCCGCTCAGGTCGATAAACGGAAAGCCATAGGTTACGAAGTCATCGCCCATGTGCACCACATTCGACTTGGGAAAAAAGATGATGCTGTCGCCGTCCGTGTGGCCGCTGGGAAAGTGCAGCGCTCGGATGTCCTCACCATTGAGGTGCACAGTGACATCATGATCGAAGGTGATGATGGGAAGCGCTTCTTTGGGTTGGGGCTTGGAGTCGAACTGCACGCCGCCAAAATTGCCTCCCGTACCGCCTTCCTGCAGACGTTTGCGCACGTTGTCCTGGGCAATGATCGGCGCCGTTTGCTGAAAGATCGCATTCCCGCCAGTGTGATCTCCGTGATAGTGAGTGTTGATCACGAAGCGCACCGGCTTGTCGGTGATGCCCTTCAGGGCCGCTTTAATCTTATCCGCCAGCGGCGCATATTGATCGTCCACGATGACGATGCCGTCGTCTCCAACCGAAGCGCCAATGTTTCCTCCGGCTCCTTCCAACATGTAGACATTCCCGGACACCTTCGTGACCTTCATCTGCACTTTGCTGAAATCCTGATCCTGGCCAATGGCCGGGCACAAGAGGACGATCAGAGTAATTGCGGATATCCACATTTTGCGCATATTGGTTTTCACCGGGTTCCGAGAAGTCAAAAGCCGCCGAGCTATAATTTCTTACAAAACTCGCTGCGATGACGGCTGTAGAAGATGTAAATCAGGAGACCGAGCCCCAGCCAGATCACGAAGCGCAGCCAAGTGATGACGGTGAGCCCGGTCATGAGCCCGCCGCACAGGACGATCGAAATCAGCGGGAACCATGGAACGAAGGGAACTTTGAAGACGCGTTTGCGATCCGGTTGCGTCCGCCTGAGGATGATGACACCCAGCGAAACCAGCACGAAGGCGAAGAGCGTGCCGATATTCGAGAGGTCAGCGGCGTCGCTGATGGCAAAAATTCCCGCCGGTACGCCCACCGCGAATCCCGCCACCCAGGTGGACAAGTGCGGCGTCTTGAAGCGTGGGTGAACCGCAGAGAACAGTTTGGGGAAAAGCCCGTCACGCGACATCGCGTACCAAATCCGGGCTTGCCCGTACTGAAAGACCAGCAACGACGAAATCATTCCCGTCAGCGCGCCAATCACGATGATAGAGCGTGACCAGCGGTTCGCGCCCAGCATCTGCAGCGCGTAAGCCACCGGAGCCTGAGCCGCGTCGCCCGAAACAAACGTGGTGTATTTCATCATGCCCAGCAGAACAATCGAAACACCGATGTAAAGGATCGTACACACGATCAGCGAACCAATAATGCCGATGGGCAAGTCGCGTTGTGGATTTCTCGCCTCCTCGGCCGCCGTCGAAACCGAATCGAAGCCGATGTAGGTGAAGAACACGATCGCGCCACCGGTCACAATGCCGCCGAATCCTGAGGGTGCGAATGGCCGCCAGTTGCTGGGGTTTACCAGCGCACCGCCGACCATCAGAAAAATGAGAATAGCGCCGATCTTAATGGCGACCATCACATTGTTGGCTTCGGCGGACTCGCGCACCCCGCGCACCAGCAGCACGGTAAGAATAAAAATAATCACGAAGGCGGGGACATTGAAGTAAGAGCCCGTCCAATGGCCCGACTCCCACACCGGAGTCGACCATCGATCCGGCAAATTCAACCCGAAGGAAGCCAGTTGCGATTTGGTGTAGGCGCTGAAGCCAATCGCCACCACCACATTGCTCACTACATATTCGAGAATCAGGTCCCAGCCAATGATCCAGGCGAAAATCTCGCCCAGCGTGGCATAAGAATACGTATAAGCGCTGCCTGCAATCGGGATCATCGAGGCCAGTTCGGCGTAGCACAAACCGGCGAAGCTGCAGGCCAAGGCGACCAGCAGAAAAGAGATGGCGATGGATGGCCCAGCCGCCGGCCGGCCGTGCATGAGCACGTTCGCAGTGCTGCCGCCGCGCAGGAAGTTCACCATCAGATCGAGCACCTGCGCATGCAGAATCGACGGCGCCTGAAAATATTCTCCCGCGGCCGCAGTGCCGGTGAGCACGAATATTCCCGAGCCGATGATCGCCCCAATGCCCAACGCAGTCAGCGACCACGGCCCGAGAGATTTCTCCAGCCGCTTCCCCGGCTCATTCGCATCCGCGATCAACTTGTCGATCGACTTGCAGCGCAGAAGCTGGCTGCCGGAAGTTTGAGCTTCCGTCTTCACTGCCTGATCCGCGATTGGTATTTGAGCCAAAGGGCTTCGTCTCCTGGAATACAGCAATCAGCACTTAGCCCCCGAAGCGTTGGGCCAAGCGCCAAATGCTAAATGCCATGCGTCGCCTTTACCGCTTCGCCGCGCCGCGTGCCATCTTCTTCACTTTGCGCTTCTTTGAGCCACGCGCGTACTCCCGCGGCTTCAGCGGTTTTTCCGTCTTTACTTTTTTGCGTGCAGCGCGTCTTGCCTTCTTGCGTTCTTCCTTGCTCAGTTTCTTGGTATTAGCCATTAGTCCTCTCGTTCAAAAAGTTAAGATCAAGCCCGCTCCAACTGGGCATACTTCTCCACCAGCTTCTTCAAACCGAAGCGAGGGAATTGTACCGTAATCTTGGCCTCTTCACCCTCTCCTTCTCGATGGTAAACCGTGCCCTCGCCATATTTGGGATGCCGCACTTTTTGCCCCGGCCGGAATCCCTTCCTGCCCTTAGGCTCGTCCACCGGCAATTTCGGGATGGTAAATTTCTTCCCTCGAGAGGCGAAAAACTCCGCAATATTGTCGATGGAATTGTAGCTGCGACCAGAATACGCCGGACTCCGCGGCGGGTTGCGTGCCGCCCAGTTCGCGCTGCTCTGGTCCTCATCCTCGTAAGCATAATGGGCCTGCTGCTCAGGCTCGTGTGGCGCGGACACTCTTGCCCGCGAATTTGCCCGCGAAGATTCCCGCTTCCGCCGCGACCCTCCCAATTCCTCCACCAACTCCGCCGGCACTTCTTCCAGAAATCGCGAGGGCACGCTGGCTTCCGGCAAATCCGTCCCATATCGCCGGCGATACACGGCCCGGGTCAAGACTAAAGTGTCCATGGCCCGCGTCATGCCCACATAGCACAACCGCCGTTCCTCTTCGATATCGTCGGGCTGCAAGAAAGTCCTCGAATGGGGAAACAAACCTTCCTCCAAGCCGCACAGAAACACCAGCGAAAACTCCAGTCCTTTGGCGGCATGAAGTGTCATCAAAGTGATTTGCGCCCGCTCATCGTAGGCGTCCGCGTCGCTCACCAGCGCCGCATGATCCAGAAACTGATCCAGAGTCTCGCCCCGGTCGCGCGAATCCATGGCCGCATTCACCAACTCGCGCAAGTTCTCAATCCGCGAATAAGCCTCCGGCGTGTCCTCCTCTTCAAGTTGCTTGATGTAACCCGTGCGATCAATCAAGAACTTCAGAATCTCGGCAGTATTCGCCGCGGCGCCGGGATTGCGGAAGCCAGGCTCAGCTCCATCCCGTGGTGATTGTGTGGAGCGGGCGCCCTCGCCCGCTTCAGTTTGGCCAGCGATCACAGCCGGAGCGTCAAGATCAGCAGATCCAAAGTCGAATGAGGTATTTTCGTCCTCGCTGGGATCAAAGGAAACGTCTGCACCCTCCGTCGATTCGTCGGGCGCGACTACATCTTTTTCCTCGCGCGCCGTGTCTTCCAATCGTTCCACATAAGTTCCAGCCAACATCGCCCGGCCATCTTCAATCAACCGCTTGAAGCTTTTCAGTGCCGCCAAAGCTCGCTGCGGCAAAAGCTGACGCTTGATCGCCTCCCCCAAAGCTCCCCACAAAGAGACGCTGGTCTCCAGCGCCACCCGCTCCAAAGTCTCAATCGTAGTCTTGCCAATCCCGCGCACCGGTGTGTTGACCACGCGCAGCAGCGAGATCGAGTCATCCACATTGTGAATGACCTTCAAATACGAAATCATGTCCTTGATTTCCGCCCGCTCGTAGAACGAAAACCCGCCCACCACGTGATACTTCAACTGATATCGGCGCATGGCCTCTTCAAACAACCGCGATTGCGAATTCGTGCGGTAGAGCACCGCCGCCCGCGCATTCTCTCCCTGGTCCACCGCCTCCCGCAAATACTTCGCAATGTAGTCCGCCGCAAACAGCGCCTCATTCTCGCCATCCGGAGCCTCGTAGTAGCCAAGCCTGGTGCCGCCCTGCCGCGAGGTCCACAGGTTCTTCCCTTTACGTTTCAGATTGTTTGCAACCACCGCCGAAGCCGCTTGCAGGATGTTCTGCGTCGACCGGTAATTCTGTTCCAGACGAATAATCTTGGCCTCGGGAAAATCTTTCTCAAACTCCAGAATGTTGCGGATGTCCGCCCCGCGCCACGAATAAATCGACTGATCCTCATCGCCAACCGCACAAACATTGTGCCGCGTCCCCGCCAGCAACCGCATCAATTCATACTGCGGCCGGTTCGTGTCCTGATATTCATCGACCAAAATGTACTGAAACCGCCGGTTGTAATATTCGCGTACTTCCGACGCAGCCTTCAGCAGGCGAACGGTTTCGAGCAGCAAGTCGTCGAAATCCAACGCATTCGCTTTTGCCAACTCCTTTTTGTACTCAGCGTAAATCTGGGCCACGCGCTCGGTCTTAGGATCGGCCGATTGCAAATAAACTTCCTGCGGATCGAGCATGTGATTCTTCGCCCATGAAATATGCGCCAGCACCGCCCGTGGCGTAGTCTGCTTGTCGTCGATCCCCAACCGCCGCATCACCGACTTCACCACCTGCTGCTGGTCGTTCTCGTCGTAAATCACAAAGCTCTTGGTGTGCCCGATCGGCGCCGCGCCGGGCACGGACGAAGGAATCCGCAGCGCCTCAACATCCCGCCGCAATACCCGGACGCAGAAAGAATGAAACGTAGAAATCACCGGCTTGGCGATGGACAAACCTCCCACCAGCTTGTCCACCCGCTCCACCATCTCCGAAGCCGCTTTATTCGTGAACGTCATCGCCAGGATGGATTCCGGCATGACGCCCAGATTCTCGATCAGATGAGCGATCCGGAAGGTAATAACGCGAGTCTTCCCGCTGCCAGCGCCCGCCAGAATAAGCACCGGCCCCTCGGTCGTTTCGACAGCCTCACGCTGCTGCGGATTAAGTTGGTCAAGGAAAGACAAAGTCGGGGAAAGCTCCAAAGTCAGCCTCTTAGATTTTACAGGGATTCGTGATCAGGCATGGTCGATACGTATCAGCTGCACCTGATTTTTCGAAAGTTGGCAATTCGCAGTGAATCCTCCGAGATACTCCCGTTTGCCTCCCGGCGTGCGAACCTAATACACTCGGCGTTTGTGGCTGCAAATTTCAGCGTACCGCCGACGCGCAACTCTCCAGGAGCCCGAGTGGAGATTCTCGATCTCAGGCATTTTTCTTCCGTCGACCTGCGTCCCTTGTTAGAGGACGAGATGAGCGCGTGGTCCCGCCTGCTTTCCTGGGATTACGGCGGCTCCGCCGACATGATCCTCCGTTACGTGGACGCTAAAATCCTGCCCGGGTACGCGGCTATCGATCGCGGACAGATCTTCGGCTACGCGTTTTTTGTTTACGAAGGCAGTAAGGGCGTAATTGGCGATCTCTTTGTTGCCAATGGCGGCCGCTTGCCTGATCCTCACGAGGTAGAGTCCCGCCTGCTCACCCATGTGATCGAAACCCTGCAGCAATCTCCGGGCATCCATCGCGTCGAAGCGCAATTGCTCCTGCACGAAACCGGAGTCGTCTCCCAGCCCTTTGTGCAGCAGGGTTTCAGCCGGCACGCGCGGCTCTTCATGGTCTTGCCCCTGGAAAATGCGATCCAGCCATCGCAGCCATTGCACCCCGACATCGAAATCCGCCCCTGGTCGGAACCCGATTACCAACCCGCCGCCGCCGTAATCACCACGGCTTATCGCGGGCACGTAGATTCCGAGATCAACGATCAGTACCGCACCTTGAGCGGCTCCTTGCGCTTCCTGAACAACATCGTGCGTTTCCCCGGATGCGGAACCTTTGATCCCGAGTCCTCCTTCGCTGCCGTGCACAAACGAATCCATACTTTGATCGGTTTGATTTTGTGTTCCCGCGTGCGTAATGACGTAGGCCACGTGACCCAGGTATGCGTGCTGCCGGAATATCGCTCGCACGGCATCGGCGAATCGTTGCTGGCCGCCACCACAACCAACTTGCGGAAGCGCAAATTTTCACTGCTGTCTCTCACGGTTACGCAAGCCAATGACCGCGCCGTGGATCTCTATCTGCGGCTAGGCTTCGACACCAAACGTATATTTGATGCCTTCGTATGGGAGGCCTAGTTGTGACTTTCGCCCCTAACTGCGAACGGCGGGCGGAAGTTTCCGATAGATCTCCGCGCTCCCTCGAGCGACGCCGGCTCACCCAATTATGAACTGAAATCCCGCCCAAATCGCCGCTTGCATCCCAACCCATCGTTTGTGGTATATATGTTTCCCGCATTCATTACAGCCGTACGCCTAAGCCAGGAGAATAAAGTCATCATGGATCTCTTTCATCGCGAATCACTGGGTAAGGACACGCCCACCGGCCGCGACTGTCAGTTCTGCTATCGCGTCGATCCCAACTTCTCCAAGCGTGACCCTATGGACCGGTTAGTTGTATCGCAGTTGGATGACACTGCCGCCGCCCATCTCACCGAAGACGGCTATCTCAGACATCGCATTGCCGAGCTGTCGAAAAGACGCGGCTTCGCCCGCGCCGAGACGAATCTGTTGAAATCGGCTTGAGCTGAATCTGCGACACGCTCTTTAAGGACTAGGAAACAAACCGCTTAGTGTGTCACACAGAGCTGTGACCGCGACGCCAGACGACGCCCTGCTTTATCCGATACAATCCAAACATTGTGACTACCCATCTTTTGACGGCCAGCCAGCAATCTTTAGAAGTTCACGAAGTGTGCGATCAACTCCAGCGAATGGGCTACGCGCAATCCAAGCGGATACGCATTTATGGTCAGGAATTTGAAGTAGTTTCCAACCCCTTTCCGCATGGGGATGGAATTGCCATCCAGGCATTTTCCAGACAAGAAACGCAAACGCGGACGCTGCGGCTTCCCCTGCCAGTTGTGCAGATGGTGACCAGACAAAAACGGAAAAATAAAAAGGTAGCCTAGCGATTTTTCAAGAAATGGTCTCAGCCCCACTTCGTGGGGCATATCTTTGCATGGCCATGTCCACGATTTCGCCGATTAATTGGGCGTAGGACCGGCCCGAAGCTTTGGCTGCCATGGCAAATTCCTGCTTGCTCGAAAGCCAGGGATTCGGGTTGGCCTCGATGACGTACACCTCGCCCTTCGGGGTGAGGCGCATGTCAATGCGACCGTAGTCACGCAGCTTGACCGCCTGATACGCCGCCAACCCGGTAGCCTGCAACTTGGTAACGGTCTCCTCGTCGAGATCGGTGACCAGGTTCGATTTGGTCAACTTGTGCGCCTGCGTGTCCTTCTCGAATTTGACGTCGTAGCTGGCAATCTTGGGAGTTCCCTTCGGCAAGCGGGAAAGGTCGAGTTCGACCAGCGGCAGGGTCTGTGCGTGCTCATAGCTGCCCAGGATGGCCGCATATATTTCGCGCCCCTCGATGTACTCCTCGATCAAAGCCGGTGAGTCGAATTCGTTCTGAATGTACTCCACCCGCTCCATCAGTTCCTTCACGCTGTTCACCACCGCGTCGGCGCTGATGCCAATAGAACCGTCCTCCGAAACCGGCTTCACAATCAGCGGGAACGAAATGTCATGCGCGTGCTCGATCCGCCCCCGATACGAAGTCGCAAAAAATGGCGTCTTGATACCGTGAAACTGGAACATCTTTTTTGCCGTGCCTTTATCTTGCGCCAGAAAATGCGCATGCGGACCGCCGCCCGTGTAAGGCATGTCCAGCAAGTCCATGTAGGCGGCAACGTTCATTTCCTTGGTGTCGTCGCCGGCAAAAGACTCGGTAAGGTTGAACACCAAATCCGCGCCACACTTCGCCAGCGCAGTCAGGCACTGCGGACGCCCATCCAGCACCTGATAAAACGGTTCATGACCAAGCTTCTTCAGGGCTTCGAAAATCTCTTGCCGATCTTCCTTTTCGGTTCGCGGCTTGCGTTTTGGTTTTAGCTTTGACTTACGCGCCGAAGGTTTTTCTTCCTCCACCATTTCGGCTGCCGCCGTCTCCTCTTCCCAAACGTCATAAAGCACGGCGACTTTCAGCTTTGCGCTGGTCATTGCGGCCTCCAGCTTCTAATAGAATAGTTCTTCAATAATCCCGTCCTGAAATTCTGAAAAATCATGGATGCACAAATTTTCCTCGCGCCATGTAGTTCATAGCCAGCGCCGTCGCGTAGACAGTGATCTGGATGAGGTGTTCGGCCTCCCGCCCCGTATCGGCAAACAGACCGAGTTCCTCGATCCTCTTCTCAATCACCTCGATCAATTTCTTGATCAGAGGACGCTGGGCCCCGGTCCAGTAGGCAACTTTGTCTACTACTGCTTTCCTTTGCGCATGCAAGAATTCGTGCGCCGGCTCTGCCGTCTTGCGTCTCTTGGAAGCATCAAATATGTCGCGCAAGTCCGTATCCAGCGCCAGGTCCGCGAGCGGCGTCTCATCGCTGACCCGCTGGTAGAACTCAGCCACCGTGGCTTCCATTTCATCGACCGTGATGTCCGTGCTTCCCCGGCGACGAACCGGATCCACGTTGCCCAACTCTTTGGCGATCCGATTCATATACTGCAGCTTCGCCATCGCGCCCCAGCCCCGGTAGCGCATCCGCCACGCCGAGCGCGGCGTCAGCCACACCGCAAAGGTTTCAGCAAAATCTTCGTCGGGATGCTTCTGCGCATACCAGCCCGCCAGGTGCCGCACATAGTTTCGCGAGAATGGAATCGGCCGGTAATTATCGTGATAGGGGCGACGAAATGGACCGAATAGCTGTTTCCATTCCGGCGTCCGATGCAGCTTGTAAGCGTAGTTAAACGCGTGCCCGGCTTCATGCCGGAGATACATCATGATCTCGCGCGCATCCTCCAGGTCATTCATCTCCTTTTCCAGATGAGCCAGCTCCGCGTTCGCCAGATAAAAAGGGATACCGATCACCGGCTCCCCGGACGGACAGCCCCACTCGTCGGTGAGATAACAGACTGGACGAAACTTCGTCAGTCCTTTTTGTTCGAGCTCGCGATACAACTGCTGCACCAGCCGCTGCAGCGGCGACCCTTCGATCTTGAGACCAAGCTCGCGAATGGGTTTGTTCAGGAGGTCCTGCAAACCAGGCCGTGATTTTTCGAGTTCGTGCACGAATCTCTAAGATGTCAATTTAGATTAGCCGCGAAAACAAAAGGGAGAGGAAGGGACAGTCTGCTCTAATTGTAAACACTATCAAATTGCACCGCGTGCTTCGTAGATCACGGCAGATCACTCACCAAAGATAGTTCAACCGTGAACCAAACCCTGGAAATTACCCTCACAGCACACAACTTTCATGTTATGAACTAATTATATCCCCACCATCCCACCGCAAACATGCAGGCCCGGACGATCCCGTCCGAGCAGTCGAGCAAAGCTCGAAAGGATTGTGCGAACCAGCACAGCAGTCGCAATGCCACGCCACAGAAATATCTGCACCGCATCTTCGATTGTATACACCTCTTGTAAAGGTGACGTAACGTTGATTGTGTAAAAGGCGAGAGGGTGTAAGTTGGTTTTCTGCCTAGCGAGCGGGAAACCGGATCCTAGAAAGGAGACTTACACCCATGGCGAAAATAACACCGATCAGCGAGCATTTCCAACATTTCGTGCAGAATTTGAAGGAGAGTTTTTGGGGCGATCTGCAGGGCGAGGTGCAGCGGGCGGCCAAGAAGTTTTTTCGAGTTGCTGAGTGAGCGGCAACGCGACTTGTACATGGTGAGTCCGCGCTACGGGCGGGCGGAGGGGCGGAAGGATTATCGCAACGGGTACTACGAGCGGGATTTTGTGACTCGCTTCGGGACGCTGCGGCTGCGCATCGCGCGCAGTCGCCGGCGGGGGTTTCTGCCCGAGGTGATGGCGAAGTTTCAGCGGCGGGCGGAGGAGGTTTGTCTGCTGATCCGCGCGGCCTTTCTGCGCGGCCTCTCGACCCGGCAGACGGGGCGAGTGGTGAGCATTCTGACCGGGGAAGCGGTAAGCCCGCAGACGGTGTCGACGCTGACCCGCAGTCTGGACCAGGCGGTGCGGGAGTTCCATCAGGCGCGGCTGAGCGACGAGTATACGTATTTATTTTTGGATGGAGTGAGCCTGCGGATGCGGCGTCCGGCGGGGCGCAAGCGGGTGCACATGCTGTTGGCTTACGGGGTGCAGCGCGACGGCACACGCCACTTGCTGGCTTTTGTGCGCAGCCAGGGCGAGAGCCAGGCGGAGTGGGAAGGCTTGCTGCAAGACCTGTATCGGCGCGGGCGGAAGGCCACAACCTGCTGCTAATCGTCACCGACGGATGCCCGGGTCTGGCGGCCGCGCTGCGCACGGTGTATCCGCGGGTGGCGCACCAACGTTGCTGGGTGCACAAGATGCGCAATATTTTAGAGCACGTGCGCAAGCGTGATTACGATGAGATGAAAACAGGGCGCGCAGGCCATTTATCGGGCCGACGGCCGGGCCCAAGCGCAAGCCGCATTCCGCCGCTTCCGGGCGCGCTGGTCGCGGGATTACGGCCCCATGGTCTGCTTTGTGAATGTGGCCAGCGTGGACCGCATCATTTACTCCATCTTCCACAGATTCAACCTGGAATGGAAAACCCGCACCCTCAAGCTGTTTACACAAGCCGCTTGACATCACCTCCCCACTGCCAGTTGACGCATCTCATTTTAGGCGCATATCATCTTCGTTTGGCCTTATGGGGACGAACAAGCTAGGAAGGGCCACGAGAAGTGACGTTATTATCCATGGAAAAAAAGAAGCTGGAATCATTCAAGAAGAGACTGGAAACGCGGCAACATGAGTTGCGGCGTATGGTCTCGCGTACGGAGCAGGACGGGCGCACGGTCGATGAGGATTCGGCGCAGGACATTGCCGACCGCGCCGCCAGTTCTTACACCAAGGAATTTCTCTTTCACCAGAGCAACAACGACCGCCAGTTGCTGCAGATGGTCGAGGGTGCGCTATCGCGCATTCGGGAAGGCAGCTTTGGCGAATGCATTTCGTGCGGCAAGGAAATCAACGCCAAGCGCCTGGAAGCGGTGCCCTGGACCCGTCATTGCATCGAATGCCAGGAGAAGGCGGAGCGGGGACTGCTGGAAGAAACGCAGAGGTAGTTCGGCGCTGATTAAACTTCGCCCGAATGAATGAAAGCTGGAGCCGCCGTGGTGCTGGCGGCTCGCGTTTTTTCAACGGTCCCGCGCGGACGGCAGTGAGCAAATTCTGGAAATACACACTGGCTGGCGTGGTGGTTGGCTTGCTCGCGGGATGGGCGCTTTATCTTTTTTCCGGTGATGTCATCGTCGTCTTATTTGTCAGAGCAGTGATAAAAGTGGTTGATATCGTCGTTGGATTAGTCCATCTGAAGGCCCACTGAATCTCCAGTGGAATGACCACAAACACAAAAATCTTAAATCGCGGAGGTCGCTGAGAACTGCCGCAGAGTGCGCGGAGAGACCCGGCAGAGCGTAGACTCAGACGTTGCCGCTGCGGGATAGCCTTTGACGCTGCTGATTTTTGCCTGTTAGACTCAGAGATTGTCAGTGCCACCCTGACACATTCAGAAGGGAAGTTCGTGCGCGCAGAAACCCGCCATCAACTGAAACAAGATCGGTTCAGCCGAGCCACCATCGACGCAGCGGAGAGAACCGCGCACTGGTCCGTAGAACACAAGAACAAACTGATGGTCGCCGTCGTGATCGTCGCGGTAGTGGCTGCGGCGGCGGTTGGGTCCTGGTATTACTTGGGCCAGCAGGATCAAAAGGCCAGCCTCGATATGAGCGTGGCGGTGCGCACCCTGAATACGCCGGTGCGTCCTCCCAACATGCCGCCACAGCCGGACGCGCCGAGTTTTGCCAGTTCAGCGGAGCGGGCCACGGCGGCGCACAAACAATTTCAGGCGATCGTCGACAAATATCCGCATACCCATTCGGCCGAGTTCGCGCATTATTTTCTGGGCGTGACGGCGGCGGACCTTGGAGACAATGCCTCGGCCGAGCGCGAGTTTCAGAAGGTTATTTCGTCGGCCAACAGCGATGTTGCTGCACTGGCCAGGATGGCGTTGGCCTCGGTCTATCGCAACACCGGCCGCGACAAGCAAGCGGTTGAACTCTACAAACAGCTGGCGGCAAAGCCTACCAGCACGGTGGGCAAGGTGACGGCGCAAATGGAATTGGCCGCGACTTATCAGGCGGCCAATCAGCCGCTCGAAGCCAAACACGTCTACGAAACCATCCAGAAGGAAAACCCCGCCAGCGAAGCCGCTCAGTTAGCCTCGGCGAAGCTGCAGAGCTTGAAGTAGTTTCAGGCTCAGGCTCTGCGCTATCAAGATCATTTTTCTGTGATTATCCGATTCCCCGCGAGCATCGTGTGGTCATGCTATAATGACCATGGTCATTTGGAGTGGTCATGAAGACGATGCCCGCCGGGCAGTTCAAAGCGCGATGTCTGAAGGTCATGGATGATGTCCAATCCACGCGTGAGCCCGTGGTCATCACCAAGAAGGGCCGCCCGGTGGCGAAGCTTGTGCCGGCAGAAGAACCTTCGGATGATTTTCTGGGCAAGCTCTCCGGTACCATGAAGATCGTGGGTGACATCACCCAACCGGTGGAAGATCCGGACGCGTGGGAAGCTTTGCGGTGATCCTGCTGGATACACACGTCGTCGTTTGGGCGGCGATTGAACCCAAGCGCCTCTCACGTGTAGCCGAGTCCGCCCTACTCCGGGCCCGCCGCGGCGGTGGATTGGCAATAGCTTCTATCAGCCTATGGGAAATGGCCTCGTTGTTCGCGCGAGGTCGCATCGAAACCTACGGAACCATCGACGCATCGGTCCGTCAGGTCTTAGAGATGGTCGGCGTCATGGTGAAACCCATCACGCAAGAAATCGCGATTCTTGCCACGCAGTTTCCGGAAAGTTACCCTCGCGATCCAGCCGACAGGCTCATTGGCGCAACCGCCCGGGCGGAAGGAATCGCCCTAATCACACAGGATGAAAGAATTCGCCGTAGTCCACTTCTGCGAACAATCTGGTAAATGTTGGCCCGCGACGCCCGCTGTATCGCAGCCTCGCCCCGCTTCCCATTCCCTTTTGCTTGCCGGTTGAGTACGATGTGTGCCATAACTTGAAGTCCTACTAACATGGCGGCCATTACTCTGCACATCAACGGCAGTGAGCGAAAGGTGGATATTGCGCCGGAGACGCCTCTGCTGTGGGTTCTGCGCGACACGCTGGAATTGACCGGGACAAAATTTGGGTGTGGCGCGGGCCTCTGTGGCGCATGCACCGTGCACGTTGACGGGGCTGCAGTGCGATCCTGTTCGACTCCCGTTTCGCAAGTCGGAGGGAGAAACATCACTACTATCGAGGGCTTGTCGGCGAAAGGGTTGCATCCCTTGCAGGAAGCGTGGATCGAGGAGCAGGTGCCGCAATGCGGATATTGTCAGACCGGTCAGATCATGGCTGCGGCGGCTTTGCTGGCAAAAACTCCTCAGCCCTCGGACGAGCAGATTACGCAGACGATGTCGGGCAACCTCTGCCGCTGCGGGACCTATGACCGGATTCGGCGCGCGATCCACCGGGCGGCAGGTGCGCGATGAGCCCGCTCTCCCGCCGTGAATTTGTTACTGCTGGCGTGGCTGCCGGCGCTGGACTTGTGATTGGATTCTACCTGCCTCACGGGAATTCGGCGGGCGCAGGAGCCACATTCGCACCCAACGCTTATTTGAAGATCACGCCCGACGGAAAGATCACGATCATAGTGGCGCGCTCGGAGATGGGACAAGGAGTGCGGACTTCTCTGCCCATGATCCTCGCTGAAGAGCTCGAGGCTGACTGGAAGCAGATCAGTATCGAACAAGCCGGCGCCAGCACGTTATATGGCGACCAGACTACCGGCGGCAGCGCGAGCGTGCGTACGACCTGGGATCCTATGCGAAAGGCGGGAGCGGCCGCTCGCGAAATGCTGATCAGCGCCGCTGCTCTGGAGTGGGGAGTGCCGCGATCGGGCTGCAAAGCCCAGAACAGCGCGGTGGTTCACGCGGCTTCAAATCGCCGGCTCACATATGGGCAGTTGGCGAATAAAGCGGGCGCGCAACCAATTCCGACTGATGTGCCCTTGAAGCAAGCCAAGGACTACCAAATTTTCGGAAAGAGTCTGCCACGGCTTGATGTGCCGTCGAAGGTCGCAGGCACGGCTGAGTTTGGCATTGATTTTCGTCTGGCCGGCATGAAATACGCCGTGCTGGCCCGTTGCCCGGTGATCGGAGGCAAGGTCGCAAGCTTCGATGACAAGGAATCCAAAAAGATTTCCGGCGTCGGTTACGTGGGGAAAGTCGGCGATTCGGCGGTGGCCGTTGTCGCGGACAGCGTGTGGAGCGCGATGGAAGGCCGGCGCACGCTGAATGTGCAATGGGACGAGGGTCCGAATAAAGACTTGAATTCGGCTGCGGTCTTCGAATCGTTGAAGTCTGCTGCTAAGAAACCTGTGACTCTCTACTCCACTGGCGAGGTTTCGAAAGCATCGGGACGCCGCTTTGAAGCGGAATACCAGCTTCCCCTGATGGCCCACGCTGCGATGGAGCCCGGCAATTGCACGGCGGACTTCCGCGGATCGAATTGCGAGCTGTGGGCGCCAACCCAAGTGCCTCAGGATGTTCGCGACTCGGTAGCGCAGGCGCTCGGACTGGATCCGGATCAGGTGAAGGTGAATGTAACATTGATGGGTGGAGGATTTGGCCGGCGGTTGGAGCATGACTACGGCGTGGAGGCGGCGCTGGCCTCGAAAGTGGCGAACACTCCGGTCAAGGTGCTCTGGACGCGCGAAGACGATATGCGGAACTCGACCTACCGCCCGGCGAGTTATCACAAATTAAGCGCAGTGCTCGATGGTCAGGGCTGGCCGGTTGCGTTCAGCCATCGAATCGTCGCGCCTTCGATCAGCGGGCAAAAAGGGTTGCCCACCCCAAATGGCGTTGATCCGGATCTGCCGGATGAGGCCGCGCTGGTCTATTCTTTCCCCGCTGCACTGGTTGAATACGTGATGGCCGAGACTCCGGTTCCTTTGGGCTGGATGCGTTCGGTATACGCCCTACAGGCCGGATTTGCCAGCGAATCTTTTATTGACGAGCTTGCAGTGGTTGCGAAAAAAGACCCGCTTGAATACCGGCTGCACTTGCTCTCGAAAGACGAAGACATCAAATACTTCGATACGGTTTGGCATACCGCAAGGATGCGCGGAGTATTGCAGTTAGTCGCGGACAAAGCGGGTTGGGGGAAACCGCTGCCCGCCGGCCACTATCAGGGGATTGCTTGCTTCGGTTGCTTCAGCACCTATATGGCGGAAGTGGCGGAGATTTCGATGGAGAACGGTCAGCCGCGGGTCCAACGCGTGGTGGCGGCAATGGATTGTGGGCAGGTAGTGAATCCCGGAATTCTCGAGCAGCAAATCAAGGGTGGAGTGATTTATGCGCTCACCAACGCTTTGCGTGCTCAGATCACGATTGACAAGGGACGCGTAATGCAGAGCAACTTTGACGATTATCCGGTCATCCGCATGAATGAAGCTCCGCTGATCGAGGCGTATTCGGTTCCGAGTGCGGAGGCGCCGACCGGGGCAGGCGAGCCTCCGGTGCCGCCGCTGGCGCCGGCTTTGTGCAATGCAATTTTCGCGGCGACCAAGAAGCGCATACGCGCATTGCCCATTTCGAGTTGATCTAGACCGGCTTCAGATATCGCTTTGATCAAAAGACACTGGTCACTGCTCTCCACCCCCACCACCGCCCCCGCCGGCAAGCGGTGTAAACCTCCTCCAGCTCCTTGCCGGTGTGCGCGATCCAGCGATCCGCAAACACTTCGCCGCTTTCCGTGTCGATGCCAAAAACCTGCTGCCCACTCGGATGACAATCACATCCTATAATCAACATGACTGGCTCCTTTCCTCCCGAGCGCTTGGTCTTTAGACAACCTAAGTATCGGGCCTAACTAAGGAGCCGTCGTGGTTATGAAATCAAGCGAAGCGAGGGATCTAGTTTCTTGCCTGCCCTGCCGCCACGCACGCAAAAACCCAGATCCCTCGCTTCACGGGGATGACAGCTGTGTCCGCGTACTATTCAGGTTTCCCGGTGTAGTGTTCTTCGCGGTGGACATCGGCGTGGTCTTCCAGGCATTCCAGGTGAGTTATGACTTCGGCCGGCATCCCCAGGTCGACCGGCAGCCGTTCCTCCAGAATGGTTGCAAGGCGGTGGGCCTCGCTGACTGAGGTGAGGCGCGGGAACAGCAAGTGTACTTCGATGATCTGGCGATAACCGGTGGTGCGGAAGCGTACGCCATGGTATTGGATGTTGAGCTCCGAGCAAATTCCGTCCAGCTTGTCGCGAATTTTACGTCCAGCTTTCGGGTCAGAATAATCCATCAGCCCGACCGCCGAACGCCATACCAAATGTCCTCCGGACCAGAGAATATTTGCGGCGACCGCAATGGCCACCAGCGGATCGAAAGGCTTCCATCCCGTCAGCAGCACCAACCCAAGGCCTCCCACGACGCCAAAACTGGTCCAGCTATCGGTCAAGACGTGTTTGCCATCGGCTTCGAGAATGAGTGAATTGGTCCGCCGTCCGGTGCGCAGAAGATAGTAACCAAGACCCGCATTGAGCACTCCAGCCAGCAAGATCAGCAATGCGCCCAGTTCCCAAATGCTCCAGTTGTAACCCGGCGATCCACTTCCGAATCGACTCATAGATGATTGCGATCGCAGCCACGACAATCATTGCTCCCTCAAATCCGGCGGAGAAGAACGTGATCCGCTCATAACCGTAGAGAAATTGGGGAGAAGCTGACCTCGTGCTCAGCCGAAGACTAAAACTGGCAAACCCTACGGCAATCACGTGGACGACCGACTCGGCCGCGTCAGAAAAAATGGCCGCCGAATGCGTCATGAAATAGACGGTAGTTTTCCCCAGCAACATTGCCAAACCAAAAATCAGGGAGAGACGCATGGCGAAGCGGGCAGCGTTCAACTCCCGTTCGTCTCTTCGTGTCGTGGGGCTAACCATGGTTTGCATCGGATGCTTAGTATCGGATCGGGAGCTTTCTATGTGGAGCATGGTTCCACGGAATGGCGCGAGAAGATGTGACGTGGCTCACGCATGCAAGCGCGGCCTACGGCGCACGGCGTCATCACCCAACAAGCACCTCCGGGCATTCCAGAACTCGCAGTGCCTTTCCCACAGTGGGAAGTTTACTGTTTAGTGACTGGCACCCCCTCCCCCCGTTCGTTGTGCAAAATCTAGAAAACAAGCGAGTTATTTTACCACTATGTGCTAGATCTTTGAGTTTTAAGGGACTTACACGCAAAATCTAGAGAACATGGGGGTTACGCGGACGCGAAGGGGGTCTTGCGTCCCATTTTGGAACTGCAGCGGTTGCGAGGGGGGCCGGAAGTTATGCCCTCGTCGGGTCAAATTGTCAAAGATCGCATATTATCTTATAGATAATACAATTACGATTAATGTTATCTTATTTTGAAGCGTGCAGTCAACAGTAAGAAAGCGGATTGCGTCGGGATTGATCATCATTTTCATTGGAGGGTAAAGTGGGCTGAGAATCACGATTTGCGAGGGACTTGCAACTTCTGCCGCAGTTGATGACCCTTAGGTAACAGTACGTCGGTTACGTATCACCGGCCAGAGTTGACGCTGTAGGGTGAACTGTAATGCGTAACACGAATCGCAAGAAAGAAGCTCACGTGGCTACATCACCGGCCAAGCAAAAATCTGCCATGGACACGCTCCTCGAGAGCATGGACGAGTTGGTCGACTTCGCTGCAAAGAGGACGACTCCCGACGAATTGCGGAAAGCTCGGAAGGAAATCAACGACGTCGTAGATCGCGCTGTTGTTGCTCATAAACGGCGTCGCGAAACTGCTTGATGAGTTCCTTGCGTCTTGCCTTCGTCATTCCCGGTTCCAACGTATTGATCAAGTCAACATGGGCGGATTCAGCTTCCGGCCCGATCACTATGAGCTCGCGCAACCTGGGACTTAACATCTTTGCGGAGTTCGCGCTCCGCGTCATCATCTAGGGGTACCTGAAGGCCTAGGCCGCCTCACGGGTTGGTGGAAGCACTGTTGAAGGCGGCTCCGCACTACCAGCGTCGGGGCGATCTTCACGCTTTCCTTCCTGACCCTGCCACTTAAAGGGATCGTGGAAGCGATTGTCCGTAGGAATGTCAAAATCCCACTCGGTTAAACTTGATGGTATCTCGCGACTCACTTTTTGTTCTCCTCAGTTCCATACTTAAACTTGTGTGAAAATACAACCATGCACTACTTATTGTGTACTATTTATAACTTGTTTCCCTTTGGAAAGGCCACAAAAAAACCGGCCTGGACCATTTCGGATGTCGTTCCCGAGTCGCGATGCAACTATTTGCAACATTCTGGATGAATCGCGAGTTAGCGCAAGCTGTATAAGCTCCAAAATGCGTTAGTAAGTGTCTTATTATGGGTTACAACTCTAAACGGGCTCTCGGAGATACTCTCGACCAACGATGTGATGCCGGGTTCTCTGGCGCGATCAAACCTGAACTCACAGTCGTTCGTCAGCAGACGCGACAGAAGTTCGGCACAATCCTGCTCGGTGCGTACAACGAGCACACCATTTGCTACTCCCGACTGTAGGTCAACTTGCAACGCGAGGGGATGTCGCCGTTGCAACGTCTCGGCTCTGGAATCAAACAAGGTTTTTTCTGCTTCCGCTAGCACGTCACACATTGCGCGCTTTGCGTCTGCAAGCTTTTGTCCCGCTTGGAACTCGATCTCCTCATTGCCAACGATCCGGTAGTATGGCTGGAATGCCGAAACCGCATCCAGAAATCTAAACACTTCGGAAAGGTGCTTCGAGGCGATTTTGCCCTCGGCGGCCAGTTGGGGCAGCCTCTTCTGAAGGTAGGAAAGCGGGCGCCGTGCTGCGGTTTCCGCCGCCTTTTTGATGTCGATCTTGGGAAGGTAGGCGATTACTGGCTTGCCTTGGGCGAGAGTGGTCGCCAACTCGGAATCCTTGCCAAACGTGTCCGTTTCCTGAATGAGATATACTGTGCAACTGGACCTCTTGAGCATCAGTGCCTCGACCAAACCTTTGTCAACCCGATTATCCAGGAATGACTGTGTGGGATCGAAATACCGAAGCTTCAGATTTGCGAGCCTCTGGTCCGCAAAGATCGTATTCACGACATTGTGAATGTCCTCAAACTCCCATCGCTCACGCATTGAGGTCGCGACATAGACGTCCATGCGGTCTGATGCCAAGTAGTGACTGGTATTTCGCCATCCGTGCCGTCGCACCTCACGGATCGAGTCGCTCAGTTCCCTTATCCTCGATTGAATGTCGCCCAGGGTTCTAAATTGCGTCCTCCAAGCCGTCTGTACTTGGAGAGCCTCTTTCCGTGGGCCGTACAACTTCTTCTGTTCCGAGCTAAAATCTTGAAGAAGGTTGGCTTCGGTGTCGACTCCAGCTAAACACGCCATGGCGGCGTACGTGGAAAAATCTCTATCTGCGTCGCTCTTGGCGATGTAGCCGAGCAGCCATGTCTGGCTGGCCGGTATCTCATAGGGCAGCGCCACTGAGCCTCTCCGTTCCGAGTATTCCTTCTTTAATTCCGCTGTATCTGTGTGCCATCTTCCCAACCGGCAAGATAGTTCCTCTTGCGAGAGTTTAAATAGGGTTCGGTAGGCGAACCTGACGTTACCGAATTTGAGGAGCGCGTATCCCTTAAATCGGACGATGCCGTCGTTCAGTTCCTGAAAACTTATCGTCTCCTTCCCCAAAGAGAGAAAGAATTCGAAAAACGCCGCCCCCAACGGAAATTGATCCGCTAAGAGCAGTATGTCGTTCAAATCTTCTAGCGAGAGGGTCGCCAATTTTAGTCTGGAGGTTAGCACCGACCAGTTGATGCACTGCTGACAGTGTTCGCAGGGCGCGTCCGCATTGGCTCTACATCCAATCGTCACGTTCTCCCCGCATAAATCGGTGAGAAGTCTTGCGAGCCCGGCCTGAGTTTTGGCATCTAGCTTCAACAAGTCCTCGTCAATGAAACGCATTCGCGTCCTCCATGCGTTGACTCTGCCGCGCAAAGATAAAGGGGCCACAGCGTATGCCGGGGCCCCCCTCAGAGTCGAATACCTTTTACGCCGATTTCCCTGTTTTGTCCAGACCCCTTTGCACTCGCCAGAACTGCATTTGATCCGACTGATGAAAGTACGCTAGTCTTGCACAAGGCCCTTCCCCTTGCTAATCCCGCCGAACTTCTGTGAAAATAACTGTTTGTCTTATCCCTGCCAGAAGCACTAGGAAAGGAAGCAAAGTTCTGTGTTAATGATTCGTCTGTCGCGCACCGGTGCGCGTAAACAACCGCATTATCGCGTGGTCGTGATTGAGAAGGAACGGGCGCGCAATGGCCGGCCGGTGGAGGTGGTGGGAACGTACAATCCCCGCACCAATCCAGCCAGCATCGAACTCAAGCGCGAGCGCATTGATTACTGGGTGTCCAAGGGCGCCAAGATGTCGGACCGGGTTGGCAAGATTGTGGCCAAGCCAGTTGCGCCCAGCGCCGTCCCCGCCGCCTGATTTGGCGTGCGTGCCAGTAGGAACTTCCAGCCCACCGATAGGAACTGCAGATGAGCCAGCAAAGCGGCGACGTGCGAGCTTTGGTCGAGCAGATCGCGAAGGCGCTGGTCGACGAGCCGGATCAGGTTTCGGTGAGTCAGGTCGAAGGTGACGTGCTCGAACTCAAGGTCGCCCCGAACGACGTGGGTAAAGTGATTGGCGCGAAGGGCCGCGTCGCGCGGGCCTTGCGTGCCCTGATCGGCGCCGCAGGAATTCGGTTGCACAAGCGTTTCACGCTGGAGATCCTGGAATAGGAGAGTCAGGAATCGGCGGCGAATTCATTACCTTGGCCCGCGTGCGGAAAACGCAGGGACGCCGTGGCGAAGTCGCAGTCGAGTTGCACAGCGATGTTACGGACCGTTTTAGGGTGGGCTTGAGGTTGTTCGCTCTCGCGCCAGACGATAGCCGGCGCGAGTTGCAGATTGAAGAACTCTGGCCCCACAAGGGCGACTTGATTCTGAAGTTCGAGGGGATCGATTCGATCTCTGATGCCGAGACTTTGATCGGTTGCGAATTGCAGGTTCCTCGCAGTGAGCGGGCGCGGCTTGAGCCGGGATGGAATTACGTCAGCGACTTGATCGGCTGCACGGTATTTGACGCGGGTCGCGAGATCGGCAAAATTGAAGACGTTCAGTTTGGCACGGGCGAAGCGCCGCTGCTGATCGTCGTCGCAGGAAGCAAGCGCTACGAGATCCCGTACGCTGAGGCGTATTTGAAAGGCGCAGACCTCGAGCATAAGCAGATACACATGCTGCTGCCCGAAGGGATGCTCGAACTGAATGCCCCGCTGACCGCGGAAGAAAAAGAGCAGCAACAAGCCGGTTCACGAACGAAGAAAGCATGAACCACAAAGGACACAAAGGTACACAAAGGAAAACCTTAAGCGCTGAGTTCTTGATCTCCTTTGTGGACCCTTGTGTCCTCTGTGGTTAAGGCTCTTGGTTCCGCGATGAAGATCGACATTGTAACGATCTTTCCCGACTTTTTTCGCGGACCGCTGGATCACGGAATCATCCGCCGGGCTCGGGAAGCCGGTCTGGCGACAATTGAAGTCCACGATCTGCGGGCGTTCGCGCATGATCGCCACAAGACCGTGGATGACCGCCCATTTGGCGGCGGCGAAGGCATGGTGCTGAAGCCGGAACCGATCTTTGAATGTATTGAAGCGCTGAAGGTCGCGTCCCGAGAAGGGCGCAACGAATTCGGTGAGAGTGTTGTCCTGCTCTCAGCGCAGGGCAAGCGATTCGATCAGAGCGTAGCCAATGAACTCGCCGTACTCGAACGAATCGTCCTGATCTGCGGTCGCTATGAAGGCGTCGATGAGCGCGTAGGCCAATACTTGGCGGACCGCGAGTTGTCCATCGGTGACTACGTCCTGAGTGGCGGCGAACTGGGCGCCGCTGTGATTGTAGACTGCGTCACGCGACTGATTCCGGGCGCGGTTGGCAACCAGGCGTCCACGCAGCAGGAATCTTTCACGACTTACGCGCAGGCGCAAGCCGGGGACCGCCCGAGTTCGACGTGCGCTTCAGGCGGATTGCTGGATTACCCGCACTACACGCGTCCCGCAGATTTTCGCGGGATGACAGTTCCGGAAGTGCTGGCGTCGGGCAATCATGAAGAAATACGCCGCTGGCGCCGGCGCACTGCGCTTGAAAAAACGCTGCGCAATCGGCCTGATCTGTTGCAAGGGATCGCGCTCAGCGACGAAGATAGAAAATTGCTGGATGAGAGCTTGAATAGTTAAAGTTCCAACGTGGCGCCGCACGGGCGATGACGCCCGCGCCTACATTAAGAATTCATAGAATAGAGGACAAGATTATGTCGAACCTCGTCATCGAAAAACTGCTGGCCAAGACTAAGCGCACCGACCTTCCCAAATTCGTTCCCGGCGACTCCGTCCGCGTACACGTCAAGATCAAGGAAGGCGACAAGGAGCGTCTGCAGGCGTTCGAAGGCGTTGTAATCTCGCGTTCACGCGGCCCCCAAGCCAGCTTTACCGTGCGCAAGATCAGCTTCGGTCAAGGCGTCGAGCGTATCTTTCCCGAGAACTCCCGCGTGATCGACAAGGTGGAGCTAGTGCGTTCTTCCAAAGTTCGGCGCGCCAAGCTGTATTACCTGCGCTCGCTGCGCGGCAAAGCCGCCCGCCTCAAAGACGTGGAACGCGAGCACGCAACCGCGGCCACGACTGCGAAGTAATTGGCTCGGGCGCTACTCCGAATGGGAACCAGTCGCCGCGGGACTGGCTACTGGTTCACCCTCCGGCCACAAGGCCGTCAAAGCTAATCCCACGGCGATTCCGACCGAGACTTCGACAAACCGGTGAGCCGCGACTATCCACGCCGGCTTCGTGTGCGCTATGAGCATCACAATCGCTAAGGTCACGCTGGCAAGCCGGTAGGCTTCCCCAAGACGTAGCGCCGCGCAGATCAATCCGATTGCAAACACCCCCAAGCCGTAGACAATCATGTTCGACCCGAAGTAGGTCGCCAGCAACGCGGCCAATGCGGCTCCCAAAGCGGTTCCGGCGAAACGCTGTTCAGACACAGATAGCGCCGCTCCGAGCGTCGACTGCATGATAATCAAAGTCGTAATCGTGGCCCAATAAGCCTCCGGCAGCCCGAGACCGCGGGCAACGATTAGCGATATGATCGATGCTATCGCGGTTCGAGTTGAATGTATCAACGCTCGCCGGTCGATTCGACGTGGAACACGGCTACTCACATCGGGCATGTTCCCTCCTGCGCAGAGTCGCTATTCTAGCGGACTCTCAGAAACGAGTCGCTCAAGCACGGACCATAAACTCAAGCGCCGTTCGAGGAGACCATTTTTCCACCTTGCTTCACAAGGCCGACCTCGGCGAAGATGCATTATCTTGATTATCTGATCTGTCCGTTCGTGTCCGCTAAGCTCAAACTCGCTCGCGACAAAACGCTCTCCCCTTCCGCCGCCAAACTTCGCCTGCTCAAGCGTCTGCGCTGTACGTTGAAGTTTGAAAAGATGGCAGGGCAATCAGGCGCGCACCTGATAGCGGGCGTGGACGAAGTCGGCCGCGGGTCCCTATTCGGCCCAGTCGTGGCCGCTGCCGTCATCCTCGATCCCGGTTATCGCATTCGCGGCTTGCGCGACTCGAAGCTGCTGCTTGCGGAAAGGCGCGAGGTCCTCGCCGAGCGCATTCGGGAACATGCTATCGCCTGGGCCATCGCCGCCGTCGATGCCGCTCGTATCGACCAAATCAACATCTACCAGGCATCGCGAGTTGCCATGCGGGAAGCCGTCCTGCGCCTCCAACCCGGTCCCGACCATTTGCTGATTGATGCGCTGCGTCTGGATTGCGATCTGCCACAGCGCGCCATCATCCACGGCGACGCGCTCTCGGCCTCCATCGCCGCGGCTTCGATTCTGGCCAAAGTCGAACGTGATCGCATGGTCCGCGAGTGGGATCCGGTCTTCCCCCTTTACGGACTGGCCTCAAACAAGGGCTACAGCACGCCTCACCACCTCGCCGCCCTGCGCCAGCACGGACCGTCTCCCCTGCATCGCCAATCGTTTGCTCCCGTGTGGAATAATCCCGTGCCTCAGGAAGTGCTGGCTTTCATGCTGGAAGAAAAGCCGGAAGAGATGTTGGCGGAAATGAACGAAGCGACAAGCTAGCGAATTACAGGTGCTCCGTCCCCACTCTATCCCCGCTAACTTAGCGGCCTTGTAACAGTTGTTGGCCCCGGTGCAACATCGCAGCGCCCAGGCGCAAGCCCATCTGATGGTGATTCGAGCGCGAGCCGGATTGGTGCGGGCACGGACGTCGTTGATCAACACGGCGCGGGGACTGACGAAGTCTTACGGGGAACGGCTGCGGGGCTGCAGTCCACGCAATATGAATGTCGAGAAAGCGCAGAGTCTGAGCCCGGAACTGCAAGCGGCGCTGGAACCGTTGCTGGCCGCCATCGAATCGCTGAGCGAGCGGATTTACGAATACAACCAGCAGATCGAGAAGATCGCCAGGGAAAGTTATCCGCAAGTGGCGCGGCTGAAACAGGTGAAGGGAGTCGGAACGCTGATCGCGCTGACTTACCTGCTGACGCTGGAAGATGCGCAGCGTTTTCGCAAGAGCCGGGACGTGGGCTGCTATGTGGGGTTGCAGCCGGGACGGCGGAACTCGGGGCAGAGTGAGCCGCAGCTGCACATCAGCAAGGAAGGCGATCCGTATTTACGAACGTTGCTGGTGCAGGGTGCGCACCACATTCTGGGGCCGTTTGGAGCGGACAGCGATCTGCGGCGCTGGGGGCTGAAGCTGGCCGAGCGTGGCGGGAAGAATGGGAAGAAACGAGCGGTGATCGCGACCGCACGAAAGCTAGCTGTCCTGCTGCATCGCTTGTGGGTGAGCGGAGAGGCCTACGAACCGCTGCGCAACAGCCGAGCGATGCCATTGCCGGCAGCCGCATAGTTTAAGATTCATCGAGTGGAAACACCGCGCCCCAGCGCCGAGTTCCGGTGACTGCGTCTATGGCCTGGCCCAACTTCCATCGTGAGATGGAAGAGAGGTCGACTAACAGGTGGCAGCGCCGGCTGAAACGAGAACACCCAACTTGCACCGAGCGCCGATCGCTCACGAAGAGTGCGGATGGAAGGGTGGCGACAGGGTTGGTTTGGGCGCGGAGGAACAACGCAAGCAAGACCAAAAATCGCGAGCGACTGTCCCTTTCCTTCCTGACGGAATGGTGACCGAGCGGTCCTCGCCGTCAAGGGTTCGCTGACGCCGCAAAGAACGCGCCCTTGACCGCTCCGGGCCGCTCTGAACACCCTCCCGTCATGAAGGAAAGGGAGATTTTAGGAAAGACAAATCAAAATCTACTTGACGCGGACCGGCATTCTCATGGAAGGACATGGCGCTAACGTTCTGTCCACGCTGTGTAAAAGTTGGTAGTGGGCCGGTTTGAAATGGTACGCGCGAGATTCCTCGCCCCGCTGGTGAAAGCGCGGGGCTTCGGAATGACGCCCCTTAGAAGAAGAGCCAAACTGACCCACTGTGCAAAAGTTTTGCATATTGACAGCCGTCATCTTTATGAACTAAAGTTCGGACGCTCTACTACCGGGCATCGTTTTCGCTCCAACCGGGTCCGATTAGTGCTGAGCCTGTTGGCTATAACCTGGGTATCCTGCGGCGGCAAATCGAAAGTTCCGACGTGTGAAGGTTGGCCAAGCGTTCAGGAAGCTAAGTGGACTCAATTAGAGTGCGGACAACTGCTTGCCTTATATTGACGTGCCTGGTTACGGTTCTAGCTCTCGGTCAGGAATGGGTCCCCCCAAGCGCTGCCCAGTCATCTACCGACTTATCCTCCGCGTCAACACAAAAAGTTTCCCCTGCAAACGAGCGAGTGGTACTCAAAGT
The DNA here is from genome assembly GCA_963696635.1 of uncultured Acidobacteriota bacterium. Taxonomy (GTDB): domain Bacteria; phylum Acidobacteriota; class Terriglobia; order Terriglobales; family Acidobacteriaceae; genus JABDBE01. The sequence continues at coordinate 161,049 of CAVOKX010000007.1, forward strand.
GGGGGATGTGCAGGTCACGCAGGGCGAATTTGAGTCCCGGATCAGAGATATAGAGCCGCAAGACGCCGACGCGGGCGAAGGCGCCACTGAGAAGGATCGTAGACGCCTCGGCGACGACTACGCATCGGTGCTCATGCTGTCCCAGCAGGCGGTTGCCAATCACCTGGAAGCTTCGCCTGAGGTTCGGCGCCAGTTGGCCGTGGCTCGCTTGCAGGTGCTGTCTGACGCTGAATTCGCCAGCCTGATGCGTCAGGCCCAGCCCACCTTCGAAGAAGTCAGCCAATATTATTCCGCCAACCTGGCTGACTATGACGAGGTGCAAATTCGCCGGCTGTTCATCTGGAAGCAGCGAGGCAACGTCATGACTGCTCCGGTTTTGAGTCCGGCGGCTGCTAAAGCCCGCGCTGACCAGATTCGTCAGGCCAATGCCGCCGGAACCAGCGTGGCGCAACTCTCAAACGAACTCATGAAGTCCGGCGACGGCATGCTTGACCCCAAACCGCTCTCCTTTCCGCGCGGAGAGCTGCCGCCGGCAATGGAGAAGGCGGTGTTTTCACTCAAGGAGGGCGAGTGGGGCGAGGTTGAAGACACCCCAGCGCGCCTTCTTCTCGTTCAGTTGGTCAAGCGTGATCGTCAACAACTCGGGCAGGTGTCTTCGCAAATCGAAAAGGAATTGCAAGGGCAGAAGATGGAAGCGCTCTTGGATGATCTGAAAAAGAAAACCGGTATTTGGCTGGACGAACAGTATTTTGGGACAGCGGTGGCTCCTGTCCCGGGCGCGCAGCGGCGTGATACCAACCCACTATCAGAACCTCAAAAATCAGCAAAAAAGGGGGAAAGCAACAATGAAGATGAACGACAGAAGTAAAAGCCTCTGTTATTTTGCGCTTCCAGTCCTGTTACTGGCGGCGTGTGTTCTTCAGCCGTCGCTGGCCAGCGCCCAAATGACTTCGCTGGGGGTCGACTGCTCGAAGATCGACGTTTCGCACCTCTTAATGGAAGACAACCTGGGAGCGGGTCGAATTCTGATTGAGTGCGGGATCGTGCGAGGGGGACAGCCATCAGCTCGTGTAGCCACTAAATCGCCCGCTCCACCCAACATCCGTGTTAGCAACGGATCAGATTGTTCCACCTCTACCTCCGTGTGCGGAAGCGAAAGCATGGTGGCCGGCAGCACCAAGAATAAAGGCAAGACCGTCGTGGTCAACTATAACGCCAACTACGACGCCGCGGCAAACTATTCGGGTACATCCTACTCCGCCAACGGCGGGGCGACCTTCACAGAAATACAGCCCGCGCCTTTTGCCAATGGTCACGGCGAAAACTTTGGCGACCCGCTCGTCGTTTTCAACTCCAAGTTAGGCAAGTTCTTCGCTGGCGACTTGGCGACCGGGTGCGGTGGTCAGGGCATCGGTTTGTGGACCTCTACTAATGGCAAGACTTGGACCACTGGATCCTGCCCCAGCAACAACAGCGCCGACGACCGGCCATCGATGTGGGCGGACAACAATGTGACCAGCGCAACCTATGGGCGCATGTATATCTCTTTTAACGACTTCAACAACGGCGGCGCTCTTGACGTGGTCTACTCCGACGACGGCATAACATGGACTGGCCCGGTCGTAGTAAGCGCTACCGGGACCTTCATGCGCGATGTGCAGATCACGGGCTCGCCCCGAGGCTCCACGCTAGTTGGGGGCAAGGACAGCACCGTGTTCCTGGCCAGCATGGATGAGGGCGGAGGCGGGAACGCTACTCGCCAGAACGTCATGTTCATCTCAACAAATGGCGGAGCCGCCTGGACGAAAGTCATCATGGGTCCACGATTCAGCCCCCCTGGAGATTCTGCCTGCGCGACTAACTCCTACTTCTGGCAGGTCAATCCCATCATCCGGCACATGGGGTGGGGTGAACCAGCAGTTGGCCCAGACGGCGTCGTCCACTATGTCTACGCCGGGCATGGAACGGGCAACGACACCGGAGACATCTTTTATCAACGTTCCACCAACAACGGCAAGACTTGGTCGAAGGCCGTCAAGCTCAACACCGACAAGGACGGCACATTCAAAGAGCAGTGGATGCCTTCGCTATCCGCTACCTCGGATGGCAACATCACCGCCTCCTGGTATGATCGTCGCAAGGCCACGAGCGCCTGCACCAGCGTCGGAGATCCAGGATGTAACTACGAGCGCGTGGGCCGTCAGTCGAAGACCAACGGCGCTAGCTGGGGATCTGACATCACCATCAGCACTGGCATCATCACTCAGCCAGAGCAGGGCGATCCCGGAGTTCAGGAATGCTACGCGGGAGATTACGATTACAACACCGCCCTGAGCGCAGCGGACTCGTCCGGTACTGGAACTGCCTATGTCACCTGGACCGACGGCCGGCATAAGATTGGCGGAGAACCCGTGCAGAGCGTGGACTTCGCCCAGGTCCCCGAACCGTAGAGAATCGTTGAAGCAGTTAAAAAGAGGGCAGCAAGGTTGCTGCCCTCTTTATCTTTAGAGAGGAGTTGTAATGAGTCGAGCTTTTTCCGCCGCGCGCGGATTGGCGGTTACATGCCCGGATATTTACCGAGGAAGATCAGCACCATATCGATAGTGTCGGCAACTCCGTGGGCGATGATGGGAACCGCCAGGTTGCGGCGTGTGCACAGATACATCCCTCCCAGGAACACGCCCGCGATACCTTCTTCGACTACGCCGGTAATCCCTTGGCCCGCGTGCGCCATGCCAAACACGATGCTGACTGCGACTAAACTGCAGATCCATGCCCGGCGGGTGCGATTGCCCAGGTCGGCAACCCGGTTCATCAGGTAGCCGCGCCATACCATTTCCTCTCCGAAGGCCGCGAAGGTCCAGCTGAAGGAAAAGCCCAGTAGCGCCCATTTGAGGTTTCCCGTTAGCATTCGAAAGTTGTGCAAATCTGGCTGCTTGCCGGTAAGCCGGACTAAGAGCGGTTGGGTAGCCAGCAGCTGAAACGTTTCCATCAGGACGCCGGCCGCAATACCTATAGCCAAAGTGATCGTCCAATTCCGATAGCGTGCGAATCCGACACTCCGCCATCCAGCCCTGCGCAACCGCAGCGAGATCCATCCCAACAGAAACAAGTACGGGGTCTTGCTGAAATAAATCAAATGCCAGCGGTCGGCGAGAAAAATTAGGGCAACAATGCCAAATTCCCCGAGCGCCATCCACTTGCTCTGCCGCCAGTTCGCGGCTGGCCGCATTGCGTCTGACGGCCGCGTATCTGGGACTACGGTCTTAACAGCTTGGCGTGAACCATCATTCATAACCCGGCTCCCAATCCCAGCGTCACTCGTGCCCGCCGAAATCTTCGAATACACCAGAGGCCGAAATGAGTGGTCAGCAGAATCGTCCCTCCGCCGAGGGAACAGCCAAGGGGGATTAAGGACCAGCCAAGCAGTTCGCGCCCGTGACGCGCGGAGTCCGTCATTCCGATGGCGAGCGAATAGGAGTCAGGGCCGATCATCCACAGGCCGACGGCGTGCGGATTAAACGGTTTGGCCAGCGCAGCAATGAAGAACGCCGCGCCAAACATGTAGCCGATGAGGCAGAACGTGAGCACCACGAACCCTTTCAGGCTAAGCATTGCCCAGTAGAAAACGCCGTGCAGAACCGTCCAGGGAGTGCGGCTGCGTTCGGCCCGGGCCATGACATTCTCGGCCACGTAAAGCGAAGCCACCTCGGCGGGGCCACCGAGCGAACGCAATGCCTCGTGGGTGGCGGAGTCTGAGAGCGAGCCGCCCGTTTGCGCCCGCTCCATTATGTGGCTGCGCAGCTCCTGCAGAATATCCGCGACCTGAGGCTCGGGCCGATCACGCAACCCGGAACGCACTTGTTTGAGGTACAGTTCGATTTTTTGCGCGGGATCGTTTGGCTGCAGCATTTATTTCTCCTCTTTGAGTACGCGGCTCAGCAATTGGTTGAGGCTGGCCGAAAAGCGCGACCAGATCCGGCCCATCGCGGTGACGCGGCGTCGTCCTGCCGGCGTCAACCGGTAGTATTTCCTCGGATGTCCCGCCTCCGCCTCCACCCACTCGGAATCGAGCAGACCTTCTGCCTTCAGACGGCTTAGCAGTGGATACACCGTCCCTTCGGTGATCACCAGATCCGAATCCTGTTCGAGCAAGCGCAAAATTTCCAGTCCGTACAATCGCCCCGGCCACAAGCTCGCCAGAATGGCAAGTTCCAGACACCCCTTGCGAAGTTGCACTTCCCACTTATCCATTGGGCTGAGGGGTGCAGTGGTTTCGACCGGGTGAGCAATCACATACATACTATGTAATGCAAGGTATAATGCTGTCAAGTGCTTTTGCGCACACACTGCTTTACACACAAGCTCATCCCGCAGAAACCAGTGTTATAGTGTCCTGCTTCACATTTCTGGAGGCGGCATGCGATTCAGAACTGTTGAGACCGGCAAATCAAGCCTCTGCCTGTGCGCACTTCTGTGCGCCGGTATTGCATTCCGTGCGCAACCCGCCGCGGGTCAAGCAACGCTGGTGATTCGTGGGGCAAAGGTGTATCCCATCAGCGGGCCCCCGGTCGAGCACGGGGTGCTAGTCGTCGACAACGGGAAAATCGTGGCTGTGGGTGAGGAAGGCAAGGTAAAGATTCCCCGTGGCGCTACGGTTGAGGACGCTGCCGGCAAGGTGGTCATGCCTGGTATCGTGGACTCGCACTCTCACATCGGTATTATCGCGAACCCGCTGGCCGAGGACTCAGGCGACGCTAATGAGTCGACCGGCCCGATCGAACCCGGGCTACGCGCCCTTGATGCCATTGATCCCGCTGACCCGAATATCCGCATGGCCACTGCCGGAGGCGTTACTACCGCGAACATTATGCCGGGCAGCGGAAACGTGATGGGAGGACAAACGGCTTATGTCAAGCTGCGCGGGAACACGATTGAGCAGATGCTGATCCCGGGAACCATTGGCGGGATGAAAATGGCGAACGGCGAAAACCCAAAGCACTACGGCGCGAAGGACAAGGCTCCTATGACGCGTATGGAGGAAGCTGCATTGGCCCGGGGAATCTACGAAAAGGCCACGCAGTACAAAGCGAAATGGGATGCCTACAACAAAGCTGTCACGGCCGGTGACAAGACCGCGAAACAGCCGGAGCGTGATCTCGACCTCGAGCCGGTGGTCGAGGTTCTCGAGGGCAAGCGCGTGGTTCACAACCACACTCACCGGGCGGATGACATCATGACCGCGATTCGCTTATCGGAGGAATTCCATTATCGTCTGGTGGTGCACCATGGAACCGAATCCTGCCTGGTAGCGGAGGAACTTGCGAAACGGCACATCCCGGTGAGTTTTACCATCGTGGATTCTCCGGGAGGAAAATACGAGGCGATTAATCTTGACCTCAGCTGTCCGGGAGCGCTCGAAAAGGCCGGGGTCAAAGTCGCACTCAACACCGACGATCCCATCACGAGCTCCCGGCTGATCATCCGCGAAGCTGCGCTGGCCGTGCGCGGGGGCATGAGCGAAGAAGCGGCGTTGAAGGGATTGACTATCTATCCCGCGGAGATGCTCGACTTGGGGGATCGCATCGGGACGCTTGAGGCCGGTAAAGATGCCGATTTCATCGTATTGAGTGGGCCACCTTTTAGCGTTTATACGCACGTGCTCGAGACCTGGATCGAGGGGCGGAAAGTTTTCGATCGCAGCAATCCGCAAGACCTGCGCTATGCAACCGGTGGGTTCAGCGTCACCGATCGCTTTCCTACCTCAGCACGAGGAGGGAATTAATGCGCACGCTTCGCTGCCTCATACTGCTGATTTGCGCGGCCTCCGCAGCCACCTTAGTGGCGCAGAACATCGCGGTGCTTGCTGATCACCTCTACACCATGGCGGACGGAACGCAAGGCGGCCCGGGCGTGGTGTTGATCCGCGACGGAAAGATCGAAGCAGTGCGCCCCGGTCCGCACCAACAACCGCCCGATGGATACACAGTGTTGAAGGCCAGCTTCGTCACGCCTGGGTTGATTGACGCCGACACGACTGCGGGGATTTCCGGTGCCTACAACGTTACGGCGGATCAGGATCAGGACGAGGCTACCGATCCCAACACGGCGGATGTGCGCACCCTTGACAGCTTTAATCCCAACGAACGGCTTTTGAAAGTTTTGAATCAGTATGGCGTCACTACGGTGCAATCGGCGCCGGGTCCGCGCAATCCCATCGCTGGTCGTGCCGGCATTTTCAAGACTGCTGGTACTGGTTTTGCGCCTGCGACGGTAGAGCAACTGGTAATTCGCCAGGAATCCGCCATGGTCTTTAACCTCGGCGACACTCCCAAAGTCACCTATGGAAAAAAGGAAAAGGCGCCGAGCACGCGCATGAAGACTGCGGAAATCATCCGGCATGCGCTCTCGGATGCGAAGGCCTACGAAGAGAAATGGGACAAGTGGAAGAAAGACGGCTCTGACATTTCCAAGCAGCCTTCGCGTGATATGAAGCTGGAGGCCCTGGTTCCCGTCGTGGATGGGAAGATGCCGGCGATCTTCAACGCGTACCGCGCGGACGATATTGACACGGCAATCCGTCTGGGCAACGAGTTTCATCTCCATTACTTTCTGGCTTCGGTGACTGAGGGCTACCTTATTGCCGATGCGATTCATCGCGCCGGTGTTCCGTGCTTACTCGGTCCAGTCATGCAGCGATTTGAGTCGCTGCAAACGGCTAATGCGACTTTCGAGAATCCGGCGATTCTCAAGCGAGCGGGAATTCCGATTGCGCTGATGACTGGCTACGAAAGCTACGTTCCGAAAAACCGCATTCTGCTCTTCGAAGCCGGTATTGCGGCTGCCAATGGACTTGGCATGGAGGAGACTCTGCGCACGGTGACGGCCAGTGCCGCAAAGATTCTTGATATCGATGATCGCGTCGGTTCGCTCGCTCCTGGCAAGGACGCGGACATAGCGCTTTTCGATGGCGATCCCTTCGAGTACACCAGCCACGTGCTGGCTGTGCTGGTAAACGGACAGGTGAGCTACCAGAGAAAATAGCGGGCAAACTCGAGTCGGGTCCGCTCCCCGAGTGACTATAGCCGGATGGTCGGGAAAAGCTTAGCTTACCGGATTAGGTAAGAGCAGCCCGTCATTCGGGCGCAATCGCGAGGGTGTAAGCAATGGCGACCCCTTAGCGATTCATCGTCTACTGATAGGCTTTCTGAGGCCGTGATCTTCCTCAGCCTACATCTGATTAAAGAACTTGAACGCGGCAAGCGTGCTGGCGGTTTCAGCATCACCTTGAGTGGCCACTAGCTCCTGCCGAAGGTCGCCGTTGGCGGGGACTTCGAGAACCGCCAGAGCCGCAACCTTACCCACGATCAGCAGCGAAGGAGAGGGGAGCAGCGGCATGTTGTGCAACTGTTCGATCGTGGTGAGATGAAGCTGCTGCTCCGCACTCGATGCCTTGGTAACCACCAAGCAAGGCGTGTCGCGGCGCAATCCTGCACGGCGAAGCCGAGCCGCTAGCCCCTGATAATGTGTTCCGGGCATGTACACGACGATGGTTGTATCTGGGGCTGCGAGGCTACTCCAGTCCGGTTCGGGAACGCCGGGAACACGATGAGCACTGACGAACACAACCCGCGAAGCCATACGCCTGTCAGTTAGTGAAACTTGGGCAATGGCCGCAGCTCCGAGCGCAGCCGTGACTCCAGGTACGACTTCGGATTCGATTCCCGCCCGTCGCAGATGCTCAATCTCTTCCCCTGCTCGGCCGAAAATAAGGGGATCCCCAGCCTTGAGTCGCACTACACGGTTTCCCACGGCGGAGAAGCTTACGAGCATGGCATTGATCTGTTCCTGAGTGATAAGTTTGCTCCCACATCGCTTGCCCACATTTACAACCATTACTCTGCTGGGGATGAGTTCCAGAATCTGGGGGGAAACGAGCGCATCGTGGAGCACAACGTCGGCTTGGCGAAGCGCGCGCAATGCGCGGAGGGTCAAGAGGTCGGGATCGCCGGGACCGGCGCCGACGAGATAGACTTTGCCCTTCATTTCACCGGCACCTCCGTTGCCATGGGAATATCAGGTGATCGCCCGCATGTCTTTGCATGATGTTCCAAGCCTTTGCTTCGCAGATTCCGAAACGATTCGAAGGCCGCCGCGCTTGCCTGGTCATGCAGCATCCTTCGCCGAGTGTCTGGATCGAGGTCCGGCTCCGTAAACAGACGGCGGCGCAGTTCGCCCAGTTTCTTTACCCAGGAGGAATATTCCGGCCCGAATTGCTGTTCCAGTTCTAATCGGAGTCGTTGCGCCAGGGCCGGACTGTTCCCTGCGGTGGAGATTGCAAGTTGCAGCGGACCCCGGCGCACTACCGAGGCGGCATAGCAATTGCAGTGCTCGACATCGTCGACCGCGTTGCAGAGTGTCTTCCTCGCCTCCGCCTCTGCGTAGACTTTGGCGTTGGTGGAACCGCCCGCGACCGTGACTACCAGGAACGCATCGTGCAGGTCTCCGATTTCGTAAAATCGATTCTCCCATTGCACGCGTCCTGTACCTGCCCATGCGGCAATAGCATCTGTTACCTTGGGAGCAATGACTTTGACCTGGGCGCCGGTTCCGAGCAGTTTTCGGATTTTAGCTTCAGCCATCTCGTTGCCGCCGATCACCACGCAACTTCGTCCGCGCAGATTCAGGAACAGTGGATAGATCGTGTCATTGTTCATAGCCGGTTCTTCCAGACCGCTCGCATGCAGACCTTGGCGACAGACAATCATTCTCTGGCTGTCTTCGCCCCCTTTTCTGTTGGAGAATTTGACCGCTCTTTTCTGCCGCTTCCTGCACCAGAAATCCCATTTTCGGGTGGGCACATTCCATGTCCACATTAAGGCCGCGGCTGCGTAGTTCCTCCGATGTCAACGGTCCGATCGAGGCAATGACAACCTGGGCCAGCGCGTCATGCAATGCACTTGCGCATGCCATGCTTTCGGCGATCTGGAATAAATGACGTATCTGGATTGATGAAGCGACGAGCATCACGTGGACCTCGCCGCGAATGATCGATGTGACCGCTGCTTGCAGAGGCCCGGTATCTTCCGGCAGAGCCCACTCGTAAACACAGACGGGGAACACTCGTGCACCACGCTGTTCCAGGCCTGCTAACAATTCTGGATTGGAGACGCCGTATTCCTGAACGGCCACGCGGCATCCCTGCAACGGAAATATGTCTTTCTTTTCGTCCAGCATGCGGAGTAGATCACGCCACGTATTTGGCTCTGGAACCGACAGGCTAACCCGAACCGCCATCTCTCTGAGGGCAGCACCCGGCTTGGGACCGCGTGCGACGATCGTAACTTCGTTTAGCAAGGTGGCGAGTTGGGACTGCGGACAGGTACTCTCGACCGCCCGCGCTAGTGCTCGCACTCCTGCACCAGTCATGAAAATGACAATGTCTATATGGCCGCCCCTCAATTTATGGACAAATTCAAGGGCTTCATGGTTCGATTCCAGGGCGACCTCTCTCAGCGACGGGGCCACGACCGGGTCGCCGCCGCAATATGTGATGAGCTGGGCGATCTCCCGGGCGCGGCGGCTTTCGAGGGCCAGCACACGCAGACCATTGAAGTTAGCGTTCGACATAGGCCTCAGTCAGCGGAAATTTAGGACAGCCTTTCTGTCACTGCGTGGCACCAGTTGCCTGCGCGAATACCACGTCACCTTCCGTTTGACCATGGGCCGCCATTTCTGTTGTTGACGAAAGATTCGGTTTCACATGGTATGTGGCATACAACGCCAACCCTGTGAAGAACGCTCCCGAGACAATGTTCCCGATGGTGACCGGGATCTGGTTCCAGAGCAGCCACTGACCGATGGAAACTGGAGCACCGAACATCATTCCCGCGGGGACGACGAACATGTTGACGATCGAGTGCTCAAAGCCTTGCGCGAAAAAAGTCATGATGGGCAGCCACATGGCCACCACTTTCCCTACGGTGGAACGGGAAACCAGGGCGAGAACTGCGCCGATTGTGACCATCCAGTTGCACAGTATGCCCTTGACGAGCGCCGTCGCCCAGCCGCTGGAACGGAGTGTCATGTAAGCCAGTGTTTTCTTCTGTGCGGCCGCCTTCAACAGGTCCCCAACTGTCCCACTGCTGGTCGCGCCGAAGTTCGTTACTGTCAGGTAGAAGAGGAAGGCGTAGAAAACGCTGCCCACCAGGTTTCCGAAATACACCCATCCCCAGTTTCGCAGGAGCTTCGTGAACGACACTTCTCCGGCCGCCATACCTGCGGGCAGCAGAGCAAAATTGCCCGTGGCCAGCTCCAGACCTAACAGGGCCAGCATGACGAATCCGACTGGGAACAGAATTGCGCCCACGATGGGAGGCATTCCTTGCGCCGTCACTACCACCGCCAACGATGTGGCAAAAGCGAGGAACACCCCAGACAGTGTGCCCCGGATCATCATGTCGCCGATACTCAGTGCGGATTTCTTCTTGGCGGAGAGTATGGTCTCCTGTATGAGCTCTTTCGGAGTTACGTAGTCCATGCCTATGTCCTTCCCTCTGCTGTTATAGCCAGACCGCGCTATCTCTGCGCATGTTTCCAACTAATTGCCTGCCGTGGAGCTTGATTGGCCCCAGTTGCCCGCCTCGCCGTGCTCGAAGCACGCCGCAGGCAGTTCTTTGTCCATTGCGGATTCCACCGGCAGTTCAAGCAAAACAATGCCGTGCTCGACGCGTGTGCAGAACGTTTCAACGCAGCTTGACGCGCTGGCGCTGCTGACACCCTTGCCGGTTTCGAGGCTGAACTTCCACGCGTGCAGTGGGCAGACGACAGTATCGCCGGAGACGATGCCATCGGCCAAGGGCCCGCTTCGGTGCGGACATCGGTTCCCGACCGCCAGAAAACGGTCGCCCAGGTTGAAGATCGCGATCTCGCGGCCGCCGGCTATCACCGCCCGGCCCTCGCGTAGCGGTATGTTCTCGGGAGGCGTAATCCTGACCCACGTTTTCTCAACCTTCATGCGAACACCTCTTCCAGCGGTCTGATCTGCACGAACTGAGTGGGATGATTTGGCTTTTCCCGTTCGAGCCAGGCGTCTTGTGAGCGCGCTTTGGATTTGCGCAATCGGTCGCGCAAACCGTTCTTCACTGCGTCCGTGGCATACACGGTCTCTTTGCGAACCTTCTCGATGCCGAGGCGCTCCACAAAGTCATAAGTACGCTCCAGATAATTCGCGTTTTCACGGTAGTACTGGAAGAACAATGCGGCATGGTCGAGTGCCTGCTCGGTGGTTTCGGCCGTGATCAGCAAGTCCGCTTTACGCACTTTCTTGCCCGCCGCGCCGCCCACAACAACCTGCCAACTGCCTTCCTGACCTACCAGACCGATGTCCTTCACGGTCGCTTCCGCGCAATTTCGGGGACAACCCACTGCGCCCATCTTCAGCTTGTGCGGTGTGAAAAGATTCTCGAGCCTGCGCTCCATTTCGATGCCCGCGGCCGTCGAGTCCTGAACACCAAAGCGGCAAAAATCCGTGCCGACGCACGTCTTCACCATACGCACGCCCTTTGTGTATGCTTGGCCGGAAGGCATTCCAAGGTCCGCCCAGATTTTTGGCAGGTCCTCCTTCTTCACCCCCAGCAGATCAATGCGCTGGCTACCCGTGATCTTAAGCATCCGCACCTTGTATTTGTCGGCGACGTCGGCAATGCGCCGCAACTCATCCGGCGAGGTGACACCGCCTCGGATGCGGGGAACTACTGAGAACGTGCCATCTTTCTGTATGTTCGCGTGGACACGGTCGTTGATGAATCGCGCTGAGCGGTCTTCCTCGTGGTCGCCACACCAGAGCATGTCCAGCATGTAGCTCAAGGCCGGTTTGCATATCTCGCAGCCGATTCCATTGCCGTAGATCTCCAGCACCTCTTGCACGGACTTCAGTTGCTGGCTGCGCAGGATTTCGCGGAGACTGTCCTCGGGAAACGGAATGCATCTGCACAGCGTCTTCTTACCTTCTTCTTCGAACTCCGGAACGACCGCCTTAAGCAGTTGCTGGCATAGTCCGGTACAGCTCCCGCAACCGGTGGAGGCCCGTGTGCATTCCTTGAGTTGCGCCAGCGTGTTTACGCCTTTTTCGTGGATGGCGTGGATGATGATGGCCTTGGTGACACCCATGCAGCCGCAGACGGTTTCGTTGTCTGACATCTGGGCCGCATCGAGGCCGGCATCTTCACCCGGCTCGGGGAACAAGAGCTGCCGCCGCAGCTTCGTCAGATCCGTGCCCCCGCGCAACCACTCCATGTAGCGGTGGCTGTCGGACGTTTCACCCACCATGATGACGCCCGTCAATTTGTTGTCTTTGAGCGTAAGTTTCTTGTAGATACCGAGCGAGGGATCCTCATAACGGATTACTTCTGAGCCGTCCACCTTGTCATTGATCTCTCCGGCGGAAAAAACATCCACGCCCATGATCTTTAGCTTGGACGCCAGTATAGATCCCTGATATGTGGGACCCTTGTTGCCGGTGATGGTAGCGGCCAATACCTTACCCTGCTCCAGCAGCGGCGCGATCAGACCGTAGCAGACACCGTTGTGCTGCACGCACTCCCCGACCGCAAAAATGTCGGGATGCGAGGTTTCCATGTAATCGTTCACCACGATGCCGCGCTTGATTTGGAGACCCGCTTTGTGACCAAGGTCCACGCTCGGACTGATGCCTGCAGCAACCACAACCAAATCCGCAGGAATGCTGCCGCCGCCCTTGAATTGAACGCCTTCCACCTTGCCGTTACCGAGGATCGCCGTAGTGGAGAGACCCAAAAGCACCGTTACTCCCAGCCGATTCATCTTAGTCGCGAGGTAATTAGCTCCGGTCTCGTCCAACTGCCGCTCCATCAATGTGTCCATCAAATGGACGACCGTCACCTCGCAGCCCTGTACCTGGAGTCCGCGCGCAGCTTCAAGACCCAGCAGACCGCCCCCGATCACGACTGCTTTGAGTCCTGGGCGAGAGCGTTCCAGTAACGCGCGAGTGTCATCAAGGTTACGGAACACGAAGACGCCGTCCTTCTTTACATCCTCGATGGACGGAATGATAGGCAGGCTGCCGGTGGCCAGCAGCAGCTTGTCGAAAGAAGTAACGCTGCCGTCGTTGCCCGTGACCGCTTTTGCTGCCGGGTCCACGTCCACAATCCGGATGCCGAGTCTCAGATCAATGCCGTTCTGTTGATACCAGTCGAGCCCATTAAGAACGATGTCATCGAGCGACTTCTCACCGGCCAACACGGACGACAGCATGATGCGGTTGTAGTTGACGTGAGTTTCGTCGCCGAAAATCGTGATCTCGAACTTCGGCTTGTGGCGCAGAATCTGCTCCACGCAAGCCACGCCCGCCATCCCGTTGCCCACCACCACCAGTTTCTTCACCGCTGTTCGTCTCCCTTCGCATGCTCGACCGTGACCGCGAACTGTTTGTAATTGGGCTCCCGCGAAGGCGGATCGAAGGCACTGTGCTTAACTGATTGGAGTTGGTTCCCACGAGGGAGAGCGGTATGAACACGCAGGGCGCGATGGCTTCGGTGATGCGCAATCCCAGACCTGGCACCCGTCCCCGCCGGGTTACTGGAGTGACTTTGTCGTGCTGTTTTAAACATAGGGAATTGCATCCTTTGGATTCATTTCTAATCCGTAGAAAATCGGTTAGTTCCCCACTCTTGGAAGAACACAGCGTGCCCCACCTCATACGAGACTGAGGTAAGGCCTCGTGGAAAGCCAATTCAAACTTCTCATGGGGTCTATCAGAAAAAGCAGGGCACGAAGACGCCGCGAACTTGGTTCGCGCACGCGAGCCTGTTGAACTCAGAACCACCTGCTTTAACGGGTGACCGTGGAGCGGGTGAGATCAAGGACGCCTGCCCTCGGTAACGGCGGCGTCCAATCGTGCTCCGAGTTCGGCGAAGCCGGGCGTGGGGCCGTTCCATCGTAACTGGTCCACGTCGTCGAATAGCGCGATGTCGGTCTGGAGCGTGGCGAGCGTGCGGAAGAGCAGCGCGCGGGCCCGCTCGCGGCAAAGAGTGTCTGCGAGGGCACTCGCGTTGGAGGCGTTCACGTGCCACTCTCGATGGTCCAAAGGGATGGATTCGAGGTGGACAAACTTGGCAAGGACGGCAGCAGAAGACTTCGCACCCCAGCCCTTCAGTCCCGGATAGCCGTCCGCTGCATCGCCCACCAGCGCCAGATAGTCGGGGATAGATGCCGGCGAAACGCCAAACTTCTGGACCACGCCAGCCTCGTCCAACGTGACTCGCGTCCGGCGATTCAGTTGGACGATGCGTGTGCCGCGCACGCATTGGGCAAGATCCTTGTCCGGGGTGCAGATGATCACGCGTTCGACACGTTCGTCTTGAGCGGCCGCAGCCGCCCCAGCAGCGAGCGCGTCGTCCGCTTCAAATTCCACCATCGGCCAGACCACAATACCCGCCGCTGTAAGGATGTCTTCGAGCAGTGGAAACTGTGCCAGCAGGTCGGGTTCGACGCCTTCGCTCGTCTTGTAGCCTGGCCATAAGCTGTTGCGAAAAGACTCGATCACGTGGTCGGTCGCAACCGCGATGTGCGTGGCGCCGCCTTTGATCATGCCCAGCATCGAGGCGAGGACGCCTCGGACTGCCGCGACCTCCATGCCGTGCTCATCCCGTGCAGAGGGCAGCGCGTAGTAGTGCCGGAACAACTCGTAAGTTCCGTCAATCAGATAGACGTTCATTCGGGACTGCTGACGACCCTACAAGGCTGGTGCCGATAAATCAACTTCCGGACGCCTCAACACGTTGATTTCTCATCCTCGCGGGGCAGCAGACTTTACCGGATCCAAATAAGGGCCGTCGCGGTGGTAGCCTGTTTAGGTGGCGAAACAAGCAGCCAGTGAGGTGCTCTCCATCGATGGACGCGAAGTCCAGATAACGCATCCCGACAAGGTGTACTTTTCATCGCAGGCCCAAATCTCGAAACTGGATCTGGTTCGCTACTACCTGTCTATTGCGCCGGGCGCGCTTGCTGGGATTCAGGATCGTCCGGTTGTTCTAAAACGGTTCGTGAATGGGGCTGAAGGAGAAGCGTTTTACCAGAAACGTGCGCCTGCACAAAGGCCCTCATGGCTCCGGACGGTCACGCTTTCATTTCCTTCGGGGCGAACAGCGGAAGAGATCGTAGTCGATGATGCGGCTGGCCTTGCCTGGATTGTCAATCTCGGTTGTATCGAGCTACATCCGCATCCGGTGCGCTCGAATGATCTCGATCATCCCGACGAACTGCGCGTCGATCTCGACCCGATTCCAGGCGTGGGTTGGTCCGATGTACGCCGGGTCGCTCTCGAAGTTCAGAGCTTTCTCGCTGAGGTCGGCCTTCGGGGATGGCCCAAGACCAGCGGTTCGCGCGGCATGCACGTGAATGTGCGAATCGAACCGCGTTGGACTTTTACTGAGGTCCGCCGCGCCGCCGTCGCATTGTCGCGTGCGATAGAGCGGCGTGTGCCCAATCTGGCGAGTTCGAAATGGTGGAAAGAGGAGCGTCATGGCGTGTTCCTCGATTACAACCAGAATGCAAAGGACCGGACCACGTGCTCTGCGTATTCGGTGCGTCCACTTCCCGACGCGCGAGTGTCGGCGCCTCTCTCGTGGAACGAGGTGCCGGACTGCGAGCCCGCCGATTTCACGGTCTTAACAGTTCCGGAGCGCTTCGCAAAGTTGGGTGACCCTCATGCCGGAATGGATGCTGCGCCTGGTTCACTGGAAAAGTTGCTCGAACTCGCGGAGAAAGACAAAGCCGACGGTCTCGGCGATGCACCGTGGCCACCGCACTTTCGCAAGATGGAGGAGGAAGCGTCCCGAGTCGCGCCGTCTCGCGCTAGGTCGTCGATAAAGAAATCACGGGAGAAGATGCCGCTCATTGTGGTCGCGAATTCACCGGATAAAGCCGCCGCGCTAGCGGGACTCGAACGATGGAAGAACAAACATGTCGAAATAGCAGGATTCCTTGCGGTAGACGACGTGCTGATCGACTCCATGCGCGGCAGATCATCCACATGGACGCGCATCCGAGTCAATCTGCGTCATGTGCCGGAAGAACTTCGGCCGTCGCAGGCGACTCCAGATCCGGACCATGATCCTACGCGTGAGTGGCGTGAATGGAAGAGGAAAACAGGCACGAGAAAGAAGGAATGAGGAGTCGCTAGACCTAGCGGTCGTGTGAAAAAATCACCGCCAGCTCTTGCGGTGGAACGACTTCGAGCTGGGCAAAAGTGCAGTCGGTTGGTGTTTTGTCTATTCGCCAGCGACGAAACTGGGCCGTATGACGGAAGCGGTTTCTTTGCATGTGGTCATAAGCGACTTCTACGACCAACTCGGGGCGCAGCGGTTCCCATGATAAATCCTTGCCTTGACTCCATCGGCTCTGGCCGCCGGGCATCCGCTTGGCCTCGCCATGTTCAATTTCTTCCCCCGCCCATTGCTTCCATGGGTGAGCGGCGAGTGCATTCGTACGGTAGGGCTCGAGGAATTCTGCAAGTTCTCCGCGTTTGGTGGTGCTGAAACTCGCACACACCCCGACGTGTTGCAAAACACCGGCATCATCGAACAGTCCCAGCAGCAACGAGCCGACGAGAGTGCGCTCACCTTTCTTATGCCAACGAAATCCTGCAACCACGCAGTCACAGTCACGCTCGTGTTTGATCTTGAGCATCACGCGTTTGTTGGGCTCGTACGCTCCTGAAATCGATTTGGCGATAACGCCGTCGAGCCCTGCTCCCTCAAAACGTCGAAACCAGTCCGCCGCGACGCTGCGATCATCGGAAGCTGGCGTGAGATGTATCGGCGGCGGGGCCATTGAGATTAGCGATTCCAGTTCGCGACGGCGCGCCTGGAATGGCTCGCCCCGAAGATCACGGTCTCCCAGGCAAAGCAAGTCGAAGAATACGAATGATGCTGGAGTCTGGCGGGAAAGAAGATTCACGCGCGAGGCGGCTGGATGCAGGCGAAGCTGCAGAGCGTCGAAGTCTAATTCGTCATTCTTAACTATGACGATCTCTCCATCGAGGATGCAGCGGGAAGGCAACGAAGTGCGTAGAGGGTCGAGCAGTTCGGGGAAGTACCGATTCAGCGGCTTTTCATCGCGGCTCTGAATCAGGATCTCATCACCATCGCGGAACACCAGCGCGCGAAAGCCATCCCACTTCGGCTCGAAAACCCAATCTCCTTCGGATGGTAATTCATCCACGCGCTTGGCGAGCATTGGCAAGATCGGCGGGTTGACGGGAAGCTGCACGCTTCATGGTATACCGCACAGCTGATTTGGGTTGCCCGCTAATCAAGCGACACAATCAATAAAGCGGCTGAGTCTACAAGAGCTAGATGCGTGCCCGAAACTTCATCGTCGGGTGGTCCTCCTGTTCCTGCCAGATCCTGCGCGAATGTCGCGGGCCGGCTGCCCGATGCGCCGATGCTCATTTTCGGACCGGCCAGTAGAATTGAGGTCAATTGCTGTGGTGGTCGAACTGCATAACACCGGCGATGCTGCTATCGGGCCAGAAGTTCAGGTGCTCATTGAGCACGCCCTCGGGCTTCGGTAGACAATCAGAACAAAAGGCTGGGGCAGCCCCAGAGTCAGACCATCTTCCGCATGGTCTTAAATATTGTCGCACCCTTCGCAGGTGTGATTGACCTCTCGGGCTACGGGGCGTAGCTTTAGGCTTCGGCTTTGGAGGCCGAGTTCGCCAGGGAACTGGTCAGGAGAATTCATGAAATACGGATTTCGATACTTTGTCGCGATTGTCTTAGGTCTAACGCTCGCTTCGTCCGCTTGGGCGCAATGGTCTTCTGATCCTTCGAAGAACCTTGCGCTGGCGAACAGGGGCAACGGCAATGATCAGGTGCAGCCGAAGGTGCGGCCGCTCTCGGGTAACGGATGGTATGTGAGCTGGTTTGATGCCGATCCGAATAGTCCGCCGCCGGTTGGCTACGACGTGTATTTGCAGCGGCTGAGTCCGGGCGGGGTGGAGCAGTTCCGGCATGACGGCATACGCGTGGCCGACCTGGGGAATAGTTCAACCGAGGATTACGGCCTCGATGTGGATACCAAGGGCAACGCTCTGCTCGCCTTCCTTGACACGCGCGAAGGAGCGAACCAGCAGGTGACAGCGGCGAAGATGAGCCCTTCCGGGAAAGCTCTTTGGGGAAAGCTGGGCGTGCAGCTCACCCGGGGCTCGACAGCATTCAACGAGGCTCCCAAAATCGCGGGGAGCAGCGATGGTGACGTTGTGGTGGCTTGGACTAGTAACAGTAATGTGGTGCTGCAGAAACTCGATCCGAGTGGGCGTCCTCTATGGGGTAAGGGGATTGTGTTGAGCGAATCTGGTTACAACTATGGGTTGGCCGACTTACATGCCGCGGATAACGGATCGGTGATTGTTTCGTGGACGCGGGACCATGGCTTTGGCAGCGACCGGTATTTGTATGCCAACAAGCTCTCGGCGTCAGGACACCTTCTGTGGGGCAAAGGACACGTGAAGGTTCTGGACAGCGGGTCGCTGCAGTTTGGCGCCTTTCCATATTTTGTGCCCGACGGCAAGGGTGGCGCGGTGTTTGCCTGGTATACGTCCAGTCCTGCGCTGCAATGTTTCGCGCAGCATGTTCTCGCCAATGGGCATGAGGCGTTTCCTCATAACGGCTCGGCTGCGTCAACAAATACGACGAACGTGAGAGTTTCGCCCGCGGCCTCCTACCGGGCAGCCACGAACGAGGTGTTTTTGTTCTGGACGGAAGAGGATTCCAATCAAGTGCTCAACGGAGTCTATGGGCAGAAGTTTAATGGCACAGGCGGGCGCACTTGGGGTGATTCCGGTTTGCAGGTTGTGGCTCTGGGAGCGGACCAGCAGATTTTTGTCCAGAATGTGCAGATCGGGACTGGGGCGCTGGTGTTGTGGGTGGATCAGGTTGGCTTTGGATCTTCGACTATCCAGGCAACTCGGCTGAACCGGGAAGGTAAAGTGGTGTGCCAGCAGTTTCCGGTTTCTTCGCTGCCTGCGGATAAGGCGCGGCTGTCGTCGGACATTGTTCCGTCTCACCTGTCGGCGGTGGCGTTCGAGGATGATCGTAGTGGCAACAACGGCATTTATATACAGAATGTGAACCGCGATTGCTCGTTGGGTCCGCTTACGGAGCGCTGAAGTGTGAGGTTTTTCGGAATCGGTCAGTCGCGCCAACCGCATGCCGAACAGCGGGGTGATGTCAAGCTGCTTGTGTAAATAGGTTGAGGGTGCGGGTTTTCCATTCCAGATTGAAGCGCTGGAAAATGGAGTAGATGATTCGGTCCACGCTTTCTACATTCACAAAGCACACCATCGGCCGGGTTCGCCGGCGTACCTCCACGAAACAGCGCTCGATGACGTTGGTGGTGCGCAGTTTCGGCCACAGGTGCCGGGGGAAGGCGAAGAACGACAGCAACTCTGGCAAGTCGCGTTCCAGGCGGCGCACCATGGGCCCGTACTCCCGCCGCCAGCGCGCCCGGAAGCGGCGAAATGCGGCCTCTGCGTGGGCCCGGCTTTCGGCCAAATAAATCGCCTGCGCTCCGGTCTTCACTTCGTCGTAATCGCGCTTGCGCACGTGCTCTAAGATATTGCGCATCTTGTGCACCCAGCAACGCTGATGCCGCACCCGTGGATAGACGGTCGGAATCGCCGCCGCCAAACCCGGGCATCCATCGGTGACGATCAGGCCGAGTTGTTTGCCTTCCAACCCGCGCCGGTAAAGATCTCCGAGCAGGCCTTCCCAGTCGGCCTGGCTCTCGCCCTGGCTGCGCATGAAAGCCAGCAAGTGACGCGTGCCATCGCGGCGCACCCCGTAGGCCACCAGCATGTGCACCCGCTTGCGCCCCGCCGGACGCCGCACCCGCAGGCTCACTCCGTCCAGAAATAAATACGCGTAATCGTCGCTCAGCCGCGCCTGATGAAACTGGCGCACCGCCTGATCCAGACTGCGAGTCAACTTCGAGACCGTCTGCGGGCTCACCACTTCGCCAGTCAGAATGCTCACCACCCGCCCCGTCTGCCGGGTGCTGAGGCCGCGCAAAAACGCCTCCCGGATCAGCATCGCCACTTCCTCCGCCCGGCGCTGAAACGGTTCCAGTCCGCGCGGCAGAAAACTCTTCCCCCGGGTGCGCGCCACCCGCAGCCGGATGGTGCCGAAGCGGGTCACGAAATCCCGCTGGTAGTACCCGTTGCGGTAGGGCTGCCGCCGGTTGCGCCGCCGCTGGTAGCTCTCTCGCACCGCAAAGCGGTCGCGCTGCCGCTGCGAGTCGGCTTCGAAAAACTGCTTCCACGCCAGCTTGGTCTGGCCATACAGATCGCCCCAGAAACTTTCTTTGATCTCCGCCAGAAAATGTTGGAAATGCTCCGTGATTGGGATTATCTTCGCCATCGGGTGTAAGTCTCCTTTCTAGGATCGGCTTCTCGCTTGCTAGGCAAAAAGCCAACTTACACCCTCTCCCGTTTACACAATCAAATTTACGTCACCAACAGCGGCTAGACATTGACTTGCGCCTGACCGTATGACAATCTCCAGGTCTCGAGATGGACAGCTGCTCCGGTGATGACCGAAAGAGAAAGTTTTTCCTTTGGGGGAGCATCCTCACTTGGACCCTGTCCATTCCACTCATTATTGGGGTGGTCAATGCCTTCAAGGGAATATCCGAGCAGAAAGCCACTGGCCTCGGCGCAGCAGCAGGTGGCTTGGCTGAAGTCTTTGTGGCACTCGGCATCATTTCCGGCTTCGTACTACCTGTAGGAGCGATTGTCCTACTGGTAAAGTCATTCGATGGAGGGCATCGGATGCGTGCAGTATTTTCGCTGCTTTACATCGGTTGGAGCCTGCTTACGCTCGTTCTTGCTGGCCTGTTCGTGTGGTTGTCTCTGATCTACCTGCCCCATACCGCTGTGATCCCTCGATAAAAAATATGGGTAGCTCTCTCGCTCCACGCATGGCGAAGGCGTGCGATTTCGGTCCTACAATATTGAGGTGGAAGCCAGATTCCAGTGCGCGGGTTGTGGGGAGTGCAATTTGACGACGGTAGATGAGTCGGCTGGCCGGCGGCAGTCTTACATAGAAGATTGCCAGGTTTGTTGCAGACCGAACTTGTTGCGCGTCGAATACGATGTGGGCGAGCGGGAATTTGTGATTGCAGCGGAATTGGAATAGCGTGTTGCGGAGAGGCAACTGTGTTCGTGGCAGTTGTCGTGGCGGAGAAAGGACAAACGCAATGGGGATGAGTTATAGCGCGCCGGGCCGAATGGTCGCGCACAGCATGGTGACCACGCAATTCGAGTTGGACGGATTTCGCGTGGTTCGTAGCCTCGGTGTGGTGCGTGGGATCGTAGTGCGCTCGCGTTCAATCTTTGGAACGATCGGAGCGGGGCTGCAAACTATCCTGGGCGGCAACATTACTCTGCTTACCGATCTGTGCGAAAAGACGCGAGCGGAATCCTTTGACTTGATGTTGCAACATGCCGCGGAGTTGGGCGGAAATGCGGTGGTCGGCGCTCGCTACGATGCCACCGAGATCATGCAAGGCGTCACTGAAGTGCTTGCGTATGGGACAGCGGTAGTCGTCGAGCCGATGAGGTAGGCGGGCGAGTCGCCCGCCACCACTCGCCCGCCTCCACACTGATGGTTGGTCAGTCCTGGTAGAGCCATCCTGCGATCAGCGTTGCCAGAATTGAGCCTACCCACATGTCCAGCATCCAGCCTAGCGGGAACACGCGCTCCACCGGCGACCAGCATGCTTGTGCGAAGTTTCCCGGGAAGCCTGCGGCGAATCCTACGAGAAATCCAATCTTCAGCGCAGTCCCTGGACCTGGGCCGAGAGTCTGGCGTGCCCAGGCGTACACGTGCGCCACAATAATGGACAGCACAAACAGGATCACGATCCACTGGCCCGCAAAGAAGGGGTAGCGCGGTGCTTTCAGAAACAGGCCGGCGTTCTGCGCCGCCGCGTAGCGTGCGTTCCCGATGATGAATTGTCCGACCAGGAAACTCCAGATGAACCAAGCCACGCCTCCAGCTAAACCTCCCAGCCAAATCCGACTGCGGTTCAAGCCCATGGACCACCTCCGATTAGTCGATTTAAAAAGGGAGATAGGAAACGACGGCGGGAGTGTATCACCAAACCTTGGTTAGCCGAGCAATTTTTCCAGTGTCTTCTGCCGGTACTCGAAAGTTTGCTGCAGGCTGGGTGCGATAAAAACTTTCTGCGCCAGTTGACCTAGCAGTCCGAAGCCCGGGTCGTATTCAATCACGTCACGGACGATTGTTCCCTCCACGTTGTTTTGCGTCTTCGCGGACAACTCGTGGCGATGTTTGAATTGCTTGAATGGGCCTTTCTTCTGGATGTCGGCGAAGTGGTGGTTCCATTCGAACTCGGTGATCAACGCGATCCATTGCGCACGGAAGGGAAGAAAGGGAAAGAGTCGAAATGAGGTCACGATCTCCGAGCCTACGCCGGCAAGCGAGTCGTCTTTCGGAATCGCTTGCTGTCCGCTGGGAACGGTGGGGGGAGGCACGAGTCTTAGTGCCGCGATTTCGGTTCGCGTCTCGGGCGGCATGATGCGAGGCAGATTGTTGGGATTGGCAAAAAAGAGGAAGACTTTCTCGACGGCGACCGGTACCCACTGCTCGAACTCAACGCGATGGATCATTGGTCGTTTCGATTTCCACTGGCCGCCTACTTAAATGTGGAAATGTCAAGGGCGAACAATAGGAGAACATGCAAAATAGAATCAGGACGGTAAACGCTGCCCCTTGTGGTCACCGAATCAGTTAGCCACAATTTATAGTGCTTTCCAATTACGGACTTACGGCGAGGCACCAACCTCTAAGTTTGTTGTTGACAACAAACAGTTTAGGCGTAGGATGTGGTTGAAAGTGGTATAAAGTGGCCGACACGGTAGAGGTCGTGGGCAAGACTGGACAACAGAGAGGCGCCAGTGGAGTTTGAAGCTGACACCCCCAAAAACAGCCCTAGCGAACCGCAATCGACCAGCATTTTGACTGCATTTACCTCCCTCGTTCTTGCGGCAGTAGCTGCCAAGAGATTTTCCGCCCCGGTAAAGGGCAGAACACATGTTTCGCGGCAATCACCCAACCCGCGTCGACGAAAAGGGACGGCTCAAGGTCCCCTCGGAATTCAAGCGCGTGATCGACGAGAAGTACGGCACGCAATTCTACATCACCAGCCTGGACGGGAAGGTTGCTCAAGTATATCCCTTCGAGGAATGGGAACGGATCGAGCAGAAGTTGGCCGCGCTCTCGACGTTCAACCCTACAAAGAAAAAGTTCTTGAGCCGGGTGAATTACTGGGGACAGGTGGTCGAGATGGACGGACAAGGGCGGCTGCTGATGCCGCAACTGTTGCGCGATGCGGCGCAGATCAAGGGCGAAGTTGCCGTAACCGGGAACCTGACGTACCTGGTAGTTCGCAACCTCGAAGCGTACCGCAAGGAAATCGAGGAGCAAGAGTTCACGCCTGAGGATGAGAAGACGCTCGACGAATTGGGCATCTAGTGGGCGAGGGTTCAACAGACACCCCTCAGGGGGTTGGGCATGGCAGTGGAAGGGAAACGGGCCATGTTCCGGTTCTTTTAAAAGAAGCGATCGACTATTTAGCTATCAAGCGCGGCGGGACGTATATCGACGCCACGGTTGGGCTGGGCGGGCACAGTTACGAAATCGCAAAACGCCTCGGCGGACCGGGTCATTTGATTGGGCTCGATAAGGATCCGGCGGCGCTCGGAATCGCGCGGGAAAGACTGGTCGTTGGTCGTTCGTCGTTGGTCGTTGGCGAAGGCGCTGACCAACCAGATTGGCCGGAGATTACGTTGTTGCATCGTTCCTTCGCAGAGCTTGCGAACGACGAACGACCTACGACCTACGACGGAATTTTGGCCGATTTGGGCATGAGCAGTTTGCAGCTCAATGATCCCGCGCGAGGCTTTAGTTTTCAGGCGGAGGGACCGCTCGACATGCGAATGAATCCGCACGCCGAGCTGACCGCCGAACAAGTGGTAAACCAGGTCGACGAGGTCACACTCGCTGATCTGATTTACGAATTCGGTGAGGAAAGGAGGTCGCGGAGAATCGCCAGAGCCATTGTCCGGTCGCGGCCGATCCAAACAACTGCACAGCTTGCAGATGTCGTATCAGCCGCGGCTCGGCCAATGAATCAGGCAGAACGAAGGATTCATCCGGCGACCAGAACTTTCCAGGCACTCCGAATCTTCGTAAACCATGAGTTGAACGACCTGCGGGCGCTGCTGAATGCGGCCCCGCAGGTGCTCAAACCGGGGGGACGGCTAGTGGTGATCAGTTTTCACTCGCTGGAGGACCGCATTGTAAAGGATGCTCTCCGCGAGGGAGTGAAGCACGGTTACTACAGGTTGCTGACCAAGAAGCCGGTGACCGCCGGGGAGGAAGAGATTGATCGGAATCCGCGGTCACGGAGCGCAAAATTGCGGGCAGCGGAAAGAGTTTAAGGGTTCTTAAACGGTTGTCGTTCGGGGCAAAGCGGGGAATCGGCAGTTTGCTGGGACTGACAAGAACCCAGATCACTCGTTTCACTGGGGATGAAAACGTTTTGAATATTTGGAAGAGAGACCAACGTACACGGGAGGCTGGTGATGTTTACGGGGACATTGATTGATGAACTGATTTCGACGGTCGAGCGCGCGGAGAAACAGGCTCACAAAGCTGGCGATTCTCAGGAAACGAAGACAGCGTATTGGTACACGCCAACCGACCGCGGTGGGGCGCTCGATCCGAAATTACTTGGGGTGGCCTAAATGGCGGCAGCAGCGGTGGCAGTGCAGGGGTCAGGTCGAAGCAGGCGGCGGAAGCCTTGCTGGACGGGCACGCCGGAGATTTACTTCGCCAAGCCGATTGACAATTCGCGGTTGGTAAAACTTGAAGACCCTCGGCGCAGCCGCGAGATGAGACAGTTCGGTGTCGCGCTGGGCTGCCTTTTCCTGCTGGTCATGACTTATACATGGCAGCACTTCAAGGCCATCGAATACGGCTACAAGATCGAATTCATGAAGAACGAGCGCAATGGACTTTCGGAACTGAATCGCACGCTGCGGCTGGAAGAGGCGTCGCTGCGTTCTCCGGATCGCATTGATCGGCTGGCGCGGCAGTATGGAATGCAACCGCCGCAGGCGGGCCAGGTGATTCGCATGGATTCCGCTCCGCTCGACGCCAGCACTCCGGTGATGGCTAGCGCGGCGGTATCTGTAGTTTCGGTGCCGTAAGATTTTGCGAGCACAAAAATCAGCCACGGATTTACGCGGGTGAACACGGATTTACACAGGAAATAAAAGGATCCGTGAGTATCGGTGCAAATCCGTGGCCTGGGTTCTGGCGGCTTCCGGGCCGCCATGTTTGTCTAGAGAGCGCAATCCGTGGCTGCCAACACACCCCGCAACAGCACCAATACCAGACTTTATCTGCTGGCCGCAGTTCTCGTGCTGTGGTGCGGCGGCATTTGCCTGCGTCTGGTCTACCTACAAATTTTTCGCTATGGGAGTTTTGAGAAGCGGGCGATCCATGAGCGCGAGCGCACAGAAGAAGTTTCAGCAAAACGTGGAATCATCTACGACCGGACGGGGCGGGAGTTGGCGATGTCCATCTCGGTTGATTCCGCATTTGCGGTGCCTACAGAAATTCCCGATCTTGCCGGAACGATTTCGCTGATTTCGAAGATCACCAAAACTGATCCTCGCGAAACCTTGGCCAAGTGCAAAGCCGCTCGGACGTTCTGCTGGGTCGCACGCAAGACCGATGCGGAGACCGCCGATCGCATCCGTGCGCTGAATTTGCGCGGAATTTACTTCCAGAAAGAGTCCCGGCGTTTTTATCCCAAGCGCGAACTGGCCGCCCAGGTGTTGGGTTACGTGGGCATGGATGACGAAGGGCTCAGCGGGATTGAGCGGGAGTATGACGACAAATTGCGCGGCAGCCCTGGACGCATGCTCATCTCGGTCGACGCTCATCGCAAATGGTTTGGCAGTGTGGAAAAGCAGCCGGAGCCGGGTGAGAACGTCGTTTTGACTATCGATGAGCAAATCCAGTACATCGCTGAGCGCGAACTGGCGACGGCGATGGAACAGACCCGTGCCATAAGCGGCACCGTCATCGTGCAGAATCCGCACACTGGAGAAATTCTGGCGCTGGCCAACCAGCCCACGTTCAATCCGAACCTAACTCGCGAAATTATTCCAGAAAGGCTGAAGAATCACGCCGTCAGCGACGTCTACGAACCGGGCTCAACTTTCAAAGTGGTGACCATTTCCGCGGCGCTGGAAGAAAAATTGACTCGTCCGGATGAAGTGTTCGACTGCCAGATGGGATCGATCGTCATCAATGGCATGCGCATTCGAGATAGCCGGCCGCACGGATTGCTGCCCGTCTGGGGCATTCTTGCAGAATCCAGCGATGTGGGCGCTATCAAGATCGCCCTGCGCCTGGGCGAAGACCGGTTCTACAAATATATTCGAGCCTTTGGCTTTGGGCAGCAGACAGGAATTGAGTTGCCCGGCGAGACTCGCGGTTTGACCAAGCCGGTGAATCGGTGGTCGAAAGTTTCGATTGGTGCGATTTCGATGGGACAAGAGATCGGAATTTCGCCGCTGCAGTTGGCGTTATTGGTCTCGACGATTGCAAATGATGGTGTCGCGGTGCCGCCGCGCATCGTGGCGGGGACGACCGATCCGCAACCTACGCCGCAGACCGTCGCTTTTCATCCCGCCGATGGGCGGCGGGTTATTTCGTCGATGACGGCAGCGGAAATGAAGCAGATGATGGAAAAGGTCGTGCTCGAGGGCACGGGCAAGAGAGCCGTTCTCGAAGGATATTCCTCAGCGGGGAAGACCGGCACTGCGCAAAAAGTTGATCCTGGAACTCACGCGTACTCTAAGACTAAGTACGTAGCTTCGTTTGCCGGATTCGCTCCCATCAATAATCCCGCAATCGTAGTGGCGGTGATTTTGGATTCGGCGGTTGGATTGCATCAAGGTGGACAAGTCTCAGCGCCGGTATTCCAGCGAGTCGCGCAACAGGTGCTGGAATACCTGCACACTCCGCATGATGTGGAACTGCCCAAGAGCCGGCAAATGATGCTGGCCTCGCGTCAAGTAAAGGCACAGGAGCTAGCGGAAGGGTCACCCGATCATTTGGGAGAGGCGCTGGATGTGGCGGAAGCCCCGACCAAGAGTCCAGTTCCGACGCCGGCAAACACGGTTGCTAATGCGATGCCAGAATCAAGTGGAGGCGCGGTGGTAGCGGCTGCGTTGCGGCAGCGCGAAACGGTAGTCGCGTCGACTACAGAATCAAAGCAATCTCCAGAGGCAGCGAACTCGCAGTCGGATGCCGCGGTCACTCCTGGACATTTGGCATCGAGCGGCACGGTCGTGCTGGACGTGGAGCAGGGTGGAATCGTGGTGCCTTCGTTCGCGGGCAAGAGCGTACGGGGCGCGATCGAGTTAGCCGAGGATAGTGGGCTCGACCTGGATGCAGTGGGCAGTGGACTGGCCCGGGAGCAGTCTCCTACAGCGGGATCGCATGTCGCAACGGGATCGCGGGTGACGGTACAATTCGGGCGCTGAAAGTGCTTACGTAGCCCCGGATGCTCGTCCGGGGTGGCTGGGAGGATGGTTGCCTCTACGCTTAAGGCGTTGAATTGGAGTAAGCTCACCATAGAATTCCAATGAATTTCTCTCAGCTTCTGCACGGCGCGGAGATCCTCGCGCAGAGTGGTAATCCGAGTGTTACCGGGCTGGAATACGACTCACGGCGGGTAAAGCCGGGTGATGCGTTCATAGCCATGCGGGGCGAGGCCAGCGATGGAAACAAATTCATCGATAGGGCGATCGCGGCGGGTGCGGTAGCAATCGTCACTGATTCTGCGAGTCAGACACCCCGCGAGGGAGTGGCTTGGGTACAGGTGCCACACGGACGCCGGGCACTGGCTCGGCTGAGCGCAAACTTTTATAAGCGCCCCGCGGAACGGATAGCAATTACGGGGATCACGGGAACGAACGGGAAAAGCACGACTGCATTCCTGCTGGAAGCGATTTTGTCAGCCGCCAATCGCAAGAGCGCTCTGATTGGGACAATCGAATATCACGTGGCGGGAAAAGTCCTGTCGGCGCCGCATACTACGCCTGAAGCACTCGATTTGAACCGCATTCTGGCGGAGGCTCTGGGTAATGGCGCAACGGAGGCGGTCATGGAGGTTTCCTCCCACGCACTTGCTCAGCAACGTGTCTACGGCGTTCCATTCGACGTGGCCGTGTTCACTAATCTGACCCGGGACCACCTCGATTATCATCACAGCATGGAAGAATATTTTGCCGCGAAGAGGATCTTGTTTGAAGGCTGCGGCACCGATCCGCCGCGCGTTGCCGTGCTCAATGCTGAGGACGAGCATGGTCAGAAGCTGGCAAAGATCAGCAAGAAACTCGGGTCTGAAGTTTTGACTTACGGATTGAGGAGCGGCGACTTGCACGCCGAGAAGGTCGATATGACATCGCGAGGCACGCGGTTCGACCTGATCACGCCGGAAGAAACAGTCCCGATTTTTTCGCCACTGATTGGCAAAGTGAACGTGTACAACATTCTTGCTGCGGCGGGCGCAGCTTACGCGCGCAATTGCAAACGGGACGCGCTCGCCGAGGGAATTGCCAGTCTGGCGTGTGTCCCTGGCCGCTTCGAGCGGGTGGATTGCGAGCAGCCGTTCACCGTGGTGGTGGACTATGCGCACACCGACGACGCGCTGCGAAATTTGACTTCACTGGCGCGGGAGTTCGTCCAACGGGCAAGACAAAAGGGGCGTGTACTCACCGTGTTCGGCTGCGGTGGTGATCGTGACCGGGCCAAGCGTCCGCTGATGGGGGAAGCCGCCGGACGCGGCAGTGATTTCGTGGTGCTGACTTCAGACAATCCGCGCAGCGAGGATCCGCTGGCGATTATCAATGACGCCATGGTGGGCCTGCAGCGGTCCGGCACAAAATATAAAGTTGAGCCGGACCGGAAAACGGCAATAGCGCTGGCTATCCGCGAAGCAGGGCCGGGCGACATTGTTCTGATTGCTGGCAAGGGTCATGAGAAAGTGCAAGTCACGCGTGAAGGATCCGTTCCCTTTGACGACGTTGAAGTCGCCCACCAGACCTTGCGCGATGCTGGATACAACTGCGAATCCGCAAACGCCGCTGCTGGGAGAAACGTATGAAGCTGCTGCTCTCTCGCGTTGCCGAATTTCTTTCTGCTGGTGGTGAGTTTGAGCACGAAGCGGTGGCGCAAGGATATTCCATCGACTCCCGCACAATTCAACCAGGCGAACTTTTTTTTGCGGTCAAGGGCGAGCGTGTGGACGGTCATGACTTTGTAGGTCAGGCATTGGAAAAAGGTGGGGTGGCAGCAGTCATCCGCAAAGATCAGCTCGCACGTTACACGGCTAAGACCGGGCTGATTACAGTGGACGACACGCTTATTGCACTACAGAGCCTGGCCAGCGCGGTCCGGCGGCTGTGGGGGAAGCCGCTGATCGGAGTGACCGGATCGACGGGGAAGACTACAACCAAGGATGCAATTGGGCACGTACTATCGACTCGCTTTCGGGTCCTGAAATCCGAGGGCAATTTCAATAATCATTTTGGCCTTCCCCTGATGCTGCTCAAGATCGAACCGGAACACGAGATCGCGGTGATCGAGATGGGGATGTCTCACGCGGGGGAGATTACCGCGCTGGCGAAAATCGCGCAGCCTGAGATCGGGGTGGTCACGAACGTAGCGCCTGTGCACTTGGAGTTTTTTGAATCGGTTGCAGGAATCGCGCGCGCGAAGTACGAACTGGTGGAAGCCCTGCCTGCAGGGGGAACCGCGGTGCTCAATGGCGATGACGAATACGTTTCGCAATTTGGCCGCGATTTTCGCGGCAAAGTAGTTCTGTATGGCCTACGGCCCTCGGCGGACGTGCGGGCAGAGAACATTCGGCCGCATGGGGCGGAGGGTTCCATGTTCGATGTGGTAGTGGGGAGTTGCCGGGAAAAGGCCGTTCTCCACCTTGTAGGCACGCACAACATTTACAACGCGCTGGCGGCGGTTGCCGTAGGACTGGAGCGAGGGTTGAGTCCGTCTGAGGCGGTTGATACCCTAGCTTCGCTGGCGCCGGCAGACAAGCGCGGACAGGTCGTCAAGCTGGGTAACATCACGATCATCAACGATTGCTACAATTGCAATCCGAAAGCCCTCGAAGCCATGGTCGATGCATTGGCGGCGATGGCTGCAAAACGCAGGATTGTTGTGGCGGGAGCGATGCTCGAACTTGGTCCGGCGAGCGAAGACCTTCACCGGCAGGCCGGGGAGTATATCGCGGCCAAGAAAATCGACTTTCTGCTGGGAGTGCAAGGGCACTCGCAGCAAATGGTGGAGGCCGCGCGCCAAGCTGGAATAAAGGCAGAGTTCGTGGCCACGCCGGAAGAAGCTGGCGAATGGCTGGCGCGCGAAACGCGACCCGGAGACTTGGTTTTGCTGAAGGCATCCCGTGGAGTGAAGCTCGAAAGAGCGCTGGAGAAGTGGCAGTCGCAACCGTCATCAGTCGCCTGTCCTTAGTCGCGCTGTGCCGACGGCTAACGACCAGCGACCAACGACGAAACGGAGGCTGATTGCTTTATTGGCTGTTGTACGAGAAGCTGTTTCACTATTTCCCGCCGTTCCGCATCTTCCGTTATCTGACCTTTCGGACCGCGTTCGCCAGCCTGACCGCGCTGTTCACGGGACTCATCGTTGGACCAATTGTGATCAATCGCCTTCGCGAATTTCAGATCGGGCAGTACATCCGCGAGGAAGGGCCCAAGGCTCACCAGAAAAAAGCAGGAACTCCCACCATGGGCGGCCTGTTGATCGCGATCTCCATCGTGATTCCGACACTGCTGTGGGCCGACCTCACTAACCGATTCGTGTGGATTGCCATTCTTGCCACTTCGGCGTTTGCCGCTATCGGCTTCAGTGACGATTACATCAAAGTTGTGCACCGCAGGAATCTGGGGTTAACCGGTAAGGCCAAAATCGGTTTTCAAATTGCCACTAGCGTTCTCATTGCGGTCGCGCTGATCGTGATGCAGACGCGAGGTCTTTATTCGACCAAGTTGCTGGTGCCTTTCTTCAAACAGTTCCGACCCGACCTGGTGATTGGGGCCCTGGAACGCTATCCTCATTTGTGGCCTTTGGCGTTTCTGCCGTTTATCGCTTTTGTGGTACTGGTAATCGTCGGCTCCAGCAACGCGGTGAACCTGACCGATGGGCTGGATGGCCTGGCCATCGGATGCACGGTGATCGCCGCCGGGGCTTTGGCTGTGCTCACTTACGTCAGTGGCCATGCTACGTTCGCTTCATATCTCGAACTGGAGCGCATGCCACAAGTCGGCGAGCTGACTATTTTTTGCGGCGCCATGGTGGGCGCGGCGATCGGCTTCCTTTGGTACAACGCACATCCAGCCGAAGTGTTCATGGGGGACGTAGGCTCACTTGCACTGGGTGGCGCAATCGGTACGGTTGCGGTAATGATCAAGCAGGAGTTGCTGCTGCCATTCATCGGTGGCGTATTCGTGATTGAGGCGATATCGGTGATCTTGCAAGTCGCATCCTACAAACTTCGCAAGAAGCGTATCTTTAAAATGGCGCCTATTCATCATCATTTTGAGTTACTGGGCTGGTCGGAGTCGAAAATTATTGTGCGCTTCTGGATCGCTTCGCTGGTGTTTGCATTGTTCGCGCTCACGACTTTGAAGTTGAGATAAGAATTCACCACGGAGACACAGAGGCACGGAGAAAAACTGATAATTGTTGATTTGTTGCCTTGCATTACCTGGGGTCTTACGACGAGAAGGTCGAATCAACGACTAAAGAACTTGAATTGCCTTTCTCCGTGTCTCCGTGCCTCCGTGGTGCAATATGGAACTATGGACGTAAATAACAAACGAGTGCTGGTTGTAGGCCTGGGCAAATCCGGGGTGGCGTCGGCGCTTTTTCTGAAGGCGAAAGGGGCGCGGGTCACTGTTTCTGACACCAAGTCCCAGGACCAGCTTAAAGCCGAAATTCCGGCGCTGCTCGACCAGGGCATCACAGTGGAGACGGGGGGGCACGGGGAGCGCACCTTCGGCGGGCAGGATCTCATCGTGGTAAGCCCCGGAGTGCCCACGGACGCGCCTCCGCTGGTGCAAGCACGTGCGCTCGGGGAAAATGTTATTGGCGAAGTCGAGTTGGCGGCGCAGTTTTTCCCCGGACACATCGTCGCCATCACTGGTTCCAATGGCAAAACTACCACCACGACTCTGGCGGGCGAAATTGTTGCGGCCGGTGGATATCGGACTGCGGTGGGCGGCAATATCGGCACGCCCGCGATTTCATTGGTGGAAGGAGCGACGGCGGAGACGATCGCCGTCTTGGAGGTCTCGAGCTTTCAACTGGAAACCATTCAGACGTTTCGTCCGCAGATCGCTGTGGTTCTTAATGTCACTCCCGACCATCTCGACCGGCATCGCACTTTCGCTGCCTACACTGACGCCAAAGCGCGCATCTTCGAAAATCAGCGGCCGGAAGACTACGCGGTGCTTAACGCCGACGATTTGACCTGCGTTGAGCTGGCAGCTCGCACCCGGGGACAAGTTTTCTGGTTCAGCAGGACTCGAGAAGTGAAGCAGGGGGCGTTTGTACATGAAGGCGGCATTTTCTTCCGCGATCACAGTGGTCAACGAGAGATTATGCTGGTCTCCGAGATTCCGCTGAAGGGCGCGCATAACGTGGAAAATGCTCTGGCCGCAGTTTGCGTCGGCGCCCTTCTGCGCTGCGAGCCTGACCGGATTCGCAAAGCGGTTCGCGACTTTAAAGCGGTCGAGCACCGACTGGAGCACGTGGCTACGATTCGCGGCGTGGAGTATTACAACGATTCCAAGGCGACCAACGTCGATGCCACCATAAAGGCCCTCGAATCTTTCCCGGCAAACATCCACCTCATTCTTGGCGGCAAGGACAAAGGCAGCGACTACAGTGTTCTGAACGATTTGCTGCGGCAGCGGGTGAAACGCGTTTACACCATCGGGGCCGCCGCCGCGAAGATCGAATCACAGATCGTTTCTGCGAAAAGCGGGGATCCCGAAATTGATCACGCGGAAACCCTGGAAAACGCAATCAGTCGCGCGGCTCACGTTGCCGAACCGGGCGATATTGTGTTGCTCGCCCCCGCCTGCGCCAGCTTCGACCAGTTTCGGAATTACGAGCATCGCGGAAAGGTGTTCAAAGAAGCGGTGAACGCCTTAGCGGGGCAGGCGAACCAAAAGAGTTAAATCCTTCCGCAAAATCTGGCGCGAAAATCCTCCGTGTCTTCGTGCCTCCGTGGTGAAATGAAGTCTCTTCATGGCGAAGCGCGTTAGTGTCGATGGCTGGCTGTTTACAGTAACCCTGCTCCTGATCTTCATTGGGCTGGTCATGGTCTTCAGCGCGTCGGCCGTCATGGCCAAGGAGCGCTACGGTTCCGGTTACTTTTTCCTGCTACGACAGTTGGGCTGGGCTACCGCGGGCATTCTGGCCATGGTAGTGGCGATGAAAGTCGATTACCGCCGTTACAAACATCCGGCTGTGGTTTTTTCTTTGCTCGGCCTGACCACGCTGATGCTGATCTCCGTCTTTTTCCTGGATCGCGCCCACCATACGCATCGTTGGATTCACTGGGGACCGATGTCCTTACAGCCCAGCGAGATGGCCAAACCGGCGCTCATTCTTTTCCTCGCCTTCTTCCTGGAGAGCCGTACGAAATCCATGAAAGACTGGCGGAACACGGTTCTGCCTGCGGCAGTTCCGACATTGATCTTTATTGCTCTGATCGTTTTCCAGCCGGACCTCGGCACCGCGATAGCCTGTGCTGCGATTACCGGCTGCGTCTTGTTCGTGGCAGGGCTCGACTTGCGCGTACTCGGATATGCATTTGTGGCGTCGCTGCTGCCACTGTATTTCCTGATCTTCCACGTGGCCTATCGCCGCGACCGCATTCTTGCTTTTCTTGATCCCTATTCCGATCCGCAGGGGCGTGGCTTTCATATCATTCAATCGCTGATCGCGGTGAGCACTGGCGGCATAACCGGGGTTGGTCTGATGGAGGGGAAACAGAAACTTTTTTATTTGCCTGAACCCCACACCGACTTCATCTTTGCTGTGACTGCGGAGGAACTGGGTTTGGTGGGCGCTCTGGTGATCGTGCTGCTGTTCGGCATATTTCTTTGGCGCGGCATTCGTACGGCCTTGCGGACGCAGGATATGTTTGGGCGCTTCCTCGCGGTCGGGATCACCTGCATGATCGTCGTACAAGCCTTCATCAACATCAGCGTGGTGCTGGGGATGATGCCCACAAAGGGCATTCCGCTGCCGCTGGTCTCTTACGGTGGTTCGTCCTTACTGGTCACGCTGGGCTGCATCGGTGTGCTGCTGAACATTTCAAAGCAAGCCGAATAACCTGATCCGGCGACGGTCCGGCTTGAGACACTTCTCGATCTTACCCATGCACAGCTAAAAGGTTAACTTCTCGCCCTTTCACACTACTGATCCGGTTTATAGTCACTGCATGCGGGCTATTCTAGCGGGAGGCGGGACGGGGGGACATGTGATCCCCGCGCTGGCCATCGCTCAGCAACTGCAAAAAGATTACGCGGCTGAGGTGCTGTTCGTCGGCACCGCTCGCGGAATCGAGAACCGGTTAGTCCCCGCCGCGGGTTTCCCTCTGCGGCTCGTCCAGGTGGGCGCGCTGAAAAACGTGAGCCTGGCGACGCGGCTCAAAACATTCTTCGATCTGCCACGAGCGGTATGGGATTCACGCCGAATTCTTTCAGAGTTTCGGCCCGACGTTGTGATCGGTGTCGGCGGATACGCATCCGGCCCGGCCATGCTGGCGGCGGTCTTGCTCAGAATTCCTACCCTTGTATTTGAGCCGAATTTCGTGCCCGGGTTTGCCAACCGCCTGGTAGCGCCGCTGGTTTCGGGCGCCGCAGTACACTTCGCTGAAACCGGGCGCTACTTCCGCCGCTGCGAGGTGACCGGAGTGCCAGTGCGGGAAGCCTTTTTCCAGACGGCCAGCCTGAATCCAGTGAACGCGAGGCCGACCCTGCTCGTCTTCGGCGGAAGTCAGGGCGCACACGCGATTAATCAGGTCGTCATAGATTCCGTTGCAGAGTTGCGGCGGCGCGTTCCCGGAATTCACATCGTCCATCAAACCGGCGAACGTGACTATAATGACGCTCAAGCGGCCTACGCGAGTCTGGGCGACTGCGTTGAAGTTTATCGTTTCATCGACGACATGCCCGATTTATTTGCGCGGGCGAGCTTGCTCGTCTGCCGCTCCGGGGCAAGTACCGTGGCAGAGGTGACCGCGGCTGGCAAGCCGGCAGTTTTTGTGCCCTTCCCGCGTGCTGCCGATGATCACCAGAAACGCAACGCGGAGGCTCTGGAACGCGCCGGCGCGGCGGTGATGCTAGAGGAATCGAGACTGACCTGCGAAAGCCTGGTAGAAGCGGTCAGCGGGTTAATCAGCGAGCCGGCGCGGCTGAAAAAAATGGGCGATGTGGCCCACTGGCTATCGCATCCAAGTGCAGCACGTGATATCGCGGCCATGGCAGCGCGGCTCGCAGGAACGAAGAACTAGCCACGGATTCGCACGGATCATCACGGATTACTTTTTTGTCAGATCGCGTTGATCCACGCAAATCCACGGCAAAGAAATTCACCTAAATGTTCGCCAAAATTCAGCGCATTCATTTTGTCGGGATCGGCGGCATCGGCATGAGTGGTATCGCCGAGGTGCTGCTGAACCTCGGCTACAAGGTGTCCGGCTCCGACCTCAAGACCTCGACGGTCACGCAGCGTCTGGCCGGCCTCGGCGCGACCGTTTTTGAGGGGCACCGCGACGAAAACGTCGCGGGCGCGGAGGTGGTCGTGGCCAGCTCAGCTATTGCGTTAGACAACCCAGAAATTTCCCAGGCTCATGCGCTTCACATTCCCGTCATCCAGCGGGCTGAGATGCTGGCGGAGTTGATGCGCCTTAAGTACGGCATCGCAATCGCCGGAATGCACGGCAAGACTACGACCACGTCGATGGTCGCGGCCGTATTGGCCGGCGGCGGGCTTGATCCTACCGTAGTCGTGGGTGGCCGCGTCGACGCCATGGGATCGAATGCCCGCCTCGGCAAGTCGCAATATCTGGTTGCCGAAGCCGATGAAAGCGACCGTTCGTTTCTCAGACTCTCGCCCATTCTCTCGGTCATTACTAACATTGATCGCGAACACATGGACTGTTATCGAAACATGCGGAACGTGAAACGGGCTTTTCTGGAGTTCATGGATCGAGTGCCTTTCTATGGAATGGTGGTGGTCTGCAACGACGATCCCCTGCTGCGCCGCATGCTCCCGCAGATTCAGAGGCGCACGGTGACGTATGGTACGCGTCGTGGTTCCGATTTTTACATCAAGCCAGGCGAATCCTCCATCAACCCCGGGGAATACCGGCCAATCAACCGCTTCCACGTGACCTTTAAGAAAAAAGATCTGGGCGAGTTCCGCCTGCATGTGCCCGGCGCACACAACCTGCTGAATGCCACGGCGGCGATTGCCGTGGGGATCGGGCTCGACATCAACGTGGAGCAAATTCGCGCGTCGCTGGAAAACTTCCGCGGCGTGGATCGCCGTTTCCAGTTGCGCGGCACCGTTGCCGGGGTAAGCGTGATCGACGATTACGGGCACCATCCGACGGAAGTCCGCGCCACGCTTGCGGCTGCGCGGCAGTGCGGATTTCGCAAGATTCATGTCGTCTTTCAGCCCCATCGCTATAGCCGCACGCAGTTGCTGATGAACGAGTTCGCCGGCGCGTTTCACGATGCCGATACGCTGTTCATCCTCGACATTTATGCCGCCAGCGAAACACCGATCGAGGGAATTACTGGAGAAGCCTTAGCCCGTCACATTCAAGATGCAGGGAAACAAGAAGTTCAATACGCCGCTTCTTTTTCTGGAGCCACAAAAGCAGTCGTCGCTGGAGCGCGCGAAGGAGATATGATTCTAACCCTTGGGGCAGGCAGTGTCTCCCAGCTCGGACCGCTGATCATGGAAGAACTCCAGGCCGAGCAGGAGCGGATCGCGGGCACGCGAGAGTCCCTGGCGACGACCTCCCCGAAATGAAAATGCCGTTCCGATTTCCGAACAATTTAGCGAAAGGTACGGTTTGTGGGCGCAGAGTGTGACAATGATTCTTGACGATTATGGATCAGCCCCATCAACCCGAACGCACGATAAACAGCCGCCGTTATCAAAGATATGAACTCGAAACCGAACTGAGAGCAGCAATGCTGGGAGTGGAACACCGTGAGATGCGGGGACGCTCTTTGAATATTAACCAGGGAGGAATCGCAGGGATATTTGTTGCGGGATGGGACGTTGGGACATCCGTCAACTTGCAATTCTCAGTCCCAATTGCCACCACCCCGGTTAAGGTGAAGGGCGTGGTCCGGAACTGCACCGGCTACCGTTACGGCTTTGAGTTCACAGACTTGACTGCCGAAGAACGCGAGACCATCAATCGAGCCTGCCGAACCCTCGACCTTCTCCAGTAATGTAAGAACCGTAAAGCCCGAGCGTCCCCGGGGATAAGTTCCAGGTCATCCTCCGGGGCGAGCAACTCCCATAGAACGATCACAAGATTGGGATCGAGCTTTTGACTTACTTCACAGCGTCGGCGGTTTTATCGGCAGCTTTTTCTGTGCCCTTCGCGGTGTCCTTGGCCGCTGTCTTGGTGGCGTGTCCTGTGTCCTTGGCCGCGGTCTTGGTCGCGTGACCAGTCTTGTCGGCTGCTTTTTCCGTGCCTTTCGCCGTGTCCTTGGCTGCTACCTTGGTGGCATGACCTGTGTCCTTGGCCGCCTTATCAGTAGCGTGCGCCGTATCTTTTGCCGCCTTATCGACGTCATGGGCGACGTCCTGAGAGAAGGCGAACGGGGTTAAGCACAACAACGCAGCCGCAAGAATTGCCGCGAACTTGGTTCTCATATAGCCTCCGTTTGGTTTGCTGGAAATGGTTTGGAAAGTATGGAGCATTCGACAGGCAAAATGCAACAGCAGATCGAGACCTGTAGGTGTCGCAACTGAGCCGTTACTCCAGTTCCTCCTCGAGCGCGGTGAGCGTCTCTTCATCCACATCCCATTGCTTGAGGATCGTAAAGATGGTCTTCGAGGCAAATCCGGCACGCGTGAGCTGGCGAAAAATTCGGGCTGCGCGCTTTTGATCTGTCGGTTTCGTCAGTCGTTTTCGCTTCAGATATTCTCGCGCCTGTTTCTCATCATTCACGTCATCGTAGACGGAGTCCACCGCCTTCTCGATGACTTCGCTGTGGACTCCTTTTGCCCTTAGATCGGTAACCACACGCCGTCGGCCAAATTTCTCGTTGTCGCGGCGGAAGGAAGAATATGCGGCGGCGTACTGCGCGTCATTGAGGTAGCCGCGATCTTTAAGCCGGCGGATTACGAGTTCCACGAGCGTTTGTCCGTATTC
Source organism: uncultured Acidobacteriota bacterium (assembly GCA_963696635.1). Taxonomy (GTDB): domain Bacteria; phylum Acidobacteriota; class Terriglobia; order Terriglobales; family Acidobacteriaceae; genus JABDBE01. The sequence goes on from CAVOKX010000007.1 coordinate 199,713, forward strand.
GGTCTCTGCTTCCACGCGAGGCCGCAGTAGACGCTTCAGTTCAGCCACGGAACGCGCGCGACGGGCCAGCGCTCCGACGGCGTACTGGTAGAGTTCGTCTTCAGAATCGGTCTTTTTGCGGCGAGCGAAAGCCATGGCCAGTGATACCTTACCGCAGTGCGGATTCTTCCAGCGCGGGAATATGCATGAAACTACGTTACAACTTTTTACCTTGATTGTGGTGACAACGGGAACTTTCTCGCGTCTATTTGCGTAGATTAGGAATGAGTGAGGAAGCCAGTATGCTAACTATCGATGTGGAAAAAACGGGCGATGTTGCAGTCGTGCGATGCGTGGGACGGATCGTTCGCGGCGCGGAAGTTTGCACGCTAAGTAATGCGGTCTTCTCGGAAAAGGACATTCGCATTGTGGTGATTGATTTATCCGACGTAGAAACGCTGGATGCGGGGGGATTGACTGCGCTCTTATCTCTGCAGCAGTGGGCTCGGAATCGAAGTGTGCAGCTCAAGCTGGTGAATCCCTCGCATTTCGTCAATGAGATGCTGACGCGCACCGGGTTGAATCGCGTATTCGACATTTCGACATTTGAGCATGCGCTTTTCGTTCTAGGCGCTCCAGATTGCCGTCACGCGAAATACGCGGCTGTCTGTTAGCTGCGAACGCTCTTCACTGGGCCGGAACTTTGCGTTCGGTTTGATCACTGGTTTGACTGCCGAAGCCAGGTTCCGGCTCCCTCCGAAATAAAAAAGGGGGCGCGCTCAAAGGCGCGCCCTCAGTGTTTCAAGGGGATAGATCAGCGGCCCCCGTAGCCGGTTTGTTGCATGGCGTTTTTGGAAATGTCGCTGGTGGAAGAGATGCCCTGCATGCGCAGCTTGAAGTCGTCTGCGTTGGAGGCGCTCTCCAAAGCGGTTTCGTAGTTGATCAGCCCCGCCTGGAACAAATCCCAAAGAGACTGATCGAAGGTTTGCATACCGTACTGCGAGGTTCCGGCGGATATGGCGTCACGAACGGCTCGCGTCTTTTCTGGCACCAGAATGCATTCCCGGATGTAAGCGGTATTGATCATGACTTCGACTGCGGGAACACGGCCGTCGCCGTCGCAACGTCGAACCAGACGCTGGCTGATCACAGCCCGCAACACAGCAGCGAGCTGCAGGCGGATTTGCTTCTGTTCCGGCGGTGGAAACACCGCGATAATGCGGTTGATGGTTTCGACCGCATCCAGCGTGTGCAATGTGGAGAACACCATGTGGCCGGTTTCAGCGGCGTGCAGTGCGGTGCCGATAGTTTCGACGTCGCGCATTTCGCCAACCAGAATGACGTTGGGATCCTGACGCAGGGAAGCGCGCAGCGCGGAGGAGAAGGTTGGCGTATCCACCTCGATTTCACGCTGATTCACGTAGCCCTTTTTGTCACGATGCAGGAATTCGATTGGGTCTTCAATAGTGATGATGTGCTCGGCGCGGGTGGAGTTGATACGATCCACCATGGCCGCCAAAGTTGTGGACTTCCCCGATCCGGTGACTCCGGTGACCAAGATCAGGCCGCGTGGCATGTCGCAGACCTGCTCAACTATTTTGGGCAAGTAGAGTTCATCGAGGGCCCTGATCTTAGTGGGAATCACGCGCAGCACCAGTCCGACGTTGCCGCGCTGCTGGAAAACGTTCACACGGAAGCGGCCGAGACCGGCCACGCCGTAGGCCATGTCGATTTCGGTGCTCTCTTTGAACTTTTGCTTCTGTCTGGCTGACATCATGCTGAAAGCCATGGTCAGCATATCTTCAGCGCTGATGCGGGGCTGATCAGTGAGCGGGGTCAGTTCGCCATCAATTCGCAGGTGAGGATAGTTGCCAACTTTGAGATGCAAGTCAGAGGCGCGTCGCTCCATGGCGATGCGAAGTAGGTCATCAATATTCATGCGAGAGATCCCCAAGGGTCAATTTGTATGATGAACCCAAACCTCATCCAGCCCAAGATGACCTAAGTAATAGGCAAACGCGCGTTTGGGCAGTGGCTGAATGCGCTTCGCGTTGGACACGCTGCAACCCTTATTAGTGCCGACGCGATGTTCGACCGATGTCCAGTACAACTCCTCGGGCTGAGCAATGAAAAGCCGCCCCGAGGGGCGGCTTTTAAGTTGCCTCAAGGACAATTACGCGGCGTTGCTGTCCGCCGGAGCTCCCTGCCAGGGCTCGTCGTAGCTGCCTCCGTAAATGGATGGGCACTTTGAACCCATGGGACGGAGATAAGTGGCGAGTTGTCCGCGGTGATGGATGCTGTGGTTGTTCACGAATGCGAGATAGAAGACGACGGGCATGTTGAAGACGCCGTAGAAGTCTACCGGAGTGAGCAACTCCTCCGCCGACATGGTGCGTACACGTTCAATCGCGCGGGAAAAGTTTTTCTCGTACCAGTGGGCAAGGTCAGCGGAAGTGTTGGGCTCGTCTTTGAAGCGCGTTTCCATGACGAACTTGCGATCGGCGATCTCGTCGAGCATCTGTACATCGGCGGATGCCAGGTGCCAGGCAAGTTCCTGAGCGGTGCGCGCGTTGGGATCGGGCTTGTAGTCACGCTTGGCGTCGGGGACTGCGGCCAGGACTCTCTTCGTGGCTTTCATTTCGTTGCTCAGGCCCATGAGCATTATGTCGCGGTAGGCCAGGGCGAATTCGGGAGTGGGACCTTGCTGTGCGGTTGCCATTTGTTCTCCTTTTGCTTTTGTTGCGACGTTGCTATGAGTGTGACGTTGAAAGGGGCGCTCAGGTAAGCGCCCCGATTGTGATTTTTGAATTCTGTTAAACGCTGACCGGCTGCTTGCTGCCCACCGGGACGGGCGTCAACCAGCCGAAGCGGTCGGCCTTTTCGCCGTGCACGATGCCGTAAAACTCCTTCTGGATGGCTTTGGTCACGGCCCCGGTCACGCCCTTGCCCACGCTGATCTTGTCGACGGAACGAATCGGCGTAATCTCGGCCGCGGTGCCGGTAAAGAAGGCTTCCTCGGCGATGTAAAGCAATTCGCGCGGGATGCCCTGCTCGACCACCGGAATTCCCAGCGCGCGAGCAATCTGCAGGACTGAATCGCGCGTAATCCCAGGCAGCACGGAGTTGCCGAGTGGCGCGGTCTGCAAGGTGCCGTTGCGCACGATGAAGACATTTTCGCCCGAGCCTTCGCTGACGTATCCGTTAGCATCGAGCGCGATGCCTTCGACGTAGCCGTTGATAATGGCCTCCATCTTGATCAGCTGCGAGTTCATGTAGTTGGCGCCGGACTTGGCCATGGCGGGAAGGGTATTGGGGGCGATGCGCGTCCACGACGAGACGCATACGTCCACGCCCTGCTCGGCGTCGCTGCCCAGATATTTTCCCCAGGGATAATTGCAGATGAAAACTTCGGTTGGCGAATTAAAGGGGTTGACTCCGGCTTCGCCGTAACCGCGCAGAATGATCGGCCGCATGTAACACGGCCAAATTCCGTTGGTCTTCACCAAGTCGACCATTGCGGAAATCAGTTCCTCGCGGGTGTAATCGACGTTGATGCGGTAGATCTTGGCCGAATCGAGCAGCCGTTGCGTGTGTTCCTTGGCGCGAAAAATTGCTGGGCCAGTGGGCGGGGCGTAACAGCGGATGCCCTCAAACACCGAGGAGCCGTAGTTGACCACGTGCGACATCACGTGGATTTGTGCATCATCCCAGGGGATGAGCTTGCCGTTGTGCCAGATTTTCTCCGTCTTCTGAATCGCCATGTGCACTCCTAAGAGATTTGATTCACGCGTACGGTGAGGAGGTTCGTTGGTTAGATGCCAAAATTCCTTCCGTGGGCGGACCCGCCTGCTGGCACTTACGACAGGCGGCACGGTACACGAGGGAGGCAGGCGAAGCAAACTTAACTACGCAGAATTATAACCCAGCAGGGAGAAACGCAGGACGTTTTTCCGGATTGCCAGCGCAGCATCGAGGACGGCTACCGGACCGTGCTCAACGTCGGTCCTTGTGACGGGCAGTCGGTTTTTCACCTGCACGTGCACCTGCTGGGCGGGCGGAACTTGCAGTGGCCTCCCGGCTAGAAATCGCGTGTGGAGGGTATACCCCCTCCCCCCGTGATCTTTTGGAATCATTGGGTTACGGCCACACTACCCTCAAAATCTTTGAGGAATAAGGACTTACACGTAAAATCTTCCGGAATAAGGAGTTAGCTGGCATGATTCCTGAAATGGTCCTTCCGACTTGAAGCGATTCGGTTGTCAATGAGCTAATGTTGCGTTGACAAATAATATCCTTTGGCAAGGTTGCGGTCAATGCGAGATTGAAACGGGATGCGGGCTTTGAAGCGACAACGACGGGTGCGTGTGATCCAGGCACCCGCCCCTTGCGAAAAAACCGCAAGGAGCGGGGCACCCAAACCTAGTTTCATTTTCTAAGGTCCGAGCCACCCGCCTACTTTCGTGGGATTGCGTTTATCCCGGACAGAACCAATACTCTTGGAAGACAGACCGCGTCTGGAGGACGTTGCCAGTGGGTACTGGACGCTATTTGTCAAATAGTCGAGTGGCCTTGTCAGCCATTACGGTTCGAATCCGTCGTCCTCCGCACGTACACTCGACGCAAATTTCGGCGTGCTATAATGACCGTGTTTGACAAATAGCGTACCGACTGGCAATTTTGCCGAGCCCCGCCTGACTAGCGGGGCTTTTGGTTCTTGTGGGCCCACATTGGCCGCGTGTGCCCCGCTCCTTGCGGCTTTATCGCAAGGGGCGGATGCTTGCGCTAGGCCTGTGGTCACACGTTCGCTAGCGTAACGCTACGGTCGCCGACTCGCAGCCCTTCGCCGTCACCCACCCCTTGCCAAAAACAGCAAGGAGCGGGGCACCCTGCATGGAAAAGATGTAACAGGAACGCTACGATTTAGCTGTGACCGATGAACATGCCAGGGAGGGTTCGCGGCAGCCCACCCGTGAAACTGCCACGGGTGGGGCATCCCGTGTCGTGTTAGAGTACGGCTGGGCCAGCCCCCGAATTCATGATGTTTTGTGGCTCCAATTAGGAAGAAAAAAACAGGGCTCCCAGGCGGACTGCCAAGCCATACAGAACGTGGGTAGTGAGTCTTTTGTGACCATGATCGCGGCAGTTTGCAGGTCCCTTTAGCCATTCGCCAGCGTTCCGCAGCCCTGGTGGAAATCCCCGTTGACGCCCCATATTCCCGGGGGGATAATGGACCGCCGAACTGGAGGACTTTATGAAACGCTCTCGCCGAAACCCACGGACGGTCGCCGACTTGTCCGAGTCAGTTCGACGGCAACTCAACATGTATGCTCTAGCCGCCGGTGCGGCAGGAGTGGGGATGCTGGCTCTGGCACAACCTGCTGAAGCGAAGATTATTTACACGCCGGCGCACGTGGTTATTGGTCGCCCATTCGCACTGGATCTCAATCATGATGGAATAGTCGACTTCTACATCGTGTATGGAGCTAGTCACTTCCACTACAAACATGCGTTGTCTGTTTGTCAGGTAATGAGCAGCTACAACGGTCCTTTTTGTCGCGTCTCGCCCTCGATGCAAAATCAAATTAGAGCGGTTTTATCGGGCGAAGAGGGGTTTGCGGCCGCCCTGCATCCTGGTGCGAAGATCCAACGCGGCGACCGATTCTGGTACGTCGTCCCCCTGGGAGGACTCGAGGCCCCCAACAAAACAAGCCGATTCTGGTACGGCCCATGGCTTGACGGAGGCAAGGGGGTAAAGAACCGCTATCTTGGCTTAAAGTTCAAGATCAAGGGGCAATTTCACTTTGGTTGGGCGCGCATCACCGTGACGACGACCCAAAACGCTTTCACAGCCACTTTGACCGGCTACGCCTACGAGACCATCCCCGGCAAGGCGATTGTCGCGGGCAAGACGAAAGGCCCTGATGTAGTTGTTGAGCCTGCCACACTCGGTCATCTGGCCCAGGGAGCCGCTGCCATTTCCAGTTGGCGAGCCAAGCCAGCGGCAGCGCCGCCCACTGAGTAGAATTCGGGGAGAGTTCGTCACAGCCAATTGAGCGTTGCACAAGGGGAGTGACATTCAATTTCCCACTGTCATTTCGAGTCGAGAAACCTGCTGGTCCGCTCGTCCCGGCCAAACACCAGGTTCCTCGACTTCGCTCGGAATGACAAGGATGTGTTGGACTGGCACTATCTGGCACTATATTGAGCAACGCGGACGTGCGGAAATCCGTCGGTTCTGGTGCAGCGGCTTTGAGTCTACTTGTGCTGTCCTGCCTCAGCGTTAGTCGACGCGGGTAGGGCGCTCTCTTTCAGATCAGCCTGGACCAGGCCCGGCAGTTCGTCTCCTCGGAAGTATTGCCCCTTCTTCGCCGCCCGCATCTCCGGCATTGCCACGAAGGGCTTGCTGTAATCGTTGCCAGCATTCCAGAACAGAAAGCCGATTCCGCCCGTGTCTTTCGCTGTCAGCACTTGAACCTCGATGTACTTCGGAGAATAGGTCTTGGTGCGCCAGCGAAAAGCCTGCAACCATGGGCGGATCACCACGTCGCTGCCCTTGGTGATCAACTCGAAGCGCTTCATGGATTCGCCGATGAAATGCTCCGGTGCGTCACCCGGATGCGCGATGCCATCCATGCCGAAGAAGTGCGAGGGATAGATCATGGGCGAGAGCACGTCGCAATATTTTGCCATTTGGACGATGTCCTGCCCGGTGTGTGCAAGGTCGACGGGGCGCTGCCAGGCCATGATGCCGAATACGTCCAGCGAGAGGAGCACGCCGGTGGGATGCAATTCGGCATAGGCATGTTTGAGGAAGTCGGCGATTACGTCGGAACGACGCCAGGTCGGATGCGCGGTCTGGAACACGAAGGTTGCATCTTTCTGATCTCCTTCGGCGGGGAAACGCACGTAGTCAAACTGAACCTCATCCACGCCAGACTCGGCGGCCTTTTTCGCCAGCGCGATATCGTATTCCTGAACCTTGGGTTGCGAGGGATCGGTCCAGACCAGCTTTCCGTTTTCACGCCAGGCTTGGCCGGTTTTGTGGGATTTCACCGCCAGCTCGGGATGCGCAACTACCAGGCGCTCGTCGCGAAAGATTGCCACTCGCGCGATGGCATGCATCCCCTGTGTATGCAGGAAATGGGTGAACTTGGGCAGGTCGTGAATGGCGACGTGGTGTCCGCCAGCGAGGGGGTGGTCGAAGGGGATGTTGACGCTGCCATCGCTATCTTTCACGTCGAAAACCACCGCATTTCCGCCCAGTTCGCGCCAGCGGCGAATGATGTGCAGGCCGCGATCGCTGCCCGCCATCACTCCGGTCAAGTAGACGGCACGCACTTCAAAATCGCGGGGTACGGGAATGGTCTTTTCCACGATGCGTGCGGCTAGAATCCCGGGCACAATTAACTCCTGGCCGGACTTTCAGATATGTGCCCTGGGGATTTCCGCTGGCATTGCGGATGGCCTCGGCCAATTCACTGGAAGTCAGGAAGGAGGTCTGCGACAGAAAGCGATGGGCAACCGACGTAACCGTGTCTCCGCGCTTCGCCATATACAGGGCGCTGCCCGGCGGGGCAATGCTGGTTACAAGGGCGGGCGGGTCGGCCGGCTTGGAGGCTGGGGGCGTCGGGCTCGAGGTGCGTACAAGTTCTGGGCTTTGGCCGGGTTGGGCGGCAGCCGCCGGTAGCTCGAAGGCCAATCGCCATGAGATAAATCCGAGAGCCAGACAAGACAAAACAATGATCAGAATTGAGCTAGAGCGGCGCAAGTTTTTCTCCGTGGAAACGTGGTTAACGCTTACCCGGATGCTAGCGGTCGGCCAAATCCTGTGCTAGTTACGTCTGGTCAAGCCCGTGGAGATGGGTCTTTCGCCTCCTGATAACCAAGAAATTCCTCATGCGCAAACTATTTCCCTTTACATGATTTCCCCGTGCCACGTAGGGGCCTCCGTGGACGGTCGTCCGCATCTAAGTTGTGAAGGAATAAGCAGTGGGCGGTTCCCTTGGGATGGCTAGTGATTTGCACTAGGGGATGTTGCGGTAAGTGAAGGGTATCGACAAATAGCCCAGGGAGTGACAAAATTTGTCGCTTCACGAAACGGCAAGGCAACGCGCCACTATCCAACGGAAAGGCCCAAGAAAGAGAAGCGCCCGGACCCTATGAAAAACGTTTTTAATACCGTACTCGATCCCACCCGCCGCAGTAACGACGCCAGAGATTTTGACAGCACCTTGCGCCGCAAGATCGTGGGCCAGAATGCCGCGCTTGAAAAGGTGGTTGAGATCTACCAGATGTTCTTAGCGGGATTGAATCCTCCGGGACGTCCGGTGGGCAATCTGCTGTTCCTGGGACCGACTGGCTCAGGAAAAACCCGGGTAGTCGAGGCCATGTCCGAGACTTTGTTTGGCGATGCGCGGGCCTGCATCAAGATTGATTGCGCCGAATTCCAGCACTCCCACGAAATTGCCAAGCTGATCGGCTCGCCGCCGGGATACCTTGGCCACCGCGAGACGCATCCTTTGCTTACACAGGAAGCGCTTAATCAGTGGCATACCGAGAAGCTGAAGCTGTCGATCCTGCTCTTCGATGAGATCGAGAAGGCCTCGGATGCCCTATGGCAGTTGTTGCTCGGCATACTGGATAAGGCGACCTTGACCCTGGGCGACAATCGCCGCGTCGATCTGTCGCAATGCATCATCATTCTGACCTCGAACCTGGGGACGAGTGAGATGAGCAACCTGGTCGATGGTGGTATGGGTTTCACCCACAAGCCGAGGTTGGTGGACTCGAGTCTGGATGACAAGATCGATCGCACCGCAGATCGAAGCGGCCCGCCGCAAGTTCACGCCTGAGTTCATGAACCGCATCGACAAGGTGGTGGTTTTCAAGACGCTGCGGCCAGAGCATCTTGAGCAAATCCTCGAGATTGAGCTGGGGATGGTGCAGCAGCGCATACTGATGGCTTCGGCCGCGAACCAGTTTGTTTTTAACTGCACTGCCAAGGTAAAGAGTTTTCTGCTGCAGGAGGGTACGGATCCAAAATATGGAGCGCGTCATCTGAAGCGGGCGATTGAACGGCATCTGGTGTTTCCCCTGGCCAATCTGGTTGCCACCGGTCAGGTCAGGCTGGGAGACTTCATCCGCGTTGATATGGCTGCGGAAGGCTGTCTGACATTTGTGAAAGAAGCCGAAGGCGCCATGGTGCCCATGCTGATGGAGCGCTACGGTGCGGCGGCGGGAATGCCTCCCATGGCCGCACGCGCCGCACGAACCATTGGGCGCCGTGAATTTGGCGCGACTCCGACCGCAGATACGAAATAGTTTTGTGGTAGTCCGGACAAAAAGAGCGCCGCCAACCAGCGGCGCTTTTTTCCTGGCGCGAGTCGCTAACTTTTTCTATATCGGGTCCCAAATCATGTCTTCGCATTCCGACGCGCCCCTCTCGCAGCGGAGAGGAGCCGGGTCATCGGCTGTCGCCGGGCGCGGTTCTGCTGTGGCGTGAAGGCTGCCGTCGTAATCGGTGAAATAGCTGCGCAGACAAATCTCTCCGTAACGTTTGCACTGCGCCGAGATGGCAAACCGGCTTGGATCTCCAGCTTTGGGTGGCCAATAGAGCGTTTCGTAATCTCTTGCTTCGAGGCGCATCCGACCGCCTTCGCTAATCGGGGTCTCGTAGCCAGCCCCGGCAATCTCGGCGTTAAGCGTGGTTGGGGCCAATCCATTAACCTTGTCTTTTATGTAGCGGTCGAGACTGTACTTCAGGAAATCGATCTGCGAGTTCGACAAATCGCTCGGCATCACCATGACTTTTGCAGTGACGTTCTCCATTTCCCACGGATAGTCGACGAAAACAACTCCACGGCTATCGATCAATAAAGGCTCGCGGCCTCGAATTCCCTTTTTGCCCGGCATGGCGGTTAGCTGGAAATCGGTCACCCGCCCAGTGGCCGCATCCTTCTGCGGTTCGTATTCGAGGGTGAATCCCGGAACCGCGTTGGCGGCGAAATTTGTGTCGCAAGCCCAATCTGCCGGGTGTGGAATTAGCGTTGCCGGATAGTCCGCTTCGGGATGGAGCATGTGGTTTCGCAGCAGGCAAGCGGCTAGGGAGACGATGGTCTGCCCGGCAAGCATAGCTGGCTTGTTCTGGTCCATGTTGGCCTGTACTCTTTTGTGCTCTGCTTGCTGCTGGGCTTGGTTTCCGGCAGCAAGGAGAAGCTCGAAGCCAACAAACAGATAGAATGCGGTTGCGCCGACCCCTGCCCCGAACGTACTCCACTGAACCTTTCCGATTCCGAACGCGGACCAAACAATCCAGAGGCTAATTACCATATACACCAGCAGTGTCAATGCCGCTGCCTGCATTACGCGGTCCGGCGCACCACCCCAGACAGATCTTGCTCCAAACAGGAATGTCACTGCGAATGCGTAAGGCGAAACCAGCACAAACGCCCCAAAGAAACCACACGCCACACCTGCTCCGGCTGCGATGCGCTCTTGTTCGCGATTCGAGAGGAGGAACCACGAGATAATATAGGGCGCCAATAAGAAAGCAAAACCAAGCAGAAAAAACCACACCGGCGGAGAAGGCTGCCCCTCTTGGAGGCGGTGCTGCAGCGCAACTGAGACAAAGAAAAGGGTGAAGAACAGGCAAGTCGCTACGAACGCCGCAATCAGCGCGATTCGGACTTGGGACGTCCGCGAGTCTAGCGTCGCGGCCTTGGGCTTCGGAGCGGGCGTGTTGTGTGGACCCGTCATTGTAAACCGCGCGTCCTACCCGCCCTGCTTCAATTCCAGCAGCACCTGCCGCGCGATTTCTTTCAGGGTCTCGAAGACGCCGTTGCCTTGGAAGGCAATCGCTTCCATCACTGGCTCCTCCTTGCGGCGGAGTTCCTTGGTCAGAGCATCGACGGGCAGGATATTTGGCAGGTCGCGCTTGTTCAGTTGCAGAACGTAGGGGATCTTCTTGAAGTCGTAGCCATGTTCTTTGAGGTTGTCCATCAGGTTGTCGAGCGCTTCGGTGTTGGCGTCCATGCGCTCTTGCTGGGAATCGGCGACGAAGACAATGCCGTCGACTCCGCGCAGGATCAACTTGCGGCTAGCGTCGTAGAACACCTGCCCGGGAACGGTGTACAGGTGGATACGCGTTTTGAAACCGCGCACCGAGCCCAAGTCCAGAGGCAGGAAGTCGAAGAATAACGTCCGATCCGTCTCGGTAGCCAGCGAGATCATCTTGCCCTTTTGCTGTTCGGCAGTTTTCTGGAAGATGTACTGGAGATTGGTGGTTTTGCCGCCCAGCCCGGCGCCATAGTAGACGATTTTGCAATTGATCTCGCGGGCTGCAAAGTTGATGAAACTCAAAGACTTTCCTCAAGACATGCGGAAGACGTTCAAAACCACGAACGTGCCCGCTTGTTAGTTTTGGCTTGGTACTGCTGGTTTTATACCACACGCAGGGGCATCACTGGCAGGTTACCCTGGTTACCAGGCAACCGACAGCGTAGTAGGAGCCAATCTTACCGGCCTATGGGCAACGGATAGTACCCTGCCTTCGCGTATACCAGAACGCAGGGGCGTAGATCCGAACTCTTGCAGCCTGGACGTGCCAACCCTGACCTCGATCTCCCGATAGGTGCTGCTGGGGGTGGCGGCGGTGGCGTAGCCCAGGGTGTACTGATTGCGGGCGTCGCCGATGACGCGCTGGTAGGCGCTTTCGATGGCGTCCTTGGAGTACTCGCTGAGAATCTCGCCGCCGGTGGCGTTCGCATATCTGGGCAGGATATCGCTGTATCCCTGGCCAGGAAAGTGCAGCTTTTCGATTTGCTTGTAACCGGGAATCGCTGACCCGCCCACGCCGATGCCGTATACCATAATCCCGTTGGAAAGCAGTACTTTCAGCACGTCGCCATAGCTGGCATTGCTGCGGAGCTCGCGGCCGTCGCTGATCACGAATATGATTTTGCGGCGGCTTCTCTCGCGCTTGCCCAGATCGATGGCCGCAGCCAAAATGGCGTCATTGAGCACGTGGGATCCCTTTGCAGGGGAAATCGGCGGGGGAATACTGCGGTCGACGGGAATGTTATTAATCATCGGGCCTTGTGGACCCATAGGCCCGTCAACCACAGGGACCCCATTGTTCTCTCCGCGATTGGCTTTCAACTTGTTCAGGACCGCGTCCAGCCGCTTGCCCACCGATCCGAAATCGGCCATTCGCCCAACCGTAGTGCTGTAAGTGTAAATCGCGACTTCGTCGAACTGGCTGAATGCGCCCTCGAGCGCGGGGAAGGTCTGATTCACCTTCTGGACATTTATATCCGGCATGCCCAGATCAAAAACCACCGCCGCCGATATGGCCAGCGGATCGCTGGTGAAAAAGTTCAGGACCATCTTCTTACCATCATCGAGCACGGAGAAATCTTTGGGCAGTAATCCGTTGACCAGGTGTCCGGAGTCGTCGGTGACCCTGACCGGCACGATCACCTGATTGACATTACGAGTGATTTTGAACAATTCATCCTGTGAACCGGGCCCAGCGTCCGGGGTCGCGCCGCCTTCCGGAACGGTCTTGACATCAAGCGGATGTGGAGGCGGATTGGTATTGTCCGCCGCGGGGGACGGAGCCGGTTTGGCGGTCGACGGTGGAGCTTCATTTCCCGAAGGTGGTTGCTCAACTGGAGGTTCGGCAGTAGGCGCTTCCTGAGGCTCGACCGGCGGAGTGCTGGGGAACGGCTGTGGCGGACGGCTGGCCGAAGGTGCGTCGGGAATCTCTTGTTTTTGATCACTTGGCTGCTGGGTCTGCGGTTGAGCCGCAGATCCCCCTAAAGCCAGGAAAAACAACAGGATTGCTAATCCAGCAACTGTGCGGTCTCGACCGATTATTGGAAGCACGGGAACCCTCTCCGCCTCAACGGAAATCGCTCTTAGCTCGGATGCTAAGACTCTTGATTTGGTGCATCTAACGGTAAAGGACTAGACTAACAAAAATAGCGAGAGAATACTTTCATGTCCAAAACCTGCACCGTTCCGGTCTTGCGCGTCCTTCTACTCACGCTCCTGTTCGCGGGGCTTTCGGCGGCCAGCGCCCAGCAGTCCGCCCCTGCGCCTGAGCAGAACCGTCAGGATCAAGATCAGGACCAGTCGGCTACGACTCTGAAGGTCAACGTAAACGTTGTGCAGCTTTTCTTCAACGTCAAGGACAAGAGGGGAGCGTTGATCCCCAACCTCACCAAGAACGCTTTTCAGATCCTCGAAGACGGCAAGCCGCAGACCATTAAATATTTTGCCGCCGAATCGAACTTGCCGCTTACGCTCGGCATTTTGATCGACTCCAGTGGTAGCCAGGCCCGCGTGCTCGATATGGAGAAGCAAGTCGGCGGCGAGTTCCTCACTCAAATTCTGCGCGACAAGGATCTCGCCTTCGTCCTGAGCTTCGATGTGAACGCTGACTTGCTGCAGGACTTTACCAGTTCGGTGCATTCTCTGAAAGCCGCGCTCAATCAAGCCCGCATCAATACCGCAGGCGGAAGCGGCGGAGGCATCCCGGGTTTGGGGGGCGGCACAGTTCCTACTCCTGGCGGGCCTAAAGGTACAGTGCTTTATGACGCTGTATATCTGGCCTCACACGACGAATTAGCCCAGCAAGTCGGACGCAAGGCCATGATCCTGCTGACCGATGGCCAGGACGAAGGCAGTCAACTCAGCATCAAGCAAGCCATTGAAGCCGCCCAGAAGGCGGATAGCATTGTCTACGTACTGCTTTGCGCAGACCGCGGGTTTTACGGCGGTTTCGGCGGCTACTCCGGCGAGGGAGAAATGAAGAAGCTGACGCAGGAAACCGGGGGCCGAGTCATTGACGTCGGAAATAAATATGAAAAACTGAAAGAGGGTTTCGATCAGATCGCGAGCGAACTGCGCAGCCAGTACAACATCGGTTACAGCTCGACCAACGCGGTTCTGGACGGCAGCTTCCGCAAGATCGAAATCCACGCATCCAATAAAGACTACAAGATTCAATCGCGCGCCGGATATTACGCCGTCCCCAAACGCGACTAAGGAGAAAAGGTAACGTCCGCATCTCTGCGGAGCTTTGCTCCGCCGGGACGGGCGAGTCGCCCGTCACCACACAAACTATCCAGGCTTCTCGCGGTCCTTCACTCTGATCACGAACTTCAATCCTGACCAAATCTCGTTCACCGCGCAGACTTTTACGTCGACCAAGCCGGCTTCCAAGCCAATCCTTCTCACTTCATTCTCGTCGAGGTCGGAAGTCACTCGGGAGGCCTTCTTCGGCCAACTCACCCACAGCATGCCGGCGGGGGCCAGTTGTTTTGCGAACCGTGGAAACTGTTTCTTGAGTGCGTCTGCGGTTTTTACGAAGATCATTGCGAAATCGAGTGGCCCATCCCTTCCGACGTTACAATTCGCCAGCGCACTCTTCAGTTCGGCCTTCACGTCCCCTGGCAAGTCAAGGAAAGCGACGCGAAACTGTTGTTTGATGCCGAGTTTCTTGGGTAAGGGAGTGCCGGAATATCCCGCCATGCGATGACCTATTGAGCGGGAGCGTAATAGCCGCGGCGGCTGCGTACGCGCAAGCCCTTTTGACCGAGGGCCAGGATTTCGATGCTGCGATAGCGGCCGTCGGAGATAAAGTCAGCAGGTTTGTACGAGAGGGCGTATTGACTGCGCAGCTCTTCCTGGATGGCCACGAAGGCGTTAGAAACCTCGCTGATCTGGAAGGGAACGTACGAGCGCCCACCTGTGGCATCGGCGATGCGTTCCAGCACTTTGTCTCCATGATGGCCCGCGCCACTCAGGTTCGTGCTGATGGTGTACACAATCACTTCCGCGCGTTGCGCCATTTCGATGGCTTCTTCCCGGGTCACATGGCTCTGGTTGTCGTCACCGTCGCTGAGCAGAATGATGGCCCGCCGTACCGGCCCGTTATGCTGGGCTTTCATCAATTTGTCGCGGCAGGCAAAGTAGAGTGCATCGTACATCGCGGTACCGCCGCCAGGACGCAGTGCGCGCACTCCAACCGAGAGCTTTTCCGTATTGTCGGTGAAGTCCTGCGTTACTTCTGGGGTGACATCGAAACCCACGACGAATGCCTCGTCGTATTTGGGCCGTATGGTCTGATTTAAAAACTCGATGGCCGCCTGCTGCTCGAACTTGAAACGGTCACGCACTGAGTTGCTGGCGTCAACCAGCAGTCCCACTTCCAGGGGCAGATTGGCCTCGGCGTGAAAGCTGCGGATTTCCGTTGCCGGCTTATTGTCATCCACCACTTTGAAATTTTCTTTCTTCAAATCGCGCACGTAATGCCCGTGCTTATCGGTAACCGTGAAAACCACGTTTACCTCGTTTACGGTGTGGCGAATGGTGGTGAGGGAGTCGTCGTCTGAGGGCCCTGGACCAAGCGGAGAATTGGACGTGGAAGCAGTCCCAGTCTTTGGCGGCTGATTCTGTGCGGCATCACTCGCGGGCGGCGGCACGACCGCTGGTTTAGCGGGGTCGGCTGGAACCTGAGTCTGCTGAGTGGTCTCAGGCGGCGGCGAAGCGGATGGCGGCTCGGCCGGGGACGGTGCTTTTTGCGATTGGCTCTTTTGTTGAACTGCGGAGGGCGCCGAGGGCAGTTCGGCCTGGGAGGCATCGTGCGCCTGAACATCTTGCGCCTGAATAAGCAGGCCAATGCCGCTCGAAAATAATAAAATAACCAAAAAGAAAATGAGTGTGCGGAACTTCATCGTTTTTTTCAATTATAGCCGCAAATCGAGCGCTCGAACCGCTGCCGGATTTCACACCAACGTACAATGGCCTGCCCGCGACAGCCCGGCTTCAGATAGTTATCGAAGTCTATTTTTTCCCAAGCTTGCCCCGAATGACCACCACCGATGCTGCCGGCAAATCGTACAGGGCATCGTTTCCTCCGGTTTGGCGGGTGTGCATGACGGGTCCGTCGGGATCGGCTTTGCCCTTCGTGATTGCGATTACGGGTTGCTCCCCTGGATTTTCCGAATGCGCCAAAAACTGAGTATCAGCCGGGTGCCATTGATATTGGTTCTTTCCGAAAGTTGAGATCTCAACCGTGCCGGAGAAAGAGTTCGCGTCCCGCGCCGTCTGATCGTTAAACGAGATTCGCACGCGATGTGCATTCTGCTGATCCCGGTTCACCGCCATGACAGACCACTGCCCGTCCGGACGTTTCACCGCATACGCCGTCACCAGCGCATGACCTGCCCCATCATCGACATCACTCTTTGCGGGGAAGACTACATGCTCCCCGGAGCCGGGCTGCACCCACTCCAGATTGATCAGCTGGGAGACAAAGAATTGCGACAGAGGCTGCTGAATCTGGTAATTGATATCGACGGTAAACATGCCAAACGTTCCTGGAGAATCATCGCAGCCATGTTCCATCTGCAAGGGTAAGTAATGGAAAAAATAAACTCCGTTTCCGCCGGCGTTCAAAAATGATCCGATATAGTCCGCCAGCCAAACTCCGGCGAACATGTCCATGTAGGTTTCGCTGGCGGAGGGAGAAAGATTCGACTCGGTGATGAACATGGGAAGGTTCGAAGGCACCCCGTCTTCCCGCCAGACCTGCATGATGTGGTTGACCAGATCAGGCTCGTCATAAAGGGTGCCCCACGGGGTTTTGCAACCGTCGTAGGGGTAGTGTTCGAAGGAAAAGAAACGCAAGATCATTCATCCGGCCGTGCTGCTTCAAATAGTCCAGAAAGCGCGTAACCCACGAGACCCTGCCGTTGGCATCAGGCCAGACTTCAATATCTTTGTTCACTCCCTGAAAGGATGGCCCACCCAACTTCAACGTGGGATCGACGCGATGGAGAACCGTAGCCCACTGAATGTAGAGCGCGGCGTAGTCTTCCGGAACCATGAATTGCCCATCCGATTCCTCGCCCATTTCAACGTAGGAAATTGGGTAGTTACGATTCTTGAGATAAGCAATTTCGGCGGCCGCGTTCTCTGGCGTGTCATAAAGCAGCGCTACCGGAATCATCGCCGGTAACCCACGCGTGACTCCGCTGGTGTAGAAAAGATCGAATCCAACTTGTGCTTGCTTGGTGGATAGCAGATCGGCAGGCGCATGCCACGGATCGACCGAAGAGCAGTAAGTTGCGGTCTGCTCCTGGTCCGGGGTATGCCGGAGAATATCGTGGAACGCTCCGTCTGCCGTGGTCGTGCCGAGGTAAAGTTCGCTGATTGCATAGCCCACACAGTTTCTCGGGTCGGCTAGTTTGGGATCCGCTGGCTGGTGAGAGTCGCAAGTGTTCGACGACTCCGTCATCAATATCCGCACGAATCGAATCGGCCCAGGATTGTCCGACAACCGGATGGTTTCAGTTCCACCTTTTCCTGCAGTGATGGCGCCATGGGGAAATGTTTCCCACACGCCCTTGGTTTGCGCTTTGATGGGATCGTCCCCCGTCCAATACTGCACTACGTAGCGAGTTGCATAAGGGTTGACCCACGCGATGCGAATGCTGTCCACCATCTGATTTTGCGTGAGGTCAAGAATTACCCACTGCGGATGCAGCGAATCGCTTTCTCCAGTGAAGCGCTGCGTGAGGTACGGACTGCTCTTCCAATAGGTGTTCAGATCGCCGTCGGTGAGCCGCGAGAATCCGGCGTTCCCGGTGCCGTCGTTGCGCGTGGTCCCGCGGTGCGGCAGCGAATATCCGTAGGAGTAACGAATCGTCTCCGCCGGCGTGGCCGACCCCGTGAAGTAGCCCTTGCCACTGGGGTCGCTCCAGGTTCCCCGCGGATTCCAGTGCCATACCTCCATTGCGAGCTCGGTATTCTGGCGATAGGTGACAGGCTGCCAGCCCGCAGCAAACACTTGCTGAAGAGTAGGCTGGAGTAAATCTTTGTCGATCGCGGCTGCGGGGATACGATCGACTCCTGCACCTAATGTTTCATTTGGAACAAAATGGTTGGTTGAGTGCGCCGGCGTTATGTCGACTTGAATGGTCTGGGCTGAAGACGAAAGCAATAGCAAAAAGCACACAACCAACAACACGACAGCGGCCGCCCGATTCGTCAAGACTGGCTCCTTGAAACGTTTTAGTAAAGGTTACGGCTGCTGATTGTAAACGAACCTCGCGGCAACGCGCTTGGAACTTTCCCCGACTCAGGCGTAAACTCGGACGCCTCCGTCCGCATGGCCGAGCGATCTCGGCACACCTCAAGCCGTGGTGAGCTTCTGCAAGAACCCTTGTAGCTCTTCGGGCAGCGGCCGCGCAAACGACAACGTCACACCACTGCGAGGATGCTGCAACTGCAAGGCCGCCGCGTGCAGAAAATTTCTCGGCAAAGAAACAGCACTCTCGTTCTTCCCACTCAGCGTGCGTGGCGCCCCATACAGCGTATCGCCCACCACGGGATGCCGGAGCGAAGCCAGATGCACGCGGATCTGGTGAGTCCGTCCGGTGTCGATACGCAGTTCGAGCAGAGTGAACTTGCCATACTTTGAATCGATTCGTTGTTGCACTGCGTAGTGCGTGATCGCTTCTCTTCCGCCGGAACGGTTTGTAGTCATTCTGGTCCGTCGCACCCGGTCGCGGCTGATGCTGCTGGCGATCGTTCCCCGATCCTGCTTCACCCAGCCGTGGACCAACGCGATATAAGTTTTCTTGACCACGCGCCGCGCGAACTGCGCTGCCAGCTTTCGATGGGTCTCGTCATTCTTCGCCACCACGATCAGCCCGCTCGTGGCCTTGTCCAAGCGGTGAACAATTCCTGGCCGCAATTCCCCGCCCACGCCGGAAAGCTGCCCGAAGCGATGCAAAAGCGCATTGACCAGTGTGCCCCGGTTGCGCTCATCCTCGGTTGCGCCCGCGCCCGCATGCACCATCATGCCCGCAGCTTTGTTCACGACCGACAAATCGTCATCTTCGTAGACAATGTCCAGCGGAATTTCCTCGGCCATGGCCCGCAGCGGCGGCGGTTTCACTTCTGCAAGAATCGAGATTCGTTCTCCGCCCCGCAATCGCAGCGAGGCTTTCGCTGCATCGTCATTCACCAGGACCTTTTCTTCGCCGATTAATTGCTGGACGCGAGCACGGCTGGTGTTTGCAATCTGGCTGACTAGGAATTGGTCGAGCCGCTTGCCGGCATCTTCGAGCGTCGCAATGAAATGTTTGGGGAATCCGTTCACGTGCGGCGAAAGTCGTCCACGCCAAGAATACCGCGACCTTCATCACTGCGGACACAAAGATGAAGAACCAAGTTCCTCTGAGCGTCTCTGTGACGCCGTGGTCAAGAGGGTTACCGCGCGGCCGGCGCCGGCAAAGCTTTCAAACCCGGCCGCAGCCACCAGATCACGCCGCCCAGCACAACCAGTCCAATGGAGATCAATTGTGTCCCGGACATGATTCCGCCGAACACTGAACCTCGTCCAGGATCATCCCGCAAGAACTCAAGAAAATAGCGCGCCACGCCGTAAAGGATGAAATAAGCCGCAACCACTTGCCCATCGAATTTCTTGCGCTTCAGCAGCCACATCAAAATGAAAAAATTGGCCAGCTCAACGGCCGACTCAAAAAGCTGGGTCGGCTCGAGCGGAACTCCCAGCGGCGTGCCCACCCAAGCCTGGGCAATAGGATTGGTAAAGGTCACGCCCCAGAAATGCGCCGTTGGTTTTCCATAGCAGCAGCCCGCGGCAAAACATCCCACGCGTCCCAGCGCGTGTCCAAAGGCCAACCCGGGCGCGAAGGCATCACAAGTGGCGAGCGCAGGCATGTGGCGCTTGCGGATATACCAGGCCGCTGCCGAAAAGCCAGCAATCAGCCCTCCGGAGAAAACTCCACCGGCCTGCAAAGTGCCAAAGCTGAAAATCTCTCCTATATGAGCGCTGTAGTAGGGCCAGTCATAGGCGATGTAGAGAATCTTGGCGCCCAGAATTCCACACAGCACCACCAGAATTCCCAAATTCCACGCATCGTCGCCGTTGATGCCCTGCTTCTCCGAATTGCGCACACTGATCCACAATCCGATCAGCACGCCCAGCGAGACCAGAAGCCCGTAGGTGGGCAAACTGAAGTTGCCAATATGAAAGAGTCGAGGGAACACTGTTTATTAGATGCAGGGCGCCAAGATTCGGTAACCGCCAGTGTAGCAGGGAAGAAAACCCACAGCAGAAAAAAAACAAAGCCGACCCACCTAGCCGTGTGGTAGGCCGAGAATGAACCCGTCGGTAGACGATGGGAACCCGCCGCGACCCTTTAGGCATCTCCGCATGGCGGAGCATCGCACACCGGATCTAATTGTACGAGTCAGGCCCCCGTTCATTCGGTGTTGGTTCAAAAATCGGTTACCACCATCACCAACTTCGCAGGTCGGCTTTCACTTCGAATCGTAGGGAAATCCCGCCCGCTTGGCAAGGGGCAGTGCACAAATAGTTGGCACTCGGGTTGCCAGCAACTTTCGTAAGGGGAGCTAACGTGGAAGACTTTGGCCAGACGCAGGCTGGCCGCGACTGTGCCTGGTCCCTGAAGGATGCCGACTCAGGCGTCGCCGAAGCGGCCAACACTTGCAGGCGTGGGCGCAAATGCGGCCAGGTTGAAGTAGTGCGCGCGGGACTGGATGAGTTAAGCTGCATTCGAAGTCCTAGCTTTTTGACGAGCAGCTTATGTCCTGAGTCAGAAATTCGTTGTTGAACGTTGGAGGCACGGATGGTTAGTGATCCGTAGGCTCCGGGGCTAAAGCCCGTATTTTTCAAAAAGCGCACTTTCGGCGTGGCTGAAGCCACGCCCTTTCAAAGCCGGCTACTTTATCAAACAACTTCTGACTCTGGACACTAGCTTAACTTGAGCAGTACTAAGTCAGCGTTCGATATGCATTCCCGCAGCATCACCGCCAGGTCTTTCCACAACCTGCTAGAACTCAATTCTCAACGCCACCTGGCCAGTACGGTTGCCTGCATTTTCTGCTGTCTGCACGCTGGTGATTTTTCCGAACGTCGACGAGGTCACATCCGTCGAAGGTGGAGCGTAGTTCAGATGATTCGGCAAGTTCGTGAACGTGCTCTCCAGCTTTATGTGGACCTTTTCTCCCAGCGCGAAAGTCTTGGACAGTCCTCCGGCGATCGCCACGGTGCCTGGACCAACCAAACTGCCGACCCTGCAGTTTCCCACCGAACCGGCAGGCACTGGATTGAACGCGCTCAGATTGAAATACTCGTCGGGCGTGGGGTTGGAAAGGTTGCCGTTGCCCACGCAGTCGGGCCGCTGAAACGCTCCCCGATACACAAGATTCAGGTTCCCGGGGTCATAGCTGGGGCTGGTGATGGGGGTGAGATACGGGCCGGTCTGCCACAGGCTCACCGTACTGATCGACCAGCCTCCCAGAACTGCGTTGGGAATCGAGCCCATCTGACTGAAAAAGCGTCGTCCGTTCCCCACCGGAAGTTCGTAGATGGCGGACACCAGAACTCGATGGCGGCGCACTGCAGCGATGTTCCCGCGATTTGCCGCCAGATCGAAGCGGTCCGCTACAGGAGTTCCGTAGATTACTTCGGGTGAAAAAGCTGTGGGTGCGTCGCCGCCCACGTTGCCCAGGCTCTTGGCCCACACGTGGCTCGCCTGCAAGGTGAGACCGGAGCGGCTGCGGTGGTTGATCTCCGATTGCAACCCTTCGTAGTTCACTGAGCCTTCATTCTCGGAAGACAGAATGCGTCCCCAGTTGAGATACGGTTTCGGGTTGGGGTTCGGCGAGATCGTACTCGGCGCAACCTGGTTAAGATCGACGGTCTGGCTCATGCGATAAGAGTTCGTCCCCACGTAGCTGACTCGCAACGTCGTATCGCGAACCAGTTCCCTCTCGACCGTGAAATTCCACTGTGCCGACTGCGGATCGCGATAGTTGATCGGCGTGTTCTGGTAGAAGTCTCCAGTTCCAGCGCTGGTCAGCGGATTGTCCGGCGTTCGAACTGCCGGGAACTGGTACGCAGGTTGGCCGTTAGTTATCGAGTTCGCCGTCGTGCGCACCACTGAGACGCTGATGTTGGTTGTATTGAACGAGAGTTGCCCCAGGTTGGTCATGGTGAAAATCCCGAAGCCTCCTCGAATGACAGTGCGATCGTTTCCGAAAGGCCGATACGCGAAACCGATCCGTGGCTGGAAGTTTCTCTTGTAGAATTCGCGAACGCCCGGGCCCAGGCCTTGCGAACTCGCCGACTCGACGGGGCCGCAAGGGAGCGAGGGATTTGCCACGCCATAAGGGTTGTACGCTCCCGCACACGCATTGATCGACTCCAGAAATCCCTGGACTGGCACGTTGTGGTCGGGTACGATCACGCCCCCATTCGTCTTGTCGAAAGCGGTCAAATTGGTGAGTGGACTGACAAACGGTGGCAGCGCCTGCCAGCGCAACCCAAAACTCAGCGTCAGGCGCGGAATAATCCGCCATTCGTCCTGTCCGTACACACCTGTCTGAATGGTGTGCGCCAGAACGTCAGGTCCGGACTGCGCCACGTATGTCTTCGCCGGCAAACCCAGCAAAAGATCGGCATACGACGACTCACAAAGCGTCGGACTCGTCAGGCTGGGGGAACAAGTCGGCAGGCTGGTGAGCCCGCCGCCAGAAAAGGTGAATGCGCCAAAATCATCCGAGCCGCCAAAGCTCTCAATATCCGCATAAGCCACGTGGCGCACGTCGACTCCAAACTTCAGGGTGTGCTTGCCCCGCACCCAGCTGATGTTGTCGGTGAATTGAATGGTCTGCGACTTGGTGACACCCGCCTTATCGCGGCCAATCGGAGTCAAACCCGTATCGCTGAAGTTGAAGGTGGGAAACGCCGCCGCAGCCGGATGGTCGCTCAGATCGAGCCCCACCAAACCCAATTGTTGCACGGCCGAGGCTCCTTCAATCGGAAACTGCACGCCCATCCGGAACAGCGAAATGCCAAAGCGCGCTTCGTTGACCAGCGTGTTGGTAATGGCGTAATTGTGGGACACAATCAGGTTCCGATCGGTCTCGCTGTCCTGATCGCTGGGAAGCAACGGGTTCGGCAGGGTCGTAGAAATGTTTTTTGCGCTCCATCTCCCATACAGAGATTGCTTCACGGTCAGCGTGTGGTCGATGCGGATGTCGTATCCGTTGGTGCTGCTGGGCGTCGCCGCCTGCTGCACATAGTTGGCCCCGGAATTAGCGGCGTTCGGAAGCGGCAGGTCGCTCAACAACGCTATGGCGACCGGGTTGATGCAATCCGGCTGGCTACAGCCGGTCGGCACCGTGTTGTTGGGGAATGGCTGACCGGTGAGGGGATTCACCACTCTGCTGTTCGTGCCCACGAAATTTGAATCGTTAAGATTGCCCGCCCGCATCGCCGCTGTCGGAACATTCAAGAACAGCGGCTGAATCAGGCTCCGTCGATTCCCTTCAAAGGCCGCGAAGAAGAACGTATGTGACGCGCCTTTCATTAAACCCGGAATCTTCAGTGGTCCGCCCAGACTTCCCCCAAACGTGTTGAACTCCTTGTGCGGTTTGACACCCAAGCCGTAGGGCGTGGCGTCCAGCAGGCTGTTCTGCATGTATTCGAAAAGGCTACCGTGGAAGTGCTCCCCGCCGCTCTTGGTGGCGATGGTCACGTCACCCAGTTGCGCGAACTCCGCATTGTTATTGAATTGCGAAACTCTGAACTCGCTGATCAACTCGGATGACGGATTCATGTTGGCCAGCGCCCCATTCTGCCGGATGTTCACCGTCGAGGCCCCGTCCACCGAATACTGCACCTGCGAGGGTAGCCCCCCGCCCACAGACATGTTTCCGTTGCCGTCTTGCTGCGTGCCCGGTACGGTCGCGAGAACTGCCATGGAACTCGTCGTCGCTCCCCGGTAGTTCACGGGCAACTGAGAGACCTGAACAAAATTCTTGCTGTCGGCGAGCGTTGCGCTTTCGGTGTTGATCATGGGCGCGGTGTCCCCGACCTCGACAACTTCCGACGTGGAGGCGACTTTCAGCGAGATTTCTTCGCGCAAGGTTTGCCGCGCCTCCAGTTGCACCGACTGCAGCCGGAAGGACGCAAAACCCGCCGCCTGCACCCCGATCTCGTACCGGCCCGCTTTCACGTTCATGAACTGGAAGGCGCCATCCGAGTCCGAGGTTGTCGTTCGGACAGATTGCTCGTCCAGGCTCGTAAGCTTGATCTCGGCGCTGGGCACGACCAGCTCGCCTGGGTCCTTCACCACGCCCACGATGCTGCCGAAAGTCGACTGCGCCTGAGCGGCCGAGAGAAGAACGACACAAACAAAGAACAATGTTGCGGGCAGCAGATACAGTCTAGGCACGTAAGTCATACCTCTGGCGAGCAGAGCGGGCTCGCTTCCTCGTTTCGTGATTCAGACAACCAGCGATTGCCGACTATCTGAACTGCTCACATGCGGAATATAGGGCGCAGTGCATAAAGAAGCCGTAAGGATTGCCTATGAAATTTGTGAGTGGAAAGCATGAATTTCTTAAATGGGCATTCGAGTTGAAGTGCACCCGCCTGAGCTCACGCGCCTAATTGGTGAGTTAAGTTTCCTTCACCCATGAGAACAACGAGCACCGGCCAAGAAAGTGAATGGCTATGCTTGGATGAGCGACCGGACTCGAGCCAGCAGAGGCAGGAAGGCGGCTTGCATGAGTGGCGAGAGTGATTCTCCTTCCGCGAAGGATGCGCCGCCGACTGAGATGTAGTAGGCATCCGGGAAGCGGGCGTATAACTCTGCAGTCCAGGCCAGCAGAGATGCTGGGCTGAGCGAATGGGAAAAGCTTGGCGCTGCGACTTGGCTGCGGTTACCCGCGTGCGCGATTCGCTCGCAGCGGAGTTCTCCGGGCGGGCAGTCTCGGGCAGCATCGATGAAAATCACCAGTTGGAAATGGCTGGCGGTTTCGGCTAGATCTGGGGTGAGTTGCTGGCGGACAAGTACTTCGAGCTCTGGGGATTGCATGCGGGTTGAAAGCTCTTGTGCGGCGCGCCATCCAAAACCGTCGTCGGATCGAAGAGGATTACCGTAGCCGATAATCAGGACGCGCGCCACATTTATAGTGCTCAAGGCCGGCGTGCTTCGTCGAGAAGCTCGCCTTGCGGGCCGATCAATTGGACGTGTAAGGCCATCTCTCCGGCGGCATGGGTGGAGCAACTGAGGCATGGATCGTAGGCGCGGATGACGGCTTCGACGCGGTTCAGCATGCCGGGCGTCAAACGCTCGGCAACGACAAAATGTTTGGCTACCTGAAGGATGCTGCGATTCATGGCCAGGTTGTTGTGACCGGTGGCGATGACCAGGTTGGCCCATTGGATCAAGCCTTGCTCATTGATCTTGTAATGGTGGAACAGGGTGCCGCGGGGGGCTTCGCAGGCGCCTACGCCCTCCAGGCAGTTGGGGCGGGCAAAGGAGCGCACGTGCTGGGAGAGAATTTCCGGGTCGGTCAGCAATTGCTCCAGGCGCTCCACGCAGTACATGGCTTCAATGAGGCGCGCGTAATGGTAGTGGAACGAGCTGAGTACCGCGGTGCGCTGGAGTTCGTGGAATTCGGCGAGTTCCTGGTCGGCGCGAGTGGTGCCGCAGCGGACGGCGACATTCAGACGGGCGAGCGGCCCTACGCGGTAGATTCCGTCGGGGTACCCTTGGGGCTTGTAATAAGTGGATTTGAGATAGCTCCAGGGCTCGACCTTTTCTCCGATGTAGTCGGAATAACGCGCGGGATCAAGGGCGGAAGCTACGACGTCTCCGGAGGCGTCCACGATAGTTACGCCGCCGTCGTAGAAAGTCAGGCCGCCGTTTGATTTTACGATTGCCATGAACAGGGTGGGGAAGTTGCCGAAGGTGGTCATCTCTTCGCGGAATTTTTCCCGGATGCTTTTGAACCAATCGAGAGTTTGCTCGACGATTTTCAGGGCCTCGGGAAGGCTGGCCAGAATGGCGTCGCGGTTGAGCAGAGTGAGGGGTTCGCTCACGCCGCCGGGGACGATCCAGGCGGGATGAATTCGCTTGCCGCCCAGACGCTCGATAATCTGCTGGCCGAACTGGCGGAGGCGAATGCCATGGCGAGCGATTTCGGGATTCTTCTCGGCGACGCCGAAGATGTTGCTTTTGGCGGGATCCGCATCCATCCCGAGGACGAGATCCGGGGAAGATAGATGAAAGAAGCTGAGGGCGTGCGATTGCACAACCTGTGCCAGCCCAAAAATGCGGCGCAACTTGTCAGCCGTAGGCGGGATGCGCACGGCGAGCAGTTGATCGCAAGCCTTGGCGGATGCGATGAGATGGCTGACCGGGCAGATGCCGCAGATGCGGGCCATGAGGGAGGGCATCTCATAAAAGGGCCGACCTTCGCAGAACTTTTCGAAGCCGCGAAACTGGGTGATGTGAAGGTGGGCATCGTCGACTCGTCCCTGTTCGTCGAGGTGGAGGGTAATTTTGGAATGGCCCTCGATGCGGGTTACGGGGTCGATCAGGATCGTTCTATTGGTCGCGTTCGGCAAAACTAGGCTCCGAATCTCGTTCGTGTGCTTAACTCAGGAGTGCGTCCTTCGAGCAATTCGCTGAGGACGTAGAAGATGGTGTCGGCCGAGGGAGGACATCCGGGGACGAAGACGTCCACAGGCACAACCTCGTGCACGGGACGAACTCGGGCCAGCAACTTGGGAACTACTTCGGTGGGTACGCCCGAACCGATGCTCACGTTTTCGCAATAGGCGCGGTCGGTCACGGCCTTCACTCCGAAGGAATTGCGCATGCCGGGAACATTGGCGGTGACGGCGCAATCGCCGAGCGAGACCAGAATTTTCGTGCGCAAGCGGACGAACTGGATCTTGTGCAGGTCTTCCTCGCTGCTGACAGATCCCTCGACCAATGTGATGTCGACCGCTTCGGGGAAAACCTTGGCGTCAACCAGCGGGCTATAGACGAGATCAGCCTTTTGAGCGACGGCCAAGAGACGCTCATCGATGTCGAGAAACGACATGTGGCATCCCGAACAACCGTCGAGCCAGACTGTCGCCAAACGCAGCTTGCTCACTCGTGGTCCTCTCCGCGCATAAGGGTTAAGTAGGGGAGAAATTGCCGCCGCTTTAGCATTTCAGCGACGGACTTTCCCTTTTCAAATAGAGCGCCGGTCGGGCATACATGAACGCACTTGCCACAACTGGTGCAGGATTCCGAAGATCCCCAGGGCTGGTTGAGGTCGGTGATGACCAGGGCGTCAATGCCTCGTCCCATGACATCCCAGGTATGCGCGCCCTCGATTTCGTCGCATACGCGGACGCAGCGGGTACACAGAATGCAGCGGTTGTGATCGACCACGAAGCGATCATGCGACGCATCCACCTGAGCCTTGGGATAACGATAGGGATAACGAATGTGAGTAATGCCCAGCTTCTGCGCGAGGGCCTGCATTTCGCAATGTCCGTTGGAAACGCAGACCGAGCAAATATGGTTGCGCTCGGTGAACAGCAACTCGAGGATGGCGCGGCGATATTTCTGCAAGCGTTCGGAGTTGGTGGTGACCTCCATGGCTTCTTCGACCGGGGTGACGCAGGCGGGGAGGAGTTTGGTTGTTCCCTTGACTTCGACGAGGCACAAGCGACATGCCCCGACCTCGGACAGGCCCTTCAATTCGCACAGCGTAGGGATGAAGATACCGTTCTGGCGAGCCACTTCGAGGACGGTCTCGTCCTGGCGGGCGCTGACGTCGCGGTCGTCGATTTTCAGGGTCTTGATGGCGCCGGTGACTTTCACCGCGATGCCCCCTGAGCAGCGCACACGCCAGCAGGGCACTGGTGGCTTTCGATGTGCGCCTTGTATTCGTCGGCGAAGTAACGCAGCGTGCTCAGCACCGGGTTGGGGGCGGAGATGCCCAAACCGCATAGGCTGGTGTGCTTCAGGAGATCGGACAGCTCCTCGAGCATGGCGATGTCCTGCTGGGTGGCCTCGAAACGAGTGATTTTGGCGAGCAATTCATTCATCTGGTAGGTGCCGACGCGGCACGGAATACATTTGCCACAGGACTCAGTCATGCAGAAATCCATGAAGTATTTGGCCACATCGACCATGCAGGAAGTGTCATCCATCACGATCATTCCGCCGGAACCCATGATGGAACCGACGCGGGCTAGATTTTCGTAATCGACCGGCATGTCGAGAAACTCCGCTGGGATGCAACCGCCGGAGGGTCCGCCGGTCTGCGCGGCTTTGTACTGGCGGCCCTCGGGAATGCCCCCTCCGATATCGAAAATGATTTCGCGCAAAGTAATTCCCATGGGGACTTCGACCAGGCCGGTGTTGGCCACGCGCCCGGCCAGCGCGAATACTTTGGTGCCCTTGCTCTTTTCGGTGCCGATTTTGGCGTACCAATCTCCGCCGTTGCGGATGATGGGCGGGATATTGGCGTAAGTCTCGACGTTATTGATGAGCGTGGGCTCGCCGAACAGTCCTTCTTGAGCGGGATAAGGCGGACGCGGACGCGGAGTTCCGCGCTTGCCTTCGACCGAAGCGATGAGCGCAGTCTCTTCCCCGCACACGAAAGCGCCGGCTCCCAGCCGGATGTCAATTCCGAAACTGAAACGGGTTCCGCAAATGTTGTGGCCCAGCAAGCCCAGACGTTCCGCCTGACGTATGGCCGTGCGCAGCCGCTTGACGGCGAGTGGGTACTCTGCGCGCGCATAAATGAAAGCCTTCCGAGGCGCCGACGGCGTAGGCGGCGATCAGCATGCCTTCCAGAAGCCGATGGGGATCGCTCTCGAGCACGCTGCGATCCATGAAGGCGCCCGGGTCGCCCTCATCAGCATTGCAGATGGCGTATTTCAGTTTTTTGGGAGTGGCTTTGGCGACCGTGCTCCACTTCAAACCGGTGGGATAGCCGGCGCCGCCGCGGCCCCGTAGCCCGCTCTTGGCAACTTGTTCGATCACCTCGGCTGGGGTCATCTCGGTGATGACGCGCATCATGGCGCTGTAGCCGTTGGCGGCGATGTAGTCTTCGATTCGTTCGGGATCGACCACGCCGGAGTTCTCGAGCACAATTTTCTGCTGGCGCTGGAAGAAAGGCACATCGGTCCGGCATAGCAGCCGGCTTAGCGGATCACCTTCGATACTGGCCACGATGTCGGCAGCGTCGTTGGCGGTCGCACGCTTGTACATCGCAGAGCGGTCAGTAGAAATCAGCGGGACCTTCGGCGCACAGTCCCATGCAGCCCACGCCCTTGTTCTTGCAGCGCTGTTCCAGGCCCTGCTTCTTGATTTCCTGATCGATGGCATCTTTCACCCCCTGACTCTGGCAGGACATACAGCCGGCAGCGACGCAGACGTTGATCGAGTGCGCAAATTTCTTCTGCTCTTCGCGTTCTGTTTCCGCAATCTGGTCTAGTTCCTCTGGTGTCATGGGGACATCCATTTCACAACTTGCTGGCGCAGATGTTGTGGCGATATCTTGCCGGCGACCTGGTTGTCATAGACGACGGCGGGAGCCAGGCCACAAGATCCCAGACAGCGCGCCGTTAGCAAAGATATGTTGCCGTCGGCAGTGGTCTCGCCGGGGACAATGGCGTAGTCCTGCGCCATCGCCGCGAGCAACTGGGGTGCGCCCTTGATGTAACAGGCGGTTCCCATGCATACCACGCAGGTGTGCTTGCCCGCCGGCTTCAGACTGAAAAAGTGATAAAAGGTCGCGACCCCGTAGGCGCGACTCAAAGGAACATGCAGCGAAGCGGCCACATAGCGAAGGGCGCCTTCATCCAGGAAACCGAAAGCCTCTTGGACCGTGTGCAGAGTTTCGATGAGCGAACGAGACTGAGGTCCGAGCCGCCGCATGGTCGCATCCACGATGCGCCAGCGTTTGTCCTGGGCATCGGGCGGTACGGGCTTGGCGTAGTCGAGGCCGGCTGCGGGCGGCATGTCCATCTCTCCAGAGATTGAGATCGGCGCTTCGGCTGACGCGCTCGAATTCCCAACCGTTGGTCAGTCTATGCCGGGGAGACTCAATCTAGTTGTGACGGAGGAGCGTGGTGGGTTGTTTTTTTTGCACGCGCATCCCGATTTGGAATCCAGTTCAAACTGGGTCGCTTTCCCCGCGAATGACATTTGGGCGTCGACTTGTGCAATGCGTTCCCCATGGCGATCGATCAGGGACCGATCGAACGGCCAAACCGGTAGGTGATGGACAGGCTGGCGTACGACGGTATGCGCACTCCCACAGGTTCCTGGATGTCGGAGGGATAGAAATTTTCGGTAGTCTGGCCAGTGTAGCCGCTGGCGATGAGGAAATTGACGCCGGCGTTCATGCGGCCGCTTAGAAACGGTCGGACCAGGGCGCCGCGAAATTCCTTCACCGGCGTGCCGGTGCATTCGGCGGTCAAGATTGGCAGGCATCCCGCGCCCAGCGGCTTGGTGCCTACGTATTCGAATTCTCCTCGTGCCTCGAGGCGAAACGGTAATTTCTGAATGGTTCCCAACAGATCGAAGATGGTTCGTGGCGCTTCCGGGGTGGGTTCTCCCGTATCGAGGTCGCGGGCATCGGCTTTGGAGAAGGTTGCCAGAAGCGATGCCGAACGAAAATTTCGACGCACTGCGACCGTCATGAATCGAAGGCGGCTGGGCCCTTCGTTGAGTTGCAATCCGGTATCCGGATCGATTTTCGCCAGTTGTGCGCTGCTGGTGACGTGGCCCAGAGTGAGCCGCACATCTGTCTTGTGCATAGTCTTGCTGGCGACGAGTTGATAAGAATGCGCGGTGGCAACCGGAGTGCCCGCAGTCGTGCCGATGCCGATGCGAGGATCTTCGGTAAAGAAAGCCTGCCCAAAGCTGAGAGAGATGAGGGGAACGTACCAGGAATCCTTGGGAAGAAAAGAAACCGTGGCTTTCGGCGAGTTCAGGCCCACCCACTTCTGAAACGAATTCTGAGAGTGCAGGAGGTCATCGTTATCAAAATCAATTTCGTCGCGGCGCCAGCCGAGATAGTAGCGGAAGTAACGAGTCATAGCACCTTCCGCGGCAATGTAGGGTGTAATTGATCCTATGGTGACGTTATTTGCGTCCATGGGAGTGAAAGGGCCGTAATAGCCGGGGTTGCTGGGATTGAAGAACCCATAGTGGTCGAGATCGTCGCGGCGCGGGGCTTCGCGGTTGTAGTCAAGTCCTCCTAGCAGGGATAGATACTCGGCAATTTTGTTCACGTAGTTCACGCTGGCGCCGGCGACGGTGCGGAACTCGCTTTGCCGGATCAGGCCCTGCCCAAAATCTGAAAACAGGGAAAGGTTGTAGGTGCGAAAAAATCCGGAGAGCTGCAGTTGCTGGCTTCCGCTCAATTTCCAGACATCATTCAGGGCGACCAGTGCGGTGTGAGTCTGGTCTTTCTGCCGGGGATCGATGGTGTCCCCGTGATTCGGGAAATTGGCGTCGTTGGAATTCGGGGCGAAGATTGGGACCAGTCCGGGAACATAGGAAAAGCCGTAATAGCCTACGCCAAACAGTGTGAGGCGGTGCTGGCCGGTGTTGAACACGCGCTCGCCATTGAATTTGTACTGCTGCCGATGTTCGAGTCGATCGAGGAATCCATTGCCATACGAGGCTTCGAAGGCCATCCACGAATCCGGGGTGGGGCTCAATCCGGCTACGACATCGATGTCGCGGTAGTCTCCCGTGACCGTGAGAAAAGGGTCAAGGTGGGAGCGCAGCCCGTAGGTCGCGGCCAGATTGACAGCATGGTTTCCCTCACGAACGTTGAATGCTCCGCCGTCGATCTGAACGCTTTCGAGAATCTCGGGAATGAAAATGTTGGGATCGGCGTAGCCGTTGCCATGCGCGTTCGCGGACAAATTGTTGGGCACGAGGTAGGACCCGACCGCGATGTACTGGGCAATTGGTTCGCCGTGATCTCCGGCGACACCGGGGGCAAAATATTGGGGCGCTTTGATGCCGCTGGATGCGGTTTCAATGGGATATCCGGGAATGGAAACGGGCGCGCCGGGGCGGCCGGGGTTGGCATCGAGCAAATCCCGACTGACAAAAACTTTCTCGCCGGGGTCGGGAGAGAGCACATCAGATTCGTTTACGTCGGCCGTGACCGTAATGTTCTCGATGTGCGAAGAGAGTTGGCTCATTTGGATCTCGATCACGGAATTGCCGGTTGGGCGAACGATAATCGGGCGGATGACGGGACGGAATCCAGGAGCGTCAGCTTTGAGCACAAACTCGCCAGGCGACTTGAGCTTCATCAGAAACTGCCCGTCGGGTCTCGATGTGGCTTGGGCTAGAACTTGATCGCGTTCGATGAGTTGGATCGAGGTGTTGGGCAGGGCATTTCCTTGGGGATCGATCACGCGGCCCTTCACGACGATCTCTTGTGCGAGCAGGACGCAGGGCATGAGGAGCAGGGAGAGAAACAGTAAAAAGAAAATGACGATCTTGAATCCCTGCATGCTGCATTTTCTCCCTTTGTGCTACAACAGCCAATGTCGGAGCGCCGGACGCTGGTTTGCCGCTTCCTAAAAGTATTACGGTTTCCGTTGCGCATTTGGATTCCCCCGATTTCCCCCATCCAACCCGGTCACGGACGGTCCAAGGTCAAAGGCAGCGGACAGGAGTGTCCGCTCTGCACTACTAGTTCAGTTCGCGCTCGAAGTGGTCTTCGATCAGGTGGAAGAGGTGATCACGATCGTCGGCGCCGCGGATGCTGTGGGTCTTGTTGGGATAGACCATGAAGCGGAACTGCTTGCCCGCCTTGATTAAACCTTCAACCATCTGAATGCTGTTCTGGAAATGCACGTTGTCGTCGCCGGTGCCGTGGGCGAGGAGCAGCGAGCCCTGCAACTTGTCGGCTACTTTAGGCAGGTCCAAATCAATGTAGCTGGTGGTGGTTTTGTCGTTGGGCAGGCCGTTGTTGCGTTCGGTGTAGATGGAATCGTAGTTGCGCCAATCGGTCACAGGGGCAACGGCTGCGCCTACTTTGAAGATATTTGAGTGGGTCATTGCATAGAGGGTCATGGATGCGCCGTTGCTCCATCCCCAGATTCCTATGCGCGTGCGATCGAGCTGGGGATATTGAGTGAAGAGCTGATCGAGGGCGGTGAGTTGGTCTTTTAGTTCAATCGCGCCGTACTGGTGGCGGACTGCGGTCATGAACTTGCGGTCGCGCGCTGGGGTGCCACGATTGTCTACGGTGAAGATGGCGAATCCTCGCTCGGCTAGCAGTTGATGGAAGAGTCCCGAGGCTCCGACCCAACTCTCCTGCCAGCTGTTGGTGACCAGTTGGGCGGCAGGGCCGCCGTAGATATTTACGATGAGCGGGATCTTGGCGGCTGGCTTGCTCTCCGGGGGAAGCAGGAGTTGGCCGTAGAGAATGGTACCGTCGTCGGCTTTGAATGCGAGGAACTCGGGCGCGGTTAATTTGTAATCGTCGACGCTGCGCGACTTCCATACGTTCTTGCAGTTGTTGTCGGCGCTGCAAATCAGGGTGCGCGGAGGGGTCATCAGGGCGGAGAATTCGTCGACGAAATGCTTGCCGTCGTCGGCGAATATGGCGTGATGGGTTCCATCTTCCTCGGTGACGGGTTCAAAGCCGGAGCCGTCCAGCTTCACCGAGTAGATGTGGCGTTCACGGGGATCGTCCACGTTGCAGGTGAAATAGACTACGCCAGCGTCCTCGTCGACGGCCTCGACGCCCAGCATTTCGAAATCGCCTTTGGTGAGCTGGCGTTCCAGCTTGGCGTCGGAGGCGAGCGGGTTTTCTTTGTCGAAGCTATAGAGATAAAGCTGGGTGGTTCCGTCACGCCAGCTTGACCAGAGGAAGCGGTCTCCGGACCGTAGGATTCTCATGTCGTCGTTCACGTTGACCCAGGCGTTGGGGGTGGTCTCAGTCAAAACCTTACGGGAGCGACCGGAGTGGGCCTCGATGAAATAGAGGTCGAGGTTGTCTTGCGCGCGATTCAATACTTCGGCCCAGAGGATGCCGTCGCGTACCCAACCGAAGCGGGGAATGTAGGTGTCCGGGTTATCGGTCAGGGAAAAGAATTTTGTGTCGCCGCCGGAGGCGCTGACCACGCCCAGGCGCACAAGCGGATTGGAATCGCCGGCTTTGGGATACTTTTCCATATCGACGCTGGGATGCGTGGGTATCCAGTCGGTGATGGGATAGGTGGGAACACGGGTTTCGTCCATGTGCAGGTAGGCGATACTCTTGCCGTCAGGCGACCAGAAATAATTGCTGCGCACCCCGAGTTCTTCGGCGTAGACCCAATCCACCTCGCCGTTGAGAAGATTGTTATCTTTCTCTTTGTCTTTTTCCCGATCGTTTTCTTTTTCCCGATCTTTGTCTTTTTCGTCCTTGTCTTTATCCCGATCTCGGGTGAGCTGTTTTTCGATATCGCCGGATACGGGACGCACATAGAGGTTATGTTTGCGCACATAGGCAAGGCGGGTGCCGTCGGGAGAGAACTTGGGATCACGGCTGGGATCGGAGGACGCGCTGATTTGGACGGCGGTGCCAGTATCGAGCGAATACAGCCAGAGTTGACCGTGCGGAACGAAGAGCAAGTGTTTGGAATCGGGCGCCCAGTGATACGGATCGACATGGTAGCGAGTGATGCGTTCGATTTCGCGCTCATCTTTGATCTTGGCGAGCGGCGGAGCTAGCGTGGCCAGTTTGGTTTCGTTGATTAGCAGCCGCTTCGCACCGCTGGTTGCGTCCACCGACCACAGATCGCCATGATCGCCGGAATCGTCACGCTGGATGAAAGTGAATTTCGTGTAGTCGGGCATCCACTGTATCGTTTCCGGCGGGCGTCCGGTGATGCTGCCCTCGGCAAAGATGGCTTCGATGGTGAGAGGTTTCTTAGTCGAGTTGTTGGGTGCGGTGGATTGGGCGACGGCTAATGGGATCAGGAACGAGCAGATCATTATCCGACGAATGCGTTTCTTCACGAGGCGTCTCCGCACATAAATTCGGCTCTTATAAGGTGAGGCTGAAAAGTGTACACCGAGCGAGTTGATTGGTGCAGACTGCTGACAGACCCACCCCCCCTGTCATTCCGCGAAGCGACGAGGAATCTGGGTTTCCCCTACGGCCAAGCGAAGAACCAGATTCCTCGCATTGCTCGGGACGACCATACTGGGACTTTATCGGGAATCCGAGACCTTGCCAGCAACGTCTCTACGGATGCGCGTGGTAAAATCGAAGAAGTCCTACTCTTGAAGATGCTTCCTGACGTGCAAAACCTGATCGCACTACAACAGGCGGACCGGGAAATCCTGCGCTTGAAGGAAGAAATCGCGGCCCTTCCCAAGCGGGTGGCCGCGATTGAGGAAAGGCTGGCCGGAACCAGGGCGATCCTGGAAAAAGCCAAAAGCGCCGTAAAAGCTGACGACGCAGCCCGCCGCAAGTACGAGACCGCGATTCAGGACCAGCAGCAGAAAATCTCCAAGTACCGCGACCAATCGCTCGCCGTCAAAACCAATGAACAATACAAAGCTCTGCTGCACGAGATTCAGTTCGCCGAGCAGGACATTCGCACCAATGAGGACAAGATACTCGAGCTGATGGTCAATGCCGAGATTCGCGAGAAGGATGTGAAGGCGGCTGAAGCAAAGTTGAAGGCCGAGACGGCGGAGATCGAAAAGGAAAAGGTCGAGGCCCGGAAGCGCACGGCAGAAGACGAAAAGCAGTTGGCGGAGTGGAGTGCCAAACGGGACCAGGCGCGGTCTGGCGTGGACGGCGATTTGCTGCGTCAGTATGACCGCGTCGCAAAACATCGCGGGACGGGCCTTGCCGAAGCTCGCGATCACAAGTGCATGACCTGCCAGATGATGCTGCGTCCGCAGACCTACAATGAAGTGCGCGCGGCAACTCATATAGTGTTCTGCGAGTCTTGCCAGCGGATTCTTTATTACGATCCGGCGAATGACGAGGTGGCAGACCCGGTCGTGGTGGCCAGGCGGCGGAGGGCCCACCCTAAATTTGAATCCAGCCAGGCTTGGTATTTCCGGCCCAGCTTCGAGAATCATGGAGAGGTATTTCTGGTTTATCTCAACAACAAGGGAGAATCGAGCCGCCACGTATACGACAGCTCGTCGGGGCGCGGAGTGGGCGACATCCTGGTGCGTGAAGGCGAGTATCGATTGGCGTTTCCCGAAGACTTCTCCGACGACGTCATCCGTTTGAATGGGAATTGGGCTGAATCCGAGCTCGAGGAGTGGGGGAACGAGCTTCCCACGGCGACCCTTGACGCTCTCCATCGGGACCTCGATTTGGCGCGGGCGGAATCGCGGAAGCGCGGTCACACCCGGAGCGAAGCTGTTGCTTCGGAGCATCCCGCCGCCAGCTCGAACTCCACAACACTCTGATTAACTTTTATTTGGACGGCGCAGGGGCGTGGACGCCCGCGCCTACATTGGCGTTCTGTTCCTACCTCAGCCTCGCGGGTTAATATTCTTTCATGCCCAAAAAGTTAATGGACTTTCACGGGCTTCCCGTGGTGAAAGTCTCGCGCCGTGGAGCAAACAGGCTCAAGGAAGGACACGTGTGGGTCTATCGCTCGGACATCGTTGCGGCGAACGGTGTTGCTCCCGGTGCGCTGGTGGGAGTAGTGGACGAACGCGAGAAACCTCTGGGCACGGCCCTTTACAGCAGCGCTTCGCAGATCGCCATCCGCATGCTTTCTCGCGATGGTGTCAAAGATCTCGCCGGCCTCTTGCGGGAGCGTCTTCGAGCAGCGATTGCTTATCGGGAAAGAGTGGTGCGCGACACGGACGCATACCGGATCGTCTTCAGCGAGGCGGATTTCCTGCCGGGACTGATCGTGGATCGCTACAACGACCTGCTTTCGCTGCAGGTACTCACCCAGGCGATGGACACGGAGGCGGTGCGCCAGGTCATCGTCTCGGAACTGGCCGAGCGGCTGAAACCGGCGGCAATCGCCGAGCGTGTCGATCCTCGCGTCCGCGAATTGGAGCAACTTCCTCCCCGCTCTTCCAGCCTGTTGCAGGGCGAGAAGAAGAGCACGGTGTTTTGCATGAACGGGGTTCGCTTCCATCATGAGGCCTTCGAAGGCCAGAAAACCGGAGCGTTTCTGGATCAGCGTGAAAACTATGCGGCGGCGGCACAATATGCGCACGGCGAGGCGCTGGATGTCTTTTGTTACCACGGAGGCTTCGCTCTGCACCTGGCCCAGCATTGTCCCAAAATCACCGCCGTGGATAGCTCCCGCCCGGCGCTCGAGGTCGCGGATCGCAATGCCAGCTTAAACGACCGCGAAATCGAATGGATTGAGGCTAACGCCTTCGACCTGCTGCGAGATTACGCCAACGCCGGGCAAAAGTACGACACCATCGTCCTTGATCCCCCCGCCTTCGCCAAGAGCAAGAGCAATCTGGAAACTGCGCTGCGCGGATACAAGGAACTCAATCTGCGGGCTCTGAAGATGCTGCGACCTGAGGGGATTCTGGTGACCTGCTCCTGCTCATACCACGTGGGCCCGACGGATTTTATGGAAGTGGTGGCCCAGGCCGCCCAGGATATGCACAGAAATCTTCGAGTGGTGGAGAACCGAACCCAGGCAAGAGACCATCCGATATTATTAGCGGTGCCAGAAACCGCATATCTGAAGTGTCTTGTATTGGCTGTAAGCTTATGAAAAACAAGATAATAAATAAATTGACAACAACACACTCAAGTTTTATGCTTCCTTTACGCTAACTAGGCATCCAAAGAGCTGTAGGAAGCCATAAAAACCACCCAGATCTAGAAGGAGGATTTAACCATGACCGTATTAACCCGTTGGGATCCATTCCGTGAGCTGAATACTTTACAAGACCGCATGAACCGGTTGTTCCGTGATTCGGTCGGCCCTGAAGCGCAGGACCAGACTTTGGCCACGAGTGCTTTTGCCCCGCCTGTGGATGTGTATGAAGACGAGCACAACATCACCCTGAAGATCGAAGTTCCGGGGATTGACGAGAAGGACATCGACGTCCGCATCGAGAACAACACTCTCACTGTGCACGGCGAGCGCAAGTTCGAGAAGGAAGAGAAAGAGGAGAACTTCCGTCGCGTCGAGCGGCAATATGGAAGCTTCACTCGCTCCTTCACTCTGCCCACCACGGTGGATCCGGAGAAGGTCTCGGCCAGCTATGACAAGGGCATTCTGAAGATCGGCCTAGCGAAAAAGGCCGAAGCCAAGCCCAAGCAGATCAAAATCAATGTTGGCGGCGAGAAGACCCTGGAAGCCAAGGCACCAGGCAAAGCCGCCTAAGTTGACGATTGTGTAGGGCCTTACTTGTGTGGGGACGGTCTTTGATCCGTCCGGTCGGGCGAAGCTCGACAGTTTTGACGGGAGACGGCAGAGGTGACCGTCTCCCGTATAATTTTGTGGGGTAATCGAGGGCTGATGAGTAAGCAGGAAATGCGCAAGCGGCTCGCCGCGCTGAGTTTTTCCGAGAAGATCAAGATTCTCGAAAAACTACGCGACCGCAGCCTCGCGTTGGCTGCATGCGGACTGAGGCAGAAGTCGGCGGAAGATGCCAGCAAGAAGGTTAGAGGCCCGCACAAGGCCGGAGTGAGACGGCAGAGGTGACGGTCTTCCGTTTGTTTCGGAAACGCTGCCGCCCTTAGTGCGGAGGTGAATCCGATGAGCGATGCCTTTCTCGCAACAATCAGTGCACTTGCTCAGTTCCTGCTTGGGGCGATGGGCATCTACATCTCCTTAAGACCACCCGACAAAAGAGGACAACATTGGTACTGGATTTGTGCATTCCTCGTCGCTGGCGTCGTGGGCGTTTGGCTTACTTACACCTGGCGCAACATGCCGACGTGGCACAGAGACAAGCGATGCAGGAAATCCGTGAAGCGCAGGTGGCAGCTACTAATGCCAACGCAGCGGCTACCAAGGCTAATGAATCTGCAACCGCCGCACAAAATGAAACGGAAGCTGCAAGAGAGGAAGCTCGGCAGGCACAACAATCTTTATCTGAACTGATTAACAAGAGGTCAAAGGAGACAACAACGGCTCTTATTCGATTGAACACGACGACCGAATCATCTGTTAAGGGTATTAGTCGTCCTCGGCGAATTCCGGGAGAGATGAAAGCCCGACTAATCGCCGATTTGTCCCTTCACAAGGGGGTGGTTACGATTAACTCTGTCGGCGGGGACGCCGAGTCAATGCAGTTCGCCGATGACTGGTACGATGTTCTTTCGCGATCTGGCTGGACGATTACAAGCGCTGTAAACGTCGTCTATTCGCCGGATGCGCCAATTGGGTCCCGCATCAAAGTGAGAGGTCAACCAATAGCCGCCAACGAGCAATTTTCCATTCCCGGCGACCACCCAGCAGCAGCCTTGGGCCGTGCCCTTTTTGCGGTAACGCGCGACGTCATAGGACAGTGGGAGCCGGCCTTGGCGGAGAATGCGACAGTATTGGATATCGGCATTCTCCGGCGTGCAGGCAACTGACTACAAACTGGAGTTAACTATGGCAATTCGTTGGGATAAATTTACAGTCAAGGCGCAGGAGGCAGTCCAGCGCGCCAACAGTCTGGCATCGGAGCACGGCAACCCCGAACTGATGCCGGTGCATCTTCTAGCCGCACTGGTCGAGGACAAGGAAGGTATTGTCCCGCCGGTGCTGGAGAAAATTGGGATTGGTCCGCAGGCCGTGCTACACGATGCCTACGGCGTCATCGAGAGCTTGCCAAAAGTCTCCGGCAGCGCGGCTCAGGCGACGATTTCCAACCCGGTGAATCAACTGCTGGAGCTCGCCTTCAAGGAAGCCGCCAACTTCAAGGATGAATACGTCTCGACCGAGCACCTGCTGCTGGCGGCAACCGAACTCAAGCGCGATCCCGCACGAGAAATCCTGACGCGGCACGGCGCAACCCATGATGCAATTTTAAAAGCGCTTACCTCGGTCCGCGGATCGCAGAAAGTCACTGACCAGAATCCCGAAGACAAGTACCAGTCGCTGCAGCGCTATACCCGCGACCTGACTGAGCAAGCACGTCGCGGCAAGCTCGATCCCGTGATTGGCCGGGACGAAGAAATCCGCCGCGTAGTGCAGGTGCTTTCCCGCCGTACCAAGAACAATCCGGTATTGATCGGAGAGCCGGGCGTGGGCAAGACCGCCATTGTGGAAGGCCTGGCCCAGCGCATCATCTCTGGCGATGTGCCCGAAGGGCTGAAGAACAAGCGCGTGGTCGCGCTGGATTTGGGTGCGATGTTGGCAGGCGCAAAATATCGCGGCGAGTTTGAAGACCGCCTCAAGGCGGTGCTGAAAGAGATTGAAGATTCTTCGGGGCAGGTCATCCTGTTCATCGACGAGCTGCATACGCTGATTGGAGCAGGCGCTGCCGAGGGGGCGATGGACGCGTCCAACATGCTCAAGCCGGCTCTGGCTCGTGGCGAACTGCGCGCGATTGGCGCGACTACGCTCAATGAGTACCGCAAGCATATTGAGAAAGACGCGGCCCTGGAGCGCCGCTTCCAAATCGTTTTCGTTGGCGAACCCAATGTCGAGGACACCATCGCCATTCTGCGCGGCCTGAAAGAGCGTTACGAAGTGCATCACGGCGTGCGCATCAAGGACTCGGCAATTGTGGCCGCCGCAACTTTGTCGCATCGTTACATCTCCGATCGCTTCCTGCCTGACAAGGCAATCGACCTGATCGATGAGGCCGCAGCCTCGCTGCGAATTCAAATCGATTCTCTGCCCACGGATATCGACCAACTGGAGCGCCGAGCCACGCAGCTAGAAATCGAGCGCCAAGCTTTGAAAAAAGAGAGCGATCCGAATTCGAAAGAACGGCTCTCGCTGATCGATAAAGAGCTGGCTGAGATTCGCGAGAAGTCGAATGCGCTGAAGGCTAACTGGAAGCGGGAAAAGGAACTGATCGCGAGATCGCGCGCTCTCAAGGAAAAGATGGAGCAGCTAAAGACCGAAGAGCAAGCCGAAGAGCGCAAGGGAAACCTGCAGCGGGTGGCCGAAATCCGCTACGGCCTGCTGCGCCAAACCGAGGACGAACTCAACAAGCTCACCGCGCAGATGGACGGCAAAGGCAAGTCGCGCATGCTGAAGGAAGAAGTGGACGAGGAAGACGTAGCCCGGATCGTCTCCAAGTGGACCGGCATTCCGGTATCGAAGATGCTTGAAGGCGAAGTCAAGAAACTGATCAGCATGGAAGACCGCTTGCGGCTGCGCGTAGTCGGCCAGGATGAGGCGCTGGAGCGGGTTTCCAATGCCATCCGCCGGTCGCGTGCCGGTTTGAGCGATCCCAAGCGTCCCATTGGGTCATTCATTTTTCTGGGTCCTACCGGCGTGGGCAAAACTGAACTGGCGCGGGCTCTCGCCGAGTTCCTCTTCGACGACGAGCATGCCATGGTGCGAATTGATATGTCGGAGTACATGGAGAAGCATGCCGTATCGCGGCTCATCGGCGCGCCTCCGGGATACGTTGGCTATGAGGAAGGCGGGCAGCTCACCGAGCAAGTACGGCGGCGTCCGTACGCGGTCATCCTGTTCGATGAGATCGAGAAGGCGCATCCCGATGTCTTCAATGTCTTACTGCAAATGATGGACGACGGGCGCCTCACCGACGGCAAAGGCCGCACGGTCGACTTCCGCAACACCGTGATCATCATGACGTTCGAACCTCGGGTCTTCGTTTCTGCAAGCCGAAGGCCTGGGCTCTGAGAAGGAGTTCGAAGAGGCTTCTAAGCAGGTCATGAACGCTCTGCACGGACACTTCAAGCCGGAGTTCCTGAATCGTGTAGACGACATCATCATCTTCAAGCCGCTGGGCAAGGAACAGCTGGTGAAGATCATCGAACTGCGTCTGGAAGATGTGCGGCATCTGCTGGCTGAGCGCAAAATCTCGCTTGAGCTCACCGATGCGGCGAAAGACCTGCTGTTCGCCGAGGGCTTCGATCCGAATTTCGGAGCGCGTCCTCTGAAACGAGCGATTCAAAAGCTGGTGCAGGATCCGCTGGCGATGAAAATTCTCGACGGCGAAGTGTTGCACGGCGATCACGTGATCGTGGACGCCGACAAGCGCGCTGGCAAGATGAAGTTCGAAATCAGCAAGCGGATAGGTGAGCAAGAACCAGTAAAAGCGAAAAGATGATGGAGGACGGGCGTCTGGCCCGTCCCCGTCAAGTCGAGCTTGGCTCGACCAGGGGAACGAGGGCGTCCGCCTTACGTGGACTTTGCTGAGATTGAAAACCGCTCGGCCACTGGCGTCTGATATAGATACCAGACAATCATTACTCGGATGACAATCCCCAATCCGCTCCAAAGCAGCGATGGGCGAAAATCCACCGCCGCGGCAGAAACGCTCGGAACCAGCATTACCACTCCAATGAATCCCACAACAATGGCCGCCCGCCGCGCCCAGTTGTTCAACCGCAGCAATCCCCATCCAACCAGCGCCCCTGCTCCTGCCATCAGCAAAAACATGTAAGCTCCAGCCAGCTCCAAACCGCTAAGCAGCGGAGATCCCAGCGCCATGGACACGGCGCCCGGGAACGCGAGCATCACTACACCTAGCAAGCCAAGATAGGCAGCAGCAAGAAAAAAAATGAATGCAATCGCGGTGACTCCGATCGGCTTCGATTCATCTGCTATGGAGTCACCTCCGTCCGATATTGAACCACAGCCAAAGGATTAGCCACGGATCCGCCAAGCGAATCCGTGTTGATCCGTACGATCCGTGGTAAAGCATTTCATGCCAAATCGAACAGCAAGACTTCGGCGTTTTCTGTGCCTTTGATAGTCAGCTTGGGCTCGTCGCTGACGGCCGCGCCGTCGCCCTGTTTAAGCGCCTTTCGGTTAACTTCGATCGCTCCCTTGGCGACTTGCAACCACGCGTATCGGCCCTTGGCCAATTCATGGACGACTTCCTGTCCGGGAGACAAGAGGGTTACATAAAGGCGCGCGTCCTGGTGAATGGTCACCGAGCCATCCTTGCCGTCCGGCCCGGCGATCAGGCGCAGCTTGCCGCACTTTTCTTCATCGGGAAACGCTTTCTGCTCGTAGCTGGGCTCATGGCCGGACCGGTCGGGCATGATCCAGATCTGCAGCAGATGCGCGGATTCACTTGGCGATGGATTCATCTCACTATGCCGGATACCGCGACCGGCGCTCATGCGCTGTCCGTCGCCGGGGCGAATGACCGAACCGGT
This sequence comes from uncultured Acidobacteriota bacterium, assembly GCA_963696635.1. Taxonomy (GTDB): domain Bacteria; phylum Acidobacteriota; class Terriglobia; order Terriglobales; family Acidobacteriaceae; genus JABDBE01. Next base: position 242,853 of record CAVOKX010000007.1, read on the forward strand.
GCCCAGGCTGTCTTTGTGCTCAAGCGCGCCTTCCAGAATGTAGGTAATGATTTCCATGTCCCGGTGCGGATGGGTGGGAAACCCTTCGCCGGGCGCAACCCGATCTTCGTTGATCACGCGCAGGGAACGAAATCCCATGTAGCGTGGATCGTGATACTGATCGAAAGAAAACGTGTGACGGGTATTGAGCCAGCCATAATCGCCGCCTCCGCGTTCGTTGCTTCGCCGAATGTTAATCATGACGGAATCCTCGTTGTAACGACTATTTCGCTTAGGTTAGATGAGGTAATCCATAAAGGGATTCAGCCCACTCCCAGCCCATAACTGCTTGAAACATACGCGAAAGACGTATCACATTCGGGCTGGTATCGGGGGTGCACAAGGGCTACCATGTGCCGATGTTATTTGCAGGGCTGAGCCGGGGGACAATGAATCGCAGTTTCATCACAGTAATATTGACGGTGATTCTCCTCGGTTGCGGGGGAAGCCCGCACAGCCCGGCTCCGGTTGGATTTGTAAATCAGACGCAGCATTCCGACGCGGATCTGCAGGCGATCTGGGCAGAAGCACAGCAGCACGTGGCGCAGCAGATCGACCTTAACCCGCTGCAACAACTGTCTAACAACGTGTCCCCGGAAACGCGGCCTGGTGATGCGCGTGCCTTGAGTGTAGAGCCACATCATCTGCTGGTGGCGGCGGAACCGGATATCTCGTCAGGGGCTTTATTCGCGGCGACGGGCGAGCAGCGTGCCGACCCCACCGGCTTGATTGCCTGTCCGCGCCCGTGCAACGTCCGCTATACCACTGCGTACTCGCTGTATCAGCCTGAGGTCACAAAGTACGCCGCATCGTGGGAATTCGACGAGAACAACTTCAGCGTGATCCTGGAGTATGAATTCGAAAACCACATCCTGAGCGCGTTGGGGTACGACATGACGTGGCGATGATCGGAAGCGTTATTTTTTTTCAGCCTTCTTGCTGGAAGTTTCTGACTTCGACTTTTCCGACGGCTTCGACGATTTTTCTTCCTTCTTCGATACTGATTCTTCTTTAGAACCAGATTCCTTCTTCGCAGCAGCTTCGTCCTTCGACTTGGAATCTCCGTTCGAGGAGGAGGCGGCTCCCGACGACTTCTTAGGGTAGTCGGTGACGTACCAGCCTGAGCCCTTGAACTGTACGGCAGGCGCGGTGATGGTCTGCTCGACTCGACCGCCGCAGTCGGGGCACTTCTTCATGGGAAGATCAGAGTATTTCACGATCCGTTCGAAGCGGTGATGGCACTTCTTGCACTCGTATTCGTAAAGTGGCATGGACTCCTGAAATCGCTCCCCGAAACGCAGACGAGGGCACCGATGCTTTCTCACTTTTGATTTTAGGGTGCGTGGCAGTTCGCGTCAATTTGCGAGGCAGGTGCAGGTTTCGGCCGGAATGATAGACTCCGGTCGAGGTTGCCTGTAGATGAAGCCCGGTGAAACCGCTGCCGTCGATGGTCCCAGCCTTCTGGCGTCCGGACTTTATCTGGTGGCAACGCCGATCGGCAATCTGGAAGATATTACGCTGCGGGCAGTGCGCGTGCTGAAGCAAGCCGACCTGATCGCCTGCGAAGACACCCGCCAGACTCAGAAGCTGCTTAATCATTACGGTATCACCACCCGCACCACCAGCTACCACGAACACAACGAGATGACTCGGGCCGCGGAACTTGTGGTGAATCTCGAGCAGGGGGCGCGGATTGCACTGGTTTCAGATGCGGGCATGCCCGGTATTTCTGATCCCGGATTCCGCCTGATCTCATTGGCGATTCGACATCACATCCCGGTAGTACCGATTCCGGGCGCTTCGGCCTTTCTCTCGGCGCTGGTGGCAAGCGGCTTGCCGACCGATTCATTTCGCTTCAGCGGATTTCTGCCAGCAAAACGCGGCCAGCGGCGGCAAGTGGTCGAGAGCATTCGAGAATCGGCCCGCACCCAGGTTTTTTACGAGGCTCCCCATCGGGTGAAGGAAGCGCTGGAAGACATGGTCGAAATTCTGGGTGGGCAACGGCAAGTCGTTATCGCTCGCGAGGTCACCAAGCTCCACGAAGAGTTCTTGCGCGGGCATGCTGCCGAAGTTCTTGAAACCCTGAAGGCCCGCGGCGATATCAAAGGCGAGATCACTCTCCTGATCGGCAAAATGGAAGCTACGGAGCAGAAAGCGGCGCCCTCGCGGGTGGGAATCCGGCAGCGAGTTGAGCAGATCATCGCGGAGGAGAAGCTGGACGAGAAGGCCGCGCTGAAGAAAGTTGCCAAGGAAATAGGAATTTCAAAGAGCGAAGCATACCGGGAATGGCAGAGGACCAGGTAAGAGAAGGCCGCCGCTAGTTCCTTGACAGCCTCCCCGCGTCGCCTATAATCAATGTTGATTGATATTAATCAATGTCAGGAACGTGGATGAAAAGCATAGTACATCGCATTCCGCTGACTAAGGCACGCATCAACCTCGGCCAGGTCGTCCGTAGGGCGCATGTTAACCGCGAGTACTTTATCCTAGAGAAAGACGGCATTCCTGTCGCTGGCATCATGAACGTAGACGACTTGGAAGACTATTTAGAGCTTCGTGATCCCGCGCTAAGAAAGCAGATCAGGAAGAGCAATGCCGAGTATCATCGAGGAAAAGCGCGCGACGCTACTAAGTTCTTGGCTGAGCTTAGGCCGACTGCCAAAGCAAAGAAATAAGAACCCGCATGGCCTCTCGATTTCGCGTCCTCACCACGCCTTCGTTCGAACGCGATTTTCGGAGGACCTCGAAAGGCAATCAGGTTTTGGTGAGCGCCCTGCAGGAGTTGCTGACCATCCTTGCCGAAGATCCACACAATCGAAGCGGCCGGCACCCGATCAAGAAACTTGCCGGCCTCAGGCCCGGCGAGGGGCAGTGGCGAATCCGTTGGCGCGAGTACCGTTTGCGGTACGACATCCTCGGAACGGACGTCGTAATGCACTCTTTCCGCCATCGAAAAGAAGCCTACTAGCTGTGCTAAAAGCGGGCCGAAGGTATGCGTATCGATTTTACTTCCCTGTCAACTGCCGCTTTACCGCTTCGCTCACCACTTTGCCATCCACGCGAACGCCCCCGCTGGCGAAGCGGGCCATGACGTTTTTCATAACCGCTCCCATGTCTTTCATGGTGGGCGAGCCCATCTCGGCGACGACGGCTTTCACGCCGGCCACGATCTCGTCCTCGCCCGCCTCCTTGGGCATATAAGCCTCGATCAACTTGATTTCAGCGGCTTCTTTGTCCGCCATTTCCTGGCGGCCGCCTTTCGTGAATTGCTCGACTGATTCCTTTCGCTGCTTGATCAACGTGCTCAGCACTTGCTGCGCTTCTTTGTCGTCGAGCGGCGCCATCTTGTCGATCTCGCGATTCTTGAGCGCAGTCTTGACCATGCGTAAAGTGGAAAGCCGCTGCTCGTCGCGGGCTTTCATGGCGGCGGTCATGTCTTTCTGAATCTGTTCGATCAGGCTCATGGTCGAATTATAGCCTCGCTCGCACCGCGAGACGCAGCAAGCTGCATCTCTACAGACTGTAGCAGCGCTGCTTGCAACGTCTAGCCGGACGCGGCTTGGGTCCCAAGGAGAGGTGAGCGTTATCACAGCATTGCCTTGAGGTTCCGGGTAAACTACGAAGTGCATCACTGAGGAACTCATTTCTATGCTGCGCAAGAATCGTCTGTTTACTCCGGGCCCTACACCCTTACTTCCCGCGGCCCAGACTGCGATGGCCTCGTTCGCCATGCACCATCGCACGGCTGACTTCCGCGCCTTGCACTCACGAGTACTGGCCGACATGAAGGATTTCGTCGGCACCAAGAACAACGTCCTGGTGCTGGCTTCCTCCGGCACCGGCGTGATGGAAGGCTCGGTTTCGAACCTGACTTCGCCGGGGGACAAAGTGCTCGTCCTCACTGCGGGAAAATTCGGCGAGCGCTGGCGCGATCTGGCCAAGGCTTTCGGATGCGTTGTGGATGTTTTAAGCGTGCCCTACGGGCAGACTTTTTCTCTCGACGAAGTCCGGCAGAAACTCACTCCGGAGATTCGCGCCGTGTATGTGCAGGCAACCGAGAGTTCCACGGGCGCACGGCACGACACAAAAGGCATCGCGCGATTGGTGCGCGAGGCAGGCGATAACACGCTGCTGGTCGTGGACGCGATCACTGGGCTGGGCACCACGCACTTTGATGTGGATGGCTGGGGCATTGACATCATCATTGGCGGATCACAAAAAGCACTGATGATTCCACCGGGTATGGCCTATTGTGCCGTCAGTGAACGCGCCTGGAAGCGCATGGAGACGGCGAAGTCTCCGCGGTATTACTTCGATTTCCGCAAAGAGCGCAAAGCCGCAGCCAAAGGCGAGTCAGCATACACCCCGGCGACCTCACTGTTCGCCGCGTTAGGCGCTGCGCTAGATTTTATTCGACAAATGGGCGATGGCGATCTGGCAACCGGCCGCAAGGCGCTCGTCGACAATGCAGAACTGGCGGCAGAGATGACGCGCGCAGGTGCGCAGGCACTCGGACTGAAGCTGTTCGCCCCGTCCGCTCCAGCGGCGGCGCTTACGGCGATTCAGTCGCCAAACGGCATCGACTCCGGAGCCATTATCAAGCAATTCCGCGAATCGTTTGCCGCGGTCGTGGCCAATGGCCAAGGTGAGATGAAGGGACAATTGTTTCGCATCGCGCACCTGGGATACTACGACTATCTCGACACGGTTGGCATCCTGGCCGCGCTCGAGCACGTGCTCGCCGGGGTGACCGGCCAGCCAGTCGAGTACGGCGCCGCAGTTCGCGCAGCTCAGCAAGTGTACGCAAAATCGGTGAGAGTGGAAGCGGTCGCACGCGGCTGAGATTTCACAAACCCAGGTAATTTGCACCAATCAAATAGGATCAGGTTTAAGTTCTATCTGTGAAATTCGTGAGATCCGTGGCTGGTTCGAGCAATTATGAAAATAGTCGTCGCTGAAAAAATATCCGCCTCGGCCGTGGACTTACTCCGCGAGCCGCGGTGGATCGTGGTGACCTCCGACCAAATGGAAGGCGGGCTTGCTGCCCAGTTGGAATCCGCAGATGCGCTAATTGTCCGCTCGGCCGTTCAGGTAAACGCCGAGTTATTGGCTAAGGCGCGGAAGCTGCGCGTGATCGGCCGGGCTGGGGTTGGTGTAGACAATATCGATCTCGAGCCGGCGACGCGCCAGGGTATCGCGGTCATGAACACGCCCGGAGCAAATGCAGTTGCCGTGGCAGAACATACATTGGCGATGATGCTGGCCCTGGCCCGCCATCTCTGCCGGGCGAATGAGTTGATGCACGCCGGAAAGTGGGAGAAAAAATCCTTACAGGGCACCGAACTGCGGGGCAAGACGCTCGGCATTGTTGGGCTGGGGCGCGTCGGGATGGAAGTCGCCCGGCGGGCGCGAGCGTTCGGGATGGAGATCATCGCCCACGATCCCTTCGTCTCGGCCTTGGTGGCCAAGGATCAGGGCATCGCCATCGCCAAGCTCGAAGAGGTCTATAGGGCGTCCGACTATTTGACGCTGCACGTCGGCCTCACGCCTCAAACCACCGGCATGATTAATGGCGAATCGTTGAAGAAGATGAAGCGTGGCGTGCGGCTGGTGAACTGTGCGCGAGGTGAATTGGTCGATGAAACGGCACTCGCACACGCGCTGAAGCAGGGTCATGTAGCCGGGGCTGCGCTAGATGTTTTTGTCGAAGAACCGTTGAAGAATTCTCCGCTCACCGCCTTCGACAATGTGATTCTCACCCCTCACATCGGCGGCTCAACTCACGAGGCCCAAGAGGCCGTTGGCTATCAGATTGCCCTGCAGGTGAAAGAGTATTTGAAGCACGGGGTCATCCAGAACGCCGTGAATGTGCCGTCCGTTTCGCACGATGAATACGTCGAACTGCAACCCTACATCGTGCTGGCGGAGAGATTGGGTTCGTTCCTGGCGCAGGTCAGCGAAGGCGCGCTGGAAGAAATCTCACTGAGCTACAGCGGCCACATTGCGGAATGGAAGACGGAATTGATCCGCAACGGCGCAATCAAAGGCATTTTGAATGAGGCGCTGGAGGAGAAGGCAAACCTAGTGAACGCGGCTGCGATTGCTTCGTCGCGCGGGTTACGCATTCACGAGGAACGCAAGCCGAAAGGCTCGACCGGAGGAGCGGGCAGCGTGCTCTCCATTGCGGTTACGGCCCAAGGGGAAGAGCACGTAGTCAAAGGTGCTGTGTTGCACAAAAATGCCCCACGCTTGCTGCACGTGGATGGAATTGAAGTCGAGGCTCCGCTCGAGCGCAACCTCATTTACCTTCGCAATCGCGACGTACCGGGCGTGATCGGCAAAGTGGGCACGATCCTGGGCAACCACAAAATCAACATTGCTGATTTCTCTCTCGGACGCAGAGTCGGAAATGTGAAGCCCGCCACCCCACGCGAAGCCATCGCGGTTGTACACGTAGATGGAGTCGTACCCGAGCCGGTATTAGCGGAACTGAGAAAAGTCTCCGCGGTCGAACAGGCGAAGTCCATCCGGCTATTCTAGAACCTCTGCCCACGCGCACTGCCCACGTAGTCCTGGACGCCTCGTCCCCCGGGGGCTCTCGAGCCAAGCTCACCTATCTTACTTCCCAATGCAGAACGTACTGAAGATCAGATTGAGGATGTCGTCGTTGGTCGTGGCTCCCGTGATCTCATCGAGTGGGCGTAGAGCATTGTAGAGATCAAGCAGAAGCATTTCGTGGGGAATTTTATTCTCGGCGGCAGTTCGCGCCGCAGCCAGCGCTGTAAGCGATTCTCGCACCCGCCCCTGATGCCGAAGGTTGGTGAGGAATCCAGTTTCGGCCTGGGCGCCGGCTTCTCCACCGACGTGCCGCAGAATCTCCCTTCGCAGCTCCGAAATTCCTTCTCCAGTGATTGCGGAGGTTCGAACAATGGCCAACTCAGAGCGAGCTATTGACCACGTCTTGTCTGACAAGTCGGCTTTATTGGCAATCGCAATCGCCGAACGTCCCGCCACTTGCGCGAGCAATTCCTCGTCTTCTTGGGCAAGCGGCTGGGAAGAATCGCACACCACCAGGACGAGATCCGCGTCGGCCAGAGCTTCCATGGATTTACGAATGCCGATGCTTTCCGCTTCATCGAGGGCGCGACGAATGCCAGCCGTGTCGACAAGCTTGACCGGGATGCCTCCAATGGCGACGGTTTCGCTGACTAGATCACGAGTGGTGCCGGGGGTCGCGGTAACGATGGCACGCTCGCGCTCGACCAGTCGGTTAAACAAACTCGATTTGCCAACATTTGGCCGGCCGACGATGGCCAGCGTTAGACCTTCATGAACGATCTTTCCGTAAGCGAACGAGGCGGCAAGTTCTTCAAGCGGTGCACGGACTATGGCAATGCGTTGGAGAATCTGATCCGCGGGAAGAACCGAGATGTCATCTTCGGCGAAGTCGATGCCAGCTTCGAGGGTCGCGATCAGTTCAACCAATTGTTGTTTGATGGGCTGTAGACGGCGCGAGAGCGCGCCTTCGAGCTGCTGTGCTGCAATTTTTGCCTGGTAGAGCGTTTGTGAGTCGATAAGATCGCGGACGGCTTCAGCCTGGGTCAGATCGATTCGTCCATTGAGGAAGGCGCGCATAGTGAACTCGCCGGGCTCGGCGAGGCGCGCCCCGCGGGCCATGGCGAGCTCGACCACGTGCCGCAGGATTACGGGAGATCCGTGGGCTGAGATTTCGACGATGTCGTCCGTGGTGTACGAATGAGGCTTGGCGAAGTAAGTGACGACAACTTCGTCAATGCGGTCTGAAGCTGCCGAGCTTCGCTCGGCCTGGACGGGTCTGAGACCCGTCCCCACACAAAGACTACCGGGATCGACCAGTTCTCCAAATACCGCACGGCCAGGATCGAGGTCGTGTTTCAGCCGCAGCATGGGCAGGGCAATCTTTTTCGCTTCCGGGCCAGCGAGACGAATTACACCAATACCGCCGCGTCCCGGAGGCGTGGCGATGGCGACGATGGTGTCGTCGAGGTTCATGGGAAGATTGTAGCGATTCTATTGTGGGCAGCAGTTATCCCGCATAGTGGCTGATCACGGAAGCGTTTTCGGCGCGGGCTTGTTTGCAGGCTTGTAGTTCTTGGGATAGACCACGAGGCAACGACGACCGCCCTCGCCCTGGCTCTCCGTGTGCAGATCGGCATGATCGCGCAACGCCAGGTGCACGATGCGTCGCTCCCGCGAAGACATGGGCGCGAATTCGTAGGGCATGTTCGTCCTGCGGACTTTTTCTGCTGCCACGCCCGCGGCTAGCCGAAGCTCTTCCAGGCGCATGGCGCGCTGATTCATGCAATCGAAGCTGACCTTTTCGTGTTCGTTGCCGGGCAAGCGGAGCATCTCAATCGCCAGCGTTTCGATGGCGCGCAGCAGTTCGCCGCCTCGTTCCAGGACCAAAGGAGAATCGGGCCCAGAAAGCTCGACCAGAATTTCAGGCCGTTCCCAATCGCGCTCCCCGGGAAGTGGCGGATCCACGGTGATGCGGTACTTGAGATGGAGACCGCCGTGAGTAACAACCCCGCGCAGGAGTGCGTCGATTTTCTTTGCAGCTGCGATTTTGTCAGGAATAGGCATAAAAAACGCCTTTGGCTCTTAGCTCTTGGCCCTTAGCTCGAATCTTCAGAAGGCGGTTCAAGCTAAAAGCCAAAGGCTAACAGCTAATAGCTTCATTTGTCTTTTTTCCTAGCTCTCTTCGCCGCCATCTCCCGCATTTCGCGTCCCAGGCTGGTGCGGTTCATGATGGCCTGCTGCGCGATGGCGATCAAGTTACCCTCCGCCCAATAAAGGCACAAGCCGGAAGCAAAATTCCAACTGAGGAATCCCATCATCACCGGCATCATCACGTTCATCATTTTTTGCTGGGACGGATCCATTCCCGCCTGCGGCGTCATGCGCTGCATGAACAGCATAGTGATGAAGATTCCGATTGGCAGTATATGCCAGGGATCGGCCGACGACAGATCGTGGATCCACAACCAGGGTGCATGGCGAAGATCCAGCGCCGAGCCTAGCATACTGTAGTAGGCGAACAGGAACGGCATTTGAATGACCAGCGGCAAGCAGCCGCCGACCGGGCTGACGCCCTCTTTTTTCATCAACTCGCCGATTTCCGTGTTCATTTCCTGGCGCCGCGGATCGCGCATCCCGTATTTCTTGTATTTCTCCTTGATCGAGTTCATCTGCGGCTGAATCTTCTGCATCTTCAACGCCGATTTCATGCTGGAAATACGCAGCGGCATCAGCGCCAGATTGATGATCAAGGTTTGTATGCAAATCGCCCAGCCCCAGTTGTGGATGAAGTCGTATGTCCACCTGAGCCAAATGAAAAGCGGCCGCGCAATCACGCCAAAGAAACCAAAGTAGATGAGCTCCCGCAGGTTTGGGTCGGCGCCGACAATGCTTGGCACCGGCACGGATTCCAGCGTCTTCAGCGCCTTCGGTCCAACATAGATCCGCGTGTTCGCCGAACCGGCGGGATTGCCAACCGCAGATCCCAACACCTCCACGGGCGCCGTGTCCTGGGGATTTGGGTTCTTCGGATTCTTGGGAACATTAAGCGGGCTCCGTAGAGTGACCAGAGCCGAGTTCTGCGAATCCTCCGGGATGAAAACCGCGGCGAAATACTGATCCGTCACTGCCGCCCAGTTGAAGGGCATGTGGAGCGTATTGCCGCCGCTGATTTTCTTAATAGCCAGCCGTTCTATGCTGCTGTTGTACTGGTAATTAATTTGACCGGCAGCGTATGAAGACAGTGTCGATTGGTCTCCGAAGCCTGCAGGCCACGCGGGATAAGCCGCGACTTGACTTCCCTTCGATACAACCGATGTCTCGATGTGCACCACGTACGTGTCGTCGAAGCTAAAGCTTTTGCGAACGGCCACATCGCCGTCGGCGTACTCAAACGTGACCTTGGCTGGGGCGTTCACTCGGGCGGAGCCGAGGTGCGTGACTGTCATCCCTCGATCAGAGCTCACGACGTACATCGCGGAATTCAGCTTGCTCCGTTGGCTTTCATCGTAAGTCCACAGCGAGAGCGGGTAGCCGTATTTCTCCGCGGCGAGTTTGTTGACCAGATCGAGTGGCTGTCCCTTGTCGTCATCATATTTTTTCAGTATCCAGGACTTGACCTGCGCGCCGCGGTTCGTGAATGTGATGCGGTACAGATCGTTCTCGACCACAGTTTCTGATTCCGAAGCCGCCTGCTTAGTGGCGCCCGCAGTGGTCGCCGGAACTGCCGCCTGCGCCGCCGGCATCGGGCTGCTCGCGGCAGCTTGCGGAGCCGTCTTAGCTTGGCCCTGGATTTGCGTTGCAGGAGCAGCCGGGGCGGGCGCCTGGGGAAAATACTTCTTGAGGATCGGCTGGAACAACACGATAACCAGAAAAGTCAGCGCAAAGACGAGGAGCAGCCGGCGCTCCATGCCTGGTTCTTGCTGAGGATTTTGGAATTCTGCCAAATTTACTTTCTCAATGACTGCAAAGCTCGGTTTCGCGGTCGCAGTGAACCGGCACGCTGGAACCTTTTGGCTTAACCACTGGGTCGAGCCCACCCTTCGAAAAAGGATGGCAGCGCAACAGCCGCCAGATTGCCATTATGCTTCCCCGCACTACTCCGTAGCGCTCCACCGCTTCCATCGCGTATTCAGAGCAAGACGGCACGTAACGGCACGCCGGCAAGAACATCGGGGACACCGCCCATCTGTATCCTCGAAGCAGCAGCAGCACGGCGATTCTGGGAATCTGCTTCATCTGTTATTCCGTTAGGCTAGAACAAGCCCTGCCTAGCTTTGCTTGGCTGGACAGCCGAGGGCGGCTGTCCCCACGTGTTCCTAAGTCCTCTTTCCCAACGCCTTTTGAATTACTTCAAAAGCCCGCGCGACCTCGTTCTCCAAATCGGCAAACTCAATTTTAAGCACTGACTTTTTCGGATTGATAACCACATCCACCGGAACGCGAACTCCCGGCCAACGCAAACGAACTGACTCGCGCAGTCTCCGTTTCATGCGATTGCGCTCGACCGCTCCGCCCAGCGCCCTGCCGACGGTGAACCCGATGCGGAGCCCTTCGCCTTGCTCTCGCAGCAGATAAAACACGGTCATGTGAGCGGCGAAGTGGCGGCGGCCTTCTTTGTACACTCGCTCGAAGTCGCTGTGCCGGAGCAGGCGCATGCTGCCTGTGAATCTGGCCCGTTTGCCGCTGCCAGGCACGTTGACACCAACGTTCGGAGCGAGACCGCTCACCGTACTCACGATCCAGACTCAGGTTGCGGAATTGCCGTCAATTCCGGAAAAGGAAATCGACTACTCACGGAAGCCGGGCTTCACTGACACCCGCTTGCGGCCCTTGGCGCGCCGGCGCGAGATCACCGCTTGGCCGCTCTTGGTCTTCATCCGGGTACGAAATCCGTGCGTCTTCGAGCGGTGACGTCGGTTAGGTTGGAATGTGCGCTTGGGCATGAAACTTAGCTGCTCCTGATTCAGTTAGTCGGTGCAATAATAGCTGTAGGACGAATGAGAAGTATAAATGGTCCAAGGCAGACGGGCAAACCAGCTTCCGCGCGAAACTCGGGCCGTCGCGCGATTGGTGAACGATTTTAGTTTCGCTGATTGCTGCACCATGCCCGCGGCAGTTACAAAGTCGCTACTTGACAGACTCTTTTTTTCGCGTTTTGAATTGCAGAACTGGACGAAAATGTTTGTCGAAGATTTCCACAAATACAATTTTTTTGTGCTAGTATGCGGACCGTTCCTGCTCATTGAAAATTTTTCTCACTCCAGCAAACCGGTTCGCCGTGCGGGCTGGAAAATGGGCAGCTTTCTTGCGGCAATCATTAATTTCAGACCGCTCTTTTGGGGCGGCAGCACCATCTAAGAATTTCTTATGTCGGTTTCAACTTCAACTCTTGCTCCTAATCCGTGGTTGCGCATCCTTGACGCGCTGGAAAAAAAGATCAACCGGCACTCTTACGATACTTGGTTGAAGCCTACGCGCTACAGTCACTCCAGCGGAGGCACGCTTTTTGTGTGGGTGCCGAAGGCGGAGTTCTGCCAGGTGGGCGATAAATACGCCGACCTGATCCAGGAGGCCCTCGACAATCTTGGCCTCGAGTATCAAGAGGTAAAGTTCGTTCCTCCTGGAGACGATCCCGCCGAGACGCCCGTCCGCCATAACGGGGGACTATCGGCCTTTCCGGCTCCTGCTACTCACCCGTCGCAGGCACGCTTCGATTGGGACGGAGCTGCCCAACTCAACCCGCGTTACACCTTCGACGCATTCGTCATCGGCAGCGGAAATCAGTTCGCCCACGCCGCCTGTCAAGCGGTTGCCGAACGTCCCTCGAAGGCCTACAACCCGCTCTTCCTCTACGGCGGCGTTGGCATGGGTAAAACCCACCTCATGCAGGCCATCGGCCACGAGGTGAGCAAACGGCAACCGCATCTGGCCATCTGTTACGTATCCAGCGAGAAGTTCACCAACGAGATGATCAACTCGCTGCGCTACGACAAGATGACCAGCTTCCGCGACAAGTTCCGCAACGTCGACGTGCTCCTGGTGGACGACATCCAGTTCCTCGCCCAGAAAGAACGCACCCAGGAAGAATTCTTCCACACCTTCAATGCGCTGCACGAGTCCATGAAGCAGATCGTGATTGCCAGCGATCGCTCGCCCAAAGAATTAGCCGAAATTGAAGATCGTCTGCGCAGCCGCTTCGAGTGGGGCTTGATCGCCGACATCCAGCCGCCCGATCTCGAAACCAAGGTAGCCATCCTGCAAAAAAAGTCGGAGCAGGAAAAAGTTACGCTTCCGACCGACGTGGCTCTCTACATCGCCTCCAACATTCGCTCCAACGTCCGCGAACTGGAGGGCGCGCTGATTCGGCTCGTCGCGCACTCTTCGCTGATCGGGGCAGAAATTACCCTCCCTTATACCCAGCAGGTGCTGAAGAATTTCATCGACTCCCAGGCCCGGAAGGTCACCATTGAGTCGATCCAGAAATCCGTCGCCGAGCAATTTGGATTGCGCCTGGTCGAAATCAAGGCGAAGAACAACTCGCGCGCCATTGTTTATCCGCGCCAGATCGCCATGTACCTGGCCAAGCACCTGACCGAAGCGTCGCTGCCCGAGATTGGACGCCAGTTCGGCGGAAAGCACCACACGACCGTGCTGCACTCGGTCGAGAAAATCGACACCGTGCGCAAGACTGACAAGGATTTGAATCGGCTGCTTAATAAATTAACCGAGCAGTTGGGTGGCTAGAGCGGAACGGAGCCGGAATTTCCCAATTTTTTTCGCTTCCCCGCTGTTATCGCTGGTTTTACAGGTTTTTCTTTTGGTATAAGGGATGTATTCAGGTAGCGCCACTTGGCCGGGGGACTTCAGGTTATGCCGGTAGAAGCAATCGCATCCGCGGCGGGAACCACCACCATGGAGATTACGGTCAGCAAGTTTGAACTTTTGCGAGAGCTGACAGCCACGCAGGGCGTGGTCGAGCGCAAGACCACCATCCCCATCCTGTCGAACTATTTGTTTGAAGCTGCCGGCGACAAACTCTCGCTCACCGCGACGGACCTGGATCTGAGCCTGCGGACATCGTGCGTAGCCAAAGTGAAAAAAGAGGGCGCTTGCACCATTCCCGCCCGCAAGTTGCACGACTACGTAAAGCTTCTGCCCGACGCCGATATAACCATCAAGCTGCTCGAGAATCACTGGGTCAGCATTCGCTGTGGCCGTTCGAATACAAAAATGGTTGGCATGGCTCGTTCCAACTTTCCCAGCCTGCCTGCGTTTCCAACCGCAGGAGTGGTAAAAATCCCCGCGCAGGTTTTACGGTCCATGATTGCCAAAACCGGATTCGCCATTGCCAGCGAAGAATCGCGCTACACCCTGAACGGGGCATTGATGGTGCTGAAACCGGAATCGGTCACCATGGTCGCGACCGACGGACACCGCTTATCCCACATCGAACGGAGCGGCGAGAAGTTTGCTGGCGTTTCCGGCGAGATGAAAACTCTCGTTCCCAAGAAAGCCATGGACGAGCTCAAGTCCTTGCTCGATTCCACCGACGCCGAGGAAATTGAATTCGCGAAAGACGAATCCACCCTGTTTTTCCGCATCGGCCAGCGGCTTTTGACTTCACGGCAACTCACTGGGCAGTTTCCCAACTTTGAAGCCGTGCTGCCCAAGGACAATAACAAGAGCATTACTGTCCACGGCGAGGAGTTGACTGCGGCGATCTCTCGTGTCGCCCAATTCGCCGACGAGCGATCGCGAGCCGTAAAAATGCGCCTCGAAAACGGCGAGCTGAAGCTGTCCGCGTCCTCAACTGAAACCGGCGAGTCCGAAGACTCGCTCGAAATCGACTACAAGGGCGACCCCATCGCCATCGGCTTCAACGCGCAATACCTTCTCGATTTCCTCAAAGCAGCCGGCAGCGGCGACGTGAAACTCGAATTCAAAGATTCCCAGTCCGCCGGACAGATGCGCCCCGCCGAAGGCGAAGAGTACAAGTACCGCTACATCGTGATGCCGATGAGAATATGACAATTGGGGACCCGCGTCCTCGCCCGTCCCACCAAGCTGCGTGTGGTTATCTTGCCGTTCCAAGCAATCATTCAACGAATCGTTGACCAGTCTGTCCGGTTGGACGGGCGGGGACGCCCGTCCTCCGCGCACCACACGCTTGACGGCAGCAGCTAACAGCCGTAAAGTGATCGCCACCTAGGTAGGAGGAACGCGATGCTAAGCGGATTCAAGCAGTTCATTCTTCGTGGCAACGTAATCGACATGGCAGTCGGCGTCGTAATTGGAGCGGCCTTTGCCTCGGTAGTGTCAGCTTTCACCAAGGACCTGCTCACGCCGTTGATTGCTGCGATCGTCGGCAAGCCCGATTTTTCCGCCATCAAGTTCACCATCAATGGCAGTATGTTTGCCATCGGCGACTTCATCAATGCCGGCGTCTCGTTCCTGCTGGTGGCCGCTGCGGTGTACTTCTTCGTGGTGACTCCAGTTAATCTGCTGGTCGCTCGCATGCGTAAAGCACCCGTGCCCGCCGATCCCACAACTAAAAAGTGCCCAGAATGCCTCAGCGAGATTCCCATCGACGCCAAACGCTGCGCTCACTGTTCCCAACCGGTTCCGATGGGCAGAGCAGCCTAACCGGTTCTGTAGAAACCCGAGAGCCAAAAAAAAAGGACACACCCCGTGAAGAACTATCAACTCAGCATCAAGCTACTGGAAATTGAGCCGCCCATCTGGCGACGGCTTGCCGTGCCCGGAACTGTGACCCTGGCAAAGCTGCACACCATTCTGCAAAAAGTGATGGGCTGGGAAAATTACCACATCTATCTTTTCACCGTAGGACGCGAGCAGTACGGCGAAGGTGTGTCCGAGTGGAACGATTATGCGCAAAGAGTCGTCAACGCAAAACGTACGATGCTGCAGGACATCGCTGCCCGCAAAGGTGCGCGCTTCATCTACATCTACGACATGGGCGACGGATGGGAACACGAAATACGGGTGGAAGAAATCAGCGAGGGGCCGCCCGCGACGGTCCGCTGCCTTGAAGGAGCGCGCTCTTGCCCTCCGGAGGATTGTGGTGGGCCCTACGGTTATGAGGAACTGCTGGAAATTATCTTCGACCCAAAGCACCCGGAACATCGGGAACGGCGCGAGTGGCTGGGCGATGGCTTTGACCCGGAACGATTTGATGCGGAGATCGTCAATCGCAGCCTCAAACGACTAAAGATTGCAAGAGAAGTCGCATAATTTACTCTTCCCCCTGTAACATTAAGGAGAATGAGATGCCGTGGGTACGTGGCCTCGTGCCTCTTTGCCGTTGCGCTCTTGAGCCGCGCCGTACTGGCCCAACAGCCGCCGAAGCAACCCACCGCGCCCAACAAGTCCTCCGCGAACGCACGGGCTGCGACCGTGGACACCGGCACCATCTCTGCTGATGTATACCGGAACGCCACATTCGGATTCACTTACAAGATCCCTTTCGGCTGGGTGGATCGCACCAAGGAGATGAGTGAAGACCCGAGCCAAGATTCGACCGGCCCACAGAAATCAGCCCTTCTCCTGGCCGTGTTCGAGCGTCCTCCTGAGGCGACCGGCGACTCGGTCAACTCCGCGGTCGTAATTGCAGCGGAGTCCGCATCTTCCTACCCCGGACTGCGGAGCGCCGAGCAGTATTTCGGCCCCTTGACCGAGCTCACTAAGTCCAAGGGCCTAGCCGTTGTCAACGAGCCTTACGAATTTCGTGTGGGAACCATGCAACTCGTCCGCGGCGACTTCAGCAAACCGCTCGGCAATCTGACTGTGCACCAGAGCACGCTGGTCATGATCGATAGGGGTTACATCCTCTCGTTCACGTTCATTGGCGGAATTGAGGACGAGGTGGACGACCTTGTGGAGGCCTTACACTTTAGCGGAAAAGAAGTGCCCCTTCCCGCCAATAAGTGAGTGTGAGTCGAAGCCTGGCCCACGGCTGACAATCTGCGAAAAAACTCGACATTGCACCTGATTTTCGGGTGGATCCGCGCTTACTTGAAAGGCCCTCCCCAAATGACACCAGCATCATGGTTTACCGGCTCGATTCCGGCTCCAAGAGGCCGTCAGACTATGGTATAATCCCATATAAATCCTGCTGCCGTAAGTGTTAATAATGTCAGTCATTTGACCTCATTTTAGGGCACAGGAAATGCGCGCCGGCCAGAGCTCAATTCTGGCCTTCTCACCGGAGATGAATGGCGACCAAAGAAGTCAACACTACAGCAATCGTCGACACCAAGAATCGAGCCGGCGGACCCAACCCCGTCAACGGCAACGGCGATTACACAGCCGATTCCATCAAAGTGTTGGGCGGCATGGAAGCCGTCCGCATGCGTCCCGCCATGTACATCGGTTCGACCGGCGAAATTGGCCTTCATCACCTGGTCTACGAAGTCGTCGACAATTCCGTGGACGAAGCGCTTGCGGGATACGCCGACAAAATCGAAGTCACGATTCATATCGACAACTCCATCACCGTAGTGGATAACGGCCGCGGCATTCCCGTCGATTCCATGGACATCGATGGCGAAAAAGTTCCTGCCGCACAAGTCGTGATGACCACGCTGCACGCCGGCGGCAAGTTCGACGCATCCTCCTACAAGGTTTCCGGCGGATTGCACGGGGTCGGCGTTTCCTGCGTGAACGCGCTCAGCGAAGATCTGGATCTCGAGATCTGGCGCGACGGCTTCACCTGGGAGCAGACCTATTCCAAGGGTGAGCCCACCAGCAAGCTGAAAAAAGCGGGCGCAACTAAAAAGCGCGGAACCAAAGTCCACTTCTTGCCCGACAAGAGCATTCTCACCGTAACCGAATATAACTTCGATACTCTGGCGCAACGCCTGCGTGAGCTCGCCTTCCTGAACAAGGGCCTGCTGATCACGCTCACCGACGAGCGCACCACCGACCCAAAAACCGGCGATCCCAAGACCGCTGAATTCAAATACAACGGCGGCATCGCAGAATTCATCAAGCACCTCAATCGCGGCAAACAGGTGCTGCACGACAAACCCATCTACATGGAAGCCGAACGCGACGGCGTAACCATGGAGATCGGCCTGCAATACAACGACGCCTACTCCGAAACCGTTTTCAGTTTCGCCAACAACATCAACACCGTCGACGGTGGTACGCATCTCTCCGGCTTCCGCACCTCGCTGACCCGCACCATCAATTACGCAGGTCAGCAGATGGGCCTGTTCAAAGACGTAAAAGAAAATCTGACCGGCGACGACGTGCGCGAAGGCCTGGTGGCGGTCATTAGCGTCAAGTTGCCGCAACCCCAGTTTGAAGGCCAGACCAAGGGCAAGCTGAACTCCGACATCGCGGGCGTGGTGCAGGCCTTCGTAAACG
Source organism: uncultured Acidobacteriota bacterium (assembly GCA_963696635.1). Classification (GTDB taxonomy): domain Bacteria; phylum Acidobacteriota; class Terriglobia; order Terriglobales; family Acidobacteriaceae; genus JABDBE01. The sequence goes on from CAVOKX010000007.1 coordinate 260,838, forward strand.
AACGTTTGGGGGCATACCTCGAGCAGAACCCCACGGTTGGACGAAAGATTATCAACAAAGCGATTGACGCTGCTCGCGCCCGCGAAGCCGCAAGAAAAGCCCGCGACTTGACCCGCCGCAAGGGCGCACTAGACGGTGGAGGCTTACCCGGCAAGCTGGCCGATTGCTCGGAGAAGCAACCCGAACGTTGCGAACTATTCCTGGTCGAAGGCGAATCCGCCGGCGGCACCGCAAAACAAGGGCGCGACCGCCGTTTCCAGGCCATCCTGCCGCTCAAGGGCAAAATCCTTAACGTGGAGAAAGCCCGCTACGACAAGATGCTCGCGCACGAAGAAATTCGCGCCATGATTACCGCCCTCGGCACCGGCATCTCCAAAGAAGATTTCGACGCCAGCAAACTGCGTTACGGCAAAATCATTCTAATGACCGACGCCGACGTGGATGGAAGCCACATTCGCACCCTGCTGCTCACGTTCTTTTTTCGCCACATGCAGGAGCTTATCAAGCGCGGAAACGTGTTCATCGCGCAGCCGCCGCTGTACTCTATCAAGAAGGGTAAATCGCAGCAGTACATCAAAGACGATCGTGAATACGTAAAAGTTCTGGTCAAGCGCGCGTCGGATGGCCTGGTCGTGCGCTACGGCGAGGGCGCGGCCAAACTCGAAGGCACGAATCTGTCGCGCTTCATGAACGTCCTCGACGAGTACCTGAAGCTCTTCGACAAAGTCGACAAACGCCTGCGCGACGAACGCGTGACTGAAATTCTGCCTAAGCTCGATCTTTCTAAGCGAGTCGATTTCGAAGGCGACAAGAAGGCTGCTCCCAAGAAGATTGAAAAGCTCGAAAAAGAACTGAAGAAACTGCAAAAAGAGCGAAGTTTTAAAGAAGTGGAAAGCCGCTTCGACGAAGAACACAACCTGTGGGCGGTGCGTTACGTGAACTCGCAGGGCGCCGAACACCTAATCAACTGGGAACTGGCTTCCACCGCCGAGTACCGCCAACTGCTCTCGAAGTTCAAGCAGATAGAGCCCTACATGGAGCCCCCATTTGTCATCGAGACCGTTGCCAAGACCAGCAAAGGCGAAGAAGTGAACGACGTCGAGCCCGAGGACGGCGACAAAGCCGAGAAAAAAGTCGTACCAGACACAGTCGTAAAAGCCGCCACCAAGAAGAAGCCCGAACCTCAACTGGTCGAAAAGTCTACAGCCCGCGACCTCTTCGATTACGTCCTGGCGGAAGGCCGCAAGGACTACATCGTGCAGCGATACAAAGGTCTGGGCGAAATGACCTCGCAACAGTTGTGGGAAACCACCATGGACCCAGAGCGGCGCACGCTGCTATCGGTCAAGCTTGAGGACATCGCCGAATGCGAAACCATCTTCACCACGCTGATGGGCGAGGACGTGGAAGCCCGCCGCAAGTTCATCGAAGACAACGCCCTCGACGTAAAGAACCTGGATATCTAGTTTGCCGATGCCGAACTGTCTCCGCACTCGTCGATTCTCAAGCCAGAATGCTTAGCCTGTAGAGACGTAGCTAGCTACGTTTCTACACAATGCCGTCCGGCGATTTGCGGGCCGTTCACCGGCACTGCCGAGCATCTTCTCCGCTGATTTGAAACAGGCCGACGCGGTTGCTCTGAGAATCCACCACGTAGAGACAAGAGCCAGCGTGAACCCACATAGCTGAGGGGCGGCTGAAATTCGCGTCTTTGACTGCGCCTGGATCAAATATGTACTGCGGATGGGGTTCCCGGCTGAAGACGCGAATTTGGTTGAGAACTGGATCACTGACATAAATGTTGCCTTGACCGTCTACGGCCAATCCCGTGCGATGGTCGGCGTAGGGCAGGTCAATGGCACGCCGGAAATGGAGGGCGGTATCGAAGACCTGGATGCGGGTGTTGCCTGCGTCGAGCACGAACAGTTCACCCCCAGCCACGACCACCCGGGTGGGTAGTCTGAAGTCGCCGGGCTGGTCACCGCCTCCACGCTTGCCGGCTTTGGCGATGAGCCGGCCGCGGTCGTTCATAACGATGATCATGTGACGATGAGTGTCACAGACGTAAATGTGTCCGGTCGTGGGATCGATCGTGATTCCGGCTGGACTTTCGAAGTAGGATTCTCCTCCACTTAGTTTTCCCAAGGAGCGGCGGAATTTTCCTGCCGAATCGTAGACCAGTATGGTTCGGCTGCGCTCATCGGTGACGTATAAATTGTCTTGAGCGTCGAGGGCGAGGGAGACGGGAGTGCCCACACGGTCGCTGCCTTTATCCAGAAGACTGTATTTTGACTGGGCAAAGTCGAAAACGTGCACCGCTTTCGCACCGGGATCGGCGACGAAGATGCGGCCGTTCGAATCGGTGGCCAGGGCGGATGGTGATCGCAACACGTCCAAGCGAGGGGTGGGGTCCTTGGGGCCGGCAATGATGTCGAGCGTTCGATCCAGAACCGGGTGTAAGGGTCTTACGTCATCCGCCGACGAGAATGCGCGCACAAAAGTGAGGCTCGGAGAAGCTGGTTGGGAGGAGGTGGCTGATGCGGTGTCCTGCGCTGCTCCGCGGCTGGAAACGATACAACACAGCAGGAGGATGCAGCTACTTCGACGAATGGATTGGCCCACAGACAAACCGACTCACCTTGGGTTGATTCCACCGGAAATGCTGAGCAGGCGCACTGTCCGGCATCACTGCGGTATGTGAGCGAGGTCACAAGGGACGAGTTTCTGGGTCAAATGGCGCGACACCTTGAGTTCGTTTGCACACATTGTGGTGCACAATTTCCCTCAAAAAAACTCTCTCTTCCGCCCAAAATATAGAAAACAAAGGGGCGGAATTTTTCTTGCCTTCTAGATCTATGGTTCTAAAGGTAGTTACAGGCAAAATATTCAAAACATTGGGGTTATCGTGGTCAGTCGATATCCGCCTTCCCGATGGTTGTCGGGGTTCAGCACCTTGGGACCGCGCCAGAAGTCGCGCCCAGGGTCAGGTTGTCAAAGATCGACGGTTATCTTATAGATACCCTGTGATGTGTGCATATTATCGTGAGTGAATGCATGTGGTCAAGAAGAAAGCGGGCAGGCTGCGGATCCGGTTTCCTAATGGGAATCTCGCGCGCACCTTTTCCGCAAAGAACGCCGACTAGGATGGGACAGCGGCTTGATTGGTGGCGCCGGTCGAGGCCTTCGGGGCCGTAACTATAACCCGAAACCCACCCAAGCAAAAGGCGCTTGGATGGGGCACCCCTGAAGATGGTAGGTTGGGCCAGCCCGCCGTCTTACATTTCGAAGCGAAAAACATCCACTACTTGGAAGTTCACCCGGTTCACCAGGACGACGTGTCCGCCAATGAACATGTGCGCACAGTCAGGGGGTGGCGGAGGCAACCGCCGTTCGAGGTCTGGGGGGCAGGGAAACATTCTCCCCCGCAACTCCACCGGAAGTATCCCGTGTACTACAAGCCGTCTTTCCAATTCGGGGGGCAAGCGGTCCCGATCCCTTAAGCCGCGGGGCAGGTGATCGTGATGCTCCGCATACCAGCCGTGCATGGCCTCGCGGTCGTGGTCGCCGTAGAAATGATCTCTGTCATGACCTTCGCGGAATTCCTCCCGGTCGCGGCCACGATCGTGGTCACGTCCTTCCTCCTGGGCCAAAGCTAAAGTGCAGCCAAACGCGAATATGGCCGCGATGAACACAGGTAAGCAAGTTCTCAGTCGCATAAATTTCTTCCCCCAAAGTTGTAAGCGCGGATGAACCAGCTTAGCCGGGGCCAAGAGCCCCGGACAAGGTACAAGAGGACGTGTACTCCGGTTGTCAGCAGGCGATTACACGTTTTGAGCGCTCGTCAATGAGGGCTATAGGAATTTTGCGCCAATTGAGGCGTGGCAGTTCTATTCGGTCGAAAAGTCCGGTTCCGAAACTTCCGGCACGGCGTGCAAGGTGTCCGCGTGGGCGTCGGAGCCAGGAATTGTGCAGGTTCGATTTTTTGGGCGTCGCAGACTCCGACTGCCCGATCAGAACACTAGCACCTTGGTTGCTTCCTCTGTCCAAGTGCGAAGGTCGTCCAGGGTGCGGCGGTTGATGCCAGCGACGAGCGAGGCATCGTCAATCCCACGCGCCTCCAAACAAGTGCGGCAGGCACCGATTGAAACACCCTGCGCAGCCAAAAGTCGCAACATTTCCTGAACGTTATAGGACGCATCTGCCGGGGATTGCATTCGCAATCCGCTGACCACCCCGTCGCCCAACAAGAAAATGGAGACATCCATGGTTGCGCCCTTCGCCAGTGCGCCGGCCAGGCGGAGTGCGTTGTAGGTGCGCTGACTTCCGTATGGTGAATCGTTCAGGACAAGTAGATACTCCATCATTCCTCCGATGCAACAGTGGCAGGGTCCTGTCGTGAAGTATACGAGAAGGAATTGATACCAACTTGCTCTCCAGCTTGCCGTTCTTAAGTATCTCCGATTGCAGCCGAGGAGCACGCAGAGTATAACCGCATGGACGGCTTGTTTTGAGACTGTGTTTGCAACATAAAAAGGAAGTGGCTCGATGATCACCTCTCCCCGACATCAAGGCGAAACGTCCGAATGGGCTGATGCCAACTGGCGAGCCGTGCTCGAAGCTGCCCCCGATGCCATGCTAGTGGTCAATCGGACGGGGGAAATTGTTGCCGCCAATCAGCAAGCAACGAAGCTCTACGGATACAGTCGTGAGCACTTGATTGGAAGGGCGGTCGAATCGCTGATCCCGGCTAGGCTTCGCGACCGCCATCGGCTGCATCGCGAAAACTTCTTCGCCCATCCAGAAATTCAAACTACGCAAGTAATCGAAATCTTCGCTGTGCGCAGCGATGCCAGCGAAATTCCCGTCGATGTCAGCCTCAGACTGTTAACCATCGGGACTGAGACCTTCGCGATCAGTGCGGTTCGTGACGCGACTGAGCGTCCTCGCATAGAGGAACTGAAGAGAGCAGCGGCAGTGCTGCGCGAAAGTGAAGAACGCTTTCGGTTGATAGCGGATACTGCCCCGGTCCTGATCTGGATGTCAGGAACCGACAAACTCTGCACCTACTTCAATAAGCCTTGGCTGGAGTTCACCGGGCGGTCACTGGAATCCGAGCTTGGCAACGGCTGGGCGGAAGGTGTGCACCCTGAAGATCTGCAGCGATGTCTCGATGCCTACACGCAATCTTTTGATCGGCAAGAGAAATTCAGGATGGAGTATCGGCTACGGCAGCACGACGGAGAATATCGATGGATTCTCGATGTTGGTGTGCCGAGATTCAATGCGGACGGTTCTTTTGAAGGGTACATCGGCATCGGGGTTGACGTTAACGACCGCAAGCGGGCCGAGGAAACCGCCATCCGGCATACTGCAATTCTCGAATCGTCCGACGATGCAATTATAGCTACAGACGTGAGCGGAACCGTTACCGACTGGAACAAAGGTGCTGAGCGGCTTTTCAACTATCCTGCAAGTGAAGCAATCGGTAAGAATATCTCTTTTCTGAGTGCCCCGGATAGCACTCAGGAGGCGCAAGGCATCCTGAAGAAGGTCATAAACGGCGAGGCAGTGAAGCGTCACGAAACGGTGCGCAGGAGAAAGGATGGTGCTCCGGTTGACATATCGCTGACGGCTTCCCCGATACTCGATGCTGCGAGCCGGGTCGTTGGTGTTTCAGGAATCGCTCGTGACATCACCGAACGCAAGCGGGCAGAAGAAGCTGTCAAGGAGAGCGAAACGCGCTTTCGCTTGGTCGCGGATACCGCGCCGGTGATGATCTGGATGTCAGGACTGGACAAAAAGCCTACTTATTTCAATCAGCTTTGGCTGGACTTCACCGGTCTGTCGGAGACCGATCTTCGGAATGGGCTGGCCGGAATTACTCATCCTGAGGACTACCCAAAATGTCATGATATTTATTGTCGAGCGTTCGATCAGCGGCAACCCTTTAGGAAAGAATGCCGTTTGCGAAGACACGATGGACAGTATCGCTGGATGCTCGACATCGGGGTGCCGAGGTTTCATGAAGACGGCTCCTTTGCTGGCTATATAGGCTCCTGCATTGACGTTACTGATCACAAGCTAGCTGAAGAAGCACTCTCAGACATGACCCGAAAGCTGGTTGCAGCGCAGGAGAAAGAACGTACTCGGATCGCAAGAGAGCTTCACGATGACATCAACCAACGCCTCGCAATGTTGGCAGTCGAGCTTGAACAAGTGCAAAACGATCCGTCTGAAATCCAGCAACGTGTCTCGGAACTCCGAAAACAGACGACTGAGATTTCGAGTGATGTGCAAGCCTTATCACACGATCTGCACTCCTCTCATTTGGAATATCTGGGTGCCGTTGCGGCTATGAAAAACTGGTGCAAGGAATTCGGCGAGCGGCAGGGAATGCAGATCGACTGTAGACAGGATGTGCGAAGCACTCTGCCACAAGAAATCGGGCTTTGCCTCTTTCGAGTTCTACAGGAAGCTCTGCACAATGCCGCCAAGCACAGTGGGGTGAAACGGATTGAAGTGCAACTCCACGACGAGTCAGATGAGATTCATGTCACGATCAGGGATTTTGGCAAGGGGTTCGATGTAGAGGCTGCAGTGCAGGGTCGAGGTCTCGGTCTCACAAGCATGAAGGAGCGAATTCGGCTGGTGAACGGAACGATTGAGATTCAATCGAAGCCGATGGGTGGAACCACTGTCCATGTTCGCGTTCCACTCAGGTCAGAGAGCGCCCCCCAACGGGCGGCTGGGTAGTCATCTAGCCCCATGCTGGGGTTAGCGCCGCCGTGGGTTTGGTCAATTGTTGTAACCAGGCGGATAGCGCTCAAAACCCCCTCAATGAGTATTCCGGCGCGCGTAGAGTCGAGAACAGGCGGCATAACTGTAGTCTCCCGGTGGTTAGTCGACTGGGCTTTCGCCTCGCCACCTCAGTCCGGTTTGGCATGGTCTGGTTTCCTGTTCCCGCTCATCGAACCGGACAGGCAGATTTCCCGCATCCGGCTCTCGGAAAAGACTCACGATGTTCCGTGTGACGCCGTCTGCAACTGCTGAACACAAACCTTGGGGTGGCTAGACTCATCGTCAATCCCCAGGTCCTTTGTCGCTTCTTGCGTCCGTCTTTAACTGAGGCCCCTTCCCGACACCGGCATTACCCGGCTTCGTCGGTTCTACGGACCTCTCCGCCACCCCACACGGCCCGGCCGGTCTCTCGCGAGTTACCAGTTGATCGATACCGCGATCACCGCTGGGGCTTCCCGTGTTGCGTCTGGTCAACTTTGCATGCTTGCCGTCGCCATTACCCCGGCAGGTCTGATGGAACTCGTTCGCTCGTACTGTCCCATCAACGGCGGCCCGCCCACAAAACACGGGGGGAGGGCTCCTGCGTTAATCGTTTCGAGGCCTGCTCAGCGTTCACTTCACGTTACGGCCTGCATGCTCGCCAAGTCGCCTAAGCGACCCTACACCGGAGGCTCCGACGGCTTCGTTTCCTCCACCGCCGCTCTGATTGCTTCCGGGTGGAGCGAACCCAGTTCCCGGGCGGGACTTTCACCCGCAGTCGACCAGCGCCTTTCACGGCGCACTGTAATGGCGATTTAACACCAATTGACCAACAGGACATGGTTTCCGGGTTGCCGACCATCCTCTCGTAATCGATGCGGGCGAGTTGTGTTAGCCTCCAGAGAACACATGCCGGTCCGAAGTGTCACTCAGAAACGGAGGAGACCATCATGATGCCAGGAACAACATCGATCACGGACGTCGCGGAAGCCTTCTTCGACGCATGCGAGACAGGCAAGGGATGGGAAGTCTGCCGCGCGTATTGCACGCCCAATGCGACATTCTCGGCACAGGCCGAACCATTGCTGGATCTAAAAACGCTCGCGCAGTACACAGACTGGATGAAAGGCATGTTAACCGTCCTGCCGGACGCCCGGTACGAGGTGAAATCCTTCGCGACGGACAGCTCTCGGAACAATGTCGCCGCCTACGGAATTTTCTATGGAACTCATACCGGGCAAGGTGGGCCCGTTCCTCCCACCGGTCGAAAGATCAGCACGGATTATGTCTACATAATGCAGTTCGACGGCGACAGGATCGCCCACGTGACCAAAGTATGGAACGCTGGTCTGGCGCTAAAGGACCTCGGTTGGGCGTAATTCTCAGACCGCTGGAGCGATGTGTCGCCGCGGATTTCGTCATCGTTCAGGCCTGAGCGGATGACGGGCAACTCGGAAGTCAATGTCAACTGATGCTATCAGGTCAGCATGACCGGACTCCGGTCACAACGAAGCATGGAAAGAGGCTCTACGCCAACCTCCTGTTTGCAGTTAGTTACGGCTCTTTTCAAGGGAGGCCATTACACGTTTTGACTGTTCGTCAATGAGCGACATAGAGATAATAACGGCGATTTTGCGACGGTAATCGCCTCGACCAGACTCTCGCCTTACTGACTCAGACAGAAAGTCCTTTGATCGTCTGGAAGGGCCGAGGAGATTCGAACTACGGTTAGGGAATGATCTCGATGACGCGGCCACGATTGCCGCAACGGGCGGCGGCGCTGGCGGTGCCACACAGGCGAGCCCGACCGCATCGAAGATCATGCCGTCGAAAACCCAGAATATTACTAGAACAGGCGGAATCCCTACTCGGCGTAAACCTACAATCCCCTGCAACATTTGACAGGTGCCGACGACCGGCATTGGGCTTAAGCTAACCTGTTGAAAGCTATGAAGAAAAATTGGATGTTCCCTGTTTGCTTGGCATGCGTGCTGGTGGCCGGACGGGCTATAAGCGCGGCGCAAGGCGAGTCACATGGCAGTTCGGCGGTTGCGACTCCAGCTTCAGGAACGGACACAGGTGCCGGGAATGCGACTGCTTCAAACGCGAATCTCGCTGCGTCCACGCCGAAACCAGGAACAGCGCCGCAGTTTCAACAACGCGACCCGCGCTACAAGATCGCGGCCAGCGACACCTTTGACCTCACTTTCCCGCTGAGTCCCGAATACAATCAACTGGGGGTGGCCGTCCAACCCGATGGCTTCGTGGCTTTAAATGCAGTTGGCGATGTAAAGGTCCAAGGTCTTACTATTCCCGAACTTAACGAAACGCTGCGGCGGGTTTACGGAGGGATCCTGCACGATCCGATCATCTCGGTTGTGCTCAAGGATTTCAACAAGCCATATATCATAGTCGATGGGCAGGTGGGCCATCCCGGAAAGTATGATCTCCGTGCCGAAACAACGCTCACGGAAGCCATTGCAATCGCAGGCGGATTCACTGACAGCTCAAAGCATTCTCAGGTCGTGTTGTTCCGACGGGTGTCCGATGCATGGGTTTCAACCCAGCTTTTCGATGTGAAGAAAATGGAAGCTACAGGGAATCTGCGCGAAGATCCCTACATGCACCCCGGAGACACGATCTTCGTGCCGAAGAACAAAATATCCAAGATCAAGCCGTTCCTGCCTAATGCCAGTGTCGGTGCGTACGTTCCACTGATGTAATCATAATGACGTTGGCAATCCGTTTGATTTCGGTGCTGGAGGTTCCTGTCTCTGTTCAGTTGACGAGGGGCTGCCTTGTGCGGACAAAACACCGCTGCAAAGCCAGGCGATAATTCCAAGGCGCAAGAGATATTTCACAATGATTTGCCTCCAGGAATCTGAATCACACAGCATCCTACTCCGAGCATGGGGTCAGTTCGACCGGTAACTGGCGTTATCAGGCCATAGCACAAGCTTGCGCCGTCTGTTCGCCCGTCAGGTGGGGTTTTGAGTTCCCATGGGCCTGTGGCCCACCCATAGGGATGAAAGTCTACTGTTAAGGCTCATTGATTCCAAACAGGTTACCCGTGACTTTCGACGGAGCGTAATCGCGCGTAGAGTCGAGAACAGGTGGCATAACTGTAGTCTCCCGGTGGTTAGTCGACTGGGCCGCCTCTCCGCCACCCCACACGGCCCGGCCGGTCTCTCGCGAGTTGCCAGTTGATCGATACCGCGATCACCGCTGGGGCTTCCCGTGTTGCGTCTGGTCTCCTATGCGTACATGCCGTCGCCATTACCCCGGCAGGTTCCATGGAGCTTGTTCGCTCGTCTATCTCCATTGCCCGCGGCTCCCCGTGTAACCGTAAGGTCGGCTCCTGCAATTACTTTTTCGGGGCCTGCTCAGCGTTTACTCACGTTACGGCCTGCACGCTCGCGGAGTCGCCAAGCGACCCTTTACATCGAAAGCTCCGACAGCTTCGTTGCCTCCGCTGCCGCTTCGATTGCTTCCGGGTGGAGCGAACCAATCCCGGGCGGGAGTTTCACCCGCTGAAGTCCAGCGCCTTTCACGGCGCACTGTTTCACCAGTTAAAGGGGCGGGGCCACTTTGTGGAGACGAATGCAGGCCAAGGTGACATGAGTGCGGCGTAATTTTTCAACCGCGCGGTTTTCAATCTGGCGTATGGTGCGCCGCCCTGTCACTACTGACAGTGGTAAAAGAGGCCAACTCAGTTCAGTTTTGAATCCGGTTTGTGTGCGTGTGTGTCCGCTAACCTGCAAAAAGAGATCGCCCCCATGAAACGCAAGCAAGGGGAAGAGGAGAACGACACGTGAATCGCCCCACCTTCAATACCCTCGCAAAGCAGGGCAGAACGCCTCGCTCCGGGGATAAACGCAAGCGGCTAGTCGCTGCCGCGATGCTGGCGGCGATTGTCCCTGCGATCGCCCAGACGGGTGCTGGAGCAGGCGAAGAGCTACAACCGAAATTGGCAGCGGCGAAGCAATCTGTGGCAGAAAACCAGCAGAAACTACACCAGTATCAATGGACGGAAACAACCCAACTCACCCTGAAGGGTGATGCTAAGCCTCCCACGCAGTCAAAGTGCCAGTATGGCCCGGACGGGAAGGTGCAGAAGACACCGATAGGTCCGCCGCCCGCACCTCCAAGTGGAGGACGAATGAAGCAGAAGGTGATCGCGAATAAAAAGGAGGAGATGAAGGACTACATGGGACAGGTAAAGAGCCTGCTCGGCATGTACGTGCCACCCGATCCGCAGCGCATGCAACAAGCCTTCCAGGCCGGCAAAGTTTCGTTGAATCCAAATCCAGGTGCGGGCATGGCGGGGATTGTATTCAAAGACTATGCCCAGGCTGGCGACCAGATGACGATCTCTTTCAACGCAGCAGCCAAAAAAATCACCTCGGTGAAGGTGAACACCTACATGGATGATCCGAAGGATGTGGTCACATTGGCCGTTGAGTTTGCGACCCTACCCGACAACACTAACTATGTACAGCAGACTGTCCTTGATGCGACGGCCAAGAAGCTCGTGGTGACGACAACAAATTCCGATTACAAGGCGCTTGGAGCGCAGTAACTCGTGCACGTTCCAGCAAATTCCGAATGAAGGAGATTCCCCAAAATCGTTCTGCTGGAGCGCACAGCGATCCGCTATGGACGTTCTCACAACCACCAACGCGAAGTCGTTTAGTTGAACACAACTGTAATATCGGAGATGCAAATGAAAGTCTTATTGATGATGGCGTGTATGTTTTTGGCTTCGGGTTCGTTCGCGGATTGCGTCAAAAACGCGCGAGGTAAGACCGTGTGCAGCAATGGTCAGACTGCCGTGGCCGTCAACCCGAATACGGGCAAAGCTGCTACCGCCCAGAAGAATCAGAACGGGGTAACGACCACTCAAACCAGCAATGGCGGCAGAGCCAAGACCAAGAATGGGAAGGGCGTAGTTCAAGGCCCCAACGGCACCATTTGCGCCAAAGGCGCGAATCAGCAAGGCTGTACAAAGTAATGACCGTAAGAACGAATGTTGTGGCGGAAGAAGAGGGAAGCTCACCGCGATAGATGCTGATAACAGGCGATAATATTCATTGAGAATTGGCCGACCGCAACCCGACGATAAGCAAGGATTGAAAGCATCTCTATGTCGATTTTCCGTCGTTAGACGGGTGGACGATGCGGTTATGAAGCCAATCGGCGACTACCTGCGACTTCTCAGCGTCCTTGTGCTGGCGTTGTTCGTGTTCCAAGGATGCAACTCACTCAATCCGTTCTGCGGAAGCGCTCGGCCTTCGCCGATCGTTGGATCCCTCTCTCCGAGCAGCATTACGTTCGCGGAAGTGCAGTCAGGCTTTGTACTCACTGTGAATGGTAGTCAGTTTGTTTCGTCTTCTGTTGTGGTCGTAAACGGAACGACGCTAAACACTCTGGCCACCAGCAGCCAGCAGTTGCAGGCCACGATCACGGCCGCCGTGATCTCGGCTCCTGGAACTGCAAGCGTGAAGGTCAATACTCCGAGCGGGAACTCGGGCGACCTTGGCTGCACGAGCGGGGGAACCAGCAAAGCCCTGGTCCTGACCATCACTTAAACACAAAACAAACGGAAAGGCCCGGAGGTAGGGCGAACCGCTGTTAACAGGCGATAACGCTCAAAACCCCCTCAATGAGCGTTATCGGGATGTTTCAACAGTTACTAGTTGGTTCACTTGTCTAGCGGGATCTTTCAAAACCCTGACGCTAAAAAAGAACCGCCTCCCTTTGCGAACTCTCCGGCCACTCGGTGCTGGGGAATCGAGAGTCAAACGCCGAGCGGCCCGGAGAACTGAGTTACGGAGTGATCTCAAACACCGAACCAAACGTGGTAACGCCGTCGCCTTGTGTTGTGCCGTAGAGAACCCCAGCAGCGTCCATGATCAGACTGGAGCATGGGTACGCCCCTGGGCGGTTCATGAAGGTGTGAATCACGCGGTAGGTCCATCCTCCACGCGGCTTCGGCGTCATTTGGAAGACGACGCCAAATCCATGGGACCCACCGGCCGAAGTCATGCCGTAGAAGTTTCCTGACTGGTCGACAGTCAGGCCAGAGAGCGGAGTGGAGCCATCTTTGCCGCCGCTGAACGCGTGAAGTACAGTCAAGATTCCATTGGTATCCAACTTCCACACGGTTCCGCAGCCATTGCCAAACGGGCCAGGACATGAAGCGTTGCCGCCGTATGCGGCGGTGCCATAAAGGTTGCCGGCAGCGTCGAAGCTCGGAGGTTTGTAGGGTTGGACTCCCTCAGTCGGATCGAGGAACGAGTGCAGCACTGTCTCGGTGCCGGTCGTGTCCATTTTGAATACATTTCCCCAACCATTCGGTTCATCCGTCAGCGTGGTACCGTAAAAGTTACTGTGCGATGAGTCCCAGACGAGGCCCCCGATGGGCTGATCTCCGTCGCTGATTTCAAAGCTGTGCAGCACAGCCTCTGACCAATGTCCGTTGCCGTCAGACGTTAGCTTGAACACCACTCCGACGTACTGATCACCGCCCAACCAGGTAGTGCCGTAGAGGGCACCCGTTTGGTCTAAGAGCAATCCCGACGTGGGATAGGCGCCGTCAGGGCAGGAAAAGTAGAAAGTGATACAAAAGCTGTAGAGGGTAATCTCCCTGCCGCTCGTATCGAGTTCGAATGCCGTCCCACGACCGGTTGCGCCACCCCCCTGGGTGGTGCCGTAAATGTTTCCCGCCGCATCGAAAACCAAGGTCTGGTATGGATGGGGATTCGCTCCGTAACCAGCACCAAAGCTGTGCAGCACGGTCCTCTTGCCAGCCCTATCCAGCTTGAACACGGTACCGGCCCCGAAAGCGCCGCCGCTCCAGGTAGTACCGTAGAGGTTTCCAGCCGCGTCGAAAACCAAGCCAGAAGGCCCGCTTCCGTTAGCACCACCCTTGAACCTATAGATGGTCTTATAAGTGGCCGCCCAGGCGCTGGGCGCGGACAGTAAGATTACGATGAGTATCGCCATTGCGGCCGCCAAGACTCTGCCTGCAGAGGCGCAGAATTGATTCGGCTTCATAAAATCCCCCCTCCTTTCCAGAGGAGCTGTGCAGGAACAACCAATTTGAGATGAAGGCTCAGAGCGCGCCAGGAATGAACTGTTCGCGGGAGTTGTGTGGCCTCGCGACACTCGAAGCCGATGGATGTCTATCTCCCTTGGAGCCAAAAATATCAAAATAGCCATGCAACTTCTTCTTAACACCGCGAAGCCGGTCCTGTATGTAACGAGGGTCACGCTGCCTTGTGAGAAGGAGTGCGCCCTTTCGGGAAGACCGGGGCCTGTGAAGAGGCAAAAGTTCTCCAAGAAGAAATTTCATTGTTGACGAAACCAGGCGATAGCGCTCAAAACCCCATCAATGAGTGTTGCGGCGCTGTTACGCCAGCAATTTTCTTAGGCGACGCCAACTCCGAGGGTTTCGTTGACTTGGCCGTTTCCACGGACGTAAGATTCGCGCCAGTGATCGGGCAGACCATCTCGCACTACCGCATCGTGGAGAAACTGGGCGGTGGGGGCATGGGTGTGGTTTATAAGGCGGAAGACACCCGGCTTCGCCGTTTTGTTGCACTCAAGTTCTTGCCCGAAGATGTGGCCCGCGATCCGCAGACACTCGCGCGTTTTCAACGCGAAGCTCAGGCCGCATCGGCACTGAACCATCCCAACATCTGCACGATTCACGACATCGGGGAACAGGATGGGCGGGCCTTTATCGCCATGGAGTTTCTGGATGGCGTGACTTTGAAGCGCCGCATTGCGGGGCGTGCGCTGGACATTGAAACCCTGTTATCGCTCGCCATCGAGATCGCGGATGCGCTTGACGCCGCTCATTCCAAGGGAATCGTGCATCGCGACATCAAGCCGGCAAACATTTTTGTCACCGAACGCGGGCACGCCAAGATTCTCGATTTTGGCCTGGCGAAAATAGATTTCACTCGCCGGCGCCTGGAGAGTGGATCCGGCTCCGATGATCCCACGCTCGAAGACGAAGAGCTTACAACCGGTGGCAGCACGATGGGCACGGTGACATACATGTCTCCGGAGCAGGTGGCGGGCAAGCCCCTGGATGCGCGCACCGATCTGTTCTCCTTCGGATCCGTGCTCTACGAGATGGCAACCGGCCATCTGGCTTTTGAAAGATCGACGATCGGGGCAACTTTTGCCGCCATCATGCACGAGAATGCGGTTCCCCCAAGTCAGTGGAAATCTGACTTGCCGCCTCAAGTGGAGGAAATCATCGGCAGGGCATTAGAGAAGAATCGGGAGCTGCGCTATCAGCACGCGTCGGAGATGCGAGCTGAGTTGCAGCGACTGAAGCGGGATACCGAGAGCGGACGCGTCTCGGCGGCAAGCTCGCGTGCGATCGCTCTGCCAAAAGCTCCGGCGGCTGGGCTTGCGAGGATTTGGAAGATTGTGGTTCCCGTTCTGCTAGTCGCGTTGCTGGTATCGGGCGGGCTTTACTATCGTTCGCATCAGCCAAACAAGCGTCTGACCGAGAAAGACACCATCGTGCTCGCCGATTTTGCCAACAGCACCGGCGATGCGGTGTTCGACGACACGTTGAAGACAGCGCTCAATGTTTCCCTGCGGCAATCGCCCTTTCTGAATGTGCTCTCCGAAAGCGAAGTCGCGAAGACGTTGCGACAGATGACCCGTCCCGTGGGCACGAAACTCACTCCCGAAGTGGCGTCCGAGCTTTGCCAGCGGGTGGGCAGCAAGGCCTACATTGCGGGAGCAATTGGCAGTTTGGGCAGCAAGTTTGTGCTGGAGTTAAAGGCGGTGAATTGCCAGAGTGGAGACACGCTGGCGGAGGAACAGGTATCGGCGGGGTCTAAAGAGAAGGTGCTGGACGCGCTGGGCGAGGCCGTGTCCAAGCTGCGCGGCGAACTGGGCGAATCGCTGGCTACGGTGCAGCGCTTTGATGTGCCTCTCGAACAGGCCACGACGTCTTCGCTGGAAGCGCTAAAGGCGTTCAGCCTGGGCGATAAGGCCACGAACGAGAAGGGCGCCGGCGCAGGCCAGACATACCATCAGCGTGCCATCGAGCTCGATCCGAATTTTGCCCTGGGCTACAGAGTAGTGGGCGGCGATTACAACGCTCTCGGTCAGATGGGACGGGCCATGGAGTACTACACCCGGGCGTTCCAGTTGCGGGACCATGCCAGCGAACGCGAGAGGTTGTCGATCACCGCGGCGTACTATCGCAATGTAACTGGAGAACTGGATAAGGCGGCCCAGACCTATGAGCAGCAGATGGAGAGCTACCCGCGGGAATCCGGGCCGTATAACAATCGAGGCCTGATCTATGGCGAAGAGGGGGATTATGACAAGGCTTTGGATCTGACGAGACAGGCCATACGGCTGGCACCGGACGTGGCGATTTACTACGAGAATCTGATCAACTACACCATGGCCTTGCAACGCTTCGACGAAACCCGGCAGATTATTCACGAGGCGCAGGGGCGAAAAATCGACATCGAAGCGTTCCACGAAGCGCTGTATGCGCTTGCCTTTCTCGGGGCGGACCCAGCGGCGATGGCGGAAGAGCAACGGTGGTTTGCGGGCAAGCCCGATTATGAGGGCGACGGGCTGGCGCTGGCATCGGACAGCGAGGTCTACGCTGGTCATGTGAGCAAGGCGCGGGAGTTGACCAGGCAGGCGGTGGACTCCGCCGTCCGGACGGACAACAAAGAAAGCGGGGCAATCTATCTGGCCAACGCGGCTTTCCAGCGAGCGGCTTACGGCGATGATGCCGAAGCCCGGCAGTTAGCGGCGGAAGCATTGAAGCTGGCTCCTGCGAATCCCGGAGCCGCGATCGAGGCGGCGATTGCTTTTGCCGTGGTGGGTGATACGGCGCGATCCGAATCCCTGGCCCGAGACTTAAACAAACGCTACCCGTTGGGTACCCAGATGCAAGCCCTCTGGCTGCCCGCGATTCAGGCGCGATTGGCGCTGGATAGGAAGAACCCGGCTGTCGCCATCCATGCCCTGCAGGCTGCTTCCGGGATCGAGTTAGGGTTAATTCCGTTCTACAACAACATTTCCTGCCTTTATCCGGTGTATGTACGAGGAGAGGCATACCTGGGAGCCGGCCAAGGCAGTGCGGCCGCTGTGGAGTTTCAGAAGATTCTCGACCACAGCGGGATTGTGTGGAACTGCTGGACTGGAGCGTTGGCGCATCTGGGCGTGGCTCGTGCGAACGCGTTGCAGGCGAAAACCTCGCAGGGAGCGGATGCGGATGCTGCCCGGGTCCGCGCGCTCGCCGCTTACAAAGATTTCCTTACCCTCTGGAAAGACGCCGACGTGGATATTCCCATCCTGAAAGAAGCCAAGGCGGAGTACGCGAAGTTGCAATAGGGGAAGGCGGTGTACGCCCTGCCTGGTCGTCCTTCCGGCTAGTGACGGTTTTTGAGTTTCTTGGGCTTCAAACTGACGGCTACCTTTATGACTGCGCCATCGACAGGATCAATCTCGAACACTGCCTTGGTGGTGTAACGTGGGCTGTCGAGCCGGTATTTGAAAACGCTATACCACTGAGAAATGCTGGTGTCATACGGGGCGCCGTATTTGGCCTGCACCTGGGCAGCGGTGTAGCTGCGGTCAGCAAACGAAAGCATGAAGTAGGCGTCTGGATGCTTCTCACTTTTGGCAGCGGCAATTTCGGAGAAAGGAAAAGGCCGGCGCGGCAGGAGGTAGTCCACGAATGCCGCCTTGTGCCGATGGAGAATCTCTTCCTGTACGATCTCGTCAATTCTTTTGCTCACTTCCTCATCGAGCGTGGAACCGTTGCCCTTGGCGGTGCTCTTATCCGGCCTGCGCTCGGCTCGAACCTGGCTGGCGAGATAGGCGCGAAGCACCTTGGAGTTTTCCAGCACTGCCTTGATGGCTTGCTCTCCGGACAGAGCGGACGCCGCGAAGAGATAGGGAACCAGGTCGCGCCAGTCGAAGTCGTCGGCGGAGAACTCAGCCTGAACCATGGGGGCGGTGTCGCGGTCCGATGCGCTCGACAACGACGGAGCGAAAACGGACAGCAACAACGACAGCATTACCAAGAGAATTGCGAATTTCATGCGAGCAAGGTTGAGATCATAGCGGATGCGATCAAAAACAGCCAGCCGGTCGAAGAGTTGGTTCCCAATGCACTCACGATCCCGGCGATGAGCGCAATCGCACGTTACGGCGCTTGTCAAAATGTGACTTGTGTCACTGACAGGATGCGCTCACTGCACTAGAGATTAGAAGTCTCGCTTGATTGCAGAGGAGACCCCATTAGGGTGTGCGCCTCGCGCGTGGCGAGAGCTTTGAACCTCGGCCCCTCTCGTAATTGCATTGTCAGTCACGATTGGTTTTTGGAGCCTAGCAGATCGAGGCCGGAGCGCTCATAGCTGAGTTGCCGACCTCGACCGTTCCCTTCTCTGGCCGTAAAGGAGGTCTGCTATGACGCACAAACCCACTCGTAATGATTCTCTCGGAACGGGTGCGCCTTCCGCTGCAATTCTGACTCTCCGATCGCGGGCCGGCTTGAGATTCGGCATCAATGAAAGACGAAACAACGGGGGTGGCGGCTATGATCACTTACGGTGAGTGGATCACGAAATCCACGCGCATCGGCGCTTTGCTGGGTGGTATCGCGGGGTTTTTCTACGCAGCCTACATTACGGTGACCAGCCCCGGTCTGAACTGGACCGACGGCCTAGACATGATGGGGTCGGTTATGGCTGTGCTGCTGTATGCGATCGTACTGGGTAGCTTTTGTATCGCAATTGGCGGACTGGCTGGGCTGGCTTTAGGGTTCGTCTCGTCCCCGCTTAGCTCATTCACGAAGAATGCCAGAATCCTGCCGTTTCGCGTGGGGCGGGAGAACATCGAGAAGCGCGAGCGTGCCTCTTAACCCGGCTGAGCCGGTAGAGCCAACATTCTTTTGGGGACGACCGAGTTCCGCGGAAACCGCAGGTTGGTGCAACGGGGAGGTCGAATCGTGCTGGTCACATCCACAGACTATTGAGATGCGGTGTGACTTGCTTGATGAAGATGAAGTAACAGAACATTCCGACCGTGCTGAGTGTCGAAGACCAGAGCTTGGGCCTGAGCCCAGTTTTCTGAATGACCATGTAGGCCAGTACGCCTGTAACGATGTAAATCAACCCGGAAAAAGCCGGCCACATAAGTCCGATCGGGTGATCCAGATAAATCTGGCGGTAGGAAAGCACGACCGCGGGGTTGAAGAACGTCTCGACGATGCCGAACGCCAGCATGGCAGTCAAGAAGGTGAAGGCGCGACGACCGGGCTCTTTTAACAGGAGGTAAATCAGAATAATGAATGGCAGCTCCGTAAGAATAAACGGAGCAATTAAGTACGGTCTGGAGTCGCCCGGCAGGAGCGGGCGAGAAGCGCGCTGGAACATGGTGATGCCGCTGACGGCGACCTGCGCTCCCAGTGCGAGAACAAGGCGCTCGATCGTCTGGCGCTCGGCTGCGACAACGCGAGGGCGGACAGGGACACGGACGGAGAGTCGTTGACGTGAAGCCCGAGGTAGCGTTAACGAAGCTCCAAAACTCGCTCCTAAGGCTACTTCAATTCCATAGATCAGGATGAAGGTGGGGAACAGCCAGTGCAGCACCATTCCAATGATTACGCCGAGTGGACTAGATAGCAACAAGCCAAAGAAGACAAGGCCGCTCTCACCCCGCATGCTCGGATCTCGTTCTGCTATAACCGAGCGAGCGAGGACCGGGGAGTAAAGATAGAGCGCAACGGCGACCAGACCCAAGACAAACGCTAGGGGGAACGTGAATGCAGACAGACCGAGGACAAACGAAAGCACTGCCAGCACTGCAGTCGCGAAGCTGCCGCAATACAGAAGAAAAAGACCCGGAAGCAAGTTACGGATTTTGACGTTAGGCAGCCACCCTAGAATCATGGCGAAAATGGTGGCCAGCGTCATGGCGACCGGAAAACTGAGTACCAGCAGTCGGGGTGTGATGCTGGCGTAGTGTGCCGCATGCTGGTTGTTCAGATACCAGGACTCGTATGCGCCTTGGCAATTGTGGATGCAGTAAATGCCTTCCCCGCGGTTTGCGAAAAGGCTCGAAACCCACACGGCATAGGCGCTGCACCCATAGCCCACCAGGAACGCCGCCAGCGCGAACAGGATTGGGACGCGGGCTGGGGCATCCCGCAGGGTCCGCAGCGCGAGTGATAGCTTATCTTTCGGCGGAAAGAGAGGGGATGGCACGGTTCCAGACTAAAGCTCGGGCGTACGTTCAGACTAGAACCAGCAAACTGAATCATGTGACGCTGGTAATCAGACGCTACCCGAGGGCATGCGTAATGGTTACGACGCGCAATTGATGAAAACGGGTATCTATTGCGCTTTTCGTTTGAAGACTTCCACTATGTACGGGGAACCTGGCCGATAGGTTTTTGCTTCATCCCCCCAGTGGTACTCGGTGGTTGCCGATAGCAGAAAACAGCCCCACTGTTCAGCGCGTTTGACAGCGACGCAAGCGCTCCCTAGAATCGACGACATAATGTTCGACCAGTACCAGAAGAACTTCGACTGCATGTGCTGTTGTACTTGTTGTTGCGCAGTCGTGTCTTCTGGCGCCGAGAGGTTGCTGACCTAGAAATTTCTTAGTACCAGCACTTGTCCAACCCACCGCCAGTAGAAAGCTGGCGGTGGGTTTTTCTTTTTATGGCACAAACTGAAACGCTAAAAGAGACGAAGGCACAAAGAGTCGAGCGCCTGAAGCGGGAGAAAAATCCCTGGGAATCGCTCGACGAGATTCGAAGTTTCGCGCGAACCGGCTTTGATTCTATTCCCCCGGAATGGCTCGGAAGACTTGCTGCGCTGGTCCTTCGTAACCTTCGGAGGCTATGTTGAAATTGCCTCGGGCTTCGGTCCTGAAGGCGTAGTACTGATTGATATCGCCTCCAAGGTACAACCAGAATTCCGCATCTTCACCCTCGACACCGAATTCTTATTTCCCGAAACCTACCGCCTCATGGAGCAAATTGAAAAGCGCTACGGCATCAAAGTGGAGAGGCTTAAGTCGCCCCTTACCCCCGACGAGCAGCAGCACTTGTACGGGACGGGACTCTGGAGCCGCGATCCCGATGCCTGCTGCAATCTCCGCAAGGTCGAGCCGCTGCAAAAAAGCTTTCGCGCTTGCGCGCCTGGGTAACCAGCATCCGCCGTGACCAGACCCCGGCGCGCGCCGGCGCGCTTAAGGTGCACTGGGACGCGAAATTCCACCTGGTCAAAATCAACCCGTTCGCCGATTGGCCTACGGCAAAAGTCTGGCGCTACATCCATGACCACCACCTTGCCTACAATCCTCTGCACGATCGCGGCTATCCCAGCATTGGCTGCACCCATTGCACCAGAAGTGTCCAAGCGGGAGAAGATGCGCGCGCAGGACGCTGGTCCGGCTTCGGCAAGACAGAGTGCGGACTGCATTCCCCGGCCCAAGCCAGCAGCTTGGTACGGATCATCGACCTCACGACCGCCGAGAACGCAACCGAGGCTTGATCAACTCCCCAAGTCTGGAATGCGGGCTTTACCCCTGCCGGATTTCGGAGGCTGTTCCGCTGATTAAAGTCTTACTGCGTCCCGCCGATGTATCCAACAGCAAACGAAACGCTAGACGTTTCCCTTCAGGGGAGAGTGAGTACAAGACTATGCCCATAACTGCTCTCATCATCGACGATTCCTCGGTCATGCGGAAGATCGTGGAGCGCTCGCTGCGCCAGGCAGGCATCGACCTGTCCAAGGTATTCGAAGCCGGCAACGGAGCCGAAGCCCTGGTCGTCCTCCAAGACAACGTGGTTGACCTCATGCTGTGTGACATCAATATGCCAGTCATGGACGGACTGGAATTTATCAAGAGTCTTCCAGGGGTGGCGAACGCCAAAGGCGTACCCGTGGTCATGATTACCACCGAAGGCAGCGAGTCTCATGTGGTGGAAGCCTTGTCCCACGGTGCCCGTGGCTACATCCGCAAGCCCTTCACGGCTGAGCAAGTGAAAGAACATGTCGTCCCCGTCCTAGGAGGTAAATCATGAAATCTGCCAATGAGTTGCTCGCTGCCAACGGCCACCGCGAAACTTGGATTCCGCTGCTCGAAATGGCGACCCGGGAAGTCTTCGAGCTCATGCTGAGTTGCCAGCTGACCGTTGCCCCAACCCCAGAGGAGCCCACCCCGGAAGTTACTGCCATGGTCGGATTGGCAGGCCAACTGTGCGGCGTGCTCAGCGTGCGCTGCGGTAACAAGGCAGCCGCGCTCATGGCTTCCAAGATGCTGGGCGTGGAACTGGATAAGGTCGGCGCCGAGGTGTCGGACGCGATCGGCGAAGTCTGCAACATGGTGGCGGGCAATTTCAAAAACAAGATTGCCGGCTTGGCCGAAGGTTGTATGCTCTCCCCGCCCACCGTAATCACTGGCAGCGACTATAGTCTGCATTCCCTGGCAGAGTCCCCGGGCCTCGAGATCAATCTCCTGTTTGAACGCATGCCCATAGTCATCTCTCTACAGATCCACAGCTGATCCAGTCCCACCGAAATAGCCGAAAGATTGGGGAATGCAAACCATACGTCCTAACTGGGCTTGAAGGGGCAAGCCGACTTCCCAGAAGCGCGTTTCTGGATAGTTTACCTGTTGCCGACAAACCAGGACTTGAGGATTTTCTGGAGCACCCGGGACTTTTTCCAGGGGATCAGGCTGTTGGTCTGGATCGCAAGGCTGCGCAGCCTGTGCGGATGGCCATTTGGCAATCGTGAGTCAAGTCAATCAGTAATTCGTTGCGAGGTATTCCTGCAGGCGGTGAATCCTGAAGGCGGCATCGCCGGTCTCGATTTCCAAGAGCAGTTGTGCTGCAGTCAGTTGGTTGTGGAAGTCCAAGGCTGCTGAAGTGTCCGGATTGACAACGAGCTGAAGATTCTTATTGATCTCTTTGCTTTCTTCCTGTACAGACTTGAGCTTGGCCGCTTGCACGGAGACGCTTTCCACTAATTGCTGTCGAAGGACCTCCATGCTGCGTACAACATCGCTCTCCTGCACTTTCTTCCATTCGTCGTGGGCTTCCACGGCATGATCCAGATGCTTGTTGATGGCCAAGCTGGCGAAATTGTAGTTAAGCGAAACCGCACCATACGGCTGAGCGCCCTGGGCAACTGGGTTGACCTGCTGATGGACGCCAACCGAGAGAGCTACATCCCAATTATTTTGACGGCTAAGCCTGTCCAGCGACCTCTGCTCGTTGGCTTCACTAATCTGCTTTTCTGCGACCAGTTGTCTCAGTGGTTTATCGCTGAGTGGTGGAGTATAGAGCGCGGTGATTTTCGACTGGGTATCGGCTCGATCAGCGTCCAGCCTGATCCTCGTTGTCTGCAGCGAGAAAAGCATAAGACGGGTCGCATTTTGCGCCTCCACTGTCTTCGAGGTCTGGTCCATCAGCGCATCCAGCGACTTCGAAGACTGGTCGATCAGAGCGAGTCGGTTGCGCAGAGCCTGCTTCTCCAGGCTGGACAGCGCATATTGGATGCTCTGCTGGGCTTCCGTCATGGCCTTATACTGCTCGCAGTCTGTGCGGGCTGCATCCATGGTTAAACCGGCTTTCTTAATGCCTGAAAGGCCAACGGAGGCGCCCGCTACTAACTGCATCGGCAAGCCAGTCTCCGGCTGCGTTATCCCGGCTGCACCGGCAGGCGTGCGCAGCAGGTCTCGCTGTGCCTGCGCCTGCTCTATGACGTACGAGCAGTAGGCCTGCTGATCTTTTGAGTACACTGCAAGCGCGGGCGGGTCTACCGCAAATGCGTACATCGAGACAAGAAACAAGGCTAAGACCGCGCCTGGATTCCCGTGGTTTAGGAGCATTCTCATTCTCCTCAAAACAACATCGGCTTGCGGCCCAGAAAGACAGTCTTCGATTTCGCAGAATCCGGGTGGTCCAGATTCATCTGGATCAAGAATCCACGAATCTGAGTTTTGAAGATGGGATGGATGGCGTCCTCTTCAGCCGTGAATATCTGCTTCACCGCGCCCACCTTGCGGCACACAAGCATATTCAGGTAACAGTCGTAGATCGGTCCGCCCACCACCGCATTCGCCCGGTTGTCATAAGGAACGAAGGCGACGTATAGGGTCTCCCCGCCGGACGCATTCAGGTAATACGGGCTTTGTTTGGCGGTGACGATGGCTTGTCGCAATCGATCGATCTGTCGGGATTCTTCCTTACGCTGTTTTTCCGCAACATTGATTGCGACATCCAACTGGGCGACCTCGGAGCGCAATTCGGCCTGCTTGACCAGCACATTCAGCGAACTTGTGCCCGTCGTGGTCTTGTCCAGAATGCTGTCGGTCAGCAGGACCTCCGCAATTTTGCTGTCCGTATAAGCGCCCTCCGCCTGGTTCAGCGCTGCCAGTTGTGTCGCCGCGTCGCCCTGCGTGATCAACCCCGCAGCCAGGTCTTTATGGATGTTTGATTCCACCTGCTTGAGCTGCGCCAATACACCTTGCGTTTTCGCGTTGTCGGCCAACTTTTGCTGGTCCAGTGTCGCGAGTTCCGGGCCGGCGGCGAGGTTGTGGCTTTTCTCCCGCGCAATGGCTCCCTGCAGTTCAGGCTCCAACTCCAGCAGTGCGGCACGGTGCCTAGTCATCTCCGCCAGGCCGCTTTCCAGTTTGTTCGTATCCACCTTCAGGTCTTCGATGGTCTGCTGGCTGGTCACCAATTTTTCCCGGAAATCGAGGCTCTTCTCGTCCGCGGCAGAAAGAATGACCGGCGCAGCCCACGAGCTGTTCACGGCATAGAAGCCCATCACGAAGGCATAGGTGACGATGCCGGCCAGCACCAGGTAAAGCACGATGACGGCAAAGATCCGGTAGAGCGTAATCACCAGTTTGTAGTGCAGCGATTGCACGACAGACATCTTGTTATTAGGTTCGGCGGCAGGCGCATCCCCTTTAGTCTCAGAAGTAGGCGTCTTAACGATTGGCGTTGCCAAGGGGCACCTCTCGTTGTTTGCTTCGAGTTCCCCAGTCGGCGGAATCCATCGTGCACAGGGCGAGGGGCGTGAGGAACAAGCTGCTGACCAACGACCAGGCTACGTACGAGCCAAAGGCTAGAGGATGGGCGACCGCCTCCTGCGCGCTATATCTCTTGATCACCCAAGTAAGAATCGCTCCGATTCCAAGCGCGGTAATCAGCGGGGCTGGTCCTGCCCATGCCAACGGGTCCGAAGTGAGCATGGTGATCACGACCAGAAACCCAACCAGCGCTCCAAGCGGAGTGAGTACCAGCGTGAATACCGAGTTGGGATGCAATTTCCAGACATGGTGGGGCAGGGTTCTGAGGGTAAAGAAAAAGTCGCGCACGATGCTTCGCCGCCAGCGGAGTTGCTGTTTGAACAGCACGGACAGTGTATTCGGTACTGTGGTCCAGCAGAGGGCGTCATTGTTGATGTAAGTCCCGTAACCGCGCAGCAGTGTCTGATGAGTCAGAAACCTGTCTTCCCCCTGGTTCACCGGAATACCGAACCAGTGGCGGGCCCGGATCACCGGCTCAATCTCGAGCAGCAACTCGCGCCGGATGCCGAAAAGGCATCCGCTGATGCAGCAGACACTGCGGATCCAATTCTCGGGAATCTTGTATAGCTGGAACGCAGAGTAGTAAATGACCGTCTGTATGGCGGTGATGACACTATCATTCGGGTTTCTGACTCCTACCCGGCCACCCACCGACCCGATGCGCGGCTCCGCAAAGCATGCGGTTAGCTCCCGAATCGCGTCCGGATGGAAGATGCAATCAGAATCGATGGAGATAATGATCTCCGCCGTTGAGTGCTGTAGCGCATTGCAGACCGAGCGTGCCTTTCCGCAATTGAATTCATTCCGCCCCGTCCTCACGCGTATGTTGGTGAAATCGTGCTGGGCTTTCAGTATCCAATCGTAGCTGTCGTCGACGGAACAGTCATCCTGCGCGATCACTTCGAACTTGTCGTTCGGATAATTGCTCTTACTGATGCTCTCGATCGTCTCGTACACCGTCTTGCCTTCGTTGTAGCAGGGCATCAGCACGCTCACGGTGGGCTGATACGTGTAGTCCTTTGGGGCTTTTGTGCTGGGGAAGGAGAACTTCAGAATAATCCCCATCAGGTACTTGACCACAGAGATCAACAGACAAAGGACCAGGACGAGCCAGAGAAGAATCGGGGCCATTACCGCCGCACCTCCCGTGGCGCATAGCCCTTTCTCAGCAGGAATGGTCTCAAGATGTTCGAGCGGTGCGCGATGCGCGGGACGCATGACACCGCATTTGTATTGTTTGTGGGTTGCATGCTAAGCACCTGTGATCTGATTCTGGTGTGCTAAGGAGTCAAAACCAAGTAACCGACGTAACCTGACGCACTGAGAGAGGGGCGAATGCCAACCAGTAATCTCTGATCTTCTCTTCTTGGGTAGCGGAGACCGGAAAGTATTCCTGGCCAGAAGTTGGCTTGGGGGAAGTTGCAAATTCCAGCCCGGGCCACTTATTTCCGCCGGGCGAGTGATTGACAGCCCGAAGAGAAATCCCTAAGAAAGTTAACGCTTACGGGGGCGCTCACACTGGGGTGCATTGGATATGACGATGCACGCCGCGCCTCTCGGAATTGCGCGAGCGAGAGCTCCCTCACTAAGGGCAGGCCCGTTGCCCCGCCGACCCGAATACCGCCGCCACCAGGGCGTGGATGTCCTGCACTGCTTCGTCGAGCTCAAAGGTGAAGCGCACCAAGTCCACACCTGCAAGCTCGCGATGTTCCTTCAAAAGGATGGCCCACGCTGGATCGGCGATCAAGTCCACCATGTGCCGTTCATAGTATCCATAACCCAGACCGCGCATGCGGCAGAGCAGGTCGCTAAGGTGCACCAGCGCCACCCAGGCCTGCGCCTTCTGGCTCCGCTCGATGGCATGATGATGTGCGATCACCTCGATCACATCGTCAGCCAGCTTCCACTTTTCCGCCAGCGCTCGCCCGGTCTCGCAGTGCGTGAACCCCATCGTGGCAAGTTCTGCCTCGTCCAGCGGAATCTCCTCGCGGCAAGCGCGCTCCATCGCCACGGCAAATTCCTTGGGAAAAACCAAGCAATTTACCATGAACCCTATGTCATGAAGCAGCCCCGCCATATACGCCTTTTCCCCGTCCACGGCGGCCAACATCTCGCTGAATTTCCGGCACACCATGGCGCACCCCAGCGAATGTTTCCAAAATACCGCCGGGTCCAGCACCCACTCCTTGGCCGGGAACGCCTGCCCCAGGCAGCAAGTCAGCAAAATGGTTTCGACCCGCCGCAGCCCCAGGCTGAGCACCGCCCCCTTGATGGATTCGGGTGACTTCGCCAAGCCGAACAAGGGAGAGCCCGCCACCCGCAGGCATTGCCCCGCAATGGTGCCGTCATAAGAAACTAGGCGCACCACTTCGTCCAACTTCACATCCTCCGAGCCATTGCCCAGCAGCTTCAGCAAAGGCAGGAAAACTGCCGGAATCGCGGGCATGGTTTCGATGTTCTGCACGCGCTCCCGAATGATTTCGGCGACAGATGCGGTCATAATTTGCCACTCTTGAGCGAGGGCTTCCAGTAAGCGATCGTTCCGGGAAAATGGACCAGGTGAAACTGCTCATTCAACTTCATCAGCGATTCCGACGTGCCCAGAAAAAAATAGCCGCCAAAATTCAGGTTGGTGAAAAAGTGATTAATCACCTTCGACTTCGAGACCCCATCGAAATAGATCAACACATTGCAACAGAAAATCAGATCCATCCCCTTCATGAAAAGCATCTTGGAGTCATCCTGCAAATTCAGGCGGCTGAACGTCACCAGCTTCTTCACTTCCGGCCGCACCTGCAGTTTTTTCTCATCCACCGTCGAAAAATATTTGCGCTTGAAATATTCCGTAGTCGAACGCAAAGCGTAATCCCCATAAATGCCCGCCTTGGCGGTTTCCACGGAACGGTCGTTCAGGTCGGTCGCGACAATCTCTACCGTCCATCCCTTCAGCAGCCGTTCGCTTTCCTCAAGCATGCTCATAGCCAGGGTGTAGGACTCTTCTCCGGTCGAGCAGCCCGCGCTCCAGATGCGCAACCGCTTGGTGATCTGCTTGGTTTTTTCCGCCACGATCTCAGGCAGGATGACTTTCCGCAACGCATCAACCTGCGGCTGGCTGCGGAACAGGCAAGTCTCGCCAATGGTGATTTCGTTCAGCAGGTGCCGCAGTTCCCCATCGCGGCCGGGTTGCGCCGTGAGCTGATCCCAATACTCGCGCGGGGTTCGCGACCCCAGTTGTTTCATCCGTCGTCCGCAGCCGTCGGCCAGAAGGTACATTTTCTCCTCGGCCTTGTAGATACCCGAAACTTTGTACACCAGGTCGCGAATTTGCCGGTACACCGGATCAACCGCTTCGACGCTCTTGGTGGAGGAAATCGGCAGCGTAGTGGATTGCGTAATGACAGTCATTTCGCCGGATGCTCCAAAGTGGCATAACTCTTTTGCTCAATGAGGACGTGAGAAGTCCGGCTCTGCAGCACCCGGCGTGTGATCTCGGTCGCCAGGTGGTCCAGAGGATAGGCCGCATCGGCCAGCCCCGAGGCCTGCACCAGACCAGGCATCCCCCAGACCACCGACGAAGCCTCATCCTGAATAATGACGTCTCCACCCGCATCTCGAATCGCTTGCGCCCCCAGCACCCCGTCCGCGCCCATTCCGGTCATCACCACTCCGAGAACGTTTGCCCCATAAGCCGCCGCCACCGAGCGAAACAGTACATCGACCGCCGGACGGCAGGAGTTCTCCTGCGGTCCCTGGCTCAAGCTCAGTCGCGCGCTCAGACCCGCCCGCATCACTTTCATATGGAAGTTTCCCGGCGCGATCCACGCGTGCCCAGGGGCAAGTATTACGTCCGCACTGCCCTCTTCGACCGGAATTGCCGAGCGGCTTGCGAGACGCTCCGCCAGCAGCCGGGTAAAAATGGGCGGCATGTGCTGCACCACGACAATCGGCACCGGAAAGTCTTTCGCGATTCGCGGCAGAACTTCCGCCAGGGCGTTCGGACCCCCCGTCGAAGTTCCGATCGCCACAATTTCGATCCGCGGATTGGACCGCACTCGAACCTTCACCGCCGGACGAACCTGAGGCAGCGCCGTCAGTTTCAAGGGAACAGCCCCGCACAGCGCCTTGATCTTGGGGATCAGTTCGATGCGAATGCATTCGAGTGCAACCGCGGTACTGCCAGTATTGCTGGGTTTGGTGGCGTAGTCCGACGCGCCCAGCGCAAGCGCATCGAGCGTCGCCGCCGCCCCGCGCTCGGTAAGCGTGCTGAACATGATGACCGGCAGCTTGGGATACAGCTTGCGCAGCGCCGCCAGCGTCTGTAATCCGTCCATCACCGGCATTTCGATGTCCAGTGTGATCAGATCGGGTTTGAGCAGCGGAATCTTCGCCAGCGCGATCCGCCCGTCGCTGGCCACGCCAACTACTTCGAGCCCGCGGTCTCCCGACAAAGTGTCGGAGAGCAGCTTGCGAATCACCACCGAATCATCCACCACCAGAATGCGAATGGGCGTCATAACCAATCGGATCTGAGCTTACGAGCCCGCATGGGCAGCCCTGCTATGTGCTTGAGCCGCCGGCACGCCGTTCCCGCTGGCATTGATTTTGAACTGCTCGACCAGCCGGCGCAGTTGTGTAGACGTTTCCACCAATTGTTGTGACGCCTTCTGCGTATCGGTGGCGCCGTGCGTCGTGCCCTGCGCCGCCTCCGCCACACCATTAATGTTGCTGGTAATCTCCCCGCTGCCGTGCGCCGCTTCGCTCACGTTGCGCGACATCTCGTTGGTGGTCGCATTCTGCTCCTCCACCGCCGTCGCAATGGTGCTCGAGATATCGTTGATCTGATGGATCACCCCGCTGATCGAAGCGATAGCATCCACCGCTGCTTTGGTGTCCGTCTGGATCGCCTCAATTTTGCGGCTGATGTCTTCCGTAGCCTTGGCCGTCTCTTTCGCCAGTTCTTTCACTTCGTTGGCTACCACGGCAAAGCCCTTGCCCGCTTCTCCCGCGCGCGCCGCTTCAATGGTTGCGTTCAACGCCAGCAGGTTGGTCTGCTGCGCAATCGATGTGATGACTTTAATCACTTGTCCGATCTCAGTCGAGGAATCCCCCAGCTTAGACACGGTAACCGTCGTATCTTCAGCCACCTTAACGGCCCCGGTTGCGATCTTCGCCGCCTCAGTCGCGTTCTTGGCGATCTCCTTGATGCTCGCCCCCATCTCTTCCGCCCCAGTGGCCACGGTCTGCAGATTCTGGCTCACTGCCTGCGCCGCCTTCGAAACCACGTCGGCCTGCGCCGAGGTTTCCTCGGAGTTAGCCGTGATCTGCTGGCTGGTGGAATTCAGTTCTTCGCTCGCGCTCGCTACCTGCATGGCATTTTCCGTGATCGCCAGGATCATGCGTTTCAGGCTGCCACTCATCTTATTGATGGCTGTGGTCAGGTCACCCAGTTCATCCTGGCTACGAACCTTCAGGTCGTCTCGGGTCAAGTCCCCAGCCGCGATAGCCTCGGCCTGCACTAGAACCGACTGGGTCGCGCCCGAGATACCGCGGCTCAGGAAAGTGGCCACAAAGATGCCCACGGCAAGAGCGAGGATTGTGGCAATCCCCATTGTCCAGAAAGCCGACCGGTTCGCGGACTCCGTTGCCTCCTGGTTTTCCTTGAGCCGCTTGTCGAAAGATTCCGCCATTTCCGCCAGTTTGTTCGTGGCTCTGTCGACTACGGGCGTCACTTTGTCCGCATAGTCGTTGCCCCCTTGAACCACGCCGTCACGGCCACCGCTGGCTCCGGTGTCCATGGTGGCTTGTTGCGCCTGACGGATTGCCGGAAGCTGCTCTTTCATCGCGGCTAAGCGGTCGCGGTTGTCCTGCTGCCAGTGCGGGGCGAGCTCGTCCAACCGGGATACGTCGTTTCCTACCAGGGCCCACCCCTTATCGAAGGCCTCTTGCGCGGCCGCTCTTCTTTTGGCATCCGTGCCCGCGAGAATCGTCTGACGGGACTTGGATGCCCCGTAGTTAAGATCATTGGCCAGGATTCTCAGGGTCTCCACTGTCGGCATACGCACTTCCGTCATGAAGTCCACATTCCCGCGGATTTCGCTGAGCTTTTGGTAAGTCATCAGTGCAGTTACGGCCATCAATACCAGCACAATCCCAAAGCCCAGTCCCAATTTCTTTCCCAATGTTAGTTTCATTTCCTATCACTCCTTTGTGTGTTGCAGGGCAGGTCACGGAAGAGCAATCGCCCTAACAAGCTTTTCATCGGCACCGAGAGTGCGAACTTTAGCCGGAGAGTAAGGGATGGTTGCCGAGCGGACCCTTAGTGTGCATGCTGCGCGCCGCACCAACCCCTGGAAGCAATATCCGAAACCTTCTTCTGAGGAACAAATCAGTCTTCTGGTCCAAGGCGTCATCCCGAAGGCCCGCGCTTTCACCAGCGGGCCGACAGCCTGCCCCGAGCCCAGCCGAGGGGGATCTCGCGTGGAGCATTTCGAACTGATCCGCGCCGCGCCTTCCTTGTTGCCCACTGCCGTGACCGGCCATGCCGGTTCCTTTGCTTCTGAGGAACAAATCTGGCCTCCGCTCAAGGACGTCATCCCGAAGGCCCGCGCTTTCACCAGCGGGCCGAGAGCCTGCCCCGAGCCCAGCCGAGGGGGATCTCGCGTGGAGCATTTCGAACTGATCCGCGCCGCGCCTTCCTTGTTGCCCACTGCCGTGACCGGCCATGCCGGTTCCTTTGCTTCTGAGGAACAAATCTGGCCTCCGCTCAAGGACGTCATCCCGAAGGCCCGCGCTTTCACCAGCGGGCCGAGAGCCTGCCCCGAGCCCAGCCGAGGGGGATCTCGCGTGGAGCATTTCGAACTGATCCGCGCCGCGCCTTCCTTGTTGCCCACTGCCGTGACCGGCCATGCCGGTTCCTTTGCTTCTGAGGAACAAATCTGGCCTCCGCTCAAGGACGTCATCCCGAAGGCCCGCGCTTTCACCAGCGGGCCGAGAGCCTGCCCCGAGCCCAGCCGAGGGGGATCTCGCGGGGAGCATTTCGAACTGATCCGCGCCTCGCCCCCACTTTCCCCGCCGTGACTGGTCCGCCGGTTCCTCTGCTTGACCCCATCCTACAATTAAGATAATATTTAGTACCGAAGATTATCTGTGAGATAATCAACCTTGATAATCCCAGGCAGGCGAGAACGGGGCATGGTGCCCTGACCGAAATCGGTCGCAAGTTCCGAAATGGCGTGCGAACAGAGGTCGCGCACCGCCGTAACTCCCATGTTCTCTAGATTTTGCGTGTAACTCCTTTAAACTCAAAGATCTAGCACGTAGTGGTAAAATAACTCCTATGTTTTCAAGATTTTGCAAAAAAGAGAGGGGAGGGGAGTACCCTATTGCTAAACAGTAAACTCGGTTCCAAAGTGGGAAAAGCTGCGCCGCCAGCGCGAGTGCTATCGACCTGCAGCCACGCTTTCCGCCACATCCGTCATCTGGCACGCCTTTTCGATGTCCAGAACATGCATAAGCCGATCATCCAGTTTGTGCACGCCGAGGATCATCGCGCGCACCGTGCCGCGAAGCGTTTCCGGAGGCCGCTCGAAGGTGGTTTCCTCGACCTCGACCACATCGCCGATTTCGTCCACCAGCAGGCTCACCGCCCCATCTTCAGAGCGCACCACCACATTCATGGCAAGCGTGCCCGCGGGCCGAGGCTCCAGTTCCAGTCGCCGGCGCAAATCGACCGCGGTGACGATCTGCCCACGCAGGTTAATAAGGCCGCTGACCACGCTGGGAGCCAGCGGAACCTTGGTCATATCCAGAGAGCGGATGACCTCCTGCACCCCTTTCAATTCCACGCCAAATAGCAGCTTGTCCAGATAGAACGTGCAAAACTGTGAAGTCTGTGCCATGGCTTAATTCGCAACCTCCGCTGATCTCGGGCCCAGGCCCGGACGCGCTGCGCTCACATCCGCGCCCCGCAGAATCGCCGGGATATCGAGCATTTCCGTCACCCGGTCGCCAATCACCACGGAATAGAGAACGGCCGCCCGAGTCGCAGCCGACCTCACGTCCGCCCGGTCTTCGACAATGTCCAGAATCCGTTCTACGACCAGGCCAAAAGATCGCCCGTCGTGATTCAGCACCAGCACCTGAATCGGTCCCGAATCCGCGTTGGGCGGAGCCTGCAAGGCACGCAGCTTATTGCGCCGCTCTTCGAGCACCACGTTGAGCCGGACCAGCGGCAGGATCTGCCCTCGATACTGCGTCACCCACTGGCTCCCCGACATTTCCACCTGCGCCACCGGAAACTCTTCCAGTCGCGCCAGCGTGCTAAGCGGAATGGCCATGCGCGAATCGCCCGGACCCGCGAACAGCAGGAAGGTCTGTTTCTCCTCCCCGCTCGCCGCCGCTTCAGCGGTCTTTTCGGTCAGGGCGCGATCCCGGGTCTCGGTGATCACGCTGGCCCGCTGCGCCAAGCCGAGCACGTCCAGGATGAGCGCAACTTTCCCGTCTCCCATGATGCTCGAGCCGGCAAATGTCTTCACCGTCTTGAGCTGTTTGCGCAGCGGCTTCACCACGATTTCCTCGGTGTCGTTAATCTGATCCACCACCAGCCCGAACTGCCGCTCATCCGCCTGCAGCACCACAATGTTGACTGCGCCGTCGCCTGCCGCCGAGCGCCCGTCCCCAACCAGTTTCAACTCCCGGTTCAGATACACCAGAGGCAGCAGGCGTCCACGCAGCCGGTATACCGGCGCCCCATGGACCAGCTCGATGCCCTTGCCTACCTCGTCGGCTTCCAGCCGCACCAGTTCGAGCAGACTCACCTGGGGGATGGCATAGCGATCGCCCCCGCAAGTCACCACCAGCGCGGGGATGATGGCCAAGGTCAAGGGAATCTTGACTCGAACGGTAGTGCCCCGGCCCCGGGTGGACTGCACGTCCACCGTGCCGCCAATCTTCTCGACGTTGGTCTTCACTACATCCATGCCCACGCCCCGGCCGGAGACGTTGGTCACCTTTTCCGCAGTAGAAAATCCGGGAAGGAAGATCAAGTTGAAGATTTCCCGTTCCGTCATGTGTACCGCCTGTTCGGCGGTGATCACGCCCCGTTCGAGTGCCTTCTTGCGGATGCGATCCCCGTTCAGACCAGCGCCATCGTCAGTGATCTCGATATTGACCTGCCCGCCTTCATGGAAGGCGCGCAGAATCAGGCGTCCGGCTCGGTCCTTGCCTGCCTTCACCCGGTCGTCCGGAAGTTCGATGCCGTGGTCCACGGAATTGCGCACCAGATGGGTAAGCGGATCCTTGATCGCCTCGATGATGGTCTTGTCCAGTTCCGTCTCCTTGCCCTCCATCTCAATGCCCACTTCCTTGCCGAAACCGAGCGCAACATCGCGCACCGTTCGGGGAAACTGGCTCCAGATGTTTCCAATGGGCTGCATGCGGGTCTTCATGACCTCGCCTTGCAGTTCGGTGGCGATGAGGTTCATGCGTTGCGAGACCGCCTGAAGGCCGGTATCTTCCACCGTGCCCGAGATCTGCAGCAACTGGTTGCGAGCCAGCACCAACTCCCCGACCAGAGTCATCAGCTTATCCAGCACGTTGACCCCGACGCGGATGGTCTCAGCCACAGCCTCCCGCGGCCTCGACTCCAGGGTTTGCTGGGCTGCGGGAACGTCGTCCTGCTTGGCAGCCACCAGTTCCTCGGTATGTTCTGGCGCGGTTTCCACGGGCGGGCCACTAACTGCCTCTTGGACCGGCTGAAGCGCGGTCGGTTTGGGCGCTTCTGTTAGCACCGCTTTCCCCGATGTCGGCGCTGGGGACAATGCGACCTCTTTCGAACTTGCGGGAGCGATCTCTTTGTCTAACGTAGCTGGCTCAACTTGGGCGTGTGCGGAAGATTCCTTTGCCGCGGCTTTCTTGACGGCGCTTGCAGCGCCAACCTGCGCTAAGCGCGTCAGGTTTTCTCGCAGCTCCGGGTAATCCACTTGGCCATCTTGGCCCGTCGCTTGAATCTCTTTGAGCATCTGGCGGACGGCGTCAACCATGCCGAGTAGTGCCGTGGTGAGCTCCGGGTTAAGCGTGAGCTGCCCGTCGCGCAGGCGCGTCAGCAGGTTCTCGCCAACGTGGGCAACTTTTTCCAGCTTGTTGAAGCCCAAAAATCCGCAGGTGCCCTTGATGGTATGAATGGTACGAAACACGCTTGCCAGCGCGTCGCGATCGTGGGGATTTTTCTCCAACCCGACCAGTTCCCGGTCCAACCGGTCCAGGTTCTCGTAACTTTCGACCAGAAAATCCTGGACGATATCGCTGTCGCTCATGGCTGCCGTTCCTTTCCAAATTGCAAGCTGGCTTCAAGGGCCAGACACGTTATGGGTCTCACAGCCCGTCTTCTTGACCTTCTTGAAGCGCGGCTGCCTCGGCGGTGCACGGTTCTGCTTCGCAGGGAGGAGTCTCCATTCCCTCCCTCTCTAAGTTCCCTATCGTCCATTTCAGGGATTTCCATTAGGGAGCCCGTTTCCCGCTCACCGTGGCGCCCAGGAGCATTCGCCAAAGAGGAAATGACACAGGTTCGGCGGCGGAGGTGAACGCCGAGAAGGCTTTTATGCTCAAACCCAGAGTTTGTACTGGCCGAAAGGAAGGAAAAGACCGCCCTTGCAGAAGCGAGCGGCACACCTCTCCTGCTGCGAGCAGTGTTTGTCGCCGGGCACGGGCGCGGACGCCCGCGCCTACATCTTTCTAATCTCCGCCGGGGGCGTCATTGCTGACGTATTGTTCGAGCGAACCCAGTTCGCGGCTTAAATCCTCGATCCTCCATTCCAGCAGGTTGCGAATGGAGAGCATGCCCAGCAGCTTGCCATTGTTGTCGGCTACAGGGAGGTGCCGGAAATGACGCTCGACCATGGTGACCAATGCCTCGCCTGGGCCGGTTTCCCGGGTGGCCAGCTCCACCGGCGTGGTCATCAGTTCGCGAACCGGGGTTTGGGCGGGATCGCGCCCGCTCAAAGAAAACTTGCGCAACACGTCGCGCTCGGTAAAGATACCCGCCACTCGCCTCTCGCTGTCAACGACTGCCACCGCACCCACATGAAAGTCAAGCATCTTGCGGATGGCGTCCGCCACAGTGGCTTCTACTGGAACTGCTGCTGCTTCGGGATCACACAGGTTAAGCACGTTCATAACTTACCTCCGCTGCACAATCGGGGAGTACCCGCGCTGTCGTCCCCTGCCAAGTGCTGAGGGATGTAAACGATTGGGGCATTATGACGCATGCGGAGTAAGTGTCAAGTGGATTAATTACCAGTGCTTGATTGACCCTTCGGACTGATCATTTCATTTCGGAAGACCTTGCCGTCTTTCATGACGAACTGCACATTCTGCAGGATCTTGATGTCGCTAAGCGGGTCGCCATTCACAGCGACAACATCCGCATAGGCCCCGGGTGTGATCGTGCCAATCTGCCCTTGCATGTCGAGCATTTCGGCGGCCCGCGAGGTGGCGCTCTTGATCGCATCCATCACCGGCATGCCGAGGTCAACCATGCGGGGAAATTCTTGTGCGATGGGCTCGCTCCACGGAATGCCTCCCATGTCGGTGCCGAAGACGATCTTCACACCCGCGTGCAGCGCCTTGGGGAACGAGACTTCATGCACCGCTACCCGCTTCCGATCGCGCTGACCATCAGGAGTATCTGCCGGAGCCCAATCGTGGTAATACGCACTCAGGGTTGGACAGTACCACGTACCCTGCTTGAGCATCTGAGCGATGGCTGCGTCATCCAGATCGAGTCCGTGCTCGATCGAATCGCAACCGCCATCAAGCGCCCGATGCAATCCAATTCCACCGTACGCATGACAGGCAACTTTCTTTCCCCAGCCGTGGGTTTCGTCGACAATCGCTTTCAATTCTTCGACCGTCAGAGTCGGTTGGGAAACCAATTCGCCGTTCTTTCCCACCCATGAGCGATGGGTCATGTAAACCTTGATCCAATCCGCGCCGTGTGACAATTGCTCCCGGGCGGCCTTGCGAGCCTCGACTGGCCCATCAATAAGTTGCGCACCTGTGGGCATGTCAAGCTCCGGCGCATAGCCCTCGAGCATATAACCTCCAGTTGTGGAAATGGCGCGGGTAGAGATGAACAGCCGCGGCCCGGGAATGTATCCACCCTCAATGGCCTGCTTGATGCCAACGTCACCGTAGCCCGCGCCTTCAGTCTCCAAATCGCGCAGCGTGGTGAACCCCTGCTCCAACGCGCGCCGCACGGAAACCGTCGCCCGAGCCGCACGCAATGCCAGCGGATACTTCAGAATGTTAATGTCGTATCCACCCTGCGCGGGTTCTTCCCCTTGCAGGAAGATGTGGGTGTGCGAATCGATCAGACCGGGCAGCACGGTCGCATGGGAGAGATCAATCACGTCAGCGCCAGCCGGAATCTTCGCGGCCGCGGCGTCGGAAATGCTTTCAACGCGGTTGCCACGAATGATGATGACCTGGTTGTGGCGAGCAGAATCGGATTTGCCGTCGAT
Source organism: uncultured Acidobacteriota bacterium (assembly GCA_963696635.1). Classification (GTDB taxonomy): domain Bacteria; phylum Acidobacteriota; class Terriglobia; order Terriglobales; family Acidobacteriaceae; genus JABDBE01. The sequence continues at coordinate 298,250 of CAVOKX010000007.1, forward strand.
GAGTGTGCCGGCGCGCACGGCCGTAAACGGATGCAACACCGGACTGCCGTTGTTTTCCTGGGCGACGCTACAAATCGCAACCGCCAAGAGGACGATCCACCAACAGTTTTTCATTCGCATGCTCCACGGATCAGGATCAAAGCTTCACAGTGTCCAGCGCATTCTACGCCTGGGAGGCGCCAATCACAGCGTCGGCTTCAATTTCCACCAGCATCTCCGGAGAAATCAGCGCGCTGACCTGTACCATCGACGTCGCCGGACGAATGTCGCGGAAGAATTCACCATGCGCCTTGCCAATCTTCTCCCAATCGGCGATGTTGATCACGAACATCCGCGTACGTACCACATCTTTCAATGTAGCTCCGGCCTTCCGCAAAGCCGCATCAATGTTTTTCAGAGTCTGTATGGCTTGGGCGTAGGGATCGCCTACTCCGACGACCTTGCCGTCCGCGCCGGTTGCCGTAGTTCCTGCCACATGCACGTAAGGTCCAACTTTTACCGCACGGGAGTAACCCACAACCGGTTCCCAAGGCGTACCACTGGAAATGTTCTGCCGTTCCATAAAAGCGAAATTCTCTCCTGCCGATGATTGTAACTGGGGGCTAACGTGGGACGATCAGCAGTCCAGCGTCACGGCTGCTAATAATTCATGGGAAACCCTTTGCGCAACTTGCGCACCATAAGAAAAGTAGATAGCTGTGACTTACAAAAGTCACTTGCCTTTTTGGTGAAGACGCGATAAAAATCGCGCAGCAGAAGGAACCCGCGTGGGGAGCGGGTTTCGGGAGCCCTAAACAATGATTCCGGAATCGCATCCGTTGCAGAAACTCTTTGTCGAACTGGTTGGACGCCACTATGCCGAGGAGATTGGTATCCGTGACCCTCAGATCGTGAACTATGTCGCTCATCTGATGGCCGAGTTCTGCGAAGTCGAGCAGTTGTTCAAAATCCGCAACGGCACTGACCAGCCCATAACCGATGTCGGCGAGATGCTGATCGAATCCAATCCTGTATACGGGCCGGCGCCTTCCTTCGATCGCGAGCGCCAGGTTCGCAAACACATCGGGGACTACACCCTCTTTTTCACCGGCATGTTTCCCGAGAGCATTAACCACTTCCGCCTGCGCCGCAACCGCACGGAGAATTTCGTGGACTGGATCAAGGCCGGCAAGGAGAGCTACTACATCGTCTCTAAGTTTGAGCACTTCGAATACACCAAGGTGGCGCCGCTATTCGCCAGCCTGTCCAGCCATTTCGAGCAGTGCGTTTACGGCCTCAACCAGGTGAAGAACGATCTGCAGGAGATGCAGCACCCGATTGTGCGACGCACCAACGAAATTCTGATGTGAGGACTTCCTTTGTGAACCTTCGTGTCCTTTGTGGTTGATGCCTTCGAATTTCTCGAACCACAAAGGGCATTAAGGTACACACGGGAACACGAGCAGCAACCATGACGCGAGGCCATCGCGCTCTTCTACGCAGCAAAACCTAACCGATAAAAGCTCAGCGCGGCATCCCCCTGCACCAGCTTGCGATAACGACGCAGCGAGTCAAACGCCTCTCCCGGATCAAACATTTTTTCGTGTTCGGCAATGACGATACTCTCGGGCTTCAGCAGCCGCGATTGCGAAAGTCTCTGCAGGGTTTGCCCGTAGGCATCTTTCATGTCATAGGGCGGATCCAAGAAAACAAAATCTGCGGCCGCGCCACCCAGCTCCAACCCGCTCAGGGCGCGACTCGAATCCTGTTTCAAGATCTGAAAACCCGTTTCTATTCCCAACGACCCCAGGTTTTGTTTTATCAGCTGCGCTGCTCGTCCCGATGATTCCACAAAATGAACCATGCCTGCGCCCCGGCTCATGGCCTCGATGCCCACCGCACCCGTCCCCGCATAGAGATCAAACCAAACCGTTCCTTCGAGGGCGGTTGGGTTTCCCGCCGTGAGCACGTTGAATAATGTTTCGCGCAAGCGATCGGCGCTAGGACGAAGATCGAGCCCGGGCAAGGATCGTAGCCGCCGGCTGCGAAATTTTCCCGCAATCACTCTCATCTTTGGTCACGCGGGGATCACCTGCGGACAGCCGCCCCCGGGTTGTCCGGGCCGAGCTAAGCCCCAGCACCTTCGATTGGCGGACCCGCACCTCCGTATCGCGTTACGGCGTCTAATATATAGAATAGAGGCAGGAGAGGCATTGCAGGTTTTCAGATGAGAAACTGGTCCGTTCCAGCAGGTCGGATATTTGGAGTCGAACTCCGCATTCATCTGACCTTCTTTTTTCTGCTCATCTTCGTATGGTTGACCGAGTCCACCACCCACAATCCAGCTAACCCCGGTCGCGGCTTGGCTCTGGTGGCAATCATTTTCGGCAGTGTTGTACTGCATGAGCTCGGACACGCGCTGGTGGGCGCGCGTGCTGGCGTTCCCGCCAAGGCCATTATCCTGCTGCCCATCGGCGGAGTCACCCTGTTCGATGAAACCCAGCAGCCCATTGAGCCCGGCTTGCTCACCTGGAAGCGGGATATCCGCATCGCCGTGGCCGGTCCTTTAGTCAATCTCATCATTGCCGCAATCGCGGGCAGCGTTTTGCTGGCGTTCGCCCCTCAGATTCATCTCTGGACGAAGCCTTTCGTTTACTCCGGAAACCTGCCCCGCAGCCTGGTCTGGTCCAACCTGGGGCTGGCGCTTTTCAACTTGCTTCCGGCGTATCCAATGGACGGGGGCCGGGTGCTGCGAGCTCTGTTCAGCCGCAGAATGGATTCAGTCCGCGCTACTCGCCGCGCCGTTTCAATTGGCCAGGCCTTCGCGACTCTGTTCATGTTCGTTGGCGTGATCCAGCCCTCGTATGTCTGGCTCACCATGATTGGGTTTTTCCTATTCATTGCGGCGCAACTCGAGGAACGCTCGGCCGTGTTCCAGTCGGTGCTCGAAACCGTGCGCCTGGAAGATATTATGCTGACCGACTTCGCTACGCTTTCGCCTGCCGATACTTTGGAAGATGCATTGGAGAAAGCGGTGCACTCCCTGCAGGATGATTTCCCCGTAATTCGGGGCAGCGACATGGTGGGAGTGATCTCGAAACAGAAGATCTTGCAGGCGCTGCGCGCCGAGGGCAACGGATATGTCCAAGCGGTCATGAACCGCATCTTCGAAGTCGCCCAGAAAAAGGAATCGCTGGCCTCGGCGTTCCGCAAGCTCACCGCCCGCAATCTCAGCATTATCCCCGTAGTCGAGGACGAACACCTGATCGGCATCGTGACCCTGCAAAACCTCATGCACTCCATGGCTTTGCTGGCGGAAAGCCGCAAGCTACGTCAGGCGGCACTGAACTCCTAAAATCAGCCACGGATTTTACAGTTCACACAGATCATGATGCTTTTTCTCATGATGGTCCGTGTAAATCCGCGCAAATCCGTGGCCGCTTTTCACCTAGAACAAGAACACCACCCCGATCGAAGGCTCCGCCATGTGGCCTTTGCCTCCCGTGGAAAAGTTTACGGCGCTTCCGGAAAGCGCATTCACTTTGAAATCCGGTGCGTTGTAATAAAGTCCGCGATATTGCAGCCGCAGAGCGAATCGCCAAGGCAGCCGGTAATCTACTCCCCCGCCGTACAAGTATGCGAGGTTGGTCTGCTTGGCCGCATTTAGACTGATCTGCATATTATTGGGAATGCCAACCACAAAATCAGGGAGAAACAGCCATGTACTTTGAGGAGCAAAAGTGAGCGCGCCTGCACCCACGAAAACGAACGGCTCCAATTTGCCCTTTTGGAACAAATTGTAGCGATAGGCGCCGCTGTACTCGGTAGTTCTCGTGATGACGTGATAGTCGAAGTTAGACTGATACACCTGCGAGTTCTGGGCGCGACCGACATTGATTATCAGCGAGTGTTTGGGCTTGAATTTGAAGCGGAATGTACCAAAATAGTCGGAGCCTATGGTTGCGCTTTGCTGCACGCCATTTCCGGTCGATCCTTTAGTGAAAACCACTGCGCCGTTGATGCTCGCGTCGAAATGACCCTTATCCTGGCTGAACCCAAGTAACGTAAATAGGAATAGTGCTGCAGCTAACTGTCCTGCTTTTTTGAGCATCCAGTGTCCTCTCACATGGTTTGATGCCGAGTCCAGCCATATAAAGCCACTGCCTCCGTGGTGTCTGACTGCTCAGGCTGAGGCGTAAGATCTGCAATTGTATCGTGAAAAATCGAATGCTGGTTTCCAAGCTCGGGGCGGAATTCCGTGGGGTACTGGCATTGTCGTGCCTGGGCGGCTTGCTTGATTCCTTGACACACGCCTTATTCCTTACTATGATGTAAGGAGCATTTGGACAGGATATGGCAGTTGCAACTCTCACTTCAAAAGGGCAAATCACCATACCGTCGCAGGTACGCCATGCGCTCGGTCTAGAGGCTGGAGATCGCGTGGAGTTCGTGGAGCAGGGGAAAGGTGAATTCGCCATCGTCGCGGCTACTCGATCGGTACAGGAACTGAAAGGGTTGTTTCGAGGCAAGCGAAGCAAGCCGGTATCGATTGAAGAGATGAACGCCACCATCGCGAGGCGCGCCTCCGGCTCCCGATGATCGGCCTCGACACGAACGTTGTTGTCCGCTATCTCACCCACGACGATGCCGCCCAGACGGTCGCGGCGGTGAGCGTGATGGACGCACTCTCCGCGGAGGCACCGGGATTCCTTTCCCTGATCGTCGTCGTGGAACTTGTTTGGGTGTTGCAAGTTTCCTACCGTTTCAAGAAGAACGAAATCGAGCAGGTTTTAGGGACCTTACTGCGAAGTAAGGAACTGGTGATTGAGCGAGCGGAAGTCGTCTTGCAGGCGTTGCGGAAGTTCAGCGCCAGCCACGCTGATTTTTCCGACTGTCTCATCGAGCGCTGCGGCCACGCGGCGGAATGCCAGTTCACCGTCACCTTCGATCGGAATGTGGCCGCGGGCGCCGGCATGCGGCTGCTGAAAGATTGAGACCCAGCCGGGGAACCACGGCCGCTGGTGGAGAAGCGCGCCACCGCCCCAGGTCCGCACCATATACCGAAAGAAAAGCTTTGCAGTCCCTATCTTCGGCCCAAGTTTACAATTTTCTGACAAATACATGACACAAATGCAGGATTGTGAGCGTAACTTCGTCAAGTACGCAGCCGCCGGCTCGTCCCGAATGCCATCCTACGGAGATGAAATGAATACCACGAAAGTCACTTTAGTTTTAGTCCCAGAAACTAAATTCCCTTCGCGGAAGAAGTTTAGATTTGATCACCATTCAGCGGCGGCTCGGCACGCATTTCTCTGCTTGATCGTGCTGCTGTTCGCCGCCACCGGAGTATTCGCGCAGACCAGCGAGTTCGAGCCCAGTTCTTCCGCCGGCGCCGGCAACGTTCTGGTCCACAGCAAGTTTGGCGGACAGATTTTCGGATTCGATATCGATCAAAACGGCACCGAAGGCGTGTTGAGCGAGTCCCAGACGTTGTCCAACGGCAACGTTCTGGCCGCCGTAGAAACTTTTGACCAGAAGACCGGCAAAATTCTAAAAGTGGTCAAAAAAACCGAAACCCAAGATGACTTCGTCACCATGGGGGTTGTTGGCAACAGCCTGGGCCTGGTCGAGCGCGAGCACGTCGAAGGAGGCTTTGTCGTCAAGCGCATATTTAGAACCTTGAATCCTCTCGATTCCAACAAATTCACGGGGCTGTGGACTCCACCCATCGGATCCCAGCACATCATTATGCCGGCCAGCGTGAGCCGCAGCCAGGGAGTTCCGAACGTCGCCGTATTTGCCTACGATAACAGCGGACAATTCATCCCCTATGTATTCAGCTCCAACGTCGCCGCCAATACGTTCGGACCGGTCGTCAAAATTAAGGACGCCAATAACTTTGCCAGCGTACCTCCGCCCATCGCCTACGACAGCAAGACAGATCAGGCCGTGATGGGTGGCGGCAACGGATGCTTTGGCTGCTTGCCTGTCATCGGCGTGGCCGATCTCACTAAAGGCACGTTCTCAGAGTTCACCGGGATCGGATTCGGCTTCATCAACGGCATCGCCATCGATTCAGCCGACGGCATTGTATGCACCGACACAGAAGATGACGCGAGTGTGGAATTCTATGACCTTAAGGCAAAGACCGGTTTCAGCGTGGTCTTGCCAAATTCAGGTGAACAACAATTTTTCAGCGGGAACGATGTCGAGTTTGATCCCATTCACAAGCTCTTCCTGATCGCCCAGGAGAATTCGAGTTCGGCGTCCAGCGGCAGCACGATCTATGTTTACGACACCAAGGGCAATCTCAAAAAAACCCTCAACGGATTCAATTTCAACAATACTTTCAATATAATCCCGATGCACATCGCGCTGAACCCGGCCAAGCGCAGCGGTTTCGTCGATGGTCCGGACTCAGGCGTAACCGAAATTCAGTCCTTCACCTACTAGTACGTGAAGTTTTGAAAGGGCGCAGCTTTCCAGCCGCGCCCCTCAGGTCTGTTCTGCGAAAGTGCATTCTTTCGGATCTTTATCTTCCCGCAAGCCAAGAAATACCGGAGCCCGCAATTTCATCCCCCCGTCCGCGGTTTCATGCGTCCACTCGGTAAACTTGATCTCCGCCACTCGTTCGGGTTTCACCCAGTGCACATGGGCTGCATCCACAGGCCCGTGAAACGGACTCCGATTCGTCTCCAGCTCTTTGAGCACTTGCCAGATTTCCTTCAGCATTGCCTGGTTGAATCCCGTTCCCGCTTGCCCAACGTGGATGAGCTGGCCTTTTTTGTCGTAGAGCCCAAGCACGATCGATCCAAAGTATTGGCGACTTCCTTCCGGGTCGGTATAGCCTCCGACCACGCAGTCGACCGTCTGTGTAACTTTGATCTTGAGCCAATCGCGGCTGCGGCGCTCTTCGTAACAACTCAGCCGCTTTTTCGCGAGAATCCCCTCCAATCCTTTTTTCTTCGCCACCTCAAACAACGCCAAACCCTGGGGAAAATGATCGGAATAGCGGACCAGATCGTTCGTATCGACGATACGAGAGAGCACCTGCTTGCGCTCTTCCAGCGCGACCCGGCGCAAGTCATAACCGTCGACGTAGAGCAGATCGAAAATGTAGTAAACCACTTGCAACTCGCGTCGCGCTCCGGTGCGTCGTCCGCCTTTACGAATGCCGGTGCGTTGTTGCATTAAGCTGAACGAAGCGCGGCCTTGCTCGTCAAGCGCGACCACTTCCCCATCAAGCACCGCGTTTTTCGCTTTGATCAACTTGGACAGGTTCCGAAGTTCAGGAAATTCTCCCGTGAGGTCGTTCTGGTTACGCGAAACCAGGCGCACCGTGCCGTCCTGGATGAACGAGACTGCCCGATAACCATCCCACTTGATCTCGAACAACCACTCCGGATCATCAAACGGCTTTTCGATTGACGTAGCCAACATGGGATGAATGGCGGTCGGCATGGACTTACGAACAGCACCCTGCAGATCCGCAGCCGCCGAGGCTACAGACTCCAGCGACGAGGCCACTCCTCCAATTTCGCTCGATCGATCAGGCCCCGTCTTTTCTTTAGCGTTTTTTTTTACTTTTTCTTTCTTGGTGTCTTCTGGGGTCAGTTTTTGCTTCTTGCTTTTCTTGTCCAGCTTAGCCAGGGTCTCCGCCAGCCACGGCGCTTTCACCTTCCCACGCGACGCCGGACGGCTGCTCGTCCATTCGGCCGACCCTTCGTCGCCCGCGATCTCAGCCATGGTTCGCTTGCTCAGCACGGACTTGTCGTACTGCTCAATGTCGTAACCCTCGACTAGGTATTCGTCATGCTTCTTGATCAGCAGCCACTCCGTCCCCTTGCTTCCCGCACGCCGCGCGCGTATGTGAATCAACGCAAAGTCGCCGTTGAGCTTCTGCCCATGCAATCGAATCTTGAGGTCGCCTTTCTTCAGCATGGCAGCTGCTTCCGCCTCACTCCCGGGCACGTACTTCCCATTCACCGGCTGCGGCGAAAGCGGTTCCCACGTTCCCACATCCCACACCATCACCGTGCCCGCGCCGTAGTTGCCCTCCGGAATCGTGCCTTCAAAGTCGAAATACGAAACCGGATGATCTTCCACTTGCATCGCCAGCCGCTTGTCGGCGGGATCGAGCGACGGTCCTTTCGGTACCGCCCAGGATTTCAGCACGCCTTCCATCTCCAGGCGGAAATCGTAGTGCAGGCGGGTGGCGCGATGTTTCTGCACCACAAAGCGGTGGCCGGCTTTCTTCTCCAGCTTGGGTGGAGGCTCCGGAGTTTCCTCAAACCGCCGTTTACGTTTGTACTCTTCTAAGGCCATCGCGCTATTCTACCGAGATTTGGAAACTGATATCTGGCAACTGCTAATCCGGCAACTTGGCTTAGAATCGCTGGCAGCATTTAAGGTTGCTGGCGGATTGCTCACAGCATGAAACGTGAATACCCAGATGCGCCTCTGGTAGGTGTGGGCGCCATCATCATCGAGCATGACCGCGTCGTGCTGGTGAAGCGCGGACACCCGCCGTTGCTTGGCGAGTGGTCCATTCCCGGAGGCGTCGTGGAAGCCGGTGAAACCCTGCGAGAGGCAGCGCTTCGTGAGGTTCTGGAGGAAACCGGTCTGAGGGTCGAGGTGGGCGCGTTGCTCGGCGTCTATGATCGCATCGTGCGCGACGCCGACGAGCGCACGCTCTACCATTATGTGCTCATCGATTTCCTGTGCCGCAGAATCGCCGGAGAACCGCAACCGGCATGTGACGCGGCTGAGGCCCGCTGGTTTACCCGCCACGAAGTTGGCCAGCTTTCATTAGCGGAAGACACCGCGGAGGTCATCAAGTTAGGATTCGACAAGTCCGGCAGTGATTCGGATCCTGTGATTTGAGAATTTCAAATACACTCGTACAAATTCTGAAAGCGAGGCGGCCATGTTTCACAGAATAGCGAACACGAGCGACGACTTTGCCATCACCATTCTTCGCCTGGCGCTGGGGGTGGTGTTTTACGCCCACGGCGCGCAGAAAATGCTGGGGTGGTTCGGAGGATACGGTTTCACCGGCACCATGGGTTTCTTTACCCACCAGATGGGAATCCCGGCGTTCTTCGCGTTTCTTGCCATTTGCGCTGAGTTCTTTGGCGGAATGGGGCTGATCGTCGGATTACTCGGGCGCATTGCCGCCTTCGGGATCATGTGCAACATGCTCGTGGCCATCGCCATGGTGCATGTACACAATGGCTTTTTCATGAACTGGTCTGGCAATCAGAAAGGCGAGGGCTTCGAGTATCACCTGCTGGCCATTGCGATGCTGCTGGTGATTCTTATCAAGGGATCGGGCGCTCTGTCGGTGGACCGCTTTCTGACCAACGATCTCGCCTAGCTCAAGCTGAAACGCTGAAATCACGATCGTCACCGAAGTCGCAGGATCAGATGTTCCTCGTCGATGTACTCTGACGCGATCTTTAATGCTCGGGGCTCCGTCCCGAAAGTCTCAAAGCCAAGCTCACGGTAGAGTTGGCGGGCACTTTCCTGACGAGCCCCCACCGCGAGCAAAACTTGCTCCAGCGAGGGATCTTCTTTCGCCTTTTCCAAAAGTGCCTCTATAAGCTTGCGTCCCACGCCTCGCCCTCGCTGAGAGCGCGTTACATATACCCCGTAAATTCGCCCTTTATGCCTCTCCTTTCGACCCTTTTCCCGGATGAACGTCGCCATTCCGATTAGATCGTCGCGCTCGAACGCCCCTAACGTAAAATCTGGCTGCATGTCACGAAAGCGCGCCGCCTGCGCCTCAACTGAGAATGCTTGATGTTCTTCGGGGGCCTTTCCGAATGCGAACGGTTCAGATTGCAGCGCCTCAAGTCTCAGATCCCAGTACTTCGCCGCATCGTTCTCATTTAGAGGTCGAATCTCCATCGGAGTCAGCTTGGTCTCTTTAACAGGCTGCGGAAAAACCCTGGATTCGTATCAGGGTATGCCTTTAGGCATACCGTAGGTCGCTGAAAATGGGTCCGGCTTTAGCCGCTGGAGTTCGATGTTCCTTGCCTAAACAGCGTTTTTCCTCATCCTGCTAATGCACAGAAGACTATCTGCTTAGGTAGCGAAGATCATGCACAAGAGTATAGCGAACATTAGACGAACGGACGAGTGCTCATTTCATGAGTCAAGGCGGCAAGCATCCCTCTCACAGCGTGGAGTGGCGGGGGAATCGAAACGGGTGGAAAAACATCCAATATGAATAGGGGTGATTATATGAATGCCAGCGAAAACGCTATCGACTTAACCATCAGGACTGGGCTCTTTCTTGCTCCGCGCCGTGTGCTGCTGGACATGTCAGCAGACCTGAAGCGACAGTCGCAGCGGATCAGCAGAGTCAGTAAAACCGAAGAAGTTGAGCAGCAGGCGGCTTGATCTGTAGCAGCTTGAACTCGACCCTCCGGACAATCTTGGCGAAACTCAACGTATCGGACACAGACTGGTACCGAAGTCAGCGGGGATATTGCGTGCACTGGCGACTTTTCACCAATCGGCGAGTGCTTTCCGTCGTCGGCTCAACGCCAGTCATTCAGTGTCGCAAGGTTGGCCTTCCTCGGAGTGTTACGGAAGTTAGTTGTTACCACTGATGCAGCGGTGTCCAATTCAAAGTATGGGAAGTCATGGATATAGCAGCCTGGTACCGACTCGTATGGGGTTTCGAGCGGTTGTGATGCTGTTTGCAGCGATTACCCATCTGACGATCTGGCCCGAGAATGCACTGGCTTGCGAATGCTCTCCGCCACCTCCGCCCTGCGTAGAATATTCCGCAACACCAATAATATTCCTCGGGACAGTCACGGAGGCCATTCAGACGGAAAATGGCCGGGTGGGACTTGCCCGGATGCGAATCGATAAGGCTTACAAGGACATTTCCGAAGAAACAGTCATTCTTTACGACAGCGGAATGTGCGATGGCCCGACTCTGAGCGTGGGTGAACAGTACGTAATGTACACACACGATGACGGGAGTGGTTACTTGCCATCACGAGGCTGTACGCGCAGCAGAAATGTGAAGTACGCCGACGAAGATCTGGCATTTCTAAACCGCCTCGCCGGCGCCGCGCCCACGGGAACCATCTCGGGCAAGGTCACGATGAGTACTGGCGATCTGGCCAGGACGGGTGACCCATTATCAGGCGCAACCATCGAGATCCTGAACGGGCAGGAGAAAGCGACAACTACGACTGACAGCAGTGGCCGGTATTCATTTCTCGGATTACAACCTGGATCGTATTTCGTAAGGACAACTAAGCCTGGATTTTCCAGCACCGAGTCTGAAAACGAGCACACCGCCGAGGTCGAGCCCCGAGGCTGTGCGGTGCTCGACCTAGTTTTGCGAAAGAACTGGCTAGGAACGATCCGAGGCCGCGTTATTCGTCCGGATGGCACGCCTGTTCGGGCTGGACTTGGCCTAGACCTGATTCGCGTCGAGGGGAAAGGCCGAAGCCGAAAGTCGGAGCTTCTGATCGGTGCGACCGCGAAGACGGACGAGAGTGGCGAATACTCATTCGTCGCCGTCGCACCCGGCTCCTATAAGATCGCGCTGAATCTGTATAAGGCCCCAACTGCGGACCATCCGTATCCCACGCAGTACTGGCCTCATGCGGCTACGGAAGCGGGTGCGTCCGCGATTGAAATAAACGAGAACCTTAATTCGCAACGGTGCGATTTTCGATTGCCGGTTGCGTTGACGAGCACGCCAGTTGAGTTCGTCGTCTTGCTCCCAGATGGCACACCCGCGAGAGCGGTGCGCGCCAGCATAGGAACGCAAATGGACGGAATGTTCCAACGGGCGGGTTCAGTGGAGACCGATGCATCAGGCAAATTTACCTTTTCGGCCGTTCAAGGATTTCAGTATACGGTGATAGACATTAGGACCCACGAGGCAGTGATGGGCTCGAAAGTCACTTTTTCGGCCTCCAGCCGGACGCAACCCATAACAATAAGACTGGTCCCGAAAGAGCGTTGAAGCCGAAGAATCGTGTGAAGATCGCGTGGTCGCATGATCATAGAGGGTAGTAGGCAGCCTAACTGCCGCTAACAGGCGTTAGCGCAAGCTTGCGCCGTCTGTTCGCCCCTCACCGAAGGGTCTGCCTGACAGTAGCGACCCCATCCGACATCACGATTTACAAGGTCAAGCCTTGGCTGTCACACCTGATCGTTGGGTCAGAAGAATTCTTCTCCTCAGTTTTACCCTCAATGCTCTCCGCCCGAGAAAACTGTTAACAAAGCAAAACAGAACGGCCCGCGCTTTTTGAAGGCACGGGCCGCCCGGTGGACTGTTTGGGATTGACCAAGAGGTGGTCACTCTAACGTGGCCTCTTCGGCAACTCCGGGTCTTAGCATGGACGCCCCGGCGCGACCTGACGCCGGGATCGAATCCAAACTCACCGGTTAGTGTGCGGACTGTAGCTGCTTGGCGCGCGAGCGCCCAGCAGCCCCGCTTAGAGCAACCCGCTCTAAGTCTCAGCCACCTCACCTGGTCTTAGACTCCCACTACAGTTACTACAATCAGAACTCGTCATTCGACCACCTCCTTTCCGGTGTACCCACACCTTAGTACGAAATCGGCGGCGAGGTCAACTGGGAAAACTCTCGTTTTTGCAGGCGGTTATTTCACTGGTCACCTGTCGAACCGGTTCCCTCAAAAGGTCGCGCTGCGTTTAGTCTCCACGCCTCTAATTTTATTGGCGGGTCCGCATCAACCATAGCCACATTGACCCTAACCTTCTCAATGAGGTAACATATGCCAATTAATATTAGCTCTTCGACAATGATAAAGTTATAAGATCACTTACCGTGCGCCCGGGAATTGTGCGCTGGGTTGTGCAGCTAAGTCCTTATTCCAGAATATTTTGCATATAAGTCCTTATTATTCAAAGATTTTGGTGGTAGTCCAGCCCTAACCCCATGATTCCAAAAGATCGAGGGGGGAGGGGAGGAGGGTGGCTACATAGGGGTACAGACCGGGAGCATCCCTGACAAAACAGACCGGGAGCATCCCTGACACTGCAAAAGATGGCGCGCGCGGGTTACAAACAGCGCATGCCATGGAAAGCGAGCAGTGTGATGGAAGAGAAACTACGGTTTGTGTTTGAGTATGAGCGGGATGAGCAAACCATGACGGAGCTGTGCCAGAGCTTCGGGGTAACGCGGGAAACCGGGTATGTATGGCTGCGGCGGTACCGGGAGCGGGGAGCGGCAGGGCTGCTGGAACGAAACCGGGCGGCGCAGCGGCACCCCAACCAAACCCCGGCGGAGATCGAGCAGCGGGTGTTGGAGTTGCGGCAGGCGCACATGAGGTGGGGCCCGCGCAAGTTGAAGCGGGTGCTGGAGCGGGACCAACCGGGGCCAAGCTGGCCGGCAGCGAGCACCATGGGCGAGTTGCTGAAGCGGGAAGGGCTGGTGGTGGCGCGCAAGAAAAGGCGCAAGACGGCGCCGTACACGCAACCGCTGGCGCATGCGGATGGGCCGAACCGGGTGTGGTGCGCGGATTTCAAGGGCTGGTTCCGCACCGGGGATGGGGAGCGCATCGATCCCTTGACCATCAGCGACGCGCACAGCCGCTATCTCTTGCGCTGCCAGGCGGTGGCCAAGACGGACACGGCGCGAGTGCAAGCCATTTTCGAAGCGGCGTTTCGCGAGTATGGATTACCGCAAGCGATTCGCACCGATAACGGGCCACCCTTTGCCAGCACGGCGATCGCCGGCTTGTCGCGGCTGGCGGTGTGGTGGATCAAGCTGGGGATCGTGGCGGAGCGGATTGAGGCGGGACAGCCGCAGCAGAACGGACGGCACGAGCGCATGCATCGCACCCTGAAGCAGGAGGTGGCGATGCCGCCCGCCCAGGATCGGCGGGCGCAACAACGAGCGCTGGAGAACTTCCGCCAGGAATACAACGAAGTGCGACCGCATGAAGCCTTGGCGATGGAAACGCCGGCCAGCCTGTATGAGCCCTCGCCGCGGCCGTATCCGGCGCGGGTGCCGGAGCCGGAATATCCGGCGACGATGCTGGTGCGCAGCGTGCGCGCGCACGGACATTTTCGCTGGCAGAAGCGGCACGATGTATTTCTGAGCGAGGTGTTGTGGGGCGAGCGCGTGGGCCTGTTGCCCATCGACGAGCGCTGGTATACGGTCTATTTCGCGGATGTTCCGCTGGCACGGTTTGACAGCTGGCGACGGCGGGTTTTGCCGCTGCCGCCAAAGAAAGATGCCGAGGGAGAGAGCGCTGCCGAACCGAGCAGCTTCTACGTGGCCGGAGCAAGGGAAGGGGAAGTTTCCCCTTCCCCTGCACCCCATCCCCTCACGGAAACGGAGCAACAAGTGTCAGGGATGTGCCCGGTCTAAAATGTCAGGGATGTCCCCGGCCATTCATACTAAATTTCCCAAAACGGGTTTAGCTGCCACGAATTGCCCCGATCAAATTTATGAGAATTTTGGTGCATCGATGAGTCAAGTTCCTAACTGGTTTGAGCGGAAGTTCGAATTCTCGTTTCCCGTGCAGTTACATCCGAACCTCTGCGCGCGGTTGCGCGGCACGCCCGCAAGGCTGGAGGAGACGGTCCGCGCTTATCCTCAGGAGCGGTTAGTGCGAAAGCCGGAGGGGAAGTGGTCGGCGCAGGAGCACGCCGGGCACCTGCTTGATCTCGAGCCCTTGTGGATGGCGCGGGTTGACGACTACCTGGCAGGCGCCGTCGAACTCACGACCGCCGACTTGAGCAATCGGAAAACTGACGAAGCGGGGCATAACCGGCGGCGCGTCGAGGAAATTCTTGCCGAGTTCCGGAAAGCGCGATTGCAGTTGGTTGATCGCGTTGGAGGACTCGAGGGTGCGCTGCTTGCCCGGTCGATCCCGCACCCGCGGCTCAAACAGCCCATGCGGCTGGTCGACCATTTATACTTTGTGGCGGAGCACGACGATCATCATCTGGCGAGGATTTGGGAGCTTTTGAGAGCCTGAGGATGCCTATGACGCCTTGCTTCTCTTTTGCTTGACCATGCACTTGGCCATACAGAGCAGAGATGCGCGCTGATCCTTTGTTAGCTCGTCCCAGACAGCATAAATAGGGTGTTGCGTCTGCGAGACTGAGGGGACCTTACCGTATTTCTCGCGCCAGCGATCGGCGTTGGCTTGCTTTTCAAATTCGGCGCGGTCTATCTCGAGCAAGTCGGCTATTGCATCTCGCAGTGCACGGGAGGGAAACGCTTCGCTATTGCACAGCTTGCGGATGTGCTCAGAGCTGTAGCCAACTCTTTTGGCAAGATCTCCTATTTCGAGTCCTTTTGCCTCCATTCTTCCCCGCATCGTTTCTGCGAACGAATATGACATATCCACACACTTTTTGTGTGAGTCTCACACATTATGTGTTAGCATGATTCCTACAAAATGTGGACTTCGGCATCAAGCACCCCAATATGTAGTAGTTGCGACCGCTGAATTACGAATCTAAATTGGCAGGGAGTGAGTATGGCGCAAAAACGGAAAGGATCCTTAGCAGAAGAGCTTTTCTGGTATGAATCCAACAAAACCGACTGGCTGAAGTCTCACCAGGGGCAGTTCGTTTTGATAGGTGGCAAAAAAGCGGCGGGCTTCTTCCCAAACTATGAAGCGGCGTTCGAAGCCGGACTTGCGGCCTTTGGTCTCGGCACCGACTTCCTCATAAAGCAAGTAGTTGAGCATGAGCCAGTGTTCGTAATTTATTAAGCGTATGAACGGAGTTAAGTTTTCCCGCTCCTACTCCCGAACCGAGCTACGAAGGAGCGGCCCAAAAATCAAGGTCACAATAGGTCATCCTCACTCTGCTCTCGTGCTAGCTGAGCAATCACAAGTTGAACTCAAGAAGCCCTACACCGTAACGGCGCTGATCGACACCGGTGCAGCCCGCTCGGTCATAAGCCCTCAGTTGGCAACAACGTGTGGACTCCGGCAAACTGGTCAAGCGCGAATCTCAAGTGCAGGCCACATCACCGACAGACCAGAGTTCGCTGGCGCAATCTACTTCCCCGACCAAGCGCTCAAAGGCTTCGATCCAATGAGCCTCGTGGCATGCCCGTTACCAGAGCAGGACGTGGCATGTCTACTGGGCCGAGATGTTCTCGAGCGCTGGAATCTCGCATATGACGGGCGCAGTGGGTTGGTTGAAGTTGAAGAGTAATCCGCCGGTTCCTGGGTCATATGAATGAAATTCTTAGCTTTCGATCGTCCGCAGAGTTTCGAAAGTGGCTGGCCGAGAATCACCGCGAATCCGATGGCATCTGGCTGCGTATTTTCAAGAAAGATTCGGGAGAGCCGTCCGTCACTTATGCCGAAGCGCTGGATGAGGCGCTTTGCTTTGGATGGATCGACGGCCTAAAGCAGCCCCACGATGAAGTTTCCTGGCGGCAAAGGTTCACCCCAAGGCGGCCCAAAAGCGGCTGGTCCAGGATCAACACCCAACATGCGGACAGGCTGATTAAGGCGGGCCGGATGAAGGCGGCTGGTCAGGCCGCAATCGATGCAGCCAAGGAGGATGGCCGCTGGACAGCAGCCTACGATTCCCCAAGCAAAGCCACCATTCCCGAGGATTTTCTGGCGGCATTGCGCAAAAACAAGAAGGCACAAACGTTCTTCGAATCGCTCAATAAAGCGAATCGGTATGCGATTGCCTACCGGCTGCAAACCGCGAAGAAGCCGGAAACGAAGCAGAGGCGCATGGAAATGATTCTTGCGATGCTGGACAGAGGCGAGGCGTTTCACTAATTGCCCTGGCGCAGACAGAGCGATCAGTGCACCACCGCAATCAACGGCTTGGTTGACGACAGTACTTCGCCGATTTCTACGGCCGGAACTCCGGCGACAGTGAGTGCTCGCGTCAGCTCAATTGCATCCTCGGACGCGACGGAGATCAGTAAGCCTCCGGCGGTTTGCGGGTCGAAGAGGATGGTCTTCACTTCTTCGCTGACTCCATCTTCATAGCCCACCACGCACTCGGCGAATTCGCGGTTGGCTTTCAGGCCTCCGGGAATGTGGCTGGCGCGAACACATTCGAGCGCGCCTTCGAGCAGCGGGATGCGATTGGCGTGGAGGCGCAGCGAAACGCTGGAGGCGAGGGCGATTTCGCGGGCGTGTCCGATCAGGCCGAAGCCGGTGACGTCGGTCATGGCGTGGACGGCGAAAAGGTCGTTGGACCTGGGTCGTTGGTCGTTAGTTGCGAAGCTTTGCTCCGCCTGACCGGGTCGAAGACCCGGTCCCATACAGCCTGTGATGATCTCCGCGGCTTTCTTGTTCAAGGTGGTCATGGAGGCGATGGCGGCGTCGATCCATTGTTGTTGCGCTGCTTTTTTTTTGATTGCAGTGGAGATTACGCCCGTCCCGAGGGCTTTCGTAAAAAGGAGGCGATCACCCGGTTTCGCGCCGCCATTGGTGAGCACTCTGGAGGGATCAATCAGGCCGGTAACGGAATATCCGAACTTCATTTCTTCGTCGCGAACGCTGTGCCCGCCAATGACTGAGCAGCCGGCTTCGATCATTTTGGAAAGGCCACCGGCGAGAATGCGTTCGAGTACTGCCAGATCGGCTTTTTCTGGAAAACATACCAGGGCTAGTGAACTGCGCGGCTGGCCGCCCATGGCATAGACATCGCTGAGCGCATTGGTGGCGGCGATCTGGCCGAAGGTGAAGGGATCGTCGACCATGGGCGTGAAGAAATCAACGGTTTGTACCAAGGCAGTGCCCGGCCCGATAAGATACACTCCGGCGTCGTCGGCGTGATCGAAGCCGACAAGAACGTTCGGGTCATGCTGCCGGGCTAATTTCCCAAGCACCGTGTCCAGCGCCGCCGGACTCAGCTTGGACGCTCAACCCGCAGCTTTCACCGACTCGGTCAAACGAATTGGCTTGGCATCAGCCATGAGGGCATTCTAAAGGAATTGGAACTCAGCCACGGATTTTCACGGATCACAAAAAGATAATCAGTGGCGCTCTTGATTCTTGGCTTCTACTTCAGCGAGACATCGGTCACTTGCAGGTCGGGATAGGCTTGATTCCAGTCGCTGCTGATGTGTTCGAAGGTAAGACGAAACGGTTTGCCCTGTCCCGGTGCGAGCGGCGAAAGGCTGAGATCGACAGCATCAGGGTAGGGTCCGCTGGTCTGCAGAACGTGCAGCGGAACATCTTCGGCTTGTGCAACTTCGCCAAGGGAATTCTTGAACGCGACATGCACGATTGCATGGGTAACTGTCTTATCGCCAGCGTTGGTGACGGTGCCGTCGATGTAGGTCACGCTGGCGCCAACAAAATTCTCCGCGGCGCTCATTTTCAGATCGGAAAGTTCGAGGTTGGCGGCGTAAGGATGCGGAGCAGTCGCGCTTTTTGGACTGCCGCGAGTGAGCAGCGCGATCACGCCGACCACGACCACAACTAGCGCGACGCCCAGCAGAATTGGCCGCAAATTCGAGTCGCGTTCAGCCAGCGGAGATGGCTCGATGAGGCCGCCCATGCCACGATTGTACTACTCGTTCTGGAAGTTCCCGATTGGAGGGACCGTCCGCCTTTACAACCTGAGATTCCCTCTGATCGGCGCCCAGGGGCGGAAGTGGCTGGCCAACCCCACGGACGCGCTAAAGTTATCGGCGTTGCTGCCGAAGGAGACCAATACGAGGTTCCACCCATGATTAGCCCAGTAAGTAGTGCTCCCCACGCTCAACCTGCGGCTGCAGTTCAGCCGTCGCCGGCGCGCCAACCAGCGCGTGCAGCGGCACCGCAGGCCCCAGTAACAGATACAGTTAAGATCAGCAACGCCGCCAAAATTCTGCAGGAAGCAATCGAGACTCCGGCTCAGACCGCCAAAGAAGCCGGTTCCGGTGACCTGCAGGCGAAGGCGCTGCTGGCGAGGGAGGCAGCTTCTCACGGACGCGGCAAGTAATCTATTTGCCGCTACTCCATCGAACAGTTAGAAGCCGGGAACTCGGTGTGTGGGACTGTACAACCGAGCGCCTCGCCTTTCGGTAGGCCGGGCGAGGAAGCCGGCCCGACTCAACGCTGAATCTATTCTCCCCCCACGGTGAGGCCGTCGATTCTTATGGTCGGACAAGCCACCGCGCCCCGGAACTCGAGATCATTTCCAATCTCGGAAATATTGAAGAACACTTCCTTCAAATTGCCAGCCACGGTGATTTCTTCGACGGGATAGGCAAGTTCTCCGCCGGAAATCCAGAGGCCCGAAGCGCCGCGAGAATAGTCGCCGGTGACGAGGTTAGCTCCATGGCCGAGGAATTCGGTGACGTAGAGGCCGTCTTTAATCTCTGAGATGATCTGCTGCGGTGTCTTTGATCCCGGTTGCAGAAAGTAATTTCCTGGACCGATTCCCGGCGTTCCCGCCAATCCGCGAGAGGCATTGCCGGTGGTCTGGAGGCCGAGCTTTTTAGCGGTGTAGGTATTCAGCAGGTACGACTTGAGCACACCGTTCTCGATCACGATGGTGCGCCTTGATGGAACGCCCTCACCATCAAACGGGCTGGTGCCAAAGCCACCTGGGATGGTGCCGTCGTCGATCACGTTGACGCTGTCGCCCGCGATCTTTTGTCCTAGCTTGCCCGCTAGAAAGGATGCTCCACGATAGATGGAGTCTCCATTCACTCCCTCGAAAATATGTTCGAGGATCGAGTTGGACACCATGGGATCGAGAACCACCGGAACTTTTGCGGTCTTCGATTTTCGGGCGCCGAGGCGGCGCAACGCGCGCTGGGCGGCTGTTTTACCCACGTGTTCGGGAGATTCGAGCCAGCTTAGGCTGCGGGCCACGGAAAACCAGTAATCGCGTTGCTTGGCGCCGTCATCGGACTGCGCAATGGGTACGGCCGCTAGGGAACAATAGGAGCGCTGGTATTCGCCGACGAATCCGTGAGAGTTCACCAGAATCTTATGCCCGGTCGCGGCTTCGAACGAGCCGCCTTCGGAATTCTTGATGCGAGGATCGTAGTCGAGCGCAGCCTTCTCGGCACGGCGGGCGTAGCTGATGCGCTCTTCTCCCGGAAGCGAATAAACATCGGCGGAGTAGAGATCGAGGTCGCCGGCAATCGAGCCCAGCTGCGAGGCGTCCGGTATTCCTCCGAACGGGTCCTCGGAAGTGATTTTCGCAAGCTCCAGCGCCGACTTCACCATGCGGTCGAGGCCGGAGCTGGAGAAGTCGCTGGAATAGGTGCTGGCGGCGCGTTTGCCGTAGAACACACGCATGCCGATTGCCTTCGAGCCCGACTCTTTCAGCGTTTCGACCTGGCCTAGACGGACGACAGTGGAGAATTCGTCTCCTTCGCGGATGACACATTCCGCGGCAGTAGCTCCGCCGGAAATGGCGCGGCGAACGATGTCCTGCGCCAATTCGCGGAGGTCGGTTTCCAGTTTCTGGTTTCGCGTTTCTAGTTGGGTTTGGGACATAGATTCCATTTACAGACAGCATTCCTTTGGGTACCTTCGCTCCCTTTGCGGTTAAGGCAATTTAAAAGCATCAACTACAGGGCACACGAAGGTACACAAAGGAAATACCGGCCTAGACAAAGAATTACCGGGTCTACTGCATAAAGCCGCCGGCATCTTTCCTGGCCGTTCCGCCTACGGTCAAGCGATCGATTTTAATTGTCGGAATACCGACGCCAACCGGTACGGCCTGGCCGTCCTTACCGCAAGTGCCAACGCCTTCGTCGAGTTTTAGGTCATTGCCCACCATGGAGACGCGAGTGAGCACGTCGGGACCGTTTCCGATTAAGGTCGCTCCCTTGATTGGCGCGGTAATCTGGCCGTCTTCGATCAAGTATGCTTCCGAGGCCGAAAAAACAAACTTTCCATTGGTAATGTCGACCTGCCCGCCGCCGAAGTTCACGGCGTAGAGACCCCGCCGGACGGAACGAATAATATCCTGAGGCTCATCTTCCCCGGCGAGCATGTAGGTGTTGGTCATGCGCGGCATGGGAATGTGCTCGTAGCTTTCGCGACGTCCGTTGCCGGTGTCGGCCATTCCCATCAAGCGGGCGGAGAGCTTGTCGCTCAGGTATCCCTTCAAGATCCCCTTTTCGATGAGCACGGTGTTCTGCGTGGGCTCGCCTTCATCGTCCACATTGAGCGAGCCGCGGCGCCAGGGCATGGTGCCGTTGTCCACCACGGTGCACTTTTCGCTGGCTACCCGCTTTCCAATCAATCCAGCGAATGCGGAGGTCTGCTTACGATTGAAGTCAGCCTCGAGGCCATGACCCACGGCTTCGTGCAGAAGCACGCCGGGCCAACCGGGACCGAGCACCACTTCCATTTCGCCTGCCGGAGCCTCGCGAGCGTCGAGTTGCAGAATCGCCTGGCGTGAAGCTTCTTTGGCAAAATACTCAGGAGTCTTTTCGCCGAAGAAGAAGTCGAGTGCGACGCGTCCCCCGCCGCCGGCGCTGCCCCGGGCGGAATTGCCATCGGTCTTAGCGATGCAAGAGACGTTTACCCGCGCCAGCGGCTGGGAGTCTTCGGCGAAAGTGCCATCCGACCCGACCACCAGAATGTTTCGAAGTTCATCCGCGTAGCTGGCGCGCACTTCCTTAATGCGGGGATCGTAGGCTCGGGCCGCATGATCGGCTCGCATCACCAGTTCGACCTTGGTAGCAATTTCGGCATCCACCGACGGAAGCGTGATCGGGTACAAACTGCGGGCAGGCTTTTCCTGGAAGCCAACGGCGGGAGTCTTGGCTGGTCCGCTGGCAATCAGAGCTGCCGTGCGGGCGGCGTGCAGGATGCGCTCGGATGAAAGATCGTCAGTGTACGCGTACCCCGTGCGCTCGCCCGCGATCACGCGGACTCCGCATCCAGCGGAAATCCCCTGGGAAGCGGACTTCACCATGGACTCGTCAAGCATCAGCGAAGTGGAAGAAAGGTACTCGAAATAAAGGTCAGCGTAATCGCCACCGGCGGAAAGCGCCGCCGCCAAATAGCGTTCCAGGTCGTGTTCAGTCAGGCCGTAATGTTGGAAAAAGAATCTGTTTTTATCCACGTTGGTTAGATGCCCTGGGAGTCCGAAAAGCTCCTTACGTCATTATCACACAGGGCCAATGTGGCGCGGCGCGGGCGCTCCTGCCCGCGTTATCTTCAGCGGTGTAACTGTGTGGCGACTTTCAGATTCGTGTTCATTCGTCACAGACGAAATAGTCGGTCAATTGAAACAATTCTGCGATGACTCCGGAATCCCTGGTACGTACGGTCGAAGACTTTCTGATATGCGCTCATGATGCCGTAATCATTGAAGATGGAGCCGTAGTTTTCGATCTTGCGGAATCCAAGTATTCCATCTCCGGGGAACGAAACAAATGCCTGCTGCATCTGTGGTCGGCGGAACGGAACTTCGTGCGGCGAGTGTTGGAAGCCGAGGTTAAGAATGAAATCCTTCGGCTCTCGGTTCAACGGATGGGTCAGGCTAAACCCAGCAAGCTTGAAATCTGCCGCGAACGCGACCGGCGCACACCCACGGCGAAGCGGGCAGCGCGCGTGGCTTACCAGCGGGTTCTGCAACGAGTGCTAGAGCGCCGCTTCCCTGGATTCACAGTGGACCGCCTGAGCACCTCGATGGACTTGGAGCGATCGTTTGGCCCTGTTTACGCGCGCGGATTGCTGCATCGAGGGCAATCTGCTTTTGCCGTGCTGGGGGTAAACGGAGAAGAGACGCAAGGCTCTATCGATGCGGCGCTAACCTTCGGCATTCTGTGGCTCGATGCCTGCCGCATTGCGAAAGCAGGAAAATTCGTAGTCGAAGGGCTGAAGCTGTTCTTGCCTGTGGGAGCTTCCGCTTTGATTCGAGAGCGCATGATGCATTTGAATGCGGAGGCGGCCAAGTGGCAATTGTATGAACTGGAAGAACGCGACGACAACCTAAAAGAGTTGGATATTTCCGATTGCGGCAACATCGCGACCCGGTTAGTGCACTCGACGGACGAATCGGCGGTACAGGCGAGGTTTGCGGCTGCGGTCTCGCAGGTTCGCGAACTGATGTCCGAAGCGGAAGTTGCGACTTTGTCACCCGCGGAAATTGCTTTTCGTTGTCACGGGTTGGAGTTTGCGCGAGCCCGGTTGGCCCATGAGCCAGGCTCGTTTGTCAGCACATCCGAGATTGTTTTCGGCTTAGGCGCGCAAGAGAGAATTCTCAGTGACACGAATATTGCGGCATTCGCTCAGTTGGTGCGAAGCATCGGCGAAGTGCGCCATCCCGAGGGCCCGCGCGATCATCCTCTGTGGCGTCTGCATCCGGAACGCTGGCTGGAATCGCTAGTCGTGCGCGAAGTCGCGGCGATGGACGAACGTTTGGATCCAGCCCACTTATATTCCCAGGTGCCGGCGTTCTCGGCATCCGATCGCGCCATGATTGATGTGCTCACCGTTACCACCGACGCACGCCTCGCTGTGGTTGAACTCAAGGCCGATGAGGACATCCACCTGCCATTGCAGGGCCTCGACTACTGGGCGCGAGTCGCGTGGCACCACGCCCGCGGTGAGTTCCAGCGCTTCGGATACTTTCCTGGCAGAGAATTGCGCGCCGACCAGCCGCTGCTCTTCCTGGTCGCTCCCGCGCTCCATGTACATCCGGCAACCGACACGCTGCTGCATTACATGTCGCCAGAGATTGATTGGGCATTGCTAGGCATTGACGAACGATGGCGCGAGGGTGTGCGGGTAGTGTTCCGCAAGCGGCCTGTGCGAAATATGCAAAGGAGCAAAGCAAGCTAATCCAGCTATTCTTGCAAGAGTTTGCAGATCCGCTCATCCGCGCAAATCCTTGGCGAAGTTGAGGTGTTTACTTCTCCGGCCATGCGCCCAGCAGACGGCGTGCGTCTAACATCTGACCCAGATGATATGCGTTGTGATCGGCCACCAACAGGGCTTCGCGCAGAATCGTCTGGCCATCGCCCCATGGGATTCTGGCGAACAGATCGGTCTTGGGATCTTTCACTAGATCCTGAATCGTCTTCAAGTCTTGGCGAAATCTCTTGACGCTTGCGTTCCATGTGGCATTGGTGGGCGGAGCTTCCGTTTTCGGCCAATACCCTTCGGGCCATTTCGGAGAGACGTGTTTCGCGTTGCGGCTGAATTCCAGAATGTCCCATTGGGCGATGCGCAGATGTTCCAGCAGCATCCAGAGCGAGTGGGGCAGGCTGCCAGGTTTCTCTCCAAGCAGTTTGGGCGGAATCTCGGCGACTACTTCATCAAATTTGGCGTGGGCGCCACCTCCGTCGAGCAGGTAAATGACGTGCTCGCGCAGCGCCTTATCTTTATCTTTGCGGTCTTCTTTTATGGTTCACGACTCCTCTCCATAGTTGACTGTGCTTGCGTGCCAGGGGACGGGTTGCTGACATTGAGTGCGTCTGTCTCTGATTTCTCGCCGCGAAACACGCGCGCTATGCCACGCACGACGCGGCGCATTGGCAGTGAACCTTTTTCGTCCAGAAAAAAGATTTCGCCTGTGCGGCTGCTGCGGTAGTACCAACGCTTCAACAATACAAGGTGTTCCATAGTCTCGAGCGCGGTACCTTGTGTTGCGGCTGGAAACGAGGCTAGGGCTTCCTGCACTCGCGATTCCATCGACTGTGACTTGGCGTGCTCTAAGGACTGAATGGGAAAAGTTACTGGACCGGAAATACGCCCAGCAACAATGCGGAAGAAGTTGACCGATTCCGCGCTGGCGCTTCGCTGCACCATTACACCCGCGAGACGATCGATGCGGTGGACGATTTCCGGGATTTGGCTCAGCACGGGCTTGAGCTTGTCGAGGCGCGCGTGCAGGGTGGAGGCGTTTTCGAAGTCCAGATTGGCTGAGGCGGCATCGCGCTGGACCGAGATTTCTCTTACCAGGGATTCGCCACCGGTGTCGAAGTACGCCTGCACGCGAGACACTTCGGCCCGGTATTCCTCGTCGCTGCAGCCCTTGAAACAGGGCGCGAGACACATCTTCATCTCTGAATAGATACATCCGGGAAACTTTGGATCGGGATTGAGATCGTCGACGCAGCGGCGCATCTTGAAGAAATCGAGGGAGTCGCTGGCAAACTTTTCTGCCGCGGTGCGCGAGGGAAATGGTCCGTAGTAAATATTGCGTCCGCCGAGACGGCCGAGCCGGGGGGTGACGGAGGCGCGCGGAAATTCGTTTTCCAGATGCAACTTGACCAAAGGCGCGAAGCGTAATCGCAGGCGATTGCTGTAGGTTTGCGGAAACGTCGAACGCAGGAGCCGGTATAGCAAGAAGCCAGATTCGAAGTCTGAACCCGTGGAGGTGTATTCGATCCAGCGGACGCGATTCCGCAGGTTGAGTTTTTTGCTGTGCTCCGCAGGTGCGCCGAGCAGCCGCTGGAGCCGTCGCCGCAGGTTCGCAGTTTTGCTGACGTACGGCTCGGATTGCGGATCGTCGCCGCGCAGTAGAAACACAGCAGGCGCGGCTGGGACCGTAGCTATAGCTGCGGAGTCCTGGGTGGGCACAAACTGGAGACGGCAAACAAGCACACCGCCATTCTAGTGCGGATTCGCAATCAACAACGAAGATGGAAGTAGGATTGTTCGTTTAAATCATGCCGTTGAATGTCAGCGGGAGCCATTGCTGCGGAAGTTCCGCCGATAATCCTTCCCGCTCAAGAGCACTGGTCGACACATCTCGAACAGACGAGAGCGCATGCGCTCGCCTATACGATCTGCGAGTGTCAAATCCTCCGCAGTCGGTTCCCCGGATTGCTCCTTTTTCTCCCGTTGAGCCGCGCGCAACTGCTTCGCCTCCGGCGTCCCTGCAGCAGGACCGTCAAGAAAGTTGCTGGTTATGAGTGTGGTTCGATCCTCGTTGTATCGGGTATTTAGAATCAGACTAACCGTGTCCCGTATCCATTCCGATGGCTTCACGGCGCCTAGATCGTCTAGTAACAGAACCTCAGCCTCAAACACTGGACGCAACACATCCAATTCGGTCATTTGGACCGAGGAGTTATAGGAATTTTGAATCTGCTTCAATAGGTCGCGATAATCGCAGAAGAGACCGTGAAAACCCTTCTTGGTTAGTTCTCTAAGCGCTGCGACCGCTAGGTGAGTCTTTCCAGTTCCGCTGGAGCCAAACAGAAGCAAGCCGATCCGATCCTCAGGGTACTTTGCAGCCCAGTTCTCGACGGTTATTTTAGCGCCTGCAAGACTGTTGTTACCATCGGTCTTATATTTCGCAAAATCGCACTCAGTGTATCGGACCGGAATACCACAGAGTTTAAGTAATTGCTTTGGCTGCGCCTCGAGAAAGCAATCACACCTAGTGACTCTTCTTCCCTCACCCGACCCAACATCTTTCCAACCGGTGCCACCGCAGCGAGCACACGCACCCGGTTGCTCATCCAGTCTGATATCCATATCTTTCGGCATAACATGCCCAGCAAGTTCCCCACTGCGTGAGACCAGAGTCTGGATGCACTGTACACTCTTCTCGTCCATTTTCCTTCCTCCGCTCCCAAAACTCCGGCTTCTTCAGATACTGGCCCTCGGTGTAGAACTTAACCGGGTTAGGAATAAAGCGTAAATCAGTTGGGGGCCAATTCACTACTTTATCTGCAAAGCTCTTAGTTCCAGAGAGCACTCGCTCTACTCCATCCCGCGCAATCGCTTCTGCAATGGCCTCTAGCTGCACCTTCGGCAGGGAGCGGCCTTTCAGATGGCTGCTTGCCGGATAGAGGTGTCCAATTTGATCGACTACTAAACTAACATTGTCGATCTTTTTCTTTTCTTCTTCAAATTCTTTTACTTCCACAAATAACTTACTCTGCTTTCCAATTTCATCTTCAGTTTCATTTACAGACATCGGCGTGACACTAGTGTGACTGGAACGTTCTTTACGTTTTCTCTCTGTAGCTGATCGACGAGCCTGCTCATCTCGAACCATGCGTCGCGAGAAAATGGCCCCACGAGTATCCCTCTGAGCCACGCCCTTCGACACTAACTCCGCGATGTGTCCTAGATTCGCGCCAATGTCGCCACCGATGGCCTCTGCGATTTCCTCATCGCTCCAAGGCTTACCGCTGGCATCAACGAACACGCCGCGCACTGGACATTCAAAAAGCAAACAGAGCAAATCCATCCAGACACCCTTCGCTGCCTTCGAACAGCGGCGAAGACAAGGATCCTTCTGCCAATCTCCTGGGTAAAACATGAAGGCGGGCAACTTTCCCATTTCTGAACAATCCTCAACGCTGCCGCGAGATCATCGCGGTTAAAAAGCCATGATTTGGGGTGCGTTCTGAAGAGTGCCCGATAGCCGTGGATCACGCAACAGAAAAAAACTCTTGGGCTGTGCACATGCTGTGGAGATGTGGTCCAGGTTGTGGAGAGAGGCGGAAAAGATGGCTGAGCGAAATCTGGCGGAGTGTTGATCGGCGGTAGGGAGAGACTCGCGACGCTACCTGGAATGCTTTTTCTTGTTCCTGACAGGATTGGTGGCCGTGGAATCTTCATTTGCCGCCTCTCTGACCATTCGGAGAAACGCCCGCACTTCCGGTCTCAGCGGACGATGGCGAGGATGGATCACATCAAGGCTTCGCCGTAAGGGTTCCGCGTCGAGGACTTTCACGGTGGTCAGCTTATGGGCGCGGAGCTCTCTTCCCACCGCCATTTGAGGCAGGAAGGAAAGACCTAGTCCGCGTTCCACCATCCGCTTCGCTGTCTCGATGGAGTCGACCTCCAGCGCAATGTTCGGAACCAAGCCAGCGGTGCGAAACAGGCTTTGGGTCAGCGTCCAGTCGCTTGATCCCCGTTCGTAGAAAATCAGCGGCCAACTGGCTATCTGCTCCAGACGTGCTCGCGGCGAATGTTTGGGGCCTCGCTTCGGATGTGCGACCAGCAGCAGGGGATCATCGCGAAGACTTATGGTTTCGACCTCGGGATGGTGCAGCGAGCGAGCCAGGCCGATTTCTGCCTCTTCGCTCAACACCATATCCAAAACCTCTTTCGAATGGCCGGTGCGAATGCTGATGATGACGTTGGGGTGAGCACGCTGAAAGCGTTTCAAAACGTCCGGAAGAAAGTAGACGGAGATCGAAAGTGCGGTGGCGATCTGCAAGGGAGTGCCGCTTGCGGGTTGCGCGTCATGGACGGCCTGGCGGGCCATCGCCGCGGTGCGCAAGAGCAGTTCGGCATGAGGACGAAACGTGCGCCCGGCGTCGGACACGATCAGGCCGCCGCGGGAACGCGAAAACAGCTTTACCGCGAGCGACTCCTCCAGCGCCTTGATGCGCGCGCTGACCGCGGGCTGGCTGATGCGCAGGGCTTCCGCAGCACGATGAAAGCCGCCGAATGTAGCCACCGCGAGAAAGGTCTCAACCTGATCGATTTCCATGGTTGACCTGGTCGCCGATTCCTGCATCTAACAACCTCCTATTATCACAAACCGCGAGCCTGATAACAATCCTTTATCAGCATGATAGAAACGTTCCGTTTGACCGGGGGCGGGCTGTGCCCCACAATCCACAAAGATGTTGGCCCTTCGGCCACGCATTGCACGCGGGAACATGCCCCGATCTTAAGCAGGAGCCAGCCAGCCGCCGGCATTACAAAAAGGAAAAACAAAATTATGGGAAGCAACGGAAACGGAAAGAGCTCAACGATGGGAATTGATTGGAAGTCGAATACTCGCTGGGCGGGGATTACCCGTCCTTACAGCGTGCAGGATGTCGAGCGTCTGCGCGGATCCCTTCATGTTGAACACACCCTGGCCCGGCAAGGCGCTGAGCGGTTTTGGGACCTCTTGCAAAGCGAGTCTTACGTTCCGGCGCTAGGCGCGATGACCGGCAATCAGGCTGTACAGCAGGTAAACGCCGGACTGAAGGCGATCTATGTGAGCGGCTGGCAAGTTGCCGCCGACGCGAACAATGCGGGCCAGATGTATCCCGACCAGAGCTTGTATCCCGCCGATAGCGTTCCCAATCTTTGCCGCCGCATCAATCAGGCTCTGACCCGCGCCGACCAGATTCATCATGCCGAAGGTCACAATGGCGTGCACTGGTTTGCGCCGCTGATCGCCGATGCGGAAGCCGGCTTCGGTGGCAACCTGAACGCGTTCGAGTTGATGAAGGCCATGATTGAAGCGGGCGCCGCATGCGTTCATTTCGAGGACCAGCTCTCTTCCGCCAAGAAATGCGGACACCTGGGCGGCAAGGTTCTGGTGCCAACCGTGGAGGCAATTCAAAAGCTGGTTGCGGCCCGTCTGGCGGCCGATGTCCTGGGCGTGCCCACGCTGATCATGGCCCGAACCGACGCCGACAGCGCGCATCTTCTGACCAGTGATGTGGATCCGCGCGACCGTGAATTCCTCACCGGAGAGAGAACGCCAGAAGGTTTCTACGGAATCCGCGGAGGCATCGAATCCGCCATCGCACGCGCCCTTGCCTACGCGCCGTACGTGGAACTCATTTGGTGCGAGACTTCGCATCCTGACCTGGAAGAAGCGCGCCAATTCGCCGATGCGGTGCATGCAAAATATCCAGGCAAAATGCTGGCTTACAACTGTTCGCCATCGTTCAACTGGAAGCAGAAACTGGACGACGCAACCATCGCCCGCTTCCAGACCGAACTCGCGGATATGGGATACAAATTCCAGTTCATTACGCTGGCTGGGTTCCACGCCTTGAACCTCAGCATGTTCGAACTAGCCCGCGGCTACAAGCTCAGCGGCATGACCGCATATTCCAGGTTGCAGGAAAAGGAATTCAGCCGTGAATACCAGCACGGTTATGAAGCGGTGAAGCACCAGCGTTTCGTAGGCACCGGCTATTTTGACGCAGTCACGCAAGTGATTGCCGGTGGAACCTCGTCGGTGACCGCGTTGGCGGGTTCAACTGAGGCTGAGCAATTTGCCGAGATGAAGCCTCAGGTGCGCCCAAAACACGGTCCCGACGCGGCTTGCCAGCCGATTCTGGGGGACTGCCCATCGGTCGGAGCCATGGTCCAACTGGAAGGTGCAGAACCCGGACCAGAGGAAAGCTTGATGCCTTCTGGCGATTAGCATTGCGCATTGATCACGATTTCGGGCCGAAACAGCCACTCTTTCTCAGCCGCCAACCAGCGCGAAGAGTGGCTTTGGTTTTTGGCGGAATTCCAATCCTTGGACACACTTTTCATCCGAGGTGACCCAAACAAGGCATCCAGAGCCGATTTTCACAGTTGACATTCACCTGGGCAAGAGCGCTAAATAAGGCCGCTGGGTTTCACACTCAGGGAGTGCTCCCGTTTCCCGCGCCCTTTGAGGACAAAGAGACCTGCCAGGAGAGACGATGAACAAAGCCGATCTCATTGACCGAATCGCATCTGGTAGCGGCATCAGCAAGACGCAAGCGGCTACCGCAATCGACACAACCGTGGACAGCATTACGTCTGCCCTGAAGAAAGGTGATCGGGTAGCGCTGATTGGTTTTGGCACCTTCTCTGTATCGCAGAGAAAGGCCCGCAATGGGCGCAACCCGCAGACGGGCGCCACCATCAAGATCGCTGCCCGGAAGGTGGCAAAGTTTTCCGCCGGGGCGGAACTCAAGAAAGCCGTCAACCGCAGCAAATAGGGACCCCCGGGTTTCACATCGATACGGCAGGGGCGGCCCTGCCGTTTTTCATTTTCTCAGTAACATTAGGAAACGCGGTTCTTTGACTTAGGAGCGGGCTCGGAGGTAGAGCCCTTTTTCTCCGGAGGAATAAACATCTTCATGGGCACGATAGCGGCGACCGGCCGTCTGTAGTGGGTCAGAATCGTAGGTTCGCCATCCTCTGCCTTTCGCACGACTGCGCGGATAGCGTAACGAAATTTGGAAAGCGCCAATCGGTCAACCACCTGGGAATTGTACAACATACATAACTTATGCATCTTATATATGTGGTACTTGTCATATAAGTAGGATATGTTATAAATGTTGTACAACATCTGGGGGCAAGGATGAGCACGATGCTTCAGCAGACGTTCATCCACATTCCGGGCATTGGTCGACACACCGAGAAGGAACTGTGGGCTTCTGGTATAAAAAGTTGGGACGATGCCGACCGCTTTGAGAAGTGCTTTGGACGTGTTGGCGCGGGGCTGCAACATAAGCTCGATGAATACATCCCGCGTTCGCGAAGCGCGATTGTACGAAAAGACGCCGCCTTTTTTGAGCGGTTATGCGCACTAGGTGAGGCCTGGAGGCTGTTTCCCGAATTCGCCGACAATTGCGTCTACCTCGACATTGAAACAACCGGACTTTCCACCGTGTTCGATACGGTAACGATGGTCGGACTGTACGACGGGCGAAAGTATCAGCTTTTCGTTGACGGAGACAACCTTCAGGAACTTCCTCAGCACCTGCGCAAGTATTCCCTGGTTGTCACCTTTAACGGCTCGGGTTTCGACTTGCGGTTTCTGAAGCTGGCCTTTCCCGAGCTTGTACTACCGCCCGTGCATATCGACCTACGCTGGGTTACCCGCAAGCTTGGCCTCAAGGGCGGCCTAAAGGAAGTTAGAGGCGAAGATCGGCATGTCTCGCCCGTCCGAGGTCGAGGAACTCACGGGTTACGACGCGACCGTGCTCTGGGCGAAGCACCTGCGCGGCGACAAAAACGCACTGAGGCGGTTGATTCAATACAACACGGAAGACGTGGTACACCTGAAGGCGATCATGGAGTTGGCATATGATCGGCTTTCCACGCAAACAGCTGAATTCTTGCAGCATCCGCAGAAAACGATTTTCAATGGAGTTTCGGAGCTTCCACGGGCAACGCGACATCGAAGAACCGCCGCCCCCACTAGCAATCCCAGCAATCTTGTCCCGCGTCTTCTAGAGAAGTGTCCAACAGGCGGTAAAGGAGCGAGAATAGTTGGAATCGACCTCACCGGAAGTGCGAAGCGAGCAACCGGGTGGGCACTGATGGACGGTCCGAACGCGGTGACCCAGACCTTATCCACCGACGACGAGCTTCTGGCCGCGACGATTGCAGCCCAACCTGACATTGTTTCCATTGATTCGCCGCTGTCGCTGCCGGAAGGATGGGAGAATCCCAATACGCCTTGTGGTCGTCCGATCTATCGGAAATGCGAGCTGGCCCTGAAGCGGATGGGAATTTCGGTCTTCTGGTGCCTGCTTCCCAGCATGAAATCGTTAACGATGCGCGGCATGATGCTTGCTACCTCACTGCGCGCCTCTGGTCTCAAGGTAATTGAAAGCTATCCGGGCGCTGCCCAAGATCTGCTCGGCATTCCCCGAAAGGGATCCAGCCTTGAGGAGTTGAAGTGGGGCATGGCTCGCGCGGGCGTAAAGGGAGATTACCTCACCACGCGTGTGACGCATGATGAAGTGGACGCCATTACCTCCGCGCTTGTCGGCTTGTTCTACTTGGCGGATGATTACATTGCGCTGGGCAATGCTGCAGAGGATTATCTCATTGTCCCCAGGTCTCTGCGGATCAACTACCAGAAATTGGCGGATATTCTGCGTGTGACGGGATTGGATGCCGTTTGCGCTGGGAATGATTTAGAATGCCCGGTCAATGCCCAGCGCGAGTTCACAGCAGCGGGATAGTCGGCTGGTCATCGGTATTACCGGTCGCATCGGGGCAGGTAAGACCTCGGTGGGCAAGTATCTCGCAGAACAGCACGGGTTTTATTACATACGTTACAGCCAGGTGCTCTCAGACTGGATGGCGAAAGATGCTGAGAGCAAGGCCCACCTCCAGGCGGTTGGATGGGAAGTAATGGCGGGTGGCATGCAAGTGGAACTCAACAAGCGCTTGATTGGCCACATCGAACCGCAGCAGAACTGCGCCGTCGATGGGCTGCGTCATCCAACCGATTACGAGTGTTTGGCGAGCGCCTTTCGCTCGGAGTTCCATCTCCTTTACATCGAAAGCACTGAGCAATCTCGATGGGTGCGGCTTAGCGGCCGGTATCCTAAGCTTGAACTGTTCCGTGCCGCAGATTCTCATCCCGTCGAACAACAGATCGAGTCTCTACACAAGCTCGCCTTTACCACTATCAACAACGAAGGGTCTTTACCAGAGCTGTACGAGAAGGTCGATACCCAGCTTCGCAGAATCCAATAAGGAGGCCAATTGTGAGTCTTTGGGTTGTAGTGGGTGGGCAATTCGGCGGCGAGGGCAAAGGCAAGATCTCAGCCTTTATTACCCAGCAAGAACGCATTGACATTTGCATTCGCTGTGGCGGGCCAAATTCGGGGCATTCATTTATAGCCGAATCAGGTAATACGGTACTCCTCCGGCAGCTTCCGACCGGGTATATCAGGCCGCAAACCCGCCTGCTGATTCCCGCCGGAGCGCTCATAGACCTGAGGTCTTGAGAATGAGTCGATATGCTACGACTTGATCCGCGACGGGTCGGCGTGGACCGGAACGCGATGATCATCGAAGCTAAAGATAAGGATGCCGAGATGGGGCTTCAGCTTCGCGAGCGTTTGAACTCTACGCTTTGCGGGGTAGGCTCTGCCGTTGCGCGTCGTGTGCTACGGGGGGCCGACGTGAGGACAGCCTCCGTGGCGGCAAGAGAAGTTCCTTGGTTGGCGGAACTCATCACGAACGTGAGTGATGAGGCGAATTCTGCCTTAGATCGCGGGAAGAAGGTCCTGGTTGAGGGCACTCAGGGCTTCGGGCTATCGCTTTACCATTCCGACAGCTTCCCGAAGGCGACTTCACGGGATACTACAGCCGCTGGATTTCTTAGTGAGGTAGGACTGAGTCCACTGCTCGTAACCGAAATAGTTCTCGTTTTTCGCACGTTTCCCATTCGGGTTGCGGGCGAGCAGGCCGGACCACTGAAGGACGAGATCACCTGGGAAATCCTTCAGGCCGAAAGCGGCTGCCCTCATTCTATTCAGGAAATGACAACGGTCAGCAAGAAGCTGCGCAGGGTGGGACGGTTCGATTGGGAGGGTGCTGCCGCCGCAATTCGGGTGAATGGACCGACAAGAATTGCCATTAACGGAATCAATTATATCTCGTACTCGGACAGGGATATCGTCGACCCAGCACTCACCTCAGAAAAATCGCGGAGGTTTCTAGGACGGCTGGCGGGCCTCTGCGCTGGAGTCCCGTTTTATCTAGGGACCGGACCTTCCTTGAAGAGTCTTTCTTGCCTAGATGACCCATGCCCCTTAGCGTTTTCGACAGCAGAATCAACCGTTGGTAACGCAGCATAGCAGCCGAGTGAGGTGGCCGATGGAAATCCCCGAACAGCCATTACCAGACCCCCAAATCGAGCACTTACAGTCGAGGAAGGAAGAATGGAGATTCTGTGACCCGGAGTCTGACGGTGATCGGAAGGGTATGCTGCTCTCCGACCAAATTGACAAGTTCTGCAAGGAGGGGTTGTTAATCGCTACGAACTACGACCGAAGCCGCCTGCGTCCCGCGGCATACACCCTGACGATAGGTAACCATTACGTGGACAGTTCAGGGAAAATAGGAAGCCTGTCGAAGGAAAACCCTTTTCTTGAGATGAAAGAGAATTCCATTGTTTACGTGACAACCACGGAGCAGCTAGATCTCCCTCATTACATCGTAGCTAGATTCAACCTCCGGGTAAAATGGGTGTACAAAGGAATCCTCCTAGGGACGGGGCCGCAGGTCGAGCCAGGTTACAGGGGGTTCTTGTCATGCCCCCTGTACAACCTCACAAATCGCCCCATTCGTACCCGCCTCGGCGAAGAGTTCGCGACTATAGACTTCGAGCGCACGACCAACTTCTGCAGCGGCAAGAATTCCTCAGAGATCAAAGCAGCAATAAAGAAGGGCGAAAAACTTGACGAAGTCACAGTGGATGATAGGACGTACTTGCTCTTCAAGGATAAGGGCTACAAGCCTCTGCAACATCTTCCTGACTATGACATTGTGCTCTCTTGTGGAAATGCAAAAGGAAGTACGGAACTGGAGAAACATAGGCATAGGTGTCGTCATCGCGTTCGTGAGCTTGGCGTTGAGCATCATGGGCTTACAGGTTCGAATGGAGGGAAACGTCATCAGCAATGCGAAGGATGTCTCCAAGCTCCAAGCCGAATTGCAACAAGCACGCGACAAGATAACGTCCTTGCAAAACTTCATCGGTTCCTTGAGCCAACGACGCCGACTTCCGCCCCGCCGATTCCAAGAAATCCAACGAAGGAGTGACCGTCGTGCCCCCCTGGGTCGCCACGGACATACCATCTCACAGATAGCATGTCCGTCTCGCGTCCTCCGCGCGGTGGCCCATTTGCTGAATCCTGCGACCATCCTTTAGAATCGAATAGCTCGGTACAGAGGTAGGAGATCATGAAAGCAGCCATACATCCCGCTTACAACGAAATCCGCGTTATGTGCGCGTGCGGCAACAGCTTTACCACCCGCTCCACCCATAAGGGCGACATCCACGTGGAAATCTGCTCCAATTGCCACCCCTTCTTCACTGGCAAACAGAAACTGATGGACACCGCTGGCCGCGTGGAGCGTTTCCGCAGAAAGTACGCCAAGAAGGAAGCCCCCAAGGCGTAACTTTTCACCCGCCGATTTGCAATGTCGAGAGCCTCCGCAGCGGAGGCTCGACTTCTTTTGCGCGCGAAACAATCAATGGAGGACAGGCGTCCCCGCCCGTCCGGTTGACCGACAAACCCAACCCTGCTGTCATTCCGGGAAGCGAAGAGATCAGGAATCTGGTTGGCGCCAGAGAATCGAAGGATCAACTGAAACTCTGTCAGCTCGAAGCTAGATCAAGCTACTCGTCTTCCGTGGGATTGATAGGTTCTCCCACAATGTTGTAGTAGACCTCTTTGGGCGGCTTCGGTTTTGCTGGCTTAGCCGGGGCCTTCGGGGGCGGAGGAGCTGCCGCTGCCTTTGGCCGCGCTGTTTCAGGTGGCGACCAGAACTGCCCGGGCTGGGGCGCCGGTGCCGGCGGTGATGCTGCCGAAGATGACAGGGGTGTCGGCGCCGGGACTGGCGAAGCCACCGGCGGCGGCACTGAAACTGCCGCTTGAACCGGCGCAACCGCGGGAGGCGGGGGCGGTGTCACGGCAGGCTGTGCTGGAATTGGACTTACTCTCACGACCTTGCTGCGAGTCACCGTGGGTTTACGTTGTACCCAGGAGTTCAGGATTACGGCGGCGATCCCTGCAAAGCAAAGCTCCAGAACCGAAGTGAACAGAGCCGGAACATTAAACTCACCCTTGCCAAGGTACAGCGGGGACTGGACATCGCCACCCATAGTCTTCGCCAGCAAAGGCAGGAGCAGATTGTTGGTGATGGAAACAATAAATCCCCAGATCGCCTCCGCCAGGATTACGGCAATCACCACGCGGCCTATCCATTTGCCAGCATCGACGGCGGACGGCTCCGGCAACGACGTTCTAGGAAATTCATCCATATAGTTGTGTGATGCAAATTGTGCCACAGCCGCATAACTTGGGGAAGGCAGTAAAATAGCCAAGTGCGCAAGTACTGGGAAAATCCGGGGAATGTAGGCGCTGGCGTCCTCGCCCGTGCAGGTGCCACGGTGCCGGACCGTGTAGCGATCGGCAATATCCAGATCGCGCCCGCGACGGTCCTCGCTCCCATGGCGGGCGTGACCGACACCGTCTTTCGCCGCTTCATTCGCAACCTCGGCGGATGCGGCCTGATCATGACCGAGTTCACCTCGGCTGATGGGGTACTCCGCGCAAAAGATCGGAAAGCCAAGCGCTACCTGCATTTCTACGAGGACGAGCATCCGATTTCTGCCCAGCTTTTTGGCAGCGATCCCAAAGTGATGGCAGACGCTGCTCGCATGGTGGAAAACCTCGGCTTTGACCTGGTCGATCTCAACCTCGGCTGTCCGGCGAAGAAGGTGGTCAAGTGCAATGGCGGCTCGGGCCTGCTGCGCGATCTGCCGGCTATCGGCAAAATCTTCGTGGCGGTTCGCGCGGCCATCAAGATTCCCTTCACGGTAAAGTTCCGCGCGGGCTGGGATGACGAAAACATCATCTGCGTGGAACTGGCCAAGATGGCCGAGGATTGCGGCCTGTGCGCCGTCGCGCTGCATGCCCGCACCCGCGAGCAAGGCTACAGCGGCCAGGCGCGCTGGGAATGGATTGCCGCCGTCAAGCAGGCGGTCAAGATTCCGGTCATTGGTAACGGCGACATCCGCACGCCCGAAGATGCGTGCGCCATCGTAGCGCAGACCGGTTGTGATGCAGTGATGATCGGAAGGACGGCGCCGGCAAATCCCTGGATCTTCCGCCAGATCGAGCAATACAATGCATGGCTGGGCAGTGACCGCGCAAGCTCTGCAGTTCCGTACGGCGAACCGTCCGAGGCCGACCGCTACCAGATGATTCGCACCTACTTCCAGATGCTGATTGAGGAGGAGCTGCCAGACGCAGTCGGCAAAATGAAGCAGTTCGCCTCATGGTTCACACACGGCGTTCCCGGCGGAGCAGCGCTGCGCAAAGCAATTTACGAGTCGAAGAGCGCGCCGGAAATTCTGGCCAGAGTCGAACAGTTCTTTGAGGAAAGGCTGCGTGGCGCGGGCACCCTCGCCCGCCAACTGTGAGGCAGGAGCCGCTCGCGACTGCAACAGATTACATGTTGACACGCCCGCATGTGTTCCAGATTCGTCCAAAGCTCTTATAGTCAAGCGGCTCCCCTCGCTAGCATTTTTCCTCTTTCATCTTTTTCTATGTATGCCCACGGGATGTTCGGGTCGTGGGTGAACATGGTCAACCACTTCTCGGGAATCGACTGGGCATAGTACCGCTTGCGGCTCTCGATCGTCTGCAGGGGGAAGAGGTCGAAGGCCATCCCCCAAGTCAGATCGATGTGGGCGCTAGTGGGAATCAGGTCGGAGATGTAACAGGCGGTCTGGCCGCGGCTTTCTATGATCACCGCTTGCATGGTTTGGGTGTGGCCAGGGAAGACTTGGACGGATACTCCCGGGACGATTTCGCGATCGCCTTGCAGCAACTCCATCTGGCCAGTTTTGATCAGCGGGTCGTAGTTGTCGGACATGTAGCTGATGGCGTCGCGTTCGAGTTGAAGGCGTCCGTGCTGCCACTCGCCTTCGGGGGCATAGTATTTGGCTTTGGGAAATGTGGGCACGACTCTGTCGCCTTGGAGCATCGTATTCCAGCCGCAGTGATCGAAGTGCAGGTGGGTGTTGATTACGATGTCGATGTCTTCCGGCGAAACGCCTGCGGCGGATAGATAGTCGAGCAACTTGGCGGGTTGGCCGAAGATCTTGATCAATCTCTCCGGCAGTTTATTGCCGATACCGGTTTCGATCAAAATGGTCTGATGGCCGGTGCGGACTACGACCGAGTTCAATCCAACGGGGACGTAGTTCTCGGCGTCAGCGCTTACTTTCTTTCCCCACATAACCTTGGGAATAACGCCGAAGAAAGCTCCTCCGTCGAGCCGATAAATGCCGTCGGAGACGGCGGTGAGTTCGAAGTCGCCAAGCGTCAAGCGGTGCATGAATCAGCCTCGGGCTTTCGCGGATTTATTGGGCAGGACTTTATTTTCCACCGCTTTATTTTGCACCATCCGACTTGGGCACGGCTGTTTACTTTTTGGTTAGGAGGGGACCCCTCCCCCCTGATCTTTTGGAATCATGGGATTAGGGCGACACTACCACCAAGATCTTTGAGTTAAAAGGACTTATACGCAAAATCTTCCGGGCAAAGGAGTTAGTGGTTCGCTGTATTATCTACAAGCTGATAATACAGTTACTTGATTAACTGAAAGCGTGTGTCAAAGTCAAGGCCAAAGTGAGGGGAGGTCGAGAGGCGTTTCCCGTTTTGGGGCGCGAGCGATATCGTCGGGTCATCGTAGGCGATAGTAAGCGCGTTGAACAGAAGCACATCGCCGATGCGCCATTTATCTTGCCTTGTTGTTTGTATATTTTCGTTGATGGGGCATGTCCATTCTCGGTGATCTTTCAAGCCACGGACCGTGATCCAGAGTTCTGTTGCCTCTACATCCCTGCCTTGTCGCATAGGTCGCGTCTCCATCTTGACCAGCGTCCCGTGACCATCCATGATCTGCGTCGAGTAGAGGCAGGCATCTACTAGCCGCGTTATGTTTTTCTTGTAGACTCTCTCCACTTGAGTTTTATCAACCCTCTGCCGCACGGTGAAATCCCTGTCTGAAGGCGGCGGTGGACCTAGCGGGCATGTCTTATTTTGTGCATAACTTAACACCGCTTATAGCCAATCCAACGACCGCAACTATTAGTGATCT
This sequence comes from uncultured Acidobacteriota bacterium, assembly GCA_963696635.1. Lineage (GTDB taxonomy): Bacteria > Acidobacteriota > Terriglobia > Terriglobales > Acidobacteriaceae > JABDBE01. The sequence continues at coordinate 337,470 of CAVOKX010000007.1, forward strand.
CATTTCGGCCAACCTTCCGCTGGTTTCTTCTTTTGCAGCGACTTCCTTACCGCTTGCTGCCACGGGTCCTTCAGCTTGAGCACATCAGGCTTTGGACCCGGAGCGGACTTTGGCTTTGCTGGTTTCTGCTTGGTGTTTTTGTTCACGCTTACACTTCCTTCTTGTTCCGTCCAAAATTGCACGCAGCATGAGCAGCCTGAAGGTTCTCAGGTGCCCAGAGTTTGTTGTAGGCACTTATCAAATCCATGCTTCCGTCGAGTATCGCGTTAGCTGCTTCGTCGGTCGTCCATTTATGGTCAACATGCGTTTCTCTGCCGTTGTCTACCAAAACGTTTCCTGCCTTCCCGCAGATGGGGCATAAGCTGTTTTGCTTGAGAAGAAGCTCCCGCCGTACCTTTGCTGTCCTGAACTCTGGCGCGAGCCGAAGCAATGCACCTTTGACGACTTTCCGCAGTGAATTTCCAGTTTTCTCTGCGAACTCTTCAATGCTCGGAAGCCTTACCATCGGCTCTCTCGCTTCGCTGATTTCTTGTGTTTCCTCTTAACGACGTTCATACTTTTGTCTTTCGGAGGTCAGCGCATGGACAAAACAGATTTACCGTCAGCTCTATCGAAATTCCTAGAATCGCAGCGCCAGAATTTCCGGATGCTACTGGATTGTTCGGAACGTTTGAGCGCCCTAGAATTTGCTCTGACTCAGCTTGATCCTCGGGCCGCTGTATGCGCTCTTTATCGCAAGGGGGATCAAATACAGCATTGCTCCCTCCTTTTTCTCTCAAGGACCTCTGACAAGGCCCTTAGAGCTTACAAACCCTCATCGGTGAAAACGGGTCGCTGCAAAGTGGCCCGTTTTTATGTGCCAGCGACGGCTGATTTGTGCTCCTCCTCATTTGAAGTTCTTTCTGGTACCAGCGTCCATTTCCCCCGGACCTTCCGGAATTCCGGCCACTTGTTTAACAGAAACGCAACCGTTCCTTGGGGAATACCGCTTCCAGCAATGATCTCGCCCCGTGTAGCGGGACCGTGATCGCGGAAAAATTGTGCCAGTTGTGCTCGACGTCCTTCGCTACCTCCGTTCCCATTTGTCCCCGTGCTGAGTAGACGAGGCCGGGACTCGGATTCTGGCATCTCGCCCAGTACCGAGCCAGCGCCGAATTCTTCCAAAAGCATCGATTTGATCCGCTCCAAGTTTTCGATGCGGTGATTGATGACTTCAACCGCTTTCCGAATATCTTGGTTCATTTGCTTTATCCTCCTTTCCCCGGGCAACCGGATGTGTTGGACTGACAGACTTGATATTGAACCCTAGATGAGTTGATGCGCAATCCCATTCAACTATTTTTCATGTAATCGAGGATGGCGGCAACAACTTAATAACTGCATCGCGGTTGGTGCAGATGGTGCATGAGACAATGTGAGTCTAAATGGGATGGTCTTGGTGCTGACGTTATACTTCGCTGATGAAAGACAAGAAGCACTTGAAACAAAAGGCCACGTTCGGAAATGAGCGTGGCCTTTCGTCGTTGCTGGGATCAACCCAAAATCAAAAGGCGGACAAGACTTTCCGCCTCAGACTGCTTACGCTGCTGCCTGTTGTCGGTACGCCGGGACGAATTCCTCGGCGACGAAGGTTTCAAATGATGTTGGAGTTGTGTTGCGGGATGTGCGCGGCTCGAGCGCGCGCATGTGTCCAGAGTTCAGCGCGCCAGCCATTTCGAGAATCAGCTTGGCGACCTGCTCGGACATTCCCGCCTGAACCAGCGCAGGTCGCATCTGCTCGTCGGGGAGCTGTCTGTATTTGAGATCGGGCTTACCGATGGCTTTGCCGATAATCGTGGCTACCTCGGTGTAAGTCAGGTCGCGCTGGCCCTGCAACTCCTGGGTTTGCTTGCCGCGGGAGCTAAGGCTCAAAAGAGCGTCCGAGGCAAACGCTCCGATGTCGCGCGTGGCGATGGTCGGGAGTTTGAGGTCTGGGCGGAGCGACCCGGCGACAAAACCCATTTTCGAGATGACGGTAACTTGCGGCAGATTGTTTTCCATGAAGGAGGCGGCGCGCAGAAAGAGTACGTTGGCGCCGTCGAGTTGGTTAAGTTTTTGCTCGAGTTTGTGGAGGCCGACCACTGGCCCGGTTCCTTGGCTTTTGTCGGCTCCAATGCTGCTGAGCACGACCACATGCTTGACGCCCGCATTTTTCAAGGCGGCCGCAATCGCATCGCTGACGCGTTCCGAATAAGCGAGCGGGTCGTTGCTGGTGAGGTTGGGTGGAATCATGACGTAGGCTGAGTCTGCGTTTTGAAAGGCTTTGGTGAGGGTGGCCGCATCGGTGGCGTCGGCGATGAAGACCTCCGCACCCTGCGCCGCATGAGCTTGCAGGTGAGTTGCGTTTCTGCCAACGACGCGAACCTTCTGCTGCCGCCCAAGAAGATTCTGCGCCACACCATGTCCAGTATTGCCACTTGCTCCAAGTACAACGTGCATAGTTCCTCCTTGTTATAGATTGGATGCTGGCAGCTGCCCTCAGGCTTCCGCGACTTTGTAGAGCGGACACTCTTGTCCCCTGCTTTTGAATTTGCTTATACGGTACCTCGCACTTTGCGCTGACAGGTAAGATCTTCAAATGAGAGAGACTATGAACAATCTTGGAATTGTCCTGCTTTTTGCAGCCACCGTTTTCGCGCAAACTTCAACCCGGCCCGGTCCGGCGTCCGCCGCCAATGGTCGGCCAGCCTCAACCAATGCCCAGGCGGCGCCGGATTTGGCTTCGCAAGTTCCCACTCCCAGAGGCGAAGATGTGAAGTCCATGGATGCGATCCTCCACGCGATTTATGACGTCATCTCCGGCCCCGCCGGAGGCCGCGACTGGAGCCGCTTCCGTTCTCTGTTCGTGCCGCAGGCTCGTTTCACCCAGACCACCAAAGCGCCCGACGGCAGCGTGGTTGTGAATCTGCTGAGTGTGGATGATTTTGTCACGATGGCGGGTGACGTGTTCAAGAAAGAACCATTCTATGAAAATTCCATCGTGAACCGGGCGCAGACCTTCGGAAATGTGGCGCAAATTTTCAGCAGTTACGAATCGCGCCACGCGCCGGGAGAGAAGCCGTTCCAGCGCGGCATCAACAGCATTCAACTGCTCAATGATGGCAAACGCTGGTGGGTGCTCAGCATCCTCTGGGATGAAGAGAGACCCGACAACCCCTTGCCTCCTGACTTTGCCGGCGATTCCGCCAAGAAGTAAAAAAAACGAAGCTAGCCCGTTTCTGGCTTTTCCACTTTCTTCGCCTACTTGGCCAGCGCGCCCAAAGTGTTTCGAAACATGGCTTCGAACGATCCATCCTTGCCATTCTTTGCGACTGACGCCAGCGCGCGTTCCGCGGCTGCGCGCTGATAGCCCAGATTCACCAGCGCTGAGAGCACGTCTTCTTCAATCGCGCTCATCACCGGAGCCGCGGGCGGCCCTCCTGCCTCTGCAGGCGGCAGCTTATCGCGAAGTTCCAGCACCATTCGCTCTGCGGTTTTCTTGCCGATGCCGGGAATGCGCGTGAGGCGCGCGACGTCGTTGCCACGGATCGCTCCGACCATTTCATCCGCGGGCATGCCGCTCAAGATGGTAATGGCGAGCTTTGGTCCGATGCCGCTTACCGTGATCAGTTTTTCGAAGAGTTGTTTCTCGGCTGGCCGTAGAAATCCGTAGAGTGCGATCTGATCTTCGCGCACATGGGTATGGATGTGAAGCGCGACCTCGTTGCCGATGCCGGGTAAATCAGAAAATGTCGGGATACTGATGGTGACGTTGTAGCCTACGCCGCCCGTTTCAACCACCGCCTGATTGGGATGCTTGGCCAGCAGTCGTCCGCGCAGATGAGCAATCATGCTGCCGACATTGTAGCCGCATGAAGCAGCGATGGCATAGTTGGTGCGGAGATCAGTGTTGGGTTCGAGCGAGCAACCTCAACGCAGCAAATCTGCCTACGCTTCGACGCGGCCCGCGGTTGAACTAGGTTTCAAAAAGAGATCGCGGCAGTTGAGACTGGCGAATAATCGACATCAGTGTTCCGATGCGAAGCTCCGAATGGTCCGGGACCGGCACAGTGACGGTCGAATTCTCTATTCGTCTTTGCATGACGACGTGGCTGCCTCTTCGTCGTACCTCCGAAAACCCGTGGCGCGCAAGGATGCCGCAAACTTCCCGACCCGACAAAACGCGTAACTTACCCAACCTCGACCTCAAGGCGGGTTACAAAAATCTCGAAGTGCTGGCGGCGTTCAATCTCTGAACGGTCGGCGGTCTCAAAGAACAGCTCAACCGCTTCTTGCAGATTTTTCCGGGCGGACTCGATCGTATCGCCTTGGCTGGCGATATCGACTTCAGGGCACAGGCTGACGTAGCCGTCGCCTTCGCGCTCGATAATGGCCGTGAGTTGTTGTATGCGCTTCATTAAAACCTCTTTAATCTCTAGCTCATTCTAGAACAGCGAGCTCTGCTTTCGATTCGGGGTAATTCCGAAATGCTCGTAGGCTAGTTGGGTGGCGACTCGTCCTCGCGGCGTTCGGTTCAGAAAACCGATCTGGATCAGGAATGGTTCGTAGATTTCTTCGATCGCGTCGGGCTCTTCCGCCAGCGCAGCTGCCAGCGTGTTCAGCCCGACGGGCCCGCCTTGGTATTTTTCGATGATTATCAAAAGCAGCTTGCGATCGACTTCGTCAAAGCCGTAACGATCCACTTCCAGCATCTGCAGCGCCGCTTGAGCCGTAGGCAAGTCAATCTTCCCAGCGCTTCGCACCTGCGCATAGTCGCGCACCCGGCGCAGCAGACGATTCGCAATTCGCGGAGTTCCCCGCGATCGGCTGGCAATCTCGAGCGCTCCAGGCTTGTCAATTTCTACACCCAAAATTTCCGCAGACCGTTCCACAATGATGCGCAGATCTTCATGGCTATAAAACTCCAGCCGCAACACGATGCCGAAGCGTGACCGCAGCGGCGAAGACAGCAGCCCCGCCCGGGTGGTGGCGCCAATGAAGGTGAACGGCTGCACATCCATGGTATGGGTGCGGGCCGCCGGGCCCTGGCCAATGATGATGTCCAGTTTGTAGTCTTCGAGCGCGGAGTATAGCAGCTCCTCGAGCGTGGGCTGCAGCCGGTGGACTTCATCAATGAACAGAACCTGCTTCGCGCGGACGTTGGTGAGGATTGCCGTCAGGTCGCCCTTGATCTGCAGCGTCGGACCTGAAGTCTGCTGAAAAGCCACGCCGAGTTCGTTGGCGATGATGGTCGCCAGAGTTGTCTTGCCCAACCCTGGGGGCCCATAAAGCAAAACATGATCCAGCGCCTCGCCGCGCGAGCGTGTAGCTTCAATGGCGACCGCCAGATTTTCTTTGACTTTGGCCTGCCCAATGAATTCCCCCAGCCGCTGCGGACGCAGCTTCAGCTCAAAAGAAGAATCATCCTCAACCGGCGCAGCCGAAACGATGCGCTCGCGGTCTTCCGGAATTTTCGCAACATTCCTCAGCGTGGCCACTGGCCGATGGTATCAGTTCCGACCAAGCGGTTGCCAGACAAGTTCACATCGTCGTGAGTTGCCACGCTCCAGAACTACTGCAGCTTTGCGTACTCGGCTTTAGCTTCTTTGAGGATGGGTATATCGGGGTCGGCGTCCTTCCAAAGAGTAAGAAAATTCTCATACGCGTGGCGAGCTCTGGATCGGGCATCGTCACTTGCAGCGCTATGCGACAATCGCCCTTCCAGCGCGTAAGCTCGGCCCAAGCCGAGATCAGCGAGCGCCGCCAGCACCGAGTTTTGCATCAGACCCCGGTGGTCAACGATCTTCTGAAACTCCGCCGCGGCTTCCGGGCCTCGTCGCAATGCCAGATAAGCCCGACCCCGCACATAGGCGGGGAGCAGAGGCACATGCTCGCCCATTTCATAGGGCGCAGCCGGTAGAAGATACTCGATAGCCTTCGCCGGACGATTCTGGTTGATTTCTATGGTCGCGCGAATGGCAGGCAGCCAGAAACTATGCAGCATCGTGTCCGAAGGATATCGGTTGGCCAAATCATTGGCGATTCTTTCGGCCTGCTTTGAATCTCCGATCCAGGCTTGGGTGACCGCTGCCATACTCTGCAGAAACTGAAAAGAAGCATAGCCCAGGGCTGCGGCTGTCTGCTGGCGCGCACGTTCGCTGTTGCCCACTGCGGCGTCCGTGAGGGCGGAGTGGATTTGCCATCGAGCTGCGCTTTCTTTTTGGTCGTTTCGGAGTGACAACTCCGCGGCTTGGCTTGCCAGTTCGTGCGCTTTTGCAAATCGGCCATAGTATGCCTCGGTCTCCGACTGAACAAAAAGCATCTCGTCCTCGCTTCCTGGTTTCCCAGACGCCCAGGCAACCTGGCGAGCCATCTCTGCGGTATCCCCTTCGAGAAACGCCACGCCATAGCGTTCGCTGTGCAGATCGGAGTAGTCGAGCTTATGCGACAGAGCCTGCTCATAGGTCGCCTTCGCATCATCCAGACGGTTCAGCACAGCATAGTTCAGAATCAGGTCTGCATAACAGAATCCCGCACTCGGTTCGACCGCGACGCACTGCACTCCCTCGGGGAGCGCCTCCTCATACCGTCCCAGGAGTTCGCGGACAAAAAACAAGCAAGTGTGAGCCACCACGTCTCGCGGATATGTTTCCGCCCACAATTTGCAGTTCTCCAGTCCCTTCTCCCGCTCTCCAGTCACGAACTGATAATAGAAATTGGTAAGAGCAAAGTTCTCCCGTTCGGTCGCTCGACCGCGTAAGCCATACGCTTTCTCCGCGTATTCCTTCCCCAGACCATCTTCTCCGAGCATCTGATACTGCGTGCTCAAAATACCGTACGCCAGGGCAAAATCGGGATCGAGCTCGATAGCATGCTTAAAGAAGGGGACTGCATCGGTCGGCCCTTTCTCGTTGCGAATCTTTATCCCTTCGCTGTAAGCCTTGAGGGCTTCCAGCGAAGATGTGCTGGCCTGTTCCAGAGGCGCGTCGAATTTTTGGATCGAGCTGAGCGATTCGCCGAGTCTTTGCCGCAACTGAGCGGCGGCATCCCCAAGCGTTTTCAACGCGTCCTCCTTGCGCGCCGCCTCAACTTGCTCCTGGGCAAATACTTCACCCGTGCGACAATTGATCGCCTGCAGACCAATCACATATTGCGCCCCCAGGCTCGCGATCGAACCCGCCAGCACGGCCTTGCTTCCCGTTCGCTGGCAAATCTCAAGAGCGGTTTCTCCGGTCACCTTCTCGTCCGCAGGGCGGCCCATAAGCTGCAGTGTCTCGATGACCTTGTGCTCGGGCAAGATGTTCAAAAAGGGAGATTGTCCTAGGCTGATTGACAGCGCTTGCTTGAGGGTATCGTCGAAGGCAACGTCTCCGGTCTTGTTCGAGAAATCCGCGAGAAAAACCGTGTCAGCTTGGCCCAAAGCGTAGGTCGGCCCAGGATAATAAAAACGCACAAATACGACCAATCCCGCGAGAAAAGCGGCGCCCGCTGCAATCACGATCCAGAGTCGCCGGTGCCTCGTCCGCTCCTTCGAACTGCCTTCCGTCGAACCGGATTCGGCAACACCAGTTTGCCCCATTTTTCCCGCCGGTTCAGTCTGACCTAAAGCGCCGGCAGAATCCGCAATCGTAACCGGCGCGACAAAACGGTAGCCACGGCGAGGTACGGTTTCGAGAAACCGGGGATTGTCAGCGGAATCGCCCAGCGCTGTGCGCAGTTTTCGCACAGCGGTGTTTAACCCATCATCAAACTCCACAAACGTGTCTTTTGCCCAGAGCTTCTGGCGGATCTGGTCCCGAGTCACCAAGTCCCCAGGACGCTCCAGCAAAAGCGCCAGAATCTGAAATGGCTGCTCCTGCAGCTTGATCCGCATCCCTCCCTTACTGAGCACACCCTCACGGAGATCAACCTCAAAGGACCCAAAACGGACAATGCGGATCTCCGGTTTCAACTGCGGCATTGAACAACACTCCCCAGAATGGGCAACGATTCTAGCACGGAACAGTTCAGAAACTCGACTAACCGCTTTTCTTGCAAAGCCTTAACCGATTAGCTCTGATTCGGAAACAGTTTCGTTGCCTTTTATTCTCCGCTCCCCCAAATTGCCCCCGTCAGGCCGGAATACCAGACCGGTTCAATTCACGAGGAGAGCCACAATGAAAAACACCGTACCAACCATGCAGAAGAAGAATACGAAACGCTTGTCCACCCGCGCCTTATTAACCCGAGTACTATTCACAGCCCTACTGATCACCTCCACCCTGGCCAACGCGCAGGCGCCGGCAACCGTGCCGCCGATGGTCAACTTCAGCGGCACCTTGACCGACACCCACAACCAACCGCAGACCGCAACCGCTGGAGTCACCTTTTCCTTGTACAAAGACTCGCAAGGCGGCGCTCCATTATGGGTGGAGACCCAAAACGTCCAACCCGACAAGGCCGGCCACTACAAGGTCATGCTCGGTTCGACCACCAGCCAGGGATTGCCACCCGCCCTGTTCGCCTCCGGCGAAGCCCGCTGGCTGGGAGTGCACGTGCAAGGCCAAGAGGAACAACCCCGAGTCCTCCTGTTAAGCGTCCCCTACGCTCTGAAGGCGCTCGACGCCGAAACCCTTGGCGGCAAGCCCGCCTCCGCCTTCCTCACCGGCTCCTCAGCCAATTCCAACGTCTTCAGTCCCGCCACCATCACCGGCTCGGGCAAGAAGAACTTCATCCCGATTTGGTTGAATTCCAGCAAGCTGGGAAACTCGAAGTTGTTCCAGAGCTCTTCCGGAGAGATTGGGATTGGCACCACCACTCCTGGATCCATGCTCGATGTGAGTGGCGATGGAAATTTTTCCGGAACCCTGAATGCTGCAGCCGCCGCGATTAGCGGCAACATCGGCGCCAGCGGCGGTATAAGTGTAGCTCAGAACATCGCTGCCGCTGGCTCCATCTCTAGTCTCCAAGGCGTTTTTGGAAACACCACCAACTCGAAAAACGGTGTCGTGGGAGTCAACGATGGCGCCAGCTTCTCCGCTACCGCAGGCGTGAACTACGATTCCGCGGACTTGTCCTACGGAGTCTCTGGACAAAGCCTTAGCAAAATTGGAGTCGGCGTCCTCGGTTATGGCTCCACATTCAGCAACGTATACAAGAGCATTGTCGGACATCAGTCCTTCGGCGTGATCGGTGACGCCGCCAACGTCAGCGGCGTAGTTCCCATCGGCGTCTATGGCGTGGCCGATGCGGGAGTCGGCACCGTCGGCGAAAACAGCAGCACCATTGAACCCGCGGGCTTGTTTCGAAACTTCGACACCACCGCTGGTGATCTGGCTTTCGAAGCCATGGGCGCTGCCGGTCACTGCACCATCAACACCGCCGGACACCTCTCCTGCACCGGTAGCCACGGAGCCGTGGTACACCTGCCAGACAATCGCTGGGTCAGCCTCTACGCCATGCAGTCGCCCGACAACTGGTTCGAGGACTTTGGCTCCGGCCAACTTTCCAGCGGCAAGTCGACCATCAAGCTGGATTCCACTTTCGCCGCAACCGTCAACAGCGCCGTGGACTATCACGTCTTCCTCACACCCAACGGAGACTCCCACGGACTCTACGTCGCCAAGAAAACCGCCACCTCGTTCGAAGTCAGGGAACAAGGCGGCGGAACCTCCAGCGTCGCTTTTGACTACCGCATCGTCGCCCGCCGCAAAGGCTACGAGAACATCCGCCTGGAGGACGTAACCGAAAGGCAGCAACAAATCGCCGCCTCCGCCCAGCGCATGATGACCCAGAAAAATAACGGCAACATAAAACCCCCAGCAGTAGTCAGGGCTCAACACAACCCAACTCTGCCGCGCTAACCCACTCGCCGACTCCGGCCGCTGCAGCCTCTTGGGCGGCGGAGCAGCATGACAATCGGACAATAGAGAGAACCGCATTCCGCCGCGGTTCTCTCTCACCGATGTAAGCCCGGGCGTACGCGTCCATGCGGCACCCCCTAAAAATAACCCATAGTCAGAAATCAATTGAGAGAACTCAGACTTGGGCCCGCACCCTGAGGGTGTATTAGTTCATGTCCCAAAATGGGAAGTGCTCTCGACTTTCATCATTTCCACCCTTGACTTCGATGCACGCTTTCAGTTAGTCAAGTAACTGTATATTTAGCCTATAGATAATACTGAGACTCGCTAACTCCTTTGTCCGGAATATTTTGCATATAAGTCCTTTTAACTTAAAGATTTTGATGGTAGTGTCGCCCTAGCCCCATGATTCCAAAAGATCAGGGGGGAGGGGGTCCCCTCCTGACGAAAAAGTAAACAACCGTCCCCGAAGCGGGTGGCGCAAAATAAAGTTGTGCAAAACCAATCTGTGAAAGCCAGATCAGTTCTAGCCCGCTGGGGTCAGCAACGTCAGCGCATCGCGCACGACTGATATTTCCGCGGGCAAGGTGCCTAATAATTCGCCGTCCGCTTCGACGAAGATGTGGGAGTTCGTCGCGGTGGTGGTGGACGATGACACATTGCGGCAGATTGCGTTGGTGCTGTGGATGAGTTCGATTCCGGGGACTTGCCAGTTGGTGCCGAACAGTCCGCGCAGTACGTAGCGTAGATAGGCCAGGCGGCTGCTGGTGCGGAAGAGGATGAGGCGAAGGTCGTCACGGTCGAGCGAGGCGCCGGGGGCGAGTTGGCGGAGCACTCCGCCGAAATTGCCGATGCGGACGGCCAGTAGTTGCGAAACTTCCGCTTGGCGGCTTTGTCGTTTATTCGCGATCTCTTCTTTTATCTCCACTTCAAAGTTTTCCATTTTGTGAGTGAGCCACAGTTGAGTTGCCTTGGCGCAATAGGCGGCCATGCCGAGACGGCGCTTGGCCAGTGGGTCCAGTTTATAGAACAGGTGCGCGTCTACGCCGATTCCGACGGTGACGGTGAAGTATCGGCTGGCACGATGGCCGGCGAAATCCTGGTAATCGATTTGGCCTACGGCGATGCGGTGGGCCTTCGCGGTCAGAGCGGCGCGGGCTGCGTCTTTTGCAGCAAGCGGAAGCCGCAGATCGTGCGCCAGGGAATTGGCTGTGCCGAGGGGGATGATGCCCAGCGCGGCGTTGGTGCCCACCAATCCCTGCAGGACGTCGTGGATTGTGCCGTCGCCGCCGCAGACGAATATGGTGTCGCAGCCTTCAGCTATGGCCTGCCGGGTTTGCTCGGTGGCATCGGAGGCGGCGCGGGTGGGTGCGTATGCGGCTTCTACTCCTGCGTTTTGCAGAATTGACTGGGCTGCTTCTACATCTGCCAGGCGACGTGCGCGGCGGCCGCCGGAGAGCGGATTGTAGAGCAGCATGGCTTTGCGCATGGGTCACCGGGATTCTACCGGAAGACGTCGGGTGTCGGATCTGTGAGTTAGGGTGAGATCTGATCTCGCCGGATCGCGTACACGTAATGTAGCAAATTCGCTCTGGTTACTTCTTTCCAGATGCTCATGCCATTTTTTTCGGCTACGCGGCGGGAGGCGAGATTCTCGGGGTGGATCAGCGAGATTAGCCGGTCAACTTGGAGAGTCGCAAATCCGTGGTCTCGACTGGCGCGGGCGGCTTCGGTGGCGTAGCCCTGGCCCCAGAGGTCGCGGCGCACGTGGTAGCCGATTTCGATTTCATCGGCGCCGTCGACGGTTTGGCGGACCAGGCCGCAGTCGCCAATCAGTTCGCAGGTGGACTTCAGAATCATGGCCCAGAGTCCGTAGCCGTCGTTGGCGTAGCGAGTGCGGTTGCGCTGGATCCAATCGGCGACGCCGGCGCGGTCGAACGGGGCGGGGTAATAGCGCATGGTTTCCGGCTCGGAGAGGATGGCAGCGAGAGCGTCTGCGTCTTCGGGTTCGAACTGGCGAAGCGTGAGACGCTGGGTTTGCAGGACTGGCATGAGAGTCAGTTTAGAACATCTCGTGCGCGGTTACGGTCTGGTTTGTTTTCTTGTGGCTTTTACATTTCGCGAGCGAGGGCGCCCGCGCCACATATAATCTTTTCCGATGACTGCGAGAGATATCGAAAAGAAGATTGAGGCGCTACGCGAGAAGATTCGGCATCACGAGTATCGCTATTTTGTGCTCGACGATCCGGAGATCAGCGATGCCGACTTCGATCAACTGATGATCCAGTTGAAGAAGCTGGAGGCGGAGCATCCGGAGCTGATCACCCCGGATTCTCCTACGCAACGGGTTGGGGGAAAGCCGCGCGAGGGGGTGGTTAAGGCGGCGCATTCTTCGCCCATGCTCTCGCTGGACAATACCTACAGCGTGGACGAATTGCGCAACTGGGAGCGGCGCGTGCACGAACTCAGCGGGCGCAAGGACATTGATTACGTCTGCGAGTTGAAGCTGGATGGCATGTCGCTGGCGCTGCTTTATGAGGATGGCCGACTGGTGCGTGGCATCACGCGCGGCGATGGCACCGTCGGCGAAGATGTCACGTTGAATGTGCGCACGGTGCGCTCGATTCCGCTTTCGATTTCGAAAGAGAAGCTTAAGGCCGCGGGCATTCCTGCGGATTTCGAAGTACGTGGGGAAATGCTGATGCCGCTGGCGGCGTTCAGAAAAATGAATCAGCAGCGCGAGGAGAAAGGGCTGTCGTTATTTGCTAATCCGCGCAACGCTACTGCGGGGACGGTGCGGCAGCTTGAGCCAAGCATCACGGCGCAACGTCGGCTCGATTATTTTGCCTACATGCTTCTGCGGGATGGGCGCACTTTTTTCGAGCGCCACTGGGAGACTTTGAATGCGCTGGATGCGGTTGGCTTCAAGGTGAATCCCAGCCGCAAGCTGGCTAAAAGTTTTGAAGAAGTATGGGCGTTCATCGAGCAGGAGGAAGTTAAACGCGAAAAACTTCCTTATGAAATCGACGGCATTGTGGTCAAGGTTGATCGAACGGCGCTGCAGGATGAGCTGGGCTACACCGGGAAGGCTCCGCGATGGGCGATCGCTTACAAGTACGCGGCGCGCGCCGGCATCACCCAAATTGAAGGCGTTCTGTGGCAAGTCGGCCGGACCGGCAAATTGACTCCCGTGGCCATGTTGAAGCCGGTGCCGATTGGCGGCACAACCGTCAGTCGCGCGACCCTGCATAACCCGGATGAAATCGAGCGGCTGGGTGTGAAGGTTGACGATTGGGTCGAGGTCGAGCGCGGCGGCGATGTCATCCCCAAGGTTACTCGCGTTGTGGATGATAAAGATCACCCGCGCGGCCACAAGTTAATCCACGTGCCCGAGAAGTGCCCCGTGTGCGGCACGAAAGTTGTGCGTACGGAAGGCGAAGTGGATTATTTCTGCGTGAACGCCAATTGCGCGGCCAAGCTGCGCGAAACTATTTTGCACTTTGCCTCGCGGGGCGTGATGAACATTGATGGCATGGGAGAAGCGTTGGTCAATCAGCTCACGGATCGCGGGCTGGTGAAGAATGTCGCCGACATTTACAAGTTGACCAAAGACGATCTGCTGTCGCTCGAGCGGATGGGCGAGAAATCCGCGCAGAATGTGCTCCATGAGATCGACGCTTCGAAGAAACTCCCACTCGAACGTGTCATCTATGGATTAGGGATTCGTTTTGTCGGTGAGCGCACCGCGCAGTTCCTCGCTGAACATCTCGGCTCGATGGACGCACTCATGAACGCCAGCGAAGAAGAACTTCAGCAGGTCAATGAAGTCGGGCCACGGATCGCGCAAAGCATCGTGGAGTTTTTTCAGGAACCGAGAAACCGTGAACTCGTAAAGCGCCTGGGCGAGGCGGACTTGACCTTCGCTGGAACCAAGAAAAAACGCGGCACCAAACTTGCGGGAAAAACGTTTGTCCTGACCGGGACGCTGACCCGGCCTCGCGAGCAAGCCAAAAAGATGATCGAAGATGCGGGCGGGCGCGTATCGGGCTCAGTCAGCAAGAAAACTGATTATGTGGTCGCGGGGGCGGACGCAGGTTCGAAGCTCGACAAGGCCAAAGAGCTGGGAATAAGTGTGATCGGCGAAAAGGACTTGGACGAGCTGCTGGCAGGCTGAGATGCCATCGCTACGGTACTTCCTGTAGGAAAATCCCGACGCATTCGTTGGGTAATTGTTACCGAGTTGCGAGTCCGAGCACTCAGATAATCTCTAACAGATTGTTCTAACCAAGGATTTCCCACAATTTTCATGCTTCGATTTGGTACTCGCCTTGCTAGCTTTCGCAGGTCGCTCCGACGCGATGTAATGCGTCGGCATCTCGCAACGGAGTTCTCGATGGCAAGGATTCGGCAGTTCACTTCAAAGTCGCGATTTCCCATGTGTTCTCTGTGCAACGAACCGGTGGAACTGCGAACCGCCAAGACCGATGAGGACGGAAAGGCCGTTCATGAGGAATGCTACACGCTCAAAATGCAACCGCCTCGTCCCATGCCTCTACCCCGCGAAAATCCTTCTGACCGCATAAAGTAAAGGCAAGGATCTGCTGTTTCCCCGCTAACGTTTGACTATTCCAGAGGGCGATCATTCCGGCCCTCGACAAGCTTCAGAGAAGCTTGATTTACAATGAAAGAGTTTCCACGCCGGGTTGCAGTCGTGCACTCTCCGTTGAACGCACTGTGACGACGGCGAGTACGTGGAGGGATGCGTGAGCGGTTGAAACGGGCGGTCTTGAAAACCGCTGTACGGGAAACCGTACCGGGGGTTCGAATCCCTCTCCCTCCGCCATTCCTTTATAGGGTTGCGCTGCGATTCCCCATATGTTTCACAGCACATCTACTTCTCATGCGTTGTCCAATGTAGGCACGGGCGTCCACGGTCGTGCAGCTAATTGAAATTCGCGACAACCCCGGGCACGAGGGCGCAACGTTTGCTCCTCCAGGGTTGCGCCTAGTTCACTGAGTGCACCGATGCCGCGTCGAGCAGCACGAAGGAGCAACCGCTGTATTGGTAGCACCCGAGAATCCCGCGACGCACAAAACGCGTAGGAACGTTGTCGGGCGCGGGAAAATTGAAATCGATGCTCTTAATCTGTTTTCCCTGAAGTTTCATTTTCTCCGACCCGCTGATAAATTTCACATCCTCAAGCTTAAACGTCTTGCTCTTCCCGTCTGACGCCAGCAGCACAAAGAACTCCGCACTCTCCGTCCCCGGCAAGAACCGCGCCATCTTGAAGGTACGCTCGCGAATGGCCTCATCCGAGGCATCGACGGTGGTCTTCCCCTTCTCCGCGCCGCCAGTCAAGTGATCCAAATTTCCTGCGCTGCGTCCCTCTCGGTTTTGTACTGGCTCAAGGCCAATCCTTCCGACATCGGGACGCGATATATCGCCAAACGACACATCTCGATGGCAAGCCCCACCTTGTGGACGCGCTTGTACAGATGGCACAGGTGACCCGCAACCACTCCGTCTTGTGTCAGCGTCCATGCCGGCCGCAAATACTTCTCCGCCACATCCAGGTTCGACATCCGTTCGTGTACCCAGCCCAGCGTATCCCAGTACGCTGCGACTTTAAGCAGTTCTTCATCACCGGGTGCAAGCAGGGCCATCCAAGGCGCCGGAGCCACGATTCGCCGATTCGGCCAGTCCCCAAACTCCTTGCGGGTGTACTTATACGAAAAGTGAAACGGCTCGTCGGTCTTTTCCGGCGAGCTTGCAGTTACCTCGCTCACCTCTCCGCCGAATCCGGAGCTTAACGAAATAACTACTTTATTTTAAGTAGTTTAGATTTACGTACCCACGCTAATTACCTTGGTTTTCCACAGATAAACAGCATTTTTGCACTGTCAAGTACCTTTCTAGTTAACTTTGCCAATTGAACCAAACGAACCACCCCAAATTCACATTGACCGCGACGATCTTTCGGCCAAGTTCTGGCTTGACCCCGTCCAACTGGCGGCCAACTTTGGGTTTCGCGCTCACGAACTGCGCGAGATGCAATCGAGTGTGGCGGATTCCCGCACACGTTTCTTGGAGGCATGGAATGAGTTTTTCGCGTCGTCGGCGGATGAGCGCGTGCTAGACGTTGAATTCACCGACGACACAATCAGCGTGAACTTGCGCGAGACCGCGTCATAACCGTGCCGCTCGTCTGGTATCCACGTCTGCTCGAAGCCACGCCCTCGCAACGCAAGAACTGGAAAATCGCCGGCGGCGGCTACGGAATTCATTGGCCCGAGATCGACGAGGATCTGAGCACAGAAGGATCGTTACGCGGCGCACCCGCGCCGACGGCGTCGATTCCCGCGAAGTAGACTTCGCACAGGTCTGGACTTCCCGCAAGCGAATTGCATCACAGCCGCGCTGCGTTACTGAAACTCAATCTGTTCGAATCCCAGACCTTGCAACAGGCTGGTGATGGTTGAAGCCCCATTCTGCTGGGCAGTTTGCAAAATGCCATCGGCCAGCGCGGCCTCTTGCAGTTGACGCTCTGCCTCCTGGCGCACCTGCGTCTCCAGATTGGGATCGGTCGGCACCAGCAGTCCGGTTTGCCGGGAATACACGCGGGTCTTTGCGCTGTCGAGGCGGGTGCTGAAAACCTGCGACGAGGGGAGATGCAAACGCACTTCTTTGCCATCGACTCTGACGTTGCCGGGCTTCAGATTCGAGAAATCAATTCCTGCGACAACCTCTCCGTGCACCATCATCAGAAGACGATCTCCGGCCAGAAAATCAGGAAATATGGGGTTTTCTTTGGCGCCGGTTACCAGCTTGTCCATGGTGTAGACCACAGTCTCCAGCCGTTGCAGGCGTTGAATGCGATCGACCACCGTGGGCTGGCTCACATCGATGCTGAGAGTTCGGCCGGTCACCGCCGACCAGGCACGGCCCAACAGAGCCCGCCCGGAATTTCGCGACAGCGCGAACCATGCAATGGACCCGACAAACACAACGCCGAGGAGCAGCCCGATGATGAGCGCGAGCACCACCGCCGCAGAGGACCGGGCAAGTTTAGAGCCGGGCGCCGCATCAGGATCGCGAGCCATGCTGCAAGGTTATCACCAGGCGGGTCCGCGTCAGGGAGGGAAAATTCCTGTCCGCCGCTTTCGATTTTGGTCCTGGTTTTTTCTTAAATTCTCGGGAATCAACGTCAAATGCAGCGGACAAGAATGTCCGCTCTACACATTCGCGGTGAAGCGGAAGAGGCCACGCTCATTTCTGAACGGGGCCTTTATTTATGCCGGCAACGACCTACTCTCCCACACACTTTCGCGTGCAGTACAATCGGCCCTGCGGGGCTTAACCTCCGTGTTCGGGATGGGAAGCCGGTGAGTTCCTGGCGTGCACCAGAATCGGCGCTCAGAAACTCGGGCCGCACTCCGTGAAGCGGTGGCCTCAGACGGCGTGGCGCGATTCGCTCGCGGCTGCAGAGCCTCAACTACCAGGCCCCAGCCGATATCCTCTCGTTATCACGGGCACCTGGTACCTTCGTAATCCTCCCCTCGCGAATTCGCTAGGGTACGAGCATGGACCCAGCAAATACTTCGAGGATGAGGAACTTTTCCATTTTCGCCACGCTGTTGTTCTGCGCCTTCGCGGCGAACTCATACGCCCAAGATCCCGTTTTCTACTGGAGTGCTGCCGACAGCGAGACGATCCCTTTGGAGCCCGCCAGCCTCCACGCCGGCCGCGTGTACTATCCCGCTGTCGGGGGCGGCGGCATGCACGTGCAGATCGACTCCAGATACCCGGTCACCGTGGCCATGGCTTGGGCCGACGAATGGAACGCCGCCATGCAGCACCCCGAAGCCCCTGCGAATTTCAGCTTCCTCTGCGTGAAGGAGCATGTCACCAGCGCGATTTACGAGTGTCATCTTCCCTCCGAACGCCCCATGATCATCACCTTCCGCGATGAGCGCAGGCCCGAGAAGCCCGCCCTCGCCACGATTGGCGCTATCCTCGGACCCGGAGCGCGGCAATTCATTTCCCCCAACGATCTCCACATCCAGTACTACAATTGCATTCAGCCTGAGTTCCACTGGCGCCGCATCCTCGACGAAAAATACCAGATAACGCCGGTGCCCAAGGTCTACAGTCTGATGACTCCAGACCACGACGGTCAGGAACTCAGCGTGAAGATCAAGTCACCCATCCCCCTGACGGTCGCTCTGCTGCCATCGCATCTTGCCGACCAGGTCTACGACAAGACCGTGACCCTCACCGACGCACTCGACCAAACCGGCTGCAAGGAACGTGGCGTCCAGTCGATGAGCTTCAACTGCACTTTTAACGTCGCCAATGGCACGCAAACCCTGCTGATCCTCCCCGACATCGATTTTTCCGGCCACAAGAAAGCCACTGTCGAGGCCAATACGGTCGAGTGCGTCGAGCACTGTGAGCTATTGAGCCCGCCTCCGAATCCGTAGAGTGGAAAACCATGAGAGGGTTGCGCCACCTGCTGCCCGTCATCCGTAACCAAAAGGAAAAGGCCAACCTGATTTCTCAGATTGGCCTTTATTTATGCAGGCAGCGACCCTGCTCTCCCACACACTTTCGTGGGCAGTATAATCGACGCCTATGCCTCGCCTGAGCCCCCTGCGGAGCTCACTTCCGTGTGGGCGGTACAGAAAGGAAATTTTCGCGCGTAGACCCATAAATATGGTAATATGGGTACGTGAAGACGACCCTCGAAATCCCCGATTTCCTGTTCCGCCGCGCAAAATCCGCCGCCGCCCAACGCGGTATTCCCTTGCGCCAGCTTGTCACTGAGGCGGTCCAGGAAAAATTGAAAACTACATCCCAGGAAAAGCCTTGGATGAAGCATGTCGGAAGGCTCAAACACCTGCATAAGGAGCGCAAGCAAATCGAAAGCCGGGTGGAAGAAGCGTTCGAGCAGATCGATCGGGAAGTCTGGCACTGATTCTCTCGAAATGATCCTTGATACCAACGCCTTGTCTGCCGCGGCTGACGATGACCCTGGGGTGGTTGCCGTTCTCGCCCGCGCCGAACAGATGGTGCTCCCTGTAATTGTGCTCGGCGAGTATCGCCATGGCATCGCCCAGTCGCGCAATCGGGCCAGCTACGAAAACTGGCTGGAAGAACTGCTCAATGACTGCCTGGTATTGGACATTCAGGAGCCGACCACTCGGTATTACGCCGAGATCAGCCTCGAACTAAAGCGCAAGGGCAAGCCGATTCCAACCAATGACATCTGGATTGCCGCACTGTGCCGGCAGCATTCTCTTCCCCTGTTGAGCCGTGATCGCCATTTCGATTTGGTGGCGGGAACCAAACGCATCGCTTGGTGACTGCACTTGCTCGGCAACGACGCGCGCTTCCCGGCGCTAGAACGGGAGCAGCAGCTTGTCCGGACCTTCGATATCGTTTTTGGCCTCCAGGAATTCTTCAGTCCATGGCTTGCCCGCGCACTCGGGGCACTCGTCGATCATGTCGCCAATAGCGAAACAGTGATAGCAAGTTCCTTCTGAGCTCAGGCCAGGGAACTTTTTGCATGTCTTGCAGGGCTTGAAGAACTCGCGTTCGAGCGCTCGATGCTCGCCCCATAGCTCGCGCTCACACATGATGCACATAATTCTCCTCCTGACTGCCTATCTCCGGCCGCCCGAGCGAGTATTCACGGGGTATCTTTCCTTAGCCGTTAATATAACTCCATCGCCTTCTTCGACTGTCCGTAAATGAGAGTCCGATTCCGCTTTATTGCAGACATCCATCCCAAAAAGGAAAAGGCCAATCTGATTTCTCAGATTGGCCTTTATTTAATGCCGGCAACTTGAGGCGTCTGCGCGGCGTCTGAGCCGCGCCGCCGAAATCCCGAGCGTGTTCTGCGAGGGAGCTGTGTTTCTTCCACACACTTTCGGGTGCAGTACAATCGGCCCTGCGGGGCTTAATTCTGACACGCTTTGGCGGGCGGTTCGACGACTCCGCCTGATTCTCAGTCCGAGGAAGTCTTACGACAGGCTGGCGGAAAGTCGAAGGCTCCGCCGGTTGATGTTCGAACTGACTCCAGGCGCTGAATTCCTACTCCTCGTCCTCCCGCTGAGCAACCAGGTCCCAATAGAGCATCCCAGGATTTCGAGCGCAAGAAGCACGACGACGCTCGCATCAAACCAAGTCGTCCAATTGCCGGATGCCACCATGAACACGTTGTTTCCCGACGCATGCAGGAAGTGCTCGTACAAGTCAGCGCTCAAAGCAGCCAGGAAAAAAATCAACGAGATGCACCCAGCGATCCGGTCGCCGAGTTTGCAAAGCGCAATGGATACGACCAAATGCCCCGAGGTGATCAGGATGACAGCCAACCAACTCACGTGGTCGTTCGGGGCTGGAAGAATCTTTGCGGCAAGGAACAAATGCCCGACGGCATCCATCCAGTGCGCGACCACAACCAGCAGGGCAAGCATCCGAGATTTTGTCATAAGTCGGACCGTCTCTCTCTGGGAACGACTGAACAACTACGCAAGTCTAGCGCAGAAAGGAAAAGGCCGTCGAGATTTCTCTCGACAGCCTTTATTTAGTGACCGCAACGACCGGATTTTATCCTGATGAGGTGAAGCCGAAGGACTCCCACACACTTTCGCGTGCAGTACAATCGGCCCTGCGGGGCTTAACTTGAGGCGCTTTGCGGGCGTGAGCGTAGCGGGAGCCCGCAGCCGAAATCCCG
>CAVOKX010000008.1:0-523335 GCA_963696635.1 uncultured Acidobacteriota bacterium
GTTGTCCTGCAAGGCTGGTTGCGGTGGTTGCCCTTTCGCGCTGGCCTGTTGTCCAGGCGTCTTCTTGCCGGACGAACTGAAGAGCGCCGCCACAATCACGAGCAATGCCGCACCCAGATAAACGAAGGTCTTGAGGTTCTTCTGCAAGACACCTTTGGGCAGCTCCAGGTTGCGGCGCAACGTTGGCTCGGCTTGCGGTTCTGTGTGCGGAGTGAAGACGTTCTCGGTCATGACGGTGATCCCTTGCGCGTGAATTCCATCCGCTTCTTGCCCAGCTCCACGTATCCGCTGTCCATGATCTTCGGGATGATGTACGTCCCTTCCCGGAGGTCGTAGGTGACGAGGTTGGGTTTGCCGTCTTTCATCTCATAGACACTGAACTTCTCAGGCGCATTCGTCTTGATGTAGGTGAACCTGTCGTCGTGATAGATCGACTGAATGTCGAAAGGAGCTTCGTTTGCCTTGTAGGCATAGTCGAACTTGAGCCGCGTCGGATAGGCGCTTTTGTACTCATCCACCGCCTGCTCGACGTGCGATTGCAGAGCGGCAAGCTGCTGCCGCGATTGTTCGAGTTGGGCGGCGGGTACGAACTGCGGAGGGCCGCTGGCGGCAACGATGGCAGAGCGATCGGCGGGTTCGACGATCACTTTCAAATCAGGGGTGGTCGATGTGGCAGAGATGTCCTGGAGGGTGAAACTGTAGATGTTCCCCTTGTCCGTAATGAGATTCAAGTTGGAGCTGATGCCTTGCTTCGCCGGATGCACGAAGCAAAAGTTGCCAACCACATCCACGATCCAGAACTCCTTGTCACCCGTGGCGGCTTCCATGATCTTCTCGGTCGTGGGTAGTTCGATAAGGGTCGTATATTTCACCTTGGCGCGGATGGGAACGATGTCCTGCGAGTGATACTGCACCGTGCGCGCAGAGTCTTGGGCGAAAGCACCGATGGAAGAAAAAACCAAAGCGCAATTGACGACGAATTTCAGATGCCGCATAGAGCTCTCCTTAGCGGTTAGTGTTCGAGGTTGATACAGCCAGCGTGCGCGGCCTGAATGGATGATCTTCCGCGAGATGGCGAAGCCCATCCGCAAAATCGAAGCGGTCGAAATATTCCTGTTTCATGAGGTTGTCGCGAGCATTGTTGGTTGCCATCCAGTGCGAGACCGAATCGACGTTCAAATGCACTTTCTTGGAGGTCTGCGCCTTGCGAATCAGCATTTGGCCCGGTGGAACAAGGCCGTCGATAAGGTCCAGTTCGGTGTCGTTCAGATGAAACGCCTCGCGGTAAACTTCCCGGTTCATGTCCGGGTTGGCGAGGAAGATCTTTGTCGGGCAACTCTCCGCCACTATCGCCAGCATCCCCGATTCCTCAAGTTCTTTGATGGATTGCGTCGCAAGGATCATCGCCGCTTTGTGCTTGCGCCAGGTCTTCTGCGCCTGCACCACATAATTGCGAATGGTCTCGTTCTTGATGAAGAGCCACGCTTCGTCGAGCAGGAAGAACTTGGGGGTGCCGAGGTTCTTCGGGTCGGTGATTTCATTCGATGCCCGATGCAAAACATAAAACAGCAGTGGTTCCAAGACTTCCGGCGCATCATTCCAGCCGTGGAAATTGAACGTCTGAAAGCTTTTGAACGAAAGCGTGTCCTCGGCGTTGTCAAAGAGGAATCCGTACTGTCCGCCGCGGGTCCAGCGGTGCAGGCGTTCTTTCAACTCGCCGATGATGTTGCTAAAGTTTGAGATTGTGCGCTGGTTCGGCTCAAGCACGTAAATCCGCTCGATCGCATCCCACAGCCGGCGTTCTTCTTTGAAGTCCAGACGGTAACGCTGCTCGTTGCCCTCAATGAGCACGCGGAAGAAGCTGAAGAGAAACTGCAGGTTCTCTTTGGTCTGAGGCAGCGAGAAGGGGTTGATGGTGAAGTCCCGCGCTTCCTGACCCACATTGAGATACGAGCCCTTGAATATCGTCGTAAGCGACTGGAAGCTGCCGCCGATATCAAAGATGAAAGTCAGCGGCTTGTACTTCTGCGCGTTCTGCAGCAGAAAAACGCAAAGATACGACTTGCCACTGCCTGTCATCCCGAGAATCAGGGTATGGGCAACGTCGCGGGTATGCAGGTTGAGGAAGTAGGGCGTGCTGTTGTCGGTTTCGACGACTGCCAGGTACTCCGTGCCGAGATGCGCGTTCGTCTTCTCGCCGGGAAGGATCGTAAACAGAAAAGACAGGTCGGCGTAGTTCGTGTTCAGCAGATACAGCTGGCGGAGGTTGAGCGCATAGTTGCCCGGCACAGTGGCGAAATAAGCGTTCAGCTGGTTGTAGGTTTCCGCAAACAGATTGCCGTCCGCGTTGGTGAAGACGCCAGTAAACTCGGCCACGAGCTGATCGAGTTCCGTTCGTGACCGGCCATACAGCACAATCGTGAGCGAGAAATCGCCAAGCGATTGACCGTCACCCAGGGCGCGCAGGCAATCGCCAAGATTTTCGATGTCGGCCTGCTTGGACTCGTCCACCAGCACATCGCGCGGGTTCGTCTTGGTGGCGTCGTTGCCCATCTGCGAGACAAATCCTGTCTTTGGACATATTGAAGTGGCGGCGGCGCTTGTTCACTTCTTTGCGGGCCTTGTCCGCGGGGAGCGGCGTCCACTCCGTGACGACATAGAAGTTGGCGGGGATCTTCAGCAGCGCGTCCAGTACCAGGGGCCTCGTTTCGGTGATGGCCTCTTTCATCGTCAGCACACGGACGATGTGATCGCCTACCCGCAGATGATCGCGTTCGGCTTCGATGTCGGAGTTGACCACCTGATAGTCGAGAAACTGCGTGGACTGCGGCCTGCCGGCAACACGCCAGTCGTCATAATTCAGCAAGCGGCGGAAAAACGTGAATTGCCCCTGCCGATTCAAGATCTCGATTTGCATGAAATCCGCGAGCTGCCGAGCGAATGCCTGCACGTGCTGGTCGAGCCGTTGAAGATCGCGCTCGATATGCGTCCGCAACAACTTCTTCATGCTGTCGTTGGTGAACTGCGATTTGAGTTCGGCAATCGCGCCCTCTGGATCGCGTAACAGGCGAGCTAGCGCCGTGCCGACGCCGGTCTTCGACCGGGCGCCTTCGAGCAGGATGCAGTAGAAGATCTCAACCTGATAGAGATGGTCCCGCTTCGCTTCAAAGAACTTCCGTCGCTGGTCAATAGCCGCTTCGACAATGGGGTCATCATATGTTGCGAACGGTATGTCGGGGCGGTTCGATTTGAAGAGGTATTGGTAAACATGGAAGCCTGGGCCAAAGGCTTTCAGCGCCGCCTCCAACCGCTTCACCGCATACTCCTGCTGCGAGCGGTCAAGACTTTCGTAGTCCACACCGGGAACACTGAGAACCATGCCTAGATCGCCGCTCTTGGTAAGGAAGGCCGTCTCATTCCAGAAGCCGTAGAGGTTGATGTGGTCGTTGAGAGCCGCACTCTCTTTCCACGGCTTGATGACTTTATCGAGACGCAGCATCACACTACCTCCACGCGGGGAACTTGCTGCTTCGCGGCGTCATAGCGCAGCTTGTAGCGTTCGGACTTTGCGAGGATGCGGAGGAATGCCGGATCGCTGTTCGTTACCCAATGGCCGAAGGCAAAGCCGCCAATGAAGACGGCGATACCTGCGAGGATGGAATTGAAGAGGTTGAAGGCCCCCACGGCGCTCACACAGACGAAGTAGAAGAGCGTCCGTTCCACTCCCAAGTAAGTGAGTGGCTTGTGCAGGCTCTTGAAGACTCGGTTCGTGCGACGCTGCTGCTGTGGTTTGTCTGGCATAGCTTCCTCGTCTAGGCGCGGGTGAGGGTGGCTGGGAAGGGCGCTATACGCCCCAGAGCCAACTCAAGACATTCACTGCCATAACGGCAATGCCCGTTCCGGCGGCAACACCAGCGAGCGCCTTTTTTGCGCCGGGCTCGCCGTGCGCGAATCCGTAGCCGCCGATCACAATTGCGACCAGACTCGCAACTTTCGCGATAGTTCCAGTAAAGAGGCCTTGGATGGCATTAAAGCCGGTGTCGAAGGGACTTCCTTGAGCATGAGCTGCGAGGGGAGCCAACACGAGAAGTGAGAGCACCAACAGCGCCGACTTTGCGAGCCTTGAAGAGGCCGCTAACCGAATGGGGGAGGGAAGTTTGATTCGAGCCAAATGCGCCATGAGAACCTCCGGCAGTGACAGTTCAGACCGCTGCTTTTGGTTCACCGTAGCGCTAGAGAAAGGTGTTGTCTAATGACTTCTCGGCGGGACGTTATTCCGCACGCTCATAACAGCGAAATCCGAGGTACCTTTGTTTCCCGTCTGTGAAAACCGCAGTTCGCGCGGGCTAGCCACTAACAAGCAGTTCCAGCCCTTGTGCAAATTTGGTCGCGCCCCCGTTGGCGGGATGGCGCACATACTCTGCGCGAATGTCCATCGTCTTGAGCGACTGTTCCGCCTTTCTGCCGACGGCAACAACTTTCGCTAAAGGGAATTCCCTGACGAGCATCTGTAGGGCACGCTTGCCAATCTCAAATTCCTCAGAAGTTGGTGTTCGATTTGACTGTTCGTCCCGCGATTTATGAGGATGCATTGGAAGTGCGTTCCACAGAATCGTGCGCTCCTCAATGCCCAGGTTATACAGTGTCTCCCAGACTATCGTGGCAGAGGGTTCGGAGTAGGGAAGGGCCCTGCTGGTCAGTCTGTGACTCATGGGAGATATGCGAGGAATCTTCCCCTCCAGCAGGAGACGTTCGCTCGTAAATGCGATCCCGCTGTGTCTACAACCCTGATAGCCCGCCGCTTCTCCGCAAAGAATAAACTTCGGATCGCAGGCGAGATGAGCTGCCAGCCGGGCCAGTTTTGCATCTGGACCATTGCATGGCTTGTCGTCGGTGCAACGCTCGCGCCATGGGTTGAACAGGTTCGGCAGTTCAGGCGGCAGAGTGTCGGTCAGAAGTTTGGCCAATTTGTTATTGGACATCAATACCCCTAGTATGGCTTTTCTGACTGGATTATCGGAAACGGGAGTTAATGGCGCAAACGGACTCCGAGTGGTGTCAGGTGTGCTAGACTTTTCGCGCCTACAGTCAGATCTTTTGCCGCGCATCGCGGCACGTGACAACAATGTTGCTTGGTTTGCTGGCACATCGCTCGACGCTACTCGATTGCCATCGCACTATCGCATTCGCGTAAGAGTGACTGTAGGCATTTGTTTAAGTACGCGATATGTCGCAACTTCAGGCACTCAGAGCGGCATTGTCCATCCACCAGGTTGCGACGCTCCTCCACTTTCAGCCGAAGGCGCTGGCGTACATTTTGTATAAGAAGCCGCTGCCGACGAGATACAGCTCCTTCAATATGGCCAAGCGCGACGGCAGCGTGCGTACGATAAACGCTCCCGCGCCCGATCTTAAGCTCCTCCAGCATAACCTTTCGGAGTCTCCTGCAAAACTGTGCCGCGGAAATCAATGCTGGCAAGAAATTAACGGATCAGCTGGCACATGGTTTCAAGCGAAAGCGGTCGATCATCACCAATGCGGTAAAGCATAAAAAGAGGCGTTATGTCTTTAACATCGACCTCAACAATTTCTTCAGTACGATCAATTTCGGCCGCGTCCGGGGCTTTTTTATCAAAGACGCCAACTTCATGCTTCATCCGAGCGTAGCGACGATACTGGCGCAAATAGCGTGCCACGAAAATGTTTTGCCGCAAGGTAGTCCGTGCTCTCCGGTCATTTCAAACCTGATCGGTCATGTGCTGGACATTCATTTGTGCAAGCTTGCCTCGAACAATGGCTGTACCTATTCTCGTTATGCCGACGACATCACCTTTTCCACGAGCAAACCCGAGTTTCCGGTGGGCATTGCCAAGAGGGTCTCCGGGCAGACACACGTATGGGAAGTGGGCGACGGGTTACAGAACATCGTCACGCACACCGGCTTCAGCATCAATCCTAAAAAGACGCGCATGCAATACCGCGGCTCACGGCAGGCTGTCACCGGCCTCGTGGTGAACCGGAAGGTAAATGTACGGAGCGAATACCGCCGAAAGGCTCGCTCATTGGCGCACAATCTATTCAAAACGGGCAGTTTTCAACATGTCAGAACAATTCCTGATGCCAATGGGGTCGTCACTCCGACAACTGTTGAAGGAACTCTGCCACAATTCACGGAATACTCGGCTTCATCGATGCGGTCGATTGTCATAACTTCGAGATGGAGTCCAAAGTGGACCCGCGCAAGGCCAAGGCCTCGCTCCGATCGAAAGAGAAACTGTACCGGCGATTCCTCATGTTCAAGGATTTCTATGCGGCAAAGAGGCCGGTTATCGTGTGCGAGGGAAAAACCGACAACGTATACCTTCTTCATGCCATCAGGAGCCTCGCGGCAGTTCTACCCAAAACTTGCTACGGTAGATGCGAACAAGAAAATCACACTTAACGTTCGAATTCTCAAGACTGTAAGACAAGCACGGGTCGTGTGTTGCAGCTTGACGGCGGGGCGTCGTTCCTGGAGGCATTCATAGAGCAGTATTTGGTCGAGTTGGAGAAATTCACAGCCCCCTGGAAAGGAGTGCGGCCGTCGTAGTCGTCGTGGACAACGATAAAGGCGGCGAAGATATCTACAATACGATCAGAAAGCTTACGAAGAAAAAGGCGCTGAAATCGGACGCCTATGTTCACGTCGCGGGAAATCTGTTTGCGGTCCTCACACCGCTGAAGGCAGGAGCCACGAAGTCAACGATAGAGGATTGTTTCGCTGAGGAAATTAAGAATCTCAATCTCGGCGGGAAGACGTTTAATGCCAATAGCAAGACTGACTCAGCGGCTCACTTCGGAAAACACATCCTATCGCAATACATTCGAGAAAATGCCGCGAAGGTTGATTTCACAGGATTCGCAGGGCTTCTCGATCGTATTAACGGTGCGATCGAAGCACATCAAGCTAAGGTCGCAGGGGCTCCAGCGGTGAATGGTGTTGCTGTTCAGCCTTAGCTTTTGCCGGGACGGGCTGGGCACTCCCAATTCGACGTGTACGCGCCGATCCAGCGTCATTTTCCGTGTGGCCTCTGCCGTGTGATAGCACACCAGAGATTATGGTTCAATAAGGGTTCACGAACCGTTTCCAAATGGCGGGTAAAGCGTTTCTGTGGCGCCATCCGTGCCGCGTGTTTTCAATCAGACTCGTCGAAGAAATAGCGCAGGGCCCGACGCTCTTCCGTGTTCTGCGAGAAGCTGTTAGGATATTTCTGTGCTGAACATTTGCTCAGGTTTCGTTGGCGGTTCCGTCCGGGTTGGCTACAATCCGGGTCGCGCGGAGCAGTCTGTGCAAATGGACTTGCACATGGCACAGGTGCAGGGGAAAGCCGAGATTTGGTGGCGGTTTGGGGGCGGTTCGGACAGGAATCGCGCTCTTTTGGGCAACAAAGGCAATTCCATGCACGGTATGAAAATTGCGCAGATTCCGCGTAAGAACTCGCGATTCTGCATATCGTTGATTTGGCGAGTGGGGACGTAGTTCAGTTGGTTAGAACGCTGCCCTGTCACGGCAGAGGCCGCGGGTTCGAGTCCCGTCGTCCCCGCCATTCTTTTCAGTCACTTGTCGGAATTCAGTCTTGGGCGCAACTGTCCAAAACTGTCCGATAAGCCGACAGCACTCACAACCTTCTTAGGAAGGATGATTCTAGCTACCCGGTCCTGCGCATCGCGCTTGGCCGGTGAGAGTGCCTGAGTGTAAACGTCCATCGTGATCTTGCTGTTGGCGTGACGCAACAGCTCCTGTACGACCTTGACATCTTCACCGTTGGCGCGAAGCAGCGTGGAATATGTGTGGCGGAATGTGTGCCATCCCACCTTCTTCGTGATTCCAACACGCTTCGCCGCTGGTTGAATCCAGCGCTTCAGGAGACTATCAGGCCACAGCGGCTGTTTGCCCTTGGTCCACGGACTAGCGAACACCCAGTCGTCGGGCCTATTGTAGGGCGAGCTTTGCTTCCACAGCCAAAGCTCTTCGGCGACCGAAGCCTCCAGCGGAACCGGTTTCTGCGATGCCTCAGTCTTGCAGTTTCCAACTACCTGATGCACCACCGACCGGATGACATTGATTTGGAGGTTTTCAAAATCAATGTCACTCCACTTGAGACCGATCAGCTCGCCGCGTCGCAACCCGGTAATTCCATCCAGCGCCACCAGCGTCCTCTCGCGAAAAGAAAGCTCTTGGAGCAAGGCTTGGAATTCAGAAACCTCAAGCACATCGGGGATGCGTTCCCGTTTCGCGCTCTGCCGGACTTTGCTGATTGGATTCGCATTCTGCGGAAGCCATTCGTACCGGATCGCGTGATTGAACACAGCGTGCATGATGTTCCTGATCTTCGCCTTGGTCCCTCTTGCCATCTTGCTGCCGTCTTGAAGAGTTAGCGTTTTCAGCCAACCCTCAACGGCCACCGTGCGGACATCCTTAATCCCAAGGAGTCCCCAGCGAGGTCGTATCCACTTCTCCAGATAAATTCTGTAGCCCTGCTTGGTTGAGTAGGCTTTTTCTTGCTCATCTGGATCACTCGATTCAAGATTCAGTTCCTTCTCTTCGAAGTGGGTTATGAGGTTCCCGATCGATACAGGCTTCCATACGATTCGAGGTGCCTCGACATTAATCTCTAAGCGCAATGCAGCAGCAGCCGCCTGTGCTGCCGATTCTGTTGGATACCGCTCAACAGTGCCAATTACGCAATATTGTCGTTTCCGCTTTCCGTTGGGCATCAATTGATACCAACGGAAGATCCAAACTTCAGGTCCCTTCTTGCGTTGTTCGCGTTGAAGAGATCCCTGCTGAAATCGCGTCCGTCCAAACATTCAAAATCCTCCATGTTTGAACGACACAGACTGGCGAGAACCATCATAGCGCAAATCAGGCCGCTGTTCGCTATTTTTTCGCCTTAGGCACATAAAATTAACTCGCGATTTTCTCCAGCCAACGGTTCAACGCCGAAGTGCGAAAGCGCCAGAGCTTACCGATCTGAATCGCATCAACTTCACCGCTGCGGGCGAGTTTTTGCAGCGTCTTTGGGTGTATCTTCAAGAGCGCCGCTGCCTCCTCGCTGTCGAGAAGTGGCTCAAAATCCCTGCTGGCGGGATCGGCGGGCGAAGGCGGCTTACGTTGTAGCTCAGACATGAGTTCTCCTTCCGCGTCCGCGTTGCGCGATTGGTCCGAGCTGGACACGATTCGCATAATCGACATAACCGGGGAGGTTCGTTCTGAGGTAGTCATCTTCCAAGCGAGCTCTGCGGAGTATCACCAAGATGAAGCCGGAGGAAGGAATCAGCGCAGCCCACGATCCAACCGCGAGAGCAGTGCTCGGCACAGAAATGCACATAGCTAGGTAGCCGGGATGTCGCATGAGTCGGTAAGGGCCTCTAGCGATGAGATGGTGACCTCGTTCTTTCTGAATGCGTACCAGTGGGGAGAAGAAAGGATTGACGATCATGGCCCATGCTTGGAGGGTGCCACTGAGCATGAATACAGCAAGAGCGGCGTTGCGGATGTATACGTGGGGACAGAAGCCCGAGCCTAGGTGACCTACGGAGAAGCCGGCAACGGTCAACGTGAGCAGGAAGAGTAGACCAGTGGTGATTCGTGAATCGTCGGTGCCTGGCTCTCTAGGCTTGGCGCGCTCTTGAGCCAAGCTGGAGTCTACGGTGAGCATCGTAACCAGTAGCAGAAATGAGAATGCGACAAGATAGTTCCGTACGGAGGCGATGCGGACGGTCCCTGCGGACAAGAACAGCAGGGCGGCGATTGACGCAGTGATGAGCGCCCAACGGGCGAGAAGACCTGGTATTCGCGTTGTCATTCCTCATCCTCCTCTCGCGCAAAGAGCTGCTTGAGTTCGTAGCGGTCGATGTCGGAGTTGTATCCGGCGATCTCCCGCACCTCGGAGACGAATCGAGTTCCGGGTCGCCGTTCGATGTGAACGAGCAAGTTCAGGGAGTCGGCGATGTTGCTTTTAATTGCCCGATAAGGTAGCTCGACATTGCTTTGCAGGACGCAACTGGTGAAACGATTGATGGCCTGTAGGGCGGAGTTGGCGTGCACTGTCGAGAGCGTTCCCGAATGCCCCGTATTGAGAAGCTGTAACAGGTCAAACGCTTCCGCTCCCCGAATCTCTCCGAGCAGAATTCGATCTGGACGATGACGGAGGCTCGCTTTAAGCAGTTCACGGATGGTCACTGCGGGAAATCCGTTCTGTGCGACTCGCGCTTCGAAGCGGACAAGGTTGGGGGCACTGATCTGAATTTCCGCGGTGTCTTCGATGATGAGAATGCGCTGATGTGCGGGAATAAATTGCGCCAGTATGGTCAGCAGAGTCGTTTTGCCCGTGCCAGTTCCACCCGAGATAAGAATGTTTTGACGGCTTACGACTGCTGTTTCGAGAATGGCTGCAAGTTCGTCGGTGATGGTGCCAACCCGGATCAGGTCTTTGATCCCGAAGTGCTTTGCATTGAATTTGCGGATGGTAAGCGTGACGCCGTGCAAGCTACAGGGCGGGATGACAGCGGCAACCCGGCTGCCATCCGGCAAGCGCGAGTCGAGGACTGGCTTTTCTTCCGAGATGTCATCGCCCAAGCGGCGCGCGATATTTCTGACGGCAACTTCGAGAGACTTCGGGCTGAGCGTCAGGCCGTGGATTCCCTCGACTCGCCCTGCGCGTTCAATGAACACGTGTTCCGGCCCGTTGACCATGATCTCGCTGATTTCGGGATCGAGAATCAGGTGCTGAATGGGTCGAAGAAAAGGCAAGATCAATTCGAAGCCATTCATTAGAGTTCTCCATCGGCCAACTGGCGGAAGTACGATTTGTTCACGTCGTTGTAGTAGGGCTTCAGGTACATGAAGGTCGGCGGTAAAGGATTTAGTCCGTCATAGGCGAGCGTTACGCACTGTGCGTTCTTCAACTCGGTAAAGGTCTTGAAGTCGAAGCGGAAGTCGCTGAGGGTGTTGTAGCTCTTGGACGTAGTGACGTTGGCTCTGTGCGCGATGGCCTTGCCGGTCCACAGGCTCACGCGGGCGTCGTGTCCACTTTCGGAGATGTTGTAGTTCACCTTCCATTGGTCCTCCCTGCCGCAGAGTTCGCTGGCGATCTTGGCCGAGAACTCGTCGGATAGGGCCAGGAAGATCTTCGTTCGGAAAGTTTGCATGAGCGTGCGCCAGGTCTCGCCGGGCAAGGTCGAGCGCAGCGAACTGATGCTTTGCGTGGCAACGATGGGAATGCACTTGGGCTGGCGGGAGAGGGCAAAGAATTTCTCGTCGCCGGTGGGATCGTTCTCCCCGACTGTGGCGAAGTGCTGGTACTCGTCGCAGATGAAAAACACCTGCCGGAAATACTGTTTCGGGTTGGCTTCGATCTTCGGGATACGGTTTACCACAGCCCGTTGGAAGTCAAGCTTCATCATGACGCCGATGGCCTTGGCCAGACCGGGATTGAGCGCGACTGGGAAGTTGAGAGCGCAGACCTTGCCGGCTTCGATCAGTTCGGTGGAACGGAGGCAACGGTCGCCCGTACTTGCCGTCGGCGTTGAGTTTGGGGTCGTAACATTCCTTCGGCGGACAGAAGGTTCGTTTGACCATCGGGTTGTCGTCGAACAAGGACAGAAATACGGAGATGCCTTCAACAATGGAGGTGCGCAGCTTGTTCTCGATGCGCCGCCAGTCGTTGTAGAACCAGCGTTTCACGCCCTCAAGGACTTCGAACTTCAGGGAGTCGGGACCTTGCGAGGGTGGCTCGAAGTGGGGTTCGTATTTGAGTTCGGCGGCCTTCAGGGCTTCTTCTAAAGCGGGCGATTGCGGCGCCTTGTGGCTCTTGCCGGGTTCATGGACAGCAAAGTCGAAATCGTTCGAACTCGGGATGAGCGCGAAAGTCGGCGTCGGCTAGGACTAAGTAGTGACAGCCTTTCAGTTGGCGCTCGGCTTCCTGAATTCGGGTTTCGAGCAGTTCGGGGTTGATGGCGCATTCGTAAACGTCAAACAGGGTCACGTAGTCGTAGGCGACCTTGTGAAGCTGGATGATGAACTTGACGAGGTTGGTGTAGGCCTGCTGCCAGAAGGGTTCCTTGCCCTTACCGAAGAGATTGTTAAGGAGCGATGCGATGTTGTACGCGAGCGCGTAAGCGTCGAGGTCGTTGTATAGGGGGTTGTAGCGATAGTCCGCGTTCAGGTTGACCTCGACGTAATCGGCTTCCCTATCGTGCCGCTTGAGGATGCCTTTGACTTTGTGGCAGAAGTCGCCCTTGACCTCCAGCACGAGGCCGCCGATGCGCTTGTCGGGATCGTCGGCCCGGTAGGAATGAGCTGCTCGGCGTAGGGATACATGCAACCGCTAGTCTTGCCAGTGCCGATTGCACCGAAGATCGCAATGCCGGTGAAGAGTCCGCGCTCGGGGACAGTTAGCCAATAGGGCTGCTCGGCGGCCACGGGTTTTCTCGGGTCGTGGACTTCTCCGAGCACTAGGAAGAGTTCGTCGCGCCTGCTGGGGTCGGGGTAGGCAGGCAGGGGCATGGGTTTTATTTTGCGGGTAGGCCGAAAAGCGAAGACGTAGAGGCCAGATAGAACAAGCGAGTAGGCAATGTAGGGAGTGGTGAACAAGAACAAGGTATAGCTGTACTTGAAGCCCGCGTAGATCAAGGGAGCACGGATTGAGATCAAGTGCAGCATGAGGTCGTTTTCGGGAAAGGGCCAGCGGAAGTAAAGGGTGATTCCGGTGGCACAGGCTAGGACGTAGGCAACGATGCCCTTGGAGGCAAGCGCACGCTGGATCATTGGGCACCCCCATTAGGGGCTGTGTTCTTGGAGCCGGCCTTTGACTTGGCTGACTTCGGAGTTGGTTCCGGGTTCTGCTCCAGCCAGGATTTGAACTGGTTGTCGCGTTTGAAGATGAACTGGAGTGCCTCGGTGACGACATGGTCGATGGCTGGTAGTGCCGAGAAACTCGGCATAGCGTTCCATGGTCTGCGCGAGGGGCTCCTCGATACGGAGGTAGTACTTGCGCTTGGTGATGGCGGTTCAGGTGGTTTTAGTAGAGGCATGGACTTCTCCTTGGTTGGACCTGGGTTGCGCATGTGAGCACCGACGGTCTGCTCGGACAGGAATTGGCAAGAATCTGCGGACGCGGCATGACTTGGAGGTTCGCCCGAACGCGGCGAACACACTGTGGCCGGGAGCGACCCCCGCAGCCCGAAGGGGTTTTGGTGCGATAACGCGCGCCAAAAATGGGGTCGCTCCCGGCCACAAAATGTTTTTTCCCGCGTCCGCATTGCTGTTGGTGTTCATGGGTTTGTTCCTGAAGTTTCAAGTGTTTGTGTCGTTCTGGAACTGGAACTTGGAGCGGAACCGTTGGTGGAATGAGCGTTTCCGGGGATGGTTCCACTTCCGCGCCGGTTCTTGTTGATGGAAACGTGTTCCAGAAATGTCGTATGGCTCGGGCAGAAGATGGGTCTTGAAGGCCATCTTCTGTCGCTTCTGAACCAGGGTTGACGAGGGTATTGAACCTGGGCTGGGGAGAGTTCTCTGGTCGATCCATTCCCGGTACGCGTGGTCGAACAATTGGTCTTGGTAGCGCTGATCTCCGTCGCGCAATAAGTCACGATCCGCGCGCGTGAGCTGGCTGTGTCTGGCCGCTCTCCCAGAGCTGGCGAATGGTGAAATAGCGGACGAGCTGCTGCGTGTCAACGCGCGGGGCAGGGCCCAACAGACGGGTGAAGAACCCTTCAGCCCGATGGAATTTTCCAGCTCGGGAGCAGCGTAGACGAACTCGAACGCATGCATGCGGCGGAGGAAAGTCCTGGTAGTTTTCGAGGTGGGTGACGAAGCTTAGGAGGCTGTTCCCGGCAGAGTCGCAGTAGACGAACCGTGGGACAGAATGATCGAGAACCTGGTTCGGACGGCCCAGGAAAATGGGAAAGCGGTCCACGAAATACCGATCTGTGTGAGATTCGTGACTTCGTTCCCTTGTAGGTCCGGCGAGGCAGAAGTGTATGAGGAAAGCCAAGCTCCTCGTGGAAGTAACGGACTTTTTCGTCTTCGGTTTCAAGATAGTCGAGGTCGGGATGTGCCAGGACAAAGTCCAGAATCAGCAGCCGGGTGCGGATGAGTTCGTTGGAAAGGCGGCGGCGGTTGCGAAGATTGTCCTTGTCGATGGCTCCATAGAATGGGGCGTGCGAAGAGGTTGTAGATCAGGGTGTGACGGGCGTAAGTCTGGCATTGCGGATGTGGCCCATGTTCGAGAGCTTTAGTGGTGAAGGCGGCGGCCCAGCCCTTCGGATTGACCCTGGCAAATCGGAAGAACTGCTGCTGGGTGAAGTAGCCGGAATGGGTGGCGACGAGGTAGAGGAAGCGCGCTTCGGTTCGTTGTAACCGAGCGCTCGATGGCCTGCAGGTGTTCGGCACGAATGCTCATAAGGAGAGAATGTCCTGCATGATTTCGGGATCCGCCATGGCGGGACGGAGCCGCACGGCGTCTTCAGCGAAGCGCGTAAATGGTGAATCCAGCGCGGGCTTTCGGCGGTCTGGCTCTGGCGGTAGTCGCCAGTGACGAGTTCAAGGTCGACTTTGGCCTGATTGTTGGTCGGGGTCTTCGTATTCCAGGCGGAGGTCGGGAAGTGGAATTTTGTCGTTGACGACCGTCAGGCCATGCGCTTCGGCGATCTCCTGTTTGCGTTCGCCTGCTCTTCGGCAGGGTAGCGAGTGGATCGTAGCGAGTTCCCGATTGACGGATCGCTTCAGTTCGAAATCCAGAATCACGCGGTTGACTCTGCCTCCCGCCTGTGATTCTTTCGCGTTTCGCGCTGGTAGAGCCGATAGATTGCGGCGTCGTGGCGGGCTTCCCGCCGCTTAACGAACCCGTGATAGAAGAACTGGCGGGATGCGCATTCTCAGGCCGATTGTGTTCGATAAAGCGACGGCCCTTGCGGGTGAGGTCACGTAGACGTCGCGGTTAGGGTAGGTCGTGCGCCGGTGGACGAGCCCCTGTCGACGAGATGTTTCAGGTCGGCACGCGCCTCGGCTGGCGTCGCCGTCGTAGCGGTACTGGACCAGGTCTTCGGGCTTGATTGCTCGGAAGGTCCCAATATCGGCCAGGGTTTGGACCTCGGAATCCCGAATATCGTAGGTGCGTTCGCGTCCGCGTCGGATTCGTTTCTCGCGGCTCTTGATTCCAGGCGAAGGAGCGGATGCTCGCAGACGAATCTCGCGCGGACCAGCCTGGCTGTCCGACGTTCCACTGCCTCCGCCCTGGCCTCTGGCATCGGAGGCTTCCTCGTCCGCTATTCTGCTCCGCCGGTCGGCGAGGGCTCGAATCGCGGATTTCGTCGGGACTTTCGTCGCGATCATAGCGGGACATTAGCTCAGCTCCTCGCGGTGAAGATGGGGCGGCATCGGCGTGCGTCCGGCGTTCAGTTCGCGGTCGAAGTGGGCGAGTTTGCGGCCAGTGTCTTTCAGGAAGAACCGGCGCCCAAAGGTGAACACTGCGCCTGTGAGGTTCACAAACAGAACGGCAATGAAGATCAGAATTGCCATTCCGTACTCGTGGACGAGTAGCGCGCGGTAGGGAATGAGGAAGCGCAATTCGTTCCCGAGGAAGAAAAGCAGACCCAAAGTGAGGCCGGTGGATGCGAACAAAGCATTGGCAATCATCGCTGCACCTCATTCGTGAACGCCTGGTCCTGGCGGAAATAGGTGATCGTCAGGCCGAGCGGATTGATCGGTATCAGCTCGCTGGGCACGTCGTCCTTGAACACGAAAATGAAGTTCGCCGTGTAAAGCGTCTTCTTCAGAATCGAGTGGTCCGCAGGGGCATATTCGACACGGTAGAAGTCCACGGATGCCCGATAGGGCGGTGCCTGCATCGGCTGCAAGGCCACTTTTTCAACGTCAATGTCCACTTCCGGAGACGAAGGATTGTTTAGAAAAGCATTGATCGTGTCGTCTTTCCGGTACTGCTCCATGATGTCGTTGGCGACCTTGCCGTCGAGAAAATAGAGGGCTTTCGTGAAGTCGTCGTGAATGGTGTAGCGGTTGCGCCGGTAGTAGAGGCTGCAGAATTGCGAGAGAAAATACTTGGCCTCGCGGTCTCCGGGATGGTATTCCAAACTCTTGTAATCGACAGCTTGGGCGCGTCCAAGGTCATCAATGCGGATGACCAGAGGCCGGAAGTTTTGAAACGTGCGGATCGTTCTGACGTTGAGGAAGACCAGCCCGAGTGCGGCGAGGCATAGCAGTGCGACGGCGATCTTGAGGTAGTTGTTGGTGACAATGGCGTCGCCGTACTTCTCTAGGTAGAGCTGCTTCGCTTCGTTGAATTCAGTGTCCTTCATGGCAGGAAATACTCCACGATGGCTCCCGAATTGAGCCCGGACATGCCGCTGAAGATATGGCTGGTCAAAGCCGGAACTTTCAGCAGGGCATAGATCCCCCCAAGGAAAACCACGATCAGAAGTGTCAGCAGACTCAATGGATCAGGGACGGGCAGAAATGGTGGCTGGGTCAGCACGTAGATCACTAGGTTGCCCATGACGAACATGGTGGCGGCGGCTATGACCTGATAGAAGGCGTATTGCATGAAGCATTTCAGCCATCCCCAGAAGAGCCATTCGAGCTTGGGAACGATGAAGAACGGGATGAAAATAGGGCCTACGAGGATGCAGATCGCCTGTGCGACAAAGCCATAGGCGGTGATGATGATGGCGACCGCCTGCCATAAAGCGAGGATGGCCTCATCGAGGATGTAGGCGATGCTGCCGGAGATGTCGGTCAGCCCCGGAGACTGAATCTGTCGCTGATAATTGGCAATTGCGTTTGAGGCGTTCTGCAGTTGGGTCCCGGCGAGCAGATTGCTGAGGTACTCGGTCTGGTCAATGATGAGGTGATAGAAACTTCTGCCGAACCCCGGTATTGGCTTGTCGTAATACTGGGTCATGGCATAACCAAAGGCGATCATCATGATGAGGCTGGCGAAATTTCCGAAGTGGAAACCGGCGCTCCGGTCGGCAGAACCGAGCGCCGCCTTGGCGCCAAACCAGACGATCATGATGGTGGCAAAGGAAAGGAACATGCTCTGGCCAAGGTAAGCGAACTGGCCGACGTGCTGGGTGAGCAGCTGCGTGATGTAGTTGGTGATCGTGCTCAGCTGGCCCATACCGATGCTCCCTTCCTTCCCATTTACCGGGCCTATGGCAGCGTGTAGCTGTTGAGTGATTGCCCGATGCTGCCGGTCAGCTGTTGGTTCAGGTTCGCGCTGTTCTGGCGGCGGTCGATGTCGGCATTCGCGATGTTGGTGGCAGAATCGCGAAGTTGTTTCGAGAGGATGGTCTGCTGCTCAAGGATGGCAACGAGCAGTTTGTTGGTGTCCTGAGCGTTCTGCAGCGACAGAACGTTGGTGGCGTTGACCTTGTTCAGGACCTGAACTTCGCTGTTCAGGTTGGGATCGTCGGACAACGAATCGTATTGAATGTTGCCGATGGCGTTGGTGGTTTGAAGTGAACGGGTACGGATACCGCCAATCGTGGCCATCGCGTTCTGGGCGGCTCCATCGATCAGTTGAATGGTGGCAATGTCGGACTGGATTCGCCGTGCTTCGCCCGCGGGCATCGCAGAAAGCAGAGCCGGGGTGTAGAGCGACAGTGTACTTGTGGCTTGCTGGAACCCGTTAAGAATGGTCGAAAGATCTCCGGAGTTCACTCCGCTGATCCACGATCCTGTGTTTCCGTAAGTGTTTTGGGCGCTGCCATATCCCCAAGGCGACCACGTCGTGGCATAGCGGGTCTGCATGTTGGGAAGGCCCTGCGACATGCGCTGGGCGAGTTGGTAGGCGTTGACAATCTGCATATAGGTGGCGCGCAACTGGTTCAACTGGGCGATGAGTTGGGCGTACCGAAGCAGGGCTTGGTGGAAGTTCGTGGGATCGTAAACAATGCCGGAGCCAAACTGGGCGTTTGCCCGTCCGGGCATTGCGGCCAATCCGAGCACAATTAACGTGATGGTCAAGAACTTCTTCATTGCGTCTCCTTTCGAATTATGGAACCTTGTAGTTCTGAAGCTGCTGAAGATTGGAGCAGCCCTCCTTCTTGCCAGTTGTGGTCACGGTTGGCCGACCAGTGGCGGCATCGAACCGCCATTGCAGACATCCCGGACCCTCAAGCCCGCGGGAATCAACTGTTCCTTCGATTGCGTCTCTTCGGTTCATGTAGTCCACGTATTCACGGACCTCGTCGGGTGTTGGGTGCTGAAGATCGGCAAGCTTCGGGCATTCCCCGACCTGCGCCTTAGCCTGTGGCGTCCTCGGTTCGCAGCTCACGGTTCGATAAACCTGCTGCCAACTGAAGTTCTTTGTCTTTCGGCAGGCGGCAGTGAGCAGAAGCAAAAGCAGCGCTGCGTAGCAGTAAACCTGCCTCATTCGGTTCGACGACTTTTTGTCAACGGACATACTTATCTCCCGGTTTACAGATTGGACGGCATATTGTGCGCAGAATACTCCGGGAGCAGAAGGTCGTTCG
Organism: uncultured Acidobacteriota bacterium; assembly: GCA_963696635.1. Taxonomy (GTDB): domain Bacteria; phylum Acidobacteriota; class Terriglobia; order Terriglobales; family Acidobacteriaceae; genus JABDBE01. Next base: position 18,541 of record CAVOKX010000008.1, read on the forward strand.
AGAGGTACACCTTTACTCGTGTACCTTCGCGTATGGTGACGGTTGGCAAGATGTTCAAGAAGCGGTCGAGGACATCTTCTCCGGCGCTGGCCATGCCGACGCCGAAACCTTCCTGAATCCGCTCCGTGCCGGTTGAGGTCAAGGCGCTGCCTGTGCCGATCTGGGCGACGCCGCCCAGAACTCCGAGAGCCAGAGACGCGCCGAAGATCTTCACGTAATGGTTGTTGACTTTGTCTTTGAGGGCCGTGGCTCCCGCCTGATCCAAGCCCTTGAACTGGTCAAGGTCGACGGAAAATCCGTCAGGCATGATTAGCCGATGAAAAGTGACGGCAAGCCGTCCCTGTCCGAACGTGTCCACCTTCTTGGCCTCACCAAGGATCTTGCTGCCTGCCGGAATGAGCACGTGCTGACGGTCGTGCGAATAGACGTTTGTCGAGAGCAGGCAATCAACTGGGCCAGAAAAAGTGCCGTCCAGCCGGTTGATGAGCACTGCTTCAAGAACGGTTCCTTCAAATACCACGTACTTCCTGCCATCAGAGGACTGGTAAGCAACGGTCGGGTCTGGGGCTTTGGGATCGGACGCTTGTGGATCGCTTCGCTTCCCCGCCGAATCTCCGGCGTTCTGACTCGTTGCCGCGTTCGGGGTTGCGCTACTGCCCTGTGGTAGCAAGAAGCCTGCCTTTTGTGCCTCGGCCAAGATTTCCTGTCCGTGTGCAAGCTCTGCACTTGCCTGATCTGCGAGCTGATCCTGCGTTGGAAGAACAGACGGAGTACGGTTCGCCTCTGGAGTGCGTAACTCCTTCCGGTAAGTCAGTGCCACGTTATCGGAGAACAGCGACATATACGCGCGCTTTTTCTGTTCATCCTTAATCGGGTCGGTTGACCCCTCCGCAGGCTGAGGAGAGCCGGTCACGTAGGCACCTGGCGGGTACGCGCCGTTGGGATAAGCAGAGGTGATCGGGGTTCCATAGGGCGTCGATGGAAATGGCTGGGCCGATCCCATCCCCTGCGCTGCCAATTGTCTCTGTCGCTGAAGCAATGCTTCCTCAGCCTGCGGTGCGGATTCACGCTGCGCTTGTTCAATCGTTTTTTGAAAATCTGTAACTTTGTCGGCATTCACGGGCAGGATGTTCTGCTCGGGTGATGTCTGTGGATTCGTTGGAGGCGCGGGCCTCTTGTGGCCGGTGAGGGCCATGACGAGAACCATGAGCAGGGCGAGTCCGACTAAGAGAAAAGCTTGCAGATTCTTGGGCACGAGTCCTGCTGGCTTTGGAGCCTTGTCTTTGATTGCCTGTTCCATAAAATCCTCACTCGCTCGCTCGGGCCTGTGCTGTTGATCGGCGGTTGAAAGTGACCCGTTTCTTGCCGACGACCAAATAGCCGCTGTCAACGATCTTCGGGACGATGTAGACACCGTTTTCGAGATCGAAATTGACGAGGTTGGGTTTGCCGTCTTTCATCTCGTAGATCGCGGGTCTCTCGCTGGCAGCGGACTTGATGTAGGTAAAGCTATCGTCGTGGTAAATCTCGGAAACAAGAAAGGGTGCGAGCCGGGTCTTTTTGTCGAGGTCGTAATCGAATTGGAGTTTCGTGGGATAGTTCTGCTTGTAGGCAGAAATCTGCGATGTCATCTGATCGAGAGTGCGTCTTTTCTGTTCGGCTAGCTGGCTACGAAGGTCGGACACCTCACTCTTGTAGGCTTCAACTTCGCTGGCGCGGACGTACTTTGATGGCACGATGTTTCCGGCAAGCCCTGGGCCGTCACTGGGCGTGACGAATACCTTTAGGTCGGGTTCGCTTCCCGGTTGCTTGCTTATCTCGGTCAGCAAGAACGAATAAAGGTGCCCACTAGCCGTGACCAAGTTGAGATTGCTGCGTATTCCCACTTGGGCGGGGTGCAAATAGCAAAGATTGTGAGCGCCGTTGATGATCCAGAACTCTTTGTCACCAGTTGTGAAGTCCAAGATTTCCTCATCTGCTGGCAGGACGATCAGAGTCGAGAAGCGGACCTTGGCGCGAATCGGAATGATGTCGGTCTGGGAATATTTCACGACTCGCGCGCCGTTGTCGGCGTGAACGAGCGAGAACGGACATAGACAAACGATCAGCAACACAGCACGGCAAGCGAGCAGTTTCATAACGAACCTCCAGAGGAATCTTTTCTTGCATCGGTTGAAGCCGGATGAACTCCGGCGAGAACCTCCAGACCTTTCTCGAAACCGTAGGCTGCGAATGCTTCGTCACGCTTCCGGTTGTCGAACGGGTCATTGGTGTAAAGCCAATAGCTTTTGGCATCGACGTTGAGGTTGGCCACTTTCGACTTATCGGGCGTCTTGATGAGCATCTGCTGCTTCGGGACGAGGCCGGCAATGAGCTCGATCTCATGGTCGTTGAGGTGGAAGTGCTGCTGGTAAAGCTCCCGGTCCATCTCGGGGTTGGCTAGAAAAATCTTGGTGACGCAACTTTCGAGAATCACGTCTAGGATGTCGGACTTCCGCAGTTCATCGAGTGATTGTGTCGAGAGCACGAGCGCTGCGTTGTGCTTTCGCCACGTTTTGAGGGCCTCGACGATGTAAGCCCGGATGCTGGGATTCTTCAGGAACACCCACGCCTCGTCGATGAAGAACGCTTTGAAGATGTGGCTGATCTGCGGATCACGAATAATGGCGTCCGCCCGGTGCAGCACATAGAAGAGCAGTGGCTCCAACACCTGCGGGTATTCCCGCATTCCCTGGAAGTCGAGACACTGGAAACGGGAGAAGCTAACGGTGTCCTCAGCGTTGTCGAAGAGGAATCCGAACTGGCCGCCCTGTTTCCATTTGTAAAGGCGGGTGTCCAGATCGCGGCGAAGAGTGTTTCCCAGCGTACCGAGAGTATGAAGAGTCGGGTCGTCGAGCTCGTAAAGGTTCTGAACCTGTTCGTACAGCTCACGCTCTTGGTTGCCACTGAGGGCCTCGCCCTGTGATTCCGCGAGAACCCGAACGAAGATCGTCAGAAAGTCGAGGTTGCGTTTCGATGGCGTTAGCGCGAAAGGATTGATCTTGAAATCGCGCGATTCGATGCCCACCTTCAGGTAGGATCCGCCGAAGAGTTGCGTGAGACTTCCAAAGCTTCCTCCCAAGTCAAAAATGAAAGTGTAAGGCTCGTATTTCTGTAGGTTGGTGATGAGAAAATTCAGCAGAAAAGATTTGCCCGATCCTGTACGGCCGAGAATGACGGTGTGGGCTACATCGCGATAATGCAAATTTAAGAAATAGGGTGTGTGATGGCTGGTTTCAAGAACGGCGAGGTATTCCTGCTTCAGGTGCGGGTTTTCCCGGTCGCCGCTGTGCAGCGTAAACAGGAACGAATAGTCCGCGTAATTCGCGTTCGTGACGAGCAATCGGCGTAAGTTGAAAGCCGTATTGCCGGGCACAGTTGCGAGATAAGCGTTGAGCAGGTTGTAGCGCTCCTCGTAGAGCTGGGCGTCATGGACGCTGAAAACCTTATAAAACTCCGCACAGGCTGCTTGGACCTTCCCCAGGTCAACGTCGTAAACCACCACGGTCAGTGAGAATTCACCGAAGTAGTTGCCCTTCACTTCCAATTCCTTGAGGGCTTCTCCGAGACTGTGGATTTGGGCTTCCTTGGAATCGTCGATGAGAATGTCCTGGGCTGCTGGCCCGGCGTCCGACGTATTCAGATAGCTCACGAAAGACTGCTTCGTATTGTGAAAGTGGCGTCTGCGCGAGTGAATCCGGCTGCGGGTCTTGTCCGGCTCTTCTTTCCGCCATTCCGTTGCAACAAAGAAATTGGCCTGGACTTCCAAGAGCTTCTGGAAAATCAGAGGAAGGCTCTGCGCCGAAGGTTCCTTGAGCGTCATCACGCGTACGTAGTAGTCGTCCACGCGCAGAAATCCGCGATGGCATTCGATGTGGGATTCGGAGAGGTAGTAGTCAAGGAACGTATCGTGTTTGAGCCGTGCGGATTCGAGTTTGTGCGGCGCGAAGTTGAGGATCTGTTTTAGAAAGCGGAACGCCTGCTGCTTGTCGAGGAGTTCAACGGGCAGGAAATCATTCACTTGCAGGATGAAGCTGGAAACCTTTTGCGCAAGCATCGCCTGGGCAGCTTGCATCTCATCGCCGACCAGAGCAACTTGCTTTTCAGTGGAGAGAAGCGCCTTGAGTTCAGTCATGGAGCGCTTCGGGTCGGAGTTGACGGTCGTCAGGATGCGGGAGACCGTCCTCTTAGCCGGAGGGTTTTCCAGCAGGATGACGAAGTAGATCGTCAGTCCATACAGGCTTTGTGCTTTGCGTTTGAGATACGCGATTCGGTTCTCAATCGCCGCGTTTACGATCGGATTCTCGTGGCCCTTGCTCGGAATGGCTGGGTTGCTGCCTTTGAAGAGGTACTGATAGATGCGGCATTTACCGTCCAGAATCTTGAATGCCGACTCCAGCCGTTTGGTGTAATTGTCAATTTCGCTGCTGGCGAGGCATTCGTAGTCCACTCCCTTCACCGCCAGGACCATCCCCGCGTCCCCGTTCTTGGTCAGGAATGTGTGGTCGTCCACGAAGCCAAACAGGTTGATTTGGTCGTTGAGCGATCCCGCCTCGCGATAGCCTTTCAGGGCCGTAGCCAGCCTAAACATGGCGCACCTTCCGGACCGGCACCGGGGCAAATTTCATCGGATCGTATTGGCTACGGGTCTTCGACGAATTAAGCAGAAGGCGGAGAATCTCGGGATCGGTTTTAGTGGCCCAGCGTGCGAACCAGTACAAGAGCGAGAACATCAAGACTCCGCCAAGAAACGTGTGCAGCAGGTTGAATACGGCTGCACCCATGACTAGGGCAAGGAAGAACAGCTTCCTCTCTGCTCCCATGAGCGTGAGAGGAGCGTTGAGCGCACGGAATACGGGATTGCGTCTACGTTCCATTATTTCCTCGCAAAGCCGGGTGGACTGCTCCGATCACGGAAACAGCCAAGACATGAAGTTCACGGCTCCCACAGCCATGCCCACGCCGAAGATCACTCCGGCCAAGGTTCGCTTGGCTGCGCCTTCTCCGAAGGCGAACATCAATCCGCCTACGACGATGGCAACCAGGGCCAACCCGGTCGCGATTGGCCCAGTAAAGGCCGCTTGTAGCGCCTGAACGGCCTGGGTCCAGGGAGAACCGCCGCCTTGCTGGGCGAAAACCTCATCCGCCAGAGCTAAACAGGCACCGAATGTCAGCACACCTTTTTTCAGGAACCTGTTCATTTGCCGCGCTTTTGCTTCTGTTATCGTCGGATTTGAACTCTCAGCCATCGCAAACCTCCGCAGGGCCTTCCATCAAGCCATTTAGATATATGACTACGCCAACCGTCAATTGGTTGTACATATATATCTATAATTCCACTTAAACCCTGGGGTGTGGGGAATGTTTCGGTGTCAGTTCAAGAAATCGAAGCCTTTGGGATGACCTTGGATCGGGTCGATCAGGGAAGGGTCAGAACCATTTGTCGCGAAGTGCATACCTTAGGCAGATTGGGACAGGACGCGCTTGGCTGCGTTCAAGGCGCGCTCCACAATGAAACGGCTCATACTGACTCCTTCTTTCGCAGCCGCCTTCTCGATGCTGGTCTTTTCCTCTTCGTTAAGCAGAATCAACATCCCCTTGTTGTTTCCGGTCTTGGGCCGTCGGGCTCGTGAGACGCCTGGGGACATCTTGCGCTTGGGTCTCTTCATTTCCCCCTCCTGCGCTGGCTTGTTGCGCGGATTATAGAACGATTCACCTTGCTGTAAATGGACTGCAAATGCATCCCGAGAATCACGACATTGGATTGTAGCCGATACGACAGTCCTATATCTATGAAGACTTCCGTTTTCGACGTGGCAGCCTCGTCTTTCTAAGAGATGAGTTACTACGACCTGTGGTTTTTTGCAACTTCTGCTTGCTGCGGAGGCTCGTAGCTGCACGTGTAATGAATTGGGATGCAGTGAGGCCCAGTTTCCGGGCGGCCTGGGTTATGAGAGCGATTTCTTCCTGGGTGGCCTCTACCCGAACCCTAACCACGAGCCACCTCCTGAACTGCGGCCTCCGCTCTCTCTCCCGAATTCAAGGTGCCGGGGCACACTGGGCTGGAGGCGGCGGCTGGCAAGGCATTTGAACGGTTAGAACCCAGAGTGGCAGGAAAAGTTTCCCGCTGGTTGGGAGCCGAGTGGGTTTTTTTTAGGCAAGCGCGTTGACGGACTCGGGGCCATATACGCGTTTACATCATCTGAGGTGGACCCGAATCGCTGCGATTGGCAAAATCGGGACTCCGAGGCCGCTGGTTTTGGACTCTGGGATTTGACGCGAGGAGCGCGATGAGCGCTCTGAAGCATACTCACAACTTCCCGGTAGCCGAGCCGGCTTCATGCCATCGACCAGCCGATTTCGATTCCGCCACCGGCTCAAGAGCGGATGCGGGATCGGTATCGTCTTGGACGCTCACTGGTTATAATGCCGTCAAGGGAAAGCGGTGAAACCTAACGCGGACTGGGTGTTAGTTTTTCCCTGCAAGAGTAGAGTCATGCGTACTACGACGGCAAAGGTGACAACGACTCCGTGACCCTAATCAAATCGACTCCATCCTTTTCGACACGTTTGAAGTCAACCGTGTCGCCGTGATGTTCTTGTAATGTTGCCGATAGGAGGAAAGACGAAGATGCCGCCCTATAAATGCAGCTATAAATCGCAAGAGATAACCGTCTTCGTCGAGCAGGTCAAACAGTGGCGTGTTCGGAGGGTTGTTGTAACTGGATCCCAGCTGCCGTGGCCGACGGATAAATTCCCACAGAAGGCATTTCAAACGGAGTCTGAAGCCGCGGAGTACGGGAAGACGGCAGCCCAGTGGGTAATTGATCATCCTCCCGCGCAATCTGGCCACGCGAAAAGATGCGATCTCGACGAATCGAAGTGCTAGAACGAGAACTCGCCGCATACCTCGCTGGCAATCTCGGATGCTGTACCGCTGTACGAAAACGTGTGCTGGTCGGCTACGGCGCCAATTCCTCCGCATCCTCAATTACTACACTGTCCGAGACGTGCTCCGGATACAGACACAATTCCGTCCAGGCGGCGGTTTCCAAGCCATGCTTTGAAGACCAAATCAACCCCTTCTTCTTCTGCTGCCCGCAGTATGCCGGTGCCCCTTCCGTCTTAGGCAGGCTGCCGAATTTAGATTTAACAATACAATTTGGCTCCTTTCTCAAGTCGACAAAATCATCGAGACTTGCATTTTCGATTCGGCACTTCAAAAGGTGGGTGTATTTGTGTCCATGCTGCGCCTCTGAGAAGATGAGTGCGTCTTCGCGTGACAACGCAAAATACATGCCCTTTCCGTATTTTTGATTACTGCAATTGCTAACCCGCGTCAGCCGTCCGCCGGCCTTGATCGGATCATGTTCGGAATTGACCAGTCGATAGACGATCACTTTGCTTGCCTTGCGTTTCGTCGGTTGGCGAAACCCACCCCTCACCCCCGATTTTGCTGGCCTCTTGCTCTTTTGCCGCTTATCCCGCATTTACGCCTTGAAAAGCTTTTATTTGTCTTGTTCAAAGGCTGCCGCAACAGCAATTTCGTGAAGGAGAGTGCCAGAGAAGTTCGATAGCGATTTTAGCATAACGCCTCTCCGCCCTATTGTTCAGAGGATTGTGATTTTGTCCTTGGCGTTTCTTATCCGGAGAACACAAAGGTGGAGCGTCTTGCGCTCCACCTTTGTGTTCTAGGCAACGGCGCTATTTCACACCCTTGACACTGGTTTTTCCCTCTTGGCGAGTTTGACAGTGAATTCCGCGGCCACGGTCTTTTGCAGCTTGTCCGCGTCCACTCGGTAGCGTTTCGCGGCGCTCATAAGAACGTCGTCTCCGTTGGCGCTGGATCGCTGATAGGCCGAATCCAGCAGGGAGATTTCCAGAAGCAACTTGCAAAGTTCGGCCTCGTCATACGTGCTGACTTGCTTTGCCAGCAATTCTTGCACGGAATCGGAGTCCTTCTTGACCTCTACCTTGTGCCGCTTCGCCAAGGCCGGGACTTGGCTGTAGGACAGATGTGCAACCAAGTATTGAGCGATGATTTGCAAGTCCACCTTCTTCAACGGAGCCGAAACCCGTTGCAGCACGGTCGCCAGTATCCGATGGCGCGTCGTGATCGCAAGCTTCTCCTTCTGGATTCGCTTGCGTTCTGCTGCACGTTCCCGCTCAACCTGTTCGGGAGACGGCGCGTCAGGACGATGCACCCGGCAAACTGGATCGGGACAGACCTTGACGATGTGTCCGCGCTTGCCTCCGTCGGTTACGATGGCCTCGGCCATCTTGTCGCAAGGCTTCTGGAACGCCGACAGCTTGGCGCGTTCGCCGTTCGTCCTTGCCTTCTTGATCTGCAATTCGACATAGTGATTGCGTCCAAGCGGAGCACCCTCTCGGCTGTTCCACGCGGACGAAATCCGAACCAAGGTCGGTTTGGTTTCGAGAGCCTTGCTGACGTGCGCGTCAATCTTGGCCCGGAAGCACTGTGGATCGGTGCAAGAGTCCTTACGAACATCGCTGAAAAGCAGCTTATTGAATCCGGTTCGCTTCGGACAATTGGCACACGACCCGGCTCCGGTAACCAGCGTTTCATCTTGTTTGTCGAACGGCGCTGCGTCCAGTTCCAACAAGATGTTCGACTCAATCCACGCGGCCAATTCCCGCACGGGGATGAGCACTTGCGTATTGCCTTCACTCGTCCACATGCTACGGAAGGACGCTGCGAAGGCTTCCTGCTGTTGCGCCGCCGGGAGCTTGGCAATCAGCAGAGCATGGCCCGTCGTGATTTTGTCGTTGAGGAAGGCTTCGGCAACGGGCGGCGTCAAGTCAGTGAGTTTGACTCTGCTGTACACATAGGCTTCGCTCTTTCCCGCTCTGGCCGCGATGCTGGCGACGGTGTAGGTGCCGTCCTTGAGTTCCAAGAGTGACCGGAAACCCAAGGCTTCTTCTAGTGGGTGAATGTCCTCGCGTTGCAAGTTCTCGACTACCTGGGCCTCGATGGCCTCGGCGTCGGTCAACTTCACGACCCGAACCGGAACGGCCTCTAGTTCGGCGATCTTGGCAGCACGCAACCGCCGTGCTCCGATGACGACCTGATAGTTTCGTTCCTCCAGTTCCCGAACCAGAAGCGGCTCCAACACGCCTTGTGTCTTGAACGTGGCGGCGAGTTCTTCCAGAGCCTTTTCGTCAAAGCGCTTGCGTGGGTTGGTTGGTGATTCGGTGAGGGTGGCAATGGGAACATTTCTGTATTCCCCATTCATTGTTGTGCTTTTCATTTCCTTTTCTCCTATTCAGTTTTGAGGTTGTTGGTTTCTGTCGCGGGCACACGTCGGACTTGTGCGCCCAAAGTTGCGCTTCGGTTTCGTGGTTTTGGTGTTTAGGCGGCAGCCGGTACCGCTAGCGGCTCCGGGGCAATTCCCCCGAGAATGACGGCAGCGGTGTTTTGAACGGCTTCCAGACTTTCTTGCAGAAGTTTGGCGTCTCCGTGCCAGAGCCGGATGTAGTCCTGCGCGGCGGTTCCGTTGTCCAGTCCGACCGCTTGGCAAACCACAAACGCCACGGCCTCGGCTTCGGTTTCGCGCACAGGTTTGGTCGTCAAGGTTCGGCGTTCGCCCTGATGCAGCATTTCGTGAGCGATCTCATGCACCAGCGTGGAAAATTCCTCGGCGGGTTCCATCCCGGACAGCAGAGTGATCTTTCCGCCAAAGGACAAGCCTTTGGCGGGTGCGATCCGTTCCGAGTAATTGAGGTTTACGCCTCGCGCTGCGACGAATTTCACAAGCCGTTCGCGGTAGCCGCTCACGTCGCCCTGCACTTCGGTCAGCGTGGGCAATTCCTTGCCTTCGGTCTGGCCAATATCAAACACGTACACGGCACGGAAGCCGACGAGTTGTTGCTCCGGTTTGCGTTCGTCCGCTGTGTTGTCTGTGTCTATTTCGGTCGCGACTTCGTTCTGGCGCGACTTGCGGTAGCCGACCGTCGGGGCAAGAATCAGGATGCCTTTCTCGCCTCTTTTGACGAAGCGGCCAAGCGAGTTCCATGTGCGAATGCCTGCGACGTTGGTTGCCTGTGGTTTCTGCCGAGCGATCAGCATGATGTTGCCAAAGCTGTAGTCATGAAAGCGGGCCATCGCGTTGAGATACTGCGTCAACACTTCACTCTCACCCGATTCCAAAGCTGCGACCAGGTAGCTGACTGCCTCGTTGGTTTTGTTCTTGATCTCTTCTAATTTCATTGTTTTTTCCCTTCTGCCGGTGTCGGCTTGTTTTTTCTTTCACTTGGAGCGGCCGCGAGGAAAAACAAGGCGACACGGGCGAAGGGACGAAACGGAGCGCGAAGGAGGGTGGCAGGGCGTGAGTGAAAGCGCGGCGAGTGCCAAAGTGCTTTTGGTTTATGTTTGGCGCGAAACCGGCGCAGTCCGAAACGCCCGTCCGAGCCCGCGGCCAAGCGGGCGTCCACCCGGAAGAGGCGAAGTGGGAAAAAGACGCGAAGCCTACCGCTGGTTTGGTGGAGAATGGAGGGGATTTCGACTAAATCCTCGGTCGGACTATAGGCGTTTAGAGACACGTTCCGGAGACGCAAGAATGATAGATTCTCTCGACAGCAGGGTTATCGTTGTGGAAGAGAGGTGACTCAAGATGAAAACCGATTTTTAGACGAAAACGGTACTGACCATCATCGCGGTATGTTTGGTTTGGCTTGGGCTCAAGGATTCCGTGCCCGTCGTTCATGCGCAAGCAGACTCGAACGGAATGGTCCATGTGATCATCGAGGAGAACAAAGCAATCTCCTACGTTCGGATCAAGGGGACGGAAGGAGTTATTCCCGTTGGTTTGTTGGGGCCTCGCGAAGGGGTGTCTGGTTCTTGGGACTATGGGCAACCCGTCCCGATTGCAGCGTATACTCCGTTGCCGGTCGGAATCGATGGCACGAAGTTCGATTCCAGCAAGAAAAGTTGGGACTTCAGCCAGCCGGTCCTGGTGCATGCGTTTTTGGCTCGACTGCTGGCGAATGTCATGCGCGAGGCTGAGTTGGCACGTGAGTACAACGGAAGAACATCATTCCGGGGCTTTGTCGAGCGATTGCTCGCAGGTGCTGAGCGCGGCAAGCAGGCGAGCGTACGTTCATAGAGAAAGCGCCTATAGCGTGCGCTGATGAGCGAGGCGAAAGACTTGGAGTCCCGGATCGTTACCTTGGCTAATGAATACGGGCCAAGATCCTCACGCCACATCTCGACTGCTTGAAGCCTTGACTGGTGCAGCAGATTGCGGGAATTCCGTCCCTCGTCGTTACTCGGGGGCTCCGCTCGCATGGAATGCTGAAGAAGGATTTCGTCAATTTTGCGATTGTCACGACCAGTCTCAGATTGCTACTGCAATCAGAGTCGTCTCTGAGAACCACCACTCTGTTTCCTTCCGCGCCTTATCTTCGGAGACGCGACCGTCGCGGATCGAGCCAGGCGTGACACGTAACAGGGCTTATGGCATCACGTTTCTGTTTCATCTTGTCAGCCGCCGCTACCAGCAGTTCGCTCGTTCGTTTCTTAGACTTCGACCCCTCGGATCTCGGTTTGAGACATTTTTTTGGTTTCATTTTGGAACGGTCCTCGTAAGTCCCACAAACTACACCTATTTCTGACATTCCTGAATTGGCATCGCATCTGCAACCAAATGAACCGCGTAGGTACTCACTTTTTGTTAGGCACCGCTTCCGAAAAGCCGCTGATGTAAGCGAGGGGGGCGAAGCCTTGCCGGAAGTTATGGAAACCGGCGATCTTCTGATGGTGGGCACGCCGAGCAGCCTTGGTGGCTTCCTGCTCCACGACAAGAACGGCATATCAGCAGTCGTTACATCAAGTTTTATTCATCAAAGCGTTCGCGGTAGAATTGAACGTCCACGACGTAGAACCACTTGCTCACTGTGTTCCCCACTTATGCGAAAGAGCCAAGAACTAGATCCGTCACTTGTTCTGAGTAATAGGAACGACAGTACCGAGAACCGCATTCTCGAAGCCGCGGTGCCAACTCTTTGCCCGCAATGGTTACACTGCCAGCGGGACGCTCAAGATCGCGCAGCTTGCCGGCGTCAACGAGCCTGACTGTTTTCCGGCACTTTTCTCGGAAGAAGGACCTGTTCTGGGCGGCTGTTGAATCACGGCTTCAGCGTGTGCGAATCAGTGAGGAGTTGCGCAACCGCCTCGACAATAATGAGGCCCCTAGAACAGCAATACCCGCCATAGTCAGCGTCTTTGTTGAAGCGGTTCGTCAGCAACCGGAAACCATTCGCCTTCTCTATTCGACTTTTTTCGAACCGGACTGCGATGCAGGAAGCATCCTGCGAAAGCACTTGGTTCCATTGTTCCAGCCGGTTCTCGAATACTTGGCCCGATGTGCCGCAAAAGGCTGGATTCGCAATCTTGAGCCTGGTATTGCGGCCCTCGGCATTGCCACTCTTTGCGCCACACATCAAACCTTGCAATCAGTAATTTCACCTGAAACATCAGCCGTTCATAGCACTGATGATCTTATCGCGGTGCACACCGAATTTTGGCTCAAAGCTTTGATGCCAGAGGTGATCAGTCCCGGCGCTGAAGTCGGAGATTTGAGCTTCCGCGCGATCGCACGATGAATCGGCATCTCCTGTCTGGAACCCCACGGATCATAACGCTCCCTCGATCGTCACCGCTCTGAGGTCCGACAAAATTCTAACCACCCGAGGTGGACTGAGCTTGCGGTTCGGTGACCCCCAACTAGGTATTTATGACTGACGATCATTCAATAGCACTGACTCGAAAGACCGAAATCGATAAGCTGGCCTTTGCCGATTTCCAGCCTGCCATGATTGATGCCCGCGATGACCAGATCTCGATTGTGCAATTCTGGCGGGTGCTCCAGAAGCGTCGCTGGCTAGTCCTGGGCAGTCTGGCCGCAGTTGTACTGTTGGTCACCGCTGTTTCCTTGTTTCTTCCCAAACGTTATGAGGCATCGTCCCGGCTCTTACTCGACCTGGAGGGTCCCGGTGACCTCGGCCTCGAGCAGATGGTGATGCCCATGGGCATCGATATGAACACGAAACTGGAGACCCAGATACGGATCGTGCAAAGCGACACCATCGCCACCAGCGTCATCAAGCAGCTAGGCCTTCAGCGTAACAAAGGATTCGCAGGAGAGCTCTTCGATTCCGGAGGGGATTTTGACACTCTGGGTCTCCGGAAACGCGCCAAGCTGGTCAACCTGTTTCACAAGTCGCTCAATGTCCAACTAGTTCCCAAGACCCAGATCATAGACATTCACTTTCGCAGTAAGGATCCCAATCTTGCGGCCGATGTGGCCAATTCCGTGGCCAACAACTATATCGAGCACAACTTCCAGACCAAATATAAAGCCACCATCCAAACCTCTGACTGGCTGACCCGGCAACTCGATGATCTAAAAAAGCGGGCCGAAAACGCGCAGGAGGCCCTCATCGCTTACCAGAAGAAGACTGGAATTCTGGGAACCGACGAGACCCACAACATCATCACCGACAAACTGGAAGAACTCAATAAGCAACTCTCCGCCGCCGAGGCCGATCGCATCGTGAAAGAGGCGAAGTATCGCATCGCGATGACGGAGAATCCCGAACTCATCGCCAACATCGCCCCAGAGAGTGTTCTCGGTGCGCTGTACAAGGCCCGTGCCGAGGCCAGATCACAATATGCACAACTGGCTGCCAAGTATGGAACCTCGTATCCTCGCGTTATCCAACTGCAAGCGCAACTGAATGAACTCGACTTCAGCATCACCAAGGAAATAACGAAGGTGGGGGACGCGGTACACGCCGAGTACAAAGCGGCGTTGAAATCCGAAGAGATGTTGGAAGCATCGTTCGGCAAACAGAAACAGGAAGCCTACAAGCTGAACGAAGATGCCATCCAATACGCGATTATGCGGCGCGACGTTGAATCCAGCCGCGACCTCTATGAAGGCCTGTTGAAGAAGCTCAAGGAAGCTGGAATTTTGGCCGGCCTGAAATCCAGCAATATCAACATTGTCGACCCGGCAAGTGTTCCAATCGAACCGGTTGAACCAAAGATCCCTCTGAACATCGCGCTCGGTTGCATGGGCGGCCTTTTATTCGGCATGGCCTTGGCCTTCGTCGTAGAAAATGTCGACAACTCCATACGCACTCCGGAAGACATCGAGGCGTACTGCTCGCTCCCCTCGCTGGGCGTTATACCGAGCGTTATGGTGGACGGCAAGCACGGGCACAAACTGCTGGGCCGCACCGCAACGCGCCAATTCATTCAACCCGTGACCATGGAGCATCGCAATTCCGGCAGCGCGGAAGCTTTCCGGGCGCTGCGCACTTCTTTGCTGCTCTCCTCCCCCGGCGCACCGCCGCAAGTCATCATGGTAACCAGTGCCATGATGCAGGAAGGAAAAAGTTTCATCGCTCTCAACTTGGCGGTCGTGTTGGCCCAGACCGGACAGAAAACCCTTCTCGTGGACGCGGATATGCGTCGTCCCACGATACATAAATACCTGGGCATTCCGAGCACCAAGGGTCTGAGCGCGTGCCTTGCAGGCACCGAGAGCCCCGAGTCGGTGAACGTTAAGATTGACGAGATCCCCGGTCTTCATGTCATTCCCGCCGGACACATGCCGCCATATCCCTCAGAAATGCTGGCCTCGGATGCCATGCCCCAACTCTTGCATCGCTGGCGGGAAGAATTTCGCTACATCGTGATTGACACCCCGCCAGTACTTGCTGTGACCGACGCAGTGGTCTGCGCCAGAAACGCCGACGTGGTCGTCCTCATTGCCCGTTCCAAGAAAACCGGCCGTCAGTCTCTACTCCGCGCACGGGATGTTTTAAGAAAGGTCAGGGCAAACATTGCCGGAGTCGTCGTCAACGACCTCGCCTTCGACTCGGTCGAGTATCGCGGCTACTACGGACACTACGGATCCGATTATCACTACTACTATGCCGAGGGCAATGGAAATGGAAGTGGAAATGGAAACGGCGCCCATGTGTCCGCGCCACAGGACCCACATGAATCAACTAAAGAATTGCCTTCTTAGCTACGCTGCTCTCTTCGTTTTGCTGGCACTTGCTGGAACTGCGTCGGCCCAGGATCACGCACCAGCCACTTTTGGCGGGACGGGCTTCGGAGGCGGCGCCGGCTTTGGGAGCGGCGCTGCCGGTCCCATCGGCGCTGGCGATCTGGTCGAGATGAGCGTCTTCGATACCCCCGAACTCAGCGGCAAGCTACGCGTCAGCAATACAGGTGACGTAATTCTTCCGCTCGTGGGCACGCTTCACCTGCAAGGTCTGAAGGCCGGGGACGCGCAAAATCTGATTCGCCAGAAGCTTATCGACGGAGGCTTCCTCAAAGACCCGCAAGTAACAGTCTTCATCTCCGAGTACGCGACGCAAAACGTTTCGATCGTCGGCGAGGTGCACAAGCCCGGCATCTATCCTGCGTTCGGCATGCACCGTCTGCTCGACTATCTCTCGCTGGCGGAAGGACTCACACCCTTGGCGGGCACGGCCATCGTGATCACGCACAGTGGCCATCCCGACCAGCCGCAGCGTGTGAAGGTGACCGCGGGCGCAGCACCTCAGCCGGAAAACAATCCCGAAATTCTGCCTGGCGACACCATCTTCGTGGAGCGGACCGGAATCATCTACGTGGTCGGCGACGTGGCCCGCCCGGGCGGCTTTCCCATGGACCACGACGGGCAGCTCACAATTCTGCAAGCAGTCGCGCTGGCCCAAGGCACGAATGACACGGCGGCCAAGGGATCGGCCAGGCTCATCCGCACCACGCCTCAGGGACGCCAGGAGCTTCCCATCAATTTGAAGAAGATCCTCACCGCCAAGGCCGGTGACCTCGCGATGCAAGACAACGACATCCTCTTCGTACCCAGCAGCGTCGCCAAGAACACATGGAAAGGCATCGAGAGCGCCCTACCCGCCGTCGCAGGGGCAAGCATCTACCGAGTACCGTAAGTTGCTAATCAGGGCATCGATCAACCTTCGCCGGTCACCGACTCTGACAGAAATCGAGAAAGACAGGCCTGATGTCCGTTACCAGCTTTGTTGTCCCCGCTGAAAATGCCCATGTCGCGGTAGTTGTCGGACTACCACTGCGGGTTTCCTTCAGTTGGACGCTGGCGGGCAATGTGATTTATGCGGGCTGCCAGTTCGGAATGCTTTCTGTGCTAGCCAAGTTGGGGAGCCCGTCGATTGTGGGCCAGTACGCGCTGGGCCTCGCCATCACTGCTCCGGTTTTCATGCTGACTAATCTTCAGCTTCGGGGAGTGCAAGCGACGGACGCGCGCCACCAGTTCGAGTTCGCGGACTATTTCACGCTACGGCTGACTTCGACGCTGCTGGGAACGCTCGTCATTCTACTGATTACAGCGTTTGCGGCGTACGACATTGCGACGAAAACAGTCATCGTGCTCGTTGCCTGCGCGAAGGCAATCGAAACCATCAGCGACGTGATCGCTGGGCACTTGCAAAAATCTGAGCGGTTGGATCAGGTGGCACGCGCTCTCATGATTCGCGGCACAGCTTCGGTGGCCATCTTCGCTGCGGTTTTCTGGGTTACCCGCAACCTGATTACTACAGTCGCCGCGATGGCGCTGGCGTGGATGGCGGTCATCGCATTGTACGACCTCTGCGTGGTCTCGCGGTTGCTCGGACAGCACCGACGGTTCTTTCGTTTCTCCCTGTACACGCAGAAAACTCTACTCTCGATTAGCTGGCCGCTCGGTGTGGTGATGGCGCTGGTTTCCTTGAACGTCAACGTTCCCCGTTACATTCTGGAGCACAAGCTGGGAGCTGCCGAGTTGGGCATCTTCGCTTCACTGGCCTACCTGCTGACGGCCATCAGTCTGATTGTGATGGCGTTGGGGCAGTCTGTCTGCACCCGCATGGCGCGACTCTTTGCTGACTGCGACATTCCCCGGTTCAAAACATTGTTGGGCAAGCTGATTCTGTTTGCGACGATTCTAGGAACGGTGGCTCTGGGCATGGCGCTGGTCGCGGGGCGGCCCGTTCTGACTTTGGTTTACCGGGCGGAATACGCCGAGCACGTTGATTTGCTGCTGCTCATGATCGTGGACGCGACCCTGGTGGCCATTGGTTCTTTCCTTGGCTTCGGAATGACCGCGGCTCGGTGCTTTCGCCCGCAGATGCCAATCACGGCGGCAACCGTGGTCACAACAGTGGCATTCACTTTGACCCTTGTCCCGCGTTTCGGTCTCATGGGCGCCGGATACGGCCTGCTGATCGCGTCATTCGTACGAGTGGCGGCAAGTTATCTGGTCTTGGATTCCGCGATGAAGAAGCAGGCTGCTTGATGCGTATTCTGCATGTGCTAGGAAAATTGGATCGCGGCGGAGTCGAGACCTGGCTGGTCCAGGTATTGCGCCACATCGACCGGCAGAAATACCAGATGGACTTTCTGGTCAACGACCCGAGTCCGGGTGCTTACGATGAAGAGGTACGCTCGCTCGGGGCTCGTATTATCCTTTGTTTGGATTACAAAAATCCCGTGCGCTACGCACTCAATCTTTGGCGGGTTCTACGCGAGTATGGCCCCTACGACATCGTCCATAGCCATGTGCACCATTACAGTGGGTACGTTTTGATGCTGGCGGCCATGGCTCGGGTAAAAGGGCGGATTGCTCACAGCCATAATGACACGAGATCGGCGGAAGCTTCAAAGAGCGTGGGACGGAGAGCGTATCTTAGGGTCATGCATATGATGATTCGCACATTCGCAACTCGGGGTTTGGCAGTCAGCGCCGAGGCGGGTTGCGATCTGTTCGCGTCGCAATGGCGGGAACGCACTGATAAGTGGCAATTGCAACATCTAGGTATCGACCTTTCAAGGTTTGAAATCGAGGTAAATGCCGAAAAGGTGCGCCGCTCGCTCGGTATTCCGCCAGACGCACTCGTCATCGGACACGTGGGACGATTTTCCGAGCAGAAAAACCATGTGTTCCTGGTGGATATTGCACGTGAGGTAGTGCGGATGGAGTCGCGGAGCTTTTTCCTTCTCGTGGGCGATGGCCCTCTTCGAGCTGCGATTGAGCAGAAGGTTCGAAACTATGGTCTGGCAAAACACTTTGTGTTTGCAGGCTTACGGTCCGATGTTTCGACTTTGATGAAAGGCGCAATGGACGTTTTGCTCCTTCCTTCGCTCTACGAAGGCCTGCCCGTCACATTGCTAGAGGCGCAGGCCGCCGGGCTGAAATGCATCATATCGGATGTGATTTCAATCGAAGCTGACGTGGTCCCGAACCTAGTCGTTCGCGAATCAGTGAAAAGCTCTGCTGCGCAATGGGCGGAGCAGTTGCTTGGGCAATTGTCTAGTTCGACTCGTATGCCTTTCGATGTGACTTCCCAACATCTCGCCGCCAGATCAATAACCGCGTCGACGGAGCGACTGTTCTCTTTTTATGCAACATTCTGCCGAACATAATCACCACTCCATGCAGTCGTCGCGTTCTCGGAAGAACGCTGTTGCCGGGTCCGTTTTGGCAGCGGCGATTCTGGCGGTGCTCGTGTTGCAGGCGTTTGACAATGCCAATGCTGCACTTTCCTTGTCCATACTCACTATCATCTTGTCGGGTTTTACCGGGGTTTGGCGGTTTAAGCACCACGGGATTGAGCCTCTGGCGCTTTTCTGCTTCATGTTTGCGCTGTACGACGGAGTAATGCTATTCAGACTGGCTACCATCGGCGGAGCCTCGGTACTGCCTTACCCGGCCACCTTCGGCGAAGAAACGTACGCCGCCACCGGTGTATTGTGCGCACTCGCCGCTGGCACGGTTCTACTCACGACAATGGCCTGGGAGTTTATCGTTGAACCATTTGTCAATCGTCGTAAGTCTGCGCATCGACAACTGAGGGTCTCGCCCACCCCTTCCAGAACCTGGTTCTGGTCGGGCTTATGCGTGTACACAATTGGAGTTGCCCTGTATTTCGTGCAATTCGAAAGCTTCGGGGGCTATCTCGCCGCCTTGGCAATGCCGCGGGGCAATCGATGGGAACTTGCCGCTGGTGGAGACATCATAAGCTATCCGTTTCTAGCATTCGTCGTACCCGGGATCGCATGCATGTGCTACGGAGCGGAAGTAAACAAGATACGACGTTAGCGGATCACCTGTTACGTCCTCGCATCGGTGTGGTGCGCCTTGGTGATTCTACAGGGTGATCGACGTTTTGTACTTCAAACTGTCCTAACAATCGTAGGTGTGCTAAGTGTGTTACGGCCCAGTGCTCTAAAGCTCAGGTTCCGTACATGGGTGCTCATAGCTGCTGCATACCTCGTATCCTCGACATTCGCTTATGTCCGACCCCTAATAACAACGATCGCAAGTGGTCAAGGGACGCCGACTGAAGCTGTTGAGCAGGTTATTGACAGTTGGTCTACTGAGTGGCTTCTGCCGGAGCACACCGAACTTGCAGGGCCATACTTGTCCCTACTCGACGCAGTATCCGACGATACGCAGCTTCGATATGGCTCGTCGTACTACGAATCGCTCCTGACGATATTGCCGCGATTCCTGTATCCGGGTGAAAAGCCACAATCTCTAGCAGAAAGGTTCGCGTTGAAGGTGCATCGAGGAAACGGGGTGGTTTCCGGCTGGGGGTTCGATCCAGTTGCCGAGGCATTTGTAAACTTCGGAACAATTGGCATCGGAATGCTTTTCGTGTGCTGGAGCTTGTTTTTCCTAGTTGTAGGCTCTCTAAGGTATCGCTCGGCTTCAGGCACGCTGGTTGCCGCGGTGCTCCTCTCAGAGGCTATGAACGCTAATCGGATTGATTTCCGCAACTTCTACGGTGAAAGCGCGTATTTCCTTATTGGCCTCATGGTGGCAGCCTTTGTCAACTCAGTATTTAGAGGGCTGAGTAGAATGAAGGTCAGGCACTCTCCCGTAGCAAGCGCTTTCTCTGCAGTCAGCGCGATTTAGCCCTCTGCGATTTGCCTGGAAATACTGCCTACAACAGTCAGGTCCCAAAGCTATTCTCGAAAGCTTTCGATTTCTGCCTGCCCGGCCACTTCCGCGTAGATGGACACTGGGATTTTAGCCGCGAACTTGCCGGGACCTACTTTCGGACAATATTCTCGTCAGTTTCGGCCGAAACTTAATTACCAATTAGCTAGGGTATCGCAATGCAAACTCGCAGTGTCCAGTTAACGACTTTACAGGGTGTGCGAGGGGCGAGCGCTCTGATGGTTGTCCTATTCCACGCTACCGGAATGGTCAAAGCCATGCCGTCCGTCTTTCGGTATGCATTTGCGTGGGGATATTGCGGGGTAGATTTCTTCTTTGTATTAAGTGGTTTCATTCTTCTCTACGTGCATTACGGGCAGATCGGGCATCCTGAGAAGTTAAGGAGTTACTTCGGGAAGAGGTTTTCAAGAATATTTCCCGCTTACTGGTCGGTGCTTGCTTTTGTTATCCCGACATGCCTTTTAGTGAGCGGGATGGCTTCTCCTGAAAAAAAACACATTGGCTATATCACAGCCTCCTTTTTCTTAGTTCCACAGTGGGATCCATTTCTTGGCGTCGCGTGGTCTCTTTCATGCGAGATATTCTTCTATCTGGTATTTGCGCTGTTGATACTGAATCGCAAAAGCTTTGGTGCTGCGGCTGTACTTTGGCTTGTGTTAGTTGCTACTAACCTTATGCGTCCCCTTCGAGCCCCACTCGACTTTTTGTGTCAGGCGAGGGTGATGGAATTTCTTGCCGGTATGTGCATCGCATGGGCAATACGAAGAGGGTTTCGATTCACCACACGAAGAGGTCTCGCTCTAATCGCAGCGGGAGTGGGCATTTGTTTCGTCGCAGGTTGTGCACAAATCGCGCGCGGTCTCGGGGGCAATGTTTACCCTCTCTGGTTTGGTCTCGCCGCTGTACTGATAATTTCATCGCTGGTTTCGCTTGAGTTACGTGGCGCCGTTTCGGCAGGAAGAGTGTGGCTTTTACTGGGCGACGCATCCTATTCGATTTATCTGGTTCATTACCCGATTTTGCTTGTCATGTTCAAGCTTCTTCCAAGGCAAACGCCTCTACACGGCAATTGGTTGTTAGCCATCATCGGGGCTGTTCTCGTTGGAATCATTTTTCACCTCTTGATCGAAAAACGGGTGTGCGAGCTCGCGAGGAGCTTCGTTGAGAGGAAGCCTGCGGTTCAGCAACCGCCTCGCCTGGCTGAAGCAAGCGCTCAGGCACTGGCCTAAAAGATCCAAGTACGCCATAGCCATAGTGCATACGGAATAGCATGGGAATCTTGTCAACTATCATCAACTCACAGCGGCGATTGTCGAGGGCTTTCGATTCGCTCCTACCCAGCCACTTTCGAGTGGATGGTCATCTGAATTTTCGGCAGGCTTTTGCCCCACGATACATTCGGCGGGATGTCGAGGTCTGGGATGTCGGCGGAGGTAAATTCCCGTTCGTCGATGCGAAGACCAAGGAAATCCTCTGCATCCATTCTGTCGGCCTGGACATCAGTGCCGAAGAATTGGCCGCAGCGGCACCCGGCACTTATGACGAGACGTTTGTGGCTGACATCACGCACTTCGCCGGTCGAGGTACCGCAGACTTAATCATCTGCCAAGCGGTACTTGAGCATGTCCACGACACTGCAGCGGCGCTAAGGGCATTAGAAACGATCCTCAAGCCGGGCGGACTGGCGCTCCTATTTGTTCCGGCACGCAACTCGTGGTTTGCCCGGTTGAACTTGCTCCTTCCGGAAAAGTTCAAGCTCAAGTTGCTGGCAACGTTCCACCGTGAGTGGGCGGGCGGACAAGGATTCCCATCTTATTACAACCGCTGCACCGCCCCGGATTTTCGGAGAATGTCTCGTGGGTGTGGACTAGATGTCGTGGAGGAGCGTTTCTTTCACGAGAGCGGCTATTTTAGCGTGGCATTTCCCGTTCACGTGCTCTGGCGGTTGTGGGTCCTACTGGGATTCAGGCTGGACCGTGCACGCTGGGCGGAGACTTTTTCCATGGCCTTGCACAAGCCTACCAGGTTCGAAGCGCAGCGCGTTGTCTGCGAAGCTCCGGTTCGATCAGCGGTATTTAACTGATGGGTTCGGGGTAGCCCCGCACATTTCAACGTCCGAGATGATATGCGATTGATTGTAACTTCCGATTCACGTTTCAGCCTGGCTCCAGACGGCTCTGTTTGGACGAAAACCACTTACGATTGTCCGTTCTGGCAAAGGTACCTAAGTGCGTTTGATTCTGTTCGGATCGTTGCACGCACGAAACTTGACCTAGAGATTGATAGCAAATATCAAGCAGTCACGGGCACGGGAGTTGAGTTCTGGCCGGTTCCCTTCTATCTCGGTCCGCAGCAGTTCCTGATCCGCCGCAACATGGTCCGCAAATCTCTTACCGCAGCAGTGGGCGGAAGCGACGCTTTGCTATGCAGAGTCGGCTCGCTATTGGCCGATGAACTGCTACCAGCATTCTGGGAGATGAATAGGCCGTATGGCCTGGAGGTTGTTGGCGACCCCCACGAAGCGATGGGGCCGGGCACAGTGAAGCATCCGCTCAGGCCACTATTCCGGGCCTGGGCGACTCGATCTTTGCGAAAGCAGTGCTCGCGTGCAGTAGCAGTTGCGTATGTAACGAGGGAGAGACTACAGCGACGGTATCCATGCCCCGCGCACTCGGTTGGCATTTCGGACGTTGGACAGCTCGACTTTAGGCCCACGGCCAAGGTCTTCATCACGAATTACTCAAGCATCTCCTGCAGTGACACCGATTTTGTGGATCATGCGCGGAGCTTTCAGGATCGGCAACGGCCCAGGATCTTGTTCGTAGGATCGCTAGCCCAGATGTACAAAGGGCCGGACTTGTTGATCAAGGCGGTGAAACATCTGCTTCCCGCGATAACCCCCATGGTCATCATGGTCGGCGACGGAAAGCACCGGCCCGAGTTGGAGGAACTGGCCCGCGACTTGGGTGTTTCCGACTATGTGCAGTTCCTCGGCGAACTGCCATCGGGGAGGGCTATACGCGATCAACTCGACCTGGCCACGGTGTTCGTGATGCCTTCGCGAACGGAGGGCCTGCCGAGAGCCATGATCGAGGCCATGACGAGGGCGCTGCCATGTGTTGGAACGAGGGTTGGCGGCATTCCTGAGCTGCTCGCTGATGAGGATCTGGTCGACCCCGAGGATGCTCAGGGACTGGCAAACAAGATCAGAGAAGTTGTAACCAACCCGACGCGGCTTTCGGAAATGTCGGTGCGAAACCTTGAACGCGCCCAGGACTATCGCCCGGAAATATTGGATAAACGTCGCACTGAATTCTACCGCTTCTTGCGGCTAGCTACGGAAAACTGGCTATCAACGCGGACAAGGCCGTTAGCCAAAGGCGCCAGCGCGTGAGAGCACTACATATCATCAAGACCTCTGAAGGCGCGTACTGGGCGGTGCGGCAGGTCGCGGAATTAGTCCGAAATGGGGTGGAAGTGCATGTCGCATTGCCGTCGGCTTCCGGAGATGCGATACCCGCCTGGCAGACGGCGGGTGCGATCTTGCATTTCGTTGATTGCAGCCTGCCAGTGCGAAACCCTGTGAAAACAGGAAAGGCGATCTCCGCGGTGCAACAACTGGTGGGCCAAGTCAAGCCTGACATCATTCACAGCCATCATGTGACCACCACACTGATGTTGAGATTGGCGCTTGGACGAAAGCATCCGATCCCCCGGATATTTCAGGTGCCCGGGCCTTTGCATCTGGAACACTGGCATAGCCGCTTAGTCGAGACTTCTCTGGCTGGGGAAAATGACTTCTGGGTCGCTGGCAGTCAATTCATAAGACGCCTCTACCAGCGTACAAGTGTTCCAGCGGCGAATGTTTTTATGAGCTATCACAGTGTGGACACGAGCCTCTTCCGCATTCGACGCACTGGATACCTGCGGGCCAAGTTGGGTATCCCACAGCACGCTTTGGTGATTGGAAACATCAATTTGATTTACCCTCCCAAAAGGTATTTAGCCCAAACGGTCGGCCTGAAATGCCACGAAGACGTGATTGAAGCAATCAGCCTGGTACAGCAAGTGCGCGACGACGTTTGGGGCGTCCTGGTGGGAGGAACTTTTGGTATGCCAGGAAAATACGAAGCGAAGCTACGGACCCTGGCGCAGCAAAAGGGAGGGGGCAAGATCTGCATGCCGGGAAAGTTCAGCAGCCAAGAAGTTGGGTTAAGCTGGCCCGATTTTGACTGCGCCCTTCACGTTCCCATGTCGGAGAACTGCGGGGGAGTTGTCGAACCCCTCCTCTCAGGCGTGCCCACCATTGCGGGAGATATCGGAGGGCTCCCCGAAGTCGTGATACCCCGGCTAACAGGGAAACTGGTACCGATTCGGCGTCCTGATCTGCTGGCCGAGGCTGTGCTCGACGTCCTCAGCAATTACGATGAGCACAGAAGCATGGTGCTCCGCGGCCGCGAACTCATTTCGGTCACGTTCAACCCCAAAAGATGCGCCGACGAGATTCTGCAGATTTATCGCCACATACTCTCGCACGAGCCGCGGCCGAAAGAATTCAGCACTGAACGATTCCTGGAATTGCGTGAAGCTCCTGAGGCGATGGCGGCGCAGGCTGGTGCGTAACGTTTACAAGGATGATGTCGTCAGCCATGATCTCGTGAAGATGTCCTCCTTTAAGAGAGTCTTTGATCTGGTAGTGAGCAGCTTGATGATCCTGTTGCTCTCGCCGCTGCTGGCGGCTGTGGCGATGCTGGTCAGGCTTCGCCTTGGTTCTCCGGTCCTGTTTCGTCAGAAAAGGGCTGGCTGGTTTGGATCTCGCTTCGAGTGCCTGAAGTTCCGGACCATGACGAATGCGCGCGACGCAAACGGTCAGTTGCTTCCCGATGCCAATCGACTAACAGGGCTAGGCCGGTTTCTTCGTAGCACAAGTCTCGACGAGTTGCCTGAGCTCATCAATGTGATTCGCGGAGAAATGAGCCTGGTCGGGCCGCGTCCGCTGTTGGCGAAATATCTCGAACGCTACTCCCCCGAGCAGATGCGCCGCCACAATGCGAGGCCCGGAATCACCGGATGGGCGCAGATCAATGGCAGAAACGCAGTGAACTGGGAGCAGAGATTTGAACTGGACCTCTGGTACGTCGAGCATTGGAGTTTTTGGCTCGACCTTTCCATCCTGACCAAGACTGCATGGCAAGTCGTACGACGTGAAGGAGTCTCCCCGCCAGGTCACGCCACGATGCCTGAGTTCCCAGGCATGGCCGCGAAAACAGACCAAGGAAACGTGGTATGAAGCCGCAGCGAATTGCTGTCATTGGTGCTGGGGGTATGGCCCGCGAAGTGGCTTCGACGCTCAAGTGGATCAATCACGTTGAGCACCGATTCGAGTTCGTTGGGTACATCGTCAGTGACCTCTCCCGCTTGGGAGATCGGGACAGTCATGACCAGGTGGTAGGGGACTTCAACTGGCTCGATCAGCATCGTAGTTCAGTCGACGCCGTTGCAGTGGGCGTTGGCAGCCCTTCAGTTCGATTGCGTCTGGCACGAGAACTCAGTCTCTTTGATGAACGGGATCTCATGGCCAGCACTTATGCATCCAACGGCCATCATCGACATCGAGTCAGCCAGCCTCGGTGAGGGGTGCTTCATCGGAGCAGGCGTGGTTGCGACGGTGAACATCGTCCTAGAACCGTTCGCCCTTTGTAACTTTGGCTGCACATTGGGACACGAAGCTCGCATCGGCCGCGCTTCCGTGGTCAATCCAGGGGCAAACATTTCGGGAGGCGTCGTAATCGGTGAAGGTGTGCTGGTCGGCACTGGAGCACAAGTCTTGCAATATCTTCACATCGGTTCCGGCGCGGTTGTGGGAGCAGGAGCGGTAGTTACGCGCAATGTCCTGGAGCGAACCACGGTTCTGGGCATCCCAGCCCGTGCCCAGAGTACCGCGTTGTCCACTGCGGCTGGCAAATAGGTTTGCACCAGCACCAAAGATAACTCTATCACTCACAAATCAATATGACCACGGCAGCGGTCTCGCAAAAAATCGAGCACTCACCTGCGCATGAGTTCTTGCCGTTTTCTCCCTGGCCTTATTTCGCAAGCGACGAAATTGAGGCTGTGACTTCTGTCCTTCGCTCTGGAAAGGTGAACTATTGGACTGGACAGGAAGGCCGTTTGTTCGAGACAGAATTTGCCGATTATGTCGGCACAAAGTACGGGATATGCGTGGCCAACGGAACGCTGGCGTTGGAATTGGCGCTCCATGCTTTGGGGATTGGACCTGGAGATGAAGTCATTACCACGTCCCGGACTTTTATCGCGTCCGCAAGTTGCGTGGTTATGCGCGGCGCTCGGCCGGTTTGCGTCGATGTAGACCGCCATAGCCAGAACATCACGACAGAAACCATTCGACCGGCGATCACGGCGAAAACCAAAGCGATCATTGCGGTTCACTTAGCCGGCTGGCCGTGCGACATGGACCCGATTCTTGAATTGGCTAAAAAGTATGACCTGAAAGTTATCGAAGATTGCGCCCAGGCGCATGGCGCCGGCTACAAGGGTAGGCCAGTAGGCTCACTTGGGCACATGGCAGCATTCTCTTTTTGTCAGGACAAAATCCTGACAACGGGCGGGGAAGGTGGGATGGTAACCACGAACGATGAACAACTCTGGAACCGTGCCTGGAGTTACAAGGATCATGGCAAGAGCTACGATGCGGTATTTCGCCGAGTGCATCCTCCGGGGTTTCGCTGGCTGCATGAATCATTCGGCACGAACTGGCGATTGACGGAAATGCAGTCCGCGTTAGGACGGATCATATTGCGAAAACTGCCCGAATGGGTTGCGATGCGTCGCAAACATGCTGCGCAGTTGACTGAGTGCTTCCGCTCGATGCCTGCGCTACGAGTTACTGAACCCTCCTCAGAGGTCCAACATTCCTATTATAAGTACTATGTTTTTGTTCGGACCGAACGCCTTCGCCGGAGATGGAACCGGGACCGGATCATGGCGGACATCGTGGCGTCTGGCGTGCCTTGTTTTTCGGGAAGCTGTAGCGAAATCTATTTGGAACGCGCCTTTGCAGGAGAAAAACTGCCGTCGCCATATTTGCCGGTAGCCCGTGAATTGGGTGAAACCAGTCTGATGTTCCTGGTTCACCCGACTCTTCTCGACGTCCACATCGAAATGACCTGTGATACCGTGAAGCGCGTAATGGAACTGGCCACGGCTTAGATGCGCGAATTCGCACAAGTTCAAGACTTTAATTGCCGCGAGGTGGGTATCTGCTTGACTCAGCCAGACCACAATCCCTAGTATGCGGGAGATGGAAGACTATCCCGCGGAACCTGAAGGAGTTTGATGTCCGCTTCCGGAGTGAGGAGGCTTGCCGGGAGTATCTGTTGCGACTGCGTTGGCCGGATGGCTTTCGTTGTCCACGCTGCGGGTGCCGAGAGAGTTCGCCGGTTAGAGGGGTACTGCTGCGGTGTGCGTGACTGTCGGCATCAAACCTCGGTGACGGCGGGAACGATTTTTCAGGACACCCGCACTTCTCTGCGGTTGTGGTTTCGCGCCATGTGGTGGGTGGCCAGTCAGAAGAACGGTGTCAGCGCGTTGGGGCTGCAACGAGTGCTGGGTCTGAAGAGCTATGAGACGGCCTGGACGTGGCTGCATAAATTGCGCCGCGCCATGGTGAGGCCGGGGCGCGATCTGCTCACCGGCAGGGTCGAGGTGGACGAATGCTATCTGGGTGGTTTGGAGGAGGGGCTGCCAGGGCGGCTCAACTTGAAGAAAGCACTGATTGTGGTTGCTGCCCAAGAGGATGGGCCTGGGATCGGCCGGATTCGTATGCGCCAGATTCTAGACGCTTCGGCGGAAAGCCTGGTGCCTTTTGTGCGGGACTCCGTCGCACCGGGTAGCGTCATCCACACCGATGGGTGGCTGGGATACCTACCTCTGGAGAGCAAAGGCTACCGGCACGATGTCACCTTCTTACAGGGCAAAAAGAAGACTCCCTCGGAGCTGATGCCGCGGGTCCACCGCGTGATCTCCCTGCTCAAACGGTGGCTGATGGGAACCCACCAGGGGGCGGTCAGCCATAAGCATCTCGATTACTACCTGGACGAGTTTACGTTCCGATTCAATCGTCGGAGATCAAAAAGCCGCGGCAAGCTCTTCTTCCGCCTCGTGCAGCAAGCGTTGGTAGTCGAGCCCGTTCCCCTGGCGCGGATCCTTCACCCCGGAGTTAAAACCAACCCGAAACCACAATCTGTAGGGGGTATGGTGAGTGAAGCAGATACCCATCTGCCGCGATTCAGGGAGGATAAAAAGCAATGCCTAAATCGAATATTCGACTTCAAATTCTTGTGCGAGTTTTGGCTGACTTCACGCTTTTGAACACTTCGTTGTTCATCGCGCTTCTCCCACAGGTACTATTTCGTCACTTGCCTCTGTCCTCCTTGGTCAACCTGTGGCTGCCCACCGCTTTTCTAATCAGCGTGCTCGGACCCTTCCTGTTTTATACAATGGGTTTCTATACCAAGGGGCGCTCCTACAGCGGCAGATATAAGGCTCTCGTCATCGTCAAATCCACCGCTATCCTCTTTTCGATTGTCGCACTCTGCTTATACTTCGTAAGATTGCAACCCGCATTTCCACGTTCCTCTCTATTATTGGCTTTCGCTGGCGGCTCGGTCCTTCTGCTTGTGGCAAGGCTCTGGGCAAAACTGTGGAAGCACCTCGTGATCCAGGAAAATCAGTTGCAGCGAGCATCCGTGGAACGAGACAGGCAGAGCGTACTACTCATCGGGGGCGGGGGCTACATCGGATCGGCTCTGCTTCCGAAGTTGCTAGACCGGGGATATCACGTTCGCCTCTTGGATTGCTTTCTGTATGGCGAAGAACCAATCCAACCGGTGATGCAACATCCCAATCTCGAGATTCATCGGGGAGATTTTCGCAACGTTGACACAGTGGTTGCCGCCATGCGAGACATGAAGTCGGTGATTCACCTTGGCG
Source organism: uncultured Acidobacteriota bacterium (assembly GCA_963696635.1). Lineage (GTDB taxonomy): Bacteria > Acidobacteriota > Terriglobia > Terriglobales > Acidobacteriaceae > JABDBE01. Next base: position 47,604 of record CAVOKX010000008.1, read on the forward strand.
GCCTCGTCGGCGACCCCGCTTGCGCGCTGGATGAGGAATTAACAATCCAGATCAACCTGATCGCAACTCGCATGATTGCCCAGGTCGCCAAGGGAAACCGTATCTCTCGATTCGTTTTTGCCAGCAGTTGTTCTGTTTACGGGGCCAGCGAACAGATTCTGAACGAAAGATCGGCTCTGCACCCGGTTTCGCTTTACGCACGCAGCAAGATTGCTTCGGAGAATGTGCTGTTGGGTCTGCGCGGTGATGGTTTCGAGCCAGTCATTCTGCGGTTCGGTACTATTTATGGCCTGTCGGGCCGGACCCGCTTCGACCTGGTCGTGAATCTTCTTACAGCCAAGGCGCTCGTCGAAAAAGTGATTACGGTTTACGGCAAGGATCAGTGGCGACCATTCCTGCATGTGCATGACGCCGGGCGCGCCGTTATGTCAGCACTGGATGCCAGGTCGGAATCGGTGACAGCGCTCGTCTTCAACGTGGGATGTGACGAGCAGAACCGGACTCTCGGCCAAGTCGGCGAACTCATTCGAGCCATGGTGCCGGGATCTGTCCTGCACTGTACTGAGGACAACGTCGATCGCCGAAATTACAGGGTCGAATTCCGCCGGATTAGAGAGGCGCTTGGGTTCGAGCCGGTGTGGAAGATCGAAGCTGGCGTTCAACAGGTTCTAGACGCGATCGTGAGCGGCAAAGTGACAAACTACCTAGATCCCAAGTACAGCAATGTCAAAGTGTTGAGTGCGCCGGACTCCCGAGAGCACTTGGCGGTGATGGAAGATTGGGTCCCAAAGTTCATGCAGTTTCCAGCCCAGGCGCCTGCCAACGCCTACGACTAGAAACACACATGAACTTCTGGCGTTCACCGTACGAACGGTTCACGACTTGCACAGGGGCACGACGACCGATGTTCTAAGTTTTCCTTCGTCGCAGTATTGAGCCGGTGCTCAGTCACACGCCGGACGCTTTCTCGCCTGTGTTACTCGATCCTTCTTCGTCATGACTTCCTTGATGCGTGCCGTTGGTTTGTAGCCCAGGTGTTTCTTCCCCGCCGCCCTTAGCAAATCCGCTCACGAATCGTTTCCAGTCTGGTCTCCAGCCCTTTCGTCTCATCTCGCTCGTACGTACAACTGGACATCCAACCTTCATTCAAACACCAGCGCGTCGTTGACCGCATTCTTCAGATCCTGCTCAGAGCCCAAGTACCGCTCCGTCGTCAGGATCGACTCATGCCCCAGCAGAAACTGAATTTGCTCCAACTCGCCGCCCTTCGATCGGCATAGCTTCGCCGCCGTGCGCCGCAGATCGTGCGGCCCCAACTCGCCGATCCCCACCTGTGCTGCGTGATTGTCGCGTGTTGGACATATTTGCAGGTACTTGGCCCTCTTCCGCCAACCTGGAAATAGTTGCAGCTTCGGGTTGAATAAGGTCTGAAAACTCTGGCGACGGTTCGAGTCCGTCCCTGCCCACCACATTTGAAAGTCTTTATCCCAACCAACGAAAGCTCTCCGCTCAGCGCAAGCCTACGATTCGGACCGCTGTGCTCAATTCACTGCTTCGCTGCTCGATTGTAAGATGGCCTTCCAGCACTTGGTCCTTGAGTGGCCATCACGGTCTTCGCTGGTGCTGTGGGCATACAGTTGAAAAGTTTCTGTGATTCTCCTCGCGAAATGTTTTCCACCGGCCACTTGTCACCAGAAATGGGAACACGTGCCAATTTCTGGGAACAAACTGGGAACAATAACGTGTTGCACCGACGCTTACAGGGCTTTCAGGGGCGACCAGGGCCTTGTAAATACAGCGTTTACATCAGAACGGAAAAATGGCATAGCAGAGGTCGCTGGTTCAATCCCGAAGCCAGCCCAGAATGTTTTCGACCGGCAAAACGTCGCAGACGCGCCTTGAATCGTTTTTCGTAGCCTCGCCGGATTTCTTTTTCGGGAAACCCACTCCAAGCCCGCGTGCAAGCTTGGAGCGACGGTTCCACGTGCATTTCTCCATTCCGAGGATTTCAGCCTCAGCGAAGGCCGCACGTGACGGCGGTAACTTGCGCTCGCTGTGCGCGAAGCAGATTCTTAAAGCTCTATCCGAATCTTGAAATGCGTACACGAAGGTTGCCTTTAGCGCCCGATAGAATGCACTAGCTAGGAAGGCTGATGTAGTGCAGGATTTGAAACGATTCTTTGAGCCTGGAGCGGTGATTGCTTTGCCCTGTCCGGATGCTCAGGCTGGTCTTGCCGCCCTCAAGTCAGAATGTGATCGCCTTCGCATCAGAGTCGTTAGCTTGCATTGGACGTTTGCCGGGAGTGTTGGCGATCTCATCGACGAAACTCTGGAAGGACTAGCGAGAGTTGCTCTTGCACTGTGGCCGAATTGGTACGATCGGTTGATACCAGTACAAGATCCGTCGCGACCTGCCTGGCGACAGCAGTTCTCACCTCAATGGCGAGAAGCAGCGCAGCAGTATGGCAATGCGGGGCAATTGCCTCTTCCTCGCGGGTATGCAGCCGCGGAGCAGGCAATGCAGTTGGCCCTAACACTCGCCCCGAGTGAGCTGGCGATTGTGCTGGCTGTGGACGAGGCGAACGACGGAAGTGCTGTAAGCTTGCGGGCGGCCGGAGAATGGCTAGCGTCCAACACCGCGGCGTCGGTGCTTCTACTGCTGCCTGCATCGGCGGTGCAAGCAACCGAGTTGCGGGAAGTCCTCCAGTGGGATGAGATATTTGTTGGTTCCGCCGACTACGGACACTCCCCAGTGGAAGCTGGGAAACCGCGACTAGATCTTTTCCCCGTTATCGGCGCGCCGCACCCGCTCAGTCCAGGCGAGCAGCGACTGGCCCATTGCCTGCTGGCCGATGCCGAGTTAGCACCACTCTTCGCATTCAACCAACGGATCATCGGGGCGCATGGGAATGCATACACCGTCGACCTCATCTGGCAAAGTGGCCAGCTCATCGTGGAAGTCGATAGCTTCCAGCTCCACGGCAACCGATTTGCATTCGCAAATGATCGGCATCGTGATTACGAACTCCTGGCCTCGGACTATCGTGTGCTCCGAATCACCCACGACGAAGCCGCTACCGACACATCCAGTGCGGTGGAGAAGATTCGCCAATTGGTTAGGCGCATCAAAGAATCGGCAAGACTAAAAGAAGGAGTAACTTCGTGAATGACTCGCTTTCTCCGCAACAATGCCTGGCTCTGTTCTGGCTCCTGTTTACCAACATAACCCTGCCCCCACTTCAATCGAAAATCAAGCCAAAACTCTCTCGGGATAAGCGCGCCGAGCTCGTAACCATGGGCCTCATACGATTGGAGCCGAGGGCAAAGGGTCGAGGTAAACAAGTCGAGCTCACGGACAAAGCGTGGGAATGGGCGTCGGAAAACCTTGAATCCAAATTATGGGTTGGCGAACGTGCGGCTCCGGCACTGGAGGCACTGCATGCGGTCCTTGGCCAACTGAGCGGCTTCCTACGTGCGCGCTCCTTGCACCTGTCCGATTTCTTCCACCCGTCGGCCGAGCTTCAGCCAAATCCAACATCGCCCCATTCTTCCGTGGAAGACGATATCCGCCGTGCCTACCTCCAACTTTCCGGACAGCGCTTCGGTCAAATGGTCCGACTGGCCGATTTGAAGCACGAACTGCCGGATGTCTTGTCCCATGCGGTTGATGAGGCATTGCTCGCGATGCAGAAGAACGGCGATGTCAGTTTGCAAACCATCGAGAGTATGCAACAGACGACGGAAGCCGACCGTCGCGCTGCCATCCGGATCTTGGGTGAAGACCGGAATCTTGTTTATCTGGAGAAATAACATGCCACTCACAGTGAATGAGGCAGCAAACGAGGCCGAATTGACCGCGCTGCTGGCTGTCGATTTCGATTGGGTCAAACGCCTCAATGAAGTCTGGTCGGACTCGACGACGGATGTTGCTGAACTCCACTCCGAGCAGCGGGCCAACCTACGTGAGCGGCTGACGGGCCTGTCCTCATCAAGAGAATCGCAGGAGGCGCAGCTGATCGTGGGCTACGTCGGGAATCCAGGTTCTGGCAAGACGCACTTCCTTTCGTTTGTCCGGCGGGAGGCCTTGGCTCGCGGAATGCAGTTCGTGCTGGTGGACATGACCGACGTGAGAGATTTCTGGTCGACAGTCAGCCTCGGGTATTTGGAATCACTGGGGCGCCCGTCAACGGGCAGTTGTACTCGACTCCAGGTAGTTCTGCGTAAACTCGTTGCTCTAAGCTCGCCGGACTTAATCCCGGAAGAGGCCATAGAAGGAATGGCAACGCAACCTTCGACGGAACTCGGTAGAGCGGTACAGCATATCTTAAACGACCTTCACCGTTCCGGGCGTGTAGCCTTCAAAGATCTTAGTGCTCACCAAAACGTCATTCGCGCCCTTTTTTTTCTTAACTCCCAGGACTTTGGAACGTGCAGTGCGGCACACACATGGCTGCAAGGAATAGAACTCGATGAGCCGGATGCGCATCAGACTCGGAATCAGTGCGGCGCGCGAAGGCCACAGCTCGATTTTGAAAGGACTGTCCTGGGTTATGAGCCTTCACGCACCCACTGTGCTGGCTTTCGATCAGCTGGATGCAATTGTCACACAGCATGATCTAGCGGCTGCGAGCCCAGACAGCGTGGAACCAAACCAGGAACAAAAGAGTGCTCTTGCGATCATCGTAGGAATCGTGAGCGGCCTTTCTGCGGTTGTGGACACGACGATCAGAACCTTGCCGATCATAACCACACTCAATACGACGATGGATGCACTAAAGAGGCGAGGTCTCAAAGCATTCATTGACCGATTCCAGGAGATCTACAGGCTGTCCGCGGCATCCGACGACGTTGCAAGAGCTATCGTAGAGAGGCGGTTGTCGAACGCTTATCGTCTGGCTCGATTCTCGCCGCCCTATCCCACTTGGCCTTTTCGGCCAGAATGTTTTCTCAGTGCTCAAGGAGTATTTCCGCGTCAGATCCTGCAGAAATGTGCGGAGCACAAAAAACGCTGCGCGATGCTGAAAAAAGTCATCGAGATTACAGAGTTTTCAACGTCTGACGAGTCGACAGGGCTTGACACTAAGGATTTAGTCAAGACATGGAAGTTCGACCAAATGCTCGAACAAGCTCCTGCGCACCCGCTTCTCCTCGCAGAGGACCAAGAAGATGAATTTGGAGCTTTAATCCTGCGCAGCTGCGAGTTGCTACTCCAGGAATCCAGCGTTCCCTCAGACATTGATCTCGTACTCGACTCCGACTTCGCGGGCACTAAATCGTTTCCGTCTCTTCATGCGCGGATTCGGCGCGTTTATCATAACGAGCGCGATCGCGAGGAGCACATTTGCTTACGCGTGTTGCAGCGAAGCAACCCTCAGGCCTACAAGGCTCGTTTGTGCGCCGCCATGACAGCCGCCGGCATCGATCGTGGCTTATCCTTTCGAAAGCTGATAATCATCCGTACCGCGCCGCGCCCGGTTTCTCCGAAGATGGCGGAACTCACCGATCAGTTCGAGAAACGAGGAGGATTGCTGTTGGGGATGTCCGAGGCGGATACGGCCAAACTCAAACTACTGGCTGATCTCTCAAGTGCCAAGGACCCCGAATTTGACGCGTGGTTGCGCGAGCGCAAGCCCGTCTCTCAGATTGCATTCTTCGGACAGCTTCTTTCTCGACACTGCGGGCAGGCCGAGGCAAAAGCGGCAACAGCCGAAAAGCAAAAGGCGTCTGCTCCCCCGCTTCCGTCACCCTCCCCAATCCCACAGCCCCAGCCTTCCACGGGTGGTGGACTGCTGGTCGGCCAACGTCTGATTTCCGGAAAGCCTGACGGGGTGGTTACTCTTCCGCCGCGCGCACTGAGCCAGCACACCGTGATCCGCGCTGGCAGTGGCGGCGGAAAGACGGTGTTGCTGAAGCGGTTGGTCGAGGAAGCCGCGATTAGTGGTATTCCTTCAATCCTGATCGACGTGGCAAATGACCTCGCCCAAATCGGTGATGCTTGGCCAGCCGATCCCGAGCATTGGATTCCTGGGGACGCCGAACGCGCTCGGTGTTACCACCGTCAAACTGAAATCGTCATTTGGACACCTGGGCGCAGTGCGGGCCGTCAACTCCAACTGGCCCCGCTTCCTGACTTCGCAGCCGCAGCAGAGGATGAAGACCAACTGAATTCGGCCGTGGAAATGGCTCTTGGAACACTGGAACAATATGTCGCGCCTGGAACCGGCGAGACTGCAAGAAAAAAGAAAGGAGTTCTGGCGGGAGCAATGCGATACTTCGCCCGGCACGGTGGAGGCGGCATCGAAGCTCTCATCGGATTTCTCTCGGACATGCCGATCGAGGCTGGAGGCGAAATAAGCAGCAGCCCGCGGATCGCGGGGTCGGTCGCGGATAGTCTGCGCGCAGCGGTCCAAACAGAACCGCTTCTGCGGACGGGTGCAGATACGGTCGATCCAGGACTTCTATTTGGACTCGGAACCGAGCGCACACGGATTTCGGTAATTAGCCTCGTCGGGCTTTGTACCCCAAGTGCGCAACAAAACTTCGTCAATCAACTGGCTATGGCTCTGTTCTCCTGGATCAAGAAGCACCCTTCCGTTGGGCTCCACGGGTTGACAGGACTTTTCGTAGTCGACGAAGCCAAAGATTTTCTGCCCTCGGTCTCTACCACTCCCTGCAAGCAGAACCTGATGTTGTTGGCGGCGCAGGCCCGGAAGTACGGCTTGGGATTAATCCTTGCCACTCAAAATCCGAAGGATCTCGACTATAGAGCGGTAGCACAGTTCTCTACCCAATTCTTCGGCCAAGCCCATTCTCCTCAGGTGATCGAGTTCATTCAAAAGTTAGTTGCTGAGAAAGGCGGCAGCGGAGACAACGTCGGACGATTGCAAAAAGGGCAATTTTACTTTATCTCCGAAGGCATTCAGGCGCCAATTAAGGTGGCTATTCCAATCTGCCTATCCTATCACCCTGACGGACGTCCCCTGACCGAAGCCGAAATTCTGGCGAAGGCTCGAAATGGTGCTAACCTGCTTAGTGACAGGACGTTGTAATGGCTCGAAGTAATGCTAGATACCGACGAGCTTCCGAAGAAAAGGCCGGGAGACAGTCAACAAATGGGCGTTCAAGGAAAAAACCCAAAAAAATCTTTGGCGGACGGATTGAGGCACGCCGCGACCGTCCCTCCTTGCCTGTCTCAGACCACGGGTGCTTAACGGCAAGCTGTTCTTTGGGCCACCGAAGCGAACTCAAGCGGGAACAAGAGGGGATCCATCAGACTCGCTCTGCTTCGCAGAAGATGCCCGAGAGGCGCCAAATCGTTCTCACCCGGAATTCCTTCTCGGACCAGGGTCGGCAGATCAATGCGGAACCTCTACCCTTGTATCTTGCATTTCCGGACGCGGCTACGATTACTTGCTTCGGTGTCAGCCCGGCAGACTCAAATGCCGAGCGGAATCGGCTTTCACTGCTGAGCGGTACGTGGTCTGCGCGCACTGACTGAACCTGTACTCCAAGTTCTCTGACAGACACATATGCGTTCGACTCCAATCGAAAGACTTTTAGAACCTTGCCGTGCTCCTTCGTTTCTTCTGACATCGAAATCTACCTTTATTTGAAGAGTGAAGTGGTCCTACTATTAAACGGGATGATAGTCGTTATTTTGTGAAACCACAAAGTGGGCGAGGAACTGAAAGTGAAGCGCGTGTCGCAACAAATAAGCAATCCAATGCCATCGTCGAGTGCGCTTAGATCATGGCACCGTCACGTTGACAGAAGTTGCGTAACGTTTTGAAGAACGACTGCTGGCGATCTACAACAAGTTTTCCACCACAACCTTGCGCTGACCGTTGGCTGGGCGGGCGCTGCTTTCCGATTGCTCGCCGCCCTACAGTGGAGCCCGCACAATCGCCCCCAACAGAGGGAATCTCCCGAACCCCTATCTTTGCCCGTCGAAAGCACGGAATGGAAAAAAGTGCGGAGATTTCTTCATCCGTTTCTCACTCAAGGCTTTCGGGCCGCGATATCAGCTCGGATCACGTTCAAGTAGTCGCTGGCTGATTGCAGCGCTTGCTCGGCATCATGGTGAGAAACAAACCCGCTGTCATCATAAAGGGCCATATTGCGCTTCCGGCGGAGACGATCAAAGACAGTCAGCAGAGCGGTATGTTTCTTCTCGATGCGCGAACGCACGAAATCGATGATGGCGATGTGGTGCCCAGGCTGACTTCTCGCACGGAATCCGAGGCTGAACATGAACCCCAGCGAAGCTTTGAGCATTGCTTCGTAAGCTTGTTGAAGACAAGCTTCTTCATCAAGAGCGAGAATTTTGCGAGCCGAGGCCAGCTTCTTATCCGCGCTCTCGAGGAAGCGATCGATTTGTGCCCAGTCAACCGCGTGCGGCTTTAGTTTCTTCATTCAGACCTATGAGCGAAACACGCTTATTGTGCCAGACGTTTTCCAGAAACGCATCCTTCCGAGCGCGGCGCGACCCGAATTCCTTCGGTGTTAGAACCGTGTAGTTGATTTCGCGCCCTAGCTGCCGCTCAAGCCTACCCACGGCCTGTGCTAAATCTTTCTCGCGCGGGGAGCCAATCACGAGCACGTCTATATCGCTGGCAGCGTCCTGCTGGTTGCTTGCAAATGAACCGTACAAGTATGCCTCGTCTATTCCCTCAATTCTCTTGAGCGATTGTGCGATCAAGTGCGCGGCCCCAATAGTCTTCGCAACGATCTTGCGCACTTCATCAAAAAGCGGATACTCACGGTTCAGTTGAAAATACTTTTGGCGGCCAATCACTTCCGACCGAAATAGGCCATCGCCCTCCAGGCGTCCCAACTCTTTCGACAGGTTAGACGGATCGATGCTCAGCCGCTCCGCCAAATCACGCAAGTGGTGACGGGCCGTAGGGTTTGTGAAGTAATAAGCCAGCAGTTGCTGACGCGCCTTGGAGCGAAGGTCAAGCATTGTGGTAGAAATATACCACAAATGTGGTAATAGATGACAACGATAAGATGAGGAGCTTGTTCGCCAATGTCGAGGTGAAACCGCTTGGCTGCGGGGTTTCCTGCGCCTGTTTTTGAACCCACGATTTCAACCACGATTCGCATGTCTCTCACGTCTTCTCAAGGACTTAGGCGGCCACCTGGAGTCACTTAAGTTTGCATCCGTTCTAGATTCGGTGACATTGCGCTTACCCAAGCTCCGAAATATGGTTTCTCCGATGTCGTGACTCTTCAGGCGGTTGTCCATCCCGCCAGCGGACGTAAGCTTCACCGGGACAGATGTGAGTTTGCGGGGAGTCACCGCGGGCGACATTGAAGACGCAAAACACTTCTTCCTGAAGTTCTCGAACGAATCCACCCTGGATGAGACTCCATACGGACAGATTCTGGGACGAGATCCGGGTCGTAACGCGCGAATTTACGTCACAGGGATCCGTCTCTGTCAATGACGTGACGATCCATCTGGTCGAGAATTCGTTGGTCGTCGGCCCGACTTTGGGTAGGGATCAACAGAACTATTCATCTGTCCGATCACTGTCCTCTAAGGCTTCCCAAGGGCTCCGAAACCGTTCTTAGACGCCGTCTGTGCCGTTCATTGTCAATAGGTTACGGTTTCAAGCACCCCTGTCACGGCAGAGGCCGCGGGTTCGAGTCCCGTCGTCCCCGCCACACAAAGCAAAGGACTTAAGCTTGTATGGCTCCTATAGTGACAATCCACAATCCGATCCACAATTCACTGCACTAGACGACTTCCCAAGTCCTACCGCGCTTAGGAATGCGCCTTGTGCTGCCTGCTTTTCGTCGCGGTCATCCTGCGTGTAGAGGTTCATGGTTGTGCGGATATCGCTATGTCGCAACATCCCCTGTACAGTCTTCGGATCGACCTTTCCCTTGTTCACAAGCCAAGTGCTTAAGCTGTGCCGCAAGTTATGGAGACCGAAGCGCCGTCCTTTCACGAGAACGACTCCGGCGCTTAGTGCCGCCGGCCTCAAATGATCCTGCACGAACGTCGATGCCCTTATGGGCACCTTCCCGTCCTTCACCAGCGACGGAAAGACGAAATCGTCGACCTTCGAGAATGGACTTTGTGCGCGCCATTCTTTCAGATATTCCGCCAGTACCGGATGCATCGGCACATAGCCGTTCGAGGCCGCCGTCTTAGTCTCGCCGTCCTCCCCCTTTGCCCATCGCTTCGATATGCGGATTTGCCCGTCGCTCCACAGAATGTCGGACCAACGCAACGAGATGATTTCTGATGCGCGAAGCGCCGTGGCGGCGCAAGTCAGGACCAGCGTGTAATGAAGCGGGATCGTCAGCTTATTGAGAATGGCAAGGGTTTGCTGCGGTGTGATAACGACTGCCTTGTAAAGGGTCTGGGATCGCGTTTCGACATGCTCGACTGGGTTTTTGTCGACGCGCTCATGTAGGATTCCGACCTTGTAGACCCGATGCATGATGCCGCGGATCTTCGAGACCGTCGTCCAAGCCAGCCCATTGACAGTGTGAAGCGACTTCATCCAACGTTGAATTTCCAGCGGTCGGATATCGCTAGCGAGCTCATTGCCCCAACGGGCGACGAGGTAGTCCCGAACGTAATGTTCCACGATCGGGATAGTGTTGACCGATTTTTGGCGCACTGCATCCTCGCCAAAATCAGCCTTCAAATAATATTCCGCGAGAGCATCGAAGCGAATGCGAGTACCAGATTCTTCACTGTTGATACGAACAAGCAGCCCTAACCTGTCCACCTCACGCCATGCAGCCTTCTCAGTAGGTAAATCCTTGAGAAGACCAACAGGCAAAGTGTTTTCCTTGCGGCTTCCTTCCGCTGTGTTGAGTCGGTACCGAATCATCCAAACATCTCCGCCTTTGCCAGACACGATTCTGAGTGATCCCCTCTGATATGCCATAACGTCTCATTTCAGTAGGGAACGCCTAATATTTGGATGATACGCCGACTCGCTCTGTGGGGGGCGACGGTATGATGAGCCGTTCCTTCGATCAATCGCCGCAGCCAGTTCCGAAAGACGAAACACCCACGTTTTTCGCAAGTCGCCTGTTCCTATCGGGTATGCCCCACCGATTCCCCGACGGGCGAGTTCCGTGAGGAAACGTCGGCTTATCCCGATGAACTTGGCAGCCTCCTGGGCGGATACAAATGGTTCGGTTGTCATTACTATTCCTCCGTCAGGTGACATCAATGCACAATTTAAGAGAATTTGGTCCCTCGATCCCGAGCATCTTTGCACAGTCTGCGTTACCCGTTGAAACGAGTCCAATACTTCCTATCTATAGTGCTATGCCTTGTGTCTATGGCGGAGTCGATACTGCCCCACTCTCGAGGGAACCAGAAACTACCTTATTGACAGAAGAGTTTCGGGGCATGTAACGGCCCGGCCTCCGCGATCTAGTAACGATTGTTCTGCGACAGGCCACTAGCTTCCAGCTAAACCAATTTTGATTTAGCCAGAAGCTAGCAGCTAGAAGCATCCCTTTTTCGATATTTCCCCGTCGCGGGTCGGGTTCGCGAATCAGGATGGGGATTCTTTGTTCGGTGCGCTGATGCCGGCGAACTCGAAGATAGTGCGCAGGTCGGGCCAGTTTCCGCGCTGGGCGCCTTCGATTGCGGCTTGCACTCGCTTGAGCGCTTGCAGCTCCACGCTCGGGGTTCTTTCGCTCCTTCGGAGCTGGATCGTTTTCTACTTTTGTCCCAGAGCTTGCGCTGTGGGCTGCATTCTTTCGCCGCTTCGCGGCTGGTTCTGCTTGGGCGGCGCTTTTTGCGCTTTCCATCGATACAGTTTGCTGCGCGGCTTCCGGCGGGGCGAGGGGTTCGCGTTCGGTGGCGGCGTTTGTGTTGGCCTCGCGGACAGGAATGTCCGCGCTACAGGGGGCGGTTATTGCGGCCTCGCGGGCGGGGGCGCTTGCGCAACACGTGCTCTGGGCTAGTTCGGGATGTTCGATCTGGTATTGGCGGGCGTAGTCGGGGATCTCGCGGACCATTGGCGGCTCGGTTGGCTTGTAGAGGCTGTCGTCGAAGCGCACGTTTTTGGCGTTGCGGGCGGCGATGCGCAGGGCTTGAATGATCAGCTTGGCGCGGTTGGGGTCGAGGGTGCCTTTGACCAGGCCATCGACTACGTGCATGAGCGAAAGCTGGATGCTTTCGCAATCTTCGAGTAGGGCCATGGAATGGAGGCGCATGTCGACGCGCTGTTGCACGCCTTTGATTATGCGGGTGTGGAAATAGCAGAAGAACTCTCCACGCAGGGCGGGCGATCCGCAACGCTGTCCGGCGGCTTTGATATGGGTGCAGAGGTTGGGACGTTTGAGTGACGTTGGGGCCATGAATTACTCCTGAAAAAAATCGCGTTTTCGCGTAAATCTATGAATTGATTGGGGCGGGTTGAAGGGGTACCTGCCAGATCTATGAAAAGAAAGGGGTTGCTGGCAAAATATTGACAACAAAGGAGTTGGCGAACCGGGGAAGGGCTGTTTACAGGGATCGCTGGGAGCGGATAGGGGCATTCGAATGTTTCTTACTTGGATATATTTGTATATTTATATATATCTTAAAGTGAAGTCAAGGAAATAGTGACGAAATGTCAATGCATGTTCCGAAATGGGAAGGGAGCCGATCGGGTTGGCGCTTTGCCCCTATGGCGGTTTCGAGGATTAGGGCGTACTGATGGCGGCCGAACCCGCTGGGCGTGAGCTGCATCGCGGATCGTGAGTATAATCGAGGCGTTTCAACAGTTATCCTCAGTACATTCGGGTCAGTGCACCAAACTCAATGCCAGAAACGGGATCACCAATCGCCGTGACGTTGCTGGGAATTTTCTGGGCGTTTGGGGCGTGTGCAGCGGCTCTTGCAGGGGGCACTCTAATCTGGCGCGGTACGGCACTCGATCAACTATGGACTTTGAATGAACCGGCCTATAAGGTGCTCGCTCCCGTTGGCACTATAGTTGGTCCTTTGTTTTTGCTACTAAGCGGAACTCTATTACTGACCACTATTGGCTGGTTCAGACGCTGGATGTGGGGTTGGCGAATGGCGGTTGGAGTCGTTTCGATCCAAATTGCTGGCGATTGCGTCAACCTTGTTCGAGGGGATTACGTGAGGGGTGGTACAGGCGTTGTCGTTGCCGGGGCATTGTTGCTTTTCTTGTTGCGCCACCAAGTTCGAGAACAGTTCAGTTAGTCCCTTTCAATGAGCGTGATGGAAGCCCCCCGGATTTGCTTGCCCGGCACTAGTCCTTGCCCTATTCTGACTGCGGGCCCTAAACAAGAATCGTGATTAAGCGCTTACCGCTAGTCTTCCATCATGTCACGTACAACCTGCGCGGCGGATTTCTCGTCCGCCCGCTGGCCATCACCCTCGTGCTAGGTTGTGCAGGGGCACTACTATCGGCAGCAGAGGAGACTTTTCCGGCAGTCAGCGCGTGGGTCCCGAAAGTGCTCTTTCCGTCGAACGCCGACCCTCAGGTGGCGCAAGTCATTCTCGGGGGCATTGCTACTTCGATCATGACGGTGGTCTCCATCGTCTTCGCGATCCTGCTAATGACCCTGACCTTGGCTTCCATGCAATTCTCTCCACGGATTCTGAGTGGTTTCGTACGGGATCGCCTGACGCAGTGGACTCTCGGAGTATTCCTTGGGACGTTTTCTTACTGCATGGCAGCTCTGCCTGCGGCGCGTTCTTCTCCGCATGCCTTCTCACCCGTGGCAACCGTTTTGGGCGCGATGATCTTGGCGTTTGCGTGCGTGTGTCTGTTGCTGTTTTTCATTCACCACATATCCCAAGCGATTAGTGTCAACCACATCGTCGATCGCATCGCCACCGAAACTGAGGCAGTTATCGATGATTTAATGCCGTGGCCCCAACGCTATCCCAGCATTGGAGGCCCCTACCCTCTGGACCGATCTACATGGAAGTCGGCGGCAGTAAATGAGACTTCTGGGTATATCCGGTATGTGGACAGAGGAAGGTTACTCAACCTCACAAAAGCCTATCACGTGCAGGTCCATGTTCTTCGTCGGGTTGGCCAGTTTGTTCCTGCGGGAACTCCACTTCTGCTTGCTTCGAAACCAGAACGTCTACCGGAGGAGGTAAGCAAGGAATTTCGTGCCGCATTCGACATTGGCCCAAGCAGGACTCTGCAGCAGGATGTCGAATTCGGCATTTTGCAAATCGTGGATATTGCCTTACGAGCGATCTCACCGGCTGTGAATGATCCCACCAGCGCAATCAGTCTGTATTGACCAATTGAGCCGCATCATGATTCGTTTTGCTTCGCGGCACCCGGTCGAGCCGCTGTTCTTCGATCCTCCTGGCGTGGTGCGGGTGAGCATCCCGTGGATCAGCTTTGAAGGGCTGCTCAAGTCGGCTATCGAGCAGATTCGCCTTTATGCAAAGGGCGATGTGGCGGTGAGCTTAAGGCTACTGCGCGCTCTTACCGATGTGGCATCTACTACGCAGAACTCTGACTATCAACGAGCGCTGGTTGAAATGGGTAAGTGCGTCGTCGCAGGATGTACTGAGAGGCTCTCTGAAAGCGAATTGAAAGATCTACGACTTCGGGAGCAGGCTCTGGAGTCGTGTGCGGCAATCTCGTCCCAAGGGGTCCAGCAGTCGGGCGCGTTGCTAAGCTAGCGCAATGACGCGGAGAGTTGAGGCTCTTCCAAGGAAGCTTGCTCATGACTTCTGTCAACAGGCGATTACTCTCGTTGAGATTTACCGTAGATTTGTTGACATTACTCCAGCAATCCATGGCGACTGCGGAGCTTTGCTCCGCTGGACGGGCCGGAGACCCTCCCTACACAAACCGGACTGTCAGAGACCGTCCCTATACAGGTCGACCTAAATTACCAGGTGTTATAGGCGGTGCCGTCGCTGCCGACGGCGCTGGAGCCGCTGTGGACGTCGAAGATTCCGGGTTCCTGCTGGTCGACGGTCATGATGGTGTCTTGCTCTTCTTCGACGGTCCAGGTGTCGTTGCGTCCGGTCATGGGGTCGGTGGGGATTGTTTTGAAGTAGCCGGCGGTGACCAGGTCTTCGAGAGCCTGGGGAGCTTTCTGCTTGTCCAGTGTGTATTGCGAGATGACGGAACGGAGGGAGAAGAGATTCTGTTTGAGCACCGACTCGCGGGCGCGCCAGATCGACTGGTTGTAGGCGGGAAGCGCGACGGAAACAAGGATCAGGATGACGCTGATGACGATCATCAGCTCGATCAAGGTAAAGCCACGGCTTGCGTTTTTTAGGTAATGGATCAGTTTGAAATGGTTCCCGCGAGATTCCTCGCCCCGCTGGAGAAAGCGCGGGGCTTCGGAATGACGCCTTCAAAACCAGCAAACTGACCCACCGGAGCTTTTTGCGAGATCGTGGCATTACCAGTCCTTGTACTTAGTCCCGTCCAGCGCCGTGTCTTGCGATTTGGTGAACACGTCGAAAACGTTTTGCTCGCCCCAGGAGTCGGAGTCGGGATCGTCCTGCATGGAGCGCATGCCCCACTCGGTGGTATTGGTCATCGGATCAATCGGAATCTTGCGCAAAAACTTTAATTTCTTGCCGCCCACATCGACACCTTTCACCAGCGTGTCCAAATCGGGAGGGTAGTTTTCCGAGCCCACCTTGGTCTGGAATTTGCCGGCGTCGGCGGCGTCCTTGTAGCGATCGATGGCGTCACGCATTTCCCACAAATCGCGGCGCAGCAGGTGCTCCCTCTCGCGCTTAATGCTGACTCGCACCAGCGGGATGGCCAGGGTGCTCAGGATCATGAGAATGGCGGTGGCTACGATCAATTCGATGAGCGTGAAGCCACGTGTCTTGCGAATGACGTTTTTTCTGGCAATGGTTAACTGCATATGCAAAACGCGAGGACGCCCGTCCTCCATTGAGAAATTCCAGCTATTGAACCGTGACGGTCATGGCTGCGCCGGCGGCTGGGGCGGATTGCATGCCGGGATCGCGTACGCCTCCTTTGGCGATGGTTAAGGCGGACTGTCCGGGGGCCTTCGCCACTAAAGTCAAAGTCACGACTGTGCCTTCTCCGGAAATTCCGCCGGCGCCAGGTGGGCGGGTGGCGGTAATCTGCAAGGTTCCAGTGGTGTCATCGTCGCGATGAACCAGGGCAACAGCCTGGCCGTCATGCGACAGGAAACCTCCATTTGAAACGTTGACCACCTGCAGCATCTTGGGATCGTAGGTGAGTTGGAGGGGCACGGAATATGCGTTCTGGGCTCCGGAGAGCATGATGTTCACGGCAAAAGTCGAACCTTTCGCCTGCGAAATAGTTGCCGGATCGAAGCTGAAGACCGCGGGAGCGGCGGGAGATACGCCCGCGGATCCTGGTCCCTGTGATGCTGGCGCCTGATTGGCGGGGGGATTTGCCGCCGGCGGCTGGGCTGGAGGTTGAGCCGCAGGAAGTTGAGCCGCCGGCGCCTGATGGCTCACCACCCGGCGCAGCTCAATGGCATTGGCGGTGCCTACGTCCAATGCCTCCTGGTTCATATCGTTGTATTCATGGGCACGCACGATGTGCGGGATAAGGACGAAGACAGTCTCGGTTTCCGAGTGGTCGGTGGTTGACTGCGCGAAGAGATATTTCAAGATTGGAATCTGGCCCAACCCGGGGATGCCGGTCAGGGCTTTGGTCTGGGAATCCTCCAACATGCCGCCGAGCAGGTTGACTTCGCCTTCTTTCAGGCGCACTTCGTGCTCGATCTTGCGCTGTCCAATGATTGGTTGGCTGATGCCGCCGATGTTGGAGGTGCCGGTCACGGAAGAAATATCCATCACGACCTTGAGTGTCACCTCGCCGTTGGAATGGACTTTGGGGGTGATATCGATATTCACGCCGACATCGAGATATTGAAATTGCGTGTTCACCAACGGGTTTATGCCGACGCCACCGATGCCGGGTTGGAAGGAGCCAGTCGCCACGGGCACGCGGTCGCCGATCTTGAGTGAAGCCTTTTGTCCATCTACGGCGCGAATCTGCGGCTTCTGCAGCAGCTTGGTGCTGGTGTCACTGAATAGCGCGGTGGCTGTGGCCTGGGGAATGGTGATGGTAAAGTCAGTCGCGTTCAGGTTGCTAAGTTGGTTGAGGTTGAGCTGGTTGGGCGTGCCGCCGGTCTGGCCGATCCCGCCGGTTTGGTCCACACCGAGACCGTTAGTACCAGTTGTGTTATTCAGAGTCGTATTCGTGCTCGTAAGATTGTTCTGCAGAGCCACGGTCGCGCTGGTGGGTGGATTGATGCCCAGGGTTTTTGACTTGTCGCGGTTGATCTGCAGGACGGCAACATCGACGATGACTTCGGCCTTGGCCTTATCCAGGTCGCCGACCAGTTTCTCCGCCAGGGCGATCTGATCGGGAGTGCCGCGGACTACGATTGCTCCCTGCGAGGGCAGGGGTTGAATACGGGAGATTTCGAGAATCTGCCGCATGGCGTTGACTACATCCTGGAGCTCGGTTGGCTGGGAGAGGTTGGCCAGATAAAAAGTCTTGATGACACTTTGTTCGAGGTCCTTGCGTTTGGCGGGATTGTCGGCAGCGATGAAGATCGTGTTGGGCGTGACCGGCCGCCAGAAGGTTTTCGATTCCAGCGCGATAATTTCAAGAGCTTCTTCGAGTGAAACGTTGTTCAGTTCGATCTTGATGCGGCGTGACGTGTAGTCGGGATCGAAAAGCGCGTTGATACCCGCCAACTTTCCAACGGTCTCGTAAATGACCTTGGAGTCTTCCGTGATTTTCAGATTGATGGGAACGTTCGAGATGGTGGCCAATTCGACCGGGCCGCCGGCTTCAGCCAGGCGCTTCTGCAAACCGCTGGGAGGAGGAGCGGCCGCCTTTGGGCTGGCGGTTTTGGCGGCGTCGATCATCTGCTTGGTGTGTTTGATTTCCTGCTGGGCGATGGCACTGGAGGGATCGATGTCAACGGCTTTCTGGAATTCGGCGAGGGCAGCGTCGAGTTGGCCGGCATCGCGGAGCAACTGTCCGCGATGCACGTGGGAAGCGCCGGCGAGGAAACGCAGGCGCTCAAAGGCGGAGCGGTAAGTTAGTTCCCCGGGCTTGAGGTCGTAAGCCTGCTTGTAATAGTCGTAGGCCTGCTCGTAATTTTGTCGAGCCTCCGCATCCTTGCCCTTGTTATATAAGGATTTGGCTTTGTCTGCGGCGATGGCCAGGGTTACGGCCAGGACCAACAGGACCATCGCCGCCGAGCGGGTAAAGCGTTTCATTAAAATTCCTCTTAAAAACAGTTTTCTCCCGCTGGCGGCCAGCCGCGGGGTGCAACTCTATATTATTGCCGAAGATAGCGTTAGCTGCGCGATTATAGCATCGCCTCGGAGGGTACCGAAGTCACTGCTAGGTTGGCAGTTACACTCTTTGGTTCTAGCACTAGTGAAGATGCGATGTTTCTGGTCCCCCAGTTCTGTCTAGCGTGGATCGGAAATGCTATTGCACCACAGAGTCACAGAGGAGAAAGGACAATGACAGATTCTTTCTCTATGTCTTTCTGACTCTGCGCGCAATGGCCCACGCCGGATCTCAGTGCCTGGCCTGAAGCTGTTGGCAATGAGATAAGCTATAAAAGAGCATGCCACGCGCCCAACCAACTCGGCCGAATCCGGAGAAAAATCCCCGCCGCGATCCCACGGCGGCGGGGCAGCGTGATGCCTCTGTGAATAGGATCGCGTCACATAACTACTTCTTGCTGGAAAAATTTGAGGCGGGGGTGGCGCTGACTGGGACAGAGGTCAAATCGGTTCGGGCTGGGCGTACTAATCTTAAAGACGCTTATGGCCTGATCAAGGACGGCGAACTCTGGCTGCTGAATTGCCACATCGGTCCTTATGAGCATGGCAACATCTTCAATCATGCTCCGTTGCGTACGCGCAAGCTGCTGGTGCACAAAGAGGAGATCCGTAAACTGATTGGCAAGACGCAGCAGCGGGGGCTCACGCTGATTCCCACACGAATGTATTTCAAGAACGGTAAAGTGAAGGTTGAAGTGGCATTGGCCAAGGGTAAGCAATTATGGGATAAGCGTGAAACTGAGCGACGCAAGACTGCAGACCGGGAAGCGCGAGAAGCGATCGTGAGATCGCGGAAGAGCTAGGCGTGTCGGGTCGCGGTTGGCTTCGGGATCCATTGTTTCTGCTCGCCTTGGCAGCGGGTTTGTCTGCATTCGTGGTGCAATCCGGGGAACTGGGCTCGGCGGACACGATGCATCGGCTTCAGACCGCTCATTCTTTTTGGACATCGGAACCGGCGGTTTTTCCGCAGGAGTATCCGGAATTCGGAGTGCATGGGCGGGGAGGCAAATTGTATGACTGGTATGGGATCGGTCAGGCGCTGCTCATGTTGCCGGCGGACGTCGTGGGTACGTATATCGAGCGGCTGCCCATGTTCGCGGACTATAACGGCAATGACCCCAGCGTGCGCAATATCGTCGTCAGCTACAGCACTAATATTCTGATCAATGTTCTGACGGCGCTGGTGTGCTTCCGCTTTTTGCTTTTATTGGGATTCAGTACCGGTCAAGCCATGGCTGGCGTCCTTGCGCTGTTGTTCTGCACTACCCACCTGCATTACACACAGAACATGATGGAAAACAATTACATCATGCTGCTGACATTGGCTGGGTTCGCGTTTCAGTATGAATGGCTGCGCAGCGGGAAGCGGCGGGCGCTGCTGATCGGATCGGCGGCATTAGGACTCAACCTGCTTACCCGTCTGACCACTGGACTCGATTTGCTGGCCGCGGCGGGCTTTTTATTCCTGGTGTTGTGGTTTGAGCAGACAGGCGGTGTGGCCTGGTGGCGGAGATTTGTGGTCTACGTGAAGACTGCCCTGCCCATCTATGCGATCTTTCTTCTCATCGACCGGCTTTATCAGTACTACCGTTTCGGATCTTTCTTCAACACCTATCTGCACTATTTCACGGTGGAGCGCCGGCTTCTGGATCCATCGTTGCCGGCGAATTATCCGTTCGAGAATCCGTTCCGTGTGGGCTTTCTGGGTGCGCTGTTTGCGGCGGAAAAGTCTATCTTTCTTTTTGATCCGTTGCTGGTGCTGACGATTGTGATTACTGTGTCCGCGTGGAAACGATTGCGTCCCGAGGTGAGGGCGTATATCGTCGCCGCATTTCTGCTGCTTTTGGGGTACATCTGCTTTTATGCGAGGTACACGGTGTGGAGCGGTGATTTCGCATGGGGGGACCGATACGTTTCAACGGCAGCGGAAATGGTGGCATTTATCTCCGTGCCCTTGCTGTTGCGTTATCGGGTGCAACTGGGGAAGTTCGTCTGGGCCGTCGGAATGGCGCTGATCGCGGTCAGTGCTGCGGTTCAGTTGGCATCGCTCGCTTTTTGGTTACCGCTCGAGATCTATCAGATGGAGACGCTCGGGCATCCGACATTTGTCATTGCCCTGCGCTTTAAGAACATTATCGCGTTTGCCCTCGGGAAGATGGACGCGTGGGGACTCAACAATTACGCCATGACGCAGGACCCCTGGGACTATGTTCATATCACGACCTGGAATTTTCTGCCGTTCGTGTTGCGAAGAGTTGGGGAAGCTCCGGCGTGGGTGGTGAAGGTTTGCCTCGCGATGTGGATTGCCGGAATTGCGGGGCTGGCATGGGTGCTGTGGCGGCTTCGTGAAGTTTTGCAAGGAAGTACGATACCCGCGCCGCCCGAGGCGAAAACGCATTCTGCAAGTCTCTGAGTAAATTGCGAAGTCGGTGCGGCGGCCGTTTCTTCATTCTTGCACCTTCGCGTCCTTCATGGTTCGAGCATTTTCACTTCATTAACCACAAAGGACACGAAGGTTCACAGAGGAGGAGGGTCGCCTGGTAGACAAGATGCGCGCGGCGGAATACCCTTCCTCAATCTTTAACTCGTAAACATCCCGGGCCATGAGTGTCGCAACCGTAAACCCGTCGCCACCGCTACAGAAATCGCCGGCGCTGCGCGCGATCTCGATTGTCGGCCTCTTGCTATTCCTGGGTGGGGCGGTGTTGCCGCTTTTTCTCTCGGGGCACGTTTGGATTGTTGCACTGCGCTGGGTCGGGTTGTTTGCCATCGCATCAAGCGGGCTGTGGCGCCAATCTCTCACTCGCTGGATTTTCTTTGCCATGCTGCTGGGCGGAGAGATTGGGCTGGACCGTCCGCAATTCGCCGAGCACTTGCGGGTGTTGAGTGAAATTTTCTTGCGGCTAATCAAAGTAATCGTTGCTCCACTCATCTTCGGAACGCTGGTGACTGGCATCGCTGGCCACGGGAATTTGCGCAGCGTTGGCCGCATTGGCGTGAAGAGTCTGATTTACTTTGAAGTCGTTACTACGCTTGCGTTATTTCTGGGAGTAGCCGCCATCAACATCAGTCGCGCGGGCGAAGGGCTGGTTATTTCGCAGACAGCCGTTGCGACGCCTGCGCCGAGTACGGCTCCGCTTCGGTGGGATGACTTTCTGCTGCATATTTTTCCGGAGAATATTGCGAAGTCGGTGGCCGAGAATCAGATTCTGCAGGTTGCGGTGTTCGCAGTCCTGTTCGGAATCGCGCTGGCGCGAGTGTCTGAGGCCAAGCGCGCTCCCATGCTGAAGTTCTGCGAGTCGCTTACGGTGACCATGTTCTCTTTCACCAATCTGGTGATGTACTTCGCACCCGTCGGCGTGGGCGCGGCGATGGCGTATACGGTCGGCCACCTGGGGATTGGGGTGTTATTGCCGTTGGGGAAGTTGCTGCTCACCGGATATTGCGCGCTGGCTGCGTTCCTTTTGCTGATCCTTTTGCCCATCTCACGCGTGGCGCGGGTGCCGCTTGGCCGATTCGTGAAGGCTGTGGCTGAGCCGGCGACGATCGCGTTTGCTACCAGCGCGTCGGAAGCGGCGCTGCCTCGCGCCATGGAGGAAATGGAGGCGTTTGGCGTGCCCCGGCGCATCGTGGCGTTCGTCATCCCGGCCGGTTACAGCTTTAATTTGGACGGATCGACCCTTTATTTGGCGCTGGCTTCGATTTTTGTTGCTCAGGCCGCTGGCATGCACATGAGATGGTCGGAGCAACTGTTGATGGTCTTCACGTTGATGCTCACCAGCAAGGGTGTGGCTGGCGTGCCTCGTGCGGTGCTGGTGGTACTGCTTGCGACCGCGGCCACGTTTCATCTGCCGACGGAACCGATCTTTATTATTCTCGGCATCGATGCGCTCATGGACATGGCGCGCACCTCGGTCAACGTGATTGGGAATTGTCTGGCTTGCGCGGTGATCGCGCGCTGGGAGGGTGAACTGGGGGAGGGTTCGGCGGTGGGCGTTTCCTGAGCTATACCGCAGCGGCTGAAGCCGAACCCCATTTTTCAGACTTACGGTATGCCTGAAGGCATACCCTGATACGAATCGAGGGTTTTTCCGCAACCTCTGAAGCCGTGCCCTTCCCCAACCGAGCACACGCGAAGGCTTCACTAGGAACTCTGCATACTTAGCTGCGGATGACGAAGGTGAATGTGTTCGTGGCAGAAATTCCCTGGCCCGGCGCAGGTGGTGCCGGCGTGCAGGGATCCTTCACTTCGTTCAGGATGACAGAGTAAGGAAAACTACGGCCTACACTCCGATCACGGACACCAACTCTTTTACTGCCGCTGCGCTCTTGTCCAGTCCGGCTTTCTCTTCGGGGGTGAGCTTGATCTCGATGATTTGCTCGATTCCCTTGGAGCCCAATTTCACTGGGACGCCGACAAAAAGGCCCTTGATCCCGTATTCGCCTTCGAGGTAGGCGGCACAGGGCAGGATTTTCTTTTTGTCTTTCAGGATAGCCTCGACCATCTCGGCCACTGCGGCTGAGGGGGCGTAATAGGCGCTGCCGGTCTTCAGGTATTTCACAATTTCGGCGCCGCCGTCGCGGGTGCGCTGCACCAGACGGGCTAGTGTCGATGCGTCCAACAGTTCCGTGATCGGGATTCCAGCCACGGTGGAATAGCGCGGGAGGGGGACCATGGTGTCGCCGTGTCCGCCGAGGACGAACGCGGTTACGTTTTCTACGCTGACTTTCAGTTCTTCGGAAATGAAGGCGCGGAAACGGGCGGAGTCGAGGACGCCGGCCATGCCGATGACGCGCTCGCGGGGGAAGCCGCTCATTTTGTACGCGGCTTGGGCCATGGCGTCGAGCGGATTCGACACGATAATCAGAATGCAGTTGGGCGAGTGCTGCACGGCCTTGCCCACTACATCTTTCATGATTTTGTGATTGGTGTTGAGCAGATCATCGCGGCTCATGCCCGGTTTGCGGGGGATGCCGGCGGTGATGACGACGATATCGGAATTGGCGGTGTCGGCGTAATCGTTCGTGCCGATAATGTGGGAGTCCCGTTTCTCGATGGGCATGGCTTCGAGCAGATCCAGGCCTTTGCCTTGCGGGACGCCTTCGATGATGTCGATTAGAACTACATCCGCCAGTTCCTTGGCGGCGATCCAGTGGGCAGCGGTGGCGCCCACATTTCCAGAGCCTACGACTGTGACTTTCTTACGCATAAGTTCCTTTCTAAGTCAGAAGATCAACACCGATAACCACAAAGGACACAAAGGTACACAAAGGAATGCAGGTTCATCGCTGCCTAAGTTTTCACCCGCTGTCCTATGCGGCGCGGGAGGTTTGGCGCTGCCAACAAAATGCATAGATCCTTCGCTTTGCTCAGGATGACAGGGTACTGCGAACTTGCGGACTATTAGCGCGTTGCGCTTAACACTGCTGCGTCCATGTTTTCGATGATGTGGCCCGCGAACTGGCTGGTCTTCACCTTGGTCGCGCCCTCCATCAAGCGCTCGAAATCGTATGTGACTTGCTTTTTTTCGATGGTGCGCTCCATGCCATGCTCGATCATGTCGGCCGCCTCGGTCCAGCCCATGAGGCGGAACATCATGACTCCCGAGAGGATGACCGAGCCGGGATTGATTACATCTTTGTCGGCGTACTTGGGAGCGGTGCCGTGCGTGGCTTCGAAAATCGCGTAGCCATCGCCGATGTTGGCGCCGGGGGCGATGCCTAACCCGCCGACCTGCGCGGCGCATGCGTCGGAGATGTAGTCGCCGTTCAGGTTGGTGGTGGCGATGACGGAGTATTCATCCGCGCGTGTTACTACCTGCTGAAAGATCGAATCGGCGATGCGGTCGTTGATCATCAGCTTTTTCTTCCACGCACCCTTGCCATGAGTTGGGTAAATCGCGCTTAGAACATCCCGGACTTCCTGGTAAATGGATTGGCGGAAATCTTCCTGAGCGAACTCCAGCCCGGGCTCGGTCAGGTTGGCGTTTTCTTCGATGGTGATATTGGGATTCTTATCTTTGTTGTCGAGAATCCAACTCTCGCGCTCGGTGACCACCTGGTTGCGGAATTCGTGGGTGGCCAGTTCGTAGCCCCAGCGGCGGAATGCGCCCTCGGTAAATTTCTGAATGTTGCCTTTATGCATCAAGGTGACGATCTTGCGGCCGCTGTCCAACGCGAACTGGATGGCCATGCGCACCAGGCGCTTGCTGCCGGTTACCGAGATTGGCTTGATGCCTACGCCGGAATCCAGCCGGATCTGCTTTTTGGTTCCCTTGAGCATGTCTTTGTTCAGAAAGTCGATGAGCCGGGCCGCTTCCGGGGTGCCTTGTTCCCACTCGATGCCGGCGTAGACGTCTTCAGTGTTCTCGCGGTAGATGACCAGGTCCATGCGTTCGGGATGCTTCACCGGCGACGGGGTGCCCTTGTAATATCTGACCGGCCGCACGCAGGCATAAAGATCGAGAGTCTGGCGCAAAGCGACATTCAGGGAGCGCATGCCGCCGCCGACGGGGGTGGTCAAGGGACCTTTGATGGCGACGCGGAAGTCGCGAATGGCATTGACGGTGTCATCGGGGAGCCAATTGTCAAACTCGGCCTTCGCCTTTTCGCCCGCGAAGACTTCGTACCAGGCCACACGGCGCTTGCCTGCGTAAGCTTTCTGCACGGCGGCATCGAACACGCGCACGGAGGCTTTCCAGATATCGCGGCCGGTGCCATCGCCTTCAATGAATGGAATGATCGGATTGTCAGGCACCTGGTAGCGCCCGTTGCTGTAAGTGATGCGCGCGCCATTTGCGGGCACCGGAAGGCCATTGTATGAGACCGCCATCAGTATCCTCCAAGGAGCTTTTAGGAAAGTCATAATTATAAGGCCTTCGAGGGGGTCGCATGTGCTGTGGATCACATATGGATGTGATGCCTGTCGGCCTCCTTACTCCCTGGCCTTTTGCCATTACAATGCTGAAATGCCGCGGGGAGGGGTGATTTGGTCTTCTAGTAAATCGTTGGTGATGGCGATGATTATGTTGGGCTGCCTGGTTATCACGCAAGCTGCTATGGCGGAAGGGGCTGCCAGTCAGAGTTCATCCGCCAAAGCTGATCGTTCATCCGCGAAAGCTGATCCTGCCGGACCTGATTCCGCCAAATCAGCGCTAGCTGGGCTCCCGACGCCTCAGGCGGTCGCGCCCGCTCCTCCGCCGCATGCCTTTTGGGATCGCACAAATATTGCGCTTTTTTCGGGAATCGCTTTTACCCGGGGCATGGACTATGCTTCCACGCGCAACTTCCAGGCCCGTGGGCGGCAAGAGATTCTGCTGCCCGACGATGTGGTTAACAATTCGGCGGGATTCGCCAGCCTGGAAGCGGCCGCGACCATGACCTCGATTGGCATCTCTTACTTGCTGCATCGCACCGGCCATCACACGCTGGAGCGCTGGATGTCGATTGGTCACATCGGGGTGACAGCCTTTGGCGATATCCGGAACTACTCGCTTGAATCCAGGCATTCCGCGCAGGCGAGCCACCCCTGAGCGCGATGCTTTTGGGGCAGTGCCTCAATTTAAGACTCCCATCAGAGATTTCTAGCTCCGCGCCCTCTGCGGCCGCTCTCAGCGAGCTCTGCGACTCAAGACTTGCGCTTGCCGCGCGGACATTCAACAACCGCAGAGACCGCCGAGAACGGCCGCAGAGGGCGCGGAGAAACCCAGCCGGCGTCCAGAGCCTGGCTCCGGAATAGGGATTTCAAGGCGTGGAACTTATTCGCCATGGCGAAGGTACTATTATCAGGCACCGGTTCGAGCCCAGGGGGATGTGTATGCTTGGAAAGGCTGTTCGCACCATACTCCGCCTTCTAACCGTGCCGGCACTTTTTGCTGCTCCAGCACTGGCGCAGCAGAGCTCTGATCGGTGGGTTGATCAGCTGGCGTAAAATCAATCTTCGAAAACCTATTTTTAAGACATTTGGGCCCACCCTTCACCGGAAGCGACGAATGGATCTGAAAACGGAATACGCGACGCTGACGGTCGACGATGGAACGTCAATGCGCGCTTATATCGCGCACCCATCCGCTCCAGCTTCCCGCGGCTTGATCGTTTGCCAAGAAGCTTTCGGGGTAAACGCTCATATTCGTGAGGTGACGGAGCGGTTTGCGCGAGAAGGATTCCTCGCCATTGCGCCGGAACTATTCCATCGCACCGGTCCGGGATTTGAGGGCCGCTATGATGATTTTCCCTCCGTGATGCCCCACACTCGCGCGCTTACCGATAATGGAATGTCGGCGGATCTGCGGGCAGCGTACACATGGCTCACCGCGAAGGGCAGCGCGGATTTTCCGGTCGCTGTGGTCGGCTTCTGCATGGGCGGCCGGGCCGCGATCCTAACGGCACTCACCCTGCCAGTCGCCTGCGCAGTTTCGTTTTACGGTGGCGGCATTGCGCCCAATGCTAATAATCCCGGGCTGCTGAATCGCATCGGCGAACTGCGCGCCCCCGTACTGCTCTTCTGGGGAGGCCGAGACAAACATATCGGACCCGATCAGACGCAAGCAGTGACTAAGGCGCTGCGCGACGCAGGGAAGAACTACACCAATGTCGAGATCTCCGACGCCGATCACGGTTTCTTCTGCGACGCCCGCCCCAGCTATAACCCAGTGGCTGCGTCACACGCCTGGGCTTTGGTTCTCGCATTCCTCGACAGCTACGTGTGATCTATTCGTGTGTACGTTAGACATGCTCCGTTGCTTACTGGTTCTATTTGTTCAGCACCGCATTGCGCCGCGAGCAGGCTCAAAAAAAATAAGGGAGAGCCGAAACTCTCCCTCACAAGAAGCGACAGAGGCGATACTCTTATATAGAAGGCTGGGGACGATAAAAAGTTGTCTTGTCGCCGGCGAAAAATCTCCATGAACAGCGCATTGGATGCGGGCATCCCCCCGCAGCATGAATTCGCCGTCGTAGAACACTGGGCCACCCTGGACGTCGGAGGGAAGAGCGCGCGTATGCGCTATCTCCGCTCTGGGTCCGGGCCGGCTTTGCTGCTGGTCCATGGGTTGTTGGGATACTCATTTTCCTGGCGATTCTGCATTTCCGCTCTGGCGCAGCACGCGACCGTCTACGCCATCGACCTGCTGGGAACCGGCTTCTCCGATAGGCCGGCGAAACTTGACTGCTCTTTCAAGGCCAGCGCCGAGCGACTGTTGCAGTTCATGGATAATACAGGTCTCGCCTCCTGCGATCTGCTGGGCACGTCGCACGGGGGGGCGGTTTCCATGATGGCGGTGGCGTTGGCGCCCGATCGTTTTCGGCGCTTGATCCTGGTGGATCCGGTAAATCCCTGGTCCGCACATGGAAAGCGGTTGACCGCGATTCTCAGCAGCCTGGTTATCGCGCCGCTCTTTGTGAATATCACCCCTCATGTGCGAAGCTTGCACGAGTACTACCACGGGCGCATGTTCGGCGACCCACGCCGCATTCCCCCGGATAGTCTTGAAGGCTACCGGAAACCCATGCGCATTCCGGGTGCTTACGAATATGCATTGGCAGTCGCGCGGTCGTGGAACCGCGATCTGAAAGAATTGGAGTCAGTGTTGCCGCGTATCGCGAACATTCCAACGCTTTTGATCTGGGGCAGCCTGGACACTGCCGTAGATCCCGCGTCAGCCGCGCAGTTGAAGCAACGCTTCCGCGATTGCCGACTGGTGACGTTCGACGGAGTTGGGCATCTCCCGTACGAAGAGAGGCCCGAAGAATTCAATCGCGCGGTGGTTGAGTTCCTGTCGTCAAAGTCTCATTGATGCCTGGTCAAGCCGGTGCTAAGCTCGAAGTCACAGCAACGCAAATGAAGCCGGCGAACACCGCGCAGCTTTCCGCGATCCAGCGATTCTCACGTTTCCTGCATCTCGATATTCCCGAGGTGTGGGTACGCTTTTTGCTGGCGATTGTGGGCTTGACGCTGGCTTTCGGCGCGGCGCTTTTTTCCACCGTGTCGAGAGAATCGGGAAACCTCTGGGCGACTCTGGTTCTGGCCTCGGCTGCGCTGTTGCTGGCGGTTATCGTGGGATTGAGTACGGTGCCGTATCTCGCCCGCCGCGTGGCGGGCGCCGGCCTTCGCGACGCTTTCGATTACGACGTGACCAGGGTCGGAATCGTGTACGTGGCTATCGTGCTGGTGATCGGCATCGCCGCCCTGAACACGGGTAACAATTTGCTTTACATTGTGGTTGCCGCGATGCTGGCCGCGATTCTGATCTCGGGCTTCGCGTCGGCCATGGTGTTGCGCGGTCTGGAACTGGATGTGCGCTTGCCGGAGCACGTGTTTGCGGGCCGGGCGATGCTGGGCAGAATCGTGTTACGAAATCCGCGGCGCTGGTTGCCGTCGTTTTCGGTCAATGTAGTGTCGGTCGAGAAAGCCAACACCGGCAAACAGTGGCGGTGGATGCCGGCCACGTTTTCGGTTCCACCAGGGCGCCCGCCGGGAAGGCAATGGATGCAGTTTCGAGATTACAAACTGCGGCGAGTTCCGAAAATCGAAGCCCCTCCGAATATTTTTGAGGGGGCGGCATATTTTCCTTATGTTCCTGCCGGCAGCGAAGTCAAAGCGGACCTTGAGTTGTGTTTCGATCGCCGCGGATGTTATCAGCAGCAAAGCTTTGGCCTGGCAACGCGCTTTCCTTTCGCATTTCTTACCAAGACCCGGCGCGTGCCGCTGGTCCGCGAAATCATCGTGTATCCGCGCGTGGAACCTGCGGATGAATTTTTCGAGGTTCTGCCGATGATCACGGGCGAGTTCGAAAGCTTTGCCCGGGGCCGGGGGGATGACTTGTATCTGATTCGGGAGTACATGCCGGAAGATTCGGCCCGACATGTGGACTGGAAAGCGACGGCCAAGTCGGGTTCGCTCAAAGTACGGGAGTTCAGCCGGGAAGACGAGCGCAAGCTGCGCATTGTGTTCGATAATCCGGGCCCGGGAGTGGTTGCGGAAAAAGCTTACGAGGACGCGATCGGGCTGGCGGCTTCGCTGAGCTGGCACTTCGCGGGCGAGAATACCGATGTTTCCTTCGTTTCTCAAGGCTATAGTGGAGGACCAGACATTTACCGATTTCTCGCCCATTTGGCGGTTGCGCAGCCGCAGCCGTTGCCATCCATGGTCGAACGACTCCAGCCTTCCGAGGACTACAACATCATTCTTACGACCCGGCCGCGGGGCGGAATTCCTACTGCGCTTTGGGCGTGTTCGTACTTCGTTTTCCTCGGACCAAGGTAAATGCGCCTGTCCCCGGCCCACGCCCAATCCGGGCCTACGTAGATCCTTCCCGTCATATACATGATTCTTTCTCTTTTAATCCGTTGCGTTTCGGCATATACTCGCGCGGTTTGCTTCGGAAGAAATTCCGGAGGTGGAGCCCCTATGCATGTTTACGATTTAATTAACACGCAGGATACCTATCGGGCTGATGCCGATCAGACCGTTTTCGACTTGGCAAAGGCGATGGTGGAACGGAATATCGGCGCCGTGCCAGTGCTTCGCGATGGCGCACTGGTCGGCATCTTTTCCGAGCGCGATCTGATGAAACGGGTGGTGGTCGAGGGACGCGATTCGCGAACCACGCGGGTGGAAGAGGTCATGACTGAAGACCCGCTGACCGTAAGTCCGGATGAGAGGCTGGAGAACTGCATGCTCCTGATGCGGGAGCACGGTTTCCGCCATCTACCGGTCTGCGAAGGCAAGCAACTCCGAGGGATAATTTCCCTTCGCGACATCCTGCTGCATGACCTCAACGAAAAGGATCATGAAGTTCGGATGATGCGAGCATACATTCAAGCCTCTCCCGAAGTTTAGATTGATGAGGCCCGCGCGGGCGTGTCCAGCGGGCCTTTGGCATTTGTCATCGAGGCGTCCATTGCGGATGGCCGGTGAAAAGTCCATTGGCGACGCCGATCTGATAGGCGAGTACGAGTCCGAAGGCCAAACTCACCAGACCAGAAGCCAGCCCTAGCCGTTGCGAAAATCTCTCGTGCTTTTTTCCGAAGAAGTTGAATGCGGAGGCGATGCTCATCGTGATCAGCATCATTCCCCCAACCGTGCCTGCTCCAAAGACGAGCAGGTAAGCAATCGCCCAGTGAGGATTACGGATAGTGGTAAGAATGAGCAAGGCTACTGCAGCGGAGCCGGCGAGCCCATGAACAATGCCCACCACCAGGGGGCGAAGCTGCTGATAGAGACCGATCCTGCCAAATAATCGATCGAGCCAGGTCAGCGGCGTCTGGGGATGGCTGTGAGGGTGCGTGTCCGGAGAGTGCCCGTGAGCGTGGCTGTGTACGTAGTCTCCATGGCTGTGAGGATGGCGATGGATGATTTCAGAATCTTGGGGAGAGATGGCGCGGGCGGAGCGCATGAAGCTGGCAATATTCATGACGCCAAGGACAATCAACATCAGCCCCACGGAAAGCTCCATGGAGAGACCAATTCGAGCGGGGATTACCACATCAAAAAGAATAATGACGGTACCCACGACAAAAATCGTCAGGGTATGGCCAATGCCCCAGAAAATGCCGGTCATCGCAGCTTTCAGCAGGTTGCGCTGGCGGCTTACGATGGTGGTTACTGCGATCACGTGGTCGGGGTCGGTGGCATGACGCATCCCGAGAAAAAATCCCACCGCGACAATGGAGAGAAAACTGATCATCGAGTGCGCTTCCGTTGCTTAGCTTGCTGCAAGCGTGCGCAACTCGTCAAGGCGGGCGGTCAGAAAGCTCAGGTATTCGTCCATTCCGCCGCCGGTTTTGGCCGACAACTCGAAGACGGGCATGCCCGGGCGCACAGCCTGGACACTACCGTACGCGCAATGCCAGTCGAATTCAACCGCTGGGGCCAAGTCCATTTTCGTGACGAGGGCGACGTCGGCACTGTTGAAAATCGTAGGGTACTTGAGCGGCTTGTCTTCGCCCTCGGTGACTGAGATCAGCACCAGTCGCAGATTTTCCCCTAGGTCACAAGAAGAAGGATGACAGATTTTCTGTAAGGCGTCACTGCACTTTGGTTGGGACGACGGCTACTTAAGACGCTCTGTCTCATCCCGACCGCAATGTCAGTTGAATTCAAACGCTGGGGCCAAGTGCATTTTCGAGATGAGGGCGACGTGGGCACGGGTGATGATCGTAGGGTACTTGACCGACTTGTCTTCGCCCTCCTTCACTGAGCTCAGAACCAGTCGCAGATTTTCCCCTAGAGACAGAAGAATGACGGATGACAGAGTTACGGTAAGGCGTTCTCGTGCTCTTTTCGGCAGGGCTCACCAATCGTAGTAAGTGCACGATCCCTTGGCGCAATAAATACATGTAAGGAAACGTCTGCTGGAAGCAGATCATTTACTGCAGGAAGTCTGGAGAGTGACGCGTGCTGGCCGGGTTGATATGGGTGCTTAGTGAACAACTCGGCCGCTAGGTCTTCCCAAGTCGGGTTTTCGCGTTCGATCAACCAAAGCTTTTTCGTTCGGTTCCAGCGCTTGAGCCGTCTTTTCGCGGTCAATGGACTTTCAGTACGTCGTCGAACGACTCGTAATAGACGAGACGGTGGCAGCGGTATTTTTTGCTGAAACCAGCCTACCAGAGTCATTTTTGTGTTCGTAGATGCGTCGTTCCAGGTTGTTGGTCATTCCAATGTAGATCGACCGCGACTTGCTGGCGACGATGTAGACGCTGTAGCGGTGATTTTTCACTGTGACTCCGACAAGGGCAGGTCCAATCTCCACTTCCGCATTGCGGATTGGCTTCGCCAATCGCAATACGCTCCGGTCGGGATGACAGATTATTTAGGACTCTTTCATTTTTCACTGCCTAATTCTTGGATTCGCCACCGAGTACAGCAAGTCGGTGAGGAAATTTACCGCGATGTAGGTTAGGCCGATTGCGAGGATGCATCCCTGGACGAGGTAGTAATCGCGGTTGCCGATGGCTTGGATGGTCAGGCGGCCGATTCCGGGCCAGGAGAAGATGGTTTCGGTGACGATGGCGCCGGCTAGCAGGGCTCCGAATTGCAGGCCGAGGACGGTGATTACTGGGATCATGGCGTTGCGCAAGGCATGGCGGTAGACTACCGTGCGCTCGGGTAGGCCTTTGGCGCGGGCGGTGCGGATGTAGTCCTGGCTTAGTTCTTCGAGCATGGAGGTGCGGACCATGCGGGTAAGGATGGCCGCGAGGGCGCCGCCCATGGTGATGGCTGGTAGGACTAGGTGGGCTAGCGTGCCTGAGCCGGAGACCGGGAGCAGTCCGAGCTTGATGGCGAAGAACAGGATGAGGATAGGGCCCAGGGCAAAGTTCGGGAATGACAGGCCGAAGAGGCTGATCACGCTTAGCAGGCGGTCGTCCCAGCGGTTGCGTCTTTGGGCGGAGCGGACGCCGGCGGGAATCGAGAGCAGGATGGCTACCAGCAAGGCCGCGAGGGTCAATTGCAGGGTGTATGGATAGCGCTGGACGATGAGGGTGCCGACGTTCTGGTTGAATCGTATCGATGGACCTAGATCGCCGTGCAGCACGCTCTTCCAGTAATGGAGATACTGCTGGCCGAGCGGGACATCGAGGCCATAGGCGTGGCGGGTGGCTTGGATGTCGGTGGCGGGTGCGCCTTCTCCGAGCATCTGCAGGACGGGATCGCCGGGGACCAGGTGGATGAGCAGGAATACCAGCGAAACCACTAGCCAGACAACGGGGAGTGTGTACAGTACGCGGAGGGTGAGGTAGCGGAGCATTTAGTCGTTGGTCGTTCGTCGTTGGTCGTTGGGTTCGCGCAAGACAGATGCTCTACAAATCTCAGTTCTGCTATGCAAGGCTTCGCATTTTTGATTCTTGCTTCTCAGTCCTCAGCTAATCCCCCGCCTTGCCGACTGGGGTGGGTTGCAGCTTTTCAATTTGCACTTTGGCGATGCGGTGACCTTCCATTTCTTCGACGGTGAAGCGGTGACCATCGTAGTCGAAGGCATCGCCGACGCGGGGGATTTTCTGCAGGCGGGCGAGCACGAACCCGGCCAAAGTTTCGAAACCGCCGTCCCGCGGCAGAGAGAGCTGATATTGGGAATCGAGATCACGAATGCCAAATGAACCCTCGAGAACCAGCGCGATCTTGCCTTCGAGCACCGGTTGCTCGGGCGGAGGGGCGTCGAACTCATCCTCAATTTCGCCGACCAGCTGTTCCAGAATGTCCTCGACGGTGATCACGCCAGCGGTTGAGCCGAACTCGTCGACGACCACCGCGAGGTGCCGTTTGCGATCTTTGAATTCTTCCAGGAGTTCGGTGAGCACCTTGGTTTCTGGGACCACCAGGACGTCATGCATGATCTGGTTGATGCGCATGGCCGACCCTCTGGCGCCGATGGGCTGAGTAAGGCGGAGGCGCGCCCAGCGCATCAGATCCTTGGAATAGAGCACTCCGATGATGTGCTCGGGTCCGCGCTGCGGGTCATAGACAGGAATGCGGGAATGCTGCTCTTCGACGACGCGGGCTAAAGCTTCATCGAGCGAGAGGTCGCCGGGGAGTGAGAAAATGTCCGGCCTGGGCACCATCACTTCGCGTACGGTGATGCTTTCGAGTTCCAGGGCGTGGTGGATCATTTCTTCCTGGAATGGTGGAATTTGGCCGAATTGGCGGCTGGCGGTCACAATGAGCTTGAGCTCGTCGGGAGAATGTATGGGACCCTGGCGAACTTTGCGCGAGCCGAATATTCGCAGAACGGAGCCGGCGGCGGCGCTCATGGCGAAGATAAAGGGCCGGGTGAGGGTGAGCCAGAATTCCATGGGGGCAGCGACGGCCAGGGCCACTTGCTCGCCCAGCTGCAATGCCAGCGACTTGGGAACCAGTTCGCCAAGAATTACGTGCAGGCAGGTGATGAGAATGAAGGCAATCGCGATGGCGATTCCATGGGCATAGAGGGTCACATGAGAAGTAGCCTGGCCGAGAAGCCCTTCGACTATGCGAGCCAGTAACGGTTCGCCAACCCAGCCCAGGGTGAGGCTTACTACCGTGATTCCCAGTTGAACGCCGTTGACGACCTCGTCGAGATTGCGGTGCAACTTTTGGACAATGCGGGCGCTGATGCGCCGGACCTCGATGAGTTGCTGGATGCGGGTTTCGCGAATGCTTACCAGGGCGAATTCGGCCGCCGCAAAGAACGCGTTGGCTGCGACCAGGAGCAGGATCAAAAACACCCGGATCAGCACGAAAGCGATCATGGATGGTGCAATTCTAACATTTCAAAGGAAGTATGGCATTCCCCTGGCGGCAAAGGCGTTGTAAGATGAGCACTAGCATAAGGGAGCTGTGAATCGCGGTTTGCCTCTGGATTCTGCGCCTGCTGGTGGGTAGAATTTTACAGTCAAATCTTTGCTTCCATTTCAGAAGTTTCCCGGTCTAATGCAACGGACGCGATCGACGGATCCGGTTAGGTCACGAACCAAGGATCCGAGGAACAAAACCCTGACCATCTTCGTAAATAACTACAGAAGAAACTGATCGAGCGTAGGAGGCGGATGTGAACGGCAACGGCAATGGCAAGAAGAAGCGGCGCAAACGAATCATAATCGTCGGTATTGTGGCAGCGGTTCTTTTGCTGTTTGCGGGTGCGCTTTTCGCCTTTACCCGCGGCGGCACCAAGATTGATCCAACCAAGCTGGCGAAAGTTGAGAAGGGCGACTTGGCGAAGAGCGTAGTGGCGACGGGCAAGGTTACTCCGATTACCAAGGTCGAGGTCAAATCGAAAGCCAGCGGAATCGTAAAGAAGCTCTACGTGGAGTACGGCGACACCGTCAAGAAAGGCCAACTGCTGGCGCAGTTGGACAAGATCGAGATCGAAGCACAGGTGGACCAGTCGCGCGCGGCGTTGCAGGCGGCGCAGGCCAACTATGCCAGTTCCCAGGCTGACTTCGAGCGCGCGCAGGTGGATGCGGAGGGACCGGACGTGCCTTTGCTGAAGCGGGCATACGATCGCGCCGTTGGGATGGCGAAGGATGGCGTGGTCTCGGAATCGGCTCTTGATGACGCGCAGAAAAACTACCAGATGGCGTTGAACAAACAAAACGTCGCCAAGGCGCAAGTCACGGTTTTGAAGGCTAAGATTGCGCAAGCCCAGGCGGAAATGGTGAGGGATCAGGCGAACCTGAAACAACTGGACGAGCAACTCAGCTATACCGACATTGTTTCCCCAATCGACGGCATCGTACTTTCGCGCGACGTCGAGATGGGCGACGCGGTCAGTTCCATTCTTGTGCTGGGTTCTTCCGCAACTTTGGTCATGACTTTGGGCGATACCAGCGAGGTTTACGTGAAGGGCAAAGTGGACGAGAGCGATATCGGAAAGGTCTACCTGGGACAGCCGGCGCGGATCAAAGTGGAATCGTTCAAGGACAAGACTTTTAATGGGAAGGTAACCAAGATATCGCCAATGGGGGTGGAAAAGGATAATGTGACCACCTTCGAGGTGCGCGTGTCCATTAATAACCCGGGCGGAGAATTGAAGGCGGAGATGACCGCGAACGCGGAAATCATTCTGGAAGAGCATAAGAATGTGCTGCAGATTCCGGAGGGCTCGATCATCTACGACAAGGACAAGAAAGCCTCGGTCGAGATTCCTGACCCGAAAGCCAAGGATGGAAAGAAGAAGGTCGCGGTCAATATTGGGATCTCAAATGGCGCCAAGACGGAGGTTTTGAGCGGCCTGAAGGAAGGCGATCAGGTGGTATTGCAGTAGGGGTGGAGCAGCAACCAGTCGGCTGGGGCCGATTCGCTGATTTTATCGTGCTGTCATTCCGAGCGACGAGGGATCTGGGTTCTCGCGGGCCACAGCAAGAACCCAGATCCCTCGCTTCGCTCGGGATGACAGCTCCGGCTCTGAGCCTTCGCGTTGCGAAGGACTGCACTTCCTCAGGATGACAGCGGTTTTTTTCGTGCGCTAACATCTATCAATCCGAATTCTAAAGTTGTATCCTCGATTCCAGTATTCCATGGAGCTCCCCCGATCCGTGAATCTTCTGGAAATTGCCCGCCAAACGCTAGCCACGTTTAGAGCGCACAAAATGCGAGTCTTCCTGACGATGTTTGGCATTGTCTGGGGGATTGCGTCGGTCATTCTGCTGGTCGGGTTAGGCCGCGGGTTCAGCGTGGATCAGAAGAAGAGAATGGAGACGCTGGGCAAGGATCTGGTAATCATTTGGGGGGGACGGACCAGTTCTCAGGTGGGAGGGTTGGCGGCGGGACGCGAAATCACTCTGACGGTTGATGACGCGCGACTCATTCGGGACGAGTGCTACCTGGTGAAGAACGTGAGCCCGGAGCTGAGGCGCGCGGTTCCAGAGGTCAGCCAGTTCAACTCGGCAAACCGGGAAGTGGTGGGGATGTGGCCTGCATTCCAGAATTTTCGTTCGCTGCGGCTGAGCGAAGGGCGGCTGATTACTGAGGAGGATGAGGCTGAGGGGCGCCGCGTCGTGATACTGGGCGACGCTACGCGTAAGCAACTGTTCAGCGGCAAACCTGCCCTTGGCGCCAGCCTCGAAATTAAGAGTGTTCCCTACACCGTAATCGGCGTTCTCGAAAAAAAAACTCAGAACAATAACTACAGCGGGCCCGACAATGATTTCCTGTTCGCACCTTATTCAGCCGTGGCCCGTGATTTCCCCCGACCGGAAAAACCGGGGATCGTGCGCGGGTATGTGAACGATATCGTGTTTGAGGTCGGCGACCCCGACCTGCATGAAGAAACTGTCCAGCAAGTGCGTGGCTCGTTGGGCCGAGGCCACCATTTTGACGCCAAAGATAAGGATGCCCTTTTCATCTGGGACACAATGGATGGAGCCAAGCTGGTGGAGAACATTTTTAGCGTGATTACGATTTTCTTCGGCTGCGTAGCCATCGTCACGCTGTGCCTGGGTGGAATTGGGGTGATGAACATCATGCTGGTTTCGGTAACGGAGCGGACCCGTGAGATTGGCGTACGCAAAGCGCTGGGAGCCACGCGCAGCGACATCTTGCGGCAGTTTTTTGCCGAGTCTGCGATTCTGACCGTGGTGAGTGGTGTTCTGGGGCTGACCGCCGGCTTGGGCCTGTGCGCCGCAATGGCGGTGATTCCTTTGCCTGACTTTGTTCCTCACCCAATCGTTTCTGGCGCGTCTATTCTAGCGTCGGTGCTAACGCTCTCCGTGATCACGCTTACGGCGGGCATGTATCCCGCGCAACGGGCTGCCGAGATGACGCCGGTGGATTCATTGCGCTATGAATGACGACGACTGGAGGAAATCCGTGATTCGATCAAATTCCTATCGATCAGCGGTTTGGTCTTTTGTATTCGTTTTGTTCGTCATGGCGGCAGCAGGGTTGGCTGCGGCTTCATCGGAAGGCTCATTCCAGCGCACTCTGCAGGTGACTGGCCCGGTCCACCTCGACCTCAACACCGGATCAGGCAGTGTGAACGTGCGTACCGGAAGTTCATCCGAGGTGCAGGTGACCGGGCACGTCAAGGTCACGAACTGGTTTGGGGGCGATGCCGAGGAGCGGATCAAGCGTATTGAGGCGAATCCTCCCATCCAGCAGACTGGCAATGACATTCACATTGGCCACATTAATGACACCGAACTCCTGCACAACATTTCTATCAGCTACGATCTGGTCGTTCCCCCGGAGACTGAATTGCGCTCCCACACTGGTTCGGGCAGTCAGAGCGTGGAAGGCATTCGGAGAACGGTCGAGATCGAGTCAGGGTCGGGAAGTTTGAAACTCTCCGACATTGGTGATACGGTTCGCGCGGAGACCGGCTCGGGAGAGATTGTCATCGATCGGGTCAAGGGCAATGTGCGGACAAAAACGGGAAGCGGCTCGATTCACGCGACCGATATCGCCGGCGGATTCGAGGCCCATACCGGTAGCGGGCACGTTACTCTGGAACAAACCGCATCGGGCTCGGTACACGCCGATACGGGTTCGGGCGGCATGGAACTGCGAGGTGTGCATGGCTCGCTCGAGGCTCAAGCCGGAAGCGGCACCATCACCGCCGAGGGGAACCCGACGGGCGCGTGGACGGTTCATTCTGGTTCCGGCACGATACGCCTGAAGTTGGCGTCCGACGCGGCTTTTGACCTGGATGCCCACACCAGTTCAGGATCCATCTCGGTGAGCCAACCGGTCACCGTGCAAGGCTCCATGGGACGCAAGGAATTGCGGGGAAAAGTCCATGGCGGCGGGGTTCCGGTGGAAGTACAAACGGGATCGGGAAATATTGAAATTCAGTAACGGTCATTGGTCGTTCGCTAACGACGAACGACCAACGACGAACAAGCAACGACGATGTTGTTCAAAGAACTGATCTCGCAAAGCTGGCAGGCGCTGATGCGTAACCGGCTGCGCTCGGTGCTTACCATGTTGGGCATTGTGTGGGGATTGGTGTCGGTGGTCATCCTGCTAGCGTACGGGCAAGGCTTGGGCGGCAGCGTTCTGCATGCGTTCATGAACATGGGCGACAACATAATTGTGGTCATGCCCGGACAAACCAGCATGCAGGCGGGCGGGCAGCGGGCGGGCAAAAAAGTGATGTTCGAATTGGAGGACGTTCAGGCCGTCCGCGAGGAAGTGCCCATCGTGCGTGGGGTCAGCGCGGAAGTGAACCGGAACCTTCCTTTTAAATACGGCACGCGGGTAGTGTCGCTCAAAGTGCGTGGAGTGGAAATGCCCTACGGGCAGATGCGCAAGCTCGATATTGAAGAGGGGCGCTACTTCAGCGACCGCGATTTCGTGGATCACAGCCGGGTGGTGATCCTCGGCCATGTGGCGAACAAGAGGGTTTTTCAGGGCGCGCCCTCGGTGGGCCAGTCGGTGAGTATTGGCGGGCTGAATTTTGAAGTGATCGGGGTTTTGCGCAACAAGATTCAGGATTCCTCTTACAATGGCCCGGATAATAACGACGGATTCGTTCCCTTCGAACTGTATCGCGATCTCAAGAACATCCGCGACCCTGATCTATTCATCATTCAGCCCACGGCTCCGGAACTGAACAAGAAGGCGCTGGCTGCGGTGCGGGAGGTCATTGCGCGGCGTCATCACTTCAATCCGAAAGATGAAAAAGCTACGCCGGTGTGGGACACGATAGAAGACCGCGCCATGATAAACGGATTCTCCTTCGGGTTGCAGGCGGTGCTCGGACTGATTGGCGCGGTGACGTTGGGAGTCGGCGGGGTCGGCGTGATGAACATCATGCTGGTTTCGGTTACCGAGCGCACGCGGGAGATTGGGTTGCGCAAGGCCCTGGGGGCGCGCAGAGTGCAGGTCCTGGTGCAGTTTTTGCTGGAGGCGCTGGTGCTGACTTTTTGCGGCGGTCTCATCGGCATTGGCGTTGCCGTCTTGCTCACTTGGGTGATTCCGCCCATGCCCCTCTACAGTGAACTCTACAAGACCGCCAATCACGAGGGTGATATTTTTCTGCATGCTTCTTTCATCGTGATCGCTGTTTCTTTCACTATCCTGGCACTGGTGGGCGTGGTCTCAGGGTTTTTCCCCGCGCTGAAAGCTTCTCGCCTGGACCCGGTGGAAGCGCTACGCTACGAGTAGGCGGGACGCTTCGCATTAGCGGCACGCCTCAGTTCCCTTCTCAGGCTTGTCCGCGGCCTCTGCGGACGTTCTCCGCGAACTCTGCGATTTAAGACTTGGGTTTGACGGACGTCGCACCAAAACCTTAAAACGCAGAGACCGCCGAGAACTGCCGCAGAGGACGCGGAGGCGCAGCTTCTGGGGAATCCATCGAGTTTGCCGACATAAAGACACTGCCAATTACCTCCGTGCCTTGACGCAGCCGTTCGTGGCGGGTTACTTTCGAGTTCTCCCGGCAGAACCCTGCTTTGGGCAAGGAAGAACATTGGCGAACCGTCCTCTTATCACCCTGACCACCGACTTCGGACTCAACGATCACTTCGTCGGGACTATGAAAGGCGTCATTCTGGATATTGTTCCGGAAGCTGAAATCGTGGACATTTGCCATGCGGTGCAGGCGTTTGACGTTCTCGACGGGGCCCTGGCCATCGCCCAGGCATATTCATATTTTCCCAACGGCACCGTCCATCTTGTGGTTGTGGATCCGGGCGTGGGTACGGCACGGCGCCCAATTCTTTTGTCCACCGGGCGACATTACTTTGTGGCTCCCGATAACGGCGTCCTTTCTCTGGTCTATGGCCGCGAAGAAAGACTGCTGGTTCGCCACATCAATGCGGAACACTATTATCGCCAGCCAGTGAGCAATACTTTTCATGCCCGCGACATTTTTGCGCCGGTGACCGCATACCTTGCCAAGGGGGTCGAAGCTGCGAAATTTGGCGAGGAGATCACGGACTTCGTACGCTTCAACGCGCCCAAGCCCAAGCCGGTAGATGCCCAGACGCTGCGAGGCGTAGTGCTCAAGGTGGACCGTTTCGGCAACATGGTCACCAATTTTACGCCGCAGGATGTTCCCGCTTTGTTTCAAGGGGAGCCACCGGCATTCAAGATTGTTGTGGGCAAGCGCGAGATCACGGAAATTCACAGCAGCTACGCGGAGGGCGCGCCCAATACGGTCTTCGGCATCCTGGGGAGCATGGGGTTTTTGGAAATTGCAGCGAATCGCGGGGCGGCCGCGCAAATCATCGGCGTTGGCAAGGGCAGCGAAGTCAATATCGTTCTGGAAGGCGCGACGGCTGCAGCCAACGGCCAGTAGAGTCAGGAACCCTTCGGCTTAGGATGGGCGTAGCGTTCCATTTCCGCCGTCCATTTCAGAAAACGCCACAGATTCTTGCGCTCGCGCCAGGTGAATTCCCAGAATTCCAAGAGACCGATCTGCTGCATCTTCACTCCGCAGTAGGTTTCGATCCGCCATAGCAGGTAGGGGCTTCGCCACGGAGCGAGGTGGTGGCCGCGGGTCGCGTTCCACAGAAACCGCAGCATGTAGCGCATATAGAAACATCATAACCACAAAGGACACCCTTCGGCTACGCTCAGGGCAGGCTCCGGTACACAAAGGAAAACCGGCCTCCTTAGGCTGCGGATCCGCGACCGGCGCATCCAGACTGGTTCCAGTGGTTTGGGATGCGCGTGCTAGAATCCCTTTTCTGCCTGAGGATTTCCAGTCTATGGCCGACGATGAAGCCCGCCGGAAAGCTGAAGATCACTACTATGCGGCTTTGGACTTGGTCTCAGAGGGTGAACAGGAGCGTGCCGTAGAGGAATATCAGAA
This sequence comes from uncultured Acidobacteriota bacterium, assembly GCA_963696635.1. GTDB lineage: Bacteria > Acidobacteriota > Terriglobia > Terriglobales > Acidobacteriaceae > JABDBE01. Next base: position 89,145 of record CAVOKX010000008.1, read on the forward strand.
ATCTCTCGAAGCGGATCCAAGGTTCACGGAAGCCATGCACGGCATGGCCCGGGCTTTGCAGGATCTCGGTCGCCTGGATGAGGCGATTGTGATCGCGAAGCGGATTGCGGAAATCGATCCGGAGGACGTGTTGGCTTATACCAGCCTGTCGGTTCTTTACCAGAAGAAAGGTATGATTCCGGAAGCGGAGGCGGAAGGCGCTAAAGCGAGAGTTTTGGGGTGGAAGCAGCAGCTGAAGGGGAAAAAACTTTAGCTGTCAGCTATCAGCTTTCAGCAAATGCTCCGACCCAAACGTGGGTTCAATTTTCTCGGCTGAGAGCTGACGGCTGATAGCTGACAGCTAGAGTTCGTACTTCTTCATCAGATGACGGAACGAGCGGTACGAGATTTTCAGCAGGTCTGCGGCTCGCGTCTGGACGCCGTTCGATTGACCTAGCGCGCTTAACAGCAGGGACTTCTCGATGTCGGCAACATACTTCTCCATGTCCATCCCGTCAGGGAGAGCGCTCATGCTGCCTGCGATCGCCGCGCCCGGCAAGGCCGCCCCGGCGGCCGCAGCTCGCGCTTTCGCTCTTTCCACGGGCAGTTCGACGCGCAGTTCATCGCCGGTCTCCAGGGCGACGGCACGCTCGATCGTATTCTCAAGCTGGCGGACATTGCCCGGCCATTCGTATCCCCCCAACGCTTCGAGCGATTGGGCATTCACCCTCTGGATGCTCTTGCCTGCTCCGGGCGCATACTTTTTGAGGAAGTGGTTGACCAGAAGTGGAATGTCTTCGCGGCGCTGGCGCAAAGGCGGCACCAAAACTGGAATCACGCTGAGTCGGTAATAAAGATCTTCGCGAAAAGTATTTTCCGCCACTTGCCTATCGAGATCGCGGTTGGTAGCCGCGATCACACGGACATCAATGGGAATTTCGTTCGTTCCCCCCACCGGACGAACGGAGCGCTCCTGCAGCACCCGCAGCAGTTTGACCTGCATGGTCAGGCTCATCTCGCTGATCTCGTCGAGAAAAATGGTGCCTTGGTCTGCGACTTCGAACAATCCGCGTTTATTCTGGTTGGCGCCGGTAAATGCGCCTTTCACGTAGCCAAAGAGTTCGCTTTCGAGTAGAGTTTCGGGGAATGCTCCGCAGTTAATGGAAACGAATGGTTCGGCGGCGCGCGGAGAGCACACATGCACCGCCCGGGCTACGAGTTCCTTGCCGGTTCCGCTCTCGCCGTAGATCAAGACGGTGCTTTGCGTTGAAGCGACGGTGCGAATCGTCTGCTTCAATTTCTCCATAGCGGGACTTACGCCGACAATATTGTCCAACGAGTTGCGGGTGGCGGCGTCGCGTTTGAAGGCGAAATTCTGCCGGCTCAGAGTTACCTTCTGCAGCGCGCGGTTGATTGCCAGCTTGATTTCATCGACCAGGCCGGGTGACTTGCGAATGTAGTCGGTGGCGCCGCCGGCTTTGACGGCTTGGACGGCGGCCTCATAATCGTCGACAGCCGTGATCAGAATTACGGCAGAGTCAGGGGAAATCTGGTGAGCGTGGCGCAGCACTTCGATGCCGTCGATATTGGGCATCTTAATGTCAGTCACGATTACGTCGTACAAAGCGCCATCGAGTTTTCTCTTCGCGGCCTCGCCCGAGTTGGCGGTCTCAACCTTGTGGCCTTCGCGGCGCAGGGCGATGTCCAGCATCTCGCAAATGGAGCGCTCGTCATCGCAAACCAGAATGTTACCCATGCGCTCCTCCTGCCACGGCCACCGCAGCGGTGGTGTCGAGCGGCGACGATTGGGGCTGGTGCGCGGGACTTGCTGGTGCAGCAGCGACCGCCTCGCCTGCAGCAAAGCGACGCAAGCGCAGCACAAACACACTGCCCTGACCCACCTTGGAGCGGGCAAAGACTTTGCCTTCGTGAGCTTGAACGATCTGGTAGACAATGGCTAAACCCAGACCGGTGCCGCCTTCGAACTGCGATTGGAATGGCTCGAATACTTTCTCGATCAGCTGCTGGCTCATTCCCGGACCGGTATCGGCGAAATTGATCTGCCACTCTTCTCCGCTGGTCTCCAGCGAGACTGTGAGCGTGCCTCCAGCGGCCATGGCCCGCACTGCGTTTTCGCAGAAATTCCAGAAAACTTGTTTGAGCTTGTCTCCATCGGCCGAAGTCCATGCTTCTTTCACGCCATATTTTCGTTCGATGCGGATGCCGGCATTCTGTGCCGCCAAGCGATGCTCCAACAGGGTGAGAGTGTCTTCAAGCAGCGGCAGCAGATCTACTTTGGCGAACTTGTATTGGCGGCCCCGTGAATAGGCAAGGAAATCGGTGATGATGCTGTTCAGGCGCTCGGACTCCCGGGTGACAATCTGCAGCAGTTGCCGATGTTCATCGCCCAAGTCCGGGATGCCCGCGAGCATGCTCACCGATCCGGCGATCGAGGTCAGAGGATTGCGAATCTCATGCGCGATGGCCGCCGCCAGCCGTCCCACTGCAGCCAGCCGATCCTGCATGCGGACTTCGCGCTCCAGTCGCCGGATTTCCGTCAGATCATCGAAGGTGTATACGAATCCCAGCGTGCCCCGCTCCGGAACCTTCAGCGTGGAAACCAGCACGCGGAAGGTCTTGCGGTAGCCATTGGGCGCAACCCATCGCACTTCCCCGTGAGCAGCTTCGGAGTCAACGTGCGGGAGAGGATCGAGAAAAAGCTGGTTGACAGGCTGCCCCACCAGGCCTTCTTCTGAGCGCTCCAGTAGTTTCTGCGCCGCGGTATTGACCAGCGTAATGTGTCCATCCAGGCCGGTGGTGATCAGCCCTCCAGTGATCGACTGGATGATGTTCTCGTGCAGGGCCTGCAGGTTTTCCAGCGCGCCGCTGGTGTCCTTCAGCTTTACGTCCACCTGCCGCAGCTTGTTTGCCAGCAACCCGGCAAGGTAAGAGACTGCCAGATAGCCGAACAGGTTGACGAAAATGATGGCTTGCAGCGCCTTCAGTTCCGGATGGGTGGTCGAATATGAAGGAATGAGCGCGAAGTAGGTCAGCTCCAACACCGTTCCATACAGAATGAACGCCAAGGCAGCGGTAAGATATGCCCAGACCCGTGGCAAGAGGATGCACGCGACAATGATGACGAGCGGGTAAAGAAAATTGAGCGAGCTGTCTACGCCTCCCGTGGCGTAGACGACCAGGCTGACCAGGGCGAGGTCCGTGATTACCTGCAGTACAGCCTGGATACGATACTCCTGCCAAAAAGACAGCAGCAAAACGTAGAAGACTGAGATCGCGTACCAGAGCAGAATGGCATTGATGAACAGCCGCAGGGGCAGCGGAGTAGGAGTCAGCCGCGAGATGGCCAGCTCGATTCCCAGGAGAAGGGTGAGGATGAGGATGCGAACCTTGACCAGCCAGGCCAGCCACAGCCGCTCATCAAACATGGATTGCATGCCTAACCCAAATTTCCTTTGGTAGAAGCGCCTCACTGGGCGGATCCACTGACCGTCTCCAGCCAGGTATTCCGCCCAGGATTGTCCTGCTTAGCCGGCCAGTTTGGCGATCATTGAGAACAACGGCATATACAGCGAAATAACGATGCCGCCGACGGCGACGCCCAGAAAGGCGATCAAGAGCGGTTCCAGCATGGCCAGCATGTCTCTGGTGGCGGCGTCGACCTCGTCTTCGTAGAAGTCGGCGATCTTCTGCAACATCGCATCCATGGCGCCAGTGGCTTCGCCCACGCCGATCATCTGGGTCACCATGCTGGGAAAGACTCCACACTCGCGCAACGGATCGACGATGGTGCGGCCTTCCTCAATGGCCTTGCGCACCTTCATCAACGCTTCTTCGAGCACGGCGTTCCCCGAGGTTCTAGCGGTGATGCTCAGCCCTTCAAGAATGGGCACGCCGGAGGTGATCAGCGTACCCAGAGTTCGCGTAAAGCGCGCCACTGCAATCTTGCGCATCAGCATGCCAATGACGGGCATTTTCAGCAATCCGTAGTCCATGTAGTAGCGCCCTTTGGGATTCTTGCGAATTTGCTTCACACCAAAAACCATAGCAACAACGCCCACGATGAAGAACCACCAGAACGAACTCACAAAGGCGCTCAGTCCCATCACGATGCGGGTCGGTAATGGCAAAGCCACTCCCAATCCTGCGAAGAGGTTGGCGAAAATGGGGACTACATACTTCAGCAACGCGCCTACGACCAGGATCGCGATACTGATGACGGAGACCGGGTAAATCAAGGCGGATTTCACCGCGCCCCGCAGTTTCACCGCCTTTTCGACATACTGCGCCAGACGCTGGAGAATAATGTCGAGAATACCGCCGGTCTCGCCGGCTTCTATCATGTTGGTGGAGAGATCGTCGAAGATCTTAGGGTACTGCCGCATGGCGTTGGCCAGGGTTGAACCGCCTTCTACCGTGGTCCGCACGCCGGTGAGCGTCTTTTGGAATGCCTGGTTTTCCTGGTTGGCCGCCAGAATTTCCAGACACTGCACCAGGGGCAAGCCAGCGTCGATCATGACCGAGAACTGGCGGAAGAAGATCGCGATCTCCTTGGTTTTGACCTTGCCGGAGCCGAAAGTCGGCATGGCAAACTCTTTGCCTTTTTCGCGGATGGCGCCCGCGTTTATGCGCTCTTTGCGCAGCTGGGCGGCCAAGGCTTGTTTATTAGGCGCAACCCTCTCGCCGCTGACTTTCTCGCCGTTCTCGCTCTTCCCAGAAAATGTAAAAACTGGCATGGTGACCTCTCCTTGCGTACCTGGCGTTTCCTGCAATGCGCCAATTCATGCGCGCACCGTATTGCCGATCTGACAAATCGCGTGCTCAATCTCGAACTACATATCACGCAAAAATCATTAGCGCTTTCCAAACGCTGCGCCCTTGACCGCGGTAGCGGACTGGTTGCGATTCAACAGTCCGGCGCCACGGTTGATCATCTCCTGTAACTCGTCCACGTTACTTGAGCGAGCCATGGCAACTTCCAGAGTGATCTGCTTCTGGAAGTAAAGCGTGGCCAGCGCCTGATTGAATGTCTGCATGCCAAACTTGTCCTGACCCGATTGCATAGACGAATAAATCTGATGGATCTTGTCTTCGCGAATCAGGTTGCGGACGGCCGCGTTCGGCACCAGGATTTCCATACCCATGGCCCGGCCCTTCCCGTCTGCGCTGGGCAGCAGGCTTTGGCACATGATGCCTTCCAGCACCAGCGACAATTGCGCCCGGATCTGGGGCTGCTGGTGCGCCGGGAAGACATCGATAATTCGGTTGATGGTGGATGAGGCAGAGTTGGTGTGCAGCGTGCCGAAGGTGAGGTGGCCGGTTTCGGCGATCCGCAGCGCCGATTCAATGGTCTCGAGGTCGCGCATTTCGCCGATCAGCACCACGTCGGGATCTTCACGGAGCGCGGCGCGCAGCGCGTCGGAAAAGCTTTTGGTATCGGCATGCAATTCGCGCTGATTGACCACGCAGTTCTTGTTCATGTGCACGAATTCGATCGGGTCCTCAATGGTGAGGATGTGGTCGTGGCGCTCGGTATTGATCTTGTCAATCATGGCGGCGAGCGTGGTGGATTTACCCGACCCGGTCGGGCCTGTGACCAGCACCAGACCGCGAGGCTTGTCGCACATCTTGCTCACCACCGGCGGGAGCCCCAACTGGTTAAACGATTTGATCTCGAAGGGAATGAGACGGAAGACGGCCAACGTCGCGCCCCGCTGGTTAAATACATTGGCGCGGAAACGGGCCAGGCCTTTCAATCCGAAAGAGAAATCCAGTTCCAGGTTCTCTTCGAAACGATGCTTCTGCGAATCGGTCATGACGCTGTACGCCAGTTGTTTGGTTTCAGCCGGCGTCATCTGGGGCAGATCCAGCGGCACCAGGTGCCCGTGAACGCGGATCTGCGGAGGCGAATTGGTAGTAAGGTGCAGATCGCTTCCCGACATCTCCAACATTCTTTTCAGCAGATCACTCAATGCAAGCGACATCTTTTTTATTCCCTTTCTTTTTCGTGCGATCTCTAATGAATCGTTTCGCGCGCCACTTCTTCGAGCGTGGTCATACCCGCCGCGACCTTGATCAGCCCGCTGCGGCGCAAGGTAATCATTCCGCGCTCAATCGCTTTTTTCTTGAGTTCCACCGCGGAAGCGCCTACCAGAACCAGTTCCTTGATTTCGTCATCCACTTCCATGACTTCGTACAAACCGCAGCGGCCTTTGTAGCCGGTGTTGTTGCAGACGCCGCAGCCTTTGCCCTTTTGGATCTTCACGGTCTTGGCTTCCTCGGGGCTGTACCCTTCTTCGATCAGAGTTTGATGAGGAACATCGACAACCTCCGTGCAATCCTTGCAGATGCGCCGCACCAGCCGCTGAGCACAGATGAGGTGGACTGAAGTCGCCACCAGGAAAGGTTCAATACCCATGTTCATGAGCCGGGTAATGGTTTCTGGCGCGCCGTTGGTGTGCAGCGTGGAGAGCACCAGGTGTCCGGTCAGAGCAGCCTTAATAGCGATTTCGGCGGTTTCAAAGTCTCGGATTTCGCCCACCAGAATGATGTTCGGGTCCTGCCGCAGAAAAGCGCGCAGCGCAGTGGCGAAGTTTAGCCCGATCTGCTCTTTCATCTGCACCTGGTTAACGCCTGCTAACTGGAACTCGACCGGGTCTTCCGCGGTCATGATGTTGGTGTCGGGCTGGTTCAAACGAGAGATCGAGGAGTAAAGCGTGTTGGTTTTTCCTGATCCGGTGGGTCCGGTCACCAGCACCATTCCGTAGGGTTTCAGAATGGCTTTCTCAAACTTGACCAGCGACTCGGGCTCGAAACCCAGCTTGGTCATGTCCAGGCGGAGGTTTTCCTTATCGAGCAACCGGAGCACGATTTTTTCTCCCCAAAGCGTGGGCAGCGTGCTGACACGGAAGTCGAGTTGTTTTTTGCGCCCGCCGATGTTCATCTTGAGCATGATGCGGCCGTCTTGCGGCAGCCGCTTCTCGCTGATGTCCAACTTCGACATAATCTTCACGCGCGAGATGATGGCATCCTTCAACTTAAGCGGCGGCGTCATGATACTTTGCAGCACACCGTCAATACGGAAGCGCACCCGGAATTCTCTTTCGTAAGGCTCCATGTGGATGTCGCTGGCTCCGCGTTTTACGGCGTCGGTCAACACTAAGTTGACCAGCTTGACGATTGGAGCTTCATCCGCTGCCCGCTCCAAATCCGCCAGTCCGATTTCCGTCTGATCGGCTTGCAGTTCAACGTCGGATTCATCCATCTCCGACATCGACAGCATCACCTGCTCGAGGTCTTCTTCCTTGGTGTTGCCGTATGCTTTGTCGATGCCTTCGAGAATCGAGCTTTCCGATGCGACCACCGGCTCGATATTGAAGCCGGTCATGAACTTGATATCGTCCATGGCGAACACGTTGGTCGGGTCCACCATCGCGATCGTCAGGGACGCACCAACTCGGCTCAGAGGCAGGATCTGATAGCGTTTGGCGGTTTCAAACGGAATCAGCTTGACTACTGCAGGATCGATTTCGAAATAGGAAAGGTTGATGGCGGGAACGCCGTACTGCCGCGAAAGGAAGTTGGTGACGTCCTCGTCGGTCAGGAATCCCAACTTCACCAGGGCTGCGCCCAGGCGAACGTTGGTTTCCTTCTGAGTCTTCGTTCCTTGTTCCAACTGCTCTGGGGTTATGACCTTCTCTTTGACCAGAAGATCACCCAGCCGTTGAGACATACCTCGATCTCCTATCTGAGCGGCAGAGGGATGACGTCGACTTCATTTTGCTCGCGCAACATCGCTGCTTTTAGGGGAGAAGCTTCAGCCTATCGCGTTGACACAAATTGTCACAGCAGATGCGTTACTTCCAAAGTAACTTTAGTACTTGTACTGCGAGACGGGGAACGCATAACACCTTTACACGCCGCAAAATGCCCGTCAGGCATGCTGTTATGGAACTAAGAAGTGTCAGAGGGGCATGAACCTCGGTAAGCGGGGCAGTCGACGCAGTCAACCCGTTCTGGGGATATTAGAGGTTTCTATTGAGCGTTACCTAATGTAGTGAGATTCAATTTCAGGTTGCAGCAGAATCATCCGCGAATGCGGATGATTCTGCGGAGTCGAGAAACCTGCTTTTCTGCTGGCGCCAGCCCAACAGCAGCTTCCTCGATTTCGCGGGGAATGACAGGAACGTAGCGGTTTGTCAATTCTGCGTGGCTCAATAACTACTGCGACAATTCCTGCCCTAAGATCAGGACTCCCAGGTGCACGCCGCCCCCAACTCGCGCGGAGATTATGGGGGTACTTCGACGGTCGCCCCTTTGAAGCATGCGTCCGCTTATAATGGGCGGGATAAGCTTGCAGCACCAGCGTTGCAGGTGGGCTGTAGACGTGTCTTCACTTAATCCAATTCGGCCGCTTGAAAAGCCGTCCCACCGGAAGAGGGTCATTATTCCGCTGGCGGTGGGAATCGCTCTGCTTTTTGGCATCCTCCTATCACTAACCTCGTTTGATTTGCCTCTGAATCCCGGCACCAACCAGCAGTTGCTGTTTTTTGCTTCGCTTTCTGCCCTGATCTTTCTGCTGTTTGTAGCCCTGACGTTTGTGCTAGCCCGAAATCTTCTCAAGCTTTTTGCGGAACGGAGACTTGGGGTTCTGGGATCAAAATTCCGCACGCGTCTGGTGGTGGGAAGTCTGTTGCTCTCCTTCCTTCCCGTAATCGGCATGTTCTTCTTCGCCTATGTGCTGATGAACCGGTCGATTGATAAATGGTTCTCCACTCCGGTCGAGGAAGTGCGGCGGGACACGGCTACCATGGCATCGCTGCTTGCCAACTACGCCGCACAAAACACGCGAGCCGAAGCCGAAGCCCTGGCATCTACGCCAGAGACGCAATCTGCTTTTGCCACTGGCAACTTTTCCGCGGTGACGAAAGCGTTTCAGCGTCACGCCCCCACGCTGCAAGGAGGCTTCGCTCTGGCGATTGTTGACGGTGACGCGCAAACCAGCTTTGCCATGCCCGCTTCCTGGCCGCAACTGAAGGCCAAGCTTCCACTGGAGCATGTGACGTCGGGGACCCCGACTCCTTTTGTCTGGGCGCAAACCGAGTACATTCTAGGCGGCGCGCGGGTGGGCGATCATGGTTTGATCCTGGTGGGCATACCCTTGCCTAAACAATTTTCTGAAACCGTCAAACAAGTGGAAACCAGTCAGAAGCGCTATCTCGATCTCGCCATTGAACGCAGGCTGGTCCGACGAACTTACATGGAAGTATTGCTGCTGCTGACGGTAACGGTGCTTTTCGCGACCACTTGGTTCGCCTTATTTTTGTCCAAGTTGGTTACGCGTCCCATGGTCGCGCTGGCCGAAGCGACGCAGGAGATTTCTCGCGGGCGGCTCGATTATCGGGTGGAAGTCCGTGCCGCCGATGAAATCGGTGATCTGGTGCACTCTTTCAACCGCATGGCCGAAGAATTGGAATCGAGCCGTCGCCAGATCGACGCCTCCAGCCGTGATCTTAGCGCCGCCAATGTTGCCCTGGAACAGCGCCGGCGCCATATCGAGACCATCCTGGAAAGTATCCCCAATGGCGTGCTCTCGCTGAATGCGGACCGGCTCATCACCCATGTAAACCATGCTCTGCTGCGCTTATTCCATCCGGTGGGCGCGGAATCCGGGACGCCCGCAGTGCTGATTGGCGCGCCACTGAAAGATGTTTTCGGGGCCGAGGTGCTTGAAGATCTTGAAGCCCTGCTGCGCCGAGCTGACCGCATGGGCACTACGACCACGCAGATGGAGATGCTTGTGCAGCGAGCCACGGTAAACGTTGCGGTTACGGTGGCTACCTTGAAGCACGATGGACAGGGGTTGGGATACGTCCTCGTGTTCGAAGACCTCTCTGAGTTGCTGAAGGCGCAGAAACAGGCTGCCTGGCGCGAGGTGGCGCGGCGCGTAGCTCATGAAATCAAGAATCCGCTAACCCCCATTGCGCTTTCCGCGGAGCGCATCCGCCGCCACTTGCAGCGTGGCAACCGTCCCGACGCGGCTTCGCTGCAAGTAATCCACACCTGCGCTGAAACCATTGCCGGCGCCGTGGAAACAGTCCGCACCCTGGTGGACGAATTTTCCACTTTGGCGCGATTCCCCACAGCGCGGCCGCAGTCAGCCCAAATTAACTCCATCGTGGAAAGCACGCTGGCCATGTTCAATGGCCGCTTGGACAACATCCGCGTGCGGACATTTCTGTCGCCGGAGTTGCCCAACGTGATGGCCGACCCCGAGGCTATGAAGCGAGCGCTGGCCAATTTGCTGGACAATGCGGCCGAAGCTATGCAAGATGCGCTCTTTCGCGAGATTCAGATTTCGACCACCCTGGTGGCGAGCCGCGATGTAGTCGAGATCACCGTCGCCGACACCGGCCACGGCGTTACGCGGGAATTAAAAGAACGGTTATTCCTGCCATACTTCTCCACCAAGAAACGCGGCACCGGCCTTGGGCTTGCCATCGTAAACCGCATTGTCGAAGATCACCACGGCTCCATTCGTGTGGAAGAAAACAAGCCTGTCGGCGCCCGGTTCGTGGTGGAACTGCCGATTGTTTTCGATGCCGTGGCCACAACCTCCATCAACCAGCATGCATAACATCCTCATCGTTGATGATGAACCCACGATCCGGCAGTCGCTCAAGGGTGTGCTGGAAGACGAAGGCTTTAAAGCGTCAATGGCGGAAAGCGGCGAGGCTGGTCTGGAAATCATCAGCAAACATGCCTTCGATGTAGTGCTGCTGGACGTCTGGCTGCCCGGAATCGACGGCTTGGAAACCCTGGAAAAAATCCGCGAAAGAGAGAACGCTCCCGAGGTCATCATGATCTCCGGACACGGCACCATCGAAACCGCGGTTCGCGCCACGAAACTAGGTGCTTACGACTTTCTGGAGAAGCCACTCTCCATCGATAAAACCCTCATCCTCATTAAGAACGCAATTGATGCCAAGCGCTTGCGGGAGGAAAACCGGGAACTCAAGAAGCAGCTCATACCGAAAAGCGTGATCGTGGGCGATAGCATCCCCATGAAAGCGCTGCGCCAGCAAATTCAGATCATGGCGCCCACCAATGGCCGCGTCCTCATTTATGGAGAGTCCGGGACGGGGAAAGAATTAGTGGCCCACGCTATCCACGCTCAGGGCCTGCGCAAGGATGAGATGTTCGTCGAAGTAAATTGCGCCGCGATTCCTGAGGACCTGATTGAGAGCGAACTGTTTGGTCATCGCAAAGGATCGTTTCCCGGAGCCACGGGAGACAAAGAAGGAACATTCCAGAAAGCTCACGGCGGTACGCTTTTCCTCGATGAGATCGGCGACATGAGCCTGAAGACACAATCGAAAGTTTTGCGCACGCTCGACGAGCAGCGGTTTATTCCAGTCGGCAGCGACGAGTCAATCACCGTCGATGCCCGGGTGATTGCTTCAACCAACAAGGACCTGGAAGAGGAAATTTCCCGAGGGAACTTTCGCGAGGATCTGTTTTACCGTCTCAACGTGATCCCTTTTTCGGTGCCCCCGTTACGGGAGCGCAAGGAGGACGTTCCCTTGCTGGCGCGCCATTTCCTGAAAGAGTTTTCCGCAACCTACGGGCGCCGCCTCCGTGAGATCAGCGACGACGCGATCGACACACTGATGCGCTATGCATGGCCAGGGAATGTGCGGGAATTGCGAAATGTAATCGAACGCATTGTGATCATGAATCCGACGACCATCCGATTCGAACGCAAGCACCTTCCGCCTCTGGTGCATCGTGATGGCTCCCGCCGCGCCGCGGGAGGCGACTTCTCTACCCTGCACCAGGCGCGCGCTGCCTACGAGCGCGACTATATCCTGAAAAAACTCGACGAGAATCACGGCAATGTTACCCGCACGGCCGAGGTGCTGGGCCTGGAACGCAGCCACCTTTACCGCAAGATGAAAACTTTGGGCATTGCCGCCAAGGAGTAGGGTCGGAGGTTCTTCGGGAGCGAGATGTTTTCTCTGCGCACTCTGCGGCTGTTCTCTGCGGCCTCGACAAACACAAAACCCTAAATCGCAGAGAACAGCCGCAGAGTACGCGGAGAGATCGAACTGAGGCATTCCCACCGTATTGCTCGCCCTTTGCGGGAAGCCTCTTATCGCTTTATCATATGGATCTCGGTGCCGTTCTTCAGGAATTTAACCTCGTCCATAAGCTGAGTGATCAGGTAAACGCCGCGACCATGGCCGGAGAAAATGTTTTGTCCTACGACTGGACTGGAAATCGCAGCAGGATCGAAACCGTCTCCAGGATCGCGCACCACGATCAGCAGGCTCCGGTTCTCATCGCAGGCCACATCACATTCGACGACCTTTGAAGGATCAGACTTGGCTCCATGCACCACTGCGTTGGCGAGCGCCTCTGAAAGGGCCAGCTCAATGGCTTCTTCCTTTCCATCGGCACAGTCTTTCTCGCGGATGGACGCCATAATTCGCTGCACCACCAAATCCACCGCTGCCTTGTCGGCAGCCAGCGAGACCTGCAGCTTGAAAACTAACTTATCTGCCAGGAAATCGAAAACTGGTTCGGAGTTGGTGGACATTGATGACAGTCGTTCTCGATGGCTAGTCGTCGCTTTGGCCTCTGCGATTCTACAGACGAAATACGAGTCCAGCAATGTGAAAGCGCGCAAGGAACCCAGTTGTAACCGTATCGTCAAGTCTTCCCGGCATGCGTTAACAGCTGCAACTGCCGCCGCCAGTCCAATTCCTCGATAAACGCGTGCGAGTGGCGCCAGTCCGGGCTTACTTTCACGAAAAGCTCAAGAAACACCCGCGTGCCGACCATCTTTTCGATCTGCAGGCGCGCCGCTGTTCCGATTTTCTTCAGCATCTGCGCCTGCTTGCCGATCAAAATCCGCTTCTGTCCTTCGCGCTCACAGTAGATCGCCGCCGCAATGCGCGTGAGTTTCGCGCCTTCCTCGAACTGTTCGACCAATACTGTGGTCGCGTATGGAACTTCTTCGCTGGTCTCGAGCAAAACTTGTTCACGGATGATCTCGGCCACCATGAAGCGCGCGGGTTGGTCGGTTACCTGGTCTTCAGGAAAATATTTCGGACCCTCGGGCAAAATCTTGATCACACTCTCCAGCAAGAACGTCTAAGCCTTCAGGTTTGCGCGCCGAAAGCGGGATAATTTCCTCGAAGGCGTGCAGCTTGCGGTATTCCTCGATGACGGGCAGAAGCTTGTCCTTCTGACTCCGCAACAAATCGATCTTGTTCAGCAGCAAGAAAACAGGTGTTCCGGATTTCTTGGCCATGTCGAGCACGGCCTGGTCGTCATGACTGAATTTGCGGGTTACATCGACAATCAGCAGAAGCAGGTCGCAGCCTTCCAGCGCATCGCGCACTTCCGACATCATTTTGCGGCCGAGCGAAGTGTCTGGCTTGTGTACGCCCGGCGTATCGATCAATACAATCTGTCCGCCCATTTTTTTCTTTTGCTTGGGAATCTGGACAATTCCCAGGATGCGATTGCGCGTGGTCTGCGGCTTGGGGCTGACAATGGCCAACTTCTCGCCCACCAGCGCGTTGAGCAGCGTAGATTTGCCGGCGTTGGGCCGGCCCAGAATGCAAACGAATCCGGAGTGAAAGGCCATAGGAGTAGGCTACTAGCTTCTGGCTCAAGAATCCTGGGCCACTCGCTATATTTTGCTTGATCGAAGCTAGGAGCTAGGAGCCAACAGCTAGGAGCTTCCCCTATATCAGGCGCATCTGTTTCGGCTGTACTACCGAGATCCGAACCCGCTCAACTCGCCGCTCGGTTGACTGCAGCACTTCGAAACGCAGGCCGTCTTCTTCGATCACTTCGCCTTTTTGCGGAATGCGGCCAGCCATCTCACTCACCAATCCCGCCACCGTGGCCGACTCTTTGCCTTCCGGGCGCGTGCCTAGCAACTCGTCCAGCCGGTCGACATCCATGTTTCCGGGAACGACGTAGGACTGATCGCTTTCGCGCACCACTTCCGCTTTCTGATGCTCGTCATCAATCTCACCGACAATTTCTTCGACCAGGTCCTCGATGGTGACCAGTCCCGCCACTCCACCGTACTCGTCAACCACAATCGCCATGCGGATATTGTTCTTCTGCATCTCGCGAAGTAGTTCGCTTCCCAGCTTGCTCTCCGGCACGAAATACACATCTTTGCGCATGAGCGTGTCGACCGTCCGGGTATGAGCTTCGGTATCGGGCACCTGCAGCACGTCTTGCGCGTAGACGATCCCTTTGATGTTGTGGATGGTGCCTTCGAAAACCGGAACACGCGAAAACGGCTTCACGCGCAGCAACTCAATGAACTGCTCCACTGTCGTGTTCGTGGGCACCGCGACGATTTCCGGCCGCGGCTTCATGGCCTCCCGTATCGTCTTTTCGCCGAATTCCACTACTGATTGGATCATGTCGCGATTGCTTTCATCCAGAATGCCCTCTTCCTGACCTGCTTCAATCAGTGCGTCGACGGCTTCGGCCTGACTTTCCGGCTGTTCGTCCGAATGCCCCTTGGTCAGGGCTGCGACCGACTGCAAGAAGCCCAACACCAGCGTCACTGGCAAAACCAGGTAGATCAGGATGCGCAAGAAAGGCGTCCAGGGGATCAACCACTGCCCTTTCGTTCGCGAGAAAAAAACGAAAGGCAAGAATCGGTTACAAACGACGATGGTCAGAACTAAAGTCAGCGTAGCCTGCAGAATTTCGTAGATGCTCCAAGCCCTGTCCCGGAATACGGTGAAGCCCACCAACATGGCAATCGCTGCCGTGGTCATTTGCGTCAGCACCGCCATTGACAGCGCCGCACGCGCGCGGCTCACATGAAGCCGTGGCTCGACATCGTGCTCGAATGCGTCGATATTGTCCTGAAACTCGCGGGAAAGGAACTTGCCAATCTCGGTGTAGAGGCGGTCCACGTAAGAGACCAGCGTCAGCAGCCCAAGCAACATGAGCAGCACGATAGCGATGACGACGTTCATCGTGATGCCTGTTTGGCACGGGAGTTCATGCCAGCTTTGGCGCGCGCGGAACCAACGGGCTTTCGAACCCGACCGCTCGACTTGCTGTTGCTGGAACGCAAATTTTTTTCGCCCGCCCGATACCCGCTTCTCTCAATCAATCCGATGGGCAAGCCGAGCGACCTCCGCAAGCCTGCTTCCTTACGCTCCATTTCTCCGTGATCGCGTTCGTGATCGTACCCGGCGAGATGAAGCAGTCCGTGCAAGGTAAGGATTCTGATTTCTTCGGCTACCGAATGCCCCAGTTGACGCGCGTTATGGGCAGCAATCTCCGCCGAAATCGCCACATCTCCAGCGAACCGCTTCGTGAACCCACGCGCTGCGGGAAACGACAGCACATCCGTTGGTTTATTTTTGCCGCGGAAACGATGGTTCAATGCTTGCAGCTCCCGGCTACTGGTGATCAGCACACTGACGGCCCCTTGAACTCCGGCCGCCCGTCGCGCGCGGGTTACAAACTTCGTCAGCGCCGCCTCATTCAACCCCACGACTCTTTGTTGAATGGTAACCAAGCTTTCTCCCGTCGCCACCTCGTCCAAATAAACAGGAGGGCCATGAACCGCAGCCCTCCAACCCACTCATGCTCAGTTATTCTTTCGCTTCTGCTTGCGCAGGCGTCGCAATATTCTGCTGCAAGGTCACATTGTCCGCCCCGTTGGTTTTGCCATTCACGCCGCTCTTGGGCTCGAGTAACGAGAGTTGCTGTTCCGCCAGCTTGGTCTTGTGCTCGTCGTAAGCCCGGATGATGCGCTGCACCAGATGGTGCCGGACCACGTCGCCTTCATCGAAATAAACGAAAGTCAATCCTTCGACGCGCTTCAGAATATCCACCGCTTCCAGCAGCCCGCTGCGGCGGGCGTTGGGCAGATCGATCTGGGTTACGTCGCCAGTGATCACCGCCTTGGAATTAAATCCGAGGCGCGTCACGAACATCTTCATCTGCTCCGAAGTCGTATTCTGCGCTTCATCCAGTATCACGAACGAATCGTTTAGCGTGCGCCCGCGCATGAAGGCAATGGGCGCAA
This sequence comes from uncultured Acidobacteriota bacterium, assembly GCA_963696635.1. Classification (GTDB taxonomy): domain Bacteria; phylum Acidobacteriota; class Terriglobia; order Terriglobales; family Acidobacteriaceae; genus JABDBE01. The sequence goes on from CAVOKX010000008.1 coordinate 105,226, forward strand.
TCTCGATCACATTCTTCTCCAGGTAGCGATCCACCTTTTCGGGATCCAGCATGTCATAGAGCGCGTCGTAGAGCGGACGCAGATACGGATCGATCTTGTCCTGCAACGTCCCCGGAAGGAATCCCAGACGTTCGCCCGCTTCCACAGCCGGACGCGCCAGGATGATCCGGTTCACTCTTTTTGCCAGCAATGCGGAGATCGCCATCGCCACGGCCAGGTAGGTCTTCCCGGTACCGGCAGGACCGATGCCGAACACCATGTCGTGGTTTTCAATCGCCTCCACGTACCGTTTCTGATTCAAGCTCTTGGGCTGTACCGTGCGCCGCCCAAACGAGCGCTGCCGTCCAGCCTCGGCCAACCCGCGCAGCGTGGCTTTTGGGTCCGCAATCAGCACGCGCAGCATGCTGTTCAGGTCGCCATTGTTGAAGGTGTGTCCGGCGCGTTGCAGATGGTTGTAGTCGGCAAAAACCTGCTCCGCCCGGGCAACGTCCCGGGCCGCGCCTTCCAGCTCAATGGAGTTGGAGCGCAAGTCGATGTTGATGTTCAGGCCGTCTTCCAGCACATGCAGATTTTCATCCCTGGTGCCGAACAGGGCTTCAATGTGAGGAGTAATCTCGATGCTCTTCTTCATTCAGTTTGGCGCATCCCTCCCTCGCCGTCTATGCTTTGCTCGCCATGCTAGTGCTTAGATGACATCGCCGCGAAACAGGCGCACGCCTGCGCGTTTGAATGGCGACAAAATTCTTCTCTGTGCAGGTGGAACCAACCGGAATGCTCGCGCCCAAGGGGCAAGCGACTACCATTGAGGTAAGGGTACCTCTAGGGTTGGACAGGAGTCAATGCCGCCATGAATTCCGGAAGTAAGATCATTCGGAGACCTGTCATGTGGGGACGGGTCTCCGACCGTTCGGCGGGTCAAAGACCCGGCCATCACATGGGCCCGGTTGGAACCATATCCATTTGACCAGGAGTAACTTACTCCCGTAGAATACCTATTCGTATCCACTCAAAAATCTCCTTGCTGGTATCAGGCCGGGGGAAATTACCAGAAAACGAAGGTAAACGAACTACATGGCAAATCATTTTTCGGCGCTGAAACGCGCCCGCCAGACTGAGAAACGCACGGTTCGCAACCGCGCCAACACTTCCCGCATGCGCACCATGTTGCGCGACTTGAGCGAGTCCCTCGCTAAAGGCGACAAGCAGGCAGCCGATCAGGTTTTTCGGCAGACTGTCTCCGCGCTCGACAAAGCGGTTCAGAAGGGTGTACTTCACGAAAACACCGCCTCACGCTACAAGTCCCGCTTGAACGCGCGCTTGAACGCGATCGCCAAGAAATAGCGATTGCCCGTGGACAAGAATTCATAGCGTAACCTGCGTAGATGAAAGGGTCTCAGCGTTCTCTGCGCGGAGCTCTGCGATCTAAGATTTTCAGAGCACGATCGCGCAGTATTCTTTCAGCGCTGCGTGCCACTCTGCATCCGATGTCAGCAGCCGTTCTTCCCTGTCCCCATTGCGCGTGAAGATCAGTTTCCGGTCCGCGACTGTAACTCGCCCTTCCGTTCTGGCCAACGAACAAATACTTTTTCGGGTGAATGGCGATTCCGGCGATGTCTGATGGTGCTGGCACATGGCCGCGAAATCGTCGAGACTTCGCGGCGTCAGTGTGAAAAAATACTGCCGCTTCCAAGCTCCCTCGCGCTCCGCTCTCTCCATGCACCACGATTCCCCGCATTCCACCACTCGATACGTCCAGCCGTCCTGCGTTTGCTCGGCGCCGGACCCCAGCTCTAGCGGCTCAAGAAACGAGTCTCCAAATCCTACGTCAGCAAGCCAGGACTCATCCAGATCGACTCTCAGCGCAAGGTGATCGAACTCAGGACTACTACTGCCATCATCGCGGGGCACGCGGGCCGAAAGCAAAGTGACCTGAAATCCAATCGCCCGCAGCAATCCTGCAAAAGCTCCATTCAGTTCGTAACAGAACCCGCCACGTCGCCGCCGCACAATCTTTCGGACGAAAGCGTCTTCCTGGCACACGATCTTTCGGCCCAGAGCAATGTCCAGATTCTCAAAAGGAACACTGAGCATGTGCGCCCGATGCAGGTTGCGCAGCACCTCGGTCGTCGGCGCAAGGGGTCCGGTGTATGCGATTCGGTCGAGATAAGCGGGAAGGTTCAGCATGGCGGGTCTGCCGAGCTTCGCTCGGCCGGACAAGCCGTGGGCGGCTGTCCCCACGTGAGCATCGATTAGACTGGCAGCTCTTCCTGCGTCCAGCCGGCTTCTGGCTTCGGTTCTGTTGTCAGGTCCATCACCAATTTCTCCAAGACCATTCGCTTGCTCGGAGGATTCGAACGCAGCGCCAGATCGGTTTTCGCAACCAGCCGGATGGCGCGGGTCAGCTCTCGTTTCGATTTGTAGCGTCGAGCCTGCTTAATAATGTCATCGGCCGCAAAGGGAGGCACGCGGAAGCCTTGCCACAGCGCCGCCCACAGCATGCGCTGGTCGCGCACGTTTCGCTCAAGAATCACTAGCATCTGGCGAAACGTCTTGGCGAGCATGAATAGATGTCCGATGGCAGCCTCGTCCCCCTCACCAGTGGTCAGGATTGCATCCAGCATTTCGAGCGCCCGCACCCGGTCTTTCGCGGAGATTGCATCCGTCAGCTCGTACAGCGATCGTTGCTTCGCGGCCAGCACCATGGTCTCCACATCGCCCAGCGTGATGCGTTTTTTGTCCCCCACGTAAAGCATCAGCTTCTCCAATTCGTTGGAAACCATCATCATGTCGCCGCCGAGAGCGTCCACCAGTTCGCGCGCCGCATCGGCATCGATCTTGACATCCCGCGTGGCGCCGTATTCGCCAATCCAGCGCACTGCCGCGCTTTCTTCCACTCGAGCCAGTTCGACGATGGCGCAATACTGCCCCAGCGTCTCCCGAATTCGCTCATAGCGTTCTTTGTCAGTTAAGTCCATACGCCGCGGGTCCGCGGGAATGCTGATGTGATCGGCGACAAAGATCAATACCGCCGCAGGATTGGGATCTTTGCAATATTGCTCGATAGCCGCCAGCTTCTCTTCATTCGACCCGCGCCCAAACAGATTCTTGACCCCGCGGACAAAGAAAACTTGAAACGGCGCCATTAGCGAAGGGGTACGCGCGCGATCGAGGACTTCCACCAAATCAGTTTCCGCCAGATCAAATTCAAAAAGGCTGAAGTCCCGCAAATCGGGCGTGACCAGGTGTTCAAGAATGGCTTCACGGCAACGTTTGCGAAAGAAAACTTCGGCCCCGACGAACACGTAGGCCGGACGAAGCTTGCGGGCTTGCACCTCGGAGACAAACCGGTCGGTTTGGGCGAAGGCTCGCATCAGAACCCCTCCAGAATATTCGACACCAGAGTTTGTGCAAAGTCATGCGAAAGGCGTTGGAATGCCGGGGTATCCTCCTCGAAAAAGCTGTTCACGTCGCGCGGCACCTCGTACTGCTCGCGAAACAAATACGAGGGATTCTGGTAAAGAACCTTGCCCTGCTTGTCCAGCAATGCCACTTTCATGGAGATCACCACCAGCACGCTCGCCGCCCGCCCAGTTTGCGAATCGTAGGTAAGCGGCGTGGTGTAGGTTGCCAGCACGGTTCCGTGCAGCGTCGCATCCGCATCGTCATTCACCTGATTGATGACGTGATAATGGGTTCGCGTGACGAACTCTCTCACTACGGCCGCGGTCAGCATCTGCTCAATCTTGAAGGTTTGAGTCTGGTTCACAAATGCCGGAATGGCAATGGTTCGAACATTGTCCGGAAGGGTTACAGTATGACCGGCAGTGTGATAGCCGCACCCCACGCTGAAAGCGCAGAGGAGTACGGCCAACGCCGTGCCACGGCTCATTGGATTTTGCCTCGCGGCCGGGTTGCCGCCATGGCTTCCGCAGTTTCCACCGCATTGGCCGCGGCAATGCGCAGATTATCGGAGGCGGCCCACAACCAAAACCCATTCGGCTGACTTGCGTCCGCGGCGATCGAAACTTGAATATCATTCTGCCCCGCGGCATTCACGTTGGTAGGAGCGTCTTCGGCTCCCCGCGTGAGGTTCACGTGTTCTCCGGCAAGCGCGCGCGAAATGCTTTCGATATCCGCCGCCTGTCCAAGTTCGACGTGAACCGCAAAGGCGTGTCCGTGAAAAATGGGCGCCTGCACCAACAGCAGCGATGGCACAGGAGCGTGCTGGCCGACAATTCGCTGATAATGCTTCAGCATCCGGCTCTGCACCGAGGCCAGCGCACTCACCGAATGCTCGCCGTAGCGCGCCACCATGTTGAAGGCCACCTGCACATCGAAGATAGTCTTCGGTATCGGCTGGAACGATAGCAGGTTCACCGTCTGCTCGTGCAGTTCGTCCATGCCCTTCTGACCGTGCTCAGAGGCGGGCTCAAACACCGTGGCGACTACCCGCTCCACTGGTCCAACTTTCTGCACGCGCAGCAGAAGCAGAGCAAGCACCACAGCCGCGGGATGCGCAACTACCACTGGGCCGGGCTGCAAGTCAGGAATCAAAGGCTGCCCCAGTTGCCGCTCGATCCACGGCGATCGTATGGTGGCGCCCGGCTCATCTTCCAGCGCAGCAGAAAGATCCACGATGGCGCTGCCCGCATCGCGCGCCATTTTCCAGCTCTTCCGGGTGGACTCGGAGTCCGAAGCAAAGAAAGTGAAGTCGATATTCTGAAACTGTTCGGTGCGCACATTCTGAATGAACGTAACCTCGCTGCCCACGGCTTCCAGCTTCCCCAGCGACTCATCGTCATCCAGTAAGCGGACATCAATCGAAGGGAAATTGCGGTCGTTGAGCACGTCCGCAACTTCTTTGCCCTTAAGCGTGCCTGCGCCGACGATGGCAAGGCGATAGAAATTGCCCACGCGCACAGCTTCGGCGTGCGACACTGGGACGGGCTTGAAATTCGAACTCATGAAGTCTGCGAGGCCTCTTTATACGGAGGAGGTGGCGGGTTCCGCTTGCGGCGGAAAATCCATTGTAACCGCCAGAACACCCCCGAAAACATGTAGGTCAGCGCGATTATGAATAGCACCCACTGCGAGAAAACCCAAACTGCCGCGAACAACAATCCCAACAGAATGACGAGTTGGAAGGGCTGCCGGGCGCGGAAATCAATGTCCTTGAAACTGTAAAAGCGCCACGTGCACACCATCAGATATCCCGCCGCCACCACGATGAGCATCCAGGTAATGCAACTCCACAGCGAAGAAATCGGATCCCCGCCGGAAAAATGCACTACTGCTGCAATGACTCCAGCGCCCGCCGGAATAGGCATGCCCACAAAATACTTTTTCCCGGGACGTCCCGGGTTCGAGGGTTGCGGATTGGAAGTAATATTGAACCGTGCCAGGCGGCTGGCTCCCGCCATCAAGAATAAAAAGCTTGCGATAGAGCCGAGTTGAATCATCTTCCCAGTCAATTCGCTGGATCCCAGAAACACCGGCAACTGGCGGAATCCCCACATCCACGCCAGCAGCGCGGGGGCGACGCCAAATGTGATGACGTCAGCCAATGAATCCAACTCCCGGCCAAAGTCACTGCTCGTGTGAGTGACGCGGGCAATGCGCCCGTCCAACCCATCAAACAACACCGCAAACCCGATCGCCTTGGCGGCGAAGTCAAAATGCCAGGGCTCCGCAACCGTAGCATGCGTGACCTGGAGGATTGCGTAATACCCCATCGCAATATTCGCCGCAGTGAACAGTGAAGGCAAAATATACAAGCCCTTGCGCAACCGTCCCGAGGGCCGGTCTTCCTTACGCCGCCTTAGAATCACTGGAACTTCGGGGTCCATTACAGTGCTCCTTGCTGAGCCTGCCCGGCCCTGCCTGCCGCGACTGGCGGCTCCGCGTTCAGGTACGCCAGCACGCTCGATCCGCCTTTCACTCGATCCCCAACTTTAACTTCGAGAGCTGCGGAGGCGTCCAGCAAAACGTCCACGCGCGAGCCGAATTTAATCAAGCCAATGCGCTCTCCGCGCCCCACTTGATCGCCGACCTTCTTGTCGAACACGATCCTGCGCGCCAGAAGACCGGCAATCTGCTTGAAGACAACAGTCTCGCCATCCCCTTCGACAGTCACCACATTCTGCTCGTTCTGCTCGGCCGACGCGGCATTCATGGCATTGACGAACTTGCCCTTCTGATATCGGACCTCGCGTATGGTGCCGCCGATGGGAGACCGGTTCACGTGCACGTCAAAGACATTCATGAATATGCTGATGCGGAGGCGCGAGGCGCCATTCGTAGAAACGGGCGCAATATCCGTAACCTTGCCATCAGCCGGTGACACGAGCGCGCCGGCCTCACCCGGAATGGCTCGCTCGGGATCACGAAAAAACCAGAGAAAGAACGCGGCCAGCAGCAAAGCAGGCAAACCCCAAAGGGGGCCGGCGAGCCAACCGATCAGCGCCGCGGCAGCCAGAAGCGGAAATGCGTAGTAGTAAGCGTCACGAACCATTTTGGGAGATACAGAGGATTATAGTGCAGGCTCAGGACACAGCTCAGCGTTTCATGTTAAATGCAAATAAAAAAGGCGCTTGCCAGCGCCCTGGACGAAGACAGTTAATCCCTCCCGCGGCTTGGCCGCACAAGGTTCGAGCTTAATTAAGCGACCTGGTTCTGCTGCGGCTGTTGCCGGTACTGCCGCTGAATACTCTCCATCTGATCCTTAAGACGGAGTTTCAGCTTCTTCAGTCGCACTTCTTCCAATTTTTCGTCGTCGGTGAGATAGCGTTTTTCAGTGAGTGAATCTAGACGTTTTTCGTAGAGTGTGTGCTCCATAGCCAGCTTTCTGAATTCGTCGTGATTGGCGAAGAGCTGGTCCCTAGAAGTTAGCATCCAGCAGACCTCCTAACCGGGTTATCACAGTTAAAAGCTACCACACCACATAGCCCGCTTCAATGCGAAAGGTAAGAATTGCGCCATCTTTGAGGCGTCAAAAAATAGCGGCTGCAACAGTATCCCTCTTATTTATCATCAGTCTGCAACAGATTGCACAAGGACTGATGCAAGATCAGATAAAACCAAGCTGGTAAACGATGGCATCCTCTTCGGGTTTCCGATAATAGAGCTTGCGTCGGCCAGTCTCCACAAAAGCCCACTTCTCGTAAAGCCGCCGCGCCGCCAGATTCGATTCCCGGACTTCCAGGAAGACCGTGCCCGCGCCCCGGTCGCGAGCCCAGTCAAGAAACTCTCCAACCAGGCGCGCGCCGAACCCACGGCGTCGCACGGACTCTGCGACGGCGACGTTCTCGATCTCCCACTCGGCGTCCAATGCCCTGCCAATAATGAATCCCTGCACGCCAGCTTCATCTTCAAGAATCAGCACCAATCGGCATGGTTCTTCGCTGGAGAACGCGATTTGATATTGCTCGGCAGACCAGTGCGCCGCCGTAGCGGCATCCTTCTCCAGCACCATCAAGTGGGGAATGTCTGCGGCGCTGGCGCGGCGAATAAGCATTTGTAGCGCCGGCATCCTACCGGCTTCACCATCGGCAACCTAGCTGCCCTTCACGAAAAGCTCCGCCTCCGACCGCCCAACGTACGTCGCCTCCAGCGCCTCCGGAGAAATGGTTTCTCCAGATGCAATCTTTTTCCATCCGAGTTGCGCAATTGCATCGCTCCGCGGACGCTCCACTTCTATCACCTGCAACCTCTTAGCCCGCGCAGCTTCCGCAAGGCTGTTGTCCGGCGTCACGAGCACCGCATCACCGGCCGACTCCAACCATTGGTCCCGGGCGAACGAGCGCTCACGAATCAGGTGGGCGCCTTCGCCGCCAACTTCATATTCTCCCAGAAAAACCTCATTCCGCCCGCCATCGACCGCAGCCAAAACTCTTCCTTTCAAACGACCGGCACTTGCCACAGCTTCTAACAGCGACAGGGCTGCAACCGGTTTTGCCAACACCTCCGCGAGTGCCTTAACCACCGCCAAGCCAATACGCAGCCCGGTGAAGGACCCCGGCCCGGTAACCACCGCAAAACCGCAAATGTCCGCTTTGCCGAATCCATTTTTATCGAGCAAGGCTGCAATTTGCGGAACCAACTCCGCCGAAAATGTCCCTCCCGTCAGCGCGGCGACCTCGATGATCTCGCAGGCATCATTCGGGCCGCATTGCGCCAAGGCAATGCTGCCGTGCTTGCCGGAAGTGTCCACAGCGAGAAGAATCATGAATTAAGAATCGCGGGGAACGTCGACCCGCCTTGGATCATGGAGGCCGGGCGTCCCCGCCCGTCCTCCAATCAAGATCAGTGTCCGCCTTCTACCAATTCCAGCAACACTCCTCCTGCGCTCGAAGGATGCACGAAAACGTAGCGATGACCACCCGCGCCAATTTTGATTTCGTTCGAGACCAGCCTCACGCCGTCTTTCTTGAGACGCTCGACGATCACACTCAAATCAGGCACCCGCAGGCAAACGTGATGCAGCCCTTCGCCCCGTTTGGCGATAAACTTCGCGACCGCCGAGTTTTCCGAGGTCGCCTCCAGCAGTTCCAAACGGCTCTCGCCTACCGGCAACATCGCCACTCGCACCTGCTCGCCTTCGACCATCTCTTCCGCGAACGCGGCCAGCCCCAGCTTCTCGTAAATGGATTTCGCCGCCGCCAGCGATTTCACCGCAATACCCAGATGGTCAATGGTAAACATCGATGTTTTCATCCCGACGACTAGCCTTTCCCTATCCTACCTACGATCTCTTCCACCAGCGTATAAGGATCGCGCTTATGCTCGGCCACTTCCGCTGCGTAGCGCACCACATTGCCTTCTTCCATCTGTTCGCGGGCTTTTTCCAGCAGCGCGTCGCGCAACATCTCGATCAACCGCTCCTGCCAGTTTTCAATATTGTGCTGCAGGACCAGGTTTTCCTTTTGCAGATAAGCCTCGTATTCCGCTATGGCCGCAACTAACTCACCGATGCCGGTTCCGTCGCTGGCCACGGTCTTGACAATCGGCGGAGTCCAGTGATCGCTGCGATTTGCCAGTGATTGCAGGGCGCGAATCTCACGCTCCACTCGCTCAGCCCCCTCGCGGTCGCTCTTGTTGATCACAAAAATGTCGGCAATCTCCATGATGCCGGCCTTGATGCTCTGCACATCGTCGCCCATCCCCGGCACCAGAATCACAACTGTCACATCGGCCAGCCGCACGATATCAACTTCATCCTGCCCAACGCCAACCGTTTCGATCATGATCAAGTCGCGCCCGGAAGCATCCATGACCGTGGTCACGTCGGCTGTGGCGCGCGCCAACCCGCCCAGTGAGCCCCGCGTCGCCATACTGCGAATGTAAATCCCCGGATCAGAAAAATGATCCTGCATGCGAATGCGATCCCCCAGAATCGCCCCGCCGGTATAAGGACTGGTAGGATCAACCGCAATGATCCCGACGGTCCGATTTTCCTTGCGATAGTGCTTGGCCAGTTGATCGACCAGCGTACTCTTGCCCGCACCGGGCGGCCCAGTAAGGCCCAGAATCCGCGCGTGCCCAGTTTGCGGGAACAAAGCTTTCAGCAACTCCGCCCAGCCGGGCGAGCGGTTCTCGACCACGCTAATGGCCCGCGCCAAAGTCCGCGGATCGCCAGAACGCAGTTGCTTAAGCAATGGTTGGAAGTTATTGCTCAAACTGTCAGTGTAAAGCACGTGATCAAGAAAAGACTACAATCCGAGAGGAGTGCAAGCCAGTGATGGATTTCTTCGCGGTGCCGGACGGACTAGACGAGATCAGAGATGAAATGTCGAAGATCGTCGACATCATCGTCCGTACTGCAAGATGGGTTCATCCCGACGCCTTCCACGCGCTGCCCGTCTGGTACCCCGAGACAGACTCGAAAACTTCCGCTCTATGACGCGAAATGGGAAACCATTTACAAGAATACCAACAAGCTAACGGCGCTGGTTTCAGACAAAGTCGAGCCGAATATCAAGGCAGGAAAGGCGTTCATAGCAGCACTTGGTGCCAGGAAAACGGACAATTGGACTGTTTGTCACATCTGGGGAGTCGACGATCCTAGATTTCAGCGAAACAATAGCGTGGTGTGCGATCGAAAATACTATTCCTGCGTAGCTAACATGGTATGGTTGCCGACGCCCCTCAAGGGATTTACGGATTGTGTGCCCGAGATCAAGCGCATGCTGCGAACATGTTGCTTTTACCTATACGGCTGGGCCTGCGAGCATGACGACGTGAAGGAACAGGCGACCGAAATACGCAGCGGGTTAATCCCGCCTGGTTATCCGAAGGAGTGGCCGGCGCCGGGTCGATCTTGTTTGCCACCTGGAACGGCACCGTTTACCGACCGGGTTAAGAAAGCAATAGAGAAACGCAAGAATCGAGCTCCGGCACATGCTTGCCGACGAATCTCTCGCTAACTTCCCACGCAAGGAAGTGCGGGAAGCTCTTGAATCTTGGAAGATCGAACTGTAGGGGAACCGACCACTCAATCCTTCAGCAACTGCCGCGCGATCACCAACCGCTGCACCTCGCTCGTCCCCTCGCCAATGGTGCAGAGCTTCACGTCGCGATAGAACTTCTCCGCCGGATAATCCTTGATGAACCCATACCCGCCGTGGATCTGTACGCCCTCGTTAGCGCAGCGGACGGCCACTTCGCTGGCGTACAGCTTCGCCATGGACGACTCCAGCGTGCTCTTCGATCCCGCGTCTTTCAGGGACGCTGCCCTGAACGTCAGCAACTTGGCCGCTTCGATCTCCGTTGCCATATCCGCCAGCTTCCACTGGATCGCCTGAAATTCGCTGATCGCCTTCCCAAACTGTTTGCGCTGCTTGGAATACTTCAGCGCCGCTTCGTACGCGCCCTCAGCCATGCCCAGCGAAAGCGCCGCAATCGAAATGCGTCCACCATCCAGCACCCGCATGGCGTCGATGAATCCATCGCCTTCTTTGCCCAGAAGATTTTCGGCGGGAATAACGCAGTCTTCAAAGATCAACTCCGCCGTATCGCTAGCCCGCAGTCCCAGCTTGTTTTCTTTCTTTCCCGGACGGAATCCCTTGGCACCCTTTTCGACAATGAACGCCGACAACCCGTGCGTGTGCGCCGCGCGGTCGGTCACCGCAATCACCACCAACACGTCGGCATAGTGCCCGTTCGTGCAAAACGTCTTGGTGCCATTCAGCACCCAGGTGTTTCCCTTGCGTACGGCGGTCATACGCGCGCTGCCCGCATCCGATCCAGCGGAAGGCTCCGTCAGTCCCCACGCACCGATGTGCTCGCCGGTGGCCAGTTTGGTGACGTATTTCTTCTTCTGCTCTTCGGTCCCAGCAAGAAAAATGTGGTTGGAGCCGAGCGACGTATGTGCCGCCACGATGATGCCCACCGAACCGTCCACGCGAGAAAGTTCCTCGATCGCGGTAACGTATTCGATATACCCCATTCCCGCCCCGCTGTATTCAGTAGGAAAGACCGTGCCCAGCAAACCGAGCTTGCCCAGTTCCTTGATGATGGCCAGCGGAAACTCGCCCGCCTCGTCCCACTTCATAACGTTCGGCGCGATCTCGCGCTCGGCAAACTCGCGCACACTCTTCTTCAGTTGAAGCTGTTCTTCATTCAGTAGGAAATCCAAGGTTCCTCCGGATTGAGTACAGGCGGCCGCGTCAAAGATTCGATCTTCGCACGGCACGGGAAAACATTCGATTAGAACATAGCCAGAAGCACGAGTGGAAGTTACCCTTGGCGCTCCGCCAATCAAAGTCTTAAATCGCAGAGATCGCTGAGAACGGCCGCACAGTGCGCGGAGATAGCAAATCGATTCATCGACCGGAAACATCCTCCGTTTGAACCGAGATGAAACGTTCAAACACTTCGTTGGAAAGAAGCCGGCCCCGCGGCGTCAAACGGATCATATCTCCCTCTCGCATCCATCAATCCCATCCGCACGAAATCAGCAATGGCTTCGAAAAAATCCGCGATCGCGTCTTCCCCGAACCTTGCTGCCACCTGACGTAAGTCAACACCGCAGGTGAGCCGCAGACCCAGGAAGAATGTCTCCTCGACGGCTGCGACGGATGAGACTTGGATAGGATTCAGCGGCCCTCCGGCAACAAATGCTTCCAACGAATCCGGCGCAGAAAATCGCACTGACTCTACTCCTCGCTCTACACCCGGCAACATCGAATGCGCATCCACGCCAAACCCCAGATACGGCTGCCGTGTCCAATATTTTAGATTGTGGCGCGACTCGCACCCCGAACGCGCGAAGTTGGAGATCTCATACTGCCTCACTCCCCCGGCTTCGAGCCGTTCACAAGCCATCCCATACAAATCCGCTGTTGCATCTTCATCTGGCACAAAGTGAGCGTGGTATCTGGTACCGCCGGCAATCAACTCGCGGCCGAGGCGCGAATCTTCGTCCACCTCAAGCATGTAAACGCTGACGTGCGGCGCTTGACTCGCCAAAGTCTGTTCCACGGAAAACTCCCCGCTATCGACGCTCTGGTGTGGCAACCCTGCGATCAGATCGATGTTGATGTTTGCAATCCCAGCGGCACGCAAGCGGGCAATGTCATCCAGAACCATCTTCCCGCCGTGCAGACGCCCGACCGAGGCCGCCTCTTGATCAACAAACGACTGCACGCCCAGGCTCACGCGATTCACGCTGCAGCCCTGGAGCACCTCAACCACAGCTGAAGTCAATGTGCCGGGAGCGCATTCGACTGTGATCTCGGCGTCCGCCTCGACCTCGAAATTTTGCGAGATCGTGACAAAAAGCTGCTGCAGTTGCGTAATATCCAATACAGTGGGAGTTCCGCCTCCCAGGTAGATGGAGTCGACAACCCGCTCAATGCGTCCGCCCATCTGTGCTACAGTCGAGTCGGCACGTTTGATGTCAGCGCACACCCGGTCCACATAGCGTTGAAAAACTGAGTGGGAAAATACATCGGAAGCGAAGTTACAATAGCTGCACTTGGTACGACAGAAGGGCACGGAGATATACAGACCGAGAGCCATCCCGACGATTATCCCACTTCGGCGGTGCGGGTTGACCACGGGCTGCATCTGAGCAACAGTTCTTTGATTGCGCTTTTGGAACTTAATCGCGACAGCCGCGTTTCTATATGAAGCGGTAGGAACTGCAAATCGATGACACTTCCACGCGTAGTGGTCACCGGAATCGGCGTAGTCAGCCCCAACGGCATCGGCAAGGAAGCCTTCTGCCGCGCCATTCTCGTGGGAAGGTCCGGCGTGAAACGCATTTCGCGCTTTGATCCCTCCGAATTGCTGGTACACATTGCCGGCGAGATTCCCGAGTTTGACGAACTGGCCTGGGTGGACGCTCGCGAGCGCAAGCACGTTTCCCGCGTCGTGCCCCTTGCTGTAGCCGCCTCAAGCGAAGCTATTCGGGACGCCGGGCTCGATCCGACATCTATGTCGATGGACGACAAACGCGAAATCGGCGTAATCCTGGGCACGGGCGGCGGCGCGCAGGAATTCTCCGAAGAACAATACCGGCTTTGGCATTCGGGACACGTCAAACAAGTAAGCCTGTTCTGCATTCCCAGCGGCACCATGGGCACGATTCCCAGCGAAATCAGCATGCGCTTCGGCTTTCGCGGCTACAGCCACGTAGTCACCGCCGGCTGCACTTCCTCCACCGACGCCATCGGTTATGCCTACCAGCATATTCAGGCTGGCGTGCAACCAATGTTTCTGGTCGGAGGCGTGGATTCGCCAATCACTCCGGGCATCATTAAGGGTTACACTTTGTTGCGCGCGCTCACCCAGTCCTGGAACCATGCGCCGGAGCGCGCCTCGCGCCCATTTTCCGCCGACCGCGATGGGTTTGTCATTGCCGAGGGTTCCTGGATGTTTATTCTCGAAGACTACGTGCATGCGCGGGCGCGGGGAGCGCGGATCTACGCCGAAATCACCGGCTACGCTTCCACCTGCGAGGCCTTCCATCGGGTGCGAATGAGCGACTCGCCCGAAGAGCCCGCCCGCGCCATCACTCTGGCTCTTGAAGAAGCAGGCATCGCCGCCGAAGACCTCGACTACGTCAACCTTCATGGCACTTCCACCGAAATGAATGATCGCGTGGAAACTCGTGCCCTGAAACTCGCTTTGGGAGCGCACGCGAGCCAGATACCCATGTCCGGACTGAAGTCGCAGATTGGACACGCCCAAGGCGCCTGCGGCTCAGCCAGCCTGGCTGCAACCCTGATCGCCATGGAGCACGGAAAGATTCCCCCAACCATCAACCTCGACGTCTCTGATCCCGAGTGTGATCTGGATTATGTGCCCGACGCAGACCGCAAAGCTCAGATCGAGCACGCGCTCTGCAACTGCGTGGGATTCGGGTCGAAGAACTCGTCGCTAGTATTAAAGAAAATCGCATAGAGCCGGTCGACTGTACAGACCTGGTTGGCTACGTCTCAAGCTGGCGGCAAAAGCGTCCTCTGTCATTCCGAGGAGCATAGCGACGAGGAATTTGGGTTTCTCCTGGCCACGAGCAAAACCCAGATCCCCCGCTTTGATTGGGACGACATTTTCCATCCTGTACGCTTTCTTTTCCATCTATCTAAGGTATCTTTAGACAAGCCACTCATGGCCTCGGAAGAAGAAGTATTAGGCAAAGCGTATGACAGCCGGTTGATGAAACGGCTGCTCACCTACCTGCGTCCCTACAAGTGGCAGGTGGCAATCTCGCTCATCTCCATTCTTCTTAAGGCTGGAGCCGACGTGCTCGGACCTTATCTCACCAAGGTTGTAGTGGACAAATACCTCGCGCCCGCCGCGGGTACGCATACTCCGTTCGATTCCTTCTTGAGCAGCAAGCCTCTCGTCGGCATTGCTCAGATCGCAGCCATAGGCGCGGGTCTACTGGTCTTCAGCTTCGTGCTTGAGTATCTGCAAACCTATTTCATGCAGTGGACGGGTCAGAAGGTGATGTTCGATCTGCGCGCCCAGATCTTCCGTTTGCTGCAGCGCATGCATATTGCTTTCTACGATAAGAACCCCGTCGGCCGGCTGGTAACGCGCGTCACCACCGACGTGGACGCAGTGAACGAAATGTTCACCTCCGGCGTGGTCTCCATTTTCGAAGACATCTTCGTGCTGGCTGGCATCGTGGCCATCATGCTCCTGATGAACTGGAAGCTGGCTCTGATTACGTTTGCCGTGCTGCCCCTGATCGGTATCGCCACCAGGATCTTCCGCGACAAGGTCCGCGAATCCTATCGTCGCATCCGGGTTGCTATAGCCAGAATCAACGCTTATCTGCAGGAGCACGTCAGTGGCATGGTGGTGCTGCAACTCTTCAATCGCGAAGAGCGCGCCTTCGACAAGTTCTCCGACGTGAACGCGGTTCACATGGACGCCTTCAAAGATGCCATCATGGCGCACGCCGTCTATTACCCTGTGGTGGAAGTTCTTTCCGCCATCGCCATTGCCTGCGTCATCTGGTTCGGCGGCAACAAAGTACTTCATAATGTGACTGCGGTTAGCTTGACCTTCACGTTCGCGCACAAAAAAATGTTGTTCCATGTCGTGCGCAACGCGACCACCCTTGGCGTGCTGGTTGCGTTCATCCAGTATGCGCAGCGATTTTTCCGACCCATTCAGGACCTCAGCGAAAAGTACAACATTCTGCAATCAGCCATGGCCTCGAGCGAGCGTATTTTCAAGTTGCTCGACGCACCAGTTGAGATCACGTCACCCGCCGTCACCAAGGCGCCAGAGGGTCCCGGCCGCATCGAATTCGACCACGTATGGTTTACCTATCGAAGCGCGCCTACCGAAGTTGATGGAGGCCGGGCGTCCTCGCCCGGCTCGCCAACAGCGTCTTTGCCGACGGGCGGAGACGCCCGTCCTCCACAGATCGCCGGCCCTGATTGGGTCCTGCGCGACGTTAGCTTTACCATCGAACCCGGCGAAACCGCCGCCTTTGTCGGCCACACCGGAGCCGGCAAGACTACGATCATCTCGCTGCTTATGCGCTTCTACGATGTGCAGAAGGGCGCGATCAAAATCGACGGAGTCGACGTCAAAGATATGGACCTCGCTGATCTCCGCCGCCGTTTTGGCGTGGTATTGCAGGATCCGTTTCTGTTCAGCGGAACCGTCGCCAGCAACATTCGCCTGGGCACGGAAGGCATCGACGACGAAGACGTGGAGAAAGCCGCGGAAGATGTGAACCTGGCTGACTTTATCCGCACTCTCCCCAATGGATTCAAAGAAGAAGTCCGCGAGCGCGGCAGCACGCTTTCGACCGGACAAAAGCAGCTCATCTCATTTGCCCGAGCCCTGGCACACGATCCGAAGATCCTGATCCTTGACGAAGCCACTTCCAGCGTAGATACGGAAACCGAATTCCGGGTGCGCGATGCCCTAAGCCGCATGGTCGAGGGCCGCACCTCCGTGATCATCGCCCACCGGCTCTCGACCATCCAGCGCGCCGACAAAATTGTCGTCATGCACAAAGGCCAGGTTCGCGAAATGGGTTCTCACCAGCAACTGCTCGCCCAGCACGGCATCTACTACAAGCTCTACCAACTGCAATACAAAGACCAGGAAGTGGCTAGCGGCTCCCAGGTGACTGCCCACGCCGATGACTAGGGCTCCGGCGGTCGTTGACGCGTCCGAACCTACCTCAAGCGGGGTGAGCGTCGCTTGTCTTTTGGTTCCAGCACTCCGACGTTAGAGGAAGCCCATGGGGACGAAAAATGGGCCAAAGAGAAACTGTTATTACGAGGCGGACGATTTGTGATCCCTCGACCTCGCTCGGGATTTCGGCAGCAAGGCTCAGACGGCCGCTATGCACCTCACCTTTGCGAAGGCCAGACCGGTTCAGCCGTCATTCAAAATGAAGATCCCCGCCCTGCCTCTCCAAAGACCGGAGAGACAAGGGCAGGGCGCACTCGTGAGCAGGATCAGAGAAGAAAGGCTGGGCCAGTCCTCGCGAGATGTGGGGCATCGGCAACCGGTTAGAAAGTACCGTTGATACTGTCTCCGCAAGCCGTACCGCTTATGTCCCCACTACCATTCGAGTTGGCATTGACGGTTATGTTCAGCTGGCAGGTTTGAGCTCCGGCGGTAAACGCTCCACTCATGGTCATCGTCGCCGAATCTGCGGGATAAGTGTAAGTTCCGTTTATCTGAACATACGGATCTCCGTTAATGGTGGGCCCATCGCAGGTCCAATCGTGTGGCGTTACCATAACTTGCAGCGACAGGTAGGCCGAGTTCGGGGTGCCGTTGCCGTTCATGTCTCCGGCCACACTCATCGTCCCACCGGTCTGGCACGAATCGGAAATGTTGAAATTGTCGCTGAACGTGCACGAGGTCCCCTGCGAATTGCATTGGACTTGCATTTTTTGCTGTTTGACGTTCGGATTGTGAGCTAGCGTGCCTTTCATAATGCGCGCCGACAGGCCCTGTAGAGCGCGCGATTGCACGCCTTGCGCAGCCGCGGCGGTGCCGAGCGCAGCCGAAGCTGACCCTGCAACTGTGGACACGAAATCCGTAGCTTGTGTCTGTGAAATGCTGCTGTTGCTTCCACTGTTGCTCGTGCTGCCGCCTCCACAACCGGTATTCAGCACGCACGATAGCGCCAGTAATCCGGTGACCACGATTTTCACGTTCATATAATTGTCCTCCCTCAAGATGAAATCGGGGCATCTATAGTCACCCCTGTGCGTGTGAGTGTAGGTTTAACCGAACTGGGACACCTAGATAACCAAGGTAATGGCGGATGAGCATTGGGTGCTGATGGAATAATCAGGAGGCAGGTGTGAGTTACTTAAGACATAGGAAATTTTATCGATCCGATGTTGGATTGACGACAGCCGCCGAGACTGCGGCGCTACAAAAACGTACGCTCCAGCTTCCCGTTTACCCCCTTTACAATGCTCGGGTGCGAATTCTCATTTCGGCTGGCGAGGCCTCTGGGGAAATGTACGGCGCGCAACTCCTCGAAGCTCTGCGCCGTCGCGATCCCTCTTTGGAATTCTTTGGCGTGGGTGGAGACCGCATGCGGGCCGCGGGATGCGACACCGTCGTCGACGCGAAAGATCTCGCCGTCGTCGGCATCTCCGAGATCGTCAGCCATCTGCCCAAAATCTACGGGCTGTTTCACAAGTTGATCGCGGAAGCCGATCGGCGCCGACCTAGTCTTGCCATCGTGATCGATTCGCCGGCTTTCAACTGGCGGGTGGCTCGCCAGATGCGCAAGCGCGGCATCCCCGTCGTGTACTACGTTTGCCCGCAATTCTGGGCTTGGCGGCAGGGGAGGGTTCGGCTGCTGCGCAAGTACATCGACAAGGCGCTGGTGATATTCCCGTTCGAAGAAAAGTTTTATCGCGACCGTGGCGTGGACGCGACCTTTGTCGGGCATCCGCTCGCCGATCTTTCTCCGCCCTCAACCGAACGCAACAGCTACGCCGCAAGCTACAAGGTCGACGCCGCCAAGCCCTGGATCACGCTCATGCCGGGCAGCCGGATGAAAGAAGTGCGGATGAATTTGCCGACGATCCTGGAGTCGGCGTTGAAGCTGGGTCCCGGATATGAATTCCTGCTCCCGGTCGCGCCCACATTGGATCGCAGCTTTCTTGAATCGCTGATTGGCAGGCGCGATTCCATTCGCTTGGTTAGCGATGCGTTGGCCGCCCTGGCGCACTCTCGCGCCGGCATCATTGCCAGCGGGACGGCGACCGTAGAGGCCGCGATGATGGGCACGCCCTTCGTGATGGTCTATCGCGTATCGCTGTTGACATATCTCCTGGGACGTCCGCGGGTCAAGGTGCCGTACTTTGCTATGGTGAATCTGATCGCAGGAAAAGAGATTGTCCCCGAGTTGGTGCAGCACGATTTCACTGCCGAGAAGGTGGTGGCGCGAATCAGCAAAATTCTTCCCGACGGTCAAGCTCGCGAGCAGATGATCGAAGGCCTCGCGGCGGTGAGAACCCTACTCCGCGGCCCGAACCCAGACAGTCTTCATCCCGCGGAGCGGGCCGCTGACGCCGTCATGGCGTTCCTGCGCGACCGCCCGTAGACACCTAGCTTTGCCAACCTCTCCCTCTCACTTACTGTCATCCCGAGCGAAGCGAGGGATCTAGGTTCTGCTCGTGACCGGCGAGGCCCAGATTCCTCGTCGCTTCGCTCCTCGGAATGACAGTACTGATGGGTTGGCAGCGACCAAAAGGCCGCCAGCCGCATCTTTGCCTTGAAAAAACATCTAACCCTTGTCCTACCAGCATCTTTTGCGTAACAATCTTCATCATAGAGATTAGAGACCTGCGGGATTTCCCGGGAGATGTTGCTGAATGTTCTTTCAACCTCGGCGCCAGCGTCGGGCCGTTACAACTCTTTTTGTCCTCTTGCTGCTGACAGTTTCGTCTCCCGCGTGGGCGGCCGAGAAGACGCGGCTGCACGTGGACGACTATCAAATCGACGCTGAACTTACCCCACATACCCATAAAATCTCCGCCCGCGCCAAGGTTAAGTTCACGGCTTTGGAAGACATCAACGCCGCCACGTTCGAACTGCACAACGGCTTGCGAGTCAACAAAGTGACCGATGAGGCCGGCCAGTCGCTTTCCCCCGAGCGCATCTCGCAAGATTTCACGGTGCGGGTGCAGTTGTCGAAACCGCTGAGCAAAGGCAATTCAACCACCCTGACATTTGATTACGATGGTACCCTCGACTCGGCAGATGACAGTCCGGTGCAAGGGATGAAGATGGCCTCGATCAACGATGACACCAGTTACCTGCTCTACGCCGGGCGCTGGTTCCCGGT
Source organism: uncultured Acidobacteriota bacterium (assembly GCA_963696635.1). GTDB lineage: Bacteria > Acidobacteriota > Terriglobia > Terriglobales > Acidobacteriaceae > JABDBE01. The sequence continues at coordinate 125,024 of CAVOKX010000008.1, forward strand.
GAATGGGTACGGCATCAACCGCTTCACAGCCACGATGAACATCATCGTGCCCGCGCACATGGTCGTCATTGGCAGCGGCACGGAGACCGTCAAAGATACTTCGCCGTCAAAGAAAGCGGGGGCGAGCGCTTTGCCGGGTAAGACCTACACCTTTGTTTGGGACAAGCCGAGTTTCCCTGGAAGCATCGTTGCTGGAACTTTTCAGGAATTTAAAAGCGATGAAGCCGGTGTTGACCTGCACGTGTTTTTCAAGCCGGTCCACCAGAATCTGGGCGCGATGTATGCGGAAACCGCGATCAAGGAATTTACTTATTACGTAACTCTCTACGGTCCCGCGCCTTCCCCAACCCTGAGGGTCGTCGAGATTCCCGATGACACCGTGCCCTCTGCCTGGGCTCCAGAAATGGCGGCGGTGGCCAGCCGCGCTGTGACCGACAAAGTGAATTACCGGTTGCTCGCCAATACCATTTCACACCAGTGGTGGGGAGTGTCTGTGAGTCCCGCCTCTATCGATGACTGGTGGCTGTGCGACGGCTTTGCCCGCTACTCGGAAGCTCGCTACGTGGAAAACGCCGCGGGAAGTGCTGGTTTGGAAGAAGTGGTGAAAGACATGTCCGTCGGGGCGCTGGCTTACGACTCGGTGCCGCTGGCGACCATTGGCAAGCTGGATATGTTCTCGCCTGAGTTCCAATCGCTGGCCACTGACAAGGGTGCGATGATTTTGCACATGCTGCGCTGGGTGGAAGGGGATCAGAAGTATGACCAGACCATGCGTACCTTCGCCTCGAAATATGCGGGCAAATCGGCGTCCCTTGACGATTTCACTGCGGTCGCGGAACAAACCTACGGCGACAAGCTGACCTGGTTTTTCACTCAGTGGCTCGATTCCACAGGCGCTCCTGAATTCAAGACCAAGTACACGGTTTACCGGCTGGGAAATAAATGTCCTGCCAATCAGCGCTGTCCAGGGTTCCGCATCGTGGGGCAGATCACGCAGGATCTCGACCTCTTCCGCATGCCGGTCGAGCTAAGAGTTGACACCGACGGCAAGACGGAAGAAAAGCGCATTGATGTGGTGGGAACGGATTCGGCGTTCACGCTGGAGACTTTCGGCAAACCGCGGCGCATCTCGATTGATCCGGACAACCGTGTATTGAGAAATTCGTCTGACGTAAAGCTGCGTGCGTCCATTCAGCGAGGACAGGCGTTGGTGCAGCAAGGCGATTTCGCCGGGGCACTTTCGGAATTCAATAAAGCTCTCGAAGTCAATAAGAACAGCTCGCTCGCGCACTATCGGGTTGCCGAAGTATTTTTCCTGCAAAAAAATTATCAGGCGTCGGCGAACGCTTACAGGGACTCGCTTAACGGCGACGGCGACCCGCGCTGGACCGAGGTCTGGAGCCACATTCAGTTAGGCAAGATTTTTGATATTACCGGGCAGCGCGAACGCGCTACCAACGAATATCGCCAGGCTCTGCAAACCAACGACAACACCCAAGGCGCGTTGGAGGAAGCCAGGAAGTATTTGCAGAAACCCTTCGAGCAACCGAAGAGCAAGCCGGACAGCGGCGCCAATTAGAGCGGATTCTCAGCGGGCGAAGGTCACGTGCAGGGTGTGATCGAAGCGTCACTTGCATCCTGACCGTCAGGGCGTCCGCGAGCTTTTTCCGACGGAGATCGAAATCCATGCGTGCTTAAGAGTACTTGAAGGCGAAAGCGCGATTCCTACATATGTTCCGTGATTTGACTGGATTGCCGTGCATCCAGGGCTGGAGCAAAAGCGATGCACGGGTCGCGTCATCAGTTTGGCTTTCGTTCATCGCATTTGGCGCAGCCGCGGCAACTGGGGTTTGCGGGTCGTCACCGGCTGGCATCACTGAGGCGGGGCTCAGCTCCGAAATTAGAACGCCCAGCGCAGCAACGTTGCTCCTACGGTGAATCCTGCACCGACCGACGCCAGCAGCACCAAATCGCCTTTTTTGAGTTTGCCTTCCTGCCGCGCTGTGTCCATCGCCAGCGGAATAGTCCCGGCGGTGGTGTTTCCATAACGGTCGATGTTGATGACGACGCTTTCCGGCCGCAAGCCTAGCCGATCCGCAGTGGCGCTGATGATGCGCTTGTTGGCTTGATGCGCAATGAACACGTCGATGTCGGAGGCTTTAATCCCATTGCGTTCCAGAATCTTTTCGCAGAGCTCGGTTTGTTTGCGCACCGCGAATTTGAAGACGGCCTGACCGTCCTGGTGAACGTAGTGCATCTTCTCGTCCACGGTCTCGTGCGTGGAAGGATGCAGGCTGCCGCCGCCGGGCATGTAGAGCGAGCATCCGCCCGAGCCGTCGACCTCATGGATAAAGTCGATCATGCCTAACGAGTCGTTATCGGTGGGCTCGAGAATGACCGCGCCGGCGCCGTCGCCAAAAATGATGCAGGTGGCGCGGTCGGTATAGTCGATAATCGACGACATGACGTCGGAACCGATGACCATGACGCGCTTGTGAGTGCCGGTGGCGACAAATTGAGCTCCCGTTTGCAACGCGTACAAAAACGCCGAGCAGGCCGCCGACAGATCGAATCCCCAGACTCCTTTCGCTCCCAGTTTGTGCTGTACCAGGCAAGCAGTGGATGGAAAAAACATGTCGGGGGTGACGGTGCCCACGAGAATCGCGTCGAGATCGCTGGCGTCCATACCACGTTCGGCCAAAGCTTTCTTCGCTGCCTCCACCGCCAAGTCGCTGGCTGCGACCCCCTTTTCGACGATGTGGCGCTCGCGGATCCCGGTGCGTTCAGTGATCCACTGATCGCTGGTTTCCACCATCTTTTCCAGGTCGGCATTGGTCAAAAGGCGGGGCGGGACGTAAGTTCCGAGAGCGCTGATCTTAACGCGCACAAGTTGGCTCACTCTATAAGTTCTCCAGGATGGAATATGAACTCGCTATTCTGACGCACCCGGCGGGCAATGTCCAATGTATGAAGCAGCAGGACAGTTACGCCTATTCGAGGTGCCACTGCCCAGCTATAAACAGCTTTACGCGGAAACCAAAAAGCCAGACACCGGCGACCCACTGCACACGCAAGAGCCCGTTACCGTTGCTTCCTTCCGGACCTGGCGGGGTTGGCGGGAGTGCGTCGCGCGGGACCGATGCCTGACCTCTTCGATTTTAACATCACGATCGTGCTCTTCCCTTTCCCGGCGGAATCGCCAACAATAGACAAAGTCCCCCTAGACCGTATCCATGACTCTCGCTCACAGCCCGCAATCCGAGATCGCTCCTCTGCCAACGGCGGTCCAGCGCTACTTTGAAATCGCGCTGTACCTGCTGGTGCTATGCGCCTTTGGAACGCTGGTTTCGACCGGCGGCCTCGACATGCCCACGGTTCTGCTCGTTAGCGCGGCACTGCTGTTTCGCGGATACCTCCTGGCCACGTGTCGCACCTTACTCATTCCCGACAGTTGGACCACCACGCTCACCCTCGCCTACGTAGCCTTCTATCTCGCCGATTATTTCGTGTTCTCGGGAGTATTTGTCGGCGCGACAGTGCATCTCGTGCTTTTCGTCATGGTGGTGCGCCTGTTCTCCACCAAGCGCGACCGTGATTACTATTTTCTTGCGATCATCGCGTTCCTTATGGTGTTGGCGGCAGCAGTCCTCACCGTGGATAGTACTTTTCTGCTGGCCTTTACCGCATTCATGCTGATGGCAGTCGTGACCTGCATCCTGATGGAGATGCGGAGCGCCGCCACCAAAGCCACGGTGCGAGCCAATTCATCCAGTGACGACTTGGCGTACCGGCAGATGGCGGTGTCGCTGGCCGGCGCCTCGCCAGCGCTTGCCTTCCTGATATTGCTGGGCGCGGCGGCTATTTTCTTTGTTCTGCCTCGCATATCGAACAGCTACCTCAGCGCCTTTGCCCGCAGCCGCGAGATCAGTACCGGCTTCAGCGACCAAGTACAACTAGGTCAGATCGGCGAAATACAACAATCCAACTCGCTGGTGATGCACATCCAGATCGATGGCGATCCGCATGGAGTTTACGATTTTTTGAAGTGGCGCGGTGTGACCTTGAACCTCTTCAATGGCAGGACCTGGTCTAACCCGCACGCACAGCATGTGGTGACCAGCCTGGGCGGGGGCCGTTTTCTCTTACTGCCAAACCGCGCATCGTGGAGAAACCTTCAGCCTGCGGGGACCGCGCAGCCAATCCACTACCGCGTTTTGATGGAGCCTCTGGTCAGTAACGTTTTTTTCCTTGCGCCCACAGCCCGGCTTCTGCAGGGCAACTACGGTCTGCTCTCCATGGACAGTGGGGACGCGGTTTTCGACCTCGACCCCGAACACCCCGTCGGCCGCTATGAGGCTACGTCTGACATTGCTCAACCGAGTCCCGGCGAGTTACGCACGGCCGCCAATGATTATCCGCCGGAGATCCTGTTGAACTATCTGCAACTGCCGCCGGTCGATGCTCGCGTCGTATCTCTGGCCAAAGAAATTACCGCCTCTGCGGACAACAACTACGACAAGGCGGCCTCCGTGGAACGATATCTGCGCACGAAGTTTGGCTACACCCTGCAACTTCCGCGAACCGTTCCACGCGATCCGGTGGCGAACTTTCTTTTCGAGCGCAAGCAGGGACACTGCGAGTACTTCGCCTCCTCCATGGCAATCATGCTGCGCACGCTGGGCATTCCCTCGCGGGTGGTGAACGGCTTCCGCACCGGGGAGTTTAACGACCTCACTTCGCAGTACTTGGTTCGTGCCAGCAATGCGCACTCCTGGGTGGAAGTGTATTTTCCAGGTTATGGATGGATCAGTTTCGATCCCACCCCGGCAGCTCCCGCGCAGCTGCATACCGGCTGGAACCGGAGCATGTTGTACCTGGACGCAATGGCATCATTCTGGCGGGAATGGGTTATCAACTATGACGCGGGCCATCAGTACAGCCTGGGCCGCGAGGCCACACGTAACAGCCTGGAATGGTTTCAGCGGGTGCGTAATTGGGGACGCCGCCACCATAAAGCCTTGCTGGCCGCAGCGCGTCGAACCCAGCAGACAATGTCTGATTCTCCCGCAAAATGGGGCCTGGCAGGAGGAGCCATGGCACTCTTGCTCGTTCTAGCAGCGAATGCGCGGCGGCTATGGCTGGCGTTTCGCAACCGCCGGCTGGCGGCTCGTCCGGAAAAATCTCCCAGCTTGGCCGCAACCATCTGGTACGAGCGTATGACGCGAGTGCTCGCCAGGAAGGGCTGGCTTAAATCTCCAGCGCAGACTCCGGCAGAATTCCTCACCTGTATTCAAAATAATGCCCTCCGAGAACCGTTTGCGAAGTTCACCCAGCACTACGAATCAGCCCGGTTCGGAGGCTCAACTGAAGATGCCCAGCGTCTACCTGACCTGTATGAAGAAGTGTCGAACGTCGCCAGCCGATAAGTAACCTCAAATGAGAGGCGCATTGCTTTCACTTTGCAGGCGGGGCGGATTGTGGTGAAGCAGGCGAGACATTTAATAATTGCACATGGCTGAAACCAGGCCAGACCCAAGCGGTAATGGCGACAAGTAGCACCCAGAAACCAAACCAGAGTCTGCGCGTTTGTTTACTGGGCTTCATCAGTTAATTATCAGCGCGCTGCCCAAGCGAATCAACGTAAATTTAGGACACTAACCATCGAGGCGTGGGGAGTCTGAATTCCGCTATCAAATGTTAGAATAGAAAGATTCCATGCCTCATCAGAAGCCCACTGTAGCCGTCGAAGACGCGCCCGAAAACGCAGGATCCTTGCCCGTTTCCCGGCCAAAAGTCGGTTTCGTCAGCTTGGGTTGCCCCAAAAATTTAGTGGATAGCGAAGTCATGATGGGCATGCTGGCGCAAGCGGGAGCCGAGTTGATCCCGCGTGCCGAAGACGCCGATGTCATTGTGGTCAACACCTGTTCGTTCATCGCCAGCGCACAGCAGGAATCCGTGAATACCATCCTGGAAATGGCGCGCCACAAGACCGGCGGCCGTGCTCGAAAACTGATAGTTGCGGGATGTCTGGTCGAGCGTTTTCGCGACGACATCCGCAAAAATATTCCAGAAGTTGACGCCGTCGTCGGCACTGGAGAACTGGAAAAAATTCTCGCAGCAGCGGGGATCGCAGCAAAACCGGCCAACTCTTCCCCATTTAACATTCTGACATCGCGTCCCGAGGGCGATGCTCGCCAAGTGCAAGGCCGGTTTTCGCGCGAGTCATGGGACGGAGCCATCGCCGACCTGCCCAACTACCTCTACGACGACGCCACGCCCCGCGTGTTGGCCACGCCGCGATACACCGCGTACATCAAGATTGCCGAGGGCTGCGATCACCCTTGCAGCTTCTGCATTATTCCGCAGCTGCGCGGCAAATTTCGCTCTCGCCGATTTGAATCTGTAATCGCCGAGGCGGAACGCCTTGCCCGCTCCGGAGTGCGCGAGATCACGCTCATCGGACAAGATACGACCTGTTACGGCGAAGATTTTGGTCTCAAAGACGGGCTCGCGCTCCTGCTCGAAAAGCTATCCGCGATCGAAGACTTGCGCTGGATCCGTTTTCTCTATGCGTATCCAAACAAGATTACAGGCCGATTGCTCGAAACTATCGCCGCTCACGAGAAAATTTGCGCCTACGTCGATGTGCCTTTGCAGCACGCATCGGCTTCTGTGCTCAAGCGCATGAAACGTGGCGGAGGCGCCGACGTGTTCCTGCGCTCAATTGAGAAGATGCGGCGCACGATTCCCGACGTGACTTTGCGAACGTCCTTCATTGTTGGCTTCCCCGGCGAAACCGAGAACGAGTTCGAACAGCTTTGCGAATTCGTTCGTCAGGCTGAATTTGATTGGATGGGCACATTTGGCTACTCCGATCAGGAGGGCGCATATGCCTTTGCCCTGGAGGAAAAGCTTCCTGCCCGCGAGATCGAGCAGCGGCGCAAACATCTCATGCAGATTCAGCGCCGCATCAGCAAGAAGAGAAAGAAGGCGCTGGTCGGCCAAGAGCTCGACCTGCTGCTGGAGGGAGTGTCAGAAGAAAGCGACCTGCTGCTCGAGGGACGCACTTCCATGCACGCTCCCGAAATTGATGGCAAAGTCTTTGTGAATGACGTCCCCGAAGGCCTTCAACCGCTGCCGGGCGAGTTCTACCGCTGCCAGATCACCGAAGCGCATGACTATGACCTGGTCGCTAAAATTATCTAGGGATCTATGGCTCGCAAGCGCACTCTGAAACTGCGGTGCCCCATCTGCAAGAAGCCGGTGAACAGCAAAGATGCGGAATTCCCCTTCTGCAGCGACCGCTGCCGCCTGCTCGATCTGGGCAAATGGGCAAGCGGCGCTTACGTGATCTCATCGCCGGTGCAGGACACATCCGACAGCATTTCAGGTGGACTACCGGACAATTCCGATGAAGACTGAGTCGGACGAACAAGCACGAACTGACTCCGATTCCTTCCCCTCTCAGTCGTCCCGTCCCCGCGCCCCGCTCTGGGCCAAACTGGTCGCTACTTTCTTGGGCACAGGCCTCCTCCATCCCGGCCCTGGAAGCTGGGGTTCGGCGGCTACGGTTTTACTCTGGTGGCTGCTAAGCCGCTGGATTAGCCCGCATTGGCAGGCCACGGCTGCAATCTTGCTGGCGGCGGTGGCCCTACTCGCCGGCATTCCGGCAGCTACTCATATGGCTCGCGCCACCAGCTTGAAGGACCCTCAGTTTGTGGTGATCGACGAGGTTGCCGGCCAACTTATTACCCTGATTGCCGTACCGGTCTCATGGAAATCTATGCTGCTGGGCTTTATACTTTTCCGGGGGTTCGATATCGTAAAGCCTCCGCCGGTGCGTCAACTCGAACACCTTCCGGAGGGAATCGGCATCGTACTAGATGATGTCGGGGCCGGGCTCTACGCGTTGGCCTTAATGCAAGTGGCGCTGCATTTTGGTTTGTTGCTCCGATAATTTTATTCGGGAGTCGCGCCAGGAAGTTGAAGTCGATGGGAATTTCTGACCGCTTGCTGGGCAAGACGAACGTCAACGGAAAGCCGCACATCGAAGCGGTGCTTCCCGCCGCTGCCCTGCCCGGCGGCGAAGTACGGATTACCGGACACGGTTTACGTCCCCAGGATTTGCGGCGGCCTCAGGTGCGCTTCGGCGACATTGAGGCCGCGGTGGTCATCAGTTCGGACGATTTTCTGGTGGCGCGCGTACCCCAAGGCGCTTCCTCCGGACCCATCGTAGTCTCGACCAATGGGCAGTCGAGCAATCCCCAGCAGATCAAAGTCGCTGTCCCCATAGCCGAGAACCTGCATCCGGTGACCAATCCTGCGCTCGACGCTGAGGGCAACATCTTTGTTAGTTTTTCCGGAAGCCGCGGACAAAAGGTTCCCGTTGCCATCTTCAAAATTGACACCAATTACAACATCAAGCCATTCCTCGCGGACCTGATGAACGCCACTTCGATTGCCTTTGACCGGGCTGGACAAATGTACGTCTCCTCGCGCTTTGATGGGAACGTCTACCGCGTTGCTCCCAACGGCACCATGTCCTCCTATGCCGAGGGGATGGGCATCGCCACCGGCATTGCCTTCGACCGCGCGCAAAATCTTTATGTCGGCGACCGCAGCGGGACCATTTTCAAGATCGGCGCCGACCGCCAGATCTTCGTCTTCGCAACTCTCGAGCCAAGCATTTCCGCGTACCACCTGGCTTTCGGCCCTCACGGAGATTTGTTCGTGACCGGACCGACCACCTCCAGTTTTGATTGCATCTACAAGATCACGCCTCAAGGCAGTGTGTCGACTTTTTTCCGCGGGTTGGGACGTCCCCAGGGCATCGCCTTCGATGCCGAAGGCAATCTCTACGTGGCCGCATCGCTCTCGGGCAAACGCGGCATCGTCAAGATCACCCCGGCCGGCGAGGCGTCATTGGCAGTTGCGGGTGCAGGTCTGGTGGGTCTCGCCTTTGCCCCAGGGCGCTCGGTCGTTCTGGCCACCAACAGCGCCGTCCATCACCTCGCCTGGAACATCCAGGGATCGTCGTTAGCCGACTTCCCTGCCTGAAAACGCGTTCGGCATTCTGCTTGAAGACATCCGCGTGAATGTGCAAACAGGGGTGATCTCGAATTTCGCCTTTGCCAGGTTTCTCCGCGCACTCTGCGGCTGTTCTCCGCGACCTCTGCGTTTTAAGATGTTTGACGAGCTTCGGCAAAACACAAAGTCTTAAATCGCAAAGGTCGCTGCGAACAGCCGCAGAGTGGAGTCTTGTAAACCGCTTCGGAGATTCGAGTTTGCTGACAGTAACGCATTGTCAAAATCTGTGGCCGATCTTGCTTTGCACCATAATCATTTACACTTCTACTCGTGAACGCCGAAATCATCGCCATCGGCTCCGAGCTACTGACTCCTTTCCGGCAGGATACGAACTCCCTTTATCTGACCGAAAAGCTGAACCAACTTGGCGTTGAGGTAATTTTCAAGACCATCGTCGGCGACAACCGGGAGCATCTCACCGGAGCCGCCAGCCTTGCTATCTCGCGCGCCGAGATTGTCATCTTCATGGGCGGACTCGGCCCCACCGAGGACGACCTGACGCGGGAAGCGGTGGCCGATGCGCTGGGACTCGTACTTCACCGCGACCCGGCGATCATTACCAGTCTCGAACAACGATTCGCCGCTCGCGGTTGGACGATGGCGGCAAACAATCTAAAGCAGGCGGACGTGATCACTGGGGCAACCGTCCTACCCAACGCCAATGGCAGCGCGCCCGGACAGTGGATGAGCGGCAAATATGAAAGCCGCGAAAGAATCATCATGTTGTTGCCCGGGCCTCCGCACGAACTGAAGGCGCTGTTCGAGGAGCAATGTCTGGCTCGCCTGCGTGCCAAACTTCCGCCGCAATTCATTGCCACCCGCGAACTGAAAATTACGGGGCTAGGCGAGTCGCTGTGCGACGCCCGCGTCGCACCCATCTACAAGCTCTTTACCGACATCCAAACCACGATTCTGGCTGGGGCGGGCGAAATTCAGCTGCATCTCAAAACCCGCGCCGCCTCTCTCCAGGCCGCGCAATCGCGAGTCGATCAACTGGTCGAGAAAATAGAAGAAGAACTCGGAGACTCCGTCTTCTCCGACAACGGCGATTCCATGGAGCAGATCGTTGGCTATTATTTGCAGATGCGCAACGCAACTCTGGCCGTCGCGGAGTCCTGCACAGGCGGCTTGTTGGCCGAGCGCATCACTTCGGTCAGCGGAAGCTCGCGCTACTTTCTGGGCGGCGCAGTCGTTTATTCGAACCAGATGAAGACGGCCTTTGCCGGCGTTCCCGCCGAATTGATCGAAAAGCACGGCGCAGTGAGCCCCGAAGTAGCCGTCGCTCTTGCCGAAGGAATTCGCCGGCGCAGTGGCGCAACTTTAGGCCTGAGTATTACCGGCGTTGCCGGGCCGACCGGCGGCACTGAGACGAAACCGGTGGGACTGGTTTTCCACGCCCTGGCCGCAGACGGAGGAACCGAAGTCGTGGAGCGCAAATTTCCCGGCGATCGCAAACACATCCGCCGCTTCGCCAGCCAGCAGGCCCTCGACATGGTGAGAAGAAAGCTGATGTAGATCGGTCGTTGGTCGTTAGCCAGAACGGTTTTGGCCAACGACCAACGACTAACGACCAACGACGATTATGCGCATTTTCATTGCCCTCGACATTGACGACGCCATCCGCCAGCGCATTCAGCGCTTCATGGAAGGCGTGAGCGGTTTCGCGCCAGATGCCCGCTGGGTCCGTCCGGAATCGCTGCACATCACATTGAAATTCATTGGCGAAAAATCCATCGAGGCCGTGGAAGAAATCAAACGCGCCCTCTCCGGCGTTCACGCCGAATCCATTGAGATTGCATTCCGTGGCTACGGCTTCTTCCCCACCACAAAAGCAGCTCGCGTCTTCTGGGTGGGAATCGAATCCGGCCCGCCACTCGCATCTCTCGCGAAAGCGGTCGACGGTGCCACGTTCGCACTCGGCATCCCGAAAGAAGATCATCCCTTCGCTCCTCACCTGACCTTAGCGCGCGGCGGCGGACGCTCCGGCGCACCGCGCTGGCGCAAAGGCGATGCTCCCAACCAAAACTTCCAGCGGCTGCAGGAGAAATTGGCCGCTCTCCCAACGCCCGAGTTTGGTACCATGGCGGCCCACGAGTTTTTTCTGTACCAAAGCCAGCTCTCGCAAGGAGGATCACGCTACACAAAGATCGCCAGCTTCGCCCTTTTGTAGCGCCGGCATCTTGCCGGCTGCCGCGAGGGCATTCTGCCCGCGCTGGCAATGGCATGGAAGCCGGCGGCTAGCAAAAAAACAAATGACAGCTTTCCTCCTCACCGCCGCCTATAGCTACCTCCTGGGATCCATCCCCTTCGGATACATTCTGGTTCGCGTCTTTCGCGGACAGGACATTCGCCGGACCGGCAGCGGCAACATTGGCGCAACCAACGTTTCCCGCACGTCCCCAGGGTTAGGCGCGCTCACGCTGATGCTCGATGCTCTGAAGGGGCTCACCGCTGTCGCCATCACGCGCATGCTCTTCCCCGGCCACAATAACCTTCTGGGTGCGGCCGCACTCTTTGCAATCCTGGGTCACGTTTTCCCGGTATGGCTGCGCCTCCGAGGCGGCAAAGGAGTGGCGACGGGATTGGGCTCCTTTGTCCTGATCACGCCCAAAACAATTCTGGTGATGTTAGTTGTCTTCATCGTCGTGTTTCTGGCTTTCCGTTACGTATCTCTGGCGTCGATCCTCACCGTGGCCCTGTTCCCGCTCTTGGCTTGGGTTCTTGAACCCTATCGTGACGCTCCGCAAATGCTCGCCTTCACCGCCGCCGCTTCCCTTCTCATCATTGCCAAGCACCACGAGAATATCCGTCGTCTATTCGCGCATACCGAATCCCGCTTCCAGTGGAGCCGCCGATGAGCGAGATTGCCGTCATCGGCGCCGGGGCCTGGGGCACAAGCCTTTCCATTGTCCTGGGACGAAAAGGGACGCACCACGTACGCCTGTGGGCCCACGAAAAAGAAGTACGCGATTCCATCTCATCGCACCGGATCAATGAACTTTTTCTTCCGGGACAGTCCATTTCCGGCCAAGTTTCCGTTACTGGCAGTTTTGCGGAAGCTCTGCAGGGCGCTGAAATGGTTGTGAGCGTCATGCCGTCGCCACACTGCCGCGGTCTTTTCGAAAAGATGCGCCCATTTCTCAAGCCCGGCATGCTGTTCGTGAGCGCGACGAAGGGTCTTGAAGAAGGCACATTGCTGCGCATGACCGAAGTGATCTCGCTCGTCGTCGGATCAGAAGGAGGCTTCCAGCCCCGCATCGGCGCACTGAGTGGACCCACCTTCGCCAAAGAAGTAGCCCGCGGCGATCCCACCGCGATCACCATCGCATCAAGCGACAGCGGACTGGCGGAAACCGTCCAGCGAGAGTTCGGCGATCCGTGTTTCCGCGTTTACACCAATAGCGACGTGACTGGAGTGGAACTTGGTGGCGCGCTGAAGAACATCATCGCCATCGCCGCCGGGGTTTGCGACGGCCTGGGGCTCGGACACAACTCGATCGCAGCCCTGATCACTCGCGGCCTGGCGGAGATTACCCGCTTGGTCGTGGCCTGCGGCGGCCGCCCGGATACGATGGCTGGACTCGCGGGTCTGGGTGATCTCGTCCTCACCTGTACCGGTGGCCTTTCCCGCAACCGCAGTGTAGGCGTCGAGCTTGGCCGCGGCCGCAAGCTTCCCGAGATTATCGCCGCGATGCATGGCATGGTGGCGGAAGGCGTTTTCACCACACACGCTGCCGTGGAACTGGCGCGCGCTCGCGGGGTTGAAATGCCCATCACCGCGCAGATGGATGCAGTACTGCACCGGGGCAAGTCGCCTCAAGATGCCATCCACGACTTGATGACCCGCAGCGCCAAGAGCGAAGCGCCAATGTAGGCGCGGGCATCTACGCCCATGTGGCCCCGCGAAGGTTTCCTCAAGCCGGTTCATTTCCTGAGGTGTGATAGCCAAGACTTGGCCTTGCACACCACGCTGTCGGATGGGGTCGCTACTGTCAGGCCGTAACAGGGTTTTTGAGCGTAATGGCTGAAGGGCGAACAAACGGCGCAAAGCTGTGTAAACGCCTGTTTACAACCGAGCCCACGACATGACCCACTTGGTGCGGTGCGCTATTTAGTGAAGCTGAAGCCGGAAGGGCCGGTCCGGCAATGAAAAGTCGGTAGCGTCGTCGAACCGAGGAGCGATTGCCGTTCCCCCGGTCCGGTCAATATAACCACACTTTTCACCACTCATGAACTTGGCCATTCCTTCCGAGAACGAGCTGAAAAGGGTTAGTGGATCGCTCTGTGTATGAATCACCAACTTGCCCTTGTGATCGATGAAACCGCATTTCCCATTGATCTCTGCGACTGCCAGACCCTCGGAGAATTTCATACTATCGCACCCCAAACCTCGTGCTAACTGGTGAATCACCACCCTCCCCGATTGGTCTATGTAGCCGTACTTCTGATGTTTGCCGACCGCAGCCAGTCCGTCAGAAAAGTTGAACGCATAGTCAAACCTTGGGGTGATCGCCAGCTTTCCAGCGTTGTCGATAAAACCCCACTTCTTGCCAACCCGCACGACAGCCATCCCCTCTGAAAAATACTCGGCTCCCTCGTCAATCTGGAAGCCGGTTACCATCTTCCCTGTTGTGTCGATGTAGCCCGTCTTTCCGCCGAGGTCCACATAGGCGAGGCCCTCAGAGAACGGGAAAGCCATGTCGAATTGAATGTCGATCACGATCTTGCCGCCCTTATCAATGTACCCGCGCTTCCGGTCGACCTCTACCATAGCCAGCCCACACGAGAAGCTCCACACGTGGTCGAACTGCGCTTTGATTACTACTGCTCCGGTTTCATCGATGAAGCCGTCCCTTCCCGCAATCGTCACGTTGGCGATTCCTTCGATGAACTCCCCAGCATCCTCGAACTGAGGGGTGATCAGCGTTCTACCACTTTCGTCGATGTAACCCCACTTCCCACCAACCTTCACGGGCGCTAGACGCTCAGAGAAATTTCCCGCGCCTTCGAACTGTTGATCGAAGACATACTTCCCCTTTTTGTTGACGAAGCCCCACTTTCCGTCAACTTCCACCACAGCTACTGGTTCGTTCAATGCGCCGGTTTGCGCGCAGGCCGGGGTAACGGTCTGGAGGATCACGACGACTGTGATGAGCAGAAGCCCTGCCGTTTTCATCCGCAATCTCCTGGTGATATAGACACCGCCTTCTCAAAGCATGATGCGAGCGTAGCTGGGCGGCCCTACTGGTGTCACATTACGTCCGTGCGGCATCGACAACAGTGGCACTGTGAGCGTAGAAATGTAGGGCGTGGGTGATCAACGCGGAGTTCGACCGGATAACTTGTTGTAATATCGCGATTACACCCAAAACCCCCCGAATCGGAAACCGGTCTGTGTCCGATACGTGGAGCCTTGCCAACCCTGTCCGCCAAGGTCGAGTTCGAACTATTACACCTGAGGCTTTGCTTATTCGCTGAAAACTCTTGTGAACCTTCCAAGCTCGCGTTCCCTTTGCGTCAGGCCCCCGCACTTCTGATCGAGAGCCTCATACCCGGCAAAATGCTGCTTGCGGAATGCATCATAAGACTCTTGGGATATCCAAAAGTCCAAGGTCACGTAAGTCCTCGCCGCCTTCAACTGCCAGACTAGTTCGGTTGTGATGTATGACGCATCCTTGCTGAAGAATCGCGCCCAGTCGCCACCGGGTCCATACACCTTCTCGAAGCACTTCTCCATTCCTGCGCGGACCTGAAACTCCCACATCACCAGGTATCCCCATCGCTCACGCGTTCGGTTGGAACGGATGATCCCTCCTCGGTCCTTATCGTTTAACCGATCCGATTTGTGACGCGGAAGTGAAGTCATCTCGTTATTTCCTCACCCACTAGTGGCAAAACTTTGTCCCACGAGGCCATCCTCAATACCTCTCAAATCTCCGCAAACAGCCCGAAGGGCACGGGTTTTCGGGGTACTTTCGTAACAGTTGCCGGCTGCGATATCACGCTACACTTTTAAGAGTATTTGCCGAACTCTGGCCGTGTCGAAACACGGCGTGAAGGGCCACTTGTCGCTGAAATTGCCGTCGCCATCTCGCCTGCCCATTCTGTACGTCATCCTAAGTGTGCTCGTGCTGATCAGCGTGGTTCCCATGTACTTTTACTCGGCACAGGTGGAATCCATCAATCGCGACCGCCTGATCACCAACGAGAGGTTGCTGCAGAATACCGTCACGCGCTCGCTCGCGGATGACATTTCGCAGCACCAGGAATCGCTGCGCATGATGCAGGCGAATCTGGCCTCCGCGCTCCAGGTCGCCAGCGGCGGGGACATCACTTCCGAACACGTAGAAGCTCCCGAGTTACGCGCGCTGTTGGAGAATTTTGTTTCCTCATCCGATGACCTGGCTTACGCCACGCTGTTGAATTCCGAGGCCAAGGGAATTTCCGCCGGACGGATCGCCCCCGACGCCTTCCTGCAGCGCGAACTGGAACGCGCCTATTCCGCAGCCCGCGAAGGTCGAGCCTACAACGGCGAAGCGCTCGTAGTGGGCACAGGCAAATCCGCGCGCACGGTTATGCTGGTGAGCACGCCCGTGACCTACGCCGGCAGCTTTCTGGGAATGATTGGTTCCGTCGTCGACTTGCAATTCCTGATCCGCCGTTTGCAAGAGGTCAATCGGGGCGGGCTTACCCCGTACGTGGTCGATAGTCAAGGACGCCTGGTCGCGGGCGCGACCTCTGACTACGCCACTGGACAGGACATGTCCAACCTCGAAATCGTGCGCAACTTCGTCGAGGCCGGCACCAAGGTTCAAATGGTGGCCGCGACCCGGGAATTCAATGTTCGCAACGGCAATACCAACATAAGAATGCTCGGCACTTATAGTCCCGTCACCAACCTCGATTGGGCCGTGGTCGTGCAAAAGCCGCGCGCCGAGGCTTATCGCGGTGTCTATGAGATGCAGCGCAACGCCCGCGTTTTGGCTCTGATGGCCATCCTGCTCAGCATCGGCATCAGTATTTTTGCCGCACGCCGGATTACCAATCCGCTGGAGGTGCTCACCCATTTCAGCCGGGCAATCGCGGGCGGCGATTTCTCGCAGCGCGTCCACGTCAAGAGCCGCACTGAAATCGGCGAGTTGGCGGAAACCTTCAACGTCATGTCCGAAGAGCTCGAGCATTTCGTGCTCGACCTCAAACGCGCCGCCACCGAGAATCGCGACTTGTTCATGGGCTCGATCCAAATGCTTGCCGGCGCGGTCGACGAAAAAGATCCTTACACGCGCGGCCACTCCGACCGGGTCACGCGCTATTCCATGCTGATTGCCAAAGAAATGGGCGTGTCCGGAGACTTCATTGAAACCGTCCGCATCTCCGCCCAGTTGCACGACGTCGGCAAAATTGGCATCGAGGATCGCATCCTGAAAAAGCCGGGCGCGCTCACTCCGGAAGAATTCGAGATCATGAAGACGCATACCACCAAGGGCGCAAACATCCTGCGCCCCGTGGCACAACTGAAAGACATGATTCCCGGAATCGAGCTGCACCATGAATCGCTCGACGGCCGCGGTTATCCGCACGGCCTCAAGGGAGACGAAATTCCGCTCTTGCCACGCATCATCGCCGTCGCCGACACTTTCGATGCGCTCACCACCAACCGTCCCTACCAGCATGCGCACGACCCCGTAGACGCGTTGAAGATCATCCACAATCTATCCGGAAAACGCCTCGATCCAACTGCGGCTAAGGCCATAACTGCGATTTACTACCGCGGCGACATTCGCATCACGCGCCAACCCGCGCCGGCCCCGACCAGCCCGGCTAAGCCCACAGTGCCCGTCGCCGTGAAGGCTGCGGCTCCAATGCCCGCGGTCTCTGAAGCTCCCGCGTAGAAATGGTTCTCGTCCCGGCCCGCTGAATCTCCACCTGCCGCTATAATTGATATTTAGCGCGCCCCTTCCGACATTTATGATTCAGACCCTGTTTGGCAGCCTCGACGAACAACAGAAGCCCGGCCTCTTCGATCGCATGAAAGAGGCGGTGACGCGCACCCGTGAAAACCTGAGCCAGCGCATCGAGGAAGTCGTTTCCTTCGGCAAAGAAATTGACCGCGCCACCCTGGACGACTTGGAGGCCACTCTCATCGGCGCCGACCTCGGCAACACCACCACGCGTGAAGTCCTCGACAAACTCCGAGAAAAGGCCGACCGCAAACAAATTAGAAACACCGACGAACTCAAGCGTCTGCTGAAAGACGAGCTTCTGGCCATCCTGAATGCCGCCAACACGCGTCCCGTCGAGAGAGTCGACGGCACCCCCGAAGTAATCCTCGTGGTCGGCGTCAACGGCACCGGAAAGACCACGACCATTGGCAAGCTGTCGCAAGTTTTTCGCTCCCAGGGCAAAACCGTGTTGCTGTGCGCCGCCGATACCTTCCGCGCCGCCGCCATCGAGCAACTCGAAATCTGGGGACAGCGCACCGGAACCGAAGTCATCCGAACCAAACCCGGCGGCGATCCCGCAGCCGTGCTCTACGACGCTCTACAAGCCGCTTCCGCACGCCACAGCGACTACGTAATCGTCGACACTGCCGGACGTCTCCATACCAAGACCAACCTCATGGCTGAGCTGGACAAAATGCGGCGCACCGCACAACGAATTATCCCCGGTGCGCCCCACGAAACCTTGCTGGTGATGGACGCCACCACCGGCCAGAACGGTCTGCAGCAAGCCCGTCAGTTCACGGAAGCGGCCGGCGTTACCGGAATCGTGCTCACCAAGCTGGACGGCACCGCCAAGGGCGGAGTGGTGGTCGCCATTTCTCGAGAGCTGGGTCTGCCGGTGCGCTACGTCGGCGTCGGCGAAAAAGCCGGAGACCTGCTCCCCTTCAATGCCAAAGATTTTGTGGATTCATTGTTCGCATGATTTCCTTCGTGGTACTTCGTGTCCTTTGTGGTTATTGGTCTTATTTTGTAACCACGACGTAGGCAAAGTTTGAGAAATCCAACCTCCTGAATGCCCGATCGCGACACTGACGAGCGCTTCCTGAGCCGAGCCCTCGATCTGGCCCGGCAAGGCGTCGGTTTGACGTCACCCAATCCCTGCGTAGGTGCCGTTGTTGTGGACGCGAACGGCACAATCGTCGGCACCGGCAGCCACACCTACGACGGCCTGAAACATGCGGAAATCCTCGCCATCGAACAAGCCGGAGAAAAAGCTCGCGGCGCAACCCTGTATCTCAATCTGGAACCTTGCTGCCATAAAGGCCGCACTGCGCCCTGCACCGATGCGGTCATCGCAGCCGGAATCTCCCGCGTAGTCGCCTGCATGCAGGATCCGAATCCGCTGGTCAGCGGCCAGGGTTTCGCCAAGCTGCGCAGCGCTGGGATCAACGCCTCCTCCGGTATTCTTGAAGACCAAGCGAAAGCGCTGAACGAAGCTTTTGCCAAATACATTCGTCACCATATTCCGCTCGTCACGTTAAAGGCTGCGATGACGCTCGACGGCAAAATCGCGCCGCCTCCAAGCCAATCCCCTCACACAGCACACTCACCTCGTCCCCACTGGATCACCGGAGAATCCGCCCGCGCTCACCTGCAGGAACTCCGTCACCAGAGTGATGCGATTCTGGTCGGCATCGGCACGGTGATCGCCGACGATCCGCTGCTCACCGACCGCAGTGGCCGTCCTCGCCGGCGCCCGCTCCTGCGCGTGATCCTCGATTCGCATCTACGCCTCCCCCTCGAATCCCGCATAGCTAAGACCGCGCAGGACGATGTTCTGGTGCTATGCTCGTCAGCCGAAGAAAAAAGAAAAATACAACTGCTGCAACTCGGCGTACGCGTGCAGCAACTGCCTGCGAGCAGCCCGCACGGCCACCCTGACATCGCCGCCGTCCTTCGCTTCCTTGGCCAGATCGACATCACCAGCCTGATGATTGAAGGCGGCGCCACGATCAACTGGGCCGCGCTTTCCGCAGGCATCGTCGACAAGGTTTTTCTTTACTACGCGCCCAGAATTCTCGCTGGTACCGCATCGGTACCGTTCGCCGCAGGCGCGGGATTCGCAACCATCAGCGACGCCGCTTACGTCAAGTCAACCCGCCTGCACCAATTTGGCGAAGACTTCGCAATCGAGGGATACTTGAAAGATCCATACACGGATTGAAAAGCATTTCACCACAGAGACACAGAGACACAGAGAAAATCGAGGATTTCTTTATTTCTTACATGGTTTCGCTTTGTTGCCTTCTCTGTGTCTCTGTGCCTCTGTGGTGAAATGAAGGAGGCCCCATGTTCACCGGCATCATCGAAGAAGTTGGACGCGTCACCAGCATCACCAACAAAAATGACAACCGCCGTCTGACCGTCTCCGCTTCGCATCTGGTTAAGGAATTAAAAAAGGGCGATAGCATCGCGGTCAGCGGCGTCTGCCTTACCGCTGTCGAGATCACGCCCAAGTCATTCGGCGCCGATCTCGCCGAAGAGACCTGGAATCGCACTTCTTTCTCCCGCATCAAACCCGGCGCGCTGGTAAATCTCGAACTCCCCATGCGCGCCGACGGACGCTTCGGCGGACACATCGTCCAGGGCCACGTCGATGGCACTGGCAAGTTCCTCGCACTCGACGAAATCCCCGGTGCCGACAACTATTGGCTGCGCATTGAGATCCCGCCAGAACTGGCGCGCTATGTCATCTTCAAGGGCTCACTCTCGATTGAAGGCATCAGCCTCACGGTCGCGAAAGTCGAGGGAACGCACGTAACCGTCGCCATTATCCCGCACACCACCGAGATGACGAATCTGAAATCCCTCAAGCCCGCCGATCCCGTGAACCTCGAAGTAGACATGATCGCCAAATATGTGGAGAAGATGATGCAAGGCGATTCGACGAATAGCTCAATCACGATCGAACGATTGGTGCGCGAAGGGTTCTAAGCCTGAGGCCTGAAGCCTGGAGTCCGAAGCCTGGAGCCTTTTACGCTTCCAAACTCAATTTATCCAATTCCAAAAACTCCTGCACAATCGGCTCTTCGCATTTCTCCATCTCAGGATAAGTGCCAAAGAAAAGCACTTTAGCCTCGTGCAGAAATACGATCCGGTTCGCCAGTTTCTTGGCCAGACGCATATCGTGGGTCACGACCACGCTAGTCAAATGCAATTGGGCTTTGAGCCGCTTGATCAAATCGCCCAGCAGTTGGGCCATCAGCGGATCGACCATGGTCGTGGGTTCATCATAAAGAACGCATTCCGGCTGGGCCGCCAGCGCTCGCGCGATCGCCACCGATCGCTTCATTCCGGTTGAAAGGTCCGACGGAAGCAGATCGCGCATTTCTTTCACGCCCACCATCTCCAGCAATCCATCCACGATCTGGAAGATCTGCTCTTCCTGCAAATCGTGCCGTTCGCGCAGGGGAAATGCCACATTCTCACCTACTGTCAGCGAATCAAACAGCGCCCCGTTCTGGAATACCATGGTGACTTTTTTGCGGATGCGCTGCAGGTCGGGCTCGGAATAATCAGTAATGTCTTCGCAAGCCACAACCACCCTGCCTGAGTCCGGCTTCAGAAAACCCATGATGTTTTGCAGCGTGACCGATTTGCCCACCCCGCTTCGCCCCAGGATGCACACCGTCTCTGCCGCCATGACCTCGAAACTGACATGATCGAGCACCCGGTTGTCGCCAAAGGCCTTCGAGACCTCCTTGAACTCGATATACGGACCCGCTTGTCCATTGCCGCTCATGTGCAGTTCTGGTAGTGTCTCAGTTTGAATTAGCGGACGAAATGAAAGTTGTTGATGATAGCCACTATTGCCACTATTGCGAAGGTTAAGGCTGTAATTGCCCACGCCATAGGCTTAGCGAAGTTGAGAGTGAAGGGAAGTCCGCTCTTCTTTGCCACGAATAGACGTGACTCATCTGGGTTGTAATAGAAAACTAAAAGCTTCCAATGTTTGGGATTCTTGTCTATGAGCATGATTGGCTGCGCATGGGTCTCGTGATTGTATTTATTTTACTACCCGAGCAGTGCAATTTCCTCATAGCTCCTACCTGGGATATAAATAATAGATTTCAACTGAATCACGTGGGGACGGGCGCCCACGCGACCCTGCCCTGAGCGAAGCTCGGCAGCGGTCTCCCATCGCTCACTCGGAACCACTCCCCAGAGGCAAACTCCTGGCCTTCTCCAACTCCTCCGGCGTATTCAGATTCCGAAACATCTCAGCCGAGAAACCAGCCCTCACCAGTTCATCTTCCTCAATCACGCAAAGTCCAACTCGCTCAAAGAGCGAATCAATCTTGTTTTTTCCGTCGCGCAACGACTGTTCCGCCACTTCCACAAAGCTACGCCGGTAAACCGCACAGAGCGGCTGCAAACCGTTGCCTGCGCGCGGAACGGTCACCATTGCACCCGAT
Source organism: uncultured Acidobacteriota bacterium (assembly GCA_963696635.1). Lineage (GTDB taxonomy): Bacteria > Acidobacteriota > Terriglobia > Terriglobales > Acidobacteriaceae > JABDBE01. The sequence goes on from CAVOKX010000008.1 coordinate 146,529, forward strand.
TCCCGGGCCCGCAAAAGCACATACTCGAGGAGCTCCGGCCGCACCAACGGGAGATCGACCGCCAGCATCAGATTCAACTCCGTTTTCGAACTCAAGAGCGCCCCATGAATTCCGCCCAGCGGTCCCCGATCGCGATAAACATCCTCCACCACTCGTCCACAGGCTGCGAACTTCTCGGCGTCCCCGACAATCCGCACTTCCCTCGCGACCGCCCCCGCGACCTTCAGCGCATGGGAGAGAAGCGTCTCCTCTCCTAGGCGGAGGAACGCCTTATCGCTTCCCATGCGAGAGCTCTTGCCGCCCGCCAAAACGAACGCGGTGACGCCCAGCTCGCTGCCGTCCTTCACGCCTCGATCATACATGCCAGTCGCGTTCTGAACGATCCCAACACTATCGACTCTATCGATCAAAAGCCTCAAAGCAGTACTAACGTGATTCCCTTATTCCCGCGCCCCAAATCGCTATCCAGCACCAACTCCGGAACTTTCGCGAACAGGGCTTTGCTTCTCTCATCGAAACTGGACCAGCTCTCTCCATTGACAAACGCCGCGATCTCGCCTTTTTCTTTTCGCTGCCGCAAGAAACCTCGAATGGCAAACCGCAACACTCCGCCCGCACCCGTCGAGCCATAACCATGAATTACTTTCAGCACAGCCATGCCGTCTTTTCGCGCTCGAGCCAATGCGGCTTCGAGCTTTTGATAAGCCTGATCGCGAGTGGGAAATCCCTCTTCGAGATTGACCACCCGTACTCTTGCGGACATAGCCCCTCGTTACTCAGACGCACACACGCTTCATATCACTGTACCTCGTGGCCACGTTGAGCGCAGGGGCCTATGAAACGCGCTGAGCTGTGGTTTAACTGCCTATCGAATCACCACGGCGCCGATGACACGAAAGTAACCTACACAAAATTGCTCCGCCGTTAGATGATGTTCCTTCCGGCGATCCCACCCGGAAAGACGAACATGCCGCAGAAGTTATTGGACGTCCTTATGTTAGGCCGCTGCTCCCACGAGTTTTCCTGGCCCCGGCGGGCTGCCGATGGCCAGTACTATCAGGTTTGCCTGCTTTGCGCCGTCGAATACAGCTATGACTGGACGACCATGCGGCGAACCGAGCGCGTCGATCGCACCCAGTCCGCAGGCGAGGCGGAAGGCACGACCACACGCCGAGGCCGCACCCACGCCCGCAAACCGACTTGGGTTCCCCGAGCTCGGCGCCTCAAACTCGACACTCCGGTGCGTTATCGCGTCAAAAATCTGGGAAGCTGGTATGAAGGTACGATTGCCAACCTCAGCCAATCCGGCGTGCTTCTCCAAGGCCCGCAACGCTTTCCTGACAACACATTAGTGGAGATGGTTTTCGAGATGCCGGAAGAGATCTCAGGTCAAAAAAACAGCACCGTACTTTGCCAGGGACGCATTACCCGGACAAAAGATGTGGCAGAAAAAGCTACGCCGGCAAAGGCTGACAACACCAGACTCGCGGCCAGCATTCTCGACTACAAATTCCTGCACCAGAGTTAACCAGCTTTGCGGAAAACCGTTGAGTCTGCGCGTCTATTGTTTCTCGAACCGGGTAAATTTGCTGCAGCCGCGGTTTTACAGATTGGATAACGGGAAGGATTCCAAGCAACATTTCCTCGTGGAGTTTCCGGTATTATGCATCTAACTGAATTAGATCCGATTCACAACACCAGGAGTGATTTTATGCAGGCGAGGTTATTTCCCTACCTCAGTGCAGTGATCTTGCTCGTCTTGGCAGTGACCTTGGGGTGCTCCAAGGCTCCGACGGACACGCAGATTGCCACCGATATCCAGAACAAGTTGAACACCGATTCCGGTCTTCAGGGCAAGCAACTCATCGTGCAAGCCGACAAGGGAAGCGTCACCCTCTCCGGCGAAGTGGACAACGATGCTCAACGCGATGCGGCGGCTCGCTACGCGTCCAGCGAACCGGGCGTAAAGCAGATCGTAAACAATTTACAAGTCGCTCCGCCACCGCCACTCGCGGCCCAAGCTCCGCCGCCTGCGTCGCCTGCGCCTGCCCCGGTCGTCAAGCATCGCCGCAAAGTATCCAAAGAGCGGGAGGATTCTAACGCTCCGGCCCAAGCCCAGACCGAACCGCCTCCGCCTCCTGCGCCCGCGCCTGCACCGGCAGCACCCGCGCCTCCACCGCCTCCACCGCCGCCCCAGAAAGTTACCATTCCCTCGGGCACGACTCTAGCCGTCAGACTGGTGGACGTGATCGACTCAGAAACTGCGACCCAGGGTCAAACCTTTCATGCCACGCTGAACTCACCGCTTGCAGTAGACGGTGCCACGGCCATACCTACCGGCTACAACGTCGAAGGCCATATCGTAACCGTGCAGAGCGCCGGCAAGTTCGCTGGGCAATCCTTGCTGGTGCTTCAACTGGATCGCATTTCGGCGGCTGGGAATGTCTACAACATTCAAACCGATCAGTACAAGAAGCAGGGCAGCTCGCGAGGCAAGAATACGGCCGAGAAGGTCGGAGGCGGCGCTGGAATTGGAGCCATCATTGGCGCCCTCGCCGGTGGCGGCAAAGGAGCCGCCATTGGCGCTGTAGCGGGCGGCGGTTTGGGCGCTGGGGCACAGGCGGTTACCCATAGTCAGCAAATCAAATTGCCCTCGGAAACCGTTCTGAATTTCACTCTGCAATCGTCTTTAACCGTGATTCCGACCACGCAAGGGCCGAACGCAGGACGTCCCGCCTTGAACACGCCAAATTAGAATCGTCGCTCAGCGGCATGAAAAAAGGGGCGGAGAGAGAATTCGCCCTTTCACTTTTTCCGTAGTAGTCAGTTTGGCTCTTGTTTTGAAAGGCCGTCATTCCGAAGGCCCGCGCTTTCCCCAGCGAGCCGAGGAATCTTGCGTGAACAATTTCAAACTGACCCACTACCATTTTTTCTTGCCTCTTGATATTCGCAGAAACGCGCCCTATCCTGCTAATTGATCGCCTGCAGTCGGATTATTTTTGGACGGTCGAGGCTCGCGCACACCACCCCGTCCTTGCGCTGGTTTGTTTTGCTCCCCCATGCCTTCGCTCAACATCCCGCTCGATATTGCGCACTCAGAGTGTGACTCGAAGTGGGGTCATTGGACCCTCCGCTACACTGCCGCACTGGTCGCGACGGGCATTGCCCTCAGCATCTGGTTTATGTGGCCAGTCATGCGTCAGGATCCATTCGCCATCTTCATCGCCGCGGTCGTGGTGAGCGCCCTCTACTTTGGCTTCGGACCGGCGCTGCTCTGCACGGCCACATCCGGGCTCGCCATCGATTATTTCGCCTTAGAGCCGCGCTTTAGTTTTTCCCTTTCCGCCAACGACTACGGACGGCTGTTGGTCTTTATTGCCATCTCGATTCTCACTGCGAGTCTGGCGCGCCAGCGCTCCCGTGCGCAAACCCGCGCCGGGCAGATCCAGCGGCAGATGGCCGCCATGGTCGCATCCTCCGACGATGCCATCTTTACCGGAGATGTGAATGGAATCATCACCAGCTGGAATCAAGGCGCGGAACGGCTCTACGGATATTCCGCCCCCGAGGCCATCGGCATGCCAGTGGAAGTCCTCGGCCCGCCGGAGCGTCCTGAAGAGGTCCCCGGAATCACAAGAAAGGTCATGGGCGGTGAGCCCATCCAGCACCACACCTCCGAGCGCATTCGCAAGGACGGCACGCGACTCACCGTGGACATCTCGCTTTCCCCAATTCGCAACCAGCGTGGAGAAGTGATTGGCGCATCCAGCATCGCCCATGACATCACTGCGCAGCGGCGTTCCGAAGAAGCGCTGCGTCGCAACGAAAAGCTGGCCACCGCCGGACGTCTCGCTGCTGCCGTCGCTCATGAGATCAACAACCCTCTGGAAGCCGTTACCAATCTGATTTACCTCGCCCGCCACCATCCCGAGAAGCAGGACGAATACCTGGAGATGGCGGAGAAAGAAGTGCTGCGCGTCGGCGCCATCGCTCAACAGATGCTCGGGTTCGTACGCGAGATCTCATCGCCCTCCCCGCTGAACGTAGCCACCATCCTCGATGAGGTTCTGCAGCTCTACCTGCGCAAACTCAGCGAGAAACACATCCAGATCGACAAAACCTACGACTCAGCCGTGGAAATATGTGGCTTTGCCGGAGAACTCCGCCAGCTCTTCTCCAACCTCATCCTCAACGCCCTCGATGCTCTCGACGACGGTGGCCGGCTGACCCTGCACGTAGCCCGCGGCCACGAGTGGTCCAACAGCTTCGGAACTGGCGCGCACCGCAGCGGAGCCCGCGTCACCATCGCCGACAACGGCAGCGGCATCCAGCAAAGCGACCTGACTCGCATCTTCGAGCCCTTTTATTCCACCAAGGGCGACGGAGGTACCGGTCTGGGCCTCTGGCTCGCTCACGGCATCGTCCAGAAACATGAAGGAGCAATCCGCGTCCGCAGCCGCACTGTGTCAGGTTCGAGCGGCACGGTGTTTTCCGTTTTCCTCCCGGACCGCGCAGGCAGGCCGCAAGCAGCACAACCGTCACCGCGAGGCGGCCGCACCCAGCGCGAGCCCGACGGTATTGCTTCCTGAAGCAAAGTCGAAGGCTCCAGGCGGAGCAATGCTTCGCAGGCCCTGGTCGGGATTAACTCTTCCACCTCTCATCCACGCTTTCAGCACTTCGGTAACTGCATTGCTTCAACTCATGCTCGGTCGTAGTCCCGTTCCAGCGTAGAATGTCCGCTATCGCCCGGGGAAGATCCCGTTGCTCAACCGGCACGGCGGGCAAACCCAAACGAGAGGCAAACGACGATGACCTGGAAAACCAAATTGATCCTCGGAATACTCACCGCTTTGGCAATGTTCTTCCTCTCTTTTGCGCTCCCGCGAGGAGGCACATTGCGGGAAGCACAAGCGGCACAGTTTCCCATGACCGTCGGAGTTTGGGCAATCTTCGTCTTGCTCTTCGTGAAACTCAAGTAGCCACAAAGCCTGGAGGGTGGCCCACCCTAACGTCGTGCTTTTCGACGTTAGGGTGGGGATTTTGACGTAGGTCACGAATCGCACTGGCATCCGGGGCAAGGTTTCGATCTTCATTCGGGACCCAGACATTCTGCTGCGAGCGCCTTTTCTAGTTCACACCGTTTTTCGGATCCCACGAGCCCTGCTCCTTGCGGACGTAGATGATCTGGCCGATGTGGTACGCATTGTGGGTGCTGATGTGAGTAAACACCTGGGCCGATTCCTTCAACTTCTCCTCGTCGGCGGTTTCCACCCATTTTTCCAGTTCGTTCATGACGTCGTCGAGCTGTTTCACCGTTTCATTCCACGTCTTACTGTCAAATTTGTCGAACGTCTCGTCGTTGTTTCCGCTGAATTTTTCCAGGCTCTCTCCTTTCAGTCTCGCCAGGTTCCGCCGATTCCAGAACACCAGGTGGTAGGTAAGCTGGCCGACCGAATGATTCCCTTTGCCATCGGTCCAGTTTGCCTGCTCGGCCGTCAAACCCTTGATGGCTGTATTCGCTGGCACGAACCATTCCGCCGTGGTGTGCGTCGATCGCAGTTCCGCCAGCAACACCTCTCGCAGAGTCGTGGGTTTCTTGTCTTGCGCGTGAACCGGAACAGCCAACAGCAACAGCAGAAAAATCGGTATCCGTTTCATCATTCGAGAATTCCTCCCTGCCGTTAGACGAGTCTGCCGAAACAAGGTTTTGTGCTTCGCGTCCGTTCTTAGGACCCTAACCTTGGGACTGGCCCAGCCATTCTGCTGGTGCCCCAGGTTCGCGTCCGTTCGGACGATAACCTGGGGGGTCAGGATAGCTTGAATTCCCGCGCTCAGAAGCGAGACAGTGTCGGGTTTTCATGGCCGATGTCCCAAAGTCCAATCTGCATACCCCCGTTTTGTTCTTGACCATGTCCTTCAACTTGGATAACCTAAATGAAACAACATTATCCGTAAGAGAATGATCAATCTTTGGCAATTCCATTCTTTAAATTGTCTTCCCCGGCGCCAGGGACCATTTCGGAATTTGAACGCAGCTAACTCCTTATTCCGTAATATTTTACGCATAAGTCCTTATTCCTCAAAGATTTTGAGGGTAGTGTCGCCGTAACCCAATCATTCTAAAAGATCAAGGGGGGAGGGGGACAGGTACTAAAAAGTAAACGGTCCCAATGTGGGAAGGCTGCTGGTTCACGTTGGCTGGCGACGTGACGAGTACTTCGCTCTCTTCAGCCTGGCGTCTGGTACCCCAAGGTTCGCTCCCGTGAACTTGGCGCACCGAGCCAGGGCAGCATACACAGCGTTAATTGCATTTCCTTTAAGCTGAGGTAATCCAGCGCGAGCGGGATGGATGACGTTGTGATGCTCGCCGGAAGAGGTGTACGATGCAGGCAAAACGGAGAGTCCGGATTCACCGTACCGGAGTTCACGAAAGGGAGGATGGCCATGCTTAAGCACGCGGCTGTATTTGCCATTGCTGTAATTCTGGCCCTGGCGGTTCTGGGCTTTGATGCCACCAATAAACCTGCTTCCACGGCTGGGTCGTGGCAGGTGGACACTCGCCATTCCGATGCGAAACTTATCACCGACGCGACCACGGATTTCGGGAAAACGAAAATGAACGTTACCCTCGGCTTCGCCAGGGTCAACGGAACAATGAAAATCGACAGCGACCCCACAATGTCCAGTGTCGAATTTAGGATCTATCCGGCTACATCTATGTCACCTGTCATTGCTGAAGATGGAAAATTCCTGAGCCGTTGGCTCGAGAACATGTCCAACAACACGCTGGTGTGTTTCCATTCCAAACGGGTGGTCCGGACGGCGGACGGCCGGCTGCAAGCTACCGGCGATCTGGTCGTAACGCGGGTGGACCGGAACGTCGAGTCTGCCCCGGGTGAAGCCTATGCCGGGCCCGTGTATGGCCCTCCCATGATCCACCGGGTTACCCACGAGGCCACTTTCGTTTTCGACCTTGGGGGCGCCAACGGAGACGCGCAGAAAGGCGCTGGTATCCGGGCGTCCGGAACTACGAAAGTGTTTCGCGAGGATTTTCCCCAGTTGGTGAGGACGGTGGTGAATACCTACTGGCCCGTCCTGGTGATGGATGAAGATTGTGAGACGCCGCAGCCGAGTGAAGCCTACAGCGGTACGCGATGCACGGGATCGTTTATGGAAACTTCCGGACTTCCCCCAGCGCCGCACGCAGCCAACGCCGAGGACCTCCCGGGCCCCCCGAATTTCAATGCTATCGTTGGGGAAAATCTGGTCATTCTGGTTAACATGCATTTGGTGCCGAAGGTCTAGGGAGAAACGCGGCAACCAGAAACTAACCCGTTTCTTGTCGAAAGGAGTTTGTCTGGGTCAAGTTGGCTGGCGGACGTGGTGAATACTCTCCCCCGTTTTCAGCGCGTAGATCATGTACAACACGATGGCCACGTTGACTAGGAAAACGGATATGTGGAAGAGACTCTGTTTGTGGATCAATTTGTAGATTTCAAAGGGCAGATACAGAGAGCCGGAAATCAAGGCAATCCACTCCGCCCAAGCCCGTGCATACCAGAGTCCGTAAGCCTCCAGGAACCGCAAAATGGAGTAAGAGAGCGCGGCGGCGGCGACGGTCCAGATTTTTGCGCTGGTCAGCGAATCCGCCCAGTCGAGGAAGACTTGTGCAAAGTGGTGGTCGGGGCTGATGTGCAGCAGCCTCAGCAAACCGTCGGCAATATCCCAAGGATCTTCCCGGCGCACCAGCAAAAGAACGCCGCAGGCGGCCAGCAAAACGATCATCCCTTTGGCAAGCTCGAGCGTAGCAATCCCGCGCAGAACCTGGAGGCTGGCTCCATGCTGTCCGTCCGCGGGCGCGATTTTGCTCTGCACGATAGAACTCATTACAACATTATCTCCCCGGCTGCAAACTTAATTGTTGCGCTGCCGTAAAAATCCGGTCCCGAATCAGCAATGTACTCACCAGCGAGGTCAGGCCGGAAGCGGCAAAAATCATCGCCAGCACCACAAATTGATAGATCGCCGCATACACCGGCCGAGCCCCCGAGAGCAGCATTCCCGCCATCAAGCCGGGAATCCATACGATGCCGAGCGAACGGATCGAGTCGATGGCCGGAATCAAGCTGGCTTCGAAAGAAGCTTGTACGTAAGGCGAGACGCTGTTTTTAGACTCTGCTCCCAAAGCCAGCGCAGTTTCAATTTCGCCGGCGTGAGCCAGCACATCCGCCCGGAAACGGTTGAGCGCCAAGCCGTTCGTGTTCATCGCATTGGTGATCAGCATGCTCCCCACAGGAACCAACGAAGTAATCGCGGTGTCGATGACGCCAAGCCAGGTCATCAACGCAATAACTGAGCCCGACCCGAACGCAATCGACCATGTGGAAACGCGAAACGCGTCCGGCATGCCTTTGGCGCGACGCGCCGAGGTTGCGCCGGCGGCAATAATCATCCCGGTGAGAAGAAACGCGCTGGTCCAGCGTGGCGCCCCCAGTAGCAATAGAAGAATCGATCCGACAGCAGTGATTTGGATGATGCCTCGCACCATCGCGATCAGAGTTTCGCTCTCTAAATGAATGCCGCGTTTGCGGGCGAGGAGGACGACGACCATGGCCGCGATCGCTGCCACCATAGCCTGGGCCAGAGCAAGATACAATTGATTGCTGAACAATAGCTTAAGCATGCAGTACCTCCTTTGCAGGGCCCTGGCGAACCATGCGTCCGGCTTCCATCACCGAAGCCCGCTCGGCCAAGCGCTCGGCTTGCGCGGTGTCATGGGTAACGATGATGCAGGTCAGTCCCTGATCGCGAACAATCCGCTGGATCGACGATTCAACCTCCCGCTTAGATGTATCATCGAGCGCGGATGTGGGCTCATCCAGCAGCAGAACCAGCGGCGAATTGGCCAGGGTGCGAGCGACCGAGACGCGCTGGGCTTCGCCGCCCGAGAGATTGGCGACGTTGCGGCCGGCATACCCTGCGAGGGCGACGAGGGCCAGCAGTTGCTCGATGGAATCCTGCGACAAAGTCTCACCACGCTGCAGCGGACCAAATCGGAGGTTCTCTTCTACGGTGCCCGGAAAAAGATAGGGCCGCTGGTTCACCAAGCCCAGCTTGCGCCGCAGACTCGCGGGGCGCGATCTGCCGGTAGTCGATCCCTTCCACGTAAACCGTGCCGCTGGTGGGCTCATCGAGGCGGTTGAGCAACCGCAGCAAGGAACTCTTGCCCGAGCCGCTGGGGCCGACAATCGCGAGGACCTCGCCAGCTCGCACTTCGAAGGTGGCATCTTCGACCAGAACTTTGTCCTTGACCGCCCGGCTTAGATGCTCGGTTCGCAAGATGGGATCGGAAGTAGCGCCGGCGGTCACGGGAATGTCAGGCATGACATTGATTCGTGGTGCTAGCTGTAAGTTCATTGCCCCTGGGCGCGGACGGCGGCGCGCAACTCTTCCACGATTTCGCGGGCGGCCTTGCGCGCGGCGTCCTGCTGGGTGACTTCGAAAGATATGGCGCCGACCCGGGCGTGCCCGCCGCCGCCATAGCGTTCACAGATCTTCGCCAGATTCACCATCGGCTCCGATGGCGCCCAGGGATTCGAACCCACGGAAACTTTCACCCGGAAACTGCTCTTGCTGAGGCCCACGCTGTAAATCGATTCTGGATGCAGATAGTAGGGAACGAATTTATTGTAGCCTTCGAGTTCGTGGTCGGTGACATCGAAGAAAATCGTGCCATCTTTCGATTCGATGCGTTCGGCGAGGATGGCCATGGATCGTTGATGCCGTTCGAGCAGCGGAGGCAAGAGCGAGGCGACAAAGGGCTCTTCGATGATCTCGGCTAGAGACTTGCTCGCCAGCAGCGGGATCAGGCGAGGCACAAAATCGTGGGTCTGATTCGATTCGATCACCATGGTGAGCTTCATTGCCGGAGCTTGCATTTCGACCGCGGTACGAGCGTCCTGATACATTGCGCCGTCAATCATGTCGGTCCAGTGAACCAGGTCGGCTACGGGAGCGGGATCGAAGCCGAAGCGTTGCTCGGCGATGGTGGCGATGAAGCTGGTACAGGATTTGAAATCCGGGTCGTAGAACTTGCGGTTGCTCTGATCCTGCTCGAAGTGGGCCGCATCGGCGGGCGACAGAAAGGCGCTTTCATGATGGTCGAACCACCAGGTGATTTTGGGCGAACTGGAATACTTGAAATCCACGATGGCATTTTCTTCGCCATCAAAATTCTTTTCATCGAACAAAGAACCGGCGCGGTGCAACAGGCCGGAGAAAACGAACTGGACGTCGCTGCGGATCCGTTCGCGGTAGAAACGGGAGAAAAGCGCTGCCGATGAGGCGCCGTCAAAACATTTATCGTGATAGAAAACCCGAACTCGCAAACCTGTCTCCTCTTCCGGCCAGAATCAGACAGACTACCCGAAACAAAAGTAAATAGGAATGCCATTCCGCAGGGGGTTCTGTCAAGGACAGTTCTGGTAAGGATGGTCGGACAGCGAACAGACGGGTGCACCCGTCGAATGGCTTCTCGAAATCCTGGAGACTAGGCGTTGGCCTGTTTCTCAGCCATATCGCCGATCACTGGCAGCTTCCACATTTGCCCTTGATTGGCTTTGATGAGGAGCATGATCCAGACTATAAGCAGACCCACGGAGAGAAGCATCCACAGCAAGAAGGCGATCAGGTGCCCCAAGATCGGGATGAACGCCAGCACCGCTGAGATGATAAACAGAGCGATCCAACACACAAATGCAGCCACGTGCAAGAAGAGGTTCTGAAAGGCGTGAAAGCGTACGAATCGGTTTTTGTTATACGGCTCTATGACCAGGAACAGGATCGCCGGGATAATAGTTACATACGCCAACATGCCAGCCACATTGTCGGTCATTCCGCCTGCCGAGGCGGCGACAGGGCGCGCGGCGGGCGCCCCCGAGTGGCTACAGGCCGGACAAATCGTCGAACCATCTGGTGTTTGAGCCCCACAAACTGTGCAAAACGCCATAGCGTCACCCCTGAAACATTGGTTTGGACTGTGATCCCGAGAACGGGCGCACATTAGCAGAAATGCGCGGCCAAGGCAAACGAAATCGCAGTGCGTGGCGCGCAGCTGCAAATAGCCGGTATCAGGGTTTGAAAGCTCGTTCCTGCGGGGGACTGGTAGGTCATCTCCTCGCGATTCATTTCGGGACTGGTCAGCTGTTTACTGTTTGGATATCCCCCTCCCCCCTCATGCTGCGTAAAATCTTGAAAATAAAAGCTTAATTTTACCACTACCTGCTAGATCTTTTAGTTTAAAGGAGTTACACGCAAAATCCAGATAACATGGGAGTTACGCGTGGGTCGCCGCCCAGCCGCGTTCCGTTTTGGCACTCGGTGTTGGGTGATTGCCCCGGGGTCGAATTGTCAAAGAACTGGCATTATCCAATAGATAATGTTCCTGGATACAGGTTATCTCAATGTGCGGAGGCGGGTCAATGCGTTATTGCGTACGTCGACGATCTTGAGATCGACCAGGTCGCCATCGACGGTAGTTGACGGGCTTACCGACTATCCCGCAATGTTCGTGTCTTCCGCCCCCCGTTACCGGATCGACCTTTTCTTCAGATCGCTTCATACAGCTTCAGACTGGCTCCATGGACACTTTCTGCGAGCCGGTGCAAGATCGCGAACATGATTTCGTCTCATTGCGAGTCGAAATCAATCCACTACAGAGGTGATTCAATGAACCGATCAAAAGGTATGACGCGAGGCAAAGGACTGGCAATGATGGCGATGCTGTTTGGCGCGATGGTTACGGCATTACTGCTCCCGGCCTATGGCCAGGAAGTCGATCCGACCTGGTATAACCCATGGGCTGCGCCGAACACGGCGGTGGTGCACTCGGCTCAGCCACAGGCGGCGATGCAACGGCATCATGCGACGATTAAGCATGTGTCGACGGCTCCGAGCGCCGCGAAGTTGCGCGCAAAGCGACCCACCACCACCGAGGCTGTCTTGAGGCAACCGAGCCACTAAATGCGGGGTCGAGGGGTTTACAGAGACGCGGCTCGCCGCGTCTCCGCATTCGGCGATTTGGCTTTCACAGTTCATTCGGTCTTCGGTGGGAGCTTTGGGGTTCCTCGGGGATTTTCTGGGTCCAAGCCGGCCGCGGTCATAATGGCGCGGCCAAAGTCTTCGGGGGAAATAACGAATGGCTCGGCTGGCGGCGGGCTGCTGGCATCTTCCACGGCGGTGGGGGCGACGAAGCGATAACCGCGGCCGACTACGGTCTGCAGGTACTGCGGTTGGTCGGCATCGTCCTCCAGGGCGCGGCGGATCTTGCGGATGGCGGTGTTGATTCCCTGTTCAACCTCGACGAAAACGTCTTTGCTCCACAACTCGCTGGAGATCTGCTCGCGGGTGACTAGTTGTCCGCGCTTTTCGACTAGAAACATGAGCAGTTGCAGCGGCAGGCCCTCCAGCCGAACCGGGATGCCGCGACGAAAGAGCTGAAAACGCCCGTAATCCAGCTGAAAGTCGTCGAAGCAAACCTTCTTCTCCGGCACAGCACAACTCCTGTCGCTTGACGTGCGCTATAGAACGGCTTTATCGAACAACCGAGACGCAGCAAGCTGTGTCTCTACAGGTTCTGAAATTTTGTTCTTGTGGGGTTGCTGTGTCAAGCCTAGATTCTTTTTCTAAGAAAACAGGGGAAAAATCTACTTGAGGCCTTCCACTAAATAAAGGTCTCCGAGGGTGCGATGGAATCCGTAAACGTAGGTCTTGCCATCCGGCGTCATGAGGATCGGCCCGATAGTGGAGACGCCGGTGGGATCGAGCGGTGCGATCTCTTTCCACACGGTTTTCTTTCCCGTGGCTAGTTCCAATCGATAAACCTTGGCGGGCACTTCGCCGGTGCGGTAGAGGAAAATGGAGCGGGCGTCCTGACTCCAATTAATGGGGAGGTCTCCCGCTTCCATACCTTTAACGATTCGCGGATCGCCTCCCGCCACCGGAAATACGTAGCCTTTTTGGTCGGGGCCAATGCCTACCACCATCTGGCCGTCCGGTGAGATAGCAAAGTCCTGGGCTTCGACGCCTTCCGAAGAAATCGCCTGCGGTTTCCCTCCCGAGATATCCTGCATGTAAAAGCGCACGCCATGGCCCGGTTCGTTCCCCGAGAAGACGAAGCGCTTGCCGTCCGGAAACCAACGTGCCCATTGATGGTTGATCGAATCGTTGGTCAACGATTGAGTTTCACCCGCTCCGGTCGGCAACATCCTTAGTTGTCCGGGCGCGATGGGCGTTACCACGAGAACCCATTTTTGATCCGGGGAAAGGGCAGAGGCGCCGCCCTCGCCCAGCCGTATGGCCGGTGTGCCATCGGTGTTGCGAATATAAACCGCGTAGGTCAGATCCTGTGTATCTCCATACTGCACGCCGCCGCCAATTCCCTCTTCGTCAAAGAGAAGCGTCTTGCCGTCGGCGGAAAGGTCGGCGGGATAGGAGTAGTCGAGCCAGGAAAGATCACGCTCCTTGGTGGCGCCGCCGCTCAAACCCATGACCTCGCGCCGACGATCGGCGCGAGCCAGTAGCACCCGTCCGTCTTGCCAGATATCGAAGATCACTAGCGAACCCGGTACCCGGGTCACCAACCGATGCTTGCCTGAGAGGTCGACAGCGGTGATGTAGTGAAACAGTCCTAATTCGCTGGCGGTAAACCAGACTTCTTTACCGTCAGGCGACCAGGCAAGCCCCTGCGTGCCGTACCACTCCCGGGTGAGTTCACGCTTGTGACCAGAAACATCGACGACAGCGACCAAGCCGCCATCGTCTCCCTGATTCGGATGGTCCATGAAGGCCACGAAGTCGCCCTTCGGGGAAACTCGCGGATAGCTGATCCAGCCACCGCTGGTCTCGTACAGGACCTTGCCGATGGGATACTCGAGCCGGTCGCGACCACCGACGTTGCGGACAACCGCCAAGTTGCTTCCGTCGGGGGACCAATCCGCCCATTCGACGTCCTCGACTACCGGACGAGGTGCGCCGCCCGCCAATGGCGCTCTGGCCAGGGTGCCCACATTGATCCATGTTCCGACGGGATGGCTGCCTAAGGAAAGCGCCATCTCGCCTTTTGATGAAATGGCCAGAAGCTCCGCGCGGCCCAGTCCCAGCGAACGCGACTCGACCATGCCCTGGCGTGCGGAGAATGTTTCGACTGGATTCCCTTGCCAAGCGGCGCTGTATAGGATCGTCTGCCCATCGGGTGCGAATCGGGCTGAGCGAATTTCACCTCGGCGGAAAGTGATCTCGTGATACAGCGGCGCGCTGGCGGCCGAGGATCCCCATAGACCCTTGCCCGCCACTAATCCGACAGCTAAAGCGACCAGGAAACCGAGCCCGATCAACGCAGGCAGAAAACGCCTGTGGCTCGCTTGAGCCGGAGGGGCTTTTTCACTGCTCGCCTTGTCGGCGCGAGTCGCGGCTGTGGCGACAACACCGCTGATCCCGGCGCGTGAGGAATCTGCGTCTCGTTTTAAGCGCTTCAGATCGGCGCGAAGTTCGGCCGCGCTCTGGCAACGCAGCTCCCGGTCTTTTTCCAGCGTCTTATTCAGGATGCTTTCCAGTTGCGCTGGCAATGCCGGGTTCAACTGGGCTGGTGACGGAGGTACTTTGTTGAGGATCGCTTCAAAGACGACCGCGGATGTGGTGCCCGAGAATGGCTGCCTGCCCGTTGCCATTTCGTAGAGTACGACGCCGAATGAGAACAGATCGGTGCGATGGTCGAGCGTCTCTCCACGCGCCTGTTCGGGCGACATATAGGCGATGGTCCCCATCGCGGTGCCCGGGGTGGTGAGTTGGTCGACGCTGATGGCGGTGCGGGTTGCCCCGGCCGAGACGTTGACGACCCGGCCGCCCTGCGGGGTAAGTTTTGCCAGGCCGAAATCCAGGATCTTGGCTTGCCCGCGTAGTGAGACGAAGATATTCGCCGGTTTGATGTCGCGGTGCACAATTCCGCTGGAGTGGGCGGCATCGAGCGCGTCAGCAATCTGGATACCGAGGTCCAGGAGCTGTTCAATCTTCAGCGGACGGCCCTCGATCTTGTGTTTGAGGGTTACGCCATCCAGATATTCCATGGCGATGAAAGCCTTCCCGTCCTGCTCGCCGATGTCGTAGATGGTGCAGATATTGGGATGGTTCAGGGCAGAAGCCGCCTGCGCTTCGCGCTGGAAGCGGCTGAGGGCCTGGGGATCTTTGGAGACGTCTTCCGGAAGAAATTTCAGCGCGACGAAGCGGTGCAGTCGCGTGTCTTCAGCTTTGTAGACAACGCCCATCCCTCCACCGCCGAGCATCTCAACGATCCGGTAGTGGGAAATGGTCTGGCCTATCATGGTCCGAGTGGCGTCGGCCTGTTTGTCCAAGTCGAGTAATCTTAGGTGGGATTGGGGCGTCCGTCAACTTGCTAACAACACTTGCTAACAACACCTGCGCTGCGGATCCCTCCGCGTTATTCGCGGAGGGATGCCCGTGGTTTCTTCGGCTAATGCCATGCTGGCGCTCGAATCAGCTCCTTACCGTCAGCACCGGACACTGAGCGTGGCAGACAACTTCATGCGCGGTTGCCCACGGCATATGTGCCGAGGCGCGCGCGGAGGCGGCTTGATTTACGCCCATGACAATCAAATCTGCCTCAGAGGCGGCGGCAATCCTCACAATCGCGTCGGGGGCGAAGTCGAAGTCGACCAGGAATTCCGGATCGAACGGCAGATTCGCATCGGGCCGAATCAAATCCTTAAGCCGACCGATGTACCGAGCCTGTGCTGTTTTCTGTTGTTCGACGAGATCTGTGCCGGGATACCAGTATGGCCCGACTTCGACCACTGGGACTGGAGTCACTACGTGTAAGAGTATCAACCTCGCGTTGCTTTCAGTAGCGAGCGAGATGGCATATTGCAGGGCGTGCAAGGAAGCTGGGCCGAAATCTGTGGCGAACAGGATTCGGCGAAATACCTTTGCGCCTGCGGGCTCGGCGGGAACGGCGGGACCGACGGTCAGTACTGGACAGGGAGCAAGGCGAAACAGTTCTTCTGCAACAGAACCAAGGATGACTTTCTTCAGTCCTCCGCGCCCGTGCGTTCCGAGCACCAGCAAGTCGATTTCGTCTCGCTGTATCAAATCCGACAGCGCATCCCAGATAGGTCCGTTCTCCAGGAGCACATTATGGGGCACATTCACGAGCGCGTTCTGGAGAAAGATCTCCATCTCAACTTCGGCGCTCACACGCTCACGATCCAACTCGGCGGGTAGGGGCTCAATCGGGATAGGCGTTCGCGCTTTCGGAGGAAGCACGTGAGCGAAATAAATCTTGGAAGCATATCGGCTCGCGATGGCTACAGCATACGGCACCGCCTTTTTCGAGACCTCGGAAAAGTCGGTTGCGAGCAGGATGTTGTTGAAGGTGACGGTCTGTTTTGGAGCAATGGTTTCCATGGGGATACCTCCTTCCCCTTCTACTTTGTTTATACGTCGAAACCATTGTCGAAGCGGTGATCGCGATCACAAAGGAAGGGCCCGTCCGAGCGGGCCCATTCCTTGGCGGCGGGTTCTAGCGCGCCGCGGCTAAAACAGAGGCGCGCTTTTCCGGTGGCACGAACTCGCGGACCGCGTGCCCGGTGTAGACCTGGCGGGGACGCGCGATCTTCTGTTCGGGATCGGTGATCATTTCCTGCCACTGGGCAAGCCAGCCTGCGGTGCGCGGGATGGCAAACAGGACGGTGAACATTTCCGGTTTGAAGCCCATGGCCTGATAGATGATTCCCGAGTAAAAGTCGACGTTGGGATACAGTTTGCGGGTGATGAAATATTCGTCCTCAAGAGCGATTCGCTCCAACTCGAGCGCGATGTCGAGTTTTGGATTTCCGCCGGTGACTGCGAATACTTTCTCGGCCGTCCACTTGATGATCTTGGCGCGGGGATCGTAGTTCTTGTAGACGCGGTGGCCGAAGCCCATCAGCTTGCCGTGGCCGTCTTTGACTTTCTTGATGTAGGCAGGGACATTTGCTTTGGAGCCAATTTCGTCCAGCATTTTCAGAACTTCCTCATTGGCGCCGCCGTGCAAGGGTCCGGATAAGGCGGCAGCGGCGGCGGCGGTGGAGAGGTAGGGATCGGACTGGGCGCTGCCCACGGCGCGCATGGCGTTGGTGCTGCAATTCTGCTCGTGGTCGGCATGAAGTATGAAGAGAATGTCCAGGGCGCGCGCAATTACCGGATTGGCCGCGTACTTCGGTTCCACCATCCGCCACAACATGTTCATGAAATTTTCTGGATAGCTGAGATCGTTGTCGGGGTAAACGTAGGGGAAGCCGAGACTGTGGCGGTACGACATGGCCGCGATGGACGGCACCTTGCCAATCAGGCGTTTGATCTGTAGCAGCCGGTTGGCGGGATCGTGAACATCTCGGGCCTCGGGATAGACCGTGGACAAGGCTGCGACCGTACTTACCAGCATGGCCATGGGATGGGCATCGTGGAGAAATCCCTCCATGAGCTTCTTGGTGGTTTCGTGCAGCATGGTGTGATGAGTGATCTCGCTGACCCAGGTTTTCAGTTCGTCCGGAGTCGGAAGCTCGCCGAATAACAGGAGGTAGGCGACTTCGAGGAAGGTGCAATGTTCGGCCAGCACCTCGATGGGATAGCCACGGTAGCGAAGGATGCCGCGATCGCCGTCAATAAAGGTGATGCTGCTGTGACAGGAGGCGGTATTCATGAACGCCGGATCATAAGTCATGAGGCCGAAATCTTCAGCGTCGGTTTTGATTTTGCGCAAATCCATGGCACGGATGGTGCCATTTTCAATCGGCAGGTCGTAATTTTTGGCGGTGCGATTATCGGTGATAGTGAGAGATTTTGGTGTCACGATGGATCTCCTTTTGCCGGCTGCCCTTGGGGGCAAACGCGGATTGCCAGGAACTGGACACAGATTCCCATTTCGGCATTCTGTGCGATCCGGGACGGTGGTGCAGTGCGCTTGCTCACGGAGAGCTGTGACCGGAATCACTTGAATTAAGCCCGTAATGATTTTAGCGCTGGCCAGGGGATTACGGTGAAGGCAAGTTGTGAACGCGTGGAGGGGAGATCGTTTTCCCGCAATGGGATGCAATTTACTGTTTAGTCATGGTACCCCCCTGCCCCCCTTGCATTCAAAATCTAGAAAACAAAGACTTTAATTTACGACTACCTGCTAGATCTTTGAGTTTAAAGGAGTTACGGGCAAAATCTTGAGAACATGGGAGTTATGGCGGGGGCAACGTCCCATTTTGGAATCAAGCGGTAGTTGGAACCGGAGCCCGGAGGCGTACTGTCATCCTCGGGCCAGATTGTCAAAGACCAAATATGTCTTGCAGATAATCTGCGTTGTGTCAGGTTATCCGATTTGGAACCAAGTGGTCAATGATAAAACTGGCTGCGGAAGTCCGTTCGGTGGGCGTCGAGATGGGCTCGTGGAGATTACTGATATGAATAGTCGCGAGTGTGCATTCTGGCCTCCCGCACAGAACCCGGAAGAATCGGGCACTCGGCCGTTATATGTAATTTAGAGTTGTGCTTTGTGCACCATGAGTCCACAGGCTTCGAAGGGGGAGTGTTTGCGGCTAGATTACGCACCCAGGATCGAGGGTGAATTGACCGCGCATTCGTGATGACTGTCACCGACAAACGGGTCAGAAGGGTATAGTAATAATTACGGGAGGTATCAAAAACTGAATACCGCAGATGGGGCCCGGCCCAGTCAAGAGTGAGGACACTCGCTCTGCCGCCGCTCGACGGCGAACGGCCGGGCCTTCTAAATTTTGCGCCCAATTGTCACTAAAAGCCTCTAACCCGACGCTGCCTAAATCAAAAAGCACCCCCAGAAATCGCAGGCCACCGGATAATCAATGGGTCCCGCCACGCGCCGCTCAAGCCCAATTAGCCGGAGAGGTCGGCTACGGCGTGATCTCAAACACAGAGCCATGGGTTCTAGTGCCGTCCCCGCAGGTGGTCCCGTAAAGATTGCCGGCTGCGTCGATGGTGAGGCCCGCAAGAACGAGGGCTCCGGGGCGGTCGGCGAAGGAGTGCAACACGCGATAGCCCCATTTGCCCGACGGCTTGAGCCTCATCTCGAAAGCGACCCCAACACCGTAGGCTCCGCCCATGGCGGTCGTCCCGTACAGGTTTCCGGCAGCATCCAAGATCAGGCCTGCAGAGGGATATTCCCCGTCTTTGTAACTGAACCCATGAAGTACCTGCTCCGTCCAGCTCCCGTCCCGGTTCGGCGTCAGCTTGAAGACCGTGCCATTGCCAAGGGACCCGCCGCCCGCCGTCGTACCATAGAGACTGCCAGTGCTGTCAAAGATCAGGCTGGCAACGGGATCGCCGCCGTCCGATCCACCCATAAAGCTGTACAACACGCTGTCCGTCCAGCTCCCGTCTCGATTCGGTGTGAGCTTGAAGACCGTGCCATTGCCAAAGGAGCCACCGCCCGCCGTCGTGCCGTAGAGGCTGCCAGCGCTGTCAAAGATGAGGCTGGCGACGGGACCGCCGCCATCCGATCCACCCATAAAGCTGTACAACACGCTCTCCGTCCAGCTCCCGTCTCGATTCGGCGTCAGTTTGAAGACCGTGCCATTGCCAAAGGAGCCACCGCCCGCCGTCGTGCCATAGAGACTGCCAGCGCTGTCAAAGATCAGGCTGGCGACGGGACCGCCGCCATCCGATCCACCCATAAAGCTGTACAACACGCTCTCCGTCCAGCTCCCGTCCTGGTTCGGTGTCAGCTTAAAGACCGTGCCGCAATAGCAGGCCCCGCCGCCTGCGCTTGTGGTTCCATAGAGATTGCCGGCAGCGTCAAATACCAAGCTGGCCGCAGGAAGGGAACCATCAAATCCCCACTGGAAATTGTAAAGTACACTCTCCCTCCAGCTTCCATCGGGTTTCGGTGTGAGCTTGAAGACGACACCGTATGCTGGGCCGCCGCCATAGGTTGTGCCGTAGAGATTCCCGGCCGCGTCGAGGATCACGCCAGCCTCGAGCTGCCTTCCGTCCTTGCCCTTGAATCTATGCAGCGTTTTGAACTTGCTGGCGGCTACGGCCCCGGGGGCCACCAATAGAACTGCGATCAGCGTTACTGTCACGGCCGCCAGCGCCTTGCCCATGGCGGCCCAGAATTTTTTGCTGTTCATAGAATTTCCCTCCTTTCAGAGGAGTCGTTGATAAAAACCAAGTTGAGGAATGAACGCGTCGGCGGGTTGAGAACGGCGAGCTTCGCGCTTCTCATGTTTGTCTCGCGCCACAGCTTGTGGCTCATCAGAATTCGTTACGGTTGGGGTTTCGCGGCGGTCCGGAGAGCGATGATGAGTGCCGGACTAGAGTCCGGGGGAAACCACGATATTTCCGAGCTGCCTTGATTTGGTGGTGCTGGGCACGCGTGTGGATGAGGCAGAACTCGGGAACTTCAAGCCGAGGCTAGCCTGCTTGAGCAGACATCGCAATGACTGGCATCACGGTTCGATGTGATGGATTGGCGAAACCGGGTTCTAGCAGGCCGGAGTTGTGAGCCGTCCTTAGCAGAGTGGTGAAAGTCCGACCTCCGATCTCAGCGCCTGAAGGCGCTCTCATAACGCAACAGTTCCGGCATGCCTAAAGGCATGCCGTGATACGAATCTCGCTTGCCCCTAGTACGAATCTCGCTTGGACCACGGGCTGTTCGCGGGTGACAGCGGCTGCGCGTGGGAACGGGTGAAAGAATACAGTGAGCAGTTCCAGAAGCAGAAGAGCCGAACACGGGGACCCTGGCCGTGGTTCGGCTCTTTCAGGAGGACATGTTCCGCGAGGAACATGTTTATGAAGACGGTTTCTTTTTACAAGAATGTGGCGGTCTTTGTCTGTGACCAGTATCACACTTGTATGCTAACGAGCTTGGAGCGGAAAATGGTTTGGTGGGAGCTCATTACGAACTGTCGTTTCGTGCGAAACGATCTGAGCGTTTGGCCTGGCCGGCGATAGTGTTGGTACGGGCGAGAACCCAGATCCCTCGCTTCGCTCGGGATGACAAAGTCTGTTGTGGCATCCGCATGTTTGAAAACGATCTGAACCTCTACGGTTTGAGCCTCCGCGGAAGTGCTTTTTCAGTTTGATATCCAGCTCGATCCACACGGGCGTGGACGCCCGCGCCTACATTGGCGATGGTTAGCCCATGACAGCGAATTCTTCTTCGACGACTGCTTCGGCTGGGCCGGTGCGTTCTGTGATTTTGAAGCCGCGTTTTTTGGCTTCGCGCACAAAGGCCCTGGCGGGGACAGCCAGTTCCAGCGGGATGGCGCCGGTTGGGATGTTGTGCTTGGCGATCATGGCGGCGACGATTGAGATGTGCCAACCGGTCATGCGTTGCATCGCGGTAAATCCGGTGCTCTCGTCGTAGTAATCGATGACCTCGACGACTGCGTCGGTGGGCAGGCCGTTTTTCTTTCCTTTGGCGTGGGCGCGAACGATGCAGACGTCTTTAACGTCGTCGACTCGGACTTGGGGTTCGAATAATGCGTTGAAGAGCTCGCGTGGAATCACTTCCTTTTCATTCACACGAACCGGATTGGGGTCGAAGAGGCCGAGATCGGAGAATGCCTTCAATTGGGCGAAGGTGCCGGGATAGCGCAGGACTTTGAGTTGATAGGTGCGCAGCTTGCCTTGAAAGCTCCAGGGTGCGGTCGAGGCGCCACCGGCAATCAAGAACGCTTCCAGGCGGCCGATAGGCGGGACATCTTTTATCTCGAATTCAGTGAAGCAAGGGGCGTGGAAGAGTTGGCCATCGCGCAGGATGGTCATGCCCCCGTAGTATTCGTTGGTCAGACCCTCGATGGCGAAGGTAAGGGCGTAGTTCCATGGGGGCTGCGGATTTTGCGGCAGCCCGCCGTCGTAGAGATACACTTCTTCGGGATCGCCGACCAGTTCCATGGCATAGACGGCGAGGTTATTGCCCATGCCCGGGCCCATGCCGCAGTCAGGGACAATGCACACGCCGGCGCGCTGGGCCTCGGGATCGAGGGCGTGCTGCTGGCGGACGATTTCGGTGTTGCCGCCGAGATCGCAGAAGGAGACGCCAGTTTCAATGGCTGCCCGGGTGAGGGCCAGGTTGTAGAAGTACGGCACTGCACTTAGCGCGACACTGTAATTTTTGAGGGTGCGGCGCGTGGCGCTTTCATCGCGGACATCGAGGCCGATGGCATCGGCGATTGAGTTGCAGACGAGGTGGTTCACTTTGTCGGCCGCAGATTGGGCTCGGTCTTGATCGAGGTCGGCCAGGGTGAGGCGCGAGGCCTCGCCGAAGCGCGCCAGATCGTAGGCTGCAGCGATGCCCTGGCGTCCGGCTCCTAGAAGTAAATATGAGTAGGCCATGGTTTTCTCTCCTTATGCTAGGAATTTGAAAAGACCTTCGGGAGTCCACACCCAGTCTGTCGAAATCTGACCTGCGACCTCAGGGGCTAAAGCCCTGACTCTAATTGGATCGAAGTGGCACGGCTGAAGCCGTGCCCTTCCCAACCCATCGGCAGAGCAATCCTTCCCAACCCATCGCCAGAGCAGGCCTTCCAATACATTCGCCTGAGCGGACCTCCCCAGCAGGTTCGTCAGGGGCGTCGTTCCCAACACATTCGTCAGACGAACCCTACTCGGCGCTGGACTTGCCGCGCGCCCTGTAGCCGATGATAAGTAGCGCCAGACCCAGTACGCCGAGGGCGACCATGATGCTGAGGAAGGTCGCTTGGCGTCCGAGCTTAATGCCGGAGGGCAGAAAGAAGAGAACCAGGAAATCGACGACCCAGACGGCGAGCCCAAGGAATATCAAGCTGGCACCGGTTTCTCGTTTTTCTTCGATGCCCGTCATGGCGGCCTGTTCGTGAGGTTTGGAACTCATAGTGTCTGACGTCTATGTCTATTGTCTATTCTCAGTCTTGTGGTTTGAATCTGCCGTGATCTACGTCACCTGAGAGGGTGATTGGACGGCCCATACTCTTGAGAACATAGGCGGCGCTTCGTGGAGCTTTGCTCCACCGGACAGCCGAGGTCGGCTGTGCCCACGCGCATGCATGGGTCACCTTCGCTGTCTTCGCAGCGGCACCGGTTGTGCCAAAACTCACCTTCAGCAGTGACGAGCGGTACTGCCGCCGCGGTCGCCGAGGGGGAAGATAGGGGGTAACCATCTCCGCTGGAGGTATGTCCATGAAGAGAATCCTGATTCTTGGTGCCGCAGGCAGGGACTTTCATAACTTTAACGTCTTATTTCGTGATAATTCCAACTACCACGTAGTGGCGTTCACGGCGACTCAGATTCCTGACATTGCCGGCCGGCGCTATCCGCCGGAACTGGCCGGATGCTTGTATCCAGAGGGCATTTCTATCTTGGAAGAGAAAGATCTGGAAAAGCTGGTCGCGGAATACGAGATTGATGCGGTGGTGTTTTCCTACAGCGATGTTTCCCACCAGAACCTGATGCATCTGGCTTCACGCACGGTGGCTGCGGATGCGGACTTCTGGCTTCTGGGAACTGAGCACACGCAGATCAAGTCGTCGATCCCGGTTATTTCTGTGTGCGCGGTGCGCACTGGATGTGGGAAGAGTCCGGTCTCGCGGCTGGCGGCGGAGAAGTTGCGCGGGCTCGGTCGAAAGCCGGTAGTGATTCGGCATCCCATGCCTTATGGGGATCTTGCGAGGCAGGCGGTGCAACGGTTTGCCACCATGGACGACCTCGATCTGCAGCAATGCACCATCGAGGAACGGGAAGAGTATGAACCGCATCTTCGCGAAGGGACCGTGGTGTATGCGGGAGTGGACTACGAAAAAATTCTTCGCCAAGCGGAGAAAGAAGCGGATGTGATTTTGTGGGATGGAGGCAACAACGACACTTCGTTTTATGTGTCCGATCTGGAAATCGTGGTGGTCGATCCGCACCGTCCGGGGCATGAATTGGCTTATTTTCCTGGTGAAGTCAATCTGCGGCGGGCGGATGTGATCGTGATCAACAAGGTGGATACTGCCGAGCAGCGTGACATTGAGACGGTTCGGCAAAACATAAAGCTGCACAACCCCAAGGCAGTTGTTTTTGAGATGGCGTGCCGGGTGTCGATTTCCGAGCCGTATTTTGTGAAGGGACAACGCGTGCTGGTGGTGGAGGACGGACCCACACTTACGCACGGGGAGATGCCTTACGGCGCCGGAGTGGTGGCGGCGCGGCAATGTAGGGCGGCAGCGTTGGTGGACCCGCGGCCTTATGCCGTGGGATCCATTCGCGGCACTTATGAGCGTTATCCGCATCTGACGAATATTTTGCCCGCCATGGGTTACAGCGCAATTCAGCGACATGAACTGGAAGAAACTATTTCACGTACTCCTTGCGATATCGTCTTGATCGCTACTCCGATTGATCTTGCGCGGGTGATCAAAATTGATCGGCCCAATCTACGCGTCACTTATGAAGTGGAAGAACTTACTAAGCCCGGCCTGGCCGAAATGCTTGCCAAGTTTTCGCACGAGCACGAGCCAGTCCTGGAAGGAGCCGGAATATGAATGGCAAAGATTTTCTCTCGATTCGGGATTTCTCACCCTCGGAGATTCAGTACCTGCTCATTCTTGGCCGTCAAGTGAAGGCTGACCCGACCGCCTACAGCGGAGCACTCCGGCGCCAGACTTTGGCCATGATCTTCGAGAAACCTTCTTTACGCACGCGGGTAACTTTTGATGTGGGCATTCAGCAGTTGGGCGGATTCTCGCTGTACCTCTCGCCTGCTGAGATCAATCTGGGCAAACGCGAGTCGGTTTACGACGTGGCTAAGAACCTGGAACGCATGGTGCAGGGCATCATGGTTCGCACGTTCTCGCATGTAGTGGTTGAGCAGATGGCGCGGTTCGCCAGCATTCCGGTTATCAATGGGCTTACCGACTTTAGCCATCCCTGCCAGGCGATGGCAGATTACCTCACGATTTGGGAGGCGAAGCAAAATCTGGAGGGATTGAAGATTGCATTCATTGGCGACGGTTACAACGTAGCGCGATCGTTGATGTTTGCTGGAGCACAGCTTGGCGCGCACGTTTGGGTGGCTACGCCTCCGGGATACGAACTGGACGCGGAGTCGGTGCGGTGGTCTCGCGAGCGCGGGGCTGAGACGGGTGGCACTTGCACGGTGACGAATGATCCCGAAGAGGCGGCCTCGGGCGCGGACGTGATCTACACCGATGTGTGGGCGAGCATGGGGGAAGAGGCGGAAGTGGAGAAGCGGCATCACATTTTTCATCCTTATCAGGTAGATGCGACTTTGTTTCGGCGGGCGAAGCGGGATGCGATCTTTTTGCATTGCCTGCCGGCGCATCGCGGCGAAGAAGTCACGAATGATGTCATCGATTCGCCACGGTCGCTGGTGTATCAGCAGGCGGAGAACCGGCTGCATGCGCAGAAGGCGATCATGCTGGAATTGATGAAAGGCGAGTTCGTGAAATTGCCCGGGCTGGCCGAGTTGCAAGAGTTGGTGAACATATAGGAAAAGTGGCTGGTTTTGTTTTGAAGGGGGCGAGGCTTCAGCCGGCGCCGTCTGTGGCGAAAAATTACTGGCGGCTTTAGCCGGGGACGCAGAGGTCGCTCAGGGGCTAAAGCCCACAACCATTGAGTTCGTAATGGCCCGGCTGAAGCCGGGCCCCTTCAAAGAACGATTTACGCAGCACGTTCCAGCGTTGGTTGATTATGAAGATTATGCTCCTTGCCGTGGGCGGGAACTCCCTGATTCGCGCGGGCGAAAAAGGGACGATTGCTGAGCAGCGGGGGAATGCTCAGCGGACCGCGGCACAGATCGTTGGCCTGATCCGAGCGGGCTACCGCATCGTGCTTACGCATGGTAACGGGCCGCAGGTTGGGGCGGAGCTTTTGCGATCGGAACGCGGAGCGAGCCAGGTGCCTGGGCTTCCGCTGGACGTTTGTGGGGCGTCTACCCAGGGTGAGATCGGATATCTGCTCCAGCAATCGTTGGAAAGTGAGATGCAGTTGGCTGGGCTGCACGTGCCGGTTGCGACTGTGGTTAGCCAGAGCCTGGTGTCGCTCGACGATCCTTCAATGAAGCATCCCAGCAAACCGATTGGCCCTTTTTATTCGCGGGCTGATGCGGAAGAACGCAGACGGCTTTTCGGATGGGAGATTGTGGAGGACGCGGCCCGGGGTTATCGCCGAGTGGTTGCTTCGCCTGAGCCGATTGAGATTGTTGAACTGGAGGTTATTCGCGATCTGGTCGAGCAGGGGGTGCTGGTCATTGCGTGCGGAGGCGGAGGGATTCCAGTGGTCTGGAACAGCGGGAGATTGCAAGGTGTCGAGGCGGTCATCGACAAGGATCGCGCTTCCGCGCTGCTGGCCTCGCGGCTGGGAGCAGATTTATTTGTGATTTCTACTGACACCGATTGCGTGTATCTGGACTACAAAAAACTCACGCAGCGCCCGTTGGGTAGGGTCAGCGCGGCGGAGTTGGAGGAATACTCCAGGGCTGGCCATTTCCCGCCGGGAAACATGGGTCCGAAAATTGAATCCGTGTTGCGCTTTTTGCGGGATGGCGGGAAGGAAGCTGTCATTACTTCTTGCGAGAACCTTTGCCAGGCGGTGGCCGGATCGGCTGGCACACACATGTTCCCCGATCACGAACGCGCGGAAATCGAGCTGAGCCTTCAGCTTGAACTTCCGGTGGGAGGACGCTGATGCCAGGGCCGACTATTAATTCTCTCAAGCTGATCAAGTTTCCTGCTTCGGAATCCTTGCTGCGAGGTGCCATGCCATTGAAACATGTCGTCGAATCTCAGCAATTCACCGTTCCCCTGCTCATGGAATTGTTCGAGCGGTCGCGAGGCATGGAGCACGTGGTGGCGCGCGGAGGCTCGCTCGACTACCAGAACCGCATCATGACCACGCTTTTTTATGCGCCTTCCACTCGCACTCGGCTCTCGTTTGAGGCGGCTATGCATCGGCTGGGCGGCCGAGTCTTGTCCACCGAGAACGCGGGTGCGTTTTCTTCCGAGGTCGAAGGCGAGCAGGTGGAGGATTCCATCCGCATTATCAGCGGGTATTCGGATGTGATTGTGATTCGGCATCCCGACGAACACGGGGCGCGGCGGGCTGCGGAAGTTTCGGCGGTGCCGGTGATCAATGCGGGGGATGGCAATGGGGGGCAGCATCCGACCCAGGCTTTGCTCGACCTGTACACTATTTACAGGCAGCGGCCGCTGAATGGGCTCAGCGTGGCCATTATTGGCGAGTTGGACAAAGGGCGCACGGCGCGGTCGCTCGCCTATCTGCTGGCCAAGTTTGAGCGGGTCAAGATGTTCTTTGTCAGCCCGCCGCAACTGCAGATGAAAGCGGACATCCTGGAATATCTCGATGAGCACGGCGTCCGCTACGAACTGGAATCGGATATTGACCGCGTGATTGGCGAAGTGGATGTGGTTTATCAGACTCGAATCCGGCCTGAGCGAGTGCGGGATGTGAGCGGGCTTAGGCGTTATGCCATCGATTCGACCGTCGTGCAGCGCATGAAGCCGGACGCGCTCATCCTTCATCCGTTGCCCCGCACCGTCGAGTTAGACAAGTCCGTCGACGCCGATCCCAGAGCCATGTATTTCCGCCAGGCCATGAACGGCCTCTATGTGCGGATGGCGCTGTTGACCATGCTGTTGGATAAGGAATAGTTCGTGGGGAGCGCGTGGTGGTAGGAGCGATGAACGCTGTCCGTAGATCCCTCGCGGTTGTTTCGGCGTGCGGTTTCACCGCCAGCGTGGTCGTTTATGCGCAAAGTTATTTTGGGGCATCGATGGAAGGAATTGTTCGCTCGGCAATGCTACTTCACATCGGTGTGTTCATACTCTTGCTCCCAATGTTTGCGGTCGAATACTCTGGCATCAATGATCGAAGTTTCTTTTGGAAGGGATTCGCGCAAGGAAGACCGAAATGGGCGGTTCCAGGAATTAAACTGCTTGGTCTATTCTTCGCCGTCCACTTCGTTCTGTTCCTCGTTCAAAGCCATGCAGCTGCGCCTGAAATCATCAATGGCCAGTATGTCCTCAACAGTCATGGAAAGATCGTGAAGGTACTTGCACAGTCCGAATACCTCAGGCTGAAGGGCGCCGAGCTGAGACTCTTCGCGACTGGGTGGATGTTTTTCTACTTTGTACCGACGATGTATTGGTGGTTTCCGCGAAGTGGTCGACAGGTGGCCTGAAGACTATTTGCCGTGGACGACGTGGTGAAAGGAACTTATGACAACCGAACTCATAGAGAAACCCATGCGAACCCAGGACTTCATCGAACTTGAAAACCAGTATGGCGCTAATACTTATCGTCCGCTGGACGTGGTGATCGAGCGGGCGGAGGGCGTGTGGGTGTATGACGTCGAGGGCAAACGTTACCTCGATTGCCTGGCCGCGTATTCCGCGGTGAATCAAGGGCACTGTCATCCCAAAATTCTGCAGACCCTGAACGAGCAGGCGCGGAAAGTCACGCTGACCTCGCGCGCATTCCGCAACGAGCAACTGCCTCTGCTCTGCAAGGAACTGCACGATTTGACCGGCTTCGACATGGTGCTGCCCATGAACTCAGGCGCGGAGGCCGTCGAAACCGCGGTCAAGACGGCTCGCAAGTGGGGCTACAAGATCAAGGGCATTCCCCAAGACAAAGCCGAGATCATTGTCTGCGCCAACAATTTCCATGGCCGCACCGTCACCATCGTGAGCTTCTCCAGCGACGAACAATATCGCGATGGCTTCGGCCCGTTCACTCCGGGGTTCAAAGTCATTCCCTTCGGCGACGCTTGCGCCCTGCGCGAAGCCATCACGCCGAACACTTGCGCCTTTCTGGTCGAGCCCATTCAGGGCGAGGCCGGAATCGCCATTCCGCCCGAGGGATTTCTCCGGGAGGCAGCCGAAATCTGCCGCCAGAATCGCGTACTGCTGATGACGGACGAAATTCAGTCCGGCCTGGGACGAACCGGCAAACTTTTTGCATACATGCACGAAGGCATCACACCCGATGTGTTGATCGTGGGCAAGGCGCTGGCCGGCGGGTTCTATCCGGTCTCGGCGGTGCTGGCGTCGCGCGAGATTCTGGGGGTGTACCACCCCGGCGACCATGGCAGCACTTTCGGCGGCAACCCGCTGGGCTGCGCCATCGCACGGACCGCGCTGCGCGTTCTCATCGAAGAAAAAATGGTGGAACGTTCCGCCGAGCTAGGCGCTTATTTCCTGACCCTCCTGCAAACCCTGCGCAGCCCCGAGTTGAAAGAGGTGCGCGGTCGAGGCTTGTGGATCGGCATCGAACTCCACGTCCCGGCGCGTCCATATTGCGAAGCGCTTAAGGAAGAAGGAATTCTCTGTAAGGAGACGCATGACCGGGTGATTCGGGTCGGGCCTCCGCTTATTATTACGCGTCAGGAGATTGATTGGGCGTTTGAGCGGATTGCGAAAGTCATTCAGAAGGGGTGAGGCCAGGATGGGATCGTGACGCGGGGGCGCCATCATTTGTTCCGTTGTGTGTGCGCAGAATAAGGGTGAGCACCTCTCCCACATCTCGAAAACCGCGAGATGTGGGGCACCCGCGTTGAACGTTAGGCCGACCTCTAATGAGCTGTACAATTCGGACGAACCCGCACGGACGTGGACGCCCGCGCCTACACGGGCTTGACCGGGTGATGGCAATCACAGCGATGTCGCATGCCTTTGGTCTAACGTATAGAGGGTGACTCTTATGTCTTCCCCTGCCCTTAGTTCGTCCGCCATGGAAGATGGTTTGCGGCAGATGGCTCCGGTACAGTTACGGGCTGCGCTGGCGAACTTCTTGCCTAAAGGCGCCACGGCTGCCGAGCAGACTCGTGCCATTGAAGCTGGGTTGCGAAGTCCGGTTGGCCAAGGCATGCGGGACACAATGGCGCGATGGATCGTGGACGAGATTGTTCCGGTGGAGAGATTGGTCCCGCAGGCTTACCTGGCGTGGCGTCCGCCGGTTCGGGACGCGATGATGTTTGTGGTGGCGCGGCTTTCGCCGGCGCGGCTCGCTCCCAAGCTTCTGGAGCAGCTTGAGCTTCCATTGGATACTTCGGCGGAAGTGCGGTTGCTGCGGCTAATTGCGAAAGTTCCTGGGTTGCAGAAGTTGGGACAAGTTATTGCGCGTAATCAGCATCTTCGTCCGGCGCTGCGGAATGCGCTGGAGCGGCTGGAAAATGGGATTCGCGATGTGCGTCCGGAGGATGTGGTCGCGATCATTCGGCGAGAGTTGGGGCCGCGGGTGGAGAAATACGACGTGAAGATCGCGCCGTCGATTCTGTCGGAAGCCAGTGTTAGCGCGGTGGTGCGCTTTACCTGGCGTAATCCGGAGAGCGGAAAGCGGGAGCGGGGAGTTTTCAAAGTTTTGAAGCCTCACATCCCGGAGTATTTTGCGGAGGACATGGAGTACTTGCAGGGGCTGGCGCAATACTTCAGTGACCGGCAACACAATTACGGATTTCCTGCGAAGCTGCTCCCCGATACTTTCAAGAAAGTCCGGCGGTTGCTGCGGCATGAGGTCAACTTTGCGCGGGAGCAGAAGACGCTGGTCGAAGCGTGGGGCCTGTACCGGTCGATGAAGGGGGTTCGCGTCCCACGGTTGATTCAGCCGCTTTGTACACCCGGAATTACGGCGCTTACCGAGGAGCGTGGGATCAAGGTGACGAACGCGGCGGCGCGGCTGCCGGTCTCGCGGCGCAGGAAAGTTGCCGAGCAGCTTATTGAGGCGCTGATTGCGGTGCCGCTTTTGGCGGCGCAGGAGGATGCGATTTTTCACGGCGATCCCCATGCGGGGAATCTGCTCTATGACAATCGCACCGGCGAGTTGACGATCATCGACTGGGCGCTGCGGGAGCGCTTGAGCCGCGATCAGCGGCGGCATCTGGCGCTTTTGTTTCTGATGGTGACTTTGCGCGATCCGGTGGGTACATGCAACGAAGTTCTGGCG
Source organism: uncultured Acidobacteriota bacterium (assembly GCA_963696635.1). Classification (GTDB taxonomy): domain Bacteria; phylum Acidobacteriota; class Terriglobia; order Terriglobales; family Acidobacteriaceae; genus JABDBE01. The sequence continues at coordinate 177,547 of CAVOKX010000008.1, forward strand.
CTCAGCCAGCAGCACATCCGAAGTACTTCACCGCGGGGGCGCATGGTGGGAGAATTTGTCACGCATTTTCTTAGCGAGTTGCCGGTGATGCGCTTCTCCAGTGGCGTGGATGCGATGCTGCTGCTGGAACGGCTTGCCATGAAGGGCGTGAAGTTTCCCGGGCCGCTGATCATGTTGTCCAAGGTGATGTTTACGCTGGATGGAATTTTGGGGGATATTGGGGGGCCCGAGGGCGGCTTGGGCTTTGCCATCGCGCGTCACGTGGCCCAGCATTGGATCACGAATCGGAAGGAATTCCGGTCACCGCTGAAGACTCGGGATTGGGTCACGCTACAGTGCAGCGCATTGCTTTACACGGGGCGTTTGTGGCTGCAGTGTGAGCAGGCGATCTTGGATCGCTTGCTGCCCGCGGGTCCGGCCGCGGTTGCGTCAGCACAACGAAGGGCCTAGCGGGTTAATCCGGTTGCGTTTACGATGCCTAAGCCGATATCGGTTTGAAAGCGTGAGCACGACGGGGATAGCGGCCTGTGATCTTGCGGATGAATCCGTGAAATCGATGGAAACCTGCGGTATCCGGTAGAAACATAAACGGACACTCCCCCGGAACCACCCGGATCCCTTGTTCATGGCAGAATGCGACCGCTTTCGCACTGACGGAACCCTTGCCCGTCGCCCGATACATCCAAACCCGCCGTATGTCCGCCTGGGCGCAGTCGTTCACGACTGCTTCGGTGGCTTCCGGCGAAGTCATCAGCAGCGCGGCTTTGACGGGAGGCTGGATGTCCTGCACGCGAGCGAAGCAGCGCCGTCCCTGTACCTCTGTGATGTTCGGGTTTACCGGAACAACGTCATATCCGCGTCGGGTCAGTTCTTCGAAGAGCTTCACACTGAAATTTGCCGGGTCTCGTGAAACCCCAACCATCGCAATACGCTTCTGGGCCAGAAAATCCTCGATGATTGCAAGTGATGTACGCTGAGTTGTCATATCCCCTCCTCGGTCCGAAAATTCTGTTCCACATCCGGTCGGGCTATCAGATCTATCATCTGACGCGGGCCGCCTGCGCGTCAGCAGCATCGTTCCAATCAGCTTTTGCGGCTGGAGGGATGAAGCTCATGGCACGTTCGGCCAGTGCGGTAATGGTCAGGCTGGGATTGACTCCGAGGTTGGCTGCCACGACGGAGCCGTCACAGATGTACATGTTTTTGTAGTTGAAGACGCGATGGTGGGAATCGATCACGCCGTGCGTGGAGTTATCGGCGATCACGCACCCGCCGATGCAGTGGGCTGTGCCTGGGACATTGAAGAGGATCTCGGGCAGCATGCTCATGGGAAAACCGCCGGTGAGTTTCGCCAGGGTCTTGGCAAACTCGTTGGCTTTCGGAATGTAGGTGGGAACCTTTTCGCCGTGGCTGACTAGAAACTTCCGGAATGGCCAGAACCAGGGACGTTGCCAGCGCATCTCTATTTCTCCCTCGACCGCTTGCATGCAAAGCAAAATTACGAATTCGCGGGCCCAGCCCACGGGTTGCAGTACGCGAAACGTCTTGAACGGATGGCGGAGCATCGACTTTATGACGTTCCTCACCCAGAGTGCAATACGACTCGGGCCAGGGCGGCCATCGGTGAGGATGGTGGTGAGAAATCCCATGGCGTCGGAGCCGCGTGGGTAGCGGACGGCTTCAATGTGCGTGTGCTCGTCAATATAGACGCCGGAGCCGATGGCGATGCCCTGCGACACGTCCTGGGAGTAGCCGGGTGTGCGTGCGCCGATTAGCGATTCAGAATTGGTGCGCACGTGCTGGCCGAGTTGGCTGCTGATGGCGGGTAACGAGCGTTTTTCTTTGAGATGAAAAAGAAGTTCCATGGTGCCCAGCGCGGAGCCGGAGAAGACCACGCCGCGGCAGGTGAAGCGCTGGGGGTGGCGGCGAATCCAGGCGGTGGATTTGACTGTGCCCACTTCGTATCCCGCGCTGCCATCGCTGGCGCCAGGCAATGGTTTGACGTTCACGACCCTGGTTTCAGGGAAGACTTGCGCTCCGTGTTTTTCCGCCAGATACAGGTAGCCAACGTCGAGGGTATTTTTTGCGCCGTAGCGGCAGCCCATCATGCAGCCGCCGCAGGCGATGCAAGTGGTTCGCGGCGGGCCTTCTCCGCCGAAGTACGGGTCAGGGAAAGTTTGATTGCCGGGCGCTCCGTCTTCAGGCTGGAAAATGCCGACCTTGGTGCAATAGAAAGTATGCCCGGTGCCCGAGGCTTCCGCGGCTTTTTTCAGAAGAAGGTCGGCGGGTCCGAGGATTCTGTTTTCCGTCACACCCAGCATGTGCGCGGCGGTTTCGTAGTGCTGGGGCATTTCCGTTTTCCAGTTGGATAATCCGGTCCAGGATCCGGCTTCCCATACTTTTTCGGGGGGCTGAAGCAAGGTGCAGGCGTAAGTGATTGATCCGCCGCCGACGGCACAGCCGTGGAAGATAGTTGCGTGTTTGAAAAACTGGATGTTGAAGAAGCCGCGCAAACCAAGATTAGGACGCCATAGCCAGCGATGGAGGGACCAACTGGTGTTTGGGAGATTGTCGGGCGTCCAGCGACGGCCCATTTCCATGACTGCGACTTTGTAACCCTTCTCTACCAGCCGATGGGCGGAAACGCTGCCACCGAAGCCCGAACCAATGACGATGAAGTCGAAATCGAATTGTCTGTCGCGGTCCATACATATGCCTACATGCACGCCACCTCCGCTAGGCACACCGGGAAACGCTGTCGAAGAAGTGGGCCGGGATGTTTAGGGGAATTGGCGGATCCAGCGGCTGTGCGGCGACTACGGTTCGCAGAATGTTGTCGGTATTCTGCCACCAGCCGTGGAAGACTTGGCCGCCGGTATAACGAACTTGTAGTGGGCTCCAGCCATTGAGGTCGAATGATCGAGCGAATGGGGTGACCGTCACGCAGCGGGTGTCAAGGCGAAGGCCTTCATGCAGAGCTTTGAGCGTGCTCTCTTTCGCGCTCCAAAGCAGCGCGAGGAGACGAGGGCGGTCTGCGGGAGACGCGCGCGCGACCAGCGCTTGCTCTTCGGTAGTGAAGTAATCGGCGACGAAGGCATCGCTACGGGGCTCGACGATTTCCAGATCGCAACCTAGTTGCGCACCCGACGTCGCCACGGCGCAGGCCGCTATCCCATCGCGGTGGCTGAGTGAAATCGTGAACGCTACCGGCTGGTTGGAGAGAAAGACTTCGGGCGCGCCGGACGGTGCGGGACGTACGTCCATTTTCTTGAAGACCTGGGGATGGGCGGGCACGTCCAGGCACAGAGACAGGGCGCGTTTTGCCGTCCAGCGCCCTAGCCGCCAATCGGCGCGGCGCTTGGCAAAGCGCAGGCCGTTCAGGCAGGCGGCTTCATTGGCGCTCAGCCAATCGTTGTCGGCGGGTACATTGGCTTCGGTCTGTTCCAACCAGTACACATTCATCAAATTCACTTTGGCGAACTGTCGCCGTTCTAGGTGACGGGGTAGAGCGCGTTCCCTGAGCGGCTAAAGCCGCAGCCATGTTCAGCGACTTACGGTATGCCTAAAGGCATACCCTGATACGAACCCAGTTTTTTTCCGCAGCGTCTGAGGCCGTGCCCTTCCCAGAACCGCAGCGTCCGTTTCCGCAGGGTGTGAAGCCGCGGCCTTACCGTTCGTGCTCCTAATACAGCGGGTTGAGAACTGGTCTAGGCGGCTTCCTCAACCGTGGTTTCTAGTGTCCCGGGTTCCGATGTTCCGGCCTCCAGCCTCACGGCTAGCCGCTTTGCGGCTTCCGATTTCTCCACCTTTACAATCCCGCGTTCGACTGCGTGGATCAGATAAGGACGGAGGGTTGCGGGCGGAATAATGCAGTTGAGGGCGCCCACGTCGAGAGCGCGCTGCACGCTGTGGACGCGGTCAAACTCGGCCGCCATCTCTCCCAGTTTCTCGGAGTGGACGACTTTAAAGAGTTCGTCCCACTGGGCACGCAACCGGCCTTTCTCCGCGCCCTCGGCCTGAGCCATCGCCTGATTCAGAGGTTGCAGGCGCGCGTCTTTCCGGGCCCGGGCTTCGACCTCGCCGGCGAAAACCACGGCCGCCGCCGGAGCGCCGCCGATGACGGAGGCATAGGTTCCCTCCAAGGCCGCGACTTCGAGGTTTTCATTCAGCCCTCGCGAAAAGACCACGTAAGCGCCACCGTGATAGCGGGAGATTACGCAAAAGATGACGGGGCCTTTGAAGTTCACTATGGCCCTGCCGATCTCGGCGCCGTACTCCAACTGCAGGCGACGCATCGACTCTGGGGAGCCATCAAATCCCGACAGGTTGGCCAAGACTACGACCGGCCGATTGTTGCTGGCGGCGTTGATGGCGCGAGCCACTTTCTTGGAGGACTGCGGGAACAGGGTCCCCGAGGTCCACTGATCGGGCCCGTCGGCGGGGACGAATCCAATGCGGGGCAGGGGCTGGGATTCGATGCCGATCAGACAAACGGGATAGCCACCGAGATGAGCATCCCACACTACCGCGGTCTCTGCCGCACGCATGCCCGCCCAACGCTCCAGCGGCGCATGGTCCTGGTCGATGGCCGCGGTCATTACTTTGCGAATCTCAAAGGATCGCTTGCGTCCAGGGTTGGTCTTGTCGGACAGGATATCGCCGATGAGTTCGAAGCTCTCTTCACTGTTAGTGTTAGTGTTACCGTTGCTGTTCCGACCGTGAGGATAGACTCGCACATCCCGATCGGTAGGATCGGTAGTCACTTCTCGGCGGGGGAAACGCTCGCCCGGCGCGACGTAAGCGTGTTCATAGTGGCGTAACAGAATGTGGCAGGCTTCATCGATATCGCGAGCCCAATACTGTGCCTGGCCGTTGATACCCATGATGCGATCGTAGCCGCCGATGCCTTGATTATCCTCGGCGGAGACGCTGCCGGAGTAGTCCAAGGCGCGCTTGCCGGTGAGGACCATGGCGGCTTTCGGGGTCATGATCAGAATGCCGCGGGTGTGCATGAGCATGGTGGCTTCGGCGTTCCAGTACGGTTGCGCACCGACGTTGATACCATTCACCACGAGATTCACTTCGCCGCCGGCTTGCGTGAACTCGATCAGACCCCGCAGGACGCGAGCAATCCAATCCATGTTCTCTACGCCGCTCTCCATCGAGATCTTGGCGCCGGCCGAGATGGGGAACCACTCCAGGGGAACGCCCATCCCATGGGCTAGTTCCAAAGCTGCGAGAATGCGCCGGCATTCTGGCTCGGCTATGGCGCCGAGATCCTTGCTGGGATCTCCCAGCATTAGGACGCGGCTCATGCCCTCGGGATACTTGGTGGTGAAGTTGCGGATGACTCCAAGGATGATGTTGGCCTTGTTTTGGCCGTAGGGACGATCGACGGGGACGAGACGGCCTTCGGAGTCAAGGTCATGCTCGATGAAATCGCCGGCGGGAAACTCTGCCCGCGTGTGTTCTGGATCGGGGGTGAGCATTCTTATGATTTCGTACGGGTAGATGAGCCCGCGCTGGCGCATGCGGACGACCTTTTGCTCATATTCGGCCAATGGTTTGATGGGTTCCATTTTGTCGGCGGGCCGGAAGGTGATGAGCATCCCGCGGCCGCCCGGACTAGAGATGCGAACTACCATATCGCGTAACTCGCCAGTGGCGGGATTGGGAATGCGAGCGCGCACGATTACTTGTTCCAAGCCTAAGCCTTCGGTCGCGGGGGAAAGTCTGTGGACGAGATCGCGCAGTTCATCGCGTCCGAGATTAAGAGGGGGCCACACATTAAGGAGAATGCGATTCCAATAGAGGCGCTGATGGGGCGGCCGCCGCGACTGAAATACCCGGATGCTGGCCATTGCTTCGGCTAGCATGCGTTCCAGATGCGGCAGTTGAACGATGCGGCCAGCCTCATCGCGGACCGGAGTTACGTCGCGAACTTCCGCGCATGCAAACAGGCGCTCATCCTTGGGGTTGTCGCGGGCGACGGCATGAAGGAGGTAGACGTCTTCGACGGACGACAGCCGATCAATCTTGAAATTGCTGAGCCGCCAGAGATGCAGGCGCTTACCCATCATGGGGTGGATTCCGCGGTAGAACGTGTCCTCTTCATAGCCATTTTCGCTGGGGCGATAGCTGAAATGCTGTCTGGCGGCCATACTGTGGCCGTGGCTGGGAACAGCGACCGTGACCAAGATGCGGCGGATCGAGCGCGGGAAGCCGGCCTGGTTGAGCACGGAACGCACTTCCTGCTGCATGAGCTCCGCGTCGCCCAGCCAACCGGAATGGAAAACGTAAAAGTCGATGACGATGTCATGGTCTGCGGGCACTACGGCGATCATGGGAAAGAGCGTGCGCGCCGCGTGGGAGAGTTGGGAATACTCAGCGTGCGTAGTGAAGACGTGGATGCGCTTTCCTTCATAATCGTATTCAGCGGTCGCATAGCTCTGCCCGTCCACCGCCAGGGAGCGGAAATTGGTGAGCTTTCGAATGCGGTAGTACCGCCAAGTGAGGGCTTCCAAAATCAGCTTACGCATGGCGGGATCGGCGGAGGCTAAGCGGCCAGAGAGCAGGCTGGCCAGCGGCTGCGGACATTCGATCAAAGCGCGGACTCGCTGTTGGCGGTCGGCGGCATCGGGATTGGCAGCCATGTAGGCGAGGTGCGCTTCCACCTGCTCGTACACTTGCTTGCGTGCCTGCTCAAACTGGGGTTGATCGAAGTAGCGATAGCGTACTTCGCGGGCCAAGTCGGTGACCATGGGAAATAGCCCATTGGTCATGGAGGCCATCCGGTCGAGGAGTGTCCGGAAAGAGTCCTCCGCTTGCGGTGATAGCTTCTGGGTGTGCCGCAGACGTTGTTCGAGCACGCCTACGACGGGCGCGACTTGCTGCTCCACGCGTTGATGTGATTTGTAGATCCAGAGCAAACTTTCTTCCAGCTCTGGCGAATGATCGAGCGTGCGGACTCCGTAGTGAGCTAATGCGCGTTGAAGCGCGCTGACAAATGCGGGCGGGAGTGCTTGACCGCGCGTCTCCAGCATTCGTAGATAGGAGAAAAGATAAGCCTCGGCGCTGGGCTCTTCGCCGCTGGCGCGATGGTTTACTTCTGGCTCGCGTTGGAACAGGGAGCAGATGTCGACAAAGATGTTGAGAATCTGATCTTCGGCCTGGCGGATTTCGTCGCTGTCCACGGGGCAACGCTGACTCCATTCGGCAAAGAGCTGGGCGGTATGCTTCGGATCTACATCAAAGCCCAACATGAGCTGGCGAAGTTCATCGAGGCTCTGACGGCAGGTGGATTGGGTGGAATGTCCGTTTCCGTTGGCGGGGAGCGACGCGCCAAAGACTACTTGCTCCGCGTCGGCAACGGTATCGCTGTCGGCGATGGGGTCGATCTGCAGGAGCGGGGCTCCAGTGTCTACCTGCACGTTGGGGATGGTCATCACTTGGCGAACTTTTCCGGAAAATGGAGCCACTACCTGCATCTCCATTTTCATGGCTTCGAGCACCGCCAGCCGGTCACCAACGGCGACCGTGTCGCCCGGCTTGACGGCGATGGAAACGACCACTGCCGGAGCTGGGGCGTGCACTACGCCGCCGTCATCTCGATCAATGCGGTGCGAAACCCCGTCCACTTCGATCAGGTAACTTAGGCCTTGCACTATGGAGACGATGCGAAAACGCCGACCGAAGACGGTGAGCCAACTTTCGAACTGACCCAGACGGTCCGTCTGGGCATCGATGCGGGAGCCATTCACGTCCACGCGGTATCGCTGGGGACCGAGGCGATAAATCTTAGGAGAGTAGCAATGGCCTCGATAGCGGAGTTCGGCAGTCCGGCCTGCCTCACTCCGAACCTGCGGCCGCCCGCGCACCGCCGACGCATAAAACTGCGCCTGCTCTACAGACAACTGGGCATCGTAAGCTTCGACAGCAGCTTGAATCAGAGCTACATCGGCGTAGTGCCTGGAGAGATGCTTACCGGTTGCCGCCAAGGTGTCCAGCCAACCATTGTGAAATTGTCCACACTGCACTTCGGGGCGGCTCAGCAATTCCAGTAGAAAGGATTTGTTGCTGGCTCCGCCCTTGATGACGACCACGCTCTCGCGCAGGGCGCGCTGCAGGCGGGCAAGCGCTTCTTTCCGGTTCTGGCCGTAGGCGATGATCTTGGCGATCATGGAGTCGAACTCCGATGGGATGGTGTCGCCTTCCGCCACTCCGGTGTCGATGCGCACCCCCGGCCCGGGGAGAATTCTGAAGCGTTCAAGTGCGCCAGGAGCTGGAGCAAAGCCGTTATCCGGGTCTTCGGCATTCAGCCGCACTTCAATGGCATGACCGATGGTGAGCGGCGGCCTGCCTTCCAAACGGCCGCCGCGCGCGACATGGATCTGAAGTTTGACCAGATCGAGCCCGGTAGTGCATTCGGTGACCGGATGTTCGACCTGCAGCCGGGTATTCATTTCCATGAAGGAGAAGCGATTGATCTCCGGTTCATAGAGGAATTCGACGGTGCCCGCGTTGTGATAGCCAGTTGCTTGACTCAAGCGCACCGCCGCTTCGCGCAGGGCTTGATCTTGCTCGAGAGAAAGAGCGGGCGAAGGCGCCTCTTCGAGGATTTTCTGATGACGTTGCTGAACAGTGCAGTCGCGTACGCCGGCGGCCCAGGTCGTCCCGTAGTAGTCGGCAATAATTTGGACCTCAACGTGGCGGGCGCCTTTAACTTGTTGCTCCATGAAAACGGTTGGATCGCCGAAGGCTTTGAATGCCTCGGCGCGGGCGGAGGAAAAGGCTGGTGGGAGTTGGTCCGCGGAACGGACCACGCGAATGCCGTGGCCGCCGCCTCCGGCGGTGGCCTTAATAAGGAGGGGATAGCCCAGCCGTTCGGCGTGGATTAAGGCTTCATCGATGGTTTCCACCGGGCCGTGGCTCCAAGGGGTTACCGGGACCTGCGCCTGCTCGGCCAGTTGTTTGGAGGCGATCTTGTCGCCCACGCGCCGCATGATATCGCCGTCAGGGCCGATGAATACGATGCCCAGTTGTCGGCAGAGATCAGCGAAAGCGGCGTGCTCGGCCACAAAGCCCCATCCCACCCATACTGCGTCAGCACGCGCCTCGGCCAGCGCGTGCTCGAGCCGGCCATAGTCCACGTAACTGCTCTTGGGCTGCTGGGTGTCCGGATCGATGACATGAGCGGGACCGAGACAGACGGCCTCGTCGGCCTCGCGCACGAACATGCTATGACGGTCCGGATCGGTGAACAGCGCGATTGTGCGCAACGATGTGCCGTTTTCCTGATTGAAATCGCGGGCAGCGTGGATGAAACGCATGGCGGCTTCGCCGCGATTCACGATAGCTACGCGTTGAAATTCGTGCTCCATAAGTCCTCCGATCAGCGATCGCCAGGACAATAGTTCATATTCTTCATGCGGCGACGGCGTCCAGTGACATCGCAGCCTGTAATGCTTTCAGCCGGTCGGCATCTACCGCGTTGGGAACCGCTACGGTGCGGTAGCCGTTAAGACGCAGATAGCAGTTCCCTTTCGTATCCGTAACCTGCGCGTCGAAGCTGCCGCGAGCGGGGTTGGACGTAATCACGGCGTACAAACGAGTGTCGACCGACTCCGGTATTAATAATGATGAAACCCGATCAATGTGCAGTGGCAGGCCCATGCGGCCTTGCGTGCCCATTTCCCAGAGCCCGGCGGTCTGGAAGCAAAGTTCGATGAGACGCGGGGTCATCAGGGTCGGCAACTCGGAGGGCAGATGGTTTGGGGACAAGCCTTTCGCCATGAGGCCAACAATCCGGTGTCCGTCCCACCAAGCTCGCTCCACAACCTGGTATGCGGGTCCGTGGAAGTAGAGTGGATAGATCTCGGCGGATTCGATGATGTGTCCTATCGGCGTGCCTAGCGCGGGCACGGTCACCGCTTTAGGCGTCTGTCTGGTCAGTCTTACCTGGGCGGTGAAGTGGGTTGTAACTTGTGGCTCGGCCTGGTTCGGGAGCGAACGTTGGCCAGTCAGGCGGGAGGCTGCCAGCAGGGTATCGCGGTCGGGGCGAATCACCGCTTCGACCGTTACTGTGCGTGGTTCCTTCCGATAAAACTTGAACGGCGCCAGGAAATTTACGTCTTCGATGGCTTCGATGTGCCAGCCGGGAAGTAGGCACAGCGCGGCTTCGGCAAAGGCCTCGATGCCCATAACTCCGGGCAGCACCGGCGTGCCGTTAATTTGATGATCGTGGAGAAATGGTTGAATCGCAGGGTCTAGGGTGGTCTCGATTTTGAGACCGCTGTGCAAGCCGATGGTTGCGAGCTTGCCGATGATTGGTCCTGGTGCGGATCGTGTCGTAGCTTCCGCGGCTGATATATCAAGTCCCCCGCTGGCATCCCACTCATTCAGCATGACACCGAGTCGTTGGGCGACGACGATTTCGCCGCGCGAGCCTCCAGTTGTCAGTTCGCGGCGAATTAAAGGAATCCCCGCTTCTGGCGACAGCATATCGATGCCGGCCAGTTCCATCATCTTGGGGATGGAGCCCCGGGTGGCCATGCCGATGCCGCCCCATGCGGTCCAGTCGATGACGATGCCGCGCGTTGACGTCCGGGTGGTGCGGAAGCTTGAGGTGATCTTGCACAACAGGTCGTTGGCTGCGCTGTAATCGGTTTGTCCCGCATTGCCGAAGCGTCCGGCAATCGAACTAAACGCTACCGTTGCGCCGAGCGGCATGTCGCCGATGGCGTGCAGGAGATTGAACCAGCCGTCACTTTTGACATCGAAGACAAGATCGAACTCACGCGCATCTTTGTCGGGTAAAAAGTGACTGCGCTCGGTGCCAGCGGCGTGCAGGAGCACATCGATCCGACCGCTGCGTTGGCGCACTTGGTCGATGATTTTGGTTACAGCCTCTGCGTCGGTGAGGTTGACGCTGAAGTATTGGGCCGTGCCGCCGGCGTCTCGCACAGCCTCGATGGCTTGGCAGGCGGCTTGGGCTCGCTCCAGAGCTGCCAGCTCCCTTTCAACCAGGGCTGGAGTAGCGCGCTCACCGCGGGCCTGGATGCGTGCGAAGAGATCACGCTTGAGACCATCCTTGTCGGTGACAAAGCGTTTTAGATCGGGATTTGCCGGATCAGGCTCGGGGACCAGATCGAGCAAGTAGAACGTGCCTCCGGAGGCGGTCGCCAAATCGGCGGTAATGGCGGATACGATGCTTCCGGCCGCTCCAGTGACAACGAACACGGTGTTACTGTCGAGCACTAGACCGGGCTTGCCATCGGCTGCGGGGTGTTCTTCCAGTCCGATTGTCCAACGTAGTCCTTCTTTATAGCCGATTTCGACTGCGCCGGGATCGCGCAGGGTTTCCTGAATCAGGATGTCGGCGACCTCGGATGGGTTTCGTTGCGCTTCGAAGTCAACTGCTTTGACCAGAGCGTCCGTCCGCTCTCGCTTATAGGTTTTGGTGAAGCCTGCGACTGCGCCGCCTAATGGCGCTAACGCGCCGGCTTCGTCGTAGCCGTGCTGTCCGCCGAGTCGCGTCGCAGAGACGAGGAATGTGCCTGGCGCCGCGACCTGCTCGTACAGAATGCGCATGGTGGCATAGAACGATTTGACGCGCACTCGCAGGGCTTCGTGCCAGCTGGTGAGGTTCATTGCGTTGAGGTCTCCCTCGTTGTCCAGAGCGGGCAGCCAGTAGACTCCTTGCACCGGGCCTGCGGCTAGCCAACTCTTGAGGGTGTTAGCTAGTGCGTCAGCTGCGTGTGTAGGGTCGATGAGGAGAACTTCAACGCCGATCGTCTGCAGCTGTTTTGCCAGCGCGTCTGCTACGCCAGACTTGTCGGGCATAATGACCACCCGACAACCGGATCCTAGCGTCACGCCGGTGGGCTTGCAGATGGCAAGCGGCGGGCGCAGGTTAGGCACAGGCACGCGGCGTGGAATGCGATTGGCGGCATCGAAACTGGCGGCCGGACGCGCAGTAGTCGGCTTCGAATCTGAAGATGCAGACACTGGCGGTTTTTTCTGTACGGGTTCTGGTTCCTCTTTTGCGGCCGCGGAGCTTAGTGCGGACGCTTTGGGAATGCCGGGCTGCCGGTCGTGAGCGAACTTTATTACGTGGGCTAACGTTGGGAAGTTGCGTAGCTTGAGGTTTTCATCCCGCGGAATGTTGTACGCAGCTCGCACCGCCGCGAACATTTCCGCTTGTTTGACGGTGTCAATGCCGAGGTCGGCTTCGAGATCGAGATCCAGGTCCAACATATCTTTGGGGTAGCCTGACTTTTCGGCCACGATGTCCAGCACCTTCTGCCTGATGGCATCGTCCGTTGCTGCTTGGGCTACGACTGGAGACGGAATAGGCACACTTAGTTCGGTGAAGGTTGGCGCAGGTGAAACTGCAGGCGTTGCGGCCAGGTCGGGGCGCTTCTCAAAGACGAAACGGATCACGTGCGCCAGCGTGGGATAGTCGCGCAGTTTGCGGTTCTCGTCGCGGGGGATGTTGTAGATCTCGCGAATGGCGGCGAACATTTCGGCCTGTTTGACAGTATCGACGCCGAGGTCCGCTTCGAGATCGAGGTCCAAGTCCAGCATGTCTTTCGGATAGCCGGTCTTCTCTACGACCAGAGCCAAGACGCGATCCTCCACGGAATCGCCGGCAGTGGCCTTCGCGGGGATAGCTGCAAGAGTCGGTTCAGTGCTGTGCTTGCCTTCCTGCGGAACGGTTGGCGTGGCAGCGGCTTGAGCCGACGTTGACGTCGGCTGCGCCAAGTCTGGACGCTTCTCAAAAACGAAGCGGATGACGTGCGCCAGGGTTGGGTAATCACGCAACTTTCGGTTCTCGTCACGCGGGATGCTGTAGATCTCGCGGATGGCTGCGAACATCTCCGCTTGTTTCACGGTGTCGACACCGAGATCGGCTTCGAGATCGAGATCCAAGTCCAGCATGTCTTTCGGATAGCCGGTCTTCTCCACAACGAGTGCAAGGACGCGGTCCTTGACCGCCTCGCCGACATCCTGTTTCGCGGGAATCGGCGCAGGCGTCGCTGACGCGGGCTTGATTTCCTCCTTGATCGGCGGCGCCGTCGAGGTCGGAGCGGTTCCGGCCAGGTCAGGGCGTTTCTCAAAAACGAACCGGATGACGTGCGCTAATGTGGGATAGTCGCGGAGTTTGCGGTTTTCGTCGCGGGGAATGCTGTAGATCTCGCGGATGGCCGCAAACATTTCTGCTTGTTTCACGGTGTCGACACCGAGATCGGCTTCGAGATCGAGATCCAAGTCCAGCATATCTTTCGGATAGCCCGTCTTCTCAACCACCAGGGCAAGAATGCGTTCTTTGACGGCCTCGCCAGTGGCGGCTTGCGTAAATGCGGCAGCCGGTGCTGGTTTCTCAGCGACGACAGCGATTTTCGGCGGCGCCTGTTTAACTTCTTCTTTTATTGCCGCGGGTGTTGCAAGGAGGTTTGGCCGTTTCTCATACACGAAACGAATGACGTGCGCCAAGGTTGGATAGTCGCGCAGCTTGCGGTTCTCATCGCGAGGGATGTTGTAAGCTTCGCGGATGGAGGCAAAGACCTCCGCTTGTTTGACTGTGTCGACGCCCAGATCTGCTTCGAGATCGAGATCCAGATCGAGCATGTCAACCGGATAACCGGTTTTCTCGGCTACCAAGGCTAGCACTTTCTCTTTCACCGGATCTCCTTTCGCCACCGGTTTTGGCGGTGCGGAAGGAACGACCACAGCAACTGGAACTTCCACCTTAGGTTGGGCCGCCTTGTTCAGCACGGGCTTTGGCTCCGGCTTCACATACAGGACCGGCGCTACCGGGGGTGGTGCTTGCACGACGGGTTTGGGGGCGTGCGCCGGGTGCGACGCCCGAGCAACTTCGGCGGCTCGCGCTTTCGACGCTTGATCCGGCACCCGCAGTGTGCGGCGGACCACTTCCAGATCGGCGGTCGGACGACCTGCAAGTTTACTGAGCCAGGCGCTCCAGGCAGTTTCATCTGCAATGCGGTAGGCATAGCCCAGAGCGTTCGGGCTGCGACGAATCCCATCTTTCGTTTTCACCCAATGCAGGAGCATCATGCTGATCTGCGAACCGAAGCCAGCTCCCAGGTGGATGGCGTACTCAACCGGATAGGAACCACCTTTGGACAGGTTCAACTGTCCCAACTCCGGATCAACTTCCTTAAAGTTGGCGACCGGGGGGACGCAGCCGGTTTCGAGCGCTTTGACGGCAACGACATCTTCGATGCCGGTGCCCATGGCGTGACCAGTGAAACCTTTGGTATTGGCGATCACGATGCGATCCGCGACGTCGCCGAAAACGCGGCGCAGGGCGTGAATCTCGGCGGAGGCGCTGCCGCCGCGCGCCGGTGTGTAGGTTTCATGGGAAACGAAAACTGTCTGGGATGCGATCTGGCGACGCGAAATGCCGCTCTGCGCTTCCGCGTTGGCTACCAGGGTCTCCATGACTTGGCCGATATGCTGGACATCGAGACGAGTGCCGTGGAAGGCGCTGTTATTCGTCGTGGTGGACAGCACTTCGCAGATCGGTTGTATGCCGCGGGCACGCGCGGCGTCGGCGCTTTCTACTACCAGGGCCGCGGCACCCATGCCGATAAGCATGCCGTGGCGCCGGCGGTCGAAGGGAATGGCGGCATCTGCAACCACTTCGTCGGTGGCTGCGGCTCCAGTGGCCAGGAAGCCCGCGCCCATCCACTCAATCAGATGGTCGGAGGTGACGTCGTCAGCCGAGACGACGATAACCCGGTTGCATCGCCCGGCGTGGATCCAGTCCTGCGCCAGCGACACCGCCTGCGTAGTGCTTGCGCAGGCAGAGTTGACTTGCGTGTTGGGACCGCGGGCACCGATGAATTCGGCGAACTGCGAGTGTCCCATGGACAAGACGCGGAGCAGGAAGCGCCGGTTGAAGACGTACGGTTCTTTGGCGATAGCGGCACGAATCTCGTTGATGCGCCGCGTTAGTTCTTGCACCAGAGCGGAATGACCGTTTCCTTCAACCGCACTGGCGAGCAGGCTTTCAAACGTGGCTAACTGCTCACGGCGTTCGTGGTCCGCATAGTAGCGCGCCATCTCATCCGCGAACGCGTCTAGCCCCGGGAACGCGGAAGCAAAAATCACGCCGGTATCATCACGTAGTGCGTCTGGCAATCCCCAGCGTTCTGGTAATTGCGTGCCTTTGGTGGTGGTTTTGTAGCGCATAACCAGCGGGATGCCGGCGTCACGTAAAGCGTCGAGTCCCGCGGCGATGGCTAACTGGGTGACAATGTCGAGAGCGCCCACACGTTCGGCGGAAATTCCGAATTCTTCTTCCAGATTAAAAGCGCCTCCGCGGCCCGCCAGTTTGATGACGTCCGCGACATCGGTGAGGGTCTCAAACCTGGCTTCCCCGCTCTCGCTTTTCACCAGGCGCGTAATGTGTTTGTCGAGCATGGCCTGACGGAAGGGTGCGGGGATCAAATTGATGAACTGCTCCCCCTGCAGAATGCGGGCGATGTTGGCATCGTCGAAGACGTGCTCGGTGCCGGGCAGGCCTAATGCCGCTCCTGTAATGACCACTGGGGCGCCGTTGGAGACGTGCTTCTGGCCGCGATAGATCTCGTAGCCGCGATCGAGAACATCGGCGAAAAAGCGGCCAAGTTTGTTGTAGTGATCGCCGTTTGGCGACGCAACTGAGGCTGAGGAATTCATCGCTGTGGAGGCGACTGTCGCGGACGCGGACACCGGAATTGTTGTAGGCGATTCCGCAGGCGAGGAAACTGGTGTCGCAGATGACACCGCCGTGACAACAGTCACCGGTTGCTCACTTAAGGTTTCCGCCGCGGTTCCGCGGCCGAGTCCTGCCGCATAAAGACCGCACAGCGCCTGGTTGAAGGCGACGATATCGCCGACTTTTGGATGATTGGTGAACAACGAAACCACGTCGCTGTCGCCGCCGAGTACATCTTCGGCAAATCCCTGCAAGGCCTTCTTCGGTCCGACTTCAACAAACATGCGAGCGCCGGCATCGTACAGCGTGCGCAAGCCCTTTACGAATTGCACAGGAGAAGCAACCTGCTGGGTGAGAATGTCGAGCATCTTAGGCACGACGTCGGGGCCCGTGGGATAAAATTCGCCGTTGGTGTTGGCGACGATTGGCAGACATGGCGATTGCAGATGCAGCCGCTGCAGAACTTCGCGCAAGGGCTTGCTGGCTCCAGCCACAATCGTTGTGTGGAAGGCGTGGCTAACGGGTATGGCGGCCACGTCATAGCCAGCTTTTTGGAAAGCCTCCATGGCCTGCTCGACGGGCTTGCTGGCGCCGCCGATGACCGCCTGATGGTTACTGTTGACATTGGCGATCACGACGTAACCATCGATTGTCTTCAGGATGCGCTCAACTTCTTCGAGTGGGGCAAACACAGCGGCCATGCGGCCGTTGTCGTCCATCGCCACCTGGGTCATTCCGCGGCCGCGAGCGCTGACGGCTTCGAGCGAGTCAGTAAAGGGTAGGCCACCCGCTGCGACTAATGCTCCGTATTCGCCCAGGCTGTGTCCCATTGTGAAGTCAGGTTCGATGCCGTAAGCGGCCAGGAGCCGGGTCAGTGCGAGGTCGATAGCGAGCACAGCGGGTTGAGTAATCTCGGTTTGGCGCAGATCTTCTTCGGCCTTGGCGACCGCGTCGGCGTCGTCGTGGTCAACGAAGATGTATTCGGTGAGCGGCTTGCCGAGCAAGGGCGTCATGATGCGATCGGCTTCGGCAAAGGTTTCGGTTACGATGGGCTCCGAGGCTCGGAGCAGCTTTAGCATGTTCGCGTACTGGGAGCCTTGACCGGTGTAGAGGAACGCCACCTTGGGAACCGGACCGCGGCCTCGGAATATGCCCTGGGCCCGCAGAGCTTTCCACATCGCCGGCTGATTAGCCGCCAGCGCTTTGAGTGCGCTGCCAGCTTTGTTCGCCAGTTCGTTGGCGTTGGAGTAGTCGATGGTCACGCGCTCAGGCGCTCTTAAGTCCGATTCGACTGGTGCGGTTGGCGCGGGTGCCTTGCCCTCTTTGGCGTCTTTCTCCACTGCGCGCAAACGCTCGATGAGCGCAGCTTCCGAAGCGGCGCCGATTACCAGTGCTCCGCGTAACGGAGCCTTATAAGAAGAAGCGTTAGAAGTGCGGGAAACATCTTGGGGATTCATAATCGACTCTTTCACTGTCGCCGGTGGCTCACTGACAGCCACTGACTGCTTGCCGTTGCCGTTTCCGTTCAGCCTGTGGGGAATGTATTCTTCGAGCACGGCGTGGAAGTTGGTGCCGCCAAAACCAAAAGCGCTCAGGCCAGCCCGGCGCACGCCATCGGCTGGCATGGTCCACGGTTTCAATTCGGTATTGACGTAGAGCGGAGAGTGAGCAAAATCAATGTCCGGATTGGGGTGTTCGCAATGCACGCTGGGTGGCAGAACCTTATCCCGAAGCGCCAGAACGGTTTTCAATAGTCCGGCAGCGCCAGCTGCTCCCTTGAGGTGCCCAAGGTTCGACTTGACCGAACCAAGCGCCACCGAATGCGAAGGAAGTTGAGAACTCCCGAGCACATCAATCATGCTCTGGGCTTCGACGAGGTCGCCCACGGCGGTGGATGTGCCATGACCCTCAATCAACGTCACGGTAGCGGGCGATAATCCGGCATTCTGCCAGGCGCGCTCGACAGCAAGTTTTTGGCCGCTCGGATTGGGCGCAGTGATTCCCTTCCCTTTGCCATCGCTCGATGCGCCCATTCCGCGCAGCACGGCGTAAATCTTGTCCTGATCCCGTTCGGCATCGGCAAGACGCTTGAGCAGAAAGATCGCGGCGCCTTCGCCC
This sequence comes from uncultured Acidobacteriota bacterium, assembly GCA_963696635.1. Lineage (GTDB taxonomy): Bacteria > Acidobacteriota > Terriglobia > Terriglobales > Acidobacteriaceae > JABDBE01. Next base: position 195,389 of record CAVOKX010000008.1, read on the forward strand.
ATGACGAAGCCGTCGGCTCCTTCGGCATAGGGACGAGTTCCGGTCGCCGAGAGCGCACCGATCTTGCAGAACTTTACGAAGCTCGAGGCGCCCATGTTGCGGTCAAGGCCGCCGGCGACTGCCACGTCGTAATGATGTTGAACCAGTCCTTCCGTCGCGGAACTGATCGCTGCCATGGCGGAGGCGCAAGCGGCATCACAAACATAGTTTGGGCCATGGAAATTGAAGACGTTCGCAATGCGGCCGGCAATGCAGTTGGACAATTCCCCAGGCATGCAATCTTCCGTAATTTCAGGAAAGAGTTTTCCCATTCGCTCATGGAATTGGTCGGTAATGTCGCGGCGGACGGCTTCTGGCAACGCGGCGAAACTGGCAGATTCGGCCAGTTCGCGCGCGAATTCGGGAAAGAGCACGCGCGCCACGGTGAAATAGTGTTTTTCGCCCCCTATGGCATTGCCCAGGATCACAGCCGTGCGATCGGTGTTCAGCGGCCGCTGGGGATAGCCATAGTCTTCTAACGCTTCGCGAGTGCAGGCGATAGCCCATTTTTGCGACACATCCATGGCATCGACGACGCGCGGCGGGAGAGGCAGACGCCACTTCATGGGATCCCACACATGCTCACGCACCCAGCCGCCGATTTTTGAGTAAGTCTTGTCCGGGGCTTTGTGATCGGGATCGTAGTAAAGCGCCGGGTCCCAGCGGTCGGGCTTGACCTCGCTGATGCTGTAGCGGCCGTCCTTCACGTTTTTCCAGAATGCCGGTACATTCGGAGCATCCGGTAAAACGGCCCCAACTCCAACAATTGCTATGGCACGATAGGAAGTGTTTTCCATGACGGTACTCCTATATAAGGTCGAATATGGTCGATCGTTAAAGCTATGCGGCCGCTTCCAAGCGCTTGGACGCGCGGCCGTACAGTACGTCTGCTATGTAATCCAAATCCGAAATGAGGCCTAACTGCGCGCGGTGAATTGCGGGCAATCCCAAACTCGTTTCAAACCCGGCGATCTCGGCATCGGTGATGCCTCCGGCTCCGATGACCCAGCGCAAACCTTCCTCGGCCACCTTAAGCGCGGCATCGCGGGCGAAGACTCGGCTGATTGCAGCTAGAGCCGTCACGTCGAAGCGCCGGTTAGCTTTTTCGTTTAGCTTGCCGTCTGCCAAAAGGGCGGCGCGACGGGACAAACTACCCGCGCACTCGGCATAAGCGATCAACTCACCCAGGCGCAGGAGAATATGCTGATAGCGGGTCAGGCGCGCCACCCGCGCTTTTTCCATGACCTCGCCCAAGGCGTGCAGAGCTAGCGCCGCTATATCAGCGCCCACGTTCGCGTGGCGGGCGTGCAACGCTTCGAATTCTCGGGCTCGCTCGTGATAGTGCTGTCCGCGCGTCTTCAGGTGCGACTGCCAGCGGTCGCGGCTGATGGTCATCTCCATGATCTCGGAGGTGCCTTCGTAAATGGTGGTGATGCGAACGTCGCGGCTGATTTTCTCCACCATGTATTCATGCGTGTAGCCGTAGCCACCCAGCGCCTGAATGCTGGCCTCGGCGGCTGCATTCCCGGCCTCGGTCGCCATGTACTTCGCGATGGCGCCCTCGGTATTCAAGCTGCCTTCGACTCCGGCGTCGATACGCTCAGCGGTTTCTTCGATGTAGGAGCGGGCTGCTTCCAGTCGCGCTACGTTGGGCACGATCAGCTTGTGGGTGTATCCCTGCTTTTCTGAAAGCGGGGCGCCGGCCTGAATACGTTTGGTGGAATATGGAATGGCCCGATCGAGTGCGGCCCAGCCGCCACCAAGGCCAAACGCTGCGACCATGAGGCGCGTGTAGCCGAATACGGCCTGCGCCTGATTGAGTCCCTGGCCTTCCACGCCGCCGAGCAGCCGGTCGGCGTCGACATAGACGTTATCTAACGCCAGAGCTGCGGTGTTGCTGAGGCGGATGCCATGTTTGTCTTCGGGCTCGTCATGGGTGAAACCCTTCGCTCCTTTTTCCACGACGAACCAACTGGGACCGGCGGGAGTGCTAGCTAGAATGGTGTAGGCATCGGCGATTCCGCCATTGCTGATCCATTGCTTGTTGCCGGTGATTTTGTAGCCGACGGTGCGGCCGTTTTCGATGACCGGGTCCGCCGTAGTGCGAAGTGCTCCCAAATCGCTGCCGGCTTCTGGTTCTGTGGCGCCGTAGGCGAATAACAATCCCTCTTCTGCGATGCGCGTCAGCCAGATTTTCTTTTGCTGCGGAGTGGCGCCGACGGTGATCGGATCGCTGCCGAGGAATGTGGCCAGCACGGCCGTAGCAACGCCCAGATCGATGCGCGCCATCTCTTCGCAGACGCAGTACACATCGAACGCGCCCCCGCCCATCCCTCCGAACTCCTCGGGGATGAACAGGAGTTGAATGCCCAGCTTGTCCGGGCTGCACATGTGGCGGACGATTTCCAGCGGACACTCGTCTTTATCGTCGAGGTCTCGGAGCACCTCGTCGGGCAGGCGTTTCTTGGCGAAGTCCTTCAGCGACTTCAAACTTAGTTTCAGGGTTTTACTTGTGATCATGACGGTTCCTCTCTTTGTTATGCGGCGCGGCGCAGTTCGCGAATTTTATTGGTCAACTCCGGCAAAAACTCCAGGAGGTCATCGACAATTCCGACATCCGCAACCTGGAATATTGGAGCTTTGGGATTCTTGTTAATGGCGATCAGGAACGGACTACCTTTTATGCCGGCCAAATGCTGGCAGGCGCCACTGATGCCGCATGCAATATAGACCTTGGGCTTGACAGTTTTTCCCGATGAACCCACTTGACGCGATTTTTCCATCCACTTGGCATCGACTACGGGTCTTGAACAACTCACCGCAGCGCCTAGGGCATCAGCGAGTTCTTGTGCAATGGCCACATTGTCTTTTTCCTGAATGCCGCGGCCGATAGAAACCAGAATGTTGTGCTTGGTGATATCGACATCGCCCGCCTCGGCTTCGACCGTCTCTAGATAACGCCGTCCTGCAGTAAGCGCGCCAACATCAGCAGATTTATCGACGACGGTTCCGCTCACGGGGGTACTTGGCAGCGCTTTGAATGCACCCGGACGAATCGTGATCACCGCGCCCGATGAAATGTCACACCGAACGTGAGCGCTCACTTGTCCGCCGAATTCCTGGCGGACCGCTTTGAGGCTGCCTTCAACTCCGGCGATGTCCAGAACGTCAGAGACGAATGCTGAGTTCACCTTGATGGAAAGACCTGGCGCCAGATCGATTCCGAAATGCTCATGGGCAATTAAGACGATGCTGTTGCTGGGCAGGATCTTGACCAGGGCCTTCCTTATTAGTTCGGCATTGGGGTAGGCAAAAGCTTCGTTTGCGATTTTCCAAATTTCAGGATAGGAAGCGCCGAGAGCACTGCACGCGGCATCGAGACCAGTGCCCCAGCCGGCGAGAATGGCTGTTGGGGACGCCGTGGGGTCGATCTTTCGCGCAGCGGCTGCCAGTTCGAAGGCGGAATCGTCGACCACGCCAGCTTTATGTACGATGTAAGTGAAAATGCGCGCCATTATTTCAGCCCTCCTTTGGCTGCCACTAACTCCAGAACTCTGTCGATGTTCTCTTCCCGGCTGCCGTGCAGAATTTCCGCTCCCTTGCCCAGTGCGGGGACAAAGTAGTCCACCCTTTTCACTTTTGCGGCAGCGGCTCCTACGGCACTTGGGTCCAACCCAAGGTTGGAGACTCCGAAAGTTGGGATTGGGATCGAGGCTACTTGTCGAATGCCTTTCATGCCGACATAGCGAGGCTCATTGATTCCGGTTTGAATCGAGAGCACACACGGCAGATCGATCTCGCTGATCTCTTTGTTTCCGCCTTCGATTTCGCGGCTGATCTTCAGTTTTTTGCCGTCCAGGACTTCAATGGAAGTGACCAGCGAAGCAAACGGATAGTCGAGCAGCGCGGCCAGCATTCCACCGACTTGAGCACCACCGTCCTCGGCCTGGACACCAGTTAGGATGAGGTCGTAGCTTCCCTTTTGCACGTAGGCTTTCAGGATGGTAGCGATGCCTCTGCCGTCCGATCCGCTGAAGGCTTCGTCAGTGATCAGCACGCCATGGTTCGCGCCCATGGCCATTTCCCGGCGTAGGACTTCCTCGTCATCTTCGCCACCAACCGTGGCGACGGTGACGTTTCCACCGACCCGCGAGGCGATTTGAAGGGCCTCTTCGACCGCATAGTTATCCGGTTCATTGATCGAATAGACCAAATCGTCCCGTTCGATATCGTTTCCGGCACTGTTTAGTTCAATCTCGTTTTCCGACGTATCGGGCACCCTTCGTACGCAAACTAGAATTTCCATATTCATCCTCCGGGTCGGCCATTGTCATTCCGAGCGTAGCGGGGAATCTGGAGTCTTACTGGAATTCGCCAGCACTGCAGATCCCTCGCTTAGCTCGGGTTGACAAGAAATTGTGCTGTTCAACAAGCTGTCACTTACGTCGACTCCACGTGCGATTTGTTGGTCCACCAGCTCCGCCAGATCGATGGCGGTCATTTTTCCTTCCATGCCTGCAACCTTGATCGCATCTTCTATATTCACCATGCAGAACGGGCAGGCCGTCACAATTACATTGGCCCCGGCCTCAGCGGCCATCTGCACTCGCTTTACGCCCATGCGCTGATCTTCTTTGGGTTCGTAGAAGAGCATCAGGCCGCCACCACCGCAACAGAACGAACGGTCGCGGGAACGTTTCATTTCGACTCGCTTCAAACCTGGGATCGCATCGAGCACATCGCGAGGATCGTCGTAAATCTGGTTGTGCCGCCCCAGGTAGCAGGGATCGTGGTAGGCGTAAACAATGTCAGCGTTTTCTACAGGATTGAACTTGATGTTGCCGGCTTTCACTTCTTTGGCGATCACCTGGCTTATATGCTCGACCGGGGGCAGGTCTTTGTAATCGTGTTTCAGTGCGTTGAAGGCGTGCGGGTCGGCGGTGACAATTCGCCTTACCCCGGACGCTTTGATGGCTTCTACATTGTGATCCCGCAAGGCCATGAACAACGTTTCTTCGCCAAAGCGACGGACTTCGTGGCCGCTGTCTTTTTCGGCGGCGCCGAGGATTCCGAAATTCTCGCCGACGTGGTTGAGGATCTTCGCTGTTGCCCGGCCGATCGATTGCATGCGGTCATCGAAGGAAGTGATACTGTCGACGAAATACAAAGTCTCCGCGCCGTTTTTGCCGTCCACTATTTTGACGTTGCAGGTTTGCTGGAATTCTTTGGCCTTGGTCCAGTCGGCTTTTTTCTTCTCCATCTTGCCGTAGGGATTGCCCCGGCTCTCGAGCGCCTTCAGCGGCTTCTGCAGGGACTGAGGCACATTGCCGTGATCGATCAGGCCCCGGCGCAAATCCACGATCTTGTCGATGTACTCGACCAGGAGCGGGCATTCTTCTTCGCAAGCACCGCAAGTTGTGCAGGACCAGATTTCATCCTCGGAATAAATGCTGCCGGACTCTTTGCTGCCGACCAACGGTGTGCCGTTGTTCGCGCGCCCAAGAACGGGATAGTGCTGGAACGCGTAGTCTCTTGCCTTGATGGTTATAAATCGCGGCGACAACGGCCTTCCCACCGCATTGGCCGGACAATTGTCGGAACACCGCCCGCAGTCGGCGCAGGAATAGAAATCGAGCATGTGCTTCCAGGTGAAATCTTCGAACGTTTTTACTCCAAAAGATTTCACCTGATCCAGATGCTCCTCGCTGACACCCCATCGCACCGGCTTCAGAATCTCCCGATCCAACTTTGCGAAATAAACATTGAAGAGGGAGGTTTCCACATGGAACTGGATTCCAAAGGGCCGATAGCAGAGCAGGAAATAGAAAGTCACCTCATGGAGCAGATAAGCGCCGAAGTAGATCCTGCCGAGGGTGGGCAACGCAGTGGAAGCAAGAACACTCTGCAATATCCATGGGAGCGAAAATACTGCCAGCACTTCAAGCGGTTGGCCTTGCTGCGACTGGGCGGCGGCCTTAGCGGCAGCGAAAAGGCTGTCAGCTACCATCAGGATTGCGATCAGGGCTAGAAGGAAGATGGCGTCAGCGGTGTGAGCTTTGCCGAACTTTGCCGGTACCGCATAGCGTGCCGGTTTGAAAACCAGGCGGCGAATCACGGCGATCACCATGCAGAGAAAAACAATCGTAGCGGCGTAATCCGTGATTGTGTTGTAGATTTCACCGGCTCTTCCCGAAAGGCCGGGCATGACGAAATTCTCGGAGACGCCGACAATCAGCACGGTGAAGGCGCGCATCGCGAGGAGGATGAAGCCCGCAAAAATGAGAATGTGAATGGTTCCTGCGGTCTTGTAGCGCGGATGCTTCCACTGGCCCAGCCAGAATTTCAGGACTCTTCCCAGCCGCACCAATGGATGATCGAAGCGCAAATCACTTTGGGCCCGAACGAGCGGAACCAGGCGCTTGGCCACGATATAGGCAAAACATAGGACACCCAGAATATGAATGATCAGGAACAGTTCTCGCCCCGAGACCAACCAAGGTGTTACCTGTACAGCTGACTGGATGCCTTGCACGTTCTCTCCTCCGTTTGGCAATTTCTAGGCGATTAATCGCGTTAAGACTTGATCCTCCTTAACTGGGGGGCCTGCTGCTATTGTTGATTCGACTGAAGCGAGCGGTCGCAGCGGAATGGAAACTTGCACGGGCTCCGCCGGCAGCGCCGCAGCCGGTGTCGATGTGATTTTCGCTTTGTCCTTCGCTTGTGCCCTCTTCACTTTCTTTTTCTCTTCCTTTGGCGGCGGCGTGACCCCGGCGGCTTCGCGCAATTCTGTGAAGCTCGATTGCAGAAAAGTTTCCAAACGCCGCAGATCCGGTGCGGCGTGCGAACATCCGCTGAATCCGAAATACGCCGTGCCGTTGTAGGTCAGGATGGCGCAGTTGAGTGCCATTTCTCCGCCGACCGGAACGTAGGGATAGCAGTGCAGCATCTTGTGGCCGAGCAGATACAGCGGCTGTTGCGGTCCCGGCACGTTGGTGCAGACCATGTTGAAAGGCGTAAAGGGCAACCGGCTGATGATGTGGCCAGCAAGCGCCTGCGCGGAGTTCGGGAACATGCCTAGCAAACCGCCGGCCAGGCTCACTAATTCGGCAGTGTGGGCACGTTTGAGAAGTTCAGTTCTCTTATGGACGACCGCCAGCAGCTTCCGGGGGTTGCGAATATCCAGTGGAATGCTGACCGGAACCAGAGAGATGCGGTTCCCTAAGCTACCGGGACCGTCGGTGCCGCGCAGATTGACTGGAACCATTATGCGAAGCTGCCGCCCCTTAACCCGGTCGCCGTGGAGTTCGAGGTAGCGCCGGATGGTCGACGTCACCAGCGCGAGGATGACGTCATTCACGCTCGTCCCGCAACTGTGCCGTATGGCTTTGACTTCTGCCAGGGGAACTTCAGCCCAGGCGACTTTTTGGGGCCCGCGGTAGAGAACGTTGAAGCGCAGGCGCTGTGTGGATACAGTGAGTTCCGGAATCAGAGTGAACTCGTCTGTGCCCGGGCTGGCACCGTTTGCGACGGCGCGTTCCGCCATGCTCGATACGTCCGCCAGCGCATCGAGAATTCGTTTGACCAACTCAGAGTAGGAATCGATGCAGCCGTTGGTTATCGACGCCAAGACGTCCGGAGGCGGTGGAACTTGCAGCCGAAGTTTTCGTTTGGGCAGACGAGGCGCCACGGGACTCGCGTCCATGACCGCGTTCATTATCCCTACGCCGGCGATGCCATCGGCGAGGCAATGGTGCAGGCGGAAGATAAACGCGCTGCGATCACCCTTCAGCCCATGGACGAGGGTCATGTCCCACAGCGGGTGCTGCCGGTCCATCACCGTGCTCAGAATCTTTCCCGCAAGCGCCTTCAACTCTGCGTCGGAACCGTGCTTGAGCGTGGCTTCGCGGACGTGCCTGCGAATGTCAAAGGTCGGGTCATATTCCCAGCTGGGCAGGCCAATATTAAGGAGTGGCGGCACCACCCGCTTGAGATAGCGGGGAATCAGGGACAGCTTCGACTCGACAAACTGGACGCAAGCGTCGAACGGAATCTTGCCCTCAAACACGCAGACACAGGCCACGTTGAGGGGCATGCCCTCGCGTTCGAGGTGGAGGAAAACCGTGTCGCCCCAGGAAAGGCGGTCCCCTTGTTGTTGGCTCTGCATTGTAGCTCTCCTCGTTCAGTTACCGCTCTTCGTTTGCCGAACCTAGTTGCCAGACCATTGCCAGCCGTCGCGCATCTCAGTTCACGAAAGATAGTCGCGACGTCAGCTTCACCAGCTTGAGCACTTTGTAGACGCTGACGTTAACGCCACGCAGCGCAACCCTAACGCCTTTGTCGTCAGCTCGGCCGGCGAACTGCTCCAGCGCCATGAGGCCACTTACGTCGATCCGAAGCACGGAGGAGAAATCCAACATCACTTCGCCTTCGGCTATATCCAATTTTTCTCCAGCCTCTTGCAACGCTTGGACAACGCGCTCTTCGTCAACCTTGAGCCACACCGCCATCAACGACATACGCTCTCCTATCCGCTACGCGGTTTGCTGCGATGCACTAGTGACTTTCGCCAAGCCACGCCCGTGGTAAGCCTTCCAAAACAAATCGGCTAATTCGCTCATCAGTGGCATGCGAGGGTTCGAGCGCCAGGACGGATCATCAAAGGCAAGCTTGGTCAGTTCCGGCATTGCCCGTTGGAAATCTTCCTTCGAGATTCCCAGCTCAGCGATGGAACGTGGAAATCCCAATTGATCAAGTAACTTTTCGGTCGCCGCCACCAGGTTCTTCACCTTCTCTTCAACCGTGTGGCCGCCCAGACCCAACAAATCCGCGACCGTGGCGTACTTTTTGTGGGCGACATATCCCTTCTGATACGGCGAGGGGACAAACTTAGTGGGCACTGCCGCGTTGTACGCAATGACGTGTGGCAGCATGAGCGCATTGGCGCGGCCGTGTGCTACACCGAAGTGCGCGCCGAAGGCATGCGCCAGCGCGTGATTTACGCCCACCGAAGCGTTGGAAAATGCCATTGCCGCAATGCAAGCGGCGTTGTGCATCATGCAGCGCGCCTCTTCATCGCCGGGATGTTCAAAAGCGATAGGCAGATATTTGAATGCCATTACGATCGCCTGCATGGCGTTGCAGTCTGTGTAAGCCGAGGCGTAGCTGGAAACGGCAGCTTCGAGCGCATGGGTGAGGCAGTCGACGCCGGTGTCGGCGGTGAGACCCTTGGGCATGGACATAACAAATTGCGGGTCAACGATGGCCACGTCCGGAGTGAGCGAGTAGTCGGCCAGGGTCACCTTCCGCGCACGCTCTTTGTCCGTCAGCACAGCAAAGGGAGTCACTTCACTTCCCGTTCCGCTGGTGGTGGAGATGGCGATCAGCCGCGCCCGGTTAAGTTTTTCGGTCGGGTACTGGATCACGCGCTTGCGCAGATCCAGAAAAGGTGCGGCCAGCTCTTCCAGGTCGGCGTCCGGCGACTCGTACTTGAGTTTCATGATTTTCGCCGCATCAATTACCGAGCCGCCGCCCAAGGCAATGATCTGATCCGCTTTGTAGAAATTGAGCGCCTCCACTCCTTGCATAATCACCTTGACCTCGGGCTCGGCGTCGGGAATGACCGAAACATGGACGCGAGTTCCCTCCGGAATATAGCGGCGTACAAGGTCTACGTGGCCGATTTGCTCTAAGGCCGGATTGGTAACGATGATGGTGGAGCGCGATGGGAACTGGCGCACATTTTCCACTGCGTTCAGGTTGAAATAAATCTGATTGGGAACTCGGAACCACATGTGAGCTTGGGTCCTCCGAGCCATGCGTTTGATGTTGAGGTAGTGATAGATATTTACGTTATCGGTAGTGCTATTGCCGCCGCCGGTGCCGCATCCGAAGGAGAAGGTGGGTACCAGATCGTTGTAAACCGCGCCCAGTGCGCCGACTGAACCGGGCGAGTTGACGATGATCCGCCCCGCGTTCATCATCTCGCCGAACTTACGGATAATCTCTTCGTTGCGCGAGAAAATGACCGCGGTATGTCCGAGGCCGCCGGCGTGATTGACATCGACGCATACTTTGAGTGCCTCGCCCGTGGATTTCGCGCGATAGACAGCGAGCACCGGGAACAACTTCTCGACGGACAGGGGATATTCGCGGCCTACGCCTTGAATCGGCGCAATCAACAGTTTGGTGTCGGGCTTTACTGAAAGACCGACCAGACGGGCGATGTCGGTAGCCTTCTGCCCGACTGCTATGGGTTGCATACATCCAGTGTCAGGGTCGATTACCGTGGACGCCAGCAGCTCCGCCTCTTTCTCATTGCAGATGTGCGCGCCCAGTTCCGCAAATTTTTTCAGCACGACGTCATAAATTTCATCGTCGATCACCACCGTTTGCTCGGAGGCACAAATGGTTCCGTTGTCGAAGGTTTTGGAGACGATGATATCCACCACGGCGACACTCACGTCCGCGGTTTTTTCCAGATAGACCGGGGTGTTGCCCGGACCTACGCCCAGGGCTGGTTTGCCGGAACTATAGGCAGCTTTGACCGCGCCCGGCCCGCCGGTGGCATCAATCAGGCCCACGTCTTTGTGGCGCATCAGGTAGGCATTGTCCTGCAGCGTGTGTGATTCGAGGCAGGTAAAGACGCCTTCGGGCGCGCCATGCTTCAACGCGGTCTCGTACATGATCTTCACGGCCTCGGAGCAGCAACGCCAGGCGTTCGGATGAGGACTGAAAATGACCGCATTGCGCGTCTTGATGGCCATGATGCATTTGAAGAGCACGGTGGAAGTGGGGTTCGTAATTGGCGTGAGCGAGAAGATGACGCCGATGGGTTCAGCCATCTCTACGAGATTGCGCTCGGGAAACTCACGAATGACGCCAACGGTACGTTTATCTTTGATGTAGTTGTAGGTGAACTCCGTGGCGCACATGTTCTTGAGGACTTTGTCTTCCATCACGCCGAGCTTGGTTTCCTCAACCGCCAGGCGAGCGAGATAGTGAGCTTGTCCGAGGCCGGCAAGGACCATCGGCTTGACGATGCGATCAACATCCTCCTGGGTAAATTGGGTAAAGACGGCGGCGGCAGTTCTGGCTTGACTTACGAGGCCTTCGAGATACGCAATCCGTTCTTGACTGAGGCTTTCTGCGGCGAGCGGGATCTGAACGCGTTCCTGTACAACTTCACTGGTAATCATTGCTGCCCCCTATACCTACCTGGCGGAATCCATACCGATCAGGAGCATGCTGACTTTTATGTTCCAGCTCTCACGGCCGTGAGTTCAGTCGTTTTAGCGCTGGGTGCAACGTCCTGGGTCTTTATGCGTAGTCGATGGGATGTTTGGTCAGCCAGTGCTCATCGCGCACTCTGCCAATGTTCCTCAGGGCACTACTAGTGATACTTGCAGTCAAACGGCGACTTTCCCAAACGACACCTGCGCCAAAGCCGATGACACCGCCCAGCAAACCGCAGGCCAATGCTCTGCCTGCAGATTTCTCGCGGGATCCGGGATAGCTGCCCAACACACCGATGCACGCTCCCAGAGCGGCGGGCTTTAAAGCGCTTCGAACTGATTCGCTAAGAAATGGAGTAAGAGATTCTCCCTCTAGAAATGCTTCTCGACCAGAACGCGCTCCCTCGATGCCGGAATGCAAGAGCTCTCGCCCATAATCAGCGTTCGATTTTGACCATTTGCGTAAATCCATCGAATTTCCTCACGGTTTCGTGGTCACGGATAACATGTTCAGTACATCACTCGGGGCTGGGCTGCGTCGGTATCACCGGTCACGCCTGATTGTGATGTGGTCACATCTGAGGATGTACACGCGACAAAATCCCATCCGCTAAATGTCCAGCTGGAGCGCCTCAGAGTGCCGCCAGTTCGCGGAAAGGGCGAAGTAAAAAGCGCAAGCATAATTTTTGCGCGATGTAATCCTTTCACTTGTTTGGGTAACTAAGGCGGGACAGCTTCAGATGGGCTGACTTAGTTCAGGGGATCTGAAAGAGTGGCAACAACTTACTCGCTCACAGACAAGTGTAGGCTCCTGCGCGGGGCCTGTCAAAAGAGAGGTCGGCTACTGCTGCGGGCAGGCCCTCGTCGGTCCAGTGATCCCCACAGCTGGGCAACCGGAGCGAAGTCGAGAGACTGATGGTTTTGCCCATGCTGTGGAGTTCTTTCCTCCTCGCGATGCTATGCCAACGTGTATTTGCCGATTTCGATGACTCTCTGTGCGATGGTCTGCCGGAGAGCCACAGTGTTAAAGGGTTCGTACTTGCACAAACGGCGCAGGATGGCCATCTGCGAACGCAGCATGTCGCCTTCGCTCGAGGCTGCAATGACCATTCTTGCGGCGCTTTCGATTTTATCGAGCGCGCCTGCGATATAGACACGCGTCATCGCAATCGCGTTGGCTGCGCTGGCCTCGCCGTTGCGGGTGGCCAGTTTCTGCGCACGCAGCACGGCTGATTCCATGGCATAGGTTTCAATCGTCATGTTGGCGATTGCCCCCATGATTTCTTGCTGGTCCTGAATCGCCTGCATATATTTCTGAGTGGCAACTCCGGCGGCAAACAGTGCGATCTTCTTGGCCGCCGACACTAGCTTCCGCTCTTCCGCCAGCGGGCCCTCCATGCCGTCATCTCGGGTGCCGGACAGCACTTCATCCATCAGCTTCTTGATCGATGCCATCAATGGAAGCTGGCCGGACATCGCCCGTTTCAGCAGAAAGCCGGTAATGACTAGGCGGTTGATTTCATTTGTGCCTTCGAAGATTCGGTTGATGCGGGAATCGCGGTAAGCGCGCTCAGCGGGGTATTCTTCCACGAAGCCGTATCCACCGTAGATCTGCACCGTTTCATCGACTACATAGTCGATGAACTCGGATCCCCACACTTTCAGAATCGAGCACTCGACGGCGTACTCGTCAAATATTTTGCGCGCCTGGGCCGGGTCGTTATGGGCATCGCCGAGTTGTTCGGTGGCCGCGTCAATCATGCCGACCGTGCGGTAGGCCATGGCTTCGCCAGTGAAAATGCCGGCCGCCATGTTGGCCAGTTTCTCGCGCACCAACCCGAAATCGGCAATGACTTTGCCGAATGCCTTGCGTTGCTTGGCGTAGGCGATGGCACTCTCAAGAGAGTTGCGGGCCGCGCCGATAGCGCCTGCGCCCAGCTTGAACCGGCCTACATTCAGAACATTGAACGCAATGTGATGTCCTTTGCCGATTTCTCCCAGGACATTTTCTACCGGCACCTTGCAATCATTGAGAATGAGCGGACACGTGGAGGAGCCGCGGATGCCCATCTTGTGTTCTTCCGCGCCCACGGCAAAGCCAGGGAAGTTGCGTTCGACGATGAAGGCGGTGAATTTCTCTCCGTCCACTTTGGCAAACACGATGAACAGGTCGGCGAAGCCGGCGTTGGTAATCCACATTTTCTCGCCGTTGAGGAGATAGTACTTGCCGTCTGCCGAGAGCGTCGCCCGGGTGCGGCAATTGAGCGCGTCGGAGCCGGAAGACGATTCTGAAAGCGCGTAGGCGCCGACCGTTGTGCCGTTGGCTAGGCCGGGGAGATGTTTTTTCTTTTGCTCTTCGGTGCCGAAATAAACAATGGGCAGCGTTCCGATGCAGGCGTGAGCACCCCAGGTGGTGCTGAAGCCGGCGTATTTTGCCAGGCGGTCGGCAACGATGGCCGACGTGACCTTGTCCATCTCCATGCCCCCGTACTGTTCGGGAACGTCCACCCCGCTCAGGCCGAGTTCCCCAGCCTTCCTGACCAGCTCACGGCTGACCGCGAAATCTTTGTGTTCCATCTTTTCAGCATTGGGAACAATTTCTTTGATGGCGAATTCCTCGGCAGTTTGCGCGATCAGCAGATGCTGTTCGGTGAAGTCTTCTGGAGTGAATACTTCGTCGGGCGTGCGATCCTCGATCAGAAAACTGCCGCCGGAGATCTTCGTAGCCCTTGGTGCAGTAAGTGTGGCCATATTTCACCTCGATTATTGAGTCTCGTTCAACGTTAGGTAACCGCAGTTTTCAGCGTGGTCCCATACTTTTGCCGCAGCTCTCGTTTCAAAACTTTGCCGGATCCAGTCTTGGGCAAGCTTTCGAGAAACTCGATTGAGCGTGGGCATTTGTAATGCGACAGCCGGGATCGGCAGAACTCTAAAAGGTCGTGTTCGCGAGCTTGTGATCCCGGCTTCAAAACCACGAGCGCTTTCGGTATCTCGCCCCACTTTTCGTCGGGAACAGGAATTACGACCGCTTCGTAAACATCGGGGTGAGCGAGCAGCGCTTTTTCCACTTCCAGTGAAGATATGTTCTCACCCCCGCTCACGATGATCTCTTTTTTGCGGTCAACAATTTGAAGGTAGTTGTACCGGTCCACAGTGGCTACATCGCCGGTGTGAAACCAGCCGCCCAGCATGGCCGCCGCGGTGGCATCTGGCTGGCCCCAATAACCCTCCATGACAACGTCGCCTCGGGCCACGATTTCGCCCATGACGGTGCCATCGTGTGGAACGTCCTCCCCGTTGGGGCCGACCACTCGAAGCTCCACCCCGGGAATTGCGAATCCCGTCATGGCTTGGCGAGCATAGCGTTGCTCTCCTGCGAATGCGAGATCTGATTTCATTGGCGACTTGGCAAGCGTAGGACAAGTCTCAGTCAGGCCATATCCGGAGATGCAGGTGCATCCCAGCTTCTCCTCAACTTCTCTCACCAGCGTGGGAGATGAAGCTGCTCCGCCAATGTTAATGATTTGTAGGCTGCTCAAATCATACTGTGCTCTCGCGGGAGAGTTTACAAGGGCGGTCGCCATCGTTGGCACCACGGCGCAACTGCTTACTCGTTCCCGCTCGATCAAGCGGAATACTTCCACAGGATTAAAGTGGTGAATCATCACATGAGTGCCGCCAACGACAGTGATGATGTGGGCTATGCCCCAGCCATTCGCGTGAAAGAGCGGAATGGTGTGCAGCAACACAGATTTGCACGACATTTCCCCCAGAGTGCTGGTGGACGTCTGTCCTGCGGCGATCACTGATAACGCGTGCAGGTACACGTTACGATGGGTGAGCATCACGCCTTTCGGGCGGTCGCTGCTGCCGCTGGTATAAAAGAGTTCGGCAACTGAATCCTCATCAATCTGGGCAAAGTCACACTGAAACGGTGGGGAAACTGACAGGAGATCGTCGTAGGCGTTCGGCGCCAGCCAACTGGCTTGTAGTTGACCATCCAAAAGGAAAGCAAATTCGATGGAGGGGACGGAGCAACGGAACGACTCCACCAGGGGCACGAAAGCGGGTTCGACAAACAAGAATCTTGCCTGCGCGTCATTCAAGACAAAAGTAAGTTCCGGCGTGCCCAGGCGAATATTTAAGGGCACCAATATGCAGCCGGCCTCCAAGACGCCATAGTAGGCCTCCAGGAGCCGATGACAGTTGGTGCTGAGAAAGGCGATGCGATCACCGGGCTTTGCCCCTGCGGCGACGAGGGCGCCGGCGAGGCGCGAGGCGCGGTCTGCGAATTGCGCATAGGTGAAGCGCTCGTCACCGCACACCACTCCGACCTTATCCGGAAATTGTTCACGCGCATAGCGCAGGAAACGGATGGGAGTTAGTGGAATTTTCATCTGCTCCTCCCGATGGATGACAAGCATCCGCTGGCGGGAGCCCGCCAGAACGATACTCACCCTGGATTGTCAATGGGTTGATTGATCATCCTGAGCGGAGCCGAAACACCCCCGTGTGCCTACGCCTGCCGGCCTTGCAGGATTCCCGTGCTGTTTCACACGTGCGAAGCCGGCTGGTTCTCAGAGAACATGGTGTAGGGCACCCGGCCGTGCGGGGTCCTTCGACTTTGCATGGCCCGCATTTCTTGCGGTCCATACTCCGCTCAGAATGAAGCTTTCTACGGTCCTGCCGTTAGGCGGCCGCTGCTGCCGCGTGCTTCTTTGGCGACCGCTTTGCGTGATGTGCGGTCTTGTGCGGTTTGTGCGCGCCATTCGGCTTTACCACGACGTCCATCAATTCCTTTTGGGCGTCGACATAGCTCTTCACGCCTTCCCGGGTCAGCTCTGCCAACGGGAGGAAGGGAAATGGGCGTAAGAGATCCAGAGTCTTGCCGGCGGTTTTGACGCTGGCGTTCATCTGGCGCCCCGCTACATCAACTAGCTTCCGTTGCGCATCGATGAACGACTCCGTGGCCTCGCGCGCCAACTTTGACAGCTCCGTCTTCTTGATTCTCTTGTCGCCATTGGTGTGTTTGGCGCCAGTGGCCTTGGCTGTTTCCTCGGCAATCACGTCCATGAAGTGCTTCTGGGCTTTGACGAAATTTTCCATCGCCTCGCGGGCCAGTTCGACCAGTTGCTCGCTCTGGACCGGCTTCCCTGCCTTGGCGGCTTCCACCCAGCTATGAGTTTGCTTGCCGGCAATTTTCAGGAATTCCTGTTGCATGTGGATGAAAGTCTCCACGCTGCGTTGTAGCAGGTCGGCAACTGCCTGCGCCGGAGGCCATTCCCCAACGCGTTCTTTTACCCCGGTCATCAGAATTTCATTCTGTTTTTGTCCCAGTTCAAGAAGGACGCGTTGCCCTTCAATGAAGTTCGACATGCCCTCGGCAGTGACTTCGCCCAGAAGGGCGGTCGGGGAATGCTGAGGATCGGACAGTTGTTGGCGCAGAGAGTGCATTAAGCTTGCATTCTGCCGCATGGCTAGATCCAGGAGGATCCGTTGCGTAGCAAAGAAGCTCTGGACTCCCTGTTGCGCCCAACCTGAGAGAAGAGATACAAAGGAAGACTCCCCATGATGAGTTCGGGGGGATTCGGACTTTACGGTTGCTGGCATTTGACACCTCCCAATATTTTGCTGCATTGCAGCATCGAGTTAAATATACGACTTGACGATAGTTGTGTCAAGATATATTTTTATTATGTGCGAAGCAGCATGAGGCGAGTCCATCCATGAAACCAGCTCCCGTGGTTATCAAGAAATATGGGAATCGCAGATTGTACGACTCCTCTGCCAGCAAGTACGTGAATCTGGACGATATTGCGGGATTCATTCGAGAGGGGAAGGACGTCCAGATAGTCGACGCCAAGACCGGCCGGGATCTGACCCGGGTCACGCTTACACAAATCATCACCGAAGATGCGAAGGAAAAGCCCACAGGCCTGCCGCTCGAACTGCTGCGCCAGCTTATTGTCGCGTCCGACGAGGTGCGGCAGGAGTTCGTGATGTGGTATTTGAAATCCGCCTTTGACACTTATCAGAAGGTCCAAGATGCGGTGCAGAGCCGGTTAGGCGAAGTCCAGTCGGCCATTCTGTCGCCGGTGGACATGATGAAGCAACTAATAGGCGCGCAGGCACCATCTCAGCCCCGAGCCGAAGCCGAACCGGAACTCGATGCCTTGCGCAGGCGAGTAGCGGAACTGGAAGCTCGGCTCGAAAGGCCCGCGCGAGAAAAAAGAGTCCTAACCCGTAAACGCAAAGGAAGGGTATAATTCCGGGGGTAAGTTCCCCCCGGCTACGCGCGCCAGCGTAATTTGTATAAATGCTCGACAGACCCAGGACAAAATTGCAGCGCAAACAGAAACAGAAAAAGACTACAGGTTCATCGCGCACAGGGGGGCGGATGCACACTCATCGGGCCGATCTGCAGGCCGACATCTCGCCATGGACGGAAGCGCTGTTCGCGGCCGAGATTCTCTTATTGCACGCAACTCCCGTCTATTACGGTTTTGGCGTACCCCGCGGCGATGATTCTGCGGTGGTGATTATTCCCGGTTTTCTTGGTACTGATCTTTATTTAATGGAACTCCATGCCTGGCTGGGTCGCATCGGATACCGGCCCTATTTTTCGGGGATCGGTATCAACGCTGAGTGTCCCAATCTCCTGGTGCAGCGCCATCTGAGCGCAACTATAGAAAGAGCCCTGGACGAAACCGGGCGCAGAATTCATCTCATCGGTCACAGTCTCGGAGGGGTGATCGCACGATCAGTGGCGGGCCAGAGGCCAAGAGACATCGCTTCGGTCATCACGCTGGCTGCGCCGATTCGCGGCACAGCTACCAGTCGACCTATTCTGCACGCCGCCGAAGCCATTCGTCTGCGGATTCTGAAGGAGCATGGACGAGGAGTGCTGCCCGACTGCTACACCGGGCGCTGCACGTGCAATTTTGTCGACTCGTTGAGGCGCGACATTCCCGGCTCGATGCTGGAGACCGCGATTTACACGCGCGATGACGGCATCGTGGACTGGCGCTACTGCAGGACCAAAGATCCTGAAGCCGACTTCGAAGTTCCCGGCACGCACATTGGAATGGCATTTAATCCTTCAGCATACGCCATCGTCGCCGAGCGCCTGGCAATGGCGCAATCCTCCAAATGAGTCTAGCGGCCGGCCATCTCCAATACGGCGCCTGTAGCGGTCTCTAGTGTTTCGACGGGTCTGCCGGGTTGCTTCAGGACGAGTACCGCTCTCGCCAGGCTGTTGTTGGTCACTTCAAAGCTGCCCGTACAATCGGTCTTAACGTAAGGAAGATGATGGATGCTCGGTCCAGCACCATCGATAGCTGCCTCCAGTTGGAATCCGCCCTTCGAGGAACAGCGGAAACTCCATACGAATTCATTTGAATCTCTTCTGATCTCTTGCAGATTCCGGAATTCGTGTTCCTTCCCGTCATGCCAGAGCACCGCTTTGCGAAAGAGCAACCCGAACGGCATTTCGTATACTAGGGCTTCCAACGCGCTGGGACTTGTGCCGGCGCGTGGCAAGTGCGCGTGCGTCCAAGTCCAGAAGTTGCGATGCCGGTATCCACAATTGTGTCCTTGCACTCCGAATCCTAGAGGCGCGCCCTCGAAGCGTTGGCCATCCAGGGTAATCTGACCGGAAAATACGGCGTCAGAATGAGGTGTACGGGAAAATCCGATCCAACCCTTGTTGCTCAGCGTGACCCGAAATGCGGAACGATAGTGCAAATCCCACGAGATCGTGCGCCCTTCAACTTCTAATTCTCCTAGGCAGGAGGCTTCGCCGATTTCATTGTGGGAGATTTGGAAGTGCAATGGATTTTGCCCCCTGGCGCTGAGACTCAGTCCCTCCAAGGGAAATCCTTGAATGAAGCTTTGCGCTTTTCCATCCCGCGGAAACCACGTGACCCAGACCTGGACGGGCATCCCACGCGGGTCGTGAGCGCAACCGTTCCGGCCCGGATTCATCAGCAAATATCGGAACCACCACGCCCCGGCCCCGTCCGAGAGCCCCAAACGAATAAACCAGACTTCGTAACGGCGGCGTGCAGTGAGCGATGAATATAGTTCGTTCAGGGTGTTCACGGGCTCATCGCTTTCCTGACTCAAATTCGCATCCCGGAACTGAGTTGCGCCGTTGATTCAATTCCACTCGCAATCTGCCGGCAAGGAACAGGAACGAGAGAAGCGCAACGCGAGGAGCAGTCAGCCAATCATATCTTGTTCCGCGCAATGCGGCAGAGGCTGCTTACGGTTCGATGTGTGGCAACTATGGGTTGCCACGCGGTCGGGTTCACGCTGAAATTCCAAATCACGTACGATGTGAAGAGTGACGCGCAAATTGAGAGCGATCGCTGCAGCCCATCCGATCACACTGATGCGTGACCCCCATCACCGTATTGCTCCAGAAAAGGAGCAAACTGTAATTGTTCCTCTGACGCTAGGGGCCGTTATGGTCGCCAAGTGTAGCAATCCCTCGTGTTCTGCCTCGTTTCGGTATTTCAGAGAGGGCCGACTCTTTCGCCTCGAAAACGATCCGACTCTCAGTTCAGCTAGCGTCTCAACGACGGAGTATTTCTGGCTGTGCCGCAGTTGCTCATCAACGGTCACATTGCGTTTAAACGATGACGGAACGGTAACTCCAGTTGTGCTCGCAGAACTCGTTCAACAGAGCGGTTATTTCAACTCGGCAATTCGACAAAGCGGGCGATTGCTCAGTGACGTTAGTTTCTCCATAGAAAGACGTCATGGGAGTGCGGGATTTATCGACTGATTGAGATGCGTGGACCAAACATGGACGCGAAGAATCACCTCGCTGGCGGCTTACCACAGATTTCACGAATCTTAGTAGCAACCGATTTTTCGGATCAGTCCAGCAAAGCTTTGCAATGGGCCCGATCTCTGGCCGCGGGATTCGGGGCAAAGCTAGTTCTGCTGCATGTGATCGACATCTTCAGCTTAGCGGAGACCGGTTGCCTCATGGCCGGCAGCGATCCGCTTCATCTGTTGCGAGAGCAAGCTCAACAACGCATGGATGGGCTCAAGCACGTAATACCCAATGTCGAAATGTTGATTCGCGAAGCTTCGCCACGCCCGACGATTGTGGACGCCGCTGTGGAACTGGACTGCCAAATGATCATCATGGGAACCCACGGCCGGTCGGGATTGGCACATTTGCTCTTAGGCAGCGTCGCCGAGTACGTCGTCAGAAATAGTAAAGTGCCGGTACTCACCGTACGTACGCATGAAGAGAAGTCGTAAGAACCACGCGCGTGGCGCATGTAAATCATGAAGCTCGCGCAGCAAACGACGCTGATTAGCTGCATTGCAATTCAACCCTGCAAAAGGACGTTGACCGACAACTAGAGGTTACGTGGTGATTTCAGCCAGCAACGCCAGCAGTTCAAACTGTAAACATTCATCCGGAACATTCCAAGTAGCCGACCGGTACTTCGATGAAACCTGTCGATCAGATTGAGGGAATCCAGCTTGGTTGTTATAATCGGGGTGCTGCACGCGCTCCGGCATTTTGACTGTCTGCGATTACCGGCAATTCCGCCAAAGTCTTGACGCAGCTCACAAGTTGCAGGGTTGAGCAGTGGAGCAGAAAAAAGTGGCCAGGTAGCTCAGGTGGTAGAGCGCAGCCCTGAAAAGGCTGGCGTCGGCGGTTCAACTCCGTCCCTGGCCACCACATTTCAAAGCAGTTACGTCAATCAGCAAAATCGCTTCAGTCCGCATTCAGTCCGTTCTCAGCGGGCTGTAGCGCCGCCGAGAATGGCCTGCAAGTACTTCCCCTTGGGCCGTCATCCGGTCCGCGCTGACGCTGTGTGCGTAGAGCTGCAGCGTCGTCTTCACGTCCGAATGCCGCAAGAGCGCCTGCACCGTCTTCGGGTCCGTTTTTGAGCGGACCAGAAACGATGCCAGCGAATGCCGTAGATTGTGGAATCCGAACCGGCATGGATCGCTTGCGGCGATCACTCCCGCTTTGACTGCTGCTGGCCGGAGATAGTCTTCCACCAGCATGTTTGCTGCCCTTGGCTTTCTCCCGTCTAATTTGAGGCTGGGAAATACCCAGTCTTGCGACTGCGGGTACGCCGTCTGGATTTCGCCACGTCTGCATGAATTCCGCTAGCTGCGGATGCATCGGAACCGGAGCTTGAGACGCTTTGCTTTTGGGTGATCCGATCTTTGCACAGGTCCATGTACGCCGTACATGGATGAGGGATCGTCGAAGTTCACATCCTGCCATTGCAGACCCAAGCACTCGGAGATGCGTAGGCCCGTACTGGCAGCGAGCAGCGTCAGGGTTCTTTCCGGTTCCGGCAGATCGACTAGAACTGCGAAAGCCTGCTCCGGGCTCAGAATAACCGCTTCGTAGTTGCTGATGGTTTTGCAGCGGACAAAGCGCAGCGGGTTGCACTCCTCCCGGCGCGAAATGAGTCCGTAGCGCTGTCCGTGCTTATACACCAGCGACATGACTCGTCCTCATCTTGTCGAGGGTTGGGTTTTCCAGCAGTTCGTGATCTTCCTTCACTGCAGAGAGCCACTCTTCCACTTCGAGGGGCTGAATGCTGAGTGCGAAACGCTTGCCCCAGCGTGGCAGCAGACGATTTCTTAGCACTCGTTTGTATCCTGCAATGGTTGTGTGGGCTTTCGGATCAACAATCGCACTCCGTCGCTCGCCTAGCTCGTGCTCCTGGTAGTGCTGCGCTAAGTCTGCAAACGTCACGCGTTTCCGAAAGTCCGGTTTATTGATCTGGATCTGCTGCCGCTCAACTTCCGTCCAGGCCGAAGCCTTTGTCGGAAAGTTGTGAACGATTCCCACGGCAATCTTTTGTTCGACTCGCTTGCCATCGGATTCCCGAGTTGTGCGGAAAAACAGCATCCAAGTTTCGCCGTCTTTGCGTCGTTCTTTCTTTAACCAACCACGTTGATGTCTCTGTGCCATTTTAGATTTCTCCTCTAGGCACGTGAGACTGCCGCTCGCATTGTACCCTGCCTGCGAGCAGAGACGAGCAAGTTCTGAAAGGCGGAATCGCCACAGGTGGCGCGGGCCACTGCCAAGAGGATAGCCGGGAAGGACACCACGTCGTGCAACTCAAGGATGCGACGCGGACTCACCTGTAGAAACTCAGCCGCCGCGTCGGCGCTAACAAGTGGCTCGATTTCGCTGCCGACTGTGAATTGATAGCTGCTCTGATGGGAAGACACGTTAAAAGTGGGAGTCTGGGATTGAGAACACATGTTGACTCCGTTGGGATGAAGGCTGTGACATTTCGATTTTTTTCTTTTGCTTCCATAGTGGCGGTGTGGACCGGAACTGCGAAGGCTCTGTCAAGGGCGACCACAGGGAGCCGCGCCAGCGGGCGTGCCCCTTGACAGGGTCTTCGCAGTTCTGGTTTCGTTCCTTGGAAGCGAAAGAAAGGACGGTTTGCGGTGCGTGGGATGTTGTTGGTGTTTCACTGTGCTGCCTGATCGTGTGATGTGGGTTTATGTTGAGTCTTGCGTGCAGGGTGAGTTGTAGACGGTGTTCGGCGCTGCTGTCTGGCTGGTTTCGATGGAACCACGACCGTGTTCGGGGTTGGTTCCGGTGCCGTTGAATTGATCCAGCGGTAGTACAAGGTTCCCAGCGCAAATCCCACGGCCAGAGCGGCACTGCATAAGACGAGAACCGACCATTTGTATTCGCGAAGGAAAGTGTGCGTTAGATCGTGTGCTGCTTGCTTCGCGGCGGCCGTGGCATATTCGATGCTTCCGCGCAATTCATCGAGCGCCCTGCGGGCATCGCTGGCTGCGCCTCGATAGGAATCTGTGAGTTGCTTCGACGAGAGATCAAACTCTCCTGCGACTTGTTTGGTTTGTTTCGAGACGACGGCTAGGGCTTGTGCTGTTTCAGGGATGCCACTTGCCACAAACTGTTGACGCAGACTCTCGCTGAGTTTCGCTGCAATGGCGGCGGGACTGATGCCTTCGGAGATTTCTTCTGGCAATTGTGTCAGTCGTTCATCGAGTTGCTGATGCAGAGCGATTGCATCTTGTCGAGCGGACTGAATGGCCCTGACGCTGTCGGTTAAGATCGTGGCAAGCTGTTGCCGCTCGGTGGCGATCTGTGCCGGAGTTTGCCGCGTCACCAAGGCCAGAAAGCCCATCGCGCGGGCAATCCGCAGCATCTCGTCATCGGCGGGCAGGCGGCGCAAGTGCGCCATGTCGCGATACCAAAGCGGACGCTGTTCTGCCGGTAGCAGTTCGGCGATGTCGTCGATGAAATCGGCCTCGGCAGATGTTCTTCTACAAGTTTGGGCTTGGGGTTCATGGCAAGAGCAACCCCTTGGCTTTTTCAATCTCCTCAAAGAGCCGCCGCCGATAGCTCTGGGCCCGGATCACCAGCGACGCCCGCTGCAGCTCCGGGACATTCAGTCGGCGTTCGACGATCTGGCCGAGCGTGACGCCGTGTTGCCGGGCCGGGTTTTCGAGTTCCGGCAGACGAAACTCCATGGTGAGGACAACTGGCTGGAAGACCGTGCGAAATTGCTTCGCTTGCTCGCTGTCCCGCCAGTAGGAGAAATCTGCTTGATGTGTCATGGCGTTCTCAACCACAACGTAGTTCACTCTGTCCTGCAGACTTGCCGCCCAGCTCAGAATACTTTCCACGCTCGCCGGGTCGGGAGTGACGATGCCGATGGCCGTGAATGTCACGCCGGTTGCTGCCACATCTTCAAACATGCTGTCGAACCAGTCGTGAGTCACTTGCCCGGAACTCGCGCCCATATCTGCGAGAATGATTGGAGCGCCCTCGGCCAAGTGGTCAACGAAAGCGTCAAGGCCCGCAGGCGGTGTGAATGTTGACCTTGGTCACTCTGCCGTCGAAGTAGTGCTTCAAGCTTCCGCGAGATTTGTTTTCCGTGTCCAGGTCGAGAAGCGTTGCCGGAATTTCATGACTCTGGAACCATTCGGCGAGGACAAGCATAAAGCTCGTTTTGCCGACTCCTCCTTTTCCTCCCATGGTGAGAATCACGCGCTTCGACGGGGCGGTGGACGAGACGACAGAAGGCGAATCGGAATGTTCTTCCATTGGGCTGTTGGGGCAACACTGGACTCGTACATATATGACTACTCCTTCGTTCTCTTGTTATGCTGAAGCCGCAGCGGTTCGTCCGGGTTGTATTCAAATAAAGGTTTTTTCGCGGCTGTTTTCAGCGGTCGGTCTTTCAATTCCTTAATCGTCCTTGCAATGCCTTCCAGTGCCTTCTGAGTCCTTCCAGTGCTCTCCCGAGCCACTGTGTCCTTATAAGTACCTGTGTGTCCTTCCATGTTCTTCTTAGTCGCTGTTCTTCTCGAAGTCGAGAGCGAAGGCTTCGGTTTTGATTTTGATCGTGCGAGTACAAAGTCATTCACGGTGCTCGCGCCCACCTTGAGGCCGCAGGATTTCTTGAGTACCTGTGCGATTTCACGATAGCTACGGCCTCGCTTTCGCATCTCAGTGATTAGCTCGCTGTACGGTTCCAAACGTGAGCGGGGTTGCTTGCTGGGCAGGCTGTTGAGTATGGCTTCAAATTTGGTGTCCACGATTTCCTCCGAACACTTCTGCAGAGAGGGATTCCTGCGAAAGGCAATTACTGATAACAGACGCCAATCAGAGTTCAGAGGATGGCCGGACAATCACCGGACAGACGCCGGACGTACACGGATGCTGGACAGCCGGAATTCAGGTCGCGCACGCGACACCGGACCTAACGCGGAGCGTTAGGGATGGTGTCTGTGCAACATTTAGACGTTAAAGGTCTGCAATCATGCTGACGATTCGCGCCATGTCCGACGGAACAGGCTACTCCGCACGGCATTTGGAGCATAGCGATTACTATGCGGAAGGTGAGCGCGTTACGGGCCAATGGCAAGGGCGAGGAGCGGAGTTGCTCGGCCTTGCCGGGGAAGTTCAGTCGGAGCAATTCGAGGCACTGCGCCAGGGGCTTGATCCGCATAGCGGCGAGTTCCTCCGGCAGCGCCACAGCGCCGACCGCACCGCTGCTGATGGCACGACCCAGAGCCGTGGCCGGAATCTGTACGACTTCACCATCTCGGCTCCCAAGTCGGTTTCAATCATGGCGAAGCTGGGCGGAGACGTCCGACTTGTGGAAGCTCACGCGAAGGCCGTCCAAGAAGCGCTGAAAGAGCTGGAACATCAAGCCGGAAGCCGCGTCCGCAGGGACGGTGCGAATGAGAATCGCACCACGGGCAATCTCGTGTTAGCCGTGTACCATCACGACACCAGCCGCGAACTTGATCCCCAGCTTCACACTCACGCGGTTGCCGCGAATCTGACCTGCGACGGCGCGGAGGGTCGCTGGAAGGCGCTGCAAGCCTCCGATATCTACGAGCAGCGAGCCTACCTGACTGAGGTCTACCGGAACGCGCTTGCCCGCGAGGTGCGGTCTCTGGGCTATGAGATTGAGGACCGGCGCAGCTCCAAGGGCAAGAACCTGGGTTTTGAGATCAAGGGCGTCTCTGCTGAGTTGCTCGAAAAATACAGTCAGCGTAGCGAGCAGCGCGACCGGTCCATTGCCGAGTTTGTCGAGAGTAAGGGTCGCCAGCCCAGCGACAACGAAATCGCTGTGCTGGTTCGTGAGTCGCGAGCCGACAAGTTGGTTGAGATTTCTACTGCGGAAGTGCACTCGCGCCAAACGGCTCGATTGACCCCACAGGAGAGCCTAACCCTTGAACAAACCCGCGAAACAAGCCTGGAGAGATACCAAACGCAGCGACCAGAACTGGAGAGTGCAACTCCCTCCCTCGACTACGCGAAACAACACGCCTTTGAGCGCGTCTCTGTGACGCTCGACCACGAACTGTTGATGGAAGCACTCCGTCATGGCCGGGGCCGGATTGACCTGTCGGAACTGAAAGGTGAATTGTCGCTGGAAGAAAGCACTGGCAAAATCCTCCATCGTGGGAAGGAAGTCGCCACGCGCGAGAGTCTTGACCGTGAGCGAGAGATGATCGGGCGGATCAATAGCGGAATCGGTCAGTTTGAACGGCTGGGAGGGCAGCATGAATTCGCCGCTTCCGCCTTTCTTCGCCCCGAGCAGAAAGAGGCAATCGAATTTGTTCTCAATTCGCATGACTTAGCCGTAAACATTCGCGGGGCGGCAGGTACGGGGAAAACCGCCACACTGCGAGAGTTGCAGCGCGGCCTCGAAGAGAGCGGTCGCCGGGTGTTGGCGGTGGCTCCCACGATGAGCGCCGTTGAAGAACTGCAGAAAGTCGGCTTCTGGGATGCCATCACGCTGGAACGCTTGTTACAAGGCGAGCGTGCTCAAGCAGAGTTGTTCGGGAAGGCGCTGATCGTGGATGAAGCGGGCATGGTTTCCGGCCGTCAAATGTCCGAGCTACTAAAACTGGCTGACCAACAATCAGCACGAATCATTTTCAGCGGTGACACCAAGCAGATTCGAAGTGTCGATGCCAGTGACGCCCTTCGTGTGCTGGAAAGAGAATCTCAGTTGAAGAGTGTTTCGCTTAGCGAAGTGCAGCGGCAAACTACCCAAGGGTATCGCGAGGCGATTCAGGAATTGCGGCGTGATCCTGAGCGCGGTTTCGAGAAGCTGGAACAAATCGGTGCTGTGCGTGAGGTCCCCTGGCCGGACCGGGCACAGGCAGTTCAACAAGCCTACTCAGAGGCTCAGGGTCAGGCCAATGCGAAGGGCCATCCACGCAACGTGCTGGTTGTGGCCGCCACACACGAAGAGATTGGCCACATCACCGAGGCGATCCGCGCTGAGCGCACGCGCACAGGGGAACTGGGACAGAGTACTCACCAGCAGCACCACATACCACTGAATTGGACGAGCGCAGAGAAAAATGACGTGCGGAACTATGCCGAAGGCCAAGTGTTCGAATTTCATCGGGCTGTCAAGGGCGTTGCTAGGCATGAATCGGTGGAAGTTATCGGAGTGGAAAACGGCAAGGTCATTGCCCGCAACGCGCGCGGCGAAGTGCGCGAGTTCACGGCAAAGCAGGCGAAGGCTTTTGAGGTCTATGAGCGCCGTGCGATTGAAATTGCTCCCAATGACAAGTTACTGCTGATGGCAAATCGGCGCGAGCCTGGCTTTCGCGCTACCAATGGCGAGCTGGTAACGGTTTCCCGAATTGACGGGCAGGGCGGCATTCACCTACAGGATGGCCGCACTCTGCCGAAGAACTACAGGCACTTCACACACGGCTACGCTGTCACCGCCCATCGCAGCCAGGGGAAGTCTGTCGATGCCGTTGTCATTTCCGCTGATGGGATGCGAAAAGAGCTGTTCTACGTAGCTGCTTCGCGGGGCCGGGATAGCATCACGGTTGTGACCAGCGATAAAGAATTGCTGCGAGAGACGGTAGCACGCTCCGATGTCAGGCAATCTGCTTCCGAGTTGGCCCGCAAAACACGCGGGCCCTCCTTGAGAGAGGAACGGTTTAAACCGTCTATACGCGAGCGTGAACGTCGCGGACCGCAGACTGGGCACGAGCAAGGTTGTGGTGCTGTGCAGGAGGAAGTGGAGCCATCGCGAAAAGCTTACCAAACAGTAGAAACAGTACAAAACATCAGGGAAGAAAACGGAAGGGCCGAGGACAAGCAGGAACCCGCCATTGAGCGTGGCCACGGTTATGGTTTTGCACGCTGAATGCGGCGTTCATGCCGGTCGATGCGTCGCGAATTCTCTTAACCGAAAATTCATTTGACTTTTCAGAGTTTCTTGTCGTAACGTCATCGTGCAATTTCGGCGGTAAGGATACGCCGGGGGGTGGCGGATTCTTTGTTCCGTCAGTAACCTAGCCGCTGCTTTTTCCCTACAGGGTTAAATGGTGTGGGCGCGAAGTCGTGAGATCGCGCGACGGCAATGGTACGCGATGAGATCACATCGACAAAGCACCGTCCTCAGGGAAGAATTGCTCCCAGCCGTTTCGGCACTACTTCAACGGCTGGGAATGGGGATACCATGCTAGGGCCAAGAAATACAGGCTCCCGCCGTGAGGTTCTGACAAGCCCACTGTTACGGGCTGCTGGCGCGTTAGTGGCCTCGAATGCCCGAGCGTCATCGCTTGGCCCGATTCGTTTTGGAGGTAACGGCGTGAATCCCCGATCTCGTCAGCTCAAATCCATCCAATACGTTGCCTCCGCCGTTTGCTGCTTTCTGTTTGCAGCATCGGCTTTCGCGAACAATCCTATTCCCACAGTCGTCGGTCCGCCGGTTCCGCAGGCAGTCGTTCCCGGCAGTGCTGAATTCACGCTCACAGTCTACGGGGCGAATTTCGTGCAAGGCGCAGTAGTCAATTGGAATCGCCAACCCCGGAAGACGAGGTTCATTTCAGCGAGAGAACTGCAAGCGCAGGTCCTTGGTTCAGACGTTGTCAAGCCCACGGCGGGCTACATTACCGTGACCAATCCGCCTCCTGGCGGCGGAGTTTCCAGTTCTAGCTACGCCATCGTGGAAGTGCATAAGCCCACGAAAACGATTGTGGTTGGCCGTCCGAATGTCTACCTGAAAAACACTGGGGCGCGGCTGTCGGTTTTGGCCGATTTCAACAATGACGGCATTTTGGATTTTGCCGCCGCCTACGGCTTCAAGTGGATCAAGGCTTTCCTAGGTAATGGCGATGGCAGTTTCCGGCAATCTTCGACCGTGACTTCCAACTACTACGGTGACGGTCCAGCAGCGATTGCAGCAGGAGATTTCAATAACGATGGCAATGAGGACCTCCTGTTCGGAGCGGATTTCAACGGCCCGCCCACGCAACTGGAGGTGAACTTCGGGGATGGCAACGGCGAATTTCGCTTTGGGGCGCGTTCGCCGTTCCAGTTTGAGAATTATCCGTGGGCGATCGCCCTGGGTGACTTTAACCGCGACGGCAATCTTGATGCAGCTGTCGGTGCGGCAGAACCGGGGTACTACCTTTCGATCTTTCTCGGGAATGGGAAGGGGAGTTTTAGGCAGGGCGCGACCTATCAAGACGCGGGTGCCTACCAGCTTGTGCCGGCCGACTTCAATGGTGACGGAATTCTGGACTTGGCAATAGTGGATAGCGCGTCAAATGGCGATCTTTTCATACGGTTAGGTAACGGGGATGGAACATTCCAGCCGCCACGATTGGTCAGCCTCCGTCGAAACGTGCAGGATATTTGGGTGAGCGACTTCAATGGTGATGGCAAGTCTGATCTAGCGTATTCCGAGCGCGACCCCAACAGTGGCAAGATTTGGGTAGCGCTCGGGAACGGCGATGGGACATTCAAGAAGCCTGTATCCCTGACCGTCGCTGCGTATCAGGGCGCTTTCTCGTTCGCTGTCGGAGATTTCAATTCCGACGGCAAGACGGACATGCTAGCCAATTACTTCTTGGTGAATAACTTCAACAAAACCGAAACCGATCTGTTTCTAGGCAATGGAGATGGTACCTTTCAACGGAAGAAGATCATCAGCCTGCCGGGAGAGCCTTTCTACAATGCTGAAAACGGCATTGAGCCTGCCGATTTCAACTCGGATGGCTTGCTGGACTTTATGTCGATGGCCCCAGGTGAGTTCGATGTTTTTATTCAGAAGTGAGGGGATGAAAGAAAGGTTTTCTTTCGGCGTAGTACGGTCGAAGTGGCGGAACGCTGTACGCGGCGCGCTTGGTTCAGGAGGAAGCGAATGTCGAAAGTGAGAGTGATACGTGCTGAGTGGCTATACTCTGGGGTCATTGCCTTACTATTGGTCCTGCACTGTTTCGGCAGACCGACCGTGGTCCAAGCCCAGACGCAGATTTGCAGCTCGAACGAAGGATATAACGCCGTTTATGGCAATTGCAACGGTCAGACCGGAGTGGTCGGCTCAACCGCGTTGATTGATGCTAGCGCATGGTGCAACGGCGACTGCAGCCAGGGCGATATTTGCAAGTTCATCGCAGATGCTATTGCGGTGCTGCCTTCGAACGTCGGCGGAACTGTTGACGCCCGCGGAGTGGCGTATCGGGGAGGAGAGACGTGCACGGTCAATCCTTTTGCACAGTCGAGTGGGAACGTGCCCGTTACTGTCCTGTTGCCGCCAGACATAATCAGCATTCAGAGGACGTGGATTTTGCCCAGCAACACGCACATTATCGGCCAAGGCGGTAACTCACAACTCATCCCAACGAGTAAACCGCCATTTACACCGGATCCTAATAACCCGGTACCCGCGATGGTCGAGATGGGAAACGCGAGCGTCTGCCCATCAGGATGCACGGGCATCTCGATTGAGCATGTGAAGCTCGACGGCGCTCTTCTTACCGTGAACAACGTGGGATTGACGGGTATCTACAACAACTATGCCAAGGACGGGAGCTACGTGGATGACGTGTCACTATACAGAATCTCGGCAGTATTTAACCAGCCTGCCACGACCCTAACCACGGGCTTGCTAATCGATTCAGGGGCAGCAGGTTCTGGGCCGTACACAAACATTAGCGCTGCAGCTGTCGCTTCGCAGTTGTGCACCGACAACAGCAGTCCGCCCTCGTGTAGTGGGACCAACATTACTTGCATTCCAACAGCGGCTGTTCAAATACGGGCAGCAACTCGCGGGCTACACGGCATTACCACGACGGCCAGATCCACGCCATGCATGTCTCCTGCAGGGGCCATTTACTTAGATGCCAGCAACAACACGATTGAGGACGTCCATGATGAGGGTTACTACGATGCGATAGTCGTTGGGGACAATGCCGATGGTTTGAATGCAACAGTTTCTGGCAACGCGATTTGGAACGTTACCGGCGATTACGGAGGTAACAGCGGACCCACGACCAATGCAGTTCACATTTGCAATCCGCAACAGCCGGCTGGTGGTCGGTCGGCGTGCTCAAGCGGCACTGCCGTCGTCGGTGATTTGAGCCTTTTTCAAATTGAGAGCATCGGCGGCAACAAGGGCACCGGGTATGTTACGACAACTATTCAAGATGATCTCACGAACACCACCGTTAATCCGACGCCGTTCAACGCGAATGTGGGGATCTACGCTGTGGGCGAGCCTACCGGAAGTTCCCAGTATTCCCGGTTTACAACGAGCGTTGGCAATAGCACAACTCCGATTGTGCCTACGTGGGGCGTCGGGAGCACAGACGTTACTGGGGAAACATGTTCGACTTCCGGGGCTTTGTACTCGAATACCACGGGCGGGAGTGGTCAGAACGCAAACACTCTGTTTGTATGCGTCGGAAGCAATTGGGTAGCAATCAAGTAAGAGCCAAACGCAGCAAAGCTGGCTTCCTGGAAATAAGGTCCTCCGTGAAAAGTGGGTAATTGGATAAACGTCGTGATCGTGAATCGAGAATTGGAATGACGAGGAAAAGCTTATGAAACGCAGATACACAGCATCCTCTTTACGTTCGGTCGGAGCGCTTGTTGCGCTTGTCGCCTGGGTGCTAGCGCCGCCGGTCCGCTTACACGGTCAGGTGAGCTCAAGCGGGCAAACCGCGATATATGGGAACCAAAGCGCACCCATAAACTCGCAAGCCGTGGTGGACGCGAGCACATTTTATCCTGCCCAGGGCGATATTTGCGGCGTGATCAACTACATCCTCAGTAATTCGGGGGAATTTAATTGCGGCCAGAATGGCAGCGCTGGGGGAGTGATTGATGCGCGGGGCATCGGCGCCAAGGTTCCTGGCGGCGGTCTCCAATGTACTACAAACCCGTTCAGTACGTGCGGAGCCGACGCCAAGTTCGCAGCTACTGTCCTGCTCCCTGCGGCAACGATTCAAGCTCAGACGACCTGGGTTGTGCCTAATGAAACACGGATCGTAGGGCAAGGTCGTAATCTGACAACAATACAGGCGTGCACCACTACCAACTGCACGCAGTCCTTTTCCGGCTCTGATGTAATTGAGATGTGCCCAAACGGGGATGATTGCAATGACACGGGAGTCGAGCATTTGACAGTCGATGCGCAATCATTAAACGGAGTGAACGGTATCCACAATCCGGGTTCTCAAGAGTTGAGCTTTGTCCGAGACGTTGCGCTGAACAACGTTGCGGGGACGGGTCTGCTGATCAGTGGTGGTAGCAGCGTAAACTCCGGGCCTTACTCGGACATTTTCTTCTCTGGAACTGGGACGTGTGTCCGGATCGCCGGGTCCAACACTAGAGGAATTCACGGACTGACCTGCACAGGGACAGGATCAGCTAGCTCCGCGGTTCTCTTGGACGGCGCGAGTAACTCGATTGAAGATGTCTACATCAGTGGGCCATATCAGAACGGAATACTCGTCGGCGCAAATGGTCAGGCGCAAAGTAACGTCCTCCTCAACATAAATGGGGGAACCGGCGTTACGAACGTGGTGGCAATATCCAACAGTCCGTCGAATATTAGCGACCTCACGATCATGGGAGTTACGACCACCAGCACGAGTGGATCCGTGTTTGCCATCGCCGATAGCTTAACCAACACCTTCCTTCAGGATGGTTCGGTAGGGATATATGTGCTCGGCGAGCGGGTAAAGGGCAATGGGTCAGGAGTCGGGTATTCGCGGTTCACAACCAGTCCAAGTGTCCCCGCCTGGTTCGTCGGCAACAGCGGGACTAGCGGTTCCTGCAGCACGGGCAGTCTCTACTCAAATACATCTGGGCCTACGAATGCAACCTTATCGGCGTGTGTGAACGGCAGTTGGAAATCGGTGAAGTAGAATCGGTCCTGTGGTTTTGGTAGCGCTGAGCGGACCTCGACGAAAGATTGCAATGCAGGAGAGGACGATATGCGAAAGATGATGAGGCTGGTTAATGGAGCACTTGTTTTCAGCAATGCCATTTGTATCTATTTGATTTTGACAACTCCCGGTCTCGTGCAAGCCCAAATTGCGGGCAACAAGGCCGTATACACCTCCAGCGGTGTATGCTGCACGTCATCTACTGCCGTTGTCGATGCGAGTGTGCTTTCCGGCAGCAATCTTTGTGAACAAATCTATAACGCCTTGCAATCCGTCGCTAGCAGTCACGGCAGTGCCGTCGTGGACGCACGGGCAGTCAATCCGATCCCGGCATGCGGTAGCGGGGAAACGCCATGGCTGAAGTCCGGATTAAATGTTATCACTCCAGCAACCATCCTTCTGCCCGCAGGAACGATCACCATTTCGTCGCCGTGGATAATACCGGACGGGACCAAAATCATTGGTCAAGGGACGGGAAGCTCGGCCAGCGGGGGAACTATCATCGAGGCTCCGATGGGTTTTAGCGGGGCGATGATTGAGATGGGGGATAGCGGAGTCCATTGTCCCGCCTCCGGCCACATTTGTCACGGCGTTTCCGTCGAAGATCTCATACTCGACGGAGCGGGGCAAACCGGCATTAACGGTATTTTGAATACAAGTTCTCAGGAATTGAGCTACGTCAACAGTGTGAGGTTGTACCAAGTTATGGGCGTTGGATTAGAAGTATCAACCAATGCTCAGAATTCGGGCCCTTATTCGAAGATAACCTTCGACACTGGGAATGTTGGGCCCAGTGGCTCGACAGCGTGCGCCGAGATCGTCGGACTGAGCGGCACACGTGGAATCCACGGATTGACGTGCATTTCGGAGACGGTCGCGCCGCAAGCCGCCGTTTACCTAGATTCGTCCAACAACTCGATTGAGGATGTAATCATTGAGGGTTTCACGGACGGAATCCGTGTTGGGTCTCAAGCTGCGGCGCATAGCAATGTCCTCCTTAATATCGATGGCGACACCGTTCTCATCACACAAACGCAAGCGCCACCATCGATTAATGTCATCCATGTGACCAATATTTCTTCGGTTAGTGACCTCAGCATGATGGGTATTCGCAACACGGGTAGCGGCTTCACGATTAGGGATGATCTGACTACCACAAACCTGTCGGACCCAGCTGTAGCCATGTACGCATTGGGTGAGGCTGGAAGTTCCGGCTACTCGCGATTCACGACCAGCCCAAACGCAACGACCTGGGCGGTCGGTACCAACAACCCACCAACAACTGGGTGTGTCACTCAGAATCTCGGAAGTCTCTACTCAAGCAGCAGCACCGGCAATGGATCGCTGTGGGTCTGTGAGCTTACCAACATTCCTGGCATTGGCCTCACGCCTACGTGGGTGCTGGTGAAGTAGTAGGCGGCTGACTCTCCGCAGGTCTGGGAAACGGCCCGTACCTCGACCAGTTCGGCTGCACGAACACTGCGTGGCTGTTGCTGTGCGAGATGAGATGAACCCGAGAATCACCCTGCTTGGACGGAAATACGGTGATTGTTGCGAGTCTCAAGTGACGCCTTCCGTTTATCGGATTGGCAATTCTATTACTTTCGCGCCATCCGTGACCCTGCCTGTTGTTGAGTTGTCATGCGGATTCGAGTCCTACGATTGCTGGTCCGCAATTCCAGTCCGCTCTGAACCTGTCTTGCAAATACCTACAAGTACTTGGCAGTCCCACGTGTCCTTGCAAGTTCTTAGAAATACTGGTTATACGCACTCTGAAAAGGCTGGCGTCGGCGGTTCAACTCCGTCCCTGGCCACCACATTTCAAGGGACTTAGGCTCAACCCAGGAAAATCTCTCAGCCCATTGTCAGCCCATGATTCTGGGCCATGTGCTCAATTGACGGCTTCGCTGCTCCGATTGCAGGATGGCTTCCAGCATTTGTCCTTGAGCCGCCATCCGGTCTTCACTGATACTGTGAGCATAAAGTTGAAGAGTTGTTTTCACATCCGAATGCCGTAGCAGAGCTTGCACGGTCTTCGGATCAGTCTTCGTCCGTACTAGGAAAGAGGCGAGACTGTGCCTCAGGTTGTGAAACCCGAAGCGCACTTTTTCACCCTTCACCAATACCCCGGCTTTCACCGCTGCGGGCCGAAGATGAGATTCAACCAGCATATTGGCGACACGAGGCTGTTTGCCTTTGCACTTCAAAGACGCGAATACCCAATCTCCGGGTTGGGAGAAAGAGGTTGTGTTCTTCCAAGCCTGCATGAACTCGGCAAGCAAGGGATGTAAGGGCACCGGAGCGTGCGAAGCTCTGCTCTTCGGCACTCCCACCTGGCCACATGTCCAAGTACGGCGAACATGAATCTGCGATTGCTCGAAATTTACGTCATGCCACTGCAATCCCAAGCATTCCGAGATACGAAGTCCAGTGGCAGAAGCCAGCAAGGTCAATGTGCGCTCTGGCTCTTGCAGGTGCATGAGAACATCAAACGCCTGCTTTGGAGTCAGAATCATCGCCTCATAAGCACTGGTTGTTTTGCAGCGAACGAACCGCATAGGGTTCGCTTCCTCAGTTCGAGGAATCAGCCCATAGCGTTGTCCGTGCTTGAAGACCAGACTCATCACCCTTCGTATTTTGTCGAGCGTGGGATTTGCCAGATTCTCTTCCTGTTTCAGAGCCTTCAGCCATTGTTCTATTTCCAGCGGTTCAAGACTCAGTGCCGCCCGTTTTCCCCACCTGTCAATGCAGCGGTTCTTGAGAATGCGTTTATAGCCTGCAATCGTTGTGTGGGATTTTGGATCGGCGGTTTCCGTTTGCTCGCCCAGTTCGTGAGTCATAAAGTGCTGTGCGAGGTGAGAAAACGTCATGCGAGCTTTGAAATCTGGTCCGTTGAGTTGTAGGTGCTGGCGATCGACTTCCGCCCATGCCGCCGATTCGGTCGGGAAATCATGCACAAGCCCAATCGCGATCTTATGCTCGACCCTCCGGCCATCGGACATTCGGGTTACGAAGTAGCGCAACACCCAGTTTTGCCCATTCTTGCGGGATTCAATCCGCAGACTTCCACGTTGAAACCGCGCCATACTAGATCGTCTCCTGTCTTGGCGCGGGAGACTGCCGTGGGTAGTTTACACTGCGAGCGCGGAGGGCGGCGGCAAGTTCTGAAAGCCGAAAACGCCAGACGCGACGTTGGCCCTGTCCCAAAGGATATGCGGGAATCTCGCCCCGACGAGCCATTTCCAACACCCGCCGCGGGCGCAACTGGAGAAATTCGCCCGCCGCTACGGCATCAACAAAAGGCTCAGTTTGTGTGTCGGTCGTCATGATTCGTTACCAGTTGTCAGCGATTCTCAACCGGGCGATCCCACTGGGAAATTCCGAGAAAGACCACTAGCGTTGCAACTCCGATAATCGCGACCACTCCTAATAATGTGAGTTTCATGCCGCCACCTCCTCTTCCTCTTTGGCGATTCCGTCACAGTTTGCATCCGGGCAGCGATAACCTTCGAATGTTCCACTCACCCAACTGGTCTTAATCAGTTCCGGCGTTAACCAAAACTTCTTTTCGCATTTGGGGCACCGGAGTTCATAACGCCGCTGCAACTTCGCCATACGTCCCCAAACATCGTCCCGATCCGCAGCCTCAACCATCGCTTCAAACCGTCGAATCCCGGTTTCGACCCGTACAAACATCTGCATTCCGCAGGGATCGCAAATCATGTAAGGCTTGCCCTTCTTGGTGGTGCGCACTTCGCGCGGCTCCCGGCATACGCAACATGGAAATAGCCTTGTCTTTCGGTTCAGTAATGACGTTTTCACTTGGACTCCTTTGTACCCCCACGCCGCTGCGTGGCTGGTTGGCTGGTCTCCTGTAGTTCGGACAATAACTTTTCTATGGTGCTGACCCATTGGTAGGCTTTCTTGCCGTACTTCTGGGGAATGACTTTCACCTCGCTGCTTTTCACTAATCGGTTGAGCACGGTGTGAATCACCGCCAAGGGATTCTGGAACCTGGAAAGGTCGTATTTCCGGGCCTCTATTCCGGCCTTGAGTTCGGTAGCGCCCATGGGCAGAGACCTTTCTTTTAAGAGCACGCGTATGGTCTCCGTAATCCCTCCTTTCAGGTCTGCCTTAACGACGCGGTCGATGCTGTTCCAAAAGCTTTTCTGATCTTGTTCGGCGCACAAATCCTGTAACTGAGTAATGAGCGCGTGTAGCCGAGCCACCTTTTGGTCGCTTCTCTGACGCTCCGCCAATTCGTGGGCCAGCTCTTGCTTAGCTTGGTATAAGGCTTTGCGATAGTTCTTGTTTGCCATACGCATTATTATACATATAGAGTGTAATTGTATCAACCACAAATAATGTAAGCACAACCGGATCGCAAGCCTGGGCGGGGATTTGGCTGCGAGCGTGGCGGGGGCGGAGCCCTACGTTACATACATACGTAACGTTAGGGGCTGCCTGGAGGCCACTGCTGGGCAACGCCGAAAGTGCCCCCTTTAGTGCTTGCCGGACCGACGAAAGTATTCCAGTCGGGCTTGTCCGCGCAGGGTCAAGCGATAGGCTAGATAACCTCTCCGAGAATTCGGATGTCGTTCGAGGAGTCCCTGTCGCCGAAGTCGTCCAAGATAGCTATAAAGGGAACGGCGGTGGGGAAAGGGTCTAAGCAGAACGTAGAGATCATCGGGTCTCAAGTAATTGCCGCGTTGCGCGAAGATCGCCAAGACTTGCGCTTTAGTCATAAAAAGAAGACTTGTGTTCGCTGATTCATTCGATGTTGCAACCTTGTCACACACGCTAGTGTATGATAATTTGAAAACAAAGCTTCATCTTGACTCACAATTCGTTACTTCGTTTTGTCGTCACGTTGATCTTCATCTTCAAATCTTCATTTCGATCTTCATCTTCGGACCGTTATCTTCGGTCGTGAGTGTAACCCCGATA
The DNA here is from genome assembly GCA_963696635.1 of uncultured Acidobacteriota bacterium. Lineage (GTDB taxonomy): Bacteria > Acidobacteriota > Terriglobia > Terriglobales > Acidobacteriaceae > JABDBE01. The sequence continues at coordinate 233,317 of CAVOKX010000008.1, forward strand.
TTTCAACAGTTATCAGTTTTACGTCGGCTGCGCTTCATAGGCGGCAAGTCTCCTGTAGTTGTGGCGTCGACGACGGCATAGGTGGAACTCCCGGCAAGAGTGGACGCACTGAAAATCTGAGTATGGTGTTCTGGACTCGCCGGTTTACATGGGTCCGGCAGATCGACTTGGTGACCATCGCGCGATACGGCCTTGATTACGCTGCTGGTCGGTTTGACCTATCCAACCAGCAGGTCTATTACTCACTGTACCAGCACAGACACTACTCATGGCTCTGAGAGTTTTCTACGCTAAACATATCCATTGAGCAAACACTAGAATGCCGGTCGGATGGCAGTCAGGGCTCTTTTCGGACAAAAAAGAGGTTTCAGATGAAAAAAGTCGCTCCCTCTTTGCTTAAGACGATCTCTATCCTGATCTTGGTCGTGCTGTCTTTTGCCGTACTGGATCCGCCCAGCGCGTTGGCGGTTCCTAGCTATGCGCGGCAGACTGGCTTGGCGTGCAGTGGTTGCCACTACGCGCCTCCGGAACTGAACCCCGCCGGACGACGGTTCAAGCTGCTCGGCTACGTGGATAGAGCGGATGAGACCAAAGTCATTAAGGCGGATTCAGGCAAAACGCGCGCTGCCCTTGATCTGCTCGGTTCGCTGCCCCTTTCGGTAATGCTTGAGGCCTCGTTTACCTCAACCAAATCATCGATACCGGGGACGCAGAATGGCAGCTTTGAATTTCCTCAAGACATTTCGCTCTTCCTTTCCGGGGCATGGACAAGCCACGTCGGCAGCTTCGTTCAAGTAACTTACGATACCCAGGACGACCATTTCACCAGCGACAATACAGATATTCGCTACGCGAACCTGACAAAGGTGAGTGGCAAGGAACTGGTTTACGGCTTGGACCTCAACAACAATCCGACCGTTGAAGACCTGTGGAATAGTACGCCGGCATGGGGCTTCCCGTGGATCAGCAGCGATTCTGCACCCGGTTCCAACGCGTCTCCCATTGTTAATGGCGGTTTGGCGCAGGATGTCGCAGGACTTGGCGGCTTCGCGATGTGGGACAATCATCTGTATCTGGACGCAGCGATTTATCGCTCGGAACATGTGGGCGGTCCTCAACCAAATCCGGGAACCGGTTCTTCATTTAACATCCGCGGAATCGCGCCCTACTGGCGGGTTGCCTGGCAGCAAGGGACAGCGACGACGCAGTATGAGGTGGGCACCTATGGAATACACATGAATTCCAGTCCCAACACGATAGCCGGCCCGGAGGATGAGTACACAGATGCAGCCATAGACACTCAGATTGATCGAACGCTATTCCGGCATGATGTGCTTTCCTTCCGCGGCACGTACATCCACGAAAGCTCTGATTTGGCAGCCTCCTTCGCCGCGGGTGCGGCGTCACTGCGCGATCATCATTTGAACACTTTCATGGCCAACGCCGAATATCATTTCGGCAATAAATACACCGGCACATTCGGTTGGTTCGACACCAGTGGCACGGTTGATGCGTTGCTGTACCCGCCGGGTGCGGTGAGCGGCAATTTTAATGGAGACCCGAGAGGGGCCGGCTATATCCTGAACTTCTCCTATTGGCCGTGGCAGAATTTGCAGCTCGCCGCGCAATATACCGGATATACTCGCTTCAACGGCGGCCAAACCAACTATGATGGTACGGGTCGCAATGCGAGTGGCGACAACACAATTTATCTGGACGCGAAATTCATCTTCTGACACCCGCGTCAGCCGTTACCAAATCGAAAAGGAGAAAACGCAATGAGGCGCAAGGGCTTATTAGCAGTAATGATAGCCGCGCTGTGCAGCGCAGCGTGGGCTGGCGATATCGAAGGCAAGGTTAGCGGAATGAAGGGCCAGTCGGTGGTTTACGTCGACGCCATCGCGGGCAAAACATTTTCCGCCCCCAAAGAGCACCCGGTTATTGATCAAAAAGGGCTGGCCTTTGTGCCGCACATCGTGGTCGTACAACAGGGCACAACGGTTGAGTTCCTGAATAGCGACAATGTGCAACATAACGTCTTCTGGACTTCCATCAGCGGCGACAAGAAAGCAGGACACAATCTGGGGACCTGGCCCAAAGGTGAAAAGCGGCCCTACACCTTCGATAAAGCGGGCGTCGTGCCGCTGCTTTGCAATGTGCATCCGGACATGGCGGGATATCTCATTGTCAGCCCAACTCCCTATTTTGCCGAAAGCGACGACAGCGGCAATTACAAAATAAAAGATGTTCCTGACGGCAGCTACACCGTAGTTGCATGGCACGAAGGCGCGAAGAACCAGTCCAAACCGGTAACCGTAGCGGGCAGCACCAAAGCCGATTTCACCGTCAGCAAGTAAGAAAGAGAATAAAGAGCGGACGACAACGTCCGCTCCTCGCCTCCTGCGTGTAGAATTGCATTCCACTAAACCAACTCAATGGGAATGCGGCCTTGCTGAAACGCTACAAGGACAAAAAAGTCGACCGGGATTGGTTGAACACCAACTTTCCCTGCATGATGGCTTGTCCCGCCCACACCAACGCGGGACGTTATGTGGCGCTCATCGCGGATGGACGTTTTGAGGAAGCTTATAAATTCGCACGCGATCCCAATCCGCTGGCCAGCATTTGTGGCCGAGTTTGTGCCCATCCCTGCGAAACCGCTTGTCGCCGTGGGGATATTGATCGCCCTATCGCAATACGGGCGCTCAAGCGTTTCCTAACTGAGCGGCACGGCCCGGAATCCAAGCATCCGGTCGACATCAATGCCGGCCGCACTCAGAACAAGCTGCCCTTCAAAGTGGCCGTAGTCGGCGGCGGGCCGGTCGGACTGTCAGCGGCGCATGATTTGGCGCTGATGGGCTATTCGGTCACGATTTTTGAAGCCGCTCCTGTCGCAGGCGGAATGCTTTACCTTGGTATTCCCGAATACCGCTTGCCGCGCGACGTGGTGGAAGCGCAAGTGCGAGAAATCCTCGCCACCGGAGACATTACTCTTAAACTCAATCAGGGGGCCGGACGCGACTTCACCGTTTCTGACCTGCGCCATCAGGGCTTCGATGCAGTGCTGATCGCCGTGGGCGCGCATCGCAGCCGCGATCTCACTATTCCCGGCGTCGATTTGGATGGCGTGTATAAGGGCATCGATTTCCTGCTCAACGTGAATCTCGGCTATAAGTTCACGATTGGCAAAAAGGTCATTGTGATCGGCGGCGGCAACGTTGCTATGGACGTGGCCCGTTCCGCGGCTCGCGAAGTAGTTCGCCAGCATGTTGCAGGAGTGGAAGACCTCGAGCCCTCGCAAGAAAATGTAAGCGCCGTCGCTACGAAAGAAATGGTGGACGTATCACTTTCGGCATTGCGCCTGGGCGCGCAGGAAGTGCATCTGGTCTGTCTGGAAAAACGCGAAGAAATGCCGGCGGCGCTGGAAGAGATTGAAGAAGCGGAAACCGAGGGCATCGTCATGCACCCTGGGCTCGGTCCTAAGCGCATGATTGGGAAAGACGGCAAAGTTGTGGCGTTGGAAACGCTAAAGACGAAATGGGTCTTCGATCAGAACAAGCGCTTCAATCCGGCCTTCTACGAGGGCAGCGAGACCCAACTCGAATGCGACACCATTATTATGGCGGTCGGCCAGGCTCCCAGGCTGGACTTTCTCAAACCCGAAGACGGTGTCGAACTTTCTCCGCGCGGATTGATCGCCGTGAACCCGCAAACGCTGATGACATCCGCGAACGGAATTTTTGGCGGAGGCGATTGCGTCTTCGGCCCGCGTCTGATCATCGACAGCGTAGCTGACGGCAAGCGCGCCGCGGTTGGCATTGATGAGTTCCTGCGCGGCCGCAAGCATCCCGAGCCCACCGTCGAAGTCGAAGTATTCAAGCGCCACACGATGCCGCTGGAGTTGCTGGACTTGACCCGTCCACCCATACCCATGCTGCCGCTGGAGCGCCGTACGGGCGTAACCGAAGTCGAGGTTGGCTACGACGCCGCGGAGGCGATGGAAGAGGCTCAGCGCTGCCTCCACTGCTGGGTGAATACAGTTTTTGAGGGCACGCCGGAAGACGGGAGCATGTGCATCCTGTGCGGCGGTTGTGTCGACGTGTGTCCAGAAAACTGCCTTTCGCTTGTGTCACTCGATCGCATCCAGTTCGAGCCCGAGACCGTGCGGCAGATTCGCGAACATCAGGAATTGTTTGGCGTAGAACTCGACGAAGTTGCAGCCGACGAACTCGGTATCGTGACCGGCTCAGCCATGCTGAAGGACGAGACTCGCTGTATTCGCTGCGGGCTCTGCGCCATGCGCTGTCCGGTTAGCACCATCACCATGGAATCCTACAATTTGGTTTCCGCCGAGCCGACCGGATTAATTTCAGTCGAATCCATCGATGGCCCGCTCAGACCCAAAGCGCCAGTCATGGCTGGAGGCCCAAAGTAGCCGATGCCTGAAAAAAAACAAAACGCGCCGTACGACAAAGAATTCGATCGCCGCGCCTTTTTCGTGAAGCTGGGATTGGGATCTCTGAGCATTGCCGCAGCCGGCACCGTAGCATTTGCCTACCAGTATCTCTCGCCCAACGTTTTGTACGAACCGTCTCCCATCGTCAACGCCGGAAAGCCGGAAAATTACGCGCTGAATTCCGTGACCCTGGACGTGAATTCAGGAATTTATCTCATCCATGCCCAGGAAGGTTTTTTCGCGTTGAGCGCCATTTGCACTCACCTCGGCTGCATGACCGCATGGAAGCCTGAGTTGGGCATCATCGCTTGCCCCTGCCATGGCAGCAAGTTTACGCGCGATGGAGTGAAGATCGAAGGACCAGCCCCGAAGCCGCTGCCCTGGCTGCAAACGTCGATCAGCGAGGAAGGTGATTTGATGGTGGACCGTTCCGTCACCATTCGTCCCATGCAGTTTGTGAGGGTGTGAGCGTGGCAAAAACCATTACGAACTATTTCGACGAGTTGCGCGGCACGCGGGTTTGGCGTTCCGTTTTCCGCGGTGGAACCGGATCCAGCACTCTGCGCCGCGCACTCGCCATACAGCAAAACGTGTTTCTGCACCTCTTCTCCACCAAGGTGCGGACTCGCATGCTCAGCTTCAGCACGACCTGGTATCTGGGCACGCTGACCCTCGGGACGTTTCTCATATTGGTCGCCACTGGCATTCCCCTGATGTTCTATTACCATCCCTCGGTGCCGCAGGCCTATGCCGACACCAAAGATTTGCAGTTCGTAGTTTCTTCCGGATTATTTCTCCGCAACCTGCACCGCTGGTCCGCCCATGCCATGGTTTTTCTTGTGTTCGCGCACATGTTCAAAGTGTTTTATCGCGGCGCTTACCGCCCGCCGCGCGAATTCAATTGGGTCATTGGAGTCATCCTGCTGCTAGTTACGCTGCTGCTGAGCTACACCGGATATCTGTTGCCCTGGGACCAGTTGGCTTTTTGGGCGATCACCGTGGGTTCGAATATTGCCTCTGCTGTGCCCGTGATGGGCAACAAGGTTCACTTCTTAATGCTGGGCGGAAATGTGGTAAACGCCAACGCATTGCTGCGATTCTATGTGCTGCACTGCATGATTCTGCCTCTGGTCGCTATGCTTTTTGTCGCCATCCATTTCTGGCGCATTCGTAAAGATGGCGGCCTCTACGCGCATCAGAGTGAGCCTAGAACAGTCGCCGCTCAATCGGCCGCGGCGGCGGCCAAGGGAGCACGATAACCATGACCGATCCGAAAGATTTCATTGCCGGAATGGACTCGAATGCGCGCAAGTCGCCGACCCGCGTTGTCTTCGTCACCCGGCGAACTTCGGCGCAGGTCAAGGCCACGGACGAAGATCAGATTCAGACTTATCCGGAAGTCCTGTTTCGCGCCGTCGTCGCCATCGAGGTGCTAACGATCGCACTCGTCGTCGTGGCTCTTCTATTCAACGCGCCGCTTGAGGGCATTGCCGATCCCTCGCATACGCCCAACCCCGCCAAAGCGCCCTGGTATTTTCTTGGGCTGCAGGAAATGCTGCACTATTTTCCTCCCGTGGTAGCGGGCGTGCTGGTTCCGACGCTGGTCGTGATCGCGCTGGTTGTGATTCCGTATTTCAACATCAACGTCGAGGCCGAAGGCGTTTTCCTGAAGGACCGCAAGCGTCGCATCCTTATTTTCTATGTAGTCGCGGCTGCGCTTTCCTTGTTCTTATTGTTTTTTGACGTGTACGTAGCGCTGGTGCCGACTCTGATCGTGGCCGGGTTCATGGGGCTGGCGGCGCAAAGCTCTCCGCAGTCGCCTTCGCCTTTTCGGCGTTACCTGGCGGCTAAACCACTTTCCTTCTGGATCATGACCTGGTTTCTTTTCGAACTGGCCGTGCTCACGGCGGTTGGCACCTTCTTTCGCGGCCCAGGCTGGTCCTGGGTGTTGCCCTGGAGAAGCTAATTGCAATCCTCGAAGAGCTTGTGGTCTTCGCTGTGGCAGAGGTTGTTCGGTGAGCCGATTCGCGCTTTTGGCGTGGTCAGCTTGTTGCTCTTAATTTCGCTGGCTATCGCACCGGCGAAAAATCACTTCAGTGAATGGCGCCACTATCAGAAACAGTATCTGGCACTGATTCGAACCCGCGGAGACGCGGTCACACTGCAGCGCCATTTCCACAGCGGCATTCAGCAGATCTGGCTTCCACAACTCGGGGTCGTCGATCGCTGTACCACCTGTCACGTCGGATTGAAAGAAGCCAGTCTTGCCGATGTCAGCAGCCAGCCATTCCGCCCCCATCCGGTAATCCCTCACACGTCTGATCAGTTCGGGTGCGTGATGTGTCATCGTGGACAAGGCGCTGCCACCACTGTCGAAGAAGCGCACAGCAGTACGCTGGCGTGGGAACAGCCGATTTTGCCGGCGCGCTATGTGCAATCTTCCTGCGGACAATGCCATCGCGCCGCTTTGATCGGCACGCCACAACTCAACATGGGCCGAAATCTACTGAGCCGGTACGGCTGCGTGCATTGTCACACCATCAAACTCGCGGACGGCACAGCGATCAAACCGACCGATGATCCACCGTCGCTCGAGCACATCGCCGACAAAACGACACGAGAGTGGATTTATGCCTGGTTGAAAGACCCTCAGTCCTACGCTGTCACCGCGACCATGCCGAACTTCAAATTGAGCGATGCGGACGCGCGCGATATCTCGGCTTTCCTGATTGCAAACAGCACGCCGGTCGCTGGAGACACGACGCCAGTGAGCAACGAGAAGAAGGCGCCCGATCCCGCCGTTGGAGCCAGCTTGTACGGAGAGTCCTTCTGCGCCTCCTGCCACGCTGTGCAGAACGCTGCCGGAAACGTGGTCGGCGGCGATGTCGGTCCTGAACTAACCCGAATTGGCACCAAGGCAAAGCCGGAATGGTTGCAGGCATGGTTGCGCAACCCGCGTGTATACGATCCGGGAACGGCCATGCCGCATTACCGTTTCACCGAGCAGCAAGTTTCCCTGCTGACCGGCTTCCTCGGAAACAAGACTGATTCCGATCTGTTAGCCAACGTGCACCTCGACGCCGCCACGCCCGAGCAGATTACGCACGGCAAGCTTCTGGTGACCGAGAACGGCTGCGCCTCCTGCCACGCCATTAGCGGCATCAAGAAGCCGGATAACTTCGCGCCGGAATTGACCCGCATTGGAAGCAAGCCGCTCACGCAGGTTATCTTCCTGCCGGGCATGCAGCACACGCTTCCGGATTACATCTCTGCCAAAATCCGGCAACCGCGTTCGTTCGGAGCTGCCCTGAAGATGCCGCAGTACACTTTCGCACCCGCACAAATCGACGCGTTGACCACCGCGTTACTCGCATTCACGGACCGGGCCCATGATTTGCCGCTATCATTAACCGTGCCTGCGCAGCCGCCTTCCAACTACCAACCTGCAGGCAAAGCCGGACAGCTTATGACCGACCTCGCCTGCTTCAGTTGCCATGCCATTAACGGCCGCGGCGGAGACATGGCTCCTGACCTCACATGGGAAGGCAGTTCGGTGCAGCGGCCGTGGCTGCTGGCGTTCCTGAAAAATCCGGGCACGCTGCGCCCAGCGCTGATCCGCCGCATGCCAAGGTTCAATCTCTCGGATGCCGAGATCACGGAGCTTACCGATTACATCATGACGGTTTATCAGACTCCTGCCTTTGATCGCGACTCCATGCCGGCAAGCGGCTACCCATCCGCGCAGGTGGAACAAGGGCGGCAACTTTTATATTCCAAATACGCATGCCAGTCGTGCCACATTATCGATACGAAAGTCGACAAGGGATATATCGGGCCGACGCTCACGCAGGTGGGCTCACGCCTGAACGCTGCCTGGATTTTCCACTGGCTGAAAGACCCGCAGGCCATGCGGCCCGGCACCATTGAGCCGAACCGCAACATGAATGACGAAGATGCCCGCGCGCTGACCGCATTCCTGATGACGCTCAAAAGCTCCGGCAAGCAGGAGGCGAAGAAATGAAAACGCGAGCCATGCTCATTATCTTGCTGGGATCGATGCTTTGCGCATGCTCTCGCAAAGGAACGCCCGTGCTGGCGGCAAACTTCGGCTCGGCGCTGGTTGAATCCAGTGGCGGCAAGCAGATCGGCGCAACCGGTATGGTCCTTGGTCAGCCAGTGGTCGTGCAGGTGAATGACGATCAGGGAACCGCTGTTGTCGGCGCGCCTGTCATCTTCAATGGTCCGGCTGGCGTCAGCTTTGATCCTGCAATCGGCACCACCGATACCAGCGGACAATGTACCACCAATGTCCGGTTGGGCGGCATGGCAGGCCGATATCAACTGACCGCGCGCACACTTACCAAGGCCCGGAAACCGGTCGAACTGAAGATTGAAGAAATTGCGCTGGGATATCAGGAGCAAGTGGGATTTCAGCTTGATGACAAATATTGCTCCCGATGCCATAACCCGGAATCCACCGCGGAGCGGGTTTCCAATTCCGATAATCTTGAAGTTAAACCACACCCCTTCACCGAAGGCGATACGCTCAACAAAATGAGCGATGCTGACCTCACCGCCATCATCAGTCACGGCGGACCGGCGCTGAACAAGTCAGCGTTAATGCCACCCTATGGCTATACTCTCAGCAAGAGTGATATCGAAGCGCTGATCGCGTACATCCGCCTGATCTCCGATCCTCCCTACCATGCCGCCGGAACCGTCTATGCGGAAAAATAGCGCTGGCTTGATCGCACTCTTAAATGATTAGTCCCGAAGTACAGCGGACTAAGCGTTGTCTCCCGTCGAAACCAGCCTGCTATTCATCGGTAACTCCGGTCTTCCGTCCAGCCCATGATCCCAGCCCAAGATTGCTCCGCCTTGCTCGTATTTGCTAGTTACTTGGCAGTCTCCCGCAAACCTGTAAGTGGTTGTAGGTTCAGGTTGATTCTGAAAAGGCTGGCGTCGGCGGTTCAACTCCGTCCCTGGCCACCATGATTCTAGAGAACTTGCACGAGTCACTCAGTGACCCTCCAGTCCGCTCTCAGTCCGCATCTAGCAGATGGCGCAAGGAGACCAACGTATACCTCCATGTCCTTGAACAACTTATCTTGAACTGTCTCGCGATTCAGTCCGCTATCAGTCCGTTTTTGTCTGGTGCGTGGTTGAGAATCGCACTTAGCATTTTCCCTGCTGCGACCATGCGATCGCGGCTGACTGCGTGGGTGTAGAACTGAAGCGTCAGCTTAACGTCGAATAGCGAGCGCGTCGCGCGAGTCATCGGGATTGCCGTGGTTGGGGTAGGGCTGCTCTTGATTGCGAAGGCAGCAACCGGGCTGGGGTAACGTGTCCAAGACGTCAACCTTGCCACTCGCATCGATAACGATATAGGGTCCAGGCTTTCAGAAAAGAAAGGACAAATGATATGGCAACAAGCAAAGAAAGAAACAAGGAACACGGGAAAGGACATCTCGCAATGAAGACACCCCCGATCGTGTCACAGCAGGAGTGGGAGGCTGCGCGGAAGCAACTCCTCGTGAAGGAGAAGGCATTGACTCGCTCCCGTGATGCGCTGGCCGCCGAGCGTCGACGGATGCCATGGATGGTAGTGGAGAAGAAGTACGAATTCGAGGGGCCGAAGGGCAAGGTAAGCCTGCCCGACCTATTCGAGGGCCGCAGGCAATTGATCGTCTATCGCGCCTTCTTCGAGCCTGGGGTGTTCGGCTGGCCCGAGCACGCCTGCCGCGGCTGTTCCCTGGGCGCCGATCAGGTCTCCCACCTTGCCCATCTGAACGCTCGCGACACCACCCTCGCCTGGGCCTCACGCGCGCCGCAGGCGGACCTCGCTCGCGTGAAGGCGCGGATGGGCTGGGAGATGCCTTGGTACACCATGACTGACAGCTTCGACATCGACTTCAGCGTGGACCAGTGGCACGGCCACAATGCATTCATCCGCGACGGTGACAAGGTGTTCCGCACATACTTCATCAACGGCCGTGGCGACGAGGCGATGGGAACCACCTGGAGCTACCTCGATATGACGGCGCTCGGGCGTCAGGAGACTTGGGAGGATTCGCCCGAGGGTTATCCTCAGACCGCTCCGTACAAGTGGTGGAATTGGCACGACAATTACGACGCAGAGCCGACGCCTCACCCAAAGTGGGTCGATATTTTAACCGACCCTGAAGGAGCCGCCCGCCGAAGGCGCGAGGAAGAGGCGAAAACAAGCTAAAACTAAGGGCGCCACTTCGCCATCTTGCTGCTTGATAGGCTTAGTTCTAACTCACAAATGTCTCGTGGTACGAAAAGGAGAGAAACGTGAAAATATATCAGCGCATGGCTGTTACGCTGTGGCTGAGTCTAAGCCTAGTGGCTTCGGGGCTCTTGTTCGCGCAGTCCGTCCCAGGCTCGGGACAAGAGACAAATCATGCAGAACCTGCGGTGCGAGGACTTCATGACTTCGATTTTTTGATTGGGCACTGGCAAGTTCATCATCGGAAGCTGAAGGCGCGCCTCGTTAACAGTCACGAGTGGATCGAATTCGAAGGGACATTGTTCAGCCAGCCATTGATGGGTGGCTACGCGAATGTCGACGATGACGTGTTTGAGGTTCCGGGCGGCACTTATCGCGGCGTCGCTCCGCGATCGTTCGACGCCAAGTCGGGGCAATGGTCGATCTGGTGGATGGATAGTAGGACGCCACTGGCGCCCATGGATCCGCCCGTCAGAGGAAGCTTCCTCGATGGCGTAGGTACTTTCTACGCAGACGATACTGAGAACGGGAAACCAATCCGCAGCGGGGCTTTGCGATCAAGGTCTTGAAGATTCGTGAAACGGGAACAGAACAGCGAAGAAATGGAACACATTCCGAGCATTGACGCTACGGCGCGATCTTGAACACCGTTCCGCAGCCGCCTTTGCACTTTCCGGAGCCGCCGAACGTGGCCGCGCCGTAGAGGTTGCCCTTTGCGTCAATCGCCAGCCCTCCCCAAGGGTTAGCTCCATCTGCCGCACCCGCGAAGCTATGCAGGATAGTTTCCTTCCCCGCCTTGTCCAGCTTGAAAATCGCTCCGTTGTCGTAAGCACCACCGAGGTACGTGGTGCCGTAGATATTTCCAGCCGAGTCCCTGACCAGCGGGCCTCTCAAGGGGCTTTCCCCGTCAGTGCAGTTTTCAAGCGAGCAGAAGTTGTAGAGCACGGTTTCCGACCAGTCTCCGTTTTGTGACGAGAGTTCAAATACCGTGCCGCATCCACCGTCACAGGCTTCGCTGCCGCCGCCGTTGTCGGTTGTTCCGTAAAGATTCCCCTGTGAATCGAAGAGCAGCACCGAGTCGGGATTCGCCCCGTCCGATGGGTAGCCGGCGAAGCTGTGTAGCACCGTCTCGTTGCCACTGGTGTCCAACTTGAACACAACCCCGTAGCCGCTGTTGCAGAATCCAGCACCTCCCATTAGGGTCACGCCATATAGATTGCCGACCGAGTCGAGAATGACGCCCGGATAGGGAAAACACCCGTCGGAGCCGCCCGTGAAGTTGTACAGCACGGACCCCTTGCCGCTTGTGTCTATTTTGAACACCGAACCGGTATTGTTAGAGCCACCAATGTAGGTCGTGCCGTAAAGATTCCCTGCGGCGTCCTCAACTAGGAGCGCTTCGGGGTAGTAGCCATCCGGTTCGCCGGTGAATTTGTACAGGACGGTCTCGCCTCCCGTCTTATTCAGCTTGAAGACTATTCCGCAACCATCGAGGCACGCGGTGTTCCCGCCCAAGCCCGCAGTTCCGTAGAGGTTCCCTTCCTTGTCTCGGAGTAGGCCTGCCAATGGCTCCCACCCCTTCGGACTCTTGAAGCTGTGTACCCAAACTGCCCTGCCGGTCTGGTCGAGCTTGAACGCGGTGCCGCAGCCACCGTAATTGCTGCATGCTCCTCGACCGTTACCACCGGAGGAAGTGGTGCCGTAGATGTTTCCCGCCGGATCTTTGAGCAACTGACCTACAGGACCCGCCCCGTCGTCGCCCTTGAACGTGTGCAGCACCTTGAACGTCTGTGCCTGTATTTCAGTGGGAACAACGATTGACGCCAGCAAAAGCGTAATGAAGATGCCGAAAATTGCTTTTGCGCTGGAGTAGGGTTTCTTGGACTGCATACTGTTACCTCGTTTCAAGCGGTTGGCCGGGGAGGAAGGAGAGCAGCTCAGGCCACATCCTTGCGGGCAAAGTATAGCACGGATTCAGGCCGGCAAAGCGTTCAACACTACGCCACGAGAACAGCATCCCAAGGCTCACCGAAGCCTGTCTGGAACGAGCCTTTAGGCGTTTCTCCTGAATGATCATTGTGGCGGTCGGATGAGGGCGGACACGATCTTGTTGGCGGTCTCGTCGAGCTTGTTTGACCGGTGATCCGTCTGATTGATTAGCTGTGCGGAGATGTCCCTGCCTAGTTCCCCAACGATGGTATGGACGTGATTGTCTACCAAATTTTCCAAGAATTCTTGGATTTTCCCACGTGATGTCCAGCCGAGCACAAGTGCCCCGATTAGGATGATGGGCGTGAGCGCGGGCAGGTACTTGAGCAGATCAATCATAAAAGTGTCCCTCAATAAGGGGTCGAAAAGTCCCTAATGACAGCGTTCTTAGAAAATATCCCACCACTGCATCGAGGCAATGTAAAGCTGCGCCTCATACGTTGATTGTGCATCGCAAACCATCATGTACGACATTTCCGCAGTTCCGCTCGGCAATCCGGTTGTTCCGCTTGCAATGTTCGCCCCCAGCGTTCCATTGATGCAAAAATTCCAGCCGCCTGAACCGTCCCTCGAAATCTTGAATTGATCCGTGACCGCTCCGGGGCTGGTTGTTCCCATGTTCGGCGCTACACCAGTGTCAACCGCCGTGTGGCTGCCCGAACCGTCGTTAACGTAAGCCATCCAATAAGCAACGGGGCTTTCAATTCAACCCTTACCGGGTTGCGTTGGTGGTTGGGCGTTACCGGACTTGGTATCGGTTCCATGCAAGCCACTGACCCCTCGGGCGCGATCATCGCCTTTAGATTCGATGCGTCTGTGGACACCCACTTGACCCGGTTCTTGAACGTTGCCATCGTGATCCTTCTTGGGCCCCGTCGAGTTATCGAACTCGGCCAGGTTTCGGTATATCCCCTTGGCTTCGAAAATCTGCGGTCGCTGAATCCTGCGCCTGAGCTTTCCCATGTTCCTCCCTCGACATGGCCACACTCAGTCTTTCCAGCAACTCCTCCAAGTCGGACATCTCAAGAGCCCGCAGATAGCTCGCGCCCAGATAGCCGAGCACGTTGGCAATTTTCGGAATCCAGCTTCCCGGCGCGGATTTCAATGATCGACTCTACCAGCAGGTCGCGCAGCTCGGCAGCACTCTTCGGTGTCGCAAATTGCTTTAGACCGTCCGGGTTATAAATGTTTCGCCGGCGACCACCCTTGGTTCCAAGTACAGCTGCCCTGCCGGGACTCCGCATGCAGTGCGCAATACCTCTTGCCCGCAAGCGCATGCGCTCCGCATCGCTTACCTCCTCGCTTTGTCTTTTGACACTGCATTGCTAACCCGCGATCCGCATGCTGGTAACTTTGTCGAGTTGGCTTCAAACTCTCTTGAAGTCAGCCCATGATTCCAGCCCATGATTGCTCCGGCTTGCACGCATTTGCAGGTATTTGGCAGTCTCCCGCAAACCTGTAAGTGGTTGTAGGTTTAGGTTGAACTAGGTCTGAAAAGGCTGGCGTCGGCGGTTCAACTTGGCCACCACATTTCAAAGCACTTACCCCCAATCGGTCACGTCCCGAATTCCCTCAAAGAGCGGGATTCTTTGACCATAAACTGACCACCCAAGATCAGGGCGCTAGAAGGCGTTCGCCTCAACAATTTCTAGCGCCGTGCGGACGGAATTTTTTTGAAAGCGACTATTTCAGCCGAATCGATTCGAAATGGAAAACTCTCGCGGCCCGGAGTCTGCCAGATTCTCAGCCGAGCGCGAACGATCCCATTCCATTTGAACCTATAGCTTGTCTGCAATAGTCACAGGATCAACGCCATGAACTCGTCGGACTTTGTTGCGGCTCTTCTCTTGCCGGCCTTGCCGGCTTGTTCGGTCTCGGTTCCTGCGCCGTCCTTCAAGGCGGAGCCCCGCGCTGTTTCAGCTCCCGCGCGACTTCCCGACGACTGTGAAACCTTCCACTTATGTGCGCCGGAGCCTTCACATCTACCGGACGAGGCTTCTGGAGCATCGCCAACCTTCGCGGGGATTAGAAGCGCGTCGGGCGCGATGGACAATGCCACAGGCGCGATATTGTCTTTCGCGTGGGAACCGTCGGGCCAGAGTCACCCTTCCTTCGATTTCTTTTTCGTGAAGCCTAAGCCGCACATACTGAAACTTGGTTCTGTGACGCCCCGGCGTCCGTTATTGCCGCGTGCGCGTCGGTCTTGCTGACTTTTCGGCCCGCTGCGAACCCGGAACAGGATGCTCATGGCCATCGATAATCCCGTAGATGCCGTCGAAGCGCAGTACGTTAAGGAGTCACCCGGAGCGCCGCTCGGCCTGGTTCTGCTCCCGTTCGAGCTGGAGCTCCCACAGTTAGCTCCATTGCTGGAATTCGTGAAGCTCATCGGAGACCGGTTCGTGCGAGTAGACAGGAGTGGTTACCCAGCCCATTACTCCGAAGCCGCCCACGTAATAAACATCAATGACGTCCATGCGGTAGAACGAAAAGTCGTCAAAATCTACCCAATACTTGCTGTTGGCGTGACGCTTCAGGTACAGCTTGCGAGCTGCGTTCTTTGAGATTCCCTGGTAACTGGGAGTACACAGGAGCAGCGTCAGATTGATCTTCGTATTCAGTGCGAGGATCTGCCAAGCTACTTCGCGGTCAGCCACGACAAGCGCAGTGATTGATTTCGCCCCAAGGTGGCGCATGGCTTTTAAGCGATGCCGGCCATTGGAGTCCAGAAGCCTCCCTTTCGCGCCACGACAGCGATGATCGGTTCGAGAAAACGTCCGGTTTTGTTGATGACGTCGCGATTGCCTCTGCAGCTTCCGCTGCAGCTCCTGTCGGCTGCTCTAGTCGGCATTCTGCTGGCCCGAGCTCCTTCGTCTCTCGTGCTTGGCTTTGCGAGGGCCTCCGGGCTGGGTGCACTCTTGACCATGGCAGAGACTCTATTTTAGTTACCGGTGGATTGTCTCTCCTTGCGGATCACGGTCACCACGAGTTTCCTCGCTTGCCTGTTAGACAAGCCCAGTTTCGGCGTCGACCGTTTTGCTGACTACTCTCGGGGAGATGGTCCTATTGTTTTCGGCTACGCCCCCGTGGCGCTGCATTTTCTCAAATTTGTGCAGCACGCACGAGGGCGCCCGTTGTTTGAGTGAGGTTGTTATTTGGCCGCCGCTGATTGCTTCAGCAGCTTCTGCATCATCGGATGGTGTGCCAGTCCGATGTTCTTCTCGGCCGGCTCGCCGAAAAGTTCGGGATGTAAATACAGTCCCCGATCACGCTCTGCCTTCGGCACTTCCACAGGAATGCGATGCGCGTTGGCCCATGCGTCCTGACGAATGCCGGTTACTTGCCAGGACACTTCCACGTTGGGTTTATCCGTCTTGATGGTGAATTGGTGGTTGGCCACCTTGCTGGCCACGATGGCCTGCGAGAATTGGCCAATGGCCGTGAGTTGGTAACGGAAATCACGGTTCAAGGTTTCGAACCATTCGGGCAGTTGGACCACCGCGCTGCCCTGCGCGTCCGTCGTCGCATTGCCGTTGTAGATGTTCATCATGTCTGGCGATTCGACGAAGGAGTGATAGAGGTACTTGTTGGCCGGATCAAGCGGGTCATCGATCTTGAAGGAGCCACCCGCTTTGGAAAGGTTGCCGTCAACGTCAACGTCACCATCGAAAAACGCCGCCCAACCTCCACTTTGATTGTAGGTAAACAGAGCATCGCCCGTGGAGGAGTTGCCAAAACCCCCGCCGCTGCCGCTGGCACTGTTTGATTGCCCTAGAACTCCCCAAGTGTCGCCAACTCCATAGACGCCGGTACCGCCCAATCCCAACACTCCCACGTTCGCGCCAGTGCCAGTGCTGTTGCCCCACACCCCGGTGGAACCGCTACCGTACGTTCCGTAGCTGCCGGTAATGGTGCTGTTACCCGCTACGCCGGTGGCACCATAGCCGACCACGCCATTGCTGCCACCGCTGTTTCCCGCATTGCCGTACAGTGCGATGCTACCAGCGACTGTCGTGTAACCCGCTACGCCGGTGGCACCTAGGGCGATCACCCCGTTGCTGGCGGTGGTGGAACCGGCGTTGGCAAATACCCCGGTACCGCCAGAACTAGTGGAGGTAGCCGTGATCGGTCCAGAGCCGAGACCGCCATTGACCGTGGCATTGCCGCGAATGCGGGCCGTGCCGTTCACATCGAGTGTGGCCGTGGGCGCCGTCGTGGCAATGCCCACACTGCCGGACGAGCCGTCGAAGATATTCGAGTTTCCCAGCTTGGTCGGGCTTAGCCACTTTGTAATATGGTTGGCCGTGCCAGTGCCAGTGATTGCGGCCACAGCTTGGCTCGAATTGCTTGCGGCTGCAGATCCAGGCGCGGAGGCCTTCAAGAAAGCGGAGGGTGGCAAGCCGCCGATGGTTTCTGCGTCGGCCGCTTTTAGCGCGTAGGGTACGCTCATCAGTACCGTGCGCGCCTGCTCTGCCTGTCCCTGCACCTGCACTCCCAACCAGCGCGCTTCGCCGGAGGCGAATGTAGTGGCAGGAAGTCCCTGGCTAGTAGCCGAGCCCAGCATTACCGAATAGTGCCCAGCCTTGTCAGGCTGAACATTTTGGGTTTCCATCCACAGCGGTGCGCCGCCCTCTTGATCTTTGTAAAGCGCGAACGTGACGCCAACGGTGCCGGTGAGCGACTTGCCGTTGACATCGGTTAGAACGCCGCCAAACTTCACGACCTGCGGCACGATCCCGCTGGCTGCTGGTTGCTCCGCGGAAAGGCGGAGCACGCAACAAATCAGCGAGAGGCAGAGTGTTAAACGAACCGTATTCCGTAACATAGGATTCTCCTTATTTTGTTTTTTGCTGCTGCATTTTCTTTCTTGTTACTGCGATTGCTCGGGGAAGCGATTTTGCGAAAGCCCGTTCCCCTTGTGCTACAGAGGTGATGATCAGCGTTCGCCGTATTGGCAAGACCATCTACCGTCCACTCGTCGAAGCTGCACGAACCGCAACCCGTTTACGGTTTAGGCGAAGCCTGCTTCTGAGAAACCGCCGCGGGTTTTGTGCGGGCTTGCTTCCATTGCTTCATGGCTTTTGCATCGCGGGCCCACAGAACGCCCTTCTCTTCCGCTGCGCCGTACAGTTCGGGATGGAGGTAGGAACCGCGCTCCTTGCCTGATTTCAGTTGCTCGACCGGAATGCGATGGGCATTGGCCCACGCGTCTTGGCGGATGCCGGTCACCTGCCAGGAGACCTTGACGTTGGGTTTGTCGGTCTTGATGCTGAATTGGTGGTTGGATATTTCACTCGCCACGATGGCTTGCGCGAACTGACCGATTACGGTGAGTTGATACCGGAAATCGCGGTTGAGGGCCTCAAACCAATTAGGCAGGGCGACGATCGCCACACCATTCGCATTGGTGGTCACGTTGCCGTCGTAGATGTTCTTCATGTCGGGCGATTCGACGAAAGAGTGATAGAGGTACTTGTTGGAGGGATCGAGAGGATGGTCGATCTTGAATGAACCACCACTCTTGGAGAGATTGCCGTCGACTTCCACGTCGCCGTTGAACCACGCGGCCCAGCCCGAGAAACTGCCCGCGAGGACTCCGGTGCCGCTGGCCACGTTGTAAGCATCCAGAGCCCAACCGCCGTCGCTGGACTGCGCGTATACCCCAGCGTCGGTGGTGTTGCTGATGCCGGTCACTCCAACGGCGCCGAGGCCGTACACCCCAGTACCAGTCCCACTGCTGCCGTAGACTCCGAAGTAGCTATTACTGGAGCCCCACACTCCGGTGCTCTGCCAACTGGATCCCAGTACTCCGACGCCACTTTCGCCGCTGACATTTTCGCCCCACACTCCAGTGGGGCCGATGCCATAGACTCCGTACTGGCCGGGGTTCGAAGCAGTGCCCACGACTCCATACCACCCAGTGCCATTGACACCTTCACCGTAGGTTCCGGAGGCGGTACCGGAAAGTGCTTGGGCGTTTGAGGCAGAGGCGCTGGCGCTGATTGAGGTTGCGCGCACGTTGCCATTCACTGTGATGTTCGAGCCGGATTGTTGAATGACCGAATCGTTTACTGTCGCCGCTCCGCCGCTGGTATGAAACAGAGGAATGAAACTTTTCTGGCACGCCGAACCGGAAGAGCAGGTGATCGCATTGGCCAGGGCCGCTTTGTTCGACCCCGAGGAAACGGAACCGCCATTGGGCGCCGCCAGTTGCAATGCGGAAAGTGGTTTGCCGCCGATGGTCTCTGCATCCAAAGCTTTCAACGCGTAAGGCACGCTCATCAGCAATACGCGTGGCTGTTCGACTTGCCCTTGGACTTGCACACCCAGCCAACGGGCTTCACCCGCCGCAAATGGGCTGGCGGGAAGACCTTGGCTAGTGGTAGATCCGAGCAAGACTGTGTAATGCCCGGCCTTATCGAGCGTCACGTTCTGGGTTTCCAGCCAGAGCGGGGCGCCGCTTTGGGATTCTTTGTAGAGAGAAAAAGTTACGCCCACCGTGCCCATCATGGGCTTGCTACTTGCATCGGTTAATACGCCGCTGAATTTGATTACAGGCGGCACGACCGCATTCGCCGCAGCCAGAACTGCTTGCTGAGCGGAAACGGAAACCACGGAGCAGATCAATAGAAGATAAACACCCAGATACAATCTCTTGCGGAACATAAGCCTCTCCTTGTTAAGTTTTGCGATCAGTGCGTTGAAGTCGGAACCAGTCTCTCGAATGCGGGTGATGATCAGCGTCCGCCGCCACTTGGCAGGCGTTCGCAAACGCATCTACCTTCCACTCGTCGAAGCTGCAAGAGCCAAAATCTCACTCTCACCGGTTTGTGCCGATTCGGTTGGTGGCGCCGAGGGGTGAAGTTGCAATCCGGTTTTGTCCCACCAGACCTGGGAGAGGAAGCGCCGGTCTCTTTGTCCGCCGAAGGTGACTGTGGCGGTTTTCTGCCCCGGTTCGGTGCGCACAACGCGCGTGACCACCGACTGATACAGGTGCCCTTCTTGGCTGCGAACCGCCAGAAGGCTGATGTCATCCGTCGCCGCAGGCAAACCGAGGACGAATTGGAATTCGTAGCGTCCGGCGGGAAATGTGCGATTCCCAACGAGGAAGTCGAAGGGAACATCGGCTACAAAACTGAACTTGGGTTTAGGCTGGGCTTGTGCCGTGCACGTCGCCATAGCCATCCACATCAGCAATGCACCAGCAGCGCAGAGAGTCTTTCTGGTCATTCTTTTCATAACGCCTCCTTTTTGTTGTGTATTGCCGCTCACGTGGGCGCATACTGCCGCAACCGGTGTTGGCTGGCAATGGCGAACGCCTGAAGATTTGCTGAATCCAAATGAATCCGTAAGCTGCGGAAAAGATTGGGCTTGTCAAGAAGTCCGGCAACCGTTGTAGAATTGCGACCAATCGTTTGGGGCGCTTTCATGCCGTCCGACCCAGTTAAGGTTGCTGACCAGCTTCGCTTTGGAGAGGATTTTGAGCTGGACCTGCGGGCCTACGAACTGCGCCGCGCCGGGCGGATTCTCAAGTTGGAACGGATTCCCTTGGAACTACTGCTCCTTTTGGTCGAGAAGAGGGGGCAGTTAGTCACGCGCGATCAGATCATCGAAAAGATCTGGGGCAAGGATGTCTTCCTCGATACCGACAACAGCATCAACGCCGCCATCCGGAAAATTCGCCAGGTGCTGAAGGACAATCCGGAGCAGCCCCGCTTCGTGCAAACCATCACCGGTCGGGGATATCGGTTCATCGCACCGGTGGTGGAAGTCACCCCACCGATCGTCGAGGCCGCGGCGGTGGAGGGACCAGCGGCTGCTACCGAAAACCTGGCGGGAAAGAAGGTGTCGCACTACCGGATTCTGCAAGTTCTGGGTGGTGGGGGCATGGGGGTGGTATATAAGGCGGAAGACCTGAAGCTGGGCCGCAAAGTGGCCGTCAAGTTCCTGCCAGCCGAGATGGCTGGCGATGCCAAGGCTTTCGAGCGTCTCGAGCGCGAAGCTCGGGCGGCCTCAGCCCTCGAGCATCCCAATATCTGTCCAATCTACGAGCTCGGAGAACACGAGGGGCAGCCATTTATCGTGATGCAGTTGCTCGAGGGCCAAACTCTAGGGGAAAAGATCGAGAGTGCAAGCCAGCGAAAGAAACACCTCTCCACGAGCGAGGTGCTCGATTTGGCGCTGCAAATTGTCGCCGGGCTGGAGGCAGCACACGCGAAGAACATCATTCATCGCGACATCAAGCCGGCCAACATCTTTATTACCCACCGTGGCGAGGTCAAGATCCTGGATTTCGGGCTGGCGAAAATAGTCGAACGGGATTATGCCACCAACCTCCTGGCCTGGAAGCAAGCTGCCGTGACCGAAATTTCGGCGTCGAGCGCACCCACGAGCGCTTTTACAAATCTGCGATTGACTCGAACGGGCACAACCGTGGGCACGGCCCATTACATGTCGCCCGAACAAGTGCGGGGCGAGACGCTGGATGCCAGCACCGACGTGTTCTCTTTTGGTCTGGTGTTGTATGAGATGGCCACGGGTCAGCGGGCATTTCCCGGGGAAACAGCGGCGGTCGTTCAGGATGCCATTTTGCACCAGACCCCGCCGGCGATACACGATCTCAATCCGGAACTTTCAGCCGGGTTGGAACCAATCATCACCAAGGCGATCGAGAAAGATCGCAGTCTCCGGTATCAGACCGCCGCCGACATGCGAGCCGATTTGACACGGCTGAAGCGGGATTCCCAGGGCGGACATGGTTCCGCGGCGGTCTCAGGTAAGGCGATCCTGACTCAGGCCTCTGTGGCCGCACTGGGGAAAACCTGGAAAATTGCGCTCCCTGTTCTGGTGGTCGCCTTGCTCGTTGTGGGGGGACTTTACTATCGCTCGCGACATCAGCGGGAGCGCCTCACCGAGAAGGACACCATTGTTCTCGCCGATTTTGCCAACAGCACGGGCGATGCGGTGTTCGACGATGCCTTGAAGACCGCGCTCAGCGTCTCCCTGCGGCAATCGCCCTTTCTAAATTTGCTCTCCGACAGCGAAGTTGCGAAAATTCTGCGACTGATGACCCGTCCTGCCGACACGAAACTCACCTCCGAGGTAGCCCGCGAGCTTTGCCAACGGGCGGGCAGCAAAGCTTACATTGCCGGAGCGATTGGCAATCTGGGCACAGAATATGTGCTGGGGCTGAAGGCAGTGAATTGCCAGAGCGGAGACATGCTGGCGCAGGAACAGGTGACGGCGGGGTCCAAGGAGAAGGTGCTGGATGCGTTGGGCGAGGCAGCGTCCGCGCTACGCAGTGAGTTGGGCGAATCGCTGGCTACGGTACAGAAATTCGATGTTCCGCTCCAACAGGCCACCACAGCTTCGCTCGAAGCGCTAAGAGCGATGAGCCTCGGCAGAAAGGAGGCGAACGAGAAAGGCGATGCTGCAGCCCTGCCGTACCATCAGCGTGCGGTCGAGCTTGATCCGAATTTTGCCATGGCCTACACAGCGGTGGGCGCGGATTACTCCAATCTGGGACAACTGGAACGCGCTACTGAATATTACGGTAAAGCATTTCAACTACGCGAGCGTGCCAGCGAACGGGAAAGGCTGGCCATCACCGCGGACTTCTATTTGAATGTGACCGGGGAACTGGACAGAGCAGCCCAGACGTATCAGGAGGAGATCGTGAGCTACCCGCGCTCGTCTGTAGCATATGGCAATCTGGGCGTAGTGTTCGCGCTTCAAGGCCAGTATGAGAAGGCCGGGGATGCCACACGACAACTCATACACCTTGCACCCGATCAGGTTTCTTCTTACGTGAATCTCGCTGACTATGCCCTTGCCTTGCAGCGTTTTGACGAAACCCGGCAGATCATCCATGACGCGACGCCAAAACTGGATGATTTCGCTTTCCACGATGCTCTGTATGCTCTTGCTTTCCTTGGGGCGGACCCTGCGGCAATGGCCGAACAGCAACAGTGGTTTGCGAGTAAGCCGGAGGCTGAGAACTACGGACTTTCGCTGGAGTCTGACACCGAAGCGTATGCCGGTCATCTGGGCAAAGCGCGGGAACTCACGAAGCGGGCGGTGGACTCCGCGATCCGGGCTGACAGCAAGGAGACTGGCGCGGTTTTTCAAGACAACGCGGCTCTTCGGGAAGCAGCTTACGGCAATCCTGCAGAGGCACGGCGGTTAGCGGCACTTGCTTTGAAACTCGCCCCCGCGAGTCAGGGCGTCCAGAGCGAAGCTGCGCTTGCATTTGCCATGGCGGGGGATACCGCGCGCGCCGACTCATTGGCCCAAGACTTAGCCAAACGATTTCCCCTGGATACGCAGATGCAGTCGCTTTGGCTACCAGCGATTCGCACCCAATTGACACTGAATAGAAAGAACCCGGCTTCCGCACTCCACATCCCGCAAGCTCCTGCACCGCTCGAGTTGGGGCAAATTGTGTTCGTTAATAATCTCTCCTGCCTCTATCCCGTGTACGTGCGCGGAGAAGCATACCTGGCAAACGGACAGGGCAGTGCGGCAGCCGCCGAGTTTCAGAAGATTCTCGACCACGGCGGTATCGTCTGGAACTGCTGGACGGGAGCGTTAGCGCATCTGGGAGTGGCTCGAGCCAATGCCTTAGAGTCGAAAACCTCGCAGGGGGCGGATACCGACGCCGCCCGCATTCGTACGCTCGCCGCCTATAAAGATTTTCTCTCGCTCTGGAAAGACGCCGACCCCGACATTCCCATCCTGAAACAAGCCCAGGCCGAGTACGCAAAGCTGAAGTAATTGCGGGCAGCGGGAGACCGGCAATGCCACCTTCAGGATTGGACCCATGCGTGAATTCTTTGTAAAGAATTCACTGATTGATTTTCGCGAAATGTGATCTTGCCAAACTGCCATCCGCGGGCTGCATTGCTTGATCCAGTCAAAATTCCGATCTCTGCAAAATATCCCGAGTACCCCCAACAAGTAAATCCAAGGTGTAGTGTGAAGCAGACCCGTGGCAACCGTTGCTGATCCTGGAGGCCGGCTCTGGTGAAAGATCGGGAAACCGCGCGACCCGGTGGCGGTCAGCGAGCTACTCGAAGCTCTTTTCCCAACCGAATCTCATTCGCCGTGGTAGTCGTTTCTTTTGGCGTGATTGGTATGCAAGCCGCACCAATGGTGCGATGGACTCCGAGCAGACCAGTTAGTGGGTGGGCTATTTGACCGTTTGGCGTAGGACCGCCACTAGCTTGGCACCCTTGCGGCGGCGAACAGTGTGAACATACCATCCCGGGTGGGTGGGCGAGGGCTTCTGGGTTTCTTCGCTCATCACGATCAGGTTATTGCCCTCGAAGGCGTAGTCGCGTTTTTCGAAGTCAAGTCCCGCGGGCCCGTTGGTGACGTACGTGCTCAGCCGCTTGTGGACCGCATCCACGCGAAACATCGGAAACTCACCAAGATCGCGAAAGCTACCAGCCGCAGGGTCATACACCCAGTACTCGGCCTTAGCATTGGCGGATCCCCGTTCGGTCATAAGCAGCAGGTCGAGCCAGCCGTCAAAATTGATTTCCTGTCCTCCGAAAAAGAAGAGCTCATCTTTGGCGAGCGGTGTCATCGAGGGAACGTCCAGCTTCTGCACGGTATGGCCGTCGCGCTCAAAGACGATGGCTTTCACCAACCGCCCCTGCGGAACCGTCTCCAATTCAAAGCGAAAGTCGGCGGGCGGAGTCCCGTCGTGAAGGACAATGGTGCAAGGATCGCAGCGTTCGACATATTGCGGTCCTGCTTGAGGCACGGCGACGAGGGTTTGCAGCGCCAGGACAGCGGCTAGGGGATAAGCAAGCATTTGGCAAGTTTCAGGCGGCGGGCGCGATCATCAAGGCCATTGGTGCCGCCATTGATCCGCTTCGTAATGGTGAGCAGATCATCGTTATCGGCCAACTCATTCAGGTGGCGCGTCGCCCAGAACCAGCCTGAGCAGTCGGCTGCGATGTTGGGATCGGTAGCCAGAAGATTGTAATTGAGGCCGGTGATGTAGTCCTGGCCCCTGTCGTTGCCATAGCTGGTGTAATTGGTCCGGCCGGTAATCTGGATCAGCCCGCGGCCTTTGAAACGCGGGCCATCGCCCGGCTGCGTGTTGCCGAGATCAATGCGGCCCTCGTAGGCTGCGCCGCTGGCCAGTTCAGCCGTGTAAATGAGACTGCCGCTCTCATGGCCAAGCTGCGCGAGAAAGTGCACCTGACGAAGCGGGGTATTGATCTGATTGGCATTCATGGCAGCCACCAGCGGCGCGGTAAACGTGACCGCGCGGTCATAGGAAGACAGCGGCATCAGGATTTGCAGCAGATTGGAGCCGAATTGCCCGTTGACAGCCGCCCGCAGCGCGGTGAGAGTAGCAGAGCCGGGATCGACGACGCCGGACGCGGCTCCAGGCGTGGCTACCAGGGTCTGGAACTGCTGAATGACCGATTGCGAGTGCGGGCCCAGCACGCCATCTTCCGGGAGGAAGGGCACACCCGGCAGCAGGGAAAGATTCAAGTTCAACAATGCTTGAATCAGGGTGACGTCATCATTCTGGTTCGGAGCATTGAGCCCCACGCTCTGGGAGATGCACATGTAAATTAATCCGACGGGCGACGGCTCATTCTGCCGCACCCGATTTTACGCTTTCCATGGAAACGGTCCCTGTTGAAAACGAAAATCAGTCTGGGCTAGCACAACAACGTCAGGACTTCAAGAAGCGGCATCCCCTTCCCTCGGGCTTCATCGAGGAAATGAGCGGTAAGATCCTCTGTACCCCGGCTCTTTCCATCCCATATAACCAACGCCCCGGCTAACCTCCCCTCCTGCTTAGCAATTCCGAGCGCCTCGTCGACAATCGCCGCATTGGTTCGGGCATATGCGCCCGGGTCGGCCTGTTCATAGCCCAATATGACTAAGTCTTGCTGCTGTTCGATTTCATTCAGCGCCCTGTCGTAGCACTCGCCCCAATCGCCGGGCCGGTCTGCTACCGAGGTTTCGTAGAAAAG
This sequence comes from uncultured Acidobacteriota bacterium, assembly GCA_963696635.1. GTDB lineage: Bacteria > Acidobacteriota > Terriglobia > Terriglobales > Acidobacteriaceae > JABDBE01. The sequence continues at coordinate 259,010 of CAVOKX010000008.1, forward strand.
AGTGCGCGCAAAAGGCAGCACGACCCGCCGCCTTATCCCTAGTTCACTCGCCACACCAAGTGCCAGCAAGTCCGATCCACAGGCCGCCGAACAAACCAGCACTCGGACTCCTCTTTGAAAGCAATCCCGAATCCTCGCTTCGACCATCGGGATGTTGCGCAGTGGAAAACAAACATCCTTCGCATCCGGTGCATCGATCCGCCGACCCGCGAGGGCGATGACCGAGAAGGGTCGGGCAGCGTCGGAAATATTCAAACTCGCGCTCTCCACAAGCCCCGCCTCCGCCACAGTGGGTCTCGATCAAGGCGGCCCATCGAGTGACCTGCGCAGTTGAACCGGAATCTCGATGTCCCGCTTTTCGGCATCCGGATCAAGGATAATCGTGACAACGTCTCCAGCTTTCACGCCAGCATGGCGGCGGGCGTCCGCGTTGACGACGATGTACTGAACCCCGCCCCGGTTCCCGACTGTGCTGCTCCACATGTAATCATTCATCGTCACCTTAACGAGAACTTTAGCCTTGCCCCAGACCTCTCGTGCGTCGAAGGGCAGCGTGAACGATGCAGTCGCGTTGTCGCGAGACCGATCTCCGTTTAGCTTCGACCTGAATTCTTTCCTCATCTTTTGTGTCCCACGCGTGAGATTGGTTCTGTTGAACACTGAAGCTTTTCTTATTGCGATTTCATGTAGCCCTGGTAGATTATTTTCCCGGCGCGGATGGTGTACACCACTTTGGCAAAGTTCCGCACATCCGTCGCGGGATCAGCATCGAGCACCACGATGTCAGCGTCCATTCCCTTCTCGATCCGTCCTTTGTTCGTCGCCTTGAAAAACTGGCTTGGGTTCGTAGTAAGAGAAGCCAAAACGTCGCGCCACGGCATCGCTCTCCCCATGAACTCGAACTCTTGGGTCGTGTCGTACTTGGACTGAAAACCCACGTCGGTGCCGAACAGGATAGTTCCGCCCTCGGCGAAATACTGCTTCAACGCGTGGATTCCTGCCTGAACCAACTGGTCCGCCACTGCAGGGTCTTGAACCACAGTCGTCCAAAGCGTCAACGTCGGAATCAGTGCGGTGTGCTGCCGCTTCATGCGCGCCAATTCTTCCGGTGTGTATTGGCCCTCAGTGGGAATCGTGTGCGCCAATATATCGACGCCGCCTGCCAGCGCGTTGTCCACTCCAGTTCGATTCTGCGGATGCGTGAAGACTGGCTTGCCTTGCGCGTGGGCCACATCCACCGCCGCTTTCACGATTGCGGTGTCCATGTTCACCGTTGGCTTCGCTCCCATGTATGCTCCGGTGAAGAGCTTGATGCCGTCCAAGCCCATTTTCATATATTGCTGCGCCATTTGTTGGGCCTCCTCTGGGCTAGCGGCTTCGGGGAGTTGCATCTCGGGCGGCAAATAAACCGGGTGCCCGTTTTTGGGGAAGATGTCGCCAGCCATCAGGATTTTCGGCCCCGAGACCTCCCCGGTTTCAACCCGCCGACGAATCGTCATCGTATTATTTGGGTCCGAGCCGAGGTCCCACGCCGTCGTGACACCCCAGCGGGTCAGCATCTCCTGCATGTGCGCGTCGAGCTTTGATGCGGGAACATTCGCCGCGTCCTGCCATCCTGTTTCGAAGTGCACGTGGCTGTTCCAGAATCCAGCGACGATCACTTTGCCTTTGCAGTCGAGCCTCTGTGCCGACTTGGGCAGGTCGTGCTTGGTCTCGGATTGTGTTGCGACCGCCGCGATCTTGCCGTCTTCAATCAGCAAAATGGCGTTTTCGATTGCGGGAGCGGTCGGCGAGGGGTACACTTTCCCGCCGACACACGCGATGGTCATGTGATCGGCAGCCAATGCCATCGTGGAGGCAAACACCAGAAGCAGCAAGAACTGTAGCGATTTATGCATTCTGGTAGTCACGAATTTCCTTTTTGACATTCGATAGGCGGCTACGAGTGTACACCTGATAGGGCATTGTGGGAGGCTTGTACCATGCGGTTGCTTGCGAATCGATTGCCGAGAACGAATCGGAGTAGCTGACCGTAAGAGAGATCAGCAGCGCCTGGACATCAGTTCTGCGGATTGGCAGTGTTGGGCGCTATTCGTCTAAAGTATCCGTGAATGAAATACTTTATCTGCATGGTGCTCCTGCTGTTTGCCATTGGCGAAATGGGAGCGCAGAACACCGCCACTCCTGCCATGTTTGACGCCAACGCCGCTGAGCGTTTTGCCAATCTTGCGCTTGCGTGCGTCCACAAGGAATATCCGAACCACATTAGTCACACCTTGAACAGCGATGCGGATGTTGCACCGCCCCGAAAGCTGACGCCCGCGTTCTGCGGTTGCTACGACTGGCACTCCTCGGTGCACGGGCATTGGTTGCTGGCTCGCCTAATCAGAACGTTCCCCGACGCTACGTTCGTGCCCTCCGCACGCGAAGCCCTGCGGCAAAGCCTCACAGCCGACAACATCGCACAGGAGGCAGCGTACCTGCGGGCCGAGGGACGCGCCAGCTTCGAGCGTCCTTATGGGCTGGCATGGCTGCTTCAACTTGTCGCGGAACTGCGCGAATGGGACGACCCTCAGGCCCGCGACATGGCTGCGAACTTGCGTCCGCTGGAAGAGACCGCACAGAACCGACTGAAGGATTGGCTTCCCAAGCTATCGCATCCGGTTCGCATCGGAGAGCACGACCAAACAGCTTTTGCCCTCGGCCTAGTTCTGGATTATGCACGCGCCACGGAGGACACGAAGTTTGCCGACCTGCTGGTGTCGAAAGCCCGGCAGTTCTATTTCGGGGATAAAGATTGTCCGCTGGCGTATGAGCCTTCGGGCGAGGACTTCCTATCGCCATGCCTTGGGGAAGCAGACCTGATGAGGCGGGTGCTGCCGAGCGATGAGTTTGCCGGTTGGCTCCTGACTTTCATGCCCCAGATTTCCCCGGCGAAAAATGGGTCTTGGCTGCAGCCAGTGGTTTCGCCCGATCCCGGCGATCCCAAGCTGGCGCATTTGGATGGGCTGAACTTGAGCCGTGCATGGATGCTGGAGGGCATCGCTGCCAGCCTGCCCAAAGGGGACAAGCGCCTGCCGATGATCAGGGCGGCTGCCGAGGAGCACAGGCGTGCCGGGCTGGCAGCGGTGACTGGCAAACACTATGAAGGCGGGCATTGGCTCGGGAGCTTTGCGGTTTATCTCGTCACGAAGAGAGGCATTTCCGAGAAGTGAGTGACCAGCGGAAGAATCATGGGGTGTCTGTTCCAATTACAAATTTTTCGGGAGCGGACTCTGAGTTTCCCTTAGCTTCGCTTCGTGCGCGAGTTGCTTCAGCGCGGCCATGGTGCGTGCCGTGTAGTCTACACGCTTCGCCGACTTCGGGCGTCGGTGGGGTTTGGTGGGGGTATCATGCTTTGACATTGGCTTCTCCCGTTGCTGCTGGATACTTTGACGGTCTTATGTGGCAAGTCCCAATCTACTCTCGAAGCCAGCGTTAAGAATGGTCACTTTTGCACAGGTCAGTTCCTGCGGCGAAGCGTACACCCGCCGACATTCACGGACGATTGGCGTCCCGAATTTTGCCCAGCGTTTAGTCGCCGAGAACGGCTAACCGCAAATCGCGAGGCCATCGCCTAGGTTCATTTGAAAAGCCGCATGAATCCGGACGCGGGCAGATTCGGCACAAGAAACGACGCATCTTGCATTCCCGCGACTCGAGCCACGGATTCCGCAGCCATGTATCCGCTGCGCACCGCGCCTTCCATGGTGGCGGGCCATCCGGTCGCAGTCCAGTCTCCCGCTAGAAAAACTCTGGGCCACACGGTCCCTGAGTGCGGACGGAAGACATCCACTCCGGGCCGCGGCGAATAGGTTGCGTGGACCTCCTTGATCACCGTCGACTTCACCAGGGTCGCGTCTCGGGCGCCAGGAAAAAACTCGCGCAGTTCGGCCAGCGCTAGTTCAATGATTTCTGCGCGTGACTTCTCGACCAGAGTTTTCGACGAACTCACGACAAGTTCCACGTAGCTGCCATTCCCGCCCTCGTTTCGTCCCAGCAGTTTCGATTTGTGGAACATCCATTGAATGGTTCGGTCCAACAGGACGGCATGATCGAGATCGGTGATCTGGCGATCGAACCAGAGATGAATGCCGGTGATCGGTGAGGTCTCGAATCGCGCCAGGACTTGGCGCAACGGCGCTGCAGTCGGCGTCTGCAGCAGTATGCGAGATAAGACATCGAAAGGTACGGCAAATACGACGAAGTCAAACTTCGTTTCGTCGGCCGAACGTCATCAGTTTCAAACTATCAGGCTCGATCAGAAAAGACTCGACGCTGCAGCGGAATCGGATCTCGCCGCCATGGGTAGTGATGTAGTCTCCCGCGACGCTGTACAGTTCGGTTAAAGGCACGGTCGGCACGCCCATGCGTCCAGCCGTAGCCGACTTCAAAAAGGATTCCCGTATCACCTGCGCCGCGCAGGACACCGAGACGCGATCAAGCTCTTCGTTCAGTGCGCTCACCAACACCGGCTTCCAGAACCGCTCGATGGCTTGCTTTGTCTGTTGGTGCCGTCGCAACCATGTCAAGAAGGATTCTCCGTCGTCTCGCGGCGAGGCCGGCGCCAGGGCCGCCATCGCCATGCCAATGGCAACCTTGTCGGAGAGCTCCAGACAACGGGCGCGGAGGAAAGCAGGTGTGGTATGAAACGGCGCTGGCAGCGCGGACGGCGCAATCACCGAGGCGCGTCCGCCTGGTTCGAGGAAAGTAAGCTGGTCGTACCAGCGGATCTGGTGTTCGACGCCCAGCCGCTCGTAGAACCGGATCAGGTTAGTACAGCAGCCAAGCAGCACGTGCTGGCAGTTGTCCACCACTTCGCCAGTGCCCGGATGCTGATAGGAAGAAGCGCGTCCGCCCAGATAAGGCCGGCGCTCAAACAGGGTCACGCGAAAGCCGCTCTCGGCAAGGGCGCACCCGGCGGCGAGTCCCGCCAATCCACCGCCCACCACGGCTACTCGGGAACTTTGCGGCGGGCTCGGGTTCATCAGGAAAGGCGTTTCAGGAAGCCCTTAGCCAAAATCCCGAGCTTCTCGCGCACGGTGAGACTGACTTTGCCGCTGAAGACGTCGTATTCGCGAAGCGCAATTTTGTCGAGCAGCCGCCGGTAAATAGTGATGAGCACCCAAAGTGCCGGCTGGCTATCCTCTTCGACGAGCGGAATGAGTTCCTCTCCGGCGCGATAATACTCGCGGGCGCGGTCGGCCTCCATCGCCAGGAGCGGACGAAATATTGCAGGATCAGAGACAGAACGTAATGCAGAAAGAGAAACACCGAACTTGGACAGATCTTCTTCCGGCAGATAAACGCGGCCCATGCTGGCGTCTTCTTTTACGTCGCGAATAATGTTCGTAAGCTGGAAGGCCAGCCCCAGCCGCTCGGCCAGCGGTTCCGCAGCGGGATCGCCATAACCGAACACATGAATGCAAACCAGACCCACGACCGACGCCACTCGATAGCAGTATTGGTAGAGATCATCAAAAGTACGATAGTGAACGCTAAGCTCGTGTGGCGCGGGCGGCTCGCCCCCGTCCGTGCCTGCAACTCCCTCAACATCCATCGCTGTACCGTAGGCCAGCTGATCAAGCAGTCCGATGCGAATGTTGTAGCGGCGCTGCGCGTCAGTCAAAGCCAGCAGCACGGGCTCGTCGGTCGGCTGGCCGGATTGCGCGCGGTGAAATGCGTCCAGCCAAGCTGTGAGTTTTTGCCGCCGGTCGTATTGGGAAAAGGACTCATCGTCCGCAATGTCGTCGCAGCGCCTCATGAAGGCATAAACGGCGCACAATGCCTGACGCTTGGTTCGCGGCAGCACCAGAAACGCGTAGTAGAAATTCTTGGCGGCGGAACGGGTAATGCTGCGGCAAACCGAGTAGGCGACCGCGAGCTGCGACTCGGTGGGCACGAAGGGTGTGGGAGCTGGCTGCACTGCCGTGCTCATACCCTTTTTCCCCGCAGGAATTTTCCCCATGCGGCACGCGCTACCAGTGCCAGTTTGCGTGACTTTGAAATCGACGGACGCCGGCCCAACACGTTGTATCCTTGAGCCTCGATGGCATTCAGAATCTCCTGCCCGCCGCGGCTGAACAACTCAATATCTAGCGCGAGTTCGCGGTCCAGCTTCTCAATCAATGGCAAACCCTGGCGAAACCAGTCGCGAGCGCGCTTCACCTCGAAGCGCAGCATGTCGCAGAACGCGGATGTATTGCGTTGCGCCGCTATGTCATCTTCCGTGACTCCGAAGCGGCGAAGATCTTCGAGAGGAAGATAGATTCGCCCTTTGACATAGTCCAAACTCACATCCTGCCAGAAATTCGCGAGTTGCAGCGCGGTACAGGTGAAATCGGAAAGCGCCTGGCGCTCGGCATCGCGGTAGCCACAAACGTAGAGCACGAGATGTCCCACCGGATTGGCAGAGTAATGGCAATAGCCGAGGAGATGCTCGAACGTGGGGTAGCGGGAAATCTTTTGATCCTGACGAAACGCGGTCAGCAAATCAACAAATGTTTGTTTCGGAATCTCGCACTTGCGCACCGTCTCCGCCAGGGCCACGAATACCGGATGCCGCGGGCTCCCCGCGTAGCAAGCATCAAGCTCGGCTTCCCACTGATCGAGCAACAGCAAGGAAGCATTGGCATCGCCGACTTCATCCCCCAAGTCATCGGAGATGCGGCAATAGGCATAGACATTGAAGAAATCCTGACGCAGCCTTTGGGGAAGGAACCATGTGGCCACCGAGAAATTCTCGTAATGTGTACGCGCCAGCCGACGGCAGTACTCCTGCGCGTCGGCCAGCGTAGCGGCTTGCTCGGGAATCGCGTACTCGCGCGGAAGGGTGCTCCACCCCGGCACGGCGGAGGAGATAGCTGCAGTCCGGGAGTCGCTGGCGAGGAATGGCATGGTCGTTAATAGGGGCGCGGGCGTCCACGCCCGCGCGGCGGAAACTCCTCAATGCCCGGGAATGATGGCGGTCTTGATATCGCCATTGCGGTTCAGCATGTGATGGAAAACCTGCTGCAGCCGGGAAAGCGGCGCTTCACCAGTAATGTAATCGGTGGAACGAATTTTCTTTTCCGCAATCAGAGCGAACGCTCTGCGTACGGTTTCCGGCGTGTGATGAAAGGTCGCTTTCAGGGTGACCTCAGAGTAATGCAGCCGGTTGGTATCGAGCTGCACTTTGGTGCCGCTGGCGCAACCGCCGAAGAAGTTCACGGTCCCGCCTTTGCGGACCATGTCGATGGCCATCTCCCAGGCTTCCGGACGTCCCACCGCCTCGATCACAACATCGCTGCCGCGAGTTTCCGGAGAAACTCTGCGCACTGCTTCCACAGGGTCCTTCACCTTGGTGATCTGCACCACTTCATGCGCGCCCATATGCTTGGCGGCCTGAACTTGAGAATCGCGCTTCACTACGGAAATCACATTGCAGCCAACCGCCTTAGCAACCTGCACAAACATCAAACCGATGGGACCGCCTCCGACTACGGTAACCGTGTCGCCAATCTCTACTCCGGTCTCGTGCAGACCGCGGAGGACGCAGGCCAAGGGTTCAACCATTGCCGCTTCTTCATAGCTCACATCCGGCGGAATGGCGAGCATGTTGATCTCGACAATTCGACGCGGAATGCGAATGTACTCCGCATAAGCCCCATTGTTGAATAAGAGGTCTTCGCAAAGATTGGCCTGATGCTTCGAGCAATAAAAGCACATCTGGCAGGGCGCGGAGTTCAACGCCACCACCCGCATCCCCTTCTTGAATGCGCGTACACCCGGGCCGACTTCCTCGATCACTCCGGCGAGTTCGTGCCCGAATAACGCGGGAGGAACGATCATGCGGGCGTGGTAGCCCCGCTGGTAGACCTTAAGATCGGTTCCACAAGTCAAGGCGACTTGCACCTTCACCAACACTTCCCCATCGCCGACTCGCGGTATGGGGACTCTCTCGATTTTTACGTCCTCTTTGCCGTAGAGGACAGCTGCCGTCATCTTTCCATTCACTCAGTATTTCCTTCCCACGAACTGCCCGCTTGAATCACGATCTTCATCGAATCCGGCTGGGGATTCGCGGCCAACTGCAGAGCTTCTACACTGTCCGACAACGAGAAGCGGTGACTGATCAAACCTTCCAAGTCCATTTCGCGGCTCATCACGAACCGCACTGATTCTTCCTGCAATTCGACGGATGCGCTATAGGACCCCAACAACGTCTTCTCATCCACGCAGATCGCCGCCGGATCAATCGTGGCCTCTCCGCGAACCGTCTGCGCAAACAGCAAAACCCGGCCTCCGGGACGCACTGCATCCATGGCGGTCCGAATTAAGCCGTTACCACCCACCGCCAGAATCGCCGCATCGGCGCCCCTGCCTTCTGTCTGCTCGCGCACCGTTCTCACTGTGTCGGCACGCGAAGCATCGATCACGTTCGTTAAACCGTAGGTTTTAGATATTGTAAGCCTCCGGGGATACAAATCGGAAGTGATTACCCTAGCTCCTGACCTTCTGGCCAATGTACTCAACATGATGCCGATAGGTCCTTGTCCAATTACTAGAACACCTTCGCCGCGGATAAGTTGCAGAGTCTCGATCCCCTTCAGGCAGGTATTTACCGGCTCCACAAAGCAGGCTTGTTCGAATGACACTCCATCGGGAATACGAACCGTGCCGTGAGCGACGATCCAATCCATTACGCGGATATACTCGGCGAATCCGCCGCCAGAGGGTTCGAATCCTGCCGTGCAGCCAACTTTCTTGTAAGTCTCACACTGGGCAAAAGTCTTGTGGCGGCAGTAGTAACACTCGCCGCACGGGATGTGATGGAACACCACGACGCGATCGCCTGGATTGAACTGGCTGACTTCCCCGCCTACCGCAGCCACTACGCCCGATGTCTCGTGCCCGAAAATACGCGGAGCGGAGTGCGAGCCGCTGGCGATTTTCTTCAGATCCGTTCCGCAGATACCGCAAGTGTGTACTCGGACGAGCAATTCTCCCGGCCCGATCTTCGGCACCGGGACGGTTTCCACCCGAACGTCGTTCACTCCCCGATAAACCGCTGCCCGCATGGTCGTCGGGATGGACCGCTCCGTCTTCTGGATCGTGAATTGGCCGGCGATTGCCATCTAATTAGCTGATTACCCTCGTTATTGGATGCAAGTCCGGTTCCGAAACCTCTGTTTTCTTTGGATCATTAATATATCGATCCAGCTCAACACACAGGGCTCTGGATGCTTTCGCACTATTTCTGGCAAGCTGGATTACCCGCAGCCAAAGCCACGGGCGCGAAGCAGCAAACATCAAAAACCTTCCAGCGCGAAATTGACCTTTCTCGCCAACGAAGTGATCCATCGGCGGCATGGTGAAGCTGCTCGCATCAGAGATTGCCTTCACCGCCATGAAGCGGACGCTCCGCGCCTGCGCGCCACGCGCCACCGCGGCCGCTTCCATATCCACAGCCTGCGCGCCGTAGACCTCGGATAATTTTGCTTTGTACTCTGCCCCCGCAATGGTGGGAGCGCTGACCAGCACACCATAGCCCGTAGCCGTTTCTACGCTGCTGCCATCCGTGACGTCGATGACGCGGCTGGGTAAGAAGATCTCACCCACCTTTAAAGCCGGATCAAGTCCACCCGCGAAGCCCACAGATTGCACAAGCGACGGCTGGTACAGAGCGATGACCGCTTCGGTAGCCCGCCGAGCAGCTTCCGCTCCGATACCACCGCACACCAGTACAGCTTGTCCGCTCTCGAAGAACTTGAACCGGCGCCCTTCGTATTGGCGCTCAACCTTGCGCCAGCGCTTCACCAGCGGACGCACCTCGCGCTCCAAAGCGGCAACCATCGCGACTTTAACCGACGTGGACATTTGCTTGTGTGGCCCGCTCAGGATCACGTAGCCCCGGACGCCTCGTCCGGGGGCAAGCGAAGCTCCCCGGCCATCTTCGCAGAGCTGCGGCGCTTCGCGCATGAGCGGACGAGGGCGTCCGCCCCTGCGTGATTCATGCCCCGGCGGCATACCCGTTCGCCAGAAACCAATCCGCCGCCCGCCGCAACGCATTGTCAACCGGAACCGTTTTCCAACCCAGTTCGCGCTCGGCTTTGGCGCACGATACAAACATCTTTTTGCGTCCCATGCGGACCGCATCGATAGTCGCCCGCGGCTCCCGGCCTAGGATACGTCCCGTCAATACTTCGTCCACGACCCCAGTCGCCAGCGCCAACACGTAGGGAACTCTCAGCTTGGGCGACGGCAATCCGGTAATCGCCGCCAGCTTGTCGAGAATCTGCTTCAAGGTCAGATTCTCTCCGCCCAGAATATAACGTTCGCCGCTTCTTCCCTTGTCCAGCGCGGCTACATGACCGCGGGCGCATTCCGTGACATCAACCAGATTTAAACCCGTATCCACGTAAGCGGGAAACTTCTTTTTCAGAAAATCCACAACGATTCGTCCCGTGGGAGTGGGCTTAATGTCCTGTTCGCCAATCGGGGTGCTTGGATTCACCACTACCACATCCATGCCGCTGCGTCCGGCCTGCAGGGCAATCTCTTCGGCCATGAATTTCGATCGTTTGTAATGGCCAATCATGCCCTCGAGCGAAACCGGAGAATCCTCGTCCGCCGGACAGCCGTTCGAAGTGAATCCCATGGTCGCGACGCTCGATGTATAAACTACGCGACGTACATGATTCTTCCGCGCGGCGTCCAGCACAGCCCGCGTACCTTCCACATTAGCGCAGTACATCTGCTGCGGATCGCGCACCCAGAGCCGGTAGTCGGCCGCAACATGAAACACTACCTCGCAGCCAGTCACCGCCTTCTCTATCGACGCCGGATCGCGGAGATCGCCGATGACCCGATCCGCATTCAAAGCTTGAATATTTCTCGGATCGCTGCCCGAACGAATCAGCAGCCGCAGGTCCGCACCCTGTTCGGCCAACACCCGGGCCACGTGACTGCCCACGAACCCGGTTGCGCCAGTGACAAAAGCTTTCATGGGAGCCGTCAGCTCTCAGCCTGTCAGCCAAGCACACTCGCTGAAAGCTGACGGCTGACCGCTACTCCAGCTTCTCCGGCTGCAGTGAAATATCCTTCTCGCCTGCGGCCTTTTTTTCCCAGTAGTGACGCACCCAGTTTTCCCAACTCTTGCCCGCAGCCATATCGCGGCCCGTAAAAGCCAGAGCGGCAATCTCTGCGTAGGAAATCTTTATTTTGGGAGATCCATCTTTCGGCAACAATCGCACGAAGCTGTCTGCGAGACCGGTTCCACTCCTGCGATCAAAAATGTAGCCTTCAATCTTCGCGCCATCTCTCCGCGTGATCGAAACGTCGCCGCGATAATCGAACGCCTGCTCCAGCGCTTTGCGGAGGTCTTCCTGGTTGGCCAGCGACGGAACCGACCCCTCGAGCTTCTCGTGAGCCGTGCCCGGCGCAACCTCCAGAGAGTCCGGATCGATCGAGGCTGAAGGCCCGTGCCCAGATTCCCGCCCGCTCAAACCCGTGTCTCCTCGGCCACCGGCGCATCGATCTGGACCAGAGGACCGGCATGGGCTGGCTTGATAGGTTCATCCAGCAGCCTGAGCGCGGAAGCGTCTTCATACTCGCCAAACATGCGCGCCTTCACTTCTTGCCACATGCCCTGCACCGATCCGAACAATTCATTCACTGCGGACGCTTCATATCCACTGTGCACCATACAATTCGCGCACTTGGGATTGCCTGACTCAGTCCCGTAATTTTCCCACGCTGTCGTCTGCAGCAATTCGGCAAAGGTGTCCGCGTAACCGTCCTGCAGCAGATAGCAGGGCTTTTGCCATCCGAAGACGTTGAAGGTGGGCATGCCCCACGGCGTGCAGGCATAGTCGCGCTTACCCATCAGGAACTCGAGAAACAACGCCGACTGGTTGAAGCGCCACTTCTTGTCGCGATTGGAGAGCATGGCGCGAAACAACCGTCGTGTTCGAGCTCGCCCGAGGAAGCGCTGCTGATCAGGCGCCTTATCGTAGGAGTATCCCGGCGAGAGCATCATGCCCTCGACGCCTAAATCCATCATCTCGTCAAAAAAGGCACGCACGCTCTTCGGATCGGCTCCATCAAAAAGTGTGGTATTAGTGGTCACGCGGAAACCGCCAGCCAGCGCGGCTTTGATCCCCTCAACCGCCTTGTCGTATCCGCCTTCCAGACAAACCGAAAAATCGTGATGCTCGCGTTGCCCATCCATGTGTACGGAAAAAGTCAGAAACTTACTGGGCTTAAATAGATGGATTTTTTCTTTGAGCAGCAGCGCATTGGTGCACAAATAAATGTATTTCTTGCGCGCCACCAAGCCTTCCACAATTTCGCCGATCTGGGGGTGCAACAGGGGCTCGCCTCCGGGAATAGAGACAGTGGGAGCTCCGCACTCATCCACCGCGCGGAAGCATTCCTCGGGGGTAAGCTGAGACTTCAGCACATGAGCGGGATATTGAATTTTCCCGCAGCCAGCGCACGCCAGATTGCAGCGGAACAGTGGCTCCAGCATCAGGACAAGCGGATACTGCTTGCGTCCTTTGAGCTTCTGCTTGAGGACGTAAGTTGCCACCGTCCACATCTGAGAAATTGGTACTGCCATTCGTCTTTTCTCCAGTGCAGCGCTGCGCTTCTTGTTCCTCGATCCCTAACAACAGCGGCTGAAACCGCATTGATTCGAGAACCGTCTGATATGGCTAAAGCCATATCCTGATACGAATCGTGGATTTGTCAGTTCCGAACTACCCGATTCGCCGCACGCCAGTTCCCTGCGCTGCGCCCGCCATCGCCTTGGTATAAGTAGTCAGCGCGATCAGCGGGAAATACTCCCGGTACAAGGTATAAATCAGATAAAACACTCGCGGGAAACCGGTGCCTGTGGTCTGCGGCTCATCCCAAGCCCCGTTCTTCTTTTGCGTACGCAGCAAGTAGGCGACGCCCCGCGCCACGGAATCGCTGCGCGTATCATTCGCCGCCAGCAGGCCCATCACTGCCCAAGCGGTCTGCGAAGGCGTGCTCGGGCCCACGCCGCGCGTGCTGGGATCATCGTACGAACCGCAAGTCTCGCCCCAGCCTCCGTCGGGATTCTGCACCATGCGCAGCCACTCCGCGCCCTGCTGCACGTAGGGCTCATGATGGTCGATGCCCATGGCCTCCAGTCCGCGCAACACCTGCATCGTGCCGTAAATGTAGTTCACGCCCCAGCGTCCGAACCACGAGCCATCGGGCTCCTGCTGCTCGCGGATAAACTTGAGCGCCTTCTTCACCCGCGCATCATTCTTGTCGTATCCGTACGCTGCCAGCATTTCCAGAATTCGTCCGGTGATGTCCACGGTCGGCGGATCAAGCATGGCGTTGTGATCGGCAAAGGGGATGTATTGGAAAACCATGCGCGTATTGTCTTTGTCGAAGGATGCCCAGCCACCGTTCTTGCACTGCATGGAGAAAATCCAGTCAATGGCCCGCTGCACCGATTCTCGCTGGTAGCGGCCGTTGGGATGTTCCACTTGACCCAAGGCCAGGCAAACCATGGCGCTGTCGTCCACGTCGGGATAAAATTCGTTATTGAACTCGAAGTACCAGCCGCCGGGCTGTCCTTTCTTGTTCTTCACTTTCCAGTCGCCGATGTTGCGAACCTGTTTTTGCAGAATCCAATCGGCGCACTTGATCAGCCGCGGATCGTTGGCCGGAACGCCGGCTTCGCCGAGCGCAAACAGCGCATACGCCGTATCCCAAATCGGCGACATGCAAGGCTGCATGCGGAAAGTATCGGCTTCTTCGATCCCGAGCTTTTCGAATTCATCCAAAGCACGGATTACCTGCGGATCGTCGAGCGAGTAGCCCAGACAGCGCAGGGCGATAATCGCGTTCAGCATCGACGGATAGATCGCGCCCAAGCCATCGCTCATTTCGAAGCGAGCCAGCATCCACTGTTCCGCCCGCTTCAGCGCCAGCCAGCGCAGCGGGCGAATATGCACCAACTCAAACCAATGGGTCAGCCGGTCGAAAACCAGAAAGAAGTTCCGCCAAGAGATGAACTTCTCGCTCCAGCGCAGGTGCATGCGCGACTTGTCGCGGCCGCCAACGAATAACTCGTCCACACCCATTTCATCGGGAATCTTCTTGAATGGCTTCTTCGCGTAGCAGATCGAAAGCGGCACCAGAATCGCCCGCGACCACGAAGAGATTTCGTAGATGTTGAACCAGAACCATTTGGGAAACAGCACAATCTCCGGCGGAATCGCGGGCACCGCGTCGTAATCGAACTGCCCCAGAAAACACAAATAAATCTTGGTAAAGGTGTTGACCGCGGTGACCCCGCCCATTTCCAGAATTTTCTTGCGAGCCCGCACCAGCGCCGGATGGTCTGGCTGGTAGCCAGTGAGCTTCAACGCGAAATAGGCCTTTACTGAAGCGCTGATGTTTGAGGGAGCATCAACGTAAATACCCCAGCCGCCGTCTTCGTTCTGATGCCGAAGAATCCAGTTGCAGCACTTCTGGAAGCGCTCCGGGTTGCCGGTGCCCAGTAGCGTATGCAGCAGAATGTAATCGGATTCCAGCGTGGTGTCGGCTACCAACTCGCCGCACCAATAGCCCTGCTCATGCTGCTGGGAGAATAAGAATTTACGCGCGCCATCGACGGCGGCAGCGACTCGGCTGGCCAGGTCGTCGATTTTTCCGAAACGCAACTGCGGCGCACTCGACGCCGAAAACGAGGAGGAGGTCTCGTCCATATTTAATTCTTTACTCCACACTGACTGCGCTGGGGGCGCTGGCAATGGCCTCCACAATTTCAGGAGGCAGGCCAAAGCGCACGTTTTCCGGCATTACTTCGACTTCCTGCACGTTGCCGAAACCTTTGCTGCCTAAGAACTTCACCACTTCTTCGACCAGGCATTCCGGAGCTGAAGCGCCCGCGGTCAAAGCGATCGTATTTACGCCTTCCAGCCACTCCGGCCTGATGTTTTGAAAGCTGTCTATTAGATGCGAACTGGTGCTCAGGTTGCGGGCCACTTCCACCAACCGGTTGGAATTGGAGCTGTTATCCGAACCCACTACCAGCAACAAATCCGCATCCGAGGCCACGTGCTTCACCGCGACCTGCCGGTTCTCCGTGGCGTAGCAAATATCCTGCGCCGCCGGTCCCTTGATTTTGGGAAATTTCTGGCGCAGTGCGGCGATGATGTCCTTGGTCTCGTCCAAGCTCAGCGTAGTTTGCGTCAGGTAAGCCACCCGCTCAGGATTCGGCACGGTCAGTGACTTCACCTGTTCTGGGGAGCCCACTACCTGGGTTACGACGGGAGCCTCGCCCAGCGTTCCAATCACCTCATCGTGATCATGGTGGCCGATCAGAATCAGGGAGTACCCCTCCTTGGCAAACTTAACCGCCTCTACGTGAACCTTCGTGACCAGAGGACAGGTTGCATCGATCACCCGCAACTGGCGGGCCGCGCTGGCCTCCCGCACTTCCGGTGAAACTCCGTGAGCGCTGTAAATAACCCGCTCGCCGTTCGGAACCTCGTCCACGCTGTCGACGAAAATCGCACCCTTGCCCTGGAGTTCCTCAACCACAAAACGATTATGGACAATCTCCTTGCGGACATAAATCGGCGGCCCAAACGCTTCCAGAGCAATCCGGACGATATCGATCGCCCGCACCACGCCGGCACAAAATCCCCGAGGCTTTAATAAGAGCAGCGTCTTGCCGTTGTTGTTAGGCACAATAAAGTTCCTGTAAGGGTACACTTCCCCACTATGGTTTTATCTATTTAAGCTACCTGAAAGAACCATTTTGGTCAATGTAAGCCCAAGAACTATATAGGATTAGCAGCGATTGGGGACATTCGGGCAGCGAATGGGAACGCTGTCGATTGTTTGGCTCGTAAGCGGCCATTCATCCTTTGCTTGCTTAGGCTAACGCCCGTTATGTTCGGGCCTGGGTCCCTTACTCTCACAGGTGCAAAACCTTTCATCTTGACCGCCATTGTCACGGGGCCGATAATTTGTCGGCCTCAAGCGCTTTGCCACCCTCCCCCACGGGCGGGAACGAGTCACCACACCTTTGCCTAGGAGAAACCAGTGAACAAATCCATTCTTGGAACGTTGGTAGTTCTCATGTTCGTCGCCGTCGGCATTGCGGCGGCGCCGCCGTTAACCTTCACGTTTTCGGATGTACACGCTAACAAGACAGCATTGGAAACGGACACTTTCTCAGTCAACAATGCCGGGATGATTGCTGGCGACTATGTGGACGCCAAGAGCGTCCAGCACGCGATGATCCTGGCGGGGAAGAAGCTCACGACGGTCGATCATGACAGTTGCGTGACGAGCGGCGGATTCGCGTCCGGTGCAATTGCATTCTACGGGATCAACAGCGCGGGCGCGGCAGCCGGGTGGTGCACCAGTACCAAGACTAACCTGTACGAAGGTTTTGTCTACGCTGGGGGGAAATTCAGTGCCATCAAATTCCCGAAATCAAATGGAACTCAGGCTATGGGCATCAATGACAAGGGAGTTGTCGTGGGCTTGTACCTGGATTCGACCGGCGTCCAGCATGGCTTTGTAAAGACGGGAAGCAAATACAAGAGTATCGACGTAACGGGCGATACCAGCGCGGAAGCCTGGGGAATCAATGACAGCGGCCAGATCATCGTGTTTGCCCTTAGCTCGACCGGCACTTACGAGAGTTTCCTTTACAACGGAAAGACCTTCAAGAAAATCAGCGACCCCAAGGCGGGAACAGGCGGTACTATCGCCCGCATCGTAAACAATAAAGGCGACGTTGCCGGGGCCTATTTCAATTCCGCCGGGGCGGAGGTTGGGTTCTTGCGGCACGCCGGCAAGTACTACGATGTCGTGGATCCGAAAGCCAACGCCGTCACTAAACCAGACGGGCTCAATGACACGCTCGAAATTGTCGGACGTTACACGTCGACTTCGGGCGCAACCGTCGGTTTTAAAGCCACCGCGAAGTAGCTGTCTCCGGGCCGCCGCCTGAATGCTTGTTATTCGGGCGGCGGGTGCCTACCTCTTGCGGTATGCTGATTTCCGCCATCATGTTTGCGGTGTGAAGTTCGCTTGCACACATTCTGGTGCACAATTTACCTCAAAAAAATCTCTCGTTTCCGCCCAAAATCTAGAAAACAAAGGATCGGAATTTTTCTTGCCTTGTAGATCTATAGTTCTTAAGGTAGTTACAGGCAAAATATTCAAAACATTGGGGTTATCGTGCTCGCGGATGGCTGGCTTGCCACTGTGGAACGACAGCAAAGCTGGACGAAGATTTTTCGCCTTCGTCATCTTGGTCGGACGCAGCGACCGGCATGGCCAGGAGCTGCGTTCTTTTCAGGTTGTCAAGGAACGTTAGTTATCTTATAGATAACCATTGCGTTTCTACAATATCGCAAATGAAGGGATGAGAACAAGAGGAAAATGGACGAATTGCGGGGCAGGTCCCAAATTGGGAAAACAAAAGTACGGCGGAGTGGGTGGCCGTGCCGGCAGAGTTACCAGGCGCGTTTGACTCCGAGCCCATCGAACACAACATCGTTGCTCACGACGGCTAAATTTTCCGCTAATGCTTGTGCGATCAGCATCCGGTCGAACGGATCTTTGTGTGGCCCTGGCAACAAGCCGGCTCGAATGCCATGCTCGACGCTGACCTCTAGAGGGGCGAACCGCTCCCGCTCAAGATAGGCGCTGAAATCCTGGGCCAGGTCGATGGCAATCGAAAGCTTTCCCAGGCGCACTTTTGTGGCAATTTCCCAGGCAGAAGCGGCGCTTACCAGAACGTCGTTGTTTTTGTTTGCTATGAGTTTGCGCGCGGAAGCTGGCAAGGAGGTGTTTTCCGAGAGCCACCAGAGTAGGGTGTGGGTATCGAGAAGAAGGCGCATTCCGCCTTACTCCCAGCGCTCCAGTTCGTCCGGCGGCAATGGCTCGAAGAACTCGGGGCCCACATGAATCTTTCCTTTCAAAGCTCCGGGCTTACGATTGCCGCGCGAATCTTCGATCGCGACCAACCGTACGACAGGCTTCGATCCCCGCGCGATGACAATTTCCTCTCCGCGGCAAGCCTTTTCAATCAGCCGCGAGAGCTGAGTCTTCGCCTTGTGAATGGTGATGGTTTCCATGTGCTTGAATTAGCTAATATAAGTTAGCTAACACAGAGGTTTTTGTCAAGTGACAGCCGGCTTCGGCCTGCCACACACACTTCCCCAACCGGCGGTCACCCCTGGGTTTTACGAGTCGGACGACCAGTTCAACGTTGCTGTACTAATCTTCGCGCCCGAAGGCGACGAATGCTTTTCCAGTACAACTCAGCTTGTCATGCCACGCCATTTCGTGGAGGCGGCCCGCTTGCAGTAAATCGAAACATCTCTGCCATCTCTAACCACGCAGTTTCCGGCGAGCGGCCTCGACGTCGGAAACCCACATCTCGAACCGCGAGATGTGTGGCACCCAGCGTCGAGGCGTCGGGTTCACGCGTTGGTCTTCAGCATCTGCTCGGCATGTTTGCGCGAGGTATCGGTCAGCTTGGCGCCGCTGAGCATACGGGCAACCTCTTCGGTGCGTTCATGCCCGGTGACGAGGCGTACTGCGGTGCGGGTGCGATCGGCGGAGGTTTTCTTCTCGATGAGGTAATGATGGTCGGCGAAGGTGGCGATCTGCGGCAGGTGAGTCACGCAAAGCACTTGGTTGGCTCGCGACAATGCCTTCAACTTTTTGCCTACGGCTTCAGCCGCGCGGCCGCCTATACCAGTATCGATTTCGTCGAACACGAGAGTGCGTTGCGCGGACGCGGGCGAGGGCACCCGCGCCACACTTACCTTCTTGCCGCTGACGCCAGCCTCCACGCTAACTTTTAATGCGAGCATCACCCGCGACAGTTCCCCACCGGAGGCGATGTGCTCCAGTCGTCGGAGTGGCTCGCCGGGGTTTGTTGAAATCATATAGACAACCTGATCGAAGCCGGAGGCGGTCCAGTTCCCTTCTTCGTCAGTCCCGCTGACTTCGATGTGGAAGGCAGACTTCATGGCCAAATCGTTGATCTCCGCCTCGACCAATTTCTCGAGCTTGCGGGCGGCCTCGTAGCGCTTTTTCGAAATTGAGCGAGCCGCGCGTAGGTACTCCTGTGCCGCTTGGGCCAGCTCTCCGCGCAGCTTGGCCAGGATTTCGTCTTTGTTCTCCATCTCGGAAAGCTTGCGGCTGACCTCTTCGCGGTGATGAATCACGTCTTCGAGCGTGGGGCCGTACTTGCGCTTCAACCGATCGAGGAGTGCGAGACGATCCTCCACTTCGGCGAGGTGCTCGGGGGATGCTTGAATGCCGCCAGCATAATCGCGGAGAGTCGCGCCGACGTCCTCCACGCTGATGCGGGCGGTTTCGATCGCGGCGAGCGCCTCTTTGAATTTGGGCTCGTAGCGCGATAATTCTTCGATGTGCTTCTGGGCTGTGCGCAACGAAGACGCGGTGGACGCACTGCCTTCGTAAAGCAAGTCAAAGGCGTTCATGGCGGCGCTGTAAATCTTCTCGGCGTTCGCCAGGACGCGCTTCTCGGTTTCGAGGCGCTCGTCCTCGCCAGGATGCAGTTTGGCGTCTTCGATTTCGCGCTTCTGGAAAGCCCACAGATCGAGCAGGCGCAGCCGGTCTTGCTCGCCATGCTCAAGTTCCTGGATGCGATGCGCGATGCTCTTCCAACTTGCGAAGGCATCACTGATGGGTTCCAGTTGAGTGCCGGCGAAAGCATCAAGCAGATCCAGTCGCGCCGCGGCATCGAACGAAAGGATGGATTCGTTCTGCGCGTGAATGGTGGCGAGATACGGGGCAAACTGACGCAGCACGCCAACGGTGGCGGGCTGATTGTTGATGAAGACGCGGCCCTTGCCTCCCAGCGCAATCTCGCGCCGCAGAATGATGGATTGGTCCTGGTCGTTGGGATCGAGGCCGTTGGCTTCAAGAATTCGAGCTACGATCTTTTCCGTCCTCTCATCAACTTCAAACACAGCCGAGATCAAAGCCCGCTCTGCTCCGGCGCGGATTACATCGGTGGAAGCCTTCTCACCCAGCAGAAGCGCGAGGGCATCGATCAGAATGGATTTTCCCGCTCCGGTTTCGCCGGTCAACAGGTTAAGACCGGCCGCAAACTCTACCGCCAGGTTGTCGATGACGGCGTAATTTTCGAGCCGCAGTTCCGCGAGCACGGGGTGTCCTGGGATTTCGAAGTTGTGCGCAGGATAGCATGAAAAGCACTCTCCAGCGGTCCGAGTTTGCTGACCGTTCCAGATGTTGCCATCCCGAGCAAAGTGACTCAGTGAAGACGCATACAGCGAAATCCCGTTAATGCATACGATACGTCTCTCCAAGCGTACAGGAATGTTCGTCTATAATTGATCAGCGAAAACCCAACAATGTATTTTTCCTTACTACTGGCAGCGGTGGTTGGCGGGGAGATCGTCGATCTAGTTGGAGAAACCGGTCCCGTCGCCAAGGTTGTTCTTCTGATCCTGCTGATATTCAGCGTGATTTCCTGGGCCATTATTCTTTCCAAATGGAGCCTGGTGCGGCGAGCGCGGGTGCAGAGCGGACGCTTTGTACGGGCTTTCCGCAAGGCTCAACGCCTGCAGGATGTCTCAGCGGTGGCCGAGCAGTTCAAGCCAAGCCCGTTGGTTGCGGTATTTGAAGGCGGCTTCGCGGAACACCGGCGGCAAGGAAGCAGTGTGGCGATTCAGCGGTCCATGCAGATCGCATGTTCGGAAGAGGTTACGCGCCTGGAGCGCAACATGCCCTGGCTCGCAATCACGGGGGCGGTAACTCCGTTTGTAGGATTGTTTGGCACGGTGTGGGGAATTATCGACGCGTTCCATGGCTTGGGCACGGCGGGCGCGGCGACTTTGCGGGCGGTTGCTCCCGGTATTTCCGAGGCTCTCATTACTACTGCGGCCGGATTGGCCGCGGCCATTCCGGCGGTGATTGCCTACAACCTGCTGGGCAGTTCCATTCGCGAGTTCGCGGCGCGGGGAGATGATTTCGCCCTGGAGATGCTGAACGCAGTGGAGCGGTCGCAGCCTGCGGTGACGGAGGTGCGGCGGTAATGGCCTTCACGGCTTCTAACGGACGAACCCAAACTTCTCTCTCCGACATCAACATCACGCCGCTGGTGGACGTTGTCCTGGTGCTCCTGATTATTTTTATGGTGACCGCGCCCGTGCTGCAATCGGGGATCGAGGTCAGCGTGCCCAAGACGCGCACTGTTAAGGAGATTACCGAAGAGCGGTTGGTAATCAGCGTCGACAAGCAGCAGCGCGTGTTCCTCGGGAACGACCCCATTAACATCAATGAAATTGCCGCCAAGCTGCGGCAGAAGATCCGCGATCCGCAACACCAGTCGATCTTCATCCGCGCGGATGAGAACGTGCCCTTCGGCGCCTTCGCAACCGTGATGGATGCGGTCAAGCAATCGGGAATCGTGAATGTAAGCATTGTGACGCAACCGCTGCAAAGTCATGGAAGCCAACGCTGAGATTTTTTTCGAACACGACCGTTGGGGCCGCAATCTGGCTTGGTCGGCGGCGCTGCACATTGCAGTTGCGGGGTCTATCGTTTTATACGCGGTGCTCGCGCACGGCGGCAGCGGCAGTACCTGGGGCGCGGGCGGCGGTGGTGACGCAATGGGGGTCACCCTAGTCAGTTCGGTTCCGCTGCCTGCCAGCACGGCGCCGACGCAGAATGTTCTGGCCAATGAATCCAAGGGACTGACGCAGTCACTTCCCAAGACCGAGGAGAAGGAGCCGGAAGCGATTCCGATACCCGATAAGAATGCCAAGACAAAACCGAAACCACGCATCAGCGAGACTCGTCAGAAAGCTCAGCCTCAGCCCGTGGACGAGGCCAGCAATGTCGTTCCCTTCGGAGAAGGCGGCCCGGTCAGTGGGCCTTACGGAACTTTCAATGCGGGCGGGGCGAAAGGCGGATTCGGCTTCACCGGCGGAGGCGGGGATTTTGGTTCACGCTATGCTTGGTACGTGCGCGTGGTGCAACAGAAGGTTTCCGAGAACTGGCTCAAGTATGAGGTCGATCCGCGGATCAGCGATGCGCGCAGAGTTTATGTGACGTTTGATATCAAGCGAGATGGGCACCCGACCAACGTGCAGATCGAGCAGTCGAGCGGTGTGCCATCGCTGGATCAATCGGCAGTGCGGGCCTTGCAGCGTATTGACACCTTTGGTCCGCTGCCGCCAGATTATTCCGAAAACAAGGTATCGGTTGAGTTCTGGTTTGATTACAAGAGATAGCTGTCAGCTTTCAGCTATCAGCTCTTAGCTTAAAGACTTACTCAAGGGAATCGATTCTACGAATGCGTGAGGGCAACTTGCACTTGAATGTTGGTCATCATACGATCAGTAGAGGTCTCAAGGCTGGTATCGGCAAGAGGACGACCGGCACGCGCTACTTCAAAATCACATCTCGCACTATGGCAGCGGTGGGATTTGTTCTTCTTGCTGCGATTCTTACCGCTGCTCCTTGTCTGGGTCAGCAAGACTGGATCAAAACCGGGACCGGATTGGGGATGGAAAAGGTTCGTCTCGCGGTCCCCGACTTTAAGCCTTCCACTACAGACGCCAAGAATGCCGAACTGCTCAACGTTTTCGACGGCACGCTGTGGAATGATCTGGACAACGCCGGTATCTTCGACATGGCTTCGAAGAGCTTTTATCCTCTGGCGATTCCTGGCAATCCGATAGAGGTAAAGTTCGATGCCTGGAACGCGCCTCCTCCCAATGCGGCCATGCTGGCATTTGGCAACTTGGGTGTGACCGGTAACAACGTCACCGTGCAGGGATGGCTGTATGACGTCAAAAACATTACTTCACCGCAGGTTCTGGGCAAGCAGTACCAGGATGCGGCGACCAGCGATGCGGCTCGCACCATCGCTCACAAGTTCGCGGACGAGATAATTTTTCGGCTGGGCGGGGGTATTCCTGGCATTGCCGAGAGCCAGATTTATTTCGTCAGCAGCCGCAGCGGGCACAAAGAAATCTGGGTAATGGACTACGACGGAGCCAACCAGCGCCAGATCACGCATCAGGGTACGATTTCGCTGTCTCCGCGGATCTCGCCCGATGGGTCGCGCTTGGCCTTCAGTTCAATGACCAAGTCGGGTTGGGAAATCCTGATGTACTCCATGGATTTGAATCGGCTGGTTACATTTCCAAGATTTGGGGGTATGAATCTGTCTCCGGCGTGGTCTGCCGATGGAACCAAGCTGGCATTTTCTTCGTCGCGCTCCGGTGATCCAGAAATTTACACGATGGACCAATCGGGCGGAAATCTGAAGCGAATTACCTCCGCGAAGGGTCCGGACGTTTCGCCGGTATGGAATCGCAAGACGGACGCGCAGATTGCATGGGTCAGCGGGCGTACCGGTCTGCCGCAGATTTACACCATGGAAGCGGACGGAACTAATGTGCAGCGGGTTACGGACCAGGGATACGCGGTTTCGCCGGCGTGGTCACCCAACGGACAATTTCTGGCGCTGGCCTGGACGCGACATTACGGGCCGGGAGCGCCCGGGCGCAGAGGATCTTTACCTCATGGACGTGGCCAGCAAGCAGTGGGTGCAACTCACCCACGATGGCGGACGAAATGATTTTCCGTCGTGGTCGCCGGACGGACGGCATATTGTTTTTCAGTCGAGCCGCGCTGGAAGCGAGCAAATCTGGTCGATGCTGGCCGACGGCAGCAATGTGAAGCAGTTGACTTTGAGCGGTAAGAATACGCAACCTAATTGGAGTTGGAAGTAAGGTTTGATTGGTTTAACATTGGGCCTCATCTCGCAAATGTTTCAGATGGAAGGCAAAGGTCCCTCAGGGGCTAAAGCCCGTATCATTATTGAGCGGTAGCGGCACGGCTGAAGCCGTGCCCTCCCGATTCAAAGGTTGCAACAACTTTTGGCGAATTTCTTCGATTGACTAGCCCGGAGGAGGCGGAGAAGTGAACCCGCCCCGCTATGGATTCTGAAGCGCGCGTTGGGGGCAACAGCGCGCGACTACGTAGGGAGGAAAAGTGAAGCAGCGAAAAATGAAGTGGATCACCCTTGTATTCGCGTTGGGCGCCGTTCTGTTCCTGGGCGCCTGCCATAAAAAAACACCACCGCCACCACCACCGCCGCCACCGCCGCCACCAGCGCCGACGGCCTCACTAACGGCAAGTCCGAACACCATCCAAAAGGGACAGTCAACTACGCTCACCTGGCAAACGACGAATGCTACCGACGTGAGCATCGACGGGATTGGAGCCGTGCAGGCCAGCGGCTCACAGCAGGTAACCCCGTCCGATTCGACGACCTACACACTGACCGCGAAAGGGGCGGGCGGTACACAGCAGGCGACAGCGCGGGTAACCGTGACTCAACCTCCGCCGCCACCTGCTCCCGCACCCGGACCAACCGAGGAGGAACTGTTCGCGCAGAACATCAAGGACATCTACTTCGATTACGACAAGTCCGATATTCGCGCGGACCAGCAGAGTTCGATGCAGGCGGACATCGCTTTCCTTCAGCAGCATCCCAACATCCATTTCACGGTTGAGGGACACTGCGACGAGCGTGGGTCCACTGAGTACAACCTGGCTCTGGGCGATAGCCGAGCGGGCTCCGTGCAGAGCGCATTGACGCAAGGTGGGGTCAGTGCCAGCAATATCAAGACGATCAGCTACGGCAAGGAGAAGCCGTTCTGCACCGAATCCAACGAGGCCTGTTGGCAGCAGAATCGCCGCGGCCATTTCGTCTATCAGAAATAGCCGGTTGAGGTGCGGAGCGGCAGGCTCCGCACCTCGGTTCTTTAGTTTGGTTGCAGTTTCTCGGGCCAAGCCGCACGCGCAGCGGGACCTCCAAGACAACTATGTCTGGACCGCGCTATCCTTCACCATAGAACCTTGCGCGGAACCGGGGTCGATCGCTGATTGGCTTTTCGTCTCCTAACTTTCTTGCGATACAAGGCTTTTGCAACTCAGGGAAACAAGTTATGAAAATCAATCGCTATTCGACCATGGTTGTCCTGCTACTGGCCTTCTGGGTAAACCTGACGCCGGCGGCTTGGGGCGTCAGCAAAGAGATCATTCAGCTGCAGACCCAGGTGCAGGCCCTGCAGGACCAGATGACGCACATGCAGCAGTCCTTTGATGAGCGCATGGGCGTGATGAAGAGCCTGATGGACCAGAATACGGACAGCATGAATAAAGTGGCGGCGTCGATGACCGCGCTGCAAGGCGGCCTGGAAAAGCTGCAGAACGATAATGGCGCGAAGGTCGATCAGCTCTCCGGCCAAATTCAGGCGCTCAACGATTCTCTCGATGAATTGAAGGCACGGCTGGCCAAGGTCAGCAAGCAACTGGAAGACATGCAGGCGGCGCAGCAAAGCGTGGCTGCGGGCCAGGCCGCACAGCAGGCACAACAGCAGGCGCTGGCCCAGGCTCCGCCTCCGGATGTTCTATACAACAACGCTCTGCGCGATTACAACGCGGCAAAGGCCGATCTGGCCAAGCAGGAGTTTTCCGACTATGTAAAGTTCTACCCCAACACCGACCTCGCGGGAAATGCTTATTTCTATTTAGCCGAACTCGCCTACAAGCAAGGAAACTTTCAGGAGGCGGTCACGAACTATGACCAGGTGTTGCAGAACTTCCCCACCGGCAACAAGGCGCCCTCATCTGATTTGAAGAAGGGATTGGCGCTCCTCGAACTAGGAAAGAAAGATGATGGGATTGCTGAACTGCGTCATGTGATTCAGCGCTATCCGCGGTCGAACGAGGCGCTGCAGGCGAAGGATCGACTGCGCAAGTTGGGAGTGTCGACAACCGCGGCTCGCACGCACGGCGAATAGGTTGGTTGCAGATTTTCAATCGCTAATTAGCAATTGGTAGCTGAAAATCGGATGGACCAAGCTCAATCAGCGTCTGGCGTTGATGCCGGTGCGATGATGAGGGTGATGGCGGTGGTTGTGCTGTTTATTTCGATGGTGCTGATTACGTCCCCTAGTTGATCCGCTCTGGTTGGGTGTCGCAGTAGCCGGTCCAGTTTGCGCCCAGAGGGTCAATGTCGAAAACACCATGGTTATGGCGATCAGGATCAGTCGCTTCATACGTCCTCCAATTCCATTGAGATTCATTCTTATATACATTAGAAAAAGCTATCCCACGTTTGGAATTTTGCGAGTAGGCTCATTATAGGCATGGTTCACTGCCCATTGGGAGATTAAATTGTGAAAACTACGAGGGACCAAGACCGCTTTAAAGGCGCGGTAGAACAGGAAGAGAAAGATCCATCGGACAATACCTCAATGCAAGGCCAACTCGGACACCGGGACCAGGATCCGATGCTGAAATCCGCAGACACAGACTTTCCGGAGCCGGGTGGAAGCCCAGAACACACCGGCGAACCGGAGGGCGAAAAGAAACGCAGTCAGGGCGATGCCGCGTGATCAGGAAGCCGCAGGACAGCGCAGTAAATCTCTTACCGTGTCATCCCGACGATCGCGAGGGATCTGGGTTCTTATCGGAGCCCGGGAAACCTAGAGATTCCTCGCCCCTTCGCGCCTCGCAAT
Source organism: uncultured Acidobacteriota bacterium (assembly GCA_963696635.1). Lineage (GTDB taxonomy): Bacteria > Acidobacteriota > Terriglobia > Terriglobales > Acidobacteriaceae > JABDBE01. The sequence goes on from CAVOKX010000008.1 coordinate 285,646, forward strand.
GACAGGATCGTGGGTTTGTCTGAAATGGTCAGAAGGCTGAGATCGAATTAGCTCGCTCCTGCCGCCAGTTCGACCTTCACGTTGCGCAGGAACTCGGCCGCTGCTTCGGGTAACACTGTGTTGATAAACATTCCGGAACCAAGTTCGAAGCCGGCGACGCGGGTTAGACGCGGGATGATGCTGACATACCAGTGGAAGTGCTTGACCCCGACGTACTCGGCGGGGGCGCTGCGAATAGTGAAGTTAAAATCCGGGTTGCCCAGCCCATAGTAGAGCTTGGCCAGAACGGTTCGTAGCACCCGGCTCAGATCTGCAATTTCAACCGCGCTGATATCCCCAAAGCTGGCCATGTGGCGGCGTGGATAAATGGGAGTGCTAAAGGGCGAGGGCGAGGCATATTGTTCCAAGGCGACGAAGTGGTCGGTGAGGAGCACTACCCGTTCCTTGTCCTCGATTTCTTCTTGCAGGGTTTGGCAGAACATGCATTCGCCGTATTCGTCGTAATGGTTCAAAGCCTGCTGGAACCGCTCCCGCACCTGATGGGAGATCACAGGAGTGGCAATCGAGCTGGGAATGCGGATGCTCCAGGCTGGCGCCAGCGTCGCTGCCGTGGTTCTTGAAAATAGTGACGTGGGCGATGCGCGGATCGAGGCTCAATGTATCGTAGCGAGACTTGTAGACGCGCAGCAGGTTAGCCACGTGGGCTTCCGGCATGGTGGCAATAGAGTGGGAGTGGTCCGGGGTATCGATGATGACGTCATGCACACCGAAACCGCCCATGCTGCGGCGGGAACGATGGATGGTACGGATGGGCTCGGCGTCCGGCGAAAGGGCGGCGAATTTGTTGGCCACTACCCGCACCTGCCAAGGGCCACTGCCGTTCGTGGGAACCCGCATCACCTCGGGCGGGGTTTTGTTTTCGTTGCCCAAGCAGAACGGGCAAGTTTCCACAAATGGCGGCACGACCTTGGCCGGGCGGTGCAGGACCAGGTCCTCGGGGCGCTTGGCGCGCTCAGTGGCGATAACGACCCATTCCTTGGTGAAATAGTGCTGGCGTAGCTCGGGCATATTTGCTCCTCAGGTTCTAATATCGGCGCAGATCGAATTTACTGTAGGGCTCCTCCGATTCCGTGGCAATGCCAGGCTAAAGCAACTGTGAGAACTGGCGGAGCTGACCCTTGGCCTGGGGGCGCGGTCCTCGCCAGTATCCATCTGAAGGGCTGTTGTAAAATTCAAATCACCTATGCAAACGAAGACTCCTGTGGGAATCCTGGGCGCGACCGGAATGGTGGGGCAGCGCTTTGTGCAGATGCTGGAACATCACCCCTGGTTCGAGGTGGCATGGCTGGCGGCTTCGGATCGTTCTGAAGGCCGCCTGTACGGAGACGCCGCGCGCTGGAAGATGAAAACTGCCCTGCCTGCGCGAGTGGCGGAAATGCGCATGTCTCCAGCGACGCCAGAGGGCGCGCCGAAGATTATTTTTGCCGCCCTGGACGCTTCCATTGCGGCGGAGATGGAGCCCCGCTTTGCCGCCGCCGGATGTGCGGTGGTTACCAATTCCAGCGCGCTCCGGATGCAACGCGATGTGCCGCTGGTGATTCCGGAAGTGAACCCCGATCACATCCAGATGATCGAGTGTCAGAGCTGGCGAAAGAAATCAGGCGGTTTTGTGGTCACGAATCCGAACTGCTCCGCGATCGGACTGGTCATGGCCCTGAAGCCTCTGCAAGAGTCATTTGGCCTGGAGACGGTGATGGCGGTGACGATGCAAGCGGTGAGTGGCGCGGGATATCCGGGCGTGGCTTCGCTCGACATTCTGGGCAATGTGATTCCCTATATTTCGAAGGAAGAAGAAAAAATGGAGGAAGAGACGCTTAAACTTTTGGGACAGCTTAACGGCGCTGGCATCGTGCCGGCTACATTCGCCATGAGCGCGCAGTGCAACCGTGTAGCCGTCGAAGATGGGCACACTGAGTCAGTAGCAGTGAAGCTGAGAAGGAAGGCGCAGCCAGAAGAAATGATCAAGGCGTGGAACGAATTCCGCAGCGTCCCGCAGGAATTGCGGTTGCCCAGCGCTCCGCAACAGCCGGTGCGCTATACAGACTCGGCCGACCGACCGCAGCCGCGGTTCGACGTTGAGGCAGGGAACGGGATGACGGCCACGGTGGGCCGGTTGCGGCCATGCGGGGTTTTGGACTGGAAGTTCACTGTGCTCTCGCACAACACCATTCGAGGTGCGGCGGGCGCTGCTCTGCTCAATGCTGAGTTGCTCAAGGTGCGGGGTTACCTGGATTGATAGCTGGAGTGAAGAGCCGCATGCGTGCCTGCAGTGGAGTTGGTGCGCCTGACCGCGTGAATTCGTGGCTGAGGTGCTTCGGCCCATGATCGTGATGAAATTTGGGGGCACCTCGGTGCAGGACGCCAAAGCCATCGAGCAGGCGGCCTCTATTGTTAAAGGACGGCGTGCGCAGAAACCGGTGGTCGTGGTCAGCGCCATGGCCAAGGTTACGGACCAGTTGCTGGCGATGGCGCGCGCGGCTGGAAACGGTGATCGCAAAACTGCCCTCAGCCTTTCACGCGCGCTCCGCGAGCGGCACTACAACACCGCGGGCGAATTGCTTGGTACTGCGCTGTTCACCGAGTTTCACGGGGATTTAGGAGTTTATTTTGAAGCGCTGGACGAACTCTTGCGCGGCATCGCTGCCGTGGGCGAGTTGACGCCGCGCACCACCGATCATGTCGCCGCATTCGGTGAAATGCTTTCCAGCCGGATTGTTACGGCGGCGTTTTCCGCGCACGGGCTCGACTCCACGATGGTAGATTCGCGTGAGTGCGTCATAACCGACAACGAGCACATGCGGGCTGCTCCTTTGATGGAGGAAACCAACCAGCGGCTACGAGTGAAGGTACAGCCCGTGCTGGATAAAGGCCAGGTACCCGTAATGGGTGGTTTCATCGGCGCCACGAAGGCAGGAATCACCACCACCATCGGGCGCGGCGGATCCGATTATTCCGCGGCCATTGTTGGGGCGGGGCTGGGGGCCGAGCGTATCGAAATCTGGACCGACGTGGACGGCATGATGACCACGGATCCGAATATGTGCCCGGAAGCGCGGCGGATCAAGCTCATCAGCTTCGATGAGGCGGCGGAGTTGGCTTATTTTGGCGCCAAAGTGCTGCACCCGGCGACGGTGTTGCCGGCCATTCAAAAAAACATTCCCGTGTACGTGCTGAATTCGCGTAATCCTGATTGCGAAGGAACACGCATTTCGGCCCGCGTGCCGCACTGCAGGAATTCTTTCAAGGCCATCGCCGCCAAGAAACGAATTACCATCATCGATGTCGCGGCTCCGAGGATGCTGTTAGCCCACGGTTTTCTGCGGGCGATCTTCGAGGCCTTTGACCGGCATCGAGTAGCAGTGGATGTGGTTTCCACTTCGGAAGTAAGCGTTTCGCTGACGGTGGATTCAAATGAGTCGATCCCGGCGCTGGCGGCTGATTTAGCGAAGTTGGCAGATGTAAAGTATGAAGGCCGCAAGGCAATCGTTTGTTTGGTGGGAGAGAATCTCAGGGAGACTCCGGGAATTGCGGCGCGCGTGTTCGGAGAACTCTCTGACGTGAAGATTCGCATGATTTCGCAGGGAGCGTCGGAAATTAATCTCACCTTCGTAATTGAAGAGGACGAAGTTCCGCAGGTCGTGCGGCGCTTGCACAAGATATTCTTCTCGGACCTGGATTCGGAGGTGTTTGCTTGAACAAAACCTTAAAACGCGGAGTACGCTGAGAACAGCCGCAGAGTGCGCGGAGAGTTTCCGACTTCATGAACATTCTTATCTTAGGGCGGGGTAAAACCGGGTCGCTGGTCGCGGAAGCAGCACGCCAGCGGGGCCATCGCACAAATGTGCTGGGCGCCAGCGACAACCCCAACGCCTCCGCTCTCACGGCGGAAAAGCTGGCTCCGATCAACATGGTCATCGATTTCACTACCCCGACCGCGGTGCCGGGGAATGTCGAAGCTTGCATCCGCGCCAAGAAAAGCATTGTGGTAGGAACTACGGGCTGGTACGGCGAGCTGCCGCGAATCCGGCAGATGGTGGAAGACCCGGGATGCGGAATCGGTTTGCTCTACGCGGCCAATTTCTCGGTGGGTATAAATCTGTTTTTTGAGGTTGCGCGAAGCGCAGCGGCCGCTCTGCGGCACCAGTATTTCGGACAAATCTTCGAACGCCATCATGCGGAGAAGAAAGATGCGCCTTCCGGGACTGCTATCGCATTGCAAAAAGTCGTTCAGGACTCCGGCGGAACCGAGCTTGAAATCACTTCGTTCCGCGAGGGGGACGTAGTCGGGATGCACGAACTGGTACTCGACTCGCCTAACGACACTATCTACCTTTGCCATACTGCCAAGTCCCGCCGCGGATTCGCGGAAGGCGCAGTGCGCGCCGCCGAGTGGCTAGTCGGCAAAAAGGGAGTTTTCGACTTCAAGGACGTGTGGCGGGAGCTGTAGGTTAACATCTTTGGCGACAAAGAATTCCGCGTTGTCCCGAGGGCAGCGAGGGATCTAGGTTCTTGCTTGCGCCACCTCTATGCTTGCGTCCGACAAACACCTAGATCCCTCGCTTTGCTCGGGATGACAACTCGCAGGAGTTGAACCGTCGGCTGGCTGGAAACTGGCTGCGACAAGATGCATTGACCCCCGCGATCGGGGTTTTGAGTGTAATGGCCTGATTGCGACAGTTGACAATTCTTGTGCAAGCGGGGTCAGGCATCGAAGAACGCCACGCTGCTACTGCAACCTCGCATACTCGGCTTTGGCTTGTTTCAGGATGGGGATGTCGGAATCATCACTGCGACAGTCCGATCCGGCGCAGCAGGTCGGCGTAGCGGGGGTCCGAGCGGATGTTGTCGAACTCTGGTTCAACTTTGAGAAATACAAGCTCACTGTCGTGCTCCTGATAGGCTTTTGCCAGCCACTCGAACGCCTTATCCTTTTCGCCCGCCAAGGCATAGTCGCCGGCCATTGAGTAGGCTGAGAAATATCCTGCCCTAGATTGCTTCATTGCCTTGAGATCCTGTTCAAGATTCTCTAGCCAGAATCTTTTCTCTCCTCCAGTCTTGTATGCCTTTAACATGGCCGCTGCTTGTGCAGCCGCTTCTTCCGGGGTTTTACCGCTCAGCAATTCGTACTTCTGGTTCTCCTCGATGGCTTCCCTATACATCCCCTTGAACTCATAGGCGGATGCGAGACCTCCGCGGGCCGGAGCGAAGTTCGTGTCCATCTCCAGTGTCTTCCGATATTGCTCGATCGCTTGGTCGTAGTGGCGCGCCCAGGAGAATGCGTCTCCCACATTGGTATTTATGACCAAGGAAAGCGGATCGAGTTGCTGTGCCCGTTTGTGCTCCACCATAGCTTCGTCCACTCGCGCCATTGAATCCAAGTAGAGAGCATACATGCCATGCGCTATCGCATAGTTAGGATTTAACTCAATCGCTCGCTGAAATTCTCTCTCCGCTCCGGTCCAGTCCCAGTCGTAGCTCCACTTGACCCATCCCAGTGCCGCATGAGCCTCGGCGACGGAATCGTCCAGCTCCAAAGCTTTCATTGCTGCTGCCTTTGCCTTCGGCATCATCTCCCGAGGAGGATAGAAATTTGAAAGTTCATGGTAAGCATCCGCTAATCCCGCGTAGGCAAGGGCGTAGTTCGGGTCTTTGTCGATCGCTTGTTGGAAGAACTCAATCGCCTTCTTCATACTTTCGTCGTTGAATTTGTTCCAGTAGTAGCGCCCTTTCAGGTAGAGATCGTAAGCCTCCGAGCTTTCGGTGGTTCGCCTTGTGAGTCTATTTTTGTCCTCTCCGCTCAGCCGCAACTTCAATTTGTCAGAAATGTCTCGCACAACCTCCTGCTGAACAGCTGCCATGTCCGATAGCTGCCGGTCGTATTGCTCGCCCCACAGTTCTGAGCCATTGCTGACATCGACAAGTTCCGCCTGAAGCCGCACGGCCTCGCCACGTCGAGCGAGTGTTCCGGTCAGGACTGCTCGAACCGCCAAGTCGTGCCCCACCCTCTGCGGATCGGCATCGCGTCCCTTGTAGTGGAACACTGTGCTCCGCGCCATCACCCGCATCTGAGGTAGTTGAGACAGGCTATTGATAATGCCTTCGGTTATGCCGTCGCTGAGATACTCAACATTCGCGTCCCCACTGGTGTTCACGAACGGCAACACGGCTATAGAGTCGATGTGCTCGTGACCACGACTGAAATAGAACCATCCGCTTGCAATCAGTGCCACGATGATGAAGACAAAAGCCACGGCGCTGACTGCCATCGTCCGACGCGACCAGCGTGGGCTCACAGTACTGCTTGAGACGGTCTTGCCTGACTCCGTGTCCCGCTTCAGCCGCTTGAGGTCAGCCCTTAGCTCACGGGCGGATTGACAGCGAATGTCGCGATCCTTCTCCAACGCTTTGTTGATGATCTCTTCCAGCTTCAGCGGGGTGTCAGGGTTGATTCGAACTGGCGGTACAGGTGCTCGATTCAATATGGACTCGAAGATCAGTGCTGTCGTGTCGCCCCGGAACGGCAAGGTGCCCGTACACATCTCGTACAGCACCGCCCCGAACGAAAACAGATCGGTGCGGGCATCGAGTTCTTTACCTCGAACCTGCTCAGGCGACATGTAGGCAACCGTCCCCAGAGCACTGCCGGGACTCGTCAGCTGTTCCTCCAACTCGATGGTCGGGGCGCTCAGGGCAACGTTCTCCGGCTTCAGGGTGACTTTCGCCAGCCCGAAATCGAGAATCTTCGCCTGACCTCTGCTCGTGACGAAGATGTTCGCGGGCTTGATGTCCCGGTGAACGATGCCTTTCGAATGTGCGGCATCGAGCGCATCGGCAACCTGGATGCCCAGATCGAGCACCTTTTCGATCTCTAACGGCTTGCCCGCGATCCGGTGCCGGAGCGTCTGCCCATCCAGCAGTTCCATCGCGATGAAGGTTCGCCCATTGGCCTCGTCAATTTCGTAGATGGTGCAAATGTTTGGGTGATTTAGAGAGGACGCAGCCTTGGCTTCCCTCTGGAAACGGCTGAGTGCCTGTGAGTCGTGGGCAAGTTCGTCGGGAAGAAATTTCAGAGCAACACGTCGTTGCAAGCGGATATCTTCGGCTTCGTAGACCACTCCCATGCCACCGGCGCCGAGCTTCCCAATCACGCGGTAATGCGAGATGGACTGGCCGATCACTGACGCGAAATGTTACGTGGGTGAAACGAGCAAGTCAATGAAAGGCTGAGAGTTGGCGGCGGCTCGACAGGTCAGTTGTTGATAAATCGCGATTACACTCACTATGGCAGGCGCATGTGAGGGGAACTTTTCTACCGTGGTCACGCAGCCCGCAATCCGGCGAAAAACGGCTGGACAGCTACGCCGCGCCGCAGAAAAGTGAATTCCGGCCTTGCTACCAAACTTCGAACCAAATACGTCAAATATGCGTATCCTAGACTATGCGGATGCTTTTGGACATTTTCGCGCAAATCTTCCGCACCCTCTGGGCGCACAAGCTGCGCTCGTTCCTGACGATGTTCGGCATCGCCTGGGGCGTTGGCTCCTTGCTGCTGCTGGTTGGCCTGGGGGAAGGTTTCCGTTCGGGTAACCAGCGCGAAATGGCGCAATACGGCAAGGACATCATGTTCATCTTTCCGGGGCGTGCTCCGGTAGTGCAAGGCAGCATGAACTCAGCGCGCAACTACTTGCTGACCTATCAGGACTATGCGGACATTCGCAAGGAAGCGCCGCACGTGCGCAATGCTTCTCCGGTACTGATTCGCCCGGATGTACGCGCAGTCAGCGAATTCGCCAGCGCGAATGGAGAAATTGCGGGAGTGGAGCCGCAGTTCGGGGACATTCGCTATCTGCCACTCAAGCAGGGGCGGTGGCTCAATAGCCTGGATGAAACGCAGAGACGCAACGTTATTGTGCTGGGCGACGAACTGGTCAAGAACCTTTTTCCCGGACGTCCTGCAGTGGGCGCAACCATCATTCTGAATGACATTACGTTTGAGGTTATCGGCACAGTGCAGCGCGTCGGCCGCGGCGACGATAACTCCACGAATATGCGTGGCTACATTCCCTACCGGGTCATGGCGACTTTCTTCCCGCTCAAGGGTGAGAACCATGAGAACTCCATCTCCTTCATTAATTATCAGCCGCGGGTGACCGACGAACACTTGTTGGCACAGGATGAAGTTCGCAAGCTGGTGGCTCGAAATCACGATTTTGACTATCGCGACAACAACGCTTTTGAGGGGTGGGACACGATTCAGAACTCCAAAGCGATCGGGCTGATCTTCGATGCCATGAATATGTTCCTGGGTGCGGTGGGGATGGTAACGCTCGCGCTGGGCGCCATTGGCGTGATCAACATCATGCTGGTGACGGTGAGCGAGCGCACGCGGGAGATCGGATTGCTCAAGGCCCTGGGCGCCACGAACCGCACTATTTTGTTGCAGTTTTTCCTGGAGGGGATACTGCTCACGCTGTTCAGCGGGTTCATCGGCATGGCACTCGCGGCCGGCTTGATGGCGGTGCTGGGCACGCAACAAGGGCCGGGAGGGTTTGATCCTCCCAAAATTGTGCCGATGTCGGCGATTCTGGCGATTGGCAGTTTGACGCTGGCGGGCGTGATTGCGGGACTTTATCCCGCGCGCAAAGCCGCTATGTTGCAGCCGGTCGAAGCGCTGCGGCAGGAGTGACAAATGTTCCGTGATCTGTTTCATGAGGCCTACGGCGCCATGCGGCACAATCGCCGCCGCACCGCGCTCACCATGCTGGGAATGGCGTGGGGGATCGCCACGGTGGTCATGCTGCTGGCCTACGGCAACGGCTTTGGCCAGGCCTGCGCGAACATTTTCGCCAACTTCGGTACCAAGCTGATGATCCTGGTGCCGGGCCGCACTTCCATGCAGGCAGGTGGGCAAAAGGCCGGCGTGCAGGTCCGGTTCACCATGGACGATGTGGACACGCTCACCACGAATCTTCCGCAGATCACGCACATCACTCCCGAGGTAAGCAAGCAGTGCAACATCCAGTTCGACACCCGAACTTTCAGCTTCGGGGTTACGGGAAATTATCCTAACGTCGATTCTGTGCGCGCACTCAAGCTAGGACAGGGACGCTTCTACAACATGCAGGATGAGATGCAGCGCGCACGTGTAACGGTCATCGGCTCCGAGGCCAAGGAAAAACTTTTCTCCGGACGAAACGCGGTGGGCGAGCGCATCCGCATTGACGGCCTAAGCTTTGAAGTGGTCGGCGTCTTGAGCGCGAAGATGCAGGAAGGCGACGACGACATCAACCGCGCCATTTACGTACCCTTCACCACCATGAGTGACCTCAAGGACACTCACTACCTCGATTCCATCTGGTTTAATTACGAGACACCGGAATACGAGAGGTTGGAGCAGTCCGCCCGCGAGGTCCTGGCGGTTCAACACAAATTTCTCCAAAACGACCGTCGGGCGGTGCGAATATTTAACCTGATGGAACAGGTTCACCAGTTCGAAGTCATTACCATCGGCTTGAAGATTCTTCTGGGATTCATTGGCACGTTAACGTTGGGCATTGGCGGCGTCGGCCTGATGAATATCATGCTGGTCTCAGTGACACAGCGTACACGTGAGATCGGAGTAGAGAAAGCGCTGGGTGCGCGGCGAGGACACATCCTGGCGCAGTTCCTCGCCGAAGCTCTCACCATTACTTTCATTGGCGGAGCGCTAGGAGTCATGCTGGCCTACGCGGTGTCGCTTTCCGTCGGCAGGCTCACGCTGTACAGCGCGATGGCGAAGAATGCCGAGGGCGGTGACATCCGACTGATCATCGCGCCGGGCACGCTGCTCGTCGCCATTCTCATTCTTACTGCGGTAGGAGTGATCAGCGGCATGGTTCCGGCGGTGCGCGCCTCTCGGCTCGACCCCATCGAGGCCCTGCGCTACGAATAGGCTCGTGCTCCCCGAACGGTATTCCAGGAAGGCTCCGGAGTACAATCCCAAGATTGAGCGATTCAAAACTGCAGTCATCGCGAACACCACCCCGGTGTTTTCTGAAACGGTTACTCGTCAAGGAGCCTGGATGCGCCCTTTCAACTTCGCCACATGTATTGCTTTGTCTGTCTGTGTTTGTTGCGCGATCTCGGTCGCTCAACCGCCGTCCACGCTTGAATCACGACGCAAGGCGCTCAACGACCTTCTAGTCGAGCAGTGGGAATATCGGTTGCGCACGAGTCCACTGTTCGCATCGTTCCTGGGAGACAAGCGTTGGAACGATAAGCTCGACGACTTCTCGCAAGAGGCCATCGATAAAGATGTGGAACAGACTCAGAAGTTCCTCGCTCGTTTCCAAGCCATCGACCCTTCGGGCTTTCCCGAGCAGGAGGCGCTTAACCAGGTTTTGATGGTTCGTCAGCTTCAGATGCGGGTAGAGGGCGCTCACTTCAAGCCATGGGAAATGCCGGTGGATCAGCAAAATGGTGTCCAGATTGAGTTGCCCCGGCTGGTCAATGTGCTCTCCTTTGAATCAGTCAAGGACTACGAAGACTATCTTTCACGGCTCGGGCAAGTGCCTCGTCTCTTGGATCAGACCGTCGTCCAGATGCGCAAGGGCATGAACGATAAATTGATGCCGCCCCGTTTTCTGCTGGAAAAAGTTGCAGATCAATGCAACGCAGTCGCCTCTGAGGAACCGAGAAAGTCTCCCTTCGCCCGACCCTTCTTTACTTTTCCCAAGAGCATCACCGAATCGGATCAAAAGCGCCTGCGCGAGGCTGGGATTCTCGCGATTAAGGAATCCGTATTACCCGCGTATGCTCGCTTCACCACCTTCGTCCGCGATGAGTACGTGCCGAAGGGTCGTAGTGAGCCCGGCATCTGGTCGCTTCCTGACGGAGCAGCGCGGTATCGCTTCGAAATCCGCCACATGACCACTACCGACCTGACCCCGGATCAGATTCATGAGATCGGGCTCAAGCAAGTGGGAGAGATTGAAGCGGAGATGCTTGGCCTCGCGCACACGCTTGGATTCAAAGATCTGGCCAGCCTCAATGAACACATCAGGAACGAACGTCGTTTCTATGCCGCTTCCGGCCAGCAACTACTCGACCTGTACGCAAACTATGTGCACGAAATGGAGCCGAAATTGCCGAAGCTTTTCAGCCGTCTTCCGAAGAGCAAGCTGACTGTCATTCCGATGGATGCTTCGGTTTCCAGGGATGCCGTCCCCGCTGACTATACCGAAGGTACTGCTGACGGTTCGCGCCCTGGGCACATCAACGTCAATGAATCGAACCCGGAGCACCGACTCGTCCTCAATGTTGAGGCGATTGCCTACCATGAAGGAATCCCTGGCCATCATCTTCAAATCTCGCTCGCGCAGGAATTGCCGGACTTGCCTTCGTTTCGGAAATACGCGGGATATACGGCTTTCGTCGAGGGCTGGGCGCTTTACTCGGAGCGGCTGGGCCAGGAAGTTGGCCGCTACAAGGATCCCTATAGCGACTATGGACGCCTGGAAAACGAAATGTGGCGAGCCATCCGTTTAGTCATCGATACCGGCGTCCACGAGAAGCGCTGGTCGCGCGACCAAATGGTCGACTACTTTCATCGTTACACCGCCATGGATGAACCGAATGTGCAGAGTGAAGTGGACCGTTACATTGCCTGGCCCGGACAGGCTCTGGCATACAAGCTCGGACAGTTGGAAATTCTCAAGCTACGACAATACGCGAAAGATCAGTTGGGCGAGAAGTTCGACATCCGCACCTTTCACGATGAGATCCTAGGCGGTGGCGCGCTTCCCCTGGACGTACTCGATAAACGAGTCCGCGACTGGGTGGCCAAACAGAAATAGCTCTCCACTCCTTCCATCACCAGCACCTCCTCCGCCGGGAGCCGGGACGTGACGGCGGATAGAAATTCTTGAGTTTACCAAGTTTCACTTTGGTCATCCGCTTCCCAAGAGTGGTTGTTTCCTGTTGGTGCGCCACCGATCAGTAGTAGTCTGACGTAAAGTCCAATGCACGCCGGCTACAGCGTCCGACCAGGGACAAGCGCGTTGCTGTTCGCGCTGCTGATTGTTTCTGCCGCTTGGGCAAATCCGCCCGGGCAGGACCAGGCTCAAGCCGTATCAAACTTGCGCTGGGAAGAAGGCCAGCCGGGTTGTACCTTCAGCCGGGATGACGATGGCAAGTACCGTTACGGTTTCTGGACCGCCGATTACGGAATAGTCCTCGCCGTGGATTCGCAGGAGTTGGAGAAAGTGCGGCGGCGCGCGCAGCCGCTATTCGCACTGCTGCTGACCGTGCATTATCGCGGCAAAGATTCGCTTGACGTAGTACCGGGCAAGATCACGCTGGAATTCGTCAAGCACTACCACGATGTACAGAGCGAGCTCGACCCGGACATTCTCGTAATCCAGCAGGCGAAGGAGGCCGATGCCCTGGCGGAGGAAACCGAACGTGAAATCCGCAGACGCCCGGAGAAGAAAGAAGAAAAGGAAGCAACGCTAGCGGGGCGGCAAAAGGATTTTGTGGAGATGATCGAGTTCCTGAAAAGCCGCAGCCTGCGGGCGACAACGCTGGACACCGGGCATCCCGAGGCGAGCGGCTGGGTGCTGTTTAGCACCAAAAGCAAATGGATCAACGGTCTGCAGAAGCAGGAACAATTTGTGCTACGGGTTCCCATCGGAGGACGGGTGGTCGAGTTCCCTTTCTCGCTGCCGCCCAGCGAGGGCGATTTGATTCTGCGAACTCGACCGGAAAATTAACGCAGAATCACACGAGCGGGGACGCTCGCGTCTCCACTACGGGCCCGAACTTAGCCGCAGGATTTCTACGGTGATGTTATCGGGACCCCCGCGGTCTTTCGTCATTTGGATCAGGGCCCGGCACGCATCAGTCGGTTCATGCTCGACCACGACGGTGTGTATCTCGTGGTCGCTTAGCAGACTCCACAACCCGTCGGTACAGAGGACCAGTACATCGCCGTCCTGCAACTCGATGGGATGCTGCGGAGTTTCGGGCCAGAGCTCTTCGCCCGCGCCCAGAGCGGCGGTAAGGATGTGCCGCTGCGGATGGATTTCGGCCTCGGCAGCGCTGATCACTCCGTTCTCGACCAGGCGGCCGACATAGGAGTGGTCATGAGTCAGGCGGGAGATGTTGGCTCCTCGCACCAGGTACAAGCGGCTATCACCGACATGCGCGTAGTAAAGCTGTTTGCCTCGCAGCGCGATCGCCGTCGCCGTCGTCCCCATACCGTGCAGCTCGGGATGTCCGGCGGCGTATTCCAGGATGCGTTCGTGTGCGATCTGGAAGCCAATGGCTAGCAGAGATTGTGCGTCACTGTCGGGAGTTTCAGCAAACACTTCCTGGATGGCTTCCACCGCAATGCGGCTGGCTTCCTGGCCGCCTTCGTGACCGCCCATGCCATCCGCCACAATGGCTAGTCTGCCCTTGCGCGCAAACTCATTGTCGTCGGCGGGCTCCCAGTACGTATAGTGGTCTTCGTTATTTTCCCGCTGGCAGCCGATGTCGCTCATGCTCGCCAACTCAACGCCGGGCCGTATTCGCATCACACCTCGTACGCCGCCTTCGATGCCGATCTGTAATGAACTTGGGATTATATCGAACCTGACAGTTTTGTTTGTCCACGCGGGTAGTTTGTTACGCGATTCGGACAGGTTGTGAAGGGGATGACATTTGTCACCAGCGGTGGATGATGATCGGCACTGGTGCGTCGTGGTCGATTCCCCGATGATGAGTTCACTTGGTTGAGGCGGCCTCGCACGGCGAGGAGGGGGAGAATCGAATGATCGCAACATTACAAGAAACGAAGAAAGCTGGTCACGGCGGAGCGGTGATCGCGAGTCTGCACCGAGCCAGCAAGAACTTCGGCGAAGTACAGGCGTTGCGGCAGGTGGATTTCGGGGTAAGAGCCGGCGAACTCGTCGCGCTCCTGGGACCGAACGGCGCGGGCAAGACTACGGCGGTCAAACTGTTTCTTGGCTTGGCCAAACCTACGGCAGGCACGGTGAGTGTGTTTGGGGGGGATCCAATTGAGGCGGAGGTTCGTACCCGCATCGGAGCCATGCTGCAGGTGGCGAAGGTGCCGGAGACACTGCGAGTCAGAGAGCACATCGATCTTTTCTCGTCGTACTATCCGCAGCCGTTGCCCCTGGCCGAGACTTTGGCATTGGCGGGTCTGCAGGAAATCAAGAACCGAGAGTTTGGCGAACTATCCGGCGGACAGCGGCAGCGGGTGCTGTTTGCGCTGGCGCTTTGCGGCGACCCCGACATTTTGTTTCTGGACGAACCCACGGTCGGCCTGGATGTGGAATCCCGGCGGCAGTTGTGGGAAGAAATTCGCAAACTGATCGCGCGAGGCAAGACAGTGCTGCTGACGACTCATTACCTGGAAGAAGCGGATGCGCTTGCCGACCGGGTGGTGGTGATCAATCGCGGCGAGATCATTGCGGAAGGGACGCCGGCGCAGATCAAGGCAGACACGGCTGGACGCCGGATTCGCTGCGTGAGTTCGCTTGATATCGAGACGGTGCGGGCGATACCCGGAGTGATCGAAGTGCGCAGGGATCGCGATGGGCTTGAGATTCACGCGGCCGAAGCTGAGCCTATTCTTCGCGAGTTGCTGATGCGCGATCCAAAATTATCAGGCCTTGAGGTCGGCAGCGCGGGACTAGAAGAGGCGTTTCTCGCGCTGACTCAGGACCACAACAACACTGGAGAAATAACCCGCTAGTGTTGCTCAGCGGTGGAGGCTCGACGCCTCCACGACAGCCGCCAAAAGGGCGGCGCTACTTTTCGATGAGGTGATGCAATGGCTACTGCTTCGACAACATTTGCGCATGCTCCATGGGAACGGCCGCTGGGCAAAACTCTGGCGATTTATTTCAAGGAAGCGAAGTACGAATTTCTGACGCGGCTTCGGCTTCGGGCTTACTCGCTTTCTACGATTTTGTTTCCTCTGATGTTCTACGTTCTGTTCGGCCTGGTGCTGAATCAGAAAGACGCCGCGGTGGGCGGCACTACGATTACGACTTACCTGATACCGACGTATGGGGCGTTTGGAGTCATGGGAGCTTCGCTGTTTGGCACGGCTTCGGGACTAGCCGCGGAGCGCGGGCTGGGGTGGCTGCAGGTGAAGCGCGCCAGCCCCATGCCCCCGTTTGCTTACTTCACGGCGAAGGTCGCGATTGGCGTGATCTTCAGCACCATTGTGGTGTTGCTCCTGTTGCTGCTGGGAGTCACATTTGGCGGAGTGCGTATGCCCTTGCTGGATGCCGCGAAACTGGTCGGAATCCTGGTGGCTGGTTCTCTGCCCTTCTGCGCCATGGGATTGGCCATCGGGTATTTCGTGGGGCCAAACTCGGCGCTGGCGACCATTAACCTGATCTATCTGCCCCTGTCTTTTTGTTCAGGGCTCTGGGTTCCGATCATGTTTCTGCCCCACCTCATGCAGAAGATTGCGCATCTGCTGCCGCCGTATCATCTGGCGCAACTGGCGCTGGGCGTGGTGGGCGCGGGGCTGCACGAATCCAGCCTGGTTCACTGGGAAGCTTTGATCGGATTCTTTCTGATTTGCCTGGGCGTCGCTCGCCTGGGATTTCAGCGCGATGAAGGAAAGATGTATGGCTAAGGGTGAGGCATTGTCTGTAAGGAGGCCATCATGACGATCGAACAGTGCATGGGGTGGGCCATGGTTTTCGGAGCGATATTATTGCTGGTCACTTTGGGGAAGCTTGAGTTGCTCGTAATCCTGCTTCCGCTGTCGCTGCTGCTGGCCTGCGGGATTGGATGGAGCGCGCGCCACAAAATCCCGGCTGACGGACGGGCTCAAAAAGGGATAGCCTAGAGCTGCGACATGAAGCTTTTACCTAATGAATCGAGATCACGGCTGGGCGCCTTATACCTGGCTCTTGTACTACTGTTTCTTTCTTCTTAATCCGATATTAAATCATGCCGGCTGGAAGGAGTGGCTGGCTACCGGGCTGGGTACAGTCACGTTTCTGGCTCTGTATTTTAGTTTTTTTTGGATCAAGTGCCCCTGGAACCTTCTCAATATTGCGGGGATGGCGCTATTGGGCGTCGCCTTTTCACCATTCAACGCGGGGGCCTGCACGTTCTTCATCTTTGCTGCCGCTTTCATTCCCTTTGCCGTGGAGAAAGAATCAACCGCACTCAAGCTACTGGCGACTGTGCTGGCAGTGGTCACATTGGATTGGTGGCTTCTGCATCTATCCGGGTGGTTCCTGTTCTATGGTGGTGGACTTGCGAGCGTCATAGGGGTGCGGCAATGTTTACTTTGCTCAGCGAAATCGGGCCAATGAACGCTTGCGCCAGGCAAACGAGGAGATAGCAGCATCTGGCCAAGGTAGCGGAACGCGAACGGATTGCACGCGATCTGCATGACGTGCTGGGGCACACACTTTCGGTGATCATTTTGAAGTCGGAACTGGCCAGAAAACTGATTGACCACGATCCGGAGCGCGCGAAAGCGGAGATTGGCGACGTGGAACAGACCTCCCGCGAGGCCTTGGCGGATGTGCGAAACACGATACGTGGATATCGTGGTCACAGTCTTGAGGCCGAACTCAAACAGGCCAAGGCGACGCTGGAAACTGCGGGCGTAGCCGTCAAGTGCGAGTCCGAAGAGGTTCGGCTGAGTCCGGCCCAGGAGAGCGTGGTTTCGCTGGTGGTGCGGGAAGCCGTGACCAACGTGGTGCGGCATGCCCAGGCTCGCAACTGCCATTTGCGGCTGATGCCGGTAAATGGAAATTGCCGGATCGAAATTCAGGATGATGGCCGCGGCGGCGGCGCGGTCGAAGGCAACGGCCTGCGCGGCATGCGGGAACGGATTGAAGCTCTGGGCGGTAGGCTCGAGCGCGAGAACAGCGTGGGAACGCGGCTTAGCATTGAATTTCCGCTGACCCCGAAAGTGAATGCTAGTCATTGAATCCTCCATCCAAAACCGGACGCAAGACGATTCGCGTGGTCATCGCCGAAGATCAGGGCATGGTGTTGGGCGCACTGGCTGCGCTGCTCGAGATCGAAGGCGACATCAGCGTGGTGGCACGATCACGCAACGGCAAAGAAGCTCTGCAAGCTGTGCTTGAGCAAAAGCCGGACGTCTTCATTACTGACATTGAAATGCCGGAGATGACCGGGCTCGACGTTGCCGGAGAGCTGAAACGCCGGCGCACCGGAACCCGCGTGATTATTCTGACCACCTTCGCACGCGCCGGTTATTTGCGACGGGCCCTGGAAGCCGGGGCTTCCGGATACTTGCTGAAAGACATGCGCTCCGAAGAGTTGGCTGAGGCGGTGCGGCGGGTGCAGCAGGGCTTACGGGTGATCGATCCGGAGCTGGCCACGGAAGCCTGGGCAGAACCGGACCCGCTGACCGACCGCGAGCGGCAGGTGCTTCGACTGGCGGGCGATGGCGTGACCAGCGGAGACATTGCGGCTGAGCTTGGTCTTTCCGAGGGGACGGTTCGTAATTATCTTTCGGAGGCGATCAGCAAACTGGGGGCGAATAATCGGGTGGAGGCGGCGCGGATTGCACGGACGAAAGGTTGGTTGTGAAGGTATATTTTCAAGCTTTGCGAGTTCCGCCTGAATCTACGAAGGGTCTCCGCCCGGCGTGACGGGTGACACGCTCGTCCTCCATCGTTCACTTTGCGAGGGTAGGATGCCCTCGCGACAGCCGGCAAGATGCCGGCACCACATAGGAATGCTCTTCTTTTTCCATTATTTTTCTCTGATAGCTGATTGCATAGGATAAGCGCGCCAACCTTGTGGAATACGTTTACAGCATGCCCCCGGTTTTCACGGTGAGAATGTTCAAGGCGCTCTCCAGTTTGGCTATGGCTTCGGCGAGTTCGGGATGCTCTCCGATTCGTTTCCGCAAAGAATTCAGCAGCTGATGGGCACTTGAAACGTGCTCCACGGCAGGTGTTTGTTCCGGACTTGGGTTGGGCTCGGCAGTATTCGGTGATGGCATTGGGGAATCACTCCGGGATCGCTCTGTCTGGCTGCTTCGACGTTAGCATGCTTTGCAGAGCACCTCTAGTTTGGTTGCGAGTCGAGAGTCTTGTCAACTTTAGGCGGCTTGGTAGCGGTGAGTCTGAAGTCACTGCGCGCGAGATCCTTCGGCCCGCTGGAGAAAACGCGGGCCTTCAGGATGACGCATTTCACAAATTATTTGTTCAGGCGAGGCACCGAATGAAAAGGTTTGTACTGACCGGGGCGCCGGGTTCGGGAAAGACGGTGATACTCCGTCAACTTGAGTTTGATGGCTTCGGCGTGGTGGAAGAGGCGGCCACTGACGTCATCGCACTGCGGCAGGCGGTGGGTATTGCGGAACCGTGGATGCAGCCGGAGTTCATCGATGCGGTCGCTAATCTGCAGAGGCTGCGGCAGCTTCGTGCGTGTAGTGAGCCGGACGGGATACAGCTTCACGATCGGTCCGTCATCTGCACCGCTGCCCTGGCAGTCTACCTTGGACACCCGGTTTCCGAGGGGCTCTCGCGCGAACTGGAGCGCGTCAAGATGGCGGCGATCTTTCAGAAGCGTGTTTTCTTTATACGGAATCTTGGCTTCATCACGCCGACCGAAGCCCGGCGGATCAGCTTTGAGGAAACTCTGCGATTCGAGCAGATCCATGAAGAGACCTATCGCAAATTCGGTTTTGAGCTTGTGTTCGTTGAAGCAGGGAGCGTGTCGGAGCGGGTGGGTGCAATCAAGGCAGCGCTCTATTGAGGGTTGCGGAGTATAGTGGCAAACTTCCACATCTCTGTCATTCCGAGCGGAATCGAGGAACCTGCTGAGTGGCGCGAAAGGAACAGCAGGTTTCTCGACCGCCGGTCGTGGTGATAAGTCCCCGGCTCCGGCCTATCCAGCTTCGCTGGTCATGATGAACAGGGGCTTCATTTCGAAGCTGCTGAAGTGGGGGCGAAGGCGGTCGGTGTTGTAGTGCTCTTTTACATTCACGACTTTCTTGGACGCGATTACGGCATCGACCGGCATGTTGTCGTAACGGCCGTTCTTCAGGACGACGAGCCGGCCGTGAATGCGGTTCAGGAGCAGGTCCAGGGCGAGATTGCCGTAAGCCATAGGAACAATCGAGTCGATGGCATCGGGATCGCCGCAGCGAACCAGGTATCCCAGCTTCTGATTGATCACTTCAACGGTCTTGCCGTCGTTGTATTTGGGCGAGAGTTCTTTCAGTTTCTCCGAAACCAGATCGCCAATGCCACCCAATTTCTTGTGGCCAAAGGCATCGGTGGAGTGGTCCTCGAAAATCATTTCGCCACCTTCGAACATGGCACCTTCGGATACGAGAACCACCGAATAGTGGCTTGGGTTTTTGCGGCGGTCGGCGACCAGCAACTCTGTCAGTCGCTCGATGTTGAAGCGATGCTCCGGGATCACACAGCGGTTGGCGGCGCCTGCCATCGTAGGAAGCATGGCGGTAAATCCGGCATAGCGGCCGAAGACCTCGAGAACCAGGAAGCGTTCGTGCGAGCCAGCGGAGGTTCGCAAGTCGTTGGTCATTTGGATGGTGCGGGTGACGGCGGTGCTGAAGCCGACGCAGTAATCGGTTCCCGGGACATCGTTGTCCATGGTCTTGGGAATCGCGACCACTTTGACCCCTTCCTGGTAAAGGCGCACCCCATAACTGAGCGTGTCATCGCCGCCGATGGGTATGAGGTAGTCGATGCCGAGCCAGTCGAGATTCTTCAGAACTTCAGGAGTGAGATCGTTGGTCTCGGCGTTGTAGGCTCCCTGGAGATGCTGGGGAACACTGGATTTTTTTACTTTGCCAGGGTTGGTGCGCGAACTGTGGAGGAAGGTTCCGCCGGTGCGCCCCGCGCGGTTGACGATCTCTTCAGTCAAGCTTTGAAAGTTGTCGCTGTTGTCATAGTCTTTTTCGCGAACGAGGTCGACCAGGCCTCCCCATCCTCGGCGCAGGCCAATGACTTTGCAACCCTCGCGTATAGCCCGGAAGGTGACGGCGCGGATTGCGGGGTTGAGACCGGGCACGTCGCCGCCTCCGGTGAGGATTCCGATTACGCCTTTTTTTGTGTTCACATTCGCCATTTTTCTTTGTCCTTAACTTGAGCAGGCAGAGCGCGTAGAATCGGGTTCTGCTTCCGCTGAGTAGCCACGGCGCTACATTCATTCTTCGCTTCCCGACTGGAGGTTTTTCCGTCCGGTACCGAACCTTTTCTTTGTCGGAAGACCGCTATCATTTTTATCTTACTAAATGGGACGATAAAAACTTCAAAAAGTAATTGAGTCAGCGGTTGGAGTGGGAAAACGGGAGTGTATGCTGTTGCAGGGGTTTCGTGAACGGTATAATTTTTGCCATCGGTGAGCGAGGTTGTTGAGCACAACGTGACGTTATCAGAGACGCAGGCGGAAAACACCCCCGGGTGAACGGGAAATAAGCACATGCCTCCAGACCAGCAGTTAGTGACGCAGCTTCTACAACAGTGGGGCAGCGGAAATAAAGCGGCGCTGGACGAGTTGATGCCGGTTGTCTACGAGCAGCTTCGCAGGCTGGCATCGCGTTGCTTGCGCGCCGAGCGGCCTGACCATACGCTGCGGGCCACGGCACTGGTGAATGAGGCCTACTTGCGCCTGGTGGATGCCGACGTGGCCTGGCAGGACCGGGTGCATTTTTTCGCAGTTTCGGCACGTCTTTTGCGGAGAATTCTGGTTGATCACGCGAAAGCTCATAACCGCGACAAGCGTGGGGGTGGCGCGGAGAAAATTTCGCTGGATGAGGCCGTACTGGTCGGTCCGCAGGCAACGGGAGGGATTTTGGAACTAGACGAGGCGCTGCAGCGTCTGGCGACCCACGACCAACGCAAGAGCGAACTGATCGAGCTGCTTTTCTTTGGCGGGCTTACTTATGAGGAAACCGCCGCCGCCCTTAAGATTTCCCCGGCCACGGTGCATCGGGAGTTGAAAATGGCCAAAGCCTGGCTGCACCGGGAACTCACACACAACCTTTCCTAGGAACGAGTAGCGATGGCTTCCTCTTCCGGTTCCGACCGCTGGCGGCAGATCGAAGGCCTGTTTTACCGGGCACTCGAGCTAAAGCCTGAGGCGCGCCCGGCGTTCCTCAAGGAGAGTTGCGGCGGCGACACCGAACTGCGAAACGAGGTAGAGGGGTTGCTGCAATCCGCCGAAAAAACAACGGATTTCCTGGCGAAGCCGGTGTTCGAGGCAGCGCAGCAGATGGTGAAGGGCAAGGGTCACGAGAGTATTGCTCCCGGCACGGAGTTGGCGCATTACAAAATTGTTTCCATGCTCGGAGCCGGCGGAATGGGAGAAGTGTACCTGGCCGAGGATCTGCGTCTCCGACGCAAGGTTGCGCTAAAAATGCTTGCGCCCGAACTCACACGGGACGAACGCGGGCTCCGTCGTTTTGAGCACGAAGCGCATGCGGCTTCGGCGCTGAATCATCCCAACATTCTTACTATTCATGAATTCGGGCAGGCGGATGGGCTTCATTTTATTGCTTCGGAATTTATTGAGGGCGTAACCCTTCGCGAGCGCCTGTCGACCGGCAAGCTGGAGTTGAATGCCGCGGTTGACATTGCAATCCAGATTGCCAGCGCTTTGGCGGCGGCGCACGCCAGCGGAATTGTTCATCGTGACATCAAGCCGGACAATGTGATTGTGCGAACCGATGGAATTGTGAAGGTGCTTGACTTCGGGATCGCCAAACTGACCGAGAGGCGCATTGGAGAGACAATTCGTCGCACCGCATCGGCGGTTGGATCTTCGACCAGCGAACCTGGAATGGTGATTGGCACGGCGAAATACATGTCCCCGGAGCAGGCGCGAGGGATTGAGGTTGATGCACGCAGCGATATTTTCAGCCTGGGTGCGGTGATCTATGAATTGGTCACGGGGCGAGCGGCATTTGAAGGGAACACGGCTAGCGATGTTATCGCTGAAATCCTGAAGGTTGATCCACCGCCGGCGGTTGATTTTGTTCCGGACGTGCCCCCGGAACTGGAACGCATGATCAGTAAAGCGCTGCGCAAGGACCGGGAGAGCCGCTACCAAACCGTACGAGACCTGCAGATTGACCTGCAGGATTTTAAGAAGGAAATGGAGTTTCAGGCGCAACTGCAGCGGTCAGGCCGTTCGGGAAGCCGATCGAGTGGGGCCAGGAGAGCGCGGGGAGGGCTGCAAAGAGTCGATCTTGAACCGGCAAAGCCGGGATCAGGTAATCGCAGACTGGCGGGGTTGGAGCATCAGACTTTCGACTCGCCTCTGGCGTCTTCGGGGGCCAGGTGGCTGGCGCTCGCGGTGTTGTTTTTCGCGGTTTTGATCTTAGGCTACTTCCTGGTACGCAAATCGAATACTGCCCCTACCGCGGCACAGCCGCGCAGCCTGGCCATTCTTCCGTTTCGAAATCTCAAGCAGGATCCTGAAACCGATTTTCTGGGATTCTCCCTGGCGGATGCGGTCATTACCAAACTCGGGTATATCAAAGCGCTTACCGTCCGTCCATCGTCCTCAGTGGACAAGTATCGCAATCAGATGATCGATCCGAGGAAGGTTGCGGCGGATTTGAACGTGGATACTCTGCTCACAGGCACGTTCATTAGGGATGGCGACGATCTGCGGATCACCACGCAACTGGTCGATGTAAAACCGGACAAGATTCTGTGGCAGGATGCGATCGATCTCAAGTACGACAAGCTGTTAACCGTACAAGACCGCGTAGCACAGCAGATTATCAAGGGATTGGAGTTAAATCTCTCGCCCACCGAGGCTGCGAATCTTAAGCCTGACAAGCCGATTAATTCGCAGGCTTATGAATTCTACCTGCGGGGAGTCGACCTTTATTCGCTGAATGAATTTGGAGCGGCGATCGAGTTGCTGGAGAAGTCCGCCGCGCTTGAGCCCAACTATGCGCTGACCTGGGCGCATCTGGGCCGGGCCTATACCACGAATGCGTCGCTGCGGTTCGGCGGGCGCGAGGATTACAGCAAAGCGCAAGCCGCGTACGAGAAGGCCATCGCGCTGAATCCTGCATTGGTTGAGCCACGAATCTACATGGCCAATTTGCTGACCGATACCGGAAGAGTGGAGCAAGCGGTGCCGCTGCTGCGAACGGCCTTGCAGACCAGCCCGAATAACGCTGAGGCGCACTGGGAACTGGGGTACGCCTACCGGTTTGGCGGAATGCTGGAGGAATCGGTGGCGGAGTGCGAAAAAGCGCGGCAGAACAATCCGCAGGTGAAGATCACCAGTTCCGCGCTGAACAGTTATTTGTACATGGGCGAATATCAGAAGTTCATGCAGAGCTTGCCGGTGAACAATTCGATTTACATTCTCTTTTACCACGGCTTTGGATCGTACTATCTGGGCAACTACGAGCAGGCGGCGAGAGATTTTGACCGGGCCTTCGACATGGAACCTTCGCTGCTTCCCGCGGATGTGGGGAAAGCGCTCAGCGATTCAATTAAGCATGATGATGCGGGGGGCCTCGAGCTTCTCCGGAAAACGGAAGACCGGATCGAGGCGCAAGGAGTGAGCGATGCGGAGGGTATTTACAAGGTGGCGCAAGCCTATGCGGTGCTGGGAGAGAAGACTTCCGCTTTGCACATGCTGCGGCACAGCATCGGGGGCGGATTTTTTTGTTATCCCTACTTCGTGCGCGATCCGCTGTTGCAAAGTCTTCGCAATGAAGCTGAATTCCAGACTTTGATGGATCAAGCGCGGCAGAGACATGAACAGTTCAAGGCTACATTTTTCTGAAAGTGTAGGCGTGTATTCGCGGGACCCAGCGGTGGACGTTTCTGCAGTATTCTTCATAATCGGCCCCGAACGTCTTACGAAGGGTTGGCTCTTCGTACAGTAGTACAAACAACGCCACCCCCAGAATGACCGCGCACGCCACAGCGATTGTGGCCAGGTTTGCCCGTCCGAAGACCACCCAGAGTCCGATCCAACCTACAAAGAATCCCGTGTACATGGGGTTCCGCAGGTAGCGATAGAAGCCGACCACAACCAGCCTGGTGGGCGGAGCGATGGGTGCGGGCGTTCCGTGTCCTGTCCATCCGAAGTCCCAAATGCATCGCAATGCGACCGCAAACCCGAGTACCGAGGGTACGACCGCAATCCAGCGCCAGCGCGCTACGCCCGTCGTGTCGACATGAAAACCCAACCAGGAAGGCAGCAACCAGAACCACAGGGCAAAAAAGGCGGAGCCCACGGCCAGGGAAGCCATGGCTGCCGGCCAATGTGCACCGCGAACCGTAGGTCCCGCAGTTCGGGTGTGTTCGTCGGCCATGAATGCCTCCACCAAGATCGAAGTATGCATCGACAGACTCAACATCAGCAACAAGAAAGGCCTTAACAAGGCAAATGATAGGAATGGTCGCAGTGGATCGCCGCGAATGGCTGCGGTGTCACAATGAAGATGGTGCGTACTCACACTGAAGGGTGACTCGAATCACTGACCCAAAGTGCCAACTCGGGAGATAACCAATCTCGTGCAACCCGGCTTGCATCTGGGCCGGCAGGGACCTTGGAGCTGCAGGAATACAGGTGGAGAGAAGAGAAACCAGGTATCGCACAGGACCGCATTAATTCTTAATCTTATCCGTTGGCAGTGCGCGACCGCTGGCTTCGTTACTCGATCTTCGCGCCACTTTGCTCCCCCGCGACTCCACGGATAGAACCCAACTCAGGTTCGCATGAGCATTTTCGACCCGGTGGGGCCGCGGGATAATGCCGTTCGCAGGAAGGCGTTCATGTCCAAACATCCAACCATTGCAGAACACCTGGAAGCTAGCGGAGTTTCGCGCAGAAGCTTTCTCCAGTTATGCGGCATGTTGATGGCCAGCGCACCGGTGGGATTGGCGCTTACCGGCAAGGGCTCGGTCTTGCAGGTGGCGGAGGCGATTGGCAAGACTAGGCGGCCGTCGGTCATCTGGCTGCATTTCCAGGACTGCACGGGGTGCACGGAGACTTTGTTGCGCACCTCCGCACCCGATGTGGCTCACCTGATCCTTGACGTGATCTCGCTCGATTACCACGAAACACACCGCTGGCCCGGCCTGAGGAACCTCTCGAGGTTTTGCGAACCGTGCACTCCTTCGATCCCTGCATGGCTTGCGCCTGCCACACATTCGATCCATCAGGCCGACAGATTGCCAAAGTGAAAGTGCTATGAAAAGAGTGTTGATCGGCGGGATCGGAAACGTCTTACTAGGGGATGACGGCGTCGGGTCGTACGTCGTGCGGCTTCTGGCCGCCCGTTATGAGTTCGATGACGGCGTCGAAGTTGCGGACTTGGGGACCCCGGCTTTGGACCTGATCGATCAGATCTCCGCCAAAGATGCCGTCATTCTGATCGATTCCATCGAAACAGATGCTGCTCCGGGAGCGGTGGTGCTTTACCGCAAAGCGGACATTGTGCGCCATTGTCCGTCCGTGCGTATGGATCCTCACTCGCCTGCGCTGGTCGACACATTGCTCGGCGCCGAGTTCTTCGGGGTAGCGCCCGCTGATGTGCTTCTCGTGGGGATTCAAGCTGGGTCGTTTGAGGCGGGTTGCGAGTTGAGCCAGCCTATAAAGGCGTCGGTGGACCAGGCGATCGCTGAAGTGTTGAGTGAGTTGGACCGCTTAGGGTTTGAGTATCGATGCCGGAAACATCCGGCTGAATTCGATATCTGGTGGATTCCTGAAGAGCAGGAGAGTCTACATTAGCAACATAGCCGCGGGGTGATGTCTAGCCTCGACACCTCAGTGATAAAATGCGCACCAAGAATTAGTGACAGATTGAATTCACGGCGGCGTCCAGGTTTTAGATGTAAATTGGTGGACAGTCATGAGCAAATATGAGCCATTCGGCCCATTTAAATTGCCGACAAACGGCAGCATCGTTAATACCCGGGAGCTAAACAGATTCTGGACGGAGATTGAGCAGCAGAATCCCGGACTCACGGCTGGTGTTGGCTGCTATATCTTCGCCATACGGGCGGCGAAGGGTGCAAGGCCCTGGTATGTAGGCAAGACAGAGAAAGTTAGCTTCAAGGGCGAGACCACGTCCCCGGATAAGCTCAACAAGTACAGCGTGGTGCTTAATTCGCGGAGACGCGGGACCGCCTTGCTATACCTTATTGCAAAACGAACCAGGGTCGGCAGGTACGCCAAGCCACGGAAGGGCGGCATCGGCGAGATCGGCGCCCTGGAAAACCTTCTGATTGGCAGTTGTCTCCTCCGAAACCACAAACTGCTAAACGTCAAGCAGACAAAGCACCCGAGGGGGATTCTCGTACCGGGGTACATGAACGAGAAGCCCGGCGCCCGTTCCGCACCAGCAAAGGGGCTCGCAAAACTTCTTGGTACATGATCACTCGTGTCGGAGAAATGTTGACCTTGGCAGGTCAGGCGACCGAAAGGTCTCCGTCGAAAATCGCCCTGCTGCTACCACTGCCTGCCCCAGGCTCAAACCGCCATCGCCGGAGGGTACTTCCTTTTGTGTGAAAACCTCAAATCCAGCTTTCGACAGGCTTGCTTCGAGCTGTTGTGACAGGTAGATGTTGTGAAAGGTCCCGCCACTCAGGCAGACGCGGTTGAGAGCCGTTTTGTTTCGCAGGATGGTGGCCGTTTGGACGAATCCTTCAACCAGCCCATTGTGAAAACGCTGGCTTATGGCTGGCACGGGAACGTTTTGCCCAAGGTCATGGAGGAGCGCTTCAAACATTGGCCGCGTGCTAATGATCCAGTTATCACCGTCCGGCACCAATTCAAGAGGATATCCAGTTTCGTCTTTTGACGAGGATATTGCCATCTCGAGCTCAATCGCGGCCTGGGCCTCGTAATTGATCTGCTGACGGATTCCGATGAGCGCGGCGACAGCATCGAAGAGACGGCCGCAGCTGGAGGTGAGAGGCGAATTCACGCCTTGCTCCATCATGCGAAACAGCAGATCAACTTTTGGGCGATTTAGTTGGCGCACGAATGGAATATCCATCTTCAGCACGTCCAACTTCAGAAAGTCACGCCCGAAATGATGAGCCAGATAGCTTACCGCCATGCGCCAAGGCTCGCGGATCGCGGCCGCTCCGCCGGGCAAAGGCACATATTCTAGATGGGCGGCGCGTTCGAAGCCTTCATAGCCGGCAATGAGCACTTCTCCGCCCCAGATATTTCCGTCAGTGCCGTAGCCAGTACCATCGAGGGCGAAGCCGATTACACGGCCTTCGAGGTGGTTCTCCGCCATACAACTCGCAATGTGGGCGTGGTGGTGCTGGACGGCAACCAACTGCGCTCCACTTTGCTGCAGCGCCCATTTGGTGGAGAAGTAGTCGGGGTGGAGATCGTAGGCGATGACCTGTGGTTTGATTTCGAGAATCTGTTGAAGATGCTGGATGGCTTCGTGGAAAAAACTATAACTTTCGACATTTTCTAAATCTCCGATGTGTTGGCTTAAGAATGCGTGCTTTTCCTTGGTGAGGCAGATAGTGTTCTTCAGTTCGCCTCCGACGGCCAGCACCGAAGGCTGGTCGTCTTTCAGAAAAACTGGCACTGGGACAAACCCGCGGGAACGCCGCAACTGCCGCGTAACCCCGCCTGCAACTCGGACTACGGAATCATCACAGCGCAGCAGGATGTCACGGTTATGGACGAGGAAATAGTCGGCAAGGCCGTGTAATCGATCGATGGCTTCTCGATTATCGATTGCGATTGGCTCCTCGCTCAGGTTGCCGCTGGTCATGACCAGGGCCTTGAAATCGCCTTCGGCAAGCAGCAGATAATGCAGGGGCGTGTACGGCAGGAAAATTCCCAGGTAGCGGTTGAAGGGAGCGACTGCGTCGGGAATCAAGTTAGGCGTTTTTTTCGGAAGCAAAACAATGGGCCGCTGGATCGACTGCAGAACCGACGCCGCCGCGCTATTCAACTCGCAGATTTCTTCCGCAGCCCGCAAATCAGGGACCATCACGGCGAACGGCTTTTCCACCCGGCGCTTGCGCTGACGCAGAAGGGCCACTGCCGCGGGGTTGGTTGCGTCGACGGCCAGATGAAATCCGCCCAGGCCTTTTACGGCAACGACCAAGCCCGCATGCAATCCGGAGATCGCTTCGGCGATTGGATCGCGGCATTCAATTCGCCGTCCAGCTTTATCCCAGAGTTCGACTCGAGGTCCGCACTGCCAGCAGGCGTTGGGCTGGGCGTGAAAGCGGCGGTCCAGGGGATTTTCGTATTCCGCGAGACATGCCGGGCACATAGGAAATATTGCCATTGATGTGCTGGGCCGGTCGTAAGGAATATCGCGGATGATGGTGAAGCGCGGACCGCAGTTGGTGCAATTGATGAACGGATAGCGATAGCGCCGGTCGTTGCGGTCAAACAACTCGCGCAGACAGTCCGCACATACCGCGACGTCTGGCGAGATGAGGGTGCGAACTTCTTCTCCCTCGTGGCTATGAACAATGCGGAAGTCCTGATCCGGACAGATCTGCGCGGGATGGCAGGGTACGTCGTGCACGGACACGCTCGTAATCCGCGCCAGGGGCGGCGCTTCGGCCGGCAGGTGCTCGACGAAATCCTGAACCGTTTCTGCCGGGCCCTGAATTTCGATGGTTACTCCGGCGGATGTGTTGTGAATCGTGCCCTTAAGATGCCTGCCGGTAGCGAGACGATAGACGTACGGGCGAAATCCAACGCCCTGCACTATGCCTGAAACTTCGATCTGGCGACGAACTTCCATACATCGTCAGCTCACAGTCTCTTGCAGCGATTTGTGCGCACTGCGCCGCTGCTCCAGCCAATTCATCCATTCGCGCAGACCGTTGCCGGTCAGGCAAGACACCTTGACAATTTCCATGCCGGGATGCACCTTGCGGGCGTTGTCCGCCGCCGCGTTGATGTCGAAGGGGACGTAGGGGAGCAGATCAACCTTGTTCAGCACCAGCAAATCGGACTTGAAGAATATGGAAGGATATTTCAGCGGCTTGTCTTCGCCTTCGGTGACGCTGAGCACCACGATTTTGGCGGCCTCGCCGAGATCGTAACTGGCGGGACAAACCAGGTTGCCGACGTTTTCAATGAACAGCAGATCGAGGTCTTCAAGACGCCAGTCGGCCAAGTGGCGTTCGATCATGCGTGCATCCAGATGGCACGTACCACCGGTTGTAATTTGCTTTACCGGAAAGTTAAATCGCTTGAGGCGGTTGGCATCGTTTTCCGTCTGAATGTCTCCTGTTAATACGGCCACGCGATCCTGCCGCGGCAGGGATTCCAGAGTACGCTCGAGGAGACTGGTTTTGCCGGAACCGGGAGAACTGATGAGGTTCAGGCACAAAATGCCGTGCTCCTGAAATCGGGCACGCAGTTCAGCCGCGATGCGGTCGTTCTCACTGAGTACTTTTCGCTCCAGCGGTACTCGCTCCATACTCTTCCACCTCCAGATAGGCTAATTCCAATTCATCCCCACTGATGCAAGTAGTTTCGAAGGTCGCGCATTGCGGACAGCGCGAGTCGTAGTCGCGCACGATGAAGTCATCTCTGCAGACCTGACAACGATGGCGGCGGGGACAGAGTTCGATCCCCAACTCAAGCGATGCCAGATCGGTTTCCTGAATGATCGCTTCAAAACAGAAGCGCAATGCGTCCTGATCGATGGCCGCCATTTCGCCAATCCGGACGCCGACTTTACACGGGTACGTTCCGGGATGGAGACCCATCTCGGTTCTGACCGCTTCCAGCACCGAATTAGCGATTCCCATCTCGTGCATATTTCCCTAGCAGATGCGGGGCAACTGATCGCCCGCCAGCATGTCCACAATGCGGGTCGTGCCCAGCGGTGTTCGCATGGTTACCATGCCCGGGTTCTCTTTCTTGACTGTGCCGATGATCTGCGCTTCCGCTCCCAGCGGATGACGTCGCATTGCCTGCAACACCGCGTCGGCGGCCTCGGGTGCGACGATTGCGATCAGCTTGCCTTCGTTGGCCACGTAGAGCGGATCCAGACCGAGCAACTCGCACGCGCCTTGGACCTGTTCGTGGATCGGGAGCGAACGTTCCTCGATTTCGATGCCCACTCGCGAACGCTCAGCGATTTCGTTCAGCGTGCTGGAGACGCCGCCTCGGGTGGGGTCGCGCATGCAGCGAATGTCGCGCGATGCGCTCAGCATCTCGGCCACCAGTGTGTGCAAGGCGGCGCTGTCGCTTTGAATTTGGGTTTCAAATTCGAGCCCTTCGCGCTGCGCCAGAATCGCGATGCCATGATCCCCGATCGAACCGCTCAGTAGCACCTTGTCTCCGGGAGTAGCCTGATCAGCGGAAAGCTCGACGCCTTCGGGGACGAGTCCGATTCCCGTGGTGTTGATGAATAACCCGTCGCCCTTGCCTTTTTCGACGACCTTGGTATCGCCCGTCACAATCTGCACACCCGCTTCCGCTGCGGCCTGACGTAGCGAATTCACCACACGGCGAAGGTCGTCCATGGAAAAACCTTCTTCGATGATGAAGGCAGCGCTCAAAAACAGCGGGGTCGCGCCACCCATCGCTAAATCGTTCACCGTGCCATGAACAGCAAGGGAGCCTATGTCGCCGCCGGGGAAGAACAGTGGCTTCACTACGAAGGAATCGGTGGTGATGGCCAGACGTTGGCCGTTCACGTTTACGATTGCCTGGTCATCGAGACGCGACAATACGGGATTTTTCAATGCGGGCAGAAAGACGTCGCGAATCAACTCGGCGCTCAGCTTGCCGCCGCTGCCGTGCCCCAACAGAATTGTGTCTTTAGCCGGAAGCGGCACTGGGCAGCTCAGCTCGACGATGGTTTTTGTAGACAACTGCCCTCCTAACTGGCGACCGTGTGGCGCCGATAGTGATAGTAGGCGGCGCATGCTCCTTCGGTAGAGACCATGGGCGCGCCCAACGGATTTTCCGGGGTGCAACGCATGCCAAACGCAGGACAATCCGTCGGCTTCTTCAATCCCTGCAAAACCTGGGCGCTGATGCACTCGGCGGGTTCGTCCACCGAGAGTTCGCTCAAATCAAAGATTCGGTCGGCGTCATAGTCCGCGTATTCTGAGCGCAAACGCAAACCACTGTGGGGGATCGGGCCGATGCCGCGCCACTTCTGGTCCGCGACCTCAAACACCTCGGCCATAATCTGCTGTGCCGGCAGGTTCCCTTGATAGCTCACCGATCGCACATACTGGTTTTCAAGCTTAGCTTCGCCTGCCTCTAGCTGCCGGACCAGCATCAGGACGGCTTCCAGGATATCTACGGGTTCGAATCCCCCGACCACAATGGGGACGCGGAAATCTCGAACCAGGTCCTCGTAGTCTTTGCATCCCACGACCGTGCACACATGCCCGGGGGCGATGAACGCTTGCACTCGGTTCGTCTGAGAAACCATCAGGGCGCGGATCGCCGGCGGTACCAGTACGTGCGAAACCAGCATGGAGAAGTTCGTAAGACCTTCGCGTTTGGCTTGCCATGCGGCCATTGCGTTGGCAGGAGCGGTGGTCTCGAAACCAATCGCCAGAAAAACAACTTTGCGATCAGGATTCGAACGGGCGATCTTTACCGCCTCCGTCGAGGAATAAGCTATGCGAACGTCCGCGCCCTGAGCCTTGGCGCGAAGCAGATCCGAGCGCGATCCAGGCACGCGCAGCATGTCTCCATAAGAAACGAGAATTACATCGGGACGCAGCGCTAATTCGATGGCTTTGTCAACGGTTTCAAGTGGCGTGACGCAGACTGGACATCCAGGGCCATGCACCAGTTCGATGCCGCGGGGCAGCAGCTCGTCAATGCCGTAGCGCATGATGGTGTGGGTCTGGCCGCCGCAGATCTCCATCAGCACCCAAGGGCGGGTTGTACGCTGCACGATCTCAGCCGCCAAGGCCAGGGCAATGCGTTGGTCACGGTATTCGTCAAGATATTTCATATCAACACATCCGGTGCGAGCCCCATAACGTTCACCCGAATGAGTGCGTGCAAAAAGCTATGGTTCAGCTCGGGGAAAATTCTGCGTCCAGCGCTCCCATTTCTTGAAGAAGCTTGTATGTGCGCTCGGCTTCGGATGAATCCACGCGGCTGATGGCGAAGCCAACATGCACCATCACGTAGTCGCCCACGCCAGCCTCAGGCACAAAATCAAGGGACACCTGGCGCACGATCCCGCCGAACTGCACGCGGGCCGCACGCATCTGACCCAATTCTTGAATTTCGAGAATTTTACCTGGTATGGCGAGGCACACGGCGGTTTCCCCATAATCAGTACAATACGGTTCGCTCCCGCGATCTGTGACGAACGACACACTACGATGTGACGTATGGCACATGACGGCCGGATCCACGGTCGACGAATTTAAATGACCCCACAAAGTAAAGATGAAAGCACCAGCCGGTCGCGAGATTTTGTGAACCGGGCGAGTCGGAGTCTCAACGCGTCCCCTTTTCGGACAACGTTACCTCGGGGGCAATCGCATGTAATAGTTTTGTAATGTGTATCAGAGATCACCGCGAAAATTCTCTGCACTGGGCTACGCTCAAAATACAAACCACATGGAAACTCATCCCAAGGGCAGTAACGCTCGAATTCTTTTGAGCTCAGTCTTCGGGCCTTATGCGCAAGACGACGAATTCGGCAGCCGTTCCATCAATCCCATGGAGCTCTATCATAACCAGGTTACGCGCGCCCAAGGCAGTTTCTCGCTGCGCATGTTTCATCGTTCGTGGGGCATCATGATGATTCAGGAGAATATTTCGGCGCCCTGCAGTGTGCTGGATTTTCCCACCCGCGAAGCGTTTGCTCGTGAATTAACTACCAACCACTACGACATTGTTGGGATCTCTTCGATCATCGTGAATGTTTTGAAGGTCCGGGAGATGTGCCGTATGGTGCGAGAACTATCGCCCGGTTCGGTGATCTTAGTGGGCGGACACGTGGCTGCGATTCCCGGCGTAGAAGCGATGGTCGATGCGGACCACATCGTGCGCGGAGAAGGCATTTCTTGGATGCGCCAGTACCTGGGAGAAGACGAGCACGCGCCCATCCACCACCCCGCCATCGTTTCCGGTCTGCGGACACGCATCCTGGGCATACGCCTGCCAGAGCGTAAGGGCGGAACGGCAGCCACCATCATTCCTTCGGTAGGGTGCCCCATGGGGTGCAACTTCTGTACCACATCCGCTTTTTTTGGCGGCAAAGGAAAGTTTGTCAACTTCTTCGAGACCGGCGATGAACTGTTTGAGGTGATGTGCGGAATCGAAGCTGAGCTCAAGGTAAATTCCTTCTTTGTGATGGACGAGAACTTCCTGTTGAACCGTACGCGCGCCATGCGCCTGCTGGAGCGCATGAAGGAGGCTGGCAAGAGCTGGGAGCTTGCGGTCTTTTCTTCCGCCAATGCGATTCGAAAATACACCATGTTGGAACTGGTCGAACTCGGCGTTTCCTGGGTGTGGATGGGTCTGGAATCTCCCAAGTCAAGCTACAACAAGCTGCACGGCACGGACATTGGGCATCTCACGCGTGAGCTTCGTGAACATGGCATACGCGTGCAGGGCTCGACCATCATCGGACTGGAGCACCATACGCCCGACAATATCGTGGGAGAAATTGAATCGGCGGTTGACTACCAGACCGACTTCCACCAGTTCATGCTGTACACGCCGGTTCCGGGCACGCCGCTTTATCAGGAAATGTCGGAGCAGGGTCGTATGCTCACCGATGTTGACTTCGCCGATGTGCACGGGCAGTACAAATTTAATTTCCGGCACCGCGCCATCTCTCGCGAGGATTCGAAGCGATTTTTAGACTGGGCGTTCTGGCGCGATTTCGAGCGCAATGGGCCAAGTCTCTATCGCATGTGCAAGACCATGCTGCTGGGGTGGCAGCGCTATAAGGACCACCCGGATCCGCGCGTCCGCGAGCGCTTTGGACGAGAAGCGAAAAAGCTCAGCAGCGCTTACAACGCGGCGCTTTGGGCGATGGAGCGGGAGTTCAAGAAAGTCAATCGGGGCGTAAGTGAACAGATTCACAAACTGCGCCGCGAAGTCGAGAAGGAGTTCCCGGTCATCGCTCGGCTGACGGCGGCATCGCTGGGGCCTATCTTGTTGTGGTCCACGCGCCGAGAAGAAAATCGGCTGGCCGCAGGACGCACCTACGAACCACCTACCTTTATCGAGCGCCGCAACTGGGTACCGGTTTCGTAGCCTCGCATAGCACGTTGAACATTGAATTTGAGGGACCAACGCTGAGAAAGAATCTTTTCCCCGGTCTTGCGGCAGTTGCGGTCGGCTTCTGTCCCTTTAGCGCAAGGTAATCCCGCCATTTTTCTGACCAACTGTAGAGACGTAGCAAGCTACGGTTCTACAGCTAGAATTAGATTTCAACGTGAGGATTACTGTTTCTCGTGGATAGGCGCGGTCTTGGGCTGTCGATCCGGCCCATGAGACACGGCAAGAAATGCCAGAGCTCCCACGATGATCGCTATGAAAAGATAGATCAGGGCCGGGCTGCAATGTTTTCCCGCGAGCATCCCTCCTTCGATGCTTCTTTCCCGCCGTGGTTTGTCAGGGTCAAAAGAACCTGTAGTCGAAGTGATCGTGCTGATTCTGCGTGCGACTAAAGTCAGGGGCGTGCAGAGCTTGGAATACAACCCCTAATTTTCCTTTTGACGCGACCACCTAACCTTTCGCAGAATGACGAATAACTTACATACGGAATCGCCCCGCAAAACCTAGGGAGTCCACTGGATTCTCACTCCCAACTGATCCCCCTAGACTCCATGGAGAACGCAAAATGTGGCGTTACTCCCTCTTGGAGGCCTCAAGGCTCATGAAGACAAAGATCATGCGGACAAAGATCTCGATTGTGTCGGTTTTGTTACTCCTGGCATTCTGGTTAGTTGCCCAATCCACCATTGCCAATCGCATTTCGCACGGCTCAGTATTATCGGCAACGCTGCTGACCCCGGAAACCGGACAGGCGGGATCCGCCGGATCCCCCGGCTCAGCAGCCGGATCTAACGCAGGCCAGACGGGAGCCCGCCCAGCTTCTCCTGGTGGGCAGACCCCGGGGACGGCGTCAAATCCCGGACAGACTGGTACACCCGGCAGTACGTCGCCAAATTCCGGAACGGTATCACCTACGCCGGGCACCGCGTCGCCCACGCCGGGCACAGCCTCTCCTACACCGGCAACAGCTTCTCCCACGCCCGGAACTTCAAATGGGCCGAATAGCACGCAGACTCCGGGAACCAACCCCGAGACCCCGCCTACTGGATCGCAGCCTCAGGGTCAGAGCCCAAGCTCGCCGACCCCGGGAAGCACGACTCCTCCCGACACCACCTCGCCGAGCACCACACCTGCGCCGGATAACAGCAAACCGCCGCAGGGTCAGTAAATGGGCGCGAACTTAGGCCATCAAGGGTGTCTGGTTGCCTTTTCTTTTGTCGTACAGCCGCCTCCATAGAGTGCCTGAAAGAATTGCCGGAACGCCACGCCACGAGCTGCCAAACTGGCATCTCAGATTTGCGCAAGCCGCCGATGGCGAACCTGCCTCGGCCTTGCGCACCAGATTTCAAGTGCATTCAACAGGTCTGACCCGGCGCATCACATTGGGCAGACGTCCTGCTAGGCGGCATCCTTCTCGACCGGAAACCCCGCTTCCATCCACCCCTGCTTACCCTCCGGATAGTGCGCCACGCGCGTGTAACCCATGGCCGCCAATTCACGGGCGGCGTATTCGCTGGCATGTCAATGAGTGCTCGTACAGTAGGTGACAATCTCAACATTTTTGTTGGGCAGCAATTTCGGGGCGAGTTCTTTGATCTGTTCCGGGGGAATATTCAATGCTCCCGGAAGGTGAGCTTCGCGGTAACGCTCAGGCGCGAGCGTCTCTACGACCTGCAGCGGCTCTTTTCGGTCTAGCTTAGCTTTTAGCTCTTTGGTTGAGATAGTGGATTCCATTCCGGCCTCCTGAGAGTCGAATCATGCGGTGATTTGATTGCCCCTGTCAAGAAAGGGTGTCCCGCCGCGGGCACAAACGGCTCGAGCACAGCCTTGAGAATCGAAACCTTACCGCGGTTTCAGTACCGGCGTATCCCCAAAACAATCGGAGCCGCAAGTGATCCACGTTTCAGTCTTATGTCGCCAGGATTTTCTGGTTCACCCTCACACCTCTATGTGATCTGCATCACTGCGTTCTGGTTTCCGACAAAGGAGAATCGCTCAAATCCGCAGGTGGCGCAGTTCCCATTGCCTTGCGAAGAACGCGTCCCTTGTCGCTTGTCAGGCCCCGTTCCTGAAACGCCTGAGTGGCGGAAATAGAAGGAGAAGACAATGAGTCTGATCAATCCCGTGGTTCAAAAATGGATCGACGAAGCGCAGCAGTCCCCGGAGAATTTTTGGGGACGCGCGGCCGAGGAACTGCCCTGGTTTCGTAAGTGGGACAGTGTGCTGGAATGGAATCCGCCCACGTTCAAGTGGTTCGTCGGCGCGCAGACGAACTTGGCGTATAACGCGCTTGACTATCACGTGAAGCGCGGCTGGGGAGGACACACGGCTCTAATCTACCTCAACGAACGCGGCGAGCGCCGTATCTTCACCTATGCGCAACTGCTCTACGAAGTCGAGCGTGTGGCGGCGGCGCTGCGTGGCTTGGGTGTCAATAAGGGCGATCGCCTCACCATTTATATGCCCACTTGTCCCGAGGCGATCATCCTCATGCTGGCCACGGTTCGCATCGGCGCGATTCACTCTGTGGTCTTCGCGGGGTTTGGCAGCAAGGCGCTGGGCGACCGCATTCGGGCCAGCGGCTCGCGCTGGGTCTTCACCGCGGATGTGACCTATCGTAAAGGCAAAGATACCCGCCTCAAAGAGATCGTCGATGAGGCGCTGCAAAACGCGGGCGACGGTGTGGAGCATCTCATCGTGCTGAAACGGACGAGCACAGAGACTCCGATGCGCCCCGGACGCGACCTGCTGTGGGATGAGTTTCTCACCCGCGCTAAGGGAAATGACGGCAACTATGTCAGGATGGAATCCAATGAACCGGCATTCATCCTCGCCACTTCGGGCACAACCGCTACGCCCAAGCTGGCGATCCACACCCATGGTGGCTATCAAGTGCACATCCATAGTATGGGCAAGTGGCTCTTTGCCCTGAAGCCGACCGATGTGTGGTGGTCCACCTCGGACATCGGCTGGATCGTGGGTCACAGCTACATCGTCTACGCGCCCTTGATTGCCGGCGCCACCACGGTCGCCTTCGAAGGTGCGCTGGATTACCCGGCCGCGGAAACCAATTGGAGAACGCTGATCGAGGAGTTCCGTGTGACCGGCATTTTCACTTCGCCCACCGCGGTGCGATTGCTGATGCGCTATGGCGATGCGCCCCTCCTCAAGGTCGATCACACTTACCTCGAACGCGTGTTTTGCGCCGGTGAAGTCTTGAATGCGCCGGCGTGGGAATGGCTCCAGAAGAAGATTTTCAAGGATAGGATTCCGGTGATCGATCACATGTGGCAGACCGAAACCAGCGGCCCCATGTTCGGCAATCCCTATGGCCTGGGAATGCTGCCCATCAAACCGGGGTCTTCCACGATTCCGATGCCGGGCATTGATGCCGCCGTGGTAGCACTTGACGGCACACCGTGCGGGGTAAACGAAAAGGGCATCATGGTGATCAAGCGTCCTTTCCCCGGCTTGACCCCAGCACTGTGGGGCGAACACGAACGATATGGCCGCGATTACTGGCAAATTATTCCCGGCGTCTACTACAGCGGGGACTCGGCGCAGATCGACGAAGATGGTTACGTGTGGTTTGCCGGCCGCGCCGACGAGATCATCAAGATTGCCGGACACCGCATTGGCACCATCGAAGTCGAGACGGCTCTGCTGGGACATCCCGCAGTCGCGGAATCGGGCGTGATTGGCCGCGCTGACGAACTCCGTGGCGAAGTGATCTCAGCCTTTGTCGTGCTCAGACAAGGATTCAGTGCATCGGAGGAATTAAAGGTGCAACTGCTCGGACAAGTGCGCCACGAACTCGGGCCCGTGGCCGTAATCGGCGAATTAAACTTCGTGGACATGCTGCCCAAAACACGCAGCGGAAAGATCATGCGGCGCGTGCTGAAGGCCGTCATCCAGGATCGCAATCCGGGCGACATCACCACCATCGAAGACGAAGGTTCAGTCGAAGAAGCAAAGCAAGCCTGGCACCAGATGAAAGTGGAACTCGAGGGGCAGGCCGCGCTGGTTGGCCCACCCGTCGGGAAAGTGTCTTGAAAGCATGAGGTAACTTGAAATAAAACGATGGAAGACCGTTGCAGGCTGTTGCATTGATCAATCACGTGCCGAACTGAAGATTCTGTCACAGTTTGCCAAGTCCGAGTGATCTAGAGTCGAGGAGGTAATCTTTGGACCCGGGTCTCGCCGTAAACAGAGAAGACGAGACGAGCCCAATTCGTTTTCGCTCGGAGCAAATTACGGCAACCTTTCTCACGCCCGAAGGATCAGTGGCGACGAAGTCTCTGGAGGTCCGGTTTGACCCGCTGCTCGGAACCTCGTCTCGCATTGCCGAAGGTGTCGTACTCTCGAAGGCTGATGAGGGCGCACTAACTCCTCTTCAAGCTCCCAACTCGCGCTGCCCGTTCTGCCCAGATCGAATCAGCCGAGTCACTCCCAAGGTGTTGCAACCCATTCACCAAGGCGGACGCCTGGAGCAGGGAGAGTCGCTGTTGTTTCCCAACCTCGTTCCTTACTCTCAGTACGCTGCGGTCGCGGTTTTATCGCAGCGGCATTGGCTTGCATTGAATGAGTTCACGCCTCAACGGCTGTATGACAACCTCGCAATTGCTGTAGAGTATGTCCGCAAGGTGCATGCTTTCGATCCGAAAGCTGAGAACTGCGCTTACAACATAAATTACCTTTATCCGTCCGGCGGGTCGTTACCACATCCGCACGCGCAGGTATATCTCGATCCTCACCCGACAACTCTCATGCGACTGCAGCGTGATGCGAGTACCGCTTATTGGACTGCCCATGGCCGGCCGTACTGGGAAGACCTGGTGGAAATCGAAGAAGCCCAAGGGCTGCGATGCGTAGCTCGGGTTGGCCGGACCGCGTGGATTACTGCCTTCGCTCCTATCGGCTTCAATGAGGTGCGGGCGGTTGTTTCGGGCTGTGAAACCTTTCTCGACCTCACGGAAGATGACTTGAATGCACTTTCAGCAGGTATCTCACGGGTCCTGCAGTGGTACGAATCAATTGGATACAACAGCTTCAACTTGGCGCTCTATTCGGGGCCGCTGAACAGCGCGCGTGGTTGGCGCGTACAGCTGTCGATGATCACTCGCACCGCGATGCTGCCCTATTACCGGAGTGACGCAATGCATATGGAGCGGTTGCATTGGGAAGCGGCGGTCGATCGCTCACCAGAGCAGATCGCCGACGATCTTCGCGCCCATTTCGCCGCAGCTTAATTCGATTCCATGCGGGGCGGACACGCGGTGAGGGCGGCGCTGGAACGGTTCAAGCCACCCCAGCGCCGCTTTGCCCCGCGCGAGCCCGGTACAGGCGAGGCGTCGCGCCCACCTCCAAGCGGAGCTGGCGACGTAATGTTTCATCATCGCCGAACCCTGTCTGGGAAGCGATGGTCTCCACGTTGTCGGCGGTCGCCTCAAGTCTGGCTTTTGCAGCCTGCAGCCGTAGGCGGGCCACAAAGCGCGCCGGCGTCGTGCCCACTTGCTGCGAAAAAACCCGGCTGAAATTGCGTGCGCTCATTCCTGCGCGTCTGGCCAGCACGGGAACTGAGAGATTTGCGTCGAGATGTTCAGAAATCCAGGCGACCAGTTCGCGAATGGGCTGATGGTCCGCGGCCTGGGCCTCAAGCTGCGAACTGAACTGGCTCTGACCTCCGGGACGGCGTAGAAACAGCACCATGTGGCGCGCGATTTCGAGCGCCAGTGCGTGACCATGATCCTCCTCCACCATGGCCAGCGCCAGGTCAGCCCCGGTTGACACACCCGCGCTCGTCCACACATTTCCATCCTGAACAAAAATCTTGTCGGCATCCACGGAAATTTGCGGATAACGCTGCGCCAGCTTCTCCGCCAGCTTCCAGTGCGTCGTGGCGTGCCGTCCGTCGAGTATTCCGGCCGCGGCTAGCGCGAACGCCCCTGAGCAGACCGAGCCAATGCGGCGAACGCGATCCGCTGACGCGCTCAGCCACGCCAGAAGTTCTGGCGCAATCGGAGAGTCCACCCCCGACGTTCCGGCGACCAGCAGCAACGTATCGATAGGCTCGACTGCCTCCATCCATTGCCGTCCGCCCACGAGACCCAGACCGGACGCGGTCGTCAGCGGCAGATCATCCATCGTGAGCAACTCGATCTCGTAAGCGGGTGATTTCCGCTTTCCGCCACGAGTCAATGCCTGCGAAGCGCGTGCGAACACGTCGAGCGGGCCGGCCAGGTTCATCAGGTGCACTCGCGGGAATGTAAGGATGGAGATTCTGCGCGTCGGCCATTCCTGCTCACGGCGCAGGCCTGCCCCTGCTCGCGTTCCCGCCTGATTCGTCATCTTTAAGCAGATGCTCTGAGATTGACCGGCGATACAGGAAAGATTGGCAGAAAATGAGCAGTATTTGTCCGTCCGAAAAAGACCAGCACGCAATCTGATGATGCAGAACTAATTTGGAGGATTGCCGTGAAACTTCTAAAACTTTTCTCGATTGCTGCTTTGCTTTTCTTGGCGGTCTCAACTGTGTCCGCTCAAAACAACTTGCCCGATCCTAATGACAGCGCTTGCTGGCAGAGCTTGGAGGCGCTGCACAACTGCGCCCAGATGCAGAACGATCGTGCAATGGCCCAGGCCGAACGCTGCACTTCATATCCGGAGTACCAGTGCGAACCTGAGTCTGAACAGCCTCAGATGGTCCATGCGGCACACGTTCAGAAGCAGAAGTCAAAAGCTGGGTCCGCCACTGCTGCGCAGTCTCACCAGGCACCAGCCAATAGCTCGGGAAGCGATGCTGTTGTCATCAACATGAGCCCAGCGAACTGAGCTTGCGGTTAGCCTGCATTCACGTCGCCGCTCTGGAAGACAATCCAGAGTGGTGACTTTAAGCATTGCAGTAGTGATTATCCAATTTTCCGGCGTCTCAAATGCGGATGATTCTTCGGAATGACAGGATCTTGGTGGTTTGGGACTATGTTCTGCGAACCTCAATAGGTTGACGTCTGCAGGATGACCACCAACCGCCGCGGCCCGTGCGCGCCCTGCACCAGAATTTTCTCGATGTCGGCAGTGCGGCTGGAACCGCTGATCACGCACGCAAAAGAGTTGTGGTCGAGGCTTCGTTGTTGTGACATGTGGCTCAAGGCAGTTGCCAGATCAGGAACCAATTGCGCCACAGTCGCGTAAACGATGTGACAGGGTGCAATCACCGAGGCGCCCCGGCCAGCGCAGGAAGCGGTTACCAGAATCGATCCCGTTTGCGCGATGAGAGCTTCGGCGAGTGTGACCGTTGCTTGGGAACTTTCGGCAGGTGGACCCTGCTTGGACCAGCAAATCGCTCGTTCAGGCGCGGCTAGCTCAATAAGCCGGCGCAGCGATGGATCATCTTGTACAAAGACCTCTCCCTCGGGTAACGACTCGAGAACTTTCGAAAGCTGTTGCGCGCTGGCAGCACAATCGGCGGTCAGCACGCATTCCATCAGGTTGGCAACGCATTCCTGCTGGAATCGTTCGAGAGGATTAACGATTGGCCCAAAAATGATCGGCTCGAAGATTTCGCTCTCCGATCTCACCGCAGCAGGCACTGCGACTGCGGTTCGCAATCCCGTGCGGATCCGCTCTAGAATCTTCTCCCGGCTTGGATTTTCAGTTTGCGCCAAGGCCTTTTCTCCAGCGCGCACGAAACGATTGGGATGGCAGCGGCACGGGCGAGCGATGAAGATTCCACACCCGCATCGGGTCAAGAATCGATCCCGCGAGTCCCAGGCCGTAAATCATGCGCAGAGTCTTGCGCATCGACCA
This sequence comes from uncultured Acidobacteriota bacterium, assembly GCA_963696635.1. GTDB lineage: Bacteria > Acidobacteriota > Terriglobia > Terriglobales > Acidobacteriaceae > JABDBE01. The sequence goes on from CAVOKX010000008.1 coordinate 327,748, forward strand.
GCCCCCTAGCGCGTAAATCCGGGGATGAAGCATGGCGTGGCGCCATGCCCGGAACATCAGCCGCTCACTCGACTTTGTAGCTCCTGCCTCGGTGGCATTGCGACGGTTTTGCAGCAGGTGGTGATGCAGATCAATTTTCACCGGACAAACGCTGCTGCAAGCGCCGCATAGCGACGACGCGTAGGACAGATGCTTGAACTCCTTGATCCCGCCCAGATGCGGCGTAAGCACGCTGCCGATCGGTCCAGGATACGTCGTACCGTAAGTGTGTCCTCCAACGTGGCGAAAGACAGGACAAATATTCAAGCAGGCGCCACAGCGAATACAATGTAGTACCTCGCGCTGCTCCGCGTCGGCCAGCAACTGGCTGCGCCCGTTGTCCACCAGCACCACATGAAATTCTTCTGGCCCGTCCACTTCGCCTGGCCGGCGCGGACCACCGATCAGCGTGCTGTAGGTCGTGATCCCTTGCCCAGTGCCGGATGTAGCCAGCACCGGCCATAACACTGCCAGGTCCTCGAGTCGCGGAATAACTTTCTCAATGCCTGTGACCACTACGTGAATGCGCGGAATGCTGGTGCACAAACGGCCATTTCCTTCGTTGGTGGAGATCGCGATTACGCCGGCGTCGGCCACGATAAAATTTGCGCCCGAAATACCCATTTCGGCGGAGAAGAAGGCTTGGCGCAATTTACGGCGCGCCGCGGCCATCAGATATGCGGGATCGTCGCTGTCGATTCCCGGGTCGACTTTCTCGCGAAACAACTTGGCGATTTGAGCACGGTTCAAATGCATCGCGGGGGTAACGATGTGGTAGGGCGGTTCATCGCGCAGCTGCACAATATACTCGCCAAAATCGGTCTCCCAAACCTTGATGCCAACCTTCTCCAACGCCGGGCTGAGGTGGATTTCTTCCGTCACCATGGATTTCGATTTCACGATCGTATGCACACCTAGCCGTGTGGCAAGGTTCTTCACATAAGTGCAGGCCTCTTCTCCATTGGCGGCCCAAAAAACATGTCCGCCGCGCGAAATTACTTTTTCTTCGAACTGCAGAAGGTAGCGATCCAGGTGAGTGATGGCTTCGCGTTTAATCGCCTGACACTTTTGGCGAGCGGCTTCCCAATCCTTGATTCGCGCGCGACCCTTCAGATGTGCGGCATCGTAACTGTCCATGCCGCGTTGAATGATTTCGCGGTGCACCAAATCCGCCGACTTCACGGCGGCGTCATGTGAGAAGCGCTGTGCCGCGGTTGCGCTCATGGTTTCTCCTGCGTCGATCCGTCCTGCGCCAAGATACTGGCGATATGAATGGTGCGGGCCGGCACCCGCCGTTTGCCCAGGATTCCTTGCAGATGCAACAGACAACTGGGATCGATCGCGGTGACGAACTCGGCGCCGGTCGCGGCAACACTCTCAGCCTTCGAATCTCCCATAGCGGCAGAGATGTCGGCAAACTTAGCAGCAAACGTTCCACCGAAACCACAGCATTCCTCAGAGCGGGCCATTTCAATCAGCTTCAGTCCTTCCACCTGGCGCAAAAGCTGCAGAGGCTCGTCGCGCAGGTGTAGCTCGCGGAGCCCGTGGCAGGAGGCATGATAGGTAACCGAGTGCGGAAAACTGGCGCCGACTTGGGTGACTGCTGCAACCTTTACCAAGAATTCCGAAAGCTCAAACGTGCGGCTCGCCACGGCGACGGCATCCTCACGCAGTGAACTGCTTGCCAGCAGATCCGCGTAGAACGTGCGCACCATTGTGGCGCAGGAACCGGAGGGGCAGACCACCACCTCAGCATGTTTGAAAACTCGCACGAAATGTTCGGCACACGGCCGCGCTTCGTCCCAATATCCAGTGTTAAAGGCAGGCTGGCCGCAACAAGTCTGATCTTCGGGAAACTCGACTTCGTACCCAATCCGGCGCAACACCTTAACTGTGTCAACCGCAACCTCAGGCAGCAGTTGGTCCACGAAGCAAGGGACGAACAGCGATATTTTTTGCTGCATGCTTTTTCTCAGATCTTTCGAAGCCCGACCCGCGTCCACGTGCAAAGATACATGCCTCGGACTTGTGCCGCTCAATGACGCGTCTTCTGCAAAGTAGCGGTTACGCCGACATCCGATCCGGCCGACACCAACAGCTCACGTTTCCACTTGGCAAATCCGGGCATTGCCAGCACCACGAGATGCCTTCCAGGCTCAACCGCTATGGTGGACGGCGCGTTGCCCACATAGCTGCCGTCAAGAGTGATTTCAGCGCCCGAAGGAGTCGAAGTGAAATTGCACTTCACCGTATCTCGATTAACTTCAGAAGAGGCCGGAGTACCAGCGCGGTTTGCCAAACTTGCAGCCGAGGAGTCTGGTTGCGAACTTGATGCAACGGGCTCGTCTCCCGCCGGACCCACGGCATACAACTGTTTCACTTCCATGCCCTTTGTATTCGGATACCAAACCGCGATCCCGCGCTTCGCCGATTGCGCGCTGAAAGTGACTCCCGGCGGCAGAGCGGTGCACTTCGACCATATCGTATCGACCGTGCACGAAATTGAGAAGGATTTTCCGGTGCTGTCCTGCACCACCATCGTGTGGCGAACTATGGCGCTCCGGCTATAGTGGCAATAGGCGGAAAAGTCCATGAGGTTGCAATCCTTGGGAGCGCCGTTGTTGTCAGATTTGAGCGGAATGGATTCCGTATTCGCGCTTATTACCTTAATGGTCAGCAGTTCGCCGCTCTTCGATGCAGCGTTCGCCCAAACCGCGCCGATCAAAAGAACCGCCGGAAGGATAGTCGAATACCGGTTCATACTTAAGACCACCTTCCTTCCAGCGCCTAGGGTATGGACCGCAACTTCGGGGAGCAATTCTCCACGAAGAGGGAAGATTGCGGCAGATCAAGACACAAACCCGCACGTGCTCAAGTAGCGATTCCCTTTGCCTTATTGCGACGCCTTCTGCAGAGTGGCGTTTACGTTCAAATCCGATCCGCTTGACACCGTAAGTTCCCGCTTCCACTGCGCAAAACCTGGCATAAAAAGAACAACGACATGAGTGCCAGTGCTGACGCCAACGGTGGAAGGCGTGTTGCCTACGTACCTGCCGTCCAGCGTGATTTCAGCGCCTGGAGGCGTCGAACTGAAATTACATTTGATTTTCTCGCGATTAACTTCCGCCGCGGCGGGGGCTGCAGCTTGCACCGGACTCACCGCATTCGCAGCCGAGGTTCGTGAGGGCTGGGTTGGACTACTCGGGATTGAGCCAGAGGGGGCAACTGGCTTAGGCCCTTGGACCGCTTCAACCACCGTATAGAGTTGCTTGCTTGCCCCGCCCTTTTCATTCTCGTAGAAAATTGTGATCCCGTGTTTATCCTGGCGCGCGTCGTATGTCTGCCCTATCGGCAAAGCGACGCATTTGGACCAGTGATTATCCCAGACACAGGTGATGTCGAACGGCTTCCCGTTCCCCTCTTGCACGCGCATGGTATTGCGTACGGATGCGACCTTGCTCTCGTGGCAATAGCCGGAGTAATTGGCAAGATCGCAATCTCTCGGCGCCGCATCCGGATTCGTGTTGATGGTTTGCGACTGTGCCGACAAAACGGTAATGCGAAAGCGGATGTTCTTGGTTGCGGCACTGGAGGTTACGGCAGTCAGCAGAAAAAACGCCGCGAGCAGGCTGGCACTCCATCTCATATTCGACTCCGCGTTGTTCTTTTTCGCCTGCAGCAAATCCTGGGCACAAGCCTTTGCTGGTTTGAACCGCCGGCGAAAACGGTATCCCTTCGACGAGCAGCTATTCTCGTCTCCGGGTTATCCGTGATTTTACGACAACTCCGGGGCACAAAGCTGTTCCCGCTCGAGACACAACTTTGCCCCCGGATCTCTCCAGTTCTCGTTGCCGTCACTTAACAAACACGAACCGCTCTTCCCCCTAGAAGGTGAAGATCGGGCCAAACTCCGAACGTAGATCTCTCCACGTGCGGCCCGGAACGCCCGCCACCGAGGTATTCGCGGTGTAAACTCCCGCAGCATTCGGCAGCGCGTAACTGGTGTAAAGCGACTGCTCATAAGCAAACTGAACATACGGGTTCAGTTTGTAGAACAGGGACACTGCATTGGCGGTGCTTTTGTAAGGGCCGCCACCGTCCGCACCAATATCCTTGGCGTGGGCGAAGTCGGAGTGCACGGCCGCATCCACACCGTGGTGGAAGTAGAGTTGCCAGCCGGCGTTACGGCCTTTGGGATCGGCGTTAAACCAACGCGAGAGCGGCAGGCCGAGCTGTATGAAACCGCCGTAGGCGCGGACGCTGCGCTGGGGAGCGACCACGATTTGTCCGGCGGCGTTGGTACCGAACGCCACGGTTGAAGAGCGATCCACCGAGGGGGCGGTAACCACGTTAGTCAAACCGTAGGTGTCGTTGAAGTTGGACAGGAGTTGGCCGGCGAACATGAACCGCATATCTCCGCCGCGATAGCCGCTGGCCACGAGCGTAGCCCAGCGGGTTGGCAATTGGATGGCAATTTGACCGCCGTAGCCGGTGCTCGAGTTGGTAGCACCAAGTGGGAAAGCCGCTTTCACCGCATCGTAATTGGCAATCGTAGCTGCAGAGCTGCCCGCTGGCGCCGCAATCGCCGAGTGCAACACGATGGCTTCGCGGCCTGCATCAAAGCCGCTGGCAATGATCTGGGCCGAGGCCACGCCTGGAGCCGGATCAAGCTGGAATTGGAGAACCGCGCGGGCCTCGTATTCCAGACGGTTGGCGTCAGAACCCTGGCGCTCGCCGTATCCCAACTGGTTGCCCAGCCCATTCACCACGGTGCTGCTGCAACCGATGGTCGTCGTGGTCCCAGGGAAGAAGGTGTCCGGTATGGTGCACGACGTTAGGGTTGCATCGGCCGGCAGGTTGCCAAAACTCGGCATCATGACCGCGAACTCGGGAGAGAATTTAAAGTTCCGCGAGCCACCGAGCTTCTGCACCAAGCCGAGACGCATTTGTGGAGAGCGTTCATAGGTGTCACCAAAGTAAGCACCCAGAAACGTGGTTTCGAGCAGGTTGGGGAGAGCGCTGGATCCGAAGATCGTCCAATCCTGCCCGCCTTCGAAGAAGAGGTCTGTCTGATCGCTGGCGGCATAGTCCAGGCGTGCGTAAGCCAGCCGCAGTTGCGGCATATTGCTGCGGATGCTCGAGACGTTGCGGTTGTCCACACGGCTGAAGTTGCCTTCAAAATCAGCTTCGATTCGACCGGTTAAGGTCAGCTTAGGTGATATATCCGGCCATTCGAAGTTTGCGCCAAAACGGGTGGAGCGCGCCTTGATGTGGTAGGCGGGGTCGGTGTTTGGGCCGGTATCGGCGTTCAGGAAGCCCGGAACCGGGAAGTCATCGCCGCGGGGATCGCTCGAGTCATGCACCAAAGTAGCCTTGACGAAACCGTAGGGCGTCATCTTGACCGGACCCATCTTAAAGGCTGCAACCAGCCCATCCTTGGTGGGCGGGTCGATGGGAAGCACGCGCACCGGAGCGATTGCCGCTACCACCGTCCGTGGTACGGGCTTCTGTGTCTGCGGCGTCTGCGGAGTCGTGGCAGCTTGTCCCGAGTACTGGCTATCTCCGCTTGCTTCGGATGCCGAGACGGTTTCCGAAACCGCTGCCGGAGCCGTTACGGCGCTGGACGGTGGCGCCGCAGGGTTCGTAGCCGCAGATACATCGGCTGCGTTCAATAAACCTTTGCGCGTAAGCGCTTCGACCAGCAGTTGAAATTCGGCTTCAGGAGCTGCGCTTTGAATAGCTTTCGCTTCCGAGGGCGCGAGCACGCCCTTCATCACCAGGACACCCAGCAACGCGGTGACATTCCCAGTGCTGATTGCCGACGTTGGGTTCAGGGTTGCAGGACTGGCAGCCGGTTCCGCCGCGTTGGTGGCGTTGGTTCCGGTTCCATTATTCGCAGGGACGGCATCGTCCGACCCAGCCATGACGGGTGCGGTCGCTACGATTGTGAGTAGTGATATACACAGCCACTTCTTAAACTTCGACATAAGTATGGGCTCTCCTTCTTCACTGAATTTCGAATGCTTGGTACCGGTAAACTTTTTCCCAAAACTGCCAGACCGTCCCAAACCATTACTGGGTTTAGGCTGTGGAACGGCAACTGGACCCAACAGCAGGCGATTACCCGACTCGCCAGGTCCGCTGCGCTTACCGCACCACCAAACGGGTGAACGGAAATACATAGGCTTGGAGGGTCACCATAATTCCCACCAAAGCCGCCAGCGCAATGCTGTGGAAGAACACGTACCGCAAGATATCGCCCTCGTGTCCGTACCACTCGGTGGCGGTGCTGGCCACGACGATGCTTTGCGCATCGATCATTTTTCCCATCACGCCGCCAGCACTGTTCGCCGCCGCCATCAAGTTGGCCGAGACCCCGACCTGTTGGGCGGAAATTTTTTGCAGGCTGCCGAACAACACGTTCGACGCGGTATCCGAACCGGTCAGCGCCACGCCTAACCAGCCCAGCAAGGTTCCAAAAAACGGATAGAGCACGCCGGTTCGCGCGAACGCCAGCCCCATGCTGGCGTCCAACCCCGAATAGCGTGTCATGAATCCGATCGAGAGCATGGCGGCGATGGTGAGCAAAGAGAAGCGCACCCTCACCATCGTCCTCCAGTATGTGTGCGCCATCTTCCAGGGCGTGAAGCCCATGACCAGGCCCGAGATGAGCGCGGCAACCAAAATTCCCGAGCCGGTGGCCGATAACCAAGTCAGGCCGTAAACGGCGGCTTCGGGGGTGGGCTTGAGCACCACCGGCGGCATGCGCTGTACCATCAAGTGCAGACCCACGACCGGAAACTTCGGGGACGACCACTTGTCAAGCTGGGTCTTGACGGCCGGTAATCCCCACGCAAAAACTACAATGCTCAAAACCAGCCATGGCACCCACGCCCTTGTCACCAGCGACCGGCTGTGGCCGTGCGTACCGCGCGCTTCGCGCTCCCCCTCGTGCTCAAATCCCCAGATGCGCTTGGGATGCCATTTCATCAGGAAGGCGATCAGAGCCAACATGGAAACGATGGCGGCGACCACGTCCACCAGCCACGGCCCATGAAAGTTCGACATAAGAAATTGCGGGATGGCGAAGAACACACCCGCCACCAGCACCGCAGGCCAAACCTCGAGCATTCCCTGGAACCCGGCGAACGCCCACACCAGCCAGAAGGGTACGAGCACGGAGAAGAAAGGCAGAATGCGGCCAACCTGTGCGCTCAACGCCTGGAGATCCAGTCCGGTCACTCCATGCAAGGCAACGAGAGGAGTTCCCAGTGCGCCGTAGGCCACGGGCGCGGTGTTGGCGATCAGCGACAGGCCCGAAGCTTCCAGGGGCCCGAATCCCAAACCGATCAACACCGCTGCCGTCACGGCCACCGGCGTGCCAAACCCGGCTGCGCCTTCAAAGAAGGCGCCAAAGCTGAAGGCGATCAGCAAAAGCTGCAGGCGCCGGTCTTGGGTGATGCCCGTCAGGCTTTCTTGCAGCACCTTGAAGAGTCCCGCCTCGCAGGTGAGTTGGTACAGGAAGATGACGTTGAGGATGATCCAACCGATCGGCAGCAGGCCGTAGCCCGCGCCCAACACTGCGGTCTTGGCCGCTAAGCTGGCGGGCATGCCGAAAATCCAGATCGCGCAGAGGAGTGAAGTGGCCAGCCCCAGCAGCGCTGCAAAATGCGCTTTCATGTGCAACAGAGCGAGAGTCCCCAGCAGCACCACCACGGGCAGCGCGGCGACCAGGGCCGACAGCCACCAGTGTCCGGTCGGGTCGTAGCTCTGTGGCCAGGGATGGGCCAGGGGCGGAATCCTCAAAATCAACACTGCGGCAACAATCGCTACAGCGAGTGCGAGGACCCACGCTAAGGGATTGGCCGATTCGACAGCAGGTGGGGGCACCTTTGCGGTTGCAGAGGTCATGAATTTCTCCTGTAGCCTGCGGATATTTTGGTGAGGCATTGTAGACCCGTCCGCCGACCCGCATCAGTTGTGCGTAGCTGTGGAAAAGCAAGAAACAAGAATGCTCGCACCGAAGGGAAGGTCGGGATAGCGCAGGTTGCGCCCTCAGAAAGGCGTGAGCGTAAAGCTTTAGCCAAAGCCGCGCGCACAAAAACTGCCTTTGTCATGACGCTCCTGCCAAGAAACGGGAGACTCTCAGGCCGACATCATCCTAGGAACACAGCTGCTAGGATGACGAATTCTCCTCTCATCTTGTCTTACAAGCTGCGACGCAGCTCACGCATGAATGTGATGGCGGTCACATAAAAGACAGCCGCACAGGAGTAGGCCTAGAGGGCGCACGAGCTCTCGAGAATTCGCCGGGTTCCTGCCGGAGTCCAGAAGATGAAGGCCATTAGCCCCTTGAAGCCGGTTTCTCGCACCACGCTTAGCGAGCAGGTAGCTCTCCAGCTCGCGGCCGAAGTCGCGGCCAAACGCTGGCAGCCCGGCGGCAAGCTGCCGTCCGAAGCAGAGCTTTGCCGCGCCTTCAATGTGGGCAGGTCTACGCTGCGCGAGGCCCTCAAATCACTGGCTTTCGTAGGAATCATCCGCATGCGCGCAGGGGGTGGCAGTTACGTTGCGGAGCGTCCTTCCAAGTACGTGAATCGACCGCTGCTGGCCCGAGGCACACTCAGCACCGAAAAGGACGTAAACGATCTTTGTGAGGCCCGCTTGGTCCTAGAAACAGAACTGACCTCGTTATGCGCGCGCCGCGCCACCCGTCAGGAACTGGCAAGTCTGGAAGACTTGAATAGGAAAATGAAGGTCGCCAAGGACGAAGACCGAGCAAAATTCCAGCAATTAGACCTGGAATTCCATCTTTCGATAGCCGCCAGCAGCAAGAACGAGGTCCTCGCCGAGTTGCTCGGGCACATTCGCGGCGCCTTGCAGGAACTGATCCGAAAGAGCCTGCTTCTGCCCAACGGCATGAACCTGGCCTGCAAACAGCACGAGAGAATCCTCGATGCCTTGAAGCACCGCAATCCCACCGCTGCTCGCAAAGCCATTCGCGCCCACTTGAGCGTTTTTCAGCGCGACTACAAAGTCTTGCTGCGCGGACGCCAGTGAAACATATCCCACAACTGGCCTTGCTGGTTTGACCGTGAGTCCTAACAGCAACCCATTTTCACTTCGCCCGCAGCGGTTAACGGTGGACCAAAAGCCTCCACCGGCGCCGGAGCACCCTTCGCCACCGCAATCCAACGTCGCACCGCATCGAATACCACCAGCACTACGCCCGCGATAAAGATGCTCATCAGGATTGAATCCAAGTAACCGGTAAATACCTGGCCCGGCTTCGAGGTCAATGGCCAGAAAATGTTCTTGATCGACAGGACTCCCGCCGTAAGCGTAGTGACACCCACGAAGCACATCGGCACTGCCGTGATCCAGGCATACTTCTCCTTGCCCATGTTGATGAGGAAAGTGGTGGTCACCGCTAGCGCAATCGTCGCCAGCAACTGGTTTCCGGTTCCAAACAACGGCCATATCGTAGAAATAGTTCCCGTGTAAATCAGGTATCCCCAACCCAGAACGACAAAGAAGCTGGTAATCAGATTTCCCGGCAGCCAGGCACTGTTGCCGAACGGCTTGTACACTTTGCCCATCAGTTCCTGCAGAACGTAGCGAGCCACGCGGGTTCCCGTGTCCACCGTAGTCAGGATGAAGAGCGCTTCAAACATGATGGCGTAGTGATACCAGTAACCCATCAGCCGAGCCATCCCAGGCAAGCCGCGGAAAATTGTTGCCATACCCACGGCCAATGAGACCGCCCCGCCTGTGCGCCCGGCCAGATTTTCCCCGACTTCGCGAGAGAACGTGCTCAGGTTGACGGTGCTCAAGCCAAGATGACTGAAGACCGCCGGCGTGGTGTTGATGCCGAAGTAGTCGCCCGGCGTCAGCGAGCACGCCGCAATCAGAGCCAGGATGCCCACGATGGATTCGCACATCATGGCGCCGTATCCGATGAACCGGGCGTCCGTTTCTTTATCCAGCATCTTGGGCGTGGTGCCCGAAGAAACCAGCGAGTGAAATCCCGAGATCGCGCCGCACGCGATAGTCACAAAGAGGAACGGAAACAGTGGCCCTTTGATGATCGGCCCCCCGCCGTGCACGTACTGCGTGAAATTCGGAAATTGAATGTTGGGGTGAACTACAAAAACCCCGATGACCAGCACAATGATCGTGCCCAATTTAACGTAGGTCGAAAGATAATCGCGCGGCTCCAGCACCAGCCAGACCGGAAGCACCGATGCCACCAGTCCATAGATAGCCATGAGAATCGTGATCTGATGTGGCGTGAAGGTAAGCGCCGATGCCGCTCCGCTCTGTGCCACCCAGTGTCCCGCAACCACGCTGCCAACCAATAGAACAACTCCGAAAATGCTGGGGCCGGTGACGGTAATTTCCCCTGCATGGCTTCTAAACATCCAGAACCCCATGATCACCGCGATCGGGATCGTCATGCCAATAGTGAACACGCCCCACGGGCTATTCGAAAGCGCATTCACGACCACGATGCCAAGGCCGGCCAGCGTCACCAGAAGAATAAAGAGCACAGCGATCATCGCCACCAGCCCGGCAAAAGGACTGATTTCGGTCCGCGCAATATCCGCTAGCGATCGCCCGCGGTGGCGTATCGAAGCCACCAGCACGGTGAAGTCCTGCACGCAACCGGCCAGCACGCCCCCGATCAGAATCCAGAGAAAGCCGGGGGCGAAGCCAAACTGCGCCGCCAGAGTAGGCCCGACCAGCGGCCCCGCTCCCGCAATGGCCGCGAAGTGATGGCCAAACAGCACCCACTTCGGAGAAGCGACATAATTATGTCCATCAGGATAAACATGCGCGGGAGTCGTGCGGCGATCGTCCAGCGCCAGAGCCTTCGCCGCAATAAACGCACTGTAATAACGGTACGCAATCGCGTACACGCACAGCGCCCCCAACAAAACCGGGAAAGTATTCATGGTGCCTCGCTCCAGATCAAGAAGTGGCGGCTGATCCAGCTAGCCCAATCGAACGCATCCTACACCCATTGCCGAATCCAGCACAATGACTTCCTTTGCCCGCAGTACGCGCTACAATGTCGGGCATAGTCCGGGCGAAAGACCGGAAAGGATCTTCCGCGATGGTGAGAACGTTTCCCTTCGCCGAATGTCGCTGCCGAAACCGAAAGGATCGCGTATGCCTATGCCACCAGAGAAACCCGCAGCCACGCAGGAACAACACCTCGTCCGCTTTGGCCTGGGTCTCGCCAACTGGAGTGAGCGCTGGTTTCCCGACCCGCTGATTTTTGCATTGCTCGGAATCATCGTGGTCTTCGTGGTCGGCCTCTTGCTTCATCAAGCACCCAGCAAACTGGCCATCCAGGGCGGGAAAAACTTCTGGGCTCTCGTCCCATTCACCATGCAAATGGTGATGATCATTATCGGCGGCTATGTCGTAGCCTCGACGCCAATCGTCTATCGCGCCATCCGTGCCTTAGCCGGAATTCCCAAGACGCCGCGCGGGGCCGTCGCTATGGTCGCGCTTTTTTCCATGCTCACGTCGCTAATCTCCTGGGGCCTGAGCCTGATTTTCAGCGGCCTCTTCGTTCGCGAACTGGCTCATCGCGTCAAAGGCATGGACTACCGCGCCGCCGGCGCCGCTGCCTATCTCGGCCTAGGAGCCGTCTGGGCCATGGGCCTCTCATCCTCCGCCGCCATGCTGATGGCAACCAAGTCCGCCATGCCGCCGTCGCTATTCAGCATCAGCGGCCTGATCCCGCTCACCCAAACTCTCTTCCTGTGGCAAAGCATCGCGACCACGGTCATCCTGATCGTCGTGTCGGTGCTCATCGCCTACGCGTCCACACCGTCGCCAGAGAATGCCCGAACCGCCGAATCCTACGGCGTCCAATACGAGCCCATTCGCTCCAGCCTCGAGCCCAAGAGCAAACCCGGTGAGTGGCTCGAATACAGTCCGCTGCTCACAATTCTGGTCGCCCTACTGCTGTGCTGGTATCTGATCGACGTATTCCGCACCTCGCCGCAAGGCGCGCTGGCCGCGCTCGACCTCAATACTTACAACCTGATGTTCATCACGGTTGGGCTTTTATTTCACTGGCGCCCAAAGCGCTTCATGCGCGCCGTATCGGAGTGCATTCCCGCCACCGGCGGCGTCCTGATCCAATTCCCGTTTTACGCCGTAATCTTCGGAATGATCGTAGGAACCGGAATCGCCGAAGCGCTGGCCAAACTCTTCGCCTCCATCAGCACCCACAACACCTACCCGTTACTGGTCGCGATCTATTCGGCAGTGCTCGGCGTTTTCATTCCCTCCGGCGGCAGCAAGTGGGTTATCGAAGCCCCGTATGTTCTCCAAGCAGCAAATCTGCACCAGGTGCATCTCGGATGGGTCGTGCAAATCTACAACGCGGCGGAAGCCCTACCCAATCTGATCAATCCCTTCTGGATGCTGCCCCTGCTAGGCATCCTGAAACTGAAGGCCAGAGACATCGTGGGCTACGGAGTGCTGCAGTTGATGGTTCACGTCCCAGTCGTGTTTTTCCTGTGCTGGCTCTTCGCCCGCTACATTCCGTACCTGCCGCCGATCAAATAGCTGGTCCTGCGAACATTCACGGGCTCAGCTACCGTCCGATCCCCATTTTGGGAAAACCTCGCTCTTTCGACCACACCAGGGTGATCTCAATCACTGAACACGCAACTTGCGCTCGGCTACGTTCGAGTGGTGAGAGAGCTACGCCCAACCAACTCCTCACGAGGAGATGTAATCATGCGCAGACATTTCCAGTTCGCTGCCGGCCTTATGTTCGCCACAGCTCTGATCCTGACTTCCTCGTCCCGCCTGCTGCTTGCCCAGCAGTCAACCGCGGAGCCTGCCAAAGCCGCGCCAACCCAGAAGGCACAACCCACTCCCGACAACTCCATCTCGCCGCGAACCCTCGAAGGCTACGTCGAGCAGGAAAAGCCGTTCTATGATTACCTGCTGAAGAACCACCCCATGTTCAAGTACGAGAAAGACGGGCGCATGATCGGCAAGTATCACATCAGCGATCGCGATGAAGAGTTCGTCGAAGAGGGTGGCGGCAAAGACTATGCCAAGCAAAACAATCGCCAGGTATCCATGACCTACCGTCTGGGCGCAGAGTCAATTCTGGACTTGCCGAACAAATTTGTCGGACCCAAGAAGTGTGGAGAGTGCCATCCCGCGCAGTATGAAAAATGGGTGCGCTCCCGGCACGCGAAAGTAGTTCGCTTCCCGGATGAGATGGACGAAATACCGGGGAAGGATCTGAATAAAGGGCTTTGGGGAAGCCAGGCAGGAGTTCTACCTGAGGGCATTACCGCCGACTCGATTTACGCGATCATCGGTACCCCGCGAACCAAGTATGGCTTCATTGATGCCTGGCTGGTCCGCGGCACCTACCACGTCGAGGGTGGCCTGCTGAGAGACGGAACCGGAACCCTGGTGGCCGGTGGCAACCAGAGTTCCCGAACCTGGTCGGAATCGTTGACCCCAGAGACAGTTCAGAGGATTGCCGCGTTTGTACCCGGCTTTCCCACCAAGCTCGCAGACTTCGGCGACAATGGCTCCAACGTCTGGGGCATGACCTCCTACGGCGCCAAGAACCGCAAGGCCATGCTCTTCCAGCCCGCCACCACGTACTGCGAGGTTTGCCACTCGTTTAAGTTTGATTTCAAGAACGAAGCAGAATTGACTGCGGCGCTCGGCCATCCCGAAGAATTGCGCAAGCACACCATCAGTAAAGGCATCACCTGCGAGGAGTGTCACGGCGCCGGAGCCCATCTCTACGGGGCCCGCGGGGCGGGGATGCCCTCCGACTGCGAGCGCTGCCATCAGCGCTTTGCCTGGAACCAGGAGCAGGCCAAGAAGGATCCCGACCACCCCTTCACGGCATTCTTTAAGACCAAAGCCCCAGCCTGTGGAACCGAGGGCTCGCAAGGCTACAATACCGCTCACTACGAGAAAGGTATCCGCTGCAGTACCTGCCACGATCCCCACGAAGTCACCGCCAATGACTGGAAGGACAGCTACACCGTAACCGGCTTAAAGAAGCAGTGCCAGGACTGCCATTCCGACCAAGCCGTGTTTTTCGCTCAGAATTAAATTCACGGTGGCAATAAATGCACCAGCTGCCACATGCCCAATATGATGAGTTGCGAAAACTTCGGCACCATTCAGATGCCGGACTTCGGCGGCTTCGATACCGCCCGTGCCGCGCACATCTGGCGCATCCTGGTTAGTCCAGACGAGAAGACGCTCAACCCTCCCGAAGGTCAGGACCGCAGCTACAAAGACGGCTCCTGGCGCCTGGCCAAAAAAGATGGCAAGCCATTCATTGACCTGATGTGGTCCTGCGGCCGCACCAGTTATATGGACGGCACGGTCATCGCTGGCGGCGGCTGCCACAGCGGCGTGCAGTCCTCGCAACCCAAAGACCTGCAGTTCACCAACCAGCGCATGATCTACGACAAGGTCATGGCCTGGGAGAATCCCGTGAAACAGGGTGTGGCCGCGGTTACGGCCGCGCTGGCGAAACTCGATGCGGAAGTTCCCAAGTCGCGCCTTTCCGCCGCCCAAAAAGCCCAGGTCCAGCTAATGGAAAATCAGGCAGAGGAGATCATCACCGCCGTGCAGAAGGACGGATCCTGGGGCGTCCACGCTCCTTCATACACCCTGAAGAAGGTGAACGAAGCAAAGCTGCTCTCCGACGGAGCAAGCGCCGTGCTCGCAGGCAAGAACAATACCCTGGCCGCCAAGAAGTAGCAGCGACGATACGGGCGGGTGCCCCACCCTTACAAAACCACCCTTCCCCGCTGTCATCCTGAGGCAGCGGAGTCCCCGGCAGAGCCGGGAACTCCCAACGAAGGATATCGGCATTCCATACGCTGGCATGCCAGTATGCTATCGCGGGAGTGATCCATGCGACGATGTTGCAACAGCCGTGGCCCGTTGCCATCACCGCACATCACGATGTGACCTCGGTTACTGACATGACGCGCTCCTTCCTATCTCATTAATACGTCCAGCCTCTCCGAAGAGCAGTTTCCGCCGGTTGTGAACGCAGCATCCCTGAGGCGGACGACCAGAATTTCCCGGGAAACAAATTTCGTCAGACCAATTCATCCTGGAGGTCCGTCATGAAACGTATTCGTATTTCGGTTTTGATCCTGTGTACCTGCTTCGCGTCCGTGGCCTGGGGTCAGCAGTCAACGAGCCAGGTCTGCACCGGTTGGAGGGAGTTCCACCGGCCCGACATGACGCGCATGAACCCCTGTGAGAAGGTGCTCAACGTCCACAATGTTGGAAGCCTCAGCTTGAAGTGGCGATACGAGACGGGCTTCTATGTGTACTCCTCGCCCGCCGTCGTGAACGGGGTCGTTTATATCGGCGGGGACGACGACAACGTGTACGCCCTGGACGCCAGCACTGGCGCCAAGCGCTGGAGCTACGCCACCGGCGGCGAGGTGTCTTCCTCCCCAGCAGTGGCGGGCGGGGTGGTTTATATCGGCTCGCATGACCACAATGTGTACGCGCTGAACGCTAGCACCGGCACCAAGTTGTGGAGCTACGCTACCGCAAACGTTCTGGACATTTCCTCGCCGGCCGTGGCGAACGGGATGGTTTATGTTGGCTCGTGGGACGGCAACGTATACGCGCTGAACGCAACCAGCGGCGCCCTACTGTGGAGCTACACGACCAGCAGTTATGTGGATTCCTCGCCTGCCGTGGCGAATGGAGTGGTTTATGTCGGCTCGGACGACGGCAACGTATATGCGCTGAATGCCAGCACCGGCGCCCTGCTGTGGAGCTACGCCACCGGTGGCGAAGTGAATTCCTCACCAGCCGTGGCGAATGGGGTGGTTTACATCGGCTCCTATGACCACAACGTGTACGCACTAAACGCTAGCACCGGCGCCAAGCTGTGGAGCTACTCCACGGGCAACGTTGTGAATTGGTCGTCGCCTGCCGTAGCGCACGGAGTGCTTTATGTCGCCTCGTGGGACAATAATGTGTACGCGCTGAACGCCACGACCGGCGCCAAGCTGTGGAGCTACACCGCGCGCTTCCGGCTGTCGTCCTCGCCCGCCGTGGCGAATGGGGTGATTTACGTCGGCTCGGATGACGGCAACATCTACGCGCTGAGCGCCAAAACCGGGCACAAGCTGTGGAGTTACACCCTCGACGACGGCAATTATGTGGGTTCCTCGCCCGCCGTCGCGAATGGGGTGGTTTATATCGGTTCGGGAGGCGGCCCGGTCTGCGCCTTCGGCCTGCCGTAGAGCCCGGAGTAGCGTTGATCCCGAAAAACACTGCAGATTCGAGCCGCCCCGGCCTGAAGACGCTGCGCCCCATGGGTGCCCCAGTTCTCGCATCGAGACCTGGGACTTCTGCATGAGCGTGAGTTCCCGCAACTCGCTTTATCATTGACCGAATGACTCATGTAAGATAATCTATAGCCATACACATTATCTGCAAGATAATCGCCGATCTTTGCTTCGAAAATACCTCTAAGGAGGCCGCCCAGACGGGGTCGATCTTTGAAAACTACGCTCTGCTCCGAGAGGACCGGGCCATTTTCATGGCCTTAGGTGACCCCTGGGTCATGCGGGTTCAGGGATATTTACTTGACGCCACTAGGCCCAACAAGTTGTGGTTTGATCAAAGTGGCAAACGGAATTCTTGGGCTTGGTGGCGTCAGGTAAATATCCCTATGCGGGTTTGACAATCTGACCCAGGCGACGGTGTCGCGACACGCCTCTGACGTCGACGCTCGATTCCCAGAATGGGACGCTGCCTCCGCGCTAACTCCCATGTTTTCTAGATTTTGCGTGTAAGTCCTTTAAACTCAAAGATCTAGCATGTAGTGGTAAAATAAATCATTTGTTTTCAATATTTTGAGTAAAAAGAGGGGGAGGGGTACACGCAACCGCTGGCGCATGCCGACGGGCCGAACCGGGTGTGGTGCGCGGATTTCAAGGGCTGGTTTCGCACCGGGGACGGGGAGCGGATCGATCCCTTGACCATCAGCGACGCGCACAGCCGCTATCTGCTGCGTTGCCAGGCGGTGGCCAAGACGGACACGGCGCGAGTGCAAGCCATTTTCGAAGCAGCCTTTCGCCAGTATGGATTACCGCAGGCCATTCGCACCGACAATGGGCCACCCTTTGCCAGCACGGCGATCGCCGGATTGTCGCGGCTGGCGGTGTGGTGGATGAAGCTGGGGATCGTGGCGGAGCGGATCGAGGCGGGACAGCCGCAGCAGAACGGGCGGCACGAGCGCATGCATCGCACCCTGAAGCAGGAAGTGGCGATGCCGCCCGCCCAGGATCGGCGGGCGCAACAACGAGCGCTGGAGAACTTCCGCCAGGAATACAACGAAGTGCGACCGCATGAAGCCTTGGCGATGGAAACGCCGGCCAGCCTGTATGAGCCCTCGCCGCGGCCGTATCCGGCGCGGGTGCCGGAGCCGGAATATCCGGCGACGATGCTGGTGCGCAGCGTGCGCGCGCACGGACATTTTCGCTGGCAGAAGCGGCACGATGTATTTCTGAGCGAGGTGTTGTGGGGCGAGCGCGTGGGCCTGTTGCCCATCGACGAGCGCTGGTATACGGTCTATTTCGCGGATGTTCCGCTGGCACGGTTTGACAGCTGGCGACGGCGGGTTTTGCCGCTGCCGCCAAAGAAAGATGCCGAGGGAGAGAGCGCTGCCGAACCGAGCAGCTTCTACGTGGCCGGAGCAAGGGAAGGGGAAGTTTCCCCTTCCCCTGCACCCCATCCCCTCACGGAAACGGAGCAAAAAGTGTCAGGGATGTGCCCGGTCTAAAATGTCAGGGATGTCCCCGGCCATTCAGTACTAGAAAGTAAACTCGGGTCCAAAATGGGAATGCGGTGCCGACGACAAACTACAGGCCTAAATACGCCGCCCGAATCTGCTCGTTGCCGAGCAACTCTTTCGGCGTGCCTTGCAGGGTGATCTCGCCGTTCTCGACGACGTAACCGCGATCCGAAATGCTGAGGCCATCGACAACGTTCTGCTCGACGATCAGCACCGTGACTCCCGACTTGCCGATCTGATGAACCTTGGCAAAAACTTCCTCGACGATTTTGGGCGCCAGGCCGAGCGAAGGCTCGTCCAGCAGAAGCAGCTTGGGAGCGGCCATGAGCCCGCGTGCGATGGCGACCATTTGCTGCTCGCCGCCGGAGAGCGTGCCCGCCAGTTGCATGCGGCGTTCTTTTAAACGGGGAAAGAATTCAAACTGCTCTTCCATGGACTCTTTTAGTTTGGGACGTACTCGTGAAATGTAAGCTCCGAGCGCGAGGTTCTCCTCGACGCTCATGTGGGGGAAAAGTTGGCGGCCTTCGGGAACGTGGCTCACTCCGCGCATCACGATTTCATGCGGTGGAAGCTTGGAAATACTCTGGCCCTCAAACTCCAATTTCCCGTGCTGGCTGTGCAGCAATCCTGAGATCACGCGGAGCGTCGTGGTCTTGCCTGCGCCATTGGCGCCGATAAGGGTGACAATTTCTCCGGCTCGGATTTCCAGCGTGATGTTGAACAGCGCCTGGAAATCACCGTAGCTGGCGCGCACATCATCCATAGAAAGGAGAACGGCGCTCACAAGGCAATCTCCTTGTACTTGCTGCCGAGATAGGCTTCGATAACTTCGGGACGATGGACCACGTCTTTGGGCTCGCCTTGAGCGATGAGCGTGCCGTGATCAAGCACGATGACCCGGTCGGCGACGCGCATGACCACCTGCATGACATGCTCAATGCCGCCAATGGTGGAGATACCCCACTCCGGCAAGCGCTTGAGCAGCATGGCCAGTTTGATGGCCTCCGAAGTCGGCAACCCGGCGACGACTTCGTCAAGCAAGATGAGCTTGGGCTGCGTGGCTAAAGCCCGCGCAATTTCCAGACGCTTCAGCACCGGCAATCCCATGCCGCGCGCCGGCAGATGCATGATCTTCTCCATCTCGAGAAAGCGCAGAACCTTCGTAGCTTCTTGCTCGGCCTTGCCTCGGCTGGAGGTGCGCAGGAATGCGCCTAGCATTACGTTCTCGAGCACCGTGAGGTTGCGCAGCGGCTTCACGATTTGGAAGGTCCGGCCAATGCCGATGCGCGCGGCCTGGTTCGGAGTCAGGTGCGAAATGTCGCGTCCGGCGAAATGGATGCTGCCGCTGTCGGGATGAAAAACACCCGTGATAAGGTTGAACAAAGTGGTTTTGCCCGCGCCGTTGGGCCCGACAATAAAGGTCACCTCGCCCGGCTTCACCGCAAACGAAACGTCGTTGATGGCCTTCAGGCCACCGAACCGTTTGCTGATGCCCTTGACTTCAAGAAGCGACATGTTCGACAATCCTATTCGTTCAGTGCCGCTCGGCTGGTTTCTTCCTGCGCAGCCACCGGCGCGGGCGCGGCAAATGGAGCCAGGGGCGCCTTCTTGAAGCGTCCCAGCTTACTGGTTACCGTGCCTACCACGCCCTCGGGCATGAACAGGACCACAACCACAATCAATACTCCATAGATCAGCAGATGGGCTTCCTTAAACACTGTCTTGAAAATTTCCGCGGAGCTCTCCAGGATGACGGAACCGAGTAACGGGCCAAGCAACGTGCCTGCGCCGCCCAGCATGGCGACGATGGCGATTTCCGTTGAAATGTCCATCGCCAGCACTTGGTCGGGAACAATAAACAGAAACATGCTGGCGTAAAGCGCACCGCCGAAGCCCGTAATTGCAGCGCTGATCAGCAGCGCCCAGAGTTTGCAGCGGGCGGCGTTCACGCCCACGGAGAGCGCCGTGTCCTGGTCTTCGCGGATGGCCATGAGGTAATAACCGAATCGCGAGCGCTCAATCCATGCGCTAAGGGCAAAGGCGAATGCGGTCAACAGGACTCCCGACCAGTAGAAAGACCTGGTTGCGGAGTGCGTAAACAGGGCTGGGATTTGGGCTCCAACGTCGCCACCGGTTACGTTGGGAAGGTTCTTGGCGACGAGCCGCAAGACTTCCGCGAATGCAATGGTGGCGAGCGCGAAGTACGGGCCGCGCAAGCGAAATGAGATTGTGCCGATCATGGCCGCACAGATCACGGCCAGCCCTATACCGAATAAGACTGACATCCAGGGCGAAATCCCCAGCTTGGAAAACAGAGCCAGTCCATAAGCGCCCACTCCGAAGTAGGCCGCGTGCCCTAGCGATAATTGTCCGGCATATCCTCCAACCAGGTTCCACGCCAGGCCCAAGGCGGCGAAGAGAAAGACGCGGAAGAGAATTTGCAGGATGTAGTCGGTAGGAACCAGGAGCGGAACGAAGAGCGCGGCAAAGAGGAAAACAGCCGCGATGAGTATCTGCCAGTTTCTCACGCGCGCTGGCTCCCAAAGATTCCGCTCGGCTTCAGGGAAAGCACCAGGATAAAGAGGACAAAGTCAACGGCGAGGGCCCACTCGTTGCCCCAATAAAGGCTGGTGAGGCTCTCGACGACGCCCAACACCAGGCCGGCAATGGCTGCGCCCTGAATGGAGCCCATGCCTCCCAGTACCACCAGCACGAAAGCTTTCAGCGTGAACTGACTGCCTACGTCGGGGAAAAGGTAAAAGACTGGGAGCAGCAGGCTGCCGGCTATGCCGGCTGCGGCGGAGCCAATACCGAAGGCGATCGCCTGCACCCGGTTCACATTAATACCCATTAGAGGGGCGGCGTACGGGTTCTGTGCGATGGCGCGCGCCGCACGCCCGAACATGGTGTGAGTCACCACCCAATAGAGGGCGCAGGCAAGCACCACCGAAATAGCAAAAGATACCAGCCAGGGCGCGTTGACGGAGATCTGCGAACCGAAGTGAATGTTCTTTGACAGAAGCGGAATGTTGATCTGATGATAGTCGGCGCCGAAGGCCAACTGGGCTCCGTCGGTCAGAATCAGCGCCAAGCCCATGGTCAAAAGGATGACCATGAAATCCACTTGTCCGCGGATGTGCCGCAACAGTCCCATGTAAGTGGCATAACCGACTAAGAACAACAAGACGCCCGTCAAGGGGAATTGATAATAAGGACTCACGCCAGTCGCCTGGAACAGCACGTAGGTGGCGTACATGCCCATCATCAGGAATGCACCGTGAGCGAAGTTCACAATGCGCATGACCCCGAAGATGAGAGCCATGCCCATGCCGATGATGGCATAGAGCGCGCCCGTCAGCAGACCGTTAATGATCGCTTGGAGCGCCACAGAGAGCCAGTTCATCATTGAGTCCTAGGTGCTCGGCTTGTGATCGAGCGAGGGAATCAACAAATTACGACGGGCCGATATTACTCCTCCACACACTGCTGAGAAAGTCCAAAACGGAGACGTAGCTTGCTACGTCTCTACCTGCCGACAAACCCGGCGATTGAGAGCACCGCTTGTGAAACGTTGCCCTGGTACGATTCGAGCATCTCTTATCAGCCTGCCCGTGAACGTGCAGGACGCTTCACAATTTGCGCTTCGACCACTCGGGCGTTGGAATGATCGGTTTACTCTCCGCGGCATCCGAGGGCCAAACCACTTTGTATTGCCCACCCTGCACCTGGGTGATGAGCACGGGATGGTGGTTCTGCCCGCGGGCATCGAACTTCACCGGCCCGAATGGCGTGTCCGGGAGGTCCACCTGCTGAATGGCATCGCGAATCTTCTGGGGCTGATCGGACTTCGCATTGTTGATGGCGGCAGCGGCCACGAGCAAGGCGGCGTAAGCCTCCATCGCATGATAGGCGGGATGGGAACCGGCCAGCTTGAAGTATTTCTGATCGAATTCCTCGGAGCCTTTCCACTTGGCCGAGGGCAGCCACTGAGAAACAGAGAACGTGTACTCGGCATATTTGCCCGCACCTTTATCCATAGTGGGAAATTCCGCGGCGGCAAAACCCGTTCCTGCCGAGGTGTAGTACTTGGGGTTCAGATTGAGTTGCTCCGCCTGGCGCATGAGCGTACTGGCGTCGAGCAGATAGGAAGCGAAATAGATCACTTCGGGATTCTTGCCCTTCACCCGCTGCAACAGCGATTTGTAATCGGGAGAACTGGCCTGGTAGGACTCGCTGTCCACCAGATCAAGGCCCGCCGCCTTGGCCGCTTCCGTCATCGACTTGTTGTTCGCTTGGCCGAAGTTGGTGTTCTCCGATACGATGGCCAGTTTTTGGGGATCGCCGTTGTTCTTCAGAAAATCCAAGGTCGCGGATGCGAATGAGCCAGAGCCAGCGCAAATCCGGAAGATCCACGGCGAGTTGCTCTCCATGACGTTGTCCGCGACGGCGGTGGGAATAATTAATGGAATCTGTTTCTGAGTCATCACGGGCACGATAGCGCGCGTGCTCTCCGAGGAGTAAGCTCCCAACACGATGGGCACATGGTCCTGGTCCACCAGTTTGGAGACGCCCTGCACCGCCTGATCGGGACGGCTCTGGTCGTCGTAGTAATCGAGTTCGACCTTTTTGCCGAGAAGACCACCCTTGGCGTTGAGTTCCTCCAAGGCAATGGTGTAGCCGTTCTTGTGCGCTTGACCAAAAGCGGCGTTGCTGCCGGTAAGAGAAGTGATGACGCCGATCTTGAAGGTGTTACCTTCCGGGCTTTTGGAACCCTGGCAACCTACCCAGCAGAAGATCAGGGAAATCGCGAACGAGAACAGAAAGAAAGATCGCTTCATATCCGCTCCTTGTGAGGTCCGGGCCGCGCGACCGAACAGCCACCAGCATTCCCTGGCACACACAATCACACTGCCGGGTTCAACGGCCCGCAGTTCAATATAACTACACCAGCGGAACACTTTTGCTTGTGATGCCAATCACACAAGTGGGTGATCGAAGTCCGCTGGGCATCATAGCTGACAAGCAGGCCGCGGAAACCGGAAATCCCCGAATGAATGGATTCTAACCCGGTCGGTTCGGTGATCGCGCCCTTGCCAACTGCGGTCTGAAGTACGCGCTTCCATCGAAGGCCATCCGAGATGCGATGTGTACGGTCGGCACGAGAACCGGCAAGAACCAAGTTTAGAGTCTACAGCAAGCAATGGAGAGTTGTTTAGGTTTGATGAACGCTGATCAGTGACGCAGATCACAGCATGTCGTTTTCAACGCGTGTATGCTTCGCCAGATCGAGGGGACGGATGATGCGGTTTTCGGACCACGGATCACCCCGATTCTCGGTTCTTGCTGGTGGGAGATGGGCGTCGGGGCAGATGGGATTCAAGGCCCGGAGTAGAGCGACGACAAAATAGCGCGATAGGGTATATAGTGTTGGCCGCTGGGGAGCCTGGCTGATAGAGAACCCAGCCGAACCAAGGACAGAGACTCGATGCAGCGACGCAGAGGAGCAGCAGGAAGCCGCTACTCTGAGAAAGGATAAAAGAGATGGCTGAGGTGACAGACGCGGGTATCTACAAGGAATGGTGGGCCAATCCAGCGGTGGTCGGGCTGATGGGTTTCGGCTTGACGACCATGGCGACGGGCCTGCATAACGTTGGCTACTGGAGCGCCGGGCCGACCCTGGCGTTGGCGATCACTTTCGGGGGTACGGCGCAATTCATTGCCGGCATAGTGGACCTTCGAAAAGGAAGCATCTTCGGCGGATCCGCCTTCATGTCCTACGGAGCCTTTTGGTGGTCACTTTTCGTGCTGTTATACGTGCAACCGAAGACAGGCGTCCCGGCTGGTCATCCCGAGGAATTTGGTTTCTTCCTGATGTGGACGCTGTTCACATTGGCCTTCTGTATTGCGGTCCAGGGTGTCGGAAAGTTTCTGGCGCTCCTATTCTGGCTGCTTTTGCTGGCTTTCATTCTGCTGGACTTCGTAGTCTTGGGCAAGTGTCCAGCAGCGGTTGCCGGGTGGGAAATCTTCATCACTGGGTTGATCGCCTGGTACATTGCGACGGCGACGTTGGCGAATACAGTTTACAAAAGGAAGGTTCTACCGCTCTCGTAGAGTCCGAGTCTCAGGCGAAAAGGTAGGACGCCCCGGGAAGCGCAACTGGTCGTGGGCAATGTCAACGCTTTCCGCCCCAGAAGCCGGCTGCCGTAGCGGCGTCGGTCTCCTCGGTGGGTGCATCGGCCGTCTGGTATACGACAAGTATCACAATTGCCAGATGGCGTTTTACACAGCGTTGGCGTTGGCGGCCGTGGCGCTGCTCTGCGAACTGGCGGCTAAACGCCCCGGCTATGCCGGAGGGAAGACTGGCAGGGAAGAGGGTGACGGCGGTAGCGTAGCTTCCAGAAGCCGTTGCAATGAGGTAAGGGATGGTTCATTATATGCGATTGGAACGGAGCACCACGCGCTCTCAGCCACGAGCGTTCACGTGCTCCGCGCCTGATGGAATTCCTCAAGGTCCGATGTCGGGCCGGCATCACAAATTCAGGAATCTAAGGAGCGACTAATATGGCCAAGACGGCCCAGACTGTTCAGAGGCAGCACGTGGTGAGCGAGACTACCGAGGCTCAGATCGCAGTCCATTGGCGAGAGGAGGAAAATTACTATCCTTCCCCGAAATTTATCGGCCAGGCGAATCTGACCGATCCCAACGTCATCGAACGCTTCAGTGAGAAGAATTTCCCGGAATGCTTCCGAGAATACGCCGACCTGCTGAGCTGGGACCAGTACTGGCATACCACGCTCGACACCAGTGATCCGCCGTTCTGGAAGTGGTTCGTGGGCGGCAAGATCAACGCCTCGTACAACTGCGTGGACCGGCACCTCGCCGAGCACACGAACAAAGCGGCGCTGATCTTTGTCCCAGAGCCAGAATCCGAAGCGCCCGTGTCCATCACTTACCGCGAACTCTATGTGAGAGTCAATGAGTTTGCGGCTCTGCTCCGCGATTTTTGCGGTCTAAAGAGCGGAGATCGCGTCACCGTTCATATGCCGATGGTTCCCGAGTTGCCGATCACCATGCTGGCATGTGCCCGCCTGGGGGTGATTCACTCGGTCGTGTTCGGAGGCTTCAGCGGCGAGGCTTGTGGAATGCGTGCCGCCGATTCACAAAGCCACATCCTGATCACGATGGATGGTTACTATCGCAATGGCAAGCTGATCGACCACAAAGCGGCCTCCGAGATTTCGCTGGAGACGGCCAAGAAGGAAGGCCAGACCGTGGATAAGGTGTTGGTCTGGAGGCGGCACGCGGGCCAGAATGCGTCTGCCTCGCCGTTTGTGAAGGAGCGCGACTTCTGGATTGACGAGATCCTCCCCAAATACTCGGGTGAAATCGTGCCTCCCGTCCCCATGGATGCGGAAGCGCCGCTGTTTCTTATGTACACCAGCGGCAGCACCGGAAAGCCCAAAGGCTGCCAACACCGCACTGGCGGTTACCTCGCCTACGTGACCGGCTGCTCCAAGTACATCCAGGACATTCATCCCACGGATGTGTACTGGTGCATGGCCGACATCGGCTGGATTACCGGCCACTCGTTTATCGTCTATGGACCTTTGGCCCTGGCCGCCACCAGCGTCATCTATGAAGGTGTGCCTACCTTCCCCGATGCGGGAAGAGTATGGAGAATCGCCGAGCGCCTGGATGTCAACATCTTTCATACATCGCCCACAGCCATTCGCATGTTGCGCAAGGCCGGTCACGATGAACCCAACAAGTACAACTACCATTTCAAGCACATGACCACGGTGGGAGAACCCATCGAGCCCGAGGTCTGGCGCTGGTACTACGAAACCGTCGGCAAGCGCGAGGCGGTGATTGTCGACACCTGGTGGCAAACCGAAAACGGAGGATTCCTGTGCAGCACGAAGCCCGCGCTGGATCCGATGAAGCCAGGCAGCGCCGGCCCAGGCGTGCCGGGAATCTATCCGGTAATTTATGACGAAAACAACCAGGAAGTTGCTGCGGGATCAGGGAGGGCGGGCAACATCTGCATCCGCAACCCCTGGCCAGGGATCATGCAAACCATTTGGGGTGATCATGACCGCTTCGTCACCCAGTACTACGCAAAATACTGCAAGAACCGCAACAGCAAAGACTGGCATGACTGGCCATATTTTGCGTCGGACGGAGCTGTGCTGGCCGCCGACGGCTATTTCCGCATTCTCGGCAGAGTCGATGATGTCATCAACGTGGCCGGCCACCGCCTGGGCACAAAGGAAATTGAGTCTGCTTGTCTGACGGTTCCCGAGGTGGCGGAAGCAGCGGTGGTACCGGTGGCGGACGAGATCAAGGGCCGTGTGCCCGAAGTCTATATCGCCCTGAAGCCCGGTGTCCAAGCCAGTCCGGCGATCGTGGCCAAGGTCAACACGGCCATTGAAACCATCATTGGCAAGATTGCCCGTCCGAAGCACATCCACATCGTTCCGGACATGCCCAAGACTCGTTCGGGCAAGCTCATGCGCCGTGTTCTCGCCGCCCTCTCCAACAACATGAAAACTGGAGATATCACGACCTTGGCCAATCCTGACGTGGTGGAGAGTATCCGGGAACTGGTCCAGGGCAAAGAGGCGGTGGCGCTGGCAGAAGGACCCGAAGATCTGAAGAAGTTCGGGACGGAGGATTGAAGAATCGGTGACTTGGAATCCGCGCCTAATTCGAAGAGCAGTTTGAAGAGCGCTGCTGTTTCAATTCCCGACCTCACTGCTTTTGAGGCGTTGGTCGTTTACTTCGAGAATTCGATTTAGCTCCCGGACAAGTTCCAGGAACTTGCGGCGATCCTGTTCCACGGCGATCAGAGAACACAATTCCTGAATGCGGTCGCTCTCGGTTTTGTTCATCACGTCTAAATGTTTGTGGCAGGTATGTTGCCGAAACGTCCACGCCGCTTTGGGAGTATTTCTGTAATCCTACGCTCTGGATTCTCAAGCATTTGCGGGACTCCTTTAGGGACACCAGTTATCGGATTGTAGAGAGAATTTACACGGTTTCGCTGCCGGCAGAGGAAAACACGGATAGCGGGTGCTTAAGATCTGGCGGGCGAATCGCCCAAGATGGGGTTGCGATCAGGAGACGCAATCGCTTGCGAAACATCGGCAAAAGCGCAGCGCGTCATGTAGATCTCATAAAAAGTGACTACAGGGTTCGCTGTATTGCCCCACCCCGATGCGCACGCTACATTGGTGTATGGTTCGCGGTGAACCTTAGCGGTCATGGGTTAGTGTCAGCGAGGCTGACGTTTGGACCCTCACGACCGCCTTACATCCGAGATCCACAGGTTTCAGGGTCGAACTCTCAGAGTTTCGGCCTTTCTCTTTGACCCGACTGAATCACACAGAAATATTATGTGGTGAGCGCGGATGGATTCGAACCATCGACCCATGCCTTAAAAGGGCATTGCTCTGCCAACTGAGCTACGCGCCCACATTTTACAATCAAGCACTTGCAACGGCGGTCGAAGATGCGTGGGTCCACAAGGGTCCAATCATCTCGATTACCTTACGCTGTGCTTCCCTTTTTACTGGCATTAGCCCTTGCGTGTACACGTCGAGCGATACTTTGCTGTCCGCGTGTCGCAGTGACTCCTGTACCGTCTTCACGTCCTCACCATTCCCTTTCAGGAGCGTTGCAAACGAGTGCCGGAACACATGCCAGCGTACGTGCTTCACAATCCCTGCCAGCTTTGCAGCGGGCCGGATGTGCTTTGACATCGCGCTCGATGACCAGAGCGGTTGACTGCCGTTCTTTTCAGCCGATGCGAACACGTAATCGGTACTTTGATTGTAAGGGCACCGTCCGCGCCAGTCCAGTAAGACGGCAGACAATCCCGCGTCCATCGGAACTGGTTTCTGTGATGCTGCTGTTTTCAGCGGACCGACGTGCTGGCAGACAATCGCTCGGGAGAGATGAATCTCTGCTGAGTGAAAATCTACGTCTTCCCACTTCAAAGCCAGCAACTCAGAGACGCGCAACCCCGTGACAGCAGCAAGAAACACCATGACGTAGTACGGACCGTCCAGCTTGGCCAGTAGCTTTCCGATTTCCTCCGCTGTGAGTACATCGGGAGTGCTCAGTCGTTTCGCGGACTGGCGCACCAAACGTATCGGGTTTCTGTCCGTCCATTCGTATCGCATCGCATGATTGAAAAGAGTGGACATGAGATTCCTGATTTTCGCTCGGCTACCGGGCGCGAGCGAGAGAGAGTGCAACCAGCTCTCTACTGCGACTGTTCGCACGTCTGACAGTCTGTGCTCGCCCCACACTGGCACAATCCAATTGCGAAGATACACTTCGTAGGCCGTGCGAGTTGAGAAAGACTTGTCACCGTCTTCTGGTAATTCTTTCTGCTGGTAATGGGTCACCAGTTCGGCCACGGTTTGAGGCGTGAAGGTGTCCCGGTTTATGTTCTTGCGAAGCCCTTGAGACTCGACGGCTTTCTTTGCCAAGGCCTTTGTCGGAAACTCGGTCACAGTTCCAACAATAGCCTTGCGTCTTGCTCTGATGTCGTGCTCAGTGGCTTCACGCCATCTGAACACCCAGACATCGGGTCCGGCCCTTCGTGCTTCGCGTGTGAGACTTCCGTTTTGGTATCGCTCTCGTGGTTTCATTTTGTCCTTTCAGACCCACGGAGAGCAGATTGGCTCACGAATTCTACCACGGATGAGCAAGGCTTCTTGCGGCCAGTGGCGAGGGTTTCGAGCCAGGCGTTGAGTTCACTTGCTCGGAAACGCCAATAGCGTTTAATGCGAATAGCGGGAATCTCGCCGGAGCGGGAACTCGGGAGATGTTGCACTGGACCGTGCTGCATTGGGCAGCATCACAGCTTCCAACCCGTATCAACCCTTGCCTACCGAGTTCCGAGATAAGTATCTCAAACTGCGTTTCGCCTTCCATTACAACCCCGACAAGGCATCGGAATCGGGAATAAAGGTTAGCATCTCGCCGAATGATGGTAGGAAGGTTCCTGTCGGAGGGTCAGGGGTATTCGTCGCTACGGTGACGGGCAACAAAAACACTGACGTGAAGTGGAACGTCACTGGGTCAGGTTGCTCTGGTGACACTTGCGGAACAATGAGTGGGGACCTTTATCTAGCTCCGAAGGTGTTGCCCAGTCCATCTTCGGTGGTGTTGACGGCTACATCGGAGGCCGATTCAACAGCATCGGCTTGGGTTACCATTCAACTTGTGCAGCCCGAACCAACCCATTGACTTCTCCGGTCTGCAAAATGAGTAGGGGGAAGTGTTCGGCTGTGTCGGAAGCGGTTTGCGCCCAGTGGGAAGCTCCTGTGAGGGAGCAGTCGAAGTTCCGCAAGGGTCGTGTGCTACACTTCGGGCGTTCGAGCATATACACAGGTCCGGGTTGCTTCGGTGGCTCGGACCACCCCTACCGGGCTAGCCCACCGCGTACACAATGCCGAGCGCAACAACCCAAAAAAGCAGCGGTGACGGCTGCCAGTGACCTCAGTAATTAGCGCTGCGCGTACCTTCGTGCTGCAATCAGAGCTGAGGGGAGTGCAGCATGCGAACTCTACTGGCGGCCATTACTTTGTTCGTGACGTTTGCTGTTGGTTGTGGAGGCGGAAATGGTACCAGCGGTACCAATCCACCCTTGGCACAGGGTGCGTGGGAATTTGCGTTCGTCTCTAGCGATTCCGGTTGCCCTATTACACAGATTTCAGACGGCAACCTCGCAGTGAATGGAAATCAGGTTAGCTCCCAGCAAGTGTACACCGCGCTCTATAACCCACATTGGGGCCCACCAGTCATCTTGATGGGATGGGGAACAGGGTCAGCCTCGGGAACAGTCTCCGGGTCGTCTCTATCTCTCGACTTTAGCGTGAGCCTATCTTCCATAGAGACCGCTTGCGGAGATTACGACGGCCTTAATGCAACCGGTACGCTCAGTGGCAACACGATGTCTGGGACATGGACTAGCTCAGGTTCTCCCGCAGAGAACGGAAGTTTCACCGCACATCTCGTCAATCCACCATCGGGGACATACAGTGGCAGTCTGCCGAATTTCCTTCTGAACATAGGGGACGCAGCGTCGGCTAACCTGAGCATCGGGAGCAGCGAAACACTCACGGCAACTATGGGAGGCACGACGTATACATTTACCGGCGACTCCCAAGAAGTGGGAAACATAATTACTTTGTCCGGCAACGCATCAGGTACAAATATTATCTGGCGGGGCTACCGCGACGCCAATGGAACGTATACCGGGCAACCTAACTCGGTCTGGCTGGAGAGTTGCGGAGACATACCCCAGCTTGAGGGAGAATGTGCTAACGAAGGCAAAGGTTTGCTGACAGCTCAATGACCAGAGTCTCCACAGGATTAGCCTCAGCTCGATTGGTGGATGGAACTTCGTAACGAGGGGTCCGGGGGTGCCAACCTGCCCGTGGGTCCAGTTAAGGGTCCAATTGTTTTGGACCGGGTTTCTAAGTCAGCGGAAACAAATACCCGAGCATTCCCGAGCGTTCCTGCTAACTCCTTGATAACAAGCAATGGCCGCTTCTTAAAAGGGCATTGCTCTGCCAACTGAGCTACGCGCCCACATCGGTGTCCCGACCCTCGAAGCCTGAATTCGTGCATCGGGCGGAGCATCCTTTTTGCGCTATCTCTCGGGACTGATTGCCCTACCAGCGGCTAGACACTTTCGTCCGTCTTGCTCGTGCCTTCTAGCAGTTTACCATTTCGCACTGGGTCACGGATTCGGAAGCGATCTTGCCAGGATGAAGGTCCGCGGACCAACCGAGGAGTGATCGATTTATTGATGACCGACCAGCCAGCACACCCAGAGTCGGGCAAACTTTATTTTACATACTGGCCGTTGTGCACTTCCTATTCGATGCGAAATGGCTTCTGTGACTTGCGATCCTGCCAGCCCTCCTGCGCGATCAGGCGGTTGGCTTGCGCGAGGCGCTCGGACGGCAGGGGGTGCGAGCGCAAATATCCTTCCACGCTCTGCATCGCTGGTTCCGATAATTCTTCTTCTGGGCTCTGTGCATGAATGATGTATTCATCGTGCAGTTGGGCGAATTTCTCGAACAGGCTGAGTGCGCCATACGGCGAATATCCGCCGAGAACTGTCAGGCGCATGCCTTCTCGATCGGCTTCGAGCTCCTCATCTTTGTTGTAACCGGCTTCCCATACGGTCAGAGGAATTTGTACGAGGGCGCCAACGCTACCAAGCCTCCGATTGCGAAGTCGCGCTTCGGATTTTCACGCCTTCGGCGCAGTGGTAGTGGTCGATGTTTTCGACTTGGTGTGCGAACTCAACCGCCAATTGGTCCTCGCTCGTCATCAAGTCGAGCAGACCCTCTCCGACGTAGACGTGATCGTTGTGTTCGAGATGCTGACCGTGCTGGTTCTTAGAGCGCACTACACCGTGGATGTTTTCACTGGCGTTGTAACCGGGCTGTATGCGGCGCATTTGGCTAATTGCATTGCGGCTCGTGTCGAGTCCCGAAGGACCGGTGGGAAGTTCTGAGGGCTCCAAGAAAATAGGCAATGAGTTTTGCCATTAAACCGGCAGCGCCGAGATCAGGACCCCTCACGGCCAAATCGCGTCAGCCTCGGGATCAGGATCAGGATGAGGCCGTAGAACAAAAGCGATGCCACCAGTGACGCCGCGTTGCCGAAGCGAAGGTCCTCGAACAGCAACTTGAGCGTGCCAAATGCTATGGCTACATACGCAACCCATGATAATTCCGCTCGTTTCAAACGCGAGCCGCTGAAGCTGAGAATGAGCGCGAGCAAGCAGATGACCACTGTCCGGAAAACCGAGAGATGGGAAGCACTTCGCAGGCCGCTTGCCGAACCGAGCTTCACACTCACCATCACTGCAAGCGCCGCTGCCACGAGACTCACCAGCACGCAGGGAATGATCCAGAGCAACCGCTGTTTCCACTGATCGGTCGAACCGGGCCATCCGATCGCGTAGCATACGCCGGCCGAAACTGCGACCACCCATGCGCCTGTGTCCAAGCTAGGCGGCACTGTTCCAGCTAGAGCGTTTCCCGCGAGATTCAGAAGGCCAGACAGGATCGCCGCTGCCGCCAGGTATAAGGACACGTGCGTTCCCAGGCTGAGCTTTCCGGTACGCATATACACGAAAGCCGAGGCCACGGCAGCCAGACATAAGAACGGCGCCTGGAAGCTCGGTGAAAAAAGCAACAAACTTCCTGCCAGTAGGAGTGCGACTGCGTAGGTCGCGCACACCCTACGATTTCGATTCTGTTCGGCGGATTTGAACCGCGACAGCGCGCCCCAGTAGCACACCGCCGCAACCAGCAGGAAAAACATACCGAGTGGCGCGGCCGAGCCCGGAAATGCGCGCAGTGTTCCAAAAGTCGCAAGCACAAATGCCACAACTCCCTGCGTGATTTCAAAGATGGTCAACCGGTGGCGCTCCCCAAAACTGCGCATGCCGATGCTGCCGCCGTAGATCGCAAGCAGCACCAGGCACAGAATCGTGATCGTCACTGCACCGATAGGCCGATATTCTGCTGGCGCGCCCTCAGGAGATGTCATCAGATACACGAGCAACCAAACGGCGAAATCCGCCGCGATTGCCGGGACCGCTCTCACACTAAGCCGTTGTCCGAGGCAAACAGCCACTTCGATAATCAGAGCCACAGCCAGCAATCCCGCCGTAAAAGGCACCAGGTCGTGAGTCGCGATGATGAGCGCCAAGGCGATGGCCACCGCGGCCAGAGTCGCCACCCAGGGAATCGTCTGCAGGCTTTGCCGCCACGCCAGTGCCAAGGCAAGCACGACGAACGCCACCAGAACCGCCGCCGTGAACACAGTCGGCAACACCTGAAACCGCACGGTCGATTCCCACAGCAGAGGCGAGAGAATCAGTGCCGCCGTAATTGCGTAGGTCACGCTGGCAAAGTTGTTCGCGGTATGAGTCCTGGCTGCCCAAACCAGCCATATGCCCGCGTACACGATAGCGAGAATCAGCACAGGCAACTTCGGAATGGTTCCCGACTCAGCGATCGCGCGCAGCAGGTATGCCCCCGCAATCCCAAGAACTGCCTTGCCGAACACGGCTACCCCAGCGGGCACGTTGGGCGCCGGGAAGCCACGCCACGTCTCGGGAGGCCTTGATCTCGGCCATGGAGACGCAGGAGGGGCAGGACTCTGAATGTCGGCGTGGCCCTCCAACGCGGAAACCCGACGTTCCAGTTCCCGCACCCGATCGCTGAGCTGGTCTCTATCCGATGCGATTCTGTCGAGAGCTTGTGCCATCCGCTTCTCCGCACCTGCCCCTATTGAGACGGGCTTAGCTGGTTCCGTGTGCCGGGGCGACGCCGGAACTGGGCAAGGAGGCTGACTCCGGCCAGGGTGGCAGGAGTTTCACCAAAACCCACAGAATGATGAAAGGAAGAATCATGAGCGCGATCGCGGTCAATAATCCTTCCCGCGTAGCGAAAGCCATCTTGTATGTCGTGTAGCCGAGGAAACTTTTGGAAAAAAGCTGGCCGCCGATCACCACATTCCAGCGCATCGCAAAAATGCCGATCATGGTCAAACATCCGGCTAGTCCGTAGATACGTTTTCGTGCAATGTCAGTGAACTTCAGAACCTGGGTCAGGCCCACCAGCGCGATCGGCGTCACCGTGCCCAGCAGGATTTGGATGATCACCTGCGATGTCCACAAGCGGCTGTGCACCATGAAATCCAGGCTGCGGAACGATTCATCGGCTTCGTAAATGCGCTGCAGCAGGTCCAGCATCTCCAGGCTGAAGTCGATGATGAAGGTGTAGAGCAGATAGCGCGCGATCGTGTCCAGGCAGCGCATATCGATTTGTTGGCCACGCAGCCGCGTCGAGAGCATGTAAAGCAACATCACCGCGGCGATGCCCGACACCATTGCCGAGAACACGAACACGATGGGCATCAAGGGCGACGACCACCAAGGGTTTGCCTTTACCGAGCCAAAAATAAAGCCAACATATCCGTGCAGAAGAAAGGCGGAGGGAATTCCGATGAGCGTGATGAAATACCCGAGCCGCTCATCGATGCGCAGCGAGCGTTCACTGACATTGTAGGAGCCTAGAGTCAGGACACGATAAATTGAACGTTTCCAGCCGCTCGTGGTCTGGGAGAGCTCAACAATTTCACGCCGGTAATCGAGCCAGATCTCCAGCAGCAGCACGCCCATCAGGTACCAGAGATAGACAAAGCCGAACATCGCCATGGCGGAGGAACGGTGCGGCGTCAGATACATCTCGAGTGAGCGCTCGGGGTGTCCCAGGTGCAATTGCAGCGGCAGGGGAGCCACCAGCAGGAAGGCGAGAGCGGTCAGCAGGGCCAGCCGATAGGTCGGCTTCACGGCCTGTACCCGGAACACGCGTTCGAGCGAGGCCAGAATGAACGCACCGGCTACCAGGCCGGTGATGAACGGGTACAAAACGATGAGGATGCTCCACTGTAGCTCCACTTCGTTCGGGTACATGAAGCCTTCGACGGGTATTTGCACGAGCCTCCTTAGCGCACCGAACCGTCCATGCCGTTGTAGAAAACTTTCGCCCCAGTCGCCATGTGGGGTTTCAGAACCTGAACTGTGTGCGTCCTTAAGAACTCATGAATCGGATCTTTGGGATTCTTCAAGTCCGCGAGCTGCCGCGCGCCCGTAGGGCAGACTTCGCAGCAGGCGGTCGTCAGGCCCTTGGTGATGCGGTGATAGCAGAGCGTGCATTTCTCGGCGGTATTCGTCTTGGGATTGAGGAAGCGGCAACCGTAGGGACACGCCTGGATGCAATAGCGGCAGCCCAGGCAGTAGTTCTTGTCGACCAGCACAACTCCGTCTGGCGTAACGAAGGTCGCGCCTACCGGGCAAACCTGGGTGCAGGGAGATTCCGCGCAGTGGTTGCAGAGCTTGGGAACGAAAAAGTTCTTGCCGCCGTCGTCGGCATGTGGAGGAAAGCCTTGTTTGCCGCCATCGGGCGATTCCACCTCGGGCCTTTCGATCTTCCAATCCGTTACGTGGTAGCGCTCAATCCAAGTACGGTAGTAGCCTTCCGGAACATCGTTTTCCTCTGCGCAGGCGCGCACACAGCTGCCACAACCGATGCACTTCGGGATGTCGATCAGCATGCCCCACCAGTGCTCGGTCATCTTGTAGTTAGGCGAGGACTCCGGGGTTCCTGCGAGAACATACTTCCACGCCACTGCAGCCGCGGGTAACAACACCAGCAATCGACGGCGGGTGATTTCCATTATTTCTTGCCCTCCGTTTCGATCTTTGCTGTCTCAATCTTCGGGTGGTGCGGCTGATGGCAAGTATCGCAGGCAAGCCCACCGGAATGATCCGCCGCGGCTACTTGCGGAAAGCCCTTTGGCTTGGCCGTGTTGGCTTCGTGGCAGCGGGAGCACAAGACGGCTGTGTCCAGTTTTTTGGGTTGCACCGAACCCGGATCGTCTGCATGCTTGGCCAGGGCCCCGTGGCAAGCCTCGCAAGCGACGACCACATGCTTGCCAAGTTTTTTCTGGTCCACGACGTCGGTATGGCAGCCCGCGCAGGCGTCGTGCCCGGCAAACGCAACCGGCCGGGACGCGATCTCACTGATTGCCGCGCCTCGATAGTGGCCGTATTGCCCAAAGCTGCGAGGTACGACCGCAGCCCGCAGAATGACGAAAGCCACCAGCCCCGTTACTATGACTGCGGCTAACCGAAGTAGGTGTTCGATGTCCTTAAACAAGTTCGCATTCCCTGCGCCGATACGTTCGGGCGCGACTCTGCGCCTCAAATTGCGTAATGTACTTGGATACCAAGGATCCGTCTCGGAAGCGATGATGGAAGTCACATGAGGCTGTGATGGTCGTCACCCCGCCTCTAATTCCTCTCATTCGCACAAAGACGGGTACACCAGAACTCCGGGGAAGTCGCTATGGAGTGCGCAGTGAGAAGGACCGGGGTTTACCGCAGTTCTGCTCGTAAGATTCCTCTTGACACCTGTGTTCAAGCAGATACTATGAATGAATGTTTATGCACCGCTATGCATAATTATTCATCATGAATAAATCCTTAAGACAGCGAGGCATCCTTGAACTGCTGAGGCAGGGCCCGGTCGCGAGTCAAGAAGACCTGCAGCGGGCGCTGCGCAAACGCGGACTCAGGGTGGGCCAGGCGACACTCTCGCGAGATATACGGGATTTACGTTTGGCCAAGACGGCGGACGGTTACTCTCTGTCTCAGGGCGATGCTTCGGTTCCGGCGTTGCCGCCGGTCTCGCGGCTGGTGCGGGAATTCGTAATGGAAGTGCGCCCGGCCCAAAATCTGCTCGTGCTCAAGACCAGCGTTGGCAGCGCGCAGCCCGTGGCGGCGGCACTGGATGAAGAGGAGTGGCCTGAGGCGATCGGCACGATTGCTGGCGATGACACCATCCTGATTGTGTGTCCCGACAAGGAGGATGCGGGGAAGTTGGCTGAACGCATTCAGGAGATGCTTGCCTGATGCCGGCCAAACTCAAGACCGCGGTGTTGGGTGCGACCGGGTATTCCGGTTTGGAACTTACACGGCTTTTACTGCGTCATCCTCAAATGGAAAAGCCTGTCCTGCTTCGGCGCAGTGACGCCGATGCTGCCTGCAACCTGGCTGAAATGTTTCCTTCTCTTTCGGGCAACGGAAGCTATCCGCTGCAACCGCTCTCGTGGCCAGCGCTTAAGCGGCAGGGCGTCGACCTGCTTTTTCTGGCTACTCCGCACGAGGCTTCGCGTTCGCTGGTGCCCGAAGCGATTGCGCAAGGCCTTCGCGTCATCGATTTAAGTGGGGCGTGGCGGCTTAAGCAGGCAGAAAATCGCGCGGTCTATGGCTTCGAGGATGCAGACTCAGTGACGGCGGCTGAACTCACCGAGAAGGCGGTATACGGACTGCCAGAATTGTGCAGTGATCGGATCCCAGATGCGGCGTTGGTGGCAAATCCGGGTTGTTACGCGACCTCGGTAATCCTGGCGTTAGCGCCGTTGCTCAAGGCTCGGGTGGTGGATCGCGAGCGTGGAATTATTTCTGACTCCAAGTCTGGTGTGTCTGGTGCGGGTAAGGAGCCGAATTCGCGGACTCACTTCGTGAGTGTAGCCGACAACCTTTCCGCTTATTCGGTCTTTGGTCATCGGCATGTGGGAGAGATGATCGAGCAATTGAAGCTGGAAGCGTGTGAATTGATTTTCACTCCGCACCTGCTTCCGATTCCCAGAGGAATTCTTTCGACCATTTACGTGCGTTTGAACCGTGAGATGAAGCCGGCCGAAGTCGAAGGCTGCTTCCGCGATTTTTATGCTGGGAGGCGCTGGATACGGCTTTTTGCGACGCCGAAGCTGCCGCAAATCCAGTTCTCTCTGCACACCAACTATTGTGATCTTGGTTTCTGTCTTGCCGACGATGGCCGCCGGCTAGTGTTGGTCTCCTGCGTGGATAACCTGCTTAAGGGGGCGGCCGGGCAAGCAGTGCAGAACATGAATCTGATGTATGGGTGGAAGGAAGAGGAAGGCTTGCAGTGAAAATCGTCGTCAAAATCGGAGGCGCGGCGCTCGAGGATAAATCCAGATTGCGCAAGTGCGCCCGGGCGATTGTCGAGTTGGCGCAGGATGGCCATCACGTGGCCGTGGTGCACGGCGGAGGAAGCGCGCTCACTCGAACGCTCAAGCTGCTGGGCAAGCAGAGTGACTTTGTAAACGGACTGCGCATCACCGACGCTGAGACCCGCGACGTCGCTCTCATGGTGTTGTCTGGGATTGTAAACAAGAGTCTGGTAGCAGCAATCGTTGCCGCGGGGAGCGCGGCGGTGGGTTTGTGTGGCGCGGATGGCATGGCCTTTCGTGCGCGCAAAAAGCAAAATTCAGGCTGCGACCTGGGATTTGTTGGAGAAATATGTTACGCCGAGCCGCGCTGGATCGAGGCCATCTGGGGCGCGGGAGGCATTCCGGTTTTATCTTCTGTGGCGCTGGGATCGGACGGCGAATACTACAACATCAATGCGGACCAAATGGCGTCCGCATGCGCCGTGGCTTGCCACGCTGACACTCTGATTTTTCTCACTGATGTGGACGGTGTGAAGGACGCCGATGGTGCGGTAATTCCTTGGTTGAAGACTAAAGATGTAGCAGCTTTGGTTGCCGCTTCCGTCATCGGCGGGGGCATGCTTCCCAAACTGGAAGCTTGCAGTGAAGCGCTCCACAGGGGTGTGGGCAGAGTACGGATTCTGCCCGCAGCTCAGGTCGAGATTCTGCCGCAGTTTTACTTCACGAAGCTCGATTGTGGGACGGAGGTGATCGGCGCATGAGTCTTGCTTCCGTCATTCGTTCTGAAGAAAGGTTACTGCTCCCGACCTACGATCGTCACAAGATTCTTTTCGAAAGAGGCCGCGGTGTGTATTTGTGGGATTCGCGGGGGAATCGTTATCTCGATTTCTTGAGCGGGATTGGAGTGAACGCTTTGGGGCACGCTCATCCCGCGATCCAGAAAACGTTGAAGCGCCAGGCGGGCCGTTTGATTCATGTTTCGAATCTGTTTTTCCACGAGTACCAGGCGGAACTGGCCAAACGTTTGACCGGAATTTCTGGTCTGGACCGGGCCTTTTTCTGCAATAGCGGAACCGAAGCGTGGGAGGGCGCGCTGAAACTTGCCCGCATCTACGCACGAACTAACAATACGAATGGCCACAAGCCGAAGTGGCGCATCCTGGCTCTCGACAACTCATTTCACGGACGCACCTTTGGTTCGCTAGCTACGACCGGTCAAGCGAAGTACCGCGATCCTTTTGTTCCGCTGTTGCCCGGAGTAGGCTTCGTCCGTTTCAACGATGTTGACGACCTGAAACACCAGTTCGACGCCGGCGTTTGTGCCATCTGCCTGGAGACGATTCAGGGCGAGGGTGGCATTTGTCCGGTCAGTCCAGAGTTTTTGCAGCTCGCACGAAAATTGACGGAGAACAACTATGCTTTGCTGATTCTTGACGAGATTCAATGTGGCCTGGGCCGGACCGGACGTTACTTCGCTTACCAGCACTATGGAGTGCGGCCTGACATCGTGACGATTGCGAAACCCCTCGCCGCAGGATTGCCGCTGGGAGCGATTCTCACGACCAATCGCGTGGCTAGCAGCATGCATCCCGGCATGCACGGCACGACGTTCGGGGGAGGGCCGCTGGCTTGCGCGGTCGCGATCGAGTTTCTAGATGCATTAGACGAATTGCTGGATCACGTGCGCGAAGTCGGAACCTATTTCAAACAGCAACTTGAGGAACTGAAAGACAGGCATGGCTGTATTCGCGAGGTTCGCGGGATGGGTCTCATGCTGGGCGTGGAATTGGACTCCGCCGACACAGCAAAGGCAGTAGTTTTCGCCTTGCTAAAAAACAGAATTCTGATCAACCGAACCCATGAGACGGTTCTGCGTTTTCTGCCGCCATACATCATTCGAGAAAAACACGTCGATGAAGTGATTCGAGCACTCAATGCGGCTTTCACTTCCAGTACCCTAAAACGGCAGCGCGGGTCAAGGCATGCGGTCGTCACTCTCAAACAAAGGAGCAAAAATGAATAGTCAGTCATTACATAGGACACCCGTCACTCCGGCACGGGTTCCCAATACATTCTGGGGGCCTGATCTGGTTTCGACTCGCGATTTGGGTCGTCAAGGAGTTGCAGCCGTGCTCCATCTTGCCGGAATTATGAAAACCCGTCCTGCGGATTTTCGCAGCGCGCTCGCGGGCAAGCAGATGGTGATGTTCTTTGAGAAGCCTTCGCTGCGAACTCGGCTGACCTTCGAAGCGGGCATGGCAAGCTTGGGCGGGACCACGTTCTTCGTGGATCAGACCCATGAGCGACTGGATGGACGCGAAAAACTGAGTGACATCGCACATAACCTCGAGCGCTGGGTAGATGCCATCGTGTTGCGCACGTTCGCCCAGCAAACAATTGAGGCAATGGCCGACCACGCTTCGGTTCCGGTTATTAACGCCCTCAGCGATCTGGAGCATCCTTGTCAGGCATTGGCTGACTATTTCACCTTGCAGGAACGCTTCGGCAATCTCAGGAATATTTGCTTAGCCTACGTCGGCGATGGTAACAACGTGGCGCATTCGCTGCTGCTCACATGCGCCTGTCTCGGGTCGAAAATCCGCGTGGCCACTCCCGTGGGTTACGGTCCCAACGCGCAAATCCTCGCCGATGCCCACGAGATATCTAAACAGACCGGTGCCGCCATCGAGATACTCTCTGATCCGCACGCGGCGGTTGAAGGCGTTGACGCAGTGTATACCGACGCATGGGCCAGCATGGGACAGGAGCACGAAGCTGGGAAACGCACCAAGATTTTTCCACCTTACCAGATGAACGAGGAACTCGTGGCAGGAGCAGCCCCGCACGCCGTGTTCATGCATTGCCTCCCGGCTCATCGGGGACAAGAAATCACCGACGCGGTAATGGATTCGGAAAGATCGGTCGTCTTCGACCAAGCGGAGAGCCGGCTGCACGTGCAGAAAGCGATTTTGTATTTATTGCTAGGTGGGGAGACCCGATTGCCATCGAGGAGCGCTCATGCCTGAGACAATTGTACTTGCCTATTCTGGAGGTCTGGACACGTCGATCATCATTCCGTGGCTGAAAGAGAACTATGCCTACGATGTGATTGCGATGGTGGGTGACGTTGGCCAGGGAGACGACATTGAGGCGGTGGTCGCAAAGGCCTATGCTACGGGTGCGTCCCAGGTGGTGGTGGAAGACCTGCGTGAGGAATTTCTCACCGGATACGTGTTCCCCGCGCTGAAGGCGGGAGCGGTGTACGAACATAAGTATCTGCTGGGCACATCGCTTGCCCGGCCGGTGCTCGCGAAACATCAAGTTGAAGTCGCACTGCGAGAAGGAGCCAACGCCGTCGCCCATGGGTGCACGGGCAAAGGCAATGACCAGGTGCGGTTCGAATTGGCGTACCAGGCTCTTGCGCCCGAACTACGCGTGATTGCGCCCTGGCGCGAGTGGTCGCTCAAATCTCGAGAAGACTGCCTTGACTATGCCGAGCAGCACGGAATTCCCGTGGCCGCCAGCCGTGAGAAGATTCACAGCCGCGATCGGAATCTTTGGCACCTCAGCCACGAGGGAGGCGAGTTGGAAGATGCCGCCAATGCGCCGCTGGCCAGTACCTGGCAACTCACTCGTTCCGCGCAAGAGGCGCCGGATCGCGAGGAGCAAGTAACCATCGGATTCGCAAGCGGAGTTCCGGTCTCGGTCAATGAATTGGAACTCGATCCAGTGTCTTTGGTCGAACTATTAAACGAAATTGGTGCTCGCAACGCCATCGGGCGAGTCGACCTGGTGGAGAACCGCTTTGTTGGAATTAAGTCTCGCGGTTGCTACGAAACTCCCGGTGGAACCTTGCTGGTCACGGGTCATCGAGAGATCGAGGCACTGTGCCTGGATCGCGATGTCGCACACTTCAAGCAACACGTCGGGCTGAAATATGCGGAACTGGTCTACTTCGGGTTCTGGTTCTCACCGCTCCGTGAGGCGCTCGACGCCTTCGTGGAAACGACACAGAAACAGGTAACCGGGTGGGTCACGCTCTCCTTGTATAAGGGCAACGTGTCCGTGGTGAGCCGCCATTCCGAGCATTCGCTCTACCGCACCGATCT
Organism: uncultured Acidobacteriota bacterium; assembly: GCA_963696635.1. GTDB lineage: Bacteria > Acidobacteriota > Terriglobia > Terriglobales > Acidobacteriaceae > JABDBE01. The sequence goes on from CAVOKX010000008.1 coordinate 369,329, forward strand.
GTCCTCGTTCACCATGGGCGATACTTACGACCAGAAAGACGCGGCGGGATTCATTCGTATTCTGGGCCTTCCATCCCGCTCGCGTGCTCAGGCGCGTAAAGAGCCGGCCGGATCGGAGGTTGCGCAATGAAGATGTGGTCCGGCCGTTTCCGGCAGCCTCTCGATCCTGGATTTGAACGTTGGCAACGTTCTTTCGATTTTGACCGGCGATTGTTGACGCACGAACTTGAAGCCAGCAGCGCCCATGCACGTGCTTTGAAGGGCGCGGGGGTTTTGAATTCAACTGAACTGATCTCCATTCTCCAAGGCTTGGAACGGATCCGCGAGCAAGCAGCATCGTCGCCCGCACTTCTTGAAGACGACGAAGCCGAAGACGTGCATCACTTCGTAGAGAAACAGTTGGTGTCGCTGATTGGGGACACTGGATACAAGCTGCACAGCGGACGCAGCCGAAATGAACAAATCGCGACCGATCTTCGTTTATACGTGCGGGCGGCTGTCGATCAAATTCGATCTGATCTGTCGGCGTGGTGCAGCGCTTTGCTAGATAGAGCACAGCAAGCCGGAAATGCTGTCATGCCTGCTTACACGCATCTACAGCCCGCTGAGCCTGTGTTGGTCTCGCACTGGCTGCTGGCGTACATCGAAATGTTTCTGCGCGACGCGGACAGGCTTGCGGATTGCCGCAAGCGGTTGAATGTTTGCCCTCTCGGTTCTGGCGCTGTGGCAGGAGCTACCTTGCCTTTGGATCGTCGAGCCTTGGCGGCTGACCTTGACTTCGATCAGCCAACCGCGAACAGCATCGACGCTACTTGCGATCGTGATTTCGTCCTCGAATTTGTGAACGCGCTTTCGTTACTGGCTCTGCACTTGAGCCGCTGGGCGGAGGAGATGATCCTGTTTTCATCCCAAGAGTACGGCTTTGTCCAGTTGCCCGAGGCATACTCCACGGGAAGCAGCGCGATGCCGCAAAAGAAGAATCCTGATCTATTGGAACTAGCACGCGGCAAGTGCGCTCGCGTTATTGGAGATGCAACCACGCTGCAGATTTGTTTGAAGGGCTTACCGCTGGCCTATAACAAAGATTTGCAGGAAACTCAAGAACCCCTATTTGAGGCCGCTGACACTGTGATTTCGCTGCTGCCCCTGGTTACCGGATGGATGAAAGTTGCAGAATTCAACTACGAAACCATGCAGAAGGCAGCACAGTCGGGATTCATGAACGCGTGGGCAGCAGCTACTTACTTGGTACAACGCGGAGTTCCCTTCCGGCTGGCGCATGAGCACATCGGAAAAGCTGTGCAACTGTGCCTGGAGAAGCCTTGCGAACTTCAAGATTTGTCTCTGGAGGAACTGCGCTCAGTGAATGCGAAATTCGACCAGGATTTCTATGCCTGCTTGAAGCTAGAGTCGGTGCTCGCTATGCACGATGTTCCCGGTGGTACAGCTCCGGCACGAGTAAGACAAGCGATGGTTGATGCTCGACAGAGGATCGAGTTCATTCGGGAGGACGTCCATGCGCACGCGTAAAGCCATCCTGCCCGATGCCCCGCGAATCCATGCCTTAATCTCTGCCTACGCCGGCGACGGCACGCTTTTGCCGCGAACTCTGGCTGAGATCTGCGAGAATGTGCGAGATTTCGTGGTCCTGGAAGACGGGGGTTTCATTATCGGCTGCGGCGCGCTCCATCTTTATGGCCCGCATTTGGCGGAGATCCGTTCCATCACCGTTTCGCCCTCTCAGCAAGGCAAAGGCGGTGGTGGACACTTGGTGAAGGCGTTGCTGGCGGAGGCGAGAAAGCATCGCGTCACTTGCACTTGCCTGTTCACGCGCGCGCCGGAGTTTTTCGCTCGTATGGGGTTCGCCACCGCACAGCGCGAGGATTTGCCGGATAAGATTTATAAGGATTGCCACGTTTGTCCCCGATTCCATGCTTGCGACGAAGTGGCCATGGTACGCGGAGAACTGCCGAAATTTGCGATTCTGCCGGAACCCGCGAACTGGCTGGTCAAACTTCAGGTATGAAGGTTGGGGGCGCTTTGTAGCCAAGCTATTCCGGTGGGGCATAACGAGCCGGTGCGTCTTTCTGCTCTGACGTCTGCTGGACACTGAAAACCCCAGTTCCCTGCAGCTGTTAATCCCGTGCAACCATGGCGAGGTTTTGCAAGCCCGCCTATTCGCGCTATCTTATTCTCATGCAACTTCGTGGATGCGGTACCGCTCTCATAACCCCCTTCCGTCAGGACGGCTCCGTCGACGAGCCGGCCCTGCGCAACCTGGTGGCGTGGCAGGTCGAGTCCGGAATTGATTTTTTGGTTCCCTGCGGCACTACCGGCGAAACCCCAACCTTATCGCACGACGAATGGCTGCGGATTATCGACGTTACCATCGAAGTCGCGGCAGGACGCGTGCCAATTGTGGTTGGAGCGACTTCCAACTCGACGCAGGATGCGGTCGAGAAAGCAAAGGAAGTGGCGGCGCGGCCTGGCGTGAACGCGATTCTTACCGCTTCACCTTATTACAACAAGCCTACGCAGGAGGGCCAGTACCGGCACTTCCGCGCGATTGCCGAGGCCGTGGATAAGCCGATCATTCTCTACAATGTCCCAGGTCGCACCAGCGCTAACATCGAACCGGCGACCCTTGCCCGCCTGGCCGAGGTCCCGAATATCGCCGGCGTCAAGGAGGCCAGTGGCAACATCGTGCAGGTTGCCGAAATCTGCAACCTGTTACCGGAGCACTTCCTGGTTTTTTCTGGCGACGATGCGATTACGTTACCGCTCATTGCGCTGGGTGGCGTGGGAATTATCTCGGTCGCGTCCAACGAGATTCCCCGCGAAATGGCCGAGATGACGCGGGCCGCGCTGAACAACGACTGGGCCACGGCACGGCGCATTCATCGCAAATATCTGGCGCTGATGCAGGCGAACTTCATCGAGACCAATCCGATGCCCGTAAAGGCGGTGCTGGCGATGATGGGGAAAGTGGAAGAAGTCTATCGGCTGCCTCTGCTGCCCATGCGTCGCGATACGCGTTCTAAGATCCAAAAGATCGCCACTGAGGCCGGATTGATCGCCAAGCCAGCCATTCCGCCCGCAGACGCGGTCAATTTCTACATCTATGAAAACTGGCTGGCCGGGCCGCACAAAATCGTTGTGCACCGATCCAGTTGCGGACAGTGCAATCACGGCAAGGGACGCCCCGCCGGACATGATGCCAACCATGCGCGGTGGCATGGGCCTTACGCCACGCTTACGGAAGCTCGCGAAACTTCACAAGGGATGGCCGGTGTATTGATCCGGAGCGAGTGCAAGTGTATTTGACGATCGCCATTGACGATCTTTTTGGGCGAACAACAGTGTGGTAGTCGGCGGTCGACGATGGCCGGTTGAAAATCCCGTATACTTTTCCCGCATGGAATCCCTCAGATCCGCCATCGAACGGCTCGCCTCTCTCGAAGTCGAGAGCAATCCGGATGCACGCCAAATATTCATGGACTTTCGCGATGAGCTAACCCAGGGCAAGATTCGCGCCGCCGAAAAGATTGATGGGCAATGGGTGGTAAATATCTGGGTAAAGCAGGGCATTCTGCTGGGCTTTCGCCTGGGCGAACTCAGCAAAATGGGCGAAGACTTAAGCCTTTCCTTCGTCGATAAAGACACCTTCCCTGCCCGGCGATTTACTGTGAGGGATCGTGTACGCATCGTGCCTGGAGGGTCATCCGTGCGGACCGGTTCCTACGTTGCGCCTACCGTGATCTGCATGCCGCCGATGTTTATTAACGTGGGCGCCTACGTGGACGAAGGCACAATGGTGGATTCCCACGCGCTGGTGGGTTCATGCGCCCAGATTGGCAAGCGTGTGCATTTGAGCGCGGCAGCGCAGATCGGCGGCGTACTCGAACCGATCAATGCGTCTCCCGTTATCGTTGAAGACAACGTCCTTGTGGGCGGCAACTGCGGCGTCTATGAAGGCACGCTAATACGGGCACGGGCGGTACTGGGGGCGGGCACGATTCTGACGCGCTCCACTCCGTTGTACGACATTGTCCGTGGGCAGGTTTACCGGGCCACAGATGACAAGCCGCTCGAAGTGCCGGAAAACGCAGTCGTCGTGCCCGGGTCACGATCTGTGACAAAAGGTCAGGCGGCAGAGTGGCATCTGTCGCTGTACACACCCGTGATTGTAAAGTATCGCGATGAGAAGACCGACCAGAGAATTGAGCTGGAGGAATTGCTGCGATAACTCAAGAGATGGCGTTGCAGGATTACTGGCGTAGAGCCGGTTCTGCCGCGATTTTTCGGCGGCGAAGCTCCAAGTGCTTTTCGCGAAAGTGGGTCTTAGCGCGGTCGCCCCAGGCACGTACAAAATAGTAATTCAGCCCCGCGCCGATGGCCGAACTGGCGATTGGGATCACGCGCCCTGACCACTTCTCGACCGCTTCCTTGCTAGCTTGCACGGCGATCCGCTGGATCACCTTGGGCACAAAACGATTGACTACTTCTTTTTCCAGCACCTCCCGGCTGATGTCCACACCAGCGGCGCTGGCTGCAGCTATCCAGAGCTCTGCTGTCTCCTCATCGGTGTTGTATTCAAAACCATAGATCAGACTGAGCTTCTGAATGGTTCGCAGAGTAATACCAGCCAGGATGCTGAGGTCCGGGACCATGGTCAAAATCCCACCCAGGCCAAACCCGGCCCCTTCGGCCGCGGCCAGCTTCATTCCGCTGTGAACGACGCGATTCGCCAAGTCGTCAAGAAGGCTAACGTCGACGGAATAGATACCCTGAAAACTGTTGATGGGCACGCCGTAAGCGGCACGCAACTGCAAGAGAAACTTGTTCGGATCGACCTTCACCGTCTCGTATGCATGTTGGAAGCCACGGCGCAGACCGTTTTCGACCCGGCGCCGTATCCATGATTTGCCTTGTTGTTCAGCCATCTGACTTGACGTTAACTCAAGGGCGGTAGAAAAACCAGTTCTCCGTCCCCAATTTACAGTTCTCAACTGGTCGCCAACCCCCCGGTCCCTCTGCCTCCGTGTGCTACGATCAATGGACACCTAAAATGCCAACTGGAAAACTGCACATCGTACCTCTCGGTGGTCTAGGCGAGTTCGGGATGAACTGCATGGCCGTGCGCTGGGGCGATGACATCATCGTGATCGACGCGGGCCTGATGTTCCCTGAGGCCGAACTACTGGGCGTAGACATCGTCGTTCCGGACATTTCCTATCTGATCGAAAACCGGCAACGGGTGCGTGCCATCATCCTCACCCATGGTCATGAAGATCACATCGGGGCGCTGCCCTGGATTCTTGCCGAGCTCAAAGTACCAGTGTGGGGAACCGAGTTCACGCTAGCGTACGTCGAAGACAAACTCGAGGAGCACGGACTACTGGAGAATTCCGATCTACGTGAAATCCGCGCCGGAGAGCGCTTCAAGGCGGGACCGTTCACCATTCATCCGATTCATGTCACCCACAGTCTTGTAGATTGCGTGTCGTTGGCCATTCATACGCCGTTGGGTGTGATCATTCACACCGGCGATTTCAAGGTGGATCCCACTCCCACCGACAACAAAATGTTCGACCTGCACTCATTCGCGGAGTACGGCAAAGAAGGCGTGCTGGCGCTGTTTCAGGATTCGACCAACGTCGAGCGTAAGGGATACACGCCCAGCGAGAGAGCGGTGCGGCGCAAGTTTGACGAAGTGTTCGCGCGCACCGAGCGGCGGCTCTTCATCTCTTGTTTTTCGTCGTCGATCCATCGCATCAAGCTGGCTGTGGAATTGGCGTGGGAGCACGGTCGCAAAGTGGCGTTTATCGGGCGGTCGATGACCAGTTCGTCTGAGATTGCCGAAGACCTGGGCTACATCGAAATTCCCGAGGGTCTGCTGATTCATCCTGGAGAGATGAAGAATTACCCTCCGGAGAAAGTCTGCGTGATGATAAGTGGCACGCAGGGTGAGCCCATGTCGGCGCTCTCGCGAGCCGCGGTCGACAATCACAAGCACGCCAAAATCGAGAAGGGCGACACCGTTGTACTGTCGTCACGAATCATTCCCGGCAACGAGAAGGCAATCTACCGCATGATCGACCATCTATTCCGGCGTCAGGCGCACGTAATTTATGAAGACGGATCGTCCCCACCCATCCATGTGAGCGGACACGGAAGCCAGGAAGAACTCAAACTCATCATCAATCTTGTGAAACCGAAGTATTTCATTCCGATTCACGGCGAGTACCGGCAATTGAAGCTGCACGCGGAGATGGCGGGAGCGATGCACAGTTCCGTCGGAAACGTGATGTTGATTGAAAGCGGCGATATTCTGGAATTTGACGAACTAGGCGCGCGCAAGGCCGGTCGCGTCAATGTGGGCCGCGTATGTATCGACTCCGGTTCGCGGACCGACGTAGTTGAAGATTTAATCATTAAGGATCGCCGCCACCTCAGCGAAGACGGCATCGTGCTGCCCATCATCGCCATCAACAAACTTTCTGGGCGCGTCGAGAGTCCGCCGGAAATCGTAACCCGCGGGTTTGCGCCGGGCGAAGACGGCTTTGTGGAAGGCGCGCGCCAACTGGTGATGCAGACCCTGGAATGTTCAAGCGAGGAAGAGAAGGCCGACTACGGCGTAATCAAGGAAAAAATCCGCGCGGACTTGAAGCGGTACATCTCGAAGCAGACGCAGAAACGGCCGCTCATTATGCCGGTGATATTGGAAATTTAGAATTAGAAAAGAACCTGGCCACAGATTTTCGCGGATCAGCGCGAATAAGGCCTACTGCGGAGTTGATCGCATCGTAACCCTAGAGGATATTCGCGACGCCCAAGCTCGCTTGCGTGGCGTGACGGTACGCACGGAGCTAATTCAATCGTCGTTGGGCGAAGATGCAGGCGGGTCACACAGTCGCAAACTTTATCTAAAGCCCGAAAACCTGCAGCCCATCGGCGCTTTCAAGCTGCGCGGAGCGTACAACAAGATCGCATCTCTTTCTTCGGAAGAGCGGAATCGTGGTGTAATTACGTACTCGAGCGGGAATCATGGGCAGGGTGTTGCCTACGCCGCGCGGGCATTGGGAGCGAAGGCCGTCATCGTAATGCCTAAGAATGCGCCAGCCATCAAGCTTGAGGCTACGGCATCCATGGGGGCAGAAATCGTGTTGGTTGGCCCTGGCAGTCTGGAACGTCAGACCAAGGCGGAGGAACTGGCGGCCCAGTATGGTTATATTATTGTGCCTCCATTCAACGATGAGAAGATTATTGCCGGCCAGGGCACAATGGGACTGGAGATTCTGGAAGATCTTCCTGCGGTCGAGACTGTGCTCGTGCCGGTTGGCGGCGGAGGGATGCTCAGCGGAGTGGCGACGGCTATCAAGTTGAGCAAGCCGAGCGCAAAAGTCATCGGGGTTGAGCCCGAACTGGCGGCGGACGCGCAGGCCAGCTTGCGAGCCGGGAAGATTGTTCAGTCCACCGCCGAGCAAACCTCCCGGACGATTGCGGATGGATTGCGAACCCAGAGCATAGGGCCGATCAACTTCGAACATATACGGCAATACGTGGACGACATTTTGACGGTCAGCGAAGACGAAATCCGCCAAGCCACTCTCTGGCTGGCGACAAATCCTAAGACCATAGCCGAACCCAGCGGCGCCGTTGCCGTGGCGGGATTCTTATTCCATCAGGAGCAATTGCCGGGAACTATGGTGAATGTGGCCATCATAAGCGGGGGAAATATCGATCCCCAATTGTTGCAGGAGATCAGGCAAATGTAAGACGGCGTAAGAACGTTTCAGAACGACAAACCCAGCTTTTGTCATTCCGAGGAGCGAAGCGACGCGGAATCTGGGTCCTCGCCGGTTACGTAAATAGCCTAGATGCTTTGCTTCGCGAAGGATGACAACACCTGGGAAGTGAGACGTTACAAGCAACGTCTTCGCGGGAATTTGTCGTCATACGAACAATGTCCTCGCGGAATTGACGACTATGCAACTGAGATTAATGATTGTCGCCGCCTTCTTGCTCTGCTTCACGGCCTGGGCGGACACGGTGCGGGGCACGCCAATACGGGTTGCTTCCATTTATCTTTCGCCCGACTCTAGTTCGAATAAACTTGCTGACATCGATCGTGGGCGTGAGGTTGTTATTCTCGAGACCAGTGGCGACTGGTTACACGTGGAAGCGGCCCTCACAGAAGAGAAAATTATCACCGGCTGGATGATGAATAAGGGTGTCGTAGAGGCTTCGACGCCGAATGGTGACAGGATAGTTTTTGGCGAGGCGGTGGACTCCGAAGACCAAGCGAGCCAGCGGCATGGGCGCCGGGACGCTGCGCAGGATGCGATGCGTCTCTACTATCGGGCGGCCGAGTATTTTCCCCACTCGCCTCTAGCAGGTGAGGCCATGTACCGTTCCGCCGATATTCGCTGGCAGATAGAGAAAGCCGATGTGATGTCGCGGCCCTCTGCCAAGGAGAAGGAGGCATATCTGCGGGAGGGCATGGACGAGGAGTTTATGAAGGAAGTAATGAAGAAGTTCCCCGGGACAAAGTGGGCCGATCTGGCGGCCTTTCACCTGATTGAAAATAAGCTGTGCGGCGACTGGCAGGGCTCTGTCAAATGTCCCGATAAGGAAGCAGAGATGTACGAGAAATACGTCAACGACCATCCTCAATCCCCGGCGGTCGTGGAGGCCTTGTACGACGCGGCTTGGCGCAGGTCGGCTTTGATTGAGATGTACAAGGCCGAAAACCAGGCCAAGAAATCCGATGAGTCGAAAGGTAAGGCCATCGCCCTGGCGCAGAAGGCAGTGACACAGAGCCCGCAAAGCGATTGGGGAACTCGTGCTCAACTGCTGTTGTTCATGATCGAGCAGAACATTCCAACCTACGGGAACGGAGTCGACTAACTTGCCAATTTATCAAGCCGTGGTTCTTGCCATTGTTCAGGGGTTGGCGGAATTCATTCCGGTTTCCAGCTCAGGGCACTTGATTATCGTGCGGCGATTGCTCGGGTGGAACGAGCTTTCCCCGGCGCACGAACTCACGTTCGATGTGGCCCTGCATTTTGGCACGCTGCTCTCAGTCCTATTCTATTTCCGACGAACATGGTTTCAGATTATCCGGGCGGCGCTGGGCGGCAAGGTCGTGCGTTTTTCGGAGGCCGGGGACACCGACCAGAACCTTACAGCGGAAGAGCAGCGAGAAGAACGTTTACTTCTTTGGTTCTTTGTAATCGCGACGATTCCCGGCGCCATCGCTGGCAAATTACTGGAACACTCGGCGGAAGACTACTTTCGTGAACACATCTACTTGATTGCTGCAGCGTTAATTATTGTGGCGTTATTGATGTGGTGGGGCGAGAGAGTCAGCCAGCTCACGAAGCCGCTCACCCGCATCAGCTTTGCCGATGCCTTCATTGTGGGCTGCGCTCAGGCCACCGCGCTGATCCCCGGCGTATCACGCTCGGGATCGACCATTACGGCTGGCTTGTTCCGGGACATGACCCGGGAAGCCGCAGTCCGCTTCAGTTTTCTACTTTCTACCCCAATCATCGCTGGCGCCGCGTTGCTTAAAGCTCACGAACTTAAGAAAGAAGGTTTGCCTGCGGGAATGCATGCGCCCTTTCTCGTAGGAGTTCTGGTTTCGGCCATCGTTGGATATGCCACGATTGCCTGGCTGATTCGGTATCTGCAGTCCAATAGCCTGAAGGTGTTCATCGTTTATCGCATCATAGTGGGCGTGATCGTGATCGGATTAGCGTTGATGTGGCATCTGCAATAGGCCGCACAACTGCACTCCACAGAATTCTCGCATTGCCACTGGTGCTGGCGTTCCCGCCCGAATGGTGGCACTGGTAGTGTTTGTCATTCTGGATACTGCCAGGAATCCTGAGTTGTACCGTTCTCCTATTCTTGTCATAATCGAAAGGCTCTGGCATAGATCTAGCGCCGCACGCAGGAGTGTCGTTCCTGCGCAGGATCAAATACGCCTATGAGGTATCTCAGACAGATCTTTGCTCCAACCAACAACCGCCGGCTCAACGAGTTGGTTGGCTTTCTGTTGTGTATCTCGGCCCTCTTGCTTTTCCTGGCGTTGGCCTCATATTCGCCGCTGGACCCTTCATTCAACAGCGCCTCGGTCCTGACGGGTTCTCGAGCAGCCCGTAATTGGATCGGCGTGGTGGGCGCTCTGGTTTCTGATCTGATTCTTCAGGGTTTTGGGATTGGAGCATTTCTACTGCCCATCTTCTCTGCAGTGCTTGGCGTCCGCTGGTTTCGTTCGCGCAGAGTCGCTTCGCCGATCGCAAAGGTTCTAGGCGGTTTCTGGCTGATAATCTTTGTTCCCGCTCTGCTGGCGCTATTGCCCGGGCACTTGCGTTGGATGAGTGCGATCCCGATCGAAGGTCTATTTGGCAGAATGGTCGGAGATTTTCTCATCCATTACTTCAACCTGGCAGGAGCCTACATTGTTTGCGTAAGCGTCCTCGCCGTTGCCCTGTATCTTTCCACTGCGTTCTCCTTTGCGGCGCTGCAGATTTGGGCACCCACGCGTTTCGCTTTCGCGATTGCCCTGTGGGATCGCTGGAAGGATTGGCTAGATGCGCGCGCCAAGAAGCGTATGCAAAGGGAATTGGAGAAGCGCCGCGCTTCCCCAAAGCCAGTGATCACCGCGCAGATGGTTCCGGCTCGGCCTGCGGCACCGTCTCAGCAATCGCAGGCGCGGACTCCAGAGCCCATTCGCACCGGTATCGACCGGACGTTTGCGGAGGAGAGCGGAGATGAGGCTCAGTCAGCCGTCGAATCAGGGCCTCAGCCCCAGCCCGTGTCCCCTGAAGTCACGGAGCGAGCCGACAGCGCCCAGAAACCGAAAACCACTCTGCCCCGCATTGCGGCTGGCGGTTTCAAGCTGCCTCCCAGTTCCCTGCTCCATCGACCGGATGAACAGCAAGCCGTCGATGCCGACGAGTTGAAACTGCTGGCCCAGGTGCTCACGGGAAAATATGCGGAGTTTGAGGTGCATGGGCAAATCACCCAGATCAATCCAGGTCCCGTGGTCACGACCTTCGAGTTCAAGCCCGAGGCGGGCATCAAGTACAGCCGCATCACCAACCTCACAGACGATCTGTGCCTGGCGCTGAAGGCGGAGAGCATCCTGATCGAACGCATGGCGGGCAAGTCCACCGTGGGCATTCAGGTGCCAAACCGCGAGCGCGAAATCATCTGGCTGCGAGAGAACATCGAGTCCTCCGAGTTCATTGGCTCGAAGTCGAAGCTCACGCTGGCGCTTGGCAAAGACATTAACGGCCGGATTGTTACTGCCGACTTGAACGGAATGCCTCACCTGCTCATTGCTGGTTCGACCGGCGCAGGAAAGAGCGTCGCCATCAACGCGATGATCATGTCGATCCTGTACAAGGCGACACCCGATCAGGTGCGCCTGATTTTGGTCGATCCCAAGCGGCTCGAACTGGGCAATTACGAAGGCGTTCCGCATCTGTACACGCCGATCATCACCGAACCTAAGTTAGCGGCGAATGCGCTGCGCAATGCGGTGCGTGAGATGGAGCGGCGGCTCAAACTGCTCGCCGAGAAAGGCGTACGCAACATCGATCAGTACAACAAGCTCTTCGACGAAAGCGGAACGCCAAGCCTGTTTGGCGAGAATGCCGAGGAACGCCCGCTGCCTTATATCGTAATCATCATCGACGAATTAGCCGACCTGATGATGCTCGATTCCAGCAACGTAGAAGAGTCCATAACGCGGCTGGCGCAGATGGCGCGCGCGGTAGGCATTCACCTGGTGCTGGCAACGCAGCGGCCTTCGGTCGATGTAATCACTGGTTTGATCAAGGCGAATTTCCCGGCGCGCATGTCGTTCCGCGTGGCCACCAAAGTCGACTCGCGCACGATTCTCGATGCCAATGGCGCAGAAGCTTTGCTCGGTCGAGGAGACATGCTTTACTTGCCATCCGGATCCGCTCGAGTTCATCGACTACACGCTCCGTTCGTTACAGAGAAGGAGATTGCGGCGGTGGTTGAATTCTGGCGGACTCAGGGCACTGCCGAATATGTAGAGCAGTTCCTGCAGGCGCCGAAAGAAGAACGCGAAGAGGGCAGTGCGGAGGCAGTTGGGGAAGGCGCTGAAGAGGCGGCGAATGATCCGCTCTATGAAGATGCCGTGAAGCTTGTGGTTGAATTCGGCAAGGCGTCTACTTCCCTGCTGCAGCGGCGACTACGCATCGGCTACGGACGCGCGGCGCATCTCATCGACTTGATGGAACGCGACGGCATCGTCGGGGCCGCGGATGGTCCTAAGCCGCGCGAAGTATTGAAGCGGCCCGATTGGCTCTCCGAAATCGAGGAGACGCTCCGATGATTTTCGGGGTCAAGAAAGCTCGGCCTTTCGCCATGCCTTGAGGTTGACGGCATAGAGCACGAGGCAAAACAAGTTGGCGGGAATGAAACCCCATTGCGCCGTCTTCAGTCCGATGCAACAGATAATTACGCTATTGACGCCGGCGAGAATCCATCCTTCCCAATGTCTCCGTCCGACCAGAATGGTTGAAAAAATCGTAAGCACACAAGACAGATAATCGAGCCTTAGCCCCACCGAAGAACACCTCCGCAGTCATTATGCGGTAAGTGTGCCGTCTCTCATTGTGACGCACGGGCCATCCTGGGGTAACGGTGGTACGTGCACCAAAAGAGCATGGCCGCGGATGCGAGAACTTCTTAACGATGCCTTTCGCAAAGGATGTCGAGTAGTGACAGGCCGAGTACCCCCCTCCCCCTCTTGTTTGGCAAAATCTTGAAAACAAATGATTTATTTTGCCACTACGTGCTAGATCTTTGAGTTTAAAGGAGTTGCACGCAAAATCTAGAGAACATGGGAGTTAGAGGGGTAAAGCGACGGTCTTTCTTTCCCGTTTTGGAACTGGACCCCTTGGTGAGGCTACAAGTGAGTGCTGGGGACTAATCTTCCGCCCCGCTGGGGCCCATCTCTTTTACCCCACTCTTACCCACGGCTTACGCCATGGGCTGCATTCTTACTCCGCCTCGCGGCTGGCAGACTCACAGTTTTGCTCTACCGCGTCGTCGGAATTCTAGTTCTCCCGCACACTAGAAGGCCACACCACCTCTTGGCTAGTTGTCAAAGATCTGCGGTTATCTTGTAGATAATATATCTATAACAAAGTTATCTGATTTGAAGCTTGCAGTCAATTAAAAAGCGCCCTTTCCTCCTCCGACGGCGAACGCCTGAAAAGTTATTGCTGGAAAATGTCGACTCTCGCCGTGGTGTCGCCCGAAGCCGCATCCAGCGCGAAGAACTCTTCACTGCTCACCACGTACAAGATCTCCGTCGTGTTCCCGTTCTCGGTCACCAGGACCCTGCTGGGATTGCCGACCGACGACGCGGTCACTCCGGAAAATTGGCTCTGGCTCAGTCCGTTATTACTGCTGATGTCCTGGGTCACGTTGAGGGTATTGGACCCCGCAATTGCGATGCTCACTACATTGCTGACGGCAGGGTCGACGGGCGCAAGCGAACCACCGGCGTAGGTCCCCGCCAGCGTGAATGACGACTGCCCTGTCATGAATCCGAAAGAGACGGAAGAGTCCGTGCCAATGATGAATGCCTGGTCATCGGTCACAAGATAAAAGACCGGTTGCGAATTTTGAAACCCCGATGATCCAGTCAAGAACGAGACGCGCCCACTGGCGGGATCAATTGCGTAGCTTCCCGACCCCGCCGGAGATGTCACCGTTCCCCCGCTGTTCTGGTCTGAAGTTAGGGTGAACGTGCCACCGTTGGTTCCGGCGCTCGGGCTGAAGATTCCAACTTGGCTCTGAGGGACCGATCCCGTTGGGTCTAGTGCGGTCACTTCGAAAACGCTGGGGCCGGTTAAATTAACGCTGCTCTGTCCAAGGGCCGTGCCGCTAACCAGAGGAAAGCCGCCGGTGGGAAATGTGTCGGTCTCGACGACCAGCAACTCAGTGGAACTGACAATATAAAAGCTGTAGCCGAAAGTCCCTTGGGCAGTTTTAATGTTTGCCGTCCCTCGTCCGTTAGACGCAACCGTGTATCCCCCGCTAATGAACGGGACACTCGCAGAGACGCCCGAGGCGGCGTCATCAGAATCCAGCAAACCAGTGGTAAAATTTCCACTCCCGTCGGCGTTAAAATATCCCGCCAAGCCATAACGGTTCTTGCTTGAGTCGATTCCCGAAAAGCCGAATGCGTAATTGTTCTTCACCGAGGAGTCCGAAAACGGAGGAGTAGTAGTTTGGTGCAGGAGCACGCCGGAGTTGCGCGTGCCTCCTCCGGTGCTGTCGTCAAATTCGATGATGTTTGCATTGTCGCCAGCCGTCATCGAGAGCGCAAACGAGCGCGTGCCGCCGCCGGCAATGTTGAATGTCATGTATCCCAGGCCATTTTGGCCAATGGAATAAGTCCCGGTGAAGCTTGGATTGGCCGGATCACTTCCTGTATCGTTTATGTCCATGATGCCACTGGAAATATTTCCGTCCCCATCCGCCGAAAAGCTTCCCGCAGCGACGAAAAGCCCGTTGGCGTCAAAGCCGCGGACCGAGAATGCGTAACTGCCGCTCAGTCTCCCATTGTCGGTCACGCCAGGGGTAACAGTAATGCTGAGAGTGGCCGTCGCGGACTGTTGGGGCGACGATGAGTCCTTCACCTCAACCCCGAAACTGTAAGTTCCGGTCGCGATAGGCGTGCCGGAAATCACGCCGTTGCTGCTATTCAGAGTAAGCCCGATGGGAAGGGCCCCGGTCGTAAGGCTCCAGGTATAGGGCGGGGTTCCACTGCTTGCCGCCAGTTGCTGATTGTAAGACACGTTAACCGTGCCATCTTGCAGTGATCCGGTCGCGACCGACAGTGGCGGCGGCTTATTGACGGTGATGCTCAGCGCCTGGGTCACGGTCGCGTCTGAGGAATCGGTAACCTGGACGCTGAAGTTGGAGGTCCCCAAGACCGTGGGCGTTCCCTGTATCTCGGCGGAAGTACTTGTGCTCGAGGTTATAAAAGTTAAGCCGGGCGGAAGACTGCCTGAGATTATCGACCAGGTGAACGGCGCGGGTGCGCCTGCGGCGTTGACAAATGAGTCATAAGCAACGCCAAGAGTTCCCGAAGGAAGCGAGGTAGTGGTAATGGTCAGCACCGCGGTCAGCGAAATCGATTGCGTCGTGGTTATGGTCGTGTTAGCAACCGCGGTTGCGGTGATGGTCGCGTTTGTACTGGTCGCGATGGTGGTCGGGGCGGTATACACGACCGAGGTCGTCGTATTGCCGCTCAATGACCCGGGACCAGTCAGAGTCCAACTTACACCTTGATTGTTGATGTCATTGGTAAGCGTGGCGGTAATGGTTGCCGTTTGCCCGGGATTCAGCAACGTCGCCGTAGATGTCAGCGTAATCGTGATGATGTTGTTTCCCGAGCATCCTGCGAAAACCAGCGCCCAGACAAGGATACCCACTACCGGCAGTGAAAGGACTCTCAATTGTCTCAAGGTTTCTCCACTGAAAGTTTTAACAACATCTTTGCGAAAGAGCAACCCGCTAGAATGAGAATAGAACCTGCAAGTCAATTCTCCGGGTAGCTGAACCGAACGAGTACGGCCCGCGCGCGAGGTCGTTTGATTCGCCGAACAGCGGGGAATCGAGATTGCCGACCGGTGGCGCCAGGTTCACCCGATTGAGAACATTTCGCGCGGAGACGCTGAAGGTTAAATTGTAGCGCCGGTTGGTTGCGGCTGCCATGCTGAAGGGCCCGCCCGGCCCACCGCCTCCACTTAATCCGCGACCGCCCAACCCACCTCCGGGGGGACCTCCACGTCCTCCGCCTGGTCCGCCGTGAGGACCCTGTGCTGACACTGAACCTGCACCTACCTCTCGCCCGAACCCAAAGGTCTTGCTCAGCCGCAAATTCATAGTGAACAGGGTGGGACCTGTACCGATATTGATTGGAATGGGTACGGACCCCGGAGCGGGAACCAGATTAAAGGTGCCCAGCGACGTGCATGCGATGCCCGAAGTGTACGGCGGAATATTATTGCACCGAGCGGCCGAAACCGGCGCTGGCCGGTCGTTGAAAATAGAATCGCCATTCAAATCCTGGCCGACGGTGAGGTTATAGGGCTGGCCCGAACTGGCGATGATAAATGGATTCAGGCGAAATGCGTAGGGCAGCGAAATCGTCCCGCCCACCACCCCTCTTTGATGCACATCGAATTGCGAACGGCCATAATCCGCCATGGGATCGTAGGAATTGGAGAGAAAGTTGGCGCTGATGCTGGTCGTACCGGGCGAGAATCCAGGGGAACTGCCCCCCGACCCCGCACCCAGATCGCTATTTGCATAATTGAGCATGTAAAAACCAAAGAGCGAGAGCTTCGATCCCAGGTTCGTCCGAACATTGGCAATCATTTGGTTTTGCCGGAATATTCCCTCGGTGTCGTATTGGTAAATGTTGTCGTTGCCTCCGAAGGGCCGCACACTGGGAGGAAACGTTCCCGGCAGCGGGGCATTGGCATTGCGAAGGAAAAGCTGGTGCTCTCCGTAGGAATTTATGTAAGTCACGGCCACGGTGGTGCTCTTGGCAACTTGCCGCTCGACCCCGACCGCCGATTGCATAGTCATGGGCGCTCTCAGATTGGAAGCGATCTGATAAGTCGTCGGCAACGTCTGTTGGGTTAAGACATTCGCGGGCACAATGGTCTGTTGCTGGGTAAACCCATTTAGACGCTCCGCCTGCAGCACAAGGTTGTACGGAAAACGATCATAAAATATTCCGAAGCCGGCTCGCAGTACGGTCTTGGGGGCTGTCTTTTTCCCGCCGCCACCCAAGCCCCAGGCAAAACTTATTCGTGGAGCGAAGTCGCCATGGTCATGGATGTCATTCTGGGTTTCAAAACGCAAGCCATAACTGAGGGTCATGTTAGGACGAATTCGCCAATCATCCTGCGCATATAGGCCCGCGTCGACCAACGTGACCTCTGAGAGCGGCTGTCCCGTGGTGATGGAGAATTGGCTGGCGCCGCACTTCGCCAATCCGCCGGGCGTGGGCACAGTGGGCAACGCTGCGATCAACAGCGATAAACACGAGCTTCCCGGCTGCACATTGATCTCGTATTGCTGCAACGAAGAGAAAGTAAACATCCCGTTGAAATTTTGGTTCGAAACGCTGGAATCCGTCATCGCCCGCAGCCGTCCGCCAAATTTTATTAGGTGGTTGCCGTGAACGATGGAGGTGTAATTCTGCAGTTCGTAGTGGTTCGCGGTGTCAGAGCCATTTCCAAGCTGATTCCCGCCTCCCGTAAAGGCTCCCAGCACTGATACGGTTGGCTGGAAATTCTGGACCGTCTGACTGCTGTCGTCGCGGAGATATTGAAACCGGGTTTCATTTACGATGTTCGTGCTCACAACCTGAGTGTCGCTGATTTGCACGGTGTTTTCGGTTGAGGTCGAGTTGTAGGCCTGGGAAGGAAGAGAAAAGACTCCGATCCCATCGTTGGTTTCGCTTTCCCGGTAGTACTGGTAGCGGACGGTCAAGGTATTGCTCGGAGTGAGCTGAAAATCGAATCGAGGACCGATATTGATTCGGGTCTCGGGATTGGGGACGGCTTGGGTAAAGTTGGCGCTCGTGGGGTTCGGGTCAGCCGTAGTAGGAACGACCGCGGTCACAATATTCGAGTCGTTAAGCTGCCTGATCTGGGATGTGAAGAAAAACGAAGCCTTTTTGCTTAGCGGACCGCTGAGGCTCCCGTTAAACAGTTCCGAGTGAAAAGACGGCTGGTTTGGTTCGAACGGGCTCAGCGCATCGAAGGCAGAGGAGTTGCCATCCAGCATGAACTGGCCGTGAAACTGGTCGGTCCCGGGCTTAGTGAAAATTTCAATCCGGCCATAGCCCAGTTTGTCGTACTCCGCGGAAAAGGGATTCTGATTGATGCGGATCTCGCGGATGGAGGACTTGGGCGGAAGTTGGCCTGCGGTAAATCCATCAATATAGATCTGCCCGCCGTTGGGTCCTGCGGAGGGTCCAGCTAGCGCTTCAAGTTCTTGCTGCAACTCGTCGGGATCATCGGAGAGAGCTTCGAGGTCTTTCCCTTTGATCACGATTGAACTGGCGTTCTCGGACGGGCTCACGCCCACGGTTGCGCTTTCTTCCTGCACTTCGACCTTTTCTGGTTGTACCTGGATCTCAAGCGCGATGTTGAACTGCTGCACTTGATCTGCGGAGATCGCGACGTTCTGCTCGGTGGATACGGCGAAGCCTTTTGCCGCAGTACTCACCGTGTAATTCCCCGGAGACAATCCCTTGAGTTCGTAAGCTCCCTGGTTGTCAGTGACGGCAGTCGTCTTTTTGCCATTGGGCCCGCTCGCGGTGACGGTGGCCTGCGGAATAACTGCGCCGGTTGGATCCGTGACCCGGCCGCGAAGTGTGCCTGATGAAGTCTGCGCATGCAAAGCACTGGTGAGCAGCAAAACGAAAAGCGTGACCAATACGTATGCCAGACTTCCGGGACGGCCAGACTTCATCAAATCTCCTGAAGCAACTTTTCTGCGCGTTGATCTATTGGGTTGCGCCCGCCGCAGCGTCTGCCCCGGCGCCTCCAAGGTTCCAGGGAGAAAGAAGCATTGCCGCTCGATTGCTGTTGGGTGAGGCCGAGAGGATGGGCTCCACGCCGCTCAGCAACGTGATCGCGGTCGGCTGCGTAGCGGCCGTACCCTGCGTCGCTACAATCATCACGGCATCGCCCTTTTGCAAATCGGCCAGCGCCGCGGCGGGCAGTCGCTTCAGCATTTGTTGGAAATCGGGTGGCCCGCCCGGGCGCAAGCCTCCGCCATTCGCGCTGGGCATGGTCTCGCCTGCCTTAGCTTGAGGACCTCCCGCGGGCGTCGATGGACCAGGCGTAGCGTCCGGAGACCCACCTCGCAATCGCAGAGCGATCCGCTGAGCAAACGTCGGAGGTAGTTTTCGCAATTGTGAGTCAGCGCTGATCCTCAGAGTCAGAGGCTTCTTCGTCACCAGATCCGTTACGGTAATGGTGCTGTTGCCCGCATCCGTGGATGTGACTAAGCCCGCAATATTTCGGAAGGTTCCGGAGACCACCTCGTCCGCGGCCAATTCAGTGCCATCCGAACTGCGCACACCCCGCGCCCGTAGTTGGTCGCCAGCATTGATTTGATCGATTGAGCCCAGCTTAGCGTCGTCGAACTTGACCGAATCCGCAGAGTAGCGACGAATAATTGTGTTCTTCGAAATGTGAATAGTGACCGGCTTGGCGTCGCCCAGAGCCGGGGCGGCAAGCGTAATGGTTCCGTTTCCAGCATCGACCTTGCTTACCAATCCGCCCACCCCGCGCTTCTGCCAGTCTTGAAGATCATGCGCCTGCTTCGCGGTTACGTCTGACTCCTTCATCAGGATGATGGAAGAAGCCTCTATAGACTTGCCGTCGTCTGAGGCTTTGCCTCGGGCAAGAATCCGGTCCCCCACCTGCACTTCCTGCAATTGGATCGGGGTCGCGTCTTTCAGATCTTTCTGCCCGGGGGAAATGCGAACCAGGCGAGCGGAGTCCTGAACCAGAATGTTCATGCTTGATCCGGCATCCGTAGTAAGAGTAATCGTGTTTCCGGAAATAGCCTTCACTGCTCCTACAGATTTCGCCGCCGTTGTAACTGGTGTGGGAGGTTGCACCTGCTCCGTCTGATCGGAATCAGCATATCCAGAGGCAAAACCCAACCCGGCAGTCATTGAGCAAGCCAGCGCTAACACGGTTTTTCGCGTCCACGTCATTGGTCTGCGCCTCTGTTCATCATCCTGGTCACTAGTAGTTGATCCTCGGTCCGACCCTACACCTCTGCGGTTGGCAAATGAATTAGCAGTCCGGCAACGCGACACTTATCCGGACGAAGACACGATGAACAAATAACCTATTGTCGCTCTCGCCTGGAATTCGCCAGATATATTCCAACACAGTCACCGGCGACTAGGACGTAAAGAATCGTCAAACAACTGTAAATTTCTGTTGCATCAGCACTTACGATGATTGCAACCGGAGGTATTTTTTGTCCAGTCGGGCGATAAAACGAAACCACTGTCCTACGATGCGGCCAGATACACGTAACGCAGAACAAACAAGATTGTGAGGATCCAAACCAGCAGGTTAACTTCGCGAGTTTTCCCAGACGCAACCTTTACGACGGTATAGGAAATTAGACCAAGGCTAAGTCCGGTGGCAATGCTGAAGGTGAGAGGCGTCGCCAACATGGTGATGAACGCCGGGACAGCCTCACTGAATTCATGCCAGACAATTTGCGCAATGGATTGCGTCATCAGAACGCCAACCAAGATCAGCGCGGGGGCCGTTGAATAGGCTGGAATTGCCGTGGCCAGCGGCGAGCAGAACATGGCTAGGAGAAAGAGTGCGGCGACCGCTATATTGCTCAAACCGGTACGAGCCCCGGCGGCAACGCCCGCGGCGCTTTCAATGTAGCTCGTCACCGTAGAGGTTCCGGTCAGGGAGCCGATGATTGTCCCCACCGCATCTGCAACCAGCACCCGACCCACCCGGGGAATTCTCCCGTCCTTAACAAAGCCGCCCTGTTCACACACTCCCACGAGCGTCCCGACGTTGTCGAACAGATCCACAAATAGAAAGGCGAACAGGATTTCGAGTAAGTTGAGATGGCTTGCGCCGCGAAAGTCAAGTTGCAGAAAGGTAGCGGAGGGAATTCGGCATTGAGAAGATGGCCATTGGCCAGTTCGTAATACCGCGGAGAATCCCGAGCAGTGTGGTGCCAAAGACGCCGATCAGGATGGCGCCGTGGAGTCTTCGTGACATCAACACCAGCGTAAGACCGAGCCCTAAACACGCGGTTTGCACTTCTTTGTCGGCAAAGCTCCCCAAGCTGACGTAGGTCGCCGTATTTGCCACTACCAATTTGGCGTTCCGCAGCCCCACAAAAGCAATGAACATTCCGATCCCCGCCGCAGTCGCGTGCTTCAGGCAGTCAGGAATGCCGTTGACAATCTGCTCGCGAACTCGGGTCACGGTGAGTACAAGGAAGAGAACGCCTGAGAAAAACACTACCGCCAGCGCGGTACGCCAGGGAACATGCATGCCAATGCAAACGGAATAAGTGAAATAGGCATTCAGCGACATTCCCGGCGCCAACGCGATCGGATAGTTGGCATAGAGTCCCATCACCAGCGTAGCCGCCGCGGCGGATACGCACGTCGCGAAGACCACGCCATCTGCCGGCATTCCGGCCTGAGCCAGAATCTGGGGGTTCACCACCACAATGTAGGCCATGGTTACAAAAGTGGTGAGGCCACCCAGCATCTCCTGTTTCACCAACGTTCTGGTTCTCGGCGAGTTTGAAATAGCGCGCGATCAATCATTTTCCCTGAGCTGAGATTGGGGAGGTTGAATACACTCAGTACTCGACCTTGTCAGGCTTGTCTTTCCACGCACGAAACGCAGCGAGCGCCTCTTCGCGCATTAACTGAATCATCGGGATCTTACGCAGCGAATGTGGCTGCGAGATCTCGCGATAAATCAGTGAATCATTAAAACCGATGTTGGATGCATCAGCCGCGGTGTTGGCAAAATAAACGCGAGACAGCCGAGCCCAGTAGATGGCCCCGAGACACATCGGACAGGGCTCGCAAGAGGTGTAAATCTCGCAGCCTTCAAGATCGAAAACGCCAAGCTTCTTGCAGCTCTCGCGAATGGCGAGCACTTCCGCGTGCGCGGTAGGATCATTCGTCGCAGTCACCTGGTTCACGCCTTCGCCGACAATTGCGTTGCCTTTCACCACTACCGCACCGAAGGGCCCACCGCGTCCCCGGAGGACGTTGTCGATTGAGAGTAGAATGGCCCGGGCCATGAAAGCGTTGTCCATGCTTTGGCTCCACGCTGTGCAACTACCGCGCGTGCGTATTGCTGGATGCCTGATTCACCGCGTGCTCCTTATGAATGCTGGCATAACCCGGCTTAATAATCGAGTAGATGAAATCACAGCGTTGCTTGTACGGCAAGAAAGCACTCTTCATCGCATTGATGGTTATCTTCTCGAAATCATCCAGCGACAAACCAAAAGTATCCGCAGCGGCTTCGAATTCCTGTGTCATGGTGGTGCTGCTCATCAATCGATTGTCCGTGTTAAGCGTTACGCGAAACTTTTCCTGATAGAGAATTTTGAAAGGATGCTCCGCTAGACTTGGAGTGGCCCCAGTATGAACGTTGCTCAACAAGCAAATCTCCAGGGGGATGCGTTTGTCCAAAACGTATTGAGCCAGGTCGCCCAATTTCACCGCTCTGCCATCCACGACCGCGATGTCGTCGATCAATCTCGTTCCATGACCAATCCGGTGCGCCCCGCAATACTGAATCGCCTGCCAGATCGATTCCTTTCCGTAGCCTTCCCCCGCGTGAATCGTGATGTTGAAATTCTCTCGCTGAATGTAATGAAAAGCGTCCACGTGTTTCTTGGGAGGGTAACCGCCTTCTTCTCCCGCGAGATCGAAGCCGACCACTCCACGCGCGCGGAAATCGACGGCCAGTTCCGCCATTTCAAGCGAAACGTCCGTATTGCGCATGGCGCTGATGATCAGCCCGGACGAAATTCCGAAATCCTTGCGGCCCCTTTCCAGTCCCTTCAAAACGGCCGCGACTACTCGTTGGTGGGTCAATTCTTTCCTGGTATGAAAAACCGGCGCAAAGCGAGTCTCAAAGTAAACCACTCCATCTTTGCTCAGATCTTCGGCCTGTTCATAGGCGACGCGCTCCAGAGCGTCCTCGGTTTGCATTACCGCAATGGTGTGCGAGAAGCCCTCCAGATATTTGGCCAGACTCCCCTGGTTCGCGCCTCGATGAAACCATTGGGCTAAGGCTGCGGGATCTGCAGTCGGAAGACTCGCGTATCCCACATCTCGTGCCAACTCAACAACGCTTTGCGGTCGCAGTACGCCATCCAAATGCTCGTGTAAGAGGACTTTGGGAAGACAGTGCAGTAGTTCTTTATCAAGTTTCATAGAGTGCCGTTTGTTCCAATGGCGACAACGTGGTCGTCAGTCTTCGCCGATATCCTCGTTCCAAATCTCAGGGTTCGCGCGAATATACTCGCTCAACAGCGAAGCGCACTCTTCGGAATCGAGATCGATGACCTTTACGCCGAGCGAGCGCAGCCACTCCACGCCTCCCTGGAAGTTGCGGCTTTCCCCAATAACCAGCGTGCGGAAGCCGAATTGCCGTACCAACCCGCTGCAATACCAGCAAGGCGCCAAAGTTGTGACCATGACGAGGTCGCGATAGCTGCGCTGCCGTCCAGCATTGCGAAAGGCGTCGGTCTCGCCGTGCAACGACGGATCCCCGTTCTGAATGCGGCGGTTATGGCCGGCGCCCACGAGTTTGCCGCTCATGTCAAAGATGGCAGCGCCGATAGGGATACCACCTTCAGCCAGCCCTTTACGGGCCTCCGCTTTTGCCACCTCGAGCATCGCAGAGTCATCGACGCTGGACATTGTGCTTGATTATAGTGATTGAAACGGCGAAGAGAAATTGGAGCGGGAGACGGGGATCGAACCCGCAACCCCCGGCTTGGGAAGCCGATGCTCTACCATTGAGCTACTCCCGCTCTGCTAGCAGAGTATATCGCAAAGTGTTCGTGTCGCTGCTCCAACTTCCATCACACTTCACAAGTACCCTGCCTTTACCGGCAATGCTCCTTTTCCCATGACACTCCATTGCTGACGAATGAAGGTGAACAGTCCGCTACGATCACGAAATGCTTCCGTGCCTCCCGGCTTGGTCACCGAGTAGGCGGCCGCAATGTTGGCGAAGGCCAGGCAATCCTCCAGTTTCGCGCCGAGCAAATACGCGTGAATGAAACCAGCATCAAAGGTGTCGCCGGCACCAACGTCGTCAACTACCTGGACCGGCGGGGGCGCCAGGCTCCACTGCTGGTCACCGCTGCGACATATCGCAGCCCCTGAGCCGCGTTTCACGACTACCGCCTCGCAGAGTCCCGCCAAGGAATTTAGCGCCTGCGAAAGATCGTCGGTGCGCGCGATCTTTTTTGCCTCGCGATCGTTAGGCAGAAAGATATCGACGTATTTCAAGACGTTCGAGCAGGTCTTGTGCCCACTCATTTTCGGGATCGTCGTTAGTGTCGAGGGACGTGGTGAGGCCCACCTCCTTCGCTTGGCGAAACAAATGCAAGATTTGCGGGCGGAGAGCGCGGTGCAGGTAGAAAGAGGAAAGATGCAGATGACGCGCCGTTTGCACGTAATCCATATCGATGTCGGAATACTTCATTTCAAACATCGTCCCCGGATAGGTCAACATGAATCGGTGCTGCGGGAAAGGCAGAATGACGGTGAGTCCGGTGGATGTGCTTCCGGTTCCGTGCTTCATCCGGCTGATGTCGACGCCCGCCGCGGACAGTCGCTCTGCAGCCATCTTTCCCAGAGGATCATTGCCGATTTTTGATATGAAACCAACCTTCGTACCCAGCACGCACAAGTTATGAGCAAAGATCGCTGACGAGCTTCCCAGGGTGAATGCCATATCGCTGGCCAGATGCTCTCGGTCCAGCACCAGGTCTGCCGGCAATCCGTACAGGATGAGATCCAGGTTAAGCTCACCGACGACGCAGACTTCAATCATTCGACTTTCCCTCTTACGGGTTATGCAGGCTGCGGAGTTTCTGACCGAAGATTACCATGTTGGAGAAGGAACTCGTCATCGCCAATGCGCGATCGTTCACCACATCGTCCAAACAGATACTCAGCGCTTGAGGGTTGCCGACGTGATCGCGGATCATTCGTCCCTTCGCATCATCCGCGAGTTTTCTTTTCGCTGTCCAGCAGGTTCAATAATTCAGAAAAGGCATTCACTTTCAGTGGCCCCTCGATGCGATTCAGACGATTGATCGATTCAACAAACGCAGCAATAATGGTCCGGCATCAGGGCTCATACCAAAATACCGCGCCCTTCTCAATCGCGGGAAGCTTGTAGGTGATACCGCCCGCACTAGCCGTTCCTTGCAATGGCTGTATGTTTCCAAGGAAAGGAAGAAAGAATCCACGGCCATTGGTTGCTGCAACCATGGTGACTTGTACGCCAGTTTGTGGAGTCTGAATCGGATTCGCTCCCCCGCGCAGCCCCGCAAAATTCGCCAGAAACACGTGAGGCTTGCCGTTCACTCGAGCAACCGACGTGGCGAGCATCGGCGAAGCAACAATGCGGACGGCGGCCTCCGCTTTCAGGCTTCCCAGAAATTCGCGATCCAGGTCCGGGCTTGCGGCGTTGAAATCCTTTTCCAGCGCGGCGCTGTAATCCTTTCCCGGACACTTGCTGAAGCGCATCACGTTCGCAGCGCTTGGAACTCCGGTAGCATCTTCCCCGGTAATCAGCAGAACTCTATTCCCCGCCACATAGGCACGCAGTAATGATTTTTCGCTGTCGCTGATGATTCTTACGTCCGGCAGAATTAAGGCGTTTCCCTGGAAGTCGGAAAGCGTGCGGGGGGTGACAACCTGAAACTCCAGATGCTTCTGCATGAGCAAAATAAGAATTCCTCGATAGGAGGCGGTAAATTCTTTCGCGAAGAAGTTGCGGGTCTGGGGGGAAAAATAAACTCCGATGGGAGCAATCGGTGTCCGTGGCGAATAAAACGTTTTCTCGTGGTCCCTGATCCAGGAAAAAATATTCTTTCGGGTAGGCCGGTCGTTCGATCCGGCCATCGAGTGCCCGGGGGCATCCCAGAAATTCGCTCCCGCCATGATTTCTGAGGCTGCGAGGTTCATCATTGCCTGGCGCCGGTCCACCTTCTGATCGCCGTCCCAAGAGTAGTTCAGAATCCAAGTCGGCTTTCCTTGCGCGAAGGCGCGAAACGAGTGCATTCCCACCTGATAACTGAACCAGTCCAGCGGCGTTCTGGACGACGCCATGTGATCCCCACCACCGAATTCGTACTCATCAGCAATGGCATCTACCACCGGGTACAGACTGTACACGTCCGCGCCCACTCGAACCGCTTCCTCCTCAATGCCCGGATAAATCTCGGGAATCGTCTTTATGGCGGGATTGACTGATTTTGCGTTGCGGTCAATCTCTTGCATAAAGTCAGTGATGGTTTGAATTCTGAATTCGATCCAGGCGCGAAAATTCGGGTCGGAAAAATCTCCGAGCCTCAGGTCTCTCCTCGCGTCCAGACCAGTTTGCCGGCGAAATGCCGCTACCGTGTAATCGTCGAAACTTGCCCAGGTGTCCTCCCATCCGTCGAAATGCGTCATCCAGTACGGAATGTCGACGTAGATTCCGTCAATGCCTGTGGCTGCGATCTGCCGGACCCGTTCCATGTACGTCTTGCGCCACGCAGGGGCGTACGGGCTAACCCATACGTCTTCATCGCCCTTGGCGATCCAGAACGCAGTACCACCTCCGAAGATCGCGGGCTCCCCCGTGATCTTCCGCTGCAGCCAATCCGGATGCTCTTTGGCGAGTGTGTGAGGAGTTTTATCGGCATTTGCTGTAATGCACTCCGTTCCCGCGATGTACACAAATGCGCGGTTGCCAACGGCATGTGCCTTCTGAGCTAGGGCGGCGATTGCCTTCAGTTTTTCTTCAGGATTTACGAAACTTTCATAGCGGCCGGGGATGTCGTTGTCCACTTCGATGCCGAAGACGCCATCTTCCTGAGCGCTTCGCACAATTTCGCCGGCATTTCCGCTCTGCAGACCGTATGCCCCGATTCGCACATAATGCGTCCAATCTTGTTCTGCGGAATCCGGGGCCGCGCGCAGAATGGGAGCAAGCAGAAGCAACACGAACAGCGCACGATATGCGGTTTGCTTCATTCGAAGTAAGCTTTCTATCCGCACGAGCGAAGACGCCGGCGCCCACATTTAGAACTCAAAGCGCACCCCAACTTGTCCGTGGCGAGGTGTGCTGCCTTGAACCGTCGATGTGATTTGTCCGAAAGTCGAGTCGCCCCACAGGGTATCGGGCACAGCAAATCGAGGCGTGTTGAAGAAGTTGAAGAATTCGCCCCGCACTTCCAATTTCATGCCTTCCCTGGGGACAAACGCCTTCTCCAGCGCAATATCAATATTGTGGATTCCGTCGGTTCTGAGATTTGCAAAATATCGTGGCGCGTTCCCCGGTTGTTCGTAACCGGGATCCGCAAAGCAGCTCGAATTCAAAGTGCTTTGTCCGGTCAGAGCGGACTGGTGGGCACTGATGCCGCTGCTCGGGTTACAAATGACGGCGGGCCGTTGATTGCCATCATCGAGAGTCGGTTGGGACATGCCGATATCGATGGGCTGGCCAGACTGTAACGTCAGGATGGTAGAGAGCGTCCAGCCTCCGACAACGCCATCCAGAACCCGATTCATGTTGGGTCCAATCCATCTGCCCCGTCCAATCGGCGAATCGGCGATAATCGCCATCGCCAAGCGCTGGGTCGCGTCGTTGGCGCTGATCGAGTGCTCCGCTTTCAGATTATCCAGTTCCTGCGGATTGTCCGAAGCGAGAGAACCTACCCAGGCATTACGGCCAGCGGAAGAATCATCAGTGGCCTTCGAAAAAGTGTATCCGCCCTCAAAGCTGATGTAGTGGCTGGCGCGCTTTTCGAAACGTACTTGCAAAGCATTGTAGAAAGATTCGGCTTCGAGCAGCGGGAGTCCTTCAAAGTTGCCGTCGAATTGTGGATACGGTCGCAGCAGATTGATGAGCGGGATTTGTGCATTGTTATACTGAGAGTCGGGCTCATTGAAGATTGCATTGGGACCGCTGAATAGCGGTTGAAAGGGATTGTTGGCCGGGTTGTGAAGTTGATTGTATAGATCCTGCGTGTTGTATTGCTGGCGAATGGACGAAGGAATGAAATTGCGGTCGCGCGTGGTAATTCCGCAACCGCAGACTCCGCCGGCTCCGCCCCAAGGCAAATGCGTGCTGTGATTGCCGGAGTAATCCGCCGAGACCACCAACTGCCCCGGCAAGAGCCGTTGCACGCCGAAACTCCATTGATAGATGTCGGCATTTTGCGCCTGAGTCGTGCCCAAGTCATTCAGGTTGGCGTAACCCCAGTCGGCTAACGCACCATACTTGGTTCCTTGGGGGGCGGGCAGCCCCGCTGGAAACGGGTTTTCCAAGGTTGCATATTGAGTTTGGAAGTTATCCTGGGTGAAATAAACCTGTCCGTCTTTGCGGAAGGCCGTGCCGGGATATTGAAAGTTGGTGGCGACGTTCATTCCATAGTAAATACCCGCCCCGCCACGAACTACGGTGTTGGAAGTCAACTGGTAAGCGAAGCCAAGCCGGGGCGCCCAGTTGTTGCGATCGATTGGGACATGCCGGTTGTTCGAATTCGGGAATTCAGTGGTCCCCAGCAACGGCCCCGCGATCAACGGAAGGCCCGGAACGGTGACGCCACTGTTCCCCGTGAAATTGCTGAACTGTAGCAGATTGTTGCGCTCGGTGTAAGGAGTGCTCCATTCATAACGCAAACCGAGATTCAGAGTCAGCTTCGGCGTAACTCGCCAATCGTCCTGCGCATAAAATCCGGTTTCCTTCGACTTGTTCTCGACCGCCGGGTAGATCGCAATGCCTCCATAGTCGCCTTCTCCCACCAGAATGTCGGCAAACGGATTCCCCTGATCCGGATTGAACGCGCCGACCACGTTCTCAGTAACGTCTTGCGAAAAATGAAAATATCCGGTCGGATACGGCGGCTGCTGGAAATTATTGAAGAACAACCGCTGTTCTCCACCGAACTTGAAGTTGTGCTTGCCGTGCACCCACGACAATGCCGAAGAGTACGAGTACAACGTGTGGGCAAACTTAGTGTCGACACAACACTGGTCGTAAAGAGAAGTCCATGGCGAGTCGGTAAGAATCGCGGGCATACGCGAAATGCCTGCATTGGCGTTGTCGAGTTCCGCCGGGAATCCCACCGAGGTCGCACTCGGGTAATTGCTGAAGCCCGGCGAATATACGTAATCGATAGCAAAGCGACTGCTCAGCAACAGGGCCGGTCTGATGGTCCAATCATGCTGCAGGCTGCCGTTTTCCACGCTCGTCGTGCCGTTAATTCCGTCATTGAACTCGCCGTCGCCAAAAATCGTGGGAGTCGAGTTGGAAGCGTGGGCATGGCTGTAGCGTCCGGCCAGGTGCTGGTTGTTGGAAAATTGCTCGTCGAGCTTGACGTCGAACTGCAGGGACTTGGTAAACGCGTTGGTATTGCCGCGGAAGTTATTGGTCCCATCAGGATTGCCCGCCTGATTGGGACGGGGATAAAGATTGAGTATCTTCTCCCCGATCGGATCCCACAACTGCGGGGCGATTTTGTTACCGGGAAAAGCGGTGCGCACCCCATTGACGTCGACCTGATGAGGGTTGAAGATCAGGTTTGGAACAACGTTGCCGCTGTTGGGATCGGTGATGAGAGCTTGCGAGAAATCTCCGGCTCGCTCGGCCTGCGTGGGCACCGTGGCCACGATATTCACCGGATCAGTTTCAAGCACCCGCTCAATATCCACGAAGAAGAAGGTCTTGTTCTTGCGGATGGGACCGCCAAGAGAAACTCCATACTGATTGCGGGAGTGATCAGGCCTGGGCAGCCCCGCCTGATTGCTGAAGAAGTCATTGGCGTCCAGCACGCCATTTTGGCCGAACCACCAGGCGCTGCCGTGAAGCGCATTGGTTCCACTTTTCAAAGCCATGTTTACGACGGTGCCGCCGTTGCTGCCAAACTCCGCGGAGAAGCTGTTGTTCTGGACTTTAAATTCCTGCACTGCCTCGACCGACGGCTCGTAATAAACGTTCGAGTTTCCACCTTCGCCCTGCTCCGGGGCGCTGATCAACGCACCGTCCATCCGAATTTCGGCTGTCGCGTTGCGTTGACCATTGGAAACGAAATTCGTACCCGAGGGATAATTGTCGGCAATTCCAGATCCCGCAGCTTCACTCACTCCGGCATTCAGAAAAACCAAGCCGAAGAAATTGCGGTTTAGCAGCGGAATTTCTTTCACATACTGGTTAGTCACATCAGTCCCTAAGGCGGAGCTTTCGGTGTCCAGCAGCGGCGCCGCCTCCGTGACTTGGATCATGGTGGATGTCCCCGCAGGATGAAGGGTGAAGTTAAGCGTCGTCGCCTGGTCGACCGCCAGAACCACCCCCTTTTGCTCTACGATCTGAAATCCCGGAGCTGTTGCCTTCACCACGTAAGTGGAAGGCCGCAACGCTCGCAGGGTATATTCTCCCGAGCCGTCGGTCTTGGCGGTTTGCGAAACATTGGTGCCAACGTCAGTAATCGTGATCGTGGCATTGGGCAGAACGGCTCCGCTTGCGTCGGTTACCAGACCGCGAATCTGGGCCTGGTAGCTGGCTTGTCCAAAAAGCGCCGGAGGGAAGAGCGAAAGAATGGACGCGGCCAAAATCACATTAATCCGAAACAATAAACCCTTAGCATCCGGAACTCGCATGGAGAACCTCCTACGAAGCCTCAACCCAGCTTTCGTATGCTTACGTTTTATAACTTTTACTTTCGTTTTCTTTGGCTGTCAAGGGTAAAATACCGTCAACCCGGGAGATGCTTAAGTAAGCTCATGCTGAACGAAGAACGACGACGACTGATTCTCGAGATGTTGAACCACGACGGGCGTGTGCTGGTCGGCGCATTGGCCAAGCATTTCCGCACCTCCCAGGTCACCATTCGAAAAGACCTGGACATTCTCCAAGCAAATGGCCGCATCCACCGCACTCATGGCGGAGCCTTGCCGGCGCGTGAGAGTGCGCTCGAAGACCCTACGCTGCGGGAAAAAGAAAAGCTGCACCGCAAGGAAAAACTGCAGATCGCGGCCGCCGCCGCTCGCATGGTGAGAGAAGGTCAGGTGGTAATTCTTGATTCTGGAACCACAACCACCGCGATTGCGCGGGCACTGCGTGAGTTCGAGAACCTCACCATCATTACCAATGCTGTGAATATCGCGGCGGAACTTTCTGGTTCGTCCCTCGAGGTGATTCTGACCGGAGGTACGCTGCGAAAGAATTCCTTCTCGCTCGTGGGACCTATCGCCGAGGAAACCTTACGGCGGTTGAATGCGGACATTCTCTTCTTGGGAGTAGATGGCTTCGATGTGCACTATGGTCTGAGTACGCCGAACCTGCTTGAGGCCAAAGTCAACCGGGCAATGATGGACGTTGCCCGGATTTCGGTCGCGGTATGTGACTCCAGCAAGTTTGGACGACGCAGCCTTTCGTCGATTGCTCCGCTTTCTGCCGTGCACCACCTAATTACTGATCGAGGAGTTCCTAAGCCCGATCTCGCGACTTTAAAGAAAATGGGAATGCAGGTGACGCTGGTCTAGTTCGACGCGGAATCTACTTTCTTTGGACCGACTCAACCCCGCGAAACTGTCCAAACATGCGCTCCGCATTCTTGTGGTAGATCTTCTCTAAGACGCTATCCGGCAATTCCATGCCATAGATCTTCCAACGGCCCTGCCCCGGATACCCCCAGTAATCGAAGTACTCGTCGGCAGTTTCGAGCCAGCGGAAGTGGTTGCGATACATGGCTTCATCCATACCGTTATCGGTGCCAAACATAATGCGGTCTTGATATTTGACAAAAAACTCACGGGCGCGCCTGGGCTGACGGCCGAGTTCAGCTTCACGCGCCCCGAATTCAACCATCACGTTCGGCAACGTATCCAACAGATGAGAAACGTAGTCGAGATTTTCGGGCCAGTTCGCCATGTGGAGCGCCACAAACGTCGTGTGCGGATGCTTGGCGAACATGCGATCGCGCGCAGCCAGGATCGACTCCTTGCTGGGAAACTGCGGACCGTAGAAACTCCAGTCGGGATGCTCAATCAATTCCTCATACCGTTCGTTGGTGTTGTCTACAGGATGAAAGAACGCTTCGGGATCAGTGACGTGAATGGAAACGGGAATGCCCGAGACGTCCACACTCTTCCCAGATGGGATCGAGGCGTGGGTCATCCACCGCGACCAGTTTTCCCGACTTGTCGCGCACGCTTAGTCCGAGATCCTTTAACTGTTTCAGGCCACGCGCGCCCCGGGCCACCGCGTCGTCAAGTTGTGCCACCATCTCCTGACCGAAGTTGGGGTCGTCAATTTTGCTCCAGTCGATCTGTGCGAAAACCATGAATCGTCCGGGATACGGCTTGACCATCTCGTCGATTACCTTCTGCAGTTTGTCTCCCCACATGCCGGTCAGAATCACGACCGTCTTCACGTTGGTGTTGTTCATAATCTCGAGCACGCGCCCGGGCGGCATGTGCTCGTCGATTCCCAGGGCATCGTTGACATGATTGTGAACGTCGATCACGTAGTATTTGGCGTGGTCCACGTTGTGTACCGGGGCATGCAACATGGAAACCGGTTGAAAGTCCTTCAGCAGAAGGGTCTTCTTGTTTTCCGCATCGGCGGCCGACTTGTAGCCAATCTGCTCCTGAGGCTGATTCTGATGTGGCGTGCTCTGCGCTGCCAGCCACGCCGTGAGGCTTAGCAAACAGATCCCTAACAAAACACCAATTCTTCTCATTCCGGGCAAAGCGAGGGATCTAGGTTTTTCGCGCCGCCTGCAAAGACGCAGATTGCTCGTCGCTTTAGCTCCTCGGAACGAACGGAGGATCGGTAATTTGGTCGACATCGGGTTAGGCCTCCTTACAGCGCGCCATTGGGGGTTGACAAATCTCAGTAAACGAAAGTAAAAGTAATTGATCGCAATATATCGCAATCGAGCGCATTTATCCAAGAATTCCAGATAGTCAGGGCCGGAACGAAGCCCTGGCTCACGAACCACATGAAACTTCGATCAAACATGATCGGTGGTACTCGGCGATGATGAAGTGGTCCATGGTTCTTGCATGCTGTATTCTGCTTGGCCTTGCGCTGCCCGGCAGAAACTTGGGACAAAGCAACTCAGCGCAGCGGCCAGCCGGGGCGAGGGTCCAAAATACTGCGCCGGATCTTCAGATCCAAAGCCCTGTCCTGCGCATCGAATTCGACCGCAATTTGCACAGCCGGATATTCGCGTTGCTTGGCCCAACCCCACAATCGTTGACCCCATTCTCAGCGACGGAAACGGTTGCCGGCATTGGCCACAACTGGAATGACTTCGCACTGAGCTCAACCCGCCGCGAAACTGTGTCCGACGCTTTCGGCGCAGGAGAGCGACTCTCGCTGACTGGCCAGTCCGGAGATTTGCGCAAGAACATCTCAGTGACTATATACACGGATTTCCCTTCGATCGCCATCTTTGACATTGAGTACACCAACGAAGGCGCGACTAGACTTACAATCCGCGGCTGGACCAACCATCAATATGTGCTGCCTTCGCTTGCTACAGCGCGGGGTCCCGCGTTCTGGTCCTACCAGAGTGGCTCGTATGAGAAGCGTCCAGATTGGGTGCTTCCCTTGCGGCCCGGATTTCACCAGGAGAATTATCTTGGAATGAATGCCAGCGATTACGGTGGAGGCACTCCCATCGTCGACATTTGGCGCAAAGACGTTGGTCTCGCGGTAGGTGACATCGAACCCGGACCGCGCCTCATATCCCTCCCCGTTTCTATGCCAGACACGCGTCATGCTCGAGTGGCCGTCCACTCAGCACGGGAGCAAACGCTAGAACCGGCAGAAAGCTTCCATACTCTGCGCACATTTGTCTCCGTGCACCGGGGAGATTACTTTCGCACGCTAACGGAATACCGCCGCCTCATGATGAGACAGGGCTTTCAAATGGCTTCTGCGCCTGACAGCGCTTTTGGACCGATCTGGTGTGCCTGGGGTTACGGGCGCTCGGTTAAGCTCAAGCAGGTCTACGACACACTTCCAACGGTTAAGAAAATGGGTTTCTCCTGGGTGACGTTGGATGATGGTTGGCAGAACAACTACGGCGATTGGGCCGTCGATCCCAAAAAGTTTCCCCATGGCGATGCCGACATGAAAGCACTCGTCGATCGTATCCATCAGGAGGGATTCAAAGCGCAGCTATGGTGGTCGCCGCTGAGCGCCGTCTCGGATTCGCAACTGCTCAAAGAACACCCCGACTTCCTTCTGCTGAATCGTGACGGGTCGAAGCGGAAGATTTCCTGGTGGAACTCGTTCTATCTTTGTCCAGCTGACCGAGCGGTTGTGGAATATCACAAAGCGCTGGTTCGGAAGATTCTGGGCGAGTGGGGATTCGATGGCCTCAAACTGGACGGCCAACACCTGAACGCGGTCCCGGCTTGCTACAATCCGGCGCACCATCACAAACGCCCCGAGGATTCAGTGGAAGCACTGCCCGATTTCTTCCGCGAGCTCTATGAAACGGCGCGCAGCGTGAAATCGGACGCTCTGGTAGAGTTTTGTCCTTGCGGAACCGCATACTCATTTTTCACCATGCCGCATTTCAATATGTCAGTCGCGTCCGATCCGGAGAGTTCGTTTCAGATTCGCTCCAAGGGCAAGACCTTAAAAGCGCTGATGGGCGACAACGTGCCCTACTTCGGCGACCACGTCGAATTAAGCGACGGGGCGATCGATTTCGCTTCAACCGTTGGAGTCGGCGGAGTGGTTGGCACTCAGTTCGTGCTCCCGAATCTCGTCAAGAAACACACCACCTCAGACCTGACGCCAACACGTCAGAAGGTATTTGAGAAGTGGCTGCAGATCTACAAAGACAAAATGCTCTCCCGAGGCGAATATCTCGGGGAGCTTTACGATATCGGCTTTGATCGTCCCGAAACCCACGTGATCCGCAAAGGCGAGGAAATGTACTATGCATTCTTCGCCCGCCATTGGAGCGGAACAATCGAGTTGCGCGGATTGCAGGATCGCGCTTACCACGTAGTGGATTACGTGAACAACAAAGACCTTGGAACCGTGCACGGCCCCAAAGCCACAATTTCCGCTGATTTCAACAAAAACTTACTGATCGAGGCTCAGCCTGAGTAACCAAAACTGACCGTGGATCATCCGCATAAAAGCGCAAGTGAGGCATTGCAGGAAATCATCCACCGCAATCGTTGTTCCGAGAAAGTGGGTGTATACGCCGTTTGCTCGGCTCACCCCAGCGTCATAGCGGCAGCGATTCAGCAAGCCCTGGATGACGGATCAGTTTTGCACGTCGAGTCCACGTCGAGCCAGGTAAATCAATGGGGCGGCTACACCGGGCAAACACCCGATCAGTTCGCCGAGTTTGTTCACTCCGCCGCACAAAAGGCCGGACTTCATCGAGACCGCGTGTTGCTTGGTGGCGACCATCTCGGCCCGTACCCGTGGCGAGAACAGGGCGCAGAATCGGCGATGCACTCTGCCTGTGAACTGGTTCGCGCATGCGTACTTGCGGGATACAAGAAGGTTCATCTCGATGCCAGTATGGCGTGTGCCGATGACGGCAGAAATGGCCCGGACGAAAAAACCATCGCGCAACGCGCCGCCATCCTGTGTCGCGTAGCCGAAAGGACGTTTGAAGAATTGCCGCCCGGTTCGTCGCCTCTGGTTTACGTAATCGGTACAGAGGTTCCCGCTCCGGGGGGTGAATCGCAGGCCGGAGCACCTCCAACAATATCCTCCGCTGACCAGGTTCAGCACACGTTGGAACTCTTCCGTGCCGCCTTCGCCGGGCAGAATGTGAGTGCTGCGTGGGAGCGAGTGATTGGCATGGTGGTGCAGCCAGGAGTCGAGTTCGGCGAAAACACAATCTTCGACTATGACCGGCAGAAAGCGAGGCTACTCTCCTGCGCCCTGCCGAAACATCCAGCCCTGGTTTACGAAGCTCACTCCACGGACTACCAGAAACCCAAGGCTCTAGCCGAGATGGTGGAAGATCATTTCGCCATTTTGAAAGTCGGGCCATGGCTGACATTTGCGTTCCGCGAGGCTGTCTTCGCTTTAAGCACCGTCGAGCGCGAATGGTTCTCGCGTAGCAGCGGAGTTCGCCTATCGCAAGTCAGAGAAGCTCTCGACGCTGCCATGCTGCGCCATCCAACCTACTGGCGTTCCTATTACCACGGCACTGAGGACGAGATGCGCTTGGCCCGTATTTACAGCTACAGTGACCGCTCTCGCTATTACTGGGGCGATGCTACGGTCCAGCAAGAACTGGCCCAACTTCGCGCCAACATCGATGCTTCACCGCCCCCTCTCACGCTGCTCAGTCAATACTTGCCACTGCAATACGAAGCCATCCGGTCCGGAGTTCTCCAACTGCGTGCGGAAGACATGATTCAGGACCACATTCGAACCGTCTTGCGTATCTACGCCGCGGCTTGCAGCGTGTAAGTCATAAATTCGTTGATGAACGTTGGAGGCACGGATGGTTAGTGATCGGTAGGCTCCGGGGCTAAAGCCCGTATTTTAAAAAACGCACTTTCGGCGTGGCTGAAGCCACGCCCTTTCAAAGCCGGCCACTTTATCAAAATCAAACAACTTCTGACTTGGGACGCTAAGACCAGAAAGTTAAAGGAGCGGAAATAGTGCCTGCGGATGTCTTCGTCTCAGTAAGAGCATCTCATTTCAGTTTTGTCCGGCCACGGTTGTGCCGACGGTTTGCATTGCCGCTCCGATCACTCGACCCTGGCCCGGCTCCTGCACGAACGCGATCAGCCGAAGATTGCGCGTATCAATTCCGGAGTCCAGTTTTAATTGAACATCTTGCGAAAAGGTTTCTCCTTTTCGGAATTTTCCAACCTTGACGATGCTCTTGACTACGGCGGTGTGGGACAAAGTGCGTCCAGCGTTTTCGCCGCGGGCGACTTGCGACTCCGCCCGGTTGAGAGCGACGGCAATGTAGACATCTGCTTCGCGCAAACCGAAGGATTCCTGCAGCATGCCTGTTTCCAGGTGAGCTTGTAAGCTGCTTGCTTTCGCCAAGGAAACCGACGACAGCCGGACGGCGATCTTCGGGTCGCCCATGGCTTTGATGAATGCCTTCTGAGCAAGCGCTACGTCGCTGCCCAAAAACTGGCTGGTCCCGTCAACCACCATTTGCGGAGTGTAGACACTATCCGGACCGAAACGCTTGGCATAGGCTTCTTGCCGATCGCTGTAGAAGTGAGCAGAGTATGGATCTTTCCAGCCGTCGTGGTTCCAATAGTCTACGTGTTCACTGAGAACAATCATCTGTTCTCCAGCCACGGGTTGCCGATCCAAGTCCTGCAGGAACGTATCCGCTGGGGGACAACTGGAGCAACCTTCAGAGGTAAACAATTCAACCAACACCGGGGTCCGGCCGTCCAGGCTGGAGGGCAAGTCGGATGCCCGCGTTCGCGCCACAGCCGTAACTAGAAGAAAGGCTAGCGCAGAAATGAGCATGGTTTTCATGGCGTCATCCTAATTTATGCGACATTTAGTTTGGATGCGCAATCGCGCTAAAAGTTAGCTGGTCACCCTGCGTCTATGAAACGGTGCCGATTCGGGAATATTGCCAGTTAGTACCGGCCCCCCTCCCCCCATGATCTTGTGGAATCATGGGGTTAGGGCCAGACTACCCTCAAAATCTTTGAGGAATAAGGAGTTATACGTAAAATATTCCGGAATAAGGACTTAGCTGGCGTAATTCCGGAAATGGTCCTTTGGCACGTTCCCGGATTTAGCACTATTCGATTGTCAATGAGCTAATGTTGCGTTGAGAAATAATATCCCATTGGCAAGATCGCAGTCAATGCGAGAGTGGAAATGGATGCGGGCCTTGAATCTGCGGACGGGCGGATATGATCCAAATACCCGCCCCTTGCGAAAAAGCCGCAAGGAGCGGGGCACCCCCGACGTGGTTCGCTAGCGCTGCCGTCCGGGTGCGAATCGCAAACAATAAAGCAGGCCGAAGACCAGCAATGCTGCGCCCCACCAGACGCTGGCATGCAGAGAGAACAGCACCACCGGGTTCGCGGGGGGATGGAATATCTCCCAGACTCCGGCGCCAGTGATCAGAATGCCGTTTACCAGCAGCGACACGCCGATGAAAAACCAGATTGAGATTTCGTGCATGGGAGCTTCTAGCTTTTAGCTTTTAGCTTTTAGCTTTTAGCTTTTTTGTATCACGCTGAAAGCTGAGAGCTGACGGCTGAGAGCTTTTTTCAAACTTCGCTACCAGAACAAAATGTTTAATCCCACGAAAACAGTGGCCACTACGACCGCCCAAAATGCGGGGCGTTTGTAGAGTTCAACGTCAGCTTCATGCGGAATCGTGGTCACGCCATACACCAGGCCGTTCAACTCGCTATCCGGTTTCGGCTTTGTCAGGTAGCTGACTGCGACCGTGACCAGGACGCAGACGATCCACGACCATAGCGCGCGATACATATTTTCCGCCATATCGCGCGCGTTGGGCGAGAGCGCTACGTAGCGCAGGGCCGCAGGGTCCGCCTTCACCCAGGCCCACATGGCGATCGAGGAAAGCGTTCCCGTCAATAAGCCCCAGAAGCCGCCTGCCGCGGTCGCCCGCTTCCACAGCATCCCCAGGATCACCGTCCCGAACAGCGGGGCGATGAAGAAGCTGAACAGAGCCTGCACGTAATCCATAATGCTGGCAAACGACATCACCAGATACGCCGTGCCCACGCTGATCAGGACGCCGAGCACGGTACACCAACGGCCCATGTTTACGTAGTGATGATCGCTCGCGTCCTTATTGATGAGGGCGCGATAAATGTCGTAGGTCCACACCGTGGTGAACGCGCTCACGTTGCCCGCCATGCCGGACATGAACCCGGCAATCAGCGCGGTAATCCCGAGACCCAGCAGGCCGGGGCCGCAGTAGCGGGCGAGCATGAGCGGCAGCACTTCGTTGTAGCTGTGGCCGCCGGATGCGACCGCTGCTGTCTCTCCCATCAACTTGGTCGGCAAAACCGCGAGAGCGAGCAGGCCGGGCAGAATCACGATGAAGGGCACCATGATTTTGAACGCGGCTCCGATGATGGGAGCCATTTTGGCGGCGCGTAAATCTTTGGCGGCCAGAACACGCTGTACGACCAGGAAGTCGGTTGTCCAATAGCCGAAGGCAAGCACAAATCCTAGGCCGAAGACGATTCCTGTCCAATGAATGCCCATAGGGTTGCCGTTGAACGAGCCAAGGGTGGCCCACGCATGGGTGTATTCGGCGGAGGCATTTTGCGCGATGCGCAGTTTCAGGTTGGTCCAGCCGCCGGCGTCGATCAGACCGAGGATGGGGATGAGCAAGGCGCCGGCCCAGATGAGAATGAACTGCAGCACCTCGTTGAAGATGGCGGAACGCAGGCCGCCGAGGGCAACGTAAATCGCGACGGTTAGCGACGAGACCCAGATGCTGAAATGGATGTCCCACCCCAGCACTACTTTCATCACCAGGGCCATGGAGTACATGTTGATGCCGCTCATCAGCACCGTCATGAAGGCAAAAGAAACCGAGGAGAGCGTGCGGCTGGCTTCACCAAAACGCAGCTTCAAATAACCGGGCACGGAATGTGTCTTGGAGATGTAGTAGAACGGCATCATCACGATGCCGAGGAGAAGCATGGCGGGGATCGCGCCGATCCAATACCAGTGCACGGCCAGCATGCCGTACTGATAGGCGCCGGCGGCCCACCCCATGAGTTCGAGCGAGCCTAAATTTGCGGAGAGGAAACTGAGGCCGGCGACCCAGGCGGTCATCTCGCGTCCCGCCATGAAGAAATCTTCGCCGGTATGGGCGCGGCCGCGCAGGTAAAAGCCGATTCCCAGGACCAAAATAAAATAGAAGGCGATGATGACCACATCCACCGTGGACAGGTGCACGAGCCTGGATGCGACAAACATCGCCATCGCTGGCATCATTTGTTTTCGCACCTCACGGTAGTATGCATCTTTTGGATGTTATCTCAAGGGGTCGCGCGGGAGTTTGTTGGCTTAAGAGCTTGCGGAAAACTCTTGGCGTGGGAGCTTTGAAAGGGCACGGCTTCGCAGCCGTGCCTTAACCCTTTGAAAACGATGTACGGCGCGGCTCGAAGCCGCGCCCCTTCGAGACTCCAGCCGCTGATTTCGACGTTTTCAGCAACCTGTTAAGCGGATAACGGTCGGACACCGCGGAAAAGGGAAAAGAACAGGGGAGCCTTTGCGGCTCCCCTGGGTTGTGCCTTACCGAAAGAGTAAGGGCTAGAAGATGAACTTGGCCACAATCGCAATCGTACGCGCGTTGCTGGCAAATACGGTTTGCGGATTGTTGAATTCAGATTTGCCAGGCGTGAGGTAGTTCGTGTAGGAGCTGGTGACTGTGCTGAAGCCGCTGACATCGTTCACTCCCAGTCCGAATCCCGGGTTGGTACCGGGAATCAGTTGCGGGTGGTTGAGGATGTTAGCAAACTGTGCACCTAACCGGAACTGAAACCTTTCCGTGAAATTCAGGTTTTTATAGATGGCCAAGTCAATGTCGTTGGTGGCCGGGGTTTGCAGCGTGTTGCGGCGGGTGTCAGTCAAGGCACCGGAGCCAGCACGGATGTACTGGGCATTCGGATTGTTGGCTAGGTATGCGACTGTGTTGCCCGCATTCGGTCCTGCGGTAGCCACGAGGGGTGTGATGTCGCTACCAGTTCCGGGCACGCCCGCTGGGTTGTAGATTGCCCGATCACCAGCAGAATCAAGGTTCAGGTTGGCGTCTATCTGGGATTGCACGGTCGCCCACTCGCCGCTCTCATAGGTGTAAACCGGGCTAAAGTTCCAGTTACCGACAACATTTCTCTGGAACCAGTTGCCCGTCTTGAAATACGGCAGATCGTAGGTCATGGCCAAGGTGAACCGGTTTGCACGGTCGAGGGCGGAGTTCGCTGTGTCGGACTGGTTGAAACTGAAGAAATCCTGCGGCCGACGCGGAGTAAGGTTGGTGCTGTGGAAGTCCGCCGTGCTGTTGTCAATGGTGTGACTCCAGGTGTAGGAGGCTCTGACGGTTAGCCCATTGCTCATACGACGGTTAAGCGCAGTCTCAAGCCCGTTATACTTTGACCAGCCGGCGGGAATGAAGCTGGTAAGGATGCTGCTGTTGAAGCCAGCCGCATTCAAATTGGCGGGGATCAAGTTAGCATTTTGCAGCAAGTTGAGGGTGCCGAGGCCAGTCGCGTTGTTGATGCTGTTGGGCAAGGCGTTGAGCGTGGCTTGGCTGGGCGCCTGTAAATAAGTCGGAAGGCCCGTCTGCGGGGTGACCACCGACTGCAGGTTGATAATGTCCTGGAAGCTCAGGGCGTGGCCTTCAGTACCAACATAATTAACCTCGGCTGTGTAATTCTTGCCAAAGGAATGTTGGATACCAAAGCTCCAGTTGACGGAATATGGATCCTTGACATTGGGCGGGATCCAATTTGCGGTATTGGCAATGGCGGTGGGACGGTCCAGTACGGTGATCCCGCTACCGCCGGTGCCTTTGAAGCCTCCGTTAGCAAGAAAGTTTGGAGTGATCACGGATGGGTTGGAGCTCAGAGTGGATCCCACCTGCGGGGGCACGGCGAGAATGCCGATATTGTCATAAAGCGTATCGTAGGCCATGCCGAAACCACCACGGATGGAAGTGTCGCCACTGGTTCCCGGCGAATAGGCGAAGCCGAGGCGAGGCGCCCAGTTATTCTTGGGAGCCTGCGGGTTACTGAATACCAGCGGCTGGTTGTTGGCCTGCGGAATGAGTACGCTGGGGGTGTTGGCGATCGCATTGAGAGATTGGCGGTTTTCGCCTTCCGGAGTGGTGGTGTATTCGTAGCGTACGCCAAGGTTGAGACTGAAGTGCTGGTTCATCTTCCAAGTGTCGTTCACATACCAGTAGATGGCACTCTCGTTACCGTAGTAGGTGGTGTTTCCGGTACTGCGCTGACCGAAATTGTCCGGCGAGAAGTCCTCGAGGTACATCTGGGTCTCGTTCCACTCGTAGTCGCCGCGAGCGCGCTGGGTAAACGACTGCGGCGAAATATACCAGCGGTACTCGGCTCCGAATTTCAGGTTGTGTTTGCCTTTTAGCCAGCTGATATTGTCGACGAACTGGTAAAAATTCTGGATGGTTGACTGAGGAGCGTTGGGATCGGGCCCGATGTTGAGACCACCGCCGAGGTCGTAGAGGGTGATATTGGGAAATGCATCCAGTCCTGGGTAGGTTTGCGGGCCAACGGCGAAATTCTCAGAGAAGCGGTTGAAGCCGAAACGAAATTCGTTGGTGATGGTAGGGGTGAACGTATGGTATTCGCTGATGTTGGCAAGTTCGAAGGTAAGCGGGAGAGTGGTGAAAAAGGTCTGCAACTGAGCCGCGTTGTCCAGTTCGTTATTCTTGTTATAGATGTAGCGGAAACGGAACTGATCCTTCTCCGACATGTTGTAATCAACGCTCTGCACGAAATTCGTCCAGCTCTGATACGCGGCTGGCACGATAGAGACGTTGCCGACCTCGACATTACCTGCCGCGCAGGTGCCGTTGGCGGGGGCGCTGAACGGGGACACGACCGCGCCGTTCGCGGTTCCGTTGTATCCGATGCAACCGGTCGCTGCACTCGGTACGGGCACGTACTGCTTAAAGATCGAAAAATTGTTCTGGCTAAGGCCTGGATCGGTCGCGATTGCGGCTAAGCCAGCAGCCGTGGGCGCTGCCACCGCGCCGCCGCCGACAGAAATGTAGCCGATGGGGTTGCGCTCAAAATCGCTGAAGAAGAACAGCTTGTTCTTGATGATCGGACCGCCGAAAGTGAACCCGTAGCGGTTGTTGTCGAGCCGAGGATTCGAGGTCAGGCCCTGCTGCACCCAAGTCTCGTCCACGGCGTTGAGGTTGCGATTTCTGAAGTACTCGTAAAGTTGTCCGTGAAAGTCGTTGGTTCCGCTTTTCACGGTGGTGCTGAACTGGCCGCCGGAGGAGTGGCCGAAGTCGGAATTAAATTGATTGGAGATCAAGGTGAAGTTCTCGACCGCTTCGGGCGGAACCGAGATCAGGGATCCGGTCACGGTCTTATTGTTG
This sequence comes from uncultured Acidobacteriota bacterium, assembly GCA_963696635.1. Taxonomy (GTDB): domain Bacteria; phylum Acidobacteriota; class Terriglobia; order Terriglobales; family Acidobacteriaceae; genus JABDBE01. The sequence goes on from CAVOKX010000008.1 coordinate 412,301, forward strand.
TTATCCACTCCCTCGACCTCAAAGTTGTTGTCGCGCGGGCGTTGCCCGCCGACCGACGGCCCCATGCCAAGTCCCATGGCATTTGCATTGGTAACGCCGGGATTCAACATCGACAGGTTCAGAACACCGCCGCCGGTGCCTCCGGTTGAGGTCAGGCCCAAATCCTGCGATAGCTGATCGTTGTAGGTGGTCTGCAGCTGCGCCGTCGTGGTGTCGACTGGTGGGGCGACCCCGGAAACTTCTACCGTGGTGGCGCTGGTGCCGACCTGCAACTGCACGTTGGCGGTGAGGGTCTTGTTAAGCTCCACCGGAACCTTCTCTAGGGTCGTGGTCCGGAAATTGGCGGAGCTAACCGTAATCCGATAAGTTCCGACGGGCAAATTCGTAAATACGTACTCCCCGGTACCTCGGGTGGTGGCGACGATCTTTTGACCGGTGCCCAAGTTGACAGCTTCAACGTTCGCCCCGTTCACGGCGGCGCCGGTCGAGTCAGTTACTGTTCCGGTCAAGTTACCGCTGATGGCTTGACCTTGTGCGATGCCGGCACTTAAGACTATTAAGCTCAACATCGCGAATGCGACTAGCAGAATGCTCAAGCTCGAACTACGTTGATTCATAGGCTTTGCTCCTGAAAAGTGATATTCGACCGCTTTTGCTGCGGTGGTCATGAACGGCGCTCCCCCGGGTGATTGGATTTTCTGGAAAACGTGACTGCGGGAGCAAAACTCAGATCGCCGAACAACTTCTAATAAGGTCGCAGTAACTTGACGACTGTGACGCCGCTCAACTCGGTGCCCCCGTCCGAACCGAGCAACGTAGCGTTACATTGCTATACAAAACTTTGCAATTGAATCGCCATACAGATTCGCTTTATACCATTACAACCTAAAGTAGTTAGCAAGAGTGGATTGTTATCTCTATAAAAATTAGTAGAAAGGCGGCGCAGGCGATATGGAATTTCATATTGAACGGTGCGTGGCTGGTCGAGGATTAACCCAAACATTAGCGCAGACGGAGGGTGAGTTAAGGATGGCGCGGACTCTTGCCACAGGCTTGAATAATTCGCGAGGTTACCGCTCGGCTTTGCGCTATTTGGGCGGAGTCAGTATCGCCTAATGGTTTGCGCTTGCAGCCTCATCGAGTCGAGAACTTGTACACGGTCGTTGACAGGAAATGCTGCCCGGGCTTGAGAACCGTGGAAGGAAAGGCGGGGTGATTCGGCGAATCCGGGAAGTGCTGGGTTTCGAGGCAGAATGCGTAGCGGCGGTTATAGACCTTGCCTTGCTTGCCGCGAATACCGTCGAGGAAGTTCCCGGTGTAGAACTGGAGGCCTGGCTGTGTGGTCGACACTTCGAGTACGCGGCCAGAATGCGGCTCATAGGCTTGGGCGGCTAAAGACAAGGAGCCTGCGGGCACGCTGTTCAGTACCCAATTGTGATCGTAGCCTCTTCCGAGCTTTAGCTGCTGGTCATCCTGGTCGATGCGGGCTCCGATGACGGTTGCGGTGGTGAAATCGAACGGCGTTCCTTTGACACTGCGCAGTTCCCCTGTGGGGATCAGGTTGGCATCGACGGGAGTGAAGCGATCCGCGCGGATCATGAGTTGATGCTGCAGGATGTCTCCGTTACCCTGACCGGCCAGGTTGAAGTAGCAATGGTTGGTCAGGTTGAGCACTGTATCTTTGTCGGTGGTCGCGCTGTAATCGATTTTCAGCTCGTTCTGGTTGGTGAGTGTGTATACGACTTTGACCGACAAGTTTCCGGGGAAGCCCTCTTCTGCATCCTTGCTCAGATAGGTGAGTTCTAAAGCCTGTCCGTTGCTGCTAGACACATCTTTCGCCGTCCATACCCGTTTATTGAAACCGCCGTGCAGGTGGTTGTCGCCATCATTTTTCGGCAGAGTGTACGTAGTGCCGTCGAGGGTGAACTTGGCGTGCGCGATGCGGTTGGCATAGCGTCCGACGATTGCGCCGAAATATGCTTTACCGGCGGCGTAATCGTTCAGTTTGTCGTAGCCGAGTACAACGTCGTCGATTTTTCCGTTGCGGTCGGGAACTTTCAGAGTGACAACCGTGCCTCCGTAGTTGGTGATGGCCGCTTCCATGCCGTGCTGGTTGGTCAGGATGTACAGATCCACCGGCTGTCCATCGTCGGTTTTGCCAAATGATTGCTTTTGCATTTTCGCTTTCGCCTCGGCCTGGGGAGCAGATACAACGATCGTCGCTATGAAAAAAGCGAGCATTAGGGTGGCCGTCACGCGCAGAGTCAGCATTCATCATCTCCGGAGAAGAAACTTCCAACGGCAACAGATCGAACTGAGTTGCCAGGCAGCGGTCGCTCTGGCTGCCGGCATTGACGCGGCAACATGACTAACCCCTACTTTGAGCTCGACAGCGATTCAATCTTATCGATAACCAGGGCATGCGAACCACCGCGCTCAAAGACCATCCCCGTGGCGGTGACTTTCTGGCCGGCAAACGGAAGGAGTTTCTCGTTCTGACCGGACGCAGGGGTAACATCAGCGATGGGCCAGTAGACCGTGCCGTTGTCGGAAAGAATCACTAGGGGCGAACCTGCCTTCGCGCAGGCAATCGCACATTCCGCGCTTATAGGTTTCTTGAGGTTCTTGGTGAAGGCGCAAGCGGAGTCAAGGACGTAGCCTTTGATGATGCTTGGCTGTCCGTTACCCGTGGCAGCGAGAGCAGCAGCGAGGAGTCCGATAGGGAGAAACAACTTCATGGCAGCATTGCGAGTATTCATGGCATTTTTCCGTTCTGCGACTCTTCATTTCGCGTTGCGAGAGAAACCAATAGTAAACCACCGATTCAACAACCAGCCAAGTCACATTGGTCGACGCCGTATAGCCAGCCGGCAATTTAGGGCAATGTTCAGAAGCCCGTGGCGGGGGTAATCCCTTGGCTCTCCACACACTCATACGCCTTGCCTGCCGCAAGGTTTTTGTATTCTTCAGTCCTACCATTGGGCCATTGAATGACCACACGTTCGATCTTATCGCGCTTTCCCAAGCCGAAAGTTACAGGGAGCTCGGATTGTGAGAGATAGCTTGAGCCGCTCTTGACGAGGCGGGATTGCATTCCGCCCTCATGGTAGATGCGTACAGTCGCCCCGATTGCGTCGCGGTTTGACTGCTTGCCGACCAGGCGAAATCGGATGCTCCGGTTTCCTGCAGATTGGTCGTTACGATAGAGATAAGCGGGACCGTTGTTGGTGGTCATGAGAATGTCGAGATCGCCATCGCGATCAAAATCGCCGCAGGCAAGACCGCGTCCGACCTTGGGTTGACGGAATCCTTCGCCGACTTCAGAGCTCACGTCGCGAAAGGTCCGTTTGCCCTGCTCCAGAAAATTGTTCAGAAAAAGCTGCGGCGGTTGAGCGTAGCCAACATTGCCGCGGATGTTGCGCACGGTGTCATCAATGTGCCCATTAGCTGCGATTAGATCCAACGCTCCATCGAGATTGATATCGACGAACAGGCAACCGAACCCCAACGTCGTTTTCGAGGGAAGTCCGACGCCCGATTGAGTGGCGACATCCTCATAAGTGCCACTGCCAAGGGCTCGATACAGTCCAATCATTTCGTTGTCAAAATTCGTGATGGCGATACCGGTAGTGCCGGAGTTATCGAAATCGGCCGCATCGACACCCATTCCCGCGCGCGCCTTGCCGTCTGCACTGAAAGCGATTCCTGCCTCGACTGCAACGTCTTTGAACGTGCCATTGCGCGCGTTGCGGTAGAGTTTGTTGGGCTGCGTGTCATTAGCTACCAGCAGGTCGGGCCAGCCGTCCTGGTCGTAGTCGAGCATAGCGACACCTAGACGATTTCGAACTGCTGTCGAAAATGCCGCTGGTCGCGGTGACGTCCTCAAAGGTTCCGTCGCCGCGATTATGGAAGAGCCAACAAGTTTCGCCGCGGTAGGCTTCGGGTGTGCAGTAAGACTTGTGCTTGCCATCGAGGCTGCAGAATACATCGTGTTCCGGTGACCACTTCACGTAGTTGCAGACGAATAAATCAAGCTGGCCGTCGCGATCAAAATCAAACCATAGCGCCGACGTGCTCAGAGCCTGGCGGTGACCGAGGCCGCTGGAGTTGGTAACGTCAACAAAAGTTCCCTTTCCGCTGTTTTTGAAAAGGCGGTTCTGGCCGACGCAGGTGATCAGGATGTCAGGAAAACCGTCGTTGTTGTAATCGCCGACAGCCACGCCCATCCCGTACATCTCAACGTCGAGTCCGGCCTTGCGGGTTAGGTCGGTGAAAGTGCCGTCGCGGTTGTTGTGATAGAGCCGGAGTGTGGACGTTTGGCGCTTGTGGCCGGGCCAGTCCATGCCATCAATGAGGAGGATGTCCTGCCAGCCGTCGCGGTCGTAGTCGAGGAAGGCGCAGCCTGAGCCCAACGTTTCGGGAAGAAGTTTGCCTCCATAGGCGCCGCTGTTGTGCTGAAACTGAATGCCTGCTGCACTTGTAACATCGACGAGCCGAAACCCGGGGCTGGATATTTCTGGCGCAGACCCGGCTAGCAATTCCAGCGGCAAAGCCGAAGCTGAGGCAGCACTGGCGAGCCCGAGCAAGAAAGATCTGCGGTTCACCGGATGTTCACCAAGCCGCTGCGAATGGCGTAGACCACGAGTTCGGCGGTTTTATGAATTCCGAGCGCATCCATGATATTGGCCCGGTGAACCGCCACCGTGTTGGCGCTCAGATCGAGGTCAGTGGCAATCTCCTTGTTCGACTTGCCGGCGACGATCAGTTTCAGCACCTCGAGTTCACGCACGGTGAGTCCCGAGTTCCGTTCACCCTTTAAGGTGGTGGCGCGAGATATTTGTGGATCGAGCACGATCTCGCCCTCTACGACTCGCCGGATGGCAGTGACCAACTCCAAATCCACTGCGCTCTTCAGAATGTAGCCGCGGGCGCCGGCATCCAACGCCTGCTGGACCCAGGTATCTTCGGAATGCATGCTCAACATCAGAATGGCGGTTTCCGGAAGCTTCTGCAGAATGCGCCGGGTTGCATCCAATCCGCTCATGCCGGGAAGGGCACAGTCCATCACGATCAGTCGTGGACGCAACTGCGCTGCCAAGCGGATTGCTTCGGCGCCGTCGCTGGCTTCGCCGACCACCGTAATATCGGGGGCGTCCTCCAGGATGCGCCGAAACCCGCGGCGTACCAGGCTGTGATCATCGACCAGCAAGACCGAGATTTTAATGGGCATACGGCTCCGCTTTATCTATTGGAACTTTCAAGCGAACCAAAGTTCCACCCTCCGCGGGCTTGAGGAACTCGATGCTTCCGCCCAACAACTCCGCGCGTTCACGCATGGCTACCAATCCAATGCCCGACCTTGCTGACTGTTCGACAAATCCCGCACCGTGGTCTTCAACCTCAAGCTCCAAAGCCTGGGCCAGGAAGCGAAGCCGCACCCAGGCATCACCGGTTCCGGAGTGGCGGGCGACGTTGTTCAAGGCCTCCTGCAGGATGCGATAAATATGAACGCCGACGTTGCCATCTACAGGAAAGGGCGTTCCTGATTTCGCATAGGATATGTTAATTCCAGTTTGTCTTTCCACCACCGGAATATACCAGTCAATCGTACTCTCGAGACCGGCTTCATCGAGCATGACTGGGTGCAGCGCCTGCGAAAGGCTGCGCACCTTGTCGAGCGTGGACTGCGCGATCTCGGAGACTTCCCGCAGTTCGGCGCGCAGCGGCGAGTCTTCCGGCAAATGGTTTCGTGCGCGGCTCAACATGGAGCCGATGGCAGTCAGGATCTGTCCAAACTCATCGTGAAGCTCACGCGAGATATGAAGCAGGGTGGACTCCTGGGTTGAAATCAGTTTCTGTGCCAATTCGCTGCGCTGCTCGGAGAGAGCGGCCAGTTGTGCGAAAAGGCGGCGATTGGATTGGATCAGATACAGACTGGTAAGCAGAATCGCGCTCAAGATCGCCGCAAAAAATATGTATACCTGGCGCTGCACGCGATCGTAGATGCGGCCGATGCGGAGCGCCACCTGCTCTTCGCTTTCATTGTTCTGGACCAGCAACCGGGCCACTGCCGTGCTCAGCGCCGCCTGACGCGCCTGTAGCGACACTCGGATCTGCGCACGTGCATCGCTCTCCTTGCCGTCGCGAGCGAGAGCGAAGGTGCGGTCGACGGCGTCCCAGAATTGAGCCATCGAGTTGCTCAGGAATTGTCTTTGCTCGGGGGTGCGTTCGGCTACCGCGACTTGCTCTTCGAGCTTAAGGGCATTGTCCAAGTCCGCGCGGATGCGTTGAAACTGCGCCGCCCAAGCCGTGAGGGGATACGGTTCATCATTGTCGAGCATGTCGCGCATAGCCAGCGCGAGCGAATTCAAGTCGTTCTGGATGCGCAGCAGTTGCAGCGAGTCTTTGCGATTCCGCCCAGCAAGGTCATTTTGCAGTTCACGAAGGCCCGAAATCTGCACCGTGATGTACCACGAGTAGGCCACCACCGCGGCGAGAGTGATGATAAGACCCAGGAACAAACCCGGGGTGGGAGACCGTCCAGACGCGAGCGGGCGAAGCACGCTCCGAGCATATAATGCGGGCGGGCCAAGTTCCAGCGTCGAAGGCCTGCGATTATCGGCAGCTACTACTTTCATATTATTGACCGTGGGGACGCAGTCCTTATAATCGCGTCACTTCAGTGGGGTTTCGAGGTCGGATGAGTTTGTCACGAACCATGCCGGTAAACACAAGAACCAAGTTGGGGAGAAGCGGATGGCTCAAGGTATTGGGCGTGCTCGCTCTGGTGTGGGTACTTGCCTGCACCTCGTTGTTCGCCGTCATGCGGCAATCGCCCGACAAATTTGCCCGGGTGATGGCCCGAGTACCCGGGCCCGTCGCGTTTCTCGTTCTCCCATTTGAAACCTTGTGGACGCGTGCGCGTGCGGGCAGGCTGCAAGTGGGAGATCCCGCTCCTGACTTTTCCCTGATGAAACTGGACAAGAGCGCAAGCATACAGTTGTCGGCGCTGACGGCTGCACGGCAGCCTGTGGTGCTGGTGTTTGGCAGCTACACTTGACCGCCGTTTCGGCGGGAGGTTCCCGCCCTTAACCAGCTTTACGAGCAGTACGGGAACCAAGTCGCTTTCCTGGTCGTATACATTACCGAAGCGCACCCTAGTGACGTTTGGCAAATGCAGAGCAATATCAAAGACAATGTTGTCTTTGCCAGCCCCAAAAGCGAAGAGGAGCGCGCTTTGGTAGCGGGAGCGTGCGTGCGAAAACTAGGCATAAAAATTCCCGCTGTGCTGGATGAATTTGGTAATTCGACAGATCAGGCCTACACGGGTTGGCCGGACCGCCTTTATTTGATCGATGCCGATGGGCGCGTGGCCTACAAGAGCAAACCCGGGCCGTTTGGGTTCAAACCTGATGAGTTGAAGAGCGCACTCGCTCGCGTAGCGCTGCTCCACTAGCGGTTTTCTTGATGCTGTGAGTACGCGCCCCCCAGCGGCTAAAGCCGAAATCTGTTGCAGGTCCTGGCGGTGCGGCTGAAGCCGTGCCCTTCCTTTTCATGCCTTCCCTGGTGCGGCAAATCGAGAACTGCTTTAACGCGCGTTATCGACCCCCGCCTTCGTCCTGCCTACGGTGTTCCCTCTACGAATAAGTTTCATCTCTATGCGGAAAAAACCTCTGTGTTTATTGGGACGGGTCCTCTGTCCTCCAGTTATCTAGCTTGATTGCATGTGCGGCACGGTTGGCACTGCACTTGCTTTGGACAAGTCCGCAGTCGGGTAGTCAAAATACGGAGGAATGAGAAATGAAGAAACTACTTACAGTAATGGCCACACTGGCACTGGCGATGGCGCTCTCCGCGGTAAGCTTCGCTCAGCAGGATCAGTCAGCCCAGCCCAGCGCCCAGCAACCAAGCTCGGATATGCAGAACGGACAGCAGACAAGCACGGATCAGCAAGGCGCGCAGCCCAGTTCACCTTCGCCGGATTCGTCCTCTTCAACGCAAAACACCGAGGGCTCATCTTTTACCGGAACCGTGGTAAAGGCCGCCGGCAAGTATGTATTGAAGACCAGCGACATGAACTATCAGTTGGATGATCAGGATAAAGCGAAGCAGTTTGTGGGCCAGCAGGTGAAGATCAGCGGCACCCTCGACAGCAGCACCAGCATGATCCATATCTCCGACATCAGTCCCTTGAGCTAATGGCACGCTGACAACCGCGTGAGGGAGCTTGACGCCCGTGGGCAAAGCTCCCTTTTTTTCTCCTTCCCATTTCCCCGCCTGCCGGAGCACGAGAGCAATTGCGCAAACTGTGCCGGCCACAAGCACGGCCGCAGAAATTGCGATAAACTTCTGTGCGCAGACATTCAACTACTTGTTAGCGCCCGAACCCAAATCGATCCGCTGTTCCGGAGCAATTTTTCTCACAATCTTCAGGAGATCATTCATGCGTTTCTCAAGCCTTACAATCATCGCTGTTCTATGTGGTTCCGTGCTCGGTATCGTTCGGGTGTATGCCCAGAACCCGAGCGCGCCACCGAGTGCGCCGAAGCTCGAGCACTTCGATATCAACCGGGTCGATAAGTCGCTCGATCCTTGCCAGGACTTCTACCAGTATGCGTGCAGCAAGTGGAATGCGGCCAACCCCATTCCCGCGGACCAGGTGTCTTGGGGAACCAGCAGCGGGTTGCGGTACTGGAACGAAAATATTTTGCGCGAAGCCCTGGAGAAGGCGGCGGCGCAAACCAGTAATCGCACGGACTATGAGCAGAAAATTGGCGCCTACTGGGCCGCCTGCATGGATGAATCGGGAATCGAAGCGGCCGGGACGCGTGATCTGAAACCTGAGTTGGAACGCATCGACCAGATGAAAAACAAGTCAGAGCTCGCCGACGAAGTGGCGCATATCCACCGGGCGGTGCCCGGCGCCTGGCAGAGCGACGACAACCAGACTGCGGCTGCGCTCCTGGGCTTCGGCCAACAGCAGGATTATGACGACGCAACCAAAGTCGTAGCCAGTATTGATCAAGGCGGCCTGGGCCTTCCGAACCGTGACTTTTATTTAAAGGACGACGCTAAATCAAAGGAAATCCGCAGCCAGTACGAGACCCACATCAGCAAGATGCTGACGCTTTCGGGAGAGAACGCACCACAAGCCGAGGCCGATGCCAAAACGATCATCGCGATAGAAACCGCCATGGCGCAGGCCCAGATGGACAATGTGGCGCGTCGCGATCCCAAAAACCTGAATAACAAGATGAGCCTGGAGCAGGTACAGGCACTGACTCCTTCGTTCGATTGGAAGCACTACATCGAGGTCGTCGCGGCTCCGCCTTCTTCGCCGCACTACATTGTGTCCTCACCCCAATTCTTCCGCAGCCTTGATCCACTTATCCAACAGCATTCGGTGGATGATTGGAAGGTGTATTTGCGCTGGCACCTGGTGCACGCTTCGGCGCCGTATTTGAGCAAAGCTTTGGTTGACGAGAATTGGAATTTTTATTCCCACACGTTGCTCGGAGCAAAAGAGCAACTGCCTCGTTGGCGGCGCTGCGTGCGGGCGGCCGACCGAGATCTCGGAATGGCCCTGGGGCAGGCGTACGTAGCCGCAGCATTTCCACTGGAGAGCAAGCAGCGCACGGTGGCGCTGGTTCATGACGTCGAACACGCACTCGACCAGGACATAACCGGCCTTGATTGGATGCAGCCGGCAACAAAGGAGCAGGCGAAAACCAAGCTGCACGCCATCGAAGACAAGATCGGGTATCCCGATCACTGGCGCGATTACTCGTCGGTGAAAATCATTCCTAGTAGCTATCTGGACAATGTTCACCAGGCTACGGCGTTTGAGTTTCATCGCCAACTGGCTAAGATTGGCAAACCCGTCGACCGCGCGGAGTGGGGCATGACGCCGCCCACCATCAACGCCTACTACGACCCACAACTGAATACCATCAACTTCCCTGCCGGGATATTGCAACCACCATTTTTCGACAGCAATATGGAAGATGCGGTGAACTACGGCGCCATCGGAATGGTGATGGGACACGAGATCACGCACGGCTTCGACGATCAAGGCCGCAAGTTCGACGCCCAGGGAAATCTTCGCGACTGGTGGACGCCGGCGGATGCGAAAGCCTACGAACAGCGTGGAGAATGCATCGCCGACGAATACACGGAAGAAATACCCGAGGCTGGAGTCAAACAGAACGGCCACTTGACGCAGGGCGAGGACACAGCCGACAACGGCGGCCTGCGACTGGCCTTTATGGCGCTCACCAACAAGCTCCAAGCGGAAAACAAGTCCGTCGATGCCAAAGACGCCGATGGCTGGACACCGCGGCAGAAGTTCTTTTTGTCTTACGCCAACGAGTGGTGCCAGCAGTATCGTCCCGAACTCATGCGCACCGTGGTGCTGACGAATCCGCACTCGATCCCGAAATACCGGGTCAACAATGTCGTCTCCAATATGCCCGAGTTTCAGGAAGCATTTTCCTGCAAGAAAGGCGCGCCCATGGTGCGGGCTAATCAGTGCAGGGTCTGGTGAGATTTTGTGGTAATGAAGTTCAAATGCTAGAACCACAAAGGACAAAAAGGTGGCCCGGAGGAATTTGACTATGAAGAAAAAGCTTCTGCTCGTCGCGAGTTTGCTGGTTGCGATATGTGCGTTCTCAGAACAGACAGCATCCAACCACTTCGACGGTAAGACCTGGTGGGACTACGTCAAGGTTCTCGCCGACGACAACATGGAAGGCCGCGAGACCGGCAGCGCAGGTCTGCGACGGGCCGAGGCTTACATTGTCGATCAATTGAAGCAAGCGGGCCTTCAGCCGGCGGGGATCGACGGCTACTACCAAACGGTGAAATTCCAATCCCGCCAGATCATCGAAAAGGATTCCAGCATAGCTCTGGTCCGTGACGGTAAAGTTGAACCCCTCACTCTCGGTGAAGATGCATTCTTTAGTACCCGCGTCGATCTTGCGCCCGAACTGGAAGCGCCGTTGGTCTTCGTCGGATACGGATTGCGCATTCCCGAGAAAAACTATGACGACTTTTCCGGTCTCGATCTGAATGGCAAAGTGGCTGTGATTCTGAACGGTTCGCCCGCCGACATTCCGGGACCTCTGGCATCTCATTATCAATCTGCCGCTGAACGCTGGAAAACCCTCCACAGCGTCGGAGCGGTCGGGATGATTGGCATCGCCAACCCAGCGTCCATGGATATTCCATGGTCTCGTATGTCGCTGAGCCGCACCCATCCCAGCATGGCTTTAGCTGATCCTGAATTCAACGAAACTGAAGGCGAGAAGCTTGCCTTGTATTTCAATCCGGCGAGTGCGGGAAAGCTTTTCGCGGGCTCCGGCCACAGTTTCGACGAGCTTTTGACCATAGCCAAGGACCGGAAACAACTTCCACGATTTCCGCTGGCTGCTTCGATCAAAGCGAAAGCAAAGCTGGAGAGAGAAGATCTGGAGTCGGCCAACGTGATCGCAAAACTCCCGGGGAATGATCCGGAACTAAAGAATGAATACGTTGTGCTGTCAGCGCACATCGATCATATCGGCATCGGCGAGCCCATCAATGGCGATCGCATCTACAACGGAGCCATGGATAACGCGGCTGGAAGTGCTTTGCTGATGGACGTTGCCGCTTCGCTGAAAAAATCACCGGAAAAACTCAAGCGTTCGTTGCTGTTTCTATTTGTTACCGGAGAAGAGAAAGGATTGCTGGGTTCAAAGTATTTCACTGCGCATCCCACCGTTGATCCGAAGTCGATGGTGGCGGATATTAACGTAGACATGTTTCTGCCCATCGTTCCGCTGAAGATTCTTACCGTGTTCGGGCTGGCGGAGTCCGATCTCGGGGATATGGCCCGGGAAGTCGCTGAGGCGCACGGCATCACCGTGCAAGCGGATCCAGAGCCGCAGCGGAATATTTTTATCCGCAGCGATCAATACAACTTCATTCGCCACGGAATTCCGGCTCTGGCGATGGGAGTCGGAGCCGCGCCCGGTTCTCCCGAGCAGAAAATTTTCAAAGACTGGCTTACCCAGCGCTACCACGCGCCTTCCGACGACTTGAATCAGCCGGTGGATCTATCGGCCGCCGCACTCTACGAAGAAGTGGTTCGCGGGCTCATGGTCTCAGTCGCGCAGGACCCTGGCCGGCCGCAGTGGAAGCAGAATAGTTTCTTCCGCAGATATTCCCAGGCGGCCGGCGAATAGGTCAGCCAAAATCTGCGTTACTGCGGTGTAGCAGGAACGTAGACTCTGTCGGCGCTCACCAGTTCGGCATTCGGCACCTCGGTCTGAACCTTCACTCGCTGCATTCCAGCTTTCTTTTGCGGCTTGGGAATAAACGTCAACAGGTACTGATGCCCCAGCTTTTTCGCCATGTCCTCCAGATAAGGGGCGAACGTGACCGGCGGAGCGGAACCAATCAGGTAATAACTCTCGCCACCAGCCTCGTCGGAAAGCTGGGAGAGGAAATTCTGCCCCCAGTAGGTCCGCCAATAACTGTGGCCGTAGTGTCCCATTCCTGGGGTGTAAATGCTATAAACGATGACCCCAGCTTTTTGGGCTTGTTCAATCACCGAGTCGACATAAGGGTTGTCCGGAGCGCTGCCCCAGTACCGGTCGATGCCATCGGTGATCATTAGAACCTCGCGGCGTTCGTCACTTGCAGGCCACCGCTTAATCAAATCACCCAGCGAAAAATACGGACTTGCGTTGGCGCCTGGGCTCCCCATCGGGAGACGCAAGGCCTTCGCGGCTAGCGTGTGGTCGTTGGTGAGATTCTGCAAGACTTGTGCAATGCCATTCTGCATGTAGGCGATCCCGATTTTCGTAGTCGCCGGCTGGGCACTGATGAACTGGCGTATATCTTCCAGTTGTGAGCCCAGGCTGACGCTCGATGAATCGTCCAGCAGAATGAACAATTCCAGTCCCGCATGATCTCCCTGCAGAGGCAGCCAACCGGTCACCCGATCCCGGTCGCGACCTTCATACACCATCACATCGTCGCGAGTGACGTCGGGAGCATTCGAGCCGTGACGGGCTTCCACTGTCACCACCAGATTAACGCCGCCCCCGGCCGCCGCAGACGAGTTCTCCTGACCCGCCATTAGTTGCACACCAGCCAAGAGGGTGGTAATTGCAATCAGCACCCAAAGCATGAGGGAATATCTCTTCATGGCTTCTCCTTTCAAAACCATCTAGACCTCGGTTGAAATAATCTACTTTATAAGATGCTCGACATCCAAAAACGAACGCCTCGAACTCCAAGCCTCAGGAGCGATCAGCACCGCCGGCACAGGAGTTTGGTATTAGACCCACTGCGATGGAGAGCGCTAGACCCTTGCACTTTTGCCCTGCCGCCGACGATACTGGATCACACAAATTATGAAGACTAACCTTTCTTTAGCCAATCCCGCAGAAGTTGAAACCGAATGCCTGGCCGTGGTGGTTCTCGATTACGGCTCAAAAGACAAGAACGAAGTCAGGGTGGAAGCCAGTGACAGCTCCATAAAAGAGGTCGCGGCTGAGGTGACGGCCACCGGCGAAGTTACCGCCAAGATATTTGAAACCACTCTGCTTCATCGTCCCGCAAAGTTGAAAGCAAAACGCCTCCTGCTGCTGGGCGGCGGCAAGGCTAAGAACTTTACCGCCTCCGACTTGCGTAAGCTGGCCGGCGCCGTAGTCCGCTTTCTCAAGCCCAAGGGGATTCGCAGCTTCGCTTTTCTGGCTCCCGAGAGCACGAAGACCGACGAAGCCGTGACGGCCATTGTGGAAGGGGCTTTCGTGGGTAACTTCGATCCCGATACCTACAAGAGCGACCGCAAGGATCAGAAGATTGACGCGGTGACGGTGGTTGCGCGCGGCGACCAGACCCGGCTCCAAAAGGCGATGGACGATGCCCGCATCGTTGGTGAATCGCAAAATTTCACTCGCGAACTGGTGAACGAGCCCAGCAACCGCATGACTCCAACCATCCTGGCGGAACGCGCCCGCAAAATGGCGCAAGATGTCGGTTTGAAGGTCGAAGTGTACGGCGCCGACAAACTCAAAGAACTCAAAATGGGTGCCTTCTGGGGCGTGGCCCAAGGATCGGACGAACCTCCCGCGCTGATCGTATTGCGCTACGATCCTGCGGACGCGCCGTCGACTCCTGTGCTGGGTCTGGTGGGGAAGGGAGTTACGTTTGACACCGGCGGCATCTCCATCAAACCCGCCGACGGCATGGAAAAAATGAAGTATGACATGGCTGGCGCAGCTGCCATGATCGGCGCCATGCGAGCCATCGCTTTGCTCAAGCCCAGGGTCCGGGTCACGGCCATTATCTGCGCCACTGAAAACATGCCCTCGGGCAAAGCTCAGAAGCCGGGCGACATACAGATCGCCATGTCCGGCAAGTCGATCGAGATTATCAATACTGACGCCGAAGGCCGGCTGGTGCTCGCCGATGGCCTTTGCTATGCCCGCCAGCTAGGTTGTACGCACCTGATCGACGCGGCCACGCTTACCGGCGCGGTTGTGGTCGCACTCGGCTATGTGAACGCAGGGGTCTTCGCCAACGACGAAAAGATGTATGAACGCTTCAGTCGCGCCCTGGAAAAAGCCGGCGAGAAGTTCTGGCGCCTCCCGCTCGACGACGAATACAAAGAAAATATCCGCTCGAATATTGCCGATATCGTCAACTCCGGCGGCCGCTGGGGCGGCGCTGTAAATGCCGCGATGTTCCTCAAAGAGTTTGCCGAGGACACGCCATGGCTGCACCTCGACATCGCCGGCACCGCATGGATGGAGGAGAACAAGCCCTGGATTGCCAAGGGTCCATCGGGAATCGCAGTGCGAAGCTTGGTGGAGTTTGCCAGAGAATTTAACAACTAGAACAGACGGAGACCCGTGTGGTGGCGGGCGGCTCGCCCGCCCTCTTACATGGCTGACGGCACAGTGATTCCCATCACCGCCAAAGTCCGGATCAGTTCGCGACGCACCACCGCGACCGTCACGAGTAGAAACCTCTTCCGGCCCTCGTCCTGCTCAGCGAGGATTGGGTGCCGGTGATAGAAAGCATTGAACAGTTGTGCCAACTGAAACACGTGCTTGGCTAAGTAAGCTGGCTCGGTAGTCGCGATGCACTGATCGATCACATAAGACGTCTTCGAAGACGCCAGCCACAGCTCCCAGATTTCGTTTCCATCCGCGCCATTCAGAGACTTCGCAAAGTCGTCTTTAGAGACGTAGCTAGCCGCCTCTTTGCAGAAAATGTCCGGATCGAGTCCACCCTTGCGAAAGATGTTGCTTGCACGAACTACCGCATACTGTCCGTAAGGCCCGGTCTCACCTTCAAAACTCAGCGCCTCCTTGAAGTCGAATGCAATCACAGAAGGCTTGGTGAACTTCAACATGAAATAGCGCAGCGCGCCCACCGCAATCTGGGTCGCGATGCTTGCGCGTTCGGCCTCGCTCAGTTGTGGGTGGCGCGTATCGACTTCCTTTTTCGCCGCAGCGATTAGCGTATCAATAAGATCGTCGGCCTTCACCCCGAAGCCCTTGCGCCCCGAAACCTCAATATAGGAACGGGTTTTGTCCTCGTCGGACAATTGGTAACCCAGCTCGGCCGCGCAGCGTGGGGTAAGCGCGACCATCTCATAAGAAAAATGCGTGTAATGATCCGCTTGCTGGTTGTAGCCAAGTCCGCGCAGCGCTTCAACCACGGTGTTCTGGGCTTCCGCTTGCCGGGCATCGATCACGTTATAAATCTCAGCCACATCGCCGAAATGCGGATGATCCGGCTCGCCGTTGGTCGTCGAAATCCAGCAGTCACGCGCGTTGGGATAGCGATAGAACCTGCGATATCCGAAATCGCGCCCCAGTAAGCCGAACTTCCACAAGTGATAGGCGATGTCTTTGCCGACATAGCCGACGGTCCCGTTCGAGCGGACGATAACTTTCTGGCTTTCCATTTCACCGAGCCGGGAACGCAAAAGGTTCATGGCGTATTCGCGATTTTTCTCCGGTGAGCCCTGACTCTCCGAGCTCGCCACAGTTCCAGTCGGGATATGCGTGATGCGGACAGCACCATTCTCTGGACCTTTTGAAACATACGTATCGACGAGCAGGTCCTTCGATTTGATTTCGACTTTCTGTATGTCCTCCGTGCCGTCTGTGGCCTGGGCGCTGGTGGTTTTGGGTCGCCGCATCACCCAACAGCCCTTATTCTTACCTTCCGTCTCGAAGAAAAGCACACCGCCATCCTTAAGTTTGGTGAAAGCCGCATCCCAGAAGTGCAAATGAAGTATTTCACTCTCGCGGGGCAGGAAGTCGTACTCAATGTCCAACCGGTCCATGGTTTCGAGATGGCGTCGCAGCACGGCAATTGAGATCAAGTCAGCAACTGCTGCCGTCTCGTTTCCACCTTCCTCGAGCGCATGCAGCACTTGATGGCGCGCATCGCGGTTGTGCTGGTCCTCGTCGTACCAGCGCGAAACTTGCGCGTACAAATCCCAACAGTAGTAATCGAAACGCGGCTGCCTGGTAAGTTCTTCGATTTCGGTGCGCGACTTCTTCTCCAGATGCAAGAATCCCACAATCACATCTGCAACTTGCACGCCGGTATTGTCGATGTAATTCTGGACATCCACTTCCCTGCCCGCAAAATGCAGCAGACGAACAAAGGTGTCGCCGAGAATGGCATTGCGCAGATGTCCGATGTGCGCGGCCTTGTTCGGATTAATGCTGGAGTGCTCGACCAGAACCTTGCCGGGTGGAATGTCTGTCTTCGGATTCTCATCGGCGGCGAGCGCACTGGCGAGAAGCTCGCGCTTAACCCGGGCATTGATGTATCCAGCTCCGGCAAGCTCCAGCTTCTCAAACCCCTCGATCGGTCCAATGGCCGCAACGATCTCTTCGGCAATCTTCCGGGGTGGCTTGCGCAGCTTCTTGGCCAACTCAAAGGCAAGGGGCAGCGCATATTCGCCAAGTTCCACGCGAGGCGGCTGCTCGATAACGATCTTCGGCAAGTCGAGACCGTAGCTGCGCCGCAAAAGCTCGCGTATTTGCTGGGCAAGCCGGCGTTCCAGATAACGATACAAGAGTGCCTCTAGGTGTGATGGAAAACAGTGATTGTAGCAGAGGGCGCGCGCGTCAGCGGTTTGACGGCATGTGTACGCTTCCCTATGATGAAAATCAGTCGTGGGTCGTGGGTCGTAACGACCAATGGCCAAGCACCAACGATAAGTCTTATGCGCATAGCCTACCTCGATTGTTTTTCTGGCATCAGCGGCGACATGTTCGTGGGCGCGCTGGTCGATGCCGGAGTGCCGGAGCAAGTCTTGAAACAAACGGTTGCGGCGCTGAACATCGGGGCGAGGCTCGATATTTCTCGCGTCAAGCGCAACGGCATAAGCGCGACCAAGGTGGATGTTTATTCCCACGGTGAAAAGGACTTGCCACGTGAGATGTACTGGGAACAGAAAGCGCAGCAATCGGGACATTCGCGCCACGACCATGGACATAGACATGGACATGGACAAGCCCACGCTCATAGTCACGAACCGCAGCCGGTTGCGCTGCTCGAACACAATTATGCCTTGCCGAGTACAACCGCCTCGGGAGCTGAAGCCATATCCCCGCAGCCAGCTTCCCATGAGCATGGCCGCGGACTGAATGAAATTCACGACATCATCCGCAATTCAGGCATCAGCGAAGTTGCAAAGAAAAACGCGAACACGATTTTTGAAGCGCTGGGCGTGGCAGAAGCTAAGATCCACGACACTACGATCGACGAGATCCATTTTCACGAACTAGGCGCAGTGGATGCGATGGTGGATATTGTCTGCGCCGCGGTAGGCGCTGAATGTCTCGGCGTCGATGAAATTATCTGTTCGCCCCTGAATGTGGGCGGAGGCACGGTGAATTGCGCCCACGGAACCTTACCGGTGCCGGCGCCGGCAACCCTTGAATTGTTGAAAGATGCGCCTGTCTACTCGTCCGGCATTCAAGCTGAACTGGTCACGCCCACCGGAGCTGCGATCGCGAAGACGCTGGCAAAGCGATTCGCGCCCTTTCCGCGAATGAAGGTGGAAAAAGTAGGCTATGGAGCGGGGACCCGTAACTTTGAGGGGCATGCGAACGTCGTGCGACTCACCATCGGCGAGTCGCAGGACGAAGTTTCGTCCGGCATCCCCCAGGACATGATTACGGTGCTCGAAGCCAATATCGACGATCTGAATCCGCAAGTCTTCGGTTATGTCATGGATCGCTTGCTTGAGGAAGGCGCGCTGGATGCTTTTGGCATGCCCGTGCAGATGAAGAAGAATCGTCCGGGAATGCTGCTGACGGTTTTGTGCAGGACCGGCGACGTGGCAAAATTGACCCATCTGATTTTCACCGAAACCACGACTTTGGGGGTTCGCCAACGCGAGGAAAAGCGTCAAGCCCTCGCCCGTGAATGGGTGACCGTGACAACCCGCTGGGGCGATGTACGGCTCAAGGTCGCCAGCATGAATGGCACGGTAACCAACTATGCCCCGGAATATGAGGATTGCCGCCGCATCGCAACTGAGCGCCGCGTGCCGCTAAAGAGCGTGATGCAGGAGGCGCTGCAACTTTACTTAAACGGCCAACGCTGAAAAAATCATCTACCACAAAGGACACGAAGGTTCACAAAGGAAAACCCTAAGAACAGATCCTTCCTGTTGTTTAGAAGTGCGCGAATGAACAAAAAGTTCTACATCACGACTCCGATTTACTACGTGAATGCGCGGCCGCACATAGGCCACGCTTACACCACGATTGCCTGCGACGCAATCGCACGGCGGCAGCGCATGCTGGGCGCGGACACGTTTTTCCTCACTGGTACCGACGAGCACGGACAAAAGATTGAACGTGCGGCCCAGGCTGCAGGCAAAACGCCGCAAGAATTCACCGATGAAGTTTCCGCACAGTTCCGGACACTGTGGCAGCGGATGGGAATCACCAACGACGACTTCATCCGCACCACCGAGGAACGCCACAAGAAGCGAGTGCAGGAACTTTTTCGGCGCATTCGCGACAACGGCCACATCTACAAGGGCACTTACACCGGCCAATATTGTGTGTTTGACGAACTCTACGTGGATGCCGTCGGACCTGGCGCCCCTTGCCCGGAGTGCGGTCGCGCGACGGAAACAGTGAAGGAAGAAAATTATTTCTTCAAGCTTTCTGCGTTCGCGGACAAGCTACTGCAGCTTTACACAGAGCAACCGGAGTTCATTCGCCCCGAGACCAGGCGGAATGAGGTGATGTCGTTCGTGCGCTCCGGCCTGCGGGATCTCTCCATCAGCCGCTCGACGTTTTCCTGGGGCATTCCGGTTCCCGACGATCCCAAGCACGTGATCTACGTTTGGCTGGACGCGCTGGCCAACTACATCACGGCCATCGGCTACGGATCGTCTCACAAGGGCGCCCAGGAAGCGTTCCAGAAATACTGGCCAGCCGACCTGCACATGATCGGCAAAGAAATTGTTCGCTTCCACTGCGTGTATTGGCCCGCATTTCTTATGGCGGCGGAGCTTCCTCTGCCCAAGGGCATCATGGCGCACGGCTGGCTGCTGTTCGAAGAAAACAAAATGTCGAAGTCGCGCGGGAACATCGTGCGCACTGAAACCATTCTCGATGTGCTGGGCGCCGACGCGCTGCGCTACTTTCTGCTGCGGGAAGTCGTCTTCGGTCAGGACGGATCTTTTTCCTTCGACGCGTTGGTGCAGCGTTATAACGCGGACCTAGCGAACGGACTTGGCAACCTCGCCAGCCGCACCCTGACCATGATCACACGATATTTTCGGGGCGAAGTGCCGTATCCCTCGGCTGCGGTCTCGCAAAGGGCGGGAGACAATGCTATCGCTGAAAATGCGCGCAAGGTGATCGCCGAATATAGTGCGTTCTTTGATCAATACCAGTTCTCACGAGCTCTCGAAGTAGCCTGGGGCCTGATTGCCGCAGTCGATAAATATATTGTCGAAAATGAACCTTGGGCGCTGGGCGAAAAGCAGGATGAGGAAAGCCGCTCGCGGCTGGCGACAATTCTGTACACCAGCGCTGAAGCGCTACGCATTGTCACCGCGCTGGCGCACCCGGTAATCCCCGATGCGACTTCGAAGATCTGGTCGCAACTCGGGTTGGGCGATATTCGCAAGTTTCCGCTTTCGGAGTTGAAGTGGGGACAACTCCAACTGGGCACTAAGTTGGGCAATGTCGAGCCCGTATTCCCCCGCGCCGACAAGAGCGCAATTGAAAGGATGCAGAAGATGGAAGAAGAGCAACGAAGCGGACCGAGCACAACCCCAGCGCAACCTGATGCGTCACTACAAGCGACAGCAGCATCTCCCGTCGCCACGCAGGCTGCCGCGGCACTGGCGGGGAAGTCTGCCGTCACTGTGCCCGATGGCAAGATCAGCATCGATGATTTCGCGAAAGTCGAGTTGCGCGTGGGCCAAGTCAAAGCCGCTGAGAAAGTCAAAGGCGCGGATAAACTACTCCGCTTGGAGGTCGATTTGGGAACGGAGGTTCGACAGGTCGTGGCTGGAATCGCCGAATCGTATGCGCCGGAGTTGTTGATCGGTAGGAAAGTAGTAATTGTGGCCAACCTGGCGCCTCGGAAACTCCGCGGACTGGAATCGAACGGGATGATTGTGGCTGCGTCGACGGAGGGCGGGAAGGCTGTGCTGGCGGGCTTTTTGGAAGAGGTACCGGTGGGGACGAGATTGAAGTGAAGATAACTTCTCGATCCGGACATTCGACCTGGACGGGCGAGTCGCCCGTCACCACACGAGTCGCACCTAACGACCGATGACCAACGACCAACGACCGATCTTCGTCGATTCCCACGCACATCTCGAGATGGAGCAGTTCAACAACGACCGCTCCGCCATGCTGCAGCGCGCCCAGGACGCGGGAATTGAAACCATTCTCGCCATCGGAAGCGGAACCGGGCCAGGGTCTCTCGACTGCGCTATCCAACTCGCCGATCAGAACGAGTTCCTGTATGCGACCATCGGAATTCATCCTCACGAGGCCAAACTCGCCAGCGATGCCGACTTCGAAGAGCTAGCGCAATTGGCCAAGCGGCCCAAAGTCATTGCCTGGGGCGAGATCGGGCTCGACTATTTCTATGATCATTCCCCGCGGGATGTGCAACAGCAAGTATTTTTGAAGCAACTGCAACTGGCGCAATTAGCTAAGCTGCCGATCGTGATCCACTGCCGCCCCTCTGATCGCAGCGAAGATGCCTGGCAGGACTGCCTCAAACTCTTACATGAACACTGGGCGTCAAGCGGGCTGGGAGGCATTCTGCACTGCTTCACCGGAACCTGGGCGCACGCTCAGCAGGCCCTCGATATGGGATTCATGATTTCTTTCGCTGGAAACGTCACCTTCCCCAAAGCGCAGCAGATTCGCGAAGCCGCCAAACAAGCCCCTCTCGACCGTATGCTGATTGAAACGGACTCACCATTTCTCGCGCCCGTACCGCACCGCGGCAAGCGCAACGAGCCCGCGTTTGTGAAAGAAGTAGCGCGGCAGGTGGGCGAATTGCGTGGGCTTTCGACGGAAGACGTCGGTTTGCAGACCGCGAAAAACTTCTATCGCTTCTTTTCGCTTCACGAAAAGGCCAACTCCATTTAGCTTGTTAGAGCATCTTTCCGGTAAACTACTTAATCTATTGATTAGAGCGAACGATCATGCCAGAAAACACTTTTGACATTGTGAGCAAGCTCGACCTGCAAGAAGTCTCGAATGCCATGCAACAGGCGCTGAAGGAAATCCACACCCGTTTCGATCTGAAAGATTCGAAGTCCAATATCGAACTCGAGGGCAAGGAGGCCATCAATCTGCATTCGATTGACGAATACAAACTGAAAGCCGTCACTGAAATCTTTCAGCAGAAACTGGTGAAACGCGGCGTCTCTCTCAAAGGACTCACCTACGGCCCCGTGGAGCCGGCCGCTGGAGGCACGGTAAAACAGAAGATCACCATGCAGCAGGGCATCCCGATTGAGAAGGCGCGCCAGATCGTGAAGGTCATCAAGGATTCCAAGAAGAAAGTGAACGCTTCGATTCAGGGAGACCTGGTACGCGTGAGCGGGAAAGATCGGGACGCGCTGCAGGAGATTATTGCGCTCCTCCGCGGGCAGGATTTTGGCATCGATACGCAGTTTACGAACTACAGAACAAATTAGAATTTCTTCGATTCTACGGGTTGAGGCTTCGGACTTGGGGACGAACCGATTGAGCACGCAGGCAGCCATCAACGGGAAAGAAATTTTCGAGTTGCTGCGCGGCGATCTTTCCGCAATTGAGCGCGAGTTCGGGCGGGACACCGTCTCCGGCGTGGAGGCGATCACCGAGATCGGCGAGTATCTGCGCAGCGGCGGAGGCAAGCGTATTCGTCCCATGCTGCTGCTGCTGTCTGCCAAGCTGTTCAATTACCCAGGACGCGGCGCCATCAAACTGGGCGCGGTCGTGGAAATCATTCACACGGCCACGCTGGTTCACGATGACATCATCGACGAAGCCCTGACCCGGCGGGGCCGTCCCGCCGCCAACACGCAATGGGGAAACTCCAAGTGCGTGCTGGCCGGCGATTGGCTCTACATGCAGGCTTTCAAGATCGCGGTACAGGAACGCAATTTCCGCATTCTGGACACGCTCATCGACCTGACCCAGCAGATGGTCGAAGGCGAACTCCTGCAAATGGAGAAACTGGGTAAGCTGATTTCCTCAGACGAGCACTTCGATCTGATCTTCCGCAAGACCGCGTGTCTATTCTCCGTATGTATGCGGATTGGCGCAATTCTGGGTGGGGCGACTCCAGAACAGGAAGAGAACCTGGCGCAGTACGGCCGCGATCTCGGCATGGCGTTCCAGATTGTGGATGACGTCCTCGACCTGACCGCCTCGGAGAACGTGCTGGGCAAGCCGGTCGCCAGCGATCTGCGTGAAGGTAAGGTGACCATGGCCGTGATCCATGCTCTCGAACGCTGCACGTTGCGGGAGCGACAACGCATCGACAAGGTGGTGCGCGAACGAGCATTCGATGGCGTGACTCATGGCGAAATCCTCGCGATTCTCAATCGCTACGGTTCCGTCGAGGCTGCCAATGCTCGCGCCATGCAGTACGCTGCGCTGGCCCGAAATGCGATCTGCGGTTTCCCCGACAGCGAAATCAAGCGAGCCTTGTTATGGGCCCCGGAATTTGTGGTGGCAAGAGAAAAGTAGCTCAAGATCTTCTAACCGCCACCCCCAGCATCTCGAACCTCCCGCCTTTCAGCAAAGGCCCCGAACCGATAAAGGCCCGCGCCGGAAGCTCTTTCGAGAAGCGCTTCACATAAGCCGCGTTGAAGCGTTCCCAGAGGGAAATATCCGGCGAGTACACCTGCACCCACACCAGATCGTCCATGCTCATATCCGCCTCGCTGAGCACAGACTTGAAGCCGTCGAATAGCAGACGAAGCTCAGCGTCGACATCGTCCGGAGCCACGCCCGTCGCCGGGTCAAGACCAATGCGTCCGGACAGGTAAAGCGTGTCGCCCACAAGCACGGCGTCACTGAATGGCAACTGACCTTTGCGACCAGACACATTAATATGGCGGCGGATGGATTTGGTTTTTGCCAGCATGTCGATTATTGTTTCCTCTCTGTGACTTTGAATCCCGGTGATCTGGCGGTCTATCTAATAGTTCAGTCTAACGCGCCGAGTCGATGAATAACCTGTTTGTACTGATCGCGCATCACGGGTACCTTCTAATCTTCGCAGTCGTGCTGGCCGAGGCCATCGGACTGCCGGTTCCCGCCGCATTGGCGCTGGTTGCTGGCGGCGCCGCTGCGGCGGCACACAGCTTGAGCCTGCCAAAAGCCCTCGCTGTCGCCATCACAGCCATGCTCATTGGCGACACGCTACTGTTCATTCTCGGCGGCTACATGGGCTGGGGCCTGCTTGGTCTTCTCTGCCGGCTGTCGGTGAATCCCGAGTCCTGCGTCCTGCGCTCAGCTGAGTCCTTCTATAAGCGCGGTAAGACTACGCTGTTAATCGCCAAGTTCATTCCCGGCGTCAACACCATGGCTCCGCCCCTGGCCGGCAGCATGCGCATGCCTCCCTTGCAATTCTTCCGGTTCGACGCCGCCGGTGCCTCCCTGTACATCCTGGCGTATGGCGGCCTGGGATTTGTCTTCCGTGATTTTCTGGCCGCACTCACGCGCGGATTCCAAACTGCCAGCCACGTGTTTGGAGAAGTGCTCTTTGTGGCGGCAGTCGCGTACACCGCTTACCGTTTCTGGCTTTACCACAAGAACAAAGTCTACCGCGTGGTCCCGCGAGTGCAAGTGGAGGAACTGGCGCACAAGCTGCAATCGGAGGAAAAAGAAAAAATCCTGATCCTCGACGTCCGCAGTCACGGTTATTACGATCCCCACGCGGAACGCATCAAGGGATCCATGCGCATTGAACCCAACAACCTTTCCGAGGAACTCAAGGCTATTCCCAAAGACAAGGACATCTACCTCTACTGTACTTGAGCCCGCGAGGCCACCAGCGCCCGGGTGGCGCTGCAACTGCGAGAACAAGGATTCAACGCCTTCGTCATCGTAGGCGGAGTGGCAGCGTGGAAGAAAGCCGGCCAACCGCTGGAGCCTGTGCCCCCAAGTGACCTCGTAAAACTGCCAACCTTCGCGTAGAAACAAGCCCCAATCCTGAAGCCCGAAGCCCGAAGCCTTCTATACTGCTTCCCATGGCCTCGCATAATGAAATCGAAATCAAGTTTCGCGTCGACGATGTACGGGCGCTTAATCAACGGCTGCGAAAATCCGGCTTTCAGTTGGTTACGCCTCGCACCCACGAAATGAACACGCTCTACGATTTGCCTGGCAACGACCTACGCAAACGCGGCGAACTGCTTCGATTGCGCAAGTACGGAACCGAGTGGGTGCTGACCCACAAAGCCAAAGGCAAGTCAGGACCTCACAAAACTCGCGCGGAGACTGAAACCAAGATCGCCGACGGCGCAAAGATGGAATCCATTCTGCGCGCCCTGGGATTCACCCCGAGCTTTCGCTACGAGAAGTTCCGCGCCGAGTGGAGTGATGGCAAAGGGAATGTGGTCGTAGACGAAACTCCAATCGGCAACTTCGGCGAGATCGAAGGCCCGTCGCGCTGGATTGATCGAACCGCTCAGCTCCTACAGATCCAGCGCAGTCATTACATCACCGCTACTTATTCGGAACTGTTCTTTCGGTGGAAGAAACAGACTTCAAGCCCGGCGAAAGAAATGACATTCAAGGCTATTCGCGGAACAACACGTCGTCGACTCCTTGATGAAGGACGGAGGTCTCGCCCGTCCAGCCGGGCGGGCCCCCCGGCCTCCTTTAGAAAGCTTTAGTACCACGCCGATGTGACCGCAAGTCTCTTTGGCGCCGCTCTCCTTGCCCAGTTGCGCACCAAACTAACTAACAAGTTTGATAACCACGTGCGTGTTACTCTTTTTCTGCTCTGGTTTTTTCCTTTCCCCAGCGCGTGGCATTGCAAAAAGACAATTTTCGGCGCCTTCTGCGAACGGTCGAAGCGCTCTCCGATCTGGGCCCGGAGATGACCGCGGAGCGTGACTTTCCGCAGACCGCGCGCGCTATGCTGTCCGCGTCTCTCGAGGCGGGGAGCGCTCGCGAAGGCGCAATTTTCACCTATAGCGACAAACCCTCTCTGCTCACCTCCATTGCCGCCGACGGGTTCGCCTTAATGCCGGAGCCTGCGGTCGTACCACTCTTGCCCAGACACGTTCACGCCCTCATCTCGTCCCGCGAACCAGTGATTCTGGACTCCGGTTCTTACGATGTTTACATAAGCGCCAATGGGAATGTCGCGCCGGAGCTTTTTAAGTGCATCGTTCCTTTGAAAGTCGGCAGCAAACTGGTTGGCATCATCGCCCTCGGCCGCCGCGACGGGGACGGCCTTTACGATTCCGGCGAACTCGAGGCCCTGGATTTGCTCTCGCACTACGTGGCTCTCGCCATTCACAATCACACGCTCACCCAGACGCTGGCCCAGCGGGTCTCGGAAAACCTGCGCCTCATGGCGTCCCTGCACGGCTTCTACGACAACGCGCTCGAAGCTTTTGCCACCGCCATCGACGTAAAACATATCAACATTCACGGACACTCACTGCGCGTCGGGCGCTATGCTTCCGCCATCGGCGAAGCCATGGGCATGGATCCCGGCGAGATTGAGGCGCTTCGCTCGGCCGGTTACCTGCACGATATTGGAAAAGTTGCCGTGGATAAGCGTCTCTTCGGCAAACCCACTTCTCTCGATGCCGAAGAATTCCGCGAAATGGCTGACCACACCATCGTCGGACATCAGATCGTCAGCGGTGTGCAGTTTCCCTGGCCCCGCGTCCCGGAGATTGTGCGCTGGCATCACGAGCGCAGCGACGGTTCAGGCTATCCCGACGGATTACTGCTCGAAGATGTACCCATACAAGTGCGCATCGTGGGCCTGGCCGACACTTTCGATGCCATGACCAGCGAGCGGCCTTACCGCGAGCGCCTATCGCTGGGCAGCACTTTGAATGAAATCGTGCGCCTGACTCCGCAAAAATTTGATCCCAGTGCCGTCCACGCTTTGCTTCTCCAGGTCCGCCGCGACACCGTCGGCAGTAACCGCACCCCTTTCCTGCACGATCTCATGGGGGCCGACATCGCCGCTGCCGACGTCGATCAACTTGCCGCCGCCCTGCAACACAAAATGAGCCACGGCCGGCTGTTCCTGACCTAGCCAGAATCCCTTCGATCTACCCTGATTTTCCCTTCTTCGTCAGAGATCTCACGCCTCATCGTTGTGTTCCGCCCTATTTCATCGGGTTTTAGCACCACAATTCGGCGAATCAAGCAAGTCTCACTGCCCCCTAAAGTTCCTGCGAGAACCTGCCGATATTTCTCTCGTACCAGTCGGTTTCCATTCCTTCCTATGTTCGATCGTAATGCAATCCAGCGCACACGATTTAACCACCGCTTTGCCAACCAACCAGAAATCCCGAAACGAAAGAGGTGACCATGGCAATCGCAACCAAGGATAGATATGAAGCGCTGGCACAACAATCTGACGCGTTGCAGCTAATCTTCGAAAGCCTTCCCTGGGGTGTCGTGGTCGCGGATCAAGAGGGTAGATTTCTTTTCTCCAATCCTGCCGCGGAAAGGATCGCAGGAATCGGTATCCTCGAGGATCTACCCGATACCGGTACGTTCCTCGAAGGATGGTATCTTCCAGACCAGATCTCGGTCTTGCCACCTGACCGCCTTCCCTTGGTTCGGGCCATTCGCGGTCAAGACGTTGTCGATGAGCTAATTTACCTGCGCAACTCTCAACAGCGTCCTGGAAAATGGATCCGAGTAAACGCGTGGCCCCTCAAAGACTCAGACTGGAGCGATCTCCGGAGGAGTGATGCTGTTTCATGATTTCACCCAGGGACGCGAGGCCGTCCAAAGTTTCATTCTGCTTTCCCGGGTTGTCGAACAGACCGCCGACAGCGTGATACTTACTGATACCCAGGGCGTGATCCAGTACGTGAATCCAGCCTTCGAGGCCACGACTGGGTACAGTCGAGGCGAAGCCTTGGGAAAAACCCCGCGAATTCTCAAGTCGGGTCTCCACGATGCGGAATTCTACCGCCAAATGTGGGAGCAGTTTGCTCAAGGACTCCCCTTCAAAGGGATGGTCATCAATCGCAAGAAGACCGGCGAACTTTATTGGGGGCAACAGACCATCACATCCATGCGCGATGAAGCCGGTCATCTGACGCATTTCGTTTCTGTCTCGCAAGACATCACTGAGCTTAGAAAAAAGCAGGAGCAGGAGTTTCAACTGCAACTCGCGCGCGATGTGCAGCAACACTTCTATGCAGACGCACCAGTAATTGCAGGCTTCGACATTGCCGGCTCCGCCCGCCCCGCCGACGAAACCGGAGGAGACTACTTCGACTTCATCTCCATGGCCGACGGCTCGCTCTTGATCGCCGTGGCCGATGCCAAAGGACATGGCTTCAGTTCCGCGCTGGTCATGGCCCTCACCCGCGCCTATGTACGCTGCTTCGCTGCCCTGCAGTTGGAACTGGATGACATTTTGGCTCGAGTCAATCAGATGCTGCTGAAGGACCTCGAACACGGCCATTTCGTCACTCTCTTTCTGGCCCGATTGAATCCAGATAGTCGGACTCTCTCATACGCCAGCGGCGGCCATGTTCCCGGCTTTGTCTTTCTCGACTCAGGCAAGGTGAAGTGTACGCTGGACAGCACGGGCCCTCCGCTCGGTCTGTTTTCCGGAAGCAAGTTTTCGCTACAGCGTGCAACTCGCCTCGATCCCGGAGAGATCGCAGTCTTCCTTACTGACGGCGTCACCGAGTCAACCACGCCGGATGGTCATCAATTCGGCACCCATCGTGTCCTTGATTATGTTCAAGCTCACAACCACGATCCGGCCCTGAACATCGCGGATGGGATTTATCAAGCGGCGCGGGCATTCGTACAAGGCGACCTGCAGGACGATGACATCACCTCAGTCATCATCAAAGCAGACTGCTCGGGTGACAGTTTGAAAATCTAGCGATTCGTATCAGGGCTCGCCTTTAGGCGTGCCGTAACCGGGCTCAGGACACGGGTACCACGTAACCCTCTTGCCAGCAACTTTTTGCCCACGCCGGGTTCATAATTCTAACGACCTCCCTGTGTCCGCATGAAATCAGGACGCATCCAAACCGGCCTCGTATTTCTGCTCTCGGTGATGGCATTCGCCACCGCCCAACTGGCGCTCGGCAAGAAGAAAGATAAATCAGCCGCGCCGCAGGATGACCAGAGAAAACAGGCCGTGCATGTCTTGAACCGGCTTACATTCGGACCGCGACCCGGCGACGTTGATCAGGTGATGGCCATCGGTGTAGACAAGTGGATCGACCAGCAACTTCATCCCGACAAGATTGACGACAGCATGCTCGACGCGCGGCTTTCTCCATTTCGCACGCTGCACATGGATACTCGCGAGATTGTCGAGAACTTTCCGCCTGAGCAGATGATTAAGGCCGTCGCCGATGGAAAGCAGTCGCTTCCATCTGATCCCCTGAGGCGCGCCGTTTATCAGGCGCAGCTGGATCGCTACCAGGACAAAGAAGACCGCAAACAGCAGACCGCCATCGCCGGCGTCGAGAAGGTCGCGGACGACGAACGCGCCCGCCGCCAGCAAGAACGCATCGAGGCCGAGCAAAAGGCCGAGGAACTCCTGGACCTGCCACCGGATCAGCGTATGAAGGCGGTGCTCAAGATGTCGCCGGAAGAGCAGCGCGCCATGACCAGTTCTCTGCAAGGCGACAAACGCGACGAGTTTCTGGAAGGAATGAATCCGCGGCAGCGCGAAACCATCGAGGCGCTCAACTACCCACAACAGGTCGTCACCAACGAACTCGTCGAAGGCAAATTGCTGCGGGCCATCTACACCGATCGCCAACTGCAGGAAGTGATGACCGATTTCTGGTTCAACCACTTCAACGTATTCCTCGGCAAGGGCGCCGACCGCTACCTGCTCACCAGCTATGAGCGCGATGTCATTCGCCCTCGCGCCCTGGGCAAATTTGAGGATTTGCTGGTCGCGACCGCGCAGAGTCCAGCTATGCTCTTCTATCTCGACAACTGGCTGAGCGCGGGCCCAAATTCCAACGTCGCCAACGGCATTCCCAAACAGGCGAGCAAACAAGCGAAGCAGCGGATCAGGAACAAGAGGCAGACCAGCCAATCCAAAGGCAAGCGCAACGGCCTAAATGAAAACTATGGCCGCGAACTGATGGAACTGCACACCCTAGGCGTAAACGGCGGTTACACCCAAGCGGACGTCACCGAGGTAGCGCGCGTCTTTAGCGGATGGACCCTGAAGCAGCCCCGGCAAGGCGGCGGCTTCACCTTCGAAGAGCGCACCCATGAGCCCGGAGATAAGATCGTGCTCGGCCACCGCATCAAATCAAAAGGCGAGAAGGAAGGCCTGGAAGTATTGCACATTCTGGCTCATCATCCGTCGACCGCGAAATTCGTGTGCACTAAGTTGGCAATGCGCTTCGTCTCCGACGATCCGCCGCAACCTTTGGTGGATCGCATGGCCCAAACTTTTTTGAAGAAAGACGGCAACATCCGCGACGTGTTAAAGACCATGTTGGATTCCCCGGAATTCTGGGCGCCGGACGCGTATCGCGCCAAAGTGAAAACTCCGCTGGAATTCGTGGTTTCGGCTCTGCGAGCCGGCGGAGCCGAAGTAACCGACGCTATGCCCATGGCGCGCCAGCTTCAGAACATGGGAATGCCACTCTACGGCATGCAGCCGCCAACCGGCTATTCCATGAAGGCGGATACTTGGGTCAATTCCTCCGCGCTGCTGGGCCGCATGAACTTTGCCCTCGCGCTGACCTCAGAAAAAGTGAAAGGCGTGCAAGTGGATGCCGAGCGACTGCCCGGACAAAATCTAGGGCAAAATCCAGGGCAAAATAACGACCCGCAGCAAACTTTGGCCGTACTGGAAAACAGTCTGCTGGCCGGAGACGTTTCCAAACAAACGCACGAGGTCATCAGCGCGCGCCTGCAAGATTCCAAGATCAGCCGCCGTAAGCTGGACGATCCAGCCCGGCCGCCAAATATCGGCCTGATCGAGGGCTTACTGTTAGGATCGCCAGAGTTTCAACGAAGATAGCTGTCAGCAATTGGCTTTTAG
This sequence comes from uncultured Acidobacteriota bacterium, assembly GCA_963696635.1. GTDB lineage: Bacteria > Acidobacteriota > Terriglobia > Terriglobales > Acidobacteriaceae > JABDBE01. The sequence goes on from CAVOKX010000008.1 coordinate 443,066, forward strand.
CCCTTAGCTACAGGTGGGCGATGATGTTTGGGTCAAAATTGCGGGAGGCATCGACGTGGAAGAGCCAAAAGCTAGGAGCTAAGAGCTAGGAGCTATTTTATGTCCATCACCAGGCGGGTATTTATAAAAAACGGTGGACTCGCAGTCGTAGGAACCGCCGCGATTCCTGCATTCCTCACCCACGCCGCATGCGCCGTCGAGTCGCTCGGTCCTAAGAACAAGCGCCTGGTCGTCATCTTCCAGCGCGGCGCAGCCGACGGCCTCAACATCGTCGTGCCGCACGGCGAGCGCGCCTACTATGCCATGCGCCCCTCCATCAACATCCCCCGTAACGCGGTCCTCGACCTGGACGGCTTCTTCGGACTCCACCCTTCCCTTTCAGCGCTCCAGCCGCTCTGGAAGCAGCGCCATTTGGCAATCGTTCACGCCGCCGGATCGCCCGACCCGACGCGCTCGCACTTCGACGCGCAGGACTTCATGGAATCCGGCACGCCCGGCGTCAAGGCAACCGAAGATGGATGGCTGAACCGCGCGCTGCATTCTTTACCTCAGCGCGCCTCGACCGACCCATCTGTGTTTCGCGCGATCGCGCTGGGGCCTTCGATGCCGCGAATCCTCTCCGGCAGCGAGCCCGCGGTCGCCATAAACAACATCAACGACTTCGGCGTGGGTGGAAACAACCCTAAAGCCACACCCAACGCCAACACCTTTGAAGCCATGTACGAGCACTCGGTCGATGCGGTGCTCCACGGCACGGGACAGGAAACGTTCGATGCCGTAAAGATGCTGCGGTCCGCCGACCCCGCCAAATACAAGCCCGCAGCCGCTGCCGACTATCCGAACGGGCGCTTCGGCGACAGCCTCAAGCAGTTGGCTCAGCTCATCAAGGCCAACCTGGGAGTTCAAGTCGCGTTCGCTGACATCGGCGGCTGGGACCATCACGTCAATGAAGGCAGCACCCAAGGCCAGATTGCCAACGTACTACGCGAGTTCTCGCAATCGCTCGCCGCCTTCTGGACCGATCTCGGCGACTTGACCGAAGACACGGTAGTGGTGACTATGTCCGAGTTCGGCCGCACCGCACGCGAGAACGGAAACCGTGGCACCGATCACGGCCATGCCAACGTGATGTTCGTAATGGGTGGCCCACTCAAAGGCGGCAAAGTCTACGGGCGCTGGCCCGGCCTCGACCAATCCCAACTCTACGAAGGCCGTGACCTCGCCGTGACGACGGATTTCCGCCAGGTTTTAGGAGAAGCGGTGTACAGGCACCTGGGAAACAAAGATCTCAATCAGGTCTTCCCAGGCTTCGACAACCAGCCCGGAAAGTTCTTGAAGTATTTGGGATGAAAGCGAAGACTTCTACAACTCAACCATCACGTCGCCGTCTTCCAACTTGATCGGAAACACAGCGACCTTGGCGCCAGGATTGTGCGCCGCCTCACCTGTCTTCGGATCCCATTGCCATCCGTGCCATGGGCATACCAATTTGTTCCCTTCAACAACGCCCTGACCCAGCGGCCCGCCACGATGCAGGCAAACATTGTCCATGGCGGAAATAGTCCCATTCACATTAGCGACGCAGATGACCTTATCGCCACAGGGAAATTCCCTGGCTTCGCCTTCGGCAGGCAGTTCGGATTGCGTAGTGAGTTTGACGAAGTTGGACAAAGAAAGCCCCTGACGCCCTGGAGCCTGCAGCCTGACGCCTATTTCAATCGTCACTGCTGATAGCTGACGGCTGAAAGCTGACAGCTATTTCGGCTGCAGGGTCTGCGCGATCATGACCTGCCGCTTGAAATTCTCTACCATGTTCTGGTCCAGGCGCACTTCGGTGGGCTTCTTCGCCAGCGTCATCTGGTCGATCTTGTCTTGCAGCTTGAGCAGGGCGTAAAACAGATTCTCCGGGCGCGGCGGGCATCCAATCACGTACACATCCGTGGGCACGATTTTGTCCACGCCTTGCAACACGGCGTAAGTGTTGAACGGGCCGCCCACCGAGGAGCACGCGCCCATCGAGATCACCCACTTGGGGTCGGGCATCTGGTCGTAGATGCGTTTCACTACCGGCGCCATTTTCAGCGTCACCGTGCCGGCTACGATCATCAGATCGCTCTGCCGCGGGCTGGGACGAAACACCTCCGACCCAAATCGCGCGATGTCGAAGCGGGCCGTCGAAGAGGCGATCATTTCGATGGCGCAGCAGGCCAAGCCCAAACGTCATAGGCCAGACCGCCGACTTGCGCGCCCAGTTGAAGACGTAATCCACCGTCGTGATCAGGAAATTCTTTTCGAACTTATTTTGCAGCCAGGCCATTAGGCGTCCTCGGTGCTCCCGTTACAGGGTTTGTGTCCGGTCCGCGCCGGCGGACCAGAGCGTTTTCAATCATTTTCCAGGTCGTTCTCCAAGCCGTTTTTCCAGTTTAGGGGCGTACCGGATGAGTGTCAACGTAGACCAGGGGATATCGAGAGGAGACCAGTTAGTTCCCCACTTCCCCTGCCTCGGTCAGGCGTGTGCGGGTCAATGAGCACTTTCGCCTGTTTAGGTCAACCTGTCCTCATCCAGGGCAACGAAATGCGCGTAGTATCGTTGCGTGGAGCAATTCTGGCCATGTGAGCTCTGTTTTAGTTGTCTGGGAGAAATAATGAAAACCATACTCATAATCGCCGTTCTCGCGTCGTCTGCGTTTGCGGCTGGCCAAGCGACGATCGCTGCAGCGGAGTCGGCCTGTGGTCCGAGCAATATTCAATTCGATGTGAAAACTGAAGAAGGCCAGCATCCGACGGCTCTCGCGCAAGATGGGAAGGCGCTAATCTATGTCGTTGAGATCTTCGAGAAGCCGGGAAACCAATTGGCCAAGCCGACTACCAAGGTAGGACTGGATGGCTCCTGGGTGGGGGCGAATAAGAGCAATTCCTATTTCTTCTTCCCGGTGGAATCGGGCGACCACCATTTGTGCGCGGCCTGGCAATCGAGGCTCAAAGGATATTCCCAGAAGGTTGCGTTGACGAATTTCTCCGCCGAGGCTGGTAAAGCCTATTACTTCCAGGCACGGATCATTGAGCATGACGAAGGACGCGGCGCCGCCTGGTTCACACTCGACCTGGGACCGGTAAATAACGACGAAGGGCAGTTACTCGTCGCGTCTTCCGCATTCAGCACCTCTCACCCGAAAAGATGACGGGTTTCTAAGCGTCGTAATTGGGGGGCTGGCCCACCTTTACGTCATTGACTGCATGCTTCAAATGAGATAACATTTCATCTACTATATTATCTGCAAGATAATATAGAATTCTCTGACAATCTGCCATGCAGCGGTGGGCGGCACCTATCGAACCCAGTCCCATAATGGAACGCCAGAAGTCGCGCGCCCACCTGCAACTCCAATGTTTTCTAGATTTTGCCTATAAGTCACTTCAACTCAAAGATATAGCGCATAGTCGTAAAATAAACCTTTTGTTTTTAATATTTTGCACACTGAAGAGGGGAGGGGGGGGAGTCCACTAACGCAAAACTCGGACCCTCGCCGGTCTCCCAGGTCTCGAAGGCGAGACCTGGGGCACCCGTGACGCTTTGCGGCGTAACAACTTACTGGTGAGTCTTCTGAAACTCGGAGGGTACCTTGCTGTAGCCCGCTGGAACATTGAACAGCGTGGGGTCGACGGATTCCGAGGAGAAACGTGTCATCTCCATACTGGACTCCATCAGCACGGCGTTTTGCGGAGTGCTGTTAGCCGGTGCGGGCTGAGCAGGCGTGTCCTGCGGCTTCTTCTTATGAAAGCCAAAGCCGCCCAGATTCCCGATGCCTGGGATGTGACTGGTGACACTCGAGGCAGCGGAATTCGCGGCGGAGTCGGTGGCGCTGTTAGCGGCCTGGCCGGCAATGGCCCCTGTGTTTGGACCATTCGATGGCGGCAGAGGCGCTTCCGAAGCGGCCGGAAGCGGGCTGCCATCGGCCGTCGAACCCATGCGCATGATCTGGGCCACCGGAACGCCCTTCAGTTTCGACATTTCTTTCGTCATGTCGGCCATTCCGGAAAACATTCCGGGTTGCATGGAGAGCATCTGCGGAGACATCGAGGGCATCGTACCGCCGAATACGGTTCCCATCTTGTCAGCCATTCGACTGTTGAAATCGCGCACTTCGCTATAGCCGGGGATCTCAGGGGCCATCCACATATCGTTGGTCATGGCCATGTTCCCGGTTTGTCCGGACTGCTGGTCCTTGGCCTGCATCGTCATCTTCAGGATCGACTCGGATGCGGCTAAACCTGCGACCTGCTTGGTGGCGCCGGTGTTGGTCACGGTTACTTTGAACTTCATTTCCGGCGGCGGAGTGTTATTGGTGGTCTGCGGAGGCGGCGCTTGCTTCGGCTCTGCCTGGGCTTTTCGCATTGCCTCCTCCATCACCGCCCTCATTTCCTGGAAGGTGACGACCGAATATTGCTTCTTGATGTGATCGATTTTGGTAATGGTTTCCTGGTCAAGATCGATGATCTCCGTGTTCTCTGGATTGATATGAGCCATGCGATTGCCTTTGACCAGAATTGTGGAGGTGGTTGGGTCGGTAATCTGATGGGCCTGTTTGCTGAAGGCGCCGGCAAACTTTGCCATCGTCACCATGGAGCCGCCGGTAATCCTCGTGGTTTCGTCGTAGCGGAAGTCGGCGAAACTGGAGGATGGCAGCGCGACGCAGAGGCCAAGAATCAAAGTTGTTCGAATGTGCATGCCGATCTCCCCTCTCTGTGAGTGCATCTGGTTTCGAGAGACTTAAAGCCGAGATTCAGATCGGAAGCAGTTTACCGCAGAATCGGGCAATTGAGGCTTTGTCGTGGCAGGGTGCGGTCGTCAGTGAGTAATCCCAGGTCTCGAAAAGCGAGACCTGGGGTTTTCTGCCTTCGGGGGAGAAATTCATCTGATTTAACGCTTACGCGGTGATCAGGTTTTCGAGGGCTACCCGGCTTGGGATCACCAGGGTGCAGCCGTTCTGCTGGATCAGGCGTTGCTTCTTGAAACCGGCGAAGAGGCGGCTTACGGTTTCGCGCGAAGTGCCGATCATTTGGCCGATCTCTTCGTGAGTCAGAGCCATCTTCACTTGCGAGGGATTGATGGATTCAGTGTTCTGGTCGAGCCATCCCACCATCAGCCGAGCTAGCTTTTCGCTGGCGGAGTCGGAAAGTATGAGGTCACGGATTTCACGGCAGGTGATGGCATAATCCTGGCTGATGTGCTGGGTCACCCACAGGGCAATTTCGCCGTGTAGGCGCATGAGGCGCAGCAAATCGCTTTGCCGGAGGAAGCTGACTTCGGACGGTTCCTGGGTCTCGGCGGTGGCTTCATACTGGCGGCCGGAGACAGCAGCGGCAACTCCCAATGGGCAGCCGGGCTCGACCATTCGCAGGATCAGCGTTCTGCCGTCGCTGCCACAAATGGAAAGCTTCACCCGGCCTCGACGCACGATGAACACTCCGCGCGGAGCCTGGCCCTCGGCAAACAAAACCGCTCCCGTGGGGTAAGTGGTGGTGAGGGCTTCCTGCTCCAGGGCTTCGGCTATGACTGGAGGAAGATCGCCAAAAGTTTTGTCGGTTGTCGCAGCTTTGTGGGCATGGTTTACGATATGTGTGGCCATGTGGTGCCTCCGCTCACAGCTACTTTGGCAAGTGCCTCGCCATTCTCGCGGTCGGATTAAGCGTTAAGCCTAATTCGTGTAAACCTAACAAAACAAACGTCCAAGCCTCATTTCGCCAGCTACACCTCAGCGCTCGTTCACCGGGCTGGCGCCGGAAACTGGGTGCTTTCACACAGCGGTGTGTGATCTCCATCACTGATTACTTGGTTATGGGAACGACAGGCGTCCGGGAGCCTGCGCCTCATGGCTGTGAACAGTATGCCTTGTCACGAATCGTGTCAAGCTATTTGCGGCCGCCCTAGTTGCGGCCGCCCATTTCGGGACGAGGCGTCCGCACTTACTTGGGCCTGGCCTAACCCAATGCTGCGTGGATGGTGTTCAGCAGAGCGGTCCGAGTAAAAGGCTTTTCGAGGAGGATTATGCCGCGGTTCAAGACTTCGCGTTCGGCGATGAGTTCACCGGTGTAGCCTGACATGTATACGACTTTCAGGGTAGGGTGCGAGGCGTTGAGGCTCTGCACCAACTCGGGACCGCTCATGCGGCGCATGACTACGTCGGTTAAAAGCAGATCAATTGGGTCGGAATGAGACTGCATCCATTCGAGGGCGGATTTTCCGTCATTCGCCTCGACCACCGTATAGCCGTGTTCCTGGAGGAGTTGGCGGGTCAGGCCGCGCATAATTTCGTCGTCTTCCACCAGCAGGATGGTCATCCCCTGGCGTTTTGGACTGACGGTTTCCGGCTCAGGCGTAGATGCGACTCCGATTTTGTGATCGGCGCTGGGGAGATAGATCTTGAATGTCGTTCCGTGCCCGGGTTCGCTGTAAACCATGATGTGGCCGGCGCTTTGCTTGACGATCCCGTATACCGTGGCCAGGCCCAAACCAGTTCCCTTGCCTACTTCCTTGGTGGTGAAGAAAGGCTCGAAGATGCGGGAGATGGTGGCTTCGTCCATGCCGATGCCGGTATCGCTGACCGCTAGCAGAACATATTTTCCCGGCGGCATGGATTGATGTTGATCGGCGAAGCCCTCATCAAATCGCACTGCGCCGGTCTCGAGGATAAACTTGCCGCCGCGGGGCATGGCGTCGCGCGCATTGACCGCGAGGTTAACCACAATCTGGTCCAGCTGGCCGGGATCGGCCTCGACTACGGCTGAGGATGATCGGGGCACAATGAGAATCTCGACATCGTCGCCCAACAGGGGACGCAGGAGCTTGATGATGTCCCTTAAGCGTTCGTTCACATCGAGGACACGAGGTTGGATGGTGGAGCTCCGGCTGAAAGCCAGCAGTTGCTTGGTCAGTGAGGAACCCCGGTCGATTGCCTTGCGGATGTTCTCGACATAACGAAACGGTTCGGCGGCGGGATCGATGCGGTCGCGGAGGAATTCGGTGCAGGCACTGATGATGGCCAGGACATTGTTGAAGTCATGGGCTACGCCTCCGGCGAGGCGGCCGATGGCTTCCATTTTTTGGGCTTGGCGAAGCTGGCCTTCAGCGCGTTTCTGGTCGGTGACGTCACGCACAATGGCTGACGCTCCTACGATGTCGCCGCTCGCACCACGCAGCGGGGACACGGAAATGGAGACGTTCAGGCGGCGGCCGTCTTTGGTTACCCGCACCGATTCATAGTGCTCAGTGCTTTCCCCTCGCACGATTTTGTTGAGGATCTCTGCGATTTCGTCGGGACGATCGTCGGGAATCAGGAGGGATATGTGTTTTCCGATAACCTCTTCCGGCGCGTAGCCGTACATGTGCTCGGCGCCGCGGTTCCAGCTGGTAATAATGCCCTTCAAGTCCTTGCTGAGGATGGCGTCTTCGGAGGAATCAATAATCAAGGCCAGCTTGGATCGAGATTCCCCTAATTGCTCGACGGTTCGGTCATACAGCTCTTCACTCGCCCGGCGCAGTTCTTCTTCGATTCTCTTGCGATCGCTGATATCGCGGATGGCGCTCAGCACGACCGTCCCCTTCTCCGTGGATACGGGGCTGAGACTGATTTCTACCGGAAATTCGGAGCCATTGCGGCGTCTTCCGTAGAGCTCGATATTGGCTCCCATGCGGCGGGTCTTCGGGGCCTGGGCAAAATTCTCGCGATGATGGTGGTGCTCATGGCGATAGTTTTCGGGCACCAGCATTTCGACTTTCTGGCCGATGAGCTCGTCGCGGTTATAGCCAAAAAGCTGTTGCGTTTGCGAATTGACTTGAATCATGGTTCCATCGCGATCAACCGCGACGATGGCATCGGGAAGGGCTTCCAGGAGACCGCTGGACAGGAGAACGTCAACCATGGCTTTGACTTCAAGCGAGGACGCGGTCTGAGAGAGATCCGAGGAAGATCGGGACATAAATTGCGCTTTCAAGCTATCGGTCCTAATCTAGCCGGAACCGGCCTGCGTGTAAAGCCGTCGGGTGCGAGCGAGCATATTTGGAATGAAATACTTCCGGGGCGGAATGTGATTTTCATCACAAGCAGGGGTGACTTTACGCACGGTGGTTGCTGGGTCGGTTTGCGAAGCTGGTGGTGGAGTTTAGATGGGCCATGCCGATAGTTACGCCACAGCTGGAAATTCTCCCCGAGCAAAGACCTGGCTTTGATGCGGCCGCGAGCAGAAGCAAGCTCACCACGCCACAGAAAGAACGCCAGCGTGCATTGGTTGTGCCGCGCGAGCATGGGGCGTGGGGGATGCTGGTGGTTCCTTTGGCGACGGGTGCGGTGGTAGGGTGGGCGACCGGAGGACGCGTCGCCCCGGTTCTGCTGTTGACGACGGCAGTGCTGGCGCTGTTCTGGTTGAGAACGCCAATCGAAAGCTGGCTGGGGACTGGCGCTCTACGGGTTCAGACAAGGCAAGAGCGGCGACTGGTGCTGCGGGTGATTGTGCCGCTGGCCATGATCGCCGCGGTCGCTCTGAGCGCGCTTTTCTGGCAGGGGAAGAATCGCGGATTGATATGGCTGGGGATGATTGCCGGGGCTGCGTTTGTCGCGCAGATATTTTTGAAGCGAATGGGAAGAACGAAGAGGCTGGCAGCCGAAGTGGTGGGCGCGCTGGCGCTGACCTCGACTGCGGCCGCTGCATACTGCGTGGCCACGGGACGGCTGGATGCAAGAGCGTGGGGGTTGTGGCTGCTGAACTGGCTGTTTGCCGCGGACCAGATCCATTTCGTCTGGCTCAGAATTCGGGGAGTGCGCGCGGCCGGGTTGGGCGAGAAGCTCAGGGTGGGCTGGAGTTTCTTCGCGGGACAGATAGTGCTCGGAGGGATATTAACTTTTTCGTACTATTCCCACTGGTTGCCGGAATTGACATGGATTGCATTCGCGCCTGTCTTGTTTCGTGGCGTGGTCTGGTTTGCGAGGCGGCCTCAGCCCATTGTGATCCGGCGGATCGGGTGGACCGAACTGGCTCATGCGCTGGTCTTCGGCGTACTTCTCAGCGCAAGTTTTTGCCTGGTGCCGTAGCTGGATGCAATTGAGTCTGATTCCGAAAAAATCAATAATAGAGCGCGTTTCTGTTTGCCGCCTCCCAAGCCATGCTCTCCTATAGTGATTTGTGAAAGATGCTCTAGTCACTTTACGATGTGCCGTAGTGCACTGCGATGACAGTCATTTATCACTGCATTCGTAGCGCGATGGTGGTAGAGTTTGGCTCGGCCTGAGCTCCCGGCGTTCGAAGACACTGAAGCCTCTCTGGGCCGAGGGCCCCCGCTTCGCACCCGTTGTTATCTCACCAAGAAAAGGAGCACTCCCATGTATGCACGTATTCTGAATTTCGAAGTGAAAACCGAAAAGAAAGAAGAGTTCGTGAAGGTCATGAAGAACCAGGTGCTGCCCATCCTCAAAAAGCAGAATGGCTTCCTGGAGATTCTGCCCTTTTACCCCGAGAAGATGAAAGAGGAGAGGTGGTTTAACATCAGCCTGTGGGCAACCAAACAGGATGCCGAGCGCTATGAGAGAGAGTGGTATCCCAAGGTGTTTGACATCGTGAAGCCATTCCTGACCACGCCGGTAGTGGCGAACTACTACAACCTCGAGACCACACTGTGCGAGCACTTCGTCGAGACGCTGGCCGCCTGAGGCCAGCCCTGATCCGAAGAGTCTTGATCGAAGGAAAGATCCGAAACCCTGGGGCGAAGGCTTCGGGGTTTTGTTTTTTCGAGCAGCTAGATCCAATGTCGCTGGTAGAGCACTTTTGGCTTTGCGCGTGGCCCTTGCGATCACCGCACATCGCGATGTGACCTGGGTTACTGACACGCCGCGCTGATTCCCATCTCATTAATATGTCCCGCCTCCCCGAAGAGCAGCCCCACCACGGGACGCATCACCCCCTGAGGCAGACGACCAGAATTCCTGGGAAACATAATTTCGTCACACCAATTTAGCCTCTGGAGGTCAGTCATGAAACGAATCGCATCTTGGTTTTGATTCTCTGTACGTGCTTCGTGTCCGTGGCATGGGGTCAGCAGAACGGATGGAGGGAGTTCCACAGGCCCGACATGCAGCGACTGAACCCGTATGAGAACGTGCTCAACGTCAGCAACGTCGGGAGTCTCGTCTTGAAGTGGAGCTACACCACCGCCGACGCAAGGATATTCCTCGCCCGCCGTGTTGAATGGAGTATTGTATGTCGGCTCGACGGACCACAACGTGTATGCACTCGATGTCAGCACCGGCGCTCTACTGTGGAAGTACGCTACCGGCGATGCGGTATATTCCTCGCCGGCCGTGGCCAACGGCATGGTGTATGTCGGCTCGCAAGACCACAAGCGTGTATGCGCTCGAATGCCAGCACCGGCGCCCTGCGGTGGAAGCACGCCACCGGTTACCACGTGGATTCTTCGCCTACAGTTGCGAATGGGGTCGTCTACGTCGCGTCGTGTGACAGCAATGTCTACGCGCTGAAAGCTAGAACCGGCCGAGTGCTGTGGAAGTACCTCACCACTCCGGGACAATACGTTGACACGTCGCCCACCGTGGCGAATGGGGCAGTTTACAAGGCGGCGGCGATGGGGTCTTTTACGTAATAAATGCCACGACGGGCACCCTGCTGTGGAAGTACCAACCTGATGACTGGTACATATATTCCTCGCCCGCCGTAGCAAATGGAGTAACATACTTCGGCGTCGACTATGGCTGCAATTGCGTGTACGCTCTTGACGCCAGCAACGGCACCGTGCTGTGGAGTCACAAAACCAGCGACAATGTGAATTCGTCACCCGCGGTGGCCGGTAGGACGGTTTATATAGGCTCGGATGACGGCAACGTGTACGCACTGAACGCTAAGACCGGCGCCAAGCGATGGAGGTATACAACCGGCGGCGGGATTACATCCTCGCCCGCCGTGGCGAATGGAGTGGTTTACATCGGGTCGGACGACGAAAACCTGTACGCGCTCGATGCCAGTACCGGCGCCAAGCTGTGGAATTACGCCACAGGCGGCTGGGTGGAGTCCTCGCCTGTCGTGACGAACGGCATGCTCTACGTCGGGTCGGACGATGGCAAGGTGTACGCCTTCGGCCTGCCGTAGAGTCGCGTAACCCGAGTCGGCTCCGAAACCCCGAGGCAACTGCTTCGGGGTTCATCTTTTCAAGCATCCCACGCTGTGGCACCTGCCTTCAGACGGTCCGATTTCGCGGCGCGCCCCCACACTTCGGTAACCCCGCTTTAAATACGAACGGTCTCAACTAATTCGTTCCCTGCGCCGATGGTAACGTTAATCCCCCTTTATACATCCAAGGTCCGGGAAACTGCACATGCGCAATCGGGTTAAGGTTTTAGTCTTGCCGCTGCTGCTGGTCACAGCTATGTGCAGCCACGACCTGCTCATGGGGCAATCAATTTCAGACAGTTCCGGGGAGCCCTCAAACCTCACTTACCGCAGCAGTGTTTCCGAAGTGCGGCTGGTGTTTTTCGCGACCGATGAACACAATCACGCGGTGGAAGAACTTCAGAAGGACGACTTCGCCGTGGTTGACGATGAGCGGGTGATTCGAAACTTTCGCAGCTTTGCCCGCGCCAATTTAATCAAGCTCGATGTCATCGTGCTGATGGATTCGAGTGAATCAGTTCAGCCGCGCTTCCCGCAGGAGATTGCGGATGTTCAACAACTGATTTCGCAGTGGCCGTGGGGCCCGGGGGACAACGTATCGGTTCTGTCATTCGGTGGAATGGAAACGCGCCTCGTCTGCTCCGGAGATTGCCGCAGTTCGTTCACCGCCGGCCGGGCCCAGTCTTTGCCCAGCGGGGGGGCGACACCGCTGTTTGATGCGGTTGAATTGGCGACGAATATGCTCATCCAGCACGCGCAGCCGGATGTTTGGCGGGTGATCATTCTCTTCTCCGATGGTGACGACACCATCAGCAAGGTTTCGTGGAACGAAGTGCTGCAAAAAGTCCTGGCCAGCGAGGCGCAGATTTATGCCGTCGACCTTAGCCCACCAGGGCCACCCTCAAACGGAGCCGCAATCCTGCAAAGGATGGCGGAGGATTCTGGCGGCCGCCGCATCCGGAGCAGCGATGGTGCGATCGGAATCTTACGCGTCGTGATCGATGATTTGCATTCCGCCCGGGTGGTTACTTACGGATTGCCGAACTTTGGCCCGGATTTTCACTCGATTCGCATCCTTCCCACGCACAATCTCAAGTTGCAATTCCGCTGTCGCCGTGGCTACTACTATCGCTCCGGCAGCGCAGATTAGTACATTTGGAGGAGAGTCCATGAAACGTGCATTTTTGCTGGCTTTCTTAGTTTGCAGTTTGCCCGGATTGCTGGCAGCGCAAATTGGAATTTATCAACAGGGCACCGTGGTGCGGATGCACATGGGTGAATGCATTCCCGCCGGGCACGGCTTCATGGTGGCATTCGGCGGTCCGTCGACTCCGATGGGCCCAGAGCCCTGCCCGGAATACACGCTGGTTTCGGATAACGTGGTGTTTGTCATTGTCGGAAAGTTGTCCAATTCGCTGATCCCGCTGGCCGAGACCATCGACTTCCGTTTTCACAAGAACGAGCTTGCGGTCCGAGTGGATGACGACCAACACGAAACCAAATTCGGCATCAAGGAGATGATGGTGCGCTCGGACTGGGACCGTTTGCAGCGGCATATCGAAGAAAAAATGAGGGATGCAGAAGATCATGAAGCGGAAGTGCGATTGCGATAAAAAGCAATCACGGCAGAAGCACCGTCCGCTTGCGATGCTTCCAGGCTTCGCGGGAAATGCGATCTAGGGAAAAGAGGTCTGAAGTACGGACGTACCATCCCGAGCCGTGCATGCGCCCAATCAGCTTCAGTTTAGGGGTGTCAATGTAATGCCGGGCCGGGTCGACGACGCAATCCTCGCGCACGTGCATGGCGAGCACGCGCCCAAGGACCAGGCCAGTGTCCGGTCCCAGTTCGACGATTTGCAGTAGTTCACATTCCATCGACACTGGACTTTCGGCAATGCGCGGGGGCTTGACGTACGAACAGGGAACAGCGGTGAGCCCGGCTTGAGCGAGTTCGTTGGCGCCCGGCTCGAACTCGATCGCAGTAATGTTCATGGCTTCGGCATTTTCTTCGGAGACAAGATTGACCACGAACTGCCTGGTGTCGCGGATATTGCGCCGTGTGTCCTTGGGCCGGCCTGGATCGTGGCTGCCGATGCCGATACCCACCACCGGAGGATCTCCTGCAAAAGCATTGAAGAACGAGAATGGAGCGGCGTTTAGCTGACCATTCCGATCCTGGCTCACAATCCATGCGATGGGGCGCGGAACAATCGTGGACACCAGGAGCTTGTAGCGATCTTTAGCGGAGATGGTGGCGAAGTCGAACAGCATGCAGGGCCTCCTTGAGGTCAGCAATTCACAAACGACCGCAATTACAAACACGGCAGTCCTCAACTAATATAATGCGTGCTTGGCGAATCGCGCCCGTGCCAAACCTGCGTTACATACACAATCCCTACTGGTATATCTTGGAAATAGTTAGCGCGTCCCCCAGGATGGGCGAGACGCCCGTCCTCCATCGAGTCAACTCGGAGTCGAAAGAGTTCGTGAATTGGATGCTGCGGCACAGTTTTCTCGCCTTCCACAAATCGATGCGAAGGACTTGGGCGCTACGAAGAGCAATGCACATCGATTCAGCAGCATCCCTTCTATTTCTGTTGGCCGGCCTAAGTGCGACGCCCGCTATAGCTCAACAGGCCGCTGATCCCGGATCGCACAATTCGCATGCGGTAATCACAGCGATATCTGTCGCTGAACGGGGTGACAATGTCGAGGTCGAAGTTACGTTCAGTAAGCTGGTGCGAGCCGAGGTGAGCACGCTCGAGCATCCCGACCGGCTGGTATTCGATTTTCCCGGATGCGAACTTGCTCGCCCGGATCAGCGTCTGATGGTAAATCGCGGATCCGTTGTTGCAGTGAGAGCTGCCGTATTCAGTGTTGCGCCGCCCATTGCAAGGCTGGTCATCGATCTCAAGTCGGCGCAGGATCATGACGAAGCGTATGTCGGGAACAAGCTCGTCATCAAACTCAAGTTAACCGGAAGTGCTCCGATCAGCGGCGCAAACCAGCCTCCGGCCAGCAGCCAGCCACTTGCTCCCGAATCAGATCGAGCCGCGCCTAAATCCTTGGATGCCGCGCCCTCCGCCGCTGTTCAGCTACACGCGTATGCTCTTCTTGCCAGAGCCCGGACATTAACCATCCCCGATCTGGAGCCGTTGGAAGCGAAGGCGCAAGCGGGCGACCCCGAGTCGGAGACCATGCTGGGGCTCGCGTACCATGCCGGCACATTGCTGAAGATGGACGACGCGAAAGCGCTTCGACTGCTGCAGCAGGCCGCGAGCCGCGGCTTTGTCGCCGCTGAAGAAGCCATGGGAATCTTCTGTCAGGCGGGCTTCGGGATGCCACCGGACAAAGTACAAGCTGTTTCGTGGTACACCAAGGCGGCGCAACACGGATCGAGAGACGCGGCGACCAACCTCGCGCTGATGTACGCCAACGGAGACGGAATCCAAAAGAATGCCGCGCAGGCGGCAACCTGGTTCCGCAGCGCCGCCGAGGCGGGGGACGCAACCGCCCAGTTAAATCTCGCCGCTCTATACCACCGTGGCGAAGGAGTGCCGCAGGATGATGCCCAAGCTGCGCTCTGGCTTACCAAGGCCGCGGATCAGGGCTTGCGTCCAGCGATACTCGAACTGGCCGGCTGGGACCTGCGAGCGGAGCATGGCGCCAATGTCGATGCGGCCATCGATTGGTACAGGAAAGCCGCCGATCTGGGTGACGCGTCGGCGCAGGCCGCACTGGGTGACATCTTCGCCGATCCGAAACTCGGCCGACTCGACTATGGCCAGGCCGTCGACTGGTACAGAAAGGCGGCCACCCAGGGACAGCGCGGAGGAGAATTTGGGTTGGGAACACGATACTTGCTCGGCCAGGGGGTTCCTCAGGATCTGCAAGAAGCGCGCCGCTGGCTGACCCCGGCGGCAAACCTGGGCCACCCTTATGCTCAACTTTCTCTGGCGAAGATGTTGGAGGCGGGCGAAGGAGGGCCCGTTGATCCCGCTGCAGCCGCGAGATACTACGAACTCGCGGCAAATTCTGGCATCGCTGAAGCGCAATACCGTCTTGGACTTTTGCTGGCTTCCGACCGCGGCAATGGGACAAGTCTCGTATCCGCCTATAAGTGGTTGGTTCTGGCCCAGGATTCGGTGAAGGAGAGTGCGGCGACTGCGCAAAAAATCCAGAAATTACTTACACCCTCGCAAGTCGCGCAGGCCGAACATGAGATTGACCAATGGCGCATCGCGCACCTTGCTCGCGGTGCCAGTCGCTAGCGAAAATATCTTCGCAGTTCTCACTACGAGCCCAAACTATTTTCGGGGTTTTCCAACGCGCTGTGCGGTCGCAAACATCTTGGCCACCGTGTCCAGATCTTTGGGCTTCACCTTCCCCGGAGGAATGCGCGTATTCGTCAGGTCTTCGAGCGTCAGCATCACCTCGCCAAGCGCCATCGAGTCAACCAATCCGGAGGAGACCAGGGGCGTGTTCTCATCAATCACCAGGGTCGGCTTTCGAATTCGCCGAAGGATGTATTCAATCATCTGCTGGGCTTCTTCCGTCATTTCAATTCTCTCTCCCTAACGTGATCCGCTTGGCGTCTCAGACGTGTCTTAGCGGCTATTCGACGCCAAGTTCCGGATGTTCTTTCTGCAACTTCTCGAAGGTGGCGGATCGCGCTGGTTTTCCGGCGGTGCTCTTCACAATCCATTTTGGTGGCTTCAGAAAAACTGTGCCAACCGTCACTCCCAGGCCGGCGGTGATCTGGCCACGAATCTCCCGCTCGATCTCGACACTATTGGCGAGCAGGTCTTCGTTTTCCACCTCGGCCACGAGGATGATTTCTTCCGTTCCCAGGTCTGGATTGTACACACCCATCGCGATGACTCGGCCATCGTGGACAGCGCGGTGGCTGGCGGCGATTTCTTCGATGTCCTGCGGGTAGATATTTTCCCCGCCCACAATGATAAGGTCCCTCTTCCGCCCGACCACGTAAAGTTCCTCGTCCACACAGAACCCCAGATCACCTGTGTGATACCAGCCATCGACGATCGCTTTTGCCGTGAGGTCGTCACGGTTGTAATAACCGTCAAACAAACAATCGCTTTTGATAAGGATTTCGCCCGCGTAGCTTTCCCCGAGGGGAACGCCCGAATCTGACACGATACGAATTTCATGATTCGGCAACAAACAGCCGGATGAAGTGAAGCAAACCGAACCCGCGCTCCCGTCCGCGACCTGTACGACGCGATGCGAGTTCCGAAACTGACGGCCATCGGCCCAAATGCGCTTGGGGCCGGAAGAGCGATCGATGTCCGACTGAGTGACGGCAAAGACGTTCTCGGCCATGGCATAGGAGCTTTGCAAAGCACCGGCCTTCAGTCCAGTTGCGGCGAACGCATTCTGGAATTCCTGCATGCTGCTGGTCCGCACCGGCTCAGAAGAATTGATCAGCGCCCGAACCGAAGACAGATCATACTGCGCCCGCCGGTTCGGCCGAGTGCGGCGAGGAACAAACTGAAAAGCAAAGTTAGGCAGCCACGCGAGCGTGCACTTATGCTCGCTGATGACCTGCAGCATGGTTTCAGGATGCATTACCCAATCGAGCGGCGACTGCATTACCAGCGGTACGTGGCAGGCCATGGGAAGCATGAAGCAGGCGATCAGGCCCATGTCATGATAAAGCGGCAGCCAGCTGTAAATCCGGTCCGTCGCGCCGTCAATCTTCAATGCTTGCGAAAGATGGGCCAGTTGACGCAATACGGCAGCGTGGGTCAGCGCCACACCTTTCTGCAATCCAGTCGTGCCCGCTGAATGCTGGATGAATGCGACGCCATCGCGTTGGTCCGGGGAAGGCGGGAGTTGTTCCTCCCGACCGCCGTCGCAGCCGTTACCAACTCGAAGCAGCCTGGTCTCCTCGCCCAGCGACACGTGCCCGAGTATTTCGTCGGGAAACTCTTCGTCAATGACGACAACCTTGGCGTTCAGGTTTGCCGTCACACCCGCCACTCCGAAGCGGTACTTGGACGGCTCGACCTTGTCATTGGGGTAGGCGATAAATGCTGGCGCCGCGCCCAGCATCATCGCTCCCACGAAGACGGTCATCGCCAGAATGCCCTGCGGCATGATGATGATCACCCGATCCCCACCGGTCACGCCGCTCCCGCGCAGCACTGCGGCCTGCAGACGGGCGCGGCGGCGGAACTCGGCAAAGGTGACTGTCTCTTGTTCGCCTTCGTCGACCCAGGCCGT
Organism: uncultured Acidobacteriota bacterium; assembly: GCA_963696635.1. Taxonomy (GTDB): domain Bacteria; phylum Acidobacteriota; class Terriglobia; order Terriglobales; family Acidobacteriaceae; genus JABDBE01. Next base: position 460,487 of record CAVOKX010000008.1, read on the forward strand.
GACGAACGGACGCTCGCCGGGAGCCGCCTCCAGCGCTTCGATGAGATTGCGGTATGGGACCACACGTCAGTGTAGCGGATGAGAAGTGTAGCGGATCACGCCCGATTGTCATCCTGAGCGCCATGGCTGCTTCGCGAAGCGAAGCAGCCATGGAGTCGAAGGATCCCTAACCTGCAGAAAGAGCAATGAAGTAGAAAGGCATTCTCACGAAGCCGTCAAGTCTCCGGTGGAAACTCCCTGACGCGGTGATCTCAGGATTGAGCCAGTCGGGGTCCTGCGACTGCAACGCCGTCTACGCGAACGGCGTCTTCGCGCCGGATGACAGGCCTATGGAGTAAGGCAAAAAAAACGCCGCACCCGTTGTTGTAATGGCGTGCGCTCACAATTATTCTTGCTTCGCGCGGAGGAAGTTTGTTTCGAATCATCTCGTACGCTGTGGCATTCCTGCTGTGCGCCGTGATCCTGGCCAAGGCCCGCTCACGGCCAATCCGGCAGGCTACCCTCCTGATAGCAAGCTGCGCGCTCTATCTGACCTGGGGAGTATGGTTCGCCGGCGTTCTCCTCGCCTCCATCGCGATGAACTATCTCGTGGGAGAATGGATTCGCCGCAAGCCTTCTGGCGTAACTCTGTCCATCGGAATTTTTCTGAATCTTGCCCTGCTGAGTACCTTCAAGTATCTTCCGGAAGCCGCCGTCCATCTCCCTTTCTCATCGCTGCAGCGCTTCGCGCACCTGGCGATGCCCTTGGGCATCTCGTTCTGGACTTTCCAGGCGATGAGCTACCTGTTCGACGTTTATCAGGGCGACGACGTCGAGCCATCGTTTTTCGAATTTGCTCTCTATATGGTTTTCTTCCCGGTGACCATCGCCGGGCCCATCTGCCGCCTGTCCGAGATGCTTCCGCAATTCCGTTCCGAGAGCGTCACGCGTTCGGACGACATCGCCCGCGGATGCCAGCGCATCGCCACCGGCGTGCTCATGATGCAACTGGCCAAATTGCTGGGACAGGGAATTCTAGGTGGCGATGGCATCGCTTCCGGCTTCGATCGCATTGCGAACTGGAGCGGCCCGGATGTGTGGTGCCTCGCCTTCGGCTACGGCCTGCAGCTCTTCTTCGACTTCGCCGGGTACTCGCACATCGCCATCGGCGCGGCCCAGGCGCTAGGCTTCACCATCCCCGAAAATTTCGCCCGGCCATTTGAATCGACCAGCCCGTCGATCTTCTGGACCCGCTGGCACATGTCGCTATCTTTCTGGATTCGCGACTACGTCTTCTTCCCGCTGATGCGCTTGCGCCGCGAAGCGTGGTGGCGAAATCTCAGTTTGCTGATTGCCATGGTTCTGTTCGGATTGTGGCACAAGGCCAGCATCCTATTTCTTTTGTGGGGCGCCTACCATGGATTGCTTCTCATCTTGCACCGGCAGGTGGAAGGGTTGGAGCGCAGGTTCGACTGGACGCCTCCCACAATCCCATGGACCGCGCTCTCATGGATTTCGACGATCAGCCTGGTGAATCTAGGATGGATTTTCTTCCGCGCAAACTCTCTGCACCAGGCCCGTCAAATGCTGGCGGCGATTCTATCGCCAGCGACCTATCGCATCCACTTTCTGGCCGGAAGTCTCTACTGGCTGGTTCTCGCGCTAGGCGTGGGCTATACGATTGCGCTGTTCATCATCGAGAGGCTCAGCCGCTATTCGACTGACCAGGCGGACGCTCAAGCCGAGCCAGCAGTATCGCGCACCGGACCGATGGCGCTACTGGCTCGTTGGCGCTGGTTCTGGCTCCCGCCGCTCTATGCACTTGCCCTGCTTTTCGTCTTGATCATCACCCTATCCCGTGGCGCGACCACCGCGCAGATGATGTATAGCAATTTCTGAATCCCAGATCTTGTGAGCGCCTCGCCTGGGTGTAGCCGTGTAAGCCGACTTCAATTGCTAATCGCTGTACGCCCGGATCAGATCACTTCCGGGCAGCCGACTCTTCGGGACTTATCCGTGTTCGGCGGCGGTCTGGTTGCTTCCGCGAGCCTGTATAAGGCGCGTAGAATAAGAGAGCTCTAGGCTGTTACCTGCTGCCAGTTGCATTGGAGAACCGTGCTCGTCTCCTGTATCATGCCGACCTGCAATCGTCAGGGCCTGATCCCTGTCGCCTTGAAGTGCTACTTGTCACAGGACTGGCCCTATAAGGAACTCGTGGTGATCGACGACGGCGCTGTGAGAGTAGGGGGGTTGGTTAAGCAATTGGTTCCCGATGCGGCTTATATCTACCTCCCAGAAAAGCAGATAATCGGAGTCAAACGGAATCTGGCGTGCGAAGCCGCACGCGGCGAGGTAATCTGTCATTTCGATGATGATGACTGGTCAGCACCGGGCAGAATCCGCGACCAGGTGACGCGCCTTCTCGAATCCGGCAAGCAGATGACCGGGTATCACTCCATCACGTACTGGAACGGAACCAAAGCGTACCACTACGTGTCAGCCGTGCCTCAATATGTGCTGGGAACCACAATGTGCTACCAGAAAAGCTTTTGGCATACACACCGCTTTCCTGCCAAGGATTATGCAGAAGACAATGCGCTAGTCTATAAAGCCCGTGACGAGAGACAGTTGATTGCCGTGGACGCAAGGCAGATGATGATTGTGAGGTCCCATGTGTTGTGTACAAGCAGCCCGGAGAGATTAAGACATAACACATGGCCAGAAGTGCCGCGTGAGAGCTTGCCCCGAGAATTCTTTGAAGCAGTTGCGTAGGAGGCACACGGAAGGATTTGCGCAGCGCGCGGAAACGTGTCATTCACCTGCGAGTGGTCAGTCCAAAATCCTCCGGCCGTTCTGGTCTCGTTAGGGTAAAATCCGAATAAACCCACACTCCGGCATCGTCGTAAAGCTTCTTCAATTCAGCTCGTGCCAGACCGGTTTTCTTTTCCCACGGCCAAAGCTTCGAATCGAGCCCGCAAAAGTTGACATCGGTTTCGCCGCTGTCGCGCAAACTCCGGCCCTTGGTCAGTACCGTTGCCAGAACAGCCCGATCAAACTCACTTAGCTCGACCTCCTTAAAATGCAACTCGAGTGACATGCCTAACACAGCATCATCCAACGGCAAGACCTCGACCCCTGCGGCTTTGGTAATCTCAAGAAGCTTGTCGTTTAGCTTGGCGAGCCCCGACCTAACGTGCCCTCAAAACTCAACAGCATCGTCCTCGCGGATTCCGCAGTCTCGTGATCAAGGTGTTTCTTTTCAAAGGCCCATTGAACAAAGCCTCGCAGGCTGTCGGCCTCTTTCGGCTGAAACTTTTGTCGAACGGTTTTCTTGGCTTCACTAATGCAGCAGGCCGGTAGATAAATTCGAATGCGTCCGTCCTTAGCCGAATCCCGCAATTCAACTGCGGCCGGAGGTGGATTACGAGCGGGAGCAGCAAGCGTAACAAGCCAGTTAGTCTCGGCGAATACGTGTCGCATCTGGTTAGCTTTCCCGTATTCTGGGGTGAACAACGCTGACGCGACCGCCGCTAACTGCGGGAAGTATGTGCTCATTTATGGCCGATTTTAGGCGTTGATCGCTCACCGCCGCTTGCCCTGTGTGCGCAAGTTCATCTAACCATCCAACCAGAGTGGACTCAATCGCTGATTCCGTGCGGGCCGCCGGTTCCCGCGCCTCCAAGATCTCACCGGATGGGAAATCGCCAACCAGTTCAATGGAATCTTGTGTTCGCCCAAGGAATCGATATTTGTAAATGCGAAGAACTTGTGGCGTGAAGATGATCCCAACGGGACAGCCCATCAGGAGCATGTATTCCTTCAACTGAAGTGCCGCCTCGTCAAGGTTAGCTGTAGCGCCTTTTGCTTCCCCTACCAAAGCGATAGTGGCGGGTGAATAGTCCGTAGTCACGACCACGTCAGGGGTGAGCGCCATACGAGAAGCTTATCACTGTTCACTGGGCGGGAACAGACTGACTGCCCTACACGCGGCTCGTGTCTGCCACGCAAATTTCAGAGGTGTTGATTCAACTCCCGAACTACGGGCAATCCGGAATTAATACCCAGGGTCGGTCCCGAGAAACTGCGCCGTTGGAGTGGTTTCACGGCCGCGTGTCGCTCCCGAATCGAGCATTTCCGCGCACTCAGCGTGTGTTTTAGCTCTCTGTCAGTTGTGTCAGTCCGGCCAAAGTGTCGCTGAATGCCTCTCCTTCAAGCGCTTACTGAACCGCTACCTTGGCATGACGATTGCCTTTCTACTTCTCGGTGAGCCGGCATTGGCCGCATAATAAAGGCCTGAGAATTTAGTCGAGAAGAAGCAATCGACAGTGACGACCGTACCTGCAGGCCCGCAAATCACGGAGGCAGTACCGGCGCCGCGCAGCGGCCGATGGCGCCGGTGGTTGGCCATCTCGGCAACTACTGTTCTGGCACCGGTATTACTGCTCGTGATCGCGGAGTTCGTGCTACGCCTGTGCGGAGTTGGAACGCCGACCGGCGTCACGCGCCCCTGCACAGACCAAGGCCGCCCTGCTCATTGCGATAACCCATCTTTCGCCGCATCCTTTTTCCCGGAGGGCATGTTCCGGACACCGCGGCCGTTCGTGATTCCCGCGGTGAAAGCACCGGGAACCTACAGGATTTTCGTATTGGGCGAGTCGGTCGCCTGGGGGGATCCCGATCCTACCTACGGATTTGCGCGATACCTGGAGATGATGCTCCGAGAACGCTATCCCCTAGCAAAGTTCGAGGTTATCAATACCAGCATTACGGCTCTCAACTCGCATGCGTTCCTGCCCATGGTCGAGGACCTGGTGCATTACCAGCCCGACCTTTTTGTTATTTACGCTGGCAATACCGAAGTTGTCGGGCCTTTCGGGCCGGGCACGGTGTTAACCCCGTGGGACCTGAGCCTGCCAGCCATCCGCGCCAGAATTTTTCTCAATTCCACCAGGCTGGGTCAGCTTGTCGGGAAGTTCAGTCGCACCAGCCAGAAAAACGAGTGGCGCGGCATGGAAATGTTTCTAGACCGGCAGGTCCGCGCCGATTCCCCGCAGATGAAGCCAGTGTACGAGAATTTCGCGGCCAACTTGCGCGATATTGTTGCGGTCGCCCGCCGCGCGGGGGCCCAGGTCCTGATCAGCACAGTAGCTACGAATTTAAAGAATTGTGCTCCATTCGCTTCCCTGCACCGCAAAGGCCTGCGAGAAGATGAGCTGCATTCCTGGGAGGGACTAGTCCAGCGTGGCGCCGATCTCGAAAACGCCGGATCGTACGCCGACGCTCTGAAGCTGTACCTCTCGGCGGCAGATATCGATCCTCAGTATGCTGAACTCCAGTTTCGTGTTGCGCGTTGTCTGTGGGCTCTCGGTGATTTTGCCGGGGCCAAGGAGCGCTTCGTACGCGCTCAGGATCTCGACACACTTCGCTTTCGCGCAGATAGCAAATTAAATGAAGTCATTCGTGCTCAAGCTGGCCCAGGCGTCGGCGTAGTTGATGCGGCCGCGGTTCTTGCTGGCGAGAGTCCGCATGAAGTCCCGGGCGACGAACTCTTCTACGAACACGTGCACATGAATCCGCGCGGCACCTACTTGCTTGCGCGCGCCTACTTCCGCCAACTCGACAGCATGCTGCCGGCCGAATTACGGCGCGGCGCAGTCCGCGCTGATGTCGCCTCAGAGGAAGAATGCGAGCGTCTGCTTGCGTTTACGCCTTACGATCGTTTACGGGTCGCGGGTCTGGTTCTGGCAAAGCTGGAGCGGCCTCCGTTTACCAACCAACTCAACCACGCCGAAGAACTCCAACGGATGAAAAGTCAGGCCGAAGGGTCAACTGACTATGGGGAGATCGTCGCCGATTATCAGTGGGCCATCATGCAAAACCCACAGGACCGGCTATTACATCTTAATTACGGCTTCCTCTTGCATCGCTACGACCCGGCCGCCGCCGACCAGGAATTGCGCCTGGCCTTGCCCTACGATAATGCTCCGGTGCTGTGCAACTGGCGCAAGTTCGACTGAGGTCACAACAGCTTGCAAGCTCAAAGCAATTGCGTCGCAATCACGATATCCTCAGACGCGCAGCAAAGCCAAGAAGGGGAGATCGTGGCGCAGAATTCGAGGGAAGCCTATGACTCCGGAAGCCCAGTCCACGCTCGATTTTCGTGGAAGATCGCAGTTCTGGTCAGTCTTTTGTTGCTGCTTCCGTGTTTCTGGCAATCGCGTATTCAATCCATCGATCTTTCAAGCCACATCTACAACGCGTGGCTGGCCTCGCTGATTGCTCGGAATCAAGCGCCGGGTCTTTGGATCGCACACCAGTCGAACAACGTGCTTTTCGATCTGATGCTGGCATGGTTGTTCCCACATTGCGGGGCGGCCGCCACCCAAAGGATCGCGGTGGGCACGGCGGTACTGACCTTTTTCTGGGGAGCAATTCTGCTGATCTGCCGCCGCCGGCCCAGGAACTGGTGGTTTTTGCTGCCCTCCGTGGCGGCTCTGTCCTATGGGTACATCTTTCATACAGGTTTCTTCAATTTCTATCTCGGGCTGGGAATCTGCTTTTGGTACTTGGCATTTTTTCTGTCTGGTGGATGGCGGACTCGATGTCTGGCTACGCCGCTACTTCTGCTGGCCTGGATCGCTCATCCTCTGCCCGTCGTGTGGGCAGTGGGTCTGGCCGTATACACTGCGGTTGCGGAGATTCTTCCGGCGGAGGGCCGACTTGTGCTGTTGGCCGCCGGAGTGCTCGCGCTGCTGGAAGTACATTTTCTGCTTCTGAGTCGCTACGAATGCATCTGGTCCCTGAATCAGGCCTGGTTCGCGACCGGCGCGAAGCAACTCATGCTGTTCGGCAGGATGTACTGGATTCCCTATTTGTTGCTGCTGGCGGCTTGGGGGCTGCTGTTCTGGCGGCGCGTCAGAGCCTGCGGATGGCGCAATGCGCCGATGGATTTGGGTTTTCAGCTCTGGTTACTGACCGCTATTGCGGTGGTCATGATCCCGTCCGTCATCATGTTTCCGCAGTTTGCATCGCCGTTCAACTCAGTTTCATCACGTTTGTCCTTGGCCGCCGGAGTAATGCTGGGTGTTTTCCTAATCAACGTCGAGCCAAAGGGCTACGAGAAAGTGATCCTCACCCTTAGCGCTGTGATGTTTTTCTGCCTGGTATTTCTCGATGCGCAGAAACTCAACCGCATGGAGGATCGGCTCGATGCGGCCCTGGCGCAGATTCCAGCCAAGAGCCGAGTGATCGGCCTTCTACGCGTTCCCTCCAGACGGGTTAGTCCGGGTCTGCATGCCCTGGACCGCGCCTGCATCGGACGGTGCTTCAGTTACGCCAGTTATGAGCCCTCAACTCGGCAATTCCGGGTGCGGGCGGCGGCCGGAAATCCGATCGTAATGGCCGACTATGCCGACGTGTGGGCGGCCGAATTGGGCCAATACCGCGTCCGGCCCAGTGACCTGCCTCTTTTTCTCGTATATTTGTGCGGGCCGGACAGCCAGCAGGTTTGCTCCCGCGAATTGCATGAGGGAGAAGTGATCGGCAGCGTTGCCCAGGCACAGTAACGAATAGCTCTTCTATTCTGTCGCGAAACTTCGTAATCACGGTCCCCGGTCACTGATGAGACGTGCAGCTCGTTCGCGGGCCTTCTGAGCATCGGTCGCGCGTCCCTGAAGATCGTAGAACTGCGCCAGCTGGCTCCAATAGTTTGGGCTTTGAGGCGCAATGGAAATTGCCTTCTCTTCAAAAAGGATCGCCTTGCCCACATCGCCAACCACGTTCCACGCGAGTGCCCGGCCGTTGTCGATCTCGGCCAATGCTGGATTGCCGGGTCCAGCGGGCAGCGCTTTCTCAGTCCTGTCGAATGCTTCCAGAGCGTCCTGGGGACGTCCTGATTCGAGATAGGTGTACCCGAGCGTCATCAGAATTTCTTGCGGATCGGGCGAAATCACAGTCAGCCGCTTCAGGGCGTCGATGGCAGCAGGAAAACGACGCTCCCTACGATAGAGCTCTTCAAGCTCGGACCAAGTCGCCACATTGACCTCGAGCGCAGCGGATTGCAGCAGCGCCTTCTCGGCTTCGCGGGGATGATTGGTCAAGAGCAGAGCCTGTCCGCGAATGTACCAAAGCGCCGCGCTATCGCTAAAGAGGGATAGCGCCCGCGCACTGGCGGCTGCTGCCTCCTGGTTGCGGTGCAGAGCGAGGAGCACGGAAGCGGCGTTAGCCCAGCCGTTGAATTCCGCTTGCCGGTTGCCGAAATGGGTAGCAACGGGAAGAGGTGCGGTTGCGCAATCGACCTGAAAGTGTTCGATCAGTGCCTGCGTCTGAGGCAGTCGACGCACAAAGACCGCCGAAACTTCGTCGAGGTACACGGGGCGCCAGTTCTCGCTATTGCAGTAGAGCGGAAGCACGGATCCAACGTATTTCAACCCGTTATAGCGCGCCAGCGACAACACAACCGTGTTAATGTCGTGGGCATCAGCCTCGTTCCGCCACTCCGGTGAATTGGGCGGCGCCTGAAGTATCCGCTGCAAATGGCTGAACAACTCCGGCCCAAAAGGAATGGCGCGTCCATCAATGTAGTCGCGATATCTGGGCCCGAGCCTCCAAATTAGGAAGCCACCTGCTTCATAGCCGTTAAAGACCTCCCGAGGTAAGTGTTCGCGCTCAATAAAGGCCATCGCACCCTCGGGGAACCACCACGAGAGACCCGCGCCGAAGGAATTGATTTCCGTGCCCGTGCGGTAATAGCGATTGCTGACCAAGTCAACCGAGCGGAGCCCGGCAAGCAGGATGAGCGCCGCGGCCATGCCGCCCCCCAGAATCGCATACAGCCGCCGGTCCCGGATCCGCAACCCTGCTTCCTCCAGCGCCGGAGTTAGGACTGCACCTCCTACAACGACGACGACGCACGCCAAAAACGCCAGGAAGCGAACGTGCTGCATCGCAATCCAGACCGTCCCCGCGAGTAACAAGGCGGCCGGCCATTGTCGGCGAAACACAGCTATAACCGCAGCGACGAGGCCAGCCAATAACAACCACTCGGCCGAACTTGCCGGATCGCGCAACGACAGAGCCTGTTGCAGACTCGCCCATGTGAGCGAAATGCGGGCCCACTCCGTGATGCGCTCAGAGTGGACGGACATTGCCGCTTGCTGCCGGAGGATTGCCCGGTAGACACTCCATCCCCAGGGATTAACCAGCGTTGCAAACAACGTGGCCACTAGCCAGGGAAGCGCGGCCTTGAGACGCTCGTTGGCACGTTGCCTCTGTTGCGGGTCGAACAACCGGAGTGCTTCCGCCGCCGCGTAGAGTCCCAGCCAGTGCCAGTCCAGCAAGGAAGCCGAGATGCAGGTTTACCCATGCCACCATCAAGAGCGGCAATATCCAAAGTTTGCCGCTGCCGTTTTCGTACTGTTCCCAGAGAATGCTCAGGAAAGCAGCGAACAAGACAACGCTGAACATGTCGGCGCGAGGAGCGGTGCGGGCCGCGATTGCCGAAACAGCGATGACGGCGAGCGCAGCTGTGATCGCCGAACCGCGCCGAAGCAGCAAAGCGATCGTGCCGACGCATGCGATCGCTCCCAACCATGAAAGCAGGGCGTATCCTCCCATAAGAAATGCAGCATAGAAGAGCAGTCCTGATCCAATCGGGTAGAGCCAAGGCTGGCCCTGCGCGGTGTAGGAGAAAACGTCAGTCGAGAAGATGGTGTGGTGTTGAGCCACCCAACGTCCGGTTGCCAGTTGCCAGAATATGTCGTAGTCGCTGACGGTCCGGAAGCCCGCAAGGAAGGCATACGTTAAGGCGACTGCCGAAAGAATTAAGAACCATGGCCTCTGGCGAAACCAGTTTGCCCAGCGTGATGACCAGGTTCGGCTTCTATCGGCGGCAGGAGGAAGGGGATCCACACTCATTCCGCACAAACCTTAACCCATGGAGGCATTTTGGATTCTCGGCTGACTAGGGAATAGAGTACTATCCGACCAATCGTATGTCGAAATTCGGTCCGATCTGCTGGCTAATGGGAAGCAGTATTTTCTTGGCGGCGATGCTGGTCTACCGCGTCGACTGGAACCCGAAGGGGACGTTAGCCAATACCGCATACGAATCGCTCGAACTGGGAAACTCGATTGCGCTGAAGGGAAGTTTTTCTGATCCGTTTGCGCCGCTCCCCACTGGCCCCTCAGCCCATGCTGCGCCTGGCTACCCAGCCCTGGTGGCTCTCATTATTAAGATGTTTGGAAACGGCCCAGACGGCAACTTTGCACTGGGGATAGTCACCAAGATTGTGGTGGGTGCGCAACTCGCGCTTTTTCCGTTCCTGGCGGAGTACTTGGGTTTGCGTTGCTGGACTGGTGCTATCGCGGCTACAGCATGGCTGGTTGCCGCTTTTCCGCTGGTACGCTGGGAAAGCGATTTCGCGGGATTGCTCATCGTTATTCTGGCCTTTCCCATGTACAAGGCATTCTTCCAAGACCTTTCCACGGCGGAAACCGTAGGCACAGGTTTGCTTTGGGGGTTACTGCTGTTGCTGACGCCGACGCCCGTCCTCGTACTTGGAGCGTGGCTCGTTTGCCTGCGTCTGGTGTCGCGGCGTTCGTGGCGTCAGTTGTCGTTCCTGCTAATCGTTCCCGTTCTCGTGGTGTTCCCTTGGCTGGTACGAAACTACCGCGTGTTTCACAAGCCTGTGTTTCTGCGCGACAACCTCGGGCTCGAACTTGCGGTCTCCAATAACCCATGCGCCACCTTTTCGATGGATCTGAACCGGGAGCAAACCGCGTGCTTCACTAGCAATCACCCTAATGAGAGTTACGACGAGGCACTGCGAGTCCGCACCCTGGGCGAGCCAACCTATAACCAGATGCGGCTGCACGAGGCGACGAGTTGGATCAACAATAATCGCGGCCAGTTTCTTCGGCTCACGGCACAGCGGCTGGTGGCATTTTGGTTCCCGAACTCAACTGGCAATCCTCTAAAGCAGGGTCATCTTTCGCGGAGCGAGTGGGTTACATATGGGTTCACGCTGCTCAGCGTCCCCGGTCTGCTGCTGCTCTGGCGGAGCCGGAACCGCGCCGCCATTCTGTTCAGCTTGTGGTTGTCGTTGTATCCGCTGATGTACTATCTTACCCAGTATTCTCCGCGTTATCGCCACCCGATCCTGTGGGCCACATTGCTGCCTGGCAGCTACCTGGTAGTAGTATTTCTTCTTGGCATCGCGGGGACGCGTACCGCGGTTTCAGCATGTGAGAAATCGTCGGCTCGAGTCTAAGCCCAAATAGCGACTTGAGGATCCCAGAACAGAGGTCTTAGGTTCGGACAGAGGATGCAACGGCAGTACAGCATTTTTTCTCCGTTCTTTCGGCTGCAGGTTGCGCTAACTCATAAGAAAGCTATTGTTAAGTCATGGGATTTTCCGCTCAGAAGACCTATCCCGTCGTAAGGTCAATCTTCATCCTGCTGGTATTACTGAGCGCTTTGTGTGCTGGCTTGCACACCGTCGCCGACTATGACATGGGCTGGCACCTGGCGACTGGACGCTATGTAGTTCAGCGCCATCAGATTCCCCGCACGGATGTTCTGTCGTTCACTTCAGCGGGAAAACCATGGGCCTATCCGCCGTTTGCGGGTGTGCTGCTTTACCTGATGTACAGCGCGTTTGGCTATGCGGGCCTAAGTTGGTTTTGTGCCTTGACTTGTCTGGCAGTTGTCGCTTATCTGGTTCGCTCCGGAGACATCGGCAGCGCAGTGCTGGCACTGCTCGCGGTTCAGTCCATTGCTGCCCGCACAACTCCTCGTGCCGACCTCTTCAGTACGGTTTTCTTTGCGCTGTTTCTCGGCGAACTGTGGGCCTACCACCGGGGAGCGCGTTCCCGGCCCTGGCTGCTGCCTGTAATCATGCTCTTGTGGGTTAATCTCCATCCGGGCTTTATCGCGGGACTAGGGGCCATTGGCGCTTACCTGCTGATCGAGGTTTGCGACCTGCTATTCGCAGATCGCCGTCAGGCTGTACTTCTGCGACTACGCAAGGTATGGCCATGGCTGGCGGCGTGCGGCGCTGCCACGCTGATGAACCCCTGGGGGCCGAGAATTTATGTTGCGTCACTCACGTTGTCGGGACTCTCAGCTCCAGCCCAGGGAAAGCTCAATAGCAACGCTTTCATCGGCGAGTTCCGGGGCGTACCGATTTCTACCCATTTGCTGTACCAGCTCATCGACGTCAGGCACATGGAAAATGGTTTTACCTGGCTGCTATTGTTGGCGCTCGTTCTGGTCGGGCTTTTCCTCTGGAAACGGCAGCTCGGGCCTGCCGTCATTGCTTTCGTGGCGCTCTATTTCGGACTGGCACATGCCCGATACATGGCACTGTTTGTCATTACCATCGCTACGCTGGGCGGCCCTTTGCTGAGTGAGATCTTCGTCATCAATGGCAAAAGCGCTTCGACCGGCGAGGCCGGGGAAACCTCTCGACCGCTATTCCGCATCCCCGACACGGTCGCAATGATTGTCATCGTCGCATTCTGCGGCGTCGCACTGCTGCATATTGCCGACTATGTTTCGAGCCGCACTTACGTGGTTTTCAACTCCGATTGGCGGTTTGGCGCGGGACAATCGTCCTGGTTTCCCGCCCGCGCAGCGGCGTTCATCCAGCGCGAACAGTTGCCGGGAAACATTTTCGAGGAGTATGCGCTCGGTGGGTATGCGGCCTGGGCCCTCGGCCCGCAGTATCCTGACTTCATCGATGGACGCGGAGATCGGCTCAGCCCAGATCTCGTCGTCGAACAACGCGAACTCTACAACGCGAACCCCGATTCGCCCTTGTGGCAGACCGACGCCGACCGGTGGAATCTGAATGTTCTTCTGGTCGCTACCTCTGGATTTCGCGGATTACAGAAGCTGGATCCGTTCGCATTCTGTCACAGCGCAACGTGGCATCCGGTTTATATGGATGATGTCTCGCTGGTATTTCTGCGCAACACACCGCAAAATCGCCCATGGATCGACCGCTTGCAGATCGACTGCCAGACGCAGCAACTTTCTCCGCCGAATCCAGCTTCGCGTGCGGCACTTTACGATTTCTATCTGAATTCCGGAGCGCTGTTTTTCGAATTGCACCGCGACCAGGAGTCGGAGGAGTCGCTGCGACGTGCATCCGCGCTCTATCCCGCAGATCCGAATGCCCATGTGCTGCTCGCGTCCTTGTTTCAACGTAAGCAACATTACCGCGAAGCGGAGCAGGAATATCTCGCTGCACTTACACTCAATCAAAACAGCGGGGCCCTGTATTCCCTCGGATGTCTCTACGCCAGCGAGGGCCGCAATGTCGAGGCAGTCGCAGCCATCGAACGCGCGGCGAAAGAATCCACGGCGCCGCTGGATATGTACATGACACTGGGAAGGCTCCAAATTGCCCTGCACCATCCTGAGCAGTCGCTGGCTGCGTTTGCCGAGGCCAAGAAAAACAGCCCGTTTCGCAACGGTGGCGAATCGCTTGCTCCTGAACTCTACGCCGAGATTGCCGAAGGGAACTCCGAAGCACAGAGGCTTCAAGGAAACTGGCCTGCAGCAATCGCTTTCCAACTGGAAGCGACCCAGCTGACTCCCTTGGTCGGCAGCCGTTGGAACAGGCTGGCTGACCTTTACGAAGCGAATGGACTAATGCAATTCGCTGCCGAGGCCCGGCAACATGCCGCCGAGTTGCAGGTCGCGAACGTTTCCCATTGAGAGGTCCGGCTTGTGACCAGCCAACGCCTCAAATCAAAAGGGGTTCCAATTGGCCCTGTTTCTGTCGTGTGATCTAGATCACATTTGTCTGTGATGGAGCACGCTGTCCTTCTGCTCGCACGCCCGTAGGGTAAACAAAGATAAAGGATAAAGGTCCGGTTTGAATGACACTGCTGCGGGGCAAATTTCGCGGCGCCTGCGGAGAAAGACGCGAAACCTGATTTCATTCGAAGCAATCGGGGAAGCAGCCCTCGCTGCAATATGATGAAAACAGGAAACTAAGAAACAGATTTTCGCGGATGGCAATGTGGCATATGGGGTGCCCTGAGTTACTACAGTTTTCCGGCACTACAGTGAATGACAAGTTCGGAGATCGAAGGAGAGACGACGCATGCCGAATGAATCAGTTGAACAGGTAAGGGGCCGACCGGCCTGGCAACCGAGGCAGGTCTACGCGATGGCCGCGGTTTGCCTGGTGGTCGGGCTGGCAATCGGTTACCTCTTCCGCGGATCGCAATCGCCTGCGGCGGTGCAACCTCTCGCCAATGCCCAATCGTCCGCCGCACCCGGCGGCATGGGCGGGCAGATGCCGAGCCTTGATCAGATGAAACACATGGCTGACAAGAAGGCAGAACCATTGCTCGAAAAGCTGAAAAGCGACCCGACCAACGTCGATCTACTTAAGCAGGTCGGAAACATTTATCAAGCTACCCACCAATTCAAAGACGCAGCCAGCTATTACGACCAAGCCCTGAAGACGGATCCAAAGAACGTTCCCATCCGGACTCAACTGGCCTCAAGCCTGTACTACAACGGCGACGTGGACGGGGCGATCAGCCAACTGCAGACGGCATTGCAATACGATCCCAAGGATGCGAACTCGCTGTTCAATCTCGGCATGATCAAGTGGCAGGGAAAACAGGACGGCAAAGGCGCGCTGGTGGCTTGGCGGGAGTTGTTGAAGTCAAATCCGCAACTGAAGGCGGAGCAGAAGGCCACGGTGCAGAAACTCATAGCCAACGTCCAAACCCAGGGCAAGAGCTAGGACTGTAGATAAAGGGTTGGCGGTTTCCGCCGCCAAACAAACGTGATTTGAAGGAGCTTTTAGCAATGACAGATACAAACCGATCAACTTCTATCGAGCAATGGACGAGCGTGCAGGCCTACGTGCTTGCAGTCATCTGCCTACTGGTGGGCATCGCCGGCGGTTGGTTCATCCGCGGATCTCAGAGTCCAGCGGCTTCCGTGGGTGAGACGGCGAACGCATCCGCCGTTGCTCCCTCGGCGGCAAACCCGGGCGTACAGGCACCCACCCCTGCGGAAATGCAGAAAATGGCCGACACCCAAGCTGGACCTTTGATCGAGAAGCTCAAGGCAGATCCGAAAAATCCTCAACTCCTCGCAAACATCGGAAACGTTTACTACGACGCACAACTGTATCCCACGGCCATCGATTACTACCAGCAGGCGTTGAAATTGGAGCCAGCAGATACCGGCGTTCGCACCGACATGGCAACCGCTATCTGGTATACAGGCAACCCCGATGCCGCCATCGCGGAGTTCAAGAAATCGCTTTCTTACGAACCCAACAAGGCCAACACCTTGTTCAATCTTGGCGTCGTCGAGTGGCAGGGGAAAATGGACGTCGACCAAGCCGTCGCCACCTGGCAGAAGTTGTTGGACACGAATCCGAATTATGCGGACAAAGACAAAGTCCTGCAACTAATGGCACAGGCCAAAAAGCACTCTGGTATCAAAGCCGGTACGCCGGCAAAACCGCTGTCTTAGCTCGCGGTCGGCAGGACCTAGCTGTTTTCTATGGAACAAGCGATCTTCAAAGCGATCATTATCGGAGCAGGACCGGCGGGCTTGACCGCGGCCTACGAGTTGTCGAAGCAGAATGCTCCCGTAGTTGTCCTTAAAGCATTTTGAAGTTGGCGCGATCTACCCAGCGCTGCCATTCAGGGCACTCGCTTGAGCGTTTGCCTGCCAGTGCGCACGGGAAGGACGGTGGGGTCAAATGAACTACAAACTTCTTAGTAAATACAGGTGGCCGCTGGTGGTTGCTGCGCCTTTTGCGCTTGCTCAATTTGCATCAGCCAGCAATGCTCCTGCACTTTCGGGCACATACCAGGTGATGCAGAAAACGAATCTTGGTTCGCAGACCCAGATTCGGATGCGCATTCATCTGGTGAACCGCGGGCCAAATCGCGTGGAAACGTCCCGACAATGAATGTGGTGCAGGAATTGCGCGGGCTATTAGACCGGCGGCCGATCCAGTTGCTCGTGCTCGCCGGATTGATGATCGCGGTTGCGGCCCGTGCCTTACTCTTGAAGTTCGGCGTTCTCGATCTCGACATCTGGTGGCAGCTGAAGGTGGGCGAATGGATCGTTGAGCACCATGCGTTTCCTCACACCGGCATCCTCTCGCGCACTGCAGCGAATCGGCATTGGGCGGCTTACAGTTGGGGTTACGAGGTGCTGCTGTCACGCGCCTATGCCTGGTTTGGATTGGTGGGCGTGGGAATGTTTGGCACACTCCTGACGCTGGCAGTTGCGTACGCGGTGTATTGGATGGTCCGCAGGCTTTCAGGAAAGTTCTGGGTGGCTTGCATTCTGGCCACCGTAACCTGCTCGGCGTTTCTGTTCAGCCTCATGCCGCGGCCGGTTTTTTTGTCGATGATCCTCTTCGCTGTGACCCTCACGTTGATTCTCGCATCCCAGCGCACAGGACGCGCGGAGGTTCTCTACTGGCTACCGCTGGTGTTTTTAGTATGGGCAAACTGCCACATTCAGTTTGTCTACGGCATCTTCGTTGTCGGCCTGTTCACCGGAGTGCATCTGTTGCTGCAACTAGCCGCGCATCTTGGTGTTACCCTAAATTTTGCGCTGCCCTCAACACTTCCCCCTCGCAAACTGTTTCTCGTCTTCACTGCCTGCGTACTGGCTACCTGCCTGGGGCCGTACTCGTATCATTTGTATGCTGTGGTTTTCGCGTACGCGGGTTCGAAATTTCCGTACACCTTCATTCGCGAATTCCAGGCCC
Organism: uncultured Acidobacteriota bacterium; assembly: GCA_963696635.1. Classification (GTDB taxonomy): domain Bacteria; phylum Acidobacteriota; class Terriglobia; order Terriglobales; family Acidobacteriaceae; genus JABDBE01. The sequence continues at coordinate 477,235 of CAVOKX010000008.1, forward strand.
TCACCTTTCGTGCTGTCAGCCACTACGTCGAACTATTGCTGGCTGGCGCTGCATTCTTCACCCTGGGACGGCAGAAACGCGTCGACCTTTTTAAACTGGCGTTCTTGGCTGTGGCCAGCGTGGTCGCCTTCCGCACCATGCGCGATTCATGGTTTCTCTGCATTACCGCAGGGGCTTTCATTGCGGACGCCTGGGGCAAAGAAGCCGAGCGCGAGCCCCGCGAAACTCTTCCGCAAACAGCAGCGGTGCTGGCAGCCGTGGCTTTGCTCTTGTTCCTGATCGCCCGCAACGTGGGTTTCGACACTCGCGGTCTGGACGCCGCCATGAGCAGCGTGTTCCCCGTGAAGGCCGTCAACTTTCTTCGCCAGAACCCGCAGCCGGGGCCGCTCTACAACACTTTCGACTGGGGCGGATTTCTCACCTGGTATATGCCCGACTCTCCCGTGGCGATCGATGGGCGCACCGATCTTTACGGAGACGAGCTCGACACTCAGTTCTTCAAGACGCAGCAGGGCGACGCGTCCTATGTGGACGATCCTTATCTCAACGAGGCGAGGGTCGTTCTGCTCTCGAAAAAAGATCCGCTGGCCAGCGTGCTCCTGTCAGATCCGCGCTTCAGTCTGATTTTCCAGGATTCGCTGGCGGTGGTATTCGTGCGGCGTTAGGAGTTCCATGCCGTCATTTCTGATCGTGTTGTCATCTTGAGCATCGCGAAGGATCTGGGTATGACGATTGGCGAAATAAGGGGGGCGACCACGATCCAGCCCTGCCACACGATAACACTAATGTCCTGTGCAACTGGCGCAAGTCTAATTGAGGTCACAATGAATGCCGGTCATGCGCTCTGAGCCGTTCGAGTTACAAAAGGAAACGTGCGAACCCCGAATCGGACGATCATGCACGCAGGTCAGAATCGTGTGAAACGGTATTTGCCCCATGTTCTGGTTTTGGGCACGTATCTCCTCCTGGGCGTGCGGTTTTTCAATCTGATCTCCCAGTACGCCGTCAATGTGCTGTTCTTGGACCAATGGGACTTTGACGACGCCACGCTGTTCCAGCAGCACTCGCTTTGGGAGATGTTCCGCTGGGAGCACGGGCCGCACCGGCAGGGCCTTGGCGCCCTGCTGCAGAAGCTAATCGATCCTTGGATTCACTGGAATGGCCGTGATGAAGCCTTCTTCATTGGTGCCATTATCGTCATTGCAGCCATAATGGCGCTGCTTTTCAAGGTACGTCTCTATGGCGCCGTCGGTTACAGCAACGTCATAATCCCTTTACTGTTTCTCACACCCCTGCAGTATGAAACGCTGGTAGTGACACCCAATTTTGCACACGGCTCCTTGCCGTCCCTTCTGACAATTCTTTATTGCTTTTGCTGGTTGATCCGACCCTATCACTGGAAATACGTTTGCGTTTTGTTAGCGAATTTCTTGTTGATCTATACCGGTTTCGGGATATTCATGGGCCTGGTGACTCCGGCATTGCTTGCTCTCGATTACTACGCAAACACTCGGCATTTGGCGTCCAAGTATCAGTGGGGTAGTGCCGCAGCCTTGACCATCTCGATTGCCTCGCTCGCGTCCTTCTTTGTCGGCTATAAGTTTCAGTCGGCCGTCGATTGTTTCTCACCCGCACCCAAGAATCCCTTCGTGTACGCCTGGTTTGCAGCCCTCATGTTCGCCAGTGCTGCCGGTCTCAAAATCCTGAGCCTGATTTTCGCAACTTTGATCGGCTCGGTCGCGTGGTTGGTGGTGGTGGTGGGGCTTGTAGTTACGGTCAAGAGATTGTTGACCCAAAAGTCGGATACCTGGCCCCGCGATGCTGCCATCGCCGCGCTACTGGCTTACTGCGTAGTCTTTTGTCTCAATACTGCCTATGGACGGATGTGCCTGGGACTCGCTGGCGCAGGGGCTTCGCGATATACGCCGTACGTGGTTCTCGGCTTTTTTGGTTCGTACCTGTATGCTTTGTCGAATCAGGGCCGAACCTTACGCGTCTCCTTGGTTCTGGTTTTGCTGGCCTTCTCCATGCTCAGCGCGCGGCCACTAGACCGCAAAGACACTCGAGAGCTAGTGTATTTTGGTTACGCCAAACGCGTCTGGCGGCAGTGCTACTTAGCCCGCCATGACATAGATGAATGCGATGCTCTGACCAATTTCCAAATCTATCCCACTCCGGACGCGACCCACTTGCAGGAAAAACTGGATTTCTTGGAACGGAACCATCTGAATCTCTACGACGACTCACAATGATGCGTGCAGCGGGCAAATAGCGGCATCTCTCAGGTGATCTTACTCATTCCCTGCGATTGGCCGGAATTCCACCACCACAATTTCGTCGTCGAAGGTTCCAATTGGTCGCGCCGTAAACGCTCCAGTTGAGTAGTCGGCCAGCCACTCTACAGTCTGATAGGAGGTGGGAGCGGCGATGGCAAGGAACCGCTGATGCCGCTCTAGCGCTCTAGCGACGGTCTGTTTGCCGATCCGGATTGCCTCATCGTTCAAAGACATAGGAAGGAAAACCACCGGGGTGTTGATCGGGTAATAGGTCAGTTGCGAATTAAGCGCATTTTCGCTGGTGCGATCGGTCGGCAGCGGCTCGAAGTCGGCTTCTATGAATGCGCTGCAAACCAGGACGGGCGCCTTATCTTTGGCAACATTCGCATTTACAAACTCATGCGCTTGCTTGAAATTCACTTCGTGCTTGCGAGAATTGGGCGAACTGAAGCATTCGAACACAGTGATTCCCACCAGGCACACACAAAAAATCTGTCTCAGCAAACGGGAGTCGATGCGACTGGTCAGGAGGCCCCAGGTCAGCGCGCTACCAGGCGCTACGACTGTGAAATACCGTGGGATGACCAGATGCAACGGCGTGGCGACGCTGAGGCCGCAGAGGATGCCTGCCGGAACCAGAGCCAGAAGCGGGCAGAGCAGAATTGCCGGGAAGCAGTCGCGTCCCGGCAGCTTTACTTTCCGAACCAGAGCCGCGAGTAAAGCAGACACCACAAAGCCAATCAGAGTTTGCATGGGCGCAAGGGTGTTTAGCGCGGCCAACCCCGAGTGCTGCAGTTCCTGCACGACGTGTGTTTCCCTCGTGTGATATAGAAACAAGACGCGATAAATCAGTGGAAGAGTGAGCAGCGTAAACGAAGCCAGCACCGCCGCCAGTTGCCGTGCATCCGCCTTGATCGAATGACGCCGAATCAACAGATAGTAAATCGCAAACGCAGGCAGGATGGCGCCAAACAAATAATGAAAGTAAAGAATCGCCGCCGCCGCAGCGCCGAACAAAATCGCCTGACGCATCTCATGCCGCTTCATCCATACCACAAAAGCAAAAATCGCAAAGTTGGTTGCCAGCAAGGCAAACGCGTACGGACGCGCATCGGTGGCGGCAAACACCACGTTGGGTTCCAGGGCAAAAAAGATACAGACGAGAAACGCAATGTCCTGGTCGAACAGCTCCCGAGCGCTCCGAAACAAAAAGTAGACAGCGCCGAGCATCGCTAAGGTGGACGGAATCTTGAGTGCGATTTCCTGGCTGCCAAGAATTGACCTGGCGGCCCACAGGGTATAGAGATAGCCGATCGAAGAAGGCATCAGCTCCGAGCGGCTCCAAATTTTCCAGAAGCCGCCGCTCACCTGCCAGTAGGCAAGGGTCTCGTCCAACCAAAGCGGGGCGCGCAACGCCAGCAGCCAGATCGATAACGAAGCCAGCAGAGCGATCGGATATGCCAGTTTGGAGAGAATGGAGGCAGGTCTTTCGATGCCGACCTCGACCCCCGTTGCCGTCGCCACGTTTATGCCCTCACTTCTTCCGTCCAGCGGTGGAGTGCGAACTGAACGCGGCCACTGAGCCGTTCGGGTTGTGCGCGACTTCGTGACAGGCCAGCACGCAAGTGTTGGTGGCGCGGTTGTAGGTGACGGGCGCAGCTCCGTTCTGCGCAACCACATTGACATCAAAATTCACCAGCCGCTGGCCACTAATACTCGGGTTAGTACCACTCATGCCGTGGGCGGTGTGACAAGTCGAACAGGTAAAGCCGGCGTTGATATGGCTCTGATGCTGTTTGAAACTGGCGTTCGTCATGATGCTGCTAAGGCTGTGGCATTTGCCGCACATGGCGTAAGGCCCGTTTACGCTGAGATCGGGGTTGCGAAATAGATTATTGACTAGCTGGCCCGGCGCGACTGACTGGTTGAACTCGTACCTGCGTTCGAGAATGTGAGTCCATTTGGATCCATGCGGACCATTCGGCCCCGGTCCTCCGAACTCGCGATTGTCGTCGCTGTTGTGGCAGTCCGTGCAAAAAATCTGCGTTCCCATGGCGCGGCCTGGCGTCAGCCCGTCGAGATTCAACATGTTACTCAGCAGGCTAGGCTGCGGCAGCGAGCTGTTACTGACGTGCGTAACAGGATGGCTCGACGAGGAGGTAAGACTGAATTGCAGAACAATGTTCAACGGATCGCCTGCGGAAGCAGCCCTCACCGGAAGGTATCCGTAGATCGGCAGGACCGCCTTTCCGGCGCTGCTTCCGTGACACCGGAAGCAGTTCTCGTATTGATTGACCGCGGGGTTTAGCACGGTGGTGCCGTCGGTGGCGCTGATTCCGGCAATGTCCTTCTGCGAAATGCGGATCAGCGGAGGAAGGGGAAACGTTCCCACCGCGGCCGATCCATGCCCGTTGTGGCAATCGACGCAAGTTGCGTGCCGGTTGTTGTTGAGCACTGCGCTCTCGGCCGCGTCATGCGGATTAGCGGTCGTCGGGTAGGGATGGCCAACTTTGGGCGCTGCGTACTCCTCAAAGACGCTGGGTGGCGCGGGCGTGATATTCGTGCCTCCATTGTGGCAGGCTATGCAATCTTGCTCGTTGGGTCCACGAAGCAGCCTCGCCGGTCCCTGGGCATTGTGCGGAGCGTGGCAGGAAATGCATGCAGCCTGGGCCACCGTGGTATAACTTCCCAAATTCGCCTGGGAAGCAATTTTGTTCTGCACCAAAGCGTGGGCGCCCGCGGTCCAATTGGCAAGCGGGTTCAGCTTGCCCGCCATTTGGCGGGTGGGGTCGTGGCAGGCCAGGCACATCTGGCCGCGAGAACTATCGCGGACCAGGAAATTCTGCGAGATCAGATCCTTTGCCTGCACATGCGCGTTATGGCACGACGTGCACTCAACGTTGCCATTGATGAGGCGGACTGCCCCAGTCGGGTCTCCGGTTATTCCTTTCGAGGCTAACGATGCAATCAGATCGATGTTGTCTTTCAAGGGCAGCGCGAAAGCGAAGGGATGCGAAGGCTGCAGATTACTGCCAAATATATCGTAGCTGTACATCGATCCCTGCATGGTCACCTGGCCATACACCACCGTGGTTCCCGGCGCTACGGTTCCATCGTGACACGAGAGACAGAGATTGCTGTCGGCTCCCATCAGCGGCTGCGTTCCCCGGTTTTTCTCGGTATTGCTGGTGTACAAAGTGTAGCTCTGTACCGTGAGCTTCTGGTTCCACAGCGGGAGTCGGCCCCCCAGGCTGGAATGGGGCGCGTGGCAGTACATGCAGAAATCGGGGCGAGCCCCGGTGATGGGAGATTTGCTTCCCCGGCCCAGATCGTGCATGCCGATAACGTCCCCGGTAAACTGAGCCAGCAAGGTTTGTGCTGGCAACACCAACATCAGGCACGCGAGTAAGAACTTGGCCCTCACTACATTCCTTCCTTGGTCGTTTTCTTCAAGCCGAAATAATGAAATACCTGGATTCGCCGGTTGTAGGAGTCCACGATAAAAATCCGGTCATCGTGGTCGATGGCTAATCCCGTCGGCAATTGGAACTCTCCCGCGCGCGTGCCTCTTTGGCCGAAGTAATAAAGCAGTTGGCCCTCGCGGTTGAACACCTGCACCACGCCCCACAGACCATCTACAACGTACAAATCGCCCTCGGAGTCGACGCCAATCCCCTTCGGCCGGAATATGTCTCCGCTGCTGTCGCCGAGTTTTCCGATGGCGTAGCGGAAGGCTCCATCGAGGCCCAGCACCTGGACGCGAAAATTCATCGCATCCACGACAATCAGATCCTGGCCGTCCAGTCGTAACTCTGTCGGAAAATTGAATTCCAGGTCGCCTCCGCCTCGTTTTCCAATGGTCTGCAGGATGTTGCCCTGCATATCCATCATGAAAATCTTGTCCCGCAGGGTGTCGGTCACGTAGATGCGTTGCGCCACCGAGTCCACGGCAATTCCCGTCGGCCGCTTGAAATAGCCTTCGCCGCCCTTCAAGCTGCCGATCGCCCGCTGATACTTTCCTCCAGAGTTGAAAACGAAGACCTTGCCGGTTTCCGAATCCGTCACGTAGATGTTGTCCTGGGCATCGACCGCGACGCATTGCGGCCCCAGCATCGCGTCCTTATCTTTTTCCCGGCGATCGATAAACTTGTACTTCTGTTGCGCGAAATCGAAGATGTGGACGCCCCCCGCGCCCGGATCAGTGACGATGATCCGCCCGTGCGAATCCGTGGCAATGCTGTACGGCCGGACGAGATTCTTGAAATCAGGTTCCCCTGCGATGACGTCCACCAACCGGTGCCAGAACCCCCGGTTCGGCCGCACTTCGCGCTCCGAGCCGAAGCTGCGCTCGTAGGTCAGCCTGCGCCCTCCCTCGAGCTCAAGTTCAGGCCCAGGCTCGTTGACGGCAGGCTTCGTTTTCCGCGACGTCCAGGCCGTAATTGGGAGAAGCAGCAGAACCAGTAGCAGAATGAAGACTGAACTCAGTTTGCCCGCGCCCCGCATCCGTATCCCCATATGTTCTCAATCTTATACTCGCTCCCCACGGCCGCGACACGCTAGAAGAAATTGAACCATCTGCTGACCCCCATATAAAACGATGACACATTCGCCGCCGGCAACCCCGAAGCGCTGAAGCCCTGCAGCAGATTGCTGTACCCACCCGTGAAGTACATCTTGCGAAACTGGTAATTCACAACCGCGTTGATCATCTTGCTGTCATTCGTGGACATTATCCCTTGCAGGTCGCTATTGCTGTTCGACTTGGAGTAGCTCAATCCCAGCGTCAGCCTGCGCATTGGACTGCTGCTAAGGCCAATTGAATAGCTCTTGCCGCCGAAAAGAATGAGATCATTGGTGGGAATGATGGGCTGAGGTATTGGATTCTGGATTAACCCCAGTCCGCCCTCGATTGCGTTTCCGCTTGATGTCGAATAGTTGCCGTTGGCGGTAAGCCAGTGCGAATAGAAAATGGAAGTGTTAAAGCTTTCGCTGGTGTTCGCCGTTCCCGCCACCTCGGTCAACAGTGACTTGCTTACTCCGGCACCCGCGCTCCATCCAAACTTTCCCCAGCGCTTCCTCACGTTCCCTCCATAGCTGTAAGACGAGGTCAGGTAGCTTATCAACGCCGTCTGCACATTCTGCGCATAGCTGAAGGATCCTCCGACCACCCATCCAGCGAAGCGACGGTTGTAATTGACAGTACTATTAACCCCGAGTGAGTTCTGGTTCGAATTGCTCGACGTGTTATCGCTGAGACTCAGCGCAGCGTTAAAACTACCGCCAAGCACCATCCGCCAGTAGGTCACGCCCCCGCCGTAGGAGCTGGATGAGAAGCTCTCTCCCAGGTAGTATTGTTCACGGTAGTCGGCGAAGGCCAGGGCTTGCATGTTCGCCATCACCGAATAGCTGGCATTGGCCAACAGGTCGAGGGAGTTCGTTCCCTGCCCCAGATTCAGAGGCTGAGTTACACCTCCCGCACCCGCGATCGCCTCGAACAAGCTGCCTGAGAGATTGTTAGAATAGTCGGTGCTGAGCGAAAAATGGAACTTCTGGGTCGGTTGAAAGATCGCTGATGCTGTGTAGGTATCAACCGTGCCGGTGACGCTGCCCCCGTTAAAGTCAGAATTGAAGTCGGAACTGCTGAAGGTACCGGCAAAATTCCCGCGAAGAGGAAGGGCGTGTCCCACGTTAAATCCGTAGTCACGGTTGCTTTCACTCGAAATCAGGGGCTCCGGCGAATTCTCAAGTATCTGCGGGACATCCGAGTGCCCACTCCCATCCCCAAAATAAGCCCCTAGATTGAACCCCTCCAGCGTGTATCCCGAGCGAAGAGTGAGCGAATGATTGTACGTGGTCCCGTTATCGTTAGAACCGTAGATCGAATACTGGCTGTTCCCCGTCTGAAAGCTGGCGGAGAGCGTGGGCAGGCCTGGCACCAATTCTGCCCAATTTACCCCGAAGGTTTCACTGTCGCCATGCGTGGTGTAGTTGGCCACTCCCGGGATCGAAAAGCTGCCTTCGCTGTTGTAGGCCTTGGCGAAATTGACGGATCCCGGAAAATGGCTGCCGCCGAAAATATTGCTGGCCGCGCTGACTCCGCTGGCACTGGAAAGGGATTGGTACGTCGAGTTGTCCCGCGACTGATTGACGTATGGCGAAACCGTGAAGCTGACAAAGTTGGGATTATAGTAAAAGCCGTCTAGCGTACCTGTACCGCCGAAGGCCATACTGTGATCGGAGGAGATCTGGTTTCCGTAATCTCCGGTGTAGCCCGCGGAAAGAGTGCCGGTGGCGTTGGTGCTCAGCTCGCCGAGGGTGATCTGTCCGGCAGCCGGCAACGCCAGCAGGAGAAGCCCCACCAGCACAAAACCCGAATTTCGTAGAACACCCGCCACCTGGTACCAACTTCCTGCTGTCTCGGACAGCAGCTCCACTTCTAGGTTGTTCCTGGCTTCCCACAACGGCGCGATTGCGACGGCGCCAGCCATATCTACTCCTGCAAAAGCACGTCCGCGGCCAAAATGGGATTCTCGCTAAACAATTGGCAAGCAAGGAGATGATGGGGTTTAGAGAGGCGTCTGCAAGGCTGATTCTGGGCCATATAACCCAGCTAAAACAAGCTTAATAAGGCATTTGGCGCATGGATTGCCGTGGCGGCAGAATCATGGAGGACGGGCGTCCCGCCCGTCCAGCCGGGCCTGTAGAGACGTAGCTAGCTACGTCTCTTCCGAGATGCTACAGCTCTTCCACTTTGGCGTTCTTCCGCAAGCGCTTGTCCAAGGCTGCCCGCACGTCTTCGACCTTTTTCTTTTGCAATTCCTGCTGCAGAGAGGCCTTCACATCCTCGAACTTCGTCTTTCCCGCCAGGATGTGCTGGTTGAGCCGGATGATGGTATATGCCTGATCCATCTGAATAATATCGCTGACCTGGCCTTCCTTCATGGCCAGCAAAACCTGTACGACCTGGGCCGCCAGTTTCGTGCGGGGCACGGCTTTGTGGTTTCCCATCATCACCCGGTAGTCGTCCTCGGAGATTTTTTCCGCCAGCATCCCGAATTGCTCGTAATTGGTGGTCGCTTTGGCCTGCTTCAGACCATCCTCGGCGCGTTTGCGCAGTTCTTTCAAATTCTCTGGCGTACGCTTCTCTGGGGGCAGGAAGGAGATTGTCTGTATGGCGAAGGCTTCGGGATACTCGAACCGAGCCGGGTTCTTGTCGTAGTACGCCCTGACTTCGGCCACCGAAACCGTGGACTTGTTGTCCACTTCCATCTTCAGCATGGCATCGATCAGCAGGGAACGCCGGATCTTCTCGTTCAGAGCTTTCTCGGAACCTGCAAATTCCTGAGCGAGAAATTGTCGATACTCGCTCGGAGTGCTGAATTGACTCTTGAAGTCGGCTTCCGCCTTCTGCAGCTTCGCCGGCGGTATGGTCAACTGGCGCCGCAGCGCCTCCTGGTACAGCAGTTCCTCGAAGACGATCATCTGCAGTGCGCCCTTGCGGATCTGGGGCGCCAACTCCGCGGGAACCTGGCCATTGTGCTGCGCCGCGTAGGGAAACAAGGTGTACATCTCGCGTTGCAGGTCGCGATCAGTCAAGACGGTTCCGTTCACCCGGGCCACGGGCTTGCCCGTTACTTGAAACGCCGCGTTGCCCGGTTGCTGCGTCGCCACCGCAGTCGGCGTGTGGGAGACCGCCATTTGTTGGGCCGTCGCTGTCATTGTCATCAGCGCCGCCAGAACCAGGATGCAGATTGATAATCGGTGTTTCATAATTGCCATCCTACCTCGAAAACTGGCTAAAAAAATAGGGGAGAGGTTTTTCTCTCTCCCCTCGTGGTAAACCGCAAACAAGCTAGAAGATTGTACCGATCTGTCCTTGACCGTTCGACTCGTTGGCCTCTCCACCATGGCATTGACGGCAGAATTGCGCGGTCTGATTCGATCCCGCTGTCCCGCTAGCCGGGTTGTAAGGGGAGTTGATGAAGAACATTGTCGCATAGTAGTTAGGCGGCAATCCGCTCTTCGCGGCGGTGACGTTGACCGTGTTCATGACGTGCTGGTTGTGGCAGCTCGTGCAGGTGACCACAGCGGTGTTGTTGTACGCGCTGAGGGACACGAAGAAGCCGTAATTCTTCACGAACTGGCTGGAATTGGTGCCGTTCATAACGATCTTGCCGTTGGTCTCGGTGCAATCCCAATTCCACTGGCCGCCGCAAGCGACGGTGGCATTCAAGCCCACCGGGTGGTTGGCGATGTAGTTGCCAGCGCCGTCGCCGTCGTTGCCCAGCAAGGTCGGAATGTTGTTGTAGGTTCCGTAGGTTGGCGGCAGCGTTTCATACACCTTGTCCTTCATCATGGCGCCTTCGGCCCAGTTGCCGTCATGGCAGCTAAGGCAGGTCAAAAGGCCATTCACATCAGGTAGGCTGTCAGCTACGAATTCGGCTGCTGTCGGCAGAACTTCTACGCGGCCTCCAGCGGTGGTGATGGTCTGTCCATACAGATTGCCGGTGTCCTGGCCCCACAAGATAGCTTGACCAGAAACGGTGTCACCGGACTTGTTGGCGCCGTTGCCCCATGCGCCGCTATGTGGTGCGTGACAGGCCGCGCAACCACGGCCGTAGTTGAGGTGGGCGCCGAGGACGTCCTGCGTCGCCGCCCCCACGTTGACCTGAGCGGCGGCGAACGATGCCACGGCTAGGATCATGAAGGTGATAATCAGACTCTTTTTCATACGTTCTCCTTAAGGAATTTATGATTAATCGCGATATCTTGCTTCTGGTAATGATTACTGAACTCTCGAGGTCTAACTTAAACCTCCGTTAGCTACATTGCACGGGGGCCGCCGCATATTTTGACCCTTGCGTTTTCTGGGGCAATTTTGTAAATATTTGCAGAATAAAGACTTACGAAAGGCCCGCCGCTAAGAGCCCAACTTACCAACGACATAGAACTTCCAGGGATGGGGTTTCTCCCGCAGTGGGATTGGTGAAATGCCCCATAAGATGAACATCCGCTGTGTTGCGTTTTTAAACAGTCCGAGGCAGAGGTAATCCCCGTGGAACTTCATTTCTTGGACAATTTGGCCCGACTCCGGCGAACATAGTTAGACCGCTTTATGGAAGCTCTAAAAAAAAGAGCGCGAGCGTTGTGCGGCGCGACGGCCGACAGAGCCAGGGACAAAATCTAAAGGATGTGTTGGAGACTGGACATCATTCCTTTGTCTACCTTTGTGTCCTTTGTGGTTTAAGACCTTAACTTAACCACGGACGACACAAACGTACACAAGGAAACAGGGCTGACGAACACTCGCCCAAAAGGCCGCGGATCTGAACCGTGCTTTATCGTTGACCGCATGACCCAAACTAGATAATCTAGTGCAGGATACATTATCTATAGGATAATCATCGATCTTTGACAATTTGACCCGGGCGAGGGTATGTCTTTCAGACCCCGCTCCAAGGCCGGACAACGTCTCAGTTCCAAAATGGGGCGAATGATTCCTTCGTGCCTGCCCTAACTCCCATGTTCTCTAGATTTTGCGTGTAAGCCCTGCAAACTCAAAGATTTAGCCCATAGTGTCAAAATAAATCGTTTGTTTTCTAGATTTTGCATTTCACAAAGGGGGAGGGGGGGTAATTATCCCTTGACAACAAGTATAGTGATTTAAGCCGTGACACGGTATGTGGGGCTTCTATTGGCGTGGCAATTCTTGAAGGAGTCTATCAACACAGTTGCGCCAACCCTTGATTTGTTGGTAGAGCGTCCAAAAACTGCCCTTCGCGTTGTAGATGAAGTGACTCTTTGTCGCCTCATCTAGTTCAATATCGAGAACGTTGACCGCAAGGAATCGCGATTCAATAGATGAATCTAGGTATTTTTCCCCGATCTCGGCAACGCGGCTTTTTATCGCACTTGTTCGCTCAATGAGGTCGTCGTAGTCTGAGCTGTCCTTGCCGTCGTGGGCCGCTAATTCACATTTGGAAAGCTCAACCAACACGCTACCGAGTTCTTCTTTTCCCCGCTTGAGCCTATAGTCGCGCTGATAAGTCGTCCAGATCGCCGCGATGACCATCCCAATCGCAGCCGCAAAAAGCGCGTAGGCCGAATAGAAATGTTTTAGACTTGCCAAGAAAGAACCGATTGCATCCAGCACTGTTGCGACTCCGAGAAATACGGTTTGTTTCATCCCGCCTTTTCGCGGGCACACTCCTGTGCTATGCTCCGTTCAGGAGTCGGCCCACGATTCCTTTCGTGATGTCAACTCGTCCACATCCCGGCAAGGAAAGTGAAGACGAGCGTGTTTTTACAAAGTCAGATTTCTCCGCGCTTCTGAAGCGGGCTTGCGAGACGCCATCTCACTCACCCGCTCGAAAATCGCGGAGAAAACCAAATTCCCGGAATCGCGGCGGTTGTACCGGAACGAGTACTCGTCAAGGTAGCTCTGCAAATATTTCGCGCTGACTGAGTGGTACACGCCGCCGATTCCGCGTTTCACTAAACTCCAAAATCCTTCAATCGTGTTGGTGTGAACGTCGCCAGCCACATAGATTTTCTGCGAGTGATTGATGCGCCGATGCTGGGAGCCTGCATTCGCCAGTTGAGGCAGCGCGTTGTAGGACGAGGCTTCATCCGTGAACACCGTGCTTGAAGGCAGCACGTATTCTTGCACCAGCGCACTCACGGCGGACATGGTCAACTCAGGAGTGACCCGCGCCACGATCCGGCCCTTGCGCTCGACCATTCCCGCGACCATGGTTTTCTTGTGTAGATCGCCGCGTAGCATCCGGCCCGCTTCATTCTTGCGCCGTCCGCCGTGGTACATCTCGTCCATCTCCACTCCGCTCCCGCCTGTCCCGCCAAGTTTTAATTCTTCGCCCATGAGTTTGCGAATCTGGTGGAACATCCGCCACGCCGTTTTGTAGGTCACTCCGGTCTCCCGCTGAATCTGCTTCGCGCTGATCCCGCAGCGCGTGGAACCAATCAAGTACATAGCATGGAACCAGATTCGCAGCGCCGTGCTCGTTTTCTCAAAGATCGTTCCGGCCAGTGGGTAGATGTGATTCCCGCAGGTCTCGCAAGCATAGGCCGTGCGTCCCTTCACGCGGTAGTGTTTTCGTGGCTTCTCGCACTTGTGGCAGTCTGCGATTCCGCCCGGAAAACGCTGTTCTTTAATGGCTTCGAGGCAGGCATCGTCAGTCGGAAATTGCTCGTCAAACTGCTGAAAGGTGTAGCGGAGTTCCTTCGGAATTGTTTGTCGGCGGTTCATGGAAATACTATGCCATCTCTTCGCCTTGTTGTCAAGGGATAATTACCGGGGAGGGGTACCCGGTACTAAAGAGTAAACTCCGTCCCAATATGGGAATGCGCGGATTTCGCTAGCCGGTCTTGCTGATTCGCCCAAAGGCGTAGATCGAGCCGCCCGTTAGCACGCCAGAGAGCAGCCAGGGAAGAATAATGGAAGCCCAGAGCAGTTCAGGAGAGAAGCGGATGATGGCCACCCAAAGCAAAAGCCCTAAGACGCTGCCCACAATCGTAAGCACGCGCTGCGGACTCCATATCCGCGGACAACAAATTGCCCACATCGCCAGCGCAAACGGAAAGGCTGCCACCAGATCGACGAGATAATGTTCGCCGCCGGCCAGTGTTGCCAGCGCGGTCAAGATAAGGTAAACCAGAGCCAGCCAATGCCAGCGCGATCCACGCCAGAGGCAATACACCAGCAGAGCCCAGGCAATATGCAGGGACGGCATGGCATTGCGCGGGAAAGATGGATTCACTCCGATCGGGCGCAGGTCAGCAGCCGCAACCGTGGCGCAACTCGCAGGAACCTCGCCGGTGAAGCATTCCGACCCGAGAAGATAAACCGGACCGCATGCGGGAAGCAGGCGGTACGCTTGGATTCCGACGATTCCAGCCAGCAGCATCACGGCCAGAACCCGGGCCGGCTGCCCGCGCCGTCCAAGCGAGAACGCATAGGTGGCTGCGATCGCCAATATCAGGCTTTCGTAAACTACGCTGACCATCGGATACAGACCCAACCGCTCCACCCAGCGGTTGCACCACAGGCTAGGATTGAAACCGAAACTCAAGTCGGCATAAAGGGTGTAAAGATCGAGGGTATACCAGGATACCGACAACGTCCGGCCGAACAGCCATGCCCGGAAGAAGACATAAACCACGCAAAGAACTGCGGGGGCCAGCGTCCAGGACGGAACACTCCGCCGCAACTGAAACCAGCGCACCGCGATTATTAACGCGCCGGCGAGGCCAAGCAGCGTTGGCCTAATCATTAGCGGGTTCATCGTTGGCGGTCTGAATTCGACTTCGCTCAGAACCAGTCTTTAGCTGGGCGGCGCCGTAATCGGTTTCTGCGCCGGGGCGTCAGCCGGTTTTTGCGCGGGTGCTGCCGCTTCGGGCTTGGTTGCGGGCGCCTCAGTCGGCTTCGGCGCATCGTTGTTGGATGCTACTCCTCTACGCGCATCCGCCGCCTTCTTCAACTCTTCCTCGCGCTTCGCCTTTTCCACCGCCGCCTCAGCGTCGGTTACGTAGCGAAACATCTGCATGCGCCCCGGATATTGTTCGGTGGTAAATACGCGATTCTGTTTGTCAATGGCAATGCCAACCAGCGCTTTGAACTGGCCCAGACCACTCGCATGCACATCCCCGATATAAGTCAACAGTTGCCCTTCGCGGTTGAACACCTCCACCCGGTCCTGGTACTCGTCGGCCACCCAGACGTGTCCATCGCAATCCACTGCGATGCCCTTGGGCCGGGCAAAGTATCCCGGACCATCGCCGTGCTTGCCAAACTCGCTGATGAAATGGCCCTCGGCATCGAAGATTTCGACGCGATTATTCATGGTGTCGGTGACATAAACGTTTTCGTCCTGGTCAAGCGCGACATTCGAGGCGCCGCCGAAGTCGCCGGGCGTGGTCAGAGTGTGCTTCTTGCCTGGGGTTCCAATGTGGCGCAGCAGCTTGAGGCTGTCTGCGTCATACACCAGGACCAGATCTTGCTGCTCATCGACGACATACAGAAACCGGTTCTCATTGTCGACTGCCAACCCCACCGGATCCACTAATCCCTCGGCAATCTGCCCCTCGACTTGATGTTTGGGGTTGAAGACAAGAACTCGATGCATCTTGCCATCGGAGACGAAAAGGCGGTCGCTGTCATCGAGGGCGACGCCATTGATCAAACCAAAATGCGCATCCACGCCGTTCTTAATGAGCGTGGCATCGCGGGTTTCAGTGTTAAAGATAAAGACCGCGCCCACTTTTTGATCGGCCACATACACCAAACCTTTGGAGTCGATCGCAATCCCGTAGGGCCTGATCAACTGCCAGGGAAAAGTCTTGAGCCTGTCGACGCTATCCACCTGCTTGGCGCCGGCCACGCGATCCATCCAGCTCTGTTTCGGCTTCTTGGTTGGGGGCGGAGTGTAGTCAATTTTCATGCCCGCGAAGTAGTTTAGCCACCGGACGCGCGCGATGTTAGGCGGATTGGGCCAAACCAGCTTCGAAGGATCAACCGGGGTCCCGGCCGGGGCCGCCGGCTGCGCAGTGGCAGCGGCTGTTTTCTTTTTGCCGCCATACATCGAGGGTGCCGAAACCAGGATCAGCAGGCTCACCAGCGCTGCCAGCAGTCTGCGGTTGCAATTCGATTTGGAAGGATGTGCGAACATGTCTAATCTCCTGTTGTTGTGTCCCGCATGTTTATCCTGTTCTTGTGACAGGTATCGCAGAACACCATGTTGTTCTGCTGGTCTTTCACCAGCAGCCCCGGTTGCGCCGAAGCGTGCGGCTGATGGCAGCTCAGACAAGCCAGGTGCGTCTTGACCTTAGTTACGTCGGCTGGATCCATCACGTCTGAGACCGGATGGCCTTGCACTGGATGCCCCAGCCCAAACCTCAGCGAAAGAATCACGACTTGGTTCTTTTGGAAGTAATCCTCCGGCAGCTTCACCTTGCCGTTAAAGATGGTGATCATATGCTCCGCTTCCAACTTCTGCGGCGCCGCGTCCGTTCCGTGGCACTCCAGGCAGAGCGAGTTCCCTTTTGCCCGCAGCAGATGATCGTTATCGCCGCCGTGCGGCTCGTGGCAAGTAGCACAGCCCTGCACGAATGCCGGCTGGTGATGCACGGGTTTCTTGGCGAGATCAGCAATATCACTGTGGCATCCCAGGCAGATATCCACCGCATTGGTCTTGGGAAGTCCCGGCTGCTGGCTGGCGTGGGGGCTATGGCAGTCGGTGCAATCGCCCGCGGCTCCCGGATGCTGCACTTTGGCGGTTTCGATCAGTTTGGCTTTATCGTCGTGGCAAGTCACGCACAGTGCTTTAACATCGGTTTGCGTCAATACCACCTTGCCGTCTTTTGCCGGTGCATGGCAAACATCGCACTGCTTGTCAGCAAACGGTGGATGCATGAACTTTGCCATAAGCTTGGGTGCGGCGGACTGGTGCGGATCGTGACAGGTCAGGCAATCGGCTTTATCGAATGGCTGGTTCTGATGCGCTTTTTGCAAGTCCGCACTCTTTGCATCATGGCAATCCAGGCAAAGCGCCGGCGAAGCCTTAGTCAGATGAAAGTCGAATTCGGCCTTGCCGATCTCGCCCGTTTTGTGGGTGAGATGGCAAGTCTCGCAGCCCATGTCGAGGGCGGCGTGGCGACTGCCTTTCTCCGGCACGTTTTCGCCGGTCTTGTGGCAACTCAGGCAAAGATTCTCTTTCTCGTCTCCCGAGGTGGCTTTCAATAACTGAAATTTGTGGTCCGAAGAGTGCGGGTCATGACACTTCAGACAATCACGTACCGCCGGGGGATGGACTTTACCTTTGATGTCGGCGGCATTTTTATCCGCGTGGCAAGTGAAGCACAGCGCGTAAGGCGTGGTCGTCAACAGCTTAACGTAGGTTGCATCTCTGGTGTTCCGGATCTCATGGCAAGCCGTGCAACCCATGGCCATCGCTGAGTGAACTGCCTTGCCCTTGGTCTTGTCCTCATGACAGGCGATGCAGGTGGAGGTGTCCGCCTTCGGGTCAAGCGGGACCGGATGCTTCGCAGCAGACGCGCGGCCAGCAGATAAAACAACAAAGATGACCGCCACGATGAAACAGCCCAGAGCGTTTAGCTTGTAACTCGTCCTCACACTCGATTCGGATTCCTGGGTCACTCCCACCACTCCTCCTTCAGATCGCCTGTGCACGCATCTCACCTTAACGCCCCAATCCAGGGCCCTTCCGAAAAGGCTTCGTAAAAGATTGCAAGAGAATCAGTTGGGAACTGAGTTCCACTCTATAGGAAATCGCAATTGTTGAAAACTTCATCACAATGGGGCTTCTCCCACACCGGAATGGTCAAAATGACGCAAGTAACCAAGCTCCGCTTCCCATTGGCGTTACAGGGTCGAGAAATTGGAAGTCAACCGTGGCCAAAGGTATTTTTTCGAGATTTTGCCCCTGTGACTTTGCCCACATCCACGTGTGATTTGTGTCACATAGAAAGGGTCTGGGAAGAACCTCGCAAGACAATCACGATAAGCTAGCCGCGAAGCTAAATTGCTGATTTCACCCCTCGACGGCGCCCGCAAGCCTGCGCCAATTTCCCGCAGAAGTCCAATCCGCTGTGTGATATGGCTCAAGCCGCACTTCCCGAGTCTTAAAGCGTGGCTGACTTATTCTCAGGGATTTCAGCAACTTCGCTGAATTTTCAGCAATGGCGTGCAACGTGCTTTCCCGAAAACGGGGTGAAAGACATGGGTGCAAGCGCCCACTCGGCAATTTGGAAAACAGCTCGAAAAATCTGGCAAACCCTCGGCGCGATTAAGACCGGCGTCGTTCTGCTCATTCTGGTCGTCATCATTTCGGCCGCCGGAACCGTGATTCTGCAGCGCCCCGCGACCGAGGCCGACGAAATGCAGCGGGCTTATTCGCCCCAAGTGCTGCGCCTGCTCGACTGGGTGGGCTTGACCGATGTTTTCCATGCCTGGTGGTTCGTATTGCTGCTAAGTCTGGTGAGTCTCAGCATCATTGCCGCCTCGCTGCAACGCTTCCCCAACGCATGGAGATTCTTTTCGCGTCCTTATAAGAGTACTGACGAGAGTTTCCGCAATGCCCTCCCCAACCATGCGCTAATTCCGATTAAAGATGAAGCACAAGCCCTGAGCGTCGCCGAACGTGCATTCCACAAGGCAGGCTTCAGGCCGGAGCACATTGTCCGCGAGAACAGCTTTTCTTTGTTTGGCGAGCGCAATCGGTTTTCTGAATTGGCGGTTTATATCGTGCACGCCAGTCTGCTACTCATTTTTCTCGGTGGCATCGTCGATGCATTGTACGGATGGCGTGCGTTTGTCACTCTGAACCGTGGGCAACAATCCAGCCAGGTGCAAATGCAAAATGGCAGCGAACGCAATCTTGGATTTGCCGTCCGCTGTGATGGCGCTGGCCAAGAGAACTATGCCGACGGCACTCCCAAACGCTGGTGGTCAGATTTGGTGGTTCTGGAGAATGGACAGGCCGTCGTGCGCAAACAGATCGTGGTGAACGATCCACTGGTTTACCGCGGCATACGGTTTTATCAGGCGAGCTACGGCAAGACCGGAAAGATCGACAAACTAGTGCTCATCGCAACTCCGCGCGATGGCGCAGCGCCCAGGGACATCACCATTGCGCCGGACGAGACGGTTCCGCTCGATCCTGATACCACGGTCCGTCTCGCAGAATTTATTCCCGACTACGTAGTACGTGATGGTCAGATTTACAGCCGCTCCAGCGACGTGGAAAATCCTGCCGCCCACCTGGTCGTGGAATCCAGAAAATCGCATCAAGCCGTAAACTTCTGGCTGCCCGCGATCCCAGGCTTTGAGCAGAACGCGTCCTCCCCGTACACCTTCGAAGGCAAAGACCTGCAAATGGCTTACTTCACCGGCCTCGAAGTGTCGCATGAGCCGGGACAGTGGTCGGTGTGGGCGGGCGTGCTGGTCATGGGGTTTGGCCTGGCGGTCGTCTTTTATTTCGTTCACGTCCGAGTGTGGGCCGCCCCGGTGCGCGATGCTCGCGGCCAACTGTTGCTTTGGGTTGGCGGAGCCGCGAACAAAAACAAAGATGCGTTTGAGCTGCGTTTCCGCGAGTTGGTTGAACAAATCAGAACCGAACTCAAGATTTCATCGAAGGCAGGTGCTGAGACGCCTGTCGCTTCGCTCGCCGGAAAATAAAATCCGGCACTTGGAGGATGGTCTATGGCACGAGTGGCAAGAGCCGAACAGCAACCAGCAGCTACCGGCACAGCCCTGGTCGTAATGGTGGGGTTGGGAGTCGCCTTCCTGTTGTTCATGGCATTTCTAAACGTGGTCAAGAGCGGTAATCTGCTGAATGATTCCAACCTGCTCTACGCAGCGCTGATTTTCTATTCGGGAGCGGGAACACTTTATCTAGGCTTCGGCGTCACCGGCATTCCTTCTTATATCCGCTTCGCCTCGCTGTCGACGTGGGCCGGCCTGATCGCTAATACCGGAGCCGTAGCCCATCGCTGGTATGAATCTGGACATCCGCCCTTCGCCAGCATCTACGAAATGCTGCTCAGCTTCGTATGGACGCTGGCCGTCCTGACATTGATCGCCGAGAAAAAATACGGAGTAAAAATTATCGGAACCGTGACTATGCCCGTAGCCATCGTGGGCGTAGTGCTCATGCAGTTGCTGCGCACCGAGGTACACCCGCTCGTACCCGCACTGCAATCAACCTGGTTGCACGTCCACGTCACCCTGGCCATGCTGGCCTACGCGGCGTGTGCGCTCAGCTTCGCCCTGGCCATGATGTTCCTCATAAAGGACAAGATGAAAACCGAGACCTTCCTCGCCGCGACCAGTCTGTTCGGCGTCGGCACATATCTTGGCGTGCTGACTCGCTTCGAAAAATGGGGAGGACTGAGTCTAGTGGCGTGGGACCCGGAGCGAAAGTCAGAAGTGTTCTTGGCCAAAGGCGTGCGTCTGTTTGTTGTGATTCCCGACCTTGGCTGGCTGATGCTGCTAGTGTTGGCGGCCGTCGCCGCTCCGCTCGCTCTGTACCTTGTCTGGCGCAAGACGGGGAAAGAAACCTTCATCGACATCGCCAACCGTGCGGTCTTTGTCAGCATCCTGCTGCAAGTGATGGCGCTGGTGTTCTTCCTGCTGCGCGCGCGTGATGGCCGCTACGGTTCACTCGATGCCGACGGCTTGTTCGCCACCAGCTTAGCCGCCAGCCCCTTCATTCTCTCCGGCCTGGTGGGCGGCATCTTTGTTTCACTGCTATACCTCTTGCTACTCTGGCGGCGCCCAGATCTCGAGCGCATGCTGCCCAGCGCTGAGGAACTCGATCGCATCACCTACAAGACCATCGCCATCGCATTTCCATTACTCACCCTGATGATCGCGGCGGGCGCCTACTGGGCCAATCGCACCTGGGGCTCTTATTGGAGCTGGGATCCAAAAGAAACCTGGGCTGCGATTACCTGGCTGGTGTACGCCGGTTATTTGCACATGCGTGTTACTCGTGGATGGCGTGGCCGGCGCGCCGCTTACTTCGCCATCCTGGGCTTTGCGGTGGTGATGTTCACTTTCTTCGGCGTGACTTACTTGCTGCCCGGACTGCATGCTTATGCTTAGCCACCATCACTCCGCAGCAAAGGCAACTGGGCCGCCGGGCATGCCACTCCAAACGGCTGCTCCGGGCCGGCAACCGCCCGGATGGCAGGCTGGCAGCGAATCCATAATGCCCGCAACTGCTTCGCCGGTGGAGGATTTCCGATTGAGTCTTGTGCGCGTTAATTGGCAACTCAAAGCAATCTTACCGGTCGGGCTCGTACTGCTGGCCGGCCTGCTGCTCTTTATTCTGGCGACCGTATCTTTGCGCGACCCCGAACGCCATGCCGTGCTGATCGTCGCCGGAGCGGGAGCCGTCGCCATCTGTGCAGTGTTGATCGTCGTTCTTGCCTACTTGATCCAACGGCCCATGGTCGAATTGCAGGAAAAAATCGCGCAGGTCAGTGAAGGCAACCTCAACGTCGCCGTCAGCTTCGCCAAGCGCAACGACGAAATTGGAGACCTCGGCCGCAACTTCAACCACATGATGCAGCAGTTGCGCGAGAGCCGGGCGGAAATTGAGCGCCTGCACCGCACCCAAATTTCTCGCGCCGAGCACCTGGCAACGCTCGGCGAGTTGGCCACAGGCTTGGCCCACGAGATTCGCAACCCGCTCGCGGGAATCGCCGGCGTCATCGAAATCGTCGGCCGCGATTTGCCTGCAACCAGTCCGGCGCGCGCCGTCGTAAAGGATGTTCGCCTCGAAATCACGCGCATCAGCCGCACCTTGACCGACCTTCTGGAAACGGCACGGCCTCGCCGCCCCGATGTTCGCCGGAGCAACCTCAACACTACCGTTGAACATGCCGTGATGCTGGCTCGCCAGCAGGTACTCTCCAGACCAATCAAGATCGAACTGCAGAAGGCATCCGATCTGCCCGAAGTCGAGCATGACAGCGACCAAGTTCACCAGGTGCTTCTGAATCTGCTTCTGAACGCAGTCCAAGCCTTGGAAGGTCCGGGCACGGTCCGGGTTGAGATCGGGCCGCGAGAGGGTTATGCCAGCGTGGTGGTCAGCGACAACGGCCGCGGCATCCCCCCGCAAAACCTGCCCAACATTTTCCGGCCTTTTTACACCACAAAAGGCGAGGGCACCGGACTTGGCCTCTCTCTTGCCCACCGTATCGTGGAAGATCATCACGGCCGCATCGAAGTCAGCAGTGTCGTTGGCAAGGGCTCTACGTTTACCGTACTCCTGCCATTTCACATGCCCCCCGCGCAGGTAGCGGGTTAGAATTCCTCTCCAGCAGCAACTCTATTATTGAAGTCTAGTGACCGTTTTGCCATCTGTGCTAGGCTCTTCATGCCAAGTTGGACTTTGGTGCCCCGTGACACTCACCGGGGAGGAAATACCCTATGAAAGCAGCCAAAAAGCTCGCCCCGGCGACGCCGGCTGACGCCGAAAAGCAACTCAACAGCTTCATCGACAAATTCGAGCCGAAGAACCAGACCTTGATTCGAGCGGTGCGCAAGGCACTACGGAAGCGGCTGCCAACCGCGAACGAACTGGCCTACGACAACTACAATTTCTTCGTTATCGGTTATGGTCCAACCGAACGCCCCACCGATTGCATTCTTTCGATCGCGGCCGCAGCTAACGGAGTAGGTCTGTGCTTCATCCGCGGGGCCAGCCTTCCCGATCCACAAAAAATACTGTTGGGCTCGGGTAAGCAAACTCGTTTCCTTCGTATCGAATCGGCGGATGTTCTGGCCCGTCCCGAAGTAGAGGCGCTGATTGCCGCCGCCCTCGCTAAATCCAAGGTCTCGCCGCCGCCAAAGACCAAAAGAAGATTAATTATCCGATCAGTTTCGGCAAAGCAAAAGCCTCGCCGTAAGCCAGTGAAATAATAGGATTTCGTGGAACCTCTCGGAGGAAGTGTGAGTCCATCCGGCGTTAAGCCATTGCGTTGGGCCAGCCCTCAGCAAGCCCCATCCATTTCGTAGTAAATTAAACACCGATGCCTGCAGAGAAAATCATGATCGTAGACGACGAGCGCCTGGTGCGCTGGTCGCTGCGCCAGAAGTGCGAGGAGTGGGGCTACCACGTAATCGAGGCCGACGCCGGCCAACCTGCCCTCAAACTCGCCCAGCATGAATCCCCCGACTTGGTCTTGCTCGACGTGCGCATGCCTGACATCAGCGGCATCGAGGTCCTGGATCAACTCAAGAAAAGCGGCGACGCCCGCGCCGTCATCATGATCACCGCCGACCCCCAACTCGACGATGTCAAAGCCGCGCTCAAGCTCGGCGCTTACGATTTCGTGGGCAAGCCCGTCGATTTTGATGAGCTCCACATCACCATCAAAAACGCGCTCGAGGCCACCAGCCTCCGCACCGAAGTCCAGACCCTGCGCAGCGAGGTACGCGGCGGAGCCGGTTACGACAGCGTGGTGAGCGTCTCGCCCAAGATGACCGAGCTCATGAATTTCGTTCGCAAGGTCGCGTCCAGCGAGGCCACCACGATCCTGATTCAAGGCGAAAGCGGCACCGGCAAGGACCTGATCGCCAAAGCCATCCACTACGAAAGCTCGCGCCAGCAAAAGCCCTTCGTAGCCATCAACTGCTCCGCCATTCCGGAGACGCTGATGGAAGCCGAACTCTTCGGCCACGAAAAAGGCGCCTTCACCGACGCCAAGCAGATGAAGAAAGGCCTCTTCGAAGCCGCCGACGGCGGCACGCTCTTTCTCGACGAAATCGGCGAACTTTCCCCCCTGTTGCAAGCCAAACTGCTGCGCGTGCTCGAAGACCAGGTAATCCGCCGCGTAGGAGGCATTCGCGATATGCAGGTGGATGTGCGCGTCATCGCCGCTTCCAACCGCGATCTCGAAAAGGCGGTCCGCGATGGCCAATTTCGTCAGGATCTCTATTATCGCTTAGCCATTATTGCCATCTTCATTCCCCCGCTGCGCGACCGCAAAGAAGACATCATGCCCCTGGTGGACTTCTTCATCGACCGCTACAACCGCAGGTTTAAGAAATCGATTCGCGGTGTCACCGACGAAACCCGCCGCCTGATTTTCAGTCACAACTGGCCGGGCAATGTTCGCGAGCTCAAGAACGTCATCGAGCGGGGCATGATCCTCGAAGAAGAGCCCTTTCTGCGCCCGGTATATCTGCCATTCTCTGTCGGCGAATCGGGCGGCCGCACCGTCTTCGAACGAACCTCGCCCGCCGACGGCGGACACACACTGCCCAACGGCCGCACCCTCCCGCGCCTCTATATCCCGGAAGGCGGAACCTCGCTCGAGGAGGTGGAACACGCCATGGTCGAACTCGCCATGCGCCAGGCCAACAGCAACCAAACCCACGCCGCCAAACTGCTCGACATAAGCCGCGACGCCCTCCGCTACAAGCTAAAGAAATTCGGCCTGATCCGCGGCGATGAAGAACCCTCCCAAACCATGGCCGACGATCAGTAAGTGTAGGGCGGACACCCCTGTCCGCCGCCTTTGACTTCACGTTTGAGTTTTTCCGCGAAAGGTGGGCCACCCCGGCGTCGTCCGCTACTTGTAAAGTCGTCGCAGCCCCTGAATTTGTTTCAAATGATGGCGTCCGTGGACCCAATGAAACTTTCGCCACTGACGCGCGGTCAAAGGTCCGAGGAAGGGGTGATCGAGTACTCTGCTTCGCTTGCCAAAGCGAGTTTCGCATTGTGTGATCAGGCGATCCATGACCGAGATCCGCGGTCCAATTTCGCGTGTGACTTCGTCCACGAGCATGCCGCGAGGCTGGGTTCGCTCCGGCGCTTCTCGTCCGTTGGGTAGATATCCAAGTCCGGTGACCACAAAGGCTTTCATGTGATCCTTCAGCACGGGTGTTCCGGCCAGTGGCTTGCCCGCGTGCAGGCAGCGCTCGCACCCTTTCACGGTCCCGGTGTAGGTGAGATAAAGGTGTTCCAGCACTTGCGCCGTGCTCCACTTGCCCTCAGTATGACGCACCAGGTCCTCGGTGCTCATGCCCAGCGTGGCGGAGGCGATTGCGTCCTGTAACCTTTGTAGATACGCATCCATCGACGAACTCCTCGGCTGCTCTAGTAGAATGAACTCCGGCATTGACGGTTGCAAAATTTCACGCCTTTTGGACGGTGCTATGAAAAAGTTGCTGATTGCGATGCTGACGCTGCCACTCTTGATCATCGCAGGCTGTTCGTCGGAACCCTCCAAACCGGCGCCGACCGAAAAACCGCAGCCCAAGCCCACCGAGTCGGAGACCGGCCGCTATGCCTTTCAGAAGCTTTACATCGCAGCCCGCGGCTGGCAGCGCGATGCCCAGCCTTTCCAGTTGGCATCGCAGGTAACGGCCGACGCCAAAGGTAAGGACGGAAAGTCGGCGCTGTGGCGCGCTTCCTTCGCGTCTCCGGCAACCCGCAGCGCGAAACCCTATGTGTGGTCGGGCACGGATGAGCCGGATGCTCCCTCGCGCGGAATCTCTCCCGGCAACGAGGATAGCTACAGCCCCACGAACTCATCCACTCAGATTTTCGACATCGGCTTTCTGAAAGTGGACTCGGACCAGGCTTTTGAGGTGGCGCAGAAACATGGTGGCGATAAAGTTCTGGCAAAGAGTCCTGATACTCCCATTCTCTACGTACTCGATTGGAATCACACCACCAACACCCTCACTTGGCATGTGATTTACGGCAACAGCCGCGATGATGCCAAACTCATTGTGGACGTGAATGGCACCAGCGGAGAGTTCATCAGGGTGGAAAAGTAGCCGGACTAGACCAGTTTTATGATCGCCGTATCCCGTACGAATTGTCATCCGAATACGAGTTGTCGTCCCGAATACGAATTGTCATCCCGAGCGCAGCGAGGGATCTGCGTGTTTGCCTGCGACGGCGTGATCGTAGTACAGGCGAGGAGCCAGAACATTCGCTTCGCTCGAATGATAAAGTCTTCTTGGCACCGCGCAATATGTCAATAGGGCCTAAGCTTAAGGCTTGGACTGGGCCTTCTCCGAGGTTTCATTCTTCGCTTGGGGCGCCTTTAGTTTCTCCAGCGCCTTGCGCGCTTCTTTGGCGAATGGACCCTCGGGAAGAATCTTCAAATACTCCTGATAATGCGGGATGGCCTGGTCAGGCTGATCCAACTTCTCGTAGCACTCGGCCATGCGAAAATTGGCGACTGCATCTTTCTCCTTCCAGACCAAGGCATCCTGATAACGGGCAAGTGCGGCTCGATAGTTTTTTCGCTTGAAGTAGTAATCGCCAACCTCGTCATCCTTCATCGCCCGGTAGGGATTCCAGGGATGCATCTCCTGCACCTCTGCGTCCGGCGGCTCGTCTTCGGGGTTGCTTTCAACCACGCCGCTGTTGGGGTGATTCTTGGCATCATCTTTGGGCGGGCTCAAGTCAACCCTGGTGTCGCTACTCGAACTCTCGCCGGCTTCGGCGTTTCGGGCCCGGTCCGAGCGCGGAGGAGCCTGATTCTGCCCTGGCTGGTCTTCATCAGGCTGCGATTGCTGTTGGGCGACTGCCCACCCTCCCAGAAAAAGGAAAACCAGGGCAATAAAAACAGACTTACGCATAGGTAGATTTTAGCGCTTTGTGAGGGTAAAAAACTGCCCGGCTAGCACAAAGGATACGAAAGTACACAAAGGAAAAGCGAGAGCAACGCCGGAACCATTTACACTCCGGACATTCGTTCGGGGAGTTCACGCGTTGCGTTTTCCTTTGTGTACCTTCGTGTCCTTTGTGGTTAGAGGTTTTCGCTCCATCCAAAAAAACAGGCCGCCTCGGGGGAGAAGCGGCCTGGTTGGCGAAGTCCTCCGGGGAGGAGGGTGAACTTGTTTACAGCGACGGCCCGGTCGCCTGGCCTGTGGTCGTGGCGGCTGCAGGCGCGCTGCCTGTCGTATTGGTCATGAGCCGCACATCTACACGGCGGTTCTTGGCCCGGCCTTCCCTGGTCTTGTTTGAATCGACCGGCTTGTCCTTGCCCAGGCCAATCACATAAATCTTGTACGCCGGAATATTGCGCTCCGAAGCCAGATACTGAATCACGGCATCGGCACGACGCTGGCTAAGGCTGTAGTTGTATTCGGAATCGCCCACTGCATCGGTCGCGCCTTCCACGGTAAGAATGTAACCCTTAGTGTTCGGCACATCGGTGGCCAGTTGATCCAGAGCAGCCTTGGCGTCCTTGGTCAAATTGTCTTTGTCAAAGCCGAAATGCACCGAGGTTTCGGTCACCATATGGTAGTTGTCCAGGTTAGCAACTGCGTTCTGCAAGCTATCCACGCGGTGAACCGCGTTGTTGGCCTGGGTCTGAGCCTGATCGGCCTGCTGCCCGGCTGCCTGGGCTTTCTGGTCCACTTCGGCGGCTTTGGCTTGCACCTGCTGGATTCCAGCTTGGGCGCGCGCGTCTACATCTTTAATGTCCTTCGAATTCTTCGCGGTCAGGTCGTCCAGCTCGTTCGTCTTGTTGATGAGCGGCGTGGTTTCTTGACGAACATAATTCTTGCTGGCGCATCCCACCGAGGCCGCCATACTCACTGCCAGTAGAACCGTTAACGAAGTGCGATTCATATTAGCGAAGCTCCTTTTTCTCTCTTAAGCCGGGATCCAGAATTTACCCAACCTTCTGATTTCTTGGTTTTGGGTTACCTGATCCTGGGTCGAACCTGGTGTTCGTCTGGCCATCTTCGCGCCAAGTATCTGCGCTGATCTGCCCTGCGTACTAGAGCACGAGCGCTGCCAACTCGCGCTAACCAGCGGCCGAGCTCTAAGTTGTTGCTATGGCAATAATTAAACCGTATCCTGCCAGTGCATGAGATGCCAATGAGGGAACAAAGGCAGCAAGAACCGAGGAAATTTTATACGGTGGAAGTCAACCTTCCGGAACCGGCTGCGCAAAGTTTTTCCGCTATACCATTCACTCAGGCCTTCGGTGGGGCACAGTATTGGGTTTGCTTCCCGCTTGTTACGCCGAAATACCCGGAATCGCTTTCATCTACAGTGATTACCGTATGCGGTTGACTCAAACAGATTCCCGGTATTTCATCGGCGCGAGAAACCTTTGCGCGAGGATAACTGTGGCGGTCCCTTAATTTTGCCGGCGAGGCGAAGGAAATGCTGATTTCCGTTTTCCGTCTTGGCGTACTCAAGTTGCTGCCGAACAATTTGTCCCACTGGCAAGCCTGTCCGCTTAGACGTTTCCTGGAGCCATGCCAAGAGCTCGTCGGAAAGACGAATTGTCAATCTTTGACGCATGCAGCACTATTGTGACACACGCCTGTCCGCATCGATTTAGCATAGCCAACTTCTAATAAAATAGACTTTCCCAGCACCACATGGACCTCGCCGCCAAAATCCGCACCCTGCCCGCCTCCGCCGGCGTGTATCTCTACAAGAACGCCGAGGGCGAGATCATTTATGTGGGCAAGGCCAATAACCTGCGCAGCCGAGTCAGTTCCTACTTCCGGGAAGGCCGTCTCGAAGACGCGAAAACCGACACCCTGGTGCGCGAGGCGGTGGACGTTGATTACATCGTCGTCGCCAACAACAAAGAGGCGCTGGCGCTCGAGAACCACCTCATCAAGCAGAAGCAGCCGCGCTTTAACATTCTGCTGCGCGACGATAAGACCTACCCCTATGTAAAGCTGACGCTGGGCGAACGTTTCCCGCGAGTCTATGTCACCCGGCGCCTGCGAAAAGATGGTAGTTCGTACTACGGCCCGTATTTTCCCGCAAACCTCGCCTATCGCATCGTAGACCTCATTCACCGCCATTTTCTGATCCCATCGTGCAAGGTGGATCTAGGACATTTTCATCCCCGGCCCTGCCTGCAGTACTACATCGGACGCTGCCTGGGACCCTGTGTGGAGGGTTTGACCACGCCCGGGGCGTACCAGGAAGCCGTGCGTGATGTGAAGTTGTTTCTCGAAGGCCGGCCCACCGATCTCTCGCACTCGTTGCGTGATCGCATGGCAAAAGCCGCCGAAGCCGAGGAATATGAGCGCGCGGCGAAGTACCGCGACTTGATTTCGACCGTCGAGCAGTTGCAGGAGAAGCAACGCATTGCCGCAGTCGAAGGCGACGATGCCGATGTCTTCGGCTATCACTACGAAAACGATATGCTGGCCGTGAACCTGTTCCACATGCGCGGCGGCCGTGTACTGGACCGCCGAGAATTCTTCTGGGAAGACCTGCCGGAGTTTACTGAAACCATGTGGGCCCATCCGGATCAAAGACCCGGCACCACACATTCATCGCCGTTCCATCCCGACGAATTCTTTTCTGCTCTGCTGAAGCAGCTCTACATCGGGCAACCTTACGTCCCGCGAAACATTTATATCCCGGTGGATTTTGAGGATCGCGAACCGCTCGAAGAAGTGCTCTCGGAACAGATCGCGGGCAACAGTTCCCATCAGGCGCGAGTCCACATCGTTGTCCCTCAGCGAGGCGATAAGCGTTCGCTTCTGGACTTAGCCGGCAACAATGCCAAGCAATCGTACGATCAGCGCTTCCGGGTGATGAAACCGAACACGAAGGCGATTCAGGAAGCGCTGCAGGACGCGCTGGGCATGCCGGAATTGCCACGCCGCATCGAGTGTTTCGATATCTCGCACATTCAGGGCGCCGAGACCGTCGCTTCCATGGTCGTCTGGGAAGACGGCCGCATGAAGAAATCCGACTACCGCAAATTCATAATCCGCAGCGTCGATGGGGTGGATGACTTCGCCTCCATGCGCGAGGTGGTTACGCGACGTTACAAACGTCTGCAGGAAGAAAAAAAAACGATGCCGAGCTTGGTGCTGATCGATGGCGGACTCGGTCAACTGCACGCTGGGGCCGAGGCGCTGGCCTCGCTCGAAATCATCAATCAGCCCATGGTCGCAATTGCCAAACGTGAAGAAATTATCTACGTCCTCGGAGTGGAAGATGAACCAGTCGTCCTCGACCACCACTCTCCCGTGCTGCACCTGATTCAGTTGATTCGCGATGAAGCTCACCGCTTCGCCGTAACTTTCCACCGCAAGCGCCGCCAGATGCGGGATCGCGCCACCGAATTGCTGGACATTCCCGGTGTAGGCGCGCGTACGACTCGCCGGTTGCTGGAACATTTCGGAAGCGTGCAGGCAGTGAAGCAAGCCGATTCAGCGGCGTTATTCTCGGTAGTCACGCGGGCCCAAGCCGAGGCGATCCTGGAGCACTTTCGAAAATAAAGATCTTAAAACGCAAAAAGCACGGAACAGCCGCAGAGGGCGATGCTTAAGATTTTCTCAGCGATCTCTGCGGCTTATCTCGGTGGTCTCTGCGTTTTAAGATTTTGGGCCAGGAAGTCAATCAGCCATAACCGGACTGGCGCCCTGCTAAACTATCGGTTCGCCCATGAAAGCCCTCGTGTTTGCATTGACTCTCAGCGCCAGCTTCCTGCTGCCATACAGCGCCGTTTCACAAACGGCAGACTCCGCAAAACCGGACGCCACAACTCCCGACCTGGCCACGCCTCAGGAAAAACATCTCCACAACGTGCGCCAGCTCACCTTCGGGGGCCAGAACGCCGAAGCTTACTTCTCGGCGGACGGCAAGAAGCTCATCTTCCAATCCACCCGGGACAACCTCCAATGCGATCAGATGTTCACCATGAACGTGGACGGCTCCGACGTTCGCATGGTCTCGAATAGCAAGGGAAAAACTACCTGCGGATATTTCTATCCTGACGGCAAAACCATTCTCTATTCCTCCACCTATCTGGCGGACGCGCAATGCCCGCCCCGCCCGGACTACTCCAAGGGATACACCTGGGCGGTCTATCCAAGCTTCGACATTTTCGCCGCCAATCCAGATGGCTCCGGCCTCATGCAACTCACCGACTCGCCGGGCTACGACGCCGAAGCCACGATTTCGCCAACTGGCAAGCACATCGTCTTCACCTCCATGCGCAACGGCGATCTTGACATCTACACCATGCACGCCGATGGCAGACACGTAAAGCAACTCACCTACGAACTCGGATACGACGGTGGGCCCGCCTACTCGCCCAATGGAAAGTGGATCGTCTATCGTGCCTATCATCCCACCAGCGAACAGGAAATTACCGAATACAAAGATCTGCTGGCGCAGAACTTGATCCGTCCAACTTCGCTCGAGATTTGGATCATGAAAGCTAACGGGCGTCACAAGCGCCAGATCACGCACCTGGACGCGGCCAGCTTTGCTCCGTCGTTTTCCCACAGCGGCAAACGGATTATTTTTTCCTCGAATCTGGGCTCGACCGGAGGCATGGGCAACTTCGAGCTCTACGTTATCGATGTGAATGGCAAGCATCTGCAACAGATCACCTACAGCCCCGGCTTCGACGGTTTCCCCATGTTTAGCCCCGACGGCAAGAAGCTGGTCTGGGCCTCGAACCGCAATGCCAAAGCGCCGCACGAGACCAATATCTTCATTGCCGACTGGGCGCGCTAATAAACTTTTTTGTCAATCCGGGCGCGCTGATAAATTTGTTTTGTCATTCCGAGGAGCGAAGCGACGAGGAATCTGGGTTTCCCCGGCCCCAGGAAGAAACCTGGATCCCTCGCGTTGCTCGCAATGACAGGTACAACACGGCAGAAGTTCTCGGCCTTCCGATTGCCCTTCCAGCACCCCGTCCCTCGCCCATCGCGCCGTATAATGAACCTTCGCCGCCATGAAACCTTGGATGAAATCTCGTGAGTGGCTGGTCACGGCAGGGCTTCTGGTCCTGGCTTTGGCTGCAGGCATCGGATTGATCCTCACTCGCGATCTCGGCCTGCTGCAGGCGCCCACAACTTCAGCAACGGCCAGCGAGCAAGCTCCGCTGGTGGACGAGCGGCCGCTGCAGACTGCCCGCGCCTTGGCCAAGCTGGCCTCCGGTCAAGACGAGCGCAAATTCGCCGACCAGGCTGCGGAGCTCGCCGACAACGAGGTTGACCTCGCCTTTCACGACGCGTTGCGCGATGCCGCAGACCATCCTGTCCCACACACCGCTCAGAATCGCGAACTCTACGAACACGCGAGCCAATCCGAAGCCCAGGTCACGGCCGACCAGGCCCAGGTTGACCAACTGAAGAAACGTCTCGCCTCCAGCGGCGCTCATCCCGATGATCTTCAAGAACAACTGGACATCGCTCAAGCTCAATTGGAACTCGATCAAGATGAGGCCGACGACGCCAAGGAAGACTTGATCCGGTCCGGCGCCGATCCGGCCAGCTTGATCCAGCGGCAATTCGACCAGCACCAAGCCGCCGAACACGGGACCGATGAAAAACCTGCCGCAGCAGTGGCCAACAACCCCGAAGTCAATTACCAAGCCGGCAGCCTCTGGGCCCAATTCGCCGCGTGGCGCGCGTTGCGCAGCAGGTCGTTACCGCTCCAGCAGGCGCGCGACGAAGCCCGCCAGATCGCTGCCGGGTTGGTTCAGAAGCACGCCGCTTTGGATCAGCAAATCAAGGCGGCAAAGGCTAAGCAGCGGGGGAACCCGCCCGCCACGGCTCAGGCAAATTCCAATCAAGCAAATTCAGGTCAGGCGAATTCCACTCAGTCGAATTCTGCTCAGTCAAACGCCAGCCAATCGCATTCTGCCCAAACCGGAAACCCGCAAAGTTCCGCGCCCGCCGCGGCTCCAACCACGATCAAAGCTCTGCACCGCCTTTCCGGCGACCAAAAGAATCTGGCTGACCTGGACAAACGCATTCAAGACGAGCAGGAATTAGCCAATGCCTACGCCAGTTGGATCGCTGTAATTGGCTCTCATCAGCGCTCCGCCTTGCACGGCATGATGCAGTCGGCGCTCGTCATCATCCTCATCCTGCTGACGGTCTATCTCGCCGACCGTTGGATCGACCGCTACCTCGCCGAGATGGGACCGGAGCGCACCCGCCTGCATACTCTTCGCGCCGTGATTCGTTTCGCGCTACAGGCCGTGGGCGTCATTCTCATTTTGCTGGTGATCCTTGGCGCACCCCAGCAGACCACAACCTTCCTCGGCCTGGCCACCGCTGGAATCACCGTAGCCATGAAGGATTTCATCGTCGGCTTCTTCGGCTGGTTCGTGTTGATGGGAAAAAACGGGCTCCGCGTCGGCGACTGGGTCGAGATCAACGGCGTAGCCGGCGAAGTCGTCGAGATCAATCTGCTGCGCACCGTCTTGCTCGAAACCGGCAACTGGACCGATACCGGCCATCCCACCGGCCGCAAGGTTGCCTTCGTAAACAGCTATGCCATCGAAGGCCACTTCTTCAACTTCACCACCAGCGGCCAGTGGATGTGGGACGAACTGACGATTACAGTGCCGCCCAATCAGGATCCTTACCCTCTTCTCGACGCCATTCAGAAAACTGTAATCAAGGAAACCGAAACCAACGCCGCCGCCGCCGAAAAAGAGTGGCAGAATGCCGCCAGCAATTACAAAGTCAGCTCGGTCTCAGCTGCCCCGTCAGTCAACTTGCGCCCCACAGCCGCCGGCGTCGAAGTCCACGTCCGCTACATCGCCCGCGCCCAGGAACGCTCCGCCATCCGCGCCCGCTTGAACCAGGCCTTGGTAGAGCTACTCCATCACCGCGCCCCAGACGAAAAGCAAACCTTGTCCGCCGCAAACTAAGACTCGTGTGGGACGTTGGCTGGCCCACGCCACCTTTTTGCTGCCGGGTGCCCCACGTCTCGCGCCTTTCGAGACGTGGGAGAGTAACCTTGCCGAACTTGATCCCAAAATGCCGCCCCAAATCGCGAGCCTACTCGGACGCCAAAACCAAAAAAATGGGTGCGGCTGGCCCACCCTTATGTTTTTTCTAAAAGTGGAGACTCATGCCGCCGGCGTCCCGCCTTTCAACTTCGCCTCACGCCGATTGATTCGCACCTCACATTTTTCCCCGAGGGCAGAACCCCACACCTGCACAACGCGGTGACTGTATCTCAACAGCGGCTAGGAAGACGCGTGGGCCAGCTTAGTGCCGCACGGATGAATGAAGTGTGTGCTGCCCTGCGCTTCTCTCTGGGGTGTGATTCAAGCCAGTGACCGGAACCGTTCCGTCTGTCCCCGAATTTCTCCCAGATCCCAGCCGGATCACCGACGAACAGCGTCATCCCAACGAAGGACTGCTCTCCCCTCGGATTTTAGGTCGGACTGCGGACGGCTTTTTTTTAACGGGCATTACTGCGAGGTTAATTGGATGACGGTGCCATCTGGTTGCTCTCGTCTTCACAGACTGCACAAGATCTGCCCACAAGTCAACGATTTGTGGAATCAAATCCGTTGAAGCGATGTGGGAATCAAGCCCGTTTATCACGTATTCAAACTGCATCCGCAGACGATCCGGAATTGCCTCAAGCTCGATCTCGCGTAAGTCACCCACATCTTTCAGACGCTGGGTCAGCGGTTTTTCGCTTGTCGCCAACTCTTTCACAGCACGGCGAAGCCTGTCCTCGCAATCATAAAGACCCGTCCGCGAACCGACATTCCTATTTCTCATTGCGGCCTCTTGCAACTAGGATACTTGAAATGCCGCGGAAGGGTTAGCTACTAGGGGTTGGCGGAGGCGATGGCCCTATGCGATTGCTTTGGCCTTCTTGGCAATCTTCCGCTTCTTTCCGCCATCCTCAGAAAGCGGCTCGCCATGGTAGCCGTTCCAAAGCATGCCAGGACGCGGAATTCTGTAGTATTCTCCAATTCCTGTCTGGACATCGAAGAGCGGTTGCTGCGCCGCCTCCTCACTCTTCACGTTCACGAAGCGCGCCTTCGCACCCTCGATGAATTCCTCGCTTAGTTCGACGCAAATCCATTTACGCTTTAACCGTTCGCAGACCTCACCTGTTACACAACTACCCGCAAATGGATCGACGACCAAGTCACCTTGGTCGGTGAGCATTCGGACAAAGTACTCTGGCACAGCCGCTGGGTACCGGGCGTCATGGGGCTTGATTTCCCTTTCTTTGCAATATCTCAGGTAGTAGCCATTGCTCTCGGTGTTTGCCACTGCAATCAGGTTCGGCGGGATTGATGCGCCATTGTTGATGCTGAATTTCTTGCTGATGTCATGCCCAGAGGGACGTAGCTTCGCCCTATAGCCATTTTTCAGGAGGCTCTTCATGCTGTCGCTGTACGGTTGCAGGACGCGACGATTGTCCGCTCTCGGCCAGGCCGTGGGTGATAACCACCAGACGCAGTTGATCGCGTCTTTGACTCGAATCCTTCGTACCGTCACCCACTCGGCAGGGGCCGGGAGTTTCGCTGGGTTCCACCAGTAGAATTCCTGCGCCAGATGAAACCCAAATTCTTCGCAGAGCATGATTAGCAGCTTGAAATGGTAGAGGCTACGCGTGGGCTGACCCGGAATCCAAGCGCCACCAATGTCGATCACAAGACTGCCATTGTCTTTCAGAACCCGCTTGAAGGCGAAAGCAAAGGGACGGAACCAATCAAGATAAAGCTCGGAGTCTGCGTTTCCATATGTTTTCTTCCGCACCAGCCCAAATGGCGGGCTAGTCATTATCAGATCAACTGATTTTGGCCTAAGAGCCTTAGCAAAAAAATCTTTGGAGTCCCCGTGGATGATTCTTCCACGAGGTGTGCTGAGGAACACCGGCAACTTGCTAATGGGCATGGGCTATAGCTCCAGCACCTTGAGTTTCATTGCGTGCTTGGCCTCTCGGGTCAGAACATCCAAAACTTTCACGGGACTCTCAATAATAGACTCAATATCCCCTCGGTCAACCATTACGATCGCGATGTTTGAATCTCGCAACATCTTGTTCGCGTAGCGTCTCGCTTCTGAACCAATATCTCCGGTGCTCACGATCACAATCACGTTGCTCTTCAAGAAATGCGTCAGGCCGACTTCCTTCGCGACGTCATCGAGCGACACGGTCCCGGTGTTTTTGCACTGAACCTGCCAACGTGAAAACACCAGACGACTGGACTCGAAAATCACGTCAACTTCTGCCCCGCCTGTAACGGATCCCCGCAACCGCGTCGCCACATAGTCCAGATCAATAAGACGCATCAGTTTGAAGGCCAAAGCCTCCAAGGCCAAGCCTTTCGTGTGTCTATCTGGCGATCCAATCTCCTTAATTATCTCTTTAAGGGGTTTTCGGAGCAGGGGGCGTAAGTCCTCGGTCGTTTGCTTCTCAAGTTGCTTCAGCAGCGGTTCGAAAACCTCTTTCATGAGTTTTTGCGTTGGTCCGATAGAGGGGGATTTCGCTCGCGTGGTCTTTTCTACGAGGATGTACCCCGCTTTTTCGAGTGGGTACAAGATGTCTTTCGCCAGCCCTTTTTCGTTGTACTTGAAGCCATATGCGGCGGTGGCCAGCCTCTCGATTTCGCTTGCCGGAGTCGGTCCCGTTGCGCTCAAGTTAATCAAAGTCCGCAGGAAAAATCGCTGGCCCGGATTCAGTTTGGCAAGCGCATCGAGTTCCTCTGTGCCAACGCCGCGAACTGCTTGCAGACGCGCCTCATTGATCCTCCAGCCGGAGTGCGCAAAGACTCCCGCTTTCTCCAACCAAAGCTTCATCATGCTTGCGTGCTTACCGCCGCGTGGAAAATGCACGCCCCGTTCGCCCAGCCATTCCCGGAGTGAATTGAGATCCACCTCTTCCCCTGACGCTTGCATGTCCTGAATGGTTTGCACGAGGGTGGTGCCGTATAGATTGAGAAGGACATGCTTGGCCAAGGCGTCATGTAGTTCTATTGGCTTGGTGCGGAGTCCGTAGAGAGCCTGACCAACCGGCGTTAGGTTCGCATTCTTGTCAACAATCCCATACGCCCGCAGCCCGAGATTCGTGTTGTTGGCCCGCTTGCGCCGGTTGTATTCGCTTGTCTTTGGGAATTGCTTCTCACTAAAAAACGAATCGTGAATCGCGCCTTCAAACGCTTTGTTGTCGCCGCCATGGGCGGCCGCGAACTCCAAAACGGTCTTCAAATCGATGTTCGAAGGCGAAAACTCACTTCCGAACGGTAGATCGCTCTTTGGCATTGTTGTGATGCAGTGTACCACGCCAAGCTATTGACTAAGGAGTAGTTAGCTAGGGGCTAGGCGGGCGAAACCTGAAACCTAGGCCCTAGACGGAACGTACCCCAAGCTTAATTCGTCCGGTGCGCCAGGTTCGCGCCCGTCCCTTGACATTCAGGCTCGTCACACCCGTTTTTTTCGGGCGCTAACCTGGGCTTCGCCATATTCCGAAGGAGACAGCCGTACATCGTCTTGCGCCACCAGGCCCACATAGTTCGCGCACTTTACGTTTCCCACTTCGGGAACTGTCTTCAGGGCCCATTCGCTTTCCCCTTTTTGATCTCACTCGCTCGCCGCGATATTACGAGCAGAAACTCGGGGAGCACACGGGACGCTTCCCGTCGCCAGGGCAGGCCGCCGCAAGCGCCATTTCCCATTGACTGCACACCACAAGTAAGATAACCTGTTGTAACTAACGTTATCTGTAAGATAATGACAGCTCTTTGACAATCTGACTGAGCGAGTCCGGCAACACCCGCACGGTCCTCGCACTTTCCCAAAACGGAACGCGGAAGCCTCCCCACGGGGCCCGTAACTCCCATGTTCTCTAGATTTTGCGTATAAGTCCTGAAAACTCAAAGATTTAGCACATAGTGGCAGAATAAATCATTTGTTTTCTAGATTTTGCAAAACTTGAGGGGAGGGGGGAGTACTTAAGAGTAAATAGTAAAGCCGCCGCGGAGCGCAACCCGGATTATCCCAAATTGGGCTATGAACGAGTACCTTTGCGCGCCAATTCCAACGCACCCATCGCCGGATCAACTAACGTCACATGGGGCACAACTCGAGGATGCACAGCGCGTAATCGATCGTAGAAAACCTGTCGAATGACTTCGCAATTACAAAAGACTCCTCCCGACACGGCCACCGGTATCGCTCCGGCATCAGCAAATAGTCGCCCGATGACGATTTTGGCCAAAGTCGCCAGCTCGACCCCGGCCTCGGTCAGAACATTGCGAGCCGTCGCGTCCCCCGCATCTGCCGCGGACAGCACCCCTGGCAGCAACGCCGCAAAGTTTGGAGGCGGAGCCGCGTTGGCCATCACCACCAACTGCTCGTGGGTAGTCACGCCCCATGACTTCATGATGCTTTCGCGCAAAACGCTGGTACTCTCGGCTCCCGCTTCGTCGCAGGCACGCATCGACGCCGCTACGGCGGACCGTCCGATCCAGTGCCCAGAGCCTTCATCGGAAATAGCGAAGCCCCAGCCGCCGGCCCTTGCGGTCTGGCCACTCGAATTCCGCCCGTAAGCAATGGACCCGGTGCCAGCAATCACGATCACACCGGGGCCGCTGCCAAACGCTGCTTCTATGGCGATAACCATGTCACCTACAATTTCAATCTCGCCGGAAACAAACTCGGACAGCAACCGCCGCACGATCGCCGCAATTTCAGGACCTGCGCCACCCGCGATGCCCACGCAAGTTCTTTCGATCTTCGCCGGAGAAATGTTGGCAGCAGAACAGGCTTGTCGTATCGCTGAGCCCAGGCTCTCCCGCGCCTGGCGCTCTCCGACTCGAACGACGTTGCTGCCTGCGGATGTCCCTTTACCCTGCACGGACTTCTCATCGCCAATAAGGCACGAAGTCTGGCTGCCGCCGCCATCAATGCCAAGAAAGATGCTCACGAGCGTAGTTCTATCACAAGCGCAGATTTGCTGGTGTGGACACTCCTGTCCGCTGGCTTGCGGGTTGGTTTCCGTCTGGCGGGTCGCCGAGCACCGGCGGACAAGAGTGTCCGCGCCACAGGTTCGTTTGGTTATGAGCTAGGTACCTTGGCCTGCAGATTGGCCGGCGCGGCGCAACAAAGCTGGATACTGTGGAGGATCAGCCTCCGCGCACATGGGATTGGACAAACTCGATCTCGCCATTATTGCGCTCTATCTCGTCGGCATCACCCTGTTCGGCCTGCGCTTCCGCAAACGCCAGCGCACGTTGCGCGATTACTTCCTCGCGGATCGCAACATTCCCTGGTGGGCGATTGCGCTTTCGATTGTGGCGGCCGAAACCAGCACGCTTACCATCATCAGCATTCCCGGCCTCGCCTACGATACGAATCTAACGTTTCTGCAGGTTGTCCTCGGATATCTAGTCGGACGGGTCATTATCAGTTTCGTCCTCCTGCCGCATTACTTTCGCGGCGATCTCTACACCGCCTATGAGCTGATCGAACGCCGTTTTGGCCGCGGCCTGCGATCCCTGACCGCAGGTCTCTTTCTGGTAACGCGAGCCGCGGCGGAAGGAGTGCGTGTTTACGCCGTTTCCATCGTCGTGGCCATTGCGCTGGGCACTGGCGAGATTGCCTCCATCGCCATTATCACCATATTGACTTTGATCTACACCTTCGAGGGTGGTCTCGCCGCGGTGATCTGGACCGACGTAGTGCAGACCATCATCTACGTGGGTGGAACGCTTGTGGGGCTGTTTACCATCCTTCATCTGGTTCCGGGAGGGTGGGCCACCATTCACCACGTAGCTGAGAGCGCGGGCAAGCTGAGGATCTTCGACTTCGCTCCCAACTTCTGGAAGCCCTACACATTCTGGGCGGGCGTTGTGGGCGGAACCTTCCTGACCACCGCGAGCCACGGCATCGATCAACTCATCGTGCAGCGACTGTTAGCGGCGCGCAGCCAGCGTCAATCCGTGACTGCCCTGCTTTCGAGCGGAGTCGCGATCCTGTTCCAGTTCGCTTTGTTCTTGTTGGTCGGCGTTATGTTGTTTGCCTATTATCGCGTTCCTTCGGCGAACTTTGGCACGGCTGACCGAATCTATCCCAGGTTTATTGTCAGCCAGATGCCGCATGGAATTTCCGGTTTGCTGATTGCCGCGATCCTCGCAGCGGCGATGTCGAACTTGAGCGCCACGCTCAACTCGCTGTCGTCAACGTCGATCATTGACTTTTATCTTCAGCGGAAACCGCAAACCGACGAACGCCGGCGCGTGCAGCTTTCACGTCTGGCAACATTGGTGTGGGCGCTGGTCCTGTTCGCTCTGGCGGTGCTATCGCTGCACAAAGTAGGACGCGTCATCGAAGTTGGATTGCAGATCGCGTCCGTGGCTTACGGAGCGCTGCTTGGCGTGTTCCTGCTAGGTGTGCTAACTCGGCGTGCCAATCAGAGCGGGACAATGATTGGGATGCTTTGCGGGTTTGTTTCCGAACTCTATGTCTGGTTGGGAACGCGCGTGCCCTGGACCTGGTACGTGGCAATTGGGACGGTGGTCACATTCACTGTTGGATACGCTGCGAGCGTTCTGCTGCCGCGAGAAAAGGCAAGACCTTAAATCGCAGAGAGCGCGGAGAACGGCGGCAGAGATCGCGGGGAGATTTTCTCTGCGCTCTCTACGAGGTCTTCGCGACCTCTGCGTATTAAGGTTTTCGCTTATACTTTCCACTCGCCGAATGCCCGCAAACAATCAAGCCGTAGAGCTCCGTCCTGAACTAGCTCGCGATCTCGGGGTGAGTCACGCGGGCGCGATTGTCGTCGGCACCATCATCGGCAGCGGAATTTTTCTGGTTCCGGCTGAGATGATGCAAGCGGTCGGATCGGCCAAGCTGGTTTATCTGGCTTGGCTGGTGGGCGGACTGCTCTCGTTTTTCGGCGCGCTCACCTACGCGGAACTGGGCGCGATGAAGCCGCAAGCGGGCGGCGAATACGTCTACGTCCGCGATGGCTATGGGCCGCTGGCCGGATTTCTTTACGCGTGGACCTGGTTCATCATCGCTAAGCCGGCGTCGATCGCAACTGTGACCATCGGACTGGTTCGCATTCTGGGAACCTTTCCGGTGTTTGCGTTCTTCTCTGATCCGGTCATCAGTCAGCCCTTCGTTGTGAGTTATGGGCAACTGGTTGCCATCGCAGCGACGGTGCTGATTTCTCTCCTTAATTACGTCGGAATTAAAAAAGCCGGCGAGTTTCAACTGGTTTTCACCTTGCTGAAAGTGGCGATCATTCTGGGCATCGTGGTCATCGGATTCAGCTATCGCGGAGGAAGCTGGAGCCACTTTGCCGGTACCTATACCTGGGCCAAGGGTGGGATCGGCGGCTTTATGGCCGCGCTGGTGGCCGCCTTGTGGGCTTATGACGGATGGAACGATCTCAACATGGTGGCCGGAGAAATTCGCCAGCCGGAGCGCAATATTCCCATTGCGCTGATCGTGGGCGTGGCGGCGGTGGGCGCGCTCTACATGCTGGTGAATGCGGCGGTGCAGTTTGTCCTGCCTGCTGACGCGATTGCGGCTTCTGCACGGCCTGCTTCGGACGCCATCGGGTTGGTGTGGGGCACCCTTGGCGCCGGATTGGTTTCGGCGGCGATGGCGGTTTCCATGCTGGTGACGTTGAATGGCACCATCATGAGCGGGGCGCGCGTGCCTTTCGCGGTGGCGCGCGACCGTTATTTCTTTTCGGCTTTGGCTGAGGTTCATCCCCGCTTCCACACGCCTTCAGTTGCCATCGTGGTGCAGGCGGCTCTCGCCATTCTCTTGCTGCTTCTTGGAGGAAACTTCCGCCAATTGTTTTCGCTGGCCATTTTCGCGGAGTGGCTGTTTTACATGATCGCCGGGAGCACGGTATTTGTTTTTCGGAGACGCGATCCGCAGGCTGCCCGGCCTTATCGGGTCTGGGGATATCCTGTGGTGCCTAGCCTGTTTGTGCTGTCCTCTGCGCTTCTTCTTTACTACACGTTTACCGATAATCTGCGGAATTCCGGGCTTGGCTGCCTGGTGATTCTGGCTGGGATCCCGATTTTTTACGCCTTTGCGCGAAGGCGGGGCGTCGTAAAGCGGTAGCTTCGCGTCTCCCATTTTGGAACGGAGTTTACTGTTTAGAGCATTTTCATAGTTAGTGTAGAGTATAGGCAGGCGATTTTCCGACAACTACGAGATGGCGAGAGCCTATGCGGACGATCTGCGGCGGAAACTATTGCAGGCGCACGACCGGAAACAGGGGTCACTGCAGAATTTGGCGGAGCGCTTCGGGGTGAGTGCCGGGTGGGCATGGAAGATCTCGGCCATGCGACGGCGCACCGGGAAGATGGAACGTCCGCAGCAACGGCACGGACCGCGGAGCCGGGTTACAGCGGCGGTGGAAGGACGGCTGCGGGAGTGGGTGCGGGCGCAGCCGGACACGACCTTGGCCGAGTTGCAGCAACAGCTGCAGCGCGAGCAAGGATTGTATTTGAGTATCGGACGGCTATGGCTGGCGTTGCAGAAAATGGGGCTGCGGCGCAAAAAAAGTCACTCCACGCGCAAGAGCAAGAGCGCCCAGAAGTCCAGGCGCGGCGGCAACTCTGGTGGCAAACGCTGAAGCAGATCGACCCGCGTCACCTGGTATTTCTCGACGAGAGCGGAGTGACCACCGAAATGACCCGTCGCTACGGACGAGCCCCGCGCGGCGAGCGCGTGGGGGAAGGCACGCCCGCAGGACACTGGCACACCCTGACGGTACTGGGAGCGCTCAGCGTAGATGGACTGCTGGCGGCGATGACGGTGGAATCGCCTACCGATGGAGAGGTGTTTCTGGCCTATCTGGAGCAGGTGCTGTGCCCGCGATTGCAACCCGGCCAAATCGTGGTCATGGACAATCTGCCTGCCCACAAGGTGGTCGGAGTCCGGGAGCAGATCGAAAAAGCGGGAGCAAAGTTGCTCTATCTTCCGCCCTATTCGCCGGACTTCAATCCCATCGAACCGGCCTGGTCGAAAGTCAAGCAACTGCTGCGCGGCGCCAAAGCCCGTACGCTGGAAGTGCTGGAAACTTCTGTGGCCCAAGCTCTGTCTGCCATCACTCCGGGCAACGCTTCCGCCTGGTTTACACATTGCGGTTATGCTTTATAGAAACTCTGAAAACGGTCTAGTATGAATGGCCGGGGACATCCCTGACATTTTAGACCGGGCACATCCCTGACACTTTTTGCTCCGTTTCCGTGAGGGGATGGGGTGCAGGGGAAGGGGAAACTTCCCCTTCCCTTGCTCCGGCCACGTAGAAGCTGCTCGGTTCGGCAGCGCTCTCTCCCTCGGCATCTTTCTTTGGCGGCAGCGGCAAAACCCGCCGTCGCCAGCTGTCAAACCGTGCCAGCGGAACATCCGCGAAATAGACCGTATACCAGCGCTCGTCGATGGGCAACAGGCCCACGCGCTCGCCCCACAACACCTCGCTCAGAAATACATCGTGCCGCTTCTGCCAGCGAAAATGTCCGTGCGCGCGCACGCTGCGCACCAGCATCGTCGCCGGATATTCCGGCTCCGGCACCCGCGCCGGATACGGCCGCGGCGAGGGCTCATACAGGCTGGCCGGCGTTTCCATCGCCAAGGCTTCATGCGGTCGCACTTCGTTGTATTCCTGGCGGAAGTTCTCCAGCGCTCGTTGTTGCGCCCGCCGATCCTGGGCGGGCGGCATCGCCACTTCCTGCTTCAGGGTGCGATGCATGCGCTCGTGCCGCCCGTTCTGCTGCGGCTGTCCCGCCTCGATCCGCTCCGCCACGATCCCCAGCTTCATCCACCACACCGCCAGCCGCGACAATCCGGCGATCGCCGTGCTGGCAAAGGGTGGCCCATTGTCGGTGCGAATGGCCTGCGGTAATCCATACTGGCGAAAGGCTGCTTCGAAAATGGCTTGCACTCGCGCCGTGTCCGTCTTGGCCACCGCCTGGCAACGCAGCAGATAGCGGCTGTGCGCGTCGCTGATGGTCAAGGGATCGATCCGCTCCCCGTCCCCGGTGCGAAACCAGCCCTTGAAATCCGCGCACCACACCCGGTTCGGCCCGTCGGCATGCGCCAGCGGTTGCGTGTACGGCGCCGTCTTGCGCCGCTTTTTGCGCGCCACCACCAGCCCTTCCCGCTTCAGCATCTCGCCCATGGTGCTCGCCGCCGGCCAGCTCGGCCCCGGTTGGTCCCGCTCCAGCACCCGCTTCAACTTGCGCGGCCCCCACCGCATGTGCGCCTGCCGCAACTCCAACACCCGCTGCTCGATCTCCGCCGGGGTTTGGTTGGG
Source organism: uncultured Acidobacteriota bacterium (assembly GCA_963696635.1). Classification (GTDB taxonomy): domain Bacteria; phylum Acidobacteriota; class Terriglobia; order Terriglobales; family Acidobacteriaceae; genus JABDBE01. The sequence goes on from CAVOKX010000008.1 coordinate 521,078, forward strand.
GTGTCGCTCGGCTGCCCGGTTTAGTTCCACCAGCCCTTCCACCCCACCCTCCCGGTACCGCCGCAGCCATACATACCCGGTTTCCCGCGTTACCCCGAAGCTCTGGCACAGCTCCGTCATGGTTTGCTCATCCCGCTCATACTCAAACACAAACCGTAGTTTCTCTTCCATCACACTGCTCGCTTTCCATGGCATGCGCTGTTTGTAACCCGCGCGCGCCATCTTTTGCAGTGTCAGGGATGCTCCCGGTCTGTTTTGTCAGGGATGCTCCCGGTCTGTACCCCGTTTTGGGAATCCACTTGTTCAAGTCCGCCGGCGGTCCAAGTTGTCAAAGAGCAGGCGTTCCGCAGCCGTTCTCAAATAGCTAACTGCGCCTCTCACATCATATCTATGCTGCGGAAGGGGATCAAGAGAAAAGCGGGGGGCATGGATGGCTCAGGTTAGCGTCAACAGAACGGACTCAATCCATCGAACGGACGCGATATGGGGCACCACATTTTGCCTCTTCAATCGGGATTGTCAATTCTACGTGGCGGGAGAGCACAGAAAAGCAAGAGGCGCACGTCCATAAAATAGACGTGCGCCCTGAGCCAAAATGGGGAACCTGATTCTAGCGGCCAAAGTACTTGGCGTTCCGCTCGGTGAAGGCCTTCCACTTTTCCGGCAGGTCATCCAGCGCGAAAATCGCCGACACGGGACAGACCGGCACGCAGGCCCCGCAATCAATACACTCCACCGGATCGATGTACAACATTTCCTCTTCCGCGTATGCTGGCGAATCCTTCTTAGGATGGATGCAATCCACCGGGCAGGCATCGACACACGCGGTGTCCTTGGTGCCGATACACGGTTCTGCAATTACGTATGCCATAAAATCAGTGTCCCCCTGAGATGTAAACCGAGCTTAACAGAACCGATATTCTAACAAGAATGCCGACTACCGTACAGCATTCAGCAGCAAAGGTGATGTCAAGCTGCTTGTGTAAATAGGTTGAGGGTGCGGGTTTTCCATTCCAGATTGAAGCGCTGGAAAATGGAGTAGATGATTCGGTCCACGCTTTCTACATTCACAAAGCACACCATCGGCCGGGTTCGCCGGCGTACCTCCACGAAACAGCGCTCGATGACGTTGGTGGTGCGCAGTTTCGGCCACAGGTGCCGGGGGAAGGCGAAGAACGACAGCAACTCTGGCAAGTCGCGTTCCAGGCGGCGCACCATGGGCCCGTACTCCCGCCGCCAGCGCGCCCGGAAGCGGCGAAATGCGGCCTCTGCGTGGGCCCGGCTTTCGGCCAAATAAATCGCCTGCGCTCCGGTCTTCACTTCGTCGTAATCGCGCTTGCGCACGTGCTCTAAGATATTGCGCATCTTGTGCACCCAGCAACGCTGATGCCGCACCCGTGGATAGACGGTCGGAATCGCCGCCGCCAAACCCGGGCATCCATCGGTGACGATCAGGCCGAGTTGTTTGCCTTCCAACCCGCGCCGGTAAAGATCTCCGAGCAGGCCTTCCCAGTCGGCCTGGCTCTCGCCCTGGCTGCGCATGAAAGCCAGCAAGTGACGCGTGCCATCGCGGCGCACCCCGTAGGCCACCAGCATGTGCACCCGCTTGCGCCCCGCCGGACGCCGCACCCGCAGGCTCACTCCGTCCAGAAATAAATACGCGTAATCGTCGCTCAGCCGCGCCTGATGAAACTGGCGCACCGCCTGATCCAGACTGCGAGTCAACTTCGAGACCGTCTGCGGGCTCACCACTTCGCCAGTCAGAATGCTCACCACCCGCCCCGTCTGCCGGGTGCTGAGGCCGCGCAAAAACGCCTCCCGGATCAGCATCGCCACTTCCTCCGCCCGGCGCTGAAACGGTTCCAGTCCGCGCGGCAGAAAACTCTTCCCCCGGGTGCGCGCCACCCGCAGCCGGATGGTGCCGAAGCGGGTCACGAAATCCCGCTGGTAGTACCCGTTGCGGTAGGGCTGCCGCCGGTTGCGCCGCCGCTGGTAGCTCTCTCGCACCGCAAAGCGGTCGCGCTGCCGCTGCGAGTCGGCTTCGAAAAACTGCTTCCACGCCAGCTTGGTCTGGCCATACAGATCGCCCCAGAAACTTTCTTTGATCTCCGCCAGAAAATGTTGGAAATGCTCCGTGATTGGGATTATCTTCGCCATCGGGTGTAAGTCTCCTTTCTAGGATCGGCTTCTCGCTTGCTAGGCAAAAAGCCAACTTACACCCTCTCCCGTTTACACAATCAAATTTACGTCACCGCAGC
>CAVOKX010000009.1:0-174495 GCA_963696635.1 uncultured Acidobacteriota bacterium
CCCTCGGATGGGGTTCGAGCAGTCCACCAAAACCATCGTCCGGGTTAAATTATCAAACCCGCATGACCCAGGGGTCACCTTAGGCCATGAAAATGGCCGGTCCCTCTTGGAGCAGACCGTAGTTTTCAAAGATCGGACCCGCCTGCGCGGCCTCCTCAGAGGTACTTTCGAAGCAAAGATCGATCACGATTATCTGTTAGATGATTTTAGTTATATTATATTATCTTGTTAGAAGAAAGCGGTCAATGATAAAAAGCGTTGGAGCTTCGAGAATCGGCAAACGCTCCCAGGTCTCGAAAACCGCGAGACCTGGGGCACCCAGCGTGCGGTCCGATTTTTCGCTGGCGGGATGTTCGCCGGCAAGTTCTCCTCAGAGTGATGCTTGCATCTCTTCAGGCAACTGCTGGCTACGGGCAGCTTGCCCCAGAAGTTGAAGAATCGCGTAGAATACTGCGAACCGAAACTTTGTAGTTGGTTGTGGGTTCAAGCAGCAGGAACTTCATCCTTTGAGGAGGGTAGAAATGTCAACGAAACGAGTGCTGTCGGGAAGCATGCTGAGCATGGCTTTGCTGTTCGGGAGTCTGGTCTACGGACAGGGAATGAAGCCGCCGGCGGAAGACATCAGTGCGAAAAAACACCCCAATCTGGCGGCGGCGCAGCGCCATTGCGACATGGCCTTCGAGAAAATTCAAGCGGCCCAGGCGGCCAATGAGTTTGATTTGGCAGGACACGCCGCGAAAGCCAAGGAACTGCTCGAGCAAGCCAGTAGAGAACTCAAGCAGGCCGCCGAAGCCGCAAACCGAAACCATAAATAGCGTGCGACCCTCATCCTAGGGGACGGGAGGCTCAGCTGCTTGGATATGATGGTGCAGCCGAGCTTCCCTGGTTAGTAGCGGGCCGTGGCGAGCGTAATCTTCTTGCCAGTAGCCGCGCTAGGATAATTGGAATGACAGGAATCCCCCAGCGCAACGAAGCCGGACCATACTACTTCAGATAGATTGACCGGATCGCGACCGACGACATTGTGAGCGTGCTCGGCATCCAGTTGGGCGAAACACTTCCCTTTCTGCGCGCCATCTCAGAGGAAAAACACAGTTTTCCACAGGCTAGATGGAGGGCGGGCGAGGACGCCCGGCCTCCATCGGGTTCTGCTGTTTTGGGTCTTTTCCGCTTTGGGCTGGTCCTCGTTACCTAAGTACACGTGCCGGAGACACGTTTACCCCTCGCCCGGTCTCCCGTAAGTTAAAGCTTCCACCCGCGCACTCTCCCCGGCTCGGGTTTCCTCAATTGGAGTGTGTGGATGGCTAGGCCTGACAAGCTCGAATTCGGTCTTCTGCCAGAGCGTCGAATGGACTGGCGCACGCTGGCGACCAGCTACGGGATAGAGGCGTTTTTCATTCTGCTGCTGCTGGGAGCTGGGTTCTTCTTTCCCGACACGCTGCGGCTGAAGCAGAAATTTACCGTGACGGAACTGGTTCCGAGACCTGATTTGAAGCCGGAGCCGGTCAAGCCGAAGGCGAAGGTTCGACATCCGGTGGTCGTGCCCAAGCTGCCGCCGCCGGTTTTCCAGGCCGCGAAATTATTTGTGCCGAAGGATATCCACACGCGCAAGAAGAAGGAAGAGGAAGAGAAGGCGCCCAAGCTGGAAGCCAAGTTCAAATCGCCGGATTTAGCGCCACCGACGAGCGCGATGCCGGCGAGGATCGTGTACACGGGCGCGTTTGGCAGCTCGGCCACGCCTACGGTCAGCGCTCCCATACAGAAGGTGCAGACCGGGGGGTTTGGGGATCCTGACGGACTAAAAGGTCAAGGCAAGGACAATGCCCATCTCACGGCCGCCAAGTTGGGATCATTTGATTTGCCCGAGGGGCCGGGCACCGGGAATGGAGCAGGTGGAGCAAAAGGTATTAAGGGCACCGTCGCCAGCACGGGTTTCGGAAACGGGATTGCGCAGGGTGACAATCGAAATCGAGGCGGGTCGGTACAGACGGCGGGATTCGGGGCGCAGGAACTTTCGCATGGAGGCGCCAAAGTTGCGCAAGCGGATAGCGGCCCGGCGACCACGCAAGTAGAAATTATCTCCAAGCCCAGCCCGATTTATACCGAGGAAGCGCGGCGGCTCAAGCTGGAGGGAGAAGTGTTGCTTGAGGTGCTGTTTGGCGCGAATGGGCAAGTGCATGTGAATCGCGTGGTACGCGGATTGGGGCATGGGCTGGATGAAGCGGCAGTGACCGCGGCCGGTCAGATGCGGTTCAAGCCCGCTCAGCGCATGGGTTCACCCGTGGATTCGACCGCGATCGTGCATGTGGTTTTCCAGTTAGCGTACTGAAAATTTTGCAGAGATAGAGCTTAGAGAGGACCAGAGTCATGCGTAATTGGAAATGGATGCTTACTGCTTTGCTGCTGATCACGCTGAGCGCGATGGGGCAGCAGACGACAGATCAATCGGCGAGCGCTGGGCAAGCAAGCCCGGTGCAAGCGAATGCTGCGGGGTCGCAAACGACGACCGCGCCAGCGACGACGGCTCAACCGGCTGCATCGCAGCCCACCAACCCGGCCTCGGGGGCCGCGACGTCGGCTCCGATGGCTCCGCCGACGACCATGGATGAGGTGGTGAATCGCGCCATTGCACGCGAACATGCGCTGATGGACATGCTGAAGACGCGCACGCCGCTGGTGGAGACCTATCTGCAGAATTTGAAGCCCGATCCAAAACTCGGGCCGGTGCCGAGCGAAGACCATTACTTCCTGGGGCGCCTGGACCTGGCAGAAAGCGTGGACCGGCGCGACTACCTTTCCAGGGACGAGAGCTTCGAGAAGAATTTGCTGGGCGGAGTCAGCAAGCTGTTCAAGTTTGAGTACAAGCCCATGGGCTTCTCCTGGATGATCTTCGCCGATCGCGAGGACTTCGACCGCGGCCATTACGGCTTCAAGTATGTGCGCCGCGAATTTCTGGGCGATGTGCGTTGCCTGGTGTTTGACGTAACGCCCAAGAAGGATGCCGGCAAAGGCCGCTTCCTGGGCCGCATCTGGGTCGAAGATCAGGATTACAACATCGTGCGGCTGAACGGCACCTATGCGCCGCGGCCGAGAAACGCCATGTACTTCCACATGGACAGCTGGCGGCTGAATCTGATCCCGGGCTACTGGGTTCCGGCGTACATTTATAGCGAAGAAGGCGACTTCAGCTACGGCGCCAAGGACAAAATGGCGTTCAAGGCGCAGAGCCGCATTTGGGGCTATGACCTGAAGAAAGGCTCGAAGGAAGACGAACTCACTTCACTGAGAGTTGACTCGGTGAAAGACGAAACGCCCTCTACTACCGACGCGTCTCCGCTGGAGGCTCAGCGGCAATGGCAGCAGCAGGCTGAAGACAACGTCATCGAGCGTCTGCAGGAATCTGGGTTAGTGGCTCCGGAAGGCGAAGTCGACAAGGTGCTGCTCACCGTCGTGAACAACCTGATCGTGACTAATAATATCGAGTTGCCGCGCCCGGTGCGGACTCGGGTGATGATCACTTCTCCGCTGGAAACTTTCAGCGTGGGAAATACCATCGTGGTCAGCCGTGGGTTGATCGACGTACTGCCCGACGAGGCCAGCCTGGCCATGGTGCTCTCGCACGAACTGGCGCACATCGTGCTCGGACACAACCTGGGCAGCAAGTTCGCCTTCAACGATCGCATGCTGTTCTCCGATGAATCGACTTACAGCAACTTCGGCTTCCGGCACAATCCCGACGAAGAAACCGCAGCCGACACCAAGGCGATGGAACTGCTGAAGAACTCGCCCTACGCGCAGAAACTGGACGTGCCTTCGCTGTTCCTCAAAGAGCTTTCGGAGCGCGCTCCGGAGCTTTCTGCGTTGCTGACTGCGCACTTGGGCAACAGCTTCACTACTGATAAAGGCCAACTGATCAGGCTGTCGGCGCTGGCTGCAACCGGCCCGGCTCTGGATGCGAACAAGTTGGATCAGATCGCGGCGCTGCCCATGGGTGGACGCGTGAAACTGAATGCTTGGACGGACCGCGTGGAACTCACCAAGTCCGCGCCGGTAGCGATCATTTCGGCGCGCGACAAAATGCCGTTTGAGGTGACGCCGTTCTTCCCGCGATTGAGCCGCCTGGTCACCGACGCCAATTCCGGGAACACGACCTCGGCATCCAATACAACGCCGAGCAACTAGAATCTTTTCGAGCCAGACGGGCGGGGGACGCCCGTCCTCGATTGGTCTTTTGGTCTTTGAACGAGTTGATGGAAGCGCAGGCCGGGACCGGAAGCAATTCCGGATTTCCGGCCTTCGTCTTTGGCTGATAGGAGTGCCCCGCGTTTCACATACTTCCTTGCATCGCTGTGCAGCTAGTTCTAATCAATGAAGGATGCATCATTTATGCAATGGAGGTAGACGTGAAAGTTGAACGACGCACTGTGGATCTGGCGGCTTATCCGGATTTGGTCGTGATTTACCTGGGCATGAAAGTGAATGCCATCACAGGGCTCAAAACGTTGTTTGGTTTTGGCCCGAGGATTTCGAATTCAGTGGCGGCAGCGCCCGAGGGCTTGCTGCGGCACGAAAACGTGATTTATTCGCTGCTGCCTCCGCACGTGGGGATGCGGCAGTACTGGCGCGATTTCGAATCGCTGGAGCGATGGGCGCGCTCGGAGCCGCACATGCAATGGTGGAAATCATTTTTGCGCAATTCAGGCGGCACGGGATTCTGGCATGAAACTTATTTTATGCGCGGAGGAGTCGAAGCGATCTATGACGATATCGGGATTCCGTTGGGGCTGTCATCGTTTGCTCCAACGAAAATCGCGCGAGGAGCGATGTTTTCGGCGCGAACTCGATTGGGCGTTCAGGGAATTGAGACGGCATCCGCGCCAGTCACCGAGGCCAGTTTTTACGGCGAAGGGGAACGATGAATCAGCCTCGACTACGCCGGAATCATTCTGCCTGGAAAGATGCTACTCGTCCGAGTCGGCATAGAGTTCGGGGGTGAGGCTGTGCGTCAGGAGCATTGTTGAGTCAACGTCGTCGCAACGGCCGAGGAGCTCATCGAGCAATTGCTGCGTGGACGAGGCGGCGTCTACAGGTATGGTTGGATCAAAATCGGATAGGCACCGTGCTTGATCGAGGGTCAAGAGTGGTTCGAGTTCTTCGACAGCATTCATTGCTAACTCCACATGGTACAGAGCTCATCTACCACTCCTCGATTATGTTGGAAGGTGCTTACTTTCGATAGATTACCAACGGTCGTGATCTCGTCTGGTGTACAAATAAGAACCGGCCTCTGTTTAAGAGGTCCTGCTACTAACGCAGCCGTTATTGGAGTTAAGGAGACCATCGAGCACTTGAAAAGAGAGTTTCCAATTGCTTTCAGAGATGCCTAGCTCGGTTGTTAGACCAACAGTATCCGCATCGTTCAAGGACGTGCCTTCCAACAAAGCACAGTTTGAGGTCCGATTCCCCCGGCGATTTTAGACCGTCAGGGTGCCCACGGGAACCGCTGGAGCAGTCGGCTACTCTTGGCCTTTTCCTCTCCCTGGCAATCCCGCAGGATTTTCGTGGGTACGCTCGCGGAAGCCGCCTTTCAATCCTGTGGCCAGGGAGACGCTGGACTCGCCGTACTTATCGCGCAGACGGTCTGCAGCGGAGAGGGCTTGCTGCCAACGTTGGCGGCGGGCGCCTTCGATCAAATCTTCCTGCTTTGATTCGTTCTCGAATGACGACGCATGAACTCCCAGCAGGCGCACCTGGGCTCCCTTGCGCCAGTTCTTGCGAAATAACGCGCGCGCCTGCTCGAAGATTTCGGTGTCGAGTTGCGTGGACTCGGGCAAGCTGTGGGCGCGGGTGATGGTGGTGAAGTCTTTGTAGCGCAGCTTGAGTTGGATGGTGCGGGCGTATAGCCGGCCTTCGCGCAGGCGGCGGCCGACCATTTCGGAGAGCCGCATCAAGGTAGACTCGATTTGCTCGGGGTCGGCGGTGTCTTCGTTGTAGGTGTGTTCGTGGCTGATAGACTTGGCATCGGCATGGGCGCCAACTTCGGTGTCGAACCAGCCACCTGCATCCTCGCCACGGGCTTTGCCAGCCAGGGCCAGACCCCATTTGCCAAAATGCTCATGGAGAAACGAATCATCAAAACGGGCCAGATCGCCCACCTGCCGTATGCCTAACGCTTGCAGATTTTGTTCGGTGACTTTTCCTACACCGGGGATATCGCGCACGTCGAGCGGGGCGAGAAACTTCGCTTCCTGCCCAGGAATGACCCAGAGAATTCCGTGCGGCTTGGCTTTGGCCGAGGAAACTTTCGCGATCAGGCGGGAACTGCCAATGCCGATCGAGCAGTTCAGCTGGGTATCTGATTTTATCCGCTGATGAAGAGCGTGTGCTGCGCACAAGGGTGGGCCATGCAGGCGCGCGGTGCCGGTCATGTCGAGATAGGCTTCGTCAATGGAGGCCATCTCGACCAGAGGCGAGAAAGATGTGAGTACACGATAGACTTTCTCAGAGCACTCGCGATAGCGCCCTGGGTGGCCGTTCACGAAGATGGCGTGCGGGCAGAGCTTGGCCGCGGTACGCAGTGGCATGGCCGAGTGTACGCCGAATTTGCGGGCCTCGTAAGATGCAGCTGAGACCACGCCGCGCTCTTCGCGCTGGCCTCCGACGACAACCGCTTTGCCTTTGAGCGAGGGATCAAACAACTCTTCCACCGAGACGAAAAAGGCGTCCATGTCGACGTGAAAGATGGTTTTGCCGGGAGCGGACATAAGCGGACCACAGCAGATTGCTGGAGGAATTGTATCAGCGAAACAATAGCGAAATCTTTACGGTCGAGAGTTCTTAATCGCTGAAACGCCCGGGGCTCACGAGGACAAAGGCACCAGCGAGGGCGACTCGAGATCCGGCCGATGCGCGGCAGGCACCTCAAGATCCGGCATGGGGCGGCCCGCGAAGAGGTGCCGGCAAGGCTTGGCCATCCAGCGCGTCCAGCGTCCGGACCAGGTGACGCGCGCGCTGTCGGTGGCGATGCCGGTATCCGCATACATCATGCGATAAATTCTGGAGATGAGCATAAATGCCAAGCGGCCACGGCGTGACTTGATAAATTTGGAGCGCTGCCAAATGCGTCCCCAACTGTAGAAACTGTCCCAGACCGCCTGGGTGCGCGAGCGGATCTCTTCGCCGGACATTACAGGATGATCCCAATAGAGCTTCGGGCGAAGCGCCTGCGGGATGAGCCAGCGGCGGGTCAGCGGAATTCCTGCAATGGTTGGCGGGTGATCGCCCAGCGCCTTCTCCCAGCGGTTGAAATCCACTGTCCCGGGATAAGGGCTGAGCATTACGAACTGAGCGAAGGTGCACTCCGCGCTAATGGCGGCAGCGGCGGTGGCCGCGAAGGTTTCCGGACGGTCGCTGGGCAGGCCAAAAATGAAAGAGCCGAGCACATGCACGCCATGCCGGCGGAAGGTGCGAAGTTGTTCCGTGAGTTTGTCGCCCGCCAGATTGAAATCCTTGTAGACGTCTTTCAATCCTTGCGGAGTAACCGATTCGACGCCGACCAGCGCGCCCTTGATGCGCGCGGCTTTCATGGCATCGAGAAACTCCACATCCTCGGCCGCTTCCATCGTGATTTGAGTAAAGAAAACCATGTCATCCGGAAGCTTTGCCAGACGAGACATCAGTCCGAACCGTTCGGCGCGTATGGATTTCAGTTCATTCAGCCGGGCGGTATTTTTTTGCTGTGCTGCTAAGCTAAGATCAGTCAACGTCACGGGATAAAAGTTGTCGTCCGCCAGCGCGATAAAACGGAAGCCCAGTCGGCGCAGTTGCACGATCTCCTCGATCACGACATCGGAGGCGCGCTGGCGGGGCCGTTGGCCATCGGTGCGCCAGACCGAGCAAAAAGAACAATGCTTGGGGCAGCCGCGAACCGTCTGCACCGAGGCCCACATGTAGCGGTTGCGCGGAATCAAATCCCAGCGTGCAGCTACGAAATCGCTGGCTTCGATCTGGCCGCCGACATAGATGGGCTTAGGAACCCCCTCGCGGCAATCGGCCAGCGCCTTTCCCCACGCGATGTCGCCGTCGCCTTTCACCACGGCGTGCGCTCCTCCCAACTCCAGCGCCTCTTCGGGATAAAGGGTGGCGTGAATTCCGCCGAAGATTACATATGCTCCCCGGCTACGAGCAATGCTGCCAATCTCGTAACCGCGCAGCGCATTCGCGGTATGAATGCCAATGCCCACCGCATCGCCGGCCTGAATCGATTCGGGTCGCAACTGCACCAGGGTCTCATCGACCAGGATAGGATCGCCAAAACTTTTCGGGGTCGCCGCCGCCAACACGTACTGCCAGCGCGGAGTGATGACAGCCGTGCCAAATGACACGTTGCTCGGATTAATCAGGTGAACCTTCACGCCAGAGCCCCCTTTGAGCGACCTCGAGCAGTTGCGCTGAACTGCGTCGTCGCTGCACCAAAGTGACAAGCTCCGCGTCGTTTCATTCACTCTGAAAGGCGCGGGATTTAGTTGTGGCAGGGGGCGGGAGCGGACGGTCTGTCTACTCTCTCGACCTGAAAGAAACCCACAAGATTAGAAAGCACCGCAGGACAGGGCAAGAAAGAGCGGCGAGTTGCAGGTTAAAACATGTCCGTTCTGTTGTCAAGATTCGTGACAACCAGAGTCATTGTGGATGATAGGCAGACTTCCCATTTTGAAATCCCGGCCGTTCGGGGATAAACCGGGATATTTGGCGGCCACCTACACGGCCGCCAAGACTGGATTCTGAGCGGACCGCGCCTGCCGCACCCGCTCGTAGATGCGGGCATATTCCTTGGCCGAAGCATTCCAGGAAAAATCTTTGTTCATGCCATTGCGCATGAGCGTGTGCCAAGAGGATTGATCGCGGAATGCCTTCAGGGCTTCCTTGATGGTGAGCAACAAGGCCTCGCCGCTGTAGTCGGTGAACTTGAAGCCGGTGCCTTTGCCGGTGCGGGCGTCCCAGGGATCAATGGTATCGTCGAGCCCGCCGGTGGCGCGCACAACGGGAACGGTGCCGTACTTGAGGCTGTAGATCTGATTCAAGCCGCAGGGTTCGTATTTCGACGGCATGAGGAACATGTCGCTGCCCGCCTCAATTTTGTGGGCAAGCGCGTTGTCGTAGGCGATTTTGATTGCGATCTTTTGCGGAAATTGTTTTTGCATGCGGGCAAACATTTCCTCATAAACCTTATCGCCATTGCCGAGCGCGACGATGATCATCTCTTCCCGCGCCAACCGGTCCATGATTTGCGAAATCAAGTCAAACCCTTTCTGGGCAGCAAAACGGGAAACGATCCCGATCACCGGCAGACTCAGATTAGGATTCGCCACACCGAAAGCAGCCAGCAGATCCTGCTTGCACCTGGCCTTGCCGGACAAATCCTGCGGCGAGTATTTGGCGGCGATAAATTTGTCGGTCTGCGGGCTCCACTCGTCGTAATCGACGCCATTGAGAATTCCAGTCACAGTCGAAGATCGGGCGCGCAGGACGCCTTCCAGGCCAAAGCCAAACTCCGCCGTCTGAATTTCCTGGCTGTACTTGCGGCTTACCGTGGTAATGAAATCGGCGTACACCAACGCACCTTTGAGGAAGTTCACCTGGCCAAAGAATTCCATCTTATCGATGGCCAACAGGTCCCAGGGCAGGGTAAGCAACGGCAGAGTGTCGGGTGGGAACAGGCCCTGGTACCCCATGTTATGAATGGTGAAGACGGTGCCCACGTCGCGGAAAGCGGGATCCTCCGCATATTGCGTGCGCAGCAGAACCGGAATCAGCGCGGATTGCCAGTCATGACAATGGAAAACATTCGGCATACCCAAGATTTTTGAGGCCTCGAGCACGGCCCGCGAAAACAGCGCGAAACGCTCCGCATTATCGGGATAGTCTCCAGCAGAAGTACCGTACAACGCGTCGCGGTCAAAGTACGGAGGATAATCGACGAAGAAAAAGTGCACGCCCGAATGGCTGCCACCCGTCACCACAGAACAGAACCGGTAGCGGTCATCAAAGGGAACAGTAATGCTGCGCACCGCGGTGTGCGCATCCGGAAGTTTGGTCTGGCGGTAGCGGGGGAGATATACGCTGACCTGGTGACCAGCAGCCACCAGGGCTCGCGGCAAAGCGCCGACGACGTCGGCCAATCCACCGGTCTTAGAAAAAGGCACGCACTCCGAGGCGGCAAAAGCGATATGCATGAAAACCATCCTCCAAATTATGGTCCGGGCTCCGGCGCAACTTATCCCGCCGCAAGTTATCATGGAGACGGCGCCGTGGTTCGACGCCACTGCTGCGCACAATCACTCGCGGGGTGAGAGTCCAGTGTAGTCGCCCGAAAGAAAGAGGGTCAATGTGCCGAAAGTATCTGCCGCGCGTCCGGCGCCTAGAACGCCCAAATTGGGCCAACATTTTCTCGTAGACCCCTCGGCTGCGCAACGCATTGCCGAAGCCTTCGGAGATTTATCCCAGAGCACGGTGCTCGAAATCGGAGCCGGGCGCGGCGCTCTGACTTCCCTGCTCGCCCGGCGAGCCCGCCGCCTCATTGCCATTGAACTCGATCGCGTTCTGGCCGCCCAGCTGCGCATGAAATTTTCTCTCACTCCGAACGTTGAGATCATCGAGGGCGACATTCTCGCCATCGATTTCGACACGCTGTTCGGACCCAAGCCCGGCAGCACGCGTCCGGGAATGAATCACCAACCAGAACAAGTGCGGGTGGTGGGCAATCTTCCTTATTTCATAACCTCCGATATTCTGCTGCGACTGTTCGCCTACCGAAAATACTTTGAGACCATCGTGCTCATGGTGCAGCGCGAAGTAGCAGACCGCTTGGCGGCGCGCCCCGGAAGCAGCGAGTATGGCCTGCTTTCAGCCACTGCCCAGCTTTATGCCAACGTTGAGAAACTGTTCACCCTGCCTCCAGGGGCGTTTTCGCCGCCGCCCAAAGTGCACTCCGCGGTGGTCCGGCTTACCCTCGCTTCGCGCATTGAAGGTTTGGGCGTACCCGAGGCAGGCTTCATCGACTTTCTAAGAAAATCGTTCGGACAGAAGCGAAAAACGCTCTGGAACAATCTGAAATCGGACTACCAACCGGCAGCTTTGCGCGCTGCCCTGGAAGAGTCCGGAGTAAAACCCACGGTGCGGGCCGAGGCTATATCATTAGAAAAAAGCGCCGCATTATTTCGCGCCTTGCTGGACGGCAGCAAGAACGATTGAGCTTGTGCGGCTGCGTGCGTGCGAGGATTTGCATAACGTTTGCTGAAAAATCCCATTCTTGTCCTCAGCGCCTGAAGGCGTCGTTGAAAAGATTTCTGGTACGGCATGCCTGAAGGCGAGCCCCGATACGAATCAGCAAACTGTTTAGCGACTAAGGTACCTCGCGGCAAACGGAGGCACTCATGGCGTCGACCATACGTTATCCCGCAGTGGCGGGACGCTTCTATCCAAGCGCCCGCAACACCTTGCTCAACGACGTGCGGTCTTATCTGTCACCCCCAGCGGCAACCACTCCCGCCTTAGGATGCGTGGCCCCGCATGCCGGCTACGTTTACTCAGGAGCAGTCGCAGGAGCCGTTTTCGCGCAGGTCGACTTGCCCCAGCGCATTATCGTGCTGTGTCCCAACCACACGGGCAAGGGACGCCCTCTTGCCATCATGAGCAGCGGCACCTGGGAAACTCCTCTGGGATCTGTGCCCATCGATCCCGCTCTGGCGGATTCGCTCAAAAAACGATTCCCGCCTCTGAGCGAAGACGCGGATGCCCATCGCAGCGAGCACGCCATCGAGGTTGAATTGCCGTTTCTCCAAGCCTGCCGTCCCGATTTCACCTTCGTCCCCATCGCCCTGGGCACGGGCCAGCTTGACATTCTGGAAAAGCTCGGCGAGGCCGTTGCCGACACCGTGCAGGCGCAATCCGACAAAATACTGATCGTGGCTTCGAGCGATATGAACCACTACGAGAACGACGCCGTCACCCGCGTAAAAGACCACAAGGCCATCGAGCAAATGCTGGCGCTCGATGCCCGCGGCCTGTTCGACGTAGTGATGCGGGAAGACATAAGCATGTGCGGCTTTGGCCCAGCCGTCGTGATGCTAACCGCCGCCAAGCGACTGGGCGCAACCTCCGCCGAACTGATCAAGTACGCAACTTCAGGGGACGTCTCCGGCGACCGCGAAATGGTGGTGGGCTACGCGGGCATCGTGGTGCGATGAAATCACCAGTCGTGGGTACGCACCTAGAAGTTTATATAGGAGTAAATACGCGGGCGAGGGCGCCCGCGCCACATGGTACGGGAGTAGAATTCTCCGAGCCTCATACCTGCAGGAGGATCGCTATCGTGTGCGCCCGCGTGTCCGGCAAAGATCGCAGCCCGCGCTTGAGCGCCTGGATGGCCGCTGCGATGCTGGCCATGATCGCGGTCCCGGCGGCGATCACCCTGCACACTGTGAGCTCTCCGGGCACGCTGCAGGTTTTGAATTCCAACCCGACCCCGCATGGCTACACCTGGGCCTGCTGCTGTTTCTGGTTCCGATTGTGGTGATTGCCTTCTGGTTTCTGCCGGCCGAAGGCGTGGAAATTCCGCAGCGAGCTTTCTGGCGAACCATTGCGGTTCTCGTTCCCATCGGCTTCGGGCTGGATTTTTTCTTTGCGCAACGCTTCTTTGTTTTTCGCAATGCAGGAGCTACCTTGGGGATCAGAGCGCCAGCCTCTGGGCGCGCCGGTTCCGATCGAGGAGTACATCTTTTACTTCACCGGTTTCCTCTGCGTGTTGCTGCTTTATGTGTGGCTGGATGAATTCTGGCTAGTGGCGTACAACGTTCCCGATTATCCGGGTGAATCGAAAAAGATTTCTCGCCTGTTCCAGTTTCATCCGACATCGGCGATCGTGGGAGTTGTGCTGATCGTGACCGCCCTGATCTACAAGAAAATGTTCTCGCCGGTTCCAGAGGGCTTTCCAAGTTACTTCACATTCCTGGTGCTTGGCGCGTTCTTTCCCGCCATGAACTTCTTTCCGACGGTCCGGCCGTTCATCAATTGGCGCGCCTTCAGCCTGACTCTGTTCATCATCGTGCTGGTCAGTCTGCTGTGGGAGGCAACTCTTGCCGTGCCTTATCAATGGTGGGGCTTTCAGCCGACGCAAATGACGGGCTTGTTTATCGGCGCGTGGGCTGGCCTCCCGATCGAAGAAGTCTGCCTCTGGATTGCGGTCAGTTACTCGACAGTGATCGTGTTTGAGATTTTCAAGCTATGGCAAGCCTCGGGCAGTACGGCTAAACATGCGTTTCTGGGTAGAAAATGAAATTTTTCGTGGCCGAAGCGTAGATTTCAGTTGCTTCGGCTGCAGGGTTGAGGCGAATCCTGCCGAGCTTTGCGCGGCCACCCGGAGGAGGGCGTCCGGGTTACGTGGGCATCGCGAAAGGTCAAGTGCGCAGGCAGCTCTAAGATCTAATCCTCGGCGGTCGAATTGGAGGCGGTTACTTCTTCGGGCTCCTCGTAATCTCCCGCCAAGCTGAAATCGTTGTGCCCGAAATCATCGTTCTCGCCGGGGACGCCGGATTGTTTCTCCAGTTTGCGCTGCTGGCGTTTTTCTAATTTTTCGCGCTGCTTGTCCTGACGCGAGCGCTCTTTCTGGCGTTTGTTAAAGCTTGAACGACTTCGACCAGCCATACCGACCTCCAGGGATGATTTTGCGGGTTGCGATCCATCCGAACAGCAATGCCGAACCGTTTAGGGACTATTGCGCGGCCGGTTCGGGATGGGAGGCAGATTTCACCTTCTTGCGCTCACCCGCTGGTTTAGTTTTGGCAGCCTCGGCCTGGAGGAGTGCGTGCGTTCGTAGCCGGCGCTGAATGTTCTGCTTCCGTACACGATGGGCTCGGGACTTGTCTCCATTGATTAACGACATAGATATCTCCCCCCGGACCTGGCTTTTGAGTCTTCTCAATCGCGAAGGCGCAGGGCTGGTTGCGATGATCTTCGTGGTTAAGGGCTGATTCAAGTATACGCGATTTATTCCGGCGCGGAGAACATTACGTTCGGGCGCAGGCATCACCAGGCAGCTTCGTTTGGCAATGCAGCGCAGGTCCTATGGGCCTCCAGTCACATTTTATCGCGCGCCGCTAACCCGGGGTTCTAGTGCGCGTCTATAGAGCCGTACGGAGGACCCAACCATGCGCGCCTGGCTTTTGCTGTGCCTGGCTTTCCTTCTTCCCGGGCAGTACGACTCGAAGACTGCACCTTCGCAGGACGGAAGGAAAAGACTTCATCCACCCAGACGCCAACCTATACGGAAGATGGCCGACTCCTGTTTCCGGCTAACTATCGCGAATGGATCTATCTGACCTCCGGCATCGACATGAGCTACAGTCCGAACGCCATGGGGATGGATCACTCGATGTTTGACAATGTTTTTGTGAACCCGGATGCGTACAAGAGCATTCCTTCAAACCGGAACCTGGCCCGACAAAACCATGCTGGTGCTCGAGGCGCGCGTGGCGGGAAGCCAAGCCTCGATTAACAAGAGCGGCCACTATCAGACTTCGGACATGATGGGCCGCGAAGTTCACGTTAAAGACGAATCACGCTTTCCTGGCAAGTGGGCTTTCTTTGGCTTCGAAAGCGACAGCCCCGCGAAACAAGTGCCCAAGGAAGCGTCCTGCTACTCGTGCCACGAGCAGCATGCCGCGGTGGACACTACGTTCGTGCAGTTTTATCCGACCCTGATCGAAATCGCCAAACAGAAAAACACTCTCAGCGCGAACTACCTGAAGGACGAAGCCGCCAACGCGAAGAAATGAACAATGATGGAGAACGGCGTCTCGCCCGTTAGGCCGGGCGGGACGCCCGGCCTCCATTGTTTATTCTCACCACACCCGGCAGGCATTTTCCCGCACCATGGCTTGGCCTTTGTGGCAGCCGAAGGCCTTGGCGAACTCCGGCATGTTGGAGACAACATTGTTGACGCGGTACTTGTCCAGCGGATGCGGGTTCATGAGCAAAATTGTCCGCATCATTTCCGGACGCAAGTTTCCGCACCAGATGTTGGCGTAGGAGAGGAAGAAGCGTTGCAGCGCGGTAAGGCCGTCGTCTCCCTTGGTATCGAGGCTCTCGCCTTTCCCTTTGAGGTCCGCATCCAGCGCCGATAACGCCAGGTGGATTCCGCCGTTGTCGGCGGTGTTCTCGCCCTGGGTCAAGCGGCCATTTTGCTGCACGCCGGCTTCGGGAACGAACTCGGTGTACTCGTCGGCGATGCAGTCGCCGCGTTTGTCGTAGGCCTTGGCGTCGTCCGCGGTCCACCAGTCGCGCAGATTTCCATTCGCGTCGAACTTGCGCCCCTGATCGTCATAGCCGTGGATGGTTTCGTGCCCGATCACTGCGCCGGCGGCGGCGTAGTTGACCGAATCGTCCTTGGCGGGATCGAAGAACGGCGGTTGCAGAATCCCGGCTGGAAAGTTGATGGTGTTGGTCTGAGGATCCTCGTAGGCGTTCACGGTTGGCGGCGTCATTCCCCACTCGGTACGGTCGAGCGGCTTGCCAATTTTGCGAAGCTGGCGGTCGAATTCAAACGCAGCCGAACGTTGCACGTTGCCCAAGTGATCGTCGGGGCGAATTTTCAGGGCCGAGTAGTCGCGCCAATGGTCGGGATAGCCAATCTTGTCAATCTGCGCGGCCAGCTTCACATGCGCCTGCTTCTTGGTTTCCGGGCTCATCCAGTCCATGGAATCCATTTCCTGGCTCAGCGCGACCTTGAGCGCGTTGACCATCTGCTGGACGCGCTCCTTGCTCTCCGGCGGAAACGCACGCGCCACGTAGGCCTGCCCTAGCGCTTGTCCGATATCGCGATCTTCAGACTGAATGCATCTGCGCCACAGCGGCATAAGTTGTTTTGCGCCGAAGAGGGTCTGCGGCCCAAAGGAGAAATCTTCGTTTGCGAAATCGTCGCTCATTGCGCCTGCCAGGCCGTTCAGCAACTGCCATCGCAAATATGCTTTCCAATGATCGAGAGGCTCGCTTTGGATTAGCTGCTCGGTTCCCCGAAAGAAATCCGGCGAGGTCACAATGAAAGTACCTGTCGTGGAGGCGTGGACCAATTGCAAATAACGGCTGAAGTCAAACGATGGAGTCAGCTTCTGAACTGCATCAAGACTCATTTCGTTGTCGAGGTTCTTGGGATCGCGCCGCTTGACGATCTCCATGGCCGCCTTCGCCATCGCCGTTTCCATTTGCAGGACTAACGCGGCATCGGTCGTTGCCTCAGCTGCCGGCACGCCAGAGAGTTCAAGCATCCGAGCGATATGAGTCACGTACTTGGTTCGGATCTCGACCGACTTCGCGTCATCGTTTAGATAGAAGTCTCGTCCCGGCATCGACATGCCGCCTTGATCAAACTGCCCGATTACATGCGTAGTGTCGTGGAAGTCCGGCTGGGCGCCAAAGCCAAACAAAGCCGCGTAGGTCTCGGGATCGGCGGGATTCCAAGCGCCGGGAATCGAACGATGGAGATCGGCCACGACGTCAACCATCTGACTCTTGCTGGACATGGCTTCAATCCGCTTCAACTGCGGCCGCAAGGTGGAGAGGGCCGTTGCATTTCTCTGTTTCTCATTGGTGCACGCGGACCAGTAATCGCCGACCTTCTGCTCGACCGGCGTGCACTCGCTCACCGGCTTGGCTGCTACCTCAAGTACGGTCTGGTGGAGAAAAGACTCGTTCCACAACTGCAGCTTCCCGAAGGAGTCCCAGAAAATTTCATCGGGAGGCACGGGATTGTCCGCGATCCAGCGATTGCACGAGTACTGGTAGAAATCGGTGCAGGGATCGACCGAAGTGTCGACCTTCTTGGGATCGAAGTGATCAAGTTGAGGAGCGGGTTTGCTCGAATCTTGGGTGGGCGCGGTTTGGGCGAGAGCGAAGTGCGCGAGACCGGGGAATGACAAAAAGCCCAACAGAAAAATCTGGATGAGAAACGATCGCATGTTAAGAGCCCTCTGAGTTCTGGTTTACTGCCCGGACAGAGAGCTTACCACGTGATGTTCTTTACGGCATCCCACAAACCCTGCCAATGCAACGATTTCCTGACAAAACATAATTAGACAGTTTTGTGGACAAGAAGAGGGAGTGAGAGAGGAGAGGGCGACGCTCTGGATATGGCAAACGCAAGAACTCGGATGAGATGAGCGAAGACCGCCCAGTACGTCTTTCACGGCCACTTTCCGGCTACAGACTACCGATGACCGCCCCCGCCGGAATGGCCACCACTGGAATGGCCCCCACTGGAATGCCCGGCTGAGGCGCTGCTTACCCCGCCGCCATACCATCCCCCACTGCGCGAGGCGGGAGAAGCATATCCGCCACGCCACCAACTGACTCCTACGGGTGCAGTGTGAACTTTTGCTGCAGCGAATCCCTGCTGCTGCACTGTGCTAGATAGCTGGTTCAGGTTCTTGATGCCGCCACGTGGGATTCCGAGTCCTGCGGAGTTCCTTGCGATTTCCATCCGGCTGAACGACCTTCCCAGTTGCGTCGGCATTGGGCCTCGGTTCACCACGACTGTTCCATGCCCCGGATTTGACGGCGGCTGCGGCGAGACAAAGTTTGCCGGTGGATGGATTGTCCTCGGTCCGGTCCATCCCGCCCAGGTTCCGCCGGGCTGCCAAGCCCATCCATAAGTCGGCAGATAAGCCCAAGTGCCGTAGTGGTACGGCGTCCAACCCCACGGGTAGCCGGAGACCCAGCCATAACCGAAGCCGGGCGAGAACGCCCAGCCGCCGTTCATGAACGGATCCCAGCCCGCGCCGGCGAAATAAGGCTGCCACATCATCCCGTAGCCGGGAGCATTAAAGAAACTGCCGTAATAGTTGAGATCGCTCGTGCCGTAGGCGTACGGCGAGTAACTGCTATAGGCGTTGCTGGCGTATTGCTGGTGATATTGATCCTGCTGCTTATCCCAGGCGTCAAAGGGATCGGGCTCCAGATCTTTCGCCAAGGTGGAACGATCACCATCCGTCAGGTCGAACTCCGCCGTGTGATTCTTGCTGACCTTCACGGTCCCCGAGTCGCCTTCGACCTGCACGTCACCCGTGAAAACGGCTAAGGTCGCAGTGACGTCCGCCATTTCAATGCGAAGATGCGCTGAGTGGGTGAGCGCGGCCTTCTCATGAGCGAAGGTCAGAGTGAACTCGTCGCCCTTGGCGCCGGCGAAGTTGACGTAGGCCGTGCCTTCCTGCAGATGCACCGTCGAAACCTTTGCCCCGGAGTCGCGGAGCGAGAGCTGCGGAAATTCGATCACCGTATCCGGTGTAATCCGCAGCGTGCTGCCGTCTTCGAACTCCACTTCGGCGCGGCCACTACTTTTCGTCTGCAACTTAACGCCCTGGGTAATGGGTAGATTCAGAAATGCCTTCTCATACCCTTGTCCGAGGTTACGATCGATCTTTACTTCACCCTGCACCTCGCTCAAGCGGACCACGCGGACTTGAGAGTCGGCAAAGGCAGAAATATTCAGAGAGGTAACGGTTAGAAGAAGAGATGACACTCCGACCACCGCCATTAGTAGCTTGACGCTGAACTTGGTCATGGAACACCCCCCGGGATGTGCCCCTCTTGCCTTATTAGAACACTTTTCGCTGTATTCTGTTGCCCGAAAATCACACATATTTGGTTACCCGTCACTTGCCACTGTTTCCCGCAGGCTGAAGCAAGCGCTCGGCTCGGGCTCGCACCACCTTGATCACGGCCGGATCATCCACAATCTTTTGCAGGACGGGATCCACCGCTGAGATCTCTTCGAGCTCATGGCTATTCGACATTTCTTCCATCTTTTTCAGCTCTTCGTCCAGGGCAAGCTTCTGATAGCGAAGGTAATAGTCCAGGCGATGGCCGAATTCCAAAGTTGTGGACAGGCCTTGGAAAAAAGCGGTCAGCTCCTGAACTGAGGGCACGGGCGAATAGTTGTAAGTAGCGCGCGTGCTTTTCTGGGCATCTTTGTAGGTCAGAGTCTTGGTTCCGGTGGAAGCCAGCTTCTTGTTTTTGGAATCGATCTGTCCTTCAAAATAATGCGCGCGCTTGGTGAGATCGAAAACCCGAGTGCTCGCGGCCTGCGAGACGGTGAAATCTAAATGGAAAGGATCAGCCGTTTCAGATTCCGGGCTGAGCTTGCTGTTGGAATCGTAGGAAGCCCGGCCGTCGTCGGAAACGGAAATGACATAGTGATCGGGTTCAGAGCTGGAAAAATCGCAGGAAAAAGTGACCTTCGCGACGGACTCTTGAGCCGCGGCGGGCAGCATGAAACAGCCGAGCGAAAGTAACAGCAGTGCTTGGCATTTGCGCCACCGCGTGAAAGATTTGAGCTTGGGAAGGAACATCCAATAGCGATTATGCCAAAAACTCGCGGCCCACGCGAAACCAGTCCCGCACACAGTTTCAAACCAAGGAGCGGTCCTCATCGTCCTACTAGAATCCAGATAGGAGCCAGCAATGACGACGCCTCGCATGTGGTATTTGGCAATTATTCTGGCGGCGACCGCTGCCGGATGGTCGGTAAGCACTCAAAAGATCGACAGCCATCCGTTGCCCGCCGCAGCCCAAACTCCAGCATTGGCACACACTTGTTTAATTACAAACAACGTCAAACGACTTGTGGATTTCTACGAGCCCATCCTGGCGGTAAAAGCAAAGTGGTCTGGTGAAGACTATGCCGAGTTTCTGACGGGCATGGGAGTGCTGGCAATTTTCTCAGCGGAGGCGCAAGAGAAGTATATTCCTGGCTCGGCCCAGGCGGCGCAGAACAGAAGCATGATCCTCGAATTCAGAGTCGCCGACGTCGATCAAGAGTACCGGAGGCTGCACAGCCTTGTGAAAACCTGGGTCAAGCCGCCGACCACACAGCCGTGGGGGACTCGTTCAATTTACTTCCGTGACCCGGACGGAAATCTTGTCGATTTTTATACTCCAGCCAAGGCTCAATAAGCAGCTGCCGTTTTAATCGCAGCTGCAACGAGAAACCGTGAGCCTGTTTCTTGCGGCGGCCTTGCAGCTCCGATCACGGGCTCGACTCAGTTTGTCCCGACTCGCTGGCGTTCCAGTGTGGCCGCAGTATGCAAATGACAAATTGCAATGGCGAGGGCGTCGGCGGCGTCGGGCGGCTCGGGAATCTCGGCTAGATTCAGCAGCCGCGTGACCATGTGCTGCACCTGCTGTTTCTCTGCCCTGCCGTAGCCAACTACCGCGGATTTAATCGATAGCGGAGAGTATTCAGCAACTTCAAGCCCCGCTGACGACGCGGCCAGCATAGCCACGCCGCGGACCTGCCCCAGCTTGAGCGCTGACTTCACATTGAGCGCATAGAAAACGTCTTCGATGGCAACCCGATCGGGCCGGAACTCCACGATGATCGCGCCCAGACGGTCGAAGATCGTCGACAAGCGCGCCGGCATAGGCTCGCGAGGAGAAAGCTTGACCGCGCCACAAGCGAGGCAAATCAACTTGCCGTCGTGACAAAGTTCGACCACACCGTAACCGGTGTACTCGGTGCCGCAATCAATGCCGAGAACGCGCATCAAGCAGAGTCTAGCACTGCGAACCAGGAGCGTTGTTTACTTCTGCTAAAAGCATTTTGGCCGGCGGGCCTTGATCCCTTCCTGTTCGCCCAGGAATGCGGCGCAGGCGCTCGGGCAAGAACTCATTTGCGAACCGAGCTTAATGATACCCTAGTGATTTCCTTGCAATGAGTGCTGGTTAAATAGCCCGGTGAGGAATTTCGGCCTGATGGTGCTTACAATTCCGGCTTCGGCAGTGATCTGTTTTTAACGATGACTCCGCCAGACATCCCACCACTGCAACTATGGCTCGCAAGATGGTCCCTCCAGCTTATCGAGGCTGCTCTGCTAATTCCGTTGGTCGCGATGATTCTGGTCCGGCGGCAGAGAAAATCCCCGTCCTCCACGCCGGGTGGTTTCAAGCTCCTGTTCGATGAACTCGCGCGCAGAAAGACACTCAGCATCATCGCGGTTGGTTTCCTATCCCTTTCCATCCGAGCGGCTTTAATTCCCATCCTCGGCATTCCGCAACCGGCAGCCCACGACGAATTCAGCTACTTACTCGCTGCCGATACTTTTGCTCACGGACGATTGACGAATCCCCCTCATCCCATGTGGGTTCACTTTGAAAGCTTTCACATCATTATGCAGCCGACCTACGCCTCGCAGTATGGACCCACGGAAGGACTGGTCTTGGCAGCAGGCGAACGCCTTGGGCATCCTTGGATCGGGCAATGGCTAATCACGGCGCTGACGTGTTCCGCCTTGTGTTGGATGTTTCAGGGCTGGCTCCCACCCCCATGGGCGCTGTTGGGTGGCAGCCTGGTCGTCCTCCGCATGGGGATCTTCGGGTATTGGATGAACGCCTACTGGAGCGCTTCCGCGGTCGCGCTCGGAGGGGCCCTCGTGCTCGGCGCGTTACCGCGGATTAAGCGTCACTGCCGCGTCCGAGATGCCCTCCTGATGGCCTTAGGGTTAGTCATCCTTGCCAATAGCCGGCCTTACGAGGGGCTGGTTCTGAGTCTCACGGTAGCGCTAGCCTTACTGATTTGGCTGGCGGGGCCTCAGAGTCCGCAATTATCAGTCGCCTTCGGCCGCCTCATTTTGCCACTTGTACTGGTTCTGGGCTTAGGGGCGGCAGGATCCTGCTATTACAACTATCGAATAACCGGGAACCCGCTGTTGATGCCCTACATGGTCAATCACCGAACCTACTGCCAGTCGCCATTCTTCTTGTGGCAACAGCCGCTTCCCGAACCTCCTTATCATCATGCAGTGATGCGGGAGTTCTACGAAAATGATCTTCGCGCATACCGCTACGAACGAACTTTCAATGGATTTCTTTGGAGTTGTGTCACCCGAGGTTGGATGATGTGGGGTTTTTATCTTGGCCCAGCCCTTACCCTTCCGCTACTGGCTTTCCCTTGCATCATTCCCGACCGCAAAATGCGTTTTCCTTTGATCGCAGGCGCGGTTGTGCTGCTAGGACTCGCGGTCGAGACCTGGATGTCTGCCCACTACTTCGCTCCGGCGGTTGGTCTTCTTTATCTCGTCTTGCTACAGTGCATGCGGCATATGAGACTTTGGCGCTGGCGAGGAGCGCCGGTAGGTTCTGCCCTGGTACAGGTGGTTCCACTTGTTCTCGGCGCCATGATTCTTCTTCGGTTAACCGCCATCGTCACCCACGTACAAATTGAGCCAGACTGGCCCCGCGGAAACATTGCTCGAGCACAAATCGTTCGTGCCTTGCAGAATGCGCCCGGTCAACACTTGATCCTGGTTCGCTATGGCAAAACACACGTTCCCGATAACGAGTGGGTTTACAACGCGGCCGACATTGATCATGCCAAAGTGGTGTGGGCACGCGATATGGGAGAGCACGATAATGAGGAATTGGTGCAGTATTTTAAGAACCGGAAGGTCTGGATTGTAGAGCCGGATACGTGGCCGGTTCGCCTGGAACCTTCTCCCTCATATTCCGCTCCCACAGCCCAATGAAGTGCAAACCCTTCCCGAAAACGTAATCGATTGGGCTCGGATACAAGTCAAGTTCTGTCACTTCGGCTGCGACTTTCACATCAAATTGCAGGCGCAATTCACCCCACTGATGTGGTGACAAATAGTTGTACGGCAGCGCCACCCCGAAACGCGAATTGCCAACGTAGTCCATGAAGCGAAGCCGCAAAGCAGAAATCGGTCCACTGCGGAAGTGATCCTTCACGACGAGCCAGCGGCGAGACACTCGGAGCGCCTCTCGCAACAATGCCCGAGGTTCGCGGCTATGGTGCAGAACGTCAATAAGCATGACTCCATCGACGCTGGAATCAGGATGAGGAAGACTCGTTCCGTCGAAGGCCGTGACCGGCAACCAGGTACGGTCCCGAACCAACACATCGACTCCCTCAATCCGGAGATCTGGGCGCCTGTCGAGCAATGCCCGCGCTACTTTTCCGTCCCCACAGCCAACGTCCAAAAGGCTGCAAGCGTGCGGAATCAGTTCGGCGAGAAGCTCAGAAAGACGGCGGATACGTCTACCGTAGATGTAGGCTTCGTGGACTTGTCCGAGCACGCTCACTTGCGTCCCACTCCCATAATACTTAGGAAGAAGCTGGCGAAGATGATCTCGATCCCCAAGGTCGCCGAGACTATAACAGCAGCCACGAGGCGCACCAGAACTACAGGATTCATTGGTCCAAACCCGGTCCGGTTCCAGAGATAAAAGGAGTAGCCTGCGACGCTGATGCCAGTCACAAGCAGCGCAGCCCCGGCCAGCAGCCCTATTTCCAGATTGAAGACTCGAAAAGCCCGAGTCAGGCGCGGATCCTCCGGGAGGAGGCCTTCTGTTATGCCGAATACTTTGGTGAAGAATGCAAATACGACAACCTGAAACCCAGTCAGGATGGCAACGACGGCGTACAGCAAGGTGTGGATGTCCAGAAAACTACGCCCCACCTGCCGTGGGCCCGGCAGGAGCCAAAGCGCAGTTGCCAAACCCAAGAACAAGAGTGCTAATCCGGGATACAAGAACAGCCAGCGCGGACTGTACAGTAACAGGAACCGCAGGTGTCTCCACCCATCGGACCAACTCCGCAAATGTGATCTTCGGCCGCGGCCAGAGAGCGAAAGGGTGGTTGGGACTTCGCATATTGGCATTTTGAAGAGCGCTGCCTTCACGACCATTTCGCTGGCAAACTCCATTCCAGTCGTGCGGAGTTGCATCCGTTCATAAGCTGCCTTGCTGAAACCCCGTAAACCGCAGTGAAAATCGCGACACGGAGCTCTGAAAAAAAGGCGACCGATTCCTGTAAGTAAGGGGTTACCTAAATACCTGTGCAAATCGGGCATCGCACCAGGAGCGATGCCTCCCTTGAAACGATTTCCCATGACCAGGTCATGGCCGTCTCTCAACTTTTCCAGAAACAGAGGAATCTGCGTGAAGTCGTAGCTGCCGTCCGCGTCTCCGATGACAATATATTTGCCACTCGCAACATTGATTCCTCCCATGAGAGCGCTGCCGTACCCCTTATTCTCAACCAGCACGACGTGCGCCCCCTTTCTCTGGGCGATTTCCGCGGAGTTATCAATGCTGCCATTGTCAGCCACGATGATTTCTCCCGCGACATGGTTATCGTGGAGAGTTTTAAGAATCTGCTCGATGCAAGCAGCGATGGTATCTTCTTCGTTAAGACATGGCATTACCACAGAGAGCTCTGGACATTTCAGTAAGCCGTCGTCGACCGACTCAGAACCCAAGGGCGATGTGGACGGCATAACCTCAATATCTCCAACGGGAATGCGCAGGAGGGCGCAATCTTCTCAACCCGGCGGCCCGCCTGACGCGCCAGTTTACATCAGGACGCGGACTGGAGGAATCTGCGAACCAGTCGGACTACAACCATTCTGCCGCTCCGCTTTCCCCAGTCAAATTGCCTGATTGGTAGAAGTCGGCGCGTGTCTGAACTTGCATTCTTCCTGGCGACCGGGTTAGGCTTCCCCGCGTCGCAGCAACGAGGAGAAACACAACCGCAGAGGCAATAATCCAAAATCCTGCGTTGGCATCCCTCTCAGGCGATCATAATCTACGGATCAATCTCCAAACGAGCTGGGAATACAACTGAGACGCTCTACCTTTCAGCGTGTAATGGTCGGAAATGAGAAGAGCCAGACAAATCGCGGTTTCACCCGCGCTGATACCATTGCAACTTGGCAAGCGTCTATGAAAGCTTTTCGACTCAAACGCGCACTCATTTTTGCTCTCGCCAGTTTCGCAGTCCTGCATGGATTGATCTTCTGGCACCTTCACGATTCGGTTTTTCGGGGCTATTTTGACTTTGCATCCTTCTACACCGCGGGAAAGATCATACAACATGGGAAGAGCGCGAGCCTGTACGATCCCAGACTTCAATGGCAGGTGCAGCAGGAATTCGCCACATCGGTGAAAATTCGCACTGGTCCATTGCCATACATACGGCCGCCGTTTGAAGCCTTATTGTTTCTGCCCTTCGCCTACCTGAAGTACCCTGCTGCGTTCCTGGTGTGGACCTGCATCAAGATTGTAGTATTATTCACCATCCCTTTTCTGTTGGCGCGGGAAACTCCGGTCGACTCGGAGCTTCTGCCGGAGCCGTGGCTTCAAGGTTTGCTGAGTCTCGGTTTCTACCCAATTGCGTTAGATTTACTGGAGGGACAGGACTCGATTCTTCTCTTGCTGGTCCTAGCGCTCGTATTCACCTCGCTGCGCGACGGGTCGGGCTTTCGCTCGGGAGTCTATTTGGGTCTGGGTTTGTTCAAATTTCACCTTGTTATTCCACTTTTTCTCGTGCTGCTTCTGAACCGAAAGACTAGAACGGTACTCGGTTTTCTTTGCGCCGCATCCGTCCTGTTGTTAGTTTCGCTCGCCCTCGTGGGAAGATCAGCCATAGTCGGTTATCCCGAGTATGTCTGGAGTCTGAGTCAGACGCCCGCCCGTATTGGAATAAACAGCAGTGTGATGCCTAACATTCGTGGCTTACTAACCCCTTTTATCGGCGTTGGAAGGGTTCCCCTCCTAGTGGTGGGCGCTCTCCTCGGGGTTTCGATTTTGGGTATAGTCTGCGCGGCAAGGATCTGGAGAGCTTCCGACGATGCTCGCTCGAACCGGATCGGGTTTTCGTTCTGCATTGTCGTCATCCTCGTAACTGGCTACTACACCACCACTTGTGACTTGGCCTTGCTTATCTTGCCTTTCCTATTCACAGGCAGCATATTCGCAACTGATGCAACCATTCGTGGTTGGCCTCGCTGGTTGTTTGTGGCTTCCACTACTATGCTACTGTGCAGTCCTTTCTATTTGCTGCTGCTGTCCCTCGGGAAGTTGTTCAGCATCGCTTTAGTGTTGCTGGTGTTTGCCCTGGTGCCGGCGAAATTGGCGCTAAAGCATCCGGACCAGATTTTTGTTCGATAGCGTTGGCTCTGCTCTTGTCCGTGCGAGGACTACCCCCACCCTTTCATTTCGGCATTACTCGTGGGTTTGGGCGACATCAGACCTGCGAACCTTCGGTGGGTTACAATGCTGGCGTGAGATGGCACGTGCGCGCGTTCGACCTCTGGCTAGTGAGCGTGGCTCTGGTTTTCTGTCTCGCGTTTTGGTACTGGGCGAAGCGCGTTTATATCCCCGCGATCGCCGCCGAGGTTCGCGCCAGGAATTTACCCGTTGGAAATAATTCGGATCTTTACCCGCGCTGGCTCGGGGCGCGCGAATTACTCTTGCACGGCAGGGATCCCTACAGCTCCGAGATAACACGCGAAATCCAAGTTGGATTCTATGGACGCCCGCTCGACCCAACGAAAAAATCGGATCCCCTAGACAAGGAATCCTTTGTTTATCCCCTGTTGGTCGTGTTCTTGCTGGCGCCAACAGTGACCTTGCCTTTTGGGGTAGTGATCGATATCTTCCGCTGGGTCTTAATGTGTAGTGTCGCGCTTAGCATACCTCTCTGGATGTATACGATGAGATTTCGTTTGAGACCGCTGGTTGTTCTTTCAGGGATCCTGTTTGCGCTCGGCAGCTTCCCAAGTCTTGTCGAGTACTATCAACAGAATCTCGCGGCATTATCGGTTCTTCTAGTTGCCGCGGCGGCAGCTTGCATAACGGGAAACCGGCTTGCACTAGGGGGAGGGCTGCTCGCCTTCGCCACCATGAAGCCGGACACCTGCGGTCTCCTCGTCATCTGTTTCCTTGCCTGGGCCTCCTTTAGTTGGAGAAGCCGCCAAAGGCTTCTGTGGAGCTTTGCAGGAACCATCGCAATATTACTCGCCATATCGGAAATAATCTTACCTAATTGGATCTTACGGTTTATAGGGGCCATTCGCGAATATACAACGTACGCTACCAGTCCGAACATCCTTCAGCTGCTTTTTCCCTCGTTCCTTGGCACACTCTTTTCGTTGTTGCTGTTGGCCTTTCTCTTTGGGCTCTGGTTCCAGTGGCGAACCGCGGATGCCACCACACTTCGCTTTCGGTGGATACTCGCGTGGACTTGCATTGTCACTCTTGCCATAATCCCAAAACGCGCCGCCTACAATCAATTGTTATTGATTCCGCCTTTCCTGACGCTGTTAAGCCAGTTCCGTGATTTTCAAAGAGGAGACCACGTCATCCCGCGTGCGTTTGTGAGCACACCTTTCGCGTGCCTTCTTTTGCAATGGTTGACAGCCTCTTGGTTGAGTCTAAGCGTGATGTTCAGTAAGCGAACGCCATCACCCTTCGTAGCTGGTCTGCCAGATCATATTTTTCTCGCAATAGTGCCCCTTACGCTTTTTGCCATGGCAACGATGACTTTCCTGCCTGCAACACCTCAACCCATGCGCGGCAGCCAGTTCAGGCTATCCTCGCCAAGGTCTTTTCTCGCGTAAACAGGATTTCGGTGTGACCGGAACGTCACACACCTTCTCTGATGAGTTTGTGCCCACGGAGAGCTGTAGCCATGTCCCGAGACTACGACCCACGCGATTCGCGCAAACTCGTTATATGCGTAAAAGCCAGCCCAGGCTTTGGCAGGCAAAAGCTGGCGCAATACCCCCAGCCGTGCGGATAGCGCCACCACGAAGACCGTAACCGGGGAACTCGCTAAGTTGAACACCATCCGGACACGGCTTGCACTCGGCATCAGTGAGAGGCATTGTAGCAGTCGCGACACATCCCCAAGAAGAGAGGGCTGTTACGCGCCTCGCGTCGCGGACTACCAATCCCGCATTCTAGTTTCCGAACAGAAAAGTCAACGCTTCGGGAAAGCGCTTGGCCCACTCGCCCTCATTGTGAGTTGCTCCCTCATCAATCCTCACCCGCAAGCGGAGATCGTCCAGGCCCACGCTTCGCAAACTCCGCTCCAGTTCGCGAACATCTTCCACAACCTGTTTATCTTTATCCTCGCGGCCCGCTTCGCGCGTGCCTATGGCCAAAAACACCTTCTCCGGCCACTGCCGGACAAGACGGCTGTACTTCAAGAGTCTTCGATGGGAAATAAACAGCGACGGGCTTTCTAAGAGCAGACGGCCAAACGCCTCCGGCCGCTCGATGACCGTGTACAGCGAAATGAGCGCCCCCATCGACGACCCGCCGAGCCCGGTATTTTCAGGACCGCTTGCGATGCGGTATCGCTCCTGCAAAAACGGCATGACCTCATTCATCAGAAAGTCAGGATAGCGCTTCCCCTGCGGCCGCAAAATCGGCGGATGAAACGACCGGTAGGGCAAGTACTCTTTGATGCGATCGCCCTGGGCATTGTCAATGCCCACGATAATCAGCGGCGGAATTACCTCTTGGCGGATCAGGCGGTCGGCAGTTTCGTCGACTTGCCATTCCACGCCGCCAAAAGCCGTCGCCCGGTCAAACAGATTCTGCCCGTCGTTCAGATAAAGCGCAGGGTATTGGCGCGTCTTGTTCTCCGGAGCGTCGTATCGCGGCGGTAACCATAGTCGGAGCATCCGCGAGTTGCGAAATACCCGGCTGCGAAATTCGTGCAGGCGAAGGTCCCCGGCGACAGAAGGGTTCCCGGGGGTAAGTTGCGTTTGACTGATTTCTTCCATCATCCAATGTGAGCGCGGGCGTCTCGACGCGTGCTGGAGCGGCAAAGGTACGTGGTTCGCCCCTGGCATCAGTCCCGACGCCGGGCAACCGCCACCACAAATGACGCCAGCACGGTAATCAGAAAAATCAACGCCAGCGACGAAAGACACAAAATGCACCAAGTCGCCAGCACGAACTTCTCGATATATGTGAGATAGAGAGCAAAGCCCAACCCCGCGGTCGACGCGATCAACAGCAGCAGCGGTGTTTCCGCTTTCGCCCGATAAACCGTTGCCAGGCCAAGAAGCAGGACGTAACCAAGAATGCCGATCAGCGCATCCGGAACGCCGAGTACAGTCGAGTAAACACTGCGGTTGACGATGTCGCAATTGAAACTGGTCCCGAAATCACAGTAGTTGGTTTGCGAAGTGCCGTAGTGATGATGCAGCGAGACGGAAGAGACTATGATCCCAGCCAAGGCCAGAATAGCGATCAACAGAAAGAGACATCGCGCAGCAGACGTCATGGCAGGCTGCATCCGGTGGCACCAGCAAGGAAGTCCAACTCGTGCGGGCCAATGACTCGCGTGCCGTCCGCGAATACCCAGGTAGGAAATTGTTTGATGCCGGCCTGGGTGCAAACCGGTTCAATGCCCTTGGAACCTTTGATTCCACACTCAACATAGGGAGCGTACTGAAATGACGAGCCGAACTTCTCTTTCTGGTCTTCGCAATGCGGACACCAAAACGCACCGTACATTTTGGCTTGCTTCGCCGTCAGGCACTGGGCAAAAGCGTCCAGACGGCTGGTTTGCCTCTGCCGTATGAAATAGTAGGCAACCGCAAACACAACCACAATTACGATGGTGATAATAACGTTG
Source organism: uncultured Acidobacteriota bacterium (assembly GCA_963696635.1). Taxonomy (GTDB): domain Bacteria; phylum Acidobacteriota; class Terriglobia; order Terriglobales; family Acidobacteriaceae; genus JABDBE01. The sequence goes on from CAVOKX010000009.1 coordinate 29,498, forward strand.
CGCGGCACTGGCTTCGTTTGGCTGACTCCCTGCCGCTCCTGTTGCCGTTTTCTGCGCTCTTGTGACATAGAGATAAATTCTAAATTCTTATACCACGACCCGCAAAGCGGAGGGCAGCACATCCAGTGTCTGGCAATGTAATGTCAGCACTTCACCATCGACCATCACATCCACTGGAGCCTGCAGATGGAACTCGATTTGTTTCGCGCCCCGCCTTTCGGCCAGGGGATGATGAATGTGCGTACCGTCATAAAGCGTAGGCAGGTTACGTATCAACCCCAACCGTCCAATGGGTCCCCAGCGCACATATTCAATGAGTCCATCATTTACCTCGGCTTTGGGCGCGATCATCATGGTTCCACCCGTGAACTTACTATTGCTGAAAGTCAGGAACAAACAAGCGCGGCGGTCGATCTCTGCTTCCCGGTCGACGCGTAAAGGAAAAGGCCGCCGGCGGAAGCGAGCCAGCGTAATGAAAATAGACGATTGATAGCCCAATTCTCCCCACCCGCTGAAACGCCGAGCCCGCAAGGCTGCAACGTCTGCGGCAAAACCCATGGCCAGCAGATTGATGTAGTGGAGAACTCCCTCTGCATGACGCAATCGCAGGACATCACAAGGTTGCGATCGCCGCGCCAGCAATGCTTCGATTGCATGTTCTACTCCGCGATCGCTGAATTCGCGCAGAAACGAGTTGCCGGTTCCCAAGGGAAGAAATGCGAGAGTGGCAGCTTCGTCCGATTCTCGACGTGGAAAAAGTCCGTTGACGATCTCATACGACGTGCCATCGCCGCCCACGGCAATAAATTTGCGATACCCGCGGGCATAGCCGTCGCGCGCCAAATGCGCTCCCTGGCCTGGCGCAGTGGTCTCGACCACCTCTAACTTCAGCCCGCCCGCGCGCAAACGATCAAGCGCATCGGGAAAAAGCTTGCGACAGCGCCCTCCGCCCGCAGCCGGATTCACGACCGCGAGAAAAGTGTCCGTGGCGCTCACAGTTCGACCACGGCCGCGCGCCCGAGAATTTCGCGGACCTCTTCGGCAAGCACGGTGCGCTTGATTTTCATGGATGCGGTTCGCGGAAAATCTTTATCGCACAGTAAGTATCCGCCCACCCGTTTGAAGTCGGGCAGACGACGGTTACGCGCGATAATCTCCTCTTTCAGCGCGTCAGTAAACTCCTGGTTTTGCTCCAACCGCAGAAGAAGAACCAGCATCTCCCGGCCGAGAGTCTTTGCTGGCCAAAGATAATTCGCTGCGAAAATGCAGTACTCTTTCACCGGCAGCCCCTCGAAGCCAGTTTCAATGTCTTCGGGATAAATGTTCTTGCCGCCTTCGGTCACGATCATGTTTTTCTTGCGACCGAAAAGCTGCAGGTGCCCGTCGCCGTCAAAGCGCCCCAGATCGCCTGTCACCAGCCAACCGTCTACGATCGTCTGCGCAGTCAATTCGGGATCATCCAGATAGTGTGACATCACAGTCTTGCCGCGAACCGCAACTTCGCCGATGCCCTCGGCGTCGGGATTGAGTACCCGCAGTTCAACTCCCGGCAACGGCTTGCCCACGGTGTCCGCGCGAAACGGTTTAAGGTCGTTCAGGGTGAGCGAAGTGCCCGCCTCAGTGAGGCCATACCCGTTGGCCACAGGAATACCGAGGTCATAGAAAAACTGCAGAGTTGAAGGCTCCATGAACGCGCCCCCGGTAAACATCGCCCGCAATTCTCCCCCAAATCCCTGATGAACCTGTGCCAGAAGTTTGCGGCTAAGCCGGACTTTCGGCTGCTTGCGAGTTAGAGACTTATTCAACGCGATCATCCGACGTAGCAAAAAACGTCTTCCCGCGGGCAGTTCATCGAACTTCGCTCGTAGCCCGCGTTCCAGGTTCTTGAGAATCATGGGAACCAGAGAAACATAAGTAATCTTGTAGCGCACAAAAGCGTCGCGCACGAACTCCGGCCGCAGCGTACGCAAGTGCACCACGCAAGCGCCGCACACAAACGGGCCAATGAAACCAACCATAAAATCAATCGCATGATTCGTCGGCAGAATACTGAGATAGCGCACCCCAGGCCAGAACGGATACCAGGCGGTTAGCGCCTTGCATTGTTCCAGATAATTCTCATGCGTGAGCACGCATCCCTTGGGACGCCCGCCCGTACCCGACGAATAAACAATGCAGGCCACGTCCTCGCGCTCTCGCTGCACAAACCCCGGTTCGCCCTTGCGGCGAAACTCTTCCCAGCGGTAGGCGCCTCCGAGATCGGCTCTCAGAGGGGCTTCCGTGACCAGAACCTTTTTGAGCTTATGATTCTTGAATTCCGGCGCTTGCGTGATCGCGCGCCACAGATAGTACTCAACCACCAGGAATTTGGCTTTGCAGTGTGCCAGCAGTTGTAAGTGCTCGGCCGCCGTCAGCTTGTAATCAAGCGGCACCAGCACGCCGCCACGATAAAAAACTGCATACGCTGAAATCAGCCACTTCGACTGATTGGTCATGATGATCGCCGCACCATCGCCGGAATTAAATTCCGCATCCTCGAGCGCGCGTGCCAGCGGCAGCGCAACATCTTTAAAATCGGAGTAAGTAAGCCGCGTCTTCTCTCGATCCCGGTCCGCCTCGATCAGGCAAACTTCATTGGGCCAGCGATCCAGCGCATCCCGCAAAGCTGCGCCCAGACAACTGTATTGGTCGAGATTAAGCATTTAGAAAAGTGCGATTTTCGATTGCCGGTGTGCAATTGCCAAATTCAGCTCCAGATCAATAAGGCAATCCGCAATTTTAATTTTCTACAATCGTGCTTGAATGCGGTCAGCCAGGGTGCGGAAATCCGATACTCCCTGCAATTCGTAATCCGGCAACTCGATGCGAAAGTGATGCTCCAGCCGAGTCAGCAGATCGAGCGCCTGCAAGCTGTCGATCCCCAGCGTCTTGAAAAAGTCATCGTCAGGAGTGAGCTTCTCCCGAGGCACCTTGAAGTGAGTGGCTGCAAGATTCAAGATATCTTCAAGTGTTTCACTGGATGCTGTCATAATCTAAACTTCAATTGTGATCCTGAGCGGAAGCGAAGGACCTACGCATTTGGCGAAAATGCTAAGGTAAATACGGCTGCGCCTCTTCGCTCTCCACAAATTTTCTCAATCCCGCCTCCACTGCCGGCTGGGCAAACAGACTCGCAGAAAACATCGATTTCCTTTCTCAACTCTTCATACGGGATAGGCTTGATAAACTTCTTGGCCGCGGCCGCAGTCCGCCGATCAAACTTCCCGAGCTGAGCCGCAGTGGCTCGCGCCACGCGTAACGACTCCCCCTCCGCCACCACTTGGCTCACCAGGCCAACCTGCTGCAACTTGGTCGCATTGAAACTTCGCCCAGTCAGCAGCAGATCGCGAACCACCGCGTTCCCCAGATCGCGCTTCAGACGGGGAATCCCGCCAAAACCAGGAATCAATCCCAGCCGCAACTCCGGGAAACAAAATCTCGCCATCTTATCTGCGACGATCAAATCGCATACCAGTGCTAGCTCAAACCCGCCGCCAAAAGTCACTCCATGCACCGCCGCGATGGTGGTCAACGGCGATGCATCGATCGTGTTGAGCACCCGGTGAATACGTTCCAGATATTCGCGGACGCCCGCCGCCGCATCCTTCCGCTCCAACTCTTGAGAGCGCCGGTACAACTCCCGCAGATCAGCCCCAGCGCAAAACCCGGCCTTCAGTTCACTATAAATGATGAGCGCGTGGGCCTCGCCTTTGCAGCCGTCGAGGGCGCGGACGAATCTTTCCAGATCATCGAGTGTAAGCGAACCAATTTCGTTGCAAGGCTCGCGGTGCAGTGCCAGCTCAATCACACCGCTCTTCACTTCCCAGGAAAGGGATTGGCCGTCAAAGCTCTTCATAAAGTTGGCGGCCACAGGACCGAGTTGTCCGAGATTCGTCAATCCAAGCTAGAACCAACGGCGCGCCCCTCTTCTCGACAATAAATCCTCCGTCAGCTGCGTCCTCAAATCGCTGCACCGGAGTCTTACCTTATCGTAATCGGGGCCCTCTATTTTACCTTTCGGCTGCGGTTCCAGAACCTTACCGATAGCGTCCTGCAGCTTGCCGTAAGACTTACGCGCTGCACGGGACAGGAATATTCCCCCATCGCCGAAGTACCAGTCCCTTAACTCTTCACTCAAATCGTGCAGCTTTTCATAGGTCACGTCTGTGCGACGCGGCCACTGTGGCAAGAGTTCAGTTTTCTTCCACAAGACCTTATACAAAGCCAGCCGCGTAGCCCGTAACCCTTCATCAACTTTGGCCCGGTAGCCCAGAGCGTTGCCGATGGCCGTGACCACGAGCGATACAACGCCACCGACCGCCGCCGGTGTAAGGAGGGGTCCCATATCTCGCATAACTCACCTCGTAATATCCCCACCCGTCTGTGTCTTATCAATTTCTCCCGATGATTTTACGACGCCTGCTTCACCCCATACATCTCTTCGATCTCTTCCTTCAAACGCGCCGCAATCAAATCCCGCTTCAGCTTCCCGTTCGCGGTGAGCAAACCATTCTCAATCGAGAACGGCTCCGAATAAATATGGAATGCCCGGACCCGCTTGTAATGCGGCAAACTCGGATTCACCGCATCCAACGCAGCCTGCACCTGCTCGCGCGTCACCGCTCCGGTCACGACCGCCGAAACATATCCCCGGCCATTGCCCACCAGCACCACCTGTTGCGCTCCCGGCAGAAGCCGCAGCACCTCATCCTCGATCGGCTCCGGCGCAATGTTGTGACCCGAACCCAGAATAATCAAATTCTTGATGCGTCCCGTAATCCTCCAGTTTCCTGCTGCATTCACCTCGCCCTGATCGCCCGTATGAAACCAGCCGTCACGCAAGGCTTTCGCGGTCTCTTGTGGTCGATTCCAGTAACCCGGGAAAACATTTGGCCCACGCACGATAATTTCGTCGTTCTCGCCCAGCTTCATTTCAATCCCGCGGATCGCTGGTCCAACGCGGCCTGGCTCCACATGACCGGGATCGTCCATGGTGCAGATGGCAGTCGTCTCAGTCAGCCCATAAACCTGCAGCACCGGAATCCCCAGCATCATGAAGTAGAGCTGTGTCTCCACACTAAGCGGCGCCGACCCGCAGATCAGAGCCTTCAGACGGGAACCAATCATTTTCTTGCGGATGGTGGGAAACACCATTGCATTCGCCAACGCCAGCCACATTGAATCCGCGAAGCTCGTCTGCCCTTCGTGCTTACGCACCCACGCGCCTTTGGCACGTCTGTAAATACTGAGAACCACGCCCCCAGTCTTCCAAAGCTGTTCGTCGACAGCTTTGCGCATTCGTTCGAGAAGAGCCGGAACGTTGAGAAAATAATCGGGCGCCACGGCCCGCATCTCACTCGCAATCTTGCTCAAGTCCGTGTTCAAAGTAAGCAAGCTGCCGCGCAGAAGACAGGTCAGCAGCATGATCCAGGAGCCGGCAAAACAAAACGGAAGATAATGGAACACGTGATCCTGGCCGGCTTTGTTCTGCATCAGCGCCTCAAGCTGCTCCCAAGTGCAGCCCAGCATATGGTCAACATTACCCGCGGTGAGGACAACCCCCTTCGCCTCGCCCGAAGTACCTGACGTATAAATAATAGTCACCGGGTCGGAGTGTAGCGCGGGCACTCCTGCCCGCGGCTCTTCCAGGTGCCCCACCTTTTGCGCGGGGTGCGCCGCTCCTTGCGTTTTTTGCAAGGGGCGGGAGTCACCATCAAACACATCCTGCAACAACACCTGCGGCGGCGCTTCCGGCCAGTTCTGCACGATCCCATCCCGCAACCCCACATCCCCGCAAAAAATCAACACCGGGGAGCAATCCTTCATCATGGCCACGAGTTCCGCTGGAGCCTGGCGCGCATAAAGCGGCACCACGATAATTCCCTCCGCCATGATGGCCAAATCCATCGCCACACAGTGAACGCTGTTATGCGCAAGCAAAGCGCAGCGCTCGCCCTTTTTTATCCCCTGGGCAGCGAGAAAAGCCCGCGCCATAGCGATCATCCCGAGCAGCTCGCGCCCGGTCAGTAAAGACGTAGTTGGCTGCGTCTCTCTGCCAGCAAGCTCTCGCAGAATGACGGTCTCACTCGCCGACTCAAGCCGCGCAAAAATCTTTTCCAGAAAGTTCATGGACAAGTGGATGTCTCGGAACCTTCAACCGGAGTGGCTTCCCGGCCAGCGACCACTGCTGACTTCGTAATGTTCGACGCGTTCAGCATATCGCGAGAGTAAAGCCTTCGCCTTCGCGCTGATTACGGGTTTCTGGTAGTGTTCGCCCGCGAACCATCGAACGGTCTGCAGGGATTCGAACCATACTAGCGTGACAAACTCGACTTCACTGTCCTTGACTAAACGCAGCACTTGAAATCCCAGGTAACCGTGCGGCGTGAGTTCCCGCTCCAGACGCGGAAACAGCTCGCTCTTCAAATAATTGTCATACGCATCTGCGTTCCCGGTTGCTGTCCAGCCATGCCACATCCGACAAATCACTCCGGCCCTCCGCTAATTTCGACTGTACGCTTCGGCTAACTGGCGCAAGTGGTCGCTCATCGGCGGCAAATAATCTTCCCAACCCCATTCCCCTTGACGCGTAGGAAATTCCGGATAACGCTTCTGCACCTCTTCCTCAAAATAAACACCCATGCGCGCCATCACCTTCAAATTCCGTACCACAGTCCTCCCGATCCCATCGGCGATTCTCTCGCCTTCCTTGCTCAATTTGATCAACGCCGCGAGCAGCTTCGGCTCCAGATCAGCATCATCCACATTCATCAGCAGGTCTTCATGACCCCGCTCGCGCATTAAATTCCGAATGCGCTCATCCATGGTGATCCCCGCCGATGGCACCAGCGCCGGCATCGACGTCACAATCCCGTGATAGCGCGACGACGCCATCATGTGGCAAGCCCGCAAAATGCTAACTAACTCGTACATGTTGTAGTCTTCCGAACTGAGCACAGGGACGCCGCCGAGCTTTTCTGAAATTCGTCCCGCCGGACGCGCATCCAGCCGCTCCGTGGCCGCCAGAATCACAAACACCTTCCGCTGTTTTCGAAATGCATCCACCGCGTTCGCGATCGCCGTCAAATAGTACTCGTAGGAACGGTCGGCCTCCGGCCCCGAATTGTGAAAGTAAACCGAGCGGTAGTGGCTATCCTTATATGCTCCCATCAGGCCGTGCAGCGCGAACTTGGCCACTGAAGCCTTCACCGGCCACTCGAAAGGATTGATCGGACACACTACCAGCACCGGCGTTGTTCCGTCCCATCCAACTTCGCGCAGCGCCTTTTTTCCATATTCCGCCGGATGCGGCTCAAAGGTCCAAGCCGTATCCGTGCCCAATTCATTCGGAACTCCCAGTTCACGCAGAATGGTGCGCGATTCTTCGTTGCGCGTAATCACCAGCGAATTCTGGCAGTAGCGCGCGCACATCTTGGCCACCAGCGGATCCATGTGCCCAGCCTCGGCGCCGTACCCCACCGACAGTTTGTTCTGCGCCGCGGCAATGCCCAGTGATCCAATCATCATGGTGGTCAGCGCGTTGGCAAACTTGCTCTTGAACATCGAGCCTTCGCAAGCCACCACGCCGTGATGCTTGGGCACTTCGTCCGATAAAAAAGGCGGAAAAATATCCGGCAAATGCACCTGCGCCGTATTGTCGAAGTATCCGCGCGAGAATTTGGGAACCTGCGTCATCACGCTGAAGGCAACCCGCTCCGCTCCGAGGATGTGACGAAGTTGCCGCAGCATCTCCTCCACGCGCACGTCCGACCCCATGTTGCGCGTCCCGTTATACCCCGCAAACAGCAGCTTCAGCTTTTCTCCGGGCTGCCAGGGTTTCCCTTTGCCCAGCATCCATGAGGCTTTCGACTTTTCAATCGATGCGCTAACCCAAGCTTCGAGCACGAAGTCCATCATGCCGCGGAACCTCCGATCTTGGCCGGCCAGTCCTGATACGTGTAGGAGAAATTCGTCTCCCGGCTGAACTTTAATAAAGGATAGCTGTACTGCGAAAACGGCACAGGCCGGCGGCCCAGTTCAGACGTGACTCGCGTGTTGTCGAACACCGTATTCCAGACCAGGTACGGCATAAATACTTTCATCAACGAAGCTCCATGCGCAACCGCACCCTTACGATTCGCCAAGGTGTTGACCGTACCGGAGAAAGGCCGCTCCAGCACGGGCACAAATACCGGTGCGCGTTTCTGCTGCGCAGCGGCCAGCGCGGTAGTCAATTCACGGAACGTCTGCGACCCTCTGCCCGAAGAAAGATGATACGTATCAAACTCCGGATTAGCCTTCTGATGCAGCGTCGCAATCGCGTCGGCCACGAAGTCCACGTTCACAATATCGATCTTGTCCTTAGGCCGAAACGGAAGCACTGGCAAACCAGCCAGAAAAACGAACGCTTTGACCATGTCGAACTGCGTAGTCTCGGCGCGCCGGCTGTCCCCCAACACAATACTCGGCCGGAAAATCGTAATCGGCACTTCCGGCAGAAGCTCCCGGATCATGTGTTCGCAAAACTTTTTTGTGCGCGCATACGGATCATAGTCCGACCGCTCCCAATCGATCGAATTATCTTCCGTAACCACTTCATTCTTGCGCTTTCCCGCCACTGCCACGGTGCTCACATGACTAAAGCGGCGCAGCCCGTGATAGTGGTGCACCCGCATGGCAAGTTGAAGCACTTCCAGCGTTCCCCGCAGGTTCACATTCAGGCAACTTTTTTCCGACTTCCGGTTCAACGACGCCGCGCAATGAATCACCGAATCGGTGGTATGAATCAAGCGATCGTAATCATCCCGCGCCAGCCGGAATTGCGGGCCCGTCAAATCTCCGCGAAAGATCCTGATCCGCGTTTGCAAAAATTCATAGAAGTGCGGGAAGTCAAGATGCAATTGCAGTGCTTGCCACAAACGCAGCTCTGCCTCACGCGGATCACGCGCCCGCACCAGCACATTCAGCGCAGCCCCATGTTCTTGCAGAAGATTGGCGGCGACGTGCCCGCCGATGTATCCGGTGGACCCGGTCAGGAATATCGCCACGTTGCTCCGTTTGTGCCCGTTTTGACGGTCTCTCCGTTGCTCTCGGCCTCAGCCAGCTGAAAACTTCGCGACGGCCGCGCTTCCAGGGGACGCCCCTCAATCAGCGGATAAGTCCACCGCCGCAGCGCCGGAATGTGGATGTTGATCCAGTACTCCCACCAATCGATGCTGCGCGTGTCGTACCCGAAGCTCGACCGCTCTTCCGGCGACAGCGCATACGCGAGTTTCTCCACGTTTTCCGCCACGAAGTCATGCTCATTCAGAAGAATAAACGGCTCGAATAGCTCGATCAGTTTTTCAACTTTTTCCAGATTGCGTTCCGCCCGCGCCAGCGGCGTCTTGCGCAATGGCAGCGGCGACACAATGCGCTGTATGGATTTTATGATCGCCTTCTGCGCCGGTGCCGACATGCGCTCATAGCGTTGCTTCGAAACCGGAATCGCATCAAAGCGCAACCGCAGCCAGCTTTCCAGACCTTCCAGCGCGCGATAGTGCTTGCGATGCGCCAAAGAAGTCAGCTCAATCGACCGCCGCATATCGCAAGGATTGGTCACCGATGTTGCCAACTGATAGACCAGAGCATTCCGCCGTTCCACGATTGCGGCTGCAATTAACGTCATTCCCCGGCACACCGAGTCCACCGGGATCACATCCAACCGCTTGCGCTCGTTCGTTGGCAATTGCCGAAAATATGTCCCCAACAAATAGGACAGCGAAGCTGAAGTATTGATGCCTTCATTCCAGCCTAAGAAAGGCTTCTCCACCGAAGTCTCGACAATCGCCGGACGCACGATCGCAATCGGCAAGCCCGCCCCGCATTTGTAAATCAGCGACTCTGCCAGGCTCTTCGTCAGTGTGTACGTGTTCGCCCAGCCCAATTCGTTCGCGCGTTTCTTCCCCGCGTCGGTCAAATGACTCCGCAGCCACCGCACCCGGTTCTTGCGAATCTGATTCTCCAGCGCCGCGCCCTTCAGATCTTTGGAGGCATGCTCTTTCTGCAACGCCTGCCAGCGCAGTTCCTCCGTAACCTCGGCGCTCTCCGCCTTCTCGGCTGCCCGCCTCACTAATTCGTGCAGCGCACGCCATTCCACATCCGCATCGAAATTCGCCTCTCCCGCCGGGCTGTAGTTCGGCCGCAGGCTTTCGCCCACCCGCCCATCCCGCGTGCCCGCCACATAGCACGTCGACAGATGCAACAATCCCGCATGATCCGACTTGCGTACAAATTCGACGATGCTCATCGCCGCATCGACATTTGTCAGCAGAGCATCCCGCAGATCAGGATTAAAATCCGTCAAACCCGAACTGTTGACGATGAGATCCAGATTCTTGCGCAAGCTCTCGGCCACTTCCCGCGCCAAACCAAGCTCCGGCTGCGAAACATCGCCTTCTACCACTTCGACCCGTTCCCGCAGGAACCGCGCCAACCCCGCCCCGTAACGCTTGTACAGCGGATCGAAGACCGGCGATTCCTCCACCAACTTTTCAAACCGCCCCAGCGCCGGATTCGATTTCTGCCGCCGGATGAGCAAATAAATCCGCTCGATCTCGGGCAGATCCATCAGCAAATTCACCAGCCACACCTTGCCGATGAAGCCCGTCACTCCGATCAGCATGATCCGCTTTCCTGCCAGTGCCCCGCGAACCGATAGCGGCTGCGCCCGGCCTTCCCCGTCGAAATGGACGATCGGACGCTCCAACACCGGCAACTGCCGCTCCGCCGGAACCACCGCCGACTGCAACTCCTCAACCCCGTTCGAACCGGAATTCGTTATACCCAGATCCCGTATCAATTGCTCCGCAGCACGCGTTCCATCCGGTCCCGCACCAGTAATTCGCGCAAACATCCCGCGCGGACGAATCACCGGATCCACCAATCGTCCGGTTGCCATCCCCTCGCGAAACTCAAGCCGATTTGCGATTACCCACTTCACGCCCAGATGGTTGGCCAGCGGCGCCATCACGTGATCCAGTCCCTGGCTGACCAGCACCACTTCAGCGCCTGAATCAATCAACTTCTTAAGCTCGCGCACGCCGTCAGGTTTCAATTGCGGCTTCAACTTGTACTGAAAATATTCCTCACCCAGCAGATCCAACCGGTCCCGGCTGACTCCGCGCAGCACCGTGTGCACCACCCGCGTCGCGAACACCCGGTTGGCCGCATACAAAAAAGGACGCAGCAACGCCATCACCAGCACCAGTCCACGCCGCATCCAACGTCCGATGAACGTTTGCCCGTTCCAGGTAAAAAACGCGATCGGACGCACTGTCGTCAACTCCAGCAGGCTGCCCTCAACTCGCCAATACATCGGCGCAGCAGTCCCGCGTTCGCTCGAATTGTGATTCGACTGTTCCAAGATCTGTTTCGCCGCTACTGCCAACGGTCGTTAAGCTTTTCCCTATTGTGGATAAGGACTCTATTGTAAACAATAGCAGCAAAAGGACGAAGCTTTAGAGGTATGTGGGGCAGCTTCTTCTCTTGAAGGGTGTCGTTCTGAACCCCGCGCTTTTCCCGCAAGGCGAGAACCCGCGCCAGCGAAGAGAAGGGGAATCTCGCGAGGACCATTTCGAACTGACTCGCTATCAGGTACGTCTGTGAGGCAATCGCAACTGGAGCTGCCGTTAATGCACTGTGGTGAAAATATGTAATTCACCTGGCGTAGCCGGAACCCAAACCTGGCAACTTCTCTCACCAGCCGTCGCAGCTTAAACCTTACTTTGCAACCACCAGATTGTTCGTCACCGAGAACGCTCCCTGGACGCCATTGGCGCGAAGGCCCACAATATTCTTGTCCGCCGGGCTGTCCACCACTCCTTCCAGCGTCACGCGCCCGTTCTTTACAATGATCCGGATGGGTTTGATAACCGGCATCGCGTAGCGCTGCAATGGCGGGTACCCATAGATAGCCCGGTACAAGCTCTGCCGCAGCCTGTCATCCATGGACGAGAGCGGCAGCACTTCGATCTGGCTATCGACTTTTTCCACGCCCTCGATTCTCTTCACCGCCGTCTCGGCATCCGATTTCAGCACCGGGTTCGTCACCTGCCCCGCCAGGGTCACGTTGTAGCCGTCCACCTTGTACGCCAGGTTGTCAAACACGGTCAGATACGGCAGCATCACCAGTTCGTGCCGCACCTCTTTCTGAATCCGCTCGACTGCTTGCGGCGGGACCTGCCGTTGCTGCGCCAGCGCCGGAAGCGCCACCGTCGTGAGCACGATTGTAATAACGACCGCGAAAATCATATTGAACATGCCCTGCAAAAGAACCCGAGACTTGTAGTTCATGTCAGTTCCCTCCTCTTCTGTTTCTGTCTGCCTTCCACCACCACATCAAGCCTGGCCCACAATCTCAGCAAACTTATCCAAATCGATGTTTCCTCCGGAGACAATCGCCACAATCTTTCCCGAGCCCGCCCGGCCCGACAAAGCCGCCGCCACTGCACAAGCCGCAGCCCCCTCGACAATCACGCGATTCCGCTCGGCCACCAGTTTCATAGCCTGCGCCGCCTCGGCCAGCGTCACCACCAAAGATCCATCCAGCAACCGCCCCGCGCGTTCGAACATATTCGCAAACACCATCTTGCTTCCAATGCCGTCCACAAATGACGGCTTGTATTCCACCGTGCGCGCCTCGCCCGCCGCCAACGACGCCGCCAGCGGCGCTCCGGTTTCGATCTCCGCCGAATAGATTCGCACACGCGGCGCCCGCGCCCGCAACACCGCCGCGATCCCGCACGACAAGCCTCCACCACCCCACGGAATCACCACTGCCTCCAAATCAGGCAGATCCTCAAGCAGTTCCAAAGCGATAGTGCCATTGCCCGCCATCACGTCCAGATCATCAAACGCATGGATGAACGTGGCCTCCACGCCCGGATACGACCGGGTCTCAAAAGTCCGCCACCAATCGGCAAACGGAACTCTGATCACCCGCCCGCCCATTCGCTCGACCGCGCTGATCTTCGTTTGCGGAGCGGTCTCCGGAGCCACAATGGTCGCCCGCACCCCCATCCGCCGGGCACAGAACGCCACTCCCTGAGCCATGTTGCCGGCCGATGCGGTGAGCACTCCCCGTTCCAGCCGCTCCCTGGGCGTCCGTGCCATCACGTTCGCCGCCCCGCGAATTTTGAACGATCCAATGGGCTGCAAATTTTCCAGCTTCAAATAAAGTTCTGCGGGCGCATCCAGGTTGCACCGTACCAGCGCGGTACGCAACGCAACCGGCGCGATGTTGCGCCGCGCTTCTTCGACTTGGGCCAGCGTGACCGGCATCTGATAAACCTTGGTTGTGACCGGACTTTCCTTTGTGAACCTTCGTGTCCTTAGTGGTTAAAGCCTTTGCAGTTAGACTCACCGTCGACCACGAGGCCTGAATTTCGCACGCAATCTCAACCCAAAGCCCCATATTTTACGAACACATTTACAAACGCCACATGGAATTAGCATATATTGTCTGTGTTGCCAGACGCCCCTGCCCAACCGTCGCTACTGGAGAACATCCATGAAGAACGCAGAACGATCCCCCCGGCAACATTCCATTCTTTCCCGACCGGTCCAGCAACGGCTTAACTCTTACGCGCTCGCAGCCGGAGCGGCCGGAGTCGGAATGCTCGCCGCAACCCAAGCTGCGGAAGCCAAGATCATCTACACCCCGACCCACAAAGTCATCAGCTTCAACCACGCGGTCGGTCTTGACCTGAATCACGACGGCAAAACCGATTTCACTTTCCACGAGACTTTCATTACTACAACCAGCGTCGACGAAGATCATTCCGTGATTTTGTCGGTTCTGCCCGCTCACCAGAAAAACGAAATTTGGGGCAAGTCCCGCCATGCCTCAGCCCTCCGCGGCGGAGTCCAAGTCGGTCCCAAGGGCAAATTCTCCGTCTCCAAGAAGACCATGGCCGTCGATTATTACGCGGACGGCACCGGAGGCAGCGGCACCTGCGCCGGCAAGTGGAACAACGTCAAGAATCGCTACCTCGGTCTAAAATTCACCATTAACGGAGCCATCCACTTTGGCTGGGCACGCCTCAACGTCACCTGCATGACTACATACCAGAGCCACACGGTCACCGGCGTACTGACTGGCTACGCCTACGAGACCATTCCCAACAAGCCAATCATCACCGGCAAAACCAAAGGCTCCGACGACGAAGCCAACGACAAACCGTCGAACTCCGCGACTCTAACTGTTCCAGCGTTAAGACCAGCAACGCTAGGCGTGCTAGCCATGGGAGCGCCCGCCCTATCCATCTGGCGCCGCGAGGAGTAAACACGTATTACGCCGCACGCCCATATTGAGCCTTGCAGAGTACACGAGCGAACTGTCATTCCGAGCGAAGTCGAGGAACCTTGTGTTTAGCCGATGAAGGCGGAAACAGCAGGTCATCCACATTAGCAGCACCCGAAATGAAATCCATTATTTCCAGCAGGCAGCGCCGGATCTCCGCGAGTGGCCCATTCAAGCCGTTCTTTGCTTTGGCTTGAGTGGGCGGTTCCCGGTTTTGCCGTCGTAGCCGCTTAGCCCCACATTCTCATTGACCGCCTCTACACAATCAGATAACCTAAATCCAGCAACATTATCTACTGGATAATACCAGCTCTTTGACAATCTGACCGGGAAGCCGCGCGCCCACAGCGTTCCAAAACGGAACGGCGCCGAGCATAAACCAGCGCGTAACTCCCATGTTCTCTAGATTTTGCGTGTAAGTCCCTTAAACTCAAAGATCTAGCAGGTAGTAGTAAAATAAACCCTTTGTTGTCAAGATTTTGAAAAACAAGAAGGGGGAGGGGGAGTACCGAGTAGTAAACAGTAAACCGCGTTCCGATACGGGAAAACTCCCTACTCCTCGGGCGGAGTCTGCAGCGCGCTCGCGTTCTGAATTCCGCTGGCGATTTCCGGAATGATCCCCAGCGTTCGATAAATTGGCCGCACGACCTCTCGCATGGCACTCAACTGAGACGCGAACCAGCCAGCCACGGCAATGCAAATAATTCCGCTGATCATCACGGTTCGCGGCGCCCCTATATAGTGCGCCAATCCGCCAGCCAAGAGGCTCCCAAATGGCGCCATTCCCAGGAACGCCATCGAATAAAAACTCATCACCCGCCCGCGTTTGTCATCGTCCACGATGGTCTGCAGAATCGTGTTGCTCGAAGCCATCTGAATCATCATGGCGCAGCCGATGCACAGCATCAGCAGCAATGAAAGCCACAAGAAACGGGAGAGACCTAATGCAATCAGCCCAGTTCCAAAACCCGCAGCCGCCAATGGAACCAACCGTCCCAAACCGAGCACGTTTTTCCGCGTGGCCAAAAACATTGCCCCAGTCAGCGCTCCCACGCCTGACGCGCCCATCAGGAACCCCAATGTGTGCGCACCGCCATGAAGCACTTGCCCCGCGAAAATGGGCATCAGCACCGTGTACTGCATTCCCACCAGGCTGACCAGAGCCAACAGCAGAAGAATGGAACGGATGGGCACGAAATGGGTGACATAGTTCCAACCCTCCTTCAATTCGTGCAGGATCGCTTTTTCCGCACGTCTCTGCTGCACAGGTGCGATCCGCATCGCCAGGAGAGACGCAATGACCGCGAGATAGCTGACGCCGTCGATCAGAAAGCAATAACCTTCGCCAACCGCGGCGATAATCACTCCCGCAATCGACGGCCCAATAAGTCGAGCCATGTTAACCATGGAAGAGTTGAGCGCAATCGCGTTGCCCAAGTCCGCGCGGTCCTCCACCATCTGAATAACGAACGCCTGACGCGCAGGCATATCGAACGCATTGATGATGCCCTGAGCCAGGCCAAGCCAGATCACTTCGCGAATGGTGATGATTCCCGCCAGCGCCAATCCTGCCAGCGCGAAGGATTGCAGCATGGAAAGAATCTGGGTGACGACCAGGGTTGTGTGCCGGTTCCAGCGGTCGACCCACACTCCCGCAAACGGTCCCAGCACGAACGTTGGTATGCGAGACGCGAATCCGACAATGCCTAGCAGCCACGCCGACCCAGTCAACCGGTACACCAGCCAACTGGTGGCAATCTGCGTCATCCAAGTACCGATCAGCGACACCGACTGCCCGGTGAAGAACAGGCGATAGTTCCGGTAGCGAAGCGCGCGGAGAGCAAACTTCCAAGTCGCGGTCTGGGCGCTCGATGCCGCGGCTGGCCGGCTGGAAAGCAAGTGCGATTCCCGATTTGATGGAAGCATTGAAGAAGATTCTAGTCACTGTGCATAGATGCTGTCTGCCGTATGAGAGAATTCGAGTCCCACGTGAGCGTGACCGAGTCTAATGGTTTTCCGGCGCGAAACTGATGGCTGACGATAATCCAGTTTCCAAGGAGATTAACCCATGGCTGATTGCCATTGCGGTCATGTCCAGCACCTTCATGGAGGTGCTCGATACGACTGTGGTCAATGTCTCCTTGCCTCACATTGCCGGCAACCTTTCCGCCAGCACTGACGAGGCCACCTGGACGCTCACATCCTACCTCGTGGCCAACGCCATTATTTTACCGATGACGGGATGGCTCGCCAGCACCTTCGGCCGCAAACGCCTGCTCATGCTATCGGTGACCGGATTCACCACGGCTTCCTTCTTCTGCGGCCTGGCGCCCTCCCTACCATTCCTGATCTTCTTCCGAGTCATTCAAGGGGCATGCGGCGGAGGTTTGCAGCCGTTGTCGCAGGCCATTCTGCTGGAATCGTTTCCACCGGAAAAGCGCGGCCAAGCCATGGCTTTCTGGGCTCTAGGCATTGTGGTGGCGCCCATGCTTGGTCCAGTTGCTGGCGGCTGGCTGACCGATAACTACAGTTGGCGCTGGGTTTTCTACATCAATGTCCCGATCGGAATCCTGGCCATTCTGCTGACTCAGGCCTTCGTATTTGATCCTCCCTATTTGCGCAAGGAATCGAAGGGAATCGACTACTGGGGGATTGGCCTGCTAACGGTGGGGATGGGCTCCCTGCAGATCATGCTCGACAAAGGCCAGGAAGATGATTGGTTCGGTTCGCAATTTATTGTCACCCTGGCTGTGCTCGCGTTCATCGGTCTCGGCGGTCTGATCATCCGCGAACTCAAAGCCGAACATCCGATCATTGACCTCAGTGTTTTCCGCTATCGTTCCTATGCTATTGGCACTTTTATCATGACGGTCGTGGGATTTGTTCTGTACGGCAGTACGGTCTTACTTCCGCTTCTGATGCAGGAACTGCTTGGCTATACGGCTACTCATGCGGGCATCACCAACCTGCCTCGCGGCCTGGCATCATTCATGTTCATGCCGTTGGTTGGGTATCTCACAGGAAAAGTAGATGCCCGAAAACTGCTAGGCGCGGGTTTTCTGATTACGGCCCTGGCAATGTACCGCATTTCATTATTCAGCCTGGGCGTGGCTTCCTCGAATTTCTGGGTGCCGCTCCTTCTCCAAGGTGCAGGACTGGGCTTGATCTTTGTGCCTTTGACTACAGTCACCAACGATCCCATACCCCGGGAAAGAATGGGCAACGCCACCAGCATCTTTAACCTGATGC
Source organism: uncultured Acidobacteriota bacterium (assembly GCA_963696635.1). Taxonomy (GTDB): domain Bacteria; phylum Acidobacteriota; class Terriglobia; order Terriglobales; family Acidobacteriaceae; genus JABDBE01. The sequence continues at coordinate 47,127 of CAVOKX010000009.1, forward strand.
GCAATGTGGGCGCCAGCATCGGCATTTCGATGGTGGAAACGATGCAGGTGAGGAGAGCACAAACGCACATCAACATTTTGGGCAATCATGTCAACCCAGCGAATCCGCTGGCTCGTCAGACCATCGATGGTCTGCGTGGGCTTTTCATGTCCCAAGGCAAGGACGCTGCAACCGCAACCCGCCAGGCTTATGGGGCAGTCTGGGCGATGGTGCAGCAGCAGGCGGCCATGCTCTCCTACAACGACACGTTCCGGCTTCTGGCGGCGATGTTCGTGCTGATGCTTCCGCTACTTTTCCTGATGCGCAAGGCGAAGAAGGGTAAAGCGGTGATGGCGCATTGACGGCCAGATCATCGAATGAAAAAACAGCTAAGACAAATTAATCTTTTGCCGTCACTTGATCCTTAATCTTGTCATATTCCTGCTGCGAGATGACGCGCCGGGTGACCAGTTCGGAGGTGCTGTTGTAAGGCCGCCCATCGATGATACGCTCTGCCCCCTCGGTGCTCATTCCCGGTAGACTTTGCAATTGCTCTTTGCTGGCTTTGTTTACATCCAGGGGCTGGTTGCGGTTCCATCCCTCTTTGACGCCGTCGGCTAGCGCTTTCGCGTCCTGCTTGATCTCTGACGTGGCTTGCGCGGTTTTCTCGCGCACCTCATCGGGGCTGGACTTTTGTGAAGTGCATCCGGCTGACAGCAGAAGCAAAACGACTGCAAATTCGGCAATTATTTTCACCACCCTACGATGCAGGCGGAGGCTACGAGGTTGGTCTCCTTCTATTGATCCTCCGTCAACACAACGCGCAACTCACCGCTCCCGTCTGGCCGTAACACCGAAATAGATTTGCAATCGTCCACAATCCAATCGGCGCCGGCATGTCTGAGTTCCGACTCAGAAGCCGTGGTTCGGCAAGCGATTACGCGAACTCGGGCAACCTTGCCTGCGCGGATGCCTGCTGGGGCATCTTCCACCACGACACAACTCTTCGCCGGCACTCCTAACAACGACGCTCCTCTGAGGTAGGGTTCGGGATCCGGCTTTCCATTCTTCACGTCGTCGCATGTGACCAATCGCTCGGGAATGCGCAGCCCTGCCGCTTGCAAACGGGCTGTCGCCAGGGCGCGGGTGCACGAGGTCACGATCGTCCATCGGTCTGCGGGAAGAGCGTTCAGCAGTTCACTGGCTCCGGGCAAAGGCACTACGCCATTCAAATCTGCAAGCTCGCCGCTCTCCACTTCGCGGTTCTCCAACTCATAATCCGCGTGCGGAAGGTAGTCGCGTATGGTCGAAATACTCGGACGTCCATGCGCTGTACGCACCACCTCGGCCGGATCGAAACCGTGCGCGATGGCCCACCGGCTCCAAACGCGGATGACGGCGGGAGTGGAGTCGATCAGCACGCCATCCAAGTCGAAAAGAAAGGCGCGGCAAGCGATCTGAGTCATGCACCACGATAACAAAGAGTCCGCGCTACCGAGGTTCCTGAGTAAGCTCGGGGTTCGGCATCGGTCCGGCTTCCAGTTCCTGATGCCGTTTTTCCCGGGCGGCGTTAGACATCTGCGTAAACTTCTGCATCTCGGCCTTCGCCGCCTGGGTGCGTCCCAGATGCTGCAGAATTTGCCCCCGTAAGTAGTGATTGCCGGGGCTGTCGGGATCCAATTTGAGGGTTGCGTCAGCCTCGGTCAGTGCTTCCGCATATTTGTTTTCGCGCTGATAAACTCTGGTGAGTTGAAAATGAGAGCTGGCGAGTTGCGGATCGAGACGCAACGCCTGACGAAACGTTTTCTCCGCTTCCCGATCTTGCTGCTGCAGGTAGTACACCTGTCCCAGTTGGTCGTAGTCGTAGCTGATATCCGGCTCGATGGCGATGTCTTTGAGGAATTCCGCCTTGGCTCGTTCGAGATCCTGTTTCTTCAGATAAGCCATGCCGAGATTGAAGTGAACGAAAGGAAGCGCAGAATCTCCCTTGGCCGCAAGTCCGAGTTCGGTGATGGCCTCGTCGTATTCCTCGCGGTTGAGGTGCGCTTTGCCCATCAGGAGATGAAACTCAGGAGAGTTTTGGCCGACTTCGATCAAGTGAGTCAAGGATCGCTGCTCCAGGTCGGCACGCCCGGCCTTGTTGGCGGCTATGCCCAGCACATACAGGTAGTTCAACTGGCCGGAAGCTTGTGACCAGAGCGGCTCGAGGGTGGTTGCTGCATCGGCATAACGCTCGACAAAGAAATAACACAACCCCAGCAAGTAGCGGGCCTGGAACGAGTCTGGCGCATCGTGCACGACCGACTCGAAGGGAGGAATCGCTTTTCGAAAATCGTTCTGGCGATAGTAGACCAGCCCGATGTTCAGCCGCACGCCGGCAATTTGCGGCGCCAGATGTTCGGCCTGGCGCAACATCTCCAGTGCGTGCGGCCACTGCTTGCGGCGCATGTAGATCACACCCAGATTCGCGTAGGCGCCCGCAACCTGAGGATTAATCGCAAGTACCGCTCGAAAGGCATGATCGGCCTCATCCAGTTTCCCGCTCTTCAGCGCGGCTTCTCCCTGCCGAAAAAGCTGCTGAGGATCAGCATTCGGCGGGGGCAGCGGCTGAGCGCGGCCAACCTGCCAACAAGCCAACCCCAGGAAAATCAGCAACAATCGCATCGTCGAGCTTGACACTGGTTCCACTCTCTGCTGTAGTGTCCGCCAGCAGCAGCATGAATTCAAGCCACCATCATTGACGACCATGCGGCCGAAACGCAAAAAAAACGAAATGAAGAGCGCGACAGTCACGATTCGGGACGTGGCAAAGGAGAGCGGTTTTTCGTCTACCACGGTCTCCATCGTGCTGAACAATGCGCCGCTGGCGCGCTACATTCCGGCTGTCACCAAGAAGCGAATTGAGCAAACTGCCAAGAACCTGGGGTACCGCCCAAATCTTTTTGCTCGCTCGCTGCGCAGCAAGCGGAGTCACACGGTTGGAGTCATGGTATTCGACATGACCGATCCTTACTGCACGCTGGTGCTGCGCGGGATTGAGAACACTCTGTACCAGTCCTCGTATCTTCCCATTCTCACCGACGTTCACAACGAACGTAGCCGCTTCGAACGTTACCTGGAGATGCTGCTGGATCGTCGCGTCGAGGCGCTTATCGTGGTCGCGAACTGGGTGTTTGTGGACATCGATGTTCTGGCGGATCTGGAAAAAAGCAGCATTCCCACTGCAATGATCGGACGCGAACTGCGGACTGATTCCATCAGCTCCGTAATGGTTGACAATGAACTTGGAGCCCACGCCGCTCTCGAGCATCTGCACTCGCTGGGACACCGCAAGATCGCCTTCATCCGTGGCCCCAAGACTCTGGCGGACAGTGCTCCACGCTGGCAGGGCATTCGCTCTTTCGCCAAGTCCAGCGGGCTGGAACTCGATCCGCGGCTGATTCACGACCTGCCGGAATCGCGAGACCCGATTTCAAGTTTTGAAGCGGGCTACAAATTAACCGAGGATTTGCTCAAACAGAAACGGCCGTTTACCGCCATAATGGCCTTCGATGACATGACCGCGTTTGGGGCGATACGCGCACTCGCGAAAGCTGGTCTACGCGTTCCTGACCACTGCTCGGTCATCGGTTTCGACGACGTCGCTGCTTCCAGCTTGTACACTCCCTCCCTGAGCACAGTGCGCCAGCCGATGGAAGCCATGGGCGCGATGGCGGTCAGCATCATCGTCGAAGGAATCAATGCGGTACAGGAGAAGCGGGAAGTCTCCGCGGTCCACCGCAAGGTAGCGCCGGAACTTGCGGTACGGGAATCAACCCGAAGCTTATCGTAAGTTGCATCGACTGTGCTCAGGCCGTTTATTTGGCATTTTTTCCCTGTTGAACCACATTAAAAATGTCCCCCTGAAACCACATTAGAAATGTCCCCTTTTAGAGTTCCTTCTAGTAGGAGGAACAGAGATTGGGGAGAACGGGATTGAGCAGGCAAGAACTGAGCCGGGCGGAGGTCATGGGCCGAGTGAAGGCAGGCAGCTTGCGCTTGCGGGAAGCGGCCGAGTTGCTGGAGTTGAGTTATCGACAGAGCAAGCGGGTGTGGGCACGGTACCGGGCGGGAGGAGCCCAGGCCCTGCAGCATGGCAATTGCGGTCGGGTCTCGAACCGGGCCTATGGGGCGAAGTTTCGAGCCGCGGTGCTGCAACAGGTGAAGGCCCGCTATGCGGATTTTGGGCCGACTCTGGCCGCCGAGCACTTGGCCAGCGATGACGGGCTGGAAGTGCAGGCCGAGACGCTGCGCCGCTGGATGAAGCAGGCAGGGTTGTGGCAGAGACAACGGCGGAGAAAACCGTATCGGCAGCGGCGGGAACGCAAGGCGCACTTTGGCGAGTTGGTGCAGTTGGACGGAAGCTTTCATGAGTGGCTGGAAGAGCGCGGGGAGCGCGCTTGTCTGATGCACATGGTCGACGACGCTACCACGACGGTGCTAGCCCGATTCTCCCAAGAGGAAACCACTTGGGCAGCGGCGCGGGTGTTGCGCAGTTGGATTGAGCGCTACGGTATACCACGAGCGCTCTATACCGACTGGAAAAACGTGTACGTGCGGCCAGCCAATGCGCAGGAGCGGCGGCGCGGAGAACCTGCGGTGACCCAGTTTGGACGCATGTGCGCGCAGCTGGGCATCGGCATCATCGCCGCCAGTTCGCCGCAAGCCAAAGGACGAGTGGAGCGAACGCATGGCACCCATCAGGACCGGCTGGTGAAGAAACTGCGGCTGGCCGGGATCGCCAACTACGACCAGGCCAATGCCTATCTGGAGGAACATTATCTGGCGGAGCACAACCGGCGCTATGCGCGGCCCGCGGCAGCAAAAGCTGACTATCATGGGCGGCGGCCCACGGCGCGGCAACTCGACCAGGTGTTCTGGCTGGAGGAAGAACGAGTGGTCAGTGAAGACTGGGTGGTGCGCTATAAAAACCAGCTGCTGCAACTCGAGCGGCAGAGTCAGCACTGGGCGCCGGCCAAGAGCCGGGTGCGAGTGCGGGAGAATGAGCAGGGCGCCATTGCGATCACTTATCGCGAACAGTCTCTGCCCTTCACCGAGATCCCGGCTTCGACCAGGCCGCGCAGAGGAAGGGGCTCTGCCCCTTCCCCCGCACCCCCATCCCCGAGCCCTCCGCGATCTCGTTCTCGGAGTCCAGCCGCTCATCACCCTTGGCGACAAGGCTGGCAGCAAATGAAAACCCCAGCTTTTTCCGGGGCATGGTGAAATCCAAACCAGGGGACATTTCTATTGTGCACAAACCGGGGACACTTCTATTGTGGTACAAGAATTTGGCATTTTTTCCCTTGACACGGGAGAGGAGCTAACGCACTATTAACACGTTTTAATAACCCGGTTTGACGGTTTACGGGGAATGTCCAATACCAGCGGACCTTCACCCGACCGGGTTGGTGGATTCAGTGGGCGATTTGCAAATACGCAAGAAAAAGCGTTCCAGTTCGAGCGTGGGGTAAGGGCTGGGGTTCAGGGGTGAGGCCTGTCTCGGTTTTCCATTTAGGTTTCAAGTATTAGGGAGTTGACGATGAAATCCCGTCTGCTGAGGTTTTGCCTGCTCGTGTTCGCGTTCTTTCTTCCAGGTGCGCTTTTCGCGCAGGATACGGCTTCGATCACGGGCACCGTCACCGACCCCTCCGGAGCGGCTGTCGCTAACGCTCAGGTTGGGCTTACCAGTACCGAACATGGCATCACTCGCGCCACCACCACGAACGGGAGCGGAGATTACCTGTTCGCTTCCCTTCCCATCGGTTCATACGACCTCGCGGTGAGTGAGACGGGATTCAGGAAATACGAAGCCAAGGGCGTGATCCTGCGGGTCGCGGAAAAGACCCGCGTCAACGTCGTGCTGCAAGTGGGCGCCATCAATACAGAGGTGGTCGTGCAGGGCACCGAAGTAGCCCAGGTCGAAACTCAATCCTCCGACCTTGGCGGCACGGTCACGGGCAAAGAGATTACTCAGCTTGAACTGAACGGCCGCAACTTCACGCAGCTCATTACCCTGGTGCCGGGTGTGAGCAACCAGACCGGGCAGGATGAAGCCGGGGTCGGCGTTTCGGGAAATGTTTCCTTCAGCGTGAACGGCGGCCGCACCGAATATAACAACTGGGAGATGGACGGCGGCGATGCCATGGACAATGGCAGCAACACCACGCTCAACGTTTATCCCAGCGTCGATGCCATTGCCGAGTTCAAGGTGCTCACCTCCAACTACGGCGCCCAATACGGCCGCAATGGCTCAGGCACGGTGGAAGTGGAAACCAAGTCTGGCACCAGTCGCTTCCACGGCGATCTGTACGAGTTCGTCCGCAACGACTTCTTCAACGCCACGCCGGAGTTTCAGACTGCTCCTCCAGCGTACAAAAAGAACGATTTTGGTTTCACCATCGGCGGACCGGTCTACATTCCCGGACACTACAATACGGACAAGCAGAAAACCTTCTTCTTCTGGTCGGAAGAATGGCGCCGCGAGATTGTGCCGGGGGCAGGTTTTTTCAGCCTGACCACGGTTCCTACCATGGCGGAGCGAATGGGAAACTTTAATGACGTTTGCCCTGGCGCTAACTGCCCTGTCAATCCTCAGACCAGCCAACCCTTCCCCGGCAACCAGGTTCCAATTGCTCCCAACGATGCGGCTACGATCGCCGCTCTTGAGGCCCTGATTCCACAGCCCAATATTTCCTCTCAGGGCAACGGGGTTCTGGATACGTGGTACCTGCCGCCCTCACTACCGACGACCTGGCGGGAAGAGCTCTTTCGCGTCGACCACAACATCAACGATAAGGTCCGCGCCACTTTTCGCTACATTCATGACTCCTGGAATCAGGACTACCCCGTACCCTTATGGACCAGCGGCACCACCTTCCCCACGGTGCAAACTAACTTCGACGGACCCGGCGTCAGCATGGTGGCGCGGGTCACGGCGGCAGCTTCGCCTACGCTGCTCAACGAATTCGTCGCCAGCTACACCACGGATCACATCTCCACCAATTTGATCGGGCCATGGCAACGGCCCTCCGGATTTCCTCCGATCGGAATCTATGACAACGGCTTTGGCGGCAAGGTACCGGGAATTAGCCTAGCTGGCGGCCAGTATAACTTTGCCGAAGACCCGGGGTACGTTCCCAACGGTCCGCTAAACTCCAATCCTACTTTCACCTTCCGGGATAACGTCACCAAGATCGTGGGTGGGCACAATCTGCAGTTCGGGATCTATGCAGCGCTCGTCCACAAGAATGAAATTCCGCAGCCGAGCTATGGCGTAAACGGGTTCCTGCAGTTCGATACCGGTAGCGCAGTCACGACGGGGAATGCGTTTGCCGATCTGCTTTTGGGAAACGTCGGCACCTTCACCCAGGAACAAGCGGCGCTCAAGATGCACGAGCAATACCACATCTTCGAGCCCTTTTTTCAGGATGATTGGCACGTCACCTCACGCCTGACGCTGAACCTGGGGTTACGGATGAGCTTTTTCGGAACTTACTCGGAAAAGAACAATCTGGCGTGGAATTTTGATCCCGCACACTACGTTCCCGGCGCGAGCAGCGTTGATCCCGTCACGGGCTTGGTAATCGGCAACCCGTACAACGGGTGGGTCGACTGTGGTGTCACGCCCGGAGTTCCGGCCGGCTGCATGACCAACCATTGGTGGAATCCCGCGCCCCGGATTGGTTTTGCATTCGATCCCCTGGGCGATGGGAAGTGGGCCATCCGCGGCGGTTATGGAATCTTCTTTGAGCACACGAACGGCAATGAGGGCAATACCGAGTCGCTCGAGCAGTACAACATCAACACCCAGACCAGCAGCGTGGTGAATGTGGCGGGATACGCCAATCTCAATCCCAGTGCACTCGCCGGTGGCACACCTCCGCTATCTTTTGTCTCTATTCCGAACAAAGCCACATGGCCCTACATGCAGCAGTGGCATCTCGATGTGGAACACGATATGGGCAAGAACACCGTCGCAACCCTGTCGTACGTTGGCAGCGGCGGAGTGCATCTGACCCGTTCCTATGAGTACAACCAGATGCACGCGGTTCCGGGAGGCCAGAACCCGTATGCACAGGGCCAGTTGATTACCGCCTTCGACTGCAGTTGGGGTCCGGGCAGCAGCCAGCCTAATGTTGCCGTTGACGCCCATGGCGTTCCTACCAACGCGGTCACTTCCTATGGCACACCCATCCCCTACAATGCCGCCGCACCCGGCGGTCTTCCGTCCGGCGCGGCTGTAAATCTATTCGCCGCTTGCGGCAACAATGCCACGCCGTTCCTGCCCTACGCGGGAATCGGAACCATCACCCGCAAGGATCAGACCGGATCTTCGAACTACAATGCCCTGCAGGCTTCTTTGCGCCACAGCATAGGCGGGCTGCAACTGAATGCCGCTTACACCTATAGCCACTCGATCGACGACTCTTCCGACTACAACGACTCGGGCTTTGTCGATAGCTACAACCTGAACGCCTACCGGGCCAGCTCCAATTTCGATGAGCGGCACATCATTAACATTGGGTACGTTTATGATCTGCCTTTTCTCAAGGGAAAAAGTCTCGCCAACAAGCTCTTAGGAGGCTGGCAGTGGTCCGGTATCACCGATATTGAAAGTGGTACGCCGTTCAGCGTTTATAACGCGGGTTGCAACCCCTGCAACAGCACGGTTAACGGTTTTCCGACCGACATTCCCAGCGACAATGCCGGAGTTTCCAACTCGTTCGCCTCTTCTGGCTCGTACCCCGATCTCGTGGGCAATCCGTACGCTGGGATACCGAAGCTAGGGCCTGGTAATCCGCCTTTGCTCTTTAATCCTGCGGCGTTCGCTGCTCCTACAGGGCTCACCTTCGGTAACGCCGGGCGAAACATTCTACGCAATCCCTGGCGCACCAACTTCGACATGGCACTGCTCAAACACTTCGCCGTTACCGAATCGAAATATTTCGAATTCCGGGCTGAGGCCTTCAACGTATTTAACCATCGCGAGTATACCTGGCTGGGCGGTGACGCCGGTTCTGCCGCCGACAACGCCAATGGCTCGGGAATTACGAGTGCGAACGCTGCGGGCTGCTATGGCGGAGTCAACAGTTCCGCCGGCGATTTGAGCTGTCTCGGCAACGGACTGCTTCAGCCTAATGGAGCTCACAATCCACGCATCCTGCAACTGGCGCTGAAGTTCTTTTTCTAAGTGGACCTCACAAAGTACTTCCTCCGGCCTGGCCTCCACCGAGGCCAGGTTTTTTGTTTGATTTCGCAGAATGCGGAATTCAGCTTCCTTGCGCACCGATTGTCGAAGGATTGAGAAGTCAAATTCTTATCCCACCTGCGCATGCTGACGGGACGAACTCACAGCCGCGAAAGCTTGCTCCAAATCCGCGATCAAGTCGTCCGCATTTTCGATTCCCACCGACAGCCGGATCAACTGCTCGGTTACACCCATCTTCTGCCGCTGTTCGGCTGAAATCATGGCATGCGAAGTGAGTATGGGAATGGAGACCAGGGAATCGACTCCGCCCAAACTCGGGGCCAGAGTGAACAGGCGCAGGGATTCGGTCAGCCGCCGTGCATCTTCTCCGGAGCCATCCACTTCGAAGCTGAGCATGCCGCCCCCGCCGCGCATCTGCTCCATCGCAACCGCTCGTTGCGGATGCCCATCGAGAAACGGATAGTGCACCCGCCGGACCTTGGAATGTTGGGCCAGAAATTTCGCGATGCGCATCGCACTCTCATTCTGTCGCTGCACACGAACTGCAAGTGTCTTGATACCCCGGAGCAGCAGCCAGGCCGCGTGCGGATCCATCACCCCACCCAGCGTGGTCCTGGTTTCATGAATCTTCTCGATTAAATCCTTACGCCCGGCAACGATGCCCGCAATCAGGTCGGAGTGGCCACCGAAATACTTGGTGCCGGAGTGCATGACCAGATCAATGCCAAATTCCACTGGGCGCTGGTTGATGGGCGTGGCAAAGGTGCTGTCGATCATGGTGATGAGGCTGTGCTTTTTCGCCAGGGCAGCGGCCTTGTGCAAATCAACGATCCGCACCGTGGGATTGGTCGGAGACTCCAGGTACAGCAGTTTCGTGCTGGGTTGGATGGCGCGGGCATGCTGATCATATTCGGTGGTATCAACCAATGTAGTTTCGATGCCCAGCTTCGGAAGCCATTGGGTGAAAAATTTCGTGGCGCCTCCGTAGATGTCTCGTTGCGCCACGACGTGATCGCCGCTTTTCAGCAGGGCAACAATGGAAGTAGTAATCGCTGCCATGCCCGAAGCAAACAACAACGCGGCATCTGCTCCTTCGAGTTCCGCGATTGCCGACTCAACCACGGTGTTGGTGGGGTTTCCGTAGCGCGTGTAAAACATGTCGGTGTGAGTCGCGCGCAATTGCTGGTCGTTGTCGGTGACCTCAAAAGTTGACGTTTGGTAGATGGGAGTGGCGAGGGGGCCGTTTTTCTTGTCAAGGTCGGTCCCACCGTGAACCGCCTCAGTTTCGGGTCGATGCTGATGCGCTTTCATGAGAAACTCCATCCGCTGATTTCGCAGGATTGCTACGGGCTGCGATAATTCATCAAGGGTATCGTTCAGCGGCAAAGCGGGCAAGAGGCACAGAATGCGGCAATCCGGACCAATACAGCCGGGCCTCATAGCTTTATAATTCCAACACCATGGACACAGGTCTGAAGAATCGGGTTGCGATCGTAGCCGCCTCCAGCCAGGGGATTGGCCGGGCCACAGCAGAGGCCTTGGCCGCCGAGGGATGCCGGGTCGCGATGTGCGCCCGTAATGCTAAACCGCTGCAGGCGGCCGCAGAGCACATCGAGAAGCAATACAGCGCCGAGGTGTTTACCCAGACTTTGGACGTAACCGATGCGGAGGCGGTGCGTCGCTTTGTCGCGGCGGTGGTTTCGAAATTTAGCAGCGTGGACATTTGTGTCACCAATGCCGGAGGCCCACCCGCGAAGGGATTTCTGGCGGCCAGCCTTGAAGAGTGGCGAAAAGCCGTGGATGCCAATTTTCTCAGCACGGTTTATTTCGCTCGCGAAGTAATTCCGCACATGCAGCGCCAGCGCTGGGGGCGGATCATTACCATTACTTCGATCACCACCAAGCAGCCGGTGGCGGACCTGGTACTTTCCAACGCGGTTCGCGCCGCGGTTGTGGGATTGGTGAAAAGTCTGGCCAACGAATTTGGTAAAGATGGCATACTCGTAAACAACGTTGGACCGGGCTACACTGCCACTGATCGTCTGAAGGAATTAGCAAAGGCCCGCTCCGCGGCTTCGGGCAAGAGCGAAAAAGAAATCTCCGAAGGATGGAGTGCAGACGCACCCCTGAAGCGTCTCGGCGAACCGCGCGAGGTTGCGGATGCAATTGTTTGGCTGGCCTCTGAGCGTGCATCGTATGTGACGGGACAGACCGTGCTCGTCGATGGCGGCCTCTACAAAGGGCTGTAATGGAGGACGGCCCTCGGGCCCGTCCAGCCGGGCGGGACGTCCGGCCTCCATTTGCTGGAGAAGTTTTGGAAAGGAAGCAATGCGACCGTTAGCGTCTCGAATGACAGTAATGACTGGCGAGGGTGCGCTGTCCGTTTATGCGCGCGCCAAGGAACTGGAGCGGGAAGGCCGCTCCATCATTCACCTCGAACTCGGTGAGCCGGACTTTCACCCCGCCGTGTCCGTGAATGACGCACTCAAACGGGCGCTGGACGAAGGCAAAGACCGCTATTGTGCTGTCGCTGGAGTTCCGGCCCTGCGAGAGGCAATCGCTAATTATCTTCACGACACCCGCAATCTGAAGGTTTCGCCCGACAACATCGTGATCGCGCCGGGCTGCAAAATCGCCCTCTTCATGGCGATGATGGCGCTGATCGATCCCGGCGATGAAGTGTTATATCCCGACCCGGGTTTTCCCGGCTACCCGTCCATTACTCTAGGGCTGGGCGGCATCCCCGTGGCATTCGAACTTTCCGAACGCAATCATTTCCAACCAGATCCTGAAGAAATCGCGGCGAAGATTACACCTCGGACCAAGATTCTGATCACGAACTCACCGGGCAATCCGACCGGAACTGTCTACACCAATGAAGTGCAGCGCCGACTTGCGGAACTCGCCGAAAAACATGATCTGCTCGTGCTCTCCGACGAAATCTATGCTCGGATCATTTATGGGGGGCAATACGTCTCGCTTATGAACTATCCGGGAATGCAGGAGCGGACGCTGATCATCGACGGCTTCTCCAAAAGTTTTGCCATGACCGGATGGCGCCTGGGATATGCCGTTGCCCCGCCACGAATCGCGGCGGCGCTGCAGATGCTGGCGGTCAACAGCTATACTTGTGTCGCGGAATTCAGCCAATATGCAGCCATCGAGGCACTGAAAGATCGCGAGGGTGCCACTCCCTGCATGGTCGGCGAGTTCGCCAAGCGGCGCGAGCAGTTCATTCGCGACCTTAATAGCGTTCCCGGATTCTGTTGTTCGCCGCCGGAAGGCGCGTTTTACGCGTGGGTGAACATTTCAGAGACGGGAATGAGCGCGGAAGAACTCTGCCGCATTATGCTGGAGGAGGCCGGTGTTGCAGCCATCTCCGGTGCGGCGTTCGGGAACGCTGGCGCTGATTTCATCCGCTTTTCTTTTGCATCGTCGAACGCCACGTTGCGGGAGGCGGTGGAGAGAATTCTGCGGGTCTCTGCCACTTGGCAGGGAACCGTTGCCACGCGGTAGCGCGATTGCAACCGGACATCCGTCGGGCGATCACGACGAAACGCAATGCGGTCTGACTCTAATCGGGAAAGGTGCACTGATGGTAAAGGCGGCAAGCGCGAAGCGCATAACCAGAAAACTTACGAAGAAGAACGCTGCAAAGAAAAACAAGATGGAGCCGGAAACGAAACCGAGCGCCCGAAAGGTCGGGCTGAAGCATATTCCGTGGAGTTCCGTCCAACTCGAAGACCTGAATCCTCTGCTCCAACGCCAGTTCGTGGTGGGCCAAGACGTTATGTTGGCGCGCGTCCTATTGAAGAAGGGATGCATCGTGCCCGAACACAGCCATCACAACGAGCAGATTACGTACATTCTGGAAGGCGCATTGAAGTTTTGGATCGACGGCAAAGAGATCGTAGTGAATGCCGGCGAGGTGCTGACCATTCCTCGGCATATGCCGCACAAAGCCGAAGCCCTGGAGGATACGGTGGACCTCGACGTATTCAATCCGCCGCGTGCCGACTGGATCGACAAGACCGATAAATATTTGCGCGGCGGGAAGTAGATTGCCCTGGACAATACTCCGCTGACTTCAATCCGGGCGACAGACCGCAACTCACGCGAGTCCAATCCCATTCAGACATCGCAACTGCGATGCATTGGTTGCGGCGCCGTGTGCCAGAAAGCGGAGCAGAATTTTCGCTGCGCCGATTGCGGCGATTTGTTCGAGATCGTATATCCCGATTGGAGCGGAATAGACGCTGCCGCGCTCCGAGCGCTCTGGCGCCAGCGCCGCACCTCCGGCCTTCCTGTCGACGAAAGCGGCGTCTGGCGTTTCCGTGAACTGTTGCCCGGCTTTCATGACTGGCAAGAAATTATCACGCTCCACGAGGGAAATACTCCTTGCTATGAAATGCCTTGCTGCGCCCGCATTGCGGGGCTGCAACAGCTTTATGCCAAGCACCAGGGCATGAATCCCACGGGATCATTCAAGGACACGGGAATGACCATGGCCGCGTCCGTCGCGCGGCGGGAGGGATTCCGTTGGGTAGCTTGCGCATCCACCGGCAACACATCCGCTTCCATGGCGGCCTATGCCGCGCGTGGCGGAATGCGTAGTCTCGTCCTGATCCCGGAAGGCAAAGTATCGTGGGGCAAACTTTCTCAGGCGCTGGATTATGGCGCGGTGACCTGCCAGTTGAAAACCGATTTCGATGGCTGCATGCGCGTACTGAACCAGGTCGTGCAGCGGATGCCGGTTTATCTTTTGAACTCGGTCAATCCGTATCGTCTCGAAGGACAGAAAACTGCCGCCGTCGAACTGATGGAACAATTCGATTGGCAACCGCCCGATCATGTCATCGTTCCAGGTGGAAACTTGGGAAATTCCTCGGCGCTAGGAAAGGCATTCCTCGAGATGAAGCAACTGGGTTTGATCTCAATCTTACCTAAAGTCTCGATCATTCAGGCAGAAGGTGCTAACCCATTGGTTCGCACCATGCGCGAAAATGACGGCAAGAAACTGATCACGTTGCAGGCGGAAACTGCGGCCAGCGCCATTCGGATCGGCAATCCCGCATCGTGGAAAAAAGCAGTTGGGGTTCTGCAGACGACCGGTGGCGTCGTCGAACAGGTCAGCGAAGTTGAGATCGCTTTGGCTAAAGCCGAGATTGGCGCGGATGGCATAGGCTGCGAACCAGCTTCTGCGGTGACCCTTGCGGGACTGAAGAAGCTGGTCAAGCAAGGTTTCGTCAAGTCGGGAGAAAGCGTGGTATTGATCTTGACTGGGCACCTGCTGAAAGACCCCGAGTTCACTTTGAAGTTTCATCGCGGGGATCTGTTCGCCGGAACTGGTAGCGAAGAAGAAGCTGATATTCTTAGGCCGCAGCAGCGCGCACCCATCGTGCTGGACGCTACCGTGGACGCTGTCATTCGAACCTTGAAGGAAGCAGACGACCAAATGGAGACCTAGCGAGCTACCTCTCTACAGCGCGTTACAGACGTCGCTTGCAACGTCTTGCTTTTATCTCATGACTGATCGCACTGATAAAAAGCGGCCTAAACCCCGGTCCATGGAGATTGTACTTCCGGCTACCTCCGCAAACCTGGGTCCGGCCTTCGATGCCGCAGCGCTTGCTTTCTCATTGTTTCTCAAAGTCCGGGCAAACCCCGCCACTGAATTCTCGGTCAAAGCGCGCGGGCGCGATTCCGAAATCTGCTCGCAAATCGAGAACCATCTTATTCTGAGTACCTATCGTGAAGTGCTGCAAGGGGAAAAAAGGCCGGTGCAGCCACTCGTGCTCCGCATTGACAACGAGATTCCTATCGGTAAAGGATGCGGATCCTCCGCGGCCGCGCGCCTGGCCGGAATCGCTCTGGCCGTGCACTTCGGCCGATTACGCTGGACCGATAGCCGCATCGTGTACGAAGCGGCCCGACGCGAGCATCATCCTGATAATGCCGCGGCCTGTTGGATGGGCGGCTTAGCCATTGCACGAATCTCAGCAGCCGGCGAAATGCAGATGGAACATGTAAAGCCGAAAGGAAAGTGGCCGCTTTTGTTCGCGGTTCCCGACGAAAGCCTTTCCACCGAAGATGCGCGCCGGGTTCTGCCCAATCTATATTCCCGGGCCGATGCCGTGGCCAATATACAGTGTTCCATGCTGCTGCTGGCGGCGTTCTTTCAGGGGCGCAAGGATACGCTTGCGTCCGCGCTGGAAGATCGCATTCATCAGCCCTACCGCGCGTCTCTGTGCCCGCTATTGCCCGCTCTGCAGAAACTCACTGGCACTCGCGGAATACTAGGCTGTGCTTTAAGCGGAGCCGGACCTTCGGTATTGGTGTTTCTGGATCCGAAATCGAGTGCAAACAAAACGATGGCGCAGGTCCGGGAATGTCTGCGAGCCCAGGGACTCAACCCGCAACTGATACAGACCGAGATCACGGCGCGAGGAGCCGGCCAACGGATGCGCTGAAGACAAGTCGCTCGCCGAGCCGTCATTCGTCGGCGCTTGGCGGATGATCAGCGGTCACAATGCTGGACAGATGCTGCTGGAAACTGAGGTAAGGTTCGCGGGCGAAACGGTCCGGATAAGAACTGAGTGCCCGAAGAAAACTGTCTATTTCCTCTTGTGCCTCGTGCTCCCGGGTGGATTTCGCTGCAGACAAATCAGTTGCATAATGCTTCTTCGTCTTCATCTACTTCTCCCTGCCATCGGGTTGGGCTTGCATGGCCCACCCGCACCCTCGGATTGCGGGTCCACTCAGCCATCCCCAGAGTAATTCGCCCGCAAAGTTTTTAGAAAGGGGGGCAGTCGAGGCTATTTCTCAATTCCAGACATGTAAATAGCACTTTCGTGCCATAAGGAAGTCCGATGCTATGGGAATAGCTGGACCAGCGTCGTGCTGCAATTCAGTTCTCAACGGCTGGCAGGAGGAACGATGCTGTTCATCCGCAGATACTCCACCATTTGGCTGTTTGCATCTATGCTCTTCGTGTGCCCGCGGTGCCCACTTCGTTTGCCTCTTCGAAATCTCCTTGAAAGTGGCTGAAATGGGGATCCGAAAACCTGACTAATCTCGCACCACGGACGGCGCGTACTGCAGTTCCTGCGACGTCAGCGGATAGCGTCGCACACTCACCAGTCCAACCACAAGGGCAATTGCGGAGCACAGGAATGCCGTTGGAATTCCAACCCGGCTGGCCAGCGCGCCCCAAAACGCGCTGCCTATTGCCATCCCGCCCTGCAGCACCAGCAGGTACAAGGATAGCGCCCGCGCTCGCAGAAACCATGGTGACATAGTTTGCGCCGCGACATTGAGGCAAGCCAGAATTCCAATCCATGCGGTTCCGCTGGTGAACAATACCAGTTCCAGCCAGCCGAATGTCTGTACTTGACCCGCAGCAAATGTCATGGCCGCAAAAACCAGGATAGCGACCGTTACTACGCCATCCACCGAGAGAGTATTTCGCAGTCGAGGCAGTACCGCTGCACCTGCCAACGCGCCCAGCCCGAATGAGCCGAGCAACAGGCCGTAGCCGGTAGCTCCGTGCGGACGGGCAACAATTGGGAGCAGCGCCAATAGAGAACTTGCCGCCAAACTGAACGCCCCAGTGCGGATCAGTACGCAACGGACTACCGGAGCTCCACGCACATAACGCAGCCCGGTGAGAATGGCATCGGAGACCCGCCCCGTTTCCACGTTCTCAAAGTGGGGACGCTTCCAGCGATACAGGAAAAATATAACCCCGAAAAAAGAAGCCGCATTCAGCAGGAAGGCCACGCCGGAACCCGCGATGGCGATTACAATTCCACCCAACGCCGGACCCACCGCGCGAGCCACATTGAACCCGACTGAATTCAAAGCCACTGCGGGCGCGTGTTGCGCCGGAGAAACTATTTCCGGGGTGATGGCCTGCCATGCCGGATCGTTCATCACCGCACCCAGGCCCAGCACGAATGTGAACCCAAGCAGAATCCACGGCGTCACTGTTCCCAGTAGTGTAAAAACTCCCAGCAGCGCCGCGGCTGCTACCATCCACCCCTGAGTGATCAGCAGGAAGCGCCGCCGGTCCACCATATCCGCGAGCGCGCCGGCCGGCAAGATGACCAGAAAAACCGGCAGGGTCGTCGCGGCTTGTACCAGGCCCACCATCAACGGAGACATGGTGAGCTGAGTCATCAGCCAGCCCGCGCCCACGTTCTGCATCCAGGTTCCGGTATACGAGATCACCGCTGCCACCCAGAGTGACCGAAACAGTGGCTCACGCAACGGAGCCCATGCCGAACCATTCGCGGATCTGCGCAGAGTCGATGGCATCGATGTTTTCACCGCTTCGGCCATGGTTAGTCGCTCGCGACCCTTTCCGTCGGCATGTGCTCTCTGAAGGGCCACTGCCTCTGACGCCACGCACGCAACAGATAAATGGCCGAACCGCTAATCAAAATCAGAACGGCATAGCGAATTTGGGTTAGTGAGTTCGTGCGTGAGATCAGCACAAACAAGAATCCCACTGATGCGGCCAATGCGGGTAGCGGGTAAAGCCACATTCGAAATGGTCGTGGCAGATCGGGACGGCGGATGCGCAGCACGATCAAGCCAATCGCCTGCACAAGGAACTGCAGAATGATACGAATCACCACCAACCCTGCGATTACGTCCGCCAACGATAAAAAACAGAACAACGCCGCGACCGCGGCCAGCGCAAGCAGAGAGACATACGGAAACCGTCCCTCCCCGTGCAGGCGGGCGAACGCTTTGAAATAATTTCCGTCGAGTGCGGCCGCGTACGGCACCCGCGAATATCCCAGCATCAGCGAAAAAACCGAGGCAAATGCCGTCCACATCACCAGTCCAGTCGCCAGAGTCGCAGCCCACGGTCCGTAAATCTTTCGCATAAAAATAGACACAACATACAAGCCACGATTGTCTGGGCCAGCCTGCATCTCCTGCCATGGCACGACGCCCAGGATGCTGATGTTCATCACCAGATATAGACACGCGACTAAAAAAATGGATAGCAGAATCGCCCGCGGGATCGTCTTTCCCGGTTCCTTCACTTCGTCGCCGAGAAATGCGACGTTGTAATAACCCCAGTAATCATAAGTAGCGACCAGCATCGCTGAGCCCAATCCCAGGAAGAAATTGCGCGATAACGCGAATGCGCCCGGCGGAAAACTGAAGGCTTGCGAAGCATTGAAATGGCCGAGCCCCGCAATGATGATCCAAAACATGGTTCCGATCACGCCGGCCAACAACAACTTTGAAATCCACCCAATGCTCGTGATCTTGCGATACAAAAGTACCGTCGCCAGAGCAACCATGCTGATCGCCACAAACGTTGCTCCCGAAACTAGCCAGTGGACTTGCAGTCGGCCCAACAACGGCAGAGGCACGCTCCAATAGTGCGCAACGTATTGCTTTTCCAGCCCCGGCCAAAAGTACGCTGCGTACCCGGCCAGCCCAATGGATCCCGACGCAATCGAGAGCGGTGCACTGAAGGAAAGTTGCCAGACAAAAAGAAACGAAATCAGCCGGCCTAAACGATTCTGCCCGTAGATCTCGCGCAGATAACCATACGAACCGCCCGACTGCGGCATGGCCGCGCCCAGTTCCGCCCACACCAGGCCATCGCACATGGCAAAGATCGCACCTAAAATCCAGCCAAGCATTGCCTGGGGCCCACCCATTGCGCTCACCATCAGCGGGATGGTGATGAACGGCCCCACGCCGATCATGTCAATCATGTTGAGCGCAGTCGCGCTTCCCAATCCCACCCCGCGAATCAGGCGAGGAGAACTCTGACCGGTCTGAGAGGAAGTCTGCATTAGTAGGCCGCTGAAAAATGCGGATTCGCATCAGGGCATCGCTTCAGCGACGCCGTAACCATTGCAAAATTAATAGCGCCTTCAGGCGCTGCGGGGCGCGCAATATCAACTTTCTTCAGCCTGTTAGGAAAACAATTTTGAACTCAGTAGCAAATACTGCGCAATGAAAAGAGCCTTCGATTACTGACTGCCGCTGCCCTCATGTCCCGCGCTCAACAGGTTCACGTAGAGCCGGATCGCCCCGGGAACGCCCGCCGGCAATTGCCGAAAGAAAGCGTATCCCGTGTAAATATATGTTCCCTTGCCGTACTGTGCGCGCAACAAACCGCCCTTCTGGGGCGACTCTCCGGGATCATGACAAGCCAGCAGAGGTTTAAAGTGGCTGTCCCACAGATCCATGAAATATAGCCCGCGTTCCTGCACCCATCCGTCGAAATCGTGTTCGGTAATCTGGTTGGGAAAGTGAAAAACTCCGTCCTCCGGAGCCAGAATCTCGACCGGAGCCTCTTCCACAGAAACACGGGCTCGACTCAGTTGCGCGGGATAAGGCATGAATTTTCCCTTGTTGAAATCAGCCACGCCGGTTTCGTATTGTCCAATCAGCGTTCCGCCGTTATGGACAAAATCCAGCAGTTTTTCATTGTTGGCCGCGAGATCTTTTTGTGTGTCGTAAGCGCGGATCCCCAGAACAATCGTCTGGTACTGGCTTAGATCTTCGCTGGCGAGTCTCTCCGCTGGAATCAAAGTAACCTTCATTCCAATCTGGCCGAGCACCGTCGGAATATCATCGCCCGCCCCCATGATGTAGCCGACCTTCAAACCCTTGGGAACTTTCACATCCACAATGCTGATGCGTTGCAACGCCGGCTGGTAATAGTAAAAGCTGTCGAGATCCTCCCTGGTCACCAAGCTGTAACCTTCGCTGTAGTTGGTTCCAGCTGACGCGAGTACCGCGCGGATTTTCGCTCGTCCTTCCTTGAGGCTAGCCGGAGTTATTTTGAACTCGAACTCTTGCTTCTCACCGCGTCGATGAAACCCAACGGCGACTTTCGCGGGCTCGACGCCCCAGCCGGACGGCACCTCAAGGTGCAGTGTTCCATCGACAGCCCCCGATAAATTACTCGAAATCCCAACTTTCACCCGGAATTCTCCGTCGTTCTCAGTGGGAATCACCTGCTGCCCGGGTTCCAGCATGACGGAAAAAGCGGGAACGATCGCGACGGTTCGCTTCCGCTCCACACCCTGGGCATCCACAAACGGCGCGACCACGGGAGATGAGATCTCTGTCTTCGGCCCGTCCGCCCCTCCCAATTTATGTTCTCCACCGATGATGCTCACGTCGTGTGCGGAACGATGAGTGTGGTACTCGACCACCGCCCGGAATGGAGGCGGCGGGAACGGCAGAGTCACGTATCTTTCATCATCGATTGTATTAATGCTTTCGGTTTCCGGATCTGCGCGATGCCAGTAGGGACGCGTGTAAACCTTCGCATCAGCGGCATCCGCGGGAATCTGCACGACGAAGTTTGCATACTGATCCTTCGCCGGAGCCACGACCAAGACCGCTTCTTCATCAACCTGCCTGGCCCATCCTTTCGGTGCATCGAGTCGCACTTGGTCCATGACCAGCTTGTACTTCGAGCCATTGTGAAACTTCACCCTCACCAGAAACTTCTGGCCAGGAGACACGGCGGCAAGCGCGTCCTGCTCTTTCGGCAAGCCGGTAGCCGTGCCCTGCGGCGGAGCTACGGTCGCTTCCACTGAGATGTCCATCGCCAGATTGATGGCTCTTTGCATCTGTTGCTGTTTCTCGCGAAGTCGTCCTGACAAATCCTCTTTGAGCGGCGGGCTGATTTGACTGCTGTCCACGCGGCTTAGGAGCGAGTCCAGCTTCTGCAAAGCGACAAGCAGCGGTCCGGCTGCTCCGGTTGGTTCTTTCTCGCTTCGTCGGCCCGCATCCTGTATGTAATTTGCAATTTCTACTAGCTCTGACCGCAGCCCCGGCACCTTCGATTCTTCCGCTCCCAGTCGCGACGCCAGTCCTGGCAGCGTCGTATCAATTCCATCAAAGAAATCCTGCTCGTGACCGTCTCTATCCGTCGTAGACGGCAGAACCGAATCAACCAGCTTGTAGTAGGTGTAGCGCGGGCCCGAATCCACCGACCACCCTCCCGCTCCCTGCGAAAGTTGATGCCGCAACCCCTCCAGGGCAAACTGGATGTACGACATGCCAAGCCTCGGATTCGGCTCTCCGGTATTCAGCTTGACCGTGTAGTTTTCAGCTGCACAAGTTTGCGCCCCAAATCCACACACGTTTCCGATGTAAAGCTTTTTTGCCTGCCAGGGCAGCAGGCCCTCCTTGATCTGCTCCGGAAATCGATTGGGATCAGCCGCCGCGCGAAACGCGTCACGTGTGAGAATCGAAGAGGCCTGGTGGTGGCCGTGCCCGTCACGATCCGTGCCGGAAAAGCGCGCAGCTAACACGTCGGGCCGGAAAGTGCGAATGACCCGTACCATGTCTCCCAACGCGATATCATGACCTTGCCACTTCTGAAATGTTTCCTCGGCATTTTTGGAAAAGCCAAAATCCGCAACCCGCGTGAAACGTTGCTCTACTCCGTAGTATCGGTCCGCTCCCAGCAATTCCAGCGTCCGCAAAACCCCCAGCACGTCGAACAAATTACTGCCTAACTTGTTTTGTCCGCCTTCGCCGCGATTCAGGGTGAGCAGCAAAACCGTCGCACCCCTGCCGCGCGACTCCAGCGTCAGCATGCCGCCGTCTTCGTCATCGGGATGGGCCACGGTTTGCATCAGGCGGGCAGTTGTTCGCAACCGCAGCAGTGTTTCCTGCAACCCAGCCACGCCCGTGTCTTGTGGCAAAGGATCTACAAAATGAGGAGCGGTTGAACTGGCTGGTTTGGGCGTGACCTGCGCGACCCAGGCGACAGTCAGCAGCAGAATCGGAAGAAGGATGAAAAAAAACTGCGGAGATCCGGGCCTCACTCGCTGGCGCCAGACCCCACGGTCGTCGTCTGTCATAGATAATGGATTGTTTTTCTCGCGGACGGGAGCCAATATTTTTCCTGATGCAGTATCTGTGTCATCGACTGATTGGCACAGAAAAGGATAGCCGCGCCTACCAACAATCCTCCGGATTCATTGCCCCTGCGGGTTACGCACACTTTCCTGGCACTGGTGAGCAGCGGTCAGCACGGCATCAAACTCCTTGCTACTGCGCAGCTTTGCCAGCAATGGATCGGATAGCAGAGCAGAATAGGAGCAGTAATTTTGATCAACCGCGGCCTTGATCATGTGGAGTGCGATGTCAGGCTTTCCGCAGAAAGCCATAATCGTTCCCTCGTAGTACCAGCGCTCGGGATCAGGCTCTGACAGCACGGAGGCCTCGACGAAGGCCGTAATTCTGTCCAATTCGGAAGAAGGCCGCATCCCCAGGCATGCCTCCAGCAGATCTCGGTGGTAATGCGCGGCGGGCGATATGTTCTTCACGCTCTCACGCGCGTCCGCCAGCTTTCCTTCGCGCAGCAGGACTGAGAGGGTAGCAAAGGAGGCCCATTCCGAACCCGCATCGAGGCGAACAAAATCCATGGCGCGTTGGGCTTGGCCCAACTCCATAAACGCCCACGCACAGGAACGGAACTGATAGTTGCCCGGAGACAACGCCGACGCGGTTTCGCACTCACGCGCGGATTCCTCTTGCATCCCGGCGTAGCGTAGAACAAAAGCCATGGTGAAATGAGCCTGGCCGCTCTCCGGGCGGCTTTTCAGCAAAGCTTGTGCGGCCGCGTAGGCCTTGGTTAACTCACCCCGCTCCACCCGGTTGGTGATTAGTTGGCTGGCGGCCACAATCCGATTGGGATCAAGCGCCAGTGCGCGCTCCGAGGCGGTGTTGGAAAGCTGGAACATTTTCTCGCCGCCGTTCGAGTAGTCGGCGTCATAGTACGCGCGCACTCCCAACTCCTCCCAGGCGGGAGCGTAACTCGGATCGACTTCCACCACATGTTGCAGCACCGCGATCGCATCCTTATTCGGCCCGGCATCGTGGGGCAGCGCCAGACTGTGCAGGTAAAGATCGTAGGCTTCCTGGCTCTTGGGACGAGTGCTGGTATCGAGAAAGCTTCCGGCCGCTCCGAGAATCGGCAATAAGCCCTGCCGGATCTGGTTGGCAAGCTGCGACTGCAAGGCGATCAGATCCTCGCTGGACGATGTGAAATTCGTCTGCCATAACATCTTGTTGCTCTTCGTCTCTGTGTCTTCCAAGGTCACCAGCAGATTGCCTCCCTGCCGCAAGAAGTGGCCCGTCAGGACGTTGCCAACGTGCAGTTCGCGCCCCACGTTTTGCGGGTCAACGTCTGGACTCACGAATTTCCGCGTCACTCCTGAAGGTCGCACATCCAGTGTGCGGCTATGGGTCAGCACATTATCAATCTCGTCGGCCAGAGCGAACCGCAGGTAATCCACGCTAAAGTCGCCGTTCATGTTTTGCAGTGGAAGTACCGCGATGGCATTTCCGCCGGCGCTCGCGCTTGCAGCACGATGCTTGAACCACCACGCGCCCAGAGCCGCCAGCACAGCAATTAAGAGGCCGGACAGCCCCAGCAGCAGGTATTTCTGCCACGCGCTGGAAGTCTGGAACGCGTTTGTGGCGATGCGCAACGGCGCTTCCCGGGAATTCGTCTTCACCGATCCGGATTCAGTCTGTTTCTTAAGGCGCTGCAGATCGGTTTTCATCTGGGTCGCGCTCGCGTAGCGTTTGTCGCGATCCTTTTCCATCGCCTTCCCGATGATGCCCTCGATCTGCGGGGGCAGAGCGGGATTCAGCGTCCTCGGCGGGGCGGGCTTGCGATGCAGCATGGCATCGAGGGTGGTCACCACGTTTGCTCCCTGAAACGGCTTCTTGCCGGTTGCCATTTCGTAGAGCACCACGCCGAAGGAAAACAAATCACTGCGAGGATCGAGTTCTTCGCTGCGCGCCTGTTCTGGGGACATGTATACCGCCGTGCCCGGAACTACTCCGATCGCGGTCAGGGAATCTTCGTAGGGCGTGTCCTCGCTCGCGGCCACGCCCTGGTCGCGCGACAGCTTGGCCAACCCGAAGTCCAGAATCTTCACCTGTCCGGTATTGGTGAGGAACAGGTTGGCTGGCTTGATGTCGCGATGAATGATGCCCTTGGCGTGAAACGCCTCCAGCGCCTCCGCCACCTGCACCGCAATGTCGAGGAGTTCCTCAAACTCAAGCGGTTTGCCGTGAATGCGCTGCTTCAGACTCTCCCCTTCCAACCGCTCCATCACGATGAAGGGATGGCCGCCGTTATCCTCAATGTCATGGATGGTGCAGACGTTGGGGTGATTCAACCGCGAAGCCGCGCGGGCTTCACGCTCAAAACGGTCCAGAGACTTGCGATCGCCCAGTAAATTGTCGGGAACAAATTTCAGGGCAACGTGTCGGCCGAGGCGCACATCTTCGGCCTCGTAAACAACGCCCATGCCTCCGCCACCGATTTTTCCCAGGATGCGATAGTGGGAGACTGTCTGGCCGATCATGAGGGACCGCTCGCGGCTATGTTAGGCCGCTCCGAGGTTGCGGTCAACCACCGGGTGGGAGGGTGCCGTATCGCGCCGGCAGTCTATGAGTGCTCGCGGGCCGTTGCGGGTTGAACTTTTCCCGGAGCCATGTAAATATCATCGCGCCCGTAGCCGCTTTGTCGAATGGAAACGACATGGAAACTCTGCTGACCAAGGTTCAAAAGCTGGTTGCTCTGGTGCTTGCGTTTCTGCTCATCCTGGTTGTGGTGCTTTCCACCCGCATCTGGGCTTCCTGATTGCGGAGGAGATCTGGCAGCCGCCGAGGTTTCTCATCCCGGTTCAAGGCCTGCTTGAGATCTTTTCGTTTTTCTTGCTGGTGCTGATCGGCGTCGAGTTACTGGATACGCTGAAGGCCTACGTTAAGAAGGATGTCATTCACGTTAGGGTCATCCTAGAAGTGGCCCTGATTGCGATGGCAAGAAAAGTCATCATCGTCGAACCCTCCAATCTTTCTGGTCTGACCATGATCGGGATAGCCGCCCTCATTCTGGCCCTTGGTGTAGCCTTCTATTTTGAGAGACAGGCGCAGGGCGAACCATCCTCCGCTCATCGATCCGGATAGCCCCAGCAGACCGACGGCGCATCGTGGGCCCGAGAAAGGTGAATGGTGCCGATTCGGGAATATTACCAGTTAGTACCGGTACCCCCTCCCTCCTCGATCTTTTGGAATCATGAGGTTAGGGCGACACTACCCTCAAAATCTTTGAGGAATAAGGACTTATACGTAAAATATTCCGGAATAAAGACTTAGCTGGCCTAATTCCTGAAATGGTCCTTTGGCGCATCCCCCGGATTAGAAGCTATTCAGTTGTCAATGAGCTAATGTTGTGTTTATAAATAATATCAATTTGGCAAGATCGAAGTCAATGCGAGATTGTGACGAGATGGGGGCTCCGAGGCATGGGCTCGTGTGATGCAAACACCCGCCCCTTGCGAAAAAACCGCAAGGAGCGGGGCACCCCCAAATACGAATCGACACACCCGCAATCGGCTCACGAGGAGGCTTACGTGAGTGCTTGTTGGCGGAAAATCGCCGATCCTTGGCGGGGTTTGAGTGTGAGCGCCTGATTTCGTCACCTGAAAAACCGCGCCATTGACACTTGGTCCCGAGGCGACCGATAATGCCCAAGCTCTTGGGACGGAGGATCTATGAGGCGATCTTCGCGACCCCGTGCGACAGCCGAACTTTCTAGGTCGCTCAATCATCAACTCAACATGTACGCGCTTGCGGATGGCGCGGCTGGAGTAGGGTTGCTCGCTTTAGCACCGTCCGCCGAAGCGAAGATCATTTACACACCGGCACATGCCGAGGTGGTTTTTGGCCACCCGGCTGCTATGGATTTGAACCACGATGGGATTGTCGACTTCTATTTGAATATTTATGGTCAAACCCTCTGGGCTCGGTTGTCGGCGTGTGAGTATTTGGAAAGGGGTCAGTCGGGTAGCTATTGTTCTGTGCGCGGCACGAACGCAATGAGAACGAAGGTATCAAACGACAGGCTTTGGGGTAGGGCGTTACGGTACGGAGCTAAAATCCAACGCGGAGATCGATTCCGCAATGGAGGCGCTCCACTCGGACAACTCACTGTAGGTATTGGCACCACAAATAATTGGGCTGGCCCTTGGTTCAATGGAGGTAACGGCGTCAAAAATCGCTACCTGGGTCTTAAGTTCAAAATCAAAGGACGCTTTCACTTTGGTTGGGCGCGTATCACCGTAACGACGACCACGAACAGTTTCACAGCGACCTTGACGGGCTACGCCTATGAGACCATCCCCGGCAAGGCAATCATCGCAGGCGCAACCAAAGATCCCGACGATGCCGAGCCGACCGCATCCAACACGAACGCTCCAGAACCGGCTACGCTTGGCATGTTGGCGCTGGGAGCGGCGGGACTGTCGATCTGGCGGCACGAGGACTCTGTGGTCGCTACATTTGAGATGAATTGATCTCACGACACCCGACAATTGTCGCAAAATTGCGATAGCACGCATTGACCGGCTTCTTGAGCCCGCAAGTTTATGGAACTTCATAAAACCCAGACGACGAGCCCACCCACTGCATGTTTTTGTTGTGGTCGACGCCCATCATCAGGCCGCGTCCCATGCGCACGATGGTCATGACCGGGAGGAGTTCATCCAGCCAGACGTACATGATGCGGATCTCCGCTTTGGTCCCGCCCAACGGCGTTTCAATCACCGGCTCAAACTGCATCCGCTCCTGCAGAATGTACTGCGAGCGTTTCTCTTTGGGGATGTTTGCCAGATCTTCTTTTGTAGGATTGAGAATCACGCCCAGTCCGGCGAAGGAAAACAGAGGCTTGACCACATAGTTTTCCAAATCCTGGGGCAGCGGTTCCACGCGATCGAGAAAAGATGTCTTGGGCACACATTCGTGACGAAGGAAGGGGAGGGAAAATTTGCTCATGCGGAAGTACCAGTTGGGATGTCCGGCCCACTCCACGTTCAGTTCATCCGTAAAGTTAAAAGAAAGCTTCAGCTTCTTGCGCACCAGCTCGTCGACGATGGCGCGGTTGTAAATGCGGCGTATGGGGGTGCGCTGGCCTCCGCGATCGTAAAACAGCTCATTGCCGCGTTTCTCGATGTCAGTAATGGAGACCGTCGCAATACCGAGCAGCTTTTCGGTGAGCAGAAAATCGGGCAGCGTCTTTTGGTGCTGAGGATCAATCTCCATCAAAATCACATTCTGCGGGTTTTGATCGCCCACAATGGCGCGGCGCAGCAACTTCTTGTATCCCTCCCAGTCGAGCCCGCCAAGAAGATACTTCAAGTTCTCATCGAGTTCGAACACTTCCATGTACACCTGCGACAGCATCGCCTGATACGCGTAGAGCGACGGGAAGCCCTGCAACTCAACCAGCTTAGGCTGCAGCTTGCCGGCCGCATCCCGCACCAGCCCAAAGTCCACTTGAATGAACATGGGATGCGGCGCTTCGTGGGGAACATTGAAATCCGGCGGGATCGCATCGAACGAAGCTTTGCGATATTCCAGTCCTCCCAACTGCCGGATCAGTTCTTCGCCATACTGCGACATTTGGTCGAGCAAGGGCTTGGGAAAAAAGCAAGGCGTTTCGGAAAGCTGGAACTTGACTGGCGTGCCGCAGCGCTCTTCCATCAACTTCAGAAGAGCCTGATATTTTTCAGGAGTGAAATTCGCGTTGAACTGCTGTCGCAGGGCAGGAATCATTGGTTCTTTCGAGTTGTCATAATGAGCGGAGCGCTTAAACGAACCGGGAGGGAAACCCTCGGCAGAATTCCCTGAAGCAGGGTTGCCAACTTAATCTGCGTTCGGTCCTTCGACTCCGGTGGTTCATCCTGAGCGGATGAACCGCCTCCGCTCAGGATGACATAATTTTTGTTTATGCTTCGATCAAGAACTTTCCATCCTGCATAATTTGTTCGTCGTCGACCCAGATATCGAACTTCCGCCCCACTACGTCGATGTGGGTCGACGAAAACCACTCCGCCCCGGTGTGTGCACCATAGGGGTTGCCGAAGGCGATGTGCACCCCGGGATATTTCTCGTCCTGCAGAATTTGCCCGATGACATCTTTCAATTCAATATTGGTGCCGATGGCGAATTCGCCCACGCGATCGCTGTTCTCATCGGTATGGGTGTAGCTCCAGAAATCGCTTTCGAGATCATGATTCGTGGAATGAGCCTCGACTACGCGATTTGCCTTAACGCGAATGGTCAGAGGATGCTCGCGCAGACTGCCAAACTTGGCGCAAAGCCAATCGCCGACCACGCCATCAATCACAAACGTGCCATTGACCTCACCCGGAGTGGTGAACACTTCTCCGCCCGGCAGGTTGCCCCATTTGTCAGGACTGATAATACCGCTGGTTTTGACCCAGCGATAATTCGGATTCAAATCGGCAAGCAGATCGGTTCCCGCTGCCGTCTTGGCTCGAACCTGTTTCGCCCGCCGCACCATCTCGACTACCTTCACGCTGATGCGATCTACCTTGAGAAAATCCGCGCGCATCCCTTCCAGCATGATCTGGTGGTTGACGTTGACCATGTGGGCGTGGCGAATCTTGCGCCGGTTCACCACGTCCGTCATCTGCATGCGCGAACGCAACTCATTGGCCTGCGCCTGCACGGCAAAGATGCTGACCTGGCTGCTCTCGAGATCGTTTGTGATTTCGCGTGGAAGATCGAACAACGGGCGCGGCGCCAAATCCTCGAGCACCCACGCGTGGGACGGAGCCCTCACAGCTTCCAGCTCGCGGACCATGCTGGCGGCGATTTCCTTCGTGGCTTCGTCGGTGATGACCGTGACCTTCTCGCCGGGTTGCACGCGCAAGCAAACCTTTACCGCGTTACGGGCTCCGGGAGTAAGTTCAGGATCGAAAGGAATCGTATTAAATTTGCGGTTGGCTTCACTTACAGGAACGCTCATTACCCAACTTTTCTAGCGGAAGATGCGAGCGGCACATCGGTCACTCCCACTTCCGTCTCTTCAATAATGTAGTCGACCACTTTTTTGAGGTCGCCGGTCTGCTCGAACACGCGCAACTGGCGTTCCGCCCCGTTTCCCATTTCCAGGATCTGGTGAATGTAGTTCAACTCCTCGCGCGAACCCAGGTCGTCCACTACATCGTCCACGAAATCCAAATACTCCAGAATCAAATCACGGGCCGGAACTTCTTCCTGCTTTCCGAAATCAATCAGCTTCCCGGTCAGCCCATAACGCGCGGCCCGCCACTTGTTCTCCATAAGCAATGCGCGCCGGTAAAGCCGGAACCCCTGATTCGCCGCATGCAGCTTATACAGCTTGGCGATGGTTGCTTGGATGAGGGCAGCCAGGGCAATGGTTTCATCCATGCGCATGGGAATATCGCAAACCCGGAATTCCAGCGTGTTAAAGAATGGATGCGGCCGAATATCCCACCAGATTTTTTTCGCGTTGTCGATGCAATTGGTCTTGATCAGCAGCTTGATGAAGTTTTCGTATTCCCCCCAGCTGGGAAAATAATCGGGAATATTAGTGCGCGGGAATTTGTCGAAGACCTTGCACCGGTACGACTTCAGCCCGGTGTTCATCCCCAGCCAGAACGGGGAGTTGGTCGAGAGCGCGAGGATGTGCGGCACAAAATAACGCGCATGGTTCATCAACTGGATGGCGATCTCGCGATCCTCGATACCGATGTGGACGTGTAGACCAAAAATCAGATTGGCACGGGCGACCAGTTGCATATCCTCGACGATGTTTTTGTAGCGCTCGTCGGGAGTAATCTCCTGTACGCGCCAGTCGGCAAAAGGATGAGTCGCGGCCGAGGCCAGCCGCAGCCCATTTTCCTTGGCCAGGGTGACCATATCGTGGCGCAGTTTTTGGACTTCTGCCTTGGCCTCTTTGATGTTGTGGCAGACCGACGTCCCCACCTCGACCACGGCCTGGTGCAGTTCCGCCTTGACCCGCTCCTGCAGGCGCATCCGCCCCTGTTCCATCATCTCGGTGTGGATGTGCGAACGCAGATCGCGGGTGACCGGATCGACGGTCTGATACTCCTCTTCAATTCCGATGGTGAACGTGGGTCGCATGGTCTAAAGACAGCTCGGTCGAGCAACAGTATAACAATCAGGGCGAGATTAATCCCAATGTTTGTGCCTGGATCAGTGAGAAACAGTGATTGATGGAGGACGCGTCTCGCCCGTCCGACCGTGCGAGGGCGCCCGGCCTCCATCACTTTACGCGTTTGACTTAGGCTCGAGCCCGCTTCCGTGCCACGGGCTTCGCCACAGGCGGTTCCCCGGCCAGGAAGGCAGACCATTTCAACTCGCGGGCGGGATTCTCGTCGCTAAGCGCCTTTTTTACAGCCATTTCCGCTACAGCATTCACTACCCATTCGAAGTTTTCCTGACCTACGGACGTAGCCTCGGCATCGGGCGCCGGATTCATGAAGTCGATGGCATAAGGGACCCCGTCCTCCACCGCGAACTCAACCGTGTTGAGATCGTAGCCCAGGGCCCGGCACAGCGTCAGCGCGTCGCGCTCCACCCGTTCCAGCAACTTAGGATCGGCCGGAACAGGATTTCGCACGTAGCGTTCATGGAATGGCACCCGCGGATCGTAGTACATAATCCGCACCTTTTCCTGTCCGACCACGTAACAGCGGAAATACTCTTTGAACTCGACCCCATGCTGCAAAGTCATGCACAGGTCGCCGGTCTGGTTGTAGTGGTGGAAGAATTCTTCCGGCGAGTGCACCTTGTAGACGTGTTTCCAGCCGCCGCCGGAGTAGGGCTTCAGAAACGCCGGGAAGCCGACATACTCAAAAATCTCCTCCCAATTCAGCGGAAAGATCAAGTTGCGCATGGATTTGTCAGTCGTGCCCTCGGGATGCTTGTTGTGAGGCAAAATCACCGTGGGCGGGATGGCCACGCCCAGCTTGCTTCCCAAGGCATAGTTGAAAAATTTGTCATCGGCGGTCCACCAGAACGGGTTGTTGACGACGATGGTCCCGTTCAGCACAGCGTTTTTTAAATACGCGCGATAAAACTGGATGTCCTGCGAAATGCGGTCGATGATCACGCGGTATCCGCTGGGATCGGCCATCTTCACCCCACCCAGCTTTACGAACTCAGCCGTCACGTCGTCGACTTTCATGCCGTTGATTTTTTCCACCACCGCGGGCGGAAACGTATTTTCCATGCCAAACAAGATTCCGATTTTCTTCATTACTTATCTCCTGTGCAGACGTTGCTTGCAACGTCTCAAACTGCCCACAAATAATCGTTGTCATTCCGAGGAGCGAAGCGACGAGGAATCTGGGTTTCCCCGACGCCGGCAAGAACCAGATCCCTCGCTTTGCTCGGGATGACATCCATTCTTGTTGATCTGCCGCACTAAAAGTACTTCCCCGCCATCCGCTCCCACAACGGCCAATCGTGCTTCAAATTATCGCCCCACACGTCCAGCCAGTGGGGAACACCCTTCTGATGCAGCATGGCCGACAATTTCACATTCTGATCCAGACACATATCCCAGTGCGCCGATCCCAGCACGATCTGCATCTGGCGGTAGCGGCTCACAAACCACTCGTCATTCATGTTGGGCAGATAATCCGCTGGGCAGTTGAAATAGCAATCGTCATCGTAATAACCATCCAAGAACTGATGAATGTCATACGCTCCGCTCATGGCCACGCAATGGGTCACCACGTCGGGATGCTTCAAAGAAAAGTTGACGGCATGGTAGCCACCGAAGCTGCATCCGGTCACGGCCAGTTTAGGCGACTGATTCTTCCAGCGGAGGAACGGAAGGAATTCGTGGAGAATGTATCGTTCATACTGCAAATGGCGCAGCACGCGCTGGCGCGGATGAACACTCTTGTTGTACCAGCTCTCGGTATCCACCGCGTCAGGACAGAAAACCTGCAACTCGCCGCTTTCAATCTTCGGCGCCAGCACTCCGATCATGCCGCGATCTTCATATTCAAAGAACTTCCCCATCGACGTTGGAAACACCAACAGTGGCGGGCCGCTGTGTCCGAAGACCAATGCTTCCATGTCGCGATGAAGTTCCTGGCTATATCCTCTGTGGTATTCGCGGTTCATTTATGCGCAGAGCAGCGCCGAAGTATCTTACCTGATTCCACCGCCGTGAACCATGCGGCGGGGCGGCGCCGTGCGGAGAATTCCTCGGAAGAGTTTTCCTGTCTCCGCACAGTGCGGCTCTTCTCGGCGTTCTCCGCGTTCTAAGGTTTTGATTCAACTCAGCAAATAAAAGGACTTAAATCGCAGAGATCGCTGAGAAGGGCCGCAGAGTGCGCGGAGAAACCAGAAGAGAGCAAAAGCCAAACAATACGCGGTCAACGTTAGGCAACGCGATTGAAAAAGCCCGCCTCCTAAGAAGCGGGCCATACGAAAAAAGAACGCCATCGACCGACATGCTGTTCGAGTTCAAAAGTACGGCAGTGTCGCTTTACTTGGCAAGGAATCCTTTGTCCACTCCAACGCCCGTGCAGAAATCCCATCCGGTGGTTGCGCTGTGGGTGCCGCAACTGCCGGAAGTGACGTCAGTGAAGTCGGCTGCGTTGGTGTAGTTTGCATAAATCTCTGTATTCTCGGCGTTGCTGCTGGTGTGGAAGGTTCCGGCATTGTTGACGATGCCGGCCAGCGAGGGTGAAGCCACGCTGGTACCGTAGACCTCGAGCCAACCGCCGTAGCAGTTCGAGTTGTACACGGCCACCGGCGAACCGCCGCTGGAATCGAAAGAGAAATCAGGCGTGCCTCGCTTCGTGCCCACGATGCCGGAGATGCTGCTCTGGAACGACGGTCTCGCCTCATACCGGCTGGCACCGCCTCCGCCATCGCTCCATGCGGTCTGGTTGGTATAGTTCCCGCCGCTGCGATTCACTTGGGTGCCGCCGGCAGAGACCACGTTGACCGACGAGCTTGGATAAATCACGCCGGGAGAATCGCCCGCCGAGGCGAAATAGACCACACCCGACTGAGTGAAGTAGTGGTCCGAGCCGGTCTCGCTGCTGGTCTCACTGCCGCCCCAGCTCATCGAAACTTCACCTTTGCCGCCATGGGAGGCGATGTACGAATTAGCCGCCGTTACTGCCTGATATAAAGCGCTGTTCGAGGCCGAAGACGCTTCCATCAGCACGATCTGGGCATTGGGCGCCATGGCGTGCGCCCATTCGATGTCGAGCGACTCCTCGAGCTGCCAGCCACTGCGGCAACCGTTGGTTGGTTTTCTTCCGCTCGCATATTGCACGGCAACATTCGGGGCGGGCAATCCAAAGTCGCTGGAAAACGTAGTCAGGTCGGCGGCAGCGCTGGGATAGTCATAAGCGTCCACGATCACAATTACGCCACTGCCGCCGGTGGGAACTTCCGTCGCTGTGGCGATTGGACATCCGGCGATCGGAGTCGAGACCACGTCGTATACGCAGCCCAGCGAGGCTGGTGTTTCCCCGCCCGGGTTGAATTGCGGCTCAATGACCCCGTTCGGGGCATAGATGATGTAGTTGGTGTGCATCCTTCGGCCTACATCCTCGGGCCTCTCGATGCTCGAACGCGGAACAATGCCGTCGCCCCGCCGCACTTGCGCGGAGGCAACACTCGCCGCAGCAATCACGGCGACAAAAATCATCTTGCGCATTTCTTTCCTCCTTAAAGGAATCTTGGGTTTGCGATAACCAAGCCCAAGGCTATAAGTAACGCTGACTGGGTACTGCCCAAGCCGGATTACCGGCAACTCCAGCTTAAATCCGGCTCAAAATCGAACAACAGGCCACGATTCTGAAGCTGCTGTTTATGGATGTCAATGTTAATTCGACTGATTGCACGACCGCGATTTCAAATCGGGACACTTAGAGGATTTTTCGCCTGTCGGCGCTGTCTAAATTCCAGACACATTGACAGGTTGTGTGGCGATGAGGTTGTGTGGTTACGGGCGGCTCGCCCGTCCAGCTAAAATCAACTTATGCGAGCCATGCGCCTCGACCATCCGCGACCCGTGGAAGATTCTCCGCTTCGTCTCGAAGAGCTGCCCACGCCAACTCCGGGGCCGGGAGAAATTCGCGCGCGCGTGCGCTACTGCGGGCTCTGCCACACCGATCTGCATACCGTCGAAGGCGATCTGCAATTACCCCGGCTGCCAGTTGTGCCCGGCCACCAGATTGTCGGAATTGTGGATGCTTTGGGTTCCGGAACGCACATCTTCAAGGAAGGAGACCGCGTCGGCATCCCATGGCTGCATTCAACCGACAATCAATGCGACTACTGTTGTCGAGGCCTGGAGAATCTCTGCGACCACGCGCAGTTCACCGGATATCACGTCGACGGCGGGTACGCCGAGTACACTGTTGTCCACGAAAATTACGCGTATCGTATTCCGGAAGTATTCTCGGACGAGAACGCTGCCCCGCTGCTGTGCGCCGGAATTATTGGATACCGTTCCTACCGGCTGAGCGGCGTGCGCACAGGCGAGCGCCTCGGACTCTATGGCTTCGGAGCCTCCGCTCACCTGGTGTTGCAGTTCGCGCGTCACCAGGGCTGCGAGGTTTACGTTTTCACTCGGACTCCGATCCATCGCGAACTGGCCCAACGTCTAGCGGCCGCGTGGGTGGGCAGCGCCGAGGACACGCCGCCGCAGTTGCTCGACGCCGCCATTATCTTTGCCCCCGCCGGCGCTCTCATTCCCCAAGCGCTGCGGGTTTTGCGCAAAGCCGGAACCCTCGCGTTGGCGGGCATCACTATGAGTTCCATTCCGCCTCTGGATTATTCCCTGCTCTATCAGGAAAGAGTGATTCGCAGCGTTGCCAACAGCACCCGTCAGGACGCGCGCGAGTTCCTCGAACTCGCCGCCCAAGTCCCGCTGCAAACCGAAGTGGAAATCTTCGACCTAGAACAAGCCAACCAAGCTTTGCAGGCTCTGAAAAGAAGCAACATCAAAGCTGCAGGCGTGCTGCGAATGTAGGCGCGTTCACGCTCGCGCGGCCTCATTTTGAAGGGATATCGCGGCGCAGGCAAGAACCGAGATCCCTCGCTTTGCTCGGGATGACAAGGGTGTTTTGGATGACAACGGTGTTTTCCCTTAGTCCTTCCCGGCGTCAAACGGCCGCAAGAATATCGCCGGCTGAAACTTGAAGTATGCGGGGGCCACGTGGACTTCCTTGCCATTGACTGACAACACATTGAACTTCGATCCCAGAGCCTTGGCAGCTTTGTTCAACGTGCTCGACCCAAGCACGGGCCACGTGCCCGTATCCAAACGGCTAATAAGCGCGCCGAAGGCGACGACAGTTTCAGCCGGGGTAAATTCGCAGTGCCCGGCGCGATGCACAAGCACTTGCCGCAGGAGTGCGTCGTTATGCTCGCGGTCGACTACATCCTTGTAAGCGGTCTCATCTTCAACCACGACTAGACCGTCGCCTTTGGTATGCAGGGTCAAGACCGGTATATCAATTTCGCCATCAAAAATAATATTGTGTTCCAGATAAGTCAGCGATGATGCTTTCGCCTTGATTCGCGCGGCATCGTTCACTGCCTGAAGATCGGTATCCAGATTAAGTCCAGCCTTCTGGTAGAGCGCCTGGACCTCGGCATAATCGACAGACTCCTTAAGCTGCTTTTCGTAATCGACTCCGTTATTCCACGACGGATTGCCCTTGGCGCGGTGCTCCAGTTCGGCCCGAAAGTCGAAAGCAAAAGGAAAGTCGATTTGCGAAAGCCAGAGAAACTGATTCGCTTCCTGCGCAACATAATCCGTGGGAGACGGCTCAGGAGACAGAGGATCAAACCAGCCGGGAGTGTCGTCGAGAGCCGCGGACAGAGCGATCCGCGCCTGTCCTTTCGCAGTTTTTTGTGCCTGGTTGAGGATTCCTTCGGCGATATCGACGTTCTTCGCGGGGTCGGTGATGTTCACCACTTTCAATCCCGATCCCGCCCCCAGCAGTATGTCGAAAGCGAAGGCCGAGTCCAGCGCCTGGTTCCAGGTTCCGACGCTGCCCGCCACCACTCCGCACATGGGCAGCGCCGCATCGAAGCGCTCGGGATATCTCTGCACCAAGCCCGCGGTGATAATCCCGCCTAACGAATGGCCCCAGGCAATGGTTCGGCGGGGCGTACCGACCAAAGTCTTGAAAGTGTCCAGCACTTCGATCTGATCCGGCAACGCCTGTTGGATGGCCCACCCCGTGGTTGCATAAGAGGAACCGCCTAAGGCGTAGCCGTTTGCCAGAAGGTAGGCGCCGGTGATCGGATCGCCAACGTCCTCGGCTGGATTCGAGAATCCGGGAACGACATATCCATGGCTGTACAGAACCAGGGTTCCGTTCCAGTTGGATGGAACTTGAATCAGGTAGGTCGCTCCGTCGGAGAATTTGCCTTTATAGGTCTTAACTCCTGAGGCCTGGGCGCGTCCGACGGATAATCCGAGCAGCATTGCCGAGAATGCAGCTACGAGAATTGCACGCTTGATCGTCTTCCACATTGCCTGCCTCCTGCCGGGAAGGTTTGCGGGGTCGGATGAATTGGAGCCAAACTTTATTCCCGGCTGAGGTGGTTTGTCAACTCGTGCGAGGAGAAACTTCCTTAGGCGACGTTACTTGAGCGGACGCTTTCTCGCCCCGTCCCCTCCGCACAGGATGCAGGTGCGTGGCGGAGCATTTATTCGACTGTGAATGGGTGGGGCACCCTTTTCGAGATCCCTCGGCCCGCTGGTGAAAGCGCGGGCCTTCGGGATGACGGCTTCTCGGTAGAGCTTCGGCCTATTGAATTCTCGGTAGAGCCTCGACCTATTGAACGTGAATCATTTTGGTGCTGGGATCGAGAGTGCCACGTACGCGAACTTTCTTGCCTTCGAACTGCTTTACCTGGTCCTGGGCGTCGATATCGTAGGTGGCGCCGCTGGAATCTTGAAACACGTACTTATCGCCCGATTTCACGATGGTGCCGGTGAAGACCTGGACTCCGGCTGGTTGCGACTGAGCGGAATCGGGTGCCGGTGCTGCTGATTGGTCGGGGGTCTGTCCTGGCTGCTGCTGCGATTGTTGCCCGGACTGCTGGGTTTGATATTGCGGCGGCGAGGACGGCGCAGATTGCTCAGCGTATAGCTGAGCGCTCAAAATTGCCATTCCAAATGCCAGAACCAGCACGGTAAGGAACCGCAAAGAATGTGTCTGTCGTTCCTGGTTTGTGTTCATGAAACCTCCGAAAAGTTAGTTAATTCGCAAAGAGCAGCAAACCGCTTGCCAAAAGCGTGAATGTGACGGGGGGTTAATAGCAATTGTCGTGGTGGATCAATCTGCAGGCTTTGCAGCGCCTGAAGGCGCCACTGATTTTGCGGCAGCTACGGCATCGCTGAAGCGATGCCCTGATACGAATCCAAAGGCTCCGCAGCGGCCTGTGAACTTAGTTCATCTCCGGAACTGAGTACGCGACTGTACGTTTTGCGATAGAAACTACAGGGAAGACTGTATGCGGGCTCGGGTCGAAACCGTACTTGCACGAACTATTCAGAGAAAAGCGAAGTGAAAAAATTGCCCGGTTGCCATCAATAATTCTCCGTTTGCGTCTTTGGGCTCGCAAACACGCGTTTTATGCCCACAGAAAAGGACTATGAAAAATTGTCATCGTTGATGACAACTCTTTACAAAAATGTTGGCCGGTTGCCTTGACTTGTCCAGCGATTGTTTCTAGGGTGAAACTCAGTACCCAACAAGGGACGAAGGAGAAAAAATAATGCCAATGCAAACTCAGGAGCAACCAACCCTGAACGTTAAACTCGTCCATTTTACCAAGCAAAATTCTCCGGATGAACCCGTGCAGGTTGCCTTCGCGGTGACCGATGAACAAGGGAAAGAAGAGATCATCACCGGCGAGGTTCCGTACAGCTATGACCTTTTCCATCTTTTTCAGGAGAACGGTTGGCTGAACATTCGCCGCGGGGTGGCCTCGATCCGCGAGACCCGGTCGCAGCGTCGAGCGATGTCAGCTTAGACAACAAGGCTGACGCAGTGCGTGGGGCCCCGAAATTTTTCGGGGCCCCAGCCTGTCCCCGGCAGACTTCATATCATATTCCAACACAAACCGGAGGTGAGAGATGAGAGATGATTTTCAACTTGCGGTGGGCGATATCTGCGGAGATGTAACCGGATTGCGGGTTAAAGTGGAAGATGTTGACATCTATGACTACGTTCACTTCTCGGTGGTCGAAAATAGTGAAGAGGGCGAGGAGGAGCCAGAGACCGGAGAGATGTCGCATGTGGCTTTCGTCCGCCGCTTCACCAGGGTGGGGCAATACATTTGCTAGAAGGGTGTGGGCTGCATTATTGCGACGCTTCGCGGCTGCAGACTCGCAGTTTTGTTCAATCGCGTCGTCGAAATTCTAGTTCTCATGCACTGAAAGCGCTGTTCTACCCACAATCGGCGCCAAGTGTCCCATCATTTTGACTTTTGTTGGGCAATCCATTTATCGGTGCGAGCGTCGAGGAGATCGAGGGGGAGAGTTCCGCCGTCGAGCATTTCGTCGTGAAAAGTGCGGATGTCGAATTTGGGACCCAATTCTTTGTGGGCGCGGTCGCGGAGTTCGCGGAACTTAAGCTGGCCGAGCTTGTAACTCAGGGCTTGGGCGGGCCAGGCGATGTAGCGGTCGGTTTCGGACTGGATGCTGGGTTCGTCGATGGCGCCGGACTTACGGAAGAAATCGACGACTTGGTCGCGGGTCCATCCTTTCGAGTGGATTCCGGTGTCGACGACCAGGCGTACGGCGCGGAACAGTTCGGAGGATAGACGGCCGTAGTCGGAAACGGGATCCTGGTAGAAGCCGACTTCTTTGCCGAGTTGTTCGGCGTAGAGAGCCCAGCCTTCGATGTAGGCGTTGAAGCCGAGACTATGGAGACGGAATTTGGGCAAGCCGGTGAGCTGCTGCTGCACGGATAGCTGCATGTGATGTCCGGGGATGCCTTCATGGTAGGCGATGGCCTCGTCGTCGATCAGCGAGCGCTGAGCGAAGTTGGAAGTGGCGACGACGACGCGGCCGGGGCGCTTGCCGTCCGGAGTTCCGGTAACGTAGTGGGTGGCAGCAGCGGCTTGGAAAGAGGGGATGGCTTCCACCGTGACCGGCGATTTCGGAAGCAAGGTGAAGAGCTGGGGAAGTTTTGGCTCCATCTGGGCAATGTAGTGGCGGAAATCATCGAGGATCTGTTCCGCCGAGGTGGGGATGTATTTGGGATTGGTTTTGAGCGAGGCGCGGAATGAGGCTAAGTCCGCGAAACCCTCTTTCTTAGCGATGGCGGTCATCTCCGCCTCAATGCGATCGATCTCGCGCAA
This sequence comes from uncultured Acidobacteriota bacterium, assembly GCA_963696635.1. Taxonomy (GTDB): domain Bacteria; phylum Acidobacteriota; class Terriglobia; order Terriglobales; family Acidobacteriaceae; genus JABDBE01. The sequence continues at coordinate 86,596 of CAVOKX010000009.1, forward strand.
GCCAAGTTGGTGGATTTCGTCCGGCGTCATGTGCGTGGTGGTGCGGGCGTAGATGTCATTCTGGTAACGCTTCTCGCCATCTGGCAGAGAAGTGACGGCGAGCGTGGTGCGGCCCTGGGGCGCGTATTCCGTGCGCAGGAAAACAGCGAATGTTTTGTAGGCGGGGACGACGTCGCTATTGATGGCGTCGGTGATCTGCTGGGTCAGGCGCTTCTGGTCCTCGACGGAAATGTCCGCGGGATACTTTTTTGTCGGCTGAAGAAATGGGTCAGCGTCGATGATGCCCTGACATTGGACGGGGAGTTTCTCCAGCAGGAATCGCACGGGCATGAGCTTGTCTTTCATGCCGGCGCGAAGCACTTCCGTGGTCTGGTTGAGGACGCGAGGGATCTGGTGAAGACGGGCGATGTAGTCCTCGTAGTGCTTGACGGAATCGAAGGGGACGGAGAGCGGTAGGTCGGCGAGGCTGGTGTGGATGCCGTTCTGCTGGTTGATGGGCATCTCGTACTCTTTCAGGTCGAAGTCGGCGATGCGCTGCTGCAGCACGCGAGCGAGCAAGTCGTGCGAGAGTTGATCCTGGTCGGAGAAGCCAGTGGTTGGGATGGCTTCAAGCCGGGCGAGGAAGCCTTCGTCAGTCTGGTGGCGCTGAGTAATGGCGGCGAGTGAATATTCGGCCAGTTTGTCGTTGTAGCGGTAGTCACCGTAGGCGGTGGCGCGCTCGGGAAAGTTGCGCAGATCGGTTTCATACTGCTCTTCGAAAAGCGCGTTCTGCGCGGCCACGCGGTCAGTGACTGGTTTCGGGTTTTGGGCAAAAACTGCAGCGGCTACAGTGACTACGAAAAGCAGGCTTTGGTGAAGGCGCATAGTGTATGCAGAGTATCAAAAGGGATTGAGTTTGCGTGAGAAATGGGCTTGCCGCGCGGATTCCGGGGCGCAGACAAACAGATCACGTTACCGGGTGTTCGAGTTTGCGGAATTTGTCGGCGACGGATGCGGGAAGACTTTCTTCCAGGCGGCGCGCCAGCCACTCTTGTAATTCGGAAGCCAGTTGCGGAGAGAGGGAGATGAACTGCAATCCGAGATAATTATCTTTGGACCAGCACACTGCCGCCTCGGCCGCGAACTGGAAGGCACCGTCCGGAAGAGTGAATTCGACTTGCACCTTGACCCCGGCGCCTAGTGTCTCCCGGGTTGTGATTGCGATTCCACCTTCGCTGATGTTCAGCGTCTTGCCATGAATTTCGGGGTTGGTGGGGCCGGAAATCCTGGCCGGAGTCTCAACTGGGCAGCGAAAGTAGCGGCGGCGTTCGCGAACGATCAAACCATAGGCAACCTTCAAATTTCGATCGATCGAAATCGGGGAGAGAGGCCTCCTGAGCACAAAGTTGGCACCCGCCTTGAACGCGCTAGCGGTTTCCGCGTCGCTGTTGCTGATGGCGAAGATCACGGCGGTTCGATTGGCGGGAGACAGCCGCACTTTTTCTGCCACGGCGTTAGCCTGGTCTCCAGCCTGCAGATCAACAATTACTGCTTCGAACTTGCGCCGGTTCAGCAAATCCAGGGCGCTGGAAACCTCCGCGCATACCTCCGGAGACATGGCCAATTTTTGCATCGATTCACTGAGTTGCTCGATGGCGACGGCATCGTGGGAGACCAGCAGCACACCAGCGATGGATTCGGCAGTTCCGGGAGCAGGTGAATTCGCGCTACTCATATTGAGGAACCTCTGGGGGACGCGATTCACGGTTCACGCGTGGACGGTCACGCTGGAAGGGAAGAAATGCGAGTGGGTAATGAGTCACGCGGACCTCTCTTCATGTTCCCGGTTGGGCGCATCCGAGGAGCCTTGGGCGTTGTTTCGCGATCCAGGAGGGCGGGCAGTATGAAGATCAGTTTTGACCTTTTTAAGCTGGGTTAAATAGAGCGCCGCTGTCGCCAGCGAACCAAGACCGCATCCCAGCAAAAAAAACCCGAAGACGAGCGAGAAATGCATTCTGCACTCCACTTCGCAGAGGTATCCTGTAACGGCAAAATTGCCGCACTCCCCCTCGAAGTGCCAAGAGCCGCTCCTGGATTCCATGCCGTCAGGAGACGCTCAACGATTCAACAATCCTTGTAGCAATTGTCGTCCCATTCCGACAAATGTCAAGACAAAAACCATTTTTGTCTGGTATTGAGGCACCGCAAAATTCGGAGTTACAGCGCGCTGACGGCGTCGTCATGGAACCCTTACCCGTCCAAGAGAACGTTGCCATTAAGAAAAGGCCGTCACAAACTGACGGCCTTCGTCGATCTCTTTTATCTTTTATCTTTGTTCTTTGTTTCGCAGTGCCTTCTGAATCGAAAGCCTTTCCAAAAAAACTTAATCCCCCAAGACCGGCTCACCGATATCCAACTTAGGCTTGGAAGCGGTCAAGGCTCCCAGGGGAATGAAGCCGTTTTCCGTGACCACCGGCTTTTCCTGCAACACTACTTCGCGATAGAGAGCGGCCATGCGGGCGTTGTAAGCCGCATCGTCCTTCTGCGGACCCCGCGGCTTACCGTTACCGTCGGCTTGCTGCTTCGCATCGCGCGCCCGCAACTTTTCTTCACGAGAGTTCTTGGCAATGCCCAGCTTGTCGAGATCATGCTGCTCTTCGTTGGTAACCAGCTCATCCTTGAGCAACAGAGAATGGGCGGTGGATTCCATCTGCACATTCTTGCCGCCGGCAAAGATCTCATGCCGGCCGTGCTCCTCGTACCACTTGGTGAGGGTTGCGGTCATGTGCATCTTCTCGATGATGTTCCGCCAGCCTACGCCGGTGTTGTAAGCGCAGAACGAAATCTCGCCTTCCTGCGTGGCGTAAGGAATAATGCACTGCTCGGTGCGGCGGAAATCGTAATTGAACAGATCCTGAAACCACATGCCGGCGATGAACAGGAAATTCCAGCGGTCCTGGCGGCGCTTCATTACGTCGTCGATGGTGCGGTCGGGACCGACCTTCCCGTAATTCTTTCCGGTAACGTTGTAGTTCTTATCAAACTTCCGCAGCAGGTCAAGCAGCTTGAAATGCGTCGGCGACTGGAAGGGATCGTAATTCTTCATCAGGCAAAGGGCCATTCCGAAACCAGTGAGGAACTTTCCTCGCGCCGCATCATTCACCTTCTGAATATCTTTAGCGAGTTGATCGCCTTTCAAGAAAGCGGTAACCGGAACTGCCTCTTTGGTTTCCTTATCGATCATCACCGCCATTCCTGTGCCGCAATTGGGATGACAGCCACAGGACAATTGACCCCAGTCGTTGTTTTTGTCCTCGGCGTGCATCAGGTCACCCCAGTCGCTGAAGGTTCCCATAAAGGAGATGGGGAACCAGTCGCGAGCGGGCTCGCCCAAGCCGGTTTGATTTTTCACGTCGTGAGCCAGGTGGGAAAGCGTGTAACGCTGGGCTTCGCGGCGGTCGTCGGTGACGGCTTCGTCGCGGCCGGTGAAGCTGACGGGCTGGAATGACAGGAATCCGATGCGCTTGGGATTGTCGAGAGCGAACTTGATGATGCGTCCAACCTGCTCGTTGTTGATGCCGTTCACGATGGTCACGACCGGGACGATTTCTACTCCGGCGGTGTGGAGATTTTCGATGGCCTTCAGCTTCACGTCGAATAGGTTGCCGACCTTGCGATGGGCGTTGGCTGCATTTCCGATTCCGTCGAATTGCAGATAGGCGTAGCGCATGCCGGCTTCAGCGGCTTGCTGGGCGAATTCCAAGCTCTTGGCGAATTCAATTCCGTTGGTTGCGGCCTGCACGCTGTTGTATCCGACCTTGCGGGCATAGCGAACGGCATCCAGGAAGTAGGGTGAAAGAGTTGGCTCGCCGCCGGAGAACTGGACCGACATCTGCCGGCGCGGCTTAATGGTGATGGCGTTGTCGAGCATGGTCTTGATGTCTTCCCAGCTCAACTCGTGCACAAAGCCGACCTGGTTGGCGTCCATGAAACAGGGGTCGCACATCATATTGCAGCGGTTGGTGAGATCGATGGTGAGGACGGAACCGCGTCCGTACTTCACCGTGCTCGAGCCGTGGTGGTGGAGCTTTTCATCGTTGTGGGCGGCGATATCGCGGCCGGGAAAGACTTCTTCGAGGTGGCGCGAGAACTCGGTGTCGATCGACATCACATCTTCGAAGTGGCCGTGCTTTTCGCAATCCTTGACCATCAGGATTTTGCCATCGCGCTCGATGATCTGGGCTTTGATCTCGCCGACTTTTTCGTTGGAGAGGACTTCAACCGGCAGCTTGCCATCGAGAATCTGCTGGCGAATTTCGGGCACACACCTTGGACACAATGAGTCGGTAGTGCGCGGCCAGCCCAGCGGAGGCTTGGTCTTCTCGTACGACTTGAGCAGCGGCTTGTCCGACCACTTGGGCCTGGGCGACGGGTTCTGCTTGATCCGGTTAACCCGCTCAAACACCGCCCATACGCCTGTGGCGGCGACGGTCACTGCTTTTTCTACATATTTGACTGGCTTGTGCATGTCCTCTCGCTTTCCACTGCAGGGGATTGTGGCAAGTCAGGCATCCGCCACTTTCCCTGGAAGAATCTTCAAATCCAATTCCAAGAACGGTTGAACCTGTAGAGCCCACCCCTGTTGACCTTCACTCCCTGATTTCCCTGCTCGAGCCTTCGGCTCAAATGGAAAAGGTTTCTCGATGGACCTCTCCCTGGGTTTCGTAGTGTCACTATCTTATTAACAGCGATGGCGTGATGACACGCAGAACCCAATGAAAGGCGCAAAATCAGGGTTTAGCGGTGGATTGGCGCATTGGATGGAGTGTAAGTAGTTGAAAAGGAAAGACAAGTTTTGACTGGTCGAGGCTCGGCGAGGTCGCGCGGCGGCCACGGGTAATCGCCGGTTGGAACCGGGGATTGGGCAGATGGGCGAAAAACCTAGGGGTTTGCCAGCCTGACTCCTATCCTGAAGGTGAGCATTCTAGGCAGTGAGATGGTGCTGGTAGCCAGGCTCGGCAGCACCAAATCAAAGGGAGCGCAATCATGAGCGTGACAGCAATCAGCCCGATTCCTTTCGTGGACGAGCCTTCTTTGATGAACCTGGAAGAACCTCGAGTACAAAGTAACTTGCAAGATGACGCGCAGAAAGCCAAGGCGCAGAACTCGTCGGATGTGTCATCGTCGGGCAGCGCGGCGATTGCGGTGCAAGCATTCACAGCGTTTCAGCCGGATGTCCAGCCCATCGCCAGCCTCAGCCCCGCCACCGATATACCGCCGGCTTTGCCAGTGGACCTGGGAGCCAATTCCGGTGACTCGCTAACGCAATGGTCCGGGGCGATCGTGGATGTGTACGCGTAGGATCGGGCTTCGCCTCTAATCTCAAAAATGTAGGGCGGACACTCCTGTCCGCCGTCTTTGACTTCGGGTTTGACTCAGCAGACGTTGCGCCATTGTGGGAAAAATACCGGCGAACGCTGTGCTATTATGCGCGCAATCCCAGTGGGAAAAATTCTCCAGGTCGGTCAGCGATGGTAACGCAGACGATGTCTCGCCAGAAAACATCTTCACTCGCGACTTGGCGGCATCTATTGACCTGGATTCCGCTTTGCGTGCTAGGACTGGTGACGATGTTGGCTTCCTCGACTCCGGCCGAGGAAATTCGCAATCCATTTTCGGGCGATTCCAAAGCGGCAAAGGCTGGGGAATTTGAGTTCCGGATAAACTGTGCTTTCTGCCACGGGCTGGGAGCACGCGGTGGTGGACGCGGTCCGGATCTTACCCATGCCCACAAACGTCATGGAGACTCTGACGCCGACTTGTTTCAAAACATCAGCCAGGGAATTCCCGGCACGGTGATGCCCGCCAACGGAACCAACGGGCAAGGGGTGGGGATGACTGACGAAGAGATTTGGCAGATTATCGCGTATTTGCGGAGCGTCCAGGTACAGGCGCCGGCGAAGCCCATGGGAAATGCTGCCCACGGCAAAGAACTCTTTTATGGCGACGCCAACTGTTCATCCTGTCACATGGTAGAAGGCAAGGGAGGCAGGCTCGGTCCGGACCTGAGCGCGGTGGGCGCGGCGCGGACCGTGGAATCCCTGGTCGAGTCAGTTCGCAGCCCCAGCCAGCGGCTGGCCTGGGGGCTCACCGAATCCACCAAAGAGTTTGCCCAGGAATATGAAACCGTCACGGTCGTGACTGCCGATGGACAGCAGATCAAGGGCGTCACTCTGAACGAGGACCAATTCAGTCTGCAAATGATGGACACAGCCGAGCGCATCCACTTGTTCGAGAAAGACAAACTGCGTTCGATCGCAGACCAGCCGCAAATCCCTGATGCCAGTCTACAACCCGACTATTTTAAGCGATCAGGATTTGGACGACATCGTCGCTTACCTGCTGAGCGTGGCAACGAAATGAGAGCGCCGACAATGAACAAGCTGCCGGGCATTTGCATGTTGTTGCTGATCGTCGGCGGCATGGTTGTCGAAACGCACGCCCAGGTCACATTCGAGCGGCTGATCAATTCTTCGAAGGAGCCGCAGAACTGGCTGACGTACTCCGGCGACTACGCTGGCCGCCGCTTCAGTTTTTTGGATCAGGTGAACACGGCGAACGCGAATTCGCTGGCCGCGAAGTGGGTTTATCAAACCGCGGCCACAGGAAAATTTGAAACCACGCCGCTGGTTGCGGACGGCATCCTCTATGCGACCGGCCAGGACGATCGCGCATTCGCACTCGATGCCCGCACCGGCAGGCCAATCTGGATGTACCAGCATCAACTGCCCTCTGATATTCGGCCGTGCTGCGGCCGGGTGAATCGCGGCCTCGCTATTTTGCATGACAAAGTGTTTCTCGGCACGCTCGATGCCCATGTGATTGCGCTCGACGCAAAGACTGGAAATGTCATTTGGGATGCGCTGGCGGTCGACTACAAACAAGGCTACAGCTTTACACTCGCGCCGCTGGTCGTGAAAAACCTTGTCATTCTCGGTGTCTCTGGCGGCGAATATGGCATTCGCGGCTTCATCGATGCCTACGATGCGGACACTGGGCAGCGAAAGTGGCGCTTCTATACCGTGCCCGGTCCCGGGGAGCCGGGTCATGAAACCTGGGAAGGCGATTCGTGGAAAATCGGCGGCGCGCCCGCGTGGGTTACCGGTGTGTATGATCCGGGTACCAACCAACTGTTTTGGCCGACGGGCAATCCTTCACCTTCCAATCGCGGTGAAGGACGCGCCGGCGACAACCTTTACAGCAATTCCCTGCTCGCTCTCGATGCAGACACCGGAAAACTGAACTGGTATTTCCAGTTCACCAAGCACGACGAACACGATTGGGACGCTACCCAGGTGCCGATCATGATTGATTCCGGCGATAAACATCTGATCGCGCAAGCCAATCGCAACGGCTTTTTCTACCTGCTGGATCGCACCACCGGAAAACTGCTTTCAGCCAATACTTATGGCCGGACCACCTGGAGCGATAGCAAAGATGCGGAGGGCCGCCCAGTCCCTAACAAGCAGAGTTCGCCGACGCCTGAGGGACGAACGGTTTGCCCCGGGGCGCTCGGGGCCACGAATTGGATGTCCCCGAGCTTCGACTCGCGAACTGGGCTTTTTTATGTGACCGCGCGCGAGCAGTGCGACATTTTCAGCACGGCGCCACAGCCGTATGAGGTGGGCCATGCTTATTATGGCAGCGCCTATTTCCCTTCCGATAAAGCGGAGCCCTACTGGGGTGCGCTTCGCGCCATCGATCCCGCGACTGGCCAGGTCAAGTGGGAGTTTCGCCATCTCTCCCCCACATGGTCAGGCGTGCTCTCGACCGCCGGCGGACTCTTGTTCACCGGCGATGCGGAAGGAAATTTCATAGCACTGGATGCGGCGTCGGGAAAGGCTCTTTGGCATTTTCAAATGGGGGGAGCAGTCTACGCCTCGCCGATGGCCTACGCCATTGATGGAAAGCAGTACATTGCCATCGCCGCGGGTAGTTCCTTGTATGCATTCGGTCTGCCGTAGGTGGGGGGGAACTGGCGAGACGCCCGTCCTCCATCATTCGAATGCTTTAGACTTTTTCAGCGAGATTTCCGATCCAAGGCAGCCTGAAGGTTTCGCCCTGCAAGGCCTTCACCACGAGCACCAGCCAGAGAATCATCCAGCCCAGTAAAACTACCGCCGACGCCAGCCATGCCAGCAGGTACCCGAACCCGGGAATCAAGGCGAGCACGGAATATAAGATGCGCATGGCGATTGCGGCCACGATTGTAGCGGCCGCGAGGAAGATCGACTGGAAGGAGTGAAATCGGACAAAACGGTTGTGCTTGAAGGGCTCGGCCAGCACGAAGAAAATTGCGGGGATGATGGTGACGTAAGCTGCTGCCGCGATGAGATTGTCCTTGCGCCGGACGGGAATGCTCGCCGGCGGCCGGACGGCGGGCACGGTCTCGACCGGGGTTCTAATTCGCGGGGGACTGGGCTGACTTGGCTCCTGGCCGGGGACCCACATTCGGCGGCCGCAGCCGGGACAAAAGACAACATTATCGGGCATTTCGGCGTGACATTGTGGGCAGGGAATGGACATGAGTTCTCAGGCGAGGCGGCGCGTAGGGTTTTTCTTGCGGCAATCCTCGCACACTCCGTAAATCTGAAAGGTGTGGCGGGTCGTAGCGTAGCGGTATTTTTTCCCGATCTCCTGCTCCAGGCCGTCCACCTCCGGCGAGAAAAATTCCACTGAACTGCCACATCCGGTGCACACCATGTGATGGTGGCTGCGGCGGTTGTACTGGTGCTCGTAGCGGGCAATGCCATCATGAAAGGCAACTTCGCTGGCCAAGCCGCATTCCGCAAGCAATTTCAGAGTGCGGTAGACGGTGGTGAAACCGATGCGTGCGTCTTTCTTTTGTACCAGCCGGTGCAGTTCGTTAGTGGAAAGGTGCTCGCGTGTTTCCAAAAAGGTTCGCAGGATGGTGTCCCGCTGCGTAGTGTTCTTCAGGCCGACGCGCTTGAGATGCTGATGCAGAATCTGCTGCGCTTCACGGACCATCTCCGGCGAGATGCTGGGCTGATCGTCAATGCGCTTTTGCAGCATGGGGACTGGTCAAGCAGGGCTCTGCCAGCGGGAACAGGATAACACTGCGGTTTGGAAAGCTCACCTCTTGCCGTGGTGACTGAAAGGTTCTGCGTTGGTGTAGTCGCCACACCCACTTCGCTCTACTTCTTTTTTCCTGGCAACTTAGTCGTGGAGATGGTGCATCCGGTTTTCTTGACTATTGCCTCAACGCATTCTAGCCAGAAGCCCCGATCATCTAGCTCGATTGCCTGATGCTTCCCGTCATATTCGACCTCAAATCGGACGTGACGGAATCCACCAGCCGGCCCTACAGTGACTTCCACGGCTCCGGCCGGTTTGATTGCCTGTTCAAATTCTGTTCGATTTTGAAACCGTCCAATACAGAAAAGCTCTCTATAATAGTGCTTTGACACCTGACCGTTGTCCCATCGCACCGTATACAGCAGGTGATCCATTGTGTAGTAGGGCTTTTGGGTGTCCGTTATCGTCCCGCCCTGATTCGGAGCGATGTCAACCTTTGGACCATCAACCGGTCCGTGGTTGGCATACCCACGTACGGTCCACACTCGGTTGCCGACGATCGGTCTTGGCGGAAACGTCGGACTCTCTCGTAATTCCATAAAGGTCCCTCCCCATCAGTTTGACATTTGCGCATGCACGTATGTCCATGCGTTAACTTTATCCCAAATTTGTGTTGTGCAGCGGGGTCAACCTAGAATCAAAGTTGCGCATGGTCACGACTCCAGCTTCCGTCGCGTCTTCTGAGACGCATGTTCGCCCGGTTTGGAAAGCTCACCTTTTGGGTTTGGCTTGCATGCGAGATCACATCCGCCGTTTTGCCAGCATCCAAATCTACGATCTGACGTTCGGAGTCACGTCCCTCAGGGGCTAAAGCCCGAGATTTCCCAAGCTAAACGGCACGGCTGAAGCCATGCCCTTCCGAAATGCATGGCTCTTGGCATTTAGTACCTGGTTCCGCGATGGGTTCCACTCGAACCCTGGCGGGCCAAATGCCAACTGCCAATTACTATGTGCTTTGACATACAGATTGAGGATTTGGAGAGCGAGCCCCACATTATGCGCCATGCCAGACAGCCGTTACAATCTCATCATGCCGGTATTCGATGAGAAGCAGGAAGAACTGGAACACTACGAAACCATGATGGGCGTACCGCGCGGACGTTCTGGCGGTCACCATGGACATGATCACTGACGCCATGGCTTTGGTCGGCCAACACGGCGTTTATTGCCAAAGCCAGCGCTGGCCCGGCAAGCCGGTGATGGATATTCAGATGGTAATGAAGAATCTGACCGACGCGAAAGAGCTGATCCAGAGCGTGATGGAGAGGCTGAAAAATACCGCGTGATATCGTGTGGGGGGCATCCTCGAGATTTCAACATCATTGCTGTTGATACTGCTAGATTTTCTCGACGAACTAGCTCGAGTGATACACCAGCTTGCTTCAAGATGCCGCGCAGTGTACCGGTCGCTAATTCGGGATGGACGGAATGACGCAACCGCTTGTCCCGGAGGCGTCTGACCGGTTGAGTACAACATGGCTTCCACGTTGGCGGACTTGAGCGAAGCCTGGCTTTTCCATAGCGCGGACTGCCTGCGCGCCAGAGACGCGAGGCAGTCTAGGCAAATCGGGCCTCGAATACGGTGAGGAACGGACGGCCGTAGTCCACGGGCGGAAATTCTTCCAAGTACAATTCGGTGGCTTCTTGAAGGTTGGCGACCGCTTCTTCGACAGTTTTGCCTTGGCTTACGGTGCCCACTTCGGGGCAGTCGGCGACGTAGAGTTCGCCTTCCTTGTGCAAGACAGCAGTGAATGTTCCTACAGGCATTGGGCGAGTCCTCGGTTTTCTCGACTACTAGTTGTGCGCCTAGCGGAACAAAGTCCGCAATTGACAACGAGAATGCAAATATCCACCCTGACAAATCTGCAAGTTTTCTCTCTGTCTCCGTGTCTTTGTGGCGAACGTGCGCTTACGCCAGGGTGTACTTTCCCCGCTCAATCACTTTCTGTGCGATGTGCTGGCGTAACTCAATCGTGTTGAATGGCTCATGCTTCGCCAGCCGGCGCAAAATCGCTAACTGCGTGCGTAGCATATCGCCGTCGGCTACCGCTGCGATTACTTTTCTAGCTGCGGCTTCGATCTTCTCCATCGCCTGGGAAAGATAAACGCGAGTCATCGCAATAGGCAGCGAAGCTGCGCTCTCTCCATTGCGTTCGGCAATCTTCTGGGCGCGCAATAAGGCGGACTCCATGGCGTAGGTCTCGATGACCATGTCGGCAATCGCTCCCATGACCTCTTGCTGATCCTGAATCGCCTGCATGTATTTCTGCGTAGCCGCTCCGGCGACAAACAAGCCAAGCTTCTTGGCCGACATAACCAGCTTGCGTTCTTCGGCCAGCGGGCCTTCAAATTCTTCGGCAATCGAAGGTCCGGACAAAACTTCATCCATCAGTTTCTTGATCGCCGGCATGAGCGGCAACTGGCCCGACATCGCGCGCTTCAGCAGAAATCCGGTGATGATGAGCCGGTTGATTTCGTTGGTGCCTTCGAAAATGCGGTTGATGCGCGCATCGCGGTAGGCGCGCTCGGCGGGATACTCTTCGACAAAGCCGTAGCCGCCGTAAATCTGCACCGTCTCATCAACTACATAGTCGACCATCTCGGAGCCCCAGACTTTTATAATCGAGCACTCGACCGCGTATTCCTCGATGGCTTTGCGGGTTTCTTTCGCCGCGTCGGCTGCGGTCTTGTCGACTTCGGAGAGCGCGACGTCCATCATGCCGACGGTGCGGTAGACCAGAGCCTCTCCGGTGTAGACACCGACTGCCATATTAGCCAGCTTCTCGCGAACCAGGCCGAAGTCCGCGATCACCTTGCCGAACGCCTTGCGCTGCTTGGCGTAACCAATGGCGTTCTCCAGCGACAGGCGCGCACCACCGACGCACATGGCGCCCAGCTTGAATCGGCCGACGTTCAGAATATTGAAGGCGATGACATGGCCCTTGCCAATTTCGCCGAGCACGTTCTCGGCCGGGACCTTGCAGTCGTTCAAAATGATGGGGCAGGTGGAGGATCCGCGGATGCCCATCTTATGCTCTTCCGCGCCGACGGAGAATCCGGGGAAAGATTTCTCGACGAGAAACGCCGTGAACTTTTCTCCATCAACTTTGGCGAAGACAGTGAATAAGTCGGCGAAACCGGCATTGGTGATCCACATTTTCTCGCCGTTGAGGATGTAATGCTTACCGTCTTTCGAGAGTTCGGCGCGAGCGCGGCAGTTGAGCGCGTCCGATCCGGAAGAAGCTTCCGATAAAGCATAGGCACCGACGATCTCGCCTGCAGCCAGCCGCGGCAGGTATTTTTTCTTTTGCTCTTCGGTGCCGAAATAGACGATGGGCAGCGTGCCAATGCCGGTGTGTCCGCCCCATGTAGTCGCGAACCCAGCATATTTCGCGATGCGGTCGGCGATCACGGCGGCGGTGACTTTGTCCATCTCAAGACCGCCGTAGGCTTCCGGGATCTCGGCTGAACTGAGCCCGAGTTCGCCGGCTTTTTTCAACAGCTGTCGCGTGATCGAAAAGTCCTTGTGTTCGATCTTCTCGACATTGGGAACAATCTCGTTGGTAGCAAATTCCTCCGCCGTCTGCGCGATGAGCAGGTGCTGCTCGGTGAAATCTTCAGGCGTGAAGATGTCGTCGGGCTTGCGTTCTTCAAGAAGAAAGCTGCCGCCAGAGATTCTGGTTTGCGGAACTGCTGATGTTGCCATGTTCAGTCAACCCCTTTTAACCACAAAGGACACGAAGCTACACAAAGGAAAGTCAGCACAAGAACCTTTGTGGACCTGCGTGTCCTTTGTGGTTGATGCCTTGGTTTTCGTTATTTCCATTCAGTGCCGTTTACGAAGCGTCGAATGCCATCCTTCAAATGCACAACATTGAAGTTTATAAGCAGCCCGATGGATTTACCACTGAGCTTAAGGTACGAAAGTAGCTGAGCTTGATGTACCGGCGATACGGCGTCAACTGACTTGATCTCCACGATAACCAACTCCTCAACCAGCAAGTCGATGCGGTATCCCAGCTCTAGCTTGACTCCGTGGTACACGACCGGCAATCCGACTTGGGTTGCTGACCGAAGCCCAGCCTGACCGAGTTCGTACTGGAGACAGGCCGTGTAGGTGCTTTCGAGCAGGCCCGGACCGAGTTCAGTGTGAACTCTCATTGCGCGCCGATGATTGAGTGGCTGACTTCGTTAGCGGAGATTCTTCGAATTGGTGCGGTGGCCATGGCTTGACCTCTGGGAACAATAGTCTTCGATCAAACCAGCCACTGCTAGGTCAGATATCACAACCGCAAAGAAAAAGCATGAAGCACAAAGGACACGAAGGTTCACAAAGGAAAACCTAGCTGTCCCGGCTTTCCTTTGTGTACCTTTGTGTCCTCTGTGTAACGCCTTTGATTTAGGCCAGGTTCTCGAAAATCCCCGCTGCGCCCATGCCGCCGCCGACGCACATGGTCACCATCCCGTATCTCGCGTTGCGGCGCTTCATTTCGCGAATGATCGCAGCCGTCAGCTTGGCTCCGGTGCAGCCCAGCGGATGTCCGAGCGCAACCGCGCCGCCGTTGGGATCCACGCGCTCGGGATCGAGCCCTGCTTCTTGGATCACAGCCAACGACTGCGCAGCGAAGGCTTCGTTCAATTCAATTACGTCGATATCCGACAACTTGAGCCCAGCCATCTTAAGCGCCTTCGGAATTGCGAACACCGGCCCCAATCCCATTTCTTCAGGCTTGTATCCGGCAGTAGCGAACGAAACATACCGCGCCAGCGGCTTGAGGCCCAACTGCTGGGCGCGGTCGGCGGACATGACCACGGAAGCGGCGGCGCCGTCAGACATCTGCGACGAATTGCCCGCGGTTACTGTGCCCTTTGCGTGAAAAGCCGGCTTCAGCGAGAGCAGGGCTTCGAGTGAAGTATCGGCGCGCGGGCCCTCGTCCACATTGAAGGTGATCTCTTGGCGCTTTGGTTTCGAGCCATTAGGTGTCGTGAAGCTTACAGGCACAGCGACGGTTTCGTCGGCAAACTTGCCCGCCTGAATTGCGGCCAACGCCTTCTGATGGCTGCGGTACGAGAATTCGTCGGCGGCTTCGCGCGTGATGCCGAAACGCTGCGCCAACCTCTCCGCAGTCAGACCCATGGAAAGATACGCGTCGGGATAATGGTCCACCAGCCAGGGATTGGGCGAGATTTTGTGGCCGCCCATGGGAATCATCGACATGGATTCCGTGCCACCCGCAACGATGATCTCCGCCCCACCGCTCATGATGCGTTCGGCCGCCATGGCAATGGCCTGCAAGCCGGACGAGCAGAAGCGGTTGATGGTGAGCGCCGAGACTTCGACTGGCAAGCCGGCGCGTAGCGAGGCGATGCGAGCTACGTTCATGCCTTGTTCCGCCTCAGGCATGGCGCAGCCCAGGATGACGTCTTCGATTTCCCTGGCGTCGACCTGGGGCACGCGTTCGAGCGCGCCCTTGATCGCGACCGCGGCAAGTTCATCGGGACGGGTGGCGCGGAGCGTGCCTTTAAAGGCGCGTCCCACGGGCGTGCGAACGGAAGAGGCGATGACAACTTCACGCATTGGAAAACTCCTCAAAGCATTTTAGATTGTTAATTGATGATTTTCGATTGAATGATTGTTCTGCGGGAAGTGCTTCAGACGACTTTCTTTGGCCGCCCTCCTCGTCTGCCGTTGACTTTGGCGGCGGCGCGCTTCGCCGAGCTTCTGGACTTGCCTCCGATCTGGCCGAGCCTCGATGCCATCCACCTTTTTGAGCCGAGAAAACCTTCCAATAGGCCAGGAAGGTAGATGTCTGCATCCAGTTTGGGGAAGTGAATGCCGAAGCCCGACGGACTGATCTCGATCGGTTCGAGCTGTGATGGCCGGGCGTGCTCCAAGCCCTGTGCATCGCGGGACGAGAAGCTAACATCCAGGCCGGAGCTGAGGCGCACAACAATGCGGTCGCTAGTGCGGTCGTAGTGGGCCGCAAGAGCTCTGGGAACCGAAGACTGCAGTTCCTTCGCCCGCCGATTCCCTGCTTCGAAGTGGTTAGATATTGCCATGAATGCTCTCCCATGCGGCCCGGAGCTCGGCCTGGTGATTCGTCAGCACGTTTCCGATGCGCCTGATTTCACGCCGTGAAAACCCATAGTTCTCTCGAAGATCTATAAGTCCTCCCGGACCTTCTAGATTAAAGAGCGCTTCACAACCCCTTCCGATCACATGTACGTGCGCTGGCCGGTGATCGTTCGGGTAAACGACTGCCCGCAGCCCTTCGAAGCGCAGAACCGTTGGCATCTGCTATTGTATCCTAAGCGATTGGGTTTTGAAAGTAGCCAGCAGCAAAAGGCTAATGAACAAATTTCATGGTCGAGCGCGGCTAGCAAGCTGACACCCGTCAAAAAGCAAAACCCGGACCGTTTCCAGTGGTACAGACCGGGAGCATCCCTGACAAAACAGACCGGGAGCATCCCTGACACTGCAAAAGATGGCGCGCGCGGGTTACAAACAGCGCATGCCATGGAAAGCGAGCAGTGTGATGGAAGAGAAACTACGGTTTGTGTTTGAGTATGAGCGGGATGAGCAAACCATGACGGAGCTGTGCCAGAGCTTCGGGGTAACGCGGGAAACCGGGTATGTATGGCTGCGGCGGTACCGGGAGCGGGGAGCGGCAGGGCTGCTGGAACGAAACCGGGCGGCGCAGCGGCACCCCAACCAAACCCCGGCGGAGATTGAGCAGCGGGTGTTGGAGTTGCGGCAGGCGCACATGAGGTGGGGGCCGCGCAAGTTGAAGCGGGTGCTGGAGCGGGACCAACCGGGGCCAAGCTGGCCGGCGGCGAGCACCATGGGCGAGATGCTGAAGCGGGAAGGGCTGGTGGTGGCGCGTAAAAAGCGGCGCAAGAGGGCGCCCTACACGCAGCCGCTAGCGCATGCCGACGGGCCGAACCGGGTGTGGTGCGCGGATTTCAAGGGCTGGTTCCGCACCGGGGACGGGGAGCGGATCGATCCCTTGACCATCAGCGACGCGCACAGCCGCTATCTGCTTGCGCTGCCAGGCGGTGGCCAAGACGGACACGGCGCGGGTGCAAGCCATCTTCGAAGCGGCGTTTCGCGAGTATGGATTACCGCAAGCGATTCGCACCGATAACGGGCCACCCTTTGCCAGCACGGCGATCGCCGGCTTGTCGCGGCTGGCGGTGTGGTGGATCAAGCTGGGGATCGTGGCGGAGCGGATTGAGGCGGGACAGCCGCAGCAGAACGGACGGCACGAGCGCATGCATCGCACCCTGAAGCAGGAGGTGGCGATGCCGCCCGCCCAGGATCGGCGGGCGCAACAACGAGCGCTGGAGAACTTCCGCCAGGAATACAACGAAGTGCGACCGCATGAAGCCTTGGCGATGGAAACGCCGGCCAGCCTGTATGAGCCCTCGCCGCGGCCGTATCCGGCGCGGGTGCCGGAGCCGGAATATCCGGCGACGATGCTGGTGCGCAGCGTGCGCGCGCACGGACATTTTCGCTGGCAGAAGCGGCACGATGTATTTCTGAGCGAGGTGTTGTGGGGCGAGCGCGTGGGCCTGTTGCCCATCGACGAGCGCTGGTATACGGTCTATTTCGCGGATGTTCCGCTGGCACGGTTTGACAGCTGGCGACGGCGGGTTTTGCCGCTGCCGCCAAAGAAAGATGCCGAGGGAGAGAGCGCTGCCGAACCGAGCAGCTTCTACGTGGCCGGAGCAAGGGAAGGGGAAGTTTCCCCTTCCCCTGCACCCCATCCCCTCACGGAAACGGAGCAAAAAGTGTCAGGGATGTGCCCGGTCTAAAATGTCAGGGATGTCCCCGGCCATTCAGAAGCGGGTGCTGGAGCGGGACCAACCGGGGCCAAGCTGGCCGGCGGCGAGCACCATGGGCGAGATGCTGAAGCGGGAAGGGCTGGTGGTGGCGCGTAAAAAGCGGCGCAAGACGGCGCCCTACACGCAGCCGCTAGCGCATGCCGACGGCCCGAACCGGGTGTGGTGCGCGGATTTCAAGGGCTGGTTCCGCACCGGGGACGGGGAGCGGATCGATCCCTTGACCATCAGCGACGCGCACAGCCGCTATCTGCTGCGCTGCCAGGCGGTGGCCAAGACGGACACGGCGCGGGTGCAAGCCATCTTCGAAGCGGCGTTTCGCGAGTATGGATTACCGCAAGCGATTCGCACCGATAACGGGCCACCCTTTGCCAGCACGGCGATCGCCGGCTTGTCGCGGCTGGCGGTGTGGTGGATGAAGCTGGGGATCGTGGCGGAGCGGATTGAGGCGGGACAGCCGCAGCAGAACGGACGGCACGAGCGCATGCATCGCACCCTGAAGCAGGAGGTGGCGATGCCGCCCGCCCAGGATCGGCGGGCGCAACAACGAGCGCTGGAGAACTTCCGCCAGGAATACAACGAAGTGCGACCGCATGAAGCCTTGGCGATGGAAACGCCGGCCAGCCTGTATGAGCCCTCGCCGCGGCCGTATCCGGCGCGGGTGCCGGAGCCGGAATATCCGGCGACGATGCTGGTGCGCAGCGTGCGCGCGCACGGACATTTTCGCTGGCAGAAGCGGCACGATGTATTTCTGAGCGAGGTGTTGTGGGGCGAGCGCGTGGGCCTGTTGCCCATCGACGAGCGCTGGTATACGGTCTATTTCGCGGATGTTCCGCTGGCACGGTTTGACAGCTGGCGACGGCGGGTTTTGCCGCTGCCGCCAAAGAAAGATGCCGAGGGAGAGAGCGCTGCCGAACCGAGCAGCTTCTACGTGGCCGGAGCAAGGGAAGGGGAAGTTTCCCCTTCCCCTGCACCCCATCCCCTCACGGAAACGGAGCAAAAAGTGTCAGGGATGTGCCCGGTCTAAAATGTCAGGGATGTCCCCGGCCATTCACAGTCCGGGGATCAGCCTGTCCAGCTATCAACTCCATTATCGGCAAAGAGCGTCCGGTGCATAACCCTTGTTATTCCGAGCAAAGTGAGGAATCTAGGTTTTCGGACGAATCGCCGATCAGCGCCTCGCACCATTCTTCGGCCTCCCGCTCACGTTCCGCGTCCCTGGCCATCTCGCGATAGCCTTCTTCCAATCGCTTCTCGCACTTCATATCAGGCCTCCAGCTCTGTGGGTTCAGACCGTGATGTACTCAGTTGTCGCGCTGGGAACAGGAACGGCGTCTCCATGCTGACGCATGCCATCGAGATGAAATTCAATCGCCTCCCGGATTAAATCCTTTGCTTCGTCCAATGTTTTGGCAGCGATACCAAGACCAGGCAGGTCGGGAGCATAGGCGCCCCACCCCGTTTCGGACTTCTCGTAGATGACCAAATATTTCATTTCAGACCAGCCTGCTTGAGGATATTGTTCAATGTTCCTGGCGGAATGTCCAGTGACCGATGTCCCGCGACCGTAACCGTTCCCGGCTTGGAGGGATGATGAAATTGCCGGTGGCTCCCCTTGGTTCGAACCAGCCGCCAGCCGTCCTCTTCCACGCGCTTAATTACGTCGCGAACCTTCATAGCCTTTTGTGCTTGCGGGACTCCGAAGTTCTACGGCGAAAGTCGAGGGTGCAGCAACTTCGCTGAAAGGCTCTAAGCCGATGACGCAACTGTTCTGCAGGCCGAATCATTTTCCCCCAGTAACCGAGCTAATGATGGCCTCGATCTCTTCTCGAGAGTCGTGATCCTGTGACTTGGAGCCTCGAACTCTGCCTCTCCGAAAAGCGATTAACGATCATCTCCGCTTCAAGTCCGTATTCGTCGTGTGGGGCACCCATTGAGAGCATGGAATTTCCAATATCCTCAGCTCCTGAGCAGTTCCTTCGTCAGATCAAGTCGTGTTGTCATTATAATCTTCAATTCCGCAGCGTCTTCCCCGTTTTCAGCGTGAACTGAATCCGCTCTTGCGTCTTCTTTTCTCCGCACAACGATTTGAATCCTTCGCGCTCCAGATCGAGGATGTACTGTTCGCTAACCGGCGTGCCGGCGGTCACATTCCCGCCGCATAGAACCTCGGCGATTTTGGTGGCGAGCTTGACTTCGTATTCAGTGATGAATTCGCCCTGGCGCATCATGTGTATGCCCAGCTTCAGTGTGGCTAGGATGTTTTCTCCGGGAGCGGGAATGCTGGTGCGAGGCTGCGGAGGCTCGTATCCGGCGCGGACGAGTTCAAGAGCGCGGGCCTTGGCGTCGGCGAGGACGCGCTCGCGGTTCATGCTGATGCTGTCAGAATTTCTCAGGAAGCCGAGGCCACGAGCCTCGTGAGCCGAGGTTGCGACTTTCGCTGTGGCAATGGTCTCGAAGATTTTCTTCATGGCTTCCAATAGTTCGACGGATTCGCCTCGGCCGCCGGGGCGGATTGACTCCGCGCTGTCGATGGCGCGCAGCAGCATCTCCTTGCATCCACCACCCCCTGGGAGCAGGCCGACGCCGACCTCGACCAGTCCCGTGTAAAGCTCGGCGTGAGGTTGAACAGCGGCGGCGTGCAGGGAAATCTCCGTGCCTCCGCCGAGGGTCAGGCCGAAAGGCGCGGCCACCACCGGTTTAGGAGAGAACTTGATGGCCTGGGTCATGCCCTGGAAAGTGCGGATGGCGAAGTCGACTTCGTCCCATTCTTCTTCCTGGATCGACATGAGCAGCAGCATGAGGTTGGCGCCGACGGAGAAGTTCTGGGCGTCGTTGGTTATGACGAATGCGTCGAATGCGTCACCCGGTCCGCCGGGCTTCAAGGTTTGCGAGATGAGTTGCACGATATCGCTGCCAATCGTGTTCATCTTGGAATGGAACTCGATGCAGGCCACGCCATCGCCGAGATCGACGAGCGACGCGCCGGAATTCTTCTTCACGACGCCGTTCGCTTTCTTCGCGACCTCGACCGACCAGACGCCGCTCGGAACTTTCACCGGATCATAGGTTGCACTCTTCAAATCCCAGTAAGCGCGACCGGAGGCGGCCTTGGGATCGTCCAGATACCAGGCTTTCTTACCCGAAGCGAGCAACTGCTCTACATTTGCTGCGATCGGCCTGTCTTCTTTTTTCATACGCTCGACCGTGGCTTCGACACCAGCGACATCCCAAAACTCGAACGGACCCAACTCCCAATTGAAGCCGAGACGCATGGCGCGATCGATCTCGACAATAGAATCGGAAATCTCCGGAATGCGGTTCGCGGAGTAAGTCCACAGGTCGGATAACGCTGACCACAGAAACGCGCCTGCGCGGTCATTCTTCTGCGGACCGCTGCCGTCAAGGCCCAACAGCATCTTCAGACGCGCGCCGGTTTGCTCGACATTTTTCGCCATATCGAGAGCGGGGAATTTGGGTTTCTGGCGCGGGTGATATTCCAGCGTCTTCCAGTCGAGGGCCAGGCGTTCATCTTCTTCACCTTTGCCGCCCTTCACCTTTTTATAGAAGCCGCCTTTAGTTTTGTCGCCGAGCCATTTGCGGTCCAGCATCTGTTTGTAAAAATCCGGCAGCTTCAAGTCGCCGCGCTCGTCGAGCGGGGCGGGCGAGTCGCCCACCACCACACGTACCATGTTCGAAACTACGTGCCCCAAAATATCCAGCCCGACTAAATCAATGGTGCGAAACGTCGCAGATCTCGGCCAGCCCACAGCTTGCCCAGTGAGCGCGTCCACATCTTCAATGCTCAGGTCCATTTCCTGCATCAGACGCATGACGTTGAGCACGGAAAATGTGCCGATGCGGTTGCCAATAAAGTTTGGCGTGTCCTTGGCCAGAACAATACCTTTGCCGAGATGAACGTCGCAGAAGCGGGCCACGGCATCGATAGCGGAGCGGTCGGTGTCCGGAGTAGGAATGATTTCGAGCAGCCGCATGTAGCGCGGCGGATTAAAGAAATGCGTACCAAACCAGGAGCGCCGAAACTCGTCCGAGAATCCCTCGGCAATTTTTCCGACCGGCAATCCGCTGGTGTTGGTCGTAATGATCGTCCCGGGCTTGCGGATGGCTTCCACCTTGCGCAACAAAGCCCGCTTGAGATCGAGGTTTTCGACCACGGCTTCGATAATCCAGTCCACGTCAGCCAGCCGCTTAAGATCATCGTCGAAGTTGCCCACAGTGATCAGGCGGGCGAGCGATGATTCCATGAAAGCGGCGGGTTTGGATTTCTTCGCCGCATCGAGCCCCGCGGCGGCGATCTTGTTTCGCGCGGGGACGTCGGCGTCAGGTGGAACGATATCGAATAGATAACTGGGCACACCCGCGTTGGCGAAGTGCGCAGCGATGCGGGCGCCCATGGTCCCAGCACCAAGTACAGCGACTTTGTGAATAGCTTTCATCGATCAAACACTCCAATCTTGAATACGCCTTCCGTCCTGCTTGCTGAAGTTGAAAGGAAGGTTTATGCAGCGACTGAAACGCAGCCAGCTGCGTCTCTACAGAAAAAAGAAAAAGTCGTGTTCAAGCAGTTTATCTATGACGCAGTTGTTTTCGCCACTCTCGCTCACCAGCATGTGGGACGGCACGGGAAAAGACTCCAAAAATACCGCAGGCGCGTGCCGCATTAGATGTGGGGTGAGGATGGCAGCGGCACGCGCCTCAATCAAGTTGGATTCAAGATAGTCGTCGAATGAAACAGAGTCAAGGTTATAGATCACAGTGCTGCGTGATGTGTGGGCGGGCCTGCATTTGCTAAAGTTCCGGGTGCGCTTTCAGATAATCTTCCGCTCGCCGAACCATATCCTTTTCGCCTCGGTAGGCTAACTTTCGTGCCGCGTCTTCCAGAGCGATCCACATTGCGCGTTTGACTTCGATGCGCATCTCCGGAGCGATTTCGTCGATCTGGCCGGACTGGTAGCGAAAGAGATAAAAGCTGACAATCTTGAAAACGCGTTGTTTGTCTCCCCAGGAGCGCACATACGCATACTTAATATCGCCCAATTTCGTCACCGGGATGGCGATAAGACCGGTCTCTTCGGCTACCTCCCGGGCAGCAGTTTGCTCGGGTTTTTCGCCCGGATCGACCAATCCCTTGGGCAAGGCCAGTAACATTTTTTGCGATGTTTTCTGTCGGGTGGCAGCGGGTAAGGTGGCGATGGAGTCCTTCTGCGGCTCAATGACCGCCATCTGCCAGCCCTCCGGCGTCTTCCGAAGCACCACCCCGCCCGCGGAAATCTCTCGGATCATACTTTGTTAACCTATCAGAAACACAGGAGTTAGTCATTGACGACTATGCGGCTGGTAACCTGGGGTAACCGTGAGGCCGTAATCTGGCAGGGTAAGCCTGCATGTGAAACGATTAGGCTTGAACTGGCATCTTAGTTGCTAGTTAGGTAGAAGTGACCGGGCAAAAGCGGGAAGTGGGGTTCCCTGTGAAGGGTCTGGGCAAGATCATTCGATCGGTGCAGGCGTTTGGACGCGGGCTTTCTGGGCATCCCGCGGACTTGGGGTCGCGATCCGCCAGGGTCGGCATTGGTCTGGCACTTGGTGGCGGTTTTGCTCGCGGTATCGCTCACGTCGGCGTTCTCAAAGTCCTCGAAGAAGAAAACATTCCCATCCGCTATATTGCTGGAACCAGTGTGGGCGCCCTCATCGGCGCCGCGTATTGCAGCGGAATTTCGGCCGCAGAGCTGGAGCAGGTTGCCGCCCGGGTACGCTTCAAGCACATCGCCCGTTGGACGGTGTCACGTTACGGCTTTGCCAGCAACCAGCGCATGATCGGATTTCTCAATCAGCTCCTGAAGGTTAAGACATTCGAAGAGCTGCGCATCCCCTTGGCGGTGACTGCCACGGATTTCTCGACCGGCGAGGGCGTGGTCTTTCATTCGGGACCGCTGATCGACCCGGTGCGGGCCAGTTGCGCGTATCCGGGTATGTTCTTGCCGGTAAAGATTCGTGGACGGCTGCTGATTGACGGGATGCTGTCACACACCGTCCCCACTCGCCCGCTGCGGCAAATGGGAGCGGATCGCGTGATAGCTGTGCACCTCAAAGGCAAATGGACGGATGGCGATGGGCCGCGCCATTTATTCGACGTCATCGGACAATGCTTCGCCATCGCGCAAGAGATGAACAGCAGCCAGTGGAAGCAGGCAGCCGACCTGGTGATCGAGCCCGATGTGAACGGCTACAAGTACGACGCCTTCGAGCACAGCGCGGCGCTGGTGCGAGCGGGAGAGGTTGCTACTCGCGCCGCTATTCCGGAAATCCGCAAGTGGCTGCAGACGGAAGCACACCGGCAAAAGACCACAACCCGCGCCGCCCAGCCAGCCGCGGTACCTGCCGATTAACCTTCAAGATGATTTTCTAGGGACGGGTCTTCGACCCGTCCGGGCCGAGTAAAGCTCGGCATCTAATCGGACGCTAGAAGCTGCAGCTGACAGCTATTTCATCACCCCACGCTGCGCAATCCCAATGTTATCCCGCGAAGTATTTTTCACCAGATACATCATTTCATCGGCCTGCCGGATGATGTCGTGCGGCGTCTTGGCGTCGTGCGGGTAAGTAGCGACGCCCATCGACGCGCGCACATTCAGATCGAGTCCTTCTTCTTTACAGAACATGCTGGTGCGCAGGCTGTCGCGTAGGCGTTTCGCTACCACCAGGGCCGAATCCTTGCCGGTCTGCGGCAGCAGCACCACAAATTCGTCGCCGCCGTAGCGGAAAGCATAATCAATCAAGCGCAGCTGGGCTTTAATCAGATATCCGATCTCGGCCAGCAGTTTGCTTCCGATCAAATGCCCGTGGGTGTCGTTGACTTGCTTGAAATGATCCAGGTCGATAAACACTACCGTAAACTCATATCCGAAACGTGACGAGCGGTAGACCTCGGTCTCGAGTGTCTTGTAAAGATGGCGCGCATTGTAGAGCCCGGTGCAGTCGTCAGTAATGGTGAGTTCCTGAATCTTCTCGACCGCGTGTGCGTTTTCGATGGCGATGGCCGCGTAGTCGCAAAGCGACTGCAGAAAAAAGATCTCCTGATCCCCGAAGTGTTGCATGTCCACGTTCACCAGTTGAATGACGCCCAGGACACGCAGCCGCGAGCGTACTGGGAAGCAGACAATGGAACGGGTCTCCCACTTGGTCATCTCGTCAATGCGTTTGGCGAAGCGGGGATCGGTCATGACATCGGGCACGATCAGGCGCTCGCCATGTTTGGCCACATAGCCGGCAATTCCCTCGCCGACTTTCAGGCGCAGGTTTTTCAAAGCCTCCGACGCGCTCCCGACCGCGATGGCGAAATAAAGCTCGTCGCGTTCATCGTCCACCATCAGCAGGGACCAGGTATCGGGACGGAAATATTCCGCCATCTTTTCCATGATGGTCTGCAGGATGGAGTCGAGATCGAGGGACGAGGTCAGAGCCTTGGCCACATCGTGAAAGATGGTCAGTTCCTGACTCTGCCGATTATTTTCGGCCCCGGTGGCCCTGGACATGAAGATCAACCTCGAATGTGCAGCGGGAGTATCGAAATTATATGCGGCCTGCTGAAGCCCGGGCAAAGAACGATAGTAACCAGAACCTGTAAAGACAAGTGGCCGAGGGCATTCGATGCGGATTTGCTTAGCGGGACGGTAGCCGTTCGCGGAGCGGGCACGGTCGCCTCCGCGCCAAGCTGCGAGGAGACGGTAGAAGGGTCGCGTGCAAACGGGTGTCGGTTTTCCCGAATTGGATAGTTTTTGTTGCCTTGAATCGGGTACCCCCTCCCCCTTTTGTTTTTTCAAAATCTTGAAACGAAAGGATTTATTTTGCCACTACGTGCTAGATCTTTGAGTTTTAAGGACTTATACGCAAAATCTAGAGAACACGGGAGTTACGCGGTGGGCGTCGGCCGGTCGCGTTCCGTTTTGGAACTGGTCCTAGCCATTGCCCGGGGGTCAGATTGTCAAGGAACTGCATTATCCAATAGATAATGTTGCTGCCGTATAGGTTATCTGATTGTGTAGGTGCGGTCAATGAGAATGTGCGGGCCAAACAGCTACTTGGTGTTGAGCAGATGGCGACTTTGCCGTAGCTTTCGATGGGAATGGCGGACACGGATGGCCAAACCGAACACACCTCGGCGGAATCTGTGCCGTTCGGTGACAGACGGGACTGTCGCCGAATTTTGCCCCGAAATTAGGGAACGTCCCGTCCGGGCGGGACGCTCCCCAATTTCATGAGACCGGGAAGCCATTTTCGTCGCAAAAAGTTTGTCCCCAGGTTTCCCCCCTCCGACAATAAACTGCGCGCTCAGCTAAAGCCGGATTCAAAGTAATGGGCTTACCGCAGCGCTGGAAGCGCTGCTCCACCCCAAAAATCAAACTTTATATCGATGTCTCGGCGGATGCGGGAGTATTGGCCAAGGCGTCGCCCCAGGGTTCTTTCACTCGAGGGCGATGGCGTAGGGCAGGGATTCTAGCTTCGGCATGGAGGCGGGTGTTTTGCCTAACTCTTTCAGGTGGTCCTGTTCGGTCTCCTGCAGGCCCCGGTGCTTACGGACTCAGAAGGTGGTGGAGGTTTGCCACACGGGCGAGTTGGTCATCAGGGTCGAACTGTTCCAGCTCGGCGGCTTGGACTTATCCGATTTCTTTCCTCCCCATACGGCGGAGAGGACGAGAGGGTCGAGCTTGGGCTTTTCTTGAGCAACGAGCTCGCGTTCGTCGGCCAAACTTCTTAAAGACAATTGTGGTTTTGCTTTCATAGTTTGCGGCGCCCTCGTTTTTTGGAAATCGTGATGCACTCTTCTTTAGAGCATGTGATTAGCCGATTGGCGATGGTGGCAAGTGGCTCACAACAAATGGGTCGCACGATGAATTTATGGAAACTGGGCGGGACAAGTTGTCCTTCGCAGGCGCTACTGAGACATTTTGTCGTGGCCGCGCGCCGCGAGGAACGATTACCTTCGTCACCGCCGAAACCGGGCGTTACCCATGACTTCTCTCCGCGCTGTGCTAGCGTTTTCTTTGGCCCGACTCGGAATCAGGCGCGGCCGCAGAGTGCTGGCGCTGGAGGTGTATTCAGGGAGCCGGCGGGGGATGCATTGGAAGCAGGTGCGGGCGTTCAGCGCGAGATTCGCGGCACTAAGTTCATCGTTGCCAGTGGCGCGATGCAGCGCTTCATGGCCATGGTCGAGCGGGTGGCGGGCCACACCGAGACTGTCCTGATCACGGGGGAAACCGGTACTGGCAAGGAACTGATCGCCTGCAGCATCCACGAATTATCCTACCGGAACGCCAAACCCTGGATCGACATCAACTGCGCCGCTCTGCCCGAACACCTGGTCGAGAGCGAACTGTTTGGCTACGAAAAAGGCGCTTTCAGCGGGGCTGACAACTCAAAGCCAGGACTTTTCGAACTGGCCGACAAGGGAACTCTGTTCCTGGATGAAATCGGCGAACTGCCATCCCATATTCAGGTGAAGCTGTTACGCGTGCTGGACGGCGCCGCCTACTATCGTCTGGGAGGGCATCGGAAGATCACGGTGGATGTGCGGATCGTGGCGGCCACCAATCAGGATCTGGAAGCAGCCGTGCGAGAAGGACGGTTTCGCAAAGATCTTTTCCATCGCCTGAGCCAGTTTCAGCTTAGGGTTCCGCCCCTGCGAGAGCGGCCGGAAGATATTCTGGCGCTGGCTGAACATTTCCTGCGGCTGAAATCAGCGGAAATGCATTTCAGTGCAGAGGCTCTGCATGCCCTGCAATCGCACTCGTGGCCGGGCAATGTCCGGGAGCTTCGGAACATTGTGGCCAAGGTGGCCATGGCAGCATCGGGCCCGGAGATTGGCGTGGCGGACGTGCGGGCTGAACTTTCGGCGGAACGGCAGAAATGCGAGATTCCCGTGCCCTCTGGCGATCTTCAGGACATGGAAAGACAGATGGTGATGAAGGCGCTGGAAAACACTGGGGGCCACCGGGCCAAGGCGGCGGAGCAGTTGGGAATTTCACGCCGCACGTTAAGCCGGAAGCTGGGCGAATACAAGATTACCGCGGCGCCTAGTGATAAGAGCCGGGCGCTGGGTGCGCTCAGCCTCAAGCAGAAGAAGTTTTTCCGGGCCAAGGTGAAACTGCCGGTCGTCCTCAAAGACAGCCATGGCAAGGAGATATGCGCCACTGCGGTTAATCTGAGCGTTGGTGGCATGGGTTTGGAAGGATTGCCGGATCCACGGCGATCGGAAGGGCTCATGGATATCAGCTTTGCCCTGCCGGACAGCCAAACCCGCATTGAGGCCAAGGTGCAAGTGGTGTGGGCGGATCTAGAAGGGCGGGCGGGAGCTACCTTTGTCGTGATCGATCCTGCGGTTTATAAAGAGCTGCAGGAATGGACCAATCAGAGGATGAAAGAAGAGGGTTGGGAACTGCCTTTGTAGCGTTTGCGCCGCACGTCATCCAAACTGCTCGCGCTGGGCCTTTCTGCAGCACCTTTCAGTACGCTGACACAAATCCTGCTGATTTTGCTCGGCTCCCCGGACGAGGCGTCCGGGGCTGCGTGGGCGTTTGTGAAAGCTGCGGTTTCTGGGCCAAATTGGCCGCAGTCGTGGGCTAGGGACAATCTGTCCCCTTGGTTTCGCGAGGGCGTTCGCCTAAGTCGTTTCCCGACAATGCTCCGCGCTTTCTTCCCGTGGTTACAGGCTTGCAGCACATAATTCATCTCCGGCGCCTTGGGGCGTGCGGAGTTATGACCTTTATGGGGAAAATAATCAAGGCCGGATCGAGATTTCGTCACCTGATGTTCTGGTGCCTGATTCTGGGTGGGACCGTGGCCGTTGCTGCGCCGCGACGAATCTCTAAGGATCTGCAGCAATCCTCGGGACAGCAGTTGAATGTCATTGTCCAGTACCGGGTTCCGCCAACCCGTGCTCATTTCGCCCGGGTGATGGCGAAGGGCGGCACTCTCCGACAGAACTTTCCTGCTATCAACGGCGGCGTCTTTACGGTAAATCGCAACGCGGTGGCGGCCCTAAGCAACGATCCTGACGTAGCCTACATTTCGCTCGATCGCACGGTGAGAGCAACTGGTACGGTTACGGATTTGTACGACCAGGCGGTGCTGGCGCCATACGCGTGGTCGAAGAATTTCAGCGGAAGCGGGATCGGCGTCGCGGTTATCGACAGCGGAATCAGCAGTGGCAAGGATTTTACTCTTTCGAACGGAACGGGTTCACGCGTTGTCTACAGCCAGGATTTTGCTATCGGACAGAGTACAACCGCGGATTTGTACGGGCACGGGACGCACGTTGCCGGCATCCTCGCGGGCAATGGCATGAACTCGCATGGCAGCGCTTTTCGCAAGACATTCATGGGCATTGCGGACAATGTGAACCTGATCAACTTGCGGGTTCTCGACCAGAATGGCACGGGCCACGACAGCGCGGTGATTGCGGCGATTCAGAAGGCCATCAGCCTGAAGAGCAAGTACAACATCCGCGTTATTAATCTTTCTCTGGGACGTCCGGTTTACGAAAGCTATAAGCTCGACCCACTTTGCCAGGCGGTCGAGGCGGCGTGGAAGGCCGGGATCGTAGTTGTGGTCGCGGCGGGTAATGAAGGCCGCAACGATTCCGCTCATACCGATGGATACGGCACCATCGCCGCGCCCGGGAACGATCCTTATGCGATCACCGTGGGTGCGATGAAACCGATGGGCACTTCGACGCGTGCAGATGACCTGATTGCCAGTTACAGCTCCAAGGGACCGACATTGTTCGACCACATCGTGAAGCCAGACCTGGTTGCGCCGGGCAACCTGGTGATTTCGGTTTTGGCCTCTTCGAACGCGACGTTGGTCAAGGCCGCCCCCAAGAACGTGGTTGCGCTGAGTTCTTATAGTAGCAACGGCAAGGGCACTGCTTCGTACTTCACGCTGAGCGGCACCAGCATGGCAACGCCGGTGGTGAGCGGAGCCGTGGCGCTGCTGTTGCAGAAGAACCCATCGCTTACGCCTGACCAGGTCAAGGCGCGAATGATGAAGAGCGCGTACAAGACCTTCCCGCGCTACAGTACCGCGAAGGATCCTACTACGGGGAAAAGCTACACCAGCCAGTACGACATTTTCACTGTAGGCGCGGGATATTTGGATATCCAGGCGGCGTTGTCGAGTGTGGACCTGGCCCCGGCGGCACTGGGCAGTGCGAAGTCGCCTGCTGTGGCACGCGACAGATGTGGAAACGTGTATCTGGTCACCGGCTCCTCCGTGCTTTGGGGTGGTTCGATCACATGGGGAACTTCGGTGGTCTGGGGAACCTCGGTGCTCTGGGGAACGAGCGTCAAGGGCGAGTCAATCCTGTGGGGATCGTCAGCTCCCTGGGGGGCGAGTAGTGACAACGGTTTTAGCGTGCTCTGGGGAACGTCCGTTGTTTGGGGTACGTCGAACCAAAACGTAACCGAAGCCATTCCCATTGAAATTGAAGGCGAGAAGTAGACCGATCTGGACCTGCGAGTCCACCTTAGCGATTGCGGACCTGTATTACTTAAGTTTGCAACGTCAAGCGTAAGTCGTTGCCCTTGCGCAAGTTAGCTGATATCACTACATCTAACTCAACGGTTCGAAATTCCTCCCAGGGAATTGTGCGCATGAGGGCTCGGCCTGGTTGTCGAATGCCGCGCTGGGGGGATATCACAACGTTATCCGCATTGCCAAAACTCGCAGCGAAAATTCTGATCACCGTGCTGATCGGCGGTTTTCTGGGTGCGACCCTGGTGCGCCTTGCGCCCGGTTTTGGAGTGGACGAGGAGGAGTTGGATGCGCGACTCAGTGCGCAGAGCATCCAGGCTCTGCGCGCAACGCGAGAGGGTGACGGCAATCTTTTCGTTTTCTATTTTCGCTATTTGAACCGCTTGCTGCATGGCGACCTGGGAAATTCGCGAACGCTGCAACGGCCGGTTTCACAATTAGTAGCCGAGCGCTTGCCCGAGACTTTGAAGTCGGTCGTTCTGGGGTTGGCTCTGGGGTGGAGTGCCGGGTTCCTGTTGGCGGTTGCGATTGTGATGTCGAGGAGCTGGTATTTGGATCTGTTAGGTAGCCTGCTGGTGGGCGTGTTGCTTTGCCTGCCCGCAGCCGTGCTGGCTTTGCTGTTTGTGCTGGCACAAGCGCCGGCGCGTCTGCTGCTCGGGTTGGTTGTCTTCCCAAAGATTTTTCGCTATTCGCGCAATCTGCTGGCGCGGAGTTCGGCGTTGCCCCATGTGTTGACCGCGAGAGCCAAAGGTTTAGGGAAAATGCGCGTGCTGATTTGGCACATTCTGCCGACGGCTGCGCCGCAGCTTCTGGCCCTGCTGGGGGTTACGGTCAGCGTTGCGTTCACGGCCGCGATTCCCATGGAAGCTTTATGTGACCTGCCGGGGATCGGACAACTGGCGTGGAAAGCAGCGTTGGGGCGCGACGTAGCTTTGCTGGTGAATCTGACCATGATAGTCACTTTGGTCACGCTGGTGGCCAATTCTGTCTCCGACATGGTGGGCAAAACTTTTCGCGTGAGCGAAGCATGAAATGGGCACGTACAACGGCGATTGTTTTTCTTTTGGCAGTGTCGGCCGCGTGCTTGCTGGCAAACTTTATCGCGCCGGCATCTTATGCCCACCAATTCCGCGAGGAGCCGAACGCTGCGCCGTCACGACAACATTTACTGGGTACTGACGATTTAGGCCGGGACCGCTTTTCGCGAGTGCTATACGGTACGCGCGTGTCGTTGCTCCTGGCTCCGGCGGCTGCTTTACTCTCCAGTTTGCTGGCGGCTTTCATCGGGGGCATCGCGGGATTCGCCGGCGGCTGGGTCGAACGCTGCGTAATGGCCGGCACGGATCTTTTCCTATCGCTCCCCTGGCTTTTTTTGCTGATTACGGTTCGGGCGCTGCTGCCTCTAAACGTGTCTCCGATTGTTTCGGTGCTGATTACGTTTGCCATGCTGGGCTGCCTGGGTTGGGCCGGCGCGGCTCGCATCATCTGCGCCGACGCGCGGACGCTGGCGCAATCGGATTTCATTCTTCTGGCGCGAGCTTCGGGCAGCGATGGCCTTCGCCTGCTGTGGCGTCATCTTTTGCCAAATCTGAAGCCCATACTCTTTGCGCAATTCTGGATTTCCGTGCCCGTTTTTATTTTGACCGAAGCCAATTTGGGGATTCTCGGCCTGGGAGTTGCGGAGCCACTGCCCTCCTGGGGGAGCCTGCTGCGCGAACTGGAAGGCTTTTCGAGTATCTCTGGCCAAGCTTGGCAGTTGGTTCCGCTCATTCTGTTCATCCTGGTGGTGAGTAGTTTTCATCTTGTCCTGACCAAAGAGGAGTTGCCGATATGAAAAAAATCCTGGTAAGTTTCGTTCTGCTAATCCTGATTGCGCTCGCTTCAGTAAGCGTACTGGCGCAGTCCGGCGGCGAATTGCATTTCTGTTTGCGATCTGAGCCCAAAACGCTCAATCCGCTGCTTGCGGCGGACGATGCCTCGGAGACCATTCGCTACATGACCGGCGGGGTGCTGGTGCGCGTGAACAGGCTTACGCAGGATCTCGAACCGGAACTCGCTACGTCATGGAAGGTGACGAACGGCGGAAAGACGATCACTTTCCAACTACGCGATGGGCTGCGCTTCTCCGATGGCACGCCGTTTTCCGCGGACGATGTGGCTTACACCATGCAGCAACTCATGGATCCAGCCTTGCACTCGCCGACGGGAGATGCGTTCCGGTCGTCAGAAGGCAAAGTGGAAACCCAAGTTTTGCCTAAGAACCGCGTTCGCATCACTTTTCCTGCGCCCATCGCTGGACTGGATAGACTTTTTGATCAGGTGGCGATTATGTCCGCCAAGTCGCCACAAAAAGAGATGGCAGTGCTCGGGCCCTACTACGTTGAGGCAAACAAAGCTGGAGCGTACCTGATCCTGAAGCGCAATCCGAATTTTTGGGAGAAAGACCCTGCGGGACGGCCGCTGCCTTATATCGACTCGGTGCGGCTCGATATTCAGCAGAACCGTGATATCGAGATGCTGCGGCTGACGCGCGGAGAAATTCATTTCATCAATTCGCTTGATGCCGAGTATTTTGACAAAGTGGTTGCTCAGGATCCATCCATGGCGCACGATGCCGGCGCATCGCTGGATTCCGAGGAGATGTGGTTCAATCAAGTCGGCAACTCTCCGTTGCCGCCGTATAAAAAGGCCTGGTTCACCTCTACGAATTTCCGGCGGGCGATTTCGGAAGCCGTCAACCGTGAAGATTTGGCCCGGATCGTATTCCGCGGGCATGCGCGCCCGGCTGTGGGACCGGTATCGCCCGCCAACAAATTCTGGTTCAACGCGAAGCTGCAGGCGCATCCTTTTGATCAGAAATCTGCGCTGCAGCGCCTGGCGCAGGATGGGTTCCGCTTCCAGGATGGCGTGTTGCATGATCGCGATGGACACGCTGTCGAATTCTCCGTGATTACCAATGCGGGTAACAAGTACCGCGAACGCATGGCGACCATGATCCAGCAGGATCTGGCTGGCATCGGAATCAAATTGAACGTAGTCACGCTGGATTTCCCTTCGCTTATCGAGCGCATCACTCATACCTTCGACTACGAGGCTTGTCTGCTCGGACTGGTGAACGACGAACTTGATCCTAATGCGCAGATGACGGTGTGGCTCAGTTCTGCGGACAGCCACCAGTGGAATCCGAGCCAGAAAACTCCGGCGACGGCATGGGAGGCGGAAATTGATAAGTTGATGCGGGCGCAGGCCTCCACTCTGGATCCGAAGAAACGCAAGGAAGATTTCGATAAGGTGCAGGAGATCGCGTGGCAGCAGGAGCCGTTCATTTATCTGGTGAACAAGAATGCATTGTCGGCGGTATCGCCGGCGCTGCACAACGCGCACCCGGTGGTATTGAGGCCGCAGGTGTACTGGAATATTGATCAGCTTTCGCTGAGCAGCGAGGTCGCCAGGAACCGGTGATGGACTCGCAGCCATTGCTGTCACTGCGACTCTCGGTCGACTATCCAGGAAAGCTCGGAGTGTTGCGCGAGTTGGCGCTGCAGGTCGGCAGGCAGGAAATCCTTGGACTGGTCGGGGAGAGTGGCTGCGGCAAGAGCACGCTGGCCTTGGCCATCTTGAAACTTCTTTATCTGAAAAGAGGCGAGGCCCATGGTTCGATCCAGTTCAACGGCCGCGACCTGATGGCGCTCAGTGAGCGAGAAGTTCGAGCGCTTCGCGGCAAAGAGATTGGGCTCATCTTGCAGAGTCCGATGTCCTCGCTGAATCCTGCGCTTCGCATCGGGACGCAACTCGAAGAAGCTTGGAAAGTCCACCAGCGTGGCTCGCGAGATCAGTGCCAGGAGGCATTGCGCGAGGCCCTGGAGAATGTCAGCTTGTCCGCGGAGCCGGGTTTCCTTCGCCGATCTCCTTCGCAATTAAGCGTGGGCCAGGCGCAGCGCGTTCTGATTGCCATGGCTGTTTTGCATCGTCCTGCGCTGCTCATCGCGGACGAGCCAACCAGCGCGCTCGACCTGATTACTCAGGCGGAAATTCTGCAGTTGTTTGCCACGCTCAGCGCCAAGTTCGGAATCAGCATTCTTTATATTTCTCACGACTTACTCTCGGTTGCGACCATTGCGCACCGAGTGGCAGTGATGCATCAGGGCGAAATTGTCGAATGCCGGAAGACGGCTGAGTTGTTCCAAGATCCTGCCCATGCATACACGCGGCAACTGATTCGAGCTCTTCCCGTGGTACCGCGGCTTGCGGCCGCGAGCGCGAGCGGCGGAGAGCGATGAATTTCAAAAATCAAAAGCGGCGGACAGGAGTGTCTACACTGTTAGTTGTCCTCACCCACTTTTAGGACGGCGAGGAAGGCTTCTTGCGGGATGTCGACTCTTCCGATGCGCTTCATGCGTTTTTTGCCTTCTTTTTGTTTTTCAAGCAGCTTGCGTTTGCGGGTGATGTCGCCGCCGTAGCATTTGGCCAAGACGTTTTTGCGGATGGCGTGCACGGTTTCGCGGGCGATGATTTTGGCTCCGATCGAAGCCTGGATCGCCACTTCAAACATCTGGCGGGGAATCAGTTCTCGCATTTTGGAAACCAGCGCTTTGCCGCGTTCGTACGCGAAGTCGCGATGCACGATGATGGAGAGCGCGTCTACGGGCTCGCCCGCCACCAGGATATCGAGCTTCACCATGGGCGACTCCCAATAGCCGGCCAGATGGTAATCCAACGATGCGTAACCGCGCGACACGGACTTTAGTCGATCGTAAAAATCGAGCACGATTTCGTTCAGCGGCAATTCGTAATGCAACATTACGCGCGAGGAGCTGACGTATTCGAAGGTTTTCTGTTTGCCCCGCTTCTCTTCAACCAACTTCAGAATGCCACCGACATATTCCTCGTTAGTCAGAATCGTGGCCAGAATTACCGGTTCTTCAACTTTGGCGATTTCACTTGGCGGCAGCCAGCGCGAGGGATTGTCGACTTCGACCATTTCTCCATTGGTCCTATAAATTTTGTAGCGGACGCCGGGGGCGGTTGTGATCAGTTCGAGATTGAACTCGCGCTCCAGACGTTCCTGGATGATTTCCATGTGCAGCAAGCCGAGGAAACCGCAGCGGAAGCCGAAGCCGAGCGCGACTGAGCTTTCCGGCTCGAAGAAGAATGAGGAATCGTTCAAGCGCAGTTTTTCGAGGGCTTCGCGTAGTTGGGTGTGCTCGTGCGCGTCCACGGTATAGAGCCCGGCGAAGACCATGGGCTTGATTTCTTCAAAGCCGGGCAGGGGTTCGATGGCGGGATTGTTTTCTTCGGTGATGGTGTCGCCGATTTTTGTGTCGGCGACGTTCTTGATGTTGGCGATCAGGAAACCGACTTCGCCGGCGCGGAGTTCGTCGATCTCCACCGGTTTGGGCGTCAACACGCCCAGCGTTTCCACATCAAGGACTCGTCCGTTCCACATCAGCCGGATTTTTTGTCCTTTGCGGAGCGTACCCTGGAAGACGCGTGTCAGTACTACTACGCCGCGGTAGGGGTCGAACCAGGAGTCGAAGATCAGCGCCTGCAGCCGCTTTTCGGGATCTCCTTTGGGCGGCGGGATGCGCTTGACGATGGCCTCCAACACATCGGGCACACCTTGACCGGTCTTGGCGCTGATAAGAACCGCATCGGACGCGTCTAGGCCGACGGCGCCTTCGATCATCTCCTTGGTGCGCGGAATGTCGGCGCTAGGCAGGTCAATCTTGTTGATGACCGGGATGATTTCGAGGCCATGGTTGATGGCGAGATAAGCATTCGCCAGAGTCTGGGCTTCGACTCCCTGGGAAGCATCCACGATCAGCAAAGCACCCTCGCACGATGCCAGCGCCCGAGAGACTTCGTAGGAAAAATCTACGTGGCCGGGAGTGTCGATGAGATTGAGCTGGTAGGTGTGACCATCCTGCGCGGTGTACATCATGCGCACGGCGTGGGCCTTGATGGTGATGCCGCGCTCCCGCTCCAGATCCATGGAATCGAGCACCTGGGCCTGCATCTCGCGAGCGGTGAGTGAACCGGTCAACTCGAGGATGCGATCGGCCAGCGTGGATTTTCCGTGGTCAATGTGCGCGATAATGGCAAAATTGCGGAGAAAAGCGGCGTCCATGGCTGCAGGGGTCAATGATTGATTCTAGCAGTTGGAAGGTGTTGTCAGGTCGCGGGCGCGGACTGTCTACGAGGTAGGCTGTAGCCAGGGGGATGGATTGTGCAGTTCTCAGCATCACCCGTCGTCCAATTTCTAGCGGCGGAAGCGAATTGCAGGCCACCAGCCAGGCACCGAAATCCTGAAAGCTTGCGCGGAACGCTAGTTTCATAGCTCGTACCCATTGATTTTTCCGTTGGGAGAGTAACATGGTCTCGTACGAGAATCTAAAGGTCAGAGAGGAGTTCTGAGTGTATGGAACTAAGCCCTGAGCAATTGGGCCAGGTGATTGAGTATCTCAGGAAATGGAAAACGGCAGAGTGCGCGATTTGCGAGCATGACGACTGGGCGGTTGCCAGCACAGTATTCGTGCTGCCTGAATACAACTCCCCAAGGGCAGCGGTTTACTCGAACCTGCAGGTCTTCCCGGTCATTCCGCTAACGTGCAAGACTTGCGGCAATGTTCTTTTTCTGAGTGCGATAGCCGCTGGGGTTGTACCCGGTGCAACCAGGAGTACTGAAAGATGAATGACGAGCAGACGCGAGAACCCAAGCTAACGGTCTCGCAGGAGTTTTCGGTCCTTCAGCCGGGGCCCCAGAACGCTTACTTGATCGGTGAGGCTGATTGGAAAAGGATCAAACGAATCGTAAAGGAAATCGTTCCGCACAAGAACGTATATCAGATAGTCGCTTCGGGTTCTGTCGGCGTGTCAGTTTCCTCCGCTTTTGCCCTGCTTTCCTTCAAGATGTCCAGTTCATCCCCTCCGGGCTGGGCATGGACCGTTGTGATTTCCGCAGCGGCATGTTCATTGCTAATGACTATTGCTTTTTTTTACTTTGATTCGCAGCAGAAACAAGGCGCCGTTCGTTCGGTGAGCAGTGTCCTGGACGAAATTAGAGAGATCGAGGAGAACTGCGCACCCGCCAATCTGCCCGGACGCTCATCGGTCGATGTCTCAGTGGAGAAGCCAGGGCTTACCATCTGTTCCGCGGTTTACGGAGCACGGGACTCGTGGAAAGATGTGGCCTCTATATTAAGCACGAGGATACGAGATGGGAGACTTCTCGTTCCAGTTACCAATGAGGAACTTGGCCCCGATCCCCTCCAAGACGTAAAGAAGCGACTTGAGGTGGTCTACTCACAAGGCGGGCGACTTTATCAGAAGACAGTGCCTGAAACCGAAACGTTGTCAATTCCAGAACCGTAGAGTGTGCTGGGTTTTGTCCAATTTTCGGTTCTGCCAGGCACAGACCAGGTTCCGGGGCAAATTGTCGGCTACCCGCAAAGCAATCCAACACCGGCCCCAATTCTCCGCTAACATTTCAGGATGGCGCATCCTCCCTTCCTAGCTATCGATCACGTTCAACGCGCGATGCCCGTGGGCGGAGAGGATGCCGCTCGCCACTTCTATCGCGACCTGATGGGCCTGGTGGAGATTTCTAAACCGGCGGAACTCGCCAAACGAGGCGGATGTTGGTTTGAGAGCGGTAATGTCCAGATCCATTTGGGCATCGAGAAAGATTTTCGTCCCGCAAAGAAGGCTCACCCGGCCTTGCGCTGTAGCGACTATTCGGCTTTGATCGAGAAACTGCGCCGCGCCGGGGTCGAGGGGAATGAAGCCGACGATTTCCCCGGGGTCCGCCGCTGTCACATTCACGATCCCTTCGGAAATCGCATTGAGCTGGTGGGCTAGAATCAGACTCCATGCTTGTCCTTGCCTCTGCGTCTCCGCGCCGTCAAGAGCTTCTGCGTAATGCGGGCATTCCGTTTGTCGTTCAGCCAACCGACATTCCTGAAGTTCCCGAGGCAGGTGAAGGGCCGCGATCGTTCGCGGAACGCCTGGCACGGGAAAAAGCTTTGGCTGTGTTTCGCCTGCGGCCGGATGACCTCGCTCTCGGCGCTGACACGATCGTGGTTGTGGACGGAGAAATTTTGGGCAAGCCGCGCGACAGTGCCGATGCCGCGCGCATGTTGCGATTGCTCTCGGGCCGCAGACATCAGGTAACAACCGGAGTTTGTTTGGCGGGTCGGGCACTGGGATCGGAGCATCGAAAATTGGAAACTGGCTTTGAAGATATACGATCGGAAACTACCGTGGTCACAATGGACGCTCTTAGCGACGAAGACATCCGATCCTACGTCGCGTCCGGTGAACCCATGGACAAAGCCGGCGCCTATGCGATCCAGAGCGGAGCGTCGCGCTGGGTTTCTCGCATTGAGGGAGATTACTTCAACGTGGTGGGATTGCCGGTGTCGCTGGTCTATAAAATGCTACGGGGGCACAGGGTGGTGTAGGGGGATTTTACAACTCTTCCAGTTTTACAACGCTGGAAACTACGATTTTTTTTCTGGTGCTTTTTCATCCTTATCTTTTTCTTTCACCGCTGCTTTGAAGTTGCGAATGCCTTCGCCTAAGCCCTTGCCCAGATCAGCAAATTTGCTGGGGCCGAAGAGCAGCAGGGCAATCCCTATGATCAACAGAATATGCAAAGGTTGAAACAGTCCTTCACCCATAAACCCTCCAGGCGGTTCAATCGCGTCCCTGTAGAAAGTCTAGGCCTCCCGACCGGCGTAGTCAAAGAATCCTTGGGGTTGTCGTGCCCGAAGGTAATTCGGCTATCGAGGCGGCAGGTGGGCAGGATGAACATCTAAACGGCTTCGATGAGGGCGGCCAGCAGCACCGCCCTCTTCGGCAGTTCGGAGATCACAATTGACTCATGCATTGCGTGTGCACCTTCGCCCACGCCGCCCAAACCATCGAGAGTCGGAATGCCGAGTGCAGCCGTGAAGTTTCCGTCTGATCCGCCGCCTACGGCCGCTTCCTCCAGTTTCCATCCCAACTGCTTGGCGATTTCCACAGCTTTTTTGTAGAGCGCGGCCACGGCGGGGGTGCGTTCCATGGGTGGGCGATTCATGGCGCCGGTGATTTCGAGCTTGCACTTGCGATTGAACGGTTTCAGCGAATGCAGTTTACGGTCGATGCCGGCTGCGTCTTGTTTTCGGGCAACGCGCACGTCGAGCACTGCGCTAGCCTCGGCGGGGATAACGTTCACTCGCGTGCCGCCTTGCACTGTTCCTACGTTCAGAGTCAGGCCACGTTTCAAATCGATCCGCTTCGAGACGGCGATGATCTGCCTGGCCAGTTCAAGAATCGCGCTTTGTCCTTTTTCGAAATCGAGTCCGGAGTGTGCCGCTTTTCCGGTGACTTTGAGGAGGTATTCGCCAATGCCCTTGCGAGCGGTTTTTAAGGCGCCTTTTGGTCCGTGGGAAGGCTCCAGCACCAGCACTGCGGCGGATTTCTTTGCCAGATTTTCTGTAATCAGCCGCGAAGTGTCACTGCCCACTTCTTCGTCCGAAACCAGCAGAACGGTCACGGGCCGGGGCAATTTGTCCTCGTGCCAGGCTCGCAGCGCTTCAATGGCGTGCAGCATGAGCGCGATTCCCGACTTCATATCGAAGCTGCCAGGCCCCCATAAACGCCCATCGCCCACGCGGCAGGGCATGGTCGCCAGCGTACCCATAGGATAGACAGTGTCCAGGTGTCCTAACAGCATCACCGGCTTTCCGCCGCTGGCGCCGGCGAAGTCTACCTGCAAATGATCGCCAAAGTTCGGGACGCGGTGAAACTTCGCGTGTCCGCCGAGGCTCTCAAACCTGCCTGCAAGCAGCGTCCCTAGCCGGTCTACCCCCTCCTTGTTTTCACTGGGGGACTCGGTCTCTACCAGTTGGCGAATGGTCTGAATAATCTGGTCTTTACGTTCCTGAAAATAACTCAACCGCTTCGCGATCTCGTCTTGGACGGTTTCGCTCAGTCTTGTTTTCGAAGCTTTTTTAGGCATGCAATCCTTCTCTGGAAGGGTTTAGCGGCGTCGCGGTACAGTATAATCTTCGCTCTCGATTCTTCGCTCTTCGTCATAACGAGAAAAGAATGACCGATACTGCTGATCCAGGATCCGAAGCTCTCGCGGCGGCCAAGACTACGCTGGACGTCAATGACATCCAGCGCATTCTGCCGCACCGTTTTCCGTTTTTGCTGATCGACCGCGTGCTTGACCTTACGCGCCGGGAGCGCATTGTAGCCATCAAGAACGTCACCATCAATGAGCCGTTCTTTGCTGGGCACTTTCCCAATCAGCCCATTATGCCGGGCGTGCTCATCGTCGAGGCCATTGCCCAGGCCGGGGGCGCGTTGCTGCTCACCGAAGTGGAAGATCGCAGCGACAAACTGATGGTGTTTACCGGCATCGAAAAGGCCCGCTTCCGCGGCCCTGTGGTCCCGGGTGACCAGTTGCGGCTCGAGGTTGAAGTCAAGACCTGGCATCCGACCGCGCGCAGTATCGCCGTGCGCATGGAAGGCACCGCTTACGTGGGCGAGAAGCGCGTGGCCCAAGCTACGGTGACTTGCCAATTGGTGGACCGAGGCCGGGTGCGGGGCAGAGCGGAGGATGGCAACAATTCCGACCTTCCATGACAGTCCAGCCATGACAGTCCACCCCAGCGCCATTATTGATCCGGGTGCCAGAGTCCATCCCAGTTGCCAGATTGGTCCTTACTGTGTGATTGGGCGGGAGGTGGAACTCGGGGAACGATGTCGACTGCTATCGCATGTGGCGATCGAGGGGCCAGCGAAGATCGGCGGCGACAACCGTTTCTTTCCCTTTTGCTCGATTGGGATGGCTCCGCAGGATCTAACCTACGCCGGCGAACCTACGCGCCTGGAAATTGGCGACCACAATGAAATTCGCGAGTTTGTTACCATCAGCCGCGGCACCGTGAAGGGGGGCGGTCTGACCCGCGTGGGCAGCCACACCCTGATTATGGCTTACACCCACGTCGCGCATGATTGCGTGATTGGCGACCACGTCATTCTGGCCAATGCGGCGACTCTAGGCGGCCACGTCACGGTCGAGGAGTGGGCACAGGTGGGCGCGCTCTGCCCTGTGCACCATTTTGTTCGTATCGGGGCGCACTCGTTTATCGGCGGTGGGACGACCATCACCCGCGATGTTCTTCCCTTTTCCAAGACTTCGGCTTCCCGCGATGCTCGCGCCTATGGGCTGAATGCGATCGGGCTTGAGCGCCGCGGTTTCAGTAAAGAACGGATTCGCAAAATCCACCATGCCTACAAAATCCTGCTGGCTTCGAAGCTCAACACCTCGCAGGCTCTGGAGAAATTGAAGCTGGAGCCAGACCTTGGAGAAGACGTGGAAACGCTGATAAAGTTCGTCGAGCACTCGGAGCGCGGGGTGATCAAGTAGGGCCCGGCTGGCTAGCAATCAGCATTCAGGAATCAGCCTTCGGTTATAAAGGCGTGACTCCAACACTCAGCTGGGTCTGGCAAATCTGTTGAGAAGTTACAATCCCGGCTCATCCAGTACTCGGCGGACAAGGCGGGCCAAAGCATCCAGGGAAAACGGCTTTTGCAAGATTGTTGCAGACTGGCTGGTGGCATCGATATCCAGCGCGGAGTGTTCGGAGTAGCCTGACATGAAAAGCACTTTCATCGCTGGCCGGAGCGGGGTCAGACGTTGCGCCAGTTCGCGCCCTCCGATATTGGGCATAACCAGATCGGTGACCAGCAGGTGAATGGGATCTGGGTAGGCGCTGGCCATCTGCAGGGCCTCATTGCCGTCGACCGCGATCAGCACGTTGTAACCGTTGCGTCGGAGAGATTCCCTGACGATATCGCGAATGCCGTCTTGATCTTCGACCACCAGAACGGTCTCGGTGCCTTTGGGTGTGGAAGTGGGGGACGGCGCAGCTTTTGGCGTTAGCTGTTTCTGGGCTTGCGATGTGTCTGCCTCAAATTGCTGGCACTGAATTTCTTCGATCCCGATATCTTCGAGCGCGGACTCTTCGCCCCGGGATTCTGCAACGCGCGGAAGATAAATCTGGAACGTAGTTCCTCGCCTGGGTTTGCTGTCGACCCAGATCCATCCGTCACTCTGTTTAACCACGCCATAGACGGTGGCCAGTCCCAGCCCTGTGCCCTTGCCGGGAGCCTTGGTGGTGAAGAAGGGCTCGAAGATGTGGGCTTGGGTTTCAGTATCCATTCCGTCGCCGGTATCACTGACTTCCAGCATCACGTAGTTGCCGGGTAGTGCGCCTCCATGGTTTCGAGAATCGTCCTCGTTCAGTTCGATGTCTCGAGT
Organism: uncultured Acidobacteriota bacterium; assembly: GCA_963696635.1. GTDB lineage: Bacteria > Acidobacteriota > Terriglobia > Terriglobales > Acidobacteriaceae > JABDBE01. The sequence continues at coordinate 128,438 of CAVOKX010000009.1, forward strand.
CTCGATGGTCAGCTTTCCGCCATGCGGCATGGCATCGCGTGAGTTGACCGCAAGGTTCAGAATGACTTGCTCCATCTGGCCAGGATCAGCTTTAACTCGCCCGAGCGAGGGCGCAGACATAACCTGCACTTCAATATTTTCTCCGATCAGGCGATGCAGCATCTTGGCCACGTCGGCGAGAACTGCATTGAGATCGAGCACTTTCGGCCGCAGTACTTGCTTGCGGCTGAAGGCCAGCAGTTGACCGGTCAGGGAGGCGGCGCGACTGACCGCGTTTTCGATTTCCAAAGCATCTCTGCGGGCGGAATCGTCCGGGGCGAGCCGATCGCGGAGATGTTCATTATGAGCCTGAATCAGCATTAACAGGTTGTTGAAATCATGGGCCACCCCTCCGGCCAGCTGGCCGACGGCTTCCATCTTCTGCGAGTGGCGGAGCTGATCTTCCAGGCGTTTGCGCTCGGTGATGTCATATAGCACCCCTTGCATCAGCGGTGCCTGGCCGTCGGTTTGCTGCAGGAGGACACCTTCGTCACGAAACCAGAGCAGCCTGCCATCGCGAGCGCACATGCGGTATTCGGCCTGGAATAGCTCGTGAGTTTCCTGGAACAGTTTCTCCGCCGCCAGGGCAATTTCACGGTCGTCGGGATGGATGTGGTTCATCCAGTTCATGGGATCGGAGAGCCATTCGGCGGGTGCGAACCCTAGCATGGTCTCAATCTGGGGGCTGACGTAATGCCAGGGGCCGCCGGCGCCGAGTTCCGCGATATAGGTGATGGCGGGAAGGCGCTCCACCAGGGTGCGATAGCGGGCTTCGGCGGCACGCAGTTCAGCCTTTGACCGGTCGCATTCGATGGCGATGCCCGCCAGATGTGTGGCGTGCGTGATGAGTTGCAGATGCTCGGCATCCGGCGTGCGAGGCTCCCGGTAATAGATGGCGAAAGTACCGAGAACTGCGGCGTCCTGCGAAGCGATGGGCGTGGACCAGCAGGCGCGTAAACCGTGAGGCAACGCCAGTTGGCGGATGTTTGCCCAAAGCGGGTCGGTGGCGATGTCGGAAACGATCACGGGCTGCTTGCGATAAGCGGCGGTCCCACAAGATCCGGCACAAGGACCGATCTGCACCCCGTCCACGGCCCGCGAGTATTCGGCGGGGAGGCTGGGCGCGGCGCCGTGGCGCAGAGTCGTACCGTCGCTATCGAGGAGGAGAATGGAACAGAGCAGGCCGGGATGCTGCTGCTCGATGTGCGCGCACAAAACTTCCAGGATCTTCGGGAGCAGAGCTTGGGCGCGGATCATTCCCAGCACGGTGTCAGCGAGCGGCGGCAATTCCGATGGCTGCAGTGGGTGCTTGCTCGCGGCTCTCCGAATGCCTGTAGACATGCGACTCCTAGACTGCTGCTCGCCTGAAAACCGGACGAACCCCAGGGACCATTATTATTCCTTATCGATAATGCAGACCAAGTTACTTACGTAACCAGCCGTCGAAAAATTCAGCCCTCATAAACCCCCTAAGAGAGCGTTGAGAAGTTACTCGCTGGTGAAGTAATCGACCGTGACCGGGTTCTCGAACAAGGAATAGTCGCGGGTGACGACCGTGATTCCGCTCTCGGTGACGAAGTAACGCTGGCGGTCGGCTTCGGGATCGTAGCCGATGGTGGTGCCCTCGGGTATGTGTACGTCGCGATCGATGATGGCTTTGCGAATACGGCAATGCCGGCCGACATTTACATGCGAGAACAGGATGCTGTCGTCGACTTCGCTGTAGGAATTTATGCGTACATCGGGGGAGAGCACGCCGTTCTTGACCGTACTCCCGGAAACGATGCAACCGGCGGAGACAATGGAATCGAGCGCGGTTCCGGTGCGGCCGGCTTCGGCGAAGACGAACTTGGCGGGGGGATATTGCCGCTGGTGGGTGCGGATAGGCCACTCCGAGTCATACAAATTGAATACCGGGGAGACCGAGACGATATCCATGTTGGCTTCGTAGTAGGCTTCGAGCGTTCCCACATCGCGCCAGTACAGGGCTTCCTTTTTATTCTCATCGACGAAATCGAAGGAGTAGACGCGATACTCATCCACCATTTTGGGCAGAATGTCTTTGCCAAAATCGTGGCTGGACTGCGGGTCTTCGGCGTCTTTAAGGAGCACGGGGATGAGCACGTCGGTGTTGAATATGTAAATGCCCATCGACGCCGAAACCTTTTCCGGGTTGTAGGGGGAACGCAAATCGGTTTGCTTGGGCTTCTCTAGAAATCCGTTCACCCGGTGGTCGCGGTCGATATCGACCACGCCGAAACGGAAAACATCGTCGGGATCGATCTGGATGGTTGCCAGGGTGACATCCGCGCCCGCATCATTATGTTGCTGCAGCATTCTCCCGTAGTTCATCTTGTAGATGTGATCGCCGGAGAGGATGAGCACGTGTTGCGGTTGCTCGGAGCCGATGGAATAAATGTTCTGGTAAACCGCGTCGGCTGTGCCCTGGTACCACTCTTCGCTTACCCGTTTCATGGGCGGCAGTACTTCGATGAACTCGCCCACTTCGCGGCCTAGAATGTTCCAGCCCTCGCGGATATGGCGGTTGAGGGAGAGAGCTTTGTACTGGGTCAGAATGTAAACCCGTCGCAGGTCGGAGTTCAGGCAGTTGGAGAGGGTGATATCGATGATGCGGTAAATGCCGCCGAAGGTGACGGCGGGCTTGGCGCGGTCTCGGGTGAGCGGGTAAAGGCGCTCGCCGGCTCCTCCAGCTAGTAAGACTCCGAGGGTATCTTTCATCGGCATCGGGTTCCGGGTTTTGGATGACGGTTACGCGCCTGGTGGATGTGCGGTGGTTTGTTGTGGCCAAGTGGAATCCGACAGCGCACCGGGAAACGCTAAATACTAGCACAGGGGAAAAGTTGGCGCGGATGAGGAAAGTCCGGAGCTTGGGAGCGCGGTCGATCTCGGTGGGGAAGCGTGTGGCGGCTTGGGCATCGCGTTTTATAAGGTCTCTCCGTTTCCCAGATTGGGACAGAGTTTATTGCTGAGTATTGGGTACCCCCTCCCTCTCTTCGTTATGCAAAATATTAAAAACAAACGGTTTAAATTACGACTACCTGCTAGATCTTTGAATTTAAAGGAGTTACACGCAAAATCTAGAGAACGTGGGAGTTAGGGCTGCGAGACTGTCCCGTTTTGGGAAATCGACGGCTTGTAAGCCAAGTGCCGTTTATCCCCGCAAAGACGGTTCGGCGGGCCCCTGGACGGGGCCGAGTTCCGGCGGTTAGATTGTCAAGGATCCTTGATTATCTTGCTGATAATGTATCTTGTACTAGGTTATCCAATTTAAGGCATACCGTCAACGGTAAAGCGCATTGCGAGATTGGGTCCGGGTCGGGAGTTCGCCTTTCTACCTGCGCCTGCGCGAGGCGCGGATTCCTCTTGCCAGATAGTGCTGGTCGGGCGCTTGGCGTATGAGCGTCTTGATCACCGCCTGGCGGGTCCCTCCACTCCGCTTCTCATCCCCTTCGGGAATGAGAAGCTCCGGTCGGGATGACGGTCCGTAACAAGCTACAGTAGCCGTCACGGGCTGCTAGGGGCATCCCGAGTTTTGTTGGAGAGGCAAAGATTTCATCTTCCATGCTGCCCTTGCCGGGGATAAAATGCCGGGTGGAGATTTGAATATGGCTAGCTTACCCAATGCTGAAGTACAGAGCGGCTACAACAGAATGCGTAGCCTGACGTGGTCGCGGGAAGAGAAAGTCATCGCGCGAAAGGCGTTTGACGCGGCGCTGCGGCGGGAGTTGGCGGGTGTGATCGCGAAGGTCAAGAAGATGGCTGCGAAAATCGAGCAACCGTCCGAACTATGGGACTTGGAATTTTATCTGAGCAAGCGGCGTCAGGAGATTGATCGCCGGTACGATTATCGTTATTCGGTTCTTATCTTCGTCTTTGCCGAGCTTATCCGGACTGGGCCAGCTGCGCGAGGAAGAGTTGCGCGGGTTGGGACAGGAGAAGATCGATTCCATTCTCGGGCTTGTGCGGCTGTGATTTTGTCGCTGTGAAGTTGATGCGGGGTGTTGCTGGCATTTTCGTTTCCCACCCTTCCGCCCAGGACGCGGAAGGATGGGGCACCCTTTTGTTTGGGGATACATGCAAAAGGCACAGACGGGCGAGTCGCCCGTCACCACACTGGCTGCCGCCCGTTCACTCAGAGTCAAAACCAGCGCGGACATGAATGTCCGTGGCACACAAGCCTTCGTCTCAGAAGAACTCGTTCATTTGGGTTGCGCCTTGGCAGGCTCCGGGGAAGCTGGTCAGGCCCAGGCCCTGCAGCAATAGCTGGCAGGTGTTTTGGTGTTGATAGAACGTGGTCGACTGGTATCCCTTCTTGGCTAGCGGGCTGATTACGATTGTGGCTACCTGTCCGCCGCCGTGTTGCGTGTCGCTGTCGAGGCCTTCGTCGAAGGTGATGATGAGCAGGCCATCCTTCTGGAAGGTGGGGTTGGCAATCAGCGGCGCGATGTTGGTTTGCAGCCAACTGTCGGCCTGGTTGAGGCTTCCGTCGTGGGCGTCATCCTGCATATTGGGAACGATGTAGGAATACTCGGGAAGCTGGTTGTTCTGAAGATCGGTGGCAAACTCGGTAAATGGAACCAGGTTCTGCAGCTGATTTTGGCTGTTCACGACGTTGGTTAGATAGGTGAACGGGTTGTGATGCTTGGCGTACGGATAAACGTCGCCTCCGATGTAGCCGACGCTGGGCAGATTTTCGGCGTACGACTTCCAGGTCTTGCCCGCGGCTAAGAGATGGCGAACTACGTTGTCGGCGCTTACCGTTCCGCTATATGAGTCGTCATTGGTGATGATCTGGCCTGTGGTCAACTCGAAATAGTTGCCGATGGAGGGGTGAGTATTGGCGAAGTACGCGGTGGCGAGGCCATACTGCTGGGCCAGGCTGTTCAGGTACGGCATGGATGAGCTTCCGATCACGCTGGAATAACTGTGATTCTCTTCCATGACCAGGATGACGTGTCCGAATGCAGGAACTACGTTGGTTTGTACGGTCACCGTAGTGGAGGCTTTGGCGGTGCCGCCCGCTCCCTGTGCAGTTGCGGTGTAGGTGGTGGTGGTGGTCGGCGTGACATTGGTCGATCCGTTGGGCGGGAAATTGCCCAATCCTGAAATGCTGACCGAGGTGGCGTTGGTGGTGGTCCAACTGAGAACGGACGTGGCGCCGAGGTTGATAGTGTTGGGCTGAGCGTTGAAGGAAATCGTGGGCGGAGGATTTTGCGACGTTGTGACGGTGACCGTGGTGGTCGAGGCGGCTGTTCCTCCGGAGCCCGTCGCCGTGGCCGTATAGCTCGTAGTAGAGCTCGGGGTGACGTTCACCGATCCATTTGCGCCGTACGTTCCTACTCCGGCGATGCTCACGGAAGTGGCGTTGGTTGTGGTCCAACTCAGCGCTGCCGATGCACCCGCGGTAATGCTGCTGGGCTGGGCGCTGAAGGTGATCGTGGGCTTTTGTCCGGATGTGGTTACGCTTACGACCGTCGAGGATTGAGTTGTCCCTCCCGGTCCGGTTGCGGTCGCCGTATAGGTTGTCGTGGTTGAGGGAGTGACCTTCACCGAACCGCTGGCGGGAAATGTGCCGAGGCCGCTGATGGTGACGGAGGTTGCATTGCTCGCGTTCCAGGTGAGCATGGTCGACGTGCCGCTGGTTACAGTGTTGGGCTGAGCTTTTAGCGAGATCGTCGGGGCCTGGCTGGCGGGAGTTTTTTGCGCCATCGATCCTCCACCGCAGGCAATGGCGGCGATCAAAATCGCAGACAGAAAAACCAATGCTGATATGCGCAGGACAAATCGCACGGGTACTCCTTATGAAGATGTCAGGCGAAGCGACTCGGGTCGGTCTTTGGCTTACTTTCAGTTTAAGGAGTCGGAAGTTTCATCGCAAGGCAGAAAGCCGGAAATAAATACTCGGAAGTGCTTCGGGGAGTTACAGGTCGCATTGCTGGTTTTGGGTCCAAGTCAGGATGCTGCGCTTGGCTCCCGGTTGGACGGGCGAGTCGCCCGTCACCTCACGATCTAGCGGACATGAACGTCCGATCCACACGGCACCAAGGTAATGTCCTACGTTGATTACCCGTTTTGACCCTCATTTACCTTGTGGTAGTCTCGAAAGTACCCCATATTCTCTGGAGTTTGACTGGGTTTTTTCTGTGACCTTGGTGTCTTCGAACAGCAAGCCGGGAATCCACATTGCGTGGAAGACGGTCACGTATCGCAGCGTGGCGCTGTTGGTACTGGCGGTCGTGCTGGTGTTTTTCATCGGCTTGCGCTTCGCGTTTCCGCAGTTCACGCAAAACACCATCACGGCAGCCGACGGTTTTGGCCTTAAGTTGCTGGAAGTGGTGGCGGGGGCTGCGGGCAGTCCCGCCAAGACAGGGAGTGCGGGTTCGCAGCAGGCGCACTTCACCGCGCTCGACGGCACGGTGCGGGTGAAGAAGGCGAACGGCAACAGTTGGGGGGCGGCCGACTATAGCGTTCCGCTGGAAAAAGGCGATGTGGTGCAGACCAGTTCGGAAGGCATGGCCAAGATCGTATTTAATGATGGCACGAACTACACGGTGAAGCAGGATTCGCTGATTGTGATTGAGGAGAACTCGACCAACGATCAGCAGCAGACCAGCGTTTCAGTAGCAGTGAGCACGGGTACGGTGGATCTGACGACAGCGACATACGTTCAGGGATCGAAGTCGCAGGTGGTGGTGGCGGGGGCTACGGCGTCGCTGGCACCGGATAGCGCGGCCATGGTGCACAATGATCCCAAAGGCGATCAGCACGAGATTCTGGTCAAGAAGGGAACTGGCGACATCACGCGCAATGGCGAAACGGTGCGGTTGGCGGATTGGGAAAAGGTAAGCTTCCAGGCGGCCGAGCCGCACATGGATAAGTTGAAGGAGATTGGGCCTCCGACGCCGATTTCTCCGGCGAACATGATGCCGATGTTTGTATCGAGCGATCCCAAGCCGATTGAATTTTCCTGGACTCCGATGGCCAATGCTAAAGGCTACCGGCTGCGCATTTCGCGCAACCCGTATTTTTCCTCGACCATTGTCGATCGCAAGGTGAATACGGCGGACGTTCTGGTTTCAGGCCTCGAACAAGGGGCGTACTACTGGGTGGTGCAATCGCAGGATGCCGCGGGCAAGGAATCGGTGGAAAGCGAAAAGAATCGTTTTACCATTATCCCCAAGGGGAATGACACGGCGGCGATCAATCTGGATCTGGATCCGCTGATCCAGCATGGCCACGTAATCGAATTGACCGGGAAGACCGAAGCGGGCGCCCGGGTGATGGTGAATGGTCGTGAAGTGCCGGTGGTGGGTACGGATGGCGCTTTCCATTACTTTACGCCGCCGCTGGCGACGGGGGAAAGCACGATCACCATCACGGCACAAAATGCCAAAGGCGGAGTGAATACTTTGCAGAAGAGAGTAGTGATTCAGTGAGCATGAGGCACTGAAGGGCAGGAACTTTGGATTGCTGAAACGAACGGCAATACCTCATAGAATTAAGGATAGAGCTTCGATTCCAGAATAACCGGGTAAAAGACGGAAAAAGACCGACTCCATCAGAAGAGAAAGTTCGCATGTCATCGAAGAACGGCTTTCATTCAAGCGCATCACGCTGGCACAATCTGCGGTCGCTGTTCAGCGTTTTCTCGAGCGACCTCGCTATCGACCTGGGCACGGCCAACACGCTGGTGTATGCGCGCGGCAAAGGCATCGTGGTGAACGAGCCTTCGATCGTGGCCATCAACAAGAACACCGGCGAAGTGGAAGCCGTGGGCAAGGAAGCCAAGGAAATGCTGGGCCGCACGCCTGGCAACATCGTTGCCATCAAGCCCATGAAAGATGGCGTGATCGCCGACTTTAAAGTCACCGAGAAGATGCTGAATTATTTTATTCAGAAGGCGCACAACCGCAAGATGCTGGTGCATCCGCGCATCGTGATTGGCGTGCCATCGGAAATTACGCAGGTGGAAAAGCGGGCGGTTATGGACTCGGCTTATCGCGCCAAGGCCAGCGAAGTGCACCTGGTGGAACAGGCCATGGTGGCGGCGATCGGCGCCGGGTTGCCTATCACCGAACCCAGCGGCAACATGGTCGTCGACATTGGCGGCGGCACCACTGACATTGCGGTCATTTCTCTGAGTGGCATCGTCTATTCGCGTTCCGTGCGCATGGCCGGCAACCAGATGGACGAAGCCATCATGAATTATCTGAAGCGGAAATATAACTTGCTGATTGGCGAGCGTACCGGCGAACAGATCAAGATCGAGATTGGTTCCGCGTATCCGCTGGACAAGCCGCTGACTATGGAGATCAAGGGCCGCAACCTGATCGAAGGCGTGCCCAAGACTATCACCGTCGATGACAGTGAGATTCGGGAAGCGCTGAGCGAGTGTGTATCGACCATCATGAATGCCATCCGCGTGGCCCTCGAGCGCACGCCTCCCGAGCTATCCGCGGACATCAGCGATCGCGGCATTGTGCTTACCGGTGGTGGGGCGCTGCTCAAGAATCTGGACAAGCGCATTCGCGAAGAAACCGGGCTTCCGGTTTCGATCGCTGACGACCCGCTGTGCAGCGTGGTGCTGGGCACGGGCAAGATGCTGAGCGACTTCAAACTCTTGCGGAAGATTTCGATCGAGTAAGGACGTTGTTGGTCGTTCGTCGATCGCCGATCTCCACGCTACCTAACCTCGACATCAGCTCTGGCCAACGACGAAGGACCCACGACGAACGACGTGGTTTAAGTCATGGAAAACCTCATCAGCCGCTACCGCAATGTCACCATCCTGGTGGTCATTTTATTTGCCCAGGTGCTGGGACTGGCGGTGCAGGTCAGGCGCTCCACGCAAGACGAATCCACTCGCTTGATTCGGGTCTGGGCGGTGGACACGGTAACTCCTTTTGAAAAGGGCATTGTGTGGTTTCAGAGTAGCGTTACCGGCTTGTGGCATAACTATTTTTACCTGCGTGGCGTGAGGCAGGAGAACCGCGAGCTCAAGCAAGAAATCGAACGTCTGCGCATCGAGCAGGTTCGGCTCAACCAGGACGCGGAGCAGGCGCGCCGCCTGCAGGCACTGCTCGGCTTCAAGGAACAATTCATCTCGAAGACTCTGCCTGCGCAGGTCATCGGATCGAGCGGGAGCGAACAGTCGCGGTCGATTTACATCGACAAGGGCACGCACGACGGAATCAAACCGGATATGGCGGTCATCACTGCCGAAGGCGTCGTCGGCAAAGTGTTGCGCGCCTTCCGAACCACTTCTCAGGTGTTGCTGGTTAATGACCAGACCAGCGGAGTGGGAGCGATTCTGGAGAAATCGCGGTTGCAAGGAGTGCTGCGGGGCACGCCGCTGGGCGAGTTGGTGCTGGAAAAAGTAATGTCCGATGAAACCGTTCAGCCGGGCGAAAGAGTGGTGACCAGCGGTGGCGACCAGATTTTTCCCAAAGGCTTACCCGTGGGCACGGTCACCAAAGTTTCGCCAGGCGCGGAACTTTTTCTGAATATCCGTGTGAAACCCGCCGCCGATTTGAGCCGTCTGGAAGAAGTGCTGGTGATCACGCAGCAGGAAGAAAAGGAAGCTGCGCAAAGTGACGGCGCGCCGCCGATGCGAGCCGCCGACATTCTGGCGCAGCGATTGCCATCGGTTCCGGACAGGCCTCCGGATGATCCCAACAAGCCTCCGCCTCCGACTAGCGGGCTGAAGATTTTGCCTGCGCCGACCGCGCAAGGAACGCCGGGGGTGGCGGGGAGTCTTAAGCCGGGTGGCGTAGTTCCGGCACCTCATAATCAGTTAGGCCAGGGCCAGGGCCCGACCACGACTGCGGTCACGACTCCAAAACCGCATGTGGATTCTACTGGCACCACGAACAATTCCGGAGCTGTTTCTTCGGCAACCAAGGCGAACGAAAACCCGTCCACTGCAAAGCCGGTAACGCCGCGGAAGCCCGTCACACCAGCGCTGAAGGCTTCGGATAACGCAGCCAACGCGGCGCAGGATAGCGAGTCCCGGACGGCGCCTCCGAAGACCGATCAACTACCCAAGCCGCCGGCCGCCGATGCCAAGCCAGCACAGGAACAGCCTCAATAGCGTGCCCATCACTTACACATCGAATGAGCAAGTTGAGGTTTACCGGTTCAGTCTGCCAGCCGCTATTCTGGTTCCGCTGATCGCGGTTTTTCTGCAGGCCTTCGTACCGCTGCGATTTCATTTTTTTTCGATTTTCGATTTACCGTTGCTAGTCGTGATTTTCTTTGCGGTGGCGCGGCGCAGCCCAGTCGCGGGATTGCTGACTGGCGCCGCTATCGGCTTGTTGCAGGATTCCCTGACCGGCCATCCTCTGGGCTTGTACGGGATCGCCAAAACCGTGGTGGGATATGGGGCGTCGTCTCTGGGCGTCAAGTTGGACGTGGAGAATGCGGGCTCGCGGTTTCTGGTGACGCTGTTTTTCTACGTGGTGCATGAGATTGTGTATTTCACCGTTGCCCGCGGATTGGTGGGACTCACTCTGCAATGGAGTTGGCCTCGCGAACTGGGCTCGGCCTTGGCCAATGCCTTCCTCGCGGTCATTCTGTTCGCGTTGCTGGATCGATTCAAGCAGAGAACGTGAAGGCACGCTTCAGCAATCTGTTAACATCCTGAGAAAACCATCGTGATTGACATTCACTGCCACATTCTCGCTGAGGTGGACGACGGCCCCAGGTCGTGGGACGTGGCCGAGGAGATGTGCCGCATGGCGGCAGCGGATGGGATTGAGCATATTGTCGCGACACCGCATGCCAACGACCGCTATCGTTATGATCGCGAGTTCCTGACCCGGACGGTCGACTATCTGCGACAGCGGATCGGCCCCGTTCCCCGCCTCAGCCTGGGCTGCGACTTCCATCTTTCGTATGAGAACCTGCAGGATGTGATGCTGTTTCCGGAGCGTTACACCATCGAGGGCAGCCGCTACTTGCTGGCCGAGTTGAGCAATTACAGTGTTCCGGTGCAGATTGAAGAGCACTTCAGCAGGTTGCTGGAGAAGGGACTGACTCCGGTGATTACGCATCCGGAACGCAACCCAATTATGCAGCGGACACCGCAACGGATTCTGCAGTGGGTGGAACTGGGTTGCGTGATCCAAGTGACGGGGTCAGCGCTGACCGGACGTTGGGGACAGGCGGCGTGGCAAACTGCGCAATGGTTGCTCAAGCGAGAAGCGATTCACGTGCTGGCTACGGATGCGCATGACACCAAGAATCGTCCGCCGGTGCTTTCCGAGGCGCGCAATGCGGCGGCGGAAATCTGTGGAGAAGAAGTGGCGCGCGCTTTAGTCGATGGCAATCCGCGGGCGATTGTCAGCGGGCAACCGCTGCCTTACTTTCCTGATCCGGTGATGAAGGAGTAGATCAAAAGCCTCGCCACGGATTTCACCGATCGACACGGATGAAGGAAAAGAGAAATCTCAGCCGCGAAATCCGTGGCCGAGGCGTTTGATTTTTTTATCTTTGTTGTTTGCCGGAATCGGCTGCGCTGGTGGGAGTTGAAGCCGTGACTCCCTGCGCCGGCTGGGGTTGGCTGGTCATGGCGCTTTCGGGATTCAGCAGATGCTGATGATCGGGGCCCAGCCCTAGCTTGATTAACGCGCGGGCATCGGGAGTGGTTTTGGACTGCCAATTATTATCCGCCTGGTAACGCTGCATGGCCTGTTGGGTGGCGTCGTTCCACACGCCAGTGGGTTTCCCGTCTAAGTAGTGCTCGCGAATCAGGGCCTGCTGGATTTCGAGCGTACGCTGCGGGTCAATCTTCTGCTGTCCATGAGAACGCCGGTTGGCCGCGGATTTCCGCGACTTCTTGCCGGTGGTGTGCGCTCCAGCCGATTTGGAAGTTTTCGCGTGAGAACTGGTGGAGGACTGAGTTGGGGGATTGCTGGCGGGCTCTGCGGCGGGCTTGCTGTCTTGCGCAAACGACAGCGTGGCCGCGAGCAAGGCGACGCAGCCGACCGCTGAAAGTCTGGTCAATCCCAAGTTAAGCCAACGCAAAAATTAACCTCGCAAACCAGAGCTGGCACTGAGTAATGATCCCCGATTAGGGGTTCTCAGTGCCAGTCTCGATGGTGCGTACCGGGGTTACGGAAGTGTACCGGCAAGAAAGATGGTGCCGTCCTGTCGCCCGGCTCCCCGCTGGCGTACCAGGAATACAACATCCTGTCCGCTCTTCAGGGATGAAGAGATGCGGGTAAAGTCGTCCTCGGAATTCACGGGTTGTTTGTTGATTTCGAGGATGACGTCTCCGCGGGTGAGACCGACGTCATCGGCGAAGGACGAGGGCTTGATATCCTTCACGATTACGCCCTTACCGGCAGGGATATCGAGGCGGTCGGCCATTTCAGAGGTGACGGCACCCACCGTCAGGCCCAGCTTGCTCTCTTTGGGGGTTTCCTCCTCGCCGTTTTCTTCATCTTCCCCGAGACGGGCGGCGAACAACTTGGCCCGGTCGGCAACCGTGACCGTGGCTTCCTGTTTCTTGCCGTTGCGAACGAAGCCGAGAGTCACCTTGCTGCCGGGCTTGCGGCTGGCGATATCGGAAACCAGATCATCTCCATTCTTCACCGGCTTGCCGTCGACCGAGACAATGGTGTCCCCCACTTTGATCCCGGAGCGCTCGGCAGGACTTCCTGCGGTGACGTTGGAGACGGTTACCCCGCCAGAACCCGCGCCATAGACACGGGAGATGGCTGGATTTTCCTGGGCGTTGAACATGATGCCGATAGAACCACGCGCAACGCGATGTTCAGGCGCGATGAGCTGGTTATAGACGTTGACCACCGTGTTCGAGGGCATGGCGAAGCCAACGCCGGCGTACGCATTCGTATCGGTGAGAATTGCGGTGTTGATGCCGATCACTTCGCCGGACATGTTGACGAGCGGGCCGCCGGAGTTGCCGGGATTGATGGCGGCATCGGTCTGGATGAACGATTGGAATTGGCGGTTAGGCACGATATTGCGGCCTTTCGCCGAAACGATTCCGGCGGTGACTGTCTCGGACAGTCCAAAGGGGCTGCCTACGGCCAGCACCCAATCTCCCACTTCCATGCTGTCGGAGTTGCCCAACTTGGCGGTGGGCAGCGGCTTTTCGGACTCGATTTTGATTACGGCCAGGTCAGTTTCCTGGTCGGAACCGATCACTTTGGCGTCATGCAGAACGCCCGGCGGATCATCCATGAGCTTGACGCGGATGCGGTCGGCTTTTTCGACTACGTGGCGGTTGGTAACGATGTAGCCTTTGGCATCGACAATGACTCCGGAACCCAGGGAATGCTCGCGAATGGGACCGTTGCCGGGCTGGCCGCCAAAAAACTTATCGAAGAAATCGTCAAAGGGATTCTGCTCGTCCGGTTGGTCAGGATTGCCCCCGCCGTGCCGGCGGTGCGGATTCTTGATGGTCGACTCGGTATTGATGTTGACCACGGTCGGTTCCAGTTGCTTGGAGATTTGCGCGAACTCATTCGAGAGCTTCTGGGGCGAGGGGATGGTCAGCGGGGTGGCATCGGAACTCTTCTTCTCCTGGCCTTTTACTCCCTTGGAAATGACGGTTCCGATGAGAATACCGAGCGCCAATGTGATCAAAATGGTGAGCGTGTAGGCGAGGCGGTTGGCCTTCAGCCGCGCCCAGAAGCCGCTGGAAAGCGGGTCCATAGAACTTCCTCCAGTATTTGCGTCTCAGTAATATCAGTGCTCTGGTAATTATACCTTTTCATTATGGAAGCGACGAAAGGGCCGGACGGGGTTGTATTACGAACTGTCATGGCGATCACAGCGGCTTTCTCGCACTCCAAAGTGTCATTCGCATTAGATGCCGTCGTCGGCCGTACGCGCTGTCATCCGCTTTTCATACTGTCATTGCACCGGCTGTCCCGGAGGCAATGCTCCCTTGCCGGTGACCCAGGGATGGATTTCGGGCTTAAGCATGCCCGCTTTGACGATCGGGTCGTCTTTCACCAACGAGGCGGTCTGCTCCGTGCCTACGCGGTAGATGGCAACTCCTCGCAGCTCGCCCTGATCGGTGAATGGGAACGGGCCGGCAATGGCCAAGTATCCTTGCTCCGTTATTTGTTTCATGAAAGCCAGATGCTGCTTCATCACGTCCGTAAAACCTGGCGCGCTGGGGTCCCATTTGCCGTTCTTCATCAGGACGAGCGAATATTGCTCCATGCCTTGAGAATCGATGGGCGGCTGATGAATGGCGCTTCCGTCGATGAGCCACGGCCCGTGGACCTCGGGGCTGAGGCGGCCGGCTTTGACCGCGGGGTCACTGTTCGCCCAATCTTGGACCTGCGCTGCCGAGTCTGCCTGGAAGACGAAGACGCCGCGCATTGCCGTGTCCTCCATAAACGGGCCGGCGATCAAGAGTTTGTGTTCTCCAGCCATCTTCAGGATGTTGGCCATGTGTTCGGCTTGCAGTTTGTCACCGGCTTCTTTGCTAAGTCGCGGAGCATGGGGGGGACGATTCAGCAGTACGAAGAAATATTGAGCGGGCTTAGCGTTCGGCTGGGCCGGGATTTGGGCGAAGGCGCAGGTCGCAGCGGCGAGCAGGCTGAGCGCAAGTACACGGCTGAAGGCGATTCTTGTGGTGCGCGAAACACTTGGCATAGACCTACCTCGTTGGGTCAACGTCCGTCTGCTTTGCGAGTCTTGCAGGCTCAGACGTGGGAGCGGGATAAGCATCGGCGTTGTCTGCATTTGAGGGGCGATTCCCGATTTGATTTGAGGGGTACCCCCTCCCCCCTTGATCTTTTGGAATCATGGGGTTAGGGCTAGACTACCACCAAAATCTTTGAGGAATACGGACTTATACGTAAAATATTCCAAAATAAGGAGTTAGCTGGCTTCCGCTTCTCGATGGATTCGAAGCGCAGAGGCCCAAGTTTGTCAAAGAGCTAATGTGTACTCGTTTACAATATCTAAACGGGGTAGCGAAGTAAAGGGGTGAGCGGGTAGTGAGGCTTCGGTTGACAGGTTCTTCGTCGGCTTCTTGGATGCAACGCCTGGGGCTGGAACTGCCGACGAAATGCGTGGATCCTTCGCTTCACTCAAGGATGACAGGGTGAGGTTGTGCCGTCAGTTCTGCGCACGCCACATTGGCGGGCGGTGTGTCTCTGATTGGGTTTGAGTTCCGCGCTTCGGGTTCTATAATGGATTGCGACGGTTGTGGGAGAGCAGCCCGCGATTTGATCAGGAGGTTTCCCCCGTGCTCTCCAAGTGCGCGAATCCGGCGTGTCTGGCTCGTTTTCACTACCTGCACGAAGGCAGGATCTACAACGTGGAGACGGGCACAGTCGCTTCTGACCGCAACAGCTCAGCCATCCGCAAGATTGAGCACTTCTGGCTTTGTGAACGGTGCGCGCAGACTCTTACGGTGGTCCTGGAGGGTGGAGCTGTGACTACGCGTCCGCTCAGGCGGGGACGGGCTGAGCGCGCGGGTCAGGAAAAATTTGAGAGGAAGCGGGATGTCGCGTAGCTGAGCCTTGCTTGCACGGAAACCGCTTCGCCAGCCACGACGCTCGTCTGAGGTTTTTGATCCAGTAGGATCAAAGCCAACCCCAAAATCAAGGTCAACGGCGGCGGACAGGAGTGTCCGCTCTAAATCAAAATCAAAACCAACACCAAAGATCAACGGCAACCGCGGCGGACAGGAGTGTCCGCTCTACACCAAGATCAAAACCAACACCAAAATCAACGGCAACGGCGGCGGACAGGAGTGTCCGCCCTACACTTCTCGGGGGAAGGATTTGAATTGGACTTCGTGGGAGTTTGAGGTGACTTTTTTGTTGGCGTCGGTGCGGTATTCCTGGAGCGTGCCTTTCACGATGTAATAGGCTTCGTCGGCTGGAGTTTTGCCTGGTCCGCGATCGACTGTGCCAGTGAAGTCGTACCAGACGCCGTGGACGGTGTCGGTGGTGAAGGTTAGTTTGGTTCCGTCGAGCTTGCCCTGTTTAAAGAATTGATCGAGGAAGGCGCCGCGATCGCTTTCTGAATTGCCGTAGCGGGAGATGAATCCGGTGACTCGTCCTTCGTCTTCGACGGTGATCTGGACGAATTCGCCTTCCTGCAGGAAGCTGTACATTCCCGAGTAGTCCGCGGCCGCGCTCGAGGGGGTTGAGTTTTGCGGGGGATTCTGCCGGGCCCCGAGCGAAGTGCCGGTTAGCAAGATCAGGGCAAGTACTTCTGCCAGTTTCATATCGGTATTAGAACACGGAAAATCGCAGTGGGGGAACTTGTGGCTGGGCCGGGAATGCCGCGGATGCGGCTATAATGAATTACTCCCCGCCACTCGAAATGGAAGCATGAAACCAGGCCCGCTACTGATAGACATCTCGCCTAAGCGCAAGCCGGTTCCGGTGGACGTGCCAACGTTGCTGGTCACGCTGGAGCCCTGGCATAGGGTTTTTCTACGGAATCTTAAGGACCTGGTGTGGCGGCGGCGGAAAGCGCCGCTGGAATTAGTGTCGCGGCCCGCGTCTTTTTGGGAGGATGTTTTTGTTCCGGCGCGATTGCCCTGGAGCCGGTTTTTGCAGTCGATCGTGCTTCATCTGGTGGTGATCGCGGGGTTGTGGGAATGGACGTGGCTGGCGCTGGTGCTTTGGCCGCAGCGGCCGGAGATGGTGCAGCGGAATATCTTTCACGCCTCAGATGTGGTCTATTACGACGCTTCGGAATACCTGGCGGCGCTGAATACTGGGGGGACACAAGCTCAATTGCCGAAGAAAGGCGAACCGGAGCATGCGGAGCAGCCGATCATCTCGGTGCCGCCTGAAGCGGATAATCGTGTGCAGACGATTGTTACGCCACCGAAATTGAAGTTGGATCGCGATGTGCCGTTGCCGAATATTGTGGCTTGGGCGCGTCCGAAGGCTGCGATTCCGGCGGCGGCGATGGCGGCTTCGCCTTCGGATTTGAAGTTGCCGGCGCTGCCTGCGTCCGTAGTTGCGCCGGCGCCGGATGTGACGAGCGCGATGAAGCAGGCGCCGGCTTTGTCGGATTCGGTGGTAGCGCCAGCGCAGGAGGTCAATCGTGCGATTTCGAGGCGAGAGGTTCACGCTCCTCAAGCGGCGATTGTCGAGCCGCCGCGCGAGGTTGAGGACGCGGTTTCGCGCCGGTTGACCGACGTCAGCATTGGGCATGCGCAGGTGGTGGCGCCGGCGCCGCAGTTGCCGATGGGGGAGCAACGGGCGTTGGCAAGTATGACGCCGATGGGAAACTCTCGTGCGGCAGTGGTGCCGCCTCCGCCCTCGGTACAGGGATCGGGAGCATCGAGCGATGGACGATTGATTGCGCTGAACCTTCATCCCGTGAATGCTGCCGGACTGGTCGAGGCTCCTGCGGGCAACCGTCGGGGGACGTTCGCGGCGACTCCGGAGGGGAAAGCGGGCGCGGCGGGGACACCGGATGTTTCGGGTGAGAATCATCATGCGGTTGCGGGGAGCAGCGCGAACGGCGTCCCGCCTGGGCTTTTTGTGGGGGCGAGCCCCAAGCTGGGGAATGGTTCCGCGGTTGCGGGTGGCTCGAAGACGAAGCCTTTTGACGATCCGCCGCTGCTGGCGAGCGCAACGCCGCCGCGAGTCAGTGCGGTTCCGCCGCGGGCTTCGGAGATGCCGGCCAATGCTGAGAGTGAAGCTGAGCGCAAGCTGTTCGCCGGGCGGAAATCTTATGCCATGATTTTGAATGTGCCCAACCTGAACTCAGCGGGTGGAAGTTGGGTCATGCATTTTGTGGAGTTGAAGGATGCGGAGAAGCAGGGTGAGTTGGTGGCTCCGGTGGCCACGCAGGAAGTGGATCCTGGGTATCCGCTGGAGTTGATGCGGCAGAATATTCAGGGCACGGTCATTCTTTCTGCGGTCATTCATAGCGACGGATCGGTCCGCGATATACGAGTTCTGCGGGGAGTGGATGATCGGCTGGATCAGTATGCGAGTGCGGCTTTGTCGCGATGGCGGTTCCGTCCGGCCACGAAGGACGGCGATCCGGTGGCGCTGCAGACGGTGGTGATGATTCCTTTCCGGCCCATGAAGAAGGCGGGTTTCTAAAAACTTTGCCACGGATTTTCGCGGATTAACGCGGATACTTCTTTCTTCTTTTTCTTTTTTTGATCCGCGTGATCCGTGTTAATCCGCGGCGAAAGTGTTGAGTTTCGCTATGCGTCAGCTACGCCTGCCAGGGCGAGCAGCGTCAGCAAAATCCGCTTGAGACCGAGGTCGCGAGCTGTGCAGTCGAACCACTCTTGCAGGGTGTGGGCGCCGCCGCCTACGCCGCCGCCGCCGATGGCGATGGCTTCGCGGCCGAGCGAGAGGGGGATGTTGGCGTCGGTGGAGGCGCGCTGAATTTGGGCGGCGTTGCCCAGGTGAGTGTCGACGGCGCGAATCACATTTAGAATTCTGGCGTTGCTGTCGAGCTCGCCGGCGGGACGATTGCCGATGGGAACGACTTCGTAACTGAGGCCGGAGGAGCGGTTTTTCGACGAAGTGCGCTGCGCGCTGGCGCGCGATTCTTCTTCGACAGCGTGCTCGATTGCGCGGCGCAAGGCGGCTTCCAGGCGCTCCATCTCGGCCATGGAAGTTGATCGGATGTCGACGCGCATGGCGGCCGATTCGGGGATGGAGTTTACGGAAGTGCCGCCGCGGATCACGCCGACGTTGAAAGTGGTTTTGGGCGAGGATGGGAGCGACATCTGCGAGAACGAGTGGATGCCGCGAGCCAGGACGAGGATGGGGTTGGGGATGCCGAAGTCGCTCCAGGAGTGGCCTCCGGGGCCGCGCACGATGATTTCGAAACGGCGGCTGCCAAGAGCCTCGGCGACGATGGTATCGGAACCGGCACCGTCGAGGATCAGGCTGTAGCGAATTGTTTCTTTCCAGCGGGCTTGGGAGAAAATGTGGCGCATGCCGCGCAGGTCGCCTTCGCCTTCTTCGCCTACATTGCCGATGAACAATATGGGCGTGGCGAGCGCAACTTTGGCTGCGCGAAGGGCGGCTGCGACGGCCAACAAGGCGGCGGCTCCGGCTCCGTTGTCAGAGACTCCGGGCCCGTAGAGGCGGTTGCCCTGCTGACGCAGGTTGAGCGGAGTTCCCGCGGGAAAAACGGTATCGATGTGAGCGCTGAGCGCGGTGTATGGGGGCTGTTTGGTGAGTTGTCTGGCGCGATGAATACCGAATACGTTGCCTACTTCGTCGGTGTGGACTTCTTCCAGCGCGAGGGCGCGAAAGCGTTCCTCCAGCCACTGGGCGCGGGCTGCTTCTCCAAAGGGAGGAGCGGGGATGCGCGCCATTTCCAATTGCCAGGCTGCGAATTGGGATTCCTCGGTGCGAAGCCAGGCGAAAGCCGCGCGGGTTGCCGGCAGCGCAGCCAGGCGGGCGATCTCTTGCGGGATCGTGGGAGAAGCAAACGGCACTTCGGTGCGCGGAGGGGGAGGCATGACTCGACCTCGTCATCTTACAACGGCACGATGACAGGAGTGTGACTTTCGCAACCGATGAAGCACGATTCTGGCGAAATTTGGCGAAACTCCCGGTTTCTTTTCAGCAACTCGAAGCGGTGCATGGCAATCTAAGTTAGTAGGTTTTCCTGGCCCGATTTCGCTACACTATTGGTATGACGTTCATGCGGATTGCGTTCGTAGTGCTGATGGCCGTTGGCTCGTGCGGGCCGGTTTCGTTGCGCGCGTTCGGGGATGAGGGGCCGCTCGATACTGCCCAGCCCAAGGGGGTTACGCCCGAGGAAATCATTCAGCATTTTGCCGCCAAGGAAAAAGAATTCAAAATTGCGCTCGACCAGTACGGGTATCGGCAAACGGTGAAGGTGGAAACGATGGATGGCGACACCGTGGATGGCGAATATCAGCAGGTCTTCGATGTTTCCTTCGATGATCAAGGGAAGAAAGTTAAGAACGTGGTTTTCGCGCCGCAATCGACGCTGCAGCGCATTCTGATGACCGAGCAAGATATCGATGACATCGAGAACCGTCTGCCTTTCGTGCTGACCAGCGACGAGATCAATGAGTACAGCATTCTGTATGTCGGGCAACAGCAGGAGGACGACCTGCACTGCTATGTGTTTGACATCGCGCCCAAACAGATCGAAGGGAAGAAGCGGTATTTTCAGGGACGTATTTGGGTCGATGACAAGGATTTTCAGATCGTAAAAACTTACGGCAAGACTGTCCCCGATATTGTGAAGAAGAAAGGCAATGAGAACCTGTTTCCGAAGTTCACAACTTACCGGGAGCAGGTGGTGGATGGTCCTTATTGGTTTCCCGTCTACACGCGCGCGGACGACACTTTGCATTTTTCCACCGGCGACGTGAAGATTCGCGAGATCGTGAAGTACACGAATTACAAGAAATTCGGATCGAACGTGAAGATCACGTATGACGGGAAGGAAGTGCAGAAGGATCAGGGAAAGAACACGCCACAGCCGCAGAAGTAGTAGTTAGCTGTCAGCTGTCAGTCTGTCAGCTGTCAGCAGTCAGCGAAAAAGCATAGGCTCGCTCGATGGCCTTGCCTCAGGGGCTGAAGCCCGCATTTTTTCGCGGCGCCAGTCGGCACGGCTGAAGCCGTGCCCTCCCATCTTGATTCACTCTGATCGCCAATTGCTCAATAGAAAAGATACTTGCGCCACTTGTCATCGGAGCGGCCCATCAGGCGCATGATGTGGCGGCTGGTGTGGAGATTGAAGGCGCGGGGCTCGCGCATGAGCTTCATGCCGGCTTCGCCGGGGAGTTGGTTGCCCTTGCGGCGATTGCAGGGATGGCAGCAGGCTACCAGGTTCTCCCAGGTGGACGCGCCTCCGCGGGAGCGGGGCACGACATGGTCGAGGGTCAGCTCGCCTGAGGCCAGGACTTCGCCGCAGAACTGGCAGGTATTGCGATCGCGCAGCAGAATGTTCTTGCGCGAGAGTGCGCGCGTCTGGTGGGGAATGCGCCGGTACTCGAGCAGGCGGATCACCGACGGCAAACGAATGGCAAGGCGGGCGGCGTGCAGGAAGTGTCCGTTTTCTTCTTCGGTCATGGCGATGCCCTTGAGCACCAGGACGATGGCGCGGCGGGCGGCGCAGACGTTGATGGGTTCGTAGGAGGCGTTCAGCACGAGCACGGGGGCGTGCAATACGTGGGGGCCGTCGCCTTCGGAGCGCATGCTGGCGGGCAGGGGAGACAGGTGAGAGCGTCCCAGTCCACTCATCGAATTGTTCCACTTCCCCGACATATGCGTTCTCGGCCTGCCTCGCTTTGCTCGGCTGCACGGACGAGGCGTCCGTTCCTCCGTGAGTCGTTTTTCAGCCAGCGGCGGCCATGGCTAACCTTGCTTCACTTTCAGCCTCTTGCGTCGCGTGCTGGGCTTCGGTTTTCAGGGTTCGCGCTACTGTGGCTACGTACACTTTCGCGGCTCCGGCGCGCCGCAAAACGCGAGCGCATTCTGACACCGTTGTGCCGGTGGTGAAGACGTCATCCACGACCAGGATCTCGCGTTCTTTTATTTCTTCTGGCTTGGCAACTACGAACGCGCCGCGCATGTTTTCCCGGCGCTGGTGGCGAGAGAGTCCGATTTGAGATTTGGTTTCGCGGCGGCGCTCGAGCGAACCTGCGGTCGAGCCGGAATTGGGCGCTGGGTTTCAGTTTCAGGGCGGCGCGAGCGATCAGTTCAGACTGGTTGAATCCGCGTTGACGGAGCTTGCTGGAGTGCAAGGGTACGGGCACGACCAGAACTTCCCTGCCGGAAAAAAGAGGCTGCAAGTCTTCCATGGCCTCGGCCAGCATGCGTCCCAGAACATTGGCCGCGGGCCGAACCTGGTTGTATTTGAGCAGATGAATCAGCTCACGCAGGCCGCTCTCATAGCTTCCGTAGGCAGTGGCTTTGATGTATGGCGGTTCCAGACGGCGGCATAATCCGCAAAGGGACTCACTCGATTCAACCGGCTGGGCGGCGAATGCGAAAGGGCTTTCCAGCCGCTCGCCGCAGATTGAGCAGAGCCCGCCGGCGATCGGCCGCATTGCCTGAAGACAGTCATCACAAACTGGCAGGCGCGAAATGTTTATCAGGGGGGTACCGCAGAGACGGCAATCGGAAGGGAACAGCGTAGCAAAGAGGCCTGCGGCGACGCCGCTGGCCCAGGAGACCCATGGATTATCGTGCGCAACAACCCTGGTCCCGGTGGCCCGAATTGGGGTCCCGTTACTGCTGAAGACGTTCCTCCCTCGGCCGGCCGTTGCTATGGGGGCTCGCGGCAGGACGAATCTTTTTTAGTATAGCGGTGCGGGAGGCCGCGCGCAACGAGCACAAAGGTGCGTGTCGTTTGGTGGACATCGTAGGCCCACCGCCATTTCACTAATTGAGGGTTGTGAGCACTATGGCCAATTTCCAAATCTGGTCCACTCTTCGGTTCGAGACCGCAAGAGGTTCTCGGACAAGAGGAGCGCTGTGTCGTGTCTTGCACATTGCGTCCAGATGCCCACGACCGACCTGGTGAGTTCAAACTGGAACCCTTATTTTCCATTATTCTCCATATTCGTATGTCTAGCTTTTCGCGTGCTATCGTGCTTAGGAAATGAGGTGCTGCTCAGATGAAAGTGCTGATTGCACTCTGTGTTTGTGGGCTGTCGGCTGCGTTGCCTGCCCAAACCTCACTGCAAACCTTTACCGGTCCGGATGGTGTTTTCCAGTTCGCCTATTCAGACATGCTCGTTGATTGCACAAAGAAAGAGCCGTCCACGCCGACATCTTCTAGCGTGCCAAAAGTGTTCGCGGGGAGTCCACCGCCTGTATCTATTCCCGACTCATGTCAGAGTATGGCAGATGTTTGCAGTGATCTGGGCGGTCAGGTGAACACGCTCGCCTGTTTCGCCTATCCGAAAGACAAGTTTAGAGACAAGCCCGTGTTTGCTGCAGCCGCGTTTTTCGTGGGGAAGATTGAGGAAGCAACCACCGAGGGCGTTTGTTTGCAAGGCTCGCACAATTGGAACCCCGATGAGATAGAGACTGCCAAACTCACCAAAATCAATGGTGTTGTTTTCAAAGTCTTCGAAATTGGCGACAACTGGGCAGGGGGCGGGCAGGGTGGACCCGTCTACCGGACTTTTCACGACAAGAAATGTTATGAGTTGGGTATCCAAACGTCCGTGGAGAGAGCAGCATACGACCCTGAAACTTCCAAAGAATTTACCAAGGAAGACTCGGACGAAGTCCAGCGTCGCCTGAAACAAGCCCTTAACTCTTTCAAGTTCGTAAGATAAGGACCTTCTCTCCGTAGTTGGCGTAACATCGCCGCTGCACTCATCGACCCCGTCGCGAGCACTATAGCTCCGTTCGCGCCAAGGTCAGCATCCTCCCCGTACCAGACGAAAACATAATTCAGCAAATTCCTTGTGCAGCCTTGGTTTTGGGGCTACTTGCAACGCGCTCTGGTGTAAACTTGGAACCCTTGCGCGGCCGCAGTTAAGACCGCTCACATACCAGAAAGCAACGAGGAGGGGGTTCGGTGAAAAGAATCGCCGCGATATTCGCAGTGGTATTGGCGCTGGCCTTGAGCGCGTGGGCAAGCACGGAAAAAGTGTTGTGGAACTTTAAGGGCGGCAGTGATGGCAGTGGGCCCTGGAGCAATTATTTCATCAGCGACGCAAAAGGCAATCTCTACGCAGCAACAGGTTTCGGCGGTACCTATTCCGCCGGAGTTGTGTTCATGCTTTCTCTTGCAGGCAAGGAAACAATTCTCTATGAGTTCAAAGGTCAAGCCAACGGCGATGGCGCTTATCCTCATGGCCGTCTGGCGTTCGATGCCAATGGCAATATATATGGCACAACCCAGGGCGGCGGGACCAACGGTACGGGAACCGTCTATGAATTATCTGCAAAAAGCGGTGGTGGATGGAAGGAGAAGGTGATTTACACTTTCAGCGCCGCCGGGGCGGACGGAGCCGACCCTTCGGGAGGGATAACGATCGCTGCAGATGGGACGATGTACAGCACTACCCCGGATGGAGGCGCCTTCGGCGCGGGCGCGGTTTTCAGTTTGAAGAAGACGTCCAAGGGCTGGAAGCAGACGGTAATTCACAGTCTCACCGGCTCGTCCGACGGCGGCTATCCATACGAAGGGTTGATGATGGACACCGCTGGAAACTTGTACGGAGCAGCGCCGACCGGTGGTGCGAGCGGACAGGGCGTAATCTACCGGTTGAGCCATACCAAGCAAGGCTGGGTGGACACGGTGATCCACAACTTCACCGACCAGAAAGGCGACGGGTCCGGGTTGTACTGGATTGATCTGATCAGCGACAGCGTGGGTAACATTTACGGGGCTACGTCGTTTGGCGGCACCAACGGTACGGGCATGGTTTGGGAACTGGTTTACTCAAAAAGCAAGAAGACTTATTCAGAAAAGATTCTGTATGAGTTCGGCGCCTCTGGAAGTGGAGATGGCGAAAACCCGTATGGGGGCCTTGCCATGGACAGCAAAGGGAATCTATACGGCACGGCGTTGAACGGAGGTTCCAGCAATTTAGGGGCATTCTATAAGCTCACAAAGCAGGGGAAGACCTGGAAGGAGACGATTGTACACAGCTTCAGAGGAGCGAATGACGGAAGTCAACCTACCGGCAATCCCTATATAGACGCAAAGGGAAGGTTGTATGGGATGACGGAGACGGGAGGGACCTCCAACTTAGGGATCGTTTACCGCATTACGCAGTAGCGAGACGGATCTCTCTTAAACTGCCGATTAGCAGGGCACAGTCGAGCGGCTGTGCCCTTTTTGCCGGTGGACAACGGTGGCCGAATTGTCGCCCGAGTTCTGTGCAAAGAGCCTGTGCGCAGCGCAGTCGAAGGAATCTGGGCGAGACGGTGCACCGTCGGGTTGGCATTCTTCATCACCACCGGTGACGCTCTGCGCTTGTAATCTGGGCAGCCAACGTGCTAACTTGCGCCTTCTCACTTATATCGACCAGTCCGACTGTCTACAAGGATCTTAGCCATGAATCCCCAAACAATCGTTCCGACCGAAGCTCCCAAAAAATTCAAACCTTACGTTCCCGAGAACATGGAGATGCGGGAGTTTACTTTTCGCGCCGTGATGCTGGGGCTGGTGATGACGGGGATTCTGGGCGCGGCCAACGCATACCTTGGCTTGAAGGCGGGGATGACGATTGCCGCCACTTATCCCGCGGCCGTCATTGGCATGTCGCTTTTGCGACTGATGAAAGGGTCGCTGCTGGAAGAGAACATCGCAAGAACTGTGGGCGCGATTGGGGAATCGGTGGCTGCGGGCGCGGTGTTCACCATCCCGGCGTTTGTTCTCGCGGGACTGTGGCCAAGTCTCGGCATGGAGAGATATTGGCAATCGGTGGCGCTGATGGTGATTGGCGGGCTGTTGGGCATTTTGTTCGTCACTCTGCTGCGGCGCGTGATGGTGGAAGATGCGGAGTTGCCCTTTCCTGAGTCGGTGGCGGCGGCGGAAATTCATAAGGCCGGACAGCAGGGCTCTAAGGCGGCGAAGATTTTGTTTGCCAACATGGGCTTTGGCGGATTGATGTACTTTCTGTCGCAGCTCAATCTTTTCTGGTACACGAAGAATGTTCTGATCAACATTCCGAAGATGGCGACCGGTTTGCGGCTGGGACGCAGCGCGAATGCGCCCATGCTGGCGACAGGTGGAATGTCGCAATTCACTTCGCCCGCGGTCAGTCCAGCTTATTTGGGGGTGGGCTACATTATTGGACCTCGGCTGGCTTCGCTGAACTTTGCGGGCGGCGTGGTGGCCTGGGGATTGTTGGTTCCGCTGCTTATTTATTTTCTGGGGCCGACCTTGCCACCGATGGCGGCGGGCGCGAATCCAGCGGCGTATTGGGGAGGGATTGCGTTCAGTGTTTGGTATTCGATTGTGCGTCCGATTGCGGTGGGCGGCATGCTGGTTGGCGCCGGGTTCACGCTTTTTCGCATGCGCAAGCAACTGATGGCTGGGATGAAGCGCGCGGTTTCTGATTTGAAAAAATCCGCCGAAGCGCATCAGGCGACTAGCCGCGTGGACCGCGACCTCAACGCGAAAGTTGTTTTTGCGGGTGTAGGACTGGTATTCATTGCGATGATCGGGCTCTACTACTATTTCATCGCCGGCGCACATAACTTGAGCGGGAGCAAGGTCATCGCCGGCGCGGTGGTGGCTGCGGCGGTCATGATCGTTCTTGGATTCTTCTTTGCGGCGGTTTCCGGGAATCTGGTTGGCATGATCGGCTCGTCTAACAATCCGGTTTCTGGATTGACGCTGTGCACGCTGGTGGTCGCGGCGCTACTGATGGTGGCGATGGGAGTCTCGGGCATAGGCGGCGTGGCCGCGGTGTTGGGAGTAGCGGCCGTTGTGTGTGTATCGTCGGCGGTTGCGGGCGAGATGTTGCAGGATTTGAAAGCGGGCCACATTCTGGGCGGCACGCCGGCAAAGATGCAGCTCGGCGATATTTTTGGCACCATCGTGGCCTCGCTGGTTTTGTTTTTTCCGCTGATGATTCTGGATAAGGCGTATCACTTCGGCAGCGCGGCGTTGCCTGCACCCCAGGCCGGACTCATGGCGATGCTGGCGCAGGGTATCGTCGGCGGCAACATGGCTTGGCCGCTGGTGGTGGTTGGCATCCTTATGGGATTCGCCATGATCCTGGTGGAAGTGAAGAGTCCGATGCTTTTTTCCGTTGGTATGTACTTGCCGTTGGAGACAACGTCCGCCATTTTCGTGGGTGGAGTGATTCGCTGGTTTACCGACAAACTGCGCGACCGGCGTGGTTACAATGATGCGCAAAAGGCGCGCGTCGACAACGCGGGCGTGTTGACTGCGTCGGGACTGATTGCTGGCGAGGCGCTGTGCGGGTTGGTGATCGCGGGTGTGGTGGGGAGCAATCATCAGCTTTGGCATATCGATGTTGGAGATTTTTCGTTCTCTGGGTTGATCGGTATGGCGGTGCTGATTTTTGTCATGATGAAAGTGCCGCTGTCGAACGCCGGCAGCCCGGATGAACCGGCGCCGCCGACGGCGATCATGTAGTTGAGAAAAATCTCTAAACCACAAAGGACACGAAGGTACACAAAGTAAAAGCACGAGGATCGTTTGTGAATCTTCGTGTCTTTGCGGTTGATGCTCTTTCATGGCGATTGCTGAGAATCTCGCCAGGGTGCGTGAGCGGATTGAGGCTGCGGCGCGGCGCGCTGGACGCCGATCTGAAGACATCGGGTTGATGGCGGTCAGCAAGACGTTTCCCGCGGACTGCATTCGGAAGGCTTATGACGCGGGATTGCGGCTGTTCGGGGAGAATCGGGTGCAGGAATTTGCTGGAAAGGTCGATTCTCTTCGGGATTTGCGTGACGGCGAATGGCACCTGATCGGTCATTTGCAAACCAACAAAGCCGCCAAAGCGGTTGAACTGTTCGCTGCGGTGGACTCGGTTGATTCGTTGCGCCTGGCGCAGAAGCTCAATGCGTCCGCACAACAACACGGAAAAAAGATCAGAGTCTTGATCGAGATCAATGTTGGGGGTGAAGCAGCGAAGAGCGGCGTGGCCGCGGAATCGCGCGAGTTGGAGGCACTGCTCTTGGCTGCGGCGGAGTTAGAGCATCTCGAGTTTCGGGGACTGATGACAGTGCCTCCGTTTACCGAGGATCCACAAGAGGCGCGACCTTATTTCCGAAAGCTGCGCGAATTTCGTGAACAGATTGCTGCGCGTCGATTGCCGGCCGTTGATATGACTGCGCTTTCGATGGGGATGTCGCACGATTTTGAAGTTGCGATTGAAGAGGGCTCGACTTGCGTGCGCGTGGGAACGGCGATTTTTGGGGAAAGACCGAGCAAATAAATCACCACAGAGACACCGAGTCACAGAGGAAGTCAGAAGAAATAATTTTAGGGGTAAGAGAGATTCACCGGACTTGCACACGGTGATTCAGATCTGATGGTTGAGGTTCTCCGTGACTGTGTGACTCTGTGGTGTAATTAGAATTCATGATTGCTATTCGCGAAACGGCGGTTGGTGTTACCTTCGCGATCAAAGTCCAGCCCGGGGCCAGGAAAAACGCCATCACCGGCGAGTTGGGCGATGCGCTGAAATTGTCTTTGACCGCGCCTCCGGTCGACGGTCGGGCGAACGAGGCCTGCATCGAATTCCTGGCAAATCTTTTGGATGTGCCTCGTTCTTCCGTTACCATAGCGTCCGGCGAGACTAGCCGCAATAAAGTGATTCGGGTGGCGGGAGTGACGGCTGACGAAATACGCCGACGTATTGGAGTGTAGTGCGTCATTCCGCCGCCTGCGAGGGCAGGATGCCCTCGCGACCGCCGGCAAGATGCCGGCGCTACCAATAGAGGCCAGGAACTACTTTGACATTTTCTGAGCGCTTGCACGAGATTCGTACTGGCTTCGAGCGGCCCTTCTGGATCGCCAACATCAGCGAGATTTTTGAGCGGCTTTCCTACTACGGAGCTTTTGCGTCGCTTGCTTTGTACCTGCAGGAGCGATTGAATTTTTCCACCGAACAGACTGGAACACTGACTGGAATTTTCGGCGGCATGGTTTGGTTTCTCGCCATTTTTGGTGGGGCGGCCGCCGACCGCATGGGATTCCGTCGCGCACTTTCAGTGGCGTATCTTGTCTTGGCCGCCGCGTATTTTCTGATCGGATCCATCGGTGCGTCTTGGCTGGCGCCGGTGCGCAATGCCGTGCCTATCAGTCTGTTCGTCGGCTTTATTCTCATCCTCCCGGCGCTGGGCATTTCTTTGGTGAAACCTTGTGTCGTCGGCACTACCGCCCGGGCTTCGAAGGAAAACGTCCGCTCGATCGGCTACTCGATTTACTACACGCTGGTGAACATCGGCGGAGCTGCTGGCCCGTATTGCGCTTCCTGGGCTCATCGTCACCTTGGTGTCGAAAATGTGTATCGCCTTGCGGCGGTCAGCGTGTTCGCAATGTTTTTTGTGGTCTTGCTGTTCTTCCGGGAACCGCGCAAGCCGGGGGATGCGCCTCCGCCCTCGATTGCGACCGTGGCTCGAAATTTCTGCGTGGTGGTGGGAAATTACCGGCTGGTTTTGCCCGTGTTGATGGTCGCGGTGCTGCTGCGTCTCGGGCTCTGGTTTTATCCCAGCTTCAGTGTTCCCTGGTGGATCTGGGTCGGACTTCTGCCTTTGGTGCTCGCTGGAATCAGCCGATTCATGTGGTTCCTTGTGCTTTTTACCGGCTACTGGGTCGTGTTCTGGCAGCAGTACATCAGTCTGCCGGGATACATCCACGGGTACATCAATCCGCACGCTGACGTTGAGATCATTCTGGTGACCGATGGGCTCACCGTGATCTGCCTCACGCTGGTGGTGAATTACCTGACGCGCAAAATACCGGCGTTTCAGGCGGTGATTTTGGGCACTGTGGTCACGTCGGTGTCGTGGTTGATCCTGGCATTCCGGCCGACGATTTGGGGTGCGATCCTTTCCCTGTTTGTTTTGGCGCTGGGCGAAATCATCCAGCAGCCGCGATACTACGAATATATTTCCCGGCTTGCGCCTCCGGGACAGCAGGGCACGTACATGGGATTCGCGTTTTTGCCCATCGGAATTGGCTCGCTGATTGGGGGGTGGTTTGGCGGGACGCTGGTGCATCATTTTGGGGAGGTCATGCATCAGCCGGAGCGGATCTGGTGGTGTGTGACTGGGGTGGGCGTGGCGACTACCGCCCTGCTTTGGATTTATGACCGGGCTTTCAGGACGCCAAGCACTGCTGCCACGCAATAGTTCTCATTATGACCGCAAGGCCTTCACCTGAAACTGTCGCCGGTGAGATCCAGCGTCTGCTCCGGAGCGGAGGTTCTGCCGAGCACGCCGAGGGCGTGCAATGGTTCTTTAAGGATGAGGTGAAGTCGCATGGATGGTACACCGGCAAATTGCGCAGTGAGGCAGTGCGCTTCCGGCGGAGGATTCGAAAAGAGTTCGGCCTTGATTTTCTTGTGCAAGTCGCAGATAAGCTCTTCGCGGGGCAGATTCTGGAAGAAAAGATTTTTGCGGTGTTCCTGTTGGAAAAACTAACTGAAGAATTTGGCGACGCGGAGTTTTGCTTGTTTGAGTCCTGGATGGATCGGATCTCGAGTTGGGCTGACCATGATGGGCTGGTGCACTATCTGATCGCGCCGATGGTCGCAGCGCGGCCGGTGCGGCACGGGCGAGTTTTTCGTTGGGCGAAGTCCCGCGATCGCTGGCACCGGCGGGCGGCTTGTGTGGCTCTGATCCGGGGAACGCGGCAGAGGATGTTTTTTGCGGAGATTGAGCGCTTGTCTGATCTGCTGCTTACCGATGAGGACGACATGGTGCAAAAGGGATTGGGATGGCTGCTGCGAGAAACTGCGAAAGCTGATGCGAAACGGACGGTGCCGTATTTGATGAGCATCCGCGAGCGGGCGCCGAGACTGGTGTTGCGCACGGCATGCGAGACCTTACCCTTGGCGGCGCGGAAGAAGATTCTGGCCAAACATTGAGAAAGCGTCCGCCCCGATTTGGGCGACCAATCATCGATCTGTGACCGGTTACCTTGCGCTGCACATCCGTACTTCGGACACTGGTCTGGGCCCGTGGTGTAACGGCAACACAGCTCTCTGTCCAAGTGCAGATGCTGGTTCGAATCCCGCCGGGTCCATTCTCCCTTTGTGCGTAGGCGCGGACGGAGAATTACTCTTGGGGAGAAAACGCAGAGATACTCTCCCCAAGTAACTTGACAAACGGTATCGGTGTTCCGATACTGGTTGTGGACAGAGTGCTGAATTACGCTACGGTATGTGGAATGGCCCCGGCCAACGGGGCCATTCCTCTTTACTATTCCCCAAACGCACGATTCGCCCAAACCCGCTGACATTGTTAGAATGGTTGCTTGCCTATGAACCTTTCTGCGATACAGGCTGCGCTGCGCGAGCGGAATATCGACGCGTGGCTGTTTTACGATCATCATCACCGCGACCCCATTGCGTATCGGGTGCTGGGATTGTCGCCTGATCTGATGGTTACGAGGCGGTGGTTTTATCTGATCCCGGCGGAAGGTGAGCCCACGAAGCTTGTGCACAAGATTGAGTCGCGTCATCTGGACTCGTTGCCTGGGAAAAAGCTTCAGTATGCCGGATGGCAGGAACTGTTCGATCAGGTGAAGGTGCTGCTGACATCGCATCGCGATATTGCTATGCAGTACTCGCCGAATAACGCCGTCTTCACCATTTCCCTGGTGGATGGCGGGACGCTGGAACTGATTCGCGGCTTGGGAAAAAATGTGGTCAGCTCGGGTGATCTGGTGGCACTGTTTGAAGCGACTTGGACAGACGAACAGATCAAGACACACTTCGCGGCGCGGGATGCGGTGGATGCGATCACGGCGGCGGCCTTTCAGGAAATTGGGCGGCGCGTGCGGAATGGCGGGACCAGCGAACATGCGATCCAGCAGTGGTTCATGGAAGCCTTTCGGCGCGAGAATCTGGTGACAGACGATCCGCCTATCGTCGGGGTCAACGCGCATAGCGGCGATCCGCATTACGAACCTCGGGCGGAGAACTCAGCGCCTATTCGCGAAGGTGATTTCGTTCTGCTCGATGTTTGGGCCAAGAAAAATACGCCAGGGGCTGTGTATTACGACATTACCTGGACCGGTTTTGTGGGCAAGGCGCCTTCGGATCGAATGCGCGAAATCTTCACGGTGGTTCGCGATGCGCGCGATGCTGGCGTAAAGGTGGTGCAGGAAGGCATCGCCAGCGGGCGCACAATGAGCGGATGGGAAGTGGACCGGGCCACGCGAGATCACATACAAGAAGGCGGGCTTCGGCGATTACTTCATTCATCGGACGGGGCACTCCATTGGGACCGAAGTGCATTCCAACGGGGCTAACATGGACGATTTGGAAATCCATGATGAGCGGCGGATTCTACCCAATTCGTGCTTTTCGATTGAACCCGGCATTTACTTGCCAGAGTTCGGCGTGCGCAGCGAAGTGAACGTACTGGTGCGGCCCAAGGCGGCTGAAGTCACAGGTAAAATTCAACGCGAGATTGTAATCATCTGAATGGCAAATCCCTCGACAAGTAAAGAAGCGGCAGCAACTCAACCGGTGACCGCCATGTCGGTGATCGCGCCGGCGATTGGCTGGCTGATTCCGGGCGCAGGACATCTGATCCAGAAACGGTGGATTCGGGGGTTGCTGCTCATGGGGTCGATCGTCATCATGTTTGTGATTGGATTGGCGATGCAGGGACGCGTGTATCGGCCCAATGGCGGCGATATTCTCGACATCCTCGGATTCGTCGGTGATGTGGGCGCGGGAGGGCTTTATATCGTGACCCGAGCTATGGATCTCGGACAAGGCGCGGTTGCACATGCTACTGCCGACTACGGGACCAAGTACATTATTGTTGCGGGCTTGCTGAACTTCATCAGCGCGGCCGACGCGTACCACATTGCCATCGGGAAGAAGCCATGAATTTGCAACTTTCCCATTTCAGCTCCGCCGTGTTATTCGGATTGTTTGCTTCGGTGGTTTTCGGAATCACGCAGCGCAGCACTTCCCGCGAGCAGATTCGCTATGGCCTGTATTGCTTTGCCATGTTTGTTGGCGGAGTCTTCGTGGCCGGGTGGGCGATGTGGTTGTTGAGACGGTGAGCGCAGCCGTCAGCTATCAGCAGTTGCGATCTGCTCTACGTTTTTCTGCCTACTTCTTCAGATCCTTTAAGTATCTCCTTTGCTGCGTTTGCGCCGGATCCTCCGGTCAATCCTGCCCCGGGATGCGTGCCGCTTCCACATAAATATAAGTTCCGAATTGGCGTACGATATCGGGCCCAGTCGAGCAGGGGACGCATGGTGAAAAACTGGTCGAGCGCAAGTTCACCATGGAAGATGTGGCCGCCCGTGAGCCCGTAGGTGTCTTCGAGATCCTGCGGCGTGATGATCTGGTGCGTCAGAATCAGTTCTGGAAGTTTTGGGGCATATTGCGCCAGGGTGCGGACAACCGTGTCGCCTAGCGCGACCCGCTGGCTGTCCCAATCGCTGCCCTTCAACTTGTAAGGCGCGTACTGCATATAAATTGACATCACGTGCTTGCCCTCGGGGGCAAGCGACGGATCGGTGACCGAAGGGATCGCAATTTCCAGATACGGTTGCTTGGAGAAGTTACCGTATTTCGAATCGTCGAAAGCACGCTCCAGGTAGTCGATTTCCGGACCAATTTGGATGCGGCCGCTCAGGGCGCTAGTGTCGCTCGCCCCCTTCAATGCCGTGAACTCGGGCAGTTCAGAAAGCGCAAGGTTGACCTTCGCCACCGTACCGGGCATGCGGTAGTGTTGAAGCTTCATGACGAAATCGGGCGAAAGATGAATGGGATCGACCAGTTTCAACAAGGTTCGCTTGGGATCGGCATTCGAGACAATTGCCTTGGCGCTAATCTCCTCTCCAGTCGAAAGCACTACGCTGGTGGCTGTGCCATCCTTGACTCGAACTTCGATGACTTCAGCGCCGCTGCGAATTTCTGCGCCGGCTTGGGTGGCGGCGGAAGCCATGGTCTCGGCTACGGATCCCATCCCACCCTGCGCGAAGTTGGCAGAGCCCGCGGGATGAGGATCTCCCGCGCCGCGAATGAGAAGCACGAGGCTGGTGCCCGCCGACCATGGGCCGAGGAAAGTTCCAAAAATGCCGCGAGCCGCGATAGTGGCGCGAAGTAGCTCGGTGTCGAAATATTCGGCGACCAGATCGGCGACCGCCATCGGCCCCCAGCGCAGCAGCCGATACATATCTTTCTTGCCCAAGTTCCGAATCGAGCGTCCGGTGGTGAGCATGCCCCAGAGGTCACGGCGGTTGGGATTGTCGATGTTTGGCGGTGCGAGCATCAGCACTTCGCCGATCACCTTGCCCACTCTGGCTAGCGATGCGCACAGTTCCGGATATTTGGCTGCGTCTTTCTGGGAGAATTTACCAATCTCCTGGACCGCCTTTTTGGTGTCGTTGTAAAGAGCGAGAGCGCGCCCGTCGGGGGACAGCGCGACCACGCCCACATCTGGCGTGATCAGCCTGAGGCCATGCTTTTCCAGTTGCATGTCACGGACGATGTCAGGGCGAAGCGGACCGGCCGCGTGGGCGAGAATTGAACAGCGGAAGCCCGGGTGAAATTCCTGGGTGATGGCCGCGCCGCCGGGTTCGGCTCGCCGTTCGAGCACCAGAGGTTTGTATCCGGCTTTAGCAAGATAAAAAGCGGTGACCAGTCCGTTGTGGCCTCCGCCGATGATGACAACGTCACGCGTGGCCGGCATCGGTTAAGCGGCTCCCTTGAAGTCTTTGAGAATTTCGAGTGCTGCCAGCCTGCCGGGCCCACCCATAATTCCTCCACCCGGGTGCGTGGCCGATCCACACATGTAGAGATGCTTGATGGGAGTGCGGAACTGCGCGTATCCGGGCACCGGCCGCAGGAAAAAAAGTTGTTCGAGCGAAAGCTCGCCTTGGAAGATGTTGCCTTCCGTCAATCCCCATTCGCGTTCCAGATCGAGCGGCGTGATTACCTGCTTGTGCAGAATGATGTCTTTGATGTTGGGCGCGTACTCGGCAATAGTGTTGATGACATTGTTGCCAAACGCTTCCTTCTGATCGTCCCAGTTGAGCCCGGGCCGCAGCTTGTAGGGCGCATACTGGACGAAACAGGAGAGGATATGTTTTCCTGGCGGCGCGACTGAGGGATCGGTCAGCGTGGGGATGACCATGTCGATGTAAGGGCGGCGGGAAAAATTGCCGTACTTGGCGTCATCGTATGCCCGCTCCATGTGCTCGACGCTGGGCGAGATCGAAATGGCGCCGCGCAGGTGAGCGCCCGGGCCGGGCATCGCTTTGAAATTCGGGAGGGCGTCGAGGGCGAGATTCACCTTGCCCGATGATCCCCGAAACTTGTAACGATTAATCTCTTCGAGAAAGTCATCGGGCAGATTTCCCTTCTCGATCATCTTGACGAAGGTAAGCCGCGGGTCAACGCTTGAGGAAATGATGTCAGCGTAGATCTCGTCTCCGTTCGCCAGCACCACCCCTTTTGCTTTGCCATGTTTCACGATGATCTGCGTAATCGCGGCCTGGGTGCGGATTTCGGCTCCAGCCTCGCGCGCCGCATCCGCGATCGCGTTAGAGATGGCGCCGGTGCCACCGCGGGCAAATCCCCAGGAGCGAAATGCGCCGTCGATTTCCCCCATGTAGTGATGCAGGAGAACGTAGGCCGTCCCGGGCGAGCGTACGCCCAGGAATGTGCCGATGATTCCGGAAGCTGACATTGTGGCTTTTAGCACGTCAGTCTCAAACCACTGATCCAGGAAGTCGATGGCACTCATGGTCATCAACTGCACCTGGTTGTATTTGTCTTCGCTGGCGAGGCCTTGAAATCGGCGGCCCAGGAAGAGCAGTTTCATCAGTTCCTTGGGCTTGAGCGTCGCCGGGTCGGGCGGCACCATGCTGAGAATGGGCTTCACGAAGCGGCACATCGCCTGCATCGCCTTGCCGAACTCGTCGTAGGCTTCGGCGTCAATTTTGGAGTGGCGCGCGATCTCGCGATGGGTTTTTCCGTGGTCGTTCACTCGCCACAAGTGATCGCCATTCGGCATCGGAGTGAATGTGCCGTCGAGTGGCAGGATTTCCAAGCCGTGGCGGGGAAGGTCGAGGTCGCGGATAATTTCAGGCCGCAGCAATGAGACGACATAAGAGCAGACCGAAAACTTGAAGCCGGGGAAGACCTCTTCGGTGCAGGCGGCTCCGCCGAGCACGTAGCGGCGTTCGAGCACGAGAACTTTCTTGCCCGCGCGAGCGAGGTAGGCGGCATTGACCAGGCCGTTGTGGCCTCCGCCAATCACGATTACGTCGTATTTGTTAGCCATTAGCTCTTAGCCTTTAGCTGTCATTGCCGGGAAGAGGAATGATACTCGATAGCGCATTTTTGCGCAGAAAGCGCAGTTCACAGCCCGCTTGGAAGGACGCTCCACTGGATGAGACGGCTCATAGAGGGACCAGCATAGCCGTTTTCTTTGCCGTTGTACATGCTTGCGATTGCATTCATGGAAGAACGGGCTGGGCTAGACGCAGCATTTTGAATGGAGACTCTTCGCGGGGGAGATCCCTCGCTCCGCCTGAAAAGCGGCTGCGCTCGGGATGACGCAGCTCAGTTGGATTTCGGTTCCCTCACACGGGCGTCATCCCGAAGCCCCGCGCTTTCTCCAGCGGGGCGAGGGATCTCCCGCTCGTCTGCTGCCGGTTCGGGCTTGTACACGTTGCCCCAATCCTTTGCCAAGTCCTCCCAGCGCGGGTTCATCGATTCGATGAGATATATTTTTTTGCTGCGCCGCCAACCTTTGATTTCTTTTTCCCGGGCGATGGCGGCATCGGGATAGAAAAATTGTTCGTAATAGACGAGGCGAGTGAGGTTGTAGCGGCTGGTAAAACCCGGAATGAGCTTGTTTTTATGTTGCCAGACTCGCCGAGTCAGGCTGCCGGTGACGCCGGTGTAAAGAACGGCGTCTTTAGGCCCGTTGGTCATGATGTAGATGAAGAAGTGTTTGGACTGGCGCATGAGTGCTTGGTACTGCAGTGTTGGTGCATCTGTCTGTGACCAATGAACATGGAGTTCGTTGATCGGGAGATCCCTCGCTCCGCCTGAAGAGCGGCTGCGCTCGGGATGACGCCGTCGATGATTGTTGTGACGTATAATCCAGCCTGCGCGAAGAGGTTGCAAGCAACGTCCGTACGGCATTGGCCGCAACTGTCGAGACCTCGCTTGCTACGTCTCTTTCATCCGGGAAATACTGAGGAGCCCACTGGTGCCTGTAGGAACTGCGTTTCACGAAAGAACTTTTCCGCTCTGTCACAGCCTTAACTATCGCGAGTGGTCGGGATATTACACCGTCAGCGTGTACGAAGTGCATCACGAGCATGAGTACAACGCCATCCGCAACGCTGCCGCGCTGATCGACATCACGCCTCTGTACAAATATCTGGTTACGGGCAAAGACGCGACCAAACTGGTGAACCGCGTGATTACGCGCGATATCGGCAAGGTCTCCGTGGGCCAGGTGATTTATTGCTGCTGGTGCGACGAGCAGGGCAAGGTCATCGACGATGGCACCATCACGCGTCTCGAAGAAAACAAGTATCGCTGGACCGCCGCTGATCCCAGCCTGCGGTGGTTTCGCCAGAACGGGACCAACATGGATGTCCAGGTCGAAGACATTTCAGAAAAAGTCGCGGCGCTGGCTTTGCAGGGACCGACTTCGGGCAAGCTGCTGAAGTCGGTGGCGGAAGCGGACATTGCTAATCTGAAATATTTTCGCGTGACCCACGGGAAGATTGCGGGCGTGCCGGTGGACATCTCGCGTACTGGATACACCGGCGACCTTGGCTACGAAATCTGGGTGCCATGGAACGATGCAGTAAGAGTCTGGGACGCGGTGATGGAAACCGGCAGGCGCTTCGACATTCACGCTGCCGGTATGCTGGCGCTGGATGTGGCTCGGGTGGAAGCAGGATTGCTGCTGATCGAGGTCGACTACACCAGCAGCAAAAAAGCTCTGATCCCGTCGCAGAAGTATTCGCCCTACGAACTGGGTTTCGGCAAGATGGTGCATTTCAACAAAGAGAATTTTATTGGCAAGGCAGCTTTGGAGCAGGGTCAGAAGCAAGGAGTCGCAAGGCAGTTTGTCGGACTTGAGATTGACTGGACGGAAGTCGAGGAGCGCTACGAGAAATTTGGCCTCACGCCCGCCGCTCCCAGCCAGGCTTCGAGGGTGGCGGTTCCCGTGTATTGTGGCGAAAAGCAAGTGGGAAAGGCCACGTCCACCACGTGGTCGCCGGTGCTCAAGAAGATGATCGCGCTGGCCAGCGTGGAAACTTCGCACTCGAAGCTCGGCACGCGGTTGCAGATGGAAATCACCATTGAGGCCATCCGGCAGAAGGTGACTGGAAAGATTGTGAAGATGCCCTTCTTCAATCCGGCAAGGAAGACGGCGGTTCCAGTGTAGAGATCCCCGAAGGGCGGTTGATTCCACGCAGGCGAATCCGTCTCCAGAGGTTGTGTGGAAACGCTCATTGAATTGGGAAAATGTGGTAATCGAGCGTCAAGAATTTGATCCCGAACAGCCAAACCTCGTGCTTCGCGATCGCTGTTGCCTTTTTAGGTGTCACCGGTTCTGGTACAACACAGCCTGGAGTGTCGACTGTCCACACACGAATGGTTTCGTTGAATGGTAGACGGATGGGAACGAGGCGATTCGCGAAATACACGCCTTGGTCTCCGAATCCATGAGCAGAAGGAAAAGTTGTCAACAACACCCCGCCCGCATCGAGAATTTCCATTCGCAGGATGCTGCTTAGATTCCCACCGGGCAGCGGAAACGCAATGTTCATGTAGGTTTCACTCCGTGCCGAATGATTGGCGTACGCCGCGACGTAGACGGCACTGCCGGAGCCTGAGTAGGTGCGAACCCAGGCTCGCACGTTCTGGCGGCCGTCCACTTCGTCACGAATGGGCAGAATGCGGCTGGAGATCGAGAGGGCCTGTTCGTCCGCCAGAGGCAGGTTCATTTGTCCGACGGTCGCAGCCATTTTCTTATAAATTCTAGCGGCAAGGCGAAAACCGCGCCGCCACTCTGAGGAAACGATCAATTCATGATGGGCGGTATCCGTGTAGAAGGCACGAACGAAAGGATGGACTTCATTTGGGTCAAAATCGGGCCGCCGGTATTCGGAAAGATCGTCTACAAGCCCAGATGGATGGCCCTCGGTGGACACTGCATGGATGCGGGCAAAGAAGTCTGGGCCGATACGGAACCAGCTTGCGAGCCGACTGAAGGGTACTCCCGGATCGGCGAGTCTTGCACTCGGACGCACAATCATCCAGGCCACCAGGCCGCAAAGCACAAAGCCTAGGCCGTTCAACATCCCATGCAGATGGGCCATCTCGGGGATTGTCAGCGCCCGTGAACCGGCAGCCGCGCCCGTCGCGTAGACGCACGCAGCAAGCATGGCGAGCGCGCAAGATGCACCGGAGCAACGCAGCAGAATGCGCGCCAGGGTCGAATCAAGACTTGGAGCCACATCGAATATCACCACGAAGGAAAACGCAAAAAGGCTGCCAGCGAGCAGCAAGGCAGCGAGAGTTTCGAGCGTGCGCGAAAATGTGATGCCTACGGCAAGCAGGGGTGTGCCTAGAATCACGGCGACCGCAAGAACACGGAATGTGGGCCATGAAGATGGGTCGGATTCCGCTATCTGGCGGCCCGTCATGCCGACGATGATGGGCGCCGCGAAGCCGGAGTAGTGGAAATGCACCGCCGTGAGCAGGACGATAACCGCGCTGAAGCCTAATGGCCGGGCTCCCAGGCGAGATAGAAAAAGCCAGACGCCTCCGACTGAAATGTACATCAAGCCTGCATCGACCGCTAATTCATCGGCTCTGGCGAGGCCGCGAGGCAACAGCCGGATTACGCCATGGAGCGCCAGCAGGGCCGTTAGCAGCAGCCACGGCAGCGTGAAAAATGCAGCCTTCGTTCCCGCAGGAAGGAGGAATGCAATTACGGCAGAAACTGCCGCAAACGGCTGAAGAATTCTCGCGATGCGATAGGGCAGAGGATGACGTCCATTGCGGCCTGGCGTGGCCGTGAGTTGAATGCAAAGGGGAGTGAAAACCAAGACCGCCAGCAGGAGCAAGCGTTCGATGAGCCCGAGCGGTGGGTGTGGGCTCATCCACAAGCCTAGCCAAACCACGCTACCCAGGATCGCGCTGGCTTGGCTCCATCGGTTCACGAGATTCCTAGGGCAACGCCGCTCTTTTTCCGCGC
Source organism: uncultured Acidobacteriota bacterium (assembly GCA_963696635.1). Classification (GTDB taxonomy): domain Bacteria; phylum Acidobacteriota; class Terriglobia; order Terriglobales; family Acidobacteriaceae; genus JABDBE01. The sequence continues at coordinate 168,355 of CAVOKX010000009.1, forward strand.
CACTTCCAGTACAAATATCCCGGGACGCCGATCAGCACAATAATCGTGCCCGCCAGCGCTTCCTTCGGGCGGGTGATAATCGTATTCAAGGTCCAGGCGGCGCCCACCAGCACGTAAATTCCGGGGATCCACGGGTATCCCGCGCAGCGGTAGGGACGCGGAATGTCTGGACGTTTCCAGCGCAGGATGAATAAGCCAATCACGGTTAGCGTGTACGACAGCACCATTCCATAAATCACGTAGGTATAAAGCTGATCGTAACGGCCGCTGACGGCGAGCACGGCGGCCCAAATTCCCTGGCCGATGAGGCCGAATGCGGGCGTGCGCCACTTAGGATGGATTTTGGCCATGCTGCGAAAGAAGACTCCATCCTGCGCCATGGCCAGGCAGACACGCGCGCCGGAGAGGGTGCAGGTGGCGGCGGCACTGAAACAGGAAATCGCGATCATGGCCGAAAGCCAAACCGCCGCATGGGGCGAGAACAGTGTGGCAGCAGCAGCGTGGGCGATGGTCTCATGTTTGGCGATTTCGTTGAGCGGCAGGGCGTAGATGTAGGTGAAGTTCATTGCCAGATAGATCGCGGCTACGGCGAGTGTGCCTAAGACCATCGCCCGGGGAACATTGCGGCGCGGCTCTTTCACTTCACCCGCTACCCAAGTGATGTATACCCATCCGTCGTACGCCCAGAACACGGCAATCAGGGCGATTCCCAGCGCTGAGACGAACTGCGATGGGCCGAGACCCATGGTCAAACCGACGCCGTGAGAACTGAAGTTTGACCAGTGACCTTTGCCAATGGCGAATCCTAAGATCACAAAAGCCGCCATGGCGACGAATTTGGTCCAGGTGGAAACGTTCTGCAACAGCGCTCCCCATCGCAGTCCGACGACGTTAACAACCGTAAGGAAGGCGATCAAGACGAAGCCGACCAGATGAGCACGGGTCAGGGTGATGCCGGCGAGGGAGAGCACGACGTGATCCTGGGAAATCACTGGGATAATTTGTCCCGTGTAGGCAGCGGCGGCTACGGCCAGGGCGGCAATCGAGCCTCCATTGGCGACGCTGAAGAGCATCCAGCCGTAGAGAAACGCGGGAAGATCGCCGTAAGCCTCGCGCAGGTATACGTACTGGCCGCCGGAATCGGGGAACATGGAGCCCAGTTCGGCGAAGGCTACGCAACCGAACAGAGAGATCACCGCGCCCAGAACCCACACCAGCAGGAACAGCATTGGTTGCGGCAGTGGGGCCGCGATATCCTTGGCGGTCAGAAAGATCGACGATCCTATGATGCCGCTTACCAGCAGCAAAACCGAATCCAGAAGCGAAAGCCCGCGAACCAGAGTGGGTGCGGCATCGGATTTGTCGACCGCTGGCGGCGATACTGTGGAGACGTCCATGGTTATCCCATTCCCAGTTCGTCTGCAGATTCGAGCGGCGTGCCGCAGCGGCGGCAGATGACGGCGGAGCAATCGCCGCAGGTTAGTGGATCGGAGACTTCCAGCGCACAATTTGGGCAGTAGAGAAGATCGGGTTGGGATTCCGGTGGCGGCTGCGGATTTGAAGCCATGAGGAAGGCAAATGTAGCATATCCTTGGTGTAACTTTGTGTCCTTTGTGGTTAAAGGTTTAAGAGCGATAACCACAAAGGATACGAAGGTTCACAAAGGAGAACTGACTTGGCTGACCTGTACGCGACTCCCGACGAGCGTCTTCAACGCGAGTTTAACCGCTGGGCTGAGGAGGGTGAAGGCGAGAAGATGGAGCGCCATCACCTTGACATCACTGAAAAGACCATCCGGCTTATGGAGCTTCGTCCCGGTGACCGCGTGCTTGACCTGGGCTGCGGCGCTGGGTGGGCAACACGGCTGCTGGCACGTTTGGTCAGCGACGGGCCGGAGGGTTTTGGGCAGGTGGTGGGCATCGATGTTTCCGATGAAATGATCCGGCGGGCGCGGGCGGCATCGAAGGAGTTCGAAAACATTCTGTATGTGTGGGGATCGGCGCACCAGATTCCTTGGGAGGAGAACTTCTTTGACAGGATGCTTTCCGTCGAATCGTTTTACTATTATCCGGATCAGGAGCGGGCGTTAGCGGAGATGTTCCGGGTGATGGCGCCGCGGGGGCGCATGTTCATTCTGATTAACCTTTACAAGGACAATCCTTACTCGCTGCAATGGGTGGACAAGCTCAAAGTGCCGGTGCATGTGCGCTCGGAGGCAGAATACGTTGAACTGGTCAAGAAACATGGATTTGAAAACGTCGACGCCCGGCGAATTCCGGACGACACCCCGGCGCCGGATGATTATCAGACGAAGTCATTTCATAGCCTGGAGGATTTGCGCGCGTTCAAGCGGATGGGAGGGTTGTTGCTGATGGCGTCGAAGCCAGATGTGAGGACGCCCGCGCCCGGGCATGCGATCTATTGAAAGAACAGTCGCGTGGCTAACAACCCGCAGTTCCCCGAACAACGGAGTGATCCAAACCTTGGCAGGAGCAGCGGCTGAAGCCGGCGCGTGGCGATATGGCTGAAACCATGTCCTGATACGAATCTTGGGTTTCGTTCAGCCACTCAGCGCAAGTCGGCGGCCTACTCGATTCCCAACTGCGTTCTGGCTTCTGGGCTCAAGCGCTCAGGAGTCCATGGCGGGGTCCATACTACGTTGACGGTTGCGGTACGGATGCCGGGCAACTGCTCCAGCCTGGCTTTCACCTGTTCACCGATCATGACATGCGAGGGGCAGCCGGGAGAGGTCAGCGTCAGGTCTACCGAGACGTTTTGACGGTCGTCGGCTACGGCTTCCAAGCGGACTGCGTAAATTAAGCCCAGATCCACAATATTCACGGGAATTTCCGGGTCATAGCACTGTTTCAGAGCGCTCAGAACTTCGCTTTCAGTGACGGCAGCCATGGTGTTCTCCTCAAGACGACGTGGACAGGACGTTCTCAGCCCCTGGATCAGTTTACTGCATCAGGGCAGGGTTCGCGAACCAGGCTCGCCGAAATACTTGTCCAATGCGCGGCAAAACACGTCGGGGTGGACGTTGTCGTGCCCGGGGCGTGAAAGCGTCGCTGCTCCGCGACTCTGCCCGCGGCGGGCTTCGCTCGCCTGCCCGGACGAGCGCGTCCGGGATTACGTGATCTCACGTGGGGAATACTGACGTCTAGTCTGATACGCGCAATCGAATCTGACAGCGAAGCTGGAAGCACAACGGGTGCTGCTGAAGGATATGGTAGGCACGAGGAGACTCGAACTCCTGACCTCTACCGTGTCAAGGTAGCGCTCTAACCAACTGAGCTACGCGCCTACACATTCAAAATCATAACCTTGCAACGGCCCGCCCGTAAAGCCCGTACCGTTCTTCGTACCGTCCACATTCATCGGCTCGCTCTGCGGGAGAATTTGGCGCAGATATTTCTCCTGCGCTTATTTCGCACCTGGAAACGAAACTGATCTCGACACAGCGCAGTGCTGCAAGCTGGATTACATCTGTCGGAGACTACAACTCCGTCGCGGCGACGGGTTGCTGGATCAAGTGTTCCGCGGTTTTCTGATCGCAGAGACACGGTGTCAACCGTGGCGCAGCCCGGCGTGAGTCTGCAGAAAGCGCAGAACATGACTGCGGGAGAAGACTCCCTCAAGCCGCCCATTGGAGATAACCGGCAACTGGTTAATGTCCTCACGGCTCATCATTGCAAGCGCTTCGAGCGCCGGGGTTTCAGGCGTGACCGTGAGGAGTTGATCAAGCGGCCGCATGACGCTCTGCACACTTGTCTGCGACCAGCGTTCGCGCTCCACGCCTTTCACCTCATTGGCTGTGATTAGACCAATTATCTGGCCATCGCGGACAACGACGTAGCCGCGACGACCGCTGCGCAACAGATATTCATCAACGAAGTCCTGCAGGCTCAAATGACCTTCCACAGTGGGCCAGTCATGGTCCATGATGTCGGCGACGCGGCGGCCGCGGAGTCCTGCCATGAGTTCGACTTGAACGTAGCTGGCGCGCGAGGCGTCAAGCAAGAACCAACCGATGAAGGCTAGCCAGAGGCCACCAAAATTTTCGCCCCCGAAGAAGCGAAACAAACCCAGCAAAATGAAAATGAAGGCCACGGCCTGCCCCACTTGGGCTGCCCATCGAGTGGAACGGTCGGCATTGCGGGTGATCCCCCAGATTGCGGCCCGCAGGACGCGGCCACCGTCAAGCGGATAACCCGGGATCATGTTGAACACGGCCAGCATGACATTGATATAGCCGAGCCACAGCAGCACGGCAACAACGGGCGTAGCCGGTTGGGTACCGGGGTGCCAGCCGGTCAGCCATGCGACTCCCAGAACGAGGAAGCCCAGTACGACACTGGTAATGGGACCAGCGATCGCGATCAAAAACTCAGACTTGGCATCCGTGGCTTCGGACTCGATCTGGGAGACGCCGCCCAGAGCGAACAGCGTGATCGCCCGCACCCGCAGTCCGCGTGCTTTCGCCAAAAGGGAGTGCGCCAATTCATGAAGCAGGAGCGTCACGAAGAACAAAATACCAGTGACAATTGCCGCTGACCACGAAACGGCATCGCTCCAGCGCGGGTTGACAGCATGAAAATGGCCGACAAGGGAGAGCGTGATCAGAAGAGCAATGATGAACCAACTGTAGTGCAGTCCAATGGAAATACCCGCAATTCGACCCAGCTTAACTTGCGCTTGCACTGTCGTCAGGCCTCTAGTAACACCTTATAGGACGTACACTACCACAGGCAAATGAACGTGACGGGCATCCGCGGCGTCGATTGGAGTGGGCGCCGGTGAACCTGTGGACAGCGGTGAGGAAGCTTTGAGATGGATGCTTTCGGCCAAATTAAATAGCCGGTATTTTGTTAAACGGGATAGCAAGTATTTTGCTGGTTGAGAAACACTTCATAAGCCTGGAGCTGAAGATCACTGTCTGACTCTACGGAGGGAATTGCGAAATGAAATATGTAAGCGATTCTTCATGCCACGCGACGGTTCAGCCGCCCAAGCTCGATCTTGGGTTACGGGTCATTGCAGCCGCCAAGCCTCGTGGAGACTACAGAAAGAGGGGCGGCTCTCGTCAGGCCGGGAAAAGAGAAAACTTTCCGCGAACCGCCCTCGCGTTGACCTGCTTTCAGTGGTGTTGCGGGCTGCTGATCGCGGCGACCGGACGTGCCATCATTCTTTCCTGCTCTTCCCGCATCTGCGCCTGGCGCTTGAGCTTGTTTTCGGTGAACTCCTTCGTCTTATCGGCCAGACGGATGTTTTCGTAACCTTTGCGCCGCGCAACGATGCGGTAATCAAAGGCGATGTTTGACTTTCCTGCCCCCAGTTCGCGTACCACGAAGCCACTCGCGGTCTTCTCGGCCACGTACAGACCCTTGCAGTCACCATTGGGAACGGGGAAGACGTGATAGTCCATGCCGGTATTGACGGTTTGAGCGAACACCGGGTCCAGGTGAATGACAGCCTCTCCGTTCGACAAACGGCCGGAGCCGAAGTCCTCAAACCAGTTTTCGGGAGCTTCGATCGCATAGAGCGCGACCTGTCGGGAGCCCCCGTCGACAGGGACAGACTGCCGACTTGGAGCCGTGACAAACGAGGTTTGCGACGTTGTCAATGTAGCAGGCCCCGTACTCGCCTTGGAAGTACGCGGGACCGCCGGTCGCACTAGAGACATATATCCCATTGCCGCCCGAATTATTGATAGCAGCTACGCCCGCAAAAGTGCTACTGCTCGACACGCCGTATACAGCATCGGCACCGGAGGCAGTTACCGAGCCCACAACTCCATAGCCGCTCGATTCGTTGTAACCCCAGACGCCTGCATGTCCATTGTGCGCTACCCCGTACACGCCCTGGAGACTCGCGGATGCTGGCCTCGCCGAAAACCCCGTCACCCGAACCGCTGCTATAGCCGTAAACTCCAGTGCTACCGCTGGTGCCGAAAACCCCATAGCCCGTGCTGCTTTCGCCTTGAAGCCCTTGAGCGGCAGTAATGTATCCCGCATTAAAGTTACCGGAAGAATCCCGTTTGACGATGGCGTTCGCGGTATCGGCGTTGGTCGGCGCAACCGTCCAGCCCAGTGCTAGCGTGCCACTACTGGTGACGGGCGACCCGCTCACCGTGAAGTCGCT
>CAVOKX010000010.1:0-320656 GCA_963696635.1 uncultured Acidobacteriota bacterium
CTGACAGCCTCTCCAGAGACACGCTGGCGCGATTGCACAAGAACCTGGATAGTGACTTGATCGTCCTCGGTTCCTACACCGCGCTCGACGTAAAGCCCACCCGCATCCGTCTGGACCTGCGCCTGCAAGATACGGCCGCCGGGGAGGCAACGCTAACGTCGCTGTAGTTGGCGGCGAGGCCGACCTGTTTGACATGGTGTCTCAGGCTGGTTCTCGGCTGCGCGAGAAACTTGGCGTTGAAGCGGTCTCTCCAGTTGAGGCTGTGAGCGTCCGCGCCGCCTTGCCTTCCAATCGTGAGGCCGCTCGCCTTTATTCGGAAGGACTCGCCCGGCTGCGCGTCTTCGATGCCCTGGCGGCTCGAGACCTTCTCGAAGCTGCCATAGCCGCCGATCCGAAGTATTCGCTGGCTCATTCTGCGTTGGCGGAAGCCTGGTCCCGGCTGGGTTATGACAAAAAGGCGCAACAGAAGCCCGGCAGGCCTACGACTGGTTGCCAACCTCTACCGGGAAGAAAGTTAGTGGTGGAAGGCCGCTATCGCGATATCGATCACGAATATGACAAGGCGATCGAGATTTATCGTTCGCTCTTCGTGCTGTTCCCCGACAACCTCGATTATGGGCTGAGGCTGGCGCATGCAGGTTCGCAGTAGCAAGGGGCATGACGCGCTGGCCACGGTGGAGTCGTTGCGCAAGCTTACGCCGCCAGCCTCTGAAGTTCCCCGCGTCGATTTGCGGAGGGGGACGCGTGGGAGGCGGTGAACGATCGTAAGCGCGCATTAGAACAGATAGCCCGGGCTGTGGAGAAGGCGAGGCCGCAAGGAGCCCGATTAACCCTGGCGCGATGCGGCAGAGCCAGTGACCGTGTTCAGCGATCTTGCAAGCGCAGGATGCAGTTGCCGCCTGTCGCGAATCCAGGGACATTTACGCTGCGGCCGGGAACGTGCAAGGCGAAGCCAGGCTCTTGGCAACTGGGCGGATGCTGGCTCAGACGGATGTGCCGGAGTCTATCCGTCTGTACCAGCAGGCGCAGACTTTATCGCAGTCGGATGCGAATCCGGCGTGGCCGCCGTGGTAAATAACATCGGCATGGTATATGAAGCGCAGGGAGATCTGGCGCGGCCGAGAAGATGTATCGCCAGGCAGTGGCCAGTTTTCGGCTGCTCGAGAACAAGACGAACCAGGCCGAGGTTACCGGAAACGTTGCCGACGAACGAGTGGAGCAAGGCGATCTGCCCGGCGCGATTCAACTCTATCGAGGCCGCTGCAGCTCGGAGCGGTTGCAACTGCGGATACCGGGAGCGGATGCCACAATCACCGGTTACGACATTGCGGTCGTCCATCAATTACAAGGCGATTTGGCCGGTGCCAAACAGGGATTCAAAGATCCCTCGCAACCTGGCAGAAGAGCGGCGACCGGCACGCTTCTCGGGCTATGGCATGTGGCGCTTGGGAAACCTACTGCTCCAGGAAGACGACTTTCGGGGATCACGCAAGATGTACGAGCAGGCGCTGGCCATCCGGACCTCGGCAGGCGAAAAACTCACCATGGCCCAAACGCAGCTCTCCCTGGCGGATTTGTCGCTGGAGGAAGCACGTTCTGCCGCCGAGCAGGAAGTGGTGATCCATCAGGTTATTGAGATTTTCCAAACGCAAAAGTCCGCGACGACGAAACCCAGGCTTGGTGCATCCTCGCCCGTGCTATGCTGGCGGAAGATAAGCCAGCGGCCGCGACCGATGCGATCCAACACGCGCGGTCGCTCGCCGCAAAGAGCCAAAATCCAGAAATCCATTGGCGAACTGCCATCACTGCGGCCCACATCGAGACTGCCGAAAAAGATGTCGGCCAATCCGCTTCCGAAATGCGACACGGAAGGAGTTGGCCGCTGTCATCGCAAAGTCGCGAGAGCTGGGTTATATAGGCATCGACTCGACGCTAGTCTCGCGCTCGCTGAAATCGAAATTAAGGCCGGACAAACGACCGCGGGACGCGCGCACCTGACCGCGATCGAGACCGACGCCAAAGCCAAAGGCTATAACCTGATCGCACGTAAGGTCGCGATCGCACGCGGCTAACGCTTCTGAAGACCGAAGGATAGAGAGTGCAAGGAAACCGCTGCTCTTGCCTGGCTCGTAAGAGCGTTCCAGCAGATGAGAGCACAACCCAAGGACAAAAATGCCTCATGAATGTCCGCCCGCTTTTCGTAGCGGACGCGCAGGCGCCGAAACTGATTTAGCCAAGCGAACGTCCGCTCGACGACCCAGCGCGATCGCCCCAGTCCGCTACCGTTTTTGGTGTTGCGCTTCGCAAGAAAAGGGATAATGCGCCTTTCGCGCAGACCTTGCCGGATCGCTTCGGCATCATAACCACGGTCGCCCAGCGCGCAGTCAGGACGCTGGCGGGGGCGTCCGCGCTTGCCTTGCAAGCTGGGGATTGCGTCAACCAGCGCGAGGGCTTGCTGTGAGTCGTTTCGGTTGGCCCCGGTCAGTTGAATGGCCAGAGGGATTCCGTTCCCGTCGCAAATCAGGTGACGCTTGCTGCCGAGCCTCGCTCGGTCAGTGGGGTTGGGACCTGTTTGAAGCCCCCAAAAACCGCTCGTATCGAACTGCCGTCCACGACGGCCCTTGACCAGTCGATTTGTCCGTAACGCGCCAGCCAGTCCAGCAAAACGAAATGGACCAATTGCCAGATGCCACGTTCCTGCCAATCACGCAATCGTCGCCAGCAACTCATTCCAGAGCCACAACCCATCTCTTGCGGAAGCATCTCCCAAGGAATCCCACTGCGCAGGACGAATGCAATGCCAGTGAGACACGCCCTCTCTTCTAAGCGCGGCCTTCCGCCCTTGGGCTGCGCCTTCGCAACTGGGATAAACGGTTCAACTAGTTCCCACAACCGATCAGGCAAGAGTTCAATGGCCATTGAAAACCTCCCGTCCATAGGGATGCATCGACCCTTTCACAGGTTCCGGAGAAATGAGGTTTTGTTAGACGTTCTAAGGAATCCGGTTTGGGGCGGTTCGGATTTGGGCAGCAAGCCGTGCTCGGCTAAGACACGGTCGCCCAGTTTGCAGATCGTCGATAAGGTTGCCGTTGAAGGTGCGGAAGTCTTTGGCGGAAGATGGAGAGTTTGCTAGTTGAATGTAGCCACGTTGGCCTCCTGTAAAGGCTGATTGGGTTAGGGCAGACCGGGTGCTGCTAACACTCGGTCGGCGGTACAATTTATACTGTTGACTGTTCCCTTCCAAGCGGTCCAACCGTTGTTCGTGAACTTGCACAACATGAAGGAGACGCGCCGTGCCTGCCGCGATGTCGCTGACCAAACTTTTCAATTCGCGCAAATCAGTGGTCAACAGCTCGACGCTTTGAGTCAGCGCTTCATGCCGTTCGACCAGCTTTTCCAGACGCTCATCGATGTTCATGGCGTCACTATATACGTAGCGCTACGTACTGTCAAGATCTATATTTGCCACTCTTTCAATTGTTTACGTGCCGCTACGTATAGAGGGGATGAAGCGCGTGGTAAAACTGTGAGCGATGTCACCTAAGAATGCAGCAGCCGTCGCATTGGGTCGAAAAGGCGGGCAAGCCCGCGCGAAGAAACTCACCCCCGAAGAGCGTAGCGAGGCCGCACGTAGAGCCGTCGAAGCCCGCTGGGCCAATACCAAAACACTGGTCCGCGAGATCACCCAAGGGACCAAGAGACTGCTGGAAGTGGCGGAAAAGGGTGCGAAGGTCGCCCGCACCAAGAAAGCCAACCAGAAGAAAGCGAAGTGATGGACGAAAGCCTGATCTTCGTCCGCTGTCCCTCGTGCAATCACCCTCTTGGCCTGTTGCTTTTGGGCCTTTTTGTGACATGGTTGAGCGGCCCAAGCTTATCGCTGGTCTAGCGTTAGCTCTCGCTGGCGCTCTTGTCCTTAACGTAGTCGCCTTCGACACCACGCTACTGCTTGCCTCCGGGCTCCTGATCGGCGTATTCGTACGTATGTAGTGAACAACGATAATCCAACCACCCTTCGAACCCAGTATTCAGAACAGAAAGAATGCGACCAAACCCGGATTCCAGATCACCGAGGCCCGAGCTTGAAGTCATTCCTCAGAAGAGTTTTTGGAGGGAGAGGCTCTTAGGCAGGTAGGGGCAGGGCCGAGAAGTCGAAGCCCTTTTCTGCCCAAGGTAATATCCACCCCCAATATTCACCTTGCAACAAGAATTGCTGTAACGTGGCATTCTTCTCAGTCGTCAGCCCCTATAGCTGCCTTGTGATCAAGGCGGGAACGGCACAAGTACTCGGGGATACGCGAGGATACATGCAGCGCCACTGGTGAGCAGCCCGAGGTGGCGATCCATCGCATTCTGGTTCAGAGGGACCAGCAAATCTACCCGGTCGCCCATCTTGGTGACTTTTTCCGGGCCAGTGCGGATCGTGAGAAAAGTGTGCCCTCCGCAAATGATCGACTGATAGGCGTTGTAAGCATTCAGGTGCAAGCCGCGGCGACTGAAGATTTTCGCGAAGATGTTGCAGTGAACCCCTGGGGTGAGACACGGAGATAAGGGGGTAAGCGCCGTTCGATGAAAAATCATTGTACGGCGAAGTTGAGTTGCTCCACTCTGCACCGAGCTGAGCGGAGGATAGGGCTCTGCGGGGACGCAACCCGAGCGCCGACTCAGGAGCCGAAGTGGCAGGGGGCGGCTGCAACTGCGGCCGCCCTGAGGCTTTTCCCTCTGCCATTTTGGCGGGAAAGCGGTAAATCCCAGGGGTCTGGGGACAGCGTCCCCAGCGGCCCGCGGTCGCGCTGGCTCTGGGCTTCATGCCGGCACCGCCTCGAACTCGGCCGGGGTCCGATAGCCCAGCGCGGAGTGCAGCCGTTGCCGGTTGTACACGCGCTCGATGAACTCGCCGATCGCCGCCAGGGCTTCGTGCCGGTCGCGATATTCGCTGCGATACACTTCCTCGTGTTTCAACGTCTTGATAAAGCTCTCGGCGAATGCATTGTCGTAGGGATTGCCTTTACGGCTCATGCTGCCGCGCAGGCCGTGCTGCGCCAGCAGCGCGCGATACGCGCCACAGGCATATTGCACGCCGCGGTCGGAATGATGCACCAGCCCGGGCTGCGGGCGTCGTTCGTCCATCGCCATGCGCAGCGCGGTCAAGGTCAGCTCGGCTTCCAGCGTTTCTCCCAGCGCCCAACCCACCACCCGCCGCGACCAGACATCCAACACCACCGCCAGATACACGAACTCACGCTGCAGACGGATGTAGGTGAGATCGGCCACCCAGAGCTGGTTTCGGCCAGTCACCTCCAGTTTCGCCGCCAGGTTGGGATATACCGGCCAGCCATGTTGGCTGTCGGTGGTGCGCACAAACGATTTACGCCGCAGACAAAGCAGATTGTCCGCCCGCATCAGCCGCAACACGCGCTTGTGATTCACCGCATAACCACGCCGCTGCAACTCCGCCGTGAGGCGGCGATAGCCGTAGGCGGGAAACTGCAGCGCGATCTTCTGCAGTTCATCGCGCAACCCCATGCTCTCCGCCGACCGAACCCGCCGCACCCGACTGCGGTAATAACTGGCCCGGCTCATCCCCGCCGCCGCACACAGCCGCTTCACGGGCGCACCGCCTTTTTCCGCTTCCCGGATTTCGCGGCACAGGCAACTACGCCACTGACTACGGCTGGTGGGTGATGCTCCCTGAAATGCTGCAAGGCTTTTTTTAAAAAATCGTTCTCCAGCGTGAGTTGGCCGATCTTGCGCTCCAGATCCGCCAGCGTGCGCTCCTCCGGCGGAAGTTTCGGCCCCGCCCTGCGCCCCGTGCCGGGAAACGACGCTTCGCCTCGCGCCCGCCATTCCGCCCGCCACCGCTCGATCAGCTTGGGGCTGATCTCGAACCGCCGCGCGACTCGGCCGCCGCTCTCCCCGGCATCCATGGCGCGCATCACCGATACTTTGCGTTCACGACTGTATACGCTTCGGGACAAGTCCATTGCCTCTCTCCATTCAATGTACTCAGTCCCTCATCTCCGTGGTCGGGATAGAGCTCGGGCGCGCCAGTTGTAGGCGGAGGGTTACCAGCCTTGTCCTTTCGGTTGCAAGGTGGGTTCACATTTCCGCCATGACCACGTTTCCCGAGGCCCCCCGATAATCCCGTACGGCCGGATTTCCCAGGTACGGTTCGGAGTCTTGGCTCTTCATCCTTGGGCCTTCCCAGTTTGGGTGAGGTTTAAGCGCTGATTCGCATTACGCCCCAACTTCCGTGGTTTGCTCAAGGCCTAGTTCCATCTCACACGTGAGGTTCATTGTCGGCACTGTGTCCGACCACCCCGCTGAACGACGAAACCACCAAAACCCAGAGTCCCTTTGCACGATGTCGGTGTTACCTCCATCGCAGAGACGTGTACCGTCTCTTCTGAGAGCGTTACCCCTCATTCATCGCTCATACGGACTCATGCGCCGATCCCGTCACCTCTCCACGACTTCGGCCTTGGCCTCGTTTGCGGAGTCTTTGCAGGTTGCTATCAGCCCCTGCTGCTCACGGGACCTTCTCGACGATATTCTGCGAATCCTTCCCCAGATGCCTGAGCCCCTACCCCGGCGGTCCCGCTGAGTGCACTTGCCTGGTTCTTCCTCCGCGTCATCGGCCTTCCCCAAATGAGAAGTGGGTCGGCTTCCCGCTACTGTCCCGCGAACACGACTTTTCACGGACCCCTATTTCGGGGCTGCAGCTATCTCTTTATGTTCAGGCCTCCGAGTTTGTTTGCCTCCCGGATCGTTCCTACCGCTGCAAGTTCCCTTGCAGGGCAGCTGAGACGTTTACATCCGAGCAGAACGTGCATCGTTGCCTTTGCACGCATCGGATATGCTATCCGCCCGACTACAGGCAATTGGCGGAGCGAGGACTTTCACCTCGCAAGATTCACAGCATTGTCGACTGCTCCTCTCATTTTTGGGGTTCACTCCATGTCTCCCGGCGTAGCAACACCCTGACCGGCGGCGCCTCCGATACCGATGGCAAAAGTCTGCTTCATAAGCAGACTCCCGGCCGGGGTACGCTCCCGTAATGGGTCTTTGCCCTTCAGCACCAATCCAATCGTGTCGGAAAGTTTCATCGGTGGCTCCCCTGGACTATGCCGTCACTTGCCGGTGCGCCAATCCCATACCGGGTTGCCTTTGTCGTCACGGAACAGAAGTGTGTCCGCACCCCTCACGAGCTCTCGAGCAAGGATCACATCCGACGCTTCCTGCTTGACCTTTGAACCGGTCACGACGATCTCGTCTCCCTTACTAAAGCTGATGCCCATCTCCTCTTGGAATGGTTTGGGGCACACGTAGATGTGAACCTTGTCATCTCCGCTCTTGATGATCAGTTCAGTGAAGTCTTTCCTAGTTCCCACAGGGAGCAGATTTATTTCGTCCACTACTCCTTTGGTTTTCGTCTCTGTATGGAGGTCATACTTCGGTAGGCTAGCATCATCTTGGTGCGCCTTTTGCGAGAGCCCAGGGTTCACGCACAAGAGCAGAAAAAAGGGAATGCGGAAAAGTGCTTTGGGGGCTTTACTTGGCGCGGTGGGAATTTCCGGATGCAGTGGCACGGCTCCTCCTCGTTGCTCACGGAAACTCAATGCGGAGGGCGAGGTGCTGCTCTATCTGCGCCACGACCCCGAGAAAGAAGTGCATTGGCTCCCGGGTTGCCTGATAGTTTTCGCTAACGATAAGGCCGTTCTTTCTAGAAGACAGAAGAATCGTACACCCTCGGGGCTATCTGTGGCCAGACTTGGGAAAGCATTGGGTCGGTGAACTTTCGCCCGAAATTTATTTGCGTTCCAAGACCAGTGGGAGGCAAATGTCCCCGCAAACGGACCTTGGTCAAAGCGTCCGGCGCATGCCACTGCGAGCCTGAAGGCTGTCGTTTCAGCCCTTGCCGAAAGGTGGAACCGACATGACATGGCAGCGTTTGCCTCACCATCCCTGTCAGCATGCAATGATGCAGCCAGCAACGTCTGCTCAACAATATCCAAGTGCGAACTCGGTGCCCGCTCCGCCGTAGCCCACAAGAGAGGAATTCACCTGAGAAGAGAAAAGGAAAGACCTGATACCTCATGAAGCGGACAAGTTTGAAATCCACAGGGCTAGCAATCGGTCCACGCCTGTGGGAAACTGTAGGCATGTCGGAGAAACGAACAAAAGCCGATAAAGCACAGCGCCAGGCTGATCAGCTCGAAAAGAAGTCCTCCCACCGTCCGCCACAGAATCAGGGGAAAAAAGCACGCGAGGACTTTAGCCAAGCCGCTGTGCGCATCGTCAGAGAGGCTGCAGAGAATCACTGACCGACTCTTGCAGCAATTCTGACTCGCCTCGAAGTCATCAAGAGCCAAACCTCGTGGTAAATTTTCATGGGTCACCCGCGTCACCCGCAGGGGAGGGCGGTGCGCCGGGTGGATTTGCCAGCCCACCGGGGGGTCGGCTGCCTGCCGCTCCTATGGCAGCCATTGTCGTTCATCCGAAGCACAAATCAACGTCTCCCGAGCTACTCTCCGACAAATCTGGTACGGGAACCTCCGGTGGTTAAAGCAAAGGCAGTGCCTCCACGCATTGCTCAGAGTGCGGGGGGCGCTGCGCAGTTCCTTTAGAGCGGTTTGTGGTTACTCAAATCGTCGATGATGGGGTGATCGTCAGGATCGGGCAGGTTTCCACCGCGGCCGCCCAAACTCCTCAGAAACTCCGATGAGATGCCGCAGCGGCTTCTTCCTATTAGCGAGCGACTGCAGCGAGCCTTTGTAGCAGTGGGCGTTGCGCTCAAGACATACTCGCGTCGGTTGCACACCTGGTCCTTCCACCATGAAGCGCTCGCCGAGGGAGATAGCTGCAGCAACCGCTGAGATCTGCGTATCACCGCCGATCACTGAGATGAGATGGGCCCTAGCCTGTCGCAGAGGGTCTGGCAAGGCTTCACCGATAAAGCGATCTAAACGCAAGCGGATGTTGGTGTGACTTGAAGCAGTGCAGTGCCTGGCCGCCCTTGGTCTAAGTCCACGTTTTGCACAATCTTCCTCGTTGTACGCATGGACTCGGGCAGGTATTCTGAAGCTCCCCGTGGTGGCGAACCAACAATTGGCATTGCTGGAAGACTTCGAAACCTCCAAGCCGCCCAACCCTCTTTTCTGTCACCAGGAGTTTCTAGAAAAGCTCGCTGAGCATGGCCGGGATGCGATCGGAAGGCGAGCTGCTTTTCTGATGCAGCGTCTGTCGGTGGATATCCGCCGCTTGCACTATAAGGCAACAGCCGGCATTAACCGCGGCTGGCGCCGATCGCGGCTCTGCGGTAATCACGGCAGTCATTTTTATGCATGGTGGGCTCCGCAAAACGCTGTACCGCTGAAGGAAGCTGGCGAGTTTTCCAACGTCCCCGACGGCGCGATTTTCCTGCGCGACATCCGCCATCATGACGATCATTCCCGGTTGACGCCGCAGTCGTTCCGTACCCACTACATGCCGGTGACGGTCCGTGATCTGCGGCGCGAGGAGTACGCGCCCCTACCTTGGACGCAACCGCAGGAGCGTTTCGCATCGGGCCGGCAAGCCGTGCGACTTCTCAAGGGTCATCCTGGTTCGGGTAAGACCAGCGCTCTTTGGCACGCCGCCGATTCGGCTGCTGCGGAGCACGTGCTCTACGTGACATATTCAGGGGATCTGGCCGCGCTGGCCCGCGAGTACTTCGACCGGTTCTGCTTCTCGCACAAACGCTTCTCTGTGGTTACCTTCTCCAATCTGATCCGGCAAATACTCGGTTCGGACGCACCCGTGGTCCCTGGCGGCAAAGCCAGGCAGCGCTTTATACGTGACTTGGCACCTTTTGCTCGTACTTTGGGTGCCTGGGCATATTGCCAGACGGCTCTGTACGACGAACTCCACGCGCATCTCGCAGGAGATGCCCTTCCCGTTGCCGTCGGTCGTTTCGCTGCCTGTAATCACGCGCGCGTGCCCGACAAGGCATATCGGGAGCGGCGCACGCGGTCGCTGGGTCAAGCACCGGTTATCGCTGTGCTGGAAACCGCAGCTCGCCTTGAACGCTTGGATGCGAGCACTTTGGCGGAGCGCTATTTTCCCGAACTTGCGCTTGCCTGGCAGGCTGTCGAAAGACTACGGAGTAACAACTCAGGCGCGCGCCCCGCGGCTGATTCCGGGCTGCTCGATTACGACTGCATTGCGGTCGACGAATGCCAGGACTTAACACCCCTTGAAGCTTGGCTGATCGTCGAACTCACGACCATGGCCCGCCGGCGAAAACGCGCGACTGTCCCATTGCTGCTCGCGGGCGATGAAGCGCAGACCGTGCGTCCCACGGACTTCGAATGGGGTTGGCTGAGCGATCTCCTGCATGCGCAACTTGGTACGCCAGCAGACTACAGACTCTCCGCCAACCTGCGCAGCCCGCGCCGTATCGCCGCGCTGGTGAATCGAGTTTGGGACCTGTACGCTTGCGTGGAGAAACAGGAGCGGCCGAGCGGTTCTGGTTATGCAGAAATCGAAGACGACGCCACCGACCAGATTCTTTACTGTACCGCCACTGTGGGGCCTGAGTTGAACGACTTGTTGACCGCGCTTTCCACACGCGAAGGACTGGCGATCATCACGTTGGAAGACGGGGTTCCGGACTACGTTCCGGAAGCAGCGCGCAAGGCTGTGCTTACAGTTTACGAGGTGAAGGGGCTGGACTTTCACTCCGTGTGCGTGCTCGACGCCGGTCATCATATCGAGCGTGTGCTGCGCCAGGATTGGCGTCAGCGGGCCGACTCGCATATTGCGGATCTCCGGAAACGACTGGCGATTGACCAGCTACGTGTGGCTGTAAGCCGTCCGGCGGAACGGTTGATCTGGCTCGACCTGGACCCGAGTGACAAGATTGTCCGCCAGAGCATCGCGTTTCTCAACGGCGGGCCGGTGGAAAGCGGAGTTTCGTCGTGTGTTCCTGCGGCTCTGCTCAAGGCTCTCGAGGAAGATGAATTGGATCTTGAGGAGCGCGTGCAACGTTGCCAGGCGGATGCCCGGCAATATCTCCAGGTGAAGCCGGAGATCGCCTGGTCGCGTGCGCAGCAAGCCGTCACCCTTCTTGGACCGCTCAGTTCGTCGGTGGCAGTGACAGATCAGGCGGCACGCGATGCCGCTCATCTCACGCTGGCCGAAATCTGCTTCACCTTGGGTCTTCGCAACACTCGCCTAGCTCCTGAACTGGGCAGACCGGATCCGTTCGCAGAGGCCTGCCGGGCTGCAAATAACGCGCGCCGCTTTGGGCTGGCCACGATCATGGACGCGATCGGACGCGTTCATCGCTCGGGGCCGGACATTCGTCTACAACTGCTGGGAGAGTTGGCCCAGGTTCTTCCCAGGCATAAAAGCGAGATTGAGCCTTGGCTTCTGATGGAGATCAGCCCCAAGGGCAAGAGTTGGATTGAGGAACTGGAGTCCGCCCTCTGCAACGGGCACAATGCGGCTATCCTTCTGTGTGTGTTGCCGCCATTGTACGAAGCTCTGGACGTGCCGGACCGCGTTGCTCGCACGCGGCGTCTGCAACAACGCGCGATCCAGTTGCTCATCAAGGACAAGCAGTACGCGGCCGCACTCGCCGAGTTGCGTGCGCAGCCCGAGCGTCAGCCGAAGCTGGAGGCTCTGTGCTTGCAAGGTGTGGGTGATTTACGCGGCGCTGCGCAGTGCCATGTGACGGACGGAAATCTCAAAGAGGCGTTGCTCTGCTACCGTACGATCCCCGATCTGGATGAGGCCCTCAAACTGGTCGGGGAGATTGGCGAGCACCCTGCGGCAGAATCCCTGCAGTGGATCGCCAAGGTGCAACGATTAGTGGCGGAGCGACCGGAGAACTTCACCAAGATGGTGACCGCCGCGGAAAAGAAGCTGCTGCAGGAATTGTTGGAGAAAGCTCTGGGTGTCAGTCGGCCGAAAGCAGACTCCGCGCAGGGCCGCCAAGAAATCCGAGGTTCCCAGAAGGCGAGTTCCAGGGAAAATCAGAGGCGATGGGAACTCCCCCTTCTGATTAGTCGCTAGTGCTTCTAGCCAAGTTCTTGTCGCACGGCTTTCACCGACGCACTGATAGTCCGCCAGTCTTTGAGCCCTGTGTTAGGAAGGAGGGCTGTCACGCGAGAAACTGAAGGACACTTGCCCTCCGATCGAAGGTTCCGCACCATGCGCCGAATCTCTTGAGACAGTTGCTCTTTTCTGCGCCGCGAAGTTTCGCTTCGGCTCCGTACATACCGTGAACAGATCGCAGCAGATTCGTCGGGACACGTTTTCGTGAGAGTCGCAGACGCAAGTCCGAGCCGCCTGCATGGCCAGCGGCGCTTAAGCGGCGAGATTCAAGAGGTCTGACGCAGTCAAAACGCTAACGGGCAAGCCAGACCAGGAAACATCCCATGATTCCCGTTACTCGTTGTCGCTGGGAGCGGCGATGCCCAAGAAGACAAGCACAGCACGATTCAGCCGCACCATGTCCTCGTCAGCAAGTCGGCCGACACGTGCGCCAATCTTTGACTTCGGAACCGTCGTGATCTTATCCACCATGAGTCGGCAAACAGCGCGAAGCCCGTTGCTCTCGTTTGGCTCGACCGGCAACCGAAACAGAGGAGCATCCGTTGGGTCGGTAGTGAAGGCGCATACCGTCATCGAATCCGTCATGTCGAAGCGGTCGTCTTGAAGAATCACAACTGGACGGGGTTTTCCAGCGCAGTCCTTGCCGCCTGCAGCGGTCCAGATTTCGCCGCGCTTCACACCGCGCCCCAATCAGAGACGGCGTCGATGAAGTCTTGGTCCTGCTTGGCGTGAGGACTCTGGGCAACGGCGAGGGACTGTCGGTGCGCCTCCGTCACAAAGGCAGGTGACCGCATGTCGGGAACCCAGATCTGGATAGGGCGCAAGCCCTGCTGTCGCAGCCGCTGGCGGTGGGCCCTCACCTTATCCCGAGACGACTTGGAGTGAGTTCGTGATCGCATCCTCACCTCTCGGATTGGTTACATGTAACCTATCACAAGTTCCCACCAACATCCAACCCCGCAGCGGGATTTCAGAGCTCAGTTAATCCTTTCCAACGGCTTCAGGCGGCGCGCTTTGCTTCAGTCTCTGGAAGTTTCTTCACGCAATGGTAGAAGGTATCCCGAAGAACTTTTGTCCCGTGGGTCATCGAAGAGGCGCAGTCCCGTACGGTTTGGTGCGTAGTCAAAGCCGACCTGGGCGTCGGGATCAGCAAATCCAAAACCGCCTCCGGCGCCGGATGTTCCAAAGGCCTTGTCGGTGATGCCGAACTTGAGATTCGGGCACTGCCGGACGTAGCCCAGCGAATAGGCGACCGTGAGCCGGAGCATCTCGTCGTACATCCCGGAGCTTGGCGGTACGGGAGGGCTGGTCAACGCAGCCAGGGTTCGCGGCGTGATCCCGAGTTCGCAGCCGCCCGTGGCAAAGGCGCTGTAAGCGCGGGCCATCGAGCGGACTTGACCTATCCCCGTAAAGGCGGGATTTTCGAGAGCCGGGAACGCACGGTCTCTCGGATCGAAATCTTTGGCGTGGGTGAAGGCGAGAGCCGCCAGCGATTTCGGCCGGCCCATAGACTTCAGGAACGGTCGCGACATCTTGTTAGTCCGGAAGAAGTAGTCGAGCGGCGAAGGGAACTTTAATTGTGCGATCCGCGATTGAGGTATTTCGACGGGGAGACCAATGTAGAACTCGAGGCCGAGCAGCTTCGCGATTTCGTCCTGATGTGCTAAGGAGCCTCTGGTAGTCGACTGCGATACACTTGGATTCCCCCTACTCGACTGTCCTCGCGCCTTTGGCCAAGCAGAGGGCCCTCCAGGCGCGAATTATGCATCATATATAAGGCAAAGTGCTTGTATTATAGGTTTATGCCTAGTATATTAGGCACATGCTTACCCTATCTTCTATAGGCGCGCAAATCGCCGCTAGGCGCAAGGCGCTGCGTTTAAGCCAGGCCGCATTGGCCAAGAGCGCCTCTGTCGGACGCTCGACCCTCGATGCTTTGGAGAACGGTCGCAGCGGAGAGTTGGGATTTTCCAAGATTACCAAAATTCTCTCAGCACTCGGCATGGAGCTAAAGCTCCAGGAAACCGGCTCGCCTAGGCCGACTCTGGACGAACTCATAGAAGAGGATCGCAATGATCAAAGTCTGGACCGACGGCGCTGAAGCCGGCCTGCTCGACAGGTACCGCCAACGCGGCAGCACATTTATCTATTTACCCAACGTAACACCGCAGCGAGCCGTTTCTGTCACCATGCCTGTTCGCCTGCCCTCCTGGGATATTGCCTTTGGCTTGCCCCCTATCTTCGAGATGAATCTCCCGGAAGGCGTCTTGCGCGAGCGGCTGCGCCTCGCTTTCGCGAAAGCTACCGGCACGTTCGATGAGTTTGACTTACTCTCCATTGTCGGACGCTCCCAGGTCGGCCGTATCCGATATACCGGAGAGAAAGAGCAACTCTATGAGGATGTCCCCTTCCAATCGATAGACGAGATTCTGGCTCGCCGGCGTGGCGGAGACCTGTTCCGTTATCTGATCGACAAGTTTGCTTCCTTTTCCGGCATTAGCGGCGTGCAGCCTAAGATCCTCGTGCGCGATGCAGAAGCATCCGCCGCATTGCGAGGCGCAAAGCCTCG
Organism: uncultured Acidobacteriota bacterium; assembly: GCA_963696635.1. Lineage (GTDB taxonomy): Bacteria > Acidobacteriota > Terriglobia > Terriglobales > Acidobacteriaceae > JABDBE01. Next base: position 14,666 of record CAVOKX010000010.1, read on the forward strand.
CCTCTCCCAAAGCTACCGGGGTGCTACCCACATCGTGAAATTGTGGGAGCCGAATGAGTTCCCGCAGCTCGCCACAAACGAGCACTTCTGCCTCACGGTCGCACAAAAGTGCGGACTTGAAGTGCCTCCCTACCGGCTCGCCGAAGATGGTATGGCGCTCGTCATTGACCGCTTCGACCTCAGGCCGGACGGCACCTATCGTGGTTTCGAGGATTTCTGCGTTCTTAACGCCCGAAGAACGGATGAGAAATATCGCGGCAGCTACGAGACGTCGATCATGAAGCGGTTTCAGGAGTTCGCGAATTCCCCGCACGTAAACGAAGATTTAGAAAAGCTATTCACCCTGATTGCCCTCAATTGCGCCCTTCGCAATGGCGACGCGCATTTGAAAAATTTTGGCATCGTCTATGACGACGTTCTCGGCCAAGCAAGGCTTGCCCCCGTCTACGATCTCGTGACCACCGCCGTCTACCTCCCTAAAGACAGCATGGCACTCACTCTCAATGGCGCCACCCGCTGGCCCGGCGTCAAAGAACTCCGCAGGCTTGGCGAAACCCGCATGGCCGGTACGCCCGCTAAGGTCAAACAGATTCTGGAGCGCATCGACAAAGCGATGTCACAGACCGCAGCCGAAGTCCGCTTCTACATCAAGCAACACTCTGATTTTGCTGAAATCGGTGACCGGATGCTCCACGAATGGGAGAAAGGTTCGGCCCACTCGCTGCGGCCTACTTCATAGGAGTTAATGGCAACGCTTCTGCGACACCTGCATCATTGCACAATTGCATCCAGGCTCTCAGGGATTTGGCTTCATTTGAAGCGTTTCTTGCAAAAGGCTACAAATGCTTTTCCAGGAAACCCCAGCCCAGGCATCCCGCGATCGACCCACCAGTCTCGCCATTGCCGCTCAAGCTCGTACACGTCGTACCCCGGCACCACGAGTCGGGCGTCATGGTAGGCTTCAGGATCTAATATTGGATAGCGAGGTTGCTTTTTTGGCGGCTGCCAATTCATCCGGTTTCTGAAAATCACCATCTCGTCTTCAAGTGCCACCTGGTACCTGTACAGCGGCGAGCGGTTCGACCAAAATATCGGTCTGTACCAGCTACGGGCGCGGTACTACAATCAGGCGACAGGTCGGTTCGAGACAACCGATCCGGAGCTGGGAAAGATTTTTAATCCCAGCACGCTTCCTAAATATGTTCACACAGGACAATCCAGTCAACCGTCTCGATCCGAGCGGAAGGGATGACATTGAGGAATATGACACGGTTTTGTTTTCAAGGCGGAACGGCGTCACACATGGCTACTACAACCACTACGCCTGCTCGCTACTTGGAGAAGAAGCAATAGTAGCCGCGATTACACAGCCGGTTCTTCAGGTGGCAGCATCGGGAATGAATCTTGGGGGAACATTCGAGGGCATAGTTGATGTAGACTTCGAGCAGATCATTTACCGCGCACACCCGTTATGTGGTTCTTTATCGCCAGTGAGCAGATCATGCGAGCCAAAAACCATGTCAACCAGTCGATGACCATGGAGCAACTGCTCGAAGCGGAACAACGAGCAGCCGAGTGGATCAGAAAGGCGAGAAAGGTTCCGCCCTCGTCGATTGAAAATCCTCCCAGCGCATCTACCGCATGATCACAAAGAGGTTGGTGTTCACAGGGCTAGCAATCGGTCCCCGACTGTGGGAAACTGTAGGCATGTCGGAGAAACGAACAAAAGCCGATAAAGCACAGCGCCAGGCTGATCAGCTCGAAAGGAAGTCCTCCCAACGTCCGCCACAGAATCAGGGGAAAAAAGCACGCGTGGACTTTAGCCAAGCCGCTGTGCGGATGGTCAGAGAGGCTGCAGAGAATCACTGACCGACTCTTGCAGCAATTCTGACTCGCATCGAAGTCATCAAGAGCCAAACCTCGTAGTAAATTTTCATGGGTCACCCGCACGCATTCCGCGCTGCCCTCGCTGTGTTCAATCGTATCCTCTTTATTCCTGACCCTTCTTCAGGAAGGCTGGGCGGATCGGACGGAGATTCGGCATGCGAACAAAGAAACGTTGCGGCCACAGAGATCACACAGAGGTTTGTAAAGGCTATCAATGCACATGACACGAACGGTTTGAGAAAGCGATGTCCAGCGACCATGTATTGGTTGATTCGCTCGGGAACAGGTTTCCGACTTCCGCCATGCGAACTGGATGGCAACAATATTTCACGATGGTGCCCAACTCTTGGATCAAGATTGATGAAATCGTCTCAGAAAGGAATGCGGTCATTCTCATTGGCATCGCCGGAGAGACGTTTGTCCCAAGGGCGAGACGATGAAACTCGAAAACGAATGGGAGGCTCTGGCGGTGCGGCGAGCACTGCCAAAGAAGGAAGAATTGCTGAGTGGCGTGTGTATTGCGACAACGAGCCGATAAGAGAAAAAATGAGAGCCGCTGCTTCGTAGAGTACAGCCTTAGGGGGCGTACCATTGGACATGCGCAGAATACATCCAGAATGCCCCGACCCCGTCGATGTCCTCCTTCGACAAGAGCCAGCTGAGGAAGAAGACGAAGAAGAAGATGAGGGCAACAGCAAAGAAGATGACGAGGATGCCGAGGAAAACGACGACGGCTACTCGGAGTGACACCGCCCGTTTATTTCGGTGGGTGAAGGATGAAGCGTGAACATTTCGTCAAGGTAGTCGAGGAGACCCTCGACTCTCTTCCACAAGAATTTCGCAGTCGCATTCGTAACGTTGCTGTTCTGGTAGAGGATGTGCCCCGGAACCAGCCGTTACCGCAGTCGGGACAGCAAAGGCGACTGCTTCTGGGTGTTTCCACTGCGTGCCCACGACCTATATAGAAGAGCATATTTGACCTACCGACTGGCCGCCGATTGCGCGCAATGATGCCGCGTGCCTCGCGCCCTTCTGGCGTCGGCAGCAGCGGATAGTTGTGTGGAAGCCCGTTTCGCACGTACATCTCTACAGGAACACCAGCACCCGCCGCCTTGTTCGCAAGCGTGACGCTATCGGGGTGGCATAAATCATGTGTGCAGTGAAAATCAGCATCGGCGCCAAACTTTCGAAGTTTCCATTCAAAGGACTGACGAACGAATGCGTTACGTCGAGGTCGCCCGCGTACATGCGGAACGCCTCAAGCACACCGGGAACGTCCTGCATCACATCGCGAGCCGCGTCGGCCGGCGTGCATTGGTTCAACGTCCCATTGACCCCAGGGCAAATCAAGATCAGCGCGTTCGGCTGAGGATGCCCCGCCTCACGCAACCATTGCGCCGCCGCCAAGCCCAACCCTCCCCCTGCGGAGTTGTCGACAACTGTCAGATTCTGTGCGTCAACAGTCGCGATGAGATCGCGCAACATCCGCCCAGTGGCCGGCACTACCTCTTCTGCAGTCCCACGCGGAGCCAGCGGATAGATTGGAACGACGCAGTGCGTGCTGGTCTCATCTACCAAGTAACCAACAAACTTCCAGAGGGTACCAACCATCTCGTGAACATAGTCACCGCCGTGCAGGAAGACTAGGTGGTGTCGAGCGCTACCACTTCTGATGGGCTCGACGTGATATACCGGCCAGGCTTCGGCGAAACGCAGATCAACTTTAACGTTGCGCCCTAATCGGACGGGACGATGAGGCGCAGGTCGTAGCGCCAATCTCCGAGCACGCTCTTGCACCACCGCAGCCGACGCCCACCCCTTCCTTCGGCCGGTGAGCAGTACTAAACGATCCAGCAGCCGGCTTCGTAGGCTAGGTTGGACATCTGGCCAAACGACTTTTGGCAGCAATGCGTTACGACCAACGGTCTGGAGGTGTTCGTCGGCTTCCTGCACTTGCAGGCTTGTCTCCTCGGCACGCCCCTTTCGAGGCATTTCATTGCGTTGGCTATCCGGAATCAATTCATCCATCCCCGTCACCTCCTCGGCTTCCGCGCCGCGGCGCGGACCGGCTCGGCTTGTTCCTTAGCGTTTCCGCACCGCAACTCCGGCGTGCTGCCTCTTACATAATTATGAGCTATCGCTCATAATTGTCTACTCGCATTCTCTGCCAATACATATGGCTCGAAAACTGCGCACTAATCCTAGAAAATCAGCATCTCAAGAGCGCTCGCGCCTCACGGTCAATGCGATCTTGGAAGCGACCGCTCGCATTTTGATAAGAGAAGGGTACGACCGAGCCAGCACCAATCGGATCGCTGCCGCGGCTGGCGTCAGTATTGGCTCGCTCTACCAGTATTTTCCGAGCAAGGAGGCGCTGGTGGCGGCCGTCAGTGAGGGCCATTCGCACGAAGTGTTGCGGATGATGCGCAACGCCCTGGTCAAGGTAGCTGCGCGCCCGATCGACGTGGCGGTACACGAATTCGTTGCGGTAGCAATCGACGCTCACCGCGTCAATCCCAGGCTTCATCGCGTCCTTGCCGAACAGGTCCCACGTATTGGCCGACTCGAAAATGTGGAGGCGATCAACCAAGACGCTCGCGCACTGGTTCGAGGCTATCTCGACGCGCATCAAGATGAGATTGAGGTTGCCGATCTCGATGTCGCAGCCTTCATCTGCGTGACAGCAGTGGAGGCGCTCACACACACGGCAGTCCTGCACCGCCCAGACATCCTCACCGACGAAAAAGCAGAAAAGTTTGTGGACGAAGTAACGGACCTGGTGGTCCGGTATCTGCGAAAGTCCTGATCGGCGACGAAGACATGAGTCTCCTTCTCTGGGCCAGTCGTAGCCTAGATGCTGATCGGTAACATCGGTCAGCAAACCAACCGAATACCATGCCCGATTTGACCAGAGGGTGTTTTTAAAGCTATATTAACTAGTTTGAACTAGTTGTATTGGAGGCAAAAAAATGGACTCGGTAGGGGCCTTTGAGGCCAAAACGCATCTGTCGGACCTGCTGGACCGGGTAAGGCAGGGCGAAAAAATCACAATCACGAGGCACGGGGTTCCTGCAGCAATGCTGGTTCCTGTTGAAGAAACGGGGTCCAAACTGACGCACTGGGAAATCGTAGAGGGAATGCGGGCACTGCGCAAGCGGATCAAGCCTGATTCCATGAGCGTCCGCGAGATGGTTAACGAGGGACGGCGATTTTGACCGAGATAGTGGTTGACGCTTCTGTAGCGCTCGCCTGGTGTTTTCCTGATGAGGCAAGCGAATACGCGGACGAGGTGCTCGTGGCGCTGGAAGGCCGGAGGGTGATCGTTCCGGCCGTATGGGCGCTGGAGATAACAAATGCGTTGTTGGTGGCTGAACGGCGCAAACGTGTTAAGCAGCCGGACGTGCGGCGCTTTGTGGATCTGCTGGGAGGCCTGACAATTATGGAGCAATCACAAACGGTCGCCGATACCGTGAGCAATGTTCTTCCGCTGGCGCGGGAATACGATCTTTCGGCATACGATGCGGCATATCTTGATGTAGCAGTCCGACAGGGGGCACCGCTGGCCACGCTAGACAGCACATTAGAGAAAGCTGGCCGCTCGGCCGGCATCAAGATTTTCAAGGTTTGATTTGCATGTGTTGAAGGCTGCATCAAAAATCACTTAGCCAACGCCACGCCGTCTGCGTCGCGCCCGGCTTCGATCAACTTCACGCCCCAGTTGCCGATCTGAATCGCCGCCACCTGATCGCTATACACGCGTACATGTGGTTCTTGATCGCCAGTGAGTAGATCATGCGAGCCAAAAACCATGTCAACCAGTCGATGACCATGGAGCAACTGCTCGAGGCCGAACAAAGAGCGGCCGAGTGGATCAGAAACGCGAGAAAGATTCCACCCTCGTCGATTGAAAATTCTCCGAGCGCATCTACCGCATGATTTGGAGGAAGGACTCGTATTATTGTCCTCAAATAACACCTTGAGTCTCGCAAAGGTCTCATTCTGGCTATCGGTAGCATGCTTCACGTCGATCATGGTGTTGCGCTTCTCCCCTCACTGTAGGATTTAAGAATTGCTGGAAATTGTGCGCGGAGTTCTGGAAAAGCCAGGGCACAGGTCCGTGAGTCAAATCCTGCGAGGAGAAAAATCTGCCAGTTAGGATGAGCTAGTCTGGGCCTTCTCGAGACGATAAATCGCGGCTTCGCAGCACGGACCCTGGCTTAACCACCGAGATTCACAAGATTCAACAGATCGTACACCGCCGAACGTCAACGGCTGATCTAAACGAAAAGGAATCCTATGATTCCGGTGGCTCGCTCTCGCTGGTAGCGGCGATGCCCAAGAAGACAAGAACAGCACGATTCAGCCGTACTATGTCCTCGTCAGCAAGGCGGCCGACCCGTGCGCCGATCTTTGATTTCGGAACGGTCGTGATCTTATCCACCATTACCCGACAAACAGCGCGAAGCCCGTTGCTCTCGTTTGGCTCGACCGGCAACCGAAACAGAGGAGCATCCGTCGGGTCGGTAGTGAAGGTGCATACCGTGATCGAATCCGTCATGTCGAAGCGGTCGTCTTGAAGAATCACAACTGGACGGAGTTTTCCAGCGTAGTCCTTGCCGCCTGCAGCGGTCCAGATTTCGCCGCGCTTCACACCGCGCCCCAGTCAGAGACGGCGTCGCCATGGGCACAGCGGGCTATATGTCGCCAGAACAGGCGCGAGGCGAGAGGCTGGACGCGCGAAGCGATATTTTTTCTTTTGGTCTTGTACTGTACGAGATGGCGACCGGGTATCGGGCATTTGACGGCGAAACCGGACCGGCGCTTCACAATGCCATCCTCACGCAGACACCCGTTCCCCCGCGGCAACTGAATGTTCGAGTTCCTGCCGAGTTAGCGCAGATAATTGCCAAGGCAATCGAGAAGGATCGTGACGCACGTTACGGGAGTGCGTCGGAGATGCGTGCCGACCTAGAGACACTGCGGCGCGAACTTGAACCGAGAAATCGTTCCCGCTGGGCCATCGCGTTAGCGAGTGTGTTGGCTTTGTTTGCGATCGGTACGATTTATTGGGTTGAAAAACGCCCGTTTCCTTCAACGCCACTTGCGCCAGACATCAGGTTTCGGCAACTGACGGTCAACTCTTCAGAGAATCCAATAACGAGCGGCGCGATTTCGCCTAACGGTAGTTTCATGTATATTAACCAACACAAAATCCTATGCGCGCCGCAATCGTACATTTCAGCGATATCCACATTCGCAAGGCAGGCAACCCAGTTATCTCAGTTGTCGATCAACTAGCAAACGCCGTGCAACTGTATTTGAGCGTTGATGGTCCCCCGAGCAGGCATGCCAATCCGGATACATAGAGCCATAACAACAGAATCATGACCGCTCCTAGTGATCCGTACGTGGCGCTGTAATTATTTATAAAATGCAGGTATATGCGAAATCCCAGCGAGGCCACTATCCATACAAACGCACCCAATGCCGAGCCCGGAGTCATCCAGTGCCACTGTCGGTTTTTCAAATCGGGGCCACAGTAATAAATCGCCGAACATGACATGGTAACGAAGAGGATGGCCGTCGGCCAGTGAATGGCCTTCCAAACGAAAACGACAATCGGATGTAGTCGGTGTTCCGTCCCGAACCAGCCAACGAAATAGCCACCCACCAGCACAAAAAAAAAGGCCGCGAGAAGCAGTACCGAAATCAGCAGAGTCGATCCAAGTGCTATTGAGCGAACCTTCAGCCAGGACCGGGACTCGCGGACGCGGTAGGCCGAGTTCAGAGCGGAGATCATCGAACAGACGCCGCCGGAACCACACCAGAGCGCTGAAACGATACCAAAGGTCAGCTTTCCGCCACTCGCGTTGGTAGCCGACTCCATAGCAACTGTCTTTAAGAGTCGGAATGCTGTCGGCGGAAGAAAATCTGCGAAATAAGACAGCAAATTGTTTTGAAGTTCGACACGGTGCGATTCGAACACACCAAATACAGTCATCATTACCAGAATCAGCGGAAAAAGAGCGAATAAGAAATAAAACGCCAGCTCTGCTGCCCGTCCGAAAAGGTTGTTCGCGCTGATCTGATCGACAACATTGCGAAACAGTTGCCGGGGACCCAGCCCCCCCAGCTTCCACAAGGATTCCGCTTTGGCTCGTCGCAGGGTGGCGGAACGAATTACATGTACTGATGCTGGACGCGACAGAAGGAGCACAAAATGATCTCTATTCACCGAGGCACGATGAAAATTGGCGGTACATGGTGGAGATCGAACCGCAGCTTCCTAATCGTGCGTGCCGGTTGCAGGCTTTTTTACCTCATCGTGCGTGCCGGTTGCAGGCTTTTTTACTTCTGGGGAGAACTGTTCCCGCACTCTGTCGCCCACATTTCGGACTTTCCCGGCTATCTCGCGGCGGGTTTCTTCTCCGCTTGCTGGCGCGAACAGTATTGCGACGCCTATTCCAAGAGCGGTTCCAGCTGCAAAGCTAATCGCATTTCGGACTGTATGGTCCTCTTGTCCGCGAATTGCCCGTGTGGCTCGGAAGTTGAGGTCTTCAACTAGAGCCTTTACACGGTCCCTTAGGTCTGCTGCGGTTTGGTCGGATCGCTCAAGCAAATAGATCCCGGTCTTAAGTAGCGACCTCAGAAAATTGTTCACAAAACACCTCCGGGTTTGAAATTGTGTCGCGTGTCACTGAGGATAGTCGGATTCGTGACCGAATAGCCGTGCTCAGTGGCGTGCTTAACGCGACGGGAATCAAGGCGTCCTGGGACGTAATTGAGCAGGCAACCCCCCAAAGCCCGCTGAAAAACTCAGTTTACCTTGTATATGAAAGCTGGAACCTGTCACTTATTACAGGGGGCAGTGATTCACGCGCGTAGCGAGCGGTGTCGATTGTTGGCGGTCGCGGTAGGGACGACCATCGCTGATCGCCACCCGCGCGGATCCGCACGAGCGCTCCTTAGCGCATGCGGCTCTTATCGCAGATGAATAACGGCCAAGCGTGGAGCTTGTCCGCACACTCGCCCACCCGTGGGACACGTACACACCCGCTCTGAGTCGGGAACGTGCTAGATGGAAAAGTGTTCTCCGTGATCAGCAGCCTTCCCTCCTCACTCTCCGCCGACGAGCCTTCCGTCTTTGTTCGAATGATTCATCGGTAATATGCCGCTGTCCAACTCCTCGCAGACGTGCACGCGGGCCGTACGGCCTGAGCCTTCTCCCACGGTCCTGCGGCTGACGTTGGCCGCAGGCATCTCCGAGGTCTCCCGGTTCTTGTGTATGAAGTTTCTAGGCGTGCCTGGGGCCTTCGACTACGCCGGATTTCAGTGTGCCCCCTGCGTCGCTGGCATTTATGCCAGTTCTTACCGCTACCGCCGCAAGGTAGGCTCATTTCCAAATCATGAGTGGGCTTTAGGTGCCCATGAAAAAAAAGAATATACGCGCCACGTGGTCGCGCTTTATCACGGGAGTGAAAAGCAGACCCTGGTTTATTCCGCTAAGTTATGCCCTCGCCGCGCTACTCTTCGGATTTACTGTACCGAGGCTGGTGGTAGCGGAATTACCGTACTGGATCTCCACTATCAGTGTTAATTCAGCTATTGGCATCTACTCCTCAGTGTCCTCCGGCATGATTGCGCTCACGGGCATCGTGTTCTCTCTCACATTTGTGATGGTGCAGTTCAGTGCGACGGCCTATTCTCCTCGACTAGTGCTGTGGATCTCACGAGATCCTGTCATCTCTCATTCCGTTGGAGTCTTCACCGCCACGTTTTTGTACGCGTTGGCCGCGCTGGCCTGGGTGGACCGTAACGGCTCAGGTCGCGTTCCGCTCGTGGGCGTGAGCGTGATCGCCGTTTTGCTTATTCTAAGCATCATCATGTTCATTAGCCTGATCCAACGTGTGAGCATGCTGCAGGTGACGCGTATGTTGATTTTCACTGGTGATCAGGGCCGCGAGGTAATCGAAAAACTTTATCCACCAATGGATACACCCGCAACACCATACTCGCCGAGCCTGCTTACGGCACCCTGCGTACAGACCTTATTCCACCACGGACATCCGATGGCCCTTCAAAAGGTCGATATTCCTGCTTTAATGCGCGTTGCCACCGAGGCGTCGTGTGCCCTCGAGATGACTGTTTCCGTCGGAGATGTTGTCCTGGAATCGACCCCGATGCTGCGCGTGCTTGGTGGGAGGCCCATTCCCGAGGAGGTGCTGAGGAGCGCGATCGAATTGGGTGCCGAACGCACCTTCGATCAAGACCCTAAGTACGCCATTCGCCTCCTGGTGGACATTGCGATTCGAGCACTGTCTCCTGCGGTCAATGATCCTACTACCGCAGTCCAGGCGCTCAATGAAATTGAAGACTTATTGCTCCGGCTCGGCCGCAGGCGGCTCGAAATCGGAACTTATTGCGACACCGTAGGAAACCCTAAGCTCTTGCTGCAGTATCCGTTATGGGAGGATTTCTTACGCCTGGCTTTCGACGAGATTCGATTCTATGGCGCCAGTAGTGTGCAAGTGATGCGGCGCATGAGAGGCTCTCTTCACAGAGTTGATTTCCATTTTGCCGGAAGAACGGTGTGCAGCCCTACAGTACTGGCAAGCACGGCTGCAATCCACGGTGGAACAGACGTTCAGCGACAAAGAAGACATCCTTGATGCATCCGACGAGGATCGGCAGGGTCTGGGAAGCTCGCGCCGGATCGCCTGATCTATATAAGGGGATGTCAAGAACATTTTTTTCCCTCCGTCGGGGGCGCGGGTACAGTTCGCGCCAGCCAGCCCCTCTCACCATAGAAGACGCTGGTGTCGTGCCTTGGGATTGGGTTTAGGTTGTTCCATCGCAGCAGTTGCATCTTCTTGGTAGCGACGACGCCGATCAATTGCGATTTCGTTCCCAGCAGAAACAGGTTCAATCCGATGGCCTAGCCTGAGTCTGTCGAAGATCTTTCACTCGAACTCCTGCCCCTCGTAGAAGTAGAGGGTGCCGATCTGTCGGCACAACTGCCGATAATTCGGCAGGCCTGAACGGAAACGCGATACGCTGCTTCTCTGACGCCCTCCCCTCTTCTTGCTTGTTTCCCTCCGGCTCAATTTCTTCCCTAACTAATCACTTTTGCCACTACCGAGGCCACCATGCCAGAACTGTCCACGAAGTGTCGTGCCCGGGCGTTTCCGATCAAGCCTAGCGACAATGCACTCGGAATCGCCGGACCCACTGCCGCACTAGTGAAATCCGAGTTGCCACACACACGATTTGCCGATTGCGACGGAGCCACTACGGGATGATGACCGCTCTCCGCCCCTGCTGTTCCTGATGCCAGGCATTCTCCACTTCACCTAGCGGCACCCGTTCAGTGTCGATGCGCAGTGCACCGCTAGCGACATTGGACATCAGCTGCCGAACGGCTTCTACCCATATCTCGGGTGACGTCGGGGCGTTGCCAGATCCGGCTCCAAGAATCTCCAATCGCGAGCTTCGCAGCACCGCGGCGGGTAGCGAAATAGTAGAACCCGCGCTCTCGCCAACCTCAACCAGCCGGACTCTGGAGGACGTCGGCTTTAAATCTCCTCGTGCAATTGCGGCAAGAAGGGCTTCGGTAGTAGGACCCCAAAGGTAGTCGATAATGACGTCGAAGCCTCTGTCACCAGCTTCGCGAACGAACGCTTCGGTGAGATCCTGGCCGGGGTTCCCCAGGTGGATGGTCGTGTCGGCTCCCAGGTCGTGAAGGGTATTCAGTACTTGTTCGTTCCGTCCGGCGGCAATCACCCGCCCAGCGCCGAGGAGCTTGGCCGTTTGTATGGCGAGTTTGCCCGTTACTCCGGTTGCACCGAGGATTACGACAGTCTCACCCGCAACTAGCTGCGCACGCCAGACAAGCGCACCCCAGGCAGACAGGCCAGGGTTTACGACCGCTGCGGCGATATCGTCGTTAACGTTGTCGGGAATCGGAAAACAGCGCGCCCGCGACACGACGGTGCGTTCCGCCATGCTACCGTAAGGCGGCCGGGGGCCACCGAAGAACACCCGCGTACCGTCGTCAAGGCGCCCAACTCCATCCATGCCGTACACGACGGGCAGCTTGCCGTACGCTGCGTAGTGCGAGCCGCTGGCTATTTGCTTGTCGATGGGTTTGAGCGCGGCGGCCCGAACGTGAACGATCACCTCGTTTTCTTGCGCAACGGGTTCGGGAAACTGCTCGAAGTGAGGTGGTTGATTGATGGTGTGTAGCACAGCAGCGTTCATGCTCTCCTCCTTCACAATGCCTGACTTTATTTCGATCAGTACATTTCTTAAAACCTTGTCATTGGCTCTCTTTCTTGCCTTTCGCTCATCTGCCACGTACTCTAGCTATATTCATGTTGGCCTGCTAACGAAAAAGTGGCGATTTTTATCGGGAAAGGGTCGATTTCGCAAATTTCATGTTCTCAGTCCCCAAGAATGTTGAGGAACTGCGCCGCCTCGCCGAGAGCGACGTACCAGTACTCGCATTTGCCTTCAAGAGGCGCACGGCTGAGGATTGGGCGCCGGAGCACAGTCACGCACGTGGGCAGTTCTTCGCATTGACTCGGGGACTGCTCGTTGTGGAAGCGGGCAGCGAACGGTGGATGTTTCCCTCGCAACGTTGTGCCTGGATTCCCCCCGATTGCATGCACAAGGCACGTTCGGTGGGAGGCGTTGCCGGCTCCATGGTTTACCTGTCAGCCGAGATGTGCCGTGGCCTGCCCAAGAAGCCGCGCCTGTTTAGCTCATCAGGGTTATTGTTTTCCATCGTTGATCGTGTTCTCGCGTGGAATCCCCGGCAACCACTCGACCCAGCACGGAAGCGCCTAATCACAGTTCTTCGCGATGAGATTGCGCAGCCTGAACAACAGCCTTTGCGTTTGCCCTTGCCCAGGGACGAGAGGCTGGCCAGAGTTGCTCGTGTTCTGCTGGATGATGTCGCCGACAACCGCGGGTTGGACGACTGGGCGCATTTTGCTGGTATGTCCCGCCGCGCTTTCATGCGTGCTTTTTCCTCTGAGGTAGGTATGTCGTTTGGCCGTTGGCGGCAGCAGGCCCGGCTGTTCGCTGCGCTTGAAATGCTTGCCCAGCGCAAGTCTGTAACGGAGTCAGCTGTTGCAGTTGGTTATGACAGCGTGAGCGCCTTTATTGAAATGTTCCGAAAGATGCTGGGGACGACGCCACAGATGTACTTTCGAAGTAAGCAAGAAACAGTGCCTAAGTAGTATTTGGGAATCATGAGTCGGCGACCCCAATCGCTGTCACGTTGGCAATTCCTCCTGGATGACGCTAGTGCTTTTTCGGACGCGACGCCCGGGATGAGTGCTAAGGCTGAAAGGAAGTGTGAGGCGTCGCGTTTGAAAAAGCACTAGCGTCATCCGTCATCTTGGCCACAATCGTCTCACCAATGAAGACTCTGTTGACAAGAGATAGCGCATGCGCGGCAGACGATGTCGACGCGCCTCATCCTTTCGCTATTTCCGTCGAAGATGGCTGTTTCCACACGTGACATTGCGGAGGTAACCGGGTACGCGCGTCAGGGAAGTGCGAATGAAAATACATCGCTTCCGGCGGCAATCGCGAAATACTGCTTCCCATTGATCGCATAAGCCATGGGAGAGGCGTGGATCAGTTGACCGACATGGAAGTGCCACAGAGTCGTGCCCGTGTGCGCATCCAGAACCACGAAATTCTGCGCGTCGTCTCCGTAAGCGATCAGCCCCGTTGCCGTTGACATCAGCCCGCCCCAACCTTTATTCCGGCCGATCTGCGGCTCACGCCATGACAAATCGAGCGTAGCAAGATTGAAAGCATTGATGTACGCCTTGCCGGTCTCATCCGCGTTTCGCAATCCAATTGCGTAATAGGCATGACCTTCTTCGAAAGGTTTTGGCTCCGACTGAATGGTCGCGCATGCTTCATAAGAGCGGAAATAGAACATGCGGGTGGCCGGATCGTAGGTTGGCGAATACCAGTTCGTCGCTCCGCCATTGGCGGGACAAACGCGAACGCCTTTCTCGTTGGGGATAAGGCCCGCGGAAATGGGGCGGCCGTTCTCGTCAATGCCCTTAGCCCAATTCTGTGTGCTCATGAATGACTTGGCGAAAAGGAATTTGCCATTCGTCCGGTCGAGAATGTAGAGGAACCCATTGCGATTCGCGGTTACGATGAATTTGCGCGGCTGACCTTTGAATTTTGCATCCACGATGACCGGTGTCTGCACCGCATCGTAGTCGTACAGATCATGCGGGCTGAACTGGAAGTACCACTTCAGCGCTCCGGTATCAGGATCGAGCGCGAGCAGGCAACTGGTATAAAGATCGTCCCCAGGCCGGACGCTGCCATCGTAGTCCGGAGCCGGATTGCCCGTGCCCCAATAAAGTGTTTTGAGCTCCGGATCATACGTGCCCGGCAGCCACGTCGTTCCGCCGCCATGCAAGTAAGTATCACCCGGCCAGCTCTCGTTGCCCTTCTGGCCCGGCCCGGGGATCGTCCAGAACCGCCATTTTTCCTCGCCCGTTTCCGCATCAAAGGCAGCCAAGAAACCGCGCACGCCCGCATCGCCGCCGGAGATGCCGACGACGACTTTGTCCTTCACAATGAGTGGTGCGCTGGTTGCACCGTAGTTACTGTTGCCGGTTGCATACGGTACTTCCCAGATCAGGTGGCCCGAGCGTGCATCCAGACAGAGCAAGTGTGCGTTGTCGGTTTCCATGAAAATGCGTGTTCCGAGAATCGCCACACCGCGATTGTGGTGCTGTCCTGGATCGTCGACCAGCCCTTGGGATATTGCTCGGACGTGATGCCACAGTACCTTGCCTGTCTTTGCGTCGAGTGCATATGCATCATTTGCACTCGTGATGAACATGACCCCCGCAACGACTACTGGAGTAACTTCAAGAGGGCTGACAACTCGAGGATGAAACACCCACTGTGCTGTCAGTCGACCTACGTTGGCCGGCGAGATCTGGGTCAAACTGCTGTGGCGGGCGCCGCTGTAGTCGCCATTATAGGAAACCCAGTTCTCTGCAACCGGCTTCTGAAGCAAATGGCTCTGCTGAACGTTGATGAGGCCGTTGCTGTCGTCCGCTGCCCTCGCGTGCTGAAGCGGCGAATGCGTTTGCGGTTTCGAAGCTTGTCCGTACCCAGTGCCTCCATACGTCAGAAGCAACAGGCAAGCGGCCGCCGGTGGTCGCGCAGATATTGGCTCAGGCGAGTCAGCGCTTCCTGATCGTAGCCCTCGCCATCGCGGTAGACGATGTTCAGGTGCTCGCCGGTATGTGTGTGAAAAAAATGCAGGCGGTAGGGACTGTCCGAAACAGCCTGCAGTTCTGGCTGGGCGGCGCGGGAGACCAGCCCGTCGGCGAAGATCAGCGTCAACAGAACAAAACTGCAAAGATTCCTTCGCGACCAGGGCAAAGCAGAAGGCTCCGGAGACAAACTGGCCACCCAAAGATAGCCTTGACTCCATTGTACCAAGTGCAAGCTCGGTCCGACTAACCAGCTCCGGGTCCAGCCGCGAAACGAGGAGTTGCGCGATGCGCCCTTATACGGCCGGTCAGCGTCACGGTCTGGCGACGATTCATCGCGAGTCATCGCCCACCGTGCCAGGTGATAAGTCCCGGGTAGTCGGCAATGCGGACATTGGCCAGAAACGCTCTTCCGGGAGATCGATTCATGATCTCGCCAAAGCCGACTTCTAGACAACTTCGGGCCCACATCCAGACAGCAGCCTGTAGCGTACAGCCGTTCGGCTTATCAAAGGAATCACGAAGCTGCCTCAGAAGAACTTGCTTCTGAATGCTTCATGTCGCTGGTGGGCCGCATTTAACAGCGTGGTAAATTCAGGGTCATTTCGCAACCCGTTCAGCAGAGGATCGGTGGTGAAATACGGATAACAGAAAAACCCGCCCTCAATGCTTCGACGCAAGACTCGGAGCCCGGAAGTCTTGTCGCCTAATACCGAGTAAGCTTCCGAAATCTTGTACATCGCTTCAGGATCACCGACGCCGCGTTCTCCAATCTTGTCCTCCAAACCGCGTAGGATTTCCAGTCCGTCGCTGTCCCTATGGGCAATCGAGTCACTGAAAACTTTTCCGATCAGTGCGTACAGGGTGGGATCGAGTTCGTTCGCGCGATCGAAATCCTTGGCGGCCTGCTCCCAATTTTTCTGGTAATACTCTCCGAAACCGCGATAAAAAAGAATGAGTGAGTCGTTCTGATCGGGCAGGCTACGAAGAAACTTGTCGTAGTCTCCGAGATAGAGGTAGGTGTTAAGGACTGAGCCGTTCGCCTTTACCAGCGGATCGAGCTGGCGGGCGCGCTCACACTCTGCCACCGATTCGTTCAACATGCCTGCAAAGCGGTAGGCATATCCCAATTCCCAGTGGACATCCGGGTGGTTGGGATTGGTCTTGAGAGCATCGCGCAGCAAGGGCACGGCTTGCTCAACCTTCCCCGTGTCGACGAGCAGATTTGCCAGGAAGATTTGCGCATCCAATTGCGACGGCTGTATCGCCAGCGCGTGTTCATAAGCGGATTGCGCCCGCCGGTACTGCTCGCGGCCACCAAACTCGAAAGCTGCATCTGAGGTGTAGGATGCTCCCAGATACGCCCACGCTGAAGCGTAACTCGGATCGATCTCGGTTGACTTCTCCAGCATCTTGATGGCCATGGGGAATCTGTGTTGACTATGGAGATCGACTCCCCTCAGGTAGTATTCATAGGCTAGGGGACTAACGGGTGCTTCGGATTTGAGCCTCTCGGCCTCCGAGGGCGATAGATTCAGTGCAAGTTCTTTAATGATCTGCTGGGACACCTGGTCCTGGACCCTTAGAAGGTCGTCGTACTTCAAGTCAATCGTCCCTCTGCCCAGAAACCGGTCGGTTTTGACATCGATCAACTGGTAGGTAATTCGCAAATTATCCCGATCGCGGATAAAGCTTCCCGTCAAAAGTGTGTCCACATCCAGATCTGCAGCAACTTTTTGAATATCAATAACCTGGTTTCGATACTTTTCAACGGCTGCGGAAGGTCTGGTGGTCAGCGAACTCACATAGTCGAGTTTGGTAATGATCGCATCCGCGAGCGAGAATCCCAGGAAATCATCCTCGGGATCTCGTTTGAGGTTCTGGAGCGGGAGAATTGCCAGACTCCGGTGTGCAGCTATTGCTTGGCTTGTTCTAGGTTTCGTCGGATGTAAGGATTTCGTGATGGCTAATATGGCGACGGTCAGCAGCGCGAGTGCAGCAATCGAGAGGACCGCCAGTCGGGTTGTCTTGCGGCTTGTCCAATTAAGCGGTACCGCAATCGGTTCCGCATTTTCCGTCCCGGTCACCTCTGCTCCGGCAACCTTTTGCCCATTTCGGCTTGCGGCTTCGCCGATCAATTGCGGCGCCGAAACAGTCGAACCAAAATGTTCTTTTTCATTGTCCCAACTCCTCACCTCGGCACTGAAACGATACCCTCGACCAGGGACAGTCACAATAAAATGAGGGTCACCGGGAGAGTCGCCGAGTGCTCGCCGGATCATCGAAACTTGCTGGGTCAGGTTCGATTCCTCCACGAAACTGTCCGGCCACAGCGACTTCATCATTTCTTCTTTAGTGAGCATTCGCCCGCTGTTTTGAACCAACAGCAACAGCGTGTCATAGGTCTTTGGGGTAAGGGCTATTGGCCTGCCCTCGTTCAGCAGCAAGTGCTGAATCGTATCCAGAAGAAACGGATGAAATTCGTAAAACTGAGCCTTCCTGGGCCCGCGCAAACTTGGCTCGAAGTGGTTGGCTGTACTCATTGACCGGCTCTTGGCAGACGACCCCCAAACCGCTCGCCCACCGATACGGTAGACCCCTTATGTAAAGAAGGGCCGGTTGTCATTGAGGTTTCCTACGAGGAGGCCTAGATCCAATTCTCGGCTTTGAGCACTTCATTCAGCGAGCTCATGCGAGGCCGAAGAATCCGATCTGAAAACTGCGCGCTTATTCTACAACAAGAATACCGGGGGCGGAACGCCGAAGAATTGGAGGCTTTCCCTCGCCTATTGCTCGCGGCCAGCGCTCGCGTGCTTCGTGAATGTTATTTGTGGTCACTTTCCTTCCAGCGAGATACAGCTTTCCTAGGTTTTTTTGACGGATTTTAGAGATCTTTTAGAACGTTCTCAGGACAGTTCCGCCAGTTTCGAGCGAGAGTGATGCGGTCGAAGCGCAGGCGCAGCGACGATCCGATCGCCGGGTTCCGCATCGATCGCAGTTCAATTCAACAAATCAGGAGATTGATCGAATGACGTACGCAAAGAAAATAACTCAAGCGGGCAAGTGCCTCATGTTGCTGGCACTTGTTTTAACAATCCTTACTTCTGCGGTACAAACGCAGGCTGCGGAGGTCCACAAGAAGACCTTCAAGCTGTACCCGAACCCACCCTTCACCAGTTGCTTTGGGTCTAACGCCACCGCTGAGGTTACCGTGGTGCGGGGTAGTCTTGCCGACACTTTATATATCACCGGGCAGAACTTCCAGCCTAACCTGGGCTTTGATCTTTTCACGATCCAGCGCAGCGAGCTGTTGTCCAACGGCCAGGTCGATCCCAACTTCACCAACTTCGGACTGGCCTGGTACCAAACCGACTTGGAAGCTGACCAGTACGGCAATATCAACGCGACCATTCATACCATTCTCCTGGACCAGATCTTCGGCTTTGATCCAGATACGAGTCTGGCCCCGACCAACGCCCTCCACCTAGGTTTTTGGTTCGACAACCCCAAGGATGCAGTGGCT
This sequence comes from uncultured Acidobacteriota bacterium, assembly GCA_963696635.1. Lineage (GTDB taxonomy): Bacteria > Acidobacteriota > Terriglobia > Terriglobales > Acidobacteriaceae > JABDBE01. The sequence continues at coordinate 33,341 of CAVOKX010000010.1, forward strand.
TGCGGCTTCGATGTGAATAAGCCAACCCCATTCAATGGCCAGCACGTGGCCGGTCCCAACGCCATGATCAGCGTGCCGAATGCGAAGACCAATCTTGGACCGTTGTGCACTGCCCCCATCAAGCAGGGCAACACATATGTCTGCAACATCAACCAGTAAAGTCCGTCTGCTCCAAGCTGCGGGGGTAGACCGGAAGAACGGCTGCCCTCGAAAGCGCGATTCAGCATACATCCACAAAGGAGAGTTAACATGAAAACGCCAGACCTTCGCAGTTTCAAATCTGTTTTGATTGTCGCCACACTGCTGCTCGCGATGAGTCCGTTAGGACGCACGCAGAACACCGCCAACAATTCCGCCGTTACTGTGCCACACTTGATTAAGTTCGGCGGCGCGATAAAAGACGAGAAGGGCGCGCCGAAGACCGGCGTCGTCGGCATAACCTTCGCCTTTTACAAGGACCAACAGGGCGGCGCACCGCTTTGGCTGGAGACGCAGAATCTGCAAGCAGATGCAAACGGCCGCTACACCGTCATGCTGGGAGCCACTGACTCGAACGGCCTGCCCATGGAATTTTTCAGCTCCAACGAGGCGCGCTGGGTGGGTGTGCAGCCGCAAGGACAAAACGAACAGCCACGCGTGCTACTGGTCAGCGCACCCTACGCACTGAAGGCCGCAGACGCAGAAACGCTTGGCGGAAAGCCGATTTCCGCATTTCAACTGGCCGCGCCTCAGTCCACCAACAGCTCTACAAAAACGGCGCTGCCACCAGAGCAGCCCAATGAGATCAGTTGCGCCGGCGGAGCGGCCTGTAACACCACTTTCATTCCCAAATTCTCCACCAACGGCGGCAGCGCCAAGGTCAACAACTCAGTTATCAGCCAGAGCGGGACTACAGTCGGAATCGCGGGGAATCTTTCGCTGAGCGGGAACGTAAACGCCTCTAAGGGCCAAGTGTTGGGTCAAACCGGCTCCTTTACAACCAACATCAGCGGTGCTGTCGTGAGCGTAGGAAATCAAAACGCGTCGGGCCTAGCAGTCCTTGGTGTCAACACAAATACCAATGGCAGCGGCGTTGGGGTGCAAGGTAACGGCCCTAACGGCGTGGTGGGAAATGGCACCACGCGAGGGGTAACCGGCGTAGGTGGCACTATCGGCGTGGATGGTCAGGCTACTGGCAACAGCGGAGTAGGTGTCGAAGGCACTGGCCTCACCGGTGTGTTGGGAACTTCATCGGGCACCGGTACCGGGGTTGAAGGAGTGGGTAGCATCGCCGTGTTTGGGAATGCACCAAGCACCGACAGCTTGGGTGTCCTTGGACAGGGCGGTACCGGCGTGTTCGGTTCGAGCCTACAGACCGGCGATGGTTTCTTTGGTGTGTTGGGGGCCGCGGCGAGCAGCGGCAAGAACTTCGGGGTGGAGGGCGAAAGCAGGAGTCCAAACGGCACCGGCCTGTACGGATTGGCGGTCAGCACGAGTAAGACCGGAGGCATTCTCGGTTGCTGCCCGGTGGGAGTATGGGGCGACACCGGCTCCAACGCCGGCGGCGCTGCGGGTCTGGTTGGCACGGCCGACGACGCCCGCGCGATCTATCTCGAGAACAATAGTCCCAACGGTGTCCCCACGGCCTACATGCAACAGGACGCAAGCGGGAAGTTCGCTCTCGTGGCTGGTGGCGGTGGCACCAACGTCTGCACCATCGATACTACCGGGCACCTATCCTGCGCCCACGCCATGTCTGTGATCGCGGACACAGGCCAGCGCCAGGTCGCGCTCTATGCCATGGAGTCGCCACAAAACTGGTTCGAAGATTTCGGTTCAGGCCAGCTCACCGGAGGAACAACCAGGATCACCCTCGACGCTACCTTCGCCAAGGCCGTGAATACTGGTGTCCAGTACCACGTCTTTCTTACTCCTCGCGACGAGTGTGAGGGCCTCTATGTCAGCAACGCCACCGCGAGCGGCTTTGAAGTTCACGAACTCCGCCGGGGACGATCGAATGCAGCCTTCGACTATCGAATTGTGGCCCTGCGGCGTGGCTTTGAAAACGTGCGCCTGGAGGACATGACCGAGCGATGGAAGGAGGTGAACGCGCAGTCAAAAATCATGCCGGAGAAAGGCACGAAGCCGCCAACGATTCCTAGTGTAATTGGCAAGTCCGATGTCAATCCATTCTTCAAGCTGAGCACGCAACGCTAATTGGCAGGCGGGAGGACGGGGTCCCCGTCCACCCGCCGCAATTCCAGGTTTTCGCGAAACTCAGCGCTTGCAGGCGTTTTTTCCGCAAACTGTTCGCCAATCGCCATGCGCAGCGTCGTCAAGGTCAGCAAGAGAGAGTGTAACATTCATGTTCACATAAATAAGGGAACCACGTAATCCGTGCAAGCTGAATACGGGCGTTCAACAAGGCAACTTCGCAACTGGCCAGAATATCTACCGCCGAAGCCCTCGACAATTTCCGGGATGTCGTCGATAAGCACCGAATAGAGGTGGTCACTGCCAATAACGCGACAACCTTTTCGCGGAGGGACGACTGGGAAATGCCCTTGCAGATACACGGACCTGTGCCGATCGGAAACGCGTGTGCAGCACAAGCGTCGAAACTGCCCTCTTGAAGCACAGCCCGGTCCCTGGGATGTCGAAGTTTCCCACAGGCAGCGTACTGTTGCCAGCCCTGTGGATCTCAAACTGCACTACTGCCCAGTGGCGACCCTTACGGTGGATTCTCCGGTGGCGATTGAATTGGGATCAGATAAGTTCCTGAGCGGCGGAACAACGGCGGCTGCCCGCTGATTTAGTTCCTCGCCTGTCTTACAATCACCCCAGACATTTCCACCAGAGTGCCAGCCATTATGAGATCAGGAGGTCCCCATGTATTCGACGCGCTCCCCGACCTGAAACTCTCATGCGACACTGTCTTATTACTTCAATGACATGAACCGTTCGATCTTCTTCTATGGGGAAACGCTGGGACTACCAATGCTCTCGCCTGATTTCGTGGCGCGCTTCGACATAAATGGGGTGCTGTTTGAACTGGTCCCCACGCGCATGAACAGGCAGTTTCCGGAGCAGGAAACGCGCGACGGTGTTTCAATTGAGCAGCCTGCCAGTTGGCCCCTCGGCGGTAAACAATAACGAGATCTTCTACCAAGAATTCCCGCCAGCCCGGCCTGGTTTCAGCTACTATTGCTGAGCCGACTGATGGAACGAAAACCCAAGACCGGCCAGCAGGCAGGTACCTCAAAAAACGACACCGCTGGCGTACGTACCCCGTCAGAGGGAGGCGGTTCTTCGTCGGACGCGAATCTGCCCTCCGATGCTCCAACCCTCGTGGATTATTCACCCGACTTCACGAGATTGATCGACGTTTCCCTCAAATCTCCTGCCCCTCCCGTGAAGGAGAACGCAAAGCAGAGGCCCAGGTCCGTCGTAGCTTCGAATCAAACCACGCTGGAGCCAGGTATGCTTCTGGCGCAGAGGTATGAAGTCGTCGGGACTCTCGGGCAAGGCGGCATGGGTGCGGTTTACAAAGCGACCGACCTCGAATTGAACCGTACCGTGGCAGTGAAAGTAATCCGGCCGGACTTGGCTCGCGACAAGGCCATTGTCGATCGCTTCAAGCAGGAACTGCTGTTGGCCCATCAGGTGACCCACCGCAACGTAATCCGCATTTATGACCTCAGTGAAGCTGATGGGATGAAGTTCATCACCATGGAGTACGTCGAGGGAGAAAACCTGCTGACCCTCCTCCATGACAAGAGGAAATTTTCGCCATCAGAGGCGGTGGAAATCATGCAGCAGGTGTGCCGGGCATTAGAAGCCGCGCACGCCGTGGGCGTGATCCACCGTGATTTGAAACCGCAGAACATTATGCGCGATCGGACAGGGCGAATCGTGGTGATGGACTTTGGCCTGGCGCGCACCCTGGAAGGCGATGGGATGACCCAGAGCGGAGCCTTAGTGGGAACGATGGAGTACATGTCCCCCGAGCAGGCGCTGGGTAAGCCCCTGGATCAGCGTTCCGACATCTTTGCCCTGGGATTGATCTTTTACGAAATGCTCACCGGGCAGATGCCATTCAAGGCGGACAGCACAATCGCCAGCCTGATTCGACGAACCCAGGAGCGAGTGTCGCCGGTTTCCGACCACGATAACACCATTCCACGATCGGTAAGCAATATCGTCACTAAGTGTTTAGAGCGTGAAATTGATCTGCGTTACAAAACCGCCGCTGAGCTTTTGGCTGACTTGGAGGTCTGGCAAGGCAAGCGTGCCGGCGCTACGCTGAACTTCGAGCCAAAGATAGGCCCGTGGGGTCGGACGATCCCTTGGCCATGGATTACTGCAGGCTTGATCGCGGTCATCCTGGCGATTGGGGGATACCGCTTCCGCGACAAGCTGTTTCAGTCGTCCCCCGGGCAAACCAGTGTGGCTCCCGCTGTCTCGCTGGCTATCCTGCCTTTTAAAAATGCTTCCGGAGACCCAAGCTTCGACTGGTTAGGACCCAGTTTGGCGGACATGCTGACCACCGACGTCGGCCAGTCCGCGCATTTGCGGACAGTGTCACCCGACCGCTTACACCAGGTCCTTCAGGATCTGCATATCGCACCCAATAGTTCGTTTGATCCGACCATGCTCCACCGCATCGCCGAGTTCAGCAGCGCTGACGTGGTGGTATTCGGTCAGTATGCGCGATTTGGTGGCCAGGTTCGCATTGACGCCACTTTGCAGGATCTGAAAAACAACCGCACTATTTCGGTGAAAGCAGATGCCCCGAGCGAGAAAGATATTCCAGCCGCGTTCGACAAGCTCGCCGATTCCGTCCGCCAGAACCTCGCCCTGTCCAACGACGTGTTGAAGGAGTTGAAGGCCAGTTCCTATCAGCCGACCTCCACGTCGATTGACGCGCTGCGCGACTACAACCAGGGGATCGATCTGTTTCGAGAAGGCAAAAATCTCGAGGCGGAGAAACACTTCGAGGCCGCAACCAAGACGGATGCTACCTTCGCTTTAGCTTTTTCGAAGCTGGCCCAAACCTACAGCAATTTGGGCTACGATGCCGAGGCCGAGCGGGCAGCGCAAAGGGCCGTGAGTTTGAGCCAGAACCTGCCGGAGGCGGAAAAATATCTGCTGCTTGCGATTCAGGCCCAGATCACCAAGAATTTCCCCGCCGCCATCAAAGCCTACGAGACCATCGCGAAGGTGTCGCCCGAAAATGCCGACGTGCAATCCGCGTTGGCAGCTCTCTACGAGCAAGCCGGAGACTTTACCAAAGCTGCTGAGTGCAACCAAAAGATTCTGAGTGCGAATCCCAAAGACATCAACGCAACTCTCGCCACGGGGCGCCTCGCCATTAAGAGCGACAACGCGCAAGGGGCCCTCGATCCGCTGAACCGGGCGCTTACCCTTTCTGTTCAGCTGGATAATCAGGAACAGAAGGCTGCCACGTTGCACGCCATGGCGGTCGCGTACAGGATGCTGAACAAGCCCGAAGATGGATTGCGCAATGACCAGGATGCACTGGCCATCTGGCGAAACATCGGGCAGAAGCGCGGGATTGCCTCAAGCCTGAACGAAATCGCGAGAACGGAAGTTTTGTTGGGCAAGAATACGGAAGCCTTGGGCAATTTTCAGGAAGCATTGCAAATTCGCCGCGACATCGGGGACAACCGCGGTCTGGGCGACACTCTGATTGATTTGGGTAATTTCTATGATGATCGCGGCGATCATGACCAGGCCCTAAAAATGTACAAGGAGTCGCTGCAGATCGAGCGTGATATCGGCAATGAACGTCTGCAGGCAGCTTGCCTGAACAATATCGCGGGTGTCTATTTTGCCAAAGGACAGTACGAAGATGCCCGCACCTATTACCTTCAGGCATTGCAGCTGCGGGAGAAATCCAAAGCACCCGAAGACATCGTCGAGGCCGTCCACAACCTGGCCGAAACGTCTGTCCGCATGGGAGACTACGATGAGGCTTTTTCCCAGTACATGCGCGCGCTCGACCTGCGGCGCAGCATGAATGACACGCGCGGCGCGGCAATCGAGTCCTACACTCTAGGTATGATTTTGGATTACCAGGGACGATTCGGCGCCGCTATCACTTCCAAGCAGACAGCACTGAAAACCTTCCAGGACCTGAAAGACAAGACCTACTGGATGGCGGAGATCGAGGGCGGTTATGCTCAGGCGCTCATCCTCGCCGGCCGAGGCAACGAGGCGAAAAGCTACCTGGATGACGCGCTCAATCTTTCCCGCGAACTGAAGAACGATGGAATGGTTTCGCAGACTCTATCTTTCCAGGGCGACGCTGCCTACTATCGCGGTGACTCAAAAGCGGCCGGAACTTTGTACGAACAGGCACTGCAGGCAGCTACCCGCAGTAAAGAACCAGAAAAAATCTTGGTTGCCAAGATCAATCTAGCGAAAGTTGCGATAAAAGAAGGACGAGCGCAACAGGCGATCGCCACATTGCGACCGCTGCTGCAGCAAGCCGAGAACCTCGGATTAAAGTACGCCCAAGTGGAGTGCTCAGTTTCCATGGCGGAAGCCATGATAAAGATCAAAGACAGCACCCATGCCCAACAGGAACTCGACCGGGCGCTTCTGCAAGCCGACAAACTCGGCTTGAAGCCGTTGAGCGCCAAAGCGCACTACCTCCTGGCCAGCATCTTGCGCGCATCAGGCGACCAGGTCGAAGCTCTGCCGCACTATCAAGAGGCTCTCCAGTTGATCGACGCTATGCACGATGATCCGGGCGCAGACAAAATCCTGGAACGCTCTGACTTCAAGACCATGTACGAAGAAGCAACCAGCGGATCACAAGAAGTTAAGGGTTGATCGCAGAAATCCCCAATAGCAGAAATCAAGTGCGGTAAGCATCTGTTAGCAAGAATGAGGATGCAGGTCGCAATCAGCCTGCATCCTCGAGAAAATCAGAAAATATACTTGAACTGGGCGGGAACGACGGACAAGCCGCTGTCAAACGTCATCACGACGCTGGTACAGCCCTTCGAATGTCTCACCGTGTTCCAGAAGAAGAAGTACTCTGTGAGCCCATTCTCTCCTTGCCCGAAATTGAGCAACCGGCTTACGGAAATAGGAGTCGGATTCGGCGGTACGGGTGAGCCACCTGGACAGGCGATCTGAATCGACGACGGGTATACCCACGGAGCGTTGCACCCGGTACCGGTTGCGTTCGGGCAGACCGTCAGGTTCGGAGCCTCGTAATCCCACGAAAGGGGCGCAGGCAATCCCGGAATAATGTAATTCAGATGAGTATCCGAGAACGGAAATTCGAATCCCTCGAAGCTGGTAAAGGTGGTCACGATCTGATCGCCGGGAGTAAATGCCGCAACGAAGCATGACAATCCGCCGCCCCCGCCCGAGTGCGTTGTATCCTGCGAGTAGAAACGGAAAATATTCTCGTTAAAGAGACTCGACGGGCAACTTTGCCCGGTCGCTTTCAAGAAGCCTGGACCGCCAATCCCGGGAAAACCGGTGGGAAAACTGTAATGAGTTGTCGCAGTGTACAGGAATTGCTCGCAATCCGACGCCCCTGAGCAGGTCAGTTGGAACTCGACACATTCCGGGTTTGCCACAGACTCATTGAAATCGCCATAGGGGGCGCAGCTAAAAGTGGGGAACATTGTGCCCGGATTGAAGGTGTTGGATGGGTTGGAGCCCGCCTCAGTCGAGGACTGCAGCACCGGAATCGGGAGGATAGTAACCTGCTCGCCTCCCGCATTATCGAGAGCCGCCAACTCGTAATCGTCAGTGCCGACAGGGAAAATAGCGGTTCCGCCGGCGGTCAGGGTTTGGGTCTGCGGGGCGTTGTATCCCCCGCAGTTGCTGGCGTCCGGCGCTAAGCCAAAGGTTCTGGATTGGCCCGGAGTAAGCGTACCGGTGAAACTGTCAGATGCCATTCCGTTGGTCGCGCAATATGGCGGTCCCCCTAAAGGGGAATTTCCCGATAGAGTGATCGTACCGGTGAAATTCGAGGAGCCATTATTTGTAACTGTGAGAAATCCACTATCGGGACTTACACAAATCGGTTCGATCGGTCCCGTGTTGCCGGGGGAGTTGCAAGTGCCGGGTGTTTCCGTATAGAAAGTCGTGATATCAAACTCATAGCCCGTTCCTACGAACTGAAACGCTCCCGGTGCTTGGGAAGTCTCGTACGAGTCTCCCGGGTCGCAACCGGTCGCCGACCCTCCTTGCACCACGTAGGCATCGGTTACAAGGCCGTTATCGCAGGGAAAGGAGTGAGTGATACCAGAGTGAATCTGACTGTCGTATACAGCCAGGTTCAAAGATCCATCCGCACTGTGGATTGAGAGCAGTGCACCGCTCTCAAGACTCTGCGCGAGAACTGTGGTTGGAATAAATACACTGAGGACTACCACTGCGGCCAGAACAGGGATCTTCATAAATAGTTTGTTGTCCTTTTGCAAGTTCGCGTTGATAGACGAACAGGCTGAGATTGCCGCCCGAAGGCGGTACTGAGAGTCGCAGGGGGAGGACGCTAACGCGCGCATTCGAGAGTCAACATCATCGATTGCCGCGCGGCACAGCCGCTCCATATAGTGTAGTCGGGAGCGGAACATGTCAACACAATTCATTCTGGGCTGTCATACCACAACAGCCCACGCGTTCGATATATCGGCCGAACAGGGCCTGCCTCAGCGAAACCAATACAGGTGATCCAAACCCTCCAACGTGATATGGGCTCCATAGCTGGGTAAAACGCGGTCGAATGGAAGTACTCGCCTCCTGTGGAGCCACACCGCCTGGACTCTGAGAGTGCTCTAATCCAGGTCTTTCGTGCTTCGCACTCAGCGCCTTCTGTTTGACTGAGTATTAGCGACCTCTCAAACAGCGCAAGCAATCTCTCGCGCTCGAGGATGTCTCGTGAGCGCCATCTTGGCAGCATGATAACCGCACATGCCGCGAAACGGGCTCGACTCGAAAGCCGAGTGAAGCCGTGGGAAAAATCGAACTCTTTGAGTTCTCAACGAGTGCGCAGTCGCCCCTCGCCCGGTGAAACGTGCTCTGACGATGTCGCACTATGGAGAGAAATGAGCCTGCATCGGGCGAGATTGCACGACAGTCTGTGAATTGCGTGCTTCCAAGCCTTCCCTAAAGGTTCTGCTCAGCAACAAAAATCTAAATTCTCGAAGAAGAGGAGCACATCAGTATGCAAGCACAGAGGCATTCCCTTGGCCGCTGGCACGGAACCGGATTCTTGATTGCCGCCGTGGGGGTCGTCGTTTTATTTTACCTTCACAACGACAGCCGCGGCCGCGGACAGCGAGGTTCGCCAACCGTGGGTATCCCCCTCCCCCCTCGATCTTTTGGAATCATGGGGTTAGGGCGGGACTACCAGCAAAATCTTTGAGGAATAAGGACTTATACGTAAAATATTCCGGAATAAGGACTTAGGCGTTCGAAATCGCGGCTGGCGTTCCCGTTTTGGGACGGAGGGGTTCGAGTCCACCGCCGGTCTAGATTGTCAAAGAGCGAGCGTCGTACAGCCATTCTCAAATAGCTAACTGGATTCTTTATATAATATCTGTGTTGGCGAACGGGATCAAGGAAAAGCGATGGCGTCAGGAGTTCCCAGGTTAGCATCCAGAGATCCAGAGAACGGACGCGAACCTGGGGCACAAGGCATTCGCCGCGCCCTGGGCTTGACACAAGAAGAATTTGCAGCCCACTACGACATCCCTCTAGGCACTCTCCGGGATTGGGAGCAAGGCCGCGCGGAGCCGGACCAACCAACGCAAGCCTATCTAAAGGTCATTGCACGCGGCCCGAGCGCGTCGAGCGCCTATTGAATCCAAGGCCGCACTAGAGCAGGTTTCGTGATCCTGTAGAATGCACGCCCTCGCGGTGAAGTTCGCCTTCGTTGCTGAACGCGAGAGTTGAAACGAACCTGCGCGTTGCAGAGGTGGGTTACGCAAAGCCCATGGGGCGATCAGTCTGCCGCCCACCCTTGCGCAAAGGACGCGCAAGGATGGGGCACCCACATCATGGTGGTGCGAGCGGAAGGCTGGGCCACCCGCCACCGAAATCTAATGCCTTGCGTTGGCAAACGGCACCTTGCCGTACCTCTGCTCGAACTGTCTGATCAGTTTCGTTTCGACTTGTTTGGGGATGGCTTTCGCCGTCGGTTTCCAGCACACGAGTAAATCGCCAGAATCGCGTAACTGCCAGATGCGTCTTCCGCCAGAGTGCCCGGAGTTCTTCCCTTGGCCGAACCGCATGTATTTCTTCAGCCGGCCCCTGAGTGTTTCCTCAATGTCCGGTCCCCCCGCCTTGCCAATATTCAGCACGACCGCGCCCTTTACCCATCGACTCTGTAGATCGCCGACTTTCTCGCTTGGATATTTCGCGGGCCCCGTACCCGCAGGGAGAAAGTCCGGCGCGGCAGTACCAAGTCGCAATACCAAATAAACGCCCGCCTCATCCAGCACCTCTCGACACCCCGACTCCTGAAGAGCAGAAATCTTGGCCCAGCCGACAAACCCGCTGTCCCGAACATCTTCCATGCTGGAGAAACTCATAAGGCGTTTGGGCCACGTTAACTAGGATGTACAAGGCGCTCTGATGTTTTGGCAGCGAGAGACTACTGATGAGCCGACCGCGGGGGCTGACTCTCCATCACCACGCGGAGAATGCGGTTGATACGGGTCTGGTAGCCCTTGCCATGGCGCTTGAGCCAATCGAGCACGTCCGCGTCGAGACGAATCGTCAGTTGCTTTTTTGCCGGAGGCCAAGCCGTGGTTGCCTTCTTGAGAAATGTCTTGTCGAGCGGAGGAATGTCCGAATAGTCGATATCGGCGTCCCTCATGCGGTCAATCCGTGCCAAGTCGCTTTTGATAGATTTCTTGCTCACGTCGGTTCCCCTTCCTCATGGAGATGATGCGCGTTCCCTCATCGCGCGGTGCATGGGCGATTACAACCAGGCGCCCGGCCAGCAGGCCCAAGGTGACGAACCGCTCTTCCCCGTAAGCAAAGCGGTCGTCTTCGAAGGTGGCGCCAGGCCCGAAAAATACCTGCTCGGCATCTTCGAAGCTGAGACCATGCTTGGCGATGTTCTTCCGGTTCTTCGCCTCGTCCCACTCGTATTTCATTTCGTTTTAAAGGCGATTGTAGCTCTTTTTGTAGTTACACACAAGAGGAATCTGGGAACAGACGGGACGTTCGCCTTTTTGCCCCAGTACGCGATTGGGCGGGAAAATCGCAAGTGTCCTATCTCGACCGAGTTCTCCCCTGAGCCACAACCCAGCGACGCGCATCCAAGTCTTGAGGATTTCCTATGCGATCTGACATTGTTCCAGGCGCTGTTTTCCCCGACTACGAGCTTTCCGACCACACCGCCAAACGGCGGAAGCTCTCCGAACTGCAAGGACAACATCCCATGATTCTGGTCCTCAGCCGCGGAGGTTTCTGCCCCAAGGATCGTCGGCAGGCTGAATTGCTGGTTCAACTTCATCGTGAGCTCGAGGTCTCTTATTGCCGGCTGGTCACGATCAGCACCGACAATATCACGGAGACGAATGAATATCGCAGCGGAGTCGGTGCCCACTGGCCTTTCCTCTCCGACGCGGGGCGTATCGTGCAAAAAGATCTCGACATCGCCGAATACACCGATCCTCTGCACAATCCCATGATCCCGCACGTGATTGTCCTCGAGCCCAGTCTGGTCATTTATAAGATCTACAACGGCTACTGGTTCCTGGGCCGGCCCACTCTCGAAGATCTCCGCCAGGACCTGCGCGCTGTTACCAGGAAATGCCGGCCGGATTGGGACATCACCACACCCGAACTCAGAGCGGCGTGGCAGCAAGGCCGCAAGGAACTCTTCTATCCGTATGGCAAAACGTACGCTCCAGACTCTCGGTGAACAGGATTAGATCTTTCCAAGCCTAGTGGCGAGCCACTTGCATTGAGTGGTTTCAGATCGGAATTAGACCGCGCCGGATTCCCAGCATAACCGCTTCGGTGCGGGTGGAAGCTGCCAGTTTGTCGAGAATCGAGCTCGATGTGGAACTTGACCGTATGCTCGGAGATACCGAGACGCGCCGCGATATCTTTGTTGACGAGCCCTTCCGCCAACATTCTGAGTACATCGGTTTCGCGGGAGGTGACCTCTTCCGACAATTCATCTTCAACCTCCAGCTTTTCTCCGAAGACGGCAGCCAAGCTCTCTGCGGTCGGTGTGTTCAGCAACACCAGTCCGTTATAGGCAGCATAAATGGCGGAGACAACGTCGTCCGGGTCGCTCTCTCTGGAAAGAATCGCGCGCACCCCGCTCCGCAATAAGCGCGAGATCGACCGCGCGTCGCTGACCTCAGCGAGCAGAACAATCGCGGCGTCCGATGGCGGCTCAAGTAATAAATCGGAGAGCGAATCGGAGTCGATGACAATTACATCCAGTTCGGCGCGCCGGACGAATGACGCCAGGCTCGCCACCGCCCCAAAACTTCCTACCAACTGGAACTCGGCGTGGCTGCGAACGATGCTTTCGAGCGCAGCCCGGCGGACGGCGGAGGTCGCCGCCACTGCAATTCGGATTCCACCCCCGCCGTTTCGCTGCGACATTTGTTATCGCGCCCTCTCGCCCAAATTGATTGAAAGCGGCTTGATCTCGCCGGCGCGAATCACTCTGATCTGCAGGGCATCACCTATCTTCGCGGTGGCAAGGGAATCCTGGATCGCATCTACGCGTTCGACTGTCTCTCCGCCCACTTCGAATAGAACGTCTTCGAGCAACACTCCAGCTTTTTCTGCGGGTCCACCCTTTTCGACATGCATGACAAGCAGCCCGACTCGCATTTGAGTAGGCAGCTTCGAGCGCATATTTTCCGGCACCTCCACCGGTTGCATAGCAATCCCCAAATAGGGCCGAGCTATATGCCCTTTTTCCAGGAGTTCTTCGACAACGTGATTGACGGTCGCCACCGGCACCGTCACGGCTCGCCCGTGCGCAAGGCCCCGCGTATTAATGCCAACCACCTCGCCGCTGGCATTCAGCAGTGGTCCGCCGGAAAATCCCGGATACAGAGCGAGGTCGAGCCGGATGTGCTGATCGAGTTGTACCGCCACGCCGATTTTTCCACTCACCACTGATGCCGCCAATGATTCCGCTGCTCGCCACTAGATCGCCGCGCCGTGTGCGGCCGAGCGCGAGAACAAGATGACCGAGCCTCAGGCTCGTCGAGTCGCCGAGTTGGGGCGGGCCCGAAGACTCTTCCTCGATCCTCAGGACGGCCAGGTCGGTGCCGGGATCGCGTCCAGCCAGTTTCGCGGAAACCGCACGACCACCAGCGAGCAGCACCTTGATGTCTTCGTCGCGCTGCACACCGTGATGAACCGTGACGACCACGCCCTTCTTCCATTCGATGCCGCTGGCCGGCATCCAGCGTCGGGCTTGGACTGCAACCACGCTACCGCCCACTTTCTCCGCGGCAGACGCAAATTCGTTTGAAATCGTTTCTAATATTGAATTGCCCATGTCTAGCAAACTCCTTTTTTTTGAACTCTGAGAGCAGGATCGAGGATAACCACCGAAAGCGCATCCGCCAGATGGCTAGGTAGACAAGAAGGTTTAGCAGGACAACCCTCCACTGTATCCTCGAGTAACAGGAAAAGGGACCTGCGGCTGGCGCGTTTAGAAAATGCTGTAAAGCGGATGGGAAGATCCCATTCAAAGCGATTCATTCTGGGCGGCGTCCCATGTCTTGTATAATTCCGCCGCAGTTTCAGGACCGTTATGTTGGATCGATTAAACTTCCTGTCTCATTTCGGGCAGCTACCCCTGCCCACTCAATTGTCGCCAAAATGCTCGGGAAGAATCCCGCGCCCGAAGACAACCAATGTCGTACGGTTTACTTTTTCCAACGGGAAACTGAACCGCCGAGGTTGCCATGCCTTCTTCTCCTGACGTAGTCATTATTGGCAGTGGCATCGGTGGGGGTACCCTTGCCCACCGCTTGGTGCAGCACGGTCTGACGGTCACCATTCTGGAGCGGGGAGACTATTTGCCGCAGGAACCCGAGAATTGGGACGTCAATGCGGTGTTCGCCAAGCAGAAGTATGTGCCCACGGAAACCTGGCTCGACAAAGAAGGCGTCGCGTTTCGCCCTGGCACCTATTACTTCGTGGGTGGCAGCAGCAAGATGTTCGGGGCGGCGATGCTCCGCCTGCGAGAAAAAGACTTCGAAGCACTCGAGCATGCCGAGGGCATTTCGCCCGCATGGCCGATTCAGTACCGTCAACTCGCCCCCTATTACGACTTGGCGGAACAACTTTACGGAATCCACGGCGAGGCCGGCGTTGATCCAACGGAACCATCGGACGTTCCCCCGTATCCGTATCCTGCGCTCGATCACGAACCGGTGATCGAGCAAGTGGCATCCGCGCTCAGGGGTCAGGGAATCCAGCCCTTTCCGCTTCCGCTCGCTGTCCAGAGACACACCGGTGGACCGTGCATACGCTGCAAAACCTGTGACGGATTTCCCTGCCAGGTGCATGCCAAGACCGATGCTGAGGTTGCGGCGGTCAGGCCTGCCTTGGCAACTGGCAAGTTGACCCTCAAGACGAAGGCATTGGCAACACGCCTGATCCTTACCAACGATGGCGGACGCGTGAACGCAGTGGAGTACGAGAGCGATGGGCAAATGGAGAAAATCACGGCGCAGGTTATCGTGTTGTCTGCCAGCGCCGTAAACTCGTCGGTGTTGCTGCTTCGTTCGGCTTGCGACAAGGCTCCAAAAGGCGTTGCCAACTCCTCTGGAGTGGTCGGGCGCAACTACATGGCGCATAACAATACCGCCCTCATGAGCATCGGGTGGAAGCTCAACGGCACCCAATTTCAGAAAACCATTTGCATCAACGATTTTTACTTCGGCGATACTGACTTCAACTACCCCATGGGAAATATTCAAGGTCTTGGCAAGCTGCAAACTGGGATGCTTACGGCAAAACAGAAGTACCTTCCCCAACTTGTAGGCGACCGGATGGCGGAGCGAAGCGTGGATTGGTGGATCATGTCTGAGGACTTGCCCGACTCGGAAAACCGCGTGCTCCTGCAGGGAAACACAATCAGGCTCCACTACACCGAAAATAATATGGCGGGGCACAGGCGGCTGGTGGACAAAGCCCGCTCGCTGATGAGCAAGATCGGCTTCAGGCTGAACATCGCTAAGCACATGGGAGGCCTCTCCGTCTCCCATCAATGCGGGACGGTGCGCTTCGGCAGCGATCCCGGCAAAGCTGCTTTGAATGAATTTTGCCGATCCTTCAACCACGACAATCTGTTCGTGGTGGACGCCTCGTTTTTTCCGTCCTCCGCGGCGGTCAACCCGGCACTCACGATAGCAGCGCAAGCGATCCGGGTAGCGGATCATATGGCCAAAAATGATTTTGGTGTAACCGGCATCAACGGATAGTCTCCGAAAATCTCAACCCGTCTGCCACTGATCGCGCATCACAAGAATGCTCTCAGCCCCCACTGACGGCGGGAACGATCGAAATCTCACAGCCGGCGGAAACGGGACTCGCGAGTCCACCTGTGTATCGAACATTTTCGTCCCCAATGAAAATATTGATATGCTCCCGCACTTGTCCTTGCTCCGTTGCGATGCGATCTCGGACGCCGGGATAGAGCGTCCAGAGAGCCGATAACGCCTCAGCCAACGTTGTAGGCGAGTACTCGATCTCGACTGTACTCCGGCCCGCGGTAAACTCCTGCAAAGCGGCCGGAATGTGAAAAGTGACCGGCATGGATCATCTCTTCGTTCGATGCGTCCTGCTTTTTGACCGAGACTTTGTTTGATGTGAAGGCGCAGGCGCATTCTTAGGCAATGCTGTCCTTATGCCCCCGGAGGCATCCTCGATGACTGCGTTCCGCACGCAGACTACTGACGGCAACCCTTCTAGTATCTTTTGCCATGTCCTTCCTTCATCGCGCGAACCGAAAAGTTGCCCGCTCCGCGTACCAAAATAAATTCCGACTGGGTCGAATGAGTCTGCAGTCATTGCGTCACGCAGGACGGTTTCGTAGGCCCGCTTTTGTGGCAGACCACGCATAAGAGGCTCCCATGAAGAGCCCCCGTTGCGGGTTCGATAGACTCGCAACCGGCCGTCGCAGGCGCAGCGAAACTCGTCGGACTCAACTGGAACGATATACACGCAGTCAGGATTTCTGGGGTGCATGAGCACAGCAAAGCCAAAATCCGATGGCACTCCATTGGCAATATCTATCCAGTTTTCGGCGCAGTTGTCAGAGCGATACAATCCCCAATGATTCTGCAGGAAAAGGCGCTCTGGACGACCAGGATGCATCGCGATTTTGTGTACACATTGCCCGAACTCGGGACATTTGTCGGGCATGAACATCGCCCGGATGCCCCGGTTTTGCGCGGTCCACGTTCGTCCGCCATCGTTGGTCCGGTAAACGCCGCCGGCTGAGATTGCCACGTACATCCGCTGGTTGTCGGCAGGGTCGAGCAAAATGGTGTGCAAAGCCAGGCCGCCATTGCCCGGCATCCAGCGGGGCCGGTGCGGATGATCGAACAGCCCACGCACCAGCGACCATGTTTCTCCGCCGTCGCGCGTTTCGAAAAGCGCGGCCGGTTCGACCCCGCAATAGAGCACGTTAGGTTCCTCGGGTCGACCTGGCGTTATCTGCCAGATATTCTTCAGGGAAAGACCGGTGTCGGAGGGAAATCGAATAGGGGCCTGCTGCGGATTGGTCCAGCTCCTTCCGAAATCGTCGCTCGATCGCAGCAGGGTGCCCCAATAACTCGACGTCGATGCCCATATCCGGTGTTGGCCGCCGCGGCCGTCGAAGGCCATCGCGTAAACACTGTGCCCGTGGAAATAGGGACCACCGACATCCCAACGGCTGCGCTGAGCGTTAGAGCGAAGGATGAACGCTCCCTTGGTCGTTCCCACCAACAAAAGAAAGTCGCCTTTCTTGACATGGGCGTGCCGCACACTGTGTAAGACGGTCGTCCTGGGTGGACTTGGATCGGCACTGGGAGCAGGGGAACCGAGTGCAGCAGACTGAACCGCCTCCAGAGCTGCCTGAACTTCCCCTGCGCGTTGATAACGCTGTATCGGTTCCTTGGTCAAGCAGCGTTGAATAATGGCCCATAGGCCGGGGGGCACGGGAGGGCCAAGCGGGTTTGGGATTTCGCGCAAGATAGCCGAACTGATCTCGAAGCCAGTGCGTCCCTCAAATGGCAGGCGCCCGGAAGCCGCTTCATAGAGCACAACTCCAAGCGCCCATAAATCACTGCGAGGGTCGGCCGCATCGCCACGCAGGATTTCCGGCGCCATGTACGGCAGAGTGCCGCTCACGCTGGATGCGTCCTCTATGGTTGCAAACGAGCGCGTAGGTCCCTCAAATACCCCGCTACCTACCTGTTTGGCTAAACCGAAATCGAGGACTTTGACCAGACCGTCAGAAGTGACGACGATATTCGCCGTCTTCAGATCTCTATGAACGATGCCACGGTCATGAGCTCGGGCGAGTGCGCTGGCAATCTGAACACCATAACGCAGAACTGACTCCGGCGGAAGTCCTGCATCGGCGCTCATGGCGTGCAGAGACTTGCCCTCGACCAGTTCCATCACGATGTAGAGCTCGCCTTCCGTCTCGCCAACTTCGTGAATGGTGCAGATGTTGGGATGAGCGAGAGAAGAAGAAGCGCGCGCTTCGTGGAGCAGGCGCTGGCTTGCGGACGAATCAAGCTGAGCATCCTTGTTAACAACTTTCACAGCTACATCGCGGTGCAGCACCTCGTCATAAGCGCGATAGACAACTCCCATTCCTCCTTCCCCAATCTTCGCGACGACCCGGTAATGACCGAGTACCTGACCGATCACGTGGCGCTCCTTTCCCGTTTTCATGCTAGGCTGCGCTTTGGACCGCCGTCAATCAGGGTAAGCAAGGGATATCGCTCGAAAGTGAATGACCGCGATTCTGGCTGAATCGTCGGCAATCGGGAAGTAATCGCAGGAGCCGACCTCATGGAAACGTGAAATCGTCCGGCGTGCTTCGCTCGCGCTTTCAGAAACCGGATTCACGAAGATGCCGTAACCGGGCCTGGCAAGAGTGGGCCATAACCAAATGCCCCAAGGCGCCTGGCCCGTTCAATGGAGCGGATGCTCCAGTCGTTTTCTGTCGAAGTGCGTACTTGCGTGGGTACTACGTTAACTAGAGCGGGGAGTGTGGATACCCCGGCGCTGCTTTCCGGAGAGGAGGATCCCGCCTAATGCCACGATTGCCGACAGCATCAAGTAACTCATCCTGGCGCCGCCTTCGGGAACTGACAAATCGAATTTTCCATGGTCCCCGTGCCAATCGGCAATCCCCCCAATCGCCTGGAATGTACCGTTAGCATTGAGGGTGACGTCGTACAGGACAAAATCCCCGTTATTGGCGAGGCCCCACCACTGGAATGACCATTGCCCATTGGCGCCCTTGTGACCCATTACTGAGCCGGGGTCTGCGTTTCCGTTCCCAAGAAGCGAACTCGCAAAAGAAATGGAAACATTCGAGAACTGACCGGTCTGATTATTAAATGAGAAAGTTCCGGATACGGTGCTATTAGAGACGTTTGTCAGCGCTCCTGAAAAACTATCGATCGAACCGGCGGAGGCAGTCAGTGACGCAGCCAGTAAGAACAGGCCGCAAATCGTCGTCAGCTTTAAATATCTCATTACAAATCCTAAATCGTCGCAAATCGACTACTCGCGTGAGTCTATACCTATCGCTAGCCTTGTCAAGACTGAGAATTCTTGCAACTAGTTGCAACGTTTTGCAACATCGGCTAAGCTCGCCACTGCCCGTCTAAAAACTGGACTAAGAGACGTGTTTAATAATAAAGATGGCGTTGCAACGGCGCTGCGGGCACGACGTCCCAGCTGAAGAAATACCCACTCGGCGGGATTAGGGCAGCCGCTAACCTGGCGGTGAGGGGGGCTGCCCTACTCGCGGCGGAGTGTTGGGTTGAACCTACCAGGTGGCGACAGATTCTTCGTCCACAAATTCTTCGATGGTAACGCCCGAAGCCGAGCTATCTAGTTGATGTTGCAGCCCAATCGTGGCACCCCACTCGGGATGCGGAATGGTCGAATATGAAAGCCCTCCCAGGTAAGAAGTGACCCCATCGATGGACAGAGTCCCGAATCTGACGTTAGTGTTCGTGTCCGTGGTGGGATCAAACTGGCGAGGAATCTCCTGATACCCGCTGGGGGTCACTCGTTGCAGGAAATAGGTGAGGTGGTGCCATGTTCCCGTCCAGAACTGGCAGGGAGATACCCCTGCATTCACCCACGTCAGCCCGCTATTATGAGGAAGCCAGATCTGCCACTGATTGCTGGCGTAGTTGCACTGCGATCCAAACATGAATTCATGCACGCCGTCGCTCAACGGCACGGCTTGAAAGAAGTCGAATTCCAACGCCTGCACTGTGCTGTTGCGGGTTGTAGTCGGAATATAGAACCAGAAATCCCACAGAAAATTCGTGTGATCACTCTGCGGGTCCGCCGGATCTTTCCAGTAAAACAGGCTGTCGTCATAAGTGCACTGGCTCTTCACGATGAAGTGTTGACCCTTCCCATCGAAATCCGGAGAGTTCATCGTATTCGGGTCGTACGCCTGATCGAACGCTCCAATGCTTCCATGGTTGCATTGGCCGCCAACGCCGTTGTTGTTATCCACGGTCCAGTAGGAAAAAGCCGGATTATCGATATCCGCCATTCGAGTCGCGAGATTTGGCGGAGTCGGCGGGGCAGCCCCGGTCACATTAATGGAATATGTCGCAGTGCTCAAATGCCTCCCGCTGGAATCCCAAGCTGTGATGTAGACGGAGTGAGTGCCGCCCGGCGGGAGAATTATCCACGCATCCAAAGACGGGCTGAAGTTGCGATAAACGTTGGTGTGGTCGACATAAACAACGTATCCGGTTATTTCCAAATCGCTTTCAGCCGTCGCCGCGAAATGAACTGGAGTGGTAACGGCTACGGTTGACCCGGTAGACAATTTGGGAGATTGCAAGGTCACCAGGGTAACGGTCGCGTGAGCTGCCAAACTTCCGCAAATGCAAAGGACCACTATTAGAAGAAAGTTGAGGTCAATAACATTCGAGCGCCCGTCATGGGCGACGGGGACGGCAGGGCACGCTCGACGCCGCTGATTTTTTGTTTGCGCTTGTGATGAAGTACTCATGATTGATGGCACCTTGAATTTAGCAATACAGGAGAATCTGTAGACCAGTACAGGAAAATCCTCTAGGGATCAGGCTACATTCAAAACCTTAGTAACCAAGGAAATAGTGGCCGAAATCAGCGGAATGTCTGCCTCTCGGGTCCAGAACGGAACAATTGAAAGTCATTCAATCACATTCGTCCGCCTGAATATCCACACACAGGCGTCCATGAAGTTACGGCTGAAACTACAGTTTTTCAGCAGCCAAAGCAGGGTCCCCGGTCGCATCCAATCTTTTCGACAGGAGGTATTTTGGCAAACGGAAACGTCACACCTGAAAGATCTGCAGCGCCGGTCAAACTGGCTCCGCTGCTTCCCGGCACGCGCACCGATGCGGCTGGAAAAGCGGTAAACAATGTAATTCTGTTGTCGCTCCCAGACGAGGAGTACAACTTGCTCCGGCCTCATCTGGAGCCTGCGGAATTGCCGCAGTACTACATCCTGCACGAGCCCGGAGAGAAAATTGATTTTGCATACTTTCTGAATGAGGGCATGACTTCTCTGGTCGCTCTCAGCAGTGATGGGAGAAGTGTCGAGGTCGGCATTGCCGGGAAGGAAGGGATGGTAGGGATGTCGCTTGCGGTGGGCCTGCTACGAGCGACCTTTCGGGCAATCATGCAAATGTCGGGCAGCGGATTGCGTATACGGTCGGAGGTTTTCCAAGCGATCCTGCCCTGTGCTTCGACCCTGCGATCCGAACTCACCCGCTTCGGTCTAATGCAGGGCATGCAGGTCGCCCAGCTTGCCGCCTGCAATCGTCTGCATGAGATTGATCGGCGCTTGGCGCGTTGGCTGCTGATGTGTCAAGACCGCGTGGATTCTCCGCTACTCCCCTTAACCCACGAGTTCCTTGCGCAAATGCTCGGCACCGGCCGTCCCAGCGTTAGTTTGGCGGCAGGCGCTCTGGAAGCCGCCGGAGTGATCGAAAACATGCGCGGCACAGTAAAAGTACTGAACCGCAAAGGTCTCGAACAGGCGGCCTGCGAGTGCTACGGAGTTATCCAGCATTTTAACGGCGGGCTGGGCCTGAAGTAGCAAGGCAAAGGATCGATTACCTTTGCGGTATTGACGACTGACCGGCCGGCACCGCTGTCTGATTTGTACTTATGGCTGCGCGGGCGCAACCTGATTGGGCGTGCTCGTAGGCGCCACCGAGTTGGCATTCTGATCGGGAGCGTTCTGGTTGACTGCCTGGCCAATGGACGAACCCGAAACCACTAGTTCTACGCGCCGATTCTGCTGCCGCCCCGCTGCCGTATCGTTTGACGCGATCGGATCACTCGGACCAAAGCCTTGCGTAGTGATGGATGACGAGTTCACTCCCTGGCTGGCCAGAAAACTGCGAACAGATTCCGCTCTCTGCTGAGAGAGGCGCTCGTTAAACTCCAAACTGCCGGTGCTATCCGTGTATCCATCTATTTCCACGCGGATATCCGGATAAGCGATCAGGATTCCCGCAACCTTCGCCAGCCGTTCTCGAGCCGACGACTTGAGATCGGCTTTCCCCGTATCGAACAGAACGTCAGGCATATTTACAATCAGTCCGCGCGCGGTGTCCCTTGTCTGCAAAACCTGATTCAGTTGCTGAAGCATGCGAGCCCGCATCTGGGCTTTGTCATTCTCCGCCTGCTGCCGCGCCTGTTCCGCCTGCTGCGCCTGTTGCGCGGCCTGCTGCTGCGCTAGTTCAGCCTGTTGCCGGGCTTGTTCGGCCTGTTGTTGCGCCTGCTGCGCTTGAGCCGCCTGGGCTTGAGATTGCTCCGCCTGGGCTTGGGCCTGCGCCGCGGCGGCCTGTTGTGCTTGCACATCCGCTTGAGCCTTCGCCTCCCGGTCCGCGGCAGCCTTGCGTTCTCTTTCCGCCTGCTCGTCTTGCTCCCGTTTTATGGACATCAGCCGCGCTTCTTCCGCGGTCTGGACCGCTTCCCGAGCCACCGTCCCAATCGGACCACTCCCTTGTTTGCGACGGTAATAGTCTTCGGCTCGATTCAGAGAATCCTGTGCCTTCTGTAACTCCGAAGGTGCATACTGCTCCGCTCCAGCGTCCTTGGCAATTCGCACCGCATTCCTGGCTTCGAGCAAATCCAGAGGCGTCTTGTTGCTGACGTCGTACACTGTCGAGTTGATTGGCTGCACTTGGGAGTTATACGTATCCCGAGAAATCAGTTGAAACGTCACGTCCACCGGTTCGATCCCACCCTTGGTGTCGCGGCGAATCTCGTTCTGCGCCACAATCAGATCACTAGGCTGCGCCACCGCGAAATCGGGCTCCGCGGTTATGATCAAGGCAAACGCTTGCAAATCGGTTGTCGTGTGGAGCGAACTCTTGCCGTCCTTCACGATCATTTCACCCAGGTTCCGCGGCTGTCCCTGCGGAGTAATTGCCCAGAGCACGTAGGTCAGATAAGCCAGCCCAAAACTGTTCGCTGGGCGCAAGTGTTCCACACTCGCTTCGATCTTGACGCCTCCGGATGTTCCCTCCACCTTGGCGTCTCCGCGCACATCCGGGGAAAGATCAGTACCTTTCAGATCCACCTTCGTGGAACCTTTGTGACGATAATCGACCGCTTCAGTGCTACGGGAAACTACTCTCATATGATATCCCGAAGCCTGATCTCCAGTTACTGCGGGACTCTGCTGGGAAAATGCCGAGGATACAAAAGCCGTCAATGCCAGAGAGACCGTTAAGGTCAAATATTTTCCGAATTTACTCATCTGCACCTCCAAGCGAACTTGGGCGATTACGAAGCGGTCGCCTACACCAGAATGAATGAGCCGATCGAAGCGCCCAATCGGGGAGATACCCTAGGTCCCAGAAATAAGTCACGGAGAAGCTTGACACGAATCGTGCCAATTTTTGAATCGTGTAGCGCCGGCATCTTGCCGCTCGGCAGCGCGGGCAATACGCCCCACGAGGAGCGGGAGACGGCAGCGCTAACACAAGTGAGGCCAGCAGCTCTAATCCGGGTTTCCCGGAATCGAGCAGCTTGCCTGTCCGTTCAACCTAGCTGGCGCGAGGCAACGGCTTGTCCGTCTTTTGCCAATCCGCGCGGGATTCTCCTGTGGACGCAACATCCGCCGCGCCCGTGCGCTCGAGAATATTCTTCGCCTTTTTGGTCCAGTTCGAATCATCGCAATGGACCGAGAGCAGAATTCCGCCTTCCTTGATACGGCCTTCGTAACGCTTCGCCTCGTACTCCGGAATGCCCATGCCAATCAGAGCTCCCGCGATCCCGCCGATCGCACCCCCTACTCCGACTCCCGTCAGAGCAGCCACAATCGGGCCGGCTGCGATCAGTGGCCCTACGCCCGGGATCGCCAACGCGCCAATGCCAGCAAGCCAACCCAGGGTCCCGCCGACGACCGCTCCCGTTGTGGCCCCAGTTGCGGTGCCTTCCGGCGCTTTGGTGTTCTTCTCCATCGCGAAGTCCTTCGTGCCCTGGTTTTCCGGGAACAGAACCGAGATGTCTGTATTGCGAAACCCCCCGACCGCAGCAGGTCGACTGCATACTCAACATCGCCTTGCGTTCGATAAATTCCAAATGCTGCTGTGTTTTTTCCAGCCATTACAAAGCTCCTTTAAATGATCGTTTGATGTACGTTCTTTTGCAGAATCTAGGATGGCACTGCGCGGGTCTGGGATGGCTTCTGAGGCTGGAAATTAAAAAACAAAACGTAGTCAGACCTACTGCAACGATGGTTGCACCGGAGCGGTTGTCGACGCGCTGTCGATCGAACGATCGGTATTGCTCGCTTTGAGCCTATCTAATTCGTCTTGAGTTATTCTCCAAGCCTTGGCGTTCTTCTTCGTCGCGATTTGCGCTTTCGGATCGCCGTAAAAGGCGAGAATGTTTTGCCGCAACTCAGGAGATGCTTGCGCAAAGTTATGCTTGGCCAAATCATCTAGCAGATGCGCATAGGTTTTATCCGCCAGCGAGTATTCTCCGGCGCGAGTTTCACGCCCGGTATCGAAGTCCATATCTGGAATGTTGAGCTGCCCCGCTTTTTGTTCGTGCAACAACGCGCCATATTCATCCACGGTTTTGTTGATGCTCTTGATGTACAGGTCCTCAGTCTGTGTCGTCGGAATTTTGAACGCCATCGCCTTGAATGGGCCTACTTTGGGGACGACCTTTAGAAAAAATGCCAGCACGCGCGTTCCAAATCCTGGTTTGCGATATCCATTCCCCCACTCCTTCTGATACTTCGCCCGTGACAGGTGATAGAGAAATTGCTTTTCATTGAAATTAGGAGTGTCGTGAACAATCTCCTTGCGCCGCGACAGCAGGGCGACGCGAGTCATGTCGGGGATGACTTTGCTGATGGCATGCCGAAAGGTCCCGATGGCAAGATCTTCGTTGTGCATGACGTCCTGCAGTTGAAGGCCATAAGTATCGGCGAATGCCCGCTCCAGCAGAGGCTTGGAAATATTGAAACCAATAAAATCGTGGAAGTTGTCGGAAGTGTACCGGTTTTTCGCCACCTGTACCATGTCGAAGCCGAACTCAGTACGGATGTGCGCTTTGGGATTGTCGACGTAGGTTACTTCGTCTCCGTATTTTCTCCGCAATTTAGGAAAGGTCATTGCTACCACGCGGTTGATCGTGGGATGCCCGCAGTTGTCGGAAGCATAGTGGGCGAGCGCTCCTAACGCGAAGGCATATTCATTAGCGTCAGAAGAATCTTGAATCAGAGCCGATACAAAATCTCCGGTGCGAACGTAATGCACCAAATCGCTGAAATATTTGCTGCCGAAGGGATAGTAACCCATGTCCTGAACCACGCTGCCACCATAGGCATAAGCATGGGCTTGCTTCAGATCGTCGTCGGTGGCCTGGGGAAAACGCTCCTTTAACAAAGGGCGCAGCTGATCCTGCCACAGCAGATCGATGATCTCTTCATGGGTGAGTACCGAATATCCATTTCCGGCCCCCGAAGCGAGCACCACGAATAACAACAAGGCGGCGACTTTGGCGAAAACATGTCGAGTTGGCCGCATATCGTGATTCTTGGATGCACGCTGCGGCATTACGCAGCGAACTGCCGAAGCGGCCGCCCTGCAGAACACAGCAGCCACCTCGCCTTAGGTTCAACCTGCAAAGCTCGTCGTTTACTACCCTGTCATTTACTAGTGGAAGCTCGCGTCAAAAAACTCGCGCCCCACATCGATGTTTAGCTAGACTGCGCTTCGTCGTCCGCTCAGAAGGTTGATGACGAGCACCACCAGCGCCAGCACCAGCAGAATATGAATAAAACCGCCGAATGTGTACGAACTCACCAGTCCCAGTAGCCACAATACCAGCAGTACCACAAATATTGTCCAAAGCATGCCCAGGCTCCTTTTGTTGTTGTTGTTCTCGCGAAGCGAAAACCAGAACGCACCCGCTATCGCTGACGTTTAACTTAACCAGCAGACTATATTTCGTGCGACCTTCGGCCCGCCATCGGGTAAAGGTGGTACAGGGGGCTCACATTCGTAGTAGTTAACTTTTCGCCAGTCGGTCTAGGCTGAACGCAAACTTTCCCGGGCTTCCCGTGGGCATGCGGTGTTTCCCGTGGCCAGTTACCGCAACTACCTTATCGATTCCGGAGCGTACGCAGCGTAAGTTCACATGAGTACTGGGCGAACGATGCATGGCGAACAGCGCCCTGTACATGGTTAGGCTTAATAATCACAAAACATAAAAGGGAGGAATCGCATGAACTCGGACCAACTGCAGGGCAAGTGGAAACAGATGAAAGGTTCCGTAAAGGAGCGCTGGGGCAAGCTGACCGACGATGACATCGACATCATTAACGGAAAGCACGACCAATTGGTCGGAAAGATTCAAGAGAGGTACGGCATTGCGCGGGATGCGGCTCAAAAGCAGGTTGATGACTGGAACGCCGTCGAGTCTCATCAGTCGGACCTGGAGCAGCAGAGGCGCAAGGCCAGCTAGAGTCATTATGAAAAGGGGGGCCTGTTTTGCGGCCTCCCTTTTTCTTGTTTTTGTGGGCAGTCAGGGCCCGGCTTTACGGCGCATCTGCTCCGGTCACGAATTTTGCCCGAGCGCGCTAGCCGAGTTCCAGCGGGAGTGGAGAGCGGTCCAGGTTTTTGTCGTTTCCCCTGGTTTGGACTTGACCGAAGCGGAACGGCTGTCAGGCAAGTCACGCTCCCCCTTTCGCTGGCCAACCATTACCGCCTCTCCGGATGTTATCTATCCAGCAAGGCCTACCTACCGGGAGCCCTCCGCCTCAAGTCAGCGAATTTCTATTACTTCTGTCGGCTTACCTTGTTCCCAGTTTCAGCATCGTATGAGGCGGCATTTGGCACGGATCGCCTTCGAACGAAGCTAAAGGGATGCAAACCTTCCGAATTCTAATCGCGGATGACCATGAAGTCGTGCGGCGAGGGATCCGTGCGCTCCTAGAAGGTCATACCGGATGGGAGGTGAGCGGCGAGGCGAAGGATGGACGGGAAGCAGTGCAGCAAGCCGGCGAGTTGAAGCCGGATCTGGTTCTGCTCGATATCGGTATGCCGAATCTGAACGGCATCGATGCGGCCCGCCAAATTCTCGCCACTTGCCCTGCCACCAACATCCTTGTCCTAACCATGCATTATTCACCGCAGGTTGTGCAGGAAGTGCTGGCGGTGGGAGTTCGCGGCTTTCTGTTGAAATCAGATGCCGGCCGTGACCTCGTAACCGCGGTCGAAGCCGTACAGCACAATCGTACTTTCTTCACCAGCCAAGTCACGGAAATCGTGGTTGATGGATATCTAAACCCAAGCCGGAAAGACGAGCCTCCCCTCAGAAATCGTCTAACCCCTCGCGAACGCCAGGTGGTGCAACTTCTGGCGGAGGGAAAAACCAGCAAGGAGGTTGCTGTCGCGCTCAATCTCAGCGTAAAGACGGCCGAAACTCACCGCACTAACATCATGCGCAAGCTCGATCTGCACTCTGTCGCCGATTTGACCCTCTATGCACTCCGCCATGGCATCGCGCAAGTCTTTTAGCCGAGGCGCGAACGTGCAAGATTCATCCTTCCGCGCAATTCGACCGAGTCATCGAACGTGACAAATGTCATCGAAAGTGACGATCCGGTCCCACCTGATTGAAAATCAGCAACTTTCTTGCAGTGTAAGGTGTCCAGTGTATTGTTGGCGGTCCGGTGGGAAGCATAGTCTCCAGACAGTGGCGGAAATGTGGCCGTCGACCACCGGATTGGAGACTTGCATTGGTTCGGATTCTCGTAGCAGACGACAGCCCAGCCATACGGCGATGCCTTCGCGGCTTACTGGATCATCACGGCGATTGGCTGGTATGCGACGAGGCCGCCAACGGCAAGGAAGCAGTCGAGCGCTTTCAACGGGCTAAACCCGATCTGATTGTGATTGACTTTCAGATGCCGGAGATGAATGGGTTAGAGGCCGCCCGTCATATCGGTGAGCTGTCTCCGAAAACGCCCATCCTGATGGTCACCATCCATCTCTCCAAACAACTGAGCGACGAGGCCCGAAAAGTGGGAATCCGGGGAACGTGCGCGAAGACAGACATCCACTGCGTAGTGGATGCTGTTGGGGCGCTGCTTCGCCAGGAAACCTACTTCCAGAACTGAGTCTCAATCGGCAGCGGCCTTAGCAGTCTTGTCTGACCCCGAAAGCGGCATTGTCACCGAGATCAGCGTCCCAGGAATCTTGGACTGAATTTCAAGCCGGCCGCCCAGTTCGCGCAGCCGCTCCCGCATCCCCGCCAAGCCCACGCCAACACTGGTTCCTTTAGTCCGGAAAGGCTCTAACAATTCCTGGGAAATTCCTTTTCCATGGTCTCTGATCGCAAGTACGACGTGGTCAGAATAAACCTTGAGAGAAATTTCCGCACTTGCGCTGCCGGAATGACGGTGAATATTGGTCAAGCTCTCCTGCAGTACGCGGAAAAGCGCAAGCTCGATGGACTTGGGCAAGCGGCCCCCAGCCTCCGGCAAATCCATCTTCACCGCAATTCCGCTGCGCTGCGCGAACCCCTCCAGATACCATTTCGCCGCAGATGAGAACCCGGCCTCATCCAAAAGCGGAGGATGCAATAGATGCGAGATTGTCCGGGTTTCAGCAATGGATTGATCCAGCAGTTGAATCGCTTCCCGCAAGAGTTTGTCGTCCGGCTGAGAGTTGGAGAACATATCCAGATTCATCTTCACAGCTGCCAGGTACTGCCCCAGACTGTCGTGTAGCTCGCGCGAGAATCTTCGCCGTTCTTCATCCTGCAACTGCAGCAGACGCCCGGTGAGCATGCGCAGCGATTTTTCACTCTCCCGAACCGTGTGCTCCGCATCTTCACGAGCATCCAGCTCCGCAATAAGCAGCCGGTAATGTACGGAAAACATGAGAAGCGCCAGAATAAATGTACCCATCAGGACTACGACCGCCACGGCGAACAAGCGCCTGGAAGTTCTCGCCCGGACAGCCAGCAATCTCTGTTCCTCATCGCGCATCTGCTGCATTGTCGCAGTCATTGCGGAGGCCTCTATCAGGCCTCGACCGAGATATCTCGTCTTGTCCATGCTGGTCCTGAGAAGCGCTTTTCTTAAGTTCCATCGACTGTCGAAAGAGGGCTATCCTGCGAGTCATGATTTCTTCCAGACGCGCGCAAAGTTTCTGCTGCTCCGGATTGTCTCCCGTCAGTTCTCGCAAATGCTGAAGAGCTTGATTAATAATGGGAATTGACGCTTCAAAAGCGCTCGAGAAATCGGCGCTTCCCGTAATAACGTAGGTGGAGCGGACGCGTCCGGCATTTACCGCTGCTGAATCTACTGTCCCTAGGGCGGCCTCTACTTCGTAGGTGTGAACCCGCCATTTCTCACTTTCCATGAGGCGCACGATGGTGAGATAGCTAGCCAGCCCGCTAAGACACAGCAAAATTACAGCCGATGCGAACGCCATTTGCGCTTTCCTGCGGGCGGGCATCGTTGGCTCTGACATCAGTTCGCACCCACGGGTCTCTGCTGTGCAAATTCCATGGTGCTCGCTCGCAGCAGCTCAGCGGTTGGCATTTCTCCAATCGGCGATAAGTTTCGCCAATTTCTGTGGATCCCTCTCAATCGTAGCGTGCCGGCGCAGTTCGCGCCACTGCCAGTCAAAGTTCTGAGCCATCCTCTGCCTTCGAACCCGCGACGGCGCGAGCAGGTTGCGGCAATTCCTGTTTTTCAAACAAACCTGTCGATTCATGACGCCACCTCGCCTTGAGGTACACCCGCCTTCGGTGGACGTTGGCCTGCGCATTCGCTTTTGGCCAGCACCTGCAAACCCCGGAGCGCGTCATTGATGGCCCACAGTTCTTCGGCGGAATCCGCTTTATTCTGCTTTAACTCTTCGATTCGTTGAAATATGGCCTTTTCCGCAATCTCGATTCGTAGCGGCAATTTCTCGCGATCGAGCTCCAGCAAAGCCTCGGTATATTTTCCCTGCCACGCAAAATTCATGGTCACGCACGGCCTCTCTTTCCCCACAATCTGCAACATACACGGTCCACTAAAAAAGGGTGGAAATACTTCATCCGCAAGAACTAAAGAAAACAGTGATATCGGCGTGAGAATTAAAAGCGCCTGGAATATTGACGAATGACCTGAAGGGATATCCGGGGATGGTTTAGCGTATCTGATAAAAATATCCAACGTGCAATTAAAAAATAGTTGACAAGTGTCCATGAGAATCGTAT
The DNA here is from genome assembly GCA_963696635.1 of uncultured Acidobacteriota bacterium. Classification (GTDB taxonomy): domain Bacteria; phylum Acidobacteriota; class Terriglobia; order Terriglobales; family Acidobacteriaceae; genus JABDBE01. The sequence continues at coordinate 63,308 of CAVOKX010000010.1, forward strand.
AAGTTTTCTTACCGATCTCTCGGAGTATGCAAAACGTATGGCCAAAGACAATGTAAAGAATCAAAAAACCGGATTGAACTACGAACGAGTTATCTTGGCGAATGTTCGAAGGAATCGGCGCGGAAAACACCACGACCTCATACAGGGCATTTTTCGGGATCTGGAAACGTTGCCGGTCGGCTCGGCAATCAAACTTCCTCTGGCAGAGGTGGACGGAATCACCCTCGCGAATCTGCGGTCGGCCGTCCATCGCGCGTCAACCGCAAGAGGTTTGGACATCGAAACGTTGTCAGACGAAGCAAATTTCTATATCTGGAAGGGCGCAAAGTAAGCTGGTTTTGCCCTTTCGTCGTGCCGGTTGCGGGAAGAGGCCGAACACTTGAGCATGTGCTGGCATTCCCTGAAGGACCTACATGATTCCCTGTATTTCGGCCTTGAGTTCCTCCACGTTAGAATCACGGAGGTCGCATGCCGTTTCCATTCATACCGACGCGCGAGTTAAGCTGTCTCAACAGCGACGGTTTTCCCGATCAACATGACTAGCACCAACACTTTGCCATCAAACCTCGCATCGCTCGCCCCACTTGCGCAGTGGTCGGACCACGATCACTCAGGGCATGTAGTTCAGTTCTATGGCGAAGATGGATTCCTCCTCGATGAATTAAGCCGATTCATTGGTACCGCCCTTGGAGCCGGGGAAGCCGCCGTGGTCATCGCCACCAAGGAGCATCGCGATGGGCTGGCTCGAAGGTTACAAACGTGGGGTTTAGATTCGGGAAAGGCGATCGCGCAGGGCCGGTATATCCCGCTGGATGCGGCCGAGACCTTGGCCAAGATAGCACCGGACGGATGGCCAGACCCAGTACGCTTCGCGGAGATTGTCGGCGGCGTGATCGCCCGAGCCGTGACCGTCCGCGAAGGCGACCCTCGCCGCATTGCCGCCTTTGGCGAGATGGTAGCTCTCCTGTGGGCGGATGGGAGACCGGACGCCGCGATCGAACTCGAAAAATTGTGGAATGGGTTAGCGAAGACCTACTCTTTCCATCTCCGCTGCGCCTATCCGATGTCCAGTTTTTGTCGCGAGGAACACGGCGACCTTCTTCTTAAAGTTTGTGCAGAACATTCGGCTGTGATACCCGGTGAAAGCTATACCACATTGGTCAGCCACGACGAGCGTCTTCGCAGCATCGCTCAATTGCAGCAAAAAGCGCAAGCGCTCGAGGCTGAGGTCGCGGAGCGCCGCCGGGCCGAGGAGAAACTCCGCCGCCACCAGGCCGAGTTGGAATCCCTGGTAGCGCAGCGCACCGCGGCATTGCGCCAGCTGTCCTCCAGGCTGCTCAGTTTGCAGGATTCCGAGCGGCGCCGTATTGCCCGCGAGTTGCATGACAGTCTGGGGCAATATTTGGTCGCGTTGAAACTGAACGTGGATATACTCCGCCAGGCGCCCGGACGTGCGGAACTGTGGTCCCAGTCGGAAGAACTAATGGAACGATGCATTGCAGAAGTTCGCACCCTTTCCTACCTGTTGCATCCACCTACTATGGATGCCGTCGGAATAGCTTCTGCCGCTCGCTGGTATGTTGAGGGTTTCAGTGTCCGCAGCGGACTTAAGTTGACCTTGGATGCACCCGATGACCCCGTCCGCTTACCCGATGCGACTGAACTCGCGCTCTTCCGGGTACTGCAAGAAGCTTTGACCAACGTCCATCGACATTCCGCTGCTTCGGCGGCAGACATTCTGATCGCGCGATTATCCGGCCAGGTGATTTTGGAAGTGAGAGACAACGGTCGCGGAATGCAGCAAGAAGCGCTGCAGCGTTTTCGTGAGACTGGATCAGGAACGGGCGTAGGCCTTATGAGTATGCATGAGAGGGCGCGGGAACTGGGAGGAAAGCTTGAAGTAGAATCGAGCGGCACGGGCACATCGGTGCGAATCACAATACCGGTGCCGTCCGATTGCGCCCCCGGATGCCCGAAGAGCGCGTAACGTCCAGCGTCATCGGCAAGCCGGGGCAGGGATTTTGTGGCGAAAGTTCCGAGGATGTCGTGGAGAAAACAAAAGCATCGAAATAGATTCTGAATAAGTTGCTTTCGTCTCCCCCCCGGAGCCATCACATTTATGACAGTTCGCATTTTGGTTGTGGATGACCATCCGGTTGTCAGGCACGGGTTGAGGACTTTACTGGGTGCGCATCCGGAGTGGGAAATAATCGATGAAGCGGGCGACGGACTTGAAGCCGTCGATAAGGCCGATCGCTTGAAGCCGGATGTCGTAGTACTCGATATCACTATGCCTAAAATGAGTGGCCTCGAAGCATGCCGGCTCATCCGAAAGATGGTGCCAACCGCTGAAATTCTGATTGTTACGCAACATGACTCTCCGCACATGATGCGTGAAGCTTTGGAAGCGGGCGCTCGGGGCTATGTTGTGAAATCCAACGCGTCTCGCGATTTGCTGGCGGCAGTGGAGGCGGTAAGCCATCATCAGCCTTTTCGTGCTCTGAATGAGCAGTCCTCTGAACGGGCGTGAGGTTGATGCGTTGGGCTAATTTCTGGCTGTTTTTTGTGGGGTTGCTGGCTCGGGTTAGCTGAGAGGTTTTTGGGCCGGTTTTATAACGTGACAGTACTCGTTGGGGGTGGGGAAATGAAGCTACGAATCCTGATCGCAGACGATCACGAAGTTGTAAGGCGTGGGTTGTGCGCACTTCTACAGGCACGCGAGGGTTGGGAAATCTGCGCGGAGGCCAAGGATGGGCGCGAAGCTGTCGAAAAGGCGGCGCAGTTGAAGCCCGATGTGGTGATCCTCGATGTCGGCATGCCAAACCTCAATGGTCTGGCTGCGACCCGGCAGTTGACACAGCATGACCCGCACTGCAAGGTCATCGTGCTGACCATCACCGATTCGGACCAGGTCATACGAGAGGCTCTGGACGCGGGGGCTCGTGGGTTTGTTTTGAAATCGGACGCTGCTCGCGACCTCGTTTCTGCCGTGGAGGCGCTGCAGCGCAACCGCATGTTCTTTACTCCCCGGGTCAACGACATGGTGCTCGCAGGCTTTCTCGACCGGGGCCATAACGGGTCGAATGGCCAACCTCCAAGGCTGCCAAAACTGACAGCGCGCGAGCGGGAGGTTATTCAACTCCTCGCCGAGGGAAAGAGTTCGAAGGAAGTGGCGGTTGTGCTCAATTTGAGTACAAAAACAGCCGAAACTCATCGCAGCAACATAATGCGGAAACTCGGCTTTCATTCGATCCGGGACTTGGTTGTATACGCAGTGAAGAACAACATTATTCAGGTACAAGTTCCGGCAACGTTCCAGAATCCGACGGAAAACTCAGCAGCCTGACCTCAATTCCGCTCTCGCATCGTTGGGCGACTGCTGGCGCCCAACGAGTAGACCCTTGCGTGACCCAGCAATATTCCTGCGCATCCGCACGTAGCCATTTCGTTCCTGCTTACTGTTTGAACCACATTGTGCAAAAACTGCACTGCATCTGCGAGAACGACGTTGCGTGCGATGTGGATGTACAGGAAACACTGTAGGACAACTTGGCATCCGAAGCGCGTAGGAATTTCACGAGATCCACGCAGATAGAAATTACGCAGTGAAACGAAATGATCTTGTTATGGCAATGCAGTTGCCTGAACCCCGTGTATCGCTTCCGCGAAGCGCGTTCTTTCTTCGGAGGCAGATAGAATATGAAACCCGAAACACACATGCTGCTTGGGTTGGGTTTGTTTCTGGCTATGGCGTCGTTGGCTTTGGCACAGGACGGGGCGCAGCCCTGTCCCAACGTCACGCCCGACGCCCTGGGGTGCGAGTTGGTCGCGTGGTCCCATCTGCAGGAGCCGGTGCCGCTGCCTGAGTCGCAGTCACAGCCCGATCAGCAAGCTGGACAGCCGCGAGATTCCCAGGATCAGCCGGAGGCGTCGAGGCAAAGGATCACGGGAATTATCCTTCGGCAGGGTGAAAAGTACGTCCTCAAGGCTGGGGATACGACGACTTATCAACTTGATGATCAGGACCGGGCGAAGCGGTATCAGGACAAACAAGTATTGGTCGTCGGCAGATTGGATGCCGATAAGCATACGTTCCACATCGAGAGCATCGAATTAATTTCCTGACGATCTTTTGAAACTGTGCAGGTCCGGCAACGGCTCCAGATCGTTTCCGCTGAAAACCTGTTCGATTTCGTTGAGCAATGCCCGATGCACGAGCCCGTTCGAGGCCAGAGTTTCGCGGCTGTCGAGTTGGAACGGCCCACCCTTAAAGTCGCTGACCTTTCCGCCCGCTTCCTGGATGATCAGCACACCCGCCGCCGTGTCCCAGGGATTCAGATTGAACTCCCAGAATCCGTCCAAGCGGCCGCACGCCACGTAGCACAAATCAAGCGCGGCTGAGCCCGCGCGCCGCACTCCGTGGGTGTGCAACGTGATCTGGTGGTAAAAAAATATATTCGGATTCTTATGGCGTTTGTGGCTGGGGAATCCGGTCGCCACCAGGCACTCCGCCAAATTCGCGATTTTTGAGACATGAATTGGTTCCTCGTTCAGGTAGGCGCCGCTTCCCTGCTCCGCCGTGAACAATTCGTCCCGCGTTGGATCGTAGATCACGCCCGCGATCCGGTTTCCCTTAAAGTCCAGCCCGATGGAAACACAAAACACCGGAAAACCGTGCGCGAAATTTGTGGTTCCATCCAGGGGATCGACGTACCAGCGATAATCACTGCCGGTGTCCAGCAATCCGCCTTCTTCGCCCAGTATGTCAAAGGTGGGCCACTGTTGGCGAAGCCGGTCGCGGATCAGCGCCTCGGACTTCCGATCTGCCACCGTAACCAGGTCGGCCTCGCCTTTGTATTCCACTTTGACATGTTGGCGGAAGTAGTCCATCAGCAGCGCGCCCGCTTCGCGCGCAATCTCCGCCATGGCTGGGACGAAGTCGTGGCTAGGTGAGGAAGATCTCATTCAGCGTGGGAGGCTCGTCGCATGCGAATTCGTACCGTCACCTGCGTTTGGCGCCGTCCTCCGCGATGTACATAATTTCGTGTTTAAAGATGAAGAGATTAGGGCCATCCTCGCGCGTCACCCTGACCATGTTCTTGTCATAGTATTCGATCCAGCCCTGGACGACTTCGCCGTCGGCCAGCTTGATGCTGACCGGCTTCTGCTTTTCGCCCAGCGACTTCAAATACGCGGCTTCCTGCGAGGTTTCCTCGGGAGGAGTGATCTTTGCTTTGCGAGGCGAGCCGGGACCTGATCCGTTGAATGACATAACTAGCATTTTACACGTCACCGCCGAGCGGAGGCCTTAGAGTGTCATCGCAGCACCGGGCTGAAAGCCTGCCTCTTACCGCGCAGCTTGCTCCGTGCTCCCGCTTCCCGTTTTGGGACGGAGTTTACTTTCTAGTACTGAGGTACCCCCCTCCCCCTCTTCGTGCGCAAAATCTTAAAAACAAACGAGTTATTTTATCACTATGTGCTAGATCTTTGAGTTTAAAGGAGTTACACGCAAAATCCAGAGAACATGGGAGTTACGGCCGCTCGACACAGTGCCCGCGTCCCGTTCTGGGACTTGCTTGGGAACTGGCGATAAGCAGATTGTCGGGCTTTCCGGTTTATGGAGGCTGCGCGTTCCCGCCCGGCTGGACTCTTCGACTTCGCTCAAGGCAGGCTCGCGAGACGTCCGTCCTCCATAAACCCTCAGTCAGGTTGTCAAAGATCAATATTATCTTCCAGATAATTTAGTGCAACCAAAGATTATCTCGTATTGGGCATCGCGTCAACAAGAAAGAACGGTCCATCTTTTGGTCCCAGATTTTATTCGGGCGTGTTGTGCGGTTATTTGCATTGTGTGGCAAACTGCCGTACAATGTTTACAGGAGATGTTGAGATGGCCCCAGCAGGATACGCCGCAAAAAGGAGCGAGAGACTCGATGCTCGATTGAGTCGCAAGGAGAAGGATCTGATCGAGACCGCAGCCGGTCTTCGTGGAGTTTCAGTTACAGATTTTCTGAGAACAACTATCACGGATGCGGCTCATCGAATCATTGCCGAGAGCGAGACTCTGACGCTTGCCGAGCGGTCCAGAAAGATGTTTTTCGAGACGCTTCTGAACCCTCCGAAACCGAATGCTGCAGCGATCGCCGCCGCGCGCCGATTGCGGCAAGAGGTCGGCTGATTGTCAGGAAGTCCATCGGCCAAGTTCTTGATTGAGCCGTTCGACAAGAAGAAACATGATCGAGCGGCTTTTTCATGCGAGCACGAAGCTCTGACCGCATATATCAGGCAACAGGCCGGCCAGGATATGAAGAACAGCGTCGCGGCGGTGTTTGTTCTCACCCCGGACGGCAAAACCATAGCGGGATACTACAGCCTGTCGCAATATGCGGTTGATGCCGGCAGCGTGCCCACGGAGATAATCCACAAGCTTCGTCTCCCGAAGTACAAAGAACTTCCAGCAACTCTACTGGGGTGCTTGGCGCGAAGTATCACCTTTAAGGGACGGGGTATCGGAGAACTGCTTCTCATGCACGCGTTAAGACAGGCCCTTCATCAAAGCAAGATCATTGCTTCAACGGCGGTGGTCACGGACGCGAAGGATGAGCGGGCCAAAACTTTCTACAAGAACTACGGCTTCATTGAGCTTCCGGATCACCCGAATCGTCTTTTCCTGCCTATGAAAACGATAGAGCTGATATTCGCGCCCGCGCGGGGTGATTTTATCGGGTGAACTCCTTGCCGGGAGCCGTTGAAAGCAGTAGACCAACTCCACGTGTGCAGATTTAGTCGAGGTCTGCACGGGCGAGGACGCCCGCGCCTACATTGGCACAGTTTACCAGAAGGAAGAAAATATTCTGCCCATGAAAAATCCCGTTCATCCATCCCGATTGCCAACCCAGCCGGGCGAGACGCCCGGCCTCCATCGTCACGAGTTGCCCCTGCAGCCCCTAGCCATTGTCCTTCCGTACAGTACCTTTGGTACCTCGGTCCGGCGCGGGAAGCACCGTATAATCGGGGTGAAACCAGCATAAATCTGGCAAGGGTGGGTAAGGCGAACGGTGGATCCTGCATACGGATTGGCGATTTTTGCGTTGGGGCTGGCATTTGGCAGCTTCCTGAACGTGTGTATCTACCGGTTGCCGCGGGATTTGTCGGTGATTCGGCCGGGTTCGGCTTGTCCGAAGTGCGAGCGGCCGATCCGCTTTTATGACAATGTTCCTGTGCTGAGCTGGCTGATCCTGCGGGGACGGTGCCGGGACTGCAAGGCTCGGATTTCGCCGCGTTATCTCGTGGTTGAGTTGCTCACGGGGGCGTTGTTTCTGGCCTGCTACGCGTACTTTGGATTCACCCTGGCCACACTGAAATATTGTGTTTTCGGATTCCTGCTGCTGGGCTTGATCTTTACTGACGCCGAGACGCAGCTTCTGCCCGACAAATTGACGCTGCCGGGACTTGTCCTGGGATTGCTGTTCAGCCTGGTGGTTCCGGTTAACGATCTGCTTTCACGAATGCTGTTTGGCTTGATTTACGAGCCCGCGGCCAATGCTTCCAATGCTTGGCTTTCGTTGCTGCAGGCGCTGATGGGAGCAGCGGTGGGAGCATCGTTCATCTACGGGGCGGGAGCGATTTATCTGCGGGCACGCGGGGTCGAGGGCATGGGCTTTGGCGACGTCAAGCTGATGGCGATGGTGGGCGCATTCCTGGGAATTCGCCTGACTATTTTTACCCTGTTCAGCGCGTCGGTGGTGGGATCGCTGGCTGGACTTTGGACGGTGCTGGTGGTGTGGATCAAGCGCACGCGGCGCCGCATGGTACGGCATCATGAACCGGCGGGCCTGGCGCGGCGTCATGGGTGGGAGTCGGCGAGCATTGCGCTGCGGCGGTTTCCCATGCCGTTCGGAGTGTTCCTGGGCACGATGGCCATAGTTGCTTCGTTCTTTGGCGACCAGTTTTTTCGCTGGTACTGGAGGTTGCTGTGAAGCTGCTCAGCAACCCCATGGTGGTTCGCATGGCGATCGTGCTGTTTGTCATGGCCTTTGGGTTCTGGGTGGCGACCCTGCTGCTGCGGCGTATGCGGCGCATACTCACGCAGGATTCTTTCGCCATCGACAGCGTTCCCGAGTTCGAGCAGTTCCCCATGCACACTTACAATGCGGTGATCCAGCAACTGAAGCAGCAGAAGCATGAATTGCTGAGCGTGCAACAGGTGGAGCGGCGGCGGGCCAAGACCTCGGAAAATATCAGCGCGGCAGTGCTTTCGAACCTTTCGAGTGGGGTTCTGTTTTTGACCACGAATGGCTTGGTGCGCACGGCCAATGCCGCGGCCAAGAACATTCTCGGATTTGCTTCTCCGGTAGGAATGAGCGTGAGCGAAATATTTCGCGAGGCGACGCTGAGCGCGCCTTCCTCGCTAGACTCGCAGTCGTCAGGCTTGCGGGAGAAGCTGGCAGGCGCGGTGCAAGCCAGTTTGCGAGAGCAATGCGGGTCACGAAGAACGGAAGCGGATTACGTTACTCCCGGGGGCGAACAACGCATTCTCGAGATTACGGTTTCTCCGGTGTTCGCGCCTTCGGGTGAGACCCTGGGCGCGGCTTGCCTGATCACGGATAAGACAGAATTCGCATTGATCCGGAGGCTGCAGGATCTGCGCGGAGAAATGTCGGGCGAGATGGCGCTGGCGCTGCGCAATTCGCTGGCGACAATTTCCAGTTACGCGCAGCAACTGGCGGTAAGCCGCGATCCGACGCTGGTGCGGCAGTTGGCCGTCGATATTGTCTCGGAAGCGGCCGATCTGGATCACACGATTGGCGGTTTCCTGGCGGGCGCAAAGACCGCGAAGGCTGCCGGAGTTTAAGTTCCATCAAGGCCAACGCCTGTGAAGATTGCAGGCGGCGGCACGGAGGATGACACAACTATGAAACGCATCACACATGTTTGGATTGCAGCAATGGTTCTAGCGGGAATGATGGCGTCTTTTGCCGGCGCGCAAAATTCGACTACGCAGCAACAGCCTTTGGGGGACTATGCCCGAGCCGTGCGCAAGGACAAGAAACCGGCAACGGCAAAGCAGTTTGATAACGATAACTTGCCCATGAACGATACGCTGAGCGTGGTCGGCACCGCAACGGGGTCGGGGGATAGCCAGGCCGGTAGCGGCGACCAGTCGCAAAACGCGGCGAATGGCGGGCCGGAGGCGGGGCAGGCAGGCAAGAAAGCCGATGAAAAGCCGCCTCAGATCAAGCCGGGAGAGTCACCGGAGGACCGGCAGAAGACCTTCGACGCCTGGAAGGAAAAGATTGCTTCGCAGAAAGCGAAAACAGATCAGCTGGCGCATGAAGTAGATGAGGAGCAACGCGAGTACCAGTTGCGCCAGTCCGCGGCCTATGCCGATGTCGGCAACAAACTGCGGACTTCGGGCGCATGGGACAAGGACGACGCGGACTATAAGAAGATGATCGAGGAAAAGAAAAAAGCCGCCGATGCCGCCAAACAGCAACTCGATGACCTGCAGGAGGACGCCCGCAAGGCCGGCGTTCCATCTTCGGTTCGAGAGTAACGTGGGTGCGTGTTAGCGGATTTCAAGCCCTCGAAAGCTTCGAGGGCTTTTTCTTGTTTGTAGCGGCCCACTGACCGGCGAGACGCCCGTCCCCCATAATGCGTCAATTGTCACGTTGCTGTGCACCATTGGTCACTGACAGGCGCTGAACGGAGGAGCGAGAATTGCTGTGGCACTTCGCAGAGGATTCCCCGTCCTCTTGCTTTTTTCGTTCTGACATGCATGGGAGGAGGTTAAGCCCATGCCCAGCAAACGGCATTTTTGCAGTTCCCTTTTTCCTATAAACGCGCGCGCGGCAGGGGTTGAGTTGCGGATTGCACTTGGGCTTGCGCTGTTGGTCGCCATGACGCAATCCGCGCTCAGCGAAACGGGGGAGGAATCGGCCTCATCTCCGCCGGGCCTGTACCTGCCGTTGGCGCTTGAGGCGCCCACGCAGCATGTTCGCGCCTTCCCGCGATTGAGCCTGGGAAGCGGCCGCAAACTGGAATATCTTGGAACATTTTGCGCCAATGCAAAATACCAGAAGTCGACGAACTTCACGCGGGCTTTTGAAGCGCTGAGTTCAAACTCTCGGTCCACTTCCGTTCTTGGCGAAGAATCGGCTGGGCGGACCGGAGCTCCTTCGTGGATGCTTCTTCCCCAGCGCAGGATTGTGGAGGATTTCGAGCCCCCGGCCTATGCCACAAAACTTGTGCAACCAAAGTCCAGTTTTGCAAGCATGCGCGATGCAGTAGTGACCGCTGTATATGGGCCAGGCAGGGTGATGGGGGCGCCGCATCAAGTGACCACCGACTCCATGCTGCGGGTCATCATCAGCGACCCTGGCCTGCGGGCGGTACATGTACTTGACCCAAGCGGCAAGACTTCTTTCAGTATTCTGGGCGATCAAGGCCGCAGACTGCGGCTGCCTGCCGGCGTCGCAGTAGATGCCGAAGACAACATTTATATTGCCGATTCCGCGCGGGGAATAGTGCTGGTGTATAACCAGCGCGGGCAATTCGTCCGCTACATTGGAATGTTCCGTGGCGAGAATATGTATGAACGCCCAACCGGAATTGCCATTGACCGGAAGGCAGGCCGTTTATATCTCACCGACACGCCACGCAATTTCGTTTTCATTCTCGATCTGCAAGGCAACGTTCTCAAACGTGTAGGCAGGGACAGGAGCGGAAATGGCAACGGAGAATTTGTAGCTCCGACGCAGATCGCGGTGAGCGATCACGGAATTGTGGTGCTGGACAAGGAACGATCTCGAATTCAAGTCTTGGATTTCGATGGCAATCGCATTGGTTGTTATCGGGTTGCTGCCAGCATAGATCGAGACAACGGGTTGGCTGTGGATCGCGATGGGAACATCTACATCAGTTATGTTGCCACGTCCATGGTCGGCATCTACAAACCGGACGGAACAGCAATGGGTGCGTTTGGGCAATCCGGCAGCAGGAGTGGAGAGTTTCTATCTCCGCGAGGATTGTGGGTCGATGCGAGTAACCGCATTTACATCGCGGATACGGAGAATGCTCGGGTGCAAGTTTTCCAGGTCATCCCCGACGCAACTTCGCCACATTAGCGAGGGCTGAATCTGTTGTCTCGATGCCTTGCTATTCCTTTCAGGGTCTGGTGCCGGCAAGCGCCGTTTGGGCGGTTTGCAGGTGGAACAGCCGCTGCAAGGCAGTGGTCATCTGTTCCTGCTGCACCTTTTCTGGAAGGTCCTTCAGTTCACGGGCCAGGGACCCGGCGATTTTCTGCGTCATCCGGGACATGACTGCGTTTAACATTTCGTCCTGGTCCTTAGAGAACGGTCCGTTCTCTTGTCGAAAGGAATCCAGTTCTTGCCGGCAAATCTCGTCCAGCCGCAGGCGCACTGCTACGATGGTCGGCACCACTCGTTCCGCCATCAGCTTGCGGCGAAAACCTTGCGCTTCGGCCTGCAGAATCTTCTTGGCTTCGGCGGCGGCAGCTTCGCGCTCGCCCGCATTGTGGTCGACCACGTTTTCCAGGTCGTCAAGATCGTAGAGGAAAATGCCTTTGACATCGCGCACCGCAGAGTCGATGTCGCGGGGCATGGCAATATCGACGATGACCAGAGGATGATCTTTGTCCTTGCGCCCGCGAAGCATGAGTTCGGCTTCCTCGCGGCTGAGAATCGTATGCGGGCAGGATGTCGAGCTGATAATAATGTCGGCCTCCGCCATGTGCTGCCAGCGCTCCTCAAACGGGGTCGCAACCCCACCCAGTTTTGCCGCCAACTCATCGGCGTGCTCGAGGGTGCGGGTGATCACGCGGACGGAGCTGGCGCCGTGGTTGAGCAACCCGCGGGCGGAGAGCTCGCTCATCTTGCCCGCTCCCAGCAGGAGCACCTTCTTGTCCTTGAGCGTGCCGAAAATCTGGCGGGCGAGTTCCACGGCAGCGTAGGGAATCGAAACCGGCGCGTTGCCAATCGCTGTCTCCGTGCGCACGCGCTTGGAAACGTTGAGTGCCTTCTGCAGGACAGCATCGAGAAAGCGGCCTGTTGCCGACAACTTTTGGGCTTGCTGCCAAGCCTGTTTCACCTGAGATACGACCTGGGGCTCGCCGACTACCATGGAGTCGAGGCTGGATGCGACCCGGAAAATATGAAGGAGGGCGACTTCATCCAGCAAACGATAGAAGTGTTTCCACTCGCACAGCTTGAGTCCATATTCAGCGCCGAGCAGCCGCATGACCGAGTTGGCGGCCAGGGTCACGTCGTTGGCCCACAACCAAAACTCAGTGCGGTTGCAGGTGGCCATCACAATGACTTCTTCAATGCCTTCGGCCCGGGATAAATGGACCAGGGCTTCGCAGCGCCGATTTTCGCTGATCCAGAAGTGCTCCCGCACAGCCACCGGGGCCGTCCGGTAATTCAGGCCTACAACCATGAGAGAGGGTTCCACGACGTCATCTCCTGCAGACTACCCCCTATGCAAGGCATGCTCGCTGCCAAAGAAGGGTCTTGCACCCTGGCAGTAATCGACATTTGTTTTCATTGAGTTAGGTTAGTTTCGATCAGGAATCGAGGAGATTCGAGAGGCCAAATTGTGGCATATAACGCTGGGCCGCGTCTTTTGGCCCCTGATGCATTTCACCACAGAGACACGGAGGCACAGAGAGAGCAAATGCGAAAACCATTGATGGCATTCGACTTGACTCTGACGGTTACGACGATTTTCTGTGTGCCTATTTGGGTCTCTGTGGTAAATGTCCTGCCTAACGTGTGACTTCTACCAATGCCGTGGTCTTCTCTTTCAGACTTGTCGCCCGCGGCTGGTAGACGCAGAATGGCTCCTCGTCGAGATAGTTGCCGGTGGCCGCATAGGCGCGTGCGCGGCAGCCCATGCAGATGTTGCGGAACTCGCAGCAGCCGCATTTGCCCTTCAGATTGTTGACATCGCGCAGTTGATTAAACACCACTGAGTCTTGCCAGATGTCGGCGAATAATTGTTTTTTCAGATCGCCAGCCAGGGCCGGCAGATATCCACAGGGATAGACTTCGCCCTGATGAGAGATGAAACATACTGCAGTTCCGGCGAGGCATCCCTTGGTCATGGCGTTCATGTCGGAAGGATGCGTTCCGGGGTGTCCCACGGCATGTCCGATGCCATGAGGTTTCAGTTCAATTCCGGTTGAGCCGGGCATTGCCATCTCAGTGGGCCCGATATGCGGCGAACCATTATGCTTCGGAGCTGGAACCGCTTCCTGTACTGGATGCGCGGCCTGGGCCGCTGCCTCGGAATGGCGTTCGGCGACCCGTCGTTGGCGAACCACGCGGAAGTAATGGGGCGCACAAGTTGCCTTCAACTCGATGCCACCTTCGAGCGAGCGATCGTAGAACCAGTTCAGCATGCGCTCGTATTCTTCCGGTGGAACCATCTGCTCGGCTGCGATATCCACGCCGCAACCTACCGGGACCAACAGGAACGTGTGCAGCGCATCGGCTCCCAGCGACTTGGCCAGCTCCAGCACCTGCGGAAGCTGATGGGCATTGTGGCGGGCGATGGTGGTGTTGATCTGCACGGACATGCCCAGATTTTTCAGATTGCGGAAACCGGCAATGGCGGCATCGAAGGCGCCGGGAATGCCGCGAAAACTGTCGTGGGTAAGCGCGTCGGCGCCGTCCAGGCTGATGGCCACGCGGCGCACGCCGCTGTCGACGATCATCTGCGCGACGTGCTTGGTGACCAGCGTGCCATTCGTGGCCAGAGCCACGCGCAGACCTTTGTCCGTGCCATACCGTGCCAACTGGAAAATATCCGAGCGGAACAGTGGCTCACCACCGCTCAACACCAGGATAGGAGTGGACACCTCGGCAATCTGATCGATGATATCGCGCGCAGCCTGGGTGGAAAGATCTTCTGGCGAACTCAGTTCAGTAGCACTGGCCCGGCAATGGATGCAGCGCAGATTGCATCCTTTGGTCAACTCCCAGAAAATCAATCGTGGCTTGTTTTGGGATGCTTGATTTGCATGCTGCCCGTTGCCGTTTGCTGAAGCCATATGCGACCTCCCTCTCTAGCTTGAACCTGGGTTTTGTCGCTCACCCTAGGCGTAACCATAGAGGAGTACGAATGGGCTCGCGGTGATTATCGTCACCGGAAATTGTGATGGACGTCACGATGGGTAAGTCGCTGACAATGGAGGACGGGCGTCCTCGCCCGGGAGGACGGGCGAGACGCCCGTCCTCCATTAGGCGGGAATAGCGAACGAAACGCGGGCAGGAATGCCCGCGCTGTGCCGCTGATGTGCGAGCGTGCGGCTAGTTATGGTTTGCAATCTCGCGCAGCGCTGCCGTGTTGCGAATTACCAGGGTCGAGCCTTTCGACTGCACGATCTGATGCCTCTTCATATCGGCAAACAGCCGGGTGACCGTCTCTCTCGAGGTTCCGATCATCTGCGCGATTTCTTCGTGGGTGAGCCTGAGCTTCAACCGCGGCTCCGCTTTGGAGGATTCGTTGTTCTTGCAACTCCATTCCAGCAGCAGGTTCGCCAATTTCTCGGCGGCGGAGTGGGACAGTCCCAGCGAGCGCACTTCCTGACAAGCATTGTGATACTTCTCGCTTAACTGCTCGGCCACTTTGAAGCAGGCCTCCACATCATCCTTGAGGAAGCGAAGGAAGTCATCGCGCTTGACGAAGTTAACCTGGCACGGGTCCAGCGTCTCCGCGGTTACCTCGTAAGGTTTGCCGGAGATGGTGGCGCTAAGCCCTAGTACTTCCCCGGGTTCGGCAAGTTTCACGATCATGGTTCTGCCGTTCGGGGAGTTAATGGACAGCTTTACACTGCCTTTACAGAGAACAAAGATGCCGCGTGGCACCTGCCCTTCCACAAACAGCACGGCCCCCTGGGGATAAGCAGTCGCGTACTTGATGCCCTCAAATGTGTGCAACGCGGTAGCCGGCAGATTGCAAAAGATCCGGTCCGCGCGCAGCTTACATGTCAGACAGCTTTCCACAATCTCCATTCCGTATGGTGAGAGCATGACTAGCCTCCTGTAACACCCTTTTGTGACGGCCATCGGGCCAGGCTCGCTGCCGGGGTTCGCATCTTGCGCAACCCACAGGCAATTGAGCCGGTACCGTCTGAAGCCAGTGTCCGCCCCGATCAAACGCTTGGCTGTGCTGCGAGGCACAGGCTGTTGTGATCTCGCTCACAGAAACATTTGTGACGCACATCACAAGACTCTGTGACGTGTCTTGCTGCGCGTAGCGCGGAGTTCGTCCATGCTTATGCCATCACAGTGTGAACTAAGTATTTGCAAAGCATTTGTATATAAGGACAGGCGGTTGATCATGAAGCGCAAGTTCAAGACCATGGATGCAAACGAAGCGGTGGCCTACGTCGCCTACCGGGTCAATGAAGTAATTGCGATCTATCCCATTACTCCTTCCTCGAATATGGGCGAGTGGGCGGACGAGTGGGCATCGCAGAAAATCCAGAACATCTGGGGCACCGTACCGCATGTAGTCGAAATGCAAAGCGAAGGCGGAGCTGCCGGAGCTGTGCACGGAGCGCTGCAGACCGGCTCACTGTCCACTACGTTCACCGCCTCCCAGGGCCTGCTGCTGATGATTCCGAACATGAATAAGATAGCCGGAGAGCTTACGCCGACTGCGTTCCATGTTTCGGCGCGCACGCTCGCGACCCACGCGCTTTCGATCTTCGGCGACCATTCGGATGTCATGTCCTGCCGTGCGACCGGGTTCGCCATGCTGAGCTCGAATTCCGTGCAAGAGGCCATGGACATGGCCCTGATCGCGCACGCCGCTGCCCTCGAGTCGCGTATTCCTTTCCTGCATTTCTTCGACGGCTTCCGTACCTCGCATGAAGTCAACAAGATTGAAATGCTGGCCGAAGATGATATGCGCGCGCTTATTAATATGGATCGCGTTTTCGAGCATCGCCAGCGCGCGCTCTCGCCCGATCATCCGGTTTTGCGCGGGACGGCGCAGAATCCGGATGTGTTCTTCCAGATGCGCGAACGGGCCAACTCTTACTACGATGCTTGCCCGGAAATCGTTCAGTCCGTAATGAACAAGTTCGCCTCGACGGTGGGCCGTTCCTATCATTTGGTGGATTACGTGGGCGCGCCCGATGCTGAGCGCGTCATTGTGATAATGGGCTCGGGCGCAGAAGTCGCTCACGAAACGGTCGAGTATCTGAACGCGCGAGGCGAAAAGCTGGGGTTGCTGAAAGTGCATCTGTATCGTCCTTTCCCGGTGCAGGCGTTCCTGGAAGCCTTGCCGGCAAGCGTGCGGAAGATCGCCGTCCTTGATCGCACCAAGGAATCGGGAGCGATTGGCGAACCGCTTTATCTCGACGTGGTGAATGCGCTTCACGAAGGAGTGAAACGCGACGGCAGCGCGCGGAAAACTGCTCCAACGGTTGTGGGGGGACGCTATGGACTTTCCTCCAAGGAGTTCACCCCGGCAATGGTCAAGGCGGTCTACGACAATCTGAAAGCGGATCCGCCTAAAGATCACTTCACCATTGGCATCCACGACGACCTCGGCCATACCAGTTTGTCGTACAACGCCGAGTTTTCGACCGAGCCTGACAATGTTGTGCGGGCCATGTTCTACGGTTTAGGCGCGGACGGCACTGTCGGCGCCAACAAGAATTCGATCAAAATCATCGGCGAGAACACCGACAACTACGCTCAGGGTTACTTTGTCTACGACTCGAAGAAGTCGGGCGCGGCAACCATTTCGCACCTGCGTTTCGGGCCGCAGCCCATTCGCTCCAGTTACCTGGTTTCAAAGGCCAATTTCGTCGCTTGCCACCAATGGATTTTTCTCGAGCGCTACGACATGCTTAGCGCCCTGGTTCCCGGGGGCACATTCCTGCTCAACAGCCCGTTCGGGAAGGATGAGGTTTGGGACCATCTCCCGCGCCCGGTTCAAGAGCAGCTCATTTCGAAGCGTGCGAAGTTTTACGTGATCGACGCCTACGAAGTGGCGCGCGACACCGGCATGGGCAGCCGCATGAACACTATTTTGCAGGTGTGCTTCTTCGCCATCTCCGCGGTTCTGCCCGGGGATCAGGCGATTGAGGCGATTCGCAAATCGATTCGCGACACTTACGGCCGCAAGGGCGAAGAGATCGTGCAGAAGAACATGAAAGCCGTGGAAGAAACTCTGGCTCACTTGTTCGAAGTGAAAGTTCCCGCGGAACTCAGCAGCGCGATTGAGATGCCGCCACCGTTCTCTCCCTCAGCGCCGGAATTCGAGCGCGACGTGCTGGGCGTGATCTATGCAGGTCGCGGCGACGAATTGCCGGTCAGCGCATTTCCAGCAGATGGCACTTTCCCTACCGGAACTGCGAAATGGGAGAAGCGCAACCTGGCGCTCGAAATTCCTACCTGGGATCCGAAGATTTGCATCCAGTGCGGAAAATGCGCCATGGTTTGTCCGCATTCCGTTATCCGCATCAAGGTTTACGACACGAAAGAGCTGCAAGGCGCTCCGGCCACTTTTAAATCGACCGAGAGCCGCGACAAAGAATGGCAAGGGCTCAAATATACGATTCAAGTGGCGCCCGAAGACTGCACTGGGTGCGGCATTTGCGTCGAAGTTTGTCCGGTCAAGAACAAAGCCGAAACGCGGCTCAAGGCAATCAACATGGTGCCGCAGCCTCCCCTGCGCGTACCCGAGCGCGATAACTGGGATTTCTTTCTCAAGATTCCGGAACTGGATCGCCGCAACATTAAAGTCACCAACATCCGCCAGCAGCAAGTTCAGGAACCGCTGTTCGAGTTCTCGGGCGCCTGCTCTGGTTGCGGGGAGACTCCATACCTCAAGCTGATGTCGCAACTGTTTGGCGATCGCGCAATCATAGCCAACGCCACGGGATGCTCGTCGATTTATGGCGGCAACCTGCCCACTACGCCGTGGACGAAGAACGCCGCCGGCCGCGGACCCGCCTGGTCGAATTCTCTTTTCGAAGACAACGCGGAGTTCGGCCTGGGCTTCCGGCTTTCCATCGATAAGCAGACCGAGTTCGCGCAGGAGTTGGTTAAACGCGTGGCGGGAACGATCGGGGAAGAGTTGGCTACCGCGATTCTCTCCGCTCCGCAGAAAGACGAAGCCGACATTTACGAACAACGCCAGCGCGTAGACTTGCTAAAAGAAAAACTGCGCGGCGTCGATTCCATGGATGCCAAGCAACTGCTCGCGGTCGCCGACCTGCTGGTGAAGAAAAGTATTTGGATTGTCGGTGGAGACGGTTGGGCTTATGACATCGGCTACGGCGGTCTCGATCACGTGCTGGCCAGCGGGCGCAACGTCAACGTGCTGGTGCTCGATACGGAGGTCTACTCCAACACGGGAGGTCAGGCGTCCAAGTCAACGCCGCGCGCTGCGGTGGCGAAATTTGCCGCCGGCGGCAAGCCCGGCCCCAAAAAAGACCTGGGCCTCATCGCCATGAGCTATGGCAACATTTATGTCGCCAGTGTAGCCATGGGCGCAAAAGATGAGCACACGCTGAAGGCATTTCTGGAAGCCGAGGCTTATAACGGACCCAGCCTCATCATCGCGTACTCGCATTGCATCGCGCACGGCATCAACATGACCACGGCAATGTCGAATCAAAAAGCGGCCGTCGATTCTGGACAGTGGCTGCTCTATCGCTACAACCCCGAACGAACCGCCCAGGGCGAAAACCCGCTGATCCTCGATTCTCGCACGCCGACGCGCAAAGTCGCGGATTATCTGACCATGGAAACGCGCTTCAAGATGCTCACCAAGAGTAACCCGGACGAGGCCAAGCTACTGTGGCATGAAGCGCAGCATGACGCAGAGACCCGCTTTCACTTCTATGAATATCTGGCGCAGCGGAAAAACGGTAAAGAACCGGCCAAGACGCCACAGCAAACCGAGACGCCGCTAGCTGCGGCGGCAAAGAAAACGTAAGGCGGCGGTAGAGGCGTTGCTGGCAACGTCTCCCGCGCACGAGGAGGAATGATGATCGACCTCAACACTACTTACCTGGGTTTGCGGCTTCGCACGCCCTTGGTGGCTTCAGCATCGCCCCTCTCGCAAGAGCTCGACGGCATCCGCCACCTCGAAGACGCAGGCGCATCCGCCGTGGTGTTGTACTCGCTGTTCGAGGAGCAGTTGCGGCAGGAAAGCTTCGAACTGGAACACCATCTGACGGAGGGGACGGACAGTTTCGCCGAGGCAGCTTCGTTTTTTCCTCAGCCGGCTGAATTCCACTTGGGCCCCGACGGATATCTGAATCACATCCGCCGCGCCAAGGAAGCGGTATCGAGATGCCGATTATCGCCAGCCTCAACGGCACCACCGTCGGCGGCTGGACTAAGTACGCCAAGCTGATCGAGGAGGCGGGCGCGGACGCGCTGGAATGCAACATCTACTGGATTCCCACCGATCCCGAGCTAACCTCTATCGCAGTAGAGCAGCAATACATTGACATTCTCAAGGCCGTGAAGTCGGTGGTAAAAATTCCCGTCGCGGTCAAGCTCAGCCCGTTTTTCAGCAATATGGCCAACATGGCCAAGCGGCTGGACGAAGCTGGCGCCAACGGGCTGGTGCTGTTCAATCGCTTCTATCAACCAGACATCAACCTCGATGAATTGGAAATCCAACCGAACGTTTTGCTCAGCACTGCGCAAGCGCTGCGGCTTCCGCTGACCTGGGTCGGGATCCTGTATGGTCGCATCCGCGCCAGCCTGGCAGCCACCAGCGGCGTGCATGGCCCGGAGGATGTGATCAAATTATTGATGGTCGGCGCCGACGTCACCATGCTCTGCTCCACCCTGCTGCGCAACGGCATCAACCATCTTCGGTATATCGAAGATGGCTTGCGGCTGTGGATGGAAAAGCACGAGTACGATTCAGTTCAGCAAATGAAGGGCAGCATGAGTCAGATTCGCTGCCCGAACCCCTCCGCCTTCGAACGTGCGCAGTACATGAAGGCGGTCAAGAGTGTGCAGCACGTAATGGTCACTGGCCGCGAGGCCTGGAGAATCCTGAGCGGAGATTAGGGCTTTGAAAGGCGTGGCGTCAGCCACGCTGCCAGTGCCTTTTCGAAGCGACGTTTTAGTAGCGCCGGCATCTTGCTGGCTGTCGCGACGCATCTTGTTCTCGCGGGTGGGGGCGGGGCGCCCCCACGACAGCCGCCGGGACGGCGGCGCTACAAGAGGAGCCCGCCGACGAAACTCACAATAGTGGGTGAGCCGCATCACAGCAGGCTTAGGGTCGACGGAGTCATAGTTCCAAGTGCGCGAAGAACCGCAGACGATTGGCAACGCAGTTTGCAATAAAAGGTTTCGACGTCACGAAAATCAGGCGCTAGGATCAAGCCGCCAATAAGAATAAGAATAGGAGCATATATGCCAGTTACTAAGCAGCAAGCACTCGATTATCATTTCGGCACACGCCCGGGAAAGATTGAAGTCACTCCCACCAAGCCTTGCCGCACCCAACACGATCTAAGCCTGGCCTACACGCCCGGAGTGGCAATTCCGTGCATGGAAATCCATCACAACCCGCACGATGCCTTCAAGTACACGGGCCGCGGCAATCTGGTCGCGGTTGTGACCAACGGGACCGCAGTCCTGGGGTTGGGAGACATTGGCGCCCTCGCCGCGAAACCGGTCATGGAAGGCAAGGCCGTCCTGTTCAAACGCTTTGCCGGCGTGAATGTCTTCGACATTGAAGTCAACTCACACGATCCCGACGAAGTCATCAAGGTCTGCCAGTTGCTCGAGCCCACCTTTGGCGGCATCAATCTCGAAGATATCAAGGCGCCGGAGTGCTTCTACATCGAAGAGACTTTGAAGAAGACGATGAAGATTCCGGTCTTCCACGACGATCAACACGGCACCGCCATTATTTCCGGAGCGGCTTTATTGAACGCACTGGAAGTAGCGGGCAAGGACATCGCGAAAATCCGCCTCGTCATCAACGGCGCCGGCGCCTCGGCCGTAGCCACCGCCGAGCACTACGTTCGCCTGGGCATGAAGCGCGAGAACATCACGCTCTGCGACACCAAGGGAGTAGTTTACAAAGGCCGTACGGCCGGCATGAATCCTTACAAAGACCGCTTCGCGCAAGACACCAAGCTGCGCACGCTGGCCGAGGCTATGGTGGGCGCCGATATGTTCCTCGGACTCTCCGTCGGTGGCGTGGTCTCGCAGGACATGGTGCGCTCCATGGCGCCCCGTCCGATTGTCATCGCCATGGCGAATCCCGACCCGGAGATTACGTACGAGGACGCCCGAGCCTGCCGCGCCGACGTCATCATGTGCACCGGCCGTTCCGACTATCCCAACATGGTGAACAATGTGCTGGGCTTCCCGTTCATCTTCCGCGGCGCCCTGGACGTGCATGCCACGGTGATTAATGAAGAGATGAAGCTCGCGGCCACACACGCCCTGGCAGACTTGGCCAAGGAAGATGTGCCTGACTCAGTCTGCCGCGCCTACGGAGTGGCACACCTGGAGTTCGGTGCCGACTATCTGATCCCGAAGCCGTTTGACCCGCGCGTGCTGGTGTGGGAGTCGTCCGCCGTAGCCAAGGCAGCGATGGAAACCGGAGTAGCCCAGGAACCGGTCAACATTGACGAATACCGCGAACAGCTCGAGCGTCGTCTGGGCAAAGCCCACGAAATCTCGCGCATGATGGTTCAGAAGGCTCAGGCCAAACCCAAACAAGTCGTTTTCCCCGAGGGCGACAACGATAAAATCCTGCGCGCCTGCCACACTATCCTGGAAGAGAAAATAGCTAAGCCCATCTTGGTAGGTAATCCGGGAACCATTCATGCCAAAGCAACC
The DNA here is from genome assembly GCA_963696635.1 of uncultured Acidobacteriota bacterium. Taxonomy (GTDB): domain Bacteria; phylum Acidobacteriota; class Terriglobia; order Terriglobales; family Acidobacteriaceae; genus JABDBE01. Next base: position 85,174 of record CAVOKX010000010.1, read on the forward strand.
GAGCTCGGCTTAGATCTGAAGGACGCGCAAATCGTCGATCCGGCCTCGTCTCCTCTTCGCGAGGTGTATATCCAGGAACTATTCCGCTTGCGCCAGCGTCGAGGCGTCACGCTCACCGAGGCGCGCACGCTCATCGACGAGCCAAACATTTTCGCCTCCATGATGGTTCACATGGGAGATGCCGATGCCCTGGTCTCCGGCGTGAGTCAGCACTTTCCAGACACCATTCGCCCGGCGCTGCAGATCATCCGCATGCGCGAAGGCCTGCACAGGGTCGCCGGATGCTATCCCCTGATCACGCGCGACGGAGAGCTGTTATTCCTGGCCGACACCAGCGTCAATATCGATCCCACCGCGGAAGACCTGGTGGAAATCGCCTTGTGCACCGCGCAAGAGGCTCGGCGCTTTGATGTGGTGCCGCGAGTGGCCATGCTTTCCTTCTCCAACTTTGGCAGCACCAAGCACCCGTTCTGTGACAAAGTCCGGAAAGCCGTGGAACTGCTGCATAAGGCCGACCCCACTCTGATCGTCGACGGAGAGATTATGGCCGATGTCGCCGTGTCTGCCGAAAAGCTCGAGCAGACCTATCCTTTCAGTTCGCTGAAGGGCGGCGCCAACGTGCTGGTGTTCCCCGACCTCTCTTCCGCCAACATTACCTACAAGCTGCTGACTACGGTCGGCGGCGCCGATATCCTCGGTCCCATCCTCATGGGTATGGCGCGGCCCGTACATTTGCTGGCTCGCGGCGCCGAAGTGGAGGAAATCGTCAACGTTGTTGCCATCGCAGTAGTGGACGCGCGGGAGGGCGAGCCACCCACAGCGTTAGAAACCAAGAAGGCGGTGGCGCAGGCGGATTGATCTTTTTCAAATACGGCCTCGCCAGAAAACACCTGTCATCCTGAGCAACGCGAGGGATCTCGGTTCTTGCCTGCCACGGCGGAATTGCCGGCGCCCGCAAACACCCAGATCCCTCGCTTCACTCGGGACGACAGTTGTTTTTCGGCGTACCGGAGCGTTGCGGCGGTCCCAGTAGATTTCTGGTATTGTTCCATATTCCGTCCTTCGACGTGAGGGACATCAGTTTGCGGTATGGAACGCGTCGAAAAAACCGTTTTCCTCAGTTATCGCCGCACCAACATCCCTTGGGCGCTCGCCATTTTTCAGAACTTGACTCAGAACGGCTATGACGTATTCATTGATTACAGCGGTATCGCCAGTGGCGACTTCGAGAGCGTCATACTCGGAAATATAAGTGCTCGGGCGCATTTCCTTGTCCTGCTCACCCCATCCGCCCTGGAACGTTGCGACGACCCGGCAGATTGGTTGCGCCGCGAGATAGAGACTGCCCTGAGCAGCCAGCGTAATATCGTGCCACTGACGCTGGAAGGATTCGACTTCGGTACGCCTAAAATCGGCAGCCAACTCACCGGCACGCTCGCTGCGCTCAAGAAATACAACGGACTAAGCATCCCGCCAGAGTATTTTATGGAGGCCATGGGACGTTTGCGCGACAGATTCCTCAATGTGCCGCTGACTGCGGTGCTGCACCCTATATCCGCCTCTGTAAAACGAGCCGCGACAGAACAGAAGGCTGCGGCTGACTCGGCTCCGGCGGTTCAAAAGGAAGAGTTGACCGCCCAACAATGGTTCGAGCGAGGGCTCGCTGCTGCTGACTTTGATGAACAGGTGCGCTTTTACACCGACGCTATCCGGCTCAAGCCTGACTATGCCGATGCTTACATCAACCGGGGCGTTACGCGCAGGGTCAAAGGCGATGCGGACGGCGCTCTGCAGGATTACAGCGAGGCCATCCGGCTCAAGTCCGACGACGCCGATGCGTACTACAATCGGGGCAATGCGCGCCGCGCTAAAGGCGACGTGGAGGGCGCGCTGCAGGATTATAACGAGGCCCTCCGGCTCAAGCCTGACTATGCCGATGCCTACTACAACCGGGGCTATGCGCGCCGCACTAAAGGCGACGTGGAGGGCGCGCTGCAGGATTTCACGGACGCGATCCGGCTCAACCCCGACGATGCCAGCGCCTACAACAACCGGGGCTATGCGCGTCTCGCCAAAGGGGACGTGGACGGCGCGCTGCAGGATTGCAATGAGGCCATTCGGCTCAAGCCCGACCTTGCTAGTGCCTACGACAGCCGGGGCGATGCGCGGCGCGCCAAAGGTGACCTGGAGGGTGCGCTGCAGGATTACACCGAGGCGATCCGGCTCAAGCCTGACTATGCCGGTGCCTACCACAGGCGGGGCGACCTGCGACTCGCGATGGGCGACTTGGAGGGCGCGCAGCGGGATTATAACGAGGCCATTCGGCTCGGATACAAGCCCAAAGAGTAACCGCTTGCGGCGAAGACCGCGTTAAGCGCAGGGGTGGGTCACCCTGCGACAGACGAACGGGCACAAGCCATCGCTTGTGCCCCGAACCGGCTCTGCATCCTATCCACGGATATTCAGCAGACCGACTACTTCGCTTGCAAAGATTCGATGTACTTCGTCAGGTTGGCCACGCGTTGCTGCACTTCGCCCTCGTGCCCGTGGCTCATCGTCCAAAACAACGATCCCCACACCGGCATCTCTTTGGTTCCGTGCGCCGGAACGTCGCCTTCTCCGCGGATGGCGGAGGTAACTTTCAGAGCGGGATATTTGCCTCCGCTGTTCTTGCTAAGCAGGGTAAGGTCGGTGGGAGGAACCTTCAGCGCACTGGCCGCGGGGCCTCCGCCTTTGCCGTCCGTGCCGTGACAAACGGCGCAGTAGGTCTTGTACATTTCCTCGCCGGATGCCGGCGAAGTGGCCTTGATCGTCGCGTGTTGTATGGTTTTTGTGGTTTGGGCTGGGGTTTGGTCCTGAGCGGCAACTGTGCAGGCAAATACGATTAAGGCAGCAAACATCCAAATCACTTTCTTCATGGACATTGCAGTTTTCTCCTTTTAAAGCAAAGCCTTCCTCTCTGAAATTTAAACCCGCCTCAGAAATCAAAGAGCGACAGCGTTGCTATCTTCGGCTTTGCTCGTAACTATTGTGTCGAGATCTTCCAGCCCTGATCGGTCCGCGCCAGCGCCATCGTGGACTTCGTCGGAGTTGCATGATAGAAATCGGCTTCATATTTATTGATCAGGGTTTGACGATCCCAAAGATTAAAGCCCTTTACCAGCGGACCACCCGCGTCGAACAAGTCCCCCATTTGGTTGGGCACCCATTTCCAGGTGTATTCGACGTTCGCGTTGTTCACCGCGGTCATGGTTATTGCCGTGATGCTCACCAATTGCCGCTGTGCTAGCGGCACTTGGAATGTAAAAGTGCCGTCGTTCTCTTTCCACTTTTTGAAACCTGGGATCGTGGTCACCAAGCGTTCTCCTCCCGGGGTGAGCGCGACGAATTCGCCACGAGGCGCCTTGGCCAATTTCACGATTCCCGCCTTCTCCAGTAACCGGTAATTAGGATCTTCCGGCTTTTCAGCGACACTGGACACAACCAAGCCAGTGCGGAAGTGGATAATCGCCGCGCCCGGTCCCTGGAGCGCTGCCGCCACAATCCCGTTGGCCTCCTGCGCGCTGAGAGGCGTTCTCTGTCTGACTTGAAGTACGACGTAGGTTATCATACCCCCAATCGCCGCTACCAGACACACCAGCAGCAGCATCGGCAAGAACGATGAGCGTTTTTCCATTTCAACTTCGGCTTCAAACATGGGAGCCTCCTGATCCAGCGCGAATTTCTTCGACCACCTCTTATTCTTAGTCCACCATTTTCCCAATTGCTGTGATCAAAAACACAACTGCTGGTGTCTTTGGTCACCATGCGGCCATTTCCCTCACCATGTGCCGGTGCAAATCGCGTACTCAAAGTGTGCCCGTGCTCACCTAGATCGGTGATTTCTGTCACATCCCGTTGCACCCACCCCACGCATAATTACCTTCAGATTCGGGGACTGTTCTACCACCCCGAGCGTGGAGATCCCGTGGCAAAAGGACGCGTTTCCGTTGTCGTCGAGCGCTGCAAAGCCTGTGGCTTCTGTGTGGAGTTTTGTCCCTCCCACGTGCTCGCGCTCTCTTCCGCTTTTAACTCCAAGGGCTACCATCCGCCCCACGTCGTGCATCCGGAAAAGTGCAGCGGGTGTGACTTGTGCGGGATGTACTGCCCCGACTTCGCCATCTTCGCCACCAAGGTAAAACCTGCTAGCGGAGGTGACAAATGAAGGCTGATCCTCGTGGCGTACTCACCGGCACTCACTTCATCGACGGCGACCATGCCTGCTGCGAAGGCGCGCTGGCCGCTGGCGCCCGCTTTTCGGCCGGCTACCCCATTACTCCTTCCACCGAAGTTGTGGAGCGCTTCGCCTCGCGTGTTCCCACCGTCGGCGGTACGTTTATCCAGATGGAAGACGAACTCGCGGCCTCCATCACCCTGCAGGGCGCAGTCTGGGGCGGAGCCAAGGCATTTACCGTGACCTCCGGCCCCGGCTTCTCCCTGATGATGGAACACATCGGCTATGCAGCCATGACCGAAACGCCGTGCGTGTTCGTCGATGTGCAACGCGGCGGACCGTCCACGGGGTTGCCCACCCTTCCCGCGCAAGCCGACATGATGCAGGCGCGCTGGGGTTCGCATGGCGACTACGAGATTATCGCCCTCTGCCCCAATTCTCCCCAGGAATGTTTTGATCTCACTATCAAGGCCTTCAATTTCGCCGAGGAATTCCGCGTGCCCGTGATGTTCATGATGGACGAAGTCGTGGGCCACATGACCGAGAAGGTCGTGATTCCTCCCGCCGATCAGATCGAAGTCGTACCGCGCCGCCATACTCATAAATCGGTTGACGACTACCTACCCTATGAAACCAACGGCGACCAGGTCCCGGATATGGCGCACGCCGGCGAAGGCTACAAGTTTCACGTGACCGGCTTAACTCACGATGAACGCGGCTATCCCAACATGACTCCGCCCGTGCAAGACAAGTTGGTTCGCCGCCTGCAAAGCAAGATTCGCGACGCGGCCGACCGCATTGCCCTGTTCGAGGAAGAACAACTCGAAGGCGCTGATGTAGTCGTTGTCTCCTACGGAATCACTTCCCGTGTGGCCCAACGAGCCATCGAGGCGGCTCGTGAGCAGGGCTTGCGCGTCGGCAAGTTGCGCTTGATCACTGCCTGGCCATTCCCCGAGAAAAAGATTCGCGAGCTCGCCGCCAACATAAAGGCATTCGTTGTGCCCGAACTCAATCTCGGCCAGATGGTGCGGGAAGTGGAACGCGCCGCCGCAGGGCAGGCAAAAACATTTGCCGTGTCGCACGCCGGCGGCGGAGTTCACAACCCTACCGACATTCTAAAAGTAATCGTGGAGGCCAGCCGATGAGCGACAGTTTGCTCCCAGACATTTTGAATAACGACACCGTCAACCCGGTCGAGCCCTTCCTGCGCAGCGATCGCATCCCCCACATCTGGTGCCCGGGATGCGGCATCGGCACCACCGTGAACTCGTTCGCCCGCGCCCTCATCGAATCGAAAATCGATTTGCAATCGCTGGCCCTGGTCTCGGGCATCGGCTGTACAGGCCGCGTGGCGGGCTACGTTAAGCTGGATTCTTTCCACACCACGCACGGTCGCGCCATCCCCTTCGCCACCGGGTTGAAACTGGCAAACCCAAAGCTGAACGTCGTGGTCTATTCCGGCGACGGCGATCTTTCCGCCATCGGCGGCAATCATCTGATTCACGCCGCCCGCCGCAACATCGATCTGAAAGTCATCTGTGTGAACAACCTGATCTACGCCATGACGGGCGGGCAGACCGCGCCTACCACTCCGGATGACTCGATCACTTCGACGAATCCCTATGGCGTGTTTGAGCCTTCGTTCAATTTGCCGCACCTGGTCGAAGCCGCTGGCGCGGTTTATGTCGCCCGCTGGACCACGTTCCACGTAAGGCAACTGGCCCGCTCCATCAGCGAAGCCTTCAACAAAAAAGGTTTCTCGTTTATCGAAGTGATCTCGCCATGCCCCACCCTTTACCAACGCCGCAACAAATTGGGCGATGGCCTCGACACCATGAAGTACTACAAAGAAAAAAGCAAAGTCCGGCATGGAGCGCCAACCAATGAAGTCGGCCTGACCATGACCGGAGAAATCGTCGTAGGCAAATTTGTCGACCGCGACCGGCCCGATTACCAAACTTTGATGCGATCGCAATTCGTCCACTCGCTGGGCGAGCGCTTCGTGGAACATGCGGAGATGGTATGCAGCTAACCGAAATTCGTATCGCAGGCTTCGGCGGCCAGGGAGTCATCCTCTCGGCCATCGTCCTAGGCAAAGCAGCCTCAATCTTTCAAGGCGCGTTCGCCACCATGACCCAGAACTTCGGCCCGGAAGCCCGAGGCGGCGCCTGCAGCGCCCAACTCGTCCTCTCCGATTCGCCCATCTTGTACCCATACGTCACCCGGCCGGACATCCTCGTCGTAATGTCGCAAGAGGCTTACATACGTTTCATCCCCGAGCTGAAAGACGGCGGCATCCTGATCGTCGAGCAAGATCTGGTACGAGTCTCGGATCTCGATAAGGAAATCCAGGTCTATAGCATCCCCGCAACCCGCATCGCCGAGGTACTCGGAAAGCGCATGGTGCTGAATTCGGTGATGGTCGGATTCTTCACCGCAGTCACGCACCTGCTCGACGCCGAGGCCGTGGGCAAAGCGGTCGCGGATTCCGTCCCGCCAAGCTTCCGGGAACTGAACCTCAAAGCCTTCGAAAAAGGACTGGAGTACGGAATCACCGCATTAACGACCACCGCAAACCCAGCCGACGCCGAGCTACAGGAGCAATACTCGCCGGAGTAGAGTTCCAACTAAGTTGTTCTCATCTTGAGCAAAAGCGAGGGATTTGGGTTTTTGCGTGGACGGGCAGACCCCAGATTCCTCGTTGCTTTCCCTCCTCGTAATGACAGCAAGATGGGGCTCGTCAGGTATCCATCCCCGCTGTTGCATTCCTCAACTCTAGCTATGGTGAAATTCAACGCCGCCGCGCAACCCGTAAACCACTGATTCCAAGCCATAATTCTCGCCCGCGCTTGCAAATGCTGCAAACCCAAGCCTTTGGCCTGTTGCGATTTCCATCAAAGCATTGTTGCTAATCGCATTGCAAAAGGCATTCCCGGAAAATTATATTCCCCTATCCTACTGATTTCACACAAGATGAGCATTTCTACCACACTCACTTCGTCCCATGGCATGGCAATTGCCTTTACAAAAGCGTGAGTGGCTCGCAAAGACGGCCCTCCGACGAGGTGACTTATGACAGTCCTACTGGTTCTCTTCACATTCGCAACCTTTTTACTGATTGACCACTACCGCACCCGCCACGCCATCGTGCAGCCCGCACTGCAGGTCGCCGCAGCCAAGCAGGACACAGCGCCCCGCCTGAAGCCAGCCCTGGTTGGCGGCTTCGAGGTCCCAGAAAACCTGCGTTACCACCCCGGTCACACCTGGGCATTGGGCGAGAGCCCCAGCCTGGTACGCGTCGGCATGGATGATTTCGCCTCCAAACTGACCGGCAAACTGGAGAGCATTACGCTGCCGCAACGCGGCCAGTGGATTCGCCAGGGCCAGAAGATGTGCACCATCCATCGCGACGGCTGCGCAGTCGACATGGTTTCGCCCATCGAAGGCACCGTCTCCGACATTAACCAGGCAGTCGCGCAGGATCCGAAGCTCGCCCTCCGCGATCCCTACGGCGAAGGCTGGCTCGTGACCGTGCAAGCCCCCGACGCCAAGACCAGCTTCCGCAACCTGCTCGGCGGCGCGCTCGCCCGCTGGTGGACAGAGGAATCCGCAAGCCGCCTGCAGCGCCACATGCCGATGGCCCTCGGCGCTCTAGCTCAGGACGGAGGCGTGGCCGTAGACAACGTCACCACCCAGATTCCCGACCAGGACTGGCTGCCGCTGGCGAAGGAGTTCTTCCTGTCATAAGCCGGCCTCGCGGCCCAGCGAGGTGGAGGAGCCTCGCCAAGGACCGCTGAAGCACCGGCCGCCCGGAACCAAGGCAAAACTGCCAGGACCCCGGGCGGCCGGCGTTTTTGCATGTGGAGGACGGGCGTCTCGCCCCTCCCCGAGCAAAGCTCCGCCGCGCCCTTTTTGGGAAACCTTTGAAACCGCCTCTTCGTATAAACTCCAGAGAGGTAACCCTTGAATAATGAGACCGCCAAACCCGGCTACTCCGACACAACGCTAACCGCCGCTGAACCACCATCACTCCCGCCGCCGTCGGCTCTCCACAAGATCTTCATCGGTCCAGACGGCCTCCGCGCCGGTTGGAGTCTGCTAATCTTCATCGCTCTCTTAGCGGCTATCGGCTACGGCGTAAACGTTATCGGGTACAAGCTCTACCCGTCTGCTCCCAAGACCGGGAAGGCCATGGAAGAAGCCATGGGCACGCCACGCTTCATGCTCGTCGGCGAGTCCATCCAATTCCTCGTAGTCCTCCTCGCCACCTGGATCATGTCGAAGATCGAGCGCCGCCCCAACTCCGTTTACGGCTTCGGCGACCGCCGCATGCTCCCGCACTTTCTCGCTGGCCTAGCCTGGGGAGTCGCCTGTCTCTCGCTTCTAGTCCTGACCCTGTGGAAAACCGGACTCCTCGTCATTGACGGCCGCCTGCTCTTTGGCAGCGACATTCTCCGCGACGGAGCCATCTGGCTGCTCGGCTTCCTCCTGGTCGGCCTGTTCGAGGAGTACACGACCCGTGGCTACTTCCAATACACGCTCACCCGCGGACTCGCCGGCTTCTACCAGTGGGCCTTCAAGTCGCGCCACAGCACCGCCTTAGGCTTCTGGACCTCAGCCCTCATCTTCTCCATCCTCTTCGGTCTCGGCCACGGCAAAAACCCCGGTGAATCTCCCATCGGACTGCTTTCCGCCGGATTGGTCGCCCTCGTCTTCTGCCTTAGCCTCTGGCGCACCGGCTCGCTCTGGTGGGCCATCGGCTTCCACGCCTCGTGGGACTGGGGGCAAAACTTCCTCTACGGCACCGCCGACAGCGGCCTCATGATCCAGCACCGTCTGCTCGACACCCACCCCGTGGGCAAACCCATCCTCAGCGGAGGAACCACCGGCCCCGAAGGCAGCATCTTCATCCTCGCCATCCTGGCCCTGATCACCGTTATCATTCTCCTAACCCTGCCCCGCACTCACTACGGCCAAGCATCCAAAGCCTTCGAGATCACCAACTAGTCTGGCACCGACACTCCTGTCCGCCGCCTTTGACGTAAACCTTTTCGAGGGTGGCCCACTGTTTCAGTGCTCCGCGCGAAGGGACGCCTTTCGCTCGTGTGGGGACGGGCGCCTCGCCCGTCCAGGCGGAGCGAAGCTCCGCAGCGCATTCCGCCCCGGCGTGGCAATGCGGGTGCCCCATTTTTCGCGTTCTTTGCGAAAAGTGGGAAGGGCGAATGTCTGGAGATCGCAGTGCGTAAGAGCGACGCTATCATATCCTCGGGCTTTCAGACGAGCAGGATGCTAATTCAGCTTCCGACGGGCCCGGCCGTCGCAAAGGGAAGCCAAAAGCCAGCCACCCGGTCCGCTATACTAGCCTTGGCCGAGCCACCGCTCACCGGAGAAACCATGTCCAGTCTGAAGGAATTCCAATGCGAAATTTGCGGCATCGTCACTGACAATCCCATCCACTGGTTTGTGATCGAGTGCGGAGATCAGAAGCTCGCGGTCATCAAGTGGGACCTGGCCGCCGCCAGCAGCCCCACCGCCCGCCATTTCTGCGGCGAAGCCCACGCCCAGGTCTACATCAGCCGCTGGTTCGAATCCATCTGCGCCCCACCCAAACCCACGTTCAAGGTTTCCTAGGCCGCTTCAACCACGAAGGTCGCTCAGCTTATCGACTCCACTTCTACTCCAGAGGGTGCCCCGTCCAAGCTCCGCTTGGGCGGGCGTGTTCATCGATCACAGACGCCGGCTGCAGTTCTTGCTCGTGTGGGGACGGCCGCCTCGCGAGCCTGCCCTGAGCGAAGTCGAAGGGTCCAGGCAGAGCAAAGCTCCGCAGCCAATGAAGACCGCAGTATTGTGAATAAATATTCGCCACGCTACACGTGTAGGGCGGACACTCCTGTCCGCCGCCTTTGACTTAGGCCTTGTTCCGGGGTGCCCCATTTTTCGCGTCCTTTGCGAAAAGTGGGAGCGATGCATTCTGCGGTGGGTGGCACATACTTCCTCGGTCGCGGCCTGACTCATGGTTGACTAGACCGTTTTCAGAGTTTCTATAAAGCATAACCGCAATGTGTAAACCAGGCGGAAGCGTTGCCCGGCGTGATGGCAGACAGAGCTTGGGCCACAGAAGTTTCCAGCACTTCCAGCGTACGGGCTTTGGCGCCGCGCAGCAGTTGCTTGACTTTCGACCAGGCCGGTTCGATGGGATTGAAGTCGGGAGAATAGGGCGGAAGATAGAGCAACTTTGCTCCCGCTTTTTCGATCTGCTCCCGGACTCCGACCACCTTGTGGGCAGGCAGATTGTCCATGACCACGATTTGGCCGGCTCGCAATCGCGGGCACAGCACCTGCTCCAGATAGGCCAGAAACACCTCTCCATCGGTAGGCGATTCCACCGTCATCGCCGCCAGCAGTCCATCTACGCTGAGCGCTCCCAGTACCGTCAGGGTGTGCCAGTGTCCGGCGGGCGTGCCTTCCCCCACGCGCTCGCCGCGCGGGGCTCGTCCGTAGCGACGGGTCATTTCGGTGGTCACTCCGCTCTCGTCGAGAAATACCAGGTGACGCGGGTCGATCTGCTTCAGCGTTTGCCACCAGAGTTGCCGCCGCGCCTGGACTTCTGGGCGCTCTTGCTCTTGCGCGTGGAGTGACTTTTTTTGCGCCGCAGCCCCATTTTCTGCAACGCCAGCCATAGCCGTCCGATACTCAAATACAATCCTTGCTCGCGCTGCAGCTGTTGCTGCAACTCGGCCAAGGTCGTGTCCGGCTGCGCCCGCACCCACTCCCGCAGCCGTCCTTCCACCGCCGCTGTAACCCGGCTCCGCGGTCCGTGCCGTTGCTGCGGACGTTCCATCTTCCCGGTGCGCCGTCGCATGGCCGAGATCTTCCATGCCCACCCGGCACTCACCCCGAAGCGCTCCGCCAAATTCTGCAGTGACCCCTGTTTCCGGTCGTGCGCCTGCAATAGTTTCCGCCGCAGATCGTCCGCATAGGCTCTCGCCATCTCGTAGTTGTCGGAAAATCGCCTGCCTATACTCTACACTAACTATGAAAATGCTCTAGGTTACAACCGTCATGACCAAGTCAGCAGGCATTCCAGCGCGGCTTCTGTTACCCTGCCTCCGCTGTCGAGAAATACATTGGGAACGCCGCCACCGTAAAAGCGAACATTGTTCTTGCCGAAAATATCTTTCGCCGCGTGCACAGGAGAAGCGTCCTTAAAGATACGTGTCTCAATTTCGGCCGGTCCATACCAGCCAGGATTTTCCTCGTCCTTGTTCACGACCGTGCAACGCACCTGCTGATCACTCGGCCCCTTGTGGCGTTGGCGTCGGGCAGAAAAAAACGCGCGATAGGTCACATCGTCCGGCGGCAATGAATATCCCATGAAAATTATGTGGTTCGCCTGCATCGTGGTGGCCCGAAGATCACGCTGGATTTCCTCGATGAAGGATGGCGGGCTTGCTTTGAATGAACTCTGCATCACTGCCTGCGTGTGATCGGCGTAGTTCAACGTGCCGCAGTGGAGGCATTGCCGGGCGTCTATCCGGCCTTTTTCCCGCTGCTCACGCTCCGGGCCACTTATCCATTCTGGGATCACTCTTTCGTCAAAGGCTCGAAGAGGCGGCGGCGGGAACAAGCCATGGGCATCAAGATCCCACTGATCGCCGTGATAGGTGGAAAGTTTGCCACAATCCGGACACTCCCGCCAGCACAGGCAGCCGTGTGGAAACAGGAACTTGGTCAGCCTGACCCCGCAGTCGCCTCCGGTCCTGAGTTCGTTGAGCCGCTGGGCCGCGGCCTCGTTCAGGGGATACCAAGGCCAATCGGCCGGACCCTTCCCTATTCGCCGCGCCGGGATCAGATGGCCAAAATCATGAAAGAGATGAAGCGGCACGGCCGGCGATCCGATATGCGGGACGCTGGCGCTGTCGTTCAGCTCGCGGTTGGCAATGAACTGCACCCAGAGTGCGATCGGATCGTAATTAATGCTCACGAAGCTGACATCGCCTTGATAGAACTCGGGCTGGTCAAGGCGGTACTGTCCGGCAAGGTCCAACCCTTGGCGCTGCATGCGCCGCCCCAGCACTTGCGCGAAATCGAGATATTTCCCGAGGACATCGCCCTTCGAGGAAATGCACACCTCATAGTCTATATAGAACAGCGCGATCAGAATCATAAGAAGCGCGTTCTTCGCGCCGATGAGCCTTCGGGCGTCGAAGAATTGGGTCTCGTACTGTTTCTCCGCGCCCAGACGCTCCTGGCGGGCGGGCGCGCGAACGCCGAACCTAGTTGGAATATGCATGTCCAGCAGATTGAACAGGTCGTTGAGCTTAAACCTGCCCGTCGAACTGCCCGGACAGATGCGTACTACCGATTTGAGAGCGGGCCAGTCGTAGGTCAGACGGAGTCCGATGATCCGGCCTCGAAGCTCGTCGTCAGATGCACCCTTCCGCCAGTTCCGGCGCATGGCGTCGAGTTGCTTGTCGTTGGTGCGGTGGATGCTGTCATAGGCATCGTCGCCGTCGCCGAGAATAGTGATTAGATCGAGCAGAGCGGAATGCCAGGGCTCGATGTCGTTCGGATCAAGGGCCTTGGCGACGCGTTCCTCAAGAGACTTGCCAGAAGCGTCCGCGTCGGTGATTCGCACGATGAATTGCGTCTGATCGGCGGTCGCCCGTATTCCGAGCGCCGCCGTAGCTCCGGCACCCCAAAAAATGACGTTATGCGGTTGCGCCATGCTGCGTCCGGTCAGGCATCGCCGGGATTTTGAGAGCCGTTATCGCATTGCCGGCATTTATCGTGATTTCTATGCTAGTCCTTCGGAAGGCCGCCTCAGTAAGCATTTCTACGAGATCCCCTTCTGTTGCGAAGGACGTCGTCTTTTCGAATAGCTTCGAGTTAGGTGACGTAGATCTCGTGTCCTCCGATTTCCCATCCTCCACAACCTCCACAAAGACAACGTAATCCTTATTATTATGCTTTACAGCGTAGTTTGATGTTGGAGTGATAGTAATATGCGCATGAGTTCTAGGCTTGTGTTCAATCTGAACTGTCCCCTGCGTCACATACGACTTTCGATCGTTCGCATTCTCGTCGGTTTTCGGCTCTGTTGGCATAGATCACTCGGTAAACCAGGATTTTTGCCCTTGGCATTCTGGACGCCGAACACTATACACCCAATCGCCTCCGCTCGCGCCCTTTTACCCGCCCCATCCTCGCTTCCGAAGCACACTTCTGTCATTGACCGCATGTCTCTAACCAGATAATCTATACCAGTAAACATTATCTATCGGATAATGCGCGATCTTTGACAATCTGAGCGACGCAATGACAGGGTCGAGTCCAAAATGGAACTGCACTTGGCACACTCTAACCCGCAACTCCCATGTTCTCTAGATTTTGCCTGTAACTCCTTTAAACTCAAAGATCTAGCACGTAGTCGCAAAATAAATCCCTTGTTTTCTAGATTTTGCAAAAATGAAGAGGGGGAGGGGGGATACCTCAGTATATAAAGCAAACTCCGTCCCAAACCGGGAATCCGGCGACGGTGCGAGATCTCAGAAGTTCCGCGCCGACTGGACCTGCGGCGCCGGCGTGACTGCGGTCCGGCAGGCCGCGCACAGCGCGCTCTCCTTGAGGTCGATCCACTCCACGGCGTGGGACGAGGCCATGACGCAGCGGTAGTCGTCGCAGTGCGTCAAGTTCAGAGTGTGCCCCAGTTCATGAACCGCTTCCTTGATTACGCGCAGGCGAAACAGTTCGCGGTCGGGCGGAAGACCGTAGAACTCCTGGCGCAGCCGGTGAGCCGAGACCACGGCGCAGGGGCCACCCATCTGCGCCTCGCCGAAAACGAAAGTAAGAATCGGGATATAGAGGTCGACTGCACTGATGCCGATCATTCGCCAAGAGTCTTCGGTGAGAAAACTCTGCATGCGGTGCAGGATTTCCGACGAGTGATATTGCTGCCGCTCTCCGTGGAACGCGAACTCGGGATCCAGGCGGACCGGCAACACTTTGCAAGGAACGCGAAAAGTTTCTTCGATGGCCGGACGCATATCCTTCAGCAGCCCGTCATCTACATTCCCGATCGGCAAGATGTGCAGCAGCTTCATCGGGCCAGCTTCAATGCGTCTCGACAGGAGTGCGCGTCCAGCCGTACTTCTTCAGCTTGTGATAAAGAGTCACTCGATCGATGTCGAGGATCTCCGCGGCGTGGCTTTGATTGCCTCCGCATTCCTCGACCACGCGCAGGATGTGGGCGCGCTCCATCTCCTCCAGCTTCTTGCCAGAGGCGCTCGAGGCCGGGACGCTTTGCGGCTTGAAGATGAAGTCCTGTTCATGCAGCTCCGGCTCCTGGCCCACAACCATGGCGCGCTCGACCGCATTCTCCAGTTCGCGAACGTTACCCACCCAAGGCTGTTGCTGCAGCTGGTTCATAGCCGCAGGCGAAACCCGGGTGATGCGCTTGTTCATGGCCAGCGAGAACTTGCGCACGAAGTGGTCGACCAGCGGAGGAATGTCCTCGCGGCGTTCGCGCAGCGGCGGCAGTTCGATGCGGAACACGTTGAGCCGGTAAAAAAGGTCAGGACGGAACTTCCCTTCCTCGATCAGTTTTTCCAGATCCTTGTTGGTGGCGGCGATGCAGCGGAAATCCACCTTGATGATTTGATTGCCGCCGACGCGAGTGATTTCGCGCTCCTGCAGCACCCGCAGCAAGTCGGTCTGCGTCTTGAGGGTGATGTCGCCGATTTCATCAAGGAACACAGTTCCACCTTCGGCGATTTCGAACTTGCCCTTCTTGCGGTATTGCGCTCCGGTAAACGCACCTTTTTCATGCCCGAACAGTTCGCTTTCGAGCAGGGTCTCAGTCAGAGCGCCGCAGTGAATCACGACCAGCGGATGAAATCTTCGTGGGCTCGCCTGATGGATCGCGCGCGCCACCAGTTCTTTGCCAGTGCCGCTATCGCCGGTGACGAGTACGGTAGCGTCGGTCGGACCCACGGTCTCGATCGCGTCGAAGATCTTGCGCATCGCAGTGCTCTGGCCGATCAGTTCTCCCGGTCGTGCGACTTCGGCGACAGTCTCCCGCAAGAGCACGTTTTCCTGCGCCGTCCGTTTATGCGCGAGCGCGTTCTTTACCAGATGAGCGATCTCGTCCGGGTCGAGCGGCTTGGTCACGTAGTCATAGGCGCCGTTCTTCAGCGCAGTCACCGCGGTCTCGACCGAGGCATAGCCGGTCATAATAATCACGATAAGTTCCGGGATCGACTTCGTGCATGCGGCGCTGCAGTTCGATGCCATCGGTGCCGTGCATCTTGATATCGACCAGGGCCGCATCCCAGCGTTGTTCCGCCAGCCGGGTCAATGCGTCGCCTGCGTTCTCTACCGTGGTTACGTCGTACCCTTCTTCGCGAAACCATTTGCCCAGCGAGTCGCGCACGCTGAGTTCGTCGTCCACGATCAGCAGTTTTCCTTGTGTGCTCACTTGAATCACCTCATCTTCAGGGCGGCGTTGCCGTCGCCGACGGTCGCCAGCGAAGCGACTGGGGCTTGAACTGGAAGAGACACGGTAAAAGTCGTCCCCCGGCCCAATTCCGATTCCACTTCGATGCGCCCGTTATGCCGTTCCACGATGCCGCGACTGATGGCCAAACCCAATCCGACTCCGTGCCCACTTTCTTTTGTCGTTAGAAAAGGTTCGAAGATTTGCGGCAGTACGTCGGGAGCGATGCCCGCTCCGTCGTCGCGCACCTGTATTTTGATTTCACTTTCGTCGTCGCTCAGCCGAGTCTTGATCCATAGATTTCCGCCTCGAGGCATGGCATCGATTGCATTCATGATCAGTGCCAAAAAGACTTGTTCCATCTGCGCAGGATCGCAGAGCACGCGCGGCAGGTCTTTTGCAAGGTCCAGTTGCAACTGGATTCCGCCTAGCTCCAGTTGATGGCGCACCAGCAACAGGCAACGATCGATCACTGCATGCAGGTCGCTAGGCTGCACGTTCATGGGCGCGGTGCGCGAAAGAGTCAGCAGATTCTTGATCAGGTCGCCGCAGCGGCGGCTTTCGGAGGCGATCAGTTCCAGACATTGCATCGCCTCTTCGCGCTTTTCATGCTCGGCTTGGCCCGACGCCACCCACTTGCGCAGCAGTTTGGCATAAGTCAGAATCCCGGACAGCGGATTGTTCACCTCATGCGCCACGACGGCCGCCATCTTTCCGATGGAGGCCATTTTCTCCACATGCAGCACATGCTCATGGGCGCGTTTGAGTTCGCTGGTTTTTTGGCCGACGCGATCTTCGAGCGTCTTTGCCCAAGTCACGATTTCTTCATTTGCCGCACGCAACTGCAGGCTCATGCCGTTGAAAGAGTCGGCCAGTTCGCCCACCTCATCGCGGGATCGCACCTCTATCTGGTAACCAAGCTCTCCCTGGGAAAGGTGTTCCGTACCTTTTTTGAGTGCCTTAATAGGTTTGTCGACCACTCGCCAAACAAACAGCCAGCTCAATATAGTCACAATTAGAGTGGCCCCAGCCGTGTAAGAGAGCATGCGGGCGCTGCTATCGGCGAGCTGCACATCAGTTTTCGCCAGAGAAAGATTTGTGTCCAGCACACCCAGAACCTGCTGGGTGGCCGGATGCGCATGGCAGGCGGCGTTCGAGCAGCTTGGCTGATTTTCGATGGGAGTGATAATTCCGAGCACCCGGTGTCCGCCGCCATTGCGATAGATGCGAAAGGTGTCAGGGCGGTTCAAGCGGGTCAGCGGCTGCGATTGGGTGTGGCAGCCATAGCAGGCTTCGGCGGTTTTATCGACCACGTGGCTGACTTCGGCTGGATCGGTGGAGTAGCTGATCCGGCCTTCCTGATCAAAGATGCGGACCTTAATCATGCCGGGTTCGTCGGCGATGGTTTGAATCGCGTGGTAGAGTCCCTCGCGATCATTGCGCAGCATGTAATAGGTGGTACTGCGCCTGATTACATCGCTGACTCGCTCGGCGCTGGCCAATGTGGCGGCTTCGAGGTGCTGGCGATGCAGCCGGATATTCAAGTATCCGAGCAGTGCGAAAATCACGATCATGACCGCCAGCAGGGCCCCAATCAACTTCGCGCTGATGCTGCTGGACAGGGGCTTCCATCGCAGATTGCCGCGATTTGGATCAATCTCCGGCATGGCCTAATACCGCTGTAGCAACCACCGGTCTGGCTTGGGTTTGCGCACGCTGCTCTACGGCATGTTCTACCTGGGGATAAATAGGCAGGTATTTGACTGCCAAGCCGAACAGGGCGAAGCCGGCAGCGATAATCATGAGGGTCACGGAGAACTCCGTCCACTTGGGGACGTAGTGATGCCCGACGTAGGTCTCAAAGCCGGTGAGGCTGACATTGAGGCGGTTGGTGATGAATCCGAGCAGACTGAAGATAGAGGCTAGATACAAGCCGTTTGGCGATAGCCGGACCTTTTTGAAGCTCAGCATGGTGATCGGGATCACGAAGGCGAGCATCAGTTCGAGCCACAGGAAGTAGGCTTCGTAGCTGGGTTTTATGATCTGTCCCAGCAGGCCGCGATGGAAGTAATCTTCGAAGCGCAGCAGGGCGTTGACCCAGAGAGCGACCAGCAAAGCGCCGCCCAATTCGACCAGAACTGGAAGTTCGAGGTGACGGCCAAAGGCCTTCGCGCTCTGCGTGGACTCGAAGATAGTCATGGCCAGACCCACTGCGATCGCCGATCCGAAAAACAGGAAAGGCAGGGCGGGCGTATACCAGAAGGGATGCAGCTTGCTGGGCATGATCAGATAGAGGGATCCGAGCGAACTCTGGTGCAGCGTGGAGAGCAAGATGCCTAAGATGATCAGCACTGGATAGATCTTTTTTATCCACTTGATGGGAGTCTGCAGCTTGAAGCGCTCCAGGACGTTGGGAAGGAATTCGAAGAAGAGAACGGTGGTGTAGGACATCACACAAATGCCGACCTCGAACATGACCGAGTGCGGGTTCATGTAAACCAGCTGATGCCAGATGTACCAGGGACGACCGAGGTCGAATAAAAGTCCAACAATGAACAGTACATAGCCGAGGAACGCGGTTAACACCGCGGGACGCACTACACTGTGCAGGCGCTCGACGTTGAACAGATAGACCGCACCGACAATGCAGAAACCGCCAGCCGCCAGCATTACCCCACACAGGAGGTCGAAGCCGATCCAGAGCCCCCAGGGAAACTGGTCCGACATGTTTGAAACTGCTCCCAGGCCATAAAAAAAGCGAATGAATGCGGAGTACAAACCCAAGCCCATGATGACGATGAATACTACTCGCCAAAAAGTCAGTTTGAACTTCATCGCGCGCTCCCGTTCTTTTCTTTTTCTTGTGCTTCAGCAGCGGCTACTTCTTCGCGGCGATGCGAAACCCAATAGATGCCTCCCAGGACCAAGGTCCACACGGGGATGAAGTCGGGAATTCTCTCCATCACCCGCCCGGTGTATTCCGGCATGGGGGTGTCGCCGATCTTTGCCGAGGCCGGATAGCCGTACGCTTCAACCTTCATGCTGGAGAGAATGAAGACCGAGGTTCCGCCGACTTCGTTAAGCCCATAGATGCGAGGCAAGTAGGTGGATGGATTTTGCCGTATACGGTCCTGCGCTTCCTTTATGAGGTCGTCGCGCTCTCCGAACTTGGTGGCGCCAGTGGGACAGATCTCGGCGCATGCCGTAGGCTTGCCGGCAGCTATGCGATCCGGGCACATAATGCATTTGCGCACCCGCGGGTTCAACGACTGCCACTCATATTTCGGCTGGGCAAATGCACAGGCTGTCATGCAATACCGGCAGCCAATACACTTCCAGACGTCGTATACGACTGGACCTTCCTTCGTCTTATGGAGAGCTCCGACCGGACAAACCGACGCGCAGGCGGGGTGCTCGCAGTGCATGCACAGCCGACGCATGAATTTGTCGTCCTTGGTGAGAACGACGGTGAATTTATGTTCCGATTGCACGGACTCCGCCGCCACTTTGTCGTCGTACGGCAGATTATTCTGCTGCGCACAGGCACCTTCACACTGCTTGCAACCGATGCACATGGTCGCGTCATATAGCAGGGCCTTACTCATGATTGCTCCTGGTTGCTCCCAAGCGGGACTTCCGTTCCAGTGGTACGAAGTACGAGGTAAACGAACGCAAAGACGGAACAGGCCTGGAAGCCATACAAAACGTGTTTGGCCGACCTACTGCAGAAAAAGAAACGGGTCCGGAGAGGTGTGCACCCGGACCCGGGAGGGCCGTTCCATCCTGGAAAGTGAACCTGGGAGGAGATTGCCGGCTGGCGGGGGATCGGCCGACGTTCGCTTCCGTCCGCCGAATTGAGCCGGACATCTTCATATCTCACCTTCCACGCCTTCCTCAGCCGCTGCTTCGCAATGTGGCGCGCGACAGCGGGGAATGGCGCTCAGAGGAACAGCCAATGGCTACTTCTGTAAAGTACGAATGTATGACACGACCATCTTCACCTGGTCAGGGGTCAAGCTCTTTATGTTGCCGGGATGCTTCGGCTTTTCGGTGACGTCCTTAGCCAGGTCATCATCCGAGGCCTTCTTGGCGTCGTCCGAGACCAGGCTCGGAATCTTGGCTGCGGGTTTGCCCGCTGCGTCGGCCCCGTGGCAGGCTGCGCATTTTGCTTTGTAGATGGTCGCTCCGTCATCGGCGGCCCAGGACAGATTGGGAATCAGAATGAAGAGGGCTACCGCAATTGTCATCACCAGCATCACCAGCTTTGTCGTCTTCATGATTTCGTTTTCTCCTTGTAGAATTTTGCTCCCTGTGGAACTAGCGGCAATCTTCGCAGTCATGCATGTGTTGCGAAAATCACCACTCGTGCAACCCTAAAAAAACTGGATGTAAAAGAACTCAGCAGCACGGTTGCTCCCTAGTTGAGAGTTTCAACGTTTGGGGGGCGGGGGTGCAGTGATCCACATCACCCTCAGTCGTGATGGCTGTGGACATGGAGCGCGCACGGAAGTAACCATTCGGGCACTCCTGTCACATCCACAAGTGACTGCGGTCACCGCGTCTAACCCCATCCGGAGAGACAATCAGGGCAGCGAGGTGGAATTATGCCGATATTAGTAATGGCTTTGCTCGCTCTGTTCGTTTTTGGCACCATCGGTATTCTGCTGGTGATTGCGGTAATGATGGAGCATTCCACGGCGGAACATCCGGCCAGGCGTCATTTCCCTCATTCTGAAACCTCTGACGTTGCCCCCTCCCACGGTGAGGAGCCGCGAGGAGAAAACCAGTCCTCAAAGGAGAAGGTTCATGAGCACGCTCTTGTTGGATAAGAAAGCCGACCTGGCTGGGCCGGGAATCGGCGATTACAAGGAATTAGAGAAGAATTTTGCCGCGGAGCTACCGCTCATTACTGACCCCGAGAGAGACGCAGCAAGCCATCTTCCAAGTGAAGCGCTATATCGAAGACAACCTGTGCAAGGAGCTCAACCTGGAGATGGTCGAAGTGCCGCTGATCGTGGATGTGGAGAGCGGGGTCAACGACATGCTGGATCGCGACGGGTCGCGCACCCCGATTCAGTTCCACATCACCAATGATCGTAACCTGCACCCGGTTGACGCGCAGGTGGTGCAAGCCGCGACCAAGTGGAAGCGGGTCGCGCTCAAGCAATTCGATTGCAGAGTTGGCGAGGGCATTTGCACCGACATGCGCGCCGTGCGCAAGGACTATTTCCTCGATCACGACCATTCGGCCTACGTGGATCAGTGGGACTGGGAGCGCGTCATCATCAGTGAGCAGCGCAATCTGGATTTTCTGAAGGCGGTTGTGAGCAAGATCTGGCATGTAATTGTCGGAGCGGAAAAGTTTGCCCAATCCCTGTTCCCGCAATTGAAAGACTTTCGCTATCCCGATCTGCCGGAAGAGTTGATCTTTTTGCACGCGGAGGAACTGCTGGAGATGTATCCCGACCTGCCGCGCAAGCAGCGCGAGACGGCTGTGCTCCAGAAGTATCCGGCGGTCTTTATTATTGGGATCGGATGGCCGTTAAAAGATGGATATCCCCACGAAATGCGCGCCGCCGATTACGACGACTGGGTGACCGACACTCACGATCAGACCGGACAGGACACGCATGGGCTGAATGGCGACATCCTGGTATGGAACCACGTTACTCAGCGGCGGCATGAACTGACATCGATGGGCATCCGCGTAACAGCCGAGACCCTGAAGAAACAGCTCACGCTGGCCCAGCAGTTGGACTTCATGCGATTGCCATATCACCAGGGAATCCTGAACAACGAACTTCCGCTCTCGATCGGCGGGGGAATCGGGCAGTCGCGCACTTTGATGCTATTGCTCCGCAAAGCTCATCTTGGAGAAGTGAGCGTCACGGTGTGGCCGAAAATCCTGAAAGAGATGTGCGCGGGGAAGAATATTTTCGTGCTGGAGTAGGTTAAGGAGGAACAAACCGAGTTATTCGGAGAAGCAGGGATTAGTGCAAAAGAAATTGCAGAGAAGCTCGTCTCAGAAACGGGCAACGATATTCCGCCGTGTCGCGGAGGCTGCAAAGTGATGTGGAACGCTAAGGTGAAGGCCTGTAACTGCATGATATTGGGAAGGACCTTGGCTACAAGGCCTATCCTTGGCTTCTCGATCTCATCCGGTGGTCCATGCCAACGGCTTTAGAAATCTGTCCTCCGCATGCTGCGTCCCAAAACGGGAAAGGCCTGTCGCTGTCCCTCGTTCTTACCTTGACTTTCCTGCAGACTCTCAGTTAATCATGTAACTGGGTACTCAGCCTGAAGATAACGCAGGGAATCCTTAACTCCTTTGTCCGGAATATTTTGCATATAAGTCCTTTAAACTCAAAGATCTTGATGGTAGTGTCGCTCTAATCCCATGATTCCACAGGATCACGGGGGAGGGGGTCCCTACTAACCAAAAAGTAAACCACTCTCTCCTCGAAGCGAGCGATGCAAATAAATCTGTGGACGAGATGGAAAGCTAGCTCGAGGTTTCGTATCAAGGCATCCCTTCAGGCATGCTGTAAAGTGCCGCATCATCACCGCGCCTTGAGGCGCAACTGGTTCTGCACCAATTACTGCATCGCTGAAGGGATGCGTTGATACGAATCGAACATGGTCGGCGTTTTGCTAGGGATCAGGATCTGCTGACATTGTCCCATCATCAGTTCTCGATTCTGCCTGGGGTTCAGCGAGCATCATCGAACGAACGCTCACGGTGGCTCAAAACCAGATGACAATGAGTTGCCAGAACCCTGTCGACTTAGCCTTTCACGGAACCGGTGAAAACACTTGCCTTTCATTTAGAATATGAGTCTGCCTGCTGAGAGGAACTGCTCTGATGCGAGTAACGCGACGCGGCTTCACTTGAAGGTCCCACTCCTAAACGTCCGTGCGTCGTTTCTGATTTGACAGTCTCCCGCATTAAGAAAGGAATCTGCTTATGTTTAGGAAGGCTCTGTTTCTCGCACCTCTGTCGCTGCTTGTATTTGCCACGATTGCCTCGGCGCAGGAGACCCGCCATTTCACATTTCACTACGGCTTTACCGTAAAGGATGTTTCTGCGGGAGAGAAGATACGAGTTTGGATTCCGCAGGCGCGCTCGGATGCGTTCCAGGTGGTAAAGGTCGTCTCCGCCACCGGTGACCTTCCGCTTAAGAAGACCCATGAGTCGAAATATGGCAATGAGATGTATTACGCGGAGGCTTCGAAAGCCAAGCAACCCGAGTTGCATTTCGAGATTGTCTATGACGTCGTCCGCAAGGAGCGGCTCACGCTGGGCATCTATTCTCCGCATCTTGAGGCTGTAAAACTGAGCGACCGGGAAAGAAAGGAATATCTCGCGCCAGATGCATTGGTGCCCACGACAGGGCTGCCTGCCGAATTGGCCGTGAAGGTTACAGAGGGCAAGACTGCGCCGCTCGACAAAGCGCGCGCCATCTACGATTACGTGTTCACTACGATGCGTTACGACAAGAGTGGCAGCGGTTGGGGGCGCGGCGACGTGCTCTATGCCTGCGACGCCAAGAAGGGCAACTGCACCGACTTTCACTCGCTGTTTATCGCCATGGCACGTTCGCAGGGAATTCCTGCGCGATTTGAAATAGGATTTCCCTTGCCGTCCGACAAACATTCAGCCGAGATTGCTGGATACCACTGCTGGGCTGATTTCTTCGAACCGCAGCACGGATGGATTCCGGTCGATATTTCTGAAGCGTGGAAGCATCCCGAGAAAAAGGATTATTTTTTTGGGGCTCATGATGCCAATCGCGTGGAGTTTACCATGGGGCGCGATTTGGAATTGAGTCCGAAGCAGGACGGAAAGCCGCTGAATTATTTTGTGTATCCGTATGTGGAGATGGCCGGGAAAGAGTATCCCAATGTTTCGACGGCGTTTTCATTTGCCGACGTGGACACTGGAGTGGCGGCTGGGCGTTGAGATGCACGTCGGGCGGACGCCCTCTTCCGCCCAGCGGTGCGAAGCGCCGCAGCCCTGACGATTGGCTCGCTTTGCTCGCTGCCCGGACGAGGCGTCTGGGTCTACGTGGTCGCGAGCTCCGGAATTATTCGTCATCTGGGCTCGGTTTGTTGCTAAACATTGCGTGCTGCGGTGGCGGTATCGGTTGTTCTCCCTTTCGATCGCGCCACAAAATTGCATTCAGCACGGCGGGATTCGCCGCATCGGGGTGGGAGAAATCCATCTCTGCAGATTCGCCCGCGCCCTGACCCTTTTCTGCATTCGTCTGATAGATCAGACCGTTTTCGCGATTGCTCCAGTCGGTTGTAAAACGTGGCTGATTGCCTGAACCTGAAAACAGAGGCGCCAGGAGAGGCGCATAGGCGTCATTCTGGTTCATCGGCGGCAGGCCGAGCAATGTCTCAATGGTGTGGATCAGGCTCACGGTCGTGTAGAAATGGTGATCCACAAAAGGGTGATCGGGAGAACCAGGCGAGTATTTGCTGATTACGAAGGCGATGGAGCGGTGAGCATCGACGTGATCGGCGCCATTCTGGGCGTCGTCTTCGAGAATGAAAATGGTCGTGTCATCCCAGTAGGGACTGTGTGAGACCGCCTCGACCACACGGCCGACTGCAAGGTCGTTATCGGCGACACTGGCGGCTGGGCGCGGCTTTCCGGGCGTGGTGCCGTGGGTGTGGTCGTCGGGCAGATAGAGAAGAACGAATGCCGGCAGCTCAGTTCCCTTGCCTTCCTTGCGGGCGCGCACAAAGCCGTCGAACTCATTGAGGAATTCGTCGGCGCGGAGTTGGTCTGGATATTCCGTGTTGAAGTCAGGAAATAGCGGATCGAAGTGATCGCGCAGCACTGCCTTGGTCGGCTTGGTAGCTTTCAGCATCGGAACCGCCCACGGCCAGGGACTGGGCGAACCATGAGGCTGGCCAACATTCGGCGGCAGCGACTCTCCTTTATTTACGGCGTTCCTTGGACAAGACAGCCCGGGCGCCGGAGCGCCCTCGTGTAGCGTCATCTTGTTTTCCGTGGGCCTGCACCACGCGCTGTAGATAAACTCCCCGTAGTCGCGATAGGTGAGGCCGTGAGTGGCGGCGTTATCCCAAATGTAGCCGGTGCCCGGCTCGTTGACGTCCGGTTCATTTTCATCCAGCGGGATCTCGTCGGCCACACTGCCTTGAAAATCGTAGCTGCGCTCCTTGCCGCGGTAGTTGATCTGCCAGGTCTGCTCGTTGTAATCGCTGGTAATGGCGGCGGTCGACCAATCATGCCCATCGCCCGAGACTTCGCCGCTATCGTAGAAATTGTCGAGCACTCCGAACTGCAGCGCCAGCTTGTGTTGGTTGGGGGTTACGTCGGCGCCGTACATAGTGAGCGAGGGATCGCCGTTGCCGGCTTTCAAATCGCCGAGCACCTGATCGTAAGTCCGATTTTCCTTGATGATGTAGATGACGTGATGGATCGGGTTTGAATTCTGCACGAATTGGATCTGGCCCGGACTGGCGTGCAGAAGATTACTGCCCTCGACCGTGCGGGTGAACTCCGGCAGGTGTTTTTCAATATTTTCGATTTTGAGGCGAGCAATCGAGCCGTAGAGCAAGGTCGGAATGTAAGGATGTTCGCGATGCCGGCGCTCGTTTCTCAGATTGTTCGCGCCGCTGTTGGGCCCGGTTCCCTGGCCTTTGGAAGTTGCGATGAGAAGATCGTCGCCGACCGTTGCCAGAGCGCTGGGGTACCAGTCGGTGGGAATGAATCCGGAGGCAGGCTGGAGTGGAATCTCGGAGGGTCCGGTTGGGCTAGCGAACGTGGAGTGGATATAAAAAGTCGCGATCGCATTTACCGAAGCGTTGGCGACAAAAAGGCGCTCGCCGTCTCGCGATAGAGCCATAGCTATGGGATAGGTTCCGGCGTATTTCTGTCCGGGAACAGTTGTGTCAAAGCAATATCTGAGGCTTGCTCGTGTCAGTTGGCACGACCGCGACCCGGTCTGCGAATTCGACAGAGCCACGTAGAGCAGCTTTTCATCGGGACTTAACAGCAGCGCCGTCGGATGCGAGCCCGCCCCAGTCGGATCTTTGGGCTCAAGCAGCGGGATCCAACGGATGACGGTTCCCTTCTCCAGGTCGAGTTCCGCCACACGCGACGCGTTCCATAGGCTGCACCAGGCGCGGCGGCCATCGTGGGAGGCAACGACCGCGTAAGGAAATGAAGACGGAACCATCTCGCGTGTGCTTACGTCGAATTGTTTCAGCACCTGGCCGCTTTTCGAATCCATCAGAAGCACACTGTCGGAGAGATTGTTGGCGACGAGCAGCTTATCGGGCGTGCCGCGGCTTGAGATTACGGCGAGGCCAGCGGGATAAGGAATGGCGGTTCCGTCGGCGGCCTTACGCGCGCCTTTTGCGACTTTCTTGCCCGCTGCGGTCGCTTGCGGCGGAATCTTTATGAAGCGATCCCAAGACAGCTTGTGCTTGTGGAAGCGATAAACTGCAATCCCATTTCCCGTATCCCCGGGCTTCTCACCGGTAGGATCAGTGATAGAACCGATCGAAGCATAAAGATGTTTGCCATCGGAGCTGAACGCCAGCCCGAGGAAATAACTCTGATGAGCATCTTGTGGCAGGCGATCTTCTGGGAAATCGGTGAGCTGGTTCGTGGCCAGATCGAGGATCGCAATGGATTGGTGGGCCTGGTTTTGCTGCGTGCCGTATCCGTCGTTAAGAATAGCCGCGTAACGCCCGCCCGGGCTTACCGCCATTGCTGCGGCGAAGCCGTTCAGTGATCCCAAGACGCCCGCCGAGGGGACGGTCAGGGACTTGCTGGTGGGCAGCGAAATCTGCCTCGGCTCTTTCGGATTTTGCGCTGCCAGCAAGGTGAGTACTGCGGCGCAAGATAAGATCACAAGCGAATAAGAGATTCTGCTCAAGCATTGCCTCCTTGGCGGAAGAATGTTTAGAGTGTGTTTCATAAATTTCTTTCAGCGCAGGCGCTGATCACTCAGGGGCTGGGCTTCCCAGATCGGGATGCGGAGTTCACCGGGAGGGTCGGTATCCCCCTCCCCCCTGCCATTCGCAAAATCTAGAGAACAAAGGGTTTATTTTGACACTACGTGCTAGATCTTTGAGTTTAAAGGACTTATATGCAAAATCTAGAGAACATGAGAGTTATGGGTGGGGAGAGACTTCCCAACGTCCCGTTTTGGGCTTCGGCCCCCCACCTTTGCCTAATTAGTTTGTCAAAGATCAATATTATCTTGTAGATAACTTACTAGCTAGTTAAGTTATCTTATTTGAGATGTGCAGTCAATGAAAGAAGTACGCTCGTGTGGTTTCGAATAACGACTGAACGGCTCCAGCCTGCGCAAAGAGCGCGAAGGGCCGGGCGCGCTCCGAAAAATCTTCCAAGAGGTCGGACGTTTTTCCTGCAGCCTGTGAAGGCATACGGCGACCCGCGGCGCCTGAAGGCGCGACTAATTTTACAGCATGTACGGCATCGCTGAAGCGATGCCCTGATACGAATCCGGTATTTTTCTGCAGCCTGTAAAGCGGATTAAGAATAATGCAGTTACCGCAGCGCTGGAAGTGTAGGCGTGAGAACTAATCTTTCGCCCCGCCGGGGCTCATTTGTTTCCCCGTACTTTTCCCAAGGCTTGCGCCGTGGGCCGCATTCTTGCGCCGCTTCGCGGCTAGTAAGGTGGCACCTTGTTTCAGCGCGTCGATGGAGCGGGCGAGGACGCCCGTCCTCCATTGTGAATTCTAGTCTCACACACACGCTGGAAGCTAGCCAAAATCAAAATGCCGCACCGAGTTTTTCCGCAGCCGTGCCTCGCTAAGAATCGAATTATGAGACACGCTCTATCTTAATTATGAAAAACAAGACCGGTCAGGCAGGCTGACCGGTCTTTAACCCTGCAACAAGGACGCTCTAGTAGACGCTTCAATGAGTGTCTGTGCTTGCCTGATGCACCGGTGATTCTGTGGCGACATTATGACGAACGTCCGCCCCGCGAACCCAGAAGATCACGTCTTCCGCGATGTTCGTGGCGTGGTCGGCCACGCGCTCCAAATTACGAGCGACCAGCAGTGCATCCAGCGCCTGGCGGGTGACTTCGGGGCGCTCGTTCATGGTTTTGACCAGCGTGATGAAAGCTTCGTCTTTCATGCGATCGACAACGTTATCCATTTCGAGCACAGCTTGCGCAAGCTCGGCTTTGCCTTCGATGAAGGACTCGAGCGACCGGCGTACCATGGCCGAAACTGCAGCAGCCATGCGGGGGATGTCAACGGGGAGATCTGCCTTGGGAAGCTCAGCCAGGTCCATCGCGCGCTCGGCAATATTGACCGCCTGGTCGCCGACCCGTTCCAGATCTGAGTTGATCTTGGTAACGGCGAGGATGAAACGCAGATCGACAGCAATGGGTTGCTGGAGCGCGAGCAGATCAAATGCCAGCTCGTCGATTTCCCGCTCGGCTACGTTGATCTGGAACTCTCCTTCGAGGACCATGTGGCAGCGTGCCAGATCGCGGTCGATATACGCTTGGCAGGCGCGATCCACCGCCTGCTCGGCCAATCCGCCCATGCGTAGCAAACGGGCGCGAAGCTCGTCCAGTCCTTGTTGAAAGCGGGTGCGCATTATCCAAACCTGCCTGTAATGTAATCCTCCGTACGTTTGTCGGACGGAGTGGTGAAAATCTTTTCGGTCTTGTCGAGTTCGATCAGCTTGCCCAAGAGGAAGAAGCCAGTGAACTCGGCTACACGGGACGCTTGCTGCATATTGTGCGTCACAATCACAATTGTAAACTTTTCTTTGAGCTGAAAGATCAGTTCTTCGATCTTGCCGGTGGAAATGGGATCGAGGGCGGAGCAGGGCTCGTCCATGAGCAGGACCTGCGGTTCGACCGCCAGCGCGCGGGCGATGCAGAGCCGCTGCTGCTGTCCGCCGGACAGGCTGGCGCCGGATTTCTTGCGCAGAGAATCCTTGACCTCGTCCCAGAGAGCCGACAGTTTCAGCGAGCGCTCGACAATCTCGTTTAGCCGGGCGTGATCATGAAAGCCGTTGAGCTTCAAGCCGGCCGCTACGTTGTCATAGATCGACATGGTGGGAAAAGGATTGGGCTTCTGAAACACCATGCCGATGCGCCGGCGAATCTGCACCGCAGAGGTGCCGTTGTATACATCAAGCTCGCCGATGCGAACTCTACCGGAGGCGCGAGCATCGGGAACGGTCTCATGCATGCGGTTGAGACAACGCACGAAAGTGGATTTGCCACACCCGGAAGGTCCGATCACGGCGGTGGCGTGGTTGGCGGGCGCCTCCATGCTGATGTCGTAGAGGGCCTGGGTTTTGCCGAACCAGGCATTCAGCTTTTCAACTTTGATTCCGACTCCCATGGTTCAGTTGGCTCCCTTGAGCATTCCACGACCGGCAGCCATGCGGACCGCACTCACCGCAACCACGATGAGCACAATCAAGATCAACGCACCGGCCCAGGCTTGGCGATGCCATTCATCGAAGGGCGAAATGGCGTAAGTAAAAATCTGCAAAGACAGTGCGGCTGTTGGCTGATTGATTTTCCAGTTCCAGTACTGATTGCCGAATGCGGTGAACAAAAGCGGGGCAGTCTCGCCCGCCACACGCGCAAAAGCCAGCATAACACCAGTGATCACGCCGGAGGTTGCCGTCCGCAAAGTAATCGACAGGGTGGTGCGCCAGCGGGAGACGCCCAATCCATAAGCCGCTTCCCGCACCACGGTAGGCACGAGCAAAAGCATTTCTTCCGTGGTGCGAGCGATGGTCGGAATCATCATGATTGCAAGCGCGACTCCGCCAGCCAATGCCGAAAAATGCCCCTGGGAGAGCACCACGATGGCGTAGGCTACGATGCCAACCACGATCGACGGCACGCCATTTAGTACGTCCGCGGTGAAGCGGATTACGTTTCCAAGCTGATTACGGCCGTATTCGGCCAGGTAGATTCCCGCACCGATTCCGATGGGGACACCGATCACACTGGCGATCAGCAAAATGAAGGCAGAACCGGCAATGGCGTTGGCCATGCCCCCGCCAGCCTCGCCTACAGGTTTTGGCGTTTGGGTGAGGAAGGCCCAATTGATGGAGCCGATGCCTTTGTAAATGAGGTATCCGAAGACCGCGCCGAGCGGGAGCAGAACCAGGATCACCGCCGCTGCCGCTGCAAGCGTCGCAAAGGAATTCATACCGCGCCGCCACAAGCTGATGGGGGCGGCGGCAAAGTCGGGAGTGGCGATGGGAGTTTCAGGCATGGCTTCTCGCCGGAGTGCCGCGCGTAACTGTCCAAACCAGAAACTGGGCCAGAATATTTACGATAATGGTAACGATGAACAGAGCCAATCCGATCTCAATAAGGGCACTCAGATAAGTATCACCCGTGGCCTCGGTGAACTCGTTGGCGAGAACGCTGGCCATGGTATAGCCCGGAGCGAACAGCGAGCGGGCAATCTCTGGCCGGTTTCCGATGACCATGGTGACCGCCATGGTCTCGCCAAGAGCGCGGCCCAGACCCAAGATGACGCCGCCCAGAATTCCGGCCCGCGCATTGCGCAGCACGCCGGTGCGGATCATCTCCCAGCGGGTTGCTCCCAGCGCAAGCACAGCCTCTCTTTGCTGCTGAGGAACAGCGGTCATCACTTCCCGCGTGATCGAGGAGACGATGGGCACAACCATGATGGCTAAAATGATTCCGGCTGCCAGCATTCCGATGCCGTAGGGAGGACCCTCGAACATTCCGGTCCAACCGAGATAACGGGCGCAAAAAGGCTCCGCATACTGGCGCAGCAGCGGCACTAGGACGAAGATTGCCCACAGTCCGTAGATGACGCTGGGAATCGCGGCTAGAAGTTCCGTGGTAAAAGCCAACGGCCCCTTCAGCCAACGGGGAGACATTTCGGTGATGAATACGGCCACGCCGATGGCTAGAGGCACCGCCATAAGGAGAGCCAAGAAAGAGGATACTAGCGTGCCATAGACAAACGGCAATGCCCCGAACCGCTCGTTAACCGGATCCCACTCGCTGCGGAAAAAGAATTTCAATCCGAAGGCATGCCAGGATAGTCTGGACCCGCTCATCAGTTCATAAATAATCAGTCCGACCAGCGCCAGCACGCACAGCCCGCAGGACAGCATCGCGTAGTGGAAGATGCCGTCGGCGATGTGGCTGTTGCCGGCCTTCAGGAGAGGTTCAGCCTGGACCTCTGACTTCGCCGCAAGCTCTGGTTTTGCAACAGGTTGCGGTCCATTCAATCGAGGCGCTCCCAGGGCTTGGTTGGCCATTCACAGGCAGGCTAGCAGAATCGTGTTACAGGAGTGTTAAAATACCCGCTTGCTGTGCTGTGGGTGAGTGGAACGAACCGCGGTCCCAGAGAAATAAATCCGTCAGATTTCTGCGATTGCATTTTGCTGGATTCCCTTGTAGTTTTTCGTTCTCTCAGTATTCAGGGCTGGATATGCCTATTGACCTAAAACGTAGCCGCCTGGCTTTTCAGAAATTGGGCCGGGAACTGACCAAGTTGACCAAAGAGCCCGCTCCGGCGAGCGTGCACAAATTTCGCACCAACAGCCGTCGTGTCGAGGCTCTGCTTAGCGAAGTAGCTCCCGAACTCAATCGCAACGACAAGAAACTGCTCAAGCTACTGTCACGGCTGCGCAAGAAGGCGGGACGAGTGCGGGACCTTGATGTGGAGATTGCCTCCCTGCGGAGCTTAAAAGTTCCCGAGGGCAACGGGCACAAGACGCAATTCGTGGAAGAATTGGTGCAGGAGCGGGCCAAGCGCGAACAGAAACTGACTAAAGCTTTTGACCCTGAGACCGCGGCCGAGGTACGAAAACGCCTGAAGCGCGCCGCCCGCGAGATTGATATCCCCAGGAATACAGAGCCCTTGAGTTTGACCTTGAGCAAACTGGCTAAGCTCGGACGGGATCACGTCCCGCTCACGGAAAAGACTCTCCACCAGTATCGGATCATCGGCAAGCGGGCTCGTTACATCGCTGAACTGGCCGATCATGATGCCGAGGCGAAGCGCATCGTCGATCAACTCAAGCACATGCAGGACGTGATTGGCGACTGGCACGACTGGCTGAAACTGACGCAGCGAGCGGAGGCGCTGTTCGGCGGGGTTCGAGATTCGGCGCTGGTAGCCATGCTACGAAATGTGACTCAGGCAAAATTCCGTCAAAGCGTGGATGCGGTTGCGGAAATACGAGCGGCCATTTCTGGCAAGAAAGCTGAGCCGGTTCGCGTCGGTGCAACTCCAAGTCGCAAACCTTCGACAGAGTCTTTCGAGGTAGCCGCGGCGGTTGCCTGAGTTCTAAGAAGCGCTCTCCACTGACATTACTAATAACATGACTAGGTTAAGATAGGTCACTAGGAGGTTGTCGTGGCTTCTTGGCAAGTGCGAGACGCGAAGGCTCGCTTCGGCGAATTGCTGGACGCCACAATCAAGGACGGCCCCCAGGTCATTACCCGCCGTAGTATCGAGACGGCCGTTCTGGTGTCGATCCAGGAGTGGCGCCGTCTGCAAGACTCCACCCATCCTGGCCTTAAAGAGCTTCTCGTCGCTCCCGGTCCGCAGTTTGAGAACTTGATTCCTGCTTACGCCGCGGCATTCGTCGTCGCCCAACCATTGAATTCCGGTGATTGACGCCATAATTTTATTCGACACCATCCTGTTGAGCGGTACACTGTTGCCCGTCCGCTATGCCGACCTTTGCCGCCGTTGATATCGGATCGAACTCCGTCCGCCTGAAAATTGCTCGCCTCACCCGGCACCGGCTCACCGAGATTCATGAGGACCGCGAAGTCACGCGCTTAGGCGAGTCCGTCTTTCGCAGCAGTTTTCTGTCTCCGGAAGCTATTGCCACCACGGTGAAGGTGCTGCGACGGTTTCATCGCGCCGTACAGAATGCGGGCGCGGACACCGTGCGGGTCGTTGCCACCAGCGCTTTACGCGATGCGCGCAACGCGCGGGCATTCCTCGAGTGGGTGCGATCGACTACCGGTTGGGATGTAGAAATTATCTCCGGCCTGGAGGAAGCGCGTCTGATTCATTTGGGTTTGGTTTCAAGCCTGCGCGTAAATTCCTCTCCGGTGCTGATGGCGGACCTGGGCGGCGGCAGTTGTGAGCTGACTATTTCCACGGGGGGTCACATCCGTAATACCGTCAGCCTGCCGCTAGGCGCGGTTCGTCTGACCAACGAATTTTTGCGACACGACCCACCGCGAAAATCCGAGATGCGTCAATTGCGGGGATTTATATCGCGCGAAATTGAGCGCATCGCCGAGCGGATCAAACGAGCTCGCCCGAAGGTCGTCATCGCAACTTCCGGCACCGCGGAGTCGTTGGCTGCGGTCTGCCATGGCCTCTACAAGACCAAAGGCTCGCGCGCTGCCAGCGTGTCCAAAACACAAATGCGACCGATCGCGAAACTGCTGGCGCGACTGCCTCTCGAAGGACGCAAGAAGCTTTCCGGAGTCGGTCCACGCCGCGCCGAGATTATTGTTCCGGGCGCAGCGGTTTACCTGGGACTTCTGGAGCGCTGCCAGCTCCAGGGATTTCGCTATTCCCCACTGGGATTGCGCGATGGGCTACTGGCCCAGATGGCGGCGGAATACGACCGCAGTACTCGATCTGGAAAGCAGATCGAATCCGAGCGCTGGGATTCGATCCGCGCCGCAGTGTCACATTATCGAGTGGATATGAAACACGCGCTAAATGTGCGTGCCTCCGCCATGCACTTGTTCGCCGCCCTGAAATCCGTGCACGGTTTGCCGCCGGAGTATGAGGAATGGCTCTCCGCGGCGGCCATGCTATACGAGGTGGGCGATTACGTAAACCGCAATGGCAGGCATCGGCATACCTACTACATCATTTCGCATTCCGAGATTCTGGGATACACGCCGGAGCAGAGGCGAATCATTGCAGCGATTGCACGCTATTTGGGAAAGTCTCGGCCGGTGCCGGGGGATGCTTACATCAAAGTTTTACCGACCACGGACCAAGAATGCGTGCTCAAGGCTTCGCTACTGTTGCGGTTGGCTCGCGCCTTGAACCTTAGCCGCACTGCCGCGGTCCGGACGGTTCGCGTCCGCGTACATGAAGGCGAAGTTAAATTTACCGTGGTCACGAAGCAAAGAAGCAGCGTCGACCTGGAACTGTGGGCAGTCGAGAAGGAGAAGAACTATTTTCGCGAAGTCTTCGGCCGTGAACTCTCAGCCGCGGCGGCATAGAGCGAGCGCAGGACCTTCGGAGTCAAGCACCAATGGAGTAGCGCCGAGTTGCGCTCCATTTCCACTTTCGCTACAGCTCCCTTTTTCAACTCGGTCCCGGCTTCGCAACCGGTCTCGCTGATACTCCGTCCTAAGAATTCGCTGAGACTTGGATTGTGGCCTACAACCATGACGGCTTCGTAGTTGGAGTATTTTTCAAGTAGTCCGCGAAAGTCCGCAAAGGATGCGCCCGGTCGCAGAGCATCCTCCAGTTGCAGTTTGCCCTCATAGCTAAGTTCGTTGCCGACCAGCGATGCAGTCTGAGCGGCGCGCTTCAACGGGCTGGAGATCATGGCATCCACCTGAACATCCAACGCAGCCAGGGCTCGCCCAACGATTCCACACTGTTCGATTCCCTCTTTGTCGAGGGCACGTTTTTCATCCTTCTTGAGGTTGGCCAGAGGCTTGCCCGCATTGGCGTGACGAAGGAAATAGATAATCATGCCGAGTTATCGCTCCTTTCCCATCGCAGTTCTACCGCTCCTGGGATTCGGCGCAACCGGAATTGCTTCCGGGGCTTGTTTGCCTTCCGCCAGGCCAATCAGGAAATCCTGGGCGCTGAAGGCCGCTGCTCCCGTGGGTGGTTTTCGCTTACCTTGCGCCCGCCAGGCACGAATGTAGCTTCCGTCCTTTTGCAGAAAACGGGATTTCACATTATCGGCCAAGTAAGACTCTAGAATCTCCTGCCGCACGCGCTCTCGCAACAGCTCATCCTTCACCGGGAAGATGACCTCTACTCGCTCGTAAAGGTTACGTGGCATCCAGTCGGCGCTACCCAAATACACTTCTTCCTGGCCACCGTTGGCAAAGAAATAAATGCGGCTGTGTTCGAGGAAGCGGCCGACAATGCTGCGCACGCGGATATGGTCGCTTACGCCACGTACTCCCGGGCGCAGAGCACACATGCCGCGGACAATCAGATCGATCTTCACTCCCTGCTGCGAAGCCCTATACAAGGCCATAATAATGTTCTTGTCGAGCAGCGCGTTCATCTTGGCGATAATATGCGCAGGACGTCCGTGACGCGCGTGTTCCGCTTCGCGAGCAATAAGCGCAAGCGTATGCTCCGCCAGATTGAGCGGCGCCACCATAAGTGGACCATAACTAGGATGCTCAGCGTAAGCAGTCAGAAAACTGAATGCATCATGGACGGCGCCGGTAATTTCCGGATCAGCGGTTAACAGACTGACATCCGTGTAAATGCGCGCCGTCGTGGTGTTGTAGTTGCCGGTGCCGAGGTGGGCATAGCGGCGCATGACGCCGTCTGGGTCGTGGCGCACCAGCAGCGACAGCTTGCAGTGTGTTTTCAGCCCCACCAAACCATGAAACACCTGCACTCCAGCATCTTCCAGATCGCGGGCCCAGCGGATGTTGGAGGCTTCGTCAAATCGCGCCTTCAATTCCACTACGGCCGTGACTTCTTTCTTGGAAGCGGCCGAAATCAACGCGGGAACGATCAGCGAGTGTTCGCTGGTGCGGTACAGCGTTTGCTTCATGGAGAGCACGCGCGGGTCCTCTGCTGCCGCTTCGATGAAAGAGACTACGGCGTCGTAGGAATCGAACGGATGGTGCAGCAGAACATCATGCCGGCGAAGTTCTTCGAAAAGATCCTGCGACTTCGCGGTAAGGCGAAGTTCACGGGGTAGGAAAGGCTTGAACTTGAGCTCAGGGTGCTCGGTCTGCTCATAAATATTGAACAGGCGGGAAAGATTTACTGGTCCGTTGACGGAAAACACCTGCCACGATTCCAGTTCGAAGTTGGTGCGCAAGCGCTCGATGATTTCCGGATCAGCCTCGGACTCGATCTCCAAGCGGACAGCATCGCCTTTGCGTCGATTATGCAGTTCGGTGCGTACCGACTCCAGGAGGTTGCGTGACTCTTCTTCCGCCAGATAGAGATTGCTGTTTCGGGTAACCCGAAACGCCGCCGAAGACACGATGTCGTAGCCGTGATACATCCGGGAAGCATGGTAGGCCACGAGGTCGGCAAGGAAAATAAAATCGTCGGTGCCTTCCGAAGGCAAGCGGATCAAGCGCGGCAAAGCGCGCGGCACCGTCACGACACCCGTATAAGTCATCGACGAACGCCGCCGGCGTCGCAGCAGAAATGCCACGCACAGAGCTTTGTTGATGACCCGCGGAAAAGGATGGGCAGGATCCACCGTGACCGGAGTCAGCAGCAGATCGAGTTCCCGCTCGCAGAAATCGGCGATGAAAACCCGCGCCTTGGCGTCCAATTCGTGCAAGCCAAGAACGCGGATGCCGTTTTCGGCCAGCATAGGACGCAGTTTCTCATTCCAACAGAGGTACTGGTCGTCTACGAACTCATGCGTTTCTCGGGAGACCACATCGCGCTCTTGCAGAAGCGTGAGTCCGTCCGGCCCGGCTTCCGTGTATCCGTCTTCAATCTGCTGCACCAGGCCCGCCACCCGGACCTCGAAAAACTCGTCCAGGTTGCTGGCAGTAATGGCCAAGAATTTGAGTCGCTCCAGAACTGGATTGTTTTCGTCCTGCGCTTCCTCAAGCACGCGGCGGTTGAAAGCCAGCCAGGAAGCTTCGCGGTTGAGGTAGTAAGCCGAATTATCGAGCGAGGTACGAACCATAACCTAGAATGCCGAAACCAGTCGGATGCTCAACCCAAACCTGCGGTTTTACTGCTTCTGAGAAGAGGGCTGTGGAATCTTCCGCGCGGGCGCCGCGGCTATTCGTTTTCTGCTGGATATTTAAGATTTTGCCGGTCTGGTACTGTTTCTCCGCCGCGAACGAGCCGAGAATCGCCACCGCTCCCAGAATAAAAACTAAACCGTATTTCATGCCAAGCAGCAGTATAAGGCATCGACGACGACAACGTCCTATCGGCAAGAAGGGCGCCAGTGGTTAAGCTGGCGCCCTCGCGTTCCTCACAGCCGCATCGGCTACCCTTAAGTTACGTCTTTATCGAACCTGCTTGATCTCGTCCTTGACTTTCTCCGCCACGCTCGCGGGCAGCGGCGCATAGGCCAGATCTGCCGTCATCTTTTGTCCGTCAGTCACAATCCAATTTAGAAGGTCGGAGAGTATCTTGCCTTTGGCGGCATCCTTGGATTGGGCCGGAATCAACAGCCAGGTGAAGCTCGAAATCGGATAGGCGTCTTTTCCCGGCGCGTTGGTGATCGAGACGCGGAAGTCGGCGGGCATCTTTGGAGCGGAAGCCGCCGCTGCCGTAACGCTCTCCAAACTGGCCTTCACAAAATTGCCCGCGGCGTTCTTCACCACTCCGTAGGGAATCTTGTTTTCGATGGCATAAATCAGTTCGATGTAGCCGATAGAACCTTGCATCTGACGGATCATGCCGGCCACACCTTCATTGCCTTTTCCGCCAAGCCCGACCGGCCACTTTACCGATGTGCCTTTTCCGACTTGGGCCTGCCATTCCGGGCTGATCTTGGATAGATAGTCCGTCCAGATGTAGGTTGTGCCACTCCCGTCAGAGCGATGGATGACGATGATCTGATCGTTAGGCAGCTTAACGTCCGGGTTCGCACTAGCGATGGCTTTGTCATTCCAATTTGTGATTTTCCCTAGGAATATGCCCGCCAGCGCCTCTGGCGTGAACTTCAGCTCTGCCGTTACTCCAGGGATGTTGTAAGCCGGAACATCCGCACCCAACACAGTCGGCACGTGCAAAATCTTGGTTTTGGCTTCAGCCAACTGCTGGTCGGTCATAGGACCATCGCTGGCGCCAAAGTCGACTGTCCCAGCTAAAACTTGGCGAATTCCCCCGCCGCTGCCGATCGACTGGTAGTTGATTTCTACGTCGGGGTGTGCCTTGTGGTATTCGCTGAACCACTTCGAATACATGGGATAAGGGAACGTTGCGCCAGCCCCATTCAATGTGGTCTGCGCAAAGGCGGGGACTGACAGGGCAATACACAAAAGCGCGATGCGACGAATCACGCGATGATCCTCCTCGAGAATTTAGCCACTTCTTAGGCTCAAGCTTGATTGTTACAGGATGGTTACAGAATTGTAAATTTCTAATCAATCTCCGAGCGCCACTTGGACTTACGGTTGGTTCTTGGACATTGCTTGAGTATCCAGACGCGCGATTTCCTGAGTAAACAGAGGATTCTGCGGAAACTCGTTGCGCAGGGAAACCAGCAGTTCTCGAGCTCGTGCTTTGTCCTTCTCGCGCACGTAAGCGATTGCCAGCAGGATGCGGGCAAACGGCGCAAGATAGTGGCCGCGCTCAGCGGTCAGTTGGAGGTCAGCAATTCCCTTTTGCTTGTCGCCGGAAACGCCGCCCAGCCGCACCAGCCAGCGTATCGGCGCTGCCATGCTGCCGATAATGTATTGACTGACGCCGGTGGCAAGATGAGCGTCGTAGCAATCGGGATCGACCGCGAGCAGTTGTTGGGCCCAGGCGGTCGCGTCTTTTGTGTAACGCAGCGAGGCCAGATTCCGTTTCTCGATCAATCCCGCGTAGTCGGCCTTGAGCCCGGACGACATGGTGAGTGCGAACAGAGCATCGCGGTCTTTTGGGTTCCTGGCTAGACGCGCTCGGGCACGGATGTCCGCCTGATCCAGCGCCGCGTAGAAGCGATCGCGGACGGTTGTATCGGGCGTGAGCTGCTTGCGCGCTGCGAATTTCTGATCATCCGCGTAGAACTGCGCTTCCAACACGCCTAAACGATTGAATTCAGAAAAGAGAAACCCCGCCGCATCGCACGCCGGGCCCAGCGGATTATCCGGGTGCTGCTGTTGCCAAGACGAAAAGAGTTGATGAGCTTGAGCAAAGTTGAGGTTGTAAAGCAGGCTGAAACCGCGATCCAACGAAATTGCGCTGGCAATGGTATCGACCGCCGCTGCCTTCTGACACGGGCAGACGAGCAACGCTACACAGAATAACGTCACCGGCCAGCTTCGGCTTCTGAGCGCAATCTTCGTGTTAATTTGCAATGTCTCCGATGACTTCTGCAGTTAGATGCCTGCCAGCGCCACGCGGGCCTCGCGATTGCAAAAAGATTGTAAAAACAAAGCGGTTTGACGCCCTTCCGGCCCTTTGTTAGCGTTGGAAGGTTTCCTCTTCTTTATACACGTTTATACACGGCCTGCGTGCAGCCCGACACAGAAAGAGAATCTCATGTCACTAAAGTTCCGCGGAGTCGATTTCATTGGGTTCGACGCCCTGCTTAGCGATGACGAGCGACTGGTCCGCTATACGTCCCGCAAGTTCATCGAAGACAATCTTATTCCCATCATCGAAGAATGCAATCGCGCTGGCCGCTTTCCTCGCGAGTTGGTTAAGCCGATGGCCGATCTCGGCTTTTACGGCGCCAGCCTGAAAGGCTACGGTTGCGCTGGAATGTCCAACGTCGAATACGGCCTGGTGATGCAGGAACTGGAACGCGGCGATTCAGGGATTCGTTCGTTCGTGAGCGTGCAGTCCGCGCTGGTCATGTATCCCATTTTTGCGTTTGGCAGTGACGAGCAGAAGCAAACCTGGCTGCCGGCTCTGCAAAAAGGAGAGAAGCTCGGGTGTTTTGGACTCACCGAGCCCGATTTCGGTTCGAATCCGGGCGGCATGCGCACCCGGGCCCGCAAAGTTGGAAAAGAATACGTCCTCAATGGCGAAAAAATGTGGATCACCTCCGGCTCCATTGCCGACGTCGCCGTGATCTGGGCCAAAGTGGAGGATGAAAATAATAAGATCCGCGGATTTCTGGTTGAGACCGACCGGCCCGGTTTCCGCGCCCAAGACATTCATGGCAAGTGGTCGCTGCGCGCCTCGGTGACCTCAGGCCTGTCCATGCAGGACGTTCGCATCCCCGAGTCCAATCTCCTGCCTAAAAGCGGTGGCCTCAAGTCGCCGCTGATGTGCCTCAATCAGGCCCGCTACGGGATTGCTTGGGGAGGCATTGGCGCAGCCATGGCCTGCTACGACTGCGCCCTGCAGTACGCGCAACTGCGCAAACAGTTCCACGATAAGCCCATCGCCTCGCACCAGTTGGTTCAAGAAAAACTGACGTGGATGATTAACGAAATCACCAAGGGACAACTGCTGGTCTTACAAGTGGGCCGACTCAAAGACCAGGACAAAGTAGGGGCTCAACACATTTCCATGGCCAAGCGGAATAATGTTTGGATGGCGTTGGAATGCGCCCGCATGGGCCGCGACATCCTCGGCGCCAATGGCGTAGCCGATGAATACCCGCTGATGCGCCACATGATGAACCTGGAATCGGTGAAAACGTATGAAGGGACGCATGACATTCACACTCTGATTATTGGGCAGAGTGTGACCGGGATCGACGCGTTCTAGCTAGATGGAGAAACGCTGATTCTGGTTGAAGCGACGCTTCAGCCCTGCACGAAAGATGACAGTTCGCTCCCAAGTCTACGTCGCAATCAGTACTTGCTATCCTAATCAATTTGCGGTCTAATTTGCGTCCTGCCCCGTTCCCCCGGGGTCCGCGGAGACAGGTCAATGAAGCGATCGATTTCTGTCACTCTGGTGGGGATTCTTGCTTTCTTGGGCTCTCTCCTTACGCTTGCGTTCGGAGTGTTCGCGACCGTTGTATTAACAGTTTCTGGCGCCTCTAACCCTGCCATGAACGTACCCGGTGCCAAAGCAGTTGGCATGTTTGGGTTGGCGTTGCTCTTCCTTTCCTCGATCTGGGGCGTGGCCACGGGAATTGGCGTTTTTTTTCTGAAACGGTGGGCCCGAATCTCCATCATTGTTTTCGGAGTTTTCCTTATTCTTGGAGGGTTCTCCGGCGCACTTATGATTTTCGTGATGCCAGGTACAAACGCTGTCGGTTCGTTCGTGGCCATCAAAGTAGGCATCGCTGTGTTCTACCTTTTAGTGGGGACAATCGGTTTGTGGTGGGTACTTCTGTTTAACTCGCGTTCGGTTAGGACGCAATTCGCGGGCGGCCAATTGTTGAAGGACGGCACGGGCAGGCCCGTCAGTATTTCGATCATCGCTTGGCTATTGATTCTCGGCTGTGCTTTTATACCGTTCGGTGTTGTGATGCGATTACCAATGGCCTTTCTGGGACTGTTGCTGACGGGATGGACCGCAGCGTCTGTCTTTCTGCTTTTTGCCGCATTTCAGTTGTATATCGGGATCGGGCTGTTGCGTTTGAATCCTCGCGCCCGCGTGCTGGGAATCTATTACCTTGTTTTTGGTGCGGTGAACGGGATGCTGGTCTATGCGCTTCCGGGACGCGAGGAAAGAATTGCGACCATGATGAAGGCGATGCCGGCCTATTTTCATCAGCCAACGCCAACGGCTGTGCCATTCCCTTACTGGCCGATCGAGGTCATGATAGCGGTGCTCACGCTTGCTCAGATTTATTTTCTTGTCACTCGGAAGCCCGCCTTCCACTCCTTGCCGCCGTTGGCGAGTCCGAAACTTGAATAGCAGGCCCTCAAAGTGTCCCGGCACTGGGCAAGATTGTTAGCTCTTCCACTGTACTCTCTGGCGAAAGAGCAAGCGCGTTCACTACGGCCTCCGCGACCGTTTTCGGCGACATCATCTTTTTTCGCGGCGCCGCTGGCCAGAGCGTCTTCCAGATGGCTGTGTCGGTGGCACCGGGCAGAAGCGCAATTACCCGGATTCCGTGTCCGCGCAATTCCTCCCGCAGCGTGTTCGTGAATCCGAGCGCTCCGTGCTTGGAGGCGTTGTAGGCCGACGAACCTGGAAAAACTCGTTTCGCAGCAATCGAGAGATTGTTCACGATCGCTCCGCCGCGCTTCATTAGGGGCAACGCGGCTCGCGTGACCAGAAACATGCCGGTGAGGTTGGTATCGATGACTTCCGTCCATGACTCCACTGGCAATTTGGCCACGCCTTGATTAGGGTGGGCCACCCCAGCATTGTTGATCAGGATATCCATGTGGTGACAATAATTTTTCACGACCGCGAGCAACTGCTCGACCGTCAAGCGGATTGCGCACGTCGCAGACCACCGGCAGCACGCTGGTTTTGCGCCGCGACAACTGCTTAGCCGCTTTGTTCAAAGTTGACCGGTTGCGGCCGCTGATAACCAGGTTGCAACCTTCTCTGGCCAACGCCTGGGCGATAGCGAAGCCGATGCCTCGGCTGGCTCCGGTGACAAGCGCCGTCTTATTGCGAAGCCCATCCCCAGCGATTTTGGATTTCATTGCAGAGATCCGTGGCGCCTCAAATTCCATTCGCACGGTTGCGGATCAGGGATAGAAATTCCGTCCTGGTTTCCTGCTCGTTGCGGAAGCAGCCCAGCATGGACGAGGTGACAGCGGCCGAGTGCTGTTTCTCTACCCCGCGCATCATCATGCAGAGATGCCGCGCCTCGATCACCACTCCCACTCCCTGGGGCTCGATGGCTTTCTGAATGGTCTCGGCAATTTGAGTGGTAAGCCGTTCCTGGATTTGCAGACGGCGCGAGAAAATTTCAATCAGCCGCGGAATCTTGCTCAGACCAATCACCTTGCCGTTGGGGATGTACGCAACATGTACCTTGCCAAAAAAGGGCAGAATGTGATGTTCGCACAGGCTGAACATCTCCACGTCTTTGACGATCACCATCTCGTCATAGGTCACCGTGAACAAAGCCTTCTTAAGCATCGCCTCGGCATCTTCCTTATAACCCTTGGTCAGATGTTCATAGGCGCGGTGCACGCGGTTGGGTGTGCGCACCAGCCCTTCTCGCGTGGGATCCTCTCCCAGGCGAACGATCATCTCGCGCACCAGATCTTCAAAGCTGGCTCCAGTCAACGTCGATGTCTCAACCGATGGCGTCATGGTCTCCTGATTTCGGGATTGAGCAATTGTGTAATTGGGTAATTTGAAAATCAAATTGCCAACTTACACAATTACCCAATTACGCAATCACTTGATTGGCTCCCCAATATTCGAACGAATTCATCATGGTCTCTTCGAATCGTACCTTTTCCAGATGAGCATGACGGAAGCCGCGCTGCAAAATATCGTAGACGACCACGCATAAGTTTTCCGTCGTCGGGACTGCTCCTGCAAATTCCGTCAGAGTGTTCAGATTCTCGTGATCGAAGCGTTCCAGAATCTCGCGCTGCACAAAGCCATCTAGATCGACCAGATTGCAAACCATGCCCGTGGCTTCATCGACCGGGCCGCTAACCGTGATTTCGAGGGTGTAGTTGTGGCCGTGTCCGTAGGGATTGTTGCACTTGCCATAAGTTGCGGCATTTTCCGCGTCCGACATGGCTTCGCTGTGCAGCCGGTGCGAAGCTGAAAACATATACCGCCGGGTCAGGTATGCCTTCATGCTTCCCCGTAGAAGTCGACAAACAAGTCGGGCGTCTCATACACTCGCACGCGGTGCAGTTGTGCAGCCTTCAACTTTGGCGACAGGCGCTGCCAGATCGCTATAGCCAGGTTCTCCGTCGTCGGGATCCGGGTAAAAAACTCAGGAACTTCTTTGTTCAGGAAACGGTGGTCGAGAGCCTCCAGCACTTCCCTGCTCATGGTTTCCTTCAACTGCTTGAGATCCACGACGAAGCCGGAGCGCGGGTCCACTTCCCCTTTGACCGTGACTTCTAGCATGTAATTGTGCCCGTGGCCATTGGGGTTATTGCATTTCCCGAAGATGCGCTGGTTCTCCTCCGCGGTAAACTCAGGGTTGTGATAGTAGTGCGAAGCGGAGAACTCAGCTTTGCGGGTTAGATAGACCATGGTCTGACCTTAATTTGAAGTAGCATGCTGTGATCTAGCGCCAGCCTCTCGCCGGTGTTCCGCCCGCACCTCGTCCGAATTGCGGCTTCCCGCGTAGTGCCTTCCCTTCCATGAGATGGTTCCGTTCCGATGCGCGGCTCTCGACCGCAGAAGTAGATACGAAAATAGCGGCAGACCGATCAACGCTAAAATGTCTGCATCCCACGAAAAATGCGCTTTGCGTATACGCCTTACAAGAAAAGCCGCCAAACTAACGGCGAGCATGCCTACGGCAACAGATGCCTGCATTCGTCCTCTTAGTCCCATCAGGACGGCTACCGCCGCGCTGCCCACGATCAGCACAAACTCCATAACACGCAACACTGCCAACCGCACCGGCGAGCGAAAGAGCAGCACCAGATTCTTAGTCCAACCCTCCCGCAGTTGCCCGAAGCTGCGATACATCCGCGTTCGCACCACATCGCCGCCGTAACGAAAAAATATCCTGTGCCCGGAAGCTTTTACCGCCCGAGCCAGCGCCACATCCTCCAGCAAGCTCGTGGCGAACGCTGCATGTCCCCCAACCGCCTCATATGCTTCCCGTGAAATCAGCATGTACTGCCCATTCGCCGCCGCTGCGAGAGACGCTGGATCGCTTACGTCGGACGGACGGTAAGTCGAGGCCAATTCGGCAAAGATCACCGGCATTACGGCCTTCTCCCAAAACCCACGGACTTCCTGCTCAGGAGAATAAGAAAGCAAAGTTGCTCCGCGGCGCCGCGCTTCTGCCAGACTGCCGGCCAAGGACCCGGCGCGATGAACCGTATCCGCATCGG
Source organism: uncultured Acidobacteriota bacterium (assembly GCA_963696635.1). Classification (GTDB taxonomy): domain Bacteria; phylum Acidobacteriota; class Terriglobia; order Terriglobales; family Acidobacteriaceae; genus JABDBE01. The sequence goes on from CAVOKX010000010.1 coordinate 129,662, forward strand.
TGAACAGCAGCCATGCTCCCTGCGCCTCTTTTGCTCCAGCCACGAGGGCATTATTCTTACCACTCCAACTCTGGGGCAAAGGACCCGGATCGACCACTCTCACTTGCGGAAACGATTGCGCAATGTCGCGGGTTCGGTCGGTCGATCCATCGTCAACCACGATGATTTCGAAGCTCACCTCAGTTTGGGCAACCAGCGATTCAAGGCACATCCCGAGGCTAACTTCTTCGTTGCGCGCGGGCACAATCACCGATACCATTGGCTGCTTCGATACTGGATTTCGCGCCACCATAGGTCGAATCAGCTATTATAGCTTTGTGCGACGCGCCTCCGTTTTCCTTACTATCGTTACACTTCTGCTGACCGGCTGCTATCGCGGCTCCCGGCCACCTCGCATTGGCACCGCCGCTCCCGACTTTACCGTCCAGGACGCCGACCGCAAGGTCACGCTCAGCCAGCTACGCGGAAGCGTTGTCGTCTTGAATTTCTGGGCCACCTGGTGCGCCCCTTGCGTGGAAGAGATGCCGTCCCTGGTACAGTTACAGCAACGCTTTAAGGATAAGGGGCTAACGGTTGTTGGCGTTAGCATTGATGTTGATAACGATGCCTATCACAAGTTCTTGAAAGATTACAAAATTGACTTCCTGACGGTGCGCGATCCGGACCAGAAGGCCGCCAATCTGTACGGCAGTTTCAAGTGGCCCGAGACCTACATCATCGATCGCAACGGCACGGTGCGGCGCAAATTTATCGGCCCCGTGGAATGGAGCCAGCCGGAGATCGTGGATTTTCTAAGCAAGCTTTAGCCCAGAGCGAGCCATTCCTCACCTTAGCCCTTTCGTGTACTGCCTCCGCCCTTTCGGGTAGTGCCTGTAGGGCACGCAATCGGATAGAATGCCGACTGCTTTGGGGTTTCGGAGGATGCGCTATGGCTGCTGCCCTACAACCGAGCATCTCAGAAAAGAATACGATTCGCCTTCCGGGATCGAGTCCTGACTTCGATTCTACAAGGATTCTGGAGGAGCTCACTCGCAGTGCGCAGCACGCGACGGGTGCAAGCGGAGCTGCCTTAGTCCTCTCTGACGGAAACATGATGTCATGCCGCGCCTGCTCTGGTGAGCTAGGGCCGCCGGTCGGGACGCGATTGAACACCGATACAGGTTTCACCGCGAGCTGTGTACGAACCGCGGAAGCCATACGCTGCGACGATGCTAAGACGGACTCCAGGGTAGACGGTTCAAGCTGCGTCCAGTTGGGTATACGCTCGATTCTGGCCGTACCTATTTTCAACGGCCGAAACGTGGCGGGCGTTCTTGAAGTGCTTTCCAATGAACCGAAGAAGTTCACGGACAGGCACGCCACGGCATTGCGGCTACTGGCGCGGCTAGTCGAGACCCTCGCCAATTATGTTTCCCGCGATGATGTTTCGCCTGACACTCTAACCTCCACTGTAAGGCCCGAAAGCAATCATCCCGGGAAGGCCAATATCGACCAGGAAAAGGTGAATTGCCGTTCATGCAAACATCCGAATCCACAGGGAAGCCAGTTCTGTAATCGGTGCGGCGCAATTTTATTCAGCTTTCTTGGCTCCCAGGACACGGCTGCAGATCGCAGTCAACCGCAGTTCACGGAGTCGAAAGATGATGAGGGCTTCAAGGAGATCTGCAAAATCATATCGGGAAACGGTGGTCTGGCTACCTGGAACGAGATCTCTGAAAGGCTTCTGAATCAGCAGAGTGCCGCTCAGGACATTCCCAGGGCCGCAAAACAAGAACCGACTAAAACAGCTAAAACAGAAAGTGCAGCCGGAAGGGTTCAGGAGAATGCTGGTCTTAAGACACGCCTGGGCGCCGCGGTCCGCCGGAACTTGTGGCTCTGAGTGGAATAATCGATTGATGAAAGGTCGAAATCCCAATAACTGTGATTTTCACTTTCCGTGGTGATGAAAATGAGTTTGACCCTCCGAGCCAGCCAGTTCATAATGCTGATCTGGCCCGCGCCTAGGTACGCCGAGACTGAGACAAGCCCAAAGGAGTGTAAGCAATGTTGGAAAAAGGCGATGGTATTATGTCGACATACGTAAGCGCGGTAGAAGACTTTCGCAAATCGGCCACGGCGTTTATGCAACACGTGGATCTTTTGGCCCAGGCTCGTGATGCGTATCAGCAGGCGATGACCGCCAGCGCGGAGTTGCGCACCGTGTTGGACGCTGGCGACGAGAACTTGCGAACGCTGATGACCCAGTTGGAGCAGGCGCTGAACCTTCACATGGCCAAGCCAGTCCTCGACAGAAAGAAACCGGAACCGGTGAAGATGGACGCGGGCAAACCGAACGGCGAAAGCGCCGGCGGTGTGCGGGCATTTCCCTGAGGAATGCGGGGAGGTAAGCAGCGTGGGGTGGTGCTCTCGTTTTTTTCTGGTGCTTCTAATTCTCTCCCGGTCTGCCCTACTGGGTCAGAATACTTCCCCGCCTCAGCTCCAGCCTCGGCCTGCCGGACCTTCACTTCCACCGCCGGGGGGCACGGACCGGCAAATCACTCTCGACGTGCAGGTGACGGACAAATCTGGCGCACCGGTTCGCGGCCTGAGGAAGCAAGACTTCACTCTTCTGGACGATAAACAGCCGAGGGCCATTCTCTCGTTTCATGCCGTGGATGGCGCAGTAGGCACAACTAGCGATCCGCCAGTTGAAATGGTCCTGGTCATCGACGCGGTCAACACTTCTTTCTTGAACGTCAAGTACGAACGAAGTGAAGTCAAAAAATTTCTGCTGCAGAATGGCGGCAAGCTGGCGCAACCCGTATCGCTCGTAGTTTTTACCGACACTGAGACGAAGATCCAAGAGGGTTCTTCTCAGGATGGAAATGCTTTGGCGTCGCTTTACGACCAATACGAAACGGGACTGCGCTCGATCACCAGGTCTCAAGGGTTTTACGGCGCGGCAGACCGTTTTGAGTCTCTCAATCAAGGCCCTGAACTCGCTTGAGGCGTACGAGGAAAAGCGGCCTGGGCGGAAATTGGTCATTTGGTTTAGTCCCGGATGGCCAATGCTCTCGGGACCCAACCTTGAATTTTCCGACAAAGCCGAGCGTCAGCTCTTCAATTCGATCGTTGCCGCTTCCACCGGACTCAGGCAAGCCCGCATGACTCTCTACAGCATTGACCCCATTGGTCCAGCCGAGGCAGGGGGAGCGAGAATTTCGTTTTACGAGGAATTTTTGAAAGGTGTAGCCTCGCCTACGCATGCCCTGCCCGGCGATCTCGCCTTACAGGTTCTTGCCGTTCAAAGCGGCGGGCGCGTCTTCAACTCGAGTAATGACCTGGCTGGCGCGATCGCAAATTCCGCCGCAGATGCCAATGCTTTTTACGTCCTCTCGTTCGAGGCCGCTCGGGCCGACCGGCCGGACGAATACCACGCCTTCGGCGTCACGGTCGACAAGCCGAAAACCACGGCTCGGACCCGTACGGGTTACTATGCCCAGCCCTGAGCCCTGTCTACCCTTCGCGCTTGCGGTTTCTAGTTACAGCTTTCACCTCCGGCTACGCCGTTCTCGAGTAGCTGTATATGCAAGCCAGGAGTTCTTAGCCGCTGCGGACAAGTACCGTAGATCATACGAGAACCGCTCTAACTCGTGCCCAGCTTTGCTCGGCCGCCGGACGAGGGCCGTGGGGGCTTAGACTAGGTGGGCGCGTCGCGAGAAAATTTACCGGCGCCAATCAAGATTTCGACTCGCGCCGGCTTGTCGACGGCCTATTTGAAGTCAGGCACATTCATCAAATCGTCGGTGGCTGGTGGGTTGCCCGGTGCATAAGGCGTCGGGCGAGCGGTCCGGTTAAGCAGATTGTCGCGACCGGTAGCCGGTTACGGACAACAGGCCCCAGTCTCGATGAACTTGATGATGGATACGTTCGTCGATCGGGGACAGACTCCCGGACTCATCGTGCAGTTTAGAGCTGCCCTTATGCCTGGCTTCATTGGCCGACCCATGATTGTGGTTGACCGCTATTCTCCAAGGCGACGGGTAGTGATTGAACCGTTGACAGAGCCGCGGGCCGATCGAACATGATATCCATCTCGGTGAAGTTTGGCAGGACCACATCTCGGCCGCGCCGGGTAAGCATGAACAGACCCGAAGCGCAGGCACCGGCAATCCGGGCCCCGCCCGCGGTGGATACATCGGTAGCGGAGGAAATAATCGCTTCCACCAAGAGTTGTGCTCCGTCGTCCGTCTCCTTTGCGATCCCCCCCGTCACTCCCAGGTTTATCAGCATCCAGGCCTTGCCAGGCCGATCACCTTTAAGTTGTCCCTCGGGATCAAGTTTGGTGTGCGACCGCCGGTCCAGTTGGACTCCGGCAACTGAAGCGGTGACCGGCTCGGTTGTTCCGCTGGGAGTGGTTACGGCTGTGAAGGCCAGCAACAAAGAACCTGACCGGCTCAACCTGCGGGGACCAGTACGGTTTATGACTTTGCCGGCGAAGACAGTCCCTTCGGGCAGCGCAAGCAGGGGGCCCACATAAACCGGTTCCACGAGCCGAGCCTGAAAAGAATCCCCCGGGCGGCTCTTGGATGCGCTGACACTGCCGAGAAGAATCACTTTTGCTTGAGTTCCTGCCGCCACGGTCACGGTGCCCTTGGATAAAGCAGGAGCCGGCGCGTGCGGACTTGGAGCCAACCCCTCTCCCTTGAGAACTACCGCCTCAAAGTTGGCCGTAGGAGTGGCGGCTCGAGGCTGAGGGTCCTTTCCGGTCTTCTTTGGAGAGGTTGAGGGCGGCGTCGCCAAGTTCTCCGCCGTCGTCGCCGAGTTTTCTGGATGCCGCCCAGACTGTTCCTTACTTGGTCCGGCATGCACTTCGACTTCCTGACCGATGGACAGCAACGAGACTCCAAGGGACACTTTACTCCCATCCGCTAGCAATAATTGCGCGGAGTGGAAAGTTACGTATTTCTCTGTCCGGGGAGTAAAGGCCTTGACCACCCAAGGCCAATGATCATTCGGCACTCTCTTCCGTCTTTCCAGTTTGTCAACGATGAGGTGCACGCGGCTGCCGGAGGGAAACAGACTCCCGATCTCGGAAATATACATTTCGAGCGAGCGTCCCTGACACAACATCTCCCGGCTGCAACGCCGAGGGTTTGAGCTTGCGGTCGAGTTGCACCTTGAGGTAGAGGTTCGAGGAAGAGACAGACCCCGTTTGTGCGCCGGCGTTGCCGTCTGGCCTGGCATCATCGGCGCACAGCACGGCTGGCAACAAAATCAAGAAAAGAAGGAATCCAAGGTCACGTCTGACTAAATTGAGATTTTTCATCTGGGCTGGCATGGTAGCTGTCTCCATCGGGCCCTGTCAAAAGCGCTCTCGGCAAGAGCGCTTCGGGCACAGCCCGTCCGCTGTGAGCAGGGTCCTTCTGATGGCCTGAATTCACCCCTGGTAATTGTAGCTTGCTTGTTGACTTAGCGTTGTTCGCGTGTCTAAGGCGAAAGGACAGGCCGGCATCGGATGCCGGCCCGCCCCATCGGAGCGATTAATTGGGATTAGTCTTCGGCCGCGGATTGAAGTCATCGGGAACCACATTCTTAATGCCTTTTTGGCGATCGGTGGTTATGATTCCCAGGTACTTACACCCGCCGAAACTCCCCGCCTTGTGCAGAGTTTGGATAAGGCCTTCAGAAACCGTCACGTAGTCGGGCGGCAACGGATCCGCCTTTCCGCTCAATCGTGCCGGACTAAAAGCACTCAGCAGATCTGTGATGCCTGGGGTGAGAGCGTCTTCCGGGCCCAGATCCTTTTGTCCGAAATACCGCTCGCCCTCTTTGCGGGCACTGAGTTCATCCGGCAGCAACGCGAGCGGGGGCAGGTTGAACACAGCGTCGATGAATTTCACTACCGAAGATTGACTACCCTGTGCCCGTGAAACGTAATGGGTGCGAGAAAAGGGCGAAATCAGCAACAAGGGAACTCGAGGGCCATTGGTGATCAAGCTCTTATCCGGGCCGTAGGCGCGCAGCGGAGGGGCTACGTGGTCATAGTCGCCCTCGGAGTCGTCCCAGGTAATGATGATCGCGCTTTGTGACCAGTAGGGGCTTGCCGCGATCCTGTTGATGGCTTCCGAGACCATAACTTCGCTGATCTGGGCATCCGAATAGGCGGGATGGTCGTCATCGCCGAGGAAGTTCTTTTGGACCGTCGTGTCCGGGTCGGCCGGCTTCAACTTCAAGATATTCTCATAGCCACCCTTGACGAAAAACACGCCGCCCTGCTTGGGAAGCGTCCTTTTCTCCACCGCGGTGAAGAAGTCCTCAAGCCCATGAAGCTGCTTGCGCATCTTGTCGTTGTTCGAAATATAACCGAAGTACTGCGGCCCGTTGTGGTGAGTGATGTAGGACGCGTGCGTCCCGTTGGCATCCTCCGGGCCCGGGTCGGTGGGTTCCTTGTCGAAGCCTTCCTCATACCAACCGAAGGGCACCGTCGCGGACTTAAGCGACGAGATAAAGTCCACATCGTCCTCCACATCATCCAAGTCCGCGGGGTTCTTATCCGACTTCACTACCTCTTGCAAGTTCCCGCCCTCCAGGGTCAGGGGAATGGTCGCGAACGTGAGGTTGAGTTGTATGCCATAGCCGGGGAAGTCGGTGGGGTTCACCGGCATCTTGTCCGCCGGTGGGGTCGGGTCGGAGGGCGATCCCCAGAAGGGATCGTTGTCATTCATTACGGGCACGCCGGGAACGGAAGAACCGTTATCCGTGTAGCCTTCGTCGGGGTGGCGCACCCATTGGGTCTGGCCGCTCTGGGCGCCGATAATCGAAAGGTTTCCAGGGGTTGAGGGTCCGGTCATGGTCTCGAAGATGTGGTCAAACAATACAAACTTGTCGGCATATCCCCAAAGCAGCGGGACGGTGTCGCAATCCTCATGAGCCATCGACAATTCGCCCATTTGTTTCGCTAACAGACTGGGATCACCAGTTGGACTGTACTTGCGTTCCTCAGTAACGGCATACAAGTCCATCTGAGGGCCGTTTTTCTGGATGTCCATTTTCGCAATGGTCAGCGGGTGGGAGTGATCGATGTCGTCGGTAGCGGATGCATAGCACGTAGTTGGGCTGGGCACCCCGTTGACGGTGGAATCCGGGCACTGGTCCTTCGGGCCGATGCGGAAGGGATGGATAGTCGTTATCGTGCCATCGGTATTGATCAAATTCTGGGAGTAGCCCAGAGTTTTCGATGCCGGGTGACTGAAGAGCCCCTCAGCGCCGGGGAAGGTGCCGAAATACGAATCGAACGAGCGGTTCTCCTGGTAGAAAACAAAAAGGTACTTAACCTTCTTCTGAAGCAGTTCGACCAGCGCCGCTTGCGACATCTTGGGCTCGTGGTCTGAGGAAATGTAGTATTTGCCGACTAGGGCTCGATGACTGCCGGGCTTATCTTGCGCTAGCAATAACGCGGACGGTTGCATCAACAACAGCGCGAGCAAGCCGGCGAAGAATTTCTGCAGCATTTGGTATCGCATGAGTCACCTCTCCTGTTTGTTGACAGTCGGTTTATGGCTTTAGCAAGCCCTTCCAAGGCTCCCCACGTCGGGGGGGCCAGCACATGATCCGAGAAACTGAACGGGACACGCACGCCCCTGGCAGTCAGGGGTCCGAACTTACTCCCCAGTCACTAGACTCAACCTGGGATAAAGGGCATGGCCACACTGCCGTGTACACGCTAAGAGGATGTCATTGCAGCTATGTGAAGGGACTGTTAAAAGCTCATGAATTGGCCAGCCTCAATATCACCCGCTTACACCCAGTGCATTCTCACGCACTAAGCTGCGGTGGAGTTCTTTGCCCTCTCCGGATCGCCGCGGCATCGCCGTCGTTGCGTAGCGAAGCCCTCGAACAGCGCAACTGCGAGTCGGTAAAGTTTGCCACTCAAGTCAAAATCAATGGTTTGCAGGTTTATTGCACAAGCGAGCGGAGGCGGCAATTTTGACGCTGCCAACGTGGGAATTGTAGAGGAAAAAGGCTGCTCACCGCGAAGTGAGCAGCCTGAACAATTCAAAGATTTTACCCGTCTGGTCGTGCTCCGAGTCCGAATCGGTCGAGGGCAGTGTGGCGGGTAGCTGAATTCTTCGTGAAAAAGCGCCCCGCGGTGGCCACATGTGGAAAACTGCACCGATGTGTCCGCCAACGAGACTATCCCTCCAACGGAATGGCGCTATGATTAGAGTCCCATGACCCGAGTGACCATCGCAGTGCAGCCGCGCCCTTATAACGCCATCATTGAAGATGGCTTGCTGGAGTGGGCCGGAGAGCAGTTGCGGGGCTTTATGGGGAATCGCCAGCAACTCTTCGTTGTGACCGTGCCGCCGGTACGTCGGAGATGGGGTAGAAAGTTGTTAAAGTCGTTCTCGGCTGCCGGATTTAAAGTCGGGCTGGTGGAGATGCGCGACGGCGAGCGCGCCAAGAAGCTGGCCACGGTTGAAGAGTTGGCGGAGCGTTTGACCCGCTTGGGTGCAGACCGAAATGCAGTGATCGTCGCCTTCGGCGGCGGGGTGGTGGGAGATGTGGCTGGTCTGCTGGCGTCGCTATACATGCGCGGTGTCGACGTGGTACAGATTCCCACCACGGTGCAGGCACAGTTGGACGCCGCCATCGGGGGTAAGACGGGTGTAAATCTCCGCACCGGCAAGAATCTGCTTGGGACCTTTCATCAGCCGCGCGTGGTGCTGATCGATCCCGCGGTATTATCCACTTTGCCGGAGCGTGAATTTCGCGCCGGGCTGTATGAGGCGCTCAAGTGCGGTGTGATTGGGAAACCCGAGTTGTTCACATCCCTCGAAAAAACCCGTGCGAAGGATGTGCACCGCGATCCTGCGATGTTGGAATGGGTGCTTGCGGAGTCGGTGCGGCTGAAGGCTGAAGTAGTCTCGTCTGATGAGCGGGAGAGCGGACTGAGACGTGTGCTGAATTTTGGTCATACCATCGGGCATGCGCTCGAGGCCGAGTCTGGTTACCGGCATTTCCTGCACGGTGAAGCGGTGGCATGGGGGATGATTGCAGCCACGCATATCGCGGTTATGACCGGCCGTATCGATAGCAATGCCGCGCTCCGAATTTCCAACGCAGTGCTTAGTCTTGGCAAGTTACCAAAAATCGAAGCTCGCAGCCGCGACATCCTCCATTTGCTGCACACTGATAAGAAGACACGCGACGGCATCGTGCACTTCGTGCTTCCACGGCAGATTGGGGAAGTTGAGATTGTGAATGATGTGCCGGAGAAGGTGGTCATTGTGGCACTGAACGAATTGCGGCGGCTGTCGAAGTCCGCGTGACGAGCACAAAGATTAGCAAGGTGACTGACGGCTTCGGGCGTGGTCGCTTGGAATTGCCGTTACGGGCTTAGGCTTGAATTAGTGGATGGTCTTCGTCTTCCGCGACATGTAATCCATCAGCAAATACTGCCCTAACGTGTAAGGCGTGGTGAAGTAGGCTTTACCGCGGCACATTTCCGTAACCTTTTGCACGAACTGCACCAGGCCGTGATCCGACGCCAGCATAAAAGTGTTGATCATGACGCCGGCGCGCTTACACTTGGAAACTTCTTCCAGAGTCTGGCTGACGACCAGCGGATCAAGGCCGAAAGCGTTTTTGTAGATGCGGCCGTCTTCGAGGGTCAGCGCGGAGGGCTTACCGTCGGTGATCATGACAATCTGCTTCATGTCTTTGCGTTGGCGCTGCAGAATGCGTTGCGCCAGGCGCAGACCCTCGCGGGTGTTGGTGTAATACGGACCGACTTTCACCCGCGCCAGTTGCGAGAGCGGCACTTCCTCGGCCGAGTCGTGGAACAGGATCAGGGAAAGAGAATCGCCGGGGTACTGGGTGCGGATCAGGTGCGAGAGCGCCATGGCAACTTTCTTCGCAGGCGTGAAACGGTCTTCCCCGTAAAGAATCATGGAGTGCGAGCAGTCAAGCATGAGCACGGTCGCGCAGGACGACTGGTACTCGCACTGATGCACCTGGAGATCGGAATATTCGATATTCAGCGGCAGCGTCAAACCCTCGCGCTGAATGGCGCTGGAAAGGGTCGCGGTGATGTCGAGATTGAGGGTGTCGCCGAATTCGTATTGTCTGGATGCGCCGCTGGCCTCGATGCCGGTGGCCAGATCGCGGGTGTCGTGGCGCCCGAAGCTCGACTTTCCCAGCGACCCCATTAGATCGCGTAGCGTCTTGAAGCCAAGAAAATCCAGGCTCTTGTCGGTGATTTCGAACTTCACCTGCTGTTGTGCCTCGCCCACCTGCCCGCCCACACTCGATTGCCGCGAAGGATCATGCGGCTGATCAATGCTGATGTAATCCTCCTGCTGCATGCGCTCGATCAATTGATCGATGAGTTCATCCAGAGTGCCCTCCATTTGCATCTGCTGGAGTTGCTGGCGCATTTGCTCATCGAGCAGGTTGCTGTCGAGCAACGCTTGCTCGATGGCGCGGCGAAGATCGTCCAGCGTCCGCTCGCCATCGCCGAAGTCGTCGTACATGTAATTCTGGAATCCGCTCTGCAGGAGATAGTCGGAGAGCGCGCCGAGCAGATCCTCCATGCTCATTTCGCCCGCGGGGTCGGGAACGTATTTGCTGTAACGAATGCGTTTCATGAGAAGCTGAGAGCTGACAGCTAATTAAACGACCTTCTGCCGCGGAACGGCGTATCCTCGCGCTCGAAGGGCTTTTCTGCGACCTTCGGTGGCTTTTCCCCGGCGCTGAAAAGACGTTCCTCGTTTCGCCCAATACGTTTGTGTGCGTAGAGGCCTTCGAGGATAAATTCGGCCGCCGACACCTGCGATTCTGGGCTTTCCTTCGGCCCTACGTTTAGCTTGACCAATTTTTCCATCAGGCCCTGAATGCCACGCAGCGATTGCAGAGCCTCGACTGCGCCAGCGGTATCCGCCAACTGAATTTCGCCGCCCAGGTCGAACCACTGTACGACCTGATTCATGTCCGTGCCTTTGAAATATCCGTCATACGTTTTGGCGATGGCGGTTCGGATCAGTTCGCGACTAACGTGGTCCGCGCCTTTCATTTCGCCTTCGTACTCCAATTCAAGTTTGCCGGTGATGGCGGGCATGGCCGCATAGACATCCCCGATGCGCGGTACCACCAACTTCTCGTTATGGCGGATGGCGCGGCGTTCGGCGTTCGAGATCACATTCTCCATGCACGAAATGGGCAGACGCTGGCTCACTCCGGAACGCTTGTCGACTTTCTTGTCCTCGCGGGCAGCAAAGGCAATGCGCTCGATGACCTCGTGAACATATTTCGGGATGTGCAGTTTGTATCCGTCACGCTTCGTCCAAGCTTCTTGCGTGGTGATGGCGATGCCCTCTTCGATGGACGCCGGGTAATGCGTGCGAATTTCCGAGCCAATACGGTCCTTCAGCGGGGTAATGATTTTGCCGCGAGCCGTGTAATCCTCCGGGTTGGCGCTGAACACGAGGGCGACATCGAGCGGCAGGCGGATGGGATAGCCCTTAATCTGCACATCGCCTTCCTGCATGATGTTGAACAGGCCAACCTGAATTTTTCCGGCGAGGTCCGGCAGTTCGTTGATGGCGAAGATGCCGCGATTGGCGCGGGGCAGCAAGCCGTAGTGGACAGTCATCTCGCTGCCCAGTTCGTGGCCGCCCCGTGCCGCTTTGATGGGATCGATGTCGCCAATCAAGTCTGCGATAGTCACATCCGGCGTGGCCAGCTTTTCGACATAGCGCTGTTCCTGCGTGAGATATGCAATCGGCGTCTGGTCGCCAAGTTGCGCCACCCCGTCCCGGCAGCGGCGGCAGATGGGCGCATACGGATTGTCGTGAATCTCGCAGCCTGCAATGTAGGGCATTTGAGCGTCCAGCAAGGTGGTCAGAGCTCGCAGGATGCGACTCTTGGCCTGGCCGCGGAGTCCTAGCAGAATGAAATTATGACGTGAAAGAATGGCGTTGATGATTTGCGGCACCGCCGTATCGTCATAGCCGACGATACCCGGAAAAATCGGCCCGCCCTGGCGAAGCTTCGCCGTCAGGTTATCGCGTAATTCGTCCTTCACGCGCCGGCTTCGCAATTGTTCTTCGGAAAATGGACTGTGGCGTAACTCGCCGAGCGTCCGAGGAAAACTCATGATAGAAAAACCCCCACTGCCTCTGGCCAGATTATACGCCCGGCTTCCAAGGTTATCCGGCGTGGCCATTGCCACCAGCTTTGCGGCGGACGTGTACGGTGCGGCGCATGGTTGGCAGAATGGTTTCAAAAAACGAAATGATGGCTCGCAGGCGCTCTCCCTCCGATTTCATCCCCAGTAAGTTTTGTTTGAAGTCGAGATCAAGAGGCAGTGAGCCCGCCAAGTGGAATGATAGTTGGCCTTCGTCAACTTCCAAGGATTTCTCCGGCTCCGCTCCCGCCAGGGTCATGATTTCTCCGTGCAGTTTCATAGCTTGCGATATTTCCGCCTGGGATGCGACGCCCGGCTCGTCCTGCAGATAGAGCACCTCAGCTTGCAGAAATGCCCGTTCCTGATTGAGTTGTATGACCTCGAAACGCGTGCGGCCTTCGGTGACAATGTCCATGCGCCCGTCGGGATATTTCTTGGTGACGGTGAGGATTTCCGCCGTGCATCCGATCTCAGCGAGTTCCAGTTCTTTGCCTCTGAGCACGCCGAAATGCTGGCTGCGGTCAAGGCACTCGGAGATCATCTCCCGGTAGCGTGGCTCGAAAATGTGCAGCGGTAGGGGCGTGCCGGGAAGCAGAACAAGGTCCAGCGGAAATAACGGCAGCAGTGTACTCAAAAAAACGACCTCCGAGATCCTTCGCGATGCGAATTTCTAGGATTGTACGCTAGAGTTTGAAGCTTCCTGGCTTGACTTTGAGAGTGGTAAAAGATATAGAAGCTCGAAATGGAATCGAAGGAGTTGCAACTGCCAGAAAAAGTCGTGGTGATCACCGGCGCCTCCATGGGCATCGGCGAGGCGATTGCCAAAATTTTCGCCGATGGTGGCGCGAGCGTGGTTCTGCTCTCGCGCGATGCCGAACGCGCGGAAGCTGCTCGCGGGCGAATCGGCCATCCCGAGCGCACGCTGGGCCTTGCCTGCGATGTGCGCAATCGCGAAGAAATCGATCGGGTGGTTGGCCTGACCCTGCACCACTTTCAGCGCATCGATGCCTGGATTAACAACGCCGGCCACGGAATATTAGATTCAATCACTAATGTGGATATGGCCGCATGCCGAGAGACGTTCGAAACTAATTTCTTCGGCGCGGTTGAAGCCATGCAGGCGGTGATTCCGGTAATGAAGCAGCAGGGCTCAGGCACGATCATCAACATATCGAGCGTTGCCGGGCATATTCCGCTTCCGTTTCATGCGGTATATAGCGCCACCAAGTTTGCCGTGAATGCGATTGGCAAAGCCGCGCGTATCGAACTCAAGAGCTCCGGGATCAACGTTCTGACTGTCTGCCCAGGCTATGTGCGCACGGATTTCAGCGCGAATGCAATTAAAGGCAAAGAACAAAAACAAGTGCGGCCCGCCGGCGTGCGAGGGATCACGGTTGAACGCGCCGCCAAGGCGGTGCTTCGAGGATACTTAAAACAAAAGCGGGAAGTCGTCGTTCCTTGGTGGATGCATCCGATGATCAAGCTTTATCAACTGTTCCCCGGGTTGGTGGAATGGTCGATGGTGAAAATGGCGCGACAGCGTGTGTAGCGCCGGCGTCTCACGCAAACGGGCCGGGAAGATGCCCTCGCCTTACGAAGCTTTTAGTTCCTCGAGCATGGTCGTCATCTCCGACTGTGCGTGCGCATTGCCTGTGCGTCGCGCCGACGAAATTCCATCCACCAGCATCTTCCTCGCCTCATCCACTCGATTCGCACTGGCTAAGGTTTGCGCCGCCATAAAGTATCCAGCGGTGTAATCGGGATGAGTGGAAAGCAAATTTGCGAACTCCTCTAGCGCGCGGTCAACTTCACCGGTTTTCGAGTATTCCATAGCGAGGCCGTAACGCGCGAAGGCATCGTCAGGGTTCTGCGAGAGAATTTCGTTAAGCATCGCAAGTCGGTCCATGGCAGCTCTCGGCTTTCAGTTCTCAGCCAAGTACGAGGTTACTACATCCAATAGCTCGACCCCTCACCAGGAAATTTGTTCGGGCAGTATCTCAATTTTCGGCTGGAAGAGTCATCTGCAGCGACTTTTGTCAACTCCACGCTCTCAGCGGCTATTCTCCGCGACCTTTGCGATTTAAGACTTTGTGTTCGTCGAAGTCTCATTACAACCTTAAAACGCGGGGACCGCGGAGAAGAGCCGCGGAGGGCGCGGAGCAGCCCAGCGCGACCAAATCGAGACACTACTATTGTTCTCACCACTGGCGATCCACTTCCTTGCTGAGTACAATGCCCTCATCCATCAAAAGGAGTTTTGGCGAGTGGCCTGTCCGTTTTTCATGCCGACGAGCAAGTTGGAAGATGGCGGATGGCTTCACCCCTCGCGTTTACCTCTGGGCGGCGGATGGACCGGTCATTGTTCCGCACCCGGCCATGAAGGCGCAGAACCGACGAATCAGGAACTGCGCGAGCTTTGCAATCTTGGTTACGCCGCGAGTTGTCCGCGCCTGCCCAAAGACCGCGCTTACGATGCGGTGAGATTCTCGATTGCGCGCGACTGCAGCGGACACCTGGAGCTTTGGTTCGTCTGCGAGTCGGGTTATCGTCCTGCAAGCCATGGAAAGCTGGAATACGATCTGGACCTCAGTCAATGGGTCTCTTCGCACTCCGATCTCCGTATTCAGAAAATGGCAGAATGTTATTTGCAAGCGTATTTGCTGCGTAGGATCCAGCCCGCCCTGGCGGGTTGCAGTTCGAGCTCAACTCCATGATCAGAAACCCAGGAATCAGAACCCAATGAATCAGAACAATGATGTTATGCTGCCGCGGCCCGTTCGGGATTCGCAGTCCGAGATGGCCGAGCTGGTTCTACCCAACGACGCCAATCCGCTGGGCGCGTTGCTGGGCGGACGCCTCATGCATTGGATTGACCTCGCCGGAGCCATGGCCGCCCATCGCCACTCCCGGAACTATGTGGTAACTGCAGCAATTGATCACCTGGATTTTTGGGTGCCTGTTCACGTGGGAGATCTGGTAATCCTCCGCTCCTCGGTGAATCGGGTATTCCGCACTTCGATGGAGGTGGGGGTCAAAGTCTGGGTGGAAAACTACATCGCAGATAACCGTGAGCATGTGAGTTCCGCCTACTTGACGTTCGTGGCTATCGACGTAGGCGGACGTCATCTTCAGGTCCCAGCCGTCATTCCTGAGACCGAGGAGGAGCGCCGGCGCTACGACGATGCGGGACGCCGTCGAGAGATACGCCGCGCCGAACGAGACCGGCGTCGAAGCAATGCGCGCTAGTACCCCGTAGAGACGCAGCTTGCTGCGTCTCTTTTTTACTGAAGCAAGCGATCATCTACACTACCGCACATGAATTCCCGCCTGAACGGCAAAATTGCCATCATCACCGGCGCGGGCAGCGGCATCGGACGCTCCTGCGCTCTGGCACTGGCCCGCGAAGGCGCAAAAGTTGCGCTGGTTGGCAGGCGTAAGTCTTTTCTCGAGGAAGTTGCTCATGAGATTGGTGACTCCGCATTTGTCATCGCGGCTGATATTTCCAGGAAAGACGAAATTGACCAGATCGTTGAGCACACCGTCGCACGCCTCGGCGGCCTGAATGTTTTGCTGAATAATGCGGGAGTGCTTCATATTGGAACCGCCGAGCAGATCACTGAAGAGCAGTGGGACCAGACATTCAACCTCAACGTTCGCGGACTTTGGCTGCTGTCCCGCGCCGTGCTGCCTCCCATGCGGAAAGCTGGGGGCGGCTCTATCATCAACATGGCCTCGGTGCTCGGAATCAACGGAGCGCGCAACCGGGCTTCGTACGCGCCATCCAAAGGCGCGGTAGTTCTGCTCACCAAGTGCATGGCCATCGATCATGGACACGAGAACATCCGCGTGAATGCCATCTGCCCATCCTTCGTTGAGACCGACCTTACTGCCACTGTCATCAGCAAAGCCCCGGATCCAAACTTGGTTCGTTCGGAGCGAATCAGCGTGCATCCCATCGGCCGCCTGGGCCAACCGGAAGATATCGCAGGTCTCGCTGTCTATCTTGCCAGCGATGAGTCTTCCTGGGTGACGGGCTCGGTATTCCCGGTCGACGGAGGGTACCTGGCGGTTTGAGCCTGGCGCGGAATTCTGCTCTGGAAACTTTCCCGGCTCCCCAGTAGTCTAATAACAAAGGGGATTTGTTGATTCTCCGTTATTCCGTCTTCATGAAGCTTCGTAACCTGATTCCCGCTTTTCTGATGGTCGTATCCCTTGCTGGGCTGGCTCTGGCCAACGAGACTGTCCCTTCTTCTGCTTCGATTCTTCCCAAGGAGTTCGGCGGTTGGCAGATCTCGGGCCCATCACGAACCAGCAACGACCCTGCGATCGCCGATCCGGTGAATGCCGCGGTTCTCAAGGAATATGGGTTCACCAGCTTTGAATCCGCCACCTATACCCGCGATGACGGCCGCAAGCTTACCCTGAAAGCAGCCCGGTTCGGCGATGCCAGCGGCGCGTATGGCGCTTATACCTACTACAAGACGCCAGTGATGCTGATCGAGAAGATCGCCGACGGAGCCGCTTCGATGAATGAGCGCGTTCTTTTTTATCGGGGCAACATCCTCGTGGACGCTGTATTTCAAAAGCTTTCTGCGATGTCTGCCGCCGAGTTGCGCGAGTTGGCACAAGGACTTCCTTTGCCTCCCGGCAATACGCGCAATTTACCCGGACTGCCGGCTTACTTGCCGCCTCAATCCTACGTAAAGAATACAGCGAAATATGTGGTCGGACCCGCCGCGCTGCAAAACTTGGATGCTCCGATTCCAGCTGAACTAGTGGACTTCAATGCCGGCGCGGAGGTGGTTGTTGGGAACTACAACAGCTCGGGCGGCGAAGCTACTTTGATGTTGATTTCTTATCCGACGCCCCAGATTGCGGGCGATCATCTGCGGCGTATCGAGGCTGCGCGCACAGCAACTTCGCAACCGGCCAGCGGCGCGGCTGCTGCGAACGTGATTCCCGTTCTTCAGGCACCAATGTTTGACAAGCGCACTGGTCCGATCGTGGTGCTGGCAGTCGGCCCGCTCTCGCAAGCCGAAGCCAAGTCGCTGCTGGCGTCGGTGAATTACGATGCCAACGTCACTTGGAACGAGAACACATATTTCACTAAACGCGATAACCTCGCAAATCTTTTGGTGAACGTAATCATTCTCTGTTTCATCATTATTGGCTTCGCCTTGGTCGCCGGAGTGGCCTTTGGTGGCATTCGCATCCTCGCCAAACGTCTGTTTCCGGAACGAGTATTTGACCGAGCCGAGAGCCGGGAATTCATTTCCTTGCACCTGTCGGAAAAGCCGCCCGAACCTCGAATACAGCTGTAACTCCATCAATCGAAGCGGTTTAACAGGGCCCAAGGGCAGATTTGTCTCACAATGAGCAACTATCGCCCACTATTAACCTATTTTCTAAGTAGTTGAAAACGAAGGTGTTTATTTCCGAGATATTCCTTGACACCCCCCTTTTTCGGCTCATAAGATTTCGCCAGAAAGTTTTGACGGTTTGATCTCCGTTAGAACTATTCTCCCTTGAAAGAAAAGGCTGCCCAAGTTGCCGGGCGGCCTTTTCATTTTTGACTCGCATCGTGTGGGGCGGCGGGCGCCCTCGCCCGCTTGCGTGCTCGAGTGATACGAGCCGTTCGCGTCGAGCAGATGTTTTATTGGAACGGGCATGGGCTATAGGTCGTACCCTCTAAGAGAGAACGAAGATTCGGGGAGGACTCATGTTCTGCGATAAATGCGGCGCGAGTTTACAGGTAGATCAGGGTTTCTGTAGCCGCTGCGGAAAACAAGTTTCGGGACTCATAGTAGGATACCCGCAGCGCAACCGTGTCCGCGAGCATGTTCGCCTTCTCGGCATTTTCTGGCTGGCGCTGTCCGCGCTCGATGGCCTGATGGGAGTTGCGTCCTATATCGTGGCCAATACTATTTTCATCCCGGGGATGCATCCAAACCAACCTGCTTTCCTGCATCCGTTCCTGAGCTTTATAGGCATTGTCGTAATCGTGAAAGCTTTCGCAGGATTTGCCACAGGCTGGGGCTTGCTACAGCGAGAACCTTGGGCGCGCACCGTCGCCGTAGTGCTCGCAATTCCTTCGCTCTTCTTCAACGTCCCCTTCGGTACTGCGCTCGGCATCTACACTCTCTGGGTCCTTCTACCCGCCGAATCGAACGAAGAGTACGAGAAGGAAGTGCAAAGCGTCAGCGCAACTTGAGTAGGCGTCTGGCTCCCTAATTCGGAGCTGCCAGCGATCTGCCAACGTCGCTCAGGAGTTTCTCCGCTGCCTCTCCGGGATGCTGGGTGGCAAAGTGCTCATCCAGAATGAGCTTGTGTGCGCGTTCGACACTGCATTCGCTTTTCGCATTCCGGCCAGGTTAACGACGTTCCGTTTCATTCTGGACACGAGGCCATAATGAGTTCTGCCTTTCAGCTCAGGTTTTAGAGCGATTCGACGGCCGCGGACCCTGATTTCGCGCTTGCCGCTCGCGTAGCTTATAGCGCTGCAGTTTCCCCGTAGCCGTTTTCGGCAGTTCGGGCAAAAACTCAATCCATCGGGGGCGTTTGTAGTTGCCGATTCTTTCGGCGACCCACTCTTGCAGTTCCTGGATAAGTTGCGCGTTGGAGCTGAACGCGGCGTTTACCACAACGTACGCTGCCGCTTTGGTGAGTCCATTCTCATCGTCGCGAGCGATGACCGCAGCCTCCCGAATTGCCGGATGTGCAATCAACGCACTCTCGACCTCAGCCGGACTCAGCCACCGTCCGCTGACTTTGAAAAGATCATTGGCGCGCCCCGCGTACCAGAAGTAGCCTTCTTCATCCTGGTAATATTTGTCTCCGGTGCGGAACCAGTGGCCCTCAAAGGTTTCCTTGCTCTTCTCATGCTGATTCCAATAACCAGCGCAGGTGGAATCTCCTTTAATCAGCAGATTGCCAATTTCTCCGGGAGCTACTAAGCGTCCGTCGTCATCGACAATCTTGGCCTCGTACCCGGGAATGATCTTGCCGCTGGATCCGGGTTTCGCTTCTCCTGGACGGTTTGCAATTACCATCTGCAGCGTTTCCGTCGAGCCCAGGGAATCGAGGATCTCGATGCCAAAGCGCTGTTGAAACCGTTCAAACAGCGATGCAGGTAAAGATTCTCCCGCCGACACAGCATGACGAATGCTGGATAGGTCAAAGTCCCTTCCGTCGTCGCCATGTTGGCCAAGGCGATGATGGGCGAGCAACGCAGCGTAATTTGACGGCACCGAGAAGAACAACGTCGGCCGATAGCGCTCGATGTCGGCGTAAATACTTGCCGGCGTGGGCCGCTCCGGGGAGAGGATGGTCGTCGCTCCACAGCCCAACGGGAAATAGCCGGCATTTCCTAAACCGTAGGCGAAGAATAATCGCGCGACGCTGTTGCAACGGTCGCGCTCATTCATACGCAGAATGTTTCTGGCATACAACTCCGAACACACCACCATGTCGTGATGCAGGTGCACGCATCCTTTGGGAGGGCCGGTGCTTCCAGAAGAGTAGAGCCAGAAAGCGGCATCATCTTTGCTGGTAGGCTCCGCTTCCAATTCCGGAGAAGCAGCGTCCATCAACGGCCCCAGGCACGGATGCTGTTGGTTCCCGCCGACAACCACAATCTCCCTTAAATATTTGAGCCGTTCCCGCGGTATCGATTGCAGTTGCGGAAGCAACGCTTCGCTCACCAACACAACCCGAGCCCGCGTGTCGTTAAGCAGGTATTTATATTCGTGTGGTTTCAGAAAGGTGTTGACGGGCACGGCAATGGCGCCGATTTTGATCGCCCCGAAAAAAGAGTAAAGGAATTCCGGACTATCCAGTAGCACCAGGACAACCCGCTCTTCAAGGCGTACGCCGAGTTGACGAAGCGCATTGCCGGCGCGGTTGGTCCCTTCCAACAGTTGCCGGTAACTGATCCGTTCGTCGCCACACTCAATGGCGGTCTTTTCTCCTCTTCCTTCGAGCACATTGCGATCGACAAAATAGGTGGCGACATTAAACACCTCAGGCAGATTTGTCAAAGGTTGTGCAATCTTCTCCGGCGTCGGGGCGAAAGCACGCATACGATTCTGCTCAACGGTGCGGGAGTATAGCATGGAATTTTCCGCACCTTCGGTTTTGGGATTCCCACATTGGGACCGAGTTTACTTTATAGTAACTGGGGGTACCCCCTCCCCCCTTCCGTTTTGCAAAATCTTGAAAACAAATGATTTATTTTGGGACTACGTGCTAGATCTTTGAGTTTAAAGGAGTTACACGCAAAATCTAGAGAACATTGGAGTTACGGCTGGCGCGATGTTCCATTTTGGAAATGGATGGGCATGGAGCGCGGTCGAAAGGCGCACCGTCGCCCGGTCAGATTGTCAAAGAGCGCTTATCTTGTAGATAATGTATGTTGTAGTAGGTTATCCGATGTTGAGGCGTGCGGTCAATGGAAAAACGGGATTAAGGCCTCGGTTGAGTCCTCGCCTCATTTGTTCTATTCAGCGAAGGTGATGTGGGCCAACCCGGGCGCCGGGCTATCGGCGTTGCGAGGGATTAAGAAATGATTTCCGGTTTAGGAATCTTGTGGTTTGGGAAGCGCTGGGGGCTGCTTCCGATTTTCTTCTGGAGTGATCGTGATCGGTTTGCATTTACGATAAACGTTGGCGACAGCAAGCGTCCAGAAAGGAACCAGGTCGACTCCGGGGACGAGCTTGGCGAGAAACGATGGCACAAATTCCCAGTGCCAGCCCAGGAGGTGAACCATGGCGGCGGCGATAGCGAAATCGAGTACGTCGTCAGCGGGGGACAGAGCGCCCTCGACGAACATGGGAAAGACGATGATCTGGAGCGCATCCGCGAGGATGGCCAGCATCATGGCGGCGCGAAACTGCCAACCGGGCGAGATGGTGATGGTATCGTCAGTCACGGCGGTTATACTTTCGGGCCTCCAACACTATTTTAATCGATGCTCGGTGACAGGCACGTCAAATGTCACTCCCGAAACGTTTTCCACCAACTTCCCCACCCTAAGGTCGAAAAAGCACGAGGTTAGGAATGGGCCATTCTCCAGCTGCCTATCTATATAGTGTGGAAGGGCTTACGTGATAGTTGCAAGGCCTTGCAAGGGTTGCAGAAATTATCAGTCTTGACCGGCTTCGAGTTGCAAGCTACATTGCATGTAGTGGTTTACGGTTTAGGTGAACTGGCCCCCCCTTAATCACCGACACAGTAATTCCCCCCACAAAGGCAGAATCCAGGAACTCCTCCGGCCTGGGATAAGGTAGGGAGAAAACATGATCAATTCAACCCAGAAGTGGTGGGGTGTAGCGGCGCTCGCACTCTTGTGTATGGCGCCGTGCGCGTTTGCCGGCAGTTTGACCATGACCGGGGCGGGAAACAATGTCATGGACGGAGTGTATGTCGGTCCTTATTATGGAACCGTCAGCGGGTTTGGGAATTCGGCGGTGATTTGCGATGACTTCGCGGACGAAACCTATATTGGCGGCTCATGGAATTTCACGGGAAACAATTTTTCAACTCTGGGAAGCGCGTTGTGGGGCAACCAGACAAACAATTATGACGCGGCCGCGTGGCTGACTTTGCAGATGCTGTCCTTGAATGGCAACCCGAGCAATGCGACGCAGGTGGGATATATTTCCTATGCCATCTGGTCGCTGTTTGACAGCAACGCCCTCAACGGGTTGACTACAGGGGCTAACGGCCAACTGGCTGGCGTGAATACCTGGCTGAACAAAGTGCCGTTGAATTTAAACCCTGGTCAATTCGCCAACTTCCTTATATTGACGCCACAAGGCTGCAACGCCGGACCCGGCTCTTGTCCCGGTCAGGAGTTCATGATGCTGGTGCCGGAGGGCGGTTCTGCGGCAATGTACTTGCTCTTGGCTGGGCTGTTGTGTTTTGGAGCCATGCTGTTCCGACGCAGACGGCAACTGGGCTCGAACGTGGCCTGAGACTAGACCGGCAACAGATTGTCACCACGAAGCGCGCCGGCCCTCCCCTTTTCTTCCAAATCCTTCAGTGCGCGCCCCTTCAAAACTGCACCGGATCCGAAGGACAGAGGATCGAGTGTGTTAGTCGCCGGTTTCCGATCCTTGCCAGCCTTGATTGGCGAGTTCGATGGATCGAGCGGCGCGTTCGGGTGGTTCCACGGCTCCGCCCTCGGACAACAAGTCTGAGCGCAAAGTCCAGCCTGCAGAAACAGCGCTCAGCCGGGGCGCGACAAAGCGCTGCCAAAAGGAGCGCTCGCCGGGAAACAAGAGCAAGGATCCGACAGCCTTTTTGCGCTGGTTGAGTTCAAACCAGCGAAGATAATTTCGGACCACGCTGGGCATGGTCATCTGTATGGCTGCGGAGAAATTCTGCTCCGCCATTTGGCGTTGCCGCTCCGGGGACTGCAGTATCGTGGTCAATTGGTCGGCGAGATCGGCCGCATTTCCTACGTTATGGAAGCTGACCGCCATATCTTCATCCGCCGCCATATCACGGAAATCAGCTATGTCCGCGCATACGATGGGAACTCCGTACTCACATGCCTGATGGGCGGGACCGCTGGATCCGGTTGCGGAGTCGTAAGGCATCACGACGACGCTACTGGTACTGAAAAGTTCAGGAATGGCCTCTTCAGGAACATACCCGCGGAACTCTACTCTTGAGTCCAGGTTGTGGGAGTCGCGAATCGACTCCCAATATCCTGGTTTGGTGTGATGATTGGCCCCTGCGACGATCAGCTTAGCATTCGGAATTTTTCTCAAGACCGCAGGGAAAGCTTCCATCAGCGTCTCCAGGCGCTTGTAGGTTCCCCAATGCCCGATGGCCAGGATACGATGATCCGGATTGCCCCGTTTCGAAAAATCGGGAGGACTGGGACAGGGCGCGAAGGTTCCGTGCGTACCTAATAGAACATTTTGAGCGGAATACTTTTCGATCAGGGTGCGGCGGTATCCGGAGAGCAATACAGAGACGGAGTTTGCCTTGAGCAAGGTTCTGGTGGCGAGGTCGCTGCCGAGGCGGAACATTTTTTCCTGGCGCACTCCGGCGCTGGCGAAGTCGACGTGCTCAATGATGTGGTGCAAAGTGATGTGCGTGTAGCAGCCGAGGGCGCGAGCCAGGGCAGGCACACATAGTCCTGCGAAGGCGGCAACCGGGTAGTCCGGGGTTGCAAAGCTTGAGAACACGAGGTTGAACCACACCACATCGGGCTTAAGTTTCCGGATGGTGTTCAGCAATCGCACTGGGGTCTGGAGGCTGTTGAACTTCCAGCAGCGGATGACATCGAAGCCTGGCAATTCCGCTTGTTCGCTAGCCTTTATCGGGTTCCCGTTCTGATCGGTGGCAAATTCATAGTCGGTCAGTTGGTCGGCCAAAATGGTCAGTTTTATACGAGGATTGCGCTGAAGTTCGCGCGCAATATAAAACGCGTACTCGTTCAACTGCCGGCCGCTAGGAGGAAAAGTCGCAACTAAACAAATTCTCATCGGTTTCCGATCTCAAAACAAATCAATGCGTACATAAGGTCTGAA
This sequence comes from uncultured Acidobacteriota bacterium, assembly GCA_963696635.1. Classification (GTDB taxonomy): domain Bacteria; phylum Acidobacteriota; class Terriglobia; order Terriglobales; family Acidobacteriaceae; genus JABDBE01. Next base: position 153,371 of record CAVOKX010000010.1, read on the forward strand.
CTGCTGACTCTGACTACCAGGAAAATTGTAGAAAGTCTCTTGTGCCATTCCCGCCGAAAAACGAATTGGATATTGCACCTCTACTTGGCCGCTCTGATCCTTGTATCCATGGTGAACCGGCATTGCATAGGAAACCGAGAAGCCACTCTGGACCGCGTCATAAACGTGGAAACCCATGTTGCGGGAATATGCAGCCGACGCCTGCACACTCCAGTTACGGGTTGGAGCAAACTCGACGCTTCCGGCGGGACGTAGTGCCTGGGAAATCGCCCAATCGTTTTCCTCGACCCGCCACGCTCTCAGATCCTCCGCGAGGACTCTGAAGTTGAGCTTCTGAGACACCCGGCGTTCAATGCCGATGTAAGCGGATGTGTAATAAAACTCACGGTTGATGGGAAAGAACTGTTCGTCGCGAGCACCCCATCCGGTGACCAGAGCCGTCTTGCCCCACGGCCGTCCTATGCGGAAGTCGACCGCGCCAGCGAGATCGCGTGACCTCAGGTTGCTCAGCGTAAAGGGTCCCGCTTCGTGGATGGCATAACCGCTAACCGAAACCATGTTGAAAAATGAACTTGTCGTCATGTAGACAAACTGGCGAAACAGGTTCTGATTCATTTCCACGGGAGACAGCGAGTCTCTGCGAATGGTTCCCTGGATGCCCGTGTTAAAGGTGAGCACGGTGGACCCGAGATGGAGAGTCGGGTTCAAACCGAAATTGGCTGTGTAATCCGTGGTATCGCGGTTGACGATCTGGTCCGCACTGGGCAACGAAATTTCTCCACGAGCGTTCCTCACCTGAAAGAACCCACTGGCATCGGGGAAGTTGTTCAGGTGAAGATGGTAGGCGCCGGTCCATTGGGTCTCGATGGAGGAACGAGGCAGGGGAAGCAGTCCCTGACGGCCCGGGAGAGGATTAGGGACATCTAACTTGGCGTCCAGCGGGTAAACCGTCGTATCTTCGAAAATAGGCGCTACCGAGAAATCTGATAGAAAACTCAACCTTCGGTTGAGCCTGAGTCCTTCGTTGGCTGCCGCCTGAACCATATCCTGTTCAGCGGTTTGATCTTCACCGGCGGCGCTTTCAGCCTGGGCAAAGGCGGTAAGCGCCTGGGTGTTTTGATGTTCCTGGCGGAGCACGGCAGCCTTGGTCAGCAGATATTGATAGCTGGGCTCATCGTCGGCCGAACTGCTGACCTGGTTCAGTTCGACGTTAGCCTTGGTCGTCTCCCCTAGCGCCAAGTAGGTGTTGGCCAGCGCAATCCGCACCGAGGCTTCGGGGGCGCCTGCGGTCAGAGAAAGTTGCAGGTACTTCTGGGCCAGTTGGTACTCGTGCAAATCGAGGAAGACGCCAGCCGCTTCCAAGAGTTGCTCGCCCGTGGGTGGCAGCGTCTCGCCGACGCGGGCTTCCATAAGCGCGAGTGCAATCTGCCGCTGCGCGTCATACGGATGATCTTGAGCGGCCATGAGCTTGGCAATGGCGAGACGCACGCTTACGCGATCGCTATTGGGAGCATTGAGCGCTTTTTCAAATCGCTCCATGGCAGCCTTCTGGTCTCCCAGTGAGCTCAAAGCTTGGCCGGTGGAAACAAATACTGCACTCTCACTTCTCCTCTGATCCTTGCTGGGCGGCGCTGATTGGGCCTTCTGCTCGGCCAGTTGCACGTATTGCAGGGTTTGATCTCGATCGCGGAGTTCCGCGTAAGATCGCGCGAGGTCTGCATAAACCAGAGGATCGTCGGGGCTGAGCTTCTGCGCGGTTTGCAGTTCCTCGATGGCTTCGTGGTATTCGCGCAGACTGTACAGCGTGTCTGCCAGCGCCAAGTGGAGAGCTCCGTCATTCGGCGAATATTTTAAGGCGACGCGATACTCGGTGGCCGACTTCGTCAACATTCCGTTTTGTCCATAGGCGGTTGCCCGAATCAGATGGACGGGCATGGAATCGCCCATTTCTTCTTCGGCCAGCTGCACCTGCCGCAGGGCTATGCGGGGACGATGGGAATCGAGGCTGGCATAGGCGAGTCCCAGATGCGCTTCGCCATTCTTTGGATCGCGCTTGAGAGCTGCTTCGAAATCCGAAGCGGCAGCTTCCGGTTGGTGCAGATCTTTTAATACATACCCACGGTTCACGTAGGCGGTAACCATGTTGGGGTCTCGGGCCAGCGCCTCGGTGAAGTCTTTTTGCGCCTGGTCGAGTTGCCCGGCCTGCTTGTGAACATAACCAGCCAGCAGAGGAATGTCAGGCTCTTTGGGCAGTATCTGATCGTACTGCGAGGTCAATTGCAGGAGCTCGTCGTACTGTTTGAGATTGAGCAGGTCGTAGCCAAGATAGACGACCACATCGCGGTCGCGCGGGAGCTGCTTAATCGCTTCCCGGCCGATTGCTGCAGACTGTTGATAGTCGCCCTTGAAACTCAGGTACCTCTCTTTTTCTCTCATGACGTGAGGTTCCCGCAGCATTTCGTCGTTGGCGCGGCTCAACCACTCCGCCGCCAGCGGAAACTGCTGGGCTTCGATGGCAGCGTTCATGCCTCCGGCCACGATCAGGGCATTGGTTGGAGCCAGTTCGTAACCTTTCTTATAGGAGGCTTCGGCTTTCGGGAAATCCTTGCGCGCTGCGTACATGTCACCAAGGGCGAGATAGGGAATATACAAAGTCGGATAAGCTGCTTCGAGCTTCTGGAAATACTTCTCGGCGTCCTGATCGTGTCCGTTTTCGCGGGAAACGTAGCCCAGGGAAGTAAGGGCATACCGGTTGACCGGGTCAAAGGCGAGTATCTTCTTATATACGGCGATGGCATCGTCGGGGCGGCCGAGTTTTACCAGCAAATCGCCGTCGAGTTGCAGGCTGTTGGGATCCTGGGAGTTGATTGCCAGGGCTTCATTAATGTCCTTTCCCGCGCCCTCGAGATCGCCTGCATTCAATTTGACCAGAGCTCTCAGGCGGAGAAACTGCGGCCGGGTGGGTCCCTGTTCGTCCAATGCGCTGATCTGTTTTTGCGCAATCTCTAGATTCTGCTGAGCTGCACTGTCATCTTTCAAGCTCTTATAGAGTTCGACCAGATTCATATGCAACTGAATTCCGTACAGCGCTCCCTCGGCGGGGCTTTCGGGCAAATGAGCCAGGGCAGCGTTGTACTCGCGGACAGCTTCTTCATTGTGTTCCTGAAGCCGCGCAATTTCTCCAAGCACAGCGTGCAGACGATAGTGTTCCGGATCGATGGCTTTGGCACGCTGCAGAAAAGGTTTCGCACGGTCAATCGAGCCGGCAGTCACTTGGGCCTGCGCTGCGGAAAGCTGCAAGGCTAAATCGGACGGTGAGGCGTTGGCTGCCTGCGCATACAGCTTTGCGGCCTCTTCTTGCTTGCCGTCGAGCTGGTAGGTGTACGCGAGCTCGGCCTTCACGTCGGGCCTCGGGTTGTGTATTGACTTAAGTGCGGCGATGGCGGCGGGATAGTTTCCCGTCTCGCGGTAGTAACCTGCCATCGAGCGCTGAACCTCGGGATTATTCGGATCACGTTGTTTAGCCAGTGTCAGGTAATGGTTTGCCTGATCGAACTGTTTGAGATGTTGGTAGGAGAGCGCCATCAGCAACTCGGGCCGGGTGCCGGGCTCCGTCCGCTCCGCTCGACCGAGGACATTCAGCGCGGAGTTGTAATCGCCGGATCGCATCAGCAACTCTCCCAGCATCACCGCATCATTGACTCGTTTGGGGTCGGCGGAGAGCACTTGGTTCAGGAGACGCATGGCGTCCTCGGTGCGGCCCATGTTGCTGTAGGTCTGAGCGAGTCCGGAGATGCCATCGAGGGAGGACGGATTGAGGTGAAGGCCTCGGCTATAGGAATCGGAAGCGAGTTGATACTTTCCGTCGAGCCGCGCCGCGTAGCCCAACAGAAACCAGAGTTGGGGATCGTTGGGAGCGGCTTGTGCGGCGCGCTGAGCATAGTCAACGGCGGCACCGTAATTCCCGTTTTTTAGCGCCTGTTCCGCGGCGCGAGCCAGACGTGCGTTTTGAATATTCGATCCCCAGCCTAACGATTTGTTGGGGGACGAGGTTTGATCGCTTTGGGTGCTCTGCGGTTTGTCCGAAGAGGTACCCCCGACCTTATAGGTCTGTGCCTGCAGCGAGCAGGCAAACACACCGACCTGCATACACGCGACCATAAGCTTCAGGCGTCCCAACGCAGAGCTCAAAGTGTCATCACCAGTTCAATCGAATTCCAAGGCTCTTCGATTCCGAAAAGACCTCAGGCGTTGGCTGCATTATGTTCGGCAAGTGACAGTCAGAGTGCAACCCGAAATAGGGCTGGGGAATCCAAGACTTCTCGGGAGGGCGCAGTGCATAGAGCTGAATCCGTTGCACCTACCAGACAGCCGATACCACTGAGCATGATTTTTCTGGCGGCGCTTGCCGTCCACTCGCCGCTGTTGCTCATGAAGTTGCCGCTGAAGACGTACGACGCGAACTTCCATATTTTTTTCGCCTCGCATTACCTGCACAAGTGGTTCAATCCATGGAACCCCAAGTGGTATGCGGGTTTTTCACAAACCACGTATCCTCCTCTGCCGCAGCAGTGGTTAGCGCTAGTGTCGCGGGTGGTTGGATTGGACATGGCCTACATGGTGATTCAGTTCGTCGCCATTTTGCTGCTCGCACTCGGCGTCTATCGCTTTTCCCTGCTGTGGGTAAACCGGCGGGCTGCATCATTGGCGGCGCTAGCCAGTGTCTTTCTTGGTGCGGAGTGCTTTCTGGTTTATTCCGCCGGACAGTTATCGACCACCTTTGCCGCTCCGCTTTACTTGAATGCGCTGCCTTACCTGTACACCTGGGTACGGCATGGCAACTGGCGGTCCTTTGTTAAAGGCGGCGCGCTCTTCGTGGCGGCCGCGGCTGCCCATCACGCTACTCTGCTGTTCGGATCGTTTCTGTTCGCGGTACCGGTGCTGGTGTTGGCGTTCATGGATCGCCAGCAGGGCGAAGGAGTTTCAGTAACGGCATTCGTGTTGCGCGCCAGCAGCATTGCCCTGCTGGTCGGGGCCGCGATCGGAGTAGTGCTTTTGCCATTCTGGATCGCGCTGATTCACTATCCCGTTACTCAGGTTCCCATTCCGCATCCTAGTCGCGCCAACTACATATTGAGTCCGCAGTGGGGCTTGAACTACTTCATAGTTCCTTACGGAGCTTTGATCCTTGCCCTGCCGTTCATCTTTTTGCGCGGTTCTTCGGTCGCCCGACTCCGTCCGCTGTTTCTGGGCTTCTGGCTGGCGTTTATGGTGGGACTCGGCGGAACGACGCCCGTGGGCCGAATAGTGCTGGGCCGGGCCTTTGAAGTGTTGACCATGGAGCGCTTCAGCTACTGGGCAACTTTGCTTGCACTGCCATTCGTAGGGCTTCTGGCGGCGGAACTTATTGACCGGTTTCAGATGAAGGCTGTTATTGGCCTAGCCATCGCAGCGACACTGAGCTGTGCTTTAGCGGTATGGTGGGCGGCGTATCGACCGGCGGATGCCGTCGATTTTAACGTGGACTCGATAGCCGCGTGGCTCAATCGTGACGGCCATGATAAGTACCGATACGTAACTCTGGGATTCGGTAACAAGATTGCGCGGCTGGCCGTTCTGACCGATGCCAGCAGCGTGGATGGAGAATGGAATTCCGGGCGTATGTTGCCGGAACTGACGCAGCACGGCGCGGGTGCCCTGACCAGTTCCAAATATTTTGGCAAGTCGGGCATCGACGCGCTGAACGCAATCCTTCATCATGCGGACCGGTACGGCTTGAAATGGGTATTCCTGCGCGATCCGTACTACGAGCCGCTGCTGGTCTTTGCCGGCTGGCGCAAGGTCGATGATCTCGAAGATCGGACCGTCAGTGTATGGAGCAAAGAGGATGTACCGCCGGCGACGCCAGTGAATGCGCCCCAGATTCCGCCGCATTGGCAGGGGCTGCTGTGGGGCATTCTGCCCATCTCCAGCAGTATTCTCGCGATGCTGCTGGCACTGATTCCGGAAAACCAATGGGAGAAGCGGCGGGTAGTCGAGCCCGCCTCGACCCACGAGGATCTTGTTCTCGGGAGGATGATCTCGTGACCAGTGGACGTCTCCTCGCTTTCGTTATTGCGCTTGCGACCGTAGCCCTCATTGCGGCGGGTACGGTTTGGCCGGTGCAATCCGCACTCGCCATGGCTGGGGCCGATTCCGGGGCCGATCGGCTGCGTCCTTCGTCGTCACCGCAGGCAGCGGTCGAAAATCTGGCCGATGAAATTGCCCGTCGGGATTGGGATACGGCGTACGCGCATCTCGCTAACAAAAATGAATTTACCGAGACAGATTTCATACGTGACCTCGCCGGAAGTTACCCCAGCCTGCGCAGTCACGCAAGCCTCGACAGTTTTGACGTTCGACCGCAGCACGCTTCTGCCGATCAGGCCCAGGTTCGACTCAATTTGCGCTGGTCGACGGTAGTGGGAACATTCCTGGACACGCGTGACTTGCAAGTCACAAAGACCGGGGACCGCTGGGCAGCGGTGTGGCCCCTTGTTAAGGAGCCTCACGTGCCTCCTCAAGTTATCGCCGTGAACTACCTGCGCTGGGACGTGATCTATCGCGGCGCGGAAGATGATTGGGGAGCGCAAGACGTTGAGTCGCCGCACGTCCGCATCGTGGATATGCACCCGGTGGAGCGAGGCGGCGGAGTGGTCCTATTGGGTGAACTGCTTAACGAAGATGTGGTCCCGGCGTTTGTGACGGTGAAGGCGACGCTATTGGCGAAAGACGGGTCTGCGATAGCGACCGAGGACAGTTTCGACAAAATTTCTCACGTTCTCCTGCCCCGGCAAGTGACGCCATTTCTAATTCAGTTTCACAATGTGGCGTTGTCCCAGGTAGACAGCGTTCACATGCAGCCGGCATCGACCCTCATCGCGGCGTCGGCCGATCCGGTAATCGAGATTGAAGATCAGCACCTTAACCCCGGGCCGCAACCCACGTTAACTGGAAAACTGCTGAATCAAAGTGGGCAGGTGGTCAATGTAGCGCACGTGCTGGGAACTTTTTACGACAGTACGGGTCAACTGATCTGGGTCTCGGATGGATATGTAGAACGTGCGCTGTTGCCTGAGACGCCGGTCGCGTTTGCGGTCTCCGTCCCGCCGGACATCGCCAGCAAAGTTAAGAGCGAACGGGCGGTCACCACGACATATAGCTCGAACCGATTCCAATGAAATTCCGACTCACATTATTGTTGGGTGGGCTGATTGTCTTGGCGGCGGGACAGTTCGCTGTGGCCCAAAGCGGCGGTCTGCAGTTGCCCAAAACTGTCGAAGCGGGCGCGGCATTCACGATTCAAACCTCTGGCAGCGGCAAAGCCGTCCTGTACATTGTGGGCCCGGCGCAAGTGTTGCGACGCGACGTGCAGTTGGGGGAAACAACCTGGTTTGCTGCCGGGGAGCTCCACAATGCCGGGCACTACGTGGTGGTTCTTGCAGGAGGGCCGTCGACCGAAACCGGCGCCTTCGATGTTACGGCTGTGCACCAGCCGACGAGCTTGAGCTTTATCGCTAAGCCTTCTCGTCTCCCGGTTGATTTGCACGACGGGATCAGTGGCGTTGCCTATGTCTTTGACACTTTTCAGAATTTGGTTCTGCAGCCCACGCAGGTATCGTTCCAACTGTCAGGAGTTGCGGGCGCGCCGCAGATGCGCACCGTGATGACCCGCAACGGCGTTGCCTGGACGAAGATGGATTCTGCATCCAAAGAAGGCGCGGCCCAGTTTACGGCTCAAGATGGCAGTGTGTCCGACAAGCGCGTGATCCAGCAAGTTCCGGGCGATCCGTGCAGGTTGAAGATGAACGTTCGGCCATCCCGCCAGAGGCTTGAACTGGAGACGGAACCGGTGCGCGATTGCAGCGGCAATGCCGTACCGGACGGAACGATTGTCACTTTCACCGAAATGTACGACGGCGGTGAAGCGACCGTGGACGTGCCCCTTAAACGGGGGATCGCAAAAACGGAAATGCCAGCCCATGGCGGAGCAACCATCTCCGTCGCAACCGGGGTTGTGCTGGGAAATGAAATTCGTTGGGGAAAAGAATGAAGAAGAAGACTGGGCGAAGCAGAGCGATTGGGAAGCTGTTGCTCGTCCTGTGCGCAGTCTTCGCGACCCTGTTTGTGTGGGGCTCTAACCAGCCTGGTGTACGCGTAGAACCTACGAACTCGGTGGGGCCGCGGACCCTGGAAAAGCAGACTGAGGCAGCCGTGGTTCGCGATTATTTGCAAGCCTGGCACAGCATGAGTGGGGCGCTCGAACAGAACCGGGCGGATCTGCTCAATGCGGATTTTGTGGGCACGGCAAAAGAGAAGCTGACAGACACCATTCGGGAACAAGCGAAATTAGGGATTCAGACGCATTATCAGGACGGCGCACACGACATTCAATTGGTTTTCTACTCGCCAGAAGGGCTGTCTATCCAACTGGTGGACACAGTTGAATACGATGTGCAAATCCTAGATCACGAGAAACTCCAGGCAACGCAGCACGTTCGCGCACGCTACGTTGCGGTCTTAACCCCTACGGAAGTTCAGTGGAAGGTGCGCGTCTTCCAGGCAGAGCCCGAATGACGGGCCTGTTTCGAACTCTCGCATGCCGCGAGAGTCGACATTGCAAGAAGGCGGCGAGCGTTATGGTTTTGGTGAAGAACTTAAGGAGCCTCACATGATTTCCGTCGTGGTGCCTATTTTTAATGAAGAAGAACTCGTGCGTTTATTTCACGCCGCCGTTACCGACGCCATGAGCGAGGTTGGCGAGGACTGGGAAGTGGTCTATGTGAATGACGGTTCCCGGGACTCATCTTTGCAACTATTGCGCGAGCTGCAAACCGAAGATGCGCATGTGGTGGTGGTGGACCTTTCCCGCAACTGGGGACATATGGGAGCGATCTCGGCGGGCCTGCAGACTGCGCGGGGCGATGCAGTGGTGTTAATGGACGGCGATTTCCAGGATCCACCGGAAGTTGTGCCGGAATTGGTGGCGGCCTGGCGCGGCGGTGCGCAAGTGGTGACCGCAGTGAGGAGAAGCCGGCAGGAACGACGCAAGATTTTAGCCAAACTGTTTCCGCTTTTCTACCGCGTGTTAGGAGCGCTTTCGGACTTTCCCATCCCGCTCAATGCAGGGATTTTCGGTCTCCTGGATCGACAAGCCGTCGATTCCATTAATTCCTTGCGGGAAGGCAACCGCTATTTGCCTGGGCTCCGGGCCTGGGTGGGTTACAAAACCGGCGTGGTTTACTACGACCGGCAGGATCGGGCAGGTGGCGAGGGCAAACTCACTTTCCTGAGCCGGATCAAGTACGCCATGGACGCGATCACGAGTTTCAGTTACAAGCCGCTGCGACTGAGTTTCGTGTTAGCCGGCTTTTCGATTTTTCTGGCGGCGATCCTGGCAGTCTCCGGCATGGTTTCGAACAGTCCCATAAATCCTTTAGCCTACGGCGTCGCCGCTGCAGTGTTTGCAATGGGGGCACTTGTGCTTCTGTCCTTAGGCGTGCTTGGCGAGTATCTGGGACGGGTCTACGACGAGGTGCGCAGCCGCCCGCTTTCTATCATCAACAAGGTCTACTACGCGTCGCAGGTAACCTCGGTTCCAGTACGTATCGGCCGCCAGGAGAGCGATCAGGAGAGAGTATTTCGGATCGCGTAGAGACGTCCGATGTGTTTCCTCTTGTGTCCTTTGTGGTTAATGAAGTGCAAATGCTAGAACCACAATGGACACGAAGGTACACAAAGGTCGTTCTTTATCATGCTTTAGCAGGATCACTGCCCCGGGCGCTGTTGCGAGTCGGAGCCGCACTTGGCCAGGCCGCGTTCTATCGCCGTGCCCTCTTCGTAGTCATTCCAAGTTGCGATCAACAAGAAGGGCAAGGGCTGATCGGGTGGGTAGTACTGGCGCCACAACTTCATGGTGTCGGCAAAAGTCTCGCCGCAGCGCTGAGACATGTGCCGATTAAGACCCCAGGAAGCCCTGCTGTCATCAAAACCCGCCCAGGCTGCTCCGACGGCAATCTTGTTGGGGTAGGTCGACCGCATTTTGCGATAGAAGTCGCGGAGGTAGTCTTCTCCCCAGTTGCTGCCATCTGCCGCCCAACCCTTCTTCCCGGGATTTATCCACGCATAAAAACCATCAAATGCAGCCGCGAACGAGGTAGAGCGATCTTCATAGATAAGCAAAGGCGCTGGGTTCCATCTGTCAGTTGCCTCGCGCACCCGGTTCCAGTCGGTGTGCCCGCCCTTGGGGAAAATAAAGATCACCGGACGGTCGTTGTAGGTGAGGTAAGCTTGATGGCCGGGCGCGTCCGACGATAAATAAGTGTTGTGAAACTTGTCGAAAGAATTGAGCGCGTCGTCGGTCGCCTGGTCGCTTTCCTGGTCAGTCTCGTCGTACATCATGGCCACATTAAATTTCTTTTCGGCGGCGACAGTTTGCATCAGAGCATAGGCGTGATCGATGAAAGGTTCGCGATCCCCGTACCAGTCGACGACGAAGCCGGAAATTCCCAGCGCTTTGGCTTGCTCAATCTGCTTTCGAATCACAGCAGGATCTTGCGAAGAATAACCGACCGAAATGTGCCTGGGATGACCAAACCAGGGCTCGTATACGGCCAGCAACCGCGGCGAAGTCTCGATTGCGGGAACATCTTGGCGGAAGGTCTGGCGCAAACCAGGATGAGTGCAGCCCTGCAGCAGCAAGACAAACACCAATGCAGAAATCACCCGGTAGCGGTTCATCATAAGGATGCTGATCACGATATTAGAGGCGGTGAGAGCACCTTGGGTTGTCGCAAAGCTTAGACAAATTAGGGCTTCCACTCGGAATCTCAAGCAGCCTCAGACTTGGTTTCCGCATCAGAAGGGCTGCCTGGAGATAAACATTCTCCTCGTGGTAGTTCGTAGTCGACGCGCCGACACTACCCTAAAGTTAGCTGGAGCCCCAAGAAGTGGCGAATGGTCCGAAGCTGGAATCGAAGACTCTGCAGGCCCGCGTTCTTTCCGGCAGTTTCGTTTTGCTCACCGGCTCGGGCCTGGTCACGGCGATCAATTTCGCTTACAACATTGCAGTCGCCCGATTTCTTGGTCCGACTGCCTTTGGTCACGCCACCGCGGTTTACACGCTCCTCATCCTGATATCGGCGGTTACGCTTTCTTTCCAAATCGTTTCCGCAAAGGTTGTCGCACAGCAAAGCTCGCTGGAAGGAAAAAGCGCGGCCTATCTAGGATTCCACCGCGGCGCATGGAAGTGCGGCATCACCACCGCGCTGCTGTTGTTGATATTCCAGAAGGCCATTGCGGGCTACCTTAATTTGCCCAGTCCGGTGCTGGTTGTTCTGCTCGGAATTGGAGTAGCTTTCTACGTTCCCCTGGGAGCCCGCCGAGGCTACATCCAGGGCGCCTACGGCTTCGAACGTCTCGCTACCAATCTTGTTCTCGAGGGTCTGGTACGACTGGGCGGATCTCTCCTGTGCATTAAGCTCGGCTTTGGCGTTCGCGGGGTGATCGCGGCGAATGCTGCGGCGATTGCGGTCGCTTACCTTGCCGCAGCGCCTAAACTCGCGCCCGCGGCTCCCAACGAATTGTATCTACCCGATGCGTTTCGCGAGGCCCTGCAGGCAATCGTCTTCTTCGCCGGCCAGGTACTCATCAACAATTGTGACATCGTGCTGGTTAAGCATTTCTTCCCTCCCACGGCGGCAGGGTTGTACGCTGCCGTGGCATTGGTGGGTCGCGTGGTGTTTGCATTTTCCTCGGCGGTGATAAATACCATGTTTCCAGTTATGGCAGGCACTCGCAGTGAGCAGAGAAAAGGTCACAGCGTCCTGGTAATTTCACTCCTGCTCGTGGCAGGAATTGGCGCAATCATCGCTCTCGGCCTGCGACTGGCCCCGGCCGGGATTTGGACTACACTCTTCGGCTCGCAGTTCGCTATCGCAGGAAAATATGGACTCCCCTATTTGCTGGCCTTGTATGCAGCCACGACCGTGGTCTATTGCCTGAGCGTCGTAATCATTGCCTACGAAATGTCTTACAAGATCGCGAACACCAGTTGGGTGCAATTGGCCTTCAGCGCGGTGGTTTTCGCGGGCATTTGCCGCTTCCATTCGTCGCTGCAGCAAGTTATCTGGGTACAGCTGGTGCTGATGTTGGTTCTGCTGATAGTTCTCGCCGTGCCATTTCTCTGGAAGATGCTCGTGGGTTACGGGGGTTTGGATGCACAAGCGGCGGCAACTGCTCAGGGCATAAGGATAATTCGCCGGGTCTCAGAAGACGAAGTCATTGCGGAATTTCTAAAGAGCGATTTCGACAATGCCGCCTTTGAAGATTACCAAGAATCTCTACGTGATCTGGTGATGAAACCGCGCCTCGACGATGCGGGTGAAAATGCCAAGCGCCGCGCCCTGTTGTTTATTCGCCATCTCCCCCTGTGGCGCGAGTTGCCCAGGGGAACGGAATGGTTTGAGGTGGAAGTCAAGCCAGCGGACCTGGGCCAGATCCGGGTATTTCCCCGCGCGGTGTGGCGGAAACTTGCACGTGGTAATTTTACAATCACCACGGTAATTGAACGCATTCGCACCTACCGCGGCCACGATATCTCGGTGAGAGCTTTTTTGTCGAAGATCGCCTCAGTGCGCGATTGGATCAGCCGCGAGACCCCGCCCGGGGCCGTGCTACTGATTGGCATTAACGAAAGCGAACCCTTTGCGATTCTGGATGGAAACCACCGGCTGGCAGCTGCAACCCTGACATCACCCGAGGCCATGCAGAAACTTCGTTTCCTGTGCGGGTTGTCACCAAAGATGACCGAGTGCTGCTGGTATGAAACGAATTTTGCAACTCTTTGCCGTTATGGGGCAAACCGGCTGACCAATCTCGTCCATGATGCCGAAGCCGAACTCGAGCGCCTTTTGCAAAGCTCATGACGGAGCCAAAACTCATACTTCCGTACTAATGCAAAACCCACCCTCCCCTACAGGTAGCGCTGGATAGACCCATCCCCGGCATGACGATAGATTAAGCATAGTGTACTAAACCATTTTTGCCTTCTTTTGGAGACGAAGGTGGCATTTTAGAGCCCCGGATGGATGGAAATGATCAGTGCAAGATCTGTGGTGGTGAAGCAATTGCCCGAGAATTTGAGCGTGGAACAAGGTCGCATGTTTTTCCTCGAAGTGGAGCCTTGTTTGAAGGCGGACCGCCCGCGCCTGGTGCTTGATTGCTCGAAAGTACGCCAACTGGACAGTGCGGGAATCCAAGTGCTTCTACATTGCCTGGAAGAGGCGATGAAGCGAAATGGCGACATCAAACTTGCCGCCGTTCCTCCCGCCGCGGCGGAGATTCTTGAGCTAACAAAGGTAGACAGTTTGTTCGAGGCCTTCGACAGCCCCGCCGACGCGGTGAACAGCTTCTACCAGTGCCCGGCACACGCATTTCAGCCGGCTCTACAACCAGACTACCCAACTTCGGCATCGGAGAGTATTGCATAACTTGCCCCGTCGATCGGCGGCGGGCAAACGTCGATGCGTTGGGAGTGAGCCATGAGAAATGCGAGCGCTGGGGCGCTGCGGCAGATTGCCGCTTGTGTGGTTTTGTTATCACTTGTGCCATTTGTTTCTGCAGAAGCCTTAGCCGCGCAGGATCAGAATTCCAATGAGCAAGGGGCGGTAGCTTCTTCCGCTCAGACCCAGCCTTCGGAATCCGGTCAGAAATCGAACCCTGGGCCCTCTCAGGCTGAAGCTTTTCCCAACAGTCCCGGCGCAGTGCGTTCGCAAACGGCTGAGAATAACCCACCGTTTCTCGGCCAGCAGGCTACCTCGGGAGAGCAGCAGGCGCAAGAACCAGTGGGTACGGCTGCGGCAGAGTCGGTAGAGACCACGGGCGTTGCCGCTTCCAAACCAGCCGGAGCAGCCATCGCGCCTGCAAAACAAAGACGGACCCGATCCCTCTTGATCAAGGTGGGCGCGCTGGTAGGTGCGAGCGTTGCGATTGGCACTGTGGTGGCGTTATCTAGCGCCAGTCCCAGCCGTCCACCCGGCGCGCGATAGTCAGCATTGGCAAAATCCAAGAACTAACCAAGCACTATGACTGATGTGAACCCTCGAAACCATCGCGCCAAAATCATTAGCTTTTCGGGCATCGACGGCGCCGGGAAAAGCACCCAGATTGAAATGCTCCGTGAACGCATGAACGGGACTGGCTTGCGAGTCTCGCTGCTGGCTTTCTGGGACGACGTGGCCATGCTGACCAGCGTCCGCGAGTTCAGCGGTCACACTCTATTTAAAGGCGAAAAAGGCGTGGGATCTCCCGCTAAGCCGGTAAACCGTAGGGACAAAAATGTCAGATCCTGGTACATGACCCTGGTGCGATTCGGCCTTTATTTTCTGGACGCGGTTTCGCTTTGCCGGGTAGTGGCAAAACAAAGAAGAAGCGGCGCGGATGTCATCATCTTTGACCGCTATCTCCACGACCAACTTGCGAATCTGAATCTTAACCGTGGAATTGGGCGAATCTATGCCCGCCTGTTGCTGGCCATGACGCCCAAGCCGGACATCGCTTACTTGCTCGATGCCGATCCGGCCCAGGCCCGGGAACGAAAGCCCGAGTATCCCGTCGACTTTCTCCAGCAGAGTCGCGCGACCTATTTGGCCCTCAGCAAAATGGGCCAAATGATCGTGATCCCGGCACTGCCAGTCGCAGAAGCCGCACAGCGAATTCTGGAGGAGATGCTGAAGAAGCTGTCCCCGGACGATCTGCAACGCTTCTCCATTTGTCTTCCAACCGTTGCCAGTGCTCCGAAGCCAAGCTGACGCCGTTCCAGAAAGCATCACGGTGTGGTGATGCGAACCGTCCTGGACACCTGAGTCGTTCCCGAGACGCCATCTGATCGTGACGGCAAAGGAACATGGCGACGGAGCCTGCGAAAAATGATAAAGAACGCGGGACACATGCCGCTGTGCCCCGCCTCTATTCCTCACCAGTATGTAAAGGTGAAATTGTCCAGGTACGTGGTGTACGCCGACTGCTTGTAGTTCCCGTCCATCTGGTAGTTCACGGTAATACCCCACCAATTGCTGGGAGCCGAGCCAGGCGCATAGTACTTGTTAATATTTGCGGTCTTTCCATTGAGAGTGATGGATTGGAAGAGCAACCAATTGTCAGATTCTCGCTGCACTTGAATGGTCAGATGATTCCACGCATTGTTTACAGGGTTGCAGGGAACGCCAGTAGACACCCATTTATGCCCGGCATTGTCCCAGATATCCCAAACATGTCCACCGAGGATGTTGCACTGGTTCCCCCAAATCAGTCCCAACCCGTCAAAGTACATGCTGATGTCGAACTCCAGAACCTGCGTCACCCCGACGTTCGTGGGATAAAAATATACGTCATAGGTGAAGTTGTGCAAAGTCGGGAGAAGCGTGTGACCAGTGTCGGGCAGGCCCTGCGTCGACCCCTGGCCGATTAGAGGATTGCTCCACAACACGTCCGCATACGGCTTGGTGCCCCCGATATTGTATTGCGTCGCGTCTCCGCTGAGTGAGGGCGATTTGATCCCCTGCTTCATGGACCAGGTCACGCCGGGGCACGGGTACGAACAGATGGCATAGCCAGGGGGCAACTCACCCCAGCTTTTCCATCCGGCGCTGGCCTGAAGATGGTAAAGTTCGTGTCCCCCTCCACCCTGCACGGTGATGTCAACGGGAGTGTAGGTGGCTCCGCCGCAATAGTCCCACTCTTCCACCACGGTATGGTGCTTGCCTGAGCTGATGGACTGATCGTGGTCCATCTTTGCGCCATTCACCACATAAACCAAAACGTCATCCACGTAGATTCCCATGGAGGCCACGCCCTTGGAACAGGTGCTGGTCGTCGCTGTCGCGACATAATGCACGGGCGAGTTAACGGTTGAGTTATCGGTTGGACTGGTGACGTAGACATTGCCAAACGCGGATGCTGCCAGCATCAAAAAAATGCCGGTAGCGAAACAGAAGGTCTTCATTTACATCCTCCGGTATTTTTTGGAAACGCGTACTTGCGGGAATCGCAAGCTCTGAATTGCCCTAATAAATGGACTAGTCCCGACGCGATCGGGAGGCTGCCCCTGCAGTTCGCTGATCAGTGTTTGGCTGATCAGTGTTTGGCTGATCAGTGTTTCGATCCGGAGATCCAGCGACGTTGCCCGAACAGTAATACAGCGTTTACTGCAAAATCAATCCAGAAACGCTTTAGAGCCCACTCGGAAGTACATCTCGGATAAGCCGCCAAGCCTGTGGCGGGCGGCAACTCTTGGGCCGCTCAAGACATCTCAAACAGGCCGTAATGCTGCCGCATCAACCCATGGCTCGACCGCTTGAAAAGCAATCGAGGATCCCCGCAATCTGGCTGCGCCTGGTCGTGGGATTGACAGTTCTGTGGAGCGGGTGCCGGGGGCTAACCGGAGACCCGGCGGCTCAGAACGCCAGCTTGCAGAGCATCAATCACATCATCTTTATGGCCCAGGAAAACCGTGGCTTCGACCACTACTTCGGAGCCATGCGCCAGTACTGGGCCGCCAATGGCATTCCCGATCAAGCGTTTGACGGGCTGGTGCAATTCAACCCAACTACAGGACCTGCGCCGCTTCACGGTCCGGCGCCCACCAACCCGGGCTGCGATCCGGCGTTCGCCTTCCCTCCCAACGACTGTACGATCGACGCAAACAGCCCGCGGGTTGGGTCTTTCTCCATGATCTCAATGTGCGTCGAAAACCCCAGTCCCTCATGGAACGAGGACCACGCCGACTGGAATCTCCATAATCCCCTTTCGTCCACGCCTGCCTTGGACGGCTACGTCTGGACCGCGGCGCACGACGCCAGAACCAACCAACCGCCGTTCACCGATGTGGACGGACTGCGCGCCATGGGCTATTACGACGGAACGGATCTGCCTTACTACTATTTCATGGCGTCGAATTTCGCTACCTCGGATCGCTGGTTCTCGCCGGTCATGTCGCGAACCCAGCCCAATCGACTCTACATGCTGGCGGCCACTTCCGCCGGACACGCATATCCGCCGACATCGACGCTGGCCAACAAAACTATTTTTGATTTACTCCAGAGCGCCGGAGTTACGTGGAAGGTTTATGTTACCGATCTGACTCATGCCACGCCCCCGATACAAGACAGCACGATCAACTTCTTCACCGCAGCCGGCAAATACGCAAGCAATATCGTGCCAGTTTCGCAATACCTGAGCGATGTGGCGAATGGCACCCTGCCCTCAGTGGCATTCATCGACCCCGGCTTCGACAGTGGACTGGACGAACATCCCGGCCTGGACGATGGTCAGCCTGGGGGAAGTGTGCAACTCGGATCGCAATACGTCTCCACCCTGATCAACGCCCTGATGCAGAGTTCTTCGTGGCAGGATTCCGCGTTCATCCTCACCTTCGACGAGTTCGGCGGCTTCTTCGATCATGTTCCGCCGCAGCCAGCGGTGAGTCCGGATGGCATCAAGCCGATGGATTTGCTTCCCGGGGATATTTGCACCAAAGGCACGGGGCCGACTTGCGACTTCGTCTACACCGGCTACCGGGTCCCGCTGATCGTGATTTCACCCTTCGCGAAGAAGAACTACGTTTCGCACACCGTAGCAGACTATACCGCGTGGCTTAAGCTGGTGGAAACCCGCTTCAACCTTCCCAACCTCACCCAACGCGACGCAGCGCAGATGGACATGACGGAGTTTTTTGACTTTGTAAACGTGCCCTGGAGCACGCCTCCCACTCCCCCAGCGCAGCCGACCAGTGGTGCGTGTTACTTGAATAAGCTTCCATAATCTTCTTGTGCGGGTTGCCGTCCCGATCTGGCACTCGGCAGGTCTGTTTACTGTTGAGTTACCTGGGGTATCCCCCTCCCCCCTCGATCTTTTGGAATCATGGGGTTAGGGCCGGACTATGTGCAAAATCTTTGAGGAATAAGGACTTATTCGTAAAATATTCGAGAATAAGGACTTAGGCGTTAGGAGTCGCAGGTGGCGTTCCCTTTTTGGGATGGACGAGGATTAGGGTCCACCGGCAGTCCCGGTTTTCAAAGAGCGAGCGTCTTGCAGCCATTCTCAAATAGCTAACTTGGTTGCTTTAATAATATCCTTATTGGCGAGCGGGATCAACAAAAAACGGTGGCGTCAGGAATTTCCAGGTTATCGTCCAAAGAACGGACGAGAACCTGGGGCACGAAGCTGGACCCTCGCATGGTTTCGTCTCATCAGGTTGTGCTGTGGAAGCAAGGTAGCTTTGCGGTACTGGTGCAGGAATCTGGCTGCTTCACTCTAACAAGGTCTATGCTAATGGTCGTCATGCTTAAAACCTGTTTGATTCTCGTTCTCAATCTTCTTTTCTGTTCTGCGCTGGCTGCAGTGGAGGACTACCCCGTAGGAGACAAGCCGTTTCGCCGGTATGTCGCGGAGGGCAGAGATGGCAAGCGCATCACCTTTTATCTTTCAACTCAACAGGCACCCAGCCATCCTGTCCCGCTGATCGTCTGGGTCCAAGGCACAGGGTGCTCCTCTCAGTTTGTCAGCGTTGGTGGGCGGATGAGCCGTGGAATGCAGGGCGTTCTATATTCAGTAGCCCGCGACCGGGCGCGCATCCTGGCGGTCGAAAAGCCGGGTGTGGAGTTTCTAGACGATCATCCTGATGACAGCGACTCCAGCGCTTGCCGTCCGGAATTTCGAGCCGAGTTCACGCTCGACCGGTGGGCCACAACCATTGCGGACGCAATCCAAGCGGCGCAGGCGCTGCCTGGCGTCGACACTTCGAAGACACTCGTAATCGGCATTTCGGAGGGCGGCATCGTAGCCATGCGAGTCTCGAACGTATCGCCGGTAGTCACGCATGCCGCATCTTTATCGGGAGGCGGACCAGTTTACTTATTCCATTTGGCCGAGTATATGCGCAGTAAGGGATTGGACGCGGAGAAGGAAGTCTACGCGTGTTGGAGTGACATCGTGAAAGATCCAGACAGCGCTACCAAGTTCTGTTGGGGGCAGACCTACCGTCAGTGGTCCAGCTTCATGAAAACCTCGGTTATCGCAGAGGCCCTCAAATCGCACGTACTCCTATATTTTGCCCACGGCACCGCCGACATGCAGCAGACGATCGCCGGGTTCGATGTGCTGCGCGCCGAGTTGGCCGCAAAACAGCGAGACGCCGTGTTTGAGCGAATCGAAGGTGCTGACCATGCCTTGGATCTCCCCAATCAGAAGGTACCCGAAGGTTTGGAAGCGGTGTTCGGCCGGGTAGTGGATTGGTTCCTCCGGGATGTCACGAAATGAGCCTAACGAGAGGCGCGCCTTGCTTGGCTGCTGCCTGTCGCTCGAATCAAAGCAGGCGAGTTTTCCGCAAAACTGCTAGAACCTCAGCTTGAGGGCAAACTGTATCGAGCGCGCATCATTGACTGTCTGATTGATCGTCTGACTCACCACGCCAAAACTACCCGGCGTATTAATGTCCTGCTCTCCCGTACCGGAAATTCCTGGCAAGAAGAAATGAGGATGATTAAAGAGGTTGAAGAACTCGGCCCGGAAATCCAACCCCATGCTCTCCCAAGGAAGCGGGAAATGCTTAATCAGTGAAAAATCGGTATTCACAAAACGAGGTCCGTAGACGGGAGCGCGAGGAGCGTCTCCCAGTTCTCCAGCCGGCGCGCTCTCGAAAGCGCAAGGGTTGAACCAATGCGCGAGGGTGTGAATCTGGGCGGGCGCAACGCAGGTCGGATTGGCTGCGACCGGCCCAGCGACGTTGGGATCACCCACTTCGTTCGGCCGCTGCAACACTAACCCGTTATAGAACAAGAATACCCCCGACTCGTCGGCGCTATCGACCACAAAGACGGGGAAGCCGGATTCGGCCCTTTCAATCACATTGATTTCCCAATTCCCCAACACCGCATTGGTAGCTCCGCTCCAATTGCTGCCAAAGTACTTGCCCTTGCCAAAGGGCAGATCATAAAGAACGCTAGCCGTGAAAACATCGTTCAGGTTAAGTTGCGACAGCCCCCAATCCAGCTTCTGATTTCCCGGCAGCGGCCAGTACAGAGCGCCGGGATTGCTGCCCAGACCGTCGGGCATGCCAGAATCGAACGTGCGAGACCAGGTGTATCCCAACAGAGCATAGAGACCGTGGTGCGCGCTCTTGGTCTCAGCTTTTACCTGGAGAGAATCGTAACGCGCGTTCCCTATGCTGTTATTGCTGTCAACCGACTGGAACGGAAATGCGTAAGGGAACGTGGGAAAGCCACAACCCAGAGTGTAACCGGGTACGGGAGCGCTTCCGCCAGGGCACGCGTTTGGCGATGAGACATTTTCGTTCACCTGGCTAACTAGAATATGCGTGCTGCGGGACCCAGCGTACCCCATTGTGAGTACCACATCGCCGGGTGCTTGATGCTCAATGTTGAGATTGTATTGCTGGACCATGCCCTGAACGAAATTGCGGTTCATGGACTGAATGGTTCCCGTGTAATTGGCGGGATTCACGGGTCCGCTGTAAACGGCGCCGCCCGGGACGGCGGTCGTAGAGGGCGTGCCAGCCGGGAGAAGAAAACCATTTGACAGTCCGCAGCCGGTGCCGCCGAAAGTGGGACAAACTCCAGTGGGAAAGGGATCCACTTCGGCGTAGAACGGAGGATTCTGCCACAGTCCCTGTCCGCCTTGATTCCATGCGGAATCGTGGAAGATGGCGTATCCGGCGCGGATCGCTGTCTTTGGGCCCATCGGAGTCCAAGCCAGCCCGATGCGTGGTTCGAAAGCAGTTTTCTGAAACTGAATACCAATGCGGTTATCCGTAGCGACGCAACTGGTGCAGCCACTCAGCCCGGGGCTCCCCGATGGGACGTACCACTTCAGGGTCTCAACATCGAAGTTCGCCTGGCGATTTCCGACTTCGGTTTCGGGCGTAGCCAGAGCCCAGGCAACTCCGATGTTTACCGTCAGTTTGTTGGTTACCCGCCAATCGTCCTGCACGAAGGGACGGAACAGTTTCCAGCGGCGACCGACCGTACCTCCCAGGAATGTCTGATCGTGAGCCGCGAACGTTCCCAGGCTTCCAAGAAGCAGATCTCCCATGTTGTCGCCAGTAGCTGCGCCATTCTGGGAAATAAAGCCATCCTGGAATGCATTGTTTCTGATATTCATTTCCTCGGCGCGGAAGGCGCCTCCGAAGCGGATATTGTGTTTGCCACGAATCAAGTCGAGCGTATCCGAGGCCGAATAGACGTTGGTGCCCCCCTGGTAGGGAGCGTATCCGCGATCTCCCAGCGACATGTAGCTGGTCATCTGAAACGAAGTCAGGCCACAACTGATGCAGTCCTTGTTGGACTGGTTCAGACTCGGCGGGTAACCGGTTACGCTGTTGCAGTGGCTGCCTAAATCAGCGCCGGGAATGCCGATGAGCGCAGCTTCGCAGGTGCCGGTGCCGAAGGAGAGAATGTGATTGAAAATCCGGCTGAAGCCGATGCTGGCCTGGTTGATGGTGCGATCAGAAAAAACGTGCGTCTCCGACAGCGCGGCATTGCGCCCATGGTTGTCGATGAACTGATTACTTCCAAAGGCGTTGACTTCAGCCCATGTCGGTGAGCCTCCGGGCACATAGTTCGTTGCCTGGTCATAGCTGAAGCGGGCAAAAATCGAATCCTTGTTGGAGAAATTGTGATCGAGACGGATGTCGCCAGTCCCCTCGTTGAGTTTCCTGACGGGCTGGTTGACGTAGTTGATGCCTAAAGCCGCATTGGCCGCGTTCGGAGTTGGGTAAAGCTGAATCAATTTCGCAGCCAGGGGATTGATCATGGCCGCTGGAATTACACTGCAGTCTGCACCCACGGCCTGGGTTCCACCGGGACCAACGGGCTCGGGCGTCGCTGTACCGGGGATGCACTGAAAGTGCCTGTCTGAGCTGGTCGTCGGTACATAGGGATTGTTGAGGATGGGAAACGAACTCGATGTTCCGCGGGGGTTGCCG
Organism: uncultured Acidobacteriota bacterium; assembly: GCA_963696635.1. GTDB lineage: Bacteria > Acidobacteriota > Terriglobia > Terriglobales > Acidobacteriaceae > JABDBE01. The sequence goes on from CAVOKX010000010.1 coordinate 175,410, forward strand.
AACGGATCCAGGTTAAAGTTGTAGTTACCGGTGGCGTCGGGAGTCATCATGGCGGTGGTCGGAACTAGTCCGGTGAAGGGCACGCCCAGACGCTGCATTTTCGCCTGATAATCGATAAAGAAAAACGTTTTGTCCTTTTGGATCGGACCGCCCAATGAACCGCCAAATTGATTCAGATTGAACTTGTTCCTGGTCGGCGCGAAATAGTTGCGGGCATCGAGATCGGTGTTCCGAAAATACTCAAACAGGCTTCCGTGAAATTGGTTCGTTCCTGACTTGGTTGTAACCAGAACCGTTGGGCCTGCACGTTCTCCATATTCCGCGGAGTAGTTGTAGGTTAGAACTTTAAATTCCTGCACCGCGTCAAGATTGGGAAAAATCGCGATACCGCCTTCGTCCAACTGGTTGTTATCGTTGCCATCGAGCATCCAATCTGTACTCTGTGCTCTGGACCCGCCCACGGAAAGCGAAAAAGACCCGCGCGTGGAGGCCTCGCTGCTGGCGGCCCCATTGAAAAAACTGTTTGGATTGGTTTCTGCCGTCGTACCCGGAGTCAGGGTCGCGAGTTGAACGAAGTTGCGGCCGTTTAACGGTAGCTCGGCGACCTGTTCGGAGGTGATCACCTGCCCCAAGGTAGGATTGGCCGTCTCCACGGCCACTTGCGTCGCGCTCACTTCAACCGTGGATGTCACCGACGCGGGCGCAAGGGTAAAATCCAATTCCCGGTGCTCGTCGACTTGCAGCCGAACATTTTTCTGTTCGACGGGTTGGAAGCCTTGTGATTCCGCTCGAATCGTGTAATCTCCGATGGGCAGCAACGGCATGAGGTAGTGTCCCGAATCGTCGGTCTTCGCTTCGCGAGAAATCGCCGTGCCCTGCGACGTGGCTTTCACCGTCGCCCCGGAAATCACAGACCCGGTTTTATCTTGGACAGTGCCGGAAAAATTCCCAGTCGCCTGGCCGTATAGAAGTGGGCAGATGAGAAATACAAGCGAACAGAATACGACCAGCAGCGTCCTCTTGGTCAGCATCGATCTCTCCCTCGGCGGCGGCCCATCAAGTGGCGAACGGACTCGCGCTTTCCCCACCAAAGTTTGGAAATCCCCGATTACAATGCGAACCATCTAACTGGACGCGGGACGTAAAGTCAAGATTTTTGTACCGAGCCAATGACTCAATCGAATTCCGTCGAATGCGTATCCCGAAGACCCCCTGCGCGGAGTATTTCAAATTGCGGAGTATTTCAAATTCAGGACTGCTTGTGACGAGCCAATGCGAGAGCCTGCTCGGTAGTGATGAACTTTGCTCCAAGAGCTTGCAGTTCGGCAACAGTCCGCTGTCCATCTTCGGGTCTCAAAGTTTCAATCGCATCCTGTACCACAGAGACTCGCCGCCCACGCTCAAGCAATCCCTTCGCCGCCAAGCGAACACAGTATTCCGTGACCACACCAAAGACGACGAATTCGGGGTCACGATCGAGGCGCTCCACAAGTGCCGCTGCGTGCCGGCTTTCAAAAATGTCGAGCGTCTGCTTCTCGAGCAGAATCTGCTGATACTGCGAAAGATCTTGCGGCAGTGTTGCCCCCGGCTCGTTAGGCACCGTAAGCACTCGCTCGGTCAGCGCTTCCGGCACGAACTCAGCCCCCGCAGTTCCCTTGACGCAATGCGGCGGAAACACCTTGAACTCCGGATCGTCCTTCGCATGGTAACAACCGTGCGAGACCAGAAAAACGCGGCCTTGGCGGGCAACGTCCGTAAGCTTTCGAATGTTGGGAAGCAATCGTTCCGCGCCGGGCACATAAAGCCTACCGCCCGGCAGCATGAAATCAGCCTGCGTATCAACTTCCCAGAAAATCAGATCGCGCGATAACATACTGTTCCCTGTCGTGATGTTAACCCATCGGCTTGACGCGCGATGCCCCATTTCTCGCGCCCTCTGCGAGCAGTGGGCGCGGGCAGCGACAGCCTCAGCCGATCTTATGAAACGAAAATTTGAATCGCCCACAACCCAGCCTCGGGAATATACTGACGGGCTCCCACAACTTGAACGAGGAGGAACCATGTTCAGCATCCGCAAGTCGATGGCCATGGGCGTGTTCATTGCCTGCTACAGTGGGCTGGTATTCGCGCAAGGCGGCGCCACTGGCGCTATTACCGGCACGGTTGCGGACGCATCCGGAGCCGTAGTAGCCGGCGCCAAGGTTGACATTGTGAGAGAGGCCACGGGCCAGGTAGAGCGGCACCTGACGACCGATTCTTCCGGAGTCTTCAACGCCAACCTCTTGCCTGTTGGCAGCTATCGGGTCGAGGTCAGCGCCTCCGGATTCGCCACCACCAAGTTTCCCGGCGTGGTTGTCAACATCACCGAAACCACGCGCATGACCGCGTCGCTAAAAGTAACGTCGGTCAACGAAGTCGTCCAGGTTGAATCTCAAGTCGCCCAGGTAGACACGACCGATGCCACCACCGGCGAGTCCCTGACCGGGACCACCATCACCGAACTTCCCCTGGCCACGAGGAATTTTCAACAATTGCTCACGCTCTCAGCCGGCGCGTCGTCCGACTTGAACAACGCCTCGCAGCTGGGTCGCGGACAGGTCTACATCCACGTCAACGGCGGACGCGAAGACAACAACAACTACCTGATCGAAGGCATCTCCGTCGCGGACTACTCCTTCGGAGAGCTCACCTACACCCCGCTTCCCAATCCCGACTCCATCCAGGAATTCAAAGTCAGCACCAGCCTCTACGATGCCAGCCAGGGCCGCAACGGAGGAGGTAACATCAACGCCACTCTAAAGAGCGGCACCGCCAATTTCCATGGCGATCTTTGGGAATATTTCCGCAATACCGTGCTCGATGCCAACGACTTTTTCCTCAACCGCGCCGGTCTTCCCCGCCCCGTGATTCAGCAGAACATCTTCGGCGGTGATTTAGGCGGACCCGTCGGGCCTAAAGCAAAGTTCGGATACTTTTACGTGAACTATCAAGGCACCCGACAGCGCAGCGGCGCCTCGCCCGGAACTTTCATCAACACCAGCATCCCGGTAATTCCCTCCGACCGCTCCGCCGCCAACCTGCTCGCCACATTTTTCCCCAACGGAGGCCTTACCACTATCGATCCGGTAGCGCTCGCGCTGCTGAATTTCAGGAGCAACCAGTTCGGCGGCGGAGGCGGCGGCTACCTCCTGCCCACCGTGCCCGGAACTCCGGGTTTCACCAATGGCCAACTCAACTACGGCCCACTCATCATCAGCAGCGCCGGTAGATTTACCGACGATCAGTTCACCACCAACTGGGACCGCGAATTCCGCGGCGGCAAGGATCGTCTCGCCTTCCGCTTCTTCTGGGCTGATTCCGAAACCTTTCAACCCTTCGGCGCCGATTCTTTCCAGATCCAGACCGGCGGCGCACCCACGCCGAACAATTTGAATTTCCCGCTCGACATCCCGTTGCATAACCGTGTCGGCAGCCTCACCGAAACTCATCTATTCTCCAACACCATCGTCAACGAACTCAGATTTGGCGTAAACATCATCAGCGACAAATTGAACAACCAGCCCCCCGTCACCAACGCGCAAGTCGGAATCAACATCCCCACCGCCAATGGCGACCCGAATATTTACCGCTTCACCTTTGGCAGCTGGGGCTTTGGTCCCTTCCCGCAGCAACTGCAAAGGGCGCTCTCCGACAGCTTCGTTTTGCTCGATACTCTGAGCTGGACTCACGGCGCCCACCAGTTCCGTTTCGGCGGCGAGTGGGATCGCACCACCATCCGCCGCAACCTGCCGGTCGCCGATAACGGCCTCTTGTTCTTTGCCGGCCCTACAGGATTCTCCACCGATTGGCAGAGCTTCTTAGCCGGTGCACCCTTGTTCGGGGAAGCCGGTGGTGGCGTGGGCAACCACGACTACCGCATTCCCGCATACTCCTGGTTCGCCCAGGACGACTATCGCGTGAGCAAGACGTTGACCCTCAACCTCGGCTTCCGCAACGAGTTTGTGGGCGCTCCGACCGACGACCTCTGTCACCTCGGCAACTTAGATCCTGCATTGGCCAACACCACCGGCCAACCCTTCGAATATCCCACCTGCGTGAGTCGATTCAATCTTCCCGGCCTGAGCGGATCTCTAAACCAGGCTGCACTCAAGAATGAATACGCTACCGTTTGGGAACCTCGCATCGGCTTTGCCTACGACCTGTTTGGCCGTCACCACACCACCATTCGCGGCGGCTACGGCATCTACAGCGTTCGCGAAGACTTGGGCGCAGTCGATAACCTCTCCTTCTCCGCGCCATTCTTCCCCATCGCCGTCAGCTTCTTGCCGGGAGCCGGTAGCTTGACCAACCTCTTCCAGCCGAACCCCACCACCGGATTTACCGGGATTCCACCTTTGGGAGTGCTGAGTCCTGCTTTCGTACCCCGTGCCGCGCTCTTTACCGGCTTTGCGCCCAGTTGCACGCTGGGAAACGGAAACCCGTCGACCAACCCCGATCAATGCGGTCCCGGCTTCACTGGCAACGTGAACAGCTTCATTGGCCTTCAGGTTCCCTACCACTGGATTGCAGCCACCACCCAGCAGTGGAACTTCACCATTCAACACGAGCTGGGCAGAAATTGGTTCGTCGAACTCGGATATGTTGGAACCAAGGGCACCCATCTGCGCTCCACCTTCGATCCTGACCAGGCAACGCTGGCCACTCCTCAAAGTCCGGTCACCATTCCCGGAGTCAGTTGCGCCGGCGTGAGGGCCACGGGCAATTCCTGTCAGATCGTGGATACCACGGCAGAGAATGCCAACGCACGCGCCCCGTTCCTCGGACTCGCCCCAGCTGCCTTCGAGTCGTTCTCTCCCAATTCCGACTCGCACTATCACTCGCTGCAGGCCACGCTCTCGCACCGCTTCGCCCAAGGCCTCTATTGGCAGAGCGCCTACACCTTTTCTAAGGCAATCGACGATGTCTCAACGGCCACGGTTGCCTTCGATACCCGTTTCAACGATCAAACCAACGCCCGCGATTCCCGCGGCCTCTCCGATTTCGACCGCAGCCAGCGCTTCGTCACCAGCGCCACTTATCAGTTACCGTTCTACGCGCATGCTAACGGCTTCACCAGCGGCGCGCTCGGTGGTTGGATCGTCAGCGGCGTGCTCACCCTGCAATCAGGCTTGCCCTTCACCCCGATCGATTCCGCAGGAGGCGGCGCCTACGCTCTCAGCAGTCCGAACCTCGCCACCCCAACCTTCGCTCCCGGATTCAGTTGCGCCAACGCAGCTACTCCAGGCGGCGTCGAGTCAAGGCTCCCGCACTGGGCGAACCCCGCAGCCTACATGCCGGACGCGGTCATCCCCCTGGCCAACGGCGCGCCCGGAGACGCCACCGGCTACGGCGACGCTCCCCGCAACTGCATCATGGGACCACCCCAGAAAAACGTGGACTTCACCATCGGCAAAACTTTCAAGCTGACCGAGCGCCAAAGTCTCCGCTTCCGCACCGACTTTTTCAACCTGTTCAACCACCCGTCCTTCGCCAACCCATCGGCCACGGACGTCGAAAGTCCAAGCTCATTCAGCCAAATCACCTCAGTCGTGGGCACCCCGCGGCTGATCCAGTTCTCGCTGAAGTATGGGTTTTGACAACAGGGCGGACACTCCTGTCCGCCGCCGTTGACGTTGGTTTCTTGGGGCTGACGAAATGAAGATCAAAACCCGCAGACGAGAGTGGCCGTCCTGCACCAGAGCCGTATTAGCCACAAATGGGAGCGGCCTCAGAGGCTGATGAGAAACTCGATGCCGCATTTGATTGTGGGTGGCGCAGCACTTCCAGTGTGTGGGTGAGAACTGGAATTTCGGCGACGGTGGAACGAACTCCACGCTCCGAGCCGCCAAGCGGCGTAAGAATGGCGGGCTGGCCCAGGCTTTCACCACACACAGAAGCGGGTGCCCTGTCCTTCTCGCGTTTTTTGCGAGAGAGGGCGGGGCTTTTAGCTGACATCGCGGTGGCGGACTACCGGATACAATCCAAGCCGCTCGCGACGGCGCGCTGTCCAGCGAGATTCAATCTCGACCGTCACGCTCCCGGAAGCCTACGCCACAACCTCTCTCCTGCGGCGGGTGGCCCACCCATTCGAGGTGCAACTCTGGATCACGGGCGGGTTGCGACACTCTATGTCTCTGTGACTCTGTGGTGAACGCCCATCGCGGATTAGCGCAAGGCCAAACGCATCGCATTTCCCTGCCGTTCGAAGTTGATCTGCAAGGTGGCCGGATGGTCTTTGGCGAAATTCCCCAGGATACTCGCGGACTGCTCGTATTTCTCCGGCGCCGAACGCACCCGAACCATCAGCCGATGTTGGCCACCGGCTAGCCGGACGGTTTCAGTTTCCCGAACGTCCGTGCGAAACAAATTCCAATGTTTCTTGGTCGTCTGTCCGCGCAAGGGATGCTCATAAGTCAACTTGTCGTCGACCCACAGGGAAAGATCAGCCGCCGAGAAGCGATGTTCGATCTTTATGTCTAAGGTTGAATCCGCAACTGCTTTGGCAGAATCCGCAAACGGTTTAGCAGCAGGCTTGGGGCCGGTCTTTCCAACCACGCCGGGAGCCCGGGTTGGAGGCTGACTTGGCGCTGGGGGTTCGACGCTGGCGCGAACCGCCGCCGAGGGAGGCTTCTGGCCTAGAGCAACAACGGATTGACTAGGTCTGGGCGATGAGGGAGCGTGGTGATGATAAGCAAACCAGCTCAAGACGGCGGTTGCCACTAAAACTATGAGACCGATGCGTACGGCCGGCATGCGCCCCTGCGGTAAGACCTTTTGCCGCATGAATGACCACGCTTTTCTCGCCCCACCAGTCAATGCTTTAAAGAAACTCGCCAGCGCGAAGTTGATTGCAGGAATGCCCGTGCTAACTTCGCCGCCTCTAAGAGACTTTTCCCTTGAAAACCAGGAGACTCCATTGGGATCTTTTGAGAGTATCTGGCCGCGCTCGCGCAGTTCACGCAGGTCGAGCGCAAACTCCAATCCGCGCTGGTAGCGTTGCGCTGGATCTTTCGCCATGGCACGAGCGATCACGGCGTCCAGTTCAGCAGGAAGATCAGGATTCAGCGACGTTGCACGCAGAGGATCGCGGTTAACCACCTTAAAGCAAACCGTGGCCGTACTGTTGCCTTGAAAAGGCCCGTAGCCGGTAACCATGCGGTAAAGAATTCCACCCAAGGAAAACAGGTCGGAGCGCTGGTCGACCGGCTCTCCCTCCAACTGTTCCGGCGACATATAAGCGGGTGTGCCAAGCACCCGCCCGGGAAGTGTCGTATACGCCAAGTTCATTTTCGCAATCCCGAAATCGGCGATCTTGGCATGCCCTTCCGGGGTTACCAGGATGTTGGCAGGTTTCATGTCGCGATGGACTACGCCCTGGCCGTGGGCATGATCCAGCGCCTCTGCCAGTTCCTCGGTCAAGCGAAGCGCGGTGTTAAACTCCAGCTTGTTAGTTTCTTCGGTGAGCATCCGATCGAGCGATTGACCGGCAATGTACTCCATAACGATGTAGGCAATGTGGCCCTCCGGGTCCTCGCCCGTGTCGAAGATGGTCACAATGCCGGGATGCAACAAACGACCCGCTGCCTGCGCCTCATAGAAAAAGCGCTCCCGGTATTCGCGTGCTTCCTCGGGATTCTGGCTGGAGAGCGAGATGGCTTTGACCGCGACAAAGCGGTCGATCTTGGGATCGCGAGCCTTGTACACCACTCCCATGGCTCCGCGACCGAGCTCAGCGATGATCTCGTATCGTCCGAAACGCTTACCCCAGCGAGTTTCCATTTGACTCACAGGCGGTTGCCCCGGCAGAACACACACCTGCTTTCAGTTTATGGTGGGGCCCCCTATTTCGAGTGTTCGCCACAACACCCAGATGGTTACGGCGGTAATCGTTTCGCTGAACTTTGGAAGGCTGATCTGAGCGGGCCCAGTAGCGACGACGGATGGGACTTGTCCGGCGTCGGCCTCGGCCCTGGTGACAACGTGTCCTCCGAGGTGTGCTGGGGCGCACATCAGGCTGATTACTCTGGTAATTGTGAATCCACAGTGAATTGAATAGCGTCAGAGAAGAAGGGACTCTCACTATGAAAATTCTGGTTATCGGCGCTGGCTCTGTAGGTGGATATTTTGGTGGTCGTTTGGCTCAAGCGAAACGCAACGTCACGTTTCTGGTTCGCCCGAAGCGAGCCGAAGAGATAAAAGCAAACGGACTTCAGATCGTCAGCCCACACGGGAACTTAATCCTACGCCCGAAGACGATTACGGCCGGCCAGATCGCCGAACCCTATGACGTGATTCTGCTCGGGGTAAAGAGCTACGCGCTCTCCGGCGCAATGAACGACTTCGCGGCAGCGGTAGGGCCGGAGACCATGATTCTTCCCGTGCTCAACGGCATGCGCCACATCGACCTGCTGGTGGCCCGCTTCGGAAAGCATGCAGTTCTGGGCGGGGTTTGTTTGGTGGCAACGGAGTTGGACCAGGAGAGTCGGATTCTGCAACTGGCTGATTTCCAGAAACTCATCTACGGTGAGATTGACGGTCCCAGCACGCCCCGTCTGGAAAAACTAGACGAGACCCTGCATGGCGCGGGCTTCGAGACCGTGCTCTCCAGCCACATCATGCACGACATGTGGGAGAAGTGGGTGCAGATCGCAAGCGTGGGCGCCATTACCTGCCTGCTGCGTGGCAATATCGGCGAGATCGTCGCGATCCCGGGAGGCGCCGACCTGGCTCGCTGGGCGCTCCGCGAGAGTTCAGATATCGCCAGCGCCTCCGGGCACCCGCCAACTACTGCCTTCCTTGACGGACAAACCGCGCAACTCACCGCTCAAGGCTCCCCGTTGACGTCTTCCATGTATCGCGATCTCAAGAAAGGAGCGCCCGTCGAGGTGGATACAATCCTGGGCGATCTTCTGGAACGCGGACAGAAGTTTGGATTGACGACGCCCATCCTGCAAGCCGCGTTTGTGAACCTGTCGATTTACCAGCGCGCGCGAGTCCACCAACCCGCAATTTCTAAATCGCTGGAAAGCCGAGTGGCGTCGTGATTGCTGAAATATCGCGATAGAACTCGTTGACTTGGCCGTGAGCGTAATCGCCTGTGGCTGTTGAAAAAGTCCAGTTTCGTCCCAAACAGCCAAAATTTGGGGGATAGGAAATATCTAGAAAACTGAGTTTCTCCAAGGAGCGTCGGCATAGCGAACCCGCGGCGGTCACTCTGGGGAAACTATGGCGATAAGGCAGGCGTTCTATCCCGAGATTCCAGACCCCGACAGCGGGGCAGTACAAGACCTTGAGCAAGCCACATGAGCGTCACGCGTGCATCTAATGCTGGCCGGGGAATCGGCGAGAAAGGCACCTTCAGCTTCAGTTCTGACGGCAGTCGTTGCGCTGACGGTCGTGTGCTCTTGTTGTGTTCCGTTTTACGCGGGAAGATCGATTTCAGCCGCCTGCCAAGGCCTCCTAGGATTTTAAGATCGGCCCCCCAACTGGAATCGCAGAACGCCCCCAGGTAGCGTTTGTCACCTCAGCAAAAGACAAATACAACGCCAAAATCCCGCACAGCAAACCATCCCATCCACCCGCCTTGTGCCACCCTGCTCCCATGCCCAGGTCGCCTCCGGCGAGCAGCGCGAAAGCGATCCAAAGCGTTAGGAATACGAGCCACAACGTAGTGTTGATGCGGAAGGTCGGGATCCACATGTAGAACGTGAATATCCCCCACAGCAACAGCGTAATGCCAATACCCGCAGGATGGGGCGGCTTGATCCATCCTGCCCCGATGGTCCAGAGGAGCAGGGCGTACCACCACCAGAAAGCTCCGTAAGAGGTGAATGCCACCATGCCGAACGTATTGCCGTTCTTGTACTCCAAGATCCCCGCAATTATCTGCGCCAAGCCTCCATAGGCGAAGGCCAAAGGAACAACCACGGGGGTTGCCTCAGTCGGGAACAGACCTGCGTTCATGCAACTCAGCACGACGGTTGTGAGTCCGAACCCGGCCAGTCCCAGAGGCGCTGGGTTTGCAACTTTCACGGCGTCTGCCATGGTCAATTCTCCTTTTTGGGTGTGAGCGGCGAGAGGAGTCTCGGCCACCTTCCCCTTCAATTTTCCGAATAGCCCTGTGGTATTTGTCGGTTCTTCCCTATGACCCTTGGAAATCGGGCCGACATAGCGCCACCTGCAGAAGCGCTCTGCTTCATTGCGCCGCCCGGGCAAGGTAGCAGATCGGGTACATTGTGTGTAAAACCTCTAACAATAGCTGTGAAACCTCTCACAAATTGTCAGAAAAAGTGTCGCCGCCTTGTGCTCCCTGACCCAAGAAATATTCCCTGAATCTGTGAAAGCTCTCACCGGAAATTGGACTAGAGCTGTCCTAAACTCCCAGCGGGGTAAGGAGCACCGTATGGGAGACCTTGCCAAAGAGCCGCTTTGCACCCTCAACGAATTGCTGGGATTTGCGGTGATCTGCGTCGTTTATGGTTCAATCCTTTTTTCGGTGGACCCGGAATGGGTGGGCTGGGCCGCGCCGCTAGTATTCGGAGGGGCCCTTTATGCTGGCGATCCCCCTCCTGCTTCCGCCCACCTGGGTTCGCCTCGCGATCTCCTGCTGACGGCTTATTTGTGCCAGGTTGTGAGCTTGCTCGGCATCGTGCTCGTCGCTTTGGTCATAGATAAGCGGCCCCTCAACTGGCTCTCGTGGCTCAAACGCGGCGCGGAGATGGGCAACATTGCGAAGGTGCGAAGTTTTCTGAGGTCCAGATTGACGTTCACATCGGAGCGTTGAAGTCTTCGGTAACCCGGTGCTATGATTCTGCACCACGGTGCAACGATCAGTCATTGCGAAGAGCGAGTGCCGACATTTCATTACCGTTCCTGACCTGTTTCAGGGGGTATCGCAGCTGGACATGCGCAAGATCGCGAGCCTTTGCACGGAGAAGTGGTTCCCGCGCGGGGCGAAGATCTTTCAGGAAGGCGAGCCTGCCGATTGTTGTTGCATCCTGAGAAGGGGCATGGTGAAGCTGATTTCCGTCTCGGACAAGGGCAAGGAAACCATCCTGCATATCCTCAAGCCCGATGAGGTCTTCGGTGAACTTTTCCTTGCCGAGGAGAGAAGACCCTTTACCGCCGTTGCCCTCGAAGATTCTTTGGTGACGGTTTCGCAACAATCTTTTGTGGAACTTTTGTCCACGATTCCGGCCGTCGCTTTGAGCTTCATTCGCTTGCTTTCGAAGCGATTGGCGACCGTGGAACGAGGACTGGCGGAATTTGGACACACGTGGTCCCATCACCGACTGGCCAGGGTGCTCCTCCAGTTGAGCAAGAAATATGGAAAGGAGCTGCCAACCGGGACCTTAATTAACGCTCGCCTGACCCATGAAGATCTGGCCAACCTCATTGGGACGAGCCGTGAAACCGTCACTACCCAGCTCAGCAAGTTCACGCGCATGGGCCTGCTGAAACGCGAGGCAAGCCGCTTCGTTGTCGCCCGGCCCAAGCTTGTCGACTTTATCCGCTCAGAAGAACTTCGACTGAAGAATTTAGGCGCACACCCTTCGACGCTTTCGAAGAGCGTATAACTTCCCCCGAAAAAAAATCGGGTCAAGATGCCCAATGCCAATTCCTCGCACTGAGCTGCCCCGAGTTGAACGACAGCTGCTGGTGTAAGGAGTGAGGAGACAGTGCCAGAGTTGTGAGTCAAGTCTTGAAGAAATTTGGTAGTGGCTCAGTTTGAATCTTCGTGAGGACCTTCGGGGATGTCTTCTTGGGTTATGACTATATTCAGCTCATCCACCGCATCTTTGACTTCTTGCTCAGTAACGTCTGATTTGTCACCCTTGAAGTAGGCAATAGATAGATACATGGTTCGCTCTTGTCCGGGCTGTTCAGGCTCCACAAAGATACCAACGACACGAAAAGAGTTACGCGGGCTGCGCTGCAGATCCGTGCTGCCGAAGTCATATTTCCAGTATTCAATCCCCAGTTTTCTTTTGGGTGGCCGTGCCGCATTACATGCCATCGTGTAGTCGGTCGCAATTTCAGGAAGAACCGCCATTAGGTCTTCTTCAATGTGGCGATATTTCTTTCGGAGTTTTCGGAGGAGCTTGGCAAGCGTAGGAGAGGTTGTAACGTCAACCTTGCATCTTGCCAAGCATTATCCTTTGGAAGAGACGATTAATTCCTCTGCTGACCCCTTTACTAACCCTTGGAAGGTTCCATTAAGTGACAAGATAATCCCCTCGATTTGGCTCTGGACAGCGCCGTGGTACGCTCTCAACTGGGACAGAAGCTTTGGGAATGGTTCGATGGCTTCAAGACCGATTTCAACTGACCCCTTAATAATGAAAGTCAAACTTCGGTCACAAGTCTGAAGCTGTCCAAGAATTGTTTTCAGTTTCTCGTCATCCAGTTCGTCGAGAGCGCCAGACCTTAACCATTTTATCCCTTCATCAAGGAGTGGCAGCAACAACTCCAAGATATTGCGGATGGTCTTCTGTGATTCGACGGAAATCACACCGCAAACCAATTCCTTGGCGCGTTCGATCTTCTTGATCTTGATTGTCGCATCTTTCATGCGACGCATAGTGAGATCGGCACGCTCTCTTGGTGTGTTTACGTGTTCGACAGTTTGACAGGCCATATGCTATACCTCCTCTCCTTCGATAGCGCGCCGTTTTGCCCAACGAGCCCGACTCGCTTTCGTAGCGATCTCCTTTCTCCTCGTCGCGTCAATGGCACGCGCACGAGCGCGTCCGCCTACTTGTCCACCCCTCTTGGAAGCTTCACGCTTCGGATTCGGCTCAGAGGGGCCGTTGAGCGCCGCTTGCACGACTCTAAACGCTCGTACATTTATATCCACATCAAACCCCTCCTGGTGAATAGAGTCGCTACGTTGCGATTTGGACGCACCAATTCGACTGAGGTTTGGCTCAGCAAGCACAATATTACATCTGAAGTCAAGTGCGAGATAGAGCACACCCGGCCTATACTTGCTGAACATTTGTACCTATTTGGTAGGATGACTAAAGTTACCATGTACTTATGGAGATTGCAACAAATTGAGCAAAATGCTTGACACAAATGGTTCAACTCAAGCATAATGCTCAATATGAACACGCTTGAAAATGGGGATCGCATTCGGGTGGTAGCCGCACTTGTTGAGGGAAACAGCATTAGAGCTACCTCGCGCATGACTGGTGTTGCTCGCAATACTGTAACCAAACTGCTCGTTGATCTCGGTCGGGCATGTGCTTCATACCATGACAAGTACGTCCGCAATGTTCGCGTGCGCCGTCTTCAGTGTGACGAGATATGGGCATACGTCGGCGCAAAGCCCAAAAACGTTAGCGCCGAAAAGAAAGAAATCGGTTGGGGCGATGTTTGGACATGGGTCGGGATTGACGCCCAAACCAAACTTTGTGTTAGCTACCTTGTCGGCGGACGCGGAGCGGATTGGGCGCAGGACTTCATACAGGATTGTGCAGACCGAATCAAGGGCCGCGTCCAAATTACGACAGATGGTCATAAGGCTTATCTCGAAGCCGTAGAGGATGCATTTGGAAGCGATGTGGATTACGCGCAACTGCACAAGATTTTTGGCTCCTCGCTAGAGACCGAAACGCGCTATTCACCTGCAGTCTGTATCGGCTGCGATATGAAAACGGTCAGTGGCAACCCTGATCCAAAACATGTCAGCACAAGCTATATCGAGCGTCAGAACCTCACGATACGATTGTCTATGCGCCGATTCACTAGATTAACCAATGCCTTCTCAAAGAAAATTGAAAACCACGCACACGCTGTAGCCGTCCATTTCATGTACTACAATTACGTGCGAATCCACCAGACGTTGCGAGTAACCCCCGCTATGGAGTCTGGACTGAGCGATCACGCTTGGGAACTGTCAGAACTTATAGGTTGCTTTTCAAACTGAGCCACTACCAGAAATTTGACGGCAACAAACGAATGCGGTAGTGCGCGATGGTCTGACCGATCATTTTTGGTCGAAGCTCGGGGCGATTGCATGTTATGCGGGAGGCTAGGGCAAGTTCAATCAGTGCTAATGCCTTGAGCCCTTTTCAGAAGGTCAATTGGCGCTGTTACCAACAGCTATGATGGAAATTGACGCAGCCGCTGGAACCTGAGCAACCAGGCCGTGTTTCCTTGATTGTAATCTCATTCGCAGAAGGCCGAAGGCAAGGTAAACCGCTTCTCTTGGACAGTCGCCGGAATACCGTCATCCAGCCAAGATAGGCATATAATCGGGCCGGGACGGTGCCATGTCGGAACTGGAGAAGCGAGTAGAGGAGAGATTCGGGGTTCTTCCCAATTTCTTCCGCCTCGCACCTGAGGTTCCCGAGATCACCGAGAAACTGTGGGGATTCGCACAAGCTGCCTACCTCGACAATCCTCTACCCTCCGTTTTTAAGGAGCGTCTTTTCGTCCACCTGTCGCGCTTTTGTGCAGTCCGCTACTGCCTTGCTCGGCATGTTGGTTTCTTGGTGGGGCTGGGCCGCCCCGCTGGCGATCCGACTGTGCGTACTCAAAGCGTGGCAGACGTTGTTCAACTCCTTCGACGGCCTTTTCCACGCGGACAAGAACTTCAGTCTCGTCTCTCACTGTGCGCAGCCTGCCCCGCACCCATTGTTGAAATGCCGATGCCCGACACCCAGATGGAAGATGCCATCTTTGTGTGCGCAGGTCATGTTTTCTTGAAGACTTCTGACTATTTCTTATGTCTTGACGCGCTGGCGCGGCTATTTGGTCCGGCCCGTCTTCAATACTTGCTGTTGTTCGTGGCGTTTGTCAGAGCAGCGCACTATTGGACTGAAACACATCCTGAGATCGCCTTGGAAGATGACATCAACAAACTACTGGCGACCCATGAAGCACTGGCGGATTGCGTCTTCAATGACCCGGAGGCTAGGGATAGCATCAGCCCGTCGCTTTTGAATGAGTTGCCTGCCTTACGCCTAAAGGCGGACAAAGCTATTGGCTTACTCGCTGCAATCGTGGACTCATGCGAGGATGCCATCGTCAGCAAGACGCTCGAAGGTATCATAACCAGTTGGAACGCAAGTGCGGAGCGATTGTTTGGCTACACCGCCAGTGAAGCTGTAGGCCAGCACATCTCGTTGATCATCCCCCTCAATCGTAGGGACGAAGAAACAGTCATCATCGAACGAATCAAGAAAGGCGAACGAATCGAACACTTCGACACCGTTCGTGTGCGTAAGGACAAGACACCGCTCGATATTTCGCTCACAATTTCGCCGGTCCGGGACGCCAGCGGAAAGATTGTCGGAGCGTCGAAAATTGCTCGGGACATCACCCAACGTAAACGAATTGAGCGAGCGTTGCGCGAAAGCGAAGAACGTTATCGAACCTTGGCGGATGCACTCGACACCCAAGTGCAGTTCCGTACGCAGGAACTTGAGAGAAGAAACTCGGAACTGCGTGAGCTTTCGGGGCGGCTGCTGGAGTCCCAAGATGTGGAGCGCCGGCACATAGCACGGGAACTGCACGATAGCGCGGGACAAACATTGGCCGCGTTGGGCATGAGCCTTTCGCGGCTCGCGCAAGATGCTACGAATAATCCTGATCAAGTTGCCAAAGACATCGAGGATGCCGAAGGCTTGGTGCAGCATCTGACCCGAGAGATACGGACAACCTCCTATCTTCTGCATCCTCCGATGCTGGATGAAATTGGTATTTCTTCGGCACTGAGTTGGTACGTGCAAGGTCTCGCGGAGCGCAGCAGTTTACAGATCGACCTGGAGGTTGCCGACAACATCGGAAGACTTCCCTCAGAAATGGAACTCCTCATTTTCCGACTTGTTCAGGAAAGCTTGACCAACATTCATCGTCATTCGGGAAGCAAAACTGCGCTGATTAGAATTGGGCGCGAAGGGGACAATGTCCAGGTTAAAGTTGAAGACCAAGGAAACGGAATGTCCCCGGAACGACTCGCTGAGATTCAGTCCCGGGGCACGGGAGTGGGAATCAGAGGAATGCGCGAGCGGGTGCGCCACTTTCGCGGCGATTTGGTTATCGAATCCAACGGTTCCGGCACCAGGGTTTACGCGACTCTCCCCTTGAAGCCCCGACCTTCAAGGGACCAGAGCAAGACGCAGCAAGATGTTGCCTAAAACTTTAATGCAATGACAAGCGGACAGAGATGCTTTGTCGGTAACTGTTGAAATATCGCCGTTATGGCGCCGCCAAATTTCTCCGGAACTGGCATGGTGAGATACTTCGTGGCCCGGAGTTCTTCGAAATCTTGATCGAAGAAGCGATTTTCCCGGTCGTAGGTAGCGGCGCGGGAATCGAAGCGGGCCAGCATCTCCTCGGTGAGGTCACCCGCGGACGGTCCGGCCGCAGTGCTTCCTGTTTTTGTGGAGCCCTTACCATCGCTGGATGGCTTGGGAAGAGTCGCTTCAGGTATGGTTGCCATGGGTTTTTCCTCGCCCCTGGAATTCAAGTTGCCCGCTATTCTACAGTGCAGAGCCGACTGAGCAGCCGCCCTTTGTGGCCCGGCCGCTCAGTCCATGTTCGCGTACTAAGGGCGGGCTTCGTACACGATGTTGAAGGGTGTCTCAGTCGCTCGACGAAAGCGAGTAAAACCCGCCGAGGTTACGACCTGCTCAATGCGTTTCTGGCCGGCCTGGGCGCCCAGACAGAGTGCAACTTCCTGCGATCTCGAGCAAGGGGTACACAGCAAGGTCGAGAACGAGTAGTAAACGCGCCCCACGGGATTCAGGTTGTCTTTCAACTGATCGTTCGCGAAAGGCTCGACGATCATCCAAGTGCCGTCTTTAGCCAGGGACCGCCGAACGTGCGCAGCCGCGCCCACGGGATCGCCCATGTCATGGAGGCAATCGAAGACCGCTACGAAATCGTAGTCTTTGCCCGGAAAGTTCTTGGCTTTCGAGACTTCAAAGCTGACCCGGTCGCCCACTGCCTGGCGTTTGGCAGATTCGCGTGCCGCCTCGATGGACTTGTCGTGGTAGTCGAATCCGAAGAATCGTGAGTTGGGAAACGCTTTTGCCATCAGCACCGTCGATGCGCCTTTTCCGCAGCCGACGTCGGCCACGCGGGCTCCCGCTTCGAGCTTCTGTTTCACGTCGTCGAGCGAAGGTATCCACGAGCTGACAAGGTTGGCGGCGTAGCCCGGACGAAAAAACTTTTCGCAGCCGTGAAAAACGCCGTCATCGTGTTCGTGCCAGCCCATTCCGGCACCTGTCCGGAAGGACTCCGCAATGCGGGGCACTGCAGCCAGAGAGCCCAGCGCGAGTTCAAAGGCCCCCGGCAAATAAGCCGGGCTGTCATCATGGGCAAGGGTGAAAGCCTGTTCTTCAGTCAGGCTGAATTTATTCGTTGTTTCGTCGTAGGTGATGTAGCCCCCCGCCGCCTGCGAGGCCAGCCATTCGCGCAGATAGCGCTCGTCGGTTCCGGTCTTGGCGGCTAGCTCTGCCGGACTCATGGGGCCGGCAGCCAGCGCCTTGTAAAGACCGAGTTTCTCGCCGATCACCACCATCCCGGCGTGTACCGAGGCACCAAGATCAGTGACGAATTGTCCGATAAAAGCGTTCAGTTTGTTCATGTCCAGAGCTGGAACTTGTGCTGTACTCATTTGCAATATCTCCTTTTCGCGGAGCGGATCTTGTCCGTCCCGCGTTGTTTGCCACTTCTTTTCGCTGTGGCAGCTTTGCTAGAATCCGCATTACTCGGTCATTCCCGGCCCGTGGCGCTGCCGGAAACTCGCGGAAAGTGTCGGATCTCGCGTGCCACCGTGAAATTAGCAAGCGTGGGTAAGCGGCGTAACGAAGCGCCGCCGAAGAAACACCAAAAAATCAGGAAGCTTTTGCCTTTACGGGAGCGTGGGAACCCTTGGAGATGAACCCCTCAGCGTATCACTTCGGCGAGTTCACGCTCGACGTGGCAAGGGGCTGTGTTCTCAGGGCGGGAGAGGAAATCAAGCTCCGCCCCAAGGTTTATGAGACCCTCACCTACTTAGTGAAAAACCCCGGTCGCCTGATCGGAAAGCAGGAGTTGATGCAGGCAGTATGGCCAGACAGCTTCGTGACTGACGATTCGCTGGTGCAGTGCGCGGTCGAACTGCGGCGCGCCCTGGATGATCGTGACCAGCAGTTGCTCAAGACCGTGCCGCGCAGGGGATACCTGTTCATCGCCGAAGTCACGCAGTCCACACCCAAAGCCGCTCCCTCATATGACGGGGATTCTCTCGACTCACCAGAGGGCAGGAAATCCGGCGTTGGGAAGCTTGGCAGAAGGCTCATTGATCTCCCGACGCCCCGTACTTCGCTCATCGGCCGCGAAGGCGAGGTGGCGGACGCCGCTGAGTTTTTGCTTAGGCCAAATGTTCGGCTGGTAAGCCTTACCGGTGCTGGAGGTGCCGGCAAAACACGGTTAGCTATCGCCGTAGCCGCGGCGATCGCGTCCGAGTTTACGGGGGGAGTTCAATTTGTTGGACTCGCATCCATCACACATCCGGATCTGGTTGCGACGGCGCTCGCCAAAGCTCTCGACATCCAGCAAGTTGCCAACCGCACAGTTCCACAACTCATTAGTGATTACCTGCAGGATTCGGGCCCATTCTTGTTCGTGCTCGACAACTTTGAGCAGGTGTTGCCTGCTGCGACAGTAGTGGCTGAAATATTGGCGGCCTGCCCAACTCTCAAGGTGCTGGTCACCAGCCGGGAGTGTCTTCGGATATATGGCGAGCAGGAATTTCCGGTGGCACCCCTGGAACAGGATTCAGCCGTCCAGTTGTTTGTACAGCGCGCTACCGCGGTGCGGCCCAACTTTGCGATGACTGCTGAAAATTCGGCCGCGATTCGGGAAATCTGTTCGCGTCTGGATGGCTTGCCGCTAGCGATCGAGTTGGCGGCAGCCCGAACTAAGGTGCTGTCGCCCAGCGCCATCCTGGATCGTCTGCAAAGTCGCTTGCAACTGCTGACCGGCGGCGCGCTTGATTTGCCGGAACGACAACAGACCCTCCGAAACACCATTGATTGGAGCCATGACCTCTTGAATGAGGCGGAGCAGAAACTGTTCAGGCGCCTTTCTGTATTTATCGGCGGGTCCACTCTCGAGGCTGCTGAAGCCATTTGCAATACAGGTAGCGACCTGGGAGTCGGTCTGTTCGATGGCCTTTCCTCCCTGCTGGATAAGAACCTGGTTCAGCGGGTGGACCGTTCAGATTCGGAAGCGCGCTTCACAATGTTGGAAACCATTCGTGAGTACGCGCTCGAACGGCCGTCAGCCAGTGGTGAAGAGGCAGCGACCCGTCGGGCCCACGCTGCCTATTGCCTGGTGCTCGCAGAAGAGGGTAATCCGGAACTGATCCCTGCGGAACGCGCTGTTTGGCTGTCGCGCTGCGACCTTGAGATTGATAACTTTCGTTCTGCTCTCGATTGGCTGTTCGCTAATCAGGATGTCGACTGGGGGCTGCGTCTATGCATGGCCTTATTCCGATTCTGGGACATGCGGGAACATCTGATAGAGGGCCGCGCACGGCTCGAGACTATCCTGCGTCTAGCGAGTTCGGGACATGCAAAAGAGCGCGCCAAGGTGTGTATCTTTCTCGGTGCGTTATCAACGACCCAAGGCGATTTCCCGGCGGGCGAGCGCTTTTTGGAACAAAGTCTCTCGCTTTATGAGCAGTTGAACGACCGCTGGGGAATAGCAGCGTCTCTGAATGCTTTGGGAGTCTCGGCACGAGACCGCGGCGACTACCCCGGGGCGCAAAGCAATTTTGAGCGTAGCCTGGCCTGCTGGCGCACGCTGCCGGATCAGTTGGCAACCGCACGCTGCCTGCATAATCTGGCAAACGCCGCCGAGGTTCGGGGCGACTTTTCACGCGCTCAGATGGCGCTACGCGAAGCCACGGACATTTTTCAGGAAGTCGGAGACCCGAGCGGCGCTGCCTGGTCTATCAATCAGCAGGGCGACATAGCGCGGGAACAGGGTGACCTGGAGATGGCCCGGGACTTCTACGAACGCGCGCTGAAGGCCTTTCGGGCAGCCGGGGACCGCTGGGGCTCCGCCCGCTCACTTGCGGATTTAGGTCACGTTTACTGCGAACAAAGAGAATATGAGGCAGCACACGCCGCTTACCGGGAAGCTCTTGAAGTGTTCTCGGAGCTGGGGCACCGGCGAGGCATCGCGCGGGCGCTGGAAGGTTCTGCGTGTCTGGCTGCGGCCCGAGGCCAGGCGGCACGCGCGCTAAAGCTGGCGGCCGCAGCCACCCACCTGCGACAGATGATCAGTGCTCCCCTGCCACAAGCGGAGCAATCAAAACTTGATCAGAACCTGTCACCTGCGTGGAAATCACTCGGCGAGGCTGACGGCAAGGGCACTTGGGCACAAGGGTCCGCGATGAGCATCGAGAGCGCCATTCAATACTCGCTGCACGAGCCTTGGTGAACTATTTCAGGTTGACGGGGTCAATGAGCCGGCGCACGGCCGAAACCCGATCCGCCGGAATGCCTGCGCGGCGAGCGTGCTCCCGTATACTGTTCTCGTCGGTCGCCAGGTAGACACAATACACTTTATCCTCGGTCACGTAACTGTGGAGCCACCGGATCTGCGGGCCCATTTTCTCCAGTGTCTCCAAAGAGCGCAGGGATATCTCACGGAGCTGTGTGTCCGATAGTGATCCAGCTCCCCGAATCTCGCGTTCAATGACGAACTGCGGCATGATTCCGTGCAGTGTACCATGCGCTACGTCCATTCTAAGCAATGGCAGTGAAGTTGACTCACAACTATCTCATCGACAATTCCAGACCGATTGTCGACCCCATCAAATAGATCCGATGCTGGCTTACCGCGATTAGTAATGGGAGTTGTGTGTCCAGCGAAGGCTGGCATGAACAGTGGGTGAAAGTCCCATCGGGGTAAGAGTTCAAGCCCCGTAGCTTGAATAGCAGGAAGGAAGGAAACTGAGATCCTGAAGCCTATTGACGAAGCCATCTAATTAAGGATGGCGAGCGAGTCACCGGGCCGTAACGCAAGTAAACCCATTGGGCCGCGCAAGTACTGAAACCCGAAGGCCGAGCCCTCACTTCCCGGGCGAAGGCAGCATGCAACGTCGCAAGGACTGATGCGGCCAAACACTTCGGCGGGGTTGGCAGGGACAGCACGGTGACCAGGTCACGCTAAGCAACTAGAAGCTATAACGTAGTGCGAACTCCATCACCCGCGGATTGGAAAGCGTGGAGCTGAAGTTTCCGAAACTGGAAACACTGGAAAGAGAAGTATTGCCGTTCACCGACATGGTTCCTACATCGAACCGCGGGCTGTTCGTCAGGTTGAACACTTCCCAGGTGAACTTCAGGGTCTGGCTTTCGATGATCTGCCACGATTTGCTCAATCCGGTATCGATATTGAATGTGCCCGGACCACGGAAGTTGTTGCGATCACCCTTTTCACCGGGGAAAGCAGGCCGTATCACATTAATGGCAGCGTCTGGGCTGGTCGATGCATCCGCGATTCCCGGGTCTTTAAAGACGTTTGGTCCCGTACCGCCGTTCACTTGGGGCACAATGAAACTTCCAGTCTGCGGCTTGGGCCCAGTCAGCACGCCCGGGGACTGCAGCTCGAAGTTCGTAGCCCAGGCTGGACTGAAGGTTTGAAACGGGTAGCCAGTCGACCAGCGCCACAACCCGGAGATGCTCCAGCCCCCAAAGAGAGCATTGGCGAGTCCGCCCATGGTGCTGCCGAATGGTTTGCCATGGCCGACCGGCAACTCATAAACCCAGTTCGCATTGATGGCGTGGGTGGTATCGAAGTCGGAGAGGGCGCGGTTCTGGCTGGGAATCCAGGCATTGATAATCTGGCTGCCCAGGCCGAAGCCCTCAAATTCGTTGATGCGCTCGGCATTGGAGCCCTGGTCAATCGATTTGGAATAGGTGTAGTTGATGTCGAACTCTAACCCGCCCGCGTGGCGGCGGAGGCTAAATTGTCCGGCATTGTAGGCGCTGTTGCCGTTGCTCCGCCACGCGAACAGTGACGAAAACTGTGGAGAGTAGAAAGCATACGGAGTGACCTTGCCTTTGATGGTCGCGCAAGAAGGAAAACAGCCGGCATTGATCAGTCCGGGCACGTCCGCGTACTCGAGGGCTGTGGTTTCGTTCCCCTGGTTGTAGCAGAACAAATCGTACATCGCCTGCGTGGCGGTCACGTTTGCAGGCGCGGTGCCCAGGCAGGGAACTCCCGGGTTGTAGACTCCTAGCTGCGTCGACGCAGGGCCGGCCGCTCCCGGAAAAATGTCCTGCCAATATTGATACGCCTTGGCTCCCAGCGTAGAGGGAGTAATGTTCTGAATGGGGGTGCCCGCATAGTACTGCGTTGCCAAGGCTTGGGCGGCGTGGAAATAATCCATGCCAGTCTTCGGGTCGACCAGGTCGGCCGGCTCCGCCAGGTCCGATTCCTGCAGCAGACGGTGCGCAAAGCGTCCCACGTACGCAGCCTCAAAAACAAATTGTTTGGGCAGTTCTCGAGTGAGGGAGAAGTCCACCACGTGGGAATATGGCGTCTTCAATTTGTCATCCAGGCCCCAGGTAATCGCATAGCCGCCGTTGTTGGGACCGAGCGGAGGCGTGACCGGGAAGGGTCCCGACGGAGGAGGTTCGACGATCGGGCAGTTGGCCGAGCAGGCATTGGTGGTTGATTGGCTCGTGGTCGGAATTGTGGTTAGGCTGGACAAGCGGGCCGACCCGTCTACCGTTTGAATGCCCGCCGCATTGGTGATGGCAGTGGTTAAACCAAACGACCCATTGCGGTCGAAGGTGTTGGTGATGCCTTCTCCGAAGTGATCGTAATACATGCCATAACCGACGCGAATGGAAGTCTGCCCTGCTCCACCCCACAGCTTCTTACTCCAGCCGCTGTCCGCACTCGGTGAATACGCGAGGGCAATGCGCGGAGCGAAGTCCTTGTAGTCCCAGGCCCAATACGGCTGCTTGCCATTGGCCTGTCCGGACAGACCTAACTGAATCACAGGATCGTAAACATTTCCCGCCAGCATGGCATTGGAGCGTTGCTGGAACCAGTTATTGAGACTAATGGTTGGAGAGACCTGTGTGCCCGTAGTCTCGTATGGCGGTTGCAGCAGGGTGTAGCGCAATCCGTAGGTGAAGGTCAGATTGGGTTTCACCCGCCATTGATCCTGTCCATAAAATTCAAACTCGTGATCGCGGAAATGGCGCGGAACCAGGCTGCCTTCGGGAAGCACGGACAAATTCTTGGTCAACTCATAGTTGGAGTCAACTTCTGAAATCAACCCCGCGAGAGCGGTCACGGCAAAGTCGTAGCTGGCACCGAACGACGACTCGACGGCAGGGAATCCAAAATTCCCCGGGTCCAGGCTGGTTCCGCAGGTCGCGATGCAAGAGCCTGACAGCCAGTAGGCGTTGGTACTGGCAGCAAAAAATGATTGCTGATTGGAGACGCGCTCGTTGTCAACCTTGCGGATGTTCGTGCCGAATTGCAGGGTGTGGCTGCCCCTGACCTTGGTGATATCGTCCACCCAGTTGAAGACGGGAACATTTGTGTTGATGGTGGGTGTGAATCCGTTGATATCGTCCAGGCCGCGAAAGTGGACGTAGTGCTCAGTCTGCAAACCCGCTTCATCAAGACCTTGACGCACATAGCCAAAGTGAAAGTTGTTGATCAGGGTGTTGCTCAGGGTAGCGGTGTAGCCAGCCGTGAGACCCTTGTTGTTATCCCGGAGCACAGTCTGCTGGGGTTGGCCAGGAAATTGTTCTCCCCCGTCGCCGGTGATCGAATTAAGACCGGAACTGGTGCGATCCGCCTGGCTGTCGTTGTTGAGGACACCGCGCACGAACAGACGATGTCTTCCATCCGCGCTCACGTTGTAATCCACTTTGGCTACGTACGCGTCCAGCTTGGCCGGGAGCGGCGACGAGAAAGTATAGCCGCGATAATCGAGCCCGTCGCCGACCGTATCAGTGTTGGGCATGGGATATTGCCGGAAAAGCGCCATGACTGCGGGATTCGGCCCCGGGCCCAAGGGACACGTGCCTAAGCCGGAGCAATTCGGATCCATGCCGGCGAGATCTGCAGCGGTTAAGGTTTGGATTCCACTAGCCGGACACCCCGGGCTGCTGGCGCAGGGATACTGCATGATGCCATTCCTGAGGTTGGCGCTGGGCACAACGCGCGTTACCTGCAGGTTTTCCCGTTTACGCTGGCCTTCGTACGCTAAAAAGTAAAAGAGCCGGTCTTTCTTGATCGGCCCTCCCACAAATGCGCCAAACGTATTGCGCAAAAGAAAAGGCGGTACGTTGGGCTGGCCCGCACTGATTTCCGCTGCTTTGCTGAACCAATCATTCGCGGTCGTAAATGTAGGACGGTAGTATTCGTACAATCCGCCGTGAATGCTGTTGGTACCACTCTTGGTGACTAGCGAGACTTGGCCCCCGGAAGAGCGTCCGGCATCTGCATCCGAGTTGCTGGTAGTAACCTTGAATTCCTCGAGCGCATCGAGCGGAACCCGCGCCGCTCCCTGAAATGCCGTGCCCAGCAACTGGTCATTGTTGTCGACCCCGTCCAGGGTGACATTGGTCTGGTCGCTGCGCGCGCCGCTCACCGAACCGCTGCGGCTGTCGGCGGCGGAGCTGATATGTGGGCTGTTGCCGGTGAAGACCACGCCCGGTTGAAGACTAAGGATTCCGGTAGGATCCCGCCCTTCGAACGGAAGGCTGGCAATCTGGTTAGCCTCAAAAGCGTGGCCCAGCGTGGCATCCTGCGTATTGACCAGAGGCGCGGTTCCGGCCACCTCGACCGTAATGTTTTCCGCCGCGACTTTGAGAGTGACATTTACGGTTGCGGGGGTATCGACCAACAGCTTGATACCGGTTTGTTTCATAGTCGCAAAACCGTGGACTACGGTGGTCAGCACGTAAGTCGCTGGGGGGATCTGGGGAAACTCGTATTCGCCCTGCGCACTGGTCTTAATGGTCCGAGAAAAGCCGGTTGCGGGATCGTTGATTGTGACCGTCGCGCCGTTAACCACCGCACCTTTTTCGTCGAACACGGTTCCCCGTAGTGAAGTCGTGGCGACTTGTCCCCAAACGGAAGTGGTGAGTACGACAATCAGTAATGCGAAAATGACCGGCTTCACAACGTGCATCGTGAGGGCTCCTTTTGCTGCGAGATCTCGCTGCTACGGGACGAAAGCGACGCACGTAGGCCAGTAAGGTTTTATGGGGGAGAATTATGCACAGCGGAATAACGCTTTTCAAGACAAAACTGGCGATGATAATGATTATGAAAATCGATTTAATGACCGCAGGACACTTTCACGCGGAAGTTCGCGGAGAAAGTTCAATCGTTGGCTAAATGTGAGTCAGCGTGTGTCGATGGCGAAGCCGAGAATGGCGTTTACTTCCACCGGTTGGTTACCACGAAATACGGGACGGAATTTCCAGCTGTTCAAGGCCGCCAAAACTTTGGAGGTCATCTCTCTTCCGGCGGGCTCCAAAACTTGCAGGTTTCGCAGTGTCCCGGAGCGGTCCAGGATGCAGGCAATCACCAGCCGTGAGGGCTTCAGGTTCGCCGGTAAGTCGGAGCGCATCGGTTGCGGAGCGACTAAATCTTCGGCGTAAGGGTGCGCCGCGGACGACGGATCCGCATACTGCATAACCGCCGTGCCCATCACGGTGTCGATGTAGATGGTGTAGTTCTTATCACCGATGAGCTTGCCGTAGAAGTTGAACGCACCTCCGGAGCGGGCGCTCCCGACTACGGTGATGCCAGGTCCCTCATGATCCTTGCCGGCGGACGACCGGGCGATGATATTCGGTCCGGCTCCGTCGGCGCCAAAACTTGGGAGCGTCACAATATTGCTGCCACCGTTCACCGAGACGCCGGGCATCGGCGGTTTGCCTGTGGTTCCGTTACCGGCGCCGCCGGGGCCGGGATATGGAGACGTTCCGCCGCGAGCCAGGGTTTCAGATCCGCGGCCAGTGCCTTCTTTCGTCGCATCGGCTTTTGCCGCGCCGGTGCCTTCTCCGGATAAGCCGCTGCCCGGCCCGGCGCCACGGCCAATGCTCGAGCCACCGCCTGATCCGCCGAGTCCAGGCTTGTCTCCTCCCGATGGAGACATAGCCAGCGAGCCTGCGCCGCCGTTACCCGGCATACCAATTTTGGATCCCGGTTGGCTGGAAACAACAACCCCGGTTCCTTTAGCGCTGCCGCCGGTATTGCTCGGAGGGGCGGTCACCGAACCAGCATCCAGCGGACCACCCAAGCCCCCGCCGCGATTGCCGCGACCCAGGCCGGACAGCGAGCCTCCAGCAGAAACTGCAGGAGGTGGTGGAACCACTGCCGGTCCGCCTCCCAAGCCGTACATCGTGGGATGCGGCAGTGAGCCTCCACCCACCTGGACCGGAGGAGGCACGACGGTTGCATTACCCAATCCCGCCGCAGTACGAGTTCCGGTTGCGGCACCGTTCAACTGCGCCGGAGGCGGAACAACATTGGCATTTCCCAATCCCGCTACCGCGCGCGACCCCGTCGCAGCACCGTTCAACTGAACTGGAGGCGGTACGACAGCTGCATTGCCTAGACCGCCGAATGCGTGATGGGCGGGGGAAGCGTCTGCCATTGAGGCTGGCGGCGGCACTATCTGGTTTTGCAACGTGCCGGCGCCAAATCCTGGTCCTCTAGGATTGATCTCGCGCGCAATCTGCGTGGGGGGTGGCGCAATCACTGATGTTGACGGAAGCGTGAGCCGTGGATGCTGGTTGGTGGCCTGCTCAGGAGCGGAGACCGGTGGCGGAATCACGGCTACGGCTTGCGAACCGGGTATGGGGACAAAAATATCGCGCCGCGGAGCGCTCGGACTGGGGGGAACGATGGCCGCGTTCAGCGACGGCGTAGAACGCATCTTATCGCGCTGCGCTTCAGGCGTTGGCGGAATGACATTCGCATTCGACATGGGCGCCCGCCGCGCCTTGTCATTGTCATTGTTATTGCGAACATCCGGCGTGGGAGCGACCGCAGCTTCCGCGATGGTTGGAACACGGAATGAGGATTTCAGGCCTTCCGCCGGTGCGGGGCCGGGAATTGGTTTAAACGCCAGGAGATTAGCCACCGCCGAATTCGATTGCGGCAGCTTCAGCTTGGGAGCGTCCACCACTTTTTCGCGAAGCGATTCGCCACGCGCCACGCGGATGGTCTGGGTACGATGATGAGCCTCATGCCCGCCAGCGCGCCCGGAGCGCCCGGCTTGTGCTCCGCCCGCGTCTTGGGTCTGGGGTAGTTCCTCGCCAGAGAAGTAAATAACGTCATACTTGGGCAAGGACGGTGGTTCATAAGGCCGCAGCCGGCCGATTGCCTCTGACAGCATGATGGCCAGCGCCAGCAATGCCGCTTCCACGATCCAGGAGGCAAACATTCCGCGGTAGGAAACGAGCCCGGTCCTGGCTTCTCCCGCGAGGGCTTCGGGCGAGCGCGCCAGAGCGGGCCGAATGGCCGTGAGAAATTCCTGCCACGGCGACGACCACTCGATCAGAAGTTTGAGTTCGTCGTTCACGCCGTGCTTCCCTTCCCTTCCGGGCCCAATGCGATCTCGATTTCATCTCCGATCGCGGTTCCACTGGATTTCAGGGTGTTGCCTGGTAGCTCTAGAACCGAAGCTGTGTGCATGCTCACTCGTGCCACCCGCCACGGTTTCAGATTTTGCTCGACGTGGACTACATGTTTGTTCGTGTCCAGGTAAAGCACGTCAATCGGAAACTTCATAGCTAGCGTATGCACGCCACGAGATGGAACGATCCACAGGCCGTTCCCGGCGGGGAAACTTGCGGCGTCTTTGCCCATAAGCCCGCGCAGGCGCGACCAATGGGTTCCCGCCACTGCCAGATGAGTGGCCAGGTAGGCCTTGCGTGTTCGATTGAAGGCGTATCCTGCGGAAGCCGGCAACAACATCACAACTCCTGAATCACAACTGCTGGATGCGATCCTCGATCTTAAAATTGCAGGTTTGTAAATGCGATCTATTAAACTCCAGGTCGTCGATTCCAGATCATCGGCTTTTATCGGTGCCCAGTCACCGGCGCCAGCGTCCGGATTAACTGAATAATCGCTGGGCCCAGCGTGACAAAGATGATCGAGGGGAGGACAAATAAAACCAGGGGGATTACCATTTTAATGGTGGTCTTGGCAGCTTGTTCTTCCGCCCGTTGCCGGCGCTCCGTGCGCAACGAATCCGAGTGTACCCGCAACGCCTGGGCAACACTGGTCCCGAAGCGATCAGTTTGTATTAACGTGCCCACCAGCGAACGAATATCATCAACCCCAGTGCGCTCTACCAGGTTGCGCAAAGCCTCGGCTCGAGGCTTGCCGGCGCGCATCTCCAAGTTTACCATGTGGAATTCATCGCTCAGTTCAGGATGGGCATGGTGCAAGTCCTGGCCTACGCGCATGAGTGCCTGGTCGAGGGCCAATCCAGCTTCGACGCAGATCACGGTGAGGTCCAAGGCATCCGGCAAACCCAGCTTGATGCGCTTCTGGCGAGCTGCGATCAGCCGCTTCAGCACAAACCGGGGAAGAAAGAACCCAAAGGCACCCACGCTAACCATCAGGACCGGGGAGTCGAAGCCGCTGCCCGCGATTACCAGTGCGAAACCGAAGATGGCGGATGCCAGACGGCTGCCGACATACACGGTCATGTGACGCGATTCCCGATAACCGGCTTGGATCAGCCAACGCCGGGTTCGTGACACTTCACTCGGGGATAGAGGTATCGCCTTGCTGAACGGGTCGAGTGCGTGTTCCAGGCGTTCTTTAAGTGCGGGCTTTTCCGGAGCCTTGGCTCGTTGCCATCCCAGTGCGCGCAAGCGTGAGCCGAGCAAGGAGGAAGGTGCATAGGCCGCCGCCCCGAAGGAAAACACGACCAGGGCGATGGTCAAAAACACCACGATTGTAAGCGCAAGCGCCATGCTCAATTCAAACCTGAATCTGAATAATCTTCCGGATCACAAAATATCCAAACGTCTGCAACACGATTCCGGCAACCACCAGAACGTGCCCAATGGGATCCGCAAACAGTGGACGGATAAATGCCGGGCTGGTCAGCAGCATCGTCACCACGATCACCGGAGGTAATCCCATCAGCAGCATCATGGTCAGACGTCCTTGAGCCGTGTATACCCGTACCTGCCGCATGATCTTGAATCGTTCGCGGATCACATAAGAAAGGTTATCTAGGATTTCAGCCAGATTGCCGCCAGTTTCGCGCTGCAACATTACCGCGGTAACAAAGAATTTCACGTCCACCAGGGGCATGCGTTCGGCAAGGTTCATTAAAGCGTCCCGGACGGG
Organism: uncultured Acidobacteriota bacterium; assembly: GCA_963696635.1. GTDB lineage: Bacteria > Acidobacteriota > Terriglobia > Terriglobales > Acidobacteriaceae > JABDBE01. The sequence goes on from CAVOKX010000010.1 coordinate 204,819, forward strand.
CAGACCAAATTTCTGTTCTTCAAAGAGCTTGCGGAACTCCGAGGCAACGGGCTCAGAAAGTTCGTTGGCAATTAACTCCAGGGCCGTGGTGAAAGCGTGTCCGGCGCGCACCGCTCGGGCCAAGGTGTCAATCGCTTCCGGAAACAACTCCTCAAATTTCTGAAATCGTTTGGTGCGGCGATAGGAGGCATACGAGTAGGGGAAGAATCCGCCAATGACCAGCCCGGCAGCGGCGAACAGCAAAGCCTGGTTCCGCGACAGCGATGCAGCCATCAGGAAACCTGCCACGGCCAAGGTCAAGCCGCTGACTAGACAGAGTATGAGTATGTTGCCCGCTCGTATTTTGAGGTTCGCCTGTTCGAGAAAGGGTTGCAGGTTGGAGATTCGAGAAGAGCGGCGCAGCAGGTTGTCCAGCGCCGGGATCTTGCTCAACATTTCGTCGCGCAGCAAGGCCAGCTCTTCGTTGGGTTCGTGCGCGGCCGCCTCCTTCACCGTTGCCAGGCGTTCGCGGAGCATCCGAGCTTGGGCACTGCGCTGATCCAGTAAGGAGGCCACGGCGAAGACGCCCAGGGCGACAACCACGAAGACCAGTATGGCAATAATTCCTAGCATGATGTTCCGCTCGCGGGCTCGCTGAAACTGCTTTAAACCTCCATCCGTGACTCAAATAGCGCCGGACGCAAGCGGCAACCGCCGGTAGCCAGACGATCGGCGAATCTGGGCCGGATCCCGGTGGCACGGAAAACGCCCCTGACCTTGCCACTTTCATCGATCCCGGTGCGGTCGAACAAAAAGACGTCTTGCAGGCCAATGACATCGCCGTCCATCCCGGTGACCTCGGAAATCGAAATCACCTTGCGGGTTCCGTCGGACAGACGCGCGATCTGCACCACGGCATGAATGGCGGAAGCGATCTGCATTCGCATGGCCCGCTCCGGAAGATTCAGGTTTGCCATGGAAACCATGCTCTCCAGCCGGGCCAAGGCGTCGCGGTTGGCATTGGCGTGCACCGTGGTCAGCGAACCCTCGTGGCCCGTGTTCATGGCCTGCAACATGTCGAATGCTTCCTCACCGCGCACCTCGCCCACCACAATGCGGTCGGGGCGCATACGCAGGCTGTTGATCACCAATTGCCTCTGCCGCACCGCCCCCTTGCCTTCGATGTTGGGCGGGCGGGTTTCCAGGCGCACCACGTGCTCCTGCTTCATTTGCAGTTCCGCTGCATCCTCGATAGTAACCACACGCTCGGAATTCGGAATGTAGCCGGAAAGCACGTTGAGCAGCGTCGTTTTACCCGCGCCGGTTCCACCGGAGATCAGCAGGTTAAGCCGTCCTTTGACCATGGCCGAGAGCAACTCCAGCATGGGTTCGGTCAGCGTCTTGTTTTCGATCATGTTGCGGGCTGTGACCGGGTCGCGGCCGAAACGCCGGATGGAAAGACAAGGCCCGTCAATCGCCAGCGGCGGAATGATGGCGTTCACACGGGAGCCATCCGGAAGACGCGCGTCCACCATGGGCGAGGATTCATCCACGCGGCGTCCGACTCGAGAGACGATCCGGTCGATGATTTGCATCAGATGCGAATCGTCCTTAAAGCTCAACCCCGTGGGTTCAAGTTTGCCCGCGCGCTCCACGTAGACCCGATCGAAGCGATTCACCAGGATGTCGGAAACAGTTGGATCCTTGAGCAATGGTTCGAGCGGGCCGAGGCCGAAGATTTCATCCAGAATCTCCCGCGAAAGCCGTTCCCGCTCCGCGAAGCTGAGGGGCACGGCTTCGCTGTTCACCGTATTGCGGATCAGCAGAAGGACTTCGTCGCGCGCGGCATCGCTCGGAGTCCTGCCCAGTTTCTCCAGGTCCAGACGGTCAAGAATCTTGCGGTGGAGATCCGCCTTTACCTGCTGGTATTCCGTTCTTTCGAAGGTCTGCAAATTCGCCATGAAGTCTGCCTGATGCTCTTAGTTCCCGAAGCCCGAAGCCCCTCTTAAATCCTAAACCGTCTTGAATAAAGACCACGCTTTGCGTTTTACGTCCAAATCGTTTTCGGTCAGACGCGCCGCCAGACCCGCGAAAGAGCGCGCGATCTCGGTATGGTTTTGTGCGACTACTGGCACTCCGCGATCGATCGCCGTAGAGACGGCAAAATATTGATTGGGAATCTTCCACAGCAGCTTTACCCCCGCCGCAGCTTCGGCATCGGCCTCGCTGAAGCCGGGTATTTTGCGAAAACGATTCAGTACCAGATTCACCTTATCGCGGCTGCCCGTCTCTGCGAGGTACTGCTGCACCCGAGCTGCGCTCCACAAAGAAGTAACGTCAGCATTGGCTACCATCAACACCGTGTGGGACAAAGTACAGATCAGTCGAGTGGTCGAGTCGAGGCGCGTGGAAGCATCCACCACCACATAACGGAATTGTCCCATCAGCATATCGAACAGCCTGGCGAATTCAGCCGTTGAGGGCTCGGCCACAACCGGCGTATTGGCTCCAGCCAGCAGTTGCAAGCCACCGCTGTGGCGGGTCATGAAGCTTTCCAGCAGGGAGCTGTCCAGACGATGCAGATTGCGGAGCGCGTCCGTCACATTGAACAGCGGCTTGAGGTTCATGTGCAGGGCCGCGTGTCCCAGCGGAGCCAGGTCCACCAGCGCCGTGTTGCCATGGGCCGACTGCAACGCTAAAGCGAGATTCACTGCGATCGTGGTGGCGCCGTTGCCCCCTTTTGCATTGACGACGCTGAAAACCTTGCCGTTGGTCCCTTCGCGATTCACCTTGCGCTGTGCCGCTGTTAGCCGGACAAAGGCTTCCAGAAGATCGGTAGTGGTCGTGGGACGTTCGATAAACTCGCGAGCCCCGGCCCGCATGGCGCCAACAATCACCTGAGGTTGCGAGATGCTGCCGATGGCAAACAGCGCCAAAGCCGGTAATTCCTGGTGGATCAGCTCGATGGCCCGTAGAGCCAGAATTGCATTCTCCGCGGGGATATCGACCAGAACGACGTCAGCCTTTAAGCTCGGGATGCGACGCACGAGAGGGTCGGTTACCGCCACCGGAAAACTGGCCTGGGTGTGAACCGCCCGAGCCACACTGGTGCCGTCCACTAAAACCTGCAACACCGCACGCTGTTCGTTGTCCGCTGCGACAATTACAACTGAAAGTTCCGGCATGACGCTGCCACTTCTCCTACCGATTCCCTGCTGTCAAATCCAGGGCGCGCAAAAAACCCGCCAGACTCATACTCCCAAGTTTACTTGCTGCCGCCCGCTGGCTTTTTCCCATCAAACTTTTCTTTGTCCAGGAACGGCTCCGGATCCTTGGGCCCGGCTGGCGCCTGGTTACTGGGCGCGATGCGGTGTACGGTGCACAATACCATCAACTCCGTTTTGCTCTTCTGCAGATTCTTACTCTTGAATAAATTACCCAGAATCGGAATGTCGCCCAGCCCCGGAAACTTGTTGGCAATCTCAGTTACCCGATTGTCCATGAGACCGGCGATCACGAAGCTTTGCCCATCCTGCAACTCAAATTCAGTATCGGCACGGCGCGTGCTCAGAGCTGGAATATTAAAGCCGGAAATCGTAAGCCCATTGGTGAAATCCAGTTCACTCACTTCCGGCACCACTCGCAGGTGAATATTCCCGTTAGGCATGATCACCGGGGTAAATCTCAGCCTCACCCCAAATTCCTTAAATGAGATGCTGACCGCGGTGAAGCCTTGTCCCGGCTGCACAATCGGAAAAGGGAATTCTCCTCCAGCCAGGAAACTTGCTTCCTTGCCATTCACCGCAATTAAGTTCGGTTCTGCCAGAATCTGCAAAAGGTTCTTCTGCTGCAACGCCTGAACCACAACCCCAAAGTTGATGTCACTGCGAAAGAGAAAAAGATTCAAGGGGTTGGTGAGGTTGATAAGAGGAGGCGTGGGTGCACTGGAGGTCGTAGTTGCACTTCCGTTGGTCTGGGTGGTCGTAGTAGTCGTCGAGATGGTACTGCCCCCATATTGCCCTGTGCTCAGAGTTCCTGTTGTATGACCCGTGCCGGGCGTGTAGTAATTAACGCCCAGCTGCGTTGCCGCGCTGCGGTCGACTTCGGCGAACTTGACCTCGAGCAGAACTTCCTGCGCCCCCACCGGACCGAAGGTGAGCACGTTCACCACATTCTTGGAATAAGCCGCGGCAATCATCTCGGCGCGCTTGGCTATATCCTCGGTGGTGACATGACCGGAAAGCACGATGGCCGAACGCGAAGGAGTGACCGTGATCTGTTCGTCCGGGAAAATTCGCCTTTCCTCCTCGGCAGTCGCGCTGACGTCCACATCCACGCGCAGGTCAAAGCTGCGGGAGCGCTCCAACTCATCCCAGATCAGCAGTGAGACTTCGCCAGCGGAGCGCCCATGCACCAGGATTTGCGTGGGGGTGACCACGATGGCATCCGCAACGCTGGGGTCAGTTACGGAGACTCTCTTCAGCCGCTCCGTTGTATTGATGAGCAATGACTTGCCCACCATCACCCGCAGCGGGGCCGAGCCATGCGACTCAGATTCTGTAGGAGTTTCGGCCGTCGCAGCAGGACCCTGAGGCGCAGCTGGCGACGGCGCAACTTGCGGCGACGATTGATCTGGCGTCGCGGGCTGAGGTGGTTGCTGCTGCCCAGATTGCGGCGACGCAGCTTGCGGCGACGCTGGGTCCTGCAGTGCCACCGTCATGGCACACAGCAGCAACAGAATGCCCAGGATCATTCCCAGCAGTTTGCCGGCTCGCAATTCATGTTTCTCCCCCGCGCGGGAGCAAATCGCCATGTTCTCTAACCTCGCACCCTGACTTGTGCCTTAGAACTTGTCCTCTTCCTTCTTGTCTCCCTTGTAAACCTCTACCGTGTAAGCAGTCGGGATCGAGGGAGGAGGCGGGGCCGCGACACGTCTCGGCTTACTTCGCGGCGCCGCTGCCGGTGTTGGCGTGGAGCTATACTTGTACAGCGAGTTAGCTCCCGTGGCGGCTATGCTCTCTTGCTTGGTATCGAGCGGATTACGCAACGCCAGTTGAATATGTCCTTGAGAGCTGGCCAGTGTGAGTCTCTGAGCATCATCCGGAGACAATAAGAGGGTAACCACGGGAGCGCTCTGCGGTTCTCCAGCCGAGTTGCGTTCCAGCCGGGTTCCAGTGGCGATAACCGCAACATTCTCCAACACCGTCGTGGTTTGCTGCTCGCTTGACCCTTGCGGATTTCCGGTCAACAGCACATCCACGCGTGTACCGGGCTGCACAAAACCAGACACGGAGGTGGTGTCATTGACCCGCACCGAGACTGCCCGCATCCCTGGGGGAATTAATGATGGCAAACCAGATCCCGCATTCTCGCCGGCCAGCTTGTTTGACAGAATGAACTCTCTTTGAGCGATGGGCAGGATCACGCCCCGGCCCACTACATTTTTCTTCTGGTGAAAGACACCGACCGGAAGGTCGGTGCTGGGAAACCGGACCAGCCGGATATCTTTGTCTTCTATTTTCGTCCCTACCTGCAGATCGTCCGCTGCCACCACTACTTCTTCCCCCGGCGGGGCTTTGGAGGTTGCCCCAGCCTGCAGGTTACGATAGACCACGAGGCTCACAAACGCGCCCAGGACCAGGGCGACAAAACCAATTAACAAGAGCCGGTTGCGATTCATCAGCGCTCCTCAGGAATCGACGGGAATCGACCTCTCGCGTGGGCCGCCTCTGGCATGATGGGCAGCCCAGGCACAACCGGACATTCGGGCGTCCTTGCCGCCAAGAGGTGCGAATAATGCCCCAATGATGCGGTTCCGCGAATACTATTGCGAGATGGAACTGGCCACGGAAGAGAATACATTGTTTGCGTTACCGCCGATGAGACGGATTGTGCCGACAACAATGATCAAGATCACAGCCAGCATGACCGCATACTCGGCGATGTCTTGTCCCTCATCCTCCGACCAAAGCCTACAGAAAATCTCCTTCATTTCTACTCCTGCCACCAGATCGGCGAGCGTGCGCTCCCACTGGGTGCTGTGCAATTCTATGCGCACTTGCCCTCCCGCGCATCAGATGACTTGCTTTTTTTGAATCAACGGTTTAGGGGGAGGATAGATTTTACCTCAAGTCCCCCCAACCATCATAACCTGAGGTATCTCGCGAAAGCGACAATTTGTTGCGCACCCTCGCCCCTCTTTAGTGACCATAGTTTCTCATGTAAAGGCAAGGTGCAGAGCTACCCGGGTAAGAATTCTCCGCTTTGGAACATATTATCCGGCCCAGCGCCCTGAATCCAATCATTTCCCTAATTTCGCTGCGATGCGGTTCAATCCTCTCAAGAGAAATCCTTTACCGAGCTTTTCTGATCAAAATCACAGCTTGTTTATCAGAATAAATTGCTTCCCAATCGGGCAAGGCTCGCAGAGCTGTTACCAGCGGAGCGTCCGGGGGGAGAACGACGGTACGGATTCCCCATTTCTCAAACGGACGTTGCCACGAATCGCCTTTCAGGTAGTAGGTCGTGGCTAAGTCGTTCAGGAAAGCGTCGCCATAAAGGTCTGCCCGTCCGTCAATGTAAACCCGATACTCGGGGTACAGCTTCCAGATGAAATACCCGCCCCAGTTGTAATGGTTCAACATCGGGGCGGGGGGTTGCTGCGCCGCGATGAAGGAAACTGCAAGCGCAGGAAGTCCCCTGCTCTCCGCGTCCGCCTGGCGATGCGAGACATAGCGCACGCGCGCAACCAGGAAAACCAGAAAACCAACCAGCAAAACTGCGTTGAGCAAAGTCTTGGCCGGAGTCATGGACGTTTGCTTCGACTCGAAACCTTTCGCAATTCCGCGCTCCTCCAACCAGGCCTGCACCATCGCGCTCAGAATAGGAATCGCGATCAGCGCGTAGATCGGTATATGCCTTACCGAACGCAGTGCGGCATAAGTTGTCACCGATAACAGCAGAATTTCGCGGGGACGCAAACGGTGGGGTGAGAGCGCTGGCAACGCCACCGTCCCGAGGATCATCGCCAGGGCCGGCCAGTACCTCGGTTGGTGAAAGTCTGGCGATAACCACTCGCTGATGTAGGTCTGCATGGCTCGCGACCTCAGGGTCTGCAGCGGATACGCATACATCGCCGTGCCATACGGATTCATCACAACAACTGCCGCGGAAACCACAATCACCGCGGCCAGCGTCCGAACGCGTACGCTGCGCGCGGACTCATCCTTGGAACCAAACTCGGCAAAGCCAAAGGCGACATCCAGCCAGTCGCCAACCAGAAACAATGCCATCAGCACGATCCCCAATGCGTATCCCGCATGAAGATTCACCCAAAGCAGAATCAGAGCGGGCGTCCACCACAGAAGTTTGGGACGCTCGTAAGACCGCTCCAGGATCAGCAGCAGCACGCTGGCCAGCAGCAAGGTAAGCATCTGCGGACGGACACCCCAAGAAGACGCCGATGCGAACGCACCCAATAACGTGATCACCCCGGCAATGTGCGGACGCCCCGGACATCGCCAGAAAACCACCAGGAACGCACCCGCGATAACCGCGCCGAACACCACCATCAGTCCGCCCCAGCCTGCCAGCCGGTACAGGCCAAATATCAGAAGCTGCGATAACCACTCATGATCAATCCACGGCTGCCCAAATCGCGTGAAAGAGTAAGGATCGCTGTGAAAGACTGCGTGCGTTTGCACCATCAGTTGTCCGGTACGCAGATGCCACCACACATCAGGGTCCGTCACATTGCGCGTCGCCATGGTGAAAAGACCCAAAGCAAAGATGATTACGAAAAGACGACGGATTTGAAGAAACTGCATCACCAGTCCGAAGATAATACCTTGCCTGGGACCCCGCGGTATAAAATCGCCTCGCGTTTGCGAACACGAGTTGTTTTTCCAGCAGTTATTGATTTGGAGATTTTTCAACCAGCTTCCGAGTTCGCGAGCCACCGATTGGATGAAAGCCTCGAAACTAAAATTCGCTATTTTTGCCTACTTCGTTGGAACCGTCGTGATCTACGCGGCAATATTCTGGAACATGAGGGAGTTAGTCCGCGAGGGATATCCCGACTTCGCCATCTATTACCGCGCTGGAATCATTGTCCGCCGGGGGTTGGGGCGACGGCTGTACGATGACGCTACACAGGTCAAAGTACAACGAGAGTTCTCTCCTGCAGTCGCGGTTCGCTCTGGTGCATTGCCTTACAACCATCCGCCCTTTGAGGCGGCACTGTTCATTCCTTTCACTTACGTTTCTTTTCCCTCGGCGTTCGCTCTCTGGGACCTGGCAAATCTGGCGATGCTGGTGAGCTTGCCATTCCTGCTCCGGCCGCATTTGTCAGCGCTCCAAAACTACAACTGGCCGCTCTGGGTTCTCACCAGCCTGGCTTTCTTTCCCATCTTTGCGGCACTGCTCCAGGGACAGGACGCGATTCTCCTTTTATTCCTTTACGCACTCGCGTTCGTCTGCCTCAAGAAGAATCGCGACGCCTGCGCGGGAGGTTGGCTTGCGCTTGGCCTCTTCAAGCCTCACCTCGTGCTTCCTTTCGTTTTTCTCTTGCTGTTGCAGGATAGAAAAAAAATCTTGTATGGATTCTTGCCAATGGCAGCCGTGCTGGCGCTAATCTCCACCGCAATTGTCGGCCCGGAAGGAATCAAGCTTTACCCGGCCTACGTGGCGCATCTGGAGCAGACTCTAGCGGGTGGTGCCATCGTACCTTCAGACATGCCGAACTTGCGCGGGGCACTGGATTTCTTTCTTTCCGGCATACCTCACATGGTTGCCGCGGTGCTCGTGATCTCGCTCGGTCTTCTCCTCTACACAGCGCTGGTCTGCCGTAGGATTGGCAGGAATCTTTTTGACCTGAAATTTTCTCTGGGGGCAATTACCACTGTCCTCGTGAGCTATCACGCCATGATGTACGATCTGAGTCTGCTCATGGTGCCAGTCTTGCTGTTGGCGAATCACCTATTAGCCCAGGAGAAGTCTCGCGGATATCGCAACGTACTCACGATCATGGCAATGGCCACATTCTTCTTTGCCCCGCTGCAACTGTTCCTCTCCCTGCGCCATCATCGGTCGGCCCCGCTTGGTTGGGTGCTCCTGCTCTGGCTGTCCGCAATTGCCGGGGAAATTTCATTTCGAACAAGCTCAAGAAGGCAGGTAAATGAGGCACATGGATAGATAGCCTTTCGCTGCGGGTATGGGCTAGTTGGGCGTTCAAAACTGTGCCAATATTGAGCCGGAGAATCTACGACCATGGCTCTGGGAATATTGTTTTTGCCGGACTCTGACCCGGGCCGTATTAGTTCTTATTCAACTACTCTGCCTGTCGGAGGTTTTTGACCTTGCCATCAAACCAGAGGTCTTGGCGAGCCGGGTTCTTGAATAGAGCCAACGTCCGGCCATGGCTCGCCTTAGTCTCCTCCCTGCTGGTTTCGTTTGGTGTATGGCATTGGGCGGAAAACATCCTAGTCCCCGCGAATACGGCCGACGCCTTGGCTAAGGGTATCCCGATCGGAAACAACTCCGACCTTTACCCCAGATGGTTGGGCGCTCGCGAAGCCCTGTTGCACCATCGGGATCCTTACGGAGCAGATGTGACTCGCGAAATCCAAACCGGCTTCTTCGGCCGGCCCCTCGATCCGTCAAAGCCTTCGGACCCTCCCTTCCAGGAGAGTTTCGTTTATCCGTTGTATGTCGTTTTCCTGATGGCTCCCACCGTGACGCTGCGCTTCGCCACGGTGCAGCACATATTCCGCTGGCTTCTGCTGTTCGTAACCGGATGCAACGTTCCGCTCTGGATGTACGCCATCGGATTTCGCCTGGGGCCGCTGCTGAAGATCACAACAATTGTATTGGTCTTGAGCAGTTTTCCCGCCGTGGTCGAGTTTCATATGGAAAACCTCGCGGCGCTGGCTCTTTTCTTCCTGGCGGCGGGAGCAGCGGCGGCGGCTCACGATTGGCTGGTGCTGAGCGGATTTCTGTTGGCGTTCGCGACCGTGAAGCCGGACATTTCAGGCCTGGTCGTTCTGTGGTTCCTGCTCTGGTCAATGGCTCAATGGCGAGATCGGAAGCGTCTGATATGCAGCTTTGCCGCGACAATGGCGGTGTTAGTCGTCGCCGCGGAGGCGGTGTCACCGCACTGGATTCCGCGATTCCTGAGGGCTGTTCTCGAATATCCCGCTTACGGCGCCGATCAGTCGGTCGTCCAGTTATTTTTGCCATCGTTCGTGGCCAAGGTGGTGATTGCCGCTCTCGTGTGCGCCCTCTGTGTAGTTTGCTGGCATTGGCGGAAGGCCTCGCCGGGTTCGGAGGATTTCGCTTGGGCTTTGGCCTGGGTCAGCGCTGTGACCATGGGCATCCTGCCAAAAGTGGCCGCGTACAATCAGCCTGTGCTTATACCGGCCCTGTTCGTCTTGCTGGCTCGGCGACAAACGATCTGGAAAGCAGGTTCTATCCCGCGCTCGTTAGCCAAGGCAGTGGTCGCGTGCCAATCGTGGCAGTGGATAACGGCGATCATTCTCTCACTCGCCTCACTTCTCATGTCGGCGACGAGACTCAGACCCGCCGCCATGGTGCCGGAGTATACGCTGTTTAGTTTGTCGGCCTTTACGCTCTTAACAGTAATTGCGGTTACCTATTCCCGGTGGCGAGCAAGCGGACCAACTCAAGCGCCTGGAGTCATCGCAAGAGATTCACCCTCATCGGTTGTAACATGAAGCGATTTCTTCTGCGCCAGCCCGTTGCCCGGACTTTCCAAACTCGGCTTAGCCTTAAGCCTGCTCTTGGCAGCATGCATGTGGTTCTACGTCCAGCACGTGCTCATTCCGCATCAGCAGGCCGATGCCACCCTGCATGGCACGCCGCGGGGAAATCTTTCCGACCTTTATCCGCGATGGCTCGGCGCCAGAGAACTCCTGTTGCGCCATCGTGATCCTTATAGCCCTGAGCTGACTCGTGAAATTCAAATGGGTTACTATGGGCGCCCGCTCGATCCCGCACGGCCCGAAGATCCGAAAGATCAGCAGAGCTTTGCCTATCCGGTTTATGTCGTGTTCCTTCTTGCTCCCACCGTGAACTTGCCGTTCCCCGCGGTGCAGGCCGGATTTCGCTGGTTGCTTATCTTACTGACTGTCGCCAGTGTTCTGCTCTGGCTGCGCAGTCTGCATTGGCGGCCTTCCTGCACTACGACGATCGCTCTTGTGGTAATCACTCTCGGCAGTTTCCCCGTCCTGCAGGGAATCAAGCTGCAGCAGTTAAGTCTATTGGTCGGGGGCCTGATTGCAGCTTGCGCGGCATTATTGTCGGGCGGCTCTTTCCTGCTGGCTGGCGTTCTGCTTGCGCTCGCCACTATTAAACCCCAACTCGTTCTGCCTCTGGCAGCATGGCTTTTGCTGTGGTCAATGAGCGATTGGTCCCGTCGAAAGAATTTTGCTTGGGGATTCATCGCAACCCTGGCTCTGCTGTGCGCGGCGGCTGAGTACGTGTTGCCCGGCTGGCTGGGGCGCTTTCGCGCGGCCATCAGCGCGTATCGACAATATACCGGTGGCGCCGAATCGGTGCTGGACGTGCTCGTCACCCCAGGTTGGGGACGAGTACTGGCCGTGCTCGCCCTGCTTGCGCTGGCATTAGTGGGCTGGCGACTTCGCCGGTCGCCCAGCGATTCCGCGGCCTTTAAAGGTATGCTGGTGCTGACCCTCGCGGTGACGGTCACGGTTGTACCCAAATCGGCCCCTTACAACCAGGTACTGTTGTTGCCAGGAATTCTGCTGGTAGTGCAGCGATGGAAAACCCTGTGGGCAAACAATCGCGGAACGCGCACCATCGCCCTGATCTCAAGTTTTCTGATTCTGTGGCCATGGCTGGCGGCGGCTTCCTTGAGCGCAGCCTCACTATTCGTACCGCAAGAGTCAGTACAAAAGGCATGGGCCGTGCCGCTGTACACGAGCTTCGCCATCCCGATAGCGGTGCTCGTCCTCCTTAGCCTATGTCTTAGGGAGGTCGCTGTCCTTCGCCAACCCGCGCAATGATCAAAAACCCAGCTTGTGCCCCGCTCATCCCATCAGTCATCCGCGCTTGCATTCTCCCGCCGCAAAAGGTAGTCTTTTCCGGCATTTTCATAGGAAGACGCAGTGGAGGATCTCATGACCCTGAAGATTGAAACGCGCCAGGCTAACGGCGTCACCGTGATTTCCTGCCAGGGCCGCATCGTGTTTGGAGAAGAGGCCACGGAACTCCGCGAGAATCTCAAGCGCGTGCTGGCTTCCACCCGCCAGGTCGTTCTTAACCTCGCGGGAGTCAACTATATCGACAGCGGCGGTCTCGGAACTCTGGTGGGCGTGTACTCCTCCGCGCGTGCCTCCGGCGCCGACATCAAACTGACCGGCCTGGGCCAGCGCTTGCGCGACGTCTTGCAAATCACTAAATTGGTAACCGTATTCGAGGTCTACGACAGCGAGCAGGAGGCGATTGCCACGTTCCATCGCGGGGCTGCCTGAAGTACAACCGGCTGGTGTAATCCCCCCTTCCCACCGGCGCTCGATGCTGTCATTATCTCTTTAAGACTTTTAAGGAGCAGTGCAGCGCGACATGGCGTTCCAAACTATTGTCGGTCCGTCCTCGGGAACCGGTTCCGGAGTATTCCCCACCCTTGTATTTGTCCAGGGCAACGAGCAGCGCGTCATCAACCTCGATCACAGTCCTTTCGGCGTGGGACGGAAGGTCGATAAAGATCTGGTCATCGCCGACCCACGCGTCTCCCGCGATCACGCCCTGATTGTCTCGGAAAACGGAGTGTTCAGCGTCGTCGACCAGGGCAGCAAGCACGGAACATTCGTCAATGGCGAACGCGTCGAACGCAAAACTCTGGAGCGCAACGACCGCCTGGAGTTTGGTGTTCGTGAAGTCGCCTATGTGATTTTCAATCCGCAGCACGGCACCACCAACTCGGCCCGCGAGTTCCTCAGCCAGATTTCCGGGATGCATATCTCGGACGAGACCACAGACCTGGAAAAATTGGTTCTGTTTCTCGAAGCCGCTCGCAAGCTCAATACCATCGGCGTGCTCGATGAAATCCTGATGACCCTGCTGGACGTAACCCTCAAGCTCACCCGGGCCGAGCGGGCTTACGTCTACATGAAAAATGCGCGAGGGGAACTTCGACTGGCCGCTGGCCGCAACGCCAAGGGTGAGCCGCTGCTCGATGACAAGACCATCTCCCACTCGATTCTCGAGGACGCGTTAAACTCCAACTCCGAGTTCGTGCTCACCGACACCAGCCGGTCGGTTGACCTCACCGGACGCAAGAGCATCGTGGCTTATGATCTCCGTACCGTGATCTGCGTGCCTCTGCGCAAGCCCCAGGTCCAAGCCACGCGCGCCGCCGAGGCGCCCGGACCCGCGATTCCAGCCGAGGTCATGGGCGCTCTCTACGTCGATTCGCGCTTTGCCTCGCGCGATATCTCCGGAGTGAGCAACGATATTCTGCATGCCATCGCGACCGAAGCTGCATCGCTAATCGAGAACGCCCGTCTCGTGCAAGCAGAGGAGGCGGGACGCCGCTACCAGCAAGAGCTGGCCATTGCGGCCTCCATTCAGCAGCGATTGATGGCAGTGACCATTCCTGAAGTCCCGTTCGCCAAGCTGGCGGGAAGGAATCTTTCCTGCAAAGAAATTGGCGGCGACTTCTTCGACGCGGTTAATACTGACCAAGGTCTGACTATCGTGCTGGCCGACGTGAGCGGCAAGGGAGTCTCGGCCGCGCTGCTTGCGTCCACCTTGCAAGGGATGATTTATTCGCAACTGACCGCCGGCATGCCGCTCACCGAAATCGTAACCGCCGTCAACCGCTTCTTCACCGATAAAAATATTGGCGAGAAGTACGCCACCGTGATCATTGCCCGTGTCCGCGACGACGGTGACGTTGAGTACGTAAATTGCGGCCATATCCTGCCACTGGTGGTCTCCAATGGAGAGGTTCAGCGGCCCGCCGCCGGCAATCTTCCCGTGGGCTTGCTGCCCGATGCCAAGTACGAAAGCGATCACTGTCAGTTGAAGCCAGGCGACCGCCTGATACTGGTGACCGACGGCGTCACCGAAGCCGAAAATGCTCGCGGAGACTTCTTCGAAGATTCCCGCCTCGAACTCGCCGCCAAAACCGGTACGCTGGAACAAATCTTCACCGCAATCTCCAATTTCTGCGGCGGCACGCCCTTGAACGATGACTGCACCGTAGTCGAACTCATGTACACGGGCTAGAGCGGGGCTCCATAGCGATTTTGTCCTGACCGCTGTGGTAGGGATCTACCCTTCCACCCCCACCGAAAAATCTTTCCCCTCCCAACTTTGCGCCTGCAACCAGTAGAACGTGAACACAATCTCACTTCCCGCAGACAATCCCTCCGTCGGAAGGTCCGCCACATGAGTGCCCAACCCCGTATCCCAGGTATCGATGTCTCTCGGATTTTGCCAGCCATCGAAACCGTAATGCACCATCGCCGGCGCCCTCAGCAACAGCCGTAACTTCTTCCCCTGCGGCACGGTGCGGCATCGGTTATTGAAACGCCACGCAAAGTACGTCGATTTCTTTTTATCTCTCAAGTAGCGCCGCACGGTCTGCGGGGGCTGATCGAAGATTTTTCCATCCCGCAAAGAGCGCCGCAGCTTAATGTACTCAGAGTGTGCCCACACCAGCGGACACGCCGACCCCGTGGGCTTTCCCATAAAGAATTCTCGCGCCGGTATGTCCGCCGCGTCCCATACCTGCTCGGGAATCAGCCGTCCCCCCTCGGTAGAAAATTCCATCACCTTTAAAAGCTCTTCTGCCGCCTGCGGACGTCCGGCGGCGATTTCGTAATGCGCCCGCTCGCCCGCCAGCAACGGCCACGGCCTCCCAATCCCCGTGCCGTCAAAAGGCGATCCGTCTTCATGCTCTCCATAACCATCGCCGTTGTAGCGATACCAGCAAGGCCCCTGCGGCAATTTCACCCGCAACAGCGCGTCGATCACTTTGATCGTATTCAGAATTCGCGGATCATCCGCCGCCCGCAATCCGAATCGCACCAGCGCCAGCGCGTCCGGGCTGATGATATGGATCGCCGGTTCCGTGCTTTTTCCCGGAGGCCGGTTCTTTATCGGTACGAATCCCTCGGCCGGAGACCGCGCGCAGTCCGTCTCCGGCGGCGCAATTCGAACGTAATAACCCTCCACTCCAACCTGTCGCGCCAGGTCAGTGCCGGCGGCATAAGTCCAGCGTTCGATGTTGTCATTCCAATTGTCCGCCGTTTCCCGCAGATATTCGGCCGTCGCTTTCTCTCCCACGCCGTCCGCAATATCCGCCGCCGCCAGCAACCCGGAAATTTCAACCGCCAGCGTAAACGGCGAATAGCCCGCATCTTCTTCCCACCGATCCTGCTGCGTCACCGGACCATTGCGTACCAAAAATCCGGCCGCCCGCCGAACCAGCTTCCACCAGCGCTTGAGGTTGCCCAAAACCGACGGACAGTCTCGACGCATGCAATCGATCAGCAGAATGGGGAATGCCGCCTCATCCATCTGCAGACCGTTCCAGTACGGACGCCCATCCAGCCACATGTTCTGCGCCCAATGTCCGTCCGCCTCCTGCGTCGACTCGAGGTAGCGAAGCACCCGCGCCGCATCGACCTGCGCCCCCGCCGCCAGAAATCCGAAAGCAGTCTCCACCAGATCCCGCGGCCAGACCAGGTGATACCCACCCAGATCCTCATCCCCTTTATTAAATCCCCACGGAATGGAAAGGCTCGCAATTACCCCACCCAGGAAGTCTTTCGACTCATGCGTGCGCAGCACAGCCATGCTCGCGCGGTAGAGATCTCGCTCCCGCGCCGGTCCCATCTCGTCTAACGCCATCAAACTTTTGTGCCAGCTTTCCCACTGCGCCACGTAGTGGTGACGAAGCTCTTCGTAGGGTTCAAGCAGGCTCGATCGCGTCTGTTGTCCCGCCTCTGACCAAATCGCGCCGAAGCCCAGCACCAGCACAAACTCCCCGCTGCAGGCTTCCAAGTCAATTTCTCCTGTCAGCGCGATGTTCCCGTTTTCCGCCCGGGTGTAATCCCACGTCATCTGAAAATTCTTCGAGAGATCCTGCCAGCCGTCGGAGTATCCAACGAATCCCACCGACATTTTTTTCCACGGAGAGGAGCAGCCAAACGCCAGCGCACAGTCATCGCGCTGCGCAAACAACATGGGCACGCTCTTGTAATCGCCCACCCAACCCGTGTTGCCATTCCCCCAATTGGCAAGATGCGGCGACAGCAGTGCGTAAAGATGATAATCAGCGAGCTGGCCCTGCAACGGCACAAAGCGAATTCTCTGCAGCACCACGTTGCGATACGGATCAGTCAACACTTCCTTATCAATCCGGTACCGTCCCTGCATCTCCGTATTAGTCAGTTCAAAGGCGGGAATGCCGGGCGCGAACGGAACGTTTTCAAACTTGCAGTGGCGTTTCTCCTCGGAGAAAAAGCCCTTGCCATCGGTGACGATGAATCCCATGTCCCGCGTGCACGCCTGATCCACGCGCGGGTAATAAACCTCATTCAGAATGCCGTGGCTGGTGGTAAACCACACCCGGCTATGCTGATTCAGCGCCGTGCCCGCGCCACTTTTCGCGCTCGAAGTCCAGCGCGGCGGAATCCCCGGCCAACCCGGAGCGTATCGTTCTGCGTCACTCACCTGTTCTATCCTCGAAAGTTCTCACCGCGTTTCATAAATGCGCTCTTCGGGAGGACACGACTTCATAGGCTGCCGAGAAACACTCGATTCGTATCAGGGCATCGCTTCAGCGATCCCGAATCGCGGCAAAATCAGTCGCGCCTTCAGGCGCTGGCGGATCGCAATATCACTTTGTCAGCAGCCTCTCCAGCCATACCGATCCATCCGCCTTTTTCGCGAGGGCACAGCTTCAACACGCTGTTCGACCCGCTCTTTTCGGGAGGGCATGGCTTCAGCCGTGCCGATCGACCTGCGAAAAATGCGGGCTTCAGCCCCTGAGGCAAGCCTCTCCTCGGATGAAAACATTTATGAAACCAGCTCCACTGCATGGTACTAGAAACGCAATCTTAGATGATTCACGAATCGACGCGAAGATTCGCGCTATTCTTGTAGCCACCAAACCATGGCTGCGGACACCCAGACCGACCCTTTCCTCGCCCAGCGCCGCACTATGGTCGACTCACAACTGCGCACCCGTGGAATCCGCGATGAGCGCGTACTCGCCGCTATGCTCCGCGTGCCCCGTCACGAGTTCGTATCCGGCGAGTATCGTGACCAGGTCTACGAAGATCACCCCATTCCCATCGGCGAAGGCCAAACCGTTTCTCAACCCTACATCGTGGCCATTATGTTGGAAGCGCTGGCGCTCGATCCTTCGGACACGGTTCTCGAGGTAGGCACCGGTTCCGGTTATCAAACCGCATTGCTCGCGGAACTCACTCGGCAAGTTTACTCGGTGGAACGGCACGCTTCCCTTGCCCGCACTGCCCAAGCCACACTAGCCCGTCTCGGCTACACCAACGTGGAAGTTTTTTTGGGCGACGGCAGCCACGGCCTGCCTGAACGGGCGCCCTTTGACGCCATCGTCGTCTCCGCAGCTGCGCCGCAAATTCCCCCGCCGCTATTTCAACAACTGCGCGAAGCCGGACGCATGGTAATCCCCGTAGGCCCTGCCCATGCCCAGGAATTGCAACTGGTCCGCAAGCAGTCAGGCCAACCAGTAGTCACCAACTTGGAAGGATGCCGCTTCGTCCCCCTGATTGGCAGCGAGGCCTATCCCTCGGGATGGTAGGCATCGCGGGTCGGATCGTAACGCTGGGAGTTGCGCCCGTTTTCCTTTGTGGACCTGCGTGTCCTTTGTGGTAAATGCCCTTGAATGCCTGGACCACAAAAATTACACAAAGGTCACGAAGGAGTGCGGTCCCGCAACATACTCGCAAAAGACATCCAGGGTTACAATTTATTCGTGCCCGTTCTTCACAACCTCCGCCTCACCCTGGAAATGATCAAGTGGGAGCACTCCATCTTTATGCTTCCGTTCGCGCTCTGCGGAGCCATGCTGGCAGCCAACGGCCTGCCCAGCGCCCACGCGCTAGCCTGGATCATCGTTGCCATGGTAACCGCTCGCTCCGCCGCCATGGCCTTCAATCGTCTGGCCGATGCCTCGCTCGACGCCGCCAACCCCCGCACCCAGACGCGCGCCCTTCCCGCCGGCACGCTCACGCCCGGTTTTGTGATCACCTTCGTACTGGTCTCCTGCGCGCTATTTGTTTTCGCCGCCTCCCAGCTCAATCGGCTCTCATTTATTCTTTCTCCATTCGCGCTCGCGGTAGTTCTGCTCTATTCCTACACCAAGCGCTTCACCCGCTGGTCGCATCTGGTTCTGGGATTCGCCATGGGCATCGCCCCCTCCGCCGCCTGGATCGCCGTCCGCGGCTCGCTCGATCCGCGCATCCTTCTACTCACCGCAGCAGTCACCTTCTGGGGCGGCGGCTTCGACGTGCTCTACGCCTGCCAGGATTACGATTTTGATCGGCAAGCTAAGCTGCACTCCATTCCGCGCCATTGCGGAATCGAAAAATCACTCTGGATCTCGCGGGTCTTTCATTTCATCATGCTGCTCTTGCTCGGCAGCTTGGTTGCAGTTTTCGGATTGGGAAAGTTGGCAATCGCCGGAGTCGTAGCCGTGGCCCTACTTCTCACCTACGAGCACTCGTTGGTCTCGCCTCGTGACCTCTCGAAGCTCAACGCCGCTTTCTTCACCATGAACGGCGTAATCTCGGTAGTATTTTTCTTCTTTCTCGCCGGAGATTTGCTATTGCGCCGATAGCGCCCTTAATATTTGCGCTCCCGGATCACGGCATTATCGGTTGAGGCGAAAGTTACCGACCCCGTCGTTTCCTTCCCTAGTAGGGAGACGCCGTTGAGTATGGCCTCGACCGCCGCTGACTCCCCGATTGCAGAGTTGATCATCAGATGGAAGCGGTGCCGATCCGGCCATTCGACGCCGAAATATTGTTTGATGAAAGCTGCCCGGTCGCGGTCCACGGTCTCGGCCAGATGGACTGCTTCACTCTCGCTCTTCCCCCCAGCCCGCAACCGCCGCACCTTCCCTTCAAACGGAGCGTAAATAAACACATGAAAAGTATCGCGCCGGTTTTGCAGATAGTAGGCGGAGCCACGCCCCACAATGACGCACTCCCCGCCCTCCGCAGCGCCCTTCACTACGCGCTCTGCGACCTGCCTGATGCAATCGGTATCGGCCATCTTCAGCCGTGGAGCGTTCAAACTTCCTTCGTGACTGCCTCGCATGAAAGCCTTGAACAGTCGGTAGAACAAGGGATCCTTCTTCTCTTCGTGTTCCTCCACGACTCGGCAATCACACTCCATCAACCGGGCGATTTCGTTGGTCAACAACTGGTCCCACAGCTTCCAGCCCAGGCGACCCGCGATTTTTTTCGCGATCTCCGCGCCCCCACTTCCGTATTCACGCTCGATCGTGAGCACTCGGATCATGAATATTCCTCCCGAACTAATCTCCCCGCCCCGGAAGATCACACGGCGGATGCGAGCTTTCAACATGGCGCATATCGCTGTTACTCCACCACGACGTTGCGTCCGCTGGGGTCATTCTTCTTCAACGCGAACGAAACCACAAACATTATCGCCGCTCCTATCGCCAAGACTCGATAAGTGTCAATGTAGGCTAACGTATTCGCCTGGCCAATCACCGACCGATAAACCAACCCATAAGCCTGTCTCGCCGCCCGCTCCGCGTCAACCCCCGATGCGACAAGGCGTGCGGCCAGAGCCGCAGCCGCCCCAGCAAAGCTAGGCCGTCCCGCGGTGACATGCGCCACCAGGTACACTTGATGGAATTGAGCTCGGCGTGCAATCAGCGTGGTGACCATCGAGGTTCCGACGCTGCTGCCGATATTGCGCATAAAGTTGACCAGACCAGCAACACTGCCGCTTTTCTCGATCGGCATTCCCACATACGAGGTCAGATTGATGGGGACGAACAGAAAACCCAAGCCAAACACCTGCAGCAGGCGCAGCTTGCTCGCGCTCCAGAAGCTGATTTGAAGGTCGAGCTGTTGGGTGGAATAGTACATGCCAATCGAGAGAGTCAACCAGCCAAACGCAACCAGGTAGCGGGCCTGGACCTTGGAGGAGAGAAACCCCACGATCGGCATCAGAATCAACAGCAGAACGCCGCCCCCGGAAAGCACCAAGCCCGCCGACTCCGCCGTGTAGCCCATCAGCGATTGCAGGAACAGAGGCATCATTACCAGGCTGGAGAACAGCATGAGCCCGAGCACAAACATCATGCCGTTCGCGCTCAGGAAGTTCAAGTTCTTGAACATGCGAACGTCAATGATCGGACTCTTGTAAAACCACTCCCAGATAACCACCGACACCAGACCTACAACTGCAAGGATGGCGAGCGTCAGGATGAAACGAGAGCCGAACCAATCGTCCTCCTGGCCCTTGTCAAGCATGATCTGCAGAGCACCCACACCCAGGACCAGCAGAGACACGCCGACGTAATCGAACCTCGCAAGTGCGCCCTGAACGCGCTTCGCCCAAGGCGGGTCTTCGATCAACCGGTAAACCAGAAACAGCGCCAGAATCCCCACCGGCCCGTTGATGAAAAAGATCCAGCGCCACGTGTAGTTATCCGTGATCCAGCCGCCCAGGGTTGGCCCAACCGTAGGCGCTACGATGACGGTGATTCCGTAGAGCGCGAAGGCCAGGCCGCGCTGGTCGGGAGGAAACGTGTCTGCCAGAATCGCTTGCGCTATTGGCTGAAGCCCGCCCCCGCCAAGGCCTTGCAGGATACGAAACACGATGATCGCTCCCAGGCTCGGCGCGAACCCGCACAAGAGGGAGCTCACAGTAAAAATCGCCAGACACGTCATGAAAAACCACTTGCGCCCCAGTACACTGGCAAACCATCCGCTGATCGGCAGAACAATCGCATTCGAGACCAGATAAGAAGTGAGCACCCAAGTGCTCTGCTCGTTGGTAGCTCCAAGATTACCCGCAATATAGGGCAGCGCCACGTTGGCAATGCTTGTGTCGAGCACCTCCATGAACGCCGCCAAAGCGACCACCACCGCAATCAACCAGGGGTTGACCTTAGGCCGCCACACCTCGGAAGGGGGTAACGCTGGTTCGGCGGCATGCGCAGTAACCCCGGCCACCGCGTCGTCGTGAGTTTCGGCGTTGTCTGCCATACGTTCGAAATCTTAGATTACGATGACCCGCTCCGGGGTGCAGCATCGCCGCCTTTTGGGCCAAAACGCTTGAAATCGGGGGACGAATCTTCTTGAGGATGCTAAACCAAAACTCGATTGCTGTCTCTACGACGCTAGGTCAAGAATTGCAAGAAGGAACTTCATGATACCGGCTCTTCGGGTGCCCCACCCTTTTTCGCGTTCTCTGCGAAAAGGGTGGGCGCGACCGCGACCAGAATCGCAGCTTTAACCGCACCCGCGAAGCACCGATTAGGGCACAGTTGCGTGCACCGTCTGCTCCCATTTCTGTCCCGCACTATTAACGACGTAGTAAGCGAACTTGTGTGTGCCGGAAGCCAGAGAGATTTTAGTCTTCAGCATATTCGAGCCATGGTTCGAGTACTTCCTGACGCCGTCTACCCAGACTTCCATGCGGGAGATATGTCCGGTCACTGTCCCCCCGGGCCCAAGCCAGCACGGGCGAGTCCACAGTGGACTTATTGAGCGGACTGCAAACGTTCACGCCGGGAGAATCCGGAGGCGCGCAAGACGTGCTGCCCACGGTGAGCGGAAAAGTGAAACTTTCCAGCAGGTTGTCCCATCCCGCGGAATACACAGTTACGCTATGCCTTCCCGACGATAGATTGTAGCTGGCATCGAGAAAGGTGTAATACGAAAATGCGCCTTTCAGATTTTGGCCAACCTTCTTGCCATCAACCCAAACCTGCACGTCGCGACCCGGCGTCTGATTCGCGGCGCCAATACTGAACTTAACCGGCGATGACTCCACGACCGTAGTGGTCGGAGAACACAGAGTAATTCCAGTAAAGCTGTCTGGCGGGCTGCAACCCGGAAAGTTGCCAGTCGTAGTGTTTTCAAACAACAATGAAGTTGTAATAGAAGGATACTGGTCGAACAGCAAAAGATCCGCCTTGCTGTCTCGATTACCTCTCAGCGGAAAAGTCGCGTATAAAAACTCAGAACTGGTGCCGGTGTAGATCACTTGTTCCGGCTGGTAAGTGCCATCGCCATTGCCCAGCATCACATTGAAAGTATCGGGTCCGTCGCCGTGGCAGTCCGAAGCTTCGACGACGGCAATATCATTAATCCCGTCGCCATTGAAATCCGCAATAGCAGGCGGAAAGCCCGAAGCAGTACAGTTCGCCAGCTTGATCTTGCGGGTGGTAAATGTGCGGTTGGCATTCCCATAGCGTACTTTCACAGTCTTGTGATAGGTAGTGCCATTGATGGAAAAATTGTTCGGATCCTCGAGCAGGTCCATGCGGCCGTCGCCATTCAAGTCGTAAGTAGCGTAGAACGTGTCGTCGCTGAAATACGGAGTGGCCGTGAAATGCCCGGCTCCGTCCCCGTAAAGTACCTGGATGGCGTTGCCCTCTTCATTGAACTGACTGACAACGTCAGCATTCCCGTCGCCGTCGAAATCTCCGACTGAGAGATAGCCGGGAACATCGATGTGACTGCTCGGACCAGATGTGAAGGTACCATCGCCATTACCAAACCAAACATGCAGATTCGTATCATCGCCGTCGAAGACCAGATCGATCTTTCCATCGTGATTTACGTCGGCCGCGACAATCCCGTAGAGGGAGATCGGCAGATCAAGCGTGGCGTGCATATGCAAAGCACCCGAAGGACTTCCAAGATACTCATACAGTGTTTTGGTCCCATTGCCGACAATTAGATCGGGATTGCCATCGTTATTAAAATCTCCGATAGCAAAATAGGAAGCCGAACCGCTGGGCAGGGCATAGCATACAGGCGGAGCGTATGCACCATCTACCGTGGACAGAACTAAGGCGAAATCCGAGCTCGGGCAGTTAGCGGACGCGTAAGCTGCCATGATGAGGTCCTCTCTGCCATCAGAGTTGAAATCGGCATGGTACGACGAGTAATTCGGAACCTCAGATTTTGAAAAGCTCACCACCTGAGAAAAGGCGGCAGGGACTAGCGCGGCCAGGGCCAGCAGCATGAGACGAGAAGTGGCGCGAAACATGGGCGGAACTCCTGCATAGAAGTAAGCGCGGCTCCATTTGGGTTGTACGTACGCACTCCGCATGACTAATAGTGTGAAAGTCTTGCGTTCGCAATACTGCACATCCCGTAATTTCGTCACCGTTTCACCGTAGTGACATTCAACTGATGACTAGTCCAGTAACGCCCTTCGTCGCGTCCTTCGCGGATGGTGGGTTCGAGACTTTCAACTCCAGAGCCCAATCTGCGGCCAGCCCGTTTTTTGTTGACTACCTTCTTCATCTTAGATAACCTTAATTAAGTACATTATCTACAGGTAATAATCGGTCCTTGACAGCCGGACTCAGGCGCTTGTGTGGCTTGTCGACCGGGCTCCATATGCGACTCCCCCAATCCATCCTTCAAGAGCTAGGGCGACATTTACTGTTTTCCGGCTGTGGCGCAGTTCCAAAACGGAACCGGAGCCAAGGTGTAGAGACCCGTAACTCCCGTGTTCTCTAGATTTTGCCCGTAACTCCTTTAAACTCAAAGATCTAGCACATAGTGATAAAATAAATCCTTTGTTTTAAAGATTTTGCAGCACAGAAGGAGGGGAGGGGGGACCAGTACCAAATAGTAAACCCCGTCCCATTCTGGGGAAAATTGCCACTGTGACTTCCGCTACTTCAGTGCGCTATGATCAAACCAATGCCCAGCACGCAGCCATCCCCGAGCCACCCATTTCAGAGTGACGACCGTCGCCTTGATGCCGTGAAGGACAAAGTCCTGGCCCATGAGCGCTTGAATGCGGACGACGCACTCGCGCTCTACCGTTCCCCAGACATCCTCGCGGTTGGCTGGCTGGCGAATTCCGTGCGTGAGCGCATGCATGGCGATAAAACGTACTTCAACGTCAACCGCCACATCAATCCGACAAATGTTTGCGTAGCCGCCTGCCGGCTCTGCGCCTTTGGACGGAAAAAAGACACGTCCGGCGCTTACACCATGGCACTGGAAGAAGCCTTCCAGACGGCGGCCTCTGGCTACAGCGAAGCGGTGACGGAATTCCACATCGTCGGCGGCCTGCATCCCGATCTGCCATTTCAATACTTCCTCGACCTGATTTCCGGCCTTAAGCAGCGCTTCCCGCAAGTCCATCTGAAGGCTTTCACCATGGTGGAGGTCGCCTATCTGGCCAAGCGCGCCAAGCTTTCTATTCGCGAGACGCTCGAGCAATTGCAGGCCGCGGGCGTAGACTCACTCCCTGGCGGCGGCGCCGAAATTTTCGCCGACCGCGTCCGCCACATCATCTGCGATCACAAAATCGACGGCGACCAATGGCTCGAGACCGCGAAACTCGCCCACCAGATCGGTCTGAAATCCAACGCGACCATGCTCTACGGCCACGTGGAAAACGACGAAGACCGCGTCGACCACCTGCTCAAGCTGCGCAGCCTGCAGGATGAAACCGGTGGCTTCCAAACCTTCATCCCGTTGGCTTTCCATCCCGACAACACCCCGCTGCAGCATCTGCCGAAAACCACGGGGATGCTCGACATCAAGCAAATTGCCGTCAGCCGCCTGGTGCTCGACAACTTCCCGCACGTCAAAGCGTATTGGCAGATGATGACCGCCAAGATCGCGCAGATCGCGCTGCGCTTCGGCGCGGACGACATTGACGGAACCGTTATTGAAGAAAAGATTTACCACGACGCCGGCGCGACCACCCCACAAGGCATGCGCCGCGAAGAATTAGTTCGCCTGATCCGCCAAGCCGGAAGAGAACCGATTGAGCGCGACACCCTGTACCGACCGGTGACGCGCACGGAAACCTCGGTCACGGTTGCGGTGTAGTGCGGATTTCACAATCGGGGGTGCGGTGCGAGGACTTCAGCCGTCAATTTCGGTGTTTGTTAACAGCTGCTTTATCCTTTGGTACATCTCTTCGACCAGGCTTGGAATCTGGTCTGTCTTTTCCTTTAGATCGAGGTAGGACCGCTCGTACGTTCGGTACTCGGTGATCGGAAATTGTTGCGGACTAGACTTGTACAGCCACTCGAAGTTGCAAAAGGCTTCTGCAAGCCGGTAGTAGAAATTGTTCCTGAAGGTTTGTGCAGAGCCGGGCCCCGCAAAGATTGCAACCCTGTCATTTCCAAGGTGGAAGACGTATTCACAATTGTGTCTAGACGAGATGTTTTGAAGCATTCTGAAACAGAGCTGAATGAGACACCGCCCTTTGTCAACGATTGCATCTTTGTCCTCCTGGGCTTCCAAATCCAGCAAGTGCGGCATTCGCAGAATGTACTTGCCCTCTGGCCTGACCTCACAGTAGTTCTCGAAGGTAACCGGGGTGTCTTCCAGCGAGAGTTTAAGGTCCTGGGGTATTCCGTAGTGTGAAAAAAATATGGGAAGATATTCACCAGAATAGATGGACAGTCTAAGGTGCTTTTGATCTATTACGCCGACGAAAAAGGGCAATTCGAGTTTTTCAAAGTATTTGATTTTTCCAGTTGGGTCGATCCTGTCCTTAGAACTCTTGACCTGAATGGCGAAGGAACTGCGCGGAAACAAAGTATCTCGCTCGCCCACCTCAAACAGCGTGCAAAAGAAATCCGATCCAACATCATCGGCCACCGTTACTGGGTTGGAAACAAATGAGATGCGCGAAAGCAGAAACAACGCGAGATGCTCGTTCTCCCAACCCTTATGGGGGTTTCGCAGAAAGGACATTTTTCCTCACGCTTGTGCCTACGAAGAGGTGTGTGGTTGCCGGACTCTTTTCCGAGGTCGTTCTCCCGCACTCGCCATGGCGTGCCTCAACAGCAAATTTACCTTGGTCTGATAGCCCTTGCCGTACCCCTTCAGCCAATCGAGCACATCTTGGTCCAGCCGCATGGTTACGGATTTCTTGGGTGGCCGGTAAAACTTGCCGATCTCGGCACCGCTCCAGTCCACGATTTCAGGCATCTCGGAAAGATCAATGTCTTCCTCTTTCTGGGCTGCGATGGCGGCGATGTCTCTCCTTTGTTCTCTGCTGAGCTTCCTCATATCTTCTCCTTTCGCGCGGCGTCGCGGCCCGGGCCGAAATAACGCGGATTACTTCCTCGCCACTCTTCCCCCACCAAGTGTGCACCACAAAAAGCACAACTCCGGTGCGGACGGCTCCTAGCGTGATCCATCGTTCTTCATCGTCGGATGATTGGTCGCGCTGCGTCAGCGCGCAGGGATCATCGAAAACAAGAACCGCGGTCTCAAAGCGAACACCATGCTTGAGCAGGTTCTGCCGATTTTTGTTCTCGTCCCATTCAAAACGCATGGCCGGTAGCCAGCACATAACGACCATAACAGGAACTGCCCGCCGCTGTCAATACGCATGTATGTACATGATCTCCATCAAGCGCTTGGGGCCCAGCGGCCCGGACAGAAACATCCGTCGCAAACCTCCCCGTGTGCCTCCGCAAGTGCAGCCATCACAATTTACACTCCTTATTTAGCGTTTCACATTCTTGCAGCGGGTGTAGAATTGGCTTGTAAGGAACCGGAATTCTTCACGGAATCTCATCCGTGATCCGAGGCCTGAGCATGAATGTCCACATCAGCTATAGAGACCGCAAAACTCCAGACATCGAAAAAGACATCAACCACCTGGTGGAAAAGCTGCGTAAGCGGTTGCAGGTTTTCCGCCCTGAACTGGTGCATCTGAAAGGAGTTGTGGAGCAGAATTCGCCGCGCGAGGGAACCACCGTGTCCCTGAACCTGCGCCTGCCCTCCGGCCAGATGGCGGTACAGAAATCCGCTTCGACCGCATCCTCGGCGGTGAAGGCCGCCTTCGACGACTTGCTGCAGCAGATCAGCAAACACAAAGACCTGTTGCGCAACTCGCATAAATGGCAGCGTCGCCGGGTGGCGGATTTCCGTCCCCAGTCACAGGTTGCATTCGAAGATACAGTCGCAGCCGTGCGCGTGCCGACGGCTTCCTCCGACGACATCCGCTCTTATGTCAACGCCAGCCTCGGCCGCCTGGAGCGCTTCGTCGAGCGCGAACTCTATTTCCGCGAAACTGCCGAAGAGATCACTCCCGATAGCGTCACCAAGGAAGAAGTCATCGACGAAGCCATCGCGCGCGCGTTAAGCAACGGCGTCAATGGAGCCGAGAAGCCGGAAAGTCTGGCGCTGGAGCCGTGGCTTTACCGCCTGGCGCTGCGATCGATCGATGATCTTTCCGCCCGCAGCCCTGAAAGTTTGCTTTCCGTTCACCTGGAGGATTCTGCCCGCCGCCAGAACGTCCGCGCCAGCGACGAGCCTGAACTCCAGTTCCATCAGCCGGACGAAACTCTGACCGGGGAAAGCGTGATTGCAGACCGCCGTACCTCAACCCCCGAAGACATCGCATCCTCTGACGAGATGGTCACGCTGGTGCAATTTGCCCTCGAGGGGGCCAGCCGCCCCGATCGCGAAGCCTTCATCCTGCACGCCATCGAGGGATTTTCGCTGGATGAAATCGGCGTCATCACCGACCGTAAGCCGGACGAGGTGCGATGTTCCATCGAGTTGGCGCGTGAACATTTGCGCCACCTGGCCCCGCTCGCCAACCGCTTCAAGTCAAAGCCGGACCGGCTAATTCCGGCGTCCGCAAAGGGTTGACATTATCAACAGCACTCAGGAGAAATCGTGATGATTACCCGCGAAGAAATCCGTGAGCTGGCTCAATTCCATACTACCGGGAATGAAGGCTGGGCCCTCAGCTTCTATTTCGAACCGCCCGCCCCGCAGAACAAGTCTCATCGCGAGGAAGCCATCCAGGCCAAGGATCTGGTTCGCAAGGCGCTGCGCGAGGCGGAGAAGAACAGCAGGAACGGCAGCACCCGCGCCGACCTGAATCGCATCCTCGAAATGGCCGAGAATCTGCATGGCAATCAGGCCCACGCCCGGGCAGTGTTTGCCTGCGGCAGCCGCAATTTCTGGCGCGAGTTCGACCTGCCATCGCAACTCCCGGGAACTCAGCTCTTTGTAAACCGCCAATTCCATTTGAAGCCGCTGGCGGTGCTACTGGGCGCACAGCCTCGGCTGTGGGTCGCGCTGGTCGATCGCCACAAGGCCCGTTTCTTCGATCTCCGCCTGGATGAGCTGAAGGAGCGTGAAGGGATGTTTCGCACACTGCCAGTTCGTCAGGGCCGCAGCGACGGTTACGCCGGATACGACGGCGGCCACGCTCAGCGCCGTGTCAATGACGAAGCCCTGCACCATTTCAAAAACGTGGCCGAGAACTTGAGCGCCGCTCTCGAAAAAGGCCTTTATGAAAAGTTGATCATCGGCTGCCACGATACCAGTTGGCACGAACTCGAACCCCAACTGCATCCCTATGTGAGGCAACGGCTGCTGGGCCACTTCCCCGCAGATCTCAGTCGTATAACGAACGAGCAGATACGTGAGCAAGGCGCCCGCATCCTGCGCGAGTCACTGGAGCAGCGCCGCCAAGAACTGGCGCGGGAAGCGATCAGTCAGGCCAAAAGTAATGCCCGCGGAGTAACCGGCCTGCGCCGGGTGTTAAAGTCGCTGGAGTTGGGCGAAGTACAGACCTTGCTGATCGGCGACAAGTTTTCCCATCCGGCGGTGGAGTGTACAAACTGCGGCCACCTCGACGCGCACATGGTGCCAAAATGTCCGGCTTGCAATCACGACACTCGCGAGATTGAAGACGTAACCGACGCCATCATTTCGGCGGCCATCCGTCGCGACATCGAATTGTTTTACGTGAAAGACGACCCCGACTTCGATCGTGCCGGAAATATCGCAGCCCTGCTGCGGTTCCGCGCCGATCAAAGCAAAGGCGGGATGCTCGCTGCCTCCTGAATCTGGTTAACATCCACGTAGCCCGGACGCCTCGTCCGGGGTTTGGGTGTTTCGATTTCGCGTTTCACTAATCCAAAAATGCTCTGTTGTGCGCAAAATCTAGATAGCAAGGGGCGGAACTGTTTCTTGTCTCCTAAGATATATGGTTTGTGGGGACCCTTGACAAAATCTTCTAAACAGACTTCGGCACAATTGGCCTTAGCGTCAGTAACATCCATTTCCGGGCCCCGCATTGTATAAACTTAGCAGAACACTATGAAGGACTTCACAATTCTAGTCTTTGCTCTCTCCGCGTCTCTGACTTTCGGGCAGAATTCCGTCGAGCTAATCCCCACCCTCCCGGAGGCGCCAGCAAACGCCGTGCGGTTCAGCACCAAGCCAATTGTCAGCGCGTACGCGACCGGTCACTGGGTTGCCGTCGACAAAGGAAACAAATTAGCTGGTTTTGCTGTCTCGGAGATCAGTTGCGATAAGGCCGGGACATACATACCGAAGAGTCGGTGCCACGAAACAGGGGCGACGGTCATCCCGAATGTCGGCTTTCAGGTTCTGCCTGAGGACAACGAATATGACGTCATTAGCTGGCGTGCTGATGGGCTGACCGCTCGTTCGATCGGCGGACTTTGCCAGATAGCGCATACGTTGGAGATCGACTTTCACACGGGCAGCGTCCTAATAACGGATTCTCCCACCAAAACAAAGGCAGGTATGTCGTGTCCTACGGAATCCCATTCGTATCAATTGATGGAGGGTGAATCTTTCAGCGTCGCCGAGAATACCGCAAAAGGGAAAACAGGAAAGTAACGAAGCTGGAGAGCGACGACAGGGCGGTGCTTGCGATCTATGGACATACACGTTTATCTGGATACGAATGCCTTCCGCTATTTTGGCACGGCCTTCGAGACGGCTACCCTGCCGGCAGAACTCAAGGGAAGGATTGTCCATTCCCCGCTGAGCGCCTTCGAAGTCATGAAGCAGCTCGCCGACCCACATGGAGACCTTGTCCTGCGCCAGATTCGCGCCGTTCGCAATTGGACGAACGCACAACATGCTTGGCTCCTACCCGCGTCCTACGACTTTGTCCGGTCTCTTTTTGGGCAGCCGGTGATTGATGATGGATTTACGAAGAACATGCAGGATTCTTTCACCGTGTGTTTGAATACTGAATCAGTTGAGGATCTTCGAACAGAAGCGGCGAAGCACAAGAAGTTCATGGTCGACCTGAAGCTGAAGGCTGCGCAAACTTTTCAGGCCAAAGCCGCGTACGCCAAGAGCAACCGATTCGACACAACAGAAGCATGGTTTCATGCGTTGGCCGATAGCGTACAGGCCGAACCTGGTTCCAGGCCCATCGGGGAAATCGTGACCGCTCTAAGCGCATATCACGAGTATGAAGAATCTAAGCTTCAAACGGCACTAAAGATAGCGGATTACAACCCGTTGAGCCTGAAGAATCAGAACGACATTATCGATGCGGAACAACTGGTCTATTTAGGTGAACCGTCGCTGTCGTTTCTCACCTGTGACCAAGGATTCAGAAAGCGTATTAAGAAATCAGGGCAGGCGGCCCGCATCGTTACAGCAGCACCAGAAGAACTGCTGAACCCGCAAAAGGCAGAAGCCCTGCTGAGGAAGATTACGCGGTTATGCTGAGAGAGAAAACTCACGACCCCTGGCGGGTGGCCGAGCCTTTCGCGTACTTTGCGAAGGCTGGGACCCTTCAGCCGTCATCCAAGGGTGTAGCGACAATTGAACCCGATCAGCCGCCCTAGCCACTTTGCTCTTGATCTTCCGCTTTCATTTGCGATAACCTATAAGAACAAATGTTATCTAGAAGATAATATACAATCCTTGACAACTTATCGATTGCCTCAGCCCCGGCACCTTCCGAGAGACCGAGTCGGCCAATCGTCGTGAAGACGAAGGCCGTCGAACAGCACATAACTCCAATGTTTCCAAGATTTTGCCTGTAACTACCTTAAGAACCATAGATCTAGGAGGCAGAAAAATCTTCGGTCTTTTGTTTTCTATATTTTGCGCGGAATTGAGAGTTTTTTTTGAGGTATTTTTTGCACCAGAATATGTGCACGCTAGGATTCCTGGCGCCCTGATCGAACCCGCACTGATCAAACCAAGACTGTGCGCCTAAATTCGCTAGGCGAGATCGTTGGTCCCTGCGGGGCCTGAGTCGGGATTTGCGGCTGGGCGGCATGGCTGAAGCCATGCCCTTCCCGAAACATGTGCTCCCAACACATGGCCGCCGGCAGGCACGAGGGCAGGAGCGTCCGCGCCACACCTGGGCCGGTCGGGGACCCGTCCTCTCACGATCAAAGGAGGATGAATCTCTTCCGCATGCTATGCTGGCGGACGCTTGCCAGCATTCATTTTCAGGGAGGGATTGATGACGGTTTCGCGGCGCGACTTTCTTACTACCGCTGTCGTGGGTTCACTGTCGCTGGGTTTGCACGGGCAACAGAGTCAGGGTCAATCGAGCACAGAGCATTCGGCAAACAAGACTGACGCAAACTCAAGCGGCGGGAAGCGTCCGATTATTGTTTGTGCGAACAATGGGTTCAACTATCTGGATGACGCTTACGCATTTCTGGCTGGCGGGGGAGACACGTTGGACGCGGCGCTGCGGGTGGTGAAGGGGCCAGAAGATGATCCGAATGACACCAGCGTTGGGCTTGGTGGCTTGCCTAATGAAGAAGGCGTCGTCGAACTCGATGCCTGCTGCATGCATGGGCCTACGCGGCGGGCGGGTTCGGTCGGTGGGGTGCGCAATATCAAGAACGTTTCGCTGGTTTCGAAAGCGGTTATGGAGCATACGGGGCACGTGATGCTGGTGGGCGAGGGGGCGGAACGGTTTGCGGTGGCCGTGGGCTTTCCGCGTGAGAACTTGCTGACCGAACATTCGCGCAAGATCTGGCTGCTTTGGAAGGAGTTTCACTCGACCGAGGATTGGTGGGGACCGGGGTTGGATGATCCGCATTGGCAGGCGCCGGATACCAAGCCACAAGCCGATATGATGCAGGAACGTTTTCGCCGGCTGGAAGAGCGGGCGGCCGAGCTGGGCGTCGCTCCCGAACTGCGAGAGGAGGCCGTACACAAAGTTCTGTTTCCGCCGACCGGTACGATTCATTGTTCGGCCTTGAACGAAAAGGGCGAGATCTCGGGCTGCACTACGACCAGCGGCCTGGCTTACAAACTGCCGGGACGCTTGGGCGATTCTCCTATCATTGGAGCCGGCTGCTATACCGATCAGGACGTGGGCTCGGCGGGCGCGACCGGCAGCGGGGAGGAAAACATTAAGGTGGCGGGGGCGCACACCATCGTCGAAAACATGCGCCACGGCATGTCGCCGTTCGACGCGGGGACGGAGGCGCTCAAACGCATCGTGCGCAATTACAACGGTGACATGGCCAAGCTGCGATTCGTCGACATGATCTATTACATTCTGCGCAAAGACGGCGCTTACGCTGGGGTTTCGCTGTGGGAAGGCTACGAGCCGGACAGGGTACACAAGATCGCGGTGCACGACGGGACGAAGCGAGCCGAGAAAACGGTGGCGCTGTTCAAGGGGTTCTCGCAAGATTTTCCTTCAAAACCGAAGGTTCCGGCGGACGTGAAGAAGCAATTTGAGTAATGAAGTGCAAATGCTAGAACCACAAAGGACACAGATCGAAAATCGACATCGACATCAAAAACAGAAGTTCCGGATAGGCTTTTGAATCTAGGAAAGCAGATCGACGCCCGCCCGCGGGGCCGCAGCGCGTAGAGCACGGTCGAGTGTTGCCAAGGGCACGCCCTCACTTCGGGCGACCTCAAGGTAAAACGCGTGGTAGGCAGTCAAGAGAAACAAGTAACGACCGTCAGTTACGCGAAGCGCACCTTCACGTCCGGGCCTTTTTCCAGATGGATGCTGTCGATGAAGCGCACTTTGCCGGTGCGGTAGGTCAGGATGACCGACGAGGTTCGGGTGCCTTCGCCGAAGAAGCGGACGCCTTTGAGCAACGCGCCTTCGGTTACGCCGGTAGCGGCGAAGATCAATTGCTTGCCGGGAGCGAGGTCCTCGGCTTCATAAATTCTGTTCTTGTCCTTGATGCCCATGCGGGCGATGCGCTCTTCCAGTTCGGGCTTATCGATGACCAGGCGGCCGAGCATGTATCCGTTCAAACAGCGAATCGCGGCGGCCGTGATCACGCCTTCCGGAGCGCCGCCCGAGCCCATGACGGCGTGTACTCCAGTGCCGATGACGGCAGCGGCGATGCCGGCGGAGAGATCACCGTCTCCGATGAGGCGAATGCGGGCGCCGGCGGCGCGGATATCGGCGATGAGCTTTTCGTGGCGTGGGCGATCGAGCACGATCACTACTAGGTCCTCTACATCGCGCTCCATTCGTTTGGCAATATTCCTAAGGTTCTCGGCGACGGGCGCGTCAAGTTCGACGGCATCCTTGCAGGAAGGCCCGACCACGATTTTTTCCATATAGCAGTCGGGAGCGTTCAGCAGTCCGCCGCGTTCGGAGGCGGCTAGCACAGTAATGGAACCGGGAGCTCCGGTGGCGCAAAGATTGGTTCCTTCGAGAGGATCGACTGCAATGTCGACCTCCGGCACTTCGGTGCCGTCAGGAAACTCCGCGCCCACTTTTTCTCCGATGTAGAGCATGGGAGCTTCGTCACGCTCGCCTTCGCCGATCACGATAGTACCGCGCATGGGAATGCTGTCCATGGTTTGGCGCATGGCCTCGGTGGCAACCTGGTCGGAGAGTTTGCGCTCGCCTTGGCCCATGGTGCGGGCGGAGGCAATGGCCGCAGTTTCCACCACACGCAAGAATCTGGAAGCCAGATCGCTTTCGATATTTTGACCGAAACTCCTGACTTTGCCTTCGGGTTTGGTATGAGCAGCCATGGAAGCCTCCAAAAGACCGGACACAGACTATAGCGCGAAGCAGGGCGCAAAGGGAAGGCGCAGGCCGTAAATCGAGCAATGGATGGCATGTGGCCGAGGCACGCGAACACTGATAAAATTACAGGGTTGCTTCGCAGTTTGCGCACACGTGGGGCTATAGCTCAGTTGGGAGAGCGCATCGTTCGCAACGATGAGGTCGTCGGTTCGAGCCCGACTAGCTCCACCAGGTTCTAAGACTTCGGCGTTGTATCCACTGCTACCTACGCTTTAGAGCCTCAAGTTCATCTAGCGTTCGCGGCCAGTCGGATTTCAAGAGCCGGGACAGACTGCGATCCGCCAGAAGTTTTCCACTGGTTTGGCAGCGAGCGCAATAGTTGGTTTCGTTGTCAGCATAACGAATCCGCTGAATCTTTTCGCCGCACCTTGGGCACGATTCCCCGTAACGTCCGTGCACCGCCATACCTTTGCGAAAAGCGGTTACTTTTTCCGGAAAGCTGCTGTCTGCTTCTGCGCGCAGCCGGTTCATCCAGAGGGTGAGAGTATCGTGGGTCGCAGTGAACAATCGTTGCCACTCATCCGGTTTAAGTTTTTGCGTCAGGGCGATTGGAGACAATTGGGCAGCGTGCAAAATCTCGTCCGAATAAGCGTTGCCTATGCCGCTGAGTATGCGGGGATCGGTGAGAGCCCGCTTGAGAGTGCGGTTTTCGGCCGCCAGCGCGTCGCGAAACGAGGTGAGATTGCTGGACAGGACGTCGATTCCGCCAGGATCGATGGATTGCAAGGCCTGCTCGCCAATGAGGACATATAGTGATGCGCGATGCTTTGTGCCAGCTTCCGTGAGCACGAGAGAGCCGTGGGAAAAATCGAAAGCCGCCCGGCTCTGGCGTCCGGCAAGCTTTGTTCCTGGCGCTCGCCAGTGCAGGCGGCCGGCAATCATCAAGTGCAGCACCAGCCAAAGATCGCCTTCTACTCCGATGGCAATGCGCTTGCCGATTCGCCGCAGTTCGCGCACGATACGGCCTTCCAGATTTGTAAGTGGTGGTTCTGCCGTACGAAGCAGGAAAGGGCTCGCCAACCGTATTTGCTGGATCGGTTGCGCCATGATCCGTGGTTCAAGCGCGTGAATGTAAGCCTCGATGTCGGGGAGTTCCGGCATGTTTAGAAAACTCGCAGGATGAAACGGCGTACTTGCATTCGTGCTATTAAGATAAATCATGCCCGGCGTTCGGATGGACAAGTGGCTTTGGGCCGCACGATTTTTTAAAACGCGCACCTTGGCTGCGCGAGCCTGTGAACTCGGCAGGATTCACTGCAGCAAGCAACCGGTGAAGGCTGCACGCGAGGTCCACGTTGGTGACCTCCTCCAGATCAGGACCGAGGGCGGCGATTTTGAAGTGGAAGTGCTTCTTCTGAGCGATGTACGCGGTCCGGCGCCGGTAGCTCAGACGCTCTATCGCGAAACCGAATCGAGCCGTGAATTGCGCTTAAAGGCCACTCAAGAGCGTAGGGCGGGCATGAGTTTCAGTCCAGCGCCGGAGAGTAGGCCTTCCAAACGCGACCGTCGACAAATTCACCGATTCAGAGGAGAAGAGTAGGCGAGCTGAACGCACGCTCTGAGTACAATTGAATCGCTTTTCGCATCCGTCTAACTCGAGCTTAGCAAAATAAGTTAACGATCTGCGTGGTTGGGGAATCCAATTCAGGGTGAGACTTAGAAGACGCTTAATCATTTTTGTTTTAATTTTGCAGTCCGTCCTGTTTTTGACGCATTTTCTTCTCTACCAGACGTGGACATTTTCGTCGGTAAAGGGACACACTGCCGGACCACTGTGGATGAAACTAGTTCTCGGCTTCCTCTCAATAACATTCGTCCCTGCTTCGCTATTTGCGTTTCGCTACACCAACGCTGCTGTGCGCGCGTTTTACAGGATGGCTGCGGTTTGGGCGGGTCTGCTGAGTTTCCTCGTTATTGCGGCAGCTTGCAGCTGGATTATTTTCGCGTTCGCACTTCTGGCCGGGCTGAACCCGAACTTCCATCGAATAACCGAACTGTTGTTCGGAGTTGCGATATTGGCTGGGCTCTACGGGGTTTTCAATGCAAGCTGGACACGAGTCACGCGGACCAAAGTGCGGCTCGCGAACCTACCAGCCACATGGAGTGGGCGAAAAGCGGCGCTGATCAGCGATCTGCATTTAGGACATGTGCGCAACGGCAATTTTCTGCGGCGTATGGTCGCCAAGATTTTGCACGAACAGCCACATGCAATTTTTATTGCTGGCGACTTGTATGACGGCACCGCCATCGATGCGGCGCGAGCAGCAGAGCCACTGAATCAGCTAACAACAGCGCCGCATGGTGTTTATTTCGTCGCAGGAAATCACGAGCAATTCCGGGATGAAAGCAAATATCTGCATGCCATTGCGGCGACTGGGGTACGGGTGCTCAACAATGAGAAGGTCGATGTCGACGGCCTGCAGATTGCTGGTGTACCGTACCGGAATGCGTCTCAGCGCAGGTCTTTTGCATCCGCGCTGCACGGCATTCGTTTGGACCGGGAGCGTGCCAGCATTCTACTGACACACGCACCCGATCATCCGGAAATTGCGGAGGCCGCGGGTGTTTCATTGCAACTTTCCGGCCATACGCACCTTGGACAGTTCATACCCTGGAGTTGGATAGCGCGGCGGATTTACCGTCAGTTCGTGTATGGCCTGAGCCGGATAGGGAAGATGCAGGTTTTTACTTCGAGCGGAGCAGGCACATGGGGACCGCCGCTGCGACTGGGGTCGAATCCCGAAATTGTCGTCTTGCAGTTCGAGTAAAATGTAGTTTCTCTCTGCATCCTGCAAACGTACCGGCGCGCTGTCAGAATGCGACTTCCTACCTGGTCGCCGGCGTCAGTCGATCAACTGCTCCACTGTGAGGGTCATTTTGAAACTGTTCCGATGTAAAAGGAGAAAGGTTCCAGCGAGAAGTGCGACAGGGCACTTACTTTCGATCCCGGGGCCATCGAGGTCAGCAAAGTACGCGCACTTTTTGCGCTGAAGCCCTGAGGCGCAAGATCGAAGCTTACCTCCTGCGGTTGGGAGGACATGTTCAGCACCACCAGCACGGCCTCATTCTTATAACGCCTCAGATAGGAGAGCACGTTAGCATCGCTCTCGTTAAGAGCGACGTAGTCACCTTCCATCAGGGCTTGATTTTGACGCCTTAGCGTGAGCAAGCTGCGGTAGACCTGAAGGATCGAAGAGGGGTCTTTGAGTTCGCTGGCGACATTGACGGTCTTGTAACTGGGGGAAATCGGCAGCCACGGCGCACCGCGTGTAAAGCCTGCGTTGAGGCTGTCATCCCACTGCATGGGAGTGCGCTCGCCATCGCGTCCTTTTTCTTGTGGCCAGCCCACGCGCCCGATCGGGTCTTTCACATCTTCTTTTCGTAGCGGGTCGTTGTTTGTCATTCCAATTTCCTCGCCGTAGTACATGATGGGCGTGCCGCGAAGAGTCAGATAAAGCGATGCCATCAATTTGGCGATGGCCTGATTGTGTTGACCGTCGCCGTAACGTACGTACGAACGCACGATGTCGTGATTGCTCAGGACGAATACCGGCCAGCCTCCGGCTGAGTCGACTGCCGCAATTTGCCTGCGGAATTCCGGCGGTGAAAGTTTATCCACCTTGGTGAACATGAAGTCCATTGGCATCTGCAGTTCATTGTTGTGCTCGCCGTAATATTGTTTGAGCTCGTTCACATCTTTTGTCCAGGTTTCGCCGATGAGTACGGCATTGTGTTCGTCGGCTACTTTTCGCAGATCGCGGAGAACGTCATGCACTTCCGGCAGCTTGGTGTTGTAAAGATCCTGCTCTTTCGGATCGCCGTATTTGTTCAGCCCAGGAAGGACCGGATTGTCGCGGAGGTCGGGGTCTTCGAACAGAGTATCCACGGCATCGAGGCGGAAGCCCGCCACTCCGCGTTTGTACCACCAGCGGGTCACATCGAACATGGCGTCGTGGACGGCGGGATTGTGCCAGTTCAAATCGGGCTGCTGCGGATAGAAGTAGTGATAATAAAATTGCCCGGTTTTAGCATCGAATGTCCAGGCTGATCCGCCAAAGGTTGAAATCCAATTGTTCGGAGGCAATCCCGGGCCTTTGCCGTCATGCCACATGTACCAATCGCGTTTCGCGGCGGTGCGCGACGATCGGGAATCGATGAACCATGGGTGCTGATCGGACGTGTGGTTCATTACGAAATCCATGATGATACGAATGCCGCGTTGTTTCGCCGCTTGTTCCAAGTGATCGAAGTCCGCGAGCGTGCCGTACATGGGATCGATATTCTCGTAATCGGATACGTCATAGCCGAAATCAACCTGGGGCGATGGGTAGCACGGCGTGATCCAGATGGCATCCACACCCAGACTTTTCAGATAATCCAGTTTGGAGTCGATGCCCGGCAGGTCGCCGATGCCGTCGCCATTGCTGTCCATGAAACTGCGCGGATAGATCTCGTAAAAAACGGCGTGCTGCCACCACTGGTGGCCTTCCGAGTCCACGGGCTGGGTTTGGGAGTGAAGAACGCAACAAAAACCGGCGATGAATAAGACTACGGCAGCGGATTTGCGGAGCATAGCAACGTCCTCCTTTGAGGATGAATCGGACATTAGGCGAATGTAAAAGTCTAGCTCAGCTTGTGACTTGGAGCTAGCGAAACCGAACTTTTCAGGGGTTCCTTGGCTTGGTTTTCGGACCGCTGCTTCGGGTCAGGAAATGGATGAGAACCTTTCCATCGACATAGGAAGAATAATCGGTTCCAGGCAGCTCAATGCGGACGCGCGAACCATTTTCATCTTTGATAAGCTTGGATCCTTCCACACTTGCGATCTGTGATGAATTCCACAGGACCAGATCATATTGCTTTCCGGGAATGCCGGAAACGTTCAGTGTCAAGCTTTGATCTTTCGGATCCCACGACTCGGAAATAACTCTCAATCCCTGACTGCGCTCTCCCAGCGGCGGAAGATTCGAGGAAATGTCGTAGGCAAAGTCGTTCCGCAGGCGGATATGGAGCGTGGCCGGACCACTGTAAATCGGAAAGCGCACCGTGGCGTGTTGATCCTCGCGGTTGCGTTCCAAGCGCAGGGAAACCGGACGACCATTGATTTCCGCGCTGGCGATTTCCGCGCGCGGGCTGAAGGCTGGTGAGAATTCTATGGCGCAGTCGCCCGAACCGGTACGCCGCACTTCTAACGTGATGCCATCTTGGTTGCGGTTGTACTTAAGATCGAGAATGGCGCCGGCGACATGAATGTTGTGGATCTCGAGGGATTTCCATCCGGCCGGCACGTGAGGGGCGAAGCGCAGTTGATGCAATGTGGCGTCGCTCTCCAAGCCGAGCAACCCTCTCAGGAGCGGGCTGACCACCATGGCTGCCGACCATATCTGATGAGGCGAACTGGTAGAGAGAGGTTGGTAATAATCACCGGAAAGAACCTCCGTGATATGCCCCAGTGCTCCGTCGAGGGCCAGCAGAGAGTTGGAACGCAAGTTTAAGTAAGCAGGCGGGGCTCGATGATAGCGATATTCGCCGACCGCAGCCCATCCCGTGAACAGTGGCCATGCCGAACCGTAGTGATAGCCGCCCGGATCGTACAGGGGATTCTGCGCTGAGATGATGCGCATGCCCCAGTCGGTTTGGTGGTCTGCACCGGCCAATTGGTCAATCATCGGCTGCGCGTTGTCCTGGTCGAGAAGACCGAACCAGAGCGGAACTGTGGCCAAAACGCTGGCAGACTCCATGCGTTGGCCGTTGGGGCCGAGCGCGTAGGCGTAGAGTTTTTTCCCGGACGACCAGAATGTTTGATCCACCAATTTCTTCTGGCAAGCAAACTCCTCACCTAATTTCTGACTCAAGTCGTCTTTGCCAGTCAGATGAGCGAGGTTTGAGAGAGCTTGCAGAGCCTCGGCGCCGAGCGCGCTTTGATACAACTCGGTCTGCACCGGCAACAGTGGGCCACCCTCAACCCAGCCATGGCCGAAGCCGAAGTTTTGCGGCAGCCCCTGCGTGCTATATGTGGACTTTAGAAATTCGTAGGCCTTCCATAGGCTATCCCACTTACCGCGGGCGAAGGCGACGTCTCCGCTTTCGCGGACGTAGTCATCTGTAGCAACGATGTACAAGGGCGTGGCATCAGCCGAGGCGTAGGGATAGGGATAATCGGTGAACCATGGGACCAAAGTTGCGGACTGCGAGATTTCGTGCGGTACCTTGCCGTCGGCACGCTGGTAGTGACTCAGGAAATCCAGTGCGGTGCGGGTATCGGCGAAGTCGCCCTCGGCGTTGAGCGCAAATGAAGTCCAGAGCGCGTCGCGGCCGAAGAACCAGGCAAAGCCCGGCCGCGCGGTGTCGCCGGAGGTTCGATAGCCTGCGATCAAGCCGGTGCCCAGGTAGGGATTGCTGACCATGCCTTGAATCACGCTGATGCGCGCCCAGTCGTAGGCTTGTTGCAGTTGTGCGTCGGGCAGCACCACGTTCACGGTTTGATTCAGGTACTGCTTGTAATAATCGGAGGAAGTCTGCCGCAATTCGGGATAAGTGCTGGCGAGTCGGTGATACGAGTCTTCGGCTTCTTTGACTCCGTTGACCGAAGCGGCAATCACGACCACTTTCGTAGCTTTGCCTTTCGGGGTCGGGCCCAGCAGGAATGAGTTCTCTGACGACGAAGAATAGTTGGTAGCGTACTCCTCGCCGGAAAGCGCGGCCGTTGGCGATCCCACCAGGGCGGCAAATTTTTTCTGTTCTTCGGTTATCCTGAAGGCGTGGAGGTTCAGATCCCAGTTGAGATAGGTTCCACCCAGAGCGGCGGGCCATTCTAACTGAAAATCGCGCTGAAAGACGGCCTCGATTTCGAGCGGATGCACGGTTTCGACCTCGATCAGGACGACGGCACCGGGTTCATGGACGGGCACAAAAAAGGTTTCGCGGACCTGAAACGTGTCACCTGCATAAAGGATCGAGCAGGCTTCCGGTTGGACAGAGACGGTGCGCGCGAAGGACTCCGCAGCGACCGCGCGACCGTCGACATGAAATACAAGGTGGAAGTCGCGTAGGATCTTAAGCGGGTAGACCCAGGCTTCGAACGTTCCAGCCTCGTTGCCGAACATCCCGGCTTGCGTGCCGACGGCCGAAAGAAATTCCCAGGGGCGCACCGGTCGCGAAAGGGACAGACCGGCATTCTCTGCAAATGCGGAGATCGAAAGAACAGCCAGCAGCAACGCGGCTTGCAGACGGCGGAATCGTTCGCGTCGGCTGCAGAGAGCGCTGCTAGTGCTGGAATAAGCCGTTCGAAACTCCGTTGCTGTTAGCCCGTCGAGGTCTGGACGCTTGCAAATCGGGCGCTTGTCCTACAGAATTAAGGGCGAATTCTAGCACGAGCTAAGGGCATACAGGTACTTCCTTTTGCAGTTCTCACGCCGCAAGTTCCTCCGATCGTTGAGCCGGTCTGCGCTGGTGCTTTCTCTGGAAAATGTGCTGTCTCTGGCCCGTCCGCTTCGCCTGCAGGCTTTTTCCAACGCTTCGGAAAAGGAGGGGAAGCCGGATATTGATTTAGGCGTCAGCTTCGTAAGTGTCGGCAGCGAGGCTGGGTTGAACATCGAAACCATCTTTGGCGGCGAACACAAAAATAAATATCTGCTGGAGACTACCGGCTGTGGCGTGGCGTTCTACGACTATGACAATGACGGCTGGCTCGATATTTTTCTGGTGAACGGGTGGCGCCTGGAGGGTTTTCCCGCAGGACACGAGCCGGCATCTCATCTGTTCAAGAACAATCGCGACGGTACATTTACCGACGTGACTGCCAAAGCTGGACTGAGCCATAGCGGCTGGGGGCAAGGGGTTTGCGTCGGAGATTACGACAATGATGGCTTCGAAGATTTGTTCGTGACCTACTACGGTAAGAACGTTCTCTACCACAACAACGGGGATGGAGCTTTTACCGATGTAAGCGAGAAAGCCGGAGTTGCCGGGAAAAAGACGCGCTGGGGAACGGGCTGCGCGTTTGTCGATTATGACCGGGACGGGCGCCTCGATCTCTTCGTCGCTAACTATATTGACCTTGATCTGGCTACGGCGCCGGTACCGGAGTCGGGACCTTGTCTTTATAAGAGCGTGATGGTTGCCTGCGGGCCGCCTGGGTTGAACGGTGGGAAGAACATTCTCTATCACAACAATGGAGACGGGACCTTTACGGATGTTTCCGAGGCAGCGGGAATCACGCGGGCCAATGGGACTTACGGCCTCGGGGTGCTGGTCGCCGACTTTGACAATGACGGCTGGCCGGACATCTATGTAGCCAACGACTCGACTGCCAGCGCTCTCTACCAGAACAAGAAGAATGGCAAGTTCGACGACATTGCCATCGAGGCGGGCTGTGCCTTGAGCGCGGATGGCAAGCCGCAGGCGGGGATGGGAGTGTCCGCGGCCGATTATGACTTGGATGGCAATCTGGACATCGTCAAGACTAACTTCGCCGGGGACACGCCATCGCTTTACCATAATCGCGGTGGAGCGGAGTTTGATGACGCCACATTCACTGGTGGATTGGGCATGCACACGCAGTTTCTGGGATGGGGCTGCGGGTTTTTCGACTTCGATAATGACGGTTGGCCTGACATTTTGATTTGCAATGGGCACGTTTATCCCGAGGTCGAACAGTTGCGGACCGAGGCGGGCTACGCTCAGCGGAAGCTGTTGTATCGCAATCAGCGCAACGGGCATTTTGAGGATGTCTCACTGAATGCCGGAGCTGGCATCTCCACGCCC
Source organism: uncultured Acidobacteriota bacterium (assembly GCA_963696635.1). Lineage (GTDB taxonomy): Bacteria > Acidobacteriota > Terriglobia > Terriglobales > Acidobacteriaceae > JABDBE01. The sequence continues at coordinate 247,635 of CAVOKX010000010.1, forward strand.
AGCGCCTCGCGCGGTTGTGCGTTTGGCGACTTCGATAACGACGGCGATATCGATGTGGTGGTCAATACAATCAACGGCCTGCCGCAGCTTTTGCGCTGCGATTCTCGTTTAAACCACAACTGGATCAAGGTCCGGACTATCGGAACCAAGTCGAACCGCAGCGGCATCGGTGCTCGTCTCAAGTGCGTCACGCACCCGCCGGATGAGGCCAAACCGCATCAGCAGATCGATGAAGTGCGCAGCGGCGGCAGTTACATTTCGCAGAACGATCTGCGCGTCCACTTCGGCCTGGGCAAAGCTGAGAAGGTGGATTTGCTCGAGATTCACTGGCCCAGCGGACAAGTGGATACGATGAAGGACGTCAAGCCCAATCAGTTGGTCTACGTGAAGGAAGGCGAGGGGATCGTTCGGACCCTGAGTTTTAGCAGGCCAAGGGAAAAGTAATCGAATTGAGAGGCACTCCGCATTCCTGTTTTGGGACGCCGTTTCTTGTTCACTATTGGGGTACCCCCTCCCCCCTTTCGGAATGCAAAATCTGGAAAACAAAAGATTTATTTTGCCACTATGTGCTAGATCTCTGAGTTTAAAGGAGTTGCACGCAAAATCTAGAGAACATGGGAGTTATCGTAGACGCGATACGGCTCTTGCATCCCGTTTTGGAAGTGGGCGGAATCGGCATTTGGAACGGGGTTTGGAAGCCACGCCATCGCCCGAGTCAGATTGTCAAACCCGCATGACCCAGGGGACACCTTAGGCCATGAAAATGGACGGTCCCCTTCGGAGCAGACCGTAGTTTTCAAAGATCGAACCCGCCTGCGCGGCCTCCTTAGAGGTATTTTCGAAGCAAAGAGCGGAGATTATCTTCTAGATAATGTATCTTGCCTCAGATTATCGGATCTTGGTCACGCAGTCAACGATAAAGCTGGGCGGGGACAAGCCTGCCATGAAAACTAGGGGCTGCGGTAGAATGGTAGAATATTCGGGTAGAATATCTACCATATGAGTCTGAACATTAAAAACAAAGATGCCCACAAGCTGGCGCAACAGCTCGCCCGACTCACCGGAGAGAGCTTAACCGAAGCCGTCACAGAAGCGGTGCGCGAGCGCCTTAGGAGGGTGCAGAACGAACATTATGCTAAGCTCTCCGACCGGTTGCTCGAAATCGGCCGGGACTGCGCGACGCGACTGAAAGAACCGTTTCGCTCGGCCGATCACGGCGACCTTCTCTATGACGAGAAAGGGCTGCCGAAATGATTCTGGACACTTCCGCCCTGATCGCCATTCTCCGCTTGGAAGCGGAAGCGCCCGAGTTCGCCAGAATCATTGAGCGCGCCGGGCAGCGTCGTATTTCGGCCGTGAGTTATGTGGAAGCCGGGGCGGTGATTGATGGCAGCAAAGATCCGATTGCCAGTCGCCGTTTTGATGAATTGATCGAGGAGGCGCAAATCGCGATTGAGCCGGTCACCGAAGCGCAAGCTCGCATCGCGCGCCAGGCCTATCGCGACTTCGGGAAAACCAGCGGCCACCCCGCCAAATTGAATTTTGGAGATTGCTTCTCCTACGCGCTGGCGAAATCCAACGGAGAGCCGCTACTGTTTAAAGGGCAAGACTTCTCGCGGACGGATGTGAAGTCGGCGCGGGCGTGAGTTGGTTCCATCGCTCTGGTAAGAGTGCTCTTGAAGCTTGGTGCTAGCAATGCTAGCATTGAGAGCATGGCCACGTTGACCATCCGCCAATTGGACGAAAAGACCAAAACCAAACTCAGAGTGCGGGCTGCCCATCATGGACGCTCGATGGAGGAGGAAGCCAGGGAAATTCTCCGCTCGGCGCTGTCTTCATCCCCGCCTCGGGGAAATTTGGCGGAAGCCATTCATCGACGCTTTGCGCGGTTCGGTGGGATTGAACTTGACCTTCCTAGACGCGATGCCATCCGGCAACCCCCGGAATTTGCGGAATGATCATTCTCGATACGAACGTGCTCTCCGAGCTGATGAAGCCACACCCTGTTCCGCAGGTGGTGGCCTGGGTGACGCAACAATCGGAGACTGAGTTGTTCACGACCACGATCACCGAGGCGGAAATCTTTTACGGCATTGAGTTGCTGGCCAGCGGCAAGCGCCGCGAAGCGCTACTGTCGGCCGCCGAGGCCATGTTTACCGAAGACTTGGCGGGCCGCGTCCTGGGATTTGAGAGCCCGGCCGCACGAATTTTTTCCAAAGTGGCCGCCCAGCGGCGCGCGCTGGGCCGGCCCATCGGCCATGCGGATGCGCAGATTGCGTCGATTACCCAGGCAAACAGGGCAAGGCTTGCAACCCGCAACAAATCCGACTTTGAGGATTGCGGAATCGAAGTCATCGATCCGTGGGGTGAGTCGTGAAACTCGCGCAGGTATCGAGGATGAGTGGCTTTTGTTTGAAGGGGAGGGCTTCTCGCGGACGGATGTGAAGCCGGCGCGGGCGTGAGTAGGTTGCATCCTAAATTCATCAACCACGAAGGACACAAAGCTGCACGAAGGTTTTGAATCCTCAGAGTTTTTCTGTGGCCCTTTTGTCTCCATGATGATTGATTAGGACACTATTCGTGAGTTAGGGCACCTTGCGAAGATCAACCGATCTCGGTAGAATGGCATATACATATGTATATGCCATGAGTGCGTCTGGAGGCCGCATGCAGCGTAAAGCAAAAATCTTCATGAACAACCGTAGTCAAGCCGTGCGCTTGCCCAAGGAGTTTCAATTCCAGACGCAGGAGGTTTTCATACGGAAAGAAGGAAGCGACGTGGTGCTGTCTCCGCGCCCGTTTGATTGGACTTCCTACCTCGCTGAGGGGCCGGTTGCCTCCGCCAAGTTCATGGATGATGTCGAGGATCTCCCGGTGCAGGAACGTGAACCGTAATGCCGCGCTACATGCTGGATGCGGACACCTGTTCCTACATCATGAAGCGCTCGAATCGTGGGGTGCTCAAGCGCCTCGGTGCCCTTCCCGTCAGCGATGTGTGCATCTCGGTAATCACGAAGTCGGAACTGCTTTTCGGAGTCGAGGTTTCCCCGCGGCGGCGGCAGCAGGATGAAGCGGCGTTAGACGCCTTTCTGCATTACATCGAGGTTCTGGATTTTCCCGGCCAGGCATCTCTGCACTATGCCCGCATACGCGCTGACCTAAGGAGGCAGGGCGCCGCAGTCGGAGCGAAGATTGGAGCGAACGACCTATTCATCGCCGCTCACGCCGGCAGCCTGGGCCTAACGCTGGTTACCAACAACACGCGAGAGTTTGGGCGAGTCTCGAGGTTGGTGATCGAAAATTGGACACTTTAGCGCGGCGGGAGCCTCGGCCTCGGGCAGAGTGCGCGTGGATGTCGCGGCCCCACCTTAGCTCTTCCCGCGCCCCTTACCCCGGTGCCCGCCCTTGCCCTTGGAATGGGAGGTCAATGCGTGTTTGAGGGGCACCTTGCACTTCGTGCACGTCCCGAGCAGCGAGGAACCCCTGCCGCCACACTTCGGGCACCAGCTGTAATCGCTACGAGTGACCATTGTGGAGAATTCTAGCACCGAGGATGACATCCTTGATCGAGCAGTCTAGGTATAGAATTTCGAAGCATGGGCATTCATGTGAAGTTTCGCTCCGAGGAGAGGCCCCGCAAGGTTGATGGTCTGCGGGCTGAGGAGCAGCAGGCTACTTGGTTGGTGCTGTTCGATGGCAGTGAGAAGGTCATCGGCCGGATAAGACTTGATGACGTAGAGGGGTGGTGGAACGAGGGCGGACCTGAAGAAGAAGCATTCTGAGGAAGCTAGGACAGACGGGGCCGTTCCCAGCTTCTTGCTGAAAAATGGTTTGCCTGATCTCAACAAATTGAGAAGCGTCCCGTCTGTGTCCCCGGTTTCCCCCTCGCGCTGAGCGCGGCCCGCCACTTGACTGCCGATGCACTGCCGGTTCACCATTTGGAGTCTCCCAGAACTGCCGGAAGGGATCGTTATGTTGGAATACCGAGCCGTCAAGCGGAGAAGCGAGAAAACAGCGGCCGTTGCAATGCTGCTAGCCGCGGCTTTTGTTCTCGCAGAGGGCGCTGACAAGCACAGCCAGAAGGATTATTCGCTGGCTCTGGAGGTCTCTGAAACGCAGTCAGCCGAGAAGCCACACGATGTTTCCTTGGCCAAGTCGTCGGACGGCAATATGTATGTGATTTCCTGCGCGGACCGTAGTGGAGCCTCAAGATTCCGTGCGGGTGTGAAGACACTAGAAGGCGAGAAGGATGCTGCCGCCGCCGCTGCAGTTCCCGATTGTGGCGGACTCACCTTGGTGCCTGGAGTCGTGTATCGGGCGCGCTGGCAAAAGGGCAACCTTAAGATACTTGTCCAAGAGCCTGGGCAGGATGCTGGGCCAAAAGCAAAAGAGGCAACGTTCACGGTGATTCGCGCGCAGAAAATGACCGTGAAGGAGGCGGAGGACTGCAAAGCCTGCGTTCTAGTGAAAGAACAATGAGGGGTTGGCGACGGCCCGAGCTACCCCAGCCTCGGAAAAGCCGTCGCCGCGTCCCTAGCGTGTAAATCAGCCGACCGCGGGTCCTGAGCCAATCATCATGTGCAGCTTTTCTGACAACGCCATTTCCGTAACGTGGAGTATTTTTCAGACACGTCCCCCTGAAGAGGGAATAAATCGCGAGCTGTCCGGCAGCCCCAGCATCCTTCGATTTGACCGGAACAATTGCGTTTTATGGGTTCGGCTCGAGGCCGACGGGATTTCTTGCCAGATCACGTGCGAAAGCCGAGCAGGGTTTCCGAAGCCAATAAATCCTCTGGTATTCAAAATCGAGGGTAGCAGGGACAGGCCAGAGATAGTAGGGAAAGACGGCGGGGAAAGAACGCCGGAACAAGCGTTCGACTACCTGATGAATTGGTTCTATAACGCCTCTCAGGCTTCTGCGCAGGAGGGGCGAATTTGAAGGGCACCGACCACGGCTTTTTGGTCGAGTCAGAGGAAACAAGGGGACCAGGACGGATGGGACGTCTCCCAATTTCCACTCCCCTATCTCGCGTGAGCGGCGCGGCGTTTCGGCTTTTCGTTTTCCTTGGGAGCGACAATCTCTCCTAGCCCGCCGATCGCAATTGGTTCTCGATCCGGAAATTGAGCTACGAGCGTCAGGCTTCCTCCAACCGCTTCCACGAAATTCCGCAGGGTGGAAAGCAGCAAGTCACTTCGCTTTTCCAGACGCGAGACTCCTTCCTGCCCCATGTTGAGTGCGCGGGCCACGGTTTTTTGGGTTTTGTTGACCGCGTGCCTGAGCTCTCGTAGAGACATTTCCCGCGCGACCAATTCACGGGTGCGAGCCTTAATCTTTGCCCGCCGCTTTGGACTGATCTCCGCAAGTTTTTCCTCTAAAGTCTTCATTGCTGCCTGGGCCCCTTCCTGGATGCTTCTAGGGACGCAAGGTGCCGGTCAAACCTCGCGTCCGCTACTTTGATGAGTTGCCGGTAAAACCGCTTCTCGCTGCCGCCCGATTTGTCTCCTCCGACGAGCAATATCGCTTTCTGTTCCGGATCGAAAGCAAACGCTATGCGCCAAACTCCGCCTGCGGCTTTGAAACGCAACTCCTTCATGTTGTCGTGCTTCGATCCATGAAGAGTATCGGCAGTCGGGCGCTTGAGTTGTGGTCCGAATGCTTTCAGCAAATTTGCGTGCGCCAGCAGTTCGTCTTGGACCTCCTGCTCAAGCGCATCAAATTCCGGTTCGAATTCCGCGTGGAAATATACTTGCCACGGCACAGTAATAGTATGTCTCCAGACACATATATGTTGTCAAGAGCATATATATTGGGGGGGAATTTGTAAGCCCGGCGCGCCGGGTTCGCGGGATAAGGATGGAAGGCTCCCGGTCTGGTCAATTCCGGCCTGGCCTTGCCAGCCGAAAGAAGTAAGTGGTAGCATAACAGTAAGGATCTACTGGCAGGTAAGGAAATAGCGATGCTACATTCTACAGTGACGAGTAAGGGACAAACGACCATTCCGGAGAAAGTTCGAAAGGCCTTGCGAATTAAACCGGGCGACAAGTTGGAATACGAAGTGGAGGGAGACCGAGCTACCATTCGTGTGCATCCCGGCATTCGGTCGCTCAAGGGCGCGCTCGCCAGCAACAAGGGAAAGGGGATGTCTTTCGCTGAAATCCGCGAGGCCGCCGCCGAGGCAGCGGGTCATGAGGGTGCCCGGTGAGCAAGCAAAGACTTGTCGACACTAATCTGATTGTCCGCTATCTGGTACAGGACCACGACAAACATGCACGAGCAGCCGGCAAGCTGTTCGATGCCTGCGATCGGGGTGACGTGGTCATCGTGCTATTGCCGGTCGTTCTGGCAGAGTGTGTGTTCGTGCTTGAGTCTTTTTACGAGCACCCACGCGCGGCTATCGCCTCCGCGCTCGGAGGCTTGATCTCCAGTCCTGGCGTCGAGATCGGTGAGGTAACGATCCACCTGGACGCTCTGAACCGCTATAAGGGAACGAAGGCTCACTTTGTCGACTGTCTGATCGCCGCCACGGCAGTGGCTAAGAACGTACCAGTCTCGACCTTTGATCAGGACTTTCGAAAGTTTGGTGACGTGCGCGTGGAAACTGAATAGTTGCAAGCGAATCGCTACTCCCGTTCTTCGTCAGTCCGCGACCGGTAAATTCCCTTGATAACGGTCTACGTCTGGCACAATTGGCACAGTCGTAAAGTCGTTAGGCTGTCGCCAAACGAGCTTGGCAACTCTTCAAGACTGCGACGCAGCGGATAGGTATTCCGGCCAAGTCGTTGCTGGACGTGTTGACTATACTGTTGCCGCTGGAAGAAGCTTTTCCAGCCATAGATCAGCTCCGATATCATGGTCGACGGAGTATCTATTGAAAAAGAGAGAAAGGGCGAGTTGGCGACCTCGGAAAAGTTCGCGGCGCGAGCCGTTCAGTCTGATAAAGGCAGTCGGCTAAGATCAGTTACCTGATCGAGTACATATAAGAAACCCACGTGGGGACGGCCGCTCTTGGCTGTCCCGCCGAGCAAAGCTCGGCAGGCTTCCGGGTTTGCAGGCTCATTTGCAGGCCCGATTGCAACCTAGGACTCGGCAATCCGCAATTGGAAATACACAATCGCAAACCGCTCCGCGGATATCTGTATATCGCCAGTGCCACTTTTCTGTGGGGCGTGGCGGCTACCCTGGGCCGAGCCGCATTTACCGGGCGGCTCTTGCCCAAGGGCGAAACCCTTCGGCCAATCGATCCGCTTATCTTGTCTCAGAGCCGAACGACATTTTCTTTCGTTGTTCTTCTGTTTGCGCTTGTTCTAGTTCGTGGATGGAGACGCCTGTTGTTGCCCGCAGCCGATCTGCGACGAATGTTCGTGTTGGGCGTTCTGGGCGTGGCGGCGTCTAATTACCTCTATTACCTCGCGATTCAAAAGACCAACGTAGCTACAGCCATCATCCTGCAATACACGGCGCCGGTTTGGGTTTTGCTCTACACCGTCACGCGCGGGCTGCAGAAGCCAACTCTCCAGCGAGTGGCGGCCGTGGCATTGGCAGTGACCGGAATTGCCCTGGTGATCGGAATATTCGGCTGTGGAGGGTTTCGTCTGGACACGATTGGAGTGCTGGCAGCCCTCGGGGCGGCGTTTTCTTTCGCCTTCTATAACGTTGGTGGGCACAGCATCCTTGCCCGCTATGATCGCTGGACGGTGCTTCTGTACGTCATCTTGAGCGCATCTTTATTTTGGATCATCGTGAACCCGCCGTGGAAGATCGTGGCCGCGCACTACTCGACAGACCAGTGGTTATTCTTACTGGCGTTTTCGTTGATATCCGTGCTCGCGCCGTTTTCACTTTATTTTGCCGGATTGCAGCATCTGGAGCCGACCCGCGCGATCGTGGTGAGCTGTCTGGAGCCCGTATTCTCAATTGTGATTGCGGCCGGCGTCTTGGGTGAGTTGATGCGACCGCTGCAGACGGTGGGGATAGTGCTCGTGCTGGTGGCCATTGTGGTCGTGCAGTTGCCGGATCGAAGATTACGGGAGGAGATTACCCTGGTCGAGCCCATGGAATAGTGATGTTTTTAACGTCACCAAGGTAACCAACACTTCGGTTTTCCTCTGGGTTTTTGCAGGCAAAAGCCGGATTCTTTTAGCAGGTGGTTCCCTTGAAGCGACAATCTGGGGTGGAGTGTTGCTATGAAGCGTTCTCGCATCTGCTGTCTGTTTGCGTTCATGATGTGCTCGTTGCTTCCCTGCTTCGCGCATCACATGGCGGTAGTGGTCAACAAAGATAACAATGTGGGCGAAGCAAGTTCCGCGCATCTGGCCAAGATTTTTCGTCTGGAAGCTAAGAAGTGGCACGACGGCAAGGATGTGATTCTTGTCCTGCACAAGAATTCCAGCGGAGAAATGATGACGCTGGAACGGCTGAACAAGATGTCCGCCAGTGAGCTGAAGTCATTTATCGCGGCTCATCAGACGTCGATCACAACCGTTGATTCCGACGAAGATGTGCTCAAATTGGTGGAGACTACACCGGGTGCGGTGGGCTTGGTCGATGTCCGGTCGATCAATGACCAGGTCAATGTCGTGAGGGTCGACGGCAAACTGCCGATGGAAGACGGCTACTTACCGCACTAGACCAGCGCTCCATTCCAAATTTTAGACCAGTGTTCCATTTCCGAATTGTCATCCCGAACGAAGCGAGGGATCTGGGTGTTTGCGTGCAGCGGCGACCCTCGTGGCGCAAGTAAGAACCGAGATCCCTCGCTGCGCTCGTCGGGATGACAAATGTTTTTCAATCGACGATTCACCGATTCGTGCGATCTCTTAACTTCAACAATCGAAAATAACGTCGAGCCTTCCTTACATCCTTACCAATCTGTTCGCGCAATGCTTCCACTGAAGGGAATTTGATTTCGTCGCGCAGCCTCTGCAGAAAATGAATCTCGACTTCCGTTTCCGGATTCAGTTCAATGGGATGAAAGTTGAGCAAATGAGTCTCTATGGCAAATAACTCAGTCCCAAATGTGGGACGGTTTCCCACGTTGGTCACTGAATCGAAACACTCCTCGCCCACGCGAGTACGAGTAACGTAAACCCCGTCCTTGGGAACAAGCTCTTCATAGCGGCTCAGATTGATGGTGGGGACAGTGTATTTGGAACCATATCCCCGCCCGCGGCCGGCGGTCGACAAAATACTGAACGGGCGCGCCAACAGATGGCGGGCGCGGCTGACTCGTCCGTCGGCGAGCAGTTTGCGGATTTGAGTGCTCGATACCGGCTCCCTCCGCAGTCGCAACTCCGGATAGAGCTTCACCTCGAATCCCATCTCACGGCCAAATTGCGCAAGCAGGTCCACGTCGCCTGCTGCCTTATTGCCGAAATGGAAGTTGAAGCCTTCGTGCACTTCGCGCGCTTGCAAACCTTTTTTCAGGATGTCATGCGCGAAGGCATGCGGCGACATGAGAGACAGGTCACGCGTAAATGGGAGCAGGAGTACGGCATCCAAGCCAGTAGCATCCAACAGACGAAGTTTTTCGGGAGTAGGCGTGAGCAGCTTCAGTCCGGAGTCAGGTCTCAGGATGCGCACAGGATGCGGCTCAAAGGTGACTGCCATTGATTTAAGCCCTTGCTCCCGCGCCCGAGGCACGATGTTAGCCAGCACGCGAGTATGAGCGCGATGCACACCGTCAAAGTTGCCTACGCTCAAGAGCGTGGGGCCAAAGTCGGCGGGAACATCTTCGAGTTTATGAAACACTCGCATTTATTCGTGTGGCGCGGGCGCCGGCACATTTCCTGCCGTGCATGTTCCATCCCTGCGGATTGCCCAGGGGTCTCGTCAATTTTCCATGTCAAAGCCGCGTGCGAGGGCTCCCCGCACGCACTTAAATCTCAAACTCCAGTTTCATGCCATCGTAGGAGAGCCGCACATTGGGCGGCAACGATGCGTTAGTCGCCTCATGAGACAAGTCGTGGCATATATGCGTGAAAAAAGCCCGCTTCGGTTGGAGCCGTTCCACGATGCGCAAGGAGTTCTCGACGGTGGAATGCGTGGGATGCGGAATGTGGCGCAACGCGTCCAGAAACAGGATGTCGAGATTCTGCAGCTTTGCCAACGAGGCTTCGGGGATGCTGCTGTGATCGGTAAGATACGCAGCACTGCCAAAGCGAAAGCCATCGATCTCGGTTTCGCCGTGGATCACCGTGATCGGTTCGAAGCGCGCCCCGAACAATTCGATCGGCCCCTGGAACGATTTGAGTTCGACCCGGGCCAGCCCGCCGAACTTGTAATCCGCGTCGAAAATGTAGCGGAACGTGCTGCGGATAAAATCCGCTGCTTCGGGCCGCGCATAGAGCGGGAGCTTGTTGGGTTTGTGCCGATAGCTCAGCGGTCGCAGATCATCAAGCCCCAGGATGTGATCAGCGTGGCTATGCGTATAAAGCACAGCGTCAAGTCTGCGAATATGCTCGCGGATGGCCTGTTCGCGGAAGTCGGGGGTGGAATCGATGAGCACAGTTTTGCCAGCGTACTCCACCAAGATCGACGGACGAGTGCGCCGGTCGTGCGGATCGGAAGAGTGGCACACGGCGCACTCGCACCCGATGGTAGGCACCCCCATCGAGGTGCCGCTACCCAGCACCGTGAGCGTGGCCTTCATCGTTTGGTGGTTGCGGCGCCCGAGGCTGGAGTCTGCTGTGGACGGGCCAGTGCGTTGGCCACTTCAACGTAAGCCATGCGAAGCTCGTAGAGGCAGTTTTGCAGAAAGTTTTCCTCGGCGCTGGTCAGGTTGCCTTTGGTTTTTTCAGACAGCAGGCTGAGTGTGTCGATGGTCTGGCGGGCTCCGATCAAGTCAACCCGCGGTTGACCGCCTTGCTCGTGCATCAGGCCGAGTTGCAGCATGGCGGACATGTAGAGCGAAGCCATGAAACGCTCAAACGTCATCTCCAGTTCTTTGCTGGAATGCCCGCTGAGTTCCACGCGCGCGTCCAGATCTTTCGAAGACTTATGGTACGCGTCTGCCTGTTCCTTCTGTTCAGCAGCTGTGGGAGCTGGCGGCGCGTCCGGTGCAGGCTGCGGCGTTGCTATGTCCTGCTGCGCCCGGGGCTGCGGAGTCGGCGCAACACTGGAAACTTCCTCTGCAGAAATCTCTTGGCGAATCTCGCCCTCCGGCGTAAACAGGCGCCGGTCCGTTACCGTGAAACTTTCCTGCTTCTTTTCAGCCATAGATTGTCCCTTCGATGCTCATGGGTTTTCCCGTCGGAATATCTCCGAAAATGGTAGCGCTGCGACTGAAAGCTGAGTGTTACCCAATCGAAATTGCTTGCCCGGAATTGCGACTTCGCGCCGGATATAACCCAGCGCTACGGAGCGCTCCCCATCGGCAACCGGCAATGAAGCGACACTGGTGATCTCGCCAATATCTCTGCCGTCCGCCTGGATCTTCGTACCGGCTGCCGGCAGTGGACCCTGAACCTCGAACCCGGTGAACTTGCGATGCACGCTGCCGCGGGAACGAATACGTTCCACGATCTCCTGCCCGATATAGCATCCCTTGCTGAAGTGCAGCGCGCGCTGCTGCTCAGTTTCCTGCGGCAAATCACGCTCCCGGATGTCCTGCCCGTAAAGCGGAACTCCCGACGCGATGCGCAGCAGTTCCAATGCAGTTGTCCCCACGAGTGTGGCCCCGACCTTCGTCAGCGCATCCCGGAGAAGCGGCACCTGCTCAGGCGCTAGCCACAACTTATAGGATTCGACGCTCGCATTGTCCCCTCGCACCACCGTCACCGCCATCTGGCGCCAAATTACATCCACAAATTGCAGCGGCTCCAGGCTAGATATTTTAAATCCTGCCTGGCGCAGTAGATCTCGCACTTTCGGCCCTGCGAGCCCGATTGCAGTCAGCTTGTCGCTGGTGTTCGTAACCTCTACATCATCCATGATGATGTAGTGATCAAAGGTAGCCAGAAGCTTTTCCGACTGGGACTGATCGGCTTCAACCACGAGCGAATCACCGCGGTTGTAGGCATACAAGTCGCCCAGAATGTGCCCCTGCGGATTAAGCAGAAAAGCATAAATGCCATGCCCAGGCGCAAGGTCGCGGACATTGTTTGTGACCATACCATTGAGCCAGCGTATCCGATCGCCACCCGTAAGTGCGATCTTGACGCTCGCAGTCAGGTCATAGATGCCACAACCGGATAGCAATGCGTTAAATTCGCCGCGCAGATCGCCGAAGTCCGCAGCAGGGATAACTGGATTGCCATGGATCGCAGTGGATGTCATACGATAACCTTCGATTATACAAGGCCGGAAGCGGGATCAGGATTCGCTGGCAGCCTCCAGCACCCTTTTAGATTCTTAGTCTTAGCTGACCTGCCAAGGTCCTAGCGCTTCGGGTTTCACAAAACCGGGCCGGTACGACCTAAAGTTTCTTCCGGGCGGGCCGATAGATGCCATGAAGGGGAGGTATTAATGATCACGAATCCAGTTCACAGTTCGCCTGCAGCAGCACAGAATGGAGCGGCCCTGAAGGCTGCGCCTAAACAGAATGAGGCACCGCAGCAGTCGTCTGTCCCACAGGACAAGGTAACCCTGAGTCCCCAGGCGCAGGCCCAGGCACAAGCCCGCACCCAGCAGGCACCTTCCACCGACAAAAACCACGACGGCGATAGCAAATAACTGAGTCGCTGTTTTCCCATAATCCGCTTGTCAGATAGGCTAACGTCGAGCTCAGGAGGTGCCAATCCGGCGCCTTTTGGGCTCGGCGATGCCTAACCAATCCAGTCGAACTGCAGGATATCCTGGCTATTGAATGCAGCGCGAGGCCTAATTAGGAAACGGCGGAGCGCGCGTCCCGACGGCCGCGCTCAGTTGCGACAAACGGGCGACGTAGAACTTGATGTTCTCTACAGGCTCCGCGGCCTTATCCGAAACTCCGCGATCAAACGCCCGCAGGCAATTCTCGCGCGGTCTGTGTTACCTTTCCTGCCGTGAGCCTGAAGAAACGTATCGCCATCATTCCCGGAGATGGTATCGGAAAAGAGGTCATCCCGGAAGCTGTCAAGGTCATTGCTGCTTCCGGAGCCGACGTAGAGATATCTCAGTTTGACTGGGGCGCAGACCGCTATCTAGCAGACGGCATCACCGTCCCGCCCGGCGGCTTTGCCATGCTGGAACGCGATTTCGATGCGATTCTGGTAGGTGCCTTCGGCGATCCGCGTGTCGCCTCGAACATTCACGCCAAAGAAATCCTGCTGGGCATGCGCTTCAAAATGGATCTGTACGCCAACGTGCGCCCGGTGCGCCTGCTCGATGCCGCACTGTGCCCGCTCAAAGGCGTCGAGCCTAAGCACATCGATTTCGTCGTGATTCGCGAAAATACCGAAGGCGTTTATACCGATGCCGGAGGAGTATTCAAACAAGGCACGCCGGATGAGGTCGCGGTGCAGGAAGACATTAACACGCGGAAAGGCGTGGAACGGATAATCCGCTATGCCTTCGAATACGCCGAACGCCATCCAAAACTGGACGGCAGCCCGCGCAAGCGCGTGCTCATGTGCGACAAGTCCAACGCCATGACCCATGCCGGCGGGCTTTGGCAACGTGTGTTCAAGGAGGTGAGTGGCGAATATCCGCAGATCAAGGCCGAGCACATGTACGTGGACGCGCTCTGCATGCAGATGGTCCGGGACCCTCGGCAGTTCGACATTATCGTCACCAATAACATGTTCGGGGATATCATCACCGATCTCGCGGCGGGCCTGCAGGGCGGGTTGGGCATGGCGGCTAGCGGCAACATTCATCCGGGAAAGACTTCGATGTTCGAGCCGGTGCACGGTTCCGCACCCACGATTGCGGGGAAGAACGTGGCCAATCCGTTCGGGGCAATTCTAACCGCGGCGATGATGCTGGGCTATTTGGGATTAGCAGAAGAGGCAAGTAAGATCGAAGCCGCCGTTCTGGAAGCTGTGCAGCAGAAGCGAACCACGCAGGATGTCGGCGGAGCGATGGGAACGAGCGAAGCGGGCGAGTGGGTGGCGCAGAGGGTGGCAGGCTCCGTACTCCCCAATTCAGTATGAATTCGCTATCCAGTTGATCCGTGCAAACCCCGGCGCAGAAGTTCTTAATTAAACATCGCCCGCAATCTTCGTAATCCCGCCAGTGCCGTCACGTATCGCTTGTCCATTGAATATGCGGCTGCATAGCATTCCCTCGCCTTCTGCCAGTTTCGTTTGTGCTCGTACACGCGGCCTAAATTGAAATGAGGATAAGGGCGAGCCTCGTAGCGGGGAGCAATCATGGCTTTTTGAAACCAGGGAATGGCTTCATCCCATTTCTCTTGTTCAATCAGGTAAGCCCCGATATCGTTGTAAGGATTACCAAACTCCGGATCCAGTTGGATGGCCTGCAGGCACTCGGCGATGGCGCGGTCGTAGTCGCCGAGGAAAGAATATGTCCAACCGCGGAAGGTGTAGGCCTCGGCGGTGGCAAAGGCCTCGATGGAACGGCTATAGAGATCGATGGCTTGCTGGTACTCGCCTTGCATCTGTAGTTCGTAAGCTTTTTGAAAGTAATCAGCCGCGGTTTGGCGAGGATCGTCTTCGGACATGATGGACCTAAATGACTGAACTGAATAAATTGTATCGAAAATCATCGTCTCTATTTGGGGTCGCGGCGCTGGCATTGATGTCGGCGTTGTGGGCATGGTCACAAGCGCCAACTCAACCACCGCAAGCAGACGCAGCAACTAAGCCTGGTGCTTCGCAAGCGGAGCCCGACACGAAGACGTCCGCCGGGGACGCGACCACCCAGGAACAAAAAATCTCGCCCAAGGAAGCCGAAGAACTCTTCCATGACGTTGATCAGATTCTGAAATTCGCGAGCAAGGATACTGGCTTACCCATAAAGAAAGAAGTCAAGCGACGCCTCACTAGCCGCGATGAAGTTGTGGGCTATCTCGAGAAGACTATGGCGGAGGACAAGGACGCGCAGCGCTTGCGCCGTTCCGAACTGGTGCTGAAGAAGTTCGGACTTCTGCCACGGGATTTCGATCTGCAAACTTTTCTTGTCGCCCTGCTGCGCGAGCAAGTGGCCGGCTATTACGACATGAAAACCAAAACCGTGAACCTGCTGGATTGGATCGACATCGAGCAGCAGCGCCCAGTGATGGCGCACGAACTCACGCACGCCCTCCAGGACCAGTCTGTCGGCTTGGAAAAATGGATGAAGGTCGGCGACACTGACTTGGAGGATAAGAAACAGCCTACACCCACCGACATTGAGAATGACGAGATCAGCGAGGCCCGTCAGGCCGTAATCGAAGGTCAGGCTATGGTCGTGCTCGTAGATTACATGCTTGCGCCCACCGGGCAATCAATTCTGGTTTCGCCGCAAATTGCCAATGCCCTGAAAGAGGGAATGCTCGTGGGCACGGCGGACTCGCCGGAGTTCAAGAACGCTCCCATCTTCCTCAAGGAAGAACTGACCTTTCCTTATCGCTACGGTCTGGATTTTGAGGCGGAGTTGCTGCGCACCGGCGGGAAAGAAAAAGCCTTTGCCGCGACTCTTGCCAATCCGCCGCGAACTACGCGTCAGATCATGGAGCCCAAGACATATTTGTCTGGCGAATCTCTCGAACCCATGCGACTGCCCGACTTCCAGCGGGACTTCAAGAATTATGAACGCTTCGATGTCGGTGCGATCGGCGAATTCGACGTGGCTATCCTGGTCGACCAATACGCCGGTACGGAGGCTTCGCACAATCTGTATCCGCACTGGCGCGGCGGGTACTACTACGCGGCTCGTCCGAAAGGAGACCCGTCCGCGCCGCTGGCGCTGCTTTATGTTTCGCGTTGGTCAAGTCGCGAAAAAGCGTCCGCATT
This sequence comes from uncultured Acidobacteriota bacterium, assembly GCA_963696635.1. Taxonomy (GTDB): domain Bacteria; phylum Acidobacteriota; class Terriglobia; order Terriglobales; family Acidobacteriaceae; genus JABDBE01. The sequence continues at coordinate 263,508 of CAVOKX010000010.1, forward strand.
TGCCGCCATCTATGCTCAATCGCTGCTCAAACGATACAAGCACGTGCACGAAGTCACGCAGGACGGCAAGGATCCCCCGGATGATCTGCAGAAACTCGAAACGCTGACCGGAATTCACACCTGGCTGACCGAGGAGGGTCCGGTCGTAATCGACGTGAAGGGTGACAGTGTGCTCATTACGGAGAGTCTTGACCAGCCGACGACGGAGCAGCTGGAACAGGAGTTATCCGGCGCATTGGGCGCGACTGAAAAATGAACCAGCATTCCCAGACTACGATTAGAAAGCGATCTTTCCTCTCACTTTTGTATAATCACCAATTCGCAGCTATCGCAGCCACCTTTCGGGGGATCTTTGTCGCAAGCGGAAATTGGCATCATCGGCGGCAGCGGGCTCTATTCCATGCCCGGCCTCACCAACGTGCGGGAACTCCAGCAGCAGACTCCCTTCGGCGACCCGTCCGATCCCTATGTCTTGGGCACGCTCGAAGGCCGCAAGGTCGCGTTCTTGGCGCGGCACGGACGCGGGCACCGCATTCTTCCCACGGAACTGAATTTCCGCGCCAATATTTACGGCTTCAAGCAACTCGGGGTCGAACGCATCGTCTCCGTTTCCGCGGTCGGATCGTTGAAGGAAGAACACAGGCCGCTTGATTTCGTAATCCCCGATCAGTTCTTCGATCGCACTCGCCATCGCGTAGATACTTTTTTCGGCGAAGGCATCGTGGCCCACATCGCCTTTGCCGATCCGATCTGCCCCGAATTGGCGCACGCCGTCGAAGCCGCCTGCAAGAAGTCGGGAGTGAGCGGTAAGCGCGGCGGAATCTACCTCTGCATGGAAGGCCCGCAGTTCTCCACTAAAGCGGAATCCAATGTATACCGCAGTTGGGGCATGGATGTGATTGGTATGACCAACCTGCAGGAAGCGAAACTGGCGCGCGAAGCCGAGATTTGCTACGTGACCGTGGCCATGGTGACCGATTACGATTGCTGGCATCCGCATCACGACTCGGTCACAGTCGATCAAATCGTCGCCGTGCTGCTGAAAAATGCCGAGAACGCCTGCCAAGTCGTGCGTCAGACGGTTGCGTCGATGCCGGCGAAACGAAGCTGCAAGTGCGGCGCAGCCTTGGCGCATGCGATCCTCACCGAGCGCGACAAGATCCCCCTCGCAACCCGTGAGAAACTCGAACTGATTCTAGGAAAGTACCTGGAGACCAAAACCTCATAATGAGCATCCTCGCCGTAGGTTCGATTGCCTTCGACTCCATTGCCACGCCTTCGGGGCGGGTGGAAAATGTGTTGGGCGGTTCCTGTACCTTCTTTTCCCTCGCCGCCAGCTACTTCACGGAAGTTCGCATTGTCGCCGTCGTCGGCGATGACTTCACCGCCGAGCATGAAAATGTTCTCAAGAAACGAAAAATCGATACCCGAGGCATCGAACATGCCAAAGGCAAAACATTCCGCTGGGGCGGGCAGTATCTCGATAATTTGAATGAGGCCAAAACCGATTTCACCGAGTTGAACGTGTTCGAGCGCTTCCAGCCGCGTATTCCGCCCGAATATGCGGATTCGAAATTCCTGTTCCTCGGCAACATTCACCCCACTTTGCAAACCGCGGTTCGGCAGAAGATGGACGGAGTCCGCCTCACCGGCGGCGACACCATGAATTACTGGATCAAAGGCACTCGCCCGGACTTGATCGAGACCCTGAAGCTGGTCAACGTGCTGCTGATCAACGATGCTGAAGCCAAAATGCTTGCCGGGGAACCCAACCTGCTCCGCGCCGCACACAAAGTTCTGGCCATGGGACCGCAGGCCCTGGTCATCAAGCACGGCGAATATGGGGCCACGATTTTCTTTCGCGAAGGCGCATTCGGCATCGGCCGCCATCCATTTCGCGCGCCCGCGTTGCCCATCGAAGAAGTCAAAGATCCCACCGGTGCGGGCGACTCATTCGCTGGCGGATTCATGGGATACATCGCCTCGCAAGAACAACTGAACCGTGAAGTCTTGAAGCGTGGGCTCTTCTATGGAGGTGTCATGGGATCGTTCGCCGTCGAGCGTTTTGGCACCGAACGCCTGCAATCCCTCACTCGCGAGGAAATCGACGGCCGCTTCCAGGTTTTTCGTGAACTCACCCATCTGGAATGAGAGCTCAGCGAATGAAAGTCCAGCCCGTTCGCCGCTGGGATCGTGAAACCGCGCTCGTAGCCCAGTTCGCCGCGTGCGTTTCGTTTATATCGTTCGCCTACTATTTCCAGCATGGGGGTCTGCTTCTTTACGGCGATGCCGTCGCGCACATCAATATCGCCCGCCGGGTATTCGACTCCCGCACTCCTGGCCTGCTGCAACTTGGCACCGTGTGGCTGCCGCTGCCGCATCTTCTGATGATTCCGTTTCTTCTTTCCGACTCAGCATGGCAATCTGGCATCGGCGGTTCCATTCCGTCGATGGTCGCCTATGCCCTGGGCGCGGCGGGCATTTTCCGCTTGGTTCGGAGCGGATTGAGTGTTAATTCCCAGCCCGACCTCGCAGCAAGAATTGCCGCCTGGCTCAGCGCCCTCATCTATGCCGCGAATCCTAATCTGATTTACCTGCAAGTTACAGCCATGACCGAGTCGTTGTACCTGGCTCTTTTTATTTGGGCGGTGGTGTACTTCAGCGAGTTTGCGCAGGTATTATCTCGGAAAGACACAACTGCGCACGAAGCGGCGTCGTCATCATTGATGAAATGTGGTCTGTGTCTCGCGGCCGCCTGCTTAACTCGCTACGATGGATGGTTCCTCGCGGCCGTAATGTGCTTCGCCGCGCTCGCTGTGGTTCTGAGGTCGAGAACCGATAATCAGATTCTGCGTCGCAGCCTTGCAAAATTCGTTTTGCTTGCAGCCGCGGCTCCGGCGCTCTGGCTGGCGTATAACGCGATCATTTATCGCAACCCCCTGGAGTTCGCCAATGGACCGTACTCTGCGCGGGCCATCGAACAGAAGAGCACGTCTCCCGCTCACCCGGGCTCTCATGATCTGCTGCTAGCATTCAGTTACTTCCTCAAATCTGCCGAACTGAATATGGCAGAAGGAAACTGCCAGAAACTGTGGGTGGCGCTGCTTCTGCTAGGAACCCTCGGAATTCTGATTCGTGACCGCCGGCTGTGGCCGCTTCTTTTGCTGTGGGTGCCACTTCCCTTCTACATGCTCTCCATCGCGTACAGTGGCGTCCCGATTTACCTGCCCGTCTGGTGGCCGTTCTCGTTTTACAACATACGCTACGGACTGCAGCTTCTTCCCCTATTCGCCGTGGCAGCCGCGCTGTTTACTTATTTTCTGCTTCGTGTTGCCCAAAAAAAACTCGCCAGGGCAATAGTCGTCTCCGCCGTACTAATCCTGCTTACCGCTAGTTATGAGTCCGTCGGACGGGCCCAGCCCGTCTGCTTCCGCGAGGCCTGGGTAAACTCCCGAAGCCGCATTGCTCTGGAAACTGAGTTGGCGTCGAATCTGCGAAAACTGCCCCACGACTCCGCTCTTCTGATGTATTTGGGTGACCACGTAGGCGCTCTCCAGCGAGCCAGTATCCCGCTGCGTCGCACCATTAACGAAGGCAATCATCGCCCCTGGAAAACGCCGACCGATCGCGAAGGCCTTTGGGAACGAGCGTTGGCAAATCCCTCGCAATATGTCGACTTCGTGGTCGCGCTGGATGGTGATCCGGTCGCCATCGCCGTGCAAAGGCAAAGCCTGTCGTCCATGGTGGTGATTCGTACGGCCGGACAGCCCGCCACCACAATCTTTTGGACGCATCGTTTCCCGCGGTAATCACGCCCGTTAACGGCGCACCTCAGGAACGGGTCAAGCTAGAGTTTTCCAATGATAAAATCCAGCCAACATTAGCACTCATGCCCCCGATGCGGCACATCTACGACCTTCTCCAGAGTGAGATGACCTCCATCGTCGGGGTCTCGCTCACGCGCCTGGTGCTGGCGACGATTCTAGGTGGTGTCATTGGGCTGGAACGTCAACTGAAGCATCGGCCCGCCGGACTGCGTACCAATCTTTTCATCTGCCTCGGCGCCGCGATGTACACGCTCCTCTCGGACACACTCGCCGTCGAGCACATCGGAGATCACACCCGCATTGCCGCCCAGATCATTCCTGGAATCGGCTTTATCGGCGCCGGCTCCATCCTTCATGCGCGCGACAAACTTGTGACCGGACTCACCACGGCAGCAACTCTCTTCGTTGTGGCTTCGGTGGGCATGGCCGTGGGCGGAGGACTCTACCTCACGTCAATTTTTGCCACGGGACTCATTCTGCTTTGTCTCTTTTTGTTAGGGCGCGCGGAAGAGCGATTTGGTTTGAAAGCGGCCGTCCACGCTTACGAAGTCGCCGGGCGGAGTGCGGACGGAATCACCCTAGAGATCAACCGCGTTCTGGAAAGCGTTCATGGCATGGCGGACAACTTGCAGATTGCCGTGACTCCGCAGCATGTACGCATTCAGTTTCAGTTGGAGGGAACGCGCAAAGATCAAGACGAGGTTCTGCGCGCTCTGAAGCAGTCCCCAGTTTTTGAGAGCGCAATTTTGCTGGGCCCGGTGCACGCTGAATGAATGTGTCCGCCACCGCCATCCCCTTTGTCAAGGCGAGCGCCTGCGGAAACGATTTCCTGATCATTGATGGCATACATGCCCCAGCCGACTTGGCCGCGTTCAGCCGACGCATTTGCGAACGGCACGAAGGCGTAGGCGCCGACGGCGTCGAGTGGCTGTTTCCCACGCAGGACGGCGACGTACAGGCTCGCCTGTTCAATGCCGATGGGTCCGAAGCAGAAATTTCTGGCAACGGTACACGTTGCGTTGCCGCCTACATCTGCTCCGAACAGGGCAAAGAAAAAATCGTAATTCGTACCGGCGCTGGCCTGAAGATCTGCACTTTTATGTCCCGCAGCGGTACTCAGTACGAATTCGAGATCGCCATGGGTGAGCCTGAGGTCGGCGATGAATTCCCCATCAAACTAGCTGCCCGCGAAGTGCGTGGCATCCCGGTTTCAATGGGCAATCCACATTACGTCGTCTTTGTGAAGGAATTCGCTTCCGGATGGCAGGCAGAGGCAGCCGAGATCGGGCGCAATCCTGAATTCAAGTATGGGATTAATGTTGAGCTGGTAATTACTGTTGATAAAAATAATATCGGGGCGAGGTTCTTCGAGCGGGGGGTCGGTGAAACCCAGTCCTCCGGGACCGGTTCGTGCGCCGCAGCGGTCGCTGCCATCGTGGCTCGAAAGGCTGAGTCCCCGCTACGAGTGCATGCACCAGGGGGCGTACAAACGGTCCGCTGGGAGCGACAAGTGTACCTGCGAGGCACGGCCCAACTCATCTGTCGTGGCGAATTTTTCGTTTAATACGTAACGCACACACGTAGGCCCGGACCTCTCGTCCGGGCAGCCGAGTGAAACTCGGCAGGACTCGTTCTAGGACTACAGCAAGTGTCGGAAGTAACAATTGAGTTGTCTCTGGGGCTGTTAAGATTGACCGTCACTGAATAATGATTTGCTGATTTCAATGCCCCCGAGCCCAGCCAACCCGCGCATCAAGCCGCCCGCGCTTCAACCCGGCGATACAGTCGGAATCATTGCCCCCGCCAGTAATATCAAACGCGAACCGCTCGAAGCCGGGTGCGAGGCCCTGCGGCAGTTGGGATACAAACCTTTCTATTTCGATTCTCTTCTTGAAAAGGAGCTCTATTTTGCGGGCTCCGCAGAACGCCGCGCGCGCGAACTGGATGAAATGTTCATGCGAGATGAAGTACGCGCGATCATTTGCGCGCGCGGTGGATACGGTGCGAATTATCTTCTGGATACTCTTAAGCTGGAGAGGATCGCGACGCACCCCAAGATTTTCGTTGGCTACAGCGATATCACAACACTGCTGACCTACATCTTAGACGCGACGGGTCTCGTGACTTTCCACGGTCCCATGGTCACAAAAGATTTTGCTCATGCAGACGGTGTAGACGTGCGCTCGTGGGAAGCCGCGCTCACTGGCACTTCTGAATGGACCTTGAACATTGGATCAGAATCGGGTGCCAAACCTCTGGCCGCTGGTTCTGCCAACGGAACACTCTATGGCGGCTGCCTTTCCATGCTGGCAGCTTCTTTGGGCACGCCTTACGAAATCCAGACAGCGGGCACGATATTGTTCATTGAAGACGTCGCTACGAAGCCTTACCAGGTTGATCGCATGTTGATGCAGTTGAAATTAGCGGGCAAGTTCGCGGGGGTGCATGGCATTGTGTTCGGCGAAATGCTGGACTGCTCGCAGATCAAAGACCAGGACTACACCTTGGAAGAGGTTGTGTTACGAGTGATCGGAGACTTAGGAGTGCCGGTGGCGTACGGATTGCGGTCGGGCCACGTCTCGCGCCGCAATATTACGCTTGCTTTCGGCGTGAGAGCGGCGCTCACTGTAACTAGAACAGAAGGAAGTCTCCGGATTCTGGAATCCGCTACCACGTCGGCCGCAGTGTCATCGCGCGCGCCAAAACCGTGACGGCGGATGGAGCTATGGGCGATCGTCTAACATAAGTGAAATCATGGCCGAGAGTAAACATATTCACCTGATTGGGATCTGTGGCACGGCCATGGCATCGTTGGCCGGCATGCTGCAGCGACGCGGCTTTCGCGTAACCGGTTCCGATGCGGCTGCGTATCCGCCCATGTCGGACTTTCTGGCGTCACTCGACATTCCGGTGGCGCAGCCGTTTGCCATGGAGAATCTGCAGCTGCAGCCGGACTTGGTGGTCGTAGGCAATGCCATCTCGCGCGGCAACGTGGAATTGGAGCATGTGCTCGATCAGGGCATCCCATTCTGCTCGCTGCCGCAGATCTTGCACGATGAGTTTCTACGAGGCAAAGAGGTGTTAGTAGTCGCGGGCACGCACGGCAAGACCACGACGACCTCCATGCTGGCATGGATCTTTCACACCGCCGGTTTGCAGCCCTCTTTCCTGATCGGCGGCATCGCCGAGAACTTCGGCAGCAGCTTTCAACTGGGACAGGGCAAGCATTTCATCCTTGAAGGCGACGAGTATGATACGGCCTTCTTCGACAAGGGTCCGAAGTTCCTGCATTACTTTCCCGACTCCGTCATCCTGACTTCGGTGGAATTTGACCATGCGGATATCTACAAAGACCTTGATGCGGTGGAAACGGCGTTCAAGCGCCTGGTGAATCTCGTGCCTCGCCGCGGCCGCATTATTGCCTTCGACACCGGAGAGAGCCTCGAGCGTTGTCTCGCCCGCGCGTTCTGCCCGGTGCAACGCTACGGGGTCAGCGCAAATGCGACGTGGCAAATCACCGACCTGCATCTGGAACCGGGGCGCACAGCCTGGTCGGTCGTGCGCGATGGAAAGCCGTGGGTAGAGTTCGAGTACGCTGTGGCGGGCGAGTACAACGTGTGGAACGCAACCGCTGCAGCGTCGATGGCTGCTGGATGCGGCATTTCACGGGAAGAAATCTCAGCCGCGCTGAAGACCTTCAAGAGCGTCAAGCGCCGGCTGGAAGTCCGCGCCAGGGTCAATGGGGTTACGATCATCGATGATTTCGCGCATCATCCTACGGCAATCGCGGGTACGCTTACCGCCTTGCGATCAAACTATCCGGGAGCGCGCTTGTGGGCAATCCTCGAGCCGCGCTCGAATACTCTGCGGCGCAACGTGCTGCAGAATGAACTGGCGAAGAGCCTGGCGCTCGCCGATGAAGTAGTCGTAGCCAACGTCTTCAAGTCGGAAGCGATCCCGGAAGCCGAACGCTTGGACTTGGCTGCGGTGGCGGCGCAGATCCTGAAGCATGGCCGGCGGGCGCGCATCGTACCTACCGTTGAAGGCATTGTGCAACTGGTTGCGCCTGAGTTGCGTTCAGGGGATGTGGTCGCCATCCTCTCTAACGGAGGCTTCGGCGGCATTTACGAGAAGCTGCCGGAGCGCCTAAAATCTCTCGGCGCAAGCAATCCGCAAAGTTCGGGCGCCGAGAACAAGGTCATGTTGAGCTGAACCGCGTGGACAAACTCATGCCACAGCAACGTGTCGACTCGCCCAATGGCGAATTCCAGTGGTCCGGAGACGCGCGCCCTTGATACGAACTCTGGTGATGCTCGGATTCTGGGCCGCACTGCTTCCCGTCGCGGCGTTGATCGGCTTTCCCTGGACTTTGCTGACTGGCGACGTCAGCATGCTCTATCGCATGACGATGTGGGGCGCGTTCACTGGGGTTCGTCTCGCTGGCATTAAAGTAGAGACGGTTGGCTTGGACAAGCTCGACGCCTCGCGTACTTACATCTTCATGTCCAATCACGTTTCCAATGTTGATCCGCCGATCCTGATGCCGCTGATTCCGCGCCGCATGTCGATCATGGTCAAGAAAGAGTTGTTCCGTTATCCGGTATTGGCAAGGCTCATGCGATTCGGATCGCTGGTGCCGGTGGATCGTGGAAACCGGGAATCGGGAATCTCCGCGGTTCGCGCCGCTGCGGAGGTAATTCGTCAGGGCATTAACATGACCGTCTATGTTGAAGGACACCGTTCCTTTGATGGCAAGCTTCTCGCTTTCAAGAAGGGGCCATTTTACTTGGCCGAAGAATGCGGCGTGCCGATCATGCCGGTGACCATCGTTGGAACGCACTACGTCATGCCCAAGAAGAGATTTGCGATCAGGCCTGGGACAGTCACGGTAATCTTTCACCAGCCTATCGAGCCGAAAGACTTTGGCAGCCGCGACTGTCTGATGGCGAAGGTTCGGAGAGCAATCGAGAGCGGACTGCCATCTGAATTTCAAGAGTCAACCCCGATAACCACAAAGGACACGAAGGTCCACGAAGGAAGAGCATCGGCTTGATCGATCTCCTCTGCGTAATCAGTCATTCCGGTGAACTATTCCGAGAATTATCCCCACCACTAAGCCCAGTGTTCCAACAAACACGACAACGAAGATGCTCCCCGAACCAAGCGAAAGCAACCAGCCCATGATTACGCCGGCAACCACTCCAACAAGCGTGTATTCCCAGAATTTACTCACGAGCTCCCAGTTCCTAACCGGGTTTTCCAGATTTCACGAATGATCTGCACCAATCTGCAGCACTAGCCATCTTTCTTCGTCCGTAGTGCCTTCGCAATTTCTGGCAGGCGGCTCAGCAGGGCTGAAACCTTCAGCCACAACTTGTGATCGATGGCGGGGGCGCCGCTGACAATCGCTCCCGCGGGAATGTCGCCGGCGACGCCGCTTTGCGGGGTGACGATGGCGCCGTCGCCAATTTTACAATGACCGACGACCCCCACTTGTCCGGTGAGAATCACGTGGTTGCCAATTTCGGTTGAGCCGGCGAGTCCGACCTGCGCGGCTAGCAGCGAATGTTCTCCGATGTGGGAGCCGTGGCCTACCTGCACGAGATTGTCGATCTTGGCGCCGCGGGCAATGTGGGTTTCGCCGACGCTGGCGCGGTCGATGCAGGAATTGGCCTGGATTTCCACGTCGTCTTCTATGACTACCGGCATTGGCTGGGGGATCTTGTGCCAGTGGCCCTGATCATCTTTGGCGAATCCGAAGCCATCGGCGCCGATGACCACGCCATTCTGCAGCAGGACATTATTTCCCAGGCGACAGTGCTCGCGGACTACGGCGTGAGCGTGAGCCAGGAAGTTGTCGCCGATTTTCACGCCACGATAGACGACGACGTGGGCCAGCAGAACCGCGTTCTTACCAATCTCGACGTCTTCATTGATCACCACGTACGGTCCGATGTGAGCGCCTTCACCGATTCTGGCGGAGGGATGAATTACTGCGGTGGGATGAATTCCGGGCTGGTAGCTGGGCGCGGGATGGAAAAGAGCGATGGCGCGGGCGAAAGTGAGATACGGATTGTTGCTGCGTAACATTGCGGTCGCGAGGGCGGGGAAATCTTGGGCGACGACTACGGCGGATGCATTCGTCTTTCTGGCAGCGGCGGCGTATTTTGGGTTGGCTACGAAAGTGAGTTGGCCCTGGTTGGCTTGTTCGATGGCAGCGACGCCGGTGATGTCGGTATCGGGCGAGCCGTTTTCCAGGCGTGCGTCGAGCGCAGCGGCAATCTGTGCAAGTTTCATTTCGGTGTCCGCGAGAACGGAAGGGTGATTGTAATTGAGGCAGGCCAGACTCTCCGGATTCGACTTCCTGAAATGGAAATCGGGGTATCCCCCCTCCCCCCGTGATCTTTTGGAATCATGGGGTTAGGGCCACACTACCCTCAAAATCTTTGAGGAATAAGGACTTACACGTAAAATATTCCCGCATAAGGACTTAGCGTCTGCGATTCCGCAATTGGGCCTGGTTGAAATTTGCGGTAGCGGGTTAATTCCGCATTGCTTGATTGCAGGACGGGCGGGACGCCCGTCCTCCATCAGTTCACGTGGAATTAGGCCTTTGCGGAATTTTATGATTGTCATAGAGCTAATGTTTACTAATATACAATATCCGATTGAGAGAAAGAAGTACAGGGACGCCATCAAATAAACAACCGGTTGAGCGGTGAAAAATCTTAGAACGCAGAGGTCGCAAAGAGATTCCGCAGAGGCCGCTGAGAATCGCCTGCGGGCCTGCTCACGCGAACGGGAAGCAAACCCTCGACGGGGCGCTCGCGCGTGCGCTTGCGGGTCAGGACGATATGGCGCTGGGGAAACGGGTCTGAAAGTCGAGTAGGCCGACCCATTCGGGCGTCACCGTGACGCGTACCATGGTGGAAATCATAGTGCCAAGGTTTTTGACCCAGGCCTGAGCCTGTTCGCGTCCGAAGTAGCGCTCGGCGGCTTGGGCGTACTCGGGTACGATTCCGTCGACGGTTTGCAGGCGTACGGTGCCGCGGATCAGAAGTACTTTGTGGGGAAAGACGTTGTCGTCGATGGTTAGGGCGACTTTAGGGTTTTTGGCTAGAGCTTTCAGCTTGGGCGCTTTGGGTGGAGTGGCCAATATGATGTCCCGTCCATTCCAGTGGAACCAGATGGGGATTACTCTGGGGGTGCCGTCGGTCCAGACATAGGCCAGGCGGGCGGGAATTTTTGATTCCAGGAGTTCCTTGGAGGCGGCGTGCTGCAGAAGTTCGAGATCTCCTTGCTTGACTTTGGCCGGCATGGTTCGCTCCTTCGGTGGGCTGTGAGCCAATCGCGATGGGCAATTTTCGAGTAGGATTGTGCGCCTACTCAGGGCAGAGGTCAAGACCGAGGTACGGAGGGCACTGGTGCAGTTTCACATGCACCAATAGCGCACGGAGAGTTACGAAACCAAGCAGTTTTTCGAGCTTGATATCCAAGAAATACGCGGAGAATCCCAGGTCTCGAAAGGCGCGAGACCTGGGGCACCCTGCAGCCGCGGGCTTATGCGGTTACTTGCCGAGCGTTGCTCGGCTGCCCGGATGAGATCGTCCGGGCCTACGTGTGCGTTAATTGAGTTTTCAATATCCCACTGGCGAAGGACTACAATTTCCCGCGAAGGAGAACGTCGATGTTTCAACGCAAAGTTTGTTTGTTCGCGCTAATTGCGGCGCTTGCTGGCGCTACAACTGTGGGGATGCTGAGTGTGCGCATCCAGGAATACGAAGTGCCTACGCCGAAGTCGCGGCCGCACGATCCTGCGCTCGCGCCTGATGGGTCGTTGTGGTACACGGGGCAGGGTGCGAACAAGCTGGGGCGGCTCGATCCGAAGACGGGAGAATTTAAGGAATATGCTTTGAAGACAGCCAACTCCGGGCCGCACGGGCTGGTTGCCGATAAGGACGGGAACATCTGGTTCACCGCGATCTCTGGTGGTTATATCGGCAAGCTCGATCCGAAGAGTGGCGAGATTGCGGAGTATCGCCCGGCCGATGGGGCGGAGATCGACCCGCACACGCCGGTGTTCGACCACGATGGCATTCTGTGGTTTACCAATGAGGAGACCAACTACATTGGGCGGCTCGATCCGAAAACGGGCAAGATAACGCTGGCCAAATTGCCTAGGCCCCATGCGGTGCCTTACGGCATTGTGGTTTTGCCGAACAACACGCCCTTCTTCTGCGAGTTTGGCACGAACAAGCTGGGCAGCATTGAACCGGGCACGATGAAAATCCGCGAATATACATTGCCGGCAGCGGGCGCGCGGCCGCGGCGGATTGCGCTGGCACCGGATGGTACGGTTTATTACACCGATTATGCGCGAGGGTATCTGGGGCATTTCGATCCGTCCGCAGGAAAGCTGCTGAAGGAATGGCCGTCACCGGGCGGGGCGGAGTCGGCACCGTACGGAATTGCGATCACGAATGATGGCGCGGTCTGGTACAGCGAGTCGGGGGTCAAGCCGAATACGGTGGTGAGGTTCGATCCTCAATCGGGGAACTTCAGTGCAAGCCGATCCCATCTGGGGGTGGGACGGTGCGCAATATGGTGGCGACTCCGGATCGGCGTTTGTACCTGGCATGCAGCGGGGTGAATAAAGTCGCCGTGGTGGAAGCGACGGGCAAATGATTCGGGGATCGAGTGCGGAGATCCTTCGTCGGCAAGCCTTCGCTTTGCGAAGGCCTGCGCTTCCTCAGGATGACAAATCGTAAGAAGGCCTGCGCTTGCTCAGGATGACAGTTCGTTAATCGACCGTTGTCAGTCTTTCGGTTTCACTCTGACTACGGTGATCTTGGAAAATCCCTCTTCAAACGTGGGCTGCTTCAATTTGCCAGCCATACGGCGCATCGCGTCTTCCGGAACTTTACGTTCGCGACGCTGGTTGCGCTCAATGCAAACCTCTACCGGCACATCAAAGAAGACGGCCTGCACTTCGTAGCCATAGTCTTTGGCGAGCTTGATCCAGCCGTTGCGTTCGTGAGGCGATAGGTTGGTGGCGTCCACGTAGTTCATGGGACGGCGCGCGATCAACCGGGCCTTCAGCATGGAACGGAGGTTGGAAAAAACCAGATCCTGGAAGCGCTGTTCGGTGGGATCGTCGAAGAGAAGGGCGCGCAACAGATCGCTGGAAAGCGGGGTAATGTTGTGGCGCTTGAACCAGGAACTCTTGCCTGATCCAGGCAGACCAATGGCCAGCACGACCACACCTTTCGACGGACGCGGCGCCTCAACCTGAGGTGGGGTTGATGGGGCTCGGGCCACGCGAGCGTGGGGGATGGCAGCGGGTGTGGCTGTGTCCTGCGAAGGGGCTGGCATCGGCCGGGGCGGCTCGCTGCCCGCCGCGCCGATTCTACTGGCGGCGCGCCGTTGCGGCTGCGGCCGCGACCACCCCTTCCCCGACGGCGGCGGCGTTTGCCTGGATCGCCGTTTCCGCGCGGCGGTGGTTGGACGGGCTGCGACTCAGCCGGTGGCATGTCGTGGGCGGCTTCTGGCTGCAAAGGCGCCGTAACTGCCTGGCTCACTTCGGCTGCGGGGTGTGGTTGCTGGGGTTCCGTATCGTAAAAAGCTGGCTGCAGTGGGGCCTGGGCGGCTTCGGTTCCCGCTTTTTCCGGCTCCTTTTTTCGGCGCTTCAAGCGCTCGCTCATCCATTTGCGCATCTCTGGCTTGTAACATACCCAGAGGCTTGCGGGCAACGTATGCCGTCACAAACGTACCAAAGCCGCTAGGGCTTGGTTTAGATCTCGGATACGGAAGATTCGGATTCGCTTCCGCACGAAGGCCTTGAGCAGCACGCATTTTCAGCAGCGCGGACGTTCGACCGATCTTGGTCGCGTACAATGTCGTGATGGCCATGCCTGGCGAAATTCAGGGCCAGAAATATATCAGTCTGTCCACCTTCCGCAAAAGCGGTGTCGCGGTGCCTACGCCGGTTTGGTTTGGAGAGGAAGATGACAAGCTGTATGTAAAGACTCGGAGCGATTCCGGGAAATACAAGCGCATGCGGAATAATCCGCAGGTGCGAATCGCACCTTGCACCATCCGCGGTAAGATCACCGGTCCGGAGTTCGCGGGCACGGCGCGCATACTTCCTCGCGAAGATTGGCCTCGGGCTCAGGCTTTGATCGAAAAGAAGTACTGGCTGGCACGAATTCCCTTCTGGAGCAAGAAGAACGTATACATCGAGATCGCAGGCTTCACGTTGTAGAAGGCAAATACAGAATCTTAAATCGCAGAGGGCGCGGAGAACAGCCGCAGAGGAACGCGGAGAAGCGAATAACCAGCGAACTGAGACATCGCCATCCGCTTCTGCGGCATTTGCCGCTCACCTCGTTCCCTGTTAACATTTTCATGTTCCCGGCCCCACATTCTATTCAGTCATAATCTTCATCATTTTCACGGAGGCAAGATGGCTATTAAAGTCGGTATCAACGGCTTTGGACGCATTGGGCGCAATGTGATGCGCGCCTCGCTCAACGACCCCAACATTGAATTCGTCGCGGTCAACGATCTCACCAGCCCCAAGACGCTGGCTCACCTGCTCAAATACGACTCCATTCTCGGCAACCTGCATAATCAGATTTCGGCTGGCGCCGACAGCATCACTGTGGACAACAAGACCTTCAGGGTTTTCGCCGAAAAAGATCCGGCCAAGCTGCCGTGGGAATCCGTCGGCGCGCAGATCGTGCTCGAATCGACCGGCCATTTCACTGACGCTAATGACGCCAAGAAGCATCTCCGGGGACCGGTCAAGAAAGTTATCATTTCCGCGCCCGCCAAGAATGAAGATGTGACGCTGGTGCTCGGCGTCAACGAACAGGTTTACGATGCGGCCAAGCATCACATCATTTCGAACGCGTCATGCACTACGAACTGCCTGGCACCCATCGTGAAGGTGGTCAATGACAACTTCAAGATTATTTTCGGCACCATGACGACCATTCACTCCTATACCAACGACCAGGTGATTCTGGATTTCCCGCACAAAGATTTGCGCCGCGCCCGGGCGGCGGCGCTGTCCATGATTCCAACTTCGACCGGGGCAGCAAAGGCGCTGAAACTTGTTATTCCCGAGATGGCGGGTAAACTCGATGGTTTCGCCATGCGCGTGCCCACGCCGAATGTGTCGGTGGTCGACCTGGTCGCGCTGGTCGAGAAAAAGACTTCCAAAGAAGAAGTCAACGCCGCGCTGAAAAAAGCATCGCAAGACGGCCCTTTGAAAGGCTACCTCGGATACGAGGAGAACGAACTGGTCTCGGCCGATTTTCGTGGGGACTCGCGCTCCTCGATCGTGGATGCGCCCATGACTCTGGTGGTCGGAGGAACTCTGGTCAAGGTGATTTCCTGGTATGACAACGAGTGGGGCTACTCGTGCCGCGTTCGGGACCTGATCAACTTCATCGGGAAGAAAGGCCTGTGATTATTTTGTAGCGCGGGCATTTTGACGTCCCGGCGAGGGCATCCGGTCCTCGCAGGGACGGGCTACGCGAAGGATCCATAATAATGTCGAAGCTCTCTATCCGCGATCTGCCGCTCAACGATAACCGCGTTCTTATGCGCGTGGATTTCAACGTGCCCATGGAGGACGGCCGGGTGATGGACGATACCCGCATCCGCGAAACACTGCCAACAATTGAGTACGCGTTGCGGCACGGGGCGCGGCTGATCCTGGCTTCCCACCTCGGCCGTCCCAAGGGCAAACCCAATCTTAAGATGAGTCTCAAACCTGTGGCCGAGCGCCTGCGCATGCTGCTCGACAAGGAACTGGCGCGGGGCGAGAATGTGGGATTCTCTCCCGAGTGTGTGGGCCCGGAGGCCGAAGAAATCGCCGGCAAACTGGAAAAAGGACAAACCCTGCTTCTGGAGAATCTCCGCTTTCACGCTGAAGAAGAGGCCAACGATGAGAAGTTTTCCAAGCAACTCGCCAGCCTGGCTGACTACTACGTGAATGATGCCTTTGGGACGGCGCATCGGGCGCACGCTTCCACCGTCGGTGTGACTAAGTTCGTGAAAAAGTCTGCCGCGGGACTGCTTATGGAGAAGGAACTCCGTTACCTGGGCAAAGCGTTGCAGCAACCCGAGGAGCCTTTCGTGGCAATTCTGGGCGGCGCGAAAGTGAGCGACAAAATCGGCGTCATTCAGAATTTGATGAGCAAAGTGGACACGCTCCTCATCGGCGGGGCCATGGCTTATACCTTCCTGAAAGCAGAGGGGCAGCAGGTCGGCAAGTCGCGGGTGGAAGAAGACAAACTCGATCTCGCGCGCGGGCTTCTGCAGGAAGGCAAGCATCACAAGCTGAAATTTTTGTTGCCGGTCGATCACGTCGTGGCGGACAGAATTGATGTCAACGCGGTGGTGCACATTGTGAACAGCGGGCAACCCATCCCGCCCAACATGATGGGCCTTGATATCGGACCCCAGACTATCGAATTGTTTTCGGAAGAGGTCTCGCGCGCCCGCACTATCATCTGGAATGGTCCCATGGGCGTGTTCGAGGTTTCTCCGTTCAGCAAGGGGACCTTCAAGATCGCTCGCGCGATCGCAGAAAACGTGGGGGCGATTTCGATTGTGGGGGGGGGCGATTCGGTGGCCGCTGTACACGCGGCGGGGGTCGCTGACAAGATGACGCACATTTCCACCGGCGGCGGCGCCTCGCTTGAATTCATGGAAGGGAAAAAACTTCCCGGCGTGGAAGCGCTGACTGATAAGAAGTGATCCGCGGAGCGCAGCGTGGCCGATTTCACTATTCGGATTTTGCTGGGTAATCGCAAAACGGTTGAGTTCCATGGACCGGCGGACATCACAAAAGAGGTTTCCCACGCCATCGTGAATGCCGCGAATTCATCCCTGCTGGGCGGAGGCGGCGTCGATGGCGCCATTCATCGCGCGGGCGGTCCGTCGATCTTGGCGGAGTGCAGGAGAATCGTGAGCCAGATTGGAACCTTACCGCCGGGAAAGGCGGTGATCACGACGGGAGGCCGTCTCAGCGCGAAGTACGTGATTCACACGGTTGGACCGATCTACCGCGGCGGCGATCAAGGAGAGGAGAAAGCTCTGGAAAGTTGCCATCGTGAGTCCATCCGGTTGGCGGACGAGCACTTGGTTGAGTCGCTATCTTTTCCGGCGATCTCGACTGGCGCTTACGGTTACCCGGTGACGGCAGCGGCGAAAGTTGCTGTGGCCGCCGTCGCCGAGGCTCTTGGCTCGACGACACATCTAAACAGAGTTCGATTTGTTCTCTTTGATGTTTCGACGTTGCGAGCGTACACGCGGGCTGCCGAAAAACTGCGCGACCCTAAGGATGGCTCGCCATACACAATCGAAAGAAGCTCGCCCTGAAGAAGCTGACCCTTTTCTCCGAAAGGATTCCATGGCCCGAAAGAAATTAATCGCCGGTAACTGGAAGATGTATAAAACGCCCGACCAGGCTCTCGACTTCTTTCGCGACTTTCTTCCGCTGGTTGCGAATCACGATCGCGATGAGATCGTCGTCTGCCCGCCTTACATTGATCTCTGCGCCGCCGTGGATGCTGTCAAGGGGACGAACGTGGCCATCGGAGCGCAGAATCTGCACTGGGAAAAAGAGGGCGCCTACACCGGCGAAGTCTGCCCCAGCATGCTGCTTGCCGTGGGCTGCACGCACGCCATCATTGGCCATTCCGAGCGCCGGCAGTATTTCGGCGAGACTGATGACATGGTCAATTTCAAGCTCAAAGCTGCTCTCGAAGCTGGACTCACTCCCATCGTCTGCGTTGGCGAAGTTCTGGAAGAACGCGAAGCAGGCCTCACCGAAGACGTACTCCGCCGCCAATGCCTGCGAGCATTTCACGCGGTGTCCGGCAAGAAGGCCGGCAAACTGGTGGTCGCCTACGAACCAGTGTGGGCGATTGGAACTGGCAAAACAGCTACGCCGCAGATGGCCGCCGAATCCCACAGCCTTATCCGCGGCGAAGCCACCAAAGCTTTTGGCCAGCAGTTTGCGGACAACCTTCGCATCCTCTACGGTGGGTCGGTGAAACCTGAGAACGCAAAAGCGCTTATGGCAGAAGAAGAAATCGACGGCGCGCTGGTGGGCGGCGCCAGCCTTGATCCAAAATCGTTCGCTGCAATCGTAAAGTATTAATCATAATTTCACCACAGAGACACAGAGTCACAAAGAAACCGGACCTCCAAAGAAAAGACCAGGTTCATTTCCGAGATTCTGTTTTCTCTGTGACTCTGTGTTTCTGTGGTGAATGGAATTGACTATTTGGCGGAAAGTTGTCTGACGGTGGCGATGAACGTGGTCGTGGGACGGGTGTGGGTTCGATCCCGGCGGTAGGCCAGTCCCAGTTCTCGCCACAGCTCCACGCCTTGGAGAGGAATCAGCTTGACTTGTTCGGCCAGGACCTGGTCGCGGGCAAAGCTTGAACTGATCAGCGAGACTCCAAGCCCGGCGGCGACGAAGCTCTTGATCATGCCAACGCTGGGCAATTCCATTCTCACCTGCAAGTCAGCGCGGTGGGGGCGGAACAGTTTGTCCATGACCCGGCGGCTGTAGCCGGTTCTTGGCAGCAGCAGCGGTTGGGTCACGATGTCGGCGACGGATACGTGTTTGTGTTTGGCCAGCGGGTTCTGCGGATTGACCATCAGCATAAGCTGATCGCGAAAAATGGAATGAACTTTCAGGCTGGGGGATTTGATGGGCAAGGTGACGATGCCAACGTCGATGGAGCCGTTCTCCAGCTTCTCGATGATTTTGTAGCTGAAGTTGCGGTAGATGCTGATTTGGACATCAGGATAGAGCCGGCAATATTCGGCGAACACTTCCGGCAAGACGTACAGACAGGTAGCTTCGTTGGCGCCGATCAAGAGCGTGCCGCGGGGCGTGGCGCCCTGGTCAGCTACTGCCAGCAGTGACTCGTCGCGTAACCTCAAGAGCCGCTCGGTGTAGGCAAACAGAACTCTGCCGGCCGGAGTAAGCCTTACCGACTTCCCTGAGCGATCAAGAAGTTTGTCTCCGTATTCCTGTTCGAGCAGGCGAATCTGGCTGCTGACCGCGGATTGTGAACGAAAAACTTTTTCTCCCGCGCGCGAGAAACTGCCTAGCTTGGCGACCTGCAGAAACGTGACTAGCTGGTCAAAATCCATTCGTGCGTGATTATAGCGGAGAAGGAGGGAAGCTCGACCCTGAAAACGTTATCGATTCCCCCGGAGCGCCCGTTGTCTTCGATAGGGATGTAAGCTATCGAGCGCAATGGCCCGCGAGACCTCGAAAATCGGGGCTTTGTGAATACGGAAACGGGTGAGGATGGTCTCCCACGTCTCCGCGATCGAACAAGGCAAGGAGAGAGGTTCGATGCGACTGAACGGCAGGGGATGGTCACTGCGCAACAACTTTGCAGCTTGCGGACTTCCGGTGAGACGTTCGTGGCGGCGGAGAACGCGGCGAAGCCACAGCTCCTCTTTGAGTTCAAGGGGAACGATTCTTACGGATTGATCGTTATGCACATGTGGGCCGATGGAATCGCGCAGCAAATAAGCCAGCCCCCCGGTCATTCCAGCGCCCAGGTTAATTCCGGCGGGCCCGAGGATGATGGCGACACCTGCCGTCATGTACTCGCACGCATGTTGACCGACGCCTTCGACCACAGCCAGCGCGCCGCTATTGCGTACGGCAAATCGTTCTCCCGCCCGGCCTGCGATATACAATTCGCCGCTGGTGGCGCCATAGAGCACGGTGTTACCGGCTAAAACATCTCCGCGTAGCGAGGCCTCTTCGCCGGCGGTGATGGCGATATTGCCGCCCGACAAGCCTTTGCCTACATAATCATTGGCTTCACCGAACAGCCGCAGATTGATTCCAGGAATTAAGAACGCGCCAAAACTCTGGCCGGCGGTGCCGATAAAATCGTAATCCACTGGACTGATGAATTCGGAATGCTGGCGCAAAATCTCGCCGGACAGATGGGCTCCGACGGCCCGGTCAGCATTGGTGATGCGGAAGCGTTTGGAACGATTAGTGTCTCTCTCGAATGTCCGGCTCAAGGTGCGCTGGAGAGCGCCAACCGGCTCGCGCAGGCAAGCGGTTTGCTCGGACGCGACGACTGGCTCAAGCAGTTCTGCCAAGGCGCGTGCAGTTTCGGGGTTGCGCGGCTGAAGCCGATCGACCACGCCAACAATCGCATCGATGGAGCTGGCTCCCATGGCCGCCAGGAGATCTCGAACCTCGCCGGCCACTGCGCGGAAGTAGCTCTCCACCATTTCCGGTTTTCCGGTAAAACGCATCCGCAGCTTTTCGTCTTGCGTGGCGATTCCGACCGGACAGGTGTTGAGATGGCATTGACGAGCCATCACGCAACCAAGAGCAAGTAGAGCGGCTGTGCCGAAACCAAATTCGTCAGCGCCTAAGAGCGCGCCTACGATGACATCGCGTCCAAACTTGAATCCACCATCCACGCGCAGGCGGACCCGGCGACGCAAGCCGGCGCGCACCAGGGCGCAATGGGCATCGCGCAATCCAATTTCCCAAGGCATGCCCGTGTTCTTGATCGAAGTGAGCGGAGACGCGCCGGTGCCGCCGTCATGGCCGCTGATGGTAATAACGTCCGCCCCAGCTTTGGCTACGCCGGTGGCGACGATGCCCACGCCGGTGCTGGAGACCAGTTTGACTCCAATGCGCGCGTGCGGATTCACCGCCCGCAGGTCGTAGATCAATTGTTCCAGGTCTTCAATGCTGTAGATGTCATGATGCGGCGGGGGGGAAATGAGGACTGTATTCGGCACCGAGTGCCGCAGGCGCGCGATGTACGCCGTCACCTTGCCTGCGGGAAGTTGGCCGCCTTCGCCGGGCTTTGCGCCCTGCGCGATCTTGATTTCTAACTCATCGGCGTGGACCAGATACTCAGTGGTCACACCAAATCGCGCCGAGGCCACTTGCTTGACCCGGTTGTTGGCCTCCGATTGCTGGCGATATATTTCAGGATCTTCGCCGCCTTCGCCCGTGTTGCTGCGGGCCCCGAGGCGGTTCATGGCGATGGCCAGCGTACGATGGGTCTCCGGGGAGATCGCACCTAACGACATGGCTTGAGTGCTGAAACGGCTGAGTATGGAAGCTTCCGACTCGACTCCGTGCAAGGGCGCAGGGTCCGCCGGCGCGATCTCAAGCAGGTCGCGAATGGCAACGGGCTCTCGTTTTCCGCTGAGTTCGGTGAACGCGTCGTAGTTTTCGTCGCTTGGTGATTTGATATAGCGGTGCATTCGCCGCACTAATTCCGGGGATGTGCCGTGGCGTTCGCCCTCGTGGCGGAAGCGGTACAATCCGAGATCCCGCAATTCGGAATTGTCGACTTGGAATGCGGTGGCGTGACGCGCAATGCAATCCTCGAGAAGTTCTTCGAGTCCCTTGCCACCGAGAGCGGCGCCGGCGTCTTCGAAGAAGCGGGCTCGCAAGTCTTGGTCGAGACCTATGGTTTCAAAAAGCTGGCTGTTGCGGTAGCTGGCGATGGTCGAGATGCCCATGCGAGCCATTACCTTGCGCAATCCTTTTTCCACTGCGAGACGATATGCGGCAACACCGTCCGGACGCAATTTCGCGGCTTGCTCCAAGGCAGCACAGGGCAGCACTGCGCTGGCCCCGGCGGCGATCAGCAAAGCAATATGATGGGTGTCGACGACTTGCCCCGTCTCGATGATTAGGGGCACATTCCAGCTTCCCGCGTTCACCATCGACTTCCAAACCGCAGCCAAAGCCAGCAACGCGGGCAGAGCTGTCTTCTCTGCATTCACACCACGATCGCTTAGCAGAACAAGTCGCGGGTTAGCATCTCCTCCAATTGCGGCTTCTTCGAGATGCTTCAGAATTCGCTTTCCTCCCTCAATTCCATCTGCGACGTCAAAAGTGAAATCGAGACGCTGAACCGGCTGGAGCTTGTCCTGAATCGCCTGCAATTGGCCGGAGTCAAGCAGGGGCGAGGAAAGCAGCAACGTGTCCCGCAGATGAACATCCAGCGACATCACGTGGGCTTCGCGCAGAGGATCGATTGGCGGATTCGTCACTTGCGCGAAGCGCTGCTTGCAATGATCCCAAAGCGGCCGCCGCATGCTGGAGAAAAATGCCGACGGCGCGTCGTCTCCCATGCTCCAGACTGCTTCCTGCCCATTTTGCACGAGCGGTTGGAAAAGCAATCGAAACTGATCTTCGCTCCAGCCTAGCGCTGCCAAAACATTCTTCGGCTCGGCGGTTGAAGGAGCAGAAATCTGATTCGTCGGGCTGACGCGCACCGGCACAGCGTTCGAAGTAAATCCGTGCCATTGGCCAAGCTGAGGAACTCCACCGGGGCGGAGGAATCTGCCTTTTGCCGGATCGACCACCAGCATTTCGCCCGGTCCCAGTCGCTGCCTTTCAATCACTTTCCGGTCGTGCAAGTCGGCGATGCCCACTTCCGAACCCGCGACGACGAGGCCATCCGCGGTCAGCGTGTAGCGCAGCGGACGCAAACCATTGCGGTCGAGCTTGGCGCCCACAGTGAAGCCATCTGTAAAAATCAGTGCCGCAGGACCATCCCACGGCTCCTGCTCGCGCGCATGCGTTTGCAGAAAAGATTGAAAGTCCGAGTGAATACTGGGATCGTTTTCCCACGCCGGGGGAACCATGCGCCACATGGCGGCGACGGGGTTGTAGCCTCTGCGCAAAAAGATTTCCAGCCCGTTGTCGAAGCTGGCCGAGTCGCTTACGCACGGCTCAAGCAATCGTGCAGTTGCGGGCAGTCCGAGCGTCTGGCGCAAAGAAGATTCCTTGGCTCGGAGCCAACGCCGGTTCGCGCTGATGGTGTTGATCTCGCCGTTGTGGGCTACGAAACGGAACGGTTGCGCCAGCGACCAACTGGGGTTGGTGTTGGTCGAATAACGCTGATGAAAAATCGCGAAGGGACTGGCAAAATCCGGATCCGACAGATCGGGATAAAACGCTGACAATTGCTCCGGCGTCAACAATCCTTTGTAGACAACGGTTCGTGAAGATAGGGAACAGAAATAGGTTCCGTTCGGCGCCTGGGATTCCACGTCTTTGCGCAGCCCAAAGAGGTCCGATTCCAGATCGAGGGATTCTTCGAGAGGAGCGAAAAAGGATTGCTGGATAACCGGAAGCGTATCCAGCGCACGCGGGCCCACAATCGAAGGCTTGGTTGGCACTGTGCGCCATCCCAACAATCGCAGCCCGCGATCCAAAGCGAGCTTTGCGATCCAGGCGCGCGCGATGTCCTCTTGCCCGCGGGGCAAGAAAACCATTCCCAGCGCATACACAGAGGGCAATTCGATGCCGGCTTCGCGCGCACAGTTTCTGACGAACTCGTCCGGAATGGCGGTGAGCAGGCCGGCTCCATCGCCGCTTCGGCCGTCGGCGTCCAAGCCGCCGCGGTGGCCCAGCCGACGCAGAGCCTCGAGCGCCCGGACTACGACTTCGCGCGAACCTGTGCCGCCAAGCTGCGCCACGAATCCCACGCCACAGGAATCGTGATCGACGGAAGCGAGGCTGCGAGTCATCTTATATTGTGTACCTTCCGCAGGGCAGGAAAGTACAATCAAGAATTTCGATGACCGCAATGGATTTTTCGGGAAGGCGGTCGGTGGTCGTTGGCTGTTTGTCGTTGGCAAACAGACTGAAACCAAAAACGAACCGCAAACGACCGACGACGAACGACCAACGACCTCGGCTAAGACCCGCTCTGCAACGCCTCTCGCAATGCCGCCTCCACTTGTTTAAGGCTTTCGGGCGCGAGCTTCTTACGATTCGCCGTGAGATAGAAAACGTCGATCGCCATTTGCCCCTCGGTGTCGATCAGAGCAATTTCGATGTTGCACTTGTGATGGGAGAAGCAGGAGGCCACCGTGTACAGGAGCCCGGGACGGTCTTGCGCGACCACCTGTACCAGCGTGCTGTTCGATGAGCAGAGGTCGTCAGACTGAATCAACGTCTTTATTTTTACTTTGGGCGCGCTTTTCTTCTCCTCGGCCTGCATGCGGCTCTTCAGCATGCGCTCCAGATCTGTCTCTCCCATGAGAACGTCGCTGATGCCGCGCTTGAAGCGCTCCCATTCCGAGAGGTTCAGTTCAAGAGTGCGAAAGCGATCGGTGAAATAGAATGTATCGACCACGGTTCCGGCCTGGTTCGAAAAAGCTGTCGCTTTCACAATGTTCATGCCCCATGCGGCCAAGGTTCCGGCCACCTTGCCGAAGAGAAACGGGCGGTCATTCGTCACCAGCGTTAGTTCGAACCAGTGGCGGCCGCGCTTCAGATCAAGCTGGAGGGGATGCTTCCCCAGGCTCTCGGCCATCTCCAGATGATGCAGTATCTCGTTTGCCGCATAAGTTCTCAAATAGCGCTGCGGCAATCCTTCCAGAAAAGCTTTTACTTTCTTGCCCGCGGTGGGAGCCAGAGTACGTAGGCGGATCATTTTCTCGTCATCAATATCAGCATCCGGGTGCAACCGCTGGTCCACATTGCGGTTCAGTTGGCCCGCGGCCGCGATGTACAGTTGCCAAACATTCTCCGCTTTCCAGGGAGTCAGGGCGTCGGGGTTGACCGCTTTGATGTCCGCGTAGGTGAACAGGCAGAGCATCTTCAGCCGCTCGGGCGTGCCCACTTTGTCCGCGAATGCAGCGACGGTTGCCGAATCGAAGATGTCGCGGCGAAGCGCAGCCGACATTTCCAGGTGATTGGCAACCAGGAACAACACCGTTTCGCGCTCCGACGACTCCAGATCGAGACGGTCCAAACATTGTTCTGCGATGGCCAAACTACCCTCGACGTGATTCTCGGAAGGCGCGCCTTTGCCGGTGTCATGTAACAAAAGAGACAAGTAGAGCAATTCCGGATCTTCGAGCTCATCCAGAATTTCGGCATACTGCTTTTCCCATTCCGACCGCGCTTGACGCAGCCGGTGCAGGCTCTCGATGGCCAGAAAAGAATGTTCGTCAACCGTGAAGCGATGATAAAAATCGCGCACCACCAAAGCGTCGATCGTCTTCAGTTCCGGCAGAAGCAACGTAAGCAGCCGCAGCGAATGCATGGCGCGCAAGGCGTGAGCAGCATGCGGCTGGGCCAGAATTTCTCCCAAATAAAGCCACAGTTCCGCTCCCCTGGGCGGTGTAGCTGCCAAAGACGGCAACACTTGCTCAACCTTGTATTCCGTAGTCGTGCTCAGCCGTACGTCATGATGGGCCACGAAATGAAAAAGACGGAGCAGCAGTTCCGGATCTTGCAAAGCAGAAGCCTGGCGCAGAAACACCAGCCCATCGACCACGGAGAAATCGGTATCTGAGACTCGCGCCCGCAAATTATGAAAGTGGCGGGACAGCGAAGACCAAGCCGCCGGAATTTCCTCCAGCAACTGGGTCGCGGTACGATGAACCGAACGGGCATGGCTGAAATAAATCTGCATCCAATCGGCGGCGGTAAGTTCGCGAGATTCATACGCTCCGATTCCGCGCTTGGCGGCTTCTTCCTGCGCATCCCAGGAGAGCGTATTGTCGTCTCGGGCGTAACGAAAATGCAGGAAGCACCGGACCGACATCAGAAAATCCAGCGTCGGCTCAAACTGCTTGCGCGCCGAAGTTGACAGCAGCGACTTGGGATCAGGCCAGTCGTGCAACTTGTCCATGGAGGAGAGCAGGCTGAGCCAAAGCGCCACGTTGCAATCCCGCAGACCGCCGGGGGTGTCCTTGACGTCCGGTTCGAGATGGAAAACCGTGTTGCCGAACTTTTCATGGCGGCTGCGGGTAACCTCGGCCAGCCTCTGCAACAGCGGCTGCGCCTCTCGCGTCATCAACTTTGGAATGACTTTGTCGTGCAAGCGGGTGAACAGATCGTGATCGCCGGCGAGATAACGGCAGTCGAGCAGGGAGATCGCGAACTCGACATTGGTGGGATCGAAGCGGTCACATTCGTGCAGGATACGGGTAGCCGGACTTAATTTCAGGCGCAGATCCCACAAGGCCTGTGAAAAGCTTCGAATCCGATCTTTGAAAACCTGTTCGCTTTCGCCGTCGGCGTGAAGAAAAAGCAGATCGATATCCGAGTGGGGAAAGAGCCAACTGCGGCCGAATCCACCCAAAGCGAGCAGGGTGAAATTCCGCGGACCTCGCTCCTCGGGACCGATAACTTCCGTCCAGAGATGTCGAGCAATCCCTTCTACCAGGGCAGTCCGCCGCGCCAGTGCGGCAGAGCCGTTCCCAGAAGAAGCAAACTCCTGCCGGATTCGCGCCGATTCCTCAGTGTAAAGATCCCGTAGTGCGCTGCTCGATGAGCCTGCCGTGGTCATACTATTTGATCCGGGCCGAACCTCACGCACTCAGCAGCGTTTTTGTGGCTGGGGGACGTTGATTCGATCTATGCTCCTCGCGCCCGCTCTTCCGGTTTCACAGAGCATCCTCTCCGCGCTCATCATTGCGAATGCGAATGATCTCGTCCACACGTGAGAGAAAAATTTTCCCGTCTCCAATTTTTCCGGTGCGGGCCGCGGCGGAAATCGCCTGCACTACTTTCTCTACCATGGTGTCGGAGATCACCATTTCGAGCTTGATCTTGGGAATAAGGTCCACCGTGTATTCCCGCCCGCGGTAGAACTCCGTGTGCCCCTTCTGCCTGCCATGGCCGCGGGCCTCGAGCACAGTCATGCCCTCGATCCCAATTTCGTGCAGCGCAGTCTTCACGCTGTCCAGCTTAGAGACCTGGATGATTGCTTCGACTTTGGTCATCGTGTTTCGTGTCCATCGTTACTTCCGCTAGGGGAACCTGGTTGGGACTACCCTCGAAACAGTTTCTCCCATTGCTGCGGCAAGGCAGAATATCACATCGCTCCTAATACAATTGTGGGGGGAAACTACGCTTAGCGAGCGGCGCTCAGGCGCAGTTGAACTCGGCACATTCGTGGTCAGCCAAGCACGACAATAAAAGGCCAATCGGGGACCGTCCAATGCATAGTTCTTATCACACGCATCGGAAAAATCTCTGCAATTTAAATTTATGAAGGTCATAAGTGAGATTTATTTGTTTTCGTGGCGAAGTTGCCCACAAGCATGGGCGAAGATTGCCCTTGATTGTCGACTCCGGACTTCGGCTGTGGTGAGAAATGTCAATCCAAAACCGTAGGAGTGCTAGTCCTTCAAATAGGGCAGCAACTCCTTGAAGGCGGGCGCGCCCGAGGAGCGCAGCAGTTCGTAGATGATCATCTCGGTGGACGAGATCACGGCGCCGGCGGCGCGCATGCGTTCGAGACCGATCTTCCAATTCCACTCGGTACGCGAACTCACCGCATCCGAAGCGACGTGGACGATGTAGCCTTCACGCAAGGCTGCAAGCGCGGTCTGAGTCACGCAGATGTGACTCTCCATTCCGCATAGCAGGACAGTGTTGCGATTTCCGGGCAATCGTTTTAGCAGAGAGCAAAAAACATCGCTGCCAAAGCAGGAAAACATTTGTTTGTCGATGGCCTGGGTTTCAGGCAGCAGAGAAGCGATTTCCGGTACAGTATTGCCCAATCCCTTGGCATATTGGGTGCTCACGAGAGCAGGGAGTTTCAGGATGCGGGCAAGCCGGATGAGCAGTTGGGAATTTTTTACCAGTTGTGTTTTCTGAAAAATTGGGGGAAGCAGTTTCTCCTGGATATCGATCACAAGCAGTGCGCAGCGCTCGGCTTCGAGGGGAGTGCGGGCGATTTCGCTGTAGTCATTGGCCAGCGGAGTAATGTTGCCAAGGGCGGTAACCATGGGTGTTCTCCTGGGTGAATCTTAAACCGGAAGCTTGGGAAAGAACAGGCGGTCAGCGAGAGAAGCGGATGGAACAATTGCGGGTAATTGGTATTGGATCAGTTGACGCACGCGAGATTTCTCGCCCCGCTGGAAAAAGCGCGGGGCTTGGAAATGACGCCCCTCAAAACATCCGACTGACCCACTAGCCGGCAATTGTTGACCACAACGCGCAGAGGCCCATAGAATCAGAATGGCAGATTATTCCCGCACGTTAAGGGCTCTGCCCCCTCGTTCAATGGTAGGACAGCTGACTCTGGATCAGCATATCGGGGTTCGAATCCCTGGGGGGCAGCCAAATCTTTTCAAGCACTTACGGTCCTCAGACTTCCAAAACTCTAGGTGGCAACATCCAGGTGGCAACATTTGGTTCGCGCACACGCGGGAACATGCGGGCATGCCAGGGCATGGACCGGAAACGGCGTAGCGGAATTCGCTGCCTGGATCCCGTTCTTGAGCAGGACTCCATTCTCGTCTCTCCCGGCCAGGAATCATGAAAAGTGCTTAAAGCGAACCAACGCTGTTTGACGGATGGGCTGATCTGTAAGAAACAGATCACGTGAAGCAAAAGAAGCGACCCAAACTTCCACGCGGACTGCGATGGCATCCTAAGTCTCGGTTTATCTGGTTCACGTGGCGCGATGCCGACGGCAGGCAGCACAAGAAATCCACCGAGAGCAGCGATCCCGCGAAAGCCTTGCTATTCAAGATGAGATAGCTCGAAGAGCAGGAAACGCGAAAAGCAAATGGACTCGAGCCCGTTGAGGCGAGCCTGCAGGTCATCGAAGTCTTCAAGCCGCTGGCCAACGGTAATGAGCCTTACTCGTGGGTGAGCGAAACCAAGATCGCTCCCTGGGTGATCTACGTGTTGAGACGAGCGGTCTAAGCAGGCCAAGTACGCGCCCTATCTTCCATGACCCGTCCGACTGCCGGTTCAGCGCGACGATCGTTGTGGAATGTATGTGCGTGGATTCGGCTCCGTGGTGTGGTGTCAGCCTGCTTTCCACATCGGCTATTTCAAAAGCCGACCTGCCACGAACCACAACTTCGGCCGAGGAGACATTCTGCTCAATCGAGAAAAGATTCGAAGGCCTTGAGGAAATCCGCCTTCAGCTCATCTCTACCATGTACACAATGCCCGTTCCCATGCACCACCACAACATCGTCATCGGCCGTTCCCGTATGGAGGGAAGCAGCGGCAGATCAGCGTCGATCTTGACCCCCATGCTGGCGCGAGGAGTTTCTGGGTCGATATCGGCCAGTTGGATGCGAATGAAATTCACGCCCAAGTCGAACAGTTGCCCCTCGGAAAGACTCGGGCTGCTCAACCCCAACTGCAGAATCGGCACACTCGATGCGGTGTAGGCGATCACCAAAGGCGGCGTCGTGCCGGGCGGCATCGACCTGAGATTCGCCTGGGCAATCGTCGTTGCCTGCGCAACCGCTCCGTTAATGTCCGCATTCTGCTGGAAGAATATCTTGACCACTCCGATGCCGTAATACGACTGCGACTCAATGTGCTCCACATCGTTGACCGTAGTGGTCACGGATCGCTCGTAAAGCGTAACGAGGCGCCTCTCCATTTCCTCGGGCGCTAGCCCCGTACAGGCCCACACCACGCTGACGACGGGGATGTTGATATCGGGGAAAATGTCCGTCGCAGTACGCATAGTGGCTACTACACTGAGGATGAGAATCAGGATGGACGCCACTACGAACGTATAAGGACGGTTCAGCGCGAGTCTTACGAGCCACATCATGACGAGTTTCTCGCACGGAAAGAGGTCCGCGTTCCGTCAGCGATCGCAAGTTTGATTCTCGCACCTGGGGAGAACGGCACCCCTGATCGAGGTCACAAGCAGTTGTGATATGCCGCGGACTATGGCCAGATCAGCACCCTACGAAATGGATCATAGCCAGACCCGGTTCGCTCCGGGGTAGGCTCTCTCTTTCTTTCTTCGCGACTTGCTTTCGATCTCGCTACACATGTACGTCGTCGCTGCTTGGCTTCCTAAGACGGGAACGCAAGTTCGTGAAGCATCTCACCGGCTATCGTGATCAGACTCACTGCAAACCTGTGCATACCGCCGTAGGCTAAAACTAAAGATGGTAAGACGCCCGTTCGGAGCAACGAGGCCCGGAGGTGTGCCATGTGGATTGTGTTCTGCCTCTTGCTCTTCGTCGTTGGGGCTTGCTTCGTTCTTCTGATGCCAGCGCTTTGGGGACGAGAAATCTACACCCACTATCGGGCCATCTGTTTACTTCCTTTGGGAAGGGCACGGCTTCAGCCGTGCCGCCCAGAGCTCATAATGACGCGGGCTTTAGCCCCTGAGGGATTCTGCGAACCGATAACCAACTCACCGCGACAGGCCACTAGCAGCTAGGAGCTAGAAACGAGAGACCGGATTTGAAGACTAACCTGCAAAGCACTAACATCTAATTATGCCGGTTGAAACAGAAATGACCCAGGCAACCTACACGCCGATCCACGCCCCTCGGGGCAACAGCATTGCCTGCAAAAGCTGGCAGCAGGAAGCCGCCATGCGCATGCTGATGAACAACCTCGACGAAGAAGTCGCCGAGCGCCCGCGCGATCTGGTCGTCTATGGTGGAACCGGCCGCGCAGCCCGCAACTGGGAGGCCTACCACGCCATCGTTGCCTCCTTAAAAAGCTTGGAGAACGACGAAACTCTGCTGGTGCAATCGGGCAAGCCAGTGGGTGTTTTCAAGACCCACGAGTACGCGCCGCGAGTCCTGATCGCGAACTCGAACCTGGTCGGGCACTGGTCCAACTGGGAGAAGTTCAATGAACTGGAGCGCGCCGGCCTGATGATGTACGGCCAGATGACCGCGGGCTCGTGGATCTACATCGGCTCGCAAGGAATTGTGCAGGGCACCTTCGAAACATTTTCCGCAGCCGGAGAAAAACATTTCGGCGGCGACCTCGCCGGCAAGCTTATCGTGAGCGGCGGCATGGGCGGCATGGGCGGAGCTCAGCCCATGGCTGCCACCATGACCGGCGCCGCCTTTCTCGGCATTGATGTCGATCCCGAGCGCATCAAGAAACGTCTCAAGACCGGCTACTGTGACTTCATGGTGACCACGCTCGATGAAGCTCTGCGTATCCTGAAAAACGCCGTTCGCAAAAAAGAAAATGTCTCCGTCGGCCTGGTAGGGAACTGCGCCGACGTGATTCCAGAGCTAGCCGAGCATGGCGTGGTGCCGGACATCCTCACCGATCAAACCTCGGCACACGATCCATTGAATGGCTACGTACCCAACGGCATGACGCTCGAAGCCGCGCTCGAACTGCGCCAGCGCGATCCGCAAGCTTATCAGGAGCGCTCACTGGATGCGATGGCACGGCACGTCGAAGCCATGCTCCGACTGCAGAAAATGGGGGCAGTCACTTTCGACTACGGAAATAATATTCGCACCTTCGCCTTCCAGCGAGGCGTAAAAAATGCCTACGACTTCCCCGGATTTGTGCCCGCCTATATTCGTCCGCTTTTTTGCGAAGGCCGCGGCCCCTTCCGCTGGGTCGCGCTCTCCGGCGAGCCTTCCGATATTCACGTTACCGATGATTTGGTACTCGAACTGTTCCCCGAAAACCGCATTCTGCGCCGCTGGATTGACCTGGCTCGCAAGCGCATCAAGTTTCAAGGCCTGCCGGCAAGAATCTGCTGGCTCGGCTACGGCGAGCGCGCCCAGTTCGGCTTGGCCATAAATGATCTGGTAAAGAAAGGCAAAATCAAGGCTCCCATCGTCATGGGCCGCGACCATCTCGATTGCGGCTCGGTCGCATCCCCATTCCGCGAGACCGAAAGTATGAAAGACGGCAGCGACGCCGTCGCCGATTGGCCGCTGCTCAATGCTTTGCTGAATACCGCCGCCGGAGCTTCCTGGGTCTCCATCCACAACGGCGGCGGCGTGGGTATCGGCTACTCCCTGCATGCCGGACAGGTGACGGTAGCCGACGGAACCGAGGCAATGGCCAAACGAATCGAGCGCGTGCTCACGACAGACCCAGGCATGGGCGTAATCCGCCACGTAGACGCGGGCTACGGCCAAGCGAAAGAGTTTGCGAGAACGAATGGCGTAAAAGTGCCGATGAAGATCTAGACCGGTGCGGTATCCCCGTGCCGCGCCGCCGTTACCCGTTCGATGCGCCGGAATGTCAGGTTAATTCTCGGCTGGTCGACATCAGCTTCTTTGGGTACCTCATGCCTGAAGTTTTTCTGGGTTCTCCCCGCCATGATGAGCAGACTTCCGTGGGGTAATCGTTCCGCAAAAACTACGGGCCCACTCTCCCGTTTGAGACGAAATAGACGCTCAGCGCCTAGACTTACAGAAGCGATTACCGGCCCCATTTCCGGCTCCGCATCCGCGTGCAGGCCCACGCTGTCGTTTCCATCTCTGTAAAGATTACAGAGTACCGCGTTATAGCCCAACTTCGGCAAACCCAAATTGGCGTAAGCCGCGGCGGGCGTGGCCTCTTCGACCCGGCTCCGCAAGGCAAGCAATTCCGGAATCCAAACCAGCGGCTTGTACTCGCGTCGCGAATACTTGTAGTTGGTTCCCGGATCGCCGTAGTAGGCCTCGTCGCGAGGCACAGCATATTGGAATGAAGATTTGCGCCGTTCCCAGGCGCACTTCATCCGTAACATCTTGAACAAGATCGTCGCTTCCTCAGATGACAGGAAATTCTTGTCGTAGTAAATCTCCGCTAGCGGGATCGGAATCGTCTCCATATTCGTGCTACTTGAAAAGCGCGGGTTCGGGCTCTTGCTCCATCAGAACAGTAGCGGGGATGTTCGAATAGATCAGCTTATCCAGATAACGGCCACGGATCTTCTCAGACCCTCCCGAGATCATCCTTGTCAGACCCTCCCGAGGTCATCCTTGGAAAGCGTTCGAGTTGAGTGTGAGAAGAGTTTGAGTCTCGCGTCAGGTCGTCTTCGCCTTTCCGGGAGAAGCCAACGCGACGGCAGCCTCGGTCGTGAGCAGGAGGAAAGTGAACGTCTCCTGGAGATAGAGGCGGACAGCGGTGTCAGTGTGGCTGAGATAACCGATGGAGACGTCCTGGCCGATGTGAAGTTCGAAATCGCCGCCACGAGTGGTCAGCACGAAAGCGCCGGCAATAGCGGGCGCCCATATGATTTGATCGTTGACAAGCCGCTTGACGTGCTCCAGGACGGGGTATCCGTGGTCGCTGGTCTCGGCCAGTGCGGTGTAAGCGTCGGCGCCGAGCAGCACGGAGTAAGGGCCGTTGACACCGACCAGACGCAATTGGCTTAGGCCTTGGGCAATGGCTTCGGGGTACTCGCGCACATCGGCGGGGAGCGTCATGATTGGATTGCTGGTCCCCTGACGGATGCCCCCAATGCCGGCGGCGGCATAGCCCTCGAATATAGCGCCGTCCTCAGCAAAGGCGATCTGGCGCGCGGCATTTTTCGCCGGCTGCCAGTCGGAGTCGTTCGCGCCACGATCGACATCGTCGATCGTCTGGCGATCCAGCTCGAACGGAACACGCAACTCGACCAGCGCCTTCACCTCACGCTGTCTTGCGACGATGCCCTTCGTAGCCGCGATCGTCCGCAGGTGGCCGGTGCCGACGGCAGAAAGGCCGACACCGCCCGGACCCTTTACGTCGACGACGCGCCGTCCGGCAAGGTAGCGCTTGAGCGTCCGCGATGTTTCCTCTTCGATCTGAGCCCACGCGGAATCGGAAATGGGGGCAAGTTCGCGATGCAGGTTATTCATGTCGTATGTCTCCTTTGAGGGAACCGATGCCGAGGGAGCCCTCGCGCACCGATGAGATGGATGGCGATGCGTCAGCCGCCGCCGGCGCCGCGGAAGGCTCCGCAACCGCAGGCTGGTCTTCGGTCACGGTCTCTAGAAACGTCGCGGATGGCACGAAGAACAGATTCCCGGTGACGGCACGGCTGAAGTCGAGCAGCCGATCATAGTTGCCAGGCGGCCGCCCGATGAACATGTTTTCGAGCATCTGCTCGATGGTGCGGGGCGAACGGCTGTAGCCGATGAAATAGGTGCCAAATTTACCGTGAGCAGCCCGTCCGAAGGGCATGTTGTCGCGCAGAATCTTGATCTCTTTCCCGTTCTCAACGATCGTAGTGAGCGCGTTGTGCGCTGACGTTGGCTTGACGGAATCGTCCAATTCGATGTCGGACAGCTTGGTACGGCCGATGATACGCTCTTGCGCCTCCGTGGAGAGCGCATTCCATGCGGCAAGATCGTGGAGATATTTCTGCACGATGACGTAGCTGCCCCCGGCGAACGCGGCGTCTTCCTCGCCGATGAGCACCGCATCGATCGCTGCCTCGCCCCTGGGATTTTCCGTCCCGTCGACGAAACCGATGAGATCGCGGTCGTCGAAGTAACGGAAGCCCTGCACTTCGTCCACCGGCGAAACGGCATTTCCGAGACGCGCCATCAACTGCGTGGAAAGCTCGAAGCAAAGATCCATCCGTTCGGCGCGGATGTGGAACAGCAAGTCGCCCGGCGTGCAGACCGCATGGCGCGCTCCGCTGCGAATCTCCCGGAAAGGGTGCAGCTCTGCCGGCCGCGGCTGTCCAAAGAGACGGTCCCACGCGTCCGCCCCAAACCCCATCACGCAGGAAAGTCCTCCTTCCAGGTCGCGAAATTCCACCGCGCGCACCAGCGCGGCGAGGTCTCCGCAAAACGAGCGCACAGCGGCGCGATGGTCGACGCCCGGCTTGAGTGTCACGACCAGGAAGATCGCAGCGCGGGTCAGCGGCGCTGCTACCGCCTGTGCGAGGCCCGGCAAGACACCTGCCGCTTGGGGCGCGTTCATTGGATCGTTCTCCATCGGTCGTCATCCTGGCGGCGTGCGAAAGTTCGGGCCGCAAGTCTACCAGAGCCTGCTGGCGAACGTCCAACCGCCTCCTCGCCCGACGTCTGTTCGGAACGGCTTATTCGCGAAAAATCGACTCCCTCCGCGGCCAGTGAGAGGCTGCGAACTTCGTAAACTTGCCGAATGCGAATGCATCTCGGCCCAATGCCGACGGTCTAATTCCAACTGGGAATCGTGCGTCTCCCTTTTCGCCCCGCTGCGACTTCCACATCAACTGCGGCCCGATGTCCCGGACCGTCTAGGCAGCCTCCGTCTGCGACTTGCCAGCCTTCTCGCCCAGGAAACTTAGCAATTCGGCGTTTACTTCTTCCGCGTGTGTCCACGGGACGCAGTGTGGACCGTCTTTCACGACCAGCAGGCGAGCCCCTTTGATGAGCTTGGCGGTGCGCAGTCCCGCAGACGTGATGGGAAGAATGCGGTCGGCATCTCCGTGAATCACCAGAGTGGGTACATCGATGCGGGCCAAGTCCGCACGGAAGTCCTCGTGCCAGGTTGGGATACAGGCTAGGCTGGCGGTGGCGGAGGCGGTGGCCGCCACGTTCCAGCTGGCTTGGACGGCTTGTTCGCTGACACGCTTGCCGAGGAGCAAGTCCGTGTTGTAGAAATCCTTGAAGAAGCCAGTGAAGAACGCGTAGCGGTCGACGCCCACAGCTTTCTCGCTGGCGGCAAATACACTGGCATCCAGGCCTTCAGGATTGTCGCCGGTCTTGAGCAGGTACGGTGGCACTCCGGAGATGATCACGGTTTTGCTCACACCCTTGGAACCGTATTTTCCGATGTAGCGTGCCACCTCGCCTCCGCCCATCGAAAAGCCGACTAATGTGAAATCGTGCAGCGTGAGGTGGGTGACCAGCTTGTGAAGGTCCTCTGCGAACGTGTTGTAATTGTAGCCGGTGGTCGGCTGGCTGGATTTGCCGAAGCCTCTGCGGTCGTAGGTAATGACCCTGTAACCCGCATCCAGGAGGACGGGGACTTGCTTCTCCCAAGAAGCACCGCTCAATGGGTATCCGTGGATCAGGACAACCGGTTGGCCCGAGCCATGGTCTTCGTAGTAAAGCTCGATGTTGCCTGAGTTTTCTTTTCCGACTGTGACGTATGGCATTGCTTTTCTCCTTTTCTATCGCGATGGATAAGTTTGTGATTGTAGAGTCGTGATTGCGATCGACTACCGGTCGATCCAGTTTTGATCAGGCTCGTTGTTGCGACGTCGTTGTGCCACTTGCAAAGCTCCGGTGTTCTCACGCCGCGAAGAGAACGGTGTCCACATCAATGCGGACGCTCAACGACAACGGCTTAGCGCGTTCTCCATGGCGGTCCTTTCCTCGCAGCACTCCATGGCACGAGGATGCACCACCCCATGGGAGAGCGCCATTGGACTTTAGTATCGGTTGTATGATAGCGCTCGTCGCGCCGACTGATGCGAAGCTATCGATCGACAAATCGTCTAATAGATTCGCCTCGGCGCTGCTGGCTTAATCGCAACTGTGCATCGTATCCGAATCAATCGGAAATGGGCAACGCACAATTCTACTAAGGAGAAGTCACCATGTTTCTCGAAAATGTGTTGAACACCGCCAAAGTCTATGCCGCGGGTGGTTGGAAGGATACCATTAGATCAAATTGGCCTTGCTACGCGTAGAGGAACGGCCGGTCGCCGTGGCTTCTCCAGAAGTACGCGAGGATGATCACGCTAGCGACTGCCGCGTACGCGCACCACAGTGAAGTGAAAGCGTACCGCTTGACCTCCATCACAACCAGGAGAATCGCCAGGTTTGCCGCGCCGAAGATTACCATCATCTTGATCTTCGAGAAAAACAGCGCGCCACAGGTTGCAATCACATAGAGCAACGCAACCGCTGTATTGTTTGTCGCTTGATTGATGTACACGATACTGTTCCCCTTGACGTACAGCTGCAATGGGAACGCCGTCAGCGCCCACAAAATATAGAGCGTCGTTGCTGCTCCGAGCACGAGGAACGGCAGCATCCTCCCGCGGCTCGTCGCGTTCGGTTCGAACAGCAGCACGCTTAGCGGCAGCAAAAAAGGGAGAAGCCCCTGCGCATAAAGCATGAATGCCGCGCCCATGTCGTGCGCGACGGCAGGCGAAAGAATCCCATCCAGTCCCAGCCAGACGAATCCCTCGATGAACTGATGAATGGCGAAAAGCGTGGGCAGCGATGCGAAAAGCAACTCGCGTCGGTGCTTCACCTTCGTCAAGGTCACGACGCCGACGGCGCCCAGAACTCCGCTGCCCACGAAGTTCGCTGTGGCTGAAAAACACATGGCTCGTTTTCTCCGTTGCGAGGATTGCACTTATCATGGCGAAACGCAAAATATTTTTTACGAATGTAGGTTCGCATGCAGGTAGCAGCACCCATTCGAAGCAATCATTCGGCAGAGGTATTCGGCGTGTGACCTGGCGCCGCCGCCGGAAACGAAGTCGTGATCACGACCGAAATGAGGGCAAGGAACTGAGTAACTGGCTGGCGCCGTTCCACAGGATCTGGACGCCGATACACACCAGCAGGAACGCGGAGAGCTTGATCATTACATTTATGCCGGTGGGACCGATGATTGCGCCTAGCCGATCTGCGAACGCGTAGCAGAGATAGATGGTTATCGCCACGATGGCGGAGCCGATTGCCGCCACTAGAATCGCCAGCAGATTCGCTCTCAAGTGATGCGGTTCATTTGCGCCCAGCGTGATCGCAATCGAGATCGAGCCGGGGCCGACTGTCAAGGGCAGTGTCAGCGGGTAAAATGCGTCCCTTAGAGCATTAGAGCAGTTGACCGTCCGACGGGCCGTGCTCCGATCATTGTCGTCTTTCTGGTTGAGCATCGCCCAGCCCGTCGAAATTACAATCAGTCCGCCCCCGACTTGCACCACGGGAAGCGAGATTCCAAAGAACGAAAGCACGTGGGATCCGATGGCGAAGGAGGCGATCAGCAATATGAAGCTGTCGACCGCGATGCGGCGGGCCAGCAGTCTGCGCGTCTCCGGCGCGTAATCTCTGGTGAGCGACAAGAAGACGGGACTTCCTCCGATCGGATCTACAATCGGAAACAGCGCGCTTACGACTAGCAGGATGCTCTTGGCAGCTTGAATCATAGGTTCTGATGCATCGCAGAAATGGCGGCCTGGCTCTCGCCGAAGCTTCACTGCAAGCCACAGGAAGATGGGTCGTAACTGCTGCGCTTCTGCAATGACACCCCCGATTCTTGATTTTACTGCACTATTACGAGCAGTCTGGTCCGCGCGCAAGCGAAGGACCTCGATGGACGAAGTTGTCCGAAACAGCACGAGCCGACTGTCCGACCCGGGATCTTCTCGCCATGCCCCGCACATCTTAAACAGCTTCAGCCGCAAAGGGGCTTCGTTGAGATTACGGCCTACAAGCGATGATAGCGTGATATTTTGGTCAGGCCTTCGCCCTTTGCCGCCGCCGAAACCGGATTAGTAGCAAGTGCATCTTTTAAAGGATGGAGGATACGAAGAGATGTCATTCAAATCGATTGGCAGAGAAAGTACAATGAAAATTAAGGCTAAATTCATATCGATTTTTGTGGTGGCGTGCAGCTTGTTTTTTTTTTTTTGAGTCTGCCCGCATTTGCGCGCCCCGCGAATCCACCCCAAGATCAGCGGACCGCCCAGACGCAATCCGTTCAGAATGGCAGGAACCAGAAGGTTGAGCCCGGCTCCGGCAAGGAAATCGGCAAAGGCGGTGAGGACATTGGCAAAGGCGCAGGCAAGGGGGCGGAGAGCCTCGGCAAAGGCACAGCGGGAGCCGCCGGCAATCTGGTTACCTTGCATCCTGGCCACGCCGCCACCGATCTCGGCAAAGGCGCCGGCGGCGCCGGCAAAGACGTCGGAGTCGGCGCCGGAAAGGGGGCGGCCAAGATCAGCAAAGGAAGCGCCAAGGGAATAGGGAAGCTGGGCAAGAAGATCGTGGGCAAAGGCGGAAAGAACAAGAAGGAATCCGACGAGTAATCTGGTTTTCCTTGTCTTTGGTATGTCGTGATGGCGGGCATAGAAATCTCACAAGATTTACGGCATGCCGATTGCAGTCTCAAGTTTTCCCGCCAGGTACGCGTTTCGAATCCTTCGGCGGGACGTGCTTTTGGGGGAACGAGTCGAGGCAGAGATGAATTCGACTGCGAGTTTGAGTCGAAAAAGGATATTATGCCGTCGCAGCTTTGCCCACGACGCAGCTAGTGCTGGTTTACGGCAAAACACTGGAGTGCAATATGTCGATCCGACCGGTTAAGCGGCTCATCAAATCGAAGCCGACTCTCGAAGGTGCGGGAGTCCATCTTCGCAGAGCATTTGGTTTTGGAAACACGAAAGACTTCGATCCGTTCCTCCTTCTGGATGATTTCCGCAACGATGTTCCGGAGGACTATCTAGCCGGATTCCCGTGGCATCCCCACCGGGGAATCGAAACGATCACCTACGTGCTGGCCGGAACGGTGGCCCACGGGGACAGCATGGGCAACAACGGCGTGATCGGCTCTGGCGATGTTCAGTGGATGACCGCCGGCAGCGGCATCATTCATCAGGAAATGCCGAAGGGCGATCATGCGGGACGGATGCATGGATTTCAGTTATGGGGCAATCTGCCGTCATCGCTTAAAATGACCGCTCCTCGTTATCAGGAAGTGAAATCCGTCGAGATACCGGAAATCACCGACGACGATGGCACGCATGTGCGAGTCGTTTGCGGAAGTTTCTGGGGAAAGACCGGGCCAGTCGAGGGAGTGGCTGCCGATCCGATCTATCTCGACGTGTCCGTTTCTCCGGGCAAAAGAAAAACGCTTCCCGTGGAAACCGTTCGCCACGCGTTTGCCTACGTATTCGCAGGCAGTGGAAAATTCTGCAATGCTTCCGGTCCGCTCGCGGTGCCGACCGAGGCGATCAAATGGCTGGACACGAATCCTCCCGTGGAGGCGGACAATCGTTCGCTGATTCTTTTTGACCGCGGCGACGAAGTCACGGTTCAGGCCGGGGATGATGGAATCCGATTTCTGCTCGTCTCGGGAAAGCCGCTCGAGGAGCCCGTTGCCTGGTATGGTCCGATCGTAATGAATACGCAGGAGCAGCTCCGGCAAGCATTCACTGAGCTGCAGGAAGGAAGATTCCTGAAAGAGGCAGACAAGCGTCAATGAACGCATCGGCGAGATAGGAACGTCGCCGCCCTTGCTCCGGACTCTATATGACCTACAGATAGATTTTTGTGATTTAATTATCAACATGGAACCGGCTGAAATTAGTCCACGCCCAGTGGTTGGAGCGATCGTCGTGGTGAGCGGCCTCGCGGTTTCGTTCCTGCTGTGGCTTCTGTATGTGCATCATGCTTCGACGGATTTCGCCGGGCGCTGGGTGTTTTTGCCCGCCCTCAACGCGCTTCTAAACGGCTTGTGCGCGATTGCGCTCTGCGTGGGATTGTATTTCATCAAACATCACAACCGGAACGCCCATCGCATAAGCATGCTGCTGGCCTTCGGGTTCTCTTCCGTTTTTCTGATCAGCTACATTGTGAACCACGCACTGCACGGCGACACGATTTTCCCCGGCCACGGCCTGGTGCGAGCACTCTACTTTTCCATTTTAGCCAGCCACGTAATTCTTTCCATGGTCGCGCTGCCCATGGTACTCACAACGTTCTTTTTGTCGCTGACCGGCCGGTTCTCGATGCATCGCCGAATCGCACGTTTGACGTTTCCCATTTGGCTCTACGTTTCGATCACCGGCGTGATGGTTTTCGCATTCCTCAAGGCGTATGCGTATTAGATCCGATATCGAAACCGTTTGTTCAGCACCAATTCCCGTTTTGGAACCCGCCCGTATCCGGGGCGAGAATCCGCGCGTTTCTATGCGTGAACCAGCCAGATTCCTTTCCCTGACAGCCTTTCAGGGACATTCGTAATCTTGTCCCGCCAATTGGCGCAATACAGAATAGAGAGTTCATCGGTGGACAGATCCGATCTTGCCCACTAATTCCGTGCCAGAACTCGTTCCTGAGGCTTGGATGGTGAATTCGAAACAATTCGTAACGACGGGCGGTTGGGATGAAGTGTCGGATTATCGCGGTCCTCGGCACCAGGCCGGAAGCAATCAAGTTGGCGTTGGTGATTCACGAACTGCGCCGCCGGTCGCAAGACTTTGAGACTGCAGTAGTTCATACCGGTCAGCACCGCACCATGCTCGACCATGCCTTGCAATTCTTCAAGATCAAACCTGACTTTGATTTGGATGTAATGCGTCCGAATCAGACGCTGAACTCTCTCACCGGGCGTGTGCTGGATACGGTTGAAAATGCGTGCCACCGCTTCGAACCCAATATGGTGCTGGTGCAAGGCGACACCACCACCGCTTTTGCTTCGGCGCTGGCTGCTTACTACTGCAAGATTGCTGTGGGTCACATCGAGGCCGGCTTGCGCAGCCATGACCTTTACAACCCATTTCCGGAAGAAGCCAACCGGCGTCTGGCTTCGGTGCTGACCGAGATTCATTTCGCCCCTACGGCGCTGTCGCGGGACAACCTGCTGGCTGAGGGCGTCCCCGCCGAGAAAATTGTCGTCACTGGCAACACCGTGATCGACACGCTGCGCGCCCTTAGCGTGCTACCGCATTCCTGGGAAAATACTCCCCTTGCTGGTATCCCGGACGACAATTCCAGGCTGGTGCTGGTCACCTCGCATCGGCGGGAATCCTTGGGCGCGGATCAGGAACACATGTGCCTGGCGCTTAAGGATTTGGTTAAGCAACATCCCGACATTCGGATCGTCTATCCCGTGCACCTGAATCCCAACGTGCGCAGCACGGTGAATGCGCTGCTGCAGAACACAGAGCGCATTCACTTGACTGAACCACTCGACTACATCACGTTCGTCAGCTTGCTGCGCCGCTGCTTTTTGGTCCTCACCGATTCGGGTGGAATTCAGGAAGAGGCACCTACGTTTGGAAAACCAGTATTGGTACTACGCAAACTGACGGAACGTCCGGAAGCCTCACAGTTTGGTATGGCCAAAATCATTGGCATGTCGCGCGATGGAATCGTCAAGGAAACCAGCCACCTGCTCAACGATGCGGAAGCGTATCAGGACATGTCGGAGGGCGAGAATCCTTACGGAGACGGCCACAGTTCGGAGCGGATCGTGGAGGCGGTGGCCCGGTGGTACGCGCAGAAGACTCCCCTGCTGGAGGCCGACCAGCAGTTTAAGCTCGCGCCGAGGCCGCAGCCGCGGCGCCGGAAAACCGATGCGGAGGAGACGGCACGCAAGGCTGCGGCAGGTAAAGAGTGACCATGAAGAACTTCCGTCCCGGTTGTGGTTGCGCGCCATGATCTATGCTCTCTTCATTATTGTTTTCATCATCTGTATCTACACCGGCCGCCACTACTGGTTCACTCTAAACCGTCTTTTCGGCTTCCAACGACACCCTTACATCGACATTGACACTGCCGACTGGCCTCCCGTTACCGTGCTGGTAGCCGCTCACAACGAAGAAAAGGTTATCGCGAACATTCTCGACGCCTTGATGACGGTCAAATATCCCGAACATCAGATGCTGGTCATTCCGGTGAACGACCGTTCCACGGACCGCACACGCGAGATTATCGACAAGTTTGTAGAAGATTTTCCCGGTCGCATTCAACCGTTTCATCGCGCCGGGGGCAAGGGTGGCAAAGCTGCGGCACTCAAAGACGCCATGGAATTGGTGAACACCGAGGTCATCCTGATTTTCGACGCGGATTACATTCCAGGCGCGGGACTGATTAAGCAGACTCGTTGCGCCGTTCTTTGATCTGGAAGTCGGAGGTGTCATGGGCCGGGTGGTTCCGTTGAATGCCGGCACGAATCTGCTCACGCGTCTGTTGGACCTGGAACGATCGGGCGGCTATCAAGTGGATCAGCAGGCACGCATGAATCTTCGCCTTGTGCCCCAACATGGTGGCACCGTAGCGGGCGTGAGGTTGAGCGCTCTGCGGGAAATTGGGGGATGGAATGAGAATTCACAACGGAAGACACCGATCTGACTTATCGCCTATTGCTGAATGGCTGGAAAACCGTATACCAGAACCGGTCGGAGTGCTACGAGGAAGTACCCGAAGTTTGGCCCGTGCGCATCAAGCAAATCATGCGCTGGGCAAAAGGCCATAATCAGGCGATGATGAACTATGGTCTGCGCCTTTTGCTGGGGAAAAATCGCGCCACCCTGCGGGAGCGAATTGACGGGACATTGCTGCTGGGAGTGTATGCCATGGCGCCGCTCACCCTGGTCGGTTGGGCGCTCGCGCTTGGAGTCTTCTATCAAGGCGTAGCTCCACTGCATGGTGTAATTGCGCTGCTCTCCCTGACTGCCTATGCCGCACTCGGGAATCTTGCCGCCTTCTTCGAGATCGCCGCTGCCGCCCGATTGGATGGGACCCGCAAACGAATCTCCCTGCTGCCGTTCCTTATTCTGGGATTCGCAGTGAGCATTTTCTCCGTCTCTCGCGCCGCATTTTCGCAAGTCAGCGATCTTGTCACCGGAGCTGAGTTTCATTGGGATAAGACCGAGCGTTTTCGGAAGGTCTTGTGAATCCGTATCTCGCAGTGGGCGCTCTACTCCTCACAGTCAGCTTGATGTTCATGCTGCCTCTCATCCCAGCGCTTGTGGAATTGCGCCGCAAATCAGATGCATTACCGCTCAGCGTAGTCCAGCAAAATGCAGG
Organism: uncultured Acidobacteriota bacterium; assembly: GCA_963696635.1. Taxonomy (GTDB): domain Bacteria; phylum Acidobacteriota; class Terriglobia; order Terriglobales; family Acidobacteriaceae; genus JABDBE01. The sequence goes on from CAVOKX010000010.1 coordinate 306,782, forward strand.
TGAAATCCGGCATTTTGCCAACAGCTTTCGCGACTGTATCAAAGGACTTGCGCCCACCCTGCAGCGCTGCGTGGCCGATGGGACGACGGTTACTGGCACTCTTGCCGACGGCGAGGAATATGTTGTGTTGGGGCGAGCCGATGAGCCACTGCTGCGCGCACTTGAGCAGCGAGACGCAGTTCATCCGTTAGTCATAACGGCTGGTGTTGACCTTACCGTACCCGCAGAAGCAACGCTTTCAAAGGAGATTTATGCGGGCGGCCAATTCATTGGCGGAGACAAGAACAACTACCGCGCGATCTTGGGAGAAAAGAATGTTCACTTGGGCGCTTCAACTCACGTCACGCGTTGGGTTCATGCCGCAGGTGAGTTTACAGCTGACCGCGAGTGCAGGCTCAATGGACGCATTTCCTCGGACGCGCTAATTCGCTTGCACAGCGATTGCAGTTTTCTGCGGCTGAACGCCCCTAGGATTGAGATCGGAAGCGCGCCAACTGAAAACGCAACCTGCCTTTTGCCCACCAGCAGGAGCTCAGCGCCGTCGAAACGCGTCTTGCATGACGGCGACTTCGAAGTTCAGGCCGGTGAAATCATCCGCAGCGACATCGTAGTCCGGGGCAATCTGCGCATCGGTTCGGGTGCACGAATTTGCGGCAGTGTGAAAAGCACAGAGGATCTTTTGCTCGACGACGGAGCCTCGGTTGGAGGCAGCCTGATCAGCGCACGAAAAATGCGCATCGGCCCGAACTGCGTGGTTCACGGACCGGTAGTTGCCGAGCGTGAACTAGTCATTGCCGCCGGAACTCGATGCGGCACCCTCGAACATCCTACGACAGTCAGCTCTCCGCGAATCGAGGTGGCCGAAGGCGTCGTGGTGTTCGGCACATTATGGGCCCGCGAGCAAGACCAGGTCGTGGCCAGCCAATGAAGGGCCGACGAACCATTGTCGCCACCTGCATCGTGATTCTACTGGGCCTGATCGCATGGTCTTGGGCGACGCACGACCGCTTTCGCTCGACTGCCGACCGCCTGCTCCTACTAGTGCCGGACGGCATCAGCTTCTCCGATCCCAAAGTCACCATGTGGCTGGATGCGGGTAGCGAGGAAGGACTTCACGTCATCCCTGTCCATGACTCCGCATTCCTCCGTCCTTTGTGGGGAGAATCGAAGTGCGCGGGTGTGATTCTGCCCGATTCCATTCACAAAGAAGCAAGTGACGTTCTTATTGCAACTCTTCATCATTTCGTAGCCGACGGCGGAAATCTCATGCTGGTCTACGACGCTGGTACATTCTCGCTGAATGGCACTTACGCAGTTGGCCGTTCCCGGCTGTCAGACCTGGCAGGCGTGGATTACGCACTCTATGACAAATTTGGTGATAAGACGATTCAATGGAGCAAGGTCACCAGCACCAACGCAATTGTTAGTCAGATGGAAATACCTCCCGGCAAGTACTATCCGTTTCATGCGGAAACCATCGCCTCCGCTGCTTCCGCTCATGAGGGTGGCTCACCCATTGCTTCTCCCAACGGAACTTTTGACGTTGAGCTCAGGCGCTACAAATATGGCGATCTGCAGTATCCCAGCTTCGTAACCTCCGGCAACTATACCGGCGAAGTTTTGTTTCGCTCCAGCAATGGACTGGTGGCTGGTCAACAGTCGTATCAAAAAGGTTCCGTCCTGTTTGTGAATTTGCCGCTCGGATATCTGAAAGGCAGCACCGACGGATTGATGCTGCACGTCTTCTTGAAGTACTTCGCGAGCCATGCCTTGTCTTTACCTTATTTAATGCCGGTCCCGGATGGAGTCGGAGGGCTGGTCCTGAACTGGCACATCGACTCCAATGCCGCGATCAAGCCTCTCCAGGAAATGAGTTCATGGACATTGTTGCAACAGGGGCCATATTCGATTCACATCACGGCCGGGCCTGATGCGGGTGAAGTGGGCGACAGGAAGGGTTTCGACGTGGATCACAACCCCATCAGCCAGGGTCTGATCCGCAAATATATGGCTCTGGGTTACCAAATTGGCAGCCACGGCGGCTGGATCCACGACTACTTTTCCGCTCACGTGGAAACCGACAATCCAAAAGACCTCGAACAATACCTGGCGCTCAACAAGAACGCGCTGGAGCGGGTAACTGGGAAACCGGTAGCAGAATACTCGGCCCCAAATGGCAATCAGCCGCCCTGGGTCACGCACTGGCTGGAGGCTCACGGCTTTGTCGCCTACTACTTCACTGGCGATACCGGAATGGGTCCTACTCAGGGTTATCGCAACGGCGAGCGCGAAGCCCGCAACGTCTGGGCCTTTCCAATCCTGCATCTGGATCGAGCCGCAGGTTTCGAGGAATTGAGTACAGAAGGGTATTCCAACTCCGAAATCGCGCGCTGGCTCGCCGCCATCACGGAATTTACCTGTGACCAGCGTTCAGTGAGACTGGTGTATTTTCATCCTCCCGGAATTCTGCAATACCACGATCTCGTGGATCGGTGGGTGGAACAAACAGCCCGTCTGAAAGCTGATGGACGATTTCGCTGGTACACCATGACCGAGCTCGCCAACTTCTTGAACTCTCGCAAGCAGGTGAAGTGGAAAGTGGCAGACACCGGCGGCCTGATCACGGTTGAAGCAACGCATCCTCAAACCCTAGATCACGAGACGTGGAGGATTTCCGCCAGCAGATTTGCCCAGCCAAAAATCATCGATGGTTCCGCAAAGGTGGTCCGAGATAAAGATGCGTGGATGATCATCAGCGGAGAGGGGAAATATCTCCGTTTCGAGACCGAGACCCTGACCAAATGACGATCACTCTTCAACAATGCCGCCGATTCGCGGGAGCTCTTCTGCTCTTCAGCTTTGCCATGGTGTCGGGATTGCCCGCCCAGGATCGCGCTGCTTCGGTTGGTGTCGCTTCGGCCAATCTCGCTTCCGCGCCTCCTGAGCAAGTTTCACCCCCGCAGCCAGGCGCTGATGTTCCACCGCAACCCGGACCAAAGCAGTTGACCAACTATGTGGAAGCTGGCGGTGACTATCTGGGGTTGACCAACAACTTTGGCTACTGGGCGGGCGGATACGCTCGCGGTGTAGTCACACAGGGCAACAACATCTGGAACGCAGAGGTCAACGGTCAGCACGAGTTCGGCGATGCCGGCGTGTACATGGCCGCTGGCGACACTTATAACTTCAATCCTGACTGGTACGGATCGCTAACGGCCGGCTCCAGTGTCGGCGGTTTTTTCTGGCCGCGCTTTCGAGCCGATGCCTTCATCAACAGGAAGTGGATGGGCCGCAAGCAGTTGATCACCACTTTCGGTTTTGGTTACTACGCCGCCAAGGACGTCCACCGTGATCACAGTTTCTTTCTAGGCAGCACCTATTACTTTACAAAGCCCTGGATTCTTGAAGAAGGAATCCGCTTCAACATCAGCAATCCCGGATCCGTCTTCTCGCCAGCAGGTTTCGTGGCCGTGACTCAGGGACGAAATCAGCAGCACTACATCACGGTTCGGGCCGGTTTTGGCAAGGAGGCATATCAACTCATCGGGCCAACTGTGGCGCTCACTGATTTCAAGAGTCAAACTTTCACCGTTACCTGGCGCCAGTGGGTGGGCACAAACTGGGGCTTCAATCTGGTAGCAGACTCCTACCACAGTCCATTTTACGCGAGAGGTGGAGCTAGCTTTGGATTCTTCCGGGAGTTTTGAGCATCGCCAGAAACCTACCAGCGGGCTTAAAGTCCCAAAGCTGGCGGGCCCTCTTCGTGCCCGCGGATTCCGCGGCGGTGTTATTCCCATGCACCGCGCCCTCGCCCACTTCCGTCTTGGTCCCATGAATCTGGTTATCGCCATCTTTCTTTTTGTATTCTTTACTTCCGTCTGGCTGGCATTTCTACAGAGGGTCTGCCAATTCTGGGATCATGTTCTGGTCTATGGGATTCACGTACTACCTTTGCGGGCCGGACTCGGTCTGGCCGAATATCATTTGACGTCTTTTCTCCGCTTCGATATTCCCTTCCTTCGCATGGAGCCTGTGCCACCAAGCTCTCAGGCTTGGTGGCTAACCTGTGCGGCTACGTTGGCACTCTTTGTCGCCACGTTTCTCCTGCCCAGCAAGCTGATCCCGGTCATTTATCTACTCCGCGGAATATTGCTGGTAGCAGCCACGGCGCTATTGTATTTCGCAATTCTACCGGCGCGTTTTCCTCACACTCCCGACAGCTATATGGAGGGGCTGGTCACAGCGGGAATAGCATTGATATCTACGGTTCCACTGTTGTTCGGATTGACTTACTACATTTTTGATTTCGGTTTGCTGAAGAAGGCATTTCTGACGGCCATCACTATGACTCACCTGGCACTGTTCCTGCCTTTGCAAATTCTTGTGCAAGCTTTATTTCTTCAGAAAACTGTTCTGTTTATGCCGGTGCTCTACATTATCTTCGGCATGCCCATAGACATTTTGATTATCATCGCGTTCTACTCCTGGGGCATGACCTGGTTCTTCCGATCGGCCCACGAGCTTTGACAAACCACAATCCCTGATTTCGCTGTGCACAGCGCGAGGTGAGGATCCCTCTCGGCGTCGTGCATGCAAAGAATAAAGATGGGACACCGCCTCGCCTTCCCCGGCCTTGCGAAAGCGGCGAACGGTGCCGATTCGGGAATATGCCAGTTAGTACTGTACCCCCCTCCCCCCATGATCTATTAGAATCATGTGCTTAGCGGGAGACTACCCTCAAAATCTTTGAGGAATAAGGACTTACCCGTAAAATATTCCGGAATAAGGACTTAGCTGGCGTACTTCCTGAAATGGTCACTCGGAACGTCCCCGGGATTTGAGGCTATTCGATTGTCAATGAGCTAATGTTACGTTGATAGATATTATCCTTTTAGCAAGGTTGCGTCAATGCGAGAATGAAACAAGGTACGGACTCTGAGCGGTCGGCCACCTTTGCGGTTTTGGCAAGGCTCGGCCTCATGCTGCCTCCGTCGCGACTTTAGTTTCCCGACACTACCGATTGATTGGTATCTTCCAACTCATACGGGAAAAAAGCTGCAACCTACGTTGCCCCTACGTCCAGCGAAACCAGCGCAGGGCAAGCACGAAGGAAATCCCTCCCCACAGCAGCAGCACGAGCAGGCGCCCGGCCTGACTGGTTAGCGGAGCCCCTTCCAGAATGGTGGCGCGAAGCGCATCATTGAGCGCGGTCAGAGGCAGCGCCTTGATGAAGGGATGGATCGCCGCGGGAAAACGCTCGTAGGAGAAGAAGACGCCGGAGAAGATCCACATGGGCATCATGATCAGATTGATTAGCCCGCTGACGCTTTCAATCTTTTGAGCGCGGCTGGCCGTAAGCAGGCCTAATCCGGCAAATCCCACCGCGCCAATCGCACTCAGTAGCAGAATCGAGAGCAATGACCCAGCCACGCGGATATGGAAAATCAGCGCGCCAAAGCCTAGCAGAAGGCCTACTTCGGCGACCATCAGCACCAGGCGGCCACCGGCCAGGGCCAGCAGGAAATCGCTTCTCCGCATGGGCGTGGCTACGAAGCGCTTGAGCAGTTTGCGCTGGCGCATATCCACCAGGGCAAATCCAACGCTCCACATGCCGGAGTTCATCAGATTCATCCCGATCAATCCGGGAATGAGAAAGTCAATGTAACGCGATCCAGGCTCGTTTGAGATGACAGCGGAAGTGGGCAACGGGTTTTTGCGGCCGGCCGAGATTTGTAGGGCATCATCCAATTCAGCACGCGACAGCACACTTTCAGGGCGTGCCGGATCGTACAGATACTGAAAGCCTCCCTGGCCGTCGGATTCGACCACCAGATCGTATTTTCCGAGACGGAATCCCTTGAGTGCTGACTGCTTGCTCAGCACCTCCGCCCGGATAGAGGACTTTTGCGGCGAGCGCTCGATCAGGGACGTTACCTCCTGCGCGTCAGCGCCCTCGACGATGGCAATCGATGTCACGTCAGCCGGCTTGTTGCGAAAGGCAATCCCCAGTCCCAACGCCAGTAACAGCGGGAATCCGAACACCCAGAAGACAACCTCCGGCTCGCGCCTGAGCTCTTTCATTCGCACCATCACCAGGTGCGCAAAGGCCGACCAGCGGCCGTTGCGGGGCGCGGGGCGCCGGGTAGGCATTGCCGGAGTTTTCTGGGCAAGAGTCATTGACGCAGCTCCCTCTGCAACGAATCCTTACTGCTCCCTCAAGTGGCGGCCGGTCAGGTTGACGAATACATCCTCCAGGCTGGCCTGACGCGTGGTGAGGTGCAAAAGTTGGGAGCCTTGCTTTTCGACCACGTCGAGCAAGGCGGGAATGGTCATATGCGGCTCGCGCACCGTCAGACTGACCAGGCCGTCGTCGTGACGGACCAACTCCACACTCGGCAGCGCTCGCCAAGCGGCTAGAGCCGCACCGCCGACAGAGTTGCCGCTGGCCTCGAACTCTACTACGTGATGCCCGCCAAGGCGATCAATCAGTTCTGATGGTGTTCCCTCGGCAATTATCTGGCCGTGATCAACGATTGCAAGCCGGTCGCACAAACGCTCGGCCTCGTCCATGTAATGGGTGGTCAGCAGAACCGTGCCTCCGCTCTGCTGAAAGTTGCGGATGATTTCCCAGAGTTGGCGGCGGCTCTGGGGATCGAGTCCAGTCGTGGGTTCGTCGAGAAAAAGAATTCTGGGGTTTCCCACCAGCGCGGTGGCCACGGCTAGGCGTTGCCGCTGTCCACCCGAAAGTTTACCCACAAAGGCTTCAGCCTTCTCGCCGAGTTGCAAATCGTCGAGCACCTCGTCCGCAGATCGCGGCTCACGATAGAAACTGGCGAACAGCTCAATGGTTTCGCGGACCGTCAGTTTTTCCGACAGGCGAGTCTCCTGCAGCGAAATGCCCAGCCACTCGCGTACTTCGCGTGAATTCTTTTCCCAGGTGTGACCAAGAATCATGACCTCACCCGAGGTGGGATCGAGCAGCCCTTCAAGGATTTCGATTGTTGTAGTCTTCCCCGCACCATTCGGCCCCAGAAGACCAAAGCATTCGCCACCCTGAATCTCGAGGCTCAGCCCGCGAACGGCTTCGACTTTACCGTCGTAGGTCTTTCGCAAGTCGCGGCATTCAATGGCAGGAGGCACGCGAAGATTTTAACTTAAGCGGCATGAGTTTTTTTTACAGCGGTGAATCCAAGCTATGAATTTCCTTCGAGAATCGATGCCATATCACGCCTGCGAAACCCCGGCCCCGGAATGTGCATCAAAACCCGTGAGATTGCAGTCTCATAATTGGACGCAACCAGGAAATCGTACAGGGCAGATTTGTTTTCGGCCTTGAATCCCGAGCGGGGTTTCTGCTACAAACATGCTAGGGTCAATGAGTGGGGTCTTGCAGTTTTAGCACTCCCGCTTGCGAAAGCCGGAGTCGAATTCTTTGCCGTTTTTCCGGCGCCCGAGATCGTTGCTGAACGTTTCTCGCAGGCGTAAACCTCGAACCTCCTGTAGCTCGTTCGTAGGAGTTTCTGGTGGCTTTACATCGCGGATTACAAGTACTCACACCAGGTTCAGCAACGGGCCTGCGCCCTGCTTCTGCCACTTTAACATCAGCCACTTTAACTTCTGCTGCTACAACAACCCGCTGCCGTAAGCGTAGGTTGCATCGTGCTGTGCTCATTCTCACCCGACAAAATTCAAAATACGCCGGAGGAAGATAATGGCGACTTTCGTGCAAATCAATACTGATGAGGAAATTAAGCAGCGCCTGGAAGCGGAACGCATGCGCTTGCGCAAGATCGCTGGTTTGGACCAGCCCACCCATTTCCATCGGCCGATAGAAAGGGCGTTTACGGCCGATGAACGCAGTAAGGTGACCATTCTGTTCGGCGGCTTCACGTGGAAACATGAAGACCTGATTCGCGCCGTGTTTCAGGGCTGCGGATATCGCTGCGAAAAGCTGCCGGTGCCAGACGTGCCTGCATTTCAAATTGGCAAAGAATACGGCAACAACGGGCAGTGCAACCCGACATATTTCACCGTGGGAAACCTGGTGCAGTATCTGCAGTTCCTGGAAAAGGAAGGCATTCCCCGCAACGACATTCTGGACAACTATGTTTTTTTTACGGCGGGTTCGTGCGGTCCGTGCCGCTTCGGCATGTACGAGGCAGAGTATCGTTTCGCCCTGAAGAATGCCGGCTTCGATGGTTTCCGCGTGCTGCTGTTCAAGGACAGCGATGGAATTAAAGCAGCATCGGGCGAGCCGGGGTTGAAGTTTACGATTGACTTCGGATTCGGCATGCTGAACGCAATGCACATGGGCGATGTGTTCAACGATCTGATTTATCAGATTCGTCCATTCGAAGTAAATAAGGGAGAGACCGATCGGGTGTTTCGCGAAACGGTCGATGGGCTGTGCGACGACCTCCGGAATCGGGATTCGTTTGAGATCGAAGAGCGGGTGCCGGACTGGGCCAAACCGAAATTCAAGAGCAACAAGATTCTGCGGAACACCTTCAACGTGTTCGGCAAGATGCACGAGCATCTGTGGGGAAAAGATTATCTGAATGCTCTGGCTGCGGCGCGGCAGAAGATGGACACTATTGAAATAGATCGCACCAAAGTGAAGCCGGTGGTCAAGATTACGGGCGAATTCTGGGCGCAGATCACCGAGGGTGATGGCAATTTCCACATGTTCGATTTTCTTGAACGGGAAGGCGCGCAGGTGCTGGTCGAGCCGATCGCAACCTGGGTGGCTTACTTGATGTATCAGGCCAAGGCGCATGCGAAGGCGAAATGGCCGGTGAACCGTCCGCACCGGAATCCGCAGTGGTGGGAACTGAAAAAGCAGCTTGCGAATGATTTGGGATTGCGGAAAAAGCTGATGGGTATTGGCGCCGGCGAGATGATGTGGAACTACCTGTATCACCGGACCATCAAAAATCTCGGCGGGATCACGCATCACCTGGTTCCGCAGACGGAATTGGCTGAGATGGCCCATCCTTTCTACAACCAGTTTGCGCGCGGTGGAGAAGGGCATCTTGAAGTCGGGAAGAACGTTTATTACACCGTTCATCATCTCTGCCATATGGTATTGGCTCTGAAACCGTTCGGGTGCATGCCGTCATCGCAGTCCGACGGCGTACAATCGGCGGTAGTGAACAAATTCAAGGACATGATCTTCCTGCCGATCGAGACCTCGGGCGAAGGCGAAGTAAATGCGCACAGCCGCGTGCAGATGGCTCTAGGTGAAGCCAAGGTAAAGGCCAAGACCGAGTTCGAACAATGCCTGAAGTCTACCGGTAAGAGCCTGGAAGAAATTCGCGAATACATCGCGGAGCATCCCGAACTGAAGCGCCCGTTCTATCATGTGCCGCACCGCGAGGGCGATTGCGGGCACGGCGGCGCAGTTTATCTTGCACGTGAACGATCGCATGGACAAAGGCACGCGGCTCCTGCGTCGTGCTCGTGTGCCGGGCATCGCTCTTCCCAACGCTGCTTAACCGATCTGGGCGGCGGTGGGGTGTGCGGCTGCCGGCCCCTTATTTTTTCTGGCTCGAACCTGATCGGAGAGATTGAATGCACGACCATTCAAATGGACATGAAAAGCAGGCGCCCCAGTTATTTCAGATTGCGCCGGCTCCGTACAAAAAGCCGCACGACCATCAGACGCAATTTTTGGTAGGGCTCGACGTTGGCTCGACCACGGTGAAAGCGACGGTGGTGGATGTCTCGTCCGACCAGATTCTCTGGCAGGACTACCAGCGGCACGAAACGAAGCAACCGGAGAAGACTTTGGAATTCCTGCGTCGCATGGAGGCCGAAGTCGGAATCAACCGGCATAACACGCGGATGTTCATGACCGGCTCCGGCGGCGGCGGCATCGCGGAACAGATTGGCGCGAAGTTTGTGCAGGAAGTGACGGCGGTGTCGCTGGCCGTGGAGAAACTCCATCCCGAAGTGTATTCGGTGATCGAGTTGGGGGGACAGGACGCGAAGATCATCGTCTTCAAGGACGACGATGAGACTGGGCGCAAGAAAAAAATCCCGTCGATGAACGATAAATGTGCGGGAGGCACGGGCGCGGTCATTGACAAGATCAACGCTAAGCTGAAGATTCCGACGGCTGAGCTTGCCCTGCAGGGATACCACGGGATCAAACTGCATAAGGTTGCCGGCAAGTGTGGCGTGTTCGCCGAGACCGATATCAACAGTCTGCAGAAAGTGGGAACGCCCCCGGATGAACTGATGGCCTCCCTGTTCGAAGCGATCGTGCTGCAGAACCTGAGCGTTCTAACCCGCGGCCACACGCTGCGGCCCCATGTTTTGCTGTTAGGTGGGCCCAACAGCTTCATCAAAGGCATGCGCGAGGCGTGGCAGGCGAACATTCCGCGCATGTGGCAGGAGCGCAAAGTCGCGGTCCCGGACGGCGCGAAGCCCGAGGATCTGATCAAGGTTCCCAGCAACGCGCAATACTTCGCGGCCATGGGCGCGATCGAATTCGGCAAGAGCGAAGAGGATTGCGTCGGCTGTTACCAGGGCTACGAAAAGCTGCTTGTACTACATCGAGTTCGGCCGCCAGGAGGAGAAAGCGAAGTCGGGCGCGAAAGGCCTGGTTTCTAAAGATGGGGAACTCGACGGATTTAAGGAAACCTACCGCCGGAAGAAGTTTACGCCCGCGACGTTCCAGAAAGGTCAGACGGTCGGCGGCTTTATCGGCATCGACGGAGGATCGACTTCCACCAAGGCCGTTCTGTTGGACGACCGCGGCGATATCTTGTGCAAGGCCTACCAACTCTCGAACGGAAATCCGATCCAGGACACGATTGAAATGTTCGAGAATCTGCGCGGACAGGTGGAAGCACAGAACGCCAAGCTCGAAGTTCTGGGCGTGGCAACGACTGGCTACGCGAAGGACATTTTGAAAGATGTCTTGCACGCAGACGTTGCTCTGGTGGAAACCGTGGCCCACACCGAGTCGGCGCTGAAGTTTTATGAAGATCCGCACGTCATCGTCGATGTGGGCGGGCAGGATATCAAGATCATCATTCTGCACAACGGTCGAGTGAAAGATTTCAAGCTGAATACGCAGTGTTCCGCGGGCAACGGATATTTTCTGCAGTCTACCGCCGAAGGTTTTGGCTCGAGCGTTGAACAATATGCTGATCTGGCTTTCTCAGCCCAGTCCATGCCGATTTTCGGCTACGGGTGCGCAGTGTTCATGCAATCCGACATCGTGAACTTCCAGCGGCAAGGTTGGAGAGCCGAAGAAATTCTTGCAGGTTTGGCAGCGGTTCTGCCTAAGAACGTGTTCCTGTACGTAGCGAGCATCCCGAATCTCGCCGCGCTGGGCACGCGATTTGTCCTGCAGGGTGGAACCCAGAACAACATGGCGGTGGTGAAAGCGGAAGTGGATTTCATCCACAACAGCTTCCGCGCCGCCGGCAGGAAGCCCGAGATTATCGTGCACGAGTTCTGCGGAGAATCAGGCGCAATCGGCGCCGCCGCTGAATCTCTGCGCCTGTGGCGCAACGGCCTGCAAACTTCGTTCGTCGGCCTCGATGCAGTGCGAAAAATTCAGTACCGTACTACCCGCAATGAATCTACGCGCTGCAATTTCTGCAAGAACAATTGTCTGCGCACCTTCATCGACATCAGAACCGCTCCCAAAGATGAGATGAGCGTCATTCCCATTCAGAAGGTCACCAAAGTTCCGTTAATGCATGGAGAACAGCGGCTGATCATAGCGACGTGTGAAAAGGGCTTGGTCGAAGATGTCAACGAGATGAAAGACATCAAAGCCGGTATTGATGAGATCAAAGAAAAATATGTGAACTTCGTGGATCTCGCTGCCCGCGAGGTGTTCCGGCCAGTCAATCCAAAGACCGTGGCCGACCCCATCCCAGCGGCGAAATTCTGGAACAAGCCGGCCAAAGAGCGAATTCCGCTCATGGAAAACCGCAAGAAGCTCCGTGTGGGCATTCCCCGCGTACTGAACATTTATACCTACGCCCCGCTCTTCAACGGATACCTCGAGAGCCTCGGTGTTCAACCGGAAAACATCATTTATTCCGACTACACCAGTTCCGATCTTTACCGCGCCGGCGCCAGCCGCGGCGCCATAGATCCCTGCTTCCCAGCAAAAATCGGCATTTCGCATGTCTACAATCTGATCCAGGAAAAACATCGCAAGAAGCCGCTGAACGTAATCTTCTTCCCCATGTACGACGTGCTCACCTCGCCACTGGTGAAGATTGTCGGCGCCAATGCCTGTCCGACGGTGACCGCGACGCCGGAAACGGTGAAGGCTGCGTTCACCAAGGAAAACGATGTCTTTACCGAGCACAATGTTAAGTATTTGGATCCAGTGCTGAACTTCGCCGATCGCAAACTATTCGCTCACCAAATGCTGCAGGCGTGGCAGCCGATTCTAGGGCTGTCGCAGGAGGAGAACGATCGCGCGGTCGAAGTCGGCTACAAGGCGCTCGCCGACTATGAAAGCAGTATTCGTCGCAGGGCGCGCGAGGTTCTCGACCAGCTTGAGCGCGAAGACCGCATAGGAATCGTCATGCTCGGTCGTCCGTATCACCACGATCCGGGGTTGAATCACGAGATCATGGATGAGTTCCAGAAGCTGGGCTATCCGATCTTCTCGCAGAACACGCTGCCCTTGGATGAGGACATGCTGGAGCGCCTGTTCGGCGATGAGGTTCGCGCGGGCATGATCAGCCACCCCCTCGATATTTCAGACGCGTGGAAAAACTCATACTCCTGCAGCACGAACCATAAAGTGTGGGCGGCGAAGTTTACTGCCCGGCATCCTAACCTGGTGGCGCTGGAGGTCTCGAGTTTCAAGTGCGGGCACGACGCACCAATCTACGGAGTGGTCGAAGGAATCATCGAGCAGTCCGGCACGCCCTATTTCTGCTTCAAGGATCTGGACGAGAACAAACCTTCGGGCTCGATCAAGATTCGCGTCGAGACCATTGACTACTTCCTGCGACGGTATCGGGAGGAGGTTATCAGGAAACGCAAGGCGGAGCAGGACATCGAGGCGCAGCTCGCCGATTACGAGAACCAACTGCGCGCCCAATTGGAACCGGAGGTCCGAGAAGTAGCCGCCGATTGATTGTCCGGTAGCTGCGCGCAAATTGCACCGCCTGGCTATAGGCGGCTAAAGCGAGCCGAATCGTGTCGCCCGCGAGCACTCCCAATCCTCCATCGTAGGTGGGTACGGTTAACAACGCGTAGAAGGCGGTTGACCGTACTATGGTATCAGCTCAAACCATCTACCGAGTGCTGCAGGCTTTTCTGCATGCGCTGAGTGAGATCAGTTGGCGGATTCATTTGGAGTGCATGCTGCTTAGATCTCGCCGAAACCAACCATGCAACCCATGTTAAGGATGACTTGCACGCGCTTTGGAAAGATTTACGCGGCCGTCGGTGACCTGCAAGTCATTGAACGGATCAAGATAATCATACTGTGAAAAGCCCTTGGCGCGACAACGCCAGCAAGTATCCATTCCCGCAAGAGCTTACCCTTCCGGATGAGGAGGTAGTACGTGTCATTTCCACGGTGCTGATTCCTTCGCGAGCGCACATTTCTCGGGGCTGTTCATGATGATTCCGTAGGCCGTCAAAGTTTCATCGATCATATGGACAAGTACGACGCTTTCGCGTTTTCGGGGAAGCTGTTACGATATGTTTGCAACGAGGCCGATTTCTCACGGAGTCTTACTGGCGGTTTATGGGCGGTTCCGACCCGAATAGGGGCATTCCGGGGCGTCCTAGGCAACCAGTGCAGTATATGAAAATTGCGCAGATTCCGCGTAAGAGCTCGCGATTCTGCATATCGTTGATTTGGCGAGTGGGGACGTAGTTCAG
>CAVOKX010000011.1:0-60382 GCA_963696635.1 uncultured Acidobacteriota bacterium
AAACGTGTTAAGTGGCTGCGGAAAAAGTCGCCGGGGCCCCGAAAAGCTCACCTCAGGCGCTAAAGCGCAGACACATTCTAGCGACCTAGCGGCCCGACTGAAGTCGGGCCCTCCCAAAACCTGGGTGAATCATACTTTTTCAGCAGCCTGTTCAAGCATCAACCACAAAGGGCACTAAGGTTCACAAAGGGAAACTCAGTTGCTTGAGCTTTCCTTTGTTTGTCCTTTGTTTGCATGGGGCCGGCTGAGCACTGCTTCTACGCTCCCACTAACTCACGCTCCGCGCTGGGTTCATATTCGACGATATGACCGGCCACAGCACTGGCGGCCACGGTTAGCGGACTGGCAAGGTACATTTGCCCGGGCCCACTGCGTCCGGGGAAATTGCGGTTCTGGGCGCTGATCACGACCTGCTCCGGCCGGGTGGTCACGCCCGGCCCGGCATTGATGCAGGCCCCGCAACTGGGCTCGATCACGTGCGCTCCGGCTTTTTCAAAAACCTTAAGATAGCCTTTGCGTATGCAGTAATCGCGCGTCTCCTGCGATCCAAACTGGATGTAAAATTTGACTGAGTCGGCCACGCGTTTGCCATGTTTGAGCGCATCGGCGAGGACGAGCGCATACATATCCATGTCTTCATTTTTGCCGGCAGTGCAAGTGCCGCCATAAGCGAGTTCAACGGGCACGGGCGTGTTGAGTTCGCGGACATACTTTCCATTCCCGGGATCGCCGGGGGTGGCCACCATGGGCGTGATCTCGGCGGCGTCGAGTTCGATCACGTGCGCGTACTGCGCATTTGGGTCGCTGTAAAGACCCTCGATCATAGCCTCGGCCTTGCTGCGGTCCATCCCTCGGCGCTCCACGAGAAAATCGACGGCTTTGCGGTCCGGCGCAACAATTCCAGTGAAGCCTCCGATTTCCGCGGCCATGTTGGTCATGGTGGCACGTTCGTCCACGCTGAGTTCCTCGATGGCCTCGCCCGCATATTCCATGACCTTGGCCAGGGCTTTGCCACTGCGAACATAGTCCAGGCTTAGAATTTTCAGAATGAAATCCTTTGCCGTAACATTCGAGTGCTTCTTGCCGCGAATGACGATCTTCACCGACTCGGGCACCTTGACCCGAACATCTTTCGTGATCCAGGAGTTGAACACGTCGGTGGTGCCAATGCCGAAGGCCACGCAGCCGATTGCGCCCACATGAGGAGTGTGAGAGTCGGAGCCGATGTTCAATTGCCCCGGGAGCGCATAACTCTCAAGCACAATGGAATGGCAGATCCCTTCCGACCCTTTGCGGTCTTTCAATTCACCATGCAGCCTGATTCCCTGCTTGGCCGCGAAGTCCTGCTGCTTCAGCTTGAGCTGGGTCGCTAGATCGAGCAGGCCCAGTTTCTTTTTTTCTTCTGAGATCACTTCATCGAGAAACGTGAGGTGGTCGCGGAAAAACAGGATGGTTGAGGGATCGTTGACCTTGGCGTCCTTGCCCACGTAGCGCTCAAAGAAAATGGAGGCCATGGGGGTGACGTATTCGTGGCTGAAACGCAGATCGGCGCGGGCGAAACCAGTGTCGCCCGGCTTGACGCTGGGGACTCCCACTTCGCCTTTCTCGTTGATCATGTGGCGCGCGAAGATTTTCTCCGCCAGTGTCATCGGCCGTTTTTCTGTCTTGATTGGAGGTAGAAAAACCTTCTTCTGCATGCGCGCTACGTTGAAGGGAAACAGACCGCCGTATTCGATTACCTGCCGAGTAATTTCGTCTTCGCCAGTGGTGAATTGGTTAAGCTGGATCTCCTTGGCAGCGCGAAGCTGTTCAATCAGCGAGAAATTGGTGGAGGTTAACAAACCGAGGTTCTGGCAGTTTTGCTTGTAGATGCGCTCGATGTTCTCCGCGATGACGAGGCGAATGCCCGCGCACATCTCGGCGTAGGGCGACTGCTCCCGGCTAGATCCCTTGCCCCTTCGTTTGCCGCTGACGGCGCAGACGAAGCCGCCTTTTTTCACGTCAGAACGGCCGATCGGAAACACGCTGCCGCACTTGAGGCCCAGATAAGGGATTTCACCCAGGGTCTCGTCGAAGTAAAAGCAGTAGTGCGCCGGCGTGATCTCATCGGTCGAGATATCGTCACGCAGCTTGGGATTTTGGGAAGGATTCTGAGTGTCCCATGGCAGGTCTTCACCGGCGAGCTGCCGCTTGATGAGTTCGGGATCCTCTGTGAGGAAAAGAATGCGTCCTTGGAGCCGAACTTTGTCCGGCCGTTTTTCGATTTTGCGTTCCAGCAGTGAATTAATCACGATTTATAGCCTAGATGGTAGTAGAAGCCGACGCTTTTCTTATTGTAACCCTTGTGGGACGGCGCTTTTCTGTTTAGCGAAAATTTCTGGTGGCTCCGCACATGCGTGGACGCCCGCGCCTACATTGGCAAATCAGTGGTGCCCGTGCGTCCGATCGTATTTCTCGCCAGCTGGGATGGCGACCGCCAAGCGATTCTCTTTGGGAGCCAATGGGCAGGTTGCGTAGGGCGTCACGGCGCAAGGCGGATTGTAGGCTCGGTTGAAGTCGATTACCACAGTCCCGTTCACGACGGGATCAGTTTCCAGGAAACGACCTCCCGGGTAGGTCTCGCTCTTGCTGGTCAGATCATTGAAAATCGAACGACAGGCCTTTTGAGGGATCGCCTCCTAAGTCGGTCAGGCGCACTTCCTGGCCGTTGATTTTGAATACGACGGTCCCAGCCACGGGCGTCGGCGTGGTGTCGCCTAAAACATTGGGTACGTCCACCGATTTCTTCCCGTCCGAAGGTACCCAGGTTGCCGTCACGCGATACGACAGGTCAAGCGGGAAGAATACCGGGCCGCGATAATTCTTGACCTCGTCACTGTCGACGTCTGCCAGCCGAATACCGACACGCTGACCGCGCACGATGGCTTTGATGCGCAGACCTCCCAGTTCAACGATGGTTGGATTGCCAGAGGTGTCGGGTTGCAGCTTAGCCGTGGTCACGGGTTGGCCGCCGACTGTGGCGGTCGAGCCGGGAAAGAATTTCACGGTTACGTCCTGTCCCTGCAACTCGAAAACGCCGGTATGTGCAGGCCCCTTGGGAAAAACGATGGCGTTATCCGAGTCAGTGCCGAAGCTATTCTGGCCGGGCTTGAGCCAGAACAAGCCCGCCAGGGGCAACCAGTTCTGCTTGAGGTCATCGACGAGTTCGGCTTTCCATTTTTCGAAGGATTGGAGGTATGCGGCATCGGGGGCGGGAGCAGCGGGATTCCTGTCCACAGCGGCCAGGTTTGTCAATAGTGACGCCGCTATCACCAACAAAATCAAGAGGGTTCGTTTTCGCTTCATAAACAGCCCTGTTACCTGTTACAACAAACTGTAATTGTAAATGGATGCGGACACACTATACGCGAGTTAAATACAGGATTCACTGTATTCACAATTTTGCGATCTTCTAGAAAGATGACTGCTACATCGAGGTTTTAACGAGGTCAGCATGGATGCCCGGGCGCACAAATCTCCGATTCACAGAGACTGGAAAGAGATTTACAAGGCCGCACTTCTTGAGGATGACAATAGCAAGATTCCACAGCGGATTGCGGAGGCCGAACGGGCGCTGGCGGCACGGGCGCTTGAATTGTTCGGCGCCAGCGACGATCAGATTCGCGAGCAGCGAGCTATGGAAAACGCCAGGTATTTTTTGCGAGTATTGGGAACTACCCAAGGGATCCTAATCACTCCAAGCGAACACGTCAACCACACGCAGACCGTCCAGTCGGTGACTGCGTAATTCTATCCAACAAACATCGACTTGGATTAGAAACCGAAAGAGCTAGCTGCGCTTTCGCGGAGAGAGCTCAACCAAGGGTTCGGGCTGTTGCTGCGCTAGACTCGACCCATCAATACCAAAATGAGCACAATGACGACCACTAATCCCAAGCCTCCGCTTGGGTAGTGACCCCAGCCTGAACTGTATGGCCATGTGGGTAAGGCGCCGACCAGCAGTAATACCAAGACGATGAGCAAAATAGTTGACATGAACTGGCTCCGTTAATCAGAGTCACCGGGCACGCGAAGCCGGTGCACATTTGCTTTCTCCCGGAACTAGAGAAATGTTCGCGTCCGCCGGGAGTGCTGGGCGGATGATTCCAGATGAGCGTATCCGTCCAACACGAAACCTACGCTATATCATTGAGGCACAGACCTTATATCCGGTTAACCGAGTACCTCAAGGTGTTTCGTGCTGTACGGTTGACAGCGGGAACACGGTCAGCCGTCGAATACAGACTGGCGTTTTGCGGTCGCCGGCGAGCGGTCACACAAAACATCCAGCGCGGGTGGACAGCTTGCCCGGCCACGTTGGGATCTGCCTTTCTCGCATCGCTCCACTGACCGCTGCGCGGGTAGTGAGGCAAAACGCGCGGTTTTAGATGCAGCAACGACTTACGGCCAGACCGTAACCCGGGTCTGGCCGTAATGACGAACTGCGACTTGGCTACCTAGTTTGCGTGGTTTGCGTGCTTGCCGTGTTGGTCGGCGCTGGTGGCTTTGACTCACCCTGCTCTCGGGCTTGACTGGAATATTTTCTTACAGCCGCTAAGAAAGGCTCGCTTGAAGCGGGAGGCGCAACTTTACCGTTCAAAATGTCTTCGAAGGGAATCATTTTGCCATAGAGCAGGGCGGTCTCGTCTTTGTCTTGTTTGACGACAGCGCCGCTCAAATCGATACCGGCAAAAACACCACGCGCGCGCGAATAGGTGAGTACCTCGGCTCGCATCGATACGTCAGTATCGGCAGTGGCACCGCGGCCAACCGGCCCTGCGGCGGCTGAGGCGTCCGCCCCAATTTTGAACTTGCTTGCGAGCAGGTGCTGCATTCCTTCGTCATTGGTAACCACCATAACCAGATCAATCGCCTGCCCGCCGAGTTGCAGGCCCCAACTGCCACCGGTAATGCCGATGGGAGCAGGGGCACTCCAGCCTTTGGCTGTCCGGCAGGTAACCACTCCCTTGCCGTGCTCGCCGCCGAAGCCGATCGCAATCTTGACGATCGATGGCACCACCGCTAAGCACTTCGCGTGATCCATGATCTTGTCGGGAATCGCTTTATCGGGCGTTGCCATGATTTCGTTGAGAACCTCAGCCGACTTGGCAATGCGTTTATTGATGTCAGTCTGATCCTTATCATTATCATTATCAGCCGCCCAACTCATGCTCGCCAAAACCAAAACCACGCTGCCGAGCGTCAACAGATATTTCGCTGCCGCGCCATTTCGTAATTTCATCTCGAACCTCTTCTGTACCCGAATGCGGGCACTCAGGATTGCTTGCTGTAAGACTCTATCTCCGCGGCTCCGGTTTGTTCTATCCGGTCCACGCGGTATATACGGCCAAGACATGCCTTAGTTAGACCCACCATCAGGCAGCGGGTCCTGCCAATTGTGACAGGGCCGGAACGGTCTGGAGCGCCACGCCCTCCCCAATTGCGAGGTCCCACTTGTCGAATAATGGTCTTGCAGTTCTCGCGGACGGCCGATCCTCTCGGACGGTTGCCGGCCGGGCTTCGGGCGAGCGCGCCAACAATTCGCGAATTCGCAGCTTGGCTTTGTGCAGCTGGGATTTCGAGTTTCCCACAGAGCAGCCGAGCATCTCCGCGATTTCCTGATGCTCATAGCCCTCGACTTCGTGCAACAGGAAAATTGTTCTATAGCCGTGTGGGAGTTCTTTTATTGCACTGGCCAAGGCCACTCGATCAACGCAACCTGAGAGCCGATTGTCTTTGGTTCCGTACTCGCGCCGGATCTTGGCGCCATCGCTGTTGCCGTACGGCTCATCGAGGGAGACCTGGGACAGCGACTTTTTACGGAAATGCATGAGCACGGTGTTAACCGCAATGCGGTGAAGCCAGGTCGAAAATGCTGAGTCCCCGCGGAAGGTTGCGATCTTGCGGAACACCTGCAAAAACGCGTCTTGCGTGAGGTCTTCCGCCTCCGCCGCATTATTGGTCATGCGCAAACAAACGGAATAGATCCGCGCCTTGTGCGCATGAAACAAAGTGGCGAAGGCATCGGAATCACCTTGTTGTGCGCGCTTAACCACATCGGAATTCACCGGAACCGCAACGCATTCGCTATTCACTAGAGTCTCCTTTCAACTCTTCAACTCTCGGTCCAGTTTCACATCGAACCAAAACCGGACTTCATCGCAATTACAATAGGGAGAGTAGTGTCGAAAGCGAAAATGGTCTATCCAGTGCGGCCTGTAGGCGTTTCTAGATGTTGCTGTACGGAGCGGTGGCAATACTTCCGAGGTGGTGGGGAAACTTAGAGTCCTTTTTCCTCTTTTTGGTTATCTCTCTTTGGATTGTTTTTTATTTCTTCCTGCATCTATTGGTTTATTTCTTTTTACATTCTCTTCTGCTCTGCATAATCTCGGCTCCTATTTTTTTGGCGTGCTCTTTATCCATCTCAGTCCATCTCACACCCGTTTGCGGTTACACAGATCGTTCCTCATCGCAAGCAGGGGTCGCTACAGAGAATCCCCGTGAACAGTACAGATTCGGTGGGATTGTTCCGCCTCTAGCATCAACCTATGCTTCCCGCATGGAATGTTCCCTCAACGTGCCCACCTATCGAGCAGGAGTTGGTCGAGCAATGCTGACTCCTGCTTCTCGCCCTCGTCAGCGCTGTGGACGGCGGTGAAGAGAGCGGTCCGATCAGTCGCGCAGTGCCAGGGACTCGTCCAACAGTTTAACCATACAAACATTAATGGAGGCTCAAAGTGAAAGCGGAAACGCTGCAGGACTTGTATCTCGAACAGTTGAAAGATTTGTATGACGCGGAAAATCAATTGATAAAAGCATTGCCGAAGATGGCGAAGGCAGCTTTTTCTCCAGAATTGCGCAACGCGTTTGAAGAGCATCTCGAGCAAACCAAAGAGCACGCACAACGGATTGAGACCATTTTCGAAGGGGTGGGAGAGAAGGCGAAAGGTCAAAAATGTAAGGCCATGGAAGGGTTGGTAAAAGAAGGCAGCGAAGTTATCGAAGAGGACATGGGAGAAGGCGTGAAGGACGCTGCTCTTATCGCCGCGGCTCAGCGGGTTGAGCATTATGAAATGGCAGGATATGGCTGCGTGCGGACCTATGCCAATCTACTCGGCGATAGCGAGGCTGCGAATCTTCTTGAACAGACCCTGCAGGAGGAAAAGGAGGCTGACAAACTGCTGGGCGGCATCGCTGAGCAAATCAATGTCGCAATTCCGCAGGGACGAAACGGCAGTGCAAAACGGGCGGGAAATGCTTCAGGCCGAAGATCGAGGCCAGCGGCCTGATGCAACATGAATGCCGGGGCAGGGTGACATACTGGGTTGCTCTGCCTCCTGACTATTCGCGTTTCCTCCTACAGGAATTGCCATCCAAGATTACAGAGTCAGCCGGATCGTTCACGGACTGCGCCGCGGTCTAGGCTGTCAATGGCGCGAAGAAACGAATTACAAACTTTGAACCGGAGGACCTATGATCTATTGGGCGTTGATGTTCTTGCTGGTTGCGGTTATCGCTGCAATCTTTGGCTTCACCGGGATTGCTGTGGCTGCGGCGGGGATAGCGAAGTTGTTGTTCTTCATTTTCCTGGTGCTGTTTGTGATCACGTTCGCTACGCACCTGACAGGCAGAGGCGGCACAAGAATCTAGGATTTTCAAATCATTTTAAATCGATGAAGCTGACCCGACGCTGACCGTCGGGTCAATTTTTTTGGCGTCTGCCAAACGCCGCCAGCATTTTGCAGATTTGTTTCGTCGGTGGCACCGACTAGGGTTCATGGGAAGCCAAGTAAGGGGACTACGCGTGACAAATACCGAATCAACCGGATAGGTCCTTCGGCATTATTGATTTATTCCTTAACTCAGCCCCAACGCGAGGGGCGGAAGGCAGGCGTTGGATTGTATCTTTCCATTTATAGCTGGCGCTTGCCTTCCCCCCCAAATAAAAAGGAGCAATTCATGGGAAACGAAAGTGAAAAGGATTTCCGTCACCAGCAATCAAATCCTGCTGGAACAACGGACCAATCCAAGAAGAACCCGTCGCAACAGGGCGGACAAAACCCGAACCAGCAGGATGCTAACAAGAAGAACCCTTCGCCGGGTGATGATCCCCGTCAGCGCGGTGGAGAAGAAGGTTCCGATCAGGTTGAAAAGCGTCGGGCATCGTAGCTGTTCTGTGACAGACCAAAGCCCCTGGCGAATCTGCGGGGGCTTTTTTATTCGGCTCTGGCCTGAAATGATGCCACCCAGAAGCTCGTAAAGACTTGACATCAAATGCACTTCCCACCCGCCGCAGTGGTTGGCGATTCCTACAGTAAATACCCTAGAGCGACCGCGATACCTTTCATGTTAATAACTATGCCAGGCCGAAGTTCCATGCCTTTTGCACCGCAGATTTGGATGTCTGACGTAGGTCCGGTTTTTTGGCGCAGCTGACAGCGGGAAATACTGTTGTCCGCGCCCGAAGCCGCCAAATTGGCAAGCCTTGACCCTATGGGGATGTGGCGGAGGGCGATCAAAACCGGACTACACAAAAGAGAACGTTCTTAAGAGATGACCATGAAAAGAAATGACCGCAGTGCCGCGACGGCGACTCTAGATAGCGCGACCAAGACGAGCGAAAAAAGCAACGGACATTCGAATATCACCGCCGAGCCTGCGACAGCTGATTTCACGGCGATACTGGCGAGCCTGCAAACCATGCGCGACGGAGACTTTTCTGTCCGGCTGCCGGGCTCATGGACAGGTCTGGCGGGCAAAATCGCCGACACCTTTAACGAGATCGTGGCTGCGAACCAGCAAATGGCGCAGGAGTTAAAGCGTGTAGGGCAGGTGGTTGGCAAAGAAGGACGAACTCGTGAGCGCACCCGGTTTCACGAGTCGAGGGGTTCGTGGGGGGAGATGGAAGTTTCGGTCAACACTCTGGTGGAGGATCTGCTTCGCCCAACTACGGAAGTTACGCGTGCCATCGCGGCTGTGGCTCAGGGCAACCTGACACAGACGGTTCGACTGGACGTGGACGGGCGGCCGCTCGAAGGGGAGTTCTTGCGATCAGCGAATATCGTGAACACGATGATTCAGCAACTGGGCGTGTTCACGGCTGAAGTCACGCGCGTGGCCCGTGAGGTGGGTACTGACGGCAAGTTGGGCGGCCAGGCGCAGGTGCCCGGCGTGGCTGGTACGTGGAAGGATCTGACCGACTCTGTCAACTCGATGGCCAGTAACTTAACCGGCCAGGTGCGCAATATTGCTGAGGTGGCGACTGCGGTGGCAAGCGGCGATCTCTCCCGCAAGATTACCGTGGACGTTCGCGGTGAAATTCTGCAGCTCAAGGAAGCCATCAACACGATGGTGGACCAGCTCCGGTCGTTCGCGTCGGAAGTGACGCGCGTGGCGCGCGAGGTGGGCACCGACGGCAAACTAGGCGGTCAGGCGGTTGTGCCGGGCGTGGCCGGCACTTGGAAAGATCTCACCGACTCCGTGAATGCGATGGCGGGAAACCTGACGGCACAGGTACGCAACATTGCCGAGGTGACTACCGCTGTGGCTCGCGGCGACCTCTCTCGCAAGATCACCGTAGACGTGAAAGGCGAAATTCTCGAACTTAAGGACACCATTAACACCATGGTGGATCAGCTCAATGCCTTCGCCGGCGAGGTAACGCGCGTGGCGCGCGAAGTGGGAACTGAAGGCAAGCTCGGCGGCCAGGCGCAGGTGCCTGGAGTTGGCGGCACCTGGAAAGATCTTACGGACAATGTGAACTTCATGGCCAGCAACCTGACCGGTCAGGTGCGAAATATTGCCGAAGTGGCAACCGCCATTGCCAGCGGCGACTTGTCGCGCAAAATCACCGTGGACGTGCGGGGTGAGATCTTGCAGCTCAAGGAAACCCTCAACACGATGGTGGATCAGCTCAACCGCTTCGCCGGTGAAGTGACGCGTGTCGCTCGTGAAGTGGGCACGGAAGGGCGGTTGGGCGGTCAAGCAAACGTGCCGGGCGTGGCAGGCACGTGGAAGGATCTCACCGACTCCGTTAACTCGATGGCCGGAAACCTCACCGGGCAAGTGCGCAACATTGCCGAGGTGACAACCGCGGTGGCTCGCGGCGATTTGTCGCGCAAAATTACGGTGGACGTGAAAGGCGAAATTCTCGAACTCAAGAACACCATCAACACCATGGTGGACCAACTCAACGCGTTCGCGGGCGAAGTAACGCGCGTCGCTCGCGAAGTCGGCACTGAAGGCAAGCTCGGCGGTCAGGCGCAGGTGCCGGGGGTGGCGGGCACGTGGAAGGATCTCACCGACAACGTGAACTTCATGGCCAGCAACCTGACTGGGCAAGTCCGCAACATTGCCGAAGTGGCAACGGCTGTGGCCCGTGGCGACTTGTCACGCAAGATCACTGTGGACGTGAAGGGCGAAATCCTCGAACTCAAGGACACCATCAACACCATGGTGGACCAGTTGCGGTCATTCGCTTCTGAGGTGACACGCGTGGCCCGCGAGGTCGGCACTGACGGCCGATTGGGAGGCCAGGCGCAGGTGCCGGGCGTGGGAGGCACCTGGAAGGACCTTACTGACTCGGTGAACTCGATGGCCAGCAACCTGACCGGTCAGGTGCGAAATATAGCCGAAGTCTCCACCGCCATCGCTACAGGTAACCTTTCAAAGAAAATTACCGTGAACGTCAGCGGTGAGATTCTCCTGCTCAAGGAAACCATCAACACGATGGTGGACCAGCTAAACGCCTTTGCCGGTGAAGTGACTCGCGTGGCCCGCGAAGTGGGCTCCGAAGGTCGATTGGGCGGTCAAGCCAACGTGCCGGGCGTGGCCGGCACCTGGAAAGATCTTACCGACTCCGTAAACTCCATGGCCGGAAATCTTACGGGACAAGTGCGAAACATCGCCGAGGTGACTACCGCAGTGGCTCGCGGCGATTTGTCGCGCAAGATCACGGTCGATGTGAAGGGCGAAATCCTTGAGTTGAAGAACACGATCAACACGATGGTCGACCAACTCAACGCTTTCGCCGCTGAGGTCACGCGCGTAGCCCGCGAGGTCGGTACGGAAGGCAAACTTGGAGGCCAGGCGCAGGTACCGGGAGTGGCAGGTACGTGGAAGGACCTTACCGATAACGTCAACGTGATGGCCGCCAACCTCACCGAGCAGGTGCGCGGTATCGTCAAGGTGGTGACTGCTGTCGCTGACGGCGAGCTTACGCAGAAACTGACCGTAAATGCCAAGGGCGAAGTGGCTGCTCTCGCTGAAACGATCAACAACATGACCGGCACATTGGCTACCTTTGCCGACCAAGTTACGACGGTGGCACGCGAAGTGGGCGTGGAAGGCCGTCTGGGTGGTCAGGCCAACGTGCCCGGCGCGGCCGGCACGTGGAAGGACCTTACCGGCAACGTGAATCTGCTTGCCGATAACCTTACCAACCAAGTGCGCGCGATCGCGGAAGTCGCGACCGCCGTGACCAAGGGCGACTTGACCCGTTCGATTCAGGTGGAAGCGAGCGGCGAAGTGGCCGAGTTGAAAGACAACATCAACACCATGATCGATAACCTGCGGCTCACCACGGACCGCAACACCGAGCAGGATTGGCTCAAGACTAATCTCGCGCGTTTCACCAGCATGTTGCAAGGCCAGCGCGATCTGGCCACCGTGGGACAAAAGCTGCTCTCAGAGTTGGCGCCACTGGTGAGCGCGCAGCAAGGTGTGATCTACCAGATGGAGACCGAAGAATCGGCTGGCATGGTGTTGCTCTCCGCCTTCGCTGCTGACGGGCAGGACGGCCATCTGCGGCGCATCAAGTTGGGCGAGGGCCTCGTCGGACAGTGCGCAGCGGAGAAGAAGCGAATGCTGATTACTGACCTGCCAGAAAATACCGTCCCCATCCGTTCCGGTTTATTCTCTGCTGTTCCCCGCAACGTCATAGTGCTGCCCGTGCTCTTCGAGGATCATGTGAAGGCGGTCATTGAACTGGCCTCGCTGAGCAACTTTACCGCGTCGCATCTAGCTTTTCTTGAGCAACTGACGGCCAGCATCGGCATTGTGCTGAACAGCATTGAGGCCACGATGCAGACCGAAGGCTTGTTGAAGCAGTCGCAGCAGCTAGCCACCGAACTGCAAACGCAGCAGAGAGAACTGCAGCAGACCAACGAGCAGTTGGCGCAAAAAGCTCAGCAACTCGCCGAGCAGAACGTGGAAGTGGAACGTAAGAATCAGGAAATTGAACAGGCACGCGGCGCGTTGGAGGAAAAGGCCAAGGAGCTGGCGCTGACGTCCAAGTACAAGTCCGAGTTCCTGGCCAACATGTCGCACGAGCTGCGCACACCTTTGAACAGCATCCTTGTGCTCGGTCAACAACTCACGGACAATCCCGATGGCAATTTGACTCCGAAGCAAGTCGAGTTCGCCCGCACCATTCATGGCGCGGGAACTGACCTGCTGAACCTGATCAGCGACATTCTTGATCTGTCGAAGATCGAGTCCGGCACCGTTTCCGTCGAAGCCGAGGAAGTTTTCTTCGCCAGCCTGCTGGATATGGTCGGTCGCCCGTTCCGTCACGAGGCGGAAAATCGACGGCTCGCGTTCGAGGTGCAGTCCGATCCTCACCTCACGCGCAGCCTGGTCACTGACTCGAAGCGTTTGCAGCAGGTACTCAAGAATCTGTTGTCCAATGCATTTAAGTTTACGGAACAGGGAGGCGTGCGTCTGTCTGTATCCGTTGCCGCGGGCGGATGGAGTGACGACCATCCGATCCTCGATGCGGCGGCGTCAGTGGTGGCCTTCGAAGTGACCGATACCGGTATCGGCATTCCGTCGGAGAAGCAACGCATCATCTTCGAGGCTTTCCAGCAGGCAGATGCCGGGACCAGCCGCAAGTACGGTGGAACCGGCTTGGGGCTGGCAATCAGCCGAGAGCTGGCCAGCCTGCTGGGAGGCGAAATTCAATTGCGAAGCGCTCCGGGCAAGGGCAGCACCTTCACCCTGTATTTGCCTCAAACCTATGTGGGGCCCTCCGCGGGGAGTGTTGCGATGGTGGACCGGAAAACCCGGTCGAATGCTCCACCCCTTCAGTTGTCCGCAGTGCGCGCAACCGAGGCTGCGGTCGAGCACGTCCCCGACGACCGCGAAAACCTGCAGCCCGACGATGCCATCTTGCTGATTGTCGAAGATGACCCGCACTACGCCCGGGTTCTTTGCGATCTTTCTCGCGATACTGGATTCAAGGTGCTGGTCGCCATGAAGGGCGCAGAAGCGCTGGCGCTGGCTCGCGAGTTCCACCCCACAGCGGTTTCACTGGACGTCTTCTTGCCGGACATGTTGGGCTGGACCGTGCTCAATCATCTAAAACAGGATCCGGCCACGCGCCACATCCCAGTGCAGATGTTGACGCTGGATGAAGATCGACATCACGGCCTGGCCCGGGGCGCGTTTTCCTTTGTGACCAAGCCAACCACCCCCGAGGGCCTGGGGGCAGCTTTGACTCGTATCAAGGAGTACACCACGCTACGCCGGAAGCGGTTACTGGTGGTCGAAGATAATCCGGCTGAGCAGCTGAGTATCCGCGAACTGCTGGGTTACGACGACATCGACGTTTCGATGGCTGCCAGCGGCGGCGATGCGCTCAGCACTCTCAATGAGCAGCCGTTTGACTGCGTGGTACTCGACTTGCGCCTTCCGGATATGTCAGGCTTCGACGTTCTGGAGCGGCTGCGCGATAATCCTGAGCTCAGCGACCTTCCGGTCGTGGTGTTTACTGGAAAAGAGCTCTCATCGGAAGAAGATGCCCGCCTGCACACCCTGGCGCGCAGCGTGGTCGTCAAAGGTGTCGAGTCACCAGAAAGGCTGCTCGATGAGACTGCGCTTTTCCTGCATCGCGTGGTCGCCGATCTTCCCCCGGAGAAGCAGAAAATGCTTGACCGGCTGCATCGTTCCGATGATGCGCTGGTGGGAAAGAAAGTGCTGGTGGTGGATGACGATGTGCGGAACATCTTCGCCCTGTCCAGCGTTCTGGAACGGCGCGGAATGACGGTGTTAACCGCTGGCACCGGACGCGAGGCGATCGAAACGCTCGAATCCACTCCTGACCTGGCGATCGTGCTCATGGATATCATGATGCCGGAGATGGATGGATACGAAACTATGCAGGTAATCCGGCAAAAGACTGCGTTCCGACGCCTGCCCATCATCGCCCTGACCGCGAAAGCGATGAAAGGCGATCGCGAGAAGTGTCTCGAAGCAGGCGCATCTGAGTACCTGGCAAAACCGGTCAATACTGAACAATTGCTTTCTGCGCTGCGTATGTGGCTGCACAGATAAACTAGCTCGTGGTTGCAGTGGTTAAGTTACCCTGTTGGGGGTTATAAAACCAAAATGACGGCAAACGAAAAGGTCAACATTCTCATGGTGGATGATCAGCCCGCCAAGTTGCTCAGCTATGAAGTAATACTGGCTGAACTTGGGGAGAATCTGCTCAAGGCAAGCTCGGGGACGGAGGCTCTGGAACATCTGCTGAAAACGGATATTGCCGTCGTGCTGATGGATGTCAGTATGCCGGATCTCGACGGTTTTGAATTGGCCGACTTGATTCGCCAGCACCCGCGCTTTCAACGGACAGCGATCATCTTCATTTCCGCCGTATACCTGACCGATTTGGACCGCCTCAAGGGATACCAGCGTGGGGCGGTCGATTACATTTCCGTCCCCGTCATTCCGGAACTGTTGAGAGCTAAGGTCAGCATATTCGCCGAACTGCATCGCAAGGCACACCAACTGGAAAGTCTCAATCGTGAACTGGAGCAGCGGGTCACCGAGCGAACCGAAGAATTAGAGAGAAGGGCAGAAACGCTGCAGGAGCTGAACGGTGAACTGGCGCGAAAGAATCAGGAACTCGATGCTATCGTTCGCACTGCTCCCGACATCATCTTCAGCCGACAGGCCGAGGGCGCCAGGGACTATATTAGCGATCGATTTTACGAGTATACCGGCGCTGCCAAGGGTTCTGCGAGTGGCTTCGGTTGGCTGGACTTTGTCCATCCCGAGGACACGCAGCGGAGCATGTCCCAGTGGATGCACTGCGTCCGGTCAGGCGACAATTACGAGTCCGAATACCGGATACGCGGGCGGGATGGACAGTACCGCTGGTTCCGGGCTCGGGCCGTTCCCATCCGAGATTTCGAAGGACAGATCCTGAAATGGTACGGAACCTGCTCTGACATCCATGACAGCAAAGTGCTGGAACAGTCGATTCGCGAGAGTGCAATGGAATTGGAGCGCCTGGTGGATGACAGGACTGCAGCGCTGCGGCGGCTTTCCGGCCGCCTGCTCACTATGCAGGATGACGAGCGGCGCCGCATCGCGCGGGAATTGCACGACGGTTTAGGTCAAGAGCTGGCTGCCGCAAAGATGATGATGGACGGTATTGTGGAGAAAAATTCAGCCCAAGCAAACCGGCGTGCGGCCGTGGATGCCAGTGAAACGATTAATCGCGCAATTCAGCAAGTCCGCAGTCTCTCTCATCTTCTGCATCCGCCCTTGCTGGATGAAGTGGGGTTGCTATCGGCAGTCAGGTGGTACTTGGACGGTCTGACGAAGCGCAGCGGCATCGTAACCTCGCTGGATGTCCAGCCAGTCGACTTCCCGCGGCTCGGTGCCGAATTGGAAACAGCCATTTTCCGTATCATTCAAGAAGCTCTCACCAACGTCTATCGGCACTCCGGCGCACAGAAAGCGTGGGTCACCCTCAGGCAACAGGACAGTCGATTGGCAGTTCTCATACGAGATGACGGCAAAGGGATCGAAAGCCCCGTCGCGGAGTTGCGCCCAGGCAGCATTGGCATTGGCATCGGGGGCATGAGCCAGCGGGCTAAGGAGTTTGGTGGAGAGCTGCGGCTCAGGAACAGTGACCCGGGCACGCTCGTAGAGGTTGCCGTCCCTTATATGAGCCCTGCGTCGGAGAAATCCCACGCCATGGCTTGATTACGCGGGCGGCCCGGTTTAGCGGCACATTCCCGCTCCTAAGCACCAGTTCCCGCGCAATGCGGATGGCCACATTGGCAAGCGATTTCGGATGTTGTCGTCAGGGTTTCGCAGTGGTGGCTGCAGTATTTGCTATCCTGCGCAGCGTTACAGTTGCAGTTGGGATGGGCACACTTATCCCTGCTTTTATTGTCCATAAACTCACCTCGACAAAATTCTGGGTTTTTCCGCTATCCTCGTGTCCCAGTTGAAACGTCTTGCGACGAGAACTGCTTGCGGACCTTGTCGCCCATCTCGTGCACTCTTCCGGCTATGACGCTTCGCGTTTCTTCGCCGCTGGCAGGGGCAAGAATTAAGCCGACGCCAATTCCAACTCCGACTCCGGCAACAAAGCGAAGAACGTTACCCATTAGGTAGTGGTCGTCACCGCGAATAGCTCTTGAGGCTCTGGCCACACGATTGGAGGCGGTTTCATACTTGTCCTGGGCAGCATCGCGCAGATCCGAAATGTGGTCCGCGGCGCGGTCTCTCATATTTTTTGTCGCGCCGTCCGATTGCTCAAGTAGGTAGAGGCTGGTGCCGAGTAGAAGCTTGAGGAACTTGTTCATGGAGTTTCCTTTCGATCGCGTTAGCAGTCGCATAATGATGTAAGGCTAGCACCGCACTGCGGTTCATGACTATCAAGTCGATGCTGTAGGCCCTCACGATGATCTTCGTACCGAAGTGGCGTCGGCTTTACGTATTTTTTCCCATAACATATCGCACTGGATATGAGCCGCCGTGCAACCCGGTCAAGCATTTCCACAACAAAGACCTTGGATCGGGGGTATCGTGAAACAGACTAATCATTCGTGGCTCTCCCTGCTCGGCTTTTTTGCGGTACTCACACTTGCATCATCTCTGATCTTTGCTGCTGTGTTCGCCGGAGTCTCAGCCGCGATTGCTAGCGGCGAATCTTCGCAGAGTGCCGACAGCCAGCAGGTGGACCCGCTCGTGCCCGCCCAGACCTTTTCGGGGATGATTACCGACGCCGATTGCGGATCACGACACACGGATTCGAAAAAGAGCGCGGCCGAGTGCGCCAGGATGTGTGTGCGCAATGGTTCGAGGTACGTAATGGTAAATGGTGATAAGAATTACGAACTAACGGGCGCACCCCAACAACTCGGCGAACTCGCCGGCCAGCGAGTCAATCTCATCGGCGTTCTAAGCGGAGAGGCGATCAAAGTGAGTTCGGCAGGTCCGGTGGCAGCGAAGTCCGACGAATGAAACTCCCGGATACTCTTGCGGCGAACAGGCTGCATGCGTCGACGCAATACCAGCTCAAACGAATCCCTCTACAAGCAATACTGTATTGAGCCTAGCCAACCACTGTGCCACAATTCACCGGATTCAAATGGACAACGACGAAGCATGGACTCAATGCAGGTCGCTCCCAGGGTTTTTAGGGGGTAAGGGAATGCCGGTTCGAATCTTGATCGCCGATGACGATACGTCGATACGCCATTTACTTCGCCGGATACTGGAAGAACGTCCAGGATGGGAGGTGTGCGGAGAGGCCGCCAATGGCAACGACGCAGTGGCCAAGATCAAACAACTTGCGCCCGACCTGGCCATAATCGACTTGGCAATGCCTGACAAGAACGGCCTGGAGGCTGCGCGGCAGATCTTCGCTACTTTTCCCCTCACGGCTATGCTCCTTTTGACCGTGCAAGAGGTATCGGGAGAACTGGCTCGAGCAGCCCGAGAGGCGGGTTTTAGAGGAGCTGTGACCAAGGGCAGCGGTCGTGAGGTGGTGACGGCGGTGGAGACACTACTGGACAAGGGGACTCTCTTCAACGTCGAAGAAATGCCTCATGCCTGATAGGTGTGGAAATACGGAGAACACCCGATTGCCTGGCGCCGGCAGTCTACCCTAATTTTAGGATGTTCGATTCGGAGCCGGGTGTCGGCAAGGTTTGCGACGCGGGCTTGGGCGGTCATGGGTTAGTGTCGGTATTGCCGACGTTCGGACCCACACGACCGCCTTTTGTACTTTAGCGTCTATTTGCTGAAATGGCTCACGAGAGTGACTTTTGTCCGGTATTATGTTTAACCAAGGGGCGGTGTGAGATGGGGAACGCTCACGCAAAAAAACTCTCATTTTCTCCCACTGGCGTCCACTGACATAGGATCCGAAAATATGGCTGAGCAGGAGACTTTCTGGAGCGCCTGGCAGGAGCGCATCGCCGCCCTGCGTAACATACCTCCTGTCCTTAAGATCGTATGGGAATCTGGTCCAGGGGTGGTAGCAGCTGGATTAATTCTCCGTTTGTTCACTTCCTTGCTGCCTATGGCCCTGCTGTGGATTACCAAGCTGATTATCGACAGCATTGTCCGCGCTTTAAACACACATCAGCCGGTGCAGTCAGGATTCTGGTGGCTGGTGGCAGGAGAATTTAGCCTCGCGGTTCTGAGCACGCTGCTCACCAGAATCATTGATTACACGGATTCCCTTCTGGCTGATAAATACACTCGTCACGTCAGTATCCGGGTGATGAAACATGCGGCTGAACTGGATCTTCTGGCCTATGAAGATCCGGTTTTTTATGACCGTCTTGATCGAGCACGAGTGCAGGCGACCGACCGCCTGGGAATGATCCAGTCCATCGGGCGGCTTGTCCAACAGATTGCTACGGTGGTGTCTTTGTCCGTTTCGATTATGCTCTTCTCGCCTTGGCTGATGCTTCTGCTGGTTGCCGGCGTGGTTCCTGCATTTCTGGGCGAGAGTCATTTTGCCTTCCTGGGATACGCGAAGAATTTCCGGCAGACGCCGATCCGGCGCCAATTGGACTACTTGCGCATCCTGGGCGGCAGCAGAGAGGCGGCGAAGGAACTTAAGCTATTCGGGTTGAACGGCTTTCTTACTGAGCGTTTTACACGTCTTTCCGACGAAATCTACACCGAGAATGTTGGCTTATCGCGCCGCAGGCTGATTGCCGGCTCTTTCTTGTCGATCATCGGCACTATGGGCTACTACTCGGCCTACGTATTCGTGATTTGGCGTACTCTGGCGGGGGCACTCACGATCGGCACGCTGACTTTTTTGGCGGGCGCCATTTTGCAGGCCAGCACCAACATCCAGCAGATTTTCTCGACGCTTTCCGGCATCGCGGATCAGGCGCTGTTCCTGACCGATCTGCTGGCGTTTTTCGAGATGCAACCCACTATCCATTCCAAGCCGAATGCGCTGACGACTCCGAGGCCAATCGTGCGCGGCTTCGAATTTCGCGACGTCTCGTTCCGCTATCCCGGCAGCCCTCGACTCGTTCTGGACCGGCTGAACTTCCACCTCCGGCCGGGAGAGCGGGTCGCGTTGATCGGGGAAAACGGCCAGGGCAAGACCACTGTAGTGAAGCTTATCACCCGGCTCTATGACCCCTCCGAGGGACAAATCCTGCTGGATGGTGTGGATTTGCGCGAGTACAGCCTGGAAGACCTTTATGGTGAGATCGGTGTTATCTTTCAGGATTTCATGCGGTACGAATTGAAGGCTCGCGAAAACATCGCGGTCGGCCGCGTCGAGGAAATCAACAATCTGGCCTTGTTGAAAATGGCAGCCCGGAAGAGCATGGCCGATAATGTCATTGCCCGACTTCCCAAGGGGTATGATCAAATGTTAGGGGGCCGCTTCGACGGAGGGCTAGATCTTTCGGGCGGTGAATGGCAGAAGGTTGCGCTGGCCCGTGCCTACTTGCGCGACGCGCAGCTTCTGATTCTCGACGAGCCCACCGCAGCCCTTGACGCCCGGAGCGAATTTGAGGTTTTTCGCCGCTTCGCTGAACTGACCACAGGAAAGATGGCGCTTTTTATTTCGCACCGTTTCTCTACCGTGCGCATGGCGGATCGCATCGTAGTACTGGACAAAGGCAGAATCGCCGAAGAGGGAAGCCACGACCAGTTGGCCAGTATGGGCGGTCGTTACGCGGAAATGTTCGAAATGCAGGCCGCCAGCTATCGCTAGGAAACTTAAGCAGATGCCGCAGAACGTCCATTTGGAAATGGTCAACGCCCAGACCGAGAGCCGCCTTGAGTCTTCGCGCGAGATAACGCGGGACGAGCACGCCTTACGCTCCAACGCCGCCCAGTTGGCCCGCAATATGTCTTGGCTGCCGGGTGAAAGCAAATCCCCGGTCTTTATCGAGCGCTGCCGCCAGCTTTCCAAGGTGCTTAAGCCGCTACTGAAAAGGATGGAGGCACGGTCACCAGGCACAACCATTTCAGACGACTCCCGCTGGTTATATGACAACGTCCATTTGTTGAACACGGAACTTGGCAATACGTGGGAAACCTTCAAGGTCCGGCAGAAAATGCCGCTCGTTTTAACCCCGAATGGCGGCATCGTGCCGCGGGTGGTGGTTTTATCGGAGGCACTTCTAGCCGCCACAGACGACCGGTTTAGTGAAAAGACGTTCGCTGCCTACATCGAGGGCTTTCAACAGCAAACGGTCCTTAAGACAAAAGAGCTGTGGATGCTGATTCCAGCGCTTAAATTGGTTTTGCTGGAAAAGATCGCGGATCGCGCCTCCCGAGTCGTTGCGAATCCGTCAGAATCACACGGACTTGGGGTTTGCGTGAATAGTCTCCGGGAAGTCACTCAGGCTTCCTGGAAAGATGTGCTCGAACCCCTGATTCTTCCCGACCACATTCTGCGGGAAGATCCCGCCCGCGCCTACTCTCGAATGGATCTGGAAAGCCGCGACCTGTATCGCAATAAGCTCGTGGATATGGCGGAACACTCCGATTTCAGTGAGATGGAGGTTGCCACCGAAGCGCTCGCGCTGGCGCGAGCGGCCCAGCAGCGAAAAGAGGTCGATCCGCGCGTATCCCTGCGATGTTCGCATATTGGGTACTATCTGCTCGGAGAAGGAACCGCCTTGCTACACCAGAGGGTGGGTTACACGCCTCCTTTCCGCGAGCGAATTTCATCAATTCTCCGCCGCTATCCCGATGAGTTTTACCTCACCACCATGCTGTTGGTGACTTTGGCCATGATGTCCGGGGTCGTTTTGCTGCTGATCGATCCCCAAGTTTCGCCCGGGCTCACTCTGTTTTCAATGTTGGCGCTGGTTCTTCCTTGCTCGCAAGCAGCCGTTCAGATCACGAACTATTTCACCATATCGCTGCTGCGGCCACAGATTCTACCCAAGCTCGACTTATCCGAGGGAGTTCCCGACGATTGCATTACTCTCGTGGCTGTTCCCAGTCTTCTCCTGGATGAGGTCCAGGTGCGCAGGTTGGTTGATGACCTCGAGGTACGGTTTCTGGGCAATCATGACCGCAACTTGCATTTTGCGCTCCTCACTGACCTGCCCGATTCACGTTCGGAGCCTCGGGAAAGCGATCCGCTGGTGGATCTGTGTTCAGAATTAATAGATGGATTGAATGAGAAGTATGCCGGTCAAAGGATGGGATCGTTTCTTCTCTTCCACCGCCACCGTATCTACAACCCGCGCGAGAAGGTTTGGATGGGGTGGGAGCGGAAGCGCGGCAAACTAATGGATCTGAACCGGCTGTTGCGCAACCAATACGACAGTTTTCCAGTCAAAATCGGGGATCTCTCTATTCTGTCGGGGGTTCGTTTCGTAATCACCCTTGATTCGGACACCGACTTGCCCCGCGGGTCGGCGCAGCGGATGATTGGGGCGCTGGCCCATCCGCTGAATCAGGCGATCATTGATGCCGAAAAGAACATTGTGGTTGCCGGTTACGGCATCTTGCAGCCGCGTGTTGGGGTTAGCGTTCAAAGTAGCGCACGCTCACGGCTGGCCAGCATCTATTCGGGCGAGACTGGGTTCGACATTTATACCCGCGCCATCTCTGACGTGTATCAAGATCTCCATGGAGAAGGCATCTTCGCGGGAAAGGGAATCTACGAAGTTGACACCGTCAGTCAGGTGCTTGATCGCCGCTTCCCGCGCAACGCTTTGCTGAGTCACGATCTCATCGAAGGCGCCTATGCGCGCGCGGGCTTAGCCAGCGACATCGAAGTGATTGAGGACTACCCTTCTCATTACAGCGCTTACAATCGCCGCAAACATCGCTGGTTGCGCGGAGACTGGCAAATTGCAGAATGGCTGCTGCCGCAGGTCCCGGATGAGTCGGGCCAGCGGGTGGTCAATCCCATCTCGATTACCGCCCAGTGGAAGATCTTGGATAACTTGCGGCGGAGTTTGGTTGAGCCTGCGATCCTGGTATTGCTCGTGCTTGGATGGGTCGCGTTGCCCGGATCACCGGTGTTGTGGACCTTAGCGACCGTTGCCATCCTGTTCGCGCCCACTTGGTGTGAATTTACGTTCGAGTTAATCCGCGCAGCGATCCAAGGCAAATCGGCAATCGCTCGCGACGCCTTGGACGCGCTGGTAGCAGGCGATATTAATGTTTTCCTCTCTTTGACATTCCTTGCTCACCAAATGCTGATTTCAGTGGACGCCGTAGTGCGCACCCTGGTTCGACGCATGGTAACGCAACAGCGACTTTTGCAATGGGAAACGGCGGCCCAAGCGGAAATAGGTGGTTACAAACGCACCTGGCTCGACCGCTATTTGGACTGGACGCCGGCGCTCGCCTTCGGACTTGGCATTCTGGTGTGGTTTGTCCGCCGTAGCGCGCTTCCTGCCGCACTGCCGATTCTGCTGCTCTGGGCGAGCAGCAAACTATTGTCGCAATGGCTGAACCGGCCGCCACGTCCCCTGCGCGGCGCCGCGCCAAAAAAAGACGAACTGTTGCTTCGCCGCGCCGCGCTCCGCACCTGGCGATACTTCGCCGAGTTCAGCACCGAAGAACACAATTGGCTGATACCCGACAATGTGCAGGAGGAACCTCTTTTAATTGCCCCCCGCGTGTCGCCGACAAATTTGGGTTTTCTGTTTAACGCTCGACAGGTGGCCTGCGAGTTCGGGTATCTCACGATCCCCGAGTTCGCGGAACAGACTCTACGAACGTTGGCTACGGTGTGGAAACTGCAGCGGTATCGCGGGCACCTGCTCAACTGGTATGACACCCGGTCGCTCGCGCCATTAGAGCCGCAACTGGTTTCTGCGGTTGATAGTGGCAACCTGGCGGCTTCGCTCTGGACTCTGCAGCAGGGATGTCTGGATCTTTTGGAGCGACCGTTGTTACAGACCAGCGCGTCCGATGGCTTCCTGGATCATCTTCGCGTGCTGGTGGATCTACGCGCGTTGTCGCGAAAGCGGTTTTCCGACTTCCAAAGGGAAATCAAGAAAAAGAAGTGGCTGCCATGCTTGCTGAATGATGCGGCGGGAGTTGTCGAGCACGTGCATCAAGAAGCCGCAAAATCGAAGCACGCGAGAGATGCGCACTGGTTCTCAGGAGAAGTGCGCTCGCGGCTCGAGAACGTCAGGCAGGTGGTAAATTCTTATGCTCCCTGGTTACTGCCAGAATTTACTTCGCTGTGGGACGACCCTGCCATTAACTCAAACTCTACGCGGGACCTTCCTGCGCTGGAGCGAATGCCCGATTTCATTGAGGCTCTGGCGGTTCGCCTTCGGTTAGTCAACCGTTCGACGGATGCCGCAGAAGACAAGTTCCTGTATCAGCGTCTTGAAGCTCTACTTCCAGAAGCACGCTCCCATGCTGTAAGCCTTATAAAGAATCTTCAAGCCATTGCCGCTACTGCGGGGACACTCGCCAATGAAATGGACTTTCGCTTTCTCTTAAATCAGCGCAAGCTCTTGTCGGTTGGTTTTGATGTGGGCACTCAGCAGGTCCATCCTGCCTGCTATGATTTGCTGGCTACCGAGTCTCGCATTGCCGCCTTTATCGCAATCGCAAAGGACGACATCCGACAAGAGACCTGGTTCCAGCTTGGCCGGCCGCATGCGTTGTACCATGGGCATCCTGTCCTGCTCTCATGGACGGGAACCATGTTTGAGTACCTGATGCCGCTGCTGTGGATGCGCACCTATCCGAATACTCTTCTGGAGCGCTCGGCGCGTGCCGCGGTGCGCACCCAGCAAGCCTACGTCGAGAGCCGAGGCATCCCATGGGGCATTTCCGAATCCGCCCATTTCCGCACCGATGAGGCGGGCAATTACCACTACTATGCCTTTGGTGTGCCCCAGTTGGCGCTCAGCAAAGGTGAACTGAATGCGCTGGTAATTTCCCCTTATTCTACTTTCCTTGCGCTGCATGTGTGTGCCTCAGAAGCTTTGAAAAACCTGCATCGAATGAGTCGCGATGGATGGTTGGGAGCGTATGGATTCTACGAAGCCGCGGACTTCACGCCCGCCAGACGGCGTTCGCGGTTGCATCGCTACGAACTGGTACGCTGCTGGATGGCTCATCATCAGGGTATGAGCTTGCTCTCGATTGCGAACTTTTTGCAGGATGGTGTCATACAGCGGTGGTTCCATAGTGATCCGCGCGTGCAAGCGACCGAGCTGCTGCTGCACGAGAAACCCGTGGCCCATGGCCGCGCAACCCGCATGAACTATGGCGCCAGTGCCGCGTGAATTCAGCTCCAACGGCTGGAGCCAACGTTCAATCAAATTGTTTCTCGCTGACCTGCTGCCAAAGTGTTGGATGCGGAAATTTTCTACACCTCGGACATTCATACTCTTCGTCATTTTCGTCGCATTGTGTGCTCAGTGTGCACCAGCCACAGACTTCCCGGGTAATTCGATGCCAGATGAAATCGTCGTGGATGCGAACGCAAAATCCCATCCCTTTCCGCACTTTTGGGAGCAGATGTTTGGTTCCGGGCGCGCCGTGCTCAGCCTGCGTGACAGCTACCGGCGCGACTTGAGTGAGGTGAAGCAAATCACTGACTTTAAGTACGTGCGCTTCCACGCCATTCTTCACGACGAAGTTGGCGTCTACGACGAAGATAGCCAAGGGCACCCCGTATACAATTTTTCTTACGTCGATCAGATCTATGATGGTTTGCTCGCCAACGGTGTGAAGCCGTTTGTTGAGCTGAGCTTCATGCCGCAGAAATTAGCGGCTCACAATATCCTGCACAGTTTTTGGTACAAGCCAAACATCTCTCCGCCGAAAGATTGGGGTAAGTGGGACGGCCTCATCGCGGCGTTTACGAAACATCTGATCGATCGCTATGGCATCGAGGAAATTGCCCAATGGTATTTTGAGGTCTGGAACGAGCCCAACCTGGATTTCTGGGCAGGTGAGCCGAAGCAGGCGAGCTACTGGGAACTTTACGATCACACTGCCCGCGCAATCAAAAGCGTGAACCCGCGGCTTCGAGTCGGAGGTCCTGCCACTGCACAAGCTGCGTGGGTCGACGCATTTATCCAACATTGC
Organism: uncultured Acidobacteriota bacterium; assembly: GCA_963696635.1. Taxonomy (GTDB): domain Bacteria; phylum Acidobacteriota; class Terriglobia; order Terriglobales; family Acidobacteriaceae; genus JABDBE01. The sequence goes on from CAVOKX010000011.1 coordinate 25,351, forward strand.
GCCGAGAACAAGGTCCCTATGGACTTCGTCTCGACCCATGTCTACGGCAACGATCGGGCTCAGGATGTTTTCGCTACGAACGAGGATATTCCACGCGACAAAATGGTCTGCCGGGCGGTGAGCAAAGTTCACAACCAGATCGAAGCTTCGAGCATGCCCAACCTGCCCTTAATCTGGAGCGAGTTCAACGCCAGTTACAAGAACGAAACTGAAGTTACCGACTCGACTTATATGGGACCTTGGCTCGCCGATACCATCCGGCAGTGCGATGGCCTGGCCAGCATGATGTCTTACTGGACCTTCTCTGACGTGTTTGAAGAGCAAGGCGTTGTGAAAACGCCTTTTTACGGCGGTTACGGACTGATCGCCGCCGGCGGCATTCCGAAGCCCGCCTACAACGCCTTCAAACTCTTGCACATGCTCGGAGAGAAGCGCATCGCACTCGACTCCGATTCCGCCCTGCTCACTCGCAGGGAAGATGGCACTCTGGTTCTGGCCGTATGGAACTACGCCCCTCCTGATCAAACTGGTTTGCCAAGAATTGTCAATATTCAATTCAAGAATGCGAAACCACGAGGCGCTACGATTTCGCTACTGGATCACGAACACGGGGATTTTCACTCAGCCTACGAAAAGATGGGATCGCCTCGTTACCCAACGCAGCAGCAGATTCAAGAGCTGCGCCGGTCTGCCCAACTTCCCGCTCCAGAGACCCGCCGGCTGAAAAACGACGAACTGACTCTCACACTTCCCACGCAAAGTTTGGCACTCATCGAACTGAAGTAACCAACGCGACCATTGTTTTGTCAGAGCCCGAACGGCTGCAAATCATCCCGCCTCAGTTGGCGAAGACTCATCACTCTTGAATCCGGCGCGTTCCATACCGCGTTTCGCCTCTGGATTTTTCATGAACGTTTCCCAGACGAATCCAGTGCGTGCGTTTTCGGCCATGATCATGGTGATTCCCGTATCAATTCCAATCACATCGGTGTCGTACCAGTTTTTCAAAGGATTGAACGCATTCACGAATCCATACCGGCTCCAGGTTCCTCCATAATGAGTCTTGATGTTTTGAACAACGCGCATCACCGGCTGTGGCAAAAAGGGTAGTGAACCCGCCGACGCACTGGGAACAACGGTTCCGTCGATCGGTCCCGTCGACGGCGGCCCACCCCAAATCACGTAGCCTTTTTGCGAATCTGACGCCGTAATACCCCAGAGGTCGTCGCTGTAATCCGGAAATTGTTTTGCGAGCTCCAAACAGAAGCGGCGATGAACGTCGGTGGCAATGGTCGAATTATGAAAGTAATCCGCATATTTGTCGCGTTTGCCGCGGAAGTCAAACCACGCCTGTGAGTACTGGTGCACGAACAACGGCGCAAACGAACCAATGTAGCGAAGGCCATCATATTCGAACGTGGTTCGTTTCCAGGCATTCCAGGTCTCGACTCGCAGCGGATAGGACGCCGAACCCAATCCCAGGAGATACATCATCATCAGTTCGCTGTAGTAGTCCCAGCGGTAGGGAAGAAAACCGAGTTCCGGGGTCCATCCGTGGGGCAATAAAGATGTGTCCTCGGAAAGCCAGGTCCAGTCCACCCGATTGAAAATCTCGTACGCTAATAGACTGATTTCCGAATGCTGGAAGTGCTGCCGGCAGGTAAGAATTCCGCAAAGCAAAATTGCGGTGTCAACGGATGACACCTCGGAGTCCCACATTCTTTCGCCCGTGTTGAGGTTTGCGAAGTGGTAAAAGAATCCCCTGTGCGTTGGCAACTTTTTCCATAAAAAGCGCAGACTCGCCACCGCACGCTCGCGCGCCTCAGACAAAGAAATATAGCCGCGCTTCTGCGCGATGCAGAGGGCGGTCAGCCCGAAGCCAGTCGCTGCAATACTCCCCACGACCCCGGTATCATTGGCGCGCACGTTACATCGGTCTTTTACCATTCCGGTTTGCGGGTTGGCTTGTTCCCAGAAGTAGAGGAAATTCGCCTTCTCTATTTCCTCGAGCAGTTCATCGTCTGCCTGCGAAAGGGATGTTGGAACGGGAGGGCGGGCTGGCTCAAGATGTTGTTGCGGCGTCGCGGCTAAGAACGGCCGAAGGCTTCCGGTAAAAGGCAGGCATACACCCAGGCGAGCGATCTGTTTCAGCAGATCCCGGCGGGATATATCTTTGTCTCTGGAATGATTGTCGTCTTTCCCGCGCACTTTATGAATTCTAGACGATTTTCGCTCCCGTGTGATTCCGGAATCATGAGAAGCAAGAATTTTTGGGGAAACTCCCGGGAACTACACCTTGGATTCAGTGTCCAAGTAAACCATAGCAGTGTCATAGAATAATGATGTGGGGACCGGATGACTTGGAAACGAAAGATTGCGATTTGGGCGGTTGTGGTTGCAACCCTCGCAGGCGCTCTGGCTGCGGTATTGGTTGCTATTCGCAAGGAGCAACCTATAACTATAAAAGGTGCGGTCCTGAGTGACGACCCAGATCCGCAAAAACAATTACCCATCGCGGACGTCCAAATAACAGGTATGAACGGCTCGGGGGCGGTGAGCAGTAGCAAGTCTGATTCTTCCGGCTTCTTCAGCCTCACTTTGCGTCGGGGACTCAGGCGGCGTCAGCCTCTTACGCTGCGATTCCGCCATGCGGATTACCAACCGCTCGACTTGAATGAATTTGTTTCAGACAAAATTTACATCGCCCGCATGGTGCCCATTCATCATGCTACCCACGTCGAAAGTGGCCATCCCGAAGTTGGAATCGCGAACGTCCGAGTACGATATTCGACAAAAGCCACTACCGAAGCGGACGTCGGTAGCGCGGTCAAAACATTCGAAGTAGTAAATACCGGTAATGTGCTTTGCAAAGGACATCATCCGTGTTCACCAGACGGGAAATGGAAGGCTGCTCTCGCCGAAGCGTCCCTGGATGCGGGCGAGGGAAATCAATTCCGGAATGCCCGAGTTTCCTGCATCGCGGGCCCGTGTCCATTTACCCGGATTGAGTTCGAGGATCTTTCGCGTGGCGGCCGCAACATCAACGTCTCAGTTCGTAATTGGTCGGACACTACCACTTTCCTCATGGAGGCAGAGGTGGTCCACCCCATGGTCAGCGACCTTGTGCGCGAGTCATATCCCGTGATTTTTGGTCGGGCGCTGAACTTCAGTTTGCCGTCCTCAGCCGAGGGTGCAAGTATTGAAGCTGAGGTAAATGGAGAGTCCATCGTTTTTCCCCTGGGGCCTGATCTCTTTCTAAGCTGGGCCGATTGTCACGTCAGGGTTGATAAAGACCAAGCCAAAGCGTATCGCTGTGAACTTAAACCCGGATATCGCTTTCGATAATGAAGTCTCAAATGTCTTTTCCACGCTGACGCCCTGCGAGACTCAATCACTCTTTAGCGAGGCCCCGGCCACGACGAGAATCTGAACTGCGCAACTGCACGCGTCCAGTGTAAATTGCCATTCCAACCACCGCATCGATTCGCAGCGCGTCCAGTTGATCGATTTGCTCCAAGCTCGCAATACCCCCGGCTACAATTAGTTGCTTCTTGGTTGAAGCTCGCAACTGGCTCACGATGTCGAGGGGAATGCCTTGCATCAGGCCCTCGGTATCGATGTGGGTGTACAGAAATGCGCTGCACCACGGATCCAGGGCGGCGATCATTTCAAGAGGCGTAAGAGTGGTGAGTTCGCGCCATCCTCGGATGGCGACTCGCCCCTGTTTTGAATCAATTGCAAAGACCAATTTTTCCGCCCCGATCCCGCGTGCAAGTTCTTGCGCAAACACGGTGTTCGGGCGGCCATCGCGGATGAGCGAAGATCCGAAGATCACACGCCGCGCACCCATCGACAGCATTTGCTCTGCACTTTGCGCGGACCGGACTCCTCCGCCTACCTGACACGGAAGACGGCATGCAAACTCGCGCACCAAGTCACGATTATGCCCGGTGCCGAGAGCAGCATCCAAATCGATAAGTTGAATCAAAGGGAACGAGGAGAAGCGTCCAATCCACTCTTCGAAGTCGTCGAATTCGAGGGCTTTGCGCTCGCCTTGCACGAGCTGAACGATCTTTCCGCCCATCAGGTCAATGGAAGGAATCAGCATGGCCATCGTACCGGGATGCCTGCGCTCTGCAATTCTTCCTTCAGATCCGCGAGACGGCGCAGGCCGAAATGAAAGATGGACGCGGCGAGGGCTGCATCTGCTTTGCCGCGCTGAAAGACATCAACGAAGCTCTGCGTATCCCCACCTCCTCCCGATGCGATCACTGGAATGTGCAGCGATTCAGAGCATGCGCAGGTCAATTCGCAGTCGAAGCCCGCACCGGTGCCATCGCGATCCATGGAAGTGAGCAGGATCTCGCCGGCGCCGCGCTCTTCTGCCTCCCGCGCCCAAGCCACGGCATCGCGCCCAGTAGCATTCCGGCCTCCGCTGACGTACGCCTCGAAGCGTGCTTCTCCGTTAGTGCGCTTGGCATCAATGGCGACGATTACCGCCTGTGAGCCGTAGCGCTCGGCGATACGAGTAATCAACGAAGGATCAGCGAGTGCCGCTGAATTGATGCTGATTTTGTCAGCACCCGCTTCGAAAACGCAGATCGCGTCATCCAGGGAACGGATACCGCCGCCAACTGTAAATGGAATAAACAACTGTCGCGCGGTTCTGCGAACGGTGTCAGCGAGAGTCGCGCGTTTCTCGTGCGTGGCAGAAATGTCGAGGAGCACCACCTCATCGGCCCCGGCCTGGCTGTGAGCCGCGGCCAGTTCTGCCGGGTCGCCAGCGTCGCGCAATTGTTCGAACTGCACGCCTTTTACGACGCGTCCAGCGGCAACGTCCAGGCAGGCGATGATTCGTTTGGTGAGCATTAGAGGCTGCAAAAATTCTTTAGAAGTTTCAATCCCAAATCTGCGGATTTTTCAGGGTGAAATTGCACTCCGAACAAATTATCATGCTCGACAGCCGCAGAAAATTCTCCGCCATAGTTACATCGGGCCACAGTTGCTTTCACTACTGGCGCTGAGTAGGAATGAGTGAAGTACACAAAAGAGCCTGACGGGATCCCTCGAAGCAGCCGGGAGCCATTGTCACAGACTAAAGAATTCCATCCTACGTGAGGCGACTTGACGCTCTCCGGAAACCGTCCGCACGCTCCCGCGAACAATCCGAGGCCCACGGTTCCAGGGGCCTCTGCACTGGATTCAAACATCCACTGCATGCCAACACAGATCCCTAGAAACGGCACTCTCTGTTGAATTCTGCGCAGAATTGCGGTGCGCAGCCCGGTTTGTTCCAGAATCGCGGTGGCCGAAAAGTGGCCTACGCCGGGCAGAATGATCTTGTCAGCGTGCGCCACGACGTCCGGGTCGCGAGTGACGACAGCGTCCGCGCGCAAATGATCCAGTGCCTTTTTTACCGATGTAAGATTCCCCGCGCGATAGTCTACGACAGCGATCATCAGAGCAATCCCTTGGTGCTGGGAAGCAAGCGAGCCATGCGGCGATCGCGCCAGCAGGCAGCACGCAACGCGCGCGCAAACGCCTTGAACAACGATTCGATCTTGTGATGGCTGGAGCGGCCATAGAGCACGCGGGCATGCACGCTGGCACGAGCACCCCGGGAAAAACCGTCGAAAAAATCGTGCACCAACTCCGCTTGCAAATCGCCGACAAGCCGAGCGCGAACCTTCGTATCCACGGTTGTGGATGTTCGCCCACAAAAATCCACGGCCGCGAGCCCCAGAGTTTCGTCCATCGGCATCACGAAGTAGCCTGCGCGCAGAATGCCACGCTTGGCACCCAGCGCTTGGTCGAAGAGTTGTCCGAGTACGATGCCAACATCTTCCACGGTGTGGTGCTGATCTACATCGAGGTCGCCCTTAGCCTCGAGTTGCAGATCGAAGCCGCCGTGATGGGCGAAGAGCTCCAACATGTGATCAAAGAAACGAATCCCAGTGGAAACTTTATACCGACCGCGGCCTTCAATGACCAACACGCCGCGGATGTCAGTTTCCTTTGTGGTGCGTTGAATCGCAGCTCGTCTCATCTCGCGCTCACCTCTTGCGCTGCGATTTCCGCCAGCACCTCGCGCAACCCTTGAAGCAATCTGGTCGTCTGCTCAGTGGTTCCGACCGTAATGCGCACGCAGCCGTCACAACCATAGTCGCGCGAGCGATCTCGTACGAGAATGCCGCGCGCCCGCATGGACTGGATCAACGCCGTCTTCAATGAACCGAAACTCGCCAACACAAAATTCGCCTGACTTGGCCAGTACCGAATCCCCCACTGCCCTAATTCTTTTTCGAGTTCACCTCTTCCCTGCCGAACCTGGTCAACGTACCGGTGGATGTAGTCCTGGTCCGCCACCGCCGTCGGCAAACAGGCTAGTGCTACGGCATTCACGTTGTAAGGGGAACTAACCTTGCTTACTGTGGGGATGTGCTCAGCGTTTCCGGTGAGCGCGCCTATTCGAAGCCCGGCCAGTCCATAAGCTTTCGAAAACGTTCTGGCCACGAACAGATTCGGAACGCTGCGCCAGTGTCCCAACAGCGTTTTCCCGTAAAACTCGAAGTAAGCTTCGTCCACCAGGATCGCCGCTTGAGGAGCGCGGCTCGCGATTTCAAGCAAACTTGCTGCGTCCACCACGCTGCCCGTGGGATTGTTGGGATTAGCAATCGCGATGAGACGAGTGCTTGCCGTGATTTTGGAAAGCAACTCGGAAGTTGGGAACCGGAAGTCCGCGCCTGCGGGAACAGAGATAACTCGCGCTCCGGTGGCCGCCGCCGAAATCTCGTACATGGCAAACGTAGGCACCACAATGAGCGCTTCGTCACCAGATTGCAGAAATGTCTCGCATAACAGGTGGATAGCTTCATCCACGCCATTGGTCAACAGCAATTCGTTGGGCTTGATGCCGAAATAATCTGCCACGCCAGCTTCGATGGGCTCGCGCTCCGGATAGCACGCGATTTGTTCGGCACTGATCTCGCGCAGCCGGGCCAGCACTTTCGGCGAGCAACCGACCGTGTTTTCGTTGAAATCCAGGCGCAAGCCGTCGCGTCCACCGAGCGGTGGATGATAAGTGGGCAGATTGCGCACCGCCTCCCGCGCTTCAAGCATGGTCGAACCTCGTGCGGATCGACTCCGCGTGCGCCCGCAACCCTTCTGCGTTCGCCAATGACTCGACGACCGGTGCGATCCCTCTTAAACCAGGCCGCGAAAGCTGTTGGACGCTGATGAGCTTTACAAAATCGAGAACGCCAAGCCCGCCTCGAAAGCGGGCAGCACCTCCCGTAGGCAAAACGTGATTAGGACCAGAAGCATAGTCACCGGCCGCCTGTGGCGAATAGTTGCCTACGAACACCGATCCCGCATTACGAACAAGCATAACGTCCGATGCGTCAACCGTGAGATGTTCTGCCGCCAGTTCATTGGCCCACTCAAAGCTCTGGCGACGCGAGTCGGCTACAAGAACGATTCCATTACGACGCAACGACTGGCGCGCTACCGCATTCCGCCGGCTCAGTTTTTCTGCAGCCCGTGCTACGCGTCGACCAAGTTCTTCACGAGTCGTGATAAAAGCTGCCAAGCGCTTCCGGGATCGTGTTCTGCCTGTGCGACCAAATCGGCGGCGATAAATTCCGGCGTTCCAGTATCGCTGACGATAACGACTTCGGTCGGACCGGCCAGGAAATCGATGGCACAGTCAAACGAAACCAGCTTCTTGGCGCAAGTAACGTAAAGATTTCCGGGACCGACGATCTTGTCCACACGCGGAGTGCTTTCCGTTCCATAAGCCAGCGCGGCGATCGCTTGCGCGCCACCGATCCGATAAACCTCGCGCACTCCGAGCATTCCAGCCGCAGCCAGCACCTCCGCCCGTGGCTGAGGACAGACAACGCGGATGTTCTGCACGCCCGCCACCTGGGCAGGGATAACCGTCATCAGCAGCGTCGAGACCAATGGGTAGCGTCCACCCGGAACATAGCAGCCCACCGAATCCAGGGGCCGTACGATTTGCCCGACGGCGATCCCTTTGCGAGTGCGCATCCACTCCACCGGCTTTTGCCATTCGCAGAAGCGGCGAATATTCGCCGCAGCCATGCGCATAGAACTTTTCAATTCAGGCGCTGCAGACTTCCAGGCCTCCAGGATCTCTATTTCGGACACTTGCACAGACTGTTGCGTCCCCATGCCCATCCCACCGCTTCGCATACTTGCGCACAGCCGGTTCGCCCCGTCTACGAACGTCGGCGATAATGCGGCGCACGACGGGTTCGACTTCCGCGTAGCGCGATCCGCGAGCTGCCATCTTGCGAATCCTCGCCCTGGCCGCGGCTCCAGAAAGAATGCGCATCACAGGACCACCTTGTTCAGGGGATACTCGACGATCCCTTGTCCATTGGCTTCTTTCAAACGAGGAATGACCTGCCATGCGGTCGATTCCTCGATCACTGTGTTCACGGCCACCCAGTCGTCGTCACTGAGGGTGGAAATGGTGGGTTTCTTGAGCGCAGGCAGAACTGCGAGTACTGCGGCCAGATCCTGCTTGCGAACGTTCAGCATCAGGCCGACGCGGTTCTGCGCATCCATCGCACCCCTCAACATGAGCGCCAGATTCTCAATCTTGCGCCGCTTCGCCGAATCACACCAAGCTGTCTTGTTGGCAACAATCTGCGTGTTCGATTCGAGCACCGTATCAATGATGCGCAGATGGTTAGCTCTCAGAGAACTGCCGGTCTCCGTAACTTCCACGATGGCATCCGCCAACATCGGCGGCTTCACTTCGGTGGCGCCCCAGGAAAACTCAACCTGTACGGCAACATTCTTGTTCTCGAAATATTTCCGGGTGACATTGACGAGCTCGGTTGCGATGATTCGGTTGCCCAGGTCCTCGGCGCGCTGGAAGGGCGAATCTTCCGGAACCGCCAGCACCCACTGCACCTTGCCCCGGCTTTGCTTGGCGTAAATCAGGTCTGAAACCGTGACAACTTCGAGTCCGCTCTCGACCACCCAATCAAGACCCGTTAGGCCCGCATCAAGCACACCATGCTCGACGTAGCGCGCCATCTCCTGCGCGCGAATGAGCATGCAGTCGACTTCCGGGTCGCGAGTGGTTGCGAAATAGGAGCGGCCGTTGGTGAAGATTGGTAGACCGGCGCGAGCGAACAATTGCAGCGTGGCCTCCTGCAAACTCCCCTTCGGAATGCCCAGCCGGATCTTCATGACTGCGCCCCCTTCGGACCAATCTTCAGGACGTTGCGAAAAATTGGTTTTGTGAAACAGGAGCGCGTGCCCTCATGACAAACCAACCCCGCCCCCTCGACCTCGACGTGCAACAGAAGTGTGTCGCGATCACAATCGATGGTGGCGGCAAGCAGCTTGAGCCGGTTGCCCGACGTCTCTCCTTTGGTCCAAAGCTGCTTGCGCGTGCGGCTGAAAAACGTCACGTAGCCGGTCGAGAGCGTGCGCTCGCAGGCCTCACGATTCATAAAGCCCAACATCAGCACTTCACCTGAGGCTGCATCCTGCACAATGGCCGGCGCCAAACCCTGCATCTTGTCAAAATCAATTTCCCGGTTCATAGATCGAGGTCCTTCGTCTAAAAACAAAAAGCCCGCTGAGCTTAGATCGCATCAGCGGGCTCGAATCTCTTAAGGTGTCACGCTAGCTCAGCCCAAACACCCCCGCCGACGCGCCATGCGCGTGATGGTGATGATGACGATGAGCCCAGTTAACCACGAACCAACAATAGCGGAGATCGGCAAACATTGTCAAACCAAATTTTGCGTAATGAGGTTGCATTGAGGATAAAAATCCGCCACCAACACAGTGGTCTGGGAACATCAATCCTGCGAGGCCGCCAGTCCTCGCAGGCAAGACTGCAGAAACACGCTCGATACCATGAGCCTCGCGGCGGCGGCAACGGATTACAAACCCCCTTCGGCGCATTCCGAGCCCGTGCGGGAATGCGTGCGGACGATCAGCAATCCAACCAGAACCGCACTAACCAGCATGACCACCCTGACGTAGAGTCCGGCATGAAAAGCCTGGTCGCCGGCCGCAGTTCGGAGAAGTCCAGAGGTGGCGCTGAGGGCGCAGAATCCAAAATAAAATTTCTCCATCCATCCGCGGGAAATGACCAGAAGCCACAGAAGAATAGAGGACACGATCGCGAAGACTGCACAGAGAATCCATGTCCCAGAGGGCACCGGGGACGTCAACCGAATGCCGGCGGCGGGATTGGCCGCAACCATCTGCCGCACCGCGACCAGCAGGAACACGACCGAATGCACCAGCGCGATCGTGGCGCGTTTGCGGTTGGTGAGAATGGAGAATTCGCCCATGCCTGACCATACGCTACCGAAAGTGAGAGGCACGAGGCTGTGATCCGGATCACGCGAGGCGAGGACCATCCCGATACGCGCAAACCTTGACGGCAGACTCCAACAGGACATGAGGCAGAGAAAACTCTGATTGCAACACCTAGTCATTCCGTGGATCCGGGTTATCGAGCATCGCCAATCACGCAGCCGGTAAACGAACCGCAGTCCCAGTAGCCACTGGCATAGGCTTTGTCTGAGCAGCGGTCGCTTGTAAAGAACCAAGCCGTACTGCGGTTCCCGAGAAGATCGCCGACTACTTCAGCCCTTGACCCCGTGCCCCATGCCTGCCAGAACTCCTCGCATGTATGCGAAGCTGGCAATAACGCCCGGCATCGGATCGTCGGGATGAATCTCATATTCCAGATCGACGAAACCGTTGTACTTCGTCGCGATAAGAGCTTCAAACATCTTCCTTACCGGCATGATGCCGTCTCCCACCGCGACCTGGCTCTCCTTGCTCTCGAAGTTTGTGAGGTCTTTCATGTGCAGGTTAAACAGCCTCGGGCCTGCTTCGTGGATCGCTTGCACAACATCTGTGCCTGCACGAGCCGCGTGCCCGACATCGATGCAGCATCCGATGCGTGGATCCATACCCTTCACCGCCTTCAGTACATCCAGTGGCGCAGGCCACACCTTATCTTCCGGCCCATGATTGTGGATCGCGATACGGATGTCGTACTCCTTTACGAACTTCTCAATGTGCGGCAGAGTTTCCGGCGCCGGGTCGCCAGCGACAATGACCGCGATACCTGCTCGCTTGCAGTATTCGAACTTAGACCGGATATCCGCATCTTCATCTTTCGGAAAATAGACGGCTCCGGCAGCGTGAAGCTTGATTCCCGCAGCGGCATAGTCGGCGAGCGCAGCCGCCTCCTGCTGCGGATCCATTGGGAGATGGTCTTTGACGTCCTTCGCATTCAGCGCGAACACGTTGAGCTGCTTCATGAATCCGATCAGCTGCGCGCGGTTGAAGTTGCGGAACGTGTAGCTGGCCAGACCCAAACGAATCGGCGTTGCTCGGTCAGCTGCTTTCCCTTCTTGTGCCGTTCCCAATATATCGCTCGGAATAGCGAACGCTGCCGCGACCAGTGCGCCGGAACGCACAAAATCACGCCGTGAGAAGCTGTTTCTCATGAGCGACAAATCCTTAGACATGCGGGGCCCACCCTTTCTCGTACTCGCGTCCCCACATCTTCATCGCTTCGGGATCGCCCTGGATCCGCCCGTCTTTGGTGTCGAGATGCAACTCCCGGTTCACTTCCCAGGCGATGTTAGAAAGCTGCAGCATGGTAACCGCGACATTGCCGGCAGAAACAGGAGCGTTGAGCCTTTCGCCTTTGCGAATCCCCGCGATGAAGTTCGCGAAATGAGCATCAGTCATGGAATCGCGGCCAATGAGATCAGCAGATGAAGTCGTGCTGCCTGCCTTGAATTCGCTCGTCTTATTCCCTTTGAGGTCGTATATCTCGTATCCATCGCGGTCGACCAGTACCGAGCCACTGGTTCCCATGATTGTCGAACCACGATCGCGGCCGTAATATTTCATTCCCTGGCAACTCCTGCCTTCCCACGAAATCATTTTGTCTTCGTACTCAAAGCTCGTGACCAGAGTGTCATAAAACTGCCAGTCGTCTTTGACATGGTATCTGCCCCCTGACGAAGTGACCCGCTCCGGATAATCGACGCCCAGCGCCCAGCGGCAGACATCGACTTCGTGCGTGCCATTGTTAAGCGTCTCGCCCGTGCCATAAATCCTGAACCAGTGCCAGTTGTAGGGATGCACATTGTCCTTATACGAGCAGCGCGGCGCCGGGCCCTGCCACAGGTCCCAGTCAAGCTGCGGCGGCACCGGAATCTCTTTGCCTGTGCCAATCGACTTCCTCACATTGGAGTACCAGGTTTTCGCGACGTAGGGCCTGCCGATAATGCCTTGGTGAATCTTTTCCACGATCTCTATAGTGTGCGGAGAAGAACGCTGCTGGTTACCCATCTGCACCAGCTTTCCATATTTCTGTTGCGCCTGCAGCAGCATCTCACCCTCAGCCGGATTATGGCTGCATGGCTTTTCCACATAGACATGCTTGCCCGCCTGCAACCCCGCAATCGCCATCGCTGTATGCCAATGATCGGGCGTGGCAATGGTGATGGCGTCCACATCTTTGAGCCCAAGAATTTTGCGAAAGTCTTTCTCCGCAACAGGAGCCTCACCCATTTCCTTCTGCGTGCTTTCGGCGAACTTACTGAGAATATTGCTATCCACATCGCAGACATGGGAGATACGCGCGGCACTCCGGTTTGCCTTGAGCGCCGAGAGGTGCGCATACGCGCGCCCATTCAGCCCGATGACGGCAAAGTTGAGGCGCTCGTTGGAACCGAGGATCTGGCTGTAACTCTTTGCCGTTGTTCCCACGGCCAATCCCGCCGCACCTGCGGCAAGGGCATCGAGAAACTCACGTCGTGTAACTGTCATCTGATTAGTCCTTTAACTGTTCCTGATAGCCGGCTGTCCGTTGGCTATCTGATAAGCTGACTTGCGATCAGCACGAGAAGCCAGCCTTCGCTAGCACTTTCTTGAGTCCTTCCATGCTAGTGCGAGTGGACGCTTCGGGCGTACCTGCACCGCGCCAGTGAGTTTCAAGGCTTAGTCCGTATTGAAAGCCGTCACGCTGCAGAGCCCGGAGTTGGCCAACCCAATCCACGATGCCGCTACCGACCGGAGCCCAATCGTATTTGTGATCTGGCTTGCTCACTACATCTTTGCAGTGGCAGTGCCCGATGCGGTCTTTAGGCAGTAGTTGATATCCGGTGGGATAGGGCGTGCTTCCGATGGCCGCGGCGTTGCCGGGATCCCAGTTCAACATGAAGTTCTTGTTGGGAATCGCCTTCAGCACCGCGGCCGCCTCCTCGCCCGTTGCGGTATTGCATGACATTTCGTTTTCCAGTAACAAGATGAGATTGTCTTTGGCGCAGCGTTCCGCAGCCTGCTGCAGTTTGGCATTGATTGCCGCCCGGTACGGCTTTTGATCGTCAAGCCGCCAGTAGTCGAAACAGCGAATCCTGTCGGTGTTGAAAGACTGGGCCAGCGAAATGCTGCGCTCGAGTAGCTTGTCCTGCGCCGCTGCGTCGAAGTTTGCGTGGAACTGGTCGCGCCTTTCACTTTGAGACGATTGCGGCGCCCCGGGCCAGTCGGTCTTGAACAGCGGGCTGGCGATATCCGTGACTTGCAGCTTGTGCTTTTCGAGAATCTTTCGCGCAACCTTCACTTCATTCTCGTCGAGCTCAGTCAGGTTTTTGTTCCACATTGAGCGCAGTTCAATCCAACGGAGTCCGAAAACCACAGTAGCGATCTGACATGCCTGCTCGAAGTCCTGCGAGATTTCGTCATTGATCACAGCCAGCTTGAACGGGCAAGTGACTGCGCCAGTTTCCATCGCCGAGAATAAGCCCCTGAGTGAGCATGCTCCCACTTTCCTGACTAGCGGCGGCATCACCGTCCCAAGCCCCGCCACTCCCAGGCCCGCCAGCACGCTGCGCCGTGTGTAGTTCATGACTTACCTCCTGCCATCGTGACGATTTGTGGTCGCAATGTTCCATCATTTTAGGTGGTCATGTGTTTTGTTCACCAAGCTATTGGTTAACGCCGCTGGCCAGAAAGCCTCCGTCGACGACCAGCGTCTGCCCGGTGACGAAGGATGCGGCATCGGAGGAAAGGTAAACCGCGGCTCCGATCAACTCTTCAGTTCTGCCGAATCGGCCCATCGGCGTCCGCATCAGCAGTTCCTTACCGCGCGGCGTGTTGTCGATCAGATCCGCGTTCAGGGCTGTGCGGAAGACGCCAGGCGCTATGGCATTCACTGTAACGCCCTTCTTTGACCACTCCACAGCAAGCGAGCGCGTGAGCGAGACAACGCCCGCCTTACTGGCCGCGTAGGCAGCGACCTCGGTGAGTGCAACGAAACTGTTGAGAGAAGCAATGTTAATAATGCGTCCATAGCCACGCTCCAGCATATGCCGGCCGAAAATCTGGCAAGCGCGTAGAGTTCCGGTGAGGTTTGTGTCCACGATATCGGACCATTCCTCTTCCGGCATGTTGAGGGTGGGCGTGCGCTTTATTTTTCCGGCGCAGTTGATAAGGATGTCGACTTTACCGAAGCGCTGGAGCAAGGCCGCCAGTAGTTGTTCGAGCGAAGCACGATTGCACACATCCGAGCAGAGGCGCAGCGTCTGGCGTCCGCGGCTTTCAATCTCGGCCGCGGTCTCGTTGACATGTTCCTGGCGGCGTGCAGAGGCGATGACATCAGCTCCAGCATCTGCGAGGCCGAGACTCAGGATACGCCCGATCCCTGAGGTACCTCCGGTCACGACGGCAATTTTGCCTTCAAGGCTGAGGATATTTGTCGTCATCGTTTCATCGTTACAACTTATCGCAGCAGGTCCAGAGGCTCTATGCGGTGAATTCTACCTTCCTTAATCCGGGAGCGAGCAGGCACAGAACGATCAGCGCCAACAGGTAAGCGCTGGCCGAGATGCCGAAAAGGCTTGCATAGCTGTGCGTCAGTTGCAGGACGTGGCCCGCAAAGAAAGCAAAAATTGCGCTGCCCACGGATCCAGCCATGCCGCCGATCCCGACTATCGACCCCACCGCGCTGCGCGGAAACATATCGGAGGATGTGGTGAAAAGATTGGCCGACCAGCCCTGGTGCGCTCCCGCAGCCACGCTGATCAGCGCAATGGCGGTCCACACTGACTTGACACTAGCGGCCGTATAAATCGGAACAACCAGCGAAGCGCAGACGAGCATGGCAACAAGCCGCGCGTAGTTGGGCGACAGTCCCAGGCCGCGGAAGGGCTCTGCAACCAGCCTCCACCGATGCTCCCAAGGGCCGATACGTTATAGATGATGATGAGAGGCAGCCCGAGATGCGAAAGGTTCAAATTGAATTTCGCGCTAAAGTACGACGGCAGCCAGAACAGATAGAAATACCAGATCGGGTCCGTAAGGAACTTCGCGACCGAAAACCCCCAAGTCTGCCGGCAGCGCAGCAGTCGCCGCCAAGGCATTGCGGGCCTCATCTCCACAGCCGCAGCCTCGTAGATATGCCGCAGTTCATCGCCTGAAAGCGTGCGGTGATCGGAGGGCTTGCGGTAACGCCGAAACCACCACAGAATCCAGAGCGCGCTGAAAATGCCCGTGGTCAGAAAAGCCGCGTGCCACCCTTAGCGCAGCGTCACCCACGGCACGATGGCCGGAGCCAGGATTGCTCCAACATTCGCTCCGGAGTTGAAGATGCCCGTCGCCAGTGAGCGTTCGTTTTGCGGGAACCACTCGGCCACTGTTTTGATGGCAGCCGGGAAGTTGCCGGACTCTCCCAGTCCGAGGAAGAAGCGGACGAAGCCAAACTCCAGGACCGTGCTGGCCAGCGCGTGCCCCATTGCGGAGAGACTCCAGACGGCCATCACTAGCATGTAGCCGATCCGCGTACCCAGCTTGTCGATTAACCTGCCGGACGCAAGCAGGCCAATTGCATAGGCGATCTGAAATGCGTCCACGATGTAGCCGTAACTCACTTCGGTCATGCCGATGCTGTGTTGTAGCGTGGGCTTGAGGATCGCGATTACCTGACGGTCCATGTAGTTGATCGAAGTGGCGGCGAACAGCATTGCACAGATCGTCCAGCGTACGCGGCTTAGGCGAGCGCCGGAAGATGGGCCGCTTTCCGTCAGGCGATTAACAGCCGTCGTATCCGCCATGTTGAGTCCTATAGCCGATATGCTTTTTTCACCAATGTGTAGGCGAGATCCTTCGCCACTTCCAAAGCCTCTTCTTCCTCCAGCCGGTGCTCGGCGACGAGCTTCGCCAAGTAGGCACAATCCATGCGCCGAGCCACATCGTGCCGCCCCGGAATCGAGAGGAAAGCCCGGGTATCGTCGTTGAAACCCGCCGTATTGTAGAAGCCGGCCGTCTCCGTCACACGTTCGCGAAATCGCATCATTCCCTCCGGACTGTCGTGAAACCACCAAGGAGGACCAAGCCGTAGGCACGGATAATGCCCGGCCAGAGGAGCCAGTTCCCTGCTGTAGGTCGACTCATCCAGCGTGAAAAGAATGATCGTTAGCTCGCGCTCATTGCCAAACTGATCGAGCAGCGGGCGAAGCGCATCCACATAATTCGTCGGCATCGGGATGTCCGCACCTACGTTACGGCCGTATCGCTGATAGAGCTTGCGATTGTGGTTGCGCGAACTGCCCGGGTGAATCTGCATGATTAGCCCATCGTCGAGGCTCATCCGCGCCATCTCGGTCAGCATTTGCGCGCGGAAGAGTTCCTGTTGCTGGGCATCAGCCTTGCCTGTAAGCACGCGACGAAAGAGCTCCGCAGCCTCGGCCGAGGGAAGATTGGCGGTTCGTGCGGTGGGATGCCCGTGGTCGGTTGCCGTGCAGCCGAGTGCGCGGAAGCGGATGCGCGTCTTTCGCAGCGCACTCAGGTAGCCGGTCCAAGAAGTGTCTTCCCCGGTCGCCTCGCACAGCGCTGCAAGATTCTCGGCAAATCCCTCAACCTCAGGATCAACCACCGGGTCCGGCCTGAAGGTCGGTATGATCCTCGCTTCCCAGTTCGATTCCCGGACGGCCTGGTGATCGGCCAGCGAATCGAGCGGAGAATCGGTGGTGGCCAGAACCTCCAAATTAAACCTCTGATAGAGAGCGCGCGGCAGGAACTCCGGGGTTCGTAGCTGTTCTGAGATCGTGTCGAAATGCAGATCGGCGGTCGTTTCCGACAACCGCTGTTTTAGTCCGAAAAGTTCCTGGAAGGCAAAATCCAGCCACAGGCGGGTCGGCGTTCCACGAAAAAGGTAGTAGTAGCTGGCGAAGATGCGCCAGACTTTCCGCGCATCCTTCAACTCAGGCTGCCCAATCTCGAGATCCTCCAGCGAGACTCCCTGGCTGTAGAGCATTCGAGTAATGTAGTGGTCGGGTAGCACGAAAAGCTGCGTCGGATCGGGGAAAGGCGCGTTGGTTGCAAACCATGCCGCCTGCGTATGGCCGTGCGGGCTGATGATGGGTAACGTTCGCACATGCTCGTAGAGCGTCTTCGCTATCTTTCGTGCACCGGGATCGGCAGGAAACAGACGATCGGGATGGATCAGCATGATGCCCAACGCAACCCTTTCTCTCCGCATCGGCGAACGGCGATGCAGGATCAGCTCTGTAGTCTGAGCACCAGCATACACGCCTCATTCATGCGTGTAGGTTTCAATCCTCGCCGGTCATGGGCTTTCCGCCTCCCTCGACACGCAGCGATTCTCACAATTCGGAACGGCTCGTCGACGCGATAACGCAAGCCACGCCTTGACCGGCGCAACAGGTTGCTGGCGATTCGTCAGAGACGGCGGCCGCAAACCCTGACGATCTCAGTTTGCAATCCTATTTGCTTGCAACGATGAAGAACGTTGAGGCAATGCACTTCCAACTTGGAGACCTGGATCGCGCGCTGGATGTGCAGCAACAGCGGTTAAGGATCGGGAGAGATTGGACACAAGTCATTCCGAGAAGGTAAAGGACATTATTGCCACTTTGCAAAACAATGTCGGAGTCTTGAGGGTCTCCTTTGGCGATCGGGAATCCGCTCTTGATTATTCGCGCCGGTCGCTAGCCATGAATCAGGCTTTGCTCGATGCGAATCCAACGAGTTCCCGCACGCGACCGGAGGTAGCGAGCCTAGCAGGCAGGGCTTGTAAACCGTAGAAGAATTGGTGGCGGCGGTTGGACTCGAACCAACGACCTACGGATTATGAGACCGTCGCTCTAACCACCTGAGCTACGCCGCCTTACAGACAGTGAAAACTGGTATCGTGGACACCTTTATAATCTGGGGCTGGTCTGATGTTCTGAAAAGCCCCCAACAGCTCTGACTTTAGCCACATTCGTCTTTATTGTGCCTACACATGTTGTTTGAAGTATAGAACACCCGAAACCCAAGATGGAACCATCAAACGATTGCCATTCGTCTCGATTCTCGCTTGGAATTGCTTGCAGCCTCTATTGGATCTCCACTGAAACCAGATCGCCGTCGGCTTTTCCTCCGGCTCGGTAATTAACCGCTACGGGCCGGCTCTTCCAGTCGCAGGAGAAATCGTCAGCACCGATGAGCATCAGCGACTTGTAATTCTCTGTCCGGAGCTTCATTAACCTTGTGCCCGCTGCAACCGTCAAGATCGCCGATGGGGGCTGAGAGCAATCGACCGCAACTAATTTTCCTTTCACAAATTGGATGGCACGTTTGTCGGGCTGCGGCGGCGACGGGGGTTGTTCCGGGTGGTCAACGCCGGCTTCTTCCTCCGATTGAGGGTTTGGCTTCTCGGTTTTTGGTTGCGGCGCCGCCGGTTTGGTTGCGGTTGCGGCAGACGAAGCTGAGGAAGACGGGCTTGAGGACGGCGGAGACGATGATGGTGAGGGAGTCGTTGCCGCCGGTGGTGGCTGCGGAGTGGTTTCGCCCTGCGGCAGTACGCCATACTTCTTTAGGGTGGGCAACCCTTGCAGTTGCTCGGCAGCGGACTTCGCAACCTGCGAATCCGGACTGCTCTTGAGCCGCTCGAGCAATGCGGTAGCCGCATCCCAATTTTTTCCCGCGAGGTAGATTTGCGCCATATTCAGCAAATACTTTTGGTTTCTGGGGGCGAGTTGGAGGGCGGGACGCATGGAGTCCATTGCGGCGTGGACACCCCCGCCTTCCAGTTGCGCCATAGCCAGCATGTTGCGGGCCTCGGCGAATTCGGGGTCCCAGTCGATGACCAGTCGAAGATCCTGCATCATGTTGGGAAGACCTTGGGTCGAGCCTCCCGCGGATTGGGCCGCGCGCAGGCGGACCAGCGCCAGATAGTAATGCAGCCAGGGGTCCTTGGGGTTAAGGGTAGCAGCGCTATTCAGTTCTTCGACGGCGGCGTTGAAATCCTTCTTCTCCAGGTGAGCCCAGGCCAAGCCACGGCGGGCGATCACGTTGTCTGTCTTTGGTTGGCCTGCGATCGACTCCAGTTGCTGGACAGCTTGCTCGCGGTGCTCTGGAAGACGAACACTCATTTCCGCGACCAACGCTTGCCCCTCAGCCTCGGAAAGCTGCTGCGTGCTGCTGCCGATCTGGTCGTCTGGGGTCACTGCCAGGATTTGAGTTCCACCAGCGATCGCTTGCGTTCCCTTTTGTGGCGCCGGAGACGACGGTGCCAGCGAATGGAAGTCATCCTTTACCGCTTGGCCGAACTGGGTTGAGCTCATGCCGTACGCCTTCTGCAGCGCTTCTTCGACTGGAAGCTTTTGGTTCTCGATCAGGTCGAAGTATGTCCCAGTCTCGGGCAGTTTGTTGTGCGCGAGCAGGTAGTGCATCACGATCCACGACTGCGCGTAGAACATGGTATGGCGCGAGCTTGTCTGACCGGCGGAGAGGTCGGGGCGCATGGCAAATAAGTCGGGGATCGCGAGCCATGGCGACGCGTTCAGCAATGCAGTGAACGATTCCGGGTCGCTGCCAATTTGCGCTTGCTTATTATCCACGCGCAGGCTGGAGAAATATTCCGCGAAGCCTTCGTCGAACCAGGGCTGGGTGGGCGGATAGTTGTAGTTCAGGAACACCTGGGCGAATTCGCGGGATATCGCGCGCCAGCTTTCGTCTTTCGACAGATTCAGGACGAAGTAATCGCGATCTTCGCCGGGAATGAAGAAGCCGGATGCGATGCCTTGTCCTTGGCGGATGGGGACAACTTTGCTGTATTCTTCATCGCTTCTGAGGGCAATGATGTCGATTGGTTCCGACATGTTGACCCGGGTTCTGGCCAACAGTTGCGCGAAGACGGAGCGCATTTGCTCGAAGCGCACGACTACATCATGGCCGTGTTTTTCGTCAGCGTCGGTGACCACGGAAAAGTGACTGGAATTGACGCGGATCCAGTGCGGTTCGTCCGAGCGGGCCGGAGAAACCGGAGCACAGAGCAGAACAATAACCAGGATGAGGTGTGACGAGAGGGAATGGATGCGATCCGTCATGAGCCGTTGGGAAGTTCGAGATAGGGGAATGCTACCACGCTGCGGAAGTGCGGAACGCATCAGGCGGACCGGAGCTCAGGCCGGTTCGCCTGCTATTTACCATTAAGTAATCATAGATATCCCCCTCCCCCTCGATCTTTTGGAATCATGGGGTTAGGGGCGGACTACCATCAAAATCTTTGAGGAATAAGGACTTATACGCAAAA
This sequence comes from uncultured Acidobacteriota bacterium, assembly GCA_963696635.1. Classification (GTDB taxonomy): domain Bacteria; phylum Acidobacteriota; class Terriglobia; order Terriglobales; family Acidobacteriaceae; genus JABDBE01. Next base: position 45,974 of record CAVOKX010000011.1, read on the forward strand.
TATTCCGCAATAAGGACTTAGGGGGCAGAATGTGAGCAGTTGCATTCCCGTTTTGGGTCTGGGAGTGCCCGGCCTTCCGTCGGTGGTCAAGTTGTCAAAGAGCCGTTAGTTTCCAGCTATTCTCAAATAGCTAACTTCGCTTTGAAATATCTTATCTACCTGGAGGAAGAGAGAGCAAGGAAAAACGGATTACCCCCACTGACTGGGGGTCGTGAGTGTAATGGCCTGATTTTGTCAACTATCCTCATCGAGCTTGCTGTGAGGTCAGTTTCGCCCTCGGGCCGATGACTTTCGAGTTGTCCGTCATCTGGCCCATATCGTCGGGTTCAGAACTAATAATTTCGCTGGTATCGACTATCAGCGCTTGTTGCTCTCGCAAGAAATGCTCTTACTCGGATTTTAAGAAACCACCGGAAGAGCCACAGTTTATGAGGTTCTTCCGGGGGTACGCAAAATACCGCGGATCACTCAACCGAAATGCGCTTTCCGGTGACATTGCCGGTTACCTTGTTGACGAAATGGCCCGTGGGGTCATAGAAATCCAACTCGAACGAGCCTCTCTGCGTATTGCCGCTGTTGACCAGCGTAAGCGTCTCACTGAGGTGGATCGTTCCTAGGAAGTCTCCGCTCGTGTCGTAGTTCCAGACGCGGTGTGCGAGCGTGTAAGTCTGGCCTGATTTCGTCCATACGCCCAGGCAGACATTGCCCGCTCTAGGATCGACATTCGGGTTGTGCACCTCAGTCCCACCGGCATTCCAGAGTTGGTATGCTTCTTGGATCGTCTGGCCGTTGACCTTGAACTCGACGTGCCAAAGGCCCACGATGGACGAGTTGCTGGGATGTGTTCCGTATGACTGAGAGTCCTGTTCACTCTCGCTGTGTCGACCGCCGATGGCAGTCGTCCCGATTGCCATCGCGGAAAGGGAATCACCGCACGACGCTAACGCACTGACACTAAGTCCGGCTACAAGTATCATGCAGGCGGCAAACTTGACGCAGATCAAAGTTGGGGCGGATTTCATAAGTTGTCTCCTCGCGAAAGTCGGCGGCCATCTCGCTGCCGGCGGAGCAAACTCTTGCATTGCGCTGCGCGGATGGTCTGCTTCGCGTGGTACTTATCGCTCAGAGGAAGCCCGGCTGCAATGCAAACCTGGTCACCCTTGGTACATTTTCGGAACACGGGGGAAGTTATTGATATCTAGCGTATTATGTGCGACCAAGTGTCGTTCGCACGACCGCCAAGGATACGATCCTTGACTGCCGCCACGGTTGCCCTCACAATCACCCAGTTCGATGTCCATGGTCAAAGGCCCCTTACCTCGGCCTTTTCGGGGATGAAGACGACTAACTTACCAATCGCATTGTTCGGTCCATACGCCCTTGATCTGCGCTCCGGCGAGCTGCGCAAGTTCGGGACAAAACTGAAAATGGGTGAGCAGACCTTTCAGATACTGCGCGTGCTACTCGAAACCCAAGGGGAGTTGGTGACCCGGGAGGAGCTTCGGGCGAAGCTCTGGGCCGGCGACACGTTTGTCGACTTTGATCATGGGCTGAACTCCGCAGTGCAGCGGCTACGGGATTGCCTGTCAGACTCGGCGGAAAATCCAGCGTGGGTTGAGACCGTCCCTCGCCGCGGTTACCGCTTCATAGGTCAGGTGGAGTGGTCGAACGGGAGTCCCTCCTCCCAAATGCCTGGTCACGCCAACATCGAAAGTCAAGATAGAACCTCGGATGGCGAAGACCAGGAGTCGGTCTTGAACACTTCGCCCCGGCGTGGGTACGGGTTCATAGCGCCAGTTGACGGCGCAGGTCAAATAGAAGAAAGACCAGCCCGGAGTCGGAAGTTCGTTGTGGGAGTAGCGGCCATTACATTGGCTGTTGTAATTGCTGGCGGGCTGATCTGGCGCCTGCGACCGGCGAAACATCTGACCGAGAAGGACACCATCGTTCTGGGAGAATTCGCGAACTCGACGGGCGACCCGGTCTTCGACGACACTCTAAAGACCGCACTCACAATCTCGTTGCGGCAATCGCCGTTCCTGAATGTGCTCGGTGAGGACAAAGTCGCTCAGACTCTAAAGCTGATGACACGCCCATCCGACACCAAGCTTACACCCGACGTGGCTCGTGAGCTTTGCCAGCGGGCAGGGAGCAAGGCTTACATAAGTGGGTCGATTGCAAGTCTGGGCAGCCAATATGTACTGGCACTGAAAGCAGTGAATTGCCAAAGCGGAGAGGCACTGGTACAGGAGCAAGTCACTACGGCTACCAAAGAGAAAGTTTTGGACGCGCTAGGGGGCGCGGCGTCCAGGCTGCGGGGCGAGCTGGGCGAATCGCTGACGACGGTGCAGAAGTTTGATGTTCCGCTTGAAAGGGCGACCACACCTTCACTCGATGCTCTGAAAGCGTATAGCCTTGCCACGAAAGCCACTCGTGAGAAGGGCCCCGCCGCAGCCTTGCCATACGACGAGCGCGCCATCCGGCTTGACCCGAATTTTGCCATGGGGTATGAATCGGTCGGAGTAGATTATTACACCTTGGGTGAAACAGGTCGTGCCAGCGAATACTTCGCCCTGGCATTCCAGTTACGGGAACGTGTCAGCGAACGAGAGAAGCTGGCGATCACTGCTGCCTACTATTTGAATGTCACCGGAGAACTGGATAAGGCCTTACAGATATGTCAGGAGTGGAGTGAAAATTATCCGCGAGACGAATTAGGTCATATCATCCTTGCCTACCCGTATAGCCAGCTGGGAGAACATGAAAAGGCTGCGAACACTTATCGCGAGGTGCTCCGCGCAAACCCAGATAGTGGAAGCCCGTATTGGGGTCTGGCCGACGAACTGCTCGCGCAGCAGCATTTCGATGGGGCGCGGCAGACAATTCAACAGGCTCATGCTCGAAGCCTTGATAACTTCGGCCTTCGCTCCACCCTCTACGCTCTTGCCTTTCTCGGCTCGGACCCCGCAGCGATGGCTGAACAGCAACAGTGGTTTATGGGAAAGCCGGAAGAGAACTTTGGGCTGGCGCTCGCATCCGATACCGAGGCGTATGGCGGTCATCTGGGCAAGGCACGGGAGTTGACCAGGCGGGCGGCAGATTCCGCCATTCGCGCTGACAGCAAGGAAACTGGGGCAATCTGGCGGGCAATTGCTGCCCAGCGAGAAGCAGCTTTCGGCAATCCTGCCGAAACCCGGCAATCAGCGGCAGAGGCTTTGAGGCTCGCTCCGACGAGTCAGGGCGTCGAGGTCGAAGCCGCGCTTGCGTTTGCAATGGCGGGTGATACGGCACGCGCCGAGTCCTTGGCCCAAAACTTGGGGAAGCGCTTTCCGCTGGACACCCAGATGCAGTCGCTCTGGCTGCCTGCGATTCAGGCGCAATTGGCGCTGGAGAGAAAAAATACGACTGCCGCCCTCACTACGCTGCAAGCCGCTGTTCCGCCCTCGGAGTTAGCGGACATTCAGTTCGTCGCCAATATTTCCTGCCTCTATCCGACCTACATTCGCGCAGAAGCCTATCTCGCAGCCGGACAGGGCAGTGCTGCCGCCGCCGAGTTTCAGAAGATCATCGACCACAGTGGCATCGTCTGGAACTGCTGGACGGGCGCGTTGGCTCATCTGGGAGTGGCTCGTGCCAATGCCTTGCAAGCGAAGACCTCGCAGGGAGCGGACGCCGATGCCGCCCGCGTCCGGGCACTCGCCGCTTACAAAGATTTCCTCACCCTCTGGAAAGACGCCGACCCCGACATCCCCCTATTGAAGCAAGCCAAGGCCGAATACGCGAAGCTGCGGTAGCCCTTTCGCTACCGACTATTTCAGAAGGTTTAATTCCAATGCAACGGCTCACCGAGCGGCAAGTTCTTTACGCTTTCTGCCGAGAGATACGGATCAAGGTGGAACGACAATTGTGGGATGCTGCGTGATCCAGGCACTAGGGACGAGTTCCGGGAGGCGCCGGATCGGCAGGTCGGCAAGTCCGGGAAATCAGCCGCCCGGGGTCCTGCCCAAGCTGCCGGGTTTCGTTGGCGTCATGCCGAAGCGTCGGTTGGTAAAAAATCGCGATTACACTCGTTTAGAATCTCGCCTCAACTTCGCGGTAGTAAAACTGTAGGAGTTCTATGTTCATAACCGAGCAGATTGGATCAAGACGGGGCAAATCAAGTCGTTGGAAAGTGGTTGAAGAATCAATTAGAGTAGAGAATTTTGATAACGGTTCGGAACTGGCTATGGAACTCAAAATCCGCCGGGCTTCGGCCCTTGGGGGTTCGGCTCCTCCTTTCTGATGTGGTACACAGTAACCTAATCCCATTTAGGAGAGTTTCGATGGCTCTAATGAAGACTTCCAATCCAGCGTTGTCAGGCGATGCGTTTCGCGTGGGCGATGCAGTGTACGGCGACAGCATGACCATCTCCGGCACGGTTAACAAAACTGGCATTTTGTTGATCTGCGCGGTGGCCACCGCAGCATGGAGTTGGAATCTATTCAACCGCTCACCTCAGGCTGCGGTGCCTCTGCTCGCTGTCGGAGGAATTGGGGGGGTTATCGTGGCACTGGTAACCATCTTCAAGAAGGCATGGTCTCCGGTGACCGCGCCAATGTATGCGCTACTGGAAGGCTTGGCGCTGGGCAGCGCCTCCGCCATGCTAGAGGTGCGTTTTCCAGGGATTGCCATGCAGGCAGTTGGTTTGACGTTTGGCACGCTAGTGGCATTACTGCTCGCCTACCGGTCCGGCATCATCCGTGCCAGCGAGCAATTCAAGCTGGGGGTGGTGGCAGCGACGGGGGGAATCGCGGTCTTCTATTTGATCCAGTTTGTGCTAGGGTTCTTCGGCGTTCACTTCGCGGCCATCAACGGCTCGGGCGCGATCGGGATCGGTTTCAGTGTTGTGGTGGTGATCGTGGCTGCACTCAACCTAGTGTTGGATTTCGATCTTATCGAGAGCGGAGCCCGTGCCGGCGCGCCGAAATACATGGAATGGTACGGCGGCTTCGCTTTGATGGTCACTCTGATTTGGCTGTACTTTGAAATCCTGCGACTGCTCAGCAAGCTCCGCAGCCGGGATCACTAAAAGGTTTCTGTTGGCGCAGCAGTCTAGCGACTGGCTTTCAGATGTTTCGGCTGCGCTGTGATAAAGACGTGATAGTTCGATGTTCAGAACGCGCCTATTCTGATCAGAACGGGTCAGAACTCAGTTTACGGTAGAGAATTTTCATAACGGGTCAGAACACGCCAGGTGATCTTCAAAACCGGCGATCGTCGTCTTTCGGCAGCGATGGTGGGTTCGACTATCGCTCGCTTCCGCCATGCTTACTAAGAAGGTGCGAGCTTCTTTGCGGCCCAGGTTGCGCTTTCCGCGACCGAGGGATCTTCGTCGGCTGCCAGCTTGTTGAGAGTGGGTAGGAACTTCCGGTTGCCGCTGTTGCCCATGGCGATCGCGGCGTTGCGGCGGAGGCCGGTGCGTTTGGTTCGGCGGATGGGTGAGCCGCGAAATTTTTCGCGGAACGCTTCCGCGCTCATTTCGGCGAGCCAGTCTAGCGCGGGGTTGACCAGACCTTCTCGCGGTTGAAATTCGGCTGCGCTGGTGGCCGGGGCTTTGCGGTTCCACGGGCAAACGTCCTGGCAGATGTCGCACCCAAAGACGTGCCGTCCCATGCCTTCGCGCATGTGTTCTGGAATTGCGCCGCGCTTTTCGATGGTCAGGTACGAGATGCATTTATTGGAATCGAGTTGATAGGGGGCGATCAGGGCGTCGGTGGGACATGCGTCGATACAGCGGGTGCAGGTGCCGCAACGATCGGGCGCGGGCAGATCGGGTTGGAGTTCGAGCGAAGTCAAAATCACGCCGAGGAACAACCATGACCCCAGCTTCTGATTCAGGATGCAGGCGTTCTTTCCGATCCATCCCACGCCGGCGTATTTGGCGTAGACGCGTTCGACCAGGGGGCCGGTGTCGACGTAGCAGCGGGTTTGTAGAGGTGGGTACTTGGTGCCGGTTGCCATGGCCTGAGAGTGTATGGCAATTCGTCTTTCGCGCCGCTGGGGCTCGACGGTTTCCAGCTTGCTACCCACGGCTTGCGCTGTGGGCTGCATTCTTGCGCCGCTTCGCAGCTGTTTATCGATATCCAATCCAGAATTGCAATCGCGGTTTGGTTGTGACGCGGTCTCATCCAGCTCCCGGCTGACGTAATTTTGTAGGCAGTTTTCGACCACGCGCAGCCGGCGCATAACTGCTTCGTGATAATCTTCGCGGCTCCAGGCGTAGCGTGAAATCCATCCGCGGTCGGGGTCGTTGAGTTGGGTCGAATATGGATGCTGGGTGTTGTAGTTGATGGCGCAGACGATTACGCTGCGCGCCCAGGGAGCGGTTGAGTGAAGCGAGGCGCGCTTGAGGTGTCCGGCTTGGTTGCGGGACTGCATGTATTTCATTTCTCCGGCGTATCCGGCTTCGATCCAATCGGGAAAGTGATTTAGTTCAGGGAAGTCGCCGACTGGGGCGATGCCGGCCAGTTCAAAGCCTGCCTGGTGAGCTGTCTGCTTTATAAGGGCCGAGATTTGGCTGATTGGGTTCATTTGGCGCTCGCACGGGCGAGGACGCCCGCGCCTACATTTTATCGGGACGGGCGAGACGTCCGTCCTCCATTATTTGGTGCTGGCGTTTAGAGTGCCACCGAGTTTGCCGGGGTCAAGGAGCCGACGCCTTTTAGAATACGAGCGCCACCCGCCTGCAGAATTCCAATATCAGACACAGTTCGTCAGTTTCGGATTGACAGACTGGATGAGTTGTTGATCAGCGTGGTCACGGCTGACGTGTAGACGGACCGCAGTTCGCCGACATGAGCCGCGGGTATGGCTCTCGAAATCAGCAGCATTGCCGTTCCATGCGCCATGGTCCATAGCGCCAGAGATAAGCGGGTATGATCCTCGGCCCTGCCACCGAGCCGCTGGGCCAGCCTTTGCTCCATCAAGTGCATTGTAGGCCGGTGTTCGCGGAGCGGAGAGGAATGATCCGCGCGCGCGGAAGTAGAGAGTTCGTAGGCGTGCATGTAGAACAGTTCGTACTCATGGGCATGGTTCACGGCGAACTCAAGGTAGCGCTCGCAGGCTTCCTCGGGAGATGCGCATGATTGCAGGGCGTGGACCACATCCTGCTGGATGCGTTGGAGCAGGGCGCGCAAGATATCCTGCCGGTTTTGAAAGCGGCGGTAGACGGCCGGGGTATTGGTACCCGCTGCCTTGGCTACGGCGCGCATGGTGAGAGTTTTCTCCGCTCCCTTTTTCCACAGCTTCTGGGCGGCGTTGAGAATGCGTTCTTGCAGATCAGGATCAGGCTGCCTTGGCATTTTCTGTCCTTTTCGCCTGCATTAAACGATTTAATAATTTATGTTGACAGCGTGAACGTAACGCTGTATACGTAATAACTATAGGTCCTTTCCTCACGTTTGTATAGTTAATTTCAGGAGTCCATTGATGTTTTCCTGGGAAAATCCCGAAGATCGGGTTGCCATTGTGCAAATGAACTCGGAGCTCCGCCATGCGCGGCTGGAACTGCTCAGCGCGGAGTGCGCAACCCACCAGCTTCGTCTGCGCTTCTCGACCGAAAATCTTGCCCGCTACGGCGAGCAAGATCTGCTGCGCAAGGCGATTGGCTCAGCCGCCGCCTTGAATGATTTTTACGCCTCGATCGAGCGGCAGATTCCGCAGGGCGGCCAGCACTCGCACGTCACCTGGCCGAAGCTGAGCCAGGAACAGGCGGTTGAATTCAGTGCTTCCATATCCGCATACGTGAGGGAGCAACGCGACCGCTACTTTCCCTCTGGAATGCCTCTGAGCTCACAGAGCGAGGCAATCATGCAGTCTTTCTTTTCTGGGGCCCTGCTGGGCCGCATTCATTTCGTGGAACTCAACGGCGGACGCATCCCGGAGCCGCCGTTTTATTCTCAGGCGCGGCACCTCGGATTCAATCTCCCGGGTTTCGTAGAGATGGCGCCCCTGACCTTCATGGACGTCATACTATTCAGCGAGAGAATCAGCGATAGTGCCCTGTTTCACGGACTGGCGCACGCGGTGCAGTTTCAAATCCTCGGAGTCGAGCGTTACTGTGACCTGCTGGTGCGCGGCTTCCTTAGAACCAATGCGTTCTTCGCGGTGCCGCTCGAAGCCCATGCCTTCGCGCTGGAATCAAAGTTCCTTCGCAACGGGCTGGAGAGTTTTTCCGTCGAGGAGCAAGTCCGCCTTTGGATCAGGGAAGGCCGTTACTGAATTCTCCCCCGCAGCATGCGGAAAAACTCATCAGCAAGCCGAGTTTTTCCGCACCCGCTGTTCCATTCCTAGAACCCAGATTCGTCGGCCGACGGCCCATAAATCGATGGCACCGGGATGTTGTTGAGGCGCAAGTAAACGCCCAGTTGCGCCCGGTGATGAATCATGTGATTCATGACCCAGGTGCGAAGACACACGATTCGAGGCATGGAGAAAATGGTCGCGCCGTTATTGAGAAACGACCAGTTCTTGGCCAGGTCGGCATCGCTGGCTCCGGCGAGCGCGGCGCGGGCTGCGAGCACATTCTTGTCGAACAATTCCAACAATTCTTTATGAGACTTGGGCACCGGGGGAGGCGTGAACGGCTTGCCGCCAGGCGACATGTCGAATGAATCGTGCTTGATGGTGTCCAGAGTCCATCCGACGAGATTGGCAAGATGGCCGGCCAGCCAGCCCATGCTGCCGGATTTTTCGTGCGGCTTCCAGGAAAACTTGTCGTCCGGAACCCGCTCCAAAGTTTTGCGGGTGTTGGCCATTTCGTGATCGAACTCGGGGAGAAGAGATTGACTGAGTGACATGTGTTCCTCCATTCATGAATTTGGTTAGGGATCAAATCGTGAGACGAGATAATAAGCGAATAAAAAGCGAATGTCAATAGATGACTTTGAGAAGTTCTAACGTGTTGCGCGTTTTCTAGGGAAGATCGAGCGTGATCTTGAGAGCGGTATCTATGCTCGCCATCACTTGCCTGTCGAACTTGCCGATTTGCCGGCGCAGCCGGTTCTTGCTGATGGCTCGCACCTGCTCGCAGACCACTATCGAGTCCAGGACAAGTCCACCAGCGCCTGCGGTTACTTTGACATGGCTGGGATAGAATTTCTTCTTATTGGCTGCATCCGTGATCGAACAAACAACGATGACGGGGCTGAACTGGTTCAGAGCGTCGCGGCTGACCACTACAATAGGCCGCGTTCCGCCTTGCTCGGAACCTTGCACCGGTTCGAGGTTAGCCATGAACACATCGCCGCGAAGAGCTTGCAGCATAGACCGGCCCTCCCCCTTTAAACACTGAGATCCTTCTCTTCAAGCCTCAGGGCCTCCCAGTCACTATATGCAAATTCTTCCGTGAGCGTTTTCGCCTCTTCTTGATATCTCGCATCCTGGGCCATGCCCGCAAAGGCAGCATCAATCTGCTTACGCTCGTATATTTTCAGATACGTCTTGATTGCCATGACAATGAAGTCATTCAAACTCTTCGCATGGGTAGTGCCTTTCTTCACTACCGATCGAGCTTCCTCGTACAAAGGCTTCGGCAGCCTTACGGTAGTAGTCTGTGCTTCCGACTTGCGAGCGGTAGCAGGCATCGGTGACTCCTTTGAGACAATCATATATGCAGCCATATATGATGTCAATGATGATATCTATATTACCATCATCTTACAAAGTCTCAACTACCATCGTTGGTCCATTATGATGCGGGTGTGCTATGCCAGTTCTGGTTTGAAAACCATGCCCTGGCTGGTCTTTCCATTCATCACGACGACTAGCGGGGCGTCAAAGTGCAGGTGGCGAACACAGCCCTGCTCCTCGACCGCGGGCACCGCGCCCAGCCACTCCCAATCGACAAAACCTTCTCCGGCATCAGGATTAACCGTGAAATAGCCGACCTGAAATGCGGTGAGGTTCTGGAAGAAGTGACTGCCCTGGGATGGGGTGACGCGGAAGTCGCGGAAGCCTGCCTCGACGATCACGCGGGCTCCAGAAATTTCGTCCCATTCAACGGGGATTCCGAGCCAGGGATCATTCGATCCCCAGCGGCCCACGCCGATTAAAAGGTATGGCGTTCCCCTCTCGCTCAGGGTCGCGTTAAAGTGGGCCACCCCTTCGGCCACCTCTTGACTTCGGGCGCGCTCGAAGCGGTGAAAGTCAACGACCACGACGTCGCGCAAGTCCGGGACGCGGCCGTTGCCCAGCACTTTGGCGCTGTGGCAGACGAGCCGCTCGGGACTGACATCTTCCATGCGCAACTCTTCGCCTTCGCGCGACAGTACCAGCGGACGGATTTGCAGAAACCCGAACTCAGCCGTTTCGCGTGGTCCCTGCGGCAACTTCACCGCAAACTCCACTTCCACCGGGCGTCCGAAAGCTTCGTCGCCAATTCTTGTGAGCCGTTCAAGAATGGAGGCTAGCGGGAACACACCGTGCTTGAGAATCGGCGCGAAACTCACGATGCGGGTGCCCGGGCGGTTCAAGCCGTCATAGATGACGTGGTTATCAACCGAATAAGTTGATCCGAGGTTATCCAAGGTTCCGTCTTTCTCCGCCACGTCCAGCCCGAAGCGGGCTTCCTTAAATTCCAGTAGCGGATCGGAAGCGGACTCATCGAGGCGCTCCATGTGGTCCAGTTCCAAGGCCCAGAACTCGCGCTGCGAGTTGGCTAAAATATCTTCCACCGAGGAAAACTGCATAATGTTCCGGGGATAGCGCGGGCAGAAGGTCAGACATTTTCCACCATCCACAACGGCCCGACCCAGGCCCAATGCCACTGCGGCAATTCCATCTCCGTAGCTCATTGGTGGCACGGGATAGAAATTGTGCGAGCGCACTACACCGGAGAAATCGGGATAGAAGCGCTGTCCGTCATGAGAAGAATGGATGGTGCCTACGACCTGCTGGACGATGACCGCCATCTTCTCTTCTTCCAGTCGATACGGAGTGGCTCGGACATAACCCTTGGCATGCTGGCTGAAGGTGGAAGCATAAACGCGCTTGATCGCCTCCATCAACTGTTCCAGGCGGACCAACAAATCGCGGTGCTGATTGGCCAGCATGAAAGTTTCGTATACGCCGGTGAAGGGCTGGTATTGCGAATCCTCGAGCAAGCTGGACGAACGCACCGCGAGCGGATAATGGACCTCGGCGAGAAATGCCAGGAGATCGTCGCGCAGCGACGCGGGGAGCGATGCCTCAAGGAAACGGCGCAGAATTTCCGCGTCGTCGCTGCTTCCGATAGCGAAGTCGAGCAGATTGTTCTCATTGAGGAAGCGGTCAAACATATCCGTGGCCAGCACGACGTTGGGTGGCACGGCGATGTGGACGTCGGAAAAACGGCGCGCGGTTTGATACTTGTGCAGCAGGTGGCGGATGAAGGCCAGGCCGCGGGCTTTTCCGCCCAGCGAACCGCCGCCAATGCGCAGGAAAAATCCTTCGCTTGCTTTGAAGGTGGACGCGTTGAAATCGCCGATCAGAACCTGGCTTTGTTCGCCACGATATTCGGCAATGGACTGGATCAAGTCGCGGCGCAAGTTTTCGAGCGTGGGGAAGTCGGAAACCTTTCGTGGTCTGAGTTTTTGAGCGAGAGCGAACTCGGTTCTCGCCCACAGCCAGCGGGAGAAATGGTTTCTCTCGCTGTGGTAGGCGATGCTCTCCGCCGGAACTTCGTGAAGCCGCACTTCGAGTTCGTTCAAATCCCTTGCACGCGCCACCTCCTGCCCGTTGGGGAGGCGGAAGGCGAAATCGCCGAAGCCGAACTGCTCGGTGAGGAAGCGCCGCAGGTCGCGCAACAGCGTGGGCGAGCGTTTGCGCAGGAATGAATATCCCTCGGCATGGGCGCGGGCGCGGAATTCGGTGCGGCTGGTTTGCAGGACGATGGGAGCATCGGGCACTTCTGCGCGGACCATGCGGGCCAGTTCGAATCCAGAGTCGGGGCTCAATTGGCCGTTGCGCGGGAATTCAACGTCTGAGACCACGCCCAGCAGATACTCGCGGTATTTCATCACCTGCTGCGCGGCGTCTTCGTAGTTCGACGCCAGCAGAATCTTGGGGCGCGCCCGCATTCGCACCAGCTTGTGGGCGACGTTCAATCCTTCGCTGAGCAGGCGGCGGGACTGGGTAATCAGTTCGGTATAAATCGTGGGTAGAAACGAGGAGTAGTAGCGAATATTGTCTTCGACGACCAGGATGACCGGCACGCCTATGGCGCGAGTGTCGTGGAGAACGTTGCGCTTGTCTTCAATGTACTTGACGATCGAAATTAGAATGCGGGCGTTGCCTTGCCATAGAAAAACTCGTTCGATGTCGGTGACTGGGTTGCGGGCGAGGAACTTCTTGATCTCGCGATAGTCGTAGGCGAGCACGACGACCGGCACATCGAGGCCAGCGGCTTTGACTTCGCGGGCGAGTTGGGCGGCATCCATGTCCTCGACTTCGAGGTTGGTGACGATGAGGTTGAAGCGTCGCTGCGATTTAGCCAGAGCGAGCGCTTGCGCGCCTCGGGCTACGTGGGTGATGCCGGGAACCTGGGAGAGGTTGAGTTCGAGAGATTGTCCGATCAGCAACTCATTTAGGCGGCCATCTTCGCGCAGAATGAAAGAGTCGTAGAGGCTGGAGACGAGGAGAATGTCCTGGACGCGGAAGGGCATCAGGTTCTCAAAGCCTTCGAAGAGGCGCTCGGGGTCGACGATGGGGTCGGGGGTGTGGATGAGCGACATGGCAACGCTAACAGCTAATCATACTCGTGTGGGGACGGTCTCCCACATGCGAGAACTCCCTGGGAGCAGGGCTGGGCTAAGAAAAGAGCCGCTCTAAATCGCGGGCGCCATGCACGACGCGGAGAACAAACACTTCGTCGTCGTCGAACCGATAAAAGAGCAGATGCTTGGGAAATCGTGAGATTGTCGCTCGTCTTACGTCGCGAAGTGCTGGTGATCGGAATTTGCAGGGCGCGCCGGTGGCGGGTCGGGTCAGTAAGTGCGAAATAGCGGTCGTGACAGCTTTCTCCCAGCGCCGGGCTAATGGCCGTCCCGACTGAGCGGCGTACCACTCAGCTTGTTCCAGTATGTCGGCAATCGACGCGTCGCTGAAGACGAGCCGACGCCTTCTCATCGGCTGCGGGCGCGCTCACGGAGCGCGGAGATCAGGCCCTTGCGGCGAATTTCGGCCAGCGAGATCTCGATCTTCGGTCCCTTGGCGGCAGCGACGAGCTCTTGTTCGAGATTTACAAGGCGGCGTTCCTTGTCCTGGCGAATCAGTTCGCGGACATACTCGCTGGGCGTACCCCAGTCGCCCGTAGCAACCTGCCCTTCTACATACTCCTTGAGGGCTAGGGGAAGGGAGATGTTCAGGGAGGTCATCGGCATAGCTTCATAATATGACAGATTATGAAGGTACGCAAGAATCGCTGGGTGTGGCAGTGGCGGTAGGTTCGAAGGTGTGCGGCGGGGTCATTTCAAAAAGCCCACAGCATCCCATAGTCTTTTCCGAGGTTGCCGACTCAACGGCCTGATTACATAGTCACACAGCCGCTACACCAAGCCCTGATCCCGCGTGGCATTGGCAGCTTTGGCCGGTCCGTAGAGAAAATAACGCGGATATGTCAAAGATGTTGTTGCAACGAGAAAATGTCGTATTAAGTGCAACGAGGCTCTGTCACCCCTTTCTGGTTAGGTCACGGCGGCCAGGGCGGGCCGGCCACCGAGGTTGTAGATGCGGGGCATCGGGGTTTTTGTTTTCTGCGGGGAGAGGCGAGGGGCAGGGCGGCGATCCGTATCCTCCAGCAACGGCAAAGGCAAGGGCAACGACAAAAGCAAAACCTTCCTATAAGAGACAAGCAGCCGGCCATCCAGGCGGTGGGAGAGTTCGACGGAGTCCCCGGCGTAGCCGCGTTTGGAAGACAAAGGCGGCAGAGCGATGGAGTGGGCGCCGAAGGTGATGACGTGATCGGGGCCGACCACGCGCTGGTAGCGAAAACTGAGGCAGCGGGCGAGATCGAAGCGAGCGGGGAGGGGGCGGAAATCGCGTTGCGCCTCGCGAGCCGGGACGGCGAAGCGTTGGTTATAGTCGGCGCAGAAGCGAGCGAGGACTTGGTTGGCGGAGTCGAGATCGCAGGCGTGGGCGAGGCGGAGTTCGCTGACCAGGCGGTCCTGGCAGGTGCGCCAGGCGCGCTCGATGCGGCCTTTGGCTTGGGGCGAGTAGGCGGGGATCTGCTGAATGCCGAGTTCTTCCAGAGCCCGACCCAAATGGGTGGGGCACTGTTTTCCGGCGAGCTGTTCGGCGAGCGTCCAGTGGGTATCGTTGCGTTGAAAGATGCCGTGGCGATCGCGGTACAGGCTGAGGGGGACGCCATGCGTGGCGACCATGGCGTGCAGAGC
>CAVOKX010000012.1:0-109045 GCA_963696635.1 uncultured Acidobacteriota bacterium
AGTGGGACGCGTGAGGACAATCGAGCTGATCTTGTCGGTGACCGAGGCGAACGTGTATCCGGGCTCGATTACCGGAGCGCTATCGTTAATGGTTGCGGGTTGTCTGGGCTCGTCCATTTCTCGATCGTGCTCCGCTTAACTTTCCAGGTCAGGGTTGGGGTTGCGAATCTCGGCCAGGTAGGTGGTTCGGGGCCGGGTATTCAAGTCGGCCAGCAAACTGTAGTTGCGGGCGATCGCCTTAAGCTTTGAAACATGGCTGTTGGGATCGTTGATATTGCCGAAAATGATCGCGTCAGCTGGGCAGGATTGCTGGCAGGCGGTTTGCAGTTCGCCGTCCTGAATTGTGCGATTTTCGCGCTCGGAATCAATGCGGTGCTGGGTGATGCGCTGCACGCAATAGGTGCATTTTTCCATGACGCCGCGGCTGCGCACGGTGACATCCGGATTGCGCATCATCTTGTATTGCGGCGTTTCCCAGTCCTGAAAGAGAAGGAAGTTGAAGCGCCGCACTTTGTATGGGCAGTTATTAGAACAATAGCGCGTGCCCACGCAGCGGTTGTAGACCATGTCATTCAGGCCCTCGGTGCTGTGTACGGTCGCACCCACGGGGCAGACCACCTCGCAAGGCGCGTTCTCGCACTGCTGGCAGGGGACGGGCTGGAAGTATGCCTTGGGATTATCGCGATCACCCTGGTAATAGGCATCGACACGCAGCCAGTGCATGTGGCGGCCGATCACGACTTGCTCTTTGCCAACCACCGCAATGTTGTTCTCCGACTGGCAGGCGACGATGCAGTTGTTGCAGCCCACGCAGGCGTTCAGATCAATGGCCATGCCCCATGCGTACGGTTCTTTCTCGTACGGATAGGGCTTATACAACGTCAGTTCTGCGGGTGGCTCTTCTTCTTTGGCGAACTCCGGTTCCTTGCGATACTCTTCGAGACTCGCAGAGCGTACTTGCGGGCGCGCGCCTTCGGGCGTGTCCATGGTCTGGTAGCCCTGAGTGGACGCCAGCTTGTAGGAGCCACCAGCCTTGGTGATATTCACGCCGCTGGTGAACCACGGCGTCGCGCTGTATCGAAGCGGATACATGTCGAAGCCTGCGCCCGTCCCGGCTCGGCCGGCGCGTCGGCGTCCGTAACCCAAGAAGACGGTAACGGAATTGTCGGGATGACCTGCTTGAATCCAGATCGGGGCGTTTACCTTCTTGCCATTTAATTCCAGCGTGACCAAGTCCTCGGTCTTCAGCCCCATCCGCGCTGCCATCGCCGGGCCCATGAGTATGGGATTGTCCCAGGTCATCTTGGACATGGGCTTGGGCAGTTCCTGCAGCCAGCCGTTGTTCGCGAAGCAGCCGTCGTAGATGCAGGGATCGCGGCGGAAGTTGATCTCGATGGATTTGCCGTCGCTGCTTGCGGACGGCGGGAAGGCTGCGGATTTCAGGCTAACTGATTTCGGAGTAAAGGTTGTTCCTTCGATCCATCCGTCGTGCAGTGATTTCCGCCAGAAGGTGTCAAAATCTGCGCCTGTATGCTGTTTTCGCCAATAGCCTTGAACGATTTCATGGCCGGTGGCTTCGGCTTGCCCGGCTAGCAGAGCGGTAAGTTCATAGATGCTTTTGCCGTTGTAGAGCGGAGCAATCAGCGGCTGCGCGATGCTGACGGTGCCGTCGTACGCGCGAGTGTCGCCCCACGATTCGAGATAATGCGCTTCGTTCAGGTGCCATTGGCAGAGCTCGGCAGTCTCGTCCTGATAAAGGCCGAGATGCACTCGCATCGGAATATTGGTGTTCTTGAGCGCATCGGCGAAGCCTAGGTCGGCGGGCGCGTCGTAGGCGGGATTTCCGCCCATGATGAATAGCATGTCCACTTTGCCGGCGCGCATGTCGGCGACGAGATCTTTCAGCGACTCGGTCTGATTCACCGGGTTGGCGTCAACGGGATCGGTGTAGATGACCGTCTTGCCGACATTGCCGAGCGCCTGGTTCATAGCGTGGGCAAGGGCATGTACAACCGGAGGCTGATGGTCACCGACGATGACGACGCTCGAACCACGGTGAGCCCGGAGATCCTGGACAATCGCATTGGCAAACAGGGGACCGTGCTCTTCGTGGAGCTCTCCGCTGCCCGCGCTCACTCCCAACGATACGGCCAGCGCCCGTGTGAAAGCCTCGATGAACGCAGCCTTTCCCGCCAAGCGATGATCTGCCTTGGCGCCGGTTGAACTGGGCGTGCTCTCGACGACGTAGAGCCGGCTCATTCTTGAGTCGCCAGGAATGTTTTCTATGATGCCTTGTTTCGGCTTGACGTCCGGATTGCGGCGCTTGGCGAAGTCGCGAATGTGTCGTGTCGAACCCGGAAATCCCGCGTACAGGAAATCGGCATCGAGCGAAACAACTACATCGGCATTCTCCAGCTTGTATTGGGTTTCAACCGGTTGGCCGAAGGCCATCTTCGCGCCTTCGAGCACATTGTCGCGATTCACCGGCTCATAGACATGCCACTTCGCTTGGGGATAGAGCTTGAGCACCGACCGCAGCTGATCGGCGAGCGCGGGTGAAGAAACCGTCCGCGTGAGGATGCGGATGCCAGCGCCCTGCACCGCTTTCTGCGCGCTGAGCGGTCCGCGGATTGCTTTCAGAAAATTTCCCCAGGTGCGCACGTCGCCCAAATACGCGATCGTCTGCGAGCGGTCGGGGTCATACATTCCCAGGATCGACGCGTGCGCGAACACATCCGTTCCGCCCAAGCTGGCGGGATGTTGTGCGTTGCCTTCGATCTTGGTGGGGCGGTAGAGATGGCTTTCGACCAGGATCGGACTGGCGTATCCACCGAGAGTGAAAGCGGTGGCGTAGAACATCGGGCGCCCGGGAATCACCTCTTCGGGCTGGCGCACATAAGGAACAATCGGCTCCATGGGTTGCTTAGTGCAGGCAGTCATACCTGCTAAAGCGAGCGAAGCGCCCATCAACTTCAGGAAGCCCCGGCGAGAAACCGCGTCCAGCCACTCTGACGCGCCTTTGGGGAATTCGCGGTGCATCATCTCCTGAAACTCGGAGCTGCCGGCGAGTTCTTCCAGGCTCCGCCAATATTCGGGACCGTTAGTCCGGGCGATTTGGGCGCGAGCTGTCTTCAAATCGAGCTTGTCCTTCTTGCCCGGACAAACATCTTCGTGCTTATTCTTCTGTTGTTCCATCTCGTTATTCGAACTTCGCTGCTGTAGAGACGTAGCCAGCTACGTCTCTATCGAAAACGTCCCCCCGGTTGGACGGGCGAGACCCGTCCTCCATCATTTCCACATCACCGGTGACAGGTTGAACAACTCGTGATGTCGGTCACCGTTCGCAAGTTGTATTCCCTGACCAAATCCTTCCCCAGAGAAAGCTGGTCCGTATAAGTTTTGCCATCCAGCACTACCGGCTTCTCGGTTGAGGGTTGCTCATAGCGCATATTGAATACCTGGTCGCGGGGCCGCAGATTTTTCTCGGGCGCGCGATGGCAGTCGAGGCACCACTCCATTTGCAAAGACGCGTAGTTGAACATCAGTGGCATTCGGTCAACCGGGCCGTGGCAAGTGTTACAGCCCACGCCCTTGTTGATGTGAATGCTGTGGTCGAAATAAACGAAATCAGGCAAATCGTTGACCCGGGTCCACACCAGGGACTTGCCGGTGCGGAAACTCTCTCGCACTGGTTCGAGCAACTGCGCTCCCGTCCAAATCTGGGAGTGGCAGTTGATGCAGGTCTTGGTTGGAGGAATTCCGGCAAAGTTCGAGTTTTCAACCGATGTATGGCAGTAACGGCAATCAATGCCTAGCCCGCCAACGTGGTGCTGATGGCTGAAGGGCACGGGCTGCGGGCGCACGACTTTGGCGTAAGTTATATAGGGCGAGCGCTGCAGTTCGAGCACAGCCCAGAGCAACGCCGCCACCAGGAACACCGTCCCGTAAATCGTGGCGCGGGAGATTGTGTTGGTACTGCGATGAAAAATCTGCATCGATCAGAACTTTCAGTGCAGCGGAGCGCCGAACTCCATCCCCAGTTCAGTACGGCATTCTTTGGAACTGGCAGTCACTTACATTCGTGATTCCTGCCAACGGAAGACTTGCGATTATAACAGTTCGTGCCATTTTGCGATCGCCACCAGCGATGCAACTGCGAAACAATTCACCAACAATTATCATGCCGGCAAAAAACAGCAAGCACTCTAAAGTCTGTTTCACAAATGTCTTTCAGGTCCCCGAAACAGTTTCTGAATGCGCTCTAGCCATCTTCTCCCGCAGGGCCGGAAATTATATCGTAACGCGATATGTTCGGGCCACTCTGCCGGCCAGAATCACTTCATCGCAGGTTCATCACCAGCAACTTTGGCTCTGTCATTTCCTCAATTGCGGAGCGCAGGCCTTCGCGTCCTAACCCCGAATCTTTGACGCCACCGTAGGGCATGTGATCAATGCGAAACGTCGGCACGTCACCCGCCATTAAGGCCCCCACTTCGAGTTCTTCGTACGCGTCAAACAGAAGCTTGGCGTCCCGCGTAAATATTCCCGCTTGCAAACCGTATTGAGAGTTATTGATTTGCTTCAATGCATTGTACGAGTCGTCGTACGCCTCAATGGTTACGACCGGAGCAAAAATTTCCTGGCAGTTTACCTTCATCTCCGGGCGCGTCCCGGTCAGGACGGTCGGTTCAAGTACCGATCCCTTGCGTTGGCCGCCACACAGTAACCGGGCGCCGCCGCGCACGGCCTCCTGAATCCAGTCGCTGGCGCGGATGGCGTCGCTTTCGCGAATCAAAGGGCCGACATCGGTTGACTCCTGCAGCGGATCTCCGGTTTTCAGTTTTTTCACTCCGGCCACGAAAATATCCTTGAATCTGTCGAAAACCGTGCGCTCCACCAGGATGCGCTGCACCGAGATACAAGACTGTCCGGCGTAGGCGAAACCTCCGGTCACGCAGCGTTCCGCTGCGTAAGTCAGATCCGCATCGCTGTGAACGATGACTCCTGCGTTCCCTCCCAATTCGAGCGCGACCTTCTTTTTGCCGGCGCGCCGCTTAATGTCCCAGCCGACCGCGGCACTGCCGGTGAAGCTGATCAGCTTCAGACGCTCGTCGGTCACCAGTAGTCCAGCGTCGTCATTGGAAAGCGGAAGAACATTCAAGGCGCCGTCCGGCCAGCCCGCCTGCTGCACTGCTTCAGCCATAAGCAATGCGGTCAGCGGCGTCTCCGGCGCCGGCTTCAACACCATGGTGCAGCCGCTGGCAATAGCGGGGGCCACCTTATGCGCCACCAGGTTGAGGGGGAAATTGAACGGCGTAATCCCGGCGATCGGCCCCAGGGGAAAACGACGGACAATTCCCCAGCGTCCTGCTGTGAATTCCTGCCAATCCAGCGGCAGGTACTCACCGTAGATGCGCGTACTTTCCTCCGCGGCTACGGTGAAAGTGAAAATAGATCGACCGACTTCACTGCGCGCCGCCTTAATCGGCTTGCCCGATTCTTGGGCCAGAGTGTGGGCAAACTCTTCCTTGCGCTGGGCAAGGTTCTCCGCCACCCGGCGCAATACGCGTTGCCGCTCAAACGCGGGCAGCCGTCGCGTCGTGCCGAATGCCTTGACTGCGGCCGCTATCGCCGCATCGGCATGCTCGCGCCTTCCCTGAAATACACTACCGACAACGCTACCATCGTAGGGCGATCGAATCTCGACCTGGTCGCCTTCCTCAATCCATTTACCATCGAGGAGAAACGCGCGGGTTGCGACAGGAGTTGCAGTCATCTGGGCCATGGCGTGATCTTTGTCCCTCCCCAGAAGCAGAGTAAAGATTATAGACTTTTCGTGCCAAGCAAAGCATGACCCCGGACGATAATTGATTTGCCGAAAGCCGATTCGCATCAGGAAATAGGAACATGCTCACATCCATTGTGGAGATTAGCGAGTTGTTGCGTAAACGCGAGCTTTCCCCGGTAGAGTTGACGAAGCAGTGTTTGGAGCGGATTGAGAAGCTCAACTCCACCCTGAATGCCTTTATCACCGTGACCTCGCAGTCGGCTCTGGAGCAGGCACGCACAGCCGAAAAAGAAATGCTGCGGGGACATTGGCGCGGGCCACTGCACGGGATCCCACTTGCTTTGAAAGACCTCATTGACACGGCGAGCGTTCGCACCACGGCCGCCAGCGCTTTATTCAAGGATCGGATTCCAGCAGAAGATGCTGAGGTGGTGCGGCGTCTGAAAAACGCTGGCGCCATTCTTTTAGGGAAGAACAACCTGCATGAGTTTGCCTATGGCGGCAGTTCGATGATCAGCTATTACGGCGAAGTTCACAATCCCTGGGACCCCGCGTGCATAGCCGGAGGATCGTCGGGAGGATCCGCCGCATCGGTGACCGCCGGTCTTGTTTATGGCGCCATAGGAACGGATACTGCTGGCTCGGTTCGCGAGCCTGCGGCGCTGTGCGGAATCGTCGGCCTGAAGCCGACATATGGCCGCGTAAGCGCTCGCGGCGTGATACCGCTTTCGCTGTCGCTCGATCATATTGGGCCGATCGCAAGGACCGTTTCCGATGCCGCGGTGATGTTGCAGGCGATCGCAGGCTGCGACCCGGGAGATACAAACAGCGCCGATATGCCCGTGCCTGACTACCTGGCGGCACTACGGGAAGAATCAAAGCAGGCGAAAATCGGCGTTCCGCGGAAGTTTTTCTACGAAGATCTTGATCCGGAAGTTGCTTCCGCGGTGGAGCAGGCGCTCGGCATCATAAAAACCCTCGGCGGCGATTTGTCCGAGATCGAGCTTGATGTCCCCACGGATCGCAAGTTACAAACCGCCGAGGCCTACGCGTATCACGCCGAGTTCGTTTCCCGGAGTCCGGAAAAGTACCTGCCGGAAACGCTGCGTCGAATCCGCAAGGGCGAAGACATCACCAGCGAGGAGGTCGAGCAGCGGCGCCGCGAACTGCAGAAGATACGCGGCAAAATCAAGCACGTGTTTGAGGATGTCGACTTCCTGGTAACTCCGACCACACCAGTTCCCGCACCTGCGATTGCTGAACTGAAGCAGAACCCAGATCTTCTCCGCCCACGCGAAATGCTGCTGCTCCGCAATACGCGCCCGGCAAACGTGTGGGGACTACCTGCGATCTCGGTTCCCTGCGGATCTACGAGCGCCGGCCTTCCCATCGGATTGCAGATCATCGGCCCGCATTGGCGAGAAGACGCGGTTTTACAGCTCGCGTATGCGTATGAACACGCCACGGCCTGGCACAACCGCAGTCCGGAATTAATCGACGCGTAACTATTCGACTACTGTCCCTCGCGCTGTCCGGCTTGGAAAAGTGTCCACGGACCCGCCTTCATATCACGAAGCGAGGGCGCTTCCCAGGAGTAGTCGGGATGCGCGGTCAAGAAGTCCTTGGCGATGAAATCCTGGCCACAGGGGTGCCCTGCCCGTGCCTGAAAGCTCATGCGCTGAGCCATGCGGCTGTCGGTCGCTTTGCCTTGAACTGCGCCGCCGGGATAGTAAGTTCCCCAGTCCCAAAGTTTCACGCCCCTGGGCGATGCGTCAACGTGACCGCACAAGCTGCGCTCGTCCGCTTGCTCCTTCTTTTCGAAGCTGTCCTCATGGTCGGCCATAAATTTTTCCGCCATACCGACGTTGATCTGTCCTTTGGACTGCTTGATGAGTTGCTCCCAGCGGATATGCCGGGCATTGGGCGAAGTAGACGCGTCTTTCGGATCGAAGCCAGATGTTTCGTCTTTGATCACCGCGGGGTCGCGAGCAAAATTTGAGCTCACAAAATATCCGTCTTTCGTCCGCCACATCGGCGTGTGTTTCAGGCCGAGCTCAAGATATCCAATCTCGCCCGTCTTGCGGTCTCCGATCAGCCAGTCGTTGGCATAGCCGCCATTGTTCCCGTCGCGAATAATGCGGGCGTAGTCGTCAATCGAATTAGCATATTGCAGAGCCTTGCGAGAGCGCACAAACTCCGGCTTGCCTTGCGGATCCCAGCCCACAAATCGGGCGATGGTAGTCTCTGCCACCATGATTCCGGCGGAGTTGACGCCGAAGTCATCGTCGCTAGTGATGACGCCGGGAAATCCATCCATCAAAATGCGGTTCCCGTGTTCAGGAACAATGTCGAAGACGATGACCCAGCGTGAGCCGACAAGGTAGCTGGTCCAATTGTTGTGCGCAATTACGATCTGGTGGTCGCGAGTGTAACTGCCGGTAGCGATGAACGCGCTGCAGTTGCCCGGACTGGACAATCGCGGCGCGCCCGCGACGTGTTGCTGCTGGTCATACCATGGCACGTAGTAGCCGGGGAGTTCTTCGAAGGCGTTGAGCGCAACCAGATCGTCCATGTCCATGGCGACGCCCTGGGCCTTGAGTCCCTCGACAACTCCCGTGAGCTCCTGTTGGTATTCCACATCGATTTTCGGCCAAAGCATTTCGTGCGCGGCTTTTCTAAAAAATTTCCAGTCGCGCTTAGTGGTGTGAGTATCCTCCAGTTTGACCGCCTCGAAAGCGTCCGCAATTTCGCGCGCCAGCAAGTACCCGTGCTGGAAGCCGATATGCTCGGGGGAGCCTTCCAGGTGAACATAAGTCCATCCGCCCTGCTGAAATTTATAAGCGTTATGGAGCCGCGGGTCCGACGAAGCCTGCGCCACGGGGTTCGGCTGTCGCGGCGAGGCTGCCAGGGCTTCGTGTAACGACACGAATCCTCCCAGGCAAACAGCGACCAGCACAAAAGCGATCCCGCTCATAATTCGCATGACGCGACTCATATCGTTCCCCCGGTTCTAGGCAGCGCTCGTTTCGATTGCATGCGGATTATACGCGCAGAAACACGTATCAGTCTTAGAGCAGTGACCCTAGATTGTTAGTATGTTCTGGTGCCCATCAAGCGTGCCAACAAAGCTCGACTGACCATACTTCGATCTGAGGACCTTTCGCGCATTCCCTGGCTGGTTCATGGATTCAGCACACGATCCGCCGGGTTCTCCCGTGTTTATGGCGGGCACACCCTCAATCTCGGATTGACCAAGCAGGACTCTCGCAGCGCAGTCGAACGCAACCGCGCAGCTTTCTTGTCGCAACTCGGCGCCATCCGTGGCAAGAAGCGATGGCCCATTGTCACCCTGCGCCAGATTCATTCCGATCTCATTCACTGCGTGGCAGACCTG
Organism: uncultured Acidobacteriota bacterium; assembly: GCA_963696635.1. GTDB lineage: Bacteria > Acidobacteriota > Terriglobia > Terriglobales > Acidobacteriaceae > JABDBE01. Next base: position 9,183 of record CAVOKX010000012.1, read on the forward strand.
CCGAAGGAACCCTTGGTAGGCGATGGCCTCGTCACTCGCATGCCAGGCATTCTGCTCGCCATCCAAACCGCTGATTGCCTCCCGATCATTCTCGTGGATACAAAACAGAAAGCTGTGGGCGTGTTTCATGCGGGTTGGCGCGGGACGGTCAAGCGCATTGTGGAAAAGGGAGTGGGAGAAATGCAGCGCTGGTTCGGCACCCTGCCGAGGAATATCAAAGCGGCCATCGGTCCCGGAATTCACGCTTGCTGCTATGAGGTCGGCGCCGAAGTGCGCCAGCAGTTCGAATCACAGTTCGCTTACGCTGAGGATTTATTTCGTGAAGTCAAAGAGTCCGATCCGGTTCGCGAAAAGTATCCGCTGCTATTTCTCACAGCTCGGGCTCCGGGTCACGGTGAGCTCCCGCCGAAGATTTTCCTGGACCTGGTGGAAGCGAACCGCCGTCAGCTGATCAGCGCTGGCGTCTCGCAGAAAAACATCAGCGCCTTGCCGCTTTGTACAGCTTGCCGCCCAGACCTGCTCTTCTCGTATCGCGCGGAAAAGGGAGTGACGGGACGAATGATGGGCGTGGCGGGAATCCAAAAGTCGGCCTCGCCCAGGGCGTGAGAAACGCTAACGTTTTGCTTCGCGCAGCCGCCGCTCCAGTCCTGCGACTTCGGCTTGCAGGCCCTTCGGCAGGTGGTCGCCGAACTTGGCGAAGTGTTCTTTGATCAGCGGGATTTCGGCGAGCCAGCCTTCGATGTCGACGCTGAGCAGTTCGTCGACGTGCGCGCCTTTGATGTCGAGGCCGGTCGTGTCCAGGTCGGCTACGTCGGGAATGCGGCCGATGGGCGTGTCTTTGGCGTGCACTTTGCCGTCGCAGCGTTCGAAGATCCACTTCAGCACGCGGCTGTTTTCTCCGTACCCTGGCCACAGGTACTTGCTGTTTTTGTCCTGGCGAAACCAGTTTACGTAGCAGATCTTCGGTAGCTTGGAGGCGTCCGCGCCGGCTCCGATTTTGAGCCAGTGCGCGAAATAATCTCCCATGTGGTAGCCGCAGAAGGGCAGCATGGCCATGGGATCGCGGCGCAGTTGGCCCACCTTTCCCGTGATCGCGGCCGTCGTTTCGCTGCTCGCAGTCGCGCCCAGAAAAGTTCCGTGCTGCCAATTGAATGCTTCGGTGACCAGCGGGACAATTCCCGAGCGGCGTCCGCCGAACAGAATGGCATCGATGGGCACGCCTTCCGGATCTTCCCACTCGGGCGCGATCACCGGGCACTGTTTCGCCGCCGCGGTGAAGCGCGCATTGGGGTGCGCCGCTTTGCGGCCCGAATCTGGCGTCCATGGCCGCCGCAGCCAGTCCACCAGCCTGGCGGGTTTCTCTTCCGTCATGCCTTCCCACCACACGTCGCCGTCGAGCGTCATGGCGCAATTGGTAAAAACAGAATCATGGGCGACGGTGAGCATGGCATTGGGATTCGATTTCACCCCCGTCCCCGGCGCCACTCCAAAAAAACCGTACTCGGGATTAATCGCGTACAGCCGGCCATCGGCGCCGAATTTCATCCACGCAATGTCATCGCCAATGGTCTCCACTTTCCATCCCTTAATCGTCGGGATCAGCATCGACAAGTTAGTTTTGCCGCAAGCCGAGGGAAATGCGCCGGTCATGTACTTGGCTTTTCCCGACGGGCTGATGAGTTTCAAAATCAACATGTGCTCGGCCAGCCAACCTTCGTCGCGCGCCTGCACCGACGCGATGCGCAGCGCGTGACACTTCTTGCCCAGTAAGGCATTGCCGCCGTAGCCGGAACCGTACGACCAGATCTCGCGCGTCTCCGGAAAATGGCAGATGTACTTGTGTTCTTTGTTGCAGCGCCAGGTCGCGTCCGGCTGATTGGGGGCGAGCGGGAAGCCGACCGAGTGCAGCCCGCGCACAAACTCGCCATCCTCGCCAAGAGCTTCGAGCACGCGGCTGCCCACGCGCGACATGAGATGCATGCTGGCCACGACGTAAGCGGAGTCGGTGATCTCCACGCCGATCTTCGCGATGGACGAGCCAATCGGGCCCATGCTGTAGGGAACCACGTACATGGTGCGGCCGACCATGGAGCCGGCGAAAAGTTCGGAGAGTTTCTGCTTCATCTTGGCGGCGTCTTCCCAGTTGTTGGTCGGGCCCGCCTCTTCTTTGGTGCGCGAGCAGATGAAAGTTCGATCTTCGACGCGGGCGACGTCGGCCGGGTCCGACCGCACCAGCACGCTGTTGGGACGCTTCGCCGGATCGAGCGGGATGGCCGTGCCGGTAAGAATCATCAGCCGCAGCATCGCCTGATATTCCTCGGGCGAGCCATCGCACCAGTGCACGCGATCGGGCCTGCACATCTGCGCCACTTCTTCCACCCAGCGCTCCAGCCGCGAATGCCTGGGCTTGCGTGTCGCGGTGTCCACTTCGATCGTGCTGCTGGCCATAGATTCTCCCTCGGGAACGAAAGATCGGCGGCGTGGTATTTGCGCTATCCGACGGGCTGAGACTCGACATTCTCTCCCACCGCCGCATCCAGATGCTGAAGGGTCTGTTCGACAGTCAACGAGTACATTTCCTGCCCCACCCCTTCGCCGGATTCCAGCGCGCGCTTGAGATAATGCCCGGCAATCTCTATTGCAAGTGAATCGGTAATCAACTTTCCGGTGCGCTTCTGATACTCCACCCACGCAGGATGCGGCAGCGCAATCCAAACCGGACGGCCGTCCACCAGGAACTTGATGTCCACCGCATCCGCGTGCCGCGTGGCGATGGCCACGATCAGCGCCTGATACATGCAGTGCACTTCCTTCTTGGTCCAGCGGTCCACGGCGTGGAAGTCTTTGTACATGCCTAACTAAAACTATATCGAACCGGGGCGAAAGGGGGCAAACCGTCGAACATCTTTGCCAGTTGAATTATGATCAGAGATTGGCTGAAAGCTGATGGCTTACAACTCAGAGGGTCCCATGAAGCATCTCGGCATTCTGCTCTCCGGACGCGGTTCCAACTTCGAAGCCATCGCTAGGAATGTTGCGGCGGGGCGTATTCCCGACGCCCGTGTCGCCGTCGTCATCTCGAATCGGACTGACGCGCCCGGGATCGAAACCGCGCGCAGCCTGGGTCTCACCACGATGGTAATTCCGTCGCAAGGCAAAGACCGGGCAGAGCACGATCGCGAAATGGTGGCTGCGCTGCAGAAGCACCGGGTTGACCTGGTCTGCCTCGCAGGATACATGCGACTGCTTTCGCCGTGGTTCGTGCAACAATTCCCGCGGCGCATTTTGAACATTCATCCGTCGTTATTACCCGCTTTTCCTGGACTCGAGGCTCAGGAGCAAGCCTTCGCTTATGGGGTGAAGGTTTCAGGCTGCACCGTGCACTTCGTAGACGAAGAACTTGACCACGGCCCCATCATCGTGCAAAAGGCCGTCACTGTGCTCGATAGTGACGACGAACACACTCTTGCCGCCCGCATCCTCGAGCAGGAGCACATCGCCTACAGCGAAGCGATCAGGATTGTGCTGGAAGAAAGGTTTGAGATTGCCGGGCGTAAGCTAGTGACGGCAACTACGAGGCGCGAATAGCGCCCTGCGATCGTCCAACTCACACAAGCCCGGCACGACCGGACTCGCACATTGCTTATAATCAAACCTGCATGCCAAATTTCGCTCCGGTTGATGAGCAGTTAGCCTACATAAAAAAAGGCAGTGCGGAAATAATTCGCGAGAGCGAGCTTCGAGCTAAGCTGGAGAAATCTCGGGCCAGCGGCAAACCCCTGCGCGTGAAGCTAGGCATGGATCCTACCGCGCCGGACCTGCACCTCGGGCACACCGTCGTCCTGCGCAAGCTCAAGCACTTTCAGGATCTCGGTCACACGGTCATCTTTCTGATCGGCGATTTCACCGGAATGATCGGCGATCCTACAGGCCGTTCCGTCACTCGCCCGCCGCTTTCCCGCGAACAAATCGAGCAGAACGCGGAGACCTATAAATCGCAGGTGTTCAAGATTCTCGATGCGGAGAAGACCGTTATCGATTTTAATCGGCGCTGGTTTGCGAAGTTTACCGCCGACGACTTCATCCGCCTAGCGGCGAAATACACGGTTTCGCAAATGCTAGAGCGCGAGGACTTCCACAAGCGTTTTGTCGAAGAAAAACCTATCGCAGTACACGAACTTCTCTATCCGCTGGCTCAGGGCTACGACTCGGTGGCGCTCGAAGCAGACGTTGAACTTGGCGGTACCGATCAGAAATTCAACCTGTTGGTCGGACGCGAATTGCAGCGCGCCTACGGCCAGGAGCCGCAAGTCGTGCTCACCACTCCGATTCTCGAGGGGTGGCGCACTGGCGAAGAGAAAATGTCAAAGTCACTGGATAATGCTATCGGCATCCATGAGCCTGCCTTGGAAATGTTCGGCAAGGTAATGGCCGTATCGGACGACAAGATGTGGAGGTACTACGAACTGCTGACGGACGTGCAATTCCCCGAGATCGAGAGAATGAAGCGGGAGTCGCATCCGATGGTCGCAAAGAAAGACCTCGCTCGCCGCATCGTGGCGGATTTTCATTCGACCGATGCCGCGACGAAAGCCGGCGAGGATTGGGCGAAGCAGTTCCAGAAAGACGAAACACCTGCGGATCTCGAGCGAACCGAGGTGCAACCAGACGGACTGAGAGGAATCCGCTTGCAAGACGGCCGTTGGCCGATTCGGCTCGATAAGCTGCTGGCACGGTGCGGGTTGGCGGAGTCCGTGAGTGACGCATCGAGGAAGATCAAGCAAAAAGCTGTCAGCATCGACGGGAGGACCGAAACGAGCATTGAAGTCCCTCTACCATTGCCGACGGACTTAGTAATCCGCGTCGGTCGAAGAATCAAGAAAGTCACGATTAGTTCCTAAGGCGATGGCAGCAGGCGTTATCCTGCGCAGTGGGAGCGGCGCGAGACTGTTGCAAATCCTGCTTGCGCCGCGCGCAGAAAAAGACTAACTTGTGTCTGATCTTGTCTTTAAATCTCATGTTGCCAGGAGAGAAAAGAATGAAGAATCTCATGAAAGCAGTATTAACCGTTCTCGCATTCACGCTGGTATTTTCGACATGGTCCTTGGCCGACGGCGGCGCGGATTTCAAAGCTAAATGCGCCATGTGTCACGGAGCCGACGGCAAAGGCGACACCAGCATGGGCAAGACCCTGAAGGTGCGCGATCTCGGCTCCGCCGATGTGCAGAGCCAATCTGACGCTGATCTGACTGGCATCATCACCAATGGAAAAGGCAAGATGCCGAAGTATGACGGCAAACTGACTGCGGATCAAATCAAGGACGTCGTGAAATATATCCGCACCCTAAAACACTGACGCGACTGAGAGATATCGCTTGCTGCGAAAGCTGCAGCTTTAGCGTCGCCATGGCCGACTAGAACCGGGGTGCAGGTCCTGATCGGCCATTGAATCTTTGCAGTGGGAATCTTCGGAATTTTCTGAAGGTTTCGGCGCTGATTCTTTTTCCCCTCGGGGTTAATCAGGCTGCAAAACTAGGGTATCCCCGCAACTCCCGTTGGCAGTTGTATACTTTTCTGGCTGTGCAGAGACAAACTGGGAGCCGGGGTCACGCATCGAACTCCGCTAACAGAAACAGCCTGATCGTGTCCAATTCTCTATCGGACTATTTTGCACCGCCCGGAGATGATGAATGCGCGATCGCGATCCTCTAATCGACGAACCCAAAGAAAAGCTTGACGACAATTCCGGCGTTTCCCGCCGCGACTTCCTGAAGATTTCCACGATTTCGGCGGCAGCCGTGCCGATTCTTGGAACCAAAGTCGTGCAAGCTGGCGGGCAACCGGTGAAAGTTTACGGCCCGGGCAAAGTTCCTGTCGAGCTCACCATCAACGGCCAGAAACATACCTTGCAGCTTGAGCCGCGAGTCACCTTGCTCGATGCGCTTCGCGATCAGCTTGATATCACCGGCGCCAAGCGGGTGTGCGATCGTGGCGAGTGCGGCTCCTGCACTGTGCTCCTCGACAAACGGCCCGTTTATGCGTGTTCGGTTCTGGCAATCGAGGCGCAGGGCCAAGCAATCACCACAGTCGAATCTTTTATGCAGGGTGAGACCCTCCACCCCATCCAACAGGCATTCGTCGACAACGATGCTTCGCAGTGCGGTTTCTGCACGCCCGGGTTCGTGGTCGCGTTCAAGGCGTTTCTCGATCAGCATCCTAACGCCACTCCCCAAGAGATCCGTCGCGGCCTCAGCGGGAACCTTTGCCGATGCGGCACCTATCACGGAATCCAGCTTGCCATCGCGCAGATGGCGCAAAAAGGAGCCTGAGCCATGCCCGACTACAATTGGCCAGATGCAGAACAACGCACCCTGATCGGCAAGCGCATTTCCCGCGTGGACTCGCCCGTCAAAGTTTCCGGCCGCGCTAAATACACCTACGACTATCATGGCGCAAACATGCTTTTCGGCAAGGTTCTGCGCTCGCCTTATGCGAAGGCGAAGATCATCAGCATCGACACCAGCGCAGCGGAAAAACTGCCCGGCGTAAAAGCCGTTGAGATCATTCAGAAGCCCGGCAGCACGGTTCCGTGGGCAGGAGATGAAATCGTCGCTGTCGCCGCAGTCGATGAGTCCACAGCAGACGATGCCATTCGCCTGATCAACGTTAAGTACCAACCCTTGTCGTACCTGGTCAGCGACGCCGAGCCGCCTGCCGGCGCCGGCGAAGCCGCCGGACCCGTGAGCCAGGATGACATCGACGATGCCATCAGCAATCAAATGCCCGACGCGCAGCTGGCCAAATATCTTCAAGAGCACGGCGTCAGCTTCAAAGTTGACGATGACTTCCTGAAAGATATGGAAGGCGAGGGCGGCTCCGAGGCTGTGCTCGCAGCCATCCGCCAAGCCCCATATCACGAAGTGAAGGGCGGCGGCCATTCCAACTATCAGAAAACTGCGGCACAAACCAGCGGAGATCCCGACAAGGCTTTCGCGGAAGCCGAGGTCGTCTCTGAAGGCCTCTACGGAGCGCCGGTAATCGTTCACTGTTGCCTCGAACCGCACGGTTCGGTTTCGGAGTGGACCGACAAAGACCATTTGTTCACCCACATCTCCACGCAAAATGTTTCTGGCATCGCCGCACAAATGGCGGAGCCGCTGGCAGTCTCGGCAGCCAACATTCGCATTCACCAGGACAATATCGGGGGCGGTTTTGGCAGCAAGTTTGCCGCCGATCGTTGGGACATTGCCGCTGCCCGGCTGTCGAAAAAAGCCGGCGGAAAGCCAGTGCGCATCATGCTGGAGCGCGACGCGGAATTGAAAGTTGCCGGCGCGCGTCCTTCAGCCTACGCTCGCGTGAAAGTCACGGCGAAAAAAGACGGCACCATCACCGGTTGGCAGTCGCAATCCTGGGGAACGGGAGGTCCGGGCGGAGGTGGCATGCCGCCGATTCCGTACATTTTCGGTATTCCCAATCAACGCAAAGAACACACCGCGATTCGCAACAACATCGGCCCCGCCCGCGCCTGGCGTGCTCCCAACCATCCGCAGGCAGCCGTGATCACAATGGGTGCGCTCGATGATCTGGCAGCCAAGCTCAACATGGATCCGCTCGAGTTGTGGCTGAAAAACCTTGAGATTACTGGGCCGCGAGGCGATGTGTATCGCGAGGAACTCCCCATAGCAGCTGACCTGATGGGCTGGAAAGAAAAGTGGCGTTCGCGCGGTCAAAATGTTTCTGGAAATCTCGCTCGCGGCCTCGGGCTCTCGATTCACACCTGGGGTGGACGCGGTCACGCCAGCGATTGCGATCTCACCATCCATCCTGACGGTTCTGTAGACGTGAAAATAGGGACGCAGGATATCGGCACCGGAACTCGAACCACAATTGTGATCGTCGCGGCTGAGACCCTGGGCATTCCGATTGAGGCGATCAATCTTTACATTGGCGACACACTCTATCCTCCGTCGGGAGGATCGGGTGGCTCGACCACGCCGGGCGGAGTTAGCTCCTCCACGCGGCGCGCCGCCGTGGACGCCCGCCAAGCACTATTCGCCAAAGTTGCCCCAGCTCTCAACGCGCAGCCCGACGATTTGGAGTGCGTGAAAAGCACGGTGCGGGTGAAGACTGACCCAAGCCGGTCGCTAGACTGGAAGCAGGCTTGCTCGAAGATGGGCGCCATGCCGCTCACAGCGCGCGGACACAACGATCAGATTCCCAGCAAGAATCATCCCGACCTCACCAATAGCGGTGTGGGCGGAGTAGGAATGGCTGACGTTGAAGTGGATACCGAGACCGGGATCGTAAGAGTGAAGAAGATGGTGGCGGTGCAGGATTGCGGTCTGATCATCGATCTCAAGTTAGCCGAGAGCAGTTGTTTTGGCGCGCTCACCATGGGCATCAGCTATGCGCTGTTCGAGGAGAAAGTGATGGATCAGGCGACCGGCCGGATGCTGAATCCGAATATGGAGTTCTACCGCCTGGCCGGACTTAATGACATTCCTGAACTCGTCGTGCACATGATGACCGGCAAGGGATATGACGAGCGCGGCGTGATCGGACTGGGCGAGCCGCCGGTGATTTCTCCGGGAGCCGCGATTGCAAATGCTGTGGCGAATGCAATCGGTACGCGAGTTTCGTTCTTGCCAATCACACCCGACAAAGTGCTCGCGGCGCTGAACCAGAAAGACTCGGCGCAGAAGGCAGGTGCATAATGCGACCGTTTGAATACGCCAGTCCGACTACCAAAGAACAAGCGGTTGGACTCTTAGGCACAACATGGGGACAGGCCGAAATCTTAGCCGGAGGAACCGATTTACTGGCTTTGATGAAGGATGATGTGGTTCGTCCCAAGCGTTTGGTGAACATCAAGCAGATCAAGGAAATGAGCGGAGTTACGGTCGAGCCCAAGGGACTTCGCATCGGCGCGCTCACCACGCTGGGCGAACTGGCTGACAATGTGAATGTGGTCAAGGACTATCCCGCGCTGGCGGAAGCGATCAACGACGCTGCCAGCCCACAGATTCGTAACATGGCTACGCTCGGCGGCAACCTCTGCCAGCGTCCGCGCTGCTGGTATTTTCGCGGCGGCTTCGGGCTGCTGCCTAAAAGTGAGTCGGGCAAGGACCTGGTTACTGAAGGCGAAAATCGGTACCACGCGATCCTCGGCAATGATGGTCCTGCCAAGTTCGTCAGTCCTTCCTCTATCGTTCCAGTGCTGATGGCTTACGGAGCCGCAGTTCGCATGGTCGGGCCACGCGGCATGCGCGAAGTCGCACTCGAACGTTTCTACACAATCCCAAAAACCGAAACCGAGCGCGAGCACGACCTGAAGCCGAATGAGATTCTCGCTGAAGTAATCTTGCCTCCAATCCATGACCTTAAGGTCGCGCACTACGAAATTCGACAGAAGCAGGCCTTTGACTGGCCTCTGGCTGTGGCTGCGGTCGGGCTGAATATGAAGGGATCGCAGTTATTTGGGTCTCGTCTCGTGCTCGGCTATGTGGCACCCATTCCCTGGCGCTCCGGCGACGGCGAGGTTGCGCTGAATAATGCCGCGCGCGTCCACGGCGGTATTTCCGACGACGTCGCCAAAGCGGCCGCCGAAGGCGCGCTGCAAAATGCAAAGCCGCTCAGTCACAATGCCTACAAGGTTCAGCTGGCAAAAGTTGCCGTCAAAAGAGCCATCCTGAAAGCTGCGTCGGGAGGTGTCGCATGATCAGACAATCACCCCTGCAGGAATCCGATCGCTTCAACACCAACCATGCCAACCTGTGCCCGGCCTTGCGCTGGAAGGGACAATTCATCCTGGCCGAGCCCGATCCGACCGTGCCTCAATCGAATGAAGGCTTGTTCTGGTGCATTCACACCCAAACCTGCATGGGGCCGGACGGCAAGCTGGCCGAACCCGGCAACTGCTCGTCTTCCCGCCGAAAATGTCACGGCACGGGGAGGTGCGGATAGATAAGGGGCGATCGCTGCTTGCGTCCCATCTTGGGAAGTTTACTGTCTAGTAACCGGGTACCCCCCTCCCCCTTTTATTTTTCAAAATCTTGAAAACAAATGCTTTATTTTACCACTACCTCCTAGATCTTTGAGTTTAAAGGAGTTACACGCAAAATCTAGAGAACATGGGAGTTACCGGCGAACGGCGGGTGTTTTGAGTTCTATTTCGGAACAGGCACGGGGTTCGCAGCGGCTCCAAAAGCTAGCCGTCTCCTGGGCAAGGTTGTCAAAGATCATGGTTATCTTGTAGATAACCTATATTATAAAAGGTTATCTGATTTGAGGCGTGGAGTCAATGATGACGGGCCGCGGACTTGGAAAACTGCTTACGACGGTACCGCTCTCCTTGGGTTCGAATTTGAAGCTGAAACGGCGTAGTTGACGAAATATACGCTCAAACCTTCAAGCCCCGGCGAACAGACGGCGCAAACTTGCGCTAACGCCTGGTTACAACAGTCATGCTTAAACTGCTTACCGCCAAAGCCTTTCGTTGCTGTAAGCTCACTGTCAATGTTTAGTCGGATGCGAACACGGTGGCATCTAGTCTTAGGGAAGTTTCTTGCGAGGCTAGGTTGGTACCGCCTCGCGGCGAAGCAGTTCCAGTCGGCTATAGGAATCTTCCCACGGCATTTGATCGCGCACTGCCTCTTGGGATGGACTTATCAGGCACTGCGGCAACACGAGAAAGCTCTCGCCGCCTTCGATCAAGCACACCAGATCGCACCAAACAGTCCCCACGCCCATGCGCACAAGGCGTCGCTCATGGATGCAATTCGGGAAGTACCAACAAGCTGCGGATGCATTAAACCGAGCGTTTCGCATTGACCCAAAATATGCAAACGATCCTCTCAAGGCTGCGGCCTCTGAGTCGTCCGCGAAGGTAATGTGAGGCAACGGCGATCGTTATGGGGTCACGATATTAAATAGCGGGTCGAAATTGACGAAAAGGCTGATCAGTTCGTTGAACTTTTGCTTGTCGCCTGCCATTTTGGCTGCTCCGGAGGCGAGTTCTTTGTCGATGGTTGAGGTCCGCAACAAAATGCTGTCCATACTTGAGCGCGACATCGTAAGCGTGATGTCCGCTCCGGCCAACTCTTTGTTCTCCGTATAGGTCAATGCGGAATTCTTTAGGGTTACTGCGAATTTCTCGTGAGTATCCGGGAGGCTCCAATTCATTGTAATCACTTTACCCTCTGCCTTCGGACCATCTATCCGCATCCCCATGAAGTCCAGGATCATCTCCATCGTCATGGCACGGATGGTATCGGGACTTGCCGTCTGCGTGGCAGGAATTTTCGGAACGCCGTTGCGGAGTTCGAACGCACCCATGAGAAATTCGTTTCGCCAAGTAGGATCTTCGGTCTGGTAGCCCAGTTGTTCCAGCGCATCGGCTTCGACTTCTCGCGCCGCCTTGTTTTCAGGGTTCGCAAACACAGCACGATTGCCCAGTTCAGCGGACCAGCGGTAGTCGCCTTGATCAAACGCCGCCTTTGCTTTCTGAACAACGGCGTCTTCGCCTCCCATTGCTTCCACGTAGCGTTTCCCGAGTTCCTGGGGAGGCCACGGATACAGGTTGGCCGGGTTAGAGTCGTACCAGCCGATGTAACGCTGATAAACAGCTTTTGAATCGTGGTTCAGCGAACCGTAATAGTCTCTGGTGGACCAGTCCTGATCGAGAGATTTGGGCAATTTCATTTGCTCCGCAATCTCAGTCATGTTGTAGCCCTCATTCAGAAGGCGAAGGCACTGGTCGTTGATGTACTTATACAAATCTCTCTGTTTTTCAAGGAAATCAATGACTTGCGCGTTGCCCCACGTGGGCCAGTGATGAGAGGCAAAGACTACCTCTGTCTTGTCCCCGAACATATTGATCGAAGTGTTCAGCGCCTTCCACCAGTTCGTTGCATTCCGAACTTGCGCTCCTCGCAGGGTCAACAGGTTGTGAAGTGTGTGGGTTGCGTCCTCGGCGGTACAGAGCGCCTTGAATTGCGGGAAGTAAAACAGCATCTCGGCTGGAGCTTCAGTGGCGGGGGCCATCTGAAAAATGATCTGAACGCCATCAATAGTTTTTGTCTCTCCGGTTTTCGTGATTATATCGGTCGGTGGGATCAGTGTGACAGTTCCTATCGAGGTGGTTTTACCCAAACCGCCATCGACTTGGCCGTTCGGGCCGCGAGGCAACAGCGCGCCGTACATATAGATTGCGCGGCGGCTCATTGCATTACCTGCAAACACATTCTCGCTGACAGATTCCTCTAGAAACCCTTCTGGCGCATATATGTGGACCTTACCGGAAGCCACATCATCTTCAGAAACGACACCCTTTACGCCACCGTAGTGGTCCACGTGACTGTGGGTATAGATGACCGCGACCACGGGCCTTTGGGGACGATGCTGGTAGTAAAGATCGAGGGCTGCCTTGGCTACTTCCGTCGAAATAAGTGGATCGATGATAATAAGGCCCTTATCGCCCTCGACGATGGTCATGTTTGACAGGTCAAAGCCGCGCACTTGATAGATGCGATCCGTAACCTTAAAAAGACCGTTTGCCATGTTGAGTTGTGCAATTCGCCAGAGACTGGGGTTGGCGGTCGGGGGCACATCCTGTTTCAGAAACGCGTAGGTACCCAAATTCCATATGGAATTTCCATTCGCTCCAACGACTTTCACATCCGGCAAAGTGGCGATGAATCCCTTGTGAGCGTTCTCGAAATCCTGTTTGTTGTTAAACGGGAGGTCCTGCAAAACTTGTTTGTTGTGCTGTTTCGTGGCTTCGGTCGCTTCCTTTGGAGTAGTTTGAGCGAACATTGGTATTCCAGCCAACACGATCCCGCAGAATAGAGCCAACAACAATAGCCTAGACAACGTCGTGTTTCCTCTTAGGTCCATTGTTCGCTCCTTGCTGGGTCTTGCGATTTGAAGTTTCCGGTCAACGAGATGGACTGTAGATGCTCGTATTGGGCCCCTCCGAAGATTTCCACTCTTTGCGCAAATACAGGAGCGCACAGCACTCCGGCAAGCAGGATAGCGGGTATGGGTTTTCTCATCGAATCCTTCCTTTGGAAGCCACCAAAAGCTCTCGGTACTCTTGATTACCTACACTACGATCCAGAGCCCAGCCTAGGGGGCTCGAGCCGATGCTAGATCTGTCAAAAGTTACAGCCGGGGTGGTCAAAGGGGGCCAATTGCGACCGGATAGTTGGCGTTAAATCCCGATAACACTTATTGACCTTCAGCCGGGGGTTTTGAGTGTAATCTGCCTCCCTAGAAAAGAGCCGTAACTCATTGCAAACCGGTGGTTGGCATGGGACCTCCTTTTCATGCCTCGTGTGACCGGAATCGGGTCATGGTGACCTGTTCACAACAGTCACGCAGCTAGGAGCATTTTCAGGCATAATGCGGGGGCCGAGACAATCGCATGAGAATCGATGACCTGAAGCAATTCGTCGACAGGACAGTGACGCTGTGCATGACGGACGGCGAGACTGCCAAGGTGAAAATAGATTTTGTCGATGAGGAGTGCGAGGACATAATCGCGGCCGTTCTGGAGAGCTCGCGCCCCGAGCACAACCGCGCTCCTTGCGCTTTACACACCTTTGCTGCAGGGGACATAGCATCTGCCGAACTGTCGAAGTAAACTCCCTGACCGCATGCTGGCGACGGGGCGCGGAGGTGTTGATAAATCGCGGTTACACGCATTGACCCCGGACGGCCCGAAAATCTCTAAGGAAGATCTAAAGGAGGCAATCAGGCTGTTTCATGTCTCGATCTACGCGCGGCGACAGCGCGGCTCAGACGATCGTTGATCCGCTGTTCGGATTGGCGATTCTTTTTCGCTCATTCCTTCTGCGCCGTCCTCTACGATTTTGCTAACTTTCTGGAGTAGGGTGTCCAGTGCGGGGTTTCTGCTTAGCTGCTGAAATAAAGCGGTTCTCGTGTTGATGTAGAGTAGGGGCCCTCAGCGGCTAAAGCCGGAACCCGCTACAGCCCTGGCGGCACGGCTGAAGCCGTGCCCTCCCCCTCCCCATGGTTTCCCTATATAGCAACCCGAAAACTGCTATAGATGTCCAGTAACACTAGCCGTATCTATGGGAGATCCCTCACGCGGCTGAAGTACGCCGCGTTTTGATTGGATAACAACGACGGCTCCTCGCGGGCACCGAGTACACTTGAGTTTTTGCGACGAACCAAGACTCGGAGCGAAAGGAGCCGCCAATGAAGATTATAGGCTGTGATTTCCATCCGAGTTTCCAACCGATTGCCATGGTCGACACCGAAACCGGAGAGCAAAGCGAAAAAAAGCTGACCCCGGCAGAAGCGGTCCATTTCTATAGCCAGTTGCCCGGGCCGGTTTTAGTAGGCATGGAAGCTTGCGGGAACACGCTGTGGTTCGAGCGTCTGCTGGCCCAGTTGGGACATCCGCTGTGGTTGGGAGACGCGGGCAAGATCCGAGCCTTGGAAGTGCGCAAGCAGAAGACCGACCGAAGAGACGCGGAGCTGTTGTTGCAGTTGCTGCTGGAGAAACGGTTTCCGCGGATTTGGGTGCCGAGCCCGGAGCAGCGGGATCTGCGGCAGTTGCTGCTGCATCGCCACAAGCTGGTGGGGATGAGGCGGCAGGTGAAGAACCAGTTGCAACATCTGGCGCTGAACCAGGGCGTGCAGCAAAAGCACAAGCTGTGGACGGCGGCCGGAAGGAAGCTGCTGGAAGAGCTGGCGCTGACCGGTTGGACCGCCCAGCGGCGGGAAGAGTTGCTCTCGTTGCTGGACGATCTGGATCCAAGGATCGAGAAGCTGGACCAGGCGGTGAGCGAAGCCGCCAAGAAAGACCGCGTGGCCCAGTTGCTCCAGACCCATCCCGGTATAGGGCCGATTACCGCTCTGGCCTATTCGCTCACCCTGGGAAAGATCGGACGCTTTGTGCGCAGTCGCAAGGTGGTCAGTTACCTGGGGCTGAATCCGGCCGAGCATTCCAGCGGCGGCCGGCAGCGATTGGGATCGATCAGCAAGCAAGGCAATCCGATGTTACGCAGTCTGTTGGTGGAGGCGGGCCAGAGCGCAGCCCGTCTGGTACCAGAGTTGAAGCGCGCCTATCAGAGGCTGAAACACAGAAAACATTCTTCTGTGGCCAAGGTGATGGTGGCGCGCAAACTGGCGGTGCGGCTGTATTGGATGTGGAGAAACCAACAGCCGTATTCGCCACTCGCATGCGGGGCAGCCCGAGTCATCCTGTGGCTGAGGGTTAGAGCCGTCCGTTTGAGTGGGCGCCCTGCCTCCCTGAATCGTCGGGGAGTTTGAACGAGCAATCATGGTCGGAAGTAGGGACCGAATAGATGGTTGGTGGAGCACAAGCTGCCATCCGTGATTCAACGTTACATGCGCGAGTCTTGGTCATCGTGAAAAAGTCAAAACCTCAACGAGAGCGAAATGGCGCTGCTTTAAAACCCAAAGCGTCGACGCTCTCGTACGCCCTTGACACCGCCGTCGTTGTTATAGACGGGATGACAGAGTTCAGAATGTTTTTTCTAGACCGGGGAGAGCTCGGGCTGTCTGCTTTCTCGACTCCTACCCTTCCGCGCAGAACGCAGAAGAGAGCGGGTGCCGTCCCCCTTCAAAACGCCAGGCCGCTCCAGCCAAACCAGAGACAGTACCGAGCTATTCCGGTTCGAACGTGTAGAATCATTCGTTCACGATGAACCCTCCTCAACCTCGGAAACTCATCATTGCCATTGACGGACCGGCGGGCGTGGGCAAGAGCACCATTGCGTCCCGGCTGGCGCGAAAACTGGGTTATGCCAACCTGGAAAGTGGGGCGATGTATCGGGCGCTGGCGCTGAAGGCCATCGAATGGGATATTTCGTTTGACGATGAAGCTGCGCTGGCGAAAGTGGCGCATGATTCGCGGATCCAGTTGGAGCCGACTTCGGGCGGGACTCGGGTTTTGCTCGATGGACGCGACGTGACCCAGCGGGTGCGTGAGACCGATGTGACCGCGGGGGCGTCGCGGGTTTCCGTGCATCCGCAGGTGCGGGAGTGGATGGTGGCGCGGCAGCAGGAACTGGGTGCGGGCGGCGGAGTGGTGATGGAAGGGCGCGACATTGGGACCAAAGTTTTTCCCCACGCCGATGTCAAGATTTTTCTCGATGCTGATCCGGTGGTTCGCGAGCAGCGGCGCCTGCAGCAGCGGAATCTGCGAGGAAGCGCGGCTGAGGCCACGGTCGCGGAGTTGCGCGAGCGCGACCGGCGTGACCGGACCCGGGCGGCATCGCCGCTGGTGGCTGCGGCCGATGCGCTCGTTGTCGATTCCACCACGTTATCTGAAGACGAAGTTTTGAGCCGGGTGGAAGAGTTGGTGCAGCGGAGGTTGGCACGCTGATGGTGAAGGCCAGGCGTCCCGCCGGCCAAGTCCCTGAGAGACAGACCAGACCAGGGGACCAGGTTATGGAAGCTACGCCTCCGGCGAGGTTGTGCTGGTGCGGATCAATGATTGTGACCTTCTGGTGATCGGTGTAAAAGATTTGATGTGACGTTGTGCACGCACCCGGCCGGCGCTCACACTTTTGTGCATGCTATGACGGGCGAGGACGCCCGTCCTCCATGGTTGAGATCGCATTCCCGCGTCGGGACAAATTCCAAAAGAAATAGCGGTACCGCACAGACTGCGCGAGGTGAGCGGTGTTATATAGAAACTGTCTCCCGTCGAGTCTGGACTCACCTTTATTTTGTGGGTGAGGTCCGATGCCGCGCGTTTTGTATTCGTGGGTTTGTGTTCATGGTTGTCTTATCTTCCTGCTCGGCATTTTTGGGTTCGGGCAGGACGCTTCTACGGGGGCGATTCGCGGAACGGTGAGCGATTCGATGGGCAGCCGGATTGTGGATGCTTCGATCGCGCTGGTAGATGAGGCCCAGGGCTTTCGCTACTTTGTCACCAGCGATTCTCAAGGACAATTTGTGTTTGAGTTGCTGCCGCCGGGGGAGTACTCGGCGCGGGCCGTGGCTCCGGACATGTCTCCGCAGCTCGCACCCAAGCTGCGCGTGGATGTGGGGGCAACTACCGAGATCGAGTTCAAGTTGCAGGTTGGGGGAGCCAAGGAGATGGTTACCGTCGCTGGTGAGCCGCCTTTGGTGGAAAGCCAATCGAATGCCGTGTCGTCGCTGGTGGACAAGCGGGCGATTGAGGAGTTGCCGCTGGACGGGCGGCGCTTCACCGACCTCGCGCTTTTAACGCCGGGAGTGACACAAGACCCGCGTGGGCTGACTTCGAGCTCGAATGGTGATTTGGCTTTTGGCGGAATCCGCGGGTATCAGTCCAGCTACCTGGTCGACGGGGCGGACAACAATAATGCGTTCTTCGCGCAGGCACGGGGAGGTTATCGCGCGCCTTACCAGTTTTCCAACGAAGTGGTGGAGGAGTTCCGGGTTTCGTCGAATACCTACGGTGCGGAATTGGGACGGGCCGGAGGGGCGGTGATTAATGTGGTTACGAAATCCGGGTCGAATCAGCTTCACGGGACGGATTTTTATTTCCTTCGAGACAGCGCGTTCGGGGCGACCCAGCCGTTGCTCGATTTCAAGCCACGTTCGTCGCAGCAGCAATTCGGCTTCACGCTGGGTGGTCCTTTGCGCCATAACCGGGTGTTTTTTTTTGGCGGACTCGATCAGCATGTCTTTCACGTTCCTACGGTGGTGCGCTTTCTGGATGGAAGCTCGCAAGTTGTGCCACAAGCGGGGCAAGAACCATTGCATGCCGGCGACTATGAGGCCAGCGATCAGGCAGTGGTGTTCGCGGCCGCCAGCCGGTTGTCCAGCCTTGCCGGTACGTACCCCTCGAAGATGATGGGCAATGCGGGGTTTTTCAAGCTGGATTTCACGCTCTCGCCGCATGAGATGCTTTCGACGCGGATCAGTACTTCGCGGTATTCCGGGCTAAACAATGTTTTCCTGGACCCGTCGAGTCCGCTGACTACCAATGCCATCAGCGAAAATGGAGAGCAGCAGGTATTCACGGAAACCGGATCGGTTTCGCTGACCAGCACGTTTTCGTGGCGGCTGATCAGCCATTTGCGGGCCCAGTTCTCGCGCGATTTGCAGCAGTCGAGCACCAATGCCACCGATCCTCTGACCGTGGTGCGCAGCATTGTCGATGGCTTCGGACGGTCGAATATTCTGCCGCGGCAAACTCGCGAGCATCGTCTGCAGCTCACGGAGACTATCAGTTTGGAAGGCAAGCGGAATTCGTGGAAGGTCGGCGGCGACGCGCTGCTCACGTGGATCTACAACTATTTCCCGACGCAGTCCGGAGGAGAATACATCTTCGATCTGATTAAAGTGGATCCGTTTACGTTCGAACCGCAGGAAGCGGGCTTGCTGTTGACGCCGTTACGGGCGTATGCCCACGACGTGCCGAAATATTACATTCAGAATTTCGGTTCGCAGTCGAGCCATCCGGACACCAACGAGTATTCCGGATTTTTGCAGGACACAATCCGCGCCAGCGATCATCTTGCCATCAGCGTGGGCGCACGTTACGACTTGCAGACCTTCACTAAAAAAGGACTGTTAACTAATCCGCTGTGGCCGGATTCGGGCAAGATTCCTTACAATCCGGACAATTTTGCGCCGCGCGTGGGCCTGGCGTACTCGTTCGGGAGCGAGCATCCGCTGGTGGTGCGAGCGGGATACGGGTGGTTCTACACGCGCATTCCGCAGATTTATACTTCAACCGTTACGACTGACAACGGATTCAGCTCCGCCAATCTGTTTCTGAACAATTCCAATTATTACGATCATCAGGTGTTCCCGCAATATCCGAATTCGCTGGTCAATTGCCCGCTGAGCGCGACCTCTTGCACATTGCCGCCGAGCCTGGAGCAATATTCGCAGGGCGGCATTTCGGCATTCTCGTCAAACTTCAAAACGCCGAAAGTGGAGCAGGCCAGTCTCAGCCTGGAGCAGGAGGTGGCCCACCGTTTGGCAGTGGGCGTTTCTTACATGTATGTGCATGGCGTGGATCTGATCCGGGCGCGCGATGTGAACCTGCCGCCACCGGTGAACGTGCAGTATCCGGTGTATGACGCTTCGGGCATCAACTTTCTAGGGACGTTCTACAACGTGGATTCGTTTTCCACCTGGCAGATGACACCGTCCTTCACTTGCCCGTTTCCACCTTGCATCAATCCGCTGGCTCGCCCGATTCCTCAACTGGGCGCCATCGACGTTTTCGAGAGCGCGGCATCGAGCACATACAACGGGATGACTTTCTCCATTCATCGGCAGATGACGAGCGGGCTGTACTTTCGGCTGGCCTACACTTTCGCGAAAGCCATCGACGATGGACAGGATGCGCTGGTCGCAGGACAACCCGCGGTGGTGCAGAATTCCTATAACACGGCCGCCGAACAGGGTCTCAGCGTAACCGACCAGCGGCAGCGCCTGATGTTCGCGTGGATCGCCGACCCCAAATTTTTCGGGCGCGAGCAGCCCTTACTGGCGCGGATATTCAACGATTGGAAGCTGGCTGGAGTACTTACATTTGGCAGTGGGAGGCCGGAGAACGTGATGGTTTCGGGCGATGCCAATCAAGACGGCAACGACATCAATGACCGGCTTCCGGGAGTAGGGCGCGATTCGTTCATCGGACCCGATTACGCAACCACGGACGCGCGTTTGACTCGGCGCCTGTATGTTGGCGAGCGAGTGAAGGTCGATCTGATTCTGGAATCGTTTAACCTGCTGAATCGCGATAACAAACGGGTGCTGATTACGCAAGACGGTCTGGAGGCCGATACAGCGTACTTCGTGAAGATCAGCAACGAACTTGGAGTCAATTATTATCCCGGTCATTTTCAGATTCCGAGCAATCCTCTACGGGCCACGAATGCTTACGCGCCCAGGCAGATGCAGATGGCTTTGAAGCTGATTTTCTGAGGCTGGTTCGTGGCGCGCCGGACTTCACGAATTGGCAATGGAGGGATCCATTCAGCGCTAAGTTAACCTACTTGACGACCGCTCAAATACAGGGTCAGAGGCTGCGGGAACACTCATTTCCCGCCAATAGCCGGGACGTCAAGCGGCTAAAGCCGGATTCAAAATAATGCACTTGCCGCAGCGCTGAAGCGCTGTTCCTTCGACCGCAAGGTGCAAAGCCGGACGGGAGGGGACGCCCGTCCTCCATCACACGGGTTGCCTCGGAATCGAAGAGAAAATTGCTTGCGCCGTCTGGCGCTTGTGTCTAGAATCCAGCCTGGATGTCACTGACGGTGACAAAGCGGCGAAGGCGGTCTAGTATGGGCATAATGCGAGAGATGAAGCACACTTTCAATCTGGACACGTTCCTCTCGACCATCGGTGAGGGCAGGCGAGTTTTGCATTTTGATAAGAGGCAAACTGTTTTCGCGCAGGGGGATGCGACGGATGCAGTGTTTTACATCCACAAAGGCAAGATCAAGCTCACCGTAATATCCGGCAACGGTAAGGAAGCGACCATCGGCATATTAGGGGATGGCGACTTTTTTGGGGAAGGCTGCCTGGCAGGGCAGCCCCTGCGCATGGGGTCGGCCAGTGCGATTACGAATTGTGACATTCTGCGAATTGAGAAGGAAGTCATGATGCAAGCTCTGCATCGGGAACGCAAGATGTCCGATATGTTCGTGGCCTATTTGTTGGCCCGGAACATCCGTTATGAGGAAGACCTGGTTGACCAGCTCTTTAATTCGAGCGAGAAGCGGTTAGCGCGAGTCCTTTTGTTGCTGGCTCACTTCGGCAAAGAAGGAGTGCCGGAGAGGGTTATTCCGGAGATCAGCCAAACCACTCTGGCGGAGATGGTGGGGACAACCCGCTCACGGGTGAATTTTTTCATGAACCGGTTCAGGAAGCTGGGGTTCATCCATTACAACGGCGGGCTGCAAGTCCACAGTTCACTTCTTAATGTCATTCTTCACGACTAGCTCCCTTTTTCAGAGATTCAACATGGAACTGGCGCCGGAATGCGGTTTCTCTTAGAGGGAGGGGTGCGCTGGGTGGGGTGGTGGGGTTTGCCAGCGCACCGGCTAACGGCTGCTGTTATGCCGTAAGCAGCCATTTTGTTTTATCTGTTGAAGCAAAAGAGCATCCTACAGCTTACGAAGAGGGTTCACCTGTTCAGAATTGAACAGCTTTAAAAATATTTTTGGCAGTAGAGTGGCAATATTCGTGACAAGGGGCGAGGTTATGATTGCGGCTAAGGAACAAAATGGGCATCGAGTTCTACTCGTGGATGATGATCGCGACCTGCTCGCCATGACGAGCCAATGTCTTGAGTGTAAAGGGTTTAGCGTGGTTGCCGCGGGCAGCGTGCCGGAGGCTCTGAAATGCATTGCCACGGAGAACTTTGACGTGCTGATTACCGACCTGCACATGCCCGATCCGGGAGATGGGCTTACAGTGGTCTCAGCGATGCGACATTCCCAGCCGAAGACGCTGACAATCATAGTCAGCGGCTACCCCGATACGCAAAGCGCTACGGCAGCCATGCTTTCAGAGGTGGACGAAATTGTGGCGAAACCATTCGAGTTTGGGCAGTTCGCCGAACTCATCCGAGAGCGAGTGGTCAGCCGGAGATCTGCGACACGGGTGGACAAGGAATGCGTGGGTGCAGTACTGCAGCGGTGCGCCGGCAGCATCATTGAAGAGTGGTTGGCGCGGGCGAAGCAGAGTAGTGAACTGACACAAGTGCCGCTCGGCGACGAGGAACGGATGGGGCATCTTCCTAAGCTGCTTGAGGATTTGATTCTGCGATTGAGCGGGCCCAAGGCGACCGAAACGACAGCGATGCCCTGTTTTCCGCGGCTGCCGTAGCCCATGGCAAGCTGCGTCAGCAACAAGGCTACACTCCCGCAATGCTGGTGCATGAATCGCGAATACTGCAAGTGACCGTTTTTGGGACATTGCAGAGCAATGTGAACTGTCTGGACTTCAGCTTGGTGTTACCTGACGTCATGACCATTGCGGACGAGGTGGATGCTCAACTGACACAGTCGATGGAAAGCTATATGAAACATATGCAGAAGTCGACGGCGGCTTAGCGATTGTTTGGACTTGCGGTAGGGGTGGTCCACCCTTTCTGCTGTTCCCCAGGCGGACATTCTGTATAGGTCATGTTCGTGCTTTATCTTATTGCGCGACGCAGCAAGCCAGGGCCCGGGGTTTACGACCTTTTCTCCAATCCTCGTTGTCAATCCCCACTCGGCATTGGGCACGGAAGATTTTTGCAGGTAGAATGCCAACGGAAAGCTGCTGATGAATCTCGACTGGGGGGACGATGACGAGAAAAACGCTATTCGGAGTGCTGATTTGCTTGGGTGTGTTGGCGCTTGTGAACGCGGCTGCTTGGGCACAGGCGGGCGACGGAGTTATCAGCATCAACGGTGGGGAAACGACCGTTTTGATGAAGGCTCCGTCGCAGGCGTTTGTCCCTGCAGTCGCCCCATCCCCGGAATTGGTGACGATCTACAGCAATCTGGGAAAGGGCAACAGCGTGTATAACGCGATTGCTGGGTATGGCATTCTGGGCACGGATGCGGGGCAGCCCTGGCCGCAATGGGTGGGGTGCGGATTCCGGCCGAAGGCCGACCACGTTGTGACTGAGATTGAAGTGGGCGCGACGTATGTCCAGGGCACCAATAGCCTGGTGATGAGCCTGAATGAGGACAACAATCACAGACCGGGAAAAGCGCTTCACACTTGGCGTTTCTCTAATTTGCCGACGTTTGGGAGTTGCTGCACGGTGCAGACTGGAAAGTTTGCCGCGGGAATCAAGGTCAAGAAAGGGACGATGTATTGGGTGGTGCTGCGGCCCTCGCCGCAACATCAGGATACGTACGACGTGTGGAACAACAACTTCAGTGGGGTGCAGGGTGCGTTCTCGAATAACATTGGGTCGGGTTGGACGAGGCAAAGCTTGCAGACACTGGGAGCTTTCGGAGTATTCGGGCGATAGTCGCGGGTTGATTCTAGCCCAATTTGGAACCGCCGGGGTTTGACCTGATATCTCTAACGTGTTATAAAAATTGGTCTCGTGCCATCGGTTTTGGGAGAGAGTAATTCCCTGCCCGGCAGCACACTGACATCCGACGCGGCCAAGCTCAGCATCCCTGTTCTAGTCTTGCACAGTGGAAGCGTGTTCGGAACTCCGGCCATGCGCTCCCGCGCTCAGTTGAGAGAGCGTCGAGAAACCTTGCCGGTCAAGGACCTGAATCCGTAGTCATCCTTATATAACGTTCAATGAGTGGAGGCTTTCCTATGCGCACCTGGCTCGCTAATGTTGCGTCCCGAGGATGCCGGTCCGCCCGGAGGCGGGCGAATATTTTGGCATCGATTGTTGCGGTTGTCATTTTAGGCACGTCGGCGGCTTTGGCCCAGCCTGCTCCGGAGACGGGCGGCGAGGCCAGCCTGAAACTTCCCGACCTTTCTACGGTTTCATTCCTGGGCATGGATGGGCACAACTTGCTGATGATCGGAATTCTGTTTTGCATTGCTGGCCTGGGTTTTGGGCTGGCGATTTATATGCGGCTCAAGAATCTGCCGGTACATCGAGCCATGCTGGAAGTTTCGGAATTGATTTATGAGACGTGCAAGACCTACCTGATCACGCAGGGCAAGTTTTTGCTGTTGCTGTGGGTATTCATTGCGGTGGTAATCGTTCTCTACTTTGGTGTGCTGTCGCCGGTGCCGGGAAAGCCGGTCATGACCACGCTGCCGATTATTCTGGCGTTCAGTCTGGTGGGAATTGCGGGCAGCTACGGAGTGGCGTGGTTCGGCATCCGCGTGAATACGTTTGCGAACTCGCGCACGGCGTTCGCCGGGTTGCGCGGCAAGCCGTATCCGATTTACAGCATTCCACTGCAGGCTGGGATGAGCATCGGGATGATGCTGATCAGCGTTGAGTTGCTGATGATGCTTTTCATCCTGCTGTTTGTTCCCGGGGATTACGCCGGACCTTGCTTTATTGGATTTGCTATCGGCGAATCGCTGGGAGCGGCTGCGCTGCGAATTGCGGGCGGGATCTTCACCAAGATTGCGGACATCGGGTCGGATCTGATGAAGATCGTGTTCAAGATTAAAGAAGATGACGCGCGCAACCCGGGCGTGATCGCGGACTGCACGGGTGATAACGCGGGCGACTCGGTGGGGCCCTCGGCGGACGGCTTTGAAACCTACGGGGTAACCGGAGTGGCGCTGATCACGTTCATTTTGCTGGGCGTGAAGAGTCCAACCGTGCAGGTGCAGTTGCTGGTGTGGATTTTCGTGATGCGCATCATGATGCTGGTTTCGAGTGCGGCGGCGTACTTCCTGAACAGCGCGGTGGCGCGGTCGCGCTTTGCGGATGCGGATGTGATGAATTTCGAATCGCCGCTGACATCTTTGATCTGGGTGACCTCGGTGGTCTCGATCATTCTGACTTACATCGTTTCAGCCGTGATTGTTCCGGATATTGGAGGCGATACGACGCAGTGGTGGAAGCTAGCGACGATCATCTCGTGCGGGACGCTGGCGGGTGCGCTCATTCCTGAGTTGGTGAAAGTGTTTACTTCCACCGAGTCGCGACACGTGCGGGAGGTAGTGAAATCGGCGGAGGAAGGCGGGGCGTCGCTGGGAATTTTGTCGGGTTTTGTGGCGGGGAATTTCAGTGGCTACTATTTGGGATTGTCGATGGTGTTTTTGATGTCGATTGGGTATTACATGAGCACCATGGGATTGGCGGCGGCAGCGACCATGATCGCGGCGCCGGTTTTCGCCTTCGGGTTGGTGGCCTTCGGCTTCCTGGGGATGGGACCGGTGACGATCGCGGTGGATTCTTATGGTCCGGTGACGGACAATGCGCAATCCGTGTATGAGCTTTCGCTGATCGAGCAGGTGCCTAACGTCGCAGCCGAACTTAAGAAGGATTACAACTTCAATGTGAACTTTGAGCGGGCCAAGCACTTGTTGGAAGAAAATGATGGTGCGGGCAACACGTTCAAGGCAACCGCGAAACCGGTTTTGATTGGGACGGCGGTGGTGGGCGCGACCACGATGACTTTTTCCATCATTATGGCGTTGACCAATGGGTTGACGCAGAATGTTGAGAAATTGTCGTTGCTGCATGCGCCGTTTTTATTGGGGCTGATCAGCGGAGGCGCGATTATTTACTGGTTTACAGGCGCGTCCACGCAGGCGGTTAGCACTGGAGCTTACCGCGCGGTGGAGTTCATCAAGGCGAATATCAAGCTGGAAGGGGCCACCAAGGCTTCGGTGGCCGACAGCAAAAAGGTGGTGGAGATCTGCACCAAGTATGCGCAGAAGGGCATGCTGAACATCTTCATCGCGGTGTTTTTCGCTACACTGTCATTCGCTTTCATCGAGCCGTTTCTTTTCATCGGGTATTTGATCTCAATTGCGATATTTGGCTTGTATCAGGCGATCTTCATGGCTAACGCCGGCGCGGCCTGGGACAACGCCAAGAAGATTGTCGAAGTCGAATACAAACAGAAAGGCACGCCGCTGCACGACGCCACGGTCATCGGGGATACGGTGGGCGATCCTTTCAAAGATACTTCGTCGGTGGCGCTGAATCCGGTGATCAAGTTCACTACGCTGTTCGGGTTGCTGGCGGTGGAGTTGGCGGTGAGGCTGACCGAAACCAATGTCGGGTTGACGAATCTGCTGGCAGTTGTGTTCTTTTTGATTTCGTTCTTTTTTGTCTACCGCTCGTTCTATGGGATGCGAATTGGCAGTGGGAGCGCGGCATCCAAGGCGCAAGCGGCGGGGGATTAGAGAATCAGAGGTCATTGAGGGCGGGACTTAGCATTCGGCACTTGGCTTCGGCTTACACTTTTTCCGGTAGCGTTAACCTTGCGCGGATTTCCGCGGCGATCTTCGCGGCCGGCGAGTCGATATCGACCACCACGGCGTACTCTGGCTCTTCCAGCGCTGCCAGTTGGCTGTTCAGCATTCGCTCGGTCATAAAGTGTCCGGAGCGCGAGTGCAGGCGCTGCTGCAGCAACTGAGGCGTTCCTTTCAGATAGACGATCCGCACTTCCGGTGCGATTTGCAATCTTTCTCGATATGCGCGCCGCAAGGCCGAACATGCTAGTACCGCATTTTTTCCCGCCGCAATCCATCCGGTGATCAGGGCACGCAGAGTCTCCAGCCAGGGTGCGCGGTCGGCGTCGGTCAGGGGAATCCCGGCCCGCATTTTCTCTATGTTCGTTGCCGGATGGTAATCGTCTCCATCGACGAACTCCCATCCGAGTTGAGATGCCAGCAGCTGTCCGACTGTCGTCTTTCCTGCGCCCGACACTCCCATCAGCAAGATGACCATGATTCCTTCGTCCGGCGCAGATCTTTTCCGTAAGTGGGGAAGTCTAATCGCTGTCATTCTGAGCTAAGGGAAAGATCTGGGCAAGAGAGCACGAGCGAGGACGCTCGCGCCTACATTAGGAAACTTCTTCTGGAGTGGGCGGGGGCGCGGGCAATGCTGTGGCTGCGTTCCCGTTGGGGGGCGGTACAGGAATGGAGGGTGGCTTGGGTGGGCCATCCTTGATGGAACTGTCGAGGATACGGCTGTTCAGGCAATAGAGGGCCAGCTCCAGACGATCGGCTACGCCCAACTTGTCGTACACCTTGCGCAGATAATTCTTGACCACCTGTTCGGTGGTTCCGACGCGGGTTGCGATTTCCTTGTTCTTCATGCCCTGGGTGACGCAGGAAACGATCAGGGTTTCTTTCGGCGTCAACTGCACCTTGGGCCGAGGAGCCCCGGCGCGCGAGCCCTGAGTGCGGTAGGCTTCGAGCACCCACTGGGTGGCGCGGCCGTCTAACCATGGCTCACCCTTTGATACTTTGCGCAGACAGTCGACCAGTAGTTCGGGCTCAACCTCGCGCGAGACGATGGCATGCACGCCCCGGCGAAACAATTCCAGGGTGAGATCTTGATCGGGCTCAGTGGTAATGACCACCAGACGAAGCGCGGGATTTTGCCGCACCAGATCGGAAACCGCTTCGATTGGATTGGCGGCGATGGCAGCCTCGAAAAGCAGAACGTCGGCGGAAAACTTCTTGGCGGCGGTTAAGGTCTGGGCCAGGGTTTCGGCCTGCCCCACCACGCGAACATCGTCTTCCAGAGCAAAGATCTTGCGCAAACCGGCGCGAAAGATGGCCTGCGTGTCCGCCACGATCACGCGGATGAACTGGCCGTTGGCGTCAGCCGGATGCGGCTGCTCGACGTCGACTCTCGCGGTTACCGGAGTGCTCGCCATCAGTCTCCTTGCCGTTCAGCGCGGTCAAACCGATACTCATCAATGACCACGCCTACGCCGCGGCGGCCACTATCCTCAAAACTACGCACTACGCGGCCGCGGCAATCCAGCCTCACGTCGGCCTCCGCGCCCACGACATCGGCGGGCAGCGAAATGGTGAAGTCTACCATGGAGCCGACCGGCATTTCGGAATCGACCATCTGGAACAGAACGCCATTGGCGGAAATGTTCTGGGTTTCAGTATGGCTCTCGCCTGTCTTCGATTTTACAGAAATCGGCAGCTTGATCGGAAAGCGCTTCGCACTCTGCACTTCCGGATAGCGACCACGGCTGCCCTTGCGATCTGCAGCTTCTGGGTTCGCCAATTCGGGTGCCAGCGAGGCGTCTGTCTTCTCCGGGAGTATATCCGGATTCGCCTTCTTGACGAATGGGCCAATGTTGGACATTACGAGGGAAGACTATACCCGGGAACCAAGGCTGCAAAGTTACCGAAGTCATGGAACTGTTAGGGTTAAATTCTTGTGGGTCATGAACTTGCGGGGGAGTTGTGGATCGTTGAGCGCCGTCAGAATGCGCGTGACTTGGATTTCTTCGAGGATGCGGATTATCGCCGCCTCGCAGGCGAGTTGTTGCAATTAAGGAAAATGCTCACATCGTTGCTGTAGAAAGTATAAAGCGAACGACGAGCGGGCTAAATGCCAAGTGCTAAGTGCTGCCCTTAAAATTTTGTTACTTCCGTGAAGTTAAAGTCCCGGATCTTCATCGCCGGCACTACCATGTCGAACGATTCCTCGCCGCTGGCGCGTACTGGAGTTCCCATAGCTTCGACGTTGGAGAGCATTTGAATAAGGCTTTGGTTGAAACGGAAATTGCGGACTCCGTGTCGGATTTTGCCGTCCTCCACATAGAAAGTGCCGTCGCGGGTCATGCCGGTGAGAATTTTCTCGTAAGGATCGACTTCACGGATGTACCAGAGGCGCGTCACCAGCACGCCGCGTTCGGTCGAGGCGATCATCTGGTCAATAGATATTGGCTGGGGCGTTGTGCCGAGCACGATGTTCATAGGGGCTTCGCCCATTTCGTTCGGCAGCGGGAAGCCGTGTCCCGTCGGGCGCGATGGGACCGACTTTGTCTCGGTGTTCCGACCGCTTCATCTTCTCGGCTGTGGCGCGGGCATACACCAGGCGCTTGATCACGCCGTTTTCGACCAGTTGCACTTTCTGACGGCGCACTCCTTCGCCGTCGAACGGTGGGCCCGATTGCAGTGGGTGAGCAACGTCGTCCCAGATATTGATGTTCTCGCCGAAGAGTTTGGTTCCGACGCGGTTATTCAGGAAGGAGCGCAGGTCGAGAATGGAGAGTCCGCCAAAGTCGAAGAACATGAAGCCGACAATGTCGAGAACGGCGGCCGGTTCAAGAATGACGGTGTATTTCCCGGCGGGAATCTCGCGCGGGCTTGCAGATTCAAATGCTTTGCGGGCCGCGATTTCTGCCAGGGCAGCGGCATTAAGGTTTGCGACGTTGGGGGAATTGGCTTTCTGCCAACCCGAGGAATCGGGGGCCAGCATGGTGATCGAAATTTCCGAGGAAGTCTGCGTGTGCCAGTCGGCCAAGCCGCGCGAATTGAAAACCGCTTCAACCGTCTCGGCGGTTGCGACGATGCCGGCGGTCGTGAGATTGTGCTGCTCCGCGATCTTCACAATTTTCTTGACGGTTTCCGCACGCTGAACTGGTGTGATGGCGGCGGTTTCGGCAAAGTGACGGGTGGGCAATCCTTCGCTGGGAGGAATGCCTGCTGCGCCAGATGGATCAGGTATGGGCAACAGGTCAGGATCGGAATGTTGAACTTTCGCTAGCCTCTCTGACGATTGCACAACTCGCTTCAAGCTTTCGTCATCAAGTTTGTTGGTTGTCGAACGGGCCGTCCGTCCGCCAAACGCCGTTCGGACAGAAATTACGTAGTTTTCTTCCGCAACATTTTGATGAATGATGTTGTTGGCGAAGCGGGTGAGCGCGCTTTTTCCGCCGGAGAAGAGGACTTCGACTTCTTCGG
The DNA here is from genome assembly GCA_963696635.1 of uncultured Acidobacteriota bacterium. Taxonomy (GTDB): domain Bacteria; phylum Acidobacteriota; class Terriglobia; order Terriglobales; family Acidobacteriaceae; genus JABDBE01. The sequence continues at coordinate 38,514 of CAVOKX010000012.1, forward strand.
CAGTCGAATGCTGCTTGATACGTTCGAAGATGTCGGCGGCTTTATCTGGATTCAGCATTCCGAATTCAGCAATTAGCAGTTGGCACTTAGCACTTGGCCATGAAACGCTCTGTGGCGACTTTTAAGAACAATGATCAGGGGGCTAAATGCTAACCGCTAAGTGCCGCAGTCATAACGTCCCCTTGTACGCACTTCCCACTTTGATATTGCGAAACCTAGCCGGCGCCGCGCCGTGCCCCGTTCCCATGACCTGTTGGGGTTGACCTTTGCCGCAATGCGGGGTGCCCCACACTACCCACTCGTCTCGCGAGCAGATCGCGTCCATTGCGTTCCAGAATTCCGTTGTGATTCCTGAGTATGAGGGGTTCTTTAGCATGCGCGTGCGCTTGCCGTTCTTCAGTTCCCATCCCAACTCGCAGCTGAACTGGAAGTTGTAACGCTTATCATCAATCGACCACGATTTATTGGTTTCCATGTAGATGCCGTCGGTATCCGCGATGAGGCGCTCGCGCGTCAGCGGCTTTTCGCCGGGAAGAATGCTGATGTTGGTCATACGGATAAGCGGCAACCGGTTCCAGCCTTCGGCGCGGAGCGTCCCACCGGATCGATTCATGCCGATGGTGTGCGCGGTTTCGCGAGAACTCAGATATCCGGTGAACAAGCCATTGGTAATGATGGGTGTGCATTGCGCGGGGACTCCCTCTTCGTCGAAGGCGAAGGTCCCGAGGCCCGGCCCATGCTCCTGGCGGGCGTCAGCGACCACGTTGACGAGTTCGCTGCCATAGCGCAGAGTGCGGAGTTTGTCGAAGGTGAGAAAGGAAGTTCCGGCGAAGTTCGCTTCCATGCCCAGCACGCGATCGAGTTCAATAGGGTGGCCCACCGATTCGTGAATCTGCAGCCCGAGTTGCGAGCCGTCGAGAATGATGTTGAACACGCCCTCCGGACACTGCTCGGCTTTGAGCAAGGCGACGGCTTCTTCGCCCACGCGGCGGGCATTTTCCAATAGCTTCAACTCGCCAATCAGTTCGTATCCTTTGTTCTGCCACTGCCCGCCGTAGGAATTGGGATAGGAGCGCTTCTGAATCTCGCTGCCGGCGAAGGCGTAGGCCGCGTAGCCGACACCCGTGGTGTATTTCGTCTGATGAATGTTGGCGCCTTCAGAAGAAATAAACCATTGCTCCTCGCGGCGGAAATTCATATTGGTCTCGGCCAGAGTGACTCCCGCAACCGAGCGGAGTTCGGAGTCAATCTGCAGCAGCAGATCGATATTCTGTTCGACCGAAGTGGTAAAAGGATCGATCTGAAAAGGTGTAGTCCATTCCGCGGCAACCGGTTTTTCCGGAGCCAGTTTTATGTCATGATGCTTCACCCGCGACGATGCCTTGGCGATATCGACGGCCCGCGCGGCGGTGGCTTCGACCGCGGCACGACTCAAGTCGTCGGACGCGGCAAATCCCCAGGCGCCGTCGGCAATGACACGAACGCCGATGCCAAACGACTCGGAGTCCGGCACACCGCCGACTTTGCCGTTCTTGGTGGAAAGGGCACGGCTGCGGTCGTCGGCAATGCGTGCGTCCGCGTAGGAAGCGCCGCGTTGCGTGGCGATGTTTAGAGCCCAGGAGGCAATGTCTTTCATGGCGCTTTATCAAATTTACCACGGAGATATGAGACGCGGAACAACGGCAAGATCTGCTGCCTTCTTTCGCGTCTAGAGTTGCACACCGAATCCTCTTCCTTTTGGGAAGGCTGCGCTCTGCCGGCCCAGTTCTGTTACAGAGATTACACTTTCTGATCTCAACCAACCCGCCGTCATGGCCTTGCGGTTTGTCCTGCCCGACCATAGAATCTAAAGCGGAGATGATCGCGGCGTATTTACTTGCCGATTAAGACACGCCCGCAATGGCTTCCCACAATCACCACCTGCAGCAGGTCTAGTGACAGCGGAATGGTCGCGGGAGAGATGGCCGAGTGGCTGAAGGCGCACGCTTGGAAAGCGTGTTTACTCGAAAGGGTAACGTGGGTTCGAATCCCACTCTCTCCGCCATACTTCCTATCCCCATGTAAACACGAGTCGTTACGTAGCTCGTAGTTCCCGGCTACCAAGAACGGCTACCGAAATCACTGACTCTCAATTGATCCGCAGTATTGGCTCAATAGGAGTAGCCAATGCAAGGAGTCAGTCTTTACATCCGCATCGCCGACGCCAGCGGGCGTCGCAAGTACATCAAGGCCAAGGCCCCCACGCCATCCAAACCGAAACCCCAGCAGGGTGTTTATTACCTCAGGTACGAGATTCAGGAGCAGCGTAGAGACGGCAGCATCATGCCGCGCCGTGTTTGGGAAGCAGTGGGTAACGATTACGGTCCAGCCAATGCTGCTCTTCATCTGAAGCACGCGGCACTGTGGAAGCAGGGCAAGGCCCCATTCATGTCCGTCGCTACCTCTGAAGGCACGCTCCTCCTTGCAAACGCTATTGAGAAGTACCTCGCCAACATCACGGCACTGAAATCTGAGACCACAGCGGCGGGCTACAGCTATGCGCTGAACCAGTTCAAGGTGTCGTGCAAGAAAATCCGACTCAAGGACATCCGCAAGCAGGACCTGACAGACTTCATCATCTGCCTAAAGCAGCAAGGATTGTCCGACCGAACCATCAGCAATCGGGTCGGGGAAGTGGTCACATTCCTACGGGCTAGCGAAATCAAGGATGTCACGGTCCGTCACAAGTACGTGGAGAAGAAGGTCAAGGCGTACCACCCTGACGACCTCAAGCTGTTGATGTGCGCGGCCAAGCCCGACGAATGGATTACATTTCAGTTCTTCCTAGGGACCGGATGCCGCGACCAAGAAGTCATGCATGCGACTTGGGATGACGTGGACTTCAAAGATGGAATCTTTACCGTGAGGGAGCACTCGGAGTTTGGGTTCAAGCCGAAGGATTACGAGGAACGGGAGATTCCGTTGCCCACATATCTCTTGGAGGCTTTGAAGCAGAGGACGAGGACCAGTAAGCTAATTTTCCCGACCCGCAAAGGCAAGCCGCAGGGTCATTTCCTCCGAATGTTGAAGGAAGTCGCAGAACGGGCAGGAGTGGACCCCGACGAGTGCGGATTACACAAGTTCAGAAAAACATATGCGACCCTCCAGCACGAGAACGGAGTCAGCGCGAGGACGATTCAGAAGCGACTGGGTCACTCATCGCTTGAGACGACGTTGGCCTACTTGGAAGCAGCGGACGTGAGGAGCGCGGAGACGCGGAAGGCTGTAGACGACACGTTCGCGGTCTTCGCGTAGGTCCTCAAGAGAGTCAAAAGAGACCGTAAGTAGTGCAGGGGTGGCCCTCACGCGCCGGAGGCCGAAGTTTGAGTCGCGGCAGGAGTCTTGTTCGAAGTCTTTGGTGCCCACTGTCCTTCCCGGTTCGCGTAATTGAGCACATTGCTGTGCATAAACGCCACGACGCTGAATCGCCCCTTGTTTTTCTCTCCTATGCCTTTTTCTCCTATCAATGGGCCAAGGTTCCCGTGAAGCTCGTTGGCGTTGTCGCAGATGAGCAGGTCGGTAGCTTCTAGGTCAGCGCCGTAGCCGTAGCGTGGGAGGATGAGCCGTCCACCAACCCAATTGCCGAGGGCCGTAATGCAGATGAGATCGCCTTTGATATTGTGAGAATCCTCGTGCGCCTTGAACACGATGTGGTTATTCAATTCCAGAGTGCTGAACACTGTTCCCCATAGCGTGTAAATATGGCCGGGCCACGGCCCGTCTATTCCTTTCACCAAGCCAACTGGGTCAGGTCTGTATTCAAGGGGACGATCTGTTCGAGGTTCATCAGGGCCATCAACTGCCTCTGCTTTCACTTTGGCGTCGTATGCTGCGTGCTCACGCAACCGCGCTTTAGGAATCCGCGTCCAGTCATCCTCGGGCGCATCGTCGCGCTGCTCCGCGTGCATCGCATGCTGCAACGCCTTCGGGTAATACTCGGGCAGGTATTCTCGCAAACACGCATCCATTGCCTTCACGAGTGGCTTCAAGTCGTAGGCAAGCGGAGGCTGTTCCATTGTGGGCTTGCTGCGGATCGAATAGTAGCCGTGCCCTGCGATATGACCGGGTATCTGTGGAAAGAATCCCCACGTGACCTTTCTCGCGTGAGGTTGACTGTCAGCGGCACCCCGGTCACTCTGAATCCATCGTGCTCCTTCCAACGCAAGAAGGGCGCGAATATAGGGCGCTACTAGCACTTTCTTGAGGAGCAGGAATTTGATTTGCTTGCGGTCGGGGTCAAAATAGACGGTATTCGGTTGAATATCGTGAGGCCCGTGTTCTGGCAGTAAGAAACAATCGTTAAGGTCTTTGTAATCGCCCTCTTTGAGAACCGGACGAATCTCCTGATACTTCAAACCCGGATGACGACGCGGCGGCTCCTCTTGCTCCATCCGATGAATGTCATCGTCCCGAACGTCAGGGTCCATTTCGTCTTTCATGCCCCACCTCCGCTTACCTTCGGCGCAGCGGCGATGACCGCCTTGTAGATTTCCTGCGTAGCGACGAGCGGCCCGAGAGCATTCACGGCGTCCATGAACCTGTGCTTCTCCTCCATAGTCAGAACGAAGATGCACTCAATAGCAAGCCGCTTCTCACGGCTACTATCACAGTCCTCGTCGTCCGCTGGGTTGATGCTCGGCTCCGCTAATCCGGTAGCTTTTACCGTATTCTTTTCCCAGTCTTGTCGGGATTTCTTGCCCTTCGGCTTCGCTGGTGGTTGCACTACCCATTCGCCAGCGGGAATGCCTGCATATTCTTGATATTTGCATATCCAGTTCTCAGCAGTCTTGCGGTCAATTCCATGCTTCGTGCAGGTTGCCTCCCAACGCCCGCGCCGTCCTTTTAGCAAGTTCCAGTCTTTCAGCCACTTCTTCATGTGAAAAAGAATGCGACCAGCTTGTAAGCGGCTCGGTCCGAGAATCTGCATCTCTTGATCAAGCTGGACTTCAAGTTCGGCCCACTGCTGTTTGGCGGCGGCGAGTTCCTCAGCGGACAATTTGCGCTGCTTTTTCTTTGCCATTGAATGATCCTGAGAGCAGGCTGACACCGTCGCGACGGTGAGCGTGATCAGAGCATATCGCCTGCGTGTAGTTGGGAACGGATCAAGTTCTGATTATGGTGGAGATGGGTTAGGGGGGGAACGTAACCGACGTAACTCGCGGCGCGGCGAGCGGACTCTCTTGTCAAATCGGGCGAAGCCACAATCCTCGTGCCTGCATTCGCTGGGGTAAGTGAGACCCGCGCCGGGACGGGACCTCTTGTGGAGAGCGGAGCGACCTCGTCTTGTCAGGCGGCGTCGGCTGCACCACACCGCGTAAATGGATTAGATATCGGTTGCTTCTTAGGACGGCCACCATTCTTGCCGTTCTCGCGTGACGCCTTGGCGCGTTTGGGCGAAGACTTCTTCGCGCGGCAAGAAGGACAGATGTCACGAGTTTGTGATTACACGTGGAGCAGTTCATTTAGCGACCCTTGTACGGCTCAAGCGGACCGAACTCTTCGAATGTGATGAGGTCTTCTTGAAGCTGTCAATGTAGTCGCAGGCGCGGTTCTCTGCGTCGTGACCCGATGAACGGTCGTCGCTGACTTCGAAGGCGCGCATCATGGCGAGGCGAATCTCTTCACGGTTGTCGCCCTTGGTGAGCAAACCCAACGAGACGCCGCCGTCAATCAGTTCTTGGACCTTCTTGTTGCCTGCCTTGTACATCAACTTGAGTGTAGATTTCTTTACCAGCATGATGTTCTCCTTGTGTGTGACCCTGCGTGCTGGGTTACCAATACTGGGTTCCGACAACGTCAGCGAATTTGATTAGCGGCTCGCGAGCCGCGCCGGGGACTCTCCCAAATGGAGCGGAGCGACCTCTGCGTCCTCGACGCCTGCCGTGGGGGTCCGGGGAGACGAGAAGTCCCCCGGCTGGTTCGGACGGAGTCCGATGGGTGGATCGGAGGGCGAAGCCCTTCGAGGTTGTGGCTGTTGCTCTTGGGTTGCTGTTGTCTTTGATCTTCGAGCGAAGCGAGCGACGACGAGCTGACTGACGAGTTCTCTGACGAGTTATATTCTGACGAGTTGAGTGAAGAGTTAGTACAGCGTTCTGCTACCACTACACCGCTTCTCAGCTACCCCCATCAGAAGCCGCGCTACCAGTGGGTCACTTCGGAGCTACCAGTACTGTATGTTCCCTGCTACCTGCTAGCGGAGGCGTCAGTCGTGACCAACTCGTAGGCCACCCGTGGAATCATGCCCAAAGACACGACGAGCCGGGCGGACCTTGATGGGAAACACCGAAGATTCGCACCCGGCTCGTGATTCTATACAGCGTAATGGGCCACGTATTCACCGAATCGCATCGGTGACGAATTCGATTTCGACAATGAAGACAAAATCTGCAATCCCGCCCCCCTCTATAGGGGGAACACCGATATGAAAAGAACCAAGATCACTCTGTCAGCTGTCACGGCTCATTCTCAGCATTGTGAGGTGCGCCGTGGGTAACAAATACACTGATGCCGTTTCCGATGCCGTTCTTCCTTCAGCCACAATGAAGGCCGTCCTGAACACGCTGGCGAAGTTCAGCAACAACGAAACCGGGGTCTGTTGGCCCGGTCAGACCCTCATTGCGAAGCTCGCGTGTTGTTCTTATAGCGCGGCCCAGCGGAATCTCGATGAACTGATCAAGCTGAATGTCGTCGCCATTACCGGGCGACACCCTATCAAGAACTCAACGACGCTGTTCACGAACGAATACACGTTGAACCTAGAAGAAATTCAGTCGCTATCACTGTTCACCGAGCACAAATGCCATTGGGTGCAAGATCCCACCCGTCACAACCTCCAAATTTGTTCTCGGAAGAAATGCGGCAAGGTTCGTGCGGTTCCTTTCGTGTGGACGAAGTATGACGACCTTGAGGCGGAGTACATGGCTCTTGTCGAGGAACACTACCATAAGTCAGGAGCCGCCCAGAGAGACGAAGAACGCAGGGAAGCAATACGGCGGGGAGAAGGGCACATATGGGAAGCGGCGAACATGCGATATGAAGAAGCGTAGCCAAGCCGCAGAGCGCCGCAACGTGCTTGCCACAATCCTCGCGTACCACAAATTTTGCTGCGAGAACCCGCGCTATCACCACACCATGGCAAACCAACTTCGCATCCTCGATTGTATTGATGAGCGCAGGATCGAAATGCTGGCCGAGGGCAGGCCGCACTGGGTTCCGACGGAGCATGATTTCTGGCACGCTATGCGGGACTGCTGGGATGATCTGGTCCATGATCTGATCAAACGGAGTTAGCGTAAACCTGCCTCGGTTTGGTTGTCGCAGGGATGCTCTCACGGCATGCTGGAAAGCTAGCTTAGTGTAAGGGCTGCGACGAAGCTGCCGGAGGCTCACAGGTTCCTTTGTCCGTTATCACCATATCCACTCGGCGGTTGAAAGGTTCCGCAGCTAATCGTCGTTCACCATTCGGTTGCGTGTCACTCAGCCAACGAACTGCCACCATAGGCGGTCTTTTTCCCAGCTTGACTGAGAAATAGTCACTCTCTCCTTTGTGATCCGCTTGATTTCGTCCTCAACAGCACGTTCTCGGTCATTGGCTAAAGCAACGTTCTTCGTTTCATGATTCACACGAAATCGGGCGGACTCGCATTACTCGACACTCAATAACCCGATGCCGAATGCGACGGCCATTGTTGCCAAGCGGTCAATAAGCACTTTGTTAAGGCGCCGGATTTGTTTGCTTCCATTCTCAAAGAATACGGTGAGCGCGGGTCTCACTGTAGGCCTCTCCGGCGGCGTCTTCTCGGGTTGTAAGAAAACTACTTGACTGGGTTCCGGCGAAACTATCCCTTCAAGACCCAAACCACGAATACCTAAAACCAAGAGAAAGACAGCACTGACGAATGTTGCGGCATACCGTCTTATAGAGGACTGGCTGCTTTGTCTTGCCAGCTACGCAAGATTCCTTTTTGCACGCTCGGCGGGTCGGGTATGTTCTCCTCGGCGTGTCTGTTCAAATACGCCCCGTTGGTCAGGGACAAGGCGGCAAGTACAAGGCCCACTAGGAGAAACCAAACCAATCCAACCACTGTAATGTGAAGAGTCCAACTTTGGCTCGAAGAGGCATAAGCCGTTTCCTCGACGGAGTAAGCTGCCGCTACAGCGAGCGCAGCTAATATCACATCAAGGATCAATGATCCAAATAGTCGTTTCATATGACGCTCAGGGATTCTGCGACAGGACAGCGAGCACCCACGGAGTTGCTGGATCGGCAAGATCGAAGCGAAGACCTGCCGCCGGGACGATCCGACCCTTCTCTTGGGCAGATACCGCTTTCGGGTCCATCTGCCAGCTCCCGTTGCTGCTGATCCCCATCTTTAGATTGCATGTTCCGCTACGGATGTCTTTCTCTAGGTCGGCAGGTGTATCAAGTAGCACAAACGGATTGCGAGCGACAAGAATCCCCATCGGAATGTCGCGAAGTCGGCCCTTGGGGCCAAAAAAATAAGCATCGGGCGACGGAGGCGCTTCGATACTCCAGAATCGTGACCGATAGTTGCGGAGGATATCCTCACTAAACCACTTGCCTCTTTTGAACCATAAGACCTTCGCCGTTGCAGCGCCGACGTGGACATTTAGAACTTGCGATCGAACTTGTGGCCCAGTATTGCAAGTGATTTCAACGCGCAGAGGGCGAGCGGCGATCGCAATACCTGACGCTGGCGCCTTTAGAAAATTGTCTAGCGCGGGATTTGTCTCGACTTTTGGTACGCGTTCCGATAGTCCAGCCCTCGATATGTACATCTGTTCCGCCTGGGTTGAAGTACGAGAGAACTGTCATGCCGATCGCAGCGGCCTTAGGAGACCCGCCCAATGCTTTACCGTAACGAATGCTAGCTTGGACAGCACTTTCCGTCGCGCCCGCCCACTCACGCATGGCCTTGGGGTCACCGAAAGACGCGGTCAGTTTGGCTCTCTGGCTGGCGGTTTCAAGCTCCCGAAGTCTTTGATTCGCGAGTTTCTGGGCATTTCGAGTGGACGCAGCCGCGTGAGGAGCAGGCGCTACGGGTTGAAGTGCTGCCAAGAATTGCATGAAACCGCCGGATACCACCAAATTCGGGTCAGTATCGTAAATCGGACCTTCAATAGGAAGCTGCTCGGAAAATTCGAAAAGCGTGACCATATCTTCTGGATCGCGGTCCCAGCGAGCGGGGCGCTGACCGATCGCAATCGAATGGACGTTATACTCGCTGAGTGACACTCCGAGTTGCTGGAGGAATCCTCTCAAGAACGCATCTGTTCCACTCGACTCCGGCACCATCAATGGGTGCTGAATGAGTCAAACGAAGACGGAGCTGATGAATTGGTTCTCCGAGATAATTGGGATAAAAAAACTGGAGCAGTCCAAATACGAGCAAGAATGCGCAAACTACAAGGAGGCTCGATTTGATTAGAGAGGACACTGTCTGGAATCGCCTCAGTTCACAATTGCCGATACTACGGCTATCAGTTGAGGCGCGGTGTTCGCACTATCAACTTTGAACGTCACCGATTGACCGTCCCTGTGTTCCTCGGTGATAGTACTGGAGCCGCCTCCCCCAAACGAAAACGGACCAATAGAGAATCCTCCTCCGTAGTGGAGGTGCTGCTGGAAGAACGAGTACTCGGTCGTCGACATCGTAACTTCAATTTCCGGTTGGTAAGCTAGAATCACTTCCACAGGCCTTGTCTTTAGTGAACCATTTGGTCCAAAAAACTCATCCATTTTATGGTTACCCTTCAACGGAAAGGTTTTCAGCGCGTCCATGAGGCCGGAATCAAACCAGCCGCCTGCGGGTGTTATCTCCATCTGTTCGAGATTGCGGAACAGAATCTTAAGACTGAATTGACTGGTGGAAGTATTTATGGACTGGTGGTCGCCACTTCCACCAAGATCGAAATGAATGAATGCAGAAAAAGAAGCGGAGCCGCCTAGGTCAGAGCTTTCACGCTTGTCATCTGAGACGTTGCGATCCATTGCGAGACTGAAGGGCCATTTACTCTGAGTTACATCGCAATGCCGTCTTGGGTAAATCGTTCAACGTAACCACCCCGGAGTTCGTATGGATTTCTTTTTGGGGCGAGGCGATCAGGATCGGTACCAGCACTTAACTTGCCAGCCTGAAAGATAGAAATGGCTGTGTTGTATGCGAAGATGATTGGATCTTTAGGATCCAGATATTGAGCATCGTCTTGAAGGGCGTCTGCAACCTTCTTGTTCGCAACGGCAAGCTGGGGGCCAGCGTTTTCGTTGTACCAAGCGTACCAAGGGTCCTTGAATTTTGCTGGCTTGCCTTCTGAGAGTTTTCATAACCGTTCACTCCGTCGGACTCCAGTTTGTTCCGAGCCTCGACTGCCGCAATCCACGCTTTTTCGGCTTTGTCGCGAGCCGGATAGGAGCCTTCTTGTTTCCCAAGTCTACGGTGTAGAGAAACTGTTCCCAATTTAGCGAAAACCGCGCATCGCCCTTGGTATACAGCAAAGAATGAATGGGAATGATGTCTCCCGGTCTCCCAAAGGTCTTCCTCCCCCGAGGCATCGGCCCATTTAACGCTCCGAGCGATCGGCAACAAGTCAATCCAGCGGCTGTCATCGCTGTAGCCGAAGTGTGTTTTCATCGTAGTCAGCAGCCTACCCCATGCCTCTTAATCCAGCGCGGTTTGGGCTTGTGCCAGAGAAGACGAAATGAGCAGAAGAATGCACAACTTCGATCCCTTAGATAGCAGAGAATTGGCGCGGTTCAACATGCGTGTAGCCTCCATGATGCTTGGATCAGCCTGCGATGTTTCCTTGTAGCAGATACAGGGAAGGGGCTACAGGGCAAACAAGCGTCTGCCTCAATAAATCTCTTTATTGCCCCCTCAGGCTTGGCAGCAAACACTAGGCTCGTTACAACAGGATGTCAAGCTCAAAGTAAGTGGCTATTGTTCGGAATTCGTAACAGGCGAACTTCAACGACACTTTCCTGCGGCTTTACTTCTCGAAGAGAACATTTATGGTTCGGCCTAGGACACAGTGGGTCGGGTCCTTCACCGATACGCTAGCCGGACAACCTACCAGTTCCGTAGATTCAGTCTGGAGGAGAACCATGCCACGAAACAAGAAGGACGCACCACTGAAGCGCAAGCCAACTGTCTCCAAGAAAACCAAGATCACGAAAGCCCCGAAGCCGCGTGCTTCGAAGCCAATCGCGAAGGCGGCTGGGAAGAGCCGCGCCGAAGGCATCCGCCTGTTCAAACTCGCGGGTCGGCCCAGCAAGGAAGATTTCGTGAAGGTGCTATGGCCCGCTGGACCAAGAATGACTTGGGAACAGCGAGCCAAAGCAGGCGTTCCCGCCGAGAAGTTTCAAGCCGCACTCGCTGCGAAGCAAGCGGGGCGGAAAGAGCCAAGCCGTCGATTCCGGCGCTTACAGTGAAGGACTAGCATGGCGCGGCAGGTTTCGTTTTCGATCCGCTGCCGGGACGGGAGATGTGCGATTTTTGTTCGTCGTCGCCGACCTCCCGGCTCTACGCCTGTCGGAACTTCATCATCCCGCGCACAAAGCACGCGGTATTCCAGCACGAGTCGATTGGAGCGTGGGCCGCGTGTGATCGCTGTGCGGTACTCATAGATGCGGGGCACTGGTCGCAGCTGACCGACCGCGCTTTCCGGCGGTTCTGCAAGAAACACGGCGTGTCCCGGTACGAGGAGTTTGAAGTCAGGGAGCAGTTCCGGGAGATACATCAACTGTTCAAGGAGCACATGATCAAGGAGGTGTGAGAATTAAGCCAGTTTCAAAATCATGTAGATGTAACTGATCAGGCCAGAGATGAGAGCCAGTTTGATGATCCACCAACGGATCTTATGCATCCGCTTCCCAAACAGGGTCTCGATAGTATGACCGGGAACCACATCCCGCGAGTCGCCCAATCGCCGCCTCCGTCTTTTCCGGCCCAGAGGAGGGGAATCGCCGTAACAAAATAGAGACGTGCCTATGCCGGGTGGTAGAAGCACCAAGAGACAATCAAAATGGGCGACATGAAGAACCAGAACATCAATCGGAGTTCAGAGAAGTTCAGGACCATGCCAGTGGCGCTAGTGCGGATTCGAGTTCCTGCCGAGCGTCCGTCATTAGCCGACGCCACGGTGCGCGTTCCCAGCAGAAGCACGATCGCGGTGAGCCGATCCGGGCAATGAACCTTGGTCCCGCCCGGCAGGGCACGAGCCGCCGCGATGAGTTGCGTAGTGGAGATCTCTTTGTAGGCGGCGATGTTCAGCAGGGCGGCTCCGGAGTTGGGTTTTGATCGGAGGCAGCACAGCAACGTTTTTCATACTCAGAAACTACGAGGAAGCGAGGAAGAGAGGCTAAGCGAGGAGAGGAGCAAATATGCAGATCGGCGAGCCGCTTCGAACCATTGTCGTGGAACCACTCGACAATCCTGTGCAACAACCGCCAGTAGAACCGGAACCTTCTCGCGAAGCAGAGCCGAAGCCAGCGGAGGCGCCAGTCGCCCAATGATGATCCCGGACTACATCTCGCCTGTCGTGGGCTACCGCGTCTGGCAATGGGACGCCACAGGTCTAAGGTCGCTTAACGGCGAGAAGTGGTTTGCCCATCAGCCGCTCTCTGCCGTATGCAGGGCCGATGTGTGTGGTTCCATCGCGGGCCTTTCTAAATCCACGCACAATCCTGCCGAGCTTGCCGTCCTTCAGTTGCACTTGTGGCGTCTACGCCGCGAGGACAATGGAGCACCTGCGCCAATGCGGCTACAGAAAGTTCGGCGTCCACGGCGAGGTCTACCTGTGGGGCACGGTCGTAGAGCACGAACGCGGTTGGCGTGCGCAGTTCGCCTATCCCAGAGACCTTCGTTCTTGCAGCCCGACACAATCCCGTTCTCGCTTTCAGAGATCAACGCTCGGCTCAAAACTCTGGCCGAATTTGGCACGGATATTTTCCTAATGCGCGATTGCGGGAGAGTTGCGCTGTGGAAGCACGGCTCAGGCTTCGACGCGGCGGGATTGGACTACATTATCAAGGCGCGCAAGGAGTTTTACGTCCGCCGCCAACAGGAGCGCACCCTGAAAAAGGGCGACCGCGTGGCAGTGCTCGGTCACGGGATCGCGGTGGTCGAGCAGATTGACGGCAGAGAGGTTCACGTCATGCTGGGGAACAGGATCGTATTGAGATTGGCACGCAAGGAAATCGTCGTGAACGAGCAGAACAACCGCTGGGAATGCGAAGCCAACAAGGCCCGAGGTTATCAAGTATGCGAGCAGGAATCTACGCCAGAGTGAGCACCAAGGATCAAAGCTGTGAAATGCAGATGCGTGATCTGCGAGCGTACTGCGCCGCTCGCGGCTTCACCATCATCCGCGAATACATCGACATCGGGCAGTCAGGCGCGAAAGACTCGCGCCCGCAACTTAACGAACTCATGGCCGACGCCCGTAAACGGAAATTCGATTCGATCTTGGTTTGGCGTTTTGACCGATTCGCCCGATCCACCAAACACCTCTTACTTTCACTGGAGGAGTTCCGCTCCCTCGGTATCCAGTTCGTCAGCTACCAAGAAAACATCGACACCAGCAGCCCGCTGGGGCAGGCGCTTTTCACAATCGTGTCGGCCGTCGCTCAATTGGAGCGTCGACTTGATACGCGAGAGGGTAAGTGCGGGCGTGAGAAATGCTCGGGTCAATGGCAAGCAACTGGGCCGTCCGCGCCGGATCGTAAATCAGGAAGACATCATTCGACTCAAGGCTGAGGGCGCCAGCCTGCGGCAGATTGCTGCAAAGTTGGGAATCGGATACGGAACCGTCAGGACCCGGCTCCCGCAGGTGAGCTAAAATCCCCACCGTCGAACCTACCCTGCCCCCACGGATTCAAAGCCGTTAAGCGCGGGTGCTTAGATGAGCGGGAATCTACAGATTTCCGCTCGCTGGGAAGTCCACGTTCATGCGGTGGCTTGTGGGATGAACCCCCAGATTTTCGGAACTGTTCCCGACCGGGGAAGAAACGCTTGCTGCTTGGCCCTCGTCCTCTACTTGATCGGCGTATGGAGCACCCGGACGGAGGCTGATCAGGATAACGCTCTCGGTGCCTCGCAGGGGCGGAAGTTCATACCACGCTGGAGATTCACGCCGATTGCCGCACACATCTCCATGTAGGAAATGATATCGCCGGGTTGGAATCCAAGAGACAAATCGAATGGATTATACGACCGCCAGCTGGTTGAACACCTTGGCGTCGTCCTTCCATAGGCGATCCCTGCTAGTACAATTCGCATCAGGTGGGCATCGCATGCACGCATCTCTGGAAGTACTGGAGAAACACGGACTGGTCGCAGATGAAGACTCTTTTCGTGTTCTGGAATTTGACAGGAAGAGAGCTTTCAAACTTCATCGGGAACTGTGGGAACTGGTTTTCTCCCGGCAACAGGGACCTGTCAGCGATAGCCCTGCGACCGATCCGTTCAGTTTTATGGCGAGTGCTTCTATGCGCGGGCGCTCGACCTGCTCATCGCCGTTCTGTCGTCTTCAGAAACTAGACTTCCTCGCCCGCTACACGGCCCTCTATGCGAACAAGGTGCTATTCCCGCTGCCACTGAGCCATCCATCCAAGGTCGACACCGTTGCAGAATCCAGAGACGAGCTTGCGCAGACAGCCCTGATACTGTTGCGCATGCGAAGACTGATAGACGCAGGAATGGTTGTTCCTGTCGTAATGCGCTCTACTCATTGCACTCACGTGATCCGCTGGGTGCGTGACATGACGAGCCTCATCCATGAAATTGCTGACGACGCGACACGCGAAATTCAGAAGGATTTTCGCGTGATGTATCAGACTGCGGATAAGGCCCCGACTGGGAGAGCGACCGTTTACGTTGAAGGGCCGGAGGACTTTCTGGAGCATGGTGGTGGAGTGCTACTCGTGAATGACGAGAGAATGTGGCGGCCAAAGAAGGGCAAGCCGGACCGTGACGGCAACATGGAAATCCGCGGAACGATGAAGCTCCTCGCCGTCAGGGAAATGCTGGACTACATCGCAAACGACACTACTTTCTATCTTGCCTATGGGCGTTCCCAGAATGTTAGATATTTAACAGACCGACCCGGCGAGACGTTCTTCCTAGATTGGTTTAACAATGATGATGAACTCGCGGCCAGCAGTGCCGCCATGAATGCCTACCTCACCCATTCACTGCCTTTGCTCGGTGACCTTTCTATCGCTACCCTGCTGAGAATCAGGCGGGAGGAAAGAGATTCGTTTCTTCGTTACCGTTCTGCTGTTGAACTGATTTTGACCGACATCATCAACAAGAAGCAAAGAATTGGAAAGCGCGAGATCCAAGAATTATTCCGGGAGCGCATTGAGCCTCAACTGCAGCGAATGAAGTCAGAATTGCGCCAAGAAGGACGACGTCAGCGTCGCAGAATCCTCGGAGGAATAGGAACTCTGGCTGCGAGTGTGGCATTGGGTGCGTTCGGTGGCGTGCTTCCTGTCTTGGCTAAGGGTGCTGCCGTGGCCGCCGGAAGTATGGTTGGCGGTAGATTGCTTAGCAAAGCTGCTGAGGCCACGTGCGAGCATGGAGCAACTCTAAAGGAGCAGAACGATTTCTATTTCTTGCTTCGGCTGACTCAAGAGGCGGCGCGGTGAGTCTTTCGCTTTCAATCAGACGAAATTCCAAACGTATTCGCGTATCTCCCAACTCACGATTAGGATATGTCTCGGTCGGGGCGGGCCTCTTTGTGTATCTGAGCGGCAGAGCGGACGATTCTAGCGGCGGTGGAGCACGTCTTCATACACGACGCGGCCGCACGGCATAGTTTGCCACCTGTGACGGGTAACCTAACGAGGAGCCGATTTGAACACTGCCATGTGACCGCAACGGTCGCAGGTGAAAACTCGGGCGGTCATCGTGCTGGTGGTTGAGCTACCCGGCTGATGCCAGAATCTCAAACCGAGGACCGGGTTGTCTTGTTGCAAGAGTTCCGGCTGGTAAGTTCCGGTCCCACACACGTGGCAAGGTCGCGGAACTTCCTTCTGCAATAGTTGACCGCCCTGATCGATAACGCTAACGAAAGCAATGACCATAGCACGCAGGTCATGTATTCCCACGCAGTCTTGCTGCCGCTCAACCACGCACTTTTCTAGGATCGTGTTGATCATGTACGCATGGGGATCGTCTCTAAAAATTACCGAAATGTCGTTTTGCGGTTGCCGAAACCATTCTCGCCGAAGAACGAGGTGACCGGACACCATGCACCAGAGGAGCTTCCCGAGCATGTAGACATCAAAATTGCTGTCAATGTTTTCCAAACGTCCTCCGATGTCCGCCCACGGCGGCATATAGTCGTGAGGACCCACGCTCTCATTCGTTCGCGTCAACCGAGCAGGCTGATCCGGCAGGAACACAATTCCAAAATCCCCAAGAACAAGTTCGTCATTCTGCTTGACGAACACGTTAGCAGGCTTGATGTCTCGGTGGATAATGCCTTCATCGTGGAGCTGCGCCACGGTATTGACCAAGGACAAGAATGCTTTGAGGGCAAGGGCGGGTTTCCCCCTGTACCGCAGAATATTATCTTCGAGCGTGCCGTCGGGGAAAAACTCGGTGATGATCCAACGCTCGGACTCGTTCGAGGCCAACAGTTTGGGCAAGCCGGGTCTGTTTTCCTTGAGAATTTTGAACTCTTGTTTCAAGCGATCAAGTGCTTGCTGCTCGCCGCCCTCATCTCGAATCTTGAACACTTTCATTGCCCCGAGTTCGGACAGGGTATCTGGGCGGGAGTATGACCACATTGCATCGGCCAAGTCGGCCCTCTTGTCCTGATCTAACGCAGTCCTTATCGTTCGCAGGCATGCCGCTCGTTGTGTCACTCTCGCAGGTGAACGAACCAGAAACACGTCACTCTGTCCCCCACCCCCGAGCCGTTTTATCCGCTCCCATTGAACCTCTCCCGGTGCTTCTGGCTCTTCAACCACGACAGGAGACCGTTTGAATCCGATCACGGGCCGCTCCTGCGAGTCCTTGCGGAACAACCCCACTTCTTACAAGGAACTGATCCACTCTGAAGACCGCATTCATGTTCTCGCCAAACTCGACGAAGCCTCGGACTGGACAGTTCAATGAGAGGTTTCGCATTGTGTGTGCCGAGGGAGAAATCCGCTGGGTATGGGTGCGCGGATTTCCGGTGCGGGACGCCGAGGGCAAGATCCGCCGCCTGGTAAGAACCGCATTGGAAATAACCGCGCAAAAACAGGCAGAAGAGCAAGTCGCAGCCAACTTGGCTATGGCGAAATCGGCGTGGGCCGAAGCCGAGGCCCTGCGTAGGGCAACTCTTTCGCTCACCCAAGACCTGCGGATGGATTTCATCATGGACACGCTATTGAGGTCGCTTGAGGAATTGGTGCCGTACACCTGCGCCCGCGTACTGCTGCCGGAGGGCGGTCCACACATGCTGGCGCTCGGGGAACGGCCTTGCCCTGAACAGCCAAAGAAGCCGGGTCCTCGGGCACCGCTAACCTTTGTCGCGGACGAGTCGACGTTCTTTCACCGAATTCTGATGGAGCAAAAAAGCGTCCTGATTGCCGACACGGACAGGGAAGACAAATGGCGCACTTTCAAAGGGCACAAGCAATTGCGCTCCTGGCTGTCGGCTCCGCTTGTCGCTTCCGGACAGTATCTTGGATGCCTGTCTGTCGGCCACACCCAGCCCAATCTCTATACCCAAGACCATCTGCCTCGAGCCGAACTGCTTGCGATCCCAGCAGCAGCGGCGATTCAAAATGCCAGGCTCTACCAAACCGCATGCATTTATGGTGAGACTCTTGAATCGAGGATTGCCGAACTTAAACGCGCGGAAACCGCTTTGGCGCGGTCAGAAGACAGCCGCAAGTCTTCCGAGGAAAAGTTTGAAAAGTTGTTCGAGTCGTGTCCGGTTCCTATTTCCATCACCACCCTGAAAGAAGGCCGATCTGGGAAGACCCGGCCGATCGAGGATTTATGATTGCCCGGCTTAATCAGGGCGGACCGATCCGGAACATGATGACCAGGCTTCGCACAAAATCCGGAGAGATCAAGCTCACTGCCTACTCTGCCAGTAAGATCCAGTTCGAAGGCGAAACCTGCATACTCGCTGTTTCCGAAGACGTACAGCAGTACGATTCGCAGAAGAGCAACTGAGGTCGGTTTCGGGCCCCCCCCAACAAACAACACGATTTGAACCCGGCCGAAATGGGGCTAGCTGTACGGCTTTTCGGGCGCCAACACTCTCTCCCACCTTGTCGCGCACCATCCTAAATTCTCTGTTTTGAGTGCCTGCCCGAAAACCCGACCATTCGACAGAAAACTCATGTCACGACTGTAAGAGAGCGCCAATATGGCCGCAATTTCCGGCCGAACTGTTGTGGGGTTTTCTGTATGTTGGGCGCGGTCGAGCAGGTTCGAAATCCAGATGCAATCAATCCTCGTCTTCTACCAGCCATTGACCAGTTACTGATCGCAGGCATCAAGCTGGGACCAAACAAGAAACACGAGGCCATTAACAAGATCCTCAAGCTAGTCCCGGAATGGAAACGCGGCGACTGTTGGCGCCGCATTCGGCAATTGCGCCGAACACCCGCGCTCGCCCCTGCTGATACTGCGCAAAATGTGAACAAGACCAGCAATGGTCCATCTCATCGCGCAGTTTCACGTCCGTGGCTTCCTGAGGATGATGCCACGCTATTAGACTTGGCTGGCTATGAACCCGTCGACAGAATTGCCGAGCGCCTGGGTCGCTCGGAGCGCGCCGTTCGCTTCCGGCTGGGGGCGCTGGGGATGAGTGCAAGAGTCAGCTACGGCTGGTCCCAGCGTGCCTTAAGGAAGCTGCTGCGCATGAGCCGCACCCGTCTCCGACAGCTTGTTGCAACCGGCATGCTCAGAGTGCGCGATCCGCGTATAACGCCGGCTTCATTGACCGCGTGGTTGACTAGGAACCGAATAGCGCACGATCCCGCAGCGATGCCCATGCCAACTCCTCTCGCCGGGAATGTGGAGAACCCTTGCTCCTGGAAGCGAGCGGCGAAGATCCTGAATATTGAGAACTGATTTCGGTTGGACAATTTAAACTCGTCGATACCTTCGTGACTGACAGGGCTTTTGAGGAATTCTGCAGAAAATACGGAAGCACCATCAATATGGGACTGATTGATCCGTCGACTCGAAAATGGCTGGTTAGCGAATATGGTGTTCCCGACTGCCTTGAAGACAGCAAATTACCTCGTGCGCAAAAGCACGCACTGATAACGAGAGAATCTAGGTGCGGACGCAAAATTGCCGGGAATGTCTACTTTCGACATCTCAAGCACTGCTGCGCATTTGAGTGTGTGAAAGTCAGAAAACTGAGCGCTGGCATGCTATAAGCCATCTAATCGCCGTAATCGGATCAACGATCTCCAGGGTCGTCCAGCGATCGGCATTCGGCGCGCGTGGAAACTATTTTGCTAACACCTCTCGCACGGCGGGGATCGAGGGAACGAAGAAGTATCCACCACCGCTCGGAATGATCCACTGCGCCGCGGTTTCTATCTGTGCCTGCTGAACGCCCGATCCGAAGATCACACAACATCGTACGCGTTTTTCGCCGGCTGTCGCATTCTGACCCACGAGCAGATCGTGCCCGGCAGGAGTCTTTGGGCGTGTTGGATCCCCCATCCAGCGGCTCACCAGAAATTCGAACTGGTCTTCGATGGAAGCTTGCACGCACTGAAAAAGCAAACCTCGCTTCCGGTAGTTGCTGTCTTCGTTCTTATCAGCGTATCGCTGCTTCTCGGGAAGGGGTCGGTGACGGCCAAGAAACTCACGCCTGGGGCGAGTGCGATACGAAGCGACGCATTTCGCGAAGGCATGATCGCCCGATCCAGGACGCTCGGAGACCCAACTTCAGGGGATGGGAGTCCTGCGAAGTGGGAGGTGGGTGGCCCAGGAAAGGAAGTCGATGCGTTGTTCATCATTGCCGGAGATTGGAGAGACGAGGTTTCCGCCAAAGCTGGCGATCTCGAAAAGGCCATTGCTGCGCCCGGAGCAAACGTTGTCTACACGGAAGAAGGCGACATCCGTGATTCTGCTTCCGACGTAGGGGGACGCGAAGCTTCGTTTTCACGGCGCATTCTTCGTACCTGTGTTGGAAGTTCAGCAGTTGGTGGCCGAGTTTGTGACGGAGTAGGCCGGCCGTCGCCAGTGAACCTCGCCCCGGATCGTGCGGGCCGGAATCGACAGTTCGTTCTCCATAAACCACAGCAGCGTTTGCCGGGCACTGCCGAGTTCGAGGAACTTTGCAAACACCAGCTCGATCGTGCGCCGAATGCGCTCATCGGGTTCCTTCTGAAGTCGCCCGTCCTCATCCTTGACGAAGCCGACCGGACAGTGCGAGACGAGTTCACCGCGTCGCGTCACCCAAAATTTCGACAAAGAAGCGTATCGCAATCCGCCCGCTCAACGCCGCTTTAGATTCGCGCACGATGCGACCTCTCTAAATCTAAAACGCAAACCGCAGCGCGAGCTGTCCAACGCGAGCATTCACGGCCGTGCTACTGATGACGCCGAACGTGGGTGATGTGAAATTGCTGTCGGGGTTCGCAAACTGCGGATGGTTCAGCGCATTGTAAAATTCGGCGCGAAATTGAAGGGTGCTCTTCTCAATGGGGCGGTTCAACTCCACGGTCTTTGAAAGGGCGAGATCCAGGTTCGCCTGTCCGGGACCGTCCACAATCCCCGTCGCACTGTCCCCAAACGCCGTTCCGATACCATCCGCGCCGATAATCGGCGGATTCGTAAAACAGATGGAATTGAAATACCCTCCCAGTTTCGATTCCACCGACCCTCCCTTGACCAACTGGTTTTTCGAGCATGTTCCATTCAGTTGTGCCCGATCCTCGCTTATCCCGAAGACGTTGTTGGCATTAGTGTCCGAGATCGTGAGAGCGCTGCCAGATTGAATCGTAAGTACACCAGCAAGGTCCCAGCCTCCCAGAAGCGCTCGTTGGAGCCCGGCTGACGGGCTGGGGAGTGTCCAGGTTTCGCTAAGAACAAACCGATGAGTGCGGTCGAAGCTTGCTCGTCCCCATCGCTGTCTCGGGGAGTTTTGGTCTCCTAGCGTTAGCGCATTTCCGGAGGATGTTGAGTTGATATCGGCGCCATCGGTGTCCAGAGTCTTCGAAAAGGTGTAAGAGGCGAGGAACTGAAGGCCGTGCCCCAAACGCTTCGTCAAGCTCGCTTCCAGCCCGTTGTACCAAGAACTGCCCTCAGATTCGATCTCCACAAGAGAGTCCGGTGGCACACCGAGAATGGGGACTCGCAACGGAATATTTGCGACAGAGTTTGTGGTTACTCCCCTGATTGGGTTGTTGGCGGAGGCGCTGAGCGCCTGATTAAGAGAACGCTGGCGAACCAAGTGTGTGCCGCGAGTCCCCACGTATCCAATTTCCAAGAGCCAACCCTCGTGTAGCTCAGCCTGAACATTCAACGAATACTGTTGAATCTTGGCGGGCCGAAAACCGGGCGCAACGGAATATATAGTCGTCGTGCTGGTAGGAGAATACGCGGGGAACGAAGGGAAGGACTCCGGCGTAGGAAACGGCTGCGGGAAAGGAGCTTGAAATGTCGCGTTTGCGTTCGCCGCTCCTGCATTTAAACGAAACTCCGAAAACGGAGCGCCCAAGATATTTTGATAAAAGGCTTGACCGGTGGGTCGGGAATAATACGTGCCATACCCGCCCCTTAGCACCATTCGACTAGTGCGGGGTAAGAACTGCCAAGCGAACCCGATTCGCGGTGTGATCGTGTTTTGTCCGTCGCCGTCATTTCCGAAGGTGTTATTCGCACGCAAAACACCAGGGGGAAGTACGCCTGGAAAGTTGGAGGCCACAATATAGCCTGCCACGCTCCCGCTTGAAGGAGGGTTGGGGTCAGCTTTGCCGATGTCGAAGGTTGCGTTTCTGCCCAGGCGGTCTCCAAATTGGCCGAGACGCTCGTAACGCAAGCCAATATTTAATGTAAGTGACCTGCGGATTCTATAATCATCCTGCGCGAACGCTGCACCCTCCCACACCCTGAATTCCCGATTGGTCAGGCCGAAGTCATCAAACGATGCAAAAACATTGCTGAATCCGGTGCCGTTGTCCTCTGCGCTCAGGCCGAGGAGAAAATCGGGCCAGCTCAGAAACTGCAGAAATGATCCAAGTCCCACAAGATTGACGTTGTCCTGCAACCGAGTGAGAGATCCTCCCAATCGTACCGTGTGGGCGCCACGGACGAAGCTGAGATTATCCCCAAAGACAAAGCTATTTTGGGCAATCGTTCGTGGAAATCCGGAGGCAATACTGACGGAACCGAGAATTTTCAAGCTCGGCAGCTCGTTATTGTGGCTCATCTCTCCTTCGGCAACTCCAACGTCCGACCAATCGAATGGAGTCCTGGCCTGTGTGGTGGTTCTGCTTCGCACATATCCAATCCGTGCTTCGTTCAGCCACGCGTTATGGAAAGTGTAAGTATGAGCCAAAGAAAAGACTCTGAATCCAGAATCACTAGGACTCCGAAAACCAGGGATATTACCTGCTGGATTGCCCCCATTACCGGGAAACGTGACGGTCTCATTGTCATCTGCCAGGAAGAAGCGAGCCGCGAGTTTGCTGTTCGGTCGAGTCAGATAGTCAACGTTGGTGGAAAACTGGTTTTCATTAAAATGGCAAGGATCGGTGAGGACTGAGAAGCCCTGCTGCGCAAGCGGTTTCGCCAGGTCTACAGTTTGCGGAGTGGGAATCAGGAAAGTTCCGTCAGGAAGCTTGAAATTCAGCAGGGCCAAAGCCACTGGATTAATGTTGGAGCCGTCGGGTTTGATCACCGTGCCCCCATACGCACCCGTCATGCCGCCAAAGATTTTCCCGAGTTCAGCGGGTGTGCGGTCATTCGTGAGCGGCGGCTCGCTAAAGCTGGCAGTGCAAGCAGTCCTCGACTGACCAGCAGCAATGCCGTTAACTTGGTACGTCCCTTGATAGGAACCAAAGAAAAGTAGTTTGTCCTTCCTGATAGGCCCACCCAACGCGAAACCAAACTGGTTCTGCTTGAGGACGGGGCGTGGCTGACCCGTTTGGTTCAAAAAGAAATCGTTGGCGTTAAGCACCTCGTTGCGAAGAAACTCGAAAACCGACCCGTGGAAAGCATTGCTACCG
This sequence comes from uncultured Acidobacteriota bacterium, assembly GCA_963696635.1. Classification (GTDB taxonomy): domain Bacteria; phylum Acidobacteriota; class Terriglobia; order Terriglobales; family Acidobacteriaceae; genus JABDBE01. The sequence continues at coordinate 61,777 of CAVOKX010000012.1, forward strand.
CTTTTCGTAACCACGCTGACGTTGGCACCACCATAGCGCCCATAGCCTGCATCGTAGAGTCCTGTCTGGACTTTGAACTCCTCTATGCTATCGGGGTTGGGAATCGGAATGCCGCCACTCCCTGCTGCACTGCCCTGCACATCGCTCACGCTTATTCCGTCCAACTGGAAGTTATTGTCATAGGAACGCGCCCCATGCACGTAAATTCCATCGTTCGATTTGGCAATCTGCGCGAGCGCGGTCCCCCCAAGTCCAAGCTCTCCTGCGTTGAACACTCCGGTCGAGACTCCCGGAGAGAGGCTTGTAATTTGGGCAAAATTCCTCGTGACCAGAGGCAAACCGCTGACCGCGGTTTCGTTGACTACCTTGCCCAGAGCGGAACTGTCGGTCTGGACGGTTGCTGCCTCTGCATACACCTTGATGCTGTGGAACACGGTTGCCAGTTGGAGACGCAGTTCGAGGTGTACCACTTCGGTGACGCTGACATCTATCGTTGCACTGGCGCTGAGGGTGTCAGAGCCTGTTTTGCTGGCTTGTAGCTCGTACCTGCCGGGGGGCAGCAGTAAAAAATTGAACCTACCATCTTTGTCAGAAGTGGCCGACTGAATCGCGGTGGTGTCCGGGTTCTCGAGTCGGACGACTACCCCCGTTAAAACAGCTCCGGTTGGGTCGAGCGCCACTCCGGTAACTGCGCCGGTGGAAGCTGTCTGGCTTCGCACACGGCTGGAGAAAACCAGAGCAATAATCAGAATCAGCAGGACGGCCGACCAGCGGCAGGGCGATCGATGGTGGTACTCATGTAAGGTACTGCCCACAAATGGCCTTTGCAGAACGATCTATGTGCGACCCACGGATTTCCCAGTACACGACGAATTGAGCTTCCTTAGTTGTGGAACTAGAGCGCTACTGCGCGGCGACCGGATACAAGGCGCCGTGTCCTTCTGTCGCGATTCGGGTGTTGCCCCGCCCAAGCATGTTAACTCGCCATTGTATTAGACAGGAACTGTAAGTTTTGCCAGTATCCGGACACTAGCACTATTGCTAGACACCGTATTCAAAACTTTGTTGCTCCGAGGTCGGTTCCTACATTTCTGCCATGGGAAAAACGTCATTGTGTTAAAGTTCTTGCACATTTGGGACGATGCGCCCCTAATCGTCGAGGCCGAAAAGTGTGTAGACGAGCGGTGCCACTGATCTGCGGGGTAGTTGTGGCAGCTTTTCTGCTTCCGCAGGCGAATTCCGCAGGATCTGCAACAGAAGTCCGGCGCGTGCTCATTATTAACGATCTTGACATTATCTCCTCACCCGGCTTCACTGAAGTCGATCAGGCAGTCCTCACTGGTCTACAAAAATCTCCGTACCGGATCGAGCTCTATGAGGAGAGCCTGGATCTCACCCTATTCCCAGACCGAGTTTCCCAAGACAGGTTTCGAGAACAGATTATTCAAAAATACTCAGCCCGCAAGCCCGACGTGATCATTGCTGCCGGGCCAGTGTCCCTGAAGTTCATCGCCAAGTTGTACGACAAGTTCCAGGGTACCCCAACTATCTTCTGCACAATTTGGACCGGAATTCCGGACGAGGTAAGGCACGGCATGCCCTTTACTGGTGTTGTGGCTCAGTTAGACGCCGAGGGAACCCTAAATGCGGCGTTGCACTTGCTGCCCCGCACCAAGCATGTGGTAGTCGTCGGTGGAGTGGGTAAGTTTGACGAAGGATTCGAAGCCATCGCTAAGCAGAGCTTCCACAACTACGAATCGAAGCTTGAATTCACGTATCTTTTCGACTTGACCATGCCCGCACTGCTTGAGAGGCTCAAGCATCTACCCAACGACACGATTGTTTATCACACTGCAATCTCGCAAGATGCAGCGGGAGACCGCTTTATCGATTCAGCTCAATCGATACCGATGGTGGCCAGTGCAGCGAATGCTCCTGTCTTTGTAATGGACGATGTGGATCTTAGGGCAGGAACAGTGGGTGGCGATCTGGTGAACTGGGCCGACGACGGTCGCATCGCCGCAGAGATGGCTGTGCGGGTTCTCAACGGCGAGAAGCCCCAGGATATCCCCGTCGTCACCAGCAACGACGCCTACATGTTCGACGGGCGGGCACTCAAGCGCTGGGGGATGAGCGAAAAGAACCTTCCCCCCGGCAGCATCGTGCTCCATCGGGAGCCGAGTTTATGGGAGTTATATAGGCAGTACGTCGTCGCCGCCATTTTTCTTATATTGGTGCAGTCCGCGGCCATTCTTGGACTCCTCTGGCAACGAGCCCGACGAAGGAAAACAGAGGCAGAGCTTATAAGATCAGAGGAAAAATTCTCCAAATCCTTTCGACAGAGTCCTCTTGCCATCAGCATAGCCAGTACGAAAGATGGTCGCTACATTGACGTCAATGAGACTTTCGAACAGCAAACTGGTTGGTGCCGCGACGAAGTCATCGGCAAGAGCCCGTCAGATATCAACCTTTGGGTAGATCCCCATCAAAGATCGCTGTTCATTAAACAGCTTCTCGCTGAGGGCAACGTGCGAGACTTGGAGGTTAGGATTCGCAGAAAAGATGGTCAGATTCGGACAACTCTCGGTTCAGCAGAATTGATTGAGGTCAATGCTAAGCCGTGCGCTCTTTCCGTGATCGCCGACATCACCGAGCGCAAACTGGCTGAAGCTGCGCTCGCAAACGTGAGCCGCAAGTTGATTCGAGGCACAAGAGCAGGAACGCACCCGGATCGGCAGAGAGCTTCATGACGACATCGGTCAACGTCTCGCTATGGTGGCCATCGAGTTGCAACAACTCCACGAAGACCCTGTCGTCTCGCCCGAAGTTGGCAGGCGTACGGGTGAACTCCAGAAGCAGATTTCCGAGATAGCCGTCGATATTCAATCCTTGTCACATGAGTTGCATTCAGCAAAACTGCAATACTTGGGTGTAGCTGGGGCTATGAGAGGCTTCTGCCAGGAATTCGGCGAGCAGCAGAGAGTGGAAATTAACTTCCAAACCCACGATTTGCCAAGTCCGTTGTCGCCAGACATTTCCCTTTGTCTCTTCCGAGTGTTGCAAGAAGCCCTCCACAATGCGGTCAAACACAGTGGGGTAAAGCACTTCGAGGTGCGATTGTGGGGAACGTCGGATGAGATTCATCTCGACGGTGAAGGATTCCGGCGCAGGCTTTGAGCGCGAAGCGGCAAAGGAGAGCCGAGGTCTTGGTCTAATCACGATGGAGGAGCGGGTGAAACTCCTGAAGGGAACGCTTTCAATCGAATCGCAACCTCAACATGGCACGACGATTCACGCTCGCGTTCCTCTCAGTTCGGGAGGCGATTCCATGCGTGCTGCCGGGTAAACCTTCTAAATTGGATTTCTTTGTGCATTTGATCGGCGGTTTTATTAGCGGTCGGCAGGAATCATGACGAAACCATTCTCGTCGAATGTCGGACTGAAGCTAAGATTTTCTTCTTGGCCGACGGCGTTAATCGGAATTGTAGTCATCAAAGCCGTCCTTTCGCTCGCCGTAAAGCCGGGCTCCTTCCTACTTTCATACAGCGGGATCAGCTATTTCCTCCTCCTACTGTTAGCGACTAGTTTCGGCATCCGCAACGGAATACGGCAAACACTTGGGAGTCGTCCGTTCTGGGTGTTCCTCGCAATTGCCTATGGCCTCTGGGCGCTAAACCAGGGTCTTAAGCTGTACTACGAGCTTGGTCGGCATATGGACGCGCCAGATAATTCGATCGCTGATCCGGTTCTGTTCTTGCACATCGTACCGCTCATGGCAGCCGTGGCAACCCTCCCACGGTGGAACGTATTCGATCGCAAGCCATACCGCACGATCTTAAACACTCTTCTCTTATTGTTTTTCTGGGGCTTTCTTTATGGTTACATCGTTTTCCCGTACCAGTACTTGTTCTCGTCGAGCGCTACGCCTTCTAGCTACGGCGTGCGTTTTGACATTCTCTACCTGTTAGAAAATCTGGTGCTGGTCTTGGCTGTGGGCATTTTGACCGTTCGCTCGCAGGGTCCCTGGAAGTCAACCTACCTTCATCTGTTCGGTGCGTCCGCCCTGTACACCTTAAGTTCCGCAGTCACCAACCTCGCAATTGACTCGGGTGGCTACGTCAACGGCAAGCTGTATGGTCTGGGCCTGACCGCTTCTGTTTGCTGGTTTGTGTGGGTACCGCTACGAGCACAGCAGGAGCTGGGACCAGAAGCAACAGCAACGCGATTCGATAGCGGCGAAAGCTCACAGGGGTCGATATGGGCAATGCTCGTGGTTGTGATGATCTCTATCCCGATTGTGTGGGAGCTTTTCTCGCGGAATGAGAGCAGTGGTCTGCGCACGCTCCGTATGCTTGTCGCAATCACCGCGCTGGTGTGTCTGGCGAGCGCCGCCTATATAAAGGAGTACCTCTCCAGACGCGAATTGGCTTTCGATTTCGGTTTGGCCAACGACAGGCTGCGTCTGGCAATGAATGCCAGTGCATCGGTGGGGTGGGACTTTGACGTCAAGAGCGGACGGGATGTTTGGTTCGGGGACCTTCAGAAGATCTTGGGAATCGCTTCTGATACTTACGTAACAACCGGGGAAGATTTCATTCGGTACGTACATCCGGACGACCGAACGAGAGTCTCAGAAGCAATTGCGGATGCAAGGCAAAACCGGAAGCTGTACGCGGCAGAGTTTCGCATCGTACAGCCTGATGGGACAGTTCGCTGGCTGGCAGCGCGAGGCAAGTTCTACTATGCAGGGAACGGTAACCCCGAGCGAATGCTCGGCGTGTCGCTAGATATCACAGAACGCAAGTTGGCGGAGGAAAAGCTGCAAGAATACGAGAAGGCGGTGGAAGGCTCGGAGGAGATGATGGCGGTTGTGGACCGAGAATACCGCTATCTGATCGCCAATCGTAAGTTTCTCAGTCAGCGGAACATGACGAAGGAACAAGTCGTGGGGCATTTAGTCCCAGAAGTATTGAACAAGGGGTTCTTTGAGGCGATCGTCAAGGAGAAGTTGGATGAGTGTTTCCGAGGTAAAGTCGTCAGATACGAGATGCGATACACGTATCCCGAGCTTGGCGAAAGGGACTTGCTCATCTCGAACTTCCCGATTGAGGGTTCCGGAGGCATAGATCGCGTGGCTTGTATTTTGCAGGATATTACAGAGCGCAAGCGAGCGGAAGAAGCCCTTTCCTGCTTGAACCGCAGAGTGATTGAGGCAGAAGAACGGGAACGAAACCGGATCGCGAAAGACCTTCACGAAGACATCGGCCAGCGTCTTGCTTTATTGGCAATTGGGATCGAACAACTCAAGAATGACCTCCCCAATCAGGCTGTTGAACTTCTCGACCGCATGGACACAGTATGGAAGGAGACCTTGGAGATATTGACCGATGTCAAAGCTTCGGCGCACGAGTTGTACTCTCCGAGACTTGAGTATCTCGGTGTCGCTGCGGTTATGAGGGTCTTCTGCGAAGAGTTCGGGGAGCGGAAGAATGTGGAGATTGACTTCAGGAGCCACGGTCTCCCCAGCCTTGTGCTGCCGGACGTTTCTATTTGCCTCTTCCGGGTTCTACAGGAAGCGTTGCACAACGGGGTGAAGCACAGCGGGGTGAAGAAGTTCGAAGTGCAACTGTGGGGTGCGTCCGATGGGATTCATCTTACGGTTCGGGATTACGGAGCAGGCTTCGACACCGACCCAGCAAGAAAAGGCCGAGGGCTTGGTCTGACCAGAATGGAGCAGCGCGTAAAACTAGTGGAAGGGACGTTTTCGATCGATTCGCAACCCGAAAAAGGGACTACAGTCCACGTCGGCGTGCCTCTCGGTTCGGCTGGTGATTCGATGCGTGCAGCCGGGTAAGACTCCTCGTGCTGGGTCAGCTTTTGCTGCAAATCTTCCGGAAGATTTCCTCGTCTTCCTCGCGTTGAACGCTGGTTCGAAGGAGTCCGCAGAGAATGTCCATCCTGTCCATCCCGTATCGTTTGGTTAGCTGATTACAAAGTTGCTCGACCTGAATAGCCGCGTCCGCCTTACCTTGCGCCCACAAGATTGACGCGCATTCCCCACAAATTGCAACTCGCGACTCTCCCCCCGCTGTCGTCTGTGCTGCTGGCGCGATCAGATCACTTGCGACTTTAAAAAATCGTACTGGGTCGGGCAGATCATTCACCATGAAAGTCGAGAGCGTTTCGGCAGCATCCAAAGGGATATAGCGCCCCTGTTCAATGGCGGCGACAATATCCACGCCATGTGCTTGCAATCTCAGCAAGAAGATCTCTTCCGGTGTGCCTCGGTCGCGACCACGATAACGGCTTTCCCGGCCTCTAGGGAGGCTTCGATGAACCGAGTAAAGCCAACTACAAAAGCTGCATCATCAGAATAGAATTCAACTTCGTGACTGCGCGGGATCTCCGCTTTTCTCGAGTACACGCGATGGGAGAGCCTCCTCGTGGCAGCGGTCGGTCGCTTGCTCGTCCGTAGCGTGGGCGAAACTGTGACCAGACAATCCCCTGCTGACAAACTGCCTGCCCTCAAGAACCGCTTCCACAGCCGCCAACAGTTCGCTTCCAGCATGCGCCTTAACAACGTAGCCCAGTGCCCCCAAGGCAAGGGCTTCTTGCACCACGTCGGCAGAGGATTCTTGGCTTACAAAGAGTATCTTGGATTCGGGGGAGAGCTTGCGGATTCGTCGAGCCGCTTCGATTCCATTCAGTGTTGGAAGCCCGATGTCGAGCACAATCAGAGTCGGGTTGCAGTTCTTCTGCTTTGTGAACCGCTTCTAGTCCGTCTGAGGTTTCTCCGACGATCTGCAATGCGGGTCTTTTTCTCAGCGTGGAACAGATGAATCGCCGAAACGGTTCATAATCATCGACCACGAGAACCCGAACTGATGACGTTTCCAAACAGCCTCCTCCTGAGGTCAAACCCGAATCTGCGAGTTTAGTTGCTGACTGTATTCAGAGTCCCATGCTGCGCTAACTCAGGTCGTTGCGCACGCGCATGGTTCGATCATCGACAATACTGGCTGGATGAAAACGATACAAAAGAAGTGGTTCAATAATACACCTTGCTGATCGTTTGTACGACCCAAGTCCGAGATTGGGTGATGTCAAGCTGCTTGTGTAAATAGGTTGAGGGTGCGGGTTTTCCATTCCAGATTGAAGCGCTGGAAAATGGAGTAGATGATTCGGTCCACGCTTTCTACATTCACAAAGCACACCATCGGCCGGGTTCGCCGGCGTACCTCCACGAAACAGCGCTCGATGACGTTGGTGGTGCGCAGTTTCGGCCACAGGTGCCGGGGGAAGGCGAAGAACGACAGCAACTCTGGCAAGTCGCGTTCCAGGCGGCGCACCATGGGCCCGTACTCCCGCCGCCAGCGCGCCCGGAAGCGGCGAAATGCGGCCTCTGCGTGGGCCCGGCTTTCGGCCAAATAAATCGCCTGCGCTCCGGTCTTCACTTCGTCGTAATCGCGCTTGCGCACGTGCTCTAAGATATTGCGCATCTTGTGCACCCAGCAACGCTGATGCCGCACCCGTGGATAGACGGTCGGAATCGCCGCCGCCAAACCCGGGCATCCATCGGTGACGATCAGGCCGAGTTGTTTGCCTTCCAACCCGCGCCGGTAAAGATCTCCGAGCAGGCCTTCCCAGTCGGCCTGGCTCTCGCCCTGGCTGCGCATGAAAGCCAGCAAGTGACGCGTGCCATCGCGGCGCACCCCGTAGGCCACCAGCATGTGCACCCGCTTGCGCCCCGCCGGACGCCGCACCCGCAGGCTCACTCCGTCCAGAAATAAATACGCGTAATCGTCGCTCAGCCGCGCCTGATGAAACTGGCGCACCGCCTGATCCAGACTGCGAGTCAACTTCGAGACCGTCTGCGGGCTCACCACTTCGCCAGTCAGAATGCTCACCACCCGCCCCGTCTGCCGGGTGCTGAGGCCGCGCAAAAACGCCTCCCGGATCAGCATCGCCACTTCCTCCGCCCGGCGCTGAAACGGTTCCAGTCCGCGCGGCAGAAAACTCTTCCCCCGGGTGCGCGCCACCCGCAGCCGGATGGTGCCGAAGCGGGTCACGAAATCCCGCTGGTAGTACCCGTTGCGGTAGGGCTGCCGCCGGTTGCGCCGCCGCTGGTAGCTCTCTCGCACCGCAAAGCGGTCGCGCTGCCGCTGCGAGTCGGCTTCGAAAAACTGCTTCCACGCCAGCTTGGTCTGGCCATACAGATCGCCCCAGAAACTTTCTTTGATCTCCGCCAGAAAATGTTGGAAATGCTCCGTGATTGGGATTATCTTCGCCATCGGGTGTAAGTCTCCTTTCTAGGATCGGCTTCTCGCTTGCTAGGCAAAAAGCCAACTTACACCCTCTCCCGTTTACACAATCAAATTTACGTCACCCGAGATTGAGATCGTCTGCTGGGACTTCCTCCCGATCACGCTGACCTTGATCTGGCGGTAGAGGGCGAGCTGGTCTTTAAGGCCATTCTTCTTCGAGGTTGACACTCGGCATCCATAGTATTGCTTCTCGCATTCATCGGCTGTCATCCTAGCGCGGGGCGGTCAGTTGTTCAAGGCCAAATTCGGAAGCCTGGGTCCCACACACGCGAAGCGGCCGCCGCAGAGCGGCTTCGTTCTAACGGGCTAATCGTCAGTACTCCGCCCTAGACGAATGAACGAAGACCTGCCGCCTGAGAATTTGCTGATCACGCGCGAAGTCACGCTGGCTGCGGATTCAATGTGTCAACCATGTGTTTGCTCTTACACTTACGTTCCACCTTATTTTGTAGGGGAAGTTCTCCTATTGTGTCCAGGAAACAAGCCTAGCTGGCGAAGGATGAGCAACTGGCTTGTCTCAGTCCATTCTTCCCTTATCCTTCGATCCACAACGCGGAAAATGCTGGTTCCGCGGCCTTCAGCTTTCTTCCCAGTCGCGTCCAGGCCGTTCCCACTGTCAGTGTTCGTGCCTCTTCTCTCCACAAGACTGTCACAAAGTCGCCCGCTGCGACTTCTCTTTCGACGGTCAATTCCAGGTCTGGAAATGCGGCACACCAACCGTGATCAACCGCCTCGCTCTCGTCAAATCCGAGGTCTTTAGTTGTCTCATGATTGACGAAGTCTTTGGCGTACATCCCACCCGCAACCTCGAACTTTCCTCGCGAAAGGATATCGGTGAAGACCCTGCGCACGATCGCCTTGTTCTTGTCGGCACGCAGGTCCTGGCCGAAAGCCGGCGTGACGGCGAGTATCGCCAGTACTGCTGCAACGAAGATCCTATTCATGTGAGACTCCCCCTTGGTAAGAATTCCTCATCTTTCTTGAAGCGAACCATCTTCCCAGACAAACACCTCTTCTACATTCTTCCCAAACGCGCGTGCGAGCGTGAAAGCTAGCGGGAGCGCAGGATCATATTTAGCGTTCTCAACGGCAATGACTGCTTGCCGTGAGACTCCCACGATCTCGGCCAGCTGCGCTTGAGTCCAATTCTTTTCCGCGCGCAGTACGCGCTTTCTGCAAGTATCCATAGGCAAAGACAGCTAAGCCGGTTAGCAGGAATGCGATTGCGACCGCCTCCCGTCGCGGCCCCACCGGATACTGGCATCCCCAGTGGTCGGCCAAGAGGAAGTTATCCAGAAACGCTCTTGGAGGAGATCAAATGGCGATCTCCTCGAAGGCGACTTCTCGGGGCTGATCCCACTTTGTCGTTTGGTAGCGGGGTTCAACGTGATTCAGGACCAAGGGGCTTTGGCACGAGTGGCCTGAGCAGAACGCAGCACTCCGTGTTCGCGCGCAAGATCAGCCATAAGCGACAACCCAGCCCAGACTAGTATTCTGAAATGTGACTGAAGAGCCAGACACACACCCCAAGACCTCGCTTCACAAGGGTTTTCTCCGAACCTTTGTTCGAGGGCTTTTTATCGGTGTGGTGCTCGTTTGGTCGCTTGCCGCGCTGATCCTTCTGGCCGCCCGGTGGATCGACCCACCGTCAACCGCGGTGCACATCCAGCGCCGGTTGCAGGCCTGGATTCACCACACTCCCTATCACGAACGCTACAAATTCATTCCGCTCAGCCAAATCTCGCCCGATCTCCAGCACGCTGTAGTCGCCGCGGAGGACGCGCGCTTCTACCAGCACCATGGGTTCGATTGGCACGAGATCCAAATCGCTGCCGAAGACGATTTGGAAGGCGGTCGCACTCGCGGAGCTTCCACTATTACGCAGCAACTTGTAAAGAACCTATTTTTCGGAACCGGCCGCTCTGTCCTCCGCAAGGGCGCGGAGTTCACACTGGTACCGGTGGCCGAATTCGTCCTCGGCAAGCGGCGCATTCTGGAGATCTATCTCAACGTGGTTGAATGGGGCCCTGGTATTTATGGTGCAGAGTCGGCGTGTCATTACTACGACGGAATCGCGGCTCGGAGTATCGGCCGGGAACAGGCAGCACCGCTCGCCGCGATCCTGCCGGCTCCCCTGAAGCGACGGCCCGAGCGCATGAATAACTACAGCGTGCTCATCCTTGAGCGGATGCGCCAAATGGGTTGGTAATCGCGAGTAATTTCTTACCAATGCAGCGCGTATGAATTCTCTCGCATTGGGCTGGCCGGATGGCTGCCGATTTGGAAACTACGACCCCGACCCCAGAGCATATGGCCGGAATCGACACCGCACATTCCTGAAATACCTTGGAAGATTCGTACCAAGAAACGGGCCTTGAGGGAGATCTCCTCGAAGAGGACTTCGGGACCGCGACTCCAACAGTCCGTCCCGGCGCATAACTTCCGGGTTGCCCGTGAGAACGAAGCCGCTGGCGCGGCGGACGCTGCCGCGTAGGTAGGGCCGAGGTTCGTGGGTTTTGTCTCAGATAGATTGTGGGTCACAAGGAGGTCCCTGTGACCCATCTACGCAAAATGATGCTGGAAGAACTCCAGCGTCGTCATTACTCGGAAGCTACCACGCAGCGTTACATTCGCTTGATCGAGCGGTTTGCCCAGCACTTCCACCGCTCGCCCGATCGGCTGTGACCGCAGCACATCCGCGAGTACCAAGCCCAGCTCTTCACCGTGCACAAACTGACTCCCGGTTCGGTGACCAACCATCTCTGCGCCCTGCGCTTCTTCTACATCCAGACGCTCAAGAGGCCCTGGAGCATTGCCGACACTCCCTATCCCAAGAAGCGCTATCGCCTGCCCACCATCCTCAGTCAGGAAGAGGTAACACCGCTCATCGATGCTGCGCCCACTCCCTTCTATCGCACCATTTTGATGACCCTCTACGGCACCGGCGTGCGCCGCGCCGAGCTTACGCGCCTGCAGGTCAGCGACATCGACAGCCGACGCATGGTGGTGCACATTCAGGGCGGCAAGGGTCGCCAAGACCGCGACGTCATGCTCAGTCCCGTCCTGCTCGAGGAACTGCGCGCTCACTGGCGACGTCTGCGCAAAAAGTCCGTCTGGTTATTTCCCGGCAACCGCTGGCACAGCGGCGATCATCCCATGGATGACAAAACGCCCTACCACGCTTGCGTCGAGGCCGCCCGCCGCGCCCGGATTAAGAAACGTATCTATCCCCACGTGCTCCGCCACTGCTTCGCCACCCACTTGCTCGAATCCGGCGCCGACTTCCACACCATCCAGATCCTGTTGGGCCATCACGATCTGAAAGAAACCGCTCGCTATCTCCACCTCTCGCAACGGCACTTGCATGCCACGCCCAGTCCGCTGGATGCGCTGGCGCTCAAGAAAGGCAGGTCGTCGCAGGAGGAATAGATGAGTCGGCCACGGTTCGAGGTGGCCGACATCATTCGCAGCGCAGGTACAGACTTCATCGAGAGGAACCGTTCGTGGCTCCGCTGGACCCACCTTAAGGTCCTGCGGGCCATCGCGCGCTGTCGCACCGCTGCCCTCGGCAGTCATATCGATGAGTGCACCGGCTGCGGACATCGTGCCACCATCTCCTACAACAGCTGTCGCAACCGGCACTGCCCGAAGTGTCAGACCGGCGCGCGGGAACGCTGGATCCAGGCGCGTCGTCGTGAACTGCTGCCCACGCCCTACGTCCACGTCGTCTTCACCCTGCCGCCCGTGTGGGCGAAACGCGCCGTCGATGAGTGGACCACAGCGGCTGGCATCGACGGGGGCACGATCTTCCGGCGAGTAAGTCGGCTCGGCAAGATCTGGGGCGACAGAATCACACCCAAGGCAATCTGGCACGTGGTGAGAGCGGCCGCTAACCGGGCCGGCATCAAGGACCTTGCTCCCCACGACTTACGCCGCACCTGCGCACGGTTATGCCATTTGGCGGGCGGAGAGCTTGAGCAGATTCAGTTTCTGCTTGGGCACGCATCAGTTCAGACAACTGAGCGGTATCTCGGCTGCAAGCAGAGACTCAGCCATGCGGTAAACGACAACCTCGGACTGGAAGACATCTGAGGGTGGTCACGGCCCCCAATCCGACTTCACGGTACCACTAGCTGATGCGTCAATAACGACCGCCTCGGGCATGGCTGTTGTCATCGGAAGCTTCCTCACCCACAAATTCGAACGATCATTCGGAAAGAATTAAGACAAGGCTGCCCTAGGTTGCAGATCGAGGAAGTGATGGCGAGCACCTCCGCCTGTGACTTGTTGGCGTGAGAGCGTTTTGCCGAAGATGTCATCGTCAGTTCTTCTGGATCTTAGAGGCCCAAAAGAAGGCAAGAACCTGCTGGATCACGACAGCAGGCCGTGCTCGCGCAGTTTCCGGTACAAATTCCGCTCGCTGATGCCGAGAATCCTGGCCGCATTTCCGCGGTGGCCCTTGCTGGCTTCGATCGCCAATCGGATGTGCGCGCGCTCCGCTTCTTCGAGCGTCGGCAGCGGGGCGTCCTGCACTAATGGGTCGTTCGGCGGAGCCGGCTTCGAATTCCGCAAGGAGGCGGGGAGATGCTCGGGCAGAACGAGCGAGCCCTGACAGAACACCATCGCCGCTTCGACCACGTGCAGGAGTTCGCGCACATTCCCGGGCCAGTTGTGCCGTCGCAGGAGTTGCAAGGCCGCTTCGCTGATCTGTTTATTGGAGCCGAAGCGCTCGTTCAGTACGGCCACGAAGTGTTTTGCCAGCAGGTCCACGTCGGCCGCTCGGGCACGTAAGGGTGGCACTTCCACTGTGATCGTGCTCAGGCGGTAAAACAAGTCCTCGCGGAAAAGGCCCTGCCGCACCATGGAGGACACCTCGCGATTGGTCGCGGTGAGAATCCGAACATCCACTCGAATTTCCCGGGTGCCACCGACATGTCGGAACGTGGAGGTGTCGAGGACGCGCAGCAGTTTGGTCTGCGTCACTGGGCTCACCTCCCCGACCTCGTCGAGGAAAATCGTTCCGCCATGGGCTACTTCGAACAATCCGGGCTTGGCGCGGTCCGCTCCCGTGAATGCGCCACGCTCGTGCCCGAAGAGTTCGCTCTGGAGCAGGTTCTCCTGCAGTGCGGCGCATTCGACTACCACGAACGGCCGCGACCGGCGGGAACTGCGCGCGTGAATCAGCTTGGCCACCCATTCCTTTCCCGCGCCCGTCTCGCCAGTTATGAGCACGGTCGAATCGCTGGGGGCCACCCGATCGATCAGATTGAGTAGGCGGCGGAATTCCGGGCTGTCGCCGATGAAGGAATTGCCGAGATCCGGGGGAGTCAGAACATGATCGAGAAGATTGGCTCGCTGGCGCAGTGACCGCCGTTCGATCGCCCTTTGAATGCGAATCTGGAGTTCATCCATTGGGCAAGGTTTCACCACGTAATCGAAGGCGCCGATACGGATCGATTCAATGGCTGAATCGATGGAACCGTGTCCGGTCAACATGATGACTTCGGTTGCCGGGCTGGCGGCTTGGATGGCCTTCAGCGTTTCGAGCCCGCCCATCCCCGGCAAGCGCAGGTCGAGCAAGACGATTTCGGGTTCCGCCACTGCGACTCGCCGGATTGCCTCCTCACCTGTGCCCACCGCGTCAACCTCGTAGCCGAGACGACTCAGTTCGCCCGCCATCACCTGGCGGAATGCCGTATCGTCATCGACCAGAAGGACGGAGGGAGACTTCATAGTCCGTCCTTCGGCTGCGGATCGAAGTGGATTACCGGGATCACGACTTCGAAGATAGAACCCTTTCCCAGAGTGCTCTCGACCAAAATGTCGCCGCCCCAGCTCCGGACAGCGTTCAGCGACAGGAATAGACCGAGGCCAGTGCCGCCTTTGCGGAGGCTGAAAAAGGGCTCAAAGATCTTTTGACGGTATTCCGGGGCGATCCCGCATCCTTCATCGATCACGCGAATGTGTACAGCATCACCGCCTTGGGTAGCAACGACGACCTTGTCGCCCGGCTTCGATGCCTGAATCGCATTGAGCAGAAGATTGACCAGCAGGTTTTGCAACTCGGCTTCGTCGGCCCGGACATGGAGAGTCGTTGCAAACGGCTGCACCGCGACGTTCACGGAGTTGGCGCGAGCCGTCGGATCAACGAGCCTCTGGGCGGCCGCGATAGCCGCGCCCAGGTCCACGATATCTCCTGCGTGGCGTTGTCCACGCGACAGGCGCAGGAAGTGTTGGGTGATACCGCGGCACCGCATGATCTGTTCGCGCGCGATTGTCGCATTCTCGCGGATTCTAGCTTCATCCATTTGCCCGCTCTGCCCCGGAGGAGTCTCGCGGAGGATTCCCTCCACGCACATCAGGGTTGTTGCCAGAGGAGTGTTCATCTCGTGCGAAAACCCGGAGGCCAGGACTCCGACCGACGCCAATCGGTAGGACTCCGCCAGTTTTGCCTCGGCTGCTCGCCGCTCGGAGATGTCGCGCCAGACCTCCACTACCTGAGTTAGCCGCCCCGAGGCATCCAAAATCGGTGAAGCGTGAATTTCTTCCCAAGCCACCGTCTCGTTGCCAATCTTGCGCTCGTGGATCCGCACTTGGCGCGCACCCGAACGCAGGCAGGCGAGGGTGGGGCAGTCCGAAAGGTTGCACGCCCCTGGCTCAAGTTGGTTGCAGCAGCAGCCCAGAGCCTGCTCGCGAGAGTTGCCGGCTCGCTGCAGAAAGGCGTCGTTGGCCGCCATAATCTTTCGTTCCGCGTCGAGGACTACGATTCCGTCATCGATACTGTTGATCACCGTTTCCAGCCGCTCCCGCTGAGTGCGGACTTCCCCGACCAGACCTGACACCGAGTCGGCCATGGCATTGAACTCTTTCGCCATCCACGCCAGTGTGTCCGAGCCTTCCGCGGGCACGCGCCGTTCCAGGTCGCCCTGGGAAATCAGGCGCGCTGTGGTTTCAAAACGCTTCAAGCGGCGCAAAACCGACAGCCGAATCACCAGGGCGATGGCTCCCACGATAACGAAGGTTAAGGCACCGGTGCCGGCTACCATCCAGCGCAGGTCCCGTGTCATCGCGGTGCGGACCTCCCCGGCGTTGTAGTCCAAAATCAGGATTCCATTGATTTTCTGATGGGCATCGTGGCAGTGGTAGCACTCCTCGCGGTTGTGAATGGGCACGACGGTTCTCAGAATCGTGCCACCACGGGTCTCGATCACGCGGCTGGACCCCCGGCGTTCCGGCGGATCACGATGACAGGCCTGGCAAGTGGGAGAGTCGATCCGAAAATCATTTCCCGCGGTCCCCGGCTTACTGGAATAACGTTCTACGCCGTTGCGGTCCAATACTACTAGTTGTTCGACGCGCGACTGTTTACCGAAGCTCTCGACCATTTGCGCTATCAGGGTGCGGTCATTGCCCACCATCTGGTGCTCGAGCGCGGTTCGGATCAATTCGCCTTCGGCAAGCGCACTACTGTGTTCGGTTGCGAGGAGGCTTTGGAAGTGACGGACCGAAAAGATGTAGGCGGCGACTGTGCAGGCTACGATCACCGCCGCGGTGACACCGAGCGCGAGGCCGACCGTCATGCTGGCAAAACGCAGCTTCATCATGATGGCACAGAGATGGCGGGATGATGGCACACATGCTGACAGCCGTCAACGACTGACGAATAGTCAGGCCCCAGCATGACATTCTGGCAGCCTGGTTGTCTCGGCACATCCCACCTCGTCTGAAGGAAAGGAGTTAAGCCAAGGCCAACGCTGGCATACCACGTGCGATAACAAGTGCTGAAGGAGGGTTTCTGCCATGGATATGCTTTTGATGGGTTTGTGCCTGGGCGTATGTGGGGTAGTATTCCTAGCTCTGGCGTTTGGAGCGGCGATGCGTTCGGAGTCATGGAATTCAGATGTGCAGCCCGAGCTTCCATTGGTGAAAGCGACAGCCTCAGCCCGCTTTTTCTCGGACCGTGTTGTTGTACCGCCAGCTGTACCACCCTTGCAGGTGCCGATTGAGGTCTTGTTGCTGCAAATTGAAAACCACGTCCGCATGGAGCAGGCTGCGGCGGAGTCGTTCCTGGCATCTCCCACGCATGACCTGCTGCACAGCAAGACAACTTCGCCGTTTGTGAACTGAGAGAGTGGCTCATGACGCACGAACTGCTGAACGGTCTGTCGCCCGTCGAGACCGAGCAGGTCCTGGAACTCGGCACCAAGTTGATCGTTGCGAGCGGAACCTCGCTGTTCCGGCTGGGCGACGCCGCCGATCGCCTGTTCCTGATCGAACGCGGTCGAATCCGGCTTACCCTGCCGATGCAGGTCCGGGGCCGGGAAGAGGATATTTTCGTGGAGGAAAGATCTCCCGGTCAGACGGTGGGCTGGTCGGCCCTGATTCCGCCCTACCGATTCACCCTCACGGCCACCGCGCCGCTGTTTGAAGCCAAAGTTATCGCCCTGCCGCAGGCGGCGTTGCGCCAGTATTTTGCTACTAATCCGGCGGCTGGACACAAAATCGCTCTGAATCTAGCCGTCGTCATTGGGCATCGCCTGCAACTGTTTCAGACGATGTGGCTGCGCGAGATGCAGCGCACCGTGGGGGTGCGTTCTGCGTGACCCGGGGAATCGACCCGTGAGACCGGCGATCCGGATTTTCGGAGTGGTTCCCGCGGCAGGAGGCGTAGTGAATGACCGCTGACCAGCTTTCCGAACCAAAACCTGCGCGTCGCCGCGTGATTGAAATATTCCTCGGTGGCGGACTGCTCGCCTCTTTTGCTTCTTTCATCTATCCTGTGCTGCGCTATCTTGTCCCTCCAGCCGTAGCAGATCTCGGCGGGGACGAGATCGTCGCCGCCAAGCTCACGGAGCTGAAGCCGAACAGCGGAAAGATTTTCCGCTTTGGTAATCGCCCTGGTCTGCTGATCCGCACTGCCAGCGGAGAGTACCGCGCCATGTCAGCGACCTGCACGCATCTATCCTGCACAGTGCAGTATCGCGACGATCTGCGTGAGGTCTGGTGCGCTTGCCACAACGGCAAGTACGACCTCAACGGCCGAAATATTTCGGGTCCACCGCCGCGGCCGCTGGAGGGCTTTGAGGTGCACGTGCGCGGTGACGAGATATTCGTGAGGCGTCGGCGGGAAGCTTAACATGACTCCCTTACACAACGTTCGCGACTGGCTGGACCAGCGGTTGGGTTGGGATGACCTGATCGCCCCGTTGCGGAAGAAAACTGTTCCTCTCCACAAGCTTTCCTACTGGTATTTCCTCGGAGGCATCACCCTTTTCCTCTTCATCATCCAGGTGCTGACTGGGATCCTGCTGCTTCTGTACTACCGGCCCGGAGCGAACGAAGCCTTCGAGAGTGTGCAGTACATCATGACGCGCGTGCGGTTTGGCTGGCTGATTCGGTCGATCCATTCCTGGTCGGCCAACCTGATGATCTTTACCGCGTTCGCGCACATGTTCAGCGTGCTGTTCCTCAAGGCGTACCGCAAACCGCGTGAGCTCACATGGGTCAGCGGAGTGATTCTCCTGTTTCTCGTCATGGGCTTCGGCTTCAGCGGCTACTTGCTGCCTTGGAACACTCTGGCTTTCTTCGCCACCAAGGTTGGCACCGAGATTACCGGGCAGGTTCCGACTATCGGCAAGCCCCTGATGATCTTTCTCCGCGGTGGTGAAGAGGTAACTGGAGCTACGCTGACCAGGTTCTTCGGATTCCATGTCGCCGTTCTACCCGGATTGGCAACCTTGCTGATCCTGCTGCACGTGTTGCTGGTCCAACGCCTCGGTATGAGCATCCCGCCGAAACTGGAAGTTCAGTGGGTCGCAAATCCGTCTGCCAAGCGGGAAATGAAATTCTTTCCGAACTTCTTACTGCGGGAATTGATGGCTTGGTACGTGGCCCTGGGAGTATTGGGCGTGTTGGCAGCACTCTTCCCGTGGAACCTCGGAGTCAAGGCAGATCCTTTCGTGTCAGCGCCAGCGGGAATCAAGCCCGAGTGGTACTTCCTATTTATGTTCCAAACGCTCAAGCTCATCCCGTCCAAAGTGTGGTTCATTGACGGGGAGATTGTGGGGGTACTTGCTTTCGGCCTGATCGGGTTGTTGTGGCTGCTGCTGCCTTTTTTTGAGAGTGACGAACCCTCAAGCATGAAGAGGTGGATCACTGGGCTTTCCGTCTTTGCTCTTGCGTACGTAGCAGGTATGAGTGTTTATGGCTATCTTGCGAAATAAGTTCCGTCCGTTGAGCGCAGCCCATGTCGGCTGGGCCGGATTCGTCGTGCTCGCAGTGTGCCTGGGCTATGGGCAAACCACGAACTCCTGCCTGGATTGTCACACCGCCTTGCCTGATCCCTTGGGGGTGAGCCAGGAGACCTTCAGCCAAGACATACACGCACAAAAGGGTTTGATTTGCGCCAGCTGCCACGGAGGCGACCCAACCAGCGACGATCCAGACAAAGCCATGAGCCCAAAGGCTGGGTGGAAGGGCAAGATTGATCGCAAGCAGATTCCGCAGTTGTGCGGAAGTTGCCATTCGGATCCGGCATATATTCGGCAGTTCAACCCCAGCTTGCGCACCGACCAGTTGGACCAGTACCGCACCAGTGTGCACGGCAAGCGCTTCGCGGCTGGAGACACGAAGGTTGCAGTGTGTACGGATTGTCATAGTGTCCATGATCTAAGGGCGCCCGGCGATCCCCGTTCCACGGTTAACCCGGTCAACGTGGCGAACACGTGCGCTCGCTGCCATTCTGATGCGGAGTACATGAAGGGGTATTCCATTCCCACGGATCAGTTCGCAAAGTACAGCACGAGCGTGCACCACCAGGCTTTAGCGGTGCGAGGCGATCTGAGTGCACCCACGTGTACAACGTGTCATGGAAATCATGGCGCGGCGCCGCCGGGAGTGGACAAGGTCCAAAATGTGTGTTCGAACTGTCACGCTTTCCAAGCCCAGATGTACGAAAAAAGCTCGCACAAAAAGGCTTTTGAGGCGGCTTCTCTTCCAGGATGCGTCGTTTGCCATAGCAATCATGGCATCAGACATCCAACGGACGCGTATCTTGGCACTGGTCCTGACGCCGTCTGCATGCGGTGCCATACCCCGGGTGACAGATGTGATCAAGCAAGGGCAGGACTACAGAGTGGCTTGAACCGATTGGATGAAGCCATCAAAGGCGCGGACCAGGTTCTTGGTGTCGCCGAGTCCTCTGGTATGGAAGTGAGCGAGGCTCGGCTGGGACAGGACCAGGCACGGGATTCGCTGACCAAGGCTCGAGTCACGATCCATAGCTTCCGGACAGACTTGGTGGATCAGGACATTCAAGCCGGCATGAAAATCGCCGCCAAGGACCTGCAAGCTGGAAAGGAAGCCATGGTCGAACGCAACCATCGCCGCGTCGGCCTCGGAATTTCGCTCATTGCGATCGGGATAGTGTTGGCTGGGCTTTGGCTGTACACCAAGAAAATAGAGAGTTAGACCTTATAGGGTTTAAGCTCCAATGCTCGGTTTTGTCCCTATCGTCGGCTACTAGGAAGTTGGTCCGAAACGGGCTTCCGGGAAGTCAGTCGGGAAAATGTCAATCCGCCGCGCAACGCTCGCTAGTCAAGAAGAAGCGTTCGGCGCCGACGCCGCCCGAAAGCTAGAAGGATTGTGAGAACCGGACCTCCAGGAATTCGCCCAATTTGGCGGTGGCCCTGAACTGTGGGATTGGTTCGAGTTCCTTGAACGCGGAGGTAAACGCATTCGAAAGACTCCAGATCGTTCGCGGTCTAAACTCCCCGTACTTCGGTTCGAAGTAGAGGTCATGCACGGTCCGGGCGAGGTGTTTCGGCGCCTCTAACTTGCCCTCGACGAACGCCTCGTAAATCGACACCTTTGCCGTCACGTCCGTCAACTCGCTTCTCTGCCAGGCTTCGACCTGCTTTCGCATCGGCTCGAAATTGCGCTGCATCCGATCAACACCGACCGAAATGCAGTCGATGAGCGAGAACGACTTTTAATGTTTCGCCAGCACCGGCGTAAAGTCCCCGCTGAACGCCATGTTGGAGCACACGAACACGCGATAACCGCAGGTCATCGCCAGCCGCATGCTCTTGTCGTGAGAGTTGCGCAAGCCGATGGAAAAGCGGCATCCCTCCATTTCGGTTGCGAGATCGAGGACTCCGAACATCTTCATGCCGTCCGGCGAGACTGCGTACTCGTCGTGGACGACTCCAATATGACGAAACCCGAGGGTCTCAACCAGTGCCTGGACGATCTCGTGATGTGGGATGGGACGGTGTGTTTCCGTTGCCGGTGGGGTCGGCACCAGAGTTAATTCTTCGCGGCCAATCGTCCGGCCGCTATAGCCAATACATTATGAGAGAGCGGCCCTGTTGAGTGGAGTAAAGCGGGATGTAGGGCAAGAATCAGAGGAGAGGATAGGCAAATCGGCTGAAGAATGACACTTTACCTTGAGGGAAAGAGCTCGGTTGAGCGCGAATGATCTTTCCCTCAAGGAGGCAACTGAAATGAGTCGCGACATCAAGTATATCGGCATGGACGTGCACAAGGAAGCGGTGGTGATCGCTGTCCTCAACAGCAGTGGCAAGCTGGTCATGGAGTCGATTGTGGAAACCAAAGCCAGCAGCATTCTGCAGTTTATCCACGGACTGCGGGGCGAGTTGCATGTGACCTGGGAAGAAGGGACCTGGGCGGCTTGGCTGTACGATCTGCTGCAACCCCAGGTGACGCGAGTGCTGGTCTGCGATCCGCGGCGCAATGCCTTATTAAAGGAAGGCAACAAGAGCGACAAGATCGATGCGCGCAAGCTGGCCGACTTGTTGCGCACGGGCATGCTGCGGCCGGTCTATCACGGAGAACATGGACTGCGGACGCTGCGCGAGCTGGGGCGCAGTTATCAGACCATCAGCCAAGATCTGAACCGAGTGATGAATCGGATCAAAGCTCTGTATCGCGGCTGGAGCATCCCTTGTGCAGGTACCCAGGTGTATGCTCCGCGTTATCGCGAGGAATGGTTACACAAGATCGAGCACGTAGGGGTACGCCGGCGAGCCGAACTGCTCTATCAACAGTTGGATGGATTGCAGACATTGCGACGAACCCTGCGCCCCGAGTTATTGGCGGAGAGCCGGAAACATAAAGCCTCGAAACTGCTCCGCCAGATTCCCTGCATCGGCCCGATCCGCGCCGCCCGCTTGATCGCTTTGATGCAAACTCCGCATCGATTCCGCAGCAAGCGGCAACTGTGGACCTACAGTGGTTTGGGCATTGAGACTCGCGACAGTGCGCAATATCGCTACGTGGGCGGACAACTGCAACGTACGAAAAAACCGCAACAGATTCGCGGTCTCAATCGGAATCACAACCATGAGATGAAAGAGATCTTCAAGGGCGCCGCGACCCGAGCCAGTTGTGGTGTGGGTCCGTTGCGCGACTTCTATGTGGCGTTGCTGGCGAAGGGAATGAAGCCCGAGATGGCGCGTCTGACCTTAGCCCGAAAGATCGCGGCCATTGCTTTGACACTCTGGAAGAAGGAGGAACGTTTCGACGCCGAACAATTGAAGCCGCAAGCAGCTTGAGCGTTGCACAGAACGCAGGTGGTCTCCCAGGTTTCACGCCTCGGTGGCGACCCATCGGTTCTGGCGATGCTCGGGTTCGAGGGAGAGTATCCATGCACTCATTAGGCGTTCCGGGTGCTCGAATCAGCACCCAGTCTCCGGGTCAATCCTATGCCCCCTCGGATAACCCAAAAAAGCCATAGGCCTCGAGCCTCCCATAGGATGATGGTTGGCACTTAAGCCAACGGTTGGCTTGCGCAGCTTCGCAACGAATGGTGTCGGGACCGCTGCATGAAACCACTCAAGGGAGACCAGCAACTGCGATCCGTATCCCTGTCGTACTCTGTGGCGCTCCAGGCGTTAGAACCAAAACCCTCTCCACGAAGAAGAAGGGGCCTGGATGCAAGCACCGATCGAGGTCTCACGGAGAGAGCGGAGAAGTGTTTTTGCTTGACATCCTTTGCGGGGAGCGGCGTCCACTCCGTGGCCACATAGAAGTTGGCGGGGATCTTTAACAGCGCGTCCAGTACCAATGGCCTCGTTTCGGTGATGGCCTCTTTCATAGTCAGCACACGGACAATGTGATCTCCGACGCGCAGATGATCCCGTTCGGCTTCGATGTCGGAGTTGACGACCTGATAGTCGAGAAACTGCGTGGACTGCGGCTTGCCGACAACACGCCGGTCGTCATAATTCAGCAGGCGGCGGAAAAACGTGAATTGCCCCTGCCGATTCAAGACCTCGACCTGCATGAAATCTGCGAGCTGCCGAGCGAATGCCTGCACGTGCTGGTCGAGCCGTTGAAGGTCGCGCTCGATATGCGTCCGCAACAACTTCTTCATGCTGTCGTTGGTAAACTGCGATTTGAGTTCGGCAATCGCGCCTTCTGGATCGCGTAACAGGCGAGCTAGAATAAAGCCCGGGCCAGCCCGTCTCATCACTGTTTCTTCGGATCAGATCCTGCAGCAGTCCCGGCGCCCTCTTTTAAAGTATGGATCGCGTCCAATGACAAACCCTCGAAAGTTTCGAGCCGCCCGTTGGGCCAGCGGATTGTGACCGAATCGATTTTGGTGGTGGCGCCCAGGCCGAAGTGGACGCGCATGTCATTGTTGGAGATGTAGCTTGATCCGCTGCGGACTTCGTCGAGCAGGGTTCGCTTGCCTATCTTGACCGTGATGCGCGCGCCGATGCCGTCGCGGTTGGATGTGGTTCCTACCGTCTTAAAGGCGATCCAGTGGTTGGGATAGCGGACCTGATTTACCAGCAGGCTGGGCTGCGCGTTCATGTTGCTTACGACTACGGAAATGCGGCCATCGTTCCAGAGATCGCCGACGGCGAGGCCTCGGGACGACGAGGCGGTGGTAATGCCTGCGCCCGCCGAGTCTGAGATATCGGTAAAGGTTCCGTTGCCATTGTTGTGATAGAGGATTCGCGGCTCTTGGTAGCTGCTGCCGAGGTGATATTTGTCGACCTCGGGATAGACGTGTCCGTTGGCAAGGATCAGATCGGGCCAGCCGTCGTTGTCGAAGTCGAAGAACATGGTGCCCCAGCCCAGATACTTGGTGTGCAGGCCGAGGCCGGCGGCGAAGGTGGCGTCGGTGAAAGTGCCGTCGCCGTTGTTGCGGTAGAGGGTCGAGGTGTCGTCGGAGAAGTTGGTTTTGAAGATGTCGAGGTGGCCGTCGCCGTCATAGTCCGCTATGGTCGTGCCCATGCCGGCTTGCTCGCGGCCGTCTTCGTTGAAGGCGGCGCCGGCGGTGACGGCTACGTCGGTGAAGCTGCCGTCGCGATTGTTGTGATACAGGATGCTCGGCGTGCTGTCGCAGGCTATATAAATGTCGGGCCATCCGTCGCCGTCATAGTCGAGGGTGGAGATGCTGAAGGCATAGTGACCATTGGTCTGGTCGATGTGGGCTTTGGTGGTGACGTCCTCGAACGTGCCATTGCCGCGGTTGTGGTAGAGAATGTTTTTCGCGCCGGGCAGGCCTCGCGGGCCGCACATTACCGGCGTGCCTTTCCAGATGCAGGAAGTTCGCTCACCGGGGGCGGGGGTGGTGGAGAGATCGAAATCTACGTAGTTGGCTACGATCAAATCTAGAAGGCCGTCGCGGTCGTAATCTACAAATGCGCAGCCTGAGCCCCAGGCCTTGCCTGAACCCGCGACACCCGCCTGCTCTGCGACTTCGGTGAACACTCCATGCTGGTTGTGATACAGGCGGTTCTTGCCGTACGCGGTGACGTAGAGGTCTTCCCAGCCGTCGTTGTCGTAATCGCCGACGCAGACGCCCTGGCCCCAGCCTGTGGCTGTCAGACCGGCTTGCGCGGTTACGTCGCTGAAGGTTCCATCGTGGTTGTTGTGGTAGAGATGGTTCGTGGGGGCTTTCCCGTCGGGAAATCCTTCGAGCGTGGTTCCATTTACTAAGAAGATATCGGGCCAGCCGTCGTTGTCGTAGTCAAAGATGGCGACGCCCGTGCCGGTGGTTTCGATAATGTATTTCTTCGTGGCGAGGCCGCCGAAAACGTTGGTGAAAGTTAGGCCGGCTTTTTCGGCGATGTCAGTGAAATTGACCGCGGGTTGGGGAGTGGGCGAGGCGGCGATCGAGGATTGCGCGCCGGTTGTGATGCTCGTGAGCAAGATTAAGAATGCGAAAAACTCAGAGCACGACTGCGAGTGGCGGCGGGGGCTAAACGGCATGATCCGGTTCGATGTTAGGACTGGAAGCAGAGCTGGGTCAAGCGCGGAGCTGAAGTACGAACGGGAGAGTCAGCAACGACCCTCCCGTGAACTTCGGCTGCCACTTTAAGAATGCGGCGGTGTGCGCGAACAGCAGGTCACCCTCCACTCCGTCCGTCGGAGTTTGTGACTTTATTGAAGATTCGCGATTTTTTCCCGCGCAAGTTGTTTGCTTTCAGCCGCGAAATTTTCGCCAAATCAAAAAAGTCACAGCCTCTCGGGATGACAAGTCCTAACGAGCTACAGCAACCGTCTAAACGCAACTGGAACAATCGACTTCGTCCAAACCCATTATTCGTCCAACCCCATTAGAAGATTAATTTCAGCGCGAATTCGAGTTGGCGCATGCCGGTGGCAGAGCCGGGAGAAGAATCCGCTTCGATATTCGTGATCTGGCCGTTGCCGGCGCAGTCGATGCACGTCCCGGTGCCTCCCTGGTTGTTGTTCCAACCGAGAACCGGGTGATTGAACACGTTAAACGCATCCATGCGGAATTGGAGCCTGAAGCGTTCGGTCAGAAGGAAATTCTTCATGATCGAGGCGTCCCCGAAGAAAGCGCGAGGGCCACGGTAGCTGTAAACGCCGATGTTGCCCAGGTTGCCCGCGCCGGGATCGCTGAACGCACCGCCAGGATTGGTGACTATGTTGGGGATTGGAGTAAAGAATGGGACCTGATGGGTGACCGGGTTAAACGAGCCTGCACCGACGTGGAACGAACCGGTTCCCTTGTCCGGCCGACAGACGCCCACATCCTCCTCGCCGCCGCATTCGCCGAAGCTAGGAGTCCAGGGCAGTCCGCTCGCCCACGTAGTCGTGCCGGTAATCGTCCAACCGCCAATGAACACATCTTCCAGCCGGCTGGCCCCGCCGCCAAAAGGCTTACCCTTGCCAAATGGGAGTTCATAAACCAGATTGTTTACCCAGACGTGGTTACGAACCTCGTCGTCAGGACCATAGGCCAGCCCGGGTGAATCCCCATAGTAGTTGCTGTCGTACTTATAGGCGTGAGCAAAGGTGTAGTGAGAGAGAAATTGGAAACCGTGAGAAAAGCGCTTCTCCACTTCCACTTGGAAGGCGTTGTAGTTGCTGCTGGCGTCGTTGCCCAGGTAATTGCCTTGATCGGTAGAACAGCACATGAGCGTCGTGCCGGTGGTGGGATCAATGTAACCGGGATAGCTGAATTTATTGTAAAGCGGCCTGCGCTGGACCAGCGGCGTGACCGGGACAAAGGCACCAGTTACCGGATCGGTAATGCCGGGCCCGATGGCGGGGTTATTTACGTTGTACGTCGGCCCATCGCCGGCGAAAACGTGCGTGCCTTTGTTGCCGATGTAAGCTACTTGCAAGGTGGTGGTGCTGTTGATTTGGCGTTCCACAGTTGCATTCCACGCATCCAGTTCAGGCAAACGCTGGAACGTGGGCCGGATATGCGGCTGCACACACAATTGAGTATTTGCATTGTTTACGAAAAATGCGCTCTGATAACAGTTTGGCCCTGCGACCGGAAGCACTCCGCTTGCCGGAATCGGCGGAAAATTGAATATTGGAGGCCCCTGCGCAAGGGTAAATGCGGTGAGATTTGGCGATGAATTCTGCGCCAACTGAGCCGCAAGTACGGGCAGCGTCTGCGTCACAGTGTGCCCGAAGTTCGATCCGAACACGCCCATGTCATAACTGCGGCCATAGCCCATGCGGACGACAGTTTTATCCGACACTTGGTAGGCAATACCCAGACGCGGGGCAAAATAATGCCAATCGTTATTGATGTTGCCGTTCAAGCCGTAGGGACCATATCCGGCCACTCGGTCGAGGCCTTGAACTATATTGGCGAAACCGCCGTTGCCTTTGCCGTTGACGTACTCCGGAAAGTACACCTCCCAGCGCAGCCCGTAATTCAGGGTAAGCTTGGGAGTAACTCGCCAAGTGTCTTGGCCATAGTAGAACATGCGATGCTGGCGCTCCGCGGCGGTGACCGTGGGACTGACAAATCGGCTCATCTGCGTGACATCACCCAGGAGGAAGGTTCCCCAGTCGAGCCCGCCAGCGCCACCGTTAGATGTGGTGCGATAGTCGAAGGTGTAATCGCCGGCGCGGTTAGCATCGCTGGGCACACGCAGGTTCATGGCATAGCGGACGTCGGCGCCAAACTTGAATTGGTGGTTGCCCTTGATTTTTGTCCAGTTGGTGACCCACTGGAATTGCTGCTCACTCTCCAGGAGCGGACAATTGCAGCGGCCTACTCCCAAGCCGTCCCCCCAACTCACAGTCGGGTTGCTGAACGCGCCCGTATTCGCCGAGGAACTCGACACAGTTTGATTCAGCAAGAATCCGCCGAGACCAGAGGTGAAGGCAGCTTCGGGCCCGGTGAGGTTAGCATTGGGGATGCCAAAACCGGTCATAGGCGTGGTGCCCGCGTCCGGTTTGAAGGTGTTGGGATTGTATTTGAAATATCCAAAGCGAAAGTCCGCCAGAAGGCTGGTACTGAATGTCTTCGTGACTCCGGCGGCTAGACTGTAATTGTGCGTGTTGGAGCCGCCCGCTAGTCCGCCGGGACCAAAGCCAACGCCGCCCAAAGCTCCATACGAGCCCAAGCCCGCGACATGAAAGTGGTCAAAACTGAAGCGTCCGAAAACTTGTACGGTAGGAGCGGCATTGAAGTCGATACGTGTGTCGAAGCTGTTCTGGGTATAGTTTCCCGAGCCCGAGGCAATGAAGTTGTTGGTGATGCCGCTGCCGCTGTTCGGAGCAGGGAAAAGCTTCAGGATGGCGGCGGATTGCGGCGAAATCTGACCAATGGGGATTTGGTTGTTATTGTATTTCGTGCGCCCACCGTTCGCGTTCCCCGTGGTGGGATCGTAAACTTGGCCCCCACCTTGCTCGGCGGGCGTCAGATACTGGCTAAGATCACAAAATCCCGGAGTCGCGCTTCCGGCATTGGTGGCAGGATTGCAAGTCTGTGCCATTTCGGTGGTCGGAACGGTTAGCAGATTGGTAGTTCCATTGGTTTCTCGTGTGCCCTGGTAATCGCCAAAGAAGAATAATTTGTTCTTGATGATCGGGCCCCCAATGGTCCCCCCGAACTGCTGCCACTTGTCGGAGGGTATGAACTTGCCGGTGATGGGATTCGGGGCAAACTGGGTGAACGGATCTCGGGCTGCGGTAGCGTCGGTTCGCCGGAACCAGAAACCACTTCCATGCAGGTCATTGCTGCCGGACTTGGTCTGAACCGTGACCACTCCTCCGAGCGCCTTGCCAAACTCGGCGTCATAGTTCTGTAGCGTCAATTTCGTCTCTTGGATCGCATCCAAGTTCGGATTCACTACGATAATCCCAAGAATAGGATCCTGGTTATCGGTGCCATCGAGTTCATACGCCGTGCCACTGAAATGTTGGCCGTTGACAAAGATCTGCTGGCTGCCTTGTGGATTTTCGGTTACTGCGTGGCTCCATCCGACCATTTTTTGGGTGCCTGGGGACAGTAACTCAAACGAGGTGAAGTTGCGGTTCATGATCGGCAAATCTTCGACATATTTCTGATTAAACTCGATGGAGACGTTGGCTCGATCTGTCTTCAGTTGTGGAGCTTCGCTGGTCACTTCAACCGACTCGGTGGCGGAGCCAACCTGGAACTGTCCGTCAACGCGGGCGGCCGCGTCCGCGGAAACCGCGATATTTTGCTCGTCGATCGTCTTAAAGCCTGAACCTTCGATACGGACGCTGTAGGTATCCGGGATAAGGTGAGTGACGGAATAGTTGCCGCTGTCGTTGGTGGCAGCTATATCGATCGTGCCCTTACGCTGGTTGGTGACCGTGACCTTGGCATTTGGAACGGCAGCACCGCTGGGGTCGGTCACGGTACCGAAAATGCTTCCGAAGACAGCTTGGCCGGAAGCTCGAGGAACCGAAACGATAAGAAAAAGGGAAATCAGCGCCACAAGACCGGAAACGGAAGACTTTTTCATTGCATTCCTCCCCGCAGGCAATCTCGATTCGAATTTCTGATCAATGTTGCGGGCCGCGCAGGCGTGGCGCTAACGCGGCTTTTTCAAACTCGGTGAGTAAATGTGGACCCCGATGCCAAAACACACAACCCCACACCCCGCGAGGTCTGGCGCAGTAGTACAAAACCACTACTTCACCGTGTCACAGAAGTTTCAAGAGGTTTGATACAGTGACAGCAAGATAAATTGCAGGCTTGCAACCACATAGAGACCTTGTTACGCTAATGTTACATGGCTGTGACTCGGGTTCATCTGGCGGATAGGGACCAATACCTGGAACAGATTGACAGGTTGGTCAGTAGCCATGTCCTGCACGGCTCTGAATCCTTGTGTAAGCTGCTTCGCTATTTGGCGATGCACGCGTTGACTCATCCCGGCGTGCCACTTAAGGAGTATGAGATTGCGACTGAGGTGTTTCACCGGCCGGCAGACTTTGATCCGCAGTTGGATTCGACCATCCGAGTGCAGGCTGGACGCCTTCGCCTGAAGCTAGCCGAGTACTATGGTGCCGAAGGCGCGGAGGATCCGATCCTGGTCGACTTGCCCAAGGGTGGGTACGTTCTTGGGTTTCATCAGCGGACGGCAGGAGCGCAGAAAGGGCTCTCAGTTGCGCCGTTGGGAAGTATGAGGCACGAATTACCGGTCGCTCCGCAGACCGCTCGCAACTGGGCGATGGCCGCCATTCTGCTGGGTGTTCTGCTGGTTGCCGCAGTTGCGGTAATCGTAACCATGATCGCCAGCCGAACGAGCGCGCAAGGGATTGCGGGCACCCACGACGAACTCGCGCCCGCCGCATTTCGAACATTCTGGGGAAGTTTTATTTCTGGTCCGGAAGAACCCTGGGTCATCTTCAGCAACGGAGCCTTCGTCGGTCGGCCGGAGACTGGAATGCGCTACTTTGATGCCGCTCGCGACTCGCGCGATCTGATTCTGGATCACTACACGGGGGTCGGCGAAGTACTGGCGGTCCACGAACTTGATCATGTGTTCGCTCTGCTGGGCCGGCCGATTCTGGTGAAGCGCGGGAGTTTGTTGTCGCTCGACGATGCCAAGAACAACAACATGATATTTCTGGGTTCGCCGGCGGAGAATCTCACGCTGCGGGAAATCCCGAGCACGCAAGAATTTGTTTTCCATTGGCTCACCTCCGGACCGCGCAAGGGCGACTTGGCGATCCTCAATATGCATCCTCAAGCGGGAGAGCCGGACGCGTTTCTGGCAACCCCGTCGAACTTGCCTCTGACCGAAGAGTATTCCGTCATCGCGCGGGTGCGAGAGGGGAACCCGGCGCAGTCGGTGGTGATTCTGGCGGGGACGACGACCATCGGCACGCAAGCTGCCGCTGAGTATATTTGCAGCCCACAATCGTTGCAGGATCTGCTGCACCGGCTGAACGTTACCACCGCTGTGGATTTGAAACCCTTCGAAGCAGTATTGCGAGTGAAGGTCGCGCGGGGTGTGCCGGTAGCCATGGAGTTAGTAGCTTTACGAAAGACCGCCTCGTAGCTTCCCCTACTGTGCTGGCGATTTGAACCGGGGATCCAATTCTCCAGCCTTCTGAAATTCTGCCGCCGCGCCTGCTTTATCCCCTTTTCTCTGCAAAGCCAAGCCCAGCTGATAATGGGCCGGCGCATAGCCCGGATTGGAATTGATGGCGGAACGGAATTGAGAGAGGGCCCCATCCAAGTCTCCGGCCTCCAAGAGGCGTCGACCGGAGTTGGTGGTAAAGGTTGCGGCTTGGAGGCTGGTTTTTTGTTGGGTGATCTCGGCGCCGGTTTTACTCTCAATAGCGGCTCCTTGGCTGTCACCCAGTTGCCGTAGAACGGCCGCCAACGTAGTGTGTGCCCCGGCGAAATCAGGTTGCAGGCGTATGGCTTCGCGAAGCGCGTTGGCTGCTTCTGGCATCTTGTCCATTTGTTTGAAGACGGTGCCCAAGGTGTAATAAGCCTCGGCGTAATCCGGTTTCACGCGGATGGCGTCTTGTAACCTTGCAACCGCAGCGGCGAAATCACCGCTTTGCCACAAGGTGACGCCGTAAGTGTAGTAAGCGTCGGCCAAATCAGGGTCGAGCCGGATTGCCTCCTTCAGTTCCGCGATGGCTCCGGGAAGATCGTCCTTGAGCTTTAAGGCCACGGCCAAGTCGTAGTGGAGGTGAGCTTGTTCGGGCGAGATTGTTAGGGCCTGGCGCAGTTCTCGTGCGGCCGCGTCGAAATCGGATTTCTGCAGATAAGCGAGCCCGAGATTTCCCCGGATCCCGGTGTCATCGGGATGCAGTTTCAATGCCGTCTGGAACTCCTGCACTGCGGCATCGCCCTGGCCGAATTGCATCAGGGCAAGACCGAGGTTGTTGTGGGCCTCGGGATCATTTGGAGTTATTTCAACCACCTTCGCGAACGCGGTTGCGGCTTTCTCGGGATCGCCGGAACGCTGCAGCAATAAACCATAGCGGGTTTGAACGACAGCCAGGTTTGGCGTGAGTTCCGCCGCTAGTCCGTACGCTTGCAGGGCTGCGTCGATGTCACCTTTTGCCTCGAGTGCGGTGCCCAAGTAATATTGTGCGGTGCCGTCCTGGGGATCCAGTTGAACCGCTTGCTGCAGTGCGGTTTGAGCTGCATCGCGTTGACCCCCATTCAAAAGCGCCACTCCCAGGTGAAGCTGAGCAGACTCATACTTCTGATCTAACTGCAGCGCGGCGCGGAACTCTTTTTCGGCATCCTGCAGTTGCAGTTGCTGCGCCAGGAGCACACCCAGGTCA
This sequence comes from uncultured Acidobacteriota bacterium, assembly GCA_963696635.1. GTDB lineage: Bacteria > Acidobacteriota > Terriglobia > Terriglobales > Acidobacteriaceae > JABDBE01. Next base: position 93,141 of record CAVOKX010000012.1, read on the forward strand.
TCGTGCAACTCTGGCCGCGCGGGCTGAAGTGCCACCGCTTTTTTCATCTCCGAAACAGCATCGTCCGTTTTCTGCTGCTGGCTGAGGACGCGCGCAAGGGCACGATGGGCATCGGCCTGGTTGGGAGCCAGGCGAACCGCTTCCCTCAGTTCGTGGGCGGCTTCCTCCAGCGACCCTTTGCTCGCGAGCGCCTGCGCCAGATAGGCGTGCGCAATTGCCAAGCCGGGTCGAAGCCGAGTCACGGTGCGAAAGTGATTGATCGCGCCGTCCACATCGCCCTGTTGAAGCATCAATTGTCCCAGGGCGTTCTGCGCATCCGGGTTGCGAGGATCGAGTTTGATCGCCTGTTCAAATGCGGAGCGCGCACTCGCCACGTCACCTTTTTGCATGGCTGACTGGCCGCGTTGATAGGCGGCTGCAGAACCGGAGGCTGAGGTCGTCTGCGCCGGTGACGACCACACGAATGTGCTTACTTCGAGCACGAGGAGAAGCAAGCAGAATCCGGCGCTGCCGCGCTTTCCGGCGGATGGGAATGCCACAGTGACGATAGGTTACGTGTTATGCTGCTTTCCTTCAATACCGTGAGAGACGCAGCAGGCGGTCAAGCGCGATCTCACTCTGCCGCTTCACAGAATTGATGCCGGTTTTTTTCTGGAGGTCTGATTTGTTAGTGCTCATCCGCGTTGCGATTCTCCTGTTGACGATTTTGCTGGCCACTGTCGATCCGGGCCTGGCGCAGTCCGCGACTGCGCCAGAGACGCCGCATCTTGCGGAAAAGGCACAGCCTCCCTCGGCGCAAACTACAGCTAGCAGCTTCGAGGCTGCTCGCAAGTTAATGCAGGAAGGCAAGTACGATGAGGCCCTTTCGCAATTGCAAGCGCTGGCTGCGAAGGATCCAAAGCTGACTGGACTGTCTCACGAACTGGGCGCGGGTTATTACAAGAAAGGCGACTATCTCAAGGCCACCGGCTGTTTGAAACAGGCCATTGAGGAAAATCAAAACGACAGCGAAGCCGTGCAGCTATTGGGTCTCTCCTATTATCTTTCTGGACGCCCAAACGAAGCCATCCCGCTTCTCGAGAAGGTACAGACCTGGTATCCATTCGCAAATGTGGACGCTGCTTACATTTTGGGAGTTTCTTATATCCAGGTGCAGAACTATCCACAGGCTCGCGTGGCCTTCGCGCGGATGTTTGACGTGCCGGCGGATTCCGCTGCCAGTTATTTATTCACGGCGCGAATGCTTCTGCGCCAGGAATTTGATCCGATTGCGGAGGAATACGCCCAAAAGGCAGTCGCACTCGACCCTAAACTCCCACTGGCTCACTTTCTGCTAGGGGAACTTTATTTGTACAAGTCGCGCATCCCCGAGGCCATCAGCGAATTCGAAACGGAAAAAGCAATCAACCCGGCGCATGCTCCCACTTATTACAAATTAGCTGACGCTTATTCGCGAATTCAGAAGTTCGATGACGCGGAACGCCTCTTGCAGCGCTCCATCTGGCTGGACGCGACTTCTACCGGTCCGTACATCCTGATGGGAAAAGTGCTGGAGAAGAAAGGCGAATTCGATCTTGCAGTGCGCGCCCTGCAGCGTGCGGTCGCGATGGATCCCAATAATTCCATCACTCATCACCTGCTAGGCCAAGCGTACCGTGACCTGGGCCGCAATGAAGACGCGGAGAGAGAACTGAAATCGGCCGAGGAGCTTCAGGAGCATGATAGCAGCAAGTAATGACAACCACAGACCGGGCTTACGGATGGGCAGACGGCAAGGCTGCGTTCTGTTCCTTCGCCAGCCGGTCGGTCATTTCCTTGGGCAGTTCCTGTAGGAGTTCCAGGAAAACGCCGTTGGTCCAACCAAAGCCGACGACATTGGCTTGGTAGCCGGCGCTTACATGGGCCTCGGAGGACCTGGTCACGACGTTGTATTTTTCCCGGATGGTTCCCTCGCGACGGAAGTTCTCTGCCACGGTGGAAAGAAATTCGTACGAAATTCGGTCCGCATCGGCGCTGTAGCCATAGCGGCGCAGTCCCTCCACTGCAAGGGACTGAAGGGGGGCCCATCCATACGGATAGTCCCATTGCATACCCGTATCATTGGGGCTGGTGGCGAGGCCTCCGGGTTGTTCGAAGATTTTCACGTTCTGAGCGACCGCGTGCGCCTGCTGCGCACTTGCCAGCCCCGCCCACAGCGGATAAAACGTAGTCACATATTCGTAGGTCGATCTGGCTCCGGTGCGAAGGTCATAGTCAAAGAACAATCCGCGCTGACCGTCCCAAAGATATTTGTCGATTTGTTGCTTGCGCTGTTCCGCTCGCTGCTTCCAGTGCGCGGCTTCGGCGGTTTTACCCAGCAACTGGCTGATGGCTTCCAAATCTTTCTCCGTCTTATAAAGAAGACTGTTGAGGCAGACGGGAGCGAAATGATGGGTGGCCGCGCCATAGGGGTCGAAACGAAAAGAAATGTCGAAGGCCGACTCGCGCATGCTGCGATCTCCCTTGTAGTAATCGGCGCTCAAATGAACCGTGCCGGCGGCATCGCATCCCGGGCGGGCCATGGTCCTGGCAACGTCGCAGATTTGCACGTTGTAGTCTGGGCCAGCCGCATCCTGCGCTGGCTGCGGGTTGTTCTCTACTACATGGGTTCGGGATAGGTCGGGATGAAGCAGAAAGTAACCGATTACTTCGCGACGAAGTCCGGTTTCATCCTGGAGACTTTCGGGAGCCGGGCCATTGCCGAAATCGTAATACCGCGAAAGTCCGGTCGTGCCCGCCAGGTGCGGCTCATGTATCCACATCTCATAGTCCCGGGACGCGAACCCGTAGGCACGAGCGAGCCAGTCTTTGTCCTCATGTCCGGCGGCCTTCTCAGCGTTATGAACTTCCATAATCATCGAGGTTAGAAATGGCGGCTGGGAGCGAGTCAGATAATAGGTGCGATTGGCGTTCAACACTGTACCGTAGTGTTCGATTTCAAAGAAAAAATTCTCCACCATCCCGCGCGCCAGTTCGATTCGGTGATCGCGTACCAGCCCGAGAATAATGAAATAACTGTCCCATCCATACATTTCGTTGAAACGGCCGCCGGGCACGACGTAGCTATTTGGCAGGAACAGTAAACCCTGGGGCGAGATCGCATCTACACCCGCTTGTCCAGGGTGCTGAATCACCATGGGCAAGTGCTCAACACGTACCTTGCAGGCTTGTTCGAGTTGCTTCACAGAATCAGGTTCGGCGAAGCTCGCTGGCAGATAGAGGAGCGCGGCCTCGGGCAGCTTTGGATCGACGATGCTGTCGCACCGTGTCATGGAGCGTGTCAGCACATCCCAGTCCGACGCAATATAGTGCAGCACCGGAGCGAGGCCGCTGTCGGTTTGCTCCGGGGATGTTGCCCCTGCGTGGAACTTGGGGGCAACCAGGAAAATCGAGAGGATGACAAAGACCCAGATCGAACCCGCCCGACGTGTTCGAACCATGATCGCCGAATCCTCCGGTCGTTAGCGTACAGTGGTCGCCCGCTGCTGGGAAGGGGTGAAGCTCAAAATATTTCTAATCCTTGCATTTTGGGGCGCTACCGTTGAGACGTTGCAGCAGACTCTTGGCTTCCGGCAGATCGGGATTAAATTCGAGCACGCGGAGAACGTAGTCGCGCGAAGTATTGGGCTGTCCAGCGTCGCAAAAGAGCCGAGCGATATTCATCCCTATGCGGCTTTCGCCAGGGGCACGCTGGAATGCATCCTCCCAGAGCCTGAGGGCTTCGCGCAACTGTCCACGGCTGGCCTCGATTGCGCCCAGGTTCGTTGCGGCATCGATCAATGTGGGATCAATGGCAAGGGCTTTCTCGTAGAACTCGCGAGCGTGATCGATGTCGCCTTTATTCTGGGCGGAATATGCCAGCGCAGAGAGCAGAGCGGGATCGTTGGGCGATTTTCCGATGGCGGAACGAAGCAAGTGTTCGGTCTCGGGAGCAGCCATAGTCATGCCGCTATTCACCAGCGATTCCCATGCGAGTGCCAGATCACGCAAATCTTCATCGGTTTTCTGGGAATCGGGAAAACGAACCAGTCGCGGCAGGACCGGCTGGGGATCCTGCAGAAGTTGAGGAGAGATCTGCGGTCGCCGCAGAATGCGATGGTCGGTCACTTCGGTGTGCGCGACGTCCGTGCTCAAGGAAGAAGGCATGTGGCAAACAGTGCAGTCAGGTTGGTCGCTGCGATGCGTGGTTCCAAACTTGGCGCCGTGACACGTCAGACACTTCTGCCGGTAGTACGAAACGCGTTCCGCAGAGGACGGTTGATTGTGCGGATCGTGACAACTGATACAGGACATGGCCTCGCCGGACTTCTTCTTACACACGCTCTGCGCCAGCGCTTCAAACTGGCTAACAGCTCCTAGACCGGGGCGTTGCTGGTCAGCGAATACAAAGTAACGAACGAAGTCCGATAGCTGCTGCCCCGGCTGAAAGTCATAAATATGCCGCCCAGGCCGTTCAATTGCTGCCTTGCCTTCGAGATGGCAGTGCATGCAGACCGCGTCACGCCGGGTTGCATCGAGTTTGGCTGGATTGACGATTGCGCCGCCCTTGGTGTGTGCTGCTCCGGGTCCGTGGCATCGTTCGCACGTGACGCCGGGATAGGAAAAGGGCGGGATCGGATAGCGGCTTTCCGTTCCCTTCGCGGGGGGTTGCATGCCGCTGAAGTGGCAGTGCAAACAACTGGCGAAAGCTGGCAGATTCATTGGGATTTCAGTGGCGTTGTCATAAGCGGGGGCCATGTCCCAAACGTGCCGATCCGTATACCAGTTCACCGGAGACTCAAACAGAAAACCGTCCTCAGCGAACAAATAACTTCGCCCGCGCCGTCCGGAGCCAATGGAATAGAGCAGTTCGCGCTTCCCCCGCACCGACGCATCGTTGGGCCGCTCGAAGCTGAGCCAGACTTTTCCGTCATCCGCATAAATGCGATAGTGAACTCCGGATTTCTGATGCACAAAATCTGCGGGACTGAGATTGTCCATCGCCGGTCCGCTGGCTCGGGCCATGGAGGTTTTCGCGTACGCGTTATAGATGGACGAGTGGCAACTAGCGCAGGCCTGATTTCCTACGTACCCGTTGGAGTTCGCATCTGGGGCTGGGGCTGAAGTTTGAGCGGGCGTCCGAACTGCGGAGGCGATGGAAGCCCAGAGAACCGCACTCACTAAGCATCGATGGAAATCGCGCATTCAAAATACCCGTAGAAGTAACGATGCAGTTAGCGATTGCCCATCGCGCTCTGCAATTGCAGGAGGTTTTCCCGTGCCAGCAGATGGGCGGGATTGATCTCAAGTGCGCGTTCGAATTGCGCCTTAGCCTCGGCGAATCGACCCAGTTCGGCAAGCGCACTGCCGAGGTTTGCATGGGCGTCGGCATCGTCTGGCCGGATGCGAACGGCCGCTGCGAACTCCTGCGCGGCTCCCGGGAAGTCTCCCGCAGAGGCCAATGCGTTTGCTAAGTTGTAGTGCGCGTCAAAATATTCGGGCGACGTTCTCGCCGCGGTTTGCAGAGGCGCCAGCGCGCGATCTGGCTGTCCCGAAGCAATCAAGGCAGCGCCGAGTGCATTATTGGCGGTAGCATCCTGAGGACGAATGCGCAACGCCTCCTCGTACTCGGTAATCGCCTCGGCAGTATTGCCACGCGCCTGCAGCATGGAGGCAAGATTGTAGTGCGCCGCAAAATCTGCTGGATTGTTCCGGATATTGTGTCGCGCGAGAGCCTCCTGCAACAGCATTCGCGGGTCGCCGGCTTGCGGGTCAAAGTTGCGCGGCAGCACCTGGAGCCAGAGGTGTGCCATTTCATCTTTTGACCGATTGCCGGCTTGCACACGCTGGGGAGGATGATTGGGATTGAGCGCGTTATCCTCAGAGTTGTCGTAAACGTAGCGCATCCTGACCGTGGTTCCCTTGGGCAAAAACACCGGCTCCGCGTATCGATATACAGCCTGCCAATTCAAATCCCACTGGGGAATGTGAATTAAAGTAGTCGTGCTGCCATCGGGCAGGATTGCGGCTGCCTGCAGATCTTTTCCTAGATAGTGCGCATGCGGGTAGATGGCCAGCAGATCTACGTCGATGGGGAGCGTAAGGTCGTCGTTCACAACAAAGTTTTTTTCACCCGCCGGAATGTCGAGCTTGGCGTCGTTTTGCAATTGCAGGAGCATGGGAAACTTCGTAGCGGGTTGGTCGGTGAAGTAGAGGCCGATGGTGGGCTGAATCGTCTCCGGTTTGCCCGACGGCTGCAAGTGAACATTCAGCACCAGGTCAGTTCCTTTGTCCAGGCGCAGCGCCATTCCCTCGGGCTCAACGTAAGGAACGGTGCCGGGTTTCCAAAACAAAAAGTGGCTGTCGGGATCGAAGGCTTCGGATTCGATTTTGATCTCCATGCCTTCAAAGCCAGAGCCCGGTCGCGTTTCTTTCTGGCGGGAATTCTGCTGCCGATCAACGAGAACATTCGCGTGGTGGACGAAACGCTTGTCGCCGGGGCGAATTTCCACCGCCTTGACCCACCGGGTGCGGTCAATGGGCACGGGAAAAATGAAATTCCAATACATGTCCGAGCCGCTGGCCGGCAACTGGTATGGCCTCGCGGCTTTCAGCACCAGATCGGGCTGACCGAGTTGCCAGCCTTCCGCGAACTTCGGCTGCGGCGGCAGGTCTGCCGGATTCCCTTCCGGCGCTCCTTCGTCTACCCATTTTTTTATGGTTGCGATCTGCTCGTCTGGGAGCCGCAACTCATCGGCAAATTTCAGCGCTTGCGGTTCTGGCAGCCATGGCGGCATGAAGCGCGTGTGGGTAACGGTTTCAATCTGTCGCGCCCGGTTCTTTACGTCGTCATAAGAGAGAAGAGGAAAGGGACCCGATTCGCCGGGACGATGGCAGCGGGCGCAGGATTGAAAAATGATGGGAGCAACGTCGCGGTTGAATGTCACTTCCCTGTTGTGCTTAGGGTCCGGCGCCTGCGCGTAGGCGTTCGTACCGGATCGAAACACCAGTGCAATGGCCAGCACGAAACCGATTCCAGCGAATGAAAACGGCCACTTCATGGCAAGTCCGAAATATAACAGCCCACACCCGCGACTTCTTTATTGGAAGGCCCACGCCCCGCCAAGGCTGCCTCAATCGCGTCTTCTAAGTCGTGCGTTGTCGGCGCGGAGCGCGCGTGTCCGAAAGATTCGTAGAGATTGTCGATGCGGCCGTGATAGACCAGAGCGCCTTTAGCATCGAACACAGCCGCCTCCGGGGTGACCTGGGCGTGCGCCTGCTTAACTAGCACGCGATCGGGGTCGCGCAGAACAGGAATCGAGTAGCGGAAATCACTCAGATACTTGCGAATACTCGCGGGGGATTCAGACTTGTCGGGAAAGACCAGATAGAACCGGGCAGCTTTCTGATGTTGGTCGCTGATGTGCTGAATCATGGGCGCGTAGCGTCCGGAAATTGGACAGTCCTCCCGCACGAACACCAGTACGACAACTTGGCCAGTGTTCGACTTGATCGGATTCACATTGTTTCCGTCAAGATCCAGGGTATTCTGGTGGGCCAAGCAAGACGGTGGTGCGAGTGCTAGAAATAGCAATGCCGGAAGGAGCGGGCCGCGCCATTTCTCGCATACTTTGCGAAAAGAGTGGCCTTTGACCAGTCGTAGGAGATGCTGGAAAACCATGAGAACCGCGTCTAGTGTTGCGTCCACAATTGTAAGGCAAAAACATGTGGCCGTCCTGAATTCTGCCTTGCCACACGGGTTGCGAAAGAATTCTGCGACAGGACGAAGGGCGGTAACACACCGGTCGGCACCAGAACTCCGACATGAACCTCCGAGTATGCAGTGTGACCCGAGTGCTTATAGGATTTCAAAAAAGTGTTGGTATCTCAGCCCTCAAACCAAGCATCATAGGTTGCGCGCGTTATGAGGGCCTTCCGGGTCACACCACAATTGTGCCGGAGAGGGCGAAACAGATGAAGAATCTTGGAGGTTTTATTCTGACTATGCTAAGCCACCGACACCCTTCTATTAGCTTGCATCGAGGCTCCCGCCCACGGTGCCTCGATTCTCCTTGGACCGTCGATCACCTTCCAATGCGCTCAGAGTGGTCGGGATACTCAGGCCTGTTCTGGTTAATCTGCTTCAGCCTCTCCACGGCGCTGGCCAGCTCGGCGGCGGACGTTGCTACTTATCACAACGACATCGCGCGCACGGGCCAAAACTTGCAAGAGACTATTTTGACCACCAGCAATGTCAACTCGTCGAGCTTCGGAAAGCTGTTCACCTTTCCAGTGGACGGGATCATTGATGCACAGCCCTTATATCTTTCTGCCGTCTCAATTCCGGGCAAGGGGACGCACAATATCGTTTACGCCGTCACAGAGAACGACAGCGTGTACGCCTTCGATGCTCACACCGGAACTTTGTTGTGGCATAAATCGATGCTGCGATCAGGCGAGTCTCCATCCGATGATCACGGCTGCGGTCAGATCAGTCCGCAGATTGGCGTAACTTCCACTCCGGTGATCGACCGCTCGAGCGGTGCGCACGGCACCATTTATGTGGTGGCCATGAGCAAGAACTCCTCGAACTACTTCCAGCGCATTCACGCCCTGGACATGACCAGCGGAGCGGAGGAATTTGGGGGGCCAGTTACGGTTAAGGCCAAAAACAAAGGCACCGGCGACAACAGCCACCACGGTTACGTCATTTTTGATCCCGGGCAGTACGCTGAGCGGCAGGGATTGCTGCTGTTGAACCACGTAATTTACACGGCGTGGACTTCCCACTGTGACTACCGGCCCTACACCGGCTGGTTGATCGGTTACAACGAAAGCACGCTGGCGCAAACCAGCGTGTTGAACCTTACACCCAATGGCAGCGAGGGATCGATCTGGCAAAGCGGAGCCGGGATCGCCTCCGACGGGAAAAACCTTTTTTTTCTTGACGCAAACGGCACCTTCGAAACCACGCTGAACAAGAGGGGCTTCCCCAACAAGGGCGACTACGGAAACGGTTTCCTCAAAGTTTCGACCACGAACAACAAACTTCGCGTGGCTGACTATTTCAACATGTTCGACACAGTTTCAGAGTCGGATAACGATGAAGACCTGGGTTCCGGAGGCGCCGTGGTGCTGCCGTCCATGAAAGATGCCAAGGGGAAAGTCCGTCACTTAGCCATCGGTGCGGGTAAGGACCAGAACATTTACCTTGTCGATCGCAACCACATGGGGAAGTTTAATCCCAACAACGACGATGCCATCTACCAGGAGATCGATGGAGTCCTCGGAGGTGGCGAATGGGCCACGTCAGCCTATTTCAATGGCAATATCTACTTTGGACCGGTGGGAAACAACCTCTTGCAGTTTCGGTTCGCGAAAGCGAGGCTTGCGACATCGCCGAATTCGAAAAGCGCGGCCTCATTTACTTATCCGGGCACCACGCCAAGTGTTTCCGCCAATGGCTCAAGCGCCGGCATCGTTTGGGCAATTGAACACAGTGACCCGGACGACGTGCTGCATGCCTATGATGCCAGCAACTTGGCGAACGAACTGTACAACTCGAGCCAGGCGGGGAATCAGCGGGACCACTTTGGAACCGCCAGCCACTTCGGGACGCCGATGATCGTTAACGGAAAAGTCTACGTGGGCACTACGAACAATGTCACTGTTTTTGGCCTACTGGGCGCTGAGAGTCGACTAAGCTCTCGCGCTTCACGGGCGCGCTTTTAGGGTCAGACAACCGAGGCAGTTCTTTTTCGCGATTCCCGCCGGGGCGCCGGTTCTTGGATCAAGGCCAGACGGTTTAGGAGGAGCTTCTCGCGGGCGAGGGCTACTGCTAATGCTCCCATCTCGGTTTTGAGGGTCGCTCGGAGTTCGATGATCCGGCAACCGAGTTGCACCCTCGCGCGAAGTTCCTCTGCTTGAACCGGTTTGGTTATATAGTCATCAGCGCCAGAGCGAAGGCCAGCAATAATGTCCGCCGCACTGTTTCTTGCAGTAAGCAGAATCACGTAGATGCCTGCGGTTCGCCGGCTGGCTCGTAATTGTCGGCACACCTCAATACCTGTCATTTCCGGCATCACCCAGTCCAAGATCGCCAGAATGGGCCCGTCTTCTTCCCGCAGCAGCGCCAGCGCCGTTGTACCGTCTTCGGCTACAGTTAGCTCGAACTCCGGGGACAGCAATTGCTGCAGAAGCTTACGGAAAAGCGGTTCGTCTTCGGCAACTAGAATCTTCACAAGGGCACTCCCGAGAGCTTCTTCGATGGTGGTATCCACTGCTAAATTCCACCGGTCGATAAACGCTCACCTATTTGCAACATCGTCCGCAAACCGGAAAACTTTAGTACCGCAGGAACAGACACAATCACCCCTGGCAACCCATCGCCCGAACCTCCGGGCTGCCATTCTCATGTGTTAGCGCAGACTGGGGCATCAACCGGCCAATTTTGGGAGCTCATTTGTAAAATCTTTGCACCCACGCGACATAAGACTCTCGACCGCTCAGCAAAAGAGATATACTCCCCGAACAGCATTTGGGGGTGGGTCATGCGGAACCTGCGTGTTAATTGTGCCTTTCTCATCTTGGCGTTGAGCGCCTCGGTTTTGGCCCAGCGTTCTGGAGGAGGCAAACCTTCCCCGGGTCCGCCAAGCTCAACCGGGTCCAACACTTTCCCTGGGGTCGCTCCGGCGACCGCGTCCTCCGCCATTTTTGTTTCCGGCAAGGTAGTCCTGGATGACGGAACTGAACTGACCGAACCGGCGGTTATTCAGACCATCTGCCGAGGGCGGAGACACAGCGAGACATACAGCGACGGACATGGCAGCTTCAGCTTTCAATTCGGGGATCCCACCCAGGGCAGCGCGGCCGCAATTAGTGACGCCAGCAGTTCGGACGTGGCCAATAGAGCAGGCATGCAGGCTGCGGCGGAGTTGGGGGATTGTCAGATCCAGGCCGAGCTGGCAGGCTTTTCTTCTCAAGCCGTGGAACTTAGTAACCGGATGGGGCTGATGAATAACATCGATGTCGGCCGTGTCCCTCTGCACCGCTTAGCCCACGTCGACGGCACCAGCATCAGTGTGACCAGCGCCCTGGCTCCGTCTGCGGCCAAGAAGGCTTTCGAAAAGGGGCTCGAACAGGAGAAAAAGACCAAGTGGGATGAAGCGCAGAAATCATTCGAGAAAGCGGTCCAGATTTATCCCCGATATGCCACGGCTTGGTATCAGCTGGGACGAGTGCAATTACGCAAGGACGACGCTCCCTCGGCTAAACATTCCTTCGAGCAATCCGTGGCCGCCGATCCGAAATACGTCAACCCCTACGACGGATTGGCGCAGTTAGCCATGCGCTCTCAGGATTGGCCGAATGTGGTTGATATCACCGGCAAGCTGCTCAGCTTGAACCCGGTAAATTTCCCCAACGCCTATTACGAAAACGCGGTGGCGAATTACAACCTAAAGAATCTTGATGACGCGGAAAAGAGCGCGCTGCAGGGCGTCCGCGTGGATGACGCTCATCAGATTCCAAGGCTGCAATACTTGCTCGCGGTGATTCTTCTGCAGAAACAGAACTACCGGGCAGCCTCCGAACACATGCAACGATTTCTCGCTCTTGCTAAACAGCCGGACGAGATTGAACTTGCCAAAAAGGGCCTAGCTGAGATCGAGAAGTCGTCGGCCAGCGCCCAGCCACCCGCGGCAAACTTGGACAAATAACACCGCTTTTGATGGGGTGGGGTGGGCGCCTCGCCTCTGCGAACAAACCAAGTCTACTCGGTCTGCCTTGTATTCCCGGTTCACCTTTCATTTTTGGAGGGTGGATTGTTGCTTCCGGGAGGGCGATATGCGCGTTAAGGCAAGTGACGGCGGCGACCTACAGAATTGCCCGGATGGACGAATGGTCCTCAGCAGCTACGGTGCCCTGAAATGGCCTCGACAGGGCGCAGAGGAAAAGGGTGAAGTTATGTTTTCTCGTTTGGCCCGCAACATTCTTTGTAGCGCTATTACGACTGTAATGATTAGTGTGACCGTGTTAGCGCAAATCCCCAATTATCAAAACAACATCAATGCCACCGGAGCTTGGCTTGCCAATGATTCTCGTCTGTCCGATGGCTCAATTTTATTCGGGCAGAACTCAACCGAGGTCCAGCCGTACCTTGGCAACTTGGGAGCTATCGGCTGGACCAAAGATTCAACCTACCACCCCGATATCCAGAACTGGATGAATTGGTATTGGGCACATGTTTCATGGCCGGACCAGTGGGGTATTTACAGACTCTATTGACGATTTCAGTGTGACCTACAATTCAAACAGCACTTATACGGAATCGAAAATGCAAGACTCACCGTCACGGCATCATCCCGATTCGACTGACTCTTATGCAGGAACATTCCTTTCGCTGGCGTGGGCCTACTACCAAACCGGTGGTAATGCGACCGCTTACATCAACGGCATGGAGGAGCAACTGGATTACATCGGCGAAGTCGTGGTCGCTACCAAGCAGACCAGCGTTAACAACCTGACATGGGCGCGGCCTGATTGGAATATCGAGTACTTGATGGACAACTCTGAAGCTTATGCGGGGCTACGCGATTTAAGCAGCATCTACGAGGCGCTTGGCGATTCCACGAAGGCCAACTTCTACCAGACTAATGCGAACCAGATGCTAAGGGGAATAGGAACGTATCTTTGGTCCCGTGAGAACCACTACTACTTCCAAAACACCACGAATAACGCCAATAACGGCACCATCGCTTGGACGACATGGTACCCGGATGCGGTCAGCCAGTTGTACCCGATCGCGAACGGGGTGATAGCTCCCAGCAGTAATCAGGCCCAGCAACTCTATAAGACGTTCAATCATTACTGGGCGGTTAGCGGCAGCAAAACTAACAATTGGACGACGATGGCGATTCCCGACACCTATCCTTGGGCGATCGTGGCCTACGTCGCCGCCCTGATGGGAGATACACGCAAGGTCAACGCCTACATCAACACCGTCCAGAATGTCTACGTAAATCACAACTTCAATGGAGGGTCTGGGCATAGCTGGTCCTGCAATGAAGCCGGGTGGTTTATGCGCGTCAATGCTTCCATGCTGGGTAAATAGAAACCTCACCGCGAACGGCCGTCACGGTTTGTGCAGAGGCCAAGATCAGGGCGACCAAGGCTCAAAGACGCGCTTATCTCATCAGTCTTAAATTTACGATTTGGGTTGCAATTTCGATTTGTGCCTACTCGGGCTTGGAAACAGCGCCCGAAGCCTCCGCCTCAGCGTACATGACCTCGATGCGACTTCGATAGCGCTCTTCTACCACGCGTCGGCGCAGCTTCATGCTGGCGGTAAGCGCGCCATTCTCGGGGGAGAATTCTTCTGCAATCACAATCACTTTCTTCAATTGTTCGTAGCGCGCCAGATTGCGATTCAAGCCGGCCACAATCCCCTCGTAAAGCGCCACTACCTTGGCATGCGTGACCAGTTCCTCGCGGGAGGCGAAGCCCACCTGGTTGGCGCGCGCCCAATCCTCGAGCACCGGGAAATAGGGCGCGATGAGGACGGCCGGAAACTTGCGTTTATCGCCCAGGATCACGGCTTCGGCGATCAGGGCATTGTGCTTGAGAGAATTCTCGAGCGGTTGCGGGGCAATAAATTTTCCCCCGGAGGTTTTGATCAGATCTTTCTTGCGGTCGGTGATCGACAGGAAACCGTCGGGATCGAGATTGCCGATGTCGCCGGTTTTGAACCATCCATCGATCAAAGCCGTTTGTGTTTCTTGTGGACGGTTCCAGTAGCCTTTGAAAACCGAAGGTCCGCGCACTAGAATCTCGCCGTCTTCGGCGATACGCACCTCAATATTAGGCAACGTCTTGCCTACCGTTCCCAGCTTGTGCGCCTGCGGACTGTTGACCGCAATGACTGGGGAAGTCTCGGTGAGTCCATAACCCTCATCGATGCGAATGCCAATATCCGCGTACCACTCGGCCAGTTCGCGTCCCAGCGGCGCGCCTCCGGAGATAAAAACCTCCGCTCGCCCACCCATGCCCGCGCGCACCTTCGAATAAACCAGCCGGTTGCATAGCTTCCACGCGAACGACGTCGGTGTTTGACCTGCGAGAATCTCCGCTCGGTGAGTCCGACCGACGGACAATGCCCAGCGATAGATCCATTTCTTGGGAACGCCTTTCGCCTTGACATCCACTTGCCCGTGAATTTTTTCATAAACCCGCGGAACGCCGACGAAGATTGTGGGACGGACCTCCAACAGCGCCTGGGGAAGTTGGTCGAGAGCCGAAACGTAGGCCAAGGTGACGCCGCGGGAGAGCATGGCGAGATCGACGTGGCGCGCAGTGACGTGTGACAGAGGAAGAAACGAAATACTGATCTCACCACCCCGAACCGTGAACCCAGAAAGTGAATGGGCAATATTCGACGCGAGGTTGCCGTGAGTGAGCATGGCTCCCTTGGGAGTGCCCGTGGTTCCCGAAGTATAAATAATGGTGGCGAGATCATCGGGCCTGATCGCGCGCGCGGCGGAATCGAATTGCGCATCGCGCTCTTTCGGGCCGTCATGCATGAGGCGCTGCATGTGCACGGCGTGCGCAGTCTCCACGGCATCCATTACTACGATTCGTTCGATGGCGGTCTGGCCTTGAATGCTTTGCACCTTCAGAAGCTGTTTCTCGGTCGAGACGAAAACCACTCGTGCCCCCGAATCGTGCAGAATGTGCGCTGTCTGTTCCCCCGTCAGGGTGGCGTATACGGGAACCACCACTGCGCCAATCAGCAGACAGGCGAAATCCGCGATCGTCCATTCCGGCCGGTTTTCGCCCAGGATGGCAACCCGATCCCCCTTCGAGATACCCCATTCGCGAAGGGCACGAGCCACGCCCACCACGCTCTGGTAGAACTCAGAGGAGGAAATGGAGATCCATTGGATCGGCCGACGGTGCATCACTACCACCCGATCATTCCGATCTACCACCGCGAAAAAGATGTCGTTGAGGGTTTGCAGGCTCATGGGCAGCCAGATAAAAACAACCACTGGCCGCGGAGCGGCGTAAGAATGCAGCCCACGGTGCAAGCCGGGAGCAGGACAAGGGTGACGCCAAAACCCGAAGGGGCAAAAGAAAGGCCGCAACCTGGATTTCGGGCTCGCCGCAAAATTGATCTCCGTGAGAAATGTACTAATTTCACAAGCGGTTTAGCAACACCCCACTGGCGTCACCCCCTTTTTGTTGAGACAATACATCCCAGAATCCCAGGAGGGATCGATGCGACGACTTGCAATCACGGTAATCGCGGCATGGCTGCTGGTCGGGGGTTGTCTGACCTCCCCGTTGCGGGCCGCCGATAATAAATCGACTCCACCGCCACCGGCGCTGAAGGTGGGCGATGTCGCGCCCGACTTCAAGCTGCAATACTTCGATGGAAGCGATCTGAAAGATGTGACGCTGAGCCAGTATCGGGGCAAGAAAAATGTTGTTCTGGCTTTCTACATCTTCGCCTTCACCGGCGGTTGAACCAAGCAAATGAAAGCCTTCCAGCAGAATTTGCAAAAGCTGGAAGCTGTGGACACCCAGGTTCTGGGTGTGAGCATGGATAGCCCCTTCTCCAACAAAGCCTTTGCCGATCAAATTGGAGTAACCTTCCCGCTGCTGAGTGATTGGGGCGGAGACACCACCCGCGCTTACGGCATCTACATGGACAAGTACAAGGCCGCACGCCGCGTAAACTTTTTGATCGGGAAAGATGGAAAAATTCTGGAAGAACAGATCGACAGCTCCGCGATCGACCCGACAAAAATCGTGGACGCATGCGAGCGCCCCAAGCTGAAAAATTGACGTCACTAGTTGACGTTGTTATGATCAATACGCGGGGTGGAGCA
>CAVOKX010000013.1:0-182525 GCA_963696635.1 uncultured Acidobacteriota bacterium
ACGGGCGAAAGAAAACAATCCAAGTCCAGCGGATGCTATTACGACCAACCGCGGCATTTCGGCGCCATACGTAACGACTCCTCGCCTTGGCCCACGACTAACGACCACCGACCGACGACGAACGACCAACGACCTTTATGAAAGCCCTGCGCAACCTGCGGCTGATCGGAATCGCGCTGCTCTTCCTGACTGTGGTCGGAATGCTGGGGTTCCACTTCATCGAAGGCTGGTCGTGGTTCGACGGGTTTTACATGGTGGTCACTTCGTTTTCCACCATCGGCTACCAGGAGGTTCATCCGCTCTCGCACGCGGGGCGCGTCTTCAACGTGGTCTTGATTCTCTGCGGCGTGTCGCTGGTGTTTCTCGGCATCGGGTCGCTCACCCAGGCTTTGCTAGAATTCGAGCTGTCGAGCTTTTTCGGAAGGCGGAAAATGGCGCGGGAGATCGACCGGCTCACCGATCACTACATCATTTGCGGCGCGGGACGCGTAGGCCGGAGCGCGGCGCGGGAGTTGGAGCGGCGGCCGGCGCCGTTCGTCATCGTCGAGCAGAACGAAGCCAAGGCCGGGCGATTGACCGACCAATGGCAAATCGTGGTTGGCGACGCCACCCAGGAACAGACGCTGCGTCAGGTGCATATCGAGCGGGCTCTCGGCCTGGTTGCCGCCACCACCACGGATGCCACGAATCTCTACATCGTGCTCACCGCGCGCGGGCTGAATCCACGGCTGAAAATTATTGCCCGGGCCAGCGAGGACGATGCCGAGAAACACCTGCTCACGGCGGGCGCGGATTCCGTGGTTTCGCCTTATCATTTCGCGGGGCAGCGCATTGCCCAATCTTTTCTGCGCCCGCATGTCGTGAGCTTTCTCGACACTGCGACTACGCACCTGGGAATCGATTTGGAAATTGGAGAAATTCAAGTCCAGCAAGGTTCTGTGTTTTCCGGACAGACGGTTGAGACCTCGCGCATCCGCCAGGACCGCGGCGTGATCATTCTGGCGATTAAGCGGGAACGAGGCATGCACTTCAATCCCGCCCCTGAAGACCGCATCGAAGCCGGCGATTGCCTGATCGCCATGGGCGAACCCTCTCAGTTGCGCCAACTCGAACAGATGGCGAGCCGATCATGAAAATCGTCTCCACTGTCGAGATGCGGGAAATCGATCGCGCCACCAGCCAGCGCTTTGGCGTGCCTTCGCTCACGCTCATGGAGAACGCAGGCACCGCAGTCGCGGACTTTGTGGTCTCCAAATATCCGTCCGCAGGCCGCATTGGTGTGATCTGCGGCAAGGGCAACAATGGCGGAGACGGTTTTGTGGCCGCGCGAAAATTGAAGGCAGCGGGCCGGGAAGTACGAGTGGTCTTGCTGGCGGAGCCGTCGGAACTGCGTGGCGATGCCGCGGAAATGTTCTCCAAACTTCCCATCGCGCCCATCATTGTGCCCTCGAGCGAAGAGTTGAAGCGCGAGCAGGCGCGGGACGTATTCGAATCCGAAGTTCTGCTCGACGCGATTCTCGGCACCGGTTTCAAGCCGCCGGTCAGCGGCTTGTACGCCGAGGCGATCAGGCTGCTGAATGCCAGTTCCGCGCCGGTGGTCGCCGTCGATATTCCTTCGGGCGCCGATGCCGATGTCATGGGCGAACAGACGGGCACAGTTGCGCGCGCTGACGCCGTGGTTACCTTCACCGCCCCGCGTCCAGCCCACATTTTCGGAAGATTGACTGATGGGCCAACGTTAATCTCGCCGATCGGCTCGCCAGACGAAGCCATCGTTTCCTCCTTGCAACTCAATCTAATTACTGCCCGCGAGATTGCACCCCTCATTGGCCCGCGACCGCTCGCAGCCAATAAAGGCAACTTCGGCCATGTGCTCGTGATAGGAGGCTCATTCGGGAAAGCGGGCGCCGCGGCGATGGCGGGGATGGCAGCTCTTAGAAGCGGAGCGGGATTATCGACCGTTGCGACGCCGAAGTCCGTGCTCGCCACCGTCGCGGGGTTTCATCCCGAAGTCATGACTGAGCCACTCGATGAAACCGATGCAGGCAGCATCTCGACTCGCAGCAATGAACGCATGGACGCACTAATCAAAGGCAAGGCAGTTGTAGCGGTGGGACCGGGGATCTCGCGCATCCCAGAGACGTCTGAGTTCGTTCGCAGGCTAGTGGTGAACTGCAAGACGCCCATCGTCCTGGACGCGGATGGTCTCAACGCATTCGAAGGACGAGCCACTGAACTCAATGGCCAGGGACGCAGCTTGGTGATCACGCCTCATCCCGGCGAGATGGCGCGGTTGCTCGGAGACACGATTGCCGCCGTGCAGCGGGACCGCATCAACGTGGCTCGCACCTTCGCTCGCGAGCACGCGCTGATCGTGGTGCTGAAGGGGCATCGCACGCTGTTTGCGCAGCCCGACGGCACGGTTTGGGTGAACACCACCGGCAATCCCGGCATGGCAACTGGAGGCACGGGAGATATTCTCACTGGCATGGTCGCCGGTTTCGTTGCGCAAAATCCTCAGCACATCGCGGAAGCGGTCATTGCCGCGGTTCATCTCCACGGCCTAGCCGGCGACGTGGCCCGCGAAAGCATGGGCGAGCACTCGCTGATCGCAACCGACTTAATAAAGGCTTTGCCCGAAGCCTTCCGGCGCGTGCGCGAATCAGCTGCGAGCTCGACAGCGCAAATTCGCGGCTGATGCATTTTTCCGTGGTACACCGGAAACCAAGCGCACTTTTTTCGCCATTCTTGCGCATCGGTGTAAACGCAGAGGCACGCCGTATCCGCCCCTACATCTTCTGACTTGGACTTCGGCACCGACTATCTCATTGCTGCTTAAGCACTTAGGACGGTCCCGCGACACCGGGTTGACGGGAATCCGGACAAGCGGCTTCCGTAATCTGCCCGGCGTCCCCCGTTCATGACATAGTTCTGGTATGACACACTTCCCCCAGACTCACCCTCAACACCGCGCCCAGCGAGTTCAATTCGGCAACTCAATCCCCGTCGTCATCAAGCTGACTGATGGACGCAGCGCGCGAGCCAAACTGCAAACCGTTTCCGAGACCGGGGGGATGTTGCGATTGGCCGGGGCCCTCGAGCAGGGCAATCTGGTCGAGGTCACGATCGAGACGGAATCGGGAGCGGTCAAAGGCATGGCGGAAATCCTGGAGCCGACGCGCAAATCCAAGGACGGAATTCTGCAGCCCTTCCGCTTCATCGCGCTCGAAGACAATGACCACCAGACACTGCGCAATGCGCTTGACTCCCGCGTGGACAAGGACTTTCTGGGACTTCGCTCCAGCCAATGGGTCGCGCCAAAAAGGCAGTGAACGCAGTACTACTCTCTCAAGCGCCGCGTAGCATTGTGACATCCAATTTGCCATTGTCATTTTGAGCGGGATCGAGAAACCTGCTTTTTCGGTCGCGCCCGCCAAACAGCAGGTTCCTCGACTTCGCTCGGAATGACAGGAACCGCACTCGGGGCAGTAGTGAACTCTCGCTATACTGGTTTCCAGAATCATGGAGACGCGAGAATTTATCACCCATTCGCCTGAGGAGACAATCACTCTTGGACGCACTCTTGCTGGAATGCTCGCTCCGCCAAAAATCGTCGTGCTACGCGGCGATCTGGGAGCGGGCAAAACCACGCTAGTCAAAGGCATCGCGGAAGCCTTCCAAGCGGCCTCAGAAGAAGATGTAACCAGCCCCACCTTCACCCTGATCCACGAATACCGCGGGCCTGCAGCCATTCTCTATCACATCGATTTATACCGAGTGGACACCCCTCGCCAGCTTGAAACTTTGGGGATCGACGATCTCGTTGCCGAAAACAGCGTCCTTCTGATCGAATGGGGAGAGAAATTCGCACGCTTCGAACGCGAACGCGATGTGGAAATAGCTTTAGAACGAATCAACGAGAACGAACGACGGGTGCGAATCACCACCTAAGAGCCTTCACCACAGAGTCACAGAGACATAAGAAAAAACAAAAAGAATTTCTCTGTGACTCTGTGGTAAATGGTTCGACCACTAAAATCCCATAATGTTGTAGCCGCAATCCACGTAGATAACTTCGCCGGTGATGCCGGAGCTGGCGTCGGACGCCAGGAAAACTCCGGTCGCGCCGACTTCGTTTACATCTACATTGCGGCCCAGTGGTGCGCGCTCGGCGTGAGTTTTGTGCATATCGCTGAAGCCGGCGATCCCGCGTGCAGCCAAAGTCTTGATCGGGCCTGCGGAGATGGCGTTGACACGAACGTTTTTCTTGCCCAGTTCAAAAGCTAAATAGCGCACCGTGCATTCCAGCGCGGCCTTAGCCACGGCCATCACGTTGTAACGGGGCACGACTTTTTCCGAGGCGTAATAGGTCATGGTCATGATCGATCCGCCCTCGTCCATGAGCGGCGCAGCAGCGCGGGAGACTGCGATCAGCGAATAGACGCTGACGTCGAGCGCTACGCGGAAGCCTTCGCGAGTAGTGTTGATGAAGTCTCCTTTGAGTTCGTCGGCGGGAGCAAAGGCCACGCTGTGTACTAAGACGTGCAACTTGCCGTAACGCTCTTTGAGTTGGCTGAAAAGGCGGTCGATCTCGGAGTCGTTAGAAACGTCGCATTGGAAAGCCTCCGCGCCGGGCAGCGAAAGGATCAGGTCTTTAGCTTCCAGAGCCATGCGCTCGTTCTGATATGTAATGGCAAGCTTGGCGCCGGCGTTGTGCAGCCCTTGCGCGATCGACCAGGCGATGCTGCGTTTGTTGGCGACTCCGAAAACAACGGCTACGCGACCTTCGAGGCTCGAGGACATGCCGGGCTCCTGATGAAAATTGGAACAGAAAGGATAACAGCTTATTTACCACAGAGACACAGAGTGACAGAGAAGGCAAATCAAATAATTTACGGTTCCTCTGTGTCTGTGTGTCCCGGTGGTGATTTGGTTTTATTCTACTGGGGTGGCTTCGCTGACAGGCACGGCAGCCGCCACTGGCCAGCTTGCGCAAACAAACGCGACCGCGTACACCATCCCAATGATGGAGAATCCGGCGACCAGACTGACCTGCGCGACTGCTCCCACCAGCAGCGCCAGACAAATCTGCAACGCTGTCCCCGCGAAATAGAACGCATTCTGCACCCGTCCCATGAAGTGCTGCGGCACCTGCTCCATGATGCTGGTATTCATGGCGACGCCACTGACGCCGCGAGCCGACCCCATCGCACCATAGATAAACACGGCGATGGCAAGCATGGGCGAGAGTGGCGCCAAAATCATGCTGATGGTCAGCAATCCCATTGAGATCGCAATCGACCGCCGCGTCCCCAGTCCCGCGATCAGCCAGGGCGCATACAGAGCGCTCACGAAGGCTCCCGTCCCCCAGCCGGCATTCAGCCAGCCATAACCCACGGCCCCGGCGTGAAATATTTTGTCACTCAAAGGAGGCGTGACCACAACGCCGGTCATCATTGCGGCAAGAAACAGAGCCCAACTGATTCCCAGAAAGACCAAACTGCGTTTGCCGCGGAGAAACTGGATTCCTTCGCGCATCTCGCGCACGAAGCGCTCGATTGCGGTTTCCGCGGCCACGATGTCGGCACGCAACTCTGCTGGACGGGGCACGACGTGCCGTCCTTTGCGCACCGCGAAGTAGCAGAGAAACGAAACCAGGTAAGTGGAGAAATCGATGAGCAACACGCCACCCAGCCCGATGCGGTTGTAAACGAATCCGACGATAGAGCCGGCAATTAGCCAGCCTCCCTGCACTCCCGCTAGCAGAAACGTGTTGGCGTGCACAAACTCTTCGCCCGGGGTCAGTTCCTGAATCAAAGCAGTGATAGTGGGCCAGAACATCCAGAAACCAGCCGCGACTAGAGTGTTCATCAGGTAGAGTTCCCAGATCTTCGCTTTCCCCATGAAGGCGAGAACGGAGACAGCGAGGATGATGACGGCCCGTGCGGCATCAAGCATCATCACCAGACGACGGCGGTCTTCGCGGTCGATGATGACGCCCGTGAACGGCAGCATCAGCATGGCCGGGATGGTTTGCAGAACGGCGAACGTTCCCAGGGCGATTTCAGAATGAGTGGCCTGCAGAATGTACCAGGCAACCGCCGCGGAGTTCATGCCGCTGCCCAGCATTGAAATCACGTTGGCCGCGAAAACGAAGCGCAGCGCCGGCTTCTGCAGAATGGACCGCATGATCTAATTTAAATGAACAGGACAGACTCGCCAACCCCCGCACGCAGCCGTGCAGTCGATCACGCGAACTCTGCAGATGTTGATCTTCCGTTGTGAACCTTCGTGTCCTTTGTGGTTTACGCTCTTCCGATTCGTGGCCATCGAACTTGTACGCGGCGGGCTTCCCAGAACAGATAAACGATCAGCATGATCATCTCCGGCTCGATCGGGTGTTTGTAACGAACGAAGGGCATTACCAGATAGTACGGGAGCGGATAGATGAGCAAAAAACATGCCAGCAGGAATGCGCCGCGCTTGCGCTTGCGAATCGTCAGCCACAGCCCTGCGAAAGCAAGTACGGCCGCCAGCAAGAAATTAGTGTGACGGGAGATCATCAGATCGTACCCCGCTACGATGGCCGCCTGCGGAGGAGCAATCCAGAAATAAACGGCGCGCTCGACCGTGAACCGCAAAAACCGTCCGGGATGCGCGTGGATAAACTGGCGTACCTCCTGCTGCTTTTCTGCCATGAAGCCGATTTCGCCTAATTCCTGAAATCTGCGCATGGCCTCGGGATTGTTGCCGGGATGTTCGCTGCGGGTCCACAAGCCGGCGGATTGGTCGTTGTTGACCTCGTACATTTCCAGCGGAAGGTTGTCACGAATCAGGATGAACTTGCCAAACACCTGGTAATTGCGCGCCAGCCATGGGCTCATAACCGTGGCAACGGTGAGCGCACACAAAACAGCGCCAACAAATTGCTGGGGCTTGCGCGGCAACCGATACAGCAGCCAAAGCAAGCAGAATGGCAGCATACTCACCACCGCAGTGTTGGTCAGCGCAATTACGCCCCAGAGCAATCCGAACAAAATCCAAATGCGGGGGCGCGGGGGTTCGTCAGCCATGCGCAAGGTGAGCAACAGCGCGAGGCTCAGCAGAAATGTGGTCAAACTGGTCTCCCAAACCACGCGCACAGGCCAGTAGATTGCGTATGGAAAAATCGCCCAGGTCCAGGCGGTTGCACGGGCCACCGCAATTCCGTAAATTTGCTCTGCGATCCGGTACAGGGTAAGACAAGTCAGAGCTGCAAAGATGCTGTTGAAGACCAGAATTACCCAGGCCGAGAGTGCGCTGTACACGCCGAATAACCGAAACACACCCGCCAGAATGTAGGGATAAAGCGGCGGCGCCCATGCGCTAGGCCCGGTCGGCAGGTCCGTCGGTGAACTGAATCCCTGGCCTTCGGCGATAGAACGGGCGAGGCGGCCCATCTCCCAGCCAAATTGAAAATGATCGCGGCGAGGCGTGATCCGGTAAGTATGGCCGACGGTAATTACGGCCAGGCGCAGCAACAAGGCAATCAGAACGATGAAGAGGATCGAATGATGAAGAGGCTGGCGCGCAGATTCCTCCGGCCGGTTCTCTTCAGCCGTGAGCACATCCCTTGCGACGCGACCTGCATCCTCCATCGGCCCAGAGTACAGCATTGACTCTTTTCATGCATATGGAGGACGGGCGAGACGCCCTTCCCCACCGTGCAAACCGGGACTTGCAAGCGCCACGATTCGGAGCTACGATTCCCGCGAACTTGGAGGGACCTATGAAGCGCACTCGTTGGCTGGTTGTGCCGGTCGTGTTGGTCCTGTGCACTCTCGGACACGCACAACTCGACAGAATCGTAATTCCCGCAGGTACCCCGGAAGATCAAGCGCTAACGGCGATTTCGAACCAGCCAGACACACCAAAAAAGTTGGCGATGTACCAGGATTTCCTGCAGAAGTTTTCAGCCAATCCGGCGGCCGTGGCTTACGGCAACTGGCAGATTTCGCAGTCGTATCAGACCGCGGGAGATCTGCAGAAAGCCCTCGAATACGGCGACAAGGCTTTAGCCGGCTCGCCGCACAACTTGGATATTCTCGTGTCGCAAACCGGCATCGCCCAGCAACTGAAGGACAACGCCAAGGTCATCGATTATTCGACGCGCGGCGGTGAACTATACAAATCCATAGCCAAGCAAGCCAAGCCTGAAGGAATCAGCGATCAGGAGTTCGCCCAACGCGTCGAAGAGGAGAAGAGCGGCGCAAAGAGCTCTTACGAATTCTTGGAAGCGGCCGCGTTCAATGCCATCGCGCAGGAAGGCGACGCCAAGAATCGTATGGCATACATTGAGCATTTCACGCCAGCATTCCCCAACTCACGTTTTCAGGAGCAGATTGCGTCCTATGCGATGATGTCGTTGTCGGATCTGAAGGATACGCCGCGGCTGATCTCTTACGCAGAAAAGACGCTGGCTGCCGATCCAAACAACTTGCCGGCCCTGCTGCTCCTGGCCTCTACCTACGCCGACGACCCCAAACCCGGCAGCCTACCCAAGGCAATAACCTATGCGCAACAGGCAATCGAGGCAGCCAAAGCCGATGCTCCCGATGCCGACCGCTCCCGCAAGGTCTCTGCCGGAATGGCACACGGAACTTTGGGTTACGCCTACATGAAGCAAGATAAAACGGCGGCGGCGATTCCAGAGTTGAAATCGGCTGCGGTATTGTTGAAAGGACAAGACGATCAGCAATATGCCATCGTCATGTATCGCCTCGGTTTTGCCTACGCCAAGTTGAACAAGGTTTCCGAAGCGCGGGAAGTCTTGCAAGAAGCGGTGAAGATTTCAGGGCCGGTACAACAACCTGCCCAGGATCTTCTAGCGAAGGTAAACGCCGCCCGCGCCAAAGGGAGGTAGCTGAAGCGGCCACGGATTCGCGGGACCCGATGTTTCCCCACGCGCGCCGTCGTCATCAAGGCGTGAGCTTGAACACGGTTCCGCCGCCAGAGGCGCCGCCCGCTATAGTGGTGCCGTAGAGATTGCCGGCAGCGTCCCGGAGCAAATTGGCGTCGGGACCCGCCGCGTCGGTCCCGCCGGTGAAGCTGTATAGCACCGTCTCTTTGCCGGTCTGGTCGAGCTTAAACACCGTCCCGTGGCCGGAAGCGCCGCCCCCAATGGTGGTGCCGTATAAGTTGCCTGCGGCATCTCGAATTAAGCCGGCGTTGGGCTGTCCTCCGTCCGCTTGTCCCGTGAAGCTGTAAAGCACCGTCTGCTTGCCAGCCTTATTTATCTTGAACACGGTTCCGAAGTATTGGTGCGCTCCCCCATAGGACGTGGTCCCGTACAGGTTGCCGGCTGAATCTCGGACCAAGCCTCCGTAGTAGGGATAGCCCCCGTCTGTACCCCCAGTGAAGGCGTGCAGCACCCTCTCCTTGCGCGCCGCATTCAGCTTGAAAACCGTTCCGTAGCCAACCCCGAATGCGCCGAAAGTGGTGCCATAGAGGTTGCCCGCCGCGTCGCGGACCACACCGGCATAGGGATTTTCGCCGGCTGCTCCTCCCTGGAAGCTGTACAGCACCGTCTCCTTGCCCGTCTTGGCCAGCTTGAACACTGTTCCGTTGCCGGAAGCACCGCCCTTATAGGTAGTACCGTAAAGGTTGCCCGCCGCGTCCCAGACCAAACGTGCAAAGGGATAAGCCCCGTCGCTTCCAGTCCCAGTGAAGTTGTAGAGCACAGTCTTCTTGCCGGTCGTGCTGAGCTTGAACACTGTCCCGTAACCGGAGGTGCCGCCGGCCTCGGTGGTGCCGTAGAGGCGGCCTGCCGGACCCCAGACCAAACCTGCCCAGGGATTTGCCCCATCCGCCCCGCCGCTCAAGCTGTACAGCACGATTTCCTTGCCAGTCTTTTTCACCTTGAACACGGTCCCGAAGTTGGAAGCGCCACCGACGGCGGTAGTGCCGTAGAGATTTCCTGCCGAGTCCCTGACTAGGCTTGCATAGGGCTGTCCGCCATCCGTCCCGTTCGTAAACGAGTAGAGAACCGTCAAGGTCTGGGCTGGCGCCGATTGACTCGCAAAAACAGTTAGCACGAATATGATCGCCAATGCCAAGGTGCCACTTGCCACATGCTTGAATATCTCCGAAATCGATCCCTGATGCGGGATTGTCTTCATGACTCGGCCCCCTCTTCAAAGCGCAAGCATCCTACCGCTTTCACAAGGAATGTCAAGGAGAGGATCGGGCTACTTCGGGCAGTGGGCGCGGGACCTTGGCCTATCCTGTTACCGTCCGACCTAAAAACCAATGGGAGCCCTACCCTCGTCGCTGTGACAAACTAGCCCACGCATTCTCACGGATCAAGCGCCAGGGTTGTCGAAGACATGCTGAAGCCAGAAGGGCTGAATCCCAACCCCGATGCTCTCAGTGTCCCACCAAGTCAGCCGATAGCAAGCTGGCTTTGACGGCCAGATTGTGAGCGCGCTGCACGTCTCCATCACTCGCTGCCTTCTTTGCCTGGTCCATGTAGTTCTTGATCTGTTTCACCGTGTCCTGCTGGCTCGGGTTGAGCTGACGGCCCGCGATTTTCTTGAGATTCGCATCGCTGGCAGCGAGTAGTTGATTGGTGCTCTCCGTCTGGTGGGAAGCCTGTTGCGGGCTCAAGCCTGGAGATAGATCCACTGTAGGATCAGCTGCGCCTCCGTTGCGCACAACGGTTTTTGTTGGACCTGAGCCCGCCGGAGCCGTCGTGGGCGCAACCGCTTTGTGATGCTGCTTCTTGGTTTTGCTTCCCGTGGACGCCGAGGGTTTGCAGTCTGATTTCACAGTCGAGCCGCTTTGTACATTATCCGGACAGGGCGGGCCAGCGGAGGCGGGCGATTGTGGCGGCGCAGATGCTTGGTCTGGAGTTTTTTGCCGATCGGTTGCTGGTTTCGCCGCCTGCGACGAATTGCTCGGTTGGCTCTCCTGCGCCTGTGTCGATTGCCACATTGCCATTTCTGGCGCGGACGGAACGCTGGCGCACGGCCAAGACAACAGCAGAAAGAGTCCGACAATGGTGGCCAGAGCCATATTCAGCTATCCAAGACTTGCGGAAGCTTATCGACCAGCAATCAGTTACCACGAATTCTATCGCCGAACCGACGTTGTTGCAGCATCGACTCAGGGGATAAATCGGCGTTTAGGTTTTGAAAGTGTGCCGCTTCCAGCCGTGCCCTTTCAAAGCTGCAGCACCTGGCGGTTTTTCCGCAACCTGTTCAGCCGCTCAAATGTCGACTCAGGAATTTGGAACGGTCAAGCTGGGTGCGGCCGCCCGGCCATTCTCGCTATTATCAGCTCGGAGTTCGACTACCGGCAGGCGAAGCCGGAAGGTCGTGCCCTGCCCTTCCACAGTCTCGAAATCGATCGAACCATAGTGCCACTGCAGCGCCTGGTAGGTTTGCGCCAGTCCAATCCCGCTGCCGCCTTTTCTGGTGGTGAAGTACAGTTCGAAAATCTTTTCCTGCAGGTCGTGGGGTATACCGATGCCCTGGTCGCGAATCTCGGTGATAACGCTATCCTCCTCCCGCCGGGCAGAAATGGTCAGCGTTCCCCCTTGTGGCATCGCCTGCATGCCATTGATTATCACATTCAAGAAGGCTTCCTTCATTCGGTCGGGGTCTACTCTCACGCCCAGTGGTTCAGTCCCCAGTGAGCGCTTTACGGTCACTCCATGCTGCTCGGTGTCGGGCGTCGCCAGCATGATGACATCCTCTAACAGCCCGCGCAGGTCGAGTTCCTCGAGATGCAGATCGCGCGGCCGCGTGAAATCCACCAGGATCTGAACTACACGATCCAGACGATGAATCTCATTGCCGATAATGTCCATGTGGCGGCGCGTGTCGGGATCAATCTGCCGCAGCTTGCTTTGCAATAGCTGCAAATGCAGCACGATCGCGTTGATAGGGTTCTTAACCTCGTGGGCGACCCCTCGGGTGGTGCGGCCCGAAAGCGACATCTGGCGTGACATTTCGAATTCATCCTTAATACGCCGTACCGACTCCTTGTCGCGCAGGGTCAGCAGCGCGCCAATCGGCGAGCCCCGTTCCTGAATGAAATCGAGAGAAACCTGCACCCGTTTTGTATTCGAGGTTTCCACATCGCGCTGGGCGATGGACTGCCGCAGTTGAAAGCCGTCGAGCACCAGCGTCCCCAGCGACGAGTCCCGGGTAAAAATCTCCTTTACTGTGCGGCCCAGCAATTCCCGTCTGGGGCGCCCCAGAAAACGCTCCACCGAAGCGCTCACCAGAACCACTCGCGAATCGCGCGTAAACAGCATCAACCCATCCTGCAGGTTTCCCATAATCTGGTCCACGTTGTCCTTCAACGCGGAGAAGATTTCTTTGGCATCGCGCATCTGGCGGCCCAGGTGAGCAATCTTCAACGTCACGAGGCCATACTCATCGCGGCCGGCTTCCTCTCCGCTGACCGCGTCCGTGTCCCCGCCGGTAACGCTGTCGAGACTGCGGTTGATGCGTTCTAATGGCCCCAGAGCGATGTGCGAGAGACCCGCCGCTAACATCAGGGAGAGCAAGATGGAGATTCCCGAGAAGATCACCGCGTGCTGCAGTCGCGGCGTGATTTCGTTTTTGAGGAATACAGTGGATACGCCCAGGCGGATGCTGCCGAAATCCTGACCATTCAACTTCAGGGGCATGCTAACGTCGTAGAGAGTGGGCGGATTATAGATCAGGCGGAGTTGCCGTCGGAACTTGGCATCCTGCACAATCTGGAAGTCCGGCCGGGGAAGAACTGTCTTGTTGATCAACTCGGCATTGGTATGCAGGATCGCCTTGCCATCCACGTCCAAAATGGCGGCATCGTAGATCATGGGCCAGTCCACCACAGATTCCAGTATCGTATTCAGATCGAGGTTGGTCGCCAGATAGTCGGTAATTGCCCGGCGAACCTTGGCCGGATTGTTTGTATCAACCCGGGTGTCCGCAAAATCCGGGATCACCGCTTTAGCTGCGATATATGCGATTTGCGATTCTAGAGAGGCCGCCGTGTCATGCGCGTATGCGATCCGCTGGCGCAGTATCTGCGAAACATAGATATAGGAAAATCCACACACCAGCGCTGCCACCATGAAGGTGATGGCCAGCACGATCTGGGTTTTTCGGCGCATACTTCTGCAGTCCTCACGCGAAAAGGATGGCGACTCGGACCGAACAAGTCAATTGCTCCCCCCAATGAGAAGTTCATTCCGCACCGCTACTCTTCCCTGGCCAAGGCGGCGTCGGCCGCTGCGTTGCCGTACTCCTTCAGTTTATTATGCAGGGTTTTCAGGCTGATGCCGAGAATTTCTGCCGCCCGCGTCTTGTTATTGCTGGTGGACTCAATGGTCTTCAGAATGAGTTGCCTTTCGGCCTCTTCCACGGTCGTGCCCACACCGAGGTGAATTGCATCGGGATCCTCGGAAGAAGTGCGAATTGTGCTTTGCCCAAATCCAGGTGGCAGATGTTTGGTCTCAATCACTGCCCCGTCGCAGACAATCACTGCCCGCTCCAGAGTGTTGCGCAGCTCGCGAACATTTCCGGGCCACGAATAGTTCTGAAACAAATTCAGAACAGCCTCGCTCACCACGGCCACCTTGCGTCCATGCTTGGCGCTCATGTCTTTCAAAAGAAACTCAACGAGCGCAGGAACGTCGTCCTTGTGCTCGCGCAAGGGCGGCATGTGAATGTTGAAAACATTCAATCGATAGTAAAGATCGTTGCGCAACTCACCCCGGGCCACGGCCTCCTCGGGCACCTTGTTGGTCGCGGCGAGCACGCGCACGTCGACCGTCGTTTCTACCTTGCTCCCCAGGCGGCGCAGCTTGCGATCCTCCAGCACGCGCAGAAGCTTGGCCTGGGTGCCGACCGGCATTTCGCCAATCTCGTCCAACAGCAAGGTTCCGCCTTCAGCCAGTTCGAAGCAGCCAGTGCGGCGTTCCAACGCTCCCGTGAACGCTCCTCTTTCATGGCCAAAAATCTCGCTCTCAATCAGGGTTTCCGGAATCGCCGCACAATTGATGGGAACGAACGGCCGGTTACGGCGAGGACTAAGTTCATGAATAGTACGGGCCACCAATTCCTTGCCCGTACCGCTGGCCCCGGTGATCAACACGGAGGCCGTGCTGGGCGCCACCATTTCAATCAGGCGGAAAAGCTCCTGCATTTTCTTCGACGCCCCCACCAGAGTTCCGAGCGAGCCAGCGTCGCGCAGTTTTCGCCGCGTGACCTCGAGTTCCACCCGTGTGCCAAGCAGCGCTGAGGCGTTCTGCAGGATGGTGCGCAGCCGGTCAGTGTCGATGGGCTTGGTGATGTAGTCGTAAGCCCCCATGCGCATGGCTTGCACCGCGCTATCAATTGTTCCCTGAGCCGTCACCACGATCACCGCCATCGTTTTACTGTCATCGGCAATTCGCTCCAGCAGTTCCAGGCCGCCCATCCGCGGCATTTTCAGGTCGGTAACCACCAGGGTAGGCGCCCAAGCCGCAACCTTTTCGAGTCCCTCAGCCCCATCTCTGGCGGTCTCTGCCGAATAACCCCATGACGAGACCAGTTCGGCCAGCCCCGTGCGCTCGTTCTCTTCGTCTTCGACAATCAGTACTTTTTCGTGGCTCATAAACCCTGGCTCATCGAACAGGCTCGCAATCATTATCATTATTATGGCTGGCCGCCGTCCCTGCAAGCCGTGCTTTCTTCTGATGCGGGAAATCGACCGGAAAGCCGGGCCGACACCAAGGTTCCCCCGGACCCGATTGCGTATGCGCAGTTATGCAGTGCTTAAATCTCAAATCAAGACACACTCTGCGACTTGGTTGCTGGACGTGGCGAATCGCCTTCAAGTAGAATGTGGGGTCTGAATTCCTTATGATGATTATGCAAACCTGCACTTCTGTGCAATTGTCTACAAGATATTGACAAGTAGTGACGTTCTAATGGTTGCCATGCGGTGGATTCCCAATCTTTGTACGCGTGCATGGATACACAAGCTGATTAAATAGTTTCGGAGGACGATATGTCGTTTCATCCCGGTGTTAGAAGCGTGAGTGTGCTGCGTGCTGCTTTGTTGCTGATGTTAACCGTCGTTCTGCTGTCGGTCGTCACACTGGCGCAGGACGTGGAAACTCCCAAGTATGAAATTTTCCTCGGCTACCAGTGGCTGCATCCCGGCGCTGGCGTTCCAGCCCCGTTCCAAAACTATAACGCTCCAGTTAAGCAGACACTCCCAGATATGTCCGCCGGCTTTGGCACCGCTTTCACCTACAATTTCCAGAAGTATTTCGGCCTGGAAGGCGATTTCGGGACCAATTGGGATAACTACGAGACCACGATTTCGGCTGGTCCCAAGTTGAACCTCCGCACCGACGAGTCAAACTACTTTTTGCATACCCTGTTGAGCTACAACCGGCTGGGCGTAAACGGCCTGCCCAACGGGAATGGCATTGGCGCGATTCTCGGCGGCGGTTGGGACTTGAAGGTCACTCGCATGTTCTCTCTGCGGATCGTCGAGGCAGACTATGTCTGGGCCCGGCAAAACTATGCCTCGGTCGTAACCGCCGCGAACCCCGATCTTCGGCGACCCTCGCTCGAGGGCATTCGCCTGCGCACCGGCTTCGTGTTTAACTTTGGATATCCTGAATTAGTCGCGCCCGGCGCCAGTTGCTCGGTGCAGCCCAGTGAAGTCATGGTGGGTGAGCCCATCACGGCTACCGCCGCTACCAGTAACTTCAACCCCAAGCACACTCTGAACTACGCTTGGAGTGCTACTGGCGGAAAGGTTACCGGCAAGGACAATACCGCCAGCATCGACACCAACGGAGTCGCCGGCGGCAGTTACAGTGTCACCGCCACCATCACCGATCCCAAAAAGAAGACGGGAGGACAGGCCACTTGTACCGCAAACTTCACGGTGAAGGAACCGCCGAAGAACCCGCCAACCATGTCGTGCTCAGCTAGCCCGAGTTCCTTGCAGGCGGGTGGAAGCTCAACCATCAGTTGTACCTGCACCAGCCCGGATAACGTGCCCGTAAACGTTGGTGGATGGACTGCCAGCGGTGGCACAGTTTCAGGGAGCGGCAACACCGCAACCCTCAATACCACGGGCGCATCCGCCGGTACGATTACCGTGAACGCGACTTGTACGGATTCGCGCGGCCTGAATACGCCGGCCTCCACGCAGGTCACGGTTGAAAATCCGCCCCCACCGCCGCCACCGCAAGCCAGCAAGCTGGCGGAATGCGGCTTCGAGAACATGGCTAAGATTAAGAAGCCGTGGCGCGTGGACAACGAGTGCAAGGGCAAACTGGACGACGTTGCCAAGAACCTGCAGCAGAACGCAGATAACAAACTGGTCATCGTCGGCAATGCCGAACCCACCGAGAAGCGCAAGGATCTGGCGGCTGAACGTGCCGTCAATTCGAAGGCCTATCTCACCGGCGGCGAAGCCAAGCTGGGCATCGATCCGAGCCGGATTGAGTGCCGCACCGGCAGCGCTGGAACCATGACCGCTGAATACTGGATCGTTCCCGCAGGCGGGACGTTCTCGGAAACGGGTACGCAGCCTGTGGATGAATCCGTCGTGAAAGCTGTTCCGGATCATCCCCATGCCGCCCCCAAGAAGAAGGCGAAGCCCGCAGCACAGCAATAAGGGCACGCTAAGGTAGACGAATAATGGCCGGTCGAGGCGCAATCCTCGACCGGCATTTTTTTGCGTGCGCGGGCTTTTTCTTTCGTGTGATGGCCATCACATCCGGAGTATGTTGCTATCTTTAACATTGTTAGATTGGCCAATCATGTTTTCCGGGTTTTCGCTTTCGGGGTTCTCAGGACGAGTTACCCAGGCTACAGTTCGGGCCCTGGACTGGGTGGCAGAGCACACGCTTCCGCCCGATACTGCTCCCATGCACCAGCGGACCGGACGGCGCGGGGAGGAAGCTGCATACTTCTACCTGCGACACCTGGGGTACGTGATGGTGGCGCGTAACTTTCGTTCATCGCGCCGGCGAGGGGAAATCGACATCATTGGCTGGGAGAAAGATGTGCTGTGTTTTATCGAAGTGAAAACACGTACCACCCACGACGTAAAGCCCGCCGAAGCGGCTGTGGACCGCGACAAGCAGCGCGGTCTGGCTGCTGTGGCCCATGAGTACCTTCGTCAAGTGGCACCTTCGTGCCGGTGGCGCTTCGATGTGGTGACCGTGTATTATGAACGTCGGTTCAGCCAGCCATCGATTGAACTATTTCGGAATGCTTTCCCCATAGCGTAGAATAAAAGTTTGGCTTTGATCCGGATTGGCTTGAGCCAGATTAATACGCCCTTATTGAAAGGATTTAGTCCTTGCCCGAGCTTAGAAAAGACCCAATCGTAGGCCGGTGGGTCATTATCTCGACCGACCGCGCCAAACGTCCAACCGATTTTGCCCGCGATGGGGTGAAATTGAAGGGCGGATTTTGCCCGTTCTGCTACGGGAACGAGAGCAAAACGCCGCCGGAAATACAGGCCTATCGTCCCAACCCCAATGGAGGGCCTCCGCCGCAGCGCGATACGCCGGGATGGACGGTGCGAGTTGTCCCCAACAAGTTCCCGGCCCTGGGTATTGAAGGCAACCTGAGCCGGCAGGCGGAGGGCATGTTCGACCGGATGAATGGGGTGGGTGCTCACGAAGTGATCATCGAAACTCCCGACCACAGCGCCAGCCTCGCCACTCTGCCTCCCAAACGAATCGAAGATGTGCTCTGGACTTTCCGCGACCGTATTCTTGACCTGAAAAAGGACCGGCGCTTCAAATACATCCTGATTTTCAAGAATCACGGGGAGGCAGCCGGGGCGTCGCTGGAGCATGCGCATTCGCAACTGATCGCGTTGCCGATTCTTCCCATCTATGTTGTCGAGGAGTTGGAAGGGGCCAAGCAGTATTACATCTATAAGGAGCGTTGTGTCTTCTGCGATGTGATTCGGCAGGAGACCGAGACGGGTACTCGCGTGGTGGCGGAGAATCAGGACTTCCTGACGCTGGCTCCGTACGCGCCGCGATTCCCGTTCGAGACCTGGATCCTGCCCAAGCAGCACGAGTCGGCGTTTGAGAATTCTTCTTCGCAACTCTTCGAGAATCTGGCCAAGGCTCTTAAGACCCTGCTGCTGAAAGCGGACCGCGTGTTGGATAATCCGCCGTACAATCTGGTGATTCACACTTCGCCGGTGCAGGACCCAACCAACGATCATTACCACTGGCACATCGAATTCATGCCCAAACTGACCAAGACAGCAGGATTCGAGTGGGGCACGGGATTCTACATTAATCCGACTCCGCCCGAAGAAGCTGCGAAGTTCCTGCGCGAGGCCAGCGTGGAAGAGCCCATACCGGCGACAGTAGGCTAGAGCATTTTCATAGTTAGTGTAGAGTATAGGCAGGCGATTTTCCGACAACTACGGAGATGGCGAGAGCCTATGCGGATGATCTGCGGCGGAAACTATTGCAGGCGCACGACCGGAAACAGGGGTCGCTGCAGAACTTGGCAGAGCGCTTCGGGGTGAGTGCCGGGTGGGCATGGAAGATCTCGGCCATGCGACGGCGAACCGGAAAGATGGAGCGTCCACCGCAACGGCACGGACCGCGGAGCCGGGTTACAGCGGCGGTGGAAGGACGGCTGCGGGAGTGGGTGCGGGCGCAGCCGGACACGACCTTGGCCGAGTTGCAGCAACAGCTGCAGCGCGAGCAAGGATTGTATTTGAGTATCGGACGGCTATGGCTGGCGTTGCAGGGAATGGGACTGCGGCTCAAAAAAAGTCACTCCACGCGCAAGAGCAAGAGCGCCCAGAAGTCCAGGCGCGGCGGCAACTCTGGTGGCAAACGCTGAAGCAGATCGACCTGCGCCACCTGGTGTTTCTCGACGAGAGCGGAGTGACCACCGAAATGACCCGTCGCTACGGACGAGCCCCGCGCGGCGAGCGCGTGGGGGAAGGCACGCCCGCAGGACACTGGCACACCCTGACGGTACTGGGAGCGCTCAGCGTAGATGGACTGCTGGCGGCGATGACGGTGGAATCGCCTACCGATGGAGAGGTGTTTCTGGCCTATCTGGAGCAGGTGCTGTGCCCGCGATTGCAACCCGGCCAAATCGTGGTCATGGACAATCTGCCTGCCCACAAGGTGGTCGGAGTCCGGGAGCAGATCGAAAAAGCGGGAGCAAAGTTGCTCTATCTTCCGCCCTATTCTCCCGACTTCAATCCCATCGAACCGGCCTGGTCGAAAGTCAAGCAACTGCTGCGCGGCGCCAAAGCCCGTACGCTGGAAGTGCTGGAAACTTCTGTGGCCCAGGCTCTGTCTGCCATCACTCCGGGCAACGCTTCCGCTTGGTTTACACATTGCGGTTATGCTTTATAGAAACTCTGAAAACGGTCTAGACCTTGTCTTCAGAGAAAAAATTGGGCACGGCTTGGGCCGTGCCCTTTCACATGAGGAGAGAAGATTGTAATCTCCAACCCAGTGAAACTCAGGAGGTGACCCCAGCATACGAGGAGCCTATTCAAGGGTTGTCACCCCGGAGTCAAAAGCTTGTCATGGATTAGAGATGGATTGCGCTGGCTTAGGCTTGGGTTCGGTCGAGAAACTCTTCGTGCCAGGCCATTTGGATAGCCTCAAGCTTCCCCTCGGTGGACTTCTTGGGATCGTCCTTGAACTCAGGCAGGGCCGTAACATAGCCATGCAAATCGGTGAAACGGACAGACAAAGGCTCGAGTTCAGGATGCACTTCAGAAAGCAATATACCGATGTCTTCGGCGTCGTCCCAAGTCAGATCTTTTGGCATGCGGGCTCCCTCGATGCGTTCAGCACTTTAGCGTTTAGTCCTTGCGCAGTCTTGCCGCAGCCCGGAAAATCCCCGCTGGCTAAATGCTGGTTGCCAAGTGCCGTTCTCCTAATGTTCTTCCGATATGTAATTTCGATTCCAAGCCGGTATCTCGACCACGACCTTGCCGGGCTTGGTGATGACGGCCTGGCACCCGAGACGGGAGTTTAACTGTAAATCGGCTGCCATGTCCAGACGGTCGGCTTCCTCGTCATCCATTTCGGAGAGATTCTCCGCGCCTTCTTTCACCCACACGTGACACGTAGTGCAAGCGCAGTTGCCACCACAAGCGTGGTCCAGGCGAACACCGTAGTTCAAGGCCACGTCGAGGATCGACTGCTCTTTGCCATGATCTTTGTAGGGAAGCTTGTCGTGCTCGAACTCGACGGTCTTGCCCTCAGGTAGAAAAGTCAGCTGCACCGTGTTCTCGCCCGGTGCGTCTGCCGTCGCGGTGCCCGCGCTTTGTATCTTTTCCTCAGACATATTGCTCCCACCCCCTCCTTAGCTTGCCCCCACGCTCACATGCGCGCCTTCCGAATCCTCAAATTGCGCCAGCGTTCCGCCGAAGTCTTGTTTGGTTGGAGGCATGGGGAATTTCACACCTTTGGCTCGCATGTCTTCATAGAACTTCTGCAGGTCCGCTACGTTGAAACCAAGCTCAACTTTTCCCGCGGGGTTTTTCTGCGAAGCGGGATGCAGAGCCAGAGTCGTGTCGCCGGTAGCGAACTCACTCCAACCGGGGGACTCAAACTTGAGTGGAAGCCCGATTACGTCACGGTAAAACTTTACGGCGCGATCCATGTCCGCAACGAACTCGATTGCATAGTTGAGCTTAGTCTGCATGTTTTCCCCTCCTCAGATGAATCAGTCATTGGAAATCGGCCTTGGCCACGGGATGCCCAGCCACGGGCGCTTCGCCCATGTCCGCTTCATCCATGGTCTTACCCTTCAGTGCTGTGCTCACCGCGCTGTCCATCATCAATTCCGCAAGCCGCATTGTGCCCTGATTCAAGACCTCGATCGCTTTCCGAATCGTCGTGTAGTCGTCTTCCCCTTTGACCTGAATCAATGCCTTTTCCAATTTAGCGATCTTCTTCTTCTCATCGCTCGTGAGTTGCCCCCACGCCGGACTCTGCTTGCCTTTCTCCAGTGCCGCCAGAATCGTCTCTGCCTCGTGGCGCGCCTCGATTACTTGCCGCTGGCGGAAGTCTTCTTCGGCATAATCGAACGAATCGAGAATCATGCTCTCGACCTGATCATCGGTCAGTCCGTAGCTAGGCTGCACTTCGATCTCGGATTCTTTTCCGCTGCGCTGCTCGCGTGCCGAGACGTGCAGGATGCCATTGGCGTCGATCAAAAACTTAACCTCAATCCGGGGCATCCCTGCGGTCATCGGAGGAATGCCCTTGAGATCAAAACGCGCAAGCGAGCGGCAGTCCTTCGCCAGTTCGCGCTCGCCTTGCAGGACGTGAATGGCAACATTGGCCTGACCGTCAATCTGCGTGGTGTAATACTGCGTCGCCGACGCCGGAATGGTTGAGTTACGCAGAATGATTTTGTCGGTAACGCCGCCCGCGACTTCAATGCCCAGCGACAAAGGAGTAACGTCGAGCAGCAGCATGTTCTCGGTGGCTTCAGAGCCGCCGCCAAGAATATTCGCCTGCACTGCGGCGCCCAGAGCCACCACTTCATCGGGATTGAGATCGGTATGCGCCTTGCGCTGAAATAATTCCTCGACCAGCGCGCGCACTTTGGGGATGCGGGTCGAGCCACCGACCAGCACCACTTCGTCGATCTGCTGCGGCTTAAGTCCGGCATCTTTCAGAGCCTGTTTGCAAGGTCCTACTGTGCGATCGATGATCGGCCGGATCAGTTGCTCGAACTGCGCTTGCGTGATCTCGCGCTGGTAGCGCTTTCCTTGTGGCAATTCGATGTCCAGAGCAGTTTCCGGCGAAGAAGACAAGGCAATCTTGGCTTCGATGACGGCCTTGCGGATCGTAGCGACGACTTCACTGTTGCGTGCGACATCCATGTTGGCATCGCCGCGAATGTCGTCGATGGCAATCTTGATCAGCAGATTATCGATGTCGTCGCCCCCGAGGTGCGTATCTCCATTGGTCGCGATGACCTCGAAAATCCCGTCATGCAGCTTGAGAATAGAGATATCGAAGGTCCCCCCGCCAAGGTCATAGACCGCGACGATGCCGTTCTGCTTCTTGTCCAAGCCATAGGCGAGGGACGCGGCGGTAGGCTCGTTTACCAGGCGCAGCACTTCAAGCCCGGCGATACGCCCCGCGTCCTTGGTGGCTTGCCGCTGAGCATCGTTGAAATAGGCCGGCACCGTGATCACCGCCTTGGTGACCGGGGCATTGAAAAATCGCTCGGCGTTGCGTTTGAGCTGGCGCAGGATGAAAGCGGAGATTTCCGGCGGGGTGAAGGTCTTCTGGCCCAGCGTAATGCGCAGAACCTCCCCGGCCTGCAAATCTTGCGCCAGACGAAATGGAAACAGCTCCAGCTCTTGATGAATATCTTCGACGCCTCGCCCCATGAGGCGCTTGATGGAGTACACTGCGCGCTCCGGAGTCTCGATCAGATATTTGCGCGCCGCATTGCCAACTATGATCTGATCCCGTTCATCAAGGGCGACGACGGAGGGCACAAGATTCAGCCCGTCCTCGCCGGGGATCACGACAGGGCTCTCCCCCTGCATGAACGCCACCAGCGAATTGGTGGTTCCAAGATCGATGCCGACGATGCGCTCAGTGGTCATTGACTCAGCCGGTCATTGATTGATTGATTCAATCCCTCAATGATTCAATCCCTCAATTCTCCAAAGCTTCATTCACATCCCGAACCAGATTCCGTAAGTACGATCGCCGATTCAACAAGTCCACCATTTTGTCGCGGACCTTGCGACGATTTTCCTCAGCAGCGTCGTCAGGAAGCTGGTCCCATTCAGCCCAATATGTCTTCAGTTCCTCCAACAGCGCCTCGTACTTCTTCTCCAACTCCAGCTTGTGTTTGCCTATTTCCTCAATCAGGGCAGGATCATCCTCGCCCAACTTCTTCTGCATGCGAAGCTCTTCGAGTTGCATGTTCAGCTCAAAAACTTCCTCCAGCAGATCGGGAGGCACTACCTGCTTCTTGATCTCACCCGTAGCTCGCGCCTTCTCTGTTGCCGTCTTCGACTGCTCCTCGAGTTCCACGCCTTCCAGCCGCAACAAATATTCCGTGCGTTTTATCGGATCCTTCAAGGTGCGGTAGGCATCGTTAAGCAGCGAACTCTGCTCCAGGCTCCATTCCTGTTCCCGTTTATCAGCTCGGGCGCAGAGGTCCGGATGAAGCTTCCGGCTCAACTCGTAAAACTCGCGCTCTAAAACCGCAGCCTCAAGGTTCAACTTGCGGGGCAACGCGAAAAACGTGAAGTAATCCACCGGCACCGGGGGCTGGACCTTGCCACAGGCGCTGCAGAAGTGGACGGCGCGCATGGTGCCGCACGACCAGCAAGTGGCCGTAGCGTCGCCCGGCACAATCAGAGAAGAACTCGTGTTGGATTCCACATTCGCCATACACACACTCGCGACGGCCGCTTAACATTTTCACGTGGGCCCGCAATGCCAGAGAGGCGGCGTCGCGAAGAGAGACATCGCGGACGAGGGCGCCCGCGCCACACCATCAGCCCGAAAACGAAGTGCCGCAACCGCAAGACTTCGTCGAGTTCGGGTTCACGAACACGAAGCCTTGCTGCATGAGCGTCTCCTGGTAATCCAGGGTCATGCCGTGCAGGTAGATAAACGATTTCGGATCGACGAAGACGCGCACGTCGCCGAACTGAAAGATGCGGTCGCGCTCCCGCGGTTGCGTGTCGAAACGGATGTTATAGCTCAGCCCAGAGCATCCACCACCCTGCACACCGAGCCGCAATCCGCCCTGCTCAGGCGAAATGCCTTCTTTCACAATGGCGGTGCGGATTCTGGCCAAAGCTTTGTCCGTTACCAGGACACCTTTGGCTGGAGCTTTCGCCGTCGACGATTTAACATCTGTTTCGATCATGATCTACTTAACCGAAAGCACCGGGCAAGACGCCCGTCCTCCAACTTCCCCTACTGCGCTTCCCCTACTGCGCTGCGACCGCAGTCGGTTTCGCCACGTCCTGCTTCTTTTTCCAGTCGTGGATGGCCGCGCGGATCGCGTCTTCCGCCAGCACCGAGCAGTGAATCTTCACCGGAGGCAGCGAAAGCTCCTTCACAATTTCAGTGTTCTTGATCTGCAGAGCTTCGTCCACGGTCTTGCCCTTCACCCACTCGGTGGCCAAGGATGAAGACGCAATGGCCGAGCCGCATCCGAATGTCTTGAATTTCGCGTCTTCAATGACATTGGTCTGCGGGTTGACCTTGATCTGCAGCTTCATTACGTCGCCACATTCAGGTGCGCCGACAAGCCCGGTCCCTACTTCAGAGCTGCTCTTATCCAAAGACCCTACGTTGCGCGGGTTGGAATAATGATCGAGAACCTTATCGCTGTATGCCATGATTTTGTTTTCTCCTTAAAAGTTATCCGCCAAGACAACGTTGCAAGCAACGTTTTCACAGCCACGCTTTCTGTAGAGACCTAGCTTGCTACGTCTCAAGCAGCACCTTACTCTGCCGCCCACTTCACGCTCTTCAAATCCACGCCCTCTTTCGCCATCTCATAAAGCGGCGAGAGCTCGCGCAGTCTTGTTACCGTCTCCACCACTCGATCGGCTACGTAATCGACTTCGGCTTCAGTGTTGAAACGCCCAATGCCGAAGCGGATGGAACTGTGCGCCAAGTCATCCCCAGTACCCAGAGCCTTTAATACATAAGACGGCTCCAGCGTCGCCGAGGTGCAGGCCGAACCGCTAGAAACTGCGATGTCATTGATGCCCATCAGCAACGATTCGCCTTCCACGTAGGCAAAGCTGATGTTCAGGTTGCCGGGCAAACGATGCTCCATCGACCCGTTAATGTAGACCTCGTCAAGTCCGCTCATGATTTTGTCGCGAAGCCGGTTGCGGAGCCCGGCCAGGTGGCAGGCTTCTTTCGCCATTTCTTCCGACGCGATCGCACACGCCTTGCCCAGACCCAAAATTCCAGGCACGTTCAGTGTTCCTGAACGCATTCCACGCTCATGTCCGCCACCATCGATAATGGCGGAAATCTGCACTCGAGGATTCTTGCGCCGTACATACAAAGCGCCTACACCCTTCGGTCCGTACATTTTGTGAGCCGAGATCGACATCACATCGATATTCTGTTTGTTCACATCGACCGGGATCTTGCCCACGGCCTGAGTCGCGTCGGTATGGAAGATGATTCCCCGCTCATGGCAAAGCTTGCCAATTTCCGCAACCGGCTGCAGAACACCAATTTCGTTGTTGGCGGCCATAATTGTCACCAGGATCGTCTTGTTGTCCATGGCACGCTTCAGTTCGTCAAGATCGACCAATCCGTCTTTTTGAACCGGCAAATAGGTTACGCGGTAGCCGTACTTCTCCAGCCGCTTGCAGGTGTCCAGCACAGCCTTGTGCTCGGTTACGGCCGTGATGATGTGATTGCCCTTTTCCTTGTACATCTCGGCCACGCCCTTGATGGCCAGGTTGTCGCTCTCGGTCGCGCCCGAAGTGAAGATGATCTCTTTGGTGGTTGCGCCGACCAGCTTGGCAATCCGTTCGCGCGCCGTTTCCACACCTTCTTCCGCGGCCCAACCAAACGAGTGGTTGCGGCTGGCCGCGTTGCCGAACTTCTCCATGAAATAGGGCAGCATCTCCTCCAACACCCGCGGATCCATGGGAGTGGTGGCGTGGTTGTCCATGTAGACAGGCAGCTTGATTCCGTCGGGAGCTACGTGTTCTGCCTGGGGGATCGTCTTTACGTCGGTGCTCATGATTGCTCTCCTACCTTTTTATGTAATGGTCACCAGTTCAGCCGGTTTCTTTGCTTCCACTTCCTCGTGCGAAGGTGTCTCTTCTTTCATCTCCGAGATACTGATGCGCCGCAATACCTGTTCGATGCTCTCGTTGACCCGGCGCAGCGGCTCCCGAATTGTGCAACGATCAGTCTGATCGCATTCGCCGCGCACCGTTATGCAGGAAGTAATGAACAACGGACCATCAATGGCCCGTATCACCTCGAACGCACTAATCGTTCCCGCATCGCGCGCCAGCGTGTATCCACCGTTCATCCCGTGCTGTGAGTGCAGCAACCCCGCCTTTGCCAGGCGCTGCAGAATCTTCGCCAGAGCTTCCTGCGGAATGCCGTAGGCGTCGGCCACATCTTTGGCACTGCATGCGCCGTGAGGCGCACGCTCGGCCAGATGCTTCATCGCCATGAGGCCGTAATCCGCTTTTTTGGTCAGTTTGAGCATCAGGCAATTCCGACCTTTTCAGTCGGATATACATATTATAGGCACCGCTGGGCTGGAATTGCAACCCCGTACAGGGAATGGCCGGATTTTTCATCCAGCGGTAAGTATATTGTACTTAGCGGTTTAGAGTATGGCGATCTTTTCGGTCGTATTTTTACTTACTAGAAATTAACTGCCCCCCTTTTTTTGAAAAACCAGCACTCGTATCAAGTCGGCTTTTCGCTTGCGAAAAGCCCTATAAATCGGCGTTTAGGGCTTGAAAGGGCGCGCTTCCAGCCGCGCCGTCATTGCGTCTTAAGGGCTTACGGCACCGCTGCCCTGTCAAAACTTCAGCGCCTCGAAGACTTCTCCGAAACGTTCAGGCTTTCAAGAATGGACGTTTTTCAGCAAACCGGGCACGCCTTCCTGCCCTGTTCTTGAAACCCGAGTTTCCCTCCAAGAGTCGAATTCTTTCCGAAAAGACTTGACAAGCCAATCAGTCAAGCTAAAATACCGCCAATTTCCGGCAAGCCTCAGCTCAGCCTTGCAGGCCGATCGTGATCGCCGGGGTTTATGACTTCAATCCCGCCGTCGCAACCTCCCGAGAAGAAAAACATGAATGAGTGTAAGCATCCCCGCGTGCAGATTGTAGCTCGCGAGGAAGACGCCGAATTCGTCGAATGCCTGGAGTGCGGCGATATCTTCGAATCAAGTGAGTTCAAGGACATGATGATTGAAGACACCAGGCTGAAGAACGAACTCTGAGTTCTCTCCGTTTGCGAATGATGTGACGAAGGTAACCTTCCATCAGCAGTTCCCCTTGTTCGAACTGTTTGCAGTTTGTTAGTGTCAGCCTGGGAACCATTGTCCACGGAGAGCTCATGTCAGTTGCGGCTTTAGTTGTCGACGACTCCATGCTCATCCGGCACACCGTGTGCCGCTTCCTTGAGGCGCGCGGCTTTACCGTGGAGTCAGCGACCAACGGACGGGAGGCACTTGAAGCCTTGAAGAGGGTCCATCCGGACATCATTATCACCGATATCCAGATGCCCATGATGAACGGTAATGAGCTCATCACTGCGATCAAGAACGACCCCGCCCTGGCCGGAATCCCCATCGTGATCGTTGCCGGCAGGCAGAGTGGCTTTGAGCAAACAGAAAACAGAGCCAACTTCACTATATTCAAAGACATTAATATCGAGCATCAACTGGCCAATGCACTCGAGCTCGTCTTGGCCGCAAAAGCTGCGAAAGCGCAAGCCGCGAACAACAGCCTTTAGCATTTAGGTCCCGTGAAGGTTCCCGTGGCGCGACACATCCGTAGCTGAGTGCTGTCCTACTTCAGCACCATCCCCGCTTCCGCTGAGAAGTCCATCGGCGCATAATCGCGAGCCAGAAACTTGGGATAAGCTGCGGCCGCAATCATGGCAGCGTTGTCCGTCGACAACGGACGCGAAGGGAAATACACAGTCAACCCTTCCTTAGCCGCGTCGTTCTCGAATTGCTGATGCAATTCCTGGTTCGCCGCTACCCCTCCAGTAATGAACAACGTCTCGATGTCATAAGCACGCGCCGCCGCCAGAGTTTTTCCCGCCAGATCTTCCACCATGGCTCGCTGGAATGAAGCCACAAGATCGAGCGTCTGCTGGTCGCAATGGAGCAAGTAGTCTTCGAGCTTGGGCTGCGAAATCGCCGATAGCGCTTTACGCCGCTCGGCGATCGAAACTTGCAGGTTGTGCGTTTCCACATAACGCAAAACCGCCGTCTTGATTCCGCTATAAGAGAAATCAAAGCGCGGGCCATCATAGGTCTGCGCCTTCCCTCGATCGTTGCGATCTCTGTGCTTGAGCTGCGCTGCCGGAAACTTCA
This sequence comes from uncultured Acidobacteriota bacterium, assembly GCA_963696635.1. Lineage (GTDB taxonomy): Bacteria > Acidobacteriota > Terriglobia > Terriglobales > Acidobacteriaceae > JABDBE01. Next base: position 28,095 of record CAVOKX010000013.1, read on the forward strand.
CGGCATAGGGATCCCCTCGAGTAGAAAGCTTGTCGACGATCGGTCCACCGGGATATCCCAACCCCAGTAACTTTGCGACTTTGTCGAATGCTTCTCCCGCAGCATCATCACGCGTGTGGCCAATGTTCTGATAGGACCAACTATGGTCTCGCCTTTTTGCCAAATAAAGATGAGTGTGGCCACCGGATACGACCAGCGCCAGCAGCGGGAAACGCAGTTCGTGATTGCCCTTCCGGCGCTCTTCAAGCAGCACCGCATGAATGTGGCCTTCGAGATGATTCACCGCGATCAGCGGCTTGTCGAGCGCAAAAGCCAGCGCCTTCGCATAGCTGATACCAACAAAAAGCGCTCCAGCAAGCCCCGGACCCTGGGTCACGGCCACCGCGTCCACAGATCGGTAAGTATGTCCCGCATCGGCCAACGCCTTGCGGACGACCGGCACAATCGCCCGCAAATGCTCCCGGGACGCGAGCTCCGGCACAACTCCCCCGTAAGGCTGGTGCGTAGCAATCTGCGAGAACACTACATTGGAAACGACCTCCTCACCCGAGCGCACCACCGCCGCCGCAGTCTCGTCGCACGAGCTTTCGATGCCCAGGATGTAGGCGTCGGCCATAACCCTTATATTATCTGCAAGAGACCCTTCATGGCCGCCATGCTCAAAGACTTCGCCATCTCGATCGTCCGCGCCTTGCGCGAGCGCGGCCACAAAGCCTATCTGGTTGGCGGATGCGTGCGCGATCTGCTCCTCAGCCGTGAGCCCGCCGATTACGACGTGACTACCGGCGCGACTCCTGAAGAGGTCATGCGCATCTTCCCTGAGACTTACGCAGTCGGCGCGCAATTCGGAGTAGTGCTGGTTCCGTTTCCGGAAAAAGGCGTTGCAAGCAACGTTGCTCAAGAAACGCCCCGCTGCAGAGACGTAACTTGTTACGTCTCGCCCAAGGCAAACGCTATCGAGGTCGCCACCTTTCGCAGCGACATCGGATACAGCGACGGCCGTCATCCCGACCAGGTTCGTTTCAGCAAAGATCCGCGTGAAGATGTGGAACGCCGCGATTTCACCATCAACGGCCTACTGCTCGATCCGCTCACAAACGAGGTTCTGGATTTTGTCGCCGGACGCAAAGACCTCGAAGCCGGAATCATTCGAACCATTGGTGATCCGGAGCGCCGCTTTGCCGAGGACAAACTCCGCATGCTGCGCGCGGTCCGCTTCGCGGCACGCTTTGGTTACGCCATCGAGCCCGAAACGTTTCAGGCAATTCGAAAGCTGGCGCCGCAGATTTATCAGGTTTCGCGGGAACGCGTTCGCGATGAGCTCAGCAAGATGCTGACCGAAGGCCGCGCGCGCCAGGCCTTTCTTCTTCTCGACCAAACCGGATTGCTGCACGAAGTTTTGCCCGAGATCGAAGCCATGAAGGGAGTCGAGCAGCCGCCGCAGTTTCATCCTGAAGGCGACGTGTTCGTACACACGCTGCTTTTGCTCGATAAGTTGCCGCATCCCTGTCCAATCACTATGGCCTGGGGCGCGTTGCTGCACGACGTAGGCAAGCCTGCGACATTCCGAGTCGCTCCCGACCGCATTCGTTTTGACGGGCACGTCAACGTCGGAGTCAAAATTGCAGAAGAAATGTGCAACCGCTTGCGCTTCTCCAAACACGACAGCGACCAGATTCTCGCGCTGGTCGACAACCACATGCGCTTCGCGCACGTGCAGCAGATGAAGGAATCCACATTCAAAAGGTTTGTGCGCATGCCGCAGTTCGACGAACACCTGCAGTTGCATCGCCTGGATTGTCAGTCCAGCCACGGCGATCTTACCTCGTACAATTTCACGCTCGAGAAGATGGCTTCCATCTCGCCAGCAGCTATGCGGCCCGCACCGCTGATCACCGGGGATGACCTGATCTCAGCCGGCTACGCACCCGGGCCGCAATTCAAGAAAATTCTTTCAGCGGTAGAGGATGGACAACTCGAAGGACGGCTGGGCAACAAAGACGAAGCCATGAAGTTCGTGGGCAGCCAGTTTCCAGTCACGGAGTAGGAACACTTCGCTGTCTAGTGCACTGAAAATCGTGCATCGATGTGATTCCATAAAAATCTTGTCAAGCCCCCGTGAACCCCTATATTCGCTTATCCCATTGATAACAAATAGAATATATTGTTCGAAAGTTGGCGGGTTCACCCTTTGTAAGCTGTTATTCTAAAAATTAGAGAAAAAATTACGCGAACCTGAGTGCTCGAAGCCGCGGATAATGCGGCACTCAAGAACCCCCGATACCAAAATGAAAGTCACCGAAAAAGACGTCGCCTACGTCGCTGACCTCGCAAATCTGGAGCTGACAGAAGACGAACGCGGCGTTCTACTGCGCGATCTGAACTCGATTCTCGATTATATGGATCGGCTAAACCAGTTGGATACGACCGTCGTCCCGCCAATGGCGCAGGTATCGGACAGGTACGGGGTTGATCAATCGAAAACCGGGAGCGCCCGCTTTGCGTACGCCAGCCGCGAAGATATTCTCGAAGGCCTGAGAAAATCGCTTCCGCACGAGGTAGCGCTACAGAACGCTCCCGATTCCGACCGAACATTCTTCAAAGTGCCCAAGGTGATCGAGCGATAAATCAGTCCTAACTGACCGAGGGCAGTTTCCCATGTCCACGAATCATAGAACTGGTTCCCCAAGTGGTGGAAGGAGCACGGATTTACTATGCCGAGTGGGGGGGACGCCTTCACAGGCTGCGGAAAAATTCTCGGGCCTCTGGAGTTTTGAAGGGGCACGGCTTCACCCGTGTCGAAGAAGGCCTTGAAAGAATGAGGGCTTTAGCCCCTGAGGCGAAGTTTCGAAGTTCGTATAAGCGCCTGTGAAACTTATGGATCTGACTTCACTCACGATCGATGCCGCTCGCTCCGCCCTGCACGAACGTAAAACCACGGCCACCTCGCTGGCACAGGCCTTCTACTCCAAGATCGAAAAAGATGATCCCCAGATTGGCGCTTACTTAATTCTCTCGAAGGAGCGCGCGCTGGCAAAGGCTGCCCAGATCGACGCCTCAGCCGCAAAGGGCGAGGAACTACCGCCCCTCGCCGGCGTTCCGGTTGGCATCAAGGATGTAATGGCGACCCGCGGCGTGCGTACCACGGCAGGCTCGAAAATTCTGGGCGATTATATTCCACCCTACGACTGCACCGCGGTGGCTCGGATGGAATCCGCCGGCGCGATCCTTCTTGGCAAGCTGAACTGCGACGAATTTGCCATGGGATCGTCAAACGAGAACTCCGCCTGGCGCCCCGTTCACAATCCCCGCGATTTGAGCCGCGTACCCGGAGGTTCCTCCGGAGGATCAGCTGCAGCCGTGGCTGCCGATATGGCCGTGGCAGCGTTGGGTTCGGACACCGGCGGCTCAATCCGCCAACCCGCGTCGTTTTGCGGCGTAGTCGGCCTGATGCCAACCTATGGCCGGGTATCGCGCTACGGCCTGATCGCATTCGCATCGTCACTCGACCGCATCGGCCCGCTCACAAAAACTGTAAAGGATGCGGCCATCGTACTGCGCACCATCGCCGGCCGCGATCCCATGGATTCCACGTCCGCTGAAGTGCCAGTTCCCGATTACGTTGCCGAACTGGAGAAGCCGGTGCGCGGCCTTAAACTCGGCGTAGCCAAAGAATATTTCGGAGAAGGATTGGACTCCGAAGTTCGCCAATCCGTGGAAGCCGCCATTCAAAAGCTGGCGGAATTGGGCTGCGAGATCGTCCCAGTTTCGCTGCCGCACACCGAATATGCGATTCCAACTTACTATATTCTCGCCACCGCAGAAGCGTCGTCGAACCTGGCCCGCTTTGATGGCGTCCGTTATGGCTACCGGGCGCGCGACGCGCGCACCCTCTCCGAAATGTACCGTCGCAGCCGCGATCACGGATTCGGCCCCGAGGTGAAGCGCCGCATCATGTTGGGCACCTACGCCCTGAGCGCCGGATACTACGACGCCTACTACCTGAAGGCCCAGAAAGTTCGCACCCTACTCGCCCGCGACTTCGACGAAGCGTTCAAGAAAGTGGATGCCATCGTGACTCCTACCAGCCCAACGGCCGCATTCAAGCTGGGCGAGAAGGTCGACGATCCCCTCTCTATGTATCTCGCCGACATCTTCACCGTCACCGCGGACCTGGCAGGCATCCCCGGAATTTCCATCCCCTGCGGCCAGACAAAAGAGAACCTCCCCATCGGCCTGCAGATTCTTGGCAAGCATTTCGACGAAGAAACTATCCTGAGAATCGCACGCGCGTTTGAACGGCAGAATACAGCGTAGATGAGCGCGCGACTCTCCAGACGACCCACTACTTTAGTGCTTTGGTGCCAGAGCGCGTTTGGCTTAGCATCGAGCTTGACTCTCCGGTAAATAGGAGCGTAACGTGAAGCAAAAGAACAAGAGAGTTCGCGGAACCATGCCTAAGACCGGAGCGTTAAGAAAATCAGACCTGTTGGCCGGAGAAGTGATCATCCCCGACGCCCGGATTGCGGCAAAGATCAGGGCATCTTTGAGAGCCATCCGCGAAGGCAAGACCGTTAGCATGGAAGATGCGAGAGCCATAATCGCAAGTTCTGTTGGCAAGAGGGCCCCTATCAAGAAACGCATACGTGCCTAGTTATGACCCGGCAGCGATGTGACGTCCGCTGGGCTGAACCTGCCATCGAAGCATTCCTCAGCAAGTACGGTCCCGAAGACGCTGATGCTGTAAACGCCATTCTCATTCAGATCCTGAATCACCCCGACGACATCAAGTTGCGCAAATTAATCGATCCAAGAAAACTTCGCTCTGAGATCGAGGCCGTCGAGGGAGACGTATATTGCAGCACCGACGAGACCTGGGAGGTTTACTACAATTGGTCGCCAGAACACATAATCGTGGTGCTTGCAGAGAAGCGCTCACTCGCGAATAAGAGGTAATTCATTTGAGGTCGGTACACTTCTATCTCTTGCTCTGTAGTGCCATCCTGACCATGTTTGGGGTGGCCGTTTCAGTGTGGGGAACGTACCTCATGACGATATTTCTTCATCCCTTTGATTTACAGGGTTTCCTGAACTTTATTGCCGACTCGCCGGAATACGCAATGGCCCTTCTTGAAGAACAACGTTCGCGCTCTTCGGAGCGCGCTGCCAGTGCGCGGGCGCTTAAAAACCTGGAAACCATCGCCAAACTGGCGGCTGTCAATCCTGAGCGGCGAGACATATCTTTGGTAGGTGTAGGATTGCTCTTCTTGGGTTTCGCTCTGCAAGCGGTTGGTGTGATATTTTCGCTGATCGACCTGGCCTGGATCCTGTTTTCCGGGGTGCCAATGGCCTAAGAGCCTGAGACGCTTCAATCCATCACAATATCTGGTAATAGCAGTCTGTGTTGCCGTCACATCCACGGCACAAAACTTTTCCATCACGATGCACTTCACGGCGAAAGTTAATCCCTTCGCCGCAGACTTCGCACACAATTCGTTCACCCTTGTACCCCGGAAATTCTTCCGGGGGCAAATCGACTCTTACCCATTGAGTGGTGAATAGTTCATCCGCGGACATTTCCCGATAAGCCAGCATCTGCTGGCTGTTTTTATTTTTGAGTTCAGGATGCATCTGTCGGGCCAGGGCCTTCGATGACTCTTTGGCCGCGATGCGCACCGCTTTGCCGCAGTCCACGTCGACGAAGGTCGCAGCCATTTTGCCCCAGTCGCGAAACTTCAGCGCGCGCTTGCCCAGCCGGCACCCAGTAACCACCGCGACGGCATCCGTCGCGCAACGATCGATTTCTACAAAAGTGACCAGGCGTTTTCGATCCTTACCGCGAGGATCGTCTATGCCCAGCTTTGTCAGCCCGAGCATCGCTAACCGAACGCCAAGGACCTGTCCGGCGCACAGATGACCATGCGCCTGTTCCGCCTCCTGGAGATATTCGTCGAGAGATTTCATTTCAGCCGTTAGTTGCCAGTTGCCGCCTGCATTGCATTGTAGTCCGCGAACCGGCAAATAGTCAGAACTCGCAAGCAACACCAACCAAAATTAAGGAGAAGTTTCATCATGAAGTCAAACTCAATCTCATTCTCGAAATCCAAAACGCTACTCGCGATGGTGTTATCGATCTCGCTGCTAGCAACCGCCTGCAGCGCCCAATGGATCAGTATCGCGCTCGCCAATTTGCCGGTGCTAACCCAGATGGCCCTTAACATCGGCACTATCATTACCACGCTGCAGTCAGGCCAGCAGATTAGCGCCGCGGATGCCGCTGCCATCCAAAACATCTCCGCTCAAGCCAGCAAGGATCTGAATCTGCTGGAATCGCTCTACAACGACTACCAATCGAATCCGACGACCAGCACCCTGCAAAAGATCCAAAGCGCGATCGCGGACATCAACCAGAGCCTGCCAGCCCTTCTGCAGGCCGCCCACATCGGTGATCCGGTTCTATCGGCCCGAATTGCGGCCGGAGTCAATCTGATCCTGACCACCGTCGCCAGCTTTGCGGCTCTGATTCCACAGACCTCCTCGCAACATTTGCAACAAAGGGTGGCCCACCAGCTTGTTGCCATTCCCAAAGCCACCGATTTGAAAAAACAGTGGAATCAGCAGGTCTGCGGTCCAGCCGGCAACTCCGCCCTGAACTTCAGCACCGCCGGCTGCATAATCAAATAACGTCCCAACTCTTTCACGCCGCAACTTGTGCTCTACCCGCGTTCGCCCGCGCGGGTGGAGCCTCTTCATCCGTCCTTACCGACGTTCTGCGGGTCCAAAGCCGTTACCCAAGGACTCAAAAAATGAGCTCTAGATCTTCTCCTCCGGGAACTCCACCTCCAGCCCCAGCGGATCGGTGAAGCGGTTGGTCAAGTTGGCTAAGCCAACCAGCAGATGCAAATCAACGATCTCCGCGTCAGAGAAATGCTTCTTCAACTTCTCAAAGTCGGCATCTGTGATTTCTCGCGCAGCGCGCGTCAGCTTTTCCGCATACGCCAAGGCGATCTCTTCTTTCTCACTGAAGCGGGCGTAGCTGCCGTCCTTCAGCGCTTTCCAGTCTTCCGCGGTCACCCCAACACGCTTTGACGACGCTACGTGATGCTGCTGACAGTAATGGCAGCCATTAATAAAGGAGACGCGGAGGTAAATCATCGCGTAAAGCTTGCGGTCGAGCGATCTGCCCACGCTGGCGTAGAACGCGAGAAAATTCTTCAGCATTTCCGGACGATGAGCCAAAGCTTTTTGCGCGTTTCCCGGTTTGCCGCGCAGAGTTTTTTCATAAATCTCTTTTACTTCAGGACCGGCATTTTCAGGTTCGATCAACGCGATGCGTGCCATTGGAACCTCGACGGAAATTAGAATCGAACTCCGTATAATAAAGCACGCGCCCCGAAGGCGCTCGGGGACACCGATATCTCCTGATGAACACAGTGCGTATCATCGGCGCGGGGCTGGCGGGATCGGAAGCAGCGTGGCAGTGCGCGCGGCGGGGGGTCGCGGTTGATCTCTTCGAAATGCGTCCAGTGCGCTCGACTGCGGCGCATCAAACCGGCGATTTCGCCGAATTGGTCTGCTCAAATTCCTTGAAGTCCGACACGGTGAACACCGCACCCTGGTTGTTGAAAGAAGAAATGCGGCGCGCGGGATCGTTGCTGCTGGGGATTGCGCGAGAATGCGCCGTTCCCGCCGGGCATGCGCTCGCCGTGGATCGCACGACCTTCGCCGCTCGGGTGACCGAAACCATCTCCCGCGAACCGCTGATCACCATACGGCGCGAAGAAGTTGCACAGGTGGATGAAAATCAGATTTCCATCATCGCCACCGGACCGCTGACTTCCGATTCGCTTTCCCAGGAAATCGGCCGCCTAAGCGGGGCTTCGCACCTGTTCTTCTACGATTCGATCAGCCCCATCGTCGAAGCGGACTCCATCGACATGACCAAGGTCTACCTGGCAGCGCGCTACGACAAAGGCTCGGCCGACTACATCAACTGTCCCATGTCCAAAGAAGAATACGACCGCTTTTACGATGCGTTGCTGGCAGCGCAATCCGTCGAAGACCGCGAATGGGAGAAGCTGAATTATTTCGAAAGCTGCCTGCCCATTGAGGAGATCGCGCGGCGCGGCCGCGACACTCTGCGCTTCGGGCCCATGAAGCCGGTCGGACTGAAAGACCCGCGCACCGGGTGTATCCCCTATGCGGCGGTGCAATTGCGCCAGGAAAATCTCCGCGCCGATTCCTATAACCTCGTCGGCTTTCAGAACCACTTGAAATTCGGCGAGCAAGCGCGGGTTTTGCGCTTAATTCCGGGGTTAGAAAACGCTCGCTTCTTGCGCTATGGCCAGATCCATCGCAACACGTACATCAACGCGCCGGCCTTACTGTCGGACACTCTGCAAATGAAGCAACACCCGCCAGTATTGTTCGCCGGACAAATTTGCGGAGTCGAAGGATACGTCGAATCGATTGCCACCGGACTGATGGCGGGAATTCACGCAGCAGCCCTCGCCACTGGTACGGCCCCTCTACCACCCCCTCGGGCATCTGCCTTTGGATCGCTCATGCATTACATCACTCACGCGGACCCAAAGAAATTTCAGCCGGCCAACATAACCTTTGACCTCTTCCCGCCGCTGGAGCGGAAAGTGCGAGACCGCCAGGAGCGCCACCGCCAGCAATGCGAGTTGGCGTTAAAGCAATTGGAAAGTTGGTTGCAACCAGTCGGGACCAGTCAGGACGCGGCACAGTTAAGCCGGTAAAACCGGGTCAACACGAAATCGCCCAGATCCGGGTCGCACATTAACACCTGGGTTGGCATGAGCGATGACCGCAAAAATCATCTTACGAAATCGTTTTAATCGTTGACAGTTTCCCCGTGGCATAATCCAATACCCGCACATGGCAACCACATCCACTGGCACTCCTGCCGCCGCGCGTCTCCGGCGCACGCTGACTCTTTGGGACCTTATCTTGTACGGCGTAATCGTGATCCAGCCGGTCGCGCCCATGTCCGTGTTCGGAGTATTAAGCGATCGCGGCCACGGGCATGTCGTCACGACCATCCTCATCGCCATGGTAGCCATGCTGTTTACTGCCATCAGTTATGGCCGCATGGCGCGCGCTTATCCCAGTGCCGGGTCCGCCTTCACCTACGTCGGACAGGAGATCAATCCCGCGCTCGGCTACGTCACCGGATGGAGCATGGTCATGGACTACATGCTGAATCCCATGATCTGCATCATCTGGATCAGCCAGCAAGCTCACGTGTTCGCTCCCGGCGTGCCGTATGCGGCGTGGGCCGTTTTCTTTGCGCTGGTTTTTACCGGTCTCAACGTGCAGGGAGTGAAAACCTCTGCGCGGGTGAACTCGGGTCTGGCGGCCGCTATGGGCGTGGTGATTGCAATATTCTTCGTGGCCGCTGCCCGCTTCGTTTTTGGAAATCCGCACGACGGGGCCGCATTCTTTACCCGTCCCTTTTACGATCCGCAGATGTGGAACACGAAAGCCGTGCTGGGCGGCACTTCCGTGGCCGTACTGACCTACATTGGTTTTGACGGCATCTCCACGCTTTCCGAAGAGGCCGAGAATCCGCGGCGCAACATCCTGCTGGCCACCGTGCTGACCTGCCTGGTCATCGGCATTCTCTCCGCCGTCGAAGTCTACGCAGCTCAACTGATATGGCCGGCGTCCCAGCCTTATCCTGACGTGGACACAGCCTTCACCTTCGTGGCTGGACGGGCGTGGGCGCCGCTCTTTGCCATCATCGGATTCACATTAGTGGTAGCCAATTTCGGTTCTGGCATGGGAGCGCAACTGGGCGCGGCGCGATTGCTGTACGGCATGGGCCGGAGCGGGGCTTTGCCAAAATCTTTTTTCGGTGCAGTCGATGCCAAACGGCATGTTCCTCGCAATAACGTGTTATTCGTCGGCGCGCTGGCTCTGGCGGGCGCTTTTCTGCTACCCGCAATTGCCGGAGCCGCGACAGGATACGAACTCGGTGCGAACTTGCTCAACTTCGGAGCGCTGATCGCGTTCATGGGAGTGAATGCTGCGGCTTTCGTTCGCTACTATCTGCATGAAGAGAAAAAGAAGCTGAGCAATCTATTGCCGCCGGTTTTGGGTTTCGTGATTTGCCTGCTGCTGTGGTTGAACCTCAGCACCAAAGCGCTGATTTTTGGAGCCATTTGGATGGCTGTTGGGATAGCTTTCGGAGCATGGAAAACGCAGGGCTTCCGCGGCAACCTGGTGGATTTCGAACTCCCGCCAGAGGAAGCCTGAGCGATCTAAGTGCCAACTATCGCAGGGGCGAGGAAGGTTCAACCGTCAGCGTTACGGTGTTCGATTTTGCGGTACCCCTGCTAGTGTCGTTCATTTTGTCGTCCAGTTCGATATCCCAAGAGTAGCCGAACTTGCCGGGTACTTCGATGACCGTCCTAGGGTTGTTTACCCGCTGTACCTGAATGGTGTATTTTCCGGGCCGGCTAAGGTCGTATAGCGTGCTGACAACCGTCTCTTCTTTCAGAACTTCTTGTGGTTTCAGAACTTGATTGTGCGGGACGCACCCAGGAGGAGAAGCGGTAGTTACCTCGCCGGGACAGAGGCTTCTCCAGCCCGGATGATCGGGATCCTCCTTCGGCACACAATCGTTTAGTTTCGGCAACGGCTTGCCTTGGCTGTCATAGACTTCAATCTGATAGTTGGTCCCGCCGCACTGTGCAATGACAATATTCTGATCTAGTATGTTCGTCAGAACAATCTCTAACCTAACTTCAGAGCCAGCCTTTACGACCTCCTGGGCCAAGCTAATGCTAATTGAAAACGGAGGCTTGGCAGTTTGACTGGGTTGGGCAGATTGGGCCCAGCCGCCGGCAGCAACAGGGAGTGCAACGACGAGCAGCAAGCTCCGAAGCTGAGTTCTCATCTGTTCCCTGCTTCCGCCACAAAGTATATCCGATGTTTTGGTTTATAATAATTCACTCGCCCTACTACTCCGGAGTGACTAAACAATGATTCGATTTCTGCAAACCCCTGGCCCGATCAAGAAAGTTGTTCTTGGCGGACTGCTGACTGTTATTTCTGCCTTGATGGTAATTACCTTAGTGCCTGGCTTTGGCAGCAGCGACCTTTTTGGCGGCGGCGGCCCGACCCGCGGAGTCGTCGCCAAAGTTGCCGGAACCGATATCACCAGCCAGGAAGTGCAGCGTCAAGCCCGGGACATGGTGCGCCAGCAATTCCCGCGCGGTGGCGCGCAGGCCTCGATGCTGCTGCCGTTCTTCGCTTCGCAGGCAGCCCAGCAACTGATCCAGCGGCAAGCCCTGATTGCGGAAGCTGAGCACCTCGGCTTGCGTGCCACCGACGAAGACGTTCGCGAGGAATTGCAACACGGCCGCTACGCCGAAACCTTTTTCCCGAATGGCAACTTCATCGGTGAGGCGGCGTATGAGGATCTGCTGCAACAACACGACCTCACCGTCCCTCTATTCGAACGCGGAGTGAAGGATGAGATCCTGATCGACAAGCTGCGCAGCCTGATCGCAGGCGGCGCCATGGTCAGCAATGCCGAAATTCGCGACAAATTCGAGAAAGATAACACCAAAATAAAATTCGACTACGCGGTTCTCCGCAAAGATGACATTCTCAAAGGCCTGCATCCCACCGACCCCGAATTAAAAGCCTTCTACGATCGCAACAAGGCCACTTACAACAACTCGATTCCAGAGAAGCGCAAAATCAAGTATGTGCTCATCGACACCGCCAAGCTTCAGACCGAAGCCCAGGTCAGCCAGCAGGATGTGGAGAAATACTACGATCAGCACCGCGACGAGTATCGTGTGCCCGAGCAGGTAAACGTTCGCCAGATCCTCATTAAGACTCCGTTGCCCGGACCCGACGGCAAAGTTGATCAGAAGGGCATCGACGAAGCCCACAAGAAAGCTGACGACGCGCTCAAGCAGCTGAAAGCGGGAGCTAAATTCGAAGATCTGGCCAAAAAGTATTCCGAAGATCCGAGCAGCAAAAACGGAGGCTCGGTAGGTTGGATCAAGCGCGGAGGCTTCCCTGTCCCCGAAGTCGACAAAGCCGCCTTTTCATTGCCGAAGGGTGGAACCAGCGACGTGATCAACGCAGGCTATGCCTTCGTGATTCTGCGCGTGGACGATAAGCAGGACGCCCACGTCAAGACGTTAGCCGAAGTCAAGGATCAGATCGAGCCCATCCTCAAGCAACAGAAAGCGCAGCAGGCCGCCGATGCCGCTGCCAGCGCGCTGGTCTCCCAAGCACGCACCGCCGGCCTGGATAAAGCCGCCGCCGCGAAAAACATGCAGGTGGTAGCGACCGACTTCATCAGCCGCACCGATTCGCTGCCAGGTATCGGCAGTTCGCCGCAGTTCACCGAGGCAGTGTTCAACGCGGCCGAAAAATCTCCGCCCGATCAGGTGCAGATCCCGGAGGGCTTCGTGATCTACGAACTCGAAGCCATCAAACCGCCGGCTACCCCCACCTTCGAGGAGATTCGCAGCCGCGTGGAAACCGAATTCAAGAACGAGCGCGCCGCCACTCTGCTGACCCAGAAAACCCAGGAACTCTCCGATCGCGCCAAGGCCGAGCACGATTTGAAAAAGGCTGCCAAAGAACTGGGCGCCACCATGAAGACCAGCGATTTCGTGCTGCCCGATGGACAGGTTCCCGATGTCGGCTCCATGTCTGGAACCGCCTCCGTCGCCTTCACCCTCAAGCCGGGCGACATCAGCGGTCCCGTCGACAGTGGCAATACCGGCGTCGTGCTTGCGATTCTGGAAAAGCAAGCGCCTACCGACTCCGACTTCGCCGCCAAAAAGGATCAAATCCGCGATACCCTGGTGCAGACCAAGCAATCCGAACTTTTCGGCCTGTTCATGGCGAACCTGCGCGAACAGATGGAAAAGTCAGGCAAGATCAAAATTAATGAACAAGAGATGAAAAGTTTAACCAAGCAGCAGTCCGAGGGTGATGAGGGCGAATAGCGGATGCAAAGCCTGCATCCGGAAATGCGAAGTTATCAACCGGTAGATTCCGCGTTGTAAAGAATGACCCGAGCGACAAGCACGAATAAGCTGGAAAGCCAATCTCGCTGCGCTCTAACCATAGTCCTGACATTCAGAAAGAACAGTCATACATGCCATTTCCCCGCTTGACCGGAATTCTGCTTCACCCCACTTCGCTGCCATCGCGTGGCGGCATCGGCGATTTCGGCCCTGCTGCTTACGAATTCCTCGATTTCCTCGCATCCGCGCGCCAGGGGCTGTGGCAAGTATTGCCCCTCGGACCACCCGCGAACGGCAACTCTCCCTACTCGTCGACTTCAGCGTTCGCCGGCAATCCCCTGCTGGTCAGCTTGGAGCGCCTGGCCGAGCACGGCTGGATCGACAATGCGAAGCTGAAAGAACTTCCCAACTCCAACGGCCCCATCGATTACGACCAGGTTAACCAACAAAAGCTGCCCCTGCTGATGAAGGCGGCGCACAATTTTCTGGACACTGCACCCGAAGCCGCAAAATCACGCTTCGGAGGATTTTGCACTGACAATAATTGGTGGCTGGAAGATTTTGTCCTCTACGACGCCCTGCGCAATCGCTATTCCAAGCAATCCTGGAACAGCTGGCCCCTCGACCTGGCCCGCCGCGATCCCGGTGCGCTGCAAACCGCCCGCACAGAATTAGCGTCGGAAATGGCGGTTCGCCGGGTCATCCAGTTTTTTTTCTACGAGCAGTGGCATGCTCTGCGTCTCTACTGCGCGCAAAAATCCGTCCGCGTCGTCGGCGATATTGCCATCTTTGTCGATTACGACAGCGCCGACGTGTGGGCAAATCGAGAACTCTTTCGCCTCAAAGACAATCTCGATCCCGAAGCTGTTTCCGGCGTGCCTCCAGACGCATTCAGCGCCACCGGCCAGCGTTGGGGGAACCCTCTCTATGACTGGAATGCCCTGCGCTCCCAAGGCTACAAGTGGTGGGTGCAGAGATTGCGCTGGGCCACCCAGACTTGCGATTTCATCCGCCTCGATCATTTTCGCGGCTTCGCCCAGTTCTGGGAGATCCCCGCCAGTGAACCCACGGCGATAAACGGCCGTTGGGTGGATGGTCCCCGCGACGAACTGTTTAACAAACTGCGCCAGGAATTGGGCGGCCTGCCCTTCTTTGCCGAAGACTTGGGCTACATCACCCCCGACGTAAACGAACTTCGCGAGCGCCTTCACATTCCCGGCATGGCGGTGTTGCAGTTTGGCTTTGGCGACCCAGGCGCGCACATGTATCTACCCCACCGTCTCACTGCCGATCGTGTGGTCTACACCGGCACTCACGACAATGACACAACTGTCGGCTGGTGGAACTCAAGCGCCACCGAATATGAGCGGCGCGCCGCCGAAGCCTACGTCGGCCGTTGCGAAGACGGAATCAACTGGGCCTTCATCCGCGCCGCCCAGGCTTCCGTAGCCAGCTTTTCCGTGTTTCCCCTCCAGGACGCACTCGGGCTGGGCAGCGAAGCCCGCCTGAACACCCCCAGCGTAAAGACCGGCAACTATCATTGGCGATGCCACCCAGGATCACTCACTCCAAACTTGGCCCAGCGCCTTGCAAACTTAGCCGAGGTCACCGACCGCCTACCCCAGCCAGTCTCCGCCCCGCCCAGTGAAGACTTCATCGCCTAGCCCGACACAATTGTTCAGCGAGATCCACGCATAGCGAACTCAAGGTTCCAAGCGCCAGGATTGTCAGCCCTGGCCGATCCACATAACCGACCGCGTCCAAAGCAAAAGAAAATCTTGCAAACTTGTAGCATTAGTTACTATGCTAATAGCTATCATTATATACAGACAAGTTGCAGAAACAGCAAACCCAGGAGAATTGGAATTTCTCAATGGAGGACCGGCGTCCTCGCCCGTCTCCATCGGCGCGGTGGAACCAAGCCACGCGTTAGTAGCCGCGAAGCGGCGTGAGAATGCAGCCCACGGCGTAAGCCGTGGGAAAGAGTGCGAAAGAGACAAGCCCCAGCAGGGCGAAAGAGTAGTTCTCACAAATGACGCAAATCGCCTCAAGGTGTCATCCGGCAGTTCCACAAAGGACTACGACAGACGCAAGTCTGCTAACTCCCATGTTCTCAAGATTTTGTCTATAAGTCCTGCAAACTCAAAGATTTGGTACATAGTCGAACTTTAAATCATTTGTTTTCTATATTGTGCAAACAATCGGGGAGAGGGGTACCCAGCGCCAAACAATAAACTTTTCCCAACTTGGGCGCCCATCTCTGACACCACTCTTCTCGAGCAACCTCTCGCGACGATATGTGCGAAAAAGAACGCAGGCCATCCCGAATTATGCCCTCAACGCACAAACCTCTGATTACAATGCCAATCTCACAAATCACTCAGTCTCAAATCGGGATGAAGCTGCACTCGGTAACGATCGCTTTATTACGCCTGTTACTTTACTGCAGCACCCGCGCGCCATAAGCTCCGGTTTATGAAGCTGAATGCCTTGCTGGTATCGCAGGATCGCCCGTCCCTTCTGGTATTGGAGGCCCTTCTCGACGTGCTCCACTTCGAGCACCAGACTTGCCTGTCGTCCAGCGAGGCGGTGGAACTGCTCGTGCACGGCCACTATTCGGCGCTGATATTGGATTTCGATCTGCCAGGTGCCGGCCAAGTCGCCCGCATGGCGCACATGGCGTCACCCCAGCGAAAGCCGGTGGTTTTCGCCATGGTAGGAGCATTTACCCCCGTGGGCGGTGCCTTCCAATCCGAAGTAAATTTCGTCCTCTATAAGCCGCTGGCCTACGAACAGGTGGCCCGCTCGTTGCAGGCCGGGCAGCGATTCATGAAGCCGAACCCCCGCCATTTGCCTCGCCATCCATTGGAGGCGCTGGTCTACCTCCAACTCGGCGCGGCAAGTTTACCCGCGATTGTGCTTGACCTGAGCGAGCAAGGTTTAGCATTGCAAGCTCTCGAGCCGTTACCCGCAATGCAAAATGTGCCGCTGCGCTTTGTCTTACCTGAAACGTCGCATCTGGTGGAAGCGATCGGCAAAATCATTTGGGCCGACGACGATGGCCGCGCCGGCATGTTTTTTTCGCGCCTCACTCCCGCCTCGCGGCATCATCTCAAGAATTGGCTCGCCAAGCGCGGTGCCAACACAAAAAACGCCGTGCGCGTGCTCCTGCCACCACAAAAGGCGCACCGTTCCACGCCAACCTCGCACTGACGGTAGAGACCTAGCTTAGCAAGCTACGTCTCGACAGCTGGCCCTGCACATCGATTCTTTCGTGCTAGACTCAGTATCTCCCACAAGAACGCTGCATGCCTGACCTTACTTTCCTCTCAGCCGTTTCCATGGCCGCGCAAATCCGCCAGAAAGAGTTGTCCTCAGTTGAATTGGTAGAAGCGCATCTCGCCCGCATCGAGAAACTGAATCCCATGCTAAACGCTTTCGTCGAACTCGATAACGAAGGCGCGCGCCGTCTAGCCCGCGCAGCTGAAAAAGCAGTGACCCGCAGCAATGAAAGCATGGGCCCCCTGCACGGCGTTCCAATCAGCATCAAGAGTTCCATGGAAGTAAAGGGCATGCGCTGCGAAGCCGGCACCAGGCTTCGAACAGGCCTCGTGGCCGCACACGACGCTCCGCTAGTCTCGCGCTTACGCAAGGCGGGTGCGATTATCCTGGGCACGACCAACACCCCCGAACTGCTAATGGCCTGGGAGACCGACAATCTTCTCTATGGTCGCACCAACAATCCCTGGGATCTATCCCGAACCCCCGGCGGTTCCAGCGGCGGAGAAGCCGCGGCCATCGCCTCCGGATGTTCCGCCGGCGGCGTGGGCAGCGACGGCGGTGGCTCCATCCGCGTCCCCGCCCACTTCAGCGGAATCTGCGGCCTCAAGCCCACCCCCGGCCGCATCCCCGCCACCGGCCATTTCCCCACCTCCGTCGGACCCTTCGCCCTGCTCGGCGTGGTCGGGCCAATGGCGCGGACCGTCGAAGATTTGAAAGTGCTTTTCGAAGTGATGCAAGGCCCGGACGACGGCGATCCATCAGCCGCGCCGGTTCCGGTTCGCTGGCCAAGTCGTGACGATTTGAAAAAACTTCGCATCGGATATTTCGAGGACGACGGCCGCACTCCGGTAACTGCCGAAACCCGCGCCGCGGTGCGAACCGCAGCTGACGCGCTAAAAACTGCAGGATTTGAAGTCGAGCCCTTCCGTCTCGAAGGCCTTGAGCAGGCCCGCCGGCTGTGGTGGCAGTTATTCGGAATCGCCGGTGGAATGCTCCTGGGTCCAATGACCAAAGGAAGAGAGTCTGAACTCAGCCCGATTCTCAAGCAGTTTTCCAGTTGGGTTGCCGCCGAGCCATCGCACACCGCCCAGACATTGTTGGACACCTGGATCATGCGCGACGCCGTGCGCATGCAAATCTTCTCCCAGATGCGTGAGTATCCAATCCTGCTCTGCCCGGTCGCTTCGATCCCCGCGTTCCGCCACGGCGAGCGTAGCTGGGAAATAGAAGGCCAAACCGTGAAATATCTCGACGCATGGAGCTATTCAGAATGGTTCAATCTGCTGGGAACTCCGGCCGCCGTGGTCCCAGTTGGGCGATCGAAAGAAGGCCTGCCAATCGGAGTACAGATCGTCGCGCGTCCATGGCAGGAGGAACTGGTTCTATCCGTGGCAGCCGAACTGGAAGCCCAACGCGGACCATGGCAAGCCCCAAACATTAATCTCGAATAGCTTCTCAGCGTCCTCTGTGCGCATTTCTCTGCGCCCTCTGCGTTTTAAGATTTTTTCTCGATCACAGGAGGAATCGTCATAATGCATTTATACTATTTCGCCTTCACGAAAAAACGATAACCTTGTTCCCACCGAACTTCACGCGAGCGCACCGCATCGCTCCAGACATTGACGCACATATTGATGCCGGACACAAAGCAATCCAGGCGCTTCGTCGCGTCCCGCGGACTTCCCGGGCTTCTGATCTTCCTCTTTCTTTCTGCCGCCTATCTCTACACCTTTCCTCAACCCAATGTCTTGTATGCCGTGGTCGTCCTGCTGCACGCGGTTGCAGGCATAATCACTGCTGTTGTTCTGGCTCTCCTTCTCTTCTGCCTGCTCCGGTACGGAAGCATCGCCACCCGCCTCGGCTGGACACTACTCGCCGGCGGAGCCGTTGTTGGCCTTATTCTGATCAAGACCGGGACGCCGCGAGCAGACTGGAACCTTCTCTACGCTCACATCGTTCTGTCGTTCGCAGGAGCCGGAATCGTCTTTGCCGAATGGGCCGGAGAACGCGGCTGGCTGGCCCAGGGCCTAAGCAGTTCGATCATCCGCTGCGCGACCTGCCTGCTATTACTCGCCGGACTAGGCGCAGCCGCCCATTACCTGCGTGACTCGCGCTGGCAAAATCAAGCCCGCATCGAGAATCCCTCCATGCCCCCCGCCAGCATGGATGGTGAAGGCGATGGCCCGGATGGCCCATTCTTTCCCAGTTCCGCCCAAGTCCATGGCAGCCAGAAAATCCCCAGCAAGTTCTTCATGGAATCCGATTCCTGCAAGCGTTGCCACGAAGATATCTACAATCAGTGGTTCAGCTCAGCTCATCATTTCTCGTCGTTCAACAATCAGTGGTATCGCAAAAGCATCGAGTATATGCAGGACACCATCGGCACCAAGCCCTCCAAGTGGTGCGGCGGATGCCACGATCCCGCCGTGCTCTACAGCGGCCTGATGGATACCCAGATCAAGCAGATCGTGCACCGTCCTGAGTCGCAGGCCGGGCTGGGCTGCATGATGTGCCACTCTATTGCCGCCGTGAAGAGCAGCATGGGACAAGGCGATTTTTATCTCGAATATCCCAAGCTGCACGAATTAGCTGCGACCAAAAATCCGTTCGAGCGCATGTTGCACGATTTCCTAGTGAAGCTGAATCCTGAACCGCACCGCCGCGTCTTTCTGAAACCCTTCATGCGCAACCAGACCGCGGAATTCTGCTCCAGTTGCCACAAGGTCCATCTCGACTTCCCCGTCAATCACTACCGCTGGATTCGCGGCTTCAACGAGTTCGACAACTGGCAGGCCAGCGGTGTATCCGGACAAGGCGCGCGGTCTTTTTATTATCCGGAGAAACCTGCGCAGTGCGCCGATTGCCACATGCCCCTGACTCCTTCGAGCGATCAAGGCAACATCGGCGGTAAGGTCCATTCGCATCGTTTCCCAGCGGCTAACACCGCATTGCCGACGGCGAATGAAGATACCGATCAGCTCAAGATCACCGAGGATTTCCTCAAGAGCGGCATCTTGAGCGTCGATATCTTCGCACTTTCTCCAGCGCGAGCGCAGGGGAAGCCCGGAGTCGCGAACCAGTCCGACCTGTCTACAACTTTCGCGGTAGGTGAGGAAGCGGAGACAAAGATTACTCCAAGCGCGGAAGCTGAGCTCTCGCCCGTCACCGCGCCCCTGAACCGCGTGCAGCCGGCCGTTCGTCGAGGAGACTCTGTACGAGTCGACGTGGTGGTCCGCACCAAAAAGGTCGGACACTTCTTTCCCGGAGGCACGGTCGATGCCTACGACACCTGGCTCGAACTGAAAGCTACGGACGACCAGGGGCAAACCATATTCTGGAGTGGCATGGTCGATGACAATGGCAAAGGCCCGGTGGAAAAGGGCGCACACTTCTACCGCTCCCTGCAGGTGGATGCGCACGGCCACAACATCAACAAGCGCAACGCCTGGGCCACCCGTGCCGTGGTGTATGTACATCTCATTCCGCCAGGCGCCGCCGACACCGTTCACTACCGTCTGCACATTCCCGAAAGCTCGGGCAACAACATTACGCTGCACGCCCGCCTGTGCTATCGCAAGTTCGCGTGGTGGAACACCCAGTTCTCATTCGCCGGTGTTGTCGATCCCGACCAGCCCAACGCAGCTGTCACACCCGACTACGACGACAGAAAGTTCGCGTTCGCAGGAACCCTGAAAGGAGTGTCAGCAAAAGAGGAAAAGATTCCCGACCTTCCTATCGTGGCGCTGGCGGAAGACCAGGTCACCCTGAACGTAGAGCCACACAATGCCCCGGTGCCCACGCCGAAGACTATTCTGCAGGCGCACGACTGGCAACGTTGGAACGATTACGGCATCGGTCTGCTGCTGCAGGGAGATCTGAAGGACGCGCAAGCGGCCTTCGAGAAAGTGACAGAAGCCGCCCCCCAAAATCCTGACGGCTGGGTGAACATCGGACGCGCCGCCGTTCAGGAAGGTGACATGGATCGTGCCCGCGCTGTCCTCGCCAAAGCGTTATCGCTGACTCCAGACCTGGCGCGAGCCCACTTCTTCTACGCCAAAGTTCTGCGCAGCGATGGCCGCTACGACGATGCGGCTGCCCACTTGCGCAAGGTTCTGACCCAGTATCCCCGAGATCGCGTCACCCTGAACGATCTGGGACGCATTCTGTTTCTCCAGCGCAAATACGCGGATGCCGTGAGCGTCCTGCAATCAGTTCTGGCGGTCGATCCGGAGGATTTGCAAGCTCACTACAATCTCATGCTCTGCTACAACGGCCTGGGAGATCAAAAACAGGCCCACGAGCACGAGCTACGCTACCTGCGTTTCAAAGCCGACGAAGCTTCGCAAGCCATCACGGGTCCCTACCGCCAACTCAATCCCGAGGATAACAACGAACGCCAAGCCATTCACGAACATGTGTCCGCGCCGCTAACCTCAGGCCGTGCGGGGACAGCCCTAGGTGCGGGGACGGGTCTTCGACCCGTCCCGGCCGAGCGAAGCTCGGCGAATCGAACGCCCACGGCCGGAGCCTCAAGATAATGGACAAGCTCACCATTTCCTCCCAAATGATTTCAAGCTTCGTATCAGGGCGCGGCTTCAGCCGTGCCGATAAACATGCGAAATGGAAACCGGCTTTAGCCGCTGTCATCACAGCGGCCGGCAGATTTCAGATGGTTGTCATCCCCAGCGAAGCGAGGGACCTGGGTTCTTGCCGCCACTGGAAAAACTGTATGGCTGCAATGATACTGGGACTCCTGGTCGCATTCGCGCCTGTCACTGCGTCCGCACAGAGCATCCAATTCCGCGACATCACCGCACAAGCCGGCATCCATTTCGTCCACAACAACGGCGCCTTCGGGAAAAAGTACCTCCCCGAGACCATTGGTTCGGGCTGCGCTTTCATCGACTATGACAACGACGGCTGGCCCGACATTCTGCTAATAAACAGCGAAGACTGGCCCGGGCACCAGCATGCTGACTCCACGCTCAAGCTCTATCACAACAATCACGACGGCACTTTCGCCGACGTCACCCGCAAGGCCGGCCTGGCGGTGTCCATGTACGGCATGGGCGTTGCGGTTGGCGATTACGATAACGACGGCTTCGATGACATCTTCATCAGCGCCCTCGGACAGAGCCATCTCTTCCACAACAACGGCAACGGCACGTTTACCGATGTCACCAAAGCCGCCGGATTATGGGGACCGAATGAGTTCTCCACCAGCGCCGCCTGGGTCGATTACGATCGCGACGGCAAATTAGATCTGGTGGTAGCAAATTATGTGCAATGGTCGAGCCCGGGCGATCTGTACTGCACTCTCGACGGCGCGCATAAATCCTATTGCACGCCAGAATCCTACAAAGGCTCCTCAGCCCGTCTGTGGCATAACCTCGGCAATGGAAAGTTCGAAGATGCCACCCAGAAGGCCAAGTTCTACGATCCGACTTCGAAGAGCTTGGGCGTGGCGATTGTCGATTACAACGGAGACGGGTGGCCCGATATCCTGCTGACCAACGACACTCAGCCCAACAAGCTATACCTCAACAAGCACGATGGCACCTTCGAGGAAAAAGCAGTTTCCGCTGGAATCGCATTCAGCGAAGACGGCGTGGCCCGCGCCGGCATGGGCGCCGATGCCGCCGACTACGATCATTCCGGCCGTCCCAGTTTCATCATCACCAATTTCGCCAACCAGATGCTTTCGCTCTACCACAACGAAGGCAACGGCTTGTTCGTGGATGAGGCGCCGCAGTCGGAGGTCGGACGAGCGACCTTAGTGACGCTGGGCTTCGGCTGCTTCTTCTTCGACTATGACAACGATGGCTGGCCCGACATTTTCGTGGCCGATGGACACATCGAGAACGAAATCGAACGCGTGCAGAAGCGGGTAAGCTATGCGGAGCCTCCCCATGTTTTCCGCAACCTCGGTGGGGGAAAGTTTCAAGAAGTGACAGCCTCTCTTGGATCCTCATTCGCTAGCCCGAAAGTCGCTCGTGGCGCGGCTTTCGCCGACATTGATAACGATGGCTCGCTCGACGTCCTGATGACCACAAACGGAGGCCGAGCCTACCTGTTCCACAGCGAAGGCGGCAATAACCACAGCCTGCGCATAAAGCTAGAGGGTGCGAAGTCGAACCGCGACGGCATCGGAGCCATCGTGCGCCTGACCGCCGCCTGGGGCGACCACAAGAAAGATCAGCAGTGGCAGACGGTTCACAGCGGCTCGAGTTATTTGTCCCAAAGCGAACTGGTGTTGACCTTCGGCCTGGGGAAAACAAACAAAGCCGATTCAGTTGAAGTGCAATGGCCCAGCGGCCAAACCGACAAACTCTCAAACGTTGCCGCAAGCCAAACCATCGCGATTCAGGAAGGCAAAGGCATAGTGGCAAACAAGGCTTATGGCAAGCCTTGGATCTTTGCCGCGCCTAAATAGGGAATCATCTAATCGAGTAAGAGTATGGCAGTTCGCGCATGTTTCTTTGTCTGCGATTTTCCTTTGTGTACCGGAGCCTGCCCTGAGCGTAGCCGAAGGGTGCCCTTTGTGGTTAACTTGTTCTTCGCATGACTAAGACCATCTCCCTCGTTTGTGCCGGCGTCGTTTTGGCGACGATTGCGATTTTCGCAGCCGCTCCCCAGAACGCGCCCAAACCAAGCCAGCCAGACAAAACCACCGAAGCCGCACGTCTCAACAATCTCGGCGCCGCCTACATGAACCAGCAACTTTTCGAAAAAGCGCTGAAAGCCTTTGAACAGGCAGCCGCACTCGATCCCAAATTCCAGATCGCGAAAATGAATCAGGGCATCGCGCTGCTCAACCTCGGTCGAGTCGATGCGGCCAGGCAATTTCTTGAGGACGCAGTAACGCAGAATCCCAACGATTCCCACGCCTGGTACAACCTCGGCATGCTGGAAAAAAATTCCGCCAATTCGCAGGCTGCCGCCGCCGCATTCCGCCGAGTCACCGAAATTGATCCGAATGATGCCGACACCTGGTATTTTCTTGGCGCCTCGTACGCTCAAAATCGGCAATACTCAGACGCGATAGATGCATTCCAGCACGCTCTCAGACTGAATCCGCTGCATGCCTCGGCGGAGTTCGGACTGTCGCGCGCTTCGCAGCAATCGGGAAATACCGAGCAGGCCAGAGAACATCTCGCGCGCTTCCAGTACATCACGCAAAATAAGTTAGGCTCGCCCATCAGCCTGGCTTACGGCGAGCAGGGAAAGTGTTCGCTCGCGGAAGAATCCCCAGGCATGGTTCAAAAAGTTCCATCCCAGATTCCAGTGCAGTTTGTCGATGTAACCGAGTCGGCTGGACTGAAGACAAAATCCTCGACCGCGAAGGATATTACTTCCTACCTCGGGCCAGGAGCGTGCTTTCTCGATTATGACAACGATGGTCACCTCGACATCTTTCTGTCCGACAACGGCAAAGAACGCGGAATGTCGCTGTACCACAATCTGGGCAACGGCAAGTTTGAAGATGTAACCAAGAAAGCGGGGCTTGATCCAGCATTGCACGCCACTAACTGCACTGCCGGCGATTATGACAATGACGGTGCAACCGATCTCGCCGTGATCCTTAACGGGCGCGTGCGTCTCCTCCATAACGAGAAGAACGGCACGTTCAAAGATGTCACCGAGGCTGCGGGCATCAAAACCGAAAGGTTTGACGCAGGGTTAACATTCATCGACTACGATCACGATGGGGATCTCGATCTGTTTATTACCGGCAATCCCGAGAAGCCCGGGACGACGGTGTCGAGAAAGCCGACCGGCGCAAACGTGATGTGGCGCAACAACGGCAACGGTACATTTACTGATGTCACGCAGTCTGTTGGCCTTGAGGGTGACACACCTAATCATTCTGCTGTCGGTACGGATTACAACAATGATCGCGCCATCGACATTGTTGTCACTGGTATGGACAGCGGAACATCCCCGCAGAGCCTCCTTCGGAACCTTGATTTACGAAAACCCGCGGGAAGGCAAATTCATTAGGCGCGCGCTATGGTCTTTTCCCATACCTTCCGAGACCGCGGGTGTCGTCGTGCCTGATTTCAATCATGACGGCTGGATGGATCTTGCCTTCACTCATTGGGGCGCTCCCGCTCTAACTCTCTGGCGCAATAAGGAAGGCAAGACTTTCGAACCAGTTCCGCTGCCTGAGATGAACTGGGTCCGCGCTTATGGCGTGGCCGCCTTTGACTACGACAACGACGGCTGGGTCGACCTCGTTGCAGTCGGCGAAACTGCTAATGGGCGCGGCGAGGTGCGCCTGTTCCGCAATCTCGGCCCCGACGGTTTCAAAGATGTCACCGCCGAAGTCGGCCTCGACAAGATTCAACTCAAAGATCCGCGCGCCATCATCACCGGAGACTACGACGGCGATGGCGCCACTGACCTGCTCATCACGCAGAATCACGGTCCAGCCGTCTTGCTGCGAAATGAAGGTGGCGACAAGAACCACTGGCTGCGCCTCAATCTGAAAGGGCTAGCCGACAACAAAAGCGCCATCGGCACTAAAGTCGAAGTCTTCGCAGGAGGCAACCGCCAGAAATTCGAGATCTACGGATCGAACGGCTACCTCGGCCAGAACTCCCCCTACCTGACCGTCGGCCTCGGACAAGCCACCCAAGCTGACGTCGTCCGCATGCTCTGGCCGACTGGGGTTCTGCAAGACGAAGTCGAAGTCCCCGCCGACCGTGAACAAAAATACATGGAAATCGACCGCCGTGGCAGCTCCTGCCCCACCCTTTTCGCCTGGGATGGCGAACGCTACAAGTTCGTCGGCGACATGCTCGGCGCCGGCGTGGTCGGCCACTGGGTCGGCCCCGGCCAGCGCGATATCCCGCGCCCCACGGAATACATCAAAGTAGATCGCACCACCATCCACGAAAAAGACGGCAAGCTCAGCTTCCGTTTCATGGAGCCTTTGGAAGAGGCCGTCTATCTCGATCAGGTAAAGCTGCTGGCAGTCGATCATCCCGCCGACCTTGACGTTTATCCCAACGAATATTTCGCCAGCAACCCGCCGTATCCAAATTTCAAAGTGGTAGCCAGTCGCAACGCTCGCCCGCCAGCCGCTGCGCATGATGAGCATGGGCACAACGTGCTCTCCGATCTGCTGGCGCACCGCTACTTCGGTGATTTTGCCTTGACCCAATTCTCGGGCTTTGCCAAGCTGCACAGCCTCGAACTCGATCTTGGCGAACCCTACCACGGCGGCCCGTTCTGGCTGCTGCTTCACGGCGAGGTCGAGTATTACTCCGCCAACAGCATGTACGCCGCGTCCCAAGCCGGAGTCGAGTCCATCTCCCCCTACGTCGAGGCCCTCGATGCCAAAGGCAAATGGATTCGCGTCATCGACGACATGGGCTTCCCCGCCGGCGCTCCGCGTACCATGACCGCGGACTTGACCGGAAAGCTGCCACCAGGCACGCAGCGCATTCGCATCTCCACCAACTTGCAGATCTATTGGAACAGCATTCTGATCGACCGAACCAGTCAGGACCAGGACGTTCGTGTCACGCCAGTTCCGCTCGCCCGCGCCGATCTCCGCTTTCACGGATTCCCCCTGAAGATCGAACGCAAGCCGCCGGGCAACGTAATGTACATTTACGAAAAAGCCAGTTCCACCGGGCCTTACACGCGCCCCGCAGGCACTTACACGCGCTACGGCGATGTGCTTCCGCTGCTCACTTCGCTCGATGACCAGCTTGCAGTTTTTGGATCGGGCGATGAAGTCGCTCTGGATTTTGATCCTTCGAACCTCCCGATTTTGCCCAAAGGCTGGGCGCGCGACTACTTCTTCGTCGCCAATGGCTACGAAAAAGACATGGACTTTTACGCCTACGACTTCAACAGCGTAGATCCACTTCCGTTCCGCGACATGGGCGGCTATCCATATCCTTCGGACAAATCGTTTCCCCTCGACGACGCGCACCTGAACTACATTCTCGAATACAACACGCGCTATATGTCCGGGCACGAGTTCCCAGGCTACCGCTTCGACTATCCTTTAGAAAAATGATGTGACCAGGACGCGTAATTTTAGTCAGATTAATAAGAATCTGCTGCATCCAATTCCTGGAGGACAAATCTGATTATGAAGATCGCAAATGATGTCACCGAGTTGATCGGTAACACGCCGCTGGTCCGGCTTAACAAAGTGACGGAAGGCTGCGCCGCCCAGGTGGTAGCGAAACTCGAGAGCTCGAATCCCTGCGCCAGCGTAAAAGATCGCATTGGCGTCAGCATGATCACCGAGGCCGAACGCGCGGGTAAAATTCAGCCCGGCAAAACCGTGCTGATCGAGCCCACCAGCGGCAACACCGGCATCGGCCTGGCTTTCGTGGCCGCAGCCCGCGGCTACAAACTCATCCTGACCATGCCCGAAACCATGAGCCTCGAGCGCCGCGTTTTATTGCTCGCCTTCGGTGCGGAAATCGTCCTCACACCAGGTCCAAATGGAATGAAGGGCGCCATCGCCAAAGCTGAGGAGATTCTCGCCCAGACCCCAAACGGTTTCATGCCGCAGCAGTTCGACAACCCCGCCAATCCCAAGATTCACTTCGAAACCACCGGCCCGGAAATTTGGAATGACACCGACGGAAAGGCCGACATTCTGATCTCCGGCGTCGGCACCGGCGGCACCATCACCGGCGTTTGCCAATACATCAAGCCGAAAAAGCCTTCGTTCAAAGCCGTCGCCGTCGAACCCGCCGACAGCCCCGTGCTCTCCGGCGGCACGCCTGCGCCGCACAAAATCCAGGGCCTCGGCGCCGGCTTCGTGCCCAGCATTCTGCGCCGGGACTACATCGACGAAGTCGTCACCGTAACCAACGACGACTCCGTCAACATGGCGCGCCGTCTCGCCAAAGAAGAAGGCCTTCTGGTGGGCATTTCGTCAGGAGCGGCCGTGGTCGCCGCGCTCAAAGTAGCTAGCCGGAAAGAAAACGCAGGCAAACTGATTGTGGTAGTTCTGCCGGATTTTGGCGAACGCTACCTGACGAGTATTCTGTTTGATTCGCTCCGCAACCAGGCATTGCTAATTCCAACAGCGGCGATTGCGGCTTGATTCATGCCTCATCCTGCAGCCTTAATTCGCGAAGACGTGATCACGGTGCTGGAGCGCGATCCCGCCGCCAGGTCGCGCCTGGAAGTTTTCCTGTGCTACTCGGGGCTGCACGCGGTGTGGTTTCACCGCATCAATCACTGGCTGTGGAACCACGGTTTCTTTCTGCTTGCGCGATGGCTCTCGCAAGTGGCGCGCTTCCTCACCGGAATCGAAATCCATCCCGGCGCCAAAATCGGTAGACGGCTGTTCATTGATCATGGTCTCGGCGTAGTCATCGGCGAAACCGCAGTTGTCGGCGACGACGTTACCTTGTATCAGGGCGTCACTCTCGGCGGCACCGGCAAGGAGCACGGCAAACGCCACCCCACCATCGAAGAAAACGTCGTGATCGGCGGCGGCGCCAAGGTTCTCGGTAACATCACCGTGGGCCGAAACTGCCGCATTGGCGCCGGTTCCGTCGTGCTGCGAAATGTGCCGGAGAATTCCACCGTCGTCGGCGTTCCCGGCCATATCATCTTCCGCGACGGCGAACGAGTGGTAATTACCGATCCCAAGCAAATCAATGATCCGCTCTCCGAAGCGCTAGCGGCGGTCGCGACCGAGGTCAACAAGTTGCGTGACCGAGTGCAAAAACTCGAAGGCTCACAAGTCGCAACTGAACCCCTCTCTGCCTCCCTGCAGCGAATCATGGAAGACAGCGATTACCAGATTTAAATGGAGGACGGGCGTCTCGCACGTCCAGCCGAGCGGAGACGCCCGTCTTCCACTACGGTACGCTTATATTCCGCTCGATCTTACCGTCGAACATCCTGCGCGATGCTTGCCAACGCAATCCGTGCCTGCTCCGAACCCACGCTATTCAATTCGACCGACTCCCGCAAGTAACGTTCAGCAGCGCCCTTGTCTCCGGCTTTCAGCGAGATCTCCCCAGCATGCCTGAATATCTTCGCATCCCGGATTCCGACCGCCAGCGCGCTTTCGATCTGCTTCCGCGCATCCGCGTACTGGCCGTTCCTATACAACGCCCACGCGTACGAATCTAAAGTGAATGCATCGTGACGGCGCAAGATTTCTCGCTCCGCCACTTCCAGCGCCCGCGCTGCCTGGTTGGAATAATCAGCATAATAAAAAATCAACTCGTGATTTGAATTGTCTCCCCGATTGCTTTCAAGCAACGACTTCTGTTCGAACTCCGCAAAAGCCTTGCTCGCTTCGTCTGTTTTCCCAGCCAACTGCAAAGCCTGTGCCAGATCGTACAGATTCTCCGCATGAGGAGCCGCCGCGTAGCGCTGTTTCAGCAACTCCACCGCCTCGTCATATCGCTTCTGCTGAATTCTTACCTTGGCCAGATTGCCCAGCGCGTAGTGATATCCGGGAAACATCACCAGCGCCTGCTGCGACAGCTTTTCAGCCTCATCGATTTTCCCGATCGCCAGGTTAAGGTGCGCCATCTGGGTCACGATCCACGCTCCGTCTTCGGTTTCGCCCGGCGGCGTCGACTGGTAAGCCATGTTCATCAATTCCAGCGAGCCGTCGATGTCGCCATACAATTCGCGCAGATACGCCGCCCGCGTCAACCCAGGTGTATTTCCCGGTTTCAGGTCGAGCATCCACTGCGCCGCCGTCTCCGCATCCTTATAGTTGCCGAGCTCCACATTGGCGTCAGTCAGAAAGCCGTACAGCATCACGTCATCCGGCATTTTCTGGTTGAGCTTTTTCGCTGCATCCAGAGCCGCCGCGAATTCATGTTTGCCCAGTAGAAGCCAGACATGAATCCGCTGACCATCAAAATTGTCCGGAGAGACCTCAAAAGATTTCTGTAAAGTCTCCTCAGCCTGCGCGTAAAACTTAACATCGGAAGTCTCGCGCGCCCGCCGTGACAGAGCCAGAGCCAGTGCGTTATAAGCTTCGAAATCTTTAGGGTTCCTCTCGATTAATTTGTTCGCCTGCGCCATGCTCCGTTCCGCGGGAGAGACTTGGGTTTCAGCAGGGGCAGCCGGGCCTTGCGCAAATCCGGCAACGGCGCCCAGAAGCAGCAGTAGAAAAGCCGCAATTCGTTTCATGACAATCCTCTCTTTGAGCTTTGAATTCTTCGAGAAAAAATTCGTGGCCGCCGTCGCTTGCCGACGGCCACAAAACAGGTTTATTTCACCGGGCAGATATCGTTGGCCCGGCCACTGCAACCTCGCTGTCCGGGGCCGATATGGTGGCTGTCACGCCCGCTGTGAGCCGGTTTCACCCACGGGAACGCAGTGCCATAACCCACGTCGTTGAGTTGCACGCCGTCGCCGATACGCGTGCCGTATTTCGTCGAGTCAACCAGAATGCCACCCACGGCACGAGCGGCGATATCCACCACATCGTCAATAGGCCGACGGCCGTCCGGGAATCCGGCCAAGTCTCCCACCAGAAAGCCAAGGCGCTTCTGGCTGCCCACAGCGGTCGGCGGAATGCCGGTGTTCAGACGCAAAAGGTCCGCCACCGGCCCCGCATCGCCAGTACCGCATCCGGGACAGATTGGCGGCTCGTATTGCGCTAGTATCAGCAGGTCATTACGAGGCGGCGGCGGCACCGGAATCCCCAACGAAGCGAACAGCTGCGCCAGCAGAGGATTGAGTACAAAGTTAGCGAATTGTTTATCGTTCACCGGAAAGTCGGTGCTGAACTTGTCCTTCGAACCGGTTCCAATAATCAATTCGTTGATCAGCGGATTGCCTTCGCGGTTTACCTGCCGCCACTGGTTAGCGTCGGCATCGGTTGCTCCCGCGACTCGCCGCACGGTAACGCGTTGCCGGGACGTAGCTCCGTAAGTCCCAATCACCGCATCCTTATCATTTTCGTTGTGCCTCTTTCCATCCACCGTGAGCATCGTGATCGGAACCTCCAGCACAATCGAGTTCACGTTGAAGCCCGCCACCGCGTCCGGCGCGTAGTTGTGAGTATCGTCCGCATCTTCTGCTTCCGAGAGCACGCCGCCCACCCCCATGCGGAAGTTGAGCGAATCAAAAGCTGCCCCCAGGTCGATGAAGAACGGATCATCCACCGTTCCTGCGAACACGCGCACGTCATTGCCCAGATCAAAGACTCCCTGTCGAAATAATTCGTCGTACTTCGGCATGGTTTGCGGGCCGACGTTCGAAGGCACCGCATACAGTGTTTTGCCTTCGCTCAGAACAGTACGCACGCCGTTCTTGATCATCACCACCGAATAAGTCTGCCTAAGATTCAGCCCTTCGGAACCCTTACCAGACAGCGAAGTAATCGGCGGAATGCCCGCAATGCCGCCCACAAAGCCGGTGAACACGCCCGGCATGCGAATTTCCGTCTTGAAGCGGAATTGGAAAGTGATGTCCGGAATTCCGTCCCGGTTATTGTCCACGTGCATTTCGTAAAGAACATTGGGATCGAAAGGAAAGTAGTTGGGACCATTCGAGGGTTCCAGGAACCCGTCGACGTTGAGAATCATGGTCACGCGATCCGGGTGGTCGTAGCTGACAAACGCGTACCAGTCAGTCACGTCCGCCGAGTGGTCGAGCGCAGAGATAGGGGCTTCGCGATGGCTGGACGCGAACAAACTGGCCGGAACCAGCATGCACAGCGCCAAGGCGAACCCCGCCATCGTTTTCAGTCGCTTCATAAAATTTTCCTCGGGGATTGAAATTGGTAAACGTCGCCGCGTCGTAGGTAGACCGCGAGGGCGCGGCGCCACGCCCCAACGGTTTACGAGCGGCTCTGTCTACTGCCTCAAGTACGAGCCCAATCGCAAATCGGATTTCCCAGTGTAGGGCGGACACTCCTGTCCGCCGCCCTTGACTGTGAAGCCGTTGATCAGTCGACCGATTCAGGAGCTGAAACGGATTATCTGGGGATGGATATGAAGACTGATTATGTGGCCACGAATTGTGTGGGGACGAATTTTGTGGGGACGGGTCTCTGACCGTCCAGCCGAGCAAGGCTCGGCTGGAGCCTAAGTTCGGATTTTCTCTTACATTACGTCATCCCGAAGGCCCGCGCTTTCTCCAGCGGGTCAAGGGATCTGGCGAGGAGCATTTTAAACTGCCAGTCGAGCAAAGCTCGACACAGCTTGACGGATAACCAGCGTTTCGTATCAGGATATGGCTTTAGCCATATCGCCAGCATCCGAAAATAATGCGGCTTCAGCCGCTGTCCTTAAGTTCAGTCTTTGCGGCAAGCCGGCGGGACCAACGCAGCGACTTTTTATCTGTGATGCCGCCGACACCCCTCACAACCGATTAATCAACGCCGCCACATACCCCGCCCCAAATCCATTATCGATATTCACCACGCTCACATTCGAAGCACACGAATTCATCATCCCCAACAACGCCGCCACTCCCTCAAACGCCGCGCCATAACCCACGCTCGTAGGAACCGCAATCACCGGAACGCCGACCAATCCACCAACCACGCTGGGCAACGCCCCTTCCATCCCCGCGCAAACGATAACCACGCGCGCCCGCGTCAACGTCCCCCGATTCGCCAGCAAACGATGAATGCCTGCCACCCCGACGTCATAAAGACGCTCAACATCATTGCCCATGATTTCAGCCGTAACCACGGCCTCTTCCGCCACCGGAATATCACTCGTCCCCGCCGAAACCACGGCAACCATCCCCTTGCCATACATCTTCTTATCGCGCCGCAAAACAATCGTCCGCGCCAGTTCCTGGAACTCCGCCCTGCGCACACGCTTCTTGACCGCCGCGAACTGCTCCTCGCTGGCTCGCGTCGCCAGAATATTCCCCTCATGCTTCGCCAGCCGCGAAAATATCAGCCCCAGCTGCGCCGGCGTCTTCCCCTGCCCAAAAATCACTTCAGGCATACCCACGCGCAGCACGCGATGGTGATCCACCTTGGCAAATCCCAGGTCCTCAAACGGCAAATGCCGCAACCGCTCCACGGCTTCATCCGGAGAAAGCCTCCCGCCGCGCACCAGCTCAAAAAGTTTGCGAATCGATTCAGAATTCAACGAAGCACTCAGCACTTAGTCATCTATTGTCCCGAGTCAAAACTTCATTGACCAGGCAACCGGCTTTGAAAGGACGCTGCTTCACAGGCTGCTGACAAATGCCCGATTCGTATCAGGGCATCGCTTCAGCGATGCCGTAACTGCTGCACATTCACGAGCGCCTTCAGGCGCTGCGAGTTGCGAATTTCACTTTTTCAGCAGCCTGTTGAGCAGTTGACTCAGGACACTAGATTAGCATCCCGCATGCTCGCGCCGTGACGAAACGCCGGCGCATGGCAGTACGCGATCAACGCGCCAGCTTTTACGTGATGAAGGCCGGAACACCAAATGCCAAATGCTGCTATCAGTCCCGCGCCGATGCGCACGGCTTCTTACCACTAGCACGAATCTTCCGCACCACCTCAAAACATACCTGCCGCGCTCTGCCCGGCTCCTCGATGCGTGCCAGGAACAGATGCCGCAGCACACTCCGGCTCACGCATCCCCGCAGATAAGCCTCGTAAAGCTGACTTCCCAGCGTGTAGCCCAATTTCTGGGCCATGGCATCGAACCGCTCTCGATCGCCGCGAAGCGCCTCGTGCATAGACCGTTCACAAGCCGCCTGCGAAAATTCGTAGCCCTCTTCCTCGCTGAAAGCCGCACGAGCCGGATACAACACCCGCGAGCCAAAGTAAGCCAATGCATGTTCCACCGTCCGCGAATAGAACCGATCCGCTGGCTCGCCAGTCGCCATCGGATGCCCGTTCCGGCGCAGCGGCAACCCGCGGCAGGCATGATGCAAAAACCGCGATGCCTCCTCCGCCGCGCAAGTCATCTGAAATTCGCGCACATAAAAAGCATTGATCGCCGGCAAATAAACCGTGCCTAGCGATTCAACCTTACGCAGCATGCCTTCTATCGTCTCCGTTTCCGAAGTCACTCGAGAAAGCAGTCTTCGCAAACGCGCATCAGAAGCTCCGCAATGCACCTCAGGCAGCAAATCAACCAGAAATTTCGGCTGCGTCCCGTTGTGTGACGCGTAGCGGTTCACATCCAGAAAACGCACCAGGCTGTCAATCAGGTTATAAATAGTGGGCCCGATGTCAGGCTGCTGCTCGCCTTCCTGATTCCAGCGAGACAAGCACAGCCGGTAACTCTCGTATTTTTCCAGAGGAGTCGAGTTGAAAACGCAAACCACATCATCCTTGACCCGCACCGCCTCCACGCGCTCCTGTTGCGCCCCAGTCGCCTGAAAGTACAAGGCGTCCACATTTTGCAACACCGTGAGCACCCGTTGCTCCGGCAATCGCCCCCGCAGCGCCTCGGGCAGATGTTGCGGCGCAAGGTGCGACTCGCCAAACAGCGCCAGAATCACCGCACTAGGATGACGCTGCCGAATCTCCGCAATCTTGTCGGCCGCATGACGGTCGCGCGCCCCAATCTTGCGCAAATCGTCCCGCGGCATGCAATCCAACCCATACACCGCGTCCGCATGTTCCCGTGCAGTCACCAGCAATTCGTAAAAGGGGGCCCACTCATAGCCCCAGTCAAGATCAAAGCGAATCCGCTGCCGGAACTCGGCTTCATCAATCTCCCGCCGCCACCATTCGTCAACAATCGGCTGATGCCGCGAAAAAATCGTCTCCACTCCCAACACCACCGGACGGTCTCCCGGCTGCGCCCGCTGCTCGAGCAAAGTCGCAGCAAACCGCTGCGCCGAAGGCAACGCATGATAATCCCCAATCAGGATCACGTCCGCCCCCCCGACCGTGCTCGCCAACTGTTGCGAATCCATTACCGACTCGTAAGCCCGAAACGCATCGTTGAAGTCTCGCAAATATTTCCGCCGCCCGCTGGAATCATGCGCATGAACTTCCCGTTCAACGCAGGCCAGCGCATGCATCTGCGCCGCATTCCGCCGGGATCCCAAATTAGTTGACGTCGCCATGAAATCGCCGTTACTCTTTGGTCGTTGCTCGTAATCGTCGTTAAACGTCCGCTAACGACTAACGACCAACGACCCACACTCCGAGGAGCCCTTGCCCAACCCACCGCCCCAAAACCTGACCATCGCCACCACCGGAGCCAGCGGCTCGATCTTTTTCAAACACCTGCTAGCCGCCGTCGAACGCGACCCCCGCATCCACACCGCAAACCTAATCGCCTCCGACAGCGCCCTGCGCGTCATGGCCGAAGAACTCACCCTCCGCGGCCGCAGCAACCTGGTCCACCAGATTCTCGGCAAGTCCTCCCGCAAAATTCACCAGCAGTCCAACGCCGACATCGGAGCCAACATCGCCAGCGGCTCCTATCCCGCCGACGCCATGGTCATCCTCCCCTGCAGCATGGGCACCCTAGCCCGCATCGCCAACGGCATCGCCTCCCACCTCATCGAGCGCGCCGCCAACGTCTGCCTCAAAGAGCAGCGCCCGTTAATCCTCTGCGTGCGCGAAACCCCGCTCAACAAAATCCACATCCGCAACCTCTACCGTGCCGCCGACGCCGGCGCTACCGTCTTCCCCCTAATCCCCACCTTCTACAACCGCCCGCCCACCTTGGATGCCATGGCCCGCGAGTTCGTCAACCGCGTCCTAGCCCACTTAGGCCTACCCCAACCCAACGCCTACCGCTGGAAGGGCTAAGCTTTGCAACGAACGCCCGCCAATTAGGGTCTTCAACGTAAGAGATCGGACACTTTCAGGGAGTACTTCAAGTGTAGAAACACAAAGGTGCCGGGGACGAGATTCCCAGAGGCCATGTCCCGCGGAGCAGCCAGGCGAAGCGGCCGCCCGTGTAGGACGCACACTCTTGTCCGTCGCTTTTGACTTGGTTACCGAAGCTGGTACGGTTGCAGCGAAAGACATCAAAGTAAAGAGCGGCGAATGGCTTCCTCGCGCAAAACTCCGTCGGTGCAAAGTTTTGCCTCATTGCGCAAGTCTTTACCTATTGACAATGGCGTGGAGTCAGGACGATACTCCCCGCAACTTGGGGCAAGAAGTTTTGTTGTGTCTGCGTTTTTCGATCCACTTTAGTTGAGTCCGAGCCCACGTTCGTCACACTGTAAGGGACCGAATCAACGCCACGCCGCGCCGTCGCGCAAGACGCCTTTCGGCGGCGAAGCTGCATCCCCAGGCTGATTGGTGTTTCTGAACGCCGAAAAAAATACAAAGGAGATATCCTGTGAGAACAATCAAATCCCGCCGGCTTTTTGCGGTTGCAACTCTCATGCTGAGCCTATTCGTCGCCGCTGCCGCGCATGCTCAGACCTACTCTGACCTCCACAATTTTGGCGACAAGTCCGGAGACCCCCTTAGCCCGCAATATTCTGGTATTGTGGCGCAAGGCCGCGACGGCAACTTATACAGCACTACGCCTGCCGGCGGCACGAATGGTCTAGGCACTGCGTTCAAAATCACTCCCCAAGGAGCGGTAACCGTCCTCTACAACTTCGATACCACGCATGGCAAGTTTCCCTATGGTGGCCTCACGCTGGGCACAGATGGCAACCTCTACGGCACTACTTCGGTTGGTGGCAGCGGCAACCAGGGAGTTGTGTTTAAGATCACGCCTGCGGGGCAGTTGACTGTCCTGCACAATTTTACGGGTGGGGATGGCTCTGCACCGTACGCTCCTCCCATTCAGGCCGCAGACGGAAACTTCTACGGAACCACGGCTACAGGAGGCGCGAATTCGCAGGGAGCAGTTTACAAAATGACGCCGTCGGGCACGGTAACGACTCTGCATTCCTTCGAGCTGACGACCGACGGCTCCCTTCCCTATGCCCCGCTGGTGCAGGGGAACGACGGAAGCTTCTACGGGATGACATATAACGGAGCAGGTAGCACTCGGTACGGGGTTGTGTACAAGGTGACCAGTAATGGAACGTTCAAGGTTCTGCACGTGTTTGGCCTGTCGGATGGAGGAAATCCTTATGGGCCGCTGGTCCTCGGCAAGGATGGCAACTTTTATGGGGCGACTTTCAACGGTGGTACTGTCGGATACGGTGTGGTCTTCAAGATCACGCCTGCGGGAAACCTGACAGTGCTGCATTCCTTTAACCCTTCGTCGGACGGAGGGACTCCCTACGGCGGCCTGGTACAGACGACAGACGGAAATTTTTACGGTGTGGGTTACTTGGGCGGGTCACCGAACCACGGAACCATTTTCCGGATCACACCCAGCGGCACCTTTTCCGTCCGCTACAGCTTCGATGGCACTCACGGCAGCCTTCCCATGGTCACCCTGCTCCAGCACACGACTGGCATCCTGTACGGAGACACCAACACTGGCGGCACTCACAACACGGGCGTCTTCTACAACTTGAAAGCCAGTCTGGCTCCATACGCCGCGCTGCTGCCGACTTCCGGCAAGGTGGGAAAGTCGATCGGAATTCTTGGCCAGGGATTCAACAGCGCCACCGGAGTCTCGTTCAACGGCACTGCGGCCAAGTTCACCATCTCGTCCGATACCTTCCTGACCGCCACGGTCCCGGCGGGCGCAAAGACAGGCATCGTGACGGTCACCATTCCCGGCGGCAATCTGAAAAGCAAAATAAACTTCCGCGTGACCCCGACCATCAAGACTTTCACTCCGACCAGCGGATCAGTGGGAACCCCCGTAACCATCACCGGCGTCAGCCTCACCCAAGCCACCAAGGTGACATTCGGCGGAGTGAAGGCGACAACCTTCACGGTGAACTCGGACACCCAAGTAACCGCCAACGTACCCACCGGTGCGAAGACCGGAAAAATTGCCATCACCACTCCAGGAGGCACGGCGACAAGCTCTGCGGTATTCACGGTGACGCACTAACCGCTGGGGAATTCGGGGACCGGGTGGCCCGGAGTACCGTGCTCATCTTTACCCTCGAGGGTGCCCCGTCCAAGCCTTCCGCTTGGGCGGGGTTTTCCTCGAGGAATCTAATTTATCTTTTTCCATATCAGGTCTTCGTTATTCCTTCGGTCGATTAAAGCGTCCACTTTTCCCTTCTCGTCGCGCCGAAACAGCCGCCGGCCTTCCACACCTTTACGAAAGAATATGTCCGCAGCCTCCGGAATGAGCTGGTCCCTGGTTCTGCCGGTCCGTTGGGAAAACAAATCCCCGCCGTCGGCGGACACCACCAGCGTCGTCCCCGGCGCGAGTTCGTAGGTGCCCACGTACTCCAGATACTTCTTCACGTCCGCCTTTCCTGGCGCCGGGTCTTCGTAGTATCGAAGCACCTGCTCCGCCACGATCTGCCATTCTCCATTGCGCAGCATCCAGGTGTCGGTTTCGTGATATCGGGCTTTGTTCTCCTGGCCAAAAATCGTTTCTGTTTCGTCCAGGTCATAGCTCAAAATTGCGGTGTCTCCCAGAATCCGGCTCTGCGGA
The DNA here is from genome assembly GCA_963696635.1 of uncultured Acidobacteriota bacterium. GTDB lineage: Bacteria > Acidobacteriota > Terriglobia > Terriglobales > Acidobacteriaceae > JABDBE01. Next base: position 65,821 of record CAVOKX010000013.1, read on the forward strand.
TGGGCCACTTTGATGGATCCCGCGTATCCCGGCGGCAGCGGAGACTGATCAGCGACGAAGCCCTTCTTGTCCATGCTCCGTCCTTTTTCATCAAAAATCATGCTGTCGGGCGCGAAGTATTTTTCGAACGGTTGGCGATCTCCGATCGCCACCGCGTCCACAATCTCTTGCGTTCTGCGGACCAGTTCCTCTTGCGTGATCGGCTTGCCGCCGCCCGCGCAACTTGCGGAACCGAAAACCATCGCCACCATCAGGCAAATCCAAGTCCGTTTAGTCATTTGTCCTACCTTAGAGCTGGCTCACTGATCTTCTATGGTCAAATGTACATCCTTCAATTCAAGGCCGCACATTCTTGCCCCAAGGTTGCAAACTAGCCGTGTCCCGGCGACAATCGCTGAAGTGCACAATGTGAATCAAAGCGACGGCGTCACCTACATGGGTGGGAATCCCTTCCGTCCCGGCATCATGGTGCTGGTTACACTGGGCAATCCACGGGAAAAGTTTTGGGGGGCCATCCTTTCGCTTACGGCCGAAGGGCTGAGTCTCTGTGGCGTCGAACTGGCTTCCTTCGACGACCTGGTATCGCTGGTCAAGGACGGCGAGCCGTTTTCCCCCGGAGTGGTCTTCCTCCCCATGCACCGCGTCGAACGCATGGAACTCGATCTGCCTGACGGCAGCATCCCGTCGCTGTCACAACGCTTCGCCAGCCAGACAGGTCTCGACCCCGCTGATGTCCTCATCCGGCACATGTCGGCAAACCCACGAACTACAGGAGAGCCGAAGTGAAGCTCTCGCAACTTCTAAGCGCTCCCAATCAGCTCACCCTGCTGCGCATGATGTTCGTACCCTTCATCGTGATTAAACTGGTGGAGGGCCACTACTCAACCGCCCTGATTTTGTTTGTGCTGGCCGGACTCAGCGACGGCCTGGATGGCTTGCTGGCCCGCACCCTCAAGCAGCAAACGGTGTTAGGACAGTATCTCGATCCCATCGCCGACAAGCTCCTGCTCAGCACCATGTTTATGGTGCTCTCGATCTTGCACAAAATTCCGTGGAAATTCACTGTCCTGGTTTTCAGCCGTGACATCTCCATCCTGCTCGCCAGCGCCGTGCTCTACGCCATCGCCGGGCTCCGCGACTTTCGCCCCAGCATCTTCGGTAAAGCCAACACCTTCGCGCAGGTTGCGGCGATTTTCTTTGTCCTGCTGTTCGAAATCAATCGATCGCGATGGGTCGCCGTAGCCCGCCTTTCATTTTTGCGCGCCACCTTCGCCTTCACCATCATCTCCGCCATGCACTACGTCCTCGTCGTGGGACAGCGCCTGCACACCATCCACCACGTTGCAAGCGCGCCCTCCGCGAGCAGCACGATTTGACGCTGGAACATCGTGGCTGGAACTCCGCCCTGCTGTTAGTGGTCGGAATGGTTCCACTTGCGAGGTGGAGTGGGGCAATGTCAAATTCGACGAAATTCATAGGCGGGCACCACGAGATTGGACGGCCCACGAATCGGCGATATTTTGCGTTACCCCTGACGACAAGTGCGAGAAAATTGAAATGCAGGGGGCTTTTCGTCGGGAGACCTAAAGAGCTGCAATGCCACATTTGAGAAGTTCGCTGTTAACGTTGACCATCACAGTTTTTGTTGCGACTTGCGGTTGGTCCCAAGATTCTTGCCCAGCGCTGCCACTTCCACAAATTGCACCCGAAATGAACATGTTCTCCGATCAACAAGAGGTTGATCTTGGAGACGCACAGGCTGAAGGCCTGCGCCAAACTATCGCGATCATTTCCGATCCTACGCTTACAACGTACCTGAAGAGTATTGTCGATGGGTTCGCCCAAAACCTACCGCCCAGTCGCTTGCGGTTTCAAGTCGCGTTGGTTGACGAACGAACGACCGATGCTTTTAGCATCGCTGGCGGTCGAATCTATGTGTCTCGAAAACTAGCTTCACTGATGCTGAGCGAAGACGAGATGGCTGGGGTTCTCGCTCACGAAATGGCACACGTGCTCGCGCACCATGAGGCCATTCGCATGACGGAAGCACTGAGTCGCACGCTCAAGGTCTCACAGATCGGGAATCGGGAGGACGTGTTTGCAAAGTGGAACCAGTATCTCGACAACTATCGCCGCCAGCATCTCTCTATGTCCGATTACCTGAAGGCCTGGAAGATCGAACAGCGGGAGCAGTTAGATGCCGACAGCATTGCCTTGTATTTGCTTGCGCGTACCGGATACTCGACAAAGGCCTACGCCGACGCTTTTGATCGGATTTCCGGTATCAAGGGCAACACCGGCAACTTCTGGTCAGATCTTTTCGGGGCGACGCCGCCAGGTTCGAAACGACTTCGTCAGTTGCTTCAATCCACTCCGGCGATGCCGGAGCAGTGCGTGACGCATCATCGGCCTTCCGAATCCAGTTTCGCGGCTTGGAAGAATTCGGTTATCGAGTATTCAAGAAGTGACCGTGACGAGAACCTGCCGGGCCTGATCAGTAAACGGGTACTCACCGAACGTTTACGTCCGGAGATTCGGCATGTGCACGTTAGCAGCAGCGGAAAGTACGTCCTGGCGCAAGACGAGAACAATATCTTTGTGTTGACGCGTGTGCCATTTAAGTTTGTATTCGCAATCGACGCGTCCGATGCAGGAGCGGCACAATACACTCCCGATTCGCAAGGCATTGTGTTTGATTCCACTGGCTACAGGGGTTCGCCGCGAGTGGAGAACTGGGACATTTCCACTCAACGACGAGTCGAAACACATGAAATCTATGTGCGCGACGGCTGTCAGCGAACGGCACTTTCGCCTGACGGCAAAGTGCTGGCGTGCTTGAGTTTTGGGGGTGATCTCCGGCAACTGTTCGGGCTTCCATTTGCGCACTCACGGCCAGCTTTGACTCTCTTTGATACCGCGACTACGACAATCATCTGGGAAAAGAAGAACTTCGACTCGCTGCCCAAGTTCTCTCCGGATGGGCATTACCTGGTTGCGCACTACGAAAATACCAGTTTTTGCCTGGACTTGAACACCCGCAAGGAGGTTCGCCTTCCGCAGAGCATCACGGACTTGCTCGGTCCCGGCAGGTTCGCATTTCTTGGGAACGGGCGTCTTATCGCAGCGGCATCGTTTTTGAGTAATCAGGCGGAAGTGGTCGAGTTCCCGTCCGGTCGCTCCATCTTGAAAGACGTTAGGGTGGGCATGTCGCAGTTTTTCCCAGTTGCCCAAGAAGATTATGTCTTGTTGTCGCCGATTAAGGACAATCCCGTTGGCCTCTTGGACCTGAGGCAAAAGAAAGTTGTTCTCGGAAGCAAGCGCACTGCCCTGGATATTTTCGACGGCAAGTACATCGCGGAACGAGCCGATGGAGACTTGCAAATGTTTGATCTTGCGACAGCAAGGGGAGGAGAACAGGTGCAATTGCCCGATGCTCCGCTCGGCTACGTTCGCGTTGGAGCCGTGTCGACTGATCTTAACTATCTCGCCGTATCCCAAGCATCACGCGGGGCCGTTTGGAACCTGCAGACGGGTCATAGGCTTTACCATGTGAGGGGCTTTCAAAGCGCGTACTTTTCGTCAGACGGCCTGTTTTATGCGGATTTTCCCAAGTATGAACAGACGGAGCGCGTCATAGCACGATTGTCACTGAAAGCTGACGACATCGAGCCAGCGCACAGCTTCGACAAGACAGAACTCACGCGTCAGGTGGGCAGGTTTTTGCTGACATTGGTTACCCCTATCCAACCAGCACACGATTCTTCCCAAAAGCCACCCATTCGTTTGCCTACTCCCTCGATCGGGTCGGCGTTCCGCTTGGAAGTGCGGGATGTGACCAACCTGACCCTCCTTTGGATGAAGGAATTAACACCAGGATTGGGAGGGTATTGGGCGAGCACCAACACCAGTAGTTTGGTCCTCCGCTGGGACACCAATTCCAACGCCTTCAATGCTATGACAAAGCAAGACCCAGAACTTGCATCTCGGGTTGCGCGTTACCCGAGTCGCGAAGGTCTTGTATGGCTGCAGCTTTTCGACCTGGAAACAGGCAAGGCGAAGGGCAGCGTATTCATCGATACAGGAAAGTGGTCCTTTTCCCCGATCCAGGCGGAAGTGTTGGGCGATTGGCTAATCGTCAGTGACAATCAAAAGCGTGTCCTCGTATATTCTACGTCGGGTCAAATTGAGGGTACGATTGCTGGCCATTCTCCACGGGTTTCTCCTGCCACGCAGCTTATGACCGTTATTACCGAGCGCCGTGCCCTGGAACTGTATGAGTTGCCCGGATTGAAACGACGGTCGGTCTATGAATTCAATAAGCCAGTCTCCATCGCGGAGTTTAGTCACGATGGCAAGCGGTTGCTGGTCATGACCTCCGATCAGGTTGTCTACACGCTGGACGTTGAGAATCCTTAGAGCTTGATTTGATCGGTTTCGGCACCACCGTCCATCCCGTGTCCTCTCTTGTTGGTTCGATGCCCTTCCGCCTCATCTCCGCAGGTGTAGTAATTTTCACGCCCTCTATAGCTAACCCCCACCCGATTTGACCCTCATTCTTTCATCCCCCTAGAATGAACGGTTCTGCATTCGGTTCCGGCTCTCACTATGCCCCTTCATCTTTACAACACCCTCTCCGCCGAGGTGGAAGAATTCCGGCCGCTCGAAGATAACCAGGTCCGCATGTACGCTTGCGGGCCCACGGTTTACGACTATGGCCACATCGGCAACCTTCGGACATTCATTGCGGTGGATATTTTGCGTCGTTTTCTGCGCCAGAGTTGCTACAACATTCGCCACGTCATGAACATCACCGACGTCGATGACAAAATCATCCGCAATTCAGCGAAAGCTGGTGTGAGCGTCAAGCAATATACCGCCAAATATGAAAAGGCCTTCCTCGAAGACATCTCCACCCTGAACATAGAACAGCCCACTCTGGTGCGCGCCACCGATCACATCCCGGAAATGGCGGAATTTATCGCCGAACTGCAGAAGAAAGGATTCGCCTACCGCACCGACGACGGATCCTACTATTTCAGCATTGCCAAATTCCCCGCCTACGGAAAGCTCTCCAAAAAAGATTTTGCCGGAATGGAAGACGGCGCTCGCGTCGATGTGGACGAATACGAAAAAGACAGTGCCCGTGATTTTGCCCTGTGGAAGGCCCCGAAGCCCGGCGAGACTTCGTGGCAGACCGCGATCGGTCCCGGCCGGCCGGGCTGGCACATCGAGTGCTCAGTCATGGCCATGGAGGAATTGGGCGAGACCTTCGACCTCCACGCCGGCGGCGAAGACCTGATCTTTCCGCACCATGAAAATGAAATCGCGCAGTCCGAGTCACTCACCGGAAAACCCTTCGCTCACTTCTGGTTTCACGTGCGCTTCTTGCTGGTCGAAGGCGAGAAAATGTCCAAGAGCCTGGGCAACTTCTACACCCTCCGCGACCTGGTGCTCAAAGGACACAAGCCATCCTCAATCCGCTTTCTGCTGGCCTCGGTTCCATACCGAAATCAGCTAAACTTCACCTTCGACGGCCTGAAGCAGGCCGCCGTCTCGGTAGAGCGCTTGCGCAACTTTCAATTGCGTTTGACCACCGGGCAGTTTCCAGAAGGTGCGACTTCCGCCATGGCCGAACTCGCGCGCGAGACTGCAGAACGAATGCGTGCAGGCATGGACGACGACCTGAACACCGCCCAAGCCCAGGCTGCGATCTTCGACATGGTGCGCAAGGCCAACGCCGCCATGGACGCGGGACAATTCAAGAAAGCTGATATTCCCGCGCTGCTCGCCGCGCTTCAAAGCTTTGACGATCTATTCGCGGTGCTGAAAGACGACGATGCGCCGAAAATTCACCGCATCGTGGAGTGGGCGAAAGCTGAAGGCCGCGAAAATGAAATCAGCAAGGAGTTACTCGACGCCGTCGGCGCCCAGCAACTCTCCGACTCCGACATTGAAAAGAAGGTTGCAGAGATGGAAGCGGCGCGCCGGTCGCGTAATTTCAAGCTCTCCGACGCCATCCGCGCCGAACTCGGCGCCCTGGGCATCATCGTGGAAATCACAAAAGACGGCGCCCGTTGGAAACGCAAGTAGCTCGGCGGCCTAAGCGGACTTGCCGCCCTTAAGCTGAAGGTCGCGGCAGCGCACTACGACATCGCCACGCGAAGCGTGATGTTGCTCAGCTAGCAGGCACACGCACGATTCCATTTTCTTTTAAGCTGACCCTGCTCTAATATCACCAGTACGGCTAGATAGTCTAAGCGGGAGGTCCTTATGACTCTTACCAAGCGTTGTTTCGCAGAATTTTTGGGAACGTTCTGGCTGGTATTCGGCGGATGCGGAAGCGCGGTTTTAGCGGCTGCCTTTCCGAACCTGGGCATCGGCTTTGCAGGTGTTGCCCTGGCCTTTGGGCTCACCTTGCTCACCATGGCCTTTACTATCGGGCCAATCTCGGGATGCCATATCAACCCCGCCGTAACGGTAGGGTTGGTGGTCGGAAGGCGCTTTCCAGTTTCCGAACTGCTGCCCTATGTTGTGGCGCAGGTTTTGGGAGCGATTGTCGCTTCCGGCGCGTTATACGTTATTGCCAGCGGCAAAGAAGGATTCAGCTTGGCCGGGGGATTTGCCTCGAATGGATACGGTGCCCACTCGCCCGGCGGATACTCGTTGCTGGCGTGTTGCGTGGCCGAGGTTGTGCTGACCCTGTTTTTCCTGCTGGTGATTTTTGGTTCCACCGACGATCGCGCTCCCAAGGGATTCGCTCCCATCGCCATAGGGCTGTGCCTCACCCTGATCCATCTGATTTCCATTCCCGTCACCAACACTTCCGTCAACCCAGCGCGGAGTACGGGCCCGGCAATTTTCGTTGGAGGCTGGGCGTTGGCTCAGCTATGGCTGTTTTGGATAGCCCCAATCGTCGGCGCCGCCCTGGCCGGCGTCATTTATTCAGGGGTGTTTGCCGAGGGTCCGCAAAAGACAGTTCGCGCCGCTGAGCGGGCGCGCTGACTTCAGTATTTGTAAAACCCGCGGCCGCTTTTCCTCCCCAACCAGCCCGCGTCCACCATCTTGATCAGCAGGCGGGCACGGCCAACCTGCCATCAAGTTAGTAAAAGCGTGGGCTTTCTGCCCGCCAGAGAAACAAAGGTTCTACGGCGAGGCAAACAAGGGCCTATTTCTCTGGACAGCGGTAAAGGTACGCATCGTCAAATGCCACGCCTCCGGAAGAGCCCTTGGGATGTAGCAGCGCTCCTTTGGCGACACCTTCCATTGTTCGCTTGAAATCCTCAAATTTCCGAGAATTCGGACTCATCACGACAATGTCGTCAAGCGCGATGTTCAGGTCGAGGCCACTCATCGCCTGCTGAATCCGCATATAAGCTTCAAGCGGCCCCGGATCGCTTGCCACTGAGGTCACGAGTATAAGTTTCCATGACATCCGCTCCGGATCCTCAAACCAGACACCCGCGCGCACGGGAATGCCCCTCTCATCCAGTCTCTGAAGGAGCTTGGCCCCATCTTCAATCATTTGTTTTACCAATATTGTTTTATACATCCCGTTGCTCCTCGCCCGGAGTCTGTCACACGCCTACCGTAGTCGGATGCCCGCCTTCTCCAGCTTCGTCAGAAACATCAGTCCATATTCGATAACCATGTTGCGAAGCAAACGAGCGTACTCTCGCTCGGCAATCAGCGGATGAACGCCCTCATCACTAATGAGCGTGTACAAAGAGGTCGCGAGGTTCTCTTCCTGCGTGGACAGAAGTGTGTTATTGCGGAGCATCTCCGTAGACTTTCTCCACCTCTTGGGAGCAACCACTCCGCCTTTTACAGCAACGGCCTCGCACGCCTGTTCGTGCAATCCCTCTAAGAAACTGCGGAGATGTCCAAGGCAGTTTTTTAGCTCAAATGGCGTCGCGGACCCTCGGAAATCTCGCTCCGCGGCATTGAGCGCTTCCAGCAGCGGGCCGCTGAATCCAAGGCTCTTGAGGTACCCTTCGACCCTGGTTTTATCCTGGTTGACTTCAAGATTCGCATTTTGCTGGAGCGCGCCCTTCAGGTACCAGTACCGCGCTTGCCTACATTCCTCGACGATGCCGTCGCATGCAGCAACTATCTCTTTCGCGACGGGTGCTAAGGTCGAGTCGTATTCAGGATTATCCACGAGGGGCAGTGCACTGCGCCGCGGACGACTGGACTGGTACGTTTTCCGATAGGCTCGCGCTCGCACCTCCTTCAAAGTCGCACTCATCCGCTCCAGTTCCTCGTCCGAGAAAAGATTGAAGCTGAAAGCGACTGTCTCCTCTAGCTGGAGAAGCAGTAGGACCAGTCCTTGCGTAAACTGCGACTCCCCTACCGCGCGAAAGAGTTCTGGCTTGTATCCGACACGGACGCAGAACTCGGCGAGCAGGGGAAGTTCTGAGATGTAGCTATTCCACAACGGGAACGGTCTGGGAATGACGCCCAATCTCGCAGACGAGGGAGCGGGAACACGGCTCAGCAGAAAGGCGATAAACGCCTCGCGGTCGACGTTCTCAATTTGGGAGTACAGCGCCAACAGCAGTTCGTAGTTGATGCTCTTGAAACTGAAGTCGTCTGGTGATTCATGGACGGGACGCGGCCGCCGCTGCCGCTCTACGGGAAGGTTTTGCTCACGAAGGAGTGCAAGAACGCCCTTGGTCACATCGCCGGGGGTCGACTCCGCGGCATAGGAAGTTGTGGGCCTCGCCCTCTCCTCTTCGAGGATCTGAGCGGCTTTGCGCATACCTTCGCTAAGTTCCATGTCATTGGAATGATAAACCGTCCGTCAGGCAAGAAATCCGAACACGGAACCGCATGATTCCGCGAGGGACCGCTGCACCACGGAGAGCGCCCTTGGGCTAATACTTATAAAACCCGCGCCCGCTTTTCCTACCCAGCCAACCGGCGTCCACCATCTTGATCAACAGCGGGCACGGCCGGTACTTGGGATCGCCCAAGCCATCGTGCAGCACGCGCATGATGTCGAGGCAGACGTCGAGCCCGATGAAATCCGCCAGGGTCAGCGGCCCCATAGGGTGGGCCATCCCCAGCTTGAAAACTTCGTCCACCGCCTCTGCCGTGGCCACACCTTCCATCACCGCGTACATGGCCTCGTTCAGCAGCGGCATCAACACCCGGTTGGAGACAAAGCCCGGAGCGTCGTTCACCTCGACCGGCGTCTTCTCCAGTTTCACCGCAAGATCGCGCACCGTCTGAAAAGTTTCATTCGACGTAGCCAGCCCGCGGATAACTTCCACCAACTTCATCACCGGCACGGGATTGAAGAAGTGCATCCCGATAATTTTGTCAGGCCGTTTGGTCAAGGCCGCAAGCTTGGTGATGGAGATAGACGAAGTATTCGAAGCAAGAATGATTTCAGGCCGGCAAAGCCGGTCCAGATCGCGAAAGATTTCTGCCTTGATATCGAATTTCTCAGTCGCCGCCTCCACCACAAAATCGCAGTCAGCCAGCTTTGCCCGCTTGATAACCGGTTCAATACGATTGAATGCCGCAGCCCTGTCTTCAGCTGAGATCTTGTTCTTGGCGACTTCCCGGTCAAGGTTCTTGCCGATCGTCTCCATCCCCCGATCCAGGAAGCGCTGTTCCACATCGCACAACACAACCCCGTAGCCGCCGCGGGCGAAGACATGCGCAATGCCATTGCCCATCGTCCCCGCCCCCACAACTCCAACCCGCTGAATATTCATAATGGCTTCTCCTTAAATACGAGCACAAGCATCAGGAAAACCCCAGAGTCTAACACCTCGGGGGATGCGGGTGCCGATTGCCGGCATGAAGGGAAGGTCTCAGCAACCTGCTGAAAAAACTCCTCCCATGTGTCGAATTGGAAAGGGCACGAGTTTACTCGTGCCGCAAACTGCCGAAAAACTCCGGGCTTCAGCCCTGAAGGCGCGGATGCACGGTCAAATCGATTTCTTCAGTCCAAGCGATACTTCGCCAGCACCGGCCTCACGCCTCCTTGCTCTCGGCGGTAGCCGGGCCGGCGCCCCAACGTTCGCGCATCCGTTGCCGGAACCGTTCCCGCTCCTCCGGCGTCATGTGCTCAGAGCGCTCCTTCATGCGCCGGCGGAAATTCGAGCGCCCGTAACCGTGCCGTCCAAATCCGCCGAAGAGCACGCGGCACAGCACCAGGAGTCCCAGCGCTTGCCAGAAAGTGATCAGACGCCAGCCGAAGAGCGGCGGCAGCAGCCAATTCCACAGCTTCATCACTATTTCGCCACCGATCGCGGCAAATAGCAGCATCGCCAGAATCGCCAGCGGAGCAATGAAAATCATTTTCCATCTTCTACTCATATTCAGTCCCTTTCGTAAATTCGAGTCTGGGCCAGTTTGGATCTTGTTTGAAGGTCGTCATTCCGAAGCCCCGCGCTTTCACGAGTGGGCCGAGGAATCTCGCGTGAACCATTTCAAACTGTCCCACTACCTAAATTCGTCGTAAACGCTTTGCAACCGCTCCCGCAGATGCAGCACCGCATAGCGTTTGCGCGCGAGCAGCGTATTCACGCCCACGCCCGTCTCCGCGGACATCTCCTTGAAGCTGCGCCCTTCCAATTCGTGTGCCACAAACACCTTGCGTTGCTCCTCCGGCAGTTCGTCGACCGCAAGTTCCAGCTCATCCAGAAGCACGCTGCGGAGGTAGAGCGCTTCCGGCCCGGCATCGGGCGATGGCAAAAGATCCTCGATCTCCAGCACCTCACCCTCTTCGTCCGCAACCGCGGTATCGCTGAAGTTCTCCGGCCTCTTCTTGCGGAAAAGATCGGTAATGCGGTTGCGCGCCACCCGAAACAGCCAGCCGGTGACGTGCTCGATCGGCATCAGCAGCCGGTTCGCTTCCACCAGTTCGTAGAACACGTCCTGCAGAATGTCCTCAGCGTCACGCGGGTCAGGCACGCGCCGTCGAATGAAGTTGCGCAGCCGCGACTGCTCCCGCTTAACTACTTCGGAGATCCGCTGGTCCGCTTCGAGTGCCATCAGTTCCAGACTCGCCACTTCCTTCACCTACAGTTGTAGACGAATGAAGGGCACGGATATTGTGGAGTCGCTAAGTTGTTGAGGACGGTATCCCGCCCGAGGGTGCCCCGTCCTTGGCTCTGCGCTTTTTGCAGAGACAGGGCGAGGCTTTTGCATGGAAGCATATAAAATGACATCATTTGATGCTATAATCAGTGCCTTGAGTTTTTATGAGAACAACCGTTGCGCTGGATGACGATCTCGTACGCATCGCCCAGGAGTTTACCGGGGTCGCGGAGAAAACGGCGTTAATTCGTGAAGCTCTCAAGGCTCTCATCGAGCGGGAAAGCGCTCGCAGATTGGCGTCCCTGGGAGGCACAATGCCCGAACTGAAGAATATTTCCCGCCGCCGGCTCGGCAAAACAAAGGCACGCCCGAATTGATTCTCGCGGATACGTCCATCTGGATCGACCATCTCCGTTCGGGAAACAAAGACATGCGCAAGCATCTTGACTACGGGCAAATCGTGATCCACCCATTCATCATTGCGGAACTCGCCCTGGGCTCCCTAAAGAAACGCACCAAAACACTTGCACTGCTCGATCTTTTGCCGCAGATGCGAGTAGCGCAGCTGAACGAAGTCCGCCTAATGATTGAGGCTCGTCGTTTGTACAACCTGGGCATCGGTCTCACCGACGCACACCTGATAGCCTCCGTCTTCATCAATCCGTCCACGCTTCTGTGGACAAGAGACAAGCGACTCCGTAAGGCCGCCGAAGCCCTTGGCATTCACGCCAACCTGGCTTAAAAGCAGGCAGCTAGAGCAGTTCTCAAACTGGGCTGATGAGATAACCGTGTCGGCTCCTTGCGAGCGAGTAGACTTGGAAGCGCTCAAAGCGACCAAGGCTCGGAGGAAAGGAGCCGAGCGATGATGATTATAGGTTGTGATTTACATACGCGCTACCAGCAGATTGCCATGCTGGACACGGAAACAGGTGAACTGACGGAGCGGCGTTTGGAGCACGAGAGCGGAGAAGCGCGGGCTTTTTATGCCGCGCTCGTGGGTGCGGTGCGGGTGGGGATCGAAGCCACTGGGCACACGCATTGGTTCGAGGCCATGCTGGCGGAGCTGGGTCACGAACTGTGGATGGGCGATGCGGCCAAGATTCGGGCGGCGGTGGTGCGCAAGCAGAAGACGGATGCGCGCGATGCGGCGCATCTGTTGGAGCTGATGTGCAGCGAGCGCTTTCCGCAGATCTGGCGGCCGTCGCCGGAAGAGCGGGATCTGCGGCAACTGGTGTGGCATCGGCAGAAGTTGGTGTGGATGCGAGGAGCGGTGAAGAACCAGATGCACGCGCTGGCCATGGGCGAAGGCGTGTGTCGCAAAAAGAAGTTGTTCACCGCGAAAGGACGCCAGGAACTGGAAGCGCTGACGCTGGGGCCGTGGGCGAGCTATCGGCGGCAAGAGTTGCTACGGATGTTCGATGAGCTGCAGGCTTCGGTGGCACGACTGGACCAGGCAGTGGAGCAAGCGGCGAAGAGTCAGCCGTTGGCGGTGCAACTGATGACGCATCCAGGAGTGGGGCCGGTGACCTCGTTGGCTTTCGTGCTGATCATCGGGCCGGTGCAACGTTTCGCGGGCAGCCGGAAGGTGGTGAGTTATCTGGGCCTGAATCCGCAGGAGCACAGTTCGGGCGGGAAGCAGCGGCTAGGATCGATCAGCAAGCAAGGCAACCCGATGATGCGTTCGTTGCTGGTGGAGGCCGGCCACACCGCGGCGCGTCTGGATCCGCAACTGCGGCGGGTGTATCAACGATTGAAGTTCCGTCGTGGGGCCTCGGTGGCGAAGGTCGCCGTGGCCCGCAAACTGGCCGTGAGGATGTACTGGATGCTGCGCAGCACGGCGGATTACGCGCAGCTGGTTCGCATGCAAGGCAGCCCGTGGGCCACCCTGGTGGAAGACAGTCCATCGCTGGGCTGATTGGGCGCCTTGCCTCCCCGAGGAGTCGGGGAGTCTGAACAACGAATCATGGTCGGAGTGCGTGACCGAATAGATGGTTGGTGGAACTAAGTTCCATCGCCTGATTCTGCAAAGCGAGCTTGGGTCGCCATGAGCAAAAGCAACGGCAACAACAACAAGAGCAACAGCAACAGCAAGAGCAACGGCAACAGCAAAAACTTTCTAATAAGTAAAAACCAAACCTCGAGATTCAGCGCCCCATCGAGGGCATCGCTGACTCGGACACTCTACGTGTCTCTTGACAACGCCGACCCGGTTATAGAAGGTGGCCCACCCTTTATGCAGTCCATAACTTAGATTTGGGGTGCCCCGTTCTTTCGCGTTCTGTGCGAAAGGGCGGGTGCCAGTGGCATCACACCTCTTAAGGAATGAACCATCTCGACTCGCCGATGGCTGCCCCGCCAGGCGGACGCGGGCGCGAGACTCTCATCCCAAAGTCCAATCTGCCTGCCCACCCGTTTTCTGCTTGACCACGTTCTCCCAATCGGATAACCTTAACAAGAAGCCATTATCTACAAGATAATGATCGATCTTCGAAGTTCATTTTGCATTCCCTGTCGGGGGCGGCCCAGCACCATTTTGGGAACCAGAACAGAGCTAACTCATTATTCCGGAATATTTTACGTATAAGTCCTTATTCCTCAAAGATTTCAACCCTAGTCCCCGCTATCCCCATGATTCCAATAGATCACAGGGAGAGGGGGGTGGAGAAAATTATGTTGGTACAGACCGGGAGCATCCCTGACAAAACAGACCGGGAGCATCCCTGACACTGCAAAAGATGGCGCGCGCGGGTTACAAACAGCGCATGCCATGGAAAGCGAGCAGTGTGATGGAAGAGAAACTACGGTTTGTGTTTGAGTATGAGCGGGATGAGCAAACCATGACGGAGCTGTGCCAGAGCTTCGGGGTAACGCGGGAAACCGGGTATGTATGGCTGCGGCGGTACCGGGAGCGGGGAGCGGCAGGGCTGCTGGAACGAAACCGGGCGGCGCAGCGGCACCCCAACCAAACCCCGGCGGAGATTGAGCAGCGGGTGTTGGAGTTGCGGCAGGCGCACATGAGGTGGGGGCCGCGCAAGTTGAAGCGGGTGCTGGAGCGGGACCAACCGGGGCCAAGCTGGCCGGCGGCGAGCACCATGGGCGAGATGCTGAAGCGGGAAGGGCTGGTGGTGGCGCGTAAAAAGCGGCGCAAGAGGGCGCCCTACACGCAGCCGCTAGCGCATGCCGACGGCCCGAACCGGGTGTGGTGCGCGGATTTCAAGGGCTGGTTCCGCACCGGGGACGGGGAGCGGATCGATCCCTTGACCATCTCGGATGCGCACAGCCGCTATCTGCTGCGTTGCCAGGCGGTGGCCAAGACGGACACGGCGCGGGTGCAAGCCATCTTCGAAGCGGCGTTTCGCGAGTATGGATTACCGCAAGCGATTCGCACCGATAACGGGCCACCCTTTGCCAGCACGGCGATCGCCGGCTTGTCGCGGCTGGCGGTGTGGTGGATCAAGCTGGGGATCGTGGCGGAGCGGATTGAGGCGGGACAGCCGCAGCAGAACGGACGGCACGAGCGCATGCATCGCACCCTGAAGCAGGAGGTGGCGATGCCGCCCGCCCAGGATCGGCGGGCGCAACAACGAGCGCTGGAGAACTTCCGCCAGGAATACAACGAAGTGCGACCGCATGAAGCCTTGGCGATGGAAACGCCGGCCAGCCTGTATGAGCCCTCGCCGCGGCCGTATCCGGCGCGGGTGCCGGAGCCGGAATATCCGGCGACGATGCTGGTGCGCAGCGTGCGCGCGCACGGACATTTTCGCTGGCAGAAGCGGCACGATGTATTTCTGAGCGAGGTGTTGTGGGGCGAGCGCGTGGGCCTGTTGCCCATCGACGAGCGCTGGTATACGGTCTATTTCGCGGATGTTCCGCTGGCACGGTTTGACAGCTGGCGACGGCGGGTTTTGCCGCTGCCGCCAAAGAAAGATGCCGAGGGAGAGAGCGCTGCCGAACCGAGCAGCTTCTACGTGGCCGGAGCAAGGGAAGGGGAAGTTTCCCCTTCCCCTGCACCCCATCCCCTCACGGAAACGGAGCAACAAGTGTCAGGGATGTGCCCGGTCTAAAATGTCAGGGATGTCCCCGGCCATTCAGAATAGTAAACTGTCCCAATACGGGAAGCCCGGCCAGGCCCGGCGCGTAGCCCCATCATCGGTAGTAGCCCTGCTTCGTCCGTACCACCATCCGGCCTTCGCGCTTTTGGGTTTCGGCTCTGATCTGAATTTTGATTTCGCAGAACTTTCCCTTTGCCTGTTTGACCGAAGGATAGTACCCCACCGTGTATCGGCTGCGAATCTCGTCGATCAGTTGCGCCAGCTTCGCGCTGACCTCCTCTTTGCTGGATTTCATCACCTCGCCGCCGGTGCGTTCCGCATATTTGTAAACATCCCCCGGAGGGTTATGCCTCCGCATGGCGGCAAACATAGGATTCTTGCTGAAGGCCACCATGGCAACGTCCGAAAAAGCGCTCCGCTCCAGCAGCGCAGAAATCACCGTTCCCGTTTCCAATGCCTCGCGGAACGCCTCCTTCTCGCTGTGCTCGCTTTCAGAAGGAATGTTGGGCACGTTGTCCGTGAGCCAGATGATGGTTCTCCGGCTCCGCGGATTTTTCGCTTTACCCAGTTGCTCAGACGCCTCAAAGACTGCTTCATTGAAAAAAGCAGCCTCGCTGCTTTCCATCTCACTCGCTTTTTTGATGGCTGCGACCGCCTGCTCGCGGTCGGTGGTGAAATCCTGCAGGAGTTGCGCCGATGCCGCGTAGACCATCACCGCCACTTCATCCTCGGGCTTGAGGTGTTGTAACGCCGCCAGCGCTCCATCGGCCAGCGGCTTGAGCACCGGCTGAACGCTCGCCGTAAGATCAAACAGCAGCACCACGGAGAGCGGAAGTTGGTTCCGGCTCAACTCGGCTATTTGTTGCTGAACTCCGTCTTCATCAAGCTGGAAATCCTCTTTGCTCAGCGAGCCTACAGCGCGGCCGGTCTTTTTCTGCAGTACCTGCACGTCAACCTGGACCAGCTCAACGTTGACGCGAATGACCTGATCGTCGGGAGCGCTTGGTTGTTCTTGAGCCCCGCCGGACAGAGCAAATTGCAGAACCACGGCCAAAAGAAGCACACGAACCCAACTCTGCGTATCTGTGCTCATACTCTTGACGTCCTTTTTGCGAACGATTGAATCAAGTGTGCATGACACGTTACGATTGCCATTCCTCACTTGCTCGGTATTATCCCGTGGCCAAGAACCGGTGACTACCTGGTTTCATGGCGGGTCGGCACATAGGCGGCGCGATATCGCAGACGCACCCCTTTGTGCTGATTCTTCACAGCATCGGCCAGCTTCACGCGGAGCGTATGACGCTTGCCGTCCAGGGCTTCTGGCTTGAATCCCAACTCGTAGCGACCATGAAGCTGCCGCAGAATTTCTTCCAAGCCCGTTGCGTATGCTTCAAGGGTTACCTGCAAGTATTCGCCCCCAGTCTCGGTGGCAATGTAGTGTGCAATTTCTTTCTTTTCGCCGGGTGCAAACCAAATATGCGGAGACCGTCGGTCCCTTAACCCGAAGGCGATGGCCGAGGTTTCTAACAGTTCGCCAATGAAGTGATCGGCCTCCGATTTGTCCATGCTGCTGTAATCCCCATAAAGGAAGATCAGCACGGGCAGTGGTTCGGGTTTGGATGCACGCGTAGCATCAACGATGAGTTGCAAAGTCTTTTGCAGCGCTAGCTCGCCTGGTCTATCGTGGTCGTTCGTGTCGGGCATGGGCGCGAGTGCCTGCTCCAAGGCCGTCGCCGCCTCCTCAACGTCGCTCGTCGGTAGCAAGTCGAGTTTGGATTGGCCGTCGTCACACCAGTGAGCGACTGCCACCGTATCTTGTTTGCCCAAGTACTTCAGGGCGGGCTTGAAAAGGCTGATTCGTCCGGCAAACAAGCCCGAACCATGCGTCTCGTACCCTTGCATGTTGCAGAGCACAACAAACCAAAGTGCGAGGGGCCGAGTTGAAAACTGTGCCCCGCTGTCAAACGTCTTGATCGAAACCGGACGACCGTCGTCAAAGATCTGAAAATCGTCTCGCTTTAGCGTCTTGTCCGGAAGGCCGCTCTTGGCATTCCGGGCGATCACATCAACCAAGACCAGATTGGTTGAGCTGTGCAATGTGATTTCCGCGGAATGAGGGGAATGGGTGACCGACGGGGCTTCCTGGGCAACTCCTGAGATCTCAGAAAAGCTGCGTTGAGACAAGAACAGCACGCATGCCAGAATAGCGAATGATTTCATCTTTCTACTTTCCTGAACAAAACCCGGACAGCCGGAAAATCACGACGGATCGCGCGGCCCCCCAATACGGTTGAAAATGATATTCTTCGCTCCATTAGGCGCCCTGGCGTCTTTCCATGGTGCGCTGCGATCGCCAATCCGCGAGGGCGCTTCTGTAACCCTTCGCGTCATCTCACCGGTGCTCATAATCTTTCTTCCTTATGCGAGTTGCCGAATCAAGTGCATGCGAATCAGATCGTCCACGATACAAATCAAGGAGCGTTAAGTTTCTGCAGCATCAAAACCGCGCCGTGGTTCTTTGGGTTTAGACGAAATCACAGCGGCTCTCGATAATGTCGCAGCCTCTGCGGCCATAGACGACGGCTTTCCCGCTGCCCCAGCCCGCTCATTCCATGTCGTATGTTCCCGCCCGTCAAAAAGCAGCCACAGGCACACCGCTGCTTCCCCGAGCAGCCCGAAGGCCAGATTGTAGGGAGACAGATAGTTGGCGAGCGGCGATAACAAAAAAGTCAGCCATCCCAAACCGCCCAACGCCATTAGCGCGCCCAGCATTCGAAGTGGGAAGGCCGACCTGAAAACGAGGCAGCCGATCAGAATGCAATAGAATCCGTCAAACACAATGGCGATGTTCACGCCCTGAGGCTGCAATCGAAGAGCCTCAAAAGCCAGTCCCACCAGGTTGAAGGACGCCGCCAGCACACAGAGGCTCCTATTCACCGGACTAAAGATGCCATAGAAGAGCAGCGTCACAGCGATCATGCCCAAGACCGCGACGAGGCCTCCCGCGACATTCAACCCGCCCCGACCGAACATCTCGGTCAATGCTGCCGTCAGTACGCTGAGCACATAAATGACGCCGGCAATCCGCGCCTTGGAACGCGGCGGCGCTTCCGCAATCCTTTCCATCGTTAATGCTGCGCTCATTTTCTTTCCTCCTTCTTGCGACTCATTGCTTTACGTGCATTCGAATCAGACGGGTCCTTGATAGCGGCGCAGCCGCACCGCTGCAGCCAGGCAGATCGCCGCGAATACTAGCCCCATCCAAAGACTCGGACTGCTCAGGAATCTCCCCGGAGCGAGTTGTTCCAGCGGAATAAAATGCGGATCGACCGCGACGCCACTCTTGTCCTTGAGGTCGAAAGCGCCCGCCGCGAATCCAAACAATCGGTCTTGCAGCAGCAAGCCCAAATACTTAGTGTGGAACGCAATGGTCTCGACCCCGGCTAGCGCCAGCGGCGGTAGCACGGCCCATAGAAATGTCGCGCGCCGCGCCCAGCCGGACACCAGCAGAAACCAGCAGTAGATGGGCGCATACCAGAGCGCAACCACCGTCAGACCGTAGAGCAGCACCAGTTCCATCTGGAACAACGGCATGCGGCTCCACAGGGTCGCAGCACCCGCACCGCTCATTGCCAGGACTGCGATGGCCAGCACCCGCATGATGACCTGCAGGGTCACGGTGACGGCGAACACGAACAGAGGCAGAACCACGAGAGGAATAATCGCCTTCGAAAGCACAGTCGTAAGATCCGAAACCGGCAGCGACTTCCAGAAAAGGATGCTGCGCTCGCGGCGCTCGCTATACAGCGCGTCGAGCGAGTAGAAAATTCCGACGAGGAACCCGATCAGCATGAGCAGCATCGCGGCGTGGCTATACGGCATGGCCAACTCGACGCGCTGATTCGCCGGGACGTGCGTCGCCGCCAGTGCACGCATGCTGCGCGGCAGCCAATACAGGCTGATGAAGAAGCCGACCAAATAGATGACGGCGACCGCCAGCGGCGCGACGTAGATAGAACGGTTCTCCCACAATTCGCGCCGCAGCGACCAGTACATCGGCCGAGTCGGCGCCATGGCCGCGGGTGCGATTCCCTGCGAGTCGAAGGACTCGGGCAGAGCGTTCGATTGACTATTCATCTCGTTGCCCCCTTTATGCGGGCGTTTCCAACTGCATGGAAATTAGATCGGCCCCTGATAGCGCCGCAGCCGCACCGCTGCGGCCAGGAAACCCGCGGCGATTACCAGCCCGATCCACAGTCCGGGGCTGCTCAGGAATCTTCCCGGAGTAAGCTGCGTCATCGGATCGAGGATGCTATCTGGCCCTGCGATGGCCTCCGGGCCGCCCGTGAAGCGGGATCCCAACAGAGCGGCGAAGTGCGTAGTATTGAACGCAATCTTCTCCACGGCGCAGATCGCGAGCCAAGGCAACGTGGCCCATAAAAATGTCGCGCGCCGCGCCCAGCCAGAGACCAGCAGCAGCCACCCGTAGATGGGCGCATACCAGAGCACATGCACGGTCACCAGGTGGTAGAGCAGCATCAGCGACATCTGCAACAACAACGACGGTGTCCATCGCGTCGCCACATTCAGGCCGCTTCCCAGCAGTACGACGCTGCTCAGCAGCAGCATGATCGACTGCGTGGCAACCACGATGGCGAAGCTGAGCAGCGGCAGAATGACGAGCGGAATGCTCGCCTTCGACAGCACTGTAGTGAGATCGGAAACCGGCAGCGACTTCCAGAACAGGATGCTGCGATCGCGGCGCTCGCCGTGCAACGCGTCCAGCGAGTAGAAGACGCTGACGATAAAAGCAGTGCCCATGATCAAATCCATGGCGAAGCTGTAGGGTCCTTCGAGCGCGGCGCGCCGCAGAGCCGGGTCCGTAACCGACAAGGCATAACCCATGGTGGCGATCAGGAAGCCGAACAGAGCCACCGCGGCCACGGCCAGCGGCGCGATATAGATGGAACGGTTCTCCCACAATTCGCGTCGTATCGACCAGTACATGGGCCGCGTCGCCGACATAGCCGCAGGAATTCCCTGCGAGTCATTTATGTGCGAATCGCGAGGAAACTCCGGCACGGCATTGGATTGAGTATTCATCGAGCTGCTCCTTTTGCCGGGCCGGCGTGATCGCCCATCACCGCAACAAACAAATCGGAGATGCTGGGCGTGCGCACATCCCCCAACGCCGCGAGTTGCTGCCGCTCAGCATGATCGAACAGCAGAATGCTGCGGCCGAGCACCTGGCGCTCGTGCATCGGCTGGAGCGCCCGCGCCGCGGCGACACGCTCCGGATGCACCACCACTTCCCGATAGCGCGCCTCGAATTCTTCCATGCTGCAACTGAGCACGATGCGTCCGCGGTTGATGAACATTAAATCGGTGATAACGTTCTGCACGTCTTCCACCTGATGCGTGGTCACCACGATGGTGCGGCTGCGATCGAAGTAGTCGTTCAGCAGCGAATCGTAGAATTGCTTGCGATACAGGATGTCCAGGCCAAGCGTCGGCTCATCCAGCACCAGCAATTTCGCGTCGATGGCCATGACCAGAGCGAGGTGCAACTGGGTCACCATGCCCTTCGATAATTCCCTCACCTTGCTGGTGTGGCGGATATCGGTCTTTGCCAGAAAACCTTCGGCCTTCGCGCGATCGAATCGCGGATGCACCCCGGCCACGTACTCGAGCGCCTGCGAAACCCGCATCCAGCGCGGCAGCACCGCAACGTCGGCAATGAAGCAGACATCCCGCATCAGCTGATCGCGCTCCTCCCAGGGGTCGCGTCCCAGCACCTTGAGTTCTCCCTGATATTGGGTGAGGCCGAGAATCGCGTTCAGTGCGGTGCTCTTGCCCGCGCCGTTGGGACCGATCAGTCCCAGAATGCGGCCCTCTTCCACCCGCAAATCGATGCCGTCCAGCGCGATGGTTGTTCCGAACGTTTTACGGAGACCGCGTGCTTCAATGACTGTCATGGCTTCGGCTCCTCCTTGGGGGGATTCGACTCGGCGGGTTTCGACTGTGCATCATCCGTAGATGACCCGTGGCTTGCGCCGTTCAGCAGTTCTTCCGCCTTCAATCCCAGCCGCTGAATGGTTGCCGAAACTCGGGGCCATTCTTCCGCAAGAAACTTCTGGCGTTCGCCCTGCAGCAGCAGATCGTGCGCTCCCGCATTGATGAACATGCCCCGGCCTCGTCTGCTCTCAACCAGCCCCTCGTCGACCAGTTGTTGATAGCCCTTCAGAACCGTGAGCGGATTGACCCGAAGTTCCGCCGCCACATTGCGCACCGACGGCAGCGGATCGCCCTCCTTGAGCACGCCGTCGAGGATCATCGCGACCACCCGGTCGCGAAGCTGGCGGTAAATCGGCTGACTGTCGTTCCACTCACGGTCCATTGTGTTTTCCAGATACAGCTAAAGAAGAACAGGTTCTACTTTTTTGGGTTTGTAAAAATAATTCACAAACACGTATCCCCAAGGCACAGCCACGATGGGCAATATCACCCACAAGAACGACGAGGTGATGCCTTCCGCCGCTGATCCCGCCAACGTGCCCTTTGACCACAGTGGGTACGCTACAAGAATCAGCCACTGCACTTTGTAAAATATCTCCAGCAGCACGATCGGCAGCATTTTCACAGGATGGATGATTCCTATGCCGGCCAAAGTCGCGAACGCCGTCCAGACGCACCAGGCCACGGCATTTGTGGGGTCCCATGGTCCCTGGTGGGTGAGGACGTGCGTCCAGGTCTCTTTGCCCAGCACGAAGAACATCAATACGTACAGCAGTCGCAAGAGGTAAATATTGATCCTGCGGACGCCTTCGTACCGGCCGTCCCGTTGAAAAATGGCTTTCAGGCTGATAGTCATGGCGATATCCTCGAAGTCATTAGTGTCCCGAGTCAGAAGTTGTTTGACAAAGTGGTCGGCTTTGAAAGGGCGTGGCTTCAGCCGCGCCGAAAGTGCGCTTTTTGAAAATGCGGGCTTTAGCCCCGGAGCCTGCCGATCACTAACCATCCGTGCCTCCAACCTTCGTCAACGAATTTCTGACTCAGGACATTCGTCGCTTGCGAATTTCTCTGCGTGCAATCATCGATCGACAATCATGGATCCACAATCATCGACCAATGATCAACGATCAATTCGCGAAGCAGCGTCACTTGGTCCGCTGCAGGTCGAAGTGCGCGTGCACCGGCTTGTCCCCGGGTTCCATGTAAGTCCAGTCCTCGATGTGATGGTTCGCATCAACGAAGGTAAAGACTGCATGGTGCATGTGGCCGTATTGCAGGCTACCAGCCACGTCGAGAAACTCGAATTCCACCGTTTTTCCGTCGGGCGACATCTTGCCCACCATGCGTGGCCGGTTCCCTGCATCACAATAGTGCGTCAGCAGCAGGCGGTCCCCGTCCAGATAAAGCATGGTGATCGGATCGTCAGGTCTTCCCGCTCCCGTCGCCTCATGCACGATCGCGTTACCCATCGAAGTCACGCGCAGCGAGATCTGCATGGGCTTGCCTTCGATCTCGGCTTGCAGTGGGAGGGTGGTCACGCGACCTTCCCACGTACCCGCGAGAGTTTTCAGTTGGTCGAAAGATTTTTGCGCGTCAGACTGGGCTACGGTTGCGTCCGATGCGAAAGCAGTGGCGGCGATTACAACCAATAGAACTGAAAGTGCGATGCGTGATTTCATTTGACTGTTCTCCTTATTCTCTTTTTCGATTCAGTTGCGAAAAATTCGTTGGCGCACCTTACTTGACGCGCTTCAGCTCCAGCAATCCACCCATCGATTTGCCGTCCGCCATCGCGAAGTTCCAGGTTTCGGTGTGATGGTCAGCGTCGATAAGGTTGAAGACGGCGCTCTGCATGTGTCCCTGCTGAGTGCTGCCAGTGACGTCGACAAAATTGAACCTGATGGTCTTGCCGTCAGAAGATATCGTTCCGGCCATTCGCGGCCTATTTCCGGCGTCACAATAATGGGTCAGAAACAAGCGATCACCGTCGAGATAAAGCATGGTGATCGGATCGTCGGGCCCGCTCCCCTTCATCTCATGCATCACAGCGTTACCCATGGAAGTCACACGAAGCGTGACGTGCAGCGGTGCCCCTTCAAAGGTGCCTTCCCAGGTGCCCGCCAGAGTTTTCAGTTTGTCGAACGACTTTTGCGCGTCGGACTGGGCGAAAGCCGCGATGGAGAGAGACATCAGAACAACCACGAACAGCAAGAAACGAAGGGATTTCATGTTTTTTTCTCCTTAAGCTTCCTTTACTTACTCTTTTTCAGTCTGGACTTATGCTCGCGTACCCGGTGCAAGCCGCCAAAACTGATCGAATCACTGCTATAGTTAACTATAACACTCGCTCACATGTCAAGCTTTTTTTGCTTTTTTTCCTGCTATTTCTCTGTCCCGAAATGGGAATGACCGCTCCGCTCGCCCACCTGTTCGCTTGACTTTGCCCAGCGCTATAAGCTAATCATATCGATTAGTGCTTATCTCTATGTGAACAAATGAGTCGTAAGCCCTTTATGCGGAATATTTTGCGTATAAGTCCTTATTCCTCAAAGATTTTGAGGGTAGTCCGCCCCTGACCCCATGATTCCAAAAGATCAGGGGGGAGGGGGGTCCCTACTAACTAAAAGGTACAGACCGGGAGCATCCCTGACAAAACAGACCGGGAGCATCCCTGACACTGCAAAAGATGGCGCGCGCGGGTTACAAACAGCGCATGCCATGGAAAGCGAGCAGTGTGATGGAAGAGAAACTACGGTTTGTGTTTGAGTATGAGCGGGATGAGCAAACCATGACGGAGCTGTGCCAGAGCTTCGGGGTAACGCGGGAAACCGGGTATGTATGGCTGCGGCGGTACCGGGAGGGTGGGGTGGCAGGGCTGCTGGAACGAAACCGGGCGGCGCAGCGGCACCCCAACCAAACCCCGGCGGAGATTGAGCAGCGGGTGTTGGAGTTGCGGCAGGCGCACATGAGGTGGGGGCCGCGCAAGTTGAAGCGGGTGCTGGAGCGGGACCAACCGGGGCCAAGCTGGCCGGCGGCGAGCACCATGGGCGAGATGCTGAAGCGGGAAGGGCTGGTGGTGGCGCGTAAAAAGCGGCGCAAGACGGCGCCCTACACGCAGCCGCTAGCGCATGCCGACGGCCCGAACCGGGTGTGGTGCGCGGATTTCAAGGGCTGGTTCCGCACCGGGGACGGGGAGCGGATCGATCCCTTGACCATCAGCGACGCGCACAGCCGCTATCTGCTGCGTTGCCAGGCGGTGGCCAAGACGGACACGGCGCGGGTGCAAGCCATCTTCGAAGCGGCGTTTCGCGAGTATGGATTACCGCAAGCGATTCGCACCGATAACGGGCCACCCTTTGCCAGCACGGCGATCGCCGGCTTGTCGCGGCTGGCGGTGTGGTGGATCAAGCTGGGGATCGTGGCGGAGCGGATTGAGGCGGGACAGCCGCAGCAGAACGGACGGCACGAGCGCATGCATCGCACCCTGAAGCAGGAGGTGGCGATGCCGCCCGCCCAGGATCGGCGGGCGCAACAACGAGCGCTGGAGAACTTCCGCCAGGAATACAACGAAGTGCGACCGCATGAAGCCTTGGCGATGGAAACGCCGGCCAGCCTGTATGAGCCCTCGCCGCGGCCGTATCCGGCGCGGGTGCCGGAGCCGGAATATCCGGCGACGATGCTGGTGCGCAGCGTGCGCGCGCACGGACATTTTCGCTGGCAGAAGCGGCACGATGTATTTCTGAGCGAGGTGTTGTGGGGCGAGCGCGTGGGCCTGTTGCCCATCGACGAGCGCTGGTATACGGTCTATTTCGCGGATGTTCCGCTGGCACGGTTTGACAGCTGGCGACGGCGGGTTTTGCCGCTGCCGCCAAAGAAAGATGCCGAGGGAGAGAGCGCTGCCGAACCGAGCAGCTTCTACGTGGCCGGAGCAAGGGAAGGGGAAGTTTCCCCTTCCCCTGCACCCCATCCCCTCACGGAAACGGAGCAAAAAGTGTCAGGGATGTGCCCGGTCTAAAATGTCAGGGATGTCCCCGGCCATTCACGAGTAGGGACCGGGCAGATTATTGAATCACTTGTTGGCGTTTGTTTTCGCGGACATCATTCCGAAGGCCCGCGCTCTCACCAGCGGGCCGAGGAATCTCGCGCGAACAATTCCAAATTGATTACTGCCGAACAGTTGGTAGCGCACGGCTTTCATCCCTGGGACGACGGATCCCTGCATTCTTGATCGCTCGGAGCTGCACCGGTTAGGACCTTGCGGGGCGGGGACGCTCATCATCGATGCAGCTAGTCCCGGTCAAGGCTCTCTTCGATGGCGACTTTGCCGTTCTTCTCGACGGTGATAACGCGATGAATGCTCTTGAATCCCGAGAGCGTAATGTCCACGACATAGTTGCCCGGATCCAGATAAAGTTCTACCGGCGAGAATTTATCGAGAATGCGATTGTTGATGGCGACTTGAGCCCCTTTGGGCTGCGTCTTGACCATCACTGCGCCCATTCCGGCGGTGTCGCCGCCGCCAAAGAGCTTCTTGAACTTGCCGCCAATCTTGATGTCATCGGTATTGCCCAACGCCCGCAAGTTCGGCGACAAGCGGAAGGTTTGCCCGATTTGCAGATTCGCCGTGCTGGTCTCGTCCAGGTATCCCTGCTTCTTGAACGCGAAGCTGTGATTCCCCGGCTTGTCCACGGAGATTTGCGCGGGCGTGGTTCGGCCGGTGTCTTTGCCGTCCATCCAAATGGCGGCGCCAGATGGATCGCTGCTCACTGAAACGGTAGCGTTAAGCTGCGCCAGTTGTACGCTGATAAATGATTTGCTGCCCGAGCCCACATCGATGTTGCGGGTCTCAGCCACGTAGCCGGCCTTGCTGATGGTCAGCGTATGCTGGCCGGGGTTGAGTCCGGCGAGGTTGAAGGGCGTAACCCACGCGGCGTTGTTCTGTCCGTCGATTTGGATCTGCGCCCCCGCCGGAGTCGAAGTAACGCTCAACTGTCCGGGAACAATGGCAGGAGCCACCGGGCGCGGCTTGACTTTCTTTTTGTTGTTGTTGTACTTGGGCTGCACCGATACCGCACGCGGCGCCGCAGTTACCGGCTCCGCCGTGACCTGCTCCGGAGGTTGCGCGGCGGCTGGCGCCTGCGCGGCCGGCTGGCTCGTACTCGCATTCGGCTGAGCCGCTGCGCTGGCCGTCGGTTGGGCGGGAGTAACATCGTCATCCGCATTTTCAGAATGGATGTGCCACGCGATTGCGGCCACGATCAGCAAAATAATTGCAACCGCGCCCGCTATCGAAGCCACGAAAAGTTTGGGCGGCGTTTTCTTGATTTCCGCGACTGCTTTCTTCGCCACCTCGCGCGGCTGCACTTTCGGTTTTTCCGGCGGAGCGCTCTTGAAGACGGTAGCATGCACCGCATTCATCGGCCCAGGCTCATCCGCTGGCGGAGGCGGCGGAGGCGGCGGAGGCGGGATGTACACCTCTTTCAGCGGCGGCAATTCATCGATCTCGGAGAAGCTGCGGCTCGCCCCCGCACCGCCTCTCGGACCTTCGGCCATCATCGGATCAAGGTTGATTTTCGGAGCCTCGACTTCCGGCTCGATAATCGCAGCAGAAGACATGGTTGCCGATGGAGCGGAGAACGGCTCAACAGAAAATGTCTCAACGGAAGCTTCCGCCGGAGTATTGACGACCGGCGCGGCATGGTCCAGGTTTCGCGTGATGAGTCCAGCGCTCGCGAAGCTCGCGCCGCCTGGGCTTCTTCCAGCCGCAGCGGCTGCAGCCTTGGTGGCTGGCGGTTCTGCAACTTCTTTACTGCGCGCTGGGGACGAAGCTGCCGCGGGCGCCGACACCTTGGCCACTGGCGCAGCCGCCGTGGGCTTTGGCTGCGCGGTCACTGCCGCAGGTCTCACCGTTGCCGTGCTCACGGCCGGCGCAGTCTTCTGCGCAGCGGGCGCCTTCGCGGCAAGTTGCCCTGGTTTGGCCGCGGCCGCGGCCTTGGTCGCACTCTCTTTGCACCGCTCCAGATCGTTCACCAGGTCCTGCCCGGACTGATATCGTTCTTCGGGTGCCTTGGCCATCGCTTTCATAATGACCTGGCTCAGCGCGGGATGGATTTTGCGGTTGATCTGATCCGGGGCCATCGGGACGTTTTCCGTGATCGCCTGCCGTACCTGGTCCGCATCGTCGCCATCAAAGGCTTTGTGCTCAGTCACCATCTCGTAAAAAATTGCGCCCAGGCTAAACATGTTAGACGACGCGCTGAGAGGATCGCCGTGCAGTTGTTCGGGCGACATGTAGTGCAGAACTTCCGGAGGCTTACCTGAAGCTTGGGCAGCGAAAGCGCTCATGGTCGAAATCCCGAAGCCCAGGATTTTCACCGTGCCATCCCATGCCACCATGATCTTCGCAGGTTCGAGCGTGTAATGTGCCAGGCCCTTGGCGTGGGCGTGATCGAGACCCTGGCAGGTCTGACGGGCAATGTCCTGCAGATCCCAGATGGAGAATCCTTCTTTGCGAGCGAGCATGGTGGCGACACTGTTGCCCTGCACATATTCCAGCGAGGCGCAGAAAACGCCGTCCACTTCTTCCCCGCCGTAGAGCAAGGCAATATTCTGACTGTTGAGAACCTTGCTGGCTTCGGCCTCATCCAGAAGGTTTTTCACCAGCGTCGCTGCCTGCTCGCCCAGCGGTTCCAGCTTGATCGTTTTCAGCGCCACCGTCTGTCCGCTCTCGGGGTCGGTAGCTTTGTACACGGAACTTATGTCCGAGTGCGCAATTTCGCTGAGTATTTCGAAGCGCCCGATTTTGTTCGACATTATCTTCGTAGCCTCATGAAGACAAACAGCCACTGTCCCTCGGGGGAAGACCTCGGGAACATCCTTGGAGGAGAGGAATGTGATCAGGATAGTCCGGGGTAGACCGAAAGTGGAGTTACGAAAGTGTTCGTAAATTCGATTGCAGGGAGTCTGAGCGACACTTTAGTACCGCAAAAGATCTCAGTTCCTGCGATTGAACGGCACACTTCTGCGCCGGACGGGCAAGACGCCCATCCTCTGCGAACAAATCTCCGTAACCTTTCGCGCATGGCAAGCGTTATTACTAAGGAGACCTGAAAGTATTGGACCAGGGTGACATTTGTCATTCCATCCCGGTGACGATCTCCACTGGTGTCCGGAATCGCACTCAGCGATCCTGTGACTGGGAAGGTGCGAGGTTGTCCGAGTCCGC
Organism: uncultured Acidobacteriota bacterium; assembly: GCA_963696635.1. Classification (GTDB taxonomy): domain Bacteria; phylum Acidobacteriota; class Terriglobia; order Terriglobales; family Acidobacteriaceae; genus JABDBE01. The sequence goes on from CAVOKX010000013.1 coordinate 94,165, forward strand.
ACTCATCGGCTATGCTTAAACGTATTCGTGGGGCCCCTCGTAAGCAGGTTAAGTTTTCTCCCGGAGTTCGATCATGACTCTGACCCGTTTTGTCAGTAAGAACGCGTTTCGCAACAAGCGCCGCAGCATCCTGACCATCTTGAGCATTGGCGGCTCGCTGCTGCTGCTCACATTCCTAATCACCATTTGGCGGAGCTTCTATGACAGCAAGCCCAGCGAAGAGTCGGCGCAGCGCCTGATCGTGCGCCACAAGGTCTCGCTGATTTTCAATTTGCCCAGCTATTATCGGCAGAAGATTCAAGCCATTCCCCACGTCAAGGAAGTGGTCAATGAGCAATGGTTTGGCGGGCAGTACATGGACGACAAGCCGGAACACTACTTCGCCCAGTTCGGCACTGATCCCCAGGAAATTTTTAAGGTGTACTCAGAGTTCAAGATACCTGCGGACCAACTCGAAGCCTGGCAGCACGATCGAGCGGGTGCCGTGGTGGATGTGGGGTTGGCTAACAAGTTTCACTGGAAAGTTGGGGACCGTTTGAATATTACCGGGAAGATATTTCCGGTCAATCTGGAGTTGACCATCCGCGGAATCTTCACGCCGCCGGATCCAACCCAATCGATTTACTTCAACAAAGACTACATCGACGAAGGCTTTCCCCGACTCAAAGGCAGTGAAGGGTTCTTCGCGGTTCTGGCCGATTCGCCCGATTCCGTTCCCGGCGTGGCTCAAGCCGTTGACGAGGAATTCCGCAACGCTGACCGTCCCACCAAGACGGAGAGTGAACATGCTTTCCAGTTGGGCTTCATCGGCATGTTGGGCAACATCAAGGCCTTCATCATGAGCATTTGCCTGGCCGTGGTCTTTACCATTCTGCTGGTCTCGGCGAACACTATGGCGATGTCGATACGCGAGCGCACCCGAGAAGTCGCAGTATTGAAGACGTTGGGCTTTACCCGCAACAGCATTTTGGGATTATTCGTCGGCGAGGCGGTTTCGCTCGCGCTGGTGGGCGGGCTGATCGGGTCGCTGCTCGCCTTCCTGGTGGTGAAGGCGATGGCGAGCCAGGGTGGAATGTTCACTGGAATGAAGGTTACTCCGATCACGATAGCGGCGGCACTGCTGATCGCGGCGGTGGTGGGTTTCGCCAGTTCCTTTGTGCCGTCCTATCACGCCGCCAAGGTAAATATTGTGGACGGTTTGCGACACATCGGATGAACTCCTTTGTGTACCTTCGTGTCCTTTGTGGTTGATGAAGTTCAAATGCTAGTACCACAAAGGACGCAAAGGTACACAAAGGTACACAAAGGAAGAACGAACCTCAAGGACGAGAATAGAAATGGCAATCCCTCTCAGCTATAACGTGCGCAATCTGCGGCTGCGCAAGAGCCTTACGGTCATGACCGCCCTCGGAATCGCGCTTACGGTAGCCACCGCGGTCTTCATCATGGCACTGCTGGCGGGCTTGGGACGCGCCTTTGCCACTACTGGCGATCCGCTGAATGTGCTCATGCTGCGCAAAGGTTCGGACTCGGAACTGGCCGCTGGCGGAGTGTCTCGCGATGCGATGCAGGTATTGAAAGACCTGCCCGGTGTTGCCAAAAACAGCAAAGGCGAGCCGCTGGTCTCGGGCGAAGACATCCTGGTGGTAGTGATGCCCCGCAAGGGCGGAACGGGTGAGACCAATGTCACGACGCGCTTCCTCACGCCCCTCGGAATCGAAATGCGGCCTACGATTCACCTCACCGCCGGACGTTGGTTCACTCCCGGACAACGTGAGGTAGTGGTGAGTAGCTCGATCAATAGACGATTCGAGCACGCCAACATTGGCGATACCGTGCACATCGGCAAGGGCGACTGGCCGATCGTAGGCATCTTTGACGGCAGCGGCACCGCGCACGATTCCGAAATATGGGGCGATATCAACCAGTTGGTCACGGATTTCGAACGCACCGTGTACTCTTCTGTGCTGGTGCGTGCGACCGACCCGGTCGCCGCCCTGGCGCTGAAAAATCGCGCCAACGACGATCAGCGCCTCGAACTCAATGGCCTGCTCGAACCTGACTACTACACCTCACAAACCAAGTCGGGCGCGCCGATCAAAGTCGTGGGCTGGATCGTGGCCTTCATCATGGCGGTTGGCTCCTGCTTCGCCGCAGCCAACACCATGTATGCCGCGGTGGCTTATCGCGGGCGCGAGATTGCCACTCTGCGCGTCATTGGATTTTCGCGTCCCAGCATTCTGACTTCGTTCATGCTGGAGTCGCTGCTGTTGTCCCTGCTGGGTGCGGCGCTGGGCATCGTGCTGATGTTGCCCTTCAACGGCATGACCACCGGAACGCAAAATCAGGTAACCTTCAGCGAAGTCGTGTTCAGCCTGCAAATGACGCCGGTTGTGGTCGTCAGCGCTATCGGGTTTGCCCTCATCATGGGAGTTCTGGGTGGGTTCGCTCCCGCCTGGCACGCGGCGCGCCAGGACATACTGAGCGCTCTACGGGATTAGAGCGAAGCCTTCTTGGGGAGGACGCGTCGCCAGCGGTGGGAATCGCGGAGGCGCTGCAGTTTGGGAAGGGCACGGCTTCAGCCGTGCCGATAGAGCCTCGAAAAGTCGGGCTTTAGCTCTTGAGGCAAAGGCTTGAACGAGAAATTTGCATCAGCGATACGAAGTGAATCATCTTCCAAGATAATGCCGATTGACGCCAAACACGAAGACCTGCAAAGCCTGCGAATCGATCGCACGGCCCGCGCCGGCGGCGAGGGCGAGCCTCCAGCGTGGGCGCGCCGCTACATTCTCATCGGAATCGGTTTGCTGGTCCTGCTCGGGGTGATGGCGACGGCCTACCGCCTGCTATCCCACGACCCGCCTGAGGTCGACGTGGTTCGCGCCTCGGCACAGAGCAGCGACGTCGGCGGCGTGGTCCTTTCCGCCAGCGGCTACATTGTGGCTCACCACAAGATCAATCTGAATTCCAAGGTCACTGGCCGGGTCGCGTGGATCGGCGTGGAAAAAGGTGACAAGGTCAAGGAAGGCCAGATCCTCGTGCGCCTTGAAGATGATGAATTCCGTGCTCAGTACGAACAAGCCAAAGGCGCCGCGGAGAACGCCCGCGCCTATCTCGAAGAACTGCAAAACGGATCTCGCCCCGAAGAGATTCAGCAGGCGCACCATAATTTGGACGAAGCCCGAGCCACTCTGGCCGATGATCAACTTACCCTGGACCGCACGAAAGATTTGTGGAGTCAAGGCGTCGTCTCCAAGCAGGCCCTGGATGACGCTACCGGCAAGTTCGGAGCCGACCAGCAACGTGTCAATTCTCTGGACAAGGCGTTCCAGCTATCAAAGCTAGGTCCTCGCAGGGAGGAGATTGCCCGCGCAAAAGGCGCTCTCGACCAGGCTCAAGGACAGGCTGACTACGCCAAGTCCCTGCTAGACGCAACCGTGATCCGCGCCCCAGTCACCGGGACCATCCTCGAGCGTGCCGCCGAAAAAGGCGAGCTCGTGACCTCGGGATTTGCCAGCACCGCCGAGGGCGGTCCCCAAGGTCTGGTCGTTTCCCTGGCCGATCTGAACGATCTGCAAGTGGAACTCGATATCGCGCAGGACGATTTCGCCAGGCTGGGCCCCAAGCAAAAGGGCATAGTCACCGTGGACGCATACCCCGATCTCAAGTGGGATGGAAGGATCGCCGAAATCTCTCCTGAAGCCAACCGGGCCAAAGCGACGGTGCAGGTGAAAGTGCAAATCCTCAATCCGGATGCCCATTTGCGGCCGGATATGAATGCCACGGTAAAATTTCTGGCGGACGAAAACAAGCCAACCAGCACCCAGCCGCAGGGAGTTTTTGTGCCCACTCCCGCGATTCATGATCGCGATGGCAAAAAGTTCGTCTTCCTTGCCTTCGACGGCAAGGCGGTATCGCGGGAAGTGAAAATTCAGGCGCAACGCAGCGGCGGTGTTCTGGTGCAAGGCCTCAATGGCGGCGAGGACGTCATCACCTCGGCGCCCCAAGATTTGAAAGACGGCGAAAAAATCAAGATCAAAGGACAGTCATGAGCGCAGCTACCATTCCCCATACCGCAGTTCAAGCCAAAGTGGTTCAAGCCCGCAACGTCAGCAAGATCTTCAAGCGCGACGCCTTCGAGGTCACAGCCCTGGACAACGTTTCCATCGAAATCGGAGGCGGCGAGTTTCTGGCTCTGATGGGTCCATCCGGCTCGGGCAAAACAACTTTGCTGAATATGATTGCGGCCATCGACCGGCCCACGTCCGGAGAACTGTTGGTGCTCGGCGAGAACGTCTTCCACTTTAGCGATTCGCAGTCTGCCCACTGGCGCAACGTGCACATCGGCTACGTCTTCCAGACCTTCAACTTGATTCCCGTGCTCACGGCGTTCGAGAACGTTGAACTCCCGCTGCTGCTCACCAAGCTGAATGCCCAGCAGCGCCGCGATCACGTGATGACCGCACTGAAACTGGTTGGCTTGGAGGAACGCGTGAACCATCTTCCGAAACAGCTCTCAGGCGGGCAGGAACAAAGAGTGGCAATAGCGAGGGCGATCGTCAGTGACCCCACATTGTTACTGGCCGACGAACCTACGGGCGATCTCGACAGCCATTCCGCGACCGAAGTCCTGGAAATTCTAAAGCGTCTGAACGAGGACTTTCACAAAACCGTAGTGATGGTCACCCACGATCCTCACGCGGCGTCATACGCGCACGTGACCCGGCATCTGGAAAAAGGAATGCTGCTACCCGCCTAGCGACTCGGTTATGTGGCGCGGGCGCCATCGCCCGCGTGAAACGCAGCCAGCTGCGTTTCTACAACTGAGAGGCCGGTGCCACGTGCGCCGCATTGACCGACTCCACCGAAACCGGCTCCGATACCCACTGCCACGCCCGTCGCCCGTTCTCGCGAACCACGCTCAACGCTTCGCCATATTCCACTAACCGGTTGAGCACCGTGGTCACCGAGGCCAGCGGATCTTTGTGGCGAAGCAATACCGCCGGAAGCCGCTGCTGAATCTGCTCACACACCTCGCGCACTGCCAGAGGCCGCCCGGCTTCCATCAAAACCATGCGACAAGCTTTGGTAAAGCCCGGCTGGCGTCCTCCGGTTTTTCGGTCCACCAACTCCAATAAGTCTTCCCCCAGGATATCGTCGCCAAACAAATTGGCCAGCCCCGAGATGGTCTGCTTCAGGGTGCCGATGCGTTTCATGATTTCCGCCCGCTGACGCATCAACTGCCGCAATTCTTCGTGGGCCGTCTTGACCACTTCCTGGACATGAAGATCTCCGTTTCGTGGCAGGTCTCCATTGAACGTAGTTCCGTTACTGCCATTCGCTCCGTACTGCATACGCCACCCTCCAAACTTCCTTGACCCTCGCATGTCTCAAGTCTTCTCTAGCCGTTTGCACACAACGCCTGCGCATGGATACGCAGAAACGTGCTGCCCCGTTCCCTAATATGAACCAAATCTGACCCCACGGGTTGCACATCACCCTGGTTCCCCAAAAATGTGGGATGAAATCACCCTCATCCACACTCGAACCGATTGCACAGTTGGACGTTAGGACTCAAGAAAGGTGAGGCAATTTACAAGAATGAGACACGAAATCTGAAACCCCGGACGAATGCCGCTCATATGAGGATGAGAATGTTCGTGGAGGCGCAATCATGTTCGCAAATGAACACTCAGCAGAAGATCTGCTCTTGTCGCCACGGGTTCAGCACTTGGCTCGTGGATCTCTCTGCCACCGACAACCTCCGAATGGCCAGGAGCCAAGTGCTGCGGTAAGTCATCGCGCAGAATTTCTCCGGGCATCCAAACTCACCCCGCCCGCTCCAAATTGGGAAATGAGCAGCGCCCCTCCAAGCATGCTCACATTCTTCACAAACATCGCCATTTGCATCTGCGCCATCATGGGATCTTTCACCGCCCAGAAGTTGTGCATCGTGAGCGTGACCGGAACCAGGAAGAGCACCACTAGCCATGCGCCGATTTTGGCTTTGTATCCCAAAAGAATGCTCAGTCCGCCCGCCATCGCCAGAACTCCAGACGCAGGCACCAGGAAACCGGCCATGGGCACGCCGGATTGCGCGGCGTATCCAATCTCCTGCTGAGAAAAATGCAAGAATCCCGCCATGATAAAAATTGCGGAGAACAAGATTCGTCCCGCCAGAGTGATGAAAGATCCTGCCGAGGCGTGCTCATTCCGTTTTGCCGGGCTCGATGCCCGGGCAGTCTGTGAGCTTACCGGTGAAGTCGAAATCGAATTACTAGCCATACTGAACCTCCTTGAGCATTGCTGAATTGAACGTCACTCCGCAGTAGATGCCGCTTCACCGTTATTGGTTACTTTAAATAACTACTTGCTTTTGTAAAGTAGGTACTTTACAGTAACCACTAGAGGCAACACCATGCGGCGCTATGCCCAATCGCCTTCACCTTGTCCCATGGCCGGATTACTCGAAGTGCTGACCCGTCCTTGGACGATGCACATTTTGTGGGCTTTATCCACAAACGGACCCACCCGGTTCGGAGCGCTTCGCCGCCAGATCGAGGGCATTTCCTCCCGCGTCCTGACCGAGCGCCTGCGGTTGCTAGAGCAAAAGGGATTCATCTATCGCACCTACGAAGCCACCATTCCACCTTCTGTCACCTACGGTATCACCAAGCGAATGAAGGACATTCAAAAGGTGCTGAGCGAACTCGATCATCTGGCGCGAAAATGGCAACAGGAGGATGCGCCTGCCGCGCGCACCGATAGCCGAGATCGAGGCCCAGCGACAATCTCCGCGAGCTAGCCCGCGGTTGTGCACTTGTTCGTTCTTGACAAAAACCGCATACCTGTTAGAGTGCGGGCAATTGCTTCAATCAAAGAATATTTTACGAGGGGACTCTGGTATGAAGAATGTCTACGAGGTTCTGCGGCAGAAGGAACTCGAACTGGCCCGCTTGGAGAAGGAAGTCGAGGCCCTGCGGGTAGCGGCTCCGTTGTTGTCCGACGACAAGGACTCGACGCTCGAAGCCAGCAGCAATAAACCGACATTGGCCACTCCCACAACGGCGCAGCAGCCCATCCGCATTCCCCAAGCCGCAGTCAATGCCAGCCCGCAACCAGCGCGCGCAGCCGGTTGGGAAGACACGGCCAAACGCTGGCCGTAGCCGCAGGCAAACAAAACGACTGCTCGCCGCCAACTTCGGTAGCGCCGGAGAATCCTTGTTTGACAAGCTCGAAGCTTGACCAGCTCCGTCGCACGCCCGAACGTGCCACATGCTGCAGAGACCTGCCGCTGAAGCGATGTTATACTCCACCCAATAACTCTGGCCGAAGCATTTTCTTGCTATTGACTGCGCCTTCACCCGAAAGCGAAGCCAGGATAGTCTCTGATGCCGATTGAGAATAAGCCATGAGTGCCGCGACCGCCCAAGCACCGCTGCGAACCACCAAGAACACTCGCCGCGTTCCTCGTTTCCCCTTGTCCGTGCCCGCGGATGTCACAGTGTTGCGGTCCGGGATTCCCTTTTCCATTCCGGGGCGCTCGGTCAGCATAGGTGAGCGCGGCGTCGGCGTGGTGCTCGCAGGAGAGCTTCATCCCGGCGATTCCGTAGGCATTGAATTTCGTTTGCCCGACGCCGGTGGTCCGTTCCGCCTGAAGGCGGTCGTCCGCTATCAGGCGCTGCTCCATTGTGGCCTCGAGTTTGTAAACCTCACCTCGGAGCAACAGACGCTCATCGAACACTGGACGCGCAAGAAGTCCGCCACAAATCCTCCCCCCGTAATAACCACATCCGTTCCTTTCATTGCGGCCCCAGACCTGAAGGGTCGAAGTACAACATTCGGGCGTCCGCTGTTGATAGCCCTTACCGGAACGCTTTTACTGGTGGGTACGTTAGGCTGGTGGCATTGGCACCATGCATGGAGCGAACTGGAATCGCAGATTCCCGCAAGCAAACCCCTCATCCAACCAGCCCCGACCACAGTTCCGGCGGAGGTAATGGAAGGACGGGTAACCCATAAGACCGACCCGATTTATCCCGAAGCCGCAAGGCAGGCGAACATTCAAGGTATCGTAGCCCTCGACGTCATAGTCGGGCCGGACGGAACCGTGGTCGACGTACGGCCCATCAGCGGCCCCGAACAACTCGCCCCCGCGGCCGTGGATGCGGTGAAGTGGTGGCGCTTCCAGCCTTACGTACTAAACGGCCAGCCCGTGCAAGTCAGGACCACGCTGGCAGTGGACTTCCGAGCAAACTGACGATGGCTCTTCAAGTCCTACTCTGAAATTTTCCGGTGTTTGCGAAAAGCGTGCAGGATCATCGCGCTGCTGATCGCGAAACTGCCCACGGCTCCGAGCGCCATCACTTCGGCCATCTGCCCACTTAGACTCAGAAAATCCGCGAACACCGCAGTCAGCGCAAACAACACTCCGACAATGTTCAGCCATACCGGAGCCTGTATCGGATTGCCGTGCTCCCGATTGTAGTAACGAAGCTGCAGAAGCAGCGCGGCCAGTCCGATCGCGGCCACCACAACCACCGCCAGCGGACTGAAGAAGGCGCTCCGCCGGGTGTAAATCACCACCAGACCGAGCCCGCAGCAAAGCAAGGCGGAGGCAATCACCGTCCAGCGGCGAGAGTTGGGTAGGCTGTCGGGCACAAGAAGTGCTTCCCCGCATTTATACAGGGCTTTGACAACGGTTTCAAACCGCTGACCTTCTCGGATGAGTCGATTCTCCTACGGATTGTGATCTCTTCTCCTACGGATCGTCTTACGGATTGTCATCTCGACCGAAGCTTCTCATACCCCAAGGGGATGAGAAGCGCAGTGGAGGGACCTGCTGTCTCACGCCTTCGCTCGCGAACGGCTCCCGACCAAGGATCTCTGCACTCGACCACAATCCAAACAGCGTTCGCTCCGCGGCATCCTCATAGAGCACAGGCAACTTCGAGGCTGTTGACAACTGACCCATTAATCAAATGTTCTGGGACAATAACAACCATCTCTATGCCATCAGTTATAGTTCCAACAAGTTGTTCGTCTATACGATCACTCCAACTGGGGCACCGGATTCGAACTTTGCTCTAAAATCATCCAGCTTTCCTTGAAGAGTCATCGAACGCCTTCCTTCGTGGTTGTCGCTGTGAGTTCAAAATCTGAGGTAATCTCGAAAGCAGGCCGCAGTGTTTTGTAAACGGGACATTTGTTGGCGTATAGGCCGTGGACACGTTCCACCGTTTCCCGGGCCTGCTCGGCTGCATCAAGCAGGAAGTGAACATGAACTCGGCGAATAACCAGGACGCCCTGATCGGATTCGATTTCGCCTCTAATGTGGGCGCGCAAGCGGCCGTCGCTGGCATCGATTTTGCGCGCATCCAGCGCGCCCCCGAAGGTTCCGATCATTCAACCACCCAGGGCGGCCACAACATAATCGATCGTCGCCGCATGCGATTCGGGGAGTTTTGCTGGATCCAGGCCGTAATGCTCGGCAATGGCTCCATGAACGCTGAACACTACTGGCTGCGGCTCTCCGGGCAGGTGGGCGATTCGAAGCGGCCCCGACCGCCGTTCAATCTGAACGTTGGACACATAGGTTGGATTTGACATTGCGCGCTGGAAATCTCCTTCCTGACTTTTGGCGATTCTACACCCGCTCCGCTGGGGACGGTTCGCCAGCTTGCCCAGGGCAGCTGTGCGCTTTATCGGCGATCTCCGCGATAAAGATGATTTCCCGTGAGCGTGCGGCATGGAACGGCGCAGCATCCCAGTCTCCGAACAGGTCACGGACCACCAACCCCGAACGGGCGATCAGGGCCTCTACATATTCTCGCGATGGAAACCGCAGCATGCTGCTCGTCGTCAGGGTCACGTGCGGAGAGCGGTAGGAAGTCTGGAACGAGATGAATTCACCGTCATTGTGCGTGCCAGTGATCTCCAGCGTCTCAAGAACTTGTCCGCCGGGCAAGCTGCGGACCCGCGCCCCCCACTCGCCAGCCCAATCCACGCGCGGATTGCGAGTCTCAAATGCAACTCTGCCGCGCTCCTTCAGATGGTCACGCATGGTTCCCAATACCGCCAGCGCATCAGCGTCGGTGAGCAGGATTTGAAAAGCATGTCCGGTCATGACGATCAGGTCGAAGCGCCGGTGCGCCTTGAAGTTTTGCGCAGAGGACTCCACCCACTCCACCTGTCCCGCGTGAGGTTTGCTTCTGGCCACAGCCAGCATCGCAGCTGCCGGATCAACACCTGTCACCCGGTGACCACGTTCGGCGAGCCCACAACAGAGCATGCCCGTACCGCAACCCAGATCGAAAACACTACATGGGCGCGGTCCGGCGAGGGAGAGGTAGAAGTCGGAATCGCGCGCCCACGGGTTAGCGAGATCGTAAATCTCTGCGATCTGAGCGTGCTGATAGTCCATACCCTGGACGCACTGTAGCCAAGGCCTCCCTTATTTATTTCATTCCTTCGAGAATTGAGCCCACGATGCCTCCGACGACGCCTCCCTGCACGGCTTCCTTGTGCTGCGTGGGCATGTACTCCATGAGTTCGTGCGCCAGTTTGGCGATGGGCAGGGTTTGCAGCCAGATTCTGCCCGGGCCGGTGAGCGATGCGAGAAAGATTCCATCGCCGCCAAAGATCATGTTCTTGATTCCGGGGACGGTCGTGATCTGAAAGGAAACGGACGACTGGAATGCGCCGACGTGCCCCGGATGCACGCGCAAAGTTTCGCCCGGCTGCAGATCTTTCATGACCAGCTCACCGGAAAGCTCGAGCCAGGCGGTTCCGGTTCCGGTGACGCGCTGGAGCAGGAAGCCGTCGCCGCCGAAGACTCCTGCCCCGAGCGATTGCTGGAAGCCGACGCTGATCTGAATCTGCGGCGTGGCGCACAAAAATCCGTGCCGGTGAATCATGTATTCGTGTCCCGCGCCAACTTCGATGGGCACGATGTGCCCTGGCAGTTTGGTGGCGAAGGAGATCCCGCCAGCGGCGCCGATCGCGCGGTATTCCGTCATGAACAGCGAACCGCCGCCGGCCACGCGCTTGAGCACGCCGAAGATTCCTCCGCCGCCGGCAAACTGGGTGTGAGTCGTCATCTGGATGGAACTGGTCATCCAGGAAAGTTCACCGGCTTCAGAAATGACGGACTCGTTGGGGTCAAGCGTGAATTCAACTACCGGCATGGTGGTGCCGAGGATGCGACTCTGCATTGGCGGTCTCCTGGTCTGGATTGCGCGCTGTCGACGGGCTGTGAGGCCGTGCTTAGCGCTCGATTGAATTTATACGTGAAATCACTTGTTCACAAGAGACGACCAGTGGCGTGGCGTTGGATTTCTTCAGGAATGAGCATATCGTGGGCGGTCGCCGGGGATGGGGCCCGGTGCGGCCCTACCAAGGTGCTCGACGGGACTCAGTTTCCGGGCACGGGGTATTTACATTTGAGGTGAATGGCCGGGGACATCCCTGACATTTTAGACCGGGCACATCCCTGACACTTTTTGCTCCGTTTCCGTGAGGGGATGGGGTGCAGGGGAAGGGGAAACTTCCCCTTCCCTTGCTCCGGCCACGTAGAAGCTGCTCGGTTCGGCAGCGCTCTCTCCCTCGGCATCTTTCTTTGGCGGCAGCGGCAAAACCCGCCGTCGCCAGCTGTCAAACCGTGCCAGCGGAACATCCGCGAAATAGACCGTATACCAGCGCTCGTCGATGGGCAACAGGCCCACGCGCTCGCCCCACAACACCTCGCTCAGAAATACATCGTGCCGCTTCTGCCAGCGAAAATGTCCGTGCGCGCGCACGCTGCGCACCAGCATCGTCGCCGGATATTCCGGCTCCGGCACCCGCGCCGGATACGGCCGCGGCGAGGGCTCATACAGGCTGGCCGGCGTTTCCATCGCCAAGGCTTCATGCGGCCGCACTTCGTTGTATTCCTGGCGGAAGTTCTCCAGCGCTCGTTGTTGCGCCCGCCGATCCTGGGCGGGCGGCATCGCCACTTCCTGCTTCAGGGTGCGATGCATGCGCTCGTGCCGCCCGTTCTGCTGCGGCTGTCCCGCCTCGATCCGCTCCGCCACGATCCCCAGCTTCATCCACCACACCGCCAGCCGCGACAATCCGGCGATCGCCGTGCTGGCAAAGGGTGGCCCATTGTCGGTGCGAATGGCCTGCGGTAATCCATACTGGCGAAAGGCCGCTTCGAAAATGGCTTGCACTCGCGCCGTGTCCGTCTTGGCCACCGCCTGGCAACGCAGCAGATAGCGGCTGTGCGCATCCGAGATGGTCAAGGGATCGATCCGCTCCCCGTCCCCGGTGCGGAACCAGCCCTTGAAATCCGCGCACCACACCCGGTTCGGCCCGTCGGCATGCGCCAGCGGTTGCGTGTACGGCGCCGTCTTGCGCCGCTTTTTGCGCGCCACCACCAGCCCTTCCCGCTTCAGCATCTCGCCCATGGTGCTCGCCGCCGGCCAGCTCGGCCCCGGTTGGTCCCGCTCCAGCACCCGCTTCAACTTGCGCGGCCCCCACCGCATGTGCGCCTGCCGCAACTCCAACACCCGCTGCTCAATCTCCGCCGGGGTTTGGTTGGGGTGCCGCTGCGCCGCCCGGTTTCGTTCCAGCAGCCCTGCCGCTCCCCGCTCCCGGTACCGCCGCAGCCATACATACCCGGTTTCCCGCGTTACCCCGAAGCTCTGGCACAGCTCCGTCATGGTTTGCTCATCCCGCTCATACTCAAACACAAACCGTAGTTTCTCTTCCATCACACTGCTCGCTTTCCATGGCATGCGCTGTTTGTAACCCGCGCGCGCCATCTTTTGCAGTGTCAGGGATGCTCCCGGTCTGTTTTGTCAGGGATGCTCCCGGTCTGTACCGAGGAATCGTGGTATACCCCCTCCCCCCTGATCTTTTGGAATCATGGGGTTAGGGCGGGACTACCAGCAAAATCTTTGAGGAATAAGGACTTATACGTAAAATATTCCGGAATAAGGACTTAGGCGTCCGAAATCGCGGTTGGCGTTCCCGTTTTGGGATGGAGGGGTTCGAGTCCACCGCCGGTCAGGTTGTCAAAGAGCGAGCGTCGTGCAGCCATTCTCAAATAGCTAACTGGATTATTTATATCATATCTGTACTGGCAGGCGGGATCAAGAAAAAGCGGTGGCGGCGGGAATTCCCAGGCTAGCGTCCACGGAACAAAGAACGGACGCGAACCTGGCGCACCAGGCCGTAACTATGGCCCTAACCCACCCAAGCAAAAGGCGCTTGGGTGGGGCACCCTGAAGATGGTAGGTTGGGCCAGCCCCCTTATATTTCAACATCAGATTCGCTTCGACCGCCTTTGGAGAGAGCCGAAAAATCATTATTAAAAACAACGCGATACTTGCCGGGGTGCGGCAGAGTGAGATCAATCATGCTCTGTGTAACTTTTTGACTGTTGTACAGCGCCGTCATGTGATGGTGATTGCGCCAGTTTACGAAGGCATCGTCATCCAGAACCCAAACTTCAATAGAGTTCGGTTCAATTTGCCAGAATAATAAAGCCACTCGCTGGACAAAATCCGAAATCATAACTCACATAGCAAAATGCCTCCCGTTTGGGATATTATCTTCGCGAAGTCCCTTCCCCTAAACCGCACCAAACTTGAGGTGCCGCGCCATGAAAAAGCTGGTCCTCGTAGCCATCCTCTTTGCTGGCATCATTTTGTGGCATATCTTTGTGTCTATCTCGATGGAAAATGCGTATTGGAGCATTAACGCAGTGACGGACGTGGCAACGGTGAAAATGCCGGGGGCCGCTTCAGTAGGGATCACGGACCCAATAGAGAAAGTTGGTTTTGAAGGCGGACGGTCGCTCGTTGCTGTTCCAATCGCGGAAAACAAGCTCAACTTGTACGCTCGACAATACTTCGACCTCTACGCATGGATTGTTCCTTACCGCGTAAGGATCCAAGACAAGCCTGCAGAATCTGCTTGGTCGCCAGTCCAGCGATTGAAAAAATCGGCACATCCCGCTCCTTTGAACACGCGCATTTATCGCGTGGCAGAGATACGATCAGAATTTCAGGGCAACGAGCCGCGAGCCACCGCACTTCATAAGGGAACAATCATGTTTGTTCAAGGAGTGACCGGAAAGCTACTGACAAATGCAGATACTGGTGACCATGTGGTCATGCTGCACGATCAAAATACGCATGACTCGTTTGTAGCGTGTCGAATGACCGACAGTGACTTGTCGGTTCTCGCTGAACGAAATGATCCCGGCACTGTTGTTGTGCTCTCTGGCGAGTGCCGTGGGTGGGTTGACGGCGCGCTGTGGTTCAAGCAGTGCAAACTGGAAGAAGTGGTCAGATAAGGCGGGAGCAGACTGCTGAGCAGGGAGTGGACCCACTACGACGTAACAGGTTGGGACTGCGGCAACAAAGGCGAGTTGTTCGGGCCACGGCTCCCCTTGCAAAACGGCAAGGAACGGGGCAGACCGGTGAACCCATGCAGTCAATTGAACTTCAGAAGCGGCAACGGGCATATCTCTATCTTGCGGTTTTGCGGCGAATAGGAAGCCTGAGAAAACTCAAACTCCTTGCGCCCCGCCGCCCTATATTTTGGTTCAATGATACGCACCATCGCGAGTATGTCCTCAAGCGGCGTCTTCATGCCAAATATAATTCCGCAGAGATCCTCAAATCGATAGCGAAGCTTTCTTCTTGATTTATCAGATAAATCCTCGGTCATGCTGTGATAGGTAATTCTGCACTCGCGTTCGTGGCACCAGTCGGACAGCTTGATTGTCTGCAATTTGTCGAATGTTTCCCAATATTCCTGACGCCACCCTTCGGACTGCTGAAGCATGTCGCGTCCAGTTGCGCTGATATCCCCATTGCTGCTCTTGAACCAAAAGGCAAGTTGGTGAGGGAGCATTCTCCCCATTGAGCGAAAGAAGTCTATTTTGACATGCGGGCTTCTGTAGTCAACTCGTAGCAGCTCATAATGCGGGTCCCGGTGCACCTGATTGGCTCTATCTTGATCCGGGGGATCAAGGAAAATCGACGATTTCCCCGCCGCATTCAATTCCGTCTTGAATTTCAGGCAAGCACCACGATGCCTGTCGCCGTAGTTGCCCCACATCGCTGCGTTTGTGGGGCGCTCACCGACGAAACAGGCTGTATACCAGTCAAAATGCAGCAGTTTCTCTATCTGATTGATATAGGCGCCCGGGAATCCTGACGAGATAGTCTTCCAAGCAAGCCCATGATATGGCGACTTGTCATTGTAGGCGTTGATGATTATTGCCTGATGAATTCCGCTGGCCGCGCATCGGCTCAATTGCTCAACCAGATCCACATTTTTTCCATGTTCTTGACCAACGGAATCCTGGGCTGAAAAAACCTGCTGAAAGCGGAACGGTCCGTCTGGTTTGGCGCGAAGGATTGCATCGATCTCGCAGATAGGTGTCTGTGGACTAATAACAGTAAAGATTACCTTCAAGGCGTAGAAATGGAGGGACCAGAGCAAACTAAGGAGCTGATAACGTTTGACGGGCGAATCTCTCGCAGCTAACAAGGCCGGGAGTGCGCCCACTTCGCCATTTTGGAAGAATTTGGTGCAGGCGCCATGGAAGAGCGATCTGATCGATGATGGCAATCCGTCCTCGGTCTGGAAAACTGGAATCTCATGCTCGTGCAATTCATGGCTAGGTCCACATATGATCGCGCAAAGAACAGATTGCGTAAGGCATAGCAAGTAGTGCCTGATTAGATTCGTCCACACGATTTCATCGCCGTGCCAAGACATTTCCCTGAAGCCCTCCAGAGGATCGTTGACTCCTGTAGAGAGGAGAGGTATATCTCCCGATTTTGCAACTCGTGAAACTCTCCGAGCAAAGCGGATGTGGGCCTGAAGCGGTATACATACTCTTCCATGCGTTGCTCCTACCGTTCTCGGATTCAATAGAAATGCCCGAGACGACAAGTTTACGCCCAATGCCGATGGTCAGCGTCAAGGGTTTGACCAAGCGAACGCGGCAGCCGCTCAGCGTGGGACCAGGTGGCACTACGTTGAGAACGGCTCTTCTGCCTGGGTGCAGCATTTTCCCCTCGTGCCCCTATACCCCCCACCTTCGTTCACTGGCGGATGGCGCGTCCGTAAGATGAAGCGTCCTGAAGGGGGCGCTCTACGACTTCTCCCTTCCCTCCTCCCGTCAATGAAAGGGCTTATCCGATGACAACTTCCGGATGGGCGGCAACTTGGAAGTTATCGTCTACGAACCGTCTTCCTGGGGCCGCAAACCGTGGTAGACTGTGTTCCCCACCGGGGTGCTCCCCCCGACAATGTGTGCTGTTATGCCTGAACCCCTTGCGAAGAAAGTTCTGTTGATAGGCTGGGATGCGGCCGATTGGAAGGTGATCAATCCGCTGCTAGATCAGGGATTGATGCCTACGCTGGATGATTGCATCAATCATGGCGTGATGGGAAATCTGGCGACCTTGCGGCCCATTCTTTCGCCCATGCTGTGGAATTCAATTGCCACGGGCAAGCGCGCCAACAAGCACGGTATTCACGGATTCATGGAGCCGGACACGCAAAACGGCGGGATCCGGCCGGTGTCGAGCACCTCACGCAAGGTGAAAGCGATCTGGAACATTCTTACCCAGCGCGGGTTCAAGACGCACGTGCTGGGCTGGTTTGCGGGGCACCCGGCGGAACCGATTAACGGCATCTCGGTTTCTGATCTTTATCCGTACGCTACCGCGCCGCCGGATCAGCCCTGGCCGCTTGCTCCGGGTGCGGTGCACCCGGAGCGGCTGCGCGAGACTTTCGCAGAGTTGCGTATGCATCCCGGGGACGTTACCGAGGCCGCGATTCTTCCCTGGATTCCGCGCGCGGCGGAGATCGATCAGGAAAAGGACAAGGGGCTGATGTCGTTTGCCAAGATCTTGTCGGAAAACTGTTCGATCCACAATGCCGCGACGTGGATTCTGCAGAATGAGCCGTGGGATTTTTTGGCGGTTTATTACAACGGCATCGATCATTTCTGCCACGGGTTCATGCACTACCATCCTCCGCGCATGGAAGGCGTGCCGGAGGATCGGTACGAGATTTACAAAGATGTGGTGAATGGGGCATATCGTTTTCATGACATGATGCTGGAAACATTGTTGAATCTGGCCGGGCCGGAGGCGACAGTGTTGCTGGTGTCGGATCACGGTTTTCATTCCGACCATCTGCGGCCGCGGGGCATTCCCGCAGAGCCGGCGGGGCCCGCGGTTCAGCATCGTCCGTTCGGAATTTTTTGCATGAAGGGGCCGCACGTGCAGCAGGATGAGCGCATCTACGGCGCGACCCTGCTGGATGTGACACCGACCATCCTGACGCTGTTTGGATTGCCGGTGGGCGCGGATATGGATGGCCGCGTGTTGGTGCAAGCCTTTGAAGAGCCGCCGCAGATTGCTCGCATTCCGAGTTGGGAGCAGGAACTTGGCGAATGTGGAATGCATCCCAGCGATTTGCGTATGGATCCGGCGGCGGCGCAAGCGGTGCTGCAGCAATTCGTGGCGCTTGGTTATATTCAGCCTCCGAGCGAAGATCAGACCAAGGCCGTGGCCAGTGCGGTGCGCGAAGCAAATTACAACCTGGCGCGCGACTATTTGGACTGCGGGCGTCCCGACGATGCCCTGCCACTGCTTGAAGACCTGGCCAAGAATGATCCCAGGCAGACTCGCTTCCTGATGCATCTGGCGCAGTGTTACCTTGCGCTCAGCCGGCGTGAAGCCGCGAAGCAAATTCTGGAGGCGCTGATAACGGCAGATTTGAATCCGCCGGAAGCGGAGAATGCCAAGAGTGGGCAGGCGGAGCAAGCAGGCGACACAGGTGCAGAAACTGCCGCACTGCAAACCGAAACACCGCAAGCGCCCGGGACCGAAACAATCCCGCGAACGGAAGCTGCGGCTGCCGAAGCGTCAGAAGCAGCAACGCCCCAGGAAAAACAAACCACCTCTCGACCATGGGCAGATTTGCTGATGGGCGTAATTCATTTTGAAGAAGGAAATATGGAAGCGGCGCTGGCCAGCCTGCTTAAGGCCGAGCAATCCGATCCACGGCTGCCGAATTTGCATTTGCGCATCGGCGAAACCTATTTGCGGCAGAAGCGAACGGATGATGCGGACCGCGCCTTCCGGCAGGCGCTGGACATTGACGGTGACAGCCCGGAAGCTCACCTGGGTCTAGCCATGGTGCGACTGCGACAACGCCGAAATGAAGAAGCCGCCGAACAGGCTTTGTTGGCCGTGGGTCTGCAGCACTTTCTGCCGTTGGGTCATTTTTATCTGGGCGTCGCGCTGGGGCGTTTAGGTCATCGGCAGCGTGCCATGCTGGCATTCGAAACTTGTCTCAGCATGCTTCCCGGACTGGTCGCTGCGCACCGCTGGCTGGCGGCGTTGCACAGCCAGCCCGGCGGAGATTTGGACAAAGGGGTGCGGCACCGCAGCCTTTACGCCCAACTTATGCAGAGAAAGACCAGAGCGCAGGCATGATTTATGGTTGCGTTCGACCCGCTCGTGCTGTGACTTTGAGTTGATCGCTACCAGCGCAAAATCTGCATTTAGTCGCAGGCATGAGTGCTTCCTCCGCGTGTGATCGAATCCAAGTTTGCTTCGCGATGCTGCGCTGTTATACCGTAAGTGGTTCCTGGCTGTTCCCTTCATGGCCGACCGAAACGAATTCAGTACGCCCTCTACTTCCAGCGTCCTCGAAACGCGCGTGGATCCTACGTCTGCGCGCTTCGAAGCGAACATGCGTTTTCTGGCCGACATGGTTTCGCAGGTGCGTAATGAGGAGGAAAAAATTCGCGAGGGCGGCGGGCCAAAGGCGATTGAGAGCCAGCACAGCAAGGGCCGGCTCACGGCACGCGAACGCATCAGCCTGTTGGTGGATGCGGGCAGTTTTTTTGAAATCGGCTCCTTCGCAGCCTACGGCATGTATGAAGAGTGGGGTGGGGCACCCTCGGCGGGGGTGATTACCGGGCTGGGACGGATTCATACCAGGCTGGTGATGATCATTGCCAATGACGCTACCGTGAAAGCCGGCGCGTTCTTTCCTATGACCTCGAAGAAGGTGATCCGGGCACAAAACATGGCCATCGAAAATCGTATTCCGACCATGTACTTGGTCGACTCCGCTGGTGTGTTTCTCCCGCTGCAAGAGGATGTATTTCCGGACACCGACGATTTTGGACGAGTGTTCCGCAATAACGCGGTTATGTCGGCGATGGGCATTCCGCAAATCGCGGCCATCATGGGCATGTGCGTGGCGGGCGGCGGGTATCTTCCGGTGATGTGCGATCACGTGCTCATGACCGACGGCAGCGGGCTTTTTCTCGCGGGGCCGGCACTGGTACAGGCGGCGATTGGACAGAAAGTGTCGGCCGAAGAGTTGGGTGGCGCGGCCATGCACTCGGCGATCAGCGGCACGGTGGACTTCCGCGAACCAAACGATGAGGCCTGCCTGGCGCGGATTCGCGCCATTGTCGAGAAGTGGGGCTACCGGCGGCAATCTCCGTGGGACCGTAAGA
Source organism: uncultured Acidobacteriota bacterium (assembly GCA_963696635.1). Classification (GTDB taxonomy): domain Bacteria; phylum Acidobacteriota; class Terriglobia; order Terriglobales; family Acidobacteriaceae; genus JABDBE01. Next base: position 113,717 of record CAVOKX010000013.1, read on the forward strand.
AACCTGAAGAGCCGGCGTTGGCGGCGGAGGAAATTTACGGGATCTACGATTCTTCTCCGGGACGCCCGTACGATATGAAAGAAATTGTTGCGCGCATTGTGGACGGTAGCCGTTTCGACGAATACAAGCCGGAGTACGGAAAAACTTTGCTCTGCGGCTACGCGCGCATTGGCGGATTCGCGGTGGGAATTGTCGCTAATCAGAAACTGCATGCGCAGGCCACCGACCATGAAGGCCACAAGCGGCTGGAGTTTGGGGGCGTTATTTACACCGAATCCGCGGAGAAGGCGGCGCGCTTCATCATGGATTGCAATCAGAACCTGATTCCCCTGGTTTTTTTTCACGATGTGAATGGATTCATGGTGGGGCGGGACGCGGAGTGGAGTGGCATCATTAAGGCGGGCGCGAAGATGGTGAATGCGGTTTCAAATTCGGTTGTGCCGAAGATTACGGTGATCATCGGGGGATCGTTCGGCGCGGGGCATTACGCGATGTGCGGCAAGGCGTATGATCCCCGCTTCTTGTTTGCGTGGCCGACGGCACGCTATGCGGTGATGAGCGGGGATTCCGCTGGAGGGACGCTACTGGAGATCAAGATCAAGCAACTGGAGCGCAGTGGGAAGAAATTGACGGAAGAGGAAAAGAAAGAGCTTTACGATTCGGTGAAGCGAACCTACGACGAGCAGACTGATCCGCGATATGGCGCGGCCCGGTTGTGGATCGACAAGATCATCGATCCGGCGGAAACGCGCGATGCGATTACGCAAGCGCTTGAAGCAGCGGCGCTGAATCCGGATGTGCCGGAGTTCAAGGTGGGAGTGCTGCAAACGTAGACATTGAGTCATTGAGTGATTGAGCCATTGAGTCATTTGTTTTTGTGCTGCAATGCCTCAATGGTTCAATGGCTCAATGAGTCACTGAACAGGGGCGAATGTCCGAAGCGGTCAAACTCGTAGAGTGTCCGCGGGATGCGTGGCAGGGGTTGAAGGGACAGATCCCTACGCACATCAAGCTGGAATATTTGCGGGCTTTGATCAGCGCTGGATTCAAGCATATCGATGCGATGTCCTTTGTGTCTCCGACGGCTGTGCCTCAGATGGCTGACTCGGAAGAGGTTGCGAAGGAGCTCGATCCTCCGGACGATGTTGAGATTATCGGTATCGTGGTAAATGAAAAAGGGGCGCAGCGAGCGATCGATACGAACGCGGTGCGCACGCTTGGATTTCCATATTCGGTTTCGCCGACGTTTCTGCGGAATAATCAGCGTCAGACGCTGGACGAGGCCATCGATGAGTTGGAGAAAATCAAAGGCAAGGGCGAAGAGGCTGGACTGGAAACGGTGGCATATATTTCGATGGCTTTCGGAAATCCGTATGGGGACCAATGGAATGTGGGCGAAGTGGTCGATGCCGTCGACCTGCTCGAATCTTATGGCGTGCGCATGATTTCGCTGGCGGATACGGTTGGGATGGCAGGGCCGCAGCAAATTGGGGAACTGGTTTCGGCGGTGATTGCCAGGTATGACTATTTGGAAATCGGCGTACACCTGCACAGCCGGCCCGTGCAGGCTGCGGCGAAAATAACTGCCGCGTACGATGCCGGTTGCCGACGGTTCGATTCTGCGCTGGGGGGATTGGGTGGGTGTCCGTTCGCTCAGGATGCTTTGGTTGGCAATATTGCGACGGAGCAGGTGGTCGCGGCCTTGGCGGCACGCGGCGCTGTTGTTCCGTCGCTCAAGCCTTTCGAAGTACTCCTGCGGGCGACGGCCGAGATTGGAGCGCGGTACACAAATTCAGCGGCGGCGGATTGAAGGAATACGAGATAGCATGGACTATAAAACACTCCTTCTCGCACATGACGCCGGCGTCGCCACGATCACGCTTAATCGCCCGGACAAGCGCAATGCGATCAGTTACGAGTTGATTGAGGAGTTGCGGGCGGCGCTGGACGAAGTTGCACACTCGTCTGCGCTGGTTTTGATTCTCACCGGAGCGGGGAAAGCATTTTGCTCGGGGATGGACCTGGAGAATCTGAAAGCATTGGGGGGACGTTCGCCTGAGCAGAATCTGAAAGATTCCGAAACCATGGCCCACCTATTTCGCTCGCTGTACGATTTTCCCAGGCCGACGATTGCGGCAGTGAACGGCGCAGCGATCGCGGGAGGATGCGGGCTGGCGACACTCTGCGACTTCACGCTCGCTGTACCGGAAGCGAAGTTTGGTTATACCGAGGTGCGAATTGGATTCGTACCGGCGATTGTCTCGACTTTTCTGTTGCGTCAAATCGGGGAAAAACATGCGCGCGATCTGCTTCTGACCGGCAGGATCGTCGATGCGGATGAGGCGCATCGGATTGGCCTGATTAACGAAATTGTTCCCATAGAAAGGCTGGGAGATCGAGCGCGGGAATTAGCGATGCAACTTATGGAAAACAGCCCGGCGTCGCTGGTGTGCACCAAGCGTCTGCTCAGCGAGCAGGCGCGGGTTGAACTGGATGCGCAGATACGATCTGCGGTGCGGGAGAACGCGGCGATTCGCGCTACACGGGATTTTCGCGAAGGCATCTCGTCGTTTCTTGAAAAGCGGAAACCGGCCTGGAAGGACGAATGACTCGGGCGGAAAGGATTCGCAGATTCCCCAAGACTGGTTGGCGCAATCTTCTGGCGCGGCACCTGGCAGCGCTGCCAAAGCTACCGGCGCCCTCGGAATTCATTGGCTACCAGACGCAAACCGCGCTGCATCTGCCTTTCGCTGGCGAATGGTATGTGTACTGGGGCGGGCGATCGGTAGTAAAAAACAAGCATGCCGTGGCTCGCGATCAGCGCTTCGCCTATGATTTTCTGATTCTCGCCCAAGGCCGAAGGGGCAGTCGTACCGGAACACGGGCGAAGATAACACCGACTACTATTGTTTTGGCCAGCCGATTTATGCTCCCGGCGATGGCGTCGTGGTACAAGCGGAGAACGAATTGCCGGATAACACGCCGGGAGAGATGAATCCAAGAGCAGTGCTGGGAAACTGCGTGATCCTCGACCACGGATGTGGCGAATTTTCGTTTTTCGCGCACTTCCGGCAAGGGACTGTTGTTGTGCGCAGTGGCGACCGGGTGTGTGCAGGGCAATTGTTGGCGCAGTGCGGAAATAGCGGCAACTCGTCCGAGCCGCATCTGCACTATCATTTGCAAAACACTCCCGTTCCTTTCCAGGGAGATGGGTTGCCGGCGTTTTTCGTAGAATATATCGCCAATGGAAAACTGATGCCACGAGGAGAGCCGGTAGCGCGACAAACTGTAAGGAGCCAGCGTGAATTCAGCGGTCAATGAGACTCGCTTGCGGGTGCGCTACGCTGAGACCGACCAGATGGGCGTGGTCTATCATGCCAATTACTTCGTTTGGTTCGAAGTCGGCCGGGTGGAACTGCTGCGGCAGCTCGGTTTTTCGTATCGCGATATGGAGGCGAACGATGGCTGCGGCATCGCGGTTATCGATGCGCGCTGCCGCTATAAGGCTCCGGCGCGCTATGACGATGAAGTCATCGTGAGGACCTGGTTGAAGTACCTTCGCGAATCTCTGGTGCAGTTCGAATATGAGGTAGTACGCGCCGATGATGGAGAATTGCTGGCTGAGGGCGACACCACGCATATTGTGGTAGATCCGGAAATGAAAAAAGTGCCGCTGCCAGAAAAGTACATGACTGCGTTTCGGGCAGCGATGGAAGCGAGGTCTGACATTTGAGAACGGGTAGGCATATCTGAAAGCACTCCACATCAACGGCAATGATTTGACCTTGGAAGCGGTGCGGGAGGTCGCGGCTGAGCAACGGCCGGTGCTTCTCGATCCTGATGCTCGGGCTGCGGTGGACCGGGCGCGTGCGGTGGTGGACGCTTTGGTTGCCAGCGACAAAGTTTCCTATGCCATCACCACGGGTGTGGGCAAACTGAGCGACGTACGCATTGCCGGCCAACAGATTCGCGAGATGCAGGTCAACCTGGTGCGGTCGCACGCCGTGGGGGTGGGCCACCCGCTGGCTGCGGCTGAGGTGCGGGCCATGATACTGCTGCGCGCCAATTCTCTTTCCAAAGGCTACTCGGGTGTGCGCGCGGGGATCGTTGACGCGCTTTGCGAGATGCTGAACCGCGGCGTCACACCGTTCGTCCCGTCGCAGGGCAGCGTGGGGGCGAGCGGTGATTTGGCGCCCTTGGCCCACCTTGCGCTGGCTTTGATTGGCGAGGGCGAATGCCTGGATGACAAAGGCCTTCGCATCCCGGGAGCTGAGGCTTTGCGCCGCGCTCAGATCAAGCCGGTGGTGCTCGAAGCCAAGGAAGCAGTTTCACTGATTAACGGGACGCAGGGAATGTTGGCGGTCGGCATCCTGGCTCTGCTCGCGGCTGAGACGCTGGTGGATTCCGCCGATGTGATTGGAGCGCTGACGCTCGACGCGTTGCATGGTACGGATGCGGCTTTCGATGAACGCATTCACCGGGCGCGTCCGCACGCCGGCCAATTGAAGACGGCGGAAAATCTGCGGCGCATGCTCGAAGGAAGCCAGATTCGCGAGTCGCATCGCGAGTGCAGCCGGGTGCAGGATGCGTATTCCTTGCGCTGCATGCCGCAGGTGCATGGTGCGGTGCGCGACACGCTGGCTCATTGCCGTGCGGTGATGGAAACAGAGGTCAACTCGGCGGTGGATAATCCGCTGGTTTTTGTGAAGAACCCGAAGCAGGCGGACGGCGAAGGCGATGTGATTTCGGGCGGAAACTTCCATGGCGAGCCGCTGGCCTTTGCGCTGGATTTTCTAGGAATCGCTCTGAGCGCGCTGGCCGGCATCTCCGAACGGCGGTTAGAACGGTTGGTGAATCCGGCGTTGAATGAAGGTCTGCCGCCGTTTCTCGCAGCGGGCGCGGGGCTGAATTCTGGATTCATGATGCCGCAGGTCACGGCGGCGGCGCTGGTGAGCGAAAACAAAATTCTGGCTCATCCCGCTTCGGTGGATTCGATCACCACCTCCGGCAACAAGGAAGATTTTGTTTCGATGGGAATGACGGCGTCGCTCAAGCTGAAGCGGATTGTCGAAAACACGCGCAACGCGATGGCGATTGAGGCTATGGCGGCGGCGCAGGCGCTCGACTTTGTGGCTCCACTCAAGACCGGCAGGCGTGGATTGGCGGCGCATGCGGCGATTCGGTCGGTTTGTCCGACTATGGATAAGGACCGGGTGATGTATCAGGATTTTGCGCGGATCGCGGAGCTGATTGCGAGTGGGAGGGTCGCGGAGGTGTTGAGGTAAATCAAACTGACGAGCGTCCTCGCTGGCCGCTAGCCGAGCTTTGCTCGGCTGGACAGCCGGGGCGGCTGTCCCCACGTGCTCCTTTGCTAAGCCGATTTCGCGGCGCTTCCGTCTAGGCCCAACTGAGCGGCGATTGGCTTTAGGGCTTCGATGCAGAATGCGATGTGTTCTTCCAAGTCGACGCCCAGGCCTGCGGCGCCGTTCACGATGTCTTCTCGATTCACTTTGCGGGCGAAGGCTTTGTCTTTCATTCTTTTTCGCACGGACTTGGTGTCGACCTCGGCGAGCGATTTTCCTGGCTTGATCAGCGCTACTGCGGTGATGAATCCGGCTAGTTCGTCGCAGGCGAAGAGCGCTTTCTCCATTGGGGTGTCCCGAGTCACGCCCGTGTATTCGGCGTGAGACATGATTGCCTTGCGGATTTCTTCCGGATAGCCACGCTCTTTGAGAATTTCATTTCCCTTATACGGATGGTCGTCTAGGCTGGGATATTTTTCGTAATCGAAGTCGTGAAGAAGTCCAACGACGCTCCAGAGTTCTTCTTCTTCCGCGGAACCAGCGGCAAATTTTCGAGCGTACGCGCGCATGCATGCTTCGACGGCCAAGGCGTGTTTGCGCAAACTTTCTGATTGAGTGAACTCAGTTAGTAAACCCCATGCTGTTTCGCGATCAATTGTCATCGTGCTCCTCAAATGAACGTCGAGTGCGGGCGAAGGCAAGCATCGCACCTTCATACCTCAGGGGCTAAAGCCCAGTATTTACGGGCCCGTGCGGCACGGCTGAGCCGAGCCCTTCCCACGGTACCCTGTGGGAAAGTTAGCGGGCAACAGTGAACTTCCCTGATCAAGCTGCGTTATTTTATTTCTCCAATATCATACTTCGAGTTTGATTGGCAGATTGTACTTGACATCCACAGGGGTTGTGCCGCAGATTACGCAGCAGGTTGGGAACCGTATCTAGTTTGGTTCACTCGGTTCCAGGAGAAGCCCGCTCTGGCCCTCCCATACCTTAGATGGCCACCACGCTTGCCCCAGTAGATTCCAGGGAAGTTGTCCGCTGTGATCGCTGTTTGCTGGTTCAATTCCGCACCAGTAATGATCTTTGCCGGCGGTGCCACGCGTCATTGGACGAGGAGGAGCCCGAAGTTGTGGCCGCCCCGCCCCAGCCCCAGATGATGCCAACGAATGGCCACGGTCGCGGGCATCTGCACCTGGCCGCATCGATCCGGTCGATGCGCTTGCGCAATGGGCTCAGCCAGCGGCAACTGGCGGCGCGAATGTCGGTGCCGCGAACTTACGTTTCCAAGATCGAAAACGAAAAAGCAACGCCGACTCTTTCCTCGCTGGAGCGGTTGGCACGGGCGCTGGAGGTCACGGTACCGGATTTGCTTAGCGGCGGTGAACGCAACCGGCAAGAGGAAGTTCGCGAGTTGATGCAGGATCCGTTTATCGCGGAAGTTTTGCCGTTTGTGAACCAGTTGAATGGGATGCAGATGTCGAGCATTCTGACCCAGGTGCGGGATTTGACGGTGCGTCCACGGAGGAGCGCGTAGGGGCAGAGTTCGGCATCTGCGAGATCCTTCGCCTCGCTCAGGATTTCGGCGCGCGGCTCCCGCTTCGCTGACGCCGCGCAAACGCCTCAATTTTTCCGGGCAACCAGCCAACTGCAGGCGGGATCGAAAGATTCCGGCTTTTTTAGCTTTCCAGGCGGAAACGGGTTTCGCCGAGGGTGTACAAGCGGCGCCAGAGCAGGCGGTTCACGGTGACGACCATGGCCGCCATGACTATGGTGGCGGCTATCAGCAGGTCGAACTTTCCAGTGTCGGTGGCCCGGCTTATGATCGATCCAAGGCCGATGGTCGAAAACGTCTTTCCCTTGAAATGAAAATACTCGGCAACGATGCTGGCGTTCCAGGCGCCGCCGGATGCGGTGACCATGCCAGTGAGAAGATAGGGAAAGATTCCGGGAAGGATGAGCTTTCGCCAGCGTTGCCATCCGCTGATCCGGCATACCGAGCAAGCTTCTTTGAGGTCAGTGGGAATTGCCATTGCGCCAGCAATCACATTGAACAGAATGTACCACTGGGTTCCGATGAGAAGCAGCAGGATGGAGCCGATGCCGAGTCCACCGCCGAGACGAATAAGGATGAGCAGGATGACCGGGAAAAAAGCGTTGGCTGGGACGGAGGCGGCGATCTGAGCCAGCGGTTGGGCCACGCGAGCCAGGCGTGGGCTGAAGCCGATCTTCACACCTACGGGGATGGTCCAGGCAGCGCCAATCAATAGGGCGGCGATGACGCGGAGAAATGTGGCGCCCAGCCCGCGTCCCAACTCCGCGACTTCGGAGTGATCGAGTCCAGTCAGCAGGATGGCAACTCGAACCATGGCGTATCCGGTGAGGCCGAGGGCGGCAGTACCCAGAATGCGGAGCACCCAGGTCTTCCACGGGAAGCCCGCTTTAGCGACAGACTCCGTCTGTTGTCGTCGCGAGAAATACGACATCAGTGACTCGCGCAATGGGAAGATGGCTTTCTTTTGCAGTTGTGCCAGGCTGCGCGAATGCTGCAGCAGATCGAGCACCCAGGAATGCGGTACCTCTGCGCTTTCCACCTGCTCGACTTTGAACTTCTCCGCCCAGGCGATCACGGGCCTCCACACGAATTGATCCAGCAACACAATGACCGCGATCATGGTGAAGACACCCAATAAGATGGATCGCGTGTCTCCGGCGCTGGCGGCGGTTTGCAAATAAGAGCCAAGACCGGGCAGGCGGAAGTCACGCGACCCGAGCACAAACATTTCGCAGGCCATGAGCGCGAACCATCCGCCGGCGACCGACATCATGGAATTCCACACCAGACCAATCGCGGCGAAGGGCAATTCGATCTCGGTAAAGCGCTGCCACCAGCTGAATCCGTAGATCCTGGCTGCTTCATGCATCTCGCGTGGAATGCTCTTCAGCGAGGCATAAAAGCTGAAGGCCATATTCCACACTTGGCCCGTAAAAATAAGGAGAATTGCTCCCAATTCGACGCCCAACTGGCGGCTAGGAAATAGCGCGACCATGGCCAGCATCACACCGGGCAAAAAGCTCAGGACGGGGATGGACTGCAAAACATCCAGGAGCGGAATCATGAAACGCTCGGCCTTGGCGTTGTAGGCGGCGATGTAGCCGTACACCAGCGTGAAAGCTAAGCTCAACCCATAGGCGAGGGTGATACGCAACAACGACATGCCGGCGTAGGCGGGAAGCGCCAGCGGACTTTGTGAAATTTCAACCGCTGGAGTAAATGGACCGAGCCAGGTTCGCGCGACGACTAAAACGCCGTAGAAGATCGAGATGACTGCCGCGAACATCAACAAGTCGGGCAAATGTGAGGTCTCGAGTGGCGGCAATAGAGACCACAGACGATACGGAGAGATGATTCGGAGCCCTGCGCTTCTCTTCATAGCTTCTCTTCATCACTTGTCGTCATAGCTTCAGCATGGATACTTGGTGGTCAGGTTCGGACATAGACCGGGCCAGAAAGGGCGTGGCCGGTGTGCGCATGATAATCGAAATGTCAGACTATCGTCGACAGGCGTCGGTACGTAGTGGATCAGTTTGAGTGGTTCACGCGAGAATCCACCTGGCTTCGCTCGGGGCAGGCTCTCGCCCCAGCTCGTGAAACGCGTCTTCCGAATGACGCCTTTCGGAGCAAGAGCCAAACTGGCCCACTACCCGTCCGAATGATGGGGCTGGGCAGGGGCTTCATCCCGAGGTCGTCTATGGGATACGAAATTGTGGGGATCCTATCCGACTTGTCTTGACGTTTCCGTTGTCGGAGCATTCTCCGGGGAGTACGCCTCAAGTGTAGCCGTCCGTTCGGTTAATTCCCCATACGAGTTCGCAATCTGAGCTGCGATTCGGGGCCATAGATAACGCTCCTGAACTCGAGCTTGCGCATTTCGCCCGGCTACGGTTCGGGCACGCGGGTCGGAAAGAAGTAGGCGTAACATACGCTCCAAGTCGGCCGCATCTCCGGGTTGGAAGGTGAAGCCAGTATCCTCAATCACTTCGCGGTTCTCGGGAATGTCGCTGGTCAGGACGCAGACGGCAGCTCCCATAGCATCCAAAAGAGCCAGGGAAAGGCCTTCCAAGTCGGAAGGCAAGACAAATAGCGCGGCGTTGGTGAGCAATTCATCCAGCGCGGGGCCGTGAACCCAGTCGAGGAAGAGTACTTTTTCGCTCTGGTGCTTGCGTAATTCATCGACGTAGGCGTTGGTGTAACTGGAGCCGCCAGCCAGCACCAGTTTGGCGCGGGTGTCAAGTTTTTCGTATGCCTCAATCAGCAAATGACAATTTTTTTCGGGAGAGAATCTGCCGAGGAACAGAATGTAATTGTCCGGTTCGAGACCCCATTCCGGGATTTGCGACGGAGGCACTCGTTGGCGAATCATGGACCCGTTGGGCACGTAGGTGGCATGAACGCCATATGCTGTCCGGTAGTGCTGTTGCAGAGTTTGGGACACAACCATGGTGCGGTTCGGCAGCCGCGCTGAGGCAACTTCTCCGAGGCGAAGAGTGAAGGAGGCGAAACGGCCCCACTTTTTTCGTTGCCAATCCTGGCCCTGAACCGTGACTATGGTCTTTTTTCCTACCAGGCGTGGAAAGAACGAAAACAGCGCGGGACCCTGTGCGTGGTAATGCACGATGTCGCATCCGCTGAACATTACGTGGACTGTGCTCAGCCAGGTGTGCACGAACGTCTCCATGTGCTTGGAGCGGAAGGTGGGAAGGCGAACCAGTCGCATCCCGTGGTGGGTCGATTGGACAGGGGTAAAGTAACTGCGGCAATACACGGTGACATCGTGGCCCATGTCCACCAATCGCTTGCCGACTTCTTCATAATAGGTTTCGACGCCGCTGTACTTTGAAACCATGCCACGTCCGCCGATGAAAGCCACACGTAGCGGGGGTGGGGTGGCTGGCAGGGTTGCAGGCTTTTTGGCTCTACCCGGCCATGGTCTCATCTGGTTATACAGACGCATCAAGTTGCGATAGTGAGCTTCGGGGGCGTGTTGGGCTTCCACGAATCTGCGGCCCGTGCGGCCCATCTGGGCGGCCAACTCTGGCCGTTCAGCGAGAAAGGAGATGGCCTTGTGCAGTTGTTCCACGTTGCCCGTCGGATAGAGAAGTCCGGTCTCGCCCTGCTCGACCAATTCGCGGCGTGAACCGAGGTCCGACGCTACCACCGCGCGTCCCCAGGCGTAGGATTCGAGGATTGTCTTACCCAGAGTCTCGTAAGCTCGCGAAGGCAGCACGGTGAAACGGGCGGCAGCGATCATTCGCTCCAAGGCATTGCCTCCGACGTGGCCCGTAAATTCCACGTTCTTGAGGTTTAAGTCTCGCGCCAGATTTTCCAGTTCCAAGCGTTGAGGCCCATCCCCGGCGACCTGGAGTCGCACCTCGGGCAAATGTTTCATCGCCTGCAGGAGGTCCGCGACTCCTTTTTCGGGGGACAGGCGTCCGAAGTAGAGGATGGGGGCTTGGGGTGCAGAATTTGGCGGGAGCTGCGCCGGCAGCTTCTGAAAATGGGGAAGGACGGTAATTTTCTGTGCGTTGAAACCATTCTGGACAAGTTTTTGTTTTACGAACCGGCTGGGAGCGAGGAACTGATCGACGCATTTCTGGTAGGTTCCCAGCCAGCGATGGAAATAGGCTTCGGCCATCAGCAGCAGCCTGGAACCAGGGGGTCCGGTGTAACAACCTTGGGTGAGAACGTGTCTGAACTGTCCGCCACGACAGCGCTCGCACGCTTGTCCTTTCGCGACCAGATTGTAGGTGGGGCAAAGCAGCTTGAAGTCGTTCAAGTGATAGAGCACGGGGACGCCTTGTGCCTTTAGCTCCCAGAGAATTGATGGAGACAGGTGATGATAAATGTTACGCACGTGCGCTACATCGGGACGAAACGCAACAATGACCTGGCGCAGTCGCCGCCGGGCTTCGGTGGAATAAATGGCATGGGCTGCGAGTTTGGCACGCATCCACCATCCGTGGGCGGAGCTTTTGAAGTCGATGTTTGCCAAAAAATACTGGTCATAGGGTGTGGGCTGGCCACGAGGATCGGCCATGGAAAAAAGCGCGACCTCGTGTCCCTGAGCTTTCATCAATTCCATGAGTTCGAACAGATAAACTTCAGTGCCGCTGAAGGGAAAGTTGTATTTATTGCAGTATAGGATCCTCATATGAATGGTGCTCCAAGTTTGGGCTGAGGTGGTTAGGGCTAATGTGTTTAAGAAAAAGATTGCAGAAAGCTGCGAGGTTTTTTTCGCGGTTGAAATGCTGAAACACGTGCTGGCGGGCCGAGCGGCCAAGTGAGCCCAAGGCGGATTGCGTGTCATGGACCAATCTGACTCGTGCGACAAAGTCTTCGAGCGAGCCCGGGCGATACAGAAAACCATTTTTGCCGTCTAACACCAGTTCCGGAATGCCGGTGATGGCCGGAGCCAGGACAGGCTTGCCGTGAGCCATTGCTTCCATGAGGACCAGGGGAATGCCCTCACTGCGACTGGTAAGCACGACCAGGTCGGCGGCTGCGTAACAGGGGTCGAGATGCTGACGCGGCAAGTGGCCAAGAAGATGGATTTCATCTTGCAATTTCAAGTCATGAATCAATTTTTCGATGGGTGCGCGCTCGGGGCCGTCGCCCGCAATGGCACATGAAAAGGGAACGTCGCGGTCCTTCAGCAGGCGACAAGCTCGAACCAGGAAGGCGTGGTCCTTGACCGGATGGAGGCGTCCAACTGCAAGCATCACCAGGTCGCGTTTTTCACGGCCGGGTTGCGACGGGGAGGAGGTGTTTATGCCCGGGTCAACTCCCATGCGCCGCACCACGACTTTGTCCGGTGGGATCGTGGGATGGCGTTCCAGAATATGCTGCCGGTTGAATTCCGAGATGGTTACGCAAAACATGCAGTGTTTGAGCTTGGTATCGAGATAGGCGGCGTGTAGCAGCAGATCCGATCCATGCAGAGTCATGCTGAATTCGATTTTCAGGAGGTGAGCCGCCACCATTGCGATCCACGATGCGAAATATCCGTGGTGCACGTGAATGTGTTCCACGCGCGATCTTTCGAGAAGCAGTGCGTAGTACACTCCCAGCCACGTGTGCAGAAGCGCGCGCAACCGCCGCCTAAAGGGCTCGCTTCCCTGAAATAGGGCGCGGCGATAGAACTCCTCGAGCGTGGAAAACTTCACGAAGCAAAGAAGGGCAGCGTAGATCAATAATTGGAACCGGAGCGGTTGCAGGAACAGGGTCTCGGCGGCAAATGCTTTCAGTTCGGAATCCAATGGGTCTGGCTGATAGCGCGCGCTGCATGGAATCACGGTGATCCCGCGTCTGCGAAGTTCCCGGATTTCCTGCGCGACATAGGGCTCAACCGGGGAAGGAAATTGATTCGTGAGGTAAGCAACGGCTGGCATCAACTTGCTACAGCATTGGGTTGGACTGCGGCGGTGCGGCGGTTCTGTGCGACCAACAAGCCGGCTACGGTGAATAGAAATCCATTGACGAATTGGTAGTTCATGACCACAAACGAGCCGTTCAGCAGGTACACTCCCAGCAGCAACGGCCATAGTGCGCGGAACTGTTGATCCAAGAAGTCGCTGCTGTTGCGCGAGTTGGGCCGGTTTGGGTTTCGACCTAGCTTAAAAAGATCCACTAGAATCCACAGGTAGAGCAACAACCCGACGAGCCCGTATTGGACGACAATCTCAAGATAGGTGTTATGAAAAAAGAATTGTTCCTGGTGAAAATCGCTGATCCTCCTTGAAAGTTCCGTCTGCATATCGGCCGCGCCCCAACCGGCCAGCGGCTTCTTTAAGAACATCTCCCAACCGGCCTGATAGATGGCCATACGGAACATCACGGGTCCACGTTCTTGCAGTCGATCGCTGAGCGAGAAATTGCGATCCGAAAAAGTGACGACCGCGGCGAGTGCCATGACGCCGGCGAGTACGAAGCACAGGCAGGCGCGTCGCAACCGCCGGCTTGGAGAAAAGAAAAGCAGCACAAGAACTGACAGGCAAAACGACAGCCAGACGGCGCGGGTTCTGGTGGCAACGATGGCCAGCGGCAATGCGACCAGCAAGAGAAGCGCCGGCACTCCCCGCAGTCGCTTGCGGCGGAATGAATTGAGGGCAACCAACCCGAGCAAATTCAACGTCACGCCGTTGGCCACGGCCTGGAGAAATGGTCCGCGCGCGCGGTCGGCATGATAGCCCAAACTTTCGTCCAGAATGTAGCGGGGGAAAATGAGTTGCTTGGCATCGATCATGAAAAATATGGCGGTAAGACTCAGGTAGGCGAGCACGATCAATGAGAAAGTCTCAAATCTTCGCAACGATTGAGCGTCGTCGAAGATGTAGGCCGCTAAGTGATATAGCGTAAACGGCACCAGCCATTTGGCCGCAAACAGGCTCCAGGTTTCGGCATCGTTAGGTTGCGAGACGGCGCCGTAGAATGCGAGCAGCAGGAGGGCCAGCATGGGCCATGTGACCGGGCCGCGGAGTTGCAGCGGTTGCCGCAGCACGCATGCGCGTAGCAGGACTACAAGAATCAGTAACCCAAACGCCAGTCGATCAAGGGAGTGGAAATTAAAGTCCGGGGGATGGAAAAGCATGAGCGCCAGGGTAGCTAAGAAAAGTTGCGACGGGGCTGCGATCAATGCGTGCAGCGGCCGTAAAGATGCTCCGACTGTCCATGCCAAGACGGTATTGCCGGAAATTCGCGCTGCTGGGTATAGGGTAGAAGACATCGCTACACACCGCTTCCGTGCAGAACCACGGAAACCGTCTTATAAAGAATTTGGAAATCCCGCCATAAGGTCCAGCTTCTGATGTACTCGAGATCGAGGGCCAGGCCGCGCTCAAACGATGGATCGCGACGCGCGGTCACTTGCCATAGCCCAGTAAGTCCTGGCGGGACTCCCAGACGCTGCAGATCACCCAAGTCGTAACGTTCGAAATCATCAAGGGGATGGGGACGCGGTCCCACCAGACTCATTTCACCGCGTACCACATTCCAGAGTTGGGGCAACTCATCGAGGCTGTAACGACGGAGAAACCGTCCTGCACGGGTGATTCTGGGGTCGTCGGCGATCTTAAAGAAGGGCCCTCGGCGCTGGTTGCATGCACGCAGATGCTCCTTGAGCCGGTCGGCATCCATGCTCATCGTGCGAAATTTGTAACAGGGGAAACGCGTTCCTTTTAATCCTACTCGCTGGGCCTGGTAGAGGACAGGGCCTGATGATTCCAACTTAATGACCACGGCAATGATGGCAAGCAAAGGGGAGGCGAGTGCCAGCGCCAGGCTCGCCAAAACGGTATCAACCGAGCGCTTGAGAAACAAAGCGAAGACAGGCATGCGTTCCTCGCGCAGGGTCAGGACCGGTATGTTGCCGACCTTCTCGAACACCAGCGGATCATCCGGCTCAAAACCGAAAAGATCGGGAACGACTTTAACATCGATCTGGTTGCGGCGTGCCTCCCGAATGACCCACCGAGCCGTGTCGGCCTGCTGCGGAGCGGTGAGGATAATCTCATCAACGAAGTCTGCTCGCGCTATGCGTGCGAGGTCTTCCATTTGGCCGTGTACGTCCCCACCGACCGGCTCGGTCTGGTCAAGAAAGCCAACGACCACATATCTGCCGGCGGGATCTTGACTTAGGTTGGCGGCCAGTCTGCGGCCAACCGTTCCCGCTCCTATGATCAGCACGTTTCGAATATTGCGCCGGCTCTGCGCCTGCGCAGGCAGATGTCGCCAGTAATTTCTCCATGCGAGCATGACGAGAAAATTCAGAGGCGCACTGGCGGCTACGCTGGTGAGGGAAATCAGCTGGGGTCCCGACCAACTGACCGCTCCGACAACCAGGGCGGCTGACCAGAAGACGACTTTACCGAGGACCAGTTTCTCCCGACGAGGGATTTGAACAGTTTCGGGATCATAGAGGCGCTCCGAGAAACCCAGCAAGGTGAACAGCGCCCCATAAAGCAACAGCAATCCAGCGCCGGCCGTGGGAAACGGTTCGGGCCTGAGTAGCGCCGCCGGGTCGTGGCGGATGGCAAACTCAAGCAACAGCATTAGATGGCCGACTGCCGCGAAACTAAAGATGACTAAAAAGAAGTCCGCGATAATCTGGCGGGTGAGATTCGAGCGCAGGCCGTACATCGACGGCGTCGGCAGCAGGGTGTCCGCCAGGACTTCCGAAAAACGACGCTTCCTGGGCGCGCCAAAACCGTCCGGACCTTGCCATTCCCAGAATCGCCCATCGACGGTGGCGGAAGAGGATTTTTTCCGCGGAATGCTTTCGACCGGTGCTTGCAGTCCTGGGATCAGCCGGGAGGGGGACGCAAACTTGCGGCTCGGGTTTGCGGACCTGTTTGTTAAGGGGGAACGCACTTCAGATCATTTCCAGTTCGTATCCTTCGATGGTGATAGCGACAGAGCGCTCGATCGATTCCAAGGAGATCACCAGGTTTTTTTCGCCGCGTTGTTCCAGAATTCCTTCCAGGCTATCGAGGCAGCCGCCGCGAATCCTTACTCGTTGTCCAACCTTTAGGAACGCATGGAGGGAGCATGGGACCTTTTGAGACAAAAGCTTCTGCAGATCCTCGATTTGCTTGGGCGGAATTGGAACTGGTACTCCTCTAAAGCCGATCAAGTCAATGACCCCTTGAGTGTGGAGGAGTTCGATGCGCAGCCCAGCCGACAATTCAAAGCGCGCGAAAGTGTAGCCGGAGAAGAGCGGGATATAGACGGGTTGACGACGATCGCTCCAGTGGTGGAATTCTTGGAGCAGGGGAAGAAATGTCTGCAGGCCTTTTTGTTGGAGTTGAGCGTTTACTTTTCTTTCGAAGCGGTAGCGGGTTTGAATCGAATACCAGCGGGCTGCTTGAATGTTCAGGGATAGAGAAAGGTTGGGTGCAGCTGTCATTACGACGATTCTTTGAACACGGCTCCGCTAATTGAGTCCCGAATGGTTTTTGACCTGTTTTCCACGAAGTTTCTCGGTTTCCTCCGACAAGAATTCCTGTTACCTGGATATTTGTCCAAACGATCTGTAATCCTGTGCAATCGCTCCCGCATCAACAACAAGCTGCATGTAAGTTCCTACAAGTTCCGATAAATCACGTCCGGAATGGGAAACGTCCGGCCGCTCAGTACCGCTCCTAACAAACGGGCATTGGCCGCATGCAACTTTTCCGTTACTTTTTGCGCGGCCACGCGCCGGGTCGAGTTTGCTTCCACGACCAATACCATGCCGTCAGATAGAGTGGCCAGCAAAGCTGCCTCGCTGCCCACCCCGGCTGGCGGTCCGTAGAGTACGGTGTAGTCGAAGTTCGCACGCAGTTCAGCCAGTCGGTCACGCAGCCAAGCGCCTGACAAGCCGTTTTCGTTTTCGCCGAGAAAGACATTCCTGGGAACAAGCCACAGCTCGTTGGAGAGTCGGCTGGAAGGGTCTCGGAAGGCGGAACGTTCCTGATTGGCGATCAGATCGTGACCGTTCCTTTCCACAACCTGTTCCAATCCGGGACTGTTCAGGTTTGCCTCGACCAGGCAGGTTGTACCCGATACTTGTGCAGATAGCGCCAGGCCAACCTGCATGCAAATTGCGCTGATATCAGTTTCTGAATCCACGGGACTGAATACGACTTGATGAGCCGGCTTCGGCCATCCCGGAAGGAAAACTTGCCGTATCAAGCCGCGGATCTGCTCCTCGGCAAACGCGTCGGGGTCCCAAACCGCAGACCCGAACGGGCGAGAGACCTCGGGTTCGATTTCGACGGTTCGCGGTTCACAGAAGTCGTCCACTGTCTGTGGCAACAGATCGACAAATGTACTCATTGGTCCTTTCCTTGAACGGATGCTACCCTGCCGATTTGCACGCCGTGCTTCCTGACGAACTCCAGTTCATGCGATTCTGCACATTTGAGATCCACACTTTCTCTATAAGTTTTTGCGAGGCAACGACGCCAGCACTGGACTCCCCAAATAGGCAACTATTTCGTCAGGCGTTCGAAAGCCCGGATTCAAATAGTCGGCAACAAAGGCAAGGGTGATACTCAGCGTACCGGCGCCAACCAGGCCAACGAATCCGAAGCCCAAGGCGGACAGTTGGGGCAGTGCGGGGACGGTTGCTTGTTCAGCGATGGTTACATTCAGAATGCCGCCCTGATCGAGCGCATCGCCAATTCTTGCCTCCTCCCGCTTATTCAGATACAGGAGATATTTCTCCTCGGCCGCCTTCAAATCGTGCAGCAACTGCTCCTGCTCGATGGCGCGATCTCCCAACTGACTCGCCGCTTGCCGGTAATGCGCTAAAAGAATGTTTTCGGCCGTAGCGTGCGCGCCCAGTGCATTCAGCTCGACCTGGGTCTTTAATAATTCAGCCTTGGCCCATTCATGATCTGGATCCTGGTCGCTGGTGCGTTCTCGGATTGGCGCTTTATCCTCAGCCGCAATGGAAGCCCTGGTCTCCTCAATCTCCTGGTCTATCTCCTGAACGGGCCGATAGGAAGGCTCGTATTTGGTGAGCAGTTGGGTCCGGTTCAATTGCAACTCGAGCAGCCGAGCTTTCATCTTTTCCAACAGTTGCGGGTTGTCGGAGTCGCGCATTTGAGTAGTGATGCGCTCAGGCAATGACGCCAGCTTTTTCTCCAGAACCCGGGCACGCTCTGAGGTTGCGGCGATTAATACCTGGGTCTGCCGCGCATTGGCATCCGCTTCGCTGAACTTTTGCAGCGTCATATCGCGCTCGAGGGCGGCTGAGGTCACGCCTTGATCGGCCCCAAACCTCATGAGTTGCAGTTCTGCTTCCTCCAGACCGCTGCGCGACTGGACGACCTGCATATCAAAGAACTTGAACTCTCCCGACGGACGGTGCAGCTGTTCATGGCGGGCCAGATACGCAGTCGCCAGAGAATGGAGCACCCGGGCAGCCTGGGCCGGATCAGACGACTTGTAAGATACGCCGATCAGCGTAGCTTTTTTCACCCCCTCAACCGTCAACCGCTTATCGATCCGGCGCACCGCCCGAGCCAGTTGTGTCTCTTGGTTGTCGCCCCAGAGACTCCAGAACCATGAGTGGCCTTCAGAAATCAGGCCAGACTGCTTCACCACCGTGCGCAATATTTCGTCGTCGTGCAGCAGTTCCACTTCGGAGTTCAGTTCTTCTTCGGTTACCGCCTCGCGTTCGAATTCCGCCTGGCTCGGGGTAGACGTAACCACAGGATCGACGCGGCCCCGCCTCACCAGCACTTTCATTTCTGACTGGTAAGAAGGTGCGATCAACCCATAGAGAACGACCGCGAGGAAAAGCAGAATAAAGGAGACGAGCGCGAGCCGCCGTTGCCGGAATACAACTGCCAGCAAGTCGCGCAAGGTGGGGGAGGGCACGCGGGCCGATCTCGGGATGAGTCTAAGTTCCTCCGGCATATGGGAGTCCAATTCGCCATTTTGTCGTTCTGTTGATTTGTAGTAGCGGGGGATTTGCCCCGCTTGTTGCGCACGGCCTCCTAAAACTGTGTCGGACTCGCGTACATGCTCATACTGGAAGTGGGCAGGTACTGTTTGATTTTGGAAATAAGATTCTGCGGTACGAACAAAAAGTCACCGGTCCTCAGATGGAGGTCTTCCGCCAAATTTCTTGATTCCAGCATGGCCTTCACGTTCAGCAGGCGGGACTCGACGAGGTCATCGGAAACCCGTCGAAACAGCACGATCTGGGAGTGTTTGGCGCGTGCCGTCAGACCCCCGGCGATGGCAACGGCTTCCGTGACCCGGATATCAGAACGCAATTCATATTTGGCGGGATGGTTAACCTCGCCACCAACAATAAAATATGGTTTGTCGAAGTCCTGCAGCAGGATCGTGACCTCGGGATCATGCAGCACGCCTGTATAAGCACGGGCAATGACTTCCTGGAGCTCGGGAACGGTTAGGCCCTCGACGGACAGCTGCTTTGCGCCCTTCAAGGCAATGTAACCATCGGGCTGCACGCTCACCGTTTGGTCGAATTCGGGAGAGAAGGTGAAAGAAATCGTCAACACATCGCTTTTGCAAAGCCGGTAAAGCGGACGGCGTACCCCCGTCAGGGCTGGACTCGAATCTAAGGTTGTCCCAGCACCGCCCGCTACACCGGGTTTCGTGGTAACCGCGGACCCGGTCTGGGCAGCAGTCACGCTTGGCTGCTTCTCTTGAGCCGCGGCGGCCACCAATCCCTGCTGCAGGACGCAGCAGGTGAGAGCGAGAACGCAATAGACCACGCTATGGTTGATCTTCATTTCCGTTCAGGCCTCGACTCACTACCGAGGAACTGCAGCCTTTCTATAGTTTCGTACATCCCGAAACTATTCCGCTGGGCTCGAAGTGACAAGACATGGGAAGTATCGTCCACAAAAGTATCCAATCAAGACGGTGCGGCGTGTGGGCGTGGGCCGACGAGTCTGGCGGTTACGCGAAGGGTGTTACATTTACGCAAGAGCTCAGGTTCCGTCTCTAACGGGTAGCTCATCAGTTACCACTTTGGTTGCATCCGCCAAAGTAGACTTGACGAACGCTTCATACCCAAGTTGCGATTGAACGCGGTTCCTCCCAAACGCGGCTACGGCCAACAGTTGCTATCCATTATGCCTCTGTGCAATATCGGGAAAGCCGGGATTCCTGCCGGGTTGTCCGGGAGTTTTGCACACAAATAAGTCTCGCCAGGACGTCGCTTTGTCACAGCATTCGAATCGTCCGCAGCCCTATGATTAACGAAATGGTTATACCGTGGATGTGAATTTATGGAATCCGCACGCGTAAATCCTTCGACTACGATCGGGGTCCTGGTCGCCGACTCCAATCAGATGCAGTGCCAGTTATTAGTGGGCGCGCTGCGGCGTCGCCCGGAATTCCGGGTGACCTCGTGCGGCGTCGACATGAAGGTCATCCTAAACGCAATCGCAGACTTTCCGATCGACGTAATCCTCATGAATGCCGATCACCCCAAACTCGCCAGTCAGGATATGGCCAACGTTCGCCGCCTGCATCTGGCGCATCCGCACATCGTCAAGGTTCTGGTGCTCAGCGAATCGAATCGAGACTCGGTGGTGAATGCCTTCCGCTCCGGGGTGAAGGGGCTATTCTGTTTTGCGGATTACCCGTTCCGGCTGTTATGCAAGTGCATCCAGAGCGTTCACCAGGGGCAAGTGTGGGCGAATAGCGAGCAATTGCAATACCTGCTCGAGACCGTAACCCAGGTGCCTTCTTTGCGCATGGTGAACGCTGGTGGACTCAGGTTACTCACGCCTCGTGAGGAGCAAGTCGTGGCTCTGGTTGCGGACGGACTCAGCAATCGTGAAGTGGCCCGCGAACTCGGGCTTAGTGAACACACGGTGAAAAAATACCTGTTCCACATTTTCGATAAGCTGGGGATTTCCAGCCGGGTCGAACTCACCCTGTACGCCATGAGCCACGGCGGTGCCCGGCAAGCGGAATGGGTCGCGGGCGGAGGATAGCGCCCGGAGCCTGAGCATCAGCAACGTGAACTTAGCCTGCCTTCCCAAGTTGGGATAGTTTACTCTTTAGTACTGGCACCCCCTCCCCCCTTGATCTTTTGGAATCATGAGGTTAGGGCGACACTACCATCAAAATCTTTGAGGAATAAGGACTTATACGTAAAATATTGCGGAATAAGGACTTAGCTCGCGAAAACTTGATCAGAGCCCGCACGGCGCGGCGGGTCATCGGAGATCCTCCAATTTTCAAAGAGCTAACGGTTATATGCATATAATATCTTGTTGGGAAACTTGGAGTCAAGAACGCTGACTCTGTAGTCGCGGTTGCAAAGAAAAACTGTGGCATCCGACCTGGGCCGTCCCCACCTTTACAAAGAAAAGAAAACGTAAAGGTGGGCCAGCCACTTGGCGCTCCTCCTCTCATGGTTGAGCCGTGGACTTCGCCTTTTTCTTGGCTGCTGGTTTGGCCGTTTTCTTGGCTCCTGCCTGTTGGAGCAGGGTCAAGGAATCCGCGGCGTTGAACGGGTATTCGCGGACGGACCGTTGACCCGTGGTGCTCAGGGTGATGTCTACGCGACGATTGCTGGCCAGGAGGATCGTCTTCATGTTGTCGAGCACTCTCTGGCGCTGCTCTGGAGTCAACTCGGGGTTCTTCTCTACTGCGTCTTTCACCTGGGCTTCATCTAGATTCTTCTGCTCGCCAAAGGCCTTGGTTTCGAGGTTGGCAGCGGGAACGCCGTGTTCGACTAAGAAGTTTTTGGTGCGCTCGACACGCCGTTCGGAAAGCGCCTGATTGTATTCCACAGAGCCGCGCGGGTCGGCGTGGCCTTCGAGAGTCAAGTGAGCATCCGGCTTGGTTTCGAGATACTTTTTAAAATCTTCCGATAGCGAAACCAGCGTTTGCTCCTGGCTGGGAAGCAGGCCGCCGTCGGGATTCTCGACTCTTGGCTTATCCGTGGCAAAGTAAATACTGTGCAGGGAAAGTCTGGCTTCCAGTTTTATGAATTCTGGTGAAACTGGAGGCGGGTTCTGCACCATCACCTGGGCGGCAGCCTGAGTATTCAATCCCCGTGAGTCGCTGCAAGTTGCCGTCACTGTGATCGGACCGTTGGAAGTTCCGGACGTATCCAGAGCTGCATTGCTACCGCTGCCAGAAATACTGCCTCCGCTCGCGGTCCAGCCGCCCACCGTGACTTGGGCGTTGTCTGGACTGGTGCAAGTGCAACTGATGGTGGAAGCCGTGCCCGCCTGAACCGTCGACGGGTTCGCCGAACAGGAAACGGTCGGCGGATTCTTCGGCGGTTCCTTCACGGTGAAGGTCGCCATGCAGGTGGTCTCGCCATCCTTTTTCATCCTGGGATCGGAGACATGGGCGGTGACCGTGTAACTGCCGCCCGCCACGCCATTGGTGACAATGCTCGCGGTATTGTCCTTGCCGGTAATTTGGCCGCCAGTACTGGTCCAGGTGTAATTCAGCGTGTGCTTGGGATTAAAGTTGCTGCCGGTCGCCGTGGCTGTCGCCGGCTCGCCCACCATGACTTCGCTGGGATTGATGCTGCAACTTGCAGAGACAGGCGGCGACACGGATTTACCGCCAAGCATGAATACCAGACCGCTCTGCAGCCTTACGCCTCTGACATCCGTGGCGGGAACGATGGAGCTCGGACCATATTGATGATTCGAGAACACGAAATCTCCACGAATCACCCGCCAAGCGAGATGTCGAGTCAAATTCAGATCGAGGCCGCCGCCAGCCATGAAGCCGAATCCGTTGCTGCTCTGGAAGAGATCGGAATCAAGGCTATGCCAGCCCACCAGAGCCTCGACAAACGGGGAAAAATAGTGGGTGCGAAAGGTCAGCTTAGGCCCCATGGAGGCGCTGTAAAAGGCGGCGTCGTCAATTCGGCTGCTTACTCCGTTTTCGCCGCTTCCCCAATGCCCACTGCCGTCGGCGGTCAATCCGAACCAGCGATTAAAGTTGTAGGTGACGCTGGCACCGAGACCATGCGGATTCGATTCCACACGGCTGCTCACGGGCAGCACTCCTCCGGGAAGCAAGCCGTGCACGTTGGTGGCGGGATCGAAGAAGGAGTATCCGGCGTAGAGTTCCCACTTGGGAACAGGCTGATCCTGCGCTGCCGCGAGCGTTCCAAGGACACAGAGGACAACAGCCGCTGCCGACCACATAATTGCAATCCGGCTACAAGAGTTCTGAGAGCGAGATGACATAGATGACATATAAGAATTCCTCCGAACATCAATAAGGTGAAATCATGTCTTCCAGGCTGCCCGGTACTGCACCGGGCAGCAAGCTACGCTCACTGCCGAATCCCTCATGGACAGGGAGGTACATTCACCGGATTGCTTAGCAATGTGACTGCTCCGGTCCGGGCTAGCGCTCTGCCATTCAGGGTTGCGCCGGTGTCAAGCGAGACGGACGCCTGAGCCATAATGGTTCCTGCGAATGTTGTGGTAGTTCCAAGCGTCGCCGAACTACCGACTTGCCAATACACGTGTTCGGAAAGGGCGCCACCAGCCAAGATGACTTGGCTGTTGTTCGCTGCGGTCGTCAGGGTGGACACGATCTGGAAGATCCAGACGCCATTCGCATTGCCACTGAGAGTGAGATCGCCGGTTATTCCAAGCGAAGGCTGGGCGCTCGTCGTCTTGTAAACGCCCGGGGCAAGTGTTTCTCCTCCTATATCCGCGGGGAGGACGGCGCCTCCAGGTGCTGCCGCGGCGTAGTTATACGCCGTGGTCAAGTCACCCTGGGCCTTCTGAGCGACCGCGTCGCCCGCGTGTTCCGTGCCCGTGAATGTTCCCGGCGGAAATCCAGTGATCGCAGTCCCTGGCCACACGCCAATATCCCCAGTAACGACGGACGGTCCGAGGTTGGTAACCGTGGAGCCGCCCAGAATTCCGTACGTGCAGGCCGTCCCCAACGGTACGGTGCATGAGGGGGCATCGGTGGTGAAGGTCCATACATAGTCAGCTGCCAGTGGATCGCCAGCGAGATCCTGCGCCCCCGTGGTAATGGTGGCGGTAAACAGGGTGTTCACTGCGAGGGGGTTGTTGGGTGTAAAGGTCGCGACATCGCTTGACGCGACATAGGTGACTACTCCCGCCACGGGTGTCGTGCCCGGCCCGGTCAAGGTAAAGGTTGTGGTATTGATGGTGGAAGCCTTCATCGCTTCGCTGAAGGTGGCGGTCACTAAGGTGTTGGGACAGACGGACGAACCATTGGGGGGAGCCACCGAAATCACGGTGGGCGGAGCACATGCCGTGGTACTGGTTGTGAAGGTCCAGACAAAGTTACTGGCTAAGGCGATACCAAAGATGTCTTTGGCGCCCGTGGTAACGGTTGCGGTATAGAGGGTGTTCAGTGCGAGCGGGTTTGATGGTGTGAAGGTTGCGGTTGAGCCAGCGTAGGTAACTACTCCTGTCACGGGTGTAGTGCCCGGCCCGGTCAAGGTAAAGGTTGTGGTGTTGATGGTGGAAGGATTCATCGCCCGGCTGAAGGTGGCAGTCACTACCGTGCTGGGGCAGACTCCGGTCGTGCCACTCGGCGGGGTTACGGAAATCACGGTGGGCGGAGCACATAGCGCGCCACTTGTTGTAAACGTCCATACGAAGTTACTCGCTAATGCATTGCCAAACGTATCTTTGGCGGCGGTCGTAATGGTGGCGGTATACAAGGTGCTCAGCGCGAGAGCGCTTGACGGTGTGAAGGTCGCAGTTGAGCCAGCGTAGGTAACTACGCCTGCCACGGGTGTCGTGCCTGGCCCGGTCAAGGTAAAGGTCGTGGTATTGATGGTGGCCGGATTCATCGCCCGGTCGAAGGTGGCGGTCACTACCGTGTTGGGACAGATGCCGGTCGCGCCATTCAGGGGGAATACCGAAATCACGCTGGGCGAGGCGCATGGGTTGGCACCGGTAGCAAAGGTCCATGAAAAATTACTAGCCAGCGCGTTGCCGAACATGTCCGTGGCGGCGGTGGTAATCATGGCCGTATAAGTGGTGTTCAGTGCGAGAGGGCTCGACGGCGTAAAAGTAAAAATCGTGCTGGTTGTATCATGCGTGATAGTTCCAACTACACCCGGCGCCACGGTAAAGCTTGTGGCATTGATGGTGGCCGGATTCATCGCCTTGCTGAAAGTCGCCGTGACGATCGCACTGGGACAAACGCCTGTGGCCCCATTAATAGGGGCTATGGAAACCACCGTAGGCGGCGTCAGAGTTGGGTTGGTGCCGGTCTTGTCCGGATCGCTGCATCCGGCGGCGAAAATGAGCACGAGGAATGCTGTGAAACAGATCGTATGATTCTTGTATTTAGGCATGACCGTCATCCTTCTTCCTCTCCGCTTGACTGCCGCGGCACGGTAAATAACAGCGCAATCTAATTGGTACGACTGTCACGAGTCTGGTCAAAATTGCACACATCTGAAAAAAAAGCACGTGAGCAAACTTTGGTTCCGATGCAATAGCTGAGGAGCGGGCGCGGGTTCCACAGATGCAAACAGACCTTTCAGGGCAGCGCGAAGCGCTCCGAAGAGTACAAACGCAGGGGACCTCTCGCAAGTGAGTATCTTCACGTTTTCGCAGGGTAAAGGCCGCGGGCAAGAGTTTGTGACGCTTCAACCTCGACCACCTGCGCAAACCTTGTCCGGATCGCTGCATCCGGCGGCGAAAATGAGCAGTAGGAATGCGGTGAAAACAGATCGTATGATTGCATGTACGCATGACGGTCATCCTTCTTCCACTCGGCTCAACAGCCGCCGCTTGGTGAAATCAGAAAAGCCTTGTAATGTGAGAAGAATTTAACGAAGGGGACTCTGAGAGGGTGTTCACTATTGCTCACTTTTACAAAAGGAGCTGCGCACAATCCCATTTTGGAACATACGCAGTTTGCGCGTGCAGCCCTACGAAGCAGCAGAATGGTTGTCGCTCGTGGCCGAGAAATTTGTGAATCGTGAAGGCGCGGCGGATTTCCCGGGTGAGTCCGTCCACGGCTAACGCGGAGCGACCGCAGTATGGGGAAGTCTACTTAGGTGAATGAGAGCATAATTAGGAGCCTTCTGATTATCCAGTTGCTTCAGCAACCCCCAATCGGTTGGGGTTGAGGGGGGAGGGGGTATACCTAAGATTACTCAAAAGTAAATAGCCGCCACGTGCTGCCGTAGACAATGCTAAAGGCCGTCCAAATCGTAGAGTTTCGCTGCTTCGAGCTTCAAGTACCTTTGCCCATCCGCCTTCGGATAAACTCGCAGTAATCGCAATGAAGCTACTTCTCCCGCTGGCCATCCTGATGCTGCTCGCCGTGTTCCCGCCGCCCTCCGCCCGCGCACAGGAAGCGGGATTGCCGCAGCAGCAAGACAAGGGCACGGTCGCCGGAACCATAATCGATGCGGTCACGGAACAGCCCTTGAAAGGGGCGGAAGTCCGGCTAAGAAACATTCCCGGCGCCGCTTCCGCTTCGCAGCCAGCAGCGCAGTCAATCCCCCAGCCCACATCAACGTCCACCGATGCCGGCGGCCATTTCCAGTTTGAGAACGTATCGCCCGGCCGATACTTTCTCCTGGCCTCTCACGACGGATACGTGAATAACAATCGCGCCTACGCCGACCTGCGCGGCCGATCGTTGTCAGTCGCGCCCGGCCAGCATCTGACCGACATTGTGGTTCGTCTCGTGCCCAACGGCGCCATCGCCGGCCACATCACCAATGAAGCCGGAAAACCATTGCGTGGCATAGAGGTCGAAGCCATGAAATCCTCCTACCTGCACGGCCGTCGCGAGCTTCACCAGGTAGCCCAGGCCCCCACCAACGACGCCGGAGATTACCGGATTCCAGCTCTGGTCCCGGGAAAATACTTTATTCGGGCCAAGCCTCCCGCTTCGCCGAAGGCCAAATCAGCGGACGACAAAGCCTACATTCCGCTTTACTACCCCGCTGCCACCGAGCAAACCCGTTCCGTTCCGCTCGTGCTTCGCGCGGGAGAAGATTTGGCGGGAATCGATTTCAATCTCGTGCCCGTACGCACCGTCCACATTCGCGGCCGGGTCATCAATGCTCGTACCTCTTTGCCCAGCAAAGAAGCTTCAATCACGCTGCTGAGCGACCAAGGAGAAACAATGTTTTCCGTCGGCTCTCCCAGCCAGACTCTATCTGGCTCCCAAGGAACCTTCGACTTTCAAGGCGTGCCTCCCGGGTCGTACGTATTGGTGGCGCAGCAACCGAGCGATCCGCAAGAACAAAAAACGATGTGGGGAATGACGTCGATCGAGGTCAAAGACACCAACCTCGAGCACATAGATGTCATAGTCGGTACGGGAGTGGACGTCAGTGGCCGCATTCGAGCGGATGGCGACACGGTGCCGGACCTCAGCAATTTGAT
The DNA here is from genome assembly GCA_963696635.1 of uncultured Acidobacteriota bacterium. GTDB lineage: Bacteria > Acidobacteriota > Terriglobia > Terriglobales > Acidobacteriaceae > JABDBE01. The sequence continues at coordinate 140,935 of CAVOKX010000013.1, forward strand.
GGGTAATTTGGATCCGCTGGAGCCTTCAGCACTGGCGAACCTAACCCCCGATATTGACAACGCCACGGTGAAGCCCGACGGAACTTTTGTTTTCAAGGAAGTTCCCGAAGGCAACTACCGCATTAATTTTTTCCCGGTCCCCACAGGTTTTTATCTCCGATCAAGTGGATCGACCGACGTGCTCGAAACCGGCATCGCCGTCAGTCGAGGCCATTCACCCTCGCCCGTGGAACTGGTCTTAAGTCCCGGCGCGGGCCGAATTGACGGCAGCGTAGAGAGCGACGAACAATCTGCTCCGGGCGCCTCGGTCGTGCTGGTTCCGGACGGGAAATGGCGCGGCCAGCCGAATTACTATCGCCAGGCAGTCAGCGACATGTTGGGCAGATTTGCGCTGCGGAATATTGTTCCCGGCGATTACACGGTTTTCGCCTGGGAGCAGATCGACCGGGGCGCATACTTCGACCCCGAATTTCTTGCACGCTACGAAGACCGCGGCAAAGCGGTCCACATCGAAGAAGGTGCACACACAAGCGTGAAGCTGGAAGTGATCCCCGCTGCTGAGACCGCTCCCTGATTGTTCCGAATCCAAGCTGAGTGGTGTGAGAGAAAGTGCGGACCAGCGAAAGACTCAGGATTCCAGGTTGACCTGAAACCCGAAGGCCTTCAGCAGATCGGGAGGAACATATTTGTGGTCCTTGTTTTGCAGGACCCATTCCCGCAACTCGGCTGAGCTCTGGTACTGTTCGGGCGACAGTTTGAGCGAATCGACAACTCTTTCGAACGAGCTCTCCGACGAAGGACGCGCCTTCGTCGCTCTGGCTGAGTTCGAGGTTCCGCGTTCGGGTGACATCAACGCCTCCGTGACTTTTGCATTATAGCTTGCCGGGCTCCCGATCAATTCTGCCAGCAGAGCATACGGTTTGTCACCTGCTTGTTCGTCTCATCCGACACAGGTCATCCTGAGCAAAGCGAAGGATCTGTGCATTTTGTTTATAGCGCCAAAACTCCCGCGCGCGACGATACCTGAGATGCAAGCTAGCGGTTCGCCATAACGGAAACATCGCGAGCTTTGAGCAGACGTTCATCGGCGGTGACCAGGGTTAGTTCAAAGACTTTGGCAGTAGCCAACAAGAAGCGATCCGCCGGATCGCGATGCCGAAGCCGCAGGCGCCCCGTTTCTCGCGCTACTTCATAGGTGACCGGCGCTTCTCTTAATGGAACGGCACTCAGCTTGTTCGCAATCCAAGCATCCACTTCCTGGTCGAGCTTCACTCGTCCCTTTTGAGCGAGGACGACTAGCTCCCAGATGCTGATCGGTGAGAGCCAGAGTTCGTTGCCCGGATCTCCAAGTTTATGAATAACCCGCTGAGAAAGACGGTTCCGCTCGGCCAGACTCCACAACCAGATGTGGGTATCGAGCAGCAGCTTCATGAACGAAGGACTTCCCAGTCGTCCTCGTCAGTGGCAGGGGAAACAATGTCTCCGACGATTTTGGCGGTGCCGGCAAAGGATCCGATCCAATTCGCGGGTCTGGTTGGAACTGGCGGAGGAATGACCTCAGCGACTGGCTGGCCGAAGCGGGTCACCAGCACGGGTTTCCCCGTCTTGCGCACCCTCTCAAGGACGGCCAGGCACGTAGCTTTGAACTTCGAGATGGCAATCTCTTCCATTGATCAGCTAGATTATACCATGGTCAACGACCATGGTCTATCTCGATTCTCCCCGGCATCGACAGCGTCCAGTTCCGTGGCCAACCCCCAACGCGACACCATCATGTGAACCGCCCTGCCCGGTTGCCCTCAGACATTCCCCTGCATTAGGCCTTGACCAGCGCCAAGTTTGCTGATAACGTCTGTCTCCGCAGTACGGGCCCCGTTCGAATCTCTCGCGCCTCTGGAGGCCTCTATGTTTTCTCCCCTTCATCATCTGCGGGTAGTCGTGTCTTGCCTGCTTGCCTTCACTTTGCTGACCTCTATCTCACACGCCCAAAACGTAACCACGTGGCACAATGACTACAACCGAACCGGATGGCAGCAGACTGAAACCATCCTGACGCCATCTACCGTGAACCAATCGAGTTTCGGTCTGCTTTGGCAGTGGGGATCGCCCTCAAGTCCATTGGCTGGAAGAATATATGCCCAGCCGCTTGCCGTCACCGGCGTGCATACCACATACACCGGCTGCAAACCCTGCGATCTCGTCTTCATTGCGACGGAGAAAGATATGCTTTACGCATTTAAGTCGTCTTCGAATTCGCAAAACGCGGTGTGGAAGCTCGATCTCGCCGGATATGTGGGTGGCGCGCCAGTTCAATGCAGTGCACTACCGCCCGGTCTCCTCTATGACCCGTGCTCTAGTGGCCTGCTCGGCCCCTATGTGGGCGTCACCGGGACACCTGTTGTTGACGCCTCTATCAATCCCAACACGTTGTATGTCGCGGCGGCGGTGTATTTTTCGGGGCCTCCCGCCTACATCTCTTTCTACCTATTCGCCGTCGATATCACAACGGGTCTGGTGCGGGGCACCCCTGCCCCGGTAACCGGAACCGTCAGCGGCCAGGCGCCGAGTCAGAAGTGTAGTTCGACCAATCCTCTTCCCGGCGAGACCGTGAGTTTTGACTATAATCACATTCAGCGGTCGGCCCTACTGCTGCTGCCCGTCGGCGGTGTGAACACTTTGTACGTGGCGTTCGCGCCTGGTGACGGCGAGTCTGAAAACGGCTGGATGTTTGGCTACTCATTTAACAGCGGCGTCTTTTCGCAGACAGCCATCTTCAGTAGCACGCCTTTCGGCACTGGCGGCGGCATCTGGCAATCCGGGGCCGGCCCTGCTTCAGACGGCAACTACATCTACGCAGCCACCGGCAACGGCACTTTCAGCTACGTTACGCCGGGACCTCCGTCAACACTGGAGGTCCTCAACTACGGCGACAGCTTGCTTAAGCGCCCGTGGTAGAACTCTGATCTGGCAAATCGGCGCCTGAAGGCGCGGTGATAGTGCGGCACTTACGGCATGCCTGAAGGCATGCCCTGATACGAACCTCACTTGCACCACGGGCTGCTAAGCTTAATCCGACCAACTTAACTGTCTTCGACTACTACACGCCGAGCGATGTTTTCACTTACAACGGCACCGGGCGCTGCACCCCGCCCAATGACGAGGATTTTGGGTCGGGAGGAGTTTTGCTGCCCTTTTCCGACTTTACTTACAATACGATGAACGTTGTGATCAACGCTGACAAGGAATCGAATCTGTACGTCGCCAATACCACCGGTCTCGGGGGCTTTAACGCCAGCGGCGGGAATAACGTTCAGACCATCACAACCCCGCCCAAACCGCAGAATGATCCAACGCAGGGATACTGGGCTAGCCCTGCCTATTGGAAGTATACGAGCGGAAGCACGATCAACTACATGCTCTACCACTCGGCGACCATGCAGAGCACCGCCGCTGGCGTCGCCCCTGAGGCGATCAACGGGTACAAACTGCTGACGAGCGGGCCTTCCGGGCCCATTCCTACAACGTACGCCAGCACAAACATCCTGTTCTGTGATTATTCTCCAACCCCATCGGTATCTTCTAGCGGGACGGCCGCGACAACGGGCATCGTCTGGGCCATCGAGCACCAGAATCAGGACAACCCGAGTGTGCCCGATTGCAATGGCAACTACATCCCGCATGCGGCGCTGCACGCATTCAACGCAACCAATATGGCGAAGCTTTACAACAGCAGGAGTGTGACCACGGACATCGGGCCAGTCACAACCTTCTCGACTCCCATGATTTTCAAAGGCCAGGTGTATATGGGTACGCAAACGGAAGTCGATGTATTCGGGCTGTGTAACACCGCGCCGTCGGGACACTGTATGCAGTAGCAAGGGAAGATGAAATGAAAGAAGCCAGCCATTCGGTCCGCCTCTTTTGGCCGGATATCTGCCGCCGGTAGTGGGTCAGCCCAATCAAAGCGACCCACTACTGCCGCCATCCGGCCTTTGGCTCCGCCGGGAGGATTAGAATGATGTGCCTTAAGAAGTGTTGTTGGGTCTGCCTGTTCTGTGCGGCGGCACCGATTGCCTCGCCCGCCCAGGCCTTCCGCGCCGTCGCGAGTTTCGACTATTTTCAGACCGGTGCTTACCCTCAGCATATGTCCTTGGTTCAGGGCTCCGACGGGAACCTCTACGGGACGGCGACGGAAGGCGGGACTGCCGGCTGGGGTGCTCTGTTCAGAGTTACGCCAACAGGCGATTTGGCCCTGCTGTGCGACCTCGGCGGGGACACGTGCTATCTGGAGAGCCGCCCCTTCGCCGGGCTAACCCAAGCCACTGACGGAAACTTTTACGGGACGACGTGGCAAGGCGGGGTCGACCCCGGCGAAGGGGAGGGAAACGGCCCTGGCACGGTGTTCAAATCCACCGCCGGGGAGAACGATGTAACTTTGCTATACAGTTTTTGCTCACTGGCGAATTGCGCTGACGGGGATGACCCATTGGCCCCGCTCATGCAGGCCAAGGACGGCAACTTCTACGGAACAACCTTCGATGGCGGGGCTAAGGGTTATGGCACGGTATTTGAAATCACGTCCCAAGGTGAGCTGACCACCCTGCACAGCTTCGGCTACGCCGACGGCGCTGGTCCGGTGGCCGGACTGGTTCAAGCGGAGAACGGCAACTTCTACGGAACAACCCTGTACGGGGGAGCCCACGGTGCGGGAGCGGTGTTTGAGATCACCTCAGGGGGCAAGCTGACTACGCTGTACAGCTTTTGCTCGCAAAAAGGGTGCGCCGATGGAACCGGCCCCTACGCCGGGCTGGTGCAGGCCAAGGACGGGAATTTCTACAGCACAACCTATGGCGGAGGCGCGCAAAACCATGGCACTGTCTTTGAAATCACGCCGGCTGGCAAGCTGACCACGCTGTACAGCTTTTGCTCCCAAAAGAAGTGTGCGGATGGTGCCGACCCTTATGCAGGGGTAATCCAAGCCACCGACGAAAACTTCTACGGAACCACGTCGAAAGGCGGAGCCAGTAAATGGGGCACGGTGTTTGCAATCACCGCCGGGGGTAAGCTGACTACACTGCACAGCTTCTGCTTGCAAAAAAATTGCACCGATGGGGCCGATCCTGTCGGAGGCTTAGTCCAAGCCAGCAACGGAATCCTCTACGGGACCACAGCCAAAGGCGGCGTCTACGAAAACGGCACGGTTTTCAGTCTCTCCTTGGGCTCCAGTTCGCCGGTTGAAGTTGAGCCCACACTCAGTGAGGCGGCGGTGCCCATTGTCGCCCCGGGAGAATTCCTGCAGCGTGAACGCAGACATTTTCTACCCGACGATGTACGCGCGAGCCTCTCGCTCGGGCACAGACACATCTCACTCGGCCAGCCAGTCGAAGCGCCTCGGCCAATGAAGACCGGGACGTTCAACTGCTCGCCTGCTCCCTGCGTGCTTCCGCCCACCCAGGCCTCGGAGGGCGGGGGCACGGTGACCGATCCGCTAATCATGACCAATCCGGCAAACGTGAAGGAGTTGCTGCTGGCGAGTGAGGATTTCAACTGCTCCCCTTCCGCCGTGGGTTTCCATCTTTCCCGCGATGGCGGTTCCACGTGGCAGCGCGTCCTCTGCATGCCCGATATTTCAACCCAGAAATTCCTGTATGTACCCCTCAATGAACCGTCAGTGGGCTACGACCACAAGGGAGATGCCTATGTGACCGGGCTGTACTTTGACAACGAGGGGATGGGGACTGGTTTCGTCGCCGTGCAGAAATCAACGGATGGAACTCACTGGAGCAAGCCCGTCGTGGCCCTGGGCCATCCCAGCCACCAAGCCCCACGTGACGGAGGCAGCTTCGCGGTGGATACCAGCCCTGGCAGCCCCTTGGTGAATAGCGTATATGTCTCCGGGGTAACGCGAGGTACAGACCGGGAGCATCCCTGACAAAACAGACCGGGAGCATCCCTGACACTGCAAAAGATGGCGCGCGCGGGTTACAAACAGCGCATGCCATGGAAAGCGAGCAGTGTGATGGAAGAGAAACTACGGTTTGTGTTTGAGTATGAGCGGGATGAGCAAACCATGACGGAGCTGTGCCAGAGCTTCGGGGTAACGCGGGAAACCGGGTATGTATGGCTGCGGCGGTACCGGGAGCGGGGAGCGGCAGGGCTGCTGGAACGAAACCGGGCGGCGCAGCGGCACCCCAACCAAACCCCGGCGGAGATTGAGCAGCGGGTGTTGGAGTTGCGGCAGGCGCACATGAGGTGGGGGCCGCGCAAGTTGAAGCGGGTGCTGGAGCGGGACCAACCGGGGCCAAGCTGGCCGGCGGCGAGCACCATGGGCGAGATGCTGAAGCGGGAAGGGCTGGTGGTGGCGCGTAAAAAGCGGCGCAAGACGGCGCCCTACACGCAGCCGCTAGCGCATGCCGACGGGCCGAACCGGGTGTGGTGCGCGGATTTCAAGGGCTGGTTCCGCACCGGGGACGGGGAGCGGATCGATCCCTTGACCATCAGCGACGCGCACAGCCGCTATCTGCTGCGCTGCCAGGCGGTGGCCAAGACGGACACGGCGCGAGTGCAAGCCATTTTCGAAGCAGCCTTTCGCCAGTATGGATTACCGCAGGCCATTCGCACCGACAATGGGCCACCCTTTGCCAGCACGGCGATCGCCGGATTGTCGCGGCTGGCGGTGTGGTGGATGAAGCTGGGGATCGTGGCGGAGCGGATCGAGGCGGGACAGCCGCAGCAGAACGGGCGGCACGAGCGCATGCATCGCACCCTGAAGCAGGAAGTGGCGATGCCGCCCGCCCAGGATCGGCGGGCGCAACAACGAGCGCTGGAGAACTTCCGCCAGGAATACAACGAAGTGCGACCGCATGAAGCCTTGGCGATGGAAACGCCGGCCAGCCTGTATGAGCCCTCGCCGCGGCCGTATCCGGCGCGGGTGCCGGAGCCGGAATATCCGGCGACGATGCTGGTGCGCAGCGTGCGCGCGCACGGACATTTTCGCTGGCAGAAGCGGCACGATGTATTTCTGAGCGAGGTGTTGTGGGGCGAGCGCGTGGGCCTGTTGCCCATCGACGAGCGCTGGTATACGGTCTATTTCGCGGATGTTCCGCTGGCACGGTTTGACAGCTGGCGACGGCGGGTTTTGCCGCTGCCGCCAAAGAAAGATGCCGAGGGAGAGAGCGCTGCCGAACCGAGCAGCTTCTACGTGGCCGGAGCAAGGGAAGGGGAAGTTTCCCCTTCCCCTGCACCCCATCCCCTCACGGGAGAGGAGAAAAAAGTGTCAGGGATGTGCCCGGTCTAAAATGTCAGGGATGTCCCCGGCCATTCAATCCTTTCGCGTTTTTCTCAGGGGTGAGCGCCAGAGGCCAAAATACTTGAGCTACCAAGCCGAGTCCGTCGAGAACCAGCCGCGGCCCGCGCCTACATTATGCATGCAAAATCTACATCCGCCGCGGACAGTCAGCGCTTCTAAGCCATTGACTCCCAGTGTTTCCGAGATGGAATCTCCCTTGCGACTTCTCGCCAAAGACTACGCGCGCGCAGGATGCACTCATGAAGAGATCGCGGTCGGCGAGTGGGCGAATGATGGTCCTCAGCTTTCTGGTTCTAGCTGGGCTGACCTTATTCTGGACGCTTGGATGCTCCCGGCAACTCCCAGCCGCGGCGTCAAGTGCGACCGCCAAGAGCAGTCTACTTCCTTTTGATCGCGTTTCCGATAACGGCGGAGTCTCTCCCACGGCTGGATTTACTCCCGACGGAATTCCTGCCGGAACCCAGGTCAGCATCCAGTTGCAGGAAGGTTTGTCCAGCGCGGACTGTCGAGTTGGCGACCCTTTCCAGGCAGTGCTGGATGAGCCCGTGGTGGTTGCCGGCAGAACATTGGCCCCGCGAGGGACGCCGGTTACGGGGACGGTGGTAGCGGCCAAGGCTTCTCGAAGCCCGCATCAGCCGGGCTACTTGCGGCTGACCCTGGCATCGATGTTTCTGAATGGGAAATCGATTCCCTTGCAGAGTTCCAGCATTTTCACGAAAGGCGCGTATGAAAAACGCACAGCGCCGGCGATGCAGGGATCCGAAGCAGATGGCAAAGACGCGGTAGTTGACGCGGCAGAGGATTCCGGGAATAAAACCGGCTCCCCGATCCATCCAAACCGTGGCAATGTCAGGTTTTCCACAGGACGCCGCTTGACCTTCCGACTGGCTCAGCCTTTGCATCTGCAGGGCTGAAGCGTTGCGAAAGTGCAGTTGCACGTTGTGCGCCCACGAGTTCGGGCCGCACCCCTCCTCCCATTTTGGGTTCTATTCAAATCTGCAAATCCCTGTTCACCCATCACAGCACTTCCAGGGGAGACCCGCCTAGACTTCCCAAATGGGGAGCACGCGCGGTGGGCGTGGCTCTACAGCACTCTATAACTGGACAGATAAGAGCTATGAGCGCAATTGCACAACTTGAGGTCAGAACTGAAGGAACGACGGAACGCCCGCAGACGGAACAGGAACTGCGAGATGCCCACAAAATGGAGGCTATTGGCCGCCTGGTGGGAGGAGTCGCGCACGACTTTAACAACCTGATCACCGGAATGGTGCTTTGCAGTGAACTGATTCTGGCTGGGTTGGAAGATAACAGCCGGTTACGGCGTTTTGCAGAGGAGATCCGCAAGGCCGGGGAGCAGGGTGCCGGACTTATCCAGCAGTTGATGGCGGTGGCGCGGCAGCGGGCGGTCGAGCCTTGCCTGCTGTGCGTGAATGACTCTGTAACCACCGTGCGTAGTCTGCTGGCGCGGCTGATCGGGGAGAACATCGAACTGGTTGTCGAACTCGCGGAGGATCTGGGCCTGGTGAAGATGGATCCAGCCCAGGTTCAGCAGATCATTCTGAACCTGGTGTTGAACGCGCGCGATGCCATGGCGGATGGCGGACGAATCACGGTGAACACCAGAAATTGTGATGGGACGCGATTAGGACGCGAGGCACGGAACCAGTTTTGTGATTCCTGGGTCGCGCTCACCGTCAGCGACACCGGTTGCGGCATGGACGCGGAAACCCGTGCCCGGCTGTTCGAGCCTTTTTTTACTACCAAAAAGCCGGGACAGGGAAATGGCCTGGGGCTGGCCACGGTGTACCGCATCGTGACTCACGAAGGGGGGACGATTGAAGTAGAAAGTGAAACCGGACGGGGCACGCGAGTGGTTGTGCATCTGCCACGGGTAGGAGTGGAATCCAATCCATCCCTTGCCCAGGTTGCGAACAAAATCAGCCCGGTTCCGAATGCAAAGATCCGGGGAGCGAGAAAAAGTAAAACAAGAAGAGGAAAATCAGTATGACCAGCGCCACTGCTCATGCGTTTAATCCGCCTCAGCTCGAGGCGGCCAATTTGCTGAATCTGGTGATCGTCGACGACGAGCGCGCCGTCCGCGATGTCTGCCGGGAAGTTGCGCAGTCCCTGGGTTTCAACACCATGGTTGCGGAGTCGGCCGAACATGCTTACCGCCTGATCGAGTCGCAGCCGATCGATGTAGTTCTGCTCGATCTGAAATTGCCGGGTGCCAGCGGAATCGAGGCATTGCACAAAATCAAGCAGCGACGCGCCGATGCCGAGGTCGTTGTGGTTACCGGTTACGCCACCGTGCAATCGGCTGTGCAGGCCATGAAAAACGGGGCCTATGACTACGTCACCAAACCATTCACCATCGACGAACTGAAGCTTCTGTTGGAGCGGGTGGCTTCGCACCTGAAGCTGAAAACCGAAAACCGCATGTTGCGGGAGAAGATTAAATCCAAGCTGGGTTTCGGCAGCATCGTGGGGCACGCGCCGGAAATGGAGAAGCTCTACCGGATGATTGCCAAGGCTTCCCTGAGCAGTCATCCGGTGTTAATTCTGGGAGAAAGTGGAACGGGAAAAGAAATGGTCGCGCGATCCATTCATTTCTCGGGTCCATTTCGTGACAAGCCGTTCATCCCCGTGGATTGCGGCTCGCTGGTTCCCACTTTGATCGAGAGTGAGCTGTTCGGCTATGTGAAAGGCGCTTTCACCGGCGCCATGCAGGCCAAGGAAGGATTGCTGGCGATGGCCGAAGGGGGCACGGTGTTTCTCGATGAGATTGGAGAACTGCCGGTGGATCTGCAGGCCAAGCTGCTGCGAGCCATTCAGGAGAAAGAAATCCGCCAGGTGGGCAGTACCAGGCGCACGACCATCAACGTGCGAATTCTGGCGGCGACCAATCGTGACCTCGAAGTGGCAGTCGCGCAGGGAACCTTCCGGCGCGATTTGTACTTCCGGCTGAATGTGCTGAACCTGCGCATTCCGGCGTTGCGGGAACGGCGGCAGGATATCCCGGTGCTGGCCACATATTTTCTGGAACGCATGGCCCGAGATTTCGGACAAGAGCGAAGCCTTAGTGATGATGCGATGAAGGCCTTGCTCGCCTATGACTGGCCCGGCAATGTGCGGGAATTGGAGAACTGTCTGCAGCGGGCTTGTGCCATGAACAGTGGGCCCGAAATCCAGGTGCTGGACTTACCCGGCATAATCCATGGTGGGAACGGCAACGCGACTACCGACGGCGATGGTTCTACAAAGATTATCCCCATCTCGGAACTGGAGAGGAAGACGATTCTCAACACCATTACCCAGCTCAATGGGGACAAACTGCTGGCGGCGCGACTGTTGGGCATTGGCAAGACGACTCTTTATCGCAAGCTGAAGGAGTACGAAATCCAGGCCTGAGCCGGGCGAATGGCGGAACGGGCGTCTGCGCGGTCCGGCTGAAGGACGGGCGATGACGTTGCACCCACCCGTTCCGGCGGAACTGCCTGACGCTATGCGATGTTCTCTTGGCTTCTCCGCGGAAGGATGCGTTAGCCGAGACAAATCCTGCCCATACGAAGTTTGGAATCGGGCACCCCCGGGAGTCAATGAACGCGATACTCCGGCCTACCCCGGCTTACCAGGTTAAGGGGTCAGCTTGAACACCGTCCCATCGTGGTCATCGCCGCCAGTACCGAGGGTGCCGTAGAAATCACCGTTCGGAGCGATCATCGCGCCACTTATGCCCATGCCGTCGGATGGGTCTGAAAAAGTGTAGAGGACGGTGTATTTCCCGGTGGTGTCCAATTCGAATAGAAATCCCGCTTCAGAATAAGCATTTTCTTGGTTGCTGCCGTAAATGTTCCCCTTCGAGTCCAGAAACAGATTGTTGTACATTGGGTTTGTGACTGGGTTTGGACGGAATGTGTGGAGCACGCTGAACTTTCCCGCTGTGTCGATCTTGAAAATGGTTCCGCACCCGCTGGTGAAGACTACGGAACACTTGAGATCGCCTCCACTGTCCGTTACCCCATAGAGGTTGCCGGCGGGATCGAGAACTACACTCACGGGGTTTCCCCCATCGGCGCTTCCGTGAAAGCGATATAGCACGCTGAACTCGCCATTCGGGGTGATCTTGAAGACGGTTCCGCAGCCATTCTCGAAAACACTGTTGTAGTCGGTATAGCAGGAACGTTTTTTTAAGTCGTCGCCGCCGTTGACCGTGGCGCCATACAGGTTACCGCTCGCGTCGATGACCAATCCTCCGTAGGGCAGTGCGCCGTCAGCGATGTCGGTGAACGTGTGGACTACGCTGAACTTCCCGTGCACATCGATTTTATAGACGACACCGTTCTCATCGATGCCAAAAGGCGAAGTGCCATAGAGGTTGCCGGCGGCATCCAGGACCGGCGCTGCGTCGGCACAACACCCGTCCTTCTTACTGTTCTCAAAGATGAAAAGCACGGTTTCATGTCCATTCTTATCTACCTTGAACACCGTGGCTGGGCTGCCTTGGCCCTGGGTCGTGCCATAGAGATTGCCTGCAGCATCGCGCGCCAAGCCTGCCCTGGGAGCCGCACCATCGTTGCCCCATTGGAATCTGTAGAGCACGGTATATTCGCCATTCTTGTCGATCTTGTATACCGTTCCGCAGCCCGCCGGCTCGCAGCTTACTCCGCCAAATGCAGTGGTGCCATAGAGGTTGCCTTCCTCGTCCTGGATGACGCCTCCCTGCGGGTAGTTCCCGTCCGTGCCCCCGGCGAAGTTGTGAAGCACGTCGAGGGTGAACTGCGCGCTCGCTGGCGGTGCGGCAGTTGCAAACAGCGTCCATGCTAGGATTGCGGCAAAGGGCATTTGTGATTTTCTCAAGACTCTCACCTCTGGCGATTGCCACGGAAAATAAGCGACGTGGCAGATAGCGGTGCCGACAATAACGCCGCTGGGCTCTGAGGTTGTCATGAAAATGTAAAAGATTAAGCAGTGCTTAAGTGGGAGCATACTCATCATGGGTCTCAATCCGGACCTATCTTCCCGCAACGGAACAGTTGTAAGGGAGAGAGCCTCGCAAGCCACGTATTATCAATGGGCGAGCTATGGCGGGTGACGTGCAATCAAGCAGAGCATGATTCTACTGACGACGTCTCTGGCAAATGTTCAAGATTGTGCGAAAGCACTGCAGGAAGTCACATCTGAACCGGTACAGGTTGCGGCCACGCTGCGCGAAGCTGTAGCCCAACTGCAAGCCCACGAGTTTTCGGCCGTGGTTCTCGATCAGTTGTTGTTGGACGCGGAGCCCGACGATATCGAGACCATTTTCAAACACATGGGCACCGCCGTCCCGGTTTATTCAAACTTTGCGATTAGCGGAATTGAGCGGGTGTCGCGCGAGTTGCGTTCGGCGGTGCAGCGGCGCAAGCGCGAATTGCTGACTGCCCGGCAAGAGGCCGAACAGGATTTACGCAGCGAGCTGAGGGGTACGATTACGGCCTTGCTGCTTTCCTGCGAAATGGCGCTCGGCGTACCAAATCTTCCCTTGTTGGCCGAGACCAAGATGCGAGCCGTGGACGGCTTGGCGAAGGAGTTGCGCGCAAAGCTGGGCGTGGCGGCGTGAAAGGTTAAGCGATCTTTTTTATTCATGACTCGAGGAGTAACGTCGCGACCGGAAAAATTGTCTATCGCGCACGAACCGGAACAATGCCGCATCGCGGAGACTGAGCACGAACTGGGAGCCCAGTAGTTTTTGCTGTCAATCCGCCACGGCAGCTTTCTCGCCTAGACCGGCGCGTAAATCCGCCGCCAGCAGCCGGTGGAACAAATGTTCACCGGCCTCGCGCCGCACTGAAAGCCTGCCCGCGCCATACGAACGCGACTTCAACCCACGCTGTACCGCCTCGCAGATTCCCAAGTCTTCGTCCTGAACGCGAGCGCCCACGGCTACACTCTGCTGGTTGTATTCGCGATGTGCTTCGCTGACGTCGGCAAAATAGAAATCGAAAATCACGCGGCAGTGATCCACGTCCACAGGCAGCACCAGGTTCGTATCCATGTAGCCTTCATAGCAATTGATCATCAGGTTGGGATACTGCCAGAAATACCACGCCCGATCGCCTTTGCGGGTCGCTCCCGTCGCCACATCCTCATCAGAGGCCACCATCGGACTTGACTGGAGGCAATACCGGTCTCCGTTCTCGATGGTGTATTGCTTGTAATCGAGCACCGAACTCAAACCTTTGTGCAGATGAGGAACGTGATATCCGCCATCAAGATAATTGTCGATAAACACTTTCCAGTTGCAATGAATGTCATAGACTCGGCGATCGAAGTAATGCAGCTTGCTCACGTTGAGGGGCGCGATTCGCTTCACTATTCCGCCAAGAAAATCTCGCAGGGGCACGGCTTCCGGATCGAGATTTACGAATACAAACTTTTCCCAGATCTCGGCTCGCACTGGAACCAACCCATTCTGTTGGCGATCGAAGTTCTTCACCCCATCGAACTCCGGCATGCCCTTCAGAGAACCATCGAGTCCATAATTCCAGCCGTGATATGGACAATGCAGCAGGGAAGCCTGGCCACAAGACTCGGTTACCACTGCAGCAGCGTGATGGCGGCACACGTTATAGAAGCTTCGCAACAGGCCATCGTTGCCGCGCACGACAACGATAGGCTCTCCCGCCACATTCGCGGTTACGAACTGGCCGGGTGCTTCGACCTGCTCGACACGTCCGACCATCTGCCAGGTCTTGCTGAAGACTGTCCCAGCTTCGAGCTCGGCAATGCGCGAATCCACGTACCATGGCGCAGGGATGGTCCACGCTTCCGCCAGTGGCGCAGTTCGCGTCGTATGAGGCGAGAATGCTGTGCAATTTATTTTGCGGGATCATCGGTTGTCCAAAGGAACGGGCTGGTACCTCATAACCACGAATCCATCAGCGGCTGAAGCCGCAAATTAAGGGGCATGTACGGCATGACTCGAGTCATGCCCTCCCAAAACCTGCCGATTTCTCCAGAGCATAGCGAGAACCGCTCCGGGAGCCCGCTTAGGCGGATGTCTTGATAGGATTGTCTTTCGGTTCTGTCCCGATTGCCCGGCTCAACACATCCAAAAATTGCGCGATCCGTGCCTCTTTTTTCTCCGCGGAGTCGCCCTGCCGCCGAAACAATCCCGGATCAAGCTCCTCGATCAGCAGCGCATCCTGGAAGCGTTCAACCACCCAATCAAGCATCGACACGCCCATTTCAATATCCAGATCCGGGCGGAGTTCGCCGCGTTCCAGGCCGAAGCGCACGAAATCCACCCGTCCATAAGGATCTTCGGCGATCAGGAAGCGGTTGATTTCGCGCCGTAAGGCCAAGTCCGTTCCGTACTGACCCAGCAGATAGACCCGGTAGGGAATCCAGTCTTCGCGCAGCATGTGCTCGGTGCGCACCAGCCAGTAGTACAAGACTCCGAAGAAACCACTTTCGCGCACTTCAGGAGGCACGTTCAAATATGGCGAGAACGAACGCGCCGCTTTTTTGTAGCACTCGAAAAACAAGCCGTCCTTGCTGCCGAAGTGCTGGAAAATCGAGCCCTTGGCAATGCCCAAACCCCCGGCAATGTCTCCCACCCGGGCGGCGTGGTAACCCTGTTCGGCAAAATGCCGCATGGCAGCATCGACAATCTTGGCCCGCTTGTCATCGGAGCGTGGCCGCGGAGGCAGATTTCGATATCGCGGGGGAGAGATAAGGCTGCTGCTGATGCCACTCATAGGTTGACCTCAAGTCATGGAAATGTACTCAATAAATCGTTTAAATACAACTGGATTTTTCCCATAAGATGCTATAGGTCGTCTGCTCGATGGTCAGACATGCGTGACCAATGGTCGCCGCGGGCCACTTCACATCAGTCTCTGCCGGATTCTGCCGCGAGAAACGAAGCGTCGATAGGCATGTGGTTGAGGTTTCTACCGAGACTAGGCAAAGAAGAAAAGCCCAGGAGGAAATAACATTGGAGGTCCCGCGCGGGACCTCCTGCCGGAAACGGGCCAGCAGCGGATCACCCGTTTGCGTTTGCAGCATCCTACTGCAGGGCGCAATGGCAATTGTCAAAGGAGCATCACGAAATTGTCATTTTTTTGTTACTTTGATCCCGAAGAAATCCTGCTGACACTCAGTGTCGTTCATAGCTTGGACTATCCGGAAGGGCCGGCGGATAGTCACGCCCGTACATGTTTGTGTGTCCTGGTGGCAGGTTGGTGGCGGGAAGACGCATGGCTCCTAGACTTGAAGCATCCTGGGAAATGGTGACCTCCCGGGTCAGGCTGTTCAATTCCTCGGGCAGCGTATCTTCATACCAGATTCTCAGCGTATAGCGGCCAGAGGGCACGTGCGGAATGGCCACCCGGCCGCGCGCATCTGAAATTGCGTAATAAGGACTGCTCACGGCAATCACGACCGCACTCATTTCAGAATGGATGTTGCAGAAGATATAAGAAATGCCAGGCTTGTCAAAAACCACATTGCGCGTGCTGCCTGCTTCATAGAGGCCGAGATCGAAGCGCTTGCCCTCAAAAAGCGAAAACACGTTGTGAAAAAAGGGATCCCGATTGGGAAACTCAACTGACGAACCGACAGGCACGACTAGCACGTGGGGCTCGAAACTCTTGTTCCTCTGAACCAAGCGCGGCCGCTCGGAGCCCTGAGTGGTGGGCAAACTGAAAGGCGTTGCACTTCCAACCGGAGTAAGCCATAACACCACGTTACCCGCGCTGTGTGGCTTGCTTTTTTTTCCGCCATTCACCAACGCGACATTCGCGGTCACGGTAACGTCCTGCGCCCAGGCCAAGCCGCCGCACAGTATCAGCACGCACAGCCAACCAGCGGTTGCAGTTTTTACAATCAAAATAAAATTCCCATCATCAGATTGAACTGGTCGGCGCTGTTGCTGACATCGTTGAGCTCAAATGATCGTAAGCGGCTGTATTCGGCGGAAAACAGCAGGCTGGAGCGCGGCCGAAAAACGAAGTTCACCAGACCTCCCCGATTTTGCACTAATATCGGATTGCCAGCCGCCCGTACTTCCGCGGCCGTCGGATTGTCGACCCCAGCCGCAACATTGAACTCCAGCGTATTCGTAGCCTTGAATTTCAGCTGCGACCACCCTCCGATGGTGTCGAGGCCGCGCACCGGGGTATAAGGCAAATTTGGATTGCCTTCATATACCACGCTCTGGCTAATGCCCCCGCCGATTCCGCCAATCGCCCGCCCGCGAAAGAATTCGCCAGTGAAAAGTACGCGAGGGGCGAGGGGAATCTGCCAGTCCGCCATGCCCGCCCAGCCGTCAATGTAGTTGGCGGACCATTCCTGACGGCTGTAGTAGCCGGCCGCGCCAAAGCTCAGTGGCTGACCAAATAGAGTGTGCGTCCAAGATGTGCGGATGGCATAAGCCGGCTGACGCGACAGCTCTCCCGGTCCCGGGACGCGAAAATACGAGTTCCCCGGAAACTCGCCAGTAAGGTTGTCCATAATGCCGCCTTGAATCATGATGTTCTGATCCGGGGAAATTTCGAATCGATGCTCTATTCGCACCTGGGGAGTCCACGCCCACAGGTTTCCGGCATAAGTAAGAGCGGGAACAGCAAGAGACGCAAAAGAAGTGGGTGAAAGCGGCGAAAAAAAACTATTATCCTGTCCCACTACCACCGAAGTGTCTTTCCAATCCATCCGCATGCTGGCCGTACGCAAACGGAAAATTCCGGAGTTGACTCCGTTCCATGTATTGGGATATCCGCCGGCAAAGTCGGCCTGCAAGTTGCCGGAGGTCTTCGCCCCCGCCAGCGTCGGGCCGAAAACCTCCAGGCCAATTTGCGACTGCCGCATGGTTGCGCCAAAGCTTCCCGTCCCAGTGCTTGGTCCGGTCACGAAATTAGGAAAATCCTCGTTGTTGGCCGCCCCGTGACTGTTAAAAAGATTCAGGAGCACGATGCCGGAAAGGCGGACGCGATATTTGGATGCGCTCTCGACCTTGGTTTGATACTGATCGTCGATCTTACTATTCATCAATTGCGTCGACTCTTCGAGCGATGCCACACGCTCTTCCACCGTCGCCGTTTGGTTTGGTCCCGGCTGCGCGGCTTGGGGAGGAGCAGGATCAGCAGCCGACGGCGCCAATGAGTACGAATTCCCCGGGGTCGGAACCACTGCCGCTGACGAGTTGCGGGCCGCCTGCAACTCATGTCGTAATGCCGCGTTCTCGGCGCGGTATTGCTCAGCCTCCGTGCGCATCTCCGCCACGGCTGAGCGCAGTTCCTTGACCTGTTGTTGAAGCTCGTGAATCGCGGCTGCAGTCGAATCGGTTTGCGAAGATGCCGTGACCGGACTCGATTGCTGTGACCAGCCGGAGATACTGCCCAGTAGCAGAAGCAACCCGGCCCAGCTTGCTCGGCGCATCCCATGAGGCAAACCATACCCCTGCTTCACAAATCGCCCTCCCCCAGAAGACTGTGGCAGTCCGTTGAACGATGTCGAGTGAACTTGCGAGACGGTCTTGGACTAAGTTGCGCGCCCCACTTCCCGAACGGGAAATCTTACTCCGACTGCATCCTTTTTGCTCGGGCAAGCGGTGGCACATGGGGCTGCCCCTCGCCACCACTATCCGAGTTAGACGACGCAATGATGGGCAGAGTTATGCAGAAAACCGTCCCTTCCTCGGAAGTCTTCTCTACAATGACATCTCCTCCGTGATCCTGGATAATCTTCTGTACGACAGTCAACCCCAATCCCGTTCCGTTTTCCTTGCCGTAGCTGATGAACGGCTCGAAAAGCTTGCCTCGAATCGACTCGGGGATGCCACGGCCGTTGTCAGAGAGACGAATCTCCAGTCCGCCGACGACCTCTCGCAAATCGATGTTGATCTGTCCGTCGTGTCCTGCGATCGCCTCACAAGCGTTCAACAGCAAATTGTAAAGAGCGCGTTCCAGCTTCTTGGTGTCGAACCAGCCCGTGCTGTTGCCCTCCTGCCGGACCGCAATCCGCACGTTGTGAAAGCGGGGGTGGGTGCGCACGGCCTGCACCACGCGTTCGGCCGATTCCTTCACGCTGCCATACGTCCGCCGCAAGGATTCCCGGGTGCGCGAGAACTCCAGCAAAGAATCGATCAGGTCCGTCATTTGGTTTACCGCGATCCGAATCTCCTGGTAAAGTTCCTCTCGTTGATCGGTTGACAAGCGGCTTTCGCAGAGGAATTCCGCATTCGCGACGATGGCTGCGAGGGAATGCCGCAGATCATGCGAGACTGAACTGGCCATCCGTCCGATGGTTGCCAATCGCTCCGCATCAATCAACTCCTGTTGCGTTTTCAGCAGGCTGTCCCGCATTCGATTGAAGGCCCGCGTCACCTCGGCAACCTCGTCGCCGCCACGCGCGTCCAGTTGATAGTGGAAATCGCCTCTGCCCAAAGCCCGCACCCCAGCCACCAGATATCCCAAGGGCCGCGTGAAGGTGTGCGATATGAAAAACACGAGCGCACTGCCGCCGAGAACCGCGGTCAGTCCTACAAACAGCAGCAAGCGATTCAAACTGTCGAGAAAAGCCGTGGCTTGGTCGTAGGATTTCAGTACGCTCAAGCGCACCGAGGGAGCCTGGTCGGCGGCAAGTTCCAAAGAAGTGGCCAGGAACCGTTCATCGCCGAGTTGAACTTGTTCCGGCTCTGGAATGCCGGGAGCAGAATGCACGATCGGGTGGCGCGAAAGTTCTGCCTCATGCGTGGGATCAAGAGTGCTTCTGACAATCGTGTCGCCGTAGTAAAAAGCTACCTGGCTGGCCGCGATCCGGCTCACCTGGGCTGCTACGCTGTCGTCAATTTCGTAACCAATCACCAGAAATCCCAGCAGATTGTTCTTTGCCGCCGGACCCGCGTAGATTGGCTTAAGAAAGACCTGGTACAAATGCTGCGCGCCGAACCACCATTGGCTTGAACCTTCCTGATTCGTCGGACGGTTCAGTGACTGTTGCGCCATCTCCCGCGAAAAGCCCGGCGTAGCCGTGTGCAACGCAACCACTCTTCCGGTTCGGTTCGCTAATACAAATAAATCGCTGCCCCCCAACCGCCACAAATCCGTAGATCCATCCTGGATCGTAGCTTCATGCTGGGTGGTCATCAGTGCCCGCAAATTAGGCAGGTCCGCGAGCAGTTCAGCCAGGTGGGTCAGCGTAATTTCGCGTTCGCGATGAAAGTTCTGGTAGGTGCTAACCGAGTTATGCAGGTCCGCGAAGATGCTCTTCGTTACCTGCGCTTGAACGGTGCGACGCACCAGCAGCAGGCTCGTCCAGGTAAGGCCGGCAGAGATCAATAGCATGGAGAGCAGAAACTTGGTCCGCATCCGAAGTTTCATCACTCTCACCTCTCCCCGCGCCTCAACCCTTCGCCGCCTTGGGAGTCAACGAACAAACTTGTAACCCATGCCGTGAACCGTCCGGAAATGTGTCGGATTGGTCGGATCCTTTTCCAGCTTCTGCCGGAGTTTCAGAATATGATTGTCCACGGTGCGGGTGGAGGGATAATTCTGATAACCCCACACTTCATTCAGCAACTCATCCCGCGAGATTACCCGCTCCGCGTTCTGGATCAGGAACTTCAAAGTCTTGAATTCCTGGGCGGTGAGCATTATCAGTTCCCCGTTGCGGTTAACTTCCATCTTGGTGAAGTCCACCGAAATTCCATCAAAAGTTACCACATCGCCGGTTCCTGTCCGGACCGTGCGGCGCAAGGCGGCCCGTACCCGCGCCAGCAATTCTCGAGGGCTGAAAGGCTTGGTGACATAATCGTCCGCACCCAACTCCAGAAGCAATACCTTGTCCGAAACATCGCTGGCCGCGCTTAGAACAATGATGGGAACCGAGGGCGCCTGTTGTTTGATCTCCCGGCAAACATCCCGGCCGGACACCAGCGGCAACCGCAAATCCAGCACAATCGCGGCCGGCGCGGCCCTGCGAAACGCTTCCAGCGCTGACTTGCCGTCCGCGCTGATTTCAATTTCGAATCCCTCGGTCTCGAACAAACGCTTCAGAGCCTTCTGCACGGCATGATCGTCTTCTACCACCAGAATTCGCTCCATCGTGTTCGCCCCCGGACTAAGGTACGGTGATGCCTTCTGCAGAGTAACAGGGGCGCGCTGCGTGGTATCTCGGGTCGTCTCTACTCGAATCATAGGTGCTCCGGAATTGCTGATTTATCGCAATAACACCGAACAAGCTTACTACCACTGCGGCGCGAATCAGCCGGGGGAACAAACTGTTGACAATGTTTTTACAATCCGCAGACAATTGGGAGCTCTCCGCCGCGCTTCGGAGAAGACGCCAAATCGGCGTTTAAGGCTTTGAAGGGGCGCGGCTTCCAGCCGCGCCGACATTACCTCCTAACGTCTTTCGGCACGGCTGGAAGCCGTGCCCTTTCAAAACTCCGACGCCCGGAGGTTTTCCGCAGCCCGTAAGATGATGCCCTGATCCGAACCGAGCACTTTTCAGCAGGCTGTTTATTCGGGATCGGTTCTGTAGGACCAGGCAACCTGCCCGCCGTCGGCGGCTGTAATCGTTCGAGCACTCTCTATTAAATGATGCGTAGGCGCGAGTGTGCAAACTGGATCCGTCGCACTGGCCTCCCCGGTGATGAGAAAAGCCTGGCAGCGGCAGCCGCCGAAGTCCTCCACCCGGCGCTCGCAGCTGCGACACGGTTCGGGCATCCATTGTTCACCGCGAAAACGCTGGAACGCGGCCGACTCTCGCCATATCCATTCGAGCGAATGCTCGCGAACATTGTCAAAGGTCATCCCCGGAATCACTCCCGCCGCGTGGCAAGGAAGCGCCTGTCCCGCTGGATCAATCAAGATCAAACACCGGCCCCACCCCCCCATGCAGGCTTTGGGGTAGCGCGCATAATAATCGGGAACCACGCAATCAATTCTCATGCGGCCCGAAAGCCGTTGCTGCGCGGCTTCCACAATGCGCAGGCAATTCTCCAACTGCTCGCGGGTCGGAATTAACGTTTCCCGATTCTTCAAAGCCCAACCGTAATACTGGGCATGCGCAATTTCCAGACGATCCGGCTTCAGCCGTTCCGCAAACTTAATCATCTCCTCAAGATGATCGAGATTCTGACGATGCACCACCAGGTTCACGGTGAACGCAATCGGAAACTCGCGAATCACTTCTGCAAGAGCGACTTTGTGCGCATGTGCTTTCGTGCCCGCAATCCAGTTCGCCGGCTGGTCTCGCGAATCCTGGAAACTGAGTTGAATGTGATCGAGTCCCGCACCGACCAGCGCGGCCAGCCGCGATTCGGACAAGCCAATCCCCGATGTAATCAGATTGGTATAAAGTCCGGCGTCATGCGCGCCCTCGACCAGATCTTTCAGGTCAGTCCGCGCAACGGGCTCGCCGCCGGTTAAGTGGAGATGGAGAATTCCCAGGCCCCGCGCTTCCTGAAACACGCGGATCCAATCGTCGGTGGAGATTTCCGCCTTCGCTCCAATCATCTGCAAGGGATTCGAGCAATAGACGCAATGCAACGGACAGCGATGCGTAATCTCCGCAATCAACGCCAGTGGGTTGGGAATCATTGAATAATCTGGGTGCCGCGAATCTTTGGAGCGCCGGCAAGAGGCCGGCGCTGCCAGAGGACTCCTAGTAATCGACGATGCGCTTCTGCTGCAGAGCTTCCAGAAAATTGCCAACGTCTTCGCGAATCTTCGCTGGATCCGCTCTGTTGTACCTTGCCGAGAGAGCAGTCACGATCTCCTCAACCGTGTGTTGCCCATCGCAAAGTTCCAGAATTTTCTGCCCAGTCCCTTGAACCCGAATCATGCCTTCCGGAAACAGCACGACTCGTTCCTCGCCCTGACTCCCCCACCGGCAACCAGCGGCGAAACGAGGCTGGCTGGAAGCAGAAGGACGAGGCACGCTCACGACTCCCGAATCCGAAACGCCCCCGGCGGCGGCCATCCCGGCTGCACGTAGGCAAAGTAGAGCGCGTCCAGTTGCGCCCAAAGAATATCGCATTTCGCCCGCAAGGCTGCGATTGCCATTTCCTGCTCAGGCCGGGTGCGGGCGTTCTCGGTCACCCACTGTAGCGCGAAGCGCGCATCCTCCGGAGCCTGGTCCAAACGCGCCGTAAAGTAATCGAGCCCACCGGAAAGCCACGGATAATGCTGCCGCAAACGATCCATGCGCAACGCGATCAGGTCTCGCGAAAACAACTCCGTCAATGACGAGGCTACCGCTTCCAGGAAACTCCGATTCCTGACCAAACTCAGATAAGCATCCACCGCATACCGCGTCGCCGGCAAGACCTCTTCGCCGCGCAGCACCCGTTGGCGTTCAAGCCCCGTGGCCTCCGCCAGCTTAATCCAGCGCTCAATGCCGCCTTCTTGAGTTGCATCGCCATCATGATCGACCACCCGCTTCCGCCACACTCGACGGAAATCCGGATCGATACTGCGCGAAAGAATAATGGAATCTTTTATCGGGATCATGCTCTGGTAGTAATAGCGGTTAAGCGCCCAAGCCTGCAACTGTCCCCGGCTCAACTGGCCTTCATGCATCATCAGGTGGAACGGATGCCGATGGTGATAGCGCTCTTCCCCCACTTGCCGCAGGCGCGCCTTCAATTCTTCAGCCGAGAGAACGCAGTTCTCGCTCGAGATTTCTGCCGCTGCTTTCAATACCGACCTCTTCTGATGTTGTCATCACAACTCGAGACTCCAACCATCTTCCGCCACCTCCCAACCCGCAGCCCGCACTTCCGCGTACTCCGGACCAGACTCATCCAGCATCGGATTAGTGTTGTTCACGTGCACAAAAATCTTTCGCGGCTTCCGCAACCCCGCCAGCTCGCGCAAGCTTCCTTTCGGACCAGACACGGGAATGTGACCCATCTCACGCGCCGTCGAACCGCTCCCCTGCACTCGAATCAATTCGTCGTCGCTCCAAAAAGTTCCATCGAACAGAAGCAGATCGGCTTCCTCCAAACGATGCAGAAACGCATCGTCGACCGCCGGAACCGCAGGCATGTAAGCCAACCGCTTGCCGGACGACGAAGTCACCATTACCCCCAGCAAGGCTTCCTCGGGTTTCAGCACCAGAGATCGCTCCCGCGAAACATAAGCCGGATAGCGACTCCCTAACGAAAACACGCAGCAGTTGATTCCCAGCCCTCTCTCACCTTGCAAACAGAAGCTCCGGTCGCAACTGATGTCCGTCCATGATACTTGGTCCGGTACGCGATTCAACATGGCGAACACGCTGTTGTCCTCCTGCAGAATGCGCCGGATCGAAGGTGTGCAATAAATGTGAAAGGGCTGCAATTCGCGGAGAGACAATAATCCCGCAATCTGGTCGATATCAGCGCTGGTGAGCAGAACGCCGGAGATGGGGGAATCCCGCGCCGCGTTCCCCGGATGCAGGGCGGGGGTCGCTTCGATTTGCGCCCGCAAATCGGGAGAAGCGTTCAACAAAAACCAGGGGCGATCATCGTTGCTTATCGCCACCTGCGTCTGGGTACGACTCTTGCCCTGGAAGGTCCTGGCACGCAGTGACCGACAGTTGCGGCAGTTGCAGTTCCACTGCGGAAAACCGCCTCCCGCGGCCGAGCCCAGGATTTTTATGCGCATCCTTGCAGGAAATTACAGTGCGGCCGAGGCGTAGGAGTTGATCTCACAGTTCAACGCCACTTCCTCAAACTTCGGTGCTGTCCATTCCATGGTATCCATTCCTCTCAAAATCATCTGAACACCCAAGCATTATAACGTTGTTTGCCCATTTTTAATCGGTAAAAATCTTTTTCGGAAATGCACTCCTTTCAAGCATTTAGCGCAAGGTTACCTTAGGTCATGTCCGGTATCTAGTTGGTGTCCTGTCCCTACGACACGCTTGTACACCGGCCAAGCTTAGTTTTTACTAAGCTTTGGCCCTCTCCTTAAAATTCAAGGGATTAGTGCGCGGGAGCGACTGGTGGTAGAGGATCCGAAGTGGGAGTTGGCTATTCTGGCCACGGTGCAAGGCTTCTATGAGAAGCTCTTGCAGGAAGCGGTGCGTGGGGAAGTTCCCGTTCCTGCCGGCCTTGAGGCGATCTCCCTGCAGAGCGATGCTAGTGTGCTCGAAACTTTGTCCAGCATGCATCGCTGGCTGCGTCTGCTCGACTTGGCCATTACTCCCGCTATGCTGCGACGGGCGTTCACGCCCGACACCGACCCGGAAATCGCCGAAGCGATGCTGCGATATTTTATTCGCAACAAAGATACCAGCGAGGTCCATCGCGACAAGACCGACCTGGTAACCACTTTCCTTTATCGTCATCCGCGCGTGCCCGGCCAGTGGGAGCGCCGCGGCTACGGCCTAGACGGTTCGCTCCCGCTTGCTCCATTCGAGATCGCGTTGCTTGAGATCCTCGCTGACGCCGACGTTCCTTTACTCACCGACGATCACATGCAAACCTTGCGCCTATTCGATCAGCTGCAGCAGGAGGCAGAAGGTTTTCGCGACCTCAATGCGCTGCTCGAATCCGGCATCATTCCTCGCGTGCGCGAACTCAAGCAGTCTTTTGATACTTGCTTCTATCATCCTGGCGTTTTAGCCACCATCGCGCCTTACAACACTGCCTTTGGCAAGAAGTTTGACGCCTTGTTCCATCAGTCGGCGGCTGAGATCAAAAACTTCGCCGAAGTGGTCGAGGAACAGGGTGGCAGCATTCTCGGCAACGTCGACGGCGTGGACGTCACGGTAGAACATGTGGCAGCGCTGGAAGAGAGTGAACTGCTGCGCATCGACTACGGCACTGCTCTCGACAAGTTCCGGCGCGTATCGAAACTGAAAAAGACTCTGGATCAGCGGCCGCCCATTCGCCGCAGCCCGCGCCTGGTACGGCCCCCGGCGAAGGCGGAGGTTAAGCAGGCAGCCAAGGTGGCGGCTTTTCCCAGCCGGCGTCCGGTGCTGGACGTTCCAGCCATGCGCCTGGCGGTAACTCCGCAGCAGATTTCCACCGAGGAAAGCAAGCTGCTCAGGATCGAGGAATCGATTCGCATCTTCGTACGCGTGGCCGACCCAAAATTCCGCCAGGTTATTCCCATGCGCTTCTTCAATCTGCTGCTCACATCCGCCGAAGCGGATGCCTATTGCGCCGACTATCTGGAAGAGAAGAGCCTGCGAGCCGGAGTTGCCCGCGTGATGTTGCGCCTGGTCGCGGTGGTCGCTCGCATGACCACGGAACTTGAGGAACTCAAGCGCGCCGAGAACTCCGCATCGTTGTGGAAGCTGCACGCCGACTCCATGGTCGTGCTGCTCGAGGTTGGCTGCTCGGTAAAGCAAAACGCGGAACGCGTCATGACCCTGGCCGAACAACGCGGCGCCAAGGTTGAGGCCGACAAGATCCGCGCGCCGCTGCAAAAGCTGCACGATTGCTCTGAGTTAGTGGAGAAGACGCTGGTCGGAGTTCCCGAAAAAACCCTCGGCGCCAGCAACGCCAGTTGAGTTCTGGGACGTCGTGCCCTCCCGCCAAAACCCGGTTTCTAATTCGAGCTAGATTGATCTCGGCATTTTCCGTTCCGATCTAGACCAGCACGATTTCGAAGCCGCGGTTTCTCGCGCCCAGCATCATTTGCAGACAGTTCTTTCCCGCCAGCGTAGTTTCAACGACGAAACTCTCGGCATTCTTCAGGTGATCCGCCGCAGATTTGAGGACGTAGCGGGCTGCCGCGATGGGAAACTTTTTGGTCGCTTTTGCCTGGAGTGTATTCGCTACGGCGTCGGGACCGAGGAGCGGAATTTCTTTGAACAGTTCCTCGTTCCAACGGGTCAAAGTGGTCTTGCCGGAACCGTTTGCCCCGGCAATGAACGTCAATGTGGGACGAGTCACCGCGAGGAAGATACGGACTTTTTCTGGCGCTCGGCAAGAATCTCTTGCAAGCGCTTTTTCTCGATGGCTAGCCCCGCGCGCGCCGCCTGGGCCATCTTTTGTGCCATTTTCGCCAAGTTCACAGCCATAGGTTAAGAATAACCCAACGCGACGTTTTGCGAGACAACTTTGGCGCTCCTAGAATGAACAAGTTGGCAGTGCCTTCCGCGTTCTTTCCGGGGACTGACGGAGTCCAATCATTATTCAGAGTGAAAACCCCGCCCTGTCTCTCCAAAACCGAGAGACAAGGGCAGGGCACCCTCGCGAGTAGGATCTGAGAGAAAGGACGGTGGCCCACTCAAGCCGTTTTCTGGCTTGAGTGGGTGGATTTGAACCCCTTAACGGGCCGTATACCAATATTTCTTATTCTGGTAGTGGAGTATGCCTCCAAGCCTTTAACAGCGATACGGGTTTGCACAGTAACCTGAACCAGACTCGTGGTATCCACGGGCTAAGCTGCGCCATGAGTGGATCGGAAACTACTCCTGCCATCTACCTAGACTCGCCTAACAATAGTCTTGAAGATGTCTACATCAGCGGTAACTCGTCCCAAGATGGAATTCTCATCGGGTACCAAGCTTCTGCCTATAACAATATTCTCTTCAATGTCCAAGGGAGCGGATTGAAGGATGTCATTACAATCAGCACGGCTCATAACGTGAACGACTTGACCATTCTTGGGCTGACATGTACAGGAAGCCCAGGCACGTGTCCCGGAAATAGCATCAATGATGTCCCGACGGGCACGACTCTAACCGATTCGAATGTGGGAACGTACATCGTTGGTGAACCGGTTACAGGAGGTGGCTCAACTATCGGACACTCCCGCTTCACCACCAGTGTCAATCACAGTTCTACGGCGGGAGCGATTAGCTGGCTCGTGGGGTCGGCAAAGCCTTCTGGTAGCTGCGCAGCGGGAAGCCTTTACAGCTGCACTAATGGCAGCAACTGTAATGTTACCAATGAATTGTATACCTTGTGGGAGTGTGTTGGCGGTTCCACCTGGACCGCAATCAAGTAGGGTTTGTGGCAAAGAGTAGTCAGATTCGACGAAGAACGAACATGAACGCTAGTGGACGCCAGCGCGGATCAGAGGTAAGATACGGGACTCCCGCTCCCCCCGCGTTGCTCCATCCCTTTTACTCGGGAGGTTCTTCTTCGTGACTCTCAAACACTGCGGTCGGCCTGCAATCTGCGTATTGGTCTGGTTCGGAATCGTTTTGGTGTCCGTTTCGTCCGCCTCTGCCAGTTGGAAGGAGAAAGTGCTTTACAGCTTCAAGGGCGGCCCAAATAACGGCTCGCTACCCGCAGGCGGAGTGGTGTTCGACCAACAAGGAAATCTTTATGTGGCCACCACGGATGGAGGTCCCCCGAGCTGTGCTCCGTTCGGCGGCGAGTGCGGAGCAGTGTACGAGCTTTCGCCCCCAGCCAAGCAAGGCGACCGTTGGACCGCAACCTTGATCCGAATGTTCAAGGGCAAACAGTCCAACGATGCTTCCGTGCCCACCAGCGGCCTAATTCTCGACGCCGCAGGAAATCTCTATGGCGTCACCGGATACGGCGGCACTGGGGATTGCGTGCTGTTAGGTGCGCTCGCCGGTTGCGGCACGGTTTACGAATTGGCTCCCCCGCGAAAGAAAGGAGGAGCGTGGACGGAGACCATACTTTACAGCTTTCCAACCGCCAAGCGAGGCTACCTCCCGAGTGGGAATCTGGTGTTTGACAATGCCGGCAATCTGTATGGAGCAACGGAGTTTGGCGGCGGCAAAGGGACAAGCTGCAACGACTTCTATCAGTATTGCGGAGCGGTGTTCGAATTGAGTCCTCCGAAAACGAAGGGCGGCAAGTGGACGGAGAAAGTCCTGCACAGCTTCGCGGGGGGTACGGATGGAGCCAATCCCAACGGCGGCTTGGTGCTCGACAGCGCGGGCGACGTCTTCGGAACGACACCCTCGGGCGGAAGCGCAGGTTGCCAGGGCCCTGGGTGCGGAACAGCCTTTGAGCTCAAGCCGCCCACGAAGACAGGTGGCACGTGGACAGAGAAAATGCTGCATCGTTTCACCGGCGGCAACGACGGAGCTGGTCCCGACGGCGGCCTCATCTTCGACACCAAGGGCTCACTTTACGGCACGGCGGTATCGGGCGGTAGTGGCAACGGATTCGGTGTGGTTTTCCGGCTAGCCCAGGCCAGGCAGAGTGGCCGCTGGATCGAGACCGTGCTGCACAGTTTTCAAGGAGGCAACGACGGGAGAGATCCCCAGGGACTGGTTTTTGACTCACTCGGCAATTTGTACACTTTGAGTGGAGGAATCGTGCGGCTGAAGCCGCCAAAGCAAAAAGGGGGCAGCTGGACGCTAGATCTGTTGTACAGCTTCAAGGGCTCTCCAGACGGTCGCGGTCCGCTTGAGCTGGTTTTTGGAACTGGGGGCGCACTGTACGGCACCACTCTCTACGGCGGCACCGGACAGTCTTGCCAAGCCGGCTGTGGGACCGCGTTTGAGGCTATCCCCTGAAGTTCCCGCAAGGTGAAACGAGCTTCGGTGGCACATGGATGATTCCGTCGCTAACCGAGCCAGGTCGAGAAGCGAGGATCCAGAAGGCCACAGATCCAGTTAACTAGATACGCCAGAGAGCAAGGAGAAATCACAATGAAAAACACGCCTCGCGGAGTGTTGGTTACCGGTGCAATCGCCTTCATGTCGTGGCTGGTGGCCCACTCAAGCCGTTCTTTGGCTTGAGTGGGGATGTTCTCCGGCGTAAGCTGGCGTCGTGCCTTGGGGACTCAAACGATTCCAAGCGTCCGGGCAGACTCACTTCGTGACCTTCTGCTGCTACCATCGCCGTGTCTTGTTCGCGGCTCCCATCTCCGGGCAAGTATTCGAGGCCGGGCTGGAACGGGTGCGCCGCAGTTCCGAACTCTGCGTCTACGGTTACGTCGTCATGCCCGAGCACGTCCACCTCCTGCTCAGCGAACCGCGACAAGGCACGCTTGCCGACGCGATCAAATCGTTGAAGCAGGGCGTATCGCGCCGATTGATTGGCGAGGCGGAGCATTTCTGGCAAAAACGCTATTACGATTTCAATGTCCGCAGTGAAGCTCAGTTTGTAGAGAAACTGCGCTACGTTCATCGCAACCCGGTGAAGCGTGGGTTGTGCGCGGCTGCGGAGGACTGGGAGTGGAGCAGTTTCCGCCAGTACGCCACGGGTTGTGCCGGGATAGTGGAGATCGAATGCGAGTGGACTGCAAGAAAGCGGGAAAGGGCGGAAGGAAAACTCTGTCCGGCAGTGAAACGGACCCACTCAAGCCAAAGAACGGCTTGAGTGGGCCACCGGCCAGTCCGGGAGCCGATCCTCTGATTGACACGCAACTTGATCCTTGGCTTGCGCCATGGGATGGATCACAAAATTCATGCAATAGCTGTAATAGCGAGTACTTCCCTTGCCAATGAGGAGAGCTATCCTCGTCGCCGTTTCTGGGCTGATACTCGGTTTGCTAGCGACCCTGTACTTGGTCGCTGAGTTACCGCGAAGAAGCCTGGATCGCTTCCTGGCAGAAGTGATAAGAATTAACGTGGGCAGCACCGGGTTTGTCGAGTGGCGTTCGCATCTGGAACAAGCTCGCGTTTCAAATTGGAGTACTAGTTGCGATCAGCAAACATGCGGCGTGGGATGGCGTGGCGAAAACAAATTATTGCAACGATTAAGATTAGCCCCCCGAAGTGGGATCGCCGTCCAGGTCGACTTCAAGAAGAATATCGCGTCTGACATTCACATTTGGGTGGAGGTAGACGACGACCGCGACGCTGATGGTGTCATACATCCTGGGACTGGAGCAACGGTATACCAAGGGAGCGGGCCCGAAACCTGCAAGCCCCATTATTCTGCGTACCGCAAGCCTACTGGCCGATTTTCTTGGGGAGTCGTAACTATGGACTCGTGCGTATTACGTGGAGATCGAGCCAAAGCATTTGCAATCAACACCAGCTGCTTAACACGAATAGGCGGGTGTAAGACGCCAAATGCGATAATTCCCCAAGTATTTGGCGGATCGTAAACATCTTACCGGGGCTGGCCCACCTTTGCGTTTTTTTGTAAATGTGGGAGACGACGAGGCCGGCGGTCACAGCTTCGTTTATCCGCACGAGGAAGAGGGCGCGCAGCGAATCGATCAGTGAGGGCGGGCTGGCCCACCTTTACGTGTAAAGGTGGGGACGACGAGGTTTGTCACTCCTATGCGAATTTATCCAGAACGTCCCTGGATAGTCTCTTCGCGGCCTCCCTCTCTCATTGACTGTGCGCTTCAAACCAGATAACATTTCATGGCATACATTATCTACAAGATAATGATGGATCTTTGACAACCCGACCCAGGCGACGGCTCGGCTTCCGAACCCTGATCCAAAATACCTACTCCGTTCCAAAATGGAACGACGGGGCTGGCATAACTCCAATGTTCTCTAGATTTTGCGTTTAACTCCTTTAAACTCAAAGATCTAGCAGGTGGTCGTAAAATAAATCTTGTCTTTTCAGGATTTTGCATAATAAAAGGGGGGGTACCAGTACTGGTACAGACCGGGAGCATCCCTGACAAAACAGACCGGGAGCATCCCTGACACTGCAAAAGATGGCGCGCGCGGGTTACAAACAGCGCATGCCATGGAAAGCGAGCAGTGTGATGGAAGAGAAACTACGGTTTGTGTTTGAGTATGAGCGGGATGAGCAAACCATGACGGAGCTGTGCCAGAGCTTCGGGGTAACGCGGGAAACCGGGTATGTATGGCTGCGGCGGTACCGGGAGCGGTGGGGTGGCAGGGCTGCTGGAACGAAACCGGGCGGCGCAGCGGCACCCCAACCAAACCCCGGCGGAGATTGAGCAGCGGGTGTTGGAGTTGCGGCAGGCGCACATGCGGTGGGGGCCGCGCAAGTTGAAGCGGGTGCTGGAGCGGGACCAACCGGGGCCAAGCTGGCCGGCGGCGAGCACCATGGGCGAGATGCTGAAGCGGGAAGGGCTGGTGGTGGCGCGTAAAAAGCGGCGCAAGACGGCGCCCTACACGCAGCCGCTAGCGCATGCCGACGGGCCGAACCGGGTGTGGTGCGCGGATTTCAAGGGCTGGTTCCGCACCGGGGACGGGGAGCGGATCGATCCCTTGACCATCTCGGATGCGCACAGCCGCTATCTGCTGCGCTGCCAGGCGGTGGCCAAGACGGACACGGCGCGGGTGCAAGCCATCTTCGAAGCGGCGTTTCGCGAGTATGGATTACCGCAAGCGATTCGCACCGATAACGGGCCACCCTTTGCCAGCACGGCGATCGCCGGCTTGTCGCGGCTGGCGGTGTGGTGGATCAAGCTGGGGATCGTGGCGGAGCGGATTGAGGCGGGACAGCCGCAGCAGAACGGACGGCACGAGCGCATGCATCGCACCCTGAAGCAGGAGGTGGCGATGCCGCCCGCCCAGGATCGGCGGGCGCAACAACGAGCGCTGGAGAACTTCCGCCAGGAATACAACGAAGTGCGACCGCATGAAGCCTTGGCGATGGAAACGCCGGCCAGCCTGTATGAGCCCTCGCCGCGGCCGTATCCGGCGCGGGTGCCGGAGCCGGAATATCCGGCGACGATGCTGGTGCGCAGCGTGCGCGCGCACGGACATTTTCGCTGGCAGAAGCGGCACGATGTATTTCTGAGCGAGGTGTTGTGGGGCGAGCGCGTGGGCCTGTTGCCCATCGACGAGCGCTGGTATACGGTCTATTTCGCGGATGTTCCGCTGGCACGGTTTGACAGCTGGCGACGGCGGGTTTTGCCGCTGCCGCCAAAGAAAGATGCCGAGGGAGAGAGCGCTGCCGAACCGAGCAGCTTCTACGTGGCCGGAGCAAGGGAAGGGGAAGTTTCCCCTTCCCCTGCACCCCATCCCCTCACGGAAACGGAGCAAAAAGTGTCAGGGATGTGCCCGGTCTAAAATGTCAGGGATGTCCCCGGCCATTCAAAACAGTAAAGACTGTTCCATTCTGGGAATCACGCGAGAATTGCCCTAACCGCAGACAGCAACGAAACGACCTGCCCCTTATTCCAAGTCGCCCGGCCTTCCCCCCATCTGCGCCTTCGATTCGAGACCAATCTCCGGCAAATTGGCGCTCTTAAGCTGGCGATTGAGCGCCGGCAGATCGGACTTCCTGATTTCCTCCCACTGTTTCATCACGGCGGAAAGGTCACGTTCAGTATCCGCCACAGCGTTTGCCTGAGCCGCAGTCGGTGGAGCATCGGCCTGCCCTACACTGCCGTAGAGCGTGCCCACCGCGCCATTCGCACGCGTAAGAGTCGGTTCCGCTGAGGCACCGGCGGCGGCCGGCGTTGGCCCTCGCAAAATTATTTCTATTTTCTGATCCAGCGCTTTGATCGATTGCCCGAGCGCGCCATTGGCCTGACTTCCGATCTTATGCAACTGATCGAGAACCGAATGCGCCTGTGTCACCGCTTCCGTACTTGCAGTCAACTCCGAAGCCAACCGCATTTCCACAGCAAATTGTTGGTCGATGCCGGAAGAAGGCGCGGTTACACGCGGATCCATCTTTACCGTGAGCGGTGCAGTGAAAGTGTGCCCGTCTACGGCGAGTCGCGCGGTGTATTCTCCGGGCAGCGCGGTCGGGCCGAGAGGAGATCTGGGTGTGTCGTAAGGCACCGCCGAGATCGGATACTCGTGTCGCACGGAGTCGGGTGAAGGATAGTGCAAATCCCACACCCAGCGATGCATGCCAGCGCTCGCTGAAACAATCTTCGGCATGCGGATCCAGTAGAGCGGAATCAGCTGCTTCTCGAGGTCCGCCTGACTCACCTCCGGTTTGTCCGCGCTGGAGAACTGGCGCACCAGCTTTCCTTGCGCATCGAGGATCTCAAGCGTCACCGGTCCGGATGCAGCTTGCGGCAAGAAGTAATCGAGAATTGCGCCATCGGGAGGATTCTGGCCAGCCGGTTCATCCGGCGGGATCGGCGTATCAGGATTCGTGCTGCGCCGCACGCGGTAAGCCGCTTCAGGTTTGAAAAGATAGCCGCCCGAATTGGCTGTTGCTTCGGCGAGTTGCCGCAAGGGTGTGATGTCATCGAGTATCCAGAACGATCGTCCGTGGGTCGCGACGATCAGATCGTTCTCGTGAATTCCGAAGTCGCGCATCGAGGTGTGTGGCAGGTTCAACTGCAGAGACTGCCAGTGATCGCCGTCGTCAAACGAAACCCAGACGCTGGTTTCGGTGCCCGCAAACAGCAGGCCCTTGCGGACCGGATCTTCGCGCACCGTGTCAACGGGCGCATCTGCCGGAAGCCCGTCGGTGATCAACTTCCATGTCTTGCCGCCGTCGTGAGTCCGGTAGATGTAAGGGCGAAGGTCATCGATACGAAAACGGCTCACGGATGCGTACGCGGATTGATCGTCGAAATGTGAAGCTTCGATCTGAGTCACTTTGCTCCAGGCGGTCAATTCCGGCGGCGTGATGTTGTTCCAATTCTTCCCTCCATCGCGCGTCATCCAGATCAGGCCGTCATCGGTTCCGGTCCACAGAGTGTTTACGTCCTTGAAAGACGGAGCGAGTGCATAGATCGCGCCTCGTTGCTTCCCGGCATCGGGATTCTTAGCGGCAAGCGCACCCACACTGGGCGGGACTCCGGGATTCTCGCGTGTGAGATCCGGGCTGATCGCTTGCCACGTCTGTCCGCCATCTGTCGTCTTGAACAGAACGTTGGAAGAGAAATAAAGAATGTGAGGATCAATCGGCGAGAACAGTGTAGGCTCGGTGCGGTCGGTTCGGTATTTCTCATTTCGGACAGGGATAGGCGTTACGTTTTGCACCTGCCCAGTAGACCAATGATATTTCGAAACCTCGCTCCTGCCGCCGCCGTAGACAACATCGGGATCAAGCGGATCGGGCGCAACGTAACCGTACTCAATCGTGGCGACCGGATGCCAGTCGCGATACGTGATCTCGCCGTCGTTGCCGCGGCTCAAAATGCATAGCGAACCGCTCTCCTGTTGTCCGGAGCAAACCCGGTAGGGAAACGTATTCGTAATCCCCACGTGGTATAGCTGCGCAGTCGGCTGGTTGTACCACGAACTCCAGGTTTGTCCGCCATTCACGGTCACAATGGCGCCTTGATCGCTGACCACAAGAATAATGTTTGGATCATTGGGATTGATCCAGAGGTTCTGGTAGTCGTCTCCGCCAGGAGCGCCGCGAATGCTCGTCCAGGTTTTGCCCCCATCCGTGGACCGCACGACCACGATGCTCACGCTGTACACTACGTCAGGATTCTTCGGATCCACCCGTGGAATTGGAAGGTCGCCGCCGCCGATGCGCATCGCGGGGCGCGGATCGCTCGTCGCCGCGTGCCAGTTTTCACCCCCATCATCAGAGCGGTACACGCCTAGTCCGGCGCCAGAACCATATTCTCCGTGTTCCGTTGTTGCCACAGTAGCATACAGACGGCTTGGCTCACTGGCTGCGATTGCCACATTGACTTGCTTGAGGTTGTTGGGCAGGCCTTTGGTTAGCGGATGCCAGGTGCTACCGCCATCCGCGGACTTGAAAAGGCCGCCGCCTGTTCCCTGAAACTGGTTGTTATCCTCCCACGGCCCCTCGCGCATTTCCCACAGAGACGCGTAGAGCACGTCAGGATTCGAAGGGTCAATCTCAATATCAGAAGCGCCGGTGTTCTCGTCCTTGTACAGGACCTTCTGCCAAGTGTTGCCCCCATCGGTCGAGCGAAAGATGCCACGCTCTGAGTTCGGACCATAGGGATGCCCGAGGACCGCGGCGAACAACTTATTCGGGTCACGCGGGTCGACGACCATCGCGGGGATCTGTTGCCCGTCGCGCAGGCCAAGATGGGTCCACGTCTTTCCCGCGTCCGTGGACTTATAAATTCCATTGCCGATCGCGAGGTCGGGACGGTTCAGCCCTTCGCCGCACCCGACGTAAATAATATTGGGGTCCGATGGAGCTACTGCGATTGCGCCGATCGATTGCGTAGGCTGCTGATCGAAGATCGGTATCCAGGTGCGGCCATAATCATCGGACTTCCACACTCCGCCATTCACCGCACCGATATAAAAAAGATTGGGCTGGCTCGCTACGCCAGCGACGGCCCGAGTTCGGCCGCCACGAAACGGTCCGATCATGCGCCAGCGCATTTCCTGATACATGTTCTGTGGATACTGCTGTGCCTGGCTGACGCCCAGAAGCGAGAAGCCACAGGCGACTGTAAGAAGAATAATGACGAGGACAGGCCGATAAATTCGAATCACGTACCCTCCAATCAAAATGTTCCAAGTGGGACAGCATAAATCAAATGAGGCGGCGGGAGAATGGTAGTCCCTTCATCCCTGGGAAATGTCTGACTCTTCTTCCCGCCGTTGCTTCTGAATATCGATTCCGAGTTGCTCGGCTTTCTTGTAGAGATGGCTGCGCTCCAAGCCAAGCGATCTGGCTGCGTTCGTGATGTGATAATTGCTCCGCTTCAGCTCAGCGAGAATCGCTTCGCGCTCGAAACCCTGCACCCGCTCGGCCAAAATTCCTGAGCCTGCTGCCTGTGCCGGCGAAATGATCGGGGTAGAAAGTAGCGCAGAACGGACGGTATCTATTGTTACTTCACCATCGGTCGCCAGCAGCATCAGCCGCTCCACTACATTGCGCAGCTCGCGGACGTTGCCTGGCCAAGGATACGCCGCAAGCGCTTCAATCGCTTCCGGCATGAAAGCAATCGGCTTCCAATTATTTTGAGCACAGACCTGTCGGGAAAAGTGTTCCACCAGGGCCGGAATGTCTTCCCGGCGTTCGCGCAGGGGCGGCAAAATCAGGGGAAACACGTACACCCGATGAAAAAGGTCCTGACGAAACTTGCCCTCGCGCACCAGAGCCTCCAGGTTTCGATGAGTTGCCACCAGAACGCGCACGTCCACGGAAATGGGTTTGTCCCCGCCAATGCGTTCCACTTCGCCTTCCTCAAGCACTCGAAGCAACTTGGCTTGCATGGATAGAGGCATATCGCCGATTTCGTCCAGGAAGATTGTGCCGTGCTCCGCCTGTTCAAATTTTCCCGTGTGACGTGCGGCCGCCCCGGTAAATGATCCTTTCTCGTGTCCGAAGAGTTCCGACTCGATCAGCTCAGCCGGAACGGCAGCGCAGTTCAGCGTAATAAAAGGGCCCGAAGAGCGTGGACTGCGTTCATGCAGCGTGCGCGCTACCAGTTCTTTGCCGGTTCCGGTTTCTCCCAGAATGCAAACTCGGGACTCGCTTGCCGCCACTCGCTCCACCTGCGCCATGACTTTGCGCATGATCTCGGCAGTCCAAACGATTTCATGCTTGCCCAGGCGTTGTCGAAGCTGCCGGTTTTCAGCTTCCAGACGCCGGAGCTTAAGCACATTCTCCACCGTGAGCAACAGCTTTTCCGTGGAGACCGGTTTTTCCAGAAAATCGAGAGCTCCAAGCCGCGTGGCCCTCACCGCCATTTCAATGTGCGCCTGGCCCGACATCATGACTACCGGAACCGTGATCCCCTGCGACCTGAGATCTTCGAGAAAAGAAAGCCCGTCCTTGCCGGGCATGACCACGTCGGAGAAGATCAAATCAAAGTTTTGCGTTTTGGCAAATTCCAGCGCCTTCAGCGCGTTATCGCAAACCGTCGCTTCGTGGCCCGCCAGGCGGAATGCCCGTGAAAGCGAGGCCAGAGTGTTGGGCTCGTCATCCACAATCAGCAGATTGGCTTTCTGCGACACTAGTGGCTCCTCGCGGATGCGCCCAGTGACTGGCTGGTGGTTTGCAGTTTGTCCGCATTGCGCGGCAGTTCGATCACGAAAGTCGTCCCGCGTCCGGACTCACTTCGGACGCTGATCCTGCCACCATGATCCCTAATCACCGATTGAACGATGGCAAGGCCAAGCCCAGTGCCATGCGGCTTGCTGGTGTAGTACGGAGTGAACAATCGCTCGCACTCTTCCTGCGTGAGCCCGGTTCCCGTATCCGAAACTTCAACGTAGCTAAGCCCGCCGTCCTGGCATGTGCGCAGCGTAAGCGCGCCGCCCTCAGGCATAGCATCCATCGCATTCAACACCAGATTGGAGAGAGCCCGGTGCAGCAGGTCAGGATCGGCGGCGATTGGTTCCATGGATTCGGCCAATTCCAGTTTACATTCAATCGGCGCCCGCTCTGGAGCATGCAGCTGGCTTGAAACAAACGGCTGACATTCTGCACAACATCATTAAGTTGTATCTGCTGGAATTGCGGCTGGGCATCCGCGAGAACTCGCTGAAGCGCGAAATGATAGCTTTGAGATTCGCGATCTCCGCCAGCAGCGTAGAGGCGCTTTCCTGAAAGATCTCTTCGAACTGCTGCGGGCTCTGTTGCCGTGCCCGCAGTAAATTCTCGACCGTCAATTGCAGCGGGAAAAGAGGGTTCTTCAGTTCGTGCGCCAGGCGTCGGGCCAACTCGCGCCACGCCGCGACCCGTTCAGCCTGAACCAAATGCTCTCTTTGCGCCAGCAGCTCGCGAGTCATGCGGTTGAACGATTCCGCCAACTCTCCCATCTCGTCGGACGCAGCCACCTCCACTTGCGTATTCCAGTTGCCAGAAGCGACTTCGCGTGCCCTCGAGCGAGTTGTTCCACGGGGCGCGTGACCCGTCCCGCCGCCCATCCGCTGAGCAGAATCGCCAAGAAAATACCGGCCGCTCCGGACAATAACGCGGCGGAGCGGATGTGTTGGCGAAGCTCAACATACGGGCGACGTGAATTGCCAATCAACAGCACGCCGAGCAGTTGGCTGTCCCGTCCGCTGAGCGGGATAGCGTCAATAGTTTCGTCATCAGCCGCATTGGAAGACCAATGCACCAGTGTCGAGGTCTCCCGCCGCTGTTGCTGTAGCTCCTGAATAATTGGCGCGATTCGATCCGCTTGTTGCACCGTGCCCGCACGGTCAATCAAGAACTGCGGAGAAAAGCCATTCCCCAGATTCTGGTAAAACATAGCTCGCATACCCGCTGGCAACTCCAGGCTCGCGAGGAAGGCCTGATCGATCCGCCGGCCTCCGACCACGAAAAGAGCTTCTCCCCAAGGTTCACCTCTCTAACGGCAAACAGCCCGAGCGCCGCTCCATCCGGCAATTCTCCTGCTTCAGGAAAGCATCTTTGGGCATGGTCGATTCAAGGATGAGAGTTTCCTTGTAGCCGAATTTGGCCGGCCATTGTGCGGATGAAATGATCGTGCCTTGGCCGTCGACGAATTCAAGAAAATCCAGCTGTTGATCGTCAGCAACCGCCCGGGCTTCGTTGAGATATGCGCCGTAGTCGGGCGAACCACGGCTTAAGGCGAGGGCCATGCGAGCCGCGACTTCGCTCGCTGCAATAGTTTCCACCCGATGAACGACTTCTTCACCGCGACCATGGAACTCGCGCCGAATTGCGCGACCAGAGCCGCGCTGCGCTCCTCATTCGCTTTTTCAAAAGCTCGACGGGTCAACGACAAATACTCCACGCCACCGCCCCTACCGACACCAGAACCGTCAGCGCGAACACGGCCAGAAGTTTGCGCCGCAAAATCATAGCTTCCCCACGCCCAGCCAGACATTGGGCAAGCGCCAGTTCCCGTCGCCGGTTGTCCTCCAGTTCTTCACCGTATTAGACACCGCGTACGCAGTACGCAGATGGAGCAAGGGAATTACCCGTTGCGACTCCAGCAGCTTGCTCTCCGCCCCATAGAGATCATCAACCGAATTTGAAGCGGGTTTAGGTGCTGGAAGACCAACTCTCGCGGCTAGGTCACCAAGAGCGATCCGTGCGTCGAGAGAGACTAACGGCACCCTTATAAGACGCAGGTCGGGGCTACTCGCGCTAGTGGTCTGCACCCCCAGTCCAGCATCGCGAGCATTGAGGACGATTCTCTCGGCGATCACACGTGCCGTGGCATCGGCCGAATCGTAGCCCAGAGTCCATGCGGTGGTGTGCGGAATTTCGCTGCGCACCTGCCGTGCAAGCTCCAGGTCGATCGATGCCGGAAAAAGAAAACCGTAGCCCCTCATCCAATTCGGCAAAAGTCCGCCAGCCGGTTCTCCGCCTCCTTGCAGAACGACCGTATTCAGCAGCTCGCGGTCAATGCTGAGCGCGAAAGCTTGACGCTGTCGCGCGTCCTCCGGCGACTGCGAATCGCGGCTAAACATCAGCGCAATGAGTTCGATTGGCACTGAATTCTCGATCGCGGCCCTCCGCTATCGCACGATGCGCTTGTCCCGGTGCGAGCTCTATCACGTGCGCCTTTCCGAGATCGAACGAGATCGCCTGTTCGCCAAAAGCTCTGCCCATCGCAATTTCGATCGCATCCAGGAACGCTCGGCCACCCCAATAGTCGTCGCGTGCTGCCAGAAAAAGCTTCTTCCCCGGATCCCACTGGGAAACAGCAAAGGGTCCGCTGCCGGAAATCTTTCCGCTCTCGCGCTTGACAATGCATTCTAGTGGCAAAGTGAGCTCGGCAGGGAGATCGGGAGCCGAAGAGTCACGTTCAACGACGACAGCTTCGCCTTCGGAAAATACTTTCCAGGTCGGGTTCGCTCTTCGCAGGGAAACAGCCACAGCGTCCGGAGTAACTGGCGCGCCGTCCTGGAACGTAACTCCAGGGCGCACGAAAAACTGCCATCGCTGGTTGCCAGGTTCAGCCTGCCAGGAACTTGCCAGTGCCGGCTCAGGCCTGCCCTGCTCGTCCAATATCACCAGAGTCTCAAACATTAGGCTGGACAGATTGCGGAGTCCGAACCAGTCCGGCTGATTGGAGTCGCCAGGGTCCAAAGACGTGGCTGCGGCCCGCATCTCGACATGCAGAGTCCCTCCATAATGCGGCCCCGTGGCCGCGCCATCGATCCGGGCCCAAAGCAGACTACTGGCCACAAATAATGGAAAGCCGGTAAGCCTCATATTTCCCAGTTCCCGAATTCTGCAGGACTGCGATGGCGCCGGTTCCATCCGAATCGGACCACAGCGCCGTGATCTCGCCGCTGAACTCTGCTGGCTGCCCTATGGCAATGGGTTCGCGATCTGCAATTTCGAAAGCTTGCACGGTTTCGGCGGCACCATCCCCCGTTACCAGTGACCAACACCTGCCAAACCCAGCCCGCAACCGCTCCGCACGGCCGCAATGTCGCTGCCCCAGTTCCCTCTTTGCCGCGGTTTGATCCGTGACCCCGTCCAGCAAGTCGGACCTGTTCATCGACACTGGCAAAAATCCACAACTTGTACTTATCTCTTGGCAGCACCGCAGCCAAATAGAAAGCCTTCGCTGTTGTTTGCTTCTCGATACCTGGTGAAAGCGCCCCGGTAAAGAAATTTCTGGTGGGCGTGAAGAACGCGCTCAATCCGGATTGGTCTGTCCCCAAGGGCCAGGGATCATCGCTCTCGTAGCAGCGCAGAGCGATAGGTGCACTCGTCGAGCTTCGGCAAAAAACTCCGGGCAAATACGCATCGAACAGGTGATCCTTTCGCAGAATTAGCCGGCCACGCAAATCGCGCGGCCACGGATGCAAGTGCGTCACGGCCAACGATTGTTCCCTGCTGCGCGCGCCCATTCTGGAATTTGAACAGCACCACGCTTTCTGGCTCGAGGACAATCATGTACTGCGGGCTGCTGTTCGCGTGTGCAACATCCAGAATGCGGTTTTCGTCCGTCCACAGCAGCGTCTTCTGAATCATGAGGGCGGCTACTGGATGCTCCGCTGCCGGCAGACTCGGCTTGG
The DNA here is from genome assembly GCA_963696635.1 of uncultured Acidobacteriota bacterium. Taxonomy (GTDB): domain Bacteria; phylum Acidobacteriota; class Terriglobia; order Terriglobales; family Acidobacteriaceae; genus JABDBE01. The sequence continues at coordinate 181,916 of CAVOKX010000013.1, forward strand.
GCGTGGCAACCATGACAACCGAACCTTCGTTGCTTCCCAGGTGGATCTCGGCAACCCAGACGTAGTTCTGTGGAATTTGCCGAAAACGTAATCTGTACGGTGGCGGCGGCCTGGTCTGCATTGACCAACCGCAGCCCGAGAGAGCCAAGCTCGGTCAGAAGTCCGCGGCGAACCTCTTCGACCTCTGCGCGGGACAGTGAAGATCGATTCGTCACATCCAGCGCCACCGCCCCCGGGCCCGTAGCTGCGGAAATTTTCGTCCAGTTGCTGTTCGAGTGCGCCCCAGTCGTTCGCCAGGATCAGGGGCGCTTGCATGAGCACCAGCACTAGAAAACAGGCAGTACGCGCAAATCGTGATGGCATAGATTGCATGTGCTGGATGCGCGAATTATAAACCGCATTGTCGTTGGCGTTTGGCATATAGCCCTGTACTGATCGGAGTCACCTTTGTAGCGCCGCCATCTTGCCGGCAAAAATGCCGCCGCCACCAACCTTTATTTCGGCTGCTGATCCGGTTCTTCCGTCTGGCTGGCGTGGTTTGCCACACTCATGCTGCGCAGCACGTCATTGGCAAAGAAAAACTTCCCGTCCGCCGGCACCATCATGATCT
>CAVOKX010000014.1:0-329536 GCA_963696635.1 uncultured Acidobacteriota bacterium
ACATTAGGGTTAGCGTTTTGCTTGGCCGCTGGTCTGCCCGTTTTGGGACAACCGCAACGTTTCGTTGGCAACAGCGGAAACGCATCGCAGCAACATCTTGCGCAAGCTGAGGCTTCATTCCATCGCCGAGTTGGTGCTCTATGCGGTGAGGAACGAAATTGTCCACGTGCATTTTCCACCGGTGGCGTACTTCCCAAATTCGGAAGTGGAACGTAAGCGTTCAATTGCACTTTCACGCAGCTGTGTACTTTCTGGCGGTGCAGCGCTTCCCAAGGAGGGAAGTGGCCGGGCAAATGTTGTCGCTAAGGGCCTTGGCTGATGGAGAGCGCAAAGCAGAAGCTAGACTCTTCAGCTTGCGGTTAGAGCCACATCAAGCAGACGATCATCGCAGCTCAGTTTTGCTGCGTCGATCGGCTCTCCAATCGGGCCACGGGGGCGCGATGCCATTGAACCTCAGGTACGCGATCATCTGACCCATGTGTTCGTGAGTATGCGCCAACAGGCGCAGGTAGACGCGTCGCACCGTTGTCTCTTCGCCGAAGAAATGCAGGCGCCGGTCGAGTTCGGCGTCACGGGCCTGGCTGAATGATTGGGTTACCGCCTGCAGTGATCGCTTCAACAGCGTCACCACTTCATTCTTTTCCCGAACCCCGGCCACCAGTTCGTCATTCCGGCGGATCATGCCCGAGAACCGCTCCTGACCATCAGCGGGGACTTGGGAGTAGAGATCCATCGGGGCAGCCACGCCAATCACGTCTAACAACATGAAATTGCCGGTCGCAACATGGACAAACACCTCGCTGACCGTGCGAGATTCTATATACGGACGCCAATTGTACTTTTCCGGCGGAATAGCCTCGGCCATCGCCACACTTTGCCGTGCCGCAATTTCGAGTTCCCACAGGAACTCCCCCCGGAACCCTGGGATCCGAGTAGTCATGGGCTTCAGCATACTTGAACCGGTTGAATCCAACTTCACAATCAGGGAGCAGGAAATTGAAACCTCCCAGTCGTCAACTGATCAGATCATCCTCGGAGGTCATTACCTCACGGTTCCAGCACCAATGCATGCGCGCGAGCCTTTTCGACGGCTGGTGCGGAAAACGGCCAAGCAAAAGTGAATCCCTCGTACCACGCTCTCCATTGGTCGGTGAAATACGGGCTGAACAGATTTCCCGCCTCGCCGGTCACCAGGTTCAAAGTGGATTGATCAAGGTCTGCGAGGTCCACCGTCATTCGTTCTGACGGACCATGCGTACGCGATACAGCTTTGACGGTGTATTCGCTTCCGGATAGGCGCTGCAATCCCGGCCCCGCCCAGTGTCGCAGCAGTGGAAGTTTGCCAAAAATGGGATGCTGAATTTCGACGGGATGAAAATCTCCCCACTTCCACGAACTCAGGTCTTGCGGCGCAGGTGCAAAGTGCGCTGGATTGGAATCCACTGCGGCCTCGATCGCGGCCGACAGAAGTTCGTCGTAGTTTGCATACGCATCGGGCAACCAGCGCTGGGGTTGGTGCTCGACGACATTCTCCAGCCAAACCGTGCTCATCATCCACTGATAGCTTTTCCAACTAAGGGTAGTTTCGAGTTGTTGCAGATCTTTCGGGGCTACGCCCAGCTTGGGCTCGAGCAGCAAACGCGTTAGTTCCTGCCGCGCCCGGACTGCGATCGTGGGCGCCGCAGAGTTCTCTATCATGCGGCCATCCCACTGCCGCAGGATTTCAGCCGCCGCTTTCGCACGAACCGAAGGATGCTTCGCATGATCGACCGCATACACAAACCGCTCCGCGAAAAAACGGTCCATCTCAGAATAGATATCGGTTTCGAGCGCCAGCATGTCCGCCGCGGAAAACTTCCTGCCCGACTCCAGCACGCGATAAATTCGAGCCGACCGCCATGGAGCCTCCCATTCCGTGCTGAGAGAATATCGATACGTATCTGGCGTGATCCGGTTATTCGCCGTCGCGATGATCCCCGAAGGCGGATTGTACACGCTGGGCAGCTTGTCGAACGGGACGTAGCTCACCCATTCGTGAGCGTTGTCGCTGCCGTTCCCTGGCAGGCTGCCGTCGCCCGCAGCCCGGACAGGAATTTTTCCCGTCGCCTGATAACCAATGTTGCCATCCACGTCGGCATACACAACATTTTGAGCGGGAGCATCGAACTCTGAAAAAGCTCGCCTGAACTCCTCCCACTTCTGCGCCGAATCGATGGCGAAGAAGGGACTCCGCATGCCGTCATACAAGGTCCAACGCAACGCCAGCCTGCGCGTCTCGCCCGGGACTAGATCCGTAACGATGGGTCCGTGGCGGGTCAGCACGACGTCCACAATCACATCGGGCTTGTCCTTCACATGGATTACTTCACGACGATGCTCCGGCTGCTTCCATCCCTCCGGCGTCAGATACTGTCCCTCCGGGTTGAAAGTCTCAACGTATACGTCTTCGACGGTGGGGCCGAGATTGGTGAATCCCCAGGCAATTCGCTGGTTGTGCCCGACAATCACATAGGGATATCCCGGCAGCGTGACCCCAGCCACATCGAAGTTGCAGCAGGCCGGATTGCAGCGGAGATGGGCTTCGTACCAGAGGTTCGGTATCTGGTGGCCCAAGTGCATATCATTCGAGAGCAGCGGCTTGCCTGAAACTGTGTGCGCTCCCGAAACCACCCAATTGTTCGACCCGAGCACTAAGCGCCGCTCGTTGAAAAACATTTGGCGCGAAGGCGAGGGAACATCAGGGCGAGATGTCAGGCCAGTAACCGAGCTGTCCGCGCCCGAATCATCGTCGTCATCTTCGTCATCGTTCTGATCGTTACCCTTGATTTCCTCTTGCAGACTGGGGCGCGAAACTGTTGGCGGACGATCATGCCAGGAAGAGTTCACATACAGATCCGCGGTCAGCTCGGGTCCCAGCTTGGCCAGGATTTTTTCGCGCATCAACGTATGCCGCGGACTGGTGCTCAAATCCTCCACCATTTGCGCGCCGATCAGCGCCGAATCTTCCGGCGTCCAAGGCTGGGGCGAGTACCGCAGAATGCGAAATTCCAACGGCAATCGGTTGCGATGTGCCTCGACATAAGCGTTCACGCCGTGAGCATAAGCCTCAAAACGAGAGCGATCCTCCGCCGACAAGGTCTCAACGGTCTTTCGCGCCGCCACCCTCAACCCCAGAATTCTCTGCTGGTGGTCGTGCTGCAGAAATTTCTCGCCGAAAACTTCCGCCAGTTCACCCGCCGCGAACCTCCGCGTTCCATCCATCTGAAATAACCGGTCTTGCGCCGTCACGTAACCCTGAGCGAAAAAGAGATCATCGAAATTCGAGGCGTTGATGGTGGGCGCTCCGTGGCCATCGCGAATCACTGTCACGGGCGCCGAGAGTCCCGGCACCCGCAGCTTGCCGTCCAATTGAGGCAGAGCCGACCGTGCCACGGAATAAAACCAGCCAAGACCACAGGCCAACGCCAACAAGATTACGGCAATTACATACGGGATAAAGCGCGCAGGTCGAAAACGCGGCGGAGAAGGCGAAAGGGAAGTCGTGGTTGTGACCATGCGCAACTTCGATTCTAGGTGGACTCAGTCGCACATGACAAATCTCGAGGCGGAAAAGCGAGAACCTCTGTCGACTATGCTCGCAGTTGGGTTGTACGATCTCAGTGCCAATGGACGATATCGTCCGCATCTTCCACCACGACGACCTCATATTTCTCCAGCATCGGCATGAGGACGTTTTCTAGTTCGTTCTTCCAAAGTTCCCCTTCATAAAACTTCGCTTTCATCGGCTCGCGCGAGGCCAGGTCAGGAAAGCCGCGCATAAAAAAGAAGGAGTCGGTATCTTCAACGGAAAGAAACGGCCCCAGAATTTTCATCCCGATTTCAGTGTGCGCCGGAATCGATTTGGAGCGGAATATTTCAAGAAACCGGGAGCGCATGCCGGGCTTGGTTTTATAGGTGCGCATTTCAATGATCATGGGTAGCCTCCGCCAGCACGGTTGTGCAGAGAAAGCGTGCGCCCAGCGAATAAGGGACCAGTCTAATCGCTCCTCGCAAACTTCCGCACGACTGCCCAAACTGGCCAGAACATGATAATGTTTTTTTGGGGGCACGGATTCAGAGGTTGCGCAAAAATCCTCTGGGCGCTGCGAACTCAAAAGGGAGAAACTTAATGCGCAAACAAATTGTATTTCTTTGCTCACTGTTGCTTACCTTCACCGTGCTGGCCGCATGCCAGGACAAGAGCAAGCGTCCCAGCCCGCCCGCCCAGGCGCAATGCACTTTTTCCGACGGTAAAACTATAACCGTCGACTACTCCAGCCCGCGCATGAGGGGACGCAAGATCTACGGCGGTCTCGTGCCCTATGACAAAGTGGACCGCACCGGCGCGAACGAAGCCACCACATTCGTAACCACATCTAATCTGGCGGTCGGCGGCAAGAGCGTTCCTGCGGGCAATTACACCATCTTCACCATTCCTAACCCGGACAAATGGACGCTCATCATCAACAAGAAAACTGGCGAGTGGGGCATTCCGTACAAGTATGAAGCCGACGAACTGGCCCGCGTAGACATGAAAGTTTCGCAGGCGCCGTCGCCCCTGGAGAATTTCACCATCGCGTTCGATCAGAAGGGAAACAGCTGCACGCTGAGCATCAGCTGGGAAAACACGAAAGCTTCGGTTGACATCAGCGAGAAAAAGTAGCGCAACACCTTCAACCACAGAACACGAAGGTACACAAAGGAAACTGCGTAAGAACCTTAGTATACCTTCGTGTCCTTTGTGGTTAATGCCTTTATTGGGCCGGTTTCCACCGAAGAACGGGTTTTCTCGCGGCAGCGGTTTCATCCAGGCGCGACACGCGGGTCGTGTGAGGCGCAGCCAGCACCATCTGCGGATCTTCTTCCACTTCTTCCGCGATCGACTTCATTGCCTCGATGAATAAATCCAATTCTTCTTTGGGCTCGCTTTCAGTCGGCTCAATCATAAGAGCGCCCGGCACAATCAGCGGAAACGCCGTCGTGTAGGGATGGAATCCGTAATCGATCAGGCGTTTGGCGATGTCCATGGTCTTCACGCCCTTTTTCGCCTGTACTTTGTCGCTGAAGACCACTTCATGCATGGTCGGCGTGGAATAAGGCAAATCGTAAACACCTTCAAGACCTTTGCGAATGTAATTGGCGTTCAACACCGCGTCTTCCGTGGTCTGGCGCAAACCGTCAGGACCATTTGCCAGGGTGTAAGCCAAGGCGCGAACAAACATTCCAAAGTTGCCATAGAAGGCGCGCACCCGGCCCACGGATTGCGGCCGTTTGTATTCGAAGCCCAGGGTACCGTCGGGCTTGGTGATGAGTACCGGCGTTGGTAGAAACGGCTCAAGCATCTTCTTGACCGCCACCGGCCCCGACCCGGGTCCGCCGCCCCCGTGCGGTGTCGAAAATGTTTTATGCAAATTCAAATGCATCAAGTCCACGCCGAAATCGCCGGGACGCGCCTTCCCGACCAGCGCGTTCATATTGGCGCCGTCCATATAGAGTAGGCCACCCTTAGCGTGCATGATTTCGGCGATCTTATAAATCTCCTGTTCGAAAACGCCGAGCGTGTTGGGATTGGTCAACATCAACGCGGCCACTTCTTCGTTCATCTGCGACGCAAGCGCCGCCACATCCACCATGCCCCGGGCATTCGATTTCAGATTCTCCACCGCATAACCGACCATCGCAGCGGTTGCGGGATTGGTGCCATGCGCGGAGTCGGGGATCAGAATCTTCTTGCGGGGCGCGCCTTTCGAATGATGATACGCGCGCACCAGAAGCAGCCCGGTCAACTCGCCATGCGCGCCCGCGGCGGGTTGCAAGGTAATCGCATCCATGCCGGTGATTTCGATCAGGCATTCGCTCAGAGTCTTCAGGATGCGCAACGCGCCCTGCGAAACTTTCTCCGGTTGATACGGATGCCCGTTGGCCAGCCCGTCCAAACGCGAAACCACTTCGTTGACCCGGGGGTTGTACTTCATAGTGCAAGATCCCAGCGGGTACATGCCGAGATCGATAGCGTAATTCCAGGTCGAAAGCCGCGTAAAGTGGCGGATGATTTCGATCTCGCTCACCTCGGGCATGTTGCCCAGGTCTTTTCTTTCGGATGAACCAAGTAGCTCACTCGAATCTACTTCAGGCACATCAAGCGGAGGCAGCTTCCACGCCGCTTTTCCGGCAGAGGATTTCTCGAAGATCAGTCCTTCATTCTGATTGACGTGCCGCGTGGCTTTGCGCGTGATGTGGGTCATCGCACCACCTCCTGAACGTCGACTGGTTCTTTAGAGGACTTTGCCGAGGCCTCGGCTTCCGCCACCGAACTCACAGCAATATCAATCGACGCGCGGCTGGTCATCTCCGTGCAACACCATAGGGCGGCATTGCCGAGCTCAGGATAAAACTTCTTCAGCGGAAACCCGCCCACGATCTTGTGTTCGAGAAGCCGTGTGTTGATTGCGTAAGGATCCTTGCTCGTCTGCACCACAAACTCGTTGAAGCGGGGCGCGCCGGAAAACAGTACTTTCGCATGCTTGCCAAACTGCTGAGCGGCGTATGCGGCTTTCGCCAGGTTCTGTTTCGCCAATTCTCGCAGGCCCACTTTGCCGTAAATCGTCATGAAGATGTTGGCCATTAATGCAATCAACGCCTGGTTGGTGCAGATATTCGAGGTCGCTTTCTCACGCCGGATATGCTGCTCGCGCGTCGCCAGTGTGAGCACGAAACCGCGCTTGCCGTTTCGGTCCGTAGTCTGGCCCACCAGGCGGCCGGGCATCTGGCGTACGTGTTGCTCGCGGGTAGCAATCACGCCGCAATACGGTCCGCCGAAGCCGAGAGGCACGCCAAACGATTGCGCTTCCATGGCAATGATGTCGGCTTGCCGCGGTGGTTCAACGATCCCAAGCGAAACTGCCTCTGCAATCGAAACCACCAGCATGGCGCCGCGTTTGTACGCGATTTCTGCGATGGCTGCCACGTCTTCAATCGTGCCAAAGAAATTTGGCGACTGGATCAGGACGCAGGCGGTTTCGGCGGTAATAGATTTATCCAGCTCACTCAGGTCCAGCCGGCCACTCTCGATAAACGGAACGGTCGCCAGAGGCATGCCCTGGTGATGAGCATACGTCGCTAAGACCTCGCGATACTCGGGATGGACGCTGCGGGCAATTGCCACCGAGTGGCGTCCGGTGAGTCGCGCCGCCATCATCACCGCTTCGGCGGCGGCCGTCGAGCCGTCGTACATAGAAGCGTTGGCCACTTCCATTCCCGTCAACTCCGAGATCATGGTCTGGAACTCGAAGATGGATTGCAGCGTGCCTTGGGAAATTTCCGCCTGATAGGGCGTGTAAGCAGTCAGAAATTCCCCGCGCGAAATCAGCGAATCGATGATCACGGGGCGATAGTGATAGTAGGCGCCAGCACCGAGAAAAGTGGTATAGCCGTCGCCGTTCTCGCGCGACCGCTCGCGGAACCAGTCCACGATTTCAGATTCGGCCATCTGCCGCGGAACCTTGAGATCCCGATTAAGCCGGTATTCCGCTGGGATGGGCGCAAACAAGTCGTCGATTGAACGCGCGCCAATGGCTCTCAGCATGGCTTCGCGGTCAGCGGGAGATTTCGGCAGATAGCGCATAGGAATTAACTTAGATGTGGCCAGACCTCAGTTCGATTGATGAGCCATTTATCTCACCACAGAGTCACAGAGAAAGAAGAGCCAAAGAAGTTCTCTGTGACTCTGTGTCTCTGTGGTGATTCGAATTGCAATCCTTCTATCCGCCTTCTTCAGCCACGAACTTCTCGTAATCCGCGGCAGAGAGCAAGCCGTTCAACTCACTCGGATCTTTGAGCGTGACTTTGATCATCCACGACCCATGGGCATCTTTGTTGATCTTTTCGGGGGCCGTGGCCAGTTCGCCATTCACCTCGGTCACGGTGCCGGAAGCGGGAGCGTACAAATCGGAGACGGCCTTCACCGACTCGACCGAGCCAAACGTCTTGCCCTTGGTAATTTCAGCTCCACTCTTGGGCAGATCGACGAAAACGATGTCGCCGAGCGACTCCTGCGCATGATCCGTAATACCCACGGTCGCGCTCTTCCCATCCGCTCTAATCCACTCGTGCTCTTTGGTGTACTTGAAGTCGGTTGGATAGGCCATGATGGCTTTTAGCTCCTAAGCTCTTAGCTTCTAGCTCTTAACTCTTTTTGGGACGCTTATAGAACGGCGTAGGCACGACCTGCGCCTTCACACCTTGCCCGCGAATCTCCACCTTCACCGTCGCTCCCACATTCCCGAACTCAGGCGGCACATAGGCCAGCGCAATATTCTTTTTCAAAAATGGAGCGTAGGATCCGCTAGTCACGTACCCAATCTCCTGTCCGCCGTCGTCCTGAACCTTGTATCCGTCGCGCGCAATGCCGCGCTCCGTCATCTCGACACCAATCAGGGTTTTCTTGAGGCCGCCGGCCTTCGCTTTCTCCAGCGCGGCGTGGCCGATGAAATCCGGCTTCTCCATCTTGCAGAAACGATCCAGCCCAGCTTCCCACACATTGATGGTATCCGAAATCTCGTGCCCGTAGAGCGGCAGCTTGCCTTCCAGCCGCAAAGTATTGCGTGCTCCGAGGCCGCAAGGAACCACACCCAGCTCCCTTCCCGCCGCAAGTACTTTATTCCAGACCATGGCGCTGGTGGCTTCGTCGGCAGGCACGTAAATTTCGAATCCATCTTCGGCCGTGTAGCCCGTGCGCGCGATCAAAATGTTCTTAAGCCCACAGATCGCCCCGCGTGTAACCCAATAAAACTTCACTGCGGAAAGATTTGCGTCGGTAAGCTTCTGCAGCAGATCCACTCCCTTGGGACCTTGTATCGCAATCTGGGTAAAGTCATCAGAAAGATTTTCGACCTTGCAGTTAAATTGACGGGTGTTGTCTCGCACCCAGTTGAAATCTTTCTCCCGCGTTCCTGCGTTGATCACCAGCAGGTATTCGTCCTCGCCCAGGCGATGCACGATTACGTCGTCCACAAACGTCCCCTGCGGATAAAGCAACGCCGAATATTGCGCCTGGCCGATGGCGAGCCGCGCGGCATCGTTCATGGAAATATGCTGGACCGCACCTAAGGCATCTGGCCCTTGCAGCCGTATGTCTCCCATATGCGAGACATCAAAGATGCCTACTCCGGTGCGAACCGCGTTATGCTCAGCGATAATCCCGCCCGCTGACGGATATTCGACCGGCATGTCCCAGCCATTGAATTCGACCATCTTCGCCCCCATCTGGCGATGAACCGCGTTCAGCGCGGTCTTGCGAACCGTCGGCGGGGTCGATTGAACGGCGGACAATGGTCCCTCGATCGGAGCAGTGGCTAAGCTGCCGAAATGGTGAAACTCATTACCCTAACATGAGGATGGCAAAGGCATCAAACCGGGAAGTCCCGGTTAGTCCCTGGGGAGTATCTCACTACTGTTCTCTACCGTCCTTCTCCGCGCACTCTGCGGCCGTGTCTCCGCGGCCTCCGCGATTTAAGACTTTATCTTTGCGGATGTCTCGCCAAAACCTTAAAACGCGGAGGCCGCTGAGAACTGCCGCAGAGACCTGACGTGATTGCCCAAGTTACCAACGGCACTTTCCCACCCATCGCCATTGCGCTACAGTTCGCCCATGGCCACTGCTGCCCCGAGGAAGTACCGCTGCCTGCAATGCGAGATGACGGAAGACCGCTGCGATTGCGAAAAATACTGCTGCCTCTGCCAATCGCTGATGGAGGTCCGCCTCTGCGAAGATAGTTTGTACTATTGCAAGCCCTGCCGCGAAGCCTGCGACTACAAGGTGTCGGATGACGGGTCGACTTCTTTCTAGCTTCTTGCGGCAGTCAGCCTAGATCACAACCGCTTCTTTGTACTCGCCAAACACTGTCCGCATGGTGTCAGAGATTTCACCGACCGTGGCATAGGCGTCCACGGCAGCGACGATGTGCGGCATAAGATTAGCTCCAGACCGGGCCGCCTCTTCGAGCCTCTTCAGAGAATCTTTCCAGGGCTGCGCATCGCGGCGCGCACGCAAAACCCGCAGTCGTTCCACCTGCTTACGTTCCAACGACTCATCGATGTGCAGGGTGGGGATGGGCTTTTCTTCCTCCACGGTGAAGCGGTTTACTCCTACCACCACCGACTCGGCGCGGTCGACCTGCTGCTGATATTCGTACGCCGCATTCTGGATTTCCTGCTGCACGTAGCCGCGCTCAATCGCTTTGAGCATCCCGCCGAGGGCCTCTATCTTGTCCAAGTACTCCAAAGCACGCTTTTCGATTTCGTTGGTCAAGGTCTCAATGTAATAGGACCCGGCCAGCGGATCGACGGTCTGCGGCACTCCCGATTCGTAAGCCACAATTTGCTGCGTGCGCAGAGCAATCCGCGCTGCTTGCTCGGTCGGCAGGGCCAGCGCCTCATCGTAGGAATTGGTGTGCAGCGACTGCGTGCCCCCGAGAACCGCCGCCATGGCCTGAATTGCGGTGCGGACAATATTATTTTCCGGTTGCTGCGCGGTCAGCGTTGAGCCGGCCGTCTGGGTATGAAAGCGCAGCATCCAGGAGCGCGGATTCCTGGCTTTGAAATGTTCGCGCATAATGCGAGCCCACATGCGCCGCGCGACGCGGAACTTGGCCACTTCCTCCAAGAAATTACTGTGCGCGTTAAAGAAAAATGAAAGGCGCGGCGCGAACTTGTCCACATCGAGCCCCGCGTCGATGGCGGCCTGCACGTAAGCGATCGCATTGGCTAGCGTGAACGCAACTTCCTGCACCGCCGTCGATCCCGCTTCCCGCATGTGATAACCGGAAATGGAAATCGTATTCCACTCAGGAACGTTTTCGTTGGTCCATGCGAACAGGTCGGTGATGATGCGCATGGCCTGCTTCGGCGGATAGATGTACGTCCCTCGCGCGATGAATTCCTTTAAAACATCGTTCTGCACCGTGCCTGAAAGTTTGCGAATGTCCGCGCCCTGCCTGCGAGCCACCCCAACGTAGAGGGCAAGCAGAACCGAGGCCGTGGCATTAATCGTCATCGAGGTAGAAATCTTGGTCAGCTCGATGCCGTCAAAAAGACGCTGCATGTCTTCGATGGAATCAATGGCCACACCGACTTTCCCGACTTCCCCAACAGCCAGTGGATGGTCAGAATCCAGACCGATTTGCGTAGGCAGATCAAAGGCGACCGAGAGCCCGGTGGTCCCGTTGGCCAGCAGGTATTTATAGCGCTTGTTAGATTCCTCGGCGTCCCCCATGCCCGCATACTGGCGCATGGTCCAGAGCCGCCCGCGATACATCGTGGCCTGCACCCCGCGCGTGAAAGGATACTCGCCCGGGTACCCCACCTCGCGGTCGTAATCCCAGCCTTCGAGATCGGCCGGGGTGTACAGCGGACGGACCTCAATGTGCGACTCAGTCTCCAGGTCGAGAGTTGACTTCATTTTCTCTGTCATAGCGAAAACCATAAACCACAAAGGACACAAAGGTTCACAAAGGAAAGACGTGCGCCCGAGATCTGATCCTCGTCTGCTCGTTCACCGGTAGGGTCCGTAGTTTCCGGGTTCCTCTGTGTACCTTCGTGTCCTTTGTGGTCAGAGGTTTTGATTTCTCTTCCGCACCCGCCAAAACGAGCTTACGCCGAACCACCCAAACAGGCCAGCAAAACACACCGCCAGCACCGTCCGGCTGGAAGGCGCATGTCCAGCCTGATATTTCGCATACTCACGAAAGAACGCGATCACGCCAATCCCGGCTAAGGCCAAGAAAACAAAACCTGTCACCTCAAGCCAAAGCTGCCCAAGCACCCGTCCAAAGTGCGCTGCCGTGGCCCGTGCCGCTTTCCCCACCGCGCCGAAGGTCCGGCTGCCGCGAGCGTGCTGCGATATCACGCGTCCCGCAACCCGGGCGGCGATGCCCACCTTCCGACTGGTGGAGACGCTCGACATGCCCTGATTCTATCAATATTTGTCGAGCAGGGTTTCGTTTGCCCGGTTTCGGGGGTACAATATCGCGGGCGCAGGCAGTTTGGACCCGAAACATTGTGACCCGTGCCCGCATCTAATTGGTCAAAGGGCTCCGAGTTTCCCCCTGCTCGCACCGGGAGTAAACTCGAAAGCACAGATCCTGCAAGGGGGTTACGTGGACCAGCAATTGAAGCAGTTGATGAAGGAACTGGGCGAGGCGATCAACGAGTCACTGGCTGATTCTGAGCCCATTGCCGATGTCGTTTCCCGCATCAAAGAGGGCGGCTACGATATCTTTCTGGTGCTGGAAGCCACGATTGGAGTCAGCAAGCCGGGCGAGAAGTCCAGCGAAACGCCGTCGCTGATGACCACTGAGTTCAAGATCAGCGATCAGGACCTGAAATTCCTCAAGTCGCTGCGCATCAAGGTCGAGGACGACGCCGCCTAACACCGCGCGATCCACGATTCCGCCGAAAACTAATAGTTGCCTTGCAGGGTTTTCCAGTTTGCGCGCAGGTTGCGCTCTATCGCCCTTCTCTGCGCACTCTGCGGCCGTTCTCCGCGACCTCTGCGATTTAAGACCTTATGTTTTCCCAAGTCTCGCCAAAACGCTGAACCGCAGAGCGCGCAGGAGCACGAGCGATGATGCTCGCACCCACATCACCCAGAGACGATATCCACTCTGAAACGATATTATTGATCAACATGTATCAGCCCGTACCAAAAGTACCCGACTTCCCCACCATCGAGCGCGAGATGCTGCGCTTCTGGGAAGAAAACCGTACCTTCGCCAAACTTCGCGAGCAGAATGCGCAGGGCCCGCGCTGGTCGTTCATCGACGGCCCCATTACCGCGAATAATCCCATGGGCGTGCACCACGCGTGGGGCCGCTCCTTGAAAGATATGTATCAGCGCTACCACGCCATGAACGGTCAGGCGGAGCGCTATCAGAACGGATTCGACTGCCAGGGCCTGTGGGTCGAAGTAGAAGTAGAAAAGAGTTTGGGACTCCAAACCAAGCGCGAGATTCGCGATTACGGCATCGAAAAATTCGTCCGCGCCTGCAAAGAGCGTGTGCTGGAGTACGCCGCCCGCCAGACCGAGCAATCCATCCGCCTCGGCTACTGGTGCGATTGGGACGATCCCAAAGTTCTGCTCGCACTGCGCGACGCCCTCGCCGACGGTGATCGAGTTCTAACTGTGAAGCTCCCCAGCGGCCGAGTCGAAACCGCCCGTGCCAGCGAGATCGTCCGCAAGCTCGGCTCAGCCGCGTACGGCGGCAGCTACTTCACTTTCTCCGACGAAAACAACTTCACCATTTGGGCCTTTCTCAAGAAGTGCCACCAGGAAGGCTTCATCTACCGCGGCCACGACGTCATGCCCTGGTGCGGACGCTGCGGCACCGGCCTGTCACAAATGGAAGTAGCCGAAGGCCGCCGCATCACCACCCATACCTCGGTCTTCGTGCGCTTCCCGCTCGTCACTCCGGAAACCGCGGGCCAGGAAAAAACCGCGCTGCTAGTGTGGACGACCACTCCCTGGACGCTGGCCTCGAACGTCGCAGTCGCGGTCAATCCAGACATGACCTACGTGAAAGTCCGCCACGGCGATTGGACCTACTACGTCGCCAAAGCAAACTTCGAGCGCGACCGCCTGCAGGAACTCCAAGTCGAAGGCAAGCACGAAACTCACAAACTTCCTTCGATCCGCACTATCCTGAAAGGCAGCGGCACCATAGAAGTTTTGCAGGAACTTCCCGGCCGTGACCTGCTCGGCCTAACCTACACCGGCCCCTTCGACGATCTGCCGGCACAGAACACACCAGGCGGAGTTTTTCCTTTCGGTTCAACCGGAGGCGGCAAAACTTCCGCCGAATCTCACCGCGTCATCGCATGGAAAGAGGTGAGCGAGGCAGAAGGCACCGGTCTCGTCCACATAGCCCCCGGTTGCGGCGCGGAAGATCAGGAACTCGGCAAGGAAAATAATCTTCCCTTCCTCGCCCCGCTGGATGAAAGCGCAATTTTTCAGGATGGCTTCGGCCAACTCACAGGCCGCAACGCCAATGAAGTGGCCGACGATGTAATTGCCGCCTTGAAAGCCTCAGGCCTGCTAGTAGCCCGCGAGCGCTATCCACACGTCTATCCGCACTGCTGGCGCTGCAAGTCCGAACTCGTTTTCCGCCCCGTGGACGAGTGGTTCATCCGCATGGACTGGCGAGACCGCATCGAGCGCACGGTGCCGACCATCCGCTGGATTCCGCCCGAGGGCGAAGCTCGCGAACTGGACTGGCTGCACAACATGCGCGACTGGATGATCTCCAAGAAACGCTTCTGGGGCCTGGCCCTGCCCATCTGGGTCTGCAATGAGTGCGAACATTTCACCGTGATCGGCAGTCGCGAGGAACTGAAAGATCGTGCAGTCGAGGGCTGGGACACATTCGAAGGCAATTCCCCGCACCGCCCCTACATTGATGCCGTCAAGATCCGCTGCGAGAAGTGCGGCGCCTTGGCTTCCCGAATCGCGGACGTCGGCAATCCCTGGCTCGACGCGGGCATCGTGCCCTTCAGCACCTTACGCTACACAACTGACCACGCCTACTGGGAAAAGTGGTTCCCCGCGGACCTCGTGCTCGAAAGTTTTCCCGGCCAGTTCCGCAACTGGTTTTACTCCATGCTGGCAATGAGCGCGATGATCGACGGCCGTGCCCCGTTCAAAGCTCTCCTCGGACACGCTCTGGTCCGCGATGCGCGCGGCGAAGAGATGCACAAGTCGAAAGGCAACTCCATCGCCTTCGACGAAGCCGCCGAAGCACTCGGCGCCGAGGTCATGCGCTACATCTACGCCGAGCAAAAAACCGCGCAAAACCTGAACTTCCCCGACTTGCATCCCACCGGCAACGTAGGCCAGACCATCGACGGCGAGGCACGCCGCAAGCTGCTGACCTTCTGGAACTGCTACAGCTTCTTCGTCAGCAACGCCCGCTCCGATGGCTGGAAGCCCGGCCCCGCGGTGCCCATCACCAATCAACTGGACCGCTGGGTGTTAAGCCGCCTGCAGCGCCTGGTCGAAGCCGCCCGCAGCGCATTCGATAACTACGAGCACTACCGCCTGATCGATGCTTTTCAAATTTTCGACGATGAGTTCTCCAACTGGTATCTGCGCCGCTCGCGCCGCCGCTTCTGGGCCAACGAGGCCGATGCTTATCAGACGATGTACACCGTGCTCACAACGGTGACGCGGGTGATGGCGCCCGCACTCCCCTTCCTGACCGAAGAAATCTACCAGAATCTCGTCTGCTCCGTCGATCCCTCCGCTCCCGCGTCTGTCCACTTGACCCGCTATCCGCAGGTAGACGCTTCGCTGATCGACGAAGCCCTGGAGCAGAGCATCGACGCGGTAATCCGCATCAAGAATCTAGCCTTGAGCCTGCGCAAGCAGAGCGGAAGAAAAACCCGCCAGCCCCTGAGCACCCTGTACGTCCGCCCCAAAGACGCCGCCGACCGCCGCGTCCTCGAAAATCCCGAGTATGCCGCGCAGATCCTGGAAGAAGCCAATATCAAGAACCTAGTTCTGATCGACGACGAAACCAAGCTGGTAAAAGTAAACTTCAAACCAGATGCCAAAAAACTCGGCGCGCGCGCCGGAAAATACCTGAAGGTGATTGCACAGGCTCTGGCCCAGGCCGACCCCAAGACGGTATTGAAGGGTGGACCATACACAGTTCAAGTCGATGGGCAAACCTTCGAACTGGCCCCCGACGAAATCCTAACCACCTACGAAGGCCCGGAAAACCTCAAGTCCATGAGCGAGCAAGGCACGTTCCTCGCGCTCGACACCACGCTCACGCCCGAGCTGTTGCAGGAAGGCCTGGCCCGCGACTTCAACCGCCTGGTTCAGGATCAGCGCAAGGAAATGAACCTCAACATTTCCGACCGCATCGCGGTCACCTATTCCGCCTCGCCCCGGATCGCCGAAGCCATTGCGGCGCACGAATCCTATCTCCGCCACGAACTCCTCGCCGATCGCCTCGAACTAAGCACCACCCAGAACGGTGGCGCCAAACTCTCGCTGAGCGGCGAGGAGGTACTGATTACGATTACCCGGGCGTGATCGGTAGCGGAGCTCGCGCCGCCTACGTTGGATCTACTCTTCAGGGTGCCCCGCTCAAGCTCCCGCTTGGGCGGGGCGTTCATCGATCACAGACCCTGCACCAGTGGAGAGACTAATCTTCTCTCGCATTGACGGCAACATTGCCAAAAGGATATTATTTCTAAACCCAAGATTAGCTCATTGGCAACCGAAAAGCTTCAAATCCGGGGAGCCTCGAAGGATCATTTCAGGAATGATGCCACTTAACTCATTATTCCGGAATATTTTACGTATAAGTCCTTATTCCTCAAAGATTTTGAGGGTAGTCCGCCCCTGACCCCATGATTCCAAAAGATCACGGGGGGAGGGGGTACCCCTCACTTCCCAATCCGGAACAACTATTTTCCGCAGCGCGGCGCGCTTGGAATATTGGTCGCGACCGGCAGCGGCGCCAGGTTCTGCCTCTGCAAAAGAGTATTTACCGGCGCGATCTTCTGCTGATTGAGGTCGCGCCATTGGGTCAGGCGCTTGGCCAGTTCCTGACAGTATTGCTCGACGCTGGCTTGGAGCAGAGCCGCAGGCCGCGCGTCGCCGCTCTCGATCATGAAAGCAAGGCGTCCCAGTTCGCGGTTCAGAGGACCGATTCCGAGTTCGTCAGCTTTGCCGTCGCCGATGTCAGCAGCCTGATCGTCCAAAGCCTTCAACGCATCAGCCACGTCTTTTTTGGTCGCATCAGCGCCCAGAGATTTCTGCCGTTCCGCGATGGCATTTCGCAATGCGCGCACTTGTTCGTATCCGTTATAAGTGACCGCCATTTGATCCGAGATGCTGGTCTCAACGTTGAGTTGCTCCACCAAATCGGCCTGTGAAGCTTGCACCCGCGGATCGATGGTGACGGTCAGCGGCTGACGATAGGTTTGGCCGTTCGCGGTCAAAACCACAGAGTACTCGCCCGGCACAACAAAAGGTCCCGGCTGCAATTCGCGGGGGAACTTGCCGGGAATGGCGTGATCGGAGCCCGTGTACTCGATGTAGTCAAGCAGATTGCCATAGTAGCCGTAGCGCATCGCCTTCATCGGCGGATAGCGAAGATCCCAGGCGAAGCGGTTGAGCCCGGCCTGCTTGGAAAGCGCCGGCGGCGGCGCAAACCAGTACTCGGGCGCGTTGGCCGGAGCTTGGTCGAAGGTGGGAGGAACGTTGGTGAAATCCCGCACCAGATGGTTTTGCGCGTCGTAGATCGACAGCTTGATGTCGCCCCCGGGAACGGATCTCAGATAGTAGTCAATGATGGCGCCGTCCGGAGGATTATCTCCGGCCGGAGTTTCCGGCGGCAGCGGCGTGTCCTGCGACACATCCCAGCGCACGCGCACTACATTGCGCGGACGCAGCAGGTACGCATCCGACTGCGGCCATTTGCCGTCAAACTGGCGCAGCGGCGTGATGTCATCGAGAATCCACAGCGCGCGGCCAAAGGTAGACGCAACCAGGTCGTCGCCGTGGACGTCGAGGTCGGTCACGGTCGATGTGGGCAGATTCAGCTGCAACGTCTGCCAGTGATCGCCATCGTCCAGGGAAAAGTAAACGCCGTCCCAGGTTCCCGCGTAGAGCAGTCCTTTGCGCACAGGATCTTCGCGAACCACGCGGGCGTTTCCCGAATCCGGCAAGCCGGCAGTGATGAGCTGCCAGCTGTGCCCGTAGTCGCGCGTGCGATAGATCAACGGACGCAGATCTTGAAAGCCGTTGGCCGCGGCATACGCAGCCGCCGCGTCGTAGCGGGAGGCTTCCACCGCTGTCACGGCACTGCGATCAGGCAGGCCGGGAATGGTTACATTCTGCCAAGTCTTCCCGTCCTTCGTGACTTGAATGTTCCCGTTGCCCGTGCCTGCCCAGATCACGCCGGTTTTCACCGGCGATAACGACAGCGTGGAAATCACGGCTCTTCGCGGATCGGGTTTCTTCTGCTCAGCATCTGTCTTCTGCGTGAGGTCTGGGCTGGCCTCTTGCCAACTGAACCCGCCGTCGTTGCTTTTCAAAACGTACTGAGCCGCGGCATAGAGCGTGTGCGGGTCTTGGGGCGAAAACGCAATGGGCGCCATTTGAGCGGTGCGGTACTTGGCGAGTGCGCACCATAAGATGCACGATCTGCCCAGTGGTCTTGTCATAGCGCAGTACGGTGCCATACCAGCCTCCAGCGTAGACGTAATTAGGATTCGCGGGATCGGGAACGATGTAGCAAAACTCGAACGCCCCAGTCGGCGCCCAGTCGCGATAGGTAATCTCGCCGTAATCGCTGCGGCTGGGGACCGCAGCGGTGCCGCTATCCTGCTGCGCCGAGTAAACGTAGTAGGGAAAATGCTGGTCCGTGCTTACGTGATAAAACTGTCCCGTCGCTTGGTTGTACCAGGAGCTCCAGGTATTGCCGCCATCCACGCTGATGACGGCGCCCTGGTCGACGCCGAGGATCATGTTCTGCGGGTTCGCAGGATTAATCCACATAACGTGATAATCGTCTCCACTAGGCGCGCCTGCCCAAGCTTCGAAGCTGCGTCCTGCGTCGGTGGAACGATACATGGAAGTTTGCGCGACATAGACGTTGTCCGCATTTTTGGGATCAACAAAGACGCGGCTGAAATATGCATTGCCCAGAATGCGAGGGTCGGTCGTGCTGCGCTGCCAGGTTGCGCCGCCGTCTTCCGAGCGGAACAGCCCTTGGGTGACGATGGCGAACACCCGCTTGCCATTGCTGCCGGGAGCGACGGCGACCCCGATGCGCCCCATGGGTTCGGTGGGCAGGCCTTTGCCCTCGACCGCGATCCACGTGGAACCTTGGTCGGTGGATCTATAGATTGCGGCGTCCTGCGTTTTCTTTTTCTCTGGCTCGTCGGTGCTAAACGGATCCTCAGGACGAGTCCACAGCGAGGCGTAAAGGACGCTGGGATTGTCGGGATCAGCCTCGATGTCGAAGCTGCCCGTTTCTTCATCTTTGCACAAAACTTTCTGCCAGTTCTTGCCACTATCGGTGGTCTTGTAAACTCCGCGCTCGGCGCGGGACCAATGATCTCCAGCAGCCGCGACCAGAACAATGTCAGGGGTGCGCGGATCGACGACGATGCCGGTGATGACGTGGGTTTCGTGCAGGCCGATGTTGGTCCAGGTTGTGCCTGCGTCGGTGGATTTGTAGACGCCGTTGCCGGTCGTCTGCTCGCCACTTCCAACGTAGATGATTTTAGGATCGGATGCGGCGACCACGACTGCGCCGATCGAAGCCACGTGTTCCTGATCGAAGATGGGTTTCCAGACGCGCCCGCCGTCCTCAGTTTTCCAGACGCCGCCCCCAGGCGTTCCCACGTAATAGATCGTGGGCTGGCTGGGCACACCAGAGACCGAGGTAATGCGGCCAGCTCGATGCGGACCGATGAGGCGCCACTGCATTGCCTGCAAGATATCGGAAGGAATTTCCTGTGCCCTTGTTGAAGCTACAATCGTGAGGACAAAAAAGAAGGTGGCAATTCTCCTGACAAAACGCACAACGTTTGTATAGTTCATTCCGCTTTGGTGGCTCCTTGTAGCCGTATCCACATGGTTTCGGGAGCGGCAGTATAGCACCTCCAAACTTCACAGCCGAAGGGAAACCGCTTGCGTCCTATCCGATAGTCTCGGCTCTGCTTGAATTGATGCTGGAACTGGCTCTGGTGCTTTCCGCGGGAACGGACTAACATTTACCCTGCCCGAGTGACGGACCGCACTGCCGGAGACTTGTGTATGGCTTTTCCCGCGTCGTTTTCTGGACTTCTATGACGCCCATGCGAGAATCAGGCTGGTTGCGAACGGGATCTCCCGAATGCGGGTCGAACCCGTTGTTGTACGCGTTTGTAAGGTCTCTGTGTGTTGTCGTGCTGTGGCTTTTACTTTTCGCCATCACCGCAGGCGCGCAATCGGAACCCACGCAAGCGGCGCCCTCACAGGATGCGGCTGCCACTCAATCTCATCCCGATCAGACTGCAGCGGAGATTGCTTCGCACGAAGAGGCGACCACATTCAAGGTCAACGTCAAGTTGGTGACGGTGCGCGTGGTGGTGCGGGATTCTCAGGGCCATGCCATCGGGAATCTGCATAAAGAGGACTTCCAGCTCTTTGACAATCGTAAACCGCAGGTCATCACGCATTTCTCTGTGGAACAACCTGGAACTCAGGTGGCCAAGGAGCAGAAGACTTCGGAGGAGAATGCCGGCGAAAAGCTGCCCTCGGTTCCCGAGCACTATATAGCCTTCGTTTTTGACGACATCCATTTAAAGTTTGGCGATCTGGTGCAGGCGCGAATGGCTGCTGACCACCACCTGGCGACTTTACAACCTACCGACCGAGCCGCAATTTTCTCGACCTCGGGTCAAACCACGCTTGATTTCACGGATGATCGGGCGAAGCTGCATGAGACCCTGCTTCGTCTTCAGCCACGGCCCGTCTCGGGAGTGGGAATCGCCGATTGTCCAGACGTCAGTTACTACATGGCGGACCTGATCCAGAACAAGCACGATCCCCAAGCCGAAGAGGCGGCGATTCAGGACGCACTGGGGTGTCTCAACATTCCGGTGACCAGCGCCCAGCAGCAGCAAGTGGCATTACAGTCGGCGGAGGCGGCAGTGGTGGCGGCCTCTGCGCGAGAGCTCTCGCTGGGAGAGCAGGAAAGCCATGTTGCGCTGTCGGTTCTGAAGGATGTGGTCCGGAGGATTTCCCTGATGCCGGGGCAGCGAAGCATGGTGGTCGTGTCCCCCGGATTTCTTACACCAGAGAGCTATATGTTGGATGAGTACACGGACGTGATCGATCGCGCTCTGCGTTCCGAGGTAATGATCGGCACCCTGGATGCGCGCGGCCTTTACACTATCGTTCCGGGCGGCGATATCAGCAACCCGGGACCCACCAACGTATTCTCGGCCAGCATCGAAGCTCAATACCAGGCCGCCAGCGCTTTGGCGGAAGACGATGTGTTGTCGGACCTCGCGTATGCGACCGGCGGAAGTTTCTTTCATAACAACAACGATCTGGACAAGGGATTCAAGAGCGTGTCCGCAACCCCTGAATATTTGTATACTCTGGGCTTTTCGCCGCAAAATCTGAAACTGGACGGGAGCTATCATGGTTTGAAAGTTTCTCTGAAGGAGCTGCCGAAGCTGACCCTACAAGCCCGCCGCGGCTACTATGCTCCCAAGCATGCTGCCGACCCCGTACAAGAAGCGAAGCAGGAGATCGAAGACGCGGTCTTTTCTCAAGAAGAATTGCATGATCTTCCCGTGGAACTGCACACCCAGTTCTTTAAAGCGAGCGATGCCGAGGCGAAACTCGCGGTCATGGCTCATGTGGATGTAAAACATATTCGCTATC
This sequence comes from uncultured Acidobacteriota bacterium, assembly GCA_963696635.1. GTDB lineage: Bacteria > Acidobacteriota > Terriglobia > Terriglobales > Acidobacteriaceae > JABDBE01. Next base: position 21,491 of record CAVOKX010000014.1, read on the forward strand.
GGAAGGTAGATGGTCGAAACACGAATGAACTGACGGTAGTCTCGGCAATCTTCAACCGGAATGGGGTCTTTGTTCAGGCTACGCAAAAGAACCTCACCATGCGCTGGAAGGACACAACGCTGGAGAGCAAGCTGGGCTCGGGAATCACGTTGAAAACTAGTTTTGATGTGAAGCCGGGCAGTTATCTGGTCCGGCTGGTGGTACGGGATAAGGAAGGACAGTTGATGTCCGCGGAAAACGGGGCAATCGAAATTCCGTGAACGATTCGGTAATTAAAGGGAGGTAGGTTATGCCATCTCGTCGAGTGATTCTTGAGATCGGAACGATCTGTATGGCCATTTGCGGGCTGGCTGTGCTGGGAAATTTGGCGCAGGCGCAGCAACCGGCTACCGACGCTTCCGCTGGGAGCACAACCACCATCCGTGCCGAGACGCGGCTGGTGCTGGTGGACACGGTGGTGACTGACAAAAAGGGCAACTACATTCGCGATCTCGCCGCCAAGGATTTCAAGGTGTGGGAAGACAACAAGGAACAGCCGATCAAGAGTTTTTCTTTCGGAGAAGATGCGGCGTCGCCGGACAAAGGGGAGAAGCGATATCTGGTGCTCTTCTTTGACAACTCGACGATGGACACGGGTGACCAGATGAGAGCCCGGCAAGCTGCCGCCCAGTTCATTGACGCCAACGCTGCTCCTAACCGTCTAATTGCGGTAGTTGATTTCGGAGGTGCGGTACACATTGCTCAGAACTTTACCGCGGACGCGGCCCGCTTGAAGCAGGTCGTCGCCGGGTTGAAAACGTCGGCGGTTTCGCCCAACGCTGCGCCGGTGCAAGTTGCGTCTCTCAGTACGCCTCCGATCGGCGCGTCTTCCTTTGGTATGCCTTACCTGGGGAACGCCGAAGCAGACTTTGGCGCACGCAACGTAATGCTGGCGCTGCGCAGCCTGGCGAAGAGTCTCGGCACCGTGCCTGGCCGAAAGACTCTGGTGCTGTTGACTGCGGGCTTTTCCGTTACGCCGGAACTTCAGTCGGAACTGACCGCAGTCATTTCGACGTGCAATCGCAACAATGTTGCCGTCTATCCCCTGGATGTTCGTGGGCTGGTTGGAGGCGCGATTGCGCCGCCTCAATCGCGCATGCGATCTCCGTTGCAATCCGGGTCCGGCCATTTGACGTCTGCGACACTGACTTATACCGGAAACATAACTTATCCGTTCAAGCTCACTTATTTTGATCCTGGACAGCATGGAGGTAGTGGAGGTGGGCATGGCGGTGGGGGCGGGACAGGGGGTGGTCACGGCGGCACAAGCGGAGGAACAGGTGGTCACAGCGGAGGAACCGGCGGCCACACCGGGGGAACCGGCGGCGGAACGCGGACTGGCGGAACGAGTGTGGCCAGCCCGAGCCAAATGTACGGAGCCAATCAGTACAATCAGCCCCGGCTGATTGTTCCGGAGATTCCGAATGTTTCCGACAGGCAACAGATCATGTATCAACTGGCCGAGGGAACGGGCGGGTTTGTCATCGTTAATTCCAACGATCTGCTGGGTGGCCTTCAGAGGATTGCGAACGACCAATCCCAGTATTACGTGCTCAGCTATACGCCTCCGGAATCAGCTGAAGGCAGCTGTCACACCCTGCGCGTGAAAGTCGACCGTGGCGGAACTCAGGTGCGCGCCCGCAGTGGATACTGCAACGAGAGGCCCAAAGACCTGCTGGCGGGAAACCCGATCGAAAAACAGATGGAGACTCGTGTATCCGGGGAGATGGCCGGGAATGTTACTGGCACCATGCAAGCTCCGTTCTTCTACACTTCACCGAATACGGCCCGGGTGAACCTGGCCATCGACATACCTTCTAACGCGATGAAGTTTGAGAAGGTGAAGGGAAAGCAGCATTCGGCGGTCAACGTTCTGGGCATTGCCTACAAGCCGGATGGCACGATTGCGGCCAGGTTCAGTGACACCGTGGACTTTGATTTTGACGGCAAGAAAGAAGTGGAAGAATTCCAGAAGCAGCCCTTCCACTACGAAAACCAGTTTGATGTTGCTTCCGGCCAGTACACTTTGAAGGTAGTGTTCAGCTCGGGGAACGAAAGTTTTGGCAAGCTGCAGCTACCGCTGGTCATCGATCCTTATGACGGCAAGCAACTCAGCATGAGTGGAGTAGCGCTCAGCAACGAGATGCAACGAGTTGCCGATTTGTCGACGGACCTCGACTCGCAATTGCTGGGAGACCGCACACCGCTGGTGGTGCAAGGCATTCAAGTCGTTCCCTCCGCCTCCAACCGGTTCAAGAAAACCGACAATGTTGCAGTGTACGCGGAAATCTACGCACCGCTTCTGGCTGGGCCTAATCCTCCACAGGTTGGGGTTGAGCTCATGGTCGTAGATCGAAAGACAGGAGAGAAAAAGGTGGACGTCGCATCCCGGGCTGCGAATCAAGCTGGGAGTTCCGTCGCTCCCGTGGGACTCAAAGTGCCAGTGGCTACCCTGGCTGCTGGTTCCTATCGCGTCGAATTGCGAGCGCTGGACTCGGTGGGCAACTCTGCCAAACCTCGTACGGCTGATTTTGAGGTGGAGTAAGGCCAGTGTGGGCGCGGGCGTCATCGCCCGTGCAGTTGTGCCCATGCGTGTAGTTTTGGCGATGCACACGGAGCCCCGGACGCGGCGTCCAGGGCTACGTGCATAGCCGGTGCCTCGCTTGCCGCGCCTAACGCTGGGCTGTAGCATAGAGTCAGTCATTCTTCCTTTTCTTTGTAATCCAGGAGGCTTTATGGCAACCGATCTCTTAACCGGACCGACCATCATTGGCACCGCTACCCGGACCAAGGTTTACAAGAACTTTATCGATGGTGAATGGGTCGAGGCGTCGACCGGACAGACTTTCGAAAATCGCAACCCCGCCGATACTCGTGATGTGGTTGGCATCTTCCAGAGATCGGCTAAGGCGGACGTGGATTCTGCGATCGGAGCCGCGAAGCAGGCCTTTGCCAAGTGGCGTCTGATTCCCGCGCCGCGTCGCGCTGAAATCATCTACCGCGCGGCGGAGATGCTGATGGAGCGCAAGGAAGAATATGCCCGCGACATGACCCGCGAGATGGGCAAGATCCTGAAAGAGACTCGCGGCGACGTGCAGGAGGCCGTGGACACTGCGTATTACATGGCCGGCGAGGGGCGCCGCATGTTCGGGCCGACCACGCCCTCGGAGTTGCCTAACAAGTTCGCTATGGCGGTGCGCCAACCCATTGGCGTTTGCGGAATGATTACGCCCTGGAATTTTCCGATGGCGATTCCGTCGTGGAAGCTTTTGCCGGCGCTGGTCTGCGGCAATACTTGCGTGATTAAGCCGGCGCAGGATACTCCGCTCTCAACTTTCAATCTGGTGCGTGTACTTTACGACGCCGGTCTGCCCCGGGGGGTGGTTAACATCGTGACCGGCTTTGGGTCCGAGGTTGGAACGCCGATTACTGAGCACGCGGACGTGCGGGCTATTTCGCTGACTGGTTCGAGCGCGGTGGGGCGTATTGTGGGTACGACTGCCGCCAAGAGCTTCAAGCATTGTTCGCTCGAGCTCGGCGGCAAAAATCCGATGATCGTGCTCGACGATGCCAACCTTGATCTCGCGATTGAGGGCGGCCTGTGGGGCGGCTTCGGAACTACTGGGCAGCGCTGCACCGCGACCAGCCGGATCATAGTGCAGAAAGGCATCTATAGCGAATTCGTGGAGCGTTACGTCGATCGCGCGAAAGCACTCAAAGTCGGCAATGGCCTGGATGAAACTGTCGAGATGGGTCCGGCGATCAATGAGAATCAACTGAAAATCGACTTGAGCTACGTGGACATCGGCAAGGCTGAAGGTGCTCGCTTGAAATGCGGAGGTAATCGCCTCGACAAGGGCGAATATCAGAATGGTTATTTCATGGAGCCGACGGTATTCGTCAACGTTGATCGCAAGATGCGCATCGCCCAGGAGGAAATTTTTGGGCCAGTGGTGTCGATCATTGCCTGCGAAGATCTCCAGGATGCTATCGATATTGCAAATGGCATTGACTACGGATTGTCTTCCGCGCTCTATACAAAAGATGTGAACAAAGCCTTCACGGCCATGCGTGACCTGCATGCTGGAATTACCTATATCAATGCGCCGACCATTGGCGCGGAAGTGCATCTGCCTTTCGGCGGGGTGAAGGCTACCGGCAATGGTCATCGCGAGGGCGGTCTGGGCGCGATCGACTTCTTCAGCGAGTGGAAGTCGATTTATGTGGATTACTCCGATCGCTTGCAGAAGGCGCAGATTGATCGAGCGGATTAAGAGACTTTGATTGCAGAGGCCGCTGAGAAGATCCGCAGAGACCGCGGAGAATCAGTTGCCCTTTTTTGCGACCTCCGCGGATATTCTCAGCGGCCTCTGCGATAAGCTTTTGTATTGCCCCGGATTTCTGTCCCGGACCTGGAGCCATTGATGCCCATCACGCAGATCCATGAAATCGCCGCTGCTTCTCGCCTCGACAATGTTCGCTATGCCATTCGTGATCTGGCCTGTATCGCGGATGAAGTTATCAAGCAAGGCCACAAGGTGCTCCCGCTCAACGTTGGCGATCCCAATATCTTCGACTTCAAAACCCCGTCACACCTGATCGAGGCTGTGTACAAGGCGATGCGGGATGGCAAGAATGGTTATGCGCCTTCGTCAGGAATCAACGAAGCGCTCGATGCGATTCGGGGGGAAGCCGCGCGCAAGGGTATCTCTTCGGTGCAAGACGTTTTCGTCACGACCGGGGTGAGCGAGACTGTCGACCTCTGCCTGACTGCGCTACTCAATCCCGGAGACGATCTGCTCACACCGTGCCCGGATTATCCCCTGTATTCGGCCGTGCTGGCCAAGCTTGGAGTTGGGCTCAACACTTATTACCTCAACGAGGAAGACGGCTGGCAGCCGGAGCTTGATGATATCCGGCGGAAGATTACTCCGCATACCCGAGGCATTGTGCTGATCAATCCCAATAATCCTACGGGTTCGGTGTGCTCGCGCGCAATGCTTGAACAGATCGCCGAGTTGGCGCGAGAGCACAATCTGGTGATTTTCGCGGATGAGATTTATGACAAGCTGATTCTAGAAGATGATGAACATATCTCGATGGCGTCCGTGGCGCCCGATGTTCCCGTGATCACGTTTGGCGGGCTCTCGAAAAATTATCTGGCTCCCGGTTGGCGCATAGGTTGGGGCATCGTTAGCGGTGAGGCCGCGGCGGTGAAGCAATACGACGAGGGTATTCAGCGGCTGCTGCGTTCGCGCTTGTGCGCCAATCATCCGGAGCAATACGCCATCAGACCCGCGCTGGAAGGATCACAGGATCACTTGATCGAGGTCCGACAAAAGCTTCGCAGCCGGCGCGATCTGACTGTCGCGTGGTGCAATTCGACGGCGCGTGTGAGTTGCGTCTCGCCACGCGGCGCGTTCTATGCGTATCCCCGCATCGATATTCCCGATGGCGATGATGTGTTTGTGAAGGAACTCATTCTGCAAAAGCACGTGATGGTGGTCCATGGCTCGGGCTTCGGCCAGAAGCCCGGGACCAAGCATTTTCGAATAGTCTTCCTGCCGGATGAGCCGACGCTGTCGAAGGCCTACGCGGCGATCGCGGATTTCATCAGCAGCAGATATCGGTAGCAACGATCCCACTCCCACACTCCCGGCCTCCACTGTGGCAACGACTCGGATTGCGACTTGACAATTATCCATAGTTCTGCAATTATCGAAATATGCCGCTAGCCCCAATAAAGAAAGATATCGAGCAGGTCGCAAAGTACGCGGACATGCTTTCGGCAATGGGCACTGAACCACGTCTTCGAATCATGCAACTGCTCTTGTCCGCGCATCCCGACGGCTTAGTCGTTGGCGACATCCAGTCCGAGTTGGACATTCCGAATTCGACGCTTTCGCACCATCTGGACAAACTGAAGAACGAAGATCTTGTATCCGTGCGCCGCGAGAGCACTTTCTTGCGGTACACGGCCAATACAGAAGCACTGCAGGAGTTGCTGCAATTCCTTTACGCCGAGTGTTGCACTCGAAACAAGGCAGTCAAACCGCAGAATATCGTTCAGCTCTGCAAATAGGAAAAGAGGAGCACCATGAGCAATACCGATATTAAGGACGTAGTCAAAGAAAAATATGGGCAGGCGGCTTTACGCGTGAAGACTGGCGGAAGTAGTTGCTGCGGAGCCACGGCTGCAAGCAGCTGCGGGTGCGACCCCATCACCTCCAACCTGTACGATCCCACCCAGGCAGGACAAGTCCCCGAGGAAGCCATGCTCGCCTCGTTAGGGTGTGGGAATCCGACCGCGTTGGCAAAATTGAATCCGGGGGAAGTAGTTCTCGATCTTGGCTCGGGCGGCGGGCTGGATGTGCTGCTGTCAGCGAAGCGGGTGGGGCCCACCGGCAAGGCATACGGTCTCGACATGACAGACGAAATGCTCGCGCTCGCCAACCAGAACAAGCGCAAAGCGGGTGCGGAGAACGTCGAGTTCTTAAAAGGCGAAATCGAACATATCCCCCTGCCGGACAACTCGGTCGATGTGATTATCTCGAATTGTGTGATCAACCTTTCGGCGGACAAGGATCGCGTGCTGCGAGAAGCTTTTCGTGTATTGAAGCCCGGGGGCCGCTTCGCCGTTTCTGATGTTGTGACCCGAGGCGAGATCACCCCAGAAATCCGCCAGAGCGTACTGCTGTGGGTTGGCTGTGTGGCAGGTGCGCTCGCAGATCACGAATACCGCAGCAAACTCTCCGCGGCAGGTTTCGAGCAAATTGACATTGAGCCGACGCGGGTCTATCGCGCAGAAGATGCGCGTGAGTTTCTTTCGGCGGCAGGCATCGATGTGGACGCAATTGCGCCAAAGGTGGATGGCAAGTTCATGAGTGCTTTCGTCCGGGCCGTCAAACCAGCAACCGCTGGAGCGAAGGCATGTTGCGGACCCGCCTGCTGCAATTAGGAGCGACCATGAAAGCACACTACAACGTTTTGTTCCTGTGTACGGGTAATTCCGCGCGCTCCATCATGGCCGAGGCAATTCTAAACTTCAAAGGCAGACCCAATTTCACTGGCTACAGCGCCGGAAGTCACCCATCCGGAAAGGTTCGGCCAGAAGCCTTGAAGCAGCTGGAAATGGCGCATTTACCAAACCAGGGTCTGCGCAGCAAGGCTTGGGATGAATTCGCGCTGCCCGGTTCTCCCAAGCTCGATTTTGTGTTCACCGTTTGTGACAACGCGGCGAAAGAAGTCTGCCCAATCTGGCCGGGGCAGCCGATGACCGCCCATTGGGGCGTTCCAGACCCAGCGGCAGTTCATGGAACCCAAGCGGAAGTGGAACGAGCCTTTCGCGAGGCGTTTTTTATCCTGGATCGCAGAATCAGTTTATTTCTCTGCCTGCCACTGAAGGCTCTCGACAGCCTTGCACTTAAGAGGGAGCTGGACAGCATAGGCAAGAACATGACTCCCGTCACCCACGAATAGAGCCGGTTTCGACAGCGGCTGGCTTCGGTCACTTTGCCACAAAATAGGATCACCACATGAAGGCAACCAGTCGTCTCAGCTTTCTGGACCGTTATCTGACCGCTTGGATATTCGCCGCTATGTTGGGCGGCGTTGTATTAGGTTGGCTCGTGCCCGGAGTTGTTCCTTTCCTGGATCGCTTTAACGTTGGTACAACTTCCATTCCGATTGCGGCGGGATTGATTTTGATGATGTATCCACCTTTCACCAAGGTGCGATATGAGGAACTGCATGAGGTCTTTCGCAACAAACGGGTGCTCGGCCTTTCACTCGTGCAGAACTGGGTTGTCGGACCCATTCTGATGTTTGTTCTGGCAATCGTATTCCTCCGCGGATATCCCGGGTACATGGCTGGGCTGATAATGATCGGCCTTGCACGTTGCATCGCCATGGTCATCGTGTGGAATGAACTGGCCCAAGGCGATACGGAGTATGCGGCGGGACTGGTTGCCTTCAATTCTCTTTTCCAGGTTTTCTTCTACTCCATCTACGCCTGGGTTTTTATTACCTTCCTGCCGGCCAAGCTCGGCCTCCGGAGTGCCGTTGTCAATGTATCAATCGCAGAGATTGCAAAGAGTGTCTTTATTTATCTGGGAATTCCGTTTCTCGCCGGATTCCTGACTCGTACTGTACTGGTTCGCGCCCGAGGCCACGATTGGTACAACCGGAAGTTCGTTCCCCGCGTAAGCCCGTTGACCCTGATTGCCCTGCTGTTCACGATTGTGGTGATGTTCTCACTTAAGGGCGGGTACATTGTCCGTCTGCCCCTGGACGTTTTACGCATTGCTGTGCCGTTACTGATTTATTTCGTCCTGATGTTTCTGGTGTCGTTTTACATGGGCAAGAAGTTGGGTGCGGACTATTCCAAGACCACAACGTTGGCGTTCACGGCTGCCTCCAACAATTTTGAACTTGCGATCGCGGTTGCAGTGTCGGTGTTCGGCATCAACTCAGGAGCGGCATTCGCGGCTGTTATCGGCCCCTTGGTAGAAGTGCCTGTGATGATCGCATTGGTCAATGTGGCTTTCTATTTTCAACGTCATTTATTTTCGAACCCGCAACCGGTAGCTGTGGATCCAGTTCGCTGGCCCGCTATCGGAAAGAATTCCTGATGCGGCGCAGGGACTGTGTGGAGTCGGTAGAAATGTATATAGAGCGCCTGGGCCTCAGAAGTCGCAGCGCCCCCGCGGCAAGGACCGCATAGCGATTAGAAAACTTGACGGAATCCCCAGAAGAGAAACCCCGACAGCATCATGGCTGCCGGGAGAGTCAGCACCCATGCCATGGCCAGATTGCGCACTGTGGCCCATTGCAAGCCGGAACGGTTCGCTGCCATGGTGCCGGCAACTCCTGACGACAGCACGTGAGTTGTGCTCACCGGCAACCCGAACCAGTCGGCCGCACCGATAGTTGCCATGGCGGTGATCTCGGCCGCGGCTCCCTGAGCGTAGGTCAGATGGTCCTTGCCGGGCAAAACACGTAGGGGTGGACGTCCTCGTCCGCCCGGCGGGGCGAAGCATCGCTGCCTCGCGGCCATGCCCGGGCGAGCTTCGCTCGTCTGCTAGGACGTGGGCGTCCGGACCTCTGTGATCTCACGTGGTGAATACGGGCGTCTGGTCTGGTAAGGTTACGTCTGATGCAGATCAGCGCTGAACTCAAGCAAAGGCTTCAACTGGTAATGATGGTGGCCATCCTGGTTTCAGGGGCCCGGCTTGCGTACATCTTGTACCAGAGGCACGAGAGCAAGGTTGAGCACGCGAAGAAGCAGCCTCCACCGCTGAATCCCGACTATTACGTAACTCCGAAGAAACTTTATCCCTACGATCTGAAATCCGCTCGCCAGTTAACCCAACAACCCGTCTGGGTCAAAGTCGGTTATGCCTACACGTATTATGCCTACGACCCGGCTCAGCACCACGTGGACTTCTCAAACGAAGCCGGGAAACTTCTTCCCATTGAAAAGCTGCAGATCAAGGACGTCATCAGTGCCGAGGCGCCACAATCGCCCGGCGAGCGGCAGGTGCTGGCAGTATTTGAGAAGGATGGCAAGGCGTACGCCTTTTCCATCGGGTCGATCAGGGGCACGGATTACAAGTTTTACTCCGACGATATGCTCTTCATTCAAGATCCCCATGAACTCTACAAAGATTGGCCAGCCGAGGTTTGGGATGCAATCGACAAACACTCAGTCAAGCCCGGGATGAGTGAACTGCAGGCAGATTTTGCGGTTGGCTTGGGGATTCCGGAAAGCTCGGGGGAGCCGGGGAATCGTACGGTGAACTACCCGAACGGCGGCAACCCGCTCAGGGTCACCTTTAGTGACGACAAGGCTGTGGGGATCAAGTCCGGGGCTGCTAATTAATCAGCCGGTCGCGACACCGGCATGGACGCCCGCGCCTACACTTGCCACTCAAACGCCCTCACTTCACCGTCGGCGAATTCTCGTCGGCGGCTTTCTGCTCATCGGCGTGCATGACTCCATCCTCGTTGGCATAGAAGGCGCGATGTTCGGGGTCGATTTGCTTGGGGGTAAGAGTCAGCTCATAGCCATCTTTGCGGGAGTGGAAACTCACCGTATAGTCTCCCCGATTGGTCTCGGCCATGCGGCGGGTGAAAGAGCCAGTGTGCACCAAATCCATCAAGCTGGACGCGTACTTGTCGTTCTTTTTGTAGTATTGTTGCTGCGCGCGGATGACGGTACGCATATAACCCAGGGCGTTGGCTTCAGACTCGGAACGGGCTGGGTCGCCCTTGAACTTTGGCTGATAAGGCGTTTGCGCCGCTAAATACAGCGTTGCCGCGGCCAGGAAGACGGCGATCCACGCCAGTTGTCGTTGGGAGGGTAATGGGTAAAGTAACCTCATGAGCTTGCGCGCCTCTCCTATTTAGGATGTTTCGATAAGAAGTTTCCCATGTTACTGCCGTAATTACAAAACCGTTACCGCGCTTTCCATCCAGAACGAATGCAGCTATGCTAGCCCCATCGACCCCGAGTAGGAAAGCTATGAAATCAGCAATGGCTGCGAAAACTGCACCAGCAAAAAAGTCGCCGATCCGTATCGCCGTAGTGGAGAGCGATCCACTCCGGTTCGTGGGATTCAGGGCCCTGTTCGATAACGAAGTGGACTTCGAGTTGATCTCCGCCTCCCTTCCCGACATTGGCAGCTTGCAGGGCATTGACCTGATCCTGCTGGGCAATCGCAACGGCCAAAATCTTTTTGATCTGATGGCCAGCCTCAAGGCCACGCGTCCCGACCTGCGCATCATTGTGACCGGTTCCGGCATCGATGAAGAAACTATTCTGAAGGCCATTGCCTCTGGCGCCAAGGGCTACGTTGACGAGGCAGCATCGCCGACGGAGTTTGTGCAAGCTATCCGGGTGGTGAATGAAGGCTCGGTCTGGGCACCCAGGCGCGTGCTTTCCATGTTCATCGAGCGCGTGTCCTCGTCTCCGGGACGGATATTCCCCGCCGGACGCGTGACCTTTACCGACCGTGAAAAGGAAGTCTTGGAAATGCTGGTGGCGGGTCGCTCCAACAAGGAGATCGGTTCTGCGCTGGGCATTGAAGAACGCACAGTGAAGGCGCACGTTGCCAAGTTGATGCGAAAAGTAGGAGTGCAGAACCGGATTGCGCTATCGGTGCATGCCATCACGCACAACCTGGTCACCGCGAAGTAAGGCCCCCTTCAAGTTACCAAAGTACAATGACCCTCGTAATCTTGTCGGCTTCGCGCTCCTGACGCATACTCGTTTCACCTACCACAGAACCTGGGAGACAGGGTCGGGAGCGGAGATTAGGGTCACCGCCGCCGACCCTGCATTTTTTTGTACGTGCCCGAAGCATCAACAGGCCCCTCGCTTTCCTTGCCACACCCCTTTCTCAGCTACAAGAATCCTTTAAAATCAGGTACGACTGATTTTCCAGAATCCTGCGTACGAAAGCTGAGAAAACAATGAAGAGACTCGTGCTCTTATGGGTTGTGATCGGTTTAGCAGCCACCGCGGTTGCCGCGGATGAGAAGACGGAAAGCAAGGCTCAAGATCGTGTCCAGGCCGCTGCCGACGTTCTGAATGAGATCCAGGCAGCGCCCGATCAGGGCATTCCCGAGGAGGTACTGGGCTCGGCCGAATGCGTGGCCGTTGTGCCCTCCATGTTGAAAGCAGGTTTCGTAGTGGGCGCGCGCTATGGCCGCGGACTAGCCAGTTGCCGCACTCCCAAGGGCTGGAGCGCGCCCGCGTTCTTCAAGGTCGAGGGTGGGAGCTTCGGATTACAAATCGGCGGCCAGGCGGTCGATCTTGTCATGCTCATCATGAATGACGATGGTATGCACAAGCTACTCTCCAGCAAGTTTAAGCTCGGAGCCGACGCCAGCGTCGCTGCCGGTCCCGTGGGCCGCCACGCCGCGGCCGATACCGATTGGAAGATGCGCGCCCAGATCCTCAGCTACTCCCGCGCCCGCGGCCTTTTTGCCGGGCTTGAACTGAACGGCGCCGTCATCCGCCAGGATAAAGACAGCACCCGGGAGTTCTACGGGCATATGGTGACTTCCAAAGCTTCGCTTGAGGGAGAGATCGAGCCACCAGCCGGCGCGTATCCATTCCTTCAAACCCTCGCCAAATGGGCCAAGGAGGCCAGCAAGTAGGCAAGATCATTTCTTCACGAGAACGTCCACACGAATTGTTTGACGTAGCATTTTCCCGGTGCTACCGTCACCATTTCCCCCTACATGCGTCAGCGACTCGAGTACGCGCTCGCCTGGCTGATTATCAAATTCATTGGTGCGCTGCCTCGACCGTTGGCCCGCGCTGCGGGGATCACTCTCGCCTGGAAGGTTTACCTGCTACACATTCGGCTGAGGCGGGTTGGCATGCACAATCTGGCAATGGCATTTCCGGACAAGAGCCGCCACCAACGGGCCAAAATCCTGCGAGGTGTTTTTACTTCCTTCGGACGCCAGTTGGCGGAAGTGTGCCTTTTTCCCAAATACACACGCGAAAATGTCAGCAAGGTTGTGGTGTACGACGGATTCGAGAATTTCGAACGCGCCTTAGCGCGAGGCAAAGGCGTGCTATTTCTGACCGCGCATCTGGGAGCGTGGGAGCTCTCAGCCTTTACTCATTCTCTGCACGGACATCCGCTGCACGTGGTGATGCGCCCGCTGGACAACGTCTACCTCGATCGCCTTACCCGCCAATATCGCACCATGCATGGCAACTCCATGGTCGACAAAGACGATTTTGTCCGCGGCCTGCTCGGGGCGATGAAAGCCGGGGAAACCGTGGGCATTCTCATGGATACGAACATGACTCCGCCGCAAGGAGTGTTCGTCGACTTCTTCGGAATTCCAGCGTGCACGGCGAGCGGATTGGCGAGGATTGCATTGCGCACCGATGCTGCCGTAGTCCCCGGCTTCACCATCTGGGATCCCGCCCTGCGAAAATACCGCCTGCGCTTCGACCCAGCCATAAATCTGGTGCGAACCGGCAATGATGATGCCGACGCCGTTGCCAACACAGCCTTGTTCACGAAAGTGATCGAGGACTACGTGCGGCGATTTCCGGATCAGTGGCTATGGGTGCATCGCCGCTGGAAGACTCGGCCAGAAGGCCAACCGCCGCTTTATTAGTGAGCGGGCAAGTGCGAGTGCCGTTTGATGAGCGTGCGAAATGATTAATATTGCCTTTATTGAGAAATTCGCGAGAGCGCTTAGAACGGTCCATTAGCGCTGCAACCTGCTTACAACAGTTATCTTGTGCCCCATGGTCGAAGTTGCAAGAATAAAAGCGATGACGAACGCGTCGTTGATGACTCGAACCGCACTAGCGGGACCTTGATTGTGAAAAAGCCAGATATCCAGCAGATTTATCAGGCTAGCAGCTGTGTTCTCTGCGTCGTTCTCGCATTGAAAGACACAGATGGTCTTGAAGGGACGGAATTTAGCGGAGGGTGGCTGACCGGCCCGCTGCTCTCAATGGCCGACGTTGGAACCCTTCTTTTCGTCCTCGCTGTTGTTGCTACATTTGTGTTCCCGCGAGTCGCCGCGGCAATTGGCCTTGCCTCATCACTGCTGTGTTTGCCACTCTATTTGTTCGACATTGCTCCGGTCCCATTCGCTCAAGTCTTCGCACGCGGGCATGAGTTCAAGGGCTACGTAGCTCCGGGCCTTCATTGGACCACATGGCCAGTGACAGGGTTGCTCGCCCTCGCTGTAACGGTTTACGTGTGCATTCGCCGTATCTCAGGCGCTAGCCGGAAGGGAATCTCGCAGCGAGGGTAAACCCCTTCAAGATACGCTTTCACATTGCTGTGGCAAAATCGCCACTGCGCCAGCAATAACCGGAAGTGACCGTCTATGAGACGAACCGCTGAGCTCTAGCCGAACCAGTCGCTCCGATAGGCGATCCACCAGCTCACGAAAACAATCGGTAGGGTTGCTGCCAAAGCCCACCATAGCGGCAAAATGAAATCCGCCGCCAGTCCCAGCACGGTGAAGCTGACCCAGAAGATCTTGCGCTCCATTCGGACATTCTATCCCCAGCTTTCCTTTCCCGCGGCAAACGTATAAAAAGGTGCCATGACGTTTTTGGCCAAGTCGCGCTCAGTAAAAGAGGTCGCAGAATTTGTGCAAGCCCGCGTGCTTGGAGACGAAACGGTGCAGTTAACCGGCATCGCGAGCGTCGAATCGGCAATACCGGGCGATTTGATTTTCGTCGACCAGGAAAAGAATTTCAGACGGGCGGTTGAATCACGCGCTTCCGCTGTAGTTGTAGGGGATTTCGCGGCGCAAGCAAAGAACTCCAAACCGCTGCTGGTGGCCACGCAACCGCGTCTTGCCTTTGCCCGGGCCGCTCAACTTCTTTGTCCGCGACCGGAGCCGAAGTCTGGTATCCATCCCAGCGCAATCGTCCATCCATCAGCGCAATTGGCCAACGATGTCACGATTGAAGAGCGAGTCGTCATCGGCGAAGGCGTGCACATCGGAGGAGGAACGCGAATCGGGGCCGGCAGCGTAATTGGGGTGAAAGTGAGCATCGGATGCAATTGTGATCTCTATCCAAATGTCACTGTCTATCCTGGCGTGCGGCTCGGAGACCGCGTGATTGTTCATTCCGGCGCGGTGCTCGGCAGCGACGGTTTCGGCTACGTGCGTGATCAAGCGACGGGCCATTACGAAAAGTTCCCGCAAGTCGGCCGGCTTGAAATCGAAGATGATGTCGAGATCGGCGCCAACACCACCATCGATCGCGGCGCCTTGGAGTTGACTCGCATTAGCCGAGGCGCGAAAATCGACAACCTGGTACACATCGGCCACAATTGCCAGATCGGACAAGACGTCGTAATCGCCGCGCAAACCGGCCTCTCCGGCAGTATCACCATCGAAAAGAACGTCGTTCTCGGCGGCCAGGTAGGCATTGGCGAACACGCTCGCATCGAAGAAGGCGTCATGCTTGGAGGACAAGGCGGCGTCTTGCCAAACAAAGTACTGAGAGGAAAAGGAATCGCGTTCTGGGGAACTCCGGCGAAACCGGTTCGCGAATATCTGAAGGAACTGGCAACGTTAGCGCGCCTGGCGAAAAAAAAGTAGCGCGGCCGTCTCGGCGACTGTCCGCGACGGCATCTTGCCGTCGCCGGATCACAGACGAATTGAATCTATGGCGATTGTTGTCATCGGCGGGCATTCGCGCAGCGTGGGCAAAACCAGCGTAGTCGCGGGCCTGATTGCAGCTCTGCCTCAATACCATTGGACCGCGCTCAAGATCACCCAATACGGGCACGGCGTCTGCTCGCTCAACGGCGAATACTGCCACTGCGCCACCGATGATCACAGTTGGGCAATCTCGGAAGAGAAAGATCGTTCCGGGGATTCCGACACGTCACGCTTTCTCGTCGCAGGTGCAGTCCGTGCTTGGTGGGTGCGCACCGAACAAGGTCGACTGGCGGAAGCAATACCAACCATTCGCCGCCGACTGGCTGAGTCAGAAAATGTCATTCTGGAGTCGAACAGCATTCTGAAGTTCGTGCGTCCGGATCTTTACCTTACAGTTCTTGATCCGTCGACAACGGATTTCAAACGCTCAGCCCAGGAATTCCTGGACCAAGCCGACGCGGTAATCCTGCACACTCCGAAAGAAGCAAACGGCCAAGCGGCCTGGACCGGAATTTCGCTGAAGCCAGTTGCAGGCCGCCCGGTCTTCGAAATTCATCCGCCAGGGTACGTGACCCCAGAAATAGTCGAGTTTGTCAGAAACAGGGTAAGAGCCAACCAGAGACCCGAAGCCTGAAGCCTGACGCCTCGCCTTTGTTATCCTGCTGACGTGCTACAGATTCACAAGAGTGCCTGGTTGCTGGTGCTGCTTTCGGCCGCCCTGCAGATTCTGATCTTCCCGCTTCCTAATCTCTACCTGCTCTGCTGGGTAGCAATCACGCCGCTGCTGGTCGCAATTTTGCGGGCGCGACAACCGGGGGCCCTGCAACTGCGGACGGGAATGAAGCTTCTGCCGGCCAGTCCCCTGCAGGCTTTCTGGTTGGGGTACGTCTGCGGGATTTTTTGGTATGCCGGCACCTGCTATTGGATTTACGGCGTCATGCATCAATACGGCGGCGTCAACATGCCGGCCGGAATCGGCATTTTGATTCTGTTCTGCCTCTACCTGGCGATTTACCACGGCGTCTTCGGCCTGTTGGTGAGCCTGCTCGCGGGAAGCAGTCCCTTTAATCTGCGAGCGTTGCTGCTCTCGCCCGTAGTCTGGGTGGCCGTCGAACTCGCCCGCACCCGCATCACAGGGTTCCCCTGGGGCCTGCTGGGCACAACCCAGGTGGACAATATCCCGTTGTCTCGAATTGCATCCGTCACCGGCGTCTACGGACTTTCGTTCGAGATCATGCTGGTAAACGCGGCGTTCGCTGCGGCAGATCTGGTGCAACGTGAAAAACGCAAGCGGCTCGTGTTGGCAACCGCCATCGCTGCACTGATTTTGCAAGCGGGAAGTTTGGTTCCGGTGCCCGCAATTCCAGCGGACCATAGGGCAGTTCTGGTCCAAGCCAATGTCCCCATTCTGGAGGGTTCGGATTGGACCAAGCAGTATTTTAGCGACACCTTGCGCGATTTAACCGAAGTCAGCCTCGCTTCAAATGGCAGCTCTCCGCATCCTGATTTGATCGTGTGGCCAGAAAATCCGGCGCCGTTTTACACCAGCGATCCACTTTTCCGCGATGCGGTCAGCAACGTCGCGCGCCAGGCGAACACGTGGCTGCTCGCCGGCAGCATTGGAATTCGCAATGCCAGCGCGACGCCGGAGCACCCCACGGAAATCTATAACGCTGCTTCGTTGGTCAGCCCGAGTGGCGAATGGGTTTCGCGCTATGACAAAGTTCATCTCGTGCCCTTCGGCGAATATGTTCCGTTCAAACAGATATTTTCTTTCGCCGGAGGTCTAACCAAGGAAGTGGGAGATTTTTCTCGAGGCACTTCTCGCAGTCCGCTTGATGCTGGTGGAACCAGGCTCGGCGTTTTTATTTGCTACGAATCGATTTTCCCGGACGAAATCCGGCAGTTCGCAAATAATGGAGCGCAGGTGCTGGTGAACATTTCCAACGATGGCTGGTATGGTGACAGCGGAGCTTATGCGCAACATCTCAAGCAATCGCGCATGCGCGCCGTCGAAGATAACCGCTGGCTGCTGCTCGACACCAATACCGGCGTGACCGCGGCAATCGACCCCAACGGACGAATCGTAGCCAGCGCGCCCCGCAAAACACGCACTGCGCTGCGGGCTCCTTATGCGCTTTCGAACACGACCACCTTTTACACCCGTCACGGCGACTGGTTCGCCTATCTGTGTGCGATAATTTCGATAGCGGCGCTGTGCATGCGGCTGTTTGTTCGAGGTTAAAAAACGTAAGGCTACGTTGCCACAACCGACAACTGCCTGTAGAGACGTTGCTCGCAACGTCTCCGCGCACAATACCTGAGAGGACATCATCATGGTTGAAGAGCTGGAAAAAGAATATGCGGTTCTAAGAGACAAAGTTCGCGAACTCCGGGAGTATCTTTGACGCGGGCAATCTGCGCCAACGGCTGACCGAGATAGAGAAGCAAGCCTCCGACCCCAATCTCTGGTCGAATCCACAAAAATCCCAGCTGGTCATGCGCGAGAAAAAGCGCCTGGAAGATATGTTGGCCAACGAGGCCAACCTCATCCGCCACAGCGACGACATTTCCGCCTACTTCGACTTGGCCCGCGAAGGTGAAAGCGTCGACGCCGACTTGCGCCGTGAAATTGATTCTCTGCGCCAACTGGTCGACCGTCTAGAGACTGAGACCCTGCTGTCGGGCGAGAACGATGCTCGCAATGCCATCGTCACCATCCACCCTGGCGCCGGAGGCACGGAATCCCAGGATTGGGCTGACATGCTCCTGCGAATGTATTTGCGATGGGCCGAGCGCCAGGGCTTCGAGACCGTCCTCTACGACTACCAGCCTGGGGAAGAAGCGGGCCTCAAATCCGCGACGTTCGCCGTCAACGGGGAATACGCCTTCGGCCTGCTGACCAGCGAAATCGGGGTCCATCGATTGGTGCGTATTTCGCCATTCGATCAAGCCAAGCGCCGCCATACGTCTTTCGCCAGCGTCTTTGTCTCGCCGGAAATTGACGACAGCATCGATATCGTCATTAAGCCCGAAGACCTGCGCATCGATACCTACCGCTCCAGCGGCAAGGGCGGACAGCACGTCAACACCACCGACTCCGCCGTGCGCATCACGCACATTCCCACCGGGCTTGTGGCCAACTGCCAGAACGAGCGTTCGCAGCACAAAAACAAAGAACGCGCCATGAGCATGCTTCGCTCCAAGCTCTACGAAAACGAACTGGAAAAGAAGCGTGCAGCTACGAAGAAGATCGAGGACTCAAAACTCGACATCGACTTTGGCTCGCAAATACGCTCGTACGTCCTGCAACCCTATCGTCTGATCAAAGACCACCGCACCAAGATGGAAATCGGCGACGTGGACCGCGTGATCGACGGTGATCTGCAACCTTTCATTCGCTCCTATTTGCAAATGCGGCGAGGGGAAAAGCAAGCGTAAGAGGATCACGTGGGCACCCGCCCTCGGCTGTCCAGCCGAGCAAAAGCTCCGCAGGCTACCGATAGGCCTTCCACATATCGTCGATAAACGTGTACTGCGGGAATTCTCCTTGCAGCCAATATTCAGTCTGACCCTGGCGCTCCCAGTCCGCGCTGTAATCAAATCCGGTCTGCGCTTTGATAGCCGCAACCGCCTGCGTGTCATCCTCGGTCATCCAGCGATCCACATAGTCAAAGAACGCAGGATAATTCCACACGTTCTCCGCGTTCATGAGACGGACAGTGAGCGCCTCGCCCACCCACGAGACCGACGTACAACACCTTCGATAGGCTTCGCCTAACTGTTCGTTGCCGTTAATCAGCGGCCAATTTACCGGTTGAAGTTGTTCGTAAGGGCCGTACAAGCCTGCACTGACGGGCGTTCCGTCAGTGGTTACGCCGTAGTGGCCACCATAAATCACCGTCGCACCCTGCCAGGCTTGCGTATACCCACCTGGGATCTTGTCGACGTATACCGTTTGCATGTCCTCGCCGAACTGGTTAGGGTACGTCGCCGAGGCGTTTTTCATGCCGTCGTCGTTCAACAGAATTCCGGCAAAAATAATGGGCAATTTTCTGCCGCTGCGATGTCCTCCGAACGCGGGCCATCCGTAACCAGCCTGCAAGCAGCCATACAAGTCGATGCCATATTGCACGAAGTAATTTGTGAGGTTAACTTTCTGTGCCGCAGGAAAATTCAACATCAACAGCAAAGATGCATACGAGTCAGCGAAAGCCACGTGCTGTCCATAGCTCGGCATGTATTCAGCCGGCGCGTCGAAGAGGAACGCGTTGGTATCGATCCAGGGCCGGCGATACAACGTTTCGAATTGCGCCAGGGTTGGCGTGCCCGAAGGATTCGGCGGTGCCAGCGAGGGCAAGAGATTCCTTTGCAAAGCTCCAGCGTGGTAAGCGGTTTGACTTCTGTCGCAGTAAGACGGGCGGAACGTGTCCGCGGAAGGCGCCGCCGAAAGAACCGTGAGTACGGAAACTGTCGCTACCGGGCTTGCACTCATATCGGAAGCGCGCATCACTTCCGGAAGCGAATGAATGGTCGCCAGGCTGATGGAGGAGACCAACGCGTCCCCAGGCTTCAACGTGATCGGCGGGTATGACCGCAGCGATGCATCAAACCACCACGACTCGTCAGTGCCGTCGTTCAGCCGGGAATCGAACCCACTCTTGCCATTGGCCGTGGGCAGATTTACCACCGATCCATTTTCGTAAGGCGAAGCAGTAGTTGGGGGAGGGTTGATGGCGGTGATGGTGACCGGACCTACGACATAGTAATCTCCAGTCACGAACTGTCCCACGGGAACCGGTTGGCTGAAAGTCCAGGTGATGCCGTCTTTCGTGATCGAAGACGCAGTGCCGGGCGGTGCTGTCGCAGTAACCGTTACCTTGGCTTGGGCCGACGTCGAGCCATCCGCCAGGCTGGTCGCCGTCACCGTGTAGCTGCCAGGATTGTTCCCGGCGGTATAGACGCCGGTGGAGGAAATCGTGCCGCCTCCGGAAGCCAACCAGTTGACCCCGGTATTCGACGTGCCGGTGACGCTGGCGGAGAACTGCTGCGTGCCTCCGGTCGTGATCGACGCAGTACTTGGGCTTATTGAGAGGGCTAAAGTCGCGGGCTTGGAATTTGACGCCGAGGAACCAGGAGAAGCTCCGCAACCGGCAAGGCCTAACGTCGCCAGCACGATACAAACGAACCCGACCAGTAGCCGCCAGAAGCACCGACTCCCGGTGCAGTCGATCGCCGTGCGACTTGAATGCCAGCCTTCGAAAGTTGTCATAATTCTCAGCTATCAGGATGCGACATTCGAGGTAGCCCACCCAAGTATCGAAAGTGCACTTCGATCAAGGCCAATCGACCGTGCAGATCAGGCTCCGCCAGGCTGAATTCTCTCCTGCGGATTCCCGCTCAGTTGGACGTACGATATTCTGATTGGAGTGTCATTTTGACTTCTCGGCTACTGGCCGTACTGTGCCAACAAAATCCTACAAACCGGCGACGCCAAAACTTGGCCCACGATTTGAGCGGGCATTGCTCTTTGCCGCGCGCCAACACTCCGGCCAGACGCGCAAGGGTACAACCACTCCTTACATTGCGCATCTCTTGAGCGTCGCCGGCCTGGTGCTCGAAGCTGGGGGCGATGAAGATCTCGCCATCGCCGCACTCTTGCACGACGTTGTCGAGGACTGTGGCGGCGCTCCCATGCTGCAGCAAATCCGCCGCCGCTTTGGCAAGCGCGTGGCGCATGTGGTGGATGGCTGCACCGACACTGACCTCGACCCCAAACCGCCATGGCAGCAGCGTAAAGAAGATTATTTACAGCACTTGCGAACTGCCGACGCAGATGTGCGCCTGGTTTCGGCTGCCGACAAATTGCATAATGCCCGCTCCGTCCTCGCGGATTATCGCGAAATTGGCGAACCCGTCTGGGAGCGCTTCCACGGAAAACGTGATGGCACGCTCTGGTATTACCGGGCTTTACTGGATGAATTTCGACGAGGGAAAGTGAACCCGCTCATTCACCAGTTGGAGCGAGTCATCAACGAGCTTGAAGCAGCCGCGGCTAGCTGATCCTCTACCCACTGTCATCTCGAGAGAAGCGAGTGGATCTGGGTGCTGGCCCGCGCCGACTGGCAGTGCGGGCAAAAACCTCGATCCCTCGCTTTGCTCGGGATGACAAGTGCGGTTAATTCACTCGGGATCTGAAGAGGTCTCGATCATCACTCGCCACGCTGGTGCCTTTCGTAACATTACCTCGCCCCAAAGTGCTGGAAAAATAGCCTCACCGGCGTGATCCTGTACTGTCTAGCATTTTCCGGAGCTAACCACATTTATGCCACTCATGATCGAACTCATTCGCTCCTCGACGGCCAACTCGAGCGTGATGCAGACCGCTGCCCGAGGCGCGCTGCACGTTCCTCCCCCGGAGATGATCGAAATTCTGGTTTATCTTGCCACGCAGACGAAAATCTTCGCCGAGCGGGCGCGGCTCACCCTGGCGGGATGGGACGAGGCTTCCTCGCGCGCCGCGGCTGCCGACCCAAATACCCCGAAAGAAGTACTGGCCTACATGATCACTCCCGGGAACCTTCGGCCAACCCTGCTTCCTGCCTTACTAGAGAACCCTGCAGTCTCCGAGCAATCGCTCGTGGAACTCGCTGCGTCGGCTTCCCGCTACATGGTCGAGACCCTGGTCAAAAGTGCGCGCATTCACCGATCCAGAACAATTTTGAACTCGCTGAGTTCCAATCCGCACTTGAACCCCGCTCAAACAGCAGCCGTCAATGAGAAGCTTGCCGCGCTAGGACCCGCAACCACATGCGAACTTCCCTTGCCGGACTCCCCGCAAGCTGCAGAGGCAGGAGACCCCTCACAGCCGGCCCTTACCAGGCCGGGCACTCCTGAAACCAACTCGGATGAAGTCCCCGACGAAACTGTCACCGCATACCTGGTCCAGCACGCCACCGAAATCTCCGCCGAAGCAGACAAACCTTTTCAACCGATCGGCGGGATGGAGGAGGAACTGACGCCGCAAACGCCTGCGCCTCATCCCGAACCGGTTCGTCTCGGGGTCGAAGCTTCGGCGGTTGATTCTACAACGCATGGGGCAGCCGCAGCAGCCCGGAAAGCTCTGAAGAAAAAGGTGTACCTGAGTGCGGAAGAGCAGCGCGGTAGTGCTCTCCAAAAAATTGCCAAGCTCGACATCAAAGGACGCATTCAACTGGCGATGAAGGGGACCAAAGAAGAACGCTCGATCCTCATCCGGGATGGGACGAAGATCGTAGCACTGGCAGTGCTGGAGTCGCCCAAGATTACCGACAGCGAAGTCGAGAAGATTGCCAATCAGAAGAATGTGCTCGAGTCCGTGCTTCGCGAGATTTCGATGAAGCGGCGCTTCGTCAAGCAATACGCCGTACTGCGAAACCTGACCTTCAATCCGCGAACGCCCATCGACGTTTCTCTCGGATTGATCAAGCACCTGCTGACTCCGGACCTGAGAAATCTGACCGGCAACAAAGAAGTCTCAGACACGGTACGCAAACTGGCAACCCGAATGTTCCGACAGAAGCTGGAAACAACCGGAAAAGACTAACCGTCAATTTAGGCGCGGGCGCCCACGCCCCGTGGGTCGCGACCACTCAACGCAATTGGCTTCCCATCAGCGCCGTCGCTACAATACTTGGTTATGTCTTCATCGCCTCAAGTTGATGCCATCGCTGATCTGCTGAAGCGCTGCAAAACCATCGCAGTGGTTGGACTCTCGAACCGCCCGCTGCGGCCCAGTCACGGAGTATCAGCGTATATGCAGACCAACGGCTACCGCATCATCCCGGTCAATCCTAAGATTAAAGGCGCTCTTGGCGAAAAGGCTTATGCCTCGCTGCTCGATGTGCCCGAGAAGATCGATATCGTGAACATCTTCCGCCGTCCCGAGTTTGTGGAGGAGGCCGTCGATCAGGCGATCCGGCTCAAAGTTCCTGCGATTTGGATGCAGGAGGAGGTGATCAACGAAAAGGCCGCAGAGAAGGCGCGCAAAGCCGGGATTTTTGTGGTCATGGACCGCTGCATTCTGAAAGAACACAAAGCGCGCTTCGGCTAATCAATGTAAGCGCTGTGCCTTCTTCCTTTGTGTACCTTCGTGTCCTTTGTGGTTGATGAAGTGCAAATGCAAGAACCACAAAGAAGACGAAGGTACACAAAGGAAGGACTTCACGAGTTAGGCCTTCACCAGAATTACCGTT
Organism: uncultured Acidobacteriota bacterium; assembly: GCA_963696635.1. Taxonomy (GTDB): domain Bacteria; phylum Acidobacteriota; class Terriglobia; order Terriglobales; family Acidobacteriaceae; genus JABDBE01. The sequence continues at coordinate 44,932 of CAVOKX010000014.1, forward strand.
GCGTCATCGTGCAAGCCGGCCCCGTTGGCAAACGTCCGCACGTCTTCGAGGATACTCTCCGCGGAAGCTTCACTCTGACGAAAATGTTTTTCGAGACGGTCCGCCCCGTACTCGTCCTCTTCCGGATTGGTCGCTTCGGTAATGCCGTCGCTGTAGAACAGCAGGCGCGAGCCTGGCGGCAACTGCACTTGAGCTTCGGAGTAGTCGCCGGACCCGATTCCTAGCGGCATGCCCCGCTCCGTATCCAGGAAGCGTGCGCGCGAGTCGTCGATCAGAAGTGGACGCAAGTGGCCGGCGCTGGAGAAGGTCAGCGTGCGGGCCGTGGGATCGAGTACGCCGTAGATCATGGTCACGAAACGGCCGGAAGGGAAATCATTGACCAGCAACTCATTCAGCTTGGTCAGCACTTCGCTCGGACTGCAGGCTGCCTCCGCCAAAGAGCGAAGCATACCGCGAGTGGCGGACATAAGCAGCGCTGCCGCCGTCCCTTTTCCTGAAACGTCGGCCAGCACCAGTCCCCAGCGGCCATCGGCGAAAGCGATGAAGTCGTACCAATCGCCGCCCACTGCTCCGGCGGGAGTGGAGAGTCCGGAGATGACGAAGCCGGGAATGTAGGGCGAACTCCGGGGCAGCAGAGCCTGCTGAATCTTGCGCGCTTCGTTGGCCTCGCGGCTCATCTCCTGGCGCGCGTGCCGTTCCTTCTGATAGCGTCGCGCGTTGTGCACCGCGACGGCCACATAGCTGCACAGCGACTGCAAAAGGCGAAGTTGCTCGGGAGGGAACGCATCCAGCTCGGGATGCGAAGCCGTGAATACGCCGATCAGTTTTCCTTCAACGTGCAATGGAATCGCGACCTCGGAGAGCGTGGACTCGTCACATCCGATGTAGTACGGGTCCTTGCGAACATCGGGCGCATAGCGCATCTGGCCAGTGCCAGCGACGTAGCCGACCATCCCTTCTTTCCCGATTTTCAAGCTGTTTCCTGTGCCGCAGACTTCGCAGCCAGCGCAACCGTGCGCACAAGCCAGAACCAGTTCCCCGCGCTGTTCGTCGTGCAGGTAGACATCGGCCTCGACGCAGCCGAAGGAGCGCGCCACGTCATTCACGACCTTGTCAATGAGTCGATCCAGATCGAGGATCGAGTTGATCTTCTGCGCCGCCTTCTGCAGCTTCAGCAGGTCATCAACCTGGTCAAAAACCAACTGATGCTCGGCTGCGTATTCGGCGGTAGTCGCCCTCGGAATGGTGGCCACGGCTTTTGCCCTCCTGCAGAATCTAAGTCTAAGTAAAAAGGATACTTAAAGCTGTATTATCAGATGCGGTCGGGGGAGATTCCGATTCAACATTGCGGCGGAGATTTGCGGAGCAGTTCCACCCTGTAGGGTCGCAAGCCCGTTGCCGTTTCCCGCATTGGGAAGTTGGTTTGCTGTTTGCTACCAACGAACGGTACCCCCTCCCCCGTGTTACTGTGCAAAATATTGAAAACAAGCGATTTATTTTTTGACTACGTGCTAGATCTTTGAGTTAAAAGGGCTTACACGCAAAATCTTGAGAACATGGGAGTTAGCGGGGACGCGACGTACCAATTTGGAACTTGGGCTTCGGCATTGGGGGCCGTATCGAGGCACCCTATCCCGGTCAGATTGTCAATGATCGTCAATTATCTTGTAGATAATGTGCGTTGTAATAGATTATCTTAGTTGGGTCATGCGGTCAACAATAAAGCGTCGTTGCGAACTCAGGCCTCGAGAAAAAAGTCCCATGTCTCGAAAACTGCGAGCCCAGGCCCCCGCGAGGGTCAGAGTTTACGTCGAAAGAGGGCCACCATTCTCAGTGAGCGTAATCGCCTGGTTACAATAGTTGAGGACTGCCTGGTTAATATTTTGTTCCGTTGCTTAGGCCGTCCATCCCCTATCTCCTCCAAATTTCTCTGTCCCTGTGCAGTACGGACGCCGTCCCCTGTCATTTGCTTTTTCCGGAAGTCAGCCATTCTTCGAGCCGGTCAGCATAAGTGCGACTGGAGCGGTGCTCCGAGCCGTCCGACAACTTAACCACATACTCCCGATTCTCGATGCCGCGCAACTCCACGATGCACGCCTGGCGGATGATTCGAGAACGGTGGATGCGCAGAAACTTCGCTGGGTCGAGCTTCTGTTCGAGGGAGTTCATGGTTTCGCGCAAGAGATGCGAGCGCCCACGCACATGTAATTCGGCGTAATCTCCTGCAGAGCCGATCCAGTCAACATCGTCGGCCAGCACGATCTGGATGCGAGATCCGGTGCGCACGGTGAAGCGGGAAATATGTTTCTCGGAATCACGCCCCAGCATCTGCAGGATGCGCTCAGCCATGCGCGTTTTCGACGCTGAGTCCGCCAGTTTGCGGGCGCGCTCGACGGCTGCAGCAAAGCGCTGATCGTCCACCGGTTTGAGCAAGTAATCGAGCGCGTGGACTTCGAACGCCTTCAAGGCGTGTTGTTCGTAGGCAGTGAGGAAAATCACGGCGGGCAGATTGTCTCTGGGCAAGGCGCGGAGGACCTCGAAACCGTCCATCCCCGGCATTTGCACATCGAGGAATACGATGTCCGGCGAGAGATCGAGGATCTTTTCGACCGCGGACAAACCATCTCCGCATTCGCCAACGATCTCGATGTCCACAAACTTCTTGAGCCGTAGCGAAACACCGCGCCGGGCCAGCGGCTCATCGTCGACAATCAGTGCACGCACGCCGGAACCTCTTGCTGCTGCACGGTTCTGCGCAGAGGTAATTCGACAGTCACCTGACAGCCGCCTGCTTCAGGCCATTGCAACATGAACTTGTGCTCAGCGCCGTAGAGTGTCTTCAGGCGGTCCGCGGTATTGCGCAGCCCAATCCCGTTGGCTGGCTGGTTGGTCTGTGCAAGCGGAGCGCGCCGAATCCCTGAATTCTGAACACTGACTTGCAAACGGGCGTCAGAAAGCTTGCTCTGGATACGAATGGTTCCGCCCTCGACGAGGGGGGCCACACCGTGGCGGACGGCGTTCTCCACCAGGGGCTGCAGCAACATGCTGGGGACGAGCGCGTCCAATGTCTCCGGCGAGATGGCGATCTCAACCCGCAGCCTGCCTCCGAGGCGGGTTTGCTCAATGGCCAGGTATTGCTCGGTAAAGGCGATGTCCTGAGAGAGTGGCGCCTCCGGCACGGCCTGATTATCGAGAGTGGTTCGCAGCAGTTCGCCAATCTGCGCCAGCATGCGCGTCGCGGCCGGGGCATTTCCCTCCAGGACCAGGGTGGACACTGCATTCAGAGAATTGAAGAGGAAGTGCGGATTCAGTTGATAGCGGAGAGCGCTGAGCCGGGCCTCGCGCGCTTCCGACTCGGCGCGCAGCAGCCGTTCTCTCTCGAGTACCGACTGCTGCCACTGCTTGATGCTGAAGTACAGGCTGCACCACAAGAAAAGAACCACGGAGAATTGCACCGAATTAGCAGCAAGGTCGGCCCAGTCCATCTTGGCGAAACCGAGCACTAGAACCTCAAATAAAAAAGCTGCGACCGTGCCGGCCACCAGCGACCAGATGAAGGCCCGTACTTCGAAGGGAAACCAGGGCAGAGAGCGGCGGACCAGCGATCGGCAAACTGGTCGCAGCGCGCAACTGCCGAGGAACATAAACGCGGTGCCGATGGTGTCGTCGCGAAAGGCCCAGGGATGCCTGAAATCAGGGATCGACCCCACGATTACGAGGATGTAAAGGGCAGCCCATCCCAGAAGCTGAAGCTGCCAGAACGAAAGGAAGCCGCGTTCGTCGAGCTTGAACATGTCAATATTCTAGCCGACCAGGGCTCGGCTCCAGACTCGGCTCGTCGCGCCAAAGCTGCGGTTCATCGCAAACTTTAGCCGCCTTGCAGACTCCTCATGGTCCGCACAGGCGTGGAGGTTTATGCTCGGCCGAGATTGAGATTGTTCAAGGGAGGAAGCATGACGAACCTGATCATGAGCGAAGCGGCAGCCATTCGAGAATCGTCTCCAGAAGTGAGTCACGCGGAGGTTGAACGGAAACCGCAGCCGGTTACGGAAAGAGAGCGCATCGTCAGCATCGACGTGCTCCGCGGGTTTGCGCTGCTCGGCATCTTGCCGATGAACATCCAGTATTTCTCGATGATCGGCGCCGCGTACTTCAACCCCACTGCGTACGGCGACCTGCACGGGGCGAACTATTGGGTTTGGCTACTCTGCCATGTCCTGGCGGATGAGAAGTTCATGACGATTTTCTCCATGCTGTTCGGGGCGGGCATTCTGCTGATGACGAGCCGAGTGGAAGCGGGTGGCAGGTCGTCGGTGGCGTTGCACTATCGGCGAATGGGCTGGCTGATTTTATTCGGCCTGGCGCACGCCTATTTGCTGTGGAGCGGAGATATTTTGTTCAGCTATGGAATGTGCGGGCTGGTGGTTTACCTCTTGAGAAGGTTACGCCCGCGCACGCTTTTGGTGTTGGGGCTGCTGACCATTGCAGTAGCTTCCGCCTCGCTGGCCGCATATGGTTTGTGGTCGCGCAACTGGTCGCCTGCAGACGTGCAAATTGCGACCGAACAGCTATGGAAGCCCACTCCGCAGATGGTGGACAAGGAGCTCGCTGCTTACCGCGGCAGTTGGTCGCAGCAGATGCACTATCGCGTGGCGGACTCATTGCAACAGGAGACGAATTTCTTTGTCGGATTCACTTTTTGGCGCGCGGCCGGACTGATGCTGGTTGGGATGGGGCTGTTCAAGCTGGGAATGTTCAGCGCCAGCCGGCCACCGTGGGTTTATTGGACGATGGTTGTCGTCGGCGTTCTGATTGGGATTCCGATCATTCTTTATGGGACGTATCGCGACGCAGCTACCGGCTGGGATTTCCGTTATTCGTTCTTTTACGGAGCCGAATACAACTACTGGGCGAGTCTCCTGGTGAGCATGGGATGGGTGGGCGCGGTGATGCTGGCGTCCCGCGCGACGAGACTCCGTCCACTCACGTGGCGATTAGCGGCAGTGGGACGCATGGCGTTTACGAACTACATCATGCACACCGCGATGTGCACGACCCTGTTCTATGGGCACGGCTTCGCTTTGTTTGGCAAGGTGGAGCGGCTCGGGCAGTTCGGCATCGTGCTGATCATCTGGGGGATTCAGTTAATCGTTTCACCAATTTGGCTGCGGCATTTCCTGTTTGGGCCGCTGGAGTGGTTGTGGCGATCGCTGACCTATCTGCAGTGGGAACCGTTCCGTCGCCCTGCTGCCTTACCGTCCTAAACAACAATGGAGCAGAGGCACAATCGCCGGTTACAATGGTTACCTCCGAGGTAACCAGCTTCAAATCAGTTGCGAAAGATAAGGTGGCTAATGGATCTCGTAATTGGCGAGATATCGCCATGGCACGCATTGACCGGGTCAGCCAATCTCAATGAGCCAATCGCTGTTCATCCCCGACACTCCTGACGGTCAGAGCCAAAGTCGAGTCTCTTGACGCAATCTGGCGATGTCCTTGGTCGGCGCACTCCCGAAGAAGCGGCTGTATTCCCGGCTGAACTGTGAAGCGCTTAGATAGCCCACGCGCTGACTCGCAGTACCCGCGTCCGTCACGGCCGACAACATGAGACGCCTCGCCTCCTGGAGTCGCAGCACCTTTTGATAGTGCAGTGGGCTCATCGAAGTGACCGACTTAAAGTGCTCGTGGAAAGAGGAAACACTCATGTGCACCAGCCCGGCCAGGTCTTCGACCTTCATGGGTTGAGAGAAGTTGGCGCGCAGCCAGGAAATGGCCTTCGCAACCCGGTGCACGCTGGATTCTGCAAAGCCCATTTGCGCGATGCGAACGCCAATGGGGCTGCGTAGCAGACGGATCAAAATCTCATCGATCACAAGCGGGGCGAGCAGTTCAGCGTCCCCGGGCTGTGCTAGACACTCCATTAACCTGGTCGCGGCGTTGAGGATGCTCAAGTCGACCGGGGCAACGTAAACGGCTCTCCTCTCTTGAACTGGAGGCAGACCCTGCCGGTACACCTTCAAGACCAAGTCGGCAATCTTGTGCGGGTCAAGGTCCAGCTTGAGAGCCAGGTAAGGCTCGGAATGGCTGGCCTGCGTGATCTGGGCAGCCACTGGTAGAGCCACGGAAAACACGATCATGCGCGACGCGTCGTACTCGTAGACCTCCTGTCCCACGATGACGGTCTTCGCTCCCTGTGCGGCGATGCACAACGAGGGCAAGCGGAGAGCATGCACACACTCCGTGTTAATGCGCGAAAAGCGGCTGGCGTGCAAGCCAGGAACGCGTAGCTCGAAACTACCGTCGTGAGGCGCATAGCCGGCGATCAAGCGGGCCAGATTGGCCAGATCTGGCTCACTCGCGGTTGGCCGATTCGCTGCCTGCGCGTAGAGATAACACTCTGCCGTTGGTCTTCACACCGTTCGAGAATACCTCTTTTGCAATCATGATGGCAGTCATTTCGCCTGGGCGAGAACGGCAACATCGAGCTTTGAATAGTACTTCTTCACGTCATTCGCCCCGTACTTGCCGCGGAATTTCTCGACCACGGACGACACCTGTTTGGAGTCGGTGATCGGAATAGCTTTGAATTCAGCCTCCGCACGGGCAGAAGGTACAGTTTGTCGTCGTCCAATTCGAACCAGACTGGGATTGAGATGGTGCGTCCTGACTTTCTGCCGGTCACGCTGATGTGAATTTCGCGAGATCGGGCAAGGCGGGCTTTCAGAGTATCGTTCTGCGTTGGCTTATTGCTCATCAAAATGTCCTCTATTTTCCTGCGCGGTATTGTTCGTCGGTGACGTGCTCCATCCAGTCGACCACCTTGCCGTCCTTCTTTTCCTGGACGGCGATGTGCGTCATGGCCGTAGTCGGCGCGGCTCCATGCCAATGCTTTTCGCCGGGGGAAATCCAGACTACATCGCCCGGCCGAATTTCCTCGATCGGCCCGCCCCATCGTTGCGCGCGGCCGCAGCCAGCCGTGACAATGAGAGTCTGGCCGAGCGGATGCGTATGCCAAGCAGTCCGCGCGCCCGACTCGAAGGTTACGCTGGCGCCCTGAACCAGTGCCGGATCAGGCGCCTGAAAAAGCGGATCAATTCGTACGGTGCCGGTGAACCACTCTGCCGGACCCTTGGCGGAAGGTTGCGTGCCAACTCTTTTGATGTCCATTTGTTTGGACCCCTTCAGTTTTTCTCAATGAGTCTATTGGCCTACTGACGCCAGCTATACTTGCAACATGCGTCGTTCGACAGCGTTGATGCTGACCGCCCCATCGTTCGCAGAAATCATCTGCGCATCCACGCTTGTCCATCCAAATGTTCTCGGAATATTCTTAGCCCCGCTCATGTTCCTTGCATTTCCTGTCCTGATCGTCGGGGTAGCAATCGCGTCGAAGCACCACGAGGAAACGTCCCGCAGCACGTGGACGCTGCTGGCAATCGCCGGTGTTGCACAATTAGCAATACTCATCAGTTTAGGGGCATTTCGGGGTTAGCACTCTGTGAGCGTTGATAAATCGCTCTTTCACTCGTTGACGAGGTTTTCAATGTAATCGCCGGCTAACAATGGTTGCCGTTCCGATTTCCCTTTCCCCTCAGCGACCGCTCATCTGCTCAATGTGTTCGGGATACCGAGCCCCTTGCACCGTGATCTTTGCGGCGGCGCTTTCAATCTCGCGGAGATTGCGGCCTAGTAATGCTCCCAAGCAACTCTCCAGTGTTCATCCGGGCTGGACGACTTCACGATGAGCTGATTCGCCCGAAAAATCGTGTACGCGCACCAGGTCTTTGCCGATAAGGGTCCGCAACAGTGCGCCCTCAACATGATAGGTGAAGCTGTGAGCGCTTTCATCGATCTCATAGGTGCCAAAGGAGGCCTCGTAGCCGCCCTGCGCATATTGCACCGGCGCAAGTTTGGTCGCTGCTTGCGGGTTGGCCTGCGGGTTCCGATACATCACCTGGACCGACATGTGGCCGTCGAGCGTGTAGACAAGCAGCCCGGTACCGTCAGCCCTGTAAATTTTCCCGTCTGCGCCTTCCTCTTCGAGCCAGGCCAGCCGCCACGCTCCGACAAACCGGTTCCGGATGGAGTCATTTCCACCGCGATCTTTTCCATTCTGGCTCTGGCTGCCGGACAGCGCCGTTGCGGTCATGCCGATCAACAACAAAACGACGCCGAGCGAAAGTAGTTTTTTCATGTTCGGTTCCTCGTCACTCGTGTCTCCCTTCGTGGTCAGTTTCTTGGCTTCCTCGGAGGGTGGGAGATAAACGTCAATCCTTCACTTTTTGAGAGAAGCCATATCGATCGAGAAGCGGTACTTTACATCGGACTTGAGCAGTCTCTCGTACGCTTCGTTGACCTTCTGGATCGGGATAACTTCGACATCGGCGGTGATGTTGTGCTGCCCGCAGAAATCGAGCATCTCCTGAGTTTCGGCGATGCCGCCGATGTTCGAACCCGAAAAACTGCGCCGGCGCATAATCAGGCCGAACGCAGAAACCCCGAGGGGCTTCGGCGGCGCGCCGACAATCGTCAGGTTGCCGTCGCGGCGAAGCAGGTTGATATAAGCGTTGATGTCATGGTCGGCGGAAACGGCGTCGAGAATGAAATCGAAGCTCTCGGCGTGTTTTTGCATCTCGTCCGCATTACGTGAGATGACGACCTCGTCTGCTCCAAGACGTAGCGCGTCTTGCTTCTTGTTCGGCGAAGTGGTGAAGACTACAACGTGTGCACCGAACGCATGTGCCAATTTCACGGCCATGTGGCCCAATCCGCCGAGCCCGACCACGCCAACTTTCTTGCCCTTAGTGACACCCCAGCGGCGCATGGGCGAGTAAGTTGTGATTCCAGCGCAGAGAAGAGGCGCGGCTCCGGCGAGCTTAAGGTTCGAGGGGACGCGCAGAACGAAACGCTGGTCGACGACGATGCTCTCCGAGTAGCCGCCATAGGTGACGCCGCTGAGGTGCTTGTCCGGCGAATTAAAGGTGAGCGTCATGTTCGGGCAGAAATTCTCAAAGCCGGCCCGGCACTCGGGACACGTGCCGTCCGAGTCGACCATGCAGCCAACCGCGGCGAGGTCGCCGGGCTTGAACTTCGTGACTGCCGAGCCGACCTTGGTGACGCGGCCGACAATCTCATGGCCCGGAACAATGGGGTACACGGTGGGCATGAACTCGCTCCACTCATTTCGCACCGAATGAAGATCGGAGTGGCAGATCCCGCAGAACAGAATTTCGATCTGCACATCGTTTTCGGCTGGATCGCGCCGCGCGATCGCGGTGGAGTCCAGCGGCGATGTCGCACTGGCGGCGGAATAAGCTTTCACTTTGTACATTGATTTTCCTTTCAGCATCCCACCAGTTTTTGCAGCTCTTCCGGGTACCGAGCACCTTGCACCGGGATTTTTGCGGCTGCGGTCCCCAGTTCGCGGAGTTCGTCGGGCGAAAGTGTGACGTTAACGCCTCCGATGTTTTCTTCGAGACGATGTAGCTTGGTCGTGCCCGGAATCGGAACGATCCACGGTTTCTGCGCAAGTAGCCACGCGAGTGCGATCTGCGCCGGTGTCACTTTCTTCTGTTGTGCGAATCTGCCAACCAGATCCGCCAACGCCTGATTCGCTTTCCGGTTCTCTGGATTAAAGCGAGGAACGATGTTGCGGAAATCGTTTTTGTCGAACTTCGTATCTTCGGTGATCTTTCCCGTGAGGAAGCCTTTACCAAGAGGACTGAACGGAACGAATCCGATCCCAAGTTCCTCCAGTGTCGGTATCACTTCCGCTTCAGGGTCTCTCCACCACAGCGAATATTCGCTTTGCAATGCGGTGAGGGATTGAACTTTGTGAGCACGGCGGATCGTCTGCAGCCCTGCTTCAGAAAGTCCGAAGTGCTTCACCTTGCCTTGCTGAATCAGCTCTTTTACGGCTCCGGCGACGTCTTCGATAGGAACGTTCGGGTCAACGCGGTGCTGATAAAACAAATCGATGACATCGGTCCTCAGGCGCTTGAGCGAGGCCTCGGCAACCTCCTTGATGTGTTCGGGACGGCTGTCCAGCCCGGCCTGCTTGCTGGTTTTCGGATCCAACTTGAACCCGAACTTGGTGGCGATCGCCACTTTTCCGCGGAACGGAGCGAGAGCTTCACCGACCAGCTCTTCGTTTGTAAACGGGCCGTAGACTTCAGCCGTGTCGAAGAAGGTGACGCCGCGTTCCACCGCAGCCCGGATGACCGAGATCATCTCCTGCGTGTCTCCGGCCGGGCCGTAGCCGAAGCTCATTCCCATGCAGCCGAGCCCGAGAGCCGAAACTTCCAAGTTGCTCTTTCCAAGTTTGCGCTTTTGCATTATTTCTCCTCCGCCCCGAGATTACGCTTGCCTTAAGAGCACCGTAAGCTAAGCATAGTTTCCTGATGTCCAGCTTGCTTGCCTATTTCGATGAAGTTCTTGTCAGATTCTCCGAAGCGAAGGCGCTAATCACTTTGCGATGGTTTACGGCATGGCGCGGGACGGGTTATCTGCCTGCGGCACCGCGCACGGCGTTGATCAGGGCGTCGGGGTTCTGGAAGCGAAGGCTGTTTGGGTCAAGCTGGGAGAAATTGAAAACTTCTCCGTCGTCCATGCGCACGTGAAAAGCCATGTTCAGGGAGAACATCAGGGCGTTCCTCTTGACCTCTTTGATTCGATTCAGAGGGAAGTCAAAAGTGTGATAGGTATGCGAGCCTGTAATTGCCCGGTAGCGCAGGAAGCCTCCGTCAATGAGCATCCAGCCCGCGCAATAGTCTTGAACGGAAGCGCCGTAGTGTTCCACCGCGAAACGCGGGAGGTTTGGGTTGATGGCGTTGGAGTTCTGGGCTGCCATCGGGGCCGAGCCCGGATAGGTAGTCGAGGGATTGGCAGCCACGGGAGCGCTGGGCGTGATTGGCGACGCCGTGTTCGCGGCGATTTTGGAGTTGTCAGCGGACGTTGCCTGGGGGGCTGGAACGGCGGGTGCCGCGGCAGCCGGTTCGCGCGTTTGAGCCGATGCGTTGGTCACGGGTGAAGTGGGCGGCGGCGCAGGCTCGGACGACTTGCGGACAATGCTGCGGGGGTTGGTTGTTTTTGTTGGCTGGGATTGAGCTGGTTCGGCTTGGGCTTCCTGCTCCGGCGGCTTCACGGGTTGAGTGACCGAAGGCGGCTGGGGCTGGGGTTGCGGGGGCGTTACGACCGTCACGGGCGTCCGGGCTGCGTCCGTCGTCGGAGAGCGATGCATCCACGCGTAAAGGCCGATCGCTACGGCTGCCGCTGCCACCAGGGCAACCGCGATCAGACTGCCTTGCTTTTTGACCGAAGCCACTGGCGGCAGGTTGGCGGGTGCGGCAGAACGCGGCGGAGCAGAAGCAGGGCGCGCGGTTTGCTCCGGGGCTGCGGCTTCATCTTTGATGTGCCGGTGCAGCGCTTTGACCAGCACTTCGACATCGGAATCCCAGCGGGCGTGGGTGAGTTCGAGCCCGTTGCGGTAGGCGAGTTCACCCAGGTCAGGAGGCAGTTGGTCCGCTCTTGGCATGCGCGCGCCCCGCACCAGGACCGGCACTACCGGAATGTCCCGCTTCAGAGCGGAGGCGGTTTCCAGGCGCACGAAATCCATGGCATTGTCGAGGCGGCGCTGGCCGGACTCATCTTTCGCATCCAGCCATCCCGGCCCAATCACCGCGAGCAGGACGCCGCACGAAGCTACGTTATGATCGATGACTTTGCGAAAATCGAGGCCTGGTTCGATGGCGGCGACATCCATGAACACCGAGCTGTCACCGAAGGTGCGGGCCAGATCGTCGTATAGACGGCCCGCCTGGCCCTCGCTGTCGTCTCTCCGATAGCTGATGAAAATCGCGCGCATTGAACTTCTAATCCGGCCTCCGGATCGAGCACCGAATCAAACCAACCGGGGGGAGGGTCGAAAATTATTGTTCTGAAGCATAGACCTATGCTGGCCAAAATTCAATCGGCAAGGCGTGTTCCTGCACAGCGTCATCATGAACGAAGCCCTTCTTCAGCCTAGTTGCGGGACACTCGCGCATACAAAGCTGATGGTGCGTTTCAGGGTAGATTCGTTGCAGTCGGGATGCTGCGCCGGCATCAGATGATGCCTCGTGTCCGGACGCGGGTTTTCAAACCACTGCCGTCCCCGGCATTTGCTTTGCTTTTGCGCGCTCAGCAACTAGAATGGCGCAATCTATGAGCTCACAGGTTGATTACTCCGCGGGACCCGACCCGATCATGGAGCGCCTCGAAGACCAGATCGCGTGGTACGACAAGAAGAGTGCGGCCAGCCAGCGGGTTTTCAAGCGCATTAAGATCATTGAGATCGTGGCCGCGGCCCTGATTCCCTTCATCGGAACCTTCAACCTGCGGCAAGCTGCCTGGGCGACAGGCGGGTTGGGCGTGCTCATCACCGTGCTCGAAGGCATGCTGCACCTGAATCAGTACCAGCAGAACTGGACCGCATATCGCTCCACCTGTGAGTCATTGAAGCACGAGAAATTTACCTACCTGGGCAAAGCCGCGCCCTACGCAAACGCGGCCGATCCCCACGCTCTGCTCGCTGAAAGGATAGAGTCGCTGGTCTCGCAAGAACATGCGAAATGGGCCTCGATTCAGCAGCAGGAGCCAAGCAATGCGAAGGCCTAACTGAAACGTCTTCGTCGCGTGCCGAGGGTTGGATCAAGTGCCTTCTTCCTCGGATGAGGGGGCTGGCCCACCTTTTCTGCCGTAACCAACACGGGGTGCCCTGCCCTTATTCGCGTTCTTTGCGAATAGGGCGGGTGCGGCATTCCCCAATTTGGAACCGGATCAGCAGCCTGACCGCTTTTCTCTTGACCTCTTACCTCAACTCCAGATAACATACGTAGACATAGGTTATCTATAAGATAATTTACGATCATTGACAACCTGACATGGGCGCAGCTTTCGAGCGCGGAGCCCGACCATATCGCGAAGGCGAAAGGCTTTGCAGTTCCAAAACTGAACCGCAGGCACTCGGACACATCCATAACTTCCATGTTTTGAATATTTTGCCTGTAACTACCTTTAGAACCATAGATCTAGGAGGCAAGAAAAATTCCGGCTCTTTGTTTTCTAGATTTTGCGGAGAATGAGAGATTTTTTTTAAAACCAGCTGGCTCTCAGATTTTTCCCGAATCGAGAAAATCAGATTGACCGGCTTTTGACCGGCGCCGTTTGATCTCCTCCATCCGTTCGCGAATCCGTTTTTCTACGCCTTCGTTGGTGGGATGGTAGTACGTGCGGTCGCGTAGATTGTCAGGCAAACATTGCATGTCTGCGATTTTACCTTCAACGTCGTGGGCGTACTGATAGCCCTGCCCGTATCCGAGGCCCTTCATCAATCCGGTGGGCGCATTTCGCAGGTGTAGTGGGACGGGTTCAGCCGCAGTCGCCTCCACATCCTGCTGCACTTCGGCGTAAGCGGTGTACAGTGCATTCGACTTGGGCGCGAGCGCTAGGTAGACGACAGCTTGGGCCAGCGCGAGATTGCCTTCGGGCATGCCGATGAAATCGACCGCATCGCGAGCGGCCATGCAGAGCGAGAGCGCATTAGGATCGGCGAGGCCGATGTCTTCGACCGCCATGCGCACCACCCGGCGCGCGATGTAGAGCGGATCTTCGCCCGCTTCCAGCATGCGGCCCAGCCAATAGAGGGAAGCGTCGGGATCGCTGTTGCGAACCGACTTGTGCAGAGCGGAGATCAGGTTGTAATGCTCTTCGCCAGCCTTGTCGTAGAGCAGAACGCGTTTTTGCAATGCGTCATGGATGATGTCGTCCGTAATTTCCGCGCCAACTTCCGTGCCGGCGCGTCCGAGGGCCAGCGTCGCGGCGACTTCGAGCACGTTGTAGGCGCTGCGCGCGTCGCCGCTGGAATAGGATGCAATCTTTCCCAGGACCGCGTCGGAGGCGCGGAGTTTCATTGCTCCCAGGCCGCGTTCTTCATCGATCAGAGCGCGCTTAAGCAGTTGGACGACTTGCTCCTCAGTTAACGGCTTGAGCACATAGACGCGGCTGCGCGATAACAGAGCGGAGATGATCTCGAACGAAGGATTCTCGGTAGTCGCGCCGATCAGCCGGATGTTGCCCTTTTCGACGTGCGGCAGGAAGGCGTCCTGTTGCGCCTTGTTGAAGCGGTGGATCTCGTCGATGAAAACGATGGTGCGGGTGCCGTACTGGCGGGCGCGTTCGGCATCCGCCATGACTTGTTTGATTTCCTTGATGCCCGTGAGCACGGCGGAGAACTCGATAAACTCGGCTTTGGTCATGCTGGCAATGATCTTGGCCAGCGTGGTTTTGCCTGTCCCTGGAGGTCCCCAGAAGATGAGTGAGCCGATATCGTCGCGCTCAAGCTGAGTGCGCAGCGGCTTGCCCGGCGCGACCAGATGCTCCTGGCCGACGAACTCATCCAGCGTCCGCGGCCGCATGCGATCAGCCAGGGGCCGGGTGCGGTCACCGGAGCTATCGCCGCTCGGCATGGTTTGGAATAAGCTCATAACTCATTCACCACGGAGACACGGAGGCACGGAGAAATCTATGCTCAAAGCACCCTGCGCACAATTCCGTTCTTTAGCACTGCGACATTGAAATTGATGAGCAAGCCGACTTTCTTTCCCGACAAACGTAAGTATGTCAGTAGCTGCGCATGGTGAATCGGTGAGGTCTGCTCTATAGATTTCAGTTCTACGATCACGGCGTTTTCGACCACGACGTCCAATCGGTATCCACAATCTAGTTTAAGACCTTTGTATGCGACCGGGAGTTCAACCTGTCTTTGAAAGCTCACCCTGCGCAGGTGCAATTCGTGGCAGAAGCATTCCTCGTACGCCGATTCGAGGAGCCCAGGACCAAGTTCCCGGTGAACCTCGATGGCAGCGCCTATGATCGCTTCTGTAATCCGCTGCTCAAGCAACACAAATAAGCCCCGTCTTACTCCGTGCCTCCGTGTCTCCGTGGTGAATTGCTTTGCCGTGCCGCTTCATACAAGACAATGCTAGCGGCTACGCCTGCATTCAGCGATTCGACGGTTGGCGCGTGCGGGATGGCGACGGTCTCAGTCATCTCTGCCAGCAGATCCCGCGGCAGTCCCGCGCCTTCACTTCCAATGAAGATGGCCAATGGTCCGGTCAGTGTGGCTTGGTCGAGCGGCGTGCCTTTGTGCGACGAGGTTGCGATGAGGCGCAGGCCGAGTTCGCGCATCCGGTCGAGAATGCCGGAGAGCTTTACCTGAACGATGGGAAGCCGAAATACTGACCCGGCTGAAGCGCGGATCACCTTGGAGTTGAATGGGCTGACCGTGCCTTCGCCCAGCAGTACGCCTCCAGCCCCAAAGGCCTCCGCCGAGCGTAGGATGGTGCCTAGATTTCCCGGGTCCTGGACTCCGGCTATTGCCAGCAAGGGTCCGGCCTGTGACTTCGCCAGCACATCTTCCAGCTTGAAGGGCTTGCAGCGGACTAACGCGGCCACGCCTTGCGGGGTTTCGCTGGGAACGGCGCTGGCGAAGAGCTTGTCGGGGAGCAGCAGAGTCTCGACGTGGGCGGCGAGTTGGGGCAGCAGGCGCTCGGCGCGGTTCTCGGCGGAGGCACGGAAGAATACGGCTTTGAACTTCAGGCCGCTGCGGATGGCTTCTTCCAGAATGCGCATGCCTTCGATGGCGCAAAAACCGTCGGGTGTGGGTTCGCCGTGAGCAAAGGCTGCTCGCAGCTCTTTGACCAGGGCATTGTGGCGTCCTTCGATCAGTCGCAGCCGACTGTGGACCGCCGGGTCGAGAGTGGGGTTGGTTGTCTTCACTGTCGTTCTTGCGGAATCATACGCGTTAGGAGCTCGGCTTTGCAGATCGCATTTTGAGGCTGGCAGAATTCGTGGGATTATTGGAGCGCACTGGGGAAAATAGCGGCATAAGGTGACGCATGTTTAGAAAGGGAAGGTGGCTCCATAGCGATAGAATCTATAGCGATGATGAGGGATTTTTCATCTCTGTGGGCAGGGATTGGTTGACTTATAGCGAAGGAAAGCGAAGGATGACGATTACTGTGGAAATGGGAGCTAAAGCATTCGCCGTCTACCTAGAGACCATCGGACGCTGGGATGATGATCTCGCGCATCCAGTTGATGACCAAACAAAAGACCAAATCGCTGGCAAGATAAAGCGGGCCTTGGAATCACAGGGCCAATCCGTAGTATTAATCTGACATTTCAAAGCACCCCGCCACCCGCGTTTATCTCTCCTTGCAGTGCAGGCCCATGTTATGTTAGCTTTCGCGGATTCAGAACATTGTTGGGAAGGAAGCGTGTGCGCGCGGAAATCGTCAAGATCAACAGCGAGAAGCCGGAGGCGTCGCTGATCCGGTATGCGGCCGACCAGATTCGCGCCGGCCTGGTGCTGGGCATGCCCACCGATACGTTTTACGGTCTGGCCGCCGACCCCTTTAACCTGCGCGCTGTGGATCGGGTGTACGAGATTAAGTCGCGCTCGCGGCACAAGCCGCTGTCGCTTTTGATCGAGAGCGAAGAGCAGGCGGAGGAGTTGGCCAAACCGCTGCCGGATGAGTTCTACAAGCTGGCACGCCGATTCTGGCCGGGGCCGCTGACTATCATCGTTAAAGCGGCATCGCGGCTTCCGCTGAAGGTGACGGCCAACACTGGCAACGTGGCGCTGCGCATACCCAGCGCCAAAATTCCGCTGGCCGTAGTGCAGGCGGCGGGAATTCCAATCACCGCGACCTCGGCGAATCTCAGCGGGGAGTCGGAGTGCACGACCGCAGAAGCGGTGCGCGATCAACTGCAGGAGCGCATTTCCATCATCGTGGACGGAGGCGTCTCGCCGCGGGAGATGGCTTCGACCATTGTTGACCTTACCGACGAGGAAGCGCGCTGGCGCATCATGCGCGAAGGCGCGATTCCTGCCCAGGATATTTCCGAATTCTTCGCCCAAGGATGAGCGAAGCAGATGGGAAACGGCCTTTGCGACGCCATTGGACGAGGTGGTTATGGGCTGTGGCGGCCGCCGGCGTCTTCTTCTGGCTGGCTTCCATTTGTCTGGGGATTTTAAGCGAGTCTTCAAGACAGGAAATTCATCCCGCCGATGCCATCGTGGTTTTCGGCGCCGCCGAGTATTCCGGTCATCCGTCCCCGGTGTACCGAGCCCGCCTCGATCATGCTTTCGACCTGTTTCAGCGAGGGATTGCCCCGGTGGTCATTACTACTGGGGGAGCTGCGGCGGATCCCAGTTACAGCGAGGGTGGGGTGGGCCACGATTACCTGATGCATCGCGGAATTCCTGACTCCAACCTGATCGCTGAAACTCGCGGTTCCGACACCGCGCAGTCCGCCGAACGGATTGGCGTGATTATGCGGGCTAATCACATGCACAGTTGCGTGGCGGTGAGCGATGCGTATCACGTTTTCCGCATTCGCAAGCTGCTTGAGCATGAGGGGATGCAGGTGTATGTTTCGCCGCGACCCGATTCGCGTCCACACTCGCTGTGGCAGCGTGCGGAAGCGGTGCTGCGCGAGGCGGCCAGCTACATGGTTTGGCGGCTGCGCTTGCCGGTATAGGAAACTTCCCCAAAGACACAGAGAACTTTTTTCTCTGCGACTCTGTGTCTCTGTGGTGAAATGTTCTAAAAGCTCTCATCAAGGGTAATCTGCTGGACTATCTGGTCGAGTTGGTTTCTGGCTTGGGCCTGCTTCTCTTGCAAATCCGAGATCTCTTTGTTTAACGCGTTTAGGCGGTCTTCCTGGGCATCGAGTTGGCGCGTGTAGCGCTGCAGCAAGGCCTTTTCTTCCGCGCTGCCTTTCAGCGCCTTCATGTTTTCGCGCAGCCGCGCCTGATCCTTGGTGATGCTTTCAACCTCGTGCTGGCGGGCTTTGATCTGGGCGCCCAGGCTATCCACTTTATTCTTCTGATCGAGGACACGGTGAAATGCCTCTTGCATGGCGGGCGTGATCTGTCTTTGCTGGGTGATGAAGGCAACTTGCTTCTCGTCAAGATTGGTTAAAACAAATTCGCTGCTCTCGGGATGAAATTCCTCGATCTTCAGATTCCCGGTCTGGCCCGCGGGAACGGTTACGCGAAAACGCAGATACGAAGCTGTGGTTTCCTCGGGCTTGGGCCCTTCGGTCAATTTCCAGTTTTCGCGCGCGGGATGTTCGATAACCACGTCGCGCGAAGTCGTGTCGGCGTTGTGCAGAGTGTATTTGCGGCTGTCGCGCTGCTCGCGGGTGAGATACATCAGGCCTTTTACGATGTGGATGCGGGAGACCGGTCGTTCGCTCGACTCCTGCTCCATGGTGACGCGCAAGGCGGGATCGGCGGCGTAGGAGATGAGACGGCGCTCGGAGGGATGGACGGTCTCGATCAAGCCTTCGCCAGCGAAGGTATCGCTGTCGAGGATGTTGAAGGTTCCGGAGTCAAGAGTGAGACCGCTGCTGTTGGTGATCCAGAGGGCGCGGCGGATTTCGCGAGAGTTCTCATTCCAGATGGTGACCTTTTCTGCGTCGATACGAGATTGCAGAATCGGCACCAGGGCGGATTGATTTTTGCCAATCGTGATTTTCTGCTTGAGGTTGTATTCGAAATAGTCGCCCAGGTCTTTGGATTCGGCCTCCACTTGCTGTTTTGCGGCAGCGGCACTGGGGCTGAGCCGGGCGAATTGCTCGAGTCTGTCCCTGCTCTGGCCATCCGTGCGGAACGAGCCACCGCCGATACCTCCGCCGTGGCCGGGTCCAGCGGGCGGAGGGGGTCCATTTTCGGCGCTGACTTCGACCGTTTCCGACGCCACAGGCGCGGCGGAAGGTGCGCTCATCGACGCTTCCTGGGTCTGAGGGGTGAGCATCGCCGCTTGAGGCAGCGGAACTACCGGCCGGCGAGTGTAAAGCGGCCGCGAAATATCCTGGATAAACGACTGCGGTGCGCCGGCAATCAGCGAGAGTTGGACGTCTCTCCAATCCTCGCCGACGGTGTTGTCCACAATCGCCCAGCCTTGCAGCAGCGGCTTTTCGGTCGGCTTTTCTGGCAGGATGATTCGGTATGTGCTCTTCCAGACCGGCACTTCGCTGATGTAGCTGACAAAAATCTCGCGATCTCCAGTGCCGGTGTCGGAGATGGTCATCCGGCGCAGGTCGCGGGCGCGCGAGGAGCCGATCAGGTTCAAGTATTTTCCAACCTCGTCGCTCAGGTCGCGTTCCGCGAGCCGAACTGATGTGCTGGGGCCGAGATCGAAATTCCGCATGTCGCCGCTGTCGCTGATTACCGAGAACTCTGTGACCTCGTAGGAATCGCCTTTTTCAGTGAATCTTTTTTCTTTCTCGACGCTCAGGAGCCGCCCGGTTGCGTTGTCGGAACCGTTGCGCACTTCGACACGGGCGCCGCTCAGGGCAGCAAGAAAATCAGCTCGCGTAAGTTGTTCGCCAAAGGGCAGACGCAGCGCCTTCAGACGTTCATCGAGGGGTGCGATGGAGTTGTAACGGACGCCGGAGATGCGGCCGTCCCCCAGATCCACGGCGGTCAGCGACTTCAGAACGTCGTTGAGTTGGCCGGTGGTGAAGTCGATGGCGAGGTCCTGATTGCCGTGGACGTGGGCCGAGTGCTCGAAGTATCCAACGCCATTCTTGTAGAGAACTACACGCTTGACGGGAAGGCGGCCGCCCCCGTCACCCTCAGAGACTGACGTTGACGCCTGCGATTCGTCCGACGGGGGCTGGTCGGATTTCTTCTCAGCGACCGCGGTGACGAAGAATGAAATGTTGATGATCGTGATGAGAATGGATTTGCGCACGGACACCTCCCGCTCTCGCCGGGAGTGTAGCAGTGAATGTGGATGCGGCGGCAGTGACAAGTGAGGAGCGTTTCAGGTGGAACAGATGGGGTTAGGGGCCGAATCTTTCGGCGGCGCGGGCTCTGGCTTTTGCCGCCTCTTCTTCGCGATTCTTGGGCGGGGCGCTGGTTTCGAGGGAACGGAGCAGACGATTCGAGATGGCGGTTACTTCCTCGACGGCAGCCAGAAATTTGTCTTCGTTGGCCTTCGACGGCTTGTTGAAGCCGGTGATTTTTCTCACGAACTGCAGCGAAGCCGCTCGAATCTCTTCCTCCGTGACCGGCGGATCGAAGTTGAATAGGGTTTTGATATTGCGGCACATATTTATGACCTCGGCTACGACTCCAACGATTAGAGCTCTGGGGCGGTGCGAGAACGGCATCGCATTCGAGCAGGTTTATCTTAACAATACAATCCTTAAAGGTTTTTCTCGAATCCGGAACTCGGTCCGCGACCCCGCTTCTCGCCAAGAACGCAAGAAATGGGGCGCCCGCATGCGGCCCGCCCGGGGAAGCTTACATTTCGAGAAGCAATGTTCGTCGCGACAACCGACCTGCCTGGCTTCGCCCGCTGGACAGCCGAGGCGGCTGTCCCCACGTGATTATTGCCGCAACGTCAGGGTGCCTAGCATGGCTTGTTGCTTCGCGATCAGGGATTGCACGCCTTGTCCGGCTAGGGTGATCATTTTTGTGAGTTGGAGTTCGTCGAATACCTGGTGTTCGGCGGTAGCTTGGACTTCGACCAGTTTTCGGCCGGCGGTCATTACAAAATTCATGTCGACGTCGGCGCGGGAGTCTTCTTCGTAGCAGAGGTCAAGCAGGATTTCGCCGTCGACGATGCCTACGCTTACGGCGGCGACGAAGTCCCGCAGCGGGACTGAGGTCAGGGTTCCGGCTTCGACTAATTTTTCCAGCGCCAAGCCTAGGGCGATGAAGGCGCCTGTGATTGAGGCGGTGCGTGTGCCTCCGTCGGCTTGGATTACGTCGCAGTCGATCCAGATGGTGCGTTCACCCAGGCGAACCAGGTCGGTGACCGCCCGCAGGGAGCGTCCGATGAGGCGTTGGATTTCGTGGGTGCGGCCGCTGGAGCGTCCCTTGGTGACCTCGCGAGGGGTACGGGTTAGAGTGGCGCGGGGGAGCATGCTGTACTCGGCAGTGATCCAGCCTTTGCCGCTGTTGCGCATGAATTGGGGCACGGTTTCTTCGATAGAGGCGGTACAGATTACGCGGGTGTTGCCGACTTCGATCAGGACCGAACCTTCGGCGGTGTTGATGTAGCCGGGGAGGATGTTGACCGGACGCATCTGATCGGGAGTCCGGTTGTCGGAGCGATAAAACATACGGGGATTGTAGCAGGGAAGACACTGGTTCAATTTCGGTAGACTCGGAAAGTCTCAGCAGGATCGGTCATCTCTGCGTTTTTGCGACTGTTCTCACCGGCCTCCGCAGTTTAAGTTTTGGGGAGCTTTGGCAAATACAAAAGCCTTAAATCGCAGAGGGCGCGGAGAACGGCCGCAGAGGGCGCGGAGATGCGCAATGGAGGACGGGCGAGTCGCCCGCTCCTAAACAATTACTGCGCCGTCCTCTCGGCATTGCCCACGGGTTTGCACGGGCGAGGACGCCCGTCCTCCATCAATCTCGATGGCGGTCATTCACTGGGCGTTTTGTAGTTGAGCTACTACCTGGGTTACGGCGGGGACTTCGTAAAAAATGGACAGGTCGGCGTGGCCGGCTAGGGTGTCGCGTTCCCTGCCCTCTACCAGAATCTTTACCCTGGTGATGCCGGGGATGTTCGCGGACAGCGTCTGGACCAGCGAGACTACGGTTAGTTCTTCGACCAGCACGCCGGAACGGTGGTTGTCCGCGAGGGCTGCGTTGAGATCGATGACGGCAAGGCTAGGGTCGACGAGATAGACGTCGCGAATTTCTGAACCAGCGGCTAAGGGATGGGGCGAGAATTTGTCCTCGTACAGGGTGAGCAAGGCGCGTAGGATTTCCGCGGCGCGCTCCTGGCGTCCGACCGGGAGGGGGATGCGAACCGGCTTGGGACGCAGAACGCCGGCGTCGTCATACGCGACGTAGAGAGTGACTTGCTCGCTGGTACCGGCAACGGGCGGCGCTACGGGTAGTGCATTTGTTTCGGGAACTTCGACGTGATTCACGCGGCGGCGCATTCGCAAGACATAGACGCTCATTCCCAGCGTGACCGCGAGCAGGATAGCTACGCCGATGATCAGGTGGCGAGGGATCATCGTCCAGCCTCCAGTTTGTTGCGAATATCTGCGACTCCGGCAGCGATTGCGGCGGCGATCGATTGCTGATAGGCGGGGGAATCGAGTTGGGAAACGTCGTCGGAGGGAGGGGCGACTTCCAGCGCGAGCGCTGCTGCCGTGATGTTGTTCAGGGGACGGAGCGGCGCGATTAGAGATCTGGCGGGGATTTGTTTGCTTTGCAGTTCCGCCACCAAACCAGTTCCTGCGGATCGACTGAGGAGTTGGAAAGCGGTTTGAGCCGCATCCCAGCTTAAGAATGGGCCACTGTTTTCGGCTTCGGCGGGGACTAGCGCGGTATAGACGCGGACACCGTTGCCTTGGGAGGCGGCGTGTATACAGATATAAATCGTGGGATGCGCGGAGTTGGTGAGGCTGGCGCGCTGGTCGAGGCTGAGGGTGCTGTCGCCGTCGCGCAGGAGCAAGGTGGCGAGGCCGCGAGTCTCGAGTTCCTGGCGCAGGCGGCGGCCGAAGGCGAGGGTGACGTCTTTTTCCGCTAACTGGTTGGTGAGCGAGGCGCCACGTTCGTCGCCTCCGTGGCTGGGATCGACGACGGCGAAATAACGCCGGATGGCCGCAGGCGCGGTTAGGCCCGATGCTGGTGTTGCGATGCTCGCAGTCGCGGGCGGACGCGGAATTGCCGCGGTAGTTGGCGCAGTCGCTTGCGGGACAGGCTCGACGATGATGGTTCGTCCGTTGTTGGCGAAACTCGCCATCAGCGGGACGCTTGCGGCGACCACTAGCTCAGCGGCTCCGTTATTTTCCTGGAAGCTGGCGGACGGGATGATCTTGCTGTCGAAGGTGAGCGCCTGAGAGCCGGGTGCGACTACCGCTTCATGGTTGAATGCCATGCGCAGTTTTCCCGGTTCGGTGGCGATCATCGGGTTCACGGGCGCGGTAAAGTTCATCACCAATTTTGGGGGAGTGGTCTTGCTCACTTGAGCGGTGAAATGTACTGCTACGTTGCCGACAAACAGGCGGCGGGAATTTTGGTTGAACGTCACCGGGCCGCCGAGAATGCGCGGCATGAGCGTGCCCAAACAGGAGAGCGGGACCAAGCCTCGGCCATTTTCGAGCAGGAAGCTGGCTGGAAGGTCATAGTCGCTGCCACGAATGCGGGCGCGAGTTTTTCCGGCGGTGAAGTCGCTCTCCATCTCGTAGTAGCGGAATTTCCAGTGCGCGCCGCTGGCTTTGGCGCTGACGGCGCCCAGCGGTTCGAAGACTTCGAGCAGGCCAACATATTCATCGCCGTTGCGGTCGAGCACGGGGAGAGAGTAGTTGGCTGCGTTGGAATAGATAGTGATTCGCTTTTCTTCTGGCGAACTGTAAAGAAGAAGCGCGGATGCCAGAAAGACTGCGGCGGTGAACGCTGCGACTGCGGGGACGGGACGTCCCCGCGACAGCCGGCCGGAGGCTGGCGCTACGAAGCGGCGCGATTTACTCCAGCGCATAAATTGTCAGGCCACTGAGCAGTTTGGGGTAGAAGTCGGTGGATTTCTGTGGCAAAACTTCGCCGGCGAAGGCGATGTCGCGCACTTGCCGCATGCGCACTGGATTCATCAGAAAGGCCACGTTCGCCGCTCCCTGGCGCACCCGAGCCAGTGCCTCGGAGGCATCGCGAACGTAGCTGATATTTGTCTGATCGCGGATGGCTTCCTCGGAAATTCCCAGTACGCCTTCCAGCAGGCATTTGTGCAACTGGACTACATCGAGGGACTGCTGCCGGAGTGAGAGTCCGTCAAAGAGGTTGGATGCGAGCGCTCTGGGCGTATCGAACAGAAATGCGCGATTAGCTGTAACCCCGAGGAGGGCGGTGCCGGCTTGCCCTGCGGCACGCAGAATCCCTAGGGCACGGGCGGCATCGATGGATGGGTCGACTTCCTCCACGCTGAAATAGGATCGGGCACGATCGTGGAGCGCATCAGGAGAGAACGATTCTAGCCCGTGCACTACGCGATGAGTTGGTAGGATAACCAGTCCAGGGCTGTCCATGTTGATAAAGGTCATCATCACCAACTCATAAGGGGCGAGCGCGGACGCAGCCGAAGGCGGCCCTTGCTGGGCCCGGCGTTCGTTGCGATAGTTCAGGGCGGTCTCGTAGCGATGATGACCGTCGGCGATGATCAGCTTTTTGTCACGCATCTTGTCACGAACGAGTTCTATGAGGCCGGGATGGGAAATTCTCCGAACTTGATGCAAAACTCCATATTCGTCCCGCAGCTCTATACCATTTTCTGTATCTGTTGCACTTGCCGACAGTGCGCCCTCGACCTCGCCGGCGGGATCGCCGTACAGCATGAACAGCTGGCCGAAATGGCCACGAGTTGCGCGCAAGAGTTGCAGGCGGTCGGCTTTGGGCTTGGCTAAGGTCTGTTCATGACGATAGACGATGCCGGCTGAATAGTCCTCAATTTTTCCCAGGGCAATGAAGCCTCGGCGTTCCAAGTCGGCTCCGCCGCTTGGGGATTGAAAACGCTGGACGTATTGGTATAGGGATTGCTGTGAATCCTGCAGGAAGATGCCTTGCTGACGCCAATCCCGGAAGAATGCGGCGGCGCGAGTGTAAATATTTTCCTCTAAATGGTCGGTGGGTTGCGGTTTTCCGAGAATGATGCGAACCAAATTGTGGGGACTGGCATCATAGTAGCCGGCTTGCATTTCCGGCGTGATTTTGTCGTAGGGTTGGGTCACCACCCGGGTTAGATCGACCCGGGCGGGGTCGTAACGCAACGCGCGGAACGGTGCGACGTAAGCCATAGCTGGAACTGGAATTGTACATCTCCGGGAGCTTTGCGGGCGCGGTTGATGGTGTCTGGTTCTTATTGAGGCTTCCCTAAGAGCCAAAGTGCGCGGAGAGGCCCGGCCAAGGCGAACCGGGATTTGACGGGGATTTTACAAGTGGTTTTCCCCAATGTGATCAAATCGGAGTAGGCGCAAAAAAAGGCTGACGCCGTTGGGTTTCAGCTGTGGTACGATCAGCCACAATGAGGTATTTGTGGGCCGCTATCACAGGCACGAGTGCTCTCGCCGCCTGACCGCAGATCGCGATCTTCATCTGGACCTTCACAAGATCCCAGGAGATGTGCTGTGTACGCGAGGGCATACTCTGGTTCTCTGGCTAGCTTTTGTCACTAGCGCAGCCGTTTGCTGCCTCGCGCCGAAGGCGCTGGCCCAAGCCCCCATCGATGATGTACACGTCACTCCCCGGGTGGAGACGTCCAAGTCCAACCCCGCCGACTTGATCGATCCATCTCTGAAGACTCATACCAAACCCCTGAGGGCCGAGGTGAATCTGGTTCTGGTACCGGTCACGATTACGGACCCTATGAACCGTCTGGTCACCGGGCTGGACAAAGAGAATTTCCAGCTCTTCGAAGGCAAGGACGCGCAAGAGATCCGCCACTTCTCGAGCGAAGACGCTCCCGTGTCGATTGGGGTCATCTTTGACATGAGCGGAAGTATGGTCAGCAAGATCGCGCGGGCCCGCGAGGCGGTGATCGAGTTTTTCAAGACGGCCAACCCGCAGGACGAGTTCTTTATGGTCGCGTTCGCGGACAAGCCGCAGGAGGTTTCCGACTTTACTTCTTCGGTGGAGGATATACAGGGCAAGCTGGTGTATACGGTTCCCAAAGGCAGAACGGCGCTGCTGGATGCGATTTATCTGGGCGTCAGCAAGATGCGGCAGGCAAAGTATCAGAAGAAGGCGCTGCTCATCATCTCTGACGGCGGCGATAACCATAGCCGCTACACGGAAAGCGAAATCAAATCCACGGTCAAAGAGGCGGATGTACTGATCTATGCAATCGGGATTTACGATCATTACATGGCCACTCCGGAGGAAGCCCTGGGCCCGGCTCTGCTGGGCGAAATCGCGGAACTTACCGGAGGACGTTCTTTTACCATCGACAACCCCAACGACTTGGCCGATGTAGCGACGAAAATAGGGATTGAATTGCGCAACCAATATGTACTCGGATATCGTCCCAAAAACCCCGGGCACGACGGCAAATGGCGTAAAATAAAAGTGAAATTGATTCCGCCCAAAGGATTGCCGCCGCTAAAGGTGTACGCCAAGACGGGGTACTATGCTCCTTCGGAATAGCCGGGTTCCGCTTCTACTGATTATTTTGCTTTCCGCCGCCATAGCATGCCGACACCAGGCAGTCGCCGCTCAACTGCCAGGCACAGGGAACCAGCAGGCGCAACCGCAGCAGCCTCCAAATCAGCAAGCGCAAAGTCAAACCACGCAGACGCCGGGTGAGAAATCTCAAAATCCACAATCTGAAAATCAGAAAACTCAGAATCAGCCGAGCCAGAGTCCAGCAACCCAATCTCGATCAACCTCGGGTCAACCAGGCCAGGATCAGGAACAGGCGTCCGGCGATAGTGGAGTCTTCGTCTTCAGGAAGGAAGTCGAGGAAGTCGTGCTGCACGCTACCGCTATGGATGACAAGAATCACTTGGTGACGAGCCTGGATAAGAGCGCCTTTACCATCTACGAGAACAATCAGCTACAGACGATTACTTCGTTCCGGCACGAGGATGTCCCTGTCGCCATGGGCATCGTGATCGACAACTCGGGCTCCATGCGGGAGAAGCGCGACAAGGTAAACAAGGCTGCGCTGAATCTGGTACGATCCAGCAATCCGCAAGACCAGGTCTTTGTGGTCAACTTTAATGACGAGTACTACCTCGACCAGGCGTTCACCAACGACATCAACAAATTGCGGGAGGCGCTGGAGAAGGTCGAAGCGCGCGGCGGCACCGCGTTATACGACGCGATCGTGGCCTCGTCCGACTACATGAAAAAAAACGCCAGACTGCAAAAGAAAGTCCTGTTTGTGGTGACCGATGGGGAGGACAACGCCAGCCGCGAGTCGCTGGAGGAAGCCGTTCGCCGGCTGCAAGAGGAGAATGGCCCCACGGTGTACGCGATCGGCTTGCTGGGCGAAGAGAAAGCGCGCCGGGCCCGCCGGGCGCTCGAAACTATTGCGCAGCGCACCGGAGGAATCGCATTTCTGCCCCGCACCCTGGATGAAGTCGACCAGATCAGCAGCAGCGTGGCCCACGATATCCGGAACCAATACACCCTGGGTTACAAGCCCTCGACCCCGAAGAGCGCCGGCGGCTACCGCGCAATCCGCGTGGAAGCAAAGGCCAAGGGGTACGGCAAACTCACGGTCCGCACCCGCAGCGGCTACTATCCCGGGCAGGAGCACGCGCCGCAGTAACGATACCCACGTCCAGTCAAGCGAAGCTCGACGTTGCAAGCAACGTCGCTACAGTTCCGTAAAGACCGAGCTTGGTCCGTCCCCGATTGACGCCTGCGCGCCGCTTCCGTACCCTGTAGAGTGCAGAAGACGACCATTGAACGTGCCCGCCCGCAGGTCACTGACGATATTACGCAGCTCGTTGGTGAAACTCCCATCCTGAGGCTGAAACGGATTGTGCTCGCCGGCTCGGCGGAGGTTTACGCCAAGCTCGAGTATCTGAATCCGGGTGGAAGCGTGAAGGATCGGGCTGCCATCGGAATTATTCGCCGAGCCGAGGCGCAGGGTTTGCTCAAGCCGGGAGGGATGATCGTCGAAGCGACGGCCGGCAATACCGGGATCGGATTAGCGCTGATTGGAGTGAATCGCGGCTACAAGGTCGCGCTGTTTGTTCCGGAAACTTTCTCGGAGGAAAAAGTGACAATCATGCGGGCCCTCGGCGCCGAAGTGACCCGTACTCCGGACTCCGAGGGCATGCAGGGCGCGATTGATCGAGCCAGAGAGTTAGCCTCCCACGATCCCAACGCCTTTATGGCAGCCCAGTTCGAGAATCCCGCCAATCCTGATTATCATTACGAAACCACCGGCCGCGAAATCTTCGAACAAATGGACGGGCAAATCGACGCTGTCGTGATCGGCTCGGGCACGGCGGGCACGTTTACTGGCGTAGCGCGTTATTTAAAAGAACGTCTGCCAAAAGTGCTCGCCTATGCGGTCGAGACGCAGGGCTCTGTGCTCGGAGGTGGGCAGCCCGGCCCGCATAAAGTCGAAGGAATCGGCGCCAGTTTTGTGCCCAAGAATTTTGATCCGTCGGTGTGTGATGAAGTGCTCATGGTGACCGATCCGGAAGCGTTTGGGATGGTGAAGCAGTTGGCGGCGCGCGAGGGCGTGCTGGCAGGCTCCAGCGGCGGGGCGAATGTGTTCGCGTCTTTGACCGTGGCCCGGCGGTTGGGAGCGGGAAAGCGCGTGGTCACAATGATTCCGGATTCAGCCGAGCGCTATTTGTCCAAGAAAATTTTTGAGGGTGGCATCTAGCGAGACGTTGCAAGCAACGTCTCTACCCGTAGAAACGCAGCTTGCTGTGTTTGCTTGCAGCTCAAACAACAAACCATGTCGAAGAATAAGCTCCCCGGTTTTGCCACTCGCGCCATTCATGTTGGGCAAGAGCCTGATCTTGAAAGCGGCGCGGTCTCGGCCCCGATTCATCCGACCTCTACTTATGTCCAGCAGGAGATCGGCAAGAACAAAGGTTACGAGTACGCCCGAGTTTCCAATCCGACGCGCACTCGTTTAGAGGAAAATCTGGCCGCCCTCGAAGGCGGAATCACTTCGCGCGTCTTTGCCAGCGGGATGGCCGCGATCAACGCCATCTGCACCATGTACAAGTCGGGCGACCACGTGGTGTGTGGCCACAATCTTTATGGCGGCGTGCCCCGTTTGTTCAATCAGGTCCTGACTGGTTACGGGATCGAATTCACCTACGTGGACACTTCCGAGGTCAGAAACGTGGAGCGCGCCATTCGCAAAAAAACGCGCATGGTGTACGTGGAAACGCCGACCAATCCACTCATGGCCCTCGCTGACATCGAGGCTACCGGCAAGGTTTGCCGCGCTAAGGATGTTGACCTGGTGGTGGACAACACTTTCATGTCGCCATACTTCCAGCAGCCGATAGCGCTAGGCGCGGACATGGTGGTGCATTCGACGACAAAATTTCTCAACGGGCACAGCGACGGACTGGGAGGCGTCGTGGTCTGCACCCGGCCTGAGCAGGCCGAGGAACTGAGTTTTGTTCAGAAGACGGCAGGGGCCATCCTTTCGCCATTCGAGTGCTGGCTGGTGCTGCGCGGAGTCAAAACGTTGGCGGTGCGAATGGAGCAGCATGACCGCAGTGGCCGCGTCATCGCGGAATTCCTGGCCCAACACAAGAAAGTGAAAAAGGTTTTCTATCCCGGGTTGCGGGATCATCCGCAGTACGAACTCGCGCAGAAACAGATGACCGGCTTCGGCTCCATGATCTCGTTTGAAACCGGCTCACTGTCGAATGCCAACAGGATGCTGAGGAAGCTTCGCGTCTGCTCATTGGCGGAATCGCTTGGCGGCGTGGAAACGCTGATCTCGCATCCCGCGACCATGACTCACGCTGCTTTAGGCGAAAAGGGAAGAAAACAGATTGGCATCACCGATGGCATGGTCAGGATTTCGGTAGGCATCGAGAACGTCGAAGACATCATCGCCGACCTTGACCAGGCGCTCGCCGCCATCTAACGCGGATTACTGCGGCTCTAGGGTGCAAATCGCTGATCTGTAGTAGGAAATCTTTTCCGGGAGCTTCATCTTTCCTGAGCACAGCCATGTCGCCTCCCTCCAGAACGCGTGAGTGGAACGCCACGGACTACCATCGTCTTTCCGGACCGCAAGTCAGTTGGGGTAAGAAAGTCCTGGCCAGAGTACACCTGCGCGGCGACGAGATGCTTATGGACGCCGGTTGCGGCACCGGGCGGCTGACGGCCGAGTTATTGCAGAGCTTGCCGCGGGGCCGGGTTGTGGGCGTGGACCTGTCGGAAAACATGCTGACGGGTGCGAGGGATTACCTGGCGCGCGATTTCGAGGGCAAGTTCTGGCTGGTGGTCGCCGATCTGCAGGATCTTCCTTTCGAAAGTGTCTTTGACGGAATTTTCAGCACGGCTGCCTTTCACTGGGTTCCGGACCACGACCGTCTTTTTCGTAGTCTCGTTCGCGCATTGCGGCCAGGGGGATGGTTGCGGGCACAGTGCGGCGGTGGTCCGAATCTGGCTCGGTTGCGTAAACGAACCGACGACCTTGCAGCCACGCCCAAGTATGCGCGGTACTTTGCCGGTTTTCGCGAGCCCTGGATCTACAACGATGCGGAAACCGCCGCGGCAATTCTGCGACGGGCGGGATTTGCCGAAGTCGATACCAGCCTGGAACCCGCGCTGACCATTCTGGAGGACTTACCGAAGTATTCAGAATTTGTGGGCACGGTCATTCTGCGTCAACACTTGGAGTGCATTCCAGACAGTGAACTGCGCACCGCGTTCGTCGCCGCACTCGCGCACCAGGCCTCGACCGACGATCCGCCGTTCTCACTCGATTATTGGCGGCTCAACTTGAACGCGAGCACTTCTAAGTCAACACTGCGCTCTCGCGTCTGAACACAGATCTGAACACACATGAGATTCGTTGCGAGGCCGGGCGCCTCAATCCAGGTGCGGACTCCTCAGTTACTCCACCGAATCGTCAAGCCATTTGAGGTACTCTGGGCTACCGTTTTCAATCGAAATCGACAAGCATTCCGGCAACTCGTAGGAGTGCATGTCGAGGATGGCATCGCGCACCTTCTCGAAAGGAGCGGCGGTTTTGATCCA
Source organism: uncultured Acidobacteriota bacterium (assembly GCA_963696635.1). Taxonomy (GTDB): domain Bacteria; phylum Acidobacteriota; class Terriglobia; order Terriglobales; family Acidobacteriaceae; genus JABDBE01. The sequence goes on from CAVOKX010000014.1 coordinate 75,704, forward strand.
CAGCAACCACTCTTCCGCTTCCTCGACTTTCCCTTTCCAGCGGTAAATCGATACAGCCCTGGGGACGATGTTGACGCAGGCTGCGAACTTGCGGTCGACTAAGGTTTCGGCAATCCGGCGCGCCTCATCGACGGATCCGGCGGTAGTCATGACGATTCTCTTGTCAGTCATATAAAATCAGCCTTCGGCACTTTGATTGAATGCGCATCAAGATTTCTGCGCATCAAAGATTAGCACTCTGTAATTGTAGCGCCGGCATCTTGCCGGCTGTCCTGAGGGCATCCTGCCCTCAGAACCGGGCGAGACGCCCGTTGGACAGCCGCCGGGACGGCGGCGCTACGGTGAACCTGTGGCGACTCAAATCAAGTTTGGTACTTCGGGATGGCGCGCGGTAATGGCGGAGGAGTTTACCTTCGCCAATGTGCGGCGAGCAGTGAGCGGGATTGCCCGCTATGTGGCTTCGCAGAAGCCGTCTGGGAGCCGCGTAATTGTTGGCCGCGATCCACGGTTCCTGGGTGAGACTTTCTGCTCGATCGCAGCTGAAATCCTGACTGCCCACGGCATTACGCCACTCGTTATCGGCGATGCCGCCCCTACGCCCGCGATTGCGTATGCGGTGATACGGGAGCATGCCGACGGAGCCATCAACTTCACCGCGTCCCACAATCCGCCAGAGTACAACGGCATCAAATTTTCCACGCCGGATGGAGCGCCGGCATTGCCGGAGGTGACCCAGCGAATCGAGGCAGAAATTGCGGCTTTCGACAACAATGCAGGAGCTTCGTCGCCAGCCACGTCAAAGCCTGCCGCACAATCGCTTGATCCGCGTGGCATATATCTGGCGCGATTGCGTGAAATCATTGACTTCGATGTCATCCGAAAAGCTGGGCTGCGCGTGGTTTACGATCCGCTCTGGGGAGCGGCGCGCGGGTATCCAGACGCCCTGTTACGCGATGCCGGCATCGAGGTCGCTGCGGTCCACGATTATCGCGATGTGCTTTTCGGCGGACAAGCTCCTGAGCCAGATGATCATCTGCTGGAGAATCTTCGCGAAAAGATGCGCGCGATCAAAGCCCACATCGGCATCGCAACCGATGGCGATGCTGACCGCTTTGGCATCGTCGACGAAGACGGGACGTTTTTCCAGCCAAATTACATCATCGCGCTACTGTTCGATTATCTGGTGGAAAGTCGAGGCTGGAAAAACGGCGTAGGCAAGTCGGTGGCCACAACCAATCTGATCAATGCGCTGGCGCAATACCACAAGGTCGAGCTGCACGAGACGCCCGTGGGATTCAAATACATCGGCGAACTGATCAAGCAGGACAGAGTTGCGATTGGCGGCGAGGAAAGCGCCGGGCTTTCCATCCGCCATCATGTGCCGGAAAAAGATGGCATTCTGGCAGGGTTGCTGTGCTGTGAGATGGTGGCGCGAAGAGGCAAATCTTTAGGCCGGCAATTGCAGGAGCTATTTGTCAAAGTTGGTTCCTTTTACCCTCAGCGAGAGAACTTTCGCTTGACGAAGGAAGTGAAAGAGAAGTTCACTGGAAAACTGGGACAGAATCCTCGCGACTTCTTCGGCCGCAAGGTCCAGGAAGTGGTTCGCACCGACGGGCTCAAGTTGATCTGCGAGGATGGTTCGTGGGTATGCTACCGGCTCTCAGGCACTGAGCCGGTTGTTCGGGTTTATTCCGAGGCCGGGAGTGCTGAAGATCTGGCGAAGCTGAGTGCAGCGGCGAAACAATGGATATTCGAATAAAACTTCCGCCCAAAATTCGCGTGTTACCCCGGCCAGAGGATAGCCTGCGCACGCTGGCGGAGCGAGCTCCGCAAGCCGAAGCTTGGGCTGATCGAAGGATGGCAAAACTTCGTCCCATGCAGGCGTTGGTCTACCGCCTACGACGGCGATTGGCTACGGCCGCGGTGGCTGTGTTTACGGTGTGGCTCTTCGCGCACGTCATGTTTGGGGCCAATGGCATGGTGGTCTACCGGCAGAAAAAAGCCGAATTCCAAAGCCTGCAGAAGCAAATTGACGATTTACAAAAAGAGAACGATCGCTACACCCGGCAGGTAAAGTCATTGCAGGCTCCGGATCCCAATATGATCGAGAAAGAGGCTCGTGAACAGTTGCACTATGCGCGTCCGGGTGAAGTCGTGTACGTTGCGCCGCCTGCGATTCATCCTCCAACGCCAGAAACCAACGCCGCCCGGAAGTGATTCGGTTTCTTCTGGCAGTCTCGTCACAATTGTTTGTGATATAGTTCTGATCAATTTCCTTTGATGGCCGCAAGGCGGGTCTCTGCTGGTTCCCATCTTGTGGATTTGTGCGTACGCAGCGGAGTGCCGTGCAAGGCGAGATAGTTTTACAATCTGCGGTTTAACCGCGAAAAGAGGTGTGGTATGAAAAAGGTACTGATGAGTTGTGTTGCCGTCTCGGTTTTGCTTTTCATGGTTGCGATAGCCTCGGCGGCGGGCAAATCTACGACCATAAACGGGTGGGTGAGCGATTCCATGTGCGGAGCCAAAGGCGCCAACGCGAACCATGCCGCTTGCATGACCAAGTGCTTGGGAAAAGGCGCCAAGGCGGTCATTGTCACCGATGGTGACCAGAAGATAGTGAACGTCGACAACCCGGATGTGCTTAAAGGACACGAAGCGCATCATGTGGCCGTCACCGGGGAGATGACCGGCGATACCATTCACATCGAGAGCGTGAAGATGCTCTGATTTGTGGAGACCGAATCGAAAAAGGGCGGCTTGATGCCGCCCTTTTTGTCTGTGAGCAGAGACCGTTATCGCACCACCCTTTCCAAGGGCGAACTGGCCGTCGCATAAAGTTTCTTCGGCATACGTCCTGCGAGATAGGCCTGTCGCCCCGCCTGCACCGCATGTTTCATCGCTTCCGCCATGAGCACCGCATCTTGTGCACCGGCGATGCCAGTGTTCATCAACACGGCATCGGCTCCCAGTTCCATCGCGATCACCGCATCTGACGCCGTGCCGACACCCGCGTCGAGAATCAACGGCACACCGGTAATCATCTCTCTCAGGATTCGGATGTGAGCGGCGTTCTGGATCCCGAGGCCACTGCCGATGGGAGCTCCCAAGGGCATAATCGCGCTGGCACCCGCATCGAGCAGACGCTTGGCGAAGACAATGTCGTCCGATGTGTAGGGCAGGACCGTGAAACCTTCCTTCACCAAAACGCGAGTTGCTTCAAGGGTAGCCTGCACATCCGGATAGAGCGTGGCTTGATCGCCAATGACTTCGAGTTTAACCCAATCGGACAGGCCGACCTCGCGTCCCAGGCGGGCAGCGCGAATAGCCTCGTCGGCGGTATAGCAGCCGGCTGTGTTGGGCAGCAGAAAGTATTTGCTGGCGTCGATGTAGTCGAGCAGCGATTCCTTGCTGCGATCAAGGTTCACGCGGCGCACGGCTACCGTCACCATCTCGGCGCCACTCGCTTCCAGCGCACGTGCAGTTTCCTGGAACGACTTGTATTTTCCCGTGCCTACAATAAGGCGCGAGCGGAACTCGCGGCCGGCGATGATCAATGTGTCAGTCATGCTTTCTATTGTAACCAAATGGAGGGCCGAGAGCTGCTTTAATGGTTGGCATTCGGAACGGACCGATTTCAGGCCCGTTTTTATCCGCGGCTGAGCATGTCCCTTCTCGCCTTAAGCTATCTGCAAGCCATTCGGAAGCAGTGGCAGCGAGCGAAGGCGAATACCGCTCGCGTCGAAAATGGCGTTAGCAATCGCGGGGGCCACGCCCATCAGCGAACTTTCGCCGGCGCCCGCCGAAGGAATGTCTCTGCGATCGATCATCACCGTCTCGATCACGGGAACATCGCTGAACCGCGGGATGCGATAGTCGGAGAAGCGCCCGTTCAGGATCTGCCCGTTCGCAAATTCAATTGCCTCGAAGAGCGCGCCACCCAGGGCCATGATGTTGGCGCCTTCAAGCTGATTGCGTAAACCGTCGGGGTTGACGATCGCGCCGCATTCGAATGCGGTGACCAGGCGAACCACCTTGACCTCGCCGGATTTCCGGTCGACCACCACTTCGGCGCAGGTGGCGACATTGCCCCCTTTTTCGAAGCCGCCGCCCATGCCGAAACCATGGCCCATGGTTTTTGCCTGCCCCCATCCGAACTTTTTTGCGGCGGCTTCGAATACCGCGCGCAGGCGTTCGTTCTTCAAATTCTTCAGGCGGAACTCCAGCGGATCCATCTTCACCAGATGTGCCAGTTCGTCCATATATGACTCGCGGGCAAAATGATTCGCCGTGGCCGCGAGGGCGCGATATGAACCTTGTCGCAAAGGATAGCGGGCGGGATGAAACTCGATTCGCTGGTTCTCAATGTCGTAAAAGGTTGGAATGCCTGCCGCGCCGGAGTTGTAATTATGAAACTCCCAGCCGGTGATCTTTCCGTCCTGGCGCATCGCGCTGCTCACGTCGATCACGGCAGCGGGCCGGAAATACGCCCAGGTAAATTCTTCTTCGCGGGTCCACATGACTTTGACGGGCCGCTTGGCTGCGCGTGCCAGTCGCGCAGCCTCGATGGCGGTTTCGCCAGTGTGCTTCCCACCGTAACCCGAACCCTTATCCGGCATCAGGACTCGGACGCGTTCCTCGGGTATATGAAAAGTTTGGGCAAGTTCCTCTCGCACCCCAAAGGGCCGCTGCGTGCCGGTCCATACGGTCAAGTCGTCGCCTGACCACTGCGCCAGTGCGGCCCGCGGTTCGAGCGGGGCATGGGCAATATAGTTGGTGGTATAAGTCTGTTGCAGGCGATGATCGGCCGACGCAAAGGCCTTGTCGATTGAGCCGATCTCATAGCGGAAGGGCGAATCCAGAGGCCCGCTTGCCTCGGCTGGATTTTTTTTCAGATAGGCGAACAATTCCTTATTCGAAATCTGCGGCTGCGATTTCCACTCGGCGCGGATTGCCGCCAGAGCGCGGGAGGCTATCTCTGTGCTCGGCGCGGCGACCCCGACGAAATTACCATCGTGGACGACCACCACACCCGGCATTCTCTCTGCGTCTTTCGTGTTGAGCGAAGACAGAGTTGCTCCAAATGAAGGCGGACGCAGAACTTTGCCGTAAAGCATGTCCGGCAATTTTTGATCGGAAGGATAGCGATGCTTGCCGGTGACAAAGTCATGGCCATCGACTTTGGGCAAAGGCTGACCGGCCACCGTCCACTGCGCAGCCGGAATCAGAGGATCTTCCACTGGCACAGTTTCCGTGAGTTGTTTACCCTTTACCAGCGCAGCGTATTCGACCGTGCGTTTGCTCTCGGAATCTGTAATTTTACCGTCGTCGGCGAGGAGACGTTTGCGATCAACCTGCCACTGAGCCGCAGCCAGAACAATCAGAGTGTCGCGAGCGGCCGCTGCTACTTTCCGCAACTGCAAATTCATATCGGGAGTAGTGCGGCTGCCGAATGTTCCCCGGTCGTAAGGAGTGAGCTTCGTATCGCCCATCACCAAATGGATCGCGCCCACGGCGACGTGCAACTCTTCGGCAACGGCCTGGGTGAGAGATGTGCGGATATTCTGTCCGACCTCGACCTTACCCGTATACACGGTGACGCTGTCGTCTTCGCCAATGTGCAGCCAAGCGCTGATCTCCTTGGGAAGCGAAGTAACCCCTTGGTTAGCACCCGATTCCTGCAGGGCTCGCGCGTCCTTCAACACGCCGACAATCAAAACCCCGGCGCCGAGAATTCTGAAGAACTCGCGTCGATCGATATCGAAGTGATACGTGGGCGCCGCTGCCAGTTCATACCGGTCCGGCTCCGACGCACTTTCGAAATTGAAATCCTTGCTCATTGCTTGGACTCGTTCATGGCTTTCGCCGCCCTTTGTACGGCCAACACAATACGCGGCTGGGTTCCACAGCGGCAGATGTTGCCTTCCATCGACCGGGCAATCTCGGCAGCGGATGAATCGCGCTTGGCATTCAATAGCGACACCGCTGTCATAATCATTCCGGAAGTGCAGTAGGCGCACTGCATGGCGCCTTCATCCAGGAATGCCTGCTGCACGGGATGCAGCCGATCGCCCTGGGCAAGTCCTTCAATGGTAGTGATTTGTTTCTGCGCGACATCGCCCACGCGCGTGATGCAGGAGCGCCGCGACTTGCCATCAACAAGAACAGTACAAGCGCCGCACTGGCCTTCGCCGCAGCCGTACTTGCTTCCGGTCAGATCAAGATGGTCACGCAATACGAAGAGCAGGCTGGCGTCGGCGTCGGCCTCGGTCGCATAGACGCGCCCGTTGATGTTTAATTGCCGGACTGTAGCCATGCGAGAGCCTCCTTCTTGGAGGAGTGCTGGGGTGAAGCCACTCGGAGCACTATTAACTATCTTCCTTCGCAAGAGGTGCGCGCTTCCTACGTAGGATTTCAGTTTATTTCACGGCCAGCGGCGATGTCCAGACACCACGGCTAACCAGCCAAAGCTGTTTCAGGTGCACGTGACCACCCATAGCATCGTGTCCTCGCCCAACATCTATCCTTGCTATAGAATCTCTTGACTCGCACGTTTCGAGGGCTACAATGCGATTTGCGAAAATTGTGTTTTGGCTCGCCGCCATCTGGGGCGTGCTGATCATCACCCCGCTTTACTTCATGTTTGATGTGATCGGCCGCAATGATCCGCCGCCGATCACGCATCCAGGGTTTTTCTACGGATTCGCGGACGCGGCGCTGGCATGGCAGATCGCATTTTTCTTCATTGCAAAAGACCCGGTGCGCCATCGACCATTAATGCTTCCTTCGATGTTTGAAAAATTCAGCTACGGTACGTCCGTGGTGCTCTTGGTTTTGCAAGGGCGCATGCACTCATCAGACCTCGTCTTTGGCGCGGTCGACTTGCTGCTTGGGTTGCTGTTTGTGATCGCTTATCTCAAGACACGACACCGCATCGCGTAGATCGTCGAAGGTGTCAAAGCTTGGCTTCCTCGCCAGCCTTCAGGTCGTGCATCACGTCTATCGAGCGCTAATCATGGTTTTCCGTCTTGCTCCCCAAGTGCGGGCGACACTTTTGCCGCGGGATAAATCTTGATCCAATGATTTCGGACCTGCGGGCTGACTTTCTGGCCACCCCAGCTAAACACAATGAGGTTCGTCTGCTGCTTCTGCATATGGCAATCAACGCAGTCGTTCGCAATCGGCTGTCCCATCTTTGGATGGCTCTCAAGCTTATGACAGTGCACACAGCGCTCTGAGAACGCAGCCAGATCCTTCTGGGTCGTGTGAACATCGTGGCAGGTCAGACAAGTCATTGTCGATGACTGGAAGCATCGGCTCTTCTTTAGCAGTTCGACCTGGCTTCCGTGGACATCGATCGGCGCATCAGGCTCCGGTTGTGGCAACTCAAGGTATTTATCCAGAGGTTCGCCCGGAATGTAGGAGAACGCCGGCAGAACCGGCACACCATGCCCCGCGTGGCACCAGGCACAAAGATCCATCTGCCGGTCTCGCGAGAATCGCGCGGGATTGAGGATGCTCGAATCTGATGTAATATCCGCGGACTTCGAACTGAAGTGCAGAACGTGACTGCGTCCAGGACCATGACATTTCTCACAGTTGATGCCAACCAAGAAGCCAGTCTGGCGGTAACGATTCGGAGGCGGTGCCTGCGACTCGAAGTAACTTCCGTGGCATTCAAGACAGCGCGGAATTATTGGGCGATCAAAATACGCAGTGCCGTCGCGATATCCGGGGCTGTTCACCCAGCCAACTTCCTTCCAGTAGGATACCGGCAACTGAAATAGCAGATCGCCTTTCCAGAACAGGAAGGTCTGTCCCTTATCCCCCGACCCTACAACCAGGTCGAAGCGTTCTGTGCGCGAAGTTATGTACGGCGTTACTCCTTGCACCGCCGTTTGGAAAAATCCATCGTCCTTTCTTTCCATTCGGAAAAACAGGTCGGGATTTGAAGTCTTGAGAATATTTGCGTCCGGGCTGAAGCTGCCGAGAATGGAATCTTTGTAAGGCAGCGCGGATGTCAGATAATGAGCGGTTCGGTGAAAGCTATCGACTCTACCTTGGTGACAGTTGCGACAGGCATCATCGCCAACGTAATTTTCCCTGGGATTCAGTTTTACGTTTCCCAAGGGACGAGTCGACACGGCCTGACTTGGCACCGAGTTCGGTGGCGCATTCATCGGGCGGATGCTGTTTTGCGCCGTAACATTCATCGTTAGAAGGAGCGGCGCTATTACTATCCGTCGCTTAGTTATTCGCAACAGAATAGCTAGCCAACGAATGCTGCTTGTAGAAAAGCTTCGTCCTAAACAAGCGCGAACCATCGCTAAACAAGCGCGAACCATCGCTAAACAAGGTCTACTATACTGCATTATAGAATTCGGTCTGGAACGTAGGGCCACGGGCACACTCATTTGCGGATAGGCATTCGATTAGGTTTGAAGATTGCCTATGAAGTCTGTAATTGCGACCGAATTTATCCTGTTGAAGCTTCTAGTCAGCTCGGGACGTGCAATGACTAAAGGATGCCAGAAAGTCAGGGTGATCGATTCCCACACTGGGGGTGAGCCGACGCGCGTAGTGGTCAGCGGCGGCCCGGACCTCGGGAACGGTTCGGTCTCGGAGCGGCTGGAACGTTTTCGCAGCCAGCACGATTGTTTCCGATCCGCCGTTGTCAACGAGCCCAGGGGCTCAGACGTGATGGTGGGCGCGTTGCTGTGCGACCCTGTCGATCCTGCATGCGCAACGGGAGTGATTTTTTTTAATAACGTGGGTTACTTGGGAATGTGTGGTCACGGCACCATAGGCCTGATTGCGACCTTGGCATATTTGGGCCGCATCACGCCGGGAGAGCACTTGATCGAGACCCCGGTGGGAACGGTAAGCGCAGTTCTGCACGAGAGCGGCGAGGTCACAGTGAATAACGTCGCCAGTTATCGCCTGGCTGCGAATGTTGAGGTCGAGGTGCGGGGCTACGGCAAGGTGAAAGGCGACGTTGCATGGGGTGGAAACTGGTTTTACCTGGTGCATGATCAACCAGTGGAAGTGACGCTCAATAATATCGAGGCACTCACCAATTTCACTTGGGCGATCCGCCAGGCTCTCCGCGAGAATGGCATTACCGGCGCCGGTGGCCAGGAGATCGACCACATTGAACTTTTTGCCCCGCCCCGCATTGCGGAGGCCGACGGCAGAAATTTCGTTCTCTGTCCTGGCAAAGCTTATGATCGTTCTCCTTGCGGGACCGGGACCAGTGCCAAACTGGCCTGCCTTTATGCCGATGGCAAACTTCGCGAGGATCAAATCTGGAGACAGGAAAGCATCATCGGAAGTGTGTTTGAAGGCACGGTTAAAGTGCGGAATGGCAAGCTGTATCCGAGCATCAAGGGATCCGCATTCGTTAACGCCGAGGCCGAGTTGCTGTTCGATCCGCGCGATCCCTTTCGCATGGGTATTCGGGGATGAGCCAGGCTGCTTATGACGTAGCCATCGTGGGCGCCGGAATAGTGGGCGCGGCTTGCGCGGACGAATTCGCGCGTCGGGGAATGCGCGTAGCGGTCGTGGACCGTGAGGTCGGAGGCGGTGCGACCGCGGCTGGCATGGGCCACATTGTCACCATGGATGACTCCGAGGCGCAGTTTGCACTGACCCGTTTTTCGCAGCAACTCTGGCAACGATTGCGCCCCGAGTTGCCCTCCGACGTTGAGTACGAGCAGTGTGGAACCATTTGGGTTGCAGTCGATGAAGAAGAGATGACGGAAGTTCGGCGCAAGCGGGATTACTATGGTCAGCGGGATGTTCCGACGGAAGTGCTGGACTCGCAAGCTCTGCGGCGTCTTGAACCAAACCTGCGCCCGGGGCTGGTCGGAGGCCTGCTCGTGCCGGAAGACGCTGTGCTTTACCCACCTTGCGCTGCCCGTTTCCTGATCGAGCGCGCGCAGAAACGCGGAACGAAGCTTCATCTCGGTTGTTGGGTTGCAGAGTTGGGACGGGGGCGAGTGCGGATCACTGACGGATCCGAGATCACGGCAAAAATCGTCGTGAATGCGGCGGGAACTTGCGCCGCCAAGCTCACCCCAGGGGTTGAGATCAAAAGCAGAAAGGGTCATCTGGTGATTACTGACCGATATGCTGGATTTTTGCGGCACCAGTTGGTGGAACTCGGTTACTTGAAGAGTGCGCACTCGGTGAGCAGTGATTCCGTTGCCTTCAACGTTCAGCCTCGACGGACGGGCCAGATTCTTATCGGATCGTCGCGGCAATATGGCGCGGACCACGGGGAAGTCGATAGCGAAATACTGGCGCGCATGCTGCAGCGCGCGCAGGAATACATGCCGGGCTTGGCGCAAATGGCGGCGCTGCGCGCATGGAGTGGTTTCCGCGCCGCCACTCCTGACAAGCTGCCTTTAATCGGGCCGTGGCCGGGCGATGACTCCTTGTTCCTCGCGGCCGGGCATGAGGGTCTGGGCATCACCATGGCTCTCGCGACCGCCCGAATTCTTGTCGATCAGATCACGGGCACGAAACCCGAAATTCCCATTGAGCCGTATCTGCCTTCGCGAGCCGCCAAGGAACACGTGCATGCTTAGTCAAGTTACGATGACCGTGAATGGAGCGCAGATTGTCGTGCCCTCGGGCACGACCGTCGCGGTTGCAATGGCGATTGCCGGACAGGCCTGCCGAACTTCGGTGAGCGGCGAACCGCGCGGTCCGCTATGTGGGATTGGTATTTGCTTTGAATGTCGTGTTGCCATTAATGGAAGACCGCATAGCCTTGGCTGCCGGACCCTGTGCGAGCAAGGAATGGATGTGCGGACGAATGAGTAGGGTAGATGGGCGTCGGTTCGATATCCTGGTGGTCGGCGGTGGACCCGCGGGTATGGCTGCGGCAGTCCACGCGGGGGAGCATGGCCAACGGGTTGGCATCATCGATGACAACGCGGCCCTCGGGGGTCAGATTTGGCGGGGTCAATCCGAACCTGCCGCTTCGAAGTGGGCCGAGCGCTTGCGATCGTCTGGGGTCACGGTGCTTTGCGGCAGGGTTTTTCAACAACCCGAACCCTGCACCTTGCTGGCGGAGGACGAAGACATCCTCCACGAATTGCGCTACCAGAAGCTGATTTTAGCGACCGGCGCGCGCGAAAGATTTTTGCCCTTTCCCGGTTGGACCTTGCCGAATGTCATGGGCGCGGGCGGCCTGCAGGCGATGGTCAAAGCCGGCTTTCCCATACAGGGCAAGCGGGTGGTTATCGCCGGCACGGGCCCCTTGCTGTTAGCCGTCGCGGCATATTTGCACAAACGCGGCGCTGAGATTCCCATCATCTGTGAACAGGCATCGTGGTCGAGGTTGGCCTGCTTCAGCCTGGCGCTGCTTGGACATCCGCGCAAGATCGTTCAGGGACTTCAATTGAAGCGAGAACTTGCCAGCGCGAGGTTTTCCGCGAATAGCTGGCCGGTCGCTGCCAGCGGCGAAGGAAGGGTTGAAGAGGTAACGATTTCACAAACCGGGAAAATAGAAACCTTTCCATGCGATTATCTTGCCTGTGGTTTTCATCTTGTTCCGAACGTCGAATTGCCCCTGTTGCTAGGCTGTCAGATTCAAAACGGCTACGTACAGGTGGACGATTTTCAACGAACCACGGTCACGGATGTTTTCTGCGCGGGCGAACCCACGGGCATCGGAGGCGTTGAGTTGTCCCTGGTCGAAGGAGAGATCGCCGGTCTCACCGCAGCCGGCCGCATCGCGGAGGCGAGTAGCTTTTTCGGCAGACGAGGGAAGCTGCGACACTTCGCGAGAAGTCTCGACCGAACCTTCCGGCTGCGGCCGGAACTCAACAGCCTTCCCGCACCCGAAACAATTGTTTGCCGCTGCGAAGACGTTCGCTATTCCTATCTCTGCGAGCAGAAAAGTTGGCGCGCGGCCAAACTTCAGACTCGCTGTGGCATGGGCCCCTGCCAGGGACGGATCTGCGGACCGGCGACGCAATTTCTTTTTAAATGGAATCCGGATTCGGTGCGGCCGCCGATTTTTCCCGTCCGCGTTGAAAGCATGGCAGGCCTAAGTGCGCCTGCAAATCTGGAACTAACCACAGGAGGACGCGCATGAACTGGAAAGGCGTGATGCCCGCTATCACCACCAGCTTTTCCGAGAACCTGCACATCGACCATGATTTCATGGCACGACATTGCCAGTGGTTGCTGGAGAATGGCTGCACAGGCATTGTCGCGCTCGGCTCTTTAGGCGAGGGCGCAACGTTGTCATTTGAAGAAAAGTTGCAGGTTTTGCGCACCTGTGTCAGCGCCGTGCACCATCGCAGCCCAGTGGTGGCCTCGGTTTCGGCGCTCACTACCTCCGAGGCCGTGGCCATAGCCAAAGCGGCGGCGGATTTGGGCTGCGATGCTCTCATGGTCTTGCCCCCCTACGTTTACAAAGGGAACTGGCGCGAAATGAAAACCCATGTCGCGGCTGTTTTCGGAGCCACGCCGCTTTCCTGCATGCTCTACAACAATCCGGTCGCCTACGGCACTGACTTTCTTCCCGAGCAGATTCGCGAACTGGCAGCAGAATACGAGAACTTCGAGGCAGTGAAGGAATCCAGCACAGACGTAAGGCGGATATCCGCCATCCGCGCATTGCTTGACCACCGTCTGGAAATATTTGTCGGCGTCGATGATGCCGTGCTCGAAGCCATCGGTGTGGGAGCAACCGGCTGGATTGCGGGCTTGGCCAATGCTTTGCCACGCGAATCCGTCGATCTTTTCAACTTTGGCGTCAACGGAGAGAGTGCAAAAGCATTCGACTTGTATCGCTGGTTCCTGCCATTGCTGCGCATGGATACAACCCCGAACTTCGTTCAACTCATCAAGTTGGTGCAAGCGGAAGTTGGCATTGGTAACGCGCGCGTCCGTCCCCCGAGGCTTGAGTTGGTGGACGACGAACTGGAGCAAACCAGAAAAACCATCCGCGACGCTTTGCAGTCCCGGCCGGAAGGTGTAACGAGCTGCGTCTTTGCCGAATGGAAGGTGAACTGAAGGACGACCGGATCCCGCTCGACCTTGGAGCAATATCTAAAGATGAAATTGTCTGGCAGATCGATCATCGGCTTCCACTCGAGCGCAGCCACGAAGCAAACTTTTCGCGCCACGAATCCAAAGAGTGGGGAACCCTTAGAACCCAGCTTCATAACCGCCGCGCCCGACGACGTTGAGAGAGCCGTGAATTTGGCGCACCATGCCTTTGCGACTTACGGTCGAGTATCCGGGCGGGAGAAAGGCGTGTTCCTGCGCAAGATTGCAGCCAATATCGAGTCTATTGCAGAGGAACTGATCGATCGTGCCGAACAAGAAACCGCGCTGCCAAAGGCCCGTTTGCAAGGTGAGACCGCACGCACGGGCGCCCAGCTTCGTCTGTTCGCGCAAGTCGCCGAGGAAGGCTCGTGGGTTACCGCCCGAATCGATCGCGCCGACCCTGACCGCAAGCCCACCCCCAAACCCGACATTCGGTCGATGCAACGTCCCTTGGGCCCGGTCGTTGTGTTCGGCGCCAGCAACTTTCCCTTGGCATTTTCGGTGGCCGGCGGAGACACAGCATCCGCCCTGGCCGCCGGAAATCCAGTCATCGTAAAAGCACACGCCGCACATCCTGGCACCAGCGAAATGGTGGGCCACGCTTTGCAGGATGCTGTCCGCCAAACCAATTTGCCAGAAGGAGTTTTTTCGCTCTTGTTCGACAGTGGCAACCAGGTTGGCATCACCTTGGTGAAACATTCGTTGGTAAAGGCAGCCGGCTTTACCGGATCGCGGACCGCCGGCAGGACTCTGATGGATGTGGCCGCCGCTCGCCCCGAGCCCATCCCGTTTTATGCCGAAATGAGCAGCACAAATCCGGTTTTCATTCTGCCCGGCGCGTTGCGCGAGCGTGCTGACAGTATCGCCACCGGGCTGCACACGTCGTTCACCCTGGGAGCCGGCCAGTTTTGCACCAAGCCGGGAATGATCTTCCTGCCCACCACAGCGGAGACTTCTGGATTCATCTACAGGCTGCGAGATTTGGTCAGTGAATCCGCGCCATTCCACATGTTGACCGCAGGGATCCGGTCTTCTTACAGCGCGGCGATCAGTGCGCGCAAAACCCAGAGAAATGTGAGACTCATAGCTGAGAAGTCGCCACTCAGCCGTGGAAGCGTGTTGAGTGTAGGTGCCGCACTTTTTGAAACTGATGCTCAATCTTTACTGGAGGACGAAAATCTGCAGGCGGAGGTTTTTGGTCCGGCAACTTTATTAATTCATCATTCCAGCCGGGATGAACTACTGGAAACCGTACGCAAGCTAGAAGGTCATCTGACCGCGACCATCCATGGCACCGAGCAAGACTTGCAGGAGTTCACTGATTTGATCGCGGTTCTCGAGCACAAAGTAGGCCGGCTCATCTTTAATGGCTTTCCCACCGGCGTGGAAGTTGGTCACGCCATGGTGCACGGCGGCCCTTATCCTGCGACCTCCGACGGACACTTCACTTCTGTCGGCAGTCAAGCGATCTTCCGCTTTTGCCGCCCGGTCTGCTATCAAGGATTTCCCCAAGCCGCTCTCCCTGAAGAGTTAAAGGACGCCAATCCTCTGCGCATCTGGAGAATGGTTGACGGCGAAATGACCAGAGAGCCACTCTCCTGATCACTCACACGCACAGCATCTACCGTCCTCCAAAGCTATAACCGATCGAGGCGCCGTACCGGACCACGGTGCCCGAGCTGAATTCGACGTTGTTGTGAATCAAGTAGAGGCGCACTTCCGGGCGAACGAAAGCGTTGTGCCAGACATACGCCCGAATGCCTCCACCAACGTCTCCCATGAAGTGATTGCTGCTGGTGTAATTGGTGTAGCCCGACAAAGGATTGTAGTTAAGGGCTCCGTAAAACCTGAGGTCCTCGCCGCCGATCCCACCCATTAACTCCGCCGTAACGTTCTTGGCGAGCTTAGGCACCCAGATCGCATTGAAAACGTAGAAAATCGGACGATAAGGCTCGACGCCGCCGTACTCCGCCTGACTGCCTCTCCAGGCAAACTCTCCTTCGATCCCCAAACGGCGGGTCACCAGAAAATCCGCACTAATGCTCGGGTACAAGCCGCCTCTCAGAGAGGGGTAGAGCAGTCCGTTTGAGGTTGTGGGTGCGCCCGAGGAGACCGTACCCAAGCCAAAAGCTGCGTCCAACTGTTGGCCGTGAGCGGCTGTTTCAACAAAACCGAATACAAAGAGAGCGGCGAATAAGCTTAGCTTTTTCAAGTTTTTCTCCGAAGACTCGATAGGCGGTTGGATGTAAATCGAGCCCGCTGAGTTGGATTGGGAAGCGTCACTCCAATTCCGGCACCTTCCCGGCTGCGATCACACGTTTCTCCAAGTCTGGTCTTCGCTTGGATCATCAGCGAGCACCAATCACCATGTAAAGCAAAGAAACATCAAAATTTGTAAGGAACAATAAATCCCCAACCATTGTAACCCCCAAACCCATATGAAAGTTTCGCACGACGTTGGGCAGGCGCTAGTTATGACGTTGGTTACCTTGGTAACCTCAGGGCGCTTGGTTCTTTTGCCAATTTGACATATCGTGTGTCCGAGCCTCCTTATTTATGACGCTGCTTGAGAAAATCCCCACAGTGGTGACGGTAGCCGTGCTGGTCGGAATTTTCCTGGCGCTGAAGCGGCATAGCCACTCTGCGCGTTTGCAGCTGTGGATGGTCGCCTGGTTCTTGATCTTCACCCACTTCGTGGCGCAGTTGCTGGAACCCCCGACGGGAGACGTCAGCCCATATCTTCAAGCAGTCGATTTGGGTTCACTGCAAGCCGCTGCTGTGGCATTTGTAGTCTCGGTCTCAGCCGTAGCGGAAGATAAGCGCAAGCGCACATTGATGCTTCTCGTGACCGGCATTCCTTCCGTGGCCTACGCCATTCTGGCCAGTTATGATCTGCATTCGCGATGGCCCTACGTCCTCTGCCTGTCAGCCTGTTTTGCAGGGGGAATGCTCCTTCTCTTCTGGGTGCGGAAGTTATCTTTGTATGCGGTTTCCCTGGCGCTGGTGAGTTCTGCGGCTGCTATTTGGGCCATCCGGGCGGCCCTGCACGGCTCCTTTGACGAGGGTCTGACGGTCCTGCTGGGGCTCGGCTTTGCCTTACCGGGCGTTTTCCTCTGCCGAAATTACTGGCGTGCTTCCCCCGGCATCCTCACCGCTGCAGGAGGATTTTTCTGCTGGGGTGCTGTCTTTCCCGTGGGCATGCTTTTGGATCACATTGCGCCCCACGCTAATGTCCCCCCAGAACTTTGGAATACTCCCAAGATGTTCGTCGCCTTCGGCATGATTCTGGCAATTGTCGAAGATAAATCCGAGTCTATCGCGAACATGCAGCGCAAGCAGCGCGCCCTGAATCATCAACTGGAACGCTTCTCCACCATCACCTCGCAATTGCTGAGCGGCGCCACCGTGGACTTGCTGTGCAACGAAATCGCTTCCGCCATCACCGACGTAAGCAATTTCCGTCTCGCGGTTATCCAACTCGATAGCGGGGGCCATGGTTTGCGGGTAGCCGGTGCCAGCGGACTCTCGCCCGCGACGTTGGCCGAGATGGAAAAGAAAGCTCGCCATTGGACGGCGGACGATATTAAAGATTTCTGCGCCCACGGCCGCCAGATCGGTCAGAATTCGTTTGTCCTGTCGGCGGCAGAGGCCGCGAAATACGACCCGCTAAAGAGTTCGCGCCGTTACGATCCAAATCCTTACTGGAATACGGGAGACGAGCTCCTGATCCCGCTTTGTTCCGCGCGCGGCGGTTATCTCGGCTGTATCGGGCTGGATGATCCGCGGGCCGTGGAGGCGGTCACCGCCGCGGAGTTGGCACGAATCGAACTTCTGGCGGCCGATCTGGCCGTGGCGCTTGAGCTGAAATCGTTGCAGAGCCAGTTGATCCGCTCAGAAAAGCTTGCGGCCTTGGGACAGTTAGTGGCGGGTGTTGCCCACGAGCTTAATAACCCGCTCACCGCCGTAATGGGCTACGGCGACCTGCTCAGCGACGATGTTCCCGCCGGGCCACCCCGCGACAAACTGGATAAGCTGGTCAACGAGAGCCGCCGCATGAAGAAGATTGTAGAAAACCTGCTGCGCTTCTCGCGGCAAAGCACTATGGATCGCCACTCGGTTGACTTAGCTCCGGTGGTCAAAGACGTTCTCACGTTGCGCGAATACTACGCCCATACTCGGGGATTAGAAATCATCGCAGACATTCGTTCCAACCTGCCGCGCGTGGCCGTGGATGAAGACCAGTTCAAACAGATTCTCCTGAACCTGATCAACAACTCCATCGATGCCGTCGAAAATATGGAAGGCTTGAAAAGGATTAGTGTTCGCGCCTTTGCCCGAGGAAACCGCGCGATCATCGAAGTGGAAGATACTGGACCCGGATTCAAGGATCTAAATCGCGCCCTCGATCCGTTCTATACCACCAAGCCGGTAGGCAAAGGCACGGGCCTCGGACTAAGCATCTGCTACGGGATTATCAAAGAGCACGACGGAGAGATCAGACTCGCGAACCTGCAACCCCGCGGTTCACGCGTGACCGTAGAGTTGCCGCTCGGAGAACTAAGAGAACTGACCGGGGCAGCGAAGGCGGCTGAGGCAAACTAAAGCGTGGCCGGTTTTTGGGAGGGCCAGCTTCAGATTTTGCCGGTGCCGGAGGCAAGTGGAAGGAAAACGTGCTGCACAGCTTCAACCATAACGCTGTGGACGGATGGGAGCCGCAAGGCGCGCCTGGTCATAGACCCGGCTGGAAACTTGTACGGTACAACACAGGGACGTGCCTACCACCATAGAGCAGTCTTCGAGATCACGCCTTTAAGTAATTCTTGTGTTTCCGGGCCCAAGCTGTAAAGCCAGATTTGAAGCAGCGTGGTTCGCAGCTGGCGATAACATCCCCTTAATGCTCATTGAGGGTTCTGAGTGTAATGGCCCGATTTCGACAGTTGACTCAGAGCCCCTCAATGAGCGCGATGGCCTGTTACTGACAGTCATGCCTATGAGCGTCAAAACTCCCCGCCTGACGCTGTTGCGACCGGCTCGAACAACTTAAGGTCGAGGTCGGGTTGAAGCATGTTCAGGCCGGGCGTTTGGAAGCTGCCCTAGCCTGCTCCCGACTATCCTTCACTTCAGGCCGAAGGCGTACATCTTGTCATAAGAGGAAAGCTTCACTACGGCTGGGCGCGGTTCAGCGTGATCAGCGGCGGCAGAATTACCGCCGCGTTGACGGGTTATGCCTACGAGACGATCCCCGGCAAAGCGATCATCGCTGGCCAGACGAAGGGGCCAGATGAGATCGACAACAGCCCAGATCAACTGAATCCCACTGCTCTCAATGTTCCCGCGCTATCATCGGCCCACACTCGGCATGTTAGCGACGGGAGCGCCTGGGTTGTCTATCTGGCGGCGAGAATCGCAAGCGCCCTCTGCCGTAAAGCGGCTGGAGTAGTCGCACCATTGTCGGCAGTTATAGTCGCTCTGACGTTCATACGCGCCCATGTCGCAGCCGATGCCGTGGTCCTCCTTGTCAGGGCGAGGTTTGCCGCGTTGATCCGTATTCAGCAAACGCCCTTGTCCGTCGGTGCAGCCATTCGCGATCTCTACGGCACCATGAGGGCAATACAGTAACTGCTGTAGTCACGTTTAATGACAGGTTCACCCAGCGCCCGGAACCGCAGCCACTCTAGTGGAGGAGCCCGTATGCGTCCAGGTCGGTCTGGGTTGCAATGTACACTTTGCCATTGGCAATGGTAGGAAGTGAGAATTTTGTTCCCGGGCCCGGCTGATCGCGGCTCCCAGCTTGGTTGCTATCGTAGAGTTCCTTGGAGAGGTCATCGGGGGCGTAGGCGTGCAGAACTGCGGGGCCACGGGCATTCTCCAGACACCATACAATCCCATCGCTCGCTCCGTTGGAAGATACCGATGGAGTGGAGCCGGGGTAGGCGAAGGTATTTGTGCTTTTCGAGACCGGCTTGGACGAGAGCAGACCATTGTGGATCGAGTACCTGTCGAGAGAGTCGCTAACACCAGCGTAGTAGATATTTTGCTCCCAGTATGCCGGTGCACTGAAATAGGCGTTCGCTGTACCGTGGACCTGCTGCACAACGTCGTTGCTCTTGGCATGGAATTTTCCCATGTGCTGGCGGTCAACAAGGAAAATGTCGGATGTTTTGTCGGCTCCGATGATCTCGTTCGGATGCGGCCCGCTCTGCACGGGAAGTAAAAGAACGCCTCCCGATCCCAAATCCTGGTCCTTGGCAGAACGCTGAGCCCAGTCGAAGGGAGTGAAGTAGTCTTCTACATTCAAGTCGCCACCGCTCATTCTCATCATCGACATCCCGTAGTCAGGGCCGCCGTTATTGGCATCGAAAGTGCCGTCCCCGTCCATGAAGTAAATGGACTTGCCGTCACTGGCTAAGCCGCCACCACTTTGCCAAATTCCTCCCTTATCGCCGTTGGGTGTCGTATTGAAGACCGCTGTTTGCATTTGCAGATCTTGAGCGTTGTATCCCAGCACCCAGCCATGGTACGGATGCGGATCGCAGAGGGAGGCATAAGCCAGGTAGACCGTACCATTTTCCAGTAACAATCCGGGTCGCTGAATCTCGGTAGGGTCAAATTTAACGTCTTTGAAAGTGGCTTGAATGACAACCGGCCCCTTGAATTTTTCGGCCCCGCTGGCGATATTCAAAGCATGTAGACGCTGCACCACTATGCCGTTCTCATCCGTCTCCGCTGTCACATAAAGTGTGCCGCTGGTGGAGTCGATCACCGGTGTTGATGTAATTCCAACCTCGGGTTTGAGGGAAAGACAAGGACTATTCTTGGTCGAGACGGTTGTGATCCCGTGGGCCGGATCGATGAAGCTGTCTCGCCAAAGCGGCCGGGAAACCAGCCCATCGGCATCGAACGCATAGACTTGATCGTGCTCGGTGGCTACATAGACTACATTATGAATCCCTTTACCGGGAATATTGACGTTGGGGACATAAAGCGGTTGAGCCAAAGCCTGACCTCGGATCGGATAGGAGAACAACTTGCCAAAATGCTTAGGGTTTACGTTTGCAGGGGTCAGGATACTTTCCTGCCGATTTTGGCCGGTACGAGCGTTATCGTTATGCCACGTGAGAACACCGGCAAAACTCTGACAGAACGACGCCGGATGACAGCCTAGAGCAGCCATCCATAGAAATATCACACGGTAATTGGAGAGCTTCAGGGGCTTCATGACTTGCACCCTTTCTGATGGCCGACATTGGACTTCATTCATAACACTTCAGGGAATGCTGAATCAAGGGTAGCGTCCGCAGAAAAGAATACGAGGCGAATAAACTAATGACTGAAACCGAACGACTGATGTGCCACGCCATCGACATCAACGGGCTGAATCTATGCGACCGTAACCGCATCGAGGACGTAGGACTTAACACCTGGGGACATCACCCGGGTAACTGGCGAAACATCTCTATTACACTCACAACCCTTACTGACCGTCTAGCTGAATGCTACAGTCCTTTCGGTTTCGAGACCTCGGATTGGTTCCCGACCTCAGTATCGATGCCGCATTATTGACTGCATGCCTCTAATCGGATAATCTGCTATAAGGTAGATTATCTACCGGATAATAGTCCGATCTTTGACAATGCAACCAGGCGACCTCCGTGCTTCTTTGACCGGGCCGTCAACCTCAGTACGCGGCAAGGCCTCTTTTCCCTGTTGGCTCGGAAATCCGGTTCCCCAAACGGAACGCAGGGCGATTGCACCGGAGCCGTAACTCCCATGTTCTCTATATTTTGCGAGTAACTCCTTTAAACTCAAAGATCTAGCACATAGTCGTAAAATAAGTCGTTTGCTTTCTAGATTTTGCACACAATAGGGGGAGGGGGGGTCCCCCCGGTACTGGTACAGACCGGGAGCATCCCTGACAAAACAGACCGGGAGCATCCCTGACACTGCAAAAGATGGCGCGCGCGGGTTACAAACAGCGCATGCCATGGAAAGCGAGCAGTGTGATGGAAGAGAAACTACGGTTTGTGTTTGAGTATGAGCGGGATGAGCAAACCATGACGGAGCTGTGCCAGAGCTTCGGGGTAACGCGGGAAACCGGGTATGTATGGCTGCGGCGGTACCGGGAGGGTGGGGTGGCAGGGCTGCTGGAACGAAACCGGGCGGCGCAGCGGCACCCCAACCAAACCCCGGCGGAGATTGAGCAGCGGGTGTTGGAGTTGCGGCAGGCGCACATGCGGTGGGGGCCGCGCAAGTTGAAGCGGGTGCTGGAGCGGGACCAACCGGGGCCAAGCTGGCCGGCGGCGAGCACCATGGGCGAGATGCTGAAGCGGGAAGGGCTGGTGGTGGCGCGTAAAAAGCGGCGCAAGAGGGCGCCCTACACGCAGCCGCTAGCGCATGCCGACGGCCCGAACCGGGTGTGGTGCGCGGATTTCAAGGGCTGGTTCCGCACCGGGGACGGGGAGCGCATCGATCCCTTGACCATCAGCGACGCGCACAGCCGCTATCTGCTGCGCTGCCAGGCGGTGGCCAAGACGGACACGGCGCGGGTGCAAGCCATCTTCGAAGCGGCGTTTCGCGAGTATGGATTACCGCAAGCGATTCGCACCGATAACGGGCCACCCTTTGCCAGCACGGCGATCGCCGGCTTGTCGCGGCTGGCGGTGTGGTGGATCAAGCTGGGGATCGTGGCGGAGCGGATTGAGGCGGGACAGCCGCAGCAGAACGGACGGCACGAGCGCATGCATCGCACCCTGAAGCAGGAGGTGGCGATGCCGCCCGCCCAGGATCGGCGGGCGCAACAACGAGCGCTGGAGAACTTCCGCCAGGAATACAACGAAGTGCGGCCGCATGAAGCCTTGGCGATGGAAACGCCGGCCAGCCTGTATGAGCCCTCGCCGCGGCCGTATCCGGCGCGGGTGCCGGAGCCGGAATATCCGGCGACGATGCTGGTGCGCAGCGTGCGCGCGCACGGACATTTTCGCTGGCAGAAGCGGCACGATGTATTTCTGAGCGAGGTGTTGTGGGGCGAGCGCGTGGGCCTGTTGCCCATCGACGAGCGCTGGTATACGGTCTATTTCGCGGATGTTCCGCTGGCACGGTTTGACAGCTGGCGACGGCGGGTTTTGCCGCTGCCGCCAAAGAAAGATGCCGAGGGAGAGAGCGCTGCCGAACCGAGCAGCTTCTACGTGGCCGGAGCAAGGGAAGGGGAAGTTTCCCCTTCCCCTGCACCCCATCCCCTCACGGAAACGGAGCAAAAAGTGTCAGGGATGTGCCCGGTCTAAAATGTCAGGGATGTCCCCGGCCATTCATTACCAAACAGTAAACCGGCCCAAAATGGGAAACGAAAATTGAAATGCGACCGATGGCCAGCGGACTCCGCTCAATCCATCTCTCGAACCTCAGCCCCCGCCGATTTCGCCGAGGATTCTTCATGCTGCTTTTCCCAGTCCATCTCGGTCAACACCGTGATCGCCTCAAGCTTCTTCTTCTTAAGGCCAGCATTGATCCCGGACAATTCCTTGTCGGTTAGCTTACGGAAGTCCGCGATGACGTCCTCCAGTTCATGGCCAAGGGAATCGGCGCGGGCAACTTGGTAGTCAGTTGGCCGGCCTTCGTAACCGTTTACGTCCCCGTACAACTGACCGAGGTGTTCGCGGATACGCTCTTCGCCAGTAATCGCTCCGCCTTCCTTGGTCGCCACGATCTTGGAACGGAGGCTATCCAAGTCGACAGATAGTTGCTTGAGCCGCGCACGAAGAGGATCTTTCTCAGCCAGCTTCGCGGCGCGCGCCTGAGCGCTATCGCGCACTCCTTCAATGGCGCTGACAGCGTAGCTCATGTGCCCGAGCATTTTGTCCAGCTTCATCACCAGCTCGAACTGCACCTTTCGATCCTCGACCGTGTACTTGGCGCGCGGATCGAGGACCACTTTCAACGGCTCCGTATAAACTTGATCTCCCTTACTCATTTTGACGGTGTAGGTCCCCGGCAGAACCCGCGGACCCTGGAGTGCCGCGAACAGCGCGCTGGCAGCCGGAGGAACAATCGGAGGCTTGAGCCGCATGGACCAGCTTGCCCGGTTAAGGCCCCGATGCTTGCTGCCCGGAATCGAATCCACCAATTTGCCGTCCTGATCCAGGATCTCGATCTTCAGGTCGCCGAAGATGTGGCGGCGCTTCTGGTAGTAATCGATAAACGCGTCAGTCGACCGGCTGGGCCCGATGAAACTCTCGTCGCCCTCCGGCCAACCTCCGTTGGCGTTGAAGTATTGAATGGCGGGCGGGCCCACGATCATGGTTGCATCCTTCGCCATCAGTTCGGGAGTCAGTGCGCGCAGCGGAGAAATGTCGTCGACGATCCAAATACCGCGCCCGTGGGTGGCCAGAACTAAATCGGACTCGCGCGGATGCACCACAAGATCGCGCACGGCGACCGAAGGAAAATTGCTTGCCTTGTAGTGCGCCCAACGTTGGCCGCCATCGACCGATACCCAGAGACCGAACTCCGTTCCCAAAAACAGCAGCTTCGGATCGACCGTGTCTTCCTTAATTACGTGCGCGTAACCGAGGACTCCATTTTGTTGCACGTTCAGCGACGTCCACGTTTTTCCGTAATCTGTAGTTTTATAAGCGTACGGCTTCATATCGCCAAATGTGTGACGATCAAACGTAACGTAAGCCGTGCCTTCGTCGAAGCGGCTGGCCTCGACGGTCGAAACCCAGGAATACTTCTCTAACTCAGGAACGTTGGCCACGACGTTAGTCCACGTCTTGGCGCCATCCCGCGTGATTTGCAGGTTGCCGTCGTCGGTTCCAACCCAGATGATTTGTCCGTTCTTCGGCGACTCAGAGATCGAATAGATCGAGGTGTGCATCTCGGCAGAAGAGTTGTCGACGGTCACTCCGCCGGACTCTTCTTGCTTCTGCTTCTCCGGGTCGTTCGTGGTCAGGTCCGGGGAAATGCGGTCCCACGACTGCCCGTGGTCGCGAGAACGGAAGAGGAACTGCGCCCCGATGTAGATCGTCCCTTTCTCATTGGGACTCATGTGAATGGGCGTGTTCCAGTTGAAGCGCAACTTCTTCTCGTTGTAGTTAGGAAGCGGCTGGATGGGCCGGACTTCCAGCGAGTGTCGATTCACCCGGCCAATGGTCCCACCCTGGTATTCAGCGTAGATATAATCGGGGTCGGAGGTATCCTCGAAAACCCAGAAGCCGTCGCCGCCGTAGATGTTTTCCCATCGCGAATTGCTGACGCCGCCGGGATACGATGAATCCCCGATCCAACTGCTGTTATCTTGCAACCCTCCGTAAACATGATAGGGATTCGCGTTATCGACGCTCACGTGGTAGAACTGCGAAACCGGAAGGTTCATCTGGTGCTTCCACCGGGTGCCTCCATCTTCACTGCGCCACAACCCGCCGTCATCGCCGCTGTAGACGATGTTCGGGTTGTTGGGATCGATCCAAACGTCATGAAAATCCCCGTGCGCCGCGCTCCCGACCGAACTGAAACTCTTTCCACCATTCACGCTGAGTAGCAACGGCCCATCGGGTTTGAATATCTTGTTCTCATCTTTCGGATCCACGATCAGATTGGCGAAATAAAAAGGCCGCCAGATCATGAAGCGGCTGGCATCCAGGCGATTCCATGTCTTGCCACCGTCATCGGAGCGGAACAGTGCGCTCTTTTTCGATTCAATCATGGCGTAGACAACTTGCGGTTTGGAAGGCGCCACTGCCAGCGCAATTCGTCCCCAGGGCTTCTCGGGCAAGCCTTTGCAGTTTGCGTCATTCAGTTCAGTCCAATGATCGCCGCCATCTGTGGACTGGTAGAGTCCGCTGCCCGGGCCGCCGGAACGGAATGTCCAACCTTGGCGACGGAAGTCCCACATGGAGGCGAAGACAGTTTTCGGCGCCAGGGGACTGGTCGCGAGCATGCCACAACCAGTGGAACCGTTGGCTCCGGCTAGAACTTTTTTCCAGGTGTTGCCGCCGTCCGATGTCTTGAAAACTCCGCGCTCGTCATTGTCGTTCCAAATGTGGCCGGTGGCGCAGGCGAGGACCGTGTTGCTGTCCTTAGGATCGACGAGAATCTTTGCGATGTGTTCGGAATCCTTCAGCCCCATGTTGGTCCAGTTCTCGCCGCCATCAGTGGATTTGTAAATGCCGTCGCCAATGGAGACGCTGTTCCTGGTCCACGCTTCGCCAGAGCCCACCCAAACAATCTTGGAATTCGAAGGATCAATGGTAACCGCCCCGATCGATTGGACGGATTGGCGGTCGAACACCGGCTTAAAAGTAGTTCCGCCATTCACCGACTTCCACACTCCGCCGCTGGCCGCTCCGACAAACACGGTAAGCCGGCCATTTTCGTTCACCGCGGCCAAAGCTGCAATGCGTCCGCTCATGGTTGCCGAACCGATATTGCGCACAGGCAATCCCGAGATGGTGGAGGCATCGAACTTAACGGCTTGTTGCGCGGAAACCGCGACGCAAAGAAAAAACCATCCAAAACCAAGTAACCGCGAGAAAAGTCGGAGCGGCTTACAAAAGCTGGCGTTTAATGTCATCGTCAAAAGTCCTCTTCAGAATGCGAATTTATGTTCCGCAAATTCGTGCGGTGCGTATATGGCGGGTACGACGCGTCCCAGGCCGTTCCCTACTTTTTCGGCGCTTCTTTCTTGAGGGACGCGGGTAATGCAAACTCAGAATTATCCAGCGGCACGTTTACTTCGATCTTCTCGACCGTCACCGTCTGCCAGGAAGTGGGATCGTTCTTGGGACCCGACCCAATAGAAAATGGATACATCACCCCAGCGACGGGCTTATAGGAGCCGAGGTCGGAAACGCTTTCCCGCACCGAGCCGCGAATGAATTCCTGGGTCTCCTTGCGAATTTCGAGGTAAGTATCGGGGTCGAGGTAGTAATAAATAATGTCGCCATCTTTCAGCGTGACCTTGAGGCGTAGGGCATCATCTCCGTCGACCGTGTCATGACCCAAATATTCGATGGCGTTGCCTTTGGCCTGGTAATCCACGAGGGGCCCGTCGAAATCGGAGTCGATGAGGAGATCCCGCAGATCGTCTTCTCCCATCAGTTCCGGATCCTTGCGACCGCCAAAAGGCTGGATTTGCCAACCGGTCGAGCCGTCGTAGGCTTGCACTGCAGTCATGCCCTGCAGCGAAAACGTCTCGCGCACGAGGTTGGGGCGCATATTTTCCTGGCCGGTCGCGGCCACAATTCCGCCACCGATCATTTTGCCCGTCATGCGCCGCGTTTTAACGGCTTTGATCTTATCCATGCCACCTTTGGCTTCGATATTCTTGTTGACTAATTCGTCAGCGGTTTGAGAAGAAGCAGAAGGGTTGAAACAGAAAACTGCAAGTAAAAGAACCAGCCAATAACGCATGCAGCGTGCTCCTATGCGATGGAAACAGCAAGATTACGAGGAAACGATACTGTACGCCGCTTTAGACGTACTTGCCAAGGGCTTGGAAAGCAAATCCGGGCAAAAATCGCTCACCAAAGGCTCCGGTCGGCGTGAATCCTAAAAAAGAAAGAGACAGAGAGACGGAGAAACGGCGAAAGCAAATCGAAAGTTTGCACGCGGGAGTGAAAGTCGAACCGACGAGGCAAGTCGGAGGGGTGGAAAACTGAGAGGATTTCGTACGCAGATGTTGCGAAAACGGGGAAGCGCCTGAGCTAAGCAGCTAAAGTACAGTAAGGACGGTCTACAGAGGAGAACTTGGATGGCGCAGGTGGGGTGGGCTTAGTCCTGTCCCGCGCCGGCGGCGAAAGCTCTTGCGATATTCATCGCAGGAGAGAACGTATTTTGGGGCAATTCGGCCTGCACGAGTAGGGGCTCTGTTTGATAGGAATATTCGGGGATGATTTCTTTCATCTTCGCGCGGATGGATATCTCAGTTCCAGAATTCATCAGCGAGAGCAGGTCTTCTAAATGAGCCCGCAGTGCGGCCCAGGGAATGATTTCAGACTGAGTTCGCTTCACTTTGCGGTTGGTGGTCGGTAATTGCCTCTCCCTGGGATAGAAGAGGTCTTCATGCAGTTTTTCTCCCGGACGCAGGCCGACAAATTCGATCTTCACCTCGCTTGGAGATTTCCCGCACTGGCGAATTAAAGAATGCGCCAGATCGAGTATGCGGACAGGATTGCCCATATCCAGGACCAAAATATCGCCATGCTCACCGATCGTAAATGCCTGTAAAACTAGTGACACAGCCTCCGGGATGGTCATAAAGAATCTGGTTATTTCCGGGTGTGTGATGGTGATGCGTCCCTCTTTTTCGATCTGTTCTTTGAATACGGGAATCACACTGCCTTGCGAGCCTAGAACATTGCCAAAGCGCACCGAAACGCAACGCATGCTTTTCTGCTGCCGCGCCGCGAGCATAAGTTCTCCCAGCCTTTTTGTAGCGCCCATGAAACTGGTGGGTTGCACGGCTTTGTCGGAGGAAATTAGCACGAAGGCCGCGCAGCCAGATTCTTCGGCAATGTCCAACAAATGGCGCAGGGCGAACACGTTATTGTTGAGCGCCGCGCGGATGTTCACTTCTACCAGGGGAACGTGCTTGTAGGCTGCGGCGTGGAAGATGATGTCTACTCCCTCATCAACCAGTAACTGCCTCATGCGGACGGTATTTGCCACATCGGCGACCGAGTAGACGACGCGATGGCTGGGCGATTGCTTTGTAAGCTGCAGTTGCAGGTAAAAGAGGGGCGTCTCCGCCTGGTCGAGCGCGACTAACTTGGCTGGAG
This sequence comes from uncultured Acidobacteriota bacterium, assembly GCA_963696635.1. Lineage (GTDB taxonomy): Bacteria > Acidobacteriota > Terriglobia > Terriglobales > Acidobacteriaceae > JABDBE01. Next base: position 103,543 of record CAVOKX010000014.1, read on the forward strand.
CATGACGAAGAATTTGGCGGCACAATTCGGATCCGATCGAACCAGCCGCACCCGTCACCAGTACGACTTTGCCGGTTACCTGATTACGCACGACCGCCAGATCAAGTTCAACCGTCGCTCGCCCCAAAAGATCTTCGATGTTTACTTCTCGCAACTGAGAAACCGGCACCCGTCCTGTCAGCAAGTCCTGAAGGCCGGGAACAGTTCGGTAGCGCAGCCCGGTTTGCTTACAGACTCTGCTGATGCGTTGCATTTGGGCGCCACTGGCTGAGGGAATGGCGATGAACACCTCTTCCGCACGGTGAGTCGAAGCAACCGAAACCAGGTCGTCGATCGTACCGACTACGGGCACCCCGTGAATTTTCGCGTGGTGCTTAAAGGCATCATCATCGACGCAGGCCACGGGCACAAACTCGGTCCTTTGCATCTCCCGTATCAACAGGCTGGCCGCCTCGCCCGCGCCGACCAAAACCACGCGCCGCTTGAGGCGGTCTGAAAGCCGCGTGTTGTTGTCCTTGAGCGCCAGAGCGAGGAGTCGGACACCCGCCAATGCGGCGGTGGTGGTAATTGCTTCCAAGGCGTAGACCGTAAGCGGGAACGCGAGCGCCGCAAACACATACCGGACCGCAAGAAAAAAGGCAAGACTTCCCAGAATAACTGCTTTCAGAATGTCGATGACATCGGTAACGCCACTGTGGTGCCAATATCCGTGCAGCAGGTTGAAGCGGGCGAGAGCAGCCATGCGGAACAGGAGCAAAAGCGGTAGACAGCCAAGCAGCAGATTGGGAAAGGGGACGATTCGAAAATCAAATCGCAGGCACCAAGCCGTGAAGGCCGATGCTGTGATCAACAGGATCTGAAATGCCGCAATGACCCAGGACCGCTGCCTGATTAGCATGGAAAGTTACTCCGAAATCGATTTGAAGAGTAAGTCGCGCCGCCGCCAGATATTCCGTGCAATGGCGAGCGCCGCTTTAGCTAGACCGCACAAGCTCTTTCGGAAATCCAAAACAGACGCCTTATCTCGCACTCCACAAGGGAGCTTGAAATCCAAAATTACGAAGGTGACGTTATCACGCATTGAGCCAAAACGATCTAGACGGTGGCGAGAGCTAATTTTCGCTGAAGAAGCGACTCGTAGATTTGTTCCCATTGATCCACTACCGAAGCCAAATTGTAGCTTCTCAACGTGTTCTCGTCCCGCCAAGCCCATCGCAGTCCGTGCCGACGCAACGGCTTCTAGCGTCACGATGGAGAGACCTTTGCAGTCATGCTTGTATAGGTCCTTGCTCCTCAAGCCATCCTGAGAGCGGGAAATAGCACCACTTGGGAAATTAGCAATCTGTTGATACAGCGGCCTGTGGACTCAATGCGCGCACGGGCACTCGGGTACCGTTAAGCAGGTCCGTATAGAGCCTCTCGTATCGCTCCACCATAGCAGGCATCGAGAATATAGCCTCGGCGTCGGATCGCGCGCGTGCGCCCATCCGATGCCGCAGGTAGGGGTTGGAGGCCAGAATCTGCCCTGCGCTCGCAACTTCTTCCGGGGCGAATGGAGCCACGAGGTAGCCCGTCTCGCCGTGCTGGACCAGTTCGGGATTGCCGCCGACCTTGGTGGCGATAACCGGTCGACCGCAGGCCATCGCTTCCAGAATCGAGTTCGACAGACCCTCGGTGGCTGATGTGCAGACATAAACATCCATCGCGCGGTAATACCTCTCGGGCGCTGAGGTGCCGATCACAGTCGTAAAGGTCGCTCCGAGCCCCATTCGCTGGATCTCCGCCTGCACGGCATCATGGGTGACATCGTGAGCGCCGACCATCAGAAAACGTCCGTGGGGCACGCGATCACGCAAACGCGCTGCGGCATGCACAAAATCTGTATGGCGTTTGCATTCGCGGAAATTCGCCACGATGGCGAATACTACATGTTGCGGCTCGAAACCAAGCTGCTGCCGCATCTCCGCTCCTGTCTGCGGGCTGAAGCGGACTGTATCCACGCCGTTGTAGATGGTGAGCAACTTGGTCTCAGGTAGCCGATCTTCGCTCACGGTCTGTGCCGCGATGGCGCGGCAGTTGCCCACGATGGCGTCGGCGAAACGCAGCGGGAAACGGTCGACCGCCGTCAACACTCTGTTTTTGCGGTAATGATCCAGCATTGACCGGCGGCTAATGACGAAACATGGAACGCGGGCAAGTTGTGCTGCGCAGCCGGCCAGGATGGCTGCTGCAGGTAGGAACGCATGCACCACATGTGAACGGTGCCGGCGCAGATGCCTCGTCAACTTGGCGACTGCGCCCATCTGCCCGAAGGCGTGACGCCCCCAATCCGAATTACCCCCCGCCGGAGTATTCAAAATGGACGCATGGTCGACAACGTCGCGGAGGTCATAACCACCAGTATCCTCGAACAGAACCAGATCTGGTTCGAAACGGCGTCGATCCAGTCGGCGCAGCAACTCCATTAACTGGCCTTCAGCGCCGCCGCGGTTGAGGCTTGGAATGACGTAGGTCACTTTCGTTGGAATTTTCATCGGGCTGATGTTGCCACCACGTACTCGGAGTCTGACAGCACCAGCCGCCAAGACAATTGGTAGTGTCTTAGAACTGGCGCCGGCTGATCTTCGTTGCAATAGTCATTTTGCGCGCTCGCCGCCAATCCCAGTTTTGCCGGGGCGGATCGCTGAGATCTCAGCTATGCTTGGAAACTGATCACATCCCACAAGGCAGCATGGTTGTCTGTAGTGCCGTGGAGGTGGCTCTTCCACAAACTGCGCACCACCTGAGTGTTCAGGAATCCCTGGTTGCGGACGGTGGTTTCGTCGATCAAGTCCTCCGCCCAGGCGCGCAGCGGTCCGCGCAACCACGCGCCCAGAGGCACGGCGAAGCCACGCTTCGGATGCTGGACTAGCCTTTGCGGCACAAAGCTAAACGCGATCTGCTTCAGTATCCATTTGGGCCACTCCATGCCGCAGCTTGAGCGACAAGGGCAGGCGCCAACTGAATTCGACGACGCGGTGATCCAGCAGTGGCACCCGTGCTTCCAGGGCGACGGACATGCTTGCCCGATCTACCTTAGTAGGAGATTTCATCCTCTAGCGCTCGTGATACGGTCTGTTTCATCATGGGAGCCGGGGTTCGTTCCATCACGCTCTCCACCCGCTCGACGTTGGAGGTGCCGCGCATATCCGAAGAACAGGGAAACCCTGTAAGAGCTTTACGTTCATATTCACGATAGCTCCCAATGATGCGGGCCGGAACCCCGCCAACGATGGATCCCGACGGCACCGATTTTGTGACCACACTCCCGGCGGCGACAATGCAACGGTTCTGAATTTCGACTCCGGGCATCATGATCGAATTCACGCCGATAAAAACATCATCGCCCACCTTGATGGGGGCATAGCGGAAACGACGACCTTTGTCATCACGCATCAACCACGCAGTCCCATCGTGGGTGATGAATTTCACACCCGAGGTTACGGTGACACGATTGCCAATGCTGACAAGCCAGGGCTCGCTCCCGAAATTAGCGGTGTAGATGCGGCATCCCTCGCCTACTTTGACCCCCAGCTTTCGAGAAGCGAAGACTCCGCCCTTGAGAAATGCGTAGAGGTACCATTTCGCCCTTGATGCGCGGACACTCAAAATGCAGCCGCCTTCGATTGCTCAAGAATGACACCACGCTCGCTGAGGAGCCGAAGATAAAGTTGCTCGTGGTTTTTCACCATGAAATCGAGGGAGAATGTGGTCACTGCGCGTTCGCGCGCTGCGACGGACATCCGTCCGCGCAACTCCGCATTTTGCACCAGCAACGCGCCTGCTGCGGCAATGACTTCAGGATCATGCGAAGGAACGAGATAGCCTTCAACGCGATCGCGCACAGCTTCCGGGTTTCCGCCAACTCTGGTCGCAATCACCGTCTTGCGGCAGGCCATAGCTTCCAGCAACGAGTTTGAGAACCCTTCAGTTTCAGACGAGCAGACGTAGACATCGATCAAAGGGTAGACGGTTCGTTCGGGCTCATCGGAGGTGGTGATGTGGAAAGCGTCTTTCAATCCCGCACCCGCAATCTGTGTGGTTAGGCGAGTCAGTTCGCCCCGGTCGTGCCCGCACATCACAAAACGAGTATGCGAAAACTCACGGTGCAGACGCGCCGCCGCGCTGACAAAATCCGCATGCCGCTTACAGGGACGAAAATTGGCGACGATGCCGAATACGACATGCTCGTCGGACCAACTAAGCGCCCGACGGAGTTCGGTTCCGCTCCTGGGTGCAAAACGCCTGGTGTCGACGCCATTGCAGATGGTCGCAGTACGCTCCGCCGGGTACGAATCCAGGTCGACAATCTCGCGCGCAAGCACGGCGCTGTTCGCTAGCATGAAGTCCGTCTGGCGCAACGCGTAGCGTTCTGCAGCAGTAAGAAATCGCGAGCGCCGATACAAGCCCGCCGAACCTCGCCGGCTGGCAACAATCAAAGGAACTCCGGCCGCGCGAGCCGCAAGGGAACCTACGATCGTAGCCGCTTCCGGCAGGAATGCATGGAGAACGTCAGGCTGAATGTGCCGCAGAGTTCTCGCGCCTTTCGATAGAAATGATGGGAATTTGAGTAGATCAAATCGGTCAATTAACCCGGAGGTCTTGGGATTCCCGAGCGAATAAACCTGCTCTACCGCGCCTTCGGCACGAGAACTTGTATCTGGACGGAAAATGATAAGACTTGGATCGAATGTCGAGCGATCCAGACCGCGAAGCAACTCGATCAATTGGCCTTCCGCACCACCGGTCCGCAAGGATCCAATGATATAAGCAATTTTGATTCGAGCGGCCACGCTCACGCTCCTAGCCATCCAAGCGAGATTCTGATGCCTGACGAGGACAGCAGGTCGCGAACCACAATCCGATTGCGCCAGAATGAATCGAAAATATAATCCCCAAGACTTCGCGGGCGGTTTGACCAACGCTGCTGTATTTCTTCCACCGTGGTGAATTGGCTATGATGGGTTTCAAGGAATTTCCGGAGTTGCTCGAACGACCGATCGGCAAAGGTATTCGGGTGATAGCAAATGGTCCACACTCCGTGGGCCATCTCTCTAACAGCCCAAAGTTGTTGCGGAATCCACAAAGTCCCATCACGCCGGAATGGGTAACGCGCAAAGCCGTCGGAAATCGTATGGATGCCGAGTTGTCTCAGCACTTTGACGGTTGTGTGATCGAATCCGTGACGTGGCGCAACCCAAACCGTTGGGCATAGACCCTGAGATTGCAGAATGCGCATTCCCGACTCAAGTTTGCAGCGCTGCTCGGTTTCGGAGGCTCCCGCAAACTCGGTAAGGCCGTGCAACGGAACTAGGCTGCGACCGCGAACCTGGCAAACATGCTGATACCCATGAAGAGCGATGACATAGCCATTCGCTTGCAATCCATTCATGCGATTCCAGAACGAAGGATCTTCGGGCGCAACTCTGAGCGAGCGATCCTGGTTGTCGGGCACGACTGCGATGATCGGCTTAATGCCGTATTGGTCGAGCATATCTGCTATCTTCTTCCATTTGTCATGATCCATCGTCGGGCAAAAATCGTCGAAACGAAGAAGGTACTCAGACATGAGAAATTCTCTTGCCCCAGCTGGATTTCAGTTTCAGGGCCACTTTCCCCAGCAATGTAAGCGCAACTTCGCCATAGTAAGTAGGGGCAACAGTTCCACCGAATTCCTCTTTGAAGCGATTAATTCGTAGTTTGTCAGGATCGTCGGTGCCCGAGTACCAGCCTCCGAAATCATAGCTTCGGAATCCGGCTTCCTTGAACTTCAGAAAATCGACCCAGTGATGGTAACGATTTGCGCGTCCAACCAGCTGCCGGTAGGCACTATTGTCAGCGGTTCGAAATAAGGAAGCCGAATGCAGCAAGCGAACCCGGTCCTTACCGCAAAGGTATGAGTGCCATACAAGGTCCTCTCCACCTGCTGTCTGCACGTTGGTCAGAATGAGTTTCCTGGTGTCCCGCATTAAACGCAGGTGTGCGAGGTTGATATCAGGCAGACCCGTTGCCCCAGCAAATTGGCGATAGAAGGCCAGGAAGGCTTCGATCACTTCATCGACGGGCTGCTCGTGATAGTTGTATATCAGCTGATCCTTTGCCGCAGCGCGGCGAATGGCATAACGCGCGTCGGATTTAATCTTGGCCTCAATCGCAGCGACTTCCTGTGCCAGATCCACAATCAGCGTGTACCATTCCACGCAGTGGCCTTCTTCTGGAGGTGTGCTCCGGTTACGGAAACGTACGATGTCGGCACGGGCGGCTTCGAAATCATCGTCGAACCAAATTTCTGCGATCCGCACTGGTCCTTTTGTGGTCAGCATTTCTGACCTTGTCCCGAGAGCGTTTCTGTGGAGAGGTGTGGCACGAGCTTGTCCAGCAGTGAATTCCAGTTATCCATAAAGTTCTGCATTCCGAAACGCTCGACGATTTCGGGTCCACGGGCAGCCATACGCGCGCGAAGTTCGTGGCTGCTCATGAGCAGCTTCATCGCCGACGTTAAGCCCTGCAGGTCTCCGGAATTTACCAGCAGCCCGTCTACGCCATGCCGAACGATGAACCCTGGGCCGGAGGGACAATCGAAGCTTATGACCGGTAATCCACATGCCATCGCTTCACAGAGCGCGCCGGGAAAGCCCTCTCGGGAGGAGGACAATACAAACAGGTGACAATCGCGCAAGACCTCGTTCGGATTCTCCAGTTTGCCCAGCAGGTGAATTCGGTCCCCTAATCCCAGTTCATCGCGCAGCCTTTCCAGAGGAACGCGCTCCGACCCTTCTCCGATCAAAATGAGAGACCATTGCGAAAACTGCGAACTGAGGCGCGCGAATGCACGGAAGAGGGACTCAAATCCTTTGACGGGATGAAGACGTCCCATCGCCGCCACACGATATTGGCCAGGGAGTTCAATTGAACTTTGCGTCGAACGTCGTGCCTGCCAAAACGGGGTTGGGGATGACTGTGACAACCCCGGATACCAGAGGGCGCACCCAGTTCGCTACGTTATCGGTTAAGCACTGCACAGCTTCTGCATTCCGATAAGTTAGACGACGCAGGAAACTCCAGAACGGCCCCACATGCAGTACTTGCGGATCGGTCCGCTCACAAATGATCCGGGGAATTCCTAATCCAGCCGTGGCCAGCAGCACGCGAATGTTGGTGTGAACCGTGAAGCTTACGATGACGTCGGGTTGCGTCTTGCGAATGGCAGAGCGAAGTCTGAAGATTCGGACCAGGTTCGCCGTGGTAGCTGCAACAACGCTCTTCGAATCAGACTGCAATCCCAGCGCGACGTGCCGGATACCAGCGTCGAGACGAAAGAACGGCAAATCCGAACTAAGCGTGACAATTGTGACTTGGTGACCAATCTCACTCCAGGCGTTCGCCAAAAGAGAAATAGTTCGTTCGGCTCCCCCACAATGGAGGCCGTAGTTGACAAACGTTATGCGCAAGCGGCGCCTCGCGCGATAGGTGCAGACGCTCCCAACGTCATCCATTGCTGAAATACCAGCAGGCCCCACAACTGGGGGCTCCAGTCCCACTGCCCTTGCAAATGTTCGTGCCAGAGCCGCTGCACAGCCTTAGCGTGGAAGATTCCTTGGCTTGACAATCGAGACTCGCTCAGGAGTTCCTCCGCCCATTCGCGAAGTTGCCCCTTCAACCAGGCAGCCAAGGGAATTGCGAATCCCTGTTTTGGCCGCTCCACCAAATTCTTTGGAACGTATTTGTAAAGCACCTGGCGTAGCAGCCATTTTGTTTGGCCATCGCGAACTTTGTAGTGGACGGGTAACTGCAATGCGAACTCAACCACTCGATGATCCAGCAGAGGGACGCGCGCTTCTAACCCAACCGTCATGCTTGCCCGATCCAGTTTCGTCAAAATATCCCCAGGAAGATATCCCTCAATGTCATCCAACATCATGTCCGTAAGATTGTCGTGTCGACTACGATTGCTGGGAAACGGATCCAGCTCATCTTGGAAGCCGGCCATGAGCGTGGAGAAATCGAAATAATACGACTGGAACGCACGCTTGAATTGCCGAATATCGTGTGCTTTCAAAACAGCCTGAACGCGAGCCAAGTGCTGTACGGCCGCCTCGTGCGGACGTTTTCCTAAACCAAAGCGAGATAACGGACGAACCTTGAACAGAGAGGTTCCCAACCCCGCAAAACAGGCAACAATATTTCGCACAAGAGGCGGAATCCGGTTTCTGCGAAGCCAAATACTATTTAGCTTTGAGTAAGATCGATAGCCGCAGAAAAGCTCGTCGCCTCCATCTCCTGAAAGCGCGACCGTGACAGAACCCCGCGCAAGCATGCTGACCAGGGTGGTTGGAATCTGCGAAGCGTCGGCAAACGGCTCGTCATAAATAGCAGGCAGTTGTGGAATCAGGTCTAGAGCGTCACTCGGCAATACGTATTGCTGCACATGATCGGTTCCGAGAAACGCTGCAACTTCTCGTGCATGCTTACTCTCGTCGTATGCTCCTTCACTGAAACCAATGCTAAATGTCCTGACGGGCCTATTGCTCAAGGACTGCATAAGAGCCACTACTGTCGTTGAGTCGATGCCCCCCGAGAGAAACGCGCCAATCGGAACATCGCAAACCATGCGAAGTCGTACCGCGTCCCGCAATAAATCGTGTAATTGCGAGATAACCTCCTCATCGGTTGCGCGGGCAAACGGAAGGTCGGGACCGCGAAGGTAATCGCAAGCTGACCAGTAGGTCTCGAGAGAGGAAGCCTGAGGGCTTCCCGAGTTGACGGTGAGAATCGTTGCCGGCATGAGTTTGCGAACGTCGCGATAAATGCTGAGAGGCCCAGGAACATGGTTGTGGCGGAGGTACTGGGCGAGACTGTTGCGGTCGATAACTGCCTCGAACTCGGGATACGCGCGAAGGGCCTTCAATTCGGATGCGAACAGAAACGTGCCATTCGTCCAACCGTAGTACAGGGGCTTAATGCCGAGTCTGTCGCGCACCAGGTGCAGCTTTCGTTCGAAGCCGTCCCAAAGTGCAAAAGCAAACATTCCGATGAATTTCTGCACAGCTTCACGCAGGCCCCACTTTTCGATGGCGGCTAACATCACTTCCGTGTCGGATTTTCCCCGCCAATCAAAATTCGTCAACTGAGCGCGAAGTTCTAGAAAATTGAAGACCTCTCCATTGAACACCATCCAATACCTGCCACTGCGGGACGTCATGGGCTGGTGTCCTCCGGGCGATAAATCGATAATTGCCAGCCGACGATGGCCAAGCGCAAGGCCCACTTCTGCATCTATGTGATGCCCTTCGTCATCCGGGCCGCGATGCTGAATCGTTGCCGTCATCCGGCGCACGATTTCTCGCATTTCCCCGGCAGATCTCGCCTGGCGGAGTTCTGGCGACCAATATCCCGCTATTCCGCACATAGAGCGATGTCCCTCTTAATCAGGAGAAATGTGAAGCCATGCCTCTGCATGGGTGAAAAGCCTATAAAAGACGGGGGAACACTATGATGCCGATCCAAAGGCAGCAGCAGAAGCCAACCTCCTCGGATTGTTCTCCGCGCGTTGCAATAGAACGTGCGCAGCCGTTCCCATCACGAAAAAGGAAGCAACGTAAAACAGCGAAGTTGAAAGGGCAATGCCCGCCACTCCAAAAAACCGCATGCAGATCAAATTCAAGATCACGTCCAGGACCAGATTCAACCCAGCGCTATACATGATGATGTCATTGCGTTTCATGGCGGTAAGAACGCGAACGATGAGAATATTCACAGCAAAAAATGGCATCTGTAAGGCATACATGGCTTGAACGTGGGCCACGATCGTAGCATCGGCCGCGGTAAACGCCCCACGCTGCAACAACACTCGCACAATAAAGTGTGAGCCCAGAATCAGAAGCAGAGTAAGTGGAATCGAAAACCCCAGGAGTAGCTTCGAATAAGTCTTCAACGTCCGGCGACAGCCAGTCCAGTTTTCAGCGGCAGCCATTTCTGAGAGATACGGAATGGCTGCAGTTGTAAGTGAAATTGACATCAGATTAAGCACTACGCTGATGATTTTGTTCCCATAGTTGAGGGCGGCAACACTGCCGGGTGACAGCATGGCGGCCATGGCTTGATCGATAACAATTGCACTGCTTCCCAGAATACCTGCGGCAATCAGAGGCAAATACTGTTTTCTGACCTGCGCAAGTCCGGTTGCTGCAAGGGAATCTCCCAGCGTTAGATGAATGTTATAGGTCTTCAATGAGAGCACTAACACAGAGCACTCCAAGAGTGCGCCAAACACTATTCCGCATGCCAATACCCAGGGTCCGAGCGCAGGCGTAAGAAATAGCACCCCGGCAGTCATAGCCATCGGAGTAATGATCGGAGTCAATGCCGCGAAGGCGAACCTCCCATTTGCATTCAACACCGATGAACAATTTGCGCTAACGCCTCCGAGGACGACGATCGGAAGAATGGCGTAATACAAATGGAGTGTCAGCGCCAGCTTTGAGGCACTGAAGCCCGAAGCCAGATGGGGGAGAATGAGAACGTCCTAGAACTGCGAGCGCCAGGCCCACAGAACCCAATAGCCCTGTGCTCTGCAAAAGAACACTCGTGAACAACTGATCCGCTGCCTTCTGGCCCTTGGTGTCGCGTACCTGAACGTACGTCGGAACAAGCGCCTGATTCAAGGAGCCAGCCAGAATAGCAACAAAGTACGACGGTACAAGGTAAGCAAGAATAAAAGCATCTACCGCGTCTCCACGCCCAAAGGCGTGGGCGACGGTCACTTCCCGAAAGGTGGCCACCACTTTGACCCCTAGCGAGAATGTCGCGACGGTCACGGCGGCTCTGAATATCTTGTGGTTCGCTGTCGTGGGCGACTGGAAAGCCGAGAGTGCACGTCTTAATAGCATTTTTGACTATGGGCCGAATCTGATACCGCCGGGAGCGCTAACCTTCCATGTCTCTGCCGCTATGTACCTGAAGCAAGTGTTCAGTGCCGTAATGAGTTTGTCACTCGGATATCTGACGTTGTATCTGCTGCTTGGTGTTCTGGGATGGAAAAACCAACGGTTCAAGCGTCTTATTGCCTGTGGTGCTTGGGGGCATCTGCCATTTCTTCTTATATCCCTCAAATGAAGATCGGCTTTTCCTTCCTGTGTACTTAGTAAGCGCGATTGCTGCAGCGATGGTTCCCTCATTACGACCCACGCACTTCGAGAATCGAAAACTTCCAGATCAGAATGCACCAGGTATTGCGGCGATCGCTTAGCAAACTAAAGTCAAGTAACGAGGGAGCTATCGTTTGGTCTACCTATCTCTGCTGAGGCATTTGGAAAATCCGCTTGCCGTCAACGATCGCATTTTGCGTTCCCTTATCGACGACCTTGGTACCTACGAGCGGTGTGAAGATGTCATTGTGTCTACTCCCGGCCTCGAACTTCACGTCCAGGTTATTTGCTTCGTAGCGCACCCCATATAAACCGACCTCAGCGGCGTGGGGGCCGAAATGGTAGGCCACGTCCCAATTCTCCAGGTCTCCTCCGAGCACCACATCCTGTCCACACTGGACGAAATCCACGCCGATGCTGCCGGGATCGCGCATGCCAACAATGTGGGGATGGATCACAGTCAAGTTAGCGACGGCAAAGTTCTCTCCCGCTGCAGTCAACTGCAGCCCGACATGGCCGTTCATGAGGTAAGCGCTTTCGATCACGCCACCCGTGTAGTTACCGCTGCCGTCCAACCGCAGCAGCACCTGGTTGTTAGGCTTATAAAAGCCAGAAATCCGGCTGCGGTAAATAGTGAAATCGATGGATCTTGCAAGGTTTATTCCCATCGCGTTCGAATCGGCCCCAGAGATATCCAGCGCGATATCAGACCACGAAAATCCCAGTGTGTTGTCACTGGCCGCCCCCACGGAAACTGCTGCGCCACTGCCGGTGAATGTCAAATAGGTGCCACCGTAGGAACGACCTCCCGAGAGACCACCAAATGGAGTAGCGCCTACAAACGCGACGTTTTGAGTACCTGGCGCCACGTAGATGTGAAACTTGCCCATATTCAAGCGCACCACTCCCAAAAGGATGGTGACGTTCGATTTATTGATATTGATGTCGGTGGATAAACTTTGCTTTCCCCCAAGATTTCTGGCATCAATAATGGCACCGTCATCCGGAACCGTCTTGAGGGTAGCCAGAAGGTGGCTGCTAAAGTCATTTCCCGGAGTCCGGTCAGAGTACAGCACCTGTGCCGATCCCAGTTGGGCAAGTAACATTCCGACAACACTAACCAGAACTAATTTACGCGCCATGTGTTTTTTTCGACGGATGAAATGTTGCTGCAAGCCAGCAGCAGCCGCTCTTAGCTCAGCCTGGTGGGGACTGCAGAGTCTCTGGCTTGACAATTCTTACGGAAAAAGATCCCTAAGCTGTAAGAAGTGTTTCTCGACAGGCGCCAACTCAAATAACCGAGCAAAAACGCTATTGGGAGCCCGAGCATGAATACGACGCAGCTTCGAATATCGATTGCTGCCTGCGCTCAAGCGCCGCACTGTGTGCTACTAATAGTCCAAATACAATCCACGTGATGCGATTCGAATTCCAGTCGATGGTAATCACTCCGATGCACCAGCAGACCAGGACTCCGAACCAAAGTAGTTTCGGCCGCTGAGGCATTTTCCACGTGCTTACAAAAAGAGTTACTAGAAGGACGAACAATGTCGTCAAACCGACCATGCCCTGCTCGGTGAGAATAGAAACATAGGTATTGTGTGCGCTCAACCCCATTCCCACTACTTGATCAAAGTTGCCAATGCCGATGCCCAAAAAAGGATGGTCCTGGATGACGGTCCAGGATGCGACCCAGATGGGTACCCGGCCATTGAGATCGCCAGACTGCAACTGCGAGAAAATTGTGGAGAGGCGGGATGATGCTACTTCCGGGATCCATGCGTATGCTGCGACCAACGCCCCTGTTATTCCACAAACGGCCACTGCCTTTTTGGAAACGTTTTCTCGAGCAGAAAATAAGGGCAGAAAGCAAATGCCGAGGAGCGCAACCACGAAGGCTGAGCGGGATGCGGTAAGTGCGATAGCAAACAATGCGACAAAGACGTAGGCCAACCCAAAAAGTCGAATATGCAACTTGCGCTGCCGGACACCCATATATATGGCAAACGGCACGCCCATGGCCAATCCCAGGGCTAGTCCGTTGGGGTTGACTCCCTCATCGATGCTGTAGCGGAACTGCTTGACCCCAAACGGAACACCAGTATGAATGAAATCCAGAATGGTTTGGCAAGAAACGATAAATCCACTAATGATGTAGGTCCAGAGCAACTGGTAGATGCGTTTGATACAGTCCGCAAACTCCCAAATCAACCAAACCGACCACATGACCTGGAGGTTGGTACGCGCCATAGAAGCGCTCTGTTCAACATCTACCCCCCATAGGATAGTCAAGAACGAGTACAGCAGTACCAGTAAGCAGAGCACATGTTCAAGTCTGAACTGCCGAATCGAGCCGTTGAAGAGCACGGCGAGGACTCCAACTATGAACGCAATCGCACCCGCAACTCGGGCGATCCCGCCCAGTTGGTCGCCGAAATTTACGGCGTCCTGCCACGGCACCACGAAGATGAAGAGCGCAAGCGACCAAAATGCAAGTTGGCGCATAGAGTCTACTAAAACTAAGTCGATTCGGGCTTCTAGCTAGACTAGCTAGCGGGCTGCTGAAAAACGTTCTGGGTGGAGGATGTCTTTCAGCGCTGCACTAAGGCTCCCGGGACATTGTTTTAAATCCGCCTTTATTCGCCGCGCTGCGACTGCGTAGCTTTTCCCATAACCTTTTCGACTGCCCGGCATGTCATCGCAATGTGCTCATCTACAAGAGTCGGATGAACAAGAAACATAAGGCTGGTTTCGCCCAGTCGTTTAGCCGAGGGCATACGCTCGGGTCTCCGTCGGGTCACGAAGGCTTTTTCCAGGTAAATCTCGCTACAGGTTCCAACAAAACAAGGCACTCCTTCGGCGACGATCGCCTGCATGACCGCATCACGGTCCCAGCCTGCCCGCAGCGTCTCGGGCCGTACGAAGGCGTAATACTTGTAATAGACATGGCGGCAATCATCGGGCGGAACCGGGATTCGCAGGCCCGGCACCTGGGAGAAGCGTGAAGTCAGTATGGCCGCGCGCTGGCGACGGGTTTCGATCCACCGCGGCACCTTCTTGAGGGCAACACGTCCAATCGCTGCCTGAATCTCTGTCATGCGCCAGTTAGTGCCGAATGATTCGTGGAGCCAGCGGAATCCAGGCGGATGTTCACGGTTGTACGTCGCGTCGTGACTCTTGCCGTGATCTTTGAAACTCCAGGCGCGCTCCCGGATTTCTCGGCTGTTCGTGACCAGCATGCCGCCTTCGCCTGCAGTGGTCATGATCTTGTCCTGACAGAAGGAGAAAGCCGCTGCATCGCCGATAGAGCCAACCGGACGGCCTTTGTACGTCGCACCTTGCGCTTGCGCACAATCCTCGATGACTCGCAGATCGTACTCCGCCGCTAAGCCGAGAATCGCGTCCATGTCGCAAGGCCATCCTGCCAGATGCACGGCGATGATCGCCTTGGTTCGCGGCGTAATCGCCCGCCGAATGGTTTCTGCCGTAATGTTCTGGCTTTCGGGATCGACATCGGCACAAACTGGACGCGCGCCGCGCATCACCGCACAACTTGCCGAAGCAATAAAGGTGCGGGAACTGGTGATGACTTCGTCCCCCCGCCCGATGCCGAGCGCATACAACGCCAGTTCCAGCGCGACCGTACCGTTAGCCACGCAAATGGCATACTCGGTCCCTACTGATCGGGCGAATTCGCATTCGAAACGACGGCCTTCCTCGCCCGTCCAGTAGTTAACTTTTCCGGAACGCAGAACCGCAGTCGCTGCCTCGATTTCATCCTCTTCGAAATAAGGCCACGTGGCAAATGGTAGCTGTTCGAGCACAGACGACTGCGCGATCTTTCGCTGAACTGCTGCTGTGTTCATAGCGTTTGTTATTGTGCTTCCGTGGGAAAAAAAACTATCCCGTGGGCACTCTGATGCGGTGATCGAAATAGGTCCATCAGAGGATAAAGGTCTACGAATTCGTAATCAGTGGTGCGACGCCTAGACTCGATGTGTGAGTGAAGACCGCCAGCACGCCGGAGGCGAACCGTTTTCCATCCCAGTTGTCGAGGAGAAAGGAAATCCTTGGTCGGGTTGTCGCCAATATACATGCATTGGTCAGGGGTAATGCCCGTTCGCTGCTGGACGGTAACAAAAGCGCGGGGATGGGGTTTAGAGTATTTCTGACCCCACTCCCACGTAAGGACGATTAAGGGAATCCATTCTCGCAGACCCAGCGCGCGAATCTTGCGTTCTTGGCTTGCCACAGGGCCATCAGTAATCAGCGCTAGGCGACATGTGCGGCGAAGTTGTCTTATGCATTCGAGGACATCAGCAGCCAGGGAAATTGTGGGTTCATGACTCCGGTAGACGGCCACTAGCTCGCGAACCAGCGCGGTGCTCGAGGGTAACCCAAGCGATTTGAGCGTTCGGTCAAAAATGTAATCCCGCTTGCCGTGCAGGAACAGCTGCCAGGCGAGTTCAGTGAAGTTGTCGACAGCAAATTGTTTTCGAACAAACTCGCCCACCTGCTGAAATCCGCTCTGCACATAATGGCGCTCCAAATAGAGGGTGTCGTCAAGATCGAAGACCACCGTGGTTGGAAGTTTATCCAAGTGATTTCTCAGATGACGTGGTTCCAGTTTTCAACGAATACAGCGTCGTCGAACCGCAGCATCAGCAAATTCTCCTTCCAGTCGGAGAAGCTGGCTGTCGATGGCAATCCGGACAGGTCTTCGAGGGTCCAGCGGCAGAAGTTCGCCCCCGCTTCGGCTGCAAGGGGAAAGCCGCCTCCGAACCGGGCATTAATCTCGGTCAATTGCACATTGTTGTTCTTATCGACGAAGCCCTGTAAGTTCAACGGACCATGCGCTCCAGGCAACGCCTCCGCCACGCTCTTTGCTAATTCCATCAACTTATGGTTCTTGACAGTCATTCCTTTGCTGACTTCGCCACCTCGGGTTTCGAGGCGCTGATGGGGCACCGCGCAGAGACATCGGCCCGAGCTATCGACAAACAAATTGGTAGTGTGTTCGACACCTTGAGCAATCGATTCCATTATCAACTCGTCCTGACCTTTTAGTGACCGGAGCGTTTCCGCATCGTTTACGATTCTTACGCCAATTGACGAGCTTCCACGTCTCGGCTTTACAATAACCGGGAATGTCCACTGACTCAGGTTGCTAAGCACTTTCTCGACGGATTGTTGTTTGACCGTTGGGAATTCGTGAGCCACAAACCACTCGTTAGTGCGACATTTGTCGAAGGCGATGTCAACGGTGCTCGGACTGGAAATCAGCACTTTGACCCCCTGTGTCTCAAAATCCTTAACGTGTGTCGCATACATTGGCAATTCATAATCAATGGTTGGCACAACGAGATTTACATTCTGGCTTCTGCAGATCGCTATGGTTTTGGGCACAAACTGCGCATCGGTGCAGCGGGGCACTTGGAAGCAGCGGTCGACCAAGTGCGAGGCTGGAGACAACTCTGGTGCAGCATCGCTCCCCAAAACAGTGAGACGGAGGTCTAGTTCTTTCCCGGCACGTCGGAAACATTCCACCAACTGACCACGGCGTCCTACCGACGATATAAGTATTGCGAAATTGCGCTTCAATTGAAAACTTACCTACGGGGGAACTGTTGGGGACGGCGCGCTGACTCTCGTTAGGCTGCAGCACAGTTCGAGGTGCTGGAGATGGAATTCCAGTAGAGATCAAAGAACTCTGAGTGCCATGATGTGAGACGCGTCAACCCATTTAATTGTTGTGAATCCCAGACCTCTCAAGTCTACGACAATGTCGGACGGCGCCTGCAGCAAGCCTCTATGTTCGAGAATCGCGAAGTGAACCTCGACGAACGCAGCACGAACTGACCTGAGAACGTTCGGCATACCACGAATCACCTCAGGCTCATAGCCTTCAACATCGATTTTCACCACATTGGGCCTTGGTAAATCGGTTAGGGAATCGCCCGGGACAACAGCAACCATCTCCCGCATGCTGTCGCCTGGAACATAAGGGCTCGCGACGATTGAGCTGTATTGCGCGTTCTTGGACATTGACAGTTGATTGTGCGTATCACCGAGCGCGAAATGTTGCGAGTTGACATTCGGCAGACAGCGAGCCTGGATTTGCTGGAAATTGTCAGATATTGGTTCGAAGGCCACCACAATCCTTGCAAGTTTTGAGAGTTTTTCGGTATAGAAACCCACGTTGGCGCCCACGTCCCAAACACAATCATCAGGGCGTACCGACCTCAAGAGCGCCGTAGCAAACTTATCCTCGTACTCATTCTTATGCCACAACGTCCGAATTCGGCTCAATGTAGACGTAAGTCCCGCCTTGCGCGATATTGAACGGGCTAACGTTTCGGCTTCTAAGATCATGACTTTTCCTATCGTGATCGTGGAAGGTGAGTCTACGATGCCTGCCCCTGCCCTGGACGAGCTGTAGCGCCAAACTCTTGCATCGTGGCGTGCCCAGGCTGGGAGACGCCCTCGCGCTTGAGGGTTTTCCACAGCGTAAACCCGAGTATCTTCAAGTCCAGCCAGAAGCTGAGGTTATCCACGTACCAAACGTCAAGCTCGAACTTCCGATTCCAATCGAGCGAGTTTCTACCATTGATTTGAGCCCAGCCCGTAATTCCCGGCTTCACTTCGTGCCGGCGCATCTGGCTCGGAGAATAGCGGCCTAGGTATTCCGGCAACAATGGCCGCGGACCGACCACACTCATCTCGCCCCGGATGACGTTGAACAGTTCGGGCAGTTCGTCGAGGCTGGTGCTGCGGAGAAATCGCCCGAGCCGTGTCAGTCGCTCCCCGTCCGGGAGCAATTGACCGTCGCCGTCACGAGCATCCGTCATGGTACGGAATTTAACGCAGGTAAAGATTTGACCATGCAAACCCGGCCGCTGTTGCCGAAACAGGACCGGTGAACCAACCAGTAATCGGACAGCAGTTGCAATCGCGGCCAGCACCGGCGACATCACAGCCAGCACAACGATTGCTGTCACAAGATCGAAAACTCGCTTCCCAAATCGGCTAGCCAGCGAGGCGCCACCCTTTGATTGATTCCGTGTTTTACCCAGCTTTTCTTGAAGAAGGTCGCGATAGATTTCGACCTGCGCCTGCCAAATCGACTCTCGACAAAAGTCTCGCTCCATTCGCTCGCGTCCGGCTCGTCCCATGCGCGCTCTCGTTTCTGCATCGCTCAGCAGTTTATCGATTGCCCGCGCCAGAGAAGTCGAGTCACCCACTGGCACCAAAAGTCCAGTCACGCCATCGATTATCGAATCGATTGCGCCCGTGGCATTGGTGGTGACAACCGGTACGCCGCTCGCTTGCGCTTCCAGCGCAACTCCTGGAAATCCTTCCCGGTAGGTCGGCAGCGCGAATATATCCATGACCCCGTAGTAAGGTGCAGTATCAGGGACGAATCCTAGCCGGATGATCTCCGAGGCTGACTCAATATACTGTCGAACCTCGGCGGCCACGGGATCACCTGGTTCAAAATCTCCAATCAATAACAGGCGAGTGTTTACATGACTTACTTTAATTCGTAGGAACGCCTCGATAAGTTCTCCAATCCCTTTATCCTTCACCAAGCGTCCAACAAACCCGATTACGATCTCGTTCTCGGCGATACCCAGGCTCTTTCGAATTGTCTCTACCTCAAGCCGCCTATGATTACGCGACGCAAAGCGAACCAGATCGACTCCGCGGCTGCCCTTCGCCAGTATGGTCGTTTTCGTCGCTTGCACTAGCTTCAGATCAACCGCGCGCGACCGTAGGCTTGGGCTGATGCACACTACACGATGAGCGCAGTGGCACGAAATCCATTCGGTCGCCCACAAAAGAGCACGCTTGAGCCCAGTTGTAGTCTCCAATCGTAGCCCGCGCAACGTGTACACCCGGCACGGTACTCTCGCCCACCAGGCAGCTACGCCGCCGAGCAGCCCGGCTTTAGGCGTGCTGACATCCACCAGGCTAGGATTCACATGCTTCATGACGCGGAACATCTGGTATAAAGAAATCAAATCCCTCAGAGGACTGATCTCCCGCTGCATGGGTATGGCTATTCTCGGTGTACCATGCTGGCTGCTTACCTGGTCAAGTAGTTCGCCGGGAGATGAAACCAAGGTCGCACTTATCCCTGAGTCCTGCACGTAGCCTAATAAGCCACTGTATAAGTTACTGCTAAGTGGAGACGTCACAACCACCAGAAGTTTGTTAGGGGAACTCAATTCTTGTAGTCCAACGTAGAAAGGCACTGCTGATAAGTAACTTGGACGAACTAAAGCCGAACCGTTAGCTGAAGAATACTCGATTCGTATCAGCGCATCATCTCAGGCGCTGCGGGTCCCAACCTTGCTTTTTCTTACGGCACTCGGTAAATCGTTGCAGAAGCGGCGCCGGGCATCGCCGCACCAATACCCTTCAAAACGTTCCTACCCGCGCTACTGGGCACAAAGAGGATGTCATTGTCCTCCATCGGCATGTCGGGCGCCTTTGACGCGAGAATCTTCTTCAAATTCACAGGAATCTCTTCCCGGCCTTGTGAAGTACTCCGAATGATCCGGCAATCACTCTTTGCGGCCGTATAATTCGTGCCCAGCGACAATGCGACCGCCTGGAGAACAGTCAGATGCTGGTCGTGATTCATGGGAAAGCCACCCGGGCGCATAACATCTCCGACTACATATACAACTCCAGTTCTGTCCACAAAAATGGTGTCACCCGGCATAATCTCCGGGTTGTTTATCGGCTGCGGAGCTGCGCCCGATGTTACCTTCACATTTTCCGGCTGATCAGGATGATTGGCATGGGTGATGGTGATAGTCGTGCCAGCAAGCGGGGTAAGGCCTTCGGCCATGGAAAGGTAATCGAGCAAGTGATGCGAGCCGAAAGCAGGATAGACGCCAGGTTTATGCACCTCGCCTACGATCGAAACTCCTTGGGTTGCAGACTCGGTCACGAATATCGTGACCTGGGGATCCTTCAGAAAGCCGCCGTCCATGAATTTCTGACGAATGACGTTCTGTACTTGTTCAGGCTTCAGACCAGCGACATGAACTGACCCGACCAGCGGTAGCAAGATATCACCTGTGTTGTTGACCCGGAGTTTTCCACTTAGTTCAGGAGTATCAAAGACACTCATTTCCACCAGGTCACCGGCACCAACCGGACCCGCAGCGCCACTGCTGAACGCGGAGTTTCCGACAAGGGGTCGATTGGGCAAGGCCGGCAGTCGTTCCTCCTGCCCCAACCCCGACGTAAGTACAGAGATCGTCATAAGAAGCAGGGCGGCACAAAGGCCAGAGTAATTCTTGATTTTATTCATTCGCATCCTCTGCTGGGCTGTGGGGTACCGAGAGTGCTTATCCAATATTTTCAGCATCAATGATGACCGTTGCCGTTGCCGCCTAAATGGTCTACGTGGTAATAGCTATGATGTTCATCGCCGTAGTATCCATAGTATTGCCGATAGTCGACCGAGTTAAAGGAGAGGTCATTCACTACAACCCCGGCGATGTTGGCTCTCGCTTTCCTGAGGATGTCACGTGCGCGTATCAAAGACTGGCGGCCTGTCTGCTCCGAGCGGACAATGAGCACTACCGCATCGGCAACTCGGGCACACACCACCGCATCAGTCACAGCTAATACAGGTGGGGTGTCAATCACGATATAGCGGAAGGTCTGCCGCCAGCCTTGCACCAGTTGATGCATGACGCTCGAAGCGAGCATTTCTGAAGGGTAAGGCGGCATGTGTCCAGCCGGAACAACATGCAGACCGGGTATCTCCGGAATATTGACTACCACCGCCGCCGAATCCTGTGTTCCTGCCAGGCAGGCGCTCAAACCTCGGTTCATTGCTATGCCCAGGTACTTATGAATCGCCGGCCGCCGCATATCCGAATCGACCAGAAGCGTGTTTTCTCCTGTCTGGGCCAGGACCACAGCCAGATTGAGTGCCGTGAAACTTTTGCCTTCCTGCGTCATGGCGCTGGTTACCAGTATCACTTGCGGGGGCTTCTCCGGCGATGATAGGAGCAGGGAAGTGCGCAACGCTCGAAAAGCCTCAGCCCCGCCAGAATTGCGCTGCTCCATCGCTACCGGCAGGATCAACTGCGGCGCCTCCGTCCGCGCCAGTTGCCTGTGACCATTCTTGCCTTTCACCGCGATGCTGGGGATGATGCCAAGCGAAGGAAGCGAACCGTAGGTCTCAATGTCTTCCGGCGTGCGAATAGAATTATCGAAATTCTCAACCACGAATGCCAATACCATACCCAACAACAGACCACTAATACAACCCAGACCAATGTTCAACGGGATCTTGGGCGCGATCGGTTCGCTAGGTACGCTTGCCGCATCCACAATATTAATGTTGCTCGATTTCAGGCCAGCAAGGATGCCAGCCTCCTGCAGTTTCTTGAGCAGGTCCTCGTAAAGGTCGCGGCTGGATTCCACCTCTTTCTGCAGGATGCCGTACTGCACCGCAGCTTCGTTCATATTGAATGCTCGCTGCTTTTCATCTTCGAAGGTCCGTTGCAGCATCTGTTCGGATTTTAGTGACGCTTGGAACTCCGCGTGCACTGCTTCTCCGACCTTCTCCACTTCCTGGTTGATGCTGGAGTCCAGTTCGCTTAATTGCGATTGAAGCTGGACGACCCGAGGATACGAAGCCCCATACTTGGCTGCCCACTGCGCGTATTGCGCCCTCGCCTCAGCCCGCTCCTTGTACAGAGCTCCCAGCACGCTCTCCGGGGCGATGTTCGCAATCAGTTCCGGGTTCTCGCTCATCGCGATCCTATATTTCGCCTCTTTTATGATGCGATCACCCTCGGCTGCCGCAAGCGCTTTGGTGAGCTCTTCCAGTTTGTCAATCACGATATTATGAGTTTCGTCGGTTCCCAGGATTCCGGTTTTCTTTTGATACGCAATCAGCTTTTCTTGCGCGGATTCAGAACGCTTCTTCAAATCATCCAGTTGTTTTGTCAGCCATTCGGAAGTCTGCTGCGTGGCTCTATACTTAGTTTGGAAATTGTGTTCGATGTAGGTACTGGCTACCGCATTCACAACGTCCGCAGCGAGTTTGGGGTCCTTGCTGCGGAAATGGATCTCGACGATCTCCGTCTTTGGGATCAATTGGGCGTTCATCGATTTATGAAATAGGCTTGTGACCTTCGCGCGCTGTTGAACACCCAAGCTGTCGAAGTCAGCTGTGGAGGGTTGACCCTGCGGGCGGAAAAAGTCTTTATTGCGATGAAGTCCAAGCTGCTTGATCACGCTGAATGCAATGGTGTCGCTCTGTACAATGCGCAGCTCGAGTCTCAAGCTTCGTGTTTATATCGAGGCCGATCGGCATCACAACCTGGCCAAGTCCGAGGTCGTCCGTGCCATCAAGGTCGAGCAGAAGCTCGGCGGACGCTTCGTATCGTTTGGGAAGAATTAGAGAGACGGCGGTAACTAGCAGCACCACAGCCGCCAGGCTACCCAGCACAAGCCATCGCCGCTTGCGGAGAACACGCCAAAGCTGGACGATCGAAATCTGGTCGCGTGCCTCAAACGCAGCGGCGTGGATATCAGAGGAAGTGAATCTCTCCAAGTCTCGCTTACTTGTAGTTACAAGCTGGTTATCGATCATAGGGTCTTCGAGGAACCGGACCGAACAGAATCCCTCCTCCGCTGGTGTAGTGATTCCTCAAGGCAACACTTCGCTGACTGCCACGCTAGGCAGGGCGTGGTCAGGTAGTAGGGCCTTCGTCCAGAACTCTGCGTAGGTCATGATTGCGTCATCGGTGCTTGGACACGGGCTAGTTCCGTCCGTGAGCACCGACTGCAGACCCTGATGCGCGGCGACTGAAGCCGCCAAGCCCAAGGTTGCAACCCCTGGCTCGAGGTCTCTTATAAGTCCCTTCGATGCGCATCTGGACAAATATTCGCGGACCGGATCAAATAGCGGCACGAGATGTTTGCGTAGTATCCGTTCTGCGCCGTTCTCCAGTTCAAACAGGCTGAGGTAGAGCAGTCGCAGCATCTCCGGTTGATGCTGAACCGTTTCGACCAGCAGCGCAACAATGCCCGGAATGGCGGTTCGAGGATTCTCATCATTTTCCAGTCGTCCTCGCAGCTCCTTGCTGATTCGCAAACGGCGCAGGCGGGATTCGGTTGCAGCCCAGAACAGGTCCCGTTTTCTGGGGAAATGACGGAAGACTGTAACCTCGCTAACTCCTGCCAGCCGCGCGATCTCATGCGTACTGCTAGCCGCGAAGCCCTGGCGTGAGAATAGCTGCACTGCCGCTTCCACAATGCGGTTCGCAGTGCCATTTGTGTTTAGGGCCTTTGACACGGGCATGGGACTCAGTTTTGGTGTGGGCGGCGAACCAAGGAGCCAATAATTGGGTAATTAGGTAATTTGGTAATTTTGTATTTTGAAATTGAGTAAGTCTTAAATTCGAAGATCGTGAAATTATCCAAATTACTCAATTACCAAATTACACAGTTACTCAATTCTTGACGCGGTTCAGACGGCTTCCACAGCGTCAGCATCCAATTCCACAGCTACACTCTGCTGGATCAGATCCACCGTAATTACTACCCGCAGACCGTTGCCGTTTCGAACCAGCACACCTTCCAGTCCCTGCAACGCTCCGGCGTTGATCCGAACTTTCTGTCCGATCACGAGACCGCGATACGGCTCGAATTTCTGCAGGTGCAAACCCGATCGCAAAGTCTCGATCTCAAAATCGGATAGGCGGGCGGGTTCGCCTCGGGGGCCGACGAAGGTTACCACCCCGGGTACGTCCAAGACTAGTGACCGCTCGCTCCGCGGGATGTTCACGAACAGATAGCCGGGAAATAACGGAAGTTCGACTTCGGCTTTGCAGCCATTGTTCCAGCGGTGAATGGTCCGGAACAGAGGAAGGAAACATTCCACGCGGCGGTACACCAGATGCTCGCGAACCCGCTTCTCGTGTCTCGGACTCGTATAGACAGCGTACCAGTGGGGAGGGCGCTCTGAGGTTTGCAACGACGGAGGCAGCATCGAACCCTTTAGCGTTGCTGAAGTGCTGCCCTTGATTATTTGAGACAAGGCTTCGCCCCCGTCGCTTAGATAGCGTTGTGTTGGTCTGAAATCTTTGTTGGCACTCGCAGCCGATGTTGCGGACCGCTTAGGTGTAAGTAGGCACCTACACTCTTTGCCTGCTGATGCATGGCGGGTGCCAATTCGGTAAATTCACTAACTTGTGTGTTGTGCGTAGCTTAGCGATGCCAATTCGGGAAACGGCAGGCGCCGGGAATCTCAAAACGAGAGCAAACCATCAATAAATTCGCCTGCGTCTCACGGCCACAGCCACCGGTCTGGACAATTTGGTGCCGCAATCTGATGAGGGTCTGAATAGCTTTCCGGTGCATAGATGAAGCATCGCGCCGCACGTCAATCATAAGTTGCGGCGCTTCGATTCTGCGTCCAAAGAAACCTACTCTTCGGAACAGGTGTCTCAAAGCGAGAGAAAATTCTGGCCACCGTCTCTCAACTGTCTCATTCACGACCAACAAAATGTCAGACCTCATCTTAGAAATTATTGGTTGGTGGTGCCGCGCGATTATTTTTCGGAAGTAAGAGCGGGCAGAACCGTCGCGTCTAAATGTGCAACAATGCACAGCTTATCTCGCAGAATCTATCCCGTGAACTCCAATCCAAAGTGCTAGTTCCTCAGCTACTAGTGTCGTGTGCCGGGTTCAAGTTAGTCTCGGCGATTAAAGTGCTCTAATGCTGCGGGGTGCTGCGTGTGATTTTTTCGCGCACAGGGATCCCGTAACCAATGTGAATTGGTCGTTCACGAAGCTGATGCTTGAGCCCCAGGAGGCAAGGGTGCGTAATCCTTATCGAAGTTTCAATATCTGTAC
This sequence comes from uncultured Acidobacteriota bacterium, assembly GCA_963696635.1. Lineage (GTDB taxonomy): Bacteria > Acidobacteriota > Terriglobia > Terriglobales > Acidobacteriaceae > JABDBE01. The sequence continues at coordinate 128,625 of CAVOKX010000014.1, forward strand.
CGTTCTTATACTGACGTCAGCGCTTTCCCTGCTGGCGCAGTCCGGTCGCGAACTGCAGGGAGACACTGCGCAGCCGCTGCTTACCGCGAGCGTCGATGCGTCTCCGGCAGTCGGGAGCGCAAGCAATGACTCCGGACTGCCGGACGCCCCCAGTGCCGCCAAGCCGGCATCAGCCCCAGACCCAACCGCTGCCCCGGCGGTGAAGCGAGAGTCGCGCGGGGCGCCGCCCGCTGCCTTGGGCGGACCGTTGAGCGTCGATCACAGTGTGGCGGACCGGAATTACCTGTTGGTTACCGGCGGCATGTTCGGCGCAAGTGTCGCAGATGCGGAACTAACCATCCGCTGCTTACAGCAACACCCCTCATGCAACGATGTCCCATCTTCCCTGCGCAGCCGGGTCGCCCTGTATGGCATCGGAATCCCCGCCGACTTGGGCATTGCTTATCTGACCTACCACATGAAAAAGAAGCACAGCCGCATTTGGTACGTTCCCGCGACCCTGGTAACTGGCGCCAACGCATTTCTTAGCGTACGCGCTTATCGCTGGATGCACGACTAGGGATGCACGACTAGCGAATCGATTGTGTTGTTGCTTCCTTGCCAGAGCAATGACCATTTCGGGAATTTACTACTTGGTACTGGTACCCCCTCCCCCCGTGGTCTTTTGGAATGAACGGGTTACGGCGGGACTACCACCAAAATCTTTGAGGAATAAGGACTTATACGCAAAATCTTCCGGAATAAGGACTTAGCGGCTCCAAACATGCCGAGGGCCCGCCATGCCCGTCTCCATTCCTGATTGTCAAAGAGCTAATACATGTTAACAGATGATATCCCATTGAGAAAGACCAAAGTCAGGAACCAGAAAGGCCAGCACAGCGGCCTGATCCGCAGTCCTTTTTATGACGCGGCCTCCTGAGCCTTTTTGGAGCGGGCTTCGGCCCGCAGAATGTTCTTGCGGATCTTTCCCGTGGAAGTTTTTGGCAGACTCCTGAACTCGACGTACTTGGGGCACTTGAAGTGGGCCAGACGGCTCCGGCAGAAGTCGATGAGTTCTTTCTCCGTCGCCGAGAGACCGTCCCGTAAGGTTATGTGGGCGAGCGGCACTTCGCCCCACTTGGGATCGGCAACCGCAACCACGGCGGCCTCGAGCACCGCGGGGTGATCGCACAGCACTTTCTCCACTTCCACCGAAGAGATGTTCTCGCCGCCGGAGACGATGATGTCTTTGCTGCGATCCCGCAGCTCGATATAGCCATTGGCATGAATAACCGCCAAGTCGCCGGAGTGAAACCAGCCGCCGGCAAAGGCTTGGGCCGTGGCCTCGGGATCCTGAAAATACCCCGCCATGACGTTATTGCCACGCATCACGACTTCCCCGAGAGTGTTGCCATCGGCAGCAACGTCTTTCATCGCTGGATCCACCACCCGCAAGTCAGTTCCGGCGACCACGTAGCCCACGCCTTGCCGGGCTCGCAGGGAGGCACGTTCTGCCAAGGGCAATGTCTCCCATTCTTTCTGCCAGGCGCAGACGGTGTGCGGTCCGTAGGTTTCGGTCAGGCCATAGACGTGGGCGACCTCAGCTTCCATCTCCTCCACCGCGCGGATCACCGCCGGCGAAGGCGGCGCGCCCGCCGTAACCATCTTCAGGCGCTTTCCGAACCGGATATCCTGTTTACGGCAGTATTCCGTAAGCATCAACAGCACGGTCGGCGACCCACACAGGTGGGTGACGCCTTCCCGCTGGATAAGTTCAACCGCCCGCTTCGGATCGAAATCCGGCAGGCAAATGTGGCGCCCGCCCACGGCAGTCACCGCCCAGGTAAAGCACCAGCCGTTGCAATGAAACATCGGCAGGGTCCACAGATAGGTGGATGAGCTCGAAAGGCCGTGCTCGACCACTTCACCCAGGGCATTCATATAAGCCCCGCGATGGGTGTACATCACTCCTTTGGGCGACCCCGTGGTGCCGCTGGTGTAATTGATGGAGATGACTCCGTTTTCTTCCGGCGCGACTCCCTGAAACGATGAATCGCCTCTCTCCAGGAAACCCTCATAATCATCGATGATTCGTTCCAAGCCCTTCAATTCCTCTCGGACCGGCTCCAAGGAACGCAGCAAGTGCGGTTCGCCCAGCAACAACCGGGTGCCGCAATGGTTGAGAATCGTGACTATTTCCGCCGCTTGCAGCCGCGTATTCAGCATGACCAACACCGCTCCGGCTAACGGTACCCCGAAGTGGCATTCGAGCGCCGCCAGGCGATTGCGACAAAGCACGGCAACCCGATCCCCCGGATGGATGCCTTCCCCAGCCAGCGCCGAAGCCAGCCGATGCACACGGGATTGCAGTTGTGCATAGCTTACGCGCCGCTCTTCGTCCACAACTGCCACGCAGTCGCGATAGACCAACCCGCTCCGCGCCAGGAATTCCAACGGAGTCAAAACCGAGATCATAAGCAACCTCCCTATGAGACCGGATACAGCAAACCGCTTTTGACCTTCCGGGATCGAAAATCAGGAACAGCAGAATCACCAGCACAAGCCCGCCCGGTGTCAGCAGTTGTATCACCTACTCTCGATCTTGGTCATCAAGAATAACGGCCCGAGTGTAGGGCGGACACTCTTGTCCGCCGCCTTTGATCTGGTCTCTGAGGGAAATTGGGACGCTGGGAATCAAATCCAAGGGGGAGCAGCTAACGACCATTTCTGGAATTTCACTATGAATGGCCGGGGACATCCCTGACATTTTAGACCGGGCACATCCCTGACACTTTTTGCTCCGTTTCCGTGAGGGGATGGGGTGCAGGGGAAGGGGAAACTTCCCCTTCCCTTGCTCCGGCCACGTAGAAGCTGCTCGGTTCGGCAGCGCTCTCTCCCTCGGCATCTTTCTTTGGCGGCAGCGGCAAAACCCGCCGTCGCCAGCTGTCAAACCGTGCCAGCGGAACATCCGCGAAATAGACCGTATACCAGCGCTCGTCGATGGGCAACAGGCCCACGCGCTCGCCCCACAACACCTCGCTCAGAAATACATCGTGCCGCTTCTGCCAGCGAAAATGTCCGTGCGCGCGCACGCTGCGCACCAGCATCGTCGCCGGATATTCCGGCTCCGGCACCCGCGCCGGATACGGCCGCGGCGAGGGCTCATACAGGCTGGCCGGCGTTTCCATCGCCAAGGCTTCATGCGGCCGCACTTCGTTGTATTCCTGGCGGAAGTTCTCCAGCGCTCGTTGTTGCGCCCGCCGATCCTGGGCGGGCGGCATCGCCACTTCCTGCTTCAGGGTGCGATGCATGCGCTCGTGCCGCCCGTTCTGCTGCGGCTGTCCCGCCTCGATCCGCTCCGCCACGATCCCCAGCTTCATCCACCACACCGCCAGCCGCGACAATCCGGCGATCGCCGTGCTGGCAAAGGGTGGCCCATTGTCGGTGCGAATGGCCTGCGGTAATCCATACTGGCGAAAGGCCGCTTCGAAAATGGCTTGCACTCGCGCCGTGTCCGTCTTGGCCACCGCCTGGCAACGCAGCAGATAGCGGCTGTGCGCATCCGAGATGGTCAAGGGATCGATCCGCTCCCCGTCCCCGGTGCGAAACCAGCCCTTGAAATCCGCGCACCACACCCGGTTCGGCCCGTCGGCATGCGCCAGCGGTTGCGTGTACGGCGCCGTCTTGCGCCGCTTTTTGCGCGCCACCACCAGCCCTTCCCGCTTCAGCATCTCGCCCATGGTGCTCGCCGCCGGCCAGCTCGGCCCCGGTTGGTCCCGCTCCAGCACCCGCTTCAACTTGCGCGGCCCCCACCGCATGTGCGCCTGCCGCAACTCCAACACCCGCTGCTCAATCTCCGCCGGGGTTTGGTTGGGGTGCCGCTGCGCCGCCCGGTTTCGTTCCAGCAGCCCTGCCGCTCCCCGCTCCCGGTACCGCCGCAGCCATACATACCCGGTTTCCCGCGTTACCCCGAAGCTCTGGCACAGCTCCGTCATGGTTTGCTCATCCCGCTCATACTCAAACACAAACCGTAGTTTCTCTTCCATCACACTGCTCGCTTTCCATGGCATGCGCTGTTTGTAACCCGCGCGCGCCATCTTTTGCAGTGTCAGGGATGCTCCCGGTCTGTTTTGTCAGGGATGCTCCCGGTCTGTACCACTATTAGCACTGGTACCCCCTCCCCGATGATCTTTTGGAATGAGAGGCTTACAGGCAGACTACCATCAAAATCTCTGGGGAATGAGGACTTATACGCAAAATATTCCAGAATAAGCACTTAGCAGGTCAAAAGCATGCGCGTGGCCCCGCGATGAAGTCTGGATTCTCTGATTGTCAAATAGCCAATCAATGATAACAAATGATATCGCATTGCTAAACATTAAAGGCAGGGCTCCCGGTGATTCGAACACCCCCGCAGAATTCGTTATTTGCTGCGAGGAAAGCGGAGCCAGGGAGACTGTCGATCTTTGACAATGATTGCCAATCGCGCTATCGTGGATTGAATTGCGGAGATTTACCATGACCATGAACATCAATCTAACCCCGCAGCTTGAGGAGTTGGTCCGCCAGAAGGTCTCTTCCGGCCTCTATAATTCGGCGAGTGAGGTGGTGCGCGAAGCTCTGCGCTTGATGGCGGCGGAGGACCGAATACGCGCCGTCAGGCTCGACCATCTGCGTCGCGACATTCGCGAAGGACTCGATAGTGGCCCAGCAACAACTTGGAACGTTGAAGAGATGAAACGAGCGGGACGCAAGCGCCTCGCCGTGCGTTCCGCGTCCGCACGTGGCAAGTAAGTGCCCACCGTCGTCATACGCCCACGAGGCTTGGCTGAACTTGCCGAAATCTGGGCTTACATCGCCGAAGACAGTTCGTTCACGCAGATGCTTTCGCCGCCCGCATCGACCGTAAGTTTCATGCGCTAGCCCGCCGATCCGGAATGGGCCCGCGCCCGACCAGAACTGGATAAACACCTTCGCAGCTTTGTAGTGGGCCAACACGTGATCTTCTACCTGCCCCATTCAAACGGCATCGAAGTCGTCCGCGTGTTTCACGGCGCACGGGACACCGAAACCGCACTTGAAGACGAGCCGTTTTGAAATATTGCTCCACTCTTGACGTCCCTCGGGGAGCCGCAAAAATCTCCGCTTGGCGTCCGTCGTTGAAATTGTCTTTTCCATGCCCGCCCTCAACTAGTTTGTATCACCGCCTCCCAATCTTCCGCCGCCCGCGACAGGGGCAGGCCGCCGTCAAGATCAAATTCCGGGAGTATGCTGCCGACCGCAGGGTCGGGCCGGCATTCAGTGTGGGAGGCTGGCCCATCCCTTCATGGCTAACAACTGCGGGTGCCCCACCCTTTTCGCGTTCTGTGCGAAAGGGTGGGGCCTTTAACTCGTCTCCCGGCTACCTGGATTTACTCAGGGCCCCAACAATCCCGCCAGCAGTTCATGCTTTTCCCGAGAAAACGGATTGGTCACCGTGACCCCGTTGCAGGTGAATCCTTGCTGCAGGTCTTCCGAGAGCAGCAACCGGCATCCCGCCGCAGCGGCAGCAGACAAGATTACAGCGTCCCAGATGCCGAGCAGATGGCGTGTGGCCAGGTCAGCCGCGGCCAGCATAACCGCCGGCGAGGTCTCAATTAGTGGAAAAACGTCCTGCCAGGTCAAGATCGCCGCCCGCGCCCGTTCCGGCGACCGACCTGCTTTACGCACCAGCACGTGAAAAAGCTCTCCGAGCACCTGCACCGGCAAAAACGTTCTCTCCCGCGGCAACTTTTCGAGGATCTCGAGCGTGATCCTCTTTTTCGCGACGCCGTTCACACCCTCGGCATACGCGAGAACGTTGGTATCGAGCGCAAGCCTCATCTCATGCACATTCTTCCACTATTCATACAGCTCATCCCTCTTCCAGCGCCCAATCTTGACCACCCGCTCCGACCGCAACCGGCCAAGCAAGGAGTTCCAGGCGCTTGCCGTGGCTGTCCGGTCCTCATTGACGGGTGCAATGCGGGCAACCGGCCTTCCGTGGCTGGTCACGACGTAGCTTCGCCCTTCCTTGACGTCTCTTAGGAGCCGTGAGAAGTTTCGGTTCGCATCAGCGGCTGAAATGGCTTTTTCCATGCTCGCTCCCATGTAGTTATATTACCTACTTTCGTTTACAGTCGTCAAGAATACCGAATCACCCCGGAGCCACCAATCGTCACGCCTCCCAAAACGGGAATATCCCGCAACCCTTTCCCGAGTCTTCGCTTGACTTCCTGCAGACTTCCAGATAATCCTGTAACTGTATATTCAGCTTTGAGATAACACAGCGCAACTCTAACTCCTTTGTCGGGAATATTTTGCATGTAAGTCCTTTTTCCTCAAAGATTTTGATGGTAGTGTCGCCGTAACCGTATCATTTCCAAAAGATCACGGGGGGAGGGGGTAGCCAGCTAACGGAAAGTAAAGAACGTCGACGACAAACTTTATTTTAGCGCAGCAAAAATTCCACGGGGAAGTCTCAGCAGATCAGAAAAGCTTCACGACGTACATCGTAGAGATTCCCTAAAGCGGCAAGGTGGCGCAGCCATGCGTGGATCCCTCACTTCGTTTCGGGATGACAGACAAGAACGGAATGACAGGACAAGGACGGGATTACAGACCAGAACAGGATGACAGATCAGGACGGATGACTAAGGACGGGATGACTGGATTGGGATTGATGAGTGGATATGGATTAACGACTGGATAAGGATTTCTGGGATTTGGGTTTACAATTGGGTGCACTAAAGAATTCGTTGAATCCTGAGCTTTGAATCATCCTGATTGAATCAGCACGGAGGAATCCTATGAAACTCACGCCCGGAAAACTAGCTGGCCTTAAGAGAGTATCCAACGAACGCGGCGTCATCGCGGCGGCCGCCATGGACCAACGCGGTTCCCTGCAGAAATCCCTGGCCAAGGAAAAAGGCGGCGAAGTCAGCGATGCCCTGATGGAAGAATTCAAGTCGCTGGTCGCCGAAGTGCTCACTCCGCATGCCAGTGCGATTCTGCTCGATCCCGAGTGGGGCCTGCCCGCCGCCAAGCGCCGCGCCAAAAACGCCGGCCTGCTGCTGGCCTACGAAAAGACCGGATACGACAAGACCGGCCCCGGCCGCCTCGGCGACCTGCTCGATCACTGGTCCGCGCGCCGCCTGAAAGAAGCGGGGGCGGACTGCGTCAAAATTCTGCTCTATTACACGCCCTTCGATCCCAAGAACGTCAACGACAAGAAACATGCCTGGGTGGAGCGCATCGGCGATGAGTGCCGGGCCAACGACATTCCATTTTTTCTGGAGTTTGTCGGCTACGAAGAAGGCGCGGACGAGAAGGGCTTTGAGTACTCCAAGAAAAAGCCGCAGATCGTGACCGAGAGCATGCGCGAGTTCAGCAAGGATCGCTACGGCGTCGATGTGCTGAAAGTTGAAGTGCCTGTGAACATGAAGTTCGTCGAAGGCGCCAAGGCCTACGCCGGCCAGAAAGCGTACAGCAAAAAAGAAGCCGCCGATCTGTTCCTGAAGGCCGCGAAAGTCGCGACCAGGCCGTTCATCTATTTGTCCGCGGGAGTGAGCAACGCGGAGTTCACGGAAGCTCTCGAACTCGCAGGAGAGTCCGGCGTGAAGTTCAACGGAGTACTGTGCGGCCGCGCAACCTGGAAGGACGGAATCCCGGTCTACGCCAAGCAAGGCGCGGAAGCCTTCCGCAAATGGCTGCAGACCGAGGGCGTGAAAAACATCAACAACGTGAACGATCGCCTGAAGGCCGCGACTTCGTGGCACTCGATCTACGAGGTCGAACCAGCCATGGCCCACGTGTAGAGGCTCATTCGCATTCGTCAAGGCGCGCCATTTTGCGGCACGCCTTTTTTCTTTGCATTAGAACAAGAAAATGGAATCAACGGCATGAACCAGACCGCCCTCATCACCGGCGCCTCCGGCGGAATCGGATATGAACTGGCCAAGCTTTTTGCCAACGACCATCACGATCTTGTGCTGGTGGCGCGCAGCGCGCCCAAGCTGACGCAATTTGCTGACGAGCTGCAGCGGCAATTTGGCATCTCGGCTAAGCCCATCCCGCTCGACCTTACCGCTTCGCCCGCCCCGCAATTCCTGTTCGACCAACTGCAGCGCGAGAACATTGCGGTGGACATTCTGGTGAACAACGCCGGTTACGGTGTGTTGGGCGAGTTTGCCAACGTCTCGCTGGAAGAAAGTCTGGGCCAGATTCAGCTCAACATCAGCGCGCTCACTCATCTCACCAAACTGTTTCTTGGCCCCATGATCGAACGCCAATCCGGCAAGATCATGAACGTCGGTTCCACCGCGGGATTTCAGCCTGGTCCTTTGATGGCGGTTTACTATGCCACCAAAGCTTACGTCATCTCGTTTTCGGAAGCGCTCGCTAATGAAACAAAGGGATCCGGCGTGACCGTGACTTGCCTTTGTCCTGGACCCACTGCCACCAATCTTCAAGAGCGCGCGGGCATGGAAAACACCAGGCTGGTCAAGACACTTCGCCCCATGGATGCGAAGACCGTCTCCCGCGACGGCTATCGTGGCCTGATGGCCGGCAAGACGCTGGTGATCTCGGGATTTCGTAATTGGCTGGTGGCAGAGTCGGTGCGATTCAGCCCGCGCAAACTGGTGACCGCGGTTTCGCGCAAGCTGCTGGACAAAGCAGAGTAGACCAAGTCCTTCAGTGGGCCCTCTGATTGCCTCATACACAAAAATGTGATATATATACACATAGGGAGATCGCCGGACATGCGGACCAACATTGAAATCGACGACCGGTTGATGCGCCAAGCAATGCGATGCAGCGGTGCCCGGACTAAGAAAGCTGCGGTGGAGGCTGCCTTACAATTATTGGTTAGAACCTATGCCCAAGGAGCCATTGCACGGCATCGCGGTAAGGTGCAGTGGGAAGGCGACCTCAATCAATCGCGTCTGGGCCGGGTTGCGACCTAACGCATCGATTGAATGGTGATCGTCGACACAACCGTCTGGATCGATTACCTGCGGGGTACGGAAAATCCTGAGGCCAGTTGGCTAGTCCGGCAGCTGAAATGGCAGTCGTTGGGGTTGACCGATCTGATCCTTTGTGAGGTGTTGCAGGGCATCCGCGACCCAAGAACGCTCGCGGAAATTCGGGACGACCTGTTGCGGTTTCATGTGTTTCACGCAGGCGGGACGGCATTAGCCATCGCAGCGGCCGAGAACTACCAGATCCTGCGAGCGCGCGGCCACACGGTTCGTAAAACGATCGATTGTCTGATTGCCACCTTTTGCCTGGAAGCAGGCCATGAACTGCTGCACCGTGACCGCGATTTCGATATTTTCGAAAAGGAGTTAGGGTTGAGGATTGTCCATGCATAGCCGAGCTTTGCTCGGCTGGACAGCCGGGGGCGGTTGTCCCCACGCGATTCTCGCTAACGACCAACGACGAAAGGCCAACGACTGCCACCTCACTCCCACTCGATTGTTCCCGGCGGCTTCGACGTGATGTCATAGACCACGCGGTTTACGCCTTTTACTTCGTTCACGATGCGGCTGGAGATTGTTTTCAGCACTTCGTGCGGGAGCGGGACCCAGTCGGCGGTCATGCCGTCTTCGGAGTGGACGGCGCGGATGGCGCAGGTGTTGGCGTAGGTGCGTTGGTCGCCCATTACTCCGACCGACATCACCGGCAGCAGGACGGCGAATGATTGCCAGATTTTCTGGTATAGGCCGGCTTGCTTGATTTCGCTTACCACGATATCGTCGCATTCGCGCAGGATGGTTAGACGCTCGGGCGTTACCTCGCCGAGGATTCGGACCGCCAAGCCTGGTCCGGGGAACGGCTGGCGTTGCAGGATTTCTTCGGGCATGCCCAGGTCGCGGCCGATCTTGCGGACTTCGTCTTTGAATAACTCTTTCAGCGGCTCGATCAGCTTGAGCTTCATTTTTTCGGGTAGTCCGCCGACGTTGTGGTGCGATTTGATGATCTGCGACGGCCCGCGCACCGAGCGCGATTCGATGACATCGGGATAGAGCGTGCCCTGAACCAGCCATTCGACCTTGCCTTCCTCTTGCTCGATGCGATGGGCTTGCTCGTCGAACACGGCGATGAATTCGTTGCCGATGATTTTGCGTTTCGTTTCGGGGTCGATTACGCCAGCGAGTTTGCTGAGGAAGCGATCGGTGGCATCGACGGCGACCACGTGCAGGCCCAGCTTGTCGTGCAGGTTTTGCTGAACCTTTTCAAACTCGTTTTTGCGCAACACGCCGTTGTTTACGAACACCGAAGTCAGGCGCGACGGATTGTTGCCGTCTCGCAGGGCTCGATCGACTAATGTGGCCGCAACGGCAGAATCCACGCCGCCGGAGAGCGCGCAAATGGCGCGGCCATGACCCACGGTCTGGCGCACATTGGCGATGGTTGCATCGATGAAATGTTGGGGAGTCCAGGTTGGTTTGGCTCCGCAGATTTCGAGAGCGAAATTGCGCAGGATGTCGGTGCCAGATTGAGTGTGGCGCACTTCGGGATGGAACTGAACCGCCCAAAATTTCTTCTCGGGATTTTCGATGGCGGCGACAGCGTTGGGGGAACTGGCGGTGAGATGGAATCCGGCGGGCAGATCGACGGCTTCGTCGCCGTGCGACATCCAGACGGAAAGCTTTTTCGGCAAGCCGTGAAATAGACGCGAGTCATCTTTGATCTCGACGTTGGCATGGCCGTATTCGCGTTTGTCGGCCGCCAGCACTTTGCCGCCGAGCACATGCACCATGAGCTGCAAGCCGTAGCAGATGCCGAGCACGGGCAGCCCGAGCTCGAATACTCGCCGGTCGGTGTTGGGAGCGTCCTGATCGTAAACCGAGCAGGGACCGCCGGAGAGAATGATGCCTAGCGGTGTGTAGCCGCGGATCTCGTCGAGACTTGCGGTGCAAGGCAGTACGACCGAAAAGACGTTTAGTTCGCGGATGCGGCGCGCAATGAGCTGAGAGTATTGCGCCCCAAAGTCGAGGACAACTATAGATTGGGTTTCCACGGACGAGTGTCTCAAATCAGAGAGTAAGTGTAAAGCGGGGACGGCAGATGGGTGGTGTCTTAACTCAGTGTTAAGACACTACCGGCAGATGCTAGGCTCGCACGGCGCGAATTGTGTGGGGCAAGACGGCTCACTTCTGTAGCATAGACTGCGGATTTGCGTTGGGAGGGAATCGCGGTGCTCGACCCAGGGCTGAAAGAAAAAGTCGTGCTAGTGACGGGCGCGAACAATCCCTGTGGTGTGGGAGCTGGGGTTGCACAAGCTTTCGCCGCCCAAGGCGCAAGAGTTTTCCTACACTACTTCCGACAAAGCTACACGCCCGTTGCGGAGGCACAGTTGGAGGGTGCTAGCACGCCAGGCGTGTCGTTCTATTACTCTCAACAGGCCAAGTCCGTTGATGAAGTTCTCGAACGGGTTCGCAAATTGGGCGTCCAGGCTTGCGCATTGGAGGCGAATCTCTCGGAACCGGCCGTAATCCCGATGCTATTCGATCGGGCGGAGGCGGCTCTAGGTCCGGTTGAGGTGCTGGTGAATAATGCGGCGTATTGGGAAGGCGACACGTTCCTTCCGTCGGACACGGAACTGAATAACAGGCTCGTGGAGTTGTGGACGGATCGGCCTCAGAGCCTCACAGCAGCCAGTTTCGACCGACTGTTTACGGTCAATACTCGAGCGTCGGCTCTTATGATGGCCGAATTTGCACGCAGGCATATTGAACGCGGGGCGCGATGGGGCAGAATCATCAACGTGAGCACCGCGGGAGCGGATCGTTTTCCATCTGAGATCACCTACGGAGCCAGCAAATTCGCGCTGGAGAGCTATAGCCGAAGTGCGGCAATAGAGCTCGGAAAGTTTGGTGTGACAGTAAACGTGGTTTCGCTGGGTCCTGTGCAAACGGGATGGATCACGGCAGAACTTGAGCGGGCGATGCTGCCAACAATCCCGCTCGGCAGAATCGGCAGTCCTGAAGATGTAGCTGATGTCATCGTTTTTCTTGCGTCCGACCAGGCTCGATGGTTAACTGGGCAGAGGATCTATGTGGGCGGCGGGCATGGAATGTGAAGCTCCGGCGTAGCTTCTGGCCTCTAGCTGCTTGCGGGAACATCGCTCAGAATGAGTTCGCTCGCATCGACGGCGGGACTCTGAATATTAGGATCGAGATGCGAGCCTGGTTGGGGCGACGGAGGCGGTGCAATCTGAACGCTCACCCACGTGTCCGGCATTTCCACTATGGCCACGTACGCTGCCAGCCGTCCCATGTATAAGAAATCCGCGATGGCGAAATAAAGGAGTGTGACCAGGAGCACGCCGCCCAGAACAATGCTGCCGGGCAAAACAGCGGCAAATCCTAAAGGAAACGCGACGACCGAGCTGGCGACAACGAATGCAGTGATATGAGCCAGACCAAACCACGTCCCGGCCGCAAAGACTGATCCAGGACGAGTTTGGCAAAGATCAACTGCCGCGGTGATTGCGCCGAACGTATGGTCGCCGTTCGCAACTACGAAAATCGTCGCGAGCGAGAGGAACCAGTTCAACGTGGACCAGGCGAGGCACGCGAGCATGACTACGGTTAGGAAGATCAGGAAAGCGCTGCCCGGTGCGGGATCGCTCGGCCGGGACGCAGCTCCGCCCAGTAGAACCGCGGCGAGGCAGCCCACGGTGGCTGCGAGCATCGCTCCGAGCCGGAAAAAGTTTAGCCCGACGAGAGAGCGCAACCGCCAAGCCCTTTTTTCTTTGTGATTTGAGGAGGAGGCGTCGTCCTGGTGAAAATGGGCCAGCAGAGCCTTTAGCGTGGCTGCACGTCCCACCGAGGCAATGACTACCCAGGCAACTCCCAGGCTGAGCGCCAGTACAACCGCGGCCTCAACCACGCGAAATGCGCTGCCGCGAAAAATGTGCAGTACGGCGCGAGAGATCAGGGCTGGCTGCCGGGTTCGCAGTAGAAGGAGATCGCCTTTGCTGACTGGCAATGTGTCCAGATATTCGAGGAAGGAAAACACCAGCAGCAGGCTGGCTGCGGCGCCGAAGCTCCAGCGCCAGGCAATCTCGGCTAGTCCAAACGACGGGCGGCGGAAAATGGTGCGGAAGCCTTCGAGTGTGGGTGATCGCCGTTTCATCCCAGGCTAGGATAGCGCAACTGAACTCAACTTGACCGTTGAAGGCAGGAATTACGAGCAGAATTCCTTGAAGCTGTTTCGGTAGTAGTTGCTTGTCGGGATCCTTCGACTCTGTAGCTTCGCTTCGCGAACCAGCTACGGCGCTCAGGATGACAGGGCGCGGGGGAAGTCGGAGTTCAGCGCACGACGATATTGGCCAGCTTGCCGGGTACTACAATCACCTTCACAACCTGCTTGCCGGCGATGGCCGCTTTGACTCTTTCGTTCGACAAGGCGCGCTCCCGGATTACGTCCTCCGACGAATCGGCGGGGACGATGATCAGACCGCGCAACTTGCCATTGACCTGCACCGGGATTTCAATTTCCTCTTCCTTCGCCAATATTGGATCGTACTTGGGCCAGGGCGTGCGCAGAAGATTTCCCTTCTCGCCTAACATTTCCCAAAGTTCGTGGGCGAGGTGGGGTGCGAATGGTGCTAGCAGAAGCACGAGATTGTGTTGCACTTCGCTCCACAGTTGGGCCGGAACCAGTTCCTCGGGCGTGGGTGCCCGCGCTATACGTTCTTCGACAGCATAGAGTTCGTTGACCAGTTCCATTATCGCGGCGATCGAAGTGTTAAAGTGCCAGCGTCCCTGGAAATCGTCGCTTACGCGTTTGATGGTCTGGTGAAGTTTGCGCTGGATGTTACGGGCCTCGGGTGGTAGAGACGTTGCTGGCAACGGCTCTCGCTCCGCTCGGGGAGACGCAGCAAGCTGCGTTTCTACGGGCGCGTTTCTCGCGACCAGGCGGTACACGCGTCCCAAGGTCCGCCGGATGCCTTCTACTCCCTCATCTTGCCAGTCGAGTTCGCGATCCGGTGAGGTCGCGAACAATGTGTACATTCTCGTGCTGTCGACGCCGTAGCGAGCCATCATGTCATCCGGTGAAACAACGTTCCCGAGGCTTTTGGACATTTTCGCTCCACCCTTAATGATCATGCCCTGGGTGAATAAGCGCTCGATGGGCTCGTCATTTTTTACCAATCCCATGTCGCGCATGAACTTGGTCCAGAAGCGCGAGTAGATGAGGTGGAGAATCGCATGCTCGACGCCGCCGATGTACTGATCGATAGGGAACCAGTACGCAACCGTCCTGGAATCGAAGGGTGCGCGGTCGTTGTGGGCGTCGGTATAGCGATAGAAATACCAGGACGAATCGACGAAGGTGTCCATGGTGTCGGTCTCGCGGCGAGCGGGGCCGCCGCATTTCGGGCAGGTCGCATTCACGAACTCCGGCACTCGGCCCAGGGGTGAGCCACCCGTCAGGGTTATGTCGACGTTTTCCGGCAAGATCACGGGCAACTCTTTTTCCGGGACGGGCACGATTCCATCTTTCTCGCAATAAAGCATGGGGATGGGCGTTCCCCAGTAGCGTTGGCGCGAGATGCCCCAGTCCTTGAGGCGGTAGGTGATCGTGGCTTTGCCGAAACCGTTCTTCTCGGCATGCTCCGACATCTTCTTGATTGCTTGTTCGCAAGTGAGACCGGTAAATTGGCCTGAGTTGACCAGCTTGCCGTTCATTGTGGTGAATGGAAGGGCTGGCTCGCAACTGGTTTCCTCGGGATCAACGGGTCGAGGCACGATCACGGTACGGATCTTGAGGTTGTACTTCCGGGCGAATTCGTAATCTCGCTCATCGTGGGCTGGCACGCTCATGATCGCGCCCGTGCCGTAGTCCATCAGGATGTAATTTGCTACCCACACGGGCACGCGCTCCCTGTTGAACGGATTCACCGCGTAATAATGAGTATTGACTCCGTGCTTTTCGATGGCGCCGATGTCACCGACTTCCTTGGCCTTGCGCTGCTCCGCGATCAACTGCTCGACCTGCGCGCGCAATGGATCGTTGTTTTTGATAAGCCGAGCGACTAGCGGATGCTGCGGAGCGAGTTGAACGGACGTTGCCCCGAAGATAGTATCGACGCGGGTGGTAAAGACCGTGATTGTCGAGTCTGGTGAATCGGTGGCGCCTTCGAGTTTGAAATCCACCAGCGTGCCTTCACTGCGGCCGATCCAGTTGCGCTGCATGGTGCGGACTTTCTCCGGCCAGCCGCCGAGTCTGTCGAGGTCGCGAAGCAATTCGTCGGCATATTGGGTGATGCGCAAGAACCATTGCTCGAGTTCACGTTGTTCCACCAACGTGTCTTCGTGCCGCCAGCAGCAGCCGTTCACCACTTGCTCGTTGGCCAGCACGGTGCAGCACTTCGGACACCAATTCACGTTGCTCTTCTTGCGATAGGCAAGACCTTTCTCGTAGAGCTTCAAGAAGAACCACTGATTCCATCTGTAATAATCGGGCAAGCAGGTGGTAACTTCGCGTGACCAGTCGTAGGCAAAGCCCAGGCGCTTCATCTGCGCCTTCATGTTGGCGATGTTGCGGAGGGTCCACTCGCGCGGCGGAGTGTTGTTGGAGATAGCGGCATTTTCCGCCGGAAGACCGAATGAATCCCAGCCCATGGGATGAAGCACGTTGTAGCCGTTCATCCACATGAAGCGGGCGAGCGCGTCGCCGATGGCATAGTTGCGCACGTGTCCCATGTGCAGCGCGCCCGAGGGGTAGGGCAACATCTCAAGCGCATAATACTTTGGCTTGGTGGTGTTGGGCTCGGCGGCGTAGAGCGAGGGGTCCTGCTGCCAGCGCTCGAACCATTTCGCCTCGATGCGCTGGGCGTCGTAGCGGTCTTCGCGGACCATGGTCGTTTGTTCTTCCTGCGGCATAGGAGGCAAGGTTGCGTTCTGTAAATGGTAATTTTACAACGAAGACGAAGATTTCCTGTACCGACGTAGCTCCGCTACGTCTCGTGCTGCGTCGCCACTAAGCGCTTTAAGGCCGCCACGTTTCGTCTGTCATCTCCCGGGTTGTCAATTGGGGTCTCGGCAATGAAGGCGGCGTGGGCCAGGCGGGGATCGTTCAGCAGACGGCGAAAGGGTTGGTGGCCAATGCTTCCCTTCCCAATGTGCTGATGCCGGTCCAGCTTTGATCCGCGGGCTGCTTTGGCGTCGTTGCAATGCCACATTCGCACATTCTTGAGTCCGACGGTCTGGTCGAGGTGCGCTAGCGTTTGGCGCATTCCGGTTTCACTCACGATGTCGTAGCCGGCGACATGGGTGTGACAGGTATCGATGCAGGCCGCGATGGGAACCAGGCCGCGAAGCCGTTCCAGCACTTCGGCGACTTGTTCGAAGCTTGCACCGAGCGAGTACTGTGCGCCGGCGGTGTTCTCGATCAGGATGGTTAGATTGCCTTTGGCGAGATCCAATCCTCGCGTTGCCGCGGCGATTGCAGCGGACGCCTGAATCAGGCCGGCTTCTCGATCGGCGCCACGGAATGAGCCCGGGTGGAGCACCAGATAGTCTGCGCACAGCGCCAGGCCACGTTCCACTTCGCCGTGAAATGCCTCGATCGACTTCTTTAAGAACAGCGGAGTTGTGCTGGCCAGATTCACCAGATAGTTCACGTGGATCGCCATTGGCTTGAGGTTATATTTCTCACGCAGGCGCATCATCTCATCGCATTGCGGACGGCTCAGTTCGTAGGGCGCCCACTGCCGCGGGCTGGACGAGAAAATCTGAAAGGTGTTGCAGCCCAGACGATAGGCTCGTTCAGCGGCATTGTGGACACCGCCAGCGGTCGAGGTATGAATGCCAATACGGCGCGAGGTCAAGCGGGGCGGGCGCTTCGGTATGGGCAGTTTGAGGACATCCTGCTCACGAGCGATGGAACGGGGCATGATGGAAGTATAACCAGCTGTCGATCGAGGGTGGATCGAGACCGGTCCTAACAGGCCAGTGGATGCGGGTTTGCGGTGCATGCGCCTTCGACGATAGACTTGAAGCTTTCGAGGTGGGTCCATGTTAGTGGTCATGCAGGCGCATGCGACTGAAGCCCAGGTGCGCGCGGTCTGCCAGAAAATCGAAGCGCTCGGCTATCGCGCCCACTCCATTCCAGGGGCGGAACGGACCGCGATCGGCATCACCGGGAATAAGGGAGAGGTCGAGCCGGGCACGCTGGAAGAAATGTCGGGCGTGCAGGAAGTCATTCGCGTCACCAAGCCTTACAAATTGGTGAGCCGTGACTTTAAGGAGGAGAACACCGTCGTCCGTTTCGCGGGGAGCGAGGCCACGATTGGCGGGCCTGCGCTGGCGATCATGGCTGGGCCTTGCGCCATTGAAAGCCGCGAGCAGGCGTTTGCGATCGCTGAGCGCGTCCAGCGTGCAGGGGCGCAGTTCTTTCGGGGCGGAGCTTACAAGCCGCGCACTTCTCCGTATTCATTCCAGGGGCTGGGCGAAGAAGGCTTGCGCATCATGGCCGAGGTTCGCGAACAATTTGGCATGAGGATTGTGACCGAGGCAATTGACAACGAGTCGCTGGAACTGGTGGAGGAGTACGCGGACGTCATCCAGATTGGCGCTCGCAACATGCAGAACTTTTCGCTGCTCAAACGCGCCGGACGGGCAAGCAAGCCGGTGCTGCTAAAGCGCGGCATGTCGGCCACGCTAGAAGAATTTCTGATGGCGGCCGAGTACGTGATGAGCGAAGGCAATTACAACGTGATTCTTTGTGAGCGCGGCGTGCGCACCTTCGCTGACCATACGCGCAATACGCTGGACTTAAGCCTGATCCCGGCGGTGCAACGGCTCAGCCATTTGCCCATCGTGGTCGATCCTAGCCACGGCACCGGCAAACGGAATAAAGTTACGCCGCTTTCGCGAGCCTCCGTGGCTGTCGGGGCGGATGGCTTGATAATCGAAGTGCACCATGAGCCGGACAAGGCGTTGTCGGACGGCATGCAGTCGCTTTATCCCGATCAGTTCGACGAGTTGATGGCGCAGGTGCGGCAGATCGCGCCGGTGGTGGGCAGGACGGTGCCGGGAGTTCTGGCACGTCCGAACGCGCTTTCCTCCGTATCCACGGCACCTGCGCAGAGATCCTCTATCGCTCCACTAACTTGAGAAAGCTTCTTCTCATCGTTGTCCTCTCTCCCATTGTTGCGGCCATTGGGTGGTTGTATTTCCACGAACGCCAGCTCGCGGACTACGGTCCGGCTTACCACGAGTACGCCTACATTACCAATGGCAAGAGCAACACGGTTAGCGTCATCGACCTGCGCACGTTTCAGCCCGCGAAAACCATAAGAGTTGGAAGTGAACCGACCGGGATTGCAGCGAACGGCAGGAAGAATGAGACTTACGTGGTGAATACGGGTTCGAGCAACATCAGCGTGATTGACGCCGAACGCAATGCCGTGGTCGCGACCATTGGCGTACATGGCAGGCCTTATTTCATCGATGTTTCCGCGGATGGGAAGCGGGGGTACGTCGCCAACTCAGGCTCGGCGAATGTTTCAGTCATCGATTTGGACAAGCGAGTTGTGATCAAGAACATTCGCGTGGGAGCTTCGCCGGGGCTGGCCAGAGTTTCTCCGGAGGGCGGAACGGTTGTGGTCAGCAATCGCGGCGACAATACGATTTCTCTGATTGACGCTCAGCATCTTACGGTTCGCAGCACGGTTGCGGCATGCCAGCAGCCGGAAGACATTGCGATTCTGCCGGACAGTAGTAAAGCATTTGTGGCTTGCACGGCATCGGGACAAATCGCGTCGATCGATTTGAAGAATGACAAACTGCTGGCCTTGCTGGACGTGGGCAAGACTCCCGTGCACTTGGCACTCAAGCCGGACGGCGGCGAAATCATGGTGAGCAACTTCGATTCGGACAATATCTCGATCATCGAGACCGCGACGAATGAGGTCGGCGGCAGCTATCTGATCGGTATGCATCCGGCGCGCGGGCTGGTGACTGCGGACAACTCTCGGTTGTATGTCAGCAATTTTGGATCGAACACGGTCGCCGTGTATGACATTGATATGGGGAAAATGATCGCCACGCTGCCCGTGGGCAGCCATCCTGATGGGCTGGCGCTCTCGCAGAGCCAGAACTATCTGCTGGTTTTGAATTCGGGGTCGGGAGATGTCACGGTCATCCAGAAGCGCACGCCCAGGAAGAAATTCGAGCCAGGCGAGTATTCTCTGCTCACTATGATTCCGGTTGGGGTTCAGCCCAACAACATCGTGGTGAAATCGTTCGTGCAGGCTAAGACTCAAAAATAAAGATCATCAATCACAAAGGACACGAAGGTACAGAAAGGAAATTCTTCGTGTCCTTCGTGGTTGAAAGTTTTTCGGTTGTTTTTACGCGTTGGTGCCGCAGCACTTCTTGTATTTCTTTCCGGAGCCGCACGGACAAGGATCGTTACGCCCGATTTTGGCTGCCCCGCGGACTACCTGCTGCACCGTCTGAAGATCACCGGAGCCGGCCATGCGAGCTTGCTCCAGCTCGCGGCGTTTCTTGCGCTGGAAGGCTTCTTCGATTTCGTCAACCGAGGTGGCTACCTGCCGTGGTGGCTTTCGCCCATTGCCATCCCCACCCATCCGCGTAACTGGTACACCAGCTTCCGGACCTGCGCCGGCGGGACCACCGCCATCCAAAGGTCGCGGGGGTCCGCTTTCGCTGGGCCGTTCCAGAATCTGCATCAGGTAGAGATAGCGGACGGTTTCTTCCTGCGAGCGCTGCATCATGGCTTCGAACATGTCGAAGGATTCGCGTTTGTACTCGACCAGTGGATCGTGCTGTCCGTAGCCGCGCAGACCGATGCCCTCCTTCAGATGGTCCATGTCGCGGAGGTGGTCTTTCCACTGCGAGTCGAGCACGCTTAGCATGATCATGCGCTCGTGATAGCGCATGGCATCGGGGCCAATCAGTTTTTCTTTCGCGTCGTATCGGGCTTTGAGCTTGTCAAAAATCGCGTCGCCGAGTTCCTGGCGGTTCAGGGTCTCGGGCTTGATGCCTTCGGCTAGAATATCCACCCCGAAGCGGGTGAAAACGGCGTCCTTGAGGCCCTTCAGATCCCAGTCGGCAGCATGAACTTTGACCGCGCAGAACTGATCCATTAAATCGCTAAGGATGCCGGAGACGTAATCCTCGAGGATCAATTCTTTTTGATCCACCCCTTCGAGCAATTGATGGCGCAGGCCGTACACCGCCTCGCGCTGTTTGTTCATAACGTCGTCGTATTCGAGCAGATGTTTTCGGGCTTCGAAGTTCTGCGCTTCGACGGCCTTTTGCGCAGCTTCGATGCGGCGCGAGATCAGCCTTGATTCGATCGGGACTCCCTCTTCCATGCCCAGGCGTTGAAGCAGGTTCGAAACCCACTCCTTGGCGAAAATGCGCATCAAGTCGTCTTCGAGGGAAAGGTAGAAACGAGAGGAACCGGGATCGCCCTGGCGTCCGGCGCGTCCGCGAAGCTGATTGTCGATACGGCGAGCTTCGTGACGTTCGGTGCCGAAGATATGCAGGCCTCCGGCGGCGATGACCTCCTCGTGCTCTTTGTCGGTCTGTTCTTTGTGGCGATTGAAAATTTCTGTCCACTGATCCGTAGGAACCACGTACTCGTTGCCCGCGTAATACCAGACGGTGCTTTTGGTGTCGTCGACTACGGCTTGAACTTTGCCTTGCGCGGCTCGCAGGGGCTGTGCGATTCCTTTCTTCACGCATTCCTGCTTGGCCATGAACTCAGGGTTGCCGCCAAGCAGAATGTCGGTACCGCGACCAGCCATATTCGTGGCGATCGTTACCATACCTTTGCTGCCGGCCTGGGCCACGATTTCGGCTTCCTTCTCGTGCTGTTTTGCGTTCAAGACCCAGTGTTTGACGCCTTTCTTTTTCAGCAACTCGGAAAGACGTTCCGATTTTTCAATCGACGTGGTACCGACGAGTACTGGCTGGTCCGTGGCGTGCAATCTCTGGATTTCATCGGCTGCGGCGAAGTACTTTTCTTTTTCAGTTCGATAAACAACATCGGGATTCTCCAGCCGCAGCAGTGGTTTGTTGGTGGGTATAACCATCACTTCCAGGCGGTAGATCTTGTCGAACTCGGGGGCTTCGGTTTCGGCGGTACCGGTCATTCCCGCCAGCTTTTTGTACATGCGGAAATAGTTCTGGAAAGTAATGGTGGCGAGAGTTTGATTCTCGCGCTCAATCTTGACGTTTTCCTTGGCCTCGACTGATTGATGCAGGCCATCGGACCAGCGGCGGCCCGGCATCAGGCGGCCGGTGAACTCATCGACAATGATAACCTCGCCATCTTTCACGACATACTCAACATCGCGGTGATAAAGGGCGTGGGCTTTTACCGCCGTCTCGACGTGATGCTTGAGGTCCCAGTTCTCGGGGTCAGCAATATTGCCAATGCCGAGCAACTGCTCGACTTTTTCCCAGCCTTCGTCGGTGACCGTGATGCTGCGATGCTTTTCATCCACCACGTAGTCGCCGGTGTATTGCACGGGCTCGCCGGGAGCAACGTCAATCTGCTCACCTTTTTCGAGCTTGGGGATGATGCGATTGACTCTGGCGTATTTGTCGGTGGACTCCTCGCTTGCACCCGAAATGATGAGCGGGGTACGAGCTTCGTCGATCAGGATGGAGTCAACTTCGTCGACGATGGAGAAGTTGTGGCCGCGCTGCACGCAATCGTGCAGATCGAACTTCATGTTGTCGCGGAGGTAGTCGAAGCCGAATTCGTTGTTGGTGCCGTAGGTCACATCGGCGGCGTAAGCTTCACGGCGCTGTTGGTCGTCGAGATCGTGGACGATAACACCCACGCTGAGGCCGAGAAAACTGTACAGTTTGCCCATCCACTCAGAATCGCGCTTGGCCAGATAGTCATTGACGGTGACCACATGCACACCGCGTCCGCTCAGGGCATTCAAATACACTGGCAAGGTGGCAACCAGAGTTTTTCCTTCGCCCGTCTTCATTTCCGCGATCTTGCCCTGGTGCAGAACCATGCCGCCAATCAACTGCACATCGAAATGCCGCATATTCAGAACGCGGCGGCCACCCTCGCGCACCACGGCAAAGGCTTCGACCAGGAGTTCGTCGAGAACCTCGTTTACCAGCTTCGTGCGTTCGCTATCGAGTTCTTTGCGGCGATCGGGGTCCGTATCCGGCTCGTCCGGAATGCGGGTCATGCGTTCCTGTATTCGCTGGCGGAATTCGTCCGTCTTGGCACGCAGTTGCTCGTCGCTGAGCTTGCGCATTTCAGGTTCAAGCGCATTGATGGCCTCAACCCGAGGCATCAGGCGCTTGATCTCGCGCTCGTTGCTGGTCCCGAAGACCTTGGCTATCAGAACATTAATCAAATGAAGATCCTTGGAGGGGCACTACACCCACTATCCTAGAAGGTTAGTATATTAGATGCGTGCCTGGTGCGTAAGTCGCGAGGCATCCCAGGAACCGTCTTGCGCGTCGCCTAGGCTACCGCGGCAGGATTCCAGCTGATTTTCGGCAAATTCTCCGATCACTGCGCTGAGCCGTTTTTTCAGGTATATTTTCCCGCGCTGGCCCATGCCGACCTTCTACGAACTATTCCGCGAATGTGCTGAGCGCTGGCCTGACCATATTGCGCTGGAAATTCAGCGGCATGACCGGGTCGAGAGCCATACCTATGCCGAAGCTCGGCGCATGGCGGAGAGCTTCGGCCGCTGGCTGAAAGAAAGTGGATTTCAACCGGGCGCCCGCATCGCAATTTTAGCGGATAACCATCCGCGTTGGATTACTGCGTATCTGGGGATTATCGCAGCCGGGTGCACGGCCGTTCCCCTCGATACGGCATTTCATGCCGATCAGGTTGCGAAACTCCTCAAGGACAGTGGCAGCTCCCTGCTGTTTTGCGATGCGAGGCATCTAGCAGCCGCGGAGGAGGCGATCGGCGAATCGGCAATCGGAATTGTAATGCTTGATACACCTCACGGAGACAAGACTGTCCGCGCCACCCAAACTGCGGAGCTTCGCTCGACTGGACCGCCGGGAGCGGCTGTCTCCGCGCAATCTTCGCTAGCTCGGCGCGCCGCCGACCTGGACGGCATTTTCGCCGCTGGTCCAGGGAGTTTCTCGGCCGTGCCCGTTGGTTCTGACAGCATCGCTTCTTTGCTCTACACCTCTGGGACCACTGCCGACCCCAAAGGGGTGATGCTCACGCACTCGAACCTTATGGGTGAAATTCGGGCCGTATTCGGCTGGGCGCAAATTGGCCCGGATGATGCAGTACTCGGTGTGCTACCGCTGTTTCATGTGCTGTCGCAAATGGCCAACCTGCTGTTGCCACTGGTTAAGGGCTCGCGTGTTGTATATCTCGAAACCCTGAATACGACGGAATTGCTCCGAGCGCTGGCTGAGCGGGACATCACAGCATTCGCGGTAGTGCCGCAGTTTTTTTACTTGATTCACGAGCGCATTTTCAAAGAGGTGGCGCAGCGGGGAAAAGTGGCGGCTAGGGCTTTTCGGGCAATGATGGCTATCACACGTTTCACGCGAAGATTCGGATGGAATCCCGGCCCGGTTTTCTTTCCCAAGATCCGCAATATTTTTGGACACAAAATGCGCTATCTGGTGACGGGTGGGTCACGCTTTGATCCGCAAATCGGCTACGATTTCCACGCATTGGGAATTGACGTGCTTCAGGCCTACGGCCTCACCGAAACTAGCGCCGCCGCATTCGCTACGTCCCCGCATGACAATGTCATTGGTTCAGTGGGTAAACCGCTTGACGGAGTGGAAGCCAAGATCGTCGATCCGCTACCGCAGGAAGATGGCGGTCAGGCGGTTGGTGAAATCGTGATTCGCGGAGCCATCGTCATGAAGGGCTACTGGAACCGGCCTGACGCTACGGCCGCGGCGCTCAAGGATGGCTGGCTGTACACGGGGGATCTGGGCTACTTCGATCCCGGTGGAAATCTGTTTATTACCGGTCGCAAGAAAGAAGTCATCATTCTAAGCAATGGGAAAAATATTTACCCGGAAGAGGTCGAGTCTCACTACCTGAAATCACCTTTCGTGGGAGAAATTGCTGTCATGGGGATGGAAAGCCGTCCGGGAGAGGACCGGTTGCATGCTGTGGTGGTCCCCAATTTTGAGGCGCTCAAACAGCGGAGGATCGTCAACGCGAAAGAGGTCATCCGCTACGACATTGAAAGCCTGTCACTGCAACTGCCTTCGACCAAGCGGATTGGAAGTTATGAAATCTGGCGTGAAGCTTTGCCACGGACGACCACGCGAAAGTTGAAGCGGTTTGAGATCGAGAAGCGAGTGCGGGCAAATCAGGGGGAGGGCCGCTCGGATGATGCGCGAGTCAGCTCTGCAAAACCCTTGAGCGCGGAAGACACCACCTGGCTGGAACGAGCGGACGTGCGGCGCGCGCTCAAGATTATGCGCGAGGCATCGAGACTCAAGCCTGGATTCATCCGCCCCAGCGATAATCTGGAACTCGATCTTGGCCTGGATTCGATGCAACGAGTCGAACTTCTAGTCGCACTGGAACAGGAAATTGGCGGCGATCTCGAAGAGTCACGCCTATCTGAAATTTACACCGTAAGGGAGTTGGTGGATGCGGTGCACAAAAGCGCAGTTGGTTCCCAGGATGGACCACCCGGCGCTTACTTCGCCGGATGGAAAGCTGTGCTGCAGGAGGAACCTGTAGATCCGGAGGTCCGTGCTCTGCTCCGGCCACAGCCGTTCAAGGAAACGTTCTGGTACGTTGCCAGCCGTCTGATCCAGATTATTGCGCGCGACCGTTTTCACTTGCGCGTTAGCAGTCTGGAAAAACTTCCCATTCATGGACCCTTTATCATTTGCTCCAATCACCAGAGCTTTCTTGATCCGATTATTCTAGCCAGCGTTCTGCCTTGGCCGGTGTTTCGCGACAGCTTTGCCGTCGGGACTAGCGAAATTTTCGGCAGCGGCTTCCTGCGGACGTTGGCGCAATGGCTGCGTGTAGTGGTTGTGGATCCTGATGCAAACCTGATTCCCGCCATGCGCGCCGGAGCCTACGGCCTGCGGCAGGGCGGCGTACTGTTGCTCTACCCCGAAGGCGAACGCTCGATTGATGGCGAGCCGAAGATGTTCAAGAAAGGCGCGGCGATTCTGTCTATCCACCTGCAAGTTCCGATTGTGCCCGTAGCGATCGAGGGCTTTCATGAGGCATGGCCGCGCGGAAAGTCGTTTCAGAGATTTGCGCCGTTGCGAATGACTTTTGGTGACACAATCCATCCTCCGGCCGAAGCAGCGGCATCGGAAGCGGCATACCAAGAACTTTCCGCCGAGTTAAAGAAACGCGTAGTGGAAATTTGGGAGCAATTGCGGAAGTCCGCTCTGTAGAGACGTAGCTTCGCTACGTCTCCGTCATGAACTCCTGCCGGCTTGACGTTGCAAGCAATGTTTCTACAGCGATTGCTTGATGCAGGGTCGATTATTTCGCTCGCGGATGCGTCTGGTCGTACACCTCGAGCACGTGCTTCATCGAAAGTTGCGTGTAACGCTGGGTGGTGGAAAGACGCTCGTGGCCGAGCATTTCCTGGATGGAGCGCAGGTCGGCGCCCTCCTCGAGCATGTGCGTGCCGAAAGCGTGACGCAAAGTGTGCGGATGAACGTCCGGTGACAGCCCTTTGGCTACGGCAATCTTCTTGATGATGCGTCCCACGCTGCGTGTGGTCAGCCGTCCGCCGCGCTGATTGATCAGCAATGCGATGGTGTTCTTTCTGCGTTCGGTCAACATCTGCTGCCGCACTGGCAAGTAGCCGGCGAGCGCGGTTTTCACGGAATCGCCGAAAGGCACGTAGCGTTCCTTCTTGCCTTTGCCGCGGATGAGAATAGCCTCTGAGCTCAAGCGAATATCGTCGAGATTAATACCGATCAATTCAGAATTGCGGATCCCGCACCCATAAAGCAATTCGAACATGATGCGGTCGCGTGCGGGGAATGACGCGATCTCGGGCATCTGTCCGTCGAGCACGGTGTTCATTTCTTCGATCGTGGGCACGCGCGGCAGCTTCTTGGGTAGCTTCGGCGTGGAGACCAGCGCGGCCGGATTCTGTTCTACCACTCCTTCCTGCGCCAGCCACCGGTAGAAAGAACGGACCGCAGCCAAGGCACGTGCAACCGAGGTTTTGCCGAGTTTCATCTCGTAAAGATTGGAGAGAAATCCACGAATTGCGACGTGATCGATACTTTGCCAATTACGTGAGCCCACATACGCGGCAAAACTTTTCAAGTCGCCGGTGTAGGCCTTGATAGTGTGAACGGAAGCGTTGCGCTGCCGCAGCGAACGGAGAAACTTGTCGACGGCCTTATTGACCGAAGTACTGCTCGATTTCGTCGCCATATGTGTAGGAAGCAATTGCCTATCTTGCCTTTGCTCTCGGATGGTGCTTCTGGTACACGCTCTTCAGCCGATCGAGCGCCAAGTGCGTGTACACCTGCGTAGTCGAAATATCGGAATGACCCAGAATGGTTTGAACCGTGCGCAGGTCCGCGCCGTTCTCAACCATGTGCGTGGCGCAACTGTGCCGCAACATGTGCGGACTGGCATTGCGTCCCATGGTCGAAGATGCTGCTCGAACCATCTGCCAGACGCGTTGACGCGTCAGTTTGCGCGCTCCACGTCCCAGGAATAAAAGCGGTGAAATACGGCCTCCCGCCAGCACAGGCCGCGAATTTGTCATGTATGCGGCAAGCATTCCCTGTGCCGATTTTCCCAAAGGCACGATTCGTTCTTTATCGCCCTTGCCGCGCACCAGCACATAGCCGAGGTCGAGCTTCAGGTCTTCCAGCTTGACGGCAATAATTTCGGAGACGCGAAGCGCGCCCGCGTAAAACATTTCCAGCATCGCCCGATCACGCAGGGCAATCGCTTCACCCTGCTTGCCTTTCGAAGCTGACCTTGGCCCACGCAGCATGATTTCCATTTCGTCGCGGGCCAGCGATTTGGGCAAAACCTTCCACTGTTTCGGCGAGTCGATGTTCAGCGTGGGATCGTGTTCGATAAGCTTGTCGAGCAGCAGATATCGATACAAATGGCGCAACGCAGAAAGTTTTCTTCCTACCGATCTCCCGTCGACGGAGTTGGAGAATAGTTCCTGCATGAAATCACGAACATCGTTGCGACGCGCATTCAACAGCACGCGCTTGCGCTTCCCCAAGAATCCAGTGAACTGGCGAACGTCGGTGGTGTACGCAGCGACGGTGAGCGATGCCAGTCCCTTCTCAATTTTCAAGTAGTCAAGAAAGCCGGAGACTACGCGAGAGTTTGCTTCGGAAGGCACGAAAAGAGAGTATGCGCGTTATCGGACATTGGAGGAAGTACCAAGACGGGTGCTGTAGAGACGTAGCTTTGCTACGTCTCGGCCGGCTACGTCTGGCTCACTTCCTTCAACACCTCAACCGCATATATCGCTCCCTCCGGCGTCTCCTCATGCTTGAAATATGCAAACACGTTCCGGCCCTGGGCCAGATGCTCACGGATGCGGTCGACCATTGTGCGCCGTTCGTCAGGTGCGTAAGTCGGTTTGCGGTAGCGGTAATAGCAGAAGTCGGCCGTAACCACGTCGGGAGTGGTCCGTTCTTCGGTTTCTGCCACGCAGAGCGCGCGGTTGGCCCTCTTGAGCAGAGCAAAAATCTCGTCCGTGAACCATGACGCATGCCGGAACTCGAACGCGGACGGAACCGCCCGTGGGAGAATAGCCAAAAATTCCTGCAAAAGCTTGGCATCTGCCTTCATATTCGGCGGCAGCTGGAATAGCAGTGGCCCCAGCTTTTCCGCGCGCGCCAGTGGCTCAATTGTGCTCAAAAAGCGTGGAATGAAATCTTCGGTTTGCTTCAGGCGTTTGATATGGGTGATGACCTGGTGCGCTTTGATGCTGAGACGAAATCCGACGGGCGTGGCCTCGATCCACTTCTGGGCAGTTGTTTCCTTCAACAGTTGGCGAAATGTAAAGTTGACTTCAACCGCGTTCAATTGCGTGGCGTAATACTGCAGGAATTTTGCCTGGGAAAGCTTGCCGGGATAAAAATCAGGTTTCCAACTGGGATAGGCCCATCCCGATGTGCCGGCATAGAGTTGCGCCATGGATTCGCTCCGCCCAAGCTTAAATTCACGAAGAAAAGACCAGCCGGATTATACCTTTCTGGACTTCTTCTTCGGGACTCGATGCCGGCGCCCGGGCTTCGTAATCTTCGTTCTTGCTTTTTCGGCACGAGAACTGTCTGCTGGTGCCGCCAGTTCCAAGCCTGTTTCCGCTGCCGCCGGCTCGATTTTCGCAACACCAGCCAGCTTTGGCAGTTTCTGTTTGAGCGTGCGCACCGGCTCGAATAAGTCTCCCGTCTTCTGCACACGGTCAAGCACCTGACTGGTTTCGAACACTAACAGGGTCGCATCCTTCTTCGTTAGCGCCTCCTCCACTTCCTCCCATTTCACCGGCGTGGAGACTGTAGGATGCTCACGCGCCCGCAGCGAATAAACGCTGATCGTAGTCTTGTGCTGATCATTCTGACTCCAGTCGACAAATACTTTGCCTACGCGCAACTGCTTCTTCATGTCAGAAACAACCAACTCCCGGTGCTTGTTCTCCAACAACCGGGCCAGCGCGTTGGCGAAGGGCTTGGTGACTTCGTAGCTGGTGGGCGAGTTCAAGGGCACGTAGATCTGGAGCCCCTTGGAGCCCGAGGTCTTGGGAAAACTCTGCAATCCAAAATGTTCGAAGATCTCGCGCAGCCACATGCCCACCTGGCAGCATTGCACGATATTCGCCGGCGCTCCGGGATCGAGATCGAAGACCATACTGCGCGGCGAAGCGATATCTTTCGCCAGCGAAAGCGACGGGTGCAGTTCGATGGCCGCGAGGTTGGCGATCCAGATGAGCGTCGGCAGATCGTTTGCCAAAATGTAATTTACGTTGCGCTGGTTGCCTTCGCTCCAGATGGGCGCCGTCTTCACCCAATCCGGACGGTGCTTGGTGGCATTCTTTTCAAAGAAAAATTCTTCGTCTACGCCCCCGGGATAGCGTTTCAGAGTAAGAGGATGATCCTTAAGATGCGGCAACAGCACGGGGGCGATACGCGCATAGTAGTCGATCACCTGTCCCTTGGTGAAACCGGTTGCGGGATACAGGACTTTGTCCAGGTTGGTCAAACTCAGGTGCTTGCCTTCGATCTCAACTACTGAGGGTTTGCTCATGCCGACTCTTTCAGTTCCTTTGCATCGTCAGATCTTTGATGCCGAATTGTAATCGTTGGAGCGGCGTGGAGTTTGACAACCTACCCATCTACCACGTAATTTCAAACTTTTGCCCTTCATTCACGTCCAACCTCGTGGAGGTCCGATGAGCTACCGCTCGCTCAAGTCTTTCGCAATAGTTGTGATACTCGCAGCGCTGGCTGCCGCACAGGATATGGCTTCTTTCGAGAAGCGCACTACGGTTAAGAAACTGGACAACGGATTGACCGTGGTGATCTGCGAGCGGCCGGAGGCGCCGGTATTTTCCTTTTTCACCCACGTGGATGCCGGTTCGGTGCAGGATCCTCTCGGCGAGACTGGTCTGGCGCACATGTTTGAGCACATGGCGTTCAAGGGCACCGATAAGATCGGCACCACCAATTATCCGGCCGAAAAAGCTGCGCTAGAGAAAGTGGAGCAGACGTACGCGGCTTACATCGCGGAGCGGGATAAGCCCGTCGATCACGACGAGCAGAAGCTAAAGGATCTGGAAAAGGCGTGGAAAGACGCCGTCGCCGAAGCCAACAAATATGTTAAGCCCAACGAATTTCCCCAGATCGTAGAGATTAACGGCGGCGAGGACTTGAACGCTAACACCAGCGATGACGAAACCAATTACTTTTACTCGTTTCCCGAAAACCGGCTGGAGCTGTGGGCCTATCTGGAGTCGGAGCGTTTCCTGCATCCGGTTATGCGCGAGTTTTATAAAGAGCGGAATGTAGTGATCGAGGAGCGCCGCATGCGTGTCGACAGCAATCCGATCGGGCGGCTGCTCGAACAATTCACCACGGCGGCTTTCCAAGCGCATCCGTACCACCGCCCGACCATCGGCTGGATGTCGGACTTGAATTCGTTTTCCGCTACCGACGCCAAGCAGTTTTTCGACAAGTACTACATTCCGTCCAACATGGTGGTGACTGTGGTGGGGGACGTAAAGGCCTCGGAGACCATGCCGGTCGTCGAAAAATATTTCGACCGCATCCCTTCGCGCCCCAAGCCGGATGAGCGCACGACCACCGAACCGCCGCAGAACGCCGAGCGGCGCGTCGTGCTCCAGGAGATGTCGCAACCGCTCTATCTGGAGGGGTATCACCGGCCCGACTACCGCAGCCCCGATGACGCCGTCTACGACGCAATTGCTGATCTGATGTCGAACGGCCGCACCTCGCGACTATACCGGGCACTGGTGCGCGACAAGAAAATCGCAGCCGATTCCGCAGGCTTTACCGGATTGCCGGGCAACAAGTATCCGCATCTTTTCGCCTTCTATGCATTTCCGCTCCCTGGCCATAAGCCGGAGGAAATGGCGGATGCTATCCATGTCGAGATCGAGAAGCTGAAGAAGGAAGACATCAGCGACGAGGAACTGAAGATGATTAAAACGCGGGCCAAGGCCAGCCTGATCCGCAGCCTGGGCAGTAATGAAGGCCTGGCCAACAATCTGGCTTTGTACCAGGCCCGCTATGACGACTGGCGTGAACTGTTTCGCTCGGTCGACCGCATCGATAAGGTCTCCAAAGCGGATATTCGCCGCGTGGCCAATCAAACCTTTGTCCCCACCAACCGTACGGTGGGGATTATCGAAACCAAAACAGATGTTGCCGACCAAAAGGGAGGGGCGCAATGAGGAACCATCGTTCGCTCATTCTCCTTTCAATGGTTGCCCTCCTCAGCGCGGCAGTTCCGCGAGCCGCAGCCCAAGCCAACGATTGGCAACAGATTACCATTCCGCCTTTGCCCGCATTTCATCCGCAGCAGCCCAAGCGCTTCGAGTTGCCAAATGGCATGGTTGTTTTTCTGCAGGAAGATCATGAGCTCCCGATCATCGATGGCACCGCGCGCATCCGTGGCGGCTCGCGTTCGGAACCTGCGAACAAGGTCGGCATGCTGGACATGTACGGCGAAGTCTGGCGCACCGGGGGGACCAAAGCGCAAACCGGCGATCAACTGGACGACTACCTGGAAATTCGCGCTGCCAAAGTTGAGACCGGCAGCACCGTGGACTCGACCACCATTTCATGGTCCTGCCTGAAGGGCGATTTCGACGATGTGTTCAAGGCGTTCAATGACCTGCTGCGCGAGCCCGAGTTCCGCGCGGACAAACTCGATCTGGCACAGAAGGAAATGTATGACGCCATCTCGCGGCGCAACGACGATGTGGGTGCGATCGCAGCCCGTGAGTCAGCGAAACTGGCATACGGCGCGAACAATCCGTACGCTCGTGAGCCCGAGTACGCCACCGTTGCCGCGGTTACGCGACAAGACTTGCTCGATTGGCATCACGCTCACGTGCATCCCAACAACGTTATCCTGGGAATCGTCGGCGACTTTGATTCCGCGGCGATGGAAGCGAAGCTGCGGCAAGCCTTTGGCGATTGGCCCAAGGGACCGGCGGTAAAAGAGGACAAGATCGAGTTTCAGCCCGCTAAGCCTGGTTATTACCTGATTCCGAAAGAAGACGTGAACCAGAGTTCCATTCGCATGACGGAGTTGGGCATCCGGCGGGACAATCCGGACTATTACGCCGCTCAAGTCTTCAATGAGGCCTTCGGCGGCGGCTTCTCTTCACGGTTGTTCAAGAGCATTCGCACCCAACAAGGGTTGGCTTATGGCGTTGGAGCAGGGATTGGCGCGGCCTTCGATCATCTCGGAATTGTGCGGGTTTCGATGAGCACCAAGAGCGCGACCACCGTGGAATCCATTCAGGCTCTGTACAAAGAGATCGACGGTCTGGCGCAGAATCCGATTTCGGACGACGAGATCAAACGGGCCAAGGATTCCATCCTGAACTCATTCGTCTTCAATTTCGATTCGCCCGAGAAAGTTCTCCGCGAACGCATGGCATACGAGTTCTACGGATATCCGGCGGACTACCTGGAACGCTATCGCGCCGGGATCGAAAAAGTCGGCAAGGACGATGTAGCGCGC
Source organism: uncultured Acidobacteriota bacterium (assembly GCA_963696635.1). Lineage (GTDB taxonomy): Bacteria > Acidobacteriota > Terriglobia > Terriglobales > Acidobacteriaceae > JABDBE01. Next base: position 160,839 of record CAVOKX010000014.1, read on the forward strand.
ACTGCCGCAAAATATCTGCACAAAGACAAACTCGCGGTGCTGGTCGTGGGCAACACGGCGGATTTCGACAAGCCTCTGGATTCTCTCGGTTCAGTAACCAAGGTGGATATCACGATTCCGCCGCCTCCTGGTGAAAAAGGGGAAAATAAAGAAGGTCCCGCAACCTCGGTTCGAGAAGCCGAAGCAGTAAATAACTAACGAAGGACGAGGTTAGCGCCTAGCAGCGCTGGCTCAGTTTGGCGTCGGCGCCAGCCTAAAGCGTTTCCCACATTGGGACGGAGTTTACTGTTTACTCACTGGTACTCCCCCCTCCCCCTTTGATTCTGCAAAATCTAGAGAACAAAGGACTTAAATCGCCACTACCTGCTAGATCTTTGAGTTTAAAGGAGTTACACGCAAAATATAGAGATAATTGGAGTTACGGCTGGTAGGCATCTGTTCTCGCGTTCCGTTTTGGAACTGGTCTTAAGCCATTGCCCGGGGTCAGATTGTCAAAGAACTGCATTATCCAGTAGATAATGTTGCTGACGCATAGGTTATCTGATTGTATAGGGGCGGTCAATGAGAATGTGCGCGCCAAGCGGCTATCTGGTGTTAAGCAGGGGGATAAATTCGGGGACAGGTCTCCGGTTTCCCTTAAGATACTAGTGGCCTGTCGCGGTGAGTTGGTTATAGGTTCGCAGAATCCCTCAGGGGCTAAAAGCCCGCGTCATTATGAACTCTGGGCGGCACGGCTTCAAGCCGTGCCGTTCCCCAAGCGCAGCGCCTGAAGGCGCGATTGCTTTCGCACTAATTGCGGCATCGCTGAAGCGATGCCCTGATAAGAAGCGAGCGTTGTTTCAGCAGCCTGTGAAGCCGTGCCCTTCCCAAAGGAAGTAAACGGATGGCCCGATCTAGTAACGATTGTTCTGCGACCGGCCACTAGTGCTTAGAAAACCGCCTTTTTCCGATGCTGCCAGTGGCGAGGATCCCCTGGTCTCCACCAGCGCTGATAACAACGGTGTCGATTTCGTCACCATTCGCTGCCACGACGAAATTTGCGACCACTGGCGGCCGGTTATCTTTGAAGGTGATGGTGAATGTGCCGGTGCAATCGGAGTTCACCGAATAGGTGCCGGTGGCTCGAGGGTGAGTCCAATCGGCGACGACTTCGCCGTCAACGGTTACGGTGTCAATCTGACTGAGACCGCCCTTGCCGTCAAAGTGGGTCATGGCCACGCCCACCTGTGGTCCAGTGGGTCCTTGGCCGCCCAATTTGGTACCCTGAACCGTGAATCCATAGTTGCCGGCGATGAGTTTGTCGTTGCAGGCAGCAGAATGAGTTTGTGCATATCCTGAACCCAAAGCCGCGAGCGTCAGCAGAAGCAGCGCGGCTGCATTCGTTACCAGTTGTTTATTCATAAATCTCTCCTCAAGCTTCGATTTGATTTTCGCTACTCCCTCGGCTGTCCGCTTGGTGCCTAGGAGTTGCCGAAGTGGGTGTTCTATTAGCTCGTAACCCGAGGCCCGGTCAATTGACCGGGCGTAATTCATTCCTAACTTCGTAAGAGAAAGTCTACGAACGAGTTATTAAGTTTCCTGAACTGGATTGATGGGGTAAAATCAGGTTCCGATTGGTGGATTTTATGGAAGCGCCCGCCAGTTCCAGCCGCCGTGTTCGCGCCGGCCTCTTCGAGGTCGATCTAGGCTCCGGCGAAATACACAAGAGTGGTCGGAGAATTCGCCTGCAAGAACAGCCTTTTCGGGTTCTGGCTATGCTCCTGGAGCGTCCTGGGGAAGTAATTACGCGCGAAGAGTTGCAGGCCAGAGTCTGGCCAGTCGACACTTTCGTCGGTTTCGATGAGGGCATCAACACCGCCATCCGGAAACTGCGCGTGGCCTTCGGCGACTCGGCCGACAACCCTCGATTCATTGAAACCATTCCGCGACGGGGATATCGTTTCGTCGCGCCCGTTCACGATGCCGTTGCGCAGGCCCCTGAACCTTCGGAGAGCGTTGCCGTAGGAGGCGGCAACGCCGAGCTGCCGGGTGGCCGGCCAGGCAGTGTCCGGCGATCGGTTGTGGCATTGTCGACGGCTGCTCTGCTCGTCGCTCTAGCAAGCGTCGCATATGTTCGGCGCTCGCATCCGCTCGCGAAGCCCGTCGCCCTGAAGCGAGTGATGCTGGCCATCCTGCCTTTCCAGAACATGAGCAATGATCCGGCGCAGGAATATTTCAGCGATGGCCTGACCGAAGAGACGATCACCGACTTGGGCCAGTTGAGCCCTGAGCACTTGGGCGTCATCGCTCGCACCTCGGCGATGGCCTACAAGCACACTAACAAGACCGTCAGCCAGATCGGGCATGACCTAGGGGTTGACTACATCCTCGAAGGAAGCGTGCGAAGGGAAGGTGGGCAGGCTCGCATCAGCGCACAGTTAATTCGGGTGAGCGATCAAACCCATCTTTGGGCACAGAATTATGAGCGTGAGCTGAATGATGTGCTCCAGATCGAGAACGAACTGGGAAAGGCCATCGCGCGACAGGTACAGATTAATCTGTCGCCTCAGCAGGAGATAGATTTGTCCAGAATGCGCACTGTAAATCCCGACGCCTATGATCTGTACTTGAAGGGCCGTTTCTACTGGAACCAGAGAAATCCCGCCGCCATAAAGGAGAGCATCGGGTATCTTCAACGAGCGACAGTAGAGGATCCCAATTTCACACTGGCGTATGCCGGCCTTGCCGACGCCTACAATATCGGCAACATCCTCGGCGCTTACGCGCCGAAGGATAGCCTTCCTGAAGCTCGGGCGGCAGCCATTAAAGCCTTGGCGCTTGACCCTTCCCTGGCTGAAGCGCATGCGGCCCTGGGTATGGTGAAGTCGCACTATGATTTCGACTTTCCTGGGGCACAAAAAGAATTTCTGAAAGCTCTAGAACTGAACCCAAGCTCCGCCTATGCCCACCTCTTTTATTCCAATTGCTATCTGTCTCCCATGGGTCGAATGTCAGAGGCCATTGCTGAGAACCAGCGAGCATTGGAACTGGATCCCTTGTCACTGCCGATAAACAATTTCATGGGCATGACCTATATGTTTGCCGGTAACTACGACAAGGCCTATCAACAATTCCAGCACACCATCGCAATGGATCCCACTTTTCCCCTCGCCCACCAATACTTTGCCTGGCTTCTGGCGGCGATGGGAAAATACGAGGAGGCAATTAAGGAAGGCGAGGAGTCCGAATTGCTGGGCGGCGCCAGTCCGGAGGATGCGGCCGCGGAAGCGAACACATTGCTGCAAGCCTTCAAGACCGGAGGAGAAAAAGGATTTTGGCAAAAGCATCTTGAACTGACGTTGCAGGAACTGAAGCGACCAGGGGGCGGGTTTGTTCCAGCAAGCGGGGTTGCTTCTGCCTACGCATTTGTCGGCGACAAGGATAAAGCGTTCGAATGGCTCGATAAAGCTTACGAAGAACGCGATGGCATGGATATCGCCCTCCTAAAGTGCGACGCCGGTTTCCAGAGTCTCCGCGGTGACCCAAGATTTGCCGATCTGTTACGGCGCATGGGCCTGCCTGATTAGAGTTGAGATGAAGTTGCTTTCCGTCGGTTGTAACTGCCTGGTGGCTAACGAAAAATGTCCCTTTGAGACGTACCATTTGTTGGCGAATGAGAATTCCCTGGCCTTCTAGCAATTGGCACAATTCCAGTAGTGTGAATCAATTGATCTTTGTTCTCTCCGAAAGCACTTGCGGAAATGTGTACTCCGCACTCAGGCATGTCAAGCCTTGAACGAATCCAGTTATCCCATTCTGAGCAATTAGGATACGACGGTCTGTCCTTAGGAAAATAGTTGTTGACCGAGCCCATTCGGGAGGTTATTCTATAGCGAATAAAAAACGAATATCGCCATGGCTTCCCCTTCTCTCTTTCCCGATTCCGCGCCCAAACTCGTGGGCATTGCTCGGCTGGCTTCGCAGGGTGAGTCTGTGCGTCAAGGGCACGAGGTGGAATACTTCACGCTTGGCGTCCGGTCTCTGCTCAATCGTTGCACCGGGGTGCGCATGCCCTTTACCTGGACCATCAATCCTTATCGCGGATGCGAGTTTGCCTGCAAATACTGTTATGCGCGCTATACCCACGAATTCATGGAAATGCGCGATGGAGTCGACTTTGAGCAGAAGATTTTCGTGAAGCAACATGCGGCGGACTTGCTGCGGCAGGAGCTACGGCAGGTCAAGCCGGGTGAAGAAATTGCACTGGGCACGGCTACCGATCCGTATCAACCGGCGGAGCGGCGCTTCGAGGTGACGCGCGCGATTCTCGAGGAGTTCGCCCGGCATCGCGGACTCGAAATCGGCATAGTCACCAAATCCAATCTCGTGCTGCGGGATGTCGAGGTGCTCCAGCAGATTTCGAAAAACAATCGCCTGTTTGTCAACATCACTATAACGACGCTGAAGGCGGATCTTGCGCGCATTCTGGAACCGCGCGCACCGCGTCCTGATCTGCGGTTGGAGGCGATGCAAAAGCTGAACCAGGAAGGCATCGCGGCAGGAGTGATCTGTGCGCCGGTGCTACCTGGCATCACCGATTCGCCACGCGACGTGGAGGGGCTGGTCAAAGCCACAGCCAAAGCGGGGGGAAAATACATCTTCGCCAATTCGCTTTTCTTGAAGCCTTGTTCGGCGGCGGTGTTCCTGCCGTTTCTGGAGAAGGAGTTTCCTCAACTGGTCGAAAGTTACCGGCAGCGCTATAAAGATCGAGCTTTCCTTTCGGCATCATACCGCAATCGACTTTCGCAACTGATGGCGCGCTTGCGGGAGAAATACGGGATTCCGAGCAACTACGACCGTTACAGCCAAAGGACGCATCCTGTAGCCAACGTCCCGTCAGATGAGCAAATGAAATTGTTCTGATGACGCCGGACGAGGGTAGTGTCCTCAACTTGCGTTAAAAGCAATTCACCACGGAGACACGGAGACACCGAGAAAGAAAAAGGTATTCTCCGTGACTCCGTGTCTCCGTGGTGAAAGGGTCAACGCAATTTTAGGACGATACCGACTCTGAGCTTCTACAAGCGGATTCCAAGGCGAGCTTCTATAATGGCTGCTTCAAAGCCGTGATGAATCCCCCGAATCCACAAGCCGCACCGAGCCCACCTCCGCCGACAATCGGCCGCAGGCCGGAGGTCCTGGTGCAACTTGATCGATTCTGGCAGCGGGTGACCGAGGGGCTTGAGATCAGCCAGCTGTGGAAGCAGTTCAGCGCCGATGCGCGCGCCAGCTACCGGCTCTATCACCGGGACTTTAAGGCCCGAGCTTCGCAAGAGACTCGCAAACGCAGCTTTTGGCAGACCGTGCAGGAGTACGTCTGGGCGATCCTGGAAAAGCTGACGCCGGCGCGGCGAGTCTTGCTGCTGGCGGGAATTGTGCTGCTGATCTTACCGTCTGGCGCGTACAGTGAGTTGGGGAAGTCGGGAGAGGTGGTCGTTCACGAGCTCGATTTTCATTTCTGGGGTGGGGTTGTACTTTTTGTTCTGCTGATGCTCGAAGTCGCGGATCGGGTGGTGATGAAACGGGACCTTGAAATCGCGCGCGACATTCAGCGCTGGCTGCTGCCGGCAAAGCCGCCTCAGGTGCGTGGTCTGGAGATCGCTTTCGCGGCGCGTCCCGCGAATACGGTTGCGGGTGATTTCTATGATGTCTTTGCTCGTCCAGCTAACGGCACTGGCGATCCTCATTTCTTGCTGGCGGTCGCCGATGTGGCGGGCAAGAGCATTCCGGCGGCGCTGCTGATGGCGACTTTCCAGGCCAGCCTCAGGACGCTTTCCGAGACTTCCTGTTCTCTCTCCGACCTGGTGACGGGCATGAATCACTACGCTTGCACCAACAGCCAGAGCGGGCTGCGCTTCACCACCGCGTTTCTGGCGGAGTTCGAGCCGGCCAGCCGCGCTTTGACCTATATCAATGCCGGGCACAACGCCCCCATCCTGCGGCTCAGCTCGGGCGCAATCGTACGCCTTTCGAATGGCGGATTGCCGCTGGGAATGTGGGCGGACAAAACTTATGAATTCGGCACGGTCACGCTGCAACCGGGCGATTGGCTGGTGATCTTCACTGACGGGGTGGTGGAAGCTGAGAATGGGCGCACGGAAGAGTACGGCGAACAACGGCTGCTCAACGTGCTACAGGGTGGGATTACCGCGACTCCGGAGGAGCTGCTGCGCCGGGTGATGAGCGATTTGGACGCCTTTGTTGGTCCCACGCCTCAGCACGATGATGTGACCTGCATGCTGGTGAAGGCAGCGTAAAGTGTGTGGATACTCTTGTCTGACGGGTTTTCCCAATACCTAAATTCTAGAAAAATCACCAGGAACACCCACAAAAGAAGACTTGGTTGACGAAATTTGTCAGGCTTTTCACCGGCTGGGTGTGCCGGTTGAACTGGTTCCAATCCTCGAGATGCTTAGAGGCGTAGCAGCCATGAGACTTAATCCGTGGTAATCAGGAGTCTGCTTTTATTTGAGGCGATGGCCACCGGATTGCCACAGGTCTAGGGTTGCGGACCGAGAGACTAGACTTTTCGCGGGGACATCGTGAAAATGAAAATGCGGAAACCCAGAGGATTCTCGCTTATTGAGCTACTCATTGTAGTGGCTATTATTCTGATTATTGCCGCCATGGCGATTCCGAACCTGTTGCGGGCACGCATCTCGGCGAACGAGTCGTCTGCGGCCAGTTCGATTCGAACCATCAACTCGGGTGAGGTCAGCTTCTACACCACCTACCCAGCGCAAGGATATTCGGCGGGCGGCGGGGCAGCTTCGTTAACTGCGCTGGGACCGGGGGCGGTTACCGGTTGCCCGGCTACCGGCCCAGTTGTGACTGCAGCTTGCCTGATTGACTGGAACCTTTCGCAAGCCTCCACCGCGGTCACCGCCAAGAGCGGCTACTACTTCGCGATCGGCAGTACATCGGCGGCTGTACCCTACACTCAATACACGGTAGGGGGCTCGGCGGGAGGATTCAATACCAGCGGCGTGCGCGGCTTTTGCTCCAACGACGACGGCGTCATCCACTACAACGCGGCCTGGAACAATGCCCCGGAAACGGTAAAAGCGACCTGCTCCAGCGCGGCGTGGCCGCAATTGCAGTAATCCGAATTTTGGCGAAGTGCCTGGGGAGAGTACCAGCCGGGAGCAACGCACAATCCGTTGCTCCATTTGCTTTTGGCGCCATGCTTTTTATGGTATGGGGAGGCCGTTTCCAGCCAGTTCCACCTTGGCGACTGGATCTCACTCTGAAGTACCAGAATGACACAACTTGTCATCTCGCCGACAAAATCTGCCAGAAATGATCTTTCCAGTCCAACCTCCTGCAGGCACAATGGTTACCGAAGATGGCCGAGCCCTTGAAAACAAACTGCGCTTGGCCATCCGAACCTACCCTATGGTAACTACTGCTTCTGGCCGCTTAAATGCGAACATAATCGGCAATTGGGTCTACTGAGACCACATCTGATAACGGAGAAGAAGGGAACACACATGCGGAAACAAAAGGGTTTTTCACTGATTGAGTTGCTCATCGTAGTAGCGATTATTCTAATCATCGCTGCTATCGCCATTCCGAACCTGCTGCGGGCACGTATTTCGGCCAACGAATCGTCTGCCGCCAGCTCGATTCGTACCATCAACACGGGTGAGGTCAGCTTCTATTCCACCTACCCAGCACAAGGCTATTCGACTCCTGGCGCAGCGGCTTTGACGGCCCTTGGGCCGGGCGCTGTGACCGGTTGCCCGGCTACTGGGCCGGTTGTCGCCGCAGCTTGCTTGATCGACTGGAACCTGTCGCAGGCCTCCACAATTGCGCTGGCCAAGAGCGGTTTCTACTTCGGTCTTACCAGCACGGGTGCTGCGATTCCGTACCTGAGCTACACAGTCAGCGGTGCGCCGGCTGCATTCAACCAGTCCGGTGTGCGCTCCTTCTGCTCGAACGAAGACGGCGTAATCCACTACAACCCCTCGCAAGGTGCGGGCGGAACGCCGACCGTGGTTTGGGCGACCTGCGCCAGCGCAGCGTGGCCACAACTGCAGTAGTTTGAAATTGGCGAAGTACCTGGGGGAGGGTACCAGCCGGGGAGCAACGGAGCAATCCGTTGCTCCTTTTGCTTTTGGAGGCAACGGCCGTCATCTCAGAAGCCACAATGCTCCCGTCACAAAATTTATTAGAGCATGACCGAGAACGAAGCTCCGGTTCATGGCACAATGTTTCGAGACGATTGTTGAGCCCTTGAAAAGCAGGACGCCGCGAAGCAATCCCGTCCTCCATGCTACTTTGGCTCGGGCCGCCGAATTGCTAACATAGCCAAGGGGGTTCGCTGACACCCATCCGGAGACGGAGAGAAGGGAACACACATGCGGAAACAAAAAGGTTTTTCACTGATTGAGTTGCTCATCGTAGTAGCGATTATTCTTATTATCGCAGCTATCGCCATTCCGAACCTGCTGCGGGCGCGTATTTCGGCCAACGAATCGTCTGCCGCCAGCTCGATTCGTACCATCAACACGGGTGAGGTCAGCTTCTATTCTACTTATCCAGCACAAGGCTATTCGACTCCGGGCGCGGCGGCTCTGACGGCCCTCGGGCCGGGGGCTGTGACCGGTTGCCCGGCGACTGGACCGGTTGTCACCGCGGCTTGCTTGATTGACTGGAACCTCTCGCAGGCTGCCACCATCGCAACTGCGAAGAGCGGTTACTACTTCGGTCTGACAAGTACGGGTGCCGCGGTTCCGTACCTGAGCTACACCGCCAGCGGCGCGCCGGCTGCATTCAACCAGACGGGTGTGCGCTCCTTCTGCTCGAACGAAGACGGCGTCATTCACTACAACCCCTCGCAAGGTGCGGGCGGAACGCCGACCGTAGTTTGGGCGACCTGCTCCAGCGCAGCGTGGCCACAACTGCAGTAGTTTGAAATTGGCGAAGTACCTGGGGGAGGGTACCAGCCGGGGAGCAACGGAGCAATCCGTTGTTCCTTTTGTTTTTTACGGCAAACGTGAAACTGCAAGCGACGACCGGTCACAAATCTGAGTGGGTCACGTTTTTCCTGATGCCAAAATGGCACAACTGGCCACGCCGCCGCGTAAGATCTGATAGAAACCGTTCTTCCAGCGTCTGCCTTTGAGGCACAATGTTGATAGAAGATTGCTGAGCCCCTGAAAGGAAACTGTGTCCAAGAATCCGGGGCTCCTTCCTAGCATTTTCTGGCTTTGGTCGCTTTGAAATACAAAGAAGGGAACACACCATGCGGAAACAAAAGGGTTTTTCACTGATTGAGTTGCTCATTGTGGTGGCGATTATTCTAATCATCGCTGCTATCGCCATTCCGAACCTGCTGCGGGCACGTATTTCGGCCAACGAATCGTCTGCCGCCAGCTCGGTTCGTACCATCAACACGGGTGAGGTCAGCTTCTATTCCACCTACCCGGCACAAGGCTATGCGACTCCTGGCGCGGCGGCTTTGACAGCCCTTGGGCCGGGTGCTGTGACCGGATGCCCGGCGACGGGCCCGGTTGTCACCGCGGCTGCTTGATCGACTGGAACTTGTCGCAAGCCTCGACAGTAGCACTCGCCAAGAGCGGTTTCTACTTCGGTCTTACCAGCACGGGTGCTGCGGTTCCGTACCTGAGCTATACCGTCAGCGGCGCGCCAGCTGCCTTCAACCAGACGGGCGTGCGCTCCTTCTGCTCGAACGAAGACGGCGTAATCCACTACAACCCCTCGCAAGGTGCGGGCGGAACGCCGACCGTGGTTTGGGCGACCTGCGCCAGCGCCGCGTGGCCACAGCTGCAGTAGTCTGAATTTGGCGAAGTACCGAGCCCGGGAGCAACGATGCGATCTGTTGCTCCTTGTGCTTTCTGCTATTCCTGCCGCGCTTTGCTGGGCTGCCCCGGACGGGGGCGTCCGGGCCTACGTGTGCTATCCGGTATCCGCTCTGCCCGGTCGTGCATTCCGGTCTTTTTACTTTCGTAACCTCGTGACTTGGCGAGGGCTCTCGCCTCTACGCCGATTTTGCATATAATTTTCTTACGTACCTAAAGGGAGGGCAGGTCAGCTCTGCAGCCATGATCGCAATCGACATCCTTGGCCTCGAGAAAACTTACAGCGTGGGTTTCTGGCGCAAGAAACGGAGGTGCGCGTTACGGCCGTTGCACCTGCAAGTGGAGGAAGGAGAAATCTTCGGCTTTCTCGGCCCCAATGGGGCGGGCAAGACGACCACGCTCAAGCTGCTCATGGGCCTGGTTTATCCCACGGCTGGATCGGCGCAAATTCTGGGCATGGGAATCAACGATCCGCGCATGAAGGCGCAGATTGGTTTTCTTCCCGAGCAACCGTATTTCTATGATTACCTGACGGCTGGTGAACTGCTCAATTATTACGGGCAGCTTTCAGGGGTTGCTCCCAAAGAGCGCGAGCGTAAAGTTCGCGAGGTTCTCGGGCGGGTAGGTTTGCCGGATGTGATGCGGGTGCAGTTGCGGAAGTTTTCCAAGGGCATGCTGCAGCGCGTGGGTATCGCGCAAGCCATCCTGCACGATCCCAGAATCGTGTTCCTCGACGAACCCATGTCCGGACTCGATCCCATGGGCCGCCGCGAAGTGCGCGATCTTATGGAGCAGTTGAAGCAGGAAGGTAAGACAGTGTTCTTCTCCACTCATATCCTGTCCGATGCCGAAGCGCTCTGCGATCGAGTGGCAATCATCCATTTGGGCGAACTGCAAAGCGTGGGCGCGGTAGCCGACCTCACCTCGAGCGTCGAAGGGAAAATCGAATTGGTCTGGCATGGAAACAAAGTGCCGGCTGCGATGAAAGCGTTGGGTGCGGACTGTCATATAACCGGCGACACGATCCGGGCCGTACTCCTCGAAGGCAATCAGGACGCTGCCCTGGAGGCGCTGCGCCGTGAGCAACTGAGGATTATCTCTTTGATTCCCGTCCGGACTTCGCTGGAAGAGTATTTTGTGCGCAAGCTGCAACCGTCCAAGGCGGCTGCTGGGGTGACGCAATGAGCGGACGAATTGTACATATCGCCTCCAACACTTTTCGCGAAGCGGTGCGCGATCGCGTTCTCTATAACCTGATCGCATTCGCGTTGCTGATGACGGGAGCGGCCATTCTGGTCGGCCAGATTTCCATTGGCATCGAGCGCCTGGTAGTAGTCAACCTTGGGCTCACGGCGGTTTCGTTGTTCGGCATTGTGATTGCCATTTTTATCGGCATCGGACTGGTCTCAAAAGAAATTGACAAAAGAACTCTCTATACAGTACTTTCGCGCCCGGTCCAGCGTTGGGAGTTCATTGTCGGAAAGTTTTTTGGTCTGGCGGGCACGCTTGTAGTGAATGCTTTCTTCATGGCGCTCGGAGTGTTCGCCGCGTTGTTTTATGTTTCGCGCCACTTCCAGGCAAGCGATGGCTGGGTGCTGGTGGCTTTGTATTTCATTATTCTCCAGTTCCTGATCATCACCTCACTGGCGCTTCTGTTTTCTTCGTTTTCTTCCCCTCTGTTGTCGGCGGTGTTTGCTTTTGCCTTGTTTATCATTGGCACGTTCGCGGAAGATCTGCGTGGGTTCGCCGGCTTGACCAAAGGCGTCGTGCGCTGGCTGGCCACTGGCGCAGCTTATCTGGTTCCCAATTTTTCAGCCCTGAACGTGATTAGTTCCGTAGCCCATGAGCAGCCGGTTGCGGGGCAACTTATTCTCTCGAATACGGCCTATGCCCTGGTCTACGCCAGTATGGCTCTATGCGGAGCGGTGCTGATTTTCGAGCGCCGGAATCTGAAATGAGGCCTTCGCGTCGAATCACAATCACAGCCGCCGTTCTGCTGATAGTTTGTCTGACCGCATCGGTGTTGCTGCTGCGGCGGATTGATCGCGAACGTACTGGGGCTACGCTCGAGGAAGTGCTCTACATCTCCTCGCCCACCCTGCTCAAACGCATGAGCCTGGGATACGACGGATTGCTCGCCGACATATATTGGACCCGCGCGGTGCAATATTTCGGAGAGAGGATGACCCGAGGCTCCGAGCATTTTGACTTGCTGGCGCCGCTGCTTGAAATTACGACCACGCTCGATCCGCACCTGCTGGTGGCCTACGAGTATGGAGCTAATTTCCTGGCTCCCAAAATTCCGGCCGGCGCGGGCCAGCCAGAACGCGCCATTAAGTTGGCGGAGTTCGGGATTCGCAATAATCCAAATGAGTGGCATCTTTACTACGATCTGGGTTTCATCTACTACCTGGAACTCGGAGACTACGCCAATGCCGAGAAGGCATTCGCCGACGGCGCCAAGGTGCCGCACACGCATCAGATTATGCCCATCATGGCGGCCAAGATGGCGGAGCACGCGGGAAACATTCAAACCGCCCGCTTGATGTGGGTCACTACTTATCAAATCACGCTGGATCCCAATGTCAAGGCCAACGCCGTCGCGCACTTGAAAGCTCTGCAGGTGGATGAAGACGTCACCACACTGGAGAAGCTGGTGTCCCGCTACCGCGAAGAATCCGGACACCTGCCACAGAGTTTTTCCGATTTGGAGGCAGCGAACCTGTTGCGGGGCGTACCCGTGGATCCGGTTGGCCACACTTATAAGCTCATGCCGGACGGCCGGGTGGAAGTGCGCGTTCCTGATGAACTGCCCTTCATTGAAAAGGGAACGCCGATCGGATATGTTGCGCCTGCAAGGCCGAAGCTTCCGCCCGTGAACTAACATCCAAGTGTTGTACGGGCGTTCTCGCTTGTGCAACATCCGCTCATGAACTCACGCACCGCGCAGTCCGAAGATGCCGAGAATATTGCGCGGCTGGTGAATGCCGCGTTCCGTCCAGAGCGCTTCTTCATCGACCACGACCGCACCAACCCGGAAAAGGTGCGGGAGTTGCTGCAGAAAGGCAAGTTCCTGCTGGCCGAGGAAGCGGGCGCGCTGGCTGGCTGCGTGTACGTGGAGGTGCGGGGCAAGCGCGGATATTTCGGCCTGCTCGCGGTCGATCCTGCATTGCAGCGTTCGGGCCTCGGATCCCGTCTGGTCGCCGCTGCCGAGGAATATTGCTGCGCTGCCGGTTGCCAGTTCATGGACCTCACTATCGTGAATCTGCGCACCGAATTGCCCGGCTTTTATCACCGTCTCGGCTACGTGGAGAGCGGAACCTTGCCCTTTCCCTCAGAGCAAGAATCAAACCAGCCGTGTCATCTGGTGAGGATGTCGAAGCCGCTGGCCTAACTGGCGACGCATTACCATGGTCAACGATGGCGGCAGAGCTTGCTTCTGAACCCGGTCTGGTTGCCACCATTCGCCACTGGTGGACGGAGAGTTCGGCGCGTGATGGGTTCCTTTCTACCTTGAGGCGCTTTGTTGCGACACTGTGGGAGTTTGGGTGCGAATCGACTCCGTCGCGACGGCGGCAACGCTATGGCGATGTCGAGTATGACTGGGACTTCCGCGTGGATACGACGAGCGCGACGGTTGGCTGGCGCGATCGGCTGTTGGGACTGTTCCATTCCCCTTATCAGCCAACCGAGCCTGCTTTGTTTCACGAGATGCTGGCGAGCCTTATGCGGGAGAGTGCGACGCTGTCGGGTGCGAGATTAGATTTTCGCGAATTTACCTTTATCGACATCGGCTCGGGCAAGGGACGGGTTCTGCTGATGGCTGCGGATTATCCCTTCCGGCGGATTCTCGGAATCGAAGTTTTGCCTGCACTGCACCGGGTGGCGAAAGAGAATATCGGCAAATACAAAAGCGATTCGCAGCGGTGCTTCGCCATCGATTGTGTCCTGGGCGACGGCTGCGGGTTTGCTTTTCCGGCGGAGCCGACCGTGCTTTATCTGTTCAACCCGTTGCCGGAATCCGGATTGGCCACGATGATCAGCAATCTTCGGCAATCATTGCGGGAACATCCGCGGGTGGTGTTTGTTCTCTATCACAACCCGCTGCTCGATCCGGTGCTGGCGCAGAATGCGAGGTTCGAGAAAATCGCAGGCACGCGGCAGTATTCGATCTTTGCCGGCAAGAGCATGGACTCATAAAACCGGGGTACCCCTCCCCCCTTGATCTTTTGGAATGATGGGGTTACGGCCACACTACCCTCAAAATCTTTGAGGAATAAGGACTTACACGTAAAATATTCTGGAATAAGGAGTTAGCGGCATTGATTCCCGAATTGGCACTGCCCTTAGCAATTCGCTGATTGTCAATGAGCTAATGTTGATGGATATACGATATCTTATTAGAAACGGGAAGTACAGGATGAATTGTTGCGATTGAGCGGGAGAAAATCTTGAAACGCGGAGGGCGCGGAGAGTCTTCATAGAGGCCGCTGAGACCTGTGGGCCTGAAGCTGCGCACAGGTGTGCGCGGTCTGCTCTATATTTACATTGTGTAAATACACAAGATGCGCTATAGTTGGGACAGAGAAAAGAACCATCGCAATCTCATCCGGCATGGGATCACCTTTGAGGATGCGGTGCGGATTTTCGACGGGCCCACGGTTGAGAAGGTTGACGACCGTTTCGACTATGGCGAAATCCGAGTCTATGCGGTTGGCTTGGTGAACGGCTTGGAAATTACGGTGGTTTACAGGGATGAAAACCACGAGGAAAGGCGCATCATCTCGGCGTGGCGGGCGGAGCCGCACGAACGACGCTCCTACTGGCAAAACATCGAAGGCTAAGCCCGGCGCAGGCACGGACTGGAACAAGCTGCGCCACCTGAGCGATGCCGTGATTCACCGCGGCGTTGCGTCCGACCCCGACGTGCGCCCTACAGATGAAGAGTTCTGGAAAGACGCCAAGGTAGTCTGGCCCACCCGAAAAACGGTTGTGACCATGCGGCTGGATGCGGACTTGCTGGCCTGGTTCCGGCGGGAGCGCGGGTACCAGACGCGCATTAATGCCATCCTGCGGGCATATATGAAGGCGCATGAATCCGGCGAGCGCAGGGAATCGAGCTAACGGGTCTTCCCGAATACCGATTCTGCGAACTACGCGCGAGATCCCTCACCCGGCTGAAGAACGCCGGGGTTCGGGATGACCCGGGAGAAGTCAGGCTAGGATTTGGAATCCTGATGAACGGCTTCTGGAGAAGTTTCCGAGCGTGACTATTGGGGAGTCCAGCCAAGAAAATCTGTGTGTCCCTTAAAGATCTCGATCAGAAGATTCTGAAACCGTTGTTTCGGGCCTGACGGCTTGGGCTGGCCGGCTGACGGGGTTTTCTTTTCCCAAGCGACTTCCGTTTGAGGAGCGAGTTTTGGGCTGGCTGCCATAAGATTTCTCCTTTTAGTTAGTATGCTGCTTTGGTTGCGGCCTGCAAGGACCGGCGTCACGGGTGTGTGTGATGCATTGGGAGTGCGGATTTGTATGGTCGATCCTCCCGCCTCTCGCGCAAAGGACGCGCGAGAAATGGGGCACCCGTGGTTTTGGTTAGTGCTTGAGCGGTTGACGTCGGCCGTGGCGGATGTGCAGGACGTAGACGATATAGTTTTCAATCGTGAACAGAATCCGATACACGTGCGGCGGGCGGCCGTAGAGCAGATGGCGCACTTCAAAAGGGAAGGCGGTGCTCTCCGGAGCCCGTGGGCACCGCTTCGGAAATTCAGCAAGCGATGCGATGGCGTCTTGCAGCGCTAGAAACCACCGGACGCCGGTGTCTCCAGCATGCTGCGACAGGAGCCAGTCAAGAATTGCGTCCGCGTCTTGTTCAGCTGCTGCCGTTGTTTCAACGCGGAAGGTCATGCTTGCGGCGCAGGTCCGCGAGAAATTCGGTGGCGGGCCTGGTGCGCCCGGCTTTTACATCTTCGTAGCCTTGGCGGATTCCCTCGACCGCTTCCGCGAAGTCCTGCCGCTCCCATTCCAGATAGGTTGCCAGGGCGTCATCGAGAGCGGTGGCAGGGTCTTGGCCACGCCGTTTGGCGTACTCTTCCAATTGCGCCTTACGCTCCGGCTTAAGTGGGATCATGTCCATGGCTGGCCTCGGTTTCCTTCAAGCTCATCGTAAGGCGTTTCGCGGCTCAGGTCAAAAACTATCTGCTAAGGGCGTCGGGAACGGGTTTCGCATTCGCTCACGCTGAGCGAGCCTCAGCTAGGTTCAGCAATCAGCAAGGTTGCTCGAACCCGATATTTTGGGAAAAACGCTTGATAGCCGTCTTTCGTGATCGTCAGTTCGGCTTCTATCTCTGCTTCTCCAGCGTACCCGCGCTGTTCGAGGGTGGGCATTAACCGACAGAGTTGATCCTGCAGCCCGCTCTGCAAGCCACGAATTTGATGTGCCCAGATATCTGCGTTCCTTCTTGATTCAAATTTTACGCCTGCGCAGCTGATCGGCCCGCCAATCGACCCATAGACGGTACCGTCAGCGGTACTCACGGCTGCTTGAAGTCCGTTTTTCCTGAGCGTGCGTCTCTCTTGCGGCTGCAACTCTTCTGCTCTAATGCCTCGCAGCTGATACTTGCTGATTGCTTCCGGCCAGTTTCTATGCAGGGTCTCAACGATACTTGGCAGCTCCCATTCGCCATGCCGGTGAACATTGATTGCGTAGAAAACGTGCTCGTCCACTAGTGCAAAGACAAGAAGGCCTGATCGTTTTACGTAATTGGGATTTCTGGGGTCCAGCTCAGTGCCCAGATGGAAATGATGCACTCCCCATTCAGCCAGCATACCATCACGGTTGAACAGGGAGCGGTGTCGTGCGCTCAGATGCGGGTTAAGGTCCCCGCCCCCGACGATCTTGTGTTGCAGCGCCTTCCAAACAGCTTCCTCTTGCGAGGGACAATGAAAATCGTCAGCGATTCGGAGGTCCCTTGACTGTTTCGTAATGCTGCGACGAAATGATTCGAAATAGTAGGCCGCTACGTCTCGGTCCTTGATTTGTGCGACCTCTGTTCCCCATCTTTCAGTCATGCGACGTCTGATCTGAGCTGTCCAGTCTGCCTCAAAATCGGCCTTTAGCTTAACCATGCGAACATCTCCTCTTGTCGCGTTCTTTACCCGTGAAATGTCGCTCGATCCCCGTCGTTATTTTACGCCGCTGCATGGACACCCACCAGCGCCGCGTCAGAGTAAAATAGGACCCGATATCTAGCGGTGCCGAGCAAGCGCGGCCTAATGTCGCGGGCCGCAACAGTGCGATTTCAGGCGGAAAGGAACGGATGACGCTTAACAACAGAATTGCGCTGGGAGTCTTAGCGGTGTCGTTTTGTGGCACTTTTTCGTCGGCTCAAAGCGCTGCGGCCAACGCCACCGATCCCGCAACGATCGCCGGGGCGTACGCTGAAAATCCTGTTAATGCGGACCTGCTCTACAAGGGCAAGGTTCTCACTGTCGAAGGCGTGGTTACCGCGATATCAAGTAATTCTGCGCGGCGTGGGGCGCGTGAACAGGAAGCGGTAGGCAGCGCGGCTTTTGCTAGCCTTTCGGATGTGAAAAAGCGGTTTGGAGGAAGAGCGGCGCTAGAGGGGGTAGTTTCGGCTACGAACGTCACGATATGGCACTGCACATTTGACGCTAGCCGTGTGGAAGAGCTAGCCCAGTTGCGCAGGAACGATATAGTAATTCTAGAAGGACAGCTGGAAGGCTACTCAAATTTCCGTCATTGCCGCGTGGTGAGTAAAGAAGTGACACCCCCGGGGGGCAACACCTCCTACGAAGCCGTCCACGATGCGGGAGGCAAGGACTCTCGGGCGAGTAGAGAAGCTACATCGCTGGGCGATGTCGCCACCGACTCACATACGGATGGAAGAGTGTCCCCTCCTAAAGCCATTTTTGCTCCAGACCCTGAGTATGCAGAAGAAGCGCGTAAAGCAAAGCTCCAGGGTAAGTGCGTTCTCTGGCTGGTCGTCGGCACGGACGGTCGCGCGCACGACATTCGAGTGGCTCGTGCGCTGGGCCTGGGACTGGATGAGAAAGCTATGGAAGCAGTAAAGACCTGGAAGTTTGAGCCAGCGATGAAGGACGGCAAGCCCGTGGCCGTGCAAATCAATGTTGAAGTGACATTCCGTTTGTGGACGAACGTCCAACTGCGCAGTACCATCGGTGATCTGGGCATACAGAGCGTGGTCGCCACTACCATGGGCGATCTTGTTATCCTCAAGCAGCAGGGCGACCGCAACTATTCCGCGTTCACCTTAGTCAAAGGCGCTGGCGCACAACCCGTTTCCACGGTGAGCCTACAGCTCAGGAGGACAGACCCGAGGAAGGGAACATTTACGCTGACCGTCATCGTCGGCAATAAGACGATCGAAAAGAAGGACCGCAAGGTCAGCGAACCACTTCAGTTCTACGCCGACCGTGGGTTCTACGAGTTGGTCATTTGGTCGGTGGATAAAGAGAAGGCCGCGGGGTATCTGAGCGCCCCACAATAAAGTGACCCTGTCAAGAGTTAGGTTCGGCGCAAGCGTGATGGCTCGCCCCGCCTCTCGTTAGGGGACTCCCAATCCCGTAAACTACTCTCGTGCACCTAAATTCCATACTGCGCAACTTTGTTGTCTTCGGACTGGCCACCGCGGTTGCAGCGGCGACACCTGCGCCCGACGTTCATGCCATCGCCCACGCCGTCGACGAACGGTACAACCATTTGCGCTCCCTGCAGGCTGAGTTTACGGAGATTTATCGGGGGGCGGGGATGGAACGTACGGAATCGGGGACGGTTTGGTTAAAAAAACCGGGCAAGATGCGGTGGGAGTACCGTTCTCCGAGGGAGAAGTTGTTTTTGAGCGATGGAAAGGATGCTTGGTTTTACGTTCCGGGCGAGCGGCAGGTGCGGCGGACGGCGGTGAAGAAGCTGGAGGATTTGCGGTCTCCGCTGGCGTTTCTTTTGGGTAAGACCAAGTTGGAGAAGGAATTGCAGGGTTTGTCGTTAGTTCGAGATCCGGCTCCCGATGTGGCTCCCTTGGCGGGTGGGGATGTGGTTCTGCGGGGGGTTCCGAAGAGCTTGGCGGAGCGGGTGAGTCAGGTTTTGCTGGAGATCACGCCGGAGCACTGGATTAGCAGAATAATTATCGAAGAAGTGGACGGTTCGGTCACGGAATATCGCTTTAGTAATCAGAAGGAGAATGTGGCGGTGGCGGATCAGCGGTTTCGGTTTGCGGTGCCGGATGGGGTGGAGGTGATTGATGGGGAGTTGGGACAGTAGGTTCGAGCGCAGCGGCTGAAGCCAGATCCCGATACGAACCTCCGGGCTCTCCTGATACGAATCTCCCGTTCGTCGCACTATCAGTAAGCAGTTGTTTTTCAGTAACTTGCGATCGGTTATGCTTAGGCGAGGTTGCGGTGGACGGCGGCATTACTCCCGGTATGAGTTGACAGGCAATTAACAAATTGGTGGTTGGTGGGGATGCTAGACTGGGGTGGGCAACGGTAGACGGACGGCGGCATGGCGGAATTCGTGGTCAAAATCGCGGACGAGCGCGGGCACCTGTTGCAGCAGGTGGAGAACGGGTACTCGGAGGCCGAGGTTCGCGACCGCTTTGTGCAGCAAGGGTTTCTGGTTTACTGGGTCAAGCCACGGGGAGTTTTCTCGGGCGGATTGCGGCGGCGAGGCAGGGTCAAGCAGGGGCAGTTTCTTATTTTCAATTCGCAGTTCCTTACTTTGATCAAGGCGGGGTTGCCGATTTTGAATTCGTTGGATTTGTTGATCAAGCGGCAGCGGGATCCGTATCTGCAGACTTTGTTGCAGAATGTGCGCGACCGGGTGAAGGCGGGGGAGTTGCTTTCGGACGCTTTTTCCGGGCAGGGTGCTTTTCCGAAGATCTACACCAGCACTTTGATGGCGGGCGAGAAGAGCGGCAACATGGAAGAGGTGCTCTCGCGCTACATTGCTTTCCAGAAAATGGCGCTGACCTTCAAGAAGAAGTTGGCGGTGTCGCTGGTGTATCCGACGCTGCTGGTCACCGTGGTTTCGTTGATGCTGGTGTTTCTGGTGACGTACGTGGTGCCGCAGTTTGCCAAGTTGTATCAGGATATGGGGGCGCAACTCCCGGTGATCACCTTGATCATGCTGAATATCGGGAATCATGCGCAAAGATATTTTCCGCTTTTTGGAGTTGCGGTGGTGGCCGGGCTGCTGGCTTTCTGGCAGTGGAAGAAGACGGATCGCGGGGCGGAACGCATCGACCGCAGCATTCTGGCGTTGCCCTTGCTGGGCGAGATATGGTTGAAGTACCAGGTGGCGAATTTTTCCCGCATGCTTTCGACGCTGCTGGCGGGGGGCATGCCGCTGGTGCCGTCGCTGCAAACGGCGGGAGCTTCGATGAGCAGCCGGCGCATCTTAAATGGAATATCGGATGCGGCCATACGGGTGCGCGAGGGGCAGCCGCTGGCCAAAAGTTTGGAAGAGCAGAAGATGTTTCCCGAGCTGTCGGTGGAGATGATTGAAGTGGGAGAATCAACCGGGGCGTTGCCGGCGATGCTGAATTCGGTGGCGGAGTTTTATGAGGAAGATGTGCAGAACGCGCTCGGAGCGGCCATGGCGTTGATCGAGCCGGTCATCCTCATTTTCATGGCAGTGATTGTGGGCGGAATACTCATCTCGCTGTATTTACCCATCTTCACTTTAGGATCTACGATTCACTAGGGGTGCAATTTACAGACGAGAAATATGGCTCTGGCCTGTGTGTAGGTAGGTTGAGAAATGGCAAGCACAACAGAAAACAAGACAGTATTCGTGGGTGGGAACGGGACGGCGGCGCCCGGCACCCACAGCGAGGAACTGGAGAAGGCGCAGGATATTGCGCGACGCTATCGCTGTCAGTTCGTCGACCTGCATAATTTCCAGCTGCATCACGATCTGTTCACGACCATCCCGGTTCACCTGATGTTCCGCTACAACTTCGTGCCTCTGGAGGAGACCGAAGACGGGCGGCTCGCGATTGCCATCGCCGATCCCAGCCAGTTGATGATGATCGACGAGATCAGCTTGCTCTTGGGCAAGCGCATTGTCACCAAGGTTTCGACGCTGGCGCAGATCACCGAAATCCTCAAGAAGACGGAGCAGTCGAAGCGGGTTCTCGAAGATGCGAGCGAAGGCTTTGCGCTCGACGTAATCCGGGAAGATGAAAGCGGGACTGAAGAGAGCATTTCGATCGACCGGCTGGCTACGCAGCAGGGTGATATCAGCCCGATTATTCGTTTAGTCGATACGACGATTTTTACGGCGCTGCAGCGGCGGGCCAGTGATATTCATATCGAAACGCGCGACGATTCGGTGTGCATCAAGTTCCGCATTGACGGCGTGCTTACGCAGGCCATGCCGCCGATTGCCAAGGAACATCATTCGACAATTATTTCGCGCATCAAAGTGATGAGTGAGTTGGATATCTCGGAACGCCGGGTTCCGCAGGACGGACGTTTCCGCGTGCGCTACGGGAGCCCGGAGCGGCCTATCGATTTCCGCGTTTCGATTATGCCGTCGATTCACGGCGAGGATGCGGTGCTGCGCGTGCTCGATAAAGAGTCGATGAGCGAGAAGTTCCACAAGCTCACGCTTGATGTGGTGGGTTTTGATGAGGACGATTTGCGGAAGTTCCGGCGGTACATCAAGGAACCGTATGGCATGGTGCTGGTTACGGGGCCAACGGGCAGCGGCAAGACCACGACCCTGTATGCGGCCGTCAGCGAGATTAAGACTGACGAAGACAAGATCATCACTATTGAAGACCCGGTGGAATACCAGATTCGCGGCATTACGCAGATTCCGGTTAATGAGAAAAAAGGCCTGACTTTCGCCCGCGGACTGCGGTCGATTTTGCGCCACGATCCTGACAAGATCATGGTGGGCGAAATTCGCGACACGGAGACGGCGCAGATTGCGATTCAGTCCGCGCTTACCGGGCACCTGGTTTTCACCACCGTCCACGCCAATAACGTAGTCGATGTGATTGGGCGGTTCCTGAACATGGGGGTTGAGCCTTACAACTTTGTTTCGGCGTTGAACTGCATTCTGGCGCAACGGCTGGTGCGGTTGATTTGCGAGTCTTGCCGCACCGAGATGCATTATCCGCCGGAGGTTCTGGAGGCTAGCGGGCTCGATCCGAAGGTGTGGGCGGAGGTCAATTTCTACGAGGGACAAGGTTGCATTGAATGTGCGGGGACGGGCTTCCGCGGGCGAACTGCCATTCACGAGTTGCTTGACTTGAGCGACCGCATCCGCGAGATGATTCTGCTGAAGAAGCCGACTTCTGAGATCCGGCGAGCGGCGCGCGATGAGGGTATGCGGTTCCTGCGCGAATCGGCCCTGGATAAAGTGCGGATTGGGCTGACTACGTTGAAAGAGATTAACAAGGTTACCTTCATCGAAAGCATGCGATAAGGGTGCATGACGACGGCGGATCGCCGGATCAAAAACTCTGTCATCCGAATCGAGCGACTTTAGCGGAGAACTCCCTGAGTCCGAATCGCGGGGACTGGCGAACGCAAGGTCCTTCGACTGCGTTGCCATCGCTTCGCGATGTCAACTCCGCTCAGGATGACAGAGTGAAGACCGCAGGGGCCAGCAGGATCACGATGACAGTGGATTAATCAGGTTGCGGCTGAACCTTTCGGTCAATGACTCTGGTGCTCTTCCGGCTATTGCATTTCTTAGCGGCTGAGGGTTTTACTTGTAATATCGCTGCAGGGAGTGGTGTCGGTAATGCGTTCTAGCTTTAGTTCGAGTTCGAAGCCGAAGCTGGCCTGCGAGATTGCGGCTGATCGTGTGCTCGCGGGACGAGTTTCGGAGCGCGGCGATATGGTCGAGACGTGCACGGCAAATGAGTTGGCGCCGGGCAGCGTTGTCCCCGATTTGCTGGAGGCGAACTTGCGCGAGCGCACGCGAGTTTTCGAAACAGTTCGGGAGACCTTGGGCAGCTTAAACAGCCGGTCGCGCGATGTGATTGCGGTGCTGCCCGACGCCGCGGTTCGGGTCATGCTGCTGGATTTTGAGACTCTTCCGGCGAACCGCACGGAGGCAGAGAGTGTGGTCCGTTTCCGGCTCAAGAAATCGCTTCCTTTTGATCTGGACAAGGCCAAAATTTCGTATCACGCGCAACCCGCTGCCAGCGGACTAAAGGTAGTGGCGGCGGTGGCGTTGACCAGCGTGATTGATGATTATGAATCCGTATTCCGCGAGGCGGGATACAGCCCCGGAATCGTGCTGCCTTCCATGCTGGCTGCCTTGGGCGCGGCCAATGCGGACCGGCCTACGTTGGTGGTGAAAGTGGATGCGCGCACCACCAGCATTGCCATCCTCGATAAGAATCAGTTGTTGCTGTTCCGAACTTTGGAAAACCCGCGCGGCGCGGCGATTAGTGGAGAGCAACTGGCGGAAGAGGTTTATCCCTCGGTGGTTTTTTTCCAGGATACCTACCATTTGAATATCGAGCACATTTTTGTGGCTGGTTTGGCGGACGCGGGCGGGGCGGTGCCTGCACTGCGGGCGCAGACTGGAGCCGAGGTCACGGAATTGGTGGGGAATTCGCAATTGGGCGCAAGCGTGGGATCGATTCCAAAGTGGAGAATGGCGGGGGTGGTTGGGGCCCTGCTTTCGTAAATGCGCGTCGATATCAATCTCGCGAGTCAACCCTATGAGGATGCGCGGCGCTTCTGGCTGCGCTGGGGTGGAGGGCTGGTTGCGCTGGGCATCATGACCCTGCTGCTGCTCCTGATGACGGTGAATGGGTGGATGGCCGCGCGCAAAGATCGACAACTGATCCGGCAGTACCAGCAGCAGAGCGCAGAGCGGGACAAGGAAAAGGCTGATGCGCAAGCGCTGTTGAATCTGCCGCAGAACAGCAGTACCCGAGACCGGTCGCAGTTTCTCAACGATCTTTTCCAGCGCAAGGCATTTTCGTGGACCAAGGCTTTCGAAGACCTGGAGCGGGTCATGCCGCCACGGCTGCACGTGGTTTCCATTCATCCCGAACTAAGTCCCGATAATGAGTTAGAGATCAAGGTGATCGTGGCCGGAGATACGCGCGAGCACGCGCTTGACCTGGTGAGCAAAATGGAGGCGTCGCAGCATTTCCACGACACCTACATTGAAGAGGAAAATGCCGATACCAACAATACCGGGGACACGGTGCAGTTCCACATCAGCGCGCTTTATGTTCCGGAGATTGGAAGCGCCGGGGCGGGAGGTGCGCAGTAATGCCTGATCTTCGAGAAACTCGGCATAAAGTGAAGATCGCGCTGGCCGCTTTAGCGGTAGTGGATGTGATCCTGATTGGAGTGTTTTTTTCTCCCCTGGTGGGATCGGAAGCGTCCAGGCACCAACGGCTGGATCAAGCCTGGAGGGAATTGCAACAGAAGACCCGCGAGGTCGAACCGCTGCGCGGTCTGGACAAGAAGATTCCGCTCGCCCGTAAGGAGATCGATCAGTTTTATGCGCAACGGCTGCCCTCGCAGGATTCTGCGATTTCCGCGGATCTGGGCAAGGTGGCGGCACAGAGCGGGGTCAAAATTGAAAGCATTAAGTACTCGATGAAGGATGCTGAAACGGTAGGCGTGCGGCGCATGGAAATCGAGGCCAACCTGGGTGGCGATTACCTGCAACTGGTGCGATTCATCAACGCGCTGGAGCGCGACCAGCTGTTTTTTCTGGTGGACAGTGTGGGACTCGGCGGAGCCCAAGGCGGCATGGTCAAGCTGCAGATTAAACTGGAAACTTATCTGAAGGCGGGTGCGGCTTAAGTGAAACTGGGCGCGGAAAATCGGACGAAGCTGTTGATCGCCGTCGGGCTGATGGTGGTGGCCGGCCTGGTATTGGTATACAACTTCGCGGATTCGTCTCCCTCGGCGGCTACGCCAGCGTTCGTGCCTCCTGGTACGCCTTCTCAGACAGCTACGCCTGCCCGGCCGGCGGCACGTACGAAAGGGCGCGGAAAGAAGGCCAGCGCTGCGGCGCGGTCACTCGATCCCACTCTGCGCTACGACTGGCTGAAGGCGAGTGAGGATACGAAGTACGAAGGCAATGGGCGAAACATCTTCCTGGCGCAGGCGGAGATTCCGCAGCCGGTGGCGCCGGTAAAAACGGACGCGGAAAAAGCGGCGGAAAACGGCCCTCCGGCTCCGCCGCCTCCGCCGCCCATCAACCTGAAGTTTTTCGGGTTTGCCAGCAAGCCGGGCGAAGGCAAGAAGATTTTTCTTTCCGAGGGCGAAGACGTTTTTATCGCGGCGGAAGGAGATGTGGTCAATCGCCATTACAAAGTTCTGCACATCTCGCCGACCTCGGTGGAGATCGAAGATGTGCTCAACAACAACCGGCAGAGCATTCCGCTGACCGCGGGGTGAGTAGAATTGAGTAATTGGGGAATTTCGTAATTGAGTAATTTGGACGGCAATCGCTAGCAGGCTGCTGAAGAGTTATGTTGCGAATCGCAGCGCCTGAAGGCGCTCTGATTTTGCAGCGGTTACGGCATCGCTGAAGCGATGCCCTGATACGAATCGAGTATTTTTCAGCAGTCCGCTGGATTACCCAATTACAAAATTACTCAATTACAAATCTTCATGAAGTTGCGTTCTCGAAAATCCGCTCGCGTCCGTCGCTCCGAGCGCGGATATATTCTGATTACGCTCATTCTGTTTGTGGCGCTGATTGCGATTGCTGCGGTGGTTACGGCTCCGATGATCGCCTTCCAGGTGAAGCGGGATCGGGAGGAAGAATTGATTCATCGCGGGGTGCAGTACTCACGCGCGATGAAACATTTTGTCAAGAAATTTGGCCGGTATCCCACGCGCCTCGAAGAGCTGGAGAACACCAACCAGGTGCGCTTCCTGCGCAAACGTTATAAAGACCCGGTCACCGGAAAAAATTTCAAGATTCTGTACATGGGCGACGTGCAAATGTCGTTCGGAGCGGGGATAGCCGGAGCCATTCCGGCAGGCGGTCTCAATCCGGGGGCTGGCGGGATAGCGGGCGGACCGGGCGGGCCGGGCGGACAAGCTGCCATCGCTAACGGCATAAATACGATGGCGATGGCTGGCGGCCTTGCCGCCGCGGCCGGGATGAATGCCGGCAACGCGGCCCAGCCGGCACCAAGCACACTCGTAACTCCAAGCCCGGGCCAGAACTCCGAGGAAAACGCGGAGGGCGAAACCCCAGGAGGGACACCCAATCAGGGCGCAAGTCTCGCGGCCGCAGGGCCGGGGGCTCCGGGCACTTTCGGCGCGGTTAGCCCGGGGAACACAGCTAACGGCGCGCAAGTTTTCGGCGGCGGCCCGATCGTGGGAGTGGCCAGCACCAGCAAAGATAAATCCATCCGGATATTTAATAAGAAAGACCACTACTACCAATGGCAGTTCATTTACGATCCGACGACGGATACCGGTGGACTCCTTACCACGCCGAACCAGCCGTCTTTGCAGGGGGCAACGGGCGCGATCCAGGCGGGGGTTCCGGGCGCTCCGGGCGCACCTGGGGCACCTGGCGCTGGAGGTTTCCCGGGACAGCCCGGCGGTCTGCAGCCCGGGCAACCCACGCAACCTGGCGGGCTAACGCCGCAAATGCCGCCTGA
This sequence comes from uncultured Acidobacteriota bacterium, assembly GCA_963696635.1. GTDB lineage: Bacteria > Acidobacteriota > Terriglobia > Terriglobales > Acidobacteriaceae > JABDBE01. The sequence continues at coordinate 187,354 of CAVOKX010000014.1, forward strand.
CACCGGGCCGTAGCCGCAAATAAGAAATTTGCTCGACGAAGCTTGGCGACTTCAGTACGGTCGCACGCCCATTCCGTGCATTCCAGGTGAAAATCTTTGCGCACAGTCGCCAACCCCGAAAAGGTGTAGAATCGCTCCGCTCTTGAGTCAAGAAAAACGCAGGCGCGGGTGCCTGAGACATCTCGTTTAGCGGAAAAGATCACTCATAGAAAGGAGATCAGAATGAAAAAGTGCAGATCCCTACTGCTGGCAACGGGTGTGGTGCTGGCCTTCTTAATGGCTGCGGCCGCGGCCAATGCGCCCTTGACCTTCAAATTCACCACCGTCAATGTGCCCGGAGCCATAGCCACTGTTCTCGGAGGAATCAACAACACGGGCGTGATTGTCGGGCAGTACGAAGACAAGAAAGAGGTCGTGCACTGCTTTATGATGGTCGGCAGTAAAGTGACTACGATTAATCACCCGAATGCTGTTTCGGACGGTTGCATCCATATCAATTCGGCGGGTGCGATTGTGGGCTTCTGGAAGAATTCGGCCGGCGTCACGACTGGCTTCTTGTATCAAAAGGGCAAGTTTACAAACATCCCCGGCCCTAGCGGAGCAAAGTCCTCGGTCGCCTATGGGATCAACGACACAGGACAGATTGTCGGCTATTACACTGACTCCAGCGGCAAGACCCATGGTTTCCTCCGAAAGGGCACGAAGTACACCATCCTGAACGTGCCCGGTGCCGCTTCCACGATTGCCACTGGTATCAACAACGCGGGCAATATCGTTATGTACTATGGAATCGGGACCCACATCTGGTCAGCCCTATACAACGGGAAGACCTACAAGACCATCAACGTGCCCGAGGCAGCTAACTCGTTAGCCAGGGACATCAACAAAACCGGCGATATAGTCTATGAAATTTTGAATTCCAGCTTCGCACACGAAGAGGGAGTGCTGTTCCATGCAGGCAAGTACTATACGGTTGACTATCCCGGGAGCGCGGCCACCAGCGGCTTCGGAATCAACGACAAGAGCGTTTTGGTGGGCTTATATCAAGTCACGACGAGTAGTCCCGATCAGGGTTTCAAGGCGAGCTACTGAGCGCAACAATTCAATTTATCTCGCCAGAGAGACACAGAGAAAAAATGCGCGAAGAAGTTTTCTGTGACTCTGTGTCTCTGTGGGGACTCTCCAGATATGGCAATCCGGCGATAGGGTGTAGAATCGGTCGCCGTTCTTCCGTCCAGGGAGGGAACTCTGGGCGGAAGTGTGCCTGATGCGAATCTATCCAAGGGGAAACCAATGAAAGGTAACAAGACATTACTGCTGGTGTCGGGATTGATACTGATGTTCATGATGGTGGCGACTGCGGCCAGTGCGCCGACGTTGACTTTCAAATTCAAAACGGTCAGGGTTCCGGGAGCGCTGCTCACGACCGTGGGAGGCATTAACAACGCGGGCGCGATGGTCGGACAATATCTTGCCAAACCCGGAGGGAATCCACACGGCTTTCTGGTAGTTGGGGGTAAGTGGACCCACATTGATCACCCCAAGGGCTCGTCGACGATTTGCAAAAATATCAATTCCAGCGGTGCGATCGTGGGCAACTACCAAAATTCCAAGACCACGACGATGGGATTTGTCTATCAGGACGGCAAATTTACCGATATCCCCGGTCCCGCTGGAGCCAAGAGCTCAGCCGCCTACGGGATCAACGACAAGGGAGTGGTTGTCGGCTCCTATCGGGACTCCAAGGGCTTGCACGGATTCCGTCTGAGGGGCGGCACGTACAAGACACTGAACGTGCCGGGCGCTACCGCGACCGTCGCAACCGGCATTAATAACAAGGGGTATATCGTCCTGTATTGGCAGGACACGATGGACAATAGCGAATCGTCGATTTGGAACGGCAAGACTTACAAGACGATTGACGTTCCCAACGCGACGAACACTCTGGCCATGGACCTCGATAATGCGAACGATGTCGTCTTTCAATGGTTCGACCAGCAGTACCATCCCCACGGGGCGCTGTTGCACGGCGGCAAGTACTACACCATCGATCATCCCAAGAGCATGGGAACGTATGGCATGGGAATCAACGACAAAAGCATGGTGGTCGGATTCTATGCGCCCGACAACAACTATCAGGGAGGATTTGTGGCGACGTACTGAGTGGGATTTCGATTCGCCGCGCGGTAAACGCCAAAGCCTCATCGCGCAGTGCGATGAGGCTTTTCAAACTTCAAGGTGCGGCCAGCTTAGACGCTGAACGAAGATCCGCAGCCGCAGGTGCTCTTCACGTTCGGGTTCTCGAACTTGAAGCCCGCACCTTCGAGAGTCTCTACATAGTCCACGATACAATTATTGAGGTACATGAGCGAGGTGGCGTCGACGTAGACTTTGAGCCCGTCCATGTCGAAGACTTTGTCCATCATTCCCGCGCCGTTCTCAAACGACATGGAATAGGAAAAACCAGAGCAGCCGCCACCCACAACGCCCACACGCAGGCCGGCAGGGACAGGATTCTGTTGCGCCATAATTTCCTTCACTTTGGCGATCGCATTCGGAGTCAAGCTCACCGGCGGCTTTTTGGGGGTTACTTCGGGAGTGGTTGTCGGGACAGTGGTTGTGGCCATTGGCATCTCCTTGAAATTCCTACGGTTTTTATTATAACAAAGCCAGACGGCGGGTCGAGGCAAAAATCGATGTCTCAACCCCAGACAACCCATTAGATGAGCACAAGGCGTCCACAGTCGCAACCCAAAACAAAACCTGCCGCGAGTTGCGTTCTGGGGATATAATCGCGGCTTAGAGGGCCCCCGTCCCTGTGTTGGTTGTGGCGCGTCACCAACATCGGCAAGGTTTAGGGGTTTGCTCGAGATCAGCACCGAGGTGGCTTATGTGGGAAAAGCTAATGTGGCCGTTTGTTGCATGGGGAGTCGTTACCACCGTACTGATTGTCCTCCTCATCTACCGCAGCACGCTTACCATGCAAGAGGATGATCAACTGTTCCTGGGCGAGTCGGAATCGCACATGGAGAAGGAACAGATTGAGATCATGGCCAAGGTGAACAAGATCACGCCTCTGGTGAAGTGGATGGGTGCTGCCTCCGGCGTACTGCTTTTGGTGATCGCCGGCCTGGCCGTCTATCAAGGATTACAACAGGTGCAGTGATTCGGGGATACCACGTGGTGCTGGGCTGCGGATTCGCAACCGGAGCTCGCACCTGATCGCTGCGCAGTCGGAAATGTCAAAGGGCGAGATTCAGCAGGTCTCGCCCTGAACTTTTTGGTGCCGGGAACAGGACTCGAACCTGCACGCCTTGCGGCACTGGATCCTAAGTCCAGCGCGTCTGCCAATTCCGCCATCCCGGCGATTCGCTACATCATCCGCGGAAATGTTTCATTCACAGCTGCGACAAACGGTTCGCGGAGGTTGCGCGCTGTGTCGTCAATCACACTGGCGATATTTTAGCGCTCGAACACGCTCCGCGTCTTGTGTCGAGCTCTTCGGGTAATTTCTCTGGTTGCTCTTCGCGGGTTTCCCCGGCGCTCTTTGCGGCTGTCTTTCGAGATGTGAGACTTCGTGCTTTCCGAAATCCACCAAAATCTTGAAACGCAGAGACCGCTGAGCAGAGGCGCAGAGTATGCAGAGTTAGGCCCATCGGATGCTAGAATTTAGGGGCAAAGAAAAAGGCCGTGACTCTGGAGGGTCCGGCCTGAAACGTGCGGTTGAACTGCGGTCGTGAGGGTCCGAATGTCGGCTTACCGGCGCTAACCCATGACCGCCAAACTTCACCGCGTCTGATGGTCAAGATAACCCATGGCCCGGACAGTGGCAATACAGCGAACACTGTAGGCATGGTTGATGACAATCGAGCCCTTGACCGGTGGTAAAACTCTCGCCGGGCCGGTCCGGTCATAGGTTAGCAAACCCTTTAACCAGCGCGAGTTGTCGTAACTCAGTTGATCCACCTGCTCAGAGATTCCTCCGAAGGTTGGTCATCGGGCTCGCGGCGCCTGGCGGGCGTCCGCTCCATCCATATCATTACCATGAACTGGTTTTGACGGCGGATCGTGTCAGATTGCGATTCTAAGGTATGAAATTGGGCACGAATGGTCTTCAAAGCGATGGCATAGTCGTGCCGGGTTGGCTGCTTCTTATGATTCGATTCACGATGCTTCATCACGCCCTCTGGCCTTTGGATACGCCTGCGCAAGCTGCCGTTGCCCTCAATCGTGAAATTTGACACTAATCGTGACAAGTTGGAATTGTCCAGCAATGACGCTTCGGGAAAAAAAACGCGCCTGGGAGCCTGCTGGTTTGCAGGCTTCCCAGGCGCGGTATTTACCGGTAGTAAAAAGGCGGCAATCATTACCAACTAAGTCGCCATTTTGAATCTTACTGCGCTGGAGTGGCGATGAATCCTGACGCTGTCGTGGCGGTCGGCATAATGAAACCCGCGAGTTGGCCCTTGTCGTTGATGCCGTTGACAAAGGTAACCCCAACTCCGTCGGGATCGTCCACCGAAGTGTAGGTTGCCGTGTTACTGTCGTAAACGAAGCCGTGGGTTGCGCCAGCCGAATCCATGTAGGTTCCCACCACCAGCCCGTGGTTGTTTTCGCCCGTCGCCTGGGTAAAGGTCGAGCCTGGATAATCCAACTGAAGCAAGGTTCCCGCATTCAGCCACCAGCCGTGGTTCACCTGCTTGGAGTCGATGAAGAATCCGGTGACCTGCTGCTTTAGGTTGATGTCGGTCGCCTGCGCACTGACCGACCCGGGAATATTGATTACCTCAAAAACGCCGCCGTTGATGTCGTAAATGTAAGGCACAAAGGGTCCGGTGCCGTTTGCAGTTTTGCTGTAGTAGCCAGCTGCCTGCGCCAAGTCGTTGCGGCCGAGCAGTTGGTTGAAGGGAGTTTTCGGAAAGTCCACTCTTTTGAAGGCATTGTTGTCGTCCAGGAAACCGTGAGTGACGCCCGCCTGGTCGACATAGAATCCACAGGTCCCGCCCAGTCCGTCGATGCCGATGACTTGGGTAGCTTGGGAGCCGGGAAAATTCTCGTTCGTGAACTTCTTGGTGGACAGCTTGTAGGTGAACCCTTTGTTATCGTTCACATTGTGGTAGCCAGCGATTTCGCCAGCGATATTGATACCCAGCAACTGGGTAAAAGTGTCATGGGGATAGTTGATGGTCTGAAAGTTGTACGTTGTCTGAGCCAACGCCGACATCGATGCCAGAACCGCGAATCCTAAGCCGAGAGCAAGTGATTTGAGTTTCATGTTTTTTCTCCTCTTTTATATTTTTTTATTATGCGTGTGTGATTGGAATTGGCCATCTGGCCGTTTATTTTCCCGCTCACTAGTAAAGGCGACGTTTCCCGATCAATTCCCTCACCCTCCCCGAATTTTTTTGCAAAACGTTCGGCGAGCGGGGAGATATGACACGCCACGCCCGAGGCGAGCCGGGTACGAATCGGGCATTTTTCAGCCGGCCCGGTAGGGATCAAATTCCCTTTTTCCTCCGCTGCCGCTACACTGAATGTCGTTATGAATAATCCATCTCAACCCAACATCCGGCTGGTGAACGCCCCTGAGTATCGCGAGACTTACGCCAATAGCGTGCAGGTACGAGTGAATGTCTGGGATTTTTTTCTGGTGTTCGGTACTTTGCAACAGCAAAGCGAAACTCACGTGGAAGTGAAGAATTTTCAGGGCATCTATTTGAGCCCGCAGCAGGCGAAGGCGCTGATGTCGATTCTGCAGCAAAACGTCTCCGGCTACGAGAGCACGTTCGGGGAGATCAAGCTGGATCCCCGGATGGCAGCCGCCGGGCCCGTGCACTAGACGGCTGCGGTGGCCGAAGACATCGAGTCGCGGCGCAGGTATCCGACAGCGCTGCTTTTTGTGCTGTTGTTTTTGCTGCTGCTGGCATTGCACCTTCCGCTGCTGCGCCTTCCGTACTTCTGGGATGAAGCCGGATACTACGTGCCCGCCGCTCGAGATCTGCTGCTATATGGCGAACTGATTCCGCACTCCACGCCCACGAATGCTCATCCACCTTTAGTCATCGCGTATCTCGCCGGGGCCTGGAAGGTTCTGGGCTATACACCTCTGGTCACCCGTACCGCGATGTTGGCGGTTGCGGCATTTTCCCTGTTGGGCGTGTTCCGGCTGGGACAACGGCTGGCAAATTCGGAAGTCGCCGTCGCTGCCACTATCTGCACCGCGCTATATCCCGTTTTCTTTGCGCAAAGTTCGCTGGCTCACCTTGACCTGGCGGCGGCCGGATTGACCTTCTGGGGCTTGCTCGCCTATGTGGAGAACCGGCGATGGTACGCGGTCTGGTGGTTCTCGCTGGCGGTGCTGGCGAAAGAAACTGCAATTTTGGCTCCTCTCGCTCTCTTCGCCTGGGATTTGATTAGAGCGTCATTGAAACTCGATGTCCCTCATGTCATCCCGGACGCACCGGTTGTCATCCCGAGCGAAGCGACGGATCTGGGTTCTTCGCTGGGCGGGCAAGAACGCAGATTCCTCGTCGCCTTCGCTCCTCGGAATGGCAAGGAGATGAGTTTTTCGGCAGCATGGGCACTTCTCATTCCCCTCATCCCGCTCGCGCTGTGGTATGCCTTCCATTACGCGCGCACCGGATTCGTCTTCGGCAATCCGGAGTTCTTCCGCTACAACGTGCAAGCGACCCTGCAGCCGCTGCGGGTCTTACTCGCTCTCGGGCTGCGCTTGTGGCAGGTTGTGGGATATCTCAATCTCTACTTCCTCAGCGGCGCGGGAATGCTTGCGATGTGGCTTCCGCCTTTGCGCGACAACGGCGAGGAACGCCCAAGAATTTCCCTGGATGTGCAGTTTGCGTTGCTTGCGGTAATCGTGGCTTATGTGGCCGCCATGGCTGTGGTGGGCGGAGCGGTGCTGGCTCGTTACATGCTCCCCGTGGTTCCGCTGGTGATCATCCTTTTCGTTTCCACGCTGAGGCGAAGAGTGCGGCTGTGGCGTGGGGTGGTTGCGATGGTGGCGCTGGCATTTGTGGCCGCGCTGTTCGTCAATCCTCCTTATGGATTCTCCATTGAAGACAATCTTGCCTACCGCGATTACATTTTGCTGCACCAACATGCCGAGGACTTCGTGGAGGCGCGCTACCCCATGTCCCGCGTGCTGACGGCTTGGCCCGCCAGTGACGAACTGGCACGGCCCTACCTGGGATACGTGACCCGTCCCATGCGGGTTGTTCGCATGGAAGATTTTACCGTCGAACATCTGCTGGCCGCGTCCGATCTGCGCTCGAATTTCGATGTGGCCCTTGTCTTTTCGACCAAATACGAGCCGCCGCATTCCTGGTTCGAGCGCTGGCGCACGTGGCAACGGTGGAAAACAGAATTCTTCGGGTACCACCGCGACGTGCCGCCCGCCGCCGCCGCGCAGATTTTGGGAGGACGCCTGGTTTACAGTGACGTTCGCCATGGCCAGTGGATTGGCGTGATTGAGATGGAAAGGGTAGAAGAGGCGCAGACGCGACCACCGTACTCCGGGGACATCCGATAGTGCGCCGTGCGGAGGTCGCGTCCCTTGGCGGCGAAGACGACACGACCGGCGGAGCCCTTTCAACTGGACGGCTGGGCGCACGAGTGAAGATGGCTACGCTTGTTGCTTAGAGTCTTCTTGCATCTGTGCAGCTTGAACGCCTGCCGGGCTTCAGCGGACGGGGCTGCGATAGTCGGTACATCCCGGGGAATGAAGTCCCTCCAGGCGCAGGCACTACAGGTCCAGCCCCTGAAGAATGCCGTTTGCATCCAAATCAAATTTCTTTTTGCTTCGGCCATACCAGCAGCATTGCATAAAAACGCTGACTGGCGAGACTCTTAACTGCATCGTGAGTGCTTCTTTCTCCCAATTTGGCACGAATCGTGACACTGGCGCCAGCGTAACGCGCCGAGTCACCGCGGTCCGAGCGGCTTGCATTTTCCCTGTTTTGGGCCACAATATCTGGGCTGGGAGTACTCTGAAGAAGCAGCCGGGGGTCGGCTTGTTCTTTTGTGACTGTGTATGAGCAAGCATGTTTATCCGCGCTTTCCGCTCCGGCCCCTTGCATTCGCCGTGGTGCTGTCGGTTTGGTGCGCAAACTCACAACCCGCCTCCGCGCAGAATGCGCAACCCGAGAACAAACCGGCGGACAGTATTCACGGCATCGTGATCAACAGTGTGACTCACGAACCAATCGGACGGGCGCTCGTCTTCTCTCCCGACAATCGCTTTGCCACCATGACGGACAGCGAGGGACGATTTGAATTCACTTTCGCGCCAGACGAATCCGACAAGAAACCTGAAGGCCAATCCAGTCCCACAGCCCCATTCGGCAGCACTATGACGACATGCAATGGCAGCGCTTGTACGACGTACACTACCTCGAATGGGCGTGCATATCAGACTGCGCACCCTGGCCGCTCGCAAACCAGGATTTCTGACCAATGATGCCGTGACCCTGTATCCCGACGTTTTAGCAAAGGAAGTTACCCTTTCCATCGCGCCTGAAGCGTTGGTGGTGGGCCATGTTTTACTTCCCAGTGCCGAATATTCCGACAAAATTCAGCTTGAACTCTATTGGCGTCAAGTTCGTGAGGGTCGCGCGCATTGGATCCTCAGGGGCTCAGCTTCGACCAGATCAAACGGGGAGTTTCGTTTTTCTGAACTCCAAGCGGGCAGTTACAAGCTGCTGACCCGGGAGTTGCTCGATCGCGACCCTCTGACATTCGAGCCGAATGGGCAACTCTACGGATACCCGCCGGTTTACTTTCCCGCCGCAAGCGATTTCGCCGGCGGGGAGACGATTCAGCTAGCGGCGGGGCAGATTTTCCGGGCGGATATTTCTCTGGTCAGGCGCGCCTATTACCAGGTCAAAGTGCCGGTGGCAAGTCCGTCGCCGGGTCCGGGGGTCAGCGTCGTCGTGTCTGTCCAAGGTCACAGAGGGCCTGGATATGCGCTCGGCTACAACCACCGCGAGCAGACGATTGAAGGCATGCTGCCCAACGGAAACTACACTCTGGAAGCATCGGGCTTTGGACAGAATGCCGCTTCTGGATTGTTGAATATCAGCGTAAAGAATGCGGCCTTTGAAGGGCCGCGCATGACCTTGCTTCCAAATGGCTCGATCAGTGTGAATGTTAAGGAGGAATTTACCTCCAGCGAAGATAAGAACTCATCGAGTTTCAGTATCGATGGCCAGCCCGTGCATTCGCGTGGGCCGAGAGGTTATCTCAATCTGCGTTTGGAGCCGGCCGATGACTTTGGCCAGGAAAGAACTGCATGGCTGCATCCTCCTGCGGGAGCTGAGGATGACGCGCTAACCATCGACGGGGTTCAGCCTGGGCGCTACTGGGTGCGAGCAGATAGCGGTCGCGGATTCGTGGCGTCGATCACTTCTGGTACCTCGGACCTGCAGCACCATTTGCTCGTCGTCGGCTTGGGCGGATCAAGTCCTCCAATCGAAATCACCATGCGCGATGGCGCAGCCGAAATCGACGGAACCGTCGAGGGGGCCGCTCTATCGGTCAGCGGAACGGATACGGCATCTGCACACGTGTATTGCATTCCCCTCGCTGACAGCAGCGGAGAGTTCAAAGAGGTGTGGGTACAGCCGGATGGAAAGTTCGGGCCGCAGCAACTGCCGCCGGGCACTTATCGAGTGCTGGCCTTCGATCGTCCGCAACCGGAACTGGAATACCGCAATCCGGAAGCGATGAGCGCCTATGATGCAAAAGGGCAGTCGGTCCGCTTGGTGCCCGGCCAGAAGGAACATTTGCACTTGCAGTTGATCTCGACCAGCGAGTAATCATGATCTCCTTTTCACCATTACGCCGGTCACAATTTTGCCGATCTTCATTTTGCCGATCTTCATTTTGCAGATCAGTACTTCTCGCGTTCGGTTTCGTGTGGTGTCACTCCCTCACGGCATTCGCTGCGCAAAGTTCAGCCGCAGCGCAGACCCAATCCTCGAGCGCGGCGCTTCGAATCGCGGGAACCGTGGTGAGTGCAACCGGCGGAAATCTGCTGGCCCGAGCTCGGGTCACCATCGTCGATGCCAAAAGTCCCGAGCGCCGGCAGTCGATGATTACTTCCGACGATGGCCGGTTTGAGTTCAAAGTCAGCCCGGGGAAGTACTCGTTGCAAGGCGCGAAGCGAGGTTTTATCACCGCCGCCTACGACGAACACGAGCAGTTCTCAACCGCCATTGTGACCGGCGCCGGTTTCGACACCGAAAACCTCATCCTGCGTCTGGCCCCGTCTGCCGTGCTTTCTGGCAAGATTCTCGATGAGTTAGGAGACCCGGTTCGCCATGCCATGGTTTCGCTTTACCGGGAAGATCGGCGCGCAGGCATCGGTCGTATCCGCAGAATTCGCTCTGATTCGACCGACGATCAAGGCGCATACGAGTTCGCCCCGCTCGACGCCGGCACCTACTTTATATCCGCAACCGCGACGCCGTGGTATGCCCTGCATGGCGTCTCTTCTCATCAAGCGGAAACAGAAAATCTGCCCACCTCCGTGGACCGGTCTCTTGATACTGCATATCCCGTCACCTACTACGGCGATTCGACCGAGCCTGACGATGCTACTCCAATCCCCATTCGTGGCGGCGATCACTTGCAGGCCGATATTCATTTGAGCCCGGTTCCTGCTCTCCACTTGCTCTTTCGTGTTCCAGACAATGGCGAGCATGGAATCAATGTGCCGCTATTGCAAAGGCCATCCTTCGACGGGTCGTTCGACGAAATGGATAGCGTCCAAACGGGCGGAATGCAGCAAGTCTCTCCCGGCGTGTTCGAGATCAATGGAGTCGCGCCCGGCCGCTACGCCGTTCGCACGCCCGGCAGTGGGCAGGGCAATGAAGGCAACGAAATTGACCTCGCCAGCGACGGGCAGGAACTGAATGTACCGACTGCGGAGGCTGCCGCCAAGGTAAAAGCCACGGTGCAAGTCTTGGACGGGGCCAAGTTGCCGCCTCAGATCGAGATCGCACTTCGCAACAACAAAATGAGAATCGTTGCCTGGCAAGAGATGAGCGAGAAGGGGGAGGTCGAATTCAGCGATCTCGCCCCCGGGAAGTATGAAGTTCTGGCAGGGAGCCGGCCGAAGGCCTATTCCGTAGTGCAAATAAACTCCGATAGCGGCGTCGTCTCCGGACACACCTTGAATGTGGCCCCAGGCTCGTCGCTCACTGTTTCGCTCTCGCTGGCCGGAGGAGCAGTCGATGTAGAAGGATTCGCCAAGCGCGTGGGGAAAGCTAAAGCGGGCGCGATGGTGGTGCTGGTGCCCAAAGATCCGGAATCGCATCGTGACTTGTTCCGTAGAGATCAGAGCGATCAGGACGGAAGTTTCAGCCTGCGCAGCGTCATCCCCGGCGCCTACACTATCGTCGCCATCGAAAACGGCTGGGACCTCGATTGGTCCCGGGCCGCCGTCATCGCCCAGTACGCCAAGCACGGACAAGCGGTGACCGTCACCGAACGCACGCAAAGCTCCATGCACTTGTCAGACCCGGTTGAAGTTCAACCGCGATAGCGCTCGTCCCACCAAGAGCGTGGGCCTTCAGGATGACAATGTGGCAGGATGACGGAGTGGGGAGCATGTAAGACGGATGACCCCTGCTCTCAGACTGTGGTGAATCGGGCACGGACTGGCCCACCTATTCCGACTGGGCTTTCATGTAGGAGCGCAGGATGGCATTGATGCGGGTCTGGTAGCCGCTGCCGGCCTGCTTGAGCCACTCCACAACATCATGATCAACCCGGATGGTCAGACGGTCTTTGGGAAACGGCATGGTGAGCTTGGCATTCTTCCAGAACGATTTATCGAGCCTGGGAATGTCGGAGTCGTCGATGTCGGCATCACGCATCCGGCGCAGGCGTTTGAAGTCAGTCTTGCCTTTGGTCCGCACCTTTGAGGTGGTTCGCGTAATCCTGCCTTTCATTGCGGTGTGCCCTCCTGGCTGAAATAATCCGCCGCCGTTGGCCGCACATTACGTAGACCACTACAATTTCTATGCCTTCTATTGAGCCGATGGCGACTATACGGTCCTCCCCCCGACGACTGCCCATTGTCTCGAACACCGGGCCGTCAAAAACACGAATGGCATCCTGAAAATCGACGTAGTGTTTTGCGAGGTTCGCGTGCCTCTTGCTCTCATCCCACCCGAAAAGCATCTCCGTGCCTTAATGGATGGGCGTGGATCGTTATGCACATAGTGTACATACACAACGCCAGTTTGTCAAAAGTCGCTTTTAGGTACGCGCCTACGCCATCAGGTGGCAGGAGTGGGTCTTCACGATCAGCCAGACTTCGCGGCCCGGCTGGAGTTGGAGGGAATCGCGCGCAGCCAGGGTGAGGTGGACTTCCATTTCCACTCCGCAATTCACGCGGACGACCACGATGACGTCGCGCTGTTCCACGGAGAGCACGCGTCCGGGAATTATGTTGCGGGCGCTCAAGCCTTCGGGTCGAACTGTGGCCAGCAGGATGTCGCCGGCGCGGATCCCGACGATCAACGTCGAGCTAGTTTCCGCGCGCACCAGGGGCGTTTCGAGTTCAACGTTGCTGTCGGCAATGCGGCAGGTCATGGTGCCGCGATCCTCGTGGGCGGCGGTGACTGAGGCGTGGAAAATATTTTCGAAGCCGATGAGTTGTGCCAGGGATTCCCGCCGGGGCGCCGCCATTACTCCGTGCGGGGTGCCGTCGGCGATGATGCGGCCATTTTCGAGGACGAGCACGCGATCACCCAGGGCGAACACCTCTTCGCGGCTGTGGGTCACGTAGAGAATGGGGATGGCGTGGGCTGCGTTCCAGGCGCGCAGGTCATCGATGATTTTCGATTTAGTGGCGGCGTCGAGTGCGGCCAGGGGTTCGTCGAGCAGCAGGACGCAAGGCTCGGTGACCAGGGCGCGGGCCAAGGCTACTCTTTGCCGCTCGCCGCCAGAAATCTCTCGCGGCTTGCGGTCGCGCAGATGCGCGATGCGAAAGGATTCGAGAATGGCTCCGCTCCTTTTTCGCCGCTCGCTTTTGTCAGTATCAGCCAGGCCGTATTCGATATTTTTCGCTACGGTGAGATGCGGAAAAAGAGCGAGGTCCTGGAAAACGTAGCCTAGCTTTCGGGATTGGGTTGGGAGATTGGTGTGGCGCGGGTGGTCGAAGAGAATACGATCACCGACAGCGACCTTTCCAGAGTCTGGATTAGTCAGGCCCGCGATGCAGTCGAGCAGCGTCGTCTTTCCCGCCCCGGATGGGCCGAAGAGAATCGTGATTCCGGGACTGACAGTGACAGAAACGTCCAGGGCGAAATCGCGTCCTGCTGTAGGAAAGCGTTTGTGGAGTTGAAGAGTGAGAACGTTCCGCGGGGCTCTATCAGCGGGCATGCCCGAATTTGTGCTTTCCGTTCTCATCTAACTTTGGTCGGAAAGGCTTGAACCACTAAGGACACGAAGGTTCACAAAGGAAAACCATCGCCTGTTAAAGAGGATCACTTCCGTGGCCACGCTGCTCCTACTTTTCGGTTCACGCTATACACCAGCGAGAGAACCGCGAAGCAAATCGCCAGCAGTACAAGCGCAGTCTGATTAGCGGCGGCATAGTTGAGAGCCTGAACCTGGTCGTAGATGTCAATGGAAACGGTTCGGGTCACGCCCGGAATATTTCCCCCGACCATCAAGACCACGCCGAATTCGCCCATGGTGTGGGCGAAACTCAGAGCGACTCCGGTCACCAGTCCGGGAAGCGAAAGCGGCAGGATGACGCGAAGAAACGTCTGCAGCTTCGAAGCCCCCAGCGTGGCTGAGGCCGCCATCAGTCTTGGATCGACGAGCGCAAATGAGGCGGCGAATGGCTGAACAGCAAAAGGCAGGCTGTAAATGATCGAACCGATAACCAGCCCGGCAAAAGTAAAGGCGAGCGTGTGCCCGGTAAGCGCTTGCCACCAGCGTCCCAAGGGACTCCGCGAACCGAGCGCAACCAGAACGTAGAAGCCCAGTACGGTGGGAGGCAGGACAATGGGCAGCGCGACTACGGCTTCGAGCAGGAACTTCCAGCGCCGGCGCGAGTAGGCGATCCAATAGGCGATGGGCAACCCCAGCACCACGAGCACGGCAGCGACCAGGACCGCCAGCCGGATTGTCAGCCAGAACGCTTGCCAGTCCATTCCTCTCCAGCACACATGGGAATAAATACAGGCCAGTATAGCCAAAGCCAAGCCCGCGCAGTTCCAATGTGGGCTAATCCGGCGCGCAATGTTCACTGGTCACAAGGGCACGAGCTATCGGCCAGCTACGATGATTGCTCAGGAGGTTTTGGCATGGAGATTCAGGAAGCAATCAAAGTGATCCGGGCGCTGGCGGACGGGGTGCATCCAGAAACGCGCGAAGCGCTGAAAGACGATTCAATTTGCCGGAATCCGCAAGCCGTTATGGCGTTGAACCGGGCCCTGGCGGCTTTAGTAACGCAGCAGGAGCGGGAACTCAAGAAACCAGCTAGCGCGGGTCAGTATTGGTCGCGTGCGGAGGACAAACAGATCTGCGAAGAATTGCGCAAAGGGATGGCTTTTGAAGAGATCGCGAAGACCCATAACAGGAGCGTGCCGTCGATTATCGTCCGCCTGGTCAAGCTGGGAAAGATTTCGCCGGACAAGTCGGGATCGCTGTTTCCACCGCAGGTGGCATGAGGAAAACATTCGCAAGTGCGCGATGCTTGGAGCCGGTCGAGGGTAAACATCACTGCAAAAATCAAAAGCACCGGCGAGGACGCTCGTGCCTGCGTTGGCTAGGTTTGTTTCTGTTCTTCGGCCTGGCGTGTTTTGTGGTTTCCGGACAGAATTTGAGACCTCATTCGGAATCCGACCTTGCGGGCCGCGAGCGGCGAGCTTTGCAGGAGCAGTGGTTTCTGCGGGGACGTAGTTCGCCGGGACAATCCGGCGCGGCGCAGCGATATCGTGCTTACTTGCGGAAGATGCAGATGCGGGCTGCGCGTCTGGCGGGGACACAACAGTCTGCGAATGATTCATCGACATCTTCGGCCGTCGTATGGAGCCCTCTGGGGCCAGCGCCTCTGGCCTCGGACGCGAGCGGTGTCGGAGAGTATGACTACGGCTGGGTTTCTGGACGAGCGACCGCGGTTGCTGTGGATCCGGCGGATCCGACGGGGAATACGGTTTACATCGGAGGCGCATACGGCGGAGTCTGGAAGTCGACAAACGCGACCCAAGCGGTGACTCAAACCTCATCGAGCGTGACCTGGACCGCTCTCACCGACAATCAAGCCACGCTGGCCGTCGGCGCGATTGCCATTCAGCCGGGAAGCACCAACCCAAATGACAGCCTGATTCTGGTGGGTACAGGCGAAACTAACAGTTCGGCCGACTCCTATTACGGATTGGGTATTCTGCGATCCGCAAATGCTGGGACCACCTGGACCCTGATTTCATCAGATACTACGGGGACGCGATCGTTTGCAGGAATGGGATTCAGCAAACTTGCCTTCAGCAGCGCTTCTACCAACCTGGCAGTGGCTGCTACCGCAGGTGCATCGGAGGGAATCATTGAAGGCCTGGCGAACCCGCTGACCGCGAATCTTGGGCTTTATTATTCAAAGGACAGCGGAAATTCCTGGAACTATGCAAGCATCAGCGATAACGGCGTGACGACGGCACCCGGTTCGGCCTCTTCGGTTGTCTACAACGCGGTTGCGGGACAATTCTTTGCCGCGCTGCGTTATCACGGCTTTTACTCATCCCCGGATGGCATCAACTGGACTCGCCTCACCAATCAACCCGGCGGCGGACTGGCTGCGAGCGTGTGTCCAGCGAATCCGAGTTCGTCGAGTTGTCCGATTTATCGCGGTGAGATTGCGGTGGTTCCCGGCCGCAATGAGATGTATGTCTGGTACGTGGACGCGAACGATTTCGATCAGGGCATCTGGGAGTCCACGAACGGCGGTGTCTCCTGGGTCCAGATCAACGAATCGGGCATTTTCAATTGTGGTGACGAAATCGGATGCGGGACAGAAGGGGGCAGCTACAATCTGGAACTCGCCGCCGTGCCCAACGGCAGCAGCGGAGTCACCGACTTATATGCCGGGGCCATCAACCTTTATAAATGCGAGATCATTGCCACGTCGCCGACCTGCAACGGCACCGGATCAAATACATTTCTGAACCTGACGCACGCCTATGGATGCAGCGCCATCGCCATGGTTCATCCCGCGCAGCACGCGGTGTCGTTCCTGATTAACAACAGCGCGCAGGACGTGATGTACTTTGCCAACGACGGCGGAATTTACCGCGCGCTGAATGGCTACGCCGATCTGACCACCGGAACCTGCGGCAGCGCCAATCAATTCGACAGTCTGAACATGAGGCTGGGATCAATGACCCAGTTTGTTTCGTTCTCCGAGGCCTCGAACGATGCCAGCACGATTCTCGGGGGAACGCAGGGAAACGGATCGCCGGGCACGCGTTCGGGAGCGGGAAGCTGGCAGAATGTGAATTTTGGAGATGGCGGTGATACCCAGATCAGTCCTGCCAACGAACTCTTGTGGTTCGTCTCCAATCCTCCAGACTCGATTTCAGGAGTGAATATTTTCAGTTGTACCAATTCCGGCGAGATCAGTTGCACCACGCAACAGTTTCAGGATAGTCAAGTCGTGAGCAGCGCAACTGTGGGCGGGGACACGGGCGCCTATTATCCGCCCTATCTTCTCGATCCGCAGAACGGCGGCGAGATGATTGTGGGCACCTGTCGGATGTGGCGTGGACCTGCCGCTTCCGGCAGTGCATTCACCGTCCTTAGTCATAGCTTCGAAACCGGTGGGGATGGCATTTGCACGGGCAGCGAAATCAATCTGGTGCGGTCGTTGGCAGCGGGAGGACCGCTCGATAATAATCACCTCTCCAACGTGATTTATGCGGGAACGGATGGCTTTGGCCCGCTCATCCCCACTACTCCGCCGGGCGGACACGTTTGGGTGAACACGAATGTGGCGGGAGTGCCTTCGATCTGGAATGACCAGACCGGTTCGATCAATCCAAACAACTTTCCAATTTCCAGCATCGCAATTGACACGTCCGATTCTGCCGGGGCCACCGCCTATGTCGGCATTATGGGTTTCAGCACAACGCAGTTCCCGGCTTCGCATGTATGGAAGACAACGAACGGCGGAAGCTCGTGGATCGATTTCACCGGCAACCTGCCCAACGCGCCTGTGAACTCCATCGTGGTAGACCCTCGGTCGGCTAACACGCCAGGGGTGGTCTACGTGGGCACAGACGTGGGCGTCTTCTCGACCCCTACCGCCAGTTCCCCGCCGCCAAACTGGGCCGAGGTGGGAGCGCCGGGTGGTTATCTGCCCAATCTTGCTGTAACTGCGCTGGGCATATTCACGCAGCAGGATTCCGCTCAGCTGCTGCGTGCCTCGACTTACGGGCGAGGAGTGTGGGAGTTTCCGCTCGGTCCAGATTATTTCCTGACAATTTCGAATAGCCCGATCACGGTATTCGCGGGCCAGGCCGTACCGCCTTTCACCGGAACCATCTTCGCTCTGAGCGGCTATAACTCTTACGTTGACCTGAGTTGTACGCCTTCCACTTGCTCGGTCACGCCCACCAGGGTGATTCCCGCACCACCTCCGCAGGGAACATCCCTTACCGCTACGGTGAGCGCTACCGCGACGCCGGGCGATTACCTTTTCGACCTCCATGGCTCTGGCGAGGATCCATCCCACCTGCAAAACGATGCTTTCTTTACCTTGAAGGTGGTGGACTTCAATCTGACCGCTCCTTTGCCCGCGAGCGTCACAGTAGCCCCGTCAAGCATTTCCGCGCCGGTCTCGTTTCAGGTGACGGCGCAAGGATCTTTCGATGACACCGTAAACCTATCCTGCGGGAACTTACCCTCGGGCGCGAAGTGCAACTTCTCGGTTGACAATCAACCAGTAAGTTCGGTGAATCCTACGGCAAGCAGCCCGGTCGCAGTGACGCTGACTATTAGCACAACCGCGAGCGCAACGGGCGGGACGGCGCCCATCACGATCAATGGATCAGTGACCAATGGCCCGACGAAAACGCAAAGCTTGTCGTTGACGATTACACTCGACTACTCGCTGGTGATCACGAACCCATCGCTGCAGGCATACGTGAACAGCACGGTAAATTTCAAAGGAGTGCTGACCTCGCTTAACGGCTACAGCAGCACGGTGAATGTGAGTTGTGGACAGGGTGCGCCTCCAACCTGTTCAGCCGCGCCAGCAAACGTAGTGCCGACCCCGAGCGGTGCGCCGTTCGTTGTGACGGTGGGCAGCGGCGCCTGTGGCATATATAACTTCAACATCGTGGCCACGGGCACTGATTCGCTGGCGACCTCGCATCAGTTTCCGGTAACGTTCACCGCAAATTCTTATACGACGCCCGGTTTCACTATGGATGTTACACCGACTTCACAAACGGCGTCCGTGAACACGCCGACGATCTTTAATGGGAATCTGCTGGGCTCAGACTGCTACAACAGCCCGGTGAATCTAAGTTGCGGGTCGAATCACCCTCCGAGCTGCACGGTTTCTCCAAGCAACCTGGTGCCCACGGTGAGTCCCGCACTGCCAGCGCCGTTCACGGTAACCGTAAGCAGCACTGTGCCTCAGACCTACAATTTCAATATTGCGGCCGTGGGTACGGATGCCAACAAAATTGCTCACTCCATTCTTGTGGCCTTCACCTCGACCGGCAGCGGCTCGGGCCCAAGTTTTCCTTTCACCATTACACCGAACCCCGCAATCCAGTCGCTGCCTGCCGGACAGCCGGCGATTTACGACCTCGATGTGGCGCCGCCGTCCGGGGACAAATTTCCCAACAATGTCATCCTGGCTGCTTCCGACAACTGCCCGCCGTTGAGCACCTGCACCCTTAGCTCCACGCAGGTGAATAAAGGCAGTGGGGAGACGCACGTGACCTTCACCATCACCACCACCGCCTCGGTGATCGCGGCGGCGCATCCGGCACGTGCCCTCAGAGCACTCATCTATTCACTGTGGCTTTTGTTGCCGGGAATGATCGTGCTTGGCGGCGGACTCAGGGGAAGACCACGAAAGCGATTTGTATTTTTCTGTTTGCTTATGATTATCTTTCCAGGAATCTGGCTGGAAATTGCCTGCAGTAGCGGCCTTCAAGGTAATGGCACGGGTGGAAACGGGCAGGCGGGCACGCCTTCGGGAACCTACACAATGACGGTGAGCGCGACCATGAGCGGAGTGCCTCCGGTGCCGGCGATGCTGACGCTAACCGTGAACTAGAAAGGCAAGCTACTAGCTACTAGCTCTTCGCCTACAGGCTGCCGGATGCGCATCGCGCTTCTTCCTCAGCGTGCAACAACGGGACGTTCGCGCTTACATCCTTGCGCACTGAGCGTCTTTTCTGTTTATCTTGTTAGCATCGTCCTCGACGGGTGAACGAAGGCGTGCTTACAGATGCCTGATCAGCGTTTTGACATCGTGGTGATCGGCGGCGGAATTGTGGGTCTGGCCACTGCCCTGCAATTTGGCCGCGCCTTTCCCAGGCTGCGCCTGCTGCTGGTCGAAAAGGAAGACCGCGTGGCCCGCCATCAGAGCGGACACAACAGCGGCGTAATTCACTCCGGAATCTATTACAAGCCGGGTTCGTTGAAGGCGAAGTTGTGCGTGGAAGGGGCGGCCGCGATGGCGGCGTTCTGCCGTGAGCATGCCATTCCCGTCGAAATCTGCGGCAAGATTATCGTGGCCACTACTGCCGAGGAGATTCCGCGCCTGCAAGGATTGTTCGAACGCGGACAAGCCAACGGAATTGCCGGCCTGAAAATGTTGGATAAGGCACAGGCGCGTGAGATTGAGCCCCACTGCGGCGGCGCGGGCTGGCTGCACGTGCCGGGCACGGGCATCACTGACTATGTGGCCGTCTGCCAAAAGTACGCCGAGTTGATTGGCGCGCAGGGTGGGACGGTAAACATCGGAACCGAAGTCACGGGCATCGTCCGGAGCACTGGAGAAACCGTGATCGAAACCTCCCGCGGATCATTGCAAACGAAATATGTTATTAACTGCGCGGGGCTGCACAGCGATCGCGTCAGCCGTCTGGCGGGGGAAAAAACCGAAGTCACGATCGTGCCCTTTCGCGGCGAATATTACGACCTGGTTCCGGCAAGGGAGCATCTGGTTCGCGGACTGATCTATCCCGTGCCCGATCTTCGTTTCCCATTCCTGGGTGTGCATTTCACACGTCGAGTTGGGGGCGGCGTGGATGCCGGACCCAACGCCGTGCTGGCATTTAAGCGAGAAGGCTACCGGCGAACCGATTTCAGCCTGCACGACCTGGCCACCACGTTCGCCTATTCCGGGTTCTGGCAGATGGCCGCAAAATACTGGCGCAGCGGCGCCGGAGAATTTTATCGATCTTTCCACAAGCCGGCCTTCGTGCGCGCGTTGCAAACTTTGCTGCCGGAGGTTGGCAGTTCCGATTTAGTGGCGGACGGTTCCGGCGTGCGCGCGACCGCCGTGGCTCGGGACGGATCGCTGGTCGATGACTTTCAATTTCTATGTGCGCAGAACATGCTGCACGTATGGAACGTTGTCTCTCCGGCAGCTACGGCTTCGCTGCCAATTGGCCGAGAGATTGTGCGCATGGCGCAAAAGGGATTTGGATTGCACTGAGAATGAGGCACGATTCGTGACAAACCGGCCTGGGCTGACTGATGTTCCGTTTTTCCGAACGCAGCTTGGGCGGTGGGCGCTGCAAAACCGAGTTCGAGTCTCGCATGCCATTTGGATTCATAGGATTAGGGTGAACCTTTAGGGTTACGGGTTTACTGTTATCATATGGCACGAAAGTGCTATTTACGCTGTATACTTGTGAGACTAAAGTCTCAGTGGATTAGCCACTAGGGGTGGAGGCTAATCGGGGTGGGGCATTCTCCTCCGTGCATTTGTGACCCGTCCTTGCAGTTGTTTTTTAAACTTCTGGCCAAACAAAATTCAACCCTGCGGGCGTGGTCTGATCTCGCAGGTGTTGAGTCAACGAAATGGACAGTCTAGGGGCAACTCCCGACAGGTGGTCTGTATTCTTATGGCTCACGCTATTGCCTTACCTGAAGTTTCTGAAATGATCCGAGTTCTGGCCGCTGACGCTACTAGAATGAACAGCCAACTTCTGGCTGCAGCGCTCGAACGCGACAAAGGCTTCGAGGTGTTGGATCCAGTGCCCGATGCGCGGGGAATTATCGCCGCCGTGGCCAAGCAAAAACCGGCGGTGGTGGTGATCAGCGCCGAACTGGACGACGACAAGCGAAAGGGCTTCGAAGTCGCCCGCGAACTGCGCTCTCTGCATGCTGAGACGCGCGTGGTAATGCTGCTCGACAGCTCGGAACGCAGCCAGGTTGTGGAGGCATTTCGCGCCAGCGCACGCGGCGTTTTCTGCCGCAGTGAATCGCTGATGTCACTGGCCCGGTGCATCCATTGCGTCGCCGAAGGTCAGATCTGGGCGAACAGCCGCGAACTGCGCTATTTGTTGGAGGCGCTGGGTGAAGCGCTGCCTCTGCGCGTCATGGACACTCGCGGAACCGCCTTGCTTTCCCGTCGCGAGGTCGAGGTGGTGCGCTGCGTAGCCGAGGGATTGTCCAACCGCGAGATCGCGCAGCGACTGGGCCTTACCGAGCACACGGTGAAGAATTATCTGTTCCGCATCTTTGACAAGCTGGGAGTTTCCAAGCGGGTTGAGGTCGTCCTCTATGCTTACAGCCTGGGCGGCATGAGCGCTGTCTCCGAGTCCGGTAACAGTGGCAAGGAGAAGAAGTTGACTCCCGTAGTCAGCAATAAAGTCTTGCCAACGTCCCCAGCGCTATCCCAATTTCCGTCATCCCCTGCACGGGTTAGCTAGGCCGCGGGATAACTGCCCGCATTCACCCAGCTACGAGGTTCCCCCTGCATGCGAAAGCTGGTGCCAACTACCACGTGCTGCACCCGCGCAAGTTCCGTGCGAGACTAACCCCGCTCAGCCCCGCACGTTCTGTCCTGATTTCGCCACATCCCCACGATTTTTCCATGCGGCCGTCGCCGGGAGGGTAGCTGGCCCACCTTTACGGCAGGTTCGCGTCCGTTCATTTGGACGATAACCTGGGAATTCCTGACGCCACCGTTCTTTCTTGATCCCGCCCGGAAACAAGGATATTATAAGACGAATCCAGTTAGCTATTTGAGAATGGCTATAGAACTTGCTCTTTGACAACCTGAACTGCCGGTAGACCCGAACCCTGCTAT
This sequence comes from uncultured Acidobacteriota bacterium, assembly GCA_963696635.1. Taxonomy (GTDB): domain Bacteria; phylum Acidobacteriota; class Terriglobia; order Terriglobales; family Acidobacteriaceae; genus JABDBE01. The sequence continues at coordinate 209,663 of CAVOKX010000014.1, forward strand.
TCCCGAAACGGGAACGCCAGTGGCGACGTTCGGCGTCTAAGTCCTTATTCCGGAATATTTTACGTATAAGTCCTTATTCCTCAAAGATTTTTAGGGTAGTCCGGCGCTAACCCCATGATTCCAAAAGATCACGGGGGGAGGGGGTATACCCTGAAAGACTCTTGCAATCCCGAAATCGTCTCCCGAAAAAACCGCTGCGATGCGGCCCAACCGCAGTCCAGTGACCAGTGCTTCATTCTCTCGAACTCGGAACTGGAACAAAGTTCCGCGATCCTCGGAACCAATTACCCGTCTCTCGACCGCAATGGGACAAGCCGCTCCGAATCGCAAGACGCCTCCGGATTACGCCCAGCCTGAACCATTCCCTCCTGAAAGTGCATAATTAGAGAGTTCGATTCGCAAGCAATAAAGCTCACATTCGTCGAGCGACACGCGCCGACGAAACGCCATCTCAACTGTTTTCCGTACACGTAGGAGTACACAAGGAGCAAGCGTTGTGACATTGTCGCAAGACGGGCTTTGGTATAAAGACGCGATCATTTACCAGGTCCACGTCCGGACCTTCCACGATAGCAACGGCGACGGAATCGGGGACTTCCGCGGTCTCCAGGAGAAACTGGACTATCTGCAAGAGTTGGGCATCACCGCGCTGTGGCTGATGCCGTTCTTTCCTTCACCATTGCGGGATGACGGATACGACATCGCCGATTACAGATCGATCCACCCGAGTTACGGCACCCTCGACGACTTCAAGAGCTTTCTCGCGGCTGCTCACGAGCGCGGGATACGAGTCATCGTTGAGATGGTGTTGAACCACACTTCGGATCAGCATCCGTGGTTTCAGGAATCACGGAGTTCCCGCGACAACCCGCGCCGCGACTGGTACGTGTGGAGCGACACCGATACCCGCTATAAGGGCGCGCGAATCATCTTCCTCGATACCGAAACCTCGAACTGGGCGCGCGATCCGGTCACAAACTCATATTATTGGCATCGTTTCTTCAGCCATCAGCCCGACCTCAACTACGACAATCCCGCGGTCCGGGAAGAGATGTGGTCGATCATGTATTTCTGGCTGGAGATGGGAGTCGACGGGTTCCGGCTCGACGCGGTTCCGTATCTGCTCGAGCGCGAAGGGACATCCTGCGAGAACTTGCCGGAGACCCACGTAATCCTCAAAGACTTGCGCAGCAAGCTTGACCAACATTTCACCGGACGGATGCTGCTTGCCGAAGCCAACCAATGGCCGGCTGACCTTCGGCCTTATTTCGGCGATGGCGATGAGTTCCACATGGCCTTTCACTTTCCCGTTATGCCGCGAATGTTCATGAGCGTGAAGCTCGAAGATCGCAAGCCTATCATGGATATTCTGCAGCAAACGCCAGCGATCCCAGATCCATGTCAATGGTGTTTGTTCCTGCGCAACCACGACGAACTTACGCTGGAGATGGTGACCGACGTAGAACGCGATTACATGTATGACACCTACGCTGGGGATAAGGCGATGCGGCTGAACCTGGGCATTCGGCGGCGGCTGGCTCCGCTTCTGGATAACGACCGACGGCGGGTGGAACTGATGAATGGGATGCTGATGTCCCTTCCGGGAACTCCGATCATTTATTACGGCGACGAGATCGGGATGGGAGACAACATTCACCTGGGTGACCGCAATGGAGTGCGCACGCCTATGCAGTGGGATGGGGGATGGAACGCGGGCTTTTCCTCCGCCGATCCGGAGGGCCTGTACTCGCCGTTAATTCTTAATCCGGTGTATGGGTACCCGGCAGTGAACGTTGACGCGCAGAAACGCTCCGGGCATTCTCTCCTGGCCTGGATGAAACGCATCATAAGTGCGCGAAAATCGACGCAGGTTTTCGGTCGAGGCTCCATTGAGTTTCTGCATCCCGCGAACCACCGCGTGCTCGCCTATGTCAGGCAACTCAAGAACGAAGCGGTGCTGGTGGTAAATAACCTCTCCAGTTCTGCACAGGCCGTGGAACTTGACCTGCGGCGTTATAAAGGCAATATCCTAGTAGAGATGTTTGGCAGGAATATTTTTCCCCGCATTGGGGACTTACCCTACCTGCTGACCATGGGTCCTTACCAGTTCTTCTGGTTCCGCTTGCGGCGGATATGAGGAGATGAAGAACTGAAGCGGTAAACGTCTCAACCACGTACGGGGGCTTTGTTCTGGACGAGAGCAGTGTGCTTACGGATGAGTTTCTTCGCCAATTGATCAGCGTGGGCGAGGTGGACCTGCTGGTCGGTGTGCCTACGCACAACAATGCCGAGACGGTTGGAAAAACCTTACAGGCGATTCGGGTTGGACTGCTGAAGTATTTCCCCAGGGAGCGCGCGGTCATTCTTAACGCCGATGGAGGATCGAAGGACAGCACGCGTGAAGTAGTCGCCGCTGCCTCAATCAACGATCTGCAGCATTCATCCGACTTGTATGCTTTGCGCACCCTGCCTTGCATCAGCACCGTGTACGGCGACGGCCCAGCGACGGACGTTGCTCTGCGAACCGTTCTGGCGTCTGCAGAATTATTGCGCGCCAGAGCTTGTGCGATCGTCTCGCCGGAATCGACGAACATCACGCCAGAATGGATCGAGCGGCTTCTTCGCCCCATCTACCACGATAATTTCGATCTGATCACGCCGGTCTACCAAAGGCATAAGTTTGACGGATTGCTTTTGCGCAACCTGGTTTATCCCATGACCCGGGCTTTGTATGGCAAGGCAGTCAGGGAACCCTATGCGGTTGAATTCGCATTCTCCGAGCGCTTTGCCAGTCGCCTTCAGGAGATGCAGGTCTGGGACCACGACGCGGGCGGCGTCGGCACTGAGATGCGCATGACCATAGCCGCCATGGCTGGAGGGTTCCGGCTTTATCAGACCTTCCTGGGCACCAAGCCGCATCTGGATCGTGGCTCGGCGGACCTGGTGGCCGCGATGCGCCAGACTGTTGGTACGCTTTTCTGGTCGTTGGAACCGAACTTTGAATATTGGAGTGCAAACCGCGAAACGGAAAGGATTCCCACCTGTGGCGCCGAGTATGACTTAACCACGGAGCCGATTCGAGTAAATCGAAAGCGGCTTTATCAGCAGTTCGGTTCTGGCGTGGCTGAACTTGAGCCTGTTCTCGGGGCGATCCTGTCGGCCCAGACGCTGACCAACGTCCAAGATATCGCCAAGCTCCCGGAAGAAGACTTCAGATATTCGCATGAGCTGTGGGCGAAAACCGCTTATGAGTTTGCGTCGTCGTACTACAAATCCGTGATCAATCGCGACCATATCATCCAGGCTTTGGCTCCCTTGTATCGGGGAAAAGTCTATACCTTTCTTTTGGAAAACCGCGACGCCTCCGGGGAGGAAGTGGAAGCGAATGTCGAAGCACTGTGCCTGACATTTGAGCGCTTGAAACCGTACTTGCTTGAACTGTGGAATGCGAGAGAGTGAGGTCAATATGTGGGAAATGATAATGGGAGAGCTGGATCACGCGATGCAGGAGCTGGCCAGGAGTTTCGCGCACTTTCTGCCGCGTCTGCTGGCAATGCTGATCATTGCGCTTTTGGGATGGGTGATCGCATACGGGCTGAAAGTCGTTCTGCGGGGCATACTGCGCATCGTGAAGTTCGACAGGCTCGCTGACAATGCGGGCACCACTCAACTTCTGAACAAGCTGGCCTTGCCCTCGTCCAGCGAACTGTTGAGTCGGGTTGTCTTTTGGGTGGTGTGGTTGGGGTTCATCCTGCTAGGCGTGCAAGTGCTCGGCATTGTCGGCTTGCAGGAATATATATCAAGGTTCTTTCTCTACCTGCCGCGGCTATTCGCGGCACTGTTTATTTTTTTCTTCGGATTGGTGGCGGCAAGTTTCTTTTCGCGGGCTGCACTTCTTGCAGCCGTCAATGCTGACTCTCCCTCGCCTCGGCTATTAGCAACCTTGATTCGAACCATCATTGTTATTTTTGCAGTGACGATGGCATTCGAGCAACTTGGGTTGGCCGAGAGGACAATCCTGGTCGCGTTCGCGATTGCCTTCGGCGCGCTGATGCTTGGCCTTGCCATCGCGTTTGGCATGGGTGGCCGGGACTTGGCAAGAGACTTCTTGGAAAGAAGATTCCTCAAGGAAAAGCAGGAACAGAAACAAGACGAACTTTCGCCGTTGTAGCTTGCAGGGACGGTGAAAGACCATGGAGTAGTTAGCGCCGAAGAATCGAAAAAGGCAGGAGCGTGCCGGATTTTTGAAGTGGCGAGCCATGCTACGCCGCGGCTGCTGCGCGGCGTTCATCTTTCCCCAACAAATCCTGCAATAAGTTGAGATAAAGCTTGGCGGTATTTTGGCGGGAAAAATAGCGGAGAACGTGCTGGCGGCCGTTGTAGCCTAGAGTTTCGCGCAGGGCCGGATTAGCAGCAAGTCGCGCGACCGCGTTTGCCAGCGCGACGGGATCTTCAGGCGGAATAAATATGCCCGCGTTGGCTTGCTCCATAACTTTGCGCGCATGACCATCCACACCCAGAATCACCGGGCGAGCGCACGACATAAATTCCAGCATTTTCGTGGGTAGAACGGTTTTGAAGAGCTCGGTCTTTTTGAGCAGGACCATGCATGCGTCCGAGGCGGTAATGTAAGCCGGGATTTTTTCGCGAGGCTGCTGACCGACAAAACACACGTTCGAGAGTCGACGCGAACGGGCCAAAGACATGATGCCCGCTTTCTCAGCCCCTTCGCCGACCAGCAGAAATAGAACTTCGGGCGCTCTGTATAGCAACAAGGACGCCGCTTCCAGCAGAGTTTCCAAACCGTGGGCAGCGCCCAGGGTACCGATGTAAGAGACGATGAATTTCTCTTCCGCGCCCAGCTCTCGTCTGATCGCAAGGTTGGGGGCAAGGCTACTGAACAGACTTGTTTCGACCCCGTTTTGGACGACGAAAATCTTGTCTTCAGGAACGCGCCAGTGTTCGATCAGATATTCCTTAAAGGCCGGAGTGACGACTACGAGACGATCGCAATTGCGGTAAAGGAATCCCGCAATCTTCGCCAACGAGCGATGGAGCGGCGAATTGGGGCTGCTCATGCCAACGGCGGCTAGAGACTCGGGCCACAGATCGCGAACCTCGAAGACAAATGGCACCGCATGATAGCGGGCCAGCCACCAACCTGAAAGCCCGACCAGGAGTTGAGGGGAAGTGGCGATTACGAGGTCGGGCCGATCCAGGAACACGCCGGTAATGGCGGAAGAAATGCAGAACGAGCCGTAGTTCAACATGCGCTCGTATGCTTCGCGATTAGGGAAGGGAAGAAGCCAAGTGCGAACTACGTTGACGCCGTGGTAGATCTCGCGTGTTACCAGGCCACGAAAACTGTTGCGATATTCGGGGGGCACAATTCCCGTAGGATGATTGGGAAAGCCAGTTAGAACCCCGACTTCATGGCCGTCTTCCACCCAGAGACGTGATAACTCCGCGGCCCGGCCAGCGGGTGCTCCCATCTCCGGCGGAAAGTATTGTGATACGTAGAGAATTTTCACGAGTTTCTAGTAATAGCCAAGCTTGAACGCGCTCTTGTAGCAAAGAGCACGGGTGCGCTTGGCAGGGCTGCGCGCATAGGCCTCCCATTTATCGGCGTAGCGGGCGAATATTTCATCTCCGGTGAGACGATGCAGGACGCGCAACTGTACAACATGCAATCGGTGGTAGAAGGGGCTGGCGACCATGGGGAGCAGCGTGCCCGATTGCTCATACAGCGACCAGAAACCGAGATCGTAACGATCAAGATTTGCGCGAAGGGTGAGCACGGCCTGCGCGAACAACTCCCGTGCGGCGCGGCTTTCGGTCAGCAGAAAATAGTCGTAGACACCCCAAGCCGCCCAGATGAGCCCGTTAAGAATGTGAGTGGGCGGCGAAACAACGTATTCCTCGAACCAGAGGTTACCGCGAGCATCGGTGAAGGTCACGCCGCCTTCGCTCGTGGACTTGAGGAAACTCGTAAATGCGCGCTCAGCAGCTTCGAGATACGCCGCGGCCCCGGTCTCCCGATAGGCGCGAACCAGCAGAGAAATTCCTTGGCCCTGGGCGAGCGCGGAGTACCAGGGCGCTTTCAGCAGCGTACGATATTCCCAGTCGAAGTAGTGATTCCATACCCACGATCCAAGCGAGTTCAGTTCAAGATGAGCGCAGAGCCAGTCGCTGGCGGCGAGGAATTTCTTCCTTGGTTCGTCACACTGACTCTGACAGAAGTGGTTGTAGTTGCCCAATCCCCACTGGGCAATCGCAATGGGGTTGTACTGTAGGCCGATCCTGCCATGGTAGTTGAGCATCGGAATGCCGGCGGAATCGTGGTCGCCCGGATAATCCGCCTTCTCGGCGAACAACATGTAGTACTCGCCAAGCTGGTGGATGCTCGCGCCAGGATTCGCACGAGGCGTTTCATGCCAGAAGGTGAGGTGGCTGTTCCCCGGAACTAAATAAGCACGGAAAATGCGTCGATAGTATTGCAGCAGGCTCACAACTGGACATTAGCATGACAAAAGCGCGGAAGCGGTAGCGTGCGGGATTCCCCCTTGATCTGGCTGTTCATATTCGCCAGATGCTGGTTTCGAGGTCGGCTCTTTCAACGGCAATCGTTGTGACGGCGAGCAGATTCGTGTTGTTCTTGCCATCAGGCAGAATCGCATTGCCATACTGAAACAAACCCATGGGCCAGCGATCTTTTTTCCATTTCTGCAGGGGTTGCCAATGAGCGCCGCCAAGGCTGCCGTAGAGACATACGTCGCGGCTGGCGTTGATTATGCTCGGTTCAACCATGGTGGAGAAAAAAAGGGCATTTCTTACCCGACAACCGTAGATCGAAGAACTGCTCAGTTCCGCCACTGTTGAGAGATTTCCGCGGCGGTCAAGACGGTAGACATGATTGCTTTCGAGCGGGGTGTCGGAGGAAAAGTAGAGCGCGTCGGGGGTAGGAACCAGTGCGGCGGCTCGGGCTTGCTGGTCGCCAGATAAAACGATGTCCATGTTTTTGAAGTCGCATGAGGCGCGGAGAATACGGCACTCTGGGCCATGGTCGCCGGTGAGCACCCAGAAGCAATCTTCCCATTCATCGTAAACGATGTTGTGGACATGCCGGATGGCACCTTTGGGAAATGTGTGGGCCACCTCCCAATGAGCGCCTCGGTCGGTGGATACGTAAATGTGAACTTCGTCGCGCCGAGGATTGTCAAAATATTCTCCCCAGAAAATGTGGCCACCAGGCGCGGTGGCAAGGTGCAGGGGACGAGTGCCGCGCAGCAACTTGTGGGACACCTGAAATTCCGTGCTTCCCGGCGACTGAGTCACAATGGCGTGCGGCACAGCCCCGATTAGATGCCCTGAGGACAAGGCGGCGAGTGCGTGGAAACCATCGCGAAAAAAACGCGATGCCAGCCGGAAAGATGAAGTGATGGCTCGCCATGCGGCAGGCCGGTATTGCCCGACGTGTTCCCACTCGATGGTACTAGCGTTCGTTTCCACTGTAGCGCGAAGTAGCGCGTAACCTTGGGAAGCGTAGAGCACGTCATTGTGCCAGGCGAGGGCCCGTAGGCGAGGGAAGGCAGCGATTTGAACTGGATTCAGTTCAGGATTAAGTTCGAGCACAACCGCGTAAGTTGAATGGGCAGCCATTACATTGCCAATTGCTAGTTCTCAGTTTTCAAAGTTAAATAAGGCCCGATGGCGAGAACGTCCATGCGGGTGCGCTTAAAGCAATCAATGGCCTCCTCGGGTTGGCAGACAATCGGTTCGTTTTCGTTGAAGCTGGTATTCAAGAGCACGGGAATTCCGGTTTTGCGGTCGAAGGTGCGAATCAATTCGTAGTAGAGCGGATTCTCCTCAGGGCTGACGCTCTGCAAACGACCGGTGTCGTCGACGTGATTGACAGCGGAAAGCCGGACGCGTTTTTCTGGGCGAATCTTGTACACGTGCAGCATGAATGGTGAGGGATAATCGTGCTCGAAGTATTCGCGCTGGCGCTCCTCGATAATCGACGGTGCAAAAGGGCGAAACCACTCGCGCTGCTTGATGCGCGCATTAAGGACATCTTTCATTCCGGGCAAACCGGGATGAGCCAGTATCGAGCGGTTACCCAGCGCGCGGGGCCCCCATTCCATGCGTCCTTGAAACCAGCCTACAACGTTGCCCGCCGCGATCTTTTGGGCGACGAAGTTGAGCAGCGGTTCGCGTTCCAGTTTGACGTAACGCAAACCGAATTTCTTTAGATCGGATTCGATACGAGCGTCAGAAAACTCGGGACCGAGATAGGAGTCCTTCATCACAAAACGGCGCGGCTGATTGAGAACAGCGTGGTAAGTGTGGAGAGCCGCGCCAATGGCCAATCCTTCATCGCCAGCAGCAGGCTGGATCCAGGTACGGCGAAAAGGGGTTCGCGTGAACAGCTTTCCATTGGCAACGCTGTTGAGCGCGCATCCGCCTGCCAAGGCTAAATCCTGAAACGGCACACGCTGGTGAAGTTGGTTGAGCAGGTGGAAGAATATATCTTCGAAGCGGCGCTGCATAGCGTAGGCAAGGTCCATCTCGCGCTGAGTAATTTGCGAGTGCGACGGACGGGGATCACCAAAAGCTTTCACCATCCGATCGGAAAAGTGCCGCGCCAACCGGACCGTACCGTCCGGTAGAACCTGCATTCCCTGATTGCTGCCTAAGGGTTTGAAGAAACGGTGGTCAAGATTGAAGCTGCCGTTTTTTAAACCAATAACTTGGGCCAGCTTTTCGCACAGTGTGTCCCTTCCATAAGGCGCGAGGCCCATAACCTTGCCTTCATCGCCGTACTGCGGGTAGCCGATGAACTCGCAAATCATCGTATAGAAACTGCCGAGGGAGTCAGGCAAGAAAACTCGATCTAGCACCTCGATCTGACTGCCTTCGCAGCGCGCCATCATGGTAGAAACGAAGTCTCCGGAACCGTCGTAGCTGAACCCTGCGGCCTTATCCCACGGGGAGCAGTAATAAGCGCTTGCAATATGCGCGATGTGATGCTCGAGGTGGTGCTCCTGGAAGCGAAGCGTTTTGGGATCCACATCGAGCGCCTTGGCCAGTAGTGAACGAACATCACGCATAGGTTGCTTACGCCGGCGCAAGCGGATGAAATTCAGGATCTTGGCGGGATTAACGAGCGCGTATTGAACTTTCTTTGCAAGATGGGCATCGCTGTCCTGGCCTATAGCCACGTGATCAATATCTGTAATCTTTACTCCAGCGAAATCTAAACAAGCCTTGATGGCAAGTGAGGGAAAGCCCGCGTAATGCTTAATACGGTTCAGGCGTTCTTCAGCGATCGCGAATCGGACCTCGCCGTCCTGCACGAGTGCAGCCGAGGCGTCCGCATGAAACATGTTCAGTCCCAAGATCAGCATTGGTTGAGCGGTAGTGTTTGCTTCATGCGATAGCCACTCGCGGAACGGCAATCCCATCTGCGGCCGTGTGCTTCGCGCGACCGTCGAAAAAAGTCTGCATCCACAACTCGAGCGTGAGAAATTGCCAGATTTGCATCGACCAGTCGCGCTTTCCGCTCCGGTGCTCATTGATGTACGCGCACACGGCTTGGTGGCGGAACAGGCCGCGCTGGCGAACTCGCGATTCGGAAAGTAAGTCGTCTACCATTTCTCTTAAGTCGTGGGCCAGCCAGTAATCAACGGGTGCGGCAAAACCAGCCTTCGGTTGATTTAATACTTCCTCGGGCAGAACATCCCGCATAGCCTCCCGAAAAATGTGTTTCGTGGTGGGGCGAAGAAATCCTTTGAGCTTCGAACTGGGCGGCACATTCCAGGCAACAAATTCGGCGAGTTCCCGATCGAGAAAAGGCACACGCACCTCGACCGACGAAGCCATGCTCATTTTGTCGTTATAGTTCAGATTGAGGCTCGGCATGAAAATCTTGGTGTCAAGATAGAGCATTTGGTTGAGGAAGTCGGCATCCCGCACCTGCATCGAAACTCGCCCAATGGCGAGCGGCGGGGTCGAAACCCCTGATCTCATCCCACAAAGCGGGTGTGTAGAGGGCTGCTTTCTGGTGGGCATCCAAGTAAGTGCAGTTCGCTACGAAGCGTTCGGTAGGCGGCAGAGAAGCACTGCGGGCCATTTTTTTTGCCAGCCGCATGCTTCCCTTGGCATGAGTACCGCGCAGGTTGGGCAGACTTGTCAGTGAAGCATCGATCCATCGACGACATGCCAACGGAATCTTCTGATACGCCTGCGCCCAATAATGCGCGTAATGCTTACGGTAGCCGGCAAACAATTCATCGCCGCCGACGCCGGAGAGCAAAACCGTGGTTTGCTTGCGTGCCTCATGGCAGACTAGATACGCCGCAATAATGGCGGGATCAGCTACCGGTTCGTCCATGTGCCAGATCAGCCGCGGTAGCATACGAGCGACATCAGGCTCAACCATGATTTGCTGGTTCTCGAAGCCGAGGCGGCGGGCCAGGCGGGCAGGTACGTTGGGATTGTCGAGCGCGTTTTCGCCGACGCGATGCTTCGGCGGATAGGTGATGGTATACGTGCGAAGCGGCCGCCCGGCAGCGTGTGCCAGCATCGCCACGATGCTCGATGAATCCAACCCTGCGCTGAGAAATGCACCGATGGGAACGTCAGCGACCATCTGAGCTTCGACCGAGCGGCGGAAGCGCGCACGAATCTCTTCCGCCAGTTCTGGTTCTGAACGAGGATAGTTGGCATCCGCTGGAGGAAAGGTCAGGTCCCAATATTTTGTCAAGCGGAGCTGGCCATCTCGAAGAGTCGCACAGTGACCGGGTGGAAGTTTATGGATACCGCGAAACATGGTCTTGGGTTCGGGAACCCATAGGAAGGTTAGATATTGATGCAAGGATTCCGGATCGAGTTCGGCGTCGACTCCGGGCACTTCGAGCAACGCTTTGATTTCAGAGGCGAGCGCAAAGCAGCGTCCGAAGTGCGTATAGTAAAACGGTTTTACTCCGAAATGGTCGCGCGCCAAAAATAACTCGGGCACAGCCGAGCGCAGATCGCAAATGGCAAATGCGAACATGCCATTCAATCGCTTTACGCACTCCGAGCCTTCCTCCTCGTACAGATGCAGCACAACTTCGGTGTCAGTGCCGGAAACAAAACGATGGCCCTTGCTTTGCAATTCACGCCGCAGGGCGGGGAAATTGTAGATCTCGCCGTTGTAGGTGATCCACAGGGTACGATCGGCGTTGCACATTGGCATGTGTCCGCTGGGTGAGAGATCGATGATCGCCAGGCGACGTGAGCCCAGGCCGACATAGCTGCCGTCGGGGAATCGCCGTTCCCACAGACCGACATCGTCAGGCCCGCGGTGGGCCTGCACTGACGTCATGCGCGCCAGAGTGTCGCGATCTCCGCAATCGAACAACCCACTTATGCCGCACATCTGAGATCAGTCCTTGCTGGTGCGCAACTCGTAAATCTTGGCCTTGGTATGGAAGAGCTGTATGGCTTGAAATCCGCAGTAAATCAGCCCCGGCACCCCGTCCAGAAATCCCATCCGGAAAAAATACTTATACAGAAAGAACAGAAAGGGGGAACCGGGCAGAGCCAGGCAGTTTTTTTTCAACCAGCGGCGACGCTGCGCCTGGGTTCCGAACAGAGAGGGTGGCAAGTCGCGATAACCGTTTTCACCCGCGAGCCATACCCGCGCTTCCCAGTTCGAGTATTCATCGTGTTTCAGGATGTAGCGCGAAAGAGAATTCACGTTGTGATGGACAAGCGGATTTTGCAATCTGCGAGTTCTTCCCTCGACCACCACACGTTCGTGCACCTCCATATCACACATCGACGCATCCTGATCCTTGAACCGGCATTCGAAGCGGCCCTTGCCACGGCGAAACAGTCGAGCGCTGGTGTAAAAGCTGGCATCCCCATGGCAAAGTACCCGTCCCAGGAAATACATGCGTAAAGCGAAGTAATAGCCGTCGTAGCGAGGATCCTGAACAGCATGCCGGATTTCTTCCACTGATTCCGGTGTCAAGACTTCGTCGGCATCCAAAAGAAGAATCCAGTCATAAGCGAGCGGAAGCGTGTCCATGGCCCACTGACGTTTCTTGGGCCAGCCGCCGTGATAGTGAAACTGCACAACCTTCGCGCCAAAGGCGCGTGCGATATCCGCAGTTTCATCGATGCTACCGGAGTCGATGACGTAAACCTCACCGGCTTCGCGCACAGATTCCAGGCAGCGAGGCAAGTTCCGTGCTTCATTACGGACAGGAATGATTACAGTCGCGGGCAGGAGCACGTCACGAGCCGCTCGTATAAATTTCGGTTCATCGAGAGTCTGCATAGTGGATATCAAATCAGCAGGAAGATAATACCGTCGGCAGCGTCGGCTCGGATATGACAGAAAGGATGACAGAGGAAACTGGCCGGACTTCGTCGCTTTGATCTGTTGACATTTTGGAGACGTGGCGGATGAAAACCGTTTTTCAACCACGATTGGGACGGCGAGTTGACATAGACTGGGTAACAATATGGAGTCCAAAAAGGAAATTCCGGCGCACGGGGTTACATGCGCATTCTGATCACAGGAGGGGCCGGTTTCATCGGCTCGCATCTTTCAGATTATCTTCTCCGCCAGGGGCACGACGTCACCGTCATCGATGATCTCTCGACCGGGAGCATGGAGAACATTCGCGAGGCCAAGGAAAATCGCCGTTTTCATTACTGCATTGACACTATTTTCGACAAACCCCTACTCGCGGAGTTAATCGACGGCGCGGAGATCGTGTGCCATCTGGCTGCTGCGGTAGGTGTACTCAACATCGTGGAATCGCCGGTGCGCACCATTGAGACCAACGTTGGTGGCTCTGAACTGGTATTGGAATTAGCGGCCAAGAAAAAGAAGCGTGTGCTGATCGCCTCCACCTCGGAGGTTTACGGCAAGTCCACAAAGTTTCCTTTTTCTGAAGAGGATGATCTTGTGCTCGGGCCAACCACAAAAGGGCGCTGGAGTTACGCCTGCTCGAAGGCGATTGATGAGTTTCTGGCGCTGGCTTACTATCGCGAACGAAAACTTCCGGTCACGATTGTGCGGCTTTTCAATACGGTAGGGCCGCGTCAAACCGGCCGCTATGGGATGGTTTTACCTACGCTTGTTAACCAGGCGCTTTGCGGCGAGCCCCTGACTGTGTTTGGCAATGGCGAACAATCCCGCTGTTTTACCTATGTGGGTGACATCGTCAAAGGGCTAGTGCAATGTGCCTTCTGCGATGCAGCTATCGGGCAGGTTTTCAATCTCGGTAACACCGAGGAAGTGACCATTCGTAAGCTGGCGGAGAAAGTCATCCGGGCAACCCACTCGACAAGCACCATCAGATACCTTAGCTACGATCAGGCCTACGGCGCAGGCTTCGAGGACATGCAGCGGCGCGTGCCAGACATTTCGAAAGCAAATCGCTGGTTCGGTTATGCACCCACCAAATCGCTGGATGACATTATTGAAAGTGTGGTGGCTTACTACAGTTTAAATCCGCCAATCTCTATGCCGTCGGCGGCTAGGGCTGCGTGCGCCGATTAACTTGCTGCGCGAGAGCTAAGACTCGCAGCCCGCTTTCGTTTAACTAGGCCGCGCGAGGACATCTAATCTTGGAGCGTTTGAGGCTGTGGGCCAGCGAGAGGATGTGATCGACGTGATGATGCCAAGAAAACTCACGAGACCGCCTCAATGCGCAGTCGACAAGCTTTTTTCTCAGGGCTGCGGATTGTTCTAACTGCAGGACTCTGTCAGCGAGCAGTTGGGGAGAAAAACGCGAGAAATACACGGCGGCGTCTGCACATATCTCGCGATGCACGGGCAGATCGGACGCCACGATGGGCAACCCGCAGGCCATGGCTTCTACGAGAGGATGCGCAAAAGTCTCGGCATAGGCGGGGGTAACGTAGATATCGCACGCGCGGAGAACATGCTGCAGAAGGTGATAGGGAACGGCCCCGAGTTCGACGACTTGATCCGAAATCCCAAGACGGCGGACCAAGGCAGCTGCGCCCTCGGCGCGATAGCAGCCAGAATCTTCCTCGGAAGACAGTTTGCAGGTCAAGAAAAGTTGAACGCTTCGGCTACCCAAGCGCTCCTGGATATAAGGTAGAGCTCGCAGTAAGGTTTCGAAATTCCGGTAATAGTTGTAGTGGCTAACGAAAATGAGGCGCAGAGGGTTGTTGCCGGAATTGATCTTGGTCTGAATGGCGGACGGCAGGCGGGCCTCGTTCTTGAAGAAAATCTCCGGATCGAAGCCGTGATAGAGGCTGATGACGTGGCTTCCCGTCCAGCGCCGCAGTGCATCGGCAAAAGCCTCGCTGGGAGCAACGGTGCAATCGGCCCAGTGGACCGAGCGCTGAGCGAAGAAGGCTCGAACCCGAGTGTCCAGCCAGATGCCGTACGCCCCGCGGGCACGAAGGTCGCGACGAAAATCGAGAGAGGTATAGAGAGAGTTTCCCGAAAGAAGAATCTGGGGTACGGGCGATCGCCACAGGGCAAAGTTGCCGGCCGAGATCAATACATCTGCACCACTCTCCCGGATCATGCGGGGCAACCGGGACTGTTCCCAGCAGAATCGTCCTGCCGCCCCTACCGGCATTTCGATTTCAAGAAATGAAATGTTGTGCGGATGGCCAAGCCCATCCCTTAACTGTGGAGTCAGGGCCAGAGTGGCCCGCAGTTCCGGACGGGCGGCGAGTTGGGGCACGACATTCCGGACATAGGTCAGCCCACTTCCGGCGCTGGCGGCGAGGCAGTTGAGGAAGAGATGCATCATCGGCTAATTGTCGCGGTGCCAAGAATGTGAGTCCATGCGCGCGGTGCACTTTGTCCGGCGGATGCCACTGATGGGGCAGGCGCCGCAAGAATATCCACCATAATGAAAGCCAGAGTCCAGAAAAAGACGCAAAGGTAGTAACCCGGTGCGAACAGCCAGTCCTCAAAAGCGGCATGCACCAAACCCGCTGCCAAGACTCCCGCCAACGGGATTGCGGGCGCAAGAATATTACTGGTCCGTCGCATCTTCGCCAGGGCCCGTCCGACATTCACAGCAGTCAAAGTGACCAGCGCGAAGAACGGAACATCTCCCGCAAGTCCCACCCATTCCGTAATCGCCAAGTAACTGTTGCCATGCTCTCGCGTCGCCTCACGGAGCGATTCGAAGCTTTCAGGTCGCTGTACCACCTCGCTGGTGGTGGGACTGGTTCCAAACCCGCTGCCCAGCCAAGGATGTTGTTGAATGGACGAAACGGTCTCATCCCAAATGGGCTGGCGGGACGCAAGAATCCCATCCTCCCGCCGACCTTTGTATACGAAGGCAGATGCGAGTGACTCTGACGGTTGCTGGTGTAGAGGAGCCACCGCTGCCACGAATGCGGCTAGGAACAGAGCAATGACCGTCCCCTTGAGGAGCAGTCGATATCGGCGAAGAGCGATACACACCAAAATGCAGGCTACCGCTGCCCCAGCGATGCCGGCACGCGCATAGCTGCTAAAGAGCAAGAGAAGCGCGAGTGCGAAAGCGAATGTGCGCCGCCAGCGGGCAGTTGGCCGTTCGCTTTTCAGAATTCCCCATAGCAAGACCGGGGCTGCGGCCACTCCCATCACGGCACCCAGAGAATTTGGGTTGCCGAAAAACTCGACGCGAAAGATGAAATAAGAAATTGCCGTAAGGTACACGAGCAGCTCGCAGCCCCATAATAACTTCGAAAAAAAACTTGCTTCCCGTCCCATTACCGCCAGCCGCGCTCCAGTGGAGCCATAGAGAAAGAGCAGAAGCAGGCTAGTTGTTTTAAAAAAAGCCAAACTCGGATAGGCCGACACTGCTGCAGACACCAAGGCCGCTAACACACAAAAACATGCCACCAGATGGAATGTTACGAACGAGTACCGCTGATCTCTGGCATAGATAACCAGGCCGGCAAACGCGCCAACAGCCAGAACAATCCATCGGCCAGAAGTCCATGCCATATTCAGGGGCAGAGCCACGCCAGCCCACAAGAAAACCGCGAGCAGGAGAGGGAGAAAGCGCGCCCGGTAGTTCCAAATCGCCGCTAGCAGTACTTGTAGAAACAGAAGGGTCGCAAGCTCATCGGAATTGCTGAAATACGCCGGACGAAAAAGCACGGCGTACACGGCGAACAGGCAGGATAAAACGATCATGAGTGGCAAGAAGAATCTGGATGGGTGGCCACTCACGCCGCGTGTCTCCGGCGCGGCAGCAAGGCATTGGCCATGCCAGCAGCCCACGCTTCAGGCGAATATTGCTCAATGCGTTTCCGGCTGCGTTGCCCCATGAGTGATCGCTGGTGAGCATCGCGGGAAAGTTCGTCCATAGCACAAGCCAGTTGGCCGACGTCGCCGGCTGTAAACACGCGACCATTCCATCCGCTTTCGACCAGGTCTTGAACACTGCCGGCCGCGCTGGAAGCAACGATGGGTAAAGCACAGGCCATAGCTTCATTCACGACCAAGCCCCAAGGATCAGTGTAGGTGGGGAAGACGAAGGCGTCTGCGAGTGCGTAGTAAGCAGCCAAACGTTCGCGCTGCGCGAAGCCCGCGATTTGGATGGATGCAGAATTCATTGCCGCTGCACGTTGAAGCAGCGCAGACCGTGCTGGACCGTCTCCGACGAACACCAGACCGATATTCTTTTTGACTTCTGGCGCCAGCGCACCATAGGCACGGAGAAGATCAAAAATGCCCTTCTCTGGGACCAGGCGGCCGGCAAAGAGAAAAAAGCGGGCAGGTAAACCAAGCTTCTCGCGATGCATCGCGTCGTTCTTGCGAATGAGTGCGGCCCGCTGTGCGAAGAACTGCGTGTCAACCGCGTTGGGTGCGGTGAAAATCATTTCCGCTGGCACGCCGCAATTCCTTAAATAGTCGATTGAGGATTTTCCCGGCACCACAAATGAATCGCAATGGCGCAAGAATGCTATTTTGAGGAATTCTATCAAGACATAGCCACTGCGGAAGTCTCTAGTCGTGCTCTCCGTCCACAGGCTAAATGGCACGCCATTTCGCCGTGCCCAATACAGGGATTGCCACGAGGCCACGTAGTTGTAGCCGCCACAAACGACGAAATCCGGCGACGCTCGCCGCAGTGCCGGTTCCATTCCCCAGTTCAGCAAAAAGTTGTGTCTGCCAATCCTTCGTCTCCAGGACGGAAGGACCTGGTAGGAAAAACGAATCTCATCTTTATGAACCAGCCAGTGGCGCTGAGTGGGATCGTTTTCCGCCAGAAAGATCACGTGCAAATCGATCGCATTATGCTGGGCGAGCGCGTTGAAGACAGGAATTCGGTAAGGTGCGATGATCTCCGTAATGATCACCACTCGGCAGCTCATACGACGCACTCTCGGTAGACGGCCGCAAGTTGAGTAGCTTGATGTGCTGAGGTAAGGTTCTGAAGGATGGTGCGGCGAGCTGCCTCGCCCATCTGCCGTCTAAGCGTCAGGTTTTGCAGAAGTATCGCGAGCGCTGCGATCAGTTGTTGCAGATTCCCTGGATCGATAAGCCAGCCATTGCTTCCGTGGCGGATAATTTCATCAATCCCCTGCCCCCGGCAAGCAATCGCGGGTTTTTCGCTGCACATTGCCTCCAGGTAAACGCAACCCAGCCCTTCATAGCGGCTGGGCAAAGCGAAAAGTACACAGCGGCGCATGGCGTTGGCAACCTGTTCTCGACTTTGACGGCCGAGAAAGCGAACCTGGCCGGCAATATTGCAGTCGGCGGCCAGTCGGGTCAGGCGGTTACGCTCTGGACCGTCGCCAATAATCTCACAGGAGAACTGTGGGTAGTGGGGAAGGATGGTAGCGAGCGCCCGCAGGAGCAGTTCGTGACCTTTAATCGGAATCAGGTTGCCGACGCTAAGGATAGTGTTGGACAGGGAATCGATCGGGGCCGGGAAAAACATTTCGGGTTCTACGCCGTTGTAAACCCGTCTCGTGTTTACCCGGCCCGCAGCTCCATCGACCAACTTATTGGCAACCTTGTCACTGATACAAATCACGCGTGACGCCGAACCATAGACGAATTGCGCAACGCGCCTGCACCATTGTCCGGCGTAGCCACGAACCTGGTTGTCAAAGAACACATCCAGACCGTGAACGGTAACGACGCATGGGATTTTCAATTCCCGGCTCAAAAGCACCGCAGCATGCCCGCACGGCAGGGCAGCATGAGCGTGGATCAGATCGATCCGCTGGGAGCGGTGCCACTTGCGTACCTTGGAAATCAGACTCGCGTAAAGAAACGCTCCAGAGGAAGCAAGACCGATTCCACCCGGGATAGAAGCATAACGGATCCAGGTTGCGGCGGGAGTGATGCCCTTCGATCCTGGCCCACTGCGATGAAATGGCTGCACGGCCAGGACGCAAGAGTTGATTCCGCACTCTTGCATCGCCCGCAGAGGTTCGGCGATAAAGCAACCGGCAGCATCGTCGGGGAGCGTGGGATAAAAAGATGTGAGAGTGAGGACTCGCAGTACGGGTTCGCGACGGTTTTCTCTTAGCGGGCGGTCTACCGTCTGCAGATCCGGTTGTGCAATGGCCGCTAACCCGTGCATAAGTGCTCAATTCTTCCTGGAGACTGAGATCAAGTATGGACTACCGAAACGATTGCCTATGTCATCGAGCCCGGAAATCTGCAACAATTTTTGAAGCGCGCGGGCTGAAAAATTCATGATCATTGGCAGTTGGTAGGTGGGACGGAACGTTTTGTGATATTCACAATGCAGTACGTGCAAACCGGCCTTCTCCAGTGTTTGACGCATTACCTCACGACGCATCAGCGGAAAGCGGTGGACGCGCAGGACATCGGGAGCAAACCAGCCACAAAGTAACCGGTGAATGTGGGTTAAATTGGGCACGATGATGACTACGAGTCCCCGTGGCTTTGCCCATTCGGCGTGTTTCCTCACCACCAACTCATGATCGTCAAAATGCTCGGCGAAGCCGCCTGACAGGACGAGGTCATATTTCTTGGGCGGCAAGAACTCAAAGAAATCAGCACTAAAGAGTTCGGCGTCCAAGATACCGTTGTACGACAAATTGGCTCGAACATATTCCAGGTTATCCGAGTAATCGAGACCGTCGACGCGGTATCCGAATTCCTTGTTTATGTAGATCATGTAGTTGCCGGTGCCACATCCAATTTCAATGGCGTTGCCGCCGCCGGCAGGGGAGAGAAATCTCGACAGCACCTGATGATGCTCATAGGCCGGGCCATCATAGCGCTCCACGGGTGGCAACTTTTTCCAGATCGAATTCCAGTAGTTCCTTCCGGCGGCGTCTCCGGCGGCGTCACGAATGGGCTGCTGCTCGCTTTGCGCAGGTAAGCCGATTTTGCATGATAGCGATGAATTGTTCACGACTTACCGCCTGCATTCAAAGTAGTTTTACCGGAGCGCTGATTCGATTCCACAGATTTAGACTTAACGCGTAAACACCAAGGTATGCGAACCCTCCGAGAGTGACTAGTACCAAGACATGAACCGGAAAGAGCACCCGCATGATGAGGAGACTGAATGCCATAACGCAGGTGGCGGGAACCGACATTGCTACAGCGGCGAGCACAGGTGGCCTAGTCAGATCCTTGACGAAATAATAGTTCATGAGTGCCACAACGCCTTGACTGAAGGCCGTTGTGAAAGCCGCCGCCAGGGCTCCGTACTTGGGAATAAAGAGCAGATTCAACGCAACATTCGTTGACGCTCCGGCGAGGACCGCGACTAGATATTTTTTTTCCCGTCCATTGGGTATGAGTTGAGCGCCGCAATAGCTTGCGGCTGACCCCGTAATGATGGTCAGCATCAGCCAACGGAATAGGATTCCGGAACCGGAATACTGGCTTCCGAAGACAAGCTGGGTGAGGGGAACGGCCAAAATAAAGCCGCCGACCGCGATTGGTAGAGCCAGCCCGATGATCGCGTTGCCGAACCAGCGCAGATATCTTTTCTCAGCATTGCGATTCTCTGCATTTCGATCCTGGCCCGCGGTCTCGGAAAGCAACGGCAGAAACACCTGGCCTAAGATCGGCAGGAAAGACATTGCCATGGTCATCAGACCATAGCTAGCCACGTATGTTCCCAGTTCTGCGTCGGCTCGAAAATACTTCAGCATGACGACATCAATCTGGTCATAGATCATTGACATGAGGCTGGAGAATCCCATGACCAGGCAGATCGGCAGGAATAGGCCCCAACTTTGTGGCGAGATCTCTGGCAGGGGAATACGATACTGGCGGCGCGCAGGCAGCCATATCAACAGAATGCTGAGGCTTAAGGAGAGTAAGGTTGCTGATGGAACAATCCACGCGTCGCGGGAACCGCGAACCAGCGCGAGGATCAAGCCAGCATAGGCAAGCTGTGCCAGCGCACCCTGTACCGCAATCATCGACATGCGCGAGCGAGCGGCGAAAATCCACTGGGTGTCAAGACTGCCGGCCACGAAAGCCAGACCGGAAAGCATGATCAAAAGACGTGTCTGGCCATCCGGCGGAGCAAGAAACAAGGTAAACAGCGCGAGTAGCGCGTACGCGCCAGCAGCAAACACAACCCTTGCCCCGAGAACATGTTTAACCAGGAATGAAACTTTTTCGCTGTTCTTAGCTGCTTCTCGCAGCGCATAGGTAGAGAATCCCGGAGAGGCCAGCAGGCCAAAAAATCCAGCGACTGCGCCGGCGAATCCCAATTGTCCGTAGGCCGCCGGTCCGAGAGCCCGAACGACGCGGGGGAACACGATGAGAGGAGTGGCCTTGTTCAGCAAGTCAAGCAAGAGCAAAGCAACAGAATTGTTGATGACACGGGTTAGGCCCATCGCCGGTGGAGAAAGATGCTCTTGTGTCAACCGAGCGGTCGCATTCATTGCTGTTTCTCGCATGCTGCGGAATCGGCGTCACCCAGTGGCAGAATGCGTTGTAGACTCAAGCGTGCGCGCTCCGGGCTTGATTTACGCTTCTGCTTAATACCAGCCAGCGAAACAGCAGCGGACTTCGATCAGCGCCAGCCTGATGCTGTCGATAGAGGTCGGCAACTCGGCTTGGGAGGATCACATGGCGGAGCCGGCGCGAAATATCTTCGATTGCCTCCTCCATCTGGAGGCGCAGGCTGGTTCGAAACCAGGTGTCGAGCGGCGGCGTGAATCCTTGCTTTCGGCGCCAGCGTACGTCGGGCGGGACCCAATCCGGTAAGCAACGGCGTAGCAGCGCTTTACCCTGATGGTGGGCGATGTGATACTCGACAGGCAAGGTTGCGGCGAATGCGAAGAGCCCACGATCCAAGAACGGGGTTCGACATTCGACCGCGCTAAACATGCTGGCGCGGTCTACCTTGACCAGAATCTGCTCGGGTAGATATCTGTTGGCTGTGTCTTCCATTGCGGAAAGCGGATAGCTCAGACGCGCGTGCCGCAACGCTTCATCTTTGAGTTCCTGCAAGCCCGTCAGCGCACACTCTTGATGTTCAGGCTGAAAGCAAGAAAGGGCCGAAGCACGTTCCGCCTCAGGATAAAGAAGCTGCCAATCATTCTTATGCAGAAAATTCAGCAGGCCAGTACCACGCCATCGAGTATTCCAGCGGCGAAGCAGCAGGTCAGCAGCAAGCTGAATGCCTGGCAAACGGCGGACAGAATGCCAGCGAGAGTGAGAAAAGAATTGTCGGTAACCGCCAAAACATTCGTCTCCGCCATCGCCGGACAACATTACCTTGCAGTGCTGACGGGCAGAGCGGCAAACCGCGAATGTCGGAAACATCGAAGCGTCCGCAAAGGGCTCGTCGTAATGATCGATGAGAGCGCCAAAAATGTTGAGCAGATCGGCCGAGGAGAAATGGACTTCATGATGATCGGAGCCGATGTGTTCCGCGATTTGTCTGGCGTATGGCGCTTCGTTAAGTTGCTCGTCGTCGAAGGAAGCGCAAAAAGTCGTGAAGGCAGTATTGGGTAGTAGTTCACGGATTGTGCTGACCACGAGCGTAGAATCGATGCCGCCGGACAGGAATGCGCCGACTGGAACATCGCTGCGTAACCGCAACCGGACAGCTTCCCGAAAACGATTCCGTATGGACTCGATCGCTTCTTCTCTGCTGAAAGGCCGATGACCATTCGAATGGACAAATTCAGGGTGCCAATATCGAAATGTGCGCCGGTCCGATCCAGGCCCGAAAACGATGGCCTCACCGGCCCGA
Source organism: uncultured Acidobacteriota bacterium (assembly GCA_963696635.1). Classification (GTDB taxonomy): domain Bacteria; phylum Acidobacteriota; class Terriglobia; order Terriglobales; family Acidobacteriaceae; genus JABDBE01. Next base: position 231,865 of record CAVOKX010000014.1, read on the forward strand.
AGCTTGGACACTCCCTTGAGATGAGTTCGTGGTGCAGGAATGTAACCTAGCGCCAGGAACTGAGCTATGGCCGCCACGTCCAGTGTACGATCCACATTTTCCAGCGGTAGCAAGGCCTTCAACTCCGAGGCGAAGGCCAGACCTCTGCCCTCATGGATGGGCGCCCAATAGAGTGGCTTCTCCCCGAAACGGTCGCGGGCTAGAAAAAGCTGCTGCTTGCGAGTGTCGACGATGGCAAACGCATACATGCCCTCCAAATCGTCGAGGAGCGAGGTCCCCTTCTCCTCGAACAGATGCACCAAGACTTCGGTGTCGCTGTGGGTAGAAAAGCGGTGGCCCTGCTTGACTAGTTTCTCGCGCAACTCGACATGGTTGTAAATCTCGCCGTTACAAGCCACCCAGACTGTACCGTCTTCGTTGCCTATCGGCTGAGTGCCGCCCTCAATGTCGATTATCGCCAGTCTCACGTGACCCAGCAGGCATCGTCCCTCCATGAGCGTTACGCACTGCTGGCCATCGGGCCCTCGATGCCGAAGGTGCAGTTGCGCTTGCTCCGCCCACGCCCTCGCAGAATCTGCTAAAGGACGAGCGGGATCGAGCATGCCAAATATTCCGCACATATTAAGGCCTTTGACGTTGAGCGACTACTCCTTCAAGAACTCCCGCCCACTGCTCTGCAACTCGATCCCAATCAAATTTCTGGGAATGTCGGACAGCGGCGGACGCCATCGATCGCCGGATCGCCGAATCGCGAAGGAGTACATCCATATGCTGGGCCATTTCCGTATCCGATTCCGCCAGAAAGCCAGTTTCTCCGTGTGACACATATTCGGGGCGGTACAAATTCATGGCGATTGCCGGCAAGCCGCAGGCAGCGGCTTGTCCGAGCACCTGCGGATGACCCTCGAGGATGCTAGGAAAAAGAAAAACATGCGCCCTTCGCATTTCTTCGCCAAGCTGCGACAGTGGCAGATGCCCCAGAAAGGAGACATTACGGCATCTGTACTTTTGGCATAAGTCGCGGCAGCGTTCCTCGGTTCCACCGCGACCCGCCAAACGAAACTGCACATTCGGCCAGCGGGCGGCTTGCTCGATCACGAATTCAACACGCTTCCAGGGTCGAAAGGATCCGGCGTAGAGAACTGTTAGCGGTCGAGTCTCGCTAATCGATGCTGGTTCGGCGGAGGGGAAAAAGAACCGCCGGTCAATCCCGTTGTAGATTGTTCCAGCCCTGACGCCAAACCTTTGGCGCACTGTTTCCGCAACGTAGGCTGAGTTTGCAAATACGGCGTCCCCCTCGACGATGGAGCGCGCGACTAAGCTCTTTTCCGCCGTGTTGTTCATTACCGAAACAATATGTGCGACTACCGCAGTCCTAAGCCGAAGGTTCTTGCGCAGCGCGAACACTACCTGGTCGAGCGGCCCGAACCTGGGGTAAAAATAAATATCAGGCCGGAAGGCAATGGACCGCAGCAGCAATTGTGCGGTGTTTCCGTGCTCATAGTAAGGCAACAGCTTAGTATTTTTGCGGGCGGCGATGCGCGGATCTGGTTTGCCTTCGGAAATCATGATTACACGAAACTGCTCTGGGGGGAGGCGGGCGACAATCTCTTTCACAGTGAGATTTTGGGCGTTAGTGTTTTCTTCGTCGGCGAACGAAGGAGTGAATATCGTAATCGGTCGGTTTGGCCTCGTCGGTTTCATCTCGCCGTCAGTTACCAGAATGAGCTGCACCTCTCGTTATGTGTACCAGGTCAGAACGCAGTTGCGCACTGCTTGCAATCGGCAAAGAGTAAGCTCCTGACAAGAGGTGCGCGAAATCATCGGGCCGCATGGCGCATCGCGTCGCCTGCTGCTGGAAAGATTTTCCGTTCTGGCTCGCAAGCAGCGCAGGAATCGTTGTGACTTGATCCGACGACTCCAACACATGTCCTACACCAAATTGGGCGTATTGCCGAACATATCCGGAATGAGGATCTCGCAGCCATGCGCATAAGAAGACGGGAATGCCCAAGGCAGCGCACTCTGAAGCGGTGGAAGATTGCACAGTCAAGGCGAGTCGCGTATTGTTCCACAATTGATCCGATGGCGGGCCGGAAAGCACTTCAATCTGGCGTTCGTGCTCAGGGATGAGCCGGCGTAACATCCTGCGATGGTCTTTGATGCTTTCAAAGGGATGAAGTTTGAAAACGAGTCTCAGACCACAAGTTTGGGCGAGGGAGCTCAAACGCGGTAGAAGATCGCGGTACACCTCATCATTGCGCCAACCGTAGCTTTGATAGGGTTCGGTAAAAAAGACGAGCCATGGAGCAGAGCGGCGCGCCGCGCACTGCAAAGGCGACGGCTTCGACAAGGCCGGTGGCGCGATGATGATCTTCTCCGCAGCAAGGTGGCAGATGCGCCTCAGGTAATCCAGTTCCATTTCACTCTTTGCCAAGTAAAGGTCTGCATGGTTCACCTTGATCGCCATGCGAAAGTCGAGAGCGCCGTGGTGGCAGGCTAGGGCCGGGATACCAAGCTTTCGGGCTAAGATTAACGGAAGCCGGGTATTGGGATTGCTGTCATCCGCGGTGAGACACGCGGTTACCTGCTCTGATGCATAGAAACGCAGCCACGCGTCGCGCAGGGCGATTCCCCAAGGGAAAGGTGCGCTGGCTGATGCCAGGAAGCCTTCCGATTCCGCGGTCTTAAACTCTGCTGCGCAGCTTACCAGCCAGGCTCGCAACTTGCCCCATAACTCATATAAAGACACGATTTCATGTTTGTCTGTTGCGCCGAAGTACGGAGTCAACCATGCCACTAGGACATTGGGCGGTACTCTTGCCGGGTGCCCGTTTCTCCGGGCCACGACCAACATGAATTGCTGCTGTGCTAGGAGCGCAGCATAGGAGAGGACAATGCTGGACACGTTGACGTAAGCAGAGGGCAACAACACTACGGGTTGTTCCTGCTTGCAGCGGCGAGCGGCAAAACGGCGGCGAATCGAATGGGCAGCGTCGAACTTGTCCTCGAGGAGTTGGAGAAGTTCGGCTTTGCCAAGCCGTGACAAGGATTGGTAGTGGTGGCGCACGTGACGACGCATCGACTGCAACCCGCCGCCAAAGCAAATTAGTTGCGCGCCGAGCAGTCGCTGCAGGGTGGTGGCCACGGGATCGGGACGACTGCAATATAGAGCGCAATTTACGGGAAGGTCTTTTGCCAACCGATGAACCAAGGTCGCTCGCTGAACTCCGGAGGCAATTTCCAGTGAGAATACGTCCCACCAGTCAATGCCCAACTGATCGACTACCCGACCCATCCCGAGCTGCAGCAGGTCCCGGAGGCGATAAAGATCCTCCGTCTCCTCGGCGTGATCATAGATGCTGATTACCGGACACCCGGTTCGCTGGCTCCAGTGTTCGTAAGTTCCGGATGGAGCGCGGGCGAGATCGACCACCAGGTCCCAATGCTGCATGGAGCACCACCGGGCAAAGGCATCCTCTGGATGGAGCAGCAATATCTTCATACCTGGATATTTCCCGCTGAAGGCCGCCCTAGCACGCGACGAACATAGTGTTCCAGGCGAGGGTATGTCTTGATGGCTGCGGCAGCATGATAACGTGCGGCGTGCCGAAGGTAAGTTACCGTCGACCTTGCGAGTGTCAGATGCAGAGTTTCGCGGGTAGCTGTCGCCAAGCGCTTCTTGTAGTCTTCTCCGCCTAAACCGAGGTCGACAAAATCGGTCTCAGCAGAGTCGCAAGCATCCTCGATGAGCCTGAGGATCAGGCTGAACCCCGGAGAATACTCACGAAAACTGTTATCAAAAGTTGTCTGGTAAAAAGAGTAATGGCGAGCAAATCGAAACGCATACTGCCAAGCCATGGGATGCTCACCCGCACGAAGTTGGCTCAACGTGATCCAACCATGAGGTGAAAGCAATTTGGCCAATTCAGAAAGAAACCTAACCCGTTGTGGGCTATCCAGATTACTGATTCTGCCAATGGCCGAGAATCTGGCGACGTGGGCACTAGTGAATGACGGCAATGCCGAACCGATCTCGTTCCACGACCTTAAATGATCGATTAAAACAGGCACCTTTGCTCCTAAGGCCTTAAGGTAGCGTCGTTCTCGTTTATTCCGTACACTGCGGCGGACCGACTCTCGTTGCTCCAGGCTCCGCAGCAAGACCTGGGAGCACTGGAATGCCGGTTGAGAAAACAAGTTGTACCCTTCGCGGTCCGCCGACGGGCCGAGCGCTGCTGCCGTGGGAGAATCGGCCGGCAAGTTCGCCAGCACCAGCGTGGGCATTCCTAGTCTCCGCAGCTCGGACAGAACGGAGGCTACTAGTTCCTGCCGCAATTTGGGACAGGAAACCAAATCACAGTAATCCGCTGTCGCGCCGGCCAAGAAAAATGTCTCTGATTGTGCTTCGTCGGTTGCGAGTGCGGCGACACCAACCAACGAATCGTCCTCATAGGCCAACATCAGCAGAGGCGTAATGGAATCGTGATATGCACGACTCGCCGCCAGTGACCATTCGTAGGTGTAGAAAACCTCCGGACACTCCATCTCCTGCACCAGTTCATTCCACTGGGAGGCTAAAATGCCGTCGTCCGGAATTTCTCGGTGGAGAACTAAGCGCAAGATTCCCTGCCGATCGAATGATTATCGCTTTTACAAAACACGTAGTAATACCAATCGGTTAGGAATGAGTGACTCACTCGCGGATAGTCATCTCCAATCGACCTAACCCACTGGAAATCGACTTCGGCCAACTCAGCCACGATGCGATCTGGTATCGAGCAGTGAATCGTCAGGCCACCATGGCTCGAATCATAGAGATCACCCTCACCGCGCCAGAAGGCTGGGTTGGGGAATCGCCGAATGACTTTCAACGTGGCCCCGGCCGCAGCGGAAAGAAAAGCTTGAGTCGCCTTGGCCGCTGTGAGCATTCCCACGACAAGCGGGAAGCAAACATTCTTCTGGGAAACTAGTCTTCGGGCAAAGGCTCTTAACCTTCCGCGGTCCCAATCCGCACGAACCAGAACCGAGCGAGGATTGTGGGAAGAGAAAACAAACACGCCCGCCGGACGCAACACCCGCCAGCATTCGCGAAGACAGCGCGATCTTTTTTCATTTGGAACAACGGAATCCAGTCCGTTGAAGGAGAATACAATGGCATCAAAAGAGGCATCTTCAAACGAGGAAAGATCACATGCGTCCGCCTGCAGGAATTCGAGATCTGGGAACTTTTTTCTGCAGGCGCGAATCATCGCCTCCGAATAATCAACCCCAACATAGTGCGACGCAATTTTAGCGAGATAAGGAGTAGTCCTCCCGCCACCAACCCCGAGGTCGAGAACAGTCATTCCCGGCTTGATATACGTCCGGAAAAGCAATTGCTCACACGGAGTCAGGTAATTGAGGGTCGCATAGTGAGAGGCAACCTCAGGGAGGCGGTAGGTTCGGAGATTAACAGGCTCCTCTGATGCGCGAATTGTTTGTGTGCTCAACTGTTCGACCCCGCCGCAACGCTCAGAGTTGTTGGTCTATATAATTCCTGCAATGATCGATGAAAGCCTGAAATCCGAGCTTCGAATTCCGCGAGACTCATCTCAGCGGTGATATGCACTCGCGGCAGAGCAAACCTCGGAGTCGGTGTCCCGACCTCTCCGCCCACGTTGAGAAATGCATCCTTGAAACCGGCTTGTTCCGCCATTTGCAATTCTCGAGATGTAACCGAGGACGAATCACCGAATGGATAAGCCAATGCCCATATCTCTTGCCGTAGAGCCTCCTCGAGGCTGTGCTTGTTCTCCGAGATCTCGCTCCACGCAACATCAGGCGCTGACTGCGACAGCATTGGATGAGATGAGGTATGCGCCCCGATACACATTCCCGCGCCGGCAAGTTGGTGCAGTTCGGTCCGGTTCAACACTAGAAACCGACGGCTAAGCACGGGATCCCCGCGGTACTCGGCGCCCCATTGCTCTGGAAGTTCCAACTGCATTCTTATTCTCTCCAGAAGCGTTTTCCGGTGATTCGGATCGTATCGCGAAAACTCTCTTACCAAATCCCACCACAAAGAACGTTTTTCCTGCCGGCTTACCCCCACTCGCTGTCGGGTTTCAAACAACTCCAAAGTAGAGGTCTGAGGAGCTGCCAAGAACATCAGATAGAGTTCCTCATGCCACAACATTGTGGGCGTGTGGCCAAGAGAAGCGCCAGTGACAAAGAATAGGCACTTCAGTTCGAACTCCTGAAGAATGGGCAGCATGTCGAAGAGACAGTTCCGCAGACCGTCATCGCAAGTCAGTAGCACGGAACGCGGAGGAAGTTCGTACCTGGCCTCAGACCAACGCAGGAATTCTTCCGGAGGCACCACGTTGTAGTGGCCCTTAAGGAACCGAAGCTGACGGCGAAATGAATTCGGGCTGAGCAGATTGCCATCCAGGCCTGGGTCAACGATTTTGTATCCCGCCGGCAAAACACCGTGGTAGGTCAACACCGTCGGTCCTGCACCAGAGGCGCGACGAAGATAACCAACCTTGGACAATCCCGGATACACAACGTGCTTCAACAACGGACTAACCACTTTCATGCTTTGGCCACCAAGTCCCAACTCAGCGGGGTGCCGCGCTCGATGTCACGGGATGCGCGTTGGCCGACGATCTCCGGTAGATGCCGGGTGTGCAGTCCGTGACCTGGCCGAATCGAGTGGATATTTTGTTCGCTGAAAATTTCTCCCTGCCTGACGGCCTCGATTACAAAGAGCGAGCGGCGAAAGACCCGGCTGCTGCGTTCACTGTCCGTGGGGCCGAAGTGGATTTCCCCCAGCGATTTTTCAGCGATTCGAACCGCCCCCACCATCGCTTTGAACTCTGCTGGCTCAAGGGAAAAAGCGCTGTCCGGCCCTTTCAACGATCGCGATAAGGTGAAATGTTTTTCGATGATGCATGCGCCTAGAGCCACCGCCACTACGGGAACTGCGATATCCATGGTGTGATCCGATAGTCCCACCGGAACTTCAAACCTTCGCGCCAGTTCGGGGATGGTCCGCAGGTTCATCTCGCAGGGGAGAGCGGGGTAAGCGCTGCTGCACCTCAGCAATGCGATTTGCCCCGCCCCGGCTTGGCGAGCAGTTTTAACGGCTTCGTCAATCTCTTCAATCGTAGCCATGCCGGTTGACAGGACCAGCGGCTTACCAGTGCGCGATATTCTCTGGAGAAGCGGAACGTCAACCAGTTCACAGGATGCGACTTTGTATGCCGGCACTCCGATGTTCTCCAGAAAGTCGACAGAAGTTGAGTCGAAGGCAGAGGAAAAGAAGCCGATCCCGAGATTGTCAGCGACTTGTTTCAGCTTCGGTTGCCAATCCCACGGCGTGTATGCTTCACCATAAAGTTCATGAAGGGTGCGGCCATCCCAGATTGTGCCAGCAGAAATTTGGAAGTACTCACGATCGCTGCGGATCGTGATGGTGTCCGGCGTGTAGGTCTGCAACTTTACGGCGTCGGCTCCAGATTCTTTGGCAGCCTCGATGAGACGGACTGCCTGATCGAAGTCCTGGTTGTGATTGGCGGAAAGCTCGGCGACGACGTATACGGGTTGACCTGTCCCGATCATGCGATCTCCGATTGCAAAATGAGGCGTCGGTGTCATTTGGTCTTACCCGCAGAACAAACGCTAACCAGGTCCATGCCGTTTTGTCGCTCTTCAACTGCTGCTCGCTTCAAAGCAAAGTGAATAGCTTGATGCCCTCTGATCGATTCGGCTCTCTCGAGTGCGTAACCTGCCCGCGTGAACAGCCGGAGTGAAGCCGTGTTATTCGGTTTTACATAAGCATCAATTTGCGTCACCGCAGTCTTGCGAAACAGATCCCCGGTTGCCATGGCCAAGACTACTTTGCCGTAACCCTTGCCACGGAATGGGGGGGCCATGCTGATGGACACTGCCGCCCTGGTGCTACCGATCTGGAATCTGACCTGACCAGCGGGAATGTCCGCGGAGTCAACCGCCAAGTACAGGACAGCGTTGGGATCGCGCAGTCTGGAGTTGAACCATTCCAAATGCCGCTGCCAGGAAATCGGTTCGGTCGCAAATGACACGGGACGCACCTCGGGATCGTTCGCCCACTCCCACAACTGCCGGCAGTCTTTTTCCTGCACGCGTCGCAAATGCAGGTCGCAGCCGTGAATTGCCGCACTGACCCTTCCTGCGCCTTCGCCGTCCACCAATGCTCTGGAGCGCTCTGACAGACAAATCCGATGTTCTGCCGACAAAAGAAGTGATTGCACTTGCCCGGCGGTCTGTGCAGGAGTCACATCCTTGCTCGAACCAAGATGAATCGCAGCCTGTCTTCGGTCTAGTTCCTGCGCAACCGGCGTCTGGTTCTCGGCCAAGTCGATCAAAATCGCGGGCAGTCCGAGCAAGCCCATCTCTGCGCATGTCGAACCCGCAGCTGACACAGCGATGTCAGCCCAAGCCATAAGCTCCGGCATGTTTGGGGCATCTCTCAAGAAACGAATTGAAGGCGATTGACTCGCGAACCGCTCCAAGGAATCAACATGAGGATTGCTCCCACCAAGCACGGCAACTACCTCTAATTCGTCGATCTCCAACGCGCGGAGTGCCTCCAATACGATTGCTGTGACGTTGTCCGGATCACTGCCGCCCATCGTGACCAGTACCTTGTGTCCGTTTGGAGTAATTTCGCGCCGCCACTTAGTCCAAGGCTGGAAATCCCGTCGCAGCATTGCGAAACGCGGACCGAGGAGTAGGCGGGTATAAATCTCGTGATTTGCGTACATTTCCTCGCTGGCGTGCACACTTTGGTTTAGTACAATGTCAGCGAAATAGCGCTCGCATTGGCCCAAGTCGTCCACGAACAAAAGTTTTAACCCGGCGTTCTTCAGGCTGCGCTGATACTCAGAATCGAATTGATAACCATCCACAACTACCCAGGCCGCGCGACGATCACCCGCTAGCGCTTTAACTTTCCGCACGTCCTGAACGCTATTGGGAGAGACATCCAGTTGGACAATTTCCATCCCTTCACAACGCAGGCGTGCGTCGACGGCGGGAGTCGACTCCGCCATCGCAAACACGACATTTCCGCCAGCGTCCTGCCACGCCTGACCTAGTGCCAGGCAGCGCATGACGTGGCCTGTAGCCATTGCGATGCTGGCGTCGGCCCGAATAATGAGGGTGCTGGACAGATCACGCTCCTTGCAGTGCGTTTTGGACCACGCGTGAGTTCACTTCAGCAAGTTCCGGTTCGCGCTCCATTAGTTGAATAACTTCTCGCCAGCTAAAACCGTCCTCGTTGCCGAATCGCTCATAGATGATGCGGAGTAGTTCGAGGTCTTCATTAGTATCCAGTGTCCAGCGATATCGACTGTAGTCAATCTGCCCGCGTTGCGACACCAGCCGGAATAATTCTGGGTGCCGGTAGAAATATGGCGTCACGTGTTCTCGTTCATACGACGCGTGAGCATCGCGCCAGGCCTGTTCGAGTGCGGGCACAGTGAAGGCCTCGGAATCCAAACCCCGCGGATAAGTCCGCGGGAACACATTACTGGCGTAATCCCCGCATTGCTGCTGAAAAACTCGGATAGTTTCGTCTACGATTTGACCATCGATCAGGGGACAGTCAGAGGTAATGCGAACAACCGCTGTGGCCGCGCATACTCGCGCCGCCCGGTGGTAACGATCCAGAACGTCGTTCTCAGAGCCGCGAAAATATTCAACCTTGAGTTGATGGCACTCCCGAACAATGGCGTCGTCAGCGACCGAATCTGTGGTAGCCACCACAATTTCGTCGACCCGCGTGGTGCGCCGCAAACGGCCGACGACGCGGGCAAGAACAGTTTTGCCTCCCAGATCCATTAGCACCTTGCCGGGCAAGCGAGTGCTCCCCATTCGAGCCTGGATGATGGCGGCGATTGTCATGTTGTACTTCCCTGCGATGTCTATCTCGACGATTTCTAGGCTTGTGTAACTTTTCGCAACAGGAACATCGAGTCGACGTTTTGACTCTCCAGGTAAGGGAGTCGCTGCTCCAGCACCAAGTCCAGATCGTCGAAACGCGCCAAATACTCCCTGGCATAGTCCATCTTCCAAAGCAGTTCACTGTGGCCGCGATAATTAATCTCCGTCACGCCTGACGCGTAGTACTCGGATCCCCAAATGTAACTTTTCGCACAGCGATGGATTTCGTCCAGCGCAGCGGGAAGATCCTTGGGCGAAATGTGAATGAGAACCCCCGAGGTAAAAACCAGGTCGAAGTACTTGTCCTCGTAGGGAAGCGAAAACGAGGAAGCTTGAGAGAAATTCACATTCTTCAGTATTGATCTCGCGATTTCCAAGGCATAGTCCTGGACATCGACTCCGTATAGGTGCGAGTAACCAAGCCGCTGCAGAAGCGATAACTGGTTACCAATATTGCACCCTACTTCCAGGATTCGCGCGTCGGCGGCGATGCTCTCAAGGAATCGGCGGTTCAATTCCGTTCTGCTGATGCCATAATTTTTTCTCCACAACGCGTCGACTTGTTCCGGAATGAGGCAGCTACGCATGGTGTATTCGCGGCCGAACTCCCCGCACCATGCTCCAAGTTGTGGCGTTGCTTGCGCTCTCGACATCATGATCTCCCGGGCCAAAATCGTAGTGGAAGGGCGCATCGTCTGCGGGAAGCCTAGTTCACGAAGTGGCTAACAACCTTGCAGACTGCTCGGATTACGTCTTCCACATCGTCATTACCCATCCCGTGAAACATTGGCAGGCTTATCAGTGCCTCGTACGCTTCTTCGGCTACCGGATACTCGCCGCCTTTGTATCCAAAGCGATCGCGGTAGTACGGATGCCGGTGAACCGGGATGTAGTGGACGTTGACGCCAATATTTTCGGCGCGCAGCGTCCGGAACACTTCGTCCCGACCCGCGCGGAGCCTGGTTAGGTCAAGGCGTATCGGATAAAGATGCCAGGCAGGGTTGACATTCTGGCGCATCTGCGGCGGGAGCACGCCAGAGAGGTTACGGAACTCTGCGGTATATCGGGCTGCGATCTGCCGGCGCCGCGCAAGATTCGCTTCCAGCTTTCTTATTTGCCGTAGGCCGAGAGCGCAGGCAATGTCGGACAATCGATAATTGAAGCCTAACAGCACTATCTCGTAGTGCCATTGGCCGGCGGCCTGGCGCTGCCTCGCATTGCTGCTGATCCCGTGATTTCGAAAGCAGCGAAGCGTGTCGGCAAAAGCCGGATTGTCGGTTGTGACCATCCCTCCCTCGCCAGTCGTCAGATGTTTCACCGGATGAAAACTGAAGACGGTCATGTGCGCAACACTGCCCACACGGCGTCCGCGGTACTCTGCGCCCAAGGCATGGCAGGCATCCTCGATCACGATCAGTCCGTGACGCTCAGCCAATTGCAGAATGGAATCTAAATCTGCAGGATGGCCGGCATAATCGACCGGCAGGATTGCCTTAGTACGCGCCGTGATCCGCGAAGCCGCTTGGTCGGGATCAAGATTCAGTGTGTCCTTCAGAACATCAGCGAAGACCGGGGTCGCGCCCTGATAGAGTACGCAGTTCGCCGTGGCCGCGAAGGTCAATGGAGAAGTAATCGCCTCATGCCCGGGTCGCAACCCTGCAGCGAAAGCGGCGGCATGCAAAGCGGCGGTGCCGGAACTGAAGCTGACCGCATATTTCGCGCCCACCCAGGCTGCCATCGCTTCTTCGAATTCGGCGACTTTGGGGCCTGTGGTTAACCAATCGGAGCGCAGTGTCTCCACCACGGCTTCAATGTCACTCTCATCGATGGATTGTCGCCCGTATGGCAGCAAAGTCCTTCGAACGGGCGAGCCGCCGTGAATCGCCAGCACTTCATTACTTATTGGAGCGACCGTCATAAGTTTCCATTCAGGCCGGGGCGCGTAGTTTTTCTTCCTCGGGCCATGCCACGACCAACGGTGAACTCTCGCCGACGAGTTCATACAACTGCTCGGCGCTGAGCCACCGGGGATTGTTGTCGCTGCTGTAACGGAACCCGTCGGGAAGCGGGCGGGCCTGTTTCCAGTTTTCTTTGCGCCACCAGGGATGCGCAGGCTGGATCACGTACATGTCATCCGTTTCCAGCGCGTGGCGGGCTTCATCTTCCGAGAGCAGCACCTCGTGCAGTTTCTCGCCTGGTCGGATCCCGATCGCTTCCACATCACAACCCGGGGCGATTGCGTCGGCCATTTCCACCAGTTTCATGCTCGGAATCTTGGGAACGAAAATTTCACCGCCATGCATCTGCTCGATACAACGAATCACCAGTCTGACCCCCTGTTCGAGCGTGATCCAGAAGCGCGTCATGCGGGGATCGGTGATGGTAATCCTGCCGCGCTTGCGCTGCTCCTGGAACATCGGAATCACGCTGCCACGGCTGCCCAGTACGTTTCCGTAGCGCGCACAACTAAATCGAGTATTCTGCGCGCCGGAGTAGGCGTTTGCCTGAACGAACATTTTTTCCGCGCAGAGTTTGGTCGCGCCATACAGGTTGATAGGGTTTACCGCTTTGTCGGTGCTCAAAGCCAGAATGCGGCGAACTCCGCGGTTGATGGCGGCATCAATGACATTGCGGCCACCCATAATGTTTGTCTGGATGGCTTCAAACGGATTGTATTCGCAGGCTGGAACTTGCTTGAGCGCTGCGGCGTGCACCACCACTGTGACTCCGGAAAAAGCGCGTTCCAACCGCTGCGCATCGCGGACATCGCCGATGAAATAACGCAAGCTGGGATGGTCGAATCCCGAGGCCCGCATGTCATGCTGCTTCAGTTCGTCACGGCTGAAGATGATGAGCTTTTGCGGGCGGTATTCGCGCAGCATCAACTCGACGAACTTCCTGCCAAACGAGCCTGTCCCCCCGGTGACCAATACAACCTGTTCGGACCAGTTCATCGATATAGTCCCTCGAACGCCGCCCTCTATCGCATCCGATTAAGAAATGAAGGTTGCCAGCGCCAGTATAGCGAAGATAATCGCCAATCAAGCCAGCAGGAACCCCCGTTAACACTAAGGAACCCGTCTGATTAGGAGTGCTGAGTCCTTTCCGCGCGGTGCTAAACTGTGCCCAATCGCAGCAACAGAGACAGCGACAGTTACGGTTCTGGATTGAAGAGAGCAACGGCGAACGACCGGACCTGCCTGCTGCCATATTTTTCTGGGGAGCGCTAATGGATTCGGGACCCCTAGTACCGCTGAATGGCCAGATCCTGCGTGACCTCCAACCGTCTCTTCCGATTGAGTTCAACCGCAGCTCTCTCTCCGCTACCTATCCTGGCGCTCCCAATGAAGATTCTCTTCTGCGGGAATACGTGCGGGTTCTCATCAAGAGCAAGTGGGTTGTAATTGCCAGTGTGGTGCTGGTAGTAGGAGTCGTCACGATTTCCACCCTGCGCAGCACGCCCATCTACGAAGCAGTTGGCAGCATCGCCATCAACAAAATGGATCCAGTCACTCTAAATCTGAAAGACGCATCCAGCAGCGTCGATTACTACGACCCAACCGATCTGGATACCGAAGTACGGATTCTGAAGAGTGATCTGCTGGCTCTTCAGGTCATTCGGGAATTAAACCTGGACAAGCAGCCGGAATTCGGGGGCAAAAGCAAATCCTCATCTTCATCCCTGGAGCTAACAACGGATGCGATGCAACCCGATTCCGCAAGGACCTCAGCTGTGCTAGCCAGCTTCAAAGGCAGCCTGCAGGTCGCACTCGTCCCGAATACCCGGATCATCGAGATCCGTTATCGCAGCGCAGACAAGAATCTCGCGGCGCGCATAGTAAATACACTGGCCAATACCTATGTTGAGCAAAACTTCAAGACGCGATTCGAGTCCACTATGCAGGCATCGGACTGGCTTTCCAAGCAGTTGGTCGATCTCCAAATAAAAGTGGAGACTTCACAGGAAAAACTGGTCAAGTACCAGAAGGAACACGAAATCCTCGGGATCGATGACAAACAAAATATCATCACCGCCAAGCTGGATGAATTAAACCGGGAGTTAACCTCAGCCGAATCCGTCCGCATGGAAAAGGAATCGATTTACCACCTAGTGCAGTCCGGTGATTCTGACTCAATTGCAGCCGCCGCTAACGTTGACGGGGCGGCAAGAGGTTCCAGTGCGAATTCAGCGCTTCTGGAAAAACTGCGGGAACAGCAATCCGATCTTAAGATTCAAGTGGCACAGCTGAACACACAATTTGGGCCTTCCTATCCAAAGTTGGCACAGCTTAATAGTCAACTCAAGGAAGTCGGTACGGAAATCCAGACTGAAATGCGCAAAGTGGCCGCTCGTTTGCGCGGCGACTACCTTGCTGCCGTGCAGCGGGAGACCATGCTGCACAGCGCGTTGGAGAAGCAAAAACAGGAGGCTAACAAACTCAATGAGAGTGCCATCGAATATAGCCTGCTCAAGCGCGACGTCGACGCCAACCGGACACTCTCCGAAGGATTGCTGGAGCGATTGAAGGAAGCCGGCGTCACCGCAGGTTTGCGGTCAAATAACTTCCGTATCGTGGATGTTGCTCGAGTCCCGACAACGCCCGCGGGACCAAACCTTCCGAGAAATCTTGTATTTGCCCTAGCGCTGGGACTTTCCACCGGTATCGGGCTCGCTTTTCTGTTGGAGAGCATGGATAACACTGTGCGAACTCCGGAGCAAGCGCAAACCATCTCAGCGCTGCCGTCATTGGGCATGATTCCTCTCGGGTCGAGAAGCGCTCGAGAAATAGGTGGACGCGAGAAGCTGGCGTTGGCTTCCTCCAAAGAGGCCGTGGAACTGGTGACGAAATCGCGTCCCCGGTCGCAGATGGCGGAATCTTATCGCGCGCTGCGTACTTCCTTGCTTCTCACATTTGCGGGAGGACCTCCCAAGGTCATTCTCATCACTAGCGCTCTTCCCGAGGAGGGCAAGACCACTACCAGCGTCAACTCCGCGATTGTGCTGGCCCAGAAAGGCACGCGGGTTTTGCTGATTGATGCGGACCTGCGCCGGCCCAGCATTCACAAAACGCTCGGCATGGGTCCTCAACTTGGGCTCAGTAACGTGCTGACTGGGACCGCGACCTTGCAACAGGTAATTATTCCATCGACAATTCTGCCGGAACTCTTCATACTGCCCGCCGGCACTCCGCCGCCGAATCCCGCCGAACTATTGGCCTCCACAAAAATGAAAGACGTTCTTGAGGAGCTGCGGAAACAATATGACCACATTGTGATAGATTCTCCGCCGACCTTATCAGTCACCGACGCCGTCGTCATCTCGACCAGCGCTGATGCGGTGGTTCTCGTAATTCGCTCCGGACACACCACAAAACCTGCTTTGCGACGCGCCCGTGACATCCTTTTGCAAGTGAACGCGCGAGTGTGCGGCGTGTTAGTGAACGCTGTGGATCTCAATTCGCCCGATTATTATTATCACTACGAATATCAGGGAAAATACGGCCACGGATACTACCAAGAGGATGCATTGAACAAGGCGGAAGCAGCGGTTTCTGAAGCTACCTCCAATGGAGATTAGTGTCAGGTGTTTTGGGGCGGAGTGCATACGCACCTGCGCAAAACGTTCGCATGAAAATTTCGCTGCAAAGCCCCGTTCGCAAGGTCGTCTTTTTAGCGATATTTCTGGTGCTCACCACCATATTCATTGCATCGGCGGCATGCGAATTTCTAGCCGACCACTTTTCTCGGAAACTCGACCTCACCAGCCTGCAAACGGCCGCCAGTCTAGAGCCAGGGAATGCACGGTATCAATTCGAGCTTGGGCGCTACTTTCTGCAGACACAGCATGGACCAGAAACTGCCGCACGATTTTTCAAATCAGCGACCGCGCTAAACCCGCACAACGCCGGTTACTGGTTGGAACTTTCCAGAACGTACCGCCGGCTCGCAAACCGCGATCAGCAAAGGGATGCGTTGCAACATGCCGTAGCTGCTGACCCATCCACTCCGGGTGTGGCATGGGAAGCAGCCAATTTCTACTGGGCTCTCGGCGACACCGACAGGGCCTTGCAGGAATTCCGCGTGGTTATCGCGAAGGATCCCTACTTGCCGGCCGCCGCCTTGGAAAGTTGCTGGCGGATCAAACCTGATGTGGAAGCTCTCCTGCGCGACGTGGTACCCGGCAATGTCGACGCTTACTCGGCATTCTTGGATTTTTTGATTTCCAGAAACGAACCGGTTGCCGCGTCGAGAGTTTGGACCCGGATGGTGCAACTCCAGCAACCAGTGGAGACGCGCTATGTTTTCGATTATGTCCGGTATCTCATCGAGCGGCGAGAAGTTGCGCCGGCTTCCCAGGTCTGGCGACAAGCAGCGAGTCTGAGCGATCTTTCTGGGTACCAGCCTTCGCCAGAAAACCTTGTGGTCAACGGCGATTTCAGTTTACCCGTGCTGAACGGCGGTTTCGATTGGCTATACGAGAAATCATCCGACGTTTCGCTGGCGCTGGACCCGACCGAATCGCACTCCGGCCACCGTTCCCTCTCCATCATCTTTGACAGTCGTGGAATGGAAGACGCAGGTATCCGACAGACTCATTCCTGTCGAGCCGAATACAGACTACGACTTCTCTGCGTATTTCAAGTCGGAACGCATGCAGGGCGCGGGTGGGCCACGTTTCTTGCTCACAGACCGGTTTACCGGAGCAAATTACTTTGCCAGTGAAGAACTAAAAAACGCGAATATCTGGAAGCAGGTGGACGGAATGTTTAGTACTGGTCCTGATACAAACTTGCTGATACTGCGGATACAGCGAGTGCCGCCAGGAAATGCGATTCGCGGCAAGCTGTGGATTGCCGGGGTCCGCCTGGCCCAGCGCCACCTGGGTCAAGAACCAGCAGCGGCGGGTGGCCAGTGACTTCCCCGCTGTTGTTCCCACCGGCTGCCGAGCGCAGCTCACCTAGACCATTGTCCAGTTCGCCGCTTGATTCCGTCCTTTTCTACGGGGTGTTTGGCCTCCTGCTGTTTGGGCCGCTGGCATTTGGCGCGGTGGAACCTTGGTCGATCTCGATCATGCAGGTGGGGGCGGGTTTGCTTTTCGGCTTCTGGGTTACGCGGCAAGTCGCGGCCGGTGAATTGGAAATCATTGGCAACCCCCTGTTTTATCCCATGTTGCTTTTTGCTGGTTTGATTCTATGGCAACTTGTGACCGGACGGACCGCCTACCGTGCCGATACTTTTTCCGGCGCGCTGCTGTATTGCACCTATGGCCTGTTGTGCTTCTTGGCGGTTCAGTGCCTGCGCAAAACATCACAGGTTAAGGCTCTCGCCTGGATATTCTCCGGATACGGTTTCACGGTTGCGATCTTCGCATTGATGCAAGGCATCGCCTCCAACGGCAAACTGTATTGGCTCAGGACTCCGCAATCCGACGGGTGGATTTACGGTCCCTACGTGAACCACAACCACTACGCTGGGCTGATGGAGATGCTGACGCCGATTCCTCTGGTCATCTCTTTCGCAGGCGGTGTTCGAGGTCCGCGCAAGGCCCTGGCGGTTCTGGCGGCCGCCATGATGGCCAGCACGATTTTTCTCTCTGGATCGCGAGGCGGTATGGCGGCCTTCGCCGCGCAGATGGTCCTGCTCGCTGCCTTCCTGCTGACGCGGCGGAAGAACTGGACAGCAACCTTTGCGGGGGCTTGCTTCCTGGGCATTGCCTTGGGATTACTGGCATGGCTCGGCGGCGGAGACTTGGCGGAACGTATGGCCAGCATTCATAGCGATGCCCGCGCGGAGTTGTCCGGAGGCACGCGATTGACGATCGACCGCGACACGCTGAAAATGATCGCCCAAGAACCAGTCTTAGGATGGGGGTTAGGCGTATTTCCTGAGATCTATCCACAGTTCAGCACTCTTTCGACCAATCTCCAGGTGGGCATGGCTCATAACGACTATTTGCAATTCCTGGCTGAAGTGGGAGCGCTCGGGTTGGTCGCGCTTCTGTGGTTTTTGCTGACCTTATTTGGTTCTGCCCTAAAGAAATTGAAACATTGGCCACCCGATACGAACACCGCCGTGACCTTAGCTGCCGTGCTAGGCATAACTGGAATTCTGGTCCACAGTTTCGTGGATTTCAACCTGCAGATCCCGGCGAATGCAGCCCTGTTCTATGTGTTATGCACGGTCGCCGCCATGGAGCGACGTATTGGCCGGCATCACCATAGGGCATCGCGCCGCGCCTACGAAGAAAGTGGAGATCCGCAGGTGCGCGATTCCGGTCTGGGAGCTAATCGAACATCGCTGATCCTGCCTTCGTAAATGACAATTTTATCGCCTAGTTTTCCACAGAGGGTCATGACGAATTCTTAATCGCAATTTAACGTTGCTGTGCTATAAGGGCCAATTCCCGCTGCGGAGGCTTGTTTCATGAACTCTGATTGCCGGTCGTTCGCCCTTTGTGCTTCTAACCTTTTCGTTTTGGTCCTGGGTGCACTGGTGACTCTCGCCCTCTTTCCGCAACTGGCGATTGCGCAGCCGGAACTCTCAGCCAGCGCCGGTCTGGGAATCAGCGGACCGTTCAGTGTGACGACGCAGGAGCCCTTCACGGTTCCAGTCGATGCGACGTGCAATACGCCTTCAGGAACGGGATGCCTTACCGCCGCCCCCTTTGGCACGACCCCACTCGCGCCGCCGCCAAACAATCTATCGGGAGTAGCAGGGCTGGTCTACAATCAGTCGCAATTAAGCGGTTGTCCCAAGCCGGTGACCCCGACCTGTACGCCGACGGGTACGCCCAATTTCGATTTCTTGTTTGGGGGCTACGATCCCACAAACAAGCTGCCGTATCGGAAAACTGGAGTTTGGACCTGCAATGGCAGCCCAAGAATGATTTAGTTCTTACGCTGGGCTATATCGGAAATTACGGGGTTCATCAACCGATTCCGATTCCTTTCAACCAGCCCGGCATTGCGACGCCCTCTAACCCGATTAACGGGCAGATTTACAGCTACGGCTTTCAGGCGCAGGATGCCAACTTTAATACCCTGCTAACCGAGCAAGTGCAAACCACAATCGGGGAGTTCTCAGGCTCCGATGGAAACACGGCTCTGCGCACGCCCTACATCGGTTTCAATCCGAATGCAGATTTCTGGAGGGCCGAGGGCATTTCCCACTACAACGCTTTACAAGTCCAGGCGACCAAGAGAATGTCCCATGGCCTGATGGTGAACGCTTCCTACACCTTTTCGCATTCTCTCGACGAAGGCAGCGGGTTAGGGTCGGGCTTATTCTTCAATGGAAACAATCCCCTTCAACCCAGTACTGCTTATGCCGATTCTGATTTTGATCGCACGCACGTGTTTATGATTAGCTACGTGTATCAGTTTCCGACGTTTCAGAATGCTTCCCGATTGGTCAAAGGTGTCGCGAATGGCTGGGGCATCCAGGGCGTCACCGTGGCGGAAAGCGGCGAGCCCTTCAGCGTCATCGATTTCTCGGGATCGGCGGCCAGCCTTTACTTCAGTGCCGATGACTTCGTTACCAATCCGATTCTTCCGCTGGCTCCCGGAGTCTCGCCCCAGCAAGCCACCCAGGGCGGGACCGACGGTGCATTCAAATCCGGGCCGCTCGCCGGCATTAGGGTCCCCTATGTCAACCCCAATGATTTCGCTATTCCATTCCTGAGCCCCGGCCAAAGCGGAGTCCCGCCTTGCGGTCCTACTACTGCCGGCACAACCGCTTGCGACACTCTAGAAACCGGCTACGGTGGTACGGGTCGTAACGTCTTCCGCGCTCCTTTCCAGACGCGCTTCGATTTCTCGGTGTTCAAGAACTTCAAGGTTACGGAGCGCGTCGCGCTGAAATTTCAAGCGGACGCATTCAACATCTTCAACCATCCGAGTTTCGATACGCCGAATACCGACTTTGAGCTGAACGCTTGCTTCAACCCGTTTCCTTGTTTCAATTCCCAGCCATTGACACCTTCCTCGCCTAATACAAAAAACTTCGGAGTGATCCAGCAGACGGTCGGAAGCAACCGCTTCCTGCAGTTGGCAATGCACCTGACTTTCTAGCGGATCCGATAGTTAAGCGCGTCGAGCAGAGATGAAGAGAACTCAAGTTGGCAAGCAGTTGATCAGCCTGGTGCTGCTGGCGCTCTCGGTGGTGGGAACGCCGGGAGCCTTCGGATGGGGCAATGAAGGACATGAATACGTAAATCGCGTGGCAGCCGAGAGAATCCCCGCTGAGATGCCTCGTTTCTTGCGCCGTACGGTCGCGGAACTCACCTATCTTGGCCCCGAGCCCGACCGCTGGCGAAGTCCCTCGGAGTTTGCGCTCAAGAACGCCCAGGAACCGGACCACTACATTGACCTCGAGCGGGTGGCATGGCTCGATCCGCTGCCGCCGGGCCGGTATGAGTTTTACCGCAAACTTTACGAAAAGCGCAACAACTACTGACCATCCCGACGATTACCTTCCCGAGCGTGTGGGACTGCAACCATACATTACGCTGGAAGTTTTCGGCCGGCTGAAGGCGGCTTTCAGGGAATACCGGCATCGGCGTGACCTGCACCAGTCAACCACGGCTGTGGAACACGCCATAACTTTTTACGCCGGCTGGCTCGGGCACTATGTGGCGGATGGCTCTCAACCTCTGCATACCACAATTCACTACAACGGCTGGGTTGGGCCGAACTCGAAGGGATACACGACGGAGCATGGAATTCACGCGAAGTTCGAGAGTACTTATGTGGCGCAGAACATAAAGCCCCAAGATTTTGCGAAATTCGTGCATGCTCCCGAGCGTCTCGCCGAACCGTTTGCGGATTATGTCGCTTACCTCAAGGAGTCCAATCGGCAGGTCGAAAAAGTCTATATCTTAGACAAAGCGGGTGGCCTTACCGGAAAGGGTTCCACGGAAGCTTTTGACTTTACGACTCACAGGCTGGCAGCGGGTTCGCAAATGCTTTTGAATCTTTGGTACACCGCTTGGCTTGACAGCGCGATAAATCCGGAGGCGCCGCAGGCCAAATCTGCGGTTTCCCCTACCAAGTAGAAACCACTTATTCGCTTGATCACAGCAAAGATTTGAATGCTGCACGGCCCCAGTCGAGCGGAATTGATGCGCGGAATGTGCAAATCTCAAAGGTTGCCCGAAATCTTCATCTGATTTCCAATTCACCCGCATAAAGGGTTTCGGCAATCAATAACATCATAGAATGGAATGACTTAGGGGATGGTTAACAATTCTGTTAAAACGTGGGACGAGGTCACAGCCCAGTGTGTTGGGTGTCGCAATGCACGGTTCCACAGCCTTTCCACAGCCAGCCGCCATCGTCGTTGTGACGGGTGACCACGCTATTCTGGCGGCGCCATGCCGTCGGCGAGCATCGATTCGAAGCGGGTCGAATTCTTCAGAAACGCCAGGTTCACCCGGCCGGTGGGACCGTTGCGCTGCTTGGCGATAATGAGTTCGGCCTTCCCCTGCAGGTCGGGGTCGTCCTGCTTGTAGACTTCTTCGCGGAAGATGAAGGCGACAACGTCAGCGTCCTGCTCGATCGATCCCGATTCGCGCAGATCGGAAAGTTGCGGGCGGTGATCGCCACCCCGGCTCTCGGGCGCGCGGCTCAACTGGGAGAGCGCAACTACCGGGACCGTCAACTCCTTGGCTAACGCTTTCAAGCCGCGGGAGATGGCCGAAACCTCCTGAGTACGGTTTTCATAGCGTCGGCCGCCTCCGGACATGAGTTGCAGGTAGTCGACGATGAGCAGGTCGAGCTTGCCTTGCGACTGCTGCAGGCGGCGCGCCTTGGCCCGCATTTCGCTCAGCGCGATGCCGGGCGTGTCATCGATAAAAATCGGGGCGTGGGCCAGTTGCTCCATAGCATGGACAACTTTGGTCATATCGTCGCGCCAGAGCGAACCGGTGCGCATTTTGTGCGAGTCTACCCGCGCCCGAGAACATAACAGGCGCAACAGCAAAGCCTCGCGCGACATTTCCAGCGAGAACATGCCCACAACTTTCTGGTCTTCGATGGACGCGTTCTCGGCAATGTTCATGGCGAATGCGGTTTTTCCCATCGAGGGGCGGGCGGCGATGATGATCAAGTCCGAACGCTGGAAGCCGCTGGTCATCTCGTCCAGATCGGTGTAGTGGGTGGCCAGGCCGGTAATGCGCTGGCCGCGCTGCAGGAGCGCATCCACTGAGCCGAAAGATTCTTTGACGATCTCTTGCACACCCATGAATCCGCGGCCAATCCGCTTTTCGGAAAGCTGGAAGATGGCGGCTTCCGCGTCATTCAGAATTTCTTCGGCGGGATCGCTTTGGTCGGAGGCGCGCGCAATGGCAGCGTTGGCAGCGTGAATCAATCCCCGCAGCAGCGCCTTGTCGCGGACGATCTTGATGTAGTGCTCAATACTAGGCCGGTCGGGAACGCCGTCGACCAATCCGGAGATGTAACCGACATCGCCAATGGCCTCAAGTTCCTTGCGCCGATCCAATTCTTCGACCAGCGTAATCATGTCGATCGGCCGCGAAGATTCGGCTAGCTCCACCATGCAGGTGAAGATACGGCGATGCGAATCGAGCGAAAAGTCCTCCGGCTTCAGATGCTCAGCGGCTTCGTTGTAGGCCAGATTGTCGAGCAGAATCGCGCCCAGGATGGAGCGCTCGGCTTCAACGTTTGCCGGCAGGGTACGCGCAAGACTGTAGTCAGTGGTGGCCATCAGCGGTTATAACTTTGGACATCTTGCAGTATAGCGAATCAAAAGCGAATACAGAAAATAAATGCGGCCCAGGCCAGCCACCCGGGCCGCATTGCTTGTGGACGTTCTTGTTCACTCTCTCACCGCGCTATGCGGTGAGGCGCCCGTTTGAAACCGCGTTCGCGGGACCGCTGGTTTCCCGGATGCGCTCTTCCAGTCACGGATCGACGGACCTGAGCCCGCATCCCGTGACTCGCAGTGATTGCTCAAGCTGACGGCTCAGTCCTTCCAATGTGGGAGGACCTTACGAGGAGGCCGCAACGCCAAGGTATCCCCAACGCGCGATCACGCATCTTCAGGAAACCCTCCGGCAGTTCACCCTCGAGAACCGCCAGAAACGCCCGCTCTACTGCAATCCGTAGCGCTCAAGACATCTCACGTTTGCACTGGCGATACTGTGCTCCAAGAACGAAAACGCGGCAATAGAAAATCGATGCTCGGTTGTGCACAAACTGTGGAGGACGGAACTTCCTTGTGGAAAGCACCGGAAAAACGGAAAAGAATTCCGTGCTGTCGCTAATCGACGTGCTCGCCCACCTCGAACCCTTCTTCGGCCATAGGCAGCACATCCCGCTCGCCTGCTGCCCACACATACTACGTTGGCAGCAGAAAGACGCTCATGATGAGGGCTGCGATCAGACCTCCGACGATAACGATTGCGAACGGGCGCTGAGAATCAGAACCGATGGCGTGCGAGAGAGCGGCCGGCAGCAATCCTAGAGGTACGGTCTGGTCGGGGCCATGGCCGGAATCAGCAGGAGCGAAGCCAGCGAGATGAAGCGGGGCGTGCTTGAGGGTGTGGCCCGGTGGGCGGGCACTCTTGTCCGCCGTCGTCGACTTTGATTTCCTGCCCGGTGGGTGCCGATTCGGGAATGTTACCAGTTAGTACTGGGGTACCCCCTCCCCCCATGATCTTTTGGAATCATGGGGTTAGGGCCGGACTACCCTCAAAATCTTTGAGGAATAAGGACTTATACGTAAAATATTCCAGAATAAAGACTTAGCTGGCGTCGTTCCTGAAATGGTCCTTAGGCACGTCCCCCCGGATTTAGCGCTATTCAGTTGTCAATGAGCTAATCTTGCTGAGAAATAATATCCTTTCGGGGAGATGAGCGTCAATGCGGAACGGAAACGAAAACGAAATTGCCCGCGCTCGCGGAGTGACGATCTTCCGCTGGTGACGGAGTCCGTGATCGAGGAACAGCTCACGATATAATGACTCGAAGCCCAGTAGGGGTTGCCCATGACCCTCGAACAACAGGTGCTTGAAAAGCTTCGTGAATTGCCCCTCCAAAAGCAAGAGGAAGTACTTGCCTACATAAGCCGTCTGCAAGAAAAGACACGACGGCGGCCCCGGCGCAGTCTGGCGGGCCTTTGGGCCGACCTCGATGTAGATGTCAGCGAAGAAGATATCTCCCAAGCGCGTCAAGAAATGTGGGGGAACTTCCCGCGGGACGTTTCCTGATGGCGCTGGTTCTGGATACCCACGCTGTGATCTGGTATCTTTCCGGTTCAAAAGAGCTCTCGTTCACTGCGCGCCTCGTCATTGAAACGGCCGAGCGCAAGGCAGAGGACATTTTTATCTCTGCCATCTCCCTGGTGGAAGTCATTTACTTAGCGGAGAAAGGCAGGCTGTCTGCCTCAGCGCTGCAAAGACTGCAAGAGGCTCTGAAAGACCCGAACGGAAGCATTGTCGTAGCTCCCTTGGACGCGGCAGTGTCCGAGGCTGTGCAGAGGATCCCCAGGGACACGGTACCGGATATGCCGGATCGCATCATTGCGGCAACTGCTGCTCACTTGGACGCCGAACTCGTTACGCGCGACCGTCGGCTGCATTTCGCTGGGGCTCTCAAGACGATGGGAATTCGAATCGTGTGGTAATGGAGAGGTGGCAATTCATTCGCTGCGCAGGTTTTGATGGCAGCTGTGTCCCGCTGATTAATTCGTGCGGAGCAGTCTTTCTCCAGACCCACCCTGCGTCCGCTGCGATGGAAAAAGCTGAAGGGTTCCGATCTGGGGTTTAGAGGAGACGCAACGGTAATCATAAGAGCGGGAAAAAACAATTCGGAGAAAGAACTGTTGGGAATGATCGTTATGTAAAATGCTCCTGCAGTCGCGAGCTGAGCGCCTCTGTTCCCTTGCGTCGCGATGCGCTTCCGATCAGCCCAAGCACTACCGGCTTTGGGGCGGTGAGGCGCGAGCGTATTCTTGATGGCTTCTTTCCCATGCCCCGACACACCACAACGCAAAAGCCCCGAGATTGACTCGGGGCTTTGAATCGTACTGGACGACGCCTGCCAACTTCAATCTTAGTCTCCTCTGGCGAGGCGTCAAGTAACCAAAGGCGAGCAGGAGTGTCCGCGCTACACGAGTCTGCTAGTCCCGCACTCCGTCCATGAACGCGCGCAGCTTTCGTGAGCGCGAGGGATGACGGAGCTTGCGTAGTGCTTTGGCTTCGATCTGGCGGATGCGTTCGCGAGTCACGGCGAAGGACTGGCCTACTTCTTCGAGCGTGTGCTCGCTGCCGTCTTCCAGGCCGAAGCGCATCTTGATGACTTTTTCTTCGCGCGGCGTTAGCGTACGCAGCACCTGCGAGGTTTGGTCTTTCAAGTTGACGTTGATCACGGCCTCGGCGGGTGAGACTACGGCGCGGTCTTCGATGAAGTCGCCCAGGTGCGAATCTTCCTCTTCGCCAATTGGGGTTTCGAGGGAGATCGGTTCCTGCGCGATCTTCAGCACCTTACGCACCTTGGCCACCGGGATGTCCATGCGCTTGGCAATTTCTTCCGAGGTGGGCTCGCGTCCCAGCTCCTGCACCAGCTGCCGCGAGGTGCGGATCAACTTATTGATCGTCTCGATCATGTGCACGGGGATGCGAATCGTACGCGCTTGATCAGCAATTGCACGAGTAATTGCCTGCCGAATCCACCACGTGGCGTAAGTGGAGAACTTGTAGCCGCGCCGATATTCGAATTTGTCCACGGCTTTCATCAGGCCGATGTTGCCTTCCTGAATCAGATCGAGGAACTGCAAGCCGCGGTTGGTGTACTTCTTGGCAATAGAAACCACGAGGCGGAGGTTGGCTTCGATCAGCTCGCGCTTGGCCTGCTCCGCGTCCATGTCGCCCTGGATGATCTCGCGCTGGGTGCGCTTGAGCTCCTGGAACGACACTCCAGCTTCGATTTCGAGCTTTTCCAGTTCAGTGCGGATGGCGCGTGATTGGCGCCGGTATTCCTTGCGCTGCTCTTCACTGCGCGTCGCGTCGGCTTTTTTTTCCAGGTTCGTGGACTGGCGGTCGAGCGAGCGCATCATGTCGACGGTTTTGTTGGCCCGGTCGATGAGGCGCTTGCGTTCCGTATTAGTGAAACCCAACCTGCGGACACACAGAGAGACATCAACAATGGCGCGAGCCAGCGCGATGCGGTATCGACGATAGTCCTTAGGGCGCTTCTTCTGCGAGACCGCGGCAAACTTTTCCAGAAGCTGATTGGCCTTTTTGTACGCCTTGGCCAGATCGTCGATCTTGCCGGTGAATTCTTTCAGGCGATTCTGCAGAATTTCGTCGGTGATCTCTTCTTCATCGAAGGTGACCACTTCCTTGATGGAGCGGACGCCTTTCTTGAGGTCTTCGCCCATCGCCAACAATTCGTTGATAACGATTGGAGAGCGCGAGAGAGCCTTCAGAACGCGCAGTTGTCCACGCTCGATGCGCTTGGCGATTTCAACTTCACCTTCGCGAGTGAGCAGCGGAACCGTGCCCATCTCACGCAAATACATGCGGACGGGGTCGTTAGTTTTTTCCAGAGCGCCGGGGGTTAGGTCGAGTTCGACGTCCTCGCCGACTTCGTCTTCGTCGAACTTTTTATCGAGCGCGGAGGAGGGCAGCTTCGGTCCCTCCAGCACATCGATTCCTTGCGTACCAATAGTGGTGAGCAGATCGTCGAGGTCTTCGGGAGAGTGCACGTCGTGCGGGATCAGGTCATTGACCTGGTCGTAAGTGAGATATCCCTTCTCTTTCCCCGTATCGATCAGCTTTTTAATGTCGTCGTACTTGTCGTCAAGAGCCAATGCGGATTACCCTCAAGTCGTCCCATGGAAGGACGTTGAAACGTCGTTGGTAGCGGTGGGAACGTGAAGTGGCGGGATTAGCGCCGACACAAACCTTCAAAGTATAGCACAGAAAGCGCTTCTCGCCGATCGCAATTTTTCAACCAGAAAATTTCCGCCGCCTATGTTGCCCGCCGTTAATAACTTAGATGGCAAAAGAGCTCATTTAGTTTCAGGGTTCCAGGGGTATTTGAGAGGGCCTCTGGCCGGAGGCCTGGTCCGCCAAGCTGGGATCCATCAGAGCCCGCTTGAGCCGGTCCTTTTCCCGTAGCAAGAAGCGCAGCCGGTCGGGTTCGTGCTTTTTCGCCGCCTGCAGTTCCCGCTGAACCTCTTCCATTTGGCGCCTGAACTGGATGCGCCGCAAGGCTCGCACCGCACCCTCCAGGCGCTCGGCTGTAAGATCCTCGTTTTCTTTCAGCAGAATTGCCGCCAGCAGATTACGGTCCGCATCCGGCAGCGGCAATTCCATAAGATCGGGTGATTCCGGCGCGGAGTTAAGCAGGGTTTCGATCAGTGACTCGGTAGCTAATCCAATGTGCAGGAGTTCGCTTTTAAGAACAAAATGGGCTTGGCGGGCAGGATCGAACTCTTCTTCAGCGCCATCGCGGGCTGAGAAGTGTTCCTGAGAAGTCTGCATTTCGCTGCCCGAAGTTAACGCCCGAATCAAGAGCTTCTCCGCATCGGTGACTTGAGCCTCGACCGCGGCTTTCAGGGTGGCGGTCGAGCGGTTGGCGGCCGCATGTTTGAGTTCTTGCCGGAGAACGGCAGAATCGATGCCGAGTTTTTGCGCGATCTCGCGGGTTAGTTCGTCGCGCACGATGCGGCTGGGCACTCGCTGGATATGGGGCAGGAGATAATTCAGCGCCTTCACTTTTCCCTCAGCCCTGCGAATGGGAAACTGGCTCTGGGCGCGCTCGATCAGGTAATCAAAATAGCGTTGCGAGTGCTTGAGCGCCTCGCCATAGGCATCCTTGCCTTTTCGCCGGATGAAGAGATCGGGGTCAAAGCCGGCTTCGAGCGTCAACACTTTGATCTGGAAGTCATCTTCGACCAGAAGACCCAAGGTGCGTTCTGTGGCCTTGGCACCGGCGGTGTCGGGATCGAAATTCACGACTACGTTCTTGCTGAAGCGGCCGAGCAACCTGGCCTGAAGTTCAGTGAAGGCGGTGCCGGAACTGGCAATCACATTGTGAAAGCCGGCCGCGTAAACCGAAATACAATCCATTTGGCCCTCGACCAGGATGGCGTAATCCAGCTTGCGAATGGCTTCTTTGGCCTGATCGAGATTGAACAGGACACGAGACTTGGAGTAGATCGCGGTCTCCGGGGAGTTGAGATATTTCGGTCCGGCTTTCTCATCGGTAGCAAGCGTGCGCCCGGTGAAGGCGATCACTCGGCCGGTCTCGTTGGTAATGGGAAATACGATGCGGTTGCGGAATTTGGAGTAAATCGTCGTTGGCGGTTGGTCGTTGGTCGTTGGTTTTTCATCCTGGTCGGAATCGGACAAACTGATTGCGGGCTGTGCAGTGGGGGCAAGGGAGTTGCTTTGCTGAGAGCTTACAGCTGAGGGTTGAGAGTTTTCTTTCCACGAGAACAGGCCGCTTGCCCGCAAGACCTCCTCGTCGAACTCTCCCTTCAGACGATCTTTGAGCAAAAACCCTGAATCCGGTGCGTAGCCGATGCGAAAGGCTCGAATGACTTCCTGGCTCAATCCGCGCCCTGCAAGATAGTCGCGGGCACGGGCGCCCTCGGCGCGTCGCAGACATTCCTGGAAAAATGCAACCGCACGCTCGTGGATTTCGAGCAGCACGGTGCGCAGTTTGGCGTCGTGGGCTTCGGCAGGACTGCTGTAGCTGAGCTTAGGGAGCGCAATTCCCAGCTTTTGCGCCACTGCCCTCACGGCTTCCGGGAAGGTAATGTTCTCGATTTTCTGCACGAAGGCGAATACATCCCCTGACTCGCCGCAGCCGAAGCAGTGATAGAACTGCCGGGTTGCATGAACCGAAAACGACGGTGTCTTCTCGTTGTGGAATGGGCAAA
This sequence comes from uncultured Acidobacteriota bacterium, assembly GCA_963696635.1. Taxonomy (GTDB): domain Bacteria; phylum Acidobacteriota; class Terriglobia; order Terriglobales; family Acidobacteriaceae; genus JABDBE01. The sequence goes on from CAVOKX010000014.1 coordinate 260,743, forward strand.
GCCCGGAATAGTTTTGGGCTCCCGCTTTCTTTAACTTGACGTAGTCGCCGACGACACGGACGATGTCGGCCTGCTGCTTGACGATTTCTTTGAAATCGGTGGCGTCGGTCATGAGTGGCGACAATTCTCCGCAGGAATTCTCAGGCAAAAAGGAACAGCAAGGAATATAGCAGTGGACTTGCGTGGCGGAAAACCTGTGAATTTTTATAGTTATCGGTTGAGGCGAGAGGAAAACCGGGATTTATTCTGCTCTTTGGTTCCTCTGAATGAGTTCTTACGCCTTCAGGTCCTGCCTTGCCTTCTCTGCAATCAACGGCATTTGTGCTGCGGTGGCGAGATGGACGGCATTCTCATTGAAAGCGTCCAATGCAAACTCAATGTCAGGGCGCTGGCGGTCCAGGTCATCGGCGACAACAGCAGTTAGCTGTGCATTCTGGGCTTTTTCAGAGAAGCACTTTGCAATGCGGGGGAAGCGGCTCGCAAGAACAATCGCCTGGTTAATGCTCGCCTTCAGCGGAACCGACTGAAAGAATCGGACCTCGGTCCCGACTTCATATCCGAAATCGAAGACGAGTGGGTCTCCCTTCTTCGCCGTATATTTGGATGCTGGGATTTGTGTTCCGATCAACCCCCAGATGCCGGCTCGGGTAAAGGCGTCTTTTATCTGAGCAAGGATCACGGCGCGCTCGCCCTTTGGGCGGTTTGCGGCTGGCAGTGCTTCCAGTTGGGGCTCTTCCAAATAGAGTGAGCACAAGGTTTCGAGCTCTCGAACTGGCTCCGCGGCCAGGCACACTTTTCGGGGGGAGATCTGGATCACATTCGCGAACGAGTCCTCCAACTTATGCAGCAGCGAGCCTACATCCTGCGGGTGCTGCAATCGCGTGCGAACGTCGGCTTCGAGAGCCTGCAAGACCTCTATATCAACCCCTCTATCGAGGCAAGTCGCTCGCCGCCAATCGCTGGTCATGCGCACGTCCGCGAAACCGAAACCGTCAGGCTGCGGCTCGAACAACAACAATCCGATATTTACAAACTCCCCTCTCACAACGTTGGGAACATATCGCAACAAGCAGAACTCGAGTTGCTTCAGATCAGCCATCGATTTTCGAACCTGGACTCAGGGTCTTGATTTCCAAATACGTGGTCCATCGTGCATGGATCAAGGGGGCAACTCATGCGTCTTCTTTCCAGTTGGGAAACGGCTGTCTCGGGCACGTCCGAAATGCCATAATTAGCTCGCGTATTCTTGCCCGCCGATCGAGCAGGCAGCGGACGAGTTCTTCGAGCGCGCCCCAGTCGCTGGCATACCATTCTGGCGGAATTCCGGCGGCACATTCCCAGACAACGTTTTCGTTCATGCCTTCTATCGTCGACAGCCAGGGCTGAAATGATTCCCAGCCGCGCACGCTCAAATACACTTCATTCTGGGCATACACGCCACGCAGCGGATAATCGGGGAATGTCCACTCGCCGGCGTTGAAGCAATATCCCTGATCAATGAACGTGACTGTGTACTTTTTCTCTCGCGTTTTTCGCCAGAACGCTGCCTGTCGTCCGTTGGAATTTGCAGTCCACTTGTCGAGCGCCAGCATCCCGGCAAATGTCCCAAGGTTTCGCACTCGTTCCAGCATGGCCGCGGGAAAGTAATCGAAGATCTGTCCTTGCAACGGGTCGACTACGTACCGGGAACCGAACTGTAGTCCTGGCTGGCACGGGATCACACTGCCGGCAAGCTGAATGTTAAGTTCGGCTGAGTTCTGCACCAGCCAGTCGCCCACTTCCACGACCTCTGTGGACGGAACCGGCAATCCGGCCGCCTCGGCGAGTCGCGTGGCCAGCAATTCATTCGCCAGCACGCGCAAATGTTGAGGATTGTTGACGAACTTCACCACGTAGAAATTTCCATCGGAGCAGCGCATCATGTGCCCCTGTGCGCCGCCCCGCATTCTTCGCACGTGTTGCACAGCAAGCACCGCCAAATGGCAAGTCCTCGAAGGTACCCAAAAGGCTTCATCGTACCCCTACTTTCGAGGACTTGATGTGACGTGTGGACATTGAAGCGGTGTGGATTTCTTGGGAGACCATCCTGACGACTTCCCAGTGTCCGGAGTCAGAAGCTCATTGATCTGATTTGGCTGACTTCGACGAGGGAAGAGTCGCGTCCCCTCAGGGGCTGAAGCCCTTTGTCTAGAAGGGAGCTTGCGGCGCGTCTGAAGACGCGCCCTTTCAAAGCTGTTCGGCCTATTTAACGAATTCGTGAGTCAGCCTCGAACGCCGCGGGGCATTACACTCGTAACTCTATGACAGTCGCCCCCCCGCCGCCTTCATTTTGCGGAGGCTCGGTAACGGATTCTACATGGGGATGCTTCTGCAAATACTGACGGAGCGCCTTTCGCAGAATGCCCATACCGCTGCCATGAACGACCCGGACGCGCGGGAGCCCGGCCAGGAAAGCACGGTCTACGAATTTCTCAACCTCCCGGGTGGCGTCGTCGACCGTGCGACCGATTACGTTGATCTCGGACGGGGTGCTCTGGTTCTCGCTTTCGAGCGAAACCGAAATTCCTCGGGCGCGGGCAGCTTTCAGCGGAGAGTCCGAGGAGCGCAGCAGCACGTCGGCAATATCCTCGCGCGCGATTTTCATCTTCATGGCGCCGATCTCGACTTCGAAGTGGTTGTCGTCGATTCGACGGGCTATTACGGCGGGACGGCCGACAGACTTCAGCTTGACCGTATCGCCCTCGGAGACGTGTTTCACGAGCTGTGGCTGGGCCTGAGGGTCACCCTGGTCGGCGCCGGTTGAGTGGGCTACAACGGCCGAATCAAACTGCTCGCGAAATTCGCGGCGTAACTTCGAGACGCGGCGTTCGGCGTCTTTAGACAGCTTTTGTGCTGCCACGCGATCCTCGATGGCGTTGACCATCTCGCGCGCGTGATATTCGAAGTCGCGTAGCAGGGTGTCGAGTTTCTTTTCCATTTCTTTGACTTTGGCTTGCTGTTCTTTTTTGCCCTCCGCGGCAAGACTAGCCTTTTCTCGTTGAATTTCTTCTTCGCGGGCGCGCAAGCCCAACCGCTCGGCTTCTACCTCACGCAATTCGGCGTGGAGGCGGTCCAGGAATTGGCCGACATCCCGCGCCTGCGACCCCAAGCGGGCACGGGCCGCGTCAATGATCGTCGGATTGAGCCCAAGTCGCTGGGCGATGTTGATGCCGGCAGAGGCGCCGGGAACGCCGATCTTTAGCTCATAGGTGGGCTGCAGCGTGGCTTCGTCGAACCCAACGGAAGCGTTTATCACTCCCGCGGTGTTCGCGCCGAAAACCTTCAGCGAGGTGTGATGCGTGGAGATAATGGTGCTGCATCCGATGAGGCGGAAATGTTCAGCAATGGCGACCGCCAGAGCCGCGCCTTCTTCGGGATCGGTGGCGGAGCCAAGTTCGTCGAGCAGCACCAATGACTGTGGCGTCGCAGTGCGTGAAATGAAATCAATGTTGGTGACGTGGGCGGAGAAGGTGGAAAGATTCTGTTCGATGGACTGGTAGTCGCCAATGTCGGCGAGCACCGCGTCAAATACAGGCAGTTCGGCGCGATCGGCGGGAACTGGAATCCCGGACTGCGCCATCAGCGCCAGCAAACCAACCGTTTTCAGGACGACCGTCTTGCCTCCCGTATTCGGGCCGGTGATGACGAGTTCATGGCCATCGCCTTCGAGTTCAATGGTGGTAGGAACGACGCGGCCACCCTTGGCCTTGAGATTGCGTTCGAGCAGAGGATGGCGAGCTTTGCCGAGAGCGAGTCGAGCTTTGGTCGACATGGACGGCTGGGGGTGGCCGTCCTCACGTGAGTCTTGCACAGACAAAACCACCGGTACGCAGTTGTATTCCTCCGCAAATCGCGCCTTGGCAAACTGCAACTCCAGTTCGTTTAATACCGCCCCAGCGGCGAGAATTGGGGCTGCCTGCTCGCCGATGCGCCGAGTCATCTCGACCAGGATACGATGTATTTCCGCTTGCTCCTCATCCAGCAATCGCACCAACTCATTGTTCTGTTCGATGGTTTCGAGGGGTTCGACAAAGACGGTCTGGCCGCTGGAACTGGCGCCGTGCACAACACCCTGCACTCGTCGTTTCTGTTCGACCTTGACCGGGATTACGAAGCGCTCGCCGCGGATCGTGACCAACTCGTCCTGCACCGCGCCACCTTCGGATAAGCGCCGCAGATAGCCCCGCAGAGAATCCTGGATCGAGCGTCGCTGCTTGTCTATGTCGCGGCGAATGCGGGCAAGTTCCGGCGAGGCCTTATCGTCGAGTGTGCCATCGGGCAGGATCTTGTTGCGAAACGCGCGCAGGAATTCGGTGAAGTCCGCGATCACCGACGAGAGCTCCACTACGGCTTTCCACTCGAACTTCATGGCGGCAGGGGGACTCAGGGCGATTTCGCGCCACTCGGCGGCACGATCCACCACAAGCACCACGTCCCGAATATCCGTGGTTTCGAGTGCTGTACCCGCAATTCGAGATTTCTCCACCAGTGGAGTGATGTCGAGAAGGCCCGAAAAATCGAAACATCCGCCTACGCGCCGGAACTCGCGGATCTCGCTGGTGAGCAGTTGCTGATTCTCGATCCAGGCGCGGTCGGTGGAAGGCGCGAGGTGAGCAATCAGATCCCGCCCCAGGGGCGAAGAGGTGTATGCACTCAGCAAGTCGCGGAGAGAATCGAATTCCAGCACTCGCGCGCCGGTGTGGGAAAGTGGCTGAGGAGGCATCAGAATTCAATGTTACAAGAAGCAGCGGGCTGCTCTGCTAGAATCATTTTTTGCAGGAAAGGGCATCTTGCCCGCCCAGAAAATACTGCCATGGCCTTTCCAATCACTCGTCTTCGCCGCCTTCGCCAAAGTGAACAGTTGCGATCCATGGTCCGCGAAACCCGGCTTTCCCCGACCGCATTGGTTTATCCGATGTTCGTTTGTCCGGGTGAAGGCGTGCGCAAAGAAGTACGATCCATGCCGGGCGTCTTCAACCTCTCGGTGGATGAGGCAGTGAAAGAGGCGCAGCAGGTGAACTCTCTGGGCGTGCCTTCGATCATCTTGTTTGGGCTACCGGAAAAGAAAGATGAACTGGCGACGGGCGCGTGGGCGGAAGATGGGATCGTGCAGCAGGCGGCCCGGGCTATCAAGCGCGAAATTCCCAAGCTGGTCATCATGGGCGATGTGTGTCTTTGCGAATACATGTCGCACGGTCATTGCGGAATTGTCCGCGCCGCGCATCCGCAGTCGCTCGGGGCCGCGGTTGCAACTCCTCCCGCCGTCGGCACAGATTACGAAATTGTCAATGATGCCACCCTCGAACTGCTGGCCCGCACCAGTGTTTCCCTGGCCCGCGCTGGCGTGGACATTATCGCGCCTTCGGACATGATGGATGGCCGCGTGGGCGCCATCCGCAACGCGCTCGACCATGCGGGCTTGGCCAATACGCCTATCCTTTCTTATGCGGCAAAGTTCGCCTCGGCGTTTTACGGACCTTTTCGCGAAGCGGCGGACTCGACTCCGCAATTCGGCGACCGCCGGTCTTACCAAATGGATGGAGCAAACTTGCGCGAGGCCATGCGCGAGATTGAACTCGACATCGAGGAAGGCGCGGACATGATTATGGTGAAACCTGCGATGCCTTACCTGGATGTGATTGCCGCCGCCCGCGAACGTTTCGACCTGCCTCTGGCGGCGTACCAGGTTTCAGGTGAATACGCCATGATCGAGGCCGCCGCCCGCAACAACTGGATCGATCACGATCGAGTCATGATGGAGTCGTTGCTGTCGATCCGGCGTGCCGGGGCCAGCATTATTCTCACTTATTACGCCAAGGATGCGGCCAAACTGCTGGCTTAAGCGCGGCTCTATTTTGCCCGGTCTTTCCTCGGGGCAAACTATGAGACAGCAATATGCCTGGCGAAGTCACTTTTCCAGAGTTGGTTGCTACCGAGCGGCTCACAATGCATCGATACAGTGGTGTTGACGCTGCCGGGCTCTTGGAGTTAGTGCATAGGAACAGAGCTGGTCTCATCCAAAATTTCTCGCAAATGGCAAAGGGCTTGTTACAGGACGAGCATGTGAAATCGTTTATAGAAGAAAAGGCCGAGCAATGGGAAACTAGGCGGGCTTTTTGTTACGGTATTTGGCTCAAAGTTTCAAAGCAACAAATAGGACAGCTTCAAGTAAAAAATCTTGTATGGGATGTGCCGTCCGCTGAACTCTCATATTTCATAGGCAGTTCATCAAAGAGACAGGGCTTCGCTACCGAGGCAATCTCAGCGATGTTGCGCGCAGCGTTCGAGCAATTAGGATTTAAGAGAATATTTGTCCGGATTATTCCATCAAACCAGGAAAGCATTTCGCTCGCGAACAAACTCGGCTTCAAACATGAGGGGCTGCATAGGAACGAGTTCAGGTGCGGGTACGGGGAGCTTCACGACGTCCATTATTTCTCTTTGACCCTCGATGACTTTAGGACTGGTCTGGCAAGTGTCTGAACCGGATTTGCTTGATTCCAAGATCAACGCGCGTCTGGTGGGCGTCGAACTGTACTTCGATGATTTACCGGCTGCGAAACATTTCTATCAAGATACCCTGGGTCTAAGCCTCTCCGGTGGGTCAAAGCTCTCAGCGGACTACCATCGGGGCGTCCACCTTGAGGGCCCAGACTAAGGCGATCACCCATCCGATTGCAGTCCAACCCAAAAGGAGATTCAGGACGAATATCGAAACCAAGTCCCGCTTGCTCCGTGCAGCGGCTATGATGGAAGGCAGAAAGTAGAAGAAAAACCCGAAGCCGAAAATCGGGAAAAAGAAGATAGCGAAGAGGTGCATAGGGGTTACCTCCCGTGGGAATAGTCTACTACTCCTCGAACTCTGTATTCAGATACGATTCTTTGTGATCGCCGGTTCCCGAATCCTAAAGCCCTGGCGTAGAATCACCTATTTGGACAGTGGTTATTTATTCTTCTAGGGGAGCACTGCTTTGCCTGAAACCATTTATGACATTGCCATCATCGGCAGCGGCCCGGCAGGATATACCGCGGCGATCCGCGCCGGGCAGTACGGTCTGAAGACGGCGTTAATTGAGAAGGATGGATTTCTTGGGGGCACCTGCCTGCACGTAGGTTGCATTCCGACCAAGGCCCTCTTGTTCAATGCTGAAATTTGGGATCATTTGAAAGACGCAAAGGAATTCGGGATTGAGGGTGTCGATTCGCGCAAACTGAATTGGGCGGCGATCCAGGAGCGCAAGTCGAAGATCGTGAACAAACACGCCAAGGGTCTTGAATTCCTGATGCGCAAGAACAAAGTGGAAACGATCAAGGGCTACGGCAAACTCACCGGGCCTGGGGAGAAGGGAGTTCTGACGGTCGAAGTTACCGACGCCGGCAAGAGTAGTCTGATCAAGACAAAAAATGTGATTCTGGCGACCGGTTCGGAAGCCCGCATGATTCCTGGCCTGGAGCCGGACGCGCGCGTGCTCACGAACATTGAGATTCTCAGTTTGAAGGAGATTCCGAAATCATTGGTGATCGTGGGCGCTGGGGCGGTGGGCGTAGAGTTCGCATCCATTTTCCGTTCCTTCGATGCAGAAGTCACGATTCTCGAGATGCTGCCGCGCCTGGTTCCGGTGGAGGATGAAGATGTTTCCAAGGAACTGGCGCGCGTGTACCGGAAGCGCGCCATCAATTTTCATACTGGAGCCAAGGTTGAGAAGGTCGAAAAGACAAAATCTGGAATTGCTGTGACTTTCACGGTGAACGGCAAGCAGCAAAAGATTGAAGCCGAGAAGATTCTTATCGCGGTTGGCCGCAAGCCGCGCACCGAAAACGTCGGACTGGAAAAGACGCACATTAAACCTGACCGAGGTTTTATCAAAACGGATAGCTGGATGCAGACCTGCGAACCCGGCATCTATGCGATTGGAGACATCGTACTCGGAACGCCGCAACTGGCGCACGTTGGGGCAATGGAAGGTATTGTGGCCGTCGCGAAAATCGCGGGCAAGCCCGGTAAACCGATCAACCCGGAACACATTCCGAACGCGACCTACTGCCATCCGGAAATCGGCAGCGTAGGCCTGACCGAAGAAAAGGCCCACGAGGCAGGCTACAACGTAAAGATCGGAAAATTTCCATTTACCGCGAACTCGCGAGCCTCGATCGTGGGCCAGCACGAAGGTTTCATCAAAATCGTTTCGGATGCCGACTACGGAGAGATTCTGGGCGTACACATCATCGGGCCGCAGGCGACGGAACTGATCGCAGAAGCCGTGGCTGCAATGGAACTTGAGGCCACCGTGGAAGATCTGATGTGGACCATCCACGCCCATCCAACGCTGGCCGAGGCTATGCTGGATGCATCGAACAGCGTGTATGGAATGGCTATCAACGCGTGAGGCCTTGGATGTATGAAGGTACGGGAAGTTCTAAAGATGCTTAACGAGGACGGCTGGTACCTAGATCGCACGCGTGGCAGCCATCGCCAGTTCAAACATCCCAGCAAATTAGGCTTAGTCACGGTGCCTGGCAAACCCAATGATGATTTGGGGCCAGGCACGTTCAATAGTATTCTGAAACAGGCAGGATTGAAGAAATGAAAAAGTACTTGATTGTCGTTGAGGAAACACGCAGCGGCTATTCAGCCTACTCGCCCGACCTAGATGGCTGCGTAGCAACAGGATCGACTCGTGAGGAGGTGGAGAGCCAGATGCGGGAGGCCATCGAATTCCACTTGGAAGGCATGGCGCGCAGCGGTCAGCCCGTGCCTGAACCACACACGTATTCCGCCTATGTCGAGGTTCCTGCACAGGCTCATTGAAAAATGTGCGGGGGAAACCTTGATCTCCGTTCTCCAACTCGGTCCTCTCGATTACGCCACCGGGCTGCGTCTGCAGCAGAAGTTAGTCCAGCTTCGCAAGGACGGTCGCGTCGGAGATGTGCTCTTGTTGCTTGAGCACACTCCGGTCATCACCTTAGGACGGAATGCGAAAGCTGGAAACGTGATTGCTTCGCGCGAAAAGCTCGCGGAACGTGGCGTGGAGATGTTCGAATGCGATCGCGGCGGTGACGTAACCTTCCACGGTCCGGGACAACTGGTCGGATATCCTATCTTTGACCTGCGCGGTTTTGAATCAATGAGTGGTAATCGGAAAACATTGGGGGCGGTGGAGTATGTGCGCCGTTTGGAAGAAGTTCTGATCCGCACGTGCGCTGACTTTCGCATCTCGGCTGAACGCGTAGCGGGGTTGACGGGAGTGTGGACGACCTCAAACTGTGTGGGCACGGGTCTTCGACCCGTGCGGGGCGGGTCAGCGGGCCGACCCGAGACAGAAGTTGTCGTCGCTCCAACCGGGTCAGAGACCCGGTTCTACACAAACCATGACGAAGCCAAGATTGCTGCGATTGGGGTTCACATCTCTCGGGGCGTGACTTCGCATGGGTTCGCTCTGAATGTGAATACCGATCTCGAATACTTCAGCTTGATCATTCCCTGCGGCCTAAGTTCGAAACCGGTAACTTCCATGGCGAAGCAATTAGGCCAACCGCTTTCGTTGGCCGAAGTCGCGCATTCGGTATCGCGCAATTTCGGGGTCGTGTTTCAGAGCCAGATGCTTGGGCTGGAAACTTTGGATTCGCTGCTCGGTCATGCGGTCGGTGTGCCCATGAAGCCTCCTGCCGAGTTACGAAAACTGCATAATGAAGAGGACACATTCTGGGTCTGACGGCTGGCTTGCGGCGGGCTCGCGCGCCGCGGTTGGTCAATTCCGCTGAGCGGGGTTAGGATTCTTCCGAGAGCCAGTCGCCGGCACTCATCAAACTCATGGCAAAGAAGAAAAAGGTTGCTCCGAACGCAGTCGTCCGACATAGTTCAAACAGTCGGGGCAAGCGCGTACCGCAATCCACAATAACAAATACGCGGACTTACACCATCGCCGACTATCGGCTGGAGAAGCCAAGCTTCAACATTCGTCAAATTCTCAAGGGCGATGAAGTTCGCTACGAAGTAACCGGTGAGCTGAACACACCTGCTCCGCCGATTCGTGAATCGAAGTATCTCGACAAGAAACAATGCCTCGAGATTTATCGATGGATGCTTTTGAATCGCAAGATGGAAACCGCGCTAGAGAATCTATACAAACAGGGCAAAGTCGTGGGCGGCGTTTATTTCGGCCTGGGCCAGGAGGCTTGCTCCTGCGCTTCCGCCTACGCTCTTCACAAGGAAGACTGGCTCGGCCCCATGATCCGCAACCAGGGATCGCTGCTGGTGCGCGGCTTTTCCGCGCGGGACATTATGATGCAGTACATGGCCAAAGCGGGTTCGCCGACTAAGGGACGCGATGCATCGTCGCACTTCGGCGACATCGAAAAGCGCAATGTAGTCGCCCCTATCTCGACCCTCGGCGACTTGATACCCGTGCTCGCTGGGGTCGCTCTGGGCGCGCGTTTGCAGGGCCTTAACATTGCCGTCATGACTTACATCGGGGATGGCGGCCAATCGACGGGCGTTACTTACGAGGGATTGAACTTCGCTGCGGTGCAAGATCTTGGTCTGGTGCTGTTCGTCGAAAATAATCTTTGGGGATACTCAACCCCCGCCAACATGCAGTTCCGCGTGAAGGACCTTGCCGAGCGCGCGATCGCCTATAGAATTCCTGGAGTGATTGTCGATGGCACCGACGCATGCCAGGTCTACGATGCGGCTCACGAAGCCTGCGAGCGCGCGCGATGCGGCGAGGGTCCCACGCTCATCGAAGCCAAGATGATGCGCATGAAAGGCCACGCCATCCATGACGCGGCTGAGTATGTCCCGAAATCGCTGTTCGAGTACTGGCGGAAGCGCGATCCCATAGCTCGTTTTGAAAACTACTTGGTGAGCGTAAAGAATTGGCTGACTTCGCAGGAAAACGAAAAACTGATCGCTGATGTGGACCGCCAACTTGAAGCTGACCGAGACTTCGCCGTGGCGTCGCCGATGCCGCAGCCGGAATCGGCGGCGGGAGGCGTGTACTGCGATTCGAACTGCCATCAGATTCGGCCAAAATATGGAGTGCCGAAAGTTTGTGTGACGAGGTCCGGTATCGCAACTCCAAGAGAGACGACAGTGCATCTGAAATAGGATTCAGCTGCGTCGGGTCGGCGGCGAAAACAACGTTATGCCTCAACTCACTTATCTCGAAGCCATTCGCCAGGGAATCTGGGAGGAAATGGAGCGCGACCCTTCCGTGTTCTGCATTGGTGAGGACATTGGCATATACGGAGGGGCTTTCAAGGTGACCGATGGCTTCATCGATCGCTTCGGACCCGAGCGCGTGATTGATACTCCCATCGCTGAATCCGCCATCGTCGGCGCGGCCTTTGGCGCTTCGCTTACCGGAATGCGTCCCGTCGCCGAGTTTCAGTTCATGGATTTCGTCGGCTGTGCGTTCAACCAAATTGTCAACATGGTGGCGAAAGCCCACTACCGCTGGGGTGCGCCTGCCCCGCTCGTGATTCGCGGACCGAGTGGCGGCAATGTCCACGGAGGTCCATTTCATTCGCAGAACCCGGAGATGTGGTTTGTGCATGCGCCGGGATTGAAAGTGGTTTGTCCTGCGAGCGCCTATGATGCGAAGGGTCTCATCAAGGCCGCCATTCGCGACAACAATCCGGTGATCTTCTTCGAGCACAAGTATCTTTATCGACGGATCAAAGACGATGTTCCGGCGGAAGACTACCTCGTGCCTCTGGGCAAGGCACGAGTTGCCCGGGAGGGTCGCGACCTGAGCGTAATCACGTACGCTGCAATGGTACATGTCGCGCTCGAAGCCGCCGAGATTCTGGCGAAAGAAGGAACCGAACTGGAAGTAGTCGACCTGCGCACGCTTTTGCCGCTCGACAGAGAAGCAATTGCTGAGACCGTGCGCAAAACCAATAAGGTAATCCTGCTACATGAAGACGTGCGCACCGGTGGCATAGCCGGCGAAATCGCGGCGATCATTAACGAAGAGGCTTTCGACGATCTTGATGGTCCTATTGTCCGCATCACCGCGCAGGATTCGCCGGTGCCATTCTCCCCGCCTCAGGAAGAATATTTCCTACCCAAGGTCAGTGACATTGTGCGGGAAGCGCACCGGCTGAAGGCGTATTAATTTGATAATTATTGCCATCTGCACCCGCCTGATGGTGGCCACATTTACTCTGCATTCTGTGGTGGTAGCGCCGGGTATAAGCTGACTGGCCAGCATTCCAGGGTTTCGAAGCGAGGAGGATAAATGCGCAACTTCATATTAGGAATCATTGTTACGCTGCTGGTGCTTTTTCTAGGAGGGCTGGCGGTGGCAACTTTGGGCTTGATGCCAACCAACGCGGATGCAACTCCTCCTCGGCTCGAACGCCGTGTTGCCACGAGCGCGCTGGACGCCTCCATGGAGCGTCACGCTCCCCGAGTGACTAGTCCTATTCCTCCTACCGACGAGAATTTGATCGACGGCATGAAAGTCTTCACTATGAATTGTTCTGTATGCCATGGGACGCTCGACAATAAGCCGAGCCCGCTGGAGAAGTCGTTCTATCCACCCGTCCCGCAACTGATTCTTGATCCCCTGGACGACCCCGAGTGGCACATCTACTATGCCGTCCGCACGGGCGTTCGCTACACCGGGATGCCGGCTTGGAGTAAAGCTCTGAGCGACCAGGATATCTGGAAAGTGACGGCATTTCTTTCCCGCATACAAAAGCTGCCGCCGGGGGTGCAGGACTACTGGAAGAAATCATTTGGAGTTGGTCCGCCGCCTGCCGGTTCGGAAAAGGATGAGAATAAGCACTGACCGCAGGCCAACCACAAACCTTGGATATAATCAAAAGTTACGTTCGGCCCAAGATTTACCACTGGGACCGCGTGGAAGGGAATTATGCCTACCGATATCGTCATGCCGCAGATGGGCGAGTCTATTTTTGAGGGAACCATCACCAAGTGGCTGAAGAAGCCTGGCGACAAGGTACAGCGCGACGAGCCGCTATTTGAGATCTCTACCGACAAGGTAGATGCCGAGATCCCAGCGCCCGCCTCAGGGATCCTGCAGGACATTAAGGTAGTCGAAGGGAACACCGTCCAGGTGAACACTGTGGTGGGCACAATTGCCAGCGATGGCGAAGCTGCGGCGCCGTCTCCCACTCCTTCGAAGGCCACGGCCTCTGCACCGGCCGCTCCAACGAAGACACAAACGGCGCCCCTGAGCCCGGCGGTTTCGGCCGAAAGGCAGGCGACTGCCGAGACCGCACACGAAGGACTGGTGCATGAAGACGAGGGTGATCACGCCAGGTCTTCGCCCCTGGTTCGCAAGATTGCTCGCGAACATAACGTTAATTTGTCGCAGGTGCCGGGTACCGGCATGGGTGGCCGCATTACTAAGCAAGACATCATGACGTTTCTGGATAGGGCAGAAACCGCAACTGCTCCGGCCGTATCCCCCCGCGCGGACACGCGAGTTGCTTCATCAACTGTGCCTTCGCCCAGGCCAACTGCGGCTACTCCGCCGGCAATCCCCGGAGATATGGTACCGATGACGCAGATGCGCAAGATCATTGCCCAGCGGATGATCGAATCCCGCCGCACCAGCGCTCACGTTCATTGCATGTTTGAAGTGGACATTACCCGCATCGTACAGCTGCGCAACAAAACCAAGTCCGCTTTCGAGCAGCGTCACGGGGCGCGGCTTACCTTCATGCCGTTCTTCGTCCGCGCCGCGATCATCGCACTGCAGCAGTTCCCGATTGTTAACGCCTCAATCGAAGGCGAAAACCTTCGCTATCACCGCCACGTGAACGTCGGTATCGCCGTGGCACTCGATTGGGGACTCATCGTTCCCGTACTGAAGAATGCTGACGAGTTGAATTTCCTCGGGCTGCAACGCGGCATCTCCGACCTGGGCGAGCGCGCACGCTCGAAGAAACTGAAGCCGGAAGAAGTGGAAGGTTCCACCTTCACAGTCACGAACCCCGGACAGTTTGGCGCAGTCTTTGGATTGCCCATCATCAATCAGCCAAATTCGGCGATTCTGGGTGTGGGTGGCATCACCAAAATGCCCCTCGTAGTCACCGATAATGACGGCAATGACTCCATCGCGATCCGCTCCGTGGTTCACCTAACCCTCGGCTACGACCACCGGATCATCGACGGCGCGGTCGCGGATCAGTTTATGGCTTTTGTGAAGAAGACGCTGGAGAACTGGAGCGAAGAGGTCGGATAGCAATGATATTCAGAGTATGGTTACGATAAAATGTCCTCAGGCGATGATCGCACCCTACTTCGCCTTCGCCCAGACCGAGGCATTGAAACACTCCACGACGCCATCGATCGCTTTCGCCAGCCCGGCCTTAAATTTCTCCTCATCCACGATCTCTCGACTGGCAACCGCGCTACTCACGGACAGCGCCGCCTCCAGGAATGACAATGCGGCGTCTTTTTTTTCCGTTCCCGTTCGGTGGCTGAACAGTCCTTCGATACCGTTCACCACCGCGGGCACAAAGGAAATCGTCTGTAGAAGTGTGGCTAGAAAGTTCATTGCTGTTTCTCCTGAAGTCTTCGGAAGACTTCGGATGTGTCGGAATAAGAAGTGGGAGTGGCTTAGACAGGCGACAAACCTGATAGAGGAGTTAATCTACTTCGGAAAGCCGTTCAACACGAACTTGGTGAGATACATGATCAACCCGAAGAGCGCGCTAAGGGCTAGGCCTCCAACCGCGCCTGCCACCCCAGAGGTCACTGATGATCTGCCTTGCCGAGCGGAGAGTGCCGCGTTTACTTCGTCTCGCCATTTGTTGTGTTCCTTCTCTTGGCTCTCGTAGACTTCACGGCCAACAAAACTCGCTTCCTTCCGACGAGCCTCTTCGTGAGCATGATTTAGAATCTCAAGGCGTCGAAGCATTTCAATGTGGTTTAGCTGCACTGCTCGGTCGGCAAGCTCGAAGCGCAGCTCGACGTGAGCTTTATGTTCATCGACCCTTTCGCGCTCGGCCGCTAGGATGGCGAGCATATGCTCCTTCAGGGACACCGAATCGCATTCATCATTCAGATTCACAGGCAGATTCACAGGACACCTCTACAGGGAACGCTTTGGTCGCGAGTCGTACCGTTAACGACACTCCTCATGCTGCCGAGAAGTGGGGTATTGGTGGAACATTTTTTCAAATACCGCTCATAGTGGATAGTCCAGGTGCAGAGCTGCGCTGTATCTTGAATACTTTGGCGGGACGGAATTGTCGTACTGTTGCAAGTAACAGTTCTGCACCCGAGATAGACGAGGTATGGTGAAGGCCTGTGTCGCGAATCGTCCTACCAAGTTGCGGTCATTGCCGGGGCCCCAGCCTGCGTTACTCCAGCGGACCTCGATTCCACCACCGCTGATCGGGGCTATACCGGCATCTACACTAACCGTAGTCGACGTTACCTGAGTGATTTCTGCTGCCGTCAAATCAGCCAAATATGTTGTTCCCACCTGTGCATTAGTTAACTGATCCACAAACAGCGAAGTTGTAGCTTTTGTCGCTTCGAATTCAAATGCCAAGGTCTTTGCGGCATCGTTCGCAAATTTGATCTTGTAACTGAGGTGCTCGCCTTCCAGATTTTTTGTCGTTATCTCGACCTCGGTCACGATGGCAGGAAATGTTGCACTTCGTGACGGAACGTTTATGTTCAATGCGTCGCCAGGAAAGATGTCGCCGGCGCTTCCCGGTAAATAATCGCTCCAGACATCATATTCGCCCGTCCATGCCGGACCCGTAGCGTCGTCCAGCAGCGCCAAAGCCGCCATTTCGCAATCCGCGGCGGTGCGCGCCAGCGGTTCCTTCGGGTGGCGTACCGCGCCATGTAAACCGTCATCGATTCCGCGTTGTTGGGCAGCGATGCTTGCCGGATTTGTCACCCGTGCCAGAGCGTGGCCAAGGCTCCGATAGTGAACCTCGATATATTGGTTGGCTGCGGGCGCGTATTGCGGATAAAACTCCAGCGCGTTGCTCGACGTGATCTCGCACTCCGCCCCTTCTTCCAACGACCCGACGAGCTGCGTAATGTAACCCTGTCCCGGAAGAGCGCTGCGTACCTCTGCATCTACCGCTTGAATCAGTCGCGTGAAGGCAATCGCACACTGCAAGTTGGCAGAGTTTGCCAGAGCGCAAGTGCAAAAATCCGGCGCGCTGGAGATGACTCCGTCGTACAGTACAGCGGGCGGTGCAACCAGCGTCGCCGGATTCGCCGGATCAATGTCCTGTAACTCCAATACGACGCGCACGTCCGCGGCAATCTCGGCCCCTCCAATTCCGCTGCCGGAGGGATGGACGGACGAATGAAATATCTGCTGCCTCCTATAGATTTCCTCGGAATATAAACGGGTGTTCAGAAGATAATGATGCCCCGCGACCGTGGTAATTAGCACACCGCTGGCCGCCCCATTCACCAAAGCCTGGATATTCGATTGGGTTCCGTTTGGTGTGATCTGAAACCCCGCGAGGCAGCCCGCGATAGAGACTGCGCCAGGATAAAGTCCACCCAGCACCCCGGTGGATGCGGCGCTGAACATGACGTCGCCGTGCTGGATCACTAACGGGGCCCCAAGTTCGACTTTCTCAGCGAATTGCACCAGCGTGGTGCCATCCGCTCCCGTGCCACCCGCAATCTGCAGTTGACCCCCACTCACCGAGATCACATTCAAGGGATCGATCACGCTCCACAGCGTGGGCTCCAGCGGCGAAATCGTGAATTCTTCGTCGAAAAGGGTTTTGCTCGCCTTTGTGAACGGCGTCTGGGAAAGATAAAATTTAAGGGTCAATCCGTCGCCCACGAAGTAATCCTTTACATAAGCTTGTGGTTCGCTTTGTCCTATCACCGTCACATCGTTTATCAACCCATTCACCGGTTGTAATTTCAGGCCGTCCGGGCAGAATGTAGTGTCTGTTTCAGACAGGGAGTAGGATGTTGCTCCCAGCGGTGCGAAAATCAATGCCCCATTCATAATGCGGTAGCTGGCCCGCGCCTGAATAGCGATTTCTGCCGCTTGTTGCGACCACGTCTTTCGCGGATCAGACGCATACCACGCCAGCGTGTCCAAATCTTGGACAGCGCTGGTATCGAAAACTCCAGGCAGCAAGTCCTGGGTCAACTGCCGGAGCGCATCGCCCGCGCTCCGGTTAAGGAAAGGGCAACGATCAGGGAGCCGTTTCTCGTCGAGTAGGCCCTCGTCGCTCTGTGCCACCAAGTCGTAACGGTAAACGGGACCTCTTTCTCCCCATCCCAAATACTCAAAAACAGGAGATTGCATCAGATATCCGGTGAACACGTCCTGGCCATTGGTGAGCCCCAACGTAAGCCGCGCTCCGGTTGTGGGCACTACAAAATCAGGCGAGTCCGCCACGAGGCTGAGCTTGAGTTCGGAAGGCTGGTTCAGTTTGCGGACTACCTGTGGAGATCGCGACCCGTCAATCGAAGAAGTGTAGTCGGTGGGTCCGAGACCATCGAGATTATCGATTTGTAATTTCATTTTGGATTTGAATGAGAATGACTGTTCGACTTCAACTGCACCGGCGTGAATTCGGTTTGTTGTTGTGCTGGCGTGACGGAAAAAACGCGGAGAGCCCGCAAACTTCCCGCGCGCGCACCCGAAACCGGCGAGTATCTTCTTTTGCCCGAGAAGGAGCGAGCTCCAAAAAGCAGAGTGGTCGTGGGTTGTTTTTGGCCACAGCCGGCCGTGGAGTCCTAACGCATATTAGGCATGACTGAAGTCCCGACGCAAGGATACCGGCGTGGGTATTGTCAACCTGGTTGTAGATCCCTAGTAAACCGCGGCCATGGCGGCGGGAAAGTAGCTGCGATAGCACACCACAGTCTGCCCGTCATTCTCATCTAAATGCGGCATCGCTTGAAAGGCGGCATGCAAAGCGAGGGAAGCAACTGGCTTTGTGATCTCCATCCGTTCCTCTCTCTGAAATGCTTTGACCGCTCTAGGCTGAGCTGTGGGAGTCAAAGGCATGGACAGTTCGATCGCGGTAGTCGGGCTGAGCCTGGGATAGTGAAAGCACACTCGGCCTCCCGACTCTTCCTCCGCCACGAATAGTGCCGACCATTCCTGAAAAAATGATCCTCCTTCGCGATCCACGAACGCGACTACTTTTTGCACGGAAGCTCCCGTGGACGGTGCTCCGCCCAGTAAGGGCTGAGCCAGCAGTAATGAAGTCACCGTTTCTTGGGCTACGCGGCCAACGTTAAACGTCACACGACGAACGTAATTGGCATCCCGGTTCACATCTGCGGGGTCGCTAACGTACGCAGCCGAGATTCCCGTTCCCACATATCCGGTCTGCTGCTGGTAGTCGGTGTCTACGGCAACAACGTCGCCCACCGCAAACGCATTCACCGCTCCCACTCCCAGAACGATCTGGCTGGCCGTCGATCCTGGAAGTACGGCTACCGCCGGCAGGGGTGTTCCGCCGGAGGGTTGTGCGTTGGCATTTGGATCGGACGCCAGTACGTTCATGTGCTCGGATCCGCACGCCAGAGCCATTTGGAGCTTGCCCCACTCGCGAAAATCGAATTCAATCCGCGCATCAATTGGACCACGAAACTGTGCAGTAGGTGCTGCCGCTGTGCCCGCCCGCAATGGTTCGGTAAGGGTCGTGCACCAACGTTGGAAGTTGTCCACCCAGCCAAGATCGAGCCATGGCGCGGGCGGTGCATCCAGCAGGAATGCACCGTACTTGCCCGGATCGAAGATCGATGGTGTTCCTGCAGTGCGGTTCATCGGCGCAAAGTATGCGCGAATTTGCCGCGTGACCGGAACCATTGGCGCGCGAAGCGGCGAGGTACTCATAGAAAGTTCACCTCGGGAAAGAAGAAAACCTTTAAGCTGGCACTGCGCTCCAGTCGCACTCCTTCGTTTCCTCTGGGAAGACCCTCGTTCTTCGCCGCTTCACTGCCAGAAACCTTGCCCAGGTTCGGTGTCGTCCATAGAATACTTGTCCCCAAATCAGCGCTGGGCGTCTGTGTGTAATCTCGCTTTGAAGTTCGGGGCGGTTCACAAATATTCAGTAGTTCCATATCGAGAGCCGCCAGCGCCCGGCCTCGATCCACGCCGCTCTGCACCGTTCCGAAGGTGTGGTAAGAAATTATGCATTCCATTTCCATCAGACCCCTATCGCCCACTTGGTCTTGCACCATCTGTGCCGTGCCCCATTCGATGTAAAACGCGTCGGACACGGGCTGGGCAGAAATCACTAATTCGTTTTCCGCCACGATGATCGCGGGCCGAGTCGTCCCGTCGAGAGTAACCGTTTGAAGCGGGTTCAACGAGACCAACCGTTGCAGCAGTGCCATATAAAAACTATCTTTGGTGAATTGCATAAAGGCAGCGTAAGCTCCTGAGTCCTAGCTTTTGGCTCGACCTGGTTTTGTGAATGCTAAGCCAGGGGAGGCACGGCTTCAGCCGTGCCGGTCGAGCCATGAAAAATGTAGGCTTCAGCCTCTGGGGTTAAGATTTTCCCTAGTCCAAGCCAAGAGCTAGGAGCCAGAAGCTAGGACCATCCTTTCATTCCACCGCCAGTACTCGGTAGAGATAAGCAGTTCCATCGAAGTACTCCGTGGTCACGTTCTCGATATGAAAAAGATCGTTGTCGTACAACAGTCCGAGCGCGCCATCGAACAGGACTTCAGCCGATGCCACGTTCCGTGAACTTAACTCCGCCGCCACCGCGGCGCCCGACAACAGGAACTCCAAACGTCTTCGAGGGCCCGTCGCCGGAGTAATCAAAGTCCGCACTACCACGGGAGAAAAGATCACTTCTTCCACCCCTGGATCGGCTAAGCCAAGTTGAGCGCTGGGATCATTAGGCATCGTGACCAACGGGAATAGCATGCTGACCTCGGCGCCACCTAGCGCCTGCAGCATTGCATCTGCCGCCCGCACCACCGCCGATGAACTCATCCCGGTTTCAGTCATGCTTCAGCCCACCTTCTGTGCTACGTACGGCGCCAGCATGGCCTGTACACCCTGATCTATCAGTGAGTCGGAAAAATAATCCATACTCATGACATCGACCTTCCCGCTGCGCACATTCAATGCGGGGGTCGCTTGCGCGTTGCGGACAATTTGCGCGCATGCAAACTTTACCGGGTCGGAAATAACTGCCAGCCCCGCCGTGTATACGATGTCCGCCTCGCTGAACCACAAACCCACGATGTTCAGTGGCAGTGTCAACTCACCTGTATTGGCGAAAAAATCGATTGCGGCGGCGTTGATGCCCGTCCAGATTCCAGGCAATCCGAACATGAGAGCAGCATCCAGTCGAAGATCATCGAATGGCCAATCGCCTCGGCGCGGGATCGTGTAGCGTCCCTGTGCTGAGACAATGGGCGTGACCGCCGGTGGCACAACCGCCAGTGGAATGTAGGTCAGACGCACCGTATTGCGATCTGCAGCGATTCGCAATCGTTCCTCATACTGCGCCACCGCCAGGCTGGCTCGTCGACAATGTGCATCGATGAGCGACGATGCTGCAGCTACGAATGCGGCGGGCGTTGTTGCGTCCAACCCGTAAAGCTCGTATTCCGAAGGAGCGAGATAAATCATAAGAGTTCCAAGTTTCCCGATTGCCAGTCGTCAGTGGACTCGCCGCCTTATCGAACTCGCAACGAATCACTGACGACCGGCAACTGCCTTACCGGTTTACCTTCACTTCGTAGTGCGCATAGGCTGCGCCTTTGACCACCACCGCACCGAACTTCACCACTACCATTTGCGAAGCCAATGCGCCGAGCAGTCCCAACTGGAAGACCCGCGGATTCGGGTCCGTTAACCAGTGGTACTCGATCAGGTCTTCGGTCACGATGTAAGCGGGAAGCACCGCCGTGCCCGTGCCGGGTGTTCCCGTGTAGGGCACCGCCCACTCCGGAATCAGTGGCAACTCTCCCGCTTGCGTTGAAAGAGTCTTGACCGTTAGCCCGCCCGTAATCTGGGCGGTAGAAAGCACGACATTGAACTCGGCTTTCATTTCACGATCGATCAGGTCGAGCAGCACCGGATTGGCATAGATCGCTGTGGGACGAACTTCGTAGGAGGAACTCGCCACCATTCCGGCGATCACTCCCTTGATTCCGTCCACGATGCTCTCGGTAGTCGTGATGGTGGTGGTGTTGCCCCCCGCCTCGATCTGGCCGATCGCTCCCATGTATTGGAACGTGGTCGGCGTTGTCAGCGAAGTGTCGTTGCCATTCCAAAGCGCAACGTCGTGAGTTCGCAGCAGCCCTTCCACCGAGTCGGTCAGGTCTTTCGCTTGCAAGTAAGCAAACTGGCTTTGCTGAGCGCCGACTTCCAGGTCAAACAGGTTGTAGTTGATCTGCGAGACCAGAGCCTTCAGCGGCACCGTACGCTCAATGCGGGTTGGTGCACCGACGGTGGCCACGATATTTCGCGGGTCGACGAATGCCTGCACCGCCGTCGGGGAATTGATTAGAGTCTCTTCGAAGTATCGTGAAGGATGCCCCGTTGCAGGTACCTGCCGGACTCGTTGCCCGAACACTCCCCGCCGGCGCACGATGTCGAAAATCTCCGTTTGATAACGGTTGATCTCAATCGCGCCTGGCCCCAGAAAATCCGCCGCCGCGTTCAGATCAATAAATTGTGTGTGCATGTGTTCTCCTGAGAATGAATTTTGTTGCGTGCATTGAAATTGTGGCGACGGTTTGCTCGTCACGGAAATTCCCGCCAAATGGAAAAGGCACGACCGTTGTCGCGCCCTTTGTGAACTGAGAAATACGAGATCGGAACTCAGCTATTCGATCATCCCCGCCCGCGCCATTTCTGCCTTCACTGCGATACGCTGCTCCACGCTGAGCGATTGCAGAGTTTTGTCCAGCATCGCAGGGTCCAGTTTGTCCCCGACCTCCACGCTGCCCTTGCTCAGCAATGCCGTGACCAGCGGAGACAGAGTTTTCCGCGTCAAACGTGCGGCCTGTCCCTTAAGGTCGTTATTTGCCTTTTCCAGTTCAGCGATGCGTTCCGTCAGCTTTCGTGGCCAGTTAGTTCCGTCCGCGGTTTCAGAAGTCTCTGACACCCGCTCTTCAACCGCCGCCGCAATACGGTCTACCTTGGCATTCAGGGCTGCCTGTTGTGCATCGATCTTCTCGAGAACCCGATCCAGAGTCTCGGCCGCACTTGCCAGCCGTTCCGCCGTGGCGAGTAGTTGTTGCGCAGTTTCTGTGTCCATCTTTTCTCCTTTTTGGTATTGTTCCGCTTACCCGACGCTGCTATTCTCGCCAGCGCGGTTTTACAGTTTTGCTTCTGGCTTATTCCAATTCGATCCAAGTGTCCCGATATGCCGCTTTGTCTCGTCGTAAGATTGCGGCTCCGGTGAAAGTAACTTGTGTCAGTGTCCAGATCTTCGCCTTAACATCCGCCACGCGCGCATCTGCAATTTCGTAGGACATTGCTAGGCACGCGCGATGATGCGAACTCGCAGCGTCGACGCCGCTTTGACAATCACGCCCCCGCCCAATCTGCTTCACAATTTCCGGAAAATCCTTGGCGAAAAGGTATCCGCCCAGCTCAAGTCTCTTTCCCACGATCTCCGCGCGAGTAATAACTCCAACTTTGCGGCGCGTATCGTGACGGTCGAGTGACAAAGAGTAATCCAATGCCATGCCCAACAACGACGCCAGCGCGGTCTCAGCGGCGGCCCGTGTCAGTACGACTCTATGACCCCGGGCTCCCGCCGGTGCCTTGTCGGAAGCCACATCGACGAGCGTCAACACGCCACGGAATGGTTCCCGGTTCGGATGTCCGACGACTGCCGGCATCGCTATTGCCATCGATTCCAGTTCAATACTCATCATTTGCAGTCATCCTCAGCGAGTTAATTCGCTCGTGAAAGGCCAGTGAAGGGAACTTGTAAAACCTGATGCCTGATGCCTGAGACGCTTTACAGCGGCGGCAACCCTCGCATCCGCCGAACCTCCCCAACCGTGAGCACGCCGTTCTGCAGCAGCAGCGCCTGGATTTGTGCTTCTTCCATCACATCTCCACCCGAATCCACATCCGTGAAAACAAATTCCAGGTCACTCCACCCCAGTTTCTTGCAGATCCCATCCCGCGTCAGATATTCGGCGAGCAATCGCGCAGTGGGCACAATTGCTTGCAGAAACGCTTCATCCGCCATTTCCGTCGCGGTCGAGCGGTTCAGGTCGCGCTCCACCCCCAGGCACTGCGGAGGAAGATCAAACGCGTCCGCGATAATCCGCAGCAGGAATTCCTGCCACTGCAGCCGCAAGTCCGCATCGGTGCCGCCGCCGAAGCGCAACACTTCCGGCTTGTTCTCCGCCGACAGGATCGGCACCCGCCCGGTGCCCTCGATCTCGTCTTGCCACCATCGAATCAATCGCTCGTGATGCTCCGGAGTCAAACCTTGCAGCCAAAGCGCGTACTCCACCACAGAGTTCGAAGCCAGTTTGGTCGCATACCGATGCGCACCCAGAAACGCGTTCACCGCCTCAAACGCAACTTCCAGCCGCCCCAGTCCAAACGGTGTGTGCGTTCGCGGGTTGAGCCGGATGTAAATCAACTCATCATCATTGAGAAGAATATTTCCCTCCGGCCCCGACTTCCCCGTGACCTGCACATAGCGAACCGATCCCGGCAATCCGTCCCAGTCCGTCTTCATGCGGATCGTCGCTCCATCCACCGGCCACATCACCAGAGGACGCTGCGCATCACCCGTGCCTTCCACTTCAATCGCTCCGAAGCCGCCCACAATCACATCCTCAAGCACTTGCTCCGACAGAGAGCGAAAGGAATCGTCCGGATTCGGAGCATCAAAATTGTCAGTCAGGACTTGAATCCGCAAATCGCTGTCCGGAGCCGCCACAGGCCCACGTCCTGGACGCGCTTGGATTCGCCAGCGCATTCCGGCGATCCGGTCCTTGATTGTGTTGATCGCTTTGCGTGCTACCGGTGTCTCAGAAAATCGCCGTAGGTTGATGGGCGTAGGTTTCGGAAAAGCATCCGCCCTCGGCCCGTAGACGTTAAGAATGGACGGCAGTGCCACCGTTCGCCGCTTGCCCTCCGCTTTCCCCGCGGCGGCCGAAGACACTCCCGCAATCCGGCGCATAGCGCCGCGCAACTTCTCTGTAATGTTCATGATTTTTTCTGTGGTATAGCGCGGGCGCCCACCCGCGAAGTTTCGATGAACTAGAAGATCTCTTGTTCCTCGTAGCCCGTCACGCTCTCAAATCTCTCGTGGCATCCTCGGCTGGCGCCTGTGCTTGCAACGGCAAACTGGCCAGCGTAACCGCTCGCGGTCGCCAAACCTGTCCAGCCAACTTCTGTCGCGCTGCCAGCGCAATCGCCATCGCCATGACGCAATCATCATGCGAGCCCCCCGCCGCCGAGGAGTTACCATCGGCATGACGGATAAAAGTCCGGCACTCATTCAGCAACCGTGAACTGTGGAAGATCGTCTGCTCCACTGCCAGCACTGCGGCTAAGTTTTCAATCATCGCTGGTCTGCTCACCGCCGAGGTCAACCATCCATCATGCCCGCCATCGCGAAAGACGTTCGTACATCCCGCCATACGCAAGTGCGCTAGCACCGCATGGCCATGATTATTCTGCTCCACCACCAGCAACCCCTGGTTATAGGAATTCCCCAGCTCAATCAGCCTGGCCGCCAGTTCGCGAGGCGGAAAATGCCCGTGTAATTCAGCGCATTGCAGCCCCGTACTTCGCTCGATTACCACGGCACAGGAATAGTCGCCGTCCGAGCCGCCCCCCGCCGGATCTACTCCAATGATGTACTGTTTCCCCGTCTGCTCCGGCAGCCAGATCAGCAAACGCTGATTGTCCCGCGCCTCCACCGGTTCTCCGCAGGTTTGCAGAGCCCGCTCGATCGCCTCCAGATCAAACACGCATTCCCCCGAAGCTCGGAAGCACGAGACCGGATCCTCAGCATATTCTTGCGCCGCCAATCCTCTCAGTTGCGCCCGCTTCGTGCGCCGCCATGCGATCTGCTCCTCGGTCAAGCCGGCCTGCTGTATCAGGTGCTCTTCTTCGACTGTGAGTGTTTCGAATGTCACCATTCTTCTCTGCACCCGGTACTCTTCGCCATACCACCACGGAAAGAAGTGACGCGAGTACCTGGTTTCGTCGGCTCGCTGCCATTCCTCATAGAAGATCCCACCCGCTCCATTAGGGGTCGACTCCAGCACAATCTCCCCGTTTTCCGGCACTGCGTTCCGTAGGGATGCCAGCGTTTCCTCTACATCCCGGGGCCAGCGGGCGACCTCCGAGCAATGAAGATTGTGAATGGTCATCCCGCGGCCCGCATTCGCATCCGCCGCCGTCGCCACGCGATACTCGCTGTCCAGTCGCGGAAAAACGATCTGGCGAATGTTGGCGCGTGAGGTCACGAGCGCGCCCTCCTGCATCCCTTTGGGCAGGTTCTCCCAGAAGCGATGCACGATTTTGAAAATCTCCTCCGCTGATTCCTGGTCGTGAGCCACCTGCACCGACATAGTGCCCGGCTGAGTGATGGTCTGAATGAAAAATCGCGCGGCCACATAAGTCGTGATCCCCAATTGCCGCGCCTTCAGCACTATGCTTCGCTTGGTATGCTTCCGCGAAAACTCCAACTGCGCCCGGTTCGGCCTCAGCGAAATCAACCCGCGAGTCTTGCTCCGCACCTTCAGTAGTGCTTCAATGATCAGATCTCTCACCGGAAAATCTGAGACCACATTCCCCCCGGCTGTCAACGTCTTCGTTACCCCGTGCCCTCCCAGCGGACGCAGATCCAAAGATCTGCCCAACCTCCTGAGCAGCAAAAGATCATTCATCCCTGCCAGCCCTTCATTCCAGTTCGTTTGTGCACAGCACCTCCAGTCGCCACTGAAGGTCCTCACGGACCACCTTCCGCATGTCCCAAATTCTCAGGTACAAAAACCAGCGACCCAATCTCCCAACCAGTTCCAAACCGAGTCTGATCGATTCCCATCAGATCGTACTTGTATTCGTCCGCCAGCGTCGCGCCCTGATCCACGACCGGCGATGCCTGAGTCGGTCTCGGATCTACGGGCGGCCCTGTGGTCACATCCGCGTAATAGGTTGTCCCCGAGTTTTGCTGCGTACTGAGCAAATAATTTACTAGCTGGGTAGTGCTCATCAACGTCGCTCCCGAGGCCTTCAGCGTATCCAGCATCACGCCTACCTGGTGCGGCGCCAGTTCATTTACATGCCAGAAGATCCCGAAAGGAACGCCCCAGACCGCCGATTTGAACACCAGCGCTCGCAGCTTGCTCGCCAGTTGGCTATCCGTTAGGTTCTGGAAATTAGGAACCACCCCCTGGCTCAAAATGTTCTGCACATCGATTCCGCTAGCCGCAACCGTCGCCGCATTCGGAGCCGGGTCCATCGAACCCGAACCGCGCGAACCCGAAAATCCCGCTGCGACCGTCATTGCCTCCGTGGAGCCGTCTTCGTAGCTCCCCGGGTACACGTACACCCGGTTCGCCGGCAACCCGGTTAAGTTTGCATCCATCCAAGCTTTCGACCATTCAATCTCATCCGTCATCAGGCGCGTCTTGTCCATCAACAGCACATAAGGCGAGTTCTTGATGTCCTGTGCGGGCACATCTGCCAAGTCCTCGCTCTTTACCGCCGATTTCATATTCGGGTCCTCTGTGACCCAAAAAACCCCGCGCTGGTTTAGCGTGAAGATCAAGCCGCCCAACGTATCCAAGCCACCAGGCACCATGTCCGTGCCTGACGAACTAAAATTCCAACTCACTTGCGCATTCGGATCTCCCGGCGCTGTAATCGTGAACTGCCCATTGGAAATCGAAAGCGTTACGCTCGTGGCCGCCGCCCCCGTGTACTGAAGCGTGAACGCGTTCGGGAAAACAAAGTACTGATGTGATACCGAGTGGCAATTAACATCCCATCCCGCGTTGATCCAGGACTGGAAAGTCGGAATCAACTGCTGTGACAGGTCATACCCGGTAACCACGGCAATGCTCAGCGGTATACCTTTTGACTGGATCATCGGCAGCAGCGATTCAATGTACTGATGCGACCCATCGACCAATCCAGGGTCGTCGTAAGTGACAGTAATCCGCGCCGGATACTGCATGAACCCCCGCACATTTGGCGGCGTATCCGCCGCCAGGTTGTGGCCGCCGTCAATGGGACCGGGCGTGCCAGTCACGTCAGTGGAAATCCCAGTCGCAAGATTGTTTGCATAGAAGTGACAGTACGAATAAGTCACCGCTCCTGTGTTGTCCATCAGTCCGTATGTACGATTTGCGTAAGCGCGACAGTTCTTCAATTCAATGGCAGTCGCTGGTAGATCAAACCGATACCCGACATAGTTCCGGTGCGCATCGGTGTTGTAAAGATGTATGTCTCCAGGTGTGCCGCTAGCATGCACGTAAAACCCAATGGGCACGGTAGCATTCGGCACCTGACTGTCCGCCATCATGTTGGCCAACCACACATGGTCACTTGCATGCTGTACTTGAACCCCGTAGCCGTCGTACCAGTCGAGCTTGATATGCTGAATTTCAACATAGCTCACATTATCAATGTTGATCAGTGCCTGCCCGCTCAGAAGGATCGGTGACACCGAGCCGTAATGCGTCACCGGATTGCCCCCCGCCGACCACACATACAGATTCTGCGCGACCGGGTCGTAGTACCAATCCCGATCATGAGCCAGTAGACCCTGCGTGCTCTGCGAATTTCCCCACATCGTGCCGAACTGCACAAACTTGAGCTGCGAGATCGGCTGGGTCGCAGTTAGCGAAATCTGCCAAACATTGCCGCCAACGTTCATCCATTGTGAAGCGGTCGTCGCATAGTGGCCCGTGAACTCAGGTGGACGCCCGTTGCCGTAGGCATCGAACTTGATCACATTCCCCGCCGCTCCGCTCGATGGCGGGGTGAGCCACTCATTCCACACCGCGTCCCGCTTGAACAAGATCACATCCCCGGGCTGAAACGTGGAAATCCCGACCTTCAGCAGCGTGCGCCACGGAGTCTGCGGAGACAGCCCGCTGTTCCCGTTGCTCCCCGTCGGATCTACGTAGTACGTAGTCGCTGAAGCCCCCGCCGTCAGTACGACCGCAAGTATGATCTGCTTCCACATTCCTAAGTCCTCTCTAATGTTGTTTTGAAAAAAGAAGCGAGTGGACACTTCAGCTAGAGAACCTTCGTCAGTGAATCCAGATAGCGGGTAGGCACGCGCTCCAGGAGTAGCTGTTTGCTGGAGGCGTGATGCTTGTCGGCAAAGCCCCTCCGCTCAGTGTCGTGATGCCGAAACCTCCAGATCCCTGCGTCGTCCCGCAAGTTCCGCTTCCTCCAGCCTCGCCTTTATAGAACGTGAAAGCAGTCGCGCTGGGGCTGATCAGAGTGGGCGGCGTGGAAGTGATGTTGCTGGTGTAGTACATCAAATAGTAGTCGCCTGGCTGCAACGTCTTGGTTCCCTGCGCCCATGAGAGCGTGACTGCCCCCGTGGCTGGCGCGAAGGAGCTGCCATGCAGCGTCCCGGAGTTCAGATTGAGCACCAGCGTGCCACTGCTGTTAAATAACCCAAGATCATAGTTATTGGTGGCGGTATTGTCGGCATTCGATCCGATGTCATAGGTCACCTGCGAGGTGCTGAGGGGGTAGGTCAAAGTCACGCCCCACATCATTGCCTTGTTTGCCGACGACGATGGCAGATAGCCGCTATTGCCACCAGTCAGTTCAGTCATCCAGCCGATCCCATATGGTCCCGCCACTACGGTGCTATCCCCAACCGCCCCCGCGCCAGTGGCGCTCGTATAGTCGCCGCTGATTAGTGTCCCCGTCTTGGCGTACCCGGGCACCGTGGGAGTTCCGGTGAAAGTGGGCGAAGCCAGCGGGGCCCGCAGGTTCAGCGCAGTTTGCAAGTCTGTCTGCGCCGAAAGCGTGCCAGTAATGCTGCCCCAACCGGCCGAGACCGTGCTGTTGATTCCATTGCAGGTGGTCATCACCGAAGGACTCCCACCGTTCCCGAGGAAATACGCTGCTAGAGTCAGATCGGTGCAAGTGTTGCCAGTTACGTTATCTTTTAAGAGGTGGCTTCCGCCAAAGCGGGTCATGCTGCCAACACTGATGTCTCCCGCGTTCGCGCTGATATCCACCTGCCAAGCGTTCGAACTGCCGCTGCTGGTCGCTCCGTTGCTGATCCGCACTCCATTGGTGGTGACCGGGGATTGCGAGGCTTGCCCGACCGTGGTGCCAGGGTAGGCCGCATTCAACGCCGAATTGCCGCCAATTTGGATTTCTGCCGGGTAGTCTTCGATGTGGAAGTTTTCTATATCCGCCATTACGCCCCAGGTCTCGATTCCAATCGGAGTGGTGTGGCTGGTATAGGGTGTCCCGCAAGTAGCATCGTTCATCGCTACTGGCGTGTTTGGATTGTTTGTGTTTCCTGGATCGGGGTCGCTCGCGGAAATCGTGAAGCTGGAAATTTTATCAATGTGATTTACGGTTGTGGTTCCACCTGAACTACGAGGTCCATCGACCACAATCGCAGACGTAAAACATCCCAGTGGGTTCTGCGATTGGGCATTGGTTCCGGCGCCGGAAGTCTCGTAGACGTTAGCATTGTGCGCCACCGCTCCGCAACCCGCTACTTTCTCGCAAGTCTCAGGCAGGAAGTTGATGGAGAAATCCGTGTAGGGTCCGGATTGCGATGCGCCTCCGCCGGTCGATCCACCGCCGCCGACACCTGCCGTCGTGAACTCACTCAGTCGGACAGCTTCTCCTCCATAGTTGAAGAAGTTGACATTGCGGAACCAGCTATTTTCCTCTGCGCCGTCGTTCAGTAGGTTAATACAACCCAAGACCCAGGCACAGTCAACGCTCACACCTTCAAGCTGGGTGCGGTACTGCGCTGCGCCGGACGAATTTACGCCAAAATTTATCAGCGGCGTTCCTTCATAGACCGTGCCGCAACTGCTCGTGCAATTCGAGGTTCCCGATGGCACCGTGATCGTGAAACTCGATGCCGTCCCCCCCGAACATCCCGTGATCCCTGTAGCGAATCCGTGGTAGGCTGCGAAGATTCCCGGACCACCGTAGATAAATACATCTTGCCCAGAATTCGGGGCACTCCCAACACACATGGTGTTGCTGACGTTCACTGTAGCCGTGGTTCCGCTAACACTGATCGATGGACTCGCGTTCGGAATGGCTTCTGACGGCACCGCGAAGTTTGATGCTGGATTCATAAACGCGGCGTTGCCGGCGCGGATGATCGTGTTTGCGGCCGCCGATAAACCCGATCCTGCGCTAGCCGTTCCCATCCCCCTGACTCTCACGCTAAGCGGAATTTTCCATGACACGGAAGTACGGATGTCGAGAAACTTTGAGCCGCCCAAGTCGAGTTCTCCGCCACCCGTCCACCCAGAAAACGGACTAGAGTTGCACACTTGCAAGCCGGAAAAAGGAGCGGTAATGAAGCAACCCTGTGCCGCGGATGAGCAAGAGGAACTGGCGCGGGCCGTGGCAATCTTCGCGCACATGTCGCCGCCGGAGAATTGACTGGCATCCACCCAGACTGGACTGGTCGCATATGTAGCAGCGCCAGTGGTATTAACCGCCGGATTACCCTGCGTACCCGAGGGGAGACCTCCGCCGCTCGGCCATGTAGTAATGCAATTTATCCCCAGACAATACTGCGGCGAAGTGACAGTGCCGGTGAAACTTGGGGAAGCGAGCGGCGCCGCACCGGTTACCTGGCTTACCGAATAATCCCCCGCTTGCGCCACAATCACGCCCGCGCGGCCAAATACCGAGCCCACCGAACCTGATGTGCATCCCTGGTCCGTAACATTTCCCTGACCATCGTTACATAGCCCCGCACCCACCGTGGTGCTTAGCGTTCCCGCTTCAGCCGCCACACCCGTACTGCCATGTGCTCCGGTTAGCGTTCCACTGCCGAAAACCAACCCCGTCCCAAGGAACAGATTATGAACTCGCAACGTGGTTGAACCAATGTCCTTGAGGTTGTCAGACCAGGGCTTGAGGTTGAAGCTTGTGTCGATTACCCAGCGCAGAGAACCCTGCAGCCAAAAACCCAGTCCCTGTTGTGGCATCAACGTTCCTAACGCGTCGGAGGCTAGAACAAAGTAATTGTCAGTCGTGTCATAGGCCAACCGCAGGCGCTCATAGTCCGAGGCATCCGTGCGCGTCCCATAGATGTTGAGAGTCTGCGGATTTGCCCCGTCGTACTCTTCCAACGTATTCGCGTCCAGGTTGAAAACGTTCAGCAGCCCCAACTGCACCGCTTGGCCGTTGTTGCTGATCACCTTGGGACAGTGACAGGTCGAGTCAAACCAGAAAATTCCGTAGTTCGGAATCCCCGTCGGCGGGCCCGTTTCAGCCAGTTGAATCACATCCGCCACACTGCAATTCGCGTTTCCGTTGGCCTGAACACCCGTGGCGAAACTACCGTTGCACTGTGTCGGCGTCAGCGCCAGTTGCGTCGCCGTATTCGCATTCTCGGACACATCGCCATTGCTATCGAGCACTGGCGACCCCAACCACTGCGCCGCCATTCTGTGAAACCTGAAGCTGTCCCGCCCGCACCGAACCCAATCGCCGATTTTCCTGCCAGCGCCGGACTCAGACTCCCATAGCTGCCTTGCACTGCCCACGACCCCGCTCCGGTCGTCAGCAACGCAGCTCGCCTGCGCCGTTCCAGCAACCGTCAGCGTGTTATCCAGTTGCACGCTCGTCTTGACTTCCTTCAGCCCCGTTGTCAGCCTCTCCAACCAGTTCGTCCCGTCTCCCACGTTTCCGATGTAGCTGGAGAGCGATACCGGCGCCCCTAGACTTATGCCCACATGCGCCGGATTCCCATCTCCTTGGTCGTATCCAATGAACGCATCGTTCGCGTCATTTGACGGTCGGTTGTTGGCCGTAGCAATCGTCTTCTGAAAATTCGAATCAGAAAGCGTGATAATGTGCCCAGGCCCCGAGCCAAGAGTCGGAAAGTTCAGCCGCCCTTTCAGATTAGTGAACAGCCCGCTGTCTTGATTGGGCTTCACCGCCAGCAAGAACGCGCCCTGATCGTAAAATGTCCCCGGAGCCATGGACGTGTAGCAACTCAGCCAAAGCGGCGTCCATCCATCAACCGACTGGCACTCGGTAGAGATCACCGCCGGCGCCCCGGTACCTTGCACCGCAACGATGTCGCTCGGTGCACTTTGCACCCAAGCCTTTGCCCCATCCAGAACACTCCCCGAATCTTGGTTTGCCGCCAGCACCAGGTTCCCCGGCCAGTAGTCCAGCAACGGAAAATAAGCGGGAGTCGCGACCGTATAAGACTGCAACGCTGCCTGTGTATCCGTAAAACTGCAAACTCCGTTCGCGCAAGCCGAAGCCCGGCTCACACTCGTTGCCACGGCGTAATCGCCAATCCCATAAGGCGCTTGCTCCCGGGGATTATTAAGGTCCAAGTAACTCACGCGCAGCAAATCAAACGTGCTGGCTCCGGCAACATCCGGCGTCGTCACGATTATGTTTCCCGATCCATTGGTCAACGCACGGCCGGCGTAAAGCGGATTCGACGCCCCAAAGGTCGCGCTGTGTGCAACGATGTAGTACCGATAGTCTGTACTCCCCGTATTGGCAAATTGCGGGACCGATCCCGCCGGAAGCATCGCTCCCTCCACCTTTACCGTCGCCCCTTGTGCGATGACTCCCGCTTCCCCAATCGCCCCCGCCGGGTTCGTGCAACTCCCCACCTCTTCATAAACATTGTCCAGCTCAAACCCGTTGTAGCCCCCGCGTTTCACTCCCGCCCGCACTCCATATTGCGCAAATCCCTGGATCACACTGTCGGAAATCTTTACCGTATTGCCACTTTGCCAGTCGATCCCATTCCCCGTGCATTGCATCGATATATTCAGATTCTTCAGCCACCCCACCGCCGCATTGCTGCTGAATGGCCCCGGCGCGTAAATCACGGGATTGCACACGCTCGCGTTGCACAGCACCCCATAGTCGCTCGATCCCGTAGCCAGCGACGTGTCCAACCCGTCGAGAAGGAACGCCTGGTCGTTGTCCACTTGCACGTAGCTGTTGAAGGTGCCGCCCGTCGGCGGAATTCTCGTGGTCACGTTCAGCAGCCTCGTCTTCTGTGCGTTCACTTCGATGAACGGACTCTGCCCACTGACCACCATGGGACGGCCGCGCGGATTCATCAGCGTAATGTCGAGAAAGGCATTCGAGTTTGAAGGGTCCCCCGCAAAAATGCACGTGTCCTGCATGTAGCAGTCCACGATCGATCCCGAAAAGTCCACCGTCACATTGGAAGCCCGCACCGATATCCGTGCGTACGCCTGCAACTCCCCAGGCGGCACAATCACTTTTCCCGACTGCGAGGGCCCCGACGGGTTTGTGGCATTAAAGCGCGCTGCAATCAGCGCTTCTTGCAGGCCGCCTGATGCACTTGTGATCGTGTACCCGGCTGCATGTGCATTGAGAGTCGTGAACTGCAGTGTGCCGGCTTGGCCGCTTCCGGCGCAGGTCCCGCCCGTAACCAGCGCTGCTTCTGCCGTACCCGTCCCCGAAATGTAGATGTAGTACCAGGGCTCCGTCCCGGTTACACCCGCCGCACACGAAGCCAGGTTCACCGTCTTAGCTCCGGCAATGCTCAAGTCGGTGGCTGGCGATTGCGTCCAGTTAAAGTCCGTCGCATATTTCACCGCTTGCATTCCCGTCGTCACTCCGCCACCCGCTTTTGGTTCGTATTCCCCGAGCGACGCAACATATGTCATGACTTGGTTGTCCGTGGGCGTGGTCGTGGCCACCGGAACATTTTGAATCGAGACCGCATTGCTACTGCTGCCGCATCCTCCCCAAGTCGAATCCCCATGCAAGCACAGCGTGTTGTTCGCGGTGCCTGTCCCTAACTCACCGCCCGGGACCAGACCCGCAACCAAGTCTGCCTTGCTTGCCACTCCTAGGTCGGCATAGCGTTTGGTCGCGGCCTGCCCCGGCGCAACCGGGTCCCCGCTCAGCGTCAGCGGCCCTGTCATCGTTCCTCCCGCCGTGCTCACGTATGACCCGTTTCCAACGTTCTGCGTCGAATTGTCCACGTACTCTTTGTTGGCTGCGTCGCTAGGATTCACCGGTGTTGGCAGGGCAGGCGCCACCGTAAATTGCTTGGCGCCAACGATCGTCTCGTCCCCGCTTAGGTGCACCACCGCAGCATCGTTCGCCTTACCCGCCAGCGCCGTATTCACGTACTGCTGCGTCGCCATCTGCGAAGCCGAGCTGCTCGCCCCCAATGTCGTCCGCACCGCTGATATAGTCGTCGGAGAACTCGTCGGAACCACCCAATACTCGGTTTTGACGGTGTCATCGTCCAGTTGGTAGACGACCGTATAAACCGTATTCGCGGGCGTTGCGTTTGCGTTTGAAACCAAGCCGACAGACAACGCACCCCCCGCCCCGAGCGTGACGCTCGTATTCCCTGCCGCCACCGCCCCCAACGCCGCGGTAGTAAACTCCGGCCATGAAATCAGCAGCGTCCCTCCGGCTGGCGTCCCATCGGCGCGATACACGGTATCCACGATCATCGTGGTGGGAAGCGTTTGCGCTGAAACCATCAACGCCACCAGCAAAAGAAAAAGCCACCCAACTGGGCGGCGCGCGTCGAACATAACTCCTCCGTTGCTTGCTACTGTTTCAAGATTCCGCGACAACTCACACCTCAGCATCCGCCTGGCGTACCGCAAGGCCAAATACTCTGAGTTGTCAATGGACTAAAGCGCGATAATCGAATTGCTTCTCGAACTCAGGACTCAAGCGCGAAGCCTGAAGCCTACTTCCCAGCCCTCACCTGCTGCTGCAAATACCCTTTCACACTATTCACATACACATCCGCGAAGTCTACCACCGGACGTCGGGCTTCTATCAAGTGCAGTGCGTCCCCCAGCTTCCAACTCAGAGAGCACAAGATCGCAAGCGTCATCATCGGTGCCCGGTGCACACCAGCGGCGCAATGAACGAAAAGTTTAGTTCCCTCCTCGTCCAGAGCCTCTAGCGCAAAATCCACTCCCCGTTGGAAAACGTCGGGCGATTTCGGTTGGAAGTCGTCATCAATCGGATTCCACAGCACCGAAATGCCATGCGGCTCCGCCAGCGGCGTGTCGTCGAATTCAATCTGCATGTCGAGGATGTGAGTGACCCCTGCCCTCGCCACCTCTGCCATGTTGCCCCTTGTCCAAATTCCTCCACCAACCGCAATTCGACCGGTTACCCAAGTCATATCCATTATGAAAGTCCCGTGTGGCAGCCTTTTGTGCACCCCCGAGCAGGCTTGCAAATCCCCCCGGTTTCGCAGCGCCATCGACCAACGGCCAGCGGCCAACGACCAGTTCTGAGCAACTTTCGACCACTCATTAACTTTCATTCTACGGCATCACCCTTAGGCTGCACCGCGTCCCCCGCACACTCTTTTGTAACTTCAGTACCTGGATTCGTCTCTTCAGGAAGCTTCAACCGCCGCAACAGAATTTTCGCCAACGAATCTTCTTCAATCGGTTCTTCGGAAGCCGCCGCCGAACACAATCCCACCATCTCAAATAAGTATTTCATCGCCGGGTAGTGACCTTTTTCGGCATCGGCAATCGCGCTCTCCACAATTTCCACCGCGCGACTCCCCACCAGCTTTGCGATCTGCTCGCGCACCACGTTGAGATCAACCTGTTTCAGCTCTTTTTCATGCGCTGACCCAACTTTCTTCGA
Source organism: uncultured Acidobacteriota bacterium (assembly GCA_963696635.1). Lineage (GTDB taxonomy): Bacteria > Acidobacteriota > Terriglobia > Terriglobales > Acidobacteriaceae > JABDBE01. The sequence continues at coordinate 296,565 of CAVOKX010000014.1, forward strand.
CTCTTTGCCGGCCTCGCGTGTCAGAACTCTCTTCATTGATCCCCTAAGCCGCCCTCAACCCATCCCCCAAAAAATCAGGGCGCACGGTTATCCGCGCGCCCTTGGCAAATCTTTATGATCTAAATCCAGACTACCAGATTCAACCGGGTAAACCCGCCAAATTTCCGAAATTATATTTGGATTGTATTCAATCCCTTGCGAGAAATGGCCCGCTTTTACCCCCTTGACAACTTTTCCGCACCTCCTGTTTTGTTTTGAGCAGACCGGTCAATATCTCCCTTCTGAGCAGAATCTCGCTGATTCGATCCAGCGCTTCCGGAAAAAGACGCTCCACCGTGCGGTAGCCGCATCCCAGGAGTCGTCCTGCCTCCTCCTTCGAATATTGCTGCAGCACAATCTTTGCAATCATTTTCTTCTCGAATTCATTCAGTTCTTCCAGGCTACGTTCCACGTCGTGTACAAAAATCACCGAATCCTCGAACGTCGAAGCCCCGTACGATGTAACCCGGCTCCGAAAAAACTCCCGCCCCAGTAGCGACGGCAATCGGCCCACCTCAATCGAAAGCCGCATATACCGGCGCAGGAGGGCAACCGTACGATCCCGGTACAGCCACAGATCAGGATTGCTTCCGGCGTCGGTGCTGTCCGCCGAAATCGCCGTCTGGTCCGCGGCTCGCTTTGAAACTTCTGCCGCCTTCCCCCCAGAAGCCTCGGCCAGATCGGTCTTTCGGGCTTCAGCCTCCGATGAATTGGTTGGCCTGAAATTACCTTCTACACGCCTGCTGCCTTCCCCTTTCAATGCTTTCTCGAAACCAACGCACGGTGGCATACCCGGCGTCTCCGCGGATGCATTAAGCAGGCCGATCATCCCGCCGCTCATGCGTTCCCCCCCTCGCCGCAAAACCCTGACAACTCTTCGCATTGGCTCTTGATCTCCACTCGATCGTTTACCAGTAAATTCGGCTTTCTCCTTCGGCGGACCGCAGGAAGATCCGACATTTGCACCGCACACGCAGGGCAATACACTTCTTCCGCTCCCCACGTGCGCATCCACAACCCACCGCATCTTTCGCAATACTTCAATTCCAACCGCACAATTTCCAGACCCTCTATTTCCACAATTGCCTCCAGATGATGAATTCGTTATTAGCTTCACGCTCGGACCGAACCCTGATTGCCTGACGCCCAAAATGAAAAAAGCCCTGCGCCGATTGCTCGGTCACAGGGCCCGTTTCTCTTACGGAGAACCTGTTAAATTTATTTAGCTATGAGTATAGCGATACAACTAGTTATTCACCCCGCCAGCGCGACCATCAGGGCAGCCGGGGCTTGCGAAAATAACCCTCCTCGTATCCAGATTTCAACACCCGGCCATTCTGCACCACCACACTGACCTTACCCGTAAACTCCAGCATACGCAGCAGTTGTTCCATCGCAGCAGAAAGTACTTCGGCGGAGCGCACCTTGCGGCGGAACTCCACGAAGCCTCCTGCCTCATTTTCAGATTGTTGATTGCAATTCATCGCTTTTTCCCGACTACCAGATTAGTTATAACAGAGTAGTTATGATATAACTTCCGGTACCTAATAAGTCAAGAACTATTTTCTGCTAGATGTTTGTGATATGCGTCACAATAGCGATCTGCTATTGCCGCCCGGGGTACTTCCGGCTGTGGAAAACTCGGTCGTAAGCGATTCTGGCCCTCATCGCCCCATTGTTTCCTCTGAGATGTTGAACTAACATGATCAATAGCGGTCTGCTATAAATCGTGCTATACTCTGCTTCATGAAATTCAAAGTCTTGCAGGAAAACCTTCGCAAAACCTTGTGGCACCGTATCGAAGAAGAGGGGTTGACGGGTTTGCGCTTGGCGCAACAGACCGGCTTCAAACAAGCCCATATCTCCAACTTCCTCAATCGCAAGCGGGGCTTGAGTTTGGAGGGCATGGACAAAGTCTTGCGCGTGCAACACCTCTCTGTGCTCGATCTTCTCGATCCGGACGAAGTCAACAAACGTGCCAGCATCCTGCCGCCGAGCGAGGACGAGTTCCAGAATGTCTTGCTCGTCGACGGCGCCGTCGCCGCCACCGAACCTCTCGTCATGAGCATGAATGTCAAGGAAATTCTCAAGTTCAAAAAGAGTTTCCTGCAGGGCCTGCGGGCCGAGACCGAGGGTCGCCGCGACGACTGGGAGCGCTTCGTTGTAATTCAAGTCGATGCTCGCGATGGCATGAGCATGTATCCCCGCCTTTTGCCCGGAGCCACCGTCCTCATCGACCGCCACTACAACTCGCTCAAGCCCTATCGCAAGGGTGAGACCAACATGTACGCAGTGAACAAAGACGGCACATGCACCATCAAGTACGTGGAACTGGCCGGGAACAACCTGGTCTTGCGTCCACACAACCAGGCCTACCCGGTAGAGGTAATGCCTTTGGAAGCCGACAAGAACGCCAGCAGTTACTTGATCGGCCGAGTCTGCTACGTGGGAATTGAAACCTAAGAGAATCGCTGTCTGTTGATTTTTCACTTGCACCACAAAGGACGCCAGGTCTCGTCGAAATCTGTTGATACAAGATCCTTCGTCATACTTCGCATCCTTTGTGGTTCATTGATCCGTACTCGCTCAGTCCTGAAACTGATCCTACCCGTCGGATTCCCCACTTCTGCTATCATTTTTTCTGCCGCATTTATTTCGTGAAGTATGGACGACGAGATCCCCAGCATTCGCGTTTCCTCGGAGGAATTCATGGACGAAGCACCCGCCATTTCAACCGTATCCCGCCGTGATGAAGACATCGCCCTCGACTTGATGAAATTTGTTGCCATGACTACCGGCTACGGCCGCACCAGTTCCTCGGGCGTCGGCTTTCAGGGCTCAGGCGCCGCCTCTAAGCCCGAAGACTATGCCAATCATCTGCTCGAGCTTTACGGCCGCTGTTTGGAGGCAGTGCAGAAGAAAAAGTAATGACCACATAAGGCTGCCGCGCCACGCGCGGGCTATCCACTATGCTTGCGAACGGCTTCAAACCGGCGGCCCCGCCGGCGCCCCCGACGATTTGATTTTCGGCGTATTCTGACCGGGATTCCGCAAAAACAACGTGATCTCCTGATCGATCCGCTCCAGCGTCGGATTCTTCACCGCGCTCTTCCTCACCGCACTCTGCACCTCATGAACCCCAGCCAACGCAACTGCCTGCACCTCCGGCGTCGCATCGGGATTAGCAGCGAGAATCATCAACCGTTCAGCGATCTGGCTTTGCACCACCGCTGCTAAATCTTTTTCGCCCGCAGTCTTCGTCTCCGCGCCAAATCCTGCACTGACCAGGGCAGAAATAACAAATTGCGGCGAGAGTGCCTTGCTGTCTTGTCGCGAAATCACCGCCAGCCTTTCCACCCGTTGCGGATCCAGCAATCCCCCCACAACGATTTCTGCCACTGCCCGCGCCCCATCCTGCGGACTAAAAAGATACCCCGCCGACGAGATGAACCGTTCCGGATCTGCTTCCCGATTCTCCACCGGCGCAAGCGCGCCCCAAAGTCCCGCCGGAATCGTCAACTCCGCAGGATCCAGCGCCCGCAGCACCAGCCGCAAAGCTTCTCTCTGACTATCCGCAGGCCACACACTCACAGGCTGCTGTCCGTCCCCAACCAGCGAAAGTGGAACCTTCGCGCTTCCCACCACATTAATTGCCGCAGCCAAACCATAGCGATGAAACAAATAAATCAGCGGAAACCGCGACGCCAGCAGCGAAGTCGGTTCGCCCGCCCGCAGCATCCCCTCTCCATAGTGGGCCAGCAACGCGTCGCGCACCGGAAAAACTTCCCTAAGCCAACTGACCGGATCAGATCCGTCGTCGTAAGCATTCCAACGCGGATCCTCGTAATTCCCCCACACAATCCCTTTGGCGATCGCTCCCTTAACGATATCGTCGAGTCGCCCCCGCTCGTCTTTCGCCGAAATTCCCACCGCGCCTTCGCTGTATCCCCACTCGATTGCGAAGCGATCGTAGCTGCCCGCCCCTTGCATATACGCATCGGAAAGATCAGCCGTCCCATCTCCCCGGATGCGCACCCGGGGCGCGAAATAATCCATCACCGATCCCCGCGCATACGTGCTGGCCAAGAAGTTGTGATCCAGGCCCAGCACGTGTCCCATCTCGTGGCAAGTAAGCAAAGCCAGGCGATTCAACATCGCCTCTTCTTCGCTGGTCTGCGGATCCAGGTTGTCGAGCGCCGCGAACGTATCCAGCGCAGGCTCCTCGGCTCCGCGCCCAGACGGGATCGTCGATTCCCAGTAGTTATTCACCGTCCGCATGCGATGCGAATCGAGTTGCACCACGCCATGAATAATCTCCCCGGTGCGCGGATCGACGTGAACCATGCCCACCGACCACCCCCGGCCCGCCCGGTTCGTCCATTGAATCGTGGGATATCGAATGTCAAGCGGGTCCGCCCCCGCGGGAAGGTCGTCAATCCGCAACGCATCTTTGAACCCAGCCTGCTCAAACGCCGCATTCCACCACAACGCCCCACGCCGCGCCGCCGAGCGGATAGGCTCCGGAATCGCCCGATCCAAGTAGAAAACGATGGGCTTCACCGGCTCGCTCAGCGCAGCCTTCGGATCTTTTTTTTGCAACCGCCAGCGGTCCACAAAAATACGCGTGAGCGGACGATCATAGGCCTGAGAAAAATCCTGAAAGCTAGTTCCGAAAAATCCCACCCGCGGATCCTGCTCCCGCGGCTCATACCCCGGCTCCGGCAACGCCACAAACGAGTGATGCTCCCGCACGCTCAACGTATGCGCGTCCGGCTGGTTCAACCGGCTCTCCGCCTCCGTGACGAAAGTCAGCAGTACTTCGAATTCGGTATTCAAGGGAAAACTGCCGCTATGATCCGGATCAACCAGGCTACGCTCACGATCCAGCCGCCAATCCGCCCCAACCGACTTTTCATCCCGTACAGTCGCCCCTCCAACCACCCGGGTCGGTCGCCGCAACTGTGACAGCAAATCTGAAGCATCTCTCACGATTAGCGAACTGCCATCCACCAACACAGTGCCATCCTGCTCGGCTTCGACTGGAAGCGCCGCCAATACAGAGGTAGGAAAGCTCGACTCCACCGAATGCTTCAGCTCCGCGCTCCCCTTCTCGGCGCGAAAGCCAGTATTCTCTTGCACCACCAGCACGCGCCCACCAACCCGCCGGAAGCGGCACAACCCCGAACTCCCAAACGAACTCCGATCCGCGAACACTTGCGTCGACCCAATCCCCGTACCCATGCCCGTGAAGTACAGAAACTCCCGATCAAGCGAAGTCGGCGACAGCTCGAACAAAATGCCACCCTTCTTTTCATCCCAGTAGTAAGGAAGGAATCCCGCATGCCTCTGCAACCCGGCGGTGCGCGCCGCCACCGTCACCGCTCCCGCAGGCGCCGCAGAAGTCTGTGCGCCCGCGAAGGCGGCAGCGAAAACAACCGCAACAATCCCGACAATCTTCATAGGCCTTGTCTTATACACCATGCATCGCCGTACGCTCAATAACTCGACAAGCGCGCTAGTGTTTCGAGTGAGAGGCTCATGCATGAAGTGGACGGTTTTAATTGAAAAGCAGACGCCTGGGATTGATAAAGTAGATCTGCCTATGACTAAGGGTGCGGGACGATTTGAAGAGGCACGGCTTCAGCCGCGCCGGAAGTCGTTCAAAAGGTAGTGACGGCACGGACCATGCAAAAAATCACAATCAAAACCCACAAGAAGCGCGAAATCCTCGACATCACTGAAACGGTCGAATCTCTTCTCCGCAAAAATCACTCCCAAACAACGGGAATCGTCAATCTATTCATCCTCCACACCACGGCCGCCCTGGCCACCGCTGACCTCGATCCCGGAACCGATCTCGACATGCTCGACGCCTTCGAAGCCATGATCCCCAAGCTCCGCTACCGCCATCCTCACAATCCAGCGCACGTGCCCGATCACATCCTCTCCTCGCTTATAGGAACATCCGTCGCGTTGCCCTTCGAGCATGGGCAACTCCTCCTCGGTACCTGGCAGCGAATCGTCCTGATCGAACTCGACGGCCCCCGCGAGCGCCATTTAGCATTCACCGTGACCCCGGAGAGCTAGCACGCATAACCTCCGGCGATTCCCGCTGAAAAATGTTTCACACTTCCTATGTTCCGCTATCATTGCTGCTGACCGTAGCTAAAGCTTGCCGTAATCTCGCAAACTTTTAGGCGGTCAAAAATATGGCCATGTTCGCCTACGACCCGACCCTTCTCATCGCTGTTCAATCAGCTCCTCAATCTATTCCCGACGTTGTTCAAATTCTTGCGGCTATCGACGCCACTTGTGACGACGCCGATGGCCTGAAATGGTTCAACCACCTTTATCTGCAGGTGACGCAGGCGGTAGAGGCGCGGGTCGTATCTGGTGGATTCAACGATCCCCTATGGCTCGTGCAACTCGACCTGCAATTCGCGAGTCTCTATTTTTCTGCGCTCAAATCAGCGCTCTCTGGAGAGGCAGCGCCCAGTTGTTGGCAAGTCTTGTTTAATAGCCGCAACCAGGGCGCTATTGCGCGAATCCAGTTTGCCATGGCTGGTATTAATGCTCATATAAATCATGATCTCGCCGAAGCCATTGTCAGCACTTGTCAGACAACCGGCACAACTCCCGATCACGGCGGAACCCACTACAACGACTACACTGCGCTAAATTCCACCCTTGATGCCCTGATTGAATCCTCTAAGGCGGAACTGAATCTCCGTCTTCTCGGCGGTGAGCTCCCGCCGATCTCTCGTCTGGAAGATACTATCGCTGCCTGGAACGTGAGCGCCGCTCGCGAAAAGGCGTGGCAAAACGCCCAACATCTTTGGCAGTTCCGCGCGAGTGCGCTCCTTACTTCAAGCTTCATGGATATGTTGGATGGCTTCACCACTGTGATTGGCAAGACGCTCTTGGTGCCCGTGCCTTGAATTCCCGACTTCACCGGAGAACAAACTGTAACTTACCCGCCCCCGACAAAATGAACAACCTCCAGGCGATCGCCGTCAGCTAGAACGGTTTTAGGCCATTGATCGCGGGCCACAATGCTGTGGTTGAGTTCCACGGCGACGCGGTCCGCTTTCATTCCCAACTGGTCCACCAGGCCGGCGAGCGTGAGCGGAGGATTGAACTCCCGAGCTTCTCCATTGATCTGCAATTTCATTGTGTATGAATTTTCGCAGCCCACACGCGCTGGAGGCAAATAAGGTGTCGCGCCTTACGCTTCGACTTTGCGCAGATGAAATTTGCGGGTTGCAGTCCGTCCGGAGTAGTTCGCTTGCACGAGCACGGCCGAATCCGGCAGCGAGGATTCGTCGGCGTCGATCTTGAGCTCGGCCTCGCCCTCTGCATTCGTGACCACCTGGGTGTAAAACGGCGCAGCATCGGGACGGGCAAAGCGAACCGTCAACCGCGCTCCTTCGACTGCCGCGCCTCCTTCGGTAACGCGCAGCCGCAGGGTCAGATTGCGATCTGAATGCACGGAGCCGGCATTCAGCCACAGCACATCGAGCTCCTTGATGGCGGCCAGCGCCTCGGGTGTGAAGCGTTTGTCGAGCACCCCGTCCAAGCGCCCGTCGCGAATGGAGTCGAGGACCAGACGATGCTGTTCGCGCAGGATTTGCTCTTTTTGCTGGTCGGTGAAGCCGGACTCGGCAGCCTTATCCGCGTACGAAACGGCGCGCTTCCCGATGCAGCGTCCGCGCACGAAGACCTGGGTCTGCAGAAGCAGTTCGTTCTCCCGGGCTTCGCTTTGCACGTGGTAAACCGTGTCCTCATGCTTCACGTCGGTATTGAAGCCAAAAATCATGTGATCGTATTGAACCCAATCCCAATTTAACGAATCCTACTTAATCATCGGCAAATACTGTGCGCACGTTAAAAGTTCGTCACAAAGTGGCTCGGTCGCTTGACACTGCCATCCGCGAAATCTAGTCTAGAATGTTTAGTTTCATGCTGGCTGCGAATTATATATAGCTCTCCTATGCCGGACAATTACTTCGCTCGCTACCTGCCCTTATTAATTCACCTCATCGTAGCAGGTGCGCTGGCTTCTGCCATCGTGTTGCTATCCTGGTTTATTGGCTACCGTCGGCCGACCCGGGCCAAGCTCTCTCCCTATGAATGCGGCATGACGCCGGTAGGAGACGCCCGCGAGCGCTTCTCGGTGAAGTTTTACCTGGTGGCCATGCTCTTCATTCTGTTCGATGTGGAAGCCGTCTTCCTGTATCCCTGGGCGGTGATCCTGCGCGAACTCAAGATGTTCGGTTTTTGGGAGATGCTGGTTTATATCGGCATCGTGCTGGTGGGATTCTTCTATATCTGGAAAAAGGGCGTGCTGGACTGGGGCACCGTGGCGACAACCAGAGGCGAGGTTTAATGCCGCTGACTCCCCCCATCACCGACCTTGAGGCGCTGAAGGAGCATCCCGCCATTGCGAGGTTGCGATCCTGGAACTCGGCTTCGGTCGAGGGGGCGAAGTTTGATCGCGATGAGATGACCATCTTTATCGAGCGGGCTTGCATCCGCGAGGCTTGCGTGATATTGCGGGACGATCCGGACTGTCCCTTCAATTATCTTTCCGATGTCACTTGCGTGGATTGGTATCCTTCACAGCCGCGCTTCGAGGTGGTGTACGCATTGCTGTCGATTCCCAACAAAGAACGCGTGCGGCTGAAAGTGCGATTAGGGGCCGATAGTCCGGTCGTCGAATCAGTGACCTCGGTTTGGCCGTCGGCGAATTATTTCGAGCGAGAGGTTTTCGATTTGTTCGGTATCCGGTTTACCGGGCATCCGTATTTGCGCCGTATTCAAATGCCCGAAGACTGGGAAGGCCATCCGCTGCGCAAGGACTATCCGGTGGAGGGCTATCGCTAGTTATGGCCCACATGACCTCCACGCCCGTGCTCGACCCCGGCCAGGATCGGACGATGATCCTGAACATGGGCCCGCAACACCCGTCGACGCACGGAGTGTTGCGGCTGATTCTCGAAATCGATGGCGAGACCGTGGTGCGGCTTATGCCCGACATCGGGTATTTGCACACCGGTATCGAGAAGACTTGCGAAGCCAAGTTCTACCAGCAGGTGGTGCCGCTGACCGACCGCATCGACTACTTGTGCCCGATGACCAACAACCTTTGCTATGCGCTGGCGGTCGAGAAGTTGCTGGGGCTGGAGATCCCTCCCAAGGCGCAATGGCTGCGCGTCCTGATGAACGAGTTGACGCGGATCAATTCTCACCTGGTGTGGCTGGGGACGCATGCCATGGACATTGGCGCGCTCACGGTTTTTCTTTACTGCTTCCGCGAGCGTGAGGATGTCCTGCGGTTGTTCGAGGCGATCAGTGGCCAACGCATGATGACTTCGTATTTCCGCATCGGCGGAGTAGCGCTGGAACCGCCGCTTGGGTTCTTTGACCGTGTCCGCGACTTCGCTAATCGTTTTCCTGCCAAAGTGGATGAGTACGAGAACCTGCTGACCGGGAATCCGATTTGGGTGATGCGGACAAAAGGTGTGGCGCGGATTACCGCGGAGGATGCGATTGCACTAGGCGCGAGCGGGCCTACGCTGCGAGGAAGCGGCGTCGATTTCGATCTCCGGCGAGATATGCCTTACTCGGGCTACGAGAATTTCAAGTTCAAAGTGCCGGTGTCGCATGAAGGCGACGTGTTCGCGCGGTACATCTGCCGGGTGCAGGAGCTTCGCGAATCAATCGCGATCGTTCAGCAAGCACTCGATGGAATGCCGGAGGGTGCGATCAAAGCGGACGCCCCGAAAGTTGTGTTGCCCGACCGGGAAAAGATGAAGACGCAAATGGAAGCGCTCATCTATCACTTCAAAATTATTACCGAGGGCTTTGCGGTTCCGGCGGGCGAGGTTTATCAGGCGGTGGAGTCGCCGCGCGGCGAAATGGGATATTACGTTGTGAGCGACGGAACCGCTAAGCCGTATCGCGTGCATATGCGTGCCGCGTGCCTGGCGAATCTGCAATTGCTTCCGAAAATGTGTGAGGGACGGTTGCTAGCGGACGTTGTAGCGGCGATCGGATCAATCGATATTGTGCTCGGCGAGATTGATCGATAGGAATTGAGTAGTTTGGGAGCCAGCTTTGAAAGGGCGTGGCTTAAGCCACGCCGAAAGTGAGTTCTTTGAAATGCGGGCTTTGGCCCCTGAGGCTACGGATTATTATTACCATCCGTGTGCCACGGTTCATCAACGAATTTTGACTGAGGACACTAGCGTTTCAATTGCACAATTACCCCATTGCTCAATTACTCGATGGCAACATGAAATTCTCGGACCAATTCGAGCAACGCTTCTCGGAGATGCTGACGCATTATCCGACGAAGCGGTCTGTACTGGTGCCTACGTTACTTTATGCGCAGGATGAGGTCGGATACTTGAACCATGACGTCATTCATGAGATCGCGCAGCGACTGGATTTGACCGACCTCGAGGTGAGCAATGTCATCAGCTACTACTCCATGCTGACTACCAAGCCTCGAGGCAAATTCAATGTCCAGGTTTGCACCAACATTGCGTGTATGCTGCGCGGCGGTGAAGACATTCTTGATCACTGCAAGAAGAAGCTGGGCATTGGGCACAAGGGCACAACGCCGGACGGGATGTTTTCGCTCGAGGAAGTGGAGTGCATCGGAGCTTGCAGTTGGGCACCGGCGGTGCAAGTGAATTATGACTTCCACGAAAACTTGACGGCGGAGGAAATGGATAAGTTACTCGACGGATACAAGAAAAATTGAGCGATTGAGCAACCGGGTAATGTTGCAATTGCCCGATTACTCAATTACCCAACTACAAAATGGCATCTCTGGTTTCCCATCCCGACGAAGTAAAAGTCGTCTCCAAACGCTTTGGCAAAGGTGCGACCAGTCTTGATCGCTACCTGGAGCTCGACGGTTACAAAGCCGTGCAAAAAGCGCTAGGCATGCAGCCGGATGCAATTGTCAATCTGGTGAAGGACTCCGGGTTGCGCGGGCGCGGCGGCGCTGGATTCAACACCGGAATGAAGTGGTCGTTCGTTCCCAAACAATCCCCGAAGCCCAAGTACATTTTATGTAATGGCGATGAGAGCGAACCGGGCACTTGCAAAGATCGCCTGATTTTCGAGCACGACCCACACGCAGTGATTGAAGGCGTCGTGATCGCAGGAATTGCCACCGGATCGCACGCCGGATACATCTACATTCGGGGCGAGTACCGCTATCTTTTGGAAATCATGCAGAAGGCGATCAAGGACGCCTACGCGCGCGGATTTCTGGGCAAGAACATTTTCAGCAGCGGCTACGACTTCGAGGTTTATTGGCATGGCGGCGCCGGAGCGTATGAAGTGGGCGAAGAATCGGCCCTGATGGAATCTCTCGAAGGCAAGCGCGGGATTCCGCGAATCCGGCCTCCGTTCCCGGCTGTGGTCGGTCTGTGGGGCGGACCGACGGTCATCAATAATGCGGAGACCCTGGCCAGTGTGCCGCATATTATCCTCGGCGGAGCCGAGTGGTTTGCCAAGCTGGGACCACCCAAGAATGGCGGGACGCGACTGTTCTGTTTGAGCGGACACTTGAATCGCCCGGGGGTTTACGAGCTGCCCATGGGCTACAACCTCAAAAAGATGATTTACGAGGTGGGCGGCGGCATTGCCAACGGGCGCGCGCTGAAGGCAGTGGTTCCAGGCGGTTCGAGTTGTCCGGTTTTGACGGCTGGCGAAATCGATGTCTCGATGGATTTTGATTCGATGATGAAAGCCGGAACCATGCTTGGCTCCGGTGGCGTGGTGGTAGTGGATGACACCACTTGCATGGTGAAATTTGCCTTGCGCATCATGAAGTTTTATCAGCATGAGAGTTGCGGATGGTGCATCCCTTGCCGCGAAGGCACGGACTGGCTGAAGAAAACGCTGACTCGATTTCATGCGGGTGGCGGGGTGCAGAAGGATATCGATAATATTCGCTACCTCGCGGAAAACATGCTGGGACGGACGTTTTGTCCGCTGGGCGACGCCGCGGCCATGCCGACGATTTCCCTCGTGAAGAAATTCCGCAAGGAATTTGAAGATCATTTGGAAGGCAGGCCGTGTCCGTTTGAGAAGGCTGGCGTAGCGGACTTGGTCGTAGCTTAGACATTTGTCGACGGTCGTTGGCTAAAACAATCGACGATGAAAGTTTTGCCAGCGACCAACGACCAATGACGAACGACGATTTTTATGGCTGACGTAAACATTACCGTGGATGGCAAGAAAGTCATCGCTCCGGCTGGGACGCTGCTGATCGAGGCTTGCAAGCGCGTGGGCATCGAGGTGCCCTCCTTCTGTTACTACCCCAATCTGTCGCTGCAGGGCGCTTGCCGCATGTGTTTGGTCAAAGTGGAGAAGATGCCCAAGCTGCAGACCGCGTGCACCACGGTGATCAGCGAAGGCATGGCGGTCACGACCGAGAGTGACGAAATCCGGCAGGCCCGCAAGAGCATGGTGGAGATGCTGCTCGGCAATCACCCGCTCGACTGTCCGGTGTGCGACGCGGGTGGCGAATGCGAATTGCAGGACATGACTTTTTCCTACGGCGCCGCTGAGTCCAAGTACATAGACGCCAAGAATCATAAGGAAGAGCAGCAGTGGTCGCCCGTGGTCTTCTTTGACCGGCCGCGTTGCATCTTGTGTTATCGCTGCGTTCGCGTATGCGGCGAGGGCATGGATGTTTGGGCTCTGGGCGTACAGAACCGCGGCGTCAGCTCGATCATTGCCCCCAATCAGGACGACCATCTCGAATGCGAAGAGTGCGGCATGTGTATCGATATATGTCCAGTCGGCGCGCTGACTTCCGGCGCGTACCGATACAAAACTCGTCCGTGGGAAATGAAGCATGTAGGCACGACCTGCACGCACTGTGCCGACGGCTGCAAAACCACGCTGGGCGTGCGCCGATCTGATACCGGCATGGAGATTGTGCGTGGGGACAATCGCGACAAGAGCGGGATCAACGGCGATTTTCTTTGTATCAAGGGCCGATACGCCTTTGATTTCGCGCATCACCAAGACCGGTTGACACAGCCATTGATCCGCAAGAATGGGCGCTTGACCCCATCCACTTGGGAAGAAGCGTTTGAGTTGATCGGGAAACGGTTCCGCGAAATTTGCGATCAGGTTGGTGGACAGGCGATTGGAGTGATCGGTTCCGCTCGCACTACCAATGAAGAGAACTACTTGCTGCAGAAGTTCGCTCGCGTGGTGCTCGGAACTAACAACATCGATCACCATCGCACGGCCGATTTCCCTGCTTTCGCGGCAGCGCTCGCGGGCAAGCCGGAAGCCACTGCCAGCATGCGGGACGTTTTCAATGCGCCTGCAACCTTGCTGATCGGCAACGATCCCACGGAGCAGCATCCGTTGCTGGCCTGGCAGATTCGGAATAATGTCCGGCTGCACCGGGCGCGGTTATACGTGATCAATTCGCAGCCCATTAAGCTGCGCCGGCAAGCGGCCAGCTTCTTTCAGATTCCCGCGGATTCAGAAGGGAAAGTGATTGCGTTTTTAGCGGGTGATGATGCCCACGTCAACGCAATCGCCGGGGCACAGACCACCCGCGATGCCTGGATCGCCCTACGCGACAAACTGCGTAGCGAATCCAACCTCGTCATTATTTTTGGCTCGGAGGTCCGGGCCAACGACATCGCTTCGGCAGTGAAATTCGGTTCGGGTATTCCGGGCGCAAAACTTGTCTGCCTGGGAGATTACGCCAACTCGCGCGGCGCCGCTGACATGGGACTCTACCCGGACTTGCTTCCCGGCTATCATCCGGTTTCGGATACGGGCAAGTTTCACGAAGAGTGGGGCGGCGTGCCACAAGCGCCAGGCTTGACCCTGCTTGAGATGGTGGAAAGCGCGAAAGCCGGCAAGCTGAAGGCGTTTTATGTGGTAGGCGCGAATCCCGTGGAGCAGGCCAGCATTGATCCTTATGCCTTCTCAAATAGCTTTGTGGTGGTGCAAGACATGTTCCTGACCGAAACCGCCGTGATCGCGGACGTTGTTTTACCGGCCGCGAATGCGTACGAGAAATCGGGAACATTCACTAACACCTGCGGTGATCTGCAACTGCTGAAAAAGGCGGGCGAGGTGACGGGAACGAAGTCGGATTTCGAAATGATTGTTCGGATCGCCGGGGCGATGGGTTTCGACGTTCGCCGGTTAGTACCGTTTGGGCGGGGAACTGGCGCCGACATGGGGCAATCGCGGGGCGCGCAATCCGGCGAGGCGGACCGGCACGCAGTGTGGCTCGAGGCCCATGGACTCGAACCGAAGATGAGCCCGTTCGATCCCATGGCGATTCTGGATGAGATCCAACGGTTGGTCCCGGGATACGATGTTTCACGCGTGAATCTCGTGTCGGGCAACGATCAGCGTACAACTTTGTCCCGCAGCGGGCCCGGGGCTTTGCACAATCCGGAGTTGATCGTGCCCGCTCAGGATAATCTTTTCAGTTCGGGTACCTTGGGCCGTTATTCCCGCACCTTGAATTCGGTAATTGAGAATCGTCATAAACAGCCAGCGGAGACGGAAGTCGCCGCCGACTAGGCCCTGGTTAAAGCATTCTCTTAGTGGATTAGTGCGCGGGCGAGACGCCTCCGCGACAGCCGGCGGGACGCCGGAGTTGCAGTCTTACACATAGGTCAGGAAAGCAACCGCGTTGAGCCTTGGCGAATTCATTCTCGTTTCCATCATCAAGATCGTGATCGCACTCGCCGTGCTGCTCACGGGGGTCGCCTACACGGTGTGGCTGGAGCGCAAGGTCGTGGGTCACATTCAGAACCGCTGGGGACCCACGCGCGTCGGGCCCTTCGGCCTGCTGCAACCGCTGGCGGACGGAGTGAAGTTTATCTTCAAAGAAGATCTGATACCGCCGCACGTGTTCAAACCGCTATACATCGCGGCGCCGATGATTGCGTTAGTTTTTGCCCTGACCTCAATCTCGGTCATTCCCATCGGCAACTGGATTACGGTTTTCGGAATCCACACGCCGCTCGAGATAACTGATGTCAACATTGGGCTGCTCATTGTCCTGGGCATCACTTCGTTAGGCGTGTACGGGGTGGCGCTGGCTGGGTGGTCTTCGAACAGCAAGTATTCGCTGCTGGGTGGATTGCGGGCCAGCGCCCAAATGGTGAGCTACGAAATCTCGCTGGGTCTCTCGCTGGTGGGCGTTCTCATCCTGGCCGGCAGTTTCAGTCTGCGGGATATCGTCGATGCGCAAGGGGGGACATTTTGGGGATTCATCCCGCGCTGGAATATTTTTCAGGGACAAATCGTGGCGTTTTTTATTTATCTGATGGCGGCGTATGCGGAAACCAATCGGGTTCCGTTTGATTTGCCGGAAGCGGAAACTGAACTGGTAGCCGGATACCACACTGAATACAGCGCCATGAAGTTTGCCATGTTTTTCATGGCGGAATACGCCAACATGATTACGGTGGCATGTTTGGCGACGTTGCTGTTTCTAGGAGGCTGGCATGGGCCTCACCGGTTCGGGCCACCCTTTGTGCAGGCAATCTTGCCCGTGTTCTGGTTTGTGGTTAAGGTATTCGCGTTTTTGTTCCTTTATATATGGGTGCGCGGCACATTGCCGCGTTTTCGTTATGACCAGTTGATGGCATTCGGATGGAAATTTCTGTTACCGCTGGCCATTGCGAATCTGGTCATCACAGCTTTAATTGTGGCGTTGAGGGCGTAGTCCAATAACAACATGCTTCATCTGATCGTATTTTCGGCGTTTGGGTTGGTCTGCGTTGCCGGCGCAGTCAATTTGCTGGTGCAGCGGCATCCGATCAACAGCGCGCTCTCGCTGGTAGTCGTGATGGGTTCGCTCGCCGTCGAATATCTACTCTTGGGCGCAGAGTTTGTAGCTGCGGTGCAGGTGATTGTCTATGCCGGGGCCATCATGGTGCTGTTCGTCTTCGTCATTATGCTCTTGAACGCCGGTGAAGAAGATCGCACCAAAGGCAGCCGGGTGGCCATGCTGTTTGGAATTCCTGGCATGCTGATTGGCAGTGTGCTGGTGGCATGGGTTCTGCTGGAAAAATCAGGGTCCGGAAACGTAGCGGTGGGGGCGCTTCCTGGACCTCCGAAAGTGATTGGATGGTTGCTTTTCCACGATTTCCTGCTGCCCTTTGAAGTGACATCGGTGCTGGTGTTAATCGCGATCATGGGCGCGGTAGTTCTCGCCAGCCATCCGGGATCTGTGCAACAAGAATCGGCGCAACCCGACAAGAGGGAGGTCTGATGGTACCGCTCTCGTATTATCTGGTCCTGAGCGGCATTCTGTTTGCCTGCGGCGTGACTGGGTTTCTGATAAAGCGAAACATCATCACCGTCTTCATGTCGATTGAACTGATGCTCAATGGCGTGAATTTGTCATTCGTGGCCTTCGCGGCGCAGTGGCATGCGCTCAGCGGACAAGTTTTCGTGTTCTTCGTAATGGTGGTGGCGGCTGCGGAATCGGCCGTGGGTCTGGCAATCATTATCGCGCTATACCGCACGCGAGGAACATTGAACGTAGATCGGGTGGACCTGCTCAAACTATGACGCCAAACCTGCATCTGTGGCTGATTCCGGTGCTTCCCCTGATTGGCGCTGCAATCAATGGACTGTTGGGGAAGCGCTTTTCCCGGCAGACCGTGTCGGCGATCGCTCTTGGGTTTTGCGGCGCTGCGTTCGTGATGGCGCTTTGGATCGCATCCCAGTTTTCTGCTTTGCCTCTGCTGGAGAACCTGGCCCCATGGATTCGCGCCGGCGACTTCCAGGTCGACTTCGCGTTTTACCTCGATCAACTTTCATTGGTGATGCTGCTGGTCGTGACTGGTGTTGGCTTCTTGATTCACATTTATTCCGTCGGCTACATGTGGGAAGAAGGTGGGTTCTACCGGGTTTTCAGCTACTTGAATCTGTTTATGTTTTTTATGTTGACGCTGGTGCTGGCCAGTAACTATCTGCTGATGTTTATTGGTTGGGAAGGCGTGGGGCTGGCGTCCTATCTGCTCATCGGATTCTGGTTTACCAAGGATTCAGCAGCGTCTGCCGGCAAAAAAGCATTCATCGTTAATCGCATTGGCGACTTCGGTTTTTTGATCGCGCTGTTCTTGATGATCAAACATTTCGGCTCGCTGAACTTTGTGCAGGTGTTTCGAATCGTATCCGGTATGCCGGTCGAGGTCGCGGGCGCGGGGTTGCTGACCGCGATCGGTCTGCTGCTGATGGTAGGGGCTGCTGGAAAATCCGCTCAGCTTCCTCTTTATGTTTGGCTGCCGGACGCGATGGAAGGCCCAACGCCGGTTTCCGCCCTAATCCATGCGGCGACGATGGTCACGGCAGGGGTGTACATGGTGGCGCGGTCGCATGTGATTTTCGACCGGGCGCCGCAAGCTTTAATGGTGGTCGCGATCGTCGGCACGCTAACGGCTTTGTTCGCTGCGACTATTGGGGTCTGCCAGACGGACATCAAGAAAGTTCTTGCCTACTCCACGATTTCGCAGCTGGGTTACATGTTTATGGCCTGTGGCGTTGCTGCGTATTCTGCCGGAATTTTTCACCTGATGACCCATGCGTTTTTCAAGGGACTGCTGTTTCTAGCCGCGGGCTCAGTGATTCACGCGGTAGGTGGCGAGCAGGACATGCGCCGTATGGGCGGTTTGCGACAGCACATTCCGTGGACCTTTTGGACCATGACGGCGGCGACTTTTGCCATCGCCGGATTTCCGCCGTTCGCGGGATTCTTCAGCAAAGACGCGATTCTTTGGCGGGCTTACGCTAGCCCTTATGGAAGCTGGGTCTATTGGCTCATCGGCGTGTTCACGGCTTTTTTGACCTCGTTTTATATGTTCCGGCTTTGGTTCCTCACTTTCTTTGGCGAGTATCGTGGTGAAGCGCCGCCAGGTCATGGCGATGAGCATATTCAAATGATCGACTCGCGGGCGGAGGCGCCCGCGCCACATGGCCACGGAGGCATTCACGAGAGTCCCACGATCATGCTGGTTCCGCTGGTAATTCTGGCGGTGCTATCGATTTGTGGTGGTTGGGTGGGAAGTGAGCGCTTCGACAAGTTCCTCTCGCCAGCGCTTCACTCCGGCGTGACCGCGTATTCGGCTGAGGAAGCAACCCCTGCAACTCCCGCGCCGGAACCGAAAGAGCAAGGTGGTTCGGAATCCCTGCTTACCGCGATTTCCGTGCTTGCTGCGGCTTCGGGATTATTTCTTGCCTGGCTGCTGTATCAGCGCCAGCCGCAGTTGCCGCAGGAGATTGCGCACGCGTTGGGCCGCTTTTATGAAGCGGTCGTCCACAAATATTACGTAGATGAGATCTACGCGGCTGTTTTTGTGAAGCCGCTTATCGATGGCTCGACTCGCATTTTGTGGCATGGCATCGATCGTGACGTAATTGATGCGACGCTGGATAACAGCGCCGAGGGCGCCCGCGAAGTTTCAGACGCCGTACGCCACATGCAGTCTGGCAATCTTCGCTCCTATGCTGGATGGATCGCGGCGGGCGCGGCTGTGGTGATCGCTTACATGATCTGGATGGGAATGCAATGAGCAACGCGCTGGACAACTCGATGCTCACGCTAGTCACGTTTATTCCTTTGGCGGGCGCACTCTTGCTCCTGCTGTTTCCCCGGCGCGACCGTGATATTCGTCTGTTTGCTCTTGTGGTTTCGCTGCTCGATTTTGTTCTGTCTCTGCACCTGCCAGTCCATTTTCAGCGTGGGCAAACCGCATTTCAGTACGAGGTGAATAACCTTTGGATTTCGAATCCCAATATCCACTACCACATGGGCGTTGACGGTGTATCGATGTGGCTGGTGGTGCTGACCACGTTTCTCACTCCGCTGTGCGTTCTGATTTCCTGGAAGTCGATTCATGAGCGGGTAAAAGAGTTCTTCATTTTGTTGTTGGTTCTGCAGACCGCGCTGATCGGCGTCTTCGTGGCGCTCGATTTATTCCTGTTTTATTTTTTCTGGGAAGCCACGTTGATCCCGATGGCTTTGCTGATCGGCATTTATGGGCACGAACGGCGCGTGTATGCGGCGGTGAAATTCTTTCTGTACACCATGGTCGCGTCGATGTTCATGCTCGCCGCGATCTTGTGGCTGTACGCAAAGACCGGCACCTTTGATTTCGTCAGCATTCAGACCGCGATCAGCAATGGCCAAGTCGGGAATTTTACTGCCGCCGCGCCCTGGCTTTTTCTCGGATTCTTTGTCGCGTTTGCCGTGAAAGTTCCCGTTTTTCCGTTTCATACCTGGCTCCCCGACGCGCACGTGGAAGCGCCTACGGCAGGCTCGGTTCTGCTGGCCGGCGTTCTGCTCAAGATGGGCACGTACGGCATGTTTCGCTTCAATCTCGGCCTTTTCCCCGAGCAGTCGCGGAGCAATGCCTGGTGGATTATGGTGCTGGCGCTGATCGGCATCGTTTACGGCGCACTGGTCGCAATGGTGCAGCCGAACATGAAAAAGTTGATCGCGTATTCTTCGATCAGCCACCTGGGTTTCGTAGTTTTAGGCATTTTCAGTTTCACGCAAATGGGCCTGGACGGCGCCACCTTCGTCATGCTGGCACATGGAGTTTCCACAGGTGCCCTGTTCATGCTAGCGGGAATTCTTTACGAGCGGCGGCATACTTATGAAATCGCCGAATTCGGCGGCCTTGCTACCCCGCTGCCGGTCTACGCGACGTTTTTTCTGTTCATCGTGCTTGCGTCCGTAGGATTGCCCTTGCTCAATGGCTTTATAGGCGAGTTCCTGGTGCTGAGCGGGGCTTTCCGCGATCGCGCGGTTTACGGTGTCCTGGGCGCAACCGGCGTGATCTGGAGCGCCTGCTATTTGCTCTGGATGTATCAGCGCGTCTTTTTCGGCAAAGTCACCCACGACATTAATCTGTCACTGCGCGATCTTAGCGGACGGGAACAGGCTGCGCTATGGCCCACAGCAATCGTTGCTTTGGTGATGGGCGTGGCGCCGGTGCTTTGGCTGAATGCGATTGATCCTGCCGTACAAACTGCATTGACGCCGTTCGCGCAGCTTGCCAGCAAGATGGTGGGCCGGTGAACAACGCCACCGATTTAACGCAAGTAATTCCCCAGGCGGCTGACTACGTCCGCATCTTGCCGGAAATTGTGTTGGCCATTTTCGGCATGATTGTAATGGTGCTCGATCCCCTGATGGACGAGCGTCGCAGCCAAAAGACACTCGGAGCTCTTGCGCTGGTCGGATCCCTGGCTGCATTGATCGCAACCTTGTTCCAATCGCAATATCCGGGCCTGGGATTCTGGAACATGGTGCGGGTTGACAGCTTCAGCGTGTTCTTCCATTTTCTGGTCGAGGCGGTAACAGCTGTCGTAATCCTGACTTCTTACGAATACATGGCGGTGCAGGGAATTCGCGCCGGCGAATATTACGCGTTGGTTTTGTTTGGCGCACTCGGCATGAGCTTGATGTCCTCCGCGGTGGAACTGGTCCTCATCTTTATCGCGCTGGAAATTTCTTCGATTTCCACTTACATCCTCGCGGGATTTCGCCGGCGCGCCGCCATCAGTAGCGAGTCGTCGGTCAAGTATTTCCTGCTGGGTTCGTTTGCAACGGCGTTTTTTCTCTATGGCGTCGCGCTGATGTTCGGGGCCACAGGCTCGACCAGCATTACCGTAATTGGCGATGCTCTTCGCTCCGGGCATATCCCAATCCTGGCCTACGTTGGAGTTGCGCTCATGTTTGTGGGTCTGGGTTTCAAAGTGGCGGCGGCTCCGTTCCACGTCTGGACGCCCGACGTCTATGAAGGCGCACCCGCGCCGGTTGTTGGATTCATGTCCACGGCTCCGAAGGCAGCGGTGTTCGCGGTGCTGCTGCGAATCATGTTTGAGGCTGACGCTCCCGGACGTGTCTGGTTGATCTGGATTGTGGCCGCACTTTCGATGACTTTAGGCAATCTTGGCGCGCTGGTGCAGGACAATGTGAAGCGGCTCCTGGCGTACTCTTCCATCGCTCACGCAGGGTACCTGTTGGTTGCGTTTGCATCGCTGCCCAACAATGGCATTCCGGCAGCAATGTTTTACACTGCCTCATACGCCGCAATGAACGTCGGAGCGTTCGCTGTGATCAGCCACATCGGCGGCGAGGGTGAACGGTACGTGACGCTGGAAGACTACGAGGGACTGGGACGCCGCAGTCCGTTGCTGGCGGCGACGCTCACAATTTTTCTTTTGTCCTTGATCGGCATTCCAATTACCGGCGGTTTTTTCGCCAAGTTCTACGTATTCAGTGCGGCGCTACAGGCTAATCTGGTCGGGCTGGTGATTATCGGCGTGCTCAATAGCGCGATAGCTTCTTACTATTACCTGCGGCTGATCGTCGTAATGTATATGCGGGAAGCGCGCGAAGATTTGCCCCTACCACGTATTCCATTGGGACTTGGAACAGCCCTGGCGATTAGTTTGGCGGCAACCATTTATCTCGGCGTCCTTCCCGGACGGGTGCTCGATTATGCCGCCCGCACCGCAGCCGAGTGGGCGCGCTAGCCAACTCGTCCGCTCACTCCACCGCGACCGCAATGTCCACATACGCAAAAATCCGAGCCGAAAGCAACCAGAACGCCAGCGTCTCGGCTCCCGCCAATA
Organism: uncultured Acidobacteriota bacterium; assembly: GCA_963696635.1. Classification (GTDB taxonomy): domain Bacteria; phylum Acidobacteriota; class Terriglobia; order Terriglobales; family Acidobacteriaceae; genus JABDBE01. The sequence goes on from CAVOKX010000014.1 coordinate 318,273, forward strand.
AAACCGGGAGCCAGGCAGCAGTTCCCGGGGAACTGAAAGAAGAATTGATCACCGTAGCTCCGAGTTCCCACACCGGTATTACGTACCCCCATTGTGGCGCAATGATCTGACCCGCGAGAGCCGGAAGGCCTAAAACGATTGCTGTGGCCCCAGCGGCGAAGAAAGGGTTCAGGAACGTGGAAAACATTAGAGCCACTGTCCCAGCCAATGCGCACGCGGCAACCAGGCAAACCATAAGAAACCAGACCTGCGCGATGGGAAACCCTGCCCCACCCAATGTCCAACTCCCGGTCATGCCGAGAGCGAAGCAATAGACCGCGCAAGCAATAGTTACGCCCAGTACCAGCCCCGAAAGATACTGCTGGCGTCCCACGGCCTTGGAAAGTACGCCCAAAATTCGGCGGGATCGGCGCTCGTTGTAGATGGCTGAACCGCCGAAGAAGACGCTGAACGCCAGCACGTATACGGCATCCTGTTTGAACACAAAAAGCAGGTCTTCCCGTTGCCGTTGAATATCGGTAACCAGCCCGAGAAACGCGAGCAGCAGGACCCAGAGCAGCAGAGTGAGAATGGGCCAGCGCTGCTCCCGCGCAAAGTTGATCGCAATCAGTAGAACGGCCTTCACTGAACGCCTTCCGAAGATGCGGATTGCGGATCGGCAGTCACTTCCAGGAAAATCTCCTCCAGCGAACGCCGTAGCGGATTGACGCTCACCACTTCGCCCCCCAAATTCCAGACCTTCTCTAACGCCGCGCGCTGGCTATGCGTAGGCACACAGAAGGAAACAACTCCGTCGCGGGCCACGGCCCCTTCGAAGTTTTTTACGGCGATAGCGCGAACTACAATTTCAGTCTGGTCGCCCGCTCGCAGGAGATCGGCAGTCCTGCCCAAACGGACCAACTTGCCCCGATGCAGCACCGCCACGCGATCACACACCAATTCCACTTCAGAAAGCAAATGGGAACTCAAGAAGATCGTTTTGCCCGCATTGCGCGCGTTGAGGAGCAGTTCACGAACCATGACTCGCGCCAACGGATCGAGGGCTGAGGTAGGTTCGTCTAGAATCAGCAATTCGGGATCGTTGACCATGGCCTGGGCCAGTCCTACGCGCTGCAGCATGCCCCGAGAAAACTTGCCCGCATTACGGTTCGCATGATCCTGCAGTCCCACGATTTTGAGAACTTCTCGTGCCCGGTTCGCAAGATGAGTTCCTCTCATCCCATTGAGCGCCCCGTAAAAGCGGACCAGTCGTTCGGCACGGCGGTGGTAAAGAGCCACACTTTCGGCGAGAAAACCCACACGGCGTCGCGTGCCGGGATGACCAAAACGCTCTCCGAGCAGACGCCCCGCGCCGCTGGTTGGCCGCATAAAGCCCATCGCCAAGTGAATCGCGGTGCTTTTGCCGGCCCCATTTGGTCCTAGGAAGCCGAAAATTTCCCCCGCCTCCACGCTCAAGCTGAATCCGTCAAGGGCGCGCAGCAGACGCTTACTGGCAAAGCTGCGATACTCTTTGGTAACATTGTCGAACTCGAGCACGAAGCGCATTGCCGTTTATTCTAAACGGCTTGCCCGACAAACGCTGGCCCATCGCACAAATCCGCAGTATCCAATGCAACTTCGATTTGACAACTGCACTGGCTCCCGGCATGATAGTCGCGCGTTAACACTAAACAGTGGAGGGCAGTATGGTTAAGTTGATGGAAAGGCTTTTCCGCGAGGAACAGGGGCAGGATATCGCGGAATATGCGGTGATGCTGGCAGTGATTTTGGTCCTCGTGGTCGGAACCGTACGGTTGATCGGCGGCAGCTCGAACAACGTTTTCTCGTCGGTCGCGAGTTCGATCGGACAATAATCGCACACGGAAAGCTAGAAACTGATCGCTTCACCGAGGAAGAGTACCGAGGACGAGTAAGGATCAGAAGCGCACGTGTTCTTCAGATTTGAGGCGGGCGCCTCCCCGCACGTCTGGAGTCGGTGCTCTCCATCGTCCGCATCATGATCTCGGGTTGCTCTGCCTTGTATTGTTTCAGTTTGTGATAGAGAGAACTGCGCGGAATGCCAAGCTTCTTCGCGGCGGATTCGACTCGCCCATGTTCTTTGCGGAGTACCTGCTGAATATAATTACGCTCCATCTCCTCCAAAGTTCTGAACTGACCGATGCTTGATATGTACTGCTCGATCTGCGCATCGAAAACGTCCTGATCCGTCAACCCATCTTTTCCGGTAACCAGCGCTATGCGTTCCAAAACATTTCTTAGTTCTCGAATATTTCCCGGCCAGGAATAGCCTTGCAACGCTCGCAAGGCGCCATTACCAAGTTCCAGGCGGCCAGCCCCCAACTGGGCAGTCAGGTCGTCGAGGATATGGGCGCTCAGTGCGGGTATGTCTTCGGCCCGCTCGCGCAGGGCAGGTACGGGAAGGAAAACCCAGCTAATGCGATCGTACAGATCGTGGCGAAATTGTTTGCGAAGGACAGGCGGCGCCATCACTCGCTGGGTGGCCGCAATCAAGCGAATGTCGACTCTTCGATCAGCAACCTCCTCGACCTTGCGAAACTGCTTCTCATCCACGAGCTTCAAGACTTTTGACTGCATCTCGAAATCTATGTTCTCAATCTCGTCGAGGAAAACCGTCCCCTTGTGCGCAACCTCCAGCAGCCCGACTTTGCTTTCAAGGGGCTGGTCAAGAGCGTCGCGCTCGTATCCGAACAACTCACTCTCCAGGTGGTCAGCTGACAAATCGCTGCAGTTCACATCCACAAAAGCTTCGGAAGCCCTGGGACCGTTGCGATGCAACCACCGCGCTATCGTTCCCTTGCATGTACCAGCTTCTCCCTGGATTAAAACTGGGCTATCACCAACCGCGATCTTGTAAGCTTGATCCGCAAGTCTTCGCACGCTTTCGCTTTTCCCCAGGAATGGATCCATCATTCCGCGACCGCCCCAGGTCCTTTCCGCCAACTGCTGACGATGGTTTCTCTGATTTTCCAGATTGCGTTGGATCAGGACCTCGAGCGTGGACAACTCCGCCGGCTTAGGCAAAAACACCTCGGCTCCCAGTTTGACCGCCTCCACCGCTAAATCGATCGAACCATAGCCGGTCAGAATGATAATGGGAACGGATGCATCAATCGCTTTCAAACGGGGAATGAGCCCGAGCGCATTCCCATCGGAGAGACTGTAGTCGAGAACAGCGATATCGGGTCGTCTGCTGCGCCAGATTTGTTCAGTGGCCGCGCAAGTCTCGGCAGTGGAAACGTCATATCCTTTATCGGCGAGATAGCTGCGCAACACGCCGCAAGTCTCTCTTTCCCCTTCAACAATCAATACCCTTTCTTTGTGCATCCTGGTTCCTCGCGGGAAAGCAGATGTTGCTCTTGAAGCGTAACCGGCTGCCAGCATGCCCACGTCGTCCCTCCTGTTCGCGTATTCTGCGCGCATGGTGTAGAGCATCGGCGGGAGCGTCTCGCCCCGGACTGTGACGCAATCCGCGCATTTTCGGCAGACCTTTGTTAACACAGGGAGCGGGCCCTCAAACGTTGCCTGCTCCGCTGTTACAAAAACCGAACAGGATAGGTCTGGCCTTTGCAGCTAATTCGGGGCTTCCATGCCAGGTGGACGGGCCCTCAGTCGGCGTGGGATGTTAAAGCGGTGGCTGCGTGCTGGGAACCTTGAAGTCGCGGAGCGAGAGTTCCAGTCCCCCAAAATCGGGGTGGTCGTTGTGATCGAGAGTGAAGGCAATGTCCAGCGCGTCGCCGGGCAACAGTTCCGCCTGCTGGATGCGCTCGGCCATGCGCCAGCCTAGGGCAGTGTGCGTGATCGACGTTCGCGAGCCGCTATTGGAACTCGCGGCATGGACCCGCGGCAGGACGGCTGAATCGGGATGACATCGCGGAGTCGTCAGCAGGACAACTTCGCTGAGTCCTTCGTGGGAGCTGGCCAGCGGAGGCGAAGACAGTTTCAGTTTCACGTGCTTCTCTTTCATCACCCGAGGCGGAGCCATTAAACGCAGGTCCCGGGAAGCAAAGACTGGTTCCGGATTGTCCATGCCGAAGGGTTCGAGGCGCCGCAAGGCCTGAAACAGTTCCGGCGTGATCTGATCGAATTCGAGTTCGGCATCGAGATCGAGCACAGGTTCGAAGTCGGCCAAGGTGAGGTGGGCGCGAGCGTATGCATCCAGATGCGTGCACAGTTCCGGCAGATTCGCGGCGGGCATGGAGAAGCCAACTGCGTGCGCGTGTCCCCCGAAGCGAGTGAACAATGGAGCGCAGGACTCAAGCGCGTTCAGCAGGTGAAAGGCGCGGATGGAGCGGCCCGAGCCGTGGGCCTCGTCACCATCCCGGGAAATCACCAGCGTGGGACGGCAATACCGCTCGACTACGCGGGTTGCCGTAATCCCAATCACTCCCCGGTGCCATCCGTCGCCGTCGATTACCAGGCAGAAGGAATTCAGCAGCGCAGGTTCCTGCTCGAGTCGCGCATGGATGGCTTCGAGAATTCTGCGCTCTTCGGCCTGACGGTCGGTATTGAGCTGGTCAAGTTTGTTAGCGAGTTCGCGAGCGCGAATTACGTCTTTCACGCTGAAGAGTTCGATCACATCGCGCGCGATGTCCATCCGGCCGGCAGCGTTAATCCGGGGTGCAATGCGGAATCCAACTTCGCCCGAGGTGAGCGGCCTGCCGCCGACCTGCGCGACTTCGAGCAATGCCTTGAGACCGGGATTTACCGCCGAGCGTAACGCTTCAAGACCGAGTTTGGCAAAGACGCGGTTCTCGCCGGTCAGCGGCACCGCGTCGGCGATAGTAGCGATAGCGACCACTTTCATGAACGACTTCAGTAGCGGGGCCTGATCTCGGCTGCTGAGCCGGCGTTCCATCAAAGCCTGCGCCAACTTGAAGGCAACGCCTGCGCCGCAAAGAGCTTTGCAAGGATAATCGCAACCCGGCTGATTCGGATTCACTACCGTGAGCGCAGTCGGCATGCCGTCCTGGCCCGGAAGATGATGATCGGTGACGATCAGATCGACGCCGAGGCGATGCGCGGTCTCGGCCGCGGCGAAGGCACGAATACCGGTGTCCACGCTGATGATGAGATGAATGCCCGCCGCTGCGGCCCGCTCGACCACGTCCCCCCGCAGGTCATAACCTTCCTTGATGCGGTGGGGAACGTGGAAGTCGGCAGCGCCGCCGCATAACTCAATCGCCGTTTTGAGGATGACGACTGCTGTTGTGCCATCCACGTCGTAATCGCCGTAAATCAGAATACCTTCTTTGCGCTCAATCGCCGCGTCCAGCCGGTCGACCGCGACTTTCATGCCTGACATTAAATAAGGCGAGTGCAGATGACTAAGCGATGGGGCCAGAAAACGCTCGGCGCTTTCGCAGTCGTTGATCCCCCGCATGACAAGCAACCGGGCAAGAGTCGAGGCAAGGCGCCGAGTTTTGAGCCCGAGAGCGGAATTTGCGATCAATCCTTCCGCGAGCCGGTCGATGCTGGATGCATCGGCAGTTTTAAAAGCCCATTTCATTGTTGTCTGGATTCTCAGGGAAGAATGATTTTACTCGAAGGCTTAGTAGCGCCGCCGTCTCGCCCGCACAGCGGGGGCAAGATGCCACGTCCCACACACATTAAAGCCGTCCCCAAACATCAGTAAGGCTTGTCGTCGTCCTGGTCAGGCTCGTCGATGGGGAAGCCCGCGAAATCGTCGGCCATTTCTACGATGGTCTGATAACGGTCGTACCACGCCGTGGAAGCTTCGTAGACCATCATCACCCCCTGTTGGGGGAAGCCCAGTTGCACAAAACCAGTTTTGCCTACGTAGGTTCGTAACCAGCGCGCATCCTCCACATCGTCATCGCTGCTGAACTCCGCTGTGCTCAGGCGCTCGATCATGGCATCGAGTTCCTCCCGCTCCAGACGCCACGAGTCCATGGTAAGAAATGGCGCCGCCGAAGCTTTGGCGAGTTCGACGAAATCTTTCCAGCTGTCAGGATTGTCTGCGGACTTCCAGGTAACGCTTTGCACCTGCTCGTAGTCGACGAAGCCCGGGAATCGGCGCATGCCATGGCCTTCGATGAAGGCGACCATGTCATCCTTAAGGTTGCTCAGATCGTCGGGCGCAGGAGGCATAAGGGGCTCTGGATCCATTCATTGTATGCCCGAATGCGGGGGAGAGGGCAAATGGGACTGGTCGTTCGTCGTTGGCCATCGGCAAATGCGAGTGGCGATAGTCGTTGGTGGTTGGTCAGCAGGCGAACGACTATGGACCAACGACCAACGACGATCTTCCCTGTGCTACACTGTTTCCTTCACGACGAACCTTCGATCCGCACCATGCTTCTTTCCAAAGATTATGTGGGTTATCTGGCCCGCGAAGTCACGAAAAAACTGATTGCAGGCAAGTTCATCGAGACCAAAGCCGTGGCTGCGGTCACGGAGAAAGTGCATGCCGCAATCCTCGAAGAACTCTCGCTCGAAGACCGCATCAATGACGAGGTGCGCGTGATTCTGGAAACCTACTCCGCGGAAATGCAGAAGACCGGAGCCAATTACCAGGAAATGTTCCGCAAAGTGAAGAACGAATTGGTGCGCAAGTACAAGGCGGTGCTGTGAGAGTGAGCCGCGACAAAGTCAATAAAGTGGCGCACCTAGTCACGGACGCCCTGGCCGAGATGGATAATTTGGATTTTATCGAGGACCGGAATACGATCCGGCTGGAAGTGCGCAAGATTCTCGAAGACGTCCTGAACCAGGAAGAGAAAATCGATCAGGCCGCCCGCCACAAGATCGAAAATCAGAAACGCACCATCCTCGAGGGCAGCCAGGAATGGGACATTCTGTATCGCAAGTACTACAACGAAGAAGTAAAGAAGCTGGGAATTTAGTACTGTTCCGCTTCTCTTTCTCTGACGCGGTTCCAACCAAAAGTGCTACGGAGTTTAGCTCCACCTTAACGGGCGAAACACGCCCACCCTCCATTGGCCATGAAAAAGCCCCGCAACCAACGCGGGGCCTGAGTTCGACCATTCGCAAATCTATGCTGCGATCGGGCGAGCGCGGATATGTTGTACCCGCTTGCGATACTCCTCGGCCCGCTTATTGATTTCCTTGTGGGTGTGGCTCGCGATCCATTGCTGACGTGGGATACGGCGGCGCTCGCGACGGCTGCCAACGTTGCCCCGGTTGAGCGTTTCAGTAGGTTTTTTTTCTGCCGTTTGCTGCTGCCAGCCGCTGCCGGAGTTCACGTCGAATATTCCGATGTAGCCGCCAGCCAGCAGTTGCAGCGGGTTCTGGATCTGTTTCATCTGGTCAAACTGGGTTGAGCCCATCGGCCGGAAGCTCTCGAACCAGGCCGGAAACACGAAATCCGAGACCAGCACGTTGCCGATCTGATAGCCGAAGTTATCCGATTCGCAGGCGTCGCACACTTCATAGGCGTAGAGCATCCCCGTACTCTGGTCGTTCTGCACAAACACCGTCAGGTTGATGTTGGGATCGCCCAGCGTCTCAAGTAATTCGTGACTCGCGGTCACCGACCACTGCATGCCGAACTTCAAGTCAGTGCCGGCGAATACCTTGCCGATGGGAAGGCCGTCCGGCGTGAGATCGTGATAGCCCAAAGCGCCCGCCTGATCGGAGTCGTCGAGGATGCTTAGCCACCAGGTTCCGTTGGGAGGCGTGGTGCCGCTCGGAACGAAGTTGAGTTGCGCGTTGACTCCCCAAGCGGGGAAAAAATCATTGGTGACTTGCTTTTGCAGGGCGTCCACGACGGGGCGGACGTCATCGTCCGTCACCACCGTGCTCGCGTTGATTACGGAAATCTGAATCGGAGCTAATTGAGACATGAGCTTCTCCTTTGCTGGAACAGATTCGGAGAACGCGCAAGTGACGTTGCGTGACTCTGTGTCTGGGATAATCCTCTCCCTGGCGGAAACGCAAGCAATTTAGGCGGGAACCGGTACCCAATTCCCACTTTGGGACAAGATGCCACCCGAACTCGAGCAACAGACGCTTGCAAATGGCCAGCCTCTGCCTTCTCCGTACCTACCTATAGTGGTATTCGTGGTCCGGGTGTTTCGCCAAAAAGTGCAGATTTTGGCCCTTTCTCGCGGTACTATTATCACGGTTCGGGGTGACACGGATCACAGAAGAAATCAGGGGGGGAGGCCTTAAATAGAGTGTTGGCCAAGTTTCATGAGTGAACCATGTTCGAAACTCTAAATCTTACATTCTGAAGTCTAATTTCCTTGGAGGAAAATCCCATGAGCGTTATGACACCGCCCGGAGTCAAAACTTCGGGCGATTATATTGAAGACGTAATGTCCATAGTAAAAGCGAAAAACGCGGCGGAGCCTGAGTTTCACCAGGCAGTTCAGGAAGTGTTCGATTCTCTACGGCTGGTTTTGCAGAAGCATCCGGAATATAGATCGTCGAAGATTCTTGAGCGCATCACCGAACCCGAGCGCGTCATCATGTTCCGCGTGCCCTGGTTTGACGATCGCGGCGAAATTCAAGTAAACCGCGGTTTCCGCATCGAGATGAACAGCGCCATCGGCCCTTACAAGGGCGGACTGCGCTTCCATCCCTCGGTGAATCTCGGCATTCTGAAGTTCCTCGCCTTTGAGCAGGTGTTCAAGAATTCGCTGACCACGCTGCCCATGGGCGGCGGCAAAGGCGGATCGGATTTCGATCCCAAAGGCAAGAGCGATAACGAAGTCATGCGCTTCTGCCAAAGCTTCATGACCGAACTGCAGCGCCATATTGGTCCGGACACCGACGTTCCCGCCGGCGACATTGGCGTTGGCGGACGGGAAATCGGCTTCCTGTTTGGCCAATACAAGCGTCTGCGCAACGAGTTCACCGGCGTCCTGACCGGCAAGGGCCTAAGCTGGGGCGGTTCGCTGATTCGTCCCGAAGCCACCGGATACGGCTGCGTATACTTCGCCGCCGAAATGCTGAAGAGCAAGAAAGACACGCTCGAAGGCAAGCTCTGCCTGGTTTCAGGCAGCGGCAATGTTTCCCAATACACAGTCGAGAAGCTGCTTGATCTGGGAGCGAAGCCGCTCACCTTCTCCGATTCCGACGGCGTAATCTACGATCCGGATGGGATCAACCGCGAGAAGCTGGCTTGGGTCATGGATCTGAAGAACGTCCGCCGCGGACGCATCCGCGAATACGGCGAGAAGTTCAAGAAGGCGATCTTCATGCCCACCGACATCAAGCTGGAGCACAATCCCATCTGGAATATCAAGGCGGATTGCGCATTCCCGAGCGCCACACAGAATGAGATCAAGGCAAAAGACGCCGCGAACCTCATCAAGAACGGCTGCAAGCTGGTAGCCGAGGGCGCGAACATGCCCAGCACCCTGGAAGCGACGAAGCTGTTCCTGGATGCCGGGATTCTCTACGGCCCAGCCAAGGCCGCGAACGCCGGCGGCGTAGCAACTTCCGGTCTGGAAATGGCCCAGAACAGCCAAAGGCTAAGCTGGACTCGCGAAGAAGTCGACGACAAGCTGCACAAAATCATGATCGCCATTCACAAGAACTGCTTCGAAACGGCCGAGAAATACGGCACGCCCGGCAATCTGGTAAACGGCGCCAACATAGGCGGCTTCCTAAAGGTAGCCAATGCCATGCTGGATCAGGGCTTGGTGTAGCACTTGGCTTGTGTGGCGCGGGCGCCCTCGCCCGCGTTTCTGTAGAGACGTTGCTCGCAACGTCTCGCGTGAATATGATGCGGGGTGGAAGCAGTTCCACCCCGCAAGTTTTTTGGTGTGCGGAGCGTCGGTTTCCCCTCGCGCGTGGCAGCCACACTCAGCCTCGCTTTCGTGCCGCCTTGAAAGCTTGACCCTGATCCCGAGCGCCGTGAAAAATGTGGAGAATATCGGTTCCCCGGCGCGTAGCGCGATAGTAGATGAGGTATTTCCCTGCAGGAAAGCTTTTCACCCCGGCGGCGATGCCCTCCGAAGGTCTCCCGGCATCGGGATGTTCCCCGAGCAGCCAGAAGCGGTCCGCGATCCCATCAATCAGGCGGTCCGCAACCTCTGGACTTGCGCGCCTTGCCCAATAAACATAGATCTCGTCGAGGTCTTGTTCCGCCTGCCTTGTGACCCGATAGCGCATTGCCTTTTTGGTAGGGCTGGGGTCCGCGGCGGCTGCGCTGCAGGCTCGCGCTAGCTAAGCTAGGCACCTGACGGATGCCGGCGCTACGCTTTGGAGACTTCCCGGGCAAGAAGTTTTCGCCCCCGCCCCTTCACCCCGTCCGCCAGCTTCATCAGTCCCTCGCGTCCTTCATATTCCGTATATTCACCCGCATCGATGGCTTCGATGCCGGCCCGGACCCGCTGCCGGATGCCCTCGATCTGCTGCCCGGTTAGATCCGTGAGGATGTCTTCCGCAGTCGGCTTTGCCAGCCTCACCGCCCGTGCGTCCTCATCCTCCATCCGCCGCAAGGCTTCGCGCACCACCTCGCTTGCGTTGTTGTATCGGCCGCTCTTCACCTTCTGGCGAACATAGCCGGCAAGACGTTCGGTAATCGATACGTTCATCTGATCCATGAAGCCGCCCCCTGGAGTGCAACACTGTTCCCTCCAAACCTACGCCCAGAAGGTCCGGATGTCAATCTTTGACATATCCGTGTAGATGCTCCAAGATAATGTCACCCCCTAACTGCAACCAGACTTTGTCACCCTAGAGGGATGGTGACAGTGAGTCAGAAAGAGTTCCAACGGGTGAAAGTGATTGAGAATGCGGTCGACGGGCGGCTGAGCGTAAGCGAAGCCGCGGGTCTGCTGCAACTGAGTGAACGGCAAGTGCAACGGCTGAAACGGCGCTATCGGCCCGACTCCGTGGCCTGGGTACATCACGGCAATCGCGGACGGCCCATGCCTTGGGCCTTGCCCGCAGCCCTGCGCGGCACCATTCTTCAGTTGGCGCGCGGCAAGTATGCCGGCTTCAATGATTCTCATCTCTGCCAGAAACTCCACAGCGAAGAGCATCTGTCGGTCAGTCGTGAGACCGTGCGCCGCATCCTGCGCGCGGCCAAGCTGGCTTCTCCGCAGAAGCGCCGCCCGCGCCAGTACCGCGCTCGCCGCCTGCGCCGTCCCCGCTTCGGCATGATGGTGCTCACCGACGCCAGCCGTCATGACTGGCTCGAAGGCCGCGGCCCCGAGCTCACCCTGATCGGCTTTCAGGACGACGCCACCAGCCAGATCCTCTCCGCCCACTTTCAACTCGAACCGGAAAACACTCTCGGTTATCTTCGC
>CAVOKX010000015.1:0-43575 GCA_963696635.1 uncultured Acidobacteriota bacterium
GCTGCTGAATGCTGTACGGTAGTCGGCATTCTTGTTAGAATATCGGTTCTGTTAAGCTCGGTTTACATCTCAGGGGGACACTGATTTTATGGCATACGTAATTGCAGAACCGTGTATCGGCACCAAGGACACCGCGTGTGTCGATGCCTGCCCGGTGGATTGCATCCATCCTAAGAAGGATTCGCCAGCATACGCGGAAGAGGAAATGTTGTACATCGATCCGGTGGAGTGTATTGATTGCGGGGCCTGCGTGCCGGTCTGTCCCGTGTCGGCGATTTTCGCGCTGGATGACCTGCCGGAAAAGTGGAAGGCCTTCACCGAGCGGAACGCCAAGTACTTTGGCCGCTAGAATCAGGTTCCCCATTTTGGCTCAGGGCGCACGTCTATTTTATGGACGTGCGCCTCTTGCTTTTCTGTGCTCTCCCGCCACGTAGAATTGACAATCCCGATTGAAGAGGCAAAATGTGGTGCCCCATATCGCGTCCGTTCGATGGATTGAGTCCGTTCTGTTGACGCTAACCTGAGCCATCCATGCCCCCCGCTTTTCTCTTGATCCCCTTCCGCAGCATAGATATGATGTGAGAGGCGCAGTTAGCTATTTGAGAACGGCTGCGGAACGCCTGCTCTTTGACAACTTGGACCGCTGGCGGACTTGAACAAGTGGATTCCCAAAACGGGAGCGTGGCCAGCGATTTTTAACCACCTAAGTCCTTATTCCGGAATATTTTACGTGCAACTCCTTATTCCTCAAAGATTTTGAGGGGAGTCTGGCCCTAATCCCATGATTCCAAAAGATCGAGGGGGGATGGGGGATACCCATGATTACTCAAGAGTAAATATCCGGGACCGACGCTTTCCGCCCCAATTTGCGGTAATAGTGAGAGCTATGAGTCGCCCCCTGGGATGCCCCCACTCACTGCCATCAACCCCGAAGGCGAAGCCGCAGCTAAGTCTCGGCTGAGTCAATTTATCCACAAGCTCTTCTGCGGCAGCAGCGATATATTCAAAGCCGCTTCCTTTCCATCTCGCCACCGCTCCATTACAATCAAGAATTACTTGCTGAGCTTCCATGGCGCTAAAGGAGTCGGAAGCAATTGTTCTGCGGACGTATCCGCTGCGCGAGGCCGACCTGCTGGTGACGCTGTTCACGCGCTTGGAAGGCAAGGTCCGCGGAGTGGCGCGCTCGGCTATGAAGTCCAGACGCCGATTTGGTGGAGCCCTGGAGCCCCTCACGTACGTCCGTGTTTATTACGAGGATCGCGAGCGGCAGGAGTTAGCGCGCCTGGACTCTTGCGAAGTATTGGATTCGCCGCTGAGCTGCGAAGTGAGCTACCCTCGTGCAGTCGCGCTGGGTCACGTGGCCGAGTTGCTCGATGAATTGCTGCCCGATCGCGAAGCCAACGATGATGCTTTCCGGCTTGCGCTCGCAGTGCTCACGGTGCTGCGCCGAAATGATGTATGGATGCCCATCACCTATTTCGAGCTGTGGATGACCCGGCTCATGGGCTATCTGCCGCAACTTTCCGAGTGCATCGTTTGCGGCCGGACGCTGAATGGGAGTAGAGCATTCTTTCATGCGTTGAGCGACGGGCTGATGTGCGCCGAGGATAAGCGGCTGGCATCGTCGGAGATTTCCGCGGAATCGCGAATCCTGGCTGGGCAGATGTTGCGCGCGCCAGTCGAGAGTTTTGCGGCGACGGCCGGGCGCAAGGAGCAAGCCGCCGATCTGCGTAAGTTTCTCCTGCAGGCTCTCCAGCGGCACATGGAGAAGAAGCTGGTGACGGCCGGGATGCTGGAGAGAATTTAGCTCTTAGCCGCTGGCTCCTGGCTATTAGGAGAGTTGAGCTAAAAGCTAAAGGCCAAGAGCCAAGAGCTAGATTGTGACCCAGAGCAATTCCAACCCGCCGACGTTCCAGGAACTCATCCTGCGCCTGCAGAATTTCTGGGCTAATCGGGGATGCGTATTGCAACAGCCCTATGACGTCGAAGTCGGCGCCGGAACCATGGCGCCAGAAACGTTCCTGCGCGTACTGGGGCCAAGTCCATACAAAGTGGCCTACGTGCAGCCTTCCCGTCGGCCAGCCGATGGCCGATATGGAGAGAATCCCAATCGTCTCTACAAGCACATGCAGTTGCAAGTGATTCTGAAGCCGCCGCCGGAGAACGTGCAGGAGCTGTACCTGGAATCGCTGGCCGCGATGGGAATTGATCTGCGCCAGCACGATATCAAGTTCGAAGAGGATAACTGGGAAGCGCCGACTCTCAGCGCCTGGGGCGTGGGTTGGCAGGTCATGCTGGATGGGTTAGAGATCACGCAGTTCACCTATTTCCAACAATGCGGCGGGGTCGATCTTGATCCGATTTCGGCGGAGTTGACTTATGGCCTGGAACGCATCGCCGCCTTCTTGCAGGACGTGGATTCGATTTACGACATTGTGTGGGCGCGCGATCCGGAGCCAGGTCGAGTCACGACCTATGGCGACGTGCGGCTGGCGGACGAACAGCAGTTTTCCGTGTACAACTTCGAAACCGCTGACGTAGAAAAAGCGTGGAAGCACTTTGAGCTCTATGAGGCAGAATGTAAGTCGCTGCTGGATCAATATGCCGTTTTCCGTAAAGAGAAGATCGCCGGTGACGGGTGGCGGCGGAACAAGAAACGTTTCCCGGTTCTTGCCGCTTACGATCTCTGCCTTAAATGCTCGCATCTGTTCAATATTCTGGATGCTCGCGGCGCGATCTCGGTGACCGAGCGTGTGGGAGTGATTGCTCGCGTGCGTGCACTCGCCGTCGGGATTGCGAAGGCGTATGTGGATCAGCAGCAAGACGAGACGGCAACTGAAGAAGCGGAATCGGAAAAGAAGCAGAAGTCAAGAAGAGAAACAGTTCATGCGATCTCTTGAGTGGTTTTTGTAGCGCCGCCGTCCCGGCGGCTGTCCGGGGGGCGTCTCGCCCGCCGAGCCCAGGGCAGCATGCCCTCGGGACAGCCGGCAAGATGCTGGCGCTGCGTGTGAAAAGACATGCCAGACTTTTTACTTGAAATCGGCTGCGAAGAGATTCCGGCGCGGATGATCGATGCCGCATCGCTCGAATTGCGTGAGCGCGTGCACAAATTGCTGGAGCGGGAACGCCTCTCCGCCAGTGGAACAATTTCGAGTCTTGACTCCCCTCGGCGTCTGGCGGTTCTCGCATCCGGAATTCCAGGAACTCAGACGGACGTCACGGAACAGCTCAACGGGCCGTCCGTGAACGTAGCCTTCAAAGATGGACAGCCTACACAAGCAGCACACGCTTTTGCCAAGAAGGCTGGTGTAGATGTTTCGCACTTGGAGAGGCGGATAACTTCCAAGGGCGAATGCCTCGCCGCGAAGATTACCAAGAAGGGCCGGTCCGCGACAGAAGTCCTATCGGAACTGCTTCCCAAAGAGATTAGCTCGATTTACTGGCCGAAAAACATGTACTGGCGCAAGCCAACCGAAAAGTTCGTCCGGCCGGTACGCTGGCTGGTGGCGTTGCTCGACAACGAGGTGATTCCGCTCGAATTCGATGGCGTTCGTGCCGGGCACCAGTCGCATGGGCACAGAACCTTGGCCGAAGGTCCAATCCTCATTCCAACTGCCGGTTCCGCCTATGTTGAAGCCTTGCGGTCCGCAAGAGTCTTGGGTCGTGGCGAGCGCGAGCAGCAGATTCGGAAAGCGCTTGATGCTGCGACGCGTACCATTCCCGGCGCCCGTTGGCGGGAAGACAAGAATCTTCTCGATACTGTTGTTAATCTGACCGAGTTTCCTTCAGTAGTCCTGGGAACTTTCGATCGAGAGTTCCTGCAATTGCCTGAGGAAGTCCTGGTCACGGTGATGCGCGATCATCAGAAATATTTTGCTATCGAAGACACCAGCGGTAAGCTCCTCCCGCATTTTCTGGCTGTGCTGAATACCGATGGCGACCCGCGCGGCATCATTCGACATGGCCACGAACGCGTGCTCCGGGCCCGCTTCAACGATGCCCGGTTTTTCTGGCAGACCGATCAGAAACATCCGCTGCGTGAGCGCACGACTTGGCTGAAACACGTCACCTTTCAGAAAGACCTGGGCAGCTACTACGACAAGACCAAGCGGGTGCAGGAGTTTTGCCGCCGTTTGTCTGCGACATTGAAGAACAGTGGCGTCCTAGGAATGGACAAGGTTCGTTCCGGGATCATCCACAAGGCAGCCTACTTGGCCAAGACCGACCTCACGACCGAACTCGTGAAGGAGTTCACGGAGTTGCAGGGCATCGTCGGCGGATTGTATGCGCGTGCTCAGGTGCTTGATCCGGATATGAAGAGCGACGCACGCGAAGCAATCGCTGTCGCAATCTACGATCAGTACAAGCCAGAATCGATGGAAGACTCGGTTCCACGCTCAGTTGAGGGCGCGGTCCTCTCCATCGCTGATAAAGCCGACACGATAATCGGGATGTTCTATCTCGGTTTGCACCCCAGCGGATCAAAAGATCCATTCGCCCTGAGGCGGCAGGCGAACGGCATCATACGGATCATTGCAGAGCACAAATTACCAATCCAGCTGGCTCAACTAGAGTTGCTGGCTGTTTCGGCTTACAAGGGTTCGGTGGCGGAACAGAAGTTTACCGGGGCTCTCGTTGGTCAGGGGGACGTGCCCAGCTTTTTTAGAGAACGTTTAGAGTTCTACCTGCGCGACTCGCTCGGGTTTAAATACGACGTAGTGAATGCCGTGCTGGCTGTGGGCTCTGATGACGTGGTGGATGCGATCACGCGAGCTCAGGCTGTGAATAGCGTTCTCCACATGCCCGAGTTCTTGGCGATTTCTGCTGCCTGCAAGCGTATGCGAAACATTCTGAGGCAGGCGGTGGACAAGGCTTTGCCTATCGCGGCGGAATTTGATTATTCGATCGAGAGCGCCGAAGAAGCGAAGATGCTGGATGCAAAAGCCCGGCAGATGTCAGATCGCGTGGAGAAGGATCGGGCCGAGAAGAGTTATCTGAATGCCTTGATCATGCTTTCGACGCTGAGAGAAGACGTAGACCGGTTTTTCGACAAAGTAATGGTCATGGACGAGGATCCAAATATCCGTGCGAATCGTCTTGCCTTGCTGCAAACATTGTTAGGAAACTTCTCCACTATTGCCGACTTCTCCGAGATCGTGACAGAAGGCAAGGAATCCAAGGAATCTTCGAAATAGTAAATAAGGATTGGTAAAACTATGGCTACAACGATGATTGCAACAACTGAAGGCGAACAAAAACAGAAACGACAGCCCACCCAGTACGTTTACTTTTTCGGCGGGGGGAAGGCGGATGGCAACGGCAAGATGAAGGACGAGTTGGGCGGAAAAGGCGCGGGATTGGCGGAGATGACCAATGCGGGCCTGCCGGTGCCTCCGGGGTTCACCATTCAGACTGAGGCTTGCCGCGAATACATGCGGCAGGGCGGGGTTTCGAAGGACGTGGACGGCCAGATGGAAGCGGCCTTGGCCCGTCTGGAAAAACTGCAAGGTCAGAAGCTGGGCAAAGGCGACAATCCTTTATTGGTGAGCGTGCGCTCGGGGGCGAAGTTTTCTATGCCGGGGATGATGGATACGATTCTCAATCTCGGCTTGAACGATCAGAGCGTGGAGGCGCTGGCCAAGCGCAGCCACAACCCGCGCTTTGCCTACGATTCCTATCGCCGCCTGATCCAGATGTTTGGCAATGTCGTGTTGGACATTGAGAAAGAAGAATTCGACAAGGTTTTCGACGCCAAGAAGAAACAGAACAAAACCAAGTTTGACACCGATCTCGATGCCAAGGCATTGCAGGAAGTCATCGCAGAATACAAGAAGGTAGTCAAGAAACATGCCAAGCGCGATTTCCCGCAGGATGCACACGAGCAACTAGTGATGGCGCGGGACGCGGTATTCCGTTCCTGGCAGAACGAGCGCGCCAAGACTTATCGCCGCATCAACGCCATCGACGACATGCTGGGTACAGCGGTCAACGTGCAGGCCATGGTCTTCGGCAATCTGGGCGACAGCAGCGCGACCGGCGTGGGTTTTACCCGCAATCCGGCTACCGGTAACAAGGAGTTCTACGGCGAGTTCCTGCTGAATGCGCAGGGCGAAGATGTGGTCTCGGGAGTGCGGACGCCGGTGCCGATTCTCGAACTGGAGAAGATCATGCCGTCGGCTTACAACCAGCTGCGCGAAATCACCACCCGCCTGGAACAACATTATCGCGACATGCAGGATTTCGAGTTCACCATCCAGGAAGGCAAGCTCTACATGCTGCAAACCCGCAATGGCAAGCGCACCGGGCTAGCGGCGGTGCGCGTGGCCATCCAGATGGTGGACGAGGGGCTGATCACCAAAGAAGAAGCGATTTTCCGCGTCGAACCCAACCAGCTTTACGACTTTCTGGTTCCGCGCCTGGATGAGAAAAGAGCGAAGATTGAAGTTCTGGCCACAGGCTTGCCGGCGTCGCCGGGGGCAGCAGTCGGACAGATCGTGTTCACCGCGGACGAGGCGGTAGAAAAGGTGGGCCACGGTAGCAAGAAAAATCCGGTCATCCTGGTGCGCGCGGAAACTACGCCGGAAGATATTCACGGCATGGAAGTGGCCGCCGGCATCCTGACCTCGCGCGGCGGCATGACCAGCCATGCGGCGGTGGTCACGCGCGGCATGGGGAAGTGTTGCGTGGCGGGCGCGGGCGACATCGAAGTCAACGAACGCGCTGGCGAGATGAAGGTGAAAGGCCAGGTGTTCAAGCCGGGCGACTGGATTTCGCTCGACGGAACCACGGGCCGCGTGATCAAGGGCAAACTGGGTACGCTCGACGCCGAACCGGACGATCCGGAACTGGTGAAGTTCATGGGCTGGGCGGAACCGTTTCGCAAAATCGGAGTGCGGGCCAACGCGGATATTCCCCGCGACGCGAAACAGGCGCGCGCGTTCGGCGCCGAGGGCATTGGCCTATGCCGCACCGAGCACATGTTTTTTGCCGAGGACCGCATCCCGCACATGCGGGCCATGATCCTCGCCGATAATGAGAAAGACCGCCGCGCCGCCTTAAAGAAGTTGCTGCCCATGCAGCGCTCCGATTTCATCGGGCTGTTTGAGGTCATGGAAGGCTTGCCGGTAACCATCCGCCTGCTGGATCCGCCGCTGCACGAGTTCCTGCCCAAGCGTGAAAAACTCATGGTCGACATCGCCAGCCTGGCCAGCGCGAACGCCAGGCAGAAAAAAACTCTGGTCGAGGAATACCGTGACTACGGCGCGAAAGGCGCTGGAGATCTGAAGAAAATCCTCCCACAACTGCTGGCGCGGGTGGAAGAACTGCATGAGTTCAATCCCATGCTTGGACATCGCGGCTGCCGCTTGGGCATCACCTATCCGGAGATCACGGAGATGCAGGCGCGGGCTATTTTTGAAGCGGCGGTAGCCGTGGAAAAGAGTGGAGTGAAGACGCATGCGGAAGTGATGATTCCGCTCATCGCCACGGTGAAGGAAATGGAGAACCAGACGGCGATCGTGCGCCGCGTAGCCGAGGAAGTTTTTCGCGAGAAGGGCAAGCGGGTGAAATATCACGTCGGGACAATGATCGAACTTCCCCGAGCCTGCCTGGTCGCGGACGAGATTGCCAAGGAAGCCGAGTTCTTCAGCTTCGGCACCAACGACCTCACCCAGACCACGTTCGGTTTCTCGCGCGACAACGTCAACAAAGTGCTGCCCACGTATCTCAAGGAAGGCATTCTCAAACAGGATCCCTTCGCCGTGATCGATCGCGACGGCGTAGGCGAGCTGGTGAAAATCGGGATCGAACGGGGACGCAAGACCCGCCCCGATCTGGAGGTAGGAATCTGCGGCGAACACGGCGGCGACCCATCGTCGGTGGAGTTCTGCCACCAGGTAGGCATGGATTATGTGGCCTGCTCGCCCTTCCGTGTCCTGACCGCGCGCCTGGCCGCCGCCCAAGCCGCCGCCAGCGAAAAACTAAAAGTCGAAGCCGGAAGGACCAAATAAAAACGCTGGTGGAGGGGCAACGGTTTAGGCGCGCGCCAGGCGATCTTGCACACGCCTGCCTGGTCACTACCAATCCTTACCTCTCCACCTTGCCCCACCCTGCCTAACACGCGTATGATGCAGCGTTCATGACTCCGCGACCGTCACCCCGCCACTTCGATCTGCGAGAGAAGACACAGTTGATGTCTGCGTCGGAAATCGAACGCACTCTGGTGCGGTTAGTGCACGAAATCATTGAGAAAAATAACGGCGCGACCGATCTGGGCTTGATCGGAATCCGCCGCCGCGGCGTATTCCTTGCCCAACGGTTGGGACAGATGATCGGGCGGATCGAAAAGACTCAGGTGCCCGTGGGCACGCTCGATATTACTTTATACCGTGACGATCTCTCGACTGTGGGAGTCGCGCCGGTTGTGCAGAAAACCGACCCCGAATTCCCTGTCACCGGCAAGAATATCGTGCTCGTAGATGACGTTCTCTATACCGGACGCACCGTGCGCGCCGCGATGGACGCCCTCTTCAAGCAAGGACGTCCCAGGCAGGTCCAGCTTTGCGTACTCATCGATCGTGGCTATCGCGAACTACCTATCGAAGCAACTTTCGTGGGCCGCAAAGTGCAGACTACGCGGCAGGAGATCATTGAGGTTCAATTGCGCGAAATCGATGATGCAGAAAAAGTTTTGATTGTAGAAAAGCAAAGCTAGGATCTATCCCCAAAGCACAAAAGGGGAAGGACCGACTTCAGTCATGACGTTTGCCGCAAACTACAATCGAGCTTAAGCCCTAAGGTTTTTAGACAAGCATGAACAAAGCCGCACGCGGTTCCCTGCTCGGCATTGAACATCTCGAGGCTACGGAGATTCTAAGCCTGCTAGCGCTGGCACGACGTATGAATCCGCGCAAGCCTCAGCCCTTGCTACGAGGCAAGCGCGTGCTGCTTCTCTTCTACGAAGCGTCCACGCGTACTCGCAGCTCTTTCGAAATCGCAGCCAAGTCGATGGGAGCTATGACCACGCTCGTGCTCTCCAGCGGATCGAGCATCGAAAAGGGCGAGTCGTTGCTGGACACCGGATACACTCTCCAGGCCGTGGGCGCCGATGTCATGGTGATTCGTCACCCGAACGCGGGTGCTCCTCTGCTGATGGCGACGCACCTTGATATCCCGGTCATTAATGCCGGCGACGGGATGCACGAGCATCCTACGCAGGCAATGCTTGATGCCTACACTATCCTGCGCCATAAGAAAACCCTGAAAGGATTGCAGATGGTGATTGTGGGCGACATTTACCACAGCCGTGTGGCCCGCTCCGCGATTCACCTGCTCAGCAAGTTCGGCGCCCGCATCACTCTGTGCGGACCACCCGAGTTCTTGCCCGAAGTGGCAACCAGTCTGGCGCCAGGACTCCACGTCACCCGCACCGTCGAAGAAGCGGTGCGTGGCGCCGACGCGATTATGGTTTTGCGTGTACAAAAAGAACGCCTCGCGGGGACAAAACTGCGCCTGCAGGATTACATTTCGAAATACCAGATGACCATGGCTCGCTTGAAACTGGCTAAGCGGGATGCAATCGTAATGCACCCCGGCCCAATCATTCGCGGGCTGGAACTCACCTGGGAAGTCGCGGACTGCCCGCAGTCAGTCATTGTCGAAGAAGTGCATAACGGAGTACCAGTGCGAATGGCGATCCTGGCCAATGCGCTTGGCAAAGCGCGGTGAAAGATAAGTTAGTCGGCATGCCGTACGAAAGAAAGTTGGAGAGCTGACAATCCTGTGTGGGACCGACCCGTGTGGGACCGGGTCTTCGACCCGGTCCGGCCAGCACGGCCACATCTGCTTCTTTTGTAACTTGTCGTCATACGATGCATGGCAATGACACACAATAAATCAAAATCGAGCTCTCTCTTGATCAAAGGCGGTCGCGTAATCGATCCATCCGCGAGACTAGACGCGCCCATGGACGTCCTTTTACGCGACGGCTGCGTGGCTGAGGTCGCGCTCCCGAACAAAATCCGCGGCAGCGCGGACAAAGCCTTCGACGCACATGGCCTCGTCGTTTGCCCTGGGTTCATCGATCTCCACGTTCACCTTCGTGAGCCTGGCCAGAGCTATAAGGAGAGCATCGCAACTGGAACCGCCGCCGCCGCCGCCGGCGGATTCACATGCGTTTGCTGTATGCCGAACACGTCTCCCATTGTCGATTCGCCGGAATGGGTGGCCTGGATCCAGCAACCCGAGCGTGCAGCCGTGGTCAATGTATTCCCGATCGCAGCCGCCACCCATGCTAGCAAAGGCGCGGTGCTTACCAATTTCGGAGCCTTGCAGCGCGCGGGCGCGGTCGCAGTGAGCGACGACGGCCGTCCGATCCTGAACGACATCATCATGCGCGAGACCCTACGAGCTGCGGCGGGACTGAACCTTCCCGTAATCCAACACGCGGAGGACACCCGCATGACGGAGAACTGCTCGATGAACGAGGGCCCGACCTCATTTCGGCTAGGCCTGCACGGTATGAAGACCGTCGCGGAAGCATCCGTGGTCGAGCGCGACATTCAACTTGCCCAGCAATTCACCGGAGCGCGCCTCCACGTGGCCCATCTTTCGACTGCCGACGCGCTGAAAGCGGTGCGTCGCGGCAAGCGCGGCAAAGCTCGCGTCACCTGTGAGGTCACGCCTCACCATTTCAGCTTGACCGACGCCGACGTCGGCGACTACAACTCCAACTTCAAGATGAATCCGCCCTTGCGCTCGAACGCCGACCGTGAAGCCATCCTCGTCGCTCTTGCCGATGGCACAGTCGATGCCATCGCGACCGATCACGCCCCCCACGCTACGCACGAAAAAATCATCGAATTCGAGCGCGCCCTGTTCGGAATCACGGGACTCGAAACGGCTCTAGGCTTGGCCATTACGCGCCTGCATCGTGAACACAAGATTTCTCTGGCAAGAATAGTCGAACTGTTCACCGCAGGTCCGGCGCGGGTGGTTGACTTGAGAGGCCGGGGCACGCTGACGCGTGGCAGTTATGCCGATGTCACGATTTTCGATCCGAAAAAACGCTGGACCTTCGAAGCCGCGAAATCCCGCTCTAAATCGCACAACACTCCATTCGACGGCTGGCAGCTCACGGGCAAAGTTGTGGCGACGATTGTTGGCGGGAAGATTGTGTATCGGGCGGATTGAAGGAAACAATCATACATTTAAGTGTATATTTATATGTTCGATTAGCGTTATACTGCTTTTGTGACGAATGGACTCCAGTGCTCCCAAAGACGCGGTAATTGCTTGGGAAGGCGATTCCAGGGAAGTACTTAGCTCGTTCCCGGATGAGGTGAAGCACAACTTGGGATTTGACTTGCGTTTGTTGCAGCAAGGGCAGCGGCCAACCGACTATCGGGCAATGAGTTCCATCGGTCCCGGAGTGTTTGAGCCGCGGGATCAGGATGAGCGGGCATGGTATCGGGTGATTTACTTGTCGAGAGTTCGCGACGTAATCCATGTATTGCACTGTTTTGAAAAGAGAAGCCGCGAAACGCCGATGAAGGAAATCAACGTCGCAAGGCAACGACTGAAGGCGGTCCGGGCACGGATGATCGAGGAGAAGAGGCATGGCGGGCGGACGCAGTAGGCCAACTCATGTGACACGGGGTAATGTGCTCGATGATCTGGGATTCTCACCCGGGCAGGCCACGGCCTTGAAGTTCAAGGCGGACCTTTACCAAGCTATCCTGAAGCACGCGCGAAAGTATTCGCAAAAGCAATTGCAGGTGATCCTGGCGGAACCTCAGCCGCGCGTGAGCGAGTTGCTCAACGGGAAAGTTGCCAAAAAAAGCGTGGACAAGTTGCTCTATTACGCCGGACGGCTTGGGATTGAAGCCAAAGCCCGATTTCCCCAGACCGACAAACAGGTTGTCCAGCGAGAATTGGCCGCTGCGACGCGGTAAGCAGAGTTAGCTTCTGGGTGCTGGAATTGAGCCGATGCGGGACCAATTGGGGTATGTGAGAGTAACACGAACATCACTTCGGTCCGGTCCTGCGTTCGGAAACATCAGGTCGAATGTTCCCGTGACGCGCCCTTCGTGTTCTTGCATGATCCTACCGAAGTCGAGAAGAAATTCCTTCATCGCAGTCTTCCTCCAGGCTGATTCTACACCCGCCGCATGGTATTTCGCTCATGCGGGTCTGCGTATTACTCTCGTGGAAACTGAAACTCGTGTAGGTTATGTGATAGTTACCCACTTCAGTGAGCAAGCGAAAGAAGAAACGAGTCCCCGTCAGGGGCGGTACTCTCGGCAATCGACAGAAGACCCGCCAAAGGAGCTAGAATCACTCTTAAGGTCGACCTAAGCGATGGAGTTTTGCAAGCTTTACGCGGTGCTCAAGGATTTCTCGTTGCCACTGGCAGCGCTGATCTGGGCTGTCTATTCCTGGCGTCGAGATAACAAGCGGATCTTGTCGATCCGTCAAGTTGGCGATGAATACTCCGACCGGGTGGCGGGAACACAGAATGGATTTACCACCTTTTCAATTGAGGTCGTCATCACCAACGATTCTCCACGAGCCAACATTGTTATTGCGTACTACGACCTCGAATTACCCTGGAAGGACGGTACCCTCGAACCTATCTTCGATCCTGCGGAGCTTTACCCGCCCTCGGAGCTTTACCAGATCCACCCCGAGCCAATTCAGGTGTCACGGGAGAAGGTCCTGAACCACCGCCGCTATCAGGACGGAAGACTAGGCCCGGGCGAGGCCTTCCGCGGGCATTTCCTAGCAAAGGGTGAGAGCCCTATCCCGGTGGACCTTCGAGGGTCGCAGCGTGTCGAAGTCCGGTTCATCGTGGAAGACACGAGGCGCAAACAATATCGTTCCGGTCCGATGTACCTTCATCTCCACTAATCTGAAAAACACGTTAGGTCTCGTCACCCCACAATTCCCATCTTCTTCCCCACGTCTTTCAGCACGTCCAACGCTCGCTCCAACTCTTCCCTGGTATGCGTGGCGGTCATAATGGTGCGGATGCGGGCTTTGCCTTCAGGAACCGTGGGAAATGCGATGCCGGTGCCCATGACGCCTTCTTTGAAGAGTTCGCGGGAGAAGTCCATGGTGAGTTTGCCGTCGCCGATGATGATGGGGGTGATCGGGGTTTCGCTGGCGGGCGTGGTCTGGCCTCCGATGTTGAAGCCTAGCAGCGCTAGTTCTTTTTTCCAGAAGCGGGTGTTCTCCCAGAGGCTCTCGATGCGCTCGGGTTCGTTTTCCAGAACATCAAAGGCGGCGATGCAGGTGGCTGCGACCGACGGCGGATGCGAGGTGGAGAACAGGAATGGGCGGGCGCGGTGATACAGGAAGTCGATGAGGTCTCGAGTGCCGCAAACGTATCCGCCCAGCGCGCCGATGGCTTTGGATAGCGTGCCGACCTGAATGTCCACACGGCCGTGCATTTTGAAATGATCGATGGTGCCGCGGCCGTTGCGGCCCAGTACGCCTGAAGCGTGGGCATCGTCGACCATCATGATGGCGCCGTACTTTTCCGCTAGTTCACACAACACGGGCAGCGGGCCGATGTCGCCGTCCATGGAAAAGACGCCGTCGGTGATCAGCAACTTTTTCCCCGGCTGATCCTTAACGCTGGCCAATCTTTCTTCAGCCTGGGCCATGTTCTTGTGTTCGAAAACAAGAATCTTAGCACGCGACAAACGGGCGCCGTCGATGATGGAGGCGTGGTTCAGTTGGTCGGAGATGATGAAGTCGTCTTTGCCTAGGACGGCCGAAACCGTGCCCGCATTGGCGGCGAAGCCTGACTGGAAGACTACGCATGCTTCCACATTCTTGAAGCGGGCGATCTTTTCTTCGAGCTCCATGTGGATCTTCATGGTGCCGGCGATGGTGCGCACCGCGCCCGATCCCACTCCGTACTTGCGCGTGGCTTCGAGGGCAGCCTCGCGGAGTTTGGGATGCGTGGTCAGGCCGAGATAATTGTTGGAGGCGAGATTGATGACCTTCTTGCCGTCGAACGTGCACACCGGGGCTTGCTCGTCCTCGAGCACGCGCAGACGGAAGTGCGTGCCTTTGGCCTTGAGATCGTTCAGTTGGTCGGTGAGATAAGAGAGCGGGTTGGCGCGAGTGGTAGCAGTTGCCATATGATCTCCAGTTTCAAACTTATTAGTTTAATCGCGTAGCCAGAAGAAAGAAATCGGGCGGCCAAGGAGACAATACGTGACCCAGCAACAAGAGCAGGATTTGATCACAGCTACTAAGAGTATCGCGGAGTTGCTTCAGCAACTCACAATACTAGCGCAGACCGTGGTACATCAAAAATTGAATCTCTCGCCTGGGATGCCGCCGAAGCCTGCGCAGTATCGTTCTTGACTTAGTATTCAAGAAACTCCCGCGGTCATAGTTCGCGCGATTGTGGCCCCTGCAGACGGTGGCTTGCAATCGAGATGTAGTCTGAGTTCATTCGAGATTCGCAGTCGGAGTCTTATTGTCCTGCTCCAGCCTTCTGCATGAAGTTCGCCTGATCGTTCTTCATCTTCTTCAGAGACTCCGTGGGCAGATACACCATGTGTCCCGCTTCGTAGGTGGCAAACGAAATGTTTTGCCGGTATTTTCCGCCAAGATCCAGGTGATCCATGGTGTAGTTTGCAGCATAGTATGGAGTGGCCAGATCGTAGTAACCCTCCATGACCAGCACTTTCAAATACGGGTTCTTTACCATGGCCTCGCGCAACGCGGTGGCCGTGTCGGGAAAGCCTTTGATGCTGGAACCCCAATCCCAATGCTCGAATCCCGCGCCTTGGGCAAAAACGTGGTACGGCATATCGGATTGATAGCCCAATTCGCTGCGCACGTAATTATTGAAAACTGAGGTATAGGGCGGAAGGATTGCCGATTGGGTTGGATCATAGAACGGCGTGTCGAGCAGCCCATCGGGATCTGGTCCCGTGAAACGGCCATCGAGTCGGCCTACGCGCACTTTCTGGTCAAGCAGAAGGTTGTGGGTGAATTGTCTGACATCGACCCGGAGGTTGGCATCGTCGATCAGTTGCTTGTTCAGTCCGGTGTAGCGGGCCATTTGATCGATTATC
Source organism: uncultured Acidobacteriota bacterium (assembly GCA_963696635.1). Lineage (GTDB taxonomy): Bacteria > Acidobacteriota > Terriglobia > Terriglobales > Acidobacteriaceae > JABDBE01. The sequence goes on from CAVOKX010000015.1 coordinate 15,096, forward strand.
TTTTGCCGCTCCTCAGGCGTGAGCGCGTCGCCTTTCGCCAGCGCTGACGCGTATTCGGTGGACGCCCACTGTTCTGACTCCTGCCGGGCCTTTGCCATGTCAGCGTTCAAATCCGGCGGCAGCTTGTGGTGGAAACCCGCGATCATGGTGAACGACGGAATCAGCAAAACGTAAGGCAGATCGTTGGTCTTGTTGTCGAGCAGCGTTTCGAAGCTCAGCACCGTGGAAAGCAGCGTAATTCCATTGAAGGCAATTCCGAGGTCACTGAGATGCCCCGACACACCCGCCGCGCGGGTGGTTCCATAACTCTCGCCTAACAAGAACAGCGGCGACGTCCAACGCTCATAGCGCGTGAGATAAAGGCGGATAAACTCGGAGAAAGCCTCGATATCGCCTTTCACTCCCCAGAATTTCTTGGACAGCTCGGCATCGGCGGCGCGGCTGAATCCGGTGCCAATCGCATCCACCAGCACCAGATCGCTCTTGTCCAGCAGAGTATAAGGATTGTCGGCGAGGCGGTAGGGCGCCGCGGGCATAAACCCATCCGGCTGCAGCACCACTCGTTTGGGTCCCAGCGCTCCCATGTGCAGCCACACCGAGGCTGAGCCGGGCCCACCGTTAAACGCAAATGTCAGCGGACGCTGGTTCGCCTGCTGCCCCTCAAGGGCATAGGCGACGAAAAACATTTCAGCCTCGATCTTGCCATCTTCGCGCTTGATGGGAAGGCGTCCGGCTGTCGCCGTATATTTGAGCGGCTTGCCATCGAGCGTGATCTGGTGATGGGTCACTACCGGGGCTACTTCGGCAACGTCGTAATGCTCTTCTTTGTCGCTCGCGTCTTTACCGTCGGGTTTGTGCTCCGCGGATGCGGGAACCTCAGCGGGCTTCGTTGCGTTCTCCGGCGACTTCTTTTCACTTTTCGCCGCTTGCGCTTCAGGCTTTTTCTGGTTGGCTTGATCCCTGGATGAATCCGTCTGTTGGGCCGGAGCGGCCGACAACAATGCGCACATCAACATAAGATTGGCGATAAGAATACGCATCCTGATCTCCTCAAAAAGGTTTCGAGTGCGATTATTTCAAATGGTGCTTTCTCTTGAGCGAAGAAAATAGCCACTGTCTCAGAACGAAATATTCACCCCCCCAGCTTCGCGAGTGTCTCCAGGTCAGGGACTTCCAAGTCCGGCTTTCCGATGGCCGCTTTGGCAGCTCCCGCGCCGGGGCGAGGCGAGCGGCGGTTTACCCACACTGTAGCGATGCCCAGCGACTGTGCGGGAATCACGTCGTGATAAATGCTCTGACCGACGTGAAGCCAGTGCTCACGACTTACGCCGATCTTCTCTTCGGCTAGCGTGAACATTCTCTTACACGGTTTGTAGCAGCCGGCTTGCTGCGCGGTGATTACATGGTCGAACGCTACTCCGAGCTTGGGCGCGGTGGCGGCGAACAGATCGTCGTCTACGTTAGACACGACCCCGAGTTGATAGCCGCTCTTGAGTTTGCGCAAGGCCGCAACCGTGTCAGGAAAGGGCTGCCAGTTAGCCAGCGATTCCGGCAGCGAACGCACCTCTATATCCGTTGGCAGAAAGCCAAGACGCTCACCCAGGCCGCCCACCACGGACTGCAAGACTTCTCGATAACGCAGAAATTCTCCTTGCTCGGCCCCGAATTCCAGTTCCGAGTACAACTCCAGCAGCGCGGAGTCCGTAATCTTCTTGCCATGCGCGGCGAGGATCGGGCGCAGGGCCGTAAAGATGCCGGTTTCCCAATCAATCATGGTGCCGTAGCAGTCAAAGGTCAGGACTTTGAAGCGAGTCAAGTCGAGCATCAGAGATTAAGAGAATCAGTTGTCAGTTCTCGGCTTGCAGCGATTCGCGGGCGCTCCCGCGAATTTGGACAAGCACCTCCGGCGACGGCTTAACGCTCCTTAATTTCCAGTGGTTGCTCCAGTTTGAAGCTAAGCGCGGACTCTGCCGGAAAAACGATATCTTTGTTGCCGGTAAATGCGGCCCCCCCGGTGCCGGCCCCGCCGCCCGCGAGGGCGCCAATTCCTGCGCCTTTGCCTCCGCCCGCTAAGCCGCCAATCAGCGCGCCGACCGCAGCTCCGCCCCCGGCCAACACCGCCGTCCGCTTGCCTTTGCCTTTCGCGGTTTGACTGACCACGGAGGTTTGTATGGCGCGATCGCTGCCACCGAAATTAATCGAAGTCAGCTGCAAGGACAAGCTGGCGCCACCGGCGAAACGGCCGAGCGGTTTGGCGTCGACGACCGTGCCAGTGACCGCGGCACCGGCGGGGATCGCGGTTTTGCCGCCAATCATGACGGCATTAGCCGTAGTTCCGGAAAAGCTTTGGCCGGTCTGGCTGATCTTGGAGCCGACGGCCTGGGCCAGGCGTACCGTAATAGTTGTGCCAGCCGGAACGATGATTGGTTCGGGCTTAGGTGCGGCTTGCATCGGTGGAGGTGCCGGCTGGGTGGGTTGTGTTGGCGCTGGAGTGGTGGCTGCAGGGGCCGGATTCGCTGTGCTGGTGTCGGTCGTTTGTTCCGGCTTTTTGCTACAAGCGAGAAGGCCAAACGATAAGGAGAGTCCGAGGGTGAGTACCACCAAGCGTGATCTCATAAGTTCCTCCATCAGCGATGATTTATCTAGCAAGAAGTTTAGCGGAGCGAATTGCTGTTGGCCAGAGGATTGCAAACACGATTGTCCGCAGTTTAAACCTCGTCCGGGCGCGTATTTGCTGATACAGCTTCGGATGTCGTTTCTGCAACCGCCAACTCCGATCCCGGCGATGCTTGCGCGTCGGCAGACGAACCGGTGGCAGGCGATTCAACCGCCGCGAGCGCGAGTTGCTTCTTTTCCAGAAATTTCGCCGAGTTTAGCAGCGGACGGCTTAGAGAAGAGTTGTAGCCCGTCCACGGGCTTTCGGAGGCCGCTTCCCGTTCGAAATGCGCGCGCATGCTTTCCATCTTGGAATCGAGGTTGTCGAGATAGTGCAACATCAGAGCTTCGGGAAACATGGGCAACTTCGGCGAACCGAATTCGTATTCCCCGTGATGGCTGATGATGAGGTGTTCGACAAGAATTTTGAGTTCTTCAGGGAAGTCAGGAAACCGAGCGAGTTTGGCCTGCAGCATTTCCAGTTCGATGATCATGTGCCCCAGCAACTGCCCGCGGGTGGTGTAAGAGAAAGAGCGGTTATAAGTGAGCTCGTGAATCTTCCCAATGTCGTGCAGGAAGGCTCCAGTGAGCAAGAGATCACGATTGACCTGCGGATAGTTCTGGCACATCAGATCGCAGGAACGAAAGAGCGAGACTACGTGATCCAGCAATCCGCCGATGTAGGCGTGATGCAACGTCTTGGCAGCGGGCGCATTGCGATAGGCTTCTGCAATGTCCGGATCAGCCATGAACGCTTCCACCAGCGACTTCAGATGGGGATCGCGAAAGGAAGCGACGAAAGTTGCCAGGGTTTTCCACAACTCGCCAATGTCTTTAGTGGTCTTGGGCAAATAGTCGGAGAAGTCGATCTCCGCGTCGCCGAGGCGGCGAAGTTTGTGAATGGTGATCTGAAAACGATTCTTATATTTGTTAAGCAAGCCCTTGACTTTGAGGAAGTCGTCCTGCTCAAAGGCGTCGATCGCGTCCTCGACGTTATCCCACATCTTGGCGTCAAGTTGGCCGGTGCGATCCCCGAGAATCAGCGCCAAATAAGGTTCCCCAGTCTTTTTCGGCTTGACCTGCTTGGAAACGACCACGAAAGTCGAAGTGATGACCTTGTTTTCGTGCTGGCAACAATCGGATAAGAAAAATTCCTTCATCTGAGTTACGCCGGAGAATCGGAGACGCACGCCGATCATGGCCCGCGAGCCAGACCCAATCGGGGAATGCGGCTCTGTTGTTCAGGCCAAGCTTAACCTAAAATAGGCCTAATTTTTTCTTCTTTTTGAGTTCCTTGGCGTTAGGTTCTTTGGTCGCGGTTTCGACCGGCTTGGTCTGGTTGGGGCTCGCGCCAGAATCCACATAGCCTGGCTTGATATCAATGAATGCGTCCTCGCGAAGCTTGGTGAGATATTCCCGCAGCGCCGGTTGTAACTTTCTCATGTAAAGCGCGTCCTGAATACGCGGCTCAATCTCGCTCAGGGGTGGCACGCCGGCGTTGTGATGCTCGGTGACTTTCAGAATGACGAAGCCTTGCTTGGTGCGGATTACATCCGATACATCGCCTGGCTTCATCACGAAGGTCTTGTCCTCGAGTTCCTTGGCAAGCGTTCCGCGTTTAAACTCCCCGAGATCGCCGCCCTGGGCAGCGGTGGGCCCGTCGGAATTTTTCTTGGCGATTTCGTCGAACTTGGCGCCATTGCGAATCTGCGCCAGCAGGTCATCCGCTTTCGCTTGCGCGGCCTGCAGCCGTTTGGCTTCATCAGTGGAATCATTCGGCTTGGCGTCAGTTGAGACCAGGATCTCACTTAACCGGATCATCTCCGGTTGCTCCATATCGGCCTTATGTTCGTCGTAAAATTGCTTTTCGTCGTCTTTGGCGATGACCAGCCTTGAGCCAACTTCTTTCCCAATCACTTGCTGCGTAATAATCTGATTGCGCAGGTTCTGCTTGAAATCCTCGAACGAAACGCCCTGCGATTGGGCCGCTTTTTCCAGTTCCTCCATGCTGTCAAGTTTCATGTCCTTGCGCATCTCGTCCAGCTTCTTGACGACTTCGGTATCTGCCGTGATACCGAGGTCTTTGCCCTTCGCCAGCAGCAATTCCTGATCGATGAGATCGCGCAGCACATCCTTATCCCGTTCGGCGACGAGCTTGTCCGCGTTCACGGGATCTTGCTGCTGCGCTTCTTTCTTCAGTTCTTCCTTGCTGTGCAGATATTCGCTGCGGGTAATGATCTGGTTGTTCACGCGGGCAATAATCTCTTCGACAACCTGGTCGTCGGCTCGGAGAACGAACGGCAATGAAACCATAGAAAGTAAGAAGCAAAGGAGAAGTTTTCGCATAAGAATTCTGAGAGTTGAACGCATCCCGGAGCGCGCGTTAGAGTGCTCAATTATTTTCGTGCTTTCAACCTTTCGTAAATTGTACCTCCGGATGTCGGCCCGCGGCTAGGGCATCTCCTGCTGTTATGATCGGTTTTCGCATCGTTATCGGCGACGAAATCGGCATGGGAGCAGAAGGCAATGAAACTCACAGGCTACATTATTTTCGTAATACTCTTGGGAGTGACGAATATTCCTGCGAAAGCGCAAAAGAATGGTGCATTGCCCGACCTGACGCAACTGGAGAAGATGGCGAGGCGTTTCGCGCCAACGCCGATGAGGGTCGATACCTCGAAGCTGTCCGCCGGGGATCGGCAGGCGCTGGCAAAGATGATTGAAGCTGCCCGCATCCTGAACGACATCTTCATGCAGCAGATGTGGGACGGTAATCTCGCGCTTTATTCCCGGCTGCAAAAGGACACTACACTGCTGGGCAAGGCACGCCTGCATTATTTTTGGATCAACAAGGCCCCGTGGTCCGAAATAGATGAATACAAGCCATTCTTACCAGGCGTGCCTGCGCGCAAGCCGTTGGGGGCGAATTTCTATCCCGAGAGCATGACCAAGGAAGCTTTCGAAAGCTGGCTTGAACAATTACCCCCGAAGGAGCAGGAGCAGGCCAAGGGCTTCTTCACCGTGATCCGCTGGCAAGAGAATAGCAAGCCCCCGAATAATCTTTTGGCGATTCCCTACAGCCAGCAATATGCTGACAAGCTTTCGCGTGTGGCAAGCTTGCTTCGTGAAGCGGCGGGGTTGACCGACAATGCCTCACTGAAGAAATTTCTTAACTTGCGCGCGGATGCTTTTCTGTCCATTGACTATTACGAAAGCGACATGGCCTGGATGGATCTGGATGCGCCCCTGGACATCACCATCGGCCCCTACGAAACCTACAACGACGAACTTTTCGGCTACAAGGCCGCTTTCGAAGCCTACGTGAACCTGCGCGATGAGGACGAGACTGCCAAGCTCTCAGTTTTCACCCAGCATCTCCAGGAAATTGAAAACAATCTGCCCATCGACCCGCAGTACCGCAACCCCAAGCTGGGTGCGGCGGCGCCGATTCGAGTGGTGGACGAGATCCTCAGCGCCGGGGACGGCGCTCACGGAATCCAGACCGCCGCCTACAATCTGCCCAACGACGATCGGGTGGTGCAACAGAAGGGCAGCAAGCGAGTGATGCTCAAGAATGTGCAAGAAGCAAAGTTCCGCAGCGTGCTCCTGCCCATTGCGCGACGGACGCTATCCCAGGCGGCCATGGTCGACGTGAGCTTTGAGCCGTTTTTTACCCACATCCTGGCGCATGAGCTGATGCACGGGCTGGGTCCACATCAAATTAAAGTTCAGGGACGCGACACCACCCCCCGCGAAGAGTTGAAAGAGCTGTATAGCGCGATTGAAGAATCCAAAGCTGATGTGACTGGGCTCTTCGCCCTGCAGTACATGATGGACCACGCCAAGGAAATGGGATTAGGGAAATCGCTGCCCTCCGATGAGGCCGCGCAACGACAACTGTACATCACCTATTTGGCCTCGGCTTTCCGTAGTCTGCGCTTTGGCCTGCACGATGCTCACGGCAAAGGCATGGCAATTCAGTTCAACTACTTGATGGATAAAGGCGCGTTTGTGCAGCATGCCGACAGTACCTTCTCAGTGGACTTGACGAAGATAAAAACCGCCATCGCCGACTTGGATCACGATCTTCTGACGCTTGAGGCCGAGGGCAATTATGCGGGCGCGAAAAAACTGCTGGACGAAATGGGTGTAGTGCGTCCCGCAGTGCAGAAAGCGCTGGACAGTTTGCAGGGGATTCCGACCGACATCGAACCGATCTTCGTGACTGCCGATGAACTGGCCCCGGTTGCGAGGCGAGAACCCGCAGCAAAATCTGCACAAAAGAAAAAGGCGAACCGCTAGCCGCTTAGGCCTCGTGACGACGAGCGCTCGTCCGTTTATATCGAAAAGCTTCTCCATGGAAAAAGAAACAGCACGCATCGAAGCCTTTTCTGATGGCGTGTTCGCAATCGCCATCACATTACTCATCCTGGAAATCAAGATCCCAGGCGTCGGTAACGGCGATCTTTCCCGGCAACTCCTCCGCCAATGGCCTTCCTATATTGCATTTGTCATTAGCTTCGCCTTCATCGGAATCATGTGGATCAATCATCATCGCTTGTTCACCCACATCAAACGTTCGAATAACGCGCTCCTGTTTTTGAACCTGCTTCTCTTGCTGGGCGTGTGTGCCGTTCCCTTTCCCACTGCCGTGCTGGCGCAACACTTCGGCCAAAGCGATCAGCGGACGGCCGCGATTCTATATCACGGAACCTACTTCGCCATCGCGATCTTCTTTAACATCTTGTGGGGATATTCCAGCCGCCATCTGTTGGGAAAGGAAGCAGACTTGTCTGCCGCTCACACAATCTCGGCACAATACGCGTTGGGCCCACTGCTTTACTTAGTCTGCATCGCCTTGACCTGGGTGAACGTGCCTTTGAGTTTGCTCATGAATGTCGCATTGGCAGTCTTTTTTGCGCTGCCTCCGCACCGGGCAGTGCGCGTCGCGGGCAAGTAAACTCACAGGCACCATTCGTCACCCGAGCGCCTTCAGGCGCGTTCTTGGCAAGGGCACGGCTTCAGCCGTGCCGTTTAGCCCTGGGGAAACGCGGGCTTTAGCCCCTGAGGGACGAGCCCGCCGCTGGAAGACATTTATGAAACCCGCTGCTCGATCTACTTCTTGTCCTTTTCTTGGGCTTGGTCCTTGCTCTGGATGGAGAGCAGCTCCACTTCAAAAATGAGCGTGGCATTCGGACCAATATCTGGGCCGCTGCCTCGTTCGCCATACGCCAACTCCGATGGAACGAACAGTTGCCACTTCGATCCCACCGGCATGAGTTGCAGGGCCTCCGTCCATCCCTTGATGACTCCCGCTACTGGAAACGTCGCTGGTTGCCCGCGTTTGTAGGAACTGTCAAACTCCTTGCCATCGATCAGCGTGCCCCGATAGTTGCACACAACCGAGTCACTCGCTGTCGGTTTCGGCCCGGCGCCGGTGGTTTCGATCTTGTATTGAAGACCGCTGGGCAACGTAACCACGCCGTCTTTCGCCTTGTTCGCGGCCAGAAATGCGTCTCCTTCCTTTTTGTTTGTCGCCCCAGCTTGCTGCATTTTCTCTTGCTGCTTCTGGCGCATTTCGGTCTGGAATTGCGCGAGCGTGGCGCGCGCTTCGTCTTCTGAAAGTAAAGTCTTGCCACCGGCCAAGGCGTCTTCCAGGCCCTGCTGCAGAACTTTCGGGTCAACATCTACGGACTGTCTGTGCAGGTTGGTTCCTATATTCATGCCAATGGCATAACTGACTTTGTCTTTTTGCGTCTTGAGCGCGGAGTCGTTGGAGCCTCCTGCTGTTGGAGACTGTTGAGGTGTTGCGCCAGGAGTCTGCTGCGCCATGACACTTCCCAGCAACATCGTCGCAGCGGTGATTACACTTACTGCCGTCAAAGATTTATGCATCTGAGCATTGTGACACTGGACAAGAAGGCTAGGCAAACCGCGGTTTCTCGCCTGATCCTCGGCTCCAGCGATCGGGGAGGGAGATGCCATTCTTGGGCCAAGCCGATTGGCCTGCTTTACAACTGTTTACCGCACTTTGGGCCCAGCGCCTGCTTCCGAATCGAACGATCGCCGAGTATCACTTAATTCCGTGAGAATTCATATCTTTGGAATACATCTTATCCGTTTGCATGATGTGCTTTGAGAGCCAATCCTTGACAAACGTCACCACGGCTACCGCGTCGCATTTTCTGCCCGCTTCCAAGTCACTTCTGAATTGTTTCACCTTGGCGACGAATTTCTGATGTTCCATACGGTGTTCGGGCAGTTTCGCATATTGTGCACTTTGCATCCGAGCTTCTTCTGCCAGGAAGTGCGTCTGTGTGTACTTTTCCAGTTGATGCACGGTGCCGGCGATGACCGTGCTGCTCTGCCCGGCCTTCATCGCATTGTGCAGATCATTGAGCAGGGAAAATAACCTTCGATGCTCGGCGTCGCAACTCTCAACGTTGACACTATAAGATTTATCCCAGGTTACTAGATCCATGGCTTCGCTCCTTCACTCGTCCTCATAGCGGATGCTTCCGCCAATTCAATCCATCGGCAGATGAACCGTAAACTTTAAGGAGAAAGGTCACGAAACTACGCAACACCAGTCTGCGCCTCTAGTGAACTACGAATTCCGAGCCAGAGCGAGCGCGGTCACATCATCGTGTTTTGGCGCGGCGCGCATGAACCGCTGCACCTGGTCGAGAACGGATACACAGAGTTCTTTCGCGCTTATTGATTTGGAGTGCTGAAGAACATCTTTCACGCGCTGCAATCCAAATTCTTCGGCTTTCCATTTCGATTCCACAATTCCGCGCGAAGCCAGAAGAAGAACCGCCCCCGGCTCGAGGACGGCCATGGGAGCGTCAGAGATCATGTGGGAAAACAGTCCGAGGGGCAGGCCCGTGGCCGGAAGCTCGCTGACCCCCGCGTGATCGCGAAGCAGTCCCGGAGTATGGCCCGCATTGCAGTAGCAAACGATGCCTACACTCTCGTCATAGCAGCCCGCAAAGGCAGGGCACGAGCAGACTCCGTCCGCAGCCTTCAGGACTGCCTGGTTCAACTGCATGCATAGCTCCATCATCGCGTCGGCTGTATTGAGATCCCGGCGCGCGAATAGCTCGGTCCCCGCCGTTCGGAAAGTATGCTGGGCAGCGGAGACGATGGCGCGAGTTTCCCGCAGACCCCCAGCGGCATCGAGCAGACCAAACAACACGCGATTGGGACCCACACGGATGAAGTCGTAGAAGTCGCCCGCCATGCGCCGATCGTAGTAGACCGACGCTAGTTCGGCCCCCGCGAGTTTCGGGACGTCAGAGTGCAGCGGATTGCGGACCGGGGACTCTTCGACATGCAGGAAAGCACTCATGGTAAATCGAGCCGAGAACTTACCACAGAATTCCTTCAGGAACCAACCAAAAGCTGCGGTAGCGATGAGCCCACTGACTAATGTATCGGCAGGCATCGGACGAATTCCAGTGGAAAAGCAACTCGAAAGGCCGTAAGCGGAACCCTCGGTATTATCTTAAATAGGACACCACGAAGCTCTTTCGTTGCTTCTGAGGAGCAGTCAGGCCCCGGGGTCCAGGGCGTCATCCCGAAGGCCCGCGCTTTCACCAGCGGGCCGAGGGATCTCGCGCGCAGTTCTTAGCGCTGCACCGCGACGAGCCCGCCGTTTGCTTCGGGACGCCCGACCAGCCGTTGCACTTTCCCATTTTGGGCGCTAGTTTACTGTTTAGTACTGGGTACCCCCCCTCCCCCTGTCATGTGCAAAATCTAGAAAACAAATGATTCATCTTGCCACTATATGCTAGATCTTTGAGTTTAAAGGAGTTACAAGCAAAATCTAGATAACATGGGAGTTACCGAGGCTCGTGTGTTCCGTTTCGGGACTGCGCTTGAAACTGGACTAAGCCTCGCGGGGGCTATTCGCCTTCCGCCTGGGTCGGATTATCAAAGATCTGGCATTATCTCATGGATAATGTCACACGATTTAGATTATCTGGATGGAAGCGTATCGTCAAGCATCAAGCATATGAACCGGCATGAAATGGTGGCGGGGAGAAACGCTGCGTTTCTTTAAGGGGCTGGGGATCTGAGGTATGAAGCACGAGCGGCAGATCCCCTCAACTCACTCCGCAAAAGGGAGCGCGGCCCAAAGGCGCGCCACTGATCCACGTCAGTCCGGCCTTACCTTTGTTGCCGAGTCTCAGGAAACTGGGGAACGTCCCGTCTTTGCGGTTTTCCCGCTTCGACGAATTCTCGGCGAGGGTGGGAGGGCTCGGTGGTAATCATGAAAACCGTGCCGTTGCCATTGATGCCGCCGCCGTAGGCTGTGCCGTACAGGTTTCCCTTGGCGTCCATGATTAAACCGTTGGGATAGGCTCCGTCCGAGCAATCGCCAGTGCAGAAGTCATGAAGAATTTCCTCTTTGCCGTCTGCGGTGATTTCGTATACAACGCCGTCACCACTCGGGCCACCCTCCTCAGTCGTCCCATAGAGATTGCCCTGCGCGTCGCGAATCACAGCCGTGTCGGGCAACAGGCCATCATGCTGCACCTTGTAGTTCACCCGGAACCGGTGCAACACGCGCTCCTTGCCGCTCGCGCTTACCTCGAATACCGTGCCTGCGCCGTAAGGCTCGCCTCCGCTGCCGGTTGTTCCATAGAGGTTGCCCCCGGCATCCAGCAACAGGGCGGCGTAGGGGTTATCCCCGTCAGGAGGCCCCTTGAAGCTATGGAGCACGGTCAACTGCGTGCCAGCAAGCTTGAACACTACTCCGCAGCCGCCCGGGTAATCGCAGTCGATGTCCCCACCGTAGGCGGCAGTGCCGTAGAGGTTCCCTTTAGCGTCCATAATCAGCCCCGAGGTCACGTAACCGCCGTCCTTGCCGCCGGTGAAGCTATGCAGTACAGTCTCCTTTTTGTCGGCCAGCTTGAACACCACGCCGCCGTTGAATTCCCCGCTCTCCAGGGTACTGCCGTAAAGGTTTCGCCGTTCGTCCATGATTACACCGGCCTGGGGAAACGCCCCGTCCCCACCCCCGGTGAAGCGGTGCAACACGGTTACAGTTTCTCCGCTTAATTTGAACACGACGCCACAGCCGGGATAGCTGCCGAAACCCGTGCAATGCGTTAGCAGCCCGCCTGCCGTGGTCGTGCCGTAAAGATCGTCCTTTGCGTCCATGATCAGGGCGCTAATGGGATTTGCCCCATCCGCGCCGGTGAAGTTGTGCAAAATAGTTTCGGATCCGCTCGTGTCGAGTTTAAACACAGTCCCGCATCCGGTGCCCGAGCCACCGGAGCAGGCATTATTTCCACCGTAGGTCGTGGTGCCGTACAGGCTCCCAGCCGAGCCCAGCAGCAATCCAGCGGCCGGTTTTCCGCCGTCTGTCGGGTATCCAGCAAAGCTGTATAGCACGGTGAAGGTCTGAGCCGCGGCAAGCCCTCCGACATTGGCCGTGATCGCAAATAGCGCGGCCAACGCATAGCGAGGGGCCCGCCGACCTACCCTGCCCATGAGCCATCTTGCCCAACCTGCACAAGGGCCAAGCCATGCCATTCGCGGGGGTCTCATTACAAGCACCCCGACTGTGGACAAATCCCAAACACCTCAACTTCGTCCGTCGCGCCGAAGTACACCTGACCATTGAATACGATGGGGGTTGGAAAGCCAAAATAAGCCGACTTCATTTTCGCTTTGACTGTTCCCCTGCTGGTGTAGATCTCCTGGAGTGCGGCGGTGGTGCAAGGCCCACTCGACGCACCGGCTGACACGCAGAAGGCGTGCAGCGCTGGCGTGAAAGACTGCGTACCGGCACAGTCTGGCGGACCTTTGTAGTTCGGGTTGTTGTCAGCGTTCTGGTTCTGCTCTATGGCCCATACAATGCCCGATAGCGGCGTGACTGTGCCGCTGGACGAAACCGAGGGCGTGGGAGAGTACTGGCAAAACAGCGTAGACGTGCTGGCGGTTGGCGTCGTCGGAATCGGGGGGCCGACACTGCTGCTCGGCTGCAGTTGGTAGCCGTTGATTGGCATAGGAGCGACATCCGCTGTGCCCGGGCCGCCCATCGCGCCAACGGTGAGCGGCGCGTCCGCCGAATAATACAGCATGTTGTAAATCTGGCCGCCGTTCTTGTACCACAGATACGCAGGACTGCCCCAGTAGCCCTGAGCTGGGTCGTTTGAAGGTCTGGACGGAGTGGTGATGCACTGAATGTCATTTGTGCTGCCTGAGCAGCTAGTGCCGAGGTTAGCCCCTCCCAGGTAGTCCTGGTCCGTGACGTACAGGTTCGACTGCTTGTCCGCGGTAATGGCCACTTTACAGCCGCTGCCGCTGCACTCGCCGGTGTTCGTGTAGGTAAAGTTCGGCGGCAGCAAAACACCTCCTGAACCGAAGTCTTCATCTTTGTAGCAGAGCCCGACATTGTTGTCCCACGAGAAGACATCGTAGGGCGTGAAAAAATCCGAGACGGTGAGTAAAGTGGATGGCGCTGTGGGCGGCTGAAGCTTAAGCAGACTATCTCCCGCATCGTTGTCTATCGGGCTCGACAGCATCAAGTCGAAGGTGCCATTACCGGTTGCAACGAAGATGTCCATGTCCGTGCCATCCGAGGCCGGCGCAGCCCCTGAGCCCCAGATCCCGCCGCCGGTGCCGTGCGGCGTGCTGCTGAATGCGGCCGTCTGCGAGAAGACGCTGCCGTTGGGGTTCACGAGTGAATAGCCAAACATCCAGCCGCTCTCACTTGGCTCGGGGAGAGGCGCGAATGACACATAGACGACGCCCTTGAGTAGAAGTAGTCCCGAGCGCTGGATGTGATTTATGTCAAAGCTCTGGGTCGTGCCCGATCCCCCCGTCGTGCATTTTGGTGTTGGCGGGGTCTGACTGCCAGGAACGGAGCCGGCGATCTGCGTATTGGCCTTTACGCTTCCGGAGGTAATGTCAACCGCAATCAGATAGTAATTGATTACCCCGGAAGTCCCGTTGGGGATTTCGATCGCCGCCACGACGTATAACGTATTCGTGCTGGGATCGATAACCGGCGTTCCGGTGACGCCCACGTCCGTATAGGAAAAGGGAGTTGGCATGCCCTCCTCGGTTTTCCCGGTGCATACCGGCCAATTGGGTTCGGCACGGTCGCCAGGTTTAAGGGCGGCCAGATCGTTGCGCCGCCATTCGAAGTCGCTTTGAATGCGTAGAGCATGTCCTCGTTGGTGGCGACAAAGACGACACTCGGACAGTTAGTTCCACAGCCCGCCACCGGAACGTTGGAGACGGCCAGCGGTTGAGCATAAACGCGTCCCTGCACAGTCCACTGGTAAAGCGGGCCGAAGTTGCCCTCGGTTACATAACCCTGCTGAGTTGGGTCTGCCGTCAGGGTGGCCTCGTTTTGCTGCCATCCGGTTCTGCTGAGGTCGTTATGCCAAGTGGTCACGCAGGGCGTTGTGCCGGTGCAAAGCTGTGCAACGGAGACTGCGGTTAGCGAGGTGAGGGCAAGCACGCAAAATGGGATTGTCCGCAGGTGACGAAGGGGAGCAAGCATGGAGGCCTCCAGAGGCGCGAAAGATTCGAACGGGGCCCGGGTTGCGGATGGAAAATTATCAACGAACTTAGCCGTTGTCAAGGGCAACTGTAGAAGTTGGGAAACGCTGGAGCGTGGCCGGAGTCCACGTCCGGCCGTTCCTCCCGCTGTGCCCCGCGACTTTGCAGTATCTTGGGGAGTGCGTGTTTGCTGAATGCCGGAGTGCCGCGCATTGCGAATTTCGTCGGCTGAGAGCCTCGGGTAGCTACGCTTGTTACCCGCCCGCTAATTCCCGTATTTGCTGATGAGGTACTTGCCCACTTCGCTTTCCAACTGCCCGTAATCGGAGTGGATGGTGGCACGAAGGGCGGCTTCGGTCGAACTTCCCTGGCCGAGTCTTTCGAGGATCCGTTGCAGATCACTCATTCCGTAAGTGTCGCTGATGTATTGCACGGAGGCGAGAGATTCTTCATAGGCTATCGTCGCCTGCGCGCTGGAGAACTGCATGAAACTCCCTTCGAGGGCGTTGAGAGGAATCTCCTGCTGGGTCTTGAACAGCTGAGCCAAAAGCTGCCCATGGGCCACTCGCTTGGGTTCGACTGCCTGGGCAATGCCCTCGTTGAGCCACTGCGGACAACGTCCGGCGGCAAGCTGGCTGATAAAGGCGTGCGCGAGTTCGTGCTTAAGCACGCGGGCCAGCTCGGGCGTGACCGAAGTCAAGCCGTTGATGGGGATGCGCAGCTTTCCGTCAAAGACGGCGCCGCTCCACGAGGGCGCTTGCGTGACGTCGAAGAAGGACTGCTCGGTGTAGAGCACGACTGAAATGCTGTTGCGAGGTGCGATGCCGAGCTCACGCACTAGGTCGTCATATTCTGACTCGAGCGTGGCAAGCATCTGGCCGCGCAATGCGTCCGATGTCTGTTTGCCTTCGTATTTCAGAGTGAAGTGGCTGCTCTCGTGTTGCGTGTAGTCGGCCTCGGCGGTAGCGTCGCGCTGGGCCTTTGCCAGGTATTTTTGCACCGTCGCATCCGGACGGAGTTCGAGAGAATGTTTCCAAGTACGTACAGCTTCTGCGGTGTGGTCGGAGGCAAATTGCACGCATCCCAGAACGGTTAGGGCATCAGGGGAGTCGGGTGCCGCGCGGACCGCACGCTCGGCATAAGGCAACGCTTCGGCGGCGTTCCCGGTTCTAACTAACAGCGCGGCGTAGTAGTTCAGAATGGTGGGATTCTGCGAATCAAAACGCAAGCCGGATTCGAAGTAGGTGCGGGCCTTGCTGAAGTTTCCATGATCGAATTCGTGTTTGCCGGCGATGAAATATCCAGCAGCGGTCGCAGAGCCGTTTCCCGCCTGCTCCAGAGCATAAAGTGCATCCGGATCGACCCGGCCGTCCTGGATAATCTTGCCAATGAGGGCGGGATCATTTTTCAAGTTATCGGCGGGCGCAAAATCTGGCAGATCGTGCGCTTCGTTGGCGTTTCCTCTTGAAGAGGCATACCCAGGAGGAGCGCCGCCGGCATCGATGCGGTCGACTAGCGATTTCGGAATCGCGTACGTATTATCACCAAGGTCGTACTCGATGATGCGTGCCCGTATCCCGGACCTGGTCAGCCCAGATGGTGCGCCCGTTCTTGAGGTGAATGACTTCGGCGGACGCGCCGGGCACCGCCGTCGCTAGCAGGAAGGCAAAGAAAATGGAGCAGATGACAGGTGTACGCACTAAAGCGCATTCTAGAAGATAGGAAGTCGAAGGCGTAGGTGACCAGGGTAATCTCAAAAATGCGCTGGGGCTTGCCGCTACTAACCTGGTGGTTGCTGCTGTCGAGTGCAGCGGCGTTGCTTTGGAGCCAGGACGCTCCTAACCCTCCCCAGGCGGCAATCACAGTCCTCGCAAGTACTCCGCCACTGCATCCCAATTCCGCGGAGAGCCTCTATCTGCAATTGCGCGCAGTCGGGCTCAGCAAGTCGCGGGTGTATCGAGTGCGGCGATGTCTCCATTGACCGGGCGGCATTTCACATCACCCTGAATGACGGCACGATTGCATTTACCGAGGATGTCGCTGGCCGCGTCACCGGAGCGTTTTTCGAAGGGGATGGCGAGATCCTGTTATTCCCTCCTAACCAATACGAGCGCGCCTCAATGGCATTATTCACCGGCGAGGCTATTCTTGAAGAACGATTTGTAACCGCTTACTTCCGCTTCAATGACGATACCTTTGAGGAGTTGCGGTCGTCCCTTGTACCCGTCGATTACGCCGAAGCGTTTCTGGCGCAGTGGAATGAAACCGCCCGCACTCTCGCAGAAGGAGACGCGCTACGCCTGCTGATGAGCTTCAGCAGGTTTCTTCCAGTCGCCGGCCAGGCTGCAGAAGATACTGCAACGCCAGTCAAAACTGAAGACGATGACCGCTTTCTGCATGCCCGCTTGCAAGGGTTGAGGCTGGGAACCTTTGATCTTTATTTCGACGCGGACACGCCCGAGCAGATATGGGCCGGACAGTCAAAGACTGTAGAGGGCGCGAGCTATTACGATGTCTGGACTTCGTTTTCCTCGGCGGAAGCGAGCCGGAGCGCGGAAGCTGTAAATGCGACCGTTGGCGAAGGCGGCAAGCCTGATTCCATCGCTATATCTCACTTTACAATTCACGCCGAAATAAAGCCGCCGACTCAAATCGACGCCCAAGCGCTCCTGCAAATGGAAGTGCGGCAGGGAGGACAGCGGGCAGTTTTGTTCGAATTATCTCGATCTCTTCGGATCACGAAAGTGGAAGCCGACGGACATCCGGTTGAGTTCATTCACAATCCCGCAATCGAGGGAACTCAGACTGGCAAGGCATGGTAATGACCTGGTCGCGGTCGTCTTTGCGGAACCCTTGCGGACTGGGCAACGATTGAAACTGCGCTTCGTCTATAACGGCGAAGTACTCTCGGAGGCCGGAGCGGGGCTGCTGTACGTTGGCGCACGAGGCACGTGGTACCCAAATCGTGGACTCGCCATGTCTAACTTCGATTTGGAGTTTCGTTATCCGGCAGGCTGGACGTTGGTGGCCACAGGAAAACGAACGGATGCGAAGTCTTCCTCCGGTTCTGGCGATCAGGGCGCACGAGGAGATTCGCCGGCGGGCGAACAAGTGAGCCGATGGGTGTCTGAGCGGGCCATCCCCGTCGCCGGATTCGACCTGGGAAAATACGAGCGGGTAGTGGCGCACGCTGGGGACGTGACTGTCCAGACCTACGCAACTTTAGGAATGGAACGCGGATTCCCCAGACCGCCAATCCAAAACGTAGTTCCGAATCCGCTAATCCGGGGCATACCTCCGCAGCGCACGTTGCCAATCGTGCCTCCGCCGCCTTCCCCGGCGAAGAATGCACAAATGGTGGCAGGCGCTGCCGCACACGCAATCGAATTCTTCGCGCAACGCTATGGTCCGTTTCCCTACGCCAATCTCAAGGTGGCCCAAATGCCGGGTGGGTTGAGTCAAGGTTGGCCAGGGCTGATCTTTCTTGCCAGCCCATCTTTCCTTACCGCAGAAGAAAAATCGCAACTGCACATGAGTCCGGTTGAGCAGACGCTGGTCAGCCAGATCATCGCGCATGAGACCGCTCATCAATGGTGGGGTGACCTGGTCATGTGGAGTGGCTACCGCGATCAATGGCTGGTGGAAGCCCTCGCCAACTACAGTTCGATGATGGTTCTCGAGGCGGAAAATCCGGCGAAATTTCGCGCTGCCATGGAGAAGTACAGAGACGATCTGCTGCAGAAGAACAAAGCCGGGGTTCGATTGATGGAAGACGGGCCTGTGACTTTGGGTACGCGGCTTTCCTGTTCCCAATTTCCGAGTGGCTATGAAGTGATCAGTTATGGGCGGGGCACATGGCTGTTCCACATGTTGCGTTCCATGATGCGCGACGCCGAGCGAACCAGCGGCGCCCGTGCGCGTGACGGTGGCAAGGCGGGGCAGCCGGATGAGCCCTTCGTGCGGGTGCTCCACCGAATTAGGGACCGTTATGAAGGAAGACCTATTACCACTCGCGAGTTGTTGCAGGCCTTTGAAGAAGAGTTGCCGCCTTCCCTCTGGTACGAGCATCACAAATCGCTGGACTGGTTCTACCAGGGATGGGTGAATGGAACTGCAATTCCGCGTTTTGAATTGCGCGCAGTGAAGTATTCTGACCAGCCCGGCTCGACTACAATCAGCGGCACGATCTTGCAAAAGGATGCGTCCGACAATCTGGTAACCTCGGTTCCGTTGTACGCATCTGTGGCGGGGAGGATGACGCTGCTGGGCCGCGTGTTCGCCGATGGAGCAGAAACCTCGTTCCACTTGACCGCGCCAGCGGGTGCACGAAAGGTCGTGCTCGACCCCGATCAGACGTTGTTGGCACGATCTCGATAAAACTGTTTGCGATAGTGCTAGCCGTTTCAGAACGAATTCCCGGTAATTTCAGCCATTTTTCCCAAGACGGTCTATCTTGTCTGCCTCCCAGGTGCCGCATCGCTCGATGCGAACTTCCCGTGATCGTAACTCGCAGTGAGACTAGGCGTTTCCGTTTGCCGTATGCATTCCTGCCGATGGAGACGCGTGTGCATATACGTTTTCGTCGTTGGAGGGCAACACAGTGAGTCATGCGCAACCATTCACGGAAGCGATCCTGGATTCGGTTTCAATCACAGCCAACACCGATTCTCACCGGTATGGCGGAACGATACTGCTCGTGGAAGATGAAACCTTCCTACGCGAGGTGACTAGCGAGATTTTGGAGTCCGCAGGCTATCGGGTATTGAAAACTCGAAACGCTGCGGAAGCGTTGTCTGTTTTCGGTGAATGCAAGGCCATTGTGCGATTGCTGCTCACCGATGTCGTGCTGCCCGGGCAGAATGGCCGTGACCTTGCGAACGATCTGCGAAGCGTCAGTCCGAAACTGAAGATCATCTTCATTTCGGGCTATCCGGAGAATGTAGTTACCAGACATGGAATCCAGGCAGACGGAATGTTCTACTTGCCCAAACCATTTTCACTGCAGTCCCTGACCCGGAAAGTAAAGCAAGTTTTAGAGGAGCAGGAAGTGGCAAATACCAACATATAGGCGCGGCGGCGTCAATGAGCGTTATCGCGATTTTTCGCCAAAAATGCAGCCATCCGTCACTGGCCCGATCCACTAAACTTTGTCGCCTCAATCGCAGACTGGAGAGGCTGCAGACTGGAGTTTTGAGCTACAAGAACAAGCATAAACACATATTTGTTGGCTTCTGACACATAGCCGATTATCTTTGGTACCGTCTCACTGGGCTTACCAGCCAACAATCGGTACGCCTGCTTCCCGTTTATTTCAATTGGCGACTGAGTCCCTATCGGAACCAAACCGCTCCCTCCCAAGCTCCCCGCCAACATCACTTCGGCAAGCTTGTTGAGCGGATAACGAGCGCGATTTAGGTACTGGGGAGCCAATCTGTAGCCCGATAAATAGACTCTGTATGCCGGGATGGAACTGGCTTTTGTCTGCAAAATCAAATTAATCTCTGGGCTCCCACACAACGGCCCATGACAATCAGCGGGCGGACTGGACTGCGGTGAGTCTGGAGGCAACAGGTCCCAGACTCCGGGCAAAGTGGCCCTCATTCCTAGAGCAGGATTGAGGTATACGTTGTCCCCAACGATGTTCCCCTTTAGGTCGTCATTGGCGGATGGTTTATTTTGCGGATACGCAAACAGGCTGAGAGACGCGCAGAATAGCAACCACGTTAACCGCTTCGCATTTGTCAACATAGGTGGGATTTTACCTCACATTCTGCTCATGGCTGACGCTATCAGGCCATTACACGTTTCGAGGGGTGGTCCGTTGCGCAAAATCGAGCATGAACCCCACTGAGACGACGATTCCTGCGCCAGGGTGCGTCCTAGTGACAATCGAATGACACCCTGCCCCCAATGCTGCACATCTTGCACATCATACACATTGCAGAATCAGCACTTGCCCGCTTTCAACAGCAGCGGGAGCCCCGGAGGGACGACCCAGCTCTCGCGCACACACTTCCATCCGCGCTGTCGTTATGTCTTGATGACCGACGGCGCGGCTGAAGCCGTGCCCTCCCAACAACTACTTGGCCAAGAGATTGTTTTTGCACCCGCTGGTGTGTGCTCGCTCATTCGCTACGCACGGTACAGCACCGCTACCAACCGGTGTACTTCTTCCATGTAGGATTCGAGCTCGAAAGTGAAGCGCGCCCAATCAAAAGCTTTTAGCGCAGGGCATTCCTCCAGCAGAATGGCAAACGCAGCTTCCTCCGTGAAGTTGACTTGCCGCTGTTCCACATAGCCGTGGCCCAGGCCGCTCATGCGGCAGAGCAAATCGCTTAATGACACCAGCGCGACCAGATCGCGGCGCACACTGGCTGCCGACGGATGGTGATGATAACCGAGCACCGCCACTAGATCTGGCGTGAGATGCCATCGCTCCGCGACCGCTTTTCCAGTTTCGCAATGCGTGACTCCGAGTGTGATCATTTCCGCCTCGTGCAATGGGATCCCCTGAGCACTCGCCACTTCGTAAGCAGATTGGAACTCCTTCGGTACTATCCACAGATGAGCCACAATTCCGAGATCATGCAACAAGCCGCCGACGTAGGCTTTACCGGGATCAGCAAATGCGATCCGGTGCGCGAATTGGCGGCTGACCAGCGCGCACGCCAGAGAATGCTCCCAAAACACTTTCGGATCGATTTTGCCTGCGCCGCTGGGCAGGAGCTTCAGCAGCGAGCAGGAAGTTGCTATATCCCGCATGCGCTGCATCCCCAACAGCACGACCGCGCCGCGAATACTGTCCACCTGCTGCCAAGGGCTGAACAGGGGAGAATTGACCATATGCAGGCACTGTGCGGCCAATGACTCGTCCTGAGAAATTAGATCGACGATTTGTTGTAGATCAAGCTGATCCAGCGGCTGTTCCAGGTGCCGTAACAGAGGATAGAGAATAACCGGAATGGTGGGCATCTGATCGAGCCCTTCCAGCCGTTTGTGCAGTGTCTCTTGAGTTTGATTCTTCATACTTACACCGATGACCCCGACTGCCTGTTTTCCGACTTCACGTACGCAGTTGCCGAAGGCAGGTGGACCAGGCGAAAATTATCATTGAGCCCGTACAACGATTCGGAGTGTCCGAGAAACAGATAGCCGTGCGGTAGCAGGTTATTGTAGAAGTGCTGGATCACACTTCCCTTGGCTGCGCCATGGAAATAGATCAAGACGTTGCAGCAGAAAATCAAGTCGAGGTCCTTCATCAAAACCATGCTGGAGTCGTCCAGGAAGTTGATGCGGCTGAATTTGACATAGGTTTTGAGCTCTGCACTGATCTGCAAACTGTCGCCACCAGCAACAAAATATTTCTGCCGAAAATATTCAGCGAGATTTCGAGTGCTGTATTCACCATAAAGACCTTGTTCGGCATGGGCCACGGAACGCTCGTTCAAGTCCGTTGCCAGGATTTCGAAGGTCCATCCCTGGAGCCGGCCGCGGGTTTCTTCGCGCAAGATCATGGCGAGGGTGTACGCTTCCTCGCCAGTGGAGCAGCCCGCGCTCCAGATTCTCAAATGGCGGCTTAACATTTTGGACTTGGCCTCGACAATGCGGGGGAGAACGATACTGCGCAAGGCATCGAGCTGCGGCTGGTTACGAAAAAAGCAGGTCTCTCCCACCGTGATTTCATTCAGCAGCGCGACCAATTCAGTCTGCTTCGCGGGATGGACGGTGAGCCACTTGTAATAATCCTGCAGCGTGGCCACGCCCAAGGCCTGCATGCGTTTCGAACACCGGCTTTCGAGCAGACGCAGCTTGCTGTCAGGTTGAAACACGCCCGCCGCCCGGTAAACCAAATCGCGAATTAGAATCAGCTGCGCACTTGGGGGGGCGCCCAGGTCGAGCGAACTTTCCGCCGAGCATGCGGGCGCAGAACTCAATGGACGCTCTCCTGTCCCGGGTCTTGCGAAGGAACGCCTTCATGCTTTCCCAGAACCACAAGGTCCACACGGCGATTGAGCGCACGGCCATCCTCTGTGCGGTTGCTGGCGACCGGATGATATTCGCCGTAACCACTGGCGGAGAGCCGCTCCGGGTCAAACCCGTAACTTACCACCAGCAAGCGAATCATCTCCGTTGCGCGGGCGGTCGAGAGTTCCCAGTTGGAAGAGTATTGCGCATTGTGGATGCGCACATTATCGGTGTGCCCCTCGATCCGGATGTTGTATTTACCCTCGGCAAGCAGTCTGGCCATGCGGCTGAAGGCGGGCTCAGAGGTTGCTTTGACGCCGGCGGAGCCGCTGTCAAAAAAACCAGCTTCCTTCAAGCTGATGACCAGGCCGTCACGCCCAGTCCGCAGCGTGACTTCGCCGCGCGATATC
Source organism: uncultured Acidobacteriota bacterium (assembly GCA_963696635.1). Lineage (GTDB taxonomy): Bacteria > Acidobacteriota > Terriglobia > Terriglobales > Acidobacteriaceae > JABDBE01. The sequence goes on from CAVOKX010000015.1 coordinate 37,649, forward strand.
TCTGGCGCCAAGGTCAGCCCCAATTCTTTTCGCAGGCCAGCCAAGTCGGGAAGCTCTTCGCGCGGTGGCAATGCAACCGCAGGCGCAGCCTGATTGATTTCGACAGGGGCCTGGATCGGGCCAGTGGTAGTTGGGTTAGCTCCGAGTTGTTGGAAGGCTACTTGAATGGCAGCCGAAAGTTGGCCGACTTTCTTCCGGTCTACTTGCGCAGTAGAGTAGTTCACGTACACATCCACAACATTGGTGCAGGTATCAAAGGACAAATTCCACACGTGCTCGATGATCATGGCGCGCGTGATTCGCCGTCCCGCATTGCGCATCAGATATTCCAGCAGAGCAAATTCCTTGCCGGTCAAATCGATTCGCCGTCCCGCCCGCTCCACCCTGCGCTCGACCCGGTCAAGTTTCAAATCCTCCACCGTCAGCACCGATTCCGCGGGCAGATGGCAGCGCCGCAACAGCGCCCGAATTCGTGCCGACAGCTCCGAGAACGAAAAAGGCTTACCGAGATAGTCATCCGCTCCCAGATCCAGACACTGCACCCGGTCTTCCACCTTGGTGCGCCCGGTAAGCACCAGGATCGGCATACTCGGCTTCCGCGTACGCAAATACCGCAGGATGGTCACGCCGTCCAGTCGCGGCAGGTTGAGGTCGAGCACCACCAGGTCATAATCGAATTCGCCTGCCATGGCACGAGCCTGCTCTCCATCATTTGACACATCCACCGCGTAGTGTTCGGCGTCCAGTCCTTTTTTCACAAAACTCGCGAGTGCGGAATCATCTTCAGCAATTAGAATGCGCATAAGGTTCTTCTAACCTTTCCTCTCCGATTCTAGGCAAGAACCAGCCGGAAGTCGGAAATTAGTCGGCGCACGAAGGTCTCTGGCGTCCGCAAATGGGAACGCCAATGCCACCCCGAACCTGCTCTGCCACTCGCTCGCCCGCGACGCTGCCGACGATAATTACTAGAGCGTTTTATATAAATGTAGTTTTGCAGAAGGCAAGAGAACATCGTGGATCGCTATTTCCGCTTGCTTGCCTTCTTCTCTGTCTCTGTGCCTCTGTGGTGGAATGTGACTTTACAAAGGATCAGGCCCGCGTGGACTTTGGCAGCAAGGGAACACTGAAATCCCTGTTCGTGCCCGGCGGCATACTGCTGCTGGCCGCAGTCCTACTCCTGTCAGGCGGATTCCTGTCCATCTCCGCCCCCGCCGTCGACTTTTACTATTACTCGGTTTTCGCTGCCGGAGTCCTGCTGGCTTGGCGCGTCCATTCCGGCCGCGTCCTCTTCGCCCTGATCATGCTGCTTCTGGCCCACCGCGCCCTCGAATTCTTTTCCGCCGGACGAGTTGTCTCCATCGGCCCCGGCCGCATTGCCTTTGAAGCCATCGCCTTTCTCTTGCCACTCAACTTCATCGTCATCTCGCTGGTTCGCGAGCGCGGCTTGGGAATTCCCGCCATCACTCCACGGCTCGTTCTATTGTTCCTGGAGTCGGTGTTCGTCGCCGTCCTCTGTCGCCCTGGAGAAACGACCAGCCCCGCGTTTCTCCAAGCCGCGTTCTTGAATCGATCAGTATTTCATTGGACGAAAATTCCCCAACTTGCTGTGCTTGCCCTCGCCGTGGCTTTCACAATCCTGCTCGTCCGCTTCTTCCTCTATCGCAAGCCCCTGGAGGTTGGCCTGCTCTGGTCGCTGGTCGCCACTTTCCTGGGCTTGCAGGCAAACGCAGTGAATCGTCTTGCGATTGCTTATTGGGCGACTGCAGGCCTGCTGCTGATCGCGTCCATCATCGAGAACACCTACGTCCTCGCCTATCACGACGAACTCACCTCGCTGCCCGCCCGCCGCGCCTTCAACGAAGCCCTGCTGCGCCTCGAAACACCGTATTCCATCGCCGTCGTCGACATCGATCACTTCAAGAGTTTCAACGACACCTACGGGCACGACACCGGAGACCAGGTGCTAAGCATGGTGGCCGCCCGATTAGCTCGTGTGAGCGGGGGCGGTCATGCCTTTCGCGTCGGCGGCGAAGAGTTCTCAATTCTGTTTCCGGGAAAATCCACGAAGGACGTCGTCCCTCATCTTGATTCGCTCAGAACTGTGATTGCGGAATCGAGATTCCGAGTTCGCAGTCAACCCGAGCGTCGCACCGCCCCTCGCGGCGCAGGTCGGAGGCTTGACGATAAAAGAAGCACGACGCGTCGAAAGCCAACCCAGCCGCACAATCCTTCAGCGGATTCATCTCTCAGCGGACTCTCCGTCACCGTAAGTATCGGAGTCGCAGAATCCACCCCCAAGACGCAGCAAGTGCAACAAGTGATCGAAGCCGCCGACAAAGCTCTCTACCGAGCCAAAAAGGGCGGCCGCAATCGCGTAGAAGCCGCCAGCGAACCCCGCACTCGCACCCCGCGCTTCAAAAGCAACATAGCCTGATGCAAGCGCGCGAAAATGTAGGCGCGGGCGTCCCGCCCGTGCATCGTGACGGGAATCTAACCAGCGCGTTGCAGTCCCAACTAATCCCTAAGCGACACCGCCGGCACATACACTCCTTTCAACTCCCGACTCCACCAAGCCCCAGTGCTTTTCCTCTCCGCCGGCGTGGTAAAGCTATATTGATAAAGTTGAGCGCGAACGTAGCGAGGCGCTCCGCCAGGAAACGGATTACGCCCAAGCAATCCCAAAACTTCAGGAGAGCCCTGTAGAAGTCTCGCCATGAAACGAACGATCCACGGATCGCTCTCATAATCGCCCAGCGCCGCAAACCACATCTGCCAATCTAACCGAGGCTGATGTGGCGCTACCCAGGCCGGCCGGCGGCCAAGTTCCCCAGGTTTGTATTTAAATTCATACGCCAGCCAGGTCAGACCATCATTCGATCCCTCAATCACGATCTCAGGCCGGGTAGTGGTCATGACCGCAAAAAGTCCATAGCTGTTGATGATCTGAAATGGTGACACGCTTCGAATCACCACGTCCGCCACCGACCAACGCACGCCAAACGTGCGTACAACTTGAAAACCCCCGACAAACAATGCCAGACTCGCGAACGCCGCGCACACCGCCCGAGTCCAGGCCCGTGAACTTTCATGAGTCGTCGCCGAGGCCATCCCGCCAATCACCTTAGGCAATATGCGCCACCAAAACGCGTCGTCCACCAGGAACAAACAAAAACTAATCGTGAGCAAATTAAAGAATGCGTAGTTTCCCGTCAGAAGGATGAGAACTTGCAGAACTACGATGGCCCGCGCCGCAAAGAAACGAACCCGGCGCGGCGCAAAGATCAGAAACGGCACAATCAGTTCCACGAAAAACACAAACCCCACCGAGCCGCGCTGAAACCATTCCGGCAATTGATACATGTACCAGGCCAGCGGCGTCGGCAACGGCTGGGTTTCATAATGTACCGGCAGCGCCGTGAAGTGCCGCCACGACGGATCTCCGCTGGCCAATTTCACCGCGCCAGAAAGAAACATCAAGCGGAACAGCAGCCAGCGATAAAGCCAAATCACAAGCGGCGACCAGCCCAACAGAATCGCCAGAAAGCCGGCCTCGAGCAGCAGCGCATCCCACTGGTACCCCATAAATTCCTGGCCCGCTGTCACCAGCGAAAGATAGAGCACGAACAAGGCAACCCGCAGAATTCGCCAACGTACGCCGAGCAACAGCAAAACCGACGAACAAATTCCTGCGATGCCAACCGCTCTGATCATGCCGTCGCCCGCATTCAACCAGAACAAAGTTGGCACCTGCCAATATCCTCCTCCGTAGTACTCCCGCACCGCCCGCAGAAATTCCCCGACCGGCGAAATTCCGCGCGAACCGATCAGCCCCGCCGCCTGCACCGCGAAAGACGCAAATGCAAACAAGTACACCGCGCCCAGTGCTCTTAGAAAAAGCCAGCTCGCGATGCCAAAGCTTTCAACCTCAATCGGAACTCCCCAAAGCGCGCGCGTCGCCCAAAAGCAGAAAGACCGATGCCGCGCCACCACCCTGTAAACCATTTCCGCAATCCAGGCGAATCCCGGAATATGCGCGTACAACCAAAGCATCCAGCTCTTTCCCGGCACCAGGGCGAGCAGGCTGAATACCGCATGCGCCCCGCTCCGCACTTCACCACTGGACAGGAACAGCGTTACCGCCGACGCAAAATCTCTTCGAGGAAGATCAGCGAACCGGCTGTCGATTTCCTGATAAGGCGTGTACAGCACCCGCTCGCCGGTAAGCCGCTGCCAGTACTCGACCCACGCTCGACAAAAGGCGCAGTCTCCGTCGAACGCCAGCACCGGACGGTCGAGAGAGTCGTTCATAAATGGCAATGCCGAACACCGTTAGGAACTGCCGATCAGGACTCCGGTGGCGAAGACCAGCGCGCCGCCCAACGCCACTTGCATGGCCGCTGAAAACGTCGGCGTGTCCATGTAGCGGTGGCGGATCCAGGTGATGACCCCGAGCTCGACCAGAACCACCACGAAGGCAACCGCCAACGCCATGCGAAAGCTGGGAAGCAGAAACGGTAAAGTGTGGCCCACCCCGCCCAAAGCGGTCATGGCGCCGCAAATCAATCCCCGAACCCAGGGATGGCCGCGGCCAGTGAGGCTGCCATCGTCGGACAGCGCCTCGGCGAATCCCATGCTGATGCCGGCGCCGATCGAAGCGGCCATGCCAACCAGAAAGGCGTCCCAAGGAATGCGCGTGGCGAAGGCGGCGGCGAAGACGGGAGCGAGCGTGGACACAGAGCCGTCCATCAAACCCGCAAGGCCCGGTTGCACAATCTGCAGCACGAAGAGGCGGCGACGCGCGCGCTCTTCGTCCTGCTTAACATCAGGGCGCAGCTCTTCCTCTTTTAATTCTTGCGCACGGTCTTCGTGGGCGCGCTCTTCCTGGGCCAGGTCATCGAGCAACTGGCGGATGCTGGCATCTTCAGTTCGCCCTGCAGCTTTCTCATAAAACCTGCGGGTTTCCACTTCGATGGCGCTGGCTTCCTTGCGAACCAGGTCGAGGCCGAGCGGCCGGGTCAACCAGACCGGCGTTCGCTGGACAAATCCCCTGACATCCTGGCGGCGAATCAGCGGGATGTGTTCTCCGAACTTCTGCCGATAGAGGCTCAATCAATCTTCGGCGGTGTCCGGATTCTTCCGCTTGCATGCCTTCAAACACGGCGGCCGAAGCGGGGAAATCCTGCCGCAAGCCTTCCGCGAAATCGGCGAAGATGCGTTCATCTTCTTCTTCCAGGGAAATGGCCAACGCCAGAATCTCGCGCTGGGTAAGACTTTCGAAGTTCTTCATGGCGGATAGTGTAATTGGAGGCGACGATCCTATGTATTACCAGCCGAGTACACAGATCCTTTCGGCAGGTCAAGGTTTGCGCCCACGCTTTTCCCATTCGTCAAGATCCACGGAGTTTGGTCTGGGATTGGCGGGAGCGTAAATGGTATATAGCGTCTTAATGCATTGCGCTTCGAACAAAATCAAGAAGGAGTCGAATCGTTTGAACCATCCGTGCGTTTTACCACAGAGACACAGAGTCACAGAGAACTTTTTCTTAGAATTCTCTGTGTAGATGTTTACGCACTTCAGGAGGGCGCTCTCTGGGAGATTTTATTTTGACTGCCGCCATGCGCTTACCCGATGGCATCTACGATTTGATCTGCGATACGCCTGGATTCCTCGGAGCCTGGTTTGGTTTGGTTGAGAGAGACGTAGAGACGGTCCAACTGTTCCGCTGGTCTTGCGTTCGGGGATGGCGCCTTTGTCTTGCTGACGCGACGCGCGTCTTCTTGCTGGCCGATAGCCGGTTTGCGTTTCTGCTTTGCCTTCACTAGTTTAATCGTGGTTTTCGCTCCGTCAACCGAAAAGCAGGCATTCCGCCGCTAGCCCGCGAAGGCGTCCAGCGCGAGCAATAAATTGCCTCGTTACTGTTCAGTTT
>CAVOKX010000016.1:0-455043 GCA_963696635.1 uncultured Acidobacteriota bacterium
TACAGACCGGGAGCATCCCTGACAAAACAGACCGGGAGCATCCCTGACACTGCAAAAGATGGCGCGCGCGGGTTACAAACAGCGCATGCCATGGAAAGCGAGCAGTGTGATGGAAGAGAAACTACGGTTTGTGTTTGAGTATGAGCGGGATGAGCAAACCATGACGGAGCTGTGCCAGAGCTTCGGGGTAACGCGGGAAACCGGGTATGTATGGCTGCGGCGGTACCGGGAGCGGGGGGCGGCAGGGCTGCTGGAACGAAACCGGGCGGCGCAGCGGCACCCCAACCAAACCCCGGCGGAGATCGAGCAGCGGGTGTTGGAGTTGCGGCAGGCGCACATGAGGTGGGGCCCGCGCAAGTTGAAGCGGGTGCTGGAGCGGGACCAACCGGGGCCAAGCTGGCCGGCAGCGAGCACCATGGGCGAGTTGCTGAAGCGGGAAGGGCTGGTGGTGGCGCGCAAGAAAAGGCGCAAGACGGCGCCGTACACGCAACCGCTGGCGCATGCGGATGGGCCGAACCGGGTGTGGTGCGCGGATTTCAAGGGCTGGTTCCGCACCGGGGATGGGGAGCGCATCGATCCCTTGACCATCAGCGACGCGCACAGCCGCTATCTCTTGCGCTGCCAGGCGGTGGCCAAGACGGACACGGCGCGAGTGCAAGCCATTTTCGAAGCGGCGTTTCGCGAGTATGGATTACCGCAAGCGATTCGCACCGATAACGGGCCACCCTTTGCCAGCACGGCGATCGCCGGCTTGTCGCGGCTGGCGGTGTGGTGGATCAAGCTGGGGATCGTGGCGGAGCGGATTGAGGCGGGACAGCCGCAGCAGAACGGACGGCACGAGCGCATGCATCGCACCCTGAAGCAGGAGGTGGCGATGCCGCCCGCCCAGGATCGGCGGGCGCAACAACGAGCGCTGGAGAACTTCCGCCAGGAATACAACGAAGTGCGACCGCATGAAGCCTTGGCGATGGAAACGCCGGCCAGCCTGTATGAGCCCTCGCCGCGGCCGTATCCGGCGCGGGTGCCGGAGCCGGAATATCCGGCGACGATGCTGGTGCGCAGCGTGCGCGCGCACGGACATTTTCGCTGGCAGAAGCGGCACGATGTATTTCTGAGCGAGGTGTTGTGGGGCGAGCGCGTGGGCCTGTTGCCCATCGACGAGCGCTGGTATACGGTCTATTTCGCGGATGTTCCGCTGGCACGGTTTGACAGCTGGCGACGGCGGGTTTTGCCGCTGCCGCCAAAGAAAGATGCCGAGGGAGAGAGCGCTGCCGAACCGAGCAGCTTCTACGTGGCCGGAGCAAGGGAAGGGGAAGTTTCCCCTTCCCCTGCACCCCATCCCCTCACGGAAACGGAGCAAAAAGTGTCAGGGATGTGCCCGGTCTAAAATGTCAGGGATGTCCCCGGCCATTCATACTAGACCGTTTTCAGAGTTTCTATAAAGCATAACCGCAATGTGTAAACCAGGCGGAAGCGTTGCCCGGAGTGATGGCAGACAGAGCTTGGGCCACAGAAGTTTCCAGCACTTCCAGCGTACGGGCTTTGGCGCCGCGCAGCAGTTGCTTGACTTTCGACCAGGCCGGTTCGATGGGATTGAAGTCCGGCGAATAGGGCGGAAGATAGAGCAACTTTGCTCCCGCTTTTTCGATCTGCTCCCGGACTCCGACCACCTTGTGGGCAGGCAGATTGTCCATGACCACGATTTGGCCGGGTTGCAATCGCGGGCACAGCACCTGCTCCAGATAGGCCAGAAACACCTCTCCATCGGTAGGCGATTCCACCGTCATCGCCGCCAGCAGTCCATCTACGCTGAGCGCTCCCAGTACCGTCAGGGTGTGCCAGTGTCCTGCGGGCGTGCCTTCCCCCACGCGCTCGCCGCGCGGGGCCCGTCCGTAGCGACGGGTCATTTCGGTGGTCACTCCGCTCTCGTCGAGAAACACCAGGTGGCGCGGGTCGATCTGCTTCAGCGTTTGCCACCAGAGTTGCCGCCGCGCCTGGACTTCTGGGCGCTCTTGCTCTTGCGCGTGGAGTGACTTTTTTTGAGCCGCAGTCCCATTCCCTGCAACGCCAGCCATAGCCGTCCGATACTTAAATACAATCCTTCCTCGCGCTGCAGCTGTTGCTGCAACTCGGCCAAGGTCGTGTCCGGCTGCGCCCGCACCCACTCCCGCAGCCGTCCTTCCACCGCCGCTGTAACCCGGCTCCGCGGTCCGTGCCGTTGCGGCGGACGTTCCATCTTCCCGGTGCGCCGTCGCATGGCCGAGATCTTCCATGCCCACCCGGCACTCACCCCGAAGCGCTCTGCCAAGTTCTGCAGCGACCCCTGTTTCCGGTCGTGCGCCTGCAATAGTTTCCGCCGCAGATCATCCGCATAGGCTCTCGCCATCTCCGTAGTTGTCGGAAAATCGCCTGCCTATACTCTACACTAACTATGAAAATGCTCTAGTCAGTAAACTTCCCAGTTTGGGAAGCGGAGCAGGCATCCGGTTTCAGTTTCCCAAAAGCAAAGTCAAAGGCGGCGGACAAGAATGTCCGCCCTGCACGGTGGTCATTCTGCGATTAGAAGGTTTTCTGCAAACGGCCACTCCTCGTCAATCCATTGAGCGTCACATCGGAAGCCTGCATTCGCGGCGATTCCAGATATTTCCGCGAGTGAATACTTGTGACTGCTCTCGGTCCAGATGGTTTCGCCCTCCATGAAGGTGAGCGACAGAGCAGCGGCGGGGATGGTGACGGTTTGTTTCTTGCGGGAACGAATGTGCATCTCCACGCTGCCCACATCCTGATTGAACCTGGCGAGATGTTCGAATTGCTGGAGATGAAAGTCGGCGTCGAGTTCCCGGTTGATTCGTGCCAACAAATTCAGATTGAAGGCTGCAGTCACGCCCAGCGGATCATCATAGGCCGCAAGCAATTGATGAATCGGTTTTATCAAGTCAGTGCCCAGCAGCAGGGCATCGCCGGGTTCGAGAGTCTCTCGAATTTGGCGCAAGAATTTCACGTCGGCGGGATGCTCGAAGTTTCCAATCGTGCTGCCCAGGAACAGCACCAGCAACTGTTCGCCCTTGCTGCGGCGCGCGGCTACTTCCAGCAGTCCATCAAGGTACTCGCGCTCAAAGCCCAGGATGCTGACCGACTCAATGTCACCGAGTTCCCGCTGACACATGGTAAGAGCGGTCTTCGATATCTCAATCGGGCAGTACGAAATATGCTGATGACGGCTCAGGGCTTCGAGCATCCAGCGCGTTTTCTTGCCGCTGCCGCTGCCCAACTCGGCGACGATGGTTGGCGGTGTTAGCCGGGCCACGATGTCTTCTGAATGCCGTCGTAAAAGACGCTCGTCGGCGCGAGTCAAACCGTACTCAGGCAGGACGCTGATCACTTCGAATAGCGCGGATCCAACGTTGTCATACAAGTATTTCGAAGGCAGTTCCTTTTGCCCAGGCTTAGTCAAACCGAGACGTACATCGGCGATAAGTTCGGAACTAGTGTCGGTGGTGAAGGTCTGGGTCAGCATGCTGTCCTCCCGAAATCGATCAGTTACTCACGCAGCGAAATCCTGCGTAAACGTACTGGTAATGAGGCTGAAACCAGTTGCGAAAAGAGCGGCGCAGCATGCACGCGGCGGTGCGCGCCGAGGCCCCTTTCATGACGTAGTGTTTGCCGTCGAAAAAGTCCGCAGAGTAGCCGGGATAAAACGAAAACCGCTGAAAGCCTGGAAATGGCTCGAACCGGCTCGATGTCCACTCCCACCCGTTGCCCAGTAAATCAGCCACGCCGAAAGCGCTCTCGCCTTTTCCGAACGCATTGACCGGGGTCGGGTCCCAGCTTTGAAAATCGAAATTACCCTTGCTTGGATTCGGGGCCGTACTGCCCCATGGAAAAGGATTCTCAGCGCCATTCTCCGTTCCATACGCGGCCCGATGCCACTGAGCTTCGGTGGGCAGCGACTTGCCCGCCCAGCGGGCGTAAGCGGTGGCTTCTGCCTGGCTCACATAAACAGGCCAGTCCAGAGGCAGAGCAATTTCATCAAACATTGTCCGGTAGTACCAGCGATCGCGATTCCGATTCCAAAACACGGGATGCAGGACGTCATGCGACGTCCGCCAATTCCAATCTTCTTCCGTCCAACATGCAGGATTCTCGTAGCCCCCTGCGGCTACGAAATCCAGGTATTGGCCGTTGGTCACTTTATATTTGGCGATGGTGAATGCGGGAACGTCGACGGTATGCGCTTCGTACTCGTTGTCCCAACCGAATGCGCTTTCGTCATCACGCGCGAGCCCCAGCGTTGCGCGCCCGGCAGGAATCTCAATCGTTGTGGGAACAACGGGAGGGACAGCCAGTGCTGGTTTACGCTGTTTTCGAATCTTCCGATCGAGCGGCAATTGGTGAAGCATGTAGGCCAAAGTCTCGGCATGCATGAGCCGGTGCTCGATCGCGACGTTGAGCAGCATCTTGGCGGTAAAATCTGCCCGGTCCAGACGGGAGTTCCAATCCGCGGAGGTTAACGCCGCCAGACCTGCATCAATGCTTTCGCGGATTCGCTTGACGTACTGACGCGCATCAGCCGCGGAAGGCCAATCGATGGGCTGGTCGGACGGGAGCGCGCCATCTACTGGATCAATTCCGAAGGCGAATAATTTGTCGAGAGCGGGATCGAAAGCCTTCAGGCCAAGAACCCGCTCTCGCAAAAGGTTCCAATCGAACGCTTCTAAATGGCCGAGATAAAAAATAATTCGATGTCTTTCGGGAATCGGCCGTTCGTAAAGAGAGTCGGGCCGTACGATATCGAAAATCTTGTCCGTTCGAACTCGAGCATCAGTGAAACGCTCAAGCAGTTGGTGCCGGACTTTGACTTCCTCTTGCGCGACGAGCATCTTTAGCCTCCAAAATCGCTAATTGATGGTCCGTGCTTCATTGCACTCTCCTGCCGATACCAGGTTCCGATCGAAGCTGGGGCAGGGATTTCCAACCGATTGTTTAATCATCAGAAAGCCCCACGCGACCGGCACGAAAAACTGCGGACGAAAGTTGTGCTTTCGTCCTTCATGCGGCAAATTCGCCTCAACCTTAGATGCCCGAGGGCTCAGGTTGGTGCAGACGATTTTGCGAATGCCGTCGATTGTCTTTGAAGGCCCGCCAAATGAGCGAGATACGGGGCGGCAAAGTGGAATCTATGGGTTCTCGTTCCGCTTTATTCCGCCGCGGAGTGGACTAAAATGTATCCGTAAATTTTGACGAGGAGGCGGTATGAATAGCGAAAACATTCCCTCCGATCTGTGGCCGGAATTGCCACTTGAGGCATGGAAAGATACCTACGCGACTCTCCACATGTGGACGCAGATCGTGGGCAAAGTGCGGCTTGCGCTCAGCCCGAAAATTAATCATTGGTGGGAAGTACCGCTCTACGTAACGTCACTCGGACTCACGACTTCTCCCATTCCTTATGACGGTGGGATTTTTGAGATTCATTTCGATTTCATCCATCACAAGCTGTTCATGCGTACCAGCCAGGATGCGGAAAGAGTGATCGCGCTAAGGCCGCGATCGGTCGCCGATTTTTATAAAGAGTTCATGCAGTGCCTGGAGTCACTCGGCATTCACGTAAAGATCTGGAAGATGCCGTGCGAAGTTCCCAACCCGATCGCGTTCGATCGGGATACAGAACATGCTTCGTACGATCCGGAGTACGCGAACCGCCTCTGGCGAATACTTGTAGCCACCGATGAGATCTTCAAGGAGTTTCGATCACGCTTTATCGGCAAGAGCAGCCCGGTGCATTTCTTCTGGGGCAGCTTTGATCTGGCGGTCACGCGGTTTTCGGGCCGCCGGGCGCCGGTGCGTGAAGGGGCCGATTCGATTACGCGAGAGGCATATTCTCACGAAGTGATCAGCGCCGGTTTCTGGCCGGGCGGTGGGGCGATACAGGGGCCGGCATACTACGCCTACGCGGCTCCGGAGCCCGCGGGTTTTGCGGAGGCGCACGTTGGCCCGGCAAAAACTTTTTATCACGCGCAGATGCACGAATTCTTTTTGATGTATGACGACGTGCGGCGTGCGTCATCGCCAAAGGCTGCGCTGATGGAGTTTCTGCAAAGCACTTACGAGGCCGGAGCACGGCTGGGGAACTGGAATCGCGAGGAACTGGAGAGGCCCGCGGCGTGAGCTACATCCACTTCTCTGAGGGATACTTCCATTAAGTTGCCAGGCCTCCATGTACGCGGCCCTTCTTCCTTTGTGTGCTTTGTGGTTCTAGCATTTGAACTTCATCAACCACGAAGGACACAAAGGTACACAAAGGAAAAAATGCAAACTTTACTTGTCCTCGCCCACAGCCCAGTTAAACTCACACTTAATCCAGAGTTTCCTTAGACGACGTTTGACAATTATTTTTGCGTGCTCGGTACATCCAGCGTGCGCACCAGCCACGGAATAATGACCTGTTTGAAAATAACCGGGTCCGGCCAGACCTTGACTTGCCGGCCCAGGTGACCGCCGGCTGGATTGATCCACGCATCTTTGGGAACATCGCCTTTGCTGAGCAGCAGGTAGATGTCTGAGATTGGTACCTGGGTATCCAGGACTCCGGCGAGGATCAGCATGGGCGTGGTTGGTTTGCCGAGCAGACCTTGTTTTACCAGAGACATTTTGGCGAGGTTTGCCGCCAAATCGTCCAAGGTCTTGACCCCATCGAAAATGTTCATCAGGGCGGGCACTTGATCGAACAAGTACTCCCGATTTCCCAGGAGCGAATTCATCAGGAAATCCTTTTGAAAAAAAGCATCAACTGGCGGCGACTGTGCACTGGCGCCCCGCAATCTTGCGTGCTCGACGATGGAAAGCTTGGTCGCCCAATACGCGCCCCAACTGACGCCGTGGACGGCGATTCTATTCTTATCCACCTCCGGCCTGGTTTGTACGTAGTCGATTACGCGCGACAGCATCCGGTCAGCATTCTCGCTTACTTTAATTGGCGCTTGGCCTGTGCCCGGCCCGTCCACGGCAAGAAACCCTATACCGAATGGCAGAATTGCAGCGAAGCTTTCCGACAAATCTTCCTTGCGACTGTCCAGACCGTTGATCGCGATCACAAGAGGTACGGGACCGTTTGTATTCTTCGGGAGCCGCAAGTAGGCGATGATCTCAGAGCCTTCGAATGGTATGTGAACGACCTCGAGCGGAGGATCCCAGAAGCGAGCATGCGCCAGAAAGGCTTCGATCGCCTTCGCATACGCTTGTTGTTTCCCGGGAAAGGCTGGTATGGGCCAACGGCCGAAAGAGTACAGGCGCCACGCCCGAATGTAGTCCGCGTTAGCTTTTGTGGGATCGGTTTTCTCCAGCGCCTTCGCCTCGTTGAAGTGCCGGTCGGCAACCGCCATAAACGCCGCCGCCCACTCGTCTTTATCTTTCGTGTGAATTTTGTCGAAGGCTTCCTTCACGTCGGCGGGATCGAGACCAATCAGCGGATACTGGCCGACTTCGGCGCGATGGATGGCCTCAACTTTGATTTCGTCAATGGTGCGCTCGGGACGCTGCTCAGCGAAAACTACCGACGGAACCAGCGCCGCAGACATCAGAAGGGTGAAGGCGAGCAGGCGGTATTCCATAGTTCACTCTGGGTTGGTGGTCAGAAACGACCTTTTTCAAAAGAGGGCCAGACGCTACCCGCTGTCTGGCCCTCGCGGATTAATCAACACGCCAGGCTAGAACGTAAACTTCAGCCCCAATTGGACCGAGCGCGGACCTCCAGAACCCACGGCGGGATTGGCGGCCGCTATATCAGGCGTAGCGCATCCGCAACCAAAGTTTGGCCCTCCGGGATCGTTCAGCCCGAAGCCGTTTTGTCCTCCGTAGGGGTTGGCAAAATTTGGGTGGTTCAGAATGTTGAAGAACTCCGCGCGGAACTGGGCGCGCAGGCGTTCCCCGAAGTGCCAGTTCTTGGCTATTGAGAAGTCCAGATTTCTGAAGCCAGAGTCGGGAAAGAGGTTCCGCGGCATCGTGCCGAACTGCCCTTGCGGGGGCGGAATCATGACCGAGTTGCCCTTGGCGTAGCAGCCCCACGTATCGAGGTTCGACGTCGCTCCGATTGCCGCTGCCTCGCTCGTGCAAGCCGCCGGGAAGCTGCCCGCCGTGAAGAACGGGATCGGCTGTGGTCCTGACTTGAAGTCGGTGGGGTTGCCGAAAAAGTCCCAACGCTGCGGCGTGCCTTGCGGCGGACTGACCGGCAAACCGCCCAGGCCGGAGATATCGGTGGTCAAATCAATTGGCCCCCAATACTGCGGACTGGCCAGAGTTGCAATCGAATTGATCTCCCAGCCTTCCAGCATTTGGCCGTAGCCTGGTTTGCCGGGAATTGCGTAGGTCAAGGAAAGGGTCAGCCGGTGGCGCACGTCGAAATCGCTGTTAGCGTATTCCGCGGCAACGTTGTTGGAATTCTGGGGAAGTCCGTATCCGGCGCCGAAGTCCCAGTTGGCGCTCACGTCGTCAAGCGCGTGCGAGTATGTATAACCCGCCACCAAGCTTAGGCCATGATAGTTTCGCGTGGTCAGCGTCGCCTGCAGTCCGTTGTAGTTCGACCGGTAGAAGTTTCCCATCTGGAAGATATTGCTCAGGTAGGGAAACTTGGCGTTAAAAGGTCGCGTGGCCTGTGAGTCGGTGCCCGGCGTCTCCTGGTTAATGTCCCGAATTCCGACCAGATTCGCCCCATGATTGCCTACGTATGCCACCTCCAGAGTCACGTTGGGCGCGAACGCATGTTGCACGTTCAAAGTCCAGTTCCACACGTACGGAGTAGTGATATTGCGATTAACCCCCATGATGGCGCACGGACCGGAAGCATTGGGATCGCAATTGATCTGGGTGCTGCTGAGGTTGCCATAGAGAGGGGTAGCGCTGTCCCACTGAGGCGGGGTGGGCGGGATGGTCAAGTTGCCCGTGGTGATCGTGCCCCCCGCGGTAACGGGATTCGCCGTGCCGGTACCGGAGATGACAGCTCCGGTGGGAATGCTGGGCAGTCCGAAGCTGTTGTTGAAGGCGAGGAACGTTTCCCAGTTCACAGCTTCGTATGTCAGTCCGCCGCCGGCCCGGACTACGGTGGTCCCTTTGCCACTAACATCCCAGGCAAAGCCAAAGCGTGGAGCGAAGCCCTTAGGATCGGAGTTATAGGCACCACCGATCTGTTTGCCCACCTGCACGATTCCGAGGTTGGGATCGAAGTTGCCCAGCAGATTATCGGAATCCGTAACCACCGAGCTAAACTCGTAGCGCAATCCCAAATTTACCGTCAGGGTCCTGGTCACACGCCAGTCATCCTGAAAGAACCCAGCATAGTTCCAGTTATGCAATTGCCGTCTCGGATCACCGGTGAGCACGGATGCCTTGAACGGGTCGCCGGCCAAAAAATCCTCCAGGGCAGTGGATCCGTTGGGATTCGCCGCTGTCGGAGCCAGCGCGACGCCACCCAGGAAAGTAATGCTGCCGCGGGCGTTGCCAAACGCACCACCGCTCACGTAGTTCCGATGGACCTCGCCGCCGAACTTCAGAGCATGTTTTCCCGCGGTGTAGGAGATGTGGTCGACGAACTGGATGATATCGTCGGGCCCTTGAAACTTGGGCCACTTGAAGCCGCCTAGTCCGGGGAAAAAATATCCGCCAAACCCGATGCGTGGCAACCCGCCACTGAAGGGACCGCTCACCCCCGTATTAAGGTCATAATCTGACGCCGGCGTATTGAGATCGCCGGGCAATGTGGGCTGGTAGAGCCGGTTATAGCCGAATCTGGCGTCATTGACCCAACGCGCAGAGGGCGTGTAAACCCAGCTTCCGCCCACCACCTGGGCCCGGGTATGAATGTCGGATCGCCATTTCGACTGCAGCTCCGGAAAATCCTCCACCGTCCCCGAGTTGTTACCGAAAAAGTACATGCCGCTGATGCGCTGCCGTTCGTTGAAGTTGTAATCGACCTTGGCGACTACATTGTCGACCCCAACCTGATTGGGAAATCCGTTCACGATGTTGATTGTCGGATTATTGTTGAGGGGAAATCCCGTCCCGTTGCAAGTGACCGTACCGCTTGCCGAGACCGTGCAACCCGAAATTTTCTGGCTGGCCGCGCTGATCGGGACATGATTCGCCAGCAGATCAGCAATGGCACTCGGAATACTGCCGGCACAGTCACCCGTAACCAACGGAGAAGTGCAGTTGGGCGTTGAGGGCGTGGGCAGCGCCACCATCGACGGACTGGTTACGCCGCCGAATTGGTTGCCCACGTCGTAGCGTTGGCCTTCATACGCGCCAAAGAAAAAAGCTTTGTCCTTGATGATGGGCCCGCCGAACGATCCGCCAAACTGCTCCAGAGTCCGCGGATTCTGGGGACTTGGAGATTGTCCGTAGGCGCACGGATTACTGGCGCAGTTGAAGTAATTGCGCGCGTCGAAAACGTCACCGTCGCGGCCAAACGCGAATGCAGTCCCATGAAGCGAATTTGTGCCCGACTTCAGTCCAACATTGACGACTGCCCCGGGCTTCCAGCCGAATTCAGCCGGAGGATTCTCCTGTACGTTGAATTCCTGAATGGCATCGATTGGCAGGATGGTCGCTGAGTCTCCCGCAATGCCAGCCCCATTGATGATGCCCTGCCCCGAGAAGGGTTCGCTGTTAAAGAGTCCGTCGATGACATAGGCGTTGTCCTCGGCGCGAAGTCCGTTCGTGCTGGTGGTGGAGAAGCCGCCGCCGGGGTAGCGCACCACGCCCGGCCGCAACTGCAGCAGGTTCTCATAATTCCGGCCGTTCAAGGGAAGATCGTTAATCGTCTGATTGCTGAGCGTTCCACCCAAAGTCGAAGAGGTGGTATCCAGTAGGGGAACCTCTCCGCTGACTATGACTGTCTCGCTCACCTGGCCGGGCTGGAGGGTAAGGTCGATCCTGACGTCCTTGGCCACTTCCAACTGGATATTGAGCCGCTCAACCGCCTTGAAACCCTTTGCCTCCGCCCGAATCTTGTACACGCCGGGAGAGAGGTCGGGAGCCACATATTCTCCCGCCTGGTCGCTGGTCAAAGTGCGCGTAACCCCACGCTGCATATCCGTAATGACCACTCCCGCACCAGCTAACGCGGCCCCGGTCTGGTCGGTCACAGTGCCCAGGATGCGACCCGTATAGGTCTGTGCGAACAGGGGCAAACTAGCCACAAGTACGCCAATACTCAGGACCGCCAACCGCATTGTCAGGGAACGCATGGGAGCCTCCGCTAAAGGGGTGCGCTAAGCGCTAATTTCTGTCGCGATAAGCTGCTGAAATTCTTGAAAACTCCTCATTCCGCCCATTTTGCACACTTCGATACGCCAGCTTAAAAACTGTGGTCTGACAGCTCTACCACTATAGCGGGCCGGTGTCAAGCAGCATTGCGTCGCTTGCGTTGCCCGAAGCAACTCCAGCGGCTTAGGGCTGCTGACCTCTGTCCAGGACTGGGACAGTCGCCCTGCGGAGTGGGGCGTATTGACCCGGCATCGTTCAGCACGTAATATTGTGCTGCACAGAATTACGTGCAAAAATGAAAACCAATATCACGCTCAAGCTGGATGCGGCTCTTTTGCGCGAGATCCGCGTGCTTGCGGCCGAAGAAGGCACATCGATCAGTGCCTTGCTGGCCGCTCGCCTCGAGCAGATTGTGCGGGAGCGCAAGACTTATGAGCGCGCGCGACGGCGCGCTTTGGCCCGGCTGCGCGAGGGCCTAGATTTGCAGTGGACCCCTCCCCGTTCCCGTGACGAGCTGCATGAACGATGAATCATGCCTGATAAATACTTCGTCGATACCAACATCCTAATCTATGCGCATGACCGTTCCGCCGGTTTGAAGCACGACCTTGCCCGCAAACTTATCGAACGACTGTGGATTTCCGGGCAAGGTGTTTTAAGCACGCAGGTGTTACAGGAAGTTTGCATTAACCTACGCCGCAAGATTGCCCGGCCACTGCCCGTGGATGAGATTCGCCGTCTCCTACAGGACTATTTAAGTTGGGAGATCGTGGTCAACACGCCGGAATCGGTCCTCCAGGCGCTGGAGATTGAAGTGCGTTATAAGATCTCTTTTTGGGATGCTCTAGTTCTGCAAGCCGCCGAAAGCGCCGGCGCCACGGTTCTCTATTCCGAGGATTTGGCCGCGGGGCAGAAGTACGGTCCGATTCAGGTGATTAATCCCCTGAGCGAGACTAATGAGGAGTGACAGTCAGCGTATTCAGGCGAACTCGGTGCGCCATCAGCGCGACGATTGTTGCTCGGCGGTGAGGCGAGCTAGTCCGCGCTGTTTTACTTCTTCGGCAAGTTCCTGCATGGATTGCTGTGCGATGACGCGTCCCTGGCCACGCGCTGTTGAGGCCTTCGCATCCTCGACGGTTGCCAAGAATTCCGCCCGCTTGCGCTCCCGTTCCTCCCACAAGGAAAGAGCTTCCTGTACTGCTTCCTCCTCACGGCGAAGGCGTCCGCTCTCGATGGCTTGG
Organism: uncultured Acidobacteriota bacterium; assembly: GCA_963696635.1. GTDB lineage: Bacteria > Acidobacteriota > Terriglobia > Terriglobales > Acidobacteriaceae > JABDBE01. Next base: position 12,501 of record CAVOKX010000016.1, read on the forward strand.
CGGACAAACGCTTTCTGGTCGGGCGTAAGATTGACTTCCATACCCTCTTAGGGAGACTCTGATTAAGTTCTCCCTTTCCACAGGGAGTATAGATAAAGTCGTGCCAGCATGAACTCATTCGGCAAGCAGAGGACACTGGCGATGATGACGGGATTCGAGCGGTATACGAAGAAAACTCGGCGGGCGATGTTTTTGGAAGAGATGGAGCAGGTGGTGCCGTGGGCAAAGCTGTGTGCGCTGATCGAGCCGCACTATCCCCAGCCGGGCAACGGGCGACCGCCGAAAGGACTGGAAAAGATGCTGCGGATTTATTTTCTGCAGCAGTGGTTCAATCTGGCAGACCCGGCGGTGGAAGAGGCTTTGTACGACTCGGCGACCCTGCGACAGTTCGTGGGAATCGATCTGGGAGCGGAGCCGGTGCCGGATGAGACCACCGTGTGTAAGTTCCGGCACCTGTTGGAAGAGCGCAACTTGGGGGAAGAGATTCTGGGGACGGTAAACCTGCATTTGCAAGCGCAGGGCGTGCGGATCTCGACGGGCACGATCGTGGACGCGACCATTATTCACGCGCCCTCCTCGACCAAAAACCGCGAGCAGAGCCGCGATCCGGAGATGCACCAGACCAAGAAAGGCAATCAGTGGTACTTCGGGATGAAGGCCCATGTGGGAGTGGACAGCAAGACCAAGATCATCCACACGGCGGTGGCGACGGCCGCCAATGTTTCCGATGTGGCGGTGTTGCCGGACCTGCTGCATGGCGAAGAGACGCGAGTGTGGGGCGACGGAGCGTATCAGGGGCAAACCGAGGTGATCCGCGAGTGCGCGCCAGGAGCGCGGGATTTCACCCAGCAGCGCTGTCGCTACAAGGGCCAGATCGTGGATGCAGTGGTGTGGGCGAAGAACCGGACCAAGTCGAAGGTGCGGGCGAAGGTGGAGCACGTGTTTCAGGTGATGAAGCTGAAGTTCGGATTCGTGAAAGTGCGCTATCGCGGGCTGAAGAAGAATGCGCACCGATTGTTCGTTGCCTGTGCGCTGGTGAATCTGTTTATGAGCCGGAGAAAACTGCTCGCCGTAGTGTAGGCTCGTCCGGCTTCGCCCTGTAGGCCCGGTCGCAACGGCGCTGCTGACCAGCTCCAGCATCCGAGACCCGAATCGGCAGCGCGATTTCCTGAACACTGCTTGTTAGTCGACTTAGGATGAGCGCTTATTCAGAGTGTCCTTAGCCTAGATATTGCAAGGGTGCGTGTCAATCCGCTTGAACACCGTCGCCAGACCTTCGTATTCGGTTTGAAACTCTCCGCCGCGAAACTCCCGAACTAAGCTTTTCCTCTTCCGCCGCGATACACTGAACCCATGACCACCGAGACGCTCAACTCCCTCTCCAAGGCGTCTTCCGCCTATCTGCGCTCCGCAATGCACCAGCCCATCCACTGGCACGAATGGGGCGAAGATGCTTTTGCCGCTGCGCAACGTGAAAACAAACCGATCCTGCTCGATATCGGCGCGGTCTGGTGCCACTGGTGCCATGTGATGGACCGGGAATCCTACGACAGTCCAGAAGTCGCGGAGATCATCAACCAGCGTTTCATCGCCGTAAAGGTGGATCGAGACGAACGTCCGGACATCGACAGCCGCTACCAGGTCGCCATCAGTTCGATTAGCGGACAAGGCGGCTGGCCGCTGACCGCTTTTCTTACTCCCGACGGCAAGCCGTTTTACGGTGGAACTTACTTTCCGCCGGACGATCATTACGGGCGTCCCAGCTTCAAGCGCGTGCTGCTTTCCATCGCAAATGCCTTTCATGAGAAAAATGACGATGTGATGGAACAAGCCAAGATGGTCGAGGGCGCCATCTCTCACGCAGAATCCTTTGCCGGAAAAAGCGGCGATTTTTCTCCCGCGGTAATTGATGCCATCGTCAAATCAGCGCTGCGGATGTTTGATCCGCAAAATGGCGGCTTCGGAAGCGCCCCCAAATTCCCGCATCCAGCCGCGCTTGATTTAGTGATCGATCAATACGTGCGCTCGGGCAATGAAAAACTGCGCGAAGTATTCGTCAGCACGCTTGAGAAAATGGCGCGCGGCGGCGTCCACGACCAACTGGCTGGCGGGTTTCACCGCTACTCGGTGGACGAACGCTGGATTGTTCCGCATTTTGAAAAGATGTGCTACGACAATTCCGAACTACTGAAAAATTATGTGCATGCCTATCAGGCGACGGGCTCGGAATTCTTCGCGGCCGTGGCTCGCGACATTATTCGCTGGATGGATGAGTGGCTCAGCGACCGCGAGCACGGCGGCTTCTACGCCTCCCAGGACGCCGATTATTCCATGGACGACGACGGCGATTACTTTACCTGGACTTTGCAAGAGGCCCAATCCGTTCTCACCGAGGACGAAGCTCGCGTGGCCTGCCTGCATTATGACATCAATGAAATTGGCGAGATGCACCATAATCCCGCCAAGAATGTGCTCTACGTGCGCGCTTCTGTAGAAGAGATTTCCAAACGGCTAAGCCTGCCGCAGGAGCAGATTCAGGCCCTGCTGCAATCGGCAAAGAACAAAATGTACGCCGCCCGTTTGAAGCGGCCCACTCCTTACGTAGATAAAACCGTTTACGCGGGTTGGAACGCGCTCTGCGTTTCCGCATATCTTGAAGCGGGGAAAGTACTCAAGTTGGAAGCGTCTGAACATTTCGCGCTGCGCTCTCTGGACCGCATCCTGGCGGAGGGATGGCGGACCGAGACTGGCCTGCTCCACGTGCTCGCTTATTCCGATGCCAATGCACAACGCCGCGAGATCCCCGGCGTGCTGGACGATTATGCTTTCACGACCGTCGCCTGTCTGGACGCGTACCAAGCCACAGCCGATCTCAGTTACTTCAATTTTGCCAAGCGCATTGCGGATGCGATGGTCGAGCGATTCTTCGACGCGGTTTCCGGCGGCTTCTTCGATACCGCAACCAACTCATCCGACGCGAAAGCCCTGGGCGTTTTGGGCACCCGCCGCAAGCCGTTCCAGGATTCCCCGACTCCCGCCGGAAATTCGGTCGCCGCCATCGCTTTGCTGCGGCTGCACTCCTACACCAATGATGCAGGCCTGCGGCACAAGGCGGAGCAGACCCTTGAGATCATTGCGGGCTTGGCCGCGCAGTACGGACTGTTCGCCGCAACCTATGGGATTGCCGCGGTGCACATGGCGCATCCGCATACCCAGATCGTGATTGTGGGAAATGACGAGTTGGCGGACCGGCTCTACGACCTTGCCGTAGCGCCTTGTTCCGCGAGCAAGGCTGTGCTCAAGTTAGCGGCAAACAAGGCTGTTCCGCAGAATCTCCCAGCCGCGCTAGCCGAGACCATTCCGCAATTGCCCGCAGTCACGGAAGGAAAAACCGTAGCCGTCATCTGTTCTGGATTCACCTGTCAACCCCCGATCGATGATCCCCATGAGCTAGCGCGAAGCTTGCACGCGGTGTCGCCGACCAGACCATAACCCCAGTCGACTTTGCACCAATAAAAAGAGGCTGGCGTTGGTTTTGCAACCGCCAGCCTTATGAATTCTTGAGCCACTTAGGGGTAGCTCGCTATGACGAACGCCTTAGCGGCAATTTGCTCCTGTGCAACACGGTACCGGCGCACCCTCTTCCGGTGCAGGTACCACCGGAGCGGCAAGCGCTGAGATTGCACAGACCAGACCTACCATCAGGAATAACATCCTGACCGCACGTTTCATGGGAGTATTCTCCTAGCACGGGTCCCCTGGGAGCGGCGACCCTGACTTGGCACGGATTATACAGGGTCGTGTCAAGTGTCTAACGAAAAATTCTTAACTCCGACGCTATAACATCGGAGCTAGGAACCCGCGGAAGGCTCCGCTAATTCCGTTTTTGCATACATCTAAAGCAGATAAGAGCACTGCGCTAAAAAAATTTAGATTTCTTTCTTACCGGGGACGAGCAAACCGATTGTCCAAGATTGAGACAGCTAGCTAAACGCAATGGTTCTCTGCTAAGCACACGTGGAGAAAGCGTGGACGTAACTTTATCCGGAATCGAGGTTTTGGCAACTAACCGTTTCCCCTCGATTTCCCCCCTCTCAGGCTCACTGGAGGTATGCGAGAACGCCCGATCCACCATGCGTTCGAACATCGGGATCAACGAATCATCCGCCACTGGGTGGCGCAAATCGCCCAGACCCTGGTCCCAGCGCTGGGGCATAAGCAGATTGACAGATGAGTCGCGAGAAGCCGTTTTTACGGATGCGTAGCCAATCCAGACGAGAATCGCGAAAGTGTAGGTAGTCGTACTGACTAGGCTTACCGTGTGCGCACGAATTTGCCCACTCGAAAACAGCGCCAGGACAACCAGATCGACCGTAGCGAAGCCGCCCAGCCCGAGAGCAATGCCGAAGCCATGCTGACGCCAGGAAACTCCCAGGTACCTGGAAAACACCAGAAGAAACAACACCAGCCCGCATTGAATGACCCGCACACACCGTTGCCCGATAATCACAGCCTGGACCAGAGGGCTATCCGCTCCTGCTTGGCTTGACGCGGTTACTACCACTGCCACCAACAGCATCACCAGCGCAGCCCACTTGAACAGCACTGTTCCCAGATCTTTCAACGTGTGGTAGGGACGAAACACATCTAAAAAGATCTCGTGAATTACCTTGAACCCAATCGCCAGGCTGATTGCCAGACTGATCCAGTAGGCGTAAAAATAGGCCTTCGTACTGCCGAACCGGTAAATCGGAAATAACACCATGAAGTTCAAAACCTGGAAAACCACGTAGGCGAAGAAGACAGGAAAGGTGCGGTGCAGCCGACGCCGAAACATCACCCCAACCAGGGACAGTTCCAGGACGGGGTGTGCGATCCATAGGGCGAGCTGCATATTGGGACTCATGGGGGTTAGCTCATTACCACGGCTGCCTACGGCTAAATTTCTCCCACTTTCTCGCTCTTTGACCTTAACAGTTCTGGCGAGAGGGTCAATGGACGAAAGTAACCAAGGGTAACAGTTACCCCCACCACGCCTTCTAAAGAATTCTGCTGCTGGAGGATAAGTTCGGTCTCAGCCGTTCGTTTATCAGAAGTTTGCCCCCTGGATGGTTACCACCGGGAACTCCTTTCGAGTAACCACAGTGCGGCTGGAACTGGCCGCTGAAAAACTACTCTGAAAAAACTACTCTGAGTGTGTCGAATCGGGGAGGCCACGAGTTTTACTCGTGCGGCAACGTGCCACAAAAGCCCGGACTTCAGCCCCTGCGGGCGCGGATGAGCTCAAAATGGATTTGTTCCAGCAGCCTGTGGGAAGCCGCACCTTTGAAAACTTAACTGCCGATTCATCACTCGTTCCGCGGCCTGTTATCGGGCGCCGTCAGCCTTAACCGAAATTGCTGTTGCTCGAGAGCGGCAAATCCCGGACCCGTTTGCCGCTAGCCGCGAAAATCGCGTTACAAAAAGCGGCCACAAATGGTGGCACTCCCGGCTCTCCCACCCCGGCGGGCGGCGCGGTGCTCTCCGTAATGTAGACGTTGGTTTGCGCTGGCACTTCGTTGATGCGAGCCACCGGGTAATCGTTGAAATTCGATTGCTGGATTACGCCGCTCTTGGCAGTGATCTCTCCGCTGCGCACAATGCTCGTGCCGAAAACCGCGGCGCCTTCGAATTGCGCGCAGGTTATTTCTGGATTCACGACCAGCCCCGCATCCACCGCTGTATCCACACGGGGAATCCGAATCTCGCCCTGGTCGTTCACCTCCACTTCAACCACCGTCGCTACGTAAGTCAAAAAACTGCGGTGGGCGGCGATTCCAAATCCGTGCCCTTTCGCACTCTTCTTTTTCGCCCACCCGGATTTTTCCGCAACCATTTCGACAACCTTCCGCAAGCGGCCAGTCTCCCAGGGATAGGTTTTATAATCCGCGCCATAGTTCGGATACTGCACGTTGGTGAAATCCAAAGTGCGAGGCGTTCCGATAAGGTCCAGCAGATACTCGACCGGATCGCGGTTGGCGCGATGGGCCAACTCATCCGTGAAACACTGAATGCCAAAACCGTGATAGATGTTGGCCACCGACCGCAGCCAACCGATCCTGACATGAGCCTGCGCGGGACCGTTCTCGATGCGAATGTTGGGCAGATCATAGGGAAGATCCGTCCAACCCTGCGCCAGGTGCGGCGGATCGCCATAAACCTGGGTCACGTCGAAGATGGAGGTGATGGGAGGAAACACCGATCGCTGCAGCCACGCCGTGGGTTTTCCCTTGTCATCGACGGCGGCCTTCAGGTACATCGCAGCCACCGCGTTGTAATAGTCAAACTTGATGTCGTCTTCCCGTGTCCACACAACTTTCACCGGCCGGCCCAGCTTTTTTGACAAGACCGCAGCTTCGGCAACGTAGTCAGGCTTGGATTTTCGCCCAAACCCTCCGCCCAATAATGTGACGTTACAGATCACGTTCTCTTTCGGAATGCCGAGTTCGGAGGAGACAATTGCCTGCACCGCCTGAGGATTTTGCGTCGGCGCCCAAGCCGTGACTTTTCCGTCCTTGAATTCGGCCAGCGCCACCAAGGGCTCCATCGCAGCGTGCGCCAGTAGTGGGACGTAGTAATCGGCTTCCACCACATTTTTGGCAGCGGCCAATTCTTTATCCGAGTCGCCCACATTGCGGATGACCTTGCCCGACTTGTGCGCCGTTTCGCTGAGCTCTTTCTTATATGCAACCGAGTCGTAGGATTCGTTCGGCCCGTTGTCCCAGGTTATCTTCAGCTTCTTGCGGCCCTGGAAAGCAGCCCAGGTGTTGTCCGCAACTACCGCAACACCCCCCAACGGCTGGAAGGCCGCGGGAGGCTTAAACGGATCGATGCTTACGGTCTGATGCACTCCCGCAACCTTCAACGCTTCCTGATCGTCCAGCGTTTTCACTTTCCCGCCGAAGACCGGAGGACGTTCGATGGATGCATACACCATGCCATCCAGCCGCGCATCCATTCCATACATCGCTTTTCCGGTGCAAAGATTTTCCAGGTCGACGCTGATCATGCCCTTCCCGATATAGCGCCACTCCGCCGGCTTTTTCAGCTGAATCTGTTCTTTCGTCGGCACCGGAAGGCTCGCCGCCGATGCCGCCAGTTCCCCGTAACCCACGCTCCGGCCCGTTGACTTGTGGACCACCGTGTGAAGCTCGGTCGAGCACTCCGCTGCAGGGACGTTCCACTGCAGCGCCGCCGCCTGGATCAACATCCAACGCGCCGCAGCACCGCACTCGCGCATGGTGTCAAAAAAAACTCGTATCGAACGTGAGCCGTCGGTATTTTGCTCACCATAGCGCTTATCGCCAATCGCCTGGTCGATCTTCACCCGCTTCCAGTCGGCGTCAAGTTCGTCCGCAAGCACGAGTGGCAAGGAGGTGCGGATGGCCGTTCCCATCTCCGACCGGTGGGCCACGATGTAGACGGTTCCGTCCCGCTGAATGCCGACAAAGATGTTCGGATGAAAGGTTGCGCGATCAACATCAGTTTGATCGAAGACTTGACCATCGGTTGGCGGTCCCTGCGCCAGCATGGGTGGGATATAACGCACGGTGAGGACAAGCGCTCCCGCGCCAAAAGCTCCTTTGAGGAATCTCCGCCGGCTTACGTTCTCGATGGGGCTCATACGATTTTCCCCGCTGCCAGCTTGATCGCCTGGCGAATTCGTTGGTAGGTTCCACAGCGGCAGATGTTGCCCGCCATGGCCTCATCGATGTCCGTGTCCGTAGGATGAGGCTTGCTCCTTAAAAGGGAAACCGCCTGCATGATCTGCCCGGACTGACAGTATCCGCACTGCGGAACGTTCAGCTCCATCCACGCTTTCTGCACCGGATGCAGGCCATTTGCGCCGACATCTTCGATCGTTCGAATCTCGTTCCCCGCGGTCGCGCTCATCGGCGTAATGCATGATCGGATGGCTTCCCCGTCCTGATGAACGGTGCAGGAGCCGCAAAGCGCAATACCGCAGCCGAATTTTGTTCCCGTCAGTCCGAGCACGTCACGCAGGTACCACAGCAGGGGCATGTGCAGATCGCCATCAAAGCTGCGATCGATCCCATTCACTTTGAGTTTCACCATGTAGGCTCCCCCTTTTCAGAAGCATTCTACGTTTGCGGCACAGGGAAGCCAAGGGATATCGCAATCCGGAAAATCCATGGAGTTGACCGTGCTGGTCTACTCCCCCGCCCTTTAGAATCGCGGCCATAACACGCGGACTGCGGCTGCCATGCAGGACCGCAACCACCCACAAGGGCCGCTCCTGATACGCATAAGCAATGAGGTAATCCCGCACGCGCCAGAAACGCAACGGGCGTGAAGTCAGGTCGATGCGCTCTTCGTGAGGGAACGGCGCCAAATCCCGGATAGCATCAAAAATCTCGATGAGTACGCGGGCGGCGGCGCCGGGGTTATCTTCGGCAATATACTCGCGGATTGCGTCAAGGTCGGTGTACGCTTGCGATGACCGGGGCCGGAGTGGCCAACCGTAATTGGTCCAGGGATGTTAGGACGTTCTGCCAGCGGGTGCGGTCTTTTTTGGTGTCGATGGGCGCAGAGAGGTCAGAATAAAAGTTCAGGATGTTGGCGCGCAGGTCCGGCGGTGTCGAATCGAACTTCTTGGCTGATAACCGGGAAAGCAACTTCGCATAGGTGTCGTCAGTGAGCGAGTATTCTGCTGCCTTGGTCAAGTTGCCGCTATCCAGGTCACAATTGTGAAGCACCAGCGAGGCAGTGCGCACCTGTTCGAGAAAAGCCCGGTATTGATCGACGCTTGTATTGATGCTCTTGAAATACAGGTCTTCGGTTTGCGGGGTCGGATTATTAAATGCCATCGCCTTGAAGGGGCCGATTTTTGGCATGTATCGCAAGAGGGTTGACAGGACCCGGGTGCCGATTCCAGGTTTCACGTAGTCCTTTCCCCAATCTTTTTCATAATCGGAGCGGGAAAGACGGTAGAGAAATTTTCGTTTTGCGAAGTCGGGCTGTTCGCGCATCATGTCTTTCTTGTGGGTCTGCAGGGCGACCTGGGTCATCTCCGGGATCAGCCGGCTGATGGAGTAACGATACGAACCGATGGCAAGATCCTCGTGGGTCAATACTTCTTTCAGTTCCACTCCGTATACTGCCGGGAAGACTCGCTCCAGCAGGGGCTTGGACACTTGAAACCCGATGAAATCGTGGTACTGCTGCGATGCGTAACGATTCTTCGCAACCTGGACCATGTCGAAGCCGAACTCGGTTTTCAAATGTGCCGTCTTATCCTGCGCATACTTGACTGACTTGCCGAACTTGGCTCGCAACTTTGGATACTCGATCGCGACCGATTGGTTGACTGCGGGATGGCCGGCAATATCGGAGGCATAGTGTGCCAGCGCGCCCAGCGCGAAGGCGTACTCGTTCACATCCTGGCTCTCGAGCAGCAGCTCGCGAACGAAGTCTCCGCTGCGAACGTAATGCACCAGGTTGCTGAATTCCTTGCTGCCAAATGGGTAGTAACCAAGATCCTGGATGACGGCGCCTCCATAGGCATAAGCGTGTGCCTCTTTGATCTGGTCCTCCGATAAGCCCGGATATCGCTTGAGCAACAGCGGGCGAATCTCATCGGCCCACAGCAGGTCCACGATTTCTTCGTGGGTCAGAACGGAGTATGCGGACGAGCCGCCGCTGCACATCAGCACTAAGAGAAGAGATGCCACCACGCGGATCGAAAGCAGGCGCCACCCTTTAATTACGGCGCCTGCCGAGATTGACAACCGGTGCATGGCTTAAATGCGACCAAGAACCAGGAGAATGACCACGATGCATAGGATCAGTCCCACGCCACCGGTCGGGGCATAACCCCAATCCCGGCTGTGCGACCAGCGTGGAAGAGCTCCAAAGAGGGCTAAGACCAAAATCACGATTAAGATAGTTCCAAGCATGTCTTGCTCCTTTGTCCCTACATTCCGGCAGGAACGTTCAACATCCTGCAACGGGTGTGGACGTCAAAATACGATGACTACGATGCGGATGCCGGGATGGAACGGGTTGTACAGATAGTAGCCTCCATCAACGTAGTCGACGTAAACGTTGTCGGTGTAAGCCCATCCTACTGGCCAGGGCTCACCGAATCCGAACCAGTAACCTCCGTACTGGAAGCGAGGTTGCCCTTCGATGATGACAGGCCGATTAATGACGAACGCGTGCTCGCGACCAAAATTGGCACGAAAACGGTCATCAGGAATGCGGCCGTGGTTGCCGTTAGCGCGCTGTGCCTGCTGCTCGTGTTGCGCGGCAGGCCTTTCCTGCTGTGGCTTTTTCTCTTCTTGCTGTGCGTGCTTCTCCTCTTGCTGAGCAGGCTTTTCCTGTTGCGCCTTTTTCTCCTCGGGCTGCCCGCGTTTCTCCTCTTGCTGAGCAGGCTTATCCTGCTGCACCTTTTTATCTTCCTGTTGTGCATGTTCGTCCTGTCCGCGTTCCTCCTGCTGCGCGTAAACGGGAACTGCGGCTCCCAGGGTCAACGAGAGAACTGCTGTACCGATAATTCCTACTAGTTTCATGGGTGTTGCCTCCATTTGCATCTCACTGAGCATTCTTGCTTTACTGCAAACTTCCTGTGGTGACATTAGCCGGGTTGCCGATGGCGTCGCCTGATACGAGAAGTTCAACTCTCCGGTTCTGCTGGCGGCCGGCTGAGCTATCGTTTGAGGCTACCGGCAGGGTATTGCCGAAACCTCTGGCGCTGACGGAATTCGCGGTTACGCCTTGCTGCACCAGATAATCGCGCACCGAGGTGGCACGATTCTCCGACAGCTTCTGATTCATTTCATCGCCGCCGACATTATCGGTGTAGCCGCCGACTTCAATGTTGAGTCCGGGGTAGGCCAGCAGAATGCCGGCGACTTTCGCCAGCTTCTCGCGGGCTCCCGGCTTCAACGAATATTGTCCGGTGTCAAACAATACATCGGACATGCTGACGATGAGGCCGCGTGCGGTGTCACGAGTTTGGAGAATGGAATTCAACTGCCCGGACAACCGGGCGCGCATGGCGGCTTTGTCGGTTTCGGCTTGCTGCGCCGCTAAGCGGGATTGGTCGGCGTCGGCCTGAGCCGCGGTGACCGCCGCCGCTGAGGCTGCCTGACTTGCGGCCATGTCGGATTGCGCCTTTGCCGCATCAGACTGGGCCTGCTGCTTCTGCCGGGTTGCGTCGTCGGCTTGGGCTTGCGACTCGGTCTGTGCATCCGTGGAGGCCTGGCGTTCGTTGGCCAGTCGGATGTCATCCATCTTCTTGACGGCGATCGCGCGGGCGTCTTCGGCTGTTTGTACGGTCTCGCGGGCGACTGCGATCAGTGGCTTGTTCGGGACGTTCTTTCGGGTGGCATATTCGTCGGTGTTGTTCATCAACTGGACGGCTTTCTGATAGCTCTCGGGGGCGTACTGCTCGGCGCCTTCGGATTGCGCGATACGCACCGCGTTGCGCGCCTCAAAGAATTCCAACGGCAACTTGGCATTCAGAACCACCGGGTCGAACTTGTAGCCGGTCGGAATATAACCGCCGCGCTCCATGAGTTCGTACTTCGCGTCCACCGTCTCGATGGTTCCCTTGGTGTCCTTGCGAATAACATTTTCGAGGACCACCACGTTGCTGGGTTGCCGCACGGCGTAATAAGGTTCCGCGGTGACGATCAGGGCGAAAGCCTGAAGGTCCGTGGTCACGTTCAGCTTGCTGCGATTGTTGTCGCCGACTAACACCTCGCCCAGGTTTACGGCGCGGCCTTCCGGTGAAATTGCCCACAAAACATAGGTCAGATACTCGTTGCCGAACGTTGTGGGTTTCTGCAGGTTGCCGAATTCCGCTTTGACCTCAATCGTTCCGCGCTTGCTGTTCACTTCGGCTTGACCATCCGCTGAGGGCATAAGATCGGTGCCCGCGAAATCCACCTTCGTAGCGCCGCTGTGATGCCTATAGTTGACCGCTGGCGTGGTGCGGCTGACTACGACCACGCGGAAGGTGGGCGTCTGAGCGATGGGCTCGAGGGCGGTAATGGTTTGGGGATTGGTTTGAGCCAGTGCGCTCAAGCTCAGTGCGATTCCAGCTGCGAACAACAGCTTCATTTTCATAAGTGTCTCCTTGGCAGGTGCCTGCCTGGTTGCGTTGTCTCGATATCTTGTCTTGGTGCAAAGTGTTCCTACGCTCTTTCCAGTCGTCATCCTTTTCCGATGTGGATCGCGGAAAGCGAGTGAAACAGTCCAAATACATTCAGCAGCCACAGCACGACGGCGATGACCACCACGCCATTCAAAATTGACTTGATGGATGCCTGCATGGGAATGAAGCGATTGACCAGCCACAGCAGAACACCCACCACGATGAGAACTTCCAGGAGTTGGATTAACGGCATAAACTTTTACCTTTCTTGTTCGCGGGCTGACTCTCATCCGCTTCGAGGTCTTGCCCGAATCTCAGCGTTCGAGAGCTTTTAGGGTCGAATCGTGTCCGCCGGAGGTTCCACGGCATACACACGGATGAAGAATGCCAATCGGCTGGATGTGGTCGCTTCGATGTGAATTGGTTGAGACTTCAGCCGCCGCGACCTAAGAATGAGAGCTGCGAAGTGGCGGTCGTCGCTCTCTCGACACATTCAGCAGAATAAAGAATGACAGATGTATGCTTTCGCGTCTGAGCAAGATTGCTCACCTCTAAAGAATTAAGATTGCGATGCCTGGCCAAAACGCACGGCTCGTAGCGTGCGCTACGAGCCGTGTGGTGAAAGCCATCGGTTTCGCTACTAGGGTCGCCGTTCTTCAGGGCGAGACTCTTTCTCCGCTGGATGGGCTTCAGCCTGTGGTCGGGCAGCAGCCTCCTGATGAGCCTGGGGTTGAGCGTGAGGCGCATTCTCGGGTCGAGCTGCCGCTTGTGGATGAGGAGTGCTCGCCGGACGAGGCGCTGCTTTCTAAGGCGCGGCCTGGGCATGCGATGCATTCTCAGGTTTTGGCGTGGTCGCCTTGGCGGTCTGTGGTCGAGCCGCCGCTTTCTCAGGTGCGGCCTGGGCATGCGGTGCTTTCTGAGGCTGCTGACGAGCTGCAGTCGGAGTACCAGGAGCAGGCTTCGCCGCCCTTTGCGTGGCTGCCTTATTCTCGTTCGCGCGAGTCGCAGCCGCTTTGGTCGCAGCCGCCTTATTTTCATTCGTACGAGTTGCAGCGTTTGCCTTGGTCTCAGCCGCCTTGTTCTCGGCGGCCTTGTAAGGTGCTCCCGCCTGTTTGGCCGGTACGCCGGCACTAAATGCTCCCGGCTTCGGAGTCGCTGCGATTGCCGGTTTGCCCTGGTTCACGGCAACCCGTTGCTGCGGGTTAGCGCGGGCAGCCTGCGCATGTTGAGTTTGAGCGGCTACGGGAGCGATATGTTTCTCATGCGCCGCAGCCTGATCTTGAGCCATTGGACGCGCGGTGATTCCGCCATTACCCCCGTTGTAGCTGACCCGGTTCACCGTCGTATTGTTGATCACCGTGGTGTTGTACGTGTTGTGAATGTTGGTGACGTTCACGTTGTTGACCGAACGATTGTATTGGAACTGTCCATTGTTCCAGCGGCCGCCCTGGTAGCCCTCGCCGGTGTAGCCGTAGCCATAATTGATTCCGCCATAGAAGCCTACATGCGGACCCCAGTAGCCTTCATTGAAAGCATAGCCGCCGTTGCGCCAGCCCCAATAGCCTGGGGTCCAGAGGAAACCGGGTTGCGGGGCCATGACCCATGTGCCTGGCACCCAGTAGTAATCGCCCGCGTCGTACGCCCAATAGCCGGGCGTCCAGATGTAGCCCTCTGCAGGAAGCGGCGGTTGCTCATACACGGGCAGGGCGGGCGGGGCCATATTAATGGATACACCGATTTGTGCGAATGATGCCGCCGAGATGGCCAGCATTACGAGCGCGAACAACAGCGAACGAATGGAAGGGATAATACGCATTGTGCTTCCTTTTGCCGGTTCATCCTTCGCTTGCCCGGTGATGCTCTACTGCTGCGGGTTGCGTGGACAGAGAGGCACGATTTCCGGACGAAACGTACTGCACACTTCGTCTCGCTCGCAAAATAGTCTGCTGTGACTTTCTCATTTTCGGGAGTCTTAAGTCTGGTCAAGAATGCTCAGTTCGAAAAGGAAAGCTGGGCCACTTTCATCGCGCAACGGTCGTGGTTTTCCCGTTTGCTTGCGCTGCCGGCCATGGATGCGATGCCGAATTCGCCATTCAACGCGAAAGAAAACGAAAGAAGCCCGGTTTTGATGTGATTCTGATCACAATTGAACAGCTTTTTGCCGAGCAACGCTGCAATATATAGCTATGACAGCCAAACAGAAACAAGCGCTGACGGTTCGGTGCCCTACTTGTGGCGCCAAGCCGGGAGAAAAGTGTGAGCTCGGCACTGGCCAGCCCCGTACAGATCCGCATCGAGATCGGCGTTTAGCGAGCGCGGAAAAGTAAATGGCCAGCGACCCCGAACTGGCCACACTAAAAACGTCGGATGCTTGGCTGGGCTAACCCTCGCATTTTTCGTGAAGTCGCCCGGCCCAGAAAATGAGAAGCTGAAAACGCATTCTTCTGCGCAGGCTGAGACCCAAGGCGAAGTAAATCAATGCCCGTGGATCAATGCCCCACGATTCAGGCCAGCGCAGGCTCGGCGAGCGCTGAGCCCAGGTGGGCGAAGGCTTCGCTCACCGATGCGGTTGCTGCTGTAATTTCTTCTTCTGTCGGAGTCGGAATCTGCAGCAGTCCTTGCCGGCCGAAGTCGGTGGGAAGGGAAAAACTGTCCTGGTGCTGCATCACGGATTCCAAAATGTGCGCCAGATTTTGGGATTGGTATCCATTATCGAAGCTGACGCCGCAACTATGAAAGGTGGAAGTCGTCATCCAATACTCACAGGCCAGAAGCCAATGGCCGGGAGTAATTGATGACCAAAGCTTTAGATAATCCAGCGTCCCCCCCGGAGCGAAGGCGTATTCAATATGAATCAATCCGGTTTGAACGCCGCGCATCAGGTCTGCCCAACTGACGACCACAGCGGACTCAAGGATTTCCTCGAGAGTTCGATCCTGGTTCGTTTTCATAGTGTCAAGTGTCATAGTCCGCTTTCCGAAGTGTAGAATGCGCTCAGCCCCTGGCCATCTCGGCAGCGCGCTGGGACCTGTGCCGTCCATCGGCACCGTCGAGGTAACAACTCTTTTGGATATGGCGGGAGTGCGCCGAAACGACGGTGTAGGGCACGCCTAGAAATCGTTTGCCAACGATTCCAGTCACTTCAAGACAATTGAAGTTCAACGGTTTCACTTTTTTCAACATTCGCTGCAATGCGTTCTGGAGACTCCTCGTCCCGATTGCGCCAAAGAACATCACCTTAACTTCTGCCGCCATGAAAAAGAAGCTCCATCCGGCGGCTTGGATCTTGCGATCAAGGGCGAAGCCATCGAGCGCTTTAACCAATCCCCAGTTCGCCGAGTAAGGCTCACTTTGGAGCCCAAGAGCTCCCGCCATAACCGGACCCTGCTCGACCAGAATAGTGCCGACTTGAACCATTGCTGTCATAGACTTCTCCAAAGAATACGTAGACCGTGAGATGAAAGCCGAGGCGACTACGGAGCCGCCTCAGTCGTTTAGGCGGCAACGCCAACTGCCGTCTTGTGAAGCGTCGAGCTAATGACATCAGAGACTCGCACCCTCGGGCTGCCGTCCAATACCTTATTCAGGATCTTGAGGACTTCGGGGTATCCCGCTGTGTTGTATGCTTCCGCGTGCTCCTTCGTGTCCCAAAGACTGATGGCGATGATATCCATTCCACCCAGATTGCAGAATGTGATTTCGTCCTGGAATCCCTTCTGCTTCCGCAGCATGGGGATCACTTCCTTCTCAAGAGTCTGCGTGAATTCGGCCAGCGTATTTGGCTTCAGGCGTAGAGCAACATTTCGAGCAAACATTGATCAACCTCCACAGATTGATAGAAGAGCTAAGAGGGGAAACTTCAGATGGGCTGACTTAGTTCAGGAGACCTGAAAGAGTGAGAAGATGTCCTCACTCAATTACCACCCTAGTCTCACGGGATCGGAATGTCAATCGCGAGATGGTCTCGTTTGTGCGGGGTAGTTACATCGCGCTGAGCGATTCCCCACACTCTTATCATGCCAGCGCGGCCGGTTGTGTGAGCGCGGCCACGACGATCAACAACCATGCGACGACTATCAGCGCTGCACTTCCTAGCAACACAATTTCGCTAAGCAGGTCAGGGCTCATTAGATCTTCGCGGCGCATTTCAGTCCTCTCGTCTGCTGGAAGCCCACCTCAGGAGAGCACATGGGCCGCCTGGTTTGACACGCCCATGGCTCTTTATGAGGCATCTCCAGATTCGCTCATCTGCTTGCGAAATACTGTGCAGAATGGCTCACTTTGGAACCCCGGATTAAAATAAATTGGCCGTCGACTTAGTCACGATTTATGCCAATTAACGACGCCCTTGTACTAGAATTGTGGGTGATGAGTCTTTCCAACGCATCTAACGGTAAATCGCCCGGTAAGAAGAAGCGCGAGTTCGATCCCAACACTTTCCTGGCAACCATTGGCGCTGGCCGGAAGAATCTGGCTGTTGCCAAGAAGCAAACGATCTTCGCGCAGGGAGACGGAGCGGATGCAGTCTTCTATATCCAGACCGGTAAGGTAAAGCTCACCGTCGTATCCAAGACGGGCAGAGAAGCGACCATCGGCATGTTAAGGGAGGGAAACTTCTTTGGTGAAGGTGCGCTGGCAGGCCAGGCTCTGCGCATGGGATCGGCGGCTGCCTTGACCGATTGTGACCTTCTGCGGATCGACAAAAAGGCGATGATGGAAGCGCTTCATCGCGAACATACGTTTTCCGATCTGTTCGTGGCCTATTTACTGGCGCGGAATATCCGTTACGAAGAAGACTTGGTTGACCAGTTGTTTAATTCCAGCGAGAAGCGGTTAGCCCGCGTCCTTCTCTTGCTCGCTCATTTTGGCAAAGAGGGAGTGCCTGAGACCGTGGTTCCCAAGATGAGCCAGGAAACCTTGGCAGATATGGTCGGAACCACCCGATCGCGAGTGAGTTTTTTTATGAACCGGTTCAGGAAGCTGGGCTTCATTCAATACGCCGGCGGCATAGAAGGCGGATTACAGGTCCACAGTTCGCTGCTCAATGTGGTTCTGCACGACTGAGCTTATCGTTTGGCAATAATATAGTTGGCTCGGTGATAAGTCCGTAGTTATTTTTTCTGCTTCTTGGCGGCTGCGGCAGCCCTGACTCTGGCGACATGGACTATTTCGAGTTCCCCGCCGCAACTGGTTTTGCATTCGTGCCCTGGTCTGGCACCGCATAGTGGACAAACCAAGGTCATGGGGCTAACGGACAAAATCGGGACACGGCTTAAAGGATCTCTTTTTGTCATGTAAAAAGCATGACATACCCCCAGTCAGATAGTTGCCGTCCTAGAACAGACAGAATCAAACATTTTATGTTATTATAAGCGGCATAATTATAGCTAGTTGAGAAACACGAGTGCCATTCTACGCTAAGCGAATCTGCAGAGCGAGAATGCAATGATCGTCAGCAAATTCCGGTAGGTATGGGGCTTGCTGTGGATTGGCGTTCGTGCCTCACAGGATCGACACGAGTCACCGGCTGGAAGAGAAAGGCACCGTTGCCAGTCGGAGATGCTTTCGTTTTGCCCGCAGTCTGCTACTCGCTTGCGTTCGCTTTCCCGGAGGAGTCCGCTTTCCAAACGTACAGATATTGCTCGTCGCTCGAGGTTACCACCGGGATATTTTTCTCTCGCGTGACCCGGTTCAAAGCCGACCTGAGATTCTGCATCTTCTCGCCGTTCAGAGTGCTGAGCGGGACCTTGATGGCTTGCTGGGGGCTCAACTTTGACAGGTCGGCCAGAATGTCCGACACCGCTTTGCGATGTTTTCCTTTGCGGCCCTGCGGAACATCATCTCGCTTCATCGACTCATAGTGCCTGCCGTTTCCGTTGCGTGCCATTATGGTAGCGCTCCTTTCTTTAGGAATCGTATCCGTATGCACGAAATCGTAGCGCAAAAAATCCTAAGCTGCAACTAAAACTCTATGCGATCCGGGATTTTTTTGGGGGGGGCGTATCGATGCAATAAGTTAAGTATTGTCACTAATTTGCACTGCCTGCGTTGCGCTAAGACTTACTAAGAGTTCACCCGTAAGAGTTGGGCCGCGCTAGTATGGCTGGCGGTATGGGTGCGCTGAGACGCTTAGGAAGTACCCGATGCCGCGGCAAATCGTCCTAGCAGTCTCCTGAGGGGGGCACCCAACCATGACTCCCGTCGCGCTGACTAAAAAGGCACGCGAGTTCGATCCGCACACTTTCCTCGCCACCATCGGCGACGGCAGGAAGTTCCTGGCGGTTCCCCAAAAAAAAGTCGTGTTCACTCAAGGAGACAGGGCGGACGCTGTCTTCTACATCCAAGCCGGCAAAGTGAGGCTCACCGTCGTCTCCAAGACGGGTAAGGAAGCGACCATCGGCATATTGAAGGAAGGAGATTTCTTTGGCGAAGGCGCGCTGGCCGGCCAGATCGTGCGCATGGGATCCGCAGAGGCGATGACGGATTGCGCATTGCTGCGCGTGGACAAGCAAGCGATGATGAATGCGCTTCACCGTGAACACACGTTTTCCGATTTGTTCGTAGCCTATTTGCTGGCGCGGAATGTCCGTTACGAAGAGGATCTGGTGGACCAACTGTTCAACTCCAGTGAAAAGAGACTGGCCCGCGTTCTTCTATTGCTCGCTCATTTTGGCAAAGAAGGTGTGCCGGAGACCGTGATTCCCAAGATCAGTCAGGAAACCCTGGCCGAGATGATTGGTACTACTCGGTCGCGAGTGAGCTTTTTCATGAACCGTTTCCGGAAATTGGGTTTCATCCATTACAACGGCGGTCTGCAGGTCCACAGCTCGCTGCTCAACGTAGTGCTGCACGATTGAATGTCACGCCACTGACCCCGTGCTATCCCAAGCAGCGCCAGGTCGGCTCCTTCACAACTTTCGCCTTGTGGCACGAATCGTGACGGGTGAGCAATAGTGCTCAGACAGCATTACAACCTCCTGATAATTTAAGCCCTGACTGTGGGGGAGGTTCTATGAAAAGGTTTAGCATTTTAGTGGCTGACGATCATCCGATATTCCGTTTCGGGCTGTGCGCAATGCTTAGGTCTCACCCCGGATGGGAGGTTTGCGGAGAGGCCGCTGACGGACGGGATGCGGTTGAGAAATGCAGGCAGTTGAAACCAGATCTTCTGATTTTGGACATTTGCATGCCAGAACTGAACGGTCTGGACGCCGCACGGCAGATCCTGAAACACAATCCGGACCAGGTAATACTGGTACTTACCGCCGTGGACTCCGAGCACGTGATTCGAGAGTGCCTGGAGGCGGGTATTCGCGGCTGGGTTTTTAAGTCCGACGCATCCGAGGATCTGATGACAGCAGTGGAGGCCCTGCAACGGCAAAAGACCATTTTCAGCTCACGAGTGTCCGACCTGATAATCGATGGTTACAAGCGGCATCGAGCTGGTCCGGCTCCGGACAAGGTAACCAGATTGTCACCACGGGAGCGCGAGGTCGTGCAGCTCGTCAGTGAGGGCAAGGCTTCCAAGGAAATCGCCACCATCCTGAACGTCTCATTGGCGACGGCAGAAACGCATCGAAGCAATATCTTGCGCAAGCTCAGGCTTCATTCCATCGCCGAACTGGTGCTCTATGCGGTTAGGAACGGAATTGTCCACGTACACCTTCCGCCTCTGTCGCGCGTCCCCCACCTGGGAGCGGAGCGTAGCGGTTCACGTACACCGTCTGAGTATGTTGGGTTTCCCAAACCCGGCAAAAGCCTAGCCGGCTTTGAGTCTCAGGGCGCCAACTAAGAATTGTCTGTAGCGAAAAAGGCCGAACTCAGGTTGAGTCCGGCCCGAAACGTGCGCGTCTATGTACAGAAAGTGGAGCAGTCGTAAGGGTCCGAATGTCGACGTTTCCGACGCTAACCCATGACTGCCCGATCGAACATGCCGAATAATACGTTGCCCAAAATGGGACGACTGGTCAAAATTGCACAGTTTTGCAAAAAAAGGGGTTTAAACTGGCATTGTTCGTGTCAGGAAGGCGGTGTCGTATGAATCCTACCGAACCCAGGGCTGGCCACAGAGTTTTGCTGGTGGACGACGATTCGGCTGTTCGCGCCATGATGACGCAAGGCCTTGAGCGCAAGGGATTTGACGTAGTTGGTGCCGACAGCGTGACTGAGGCTCTGAGACGAATCGCTACCCAGAACTTTGACGTGCTCATCTCCGACCTTCATATGCCCAACCCAGGGGACGGTTTTACGGTGGTCTCCGCGATGCGCCATTCCCAACCGAACGCGCTGACTATGCTGGTCAGCGGCTACCCCGACGTGCAAAGCGCCATGGCCGCGATCCTTCTGGAGGCGGACGAAATCGTCGTGAAACCATTCGAGATTGGGCGGTTCACCGAGTTGGTCAGAGAAAGAGTAGTTAACCGCAAACCCATTAAACGGGTGGACAAGGAAAGCGTGAGCGCGATCCTGCGGCGATGCACTACCACGATTGTCGATGGCTGGTTGGCGCGGACGAAGCAGAGCAGTGAACTAAATCTGGTTTCGCTTAGCGATCAGGAGCGCACGGGACATCTCCCTAAGCTGGTTGAAGACCTGGCTCTCCGCCTGGGCAAGCCCCGCGCGACTGACAAGGACAGCGATGCCATCTTTTCCGCGGCGGCCGTAGCCCATGGAAAGCTGCGATATCTGCAGGGCTACACTCCCGCCATGCTGGTGCACGAATCGCGAATACTCCAGGTGACCATCTTCGGAACGTTGCAGAGCAATCTGAACGCGCTTGACTTCAGCCTGGTTTTGCTGGATGTCATGACGATCGCGGACGAGGTGGACGCCCAGTTGACGCAGTCCATGAACAGCTATATGAAAGAGATGCGAAAGTCAGCGGCCTAGCTGACTGCTATCCAACGACTCAACGTGATTCTGCACGATTACTCGGTTTTGCCGGTGCCCTTCCTGTGTCACCAATAAACACATTGCGTGCCGATCAAAGCCGTGAACCCGAACCTTGTGCTCCATGTTCCTTGTTCAGATGCATGCGAGAGAGCAAGGAATGTGGCCCGCTATAGAGGAATTCCAGGGCGATGTTTCCGCCGATATACCCCAGCAAGGTGTAATTGCCCATGCGGAGCGCGTCCGCGGCTTCGTAACGGCCCGGATACCACGCATACACGGCGGTCATGGTGCCAGCATACGGGGCGACCAGAGCCGGGATAGAAAACACGCGATGGCCGTCTTCGCCGCGGCGTGCTGTAAAGGTGGAAATCACGGCATGGCCCAGCCGCGGAAACACTCCTTTGCACTCACAGCGGTAGTACAACGTGTCTTCCTTGAAGGCTTGCGCTAGCGCATAGCGTGTCGTTGTAGTGACCGCCGCGATTCCGAAGTCGGACGCAAACCGCTTGCCGTAACCCTCCGCTCCTTGTTTCCATTCCGGCGGAGTGTTCTGCCCCTGGTTAATGCCCGCCGCGAACGCCGCGCCGACTATGGGGTACGGGCCGAAGGCATCGAAGGCATAGTTGCGAATCTTCGTTTTCTGCGTCGGACGCACGTAGGTTAGATCTGGAAGGATCTGCGTCGTACTGGCGGAGGCTACTGAGCCGGAGGAGTCTGCCGAATCGACCAGTGACTGTGCCCTTGCCAGCAGTGATAAAGCTGCGATGCCGGCGATTGCCAGCGCGAACAGGATAACTTGGCGCACCTTCATATCAAGATTCTCCTGGCTCAAAATTCAATCCCAATATCCTCACGATCTAACCTAAGCTTCCGTCCTTCGCCGGCGCCTGTCAGCGCAAGGGCTTGGTCTCGGAGGGTATCGCCTTTGCTTCCGAGGGAGTTAGACGAGAGCGATCACAATAACCGTGGCCCTTTAGACAGGCTGTATAGTTACGTTGTTGCTCGGCGTCGGCCAGCATCTTGGCTTCGGTTGGAGTCAGTTTGGAATAGTCGCAAGTTTCCTGGTCGTTCTTGCACTCGGAGATATTGCGCTGGTGTTCGGCAACGTCCGTTTGACCTGCTTCGAACGGTGTGAGCTTAGAACGGTCGCACTCATTCCAGCCATTCTGACAATTCTGCGCATTGCGCTGGTGTTCCGCCGCAGCGACTTCAACGCTTTCCGAACCAGTCAGCTTGGAGTGATCGCAGAGCCCCAGGCCATTCTTGCAGTCCGATACATTGAGTTGGCGCCTGGCACTATTAACGTCCACCGCTTCTGCTGGACTCAGCTTGGAGCGATCGCAATCGCCTATCCCATCCTTGCAGTCGGAGAGGTTGCGCTGCTGTGCGGCCACTGACGATTCACGAGCCTCGGATTGAGTTAATCGTGAAGGGTTGCAAGAGGCTATGCCGTCTTTGCAGTCGGAGACGTTACGCTGGTGATCGGCCACGGCCAATGCAATCGCTTGCGGTCCAGTAAGTTTCGAACGGTCGCAGTCGTTGAGGCCATTTCTGCAATTGGAAACATTGCGCTCGCGGCTGGTCACGTCCACTTCGGCCGCTTGCGATGGGCTCAACTTGGAGCGATCGCAAGTCTCTCGGCCAGCCTTGCAGGCCGCCAGGTTTTGTACCAGATCGGATGACTGTGCCAGGGAAAGAGCAGGCCAGAGAATCAGGCAGGCTAGTTGCGCCCAAAGACATCTACGCAGATTGACCATCATACATATCTCTCCATTTTTGAGGAGCCTTGGGAAACCGACCGGAACCACGTCCGGATCCCGGTCGGCTGAAATCAACTTTCCCACGCCAGTTCCCAAACTCGCTTACTTCTTGTCTTCTCTAGCTTCGGCGACCTTCGCCTGTTGGCCTGCTTCGGACACGGCCTTCAAGAACGCGTCCGCGCTTGCCGGGGTTGACGCCTTGCCCGAAAGAATGTTCCGGAACGTCATGTGCTTCCCGTAAATGGCGCGAGTCGAGTCGTTGTCCTGCTCGACCACGGCACCTTCCAGGGTTAAGCCGGCGAACACGCCCTTGGAGCGCGAGTAGGTCAGCATTTCCGTGTTCATCTTCCAATCCGTTCCGGCGGAAGCATGACGGCCTACCGGGCCTGCCGCAACCGATCCTTCACCCGTGAGTTCGAACTTGCTCGACAGCAGATGCTGGAAGCCCTGCTCATTCATAACCAACATGACCAGATCCACGCCTTCGACTCCGATCTGCAATCCCCAGCTACCCCCGCCAACCGATACGAACGCAGGCGCGCTCCAGCCGTTCGATGTACGGCACGAGGCCACACCGCGGCCGTGCTTGCCACCAAAAATAAAGCCACCTTTAATCAAGTCTGGCACCACCAGGATGCACTTTGCGCCGCTTAACACTTCTTCGGGGATACCTTTGTCCGGCGTTGACATGATCGCGCGCAGAACATCCACCGACTTTTGCATGCGGTCAACCGTATCTTCACGAGCCGAGCCGGCCCACGCGAAGGTTCCAACCAGGCCCATGAAGCTCATCAACAGCAGTGAAATTATCTTTTTCATATTTCATTCCTTTAGGAGCTGCGGAACTAAGAGGAGCGAACTTCAGATGGACTGACTTAGTTCAGAGAACCTGAAAGAGAGAGAAGAAGTACTCGTCTCCAAGCGCTATGATCGCCCAGGCCAAAAAGAATAGCTGGTCTGAATTGCTCACTTCTACTTGTGGTCAAAAACAGTTTGACTCGATTGTCAGAATGCTTGACTGCTAGTACTTAGGTAAATTGAGCAATCTTGTACAGAATCGCTGCTGGTGATGTGTAATCGTTAGCCTGTCGAAGAGGCGAGGAGTGGCGCTCTTTACAAGCGCTTGGGCGTTGGGGAATTTTCCTCCCGTCTCTTACGAGCACCTGGCACCGCTGATGCATTCTTTTCTTTCCCAAACTCGCACCTTGCTCGCCGCGATCGCTGACTCACTGAGGAACCTCTTTGCGAAGAAAGCACGTCGTGGCGATTTCGGATCACAAAGGATGTGTCCATTCTGCGGGTTAATCACTCCACGATCCAAGCCATTCTGTTTGGAATGTGGGAAGTCGTTCCGCGGCGTTCAACTGGGGCGGAAAGATGCAAGGCAAGGATGAGCAATGAATGAGGAGAGGAGATCAACATGCTTTGGACGATTTTCGTTGTGCTTCTGATTCTGTGGCTTCTGGGTTTCAGCCTCCACGTGGCTGGCGGTAAACGTAGCAATTCCGCATTGTCTCGGCAGATAATTCCCGATCACCGCGATCCGGCTAGGTAGCGATGGTTTCGATTGCGCTCGCCCTCGAGCCGCTGGAACCCCCTCCCGGGCAAGGTGGTGTCGGTCGCCAACTTCTAATATTTCCTGGGGAAACATTACGTCTGGTAACGACATTAGTCCTTAGGTTGCCGAAATGACTGCCGATAGAGGTCAGCCTCCGATAAACCCGATGCAATCATCGGAATTGCCGGACACCAAGTTGGCTGGTCTATTCACGTCCAGTTACCCGTCTCGGCGTTTGTGCACGGTTTATCTTAATTAGTATTCAACGAACGTGGACTTGCGGACTGGTCAACATTGACCAGTCGTCAGCCGTCTATCCGAGAATGGCGTCAATGCGCGTTGGTCGAAGCCTGGCACCTTCCTAGCATGCCCGAAAATCACGAATTATTCGTCGCCCTCACAGTGGTCAAGGAGACACCAGAGCAAGTCTGTATCTAGATTTTCATTTCAGCTTTTTCCCGAGCAAGCCGCTGATCGCATTCGCAGGATTTGCTTTGGTTACGTCCTTCACGTCTCCCATCGCGCCTTGCGCGATGCCGCCCGCTACTCCTGCCATGTCAGGGACAAAATGCGGATCCGACGTCGTTCCCTCGATCGCGAAGGGGATGCCACCCTTGCCGCTGCCCAGCGACGCCACCTGCGTCAGCCCGCCCGCGACGCCTCCTTTGAGGTCGGCCAGCATCTTGAAGTTCAGCGCCCCCGCCGGACTCACCGTCCCCTCTCCGGTGATCACACCGACGGCGGGAACTGTAAGATTAATGTTGTCCGCTTTCGTTCCCTCGGGTGCCACACGCGCGTTGAGGCTTGCATTCTGGATCGAAGTGTCCGGGTTGGAAGCGGCCTTCCCGGCAAATGCCGACAGCGCCCCCAGTTTCGATCCCAGGTCGAACCCAGCCAGCTTAGAGTTAGTTAGCCGCACCGGCCCGGTGATTACGAGCTTGTCCACAGGCCCCACGATGCCCAGTTCCGCCGACAGCGTCCCGCCCTTCAACTGCGAACCCGACGGAAGCACTATGCCCAGCGATGGCAACATCGGTTCCAATTCATCCCCTGGCATGTCGCGCGCATCCAGCTTCATGTTCAATACCTGGGTGTCGCCCTGCGTTTGGAACGTTCCCGTCAGGTGCGCCACTGCCTTCCCGATCGAAATGTCGCCCTCTGTCAGCGTTCCCGATTGCTTATCGAGGTCGACATCCACCGTGTGCTTGACGACTACCGTCGTCGGAGCAGGCGTGCCCTTCGGCGAAAACTTCAGTTTCGTACCGGTAAGTGTGCCGACGGCTTTTGCCATGCTGCCATTCGAGTTCAGGGTCCCGTCGAGATTTGCCAGTCCTGCAATTCCGCTCGCGGGATCGATAAATCCTGAGGCTCCAATATTCAGGTTGTCCACCTTCACCGCAGTCTCAAACGGGGTCTTAGCGGCGTTTTCGGCATTGATCGGCCCAGCTTTCCCCGAGATTTTCACGTCCCCTCCCCCCGGCAACTGAGCCGTGAGTTTGAATGGGAACTGTGAGGTGAAGGAAAAATTATCCACCTCAATGTTCACCTTGTCATAGATCTGCGGTTTGGCTGAGGAATTCGCTTTTCCGACAATCAACTTTGCATTGTCCACATTCAGCTTCGCCGCCGAAAAATTGGTCGGGGATGTCGCTCCAGACTTAGGCTCTGCCGGCGCCGTCTTGGCGGCAGCCGCGCCGATGCTCGAGAAATTCCATTTCCCGTTGGCTGCTTTCAAGAGCGTGATTTCGGGCTGCTCCAGCTTGAGTTCGGTCACATTCAGTTGTTTCGAGAAGATGAGTGGCATGAGTTCCACGCCAACCTTCAGCGACTTCGCTGTAATGAAAGGCGGCTTGCCGAAGGCGGGGTCGTCCGCGATGGCTATGTTATCGGCCACCACGCTGCTGGAAAGAATTGACAGGCTCAGATCGCCCACCGTCACCTGTCGACCCAGCGCGCTAGTCAGTTCCGACTCGATCTTTGGACGGAAACTGTTCACATTGATCAGCAAGGGTAGTGCGATCAGGATCACGAGGAGAATACCAACTGCGATTGCGCCGATTTTGATTTTGCGGTTCATGTCTTTAGTCCTGCCTTTCCTGCAATTGGAAACGGACGGGGTTGAAAGAGAGAGCCTTGCTCCGAAGAAGATCGTTGTAGCAAACCTGAGTGGGTTTATTAACCGGTCAGCTTTTCCCCTGTAGCAACGAGACTCCTGCAAAGTGCGCCACCGTTCCCATATTGGGATAGTACGACTTGCACCTAATGGCAAGACTGCTCAAAATTGCTCATTCTTGCGAATAATCTGAGGAAACAGAGTGCTGCTGATGGTGACCACGGCGGTGCTGCAGCCAGCAACCGCCGAGCGAAATCGAGACTGGTGAAGTGCGAATGCTCAGATGTGATTTGAGGGTCACTGGCGCCGGGATGCCTGACCTATCTGACTCCTGTCTGCTTTCTGCGAATCCGGGTCAATGAGCGTAATCGCGATGTTTCAACAGCAATCGTAAAGAGCAGCCCCGTTCAACGCATAGTGTTCAAGATTGACCATTCTTGCGCATGGTTTTGGGGCATTATCTCTCCCATGAAAAAAGAACTCAGCCCAAACGGATCGGCCAACCACCGGTGCCCTGCGGGGCTCATGAAAGAGAGGGAAAGAAAATGACCAGATTCGAAAGCTCATACAAACTATCGATGTTTATGGCGTTACTATTCGCCGCTTTGCTTGCAGGTGGCGGAATCGGAAGGGTCTCTGCTGCCGTTGAGCCCGGTGTTACCGTTGCTCCCGGCACTCTTGTCGGCGCAGCTACAGAACCCACGGTGATTTCGTCAAGCCCAAGTAACAGGGCCACGAACGTACCGACCAGCACAAACACCAGTGATAACGTTGTAACTGGCACCGCAGTGACCGCAACCTTCAGCCAACTGATGGACCCGGAAACGCTTAACTCTTCCTCGCCAGGAAATTTGCTCACATTCACGGTCACAGAGACAAACGGAAACGACGTACCCGGTACCGTCGTCATGAATGACGCCAACACTGTGGCAACCTTTACGCCAACCTCGTCCGCTCTCAAGCCGAATACCAGCTATACCGCCACGGTTACGACGGCGGCGAAGAACGCAGATGGAGTTGCAATGGCCAATCCCATTGAATGGACATTTACGACCAACGCCGTCGGGTTTACCGGACAGACACCGGTACCCCTTGGAACAGCAGCCCCTTTCGCGATTCTGACCAAAACAGGAATCACAGACGTTTTTCCATCTGCTATCAATGGGGATGTTGGAGCTAGTCCAATCACCGGAGCTGCTATCCATCTGAAATGTTCAGAAATTATGACGGGGACAGTTTACTCCGTTGATGCGAAGGGTCCTCTTCCATGCAGGGTGACTGCCCCCAAACTACTCACCAAGGCTGTAGACGACATGGAAATCGCGTACACCAACGCCGCCGGACGAAAACATCCAAATTTTATCAATCTGGGAGCCGGAAAGATTGGCGGGTTAACCCTCGTTCCCGGCCTCTACAAATGGACTACCGCTGTTTCAATATCAAAGAATGTCACGCTCTCGGGTGGCCGAAATGCTGTCTGGATATTCCAGATAGCGGGAACTCTTACCCAGGCCAGCGCTACGCGGGTGATCCTGAAAGGCGGCGCACTGTCCAAGAATATCTTCTGGCAGACTTCCGGAGATGTGTCCATTGGAACGACTGCGCACTTTGAGGGAGTAATACTGGCTAAGACAATGATCGCCATGAAGACGGGGGCATCGGCAAACGGCAGACTGCTAGCACAGACTGCGGTCTCTCTTGAAAAGAATGCGGTTAAACGGCCCTAACGACCAAACTAAACTAACAAGGTCCGGCATCGGATCTCGTAAACGATCCCGTCCGCAAAGTAGACGAACTGGTAGCTAAGCTGCCCTGTTCTGACAATTCTTGGCCCGCTTTGCAGCGCGGAAAAGCGCAAAGGTTTCTCTATCGAAAGATTGGAGCAGAAAATCGATCCGGGTCAAGCTGACATGCCCCGCCTGCTCCATATCTCGCAGCTCAGCACAGAGTTGCCAAGGCCGTGACGGCGATGACTCTCGAATGACGTGCTAACCGATAGTAATCGCTCCGGACGAGAGATGGGTCTGTAACAGGTTGGATGCGGATAGTTGCTGTAACCAGGCGATAGCGCTCAAAACCCTCAATGAGCATTATCTCGATTTTGTGCCAACGAACGAGCGCACAATCAGAATCGGGGCTTGATTACCTTGAGTACACGTGTGAAATGCGGGTGAGCCTTAGCCTGTTGACCGATTCGTAGGATGATGAGGCCAACCCATGGGATGTGGTGCGCAAGGTGCTCCAGGTTCTCGACGTTATAGGTCGTCTCACGAGGTACCTCGCCGTAGGTGGGAGCAAACGTCAGCCACTTGCTCGTAGCGTTGCCGATGAGGTATTTCTCTTTGCCCCACAATTCGGCCGTTCTTGGGGCTGGTGGCAGCGCGTCATCCTGGTCAAGATTGCACACACTACCAAATCAAACCAATAACGCTCTTTCATAATGCATGGAGAATTGCTGGTGAATCCTTAGGTGCAGAGGAATAACTCACGAGGAAGGTAGGGGTGTAGCACTTTTGCCGTCGCCGTACACCACACCCTACGACGAGTGACAGTGTGCAACAAAAAATAAAAATGATGAGGCATGCGGACGTCCGCACCACGATGAATCACTAAGAGACCGCGCTCAAGGCTGACATGCGAAAAGCATCGGATGCCGTAGGCCAGGTTTCAGCAGGTTTCAAGACAAGCTAAGTGCTTTGAATTCTGGGGTGGGAGACGGGAATCGAACCCGCAACGTCCGGAGCCACAGTCCGGTGCTCTGCCAGTTGAGCTACTCCCACCGCGTCTAGCGATTATAACAACTGGCGCGACGAACTGGGTGAGAGTGAGACTGTTCGCGAGCTTGGATCGATTGACTCTCCGTATGACTAGCCGACCTGCACGACAGCCGGGGCGGCTGTCCCCACGTGGTTCTCGCGAGAAGAAAAGAGGCCTAACCGCGCCCTACGCCGACATACTCGAATCCCATGGCGCGCAGGCGGACGGAGTCCAGCAGGTTCTTAGTATCCACGATGAGCGGGCGGCGAAGCATTTGTTTGATGCGGGCGAAGTCTAGGCCGCGAAATTCCGGCCAGCCCGTGCCGACGACTAAGGCATCGACACCCTCGGCTGCGGCATACGGAGATTCGCAGTAAAACACGCTTCCGTTCAGTTCGAGACGCGCGTCCGGCAGAGCGACGGGATCGTAAGCTCGCACCCGTGCCCCTTGGGCGATCAAATTCTTGGCCAGCCGCATGGAGGAAGAACCAGCCACGGAATTGGTGTTCGGCTTAAAGGCCAGGCCCAGAATCCCCACGTCTTTGTTCTGCACCGATTGAACGCACTTGGAAATCTTTTCGATCACCTGATCAGCCAAGCCATGATTCACTTCGCGGGCAGCACTCAAGATCTTAAGCGACACGCCGTTGCGCTGAGCGAGGTCAGCCAGTGAATCCATATCAGACTCCGCGAACAAGCCGCCCATTCCGGCTCCGGGCTGCAGGCAGCGGGGCGCGATTTTCTTGTCCAAACCAAGCGCCAGCGACAGGCTGACGGCATCCGCGTTCACCCGTTCACACAGGCTGGCCAGTTCGTTGATAAATGAAATCTTGGTGGCCACAAAAGCCGTCGCCGATTCACGCACCAGCTCAGCGGTTTCATGATTGGTCACGATGACCGGAACCCCGCGCATGACCAGGGAATGGAAGATCTGTTTGAGAGCGAGTACGGCATCGTTCGAATCGGTTCCCAGAATAATCCGGTCCGGCCAGTTGAAATCCTCGATGGCGCAGCCCGAGGTAAAGAACATCGGTTGGGAAACGATGGTGGCCCGCAATCCGGCCTCGGCAATGCTCTTCTCAACAGCGGACGCAGTGCCAACCGAAACCGGGGTCACAATCGTAAGGATGGGAGGCTTGGGAGCGGAACGCGCAATGCGAACCGCAAGTTCGCAAAGATGCTGCGGGCTGTCCTCGGCCAGAAAGATGACTTGCGCTCTGCGGGCGAACGATTCGATGTCGGTCGAATACGCCAGCCGCCCCGAGCGTACGTTACGCTTGATGACTTCGGTAAGGTTCTTTTCGTGGAAGGGAACGTTGCCCTGGGCCATGGCAACCATTTGCGAGCTATCCGGATGGCAACAGCTGACGGGGGTACCGAAGTCGGCGAGACAGGCGGAAAGGACCGTCCCCATATACCCTGCTCCGTAGACCCCAATCTGCATGGAACCTCCAGAAAATCCACCATGAATTCGCTGGGGAAGGGTGCCTGAGCTGGCTTGCGCAGCGAGTCCAACTTCAGGTTTACGCCCGCATGACGCGCTTAGCAACGCACGGGAGGGATTTGTACCTGAGGACATGACCGGCTGGGAGAAGCGGGAATTTGGACAATCGAAAGGTCAGGGAGGGGACGCTTACAGTACTTGACTTTCTAACGTTTCATGAGAGTACGGCCCAAGGGGATTCCGGCCAGGTCCACCCAGCAATTCGGTTCCCGCTCGCGAACGAAGGTCAGCTCGCTCACCGGGACACACCGGTTGCCCACGAATTGCGCCCAACGGTCCCGAGCGTAGATGTAGGCCTGTTGCGCCAGCTCTTCGCTGCTGATTTTCACAACCGTGAGATGGGGCATGTAAGGCCACTCCTCTTCCGCGGCAAGGGCCTGGGTGTTCAATCGATCATGCAGCTCGCGCATGCGGTAGGCGGCGTGAGCCACCCGGATGAACACCGTGGGAGTGACCGGAATAAAGGTTTCGACTTCCCCCAGAGTCACCTCGAACCGCTCAGCTTGGGCGCAGACGTCTTCGACAGTTTCCAGGGCCGAGAGTTCACCTCCCTGCAACCGGCGGGGCGGAAGAATCGTCAGATGCGCAGGCAGATGGGGCAGATCGGGATGCAGTTCCTGCCGCAGGTTCTCCACAAATTCCCCAACGGCGTTCCTGACATAAGCCACCAGGGCATAACGGGGATTTTGCATGTCAACCCGTGATTATAACTCCGGACGCGAGCGGCGTGGGTTACAACAGATTACGAAGGATGGATGCCGGGCCGATGTGCGATCCGTGGCCGCCCAAAAGGGCTGCGGAAGAACTCGGCGTTGCATTTGATTTTGGGTGGCGCAGCGCTCCCAAGCGCTGCGGGAAGTGTCATTATTTTGAATCCGGCCCCTGAAGCCGCTGAGGTCGCACTTCATTTGCCGGGAATGAATTGTCCCGCAACCGCGCCAATCGCCTGATGTCCGAGGCAAATGCCAGAAAATCGGTAGTGTCCTAATTTGAACTGCTCACGGATTGAGATTGGCATGAATCATGCTCCGTATCCATTCTGAGACATTTTGCTTGCTTGCCTTCGCCGCTGCTTCCATCGCCTTGAGATCGTCCGCCGTGAAGCGTACAGGCACGATTCGGCCCTTAGCCGTGCCCTTTGGTAGCTTAGGGCGTCCCACTCTAGCTTTCTTCTGTTGTGCCAATTCTCGACTCCTGAACGATGAAGGCTCGCACAGCATCCTCTGCTGACTTTATTGGATGCGCGTGCAGGACGGTTACATGACGGCGTGGAGTTGCAGGGTCATCGGTATCGTGCGCCCACGCATACACCCTATGCGCCGTGGGATGACCCGCTAACTCAAAGACCTCAACAATCCCTTCCCAGACAGTTTGCCCCTGAAAGACTTCTTTAACTGGTACGCTTTCAATGTGGGTAGCTTCCACATCGTGTAAGCGTCGAATTACGCCTCGCAGTTCGGTGATATATGGATTTGCCATTACTTTGCTTGGGGTGGCAGTGGCTTGTCGTCTTTGATCTCAATGGTTAGCGAAAATCCCGCTGGGAAAGCTCCGGGCTGCGCCCCAAGCGTTCGCTCCATATCAATAATCCCCTCTACGAACCTCTCAACATTCAACTCACAGGTTGCACCGCTAATACGTGCCCACGGATTAGAGCACACTGGGCAGTGGCCTATAACGCCCTCTCTCTTTTTCTTTTGATACTCTCCTAGTAATACCGATATTGCAGATTTGCAGTGCTTACACGTGAAATTCAGGGCTAATATATCCGACAGTTCTATGAATTTTCTGCTTTGACTGGTCATGCCGTGGCCTCCACAAGATCACCAACCGTCCAGAAATCCCGCTCAACTCCCGCTGCCATCGCAGGAGTGCAACGAAGTGAATTGTGTCGTAGTACGAAATTGTAATAGGCGAAGTGCAATCCGACTGCGGCCTCGAAGTTCTCTAGCTTCTTGCTGAATGCCAACGTTAGGCGGGTCAGACGGCGCATATGAAGGCGTGTGGTCGCATTTAGACGCTCAATGTAGCTAGTAGAAACCAAGTCCATTTCAGGATCGCCAGAGATCGCCCTACGGATGGCAGAGGCGAAATGGGGAGCACTGTACTTGCGCTCAGGATACTGCGCTGAGTCGTGGACGTACACTTTCACGATTTGCCCGTAGTCCACATCTGCGCCAAATGACTGCTCAATTGCTTCCACGTACTGCCGCAGTGCATCGCTGGAGATTTGCACGCGATTCCGCATGCGACTGGCAACGTCTTGCACGAAGGCATTCGCCGTCACGTGATCGCGTTTGCCGACCTTGAAACAAGGAACTAGCTTCGTCTCGGCATCAATCGCGCAAAACGTCCATGCATCGCCAAACTCGGGACTGTCGTCCACGCCGACATGCCGTTCTTTCTTACCGACGAATCCCCACACTTCATCGAATTGCAGGTAATGACAATCCAAGTCCTGCATCTTGGAATCGAGCAGCATCCCGCAGCCCTTCCCGACGCGGACGCCAAGGCGCATGATCGTGTCCCGGTGAATGCCCGTAATGCGCTCGATTGACCGGATGCTAGAGCCTTCTGCTAGTGCGCCGATTACCGCGATTTGCTTGTCGGTATTGAGTATGTTTGCCATGTCCATTACTGTATTACATAAATAGCAGTCTGTCAAGTATTTTTGTGTTACACTTATGCCGTGATAATCGCCACTGCAATTATTCTTGTGGCTTTGGCCTTTCAGCCATTGCAAGGTCCACAGGAAAAAGGGTTGCCCAAAAGCCATAGTGCTCAAAGTACAGCCACCCCAAAGTACGCCGATAAATCCCAAACACCATCCCAAGCACCTCCCCCGACTGTCGTTTCCGCCAGCCAACCATCCCCCCAAACTGACAAGTCCAATACAAACTCCAATACAAACAGCGATAACGAACAGGGGTGGATAGAAATATTTACAGGGGTGCTCGCTGGCGTAGGAGTTTTGCAATTGGCCGTGATGTTCCTCACGTGGCTTGTTTATCGCCGTCAAGCGAACGAGATGCGGCGACAGAGACACCAGATAGTACGGCAGCGTCACGAAATGAGACGGCAGCGCGGGGTTATGCAGGGACAGTTGACGGCAATGCAAGCACAGCTTACGGAAATGAAGGCTAATACCAAAATGCAAGAGGTGGCGTTCCAGCAATGGGTTAACGTCGAACCGGAGAGTGTACAAGATTCCGAAGACCCATTCAGCGATACCTTTGAGATAGATCTTAGATTTGTAGCAATCAACAATACTGCCTTTCCGCTCACAATTGAGAAAATCGTTACTAAGGTCAGCCTTAAGGCTGAAACGTGGGATGTATTCACCGTCGATACCAATGCGATCCTTCCACCAAGTAAAGACGGGAAAAGAAGCGAATATCCGTTCTATGTCCGCATGGCGATGGAAGTAAGGTATCGGGAACAGTTCAAAAATGGAACATTCTTGACAATCAACGGAACTGTCATATTTACCGATTGCCTGAAAGAACCCAATTTTGACTGGTTTGGTGGCATCTATACGTGTAACACAGACACTGGTGCTTTTGATTATCTTCGACCATTGGGCGTTGAACCCAAGCACCACACTGAGAAGCATCCCTAAAAAGCAAATTAGGACACCACCAGAAAATCAGAATTATTGACATATCATACTAAGTATGAAAAAGTAACAACCAATGCGAGAAACCACCACCTTCACCGTGTCGCTTCCGCCAGCCATGGCCAAGCAAATAGAACAGGTCATGAAAGCGGAGCACCGCACGCGCTCCGAACTAGTCCGCGAGGCGTTGCGCGTTTATTTCTCTGCGCGGCTAATTTCGACTGAAGCGCCCACGCCAACCGAAGCCCGCGCCCACCGCCGCGGCATCGCCGCCTACAAACGCGGCAACTACGTGACCCTTGAGACCTACCTCAATGGAATGGACCGTCGTCCTCGCCGCACCCGCGCAAAAGTCTCTTAAGCGCGTCCCGACCGGAGACCACACCCGCATTCTGGCTGCGCTCAGCGAGATGCAGCGAGATCCATTTCAAGGCGACATTCGCAAACTACAAGGTCTTTCCGGCTTCCGCCGCCGCGTGGGGAACTGGCGTCTGTTTTTCGATATCGTCCCAGAGCGGAAGCATGTCGTCGTGACCGCAATTGAACGCCGCACATCGACTACGTATTGAAGTTCCCGGTACCGAAGAATAGTCCATACGATATTTTGCGGACAGCCCCTAAGCCAATGAAAACATAAGTGTTTTAAGTCTTATGTTTTGTTAGATCTAGCGGGAATCTCGCAGCAACCCCTTTGTTTTCATAGATAAGACGCAAAAGAGGTGATTTTTTTAGGATGCTTTCTAACCACCTCGGGGAAGAATTCACATCCGCAGAAAATTCGCTATCAGCCTTTTCCCCTCGCCCGTCAACACGCTCTCCGGATGGAACTGCACGCCCTCCACCGGAAACCGTTTATGGCGAAAGCCCATAATCACGCGCGGGCCGCCCGGCTCGGTCGTGTAAGCACTGACTTCCAGATCCTCCGGCAGTCCTTTTTCCTGCACGATCAGCGAGTGGTAGCGCGTCGCCGTCATGGGCGAGGGCAGACCGCGGAAAATGGTTTTGCCATCGTGTTGCACTTCGCTGGTTTTGCCGTGCATCAGCTTGGGGGCGCGCACGATTTCGCCGCCGAAGGCCGCGCCAATCGCCTGATGCCCCAGACACACTCCCAGCAGCGGAACCTTGCCCGCAAAATGGCGCACCAATTCAATGCTGATACCCGCCTCCTGCGGCGTGCACGGTCCAGGAGAAAGCACAATGCGCTCCGGCCCCATCGCCTCGACTCCACCCACGGTGATCTGGTCATTCCGCCGCACCACGACCTCCGCCCCCAGCTCACCTAGGTACTGCACCAGGTTGTAGGTAAACGAATCGTAGTTGTCCAGAACGAAGACCATACCAACATCAGCTTACCCCAAAATCTTAGAACGCAGAGAGCGCGGAGAAGGTCCGCTGAGGACGCTGAGTGAGGCGCTCGAAGCCCGGTTCAAACTACAGTCTTGACACAGTGAACACAACACGCCATGCTTTACAGGCTTTACTGGAGGGCTCATGGCTGAGGCCGAGCAGGATAAACGGGCAACCCGCCGCTTCGCGTTGCGGCTGCCCGTTTCGGTGACCTACACCGGGGATGGGGTGCAGGAAAAAAACGCGCAGACCCGAGACGTTAGTGCTCGCGGCATCTGCTTCTATGTGGACTCGGCGATTGCCGCTGGCTCGACCATTGAATTTACTCTTACTCTTCCGCCGGAAATCACTCTGACCGAAAGCATTCGCGTACGCTGCAAAGGCAAAGTGGTGCGCGTCGACGAAGGCGGCAGCGAAGGCCGAGTCGCGGTTGCCGCAGTCATCGACGAATACGAATTCCTTTCCGAGCCGTGAACACCTTTGCTCCGGTGGCCACGAAGCCAGCTGGACCTGCTCCGGCAAGTCATCCTGGTGACTTTGGTACTCTCGGATACTTCTCTCTATCGCGGGCCAGTGGTATCGTTCTTTAAGCACCTAATTTTGCGATGAAGTTACTTCCCCGCGTCCGAGGCCCATTCCTTGCGCTTTCACTGCTCACCGGAGTGCTGATTGCCTCAAGCCCGGCCCAGTCGACTCCAAAGTTGCTGGCCACTACCGCCGCTCCGGTCGTCGTCCGCAGCGTGCGGCTGTTGGCCGGACCCGCGGTCGAAATCTTGTCCACCCGACCGCTCGTCCCCACCATAAGCAAGCTGGACAATCCGCCGCGCCTGGTCATTGATCTTCAGAATGCAGATCTTCAGAATGCTGATTCAGCAAATGCGCTGCTACCCGGCAACAACAATAGCAGCGACGTTTCCAGTCAGCCGATTCGCCGCATCCGAGTCAGCCAATATCAGAATGCTCCCCCGGTTACCCGCGTAGTCGTAGACCTGCTCAAGCCGGTCACGCACACCTGGGACGCCGCTGGCAATCGTTTGATGGTTCGCTTGCACCCTGCGGACCAAGTGACGGCCAAACCGCCGTCTGCTCCAGCTTTCACGCAAGGCATCCAGCCGGCCGCGGTTCCGCTGAGCCCAGGTTCGTCGGGAACGGTCTTTCTGGCGGGTAGCCACGCAGCAGCAGGATCTTCAGTGACGGCGGGCTCCGATACCTCAGTCTTGCGATTGGAACGAGGCGGTGAAGTGCTGGTCTGCCCGGGGACGACGGTGTCAGTTACCTCCTCGCAAATCGGGCATGCGCTCATGCTGGGAATGAACACCGGCGCACTCGAAGCGCACTACAAGCTGGACGCCTCGGCCGATTCGATTCTGACTCCCGATTTCCGCATCCTGCTGGCCGGCCCCGGCGAATTCCATTACGCCGTAAGCGCCGACTCGCGAGGCAACACCTGCGTCCGCGCCTTGCCCGGAAACACCGCTTCCGTCATCGTTTCTGAACTTCTGGGAGAAGGGAATTACCAGGTCAAGCCCACCGAGCAGATTGTGTTTCACTCCGGTCGCTTGAACTTGGTAGATACTGCAGTGCCTGCCAGTTGCGGCTGCCCGCCGCCCGCCATACCGGTGCTGCGCGCCTCGGCCTCACCAACCCCAACCGTCTCCGACGCCGACCTGCCTTCATCCATGAAGCTGGCGCAGCCCGGAGACGAATCGAAACCGGGCGACCTTCCACCAGAAACGGCCGCCCTGCCGCCTTCAAAGCCCAATGACGTTCACGTGCAGGTAGAGGCTCCATTTGTCTTTCGCGCGGAGGATTTACGGGCGGACAGTCGACCAGCCCCGAAGCCGGCTGTGATTGGTGAAGTCGATCTTTCGCCGGTGCGCGACTTACCGCGTCCAGCCTCTTTCGAAGTCGAAGTTCTACCTCCAACTCAAGCAAACGCTAAGCCGGCGCACCACGGCGTCTTCGCCAAGATCAAAGGTTTCTTCGCAGGAATCTTCACTTAGTAGGTTCTTTGATGTCCTTTGTGTACCTTCGTGTCCTTTGTGGTTGATGAAGTGCCAATGCCAGAACCACGAAGAACGCAAAGGTGCACAAAGGTGAACCCATACACCGATACGGAATCGTCCCGTCAGTTCGAAACCGAACGTCCCTACCGCCGCTTCATGGCCGCAGCCAGCGGCGCCACCCGATCGCGCAAATCGTCGGCGATTTCCTGACCGCGTTCCAGAGCGTCCTCGGCAATGTCTTTCGCGTCGTCTTTCCAATCGTCCAAGGTTTCCCGCGCATCCTCGTATTTGCGCCGCAGGTCTTTGCGGATTTGTTTCCCCGCCTTCGGGGCAAACAGAAGTCCGATCAAGGTACCCGCTCCCAGTCCAATCAGCAGAAAAGTGACTGCGGTTGCGACTGTGTTTCCTTCCGAAGACTCATATTTTCCTACACGCATAAAAGCTCCTCTCTCTCATCATCACAAACTTGCAGCTTGGATTCATCAAACCCCATTCTAGCTGCCTGATGTGCCGCGCGCCGTGGCATTCGTAACTTTTAATCTGCTTGCGATTTCCCATATTGGCTCAAGTCCTATAAAATAAGCACTTTGAGCCTCGTGTCTGGCGAAGAATGTGGATTACCCGCGTCCGCCGGCTACCCGCAATTAAAGGAGATTCATTCGGTAATGTCTATCCCCGCCACCCAGCTTCGTCCCGGCATGATCATCAAGCACAATAATGATCTGCATTCAGTTTTCAGCGTGGAGCACCGCACTCCCGGCAACTTGCGCGCTTTCATTCAGGCGAAACTGCGCAACCTGCGCACCGGCGCCATGTTCGAGCACCGCTTTCGCTCGCCCGATCCAATTGACAAAATCAACGTGGACGAACAGGAGATGGAGTACTTGTACGCCGACGGCGACAGCTACTACTTCATGGACACAACCAACTTCGAACAGACTCACTTGACTCGGGAGGTCCTGGGCGATGCCGTGGACTACCTTACTTCCAACTTGCAGATCAAAGTGGAATTCTTTGACGGCAAGGCGGTGGGAATCGAACTGCCGCAAACGGTCGAATTGACCGTGGTCGAGACTGAGCCAGGGCTGAAAAGCGCAACTGCCTCCAGCGTGACCAAGGCAGCAAAAACTGAGACTGGCCTGGTCGTGCAGGTACCGCCCTTCATCAACGAGGGCGAGAAAATCCGCGTGGACACTGCCGAGGGCGTGTATCTCTCTCGCGCGTAGCTGGATTCGTATCAGGGCATCGCTTCAGCGATACCGTAAGTTGCAAACATCATTAGCGCCTTTACAGGCTGCTGAAAAATGCTTGAATGTGTCGAATTTGGGGAGGGCACGTCTTCAGTCGTGCCGCAAAGTGCTGAAAAAACGTCCGGGCTTCAGCCCCTGAAGGCACGGATGTAAGTTCAAATGGACTTTTTCCGCAGCGCTGCGGGTACGCAATATCTTTTCAGCAGCTCATTGGGGAATTTTCGCAGCACTGATGTCGCGACTGTGCGGCGAGAATTCCCCGGTGCGCCTCTGGTGGCGCTTGATTGACAATTTCGGCGGACGAAATGGCCACGACCGAAAAATCCGTTCTAGCCCGCCGCTTTCTGGTTCGCGGCCGCGTGCAAGGCGTGGGGTTTCGCTGGTTCGTGGAACGCGAGGCCCACATTCTCGGCATTGCCGGATGGGTGCGCAATAATTCCGACAGCAGCGTCGAGGTCCTCGCCATGGGCACCCGCGATCAATTAGCCGGTCTGCGCTCGCGTCTGCGCGAAGGTCCGCGCGCCGCTCGCGTGGATGATGTCGAGGAATCCGAAGCCA
This sequence comes from uncultured Acidobacteriota bacterium, assembly GCA_963696635.1. Lineage (GTDB taxonomy): Bacteria > Acidobacteriota > Terriglobia > Terriglobales > Acidobacteriaceae > JABDBE01. The sequence goes on from CAVOKX010000016.1 coordinate 52,022, forward strand.
AGCCAGTTTCAGGTCTTACCACTTTTCGCATCGAAGGAGCCTGGTGAATGCCGACCAAGACAGCAAGAATCAGAGCCAGCGTAAACTGCGAGCCGCTAAAGAAGCTGATTCGAGAAGTCCGTGATTTCCCCAAGAAGGGGATCCTGTTCTACGACATCACGACAGTTTTGAAAGACAAGCTAGCATTCGCGACTCTGATTGATGCCTTGTCCGAACATTACCTCGACAAGAAAATCGACTTGGTCCTGGGCATGGAAGCGCGCGGATTCATCTTCGCCCCCGCCCTGGCCTACCGGCTGAATGCCGGCTTCGTTCCCGTCCGCAAGCCCGGCAAACTTCCCGCCGCCACCACCAGGTACGACTACGCTTTGGAATACGGCACCAACACGCTCGAGATTCACAAAGACGCAATCCAGAAAGGCGAGCGCATCATCATCGTCGACGATCTATTAGCCACGGGAGGAACCGCCGAAGCCACCACAAAACTGGCCGCCTCGCTGGGTGCCGAAGTTGTCGGCCTGGGATTCGTCGTGGAACTCGATTTCCTGCAGGGTCGCGAGAAGTTGCGCGGCTATGACGTATTCTCCCTGCTGCACTACGACAAATAGCGGCAACAAATGGAGGCCCGGGCGTCATCGCCCGGTGTAACGGGCTAAAGCCCCGTCCATCTATCTTAGAAAGAAAGACGCCGCAACTCCCACCGCAGTCCAGCCAACCCCGCTCACCAAAAGCAGGGTCGCCATCCCCAGCATTTTGTCCCAATTGACGGCGAGCTTCGGTGCGGGCATGCTCCCCTTGCTTTGGGCCAGGTGCGCCGACATCATCCGCTCATACCAGCGATCGCGTCGGCTGGCGAGGGGAAAGCTCACAAGTCGCCCGAATCCGGGACTAGTACTCATAACCTGACACGCTGAGATGTTTTTATTGCCGAATGAGTTATCCGAGGCTGGAGGTTCAGGGAAGGGTAGTCGACAATTTGTCGCAGTACGCTGCATCCTGGCAAGAACCCACTGCCTTCTGTTGCATTTCCTGTTAAATGGCGTCATCCGAAGGACCCGCGCTCTCACCAGCGGGGCGAGGGATCTGGCGCGGAGTATTTTAAACTGAGCCACTAACCACAGGACACCCCAGTTGCCATTAGCCCGACTTTCAACATCATTTCTTCTGCGCGTCGTCCGTCGCTTCGGTAGTGTCACCCGTTTCGTGTTCCGTAATCTGAAAGCGCAGGAAAGCGTAAACTGCCTCTATCGCCTGGGGATTGCTCGTGTTGATCCGGACCCTGGCTCCCGAATCCGTTTCTTGAAACTCATAGCGGATCTGTTCACGCAAATCCTTCATCGTGGGCACACCGGGTGGGGTCGTGCCATGAATCAACATGGGAACGTCGAAATTGCCTGCTGCAAACATCTGAGCGATATGCGCCAAATGCTGCCGAATTTCGTCCCGGCTCGCGGTGTCCTTGGGGTCATTCGCGCTCACTTCGATTGCACCACCGTCCTTGAATAACCGGAAGTGATGCGTGGTCTTCTCATGCGCGAAGCCCATAGCCTGGTCTCCCCGCTTCATCATTGCGCAATGATCCTCGGGAGCCGATGTGGGCGCGGATTTTTGCTGAGCCTGAGCAGACAACGCTATGAGTGTAGCCAGAACCAGCGCATTCATTGTTCGCATAGTGGAATTCTCCATGGGTCGCCTTCCTTACCTGTGTTTCGGTCTTAATCGAACTGCCAGATCTACCCGCTTCAAGCCATTTGGCAGTGCTTCCAGCAATCGTGCTGGAGTCTCCGTTCCTGGTGCCAGCCAGCCTCGAATCCCAGTCTTCGAGAATGCCCTCGAGTTGCTTTCGCATCACCAGCAACTCTTTGATCTGCTGTTTGATCTGTTGCAGCTTCACTTGTGCCATTGCCCTGGCTTTGTGACACGGAATCTCTCCCCGGTCCCGCATTCTCAGGATGGTCGCAAGTTCAGCCAGCGAAAAGCCTGCGTTCAAGGCCCGCTGAATCAGGCGAACCCGTGGCAACGCCTGCGGCGGATACTCCCGATAGTCCCCGCGCGTGCGTGGCGGCTTGGGAAGAAGTCCTAAACGCTCATAATGCCTGAGCGCATCAGTGCTGAGACCGGTAAGCCGGGCAAGTTCTCCTGATTGCACTGCATCCACCTGCAAGCATCGAGGCTACACCCTGGAACGCGTTCCAGGGTCAAGTGAAATCTCGGGAATTTCACCATTGCACCAACAACGGCTTGCCGTGCTTTAGGGCTTGGCCGCATTGTTCTTAGTAACTTTCGGCGTCAACTTCCGGATGAGAAATTCCTGAAACAGATTGGCAACCGCCGTTCCGCCAATCCCGATTCCCGCATTTTCGAAAGTTAATTCCGCGCCATTGCGATCGTTTGATGGATAGTAGAGATTCGAAATACCCCCCGCCGCCAGGCCTCCCAGGACAGCCGAGTAGTTCGGCTGCCAGCGCCGATTGTCGCCCTTGCAGATTACTGCATTGGCAATCGCATACAGAGCGCGCGCTCGTATGCTGCCCCTTCCCTTATAAAAATAACGTGGATCCTGTTTTAAAAGCGATGGCAGTATGGCGCTGCCGATGAAAGTGCTCGAAACCATGTCGGCGTAGCCGGCCCCGAAACGCTTTCCATAACCTTGCGCGCCTTGGCCATATTCCTTGAAGTGATCTTGCGCCTGCTCCACTCCCGCCACGCCCCCCACAAATACAAAGCTGAAAGGATCCACCACCGTCTTCCAGGCCAGCTTGAATTTTTGCTTCGAGTTGAGCGGAACCGCATTGGGCACGTAGCTGACATAAAAATTTGGCAGGACGCCCAGCACCCGCTGCTTCTCTTCAACTTTGATCTGCTCTTCTGCCACTTGCTCTGGAGAAACACCGACCTCCACATCCGTGATGTTGGTAGCAACCGCCAAGGGCTTCTGCGGAACCGCGTAGCTCTCCCCCGAGTACAGCATGCCAGCGACGGTTTGCGTCGCGAAGCCCGCCGACGCAATGGTGAGTTGGAAAGGTCCGGGAGCAACGTTGGCAAAGGAGAATTGCCCATCGCCGCCTGATAACACCTCCTGGTTTAGGGATTGACCTTCACGGGTAAGCCGCACCCGGGCTCCCGCGATGACCGCCCCACTTTGATCGACCACCGTTCCGCTGATGCTCCCAGGCAATGACGGACCGGGCGGTTGGTCGTCTACGGCTATCCTCAGCCTGTCCCGGACTACTCTGTTTCGCGCTAGGCGCAGGCGTTTGCTGAGCGGTTTGTCCCAAGCAGAACAACGTCCAACCCAGGGTCACAAAGGCAAAACAAATGAGTCCAAACTTGAATCGGAAAGCCATGAATACTTAACTTTATCCTCTCCCGCGCGCATAGCCAAATCACCAAAGTTCGGGTTTTGTCTTTTGCGTAATCGCGGAGCCGGATCAGCCTTTCGCCGTAGGCTTTTCTTGATTCTGTGAGCCCCGGAGTATAGTTCGCGGACTCAATCGGGAGGCCGATATGACCAGCATAGCGGAAGATCAGACTCTCACCGTACTCCATAGTTCACGGTGCCCCCCTCCGCCCCTAATGGTTCTGCTATCCTCTTTATTCTGGGTTTCGTCAAATGTTCGTATGCGGAAAGCCATCAATCATCTGAAGAAATCTGACCCCGTGATGCGGAGCATCATTGAACGCGTCGGGCCCTGCCGCATGGAATTTGGCGAGCCGGTGTTTCACAGTCTGGCCGAAGCCATCGTCTATCAGCAGTTGAATGGGAAAGCTGCGGAGACCATTTTCAAGCGATTCGCGGCGCTCGCGGGCGAACCTCTCTTGCCGGAAGGAATTGTAAAGCTAACCCATGAGCAGATGCGGTCGGTCGGCCTCTCTAAACAAAAATCTTCTTATCTGCGCGACATGGCGGAGCGCGCCATTCGCGGCGAGCTCAACTTTACTCGCTTGGCGGAAATGACCGATGAAGAGGTGATAAAACACCTGACCCAAGTCAAAGGCGTCGGCGTTTGGACCGCGCACATGTTTCTGATGTTCACGCTGAAGCGGCCAAATGTATTGCCGACCGGCGATTTCGGCGTCCAGATGGCGATTAAAAAGCATTACAACAAACGCAAGCTGCCCAAGCCCGTGCAGATGGAAAAGATCGCCAAATGCTGGGAGCCTTATCGCAGCATCGCCTGCTGGTATTTGTGGCGAAGCCTGGATATCAAAACGGTGTAGCAGGAAACCGACAACCACAAAGGACACGAAGGTTCACAAAGGAAATCAAGAAATAACCACGCCCGGGTGATCTTCATCAAATTGTCTGATTCTCGTGTCCCTGTTGTATCCTAGAGCGTTCGCTCCACGTATCGTTTCGGCGAAGACCATGCCCCCTGAGCAAAAAATCCGTGTACTGGTCGCGAAGCCCGGCCTCGACGGCCACGACCGCGGCGCCAAAGTAATCGCCCGCGCTCTGCGCGATGCCGGCATGGAAGTCATCTACACCGGCCTGCGCCAGACGCCGGAGATGATCGTCAGCGCAGCGGTCCAGGAGGACGTCAACGTCATTGGGCTGTCGATTCTTTCGGGCGCGCACAATGCCATCGTCCCGCGGGTAATGGATCTGCTCAAACAAAATAAGATGGACGATGTGATCGTAATCGTCGGCGGCATCATTCCCGATCAGGATGTGGCCCATCTTAAACAGATCGGTGTCGCTGCTATTTTTCAGCCCGGCACCGCCATGGACTCTATCGTTCAATTTATCCGCGCCAATATCCGGCCGCGCACTGTGCCGACGGCCGGCTGATGACCGGGATCAGCACCTCCCGCCTCCGCGACGTTCTCGCGCGCGCGATTGGACCCGCTCCCTGGTACTGGAAGACCTTCCCTCAGATAGACTCCTGCCAGCCTTTGACCTGGGTGCATCATGGAAGCGAGGGTCCATTGGGCTACGTGGTCTCGCTGGTTCGGGAGCACGAATCGGACAAAGCGCTTCTAGCTTTGAACACTTATTGCCGACCGTTCTTCGTCCCGCCTGCGCAACTTGGCATCTGGTGCCCCGAGGGACGGAGCATTCGCCTCACCTGCTTTGATCCCGGCCAGCTCAAGCCGTTCGATCTCGCGGAAATTGCGGGATGGTTCAAGCCGTCGTCAGAACGCATCTACGCCGCCACGGCTCCGCTTGCGGACTTTGAAATCCCACTCGGACTCGAACCGGGCATGCACAAGATTGAGGTCCCTGCGGAGTTGCAGCCGGTCGATGAGTTGATCGTGCCGACCAGTTATCCGGCGAAAGAAAACGATGATCCCGCATTTGCGTTGTACGTTTTTTACTTGCAGGCGGGACTGGTCGAGGTGCTGCCGCAGCAGTGGTTCACGGCCAGCCAGTATGAGGTTGGAAAGCAGTGGATTACGCGCGCCGTTCGCGATCCCGAGTCGCATCGCATTTTCGGTGAGTGCTTCGGCGTGGGAAGCTTCCTGCTGCAAGAGGACGGCTGCCGCCTGGATCAGTGGATTCACAAAACCGCCTAGCCTTGATGGAGGACGGGCGTCTCGTGAGCCTGCCCCGAGCGGAGCCGAAGGGTCCAGCCTCGCGGGACGCCCCGGCCTCCATGAGAGAATCTATTAACATTTGCTGCGTCACCCAACAGAGGTCGAAACGTGATCACGATCGTCTCCGGCCTGCCGCGCTCGGGCACTTCGCTCATGATGCAGATGCTCGCCGCCGGTGGGATGCCTGTCCTCAGCGATGGTGAACGTCAAGCCGACCCAGACAATCCTCGCGGTTACTACGAGTGGGAGCGTGTCAAACTCCTGCCGCAACAGCCGGATTGCATCCAGGAAGCCGAAGGCAAGGCGGTGAAAGTAATTTCACAACTCTTGTTCGCGTTACCTGCCGGGCGCGAGTATCGCGTCATCTTTATGCATCGTCCGCTCTCCGAAGTGGTCGCTTCTCAAGCGGAAATGATTCGGCGTCGAGGCACTACCGGCGCTGCGCTGGCTCCGGCAGCGTTGATTGCCGGGCTGGGAGCTCATTTGAATCAAGTCACCGCCTGGCTCAGAGATAAGGCCAATGTATCCGTCTTTCGTGTGGAACACCATGAGGTGCTGCACGAACCGCTTCGCATCGCGGAATCCATTCAGCAGTTTCTCCAATGCCCTCTGGACGTGGTGGCAATGTCGCGGCAAATCGATTCCGCACTCTACCGCCAGCGGATTCCATCGTCATCGTGAGCAGTCGCCTCAGAACTCGAAATAGCCTTCAGCGGGCGCTCTACGCGAGCCGCCATCAGTTCCAGTGGCCGGCAACAAGCCGACAATTCCGCGCAGGTTTTCCCAAGCCGCGCGGTTCAATGCCGGGTCGGAGCCAACCAGATCGCGGATCATATTCCACGCCGCAATGTTGAGCGCGCCTTCCGGCGGAGGTCCCATCGCCAGGGAGACGGAGCACTGAGGGCAGAAACAGATTCGCTGGGCCGCGGACTTTTGCCGCGGCCGGATGCCCACGGTCTGCGCGAACATGTACACAGCTACGGATTTGTGTCCTGCCTCGAGTTCGCGGTTGCAGCGAAGACAACACAAGTTTTCCAAAGATCCCCCCGGCAGCCAATTGCGGCCAATAGAAATACTGTCGCGGTCTGCGTGGGGGCCGCAAGTACGCAGAAGGATTCCCATAAGATCGCACTGATCGGAGCGAGCCCTTTCAAGACCACATTCTCATCGAGATGGGCCGGAACCAAGCTGTGCTCTAGTCAGAAGCGAACCGCATCGTGCAATCTGCTGCTATGGGCGCTGGTGTTGCCAGTAAGGACGTATCAGCTCTGACCAGGCCGCAGACGCATCGGCCTGCGGTGAAATTCTTTCGACTGTCGCAACTTCGCCGACTTCGTGGATGCGAACAGGTCGCCGCAGTTTGCTACCGGCTTCGTAGTACCGGGATCGAGTTCCTGCTGGTTCGGACCAATAGCGGTCACTGGACTTTCCCCAAGGGCAAGGCCGAACCGGGGTTGACCCACGCTCAGACGGCTGCCCTCGAGGCTTTCGAAGAGGCGGGAGTTCATGGCCGCATCGAAGAAGCTTCGTTCGCCCAGTACGTTCGTCGCAAGCGCGCCGCCAGGCGAAACTCGGCCACGCGTTCAGACGAGCGATCGGGCGAGAAAGAACTGACCATTCAAGCTCATCTCTGCGAGGTCTCGCGACTCGACCCTCCGCAAGAGAGTGGTAGAAATCCAACCTGGTTCTCCGCCGAGAAGGCCAAGCGGCGCTTATGTGAGGATCGCGTTGCCGATTTCGGGGCCGAACTCGCTCGCGTTGTCGACCGCGCTGTGAGCCGCATCCGGCGACTGCGCACGACGAATATTACGTCAACCATTGAGCCCCAATAAGACACCCTGCTGAGGCGATTCAAGAACCCCACCTCAACCGGCGGCTGACGCTCTTACGACCCCACGTTCTACCCCTCCGAAAGCTGTTATTCTTTGACCTGCGCCAAATTGGATAACCATGCAACAGCACGAAGCTGGCCACTTCGTGGTGCGAATCCTGTTGCCACCTCGTCGTCGATAATACAGCTTGTAACCGATATCACTTACGCGCAGAGAGACCTATATTAATTTGGGTGTTTGTGGCCGTTTACCGGTCGGGAGTCATCTAATCGGCTGTCGCAGAAAGTACCCATCGGGCCTCGAAAGGGTACTCGGGGCAACAGAAAACTGCCATGCGCTGGTTAAGTGTTCGACTCATTGTGTCGCTGATTGTGGGGATCACGCTAGTCTCTCTGGCGTTCTCCTACAACGAGGTGCGCCTGGAGAAGTTAGCCCTTCGCAGGGACCTGGAGCGACGCGCCGAAGTGTTAGGGGAAAGCCTGGCAGGATACATTGAGCCTCATCTGGAAAAGCACTCGCACCGTGAACTTCAGCGGATTGTCGATCATTTCGGCAACCGCGAACGTCTGGAAGGAATGGCCATCTACAACAAAGAGGGTTCTCTGCTGGCCGCGACCCCGGGCTTGCCCGACCGGCTTGGCGAGCATCCCCCTTTGGTGGCGCAGGCAATCGCCACCAACCAAGGTTCGGGTCAGTTTGGTCGCCTCGGAACAGAGTCCGTTCACACCTACGCCTATCCTTTGCGACAAAATGACGAAGCTGTGGGAGGGCTCGTCATCGTCCACGACGCCAGCTACATCAACGCCCAGAGCACGCGCATGTGGAGGGAAGCGTTTGTCAGCGTTCTGGTGCAGGTTCTACTGATCACCTTCATCACCCTGCTGATTGTGCGTTGGAGTATTGTTGGGCCGATCGCAAAGGCAGCACAGTGGATGAAATCGTTGCGCACAGGAAAGGGCGAAATTCATTCCCGGGCTCCAGACCTCGGCCTGCTGCGGCCCTTGGCCCGAGAAATGCAAACCTTTGCCGCCAGTCTGATGGCCGCGCGTTCCGCCGCGGAAGTCGAGGCCCAGATGCGCGAGACCGCCGAATCCATCTGGACCGCCGAACGCCTCGCCATACATGTGCGCAGCAAACTCAGCGGCAGCGGCCTCATCATAGTTTCCAACCGCGAACCGTATTCCCACACCCGGCAAGGCGAGTCGCTCGAAGTGGTCGTTCCTCCCAGCGGACTGGTGACCGCTTTGGAGCCGATTCTGTGTGCTTGTGATGGCAAATGGGTGGCCCACGGCAGTGGCGACGCCGACCAGGAAACCGTGGACGCAAACGCTCACATACGCGTTCCACCCGACGATCCCAAATATACGCTGCGACGAGTCTGGCTGGCCAAGGATGAGGAAGAAGGTTACTATTTCGGCTTTTCCAATGAGGGATTGTGGCCACTCTGTCACATCGCCCACACTCGCCCCATCTTCCGTACATCAGACTGGGAGTCTTATCGGACGGTCAATCAAAAGTTTGCCGATGCCGTGCTGGAAGAGATCGCGGACCACGAGCAGCCGCTGGTGCTGGTTCAGGACTACCACTTCGCCCTTTTGCCGCGACTCGTCAAGAAAAAACGTCCCGACGCGCGGGTTGCAATTTTCTGGCATATTCCCTGGCCTAATGCTGAAGCATTCGGCATCTGCCCGTGGCAGCGGGAATTAATCGACGGAATGCTGGGGGCGGATTTGATCGGATTTCACATCCAATCGCATTGCAACAATTTCCTCCAGACCGTAGACCGAACGCTGGAATCGCGAATCGATTGGGAACATTTTGCCGTCGACCGCGAAGACCATCGCACCGTGGTCAAGCCTTTTCCCATCAGCGTGGATTTCCAGCACATCTCCTCCAGTCCGCGCTCCGGCGAATCGCCTTACACGGAACGTGTCAACCTGTTGCGCGGGCTGGGCGTGAGCGCATCGTTTCTGGGAGTGGGAGTCGATCGCGTGGATTACACCAAGGGAATCCTCGAACGCTTCCTCGCCATTGAGCGGTTACTCGAGAAACATCCTATTTACCAGAACCGGTTCACCTTCGTGCAAATCGGAGCGCCGAGCCGTACTCATATCAAACGCTATCACGATCTGCTCGGAGAAGTTGAGGTGGAAGCCGACCGCATCAACTGGCGTTTTCAGCGTGGCTCGTGGAGACCGATCGTGTTTCTCAAGCGGCACTTCACCCACGAGGAAGTCGAAAAGTATTACCGCGCAGCCGATGTTTGCCTGGTCACATCCCTGCATGATGGAATGAACCTGGTCGCCAAGGAGTTTCTAGCCGCTCGTGATGACGAACAGGGAGTGCTCATTCTAAGCTGCTTTACCGGCGCGGCCCGAGAACTCAACGACGCGCTGATCGTCAATCCTTATGACACCGAGCAGATGGCCGAGGCCATTCGCATCGCCCTCGAATTACCCGCGGAGGAACGTCAGGCACGAATGCGGCGCATGCGAAGCGTGGTGCAGGAACACAACGTCTATCACTGGGCCGGCAATCTCATCGCCGAACTCAGCAACGTTCGCCTCGCCCCCGAGAACCTTGAAGTCACCGGCAGGCTTAAGGGATACATCGCCCGAACCAGTCACTAAGCGCGGGGGTGGGCCATGTCAAGCGAATCCTCCGATGCCAGCAGCTTCTGCAGTGCCTCAACCACCCCGCTGCCATTTTCAGCCAACGTCACCAGGTCAACTCGTTCCTTCAAACTGGGAATCGCATTGCCAACGGCCACCGAAAATCCGCAAAGTTTTAAAAATGCCTCGTCGTTTTCCGCATCCCCGATTCCCACCGCGCTGGCACTCGGCAAGCGCAACTCCGCCATGGCAGCCCTGAACCCCGTGGCCTTATCTACTCCAACCGGCAGAACCATCACCGACTCCCGGTTCAAAATGATTTGCCAATTGAGCCCGAGTTCCTCAATCGCCTTATAAACCGCCGCCTCATAAGGCTTCACCGTTGCGACAATCGAGCGGCCAATCGAAAGCGGATTCGCCCCAGACCGTCGCAGCATCTCTACAAGAGCGGCGGGCGGACTCTTCCCCAGAACCTTTTCTTCTCCCGTAGAAGGGTGATACAGCAACGCCCCATTCTCCGCCACAATCAAGTCAAAGAGGTCCAGCGGTGGAAACACGCTTCGCAGGCTGTCGAGTTCGCGCCCCGTGACCAGCAAAAGTTTACGGCCAGACTCGCGCACGCCGGCCAGCGTCTGCAAGCTTTTCTTGTCGACTCGTCCGATATTTGCCAGCGTCCCGTCATAATCCGTCGCAACCACTCGAAATAGCATCCTGTCCTGGTCTCCTATCCCATCATATATGCGTCGTAGAGCCCGAAGGGAGCGCACACGCCCAACTCGAAGCCCGAGGCGAAAAAACCCGCAACCGAGCGACAGTGCGTTATTGTCCGATACAATCTTGAAAAGGGCCTTTTTTCGGTACTGTGCCGAACCCCTTTCACACCGCCGCAGGACGTAAGGAGACGAACTTAGGTTGCCATTTTCAACCAGACGGAGATTTCTTCAACTGGCCGCCGGAGTCGCCGCGACCGGCGCCCTGGCTCTGGCCGAAGACTCTATCATTCTTGAGCCGAACCACCCCATCCTGAAAGCAATCGAAGTCAGGCTGACCAGGTTGCCGGCTGCTTTCGACGGCTTCACCATCGCGCAACTCAGCGATTTTCACTATGACGAGCACTCCGTGGCGCCGATAACGGCAGCCATTGAAATCGCCAACCGCCTGCATCCAGATGTGGTCGTCTTGACCGGCGACTTCGTCACCGTCCCACCCTTGCATCGTCGCTTCCACACTGCAGAACGTGCTCTGCGCGCTGCCGAACCCTGCGCCCGTCTTCTGGCACAGCTGCAGCCGCGTCTGGGAATGGCCGCCGTTCTCGGAAATCACGATGTGGATGCGAGCGCTCCCCGGGTTACCGCCATTCTCCACTCCCATGGGATTCCTGTTCTCCGCAACCGTTCGATCCCTCTGCAGCAGCGAGGGTCGCGTATCTGGTTATGCGGTTTGGATTCCCTTTGGGAAGGCGATCCCGACATCGATCTCGCCCTGCAGCCCGTCCCCCGCGAGGAACTGGTTGTCCTGCTGGTCCACGAACCGGACTTCGCCGACCAAGCGGCCCTCTACCCCGTCGATCTGCAACTCTCCGGACATTCGCACGGCGGCCAAATCTGGCTTCCCGGCATCGGCGCGCCCTGGCTGCCGTGGGGAGCCCGCAAGTATCCCCGCGGCATGCACCACATCGGCCCCTTAACCCTGTACACCAACATGGGCCTCGGCACGATTCGCCTCCCCGTCCGCCTGAACTGCCCCCCCGAAGTCACCCTCTTCACGCTACGCTGCGCGTAATGCCGTGGAGGAAATGACTGCGGTGCCGTTGCTCGTGTGGGGACGGGCGCCGATCAGATAATGTACACACATGGATACGCCCTAGCGTGCTTACCGCCGCGCGAAGCCTCTGCTATCATTCAACATCGTTGAGAGGAACATGCCCGACGTTCGCGAAGAAGTAGTCAATGTTGCCCTTTCGGATCTCTTAGAAGAGCGCGGCCTGCTATCCGTGCCCGAGACTATCCGTAAAGCGGTCACCACGAAAGGGAGGAAGCTGCCCGACATCACCGTTGCCTATCTGCTGGGAATACGAATCGTCGTTGAGGGCCGTTTTGACAGCGCGTCCGCGCACGCGTCGCTATTGAAAGATGCCAGGCAGAGGGTCGAAGATGGCATCTCGCCGGTTTGTCTGGCTGTGCTTTATCCAAGGGATCTCCGCTCTACCACGTCTTTCTCGAAGCTGAAAAGCAAGCTGGAAAGGTCAACGTTGAAGATGCGGGTTATTTCAGAGGGGAGCGACGGCGAATGGGCCAGCGCGAGCATCAATGACATTGCGGATGCCCTTCGACGCGCATACGAGCTAATCGTGCAGGACGACGTGGTTGTGAAGTGTGTTGAGGACCTCGAACACGCGATCGAGGTCTCCAGCGACATATTCGTACACACGAAATCGTTGTCTCCGCGGTTCCGGGTCGCCCTTGGAATACCACCCGTCGAAAAGAAAAGGCCTGAAGAGGACGAAGAATAGCTCATGGCAGCCGTCGACGCCGACCTGAAAGTTTGCCGAATCGCCTCGCTCACCCTAGTGAACGCGATGATTTTTCACCAAGTCATCGCCGGTCGGAACGATAGTGTCCCGATGCTCAAACGTGCGACGAGTGGAGAGAATGTCGCCGAGGGGCTCCTCAATACCTGGACGCAAATTCAAGAGAAGATTGACTATGTCCCGATATTTGTGACAGCTACTGAAATCGTCAAGGACCTTGTCGGCGTAGCAGACTCAGATGTAGCATTGCGTCGGCTTGCCCAGACAGCCCTCAACATCACCGGCAAGAAGGCCGCGCTGCGCCACGACCTGATGGGTCGCGTATATCATCGCCTCCTCGCGGACGCGAAATACTTCGGTGCGTTCTACACAACGGTGCCTGCCGCCACCCTGCTCCTGAAACTCACGCTCGACGCGTTAGATACCGACTACGACTGGTCCGATGTCGATAAGATCAAAAAGCTCCGCATAGCGGACTTGGCATGCGGGACCGGGACGCTGCTCAAGGCCGCGCTCCAGACAGTTATCGAAAACCACGTTCGAGCTAGGACCGAAAAAGGCGAACTTCCCTCGGTGGCGGCTGTACACAAGGAACTCGTCGAGAAAGTGCTGTGGGGGCTGGATGTAGTCCCGACTGCAATTCACCTGGCTGGTTCTGCACTTGCGCTACATGAGCCCGACGTTGAATTCGGTGTTATGAATTTGATCACGCTGCCGGTAGGCGGCCCCAAAGACTACATGGGCAGCTTGGAGTTGATTCATGGACGAAAGGTGGCCATCCAGGCCGACCTTTACGGGCCTCCAACGGCGCCGAAGAAGGTTACGGGCGGCGGTGAAATCGCAGAGACCGTCGAGGTCCCCTCGCTGAATCTCTGCGTGATGAACCCCCCGTTCACGCGCAGTGTCGGCGGCAACCTCCTCTTCGGGCACGCGCCTGAAAAAGAACGTAAGCGAATGCAGAAGCGCCTGAAGAAGGTGGTGGCAGAGGAGGGAGTGCCGGCAAATATTACAGCAGGACTCGGCTCTGTTTTTGTGGCGCTCGCTCACAGAAAACTGAAGGCGACGGGTCAGATGGCCCTGGTACTCCCACGCGCACTACTTTCCGGGGTCGCATGGCAGCCTACCCGTTTACTCTTGGGTAATAGCTATCACGTCAAATACATCGTAGTTAGTCATCAGCCAGGGGCGTGGAATTTCTCCGAGAATACCTCCCTCAGCGAGTGCCTGATCATTGCCGAGTGGATCGGTTCAGAAGGCACGGAACGGCCCACCAAGGTCGTGAACCTATGGACCAAGCCGCGAAATAGCGTGGAGGCTCTGACCGTCGCGTCGCTGATTCGATCCCACGTCGGTGCCTCCCTCGATGGGGTCGGTACAGACGAGTTGCTCGGCGGAGACATGAAATATGGGGAGATCACACAGTGTTCGCCGCGCCAGATCAGTCGCGGGGAGTGGAATAGCGCTGCGGCCTTCGCGCAAACCGAAGTTTCCCGCGCAGGCCACTTCTTGTCAGATTCAAAGGTCTATGTGCCCGGGACAGGGATAGTCGGCACTGTCGCGCTGACTCGGCTGAAGAAAATCGCTGATATTGGTCCAGATCGACGCGACATCGCCGATGGCTTCAACGACACATCCCATGAAACTGAATATGCCGCATTGTGGGGCCATGACACAGATCTGGTACGCACCATTCATCAGGAGCCAAACGGATATCTAAGTGCACTCTCACGTGCGAAGAAGGGACGATCACTGAGAGATGCGGCGCTCCTCTGGTCACGGGCAGGACGATTGCTCGTTTCGGAACGTGTACGCCTAAACACGATCCGAACCCTAGCCGTAGCGCTGGATGAACCCGTGCTCTCAAATACCTGGTGGCCCATTGCCACCTACGCCGAAGGCATTGATTCGGAGGTAATTGATAAGATCCTGGCGCTGTGGTTTAACTCGTCGCTGGGATTGCTGTCGCTGATGGCCGCTCGTGTCGACACGGAAGGCGCCTGGGTTGAGTTGAAGAAGCCCATATTAGAGAACTTGAAAGTACTCGATCCGAGTGCACTCACCGCCTCCGCACGCGGAACCCTTGTTCAGACGTTTGATAGGGTCAAACTCAAGGAGCTTCAGCCTCTCCCCGCGCTTGCCGTAGACGTTGTTCGCGAGCAGATTGACGATGCGTTCGTGAAGGTCCTGTCCTTGGGTGGGGATCTTTCACCCGTTCGTAAGCGGCTCGCAGCAGAGCCGGTCATCTCTGGTCAGCTACCCTAATTGGGGGCTCGCCCGGCGGGTGGCCCACCCTTTATAAGCATTCAATAACTTAGGTTCGGGGTGCCCCGTTCTTTCGCGTTCTGTGCGAAAGGGCGGGTGCCGGCGCAACCATGCTTTGTCAGCTCTCACGCCACCACGGACACTTCGCCGTGCTGCTTGCGCGTGGGCCTTACGATGATTTCCACGTCCTGCCCGAGCGCGGTGAGGAAGTCCATGAGGCGTTCGACGGAAAAGGCGCCGGCGCGGTTGCGCATCAATGCCGAAACGTGAGGCTGCTGGATGCCAAGAATCTTTCCCGCTTCCGCTTGCTTGAGGCCGCGTCGCTTGATGAGGCGGTAGATTTGCAGGGTGAGTTTGGCCTTCAATAGCTCCTGCTCCGGATGAGGCAGGCCGAGGTCAGCAAAAACATTGCCACTGCTTTTTTCTATCCGTGTTTTCCCTGAAACCGCCGTTTTCTTGACTCGCACATTCACCTTAATTCCGCCTTTCTCGGTGTAACGGTTCGGCCTCCGCCAGGCGCTGGCGGATGAGGTTCATTTCCCTATTCGGTGTGGCAATCCCTTTCTTCGATTTCTTCTGGAAAGCGTGCAAAACGTAAATCGCCTCCGCAAACCGGACGGTGTAGACTGCCCGCCATGCGCCGCCGCGATGCTCAGCGACCACCTCAATCACCGAGCCTCCGCCGAAACCTTTCAACGGCTTCGCCGAGGGATCGGTTTCTCCTTGCTGTGCCGCATACAACGATTGGCCGATGTCGCGCCGGACTTCTCGAGGAAAACCGCGCAATTCCCTTCGGCTTGAGCCGATCCAGATGATCGGCCGCTCCGTAAGTACCATTATACATGAATACGTCTAACTGTATATCCGGTCAAGAGAAACCATGGGATGCGAGTTCGCACAGTCCCAAATCGGGAAGCGCGACGTTCCCTGAATCGAAGCCGCCTACCTCTTGACTTCGGGGGCTGGACCAACCTTTATGCCTGCAAAGGTGGGGACGGCGAGGTCGGCGGCTAACGCTTTTCTTTGCAGGTACGAGTAAGCCCGCTTTCCCAAGGCACGCCCCCGCTTTCTCCTTGAACATCTTTCTCAAATCAGATAACCTAAATGGGTAGGTATTATCTGCAAGATAATGCCAACATTAGACTATAGATTTTTCGTCAGGGTGCCGGGACCATTTTGGAACCCGGGCACAGCTAACTCCTTATTCCGGAATATTTTACGTATAACTCCTTATTCGTCAAAGATTTTGAGGGTAGTGTCGCCCTAACCTCATCATTCTAAAAGATCGAGGGGGGAGGGGGGATACCCGGTACTAAACAGTAAACTTCCCAATCCGGGAAAAATCGTGAGCCGGTTCACCCCGCCGATTCAGCTCTCTTCGGGCTCGGGGACGAAGCGGTAGCCTACGCCGCGGACGGTTAGCAGGTGCTTGGGCTTGGCGGGGTCGTCTTCGATGTAGCGGCGCAGGCGGACTATGAAGTTGTCGATGGCGCGGGTGTCGGTGTCTTCGTGCAGGCCCCAGACTTCTTCGAGGATGGCTTTGCGGGAGACGATGCGGCCGCTGTTGCGGACCAGGTGGCGCAACAGTTCCGCTTCCATCAAAGTGAGCTGGATGGTGTTCTGGTTGACTCGCAGTTCCAGCTTGCCAAAGTCAATGGTTCGGCCGTCGAAGGAAAAGGCGTCGGCGACGGGGGCGTGGCTGACTCCCATCCATTCGCGGCGGCGCAGCAAGCCTTGCAGGCGGGCCAGCAGGATGGGGAGCTCGAAGGGTTTGGGAAGATAGTCGTCGGCGCCGGAGGCGAATCCCTTGAGCACATCCTCGGGACGGCCGCGGGCGGTCAGCATGAGCACGGGAACAAAATTTTTCGCGGCCCGCAGCTCAGTCGCGACCTCAAAACCATCTTTGCCGGGAAGCATTACGTCGAGCACGACGGCGTCGAACTCAGCGCGCTGGCTGCGTTCGCGCTTGCCGCTTGCGCGTTTGCCGTTTCCCTCCTGACCGTTTTCTTTGTGACCAAGCAGCAACTCGATGGCGCGCTCGCCATCGGCGGCAACTTCGACGCTGTGCCCTTCGGCTTCGAGATTGAAACGCAGTCCCTGAGCCAGATGGGCTTCGTCTTCGACGATCAGCACGCGGCTCATGCGCCATTCTCCCCAACTGCGTTATCGCGTACTCCGTTATCCCGGGAACTGCTTCGCGGCAATTCCATCACCACGGTTGTGCCGTGACCTTCGCCCTGACTCTGCGCAAAAGCGCGTCCGCCATGCTTTTTGGCGATGGCGCGAACGATGAACAGGCCTAAGCCCGTCCCCTTGATGTGCGCCAGCGAGCGATTGGAAACCCGATAGAAACGCTTGAAGACGCTCTTCAGCTCTCCCGGCGGAATGCCGACGCCGTGGTCGCGAATGCTCAGCCGCACGTGCTTTTCGTCGGGCGACTCGATGCGGATGGAAACATCCACCTGGTCTCCGGAATACTTGATGGCATTGTCGAGCACGTTGGAGATTGCGGTGCGCAACTCTTCAGGATCGCCGGTAACGCTCGCTTCTCCGCCATTGTCGGCCATAGGCTCGAAGCGCAGAGCTTGGGGCTGCAGATGATGCCCGGTGCGCGCCATTTCCACGCATTCGCGAACCAGGTCCCCAAATCGATGGGGACGCGTTCGCGGCTGCTCTTCTTGTGTCCGGCGACTCCAGCTTTCAGAACCTGCTCGACCGTGCCCAGCAGGCGATCGGAGTCGTCCAGCATGCGGCGGTAAAACTCGCGCCGCTGGGCTTCGTCCACGTCACGATGTTGCAGAGTTTGCAGGTAAAGGCGGATGGAAGCGATTGGGGTCTTGAGTTCGTGGGTGACGGCGTTGATGAAGCTGTCGTGCTGCTCGTTGCGGCGAATCTCGCGCAACAGGAAAATCGTGTTGAGCACCAGCCCCGCGGTGATGGCGCCGAAGAAGATCACGCCCAGGAAAACTTTGATGCCCTCGCGCCAGTTGAGAATGATCCAGCCGAAACCGACGGCTACAGCGACGCCCGCCAGGCCTACGCCTAGAACCAGGAATGTGATGGTCGCCTTGCGCCGGCTGGTGATGCGCATGGAACGATTCTACCGCGTGCTGGAAGGAACTAGAGACTGCGGATGAAAATCCTTGGTGTACTTTCGTGTCCTTTGTGGTTAAGGCTTCTTAAAGGCGTCAACCACAAAGGACACAAAGGAAGATGGTGCAGTCATACTCTCAGAAGCAACCTAGACCGATGCTAACTCGGGAGTTTGAGCCGGCGCCTTGGCTTCTTCCTGGCGGGCTAGTTCATCCAGCTTTACGCGATAGACGTGGCGGGCCAGGCCCAATTTCTTGAGGGTCCAGATGCCGTACCAGTTCATATCAATTTCATACCAGCGCAGACCGTGCCGGGCGGAAACCGGGTGCGCGTGATGGTTGTTGTGCCAGCCCTCGCCGAAAGTCAGGATCGCCACCCACCAACTGTTGGTGGAAAGGTCTTTGGTGACAAAGCGGCGTGAGCCCCAGCTATGCGTCGCCGAGTTGACCAGCCAAGTCGTGTGCAGGCCGACCACGGTGCGCATGAAGACTCCCCACAGCAGGAACGGCAGCCCGCCGATCGCCAGCAGGATCACGCCTAGGACGATCATGGGAACGTAGTGGTATTTCGTGATCCAGACGTGGAATTTGTCTTTGGCGAGATCGGGCACATAACGTGCCAGGGTGGTGGTGTCGTGATGCATGGACTTTCCGGTCAGAATCCAGCCCATGTGCGCCCACCACTTGCCATCGATGGGGGAATGCGGATCGCCTTCCTGATCGGAAAACTGGTGATGAATGCGATGCGTGGCGACCCAGAAGATCGGTCCGCCTTCAAGCGCCAGAGTGGCGCAGGTGGTCAGGAAGTATTCGACCCACTTCGGAGTCTTGTAGCCGCGATGCGTGAGCAGCCGGTGGTAGCCCATGCCGATGCCCAGGCTTCCCGAAACCCACCACAGGAACATCGAAACAAAGAGAGCTTTCCAGGTGAAGAAGAAGAGTGCGGCAATCGCCCCGACGTGAAACAGGGCCATAAAGGTTGCGGTTACCCAGTTGATTTCGTTGTCGGCGGCTGGTTCGCGGTGTAGCGCTTCAAGTTCCATTGTGGAGTCCCTTTTACTTGTGGTGGGTGCTGTAGGTTAGGCTAGCAGGGACTGGCGGGGCGGCATGTAATAGTTGTGTAATATGCAGACTGCGGTTTCAATTACGGAAGTACCCGCTGGGTACCCAGTCATGGCGCTTTGGCTAAGGAGCGACGGCCATTGTGATCGTGTTGGATTTCGCTCCCCTGCAACTAACCTGGACCGAATACTTTCCCGGTCGGGACAGGTCGTACAGATCGCTGATTACCAATTCGTCCTTCATCGTTTCTCGCGGCGGGAGTGGAAAAGCTGGGCCTGAATACTGTATTCCTCCAAAGTCTCGCCTTACTTCCCGGCCATGGTCCGTGTCGGCGGCCATATCGCCATGGGCGTCATGCACGACCACCTCGTAGCGGTACTCAATCGGCTCAACGCGAAACAAAATCGCCTGGCCTGAGATATTGGTCCTCGCCACTTGGATCATGACCTTCGACCCGGACTTAACCGTTCCCGGGCCGCTGATGGAGAGCGCGAGCTTCGGCTTCTCTGGTACGGTCGGGGCGGTCTGCGCCCTGCTTGAACCCATCACGCTAGAGGCAAGGGCGAACGCCAAGGCAGCAACTCGGATTCTCACGTTTCCCTCCTCACGCAGGCTCAGGCTGACGCGCCTTTCACTTCCACTCCGGCCCATTTTTCAAGCAGAGTTAGGGTGGCGGCGTAATCCAGGTCGCCGTGTCCGTCCTCGTCAGCTACGTCGTAGATTTCTTCCACCGTCTCCAGGCCTGGCAACCTGACCCGGAGTTCCTTGGCCGCATCCAAAGCCAGGCGGAGGTCTTTGTGCATCAGGCGGAGGGGAAAATTCGGGGAAAAGTCACGTTTCATGACAAAGGGGGCTTTGTACTCGACCACGCCAGAGTGGACCATGGAAGCCTGGATCAAGGGTACCAGGGCTTCGACATCGACTCCCATCTTGGTGGCCAGAGTAAGCGCTTCGGCGAAGCCTTCGTAGATGAGCGCGATTTGAAGATTCATGACCAGCTTGGTGGCTTGTCCTTTGCCGGTCTCGCCCATGCGGAAAAACTTTTTGCCCATCACCGCAAACAGCGGTTTCAGTTTCTCAATGGTGGGTTCGTCTCCACCGATCATGAACATCAGGGTGCCGCTTTCCGCTCCAACCTTGGATCCGGTCATGGGCGCGTCCACGTATTGAACGCCGTGCGAGCGCACCCGCTCGGCAAACTGGCGGGTGGCGGAAGGCGAGATGGTGCTCGAATCCGCAATGATCATTCCCTGGGTGAGCGACTCATGCACGCCTTGCGGGCCGAACAGAACGCTTTCGACGGCTTTGGTGTCGGAAACGCACATCCACACCACTTCGGCTCCGCGTGCCGCTTCCGCGGGAGAGGCCGCGGTGCGTGCGCCTTCGACTTCCTTGCCCGGAGTGCGATTCCACACTGTGACTTCGTGGCCAGCTTTGGCCAGATTGGACGCCATCGACCGTCCCATGATTCCCAAACCTAAGAAAGCCACACGCATGTCTTCGCTCCTGTAAATTCGTCCTGAAGGAATATGCTTCTTCACGGCCTCTGCGTTGAAAGCTTTAATCGCAGAGCACGCAGAGAAAAGGCCGCAGAGTTCGCGGAGAACCGTTCCCCACCAAGGATTAGAACTGACTGCTGCATTACGGTCAAGCAATCGGGAGGGAAATGTCTTAGAATGAAGCCAGATTTCGCCTTTACCAAAATCGTGGAAGTCAAGAAATGAATTCTTCCCGCTCTTTGCGCATCTAATAATGTTGTGACTGGATCGAACCATGTTTCGGCCAGGAGCAGATGTTCAAGCCAACCCTTACCAATCCCGTTCTTCGCAAACGCGCGCGTGCGTTTGGCACCCTGGTGCGGCACTCAGCGGTTACTCCTCGAACCGGCCAAGCGTATAAACCCAGATTGGTGAGCGACGGAGAGTTGGGCTTAACCTTCATCGGGCACGCCAGCTTTTTCGTCCAGATCGGCAGCCAGAACGTCATTATCGATCCCAATTTTGCGCGCTGGCTGTTTGTGCTGAAGCGGCTGCGCAAGCCGGGGGTGCAACTGCGCGACCTTCCTGCTATCGACCTGGTGCTGGTTACACATGCCCACTTTGACCATCTGCACCGGCCGTCGCTGCGCGCCATTGTGCAGCAGGCGCGGATTCGCCGCGCGGCACCGCCGATCATTGTCGTGCCACATCACGTTATGGATCTGGTCTCCGACCTGGGCTTCGCCGATGTGGTGGAAATGGATTGGTGGAATAGTTACCGCCATCGTGAGCTCACCGTTACCCATGTGCCTTCCCGCCACTGGGGCGCGCGGATTATCAAGGATTCGCATCGCGGCTACGGCGGCTATGTGCTGCGCGACAGGAAGCACTCGCTCTATCATGCCGGCGACACCGCGTATTTTTCCGGATTCCGCGAGATCGGCCAGCGTCTGGCGCCCGAGTTGGCGCTATTGCCCATCGGGGCTTACAACCCGCCGTCGTTCCGTAACGTCCACGCCAATCCCGCCGACGCCACTCGCGCCTTTCTCGATTTGAACGCCCGCTGGATGGTCCCCATGCACTATGGAACCTTCAAACTTTCCCACGAACCCATGGACGAGCCTTTGCAGCTGTTAGAGCAGGAAGCCAAGGCCGCGGGCATCGAGGATCGTGTGCTGGTGTTGCAAGAGGGCGTGACCAGGTTTTTCTAGAAGACGTTTACTATCTCGTGAACGGCGTATTGATAGTTGGCGTAAACGGCCGACCTGCGACGATGAAGGCGCTCGGGGGTGTGCTTTGGCTGAGATGAAAACCCAGAAGAACTTGTTCGCTAGCTCACTCTCCGTTAGAGTATTTCGTGTTGCATTGGTTGCAAGCGTGTTGATCGTGACTACCGCCAGCGTCCTTGCACTCAAGTGAAATCGAATGAACCAATTGCAACACAGCAGAGTGAATCCGATGCAGGCACAATTTGCGTATTTCCGAACTCTTCAAAGCGGCCAACTAGATTTTCTCCCGGCGGAGAGTACAACCCCGCAACCCTTCTCCTCGTAATTGACGATCAAGAACCATTGTTCTGGCCTCACTTCCCTCCTTACGAACCGGTTAGGATTACAGGAATCAGGCTTGATGGGCGGCATCTCCTGGTTCTCAAGTCGGACGGAAAGCCGATACAATCGCTTTGGTTCCGATTCTCTCAATATAGAGAACGGAAGCTCTGTTTGGCCTTCGACGGGTATCAAGGAGTACAGCTAGCGGATAAACACAGTGCTTTGTGGTGCAAATGCAAAGAGCGATAGCTGTTGATAAATCACCACTACACCAGCAATTCTCAATTGGCGGGCTGGCCCACGCTTTCTCTATGCACAAAACGCGGGTGCCCCGTCCTTCTCGCGCCCTTTGCGAGACGGAGGGAAATTCGGGGGCTGTCCCCGAATTTTGTCCCCGAATTTTCCCTCCAAAGAACGGACGCGAACCTAGGGCTCCAGGCTAGCAAAGTGATCTTCCGCTTCAGGTCAGCCCGCAACCGGGCTTCTTGCCCACAAGGCAGAGTGAGAGGCGTCACTGACGAAGCCAATCGGCACAGCTAGAATTTTCACTGTGCGGACAAGCCACACCTTGAACTTCCCTGACGCGCGCTGGCAGCGCAGCATTCCTATCATGGTAACCATTTTTCTGGCCATTGCCGCGTTCGCCCAAACGCAGCCGCCACCGGATAAACCCCGCCTTGAGGACACCAACCCCGAAGATATTGAAAAGAAGATCTGGGCAAATGCCAAACCATACTTGGATTATGCATTACCGGAGCTAGAGGCGGCCGTGCCGGAACTCAAAGGTCTCACCCCATCTGCCAGCCAGGAAGAACTGACTTCTCTTCTTGATCACGTGGGTGAGACTTGTGTTGACCTCGTGCAGCGCACTCCAAATGTAATTTCCGACGAAGAAGTGATCACGGAACAGCAGACACCACTCGTAATTCCCCATGGGGACGTGATACCCCGGACGACACCTGCCAAGCCGGAGCGGCAAAGCTTCGAGTACCTGATACTCTCTCGTCAAACACCGAGCGGCGGGACGCTTGAGGAATATCGAACCGACAAAGACGGCCGAAGCGTAACCGCGGAAAGTGTGTTCTCCCACGGGTTCGCGGCTGAGTGGGTGATTCTCTCTACCGGCAACCGATCAGAGTCCAGATTCCGCTACTTGGGACAGCAGGAGGTGGATAAGCACCAGACCTTCGTATTAGCGTTCGCCCAGATCCCGGGGCTCGTCAAGTTCCCGGCGAAATTTCTATTGCAGCCTGGAACGTGGGTCTCGCTCCTGCTTCAAGGGGTTGTATGGATCGATTCATCGGATTTCCGCATCGTTCGCATGAGGGAAGATCTCCTGGCGCCCCGCCCGGATATTTACCTGGAAGAGCTCACTAGCAAGATTCGTTTCGATGACGTGCACATACCCGGAGCAGAGGTTTCCTTGTGGCTACCTCAAGACGCAACCATTGAATGGGAATTCCAAGGGACGGTTCTTCAGCAACGCCATCTCTATTCAGATTACCGGCTGTTCGCAGCCAAGACCAGAATTCTTCCAGCGGTCAGTCTGCCGGAACCGGGCGCCGAGTCCCAAAAGAAAACGCTGAGCTTCGGCGGTGAGAGTCGCCCTTATTACATGTTCACTCCAAGCGGACTGGCCGCGCCGGCGCCGGTTCTCCTCCTACTGCATGGTTCGGGGCAAGACGGCAAGTCTCTCATCAATCTCTGGCAGGGACTTGCTCAGACAGAAGGGATCATTCTGGTGGCACCGGATTCCAGTGATCCAGCTGACTGGGACTATCGTAAAGACAGTCCAGATTTCCTGCATGCCGTGCTCGGCGAGGTCGAATCCGCATATGCCGTCGATACTCAGCGGGTTTACCTGTTCGGGTATTCGACAGGTGCCGTGTACGCGCTTTACCTCTCGACTGTGGAATCGGAGTATTTCGCGGCGACCGCCACTTATGAAGGGTCTTTGCCGGCGGGCAATTTCAAGTTCATCGCCTCGGCGCAACGCAAAATTCCGATTTCCATCTGGGTGGGCACAGACGATACATCCTTCCCTCTCCCGCAAGTCAGAGCCACCCGGGATGCCTTCAACGCACGTGGTTTTACCGCGGAACTCCACGAAATCTCGGGTCACAATCAGAACTACGATGCCATCGCTGGCGAAGTGAATGGCGCAGCTTGGCAATTTCTGAGGACAAACAAATTGGGGAGGGATCCCGATTTCCAAACGCTGGCCCAGTTGCTATATCCCTTCTCAAGGAGCAGGCTCTCAGAGTCAAAGTGATGTGGATATCGAGTTGACGCCCCAGTCGCTCGACCGTTGGGTGTGGGCCCGCGCGAAGCCGTATCTGGACGATCCCTTGCCGCAGTTGACCACCGACATCGCTGAATTGCACGGGCTGGAACCAGCGCCAGACCAGCAATCGCTGGCCGAGATTCTCAAAAAGACTGGCGACAAGACGCGGGACCTGCTCAGAAGAATGCCGAACGTAATTTCTCACGAAACCGTAGTCACCAAGATCGAGCCGCGGGGGCCAACCTGGCACGAGAAGTTCGAATACCTGACTCTGCGCCATGAGGCAATGGGTGAGGTCATGCTCGAAGAGTATCGCACCGACAAGGCGAAGACCGGCGCCGCCCCACTCTCACAGGGCAGCGCCAACGCCTGGGTGCTGTTTCATCCCGGCAACCTGGCCGAGTCGCGGTTTCGTTACCTCGGCCGCCAGCGCATGGACGGGCACAGCACCGTCGTTCTAGCCTTCGCGCAACTCCCCGACAAAGTGAAATTCCCTGGACAAGTCAACGTCGGCGGAGCATTGGTTCCACTGCTCTACCAGGGAATCGCGTGGATTGACGAATCCGACTTCCGAATCGTTCGCTTGCGAACCGATCTGCTGGCGCCACGTCCGGATTTTTTCCTGCGAACCCTCACCTCGGAAGTTCGC
The DNA here is from genome assembly GCA_963696635.1 of uncultured Acidobacteriota bacterium. GTDB lineage: Bacteria > Acidobacteriota > Terriglobia > Terriglobales > Acidobacteriaceae > JABDBE01. The sequence goes on from CAVOKX010000016.1 coordinate 76,911, forward strand.
TTCTCTGAGGTTCGCGTGCCTGAATTGACGGATCCGCTGTGGCTGCCGCAGGAGGTCAAGACAACTTGGGATTTTAAGGGCCAGGTGATGCAGGAGGTCCACCACTATTCGGACTTCCGCCTCTACCGCAGCAAGGTGAAAATCGTGATGTGAACGGGGGGGGTTGGCCCACGCTTTCCCGTGCGCAAAAGGCGGGTGCCCCGTCCTTCTCGCGTTCTTTGCGAGAGATTCTCTCTTGCCCGTCAAGCAGTTTTTTCTGTGGAGAGAGGGCAGGAAAGGACGAGTATGAGTTTTTTTAGGCATGGGGAAATCTATCGCTCCGATGTTGGGCTCCTGCCACCGGGAGCGGTCATGGTGCTGGCCGCTCCCGGGTGCATCGGCTGTGATGAGTTTCCAGCCGGGTATTCCTTGGCCGGTTGCTCTCCAGCAGAGCCGGCCTCCGCTTCCCCGACTGGAACGATTTTCCCCCGCCCCAGGGCTGCGGTGCAAGGATTTCTGGTCAGCGAACGGCCTGCGGATCCCCGGCTAAACGGCGGTCGCAACTTCCAGCGCGGGGAACAGGCGGGAGCCGTCATAGTCGGCGTTGCCGCGAAACATGCCAAAGATGGCGTGCAGCATCTTGCGGGCCACCGCCATGAGGGCTTGCAGTTTGGCCTTGTGGCGTGCCAGTAAAGCCTGGTAAAAAGCGCGCAAGTGGGGGTCGTGGCGCACCGCGACCAAGGCGGGCATGTAGAGAGCGCGGCGCAGGTAGCGATTGCCGGCGCGGCTGATGCGCGCCCGCTTATGCACGGAGTTGCCGGAATCGTGATGTGCCGGATCCAGTCCGCTGTGTGCGACCCACTGGCGTACGGAGAGGCCGGGGGCCAACAGCGCAAGTTCTCCCAACAGATACAGGGCGCTGATCTCGCCGATGCCGGGCATGCTCAACAGCCGAGCCCAACGCGGACGCAGTTCGGCATCCTTGGCGATCAGGGCCAGAGCCGCGCGGCGCATCTTCTCCATCCGGCGCTGCAGATCGCGCAGCGATCGTTTCAGATCCTGCCGCACCCAACCCGAGCCGGTGCTGGAAGCGGAGAGGGCGTGCAGACGATTGCTCTGTTGCGTGTGCTGCTGAGTGAGAGCAGCGATGTGGCGCGTGATGGTGCGCAGTTCCAGAGCGGCAGCGCCCGGCGGATGCCAGGGCTGGAAGGACATGCGGCGGGCATACTCGGCCAACACCTGAGCGTCGGCGGGATCGGTCTTACTGCGGCACAGCGTGACCGCGAAGCCGTGTACCACCTTGGGATTCAGCACGGCCACTTCGATCCCGGAGGCGGCGTGCAACGCCAGGGCCAGGTCGAGACTGTAGCGACCGGTGGCTTCCAGGCAAATCCGCACCCGCTCTCCGGTCTTTTGCAACCACCGGATCAGCCCCTGATGACCGCTGGCTCGGTTGGCGAAACTGCGTTGCCGCCAGCTTCCGGCTTCGCCTTCCAGGGCGACCAGCAGTTGAGCGGCGCTGACATCGATTCCACAACTGAGAAAACCTTCGGCTGACGATTTGTGCATGAGCGGCTCCTAGAGTTAATCTGCGGTTCCGGCTTCCGCCCCGGCCAAGCTCTTGGCGCCGACCTTGAACATGCAGGCTCAAAAGGCCTTCGATTCTCCACGGCGTCGAAAAGAGAGGGGCGGGGGCCGCTCTCTCGTCAGGCTCAACTTCGGCCTAAGGGCGGGACGGCCTCTCCGCCGAAACGTGACTTAATGGTAGTCACGTCTGGAAATCGAAGATACAAGGGCGGGGCTTTTGGGGGCACTTCGGCCAATGCAAGACTCGAGGCGGGCCCGCCTTTACGTTCTTGAGGCTGTTACGAAACTCGCCGTTTTTGTTATAGGTTGTGGTCGAGTCTAAACCGAAGCACAACATCTTGCGATTCGAAGGGCACGATTTTGAGTTTCGTAACAGCCTCTTCTTTGCAAAGGTGAAGTCGGCGAGGTCGGCGAACCGGCAACGCGAGAGCTGGCGCAAGAACCGGAGCCGTGACCGTGGAGCAGCTATTGGAGTTATGCTTTCGCGGAAAGTGGACGCGGCGCGAATCAATCGACGGGGGAGGCCAAGATCAAAAATCCTAACCCATGCGGCCTGAGTCCCCACCTTGACATAGAAATTAGAGAACGTCTTCACACCGTGAGTTTGGAATTCTTGAAGACCAACATCGAAAGGTCAGAAAAGAAAGATTCAAGATTTATGAGCGTCACTTCGGCATCTCCGGGGTGACTCGCCTGTATCCGCATGTCCAGCGCATATTCGAGTCGCTGACGTTGGTTCGATTCGAGGATTTCCATGCCGTCGAGAACCCAGAGGATGCGACGGTCTGGGACTTCACGAAGGTCGCTGATTGACTCGACGGGTGCCGAGGATTTGAAACCTTTGAAGCGGCCCTTCGTCACTTTCGACATGTCCTCGGCCTTCTTGTTGAATTTGTCGAAACCTATTTCTTCAATTTTGGAGTGAATTTGGTGCATTGCTGCTGACCATCCCAAAACCGCCGCTGCACGTTTGCAGTCGGCCTCGATGCAGCGCCGGGCTTCTTCGAGGTATCCTTTCTGGTCGGGGTAAGGAATGTCAGCGATGATTTGTTTGATAGCTTCGCTTGGGTCAGCCCCGCCATGGAACATGACGGGTTGCATCAGGTCGGCGTGAAAGTCTGCCTGTAATTCTTTTATTGCTTGCTGGTGACTCGTTCTCTTATTCCGCTTGCTTGACAACGAGTGAAGTTTCCGAAGGCCGTCCCTGTACTTGGTGATGACTTTCTCATCCACACCGAATCGGGAAATCTCTTTCTCGACCTTGTCCGCCCAGATTGCGACGGCGTAATCAACCTCCTGAAAGAAGACTTGAGGAGCCAGCAGGACCGTCTTCTTCGTTTGGATAATTCTCGCAATGTTTGCTAGTCCTTCTTGCAGTATCCGTAGTGATTCGACAACCGTCTGCTTACTTGGCATCTTCCACACCAGTGAGTTCGTTGACAAGCGATGCGAGGGAAGTCATACCGTCATCGGTTAAAGAGACGAGGCCGTCCTTGTCGAGACCTGAGAACAGCTTGCCGTTGTTCTGGAAGTTTGCTTTGAAATTGGTTTCGTTCAACGTCCCGCGTTCTTTGCACGCAGTCCTGACTTCCTCGCGGTCGAACGAGAACTCGCCCGAAGTAAGCGCCCGCCGAAGGGATTGCATCAATGCAATCTGGACCTGAGCCTTTGAGAATTGCGTCGCTTTCAACACCCATATCGGCTCGAACTGTTTGCCCTCGATGTGGAACAACCGGTCGAGTTGGGTCGGGGTGACTTTCGTCCGTTTCATAAAGGCCTTGACCCGCAGCGGTAGCGTGCTGGGGTCCAGACCTTCAGACTCACGCTCGGGTTCAGTGTCTTGCTTCTTTTCCTTTTTGTCATCGCGGGCGTCTTCGTGCCGGGACCCCTTCTTCCCTCCGACGCGGTCGAGCGCGTCTTGCAGAAGAATCTCGAAGGCTCGAAGTTGAAGAGACTCTGGCACCGTCTTCACCAGTTCGATAATTTCCTGAATTTCTGCTTTGAGCGCAGCGTCCATACAGTGCACCTCACAGTGTCGGCTGAATTGTCCGGGGGAAGGCTACCATCGTATGCCTTTGGACGCTTGAACAGCAAGTAGGGCTGGTGGCCACCCAAGTCTTTTGGCTTTAGTGGGGCTGTTCAGGCCGCGAAAGTCCCAATTCCGAACCGGCTTCCCAATTTGTCCACTTTCTTCTTGTTCCCATCCCTCCGTTGCGATAATATAGATACACACAGGTTATCTATAAGATAATCTTGTTCTTCGGAACAACCGATCTTTGACAACTCGACCGTCGGCGCAGCCTTGGACCCTCCCAACTGCGAATCCGACCAATTACGGCGAAGGCGAAAAGCCTTTTCCGAGCTTCATCCCCGCGGTTCCGAAAAGGAACCGCAGGCAGCCGGACACAGCGATAACTCTCGTGTTTTCAAGATTTTGCCTGTAACTACCTTAAGAACCATAGATCTAGGAGGCAAGAAAATTTCCGATCCTTTGTTTTCTAGATTTTGCGCCGAAATGAGAGTTTTTTTGAGCGAAATTCTGCACCAAAATGTGTGCATGTGAGAGAACCCAGCTTCACTTAGCTGGCGCGTAAGAATAATAGTCCGCTGTGTAACTGCTTTGGGTTTAGGCGCCACGGTGCGACTCGTCGCACCCCTCGCTCAGAGGCTTACCGGTGGATGGCGCCCATGCACTATGAAACCTTCAAACTGTCCCACGAACCGATGGACCAGCGCGGGTGCCCCAGGTTCGCGTCCGTTCTCTGGATCTGGACGCTAACCTGGGAACTCCTGACGCCACCGCTTTTTTTTGATCCCGCCCGCCAACACAGATATGATATAAAGAATCCAGTTAGCTATTCGAGAATGGCTGCGCGACACTCGCTCTTTGACAATCTAGACGGGTGGTGGACTCGAACCCTTCCATCCCAAAACGGGGTACAGACCGGGAGCATCCCTGACAAAACAGACCGGGAGCATCCCTGACACTGCAAAAGATGGCGCGCGCGGGTTACAAACAGCGCATGCCATGGAAAGCGAGCAGTGTGATGGAAGAGAAACTACGGTTTGTGTTTGAGTATGAGCGGGATGAGCAAACCATGACGGAGCTGTGCCAGAGCTTCGGGGTAACGCGGGAAACCGGGTATGTATGGCTGCGGCGGTACCGGGAGCGGGGAGCGGCAGGGCTGCTGGAACGAAACCGGGCGGCGCAGCGGCACCCCAACCAAACCCCGGCGGAGATTGAGCAGCGGGTGTTGGAGTTGCGGCAGGCGCACATGAGGTGGGGGCCGCGCAAGTTGAAGCGGGTGCTGGAGCGGGACCAACCGGGGCCAAGCTGGCCGGCGGCGAGCACCATGGGCGAGATGCTGAAGCGGGAAGGGCTGGTGGTGGCGCGTAAAAAGCGGCGCAAGACGGCGCCCTACACGCAGCCGCTAGCGCATGCCGACGGGCCGAACCGGGTGTGGTGCGCGGATTTCAAGGGCTGGTTCCGCACCGGGGACGGGGAGCGGATCGATCCCTTGACCATCTCGGATGCGCACAGCCGCTATCTGCTGCGTTGCCAGGCGGTGGCCAAGACGGACACGGCGCGAGTGCAAGCCATTTTCGAAGCAGCCTTTCGCCAGTATGGATTACCGCAGGCCATTCGCACCGACAATGGGCCACCCTTTGCCAGCACGGCGATCGCCGGATTGTCGCGGCTGGCGGTGTGGTGGATCAAGCTGGGGATCGTGGCGGAGCGGATTGAGGCGGGACAGCCGCAGCAGAACGGACGGCACGAGCGCATGCATCGCACCCTGAAGCAGGAGGTGGCGATGCCGCCCGCCCAGGATCGGCGGGCGCAACAACGAGCGCTGGAGAACTTCCGCCAGGAATACAACGAAGTGCGACCGCATGAAGCCTTGGCGATGGAAACGCCGGCCAGCCTGTATGAGCCCTCGCCGCGGCCGTATCCGGCGCGGGTGCCGGAGCCGGAATATCCGGCGACGATGCTGGTGCGCAGCGTGCGCGCGCACGGACATTTTCGCTGGCAGAAGCGGCACGATGTATTTCTGAGCGAGGTGTTGTGGGGCGAGCGCGTGGGCCTGTTGCCCATCGACGAGCGCTGGTATACGGTCTATTTCGCGGATGTTCCGCTGGCACGGTTTGATAGCTGGCAACGACGGGTGGTGCCGGTGCCGCCAGAAAAAAATCCCGAGGGAGAGAGCGTCGCGGAGCCGGCCAGCTTCTACGTGGCCGGAGCAAGGGAAGGGGAAGTTTCCCCTTCCCCTGCACCCCATCCCCTCACGGAAACGGAGCAAAAAGTGTCAGGGATGTGCCCGGTCTAAAATGTCAGGGATGTCCCCGGCCATTCAGTTACTCAAAAGTAAATAACCGCGAGCGATGCCTTCCGCCCGCTGCCAGATCAGCCTCCCGCGAGCTATGACTCCGAACCCTGCCCTATGCTCGTTGGGCAAGAAAAATCGGGAGCCTTGTGCGGTCGGTTCTTGCCAACGACGGACGACCAACGACTCACCGTGGCCTAACTTCCCCCATTCACCTCTCTTGCCCATTGCATGGCTTGCCAGTAACACTCCGCGACCTCGCTCTCCTTGAGATGAAGCTGGCTGGTCAGGTCACTGGCAGTTTTCCACTCACCGGATTCTTGCGCCAACATCAGTTGATAGAACGGGCTCAGGCGGCTGGCCCCGCCGAGCAGCACGGACTTGGTTTCCTGATCGATGGGTACGTTATCGAGCACCTGCGACATGGGGATCTCAAGAATGGCATCCATCAAGGAAAGCAGGCCCATCAGGAACAAGTCGGAATCGCCGTGGGTGATTTTGGGACAAAGCAATTCACAAAAGCGGGCGCGGACCAGAGTGGAGAGGACGAGTTCGCTGGTCTTGTTTTGTCCGGCGCCGAGGGTGGCCACCAGGCGGATCCAGCGCCGGACTTCGCGTTCTCCCAGGATGGCCAAAGCGTGGCGCACCGAGTGAATCTCGTTGGCGAATCCAAAGGCGGCGGAGTTCAGGTAGCGCAGCAGACGGTAGCATAGCGCGGCTTCGCTCTTGACCAGGTTCTCGATCTCACGCACGTCCAACTCGGGCTGCGAAACCGCCTTGAGCATACGCAGGTAATTGATGCGGTTGGCGGGGATTTCATGGGCGGTGAGGGTTTCCGGGCGGCGGAAGAAGTATCCCTGGAAATAAAGGAAGCCGGCTTTTTTGGCGGTGAGGAACTCCGCGCGGGTTTCCACCTTTTCCGCCAGCATGCGGCAGCGCCAGGGGCCGTAGCGTTTGACCATGGTTGCGGCGTCAGCGGGTGATGTAGCCCGGAGATCGACCTTAATGATGTCGGCAAGATCGGTCAGGGATTCGCGCGGATCATCGACGGCAAAGTCGTCGAGAGCAATGGTGTATGCGGCCTCCTTCAGGCGGCGGCACGCGGCTACGACCAGATCATCGGCGGGAACGGTTTCCAGAATCTCGACCACGGTTTGCCCCGACGGCAGCAAGGTGATGTAGTCCTTGAGCAGAACCTCGCGGGTGCAGTTGATGAAGGCCCGTTGCCCGTCGCAGAGTACGTCGAGACCAAGCAGCATGGCCGTGTTCAAAGTACTGCGCGAAGCCGCTTCCGCATCCGAGTGCCGGAAGAAGTCTTCGACGCCATCACGAAACAGGAGTTCGTAGCCGAAGACCTTCTCGTCCGCGGTCAGGATCGGTTGGCGGGCGACAAATTGGGTTCCAGGTTTAGGCGCGGGCTTGCCTTCGCCAGGGCTGAGCGCAGAGGATGGGGCGGTCACAATCTATGTATCGGCAGCACAGCGCAGAAGATTACGACGGGAGTGGAGGTGCGACCTATACGAGAAGCGTGTGGTCGCACGAATTTTCGTTTTTCGAAAAATGGTGGGTACCCCCCTCCCCCCTGATCTTTTGGAATGATGGGGTTAGCGCCAGACTACCATCAAAATCTTTGAAGAATAATGACTTACGCGTAAAACATTCCGGAATAAGGAGTTAGCGGCCTTAATTCCCGAGTTCGCAATCCGCTCCCCCGGTTTTACAGTGTTGTCAAGGAGCTAATGTTAACTGATATACCATATCTTATTGGAAGGTGGAAGTATAGGGAGAATCTGTGGATAGCCGGTGAAAAACTCGTTCCCAGGCAATAGTCTGTGGCGTCAGCGGCCTGAGAAACTAGTCTTTCGCCCCGCCGGGGCTCGTCGGTTTCCCATTTTTCACCCACGGCTTACGCCGCTTCGCGGCTAAGAGCGAGAACTCTGTTCTACCGCATCGGTGGAGACGGGCGAGGACGCCCGTCCTCCATTGAGAGATTGTTCTCACGCACACGGCTGGAGGCGCCACCCCAAGAATCAAATACGACGCGGTCGTTTTTCCTCCCATTCGATGCCGCAGGTATAGCACTTCCAATTGTTCTTGCGGACGAGGATGGGAAACGACAGAAGCAGCCACAGGCCGTAGGTCCAGAAGCGGTTGATTTTTTCGAATCCGATGTCAAGCGAATAGCAGCGGGGACAGCGCGGCTGGGTGTAGGGCTCGCCGACTTCTTCTTCGCTGAATTCCGGGGGGATGGGCTCATCCAGAATGGCCCGAGCCGACTGGACATCCTGCTCATGCACCTGCAGGCGAATGCCGCCGATGGCGTTGGAGAGCAGCCAGTCCATGCGCACCAGATTGCCGTCGGCCAGGGCGCAGGCAATCCCCGCAGACTCCAATTTCCCCTTGGCCAGCAGGGCCTCGGGGACGTCGCGGAAATGCTGCAGGGTGACGAGTTCGGTCGACATCTTGAAGGTGGAATTGCGCGCCGTTGCCGGGTTGCATTGGTCAGAATACTCTGAAGGTCGTGGATCGTGCCAGGAAGGCGGAATGGTGCCCTGCAGCGCCTGAAGGCGCTGCTGATTTTTCAGCGGTTACGGCATCGCAGAAGCGGTGCCCTGATACGAATCAAGTATTTCCAGCAGCCGATAAAAGCGTCGAGGTTTGTTTCACCGCGTGGGTGGAGACGGGCGAGGACGCCCGTCCTCCATTAAGAAATTCTCGTTCTCGGGCACACGCTGGAAGCGCTGCTCCACCCAAAATCGTACGGCCGCGAGTTCTCAGAGGCGATTCCAGACGGGAATGCGCTCCGCGTTTACGGAGCGCATTTGTGCATGGTGTTGCCGGCTATTGTACGGTTAATGTGATTTGCACTGGATGGCTGAGTGAGCCTGCGGCCGCCGTGACGGTTACGGTGCTGGTGCCGGCCGGCGTTCCGGGGTTGCTGGGACCGCTGCTGCTGCCGCCGCCGCAAGCCGGCATCGACAGCGTGAAGAGCGCGAGGACCGCAATCAGGCTCAACAGACGCAAGCCACGCCATGTCCGCTTGCGATTTCCCGCCGATACCGCCAGTCCCAGGAAGCCTGGAAGCAGCAGGGCGTAGAAGAGGGTTCGTCTGCGTCCCAGGGGAGTTCTGTCTAACCCGGCCGAGGGGGCGGTGGTCGCAATGGTAAGCGTCTCGGTGGTTGCCGAGGCAGCGGCGAAGGTGCAAGTCGCTTCGGATGGGAGGCCGGAGCAGCTGTAGCTGATTGTCTGATTGAAACCGCCGAGGGGCGTGGTGGTGAGCGTGCTCATCCCACTCTGCCCCGGAGCGGTCACTGTAACTGTCGTGGGGCTGGGCACAACTTTGAAATCCTGGATGACGTAGGGAACAGCCGAAGACGACGATCCGGCGAAGTTGGTATCCCCGCCGTATGTCGCGGTGATGGAGTACGAGGCCCCTGCCAGCGTGCTGCTGGTGAACGCAGCTATACCCGAGCCATTCAACGTCCCCGTCCCTAGCTTGCCAAGCACCGCGTCGGTGAAAGTCACGGTTCCGGTGGGTGTCTTGGTGGACGTGGAAGATGGCTTCACTGTAGCCGAGAGAGTCACACTTGTTTCTGCATTCACCGGCGACGCGGGCGAGATGCTTAATGTGGTGGTGGTACCGACCTTGGTGCTGAGTTGCGTGACAAACAGGTTGGCGTCCACAGAACCTAAGCCAGTGACTTGGTCGTAGCCAGGACCAGCGCTGTAGCCGTACTGGAAGGGTGCAGTTTTCGGGCAACCCTTAACGCCCGGATTGCCACAGGGAACGATATTGCTGCCGGTGGTTACGTCGTGAAAAACACTGGGCGCAGTCTGCGCGAGTTGATAAAGAGTCGGGTTGATGTTCCCCAAGCCGGCGCCAACGCCCGTATTTCCCAAAGACTGGTTGAGCAGGGTAACGATCCCGGCGAAGACCGGGGTTGATGCCGATGTGCCCCCGAAGATAGAGTCAGCCGCGACCGCTGCGGCAATACCGGCGGCGTTGCCAGTGGGACAACTGCCCTTGCTGCAGAGGATGTAGCCGTCGTGATTCGCTGATGCAGTCATGGAAATGTCCGGCACATCGCGGAGGTTGTCCTTAGGCGTGAGCGCCGTTTGCCAGGAAGGCTTGGGAAAGCCTGCGCAACCCGTGCCGCTGGCAATGGCGCAAGCGCTCGCGCCGCCTCCGCTACCCGCGAGTGTTGGGGACGATCCGGTGCCAGTTTGGGGCGAGTCATTCCACGCCATCTCTGGAATATAGGAAATGGCCGATTCGCCGTTTGCATTGTTGCTGCTCTTCCAGTATTGGCTGCGATTGCTGACGTCCGCGCTGAATTCTGTGCCGCCGACGCCAGTGACCTCAGGGCTGCTGGCGGGGTAGCTCACGGCTAGGCCGTCGATGGCTGCCGTGGGCGGGGGCACGTCACAAGCTGCGGCCCCTTCGTCGCCAGAGGCGGCAAGAAAAGTAATATTCTCAGCATTTGCCTTCTGCAACATTTGCTCGACGCCGGCGATGGCGGAAGGAGGATTCGCAGACTCGCAGGCGCCATAACTCATGCTGATGACGGGCGCGAGTTGGTTGTCAATGGCATATTGAGCGGAGTTGAACACTCCCCCCACGCTGGCCGCTGAATTGACAAAAAGAATTGTGGCGTTGCGGGCCACCGCGCCCGACCACTCAAGGTCCAAGTCGGCCTCGGCCTCGTCCGCTGGGCCGGGGTCGGGGCTGCCCGGAACAAGGATCACCGTCGGATTATTCGCAGGCAAGTTGAAGCCGGCGCGGAAGTTGGCAATGTCCGACATAACAATGTCGGCCTGCCCTACGACGACAAGTTTCATGCCTGTACCATTGATGCCGGCGGCGTAAAGGGGCGCAATATCGTAGATGGTGGACAGGTCATCGGGGCCCAGATTGTTACCGATTCCAGAGGTGTAGAAGGACTGCATGATGATGTCGGGAAAAAGAAGACTCGTCGGAGCCAGCTTTTTCAGTCCCATTGGATTAAGGCGGAAGTCATTAAGCCCCCGGAAGCCGACCAGTACGCCCGCCAGGGCCTGGGGAATCGACGGCTCGGTGGCGTTGGCAAAGTGTCTCTCGCCGTCAACCAGGTAGGTGTGAATCTCTGTCCGAAAAACCTTGTCCACCAGTTCCACCGTGCCGCTGAAGGCGATCCAGTCACGCCCTCGGGCAACTTGCGCGATAGTGAAACCCTGGGACAGCAACCAGTCCGTGATCTTGCTGATGTCGTTCGGGCTCAGACCGAAACGATCGGCGTACTGCTCCGGCGTAAGACCTTTGCGATAGTTGGGCGAAGACGGATCTTGCTGTTGCTTTAGAAATCGCTTCAGCTCCGCCTGCTGACCAGCCGTGGGCTTGGTCAGTATTGTAATGTAGGGGAGCTTCATCGATGATTCCGCCCGACCCTGATCGTACTGCGGCTGGGCTTTGGGATGGACATTGCCCTTCAGGACCACGGTCTGGCTATTGTCAATTGTGGCGACGATCCGATCTGGCTGGGCCGCTTGCGCGCTGGTACAGAGGGCCAGCAGAAGCGAACACAGGGCGTGGAAAATGGTGACAGACCGATAGGCAACGGTACGGCGATTCGGCATTGCGGGACCTCGTCTTCTCCGACTACGCAAACCGGTTTCGACAGGGGTATAGCTGCCGCCGCGAGGGAAGGATGCGACGAATGGGGGTGATTATCGTGGAGAGTGACGATGAACGTCAACATGATTTTGGGGGTGGGAGGAAACTATCGTTTTGCGAAGGAGCGATTTATAGCCATGCGCTGATGCGACCCCTGCCGAGTTTTGCTCGGCCGCCCGGACGAAGGCGTCCGGGCCTACGTGTGCGTTAATCGCCGAAGAAGGATGTGCTTTCGAAATCCGCATTCGATTTTTTTCGCAGTTTGTGAAGCCGTGCCCTCTCACAGGTGAGCAAGACGGAGGGTGATCAGAGATTTCAAAACAAATGTTGCTTCCTACCTAGGTGATCTGGCTGGCCGGTCTCTCGAGCCCTAGATTGGACTCATGGGACGGCGCGGGACAACTTATCTTTATCTTCATCTTTTTTTCATAATGCTGTGCGGTGCGGGCTACGCTCAAGATTTGCGCGGCGTTCCCTCTGCGCACAACTTTTGGGATGCAGCGAACAAGGCGCTTTTTGCCAGCCATGCGGTATTGGAAGCGGTGGATTTTGGCATCACGCACCATAATCTGAGCAATGGAGGACGGGAACTTGATTCCATGGGTACGGCGCTCTGCCAGAGTGGGACTGCCGGTCAGTTGGTCTTTTTCGGGGGACGGATGGCCGGGGTGGTTGCCATCAGCTATGTCTTGCACCGGACGGGGCACCACAAACTGGAGCGGGCGTTTCCGATTTATGCCAGCGGCGATTCGGCTTATGGGGTGGCTTACAGCTTTGCGCACCGGTAGCATAGGGAATTCGGAGCGCGGTGGAGCAATGAAGAGCTTTGCTGCGGCAAGAGTTGACGGGTTAACTTCGGTGCTCCGGGTTGGCCCAGCGGCGACTCTTTCTCTGTCCGCACGATCCAGAGTCGTTCTTACCCTGCCCGCTGGGCCTGTTCCAACAGCTTCACCAGACTGTAGAGTGTTTCGTTGACGGGCGTGGGCACGATCAACTCGGCACCTCTTCGAACCAGAAAGCCGTTCAGGGAATCGATCTCGGTGGGTTTTCCGCGGGCAATGTCTTGCGCGGTTGAAGAGATGGCCTCCGGCATCGCCTCGCCGCCAAGCTTCAGTACGGCTGCGATCATGGCATCGGCAGACAATTGAACTCCCGCCGCCTTCCCCACCGCGACTGCCTCCAGGACCACGCGTTTCATCACTTCAATCGCTCCTGGATCCCGCGCGATGCGTCCGTACTTCGTGCGCGAGAGTGCAGATATCGCGTTGTAGGCGCAATTCATGATGAGTTTTTCCCACAGCTCGACCGTGATGTTGTTTGAAATGCGGCAAGGGACGCCGGCCCGGGTGAAAGTCGCCGCGACCTCTGCGAGTTCCGAATCAGTCGCACCGTAATTTGGCGACGGGTTGCCGATGATGAGATCGCCGCGTCCCGAGTGCTTAACCTGCCCCAATCCGGTCATGGCTACCGCGATATAAACCACCGCAGGAATCACCTGGATGCCGGCTGCGAAGTCGATGCGCTCGGCATTGTCTACTCCGTTCTGAAAAGAAACTACGATCGTATCTGGGGAGAGATGCGGCGCCAGCAACTTCGCTGTACTCTCTGTATCCACTGTCTTCACGGAGAAAAGAACCAGCTGCGCATCGCGCGCTGCTCCGATATCAATAGACGCGGAAACGGAAACACGCTGCTTAAAATGAATGCTGTCGATAAGGAGGCCATCCCGATTGATGGCGTCGACCAGGGGTGCGCGGCCGATCAGCATTACCGGAGCACCCGCTCGCGCCAGCATGCCACCGAAATAACATCCCACGGCTCCCGCGCCTACCACAGCAATCCGGGACCACTCTTTTTCCTGCATGTTTTCTCCCAACGAAAACCAGCTTCTAGCTTCTAGCTTCTAGCTCTTAGCTTCTAGCTCTTAGCCTCTAGCTTGAGGCTTCACGGGGCACGAACTCACCCGCGCCGCATAGTCCCGAAAACGACCGGGGTCGGCCCCTGGGTTGCGCAGGTTTTCGACGCGAGCGTCACAAGCTAGAAGCTAAGAGCTAAAAGCTAGAAGCTTCGTCTAAACGAAAACACTGGATCAATATCCACGGGCACGCTTGCCGCCAGTTTCAACGAAACCTGTAATTCTGCCGGCATGGTCCCGTATTTTTTGAACCAGTTCTCGGCCCGCGCCCGGTCGCCGGTGGCTTCAATGTCCAACAGTTCTTTCGCCAGATCATTTATTGCTCCCGGCATGCGCTCATAATCGATTGCGTACCGGCCCGCAGATTCACGGATGATCGCACCACGCTTGGAGAGATAGTTGAACTCCATCATTTCCGCCTGTCCGTGAGCCTCGGCGACGCCAAAGCGAACTGTGCGAAAAATTCCCGCGACATAGGATGCGTAGTACTCTTCCAGCTTGCTCTTGGGCAAAACCTCGCGGTCGACCAGCCACTTTAAACCAAACATTCCGACCACGTCCGCTTTGGCCTCTTCCAAGCCACTATAGATCGGCCCAATTGATTCACGAATGCTCACCTTGCCCGCAGAGGTCCGCGCGAACGCCGGTCCAAGCCCGTGCGCCATCTCGTGCATAATCGTCGCCGACATGTAGCCGTCGGCGGATGCCTTGGCCGCCTGTGCCGGCAACATTACATGCTGCGCTACTGGCAAGATCACGTAGTTCACACGCGCATCCATGAAGTTCTTGAAAAAGAGTTTTTTGCTCCCCTTCTGTTCGTGAACGCGGGGGTCGTTTGGAAGATTGTCGGCGACGGCCTGATATCCGTGTGTGAGATCGCCCGACCGAAAGGGAGTATCCATAACCTCCATCGGAGTTTCGAGACCATGCTTGGAAGGCCGGTCTTCCGGCGCGAGTGGGAGCGCATCCTGAATGTCACCCACGTATTTCTGGAAGATCTCCAGCTTCCGGCTCTCTTCCGGATTGCGAATCATGACCGCAGCGCCGTAGGTCGCCTTCACGCCCAGCAGTCCGTCGTCGTAAGTTTCGTCGGGAGCAAAAGCTACATCGAACTTAGGATTTTTCAAATCCAGCCATGCGAGGTTGCTCTTGAAGTAGTCGTCGGTGAGAAGAGCGTCGGCTCGAAGGCGCAGGAAATTTGCGAAAGCGGGATCATCGCTCAAACTGGCGGCCTCGCGTAAATCCTTCGCCGCGGGCTCGAGAAAGGAACGGTACGCAATGTGGTACGGAAGACCTTCCAGTTGATCGCCGTGCCAGCGCACCACAGTGAACGAACCATAAATCTCATTCTTTTTTTCAGGGTGCGCCTTCAAGTACTGATCGATTTTTTCGCGAGTCAGGTTTTGCGGATAGAAACCCCGCCCGGGCGACATGGGAGTCGTACCGACGAAGGGCATATTATTGTCGAGAAGATCGAATCGCGAGGCATTGATCCAGAGGTAACGACGCAGCGTTTCATCTTTTGAATTCTTGCTGGCTGCCAGCGACTCATACAGGGTCAGGGCGTCGGGATCCATCTGCCGCCAGTAGATTTCCTCGAAATACCGCGAGGCATCCACCAACTTGTCCACCATCCTGACCTCACGCGCAGTGAGGCCGGCGGAGTGGAACGGCATTTCTACTCGGCGAAACTTGGCAAGCCGCAGGTCCAGATCAGGAACAACCTGCATCCCGGCCGACTCTGCACCTTTGGCAGCGGATCCAGTCATCGGCTTATGGCCTTTCTGTGCTGAAATAATAGTAGGAAGGAGAGAGAAAATAAGCAGCAGTAAAACCCAGGGGCCCGGTGTCATGAATGTTGTATTCTAACAGAGCACTCTGGAGTTAATCGTTTTACTTCCCGCGAATCAACAGTAACACCACCAGGATGTTTACGTTTTATGACTCAGAGTTCTAACTCGAACGGTCCGCAGACGCTGCTCATCGATGCGGATGACACGCTCTGGGAAAATAATATTTATTTCGAACGAGCCATCGCGAATTTCATTTCGTTTCTAAATCATCATGAGTACTCGGCGGAGCAAGTGCGCGAAGTTCTGAACGATGTCGAGCGCGAGTGCATTGTCAGCCACGGTTACGGGCTGCACAGCTTCAGTCACGCGCTGGTGCAAACTTTCGAGCGGCTGGCAGTCGAGCCGCTCACTCCCGCACTCCACGAAACCATCAGCGGATTCGCGCATACCATCGCCGAACACCCGGTCGAAATCCTGCACGGCGTTCCGGAGACGCTTCAGTATTTATCTGAACGCCACCATTTGATGCTGCTGACCAAAGGCGCCATCACCGAACAGTCCGGCAAGGTCGAGCGCTCGGGGCTGAAGGATTATTTCTCCGTGGTAGAGATTGTGGCTGAGAAAGATCTGGCCACCTATCGCACTATAGTGTCGAAGTACGATCTGCCCAGCGATTCCACCTGGATGGTGGGGAACAGTCCCAAATCCGACATTAATCCCGCATTGGCCGCGGGACTCAATGCCGTCTTCGTTCCCCATGGCAGCACCTGGATTCTTGAACACGAAGAAGTCGCACCGGCCCAACCGCCGACGCGCCTGCTGGTCGTGGAAACCTTCGCTGGTCTAAGGGAACACTTCTAAGAAAAAGCTGTAGAAACGCGACTTGCCACGTCTGGCTATTTACTTGCGGGCACGGCGCAGAACTTGTCGAAGGTTTTCTTGAGTTCGACTGCGATGTCGGCTGCCTCCCGATGTTCAATGTCGCTGCGCTGCATCATGTAAACCAGCTTCCCATCGCGAAACAACGCGACCGCAGGCGAGGACGGCGGATACCCGGTAAAGTAACTGCGAGCGCGTTCCGTAGCCTCGGTGTCCTGCCCAGCGAAGACGGTGAACATGTTCTCGGGACGGACAGAATTCTGCAGGGCAAGCCGAACCGCCGGCCGCATTCGTCCGGCCGCGCATCCGCAAATCGAATTGACGATTACCAGGGTTGCACCCGCCTGGTTGACAATCGCGCGATCGACTTCCTCAGCGGTACGCAGTTCTTGAACTCCCATCCGGGTCAGCTCTTCGCGCATCGGGATCACCATAATGTCTGGGTACATTTGTTCTCCTTAGATATTTTTAATAGCCTAACAGAAGTCTCACGCTACAGCGGACATCGGCGTTAAACGCTCCCGCACGAACGTAATATGACGCCTGAAAAAGCCTTTGTTTTTGTTCGTATATAGTGATGGGAAGGGCAAATGCTGATCACGGAAAATGTGCCACTGGGGCCACTCACCACCCTCAAAGTCGGGGGCGCGGCACGCTATTTGATTGAGGCACAGACAATTTCCGAAGTATCCGAAGCCGTCGAATTTTCGCGATCGAGAAGCCTTCCCCTGTTTGTTCTCGGTGGCGGCAGCAACGTGGTGATTTCCGACGCAGGCTGGCCCGGGGTGGTGCTCAAGATCGGAATTACCGGAATCAATCATCGCCACGGCCATGAGGAAGTCGTATTTGAAGCCGGCGCTGGCGAAGACTGGGATAAATTCGTGGGCTTGGTTGTGGCGCACAATTGTGCCGGCATTGAATGCCTCAGTGGAATTCCTGGAAGTGTGGGAGGAACTCCGGTGCAAAACGTTGGAGCTTACGGGCAAGAGGTTGCGAGCACGATTGAATCCGTGATCGCGCTCGACCTTAGAGATGGACAACTGCACGAACTGTGCAACCAGGCTTGTGGCTTACGTTATCGCCGCAGCATCTTCAACAGCAGCGAGCGTGGGCGATACATCATTGTGCAGGTCAACTATGCGTTGAAGCATGGCGGCGACGCGTACATCGCCTATGCTGAACTCAAGAAATACTTCGCCGGATGGAGCGAGAAGCCGACTCTGGCCAACACTCGAGATGCTGTGCGCAAGATCAGGGCCGGGAAAGGGATGTTGATTACAGCGGGGGACGATGACAGCCGTAGCGTGGGATCGTTTTTCAAGAATCCAATTCTATCTGCGGAACAGTATCAGGCGCTGACGGCGCGGGCCGCCGCCAAGAATCTGCAGATTCCCAGTTATCCGGCCCTCGATGCGCAGAAGAAAGTTTCAGCCGCGTGGCTGGTTGAGCACTCGGGTTTCAGCAAAGGGTACGGCAACGGATCCGTCGGCATTTCCCGCAAGCACGCGCTGGCGATCGTGAATCGCGGGAATGCAACCGCAGCAGAGATTCTGGCTTTCAAGGAAGATATTCAACAGCGCGTGCAAGAGATTTGGGGCATCCTGCTCGATCCGGAGCCAGTTTTTGTCGGATTCTAAATTTGCAGGCGCTTGTTTTTGTGAAGCAGAACGGCGGCGGCCGCCCCAGATTGCAAACCCTTTTTTGGTATGTCCCCAGCGTTGGGGAGGGTAGGCTTTCCGGCCCCGGCGGCAGCCGCCTCTATTTACTCATCGGCAACTCTTGCCGCCTCTTTAAAGATTGCGACGAACATCGGGCGGGTCAGCTTTCCGGTCTGGGTGTTCTGGTTGGAGGGATGGTAGGAGGCTAGTAAGGTCTTTCCATCTGGTAATTTGTAGTGGGCTGCGTGCTGAAAAACGTAGGTTTTCCGGCTGCCGAGTTGGCCCTTGCGCTTTAGGTAATTGAGATAGGCATTGAAGCCGATCCGACCTAGCGCGACGACAACTTTCACATTCTTGAGACCGTCCAGTTCGCGATCGAGATACGGAGCGCAGTTCGCCAGCTCCTGGGGCAACGGCTTGTTGTCAGGCGGAGCGCAGCGAACGGCGGCGGTGATGTAAATGTCTTTCAGCTTGAGCCCGTCCTCGCGATCGGTGGCGTTGGGTTGGTTGGCAAAGCCAGTCTCGTACAACACCGGGAACATGAATTTGCCTGACGCATCTCCGGTGAACGGGCGGCCGGTACGATTGGAGCCGTGGGCTCCGGGAGCGAGCCCGAGGATAAGAACCCGTGCCTTGGGATCGCCGAAGCCGGGTACCGGCTTTCCCCAGTACTCGCAGTCGCGATAGGCACGGCGCTTCTCGCAAGCAATTTTTTGGCGATACGCGACTAATCGCGGGCAGCGGGTGCAGGCGATGACTTCGGCGTTGAGTTCGACCAGCCAGTTGCTGGTGGTTCGTACGATTCCCATGGTTGGCACTCTGCAATGATGACGGTCTCTGTGTGGGGCTCCTGCCTGATTCCCGAATTGGGATGGTTTACTATTCAGTACTGGGGTACCCCTCCCCCCTTGATCTTTTGGAATGATGAGGTTACGGCCGGACTACCATCAAAATCTTTGAGGAATAAGGACTTATACGTAAAATATTCCGGAATAAGGAGTTAAGCTCTGTCCGAGTCCCCGAAATGGTGCCGACGCTCGGACATCAAATTCGAAAACTGAAATTGTACAAGATCGTAGATCATTATCTTATAGATGATGTTATAGCACTAATATTATCTCAAGTGAGGAGCATGGTCAAGCAGAAAACGGGTGGGCATGCAGATTGGACTTTGGGATGAGAGTCTCGCGCCTACGCCCGGCGCACTATGAAGAAACCTTAAGCTCGCTTCGGGGTGTGGCGCTTGAAGGACCGTGACAGCCCAGGTTGGTCCAAAGAACGCACGCGAACCTTGGAACACTGTGCTTGAGTCCAAGAACCCCAGTTCGGCCCAAAAGCGGAAAATCCCAGCCAAAGTTGTTGTTGAGGTGGAATAAAGCTAGCAAGGACAAAGGCGGATGATGGATAATGTTACAATTCCTCAGTCGGTATGCCTGATCCCAAGGACCGCACCCTCAGGGAGTTCGAGTCTGTCCTGGTTTCGCTTGAGAAAAAGCGTAAATCGCGCATCTATGCATTAATACATACCTGCGCTCCGTATCACATCTGCCGCCCTTCGCTCTGGGAGCTTGCCAGCGAGCGCGATAAATTTCGCGGGATCGACACGCTGGAGATTTTGGTTCATTCGCCTGGGGGTCACGTAGACATCGCATACCAACTGGCGAAATTCTTTCGTGCTCACTGCAAGAGACTTAATGTGCTTGTTCCCTTATATGCCAAGAGTGCGGCCACTGTGCTCTGCCTGAATGCTGATCATGTATTCATGGGGGAGTTCGCTGAACTCGGCCCATTGGACGTGCAGGTCGAAGATGAACTTGACAAAGGGAAACAGAGCTTTCCTCCGCTCAACGAGTTCAAGTCGATGGAGTTCCTGAAGGAGCACGCCACCGAGTATCTAGACTTTTTTACCGAGCTCTTGGTAGAGCGCGGTTTGAGCGTGAAACAAGCTCTACATGAGGCCATTCCTGGGGTCGTAGGAATAATGAATCCGCTGTATGGTCATATTGATCCCAGTAAATTAGGATCATATCGAAGAATGCTGGCGGAGGGAGAGGAGTACGCAAAACGGCTCTTGAACTCGGTGAACAACGAGCGCGTTGATGACCTAGTTCAGCAGCTCGTCTGGGAGTACCCTTCGCACAATTTCGTCATTGACTATGACGAAGCGGAGAGTATCGGGATTCCTGTGAAGCGCCTAGGTCTGACGGAGGAAAAGGCGCTAATCAGGGCAATTTTAGGACTACAAAGCGATGACATTTCTTACTCTGGATTCGTGGAACCGCAGCAAAGGGCAGTGGCCAGGCGGCGTACACCGCGCCCCCAGCCACGGCGTAAGCCTCGCAAAGTGCCAACGGCAGCAGCGGCCCAACCAGCTGTCCCGATCACGAAAAGAACGGGAACGGCAGGTTAGGAAGTTGCTGTCTTTGCTCCGGTCTCTGACACCCGCTCAACGGGCGACTAGGCTACGGAAAATCTCCCAGTCGACTTCCGTCCCGTTTTGAGGTACATACACTGACGTAATGAATACGCCTAAGCAGTTTTTTATTGACTGCCCTGCAACTCGGTAATAGTGTTCTTCGTCAAACCCATTATGCCTACGCCAAAACGCACAACTCGGGCAACGCGCATTTCGCTGAGTAAACGTGGTGTCGAGCGTTTGATTGAGCGCAATGCGAAAACGCTTGGTGTGTCTTACCGAACGGCACTGCGTAGGGTGCGTACTGGGACCCTGGGTGGCAGCTATCTTTGGGCTGATATATCCATGCTCTCGACTCTTATCAGCCGGAAGAAGTAGCAGATGCCCGGCCTCACAGGCCGCGACCCGGACGAGGTGTTCGAGAAGTTCACCAGCCATCTTGGGCAATTGCTCAATCGCACTATTACGGACGCCCCACTTTCGTATTTGGTGGTGGATGAGAAGGACAATCGGGCGTACGTCTCATTCCGACGCCATAATGTTCAGATAGCGGCCCCGCTGTTCTCGCACGATCTCTATCTATTTCTCGGGCAGGTACTGACCGTAGTGGCAGAAGGTGCCGAATGGCGATTGAAGACTCTCTCTTACCGCTACTGGATTCAAGGTGATGACGATGTAAATTCCGATTCATGGTTTTTTCGTTTCGAATATACGTCGCCGACACTGAAGCCCATGACTAATCCCAGGCACCATCTGCACCTGCCCTGTACGTTGCGTTGTGGGGCAGAGGATATGGAACTTAAGCAAGTTCACATTCCAACTGGATGGGTGACCGTGGAAGAGGTCATCCGATTCTTAGTTCATGAAATCGGCGTGCGCTGCAAGGCCAGAACGTGGGACAAAATCTTACTTGAAAGCGAAGCAAGATTTCGCGAGTGGACAACGCGGACCGTACCGTAGCGGTGAACGTCAAACTGACCCACTACCCCTTCTGGCGGAAATCTCGGAGCTTTACCCCGCTGGACAGCCGAGGGCGGCTGTCCCCACGTGGTAAGTCCCAGCAACTGCAACGGTACGTCAACCTCAAAGGCTGCGGACAAGCGTCTCCGCCGCGCATTTGTTGGGTCCTCCCAACATAGCGCTTGACTTGTGGGCGGAACCTTGCAATAACTATGCTGTCCCATTGGACGAGTTTGGGGGTGTAGTCCCGTTGGCGGAAGTCAGATTGCAAGAGGGTGAGTCTCTGGAAAATGCTCTGCGTCGGTTTAAGCGCAAGGTGCAACAGGAAGACATTATTAAGGAGGTTAAGCGCCACTCCTTTTATTTGAAGCCCGGCGAGAAGAAGCGCGTGAAGGAAGCGTTGGCGCGCAAACGCAGCCGGAAAAAAGCTCGGAAAGAGCAAGACTGATCGAAATCGGGCCGCTCCTCCTCGTGGTGGGCGGTCCCTTCCCTTTTTTGCAGCGCGTTCCCCGGTCTGGGATCGCGTAACCACGGGATCTCCGCAGTTTTTGCAGCAGCAGTAATCCATGCCCAACCAGGGTGTGGCGGGCCGAATCCAGGGGTAGTTCAACCGAGGGGGATGAAGCGGAAATCCTGCGCACTGGTGCGCCAGGTGAGAGGCACGACTTTCTCGCCTGGGTGAATGAGTGTGGCGGGATAGGGCTGAAGGAGCATCCTCAATGGAATTCCAGGACAAGATGTTGAAGTGCATTGACTGCGGGACGGATTTTGTATTTACATCCGGGGAGCAGATGTTTTTCCACGATAAGCAGTTCACGAACGAGCCCAAACGGTGCAAGAGCTGCAAAGCGAAACGGGTTGCAACTCTGGGAGCCGCAAATATGGGGCACCACGGTTCGTCGCGAACCGAGACCAGGGCGGTGTGTTCGCAGTGCGGCAAGGAAACCACGGTACCGTTCCGGCCGACGCAGGGACGTCCGGTGTTGTGCCGGGATTGCTTCCAGCAGAGGCGGCCGGCGGCTTCGGCATGATTTGAACCTGCGTCTCTTGGGGACAGCCAGCGGGGTAGGGAACGTCGACGACAGCGATGAATCCGGCGACTAACTCGCCTTTCTCCTGCCCTCCTGATTCGATGTAGAAGGGTCTCTGCCCAGAGTGGGAGTGGACGGCGAGAGTGGTTTCTCGCTTTTACGCAGGGCGTCTTCGCGCAATATGAGCAGAGCCTCGATCTGTCGCAGCAGGTCCTGAGTACCCAAAGGCTTCACTAACAAGGACTGCGCGCCGTCACGCTTCCAATCGCCGTCTTGCGGAGGGTAGGCGGTGAGCAGCGCGGTGGCGGGATTGTAGGCTTGGCGTCGCGCCGCGCGGATTACTTCGAAGCCGGCATTCTCGTTCTCCATGCGCGCATCGGTAATTACCATCTGGTAAGGGCCGGTGGCCAGTTTCTCGATGGCCTCGGCGGCCGACCTGGCCGTCTCGACCGTGAATTGATGGAGTTCCAGCACCGCTTTTAAGGTAAGCAGAACTGCAACATCGTCATCGACCAACAGGATTCTCCGCTTCATTGGAGCACCTCAAACCCACAGGCTGCGGGAAAAATTGATATTGTGGCCGGCAGCGCCTGAAGGCGCTTCTGGTTTTTCAGCATTTGTGGCATCGCTGAAGCGATGCCCTGATACGAATCCAGAATTTTTCAGCAGCCTATAAAGCGATGCCTGATACGCCCCCGGCATTTCTCATCAGCTACTAACCATCCGCTGCCGCAAGTATAGAACACAAGCGCAGGTTTTCCGCTGGGAACATTTGTTCGCGGCGATTTACTATAGAAGGTAGAGTCCTTGGGGACGACGAGCACTAATTCCACACCTTGAGCAAAGGAACCGTGGCGAGTTTCTACGTTGAGAATTTTGGTTGCCGGGCTACGCAGGCGGATGGCGCAGCCCTCGAGCGTCAGTTCGAAGAGCGCGGTCTGGCGCGAGCGGCCGCGCCCGCGCAGTCGGAAATCGTGGTGTTGAACACCTGCACCGTGACGGCGGCGGCGGATCAGGATGCGCGAGCGGCGATCCGGCGCATCCGGCGCGAGAATCCGGGATGCCAGATCGTGGTGACTGGATGCTACGCGCAGCGAGCGCCGGAAGAAGTTGCGGCGCTTCCGGGGGTGAGCCGGGTTATCGGCAATTCCCACAAACATCGGTTGGCAGAAATTTTAATCCCTTCCCGACGGGATGACGCTGTCACAAGCGTTGCGTCGCAGCCTGGCTTTGTCCCGCTGTCGAGCTTGACGGCGGAGGCGCAGAGCGCGATTTTCGTTTCCGACATCTTCGCTCACACGGAATTGCTGGCCGCGCCGGTGTTCGATGGCGCCGGGCTGGGATCGAATAATGAACGCACGCGCCCCAACCTGAAGGTGCAGGACGGCTGCGACAACCGTTGCTCTTTCTGCGTGATTCCGTATGTGCGCGGGCAGAGCCGGTCCTTGCCGCTTGAGGAAATCGTTGATGAGGTGAATGCGCTGGTTCAGTCGGGCTACCGCGAGGTTGTGATCTCTGGAATCAACTTGGGGCGGTGGGGGCGGGATTTCGACAGGCCTTTGCGTTTCGAAACCGTGGTTCGTGAGATTCTGAGTCAAACTAATTTGGAGAAGCTGCGCATCTCCTCGGTTGAGCCGATGGATTGGAGCGATGAGCTGATTGAAATGATGGCCCACTCTTCGCGCATCGCCAAGCATGCCCACGTGCCCTTGCAATCGGGCAGCGATCGCGTGCTGCGAGGGATGCATCGCAAATATCGTCCCTGGCACTATCGCGAGAAGCTGGAAAAGATTCGCGCGGCCATGCCCACGGCCGCCATCGGCGCCGACGTGATGGTGGGATTCCCGGGGGAGAGCGAAGCGGATTTTGAAGAAACCCGGCGGCTGATCGAAGAACTACCTTTCACTTATCTGCACGTATTCACGTATTCTTCGCGCCCGGGTACGCCGGCAGCGGATTTGCGAGATCAGGTGCCGATGCAGATCGCTCGCAGACGCAATCGGATTCTGCGCGACCTGGCCGCGGAGAAAAAGCTGGCCTTCATGCGAAGTTTTGTAGGAAAGATCGTAGACGCGATCACGTTGAATGTGTTTGATGGCAAATCCACCGAAGCGTTGACTGACAATTATCTGAAAGTGCGGCTATGGGGGCAGTACGAAGCGAATCAATGGGTGAAAGCGCGGGTCGAGCAAGTCGAAAATGGCGCACTGAGGGCGGCAAGGCTGCCTACATAATTGTCCTCCTACTATTGCGAAATGGTTCACGCGAGATTCCTCGCCACGCATGTGAACACACGCCGAGGAATGACGTGCTTCAAAACAAAACACAAAGTGACCCAATAGCGAAACGTTGTGGGTATGAATTTTAATTAAGCGCCGCACGGGCGATGACGCCCGCGCCCACGTTGGCGGATAACAGCGTACCAATGAGATGTTGCGTTGTTATGTGACTCCCCAGGCGCTGACCAACTGCGCGCGGATGCAACTTGCCTGCTATCCAAACTCATAGCGCAAAGTCTAGGTAGGACGAGCGATCAACCGACATTTGTAATGGATCGGCTCCATCACACATTCGAAGGAGGTAACCCGATGCGACCAGATGAACGTACGCGTTTTGCATCGATTGCGGTTCTTGTGGTGAGCACTGCGATATGGATTGCGTGCAACAAGACGACGAGCAACGTTTCCGCAGCGGCTTCGCCCGATGGCGGGAAGATTCCCATCACCACCAAATCCGAGGACGCCAAGAATGAATTTCTGCAAGGACGCGCCCTCTCCGATAAGCTTCTGGGGCAGGATTCGCTCCAGCATTTTGATAAAGCCATCGCGCTCGACCCAGAGTTCGCGTCGGCGGAACTGGCTCGAGCCAATACTTCTCCGACGGCCAAGGAATTCTTTGAACACTTGAACAAGGCGGTCAGCCTGGCCGACAAAGGTTCTGAAGGAGAAAAGATTTTAATTCTTGCCACTCAATCCGGAGCAAACGGCGACACCGTGAAGCAAGAGGATTACCTGAAGAAACTGGTGGCGGCCTACCCGAATGACGAACGAGCACAATTCAGCCTGGCTAATTACTATTTTGGCCAGCAAGACTATCTTCAGGCGGTCGAACATTATAAGAAAGCGACGGATCTGGCTCCCAATTTCTCGCCTGCCTACAATGTCCTAGGGTACTCCTACCGGCAACAGGGGGATTACGCGAATGCGGAGCAGTCTTTCAAGAAATACATCGAGTTAATTCCCAACGATCCCAATCCTTACGACTCTTATGCGGAGTTGCTGCTTAAGATGGGAAGATTTGACGATTCGATTGCGCAGTACCACAAGGCTCTCTCGGTTGACCCGCACTTCGCGCCCTCGCACTTCGGGATGGCCGGCGATCTGATGTATGCGGGCAAGTCGGAAGAGGCGCAGGCCGAACTGCAGAAAATGGTGGATCAGGCACGCAATGATGGCGAACTGCGGACTGCGTTCTTTGGGATGGCTGTAGTCGCGGCGGATGGCGGTAAGTTGGATAAATCACTGCAGGCGATGGACAAAGAATATGCTGTCGCGGAAAAGAAAAACGATGTGGCGGCCATGGCGGCCGACCTTCAGGCCAAGGGCAACATCATGGTTGAGATGCTGAAATATGACGAGGCAGGGCAACAGTTCGAGCGCTCGGTTGAGCTGATCCAAAGCTCGAGTCTCTCGCAGGAGATCAAGGACAACGCGACGCTTCTGCACCACTTCAACGAGGCCGGGTTGGCCATCGCGAAGAAAGACTACACCGCAGCAAAAGCGCATGCGGAAGAATTCCGGAAAGGCGCAGAGGCGACCAGGAATGAGATGCAGGTGAAGCAGGCTCATGAACTGGCAGGGAGAATTGCCCTTGCGGAAAAGAATTACGACACCGCCATGGCGGAGCTTCAACAAGCCAACGATCAAAATCCTCGTAACCTTTTTCGCCTGGGGCAGGCGTATCAAGGAAAGGGAGACAGCACGAAAGCGCGGGAATATTACGCACAGGCAGCCGGATTCAATTCGCTCCCGCAGTTGAATTATGCGTTCATTCGCGTGAAGGCCCAAAGGATAGTGGCTGGCAACAAAGCGTGATGGAGTCAGAGGAGCGCCTGGTGGCGCTCCTCTGTAACCTCGGCCAGCGCAGGCCAAGGCAGGGCACATAAACCACTCAGGCGGGGCTGTGCCAACCAGCCTTGCGGCCGTGCTACCCTGTTTAATTGGTTGCCGTCTAATCCCAGTTGGCTGCGCTCTGCCGCGGCTGCTTTGGAACCCTATCCATGAGACTCATCCTTAAGTACTCCCTTCGCAGCTTTGCACGCGCCGCAGTCTGCACTTTACTGCTCCTCGGCGCAGTTGTCGTCTGTGCGCAGGACGCGGACAAGCAAGATACCCACGGAATCGTCGTCGCGAACATGGACCCTTCGGTGAAACCGGGGAACGATTTTTACGAATATGCTAATGGCGGCTGGATCAAGCGCACCGAACTTCCGCCCGACCGGGGACGAATTAGCATCTTCACTACTCTGGATGACTTGAGCCACAAGCGTGTGGCTGGCCTGATTGAGGAAGCAGTCAAGGCCAACGCGGCTGCCGGTTCAAACACTCGCAAAATCGCCGACCTCTACAACTCCTTTATGGACGAGGCCGCCATCGAAGCGAAAGGCTTTGACCCGCTTCGTCCGCATCTCGAAGCCATAGCAGCTATTCGCGATAAGCACGAACTTGCGCGAGCCCTGGGGGAGAGCCTGCGATCGGATGTAGACGCGCTCAACAATACCAATTTTCACACCGCGAATCTTTTCGGACTGTGGGTTGCGCCCGGTTTCAACGACTCAGAGCACTACGCTCCCTACCTGATGCAAGGCGGCCTGCAGATGCCCGACCGCGAATATTACCTTTCCAACAGCGACCGTATGCGCAATCTCCGCACCAAGTATCAGGCACACGTCTCGGCCATGCTCAAGCTTGCAGGATTCTCTGACACTGACGCCCGCGCGCAGCGCATTGTCGAGCTGGAGCATGCGATTGCAGAGAAACATCTGAGCCTGGCAGAGAATGAAGACATCCAGAAAGCCAACAATTCTTGGAAGCAGTCGGACTTTGCCGGCAAAGCTCCTGGGCTCGACTGGGCCGAGTACTTTCGCGGGGCTGGCCTCAGCAATCAAGCCAGCTTCATTGTCTGGCAGCCAGCCGCCTTCATCGGGGAATCGAGCTCTCGTCGCGTCTACCCCGCTGGAGACGTGGAAAGACTGGCTGGCATTTCACTTGATCGACGCATATGCGCCAGTACTGCCTAGGGCGGTCGCGAACGAACGCTTCGACTTTTTCGGCAAAACACTCTCTGGCACACCGGAAGAGCGTCCACGCTGGCGGCGCGGAGTCACCATGGTCAATGAGCGACTGGGCGACGCGGTGGGGCAAATCTACGCGCAGCGGTACTTCTCGCCGGAAGCCAAAGCCCAGGCAGAAGCCATGGTTGCGAACATCATTGCCGCTTTCCGCAAACGTATTGAAGCGTTGCAGTGGATGAATCCAGCGACCAAAGCAGAAGCTCAGGCGAAGCTCACCACACTCTACGTGGGAATCGGTTACCCGGAGACCTGGCGCGACTGTTCTGCGTATGAGGTCAAGGCGGATGACGTTTTTGGCAACCTGTGGCGTGGGCGGCTGTTTGATTACCATCTCGATGTCGGGCGTCTTGGGCATGCGGTCGACCGCAAAGAGTGGTCCATGCATCCGCAGACCGTGAATGCCGTCAACCTGCCACTACAAAACGCGCTCAGCTTTCCTGCGGCAATTCTGCAACCGCCGTTCTTCGATCCACTGGCCCCCGCGGTGGTGAACTATGGCGCCATCGGGTCGGTTATCGGTCATGAAATCAGCCACACCTTTGATACTGAGGGAAGCGCGTTTGACTCCAAAGGCCGGGTGCGGGACTGGTGGACGCCCGCCGACTTCGCCCATTTCAAAGCGGCTACGGCGAGGCTCGCGGCACAATATGACAGCTACAAACCGTTTCCCGACCTCTCGGTGAATGGCGAGCAGACGATCGGAGAAAACATTGCCGACAACGCAGGCATCTCCGCTGCCTACGACGCCTACCGGGCCGCGCTCGAGGGCAAGCCCGCTCCTGCGCAGGAGGGATTCTCGGGCGACCAGCAATTTTTCATAGCCTTTGGACAGAACTGGGCATCGAAGTCGCGCGAAGACACGCTCCGCCAGCAAGTGATGACCGACCCGCACGCCCCCGCGGAGTACCGTGCGGAAGAGGTCCGCAACGTTGACGCGTGGTATCCGGCGTTCAATGTTCAACCGGGAGATAAGCTCTACCTCGCCCCGGCGGATCGAGTGCAGATCTGGTAAGAACTCCACAGGACCGGAGCAAATTCACCTGACGCCAAGATCGGTGCTGGCAGGTGAGTTCAGGCGGAGCCAGCCGTCGCGCAAGTACGCTTGCCGCCGCATGCTGCCTCCTCTATCATCGAATGTAGACGGGGTGTTCATGGCTGACCAGAAACCTTCCAAGCCGCAAGTGGCAGAGAGTCCAATCGCAGACGTGTTCGAGGGACGACATCCCTCCGAGACAGAGAAACGGTGGGCAGAAAAAACACTGGCCCCAACTTTGGAAAAGGCGCCTGAACGCCCGATCGGCGCGCCCACCGGCACCAACCTCGACGAGAACGGGCACGCGCGCTTCACTACAATTTCGGGCGTACCCATTCGGCGCCTCTATACCCAGGCTGATCTGCCGGAGGATTGGAACTACGATCAGTATCTTGGTTATCCCGGCCAGCCGCCCTACACGCGCGGCATTCACGCCACCGGATACCGCGGCAAGCTTTTTACCATGCGCCAGTTCTCGGGCTTTGCCTCGCCTGAGGAAACCAACCAGCGCTACAAGTATCTGCTTGAACATGGTGGTGGAGGCCTCTCCGTCGCGTTCGACCTGCCCACTCTTATGGGCTACGATTCCGACCATCCTGCCAGTGAAGGCGAGGTAGGAAAATGCGGCGTGGCCATCGATTCGCTCGAGGATATGGAGATTCTTTTCGGGGGAATTGATCTGGAAAAGACAACGGTCTCGATGACCATCAACTCCCCCGCGTCGGTGCTGTGGGCCATGTATCTGGTGGTTGCGGAACAGCAGGGAGCGGATTGGAAAAAAATTTCCGGGACGATTCAGAACGACATCCTCAAGGAATACATTGCTCAGAAGGAATACATTTATCCGCCTGCGCCGTCGATGCGGCTGGTGATTGATACGTTTGAGTTTGGATCGAAGTTCACGCCGCGTTTCAACACCATTTCGATCAGCGGATATCACATTCGTGAGGCTGGGTCCACCGCGCTCCAGGAGTTGGCATTCACACTCTATGACGGTGTGGAGTACGTGGAATGGGCGCTTCGTCGAGGGCTTGCAGTGGACGAATTCGGTCCGCGGCTCAGCTTCTTCTTCAACGCCCATAACGATTTCTTCGAGGAAATCGCCAAGTATCGTGCCGCGCGCAAGATCTGGTACCAGGTGATGCGAGACCGATTCAAAGCGAAGGGCCGGCGCACTTCGCTGTTACGGTTCCACACGCAGACAGCCGGCGTTTCACTAACCGCCCAGCAACCGATGAACAATATCGCGCGCGCCGCCATCCAGGCAATGGCTGCGGTGCTGGGCGGAACCCAGTCGCTGCACGTCGACGGTTACGACGAAGCCCTTGCCCTGCCCACCGAAGAAGCTGCGAGGATCGCATTACGAACCCAGCAAATCATCGGCTATGAGTCCGGAGTGGTGCAAACCGTTGATCCTCTCGGCGGCTCTTACTTCCTCGAAAACCTGACCCTGCAAATGGAAAAAGGCGCGTTCGATTATTTCAGCAAACTGGACGCGATGGGCGGAATGGTCAAGGCAATCGAGCGCGGATATCCGCAGAAGGAAGTTGCGGAAGCTTCCTACCAATTTCAGCGGGCGGCGGAGGCAAAAGAAAAGATCATGGTCGGAGCCAACGAGTTCGTGATCGAGGAAGAGTCGCCCCACATTCTGTACATCGACGAAAGCGTAGCCGTTCATCAGAGCGCGAAGTTGAAAGCTCTGCGAGCAAGACGATCGAACGAGGAAGTCCGGCGCCGTCTGGAAGTGCTGAAGCGAGCCGCTGCCGAGGAACCGACGGTCGGATTGGGCGGAAATATTTCACCGGTGAACACGATGCCCTACATCGTGGACGCAGTGCGCGCTTACGCCACTGTCGGCGAGATTTGCGATGCGCTGCGCGAGGTCTACGGAACCTATACAGAGGCGAGCATTACATAGACGAGACAAGTCACTACTGTGCCGCATAAAGGCTTCAGCCCCGGACTGTGGACGCGACGAACTTGGCGAACTGCCTTACATCCCGTTCGGTAGTGTCGAACGAGCACATCCAGCGCACCAGGGACCGCTGCTCATCCCACACGTAAAAGAAATAGCGTTTTTGCAGCTTGGCAATGGCCTGGCGTGGAATTTGGGCGAATACTCCGTTGGCCTCCACCTTGTAGACAATCTTCACTTGCGGAATCTTGCTGAGTTCGTTTTCCAGCAACCCGGCCATCCGGTTGGCGTGCTCGGCATTTTTCCGCCACAGATCATTCGAGAGCAAGGCCTCGAGTTGAGCTGAGATAAAGCGCATTTTCGACGCCAACTGCATCCCCTGCTTGCGCAGGTAGAGAAAGTCGCGGCTGAGTTTCTTATCGAAAAAGACCACAGCTTCGGCGCCCATGGCTCCATTCTTGGTTCCACCAAACGACAGAACGTCTATACCCAGGTCGCGCGTAGCTTCCCGCAGGGTCAGGCCCAGGCTCACGGCCGCGTTGGCGATGCGGGCGCCGTCCATGTGTAAGAACATGTTGCGCTGGTGGGCGAAGCGGGCCAGATCGCGGACCTCCCGCGGCGTGTAAACCGTACCCATTTCGGTGACTTGAGTGATGGAGATCGCGCGTGGCTGCACGTGATGCTGGTCGCCGATGCCGTGGTAGGCATGGCCGACCGACTCCACCGTGAGCTTGCCATCCGCGGTAGGAATGGGAATAAGCTTGCAGCCGGTGAATTTTTCCGGCGCGCCACATTCATCGGTGTAGATATGGGCGGCCTCGGCGCAGATCACTGCATGATAGGACTCCATCAGCGCCTTCAGGCTCAGGCAGTTTGCAGCGGTGCCGTTGAACACGATGAAAACTTCGACATCGGGACCGAAATGCTGCTTGAATTTGAGGACCGCGGCCTCGGTGTAAGGGTCGTCCCCGTAACCCACGACATGCCCCTGGTTGGCGGCGGCAATGGCTTGCAATACCTTGGGATGAACACCGGCGTTGTTATCGCTGGCGAAACTGCGAGCAGGTTTCATGGTCATCAACAATGTAGCAGAGGTGAAGGGTGGGCTTACACTGTATGGCTCCCGGGTATGGCTCCCGGCCTCGCCGCGATAACGTTTCCTCCTTTTTCGAGTCTAAGGATGACGGTGCGAAAATGTGAGTTCTTGCTCCCATCAACCGGCGGGTAAGTCTAGGCCGTTCTATTGTTTGCGTATTAGGTACGGATACAGGATACTGGGAACCATGAGTCAGGCTTTCTTTTCGGGGGATCGCCTGGGTTTGAGGTTGCGCGCGAAGCCACCTATCGCGTTACTGTTGCCTTTGTCGCTTCTTGCGCTGGCGACAGCTTGTAGCGGAAACTCCGTAAACGGTGCCCCACCCCAGGCGGATCCGTCAATTCCGGTGAAGATTCAAGTCGCGCAGTCGGTACCGATCAGCGAGACGACGGAATACGTTGCCACTCTCAAATCGCGAGACTCCGCCGTCATCATGCCCCAGGTCGAGGGGCAGATCACGGACATCTATGTGCATTCCGGTGATCGCGTTTCGCCCGGCCACGTGCTGATGCAGATTGATCCCACCAAGCAGCAGGCCACGGTGAACAGTCAGGAACACGGCCGTGCGGCCCAGGAAGCCAACCTGGCCTACGCCCAGCAACAGTACACTCGGATCAGCGCCTTAGCCGCGGCCGGAGTGGTCTCGAAACAAGATCTCGACCAGGCAAAATCGGCGCTTGACACGGCTCAGGCGCAACTGAAATCGCTGGACGCACAGGTCCAGGAACAGCAGGTGCAACTCCACTATTATCGCGTGACCGCGCCGTCGACCGGAATCGTGGGCGATATTCCAGTCCATGTAGGCGACCGCGTCACCACCACCACCGTGCTCACCAGCGTCGACAAACCCGGCAGCCTGGAGGCCTACGTGTACATTCCCGTCGAGCGCTCGCCACAGCTCAAGGGGAACATGCCGGTGCAGATCGTCGATGGAAGCGGCCAGGTGATCGCCGACAGCCGGATTAGTTTCATATCACCGCAGGTGGACAACACTACGCAGACGGTGCTGATCAAGTCGCGCATCGCCAACAATGAGGACCGCCTTCGCAATTTGCAATTCATTCGCGCCCGAGTGATCTGGGGAACCCACCAGGGACCGGTCGTCCCCGTGGTCGCAGTCTCGCGTGTAGGTGGACAGTACTTTGCATTCGTCGCCGAAAACCAGAACGGCAAATTGGTAGCGCATCAGAAAGCGCTCCGTCTCGGCGAGATGAATGGAAATGATTATGTGGTGCTCGACGGCATCAAGCCTGGAGACAAAATAATTGTCTCCGGAGTCCAATTCCTGGTGGATGGCGCAACCGTATCGCCGCAGGGGTAGAGCGTTAGGCTTCGGGCTTCGGGCTTCGGGCTTCGGGCTTCAGGCTTCAGGTTTTAGGCCTCAGGCACAAAGATTCAGAGTTTACTTCGCTTTCGCAGGCCCGAGCCCGACGCCCAGAGCCTGAAGCCGCATTTTGGTCTGTCATGTTCGTTGACTTCTTCATTCGCCGCCCGGTATTCGCAACCGTCTGCGCGCTGCTGATCATTCTCGCGGGCGCAGTCGTAATTCCCACCCTGCCGATTGCTCAATTCCCAAACCTCGCGCCGCCGCAGGTCAACGTCAGCAGTGGATATGTGGGCGCAAGCGCCCAGACTGTCGAGTCCGCAGTCACCATTCCCCTGGAGCAGCAGATCAACGGCGCGCAGGGGATGAGGTACATGACCTCCGACAGCGGCAACGACGGTTCCAGTTCGATTACGGCGACTTTCGAACTGGATCGCGATCCCGACCTGGCCGCCGTGGACATTCAGAATCGCGTGAACACGGCGCAGGGGCGTCTCCCTAACGCGGTCAAAGCCACCGGGATCACGATTACCAAATCGTCGAGCAATTTTGTGTTTGGGGCCGCGGTGTATTCCCCGGATGACCGCTACGATCCCCTGTTCATGAGCAACTATTTGGACGTGTACGTAAAGGACACGTTGAAGCGAGTGCCAGGAGTTGCCGAGGTGTTCATCTTCGGCGAACGCAAATACTCGATGCGTTTGTGGCTTGATCCGGTGCGCATGGCCAGCCGCGGCCTCACCGCCACTGACATGGTGAACGCTCTTGAGGAACAAAATGTGGAAGTCGCTGCCGGCCAGGTCGGGCAGCCTCCCATCAAGCCGGGACAGCAGTTTCAGATCAGCGTACGGGCAATTGGACGTCTCGAGTGAACCCTCGCAATTTGAAAATATTATCCTCAAGGCCAACGCCGATGGCACCTTGGTCCGCCTCAAAGATGTGGGCCGCGCCGATCTGGGGGCGGAGGACTACAGCTCTGACTTGATTTACAACGGGCATCCCGCAGTGGGTGTTGCGATCGTGCAACTATCGAATGCAAATGCCCTGGACGTAGATCGCCGGGCGCTGGCGGAGCTGGACCGGCTCGCGAAACACTTTCCGCCGGGGATGAAATACGAAAACGCCTTCGACTCAACAGAGGCCGTGGGCCAATCGATTCGAGACGTTCTTGTCACTCTGATCGAAGCCATCGGCCTGGTCATTTTGGTGATCTTCATATTTCTGGAAGACTGGCGCAGCACCATCATTCCATCGGTCACGATTCCGGTTTCGCTGATCGGAACTTTCGCGTTCGTCAAGTTGCTGGGATTCTCCATCAACACGCTCACGCTGTTCGGCATCACGCTAGCCACTGGGCTAGTCGTGGACGACGCAATCGTGGTTATCGAAAACATCGAACGCCACCTCCAAGCAGGCGAGCGGGACCCGCGCAAAGCCGCCTCCGTCGCCATGGGAGAAGTCGCCGGCGCCGTCATTGCCACCTCTCTAGTGCTGGTCGCGGTGTTTGTGCCGGTCGCGTTTTTCCCCGGAACCACTGGCATCCTGTTTCGTCAATTCGCGCTCACCATTGCGTTCTCGATTTCCATTTCCGCGTTCAACGCCCTTACTCTCACGCCCTCACTTTCCGCGATTCTGCTTGGGCGCGAGCACGGAAAGAAAGGTTGGTTCTTTAGCCACGTTGATCGAGCAATCGCTGCCGTCACCGAAGGATATCGGCGCTCGCTGCATGCATTCCTACGCTTCCGCCTGGTCGCGGTGGTGCTATTTCTCTCGGGATTGGGGCTCACCTATGTGATCTTCCAGCGCGTCCCCACGGGTTTTGTCCCAGACGAGGACCAGGGTTATTTCCCGGTCATCATCCAGGCTCCGCCGGGCGCGTCTGCGGACTACGTCAGGCAAGTCGAAGACCAAGTCAGCGCAATCATGCGCCCCATGCCGGAAATCTCAAACATTTTCGCCATCACCGGCAACGGAGCGCCCAACCGCGGAATCATTTACGTCGGCTTGCAAGACTATTCCAAACGCAAGGGCGCCGAGCATTCCGCGAACGCAGTGGTGAACCGGATACGTGGCTCGGTTTCCGGAATCACGGGAGCACTGGTACTCTGCTTTCTGCCTCCTGCGATTCAAGGTCTGGGCCAATTTGGCGGCTTCCAATTTGAAGTGCAGGACCAGGGTTCGCATTCGCTGGAAGAGTTGGCCAACGTAACGCAAGACATGGTTCGCCAAGGCAACTCGCGCAAAGACCTGACTGGCTTATTCAGCAGCTACACCGCCAGCGATCCGCAATTCCTGGTCACCATCGATCGCGAGAAAGCCAAGAGCCTGCACGTGCCCCTGCAGCAGATCACCGATACTTTGGGTGTATACATGGGCTCCGCGTACGTCAATGACTTCGATTTCAACAATCGTTCGTACCGCGTTTTTGTCCAGGCTGACAAGCAGTTCCGTTCGCAGGCGAAAGACATGAAGCAGTACTATGTGCGCTCGGATAGCGGCGCGATGATTCCCCTCGAGAACCTCGCTACCATCACGCAGACCACAACGCCGCAGGTGATCAGCCACTACAACCTGTTTCGCTCGGCGGAAATTGACGGTTCGCCGGGACCGGGCTTCAGTTCCGGACAAGCCATCGCCGCCATGGAGGATTTGAGCAAAAAAGTTTTGCCCCAAGGCTTCACCTATGAATGGACCGGGCTGTCGCTCGAAGAACTGGCGTCGGGCAGAACAACGATCATATTATTTGGCCTGGGTGTTCTCGTCGTGTATCTGACGCTCTCCGCGCAATATGAAAGCTTCGTGCTGCCCTTCATCGTCCTGCTCGCGGTACCAATGGCGTTACTCGGAGCGCTCGGGGCACAAGCGCTGCGTGGTTTGCAAAACGATGTCTACTGCCAAATCGGACTCGTAATGCTCATCGGCTTGTCGAGCAAGAACGCGATTCTGATCGTTGAATTCGCCGAACAGTTGCGGGAGCGGGGGCTTCCCTTGGTCGACGCCACGGTAGAAGCGGCCAGGATTCGTCTGCGTCCGATCCTCATGACTTCGTTCGCGTTCATTCTCGGCGTGGTGCCGCTAATGGTAGCCCACGGCGCCGGCCAAGAAGGACGTCATTCCGTCGGAACCACCGTGTTCGGCGGCATGATCATGTCAACCCTCTTGAATCTATTCTTCATTCCCGTCCTATATCTGATCATCGAAGGCTGGCGCGAACGAGGCCGAGCGCACGCCACAGAACCCGCACCAGCGCCCGGCGACTGACCGGGTGCACGCGTGGGGACGGCCGCCCTCGGAGCAAAGCTCCGCAGTGTGGCCAAGCTTTTTTATCCGTGATATAGGTGAAGCATGGAGATTGTGACGATTGCTCCGTTCCTCGACTACTTTGAGAAAATACGCGCACGTACCATGCGGCTGGTCGCCTGTATTCCGCCCGCACAGTTGGAATGGCGCTGCAAGGAAGGCAAATTTACCCTGGGCGATCTGGCGCGTCATATCGCCGCCGTGGAGAGAAACGTGTTCGCAGAGTCAGTGGCCGGCGGACGCAATCGCTACGCAGGATGCGGACGCGAGCTAGCCGACGGTTACGATCAGGTAGTCCAGTTTATGAATCGCATGCACTCCGAATCCATGAGCATCTTCTCCCGGCTTAGCGACGAGGACCTTTTGCGCAAGTGCGCCTCCGCCGATGGCACGCCCATGACCATCCGGAAATTCCTGCGCTCAATGCCGGAGCATGAAATTCACCACCGTGGCGAGCTTTACGCCTATCTCGGGGTCCTCGGCGTCTCCGTGCCGCCGCTCTACGGAATGACCTCTGAACAACTGCAAGAAATCGCAGCGAGAACACCGCGACCAGGCGCAGCCTAACGATGGCTTTCCGGAGGCATCGCTCGGCAATGCAGAGCAAAACGCACCACCACCGTGAGCTTCACTTCCTGGGTTCCGCGCTGGTTCTTGCCGTATTCGCTTTCGGCCAGACAACTCCATCGAAAACTCCACTGCCTAAGTTCGAGGACGTCGCAAAACAGGTCGGCCTGACCATCTCCCACATTTCCTCGCCAGACAAGCGCTACATCGTCGAATCGATGAGCGGCGGCGCAGGTCTGATCGATTGCGATAACGACGGCAAACTCGACATCATCACCGTGAATGGGTCGACCGTCGACCGCTACAAGCACGGCGGCGATCCTATGATCACCCTCTATCACCAGGACGATGGCTTCAAATTCACTGACATCACCAAGTCCGGTGGGCTCACGCGGAAAGGGTGGGGCATGGGCGTCGCCGTCGCCGATTACGACAACGATGGCCTGCCCGACATTTACGTAACCGGCTTCGGCGGCAACGCGCTCTATCACAACCTGGGCCACTGCAAGTTCGAAGATGTCACAGACAAGGCGGGAGTGGCAGCAGGAGGCTTCAGCACCGGGGCTGCCTGGGCAGACTACGATCGCGACGGTTTCGTCGATCTGTTTGTTTCGCGCTATGTGCATTTTGACGTGAACAAACTGCCCGACTTCGGAAAGAATGAGAAAAACTGCAGCTTTAAAGGAATCCCGGTGCAGTGCGGCCCTTGGGGCATGCTCGGCGAATCCGACTTGCTCTTTCACAATCGGGGCGACGGCACCTTTGAAGAAGTTTCCAAAAAGGCCGGCGTCGACGACTCCAACAAATACTATGGCCTGGGCGCCATCTGGGGCGATTACGACAACGACGGCTGGCCTGATCTCTACGTCGCCAACGATTCCGGCCCGAATTACCTTTACCACAATAAGCACGACGGCAGCTTTGAAGAAGTCGGAATGCTCTCGGGAGCGGCCGTCAGCGGCGACGGTTCCGAGCGCGGCAACATGGGAGTGGACTGGAGCGATTATTTGCACGAAGGCCGGCTTTCCATATTTGTCACCACCTTCACCGAACAGCCCGACAGCCTGTATCGGAACCTCGGCGCGCAAGGATTCTCCGAAGTGAGTTACCCCGCCAAACTCGCCAAGCCGACGTATAACCCGGTAGGTTGGGGAACCGGATTGTTTGATATGGACAACGACGGCTGGCCCGACCTGTTCATCGCCAACGGTCACGTGTATCCGCAGATGGATCTAGTGCCCAGCGCGCCGCGCTATCGCCAGCCCATGCTTCTTTTCCGCAACAATCGTGACGGCACCTTCGAAGATGTTTCCAGCGTACTCGCGGCAATACCTGACGCGTCACGCCGAGGAGCCGCTTTTGGCGACCTCAACAACGATGGAAACATAGACATCGTGGTGATAAACACCGGCGAACCGCCCACGCTGCTGCTAAATCAAGGAGGAAACAAAAATCATCGCGTGCTATTCAAATTGATTGGCACAAAGAGCAATAAAATGGCCATCGGCGCGCGGCTGACAGTAAGAGCCGGAAAGCTGGTGCAATTCAACGAAGTTCGCGCCGGAGGCAGTTACCTCTCGCAAAACGACCCCCGCCTGCACTTCGGTCTCGGCGCCGAAGGCAAAATCGACGAAATAGAAATCAAATGGCCAAGTGGTAAAGTTGAAACCCTGCGCGATGTTCCCGCAGATTTCATCTATACGATCAAGGAAGGCGAAGGCATTCAACAAACAACTGCCCTACCCGCAACCCAGTAGCAACGCTGTTCCGAGGGCATCTTGCCCTCGGATGTACGGCCCATTCGAGTGCCTGCAAGC
Organism: uncultured Acidobacteriota bacterium; assembly: GCA_963696635.1. GTDB lineage: Bacteria > Acidobacteriota > Terriglobia > Terriglobales > Acidobacteriaceae > JABDBE01. The sequence goes on from CAVOKX010000016.1 coordinate 115,506, forward strand.
GAGTATGATGGAATCCGCCACGAGCCATCATGCTCCCATTCAAGCTGGTTTATAGCGATGACTATTACCTTCCGATTGGCGCGCACGTGTTTCCCGCTGAGAAATATCGCCGGATCCATGATCGCCTGCTCGAGACCGGAGTCGCCGAACCCTCCGACTTCGTAACCCCGCAACCCGCATCCGATCAGGACGTGCTCCTGGTGCACACGCCCGCGTACGTACACAAACTGAAAACAGGAACACTCTCCGCTCGCGAAGAACTGGAGTTGGAAGTTCCCTACTCACCCGAACTGGTAGAAGCCTTCTGGATGGCAGCCGGCGGCTCCATCCTCGCCGCCGATTATGCTCTGCAGAATCGGATCGGTTTCAACATCGGGGGAGGATTTCACCATGCCTTTCCCGACCACGGGGAAGGCTTCTGCATGATTCATAACGTCGCCGTCGCCATCCGGCGTATCCAGCATGAGGGCAGAATCGTTCGTGCCATGACCGTGGATTGCGACGTCCACCAAGGCAATGGCACGGCCGTGATCTTTGCCGGCGGACCAATGGCAAGGGGGCCGTCCCCTGCAGCAAGGCATTGGATGCAGAGCTCGTCGCCAACAGGCCAGATGCGCAGCTCGCACGCTGAGGACGTCTTCACCATCTCGCTTCATCAACTAAACAACTACCCGGAGTTCAAGCCGCCCTCGTCGCTGGACCTGAATTTGCCCGACGGGATGGGCGACGGCGAATATCTGGCGTGCCTTGGCAACGCGCTCAGCTTGGGATTGAGCAAGTTCGACCCGGAACTCATCTGTTACATTGCCGGGGCCGATCCTTATCGCGAAGATCAGCTCGGCGGATTGTCGTTGACGATTGAGGGATTGAAGAAGCGAGATGCTCTCGTGTTCCAAATCGTTAAGGCCGAGCGCATCCCCGTAATGGTGACTCTCGCCGGAGGCTACGCGCAGAACGTCGAAGACACCGTGACCATCCACTGCAACACAGTGATTGCGGCGAAGGAAATCTTCACAGTGTAGGGCAGAATCACATCGCTGCACCCGCGCGAGAACAGCACCGTGTCAATCGCGGGATCATCAGGGGAATCGAGCTCTACTGCTTTCAGCGCTTGGAAGTGGTAGCTTCTGGTTCAGCTTCGACGGTGACATCGACCTTGGCACCTTGTCCTGCCCTTCTTTCATCGTCTGCGCCCGCTGTTTTTCATCCTATGGACTGCTAAAATAAACACTTCGACTTTTCGTTTTGTAAATCCCTATGTTCGAGAATCTTTCAGAAAAGCTGCAACGTGCGTTCAAGACCCTGCGCGGCCAGGCCGTCCTCAACGAAGAGAACATTCAGGAGGCGTTGCGCGAGATTCGTCTCGCCCTGCTCGAAGCGGACGTCAACTTCAAAGTCGTAAAACAGCTCATTGATCACATTCAAGAAAAAGCTGTCGGCCAGCAGGTGGCGACCGCCCTGTCACCGGGTGAGCAGGTCATCAAAATCTTGCGCGATGAGCTCATCGAAACTCTCGGCCGCGATACAGCGCGCTTGAAATTCGCCTCGCAACCCCCAACGGTGGTGCTGATGGCGGGCCTGCAAGGTTCCGGCAAAACTACCACTTCCGGCAAGCTCGCAAACTGGCTCAAGAATGGCGGACATCGGCCATTGCTAGTCTCGGTCAACGTCTATCGGCCCGCGGCTCGGGAACAACTGAAGATTGTGGCCCAGGCGATCAAAGCGAACCTCTACGAAGGGGCAAACGTCGAAGCCAACACGGCGACGGTCGAGCGCCTGGCCAAAGAGGCCCGGCGCGAAGCCATTAATACCGGCTCTGACGTGCTGATCGTAGACACCGCCGGCCGCCTTCACATCGACGACCAACTCATGGAGGAGATGCAATCGCTCAAGCGGTTGCTCAATCCGCAGGAAATCCTGTTCGTCGCTGACGCCATGACTGGCCAGGACGCGGTCAACTCCGCCGATGAGTTCCACAAAAAACTCTCGCTAACCGGCGTGGTCCTCACCAAGATGGACGGCGACGCCCGCGGCGGCGCGGCGCTCTCCATCCGCCAAGTCACCGGCCAGCCCATCAAGTTCATCGGCGTCGGCGAAAAGTATGACGCCCTCGAGCCGTTCCACCCCGACCGCATCGTGTCGCGCATCCTCGGCATGGGCGACATTCTTTCGCTGATCGAAAAAGCGGAACAGAATGTCGACAAAAAGAAAGCTCAGGAAATGGCCAGCAGAGCCCTTTCCGGCGATGGCTTCTCCCTTGAGGATTTCCGCGATCAACTGCGCCAGGTAAAAAAGATGGGATCGCTGCAGAGCATCATGGGCATGCTGCCCAGCATCGGCCCCTTCGCCGGCTTACAGAAGCACGCGGACAAAGTAGATGAAAAGCAAATTAACCGCGTCGAAGCTATCATCAACTCGATGACCGTCCACGAACGACTGCACCACGAAGTAATCAACGGCAGCCGCCGCAAGCGCATCTCCCGCGGTTCCGGCACCAGCGTGCAGGAGGTCAACAATCTGCTGCGCCAATATGCCCAAATGCGCAAAATGTTTAAGCAAATGGGTAAGGCCAGCTTCGGTCGCAAACTCGCCGGCATGAAGTTCCCTGGAATGTAGGCAGGCAAAGTCGCACAGCTCTAATTCATCAAAGCGAGCATTCTGCGGATGGAAAGTGCGGTCTGGCGAATTTCGTCGGCGTCAGACGCGTCCGGCGACATCCTCAGATATTGTTCCAGATCTTCCGCCGCGCCCGAGTTCTGGCCGAGGCTGTAGCGCAGCAGAGCACGTTGCTTAACGTCTTCGGGAGAGCGCGGATAGATCACTAACACCAGGTCGATCAAGGGCAGAACCTTGCGAAAATTCCGCGCGGACAGGTGAACCGTTTTCAGATTGTTCAAAATCCGGGTGAGTATCTGCCGACGGCTGACGGCGAACAGAAACTCGGGACGCAGAGTCATCTGGCCGGAATAAATCTCGTCCAGACGCTGCTGGCAATCCTGCGGGCTGAGAATATCTCCGCCATTGAAGCAGTCGACCAGCGTCTCGCGGCCGTCGATGTCGTAATGCTTGAGCAGAAAATGTCCCGGCATGCCGACACCAAACAGAGGAAAGCCGAGACGCCGGCCCACCTCCATATAAATCAAGGCCAGCGTAATGGGAATTCCAAGGCCACGGTCGAGCACATCATTTAGAAAGGAATTTCGGGGATCGTAGTAATCCTCTCGATTGCCCCGCAGCCCGGCATCTTCGAACAGGGTGCGATTGAGAGCGGCGATCGTCTCGAGGGCATCGCCAACATCGGATATGCGAGCCTCCGCTATACGAGCCAGTTTCTCGACGCGTGCGACGTAGGATTCGATGTCGAGATCCGGATACTCGGTGCGGGCGATGGTCAGGGCGGCGCGCACCAGGTCAATATCCTCGTCGCCGACTTGAGGGCCCACCAGCGCTGCGAAGGCCTCAGCAATTGCGGTCTGGCCGGGGTTGCCCATGTATTTATGCTAGCAGAAATGAGGAGGAATGGCCGCCGAACCCGGAGGTAGTACCTCAGCCTGTTCACTGCTGGGCGTCTCCGCGTGCTCTGCGGATGTTCTCTGCGACCTCCGCGATTCAGGACCTTGGCTTTGTGTTTTGCGAATGTCACCAAAAACCTTGAAACGCAGAGACCGCCGGGAACTACCGCAGAGTGCGCGAAGCTCATCGGCGCAGCAAATTCTTGGCGATGAACAACACATTCGCCGGACGCTCAGCCAGTCGACGCATCAGGTACGGATACCACTCGGTTCCGAACGGAATATACACCCGCATGCGCCAGCCATCGCGCACCAGGCCCTGCTGCAAATCGCGGCGGATTCCGTGCAGCATCTGGAACTCAAACGCGTCGCGTGAAATTCTTTCTTTCGTGGCAAAAGCCTTCGCCTGATTGATGATCTTTTCGTCATGCGTCGCCAAGCCGTGATAAACCTTGCTCTTCATCAAAATCTTCATCAGCTTGACGTAGTTGGCGTCGACTTCAGATTTCAACTGAAAAGCAATCTCAGATGGCTCCTTGTAAGCGCCTTTGCACAGGCGAATGCGGATGCCCTCCGTCAAGAGTTGTTCGACATCGTTTTCCGACCGCCGCATGTAGCTCTGAATGACCGTGCCCACGCATCCCTGATTGGCGGGCACGCGGTGCAGTTCGCGGACGAAATCAAGCGTGCGCTGCGTATACGGCGAACCCTCCATGTCGACGCGCACAAAGCTGCGCGGGTTCATGGCCGCGGCCTTCGCCACCAGCCCGGCTACCTGGTCGCGCGCGAGCTTTTCATCCACGTCGAGGCCCATGTGGGTCAGTTTCAGGCTGATGTTGGCGTTCAGCTTTTGCGCGGCGATGTCATCCAGCACCTGGTGATAGAGTTGAGCGCTGGCCCGCGCCTCATCGGCGTTGGTGACGTTTTCACCAAGGTTGTCGATGGAAACGCTCAGGCCAGACTCGTTGACCGTGCGCGTGGCTCGAAGCACGTCTTCAACCTGGGTGCCGGCCACAAAACGGCTGGAGAATTTCTGCCCGATGGAAGAACGCTCGGCGGCGGCCCGTAGCCAGTGGCTCTCCGACAGAGAGATAAAGAGCGCCCTTAGCACCCTATGCCTGCACAAGTGTAGAAGATGGAGTTATGATGACCGTCCACGCACATGAAGATCACAGAAATTTGTATCACAACTGGGGTGGTCTCGGCTGTGAGGTCGATCATAGTAAGTGAAGCTTAGCGGGCTGGGCAAAATGCTCGATTAACTCAGGGCGACGCCTGGAGTCTTGAAAAGGGCACGGCTTCCAGCCATGCTGTAAGTCGTTAACACGTGATTACGGCGCGGATAAAAGCCGCGCCCCTTCAAACGCTAAACGCCGATTTACGAGTTCTTCCGCAGCCTGTCACGCGCTGCGGATCGCAATATCATAGCAACGTGTTAGGTCAAAAATATTTCATCCACGTAACACCAGCGCCAATTCTCACCTGGCTCAAAGGATTGCATAACCGGGTGCTTGGTCTGATGAAAGTGCTTGGTCGCGTGTTTGTTCTTGGACGAGTCACAGCAGCCGACATGACCGCAGACGAGGCATTCCCTCAAATGAACCCAGGTATCGCCCATTTCAAGGCACTCCTTGCAGCCTTTGCCGCTGGGGTTGACCTGACGAATTTCTTTTACATGCGGACAAGTTGTTTGTGCGCTTGGCACGTGTCACCTCTCGGATTTTCTTTGTGCACCTTCGTGTCCTTTGTGGTTCATGAAGTTCAAATGCCGTCACTACTAAGGAACACCAACGTACACAAGTCATATTTATACTCAATCAAAATTTCCTTCCACGCATGAACTGCAATGTGCAGTCCGCACTAGCGAGGGCGAGCGCGTCCGCGCCCACCTTTACTCTTCCAGAAACTTTTCCACTTCCAACGCGGCCATGCAGCCACTGCCCGCGGCCGTGATCGCCTGCCGATAGCGTCGGTCCTGCACATCCCCGCAGGCATAGACTCCATGCACTCGAGTGAAGACGCTGTTGGTCGTCTTCAAATAGCCATCCTGATCCATCTCGAGCTGGCCCTCGAACACCTTCGCGTTGGGAATGTGGCCAATCCCCAGAAACATCGCGCTGGTAGGGAAATCCCAGACTTTACCGGTCTTGAGATTTCGTAGCGTCAGGCTCGTGACTTCTTTCTGGTGAATGTCGTGTACATCTTCCACGACGGTATCCAGCAAGAACGAAATTTTCTCGTTGCGCTGGGCGCGTTCGAGCATGATCTTCGAGGCCCGAAAATGCTCGCGACGATGAATCACCGTGACTTTGGTGGCAAAGCGCGACAGGAAAATCGCTTCCTCCATGGCAGAATCGCCTCCGCCGATCACGGTAATTTCCTTGCCCGAGAAAAAGAAGCCATCGCAAGTAGCACACGAAGAAACGCCGTGTCCGATCAGTTGCTGTTCGTGAGGCAGCCCAAGCCAGCGCGCCGAAGCCCCACTCGCAATGATGAGCGTGCGGGTGTTTATCAACTCATGGCTTACATGCAGCTTGAACGGATTCTGGCTGAGATCGACGCTGGTCACGTGGCCATGTTTATATTCAGCCCCAAAGCGCGAAGCTTGCTTGCGCATGTTGTCGATCAACTCCGGCCCCTGAATGCCTTCAGGGAAGCCGGGAAAGTTCTCGACCAGCGTGGTAAGCGAGAGTTGCCCCCCGGGCTCGTGGCCTTCGAGCACCAGCGGTTTCAGGTTGGCGCGCGCCGTGTAAAGCGCGGCGGTGTGCCCAGCACAGCCAGAACCCATAACAACAACGTTGCGGATATTTTCCATAAAGTAAGGCTGGCGATGTCGACAGTAGCGCCGGCATCTTGCCGGCTGTCGCAAGGGCATCCTGCCCTCGCCGATGGAAGCGGGACGCTACAAAAATGTCAACACAGCCAATACGCCCTTTAGATTACGCATCCCAAATTTCGGTTCAACGCAGAATCGATTACACAATCATCAGGCAATCTCGCTCATTTATCTTCCGGCACAGACTTCTCCGGCGCAGGTTTCTTGAGTCCCGTTTTCGCCCTTGGCTTCGATTCAGTTGCTTTCACAGTACTCACCCGCGCCAACTCAGCGGGCACTGTCTCCCGAGCTGCCAGAAGATTGCGATAGCTGGTTACGATTGCAGTCGCACTCCGGAACAGCGGTTCGTAGGCGCTTTGGTCGGGTGCAGGACTGCCTTCCGTCCCCAGACAGCGGGCCAGCACGACCGATGATTTTCCAAAGCGTTCCAGCTTGATCCGGCCAGCTGGCGTGCTGGTTCCGAGCATGCTCGCAGGCGTGGTCACGGCAGAGGCATTGTCCTCGATCGCCACCTGCATCAACTCTTTCGGATCGCGCACATGGAAGATCAGCGTCTCTACCATATTCCTTGGGTCGCGGCTGAACGAGTACTGCACCGTCGAAAACCAAGCCTGCGCCGGGAACTCGCGACGAATCCGCACCCAGTCGGCCATTCCGGAATCGGATGAGAGTTGCGCGCTCGCCCCCGGTTTAAGAAAATCCGGCTGTTCCTCCAGCGTCGAACGTCCCCGATCGACCTCAAAGTCCGGGCTGAAGAGCGGTTGCTTCGGAATCCGGGAAAGCGCCGAAGCAATTTCCTGTTGCTCCGCCGGCGCAGGCGAGCACACATTCAACACATTCACCTTGACCTGCGGCTGCGAGGATTGCTGGGCACTGGCCAACGCCACGCCAATGAAGATAGTTACGACGATGTTTCGGAGCACGAGGGCATTCTAAATGAAGATCACGAAAAATCTTAAATCGCGGTGCCCGCAGACCTCCTTTGTGTAACTTCGTATCCTTCGTGGTCAAAGGTTTTTCAAGGCATCAACCACAAAGGACACGACGGTGCACCAAGGATGTAATGGAACTTTGTGGTCGTGCAGCGTCCTGATTGAAATTCACCCTCAATGAGTGTTTCCCAAGCGGTTAGAATTGTTCCATGGCGAACCTGACACTTATTTACGGATTGCGGCTGCTACCCTCCGAGGAAGTCGCGGAAGTGGGGGACGCAACCCTCAAGCTCAAGAACGGCCGCGAGGCTCACGTAACCATGCACCTGCTCGAAGGCAGCAAGGACGAAATTGAAAAACAATTGAAGACCAGCCTGGAGGCGTTCTTCGATTTCTATCCCGAAATTTGAACGGGCGGGCTTCAGGTTGTTATTTCCAGTTTCCTATTGTCATTTCGAGCGCGCGGCGGCCAAAGCCGATGCTGAAGCCTGAAGCCTGAAGCCCGACGCCTGCCTCTCCGTCTCCATCTATAATTCAGTTCTAGATCATGACCCGGTCCTACCGTTATCTCCGTCTGCGCCTTAGCGAAGCAGGATTGCTCCCCACGAGCAAAGTGGCGCTGATCGCCTGGTATATCTTTGGCCTCGACATTCTGCTTTTTGTGCTGCAGAAAGTATTCGGTCTCCTTCACCTGTCTTACGGCGACAGCCTCGGCGGATGGGTCAGCTTTTTGAGTTTCCTCGTTATCGTTCTTTTCCTGATTCTGGCAATCCGCTGGGTAAAAGCGAAAGCACTTTGGCGGCTGCGCAACCGCCTCATCGTCACTTATGTGTTCATCGGCGTAATTCCCGTGGTCATGCTGATTGTCCTGGCTCTCCTTTCCTTTTATTTGTTCGCCGGGCAGTTCGCGACCTTCGTCGTAACCACCGCGCTGGATTCTGAGTTAAATAGCCTGGACGCCGCCAACTCCGCCATCGCCCACCAATTAGCCGTCAAACTGGATGCTGGAGCCACCCCGGAGGCCCCAGCACTGGAAGGCTTGCGCCGGACCAACAAAGCCTGGACCGACCGCCACGTGCACGCATGGCGCGATGGCAAAATTGTCCTCAGCAGCTCTCCATCCGCCGCGGCTTCGTCGCCTCCCGTACTTCCCAGCTACTTGAAAGGCTCGTTTCGCGAAGTGGTTCGCGACCACGACAAACTGTTTCTGCGCGCGGCCGAAACCATTCCCATCCGGGGCGGGACCTTGACTGTCCTTTCCAGCGAGCCCCTCGACCAGCACTTGCTGCAGGATCTCGCCGCCAACCTGGGTGAGATCACGCTGTTCACCGGGATCACCAGTAATGCAGTCCCCGCCTACATTGTCGGAACCGTGCCTCCACCGGCGCGCATGCTGGATCGGGAGGTGTCCTTCCCGACCTCGGTCTCGGTGGTGAATTGGGATACGGGCGACAGGCTTAACCCGGTCGGCATCAGCGTACACACTCGCGTCTCCAAGCTCTACCAGCGTTTATTTAATTCCCTCGGGGACATTGCCCCCGCCATCGAGTGGTTCCTCCTGGTTGTCGCCATCATCTTCGCCCTGATCGAAATTGCCGCAATCTTCATCGGCACGCGCCTCACACGCACCGTGACCGGCGCTGTAGCAGAACTCTACGAAGGCACCATGCGCGTGAACCGCGGCGACTTCAGCCATCGCATTCCAGTAAGGTCCAATGACCAGGTCGCAACTCTGGCGACTTCCTTCAATTCCATGACCGCCTCGCTGGAAAAGCTGATCGAGGAGCAGAAACAAAAACAGCGCCTGGAGAACGAGTTGACCATCGCCAAGGAGGTCCAGGCACAATTATTTCCTCAGGAGAGTATTCAACTAGCGTCGCTCGAAGTACACGGCTTTTTCCGCCCAGCCCGCACGGTAAGCGGCGACTACTACGATTTCCTGGCCCTGGATTCAGCCCGCCTGATTCTGGCCCTGGGCGACATCAGCGGCAAAGGAATCTCGGCTGCCCTGCTGATGGCCACCATCCACTCCGCCGTGCGTGCCTACAGCCTCCAGGCCAATCCCGTTTTGCGTGAACGAGCCGCGGTCGGCGCAACCCTCGGTTCCGGCGTCAGTCTCTCATCGTGCGTAAACGGAGTCGACATATCTCCCGGCGCCTTGCTCTCACTGCTGAATCACCAGCTTTACGAAAGCACGCCGCCGGAGAAGTACGCCACCCTGTTCCTCGGAATCTATAACGGCGCCGAGCGCAAGCTCACCTACAGCAATGGAGGCCACCTCCCGCCCATCATCATGAGCGAAGACGGTTCCATCCGCCGTTTGGAGTGCGGCGGCACCGTGGTCGGCCTGTTCGATCAAAGAAGCTATGAAGAAGATTCGGTCGAACTCCGCCGTGGCGAGATATTCCTAGCGTATACCGACGGCGTCACCGAACCCGAAAATGATTTCGGCGAATTTGGCGAGCAGCGCCTAATCGACCTGTTGCGCGAAAATCGTGAATTGCCCCTACCCCGCATCAGCGAGATTGTGACTGCCGCCGTCGACAACTGGATCGGCGCCGAAGAACAGCCCGATGACGTAACTCTAGTGCTCGCCCGCCCCAGATAACCACGCAAAAGTACCCGTCTTCACCGTTGTTCTCGAAGTTATGAAGTGCCTTCGGGAACTCTACCCCTTTTTGCAGACATAACCACTCTCGGCTTCGCCATTTCCTTGACGACTTCGGCGAGTGTCACTTTGGCCAATTGCTTTTTTGTTTTTCTTTTACTCATAACCCATGATTTCATGAGTCGGGGTTGCCCACAGGTCAATTTGGATCACAACTTCAGTCTAAGCTGCTATACTAATTAATGGGGTGGTTACCACCTTCTCCTCTTTCAGGTCTTCTGACCTAAGCCAGTCCATCTGAAGTTCGCCCACCTTAGGTTTTTCAGCGAGTCAGAAGTGTATTCATGCCTTTTGAGGCGATCCTGGACGAAGTCGAACAACTCCACAACGTGGGCACGCGGCTGGAGAGTCTAGCGGAGCAGCATCCGCTGGTGTCAGACGCGCTTATAAGCATCGCGGGAAGTGTTCGCAACACGGCCACTATATTGGCAGTGGTGATCGCGACTAAAGGCCCGAAGCGGATCTGAGCGCAGAGCAGGAGCACGTTTATGAACGCAACTAGCTTTTCTTTCGGTTTGCTGATTGTGCTGTTCACGATTCTGCTGCTCCACAGGATGCACAAGCTGACACCACGGATCGCCGGATACGGATCACAAAGGATGTGCCCGTCTTGCGGATTGATCACATCTCGATTGAAGCCATGCTGCCTGGAGTGTGGCAAGTCTCTGACCGGCGTGAGTGTGACCCCGATTCTAGAGAAGTGAGCCGCGGGTTGCTCACAAAAGGTTCTCCCGGAGAGCAGAAGGTAGTCACAGACTATGAAAAATACTAAATTTGTTGTGAAATTGAACCGGGGCGGCACCCGCGCACCTAAGTTCGTGCAGCGGATTGATCGGACGCCCATTCAAACGACAACCAACCGGAAGCTGGCGCTGGTGATGGGAAAATTCATGGCTGAAGACACCATCAATTCTCTCCAAAACTCTCGGCGCATCGCGGAGCTAATTTCCGTACAGGTGGAGTGCGGCCGGCTTGCCGTGTGAGTCTAAGCTCGGCGTCCGCTCAAGGGCTCACACTTTGCCTGTCCAATCTCAGGAACTGATATCACGGGGGGATCTCATGGAATACTTTCGTTTTGACCATCCACCGGATCGACTGATTCTTTGTCATCGTTCGAACTGCGAAGGCATCGCCGACTATCTAGAAATCAACGAACAGGGACGTGAAGACGTGGTCTGCGCTGCCCACACCAGCAGTGAAATGCATGCTTCAGTTCTGCCGAAGGGCGTGCCCCATGTCGAACGGCAGGGGAGACGAGCTGCTGCCTGAGCCTGCGCTGCATCGTTGATGGTCGCCCTGATTAGAGCTGTGGCATCGGCGTTTCACGGATTCGAATTGCCGCTTACGGTCACCGGCGGCAGCGTTCCTGAAAGTGCGGCTATTCGGGCGGTTCCGTGTAACGCCGAGGAGATGGAAGAATAACCGATCCGCTGATCACGATCGAAAATGTTTTCTCCGCAGATTTGCCATCAAGTCCCTCAGCCGCGCAGCGCACTGTGTAATTGCCGGCAACAGTATAGGTATGGGTGAGGATTGCGCCATCGGCGACCACTCCATCGCCGAAATCCCAATGCCAGGCGAGCGCGGGGACTCCGTCTTTAGACGCTATGCTGGAGAACTCAATTGCTTCCCCAATCTTTGCCTGAGTCCGTACGTGAAAGGCAATCGAAGGCGCGGCCATGGGAATCGAAGTATCAATAATTTTGATCAGCTTGACGGAGTGCGCAGGTTGATTGTCCAGACTGAGGGTTTCGTGGTCCATCGCTAACGGCTGATCTTGCGCGAACGAATCGGATAATTTGTATGAATGCCCTGTGGGGAGTTTTAAATCGGAAAGAGTGAAAGTGTGAGAACTCGGCTGCTCCGTCCAGTTAAAGACCGCCAAAATTGACTGACGCTGGTCTTCGTGCAGCAGAAAAATGCTCGGTTGCTCATCCTTATCTGCATACGTCAGGAGATCTACAGGTAAGGCAGCCCGCCCAAGTTTCGCCATGGCAAGCAAATCAGGATTCTTGACCAATGCCACGCGGTCCGGATCACTCCCCAGTGTTGGAAGGTCGTCGCCAATTTCAAACATTCCTCCGGAAACCGCCGCCAGCGCGATCGACACCTGAGCCTCATTCAATGTTAATGGAGCTTGAATGGTTCGTTCTTCAAGGAGCTGGCGGGAAACCGTAAACGCATCGGGGTCATCGATGAAAAAGTTGCGATGCATGTAATATCGTGCAGCGATCCCGGGCTCTGCTTCCTTGCTGCGGAGAAATGCATGACCAGTATCTTGAGATATGCGGCCTTCATCCACCAAGCCGACAGGGTTCAACATCGGACTCCCATCTTTATCAAGGAGCACATCGTCGCCGACTGTTTTGCGAATAATCTCGAGCCCAATCCGCTGCGCTTCAAGTGCGGTTGTGTTCGGGCGATGGTAATAACCCTCGATTGCCGTATTGTCCATGAAGTCGAGCTTAATGTAGCGCACGCCCCATTCCCGGACCAGTGTGCGATAGGTTTGTCGAAGATATTCCTGGGTGTCAGGATTAGTGACGTCTAGCACGAAGAGGCGTTCGCCCTCCACCTCTTCGGCTTTGCCGATGGAAATGGGATCGCCATGTGCGTTGTGCAGTAGCCAATCTTTATGGTGCTCGTAAATCCAGGCCCGCTCGGCCACTTCGAAGGGAGCGGTCCAAATTCCCACCTTCAATCCCAATCGGCTAATGCGGTGAGTAAGATTCCACATGCCCCCCGGGAATTGCCCGGCATTGGGCGTCGTGTATTCGCCGCGAGCGTATCCGTAACCCTCGTCAAAATGAAAATAGTCGTAGCCCAACCCCTTCAGGTTTTCAGCCAGCCATTGAGCGTTCGTGAGCGCAGCGCCTGCAGTGATCTTTGCGTAAAAGGCTGTCCAACTCCACCATCCGAGCATATTGTCAGGGCTGATGCGACTGTGATGCAGCTCTCGAATCACGGCGCCATAGTTCTCAAGTTGCGCGTGGTAGTCGGTTCCAACAGCAAACATCAAGCGTTCTGAAGTTATCGATTCGCCCGCGGGAAGAGGAACGTTTAATTCAATCAGGTTGTCCGCGGGTCCTTCTCGCAGACCGGATTCGGGATCGGTTGCTTGTATCTCAGTTGTTCCAGTTGAATCGACCGTGAATGAAGCGATGGCGGGGCCATCCGGTGAAGAAGATTGGGTTTGTAAATGAATAATAGTAAGGAAGCGGTCGGAACTGAGAGCCCCGACAAACAAGCTCTCCTTGCTCTCCCGGTTATAAATGAGTTGGCTGCCTATGGCGCGGTGCATTCCCTTGGGAGCTTTTCCTAGGTTGTGAAGCTGCAACGGCGGCCAGTCCTCGCTGAAGCTGTCCGATAGAACTCGGTCGGCGTTCTGCGGGCCAGCAAGATCGATAATTGTGTTTCCCACGGCCTCCACGCTTCGGATACTTTGGATTGTTGCCGGATTGCCCGTGTGATTGTGTACTTCAGTCTCGATGACACCAAAAGCTCTCCCGTCATAAATTTGTAATGTGTATGCAAAATCAGGAAAAGTCGGAAGTCCGGAGGAAGTGACTGTTATTTTCTTGCCATGTCCGAGAGCATCCTCAAAAGTCGAATGAGATATCTCGTGTTTTGGATAATCGGTCGATCTAATCCACTTGTGATCGATCTCCGCTGCCACTCTTGCATGCATGACGGTGTGTCCGCCATTTCCTGTTTGGATCTCATAGGTACCGTCGCTTGGCCGAACGACCACGGATAAGCCCTCGATATCAGCAGCCACCGGAGCGGTCCTACTCGAGTCAGAAGAGCCGAGACATGCTTCCACTAAGAGCAGCACGCAGGTTATCAAGAGACTCACGAGCTGCATGGGGCGGATTTTGCCGGCCAATTTGGGGAAGCGAAAACTACGACAGTTATGTGTAATCATGAATTCCTCCTGTTATGTGCGGGATCTTGATTTGGCCTTGCCTTAGAATCCTGGCTCGGGTCGAACGGCCATGTAGCTTTCCACTTCGCCCAGATGAAGAAGACCAGAATCCCGGTTATTAGCGTCAATAAACCAATCTTGATGTAGAGCCAGCCCGAAGTCAGAAAAACATAGGCCCACCCAAAGAACGCAATGATAATAGGGACAGGATAAAACCACATTTTGTATGGCCGCGCGCTGTCGGGAAACTTTCGTCGCAAGAGTGGAATGGCAAAGAGCTGTCCCAGAAACTGCACCAGAATCCTGGTGGTGATCAAGGCGCTGACGAGCTGATCAAGCTTAAGGAATGCGGCGGCAATCGAGACACCGCCCAGAACCAGAAGTGAAACTTGGGGATAGTTTTTTGTGGGATGCAGTTGCGCAAACGGGCGGAAGAAATAACCGTCGATGGCAGCCGCATAAGGAATTCGCGAGTAACCCAAAAGAAGTGCGAACACGGAGCCGAAGGCCGACCAGAGGATCAAAATTGTTACTGCAATCGCGGCGCCCCTGCCGTATAGGCGCTCCATGAAATCAGAAACGATGAAGTTCGAATGAATTCCTTCGCGCCACGGCACCACGCCGATCAAGGCGAGGTGCAGCGCTAGATATCCTACACAGCAGATTGCAAGCGAATACAGAATCGAGCGCGGCACTACGTAAGAAGGATTCTGCACTTCGTCCCCGATGTAGCACACATCGTAGTATCCGAGATAGTTGTACACGGCGATCAGGGTAGCGCTGCCGAGACCGAGCACGAAACCACGATCAAAGGCCAGCGCTCCTGGAGGAAAATCGAACGCCCGGTGGGCATTGAAATACGGGAAACCGGTGACGATGACGGTGACCATCGCCAGCACCGTGCCAACCCAAAGCGTGAGCGTTACCTTGCTCAAGAACGTGATTTTTCGGGATAAGAGGATCAAAGCAACAAGGCCTGCGGCAACCGCCACGTATTGTTGGCCTCGAGCGGTCAATCCCGGCCAGAGATAGGAAGAATAGTTTCCGAATCCGATCATCCCGGATGCGATTTCTAAAGGCCCACTCAGAACGAATTGCCAGATGAAAAGAAAAGCCATCAGGCGACCCCAACTCTGATGGCCGTACGCCTCGCGAAGAAAATGGTAGCTGCCGCCGGAGCCTGGCAACGCCGCCCCCAGT
Organism: uncultured Acidobacteriota bacterium; assembly: GCA_963696635.1. Classification (GTDB taxonomy): domain Bacteria; phylum Acidobacteriota; class Terriglobia; order Terriglobales; family Acidobacteriaceae; genus JABDBE01. Next base: position 130,579 of record CAVOKX010000016.1, read on the forward strand.
TCGCTCCATATCAGACCATCGGAAATTACGATGAGCGCACCCGTAAGCCAGCCCAGCATGGACTGCGGGCCGCCCATGGAAGCCATCAACAGTGGGATGGTGATGAATGGCCCGATCCCAACCATGTTGGACATGTTGAGGGCCGTAGCAGGAAGCAAACCGAAGGCGCGCGTCAGGTGGGGCTGCGATTCAGTATTCATTGCCATAGGCGGGCAGGTTGGTGCGCTTCGATTTCGGCCGCGACATTCACTTTACAATTGCGCGAATCTACCGATAGCCTGCTCGTTTGTCAATCAGATTGTTTGTTTCTGATCGACTGTGGACTCCGGAGATGCACTTTTTACGATACAAATCGTTCCCCCCGCAATACAATTGCGGAGCCACTGGTTCGCCAGGTTCGGCAGCATCGATTTGCGCCAGGAGAGTGTAGGCATTCATGCTCGCAGAGGAGCGTAGATTTCGCATTCGAGAGATCCTTTCCGCTCAACGCACCGTTACTGCTTCCGACCTCTGCGCCGCTCTGGGGGTTACCGCCGCAACCGTGAGGCGAGACTTGGCGGCTTTGGAGCAGGATGGCGTTTTGGTCCGATCTCATGGGGGAGCGGTTTCCCGTATGTCCAGCACCAACTTCCAACCCTCCTACGAGACTTTGTCGCATAGCCACAGCGGTGAGAAGCAAGCGATTGCGCGCGCTGCTCAACATCTGGTGCTTGACGGCGACACTGTGTTTCTTGAGGGAAGCACGACGGTATATGAGCTTGCTCGCGGCTTACATCAGCGGAATCGGCTGACTGTAGTGACAAACTCTCCCACCATCGTTTGCCAGTTGCAAAGAAGCTCAGGCGTGACTGTCCTGTGCACCGGAGGCGATCTGCAAAAGGACACCTTCTACTTTTCTGGCGAATGGGCGCAGCGTGCGCTCTCCGAGATTCGTTTGGATAAAGCGATTTTGGGAGTGAGCGCGATTGATCTTTCGTATGGAATCTCAACCGCAAACCACGCCGAGGCCCAGATCAAGAAGATGATCACGCGAACTGCGAAGACCCGGATAGCCTTAGCGGATCACACTAAGTTTGGCACGCAAAGCTTCGCCTACGTCGGCCCTATATCCGATATCGACGTGCTCGTAACCGACTCTGGCACCGATTCGAAATACATTAAGGGCCTGCGGGAAGCAGGCGTCGAAGTTGTAGTTGCGGAGTTGCAGGAGACGCCTAAAACTCAGCGCAAAAGAACACATTCACACAAATAAGTTGACAATCGCTCACGCCCGGGATAATTTGAGTCCGCTTCAAGTTCAGCGCGGCATGAGGAAATTGTGAGTGATTGCGGCAAGAAGATTCGGTTGAATCGGGTACTGGGAGGCTCGAAACACCGCGCCCTGGTCGTGGCTTTCGATCATGCATTGGTGCTGGGGCCCATTCCAGGCACTGAGGATCCATTAGGTAAGATTCGACAATTTGCTCAAGCCGATGTCGATGCCCTGCTGCTGAACCTTGGACTCATTCGCCAATTCGCAAACTCGACCATACTTGGTCCAATACCGAGTCTAATAGCCCGCCTGGATTGGACCACAATTTGGTCTGCGATTGGGCAAAATGGAAGCGGCGCGCTGCACAGTTCCCTTCTCGCACGCCCCGAGGAAGCGCTACGACACGGCGCCGATGCCGTTCTCACCTATCTCGTGGTGGGTACCGGTGATGCCGAGTTCGAGATGAAGGAGATCACGCGCAACGCCGAGGTCGCCCGCGAATGTGAGCGAGTCGGAATTCCGCTCATTGTTGAGTCTCTCGCACGGGGAAAAGATGTGCAGAATCCAGGTGATCCCAAGTGGCTAAACCTCCACACTCGTATGGCCGCCGAGCTCGGCGCAGATGCTGTTAAAACGGATTACAGCGGGGATACAGCCTCAATGCGTTCGGTGGTGGAACAATGTCCCATCCCAATCCTGGTGCTGGGTGGAAGCCGTCATGCCTCGGACAAACAGGCTCTGGATGTGGTCCGCGAGGTCGCGGCCGCTGGAGCGGCAGGTGTCTTCTTTGGCCGCAATGTTTTCCAAGCCGACAATATGAGCGCTTTTCTTGAACAGGCGCGCGCTGCTCTTGACGGAGCGCCGAAGACAGAATTTCAATCGATCACGGGATAATGACATCCGCTTCGCAGGCGCATGCGGTTGGGCGCAACAAGAATTTGATGGACGGTCGCCCCGGGTTCCGGTTGCGGGCGGATTGGGGATATGTTTCCGTTCTTGAGGGCGGGGGGCATATCTGCGAGTTGAATCTGAATGCATGTTCCGGCGTGAACCCGCTGTGGCGGCCGCAATGGGTGACGATCAATCCATTCGAGTACACGCCTGCGAAGTATGCTCGCAAGTACGGACCTCCGCCCGATGGCAGGTTGCTGTCCGGCATTGCGGGACACAGCCTCAGCTTCGATCATTTCGGCCCGCCTTCTGGAGAAGAAACGGCAGCGGGTCTCACCACTCACGGCGAGGCGCCCGCATTGAGGTGGAAGATGCAGAAGCAAGCGCAGTCTCCAAAGCCACAATTGCAATATGGCCTGACGCTCCCCGAAGCAGGGATCAGTTTCAGCAGGACGCTAACCCTGGACCGCGCGAATCCGGTGATTTATTGCGAAGAAGAGGCGGTCAACCTGGGTAGCTACGACCGACCCATTTCGTGGAACGAACATGTAACCTTCGGGCCACCGTTTCTGGAAGCAGAGAACACCTGGTTTGACATGCCCGCAACGCGATCGAAGGTTTGTCCAGCGAGCTACAGCCGGCGATTTTCTCTTCAGCCGGATGCCGAATTTACTTGGCCCGACGCACCGACAAAAGATCGCAAGCGAATGAGCTTACGCACTACGCCGGCACACCGATTTGGCCACTACACAGCGCAATTGCTCGATCCGGCACTTGAGATTGGTTTCATTGCCGCATGTAACCCGCGCCTGAAGCTTCTTGTCGTCTATGCATTTCGACGGGCAGACTTTCCCTGGGTAGGCAATTGGGAGGAACGATACAACCGAACCCAAGCACCCTGGCAAGGAAAAACGTTCTGCCGGGGGCTGGAATTCAGTACAACCCCGTTCCCCATTTCGAGGCGCGAAACGATCGAGCAAGGTCCGCTGTTCGGAGAACGAACGTATCGTTGGCTTCCGGCTAAATCCACCGCTCGAGTTCGGTTTCTGATTCTCTTGTTCGAGGTACCGGAAACATTCCGTGGCGTAGCAAGCGTTTCCTTTGCTCGGAGAAAGATCAACGTTGTCGAGTCCGGAGTTCGTGGCCGGAAGCTTTCAGTCGCGGCGGACAAATTCCTATGAATGGCGCCGATGGTTGAGGAAGCTCCCAAGGCGATGCGTTGCTTTGGGCGTCACGTAACCCGGCAGTTTGGATGAAAATCCCTTCGCGGTCAAGCAAGCAGGAATCGAAAACCCATTATGAGTTTGCTTGCCATTGATATCGGTTCGAGTCGATGCAAAGCGGCGGTATTCGCGGTGACGGGCGAGATACTCACCCAGCATGCCTGCGCATACACACCTGAGTTTCCCGCTCCTGCGCACGCGGAGATAAATCCCGAGCGCTTTTGGGACGCAGTGTGTCATTGTTCGCAAGCGGTGTCTAAGAATCTTTCTGATCCCGTTCGAGCGTTGTGTTTGAACTCACACGGGGAAACTTTCGTGCCTGTAAATGGACGCAACGAGGCAATTGCTCCAGCCATTCTCAACCAAGACAATAGAGCCACGGAAGAAGCCGTATGGCTAGAAAGAATATTCGGAAGAAAGCAACTTTTCGAAATTACGGGCCTGATCGCTCATCCCATGTATCCGGTTCTGAAGTTTCTTTGGCTGCGTAAGTACCAGCCGGATATTTTTGCTCCCTCGGTCCGCTTCCTTAGTGTGATTGGTTATGTTCTTTCGCGGTTAGGACTACCCGCCTATATCGATTATTCCTTGGCCTCGCGCTATCTGGCGCTTGATATACGGAGGCGCCGGTGGTCGGAAGAAATTCTCGCTGCTACAGAAATAAATGCAGAATGCCTGCCCATTCCGGTTCCCGCTGGAACCATTGCAGGAACATTAGATGGATCCGTTGCCAGTCAACTCGGTCTCTCGGCCGGAACGATGGTGGTGATGGGAGGACACGATCAACCGTGCGGTGCATTGGGAGTTGGCGCTATCGATGCCGGCCGGGTGGCCGACTCGATGGGCACTTATGAATGTCTGTTGGCAGCTTCCGATCAGCCGACCTTAACGGATGCGGCGCTGGCGGCTTCTCTCAACTCTTATTGCCACGTGGTTCCGGACAAGTTCGTCACGCTGGCGTTTTTCCCATCGGGAATCATGATCAAGTGGTTCCACGATCTGTTGTACGAAAAAGCGTGCGGCGATGGCGTCCCCGATCAGGACCGGGATTCATCTAACGCGGAGTCTATTCACTACGCGACGCTGGAACGAGAAGCACCCGCGGGTCCCACGGGGCTTTGCATCACTCCCAATCTGATCGGGACCTGCAATCCTGACTTTAACCCGCATGCACGCGGAATTATTTCCGGCTTGTGCCCGAACACGACCCGAAGCCAGATTTACAAAGGCATCCTTGAGGGGCTTGCGTGTGAAATGTCACAGATGGCCGACATTCTGGCAAACGCGATGGGAGATTTTAGAGACGTCTACGTCACCGGCGGGGGCTCGCGGTCGGCTCTGGGTCTTCAGTTGCGAGCTGCTTTATCGGGGCGGCGGCTGCATATAACGCAATGTCCGGAGGTAGTGTGTCTCGGCGGAGCGATACTTGCCGGAGTCGCATCGGGAGAATACGCGAACTTGCGGGAGGCTGTAGAACTCGTAGTCCACGATGCGTCGACGGTATCGCCGGATTGTGCGATTGCGGCGGCTTACGCGCAACAAGCCAAACAATACCGCCATTTGCGTTTCGGGATTCACGGCGATCACGAGCACATAAGAGGCCAACAGGAGGAACGGTGATCCAAGCCACAATCGGATTCATAGTTTTTGGAGTTCACAAAGATGGTCTAAAAGACCCGATGGGTACCCCATTCATTGATCACGGATTGGTTAAGCGCGCCAAGAGTGCGCTGGTTTCTGCGGGTCTGAACGTGATCGAGCATGGCGTGGTTGTCGCCAGCAAGGAAGAAGCTCGGGCCGCATTCAAGAAAATGAAATGCGACGATGCCATCGATGCGGTCGTCCTATTTTCCGGGACTTGGGTTTGGGCGGCGCACATGGTCGGCGCTATTCGCGACTACTCCGCAAGCGGCAAAGGCTTGCTTCTGTGGACGCACCCTGGGTCACAAGGCTGGCGGCCGGTTGGCGGATTGGTGCTGCACGGAGGTTTGCTCGAAATCGGTCTCCCGCACAAATTTGTATACGGAGGCCTGGAGGAGCCAGACACGGTAAGCAAGATCGTCAGCTATGCTCGAGCTTCTCATCTGAAAAGCTTCCTAAACATGTCGACCATCGGCACATTTGGCGGTCGCGGGATGGGACAAACCTGTGGCGCTGCCGATCCTTCCCAATGGATGAGGATGTTTGGCATCGATATCGATTCCCGAGACACGGCGGAGTTGAAGCAAACCGCTGAAGCAATTTCCCTAGAAGAACTGGACGAGTTGCAGCCGCGCTTGAAGCAGCTATTTGGCAAGGAACCAGAGCGAAGCGCGGTGACGGAACGCTCGATGCGTCTATATCTCGCTCTAAGAAAAGTGGTAGCGAAGGAGAAGTTCGATTTCTACACGATTCAATCCTTTCCTGGTTTTGCCGGCGATTACTCTGCCACTTGCTTTGCGCAGAGCATGATGCTTGAGGATGGAGTTGGCACTTCCACGCTGGGGGATTTCAATACTGCTTTGACCGTTCTTCTGCTCACCAAATTGAGCAAGGAGAGAGTTTATTACGGCGATCTGCAGCACGTTGATAAGAAAACAAAAGAAATCAAGATCATCGGGGATGGCGCTTGTCCACCTTCATTGGCCAGCAACTTAGGTCCGGCTGGCTTTTCTGAACACGGTATCCCTACGGAAGGCGAAGCCGGCGGCCTATCCGTAAAGTTGATCTGCAAAGTGGGAGAGGGAGTGCTGGCCCGACTCGGCAGGGTGAACGGTGAGTTTCAAATGGTCATTAGCAGAGCCACTATTTTCGAGCCGACACCCGATCAGATAGAAAATCGGCTGAAAGAATGTGGCATTCCATTCTGGCCCCACGGTTTTGTGACCGCGCATTGTGACATCGAAGTTTTGCTCCAGCATTGGACCAATGAATACGCATGCCTGGGCTACGGCGAAGAGCTGTATCCGGCGCTGGTCGATTTTTGCGAGATCACGGGAATCAGGGCAATCCTTCCCTGAGCGTTCAACCGAGGAATGTCCTCGCGTTTTTGCACTTGACTTTCAGTGCGTGCGTAAGTAAACGTATGTATACGTAACAAATCGAAAGCATCCGAAACTATGCCCAGCGCCGCCTTGGGGGCTGGGCGCAAGGTTCGGGTCACTGTTGCACCTGGGCTGACTCATCCTGGGAGTCGGCACCTTACAAACTGTGCTTCTGCAGGGCTTGACCGAGGAGTCTGTGACGTGGATGCTCTTGCTAAACTTCTTGATCTTTCGACAGAAGAGAAGATCGAACGCGGTTTGTTACACACTCCTGCGGAAATTGCACAACAGCCTGCCACCTGGGAGTCAACATTCTCTGTCTTTCAAAAACACCGGGTGAGGCTTGCGGCGTTCCTTGGGGACGCTGGCTTCGGCGATCTTGTGGGGCCGAAACCAACTGTTTTTCTCATCGGTGCTGGCTCTTCTGACTACGTAGGCAGAAGTCTGGAGCATCTGCTCCGTCGACTCTGGAAGTGTGAAGTTATTGCCATTCCCAGCACCAGTCTGTTGACCCATGAGGAAGAGTGGCTGATTCCAAGTCAGAGGTACGTCTGGATTTCGTTCTCCCGATCCGGCGATAGCCCGGAAGGTGTGTCGGTTATAGAAAAAGCTCTCGTGAGTCACCCGGATATTCATCACATTGTCGTGTCCTGTAACGCAGAAGGGCGCATGATTCGTTGCACCGCTGGCAAACGACAAGCGTTCGCCGTCGCCTTGGCCGATGCGGTTAACGACCGCGCACTGGCCATGACTAGTTCATTCTCGAATATGGTCGTATTCGGCCAGTGCATGGCTCATGTTCATGATCTCGCGCAATACGAACCGATACTGCACTGGCTCATAGAGGCGGGAAAGTCCTTTCTTCCAAAGGCCGCGGACGCGGCGGCGGCGCTGGCCGCAGAACCGTATGAACGGATCTGTTTTGTAGGGTCGGGCGCGCTTGAGGGACTAGCCGTTGAATCTGCGTTGAAAGTACTGGAACTGACCGCGGGCAGGATCCTGACCATGTGGGAATCCGCCATGGGACTGCGGCACGGCCCGATGGCGGCTCTCGATAAAACCACGCTCCTGGTTTCTTTTCTTTCCAGCCGTGAGCACGTTGCCCGCTACGAAAGAGATCTCTTACAGGAACTTATGCGGAAGCGACTCGTGAAAACTCAGGTCGTAGTGGGCGGGCATTCTGAGCTGCCGTTGAATGGTTTCGCGGACCGCTATCTTTCGCCCGACATTCGCACAGCCGTGCCGGATGATTATCGTCCGGCAGTGGACGTTTTGTTCGGTCAGTTGCTGGGGCTGTTCTTCTCCTTGCGCTGTAACTTGATGCCGGACCGGCCCAGCCCCGACGGCGTTATAAGCCGGGTTGTTCAAAATGTGAAGATTTACGTCTGATTCGTGCCGCCTTGGGGCAACATGAATCGATCAAGAACGAACAGAACAATTGACAAACGAGCACATTATGGGTACATTCGCGCCATCGCAGAAGGTTAGCAGGCCGGACGCAGCGATTATTTCGCATTTTTTTGTTTTGTGAACCGGCTGAACGGATCTTTCAGCGGCAGTGAGCGAGTGTGGCATTTTTGGCTGCGCAGAGTGGCGCTGGTTCGAATGGTGACTCGTCAAGCGAAACGAAAGCCCAGTAAACGGTAGGCGATAGAAGCTCAAACATATTTGGCTGTCAGGGAGGCGTATGATGAACAGAAAATTTCGAAACCTGTTGCCTGCGCATTGGTTCATTTGCTTCTCCTTCGGACTCATGCTGGTTTTTGGACTGACGATGCCGGTGTGGGCCCAGTACACGACTGCGCGGCTCAGTGGGGTCGTCACTGATCCGTCGGGTGCAGTGGTGGCGGGAGCAACCATTACCGTTCAAGATGTGGGGACGGGATATACTCAGACCACCAAGAGCACATCTGTCGGACAGTATCTCTTTCCCAGCTTGCCGGTTGGCAATTATCAGATCACGGTTTCAGTGAGCGGATACACCCAGTATGTTCAGAAGGGGATTGTGTTGTCCGTGGGCCAGGCGGCCACGCAAGACGTTCGACTGCAAGTGGGCATGGTTTCACAGCAGGTGGTGGTAACCGAAAATCCGTCGCTGGTTACCACTGACTCGGCCACGGTCGATCAACTGATCAATCAACGGGAGATCAGCCAATTGCCGCTGAACGGCCGCGACGTGCAGGAGTTGGTATTTCTTGCGCCCGGAACCACCAACGTGACCGCAAACTATTGCGCCGCCAACTGCGAGGGAGGCGTCTTCCCCAGCGAGCAGTACGCCAAGGTGAATGGAGGTGGCGCTAACGGCGTCAATTATTTGTTGGACGGCGTCGATGCCAACGACACCTACATCAACACCAACGTACCTTTCCCCAATCCTGACGCTATCCAAGAATTAAATCTGATCACAGGCAATATGAGCGCCACCTATGGGAATGCGATCGGAGGCGTGGTAAACGTCGTCACAAAATCGGGGACCGACCAGATTCACGGAGACGTATTCGAATTTCTGCAGAACAACGTACTGGACGCCAGCAATTATTTTTCCGGAGGACTGGTCAATCCGCTGAAGCAGAATCAATTCGGGGGGAGCGTCGGCGGCCCGATTTTAAAAAACCGATTATTTTATTTTGGGAGCTACCAGGGCACACGCTTCCGCACCGCCCAAAACGGCCAGATTGCCTCGGTTCCGAATGCGGATGAACGCACAGGAGACTTTTCCGACCTGCTTCCGGGTACGCAGTTGGTGAATCCGAACACGGGGGCGCCTTATCTCAACAATCAAATTCCTGTAAGCCCCGTCGCCACTTACATTCTGAACCATATTCCGCTTCCGAACGGACCTAACGATCAGCTTAACTTTAACGGGGGGCCGGATGCTCAGAACACCGATGAATATCTAGCCAAGGTGGACTTCAACATCGGGAAGCATCATTTGAGCGCTCATTACTTCCAGATGGATTATACGAACCCAATCTTTGTTCCGCCTTCCTCGAACCTGCTGCAACTCCGAGGTGATGCCGAAGATCTAGTTCTCAAGAACATCAGCATTGTCGATATCTATACGATTTCCCACACCTTCTTATTGAGCAGCTACTTCGGATACAACAGCGAGAACGGCACCACCCTTTCCTCGGCTCCCTTCAGCATGGCCGATGCAGGGGCGAACATGGCCGTGCCGCAAAATCGCGGAGCGGGGAATGCAGCCGTCCTGAATGTCACTGTTGGCGGCGATTTTACTCTGCCGGGCACGCCCTATGGGGTCTGGAATCGCGGCGATCAATCGCTGCGTGAAATTGCCACCTGGATCAAGGGCAAGCATGAGGTGCAGTTTGGCGGCGAAATTCTTCGGGTTCGCCTGCCCATGGGAAATCAGTACCAGGAAAGCGGAGTTTTCGACTTTGAGAATCTGACCGGCAGCCCTCTGGCAGACTTCGAGTTGGGCGCTGTGTCCTCGTTTACGCAAGGCGGGGGACTTTACCTGAATTTCACAGGATACAGAGAAAGCCTCTTCGTGCAGGACAGTTGGAAAGCCACGCCCCGGCTGCTGGTAACCGCCGGACTGCGCTGGGATCCTTTCTTCCCCTACACCGATAGCGAAGGGCGAGTCGCCTGCTTTGTTCCAGGAGCACAGTCTCAACGCTTCCCGAATGCCCCCGTGGGCATGCTGTTCGGCGGGCAAAATCACGATCCAGGATGCCCGGCCTCCTCCATTTATAACAATCCGAAAAACTTCGGACCGCGGCTCGGCTTTGCGTATCGGATTACCGAAGATGGCAGCACCAGCATTCGTGGCGGCGCCGGGTATTACTACGAAGCTCCGAACACGGTTGCCTTCGAGGACGTGGTGGGTGTTCCTCCATTTGCTCCTATCATTAACCTCTCCTCCAGTCCGGGCGCCCCGTGGGTAAGCGTGGCCGATCCGTATGGAAGCCAAGGCGCCACCAACATCTTTCCTGCGCAATTTGGTCCCGTCAATCCGGGTCCGAATGCAACCTTCCCTTCATCCGGTACCTCTTTCAGTCAAATATTCGACCGCCACTTCCGTTTACCGATGGTGCTGTCCTGGAACCTGACTGTGGAACACGGATTCAAACAGGACTGGATGTTGCGGGCCGCCTATGTGGGCAATAACGGGCACCATCTCAGCGGCACGGGCGACCAGGAAAGCGGCCTACTGCAATTAAACCCCTCTCATTTTGATCCGACTCTTCAGCAGGAAGTCCCCCTTTATCCTTTATATGGATCGATCGCCTCCATCAATTCCGGAGTCAACAGCAACTACAATGCTGCCCAGATAACACTGCAAAAACGGATGACGCATGGATTCTCGTTTCTGACCAACTTTACGTGGGCTAAGGAACTGGATGACTTCGCCCCTGCGGGAGGATCGCCCTATTTGACCAATAGCTGCAGTTGCGGTCGCTGGTTCGATTACGGCCCCTCCGATGACGACCTCTCAAAGACTTTCAAAATCAATGGCGAGTATATGGTTCCACATGTCAGTCTGCCCAAGGCTGTCGACAAGATCGTGAATGGATGGGAACTTTCCGCAACCGCTAGCTGGCAGACTGGATTTCCGTTCTCCATCTTCAGTGGCGCCGACAATTCTTTGAGCGGCATGTTAGGGGATCGCGCCGATCTTGCCGTGTCGAGTGTTCAGCAAGCCGTCCTGGGTGGTGGCCGTTCCCATGCTGCTGAAGTGCAAGAATGGTTTAACACAAGTGCATTTGTGCCGAATGCAATAGGGACCTTCGGCGATACGGGAAAGAATATTCTTCGCGGACCAAGATTTTTCGATGCCGATCTGGCTGCGATTAAGAATGCCAAGATCAGCGAGCGGCTCTCGCTCGAATTCAGAGCCGAATTCTTCAACGCATTCAACAATGTTAATTTCGGCAGGCCGGACAGTAACCTCGCCGATCTCGGCACCACCTACGGACAGATTACCGGAATGGCGGGGTCGTCATCTTCCAATACCTACGGAACGGCCCAGCCCAGAATCATTCAATTCGCAGTGAAGATGTCATTCTGAGGTATGCCGGCGCTGACGGCATTGCAACCCGTACCTCCCAGCAACGCATTGCTTTCGCTGCCCACGGCGTTGGAGCCCAAGCCGTGGTGTTACTCTAGCCACTGGACCTCGACCACGGCTGCTCTCAAAAATAATGGTAGGCGCGGCAGGAATCGAACCTGCAACCCTCGGATTAGAAATCCGATGCTCTATCCGTTTGAGCTACGCGCCCTCAGATGAGAGCAGTATAACCCAACCCATTCAAAAGAAGCTAGTTAGGCAAAACAGCAGTTTCGAGATTCATCCGCGCGACTGCCTCAGTTTTGGTGCAATTTGCCCGAATCGTGCCCAAATCGTGCCCAAAGCCTTGAGTAAGTTCCATCGCTGCTTGATTTTGCTTCGTGTCGAGTTTGCTGGCAGCGTCGGCCAGATCGGCTTCGTCAACGATGTTGTAGCGCTCGAAGACGGAGCGCGTCTTGTGTCCGCTGATCCTCATGGCCACGCTTTCTTGAACGCCGAGTCTGCGAAGGTTTCGGACGCCGCTCCGTCGCAGGTCGTGGAACAGGAGATCAGGCACACCGGCCCGTTTGCAAACGCTCGCCCAGATTTTGCGGAATCCTGCGACTGGTTTGCCGTTCTCCCGCGTGAACACGAAGTCATTCGGCTTTTTTCCGGTGACGCACGCGGTCAGCAGGGTTGCGACTTCGCGCGTCATCTTGACCACGCGGCCTTCGTTGTTTTTCGTCGTGCCAGCTTCCAGCCTGATCGTGCCAGTGCTCAAGTCGATCTGCCGGACGCGCATCGAGAGCAGTTCGCCCTTGCGGAAGGCGAAACTGTATGCGGTCGTGAGCAACGCCCGGAGCCAGAGCCCGACCTTGCTGCATTCCATTGCCAAGGGAGTGTACTGCGCATCTTCGAGAAAGCCTGTGCGCGGTGCGCTTTCCTTGTACCCCGGAATGACCGGACACGCTCTCACTTTCGGCGGCGTGCGCTTCATCGCAAGATGAAAAGCCCGCTTGAGAATGGCCAGTTCACGGTTGATTGACGCGCCGCTCGCCTTTTCCTCTTCCCGCTTAACGCAGTAGCGTTGCGCCAGGTCGGTATTGAGATCGTCGGCGGGCAGCTTGCGAAAGAACGGCTCCAGATGCTTTTTCCAGCGCCATTCTGCGGTCGTGATGCTCTTGCGGCATTGCTGCCGGTATTCAGCGAACAGATCGGAGATCAGTTCGTCAACTTTCACGTTGGTTCGTGGGATGTAGGTTTTCGTCTCGACTTCGGCGAGCCTGCGCTTGAGCAGTTTTTCGGCGACCTTACGGTCGGGCGAATGGCTGCTCTCTCGGCGTGCGATGCCGCGCACGTAGAACTTGACCCACCAGACGGCAGAGCCGTTCTGATAGATCGAGCCCGAGCCGCGCGGCCGTGGCGTTGCGTGTTCATTCATGGTGGTTGCTCCTTTTGTGAATTGAACACACGAGCCTGAATCAAGAGAGGAATTTTCGGAGATAATGAGAGGAGCCATGTTCCTGTCTCGTTCAGGAGTGTGGTCAGTGGCAGGCGCGGTCTCAACACCGTCCTGCCACGCTTCAATTTTACTCTTTTCTGGCGCGGTTTTCACAAAAATTCCTTTCTGACGGTCAGCCTTCGGGCCGAGCGTGCGTGAAACCCGCAATCGGCGCGGCTTTTGAGCGGCTCATTGGATAAGTTATCCGACACCCCGGAAAAGACGTAAGGTGCGGAACGAACCCTGCTGTTACAATTTTGCGATTATGAAACTGCTCGCGCTGGCTGTGCTCTTGGCCGTCATCCAGGCAGCGCCACCAATCCCACGGAAGGCACCCGATAATACCGCTGAGGCATCCCAGAAGGTCAAGGCCGATAGCCAAGACAACCAGAAGCAAACCAGCAGCTCGCCAGCTTTGCTCAAAACCGACAGCAACCGGCCACCCGAGAGGAATAACAATCAACAGCGTTCCGACAATGCAGAACATACCGTAGGCATCAGCAAACTTCCCCCCGTGTCGGTAACAAGGGACTTGGCAGACTGGGGTGTTTGGTTTTTCAGTCTGTTGCTGGTAATAGTCGGATTTCTGCAAGTCCTGCTCTTGCGGAGTACACTTCGGGCGATTCAGCGGCAGGCTGATGACATGGGTAGGCAGGTTGATTTGGCCTTCACACAACTCAGAGCCATGCACGAACAAATAACTGAAATGTCGGCACAGACTGATGTATTGGAAAAATCTGTCGCTGTGGCTCAGCAAAGTGCCAACACGGCAAGGGAGAATTTTGAGGCTTACATTAGAAAGGAACGGGCCTTTGTTTTGATAGACAAACCGAGCAAACCACTTCAAGAGATGTTCGATCAATCTTCTGACGAAATGAATGAATATTTCGGACTTGGTTATAGGCACTTTAGATTGTTCGTTAGACACTACGGGCCGACTGAAGCCTTCAATATCCGTGTAGAAGCTGGAAAGATCAGTTGCAGCGGTCGAACTCTTGAGACTAAACCTACCGAGGAGGTTTCTTTCCAGAACACTCTCAAACCGGGAGACATTGTTACCTCGCTGCTGATATGGATGAATTTCACCGAAGAGGAAGAGAAAGACATTGAAAGTGGCGACCTTAGCCTTCATATATTCGGCAGAATTACATACGATGACCGATTCGGCATTGGACGTGTAACTCCCTTTTGGTACATCTGGGATCAGCACGCTTCGCTGGTCGTTCCTGAGGCTAACCATTGGGAAGAATGGCATGAATGGATGTTTGGTGGCAGCCCAGAGGACAACCAACCAACCTAGCACAAAGCCCGAAAAGGCAAATTAGGACACTACCCTCAATCGAGCGTGGCCGTCTTTTATAGCCGTAGAAAAACGCCTTTCCGTTCGAGTTACTTGGATACAGCATCCGATGCCCCCTCGAATCGCCAGTGTCCACGCGGGTTTGAGAGACAGCGTGCCTCTTCTGTGCCCATCATTCCAGACTCCTCTTCGCCCGCTCGATCCAAGCATCCAAGTCGCGGATGTCGAGCAACCAAGGCGCGTGGCCGTTCTCTTCGAGCCGGATCACCGGCAAGCCCTCGCGCTGCACGATCTGGCGCAACTTCGCGGGCGAGATGGACAGGTACTCGCTCGCTGGCTTCAGGCGCAAGAGCCGTCGCGCCGAATTGTCGCGCCTCGGTGTCATTGCACGCGCTCCGCGACCGCGTTCAGGCCGAAGGGAAAATCTGTGGCCGACGAAGGTTTTCGGACTCGGACTCGCTTACCTTCGCTGGCTTTTGTAACTAGGGGCGAATCGTCTTTGTAACTAGGGGAATTCTGCCCTTTTGTAACTAGGGGAACTGGTGACTTTGTAACTAGGGGAAAATTCTTTGTAACTAAGCCTTTAAGATTCTTAGTTACAAAGATTTTCTCAGAGCAGCGGTACAGCCCAGCCTTGCGATGCGGAACGTAATCACCGGCAGGACTCAAGATTCCACTCGCCACGGCTTTCGAGCGGTAGTAACTGACTGAGTTCCAGTGAACGCGCATCAACTCGCCGATCCGCTCAAGGGGGAGAGCGATTGCTTGACCGGGCCGCGCTGTCTGGAGTTGGTTGGCGAGAGCTAGAAAGCGCTGGTAATTAGAGCCGTACTCGCCCGCCGATTCCTTCCACGCTGTTTCGAGTGGATCCAGCCCACCCGGAGCATAGCGCATGATGCCGGCGGCGATCCTCCGCACTTCGTCAGCTTCCAGCGGTGGCTTGCAGCGCCGAAGGTTGGCCGCAAGCAATTTCACTTCGATCTCCGGGTGCTCTTTGCCCTCACGTCGCAGCTTGCCCGCGTAGCGCGTCAACCCGTCGTTGCGCGTGCCTTCCAGCAGGATGCCGATCTCGCTTGCTTCGATGACCGGCGGCGCTGAGCTGTAATGGCTTCGAGCAACCAACCGGGCGCAGAGGCAACCTGAGATTTTCCAGTCCACTCGTAACGCGCCCCGCTCGGATGCGTGCTCGGAGGAATGACGCAATAACCGCCATCGCCGCGCACATGAATGCCCGCGCCTAGTTTGTTTCCAGCGCTGTTGCGGATCGTTCCGCTTGCGGGCCAGTCGAAATAGAAATGCCATCCGCGCGAGGTCGTTGCGGCAAGCGTTTCTGTCCAAGCTCCATGCTCATCGACCAGAGAACTGAAAGACTCTTCCGCATCAACGTCAACGGCAAAGATTCCCGATGCTGGTCCGGTCGCCACGCCCCAATTGCAACTCGCGTGCCTCTCGGCCCATTTGCGGATCACGTCCATTTTTGACGAAGCAAGTCGCGGCCAGTTTTTCAGCAGTGGAACCTTGCTGCGTTCCGCGCACGGGAAGATTCTCCATCCGTTCCCCAGGACTGACTCAAGCGCTGCGAGCTGGGGCGCGAGATTCACTCTTGCGGCCCCGTCTGCAAGTTTGCACATTCGCCGCGTGCGACTCGAAGCCATTGACGGGCTAATTCACGCCTTCGACTCTCATCCGGGCGATAGAACTGCTCCGGCTTTGGTTTCTCTTGCTCGTGGTTCGGTACTTGTTTAGGCACACCCACCTCAAAAGCCTTGTCCCGCGCGTCTTTCGAGCGGGCCATTGGATTCCTACTCCTGTGCGCTTCTTATGAAAAAGGGCGGGCCTTGACCATCTAAGATCGCTATCCCCGCCCCTTTTTTCGTGACCGGCGATTTTCGGAGAAGAGGTACGCACGAAGACCTCCCGGTGGTCCACTCGATTGCGCGGTCGCCACTCTCGCGCAATCGAAACCCGCCACCGCAGGGCGCACAAACTCAAAGCTCTGCCGCATCTCTTTCAAACTTCTGGCTGCCGGATAAATCCGAATCTTGAATCCATGACGGCCTCGCCGGAGAGCCGTGCACGGAGAGCTTTTTCCTTCGAAGCGAGCGAGTTCAACTTCGTCTGTTCCTCGGTGACTTTCCGCACGAGCCGATTCAACTGCGCCCGCGCCACATCTTCGGCAGACTGCGCGGCCTCGTGCACTTCGGTACACTCGCGGTGCTCCTGTGCCCACCGGGCGACTTCGATGCGCGTAGGACAATTGTCCGGGTTCGGCTCTTTCGCCTCACAAGCCGCAAGCAACACACTCGCCTTGGACCGTTCCTGTTGCAGGTTGCGGAACACTACGACTTGCGCGTCGTGCTCCCCAACCACCTTTTCCACCATGGCAGTTTGCGCACGAACATCCGCTGCGGCTTTTTCCTGCTGCGCGGTGAGCACAGCAATGGTCCGGTTCCAGTGATCTGTCAAGAACTGGAGAAACGAGTCCGCCCACGTGCGCAACCCAGATTCCAGATCGGCCTTGCGAGCCTCCAATTCCTTGGCATCGGCAGACTGCGGCGGTCGCGCTGGAATGGAAGTATCGAACGGGTTTCGATACCCGGCCTCGAAGCTGTCATCGGCGACCTCTTCGATGACGAACCTGTACAAGTATTCCGCCAGCGGAAACATCAGCCGCGCGACTTCTGCCCTAAGGTCGCGCGGTGCTGGCGTGATCACAGGCGGCAGAGTTGCCGCGTCTATCGCCTCGGCATCCTGTTCGACCACTGCGGCCTCCGGCTTCGCTTGCTCTCCTGCCTTCGGAGGCGTCCAGAGAGCGTTGACGTAGCCCAACTCGAAGGCTGGCTGCGGGAATGCGGCGCGGTGAACGCGCTCTATCAACGGCGGTCCAACAAAGTTTGACGGCGGCGCGACGGGAGGCAGCGTTTTCCATTCGGTCATTGCTGGCCTGCCTTTTCTGCACGTTTCACGGCGCGATCAACCACGGCAGCAGCACCACCGTTGCGCTCGACTTCCGCCCTGCAATCGGAAAAATCTTGGCCGTTTGGGTGAAAGCCCGAGGCTTGGAAAGCCCGCTCCCTTATGGCTTCCCCGGTGTCGCCGCCTTCGCTTGGTGTGTCGTGATGGCAATGCTTAGCTTTTGAAAATTCTCTGGCGGTCATGATTTCTCCTTGTTCGTTCGATTTTGCGGAAGGGAGTGTTGTTCGAATTGCTCCCACCCATGCGGGCGGTACGGCTCAGTACTGTTCGCGCCAGAGTTTTCGCGGATGTCGTTGGAATTTTCGCGAGTGTCCTTCACGTACGGTTGATACTTCGGTTCGTTGCTCATCTCAGCTCCTCCACTTTTATGAATCCGGCTCGGAAAAGCCGGTCGTCCAACTCAGAAATGTTTTGTCGATTCTCGGGCGTGAACCCCTCGCAGCGCTGGCTCGGATCGCAGTGCCCTTTGCGCGGGCAACGCAAGCTGGCCCACTTTCTCACTGTCTCTGCGTCGCCATGCGTGCCCAACTCCATCACCGGATCGCGCATCTCTGCGGAGACCTCGCACAATCGCTGCTGGCTCACACTCGCCTCCGTGAAAATCGGTCGCCAGTGCATCTCCGTTCTCGGATGCGATCCAAAACGCGGTCGAGCGCGGCGTGCAAGCGGTGCGCTTTATAGTCCTTGACCAGCGCCCTTAGCGCATCGACATCCGCACCCTGCAGCTTTGAAGTAGTGACTAGGCGATGCAGAGCGTAGAAATCCTGATCTCCATCCATCTGTTCGTCCGCAGCCAGCGCGGCGGGATTGTCGCGATCATCGACTTTTTCACTCATTTCGTCGTTCCCCCCTCAGTTGGGCAATGTTCGGACTTAGTAGCCTTGAAAGCCTTGATGGGCGCGGCTTTCGGCGCGGACTCTGGAGTCTCAATCCCATGCGCCTTCGCGATGGTTTTTCTACAGTGCCGGAGGAAATCTCGCAGTGACGCCGCCTCGCGCATAGCCGACTTTGAACGTCTGCCATGTTTCCAACTCGCGCGGACGCATCGTGCGAGACCTTCCGCCGTGGTCGGACCGCCAGACCCTCGTAAAAAATTCATACTCCCCCCGCCCCTTCCCGCTGATCCACGCCGACTATGGCTTGCCCGTTTCCGCCAACGTCCACGCGAACATGCTTCACAACAACCTGCTGCCGCCCCTTGCCCCGTGATGTCTGAAGCGTTTCAACCTGCATGCAGAACAACCGACCAAGCCGTATCGCGCGCGACGTGTGCAAGTCCGTCGATTCTTGATTTTTGCTGTGCTCGGCGTTCTCCAATTCCCTCATCACAGCCACGTGGGTGACGAACATTTCGCTGAAGAGCATAGTTTCGATCATCGTTCGCGGCTTCATCGCTTTCATGAAATTGGCCGCTACGTCTAAACCATGCGATATGGGGCAACAGACGGCGACTTGACCGACAAGTAACGTGGCGAGATTTTCCACATCATCACCGGCTAAGAACGCTGCCGCCGCCATTCTCGGGTCGAACTTCGCCGACATTGTTTCCGGCTTCGGCTTGCTTTCTCGATTCTCCGCGATCCGGTCCACGAGTTCGCTATCCCGCACCCGTTCTAGTTCCGTCCGCGTGACGTGCGGCAAGAGTTTCTGAGGCAAGTTCAATTTTTTGGCCAGCATCTTTTTGCGGATGCCTGCCCGCTGTTTCTTACTCGCCACGCGCAACTCCCTGCTGCTCGAAGCGCTTCAGTTCTTCGCGGTGAACCATCGTCTGCCGATTCAGGCGCACTCCCTTAATTCGACCAGAACGGATCATTTCGCGGACGGTGGGCTTCGAGACTCCGAGATACCGCGCGACCTTCGGGATCGTGATGAACACTCCTTGCGTCTGCATTGGCAGCTCCTTGGAGGGATTTTTCTCTTTTGAATTCTTTGGCATCATTAAGACTTGTTTTATCCCTAAACTAACGATTTTTCTATATAATCGTTGCTAACTTTTATTTAGTTACGGAGGGCAGCGTGAATCGTGAGTTAAAGCTGAAATGGCAGCGCGGGAGTATGTTGGTCGCGTTCCTGAACAGAGAGCGCAAACCTAAACCAAAAGGCAGGGAAAAGAGGCTGCAGTGGGGCGAGACGTTGCATACGGTAGCCGAGTTGATCGAAGCCCTGAAGAAACTGGATTCTCTGCTACGGAAAAGGCCGGTCCAGGTTGACAACCCCGTTTGGTGGGAGTGGGAACTTCAGCGCGAGCGCCTTGAAGCGAGCATCAATCGAATGATTGAGAACCGTCGTTTCCGCCCAGTCTTTAGCGCTCATTCCGGGCTGGAGGTTTGGTGGCTCATCGCGAATAAGCCCAGAGTCACCCCAGCGCAGACGAAGGCTTGGCACGAAGCTGGCGGTGGAATGAGCAATATCCCAATCGACCCGACCGTAGCAATCCAGATCGCGCTAGAAATGGCCACGGCGGGAACACTCGGAAGAGTGCGGCACTGTCGTTGCAGCCTTTGGTTTCTGGCAGTGCCCTCGTTGAAGAAAACCTTCTGCAGTGATGCGTGCCGATTCGAGCGGTACCAGTCAACCGATGAGTACAAAAAAGAGCGCCGCGAATATATGCGCGATTACATGAAAAACGCGAGGGTCAAGACCCGTCGCAAACTGTTGGCTGGGACGCGACCGCAGAAGAATCTGGAAAAAGGCGAAAAGCAGCGCGGGCAGCGTTCGGGCATAGGTGCTTGAAAAGCCTTGACTGGCGCTGGTTTTAGGGCGGGCGCAGGAGTGCCGATCCTATGCGCCTTCTGATTCCTCCGCGTTCGCGGCGTGTATGCTTTAAGCAAGCTTTGAAGAAAAACGTCACTAGGCTGCGGGTTTGTTGCGCTCTGCGACAATTTCCCCTAAGAGCCTTTGCAGGCGTGCCTCAATTGATGAGTCACCTTCGCATCTACATTCTTCTAACGTACTGACGCCTTCCTGCTCAGTGATAACAATGCTTGCCCGGAATACGTCTTTCTTTGGTCCGGGCAAACCAGTCACAGGGATACTTTGTGCTCGAAACATTTATTCTCCTTTTGGGGGAGTAGGGGCGTTCCACCTTCCCGAGAAACCGTTACGTCGCTCGATTCATTGTAGCCTCGTTTTCAAGCGCAGGTAGGTGCAGACTACTTTTCCCAAAGAGAGCCGAAAAGAGCGGAAAATCCTGATGCCATAACTGCTACAGCGCTCCACCGGGCCGCATATTTATTGAGTTTGCCGGAGTTGGTGAAAGCAATCATGTTGCCTGTCACCCAGCCCATGATGTTCTTTGTCTCCAATTCACGGCTGGGAACAAGCTCCCATGCCGGAGATATTGCGACTTTGCTGGCGCGGTACCAGTAGTGCGCAGCGATCAGTCCAGCAACCGAACCGATAATGGCCAAGACGAGACTAGTCAGTTTCAAAATGCTTAACCCTCCCCTCGTTTGTTCGGTAGTGATCCTAGCACGCAGCACGGACGCGATTTGTATTCCGTAGTTTGCTGATCTCTGCCCCTCTTTTGTAACTAGGGGCGAAATCGTTTTTAAGCCGCCTTGCGCGAGGACAAGCCTGTCTAAGCACATCCCCGGCCCGAACATCGCAGGGCGAGCCGTTTCCGGCTGCGGGTGGGGCTGTTTTCAGGGCAGACGGAGTGCGGCTTGTCCAATTGTGGAGTAGAGCTGGATGCACGTTTGTGCAAACTTGCAGTTGTGCCTAAACTCTGCCCATTAGCTTGGAAAAGGATGAAATAAGACGGTACAAAATGACTCGCAGTACGTGCGCGCAGTTTTCCGATTAACTCTCTGAAAGCCGCATGTTTATTGGGGTTTTGCGAGAAAAGATGAATGGGTTGGGTCGCAGATTTCAGGGATTAGAAATCCGATGCTCTATCCGTTTGAGCTACGCGCCCTCAGGAAGCCGCAGCCAGACTCCCGATGGCACCACGTTTCGCCCGCGGTCAGTCGTCCTCGACATGCAGGCCTTCACAATCTGCGTCTAGTCTTGGTCCAGATATTCACTGGGCACGTCATCCTCCGGGACCTCACGGGTGCGAACTTCCCTTCCCTCGGCGTTCCCCGCGTCTTCCACACCGATCACCGCATTGGCCTCGAAGGCGTTTCCTTCCTCGACCAAGTCCTCAACGCTCTCCGAATCCGCGACTGGACGACGGGGCAAGCCCTGCAAATCTCCCGACTGTTCTCCTGAACGCGAATCCAGGCCTTCGGGCGGAAAAGCCTGTGTAACCAGACGCTCGCCTCTCTTGCGCGTCCCTCTTTTATTCGAGACCTTGTTTTTCTTTGTTGCTTTAGCGGTCGCCTTCTTCGCCAGCTTCTTGGGGCGTTTCGCTGCCTTCATCGCGGTTGACTTACTGCGAACAATTCTCTTTGACTTCACCGGTTTTTTCTTGGTTTTCTTTTTGGTAGCCATTTTGCGCAGTTTAGCACGCGCGCCGGGAGCGCCGCGAACGTCTCACGCCGCTCCAGTGCGGGCGGCCAGCAGCAACTCGGCCAGCGCTCGAAGCCGCTCGCGTCCCAGGTGTCCCAGTTGCTTGCGATGGGTCTCCTCGACTGGTTCATCGAGCCGGGCCAGAAGCTTGACCCCCTGCGGCGTGATGCGCGCCATAACCATTCGCCGGTCCTTGGTTTCACGGCAACGTGAGATCAGACCGCGCTTCCCCAGGCGGTCGAGAAGGCGGGTGATGTCTGGATCGCGGGTAATCATGCGGCTGGCAATCTCGCCGCAGGGAAGACCATCCGGCGACCCGCGCAATATGCGGAGCACGTTGTACTGGTTGGCTGAGAGGTCCTCGGTTTTGAGAACAGTGACCAGGGCACGGGACAGAATGTCGGTCGTGCGCAGCAGGCCGACGAACACCGCCTCCTCGGGACAGTCCGGCCGTCGTTTACTCCGGGATTGAACCAAGATCTTCATCTGTCGCAATGGTAGTCGTTATAACGATGACTGTAAAAGACGCAGTTGTCGGACGCCAAGGTGCTGGACCGTGACCCATCTGGAAGGCGCACACCACACTCGGAAAAAACGCCCTTTGGGCCACGTGGGCCAATTGATTTGGCTCGTAAATATTCTCTATTTGGTGTCGATTTGGCCCCCTGCCATTCGATCTACAAATGGAGCAACGCAGATGAACTAGCTTAAAGAAGCGCAATAGAAGAGGATATCCTTCACAAATTATCAGTGTCTTGTGAAGAACCCAGGCAAGCGAATTAGACCGAATCGTTCCACTTGGCAGGTGAATCAAATCTGATTATCGGCGTGCCGGGCGAATGCACTTCTACTGTGCCAAGCCACTAAAAGGGGAAGTCATGGCGAAAAGAATGGTTTTGATGCTGGGCGTGACCGCAGTTCTGCTCACGGCCTTGGGCTTTGTAAGGTTCAAACAAATTCAGTCCGCTGTGCAGGCCTCTGCATTCCAACCACCCCCTGAAGCCGTCACCAGCATTGTGGCGCACCGGGAGCAGTGGCCGGCGACGATGGCGGTCATTGGCACCATGGAAGCCGTCCAGGGCGTCACCGTCAGCGCTGACCTTCCAGGCACGGTAGTGCGCGTTGCTTTCGATTCCGGCAAATCGGTTCATGCCGGCGACGTGCTTGTCGAACTCGACACGCGGCAGGAGCGGGCCCAGTTGGCATCGCTCGAAGCGCAGCGCGATCTTGCCAAGGTGAATTTCGCCCGAGAGCAGCAGTTGGTAGATGAAGGCGTCATTTCCCGCATGGAGTATGACCAAGCCAACTCACAGCAGAAGGCAACCGAAGCCAACGTGGCGGAAATCCGCGCCACCATTGAGAGGAAGACAATCCGCGCGCCGTTCTCGGGAATCCTGGGCATTCGCCAGGTCAATCTGGGTCAGTACTTATCGGCAGGTCAAGCTATCGTTCCTCTGCAGGCACTGAATCCGATCTACGTAAACTTCGGAGTGCCGCAGCAGACGCTCTCCCAAGTGGTAGTCGGGCACGCGCTACGCGTGACTAAGGAAGATCTGCCTAGCGTGGCTTTCTCGGGCCGTGTGACAGCCGTCGATTCGGTCGTGAACGAGGCGACCCGAAATATTCAGGTCCAAGCGACCCTGGCCAATCCTGAAGGTAAACTGCGGCCCGGTATGTTTGTACAAGTGGACCTGGCCTTGGGCCCAGGTAGCTCCGTCATCGCACTGCCTGCGTCTGCGATCAACTACGCGCCCTACGGCGATTCAGTTTTCGTCATTACCGACCTCAAGGATCCGAGCGGCAAGAGTTACCGCGGCGTGCAACAGCGTTTCGTCAAGCTCGAAGGATCGCATGGCGATCAAGTCGCAGTCATCTCCGGCATCAATCCGGGTGACGAGGTCGTAACCTCGGGGGTATTCAAGCTGCGCAACGGTGCCGCCGTCCAAGTCAACAACAAAGTCCAGCCGGGAAACAATCCGGCTCCCAAGCCCGAGGATAGCTAAATGAAATTTACCGACCTCTTCATCAAGCGGCCGGTGCTCGCGATGGTTGTCAGTTTGGTCATCCTGATCGCGGGCCTGCAGTCGATACGTTCGCTGAGCGTGCGTCAGTATCCGCGCAGCGACATCGCCATCGTGCAGATCACGACGGTCTACGTGGGAGCCAATGCCGACCTGGTTCGCGGCTTCATCACGACGCCCATCGAGCGCGTCGTCGCCAGCGCGGACGGCATCGACTACATGGAGTCATCGAGCGCCCAGGGCCTTAGCACGATTACCGTGCACCTGAAGCTCAATTACGACACCAACGCGGCGCTTACGCAAATCCAGGCGAAGCTCGCTCAGATCCGCAATGATCTGCCGCCGGAATCCCAGGCGCCGGTCATTGACCTGGAAACCGCGGATACGCAGTTTGCCGCAATGTATATCGGATTCTCATCCGCCAATCTAGATCAGAACCAGATCACGGATTATCTGACGCGGGTCGTACAGCCGAAGCTAAGCGCCATCAGCGGGGTGCAGCGCGCCGACATTCTCGGCGACCGCACTTTCGCCATGCGAATCTGGCTGAAGCCCGAAAAAATGGCGGCGCTCGGCATTTCGGCTTCGGCGGTGCGCGACGCATTGTCCAAGAACAACCACCTTTCCGCGCTAGGGCAGACCAAGGGTTCGATGGTGTCCGTCAACCTGATCGCCAACACCGATTTGCGCACGCCGGAAGAATTTCGACAGTTGGTGGTTAAGCAGGATAAAGGAGTCGTCGTCCGGTTGGGCGAGATTGCGGATGTCGTGCTCGGAGCCCAGGACTACGATCAGGATGTTCGCTTCAATGGAGAGACGGCGACGTTCATGGGGATTTGGGTTCTGCCCACCGCCAACTCTCTTTCGGTGATTCGCCAGGTCCGCGAAGCCCTGCCGGGAATTCAGTCCCAGCTGCCTCCAGGCATGAAAGTCGGCGTCCCCTATGATTCGACGGCGTACATTCAGGACGCGATTAACGAAGTGTTGCATACGCTCACCGAGACGCTGCTGATCGTCGTGGTCGTCATTTTTCTCTTTCTCGGATCGTTCCGCTCAGTGCTCATTCCGGTCGTCGCCATTCCGATTTCATTGATTGGTGCCGTTTTCCTGATGCTGATAGCCGGGTTCACCATCAATCTTTTGACTTTGCTCGCCATTGTGCTCTCGGTCGGATTGGTGGTGGATGACGCAATTGTGATGGTGGAAAACGTGGAGCGCCACCTTCATCTCGGCAAGCCTCCCTTTAAGGCAGCCATCGATGCTGCCCGCGAACTGGTCGGCCCAATCATCGCGATGACCATCACGCTCGCCGCCGTCTACGCGCCGATTGGGATTCAGGGCGGTCTGACGGGTGCGCTGTTCCGGGAATTCGCGTTTACCCTCGCCGGGGCCGTGATTGTCTCGGGCGTGGTAGCGCTGACTCTGTCTCCGATGATGGGGTCGAAGCTGCTACGCGCCGGAGATACCGAGCGTGGCTTTGCGGGAATGATCAATCGCCACTTTGAGAACGTGCGTCGCCTTTACTCCCGCCTGCTCGCCGGCACGCTCCAGTACCGGCCCGTGGTCTTTGTTCTATGGGCAATTGTTGTCGCGTTGATCGTGCCGTTCTACATGTTCTCGCAACACGAACTCGCGCCAGCTGAGGACCAGGGAGTTGTCTTCGGGGTCATCCAGTCCGCCGCGAACTCGACGATTGATCAGACCAATCTGTTCACGAATCAAGTCTACGATGTTTATCATTCCTTCCCGGAGAGCGAGAGCATCTTCCAGATCACATCCCCGAACGGTGGCTTCGGAGGCATGGTGACGAAGCCCTGGAGCCAGCGGAAAAAGACGGCTCAGCAACTGCTGGTCGAGTCGGTCGGACCACTCTCGAAAATTCCGGGTATTCGAGTGATCCCGTTAACGCCGCCCCCATTACCGGGCGGCGGAAATTTCCCGGTTGAGTTTGTGATTGTGTCGGCGGCCGAACCGCGGCAACTCAGCGAATTTGCCAACCAGTTGGTGCAGAAGGCGTTCGCCAGCGGCCTGTTCATTTACGCAGATACCGACCTGAAGTTCGATCAGCCGCAGACGGAGGTCGTCTTCGACCGAGACAAACTCCGTTCGCAGGGAGTCGACCTCACCCAGGCGGGCCAGGATCTGGCAACCATGCTCGGCGGCGACTATGTCAACCGCTTCAGCATCCAGGGCCGGAGCTACAAGGTGATTCCGCAAATCAAACGCGCGGATCGTTTGAACTCCGACCAACTGAAGCAGATCTACGTCACCGGATCCGACAATAAACTCGTTCCTCTGGCGACCTTCGCTACACTTAAGACCACCACCGAGCCTCGGCAACTGAACAAATTCCAACAGCTTAACGCTGTGACGATTCAAGGAGTGATCCCGCCGAATGTGCCGCTTGATAAGGCACTGCGCTTCCTTGAGGACGAAGCCAAAACGATCTTGCCGCAAGGATTCACTTTTGACTACGCTGGGGAATCACGCCAGCTCCGGGTTGAGGGAAGCAAGTTCCTTGGGACCTTCTTGCTCTCGGCGATCCTGATTTACCTGGTTCTGGCAGCGCAGTTCGAAAGCTTTCGCGATCCGTTCATCATTCTGGCGGGCTCGGTGCCCCTCGCGCTTTCCGGGGCGCTGCTGTTCTCATTTCTCGGACTGACCACTCTCAACATCTACAGTCAGGTCGGTTTGATCACGCTCGTCGGTCTGATAGCAAAAAATGGGATCCTAATCGTGGAATTCGCGAACCATCTTCAGGAAACCGGCAAGGCCAAGCTCGCTGCGATCATCGAAGCGGCTAGCACGCGGCTGCGCCCGATCTTGATGACAACCGCCGCTACTGTGTGTGGTCACTTCCCTCTCGTACTCGCGAAGGGTCCGGGAGCAGGAGCGCGCAACAGCATCGGCATCATGCTGGTCAGCGGCATGATCATCGGAACGCTCTTCACCCTGTTCGTGGTGCCATCGATCTACATGCTCGTGGCGAAGACGCACAGGCTGGCCCCAGAAACGGATGCGGATTCCGAAAGTGTGCTCCAGGAACCGGTGGACGCTGTAGCGTAATTTCTCGCAAGGATTTCTAATGCGGCAATATCCGAGGCGCTGAGGGCCGTCAAACTTGAAGGTCAAAGCGAGTCATTATTTCTCGTCGCCCGAGACTTGTGATTCCTAAAGCTCTACTGTCAAGATCCGGCAGTACCCATTTTCGTTGGAGCGCGACTTTCAGCAGCGCGGCTCCGAGCGCCCCACCAAGATGAGGCCGACGCTCGCTCCAGTCCACACAGGCGTAGGCGAAACGTCGACGCAGCATCCGAGTGGCCTCAATGTCAATGCCAAGAGCCTCGAACGCCTTCTTTCCCTTTAAGGTCAAATCGCATGCGTTGTCGTCCGCGGTCGAAGCGGTCGAGAGCCATCCCTTTGACTGGAAACGGTCATTTAGAGACACTCCCAAAGATCCCGCGATGTGATCGTAGCAAGTCCGTGCGGCGCGCAGCCGGTTTGGCGTGTTCGGCAAGAACCCATTACCAGACCCGCCAGCGAGCACACTTAAGGCTTCGAGCGCGACGGCAACATTGCTCCCTTCCAGACTGTAGTAACGATGCTTCCCTTGAGCGAACACCTTTACCAAACGCTGCTCCTTTAGCCGCTGCAAGTGGACACTGGCGGTTGACGGAGTTACGTTAGCCACCACCGCAAGCTCCGTGCTCGTCCGCGCCCGCCCGTCTGACAAGCAGTAGAGCATACGAGCGCGTGCTGGCTCGCCAATGGTGGCCGCAATTCTAGAAACCGCACCGTCAACCTGCCCTTCTACATTCATAGTTTTATGATAGACGAAGTGTTGATGTCCAGCAACTGGCATATTGTCTGTTGTGCATGCGGGAATTGCCGACTTGGCGACGAGAACCTGCAACCGAAAGGACGTCCATGATGATTACCTGCTTCATCCGTTACCAGATCGACCCGTTTCAGCGAGATGAGTTCAAAAAGTATGCCGAGAACTGGGGACGCATCATTCCCCGATGCGGTGGGCATCTTGTAGGATATTTTCTTCCACATGAAGGCACGAACGATGTGGCTTGGGGGTTGATTGCATTCGATAGTCTCGCCGCTTATGAGAGTTACCGTGCACGCCTGAGGTCAGATCCGGAGGCGCGCGGAAATTTCGCCATGGCGCAGACCAAGCGGCTTATACTCCGCGAAGAAAGAAAATTCGTGGAAGTAGTCGACGGGACCTTCGACCTTCCCTCGACTCTCGTCGCACGAAGGTGATTCCTATGTTGACGCAGGCTGAAAAGGGACGAGCCTTTCGCGCGCTTCACCAGCGTAAGCAGGCGTTCATCATTCCCAATCCGTGGGATGTGGGAACAGCGCCGCTGCTGGCTCACCTCGGCTTTGAGGCGCTAGCCACGACCAGCGTCGGCTACAACTCCATGTTCAAGGGATGACGCGTAATCGTGAGGAAAGTGAGCCGGTGGCAATGAAGAAGATCGGTATCGTTGGCGGGGTCGCGTGGCGATCGACGATAGATTACTACTCGGAGATCTGTCGTCGAAGCGAAGAATGGCACCGCGCCAGGAACCCGCAAGCCGTGCCCTCGACACCAGAGATAAGCATCGAATCATTAGACCTCAACCAGGCTGTTTCTTATTTCGGCACCGATGACGATGACGAATCCTGGCGGCAATTTGACCAATACCATCGCGCCGCCCTCAAGCGTTTAGAGGCGAGCGGCGCCGAATTCGCACTTATCGCAAGCAACAGTCCGCACCATCGGTTCGCCGAAATCGTGCGTGGAGTTGGGATTCCCGTCATCAGCATCCTGCAGGCAGTGGCGAAGGAAAGCGCTCGGTGCGGTGTGCGCGAGATTCTCATCCTGGGCACGTTATTGACGATGAAATCCCCGGTATTTCGCGCTGGGTTCGCGAAGTATGGGATTGAAGCGGCTGGCCCGCGCGACGAGACAGCAAGGACTATGACGGTCGAGTTACTCACAGAGTTGCAACTCGGCAAGCTGGAGAGGGCGGCGCAACGGCTGGGGAAGATCGCGAGGATATCGTTCGAACGGCAGTTCAAGGCTCAGCCGGTAGTGTGCTTGGCCTGCACCGAGCTGCCGCTTGCGTTTGAGGCGCAGAAGATGCTCGCAACGTTTGAATACGATGGCATCCGGTATATCAACAGCACCGCTGTGCACATCGACGCCGCCTTTGATTTCGCGGTCGGTAGATGAGCGTGGGCTTTTCACACTAACTCCAATTCAATTTTCTTCGCGGCCGGATCCAGCTTCGCAATCCGGAAACTCCGAATCTGTCCGGCGCGGACTGCCTCCGGCTTGGATCCGCCCGCGACAGGCGCACCCTTCCAGTGCGCTTTCAGCATGGAACTTAGCGACCCTAAATCCGGTTTCGATTCAGCCGGCGTTTTTCCCTCCACCGGGCCCGCTGCTTTGATTCGGCAGGTGCCCTGGATGCCTTCACCCAGTTCCGCGCGCGCAAGTTCCCCCGAAACCTCCACCACGCGGCCCGAGACCACATTGCCCTCTTGATGTTCGGCGATGTACTCCTCGATGCTGGTCGGAACCATTTGCTTAATTCCCAGCTTCAGCCGCCGCTTCTCGGCATCGACCTCGAGCACCTGCGCTTTGATCGTTTGCCCAACTTTCAGTGCGTCCTGCGGGTGATTAATGCGCTTCTCGGCGCTTATGTCGCTGATGTGAATCATGCCCTCGACGCCTTCGGAAAGTTGCACGAACGCGCCGAACTTGGTCAGGTTGGTGACCGGACCTTCGACCACTGCCCCCACCGCAAACTTCCGTGCCGCGTCTGCCCAGGGGTCGCCAAGCGCCTGCTTCAGGCCCAAAGAAATACGGCGCTCGTCCGCGCTCACGCCCAGAATCACAACTTCGACATTATCGCCCGGGTTCACCACGTCGCTGGGCGTCCTCACCTTTTTAGCCCACGACATCTCGGAGATGTGAATCAGCCCTTCAATCCCGGGCTCGAGTTCTACGAAAGCGCCGAAATCCAGTACGCGGGTTACGGTGCCTCGAGCACGCTCGCCCGGCTTGTATTTCGCCGCCACCGAATCCCATGGATCCGGCTCAAGCTGCTTCATACCGACAGAAATGCGCCGCTTCTCTGCGTCAATCTTGAGAATCTTGACTTCGACCTCTTGCCCCACGGAGAGCACATCCGCCGGCTTGCTGACGCGGCTTCTGGAGATGTCGCTGACATGCAGCAACGCGTCCACACCGCCAATATCGATGAAAGCACCGTAATCAGTGAGGCTGCGAACCGTGCCGTGTACCGCCGAGCCTTCCTTGACCTCGGAGTAACGGCGCCCTTTCGCCGCCCGCTCTTCCTCTTCGACAACGATACGGCGGTCAACCACTACGTCTTCCTCGGTTTCGTCAAGCTTGGTAATGCGGCAGCGGATCTCCTGTTCTACCAACTTCTCCATCTCGGCAGCATCACGGGCTCCGCTGCGGGATGCAGGCATGAAAGCCCGCACGCCCACGTCCACGCTCAGGCCACCTTTGACCACGGCAGTCACCGTCCCCATGATCGTGGTCTTCTCGGCAAACGCTTTCTGCAATGCAGCCCAATCTTTCGGTCGCTCGATCTTGCCGAGGGTAAGCTCGTAGTATCCTTCTGGATCGCGCCCCTTAATCGAGACCACCAGCTTGTCGCCGCCCTTCACTGTTTCGCCCGCGCCTGAAAAGGCTGCCAGCGGCAGTATCCCTTCCGTCTTGAAACCAATGTCGACGAGGACAGAATCGGCGGTGACGGCGATCACCGTGCCTTCGCGGCCTCTTCCCGCTTCATCAGGCTTGCGCGATTTGCTCTGCTCGAATTGGGAGAGAATGTCTTTGAACGACTCGTTGGATTCGACGGCCGGGGATTCCGGACTGCCTGAATTGGATACGATTGGATTGGACATGAAGGGTTACAGCCTCGCTTGGCGTTGTCACGACTAGGATAACACCGTGCCACTCGCGGCTGCCGCCGCCAAGCGACGCCGTTTTTCGCTCAGGAATTTCGCTGCGACCCCATCAGTGCTGCGACTCTTCCAGTAACTCCTTCAGATACTGCTGCCAGACCGCTGCCCAAGTGTGAGTGCCGTGACCATGAGTTTGATCGGAGATTGGAATCAGCACGAAACGACCATTCTTCACTCGTTTGATTTCACGTTCCGCAATGCCGAGTTCCGGTGGGTTGATGAAATCGTCGGCGGAATTCACGAACATCACTGGCGCGGTAATTTTCTCCAGCTGCGGCGAGGGATCGTAGTTCCGCGAGGCATTCACCGCGTAGAGCACGTCGTTGGCGTCATGGCTCGCACTAAACCGCTTCACATAGTCCTCATCGGCCGCGTCGGTGGCGTCGCGGGTGGGAAAGCTCTTCTGCATCTGTAGAGCTGAGCCCGCGGCAATGTAGAACATATCTGCCGCGGTTAACAGCGCCGCATAAGGCGGGGCAGCGTACTCGCCGTTCTTCCAATCGGGATCGTTGCGAACGCCGTCGATCGTCATCTTTCGCCAGATTCGATTCCGTCCCGCGATCTGCACGGGTAGACAAGCCAAGGGCATGAGTGCGTCCATAAAGTCGGGGTAGGTTTCGCCCCATACCCAGGAATGCATGCAGCCCATCGAGGTGCCCAGGATCAGGCGCAGATGATTCACGCCCAGCCCCTTTTCCAACAGCTCGTGCTGCGACCGAACCATGTCGTCATAGTCATACTGAGGAAAATGCGCATGCATGCCGTCGCTAGGCTTGCTGGATTTTCCGTGACCGACGTTATCCGGCAGAATGATGAAGTAGCGCGTGATATCAAGCAGCTGCCCCGGTCCAAATAACACACCCGCAAACTGCGGTACCAGGAATTGTCTGCCGGAACCGGTGGTGCCGTGCAAAAGCAGCACCGCATTCGTAACCCTGCCGTTCGCATCGCGTACAGGAGATCCAAAGGTCGCGTAGTGTATCCGCAATTCAGGCAAAGTTTCGCCCGACTTGAAATGGAAATCGTGGGAAACGTAGTCACCTTCCTTGGGCGTCGGCAACTGGCCCGCTTGCTGTGCCGAAGCCATCCCCCAAACCAGCACAACCGCTAGGAGATTAACCTCAGCCCCTCGAATATAGGCGCGCATGGTGGCACCTCCTTTTCCGAGGCAGGGTATCACAGTGGGAGCACGCCAGAAGTAATACGTGCGATAGAGTCGCCAGATGACAAAGACAGTGTAGAAACCTGACAATCAGATGCGAAAAGCGTGCTCACCGTCTAAAATGGCGCTGCCGTTCGAGTGGAGAGTTCGGTCCGTCGGTTCGATTTGAGGAGATAGCAATCATTATGCGCGTCGGAGTGTTTACTCCCCTGCTGTCGCAACTTCCGCTGGCCGCGGTTCTCAAGAAACTCAGAGCCCTTCAGATCGACACCGTCGAACTCGGCACCGGCAACTATCCGGGCGATGCGCACTGCAAGCTCTCCATGCTTGAAGATGCCTCCGCCCTCGCCGAGTTTAAGAAAGTTCTGGCCGACCACGGCGTCACCATCAGCGCCCTGAGTTGTCACGGTAACCCGCTGCATCCTGATAAGGCTCGGGCACAGCAGGACCGCGAGGTGAGCCACAAGACTATTTTGCTCGCTGAAAAGCTCGGCATCTCCGTGGTGGTCGACTTCTCAGGATGCCCCGGCGATTCGCTCCACGCCACCGCTCCCAACTGGGTCACGTGCCCGTGGCCTCCCGACTATCTCAAGGTCCTGGACTGGCAGTGGAACGAAGTGGTCGCGCCCTATTGGACTGAGCACGCGAAGTTCGCCGCCGACCACGGCGTTAAGATAGCTATCGAAATGCATCCGGGATTCGTAGTCTATAGCCCCGAGACTATGCTTAGGCTTCGTTCCATCGCAGGACCTAGCCTCGGTTGCAACTTCGATCCCAGTCATCTGTTCTGGCAGAGCATCGACCCCATCGCCGCCGTTCGCGTCCTTGCGGGCGCGATCTTCCACGTTCACGCCAAAGACACGCAGATCTACTCTACCAACCTGCCGCGCACCGGCGTGCTCGACACCAAGCGCTACACGGAAGAGCGCGGGCGCAGCTGGATCTTCCGCACTTGCGGCTACGGTCACGGCGCCGAGTGGTGGAGCGAGTTTATCTCCACCCTGCGCATGTTTGGCTATGATTCCGTGCTCTCGATCGAGCACGAAGACAGCCTGCTCTCGCCGGAAGAGGGTCTGACCAAGGCTGCCAACTTCCTCAACAACATTGTGATCCGCGAGCAGCCTGCCGCTGCCTGGTGGGTGTAAAAGAGAGCGGATGGGAGATACTACAAAACCAATCAGGACGGCAGTCCTCGGCACCGGCTTCATGGGCCGCGTGCATCTTGAAGCGCTCCGGCGCGTAGAATTCGTCGAGGCGGTTGCAATCGCCGGCAGAAACGAAGAGGCTGCACAACGTCTAGGCGCGGGCTTCTCCATCCCTACAATTGGGACCGACTACCGGGATGTCCTGCGCGATCCAGCGATCGATGCAGTCCACATCTGCACGCCCAACGCGCAGCACTTTCCTATGGCCAAGGACGCGCTCCAGGCAGGCAAGCATGTGATCTGCGAAAAACCGTTGGCCACCAGTGTCGCGGAGGGCGAAGAACTCGTCGCCCTCGCAGTTCGGCAGGGAGTGCGCAACTGCGTCTGTCACAATTTACGCTTTTACCCAATGGTGCAGCAGATGCGCCGCATGTGCGAAGCCGGAGACCTGGGTGAAGTTCTCGTCTTGCAGGGCACATATTTTCAGGACTGGCTGCTGCACGACACGGACTGGAACTGGCGCGTCGACGCCAAAGCTGGTGGCCCTTCACGCTGCATGGCTGATATTGGCTCGCACTGGTTTGATCTGGCGGAGCATGTCACTGCACTCCGGGTTAGCTCGCTCTGCGTCGATCTCCAAACCTTCCACTCCACGCGCAAGCGGCCGAAACACCCGGTCGAGACCTTCGCCAACAAACTGCTGAGCCCGGAAGACTATATTGAAGCCGCCGTGGATACTGAAGACTTCGGCTCCGTCCTCTTTCATATGGGCGGGCGCATGGGCGCGCGCACGCGCGGCAGCGTCACCGCCAGCCAGGTTTCCGCCGGACGAAAGAACCGGTTCAACATTGAGATCTATGGCACACGATCTTCTGTCGCCTGGAACCAGGAGCGTCCTGACGAACTTTGGGTCGGCCACCGCGACAGCGGAAATGAGATCATCATTAAAGACCCGTCTCTGCTCAAGCCCCAGGCGCGCAGCTACGCCGACCTTCCCGGCGGACACAGCGAAGGCTACGACGACACGTTCAAGCAACTCTTCCGCCGCTTCTACGCTTCCATCAGCTCACCGGAGAGCACGCCCGAATACCCGCAGTTCGTCGACGGATTGCGCCAACTGACCATCCTCGATGCCGCGCTCGAGAGCCATCGAACGCGAAGCTGGGTCGATGTTCCCACACTTGAAACCGGAATTTGAAAGGAACTCCGCCGCGTGTTGATCTTCGCCGCCGTTATCGCCATCTTCATCTACGGAATGATCGCCGCCATGCTGGGCACTATCTTGCCCGACTTGTCGGATCGCTTTCACCTCTCCCCCAGCCAGAACGGTACCATTGCCTTTGCGCAAGCGCTTGGGCTCATCATTGCCTCACTCGGTGTTGGACCTCTGCTCGATAACGAAGGCAAGAAGATTGGCCTCATCCTCGGCTTGACCTTCATTTCCATCGCGCTCTTTGCCCTACCGCGCTCGACCGGCTTCCGCAGCATCCTGTTCCTGAGCTTCCTTCTCGGTGTAGGTGGCGGCATCGTTGTGACCGCCGCGAATGCTCTGGTCAGCGACGTAGGCCAGGCTCATCGCGCCGCCGCGCTGAACCTGGTTAACCTCTTCTTCGGTCTCGGCGGACTCACCACACCGTTCATCGCCGCCAATCTCTTTGGACGGAACTGGGTCCGTCTCTGCTACACCATCGCATTACTCACTGTCGTCACGCTGCTCGTCCAGTTCCTCACCAAAATCCCTGCGCCCACGGGCGCGGAAGGTTTCGTGCTCGCCGATGCGGCTCCGGTCCTCGCCCGCCCGCTGCTGCTTCTAATCGGACTATTCCTCTTTCTGTACATAGGCTGCGAGGTGGGCGTCTGGAACTGGTTGCCCCGCCACCTCATCGCGCAGGGCATCCCCGAGTCGCGCGCTCTCAACATTCTTTCTCTGGGATTCGCACTCGGCCTGCTGATCGGCCGCCTCGGCATCTCCGCCGTTCTCATCCGCGTGCCCGCCGTGACCGTAACCTTGGTCGCATCTGTCGCCATGGCGTTTACAACCTTCCTGATGCTGCGGACCATCCGGCCTGCGGCCGCATTCGTGCTAGTTTTTCTGAGCGGGCTCTCGATGGCGCCAGTCTTCCCCACAACCCTGGCGATCGTGGCGGATGCCTTCCCGCGCATGACCAGCACCGCTATGGGATTCGTCATTACCTGTGGATGGATTGGGCTCGCGGTCAGTTCACGCATCATTGGCGTCATCGCCGGTGGGGATCCGCGGCGGTTGCAGAAAGCTCTGCTGGTAATCCCCGCTTCCGCTGTCCTGATGGTCGGATTGGACCTCGCGATCCAGAGCGCGCTACGCTAGCGCGTGATAACATCCTTGTTTGTACCTTCGGGTGCTGTTTGTGTACCTTCAGGTACTATTGCGGTTCTCAAGCCGATTCAGACTCGGCGTTTCCCACTACGAACTGCCATCCCGAGCAAAGCGAGGGACCTGGGTTCTTCGGGCTGCCAGCCTCCATTGTCGTTAGGAGCGCAGCGGGATCATCCGCAAATGCGCAGGTACGCGGTGGTCGATACTTGCAAAGCTGATCAGATCAACAGCTTCGTTTCGGACCGGGCGCATGCAATCAACCGCTGCACCTGTTTGCGGTGCTCGTCGGTTCTCAGAGTGAACTCGATTCCCATACCGAAACCTGGATGCATACTTTGTACTTTTCCATGCAGCCGCAATCGCAGATCCTCCGTACGCACCACTATCTCCAGAGGGGTTCCGCTGGGAAAAGTCTCCGCGGTCTCCAGGTAACAGCCGCCCGGGCTGACGTCGATCAAGCTGCAACGCGTGGGTGCACGGGAATCCGGCCGGTAGACTTCGGCGCCTAAAGAGCAGGCGCGTCGAGAAAGGTTGCGGCGATCGGCAGCTGAAACCGACAACAGGCCGAGGCCAGCCGTGAGCCGCAGGCCGGAGTCGTCGCCACTGGTCGCAACCTGTGATCCCGAAGGCGCGGCTTCTGACTCCGGCGCAAGATTCGCTTGCAGCCAATCGTTCAGCAAACGGCGTGAGCTTTTTGGCACCTGCGCAAAACGGATTCCAACCCGGCCGGAAGAATCCTGCCACATGACTTCGCCGGAAAGCCGAATCAGCGAGGCATTTCCCGGTAGCGCAAACTGGAAATAGACTTTGCCATACGGCGGCAATTTGCTGTCCAACCGTAGGGCAATTCCATCCTCACTCAAATCGACGAGGGCGGCGGGAACGTTTTCTTTGCCGGCGTAAGCGATGGAAGTATTCGACTCCACCGGGACGCGCGGCCGAGTCCGTCGTTCGCTGCGCATCAGGCCACGGGCTGCCCGCATGCTGTGCGCTGCCCGCTCCCGTGAAATGGGTTTGAAAAGGACGAACTTTGCGCCCTGCGCAAAAATATTGCGCACATCCTTCCCCGCACTCACAATGGCAATCGCGACGATAGTTTTATTGTTGGGCGCATTTCGGGCCTGGGCAATCAGCTCGAGTGCGGCTGCTTCCGCTTCACAATCAAGCAGAAGCGCATCGAAGTGCCGGTCCTGGAGCCGGGCTCGTGCCATACGCAGGTCGCCGCAGGATTCCACCCCAATGCCCAGCTCTTGCAGAATTCGGCTGAGCACTTGGACGGCTTTAGCATCCGAGCACACCAATAGCGACGTCAGCGCCATGTTAACGGCAATGTTAGGGTGCCGCTGGGAGCGCTCACAAGTTACCTGGGTCACGCCTTCGCAGCAGACATGACTTTAGTCATCTGGAGTTTAAACAAGTAAACGGCTATGTTCGACCTGTAACCGTTGCAAAGATTACCCCTGGTTCGGGAGCAGCCGTTTTTCCTGTTCGTCTGAAGGATTAAGCTTCATGTCTTCGAAAACAGCCACTTGGATCATCGCCGCCGGGGCACTCATGATGTTCATTGGTCTTTGCTTTCTGCCCGGCGCCTTTGGCAGTCATCCCGATCCGGATATGTTGGAGATTGGCGCCTGCCAGTTCTCGTTGGGCGCTCTAGTCGTGGCCGCTGGCATCTATACCAAAGCTCGAGTGCTGCAATCCGCTATCGCTTCTGGCGAGCCGCGGAAGGAGTCCGCCACCGCTAACCAGCGGGTTCGCGGCGGTTGTGATCTCTGCGGAAGCGAAGCCCCCGTCGTTCAATGCAAGGTCCACCAGCTCCATCTTTGCGGAAGTTGCCTGGCTCAACACTACGATGTTCGCTCCTGCGCTTATGTACCGACCACCCGCACCGCAACCAACAAAGCGGGCAGGAAGTTAGCGGCCAACGCCCGCGGCGCATAACCTCCCTTCGCCGATCGTCCCCCGTTCACCGACCATGCCAAAGTTACCGGAGTTACCTCGTCAAATTACGTTACGTAAGGCCAGCTGTGCCCACCCGCCCTTTAGTACTTTGACGCTCTCCCTTCCCCTCCTTACGATGAGGTTGCATGCGGGTTAGCCAGCGACGTTTCCGATTATGGAACCGCCTCCTTCGGCGTAACACGCGATGAAGGATGCCAGGCTCAACCCCGAGATGGCAGGTGCAAAGCAGCCAGGAAAGGCCTTCGTTTTAAGGCTGGCCTCGCAGAAACTCCCCGGAGAAAGATCAGGACCCATGGTGTCACGCAAAACGCGCGGGTTTTCGCTGGTTGAGCTCATGATCGTGATCGCCCTCACCCTGGTGGTGACGGCTTTCTCCATCATGGCCATCCAGCCGTCGCTCAAGCAGGGCCGCGTCACCCAGGCCTACAACCAGACACTGATGGCGCTGCGCCAGGCCCGCGACACCGCGGTCGCCCAACGGCAGATCTATTTTATTACCTTCAGCAACGCCGTTCAGCCCAACACCATCACCATCACTCAAGGCTCAACCGGAACTGTCACCAACACTTATTTCCTGCCCACGGATGTCACCTTTGATGTGGAACCAGGCATTCCCACCGCGCAAGCTGGCTTTCCTTCAACTCCGGATGGCTTTGGCGTGGGCGGAACCGCCATCGACTTCGATCAAGGCATCGCCGGGGGCGTAAAGAACGTGATCTATTTCTACCCCGACGGATCGGCCCAGGACGCGGCCGGCAGCGTTAACAATGGAGTGGTCTATATGGCGATGCCCGGATTCGTGAATACTTCGCGCGCGATCACATTGTGGGGCGCAACCGGCCGTCTGCGCGGATGGCACGTCTACAACAGCGGGGCCAGGTACTACTGGAGGCAACAGTGAAAGCTGAAAGCAATCTGGCTTTCAAGCCACTTCTTAAACGAACCCAGCGAGGGTTCAGTCTCATCGAGGTCATGATTTCCATGGCCATCCTGACCATCGGGCTGCTGAGTCTGCTGGGCGTATTCGGCATCGCCATGGCGTCCACGCAAACTTCGCAACAGAACACCGTCGCCAAACAGCTGGCCAACGAAGCCATGGAAGGTATCTTGACCGCGCGCGAGACCGCGAACATCACCTGGGCGCAGATTAACAACACGGGTGGAGCGGGCGGCATCTTCCTGGCTGGGCTTCAGCCCATAGATTGTGCCGGAGTCGACGGCATCATCGGCACCGCGGACGATGCGGCGTGCGGCCCTCAAATCCTTGAATTACCCGGTCCGACGGGAGTCTTTGCCAATAACTGTCCTGCAGCCGGACCCGACCAATGTGTGCCCCTCACTAATTACACTCGCCAAATCCAGATTTTGCCGGTCGTGGTCGGCGGTGTGCCCTCCACCACGCTTCGCCAAGTCATCATCACGGTTCAGTACACCACTCCCCAGATCAAGTTTCCTAGGCAGTACGTCCTCAGCACCTTCATTTCGCCGTATCGGTAAACGAGGGAGATTATGAGTTGCACATCTGCAAATTCGAGTCGCGGTTTCAGCTTGATCGAACTGTTGGTCGCGCTTGCCGTGGGCTCGCTGGTAGTCGGCGCCGCCGTGCAGCTGTTCAGCCAGGGCATGGCTGCTACTTTCGTGGTTTCGCAGCGTGCCCAGATGCAGCAGGATCTGCGAGCCACCTCCGACTTGCTGTTCAAGGATTTAAGTTTGGCGGGCGCGGGATTGCCCTCCGCGACCGGGATCCTGTTGCCCTCACAAGCGGGAAACCCGATTTATGGTTTCTCCCCCAATTGCGCCGCTCGCAACAACTGCACTCCCGGGAACGGCATTGCCTACCCCTGCGTAACTGCGGGTGCCATTCCTTGCAATCCAACTCTTTATGGACTTATTCCGGGCTGGCAATTAGGAATCACGGTGCCAGGCAGCCCCCAACCCAGTGATGTGGTCACGGTAGTCTATACCGACACCGTGTTTGCTCTGCCTTGCTATACCATACAAACAATTACTCCGACCGCCGTAACCGTGCAGTTGCCCGCTCCATTGCCGGCCACTTGCATTTTGACGCCGCCCCTGCTGGCCCCCCAGCCGGTGGTTACGAACCCGCCCACGGCGGGCGGTTTGACGCCCGGCGATCTGCTTCTGTTTCAAAGCACCGTCGGCGGAAACACCGCCCTTGCCATCGGCGAAGTCACCAATGTCACGAACAACGGCGGCGGCAGCTACACGGTGGCTTTCGCTGCCGGGGACACGCTAAACCTCAACCAGCCCGCTGCTGCCGCTGGTGATTTGGCGCAATTGGCATGTGCGCCGGGGCCGGCGCCCGCTACTCCCTGCCCCGCCGACGCCACGGTGACACGCATTTTCGCAGTCAGCTATTACTTATCGATGATGCCCGATCCCCTTGGCGTGGGAGCGGGAACCCCCACCCTGATGCGCCAAGTGAACGGCCAAGACCCTGTTCCCGTTGAAGAAGGCGTCGTGAACCTGCAGTTTACCTACGACACCTACAACGCCGCTGGCGCCCTGCTCAACAACTCGGGCGATGGTGGATATTCGCTCGGCACCTCCTTCAATCTGATTCGCAAAATCAATCTGGTTCACTTGACCACCCGCAGTCAGGTCTCCGGTGCCAAGAGCGGTTTCATGGTTAGCAATGGCTATCAGACTTTTGACACCCAGACTTCGATCAGCGCGCGAAACCTAAGTTACCAGAACCGTTATGTCCTCACTGCTCCGTGAGTTGGACCGCGGAGGAAGCAGCAAATCGGGAGTGGAAACAGGAAACAGCAGTATGGCAATGAGGAGCGACACGATGCATAGCACGAAATTCGATTCACGAGGATTCACTCTGATTGCATCCCTGATGCTGATGTTGATTATGTCCGGGGTTGCAATTGGCCTGCTCATGATGGTCAACACTGAAGGCAAGGTGGGTGGCCAGGATGTACAGAATAATCTGGCTTTCCACAGCGCCGAGGGCGGTATCGAACACATGACCTCGGACCTGGCCAACATGTTTCAGAACATCCAATCGCCCACGGCAGCGGATATTGCGGCGCTCAGTGCGCAGGCGCCTCCCAACACCGCCGTCATGAGCTACCCCGTCTATACCCTGACGGCGGCCACCAACGCCGACGGAACCCTCGCCTCCAATTTCGGGAAAATTACTTCTGGAAACTTCCATGGTTTGTACGCGCAGATCATTCCCGTCACCCTGCAAGTAACCGCCAGCACCTTTGCCGGGCTAGCTGGAAACGGAACGGTAGGCGATGAAGTGAACATGTCGCGCACCGTGGAAGTCGCCCTGATCCCCGTATTCCAGTTCGGCGTGTTCTCCGAAAGCGACCTTAGTTTCTTCGCCGGCGTGAACCTGAATTTCGCTGGCCGCACTCACACCAACGGGGACCTGTACCTGGATGCTGGCACCGGGGCTACGACGACATTTGAAGATAAAGTCACGGCTTGGGGAAATGTCATCCGTACCCAACTGGCCAACGGCGAACCCTCCAACATTAATCACCTGGGCGCTGTGTCCATCCTGACAACGTCTTTGGGTTGTCCTGGCGTCGCGCCAGGCTGCCGGCCCATGGCCCAAACCGAGGGCAGCGTTACCGGAGGCCCGACCTCTCCGCAGAACCCGAATTGGAATCCCACGATTTCAATTGGAGATTACAATAGCTGGATTATCGATGGAAATTATGGCAATCCCGGCGGCACCGGGGCCGTACAACTGTCCCTGCCCTTTATCAACAACGCTCTCGGAGCGGCGGGACAAGCCCAACCCTTTGAAATTATCCGCCGGCCTCCACCGGGAGAAGTAGCCACTACGGCTCTGGGCGCGTCGCGACTCTATAACGAAGCAGAAATTCGCGTATTGCTCTCTGACACGCCCACCGAACTTTCTGCACTGGGCGCGGCTGATCCCCAGAATATTCGCTTAGCGAATTTCAACGACGCTTCCAACGGCATGAATTACCAGTACGGAGTGCCCGCTACCCCGGTAGCGGGGTTGCCCGCCCTGGTGACCGGCGGCACCTATAACACCTACTTCGCCACCGCGTCGACCGCAGTTCCA
This sequence comes from uncultured Acidobacteriota bacterium, assembly GCA_963696635.1. Taxonomy (GTDB): domain Bacteria; phylum Acidobacteriota; class Terriglobia; order Terriglobales; family Acidobacteriaceae; genus JABDBE01. Next base: position 171,931 of record CAVOKX010000016.1, read on the forward strand.
GATCCGACCAATTGGCTGGGCACCGTAGCTACCATCGCGTCCGACTGGCCTTTTGGACCAGTCGCACCGCCGACCCCGCCGGCTACTAACATTACCCTGTTCGACCCTCTCGCCCCGGTCATATTGAAGAATGCGGACGGCTACGGGAATGCGCCGACGATCAATCTGTCGACCTGCAGCACCGCGACGGGTAGCTGCGCGGCCGCTGCGCCGTATCCGTACTACACGACGCTCCCTTATCCCCCAACTGGGCCGAGTCCCACGACGAGCAGCTGGAACTTAATCGATGGTTATCTGCGCGTCGAATATCGTGACGCCGCCGGCGCCTACCACCCCATTACCCAGGAGTGGTTGAACCTGGGATTTGCCCGAGGCACCCTTCCTCCCACTGCTCCCGGTACCAATCCGGTCAATCCCAATGCGATCTTGATTCTGCAGAAACTCGCAGACCGCAACGGCAATGGCGTCATTGACGCCACCGGCGCGGCCCCATTCTGTACAGGGAAAAAAAGCCCTTATACCTGCACCAGCGGTAGGCCTCCCGAGGTCACCAACGATGCCGCGACTCCCGGCGACCTATTCGGTCGGTATGGCAACAGCACCCACCCGAACGGGCAAAGCCCAACCCAGTACAACTGGTATCCCATCAACTTCTATGATGCCCGCGAAGGCGAAGTCCGCGATATCAACCAGGGAAACCCAAGTTGCGCGCCTGTTGGCGTGGTGAACGCGGTGGAAATCGATGTAGGCAACCTGAAAAAGTGGCTGAACGGGACCATTCCCGGCAGCGGAACCCTGGTCGACCCTGTATTTCAGAACGGATACGTTTTGTACTTCTCTGACCGCCGGGGCATGCTGCCCAATCCCAACGGGACTCTCCCAGTGGACGCCCCGGGCACGAAAACCGGCGACTCCGGTCTGGAAGACTCCGTCAACTCTAGGGTCCAGTTCGGGAACCCCGACAACGCGCTGGAGCCGCCTCCACCAGGCAAGACCCAATCCCCCGAAGACGTCAACAACAACGGCTTTCTGGACAACTGGGGAGCAGCCAATCTCGGCTTGGGCCTTGGCTACGGCACTCTAGCCTCCTATAACCTGGCCAATAGTGTTAACCGCCAGATCATTAACGCGGGTGTCGCGCCCGACCCATACCTTGTCGGCAAGCGCATACCAAATTGCTCCATAGCCCAGAACAGTTGGGTCAGCGGCGCCCGCCACGTTGTAAAACTGGTGGACGGCTCGCTGGGCAATGTGCCCGTCAGATCAGACAACGGCTTGGGTGGTTTCACTGTTGCCTCGGAGAATCCGGTTTACATTCAAGGAGACTACAATAGCAGCGTCGCCGATCCCACTTGGTTGAATCCGGCTGCAGCCGAACCCGCGCATGCGGCGGCGGGCGTGATTGCGGACGCAGTTACGATGCTCTCCAACACCTGGTCAGACCTCGCCAGCCTGGGCTCTCCCAGCAGCGACGCGGGCCGGCCGGCTACGACCACCTACTATCGAGTGGCGGTCTCCGGCGGAAAGAACATTAACTTCCAGACTCAAGCATTGGCGTGGAAGATAGGCGACTGGGGCACCGATGGTGGCTTGCACAACTTCCTGCGCCAACTCGAAAACTGGGGAGCTGGCGGAGGCCAAACCCTGAATTACAAGGGATCGATGGCCAGCCTCTACTACTCCACTTACTCTACCGGAACCGACAAAAACGGCGGTGGCACCACCTACGAGCCGCCGGCTCGAAACTATATCTTCGATCCGCTCTTCACCCAGCCACAAAACCTGCCGCCAGGAACGCCGATGTTCCGCGACATTGACAACTTGAGCTACCGGCAGAACTTTACGCCGCGCCTAACCAGCGCCTACTAAGCCGGGGCAATCGCCTAGCCCCGATCCTGCCATGCAGGATCGGGGCTTTCTCTCTGTAGGCTCGTGTGGCGCGGGCGCCCCCGCCCGCGGCCTCTGACCTCCACGTTAAGGAGTCGCACTCTCAATCCCTGTAAGATATCTATTCGCAATCGATCGCAGCGTTGGAGGCCGGCTGTGCCAAAAATCACCGCCATTTTCTGGGACGTAGGCGGCGTGCTCCTCAGCAATGCATGGGATCACGAGCAGCGCCAGCAAACTCTCAAACACTTCCATCTGGATGAAGTCGAATTTGAAAGCCGCCATGAGATGCTGGTATCTTCGTTCGAGCGCGGCAAAATTACCTTGCAGGAATATCTCGAGCGCACGATTTTCTACCGCCCGCGATCCTTCACCCTCGATGCTTTCAAACAGTACATGTTCTCGCTCTCGAAACCGCAGGCCCAGACTCTGCAACTGGCGAAGCATCTCAGCCACTCCTGCAAGTACCTGATGTCCACCATCAACAATGAATCGAAAGAATTGAATTTGCACCGCATTCAGACCTTCGGCTTGCGCGAAATCTTCAACCTTTTCGTAAGCTCCTGTTTCGTCGGATTGCGCAAACCGGAAGACGGAATCTACCGTCTCGCTCTCGAAATGACCCAGAGGCCGCCCGAGGAGAGTTGTTTTATCGACGATCGTCCCTTGAATCTGGACAGCGCCGCGCGCCTGGGAATGCACGTCATCCAGATGGAAAGTGCGGAGCAGTTGCGCCAGGACCTGCAAAAACTGGGAGTCGGATAACAGCCAGACAATCGCCTGAACCATTTTGTCGAGCGGGTCAGACCGACATAACTCAGCGTACTCTGCGGCCGTTCTCAGCGTTCTCTGCGATTTAAGACTCTGTCCTTTCACATCTTTGAAGATATGTTGACTGCGCTCATCTAGCCAGATAATCTAAGTGATAGAACATTATCTAATGGATAATGCCAGTTCTTTGACATGTCCGATTCGTATCTGGGCATGGCTTCAACTGTGCCCTGAGGAACAGATTCGTATCAGGGCATAGCTTCAGCTATGCCAATAGAGGTAAGTTAATCATCGCGCCTTCAGGCGCTGCGGGCCGCAATATCAGTTTTTCGGCAGCCGCAAGCGGCGTAAGAGTGCAGCCCACAGCGCAGGCTGTGGGTAAACAGTTAGGAAGGTGCAAAGCCCCGGCAGGGGCGAAAGAAGAAGCCCACAAAGAGCTCGACAGTTCCAAAATGGGACAGCAGAACCGCCGTAACTCCCATGTTATCTAGACTTTGCCAGTAACTCCTTTAAACTCAAAGATCTAGCGGCTAGTGGCAAAATAAACCGCGCGTTTTCAAGATTTTGCAAAATAAAAGGGGGGGGTACCCACATACATTACGACCAAAACAGCCCCGGGCGCCTCCCCGACCCGGTTGCCCGATTCACAAACCGCCGCCTGCTAAGATAGCTGGTTCTTATGGCTTCCACAGTATCGAGTACCGCCGTCGGACGCGAAATCGCCGCCGTGCCATCGCTCGTACCAGCCTCGCGGCTGATGTCGCTGGATCTGTTTCGCGGGGCCACCATCGCCGGCATGATCCTCGTCAACAACGCTGGCGACGAGCCCAACTCCTATTGGCCCCTCCAGCACGCCCAGTGGAACGGATGGACCCCGACCGACCTGGTCTTCCCCTTCTTTCTTTTTATCGTCGGCGTTGCCATGGCGTTCTCCTTCAGTTCGCGCCTGAAGCGCGGCGCATCGCGGCGAGAGCTTCTGCGGCACGTGCTGTGGCGCGGCTTGGCCCTGTTCGCTCTGGGCATGTTTCTGAATGGTTTTCCCAATCAATATCACCTGGCATCGTGGCGCGTGTATGGCGTGCTGCAGCGGATCGCGATCTGTTACGTGATTTCCGCGATCCTGGCTCTGTGGACGGATTGGCGTGGATGGATCCTCGCCATCGCAGGCTGTCTCGTAGGCTACTGGATTCTGATGCGCTTCATCCCCGTCCCCGGATTCGGCGTGCCCACGCACGCTATCCCCCTGCTCGATCCCGACCGCAACCTCGCCGCATGGCTCGACCGCCAACTCCTCGCCGGACATTTATACGAGGGCACGCGCGATCCCGAAGGCGTGTTGAGCACCATTCCCGCAATCGCCACCAGCCTGCTGGGAATGCTTACTGGGCAATGGCTTCGTTCCCCACGCTCCGCCCAGAGCAAGGCGCTGGGCCTGGCGCTGTTTGGGGTGGCCGGGGTCGCCGCGGGCAAAATCCTCAACCTCGGATTCCCCATCAACAAGAAACTTTGGACCAGTTCCTACGTCATCTTCACCGCCGGTCTGGCCCTGCTCTGCCTGGCGCTGTGTTACTGGATCGTGGATGTCAAGAAACGTCAGGGACTGTGGACCAAGCCGCTGCTGGTGTTCGGAATGAATGCCATCGCCGCCTACGTCTTCGCCGAGGTGATATCGCGCCTGCTCGACCACATGCACACTCACGCAGGGGTGAGCTGGCAGGACTCTATTTACCAGTTCATGTTCATGCCGCTAGCCAGCCCGGTGAACGCGTCGTTACTGTACGCACTCGCTTATGTGTTAATGTGCTGGGCGGCGATGTGGGTGCTGTATCGCAAGAACATCTTCTTGAAAATTTGAGTGCCTTCGGCAGGCGGTGCTCAGCAATCAGCACTCAGCCATCCAGGTTGTCTCATAGGCTTGAGCATTGAAGGAGCCAACCCGTGTTGTGAGTCGAGGAGAATTTGTGTCGATTGACAAGTGTGGAGTGCATCGTCTGGCCGTGACGACAGCCATGTGCTGCTTGCTGTGTGCAGCGAGCGTGGCACAACAGAGCCAATCCGGCGCGCCGCCCGAAGCTCCTTCTGCCAGCGCGCAATCGCGAACCGCGCCCAAGGGGGCGAACCCGCTGCAGCACGGGATAGCCTTCTTGCAGCGGAAGTCGGTGGTCTTCCCTGACCTCGCTACCAATGCGGCGACGCTCGACCGCTGGCAGAAGTTCAAGCTGGCGGCCAACAACAGCGTGTCCCTGGCCACAATCGGCGCGGCGCTGACTGGCTCAGCTTTCGGCCAGGCGATCAATAGCCCCGCGGGCTTTGGCCAGGAAGGTGAAGGATATATCAAGCGCTTTGGCGCTGACATGGCCCGCTCGGCTTCCGCCAACCTGTTTGGAACTTTCCTGATCGCATCTGCGTTGCACGAAGATCCGCGCTTCTATGTCAAGAGGAATCTCTCCTTCAAGCAGTCGCTGAAGTATGCCGCGGTCAGGGTCGCGATTACGCGCAGTGACTCGGGGAAACAAGTGGCTAACTTTGCAGGGCTGCTGGGCCCCTTGGCTGGCGAAGGGCTGGCTAACACTTATTATCCTGAAGGAAACCGGGGCGTCGGCAGCACCTTCATCCGCTACGGCGCTGACTTGGGCTGGAAATTCGGCGGGCATCTGTTGCGCCAGTACTGGCCGGAGATCAATCGGAGGGTGCGGGTGCTTCCGCCCCTGGGCGAATCGGCACCGCCTCCGAGTCAACCCTGAACCTACCAGCAATGAATGCTTCCCTGCAGAATAGTCATTTTTGGATTCGAATCCGCGCACTGCTGATCGCGGCGGTCGTTCTCGTCTCCTATGCGTATTTCTACGAAGGCGGAGGATGGAACCAGAACTCGCGTTTGGATCTGGTACGCGCCATTGTCGAGCAGGGAACGTTGCGCATCGATCCCTTCCATGAGAACACCAACGACAAAGCTTTCGCCAACGGCCATTACTATTCTGACAAAGCGCCGGGACTCGCGCTGCTGGCCGTTCCAGTTGCCTTCGCAGCGCTGCCCCTGATGTGAGCGGCGGGAGTGGATCCCGTATCGCCTCGCGGTTTAGTCGACCTCAGTTACTGCGTCACCCTGTTTGCCGTCGCTCTGCCCATGGCAGCGGCCTGTGCTTGCTTGTTCTGGATCGCGTTGCAACTCGGAAGCAGTGTCGGCGCTGCGGCGTTTGCCGCTCTCGCACTGGGGCTGGCAACGCCCATGTGGGCATATTCGACATTGTTCTGGGGACATGCACTGGCCGGAGCATGCCTGGTGTTCGCCTTCGCTTGTGCTCTGCGCTTGCGCGCGGTTTTAGGTTCGACAGCGGATGTGTTTTGGGGATCGGCTCTCGGTCTGGCGGCAGGGTGGGCCACCTTAACCGAATATCCTTCCGCCCCAGCCTCAGCCATGGTCGCGGGTTTGGCGCTGGCCCTGGTTTGGAAGGACGGACAGCGGCTCTGGCGCGTCATCCTCGGAATCGCCGCCGGAGCGTTGCCGTGCCTCATCGCGCTCTTGGCTTACCAGCGCGCGGCGTTCGGTTCCGTACTTCATCCCAGCTATGCATACTACCCAGCGGGAGCTTTTTCCTGGATGACGCACGGCTACCTGGGTCTTACATATCCCAGAATCGATGTCGCATTAAAGCTGTTATTCGCGCTGCCGGCGTGGGCTGCTGTTTTCCGGGCCGGTCCTCCTGGCCGCCCCTTTCGGTTTGTGGATCCTGTGGAAGCGCCCCGCGACGCATGCTGCCGCAGTCGCAGCGGCTTCGATCGCTGCGTATTATTTTCTTTTTCACGCTTCCTTTTTCCTCGTGGCCAGCCGGTTGGTTCTACGGTCCACGGTATATGGCGCCGGGGCTGCCGCTGCTGTGTCTCGGACTGGCGCCACTTTGGGATCACGCGCGCAAAGGCTGGAGAATCGTCCTCGGGATCCTGGCCGCGGTTGGCGTCGGACTTACGCTAATGGCGGTTTCGGTCGGGGCACAACCTCCCGACGAGTTTCATTGCCCGCTACGCCAGTTCTATTGGCCATCGCTTTGGGCGGGCCGATTGTCCTTGAATCTGGGAGCAGTCCTGATACCCACCGAGCAGGGGACAAACCATGTGCACGGCGCCTTCAACTTAGGAGAACTAGCCGGCCTGCAAGGCTTAGCGAGTCTGATTCCCCTGTTCGCGGTGTGGGCGCTCGCAGTTCTACTTTGGAGTTGGATAAATCGAGCCGAGCATCACCCGCCGCTGAAGACGAGACTAACGAGTCGCCAACCTTGTGCGTTAGCGTCCAGGATGAGCGGTCTCGCGATGCTGTCCCACTCACTCGACGCACGAAACCAGCGTCCTTCCACGCCACGACCGATCGTACCCACATTGAGCCGATACCATTCGTCAGTCCGGCCGGGCAAGTATATGTATCCCCGCTCCGTTACCGGGTCGTATTCGTAGAACACTACATAGATCAGCCGCTCATTCGGTAATTTTGCATAGCAGGAGACTTCGTAACGTTGCAGTCCCTTTGGGTGCTCCGTAACATCCTGGGACCAGTCGATGATCAATGTCTCGACCCAAGTGGGGGCAGGCTTGCCGCCGCTCCAACTCGAGCCCGGGCCACTCCAGACATTGAAGTGGGCGAGAGTCTTCGGATCGGTGATTAAGATCGGAGTTTTGAGATCGCCACCTTGGATCGTGATTTTGGATATGTCGCCTTTTGCGAACACCTGAGCGGGGATAACCAGCAGCAGAAAAACGAACAAAAACGCAAGCCTCAGCTTCATGGCTCGCCTCCCATGCGTTGGATGAATTAGAACACTGGCAAATGAACCGGTCAACGTTGGAACAGGGTCATTGACGATTCGAAACAAACGACCACTCGCAATCGCCCACAGTTTCCGAATCACGCCGAAACCACCCGAAAAATCAATCCTTTGGCGCGTAACCTAGGTAACTTTAAGGGGGTCCAACCCCATGATACGCTCGACCAATAAGAAGCAAGAAATCAACAGTTTCCGAGGGACAAATGCTTCGCCGCTGGTGCCTCTACCTGCTTGTATTTTCGTCCTTGGCTGCGTCGGCAAGTGCTAATTTCAATCCGCCTCAGTCCAGTCAGAAGGGTACACCCACTAAACTGCCGGTCACCACTTCCTCGGCGCAGGCACGCACTAGCTTCGAGAAGGCGATGCGAGAATTCGAGCAGTACCGCATTGCCGAAACCCTGCAGGATCTGCGGGCCGCTGCCAAAGCCGACCCGAATTTTGCCCAGGCGTTGATCCTGCTCTCATACCTGAGCCCGGATCCTCAGGAGCAATCCACCGCGCGTAGCCGCTCCAAGCAGTTGGCGTCTAAGATGAGTCCGAGTGAACAGTTGCTGATCCGCTGGCTGGCTGGCGCGCAGGAGAGCAATTACTTGCCCGCAATCAGCGCCATGAACGATCTGCTGGCGAAGTATCCGCGAGATCAGCGTCTGGCATACCTGGCTGGCGATTGGCTGATGAAGCAGCAACGTCATGAACAGGCCGTCACTGTGCTCGAACATGCACTTGCGCTGTTTCCGGATTACGCCGCAGCGCTGAACGATGTAGCCTATGGATACGCGGATCTGGGAAACTTCGACAAGGCTTTCGCGGCCATGGACCGCTATATCGCGCTCGAGCCGGATCAGCCCAACCCGCACGATTCCTACGGCGAGATTCTACGCATGGCAGGCAAGCTCGATGCGGCGCTGGAGCAGTACCGCATGAGCATCCGCATCGATCCGAATTTCGGCTCGGAGCTGGGCGTCGCCGATACTTATGCGGTAATGGGAAAGGAACGAGAAGCCCGCGAGGAGTATGACCGCGCCATTGTTTTCGCGCCCAGCAATGCAGAACGGGTGCAGCGCGAACTGCAGTCGGCAGTGACCTGGATTCGCGAGAATAATCGCAAACAGGCGGAGAGAGCCCTGAGCGATGTGGCCAGGCATGCGCACAGCGCGGGACTGGGACAACTGGAAGCGGAGGCGCACCGTATTTTGGCTATGTACGAACCGGATCCGAAAACAGCCCTGAAATATTTGCAGGCAGCCCAGGATGTGCTGCGCGAAGAGCATCAGATTTCCGCCAGCGACCGCGATGAAGAGCAGGCAAGAATCCTGCGCGTCCGGGCCGCTCGGTTGGCTGAGGTTCAGGACATGGACTCAGCCTCGAAAACCGTCAAGCAACTCGAAACCATGGCGGGAACCAGTCGCAGCCAAATCATCCAACTTTGCTATCACGCGGCCGCCGGCGCAGTGCTGGTAGCCCAGGGAAAGTTCACGGAAGCGATTCCTCATCTGGAAGAAGGCGCCACCGATCCTGAGTCCATGCGGCTTTTGTGGCAGGCCTACAACCGCACCGGAGCTACCTCCGAAGCTCAGGCGATAGCCGCCAAACTGGCGGCGCTGAACCTGCCCACGGTGGAGCAAGCCCTGGTAGTGCCCCAGTTCCGGGTGAGCCTGATCAGCCGCGCGGGGCAGCCCTAAGGCGAAAACAATCCCGCTATGCCACGCATCCCGATTTTCAGTTTCGGACACACCGAGGAAGAGGCAGCACTTCCGCGCCTCAGCGGCTACACTCCCTCGCTCTCTCTCGCCGGACTGCAACTCGGCGTCGACAACCTGCGCCACGATGTTCATCTCAGTCCCAAGTTTGTAGCCCAGACACGCTCGCAGATTTCTCGTCTGATCGTGCGTCACGGCGACGTGGAAGGCCTGCTGGCGGCAGAAACGCCCCAGCCTCGACCAAGCAGTCACTTTATCGGATCGAATGCGAGTCCGAAGACCAGCCCCAAGCCCAGCGCATCGGAGTTGAAGCCGCTCTTGGCCGAAGTGCATTCGACCGCGCTGAATCGCGCCAAGGCTGAAGGAAATCCCTCGCTGGATGTGCTGGCTCGGGTCGCGATCATCAAATTTCTGCGCATTGAACTGGGTTTGCAATTTGCCCAGATTCTGGAACGGTGCCGCATGACTTTGAAAAGCTACGAAGGCATCCGGGCGCAGAAGGCTCTGGAATATCGCGAGCGGGTGGCCGCCTTCCAGGTAGCGAAAAAAGTGATTCTGCGCAAGACTGGGCAGGAATTGTTTCGCACCCTGCGCGAAATTGAAAAGGAAACTCTGGCTCGCACCCGGCGCTCACTGTTCGGGAACAGCAATAATAGTAATAATAATGACGACCAATACAAACTCTTCCTCAACCCGCTGATTTTCACTTCCGACGGCTGCGATGCCTATGTCAACGCCGAGCAGTACGTGATGCTGGGCAACTTCGACCGTGATCCCGACCGCTTCACCAATGTTCGCCGCATAGCCTATGAGTTCCTGCAATCGCTGAATCTGGGGCTCGAGGTCGATCCCGAGCGCGCCATCAATGCCTGGCTGAACGTTCCGGAAAATGCCCAGGAATTAATCGGCTCCGGAACTCCGGATGACTCCACGCCCGAAGGGCGATCGCAAAAAACGCGTTTGACGGCGTGGCTAGGTCTGCTCGACCGCGAGAAGCTCATGGAGTACGTGGTGGCCTCCTATGAAGCGGTGCCCCTTCTCGCCGAATACTCGCCCCGCATCAACGCGCAGCAATTGAAGAATGCACTGATTTCCCGCGAAGAACGCACCCGGGTGGAAAAGCTGATCGTGGAGCAGGGCAAAGTATCGCGCGACAGCCTGCAAGCGGCGGTGCAGCGCGTGGCGAGTTGCCGGGGACCCGAACGGGGCAAGATCGCGACCAGATTCCTCCGCGATTTCATGCGCTACCACCGCGACCTGAGGAATCTGGAAGCGCTGCGCTCGGCGATGGACAACGTCAATCTCATCACCAACGAAAAAATGCGCCAGCTCTCCGCCATGAATGGCACGCTCTACGAGTTCCTGTTGCCCGAGGAGCAGAAGCCGTCGGAAGAGAAAGTGGTGCGTCACGTGATCATCAAAGCCGATGTCCGCGATTCGTCACGCCTCACGCGATCGCTGCTCGAACGCGGAATGAATCCGGCGTCCTACTTCAGTCTGAATTTCTACGATCCGGTCAACAAGCTGCTGTCCAAGTACGGCGCCAGCAAAGTGTTTCTGGAAGGAGATGCGATTATTCTCGCCATCCTCGAACGCGAGGGAGAGCCGGCGCTGGCGGTTTGTCGCGCCGCGGTGCTGGCCCGCGAAATTATCGAAATCGTGCGCGGCTACAACCAGCTCCTCGAACGCGCCGGACTTCCCGGCATCGAACTAGGAGTAGGAATTTCCTACCAGGATTCCGCCCCAATGTACCTGATGGATGGCGAGCAGCGCATCATGATCTCGGACGCGCTCAACGAAAGCGACCGCCTGTCCTCCTGCAGTAAGCGCGTTCGGAAGTCCATGAAGACGATGGAAACTCCATTCAACGTGTACGCATTTCAAACCGTGCCCGACGCCGACGTCGAAGACAGCCCCGACGACTTCATTCTGAAATACAATCTGAACGGCATCCGCATCAGCGAGCCCGCGTTCCAGAGGCTGAAGCAGGAAATTTCGCTCGAGCTTTCACCGCTCGATTTACCCAAAGCATGGGACGGCGAAGAGTTTCATCTATGGAGCGGCCTGGTTCCGGTGGGCAACGATATCTTCCGCAAAATCGTGGTCCGCGGAAGCCGCATGCCCCAGATCGATCCCCACAATTTCTCCGTCCAGCTCTGGACCGAGCGCTGGTACTACGAAGTCTGCTCCAACCCCGCCATCGACGCCAAACTGGAAGCCAAAGCAGCCGCCGCAAAGTAAGCAAGTGTGTGGCGCGGACCTGCCCTGAGCGCAGTCGAAGGGGCCCCCGCCCACGTTCCCCGCGACAATCACGTAGCCACGGACGCCTCGTCCGTGAGTCGGGAGCCTCGCCGCATTCCCACATTGGGCTGACGATTGCTTTCTGTGAATGGCCGGGGACATCCCTGACATTTTAGACCGGGCACATCCCTGACACTTTTTGCTCCGTTTCCGTGAGGGGATGGGGTGCAGGGGAAGGGGAAACTTCCCCTTCCCTTGCTCCGGCCACGTAGAAGCTGGCCGGCTCCGCGACGCTCTCTCCCTCGGGATTTTTTTCTGGCGGCACCGGCACCACCCGTCGTTGCCAGCTATCAAACCGTGCCAGCGGAACATCCGCGAAATAGACCGTATACCAGCGCTCATCGATGGGCAACAGGCCTACGCGCTCACCCCACAGCACCTCGCTCAGAAATACATCGTGCCGTTTCTGCCAACGAAAATGTCCGTGGGCGCGCACGCTACGCACCAACATGGTCGCGGGATATTCCGGCTCCGGCACCCGCGCCGGATACGGCCGCGGCGAGGGCTCATACAGGCTGGCCGGCGTTGCCATGGCCAAGGCTTCATGCGGCCGCACTTCGTTGTATTCCTGGCGGAAGTTCTCCAGCGCTCGTTGTTGCGCCCGCCGATCCTGGGCGGGCGGCATCGCCACCTCCTGCTTCAGGGTGCGATGCATGCGCTCGTGCCGTCCGTTCTGCTGCGGCTGTCCCGCCTCAATCCGCTCCGCCACGATCCCCAGCTTGATCCACCACACCGCCAGCCGCGACAAGCCGGCGATCGCCGTGCTGGCAAAGGGTGGCCCGTTATCGGTGCGAATCGCTTGCGGTAATCCATACTCGCGAAACGCCGCTTCGAAGATGGCTTGCACCCGCGCCGTGTCCGTCTTGGCCACCGCCTGGCAGCGCAGCAGATAGCGGCTGTGCGCGTCGCTGATGGTCAAGGGATCGATCCGCTCCCCGTCCCCGGTGCGGAACCAGCCCTTGAAATCCGCGCACCACACCCGGTTCGGCCCATCCGCATGCGCCAGCGGTTGCGTGTACGGCGCCGTCTTGCGCCTTTTCTTGCGCGCCACCACCAGCCCTTCCCGCTTCAGCAACTCGCCCATCGTGCTCGCTGCCGGCCAGCTTGGCCCCGGTTGGTCCCGCTCCAGCACCCGCTTCAACTTGCGCGGGCCCCACCTCATGTGCGCCTGCCGCAACTCCAACACCCGCTGCTCGATCTCCGCCGGGGTTTGGTTGGGGTGCCGCTGCGCCGCCCGGTTTCGTTCCAGCAGCCCTGCCGCTCCCCGCTCCCGGTACCGCCGCAGCCATACATACCCGGTTTCCCGCGTTACCCCGAAGCTCTGGCACAGCTCCGTCATGGTTTGCTCATCCCGCTCATACTCAAACACAAACCGTAGTTTCTCTTCCATCACACTGCTCGCTTTCCATGGCATGCGCTGTTTGTAACCCGCGCGCGCCATCTTTTGCAGTGTCAGGGATGCTCCCGGTCTGTTTTGTCAGGGATGCTCCCGGTCTGTACCTCTGTACTAGGTACCCCCCCTCCCCCTGTCAGGGCGCAAAATCCAGAAAACAAACGCTTTATTTTGGGTACGAATATACTTGACGCACACGTACAATGGAAAGGGCCGTGACAGGGCAAAAAAGGGTGATAGGGTAGGACAGATGAGGTACTTGGTTCGGGTGACGGACTGGCGAGAGATTCTCTCTTGCCCGTCAAGCAGTTTTTTCTGTGGAGAGAGGGCAGGAAAGGACGAGTATGAGTTTTTTTAGGCATGGGGAAATCTATCGCTCCGATGTTGGGCTCCTGCCACCGGGAGCGGTCATGGTGCTGGCCGCTCCCGGGTGCATCGGCTGTGATGAGTTTCCAGCCGGGTATTCCTTGGCCGGTTGCTCTCCAGCAGAGCCGGCCTCCGCTTCCCCGACTGGAACGATTTTCCCCCGCCCCAGGGCTGCGGTGCAAGGATTTCTGGTCAGCGAACGGCCTGCGGATCCCCGGCTAAACGGCGGTCGCAACTTCCAGCGCGGGGAACAGGCGGGAGCCGTCATAGTCGGCGTTGCCGCGAAACATGCCAAAGATGGCGTGCAGCATCTTGCGGGCCACCGCCATGAGGGCTTGCAGTTTGGCCTTGTGGCGTGCCAGTAAAGCCTGGTAAAAAGCGCGCAAGTGGGGGTCGTGGCGCACCGCGACCAAGGCGGGCATGTAGAGAGCGCGGCGCAGGTAGCGATTGCCGGCGCGGCTGATGCGCGCCCGCTTATGCACGGAGTTGCCGGAATCGTGATGTGCCGGATCCAGTCCGCTGTGTGCGACCCACTGGCGTACGGAGAGGCCGGGGGCCAACAGCGCAAGTTCTCCCAACAGATACAGGGCGCTGATCTCGCCGATGCCGGGCATGCTCAACAGCCGAGCCCAACGCGGACGCAGTTCGGCATCCTTGGCGATCAGGGCCAGAGCCGCGCGGCGCATCTTCTCCATCCGGCGCTGCAGATCGCGCAGCGATCGTTTCAGATCCTGCCGCACCCAACCCGAGCCGGTGCTGGAAGCGGAGAGGGCGTGCAGACGATTGCTCTGTTGCGTGTGCTGCTGAGTGAGAGCAGCGATGTGGCGCGTGATGGTGCGCAGTTCCAGAGCGGCAGCGCCCGGCGGATGCCAGGGCTGGAAGGACATGCGGCGGGCATACTCGGCCAACACCTGAGCGTCGGCGGGATCGGTCTTACTGCGGCACAGCGTGACCGCGAAGCCGTGTACCACCTTGGGATTCAGCACGGCCACTTCGATCCCGGAGGCGGCGTGCAACGCCAGGGCCAGGTCGAGACTGTAGCGACCGGTGGCTTCCAGGCAAATCCGCACCCGCTCTCCGGTCTTTTGCAACCACCGGATCAGCCCCTGATGACCGCTGGCTCGGTTGGCGAAACTGCGTTGCCGCCAGCTTCCGGCTTCGCCTTCCAGGGCGACCAGCAGTTGAGCGGCGCTGACATTGATTCCACAACTGAGAAAACCTTCGGCTGACGATTTGTGCATGAGCGGCTCCTAGAGTTAATCTGCGGTTCCGGCTTCCGCCCCGGCCAAGCTCTTGGCGCCGACCTTGAACATGCAGGCTCAAAAGGCCTTCGATTCTCCACGGCGTCGAAAAGAGAGGGGCGGGGGCCGCTCTCTCGTCAGGCTCAACTTCGGCCTAAGGGCGGGACGGCCTCTCCGCCGAAACGTGACTTAATGGTAGTCACGTCTGGAAATCGAAGATACAAGGGTGGGGGTGAGTTTTTGATTCCCTTCACCGAACTGCCATCACACTCTCTCAAGCCATTTCAAAGGCAAAGCCAGCATTTACTCTTGCTCGGTCCATGAGAGAGGGAGATCCAGAATGTTTTGCCATGTTAGACTCCGAGACCTGCCGCATTTTGAGCATCGCAGAACTGCCAGATAACCAAGCTGTGGCTCTGGCGGATGCGGTTTCGCTCTGTCCCAATGGATGACGCGGATTCGCTCTCCGCATTCGCAGATATACCCGTTGCAAAAAGACTCGGTCATAATCGCCCCAAAGCTAGTCTGCGTGCGGAGTGCAGTCAAGCCGCTGCACAACCTCCGCTAATGTGATCGGGACAAGCGGTTGCATCGACCAGTAATCCACGCGGGTGTAGTCGTAACTATTCTTCGGATTGGCAAGGAATGAGACGGACACGTTCTGCTTCGGATACGAGAGAACGCGTATGTGTTGGGCGTCGTCCGCCGCCATTTTGGCACACCAGGGTGGAGTGGCTGATGGTTCATCCTTTGCTGCTTCGGGCTTCGGTTCGCTCTGAATTTCGCTTCGCGGTCTCATTAGGAACACGGCAAATAGGGCATAGGCGATGATCGAAGCGACTGCGCCGCACAGGATCAGCAGATGGCCGACCTTTTCTTGAATGGATGCCGAGGCCGATGCAAATGCGATCCAGAGGCCGAGAAGTGTGGCGAGATTTGACACAAGCGAGAACGGGAGTAGAATTTTGTTTAGCATCTGGTTTTACTCGACTGGCCCGACCGCTAATCGGGCCTTTCAATTCACATGAAAACTCCTCAGTACATCGAAGGTCCACAGGCTCAAGAGAACTTCGAACGCACGATGATAAGCCTGTTCCGTGCGCCCAAACCGAAAGCGCGAAAGCAGCCAAAGGCTGCTACCGCACGCGAGAGCAAAAAGTCCGACAGAGACTAGAAAGCTTCCGCTTCCCGCGTCCCTGTCGTTTGCGTGTGGAGCGAGTCGGTGTCCTTGCCAGTCAGTTCGCTATAAGTGAGTCGCTTTCCGGCAACTTGAGCCATGGCCAGCGCGAAGCGTTCTCCGTCGTTCGTGGCTTTGCGATTGTTGTAGCGAAATGCCTGTTCGTCTACGTAGCGTTCAAGGTGAAACGGTTCCACAGCGACGTACGTACCGCGAAGGCTGCGTTTAAGCAGCGACCAAAAATTCTCAAGACCATTTGTGTGAACGCGGCCACGGACGTAGGTCTCGGCATGGTTCACGAACTCATGCACGAATTTGGCAGTCAGCGCCTCATAGGCAACGGCATTGTCCGTGTATACGGTAGAGCCGTGCTTCACATTGGCCAGCACCGCATTCTGCAAGGTCTCGCGCCTCACGTTCGGTACGACCGCAGCTCGCACTTTACGAATCTCGCGGTCAAGAATACCTTGCACGATGGTTTTGCCCACATACACGCCGCCCTGTTGTTCGCATCGCAATCTGCGGTCCTTGTGCATGTTCTTCGCCAAGCCGCCAACGAAGGTTTCATCCGCTTCCACTTCGCTTCCCGGTCCGCCTCCGAGTTTACCCCTGCCAAACTTGCGCTCCTTGAGTGCTTGACGAATGCGCTGAAGCATGAACCATGCCGACTTCTGGGTAATGCCAAGGTCTTTCGCCAGTTCGTAGGAAGAAATCCCATTTTTGCAGTTAGAAAGCATCCACACGGCCATCATCCACTTGTCCAGTCCAAGTGGCGAATCCTCAAAGATCGTCTTCACTTTGACGGTGAACTGCTTCTTGCAGGGATAGCAATACCAGATGCGGCGAGTCTTGATGAACGAATGTTTCTCCGAGCCGCAACGCGGACAGGTAACTTTCCCGTCAGGCCAGCGAAAACGAACGGCATAGTCGAACGCCCGTTGTGGATCGGAGAAGTAAGCGATTGCCTCTTGCAGGGTTTTCAGGACTGGCTTCGTGTCGCTCATGGACACATATTATACTAAACGCATATATGTGTCAAGTATATTCGTACCTTATTTTGCCACTATGTGCTAGATCTTTGAGTTGAAAGGAGTTACACGCAAAATCTAGAGAACATGGGAGTTATTGGCAGAGCGCGAGTGTCTTCTTCCCATTTTGGAACCACGACGGGCTTGGCATTTGAAGCCGGTCTGAAGCGCCTCAACCGTCGACTCGTCAAATTGTCAAACCCTCATGACCCCAGGGTCACCTTAGGCCACGAAAATACCTGGTTGCGCTCGGCGCACCTTGTACTATTTTCAAAGATCGACCCCGCCTGGGCGGCCTCCTTAGAGGCATTTTCGAAGCAAAGAACAGCAATTATCTTGCAGATAATGTGTATTTCAGTAGATTATCGGATCTAGATTGTGGGGTCAACGACAAAGCGCGGTGGAACCGATGCGAAGCAGGAAGTGAAGTCGTGTGGCGCGGGCGCCCTCGCCCGTGTTCCCCGCGAAACGGTAGGCTCGGACACCTGCACACAAACACCAACTCATTCCTTCCGCGTCGCCGTGACTCGACTGGAATCGACACCAGCGCGGGTATACGATGTTGTTCAATAGGGTAATGCCGTGAACAAGCTTGCTGCAGTTGTTCTTCTCTGCGCGACCGCGCTGCCGACGGCTGCGCAGACCAAGGTTCTGGTGGCTAAGAGCCGAGTGCCCAGCGTCACGTTTGACGGTTACCGCAGTTTTGCGCTGCCGACTGATTGCGATGAGCAAGGGCGCTCATACGTGAAACTGGTCAAGCCAGTTCCTGGAATGGTCGGCCCACTGCTCCGCTTGTCGAGCAAGGGTGTGCTCGAAGCCGAGTTTGATACCGAGGGCGCGCTAATGAACCGCTACGCCGTGCGACCGAACGGCGGCGTCGCCATGGTGCATTTGGACAGAGGCACAACGGTTGTCGACAATTTCGGTCCCGACGGGAAGCGTGAGTCGGCCGTCCGGCTCGAGCGTCCCCCGGCAGACTTTTCCCCCATGCAAATCGCAGTCTTTCGCTCCGGCGAGATGCTGATTGCCGGCTTGCAGTATCACCCGGGGTACAAGCCATCGACCGCGATCTACGATCCAACTGGGCATCTTGTGAAGCAGTTCGTGTTGGACGGAGACGCGGAGATCGAGCGTGCAATCGAGGTTGGCGATGCCCGATATACTCGCGCTCCAAGGGTGGGCAACGAAACGGTGTCGCGCTCGGTCGCAATTACCGGAGACGAGGGTTTTGTGTATCTGATGAGAGCAACATCTCCAGCGACCGTATACGTGATTTCCTCTGCTGGTGAGGTCATCCGCAAAATCGTGGTGAACGCCCCGACTGATAAGGGATTGCAGATTTCGGGATTCGAGTTGTCAAGAACCGACTAGCGGTTAAATTCAGCCGTGAGTGCGACGACCCCCTCATTTTCAACTCCTGTCAAGGTACGGTTTATACAGTGGTGGATGCTACGACGGGCCAGAAGCTTGCCGACTATGAGACGGCGGACGAAACGGCCGGTCCGATTGCGTGTTACGCTCCCGATCCTGACCGCTTCTTCACTTTTTCGATTGGCGCAGGTGAGCATCGCCTGGAGATCGTGGAGGGGGCGCCGAAGTAAATCTCATTGGTCGAAAAATCGGCTGACCTGGGCTACCGCTTCAGAGCAGCGGTCTTCGCGTTCCCATTGCAGGACGAACCCTCGCCACACTTGCGGAATGCGGGCACAACCAGCGCTTGTTCCAGCGTCGGGTCATTCAGGTTGGTCAGGGTGTCGTTGGTGCGCTTCGCGCCCGCACTGTATCCAATCTTCTGATACGCGGCCGCGAGCAGCTTCAGTGAAAATGGATTGTTGGTGTCTTCTTCCAGATGCGAGATAGCTTGGTCGTACTTATGTTCGGAAAACAAAACCGCCCCAGCCGCTCCGTGATACGCGAGCTCGATCAGCTTATCGTTGGCGCTTTCTGACATGTCGGCCAAACGCGAAAGATTGGACTTCGCCAGTTCCTTGTTGCCCATCTTCAAAGCGACTTCCACCCGCGCCCGCAGGATCTGCGCCAGTTCCTGCGTAATCGCGATTCGCAAAGCGTTCTTCCCATCCTGCGTAGCCGCTTCAGCTTTGCCTAAATAAACCAGCGCCTGCTTGGGATTCTGCTCGCAGATCGCCATCTGCCGGTAGGTGTCAGCTTCCGCCTGGCTGTTCTGCCGGGTGTGCGCATAATCCGCAATCGCCTGAAAGGCGTGCTGGGCGCCCTCATAATCACCCTCCCGAACAAACGTAGCCGCTTCCCTGGTCTTCCAAAGAATCTGTTGCAGTTCGGGCAACGTAAACTTCTGGAATCCGACTTCGTATTCTTTACGCGCGCGAACCTGATCTCCCATCAGCGAGTAAGTATCCGCAATGCCGAATTGCGACGAATAGAATTCGGGATTAATCACCAGCGACGTCCGGTAATGTTCAATCGACTGGTTAAAGCGTCCCGCCATGCGCAGAATCTCGGCATAAGAATCCTGCGGGTTGGAATCGTTGGGCATCGCCGCCACATACTTATCCATCATGGTGAACGCTTTGTCGAACTGCCGGACGTAAGCGTAGTTGTAACCCATATTGTTAATCAAGCCGGGAGAATCCGTGATCCCCGACCGCTCGTACACGGCAATGACATGCTCGTATTGCTGCTGCGTTTGCAACCACCAGGTCGTCATCCAAACCACCCACTTGTCGTGCGGGTACTGGTTGAGCACGTCATTCATTTTGGTGATCGCCGAAATCAGCTTGTGATCGGCGGCGTCCTGGTACCACTCGATCACCAGTTGCTCTGACGCAGTGGCGTGATTTCTCGCGGCAAACGCCTTCGCCTGTTCGTTCACCTGCTCAGCGGAGTCAAGACTGATCTGCGCCAGAAACTCGTGGCCCATGGCAAAATCAGGATCGACCTGAACGGCCTTGCGCAAAATTTCAATCGACTGCTCCTGTTCCACGCGATCGAGATACAGGACTAAAGCCTCTTCGACTAGTCGCCGCGCCTCCGGAGACTTGGTGGTCAGCGGAAACACAGCGGTCAGGGAACTGGTTGGCTGAGCCACGGTTTGCGGGGGCGCACTTTGCTGGGCCACGCCGGAGACGGCCGCGAACAGCAGCCCGATGCCGGCCAACGATGCGACTTTTCTGCGGACATTTATCATGGCTAATTCCCCCTCAATAAGTAACCCTGCTCGACCGGCAACTTGCCGTCGATCTTCACCACGTGTACATCCTGGGTGAGCGAATATAAGTCCACAACGCCAATGGCTCCCGGCGAAGTCGAAACAAAGCGAAGCACGGCATCATCGGAGTCGGCGACCATGATCGCGTCGCGATGCGCCAGAACGAACGCATGCGCCTGCTCCGGCGTCATGTTCATCAATTTGCGGAGGACCAGCTGCATATCCGCGATAGAAGGGTCGCGCATCACGATGGTGATCGATTTCCCGTCGGGCCAATTGCGGCTGTGCGCGGTAAAGATTCTCACCAGCTCGGCAGCGGTCAGGTTCGAAGTGGAATTCGCCTTGTCGGCCACAATCGCGAGTTGTTTGGCCTGAACGGCGCACGACAGGGTCGCGACCAACACTAAAAGCAGCAGGGCTAATCGCCGATTTGTCACAGTGGCGTGATTGTAGCCCGCGTCCAGTTAGCGCGATAGGTAACTGAGGTAACGGCTCACAGTCTTGTTTTGGGAAGGTCTTAAACTACTGGGCCGCGCGCAGCGGTAAGATTCAGCAGACGCCCCGTCGCTTTCTTTTTGGCGTCGGACTTGTCAGGCTGATAAACCAGATCGAGCGAACCTTCCGCCGTGGGCGAAGCTTCCGCCAGCATATCGGCCAGAGTACGAAACGAACGGGCCACATCGATGCTGTCATGAAATGCCACAGGAGCGCCCTTATCGATGGCAGGCGCGATCGCCTGATGGTTGTTGGGGATTTTCCAAAGCAGCTTGCATCCCGTCGCAGCCTCAACGTCTTCATCGCCGAAGCCAGGAATCTTTTTATATCGGTTCAGTACCAGCCGTACCCGGTCGCGTCCTCCGCCTTCTTCGAGAAACGATCTCAACCGGCCCGCGCTCCACAGCGAAACCACATCCGACTGCGCCACCAGCAGCACGGCGTTGGACAAGTCACAAAGCAGCCGCGCCGTCTGATCGGTGCGATTGGAACAGTCCACTACAACGTAACGAAACTGCGAGACCAGCAAATCGAAAAGCCGCGCCAGTTCCGCCGCCGTCGGGATACTTTGATGGGGCTCCTGTGGTCCCGCCAGCAGCTGCAGGCCATTCTTGCAGGTGGTCATCAGACCCTGCAGCAGCGAAGTATCCATGCGATGCAGATTCTGCAGCGCATCGGTGAGTCCAAACGTGGGCCTGGCGTTCAGATGAAGCGCCGCATGCCCCAGGAGCGCAAAGTCGACCAGCAGCACTCCGCCATGTAATTCCTGCAGTGCCACAGCAGTGTTCACCGCGACCGTAGTGGCCCCGGCGCCGCCTTTGGCATTGGCTACTACAAACACGCGCGCGCGCCCGGAGGATGTCCGCGTGCGGCCGCGCGAAGCCGCGAAACGCGTGAAAGCTTCGACCATGCTTTCAGGCGTAGCATTGCGCTCCATATATTCGCGAGCCCCGGCCCGCATAGCCGAAACAATCGTGCCCGGATCATTCATCGGCCCCACGGCGAAGATGACTATCTCGCTGGTATTCGAATGGATCAGTTCGATGGCGTGCATGGCCCGCAGCGCATTTTGCGGATCAATGTCGACCAGCACCACGTCAGCGCGAACGTCCTGAATCTGCCGCAGGATCGCGTCGGTCGGGCTGGCGGGAAATCCCACGTGGCCAAAGACATTCCGGCCCATCTGCGTGCTCTCCAGCCGTTGCTGAAGCACCGTGAGCCGTTCTTTGTCCTCGGTAAGGAGGGTGACCGCTATGCCATGCATGGCTGGAATCTCAATTATCTACCTGTACTTGCATGTTAAGAAGAGATGAGAGCCTCGCCAAGTGACTTCGGTAACCCAATTCCGCACCGACATTCCTTCAAGAGGCGAGCTATCTTCCCAAGAGCCAATAGGACAACGCAGCGGCAAACCGCGGAGTAAGGGAGTGTCCCTAGCTATTTTACGCAAAACCCCATCAATTGCAACTTTGAAGTTGACTTTTGCAATCGATCTCGAACCGTCCACATTCCGGAAATCAGGATCGCAGAGGACTCCGCGCCGTACCCTGGGGCTCACGATCCACGCCCTCTTCATAAGGATGTTCATGCAAAGCTGAGATCCGATCAAAGTCTGCCGATTTGCGGGCAGCTTCCGGCAGAAATTCATATCCCTCCAACTGCACCGCAACCACAGATCCGGTACCTGTGGCCGAAGCCAGCACGCGCAACACCCGGCCACGGCAACGTACCCGCATGTTCTCCGCCAAAGTAATTTCCGACGGCATAACCAGAGTGATCTCCACGGCATCGGCTTCCGCCATCGGCAAATCAGTGTGGAACAGCGCTCCCCTCGCGCTCAAATTCTGCGTGAACCCGCATCCTTCGCGCTGGCTGCCGGCGAGGCGCACGGAAACCGGCAAGTGAAAGTCAAAACGTTGCCCGGCCCGGCGTTCCAGTTGAACCTGCTCCGTGCTCATAAGCTTCTTGCCAACCCGAATCGAGGCCTGCCTCTATACTAGACAGGCATCCCTAGCGTTACGACTTTACCGCTTCTCGCTGCGTCTGGGAAGCCCCAAATTCGGCAGAAATCGAGTCACACGCCCGATTGAATCGAGTCATGCGGCGACAGCATCCTAAAGGAGCTTTCGTAGAGAGAGAATGTAGCGCCGCCGTCCCGGCAGTCGGCAAGACACCTGCGCTAACAAAAGGATTTGAAAGATTCAGCTTTGAGCAACTCGCCAGGTTCTGAAGAGCAAGCCCTGAACGCCTCCCCCACACGAGCAATCGCATTGCCCGCCACTTTGCGTGCGCTGCGCCATCGCAACTTCCAGCTTTTTTTCAGCGGGCAGCTCATCTCACTAATCGGCACCTGGATGCAAAGCATGGCCCAGGCATGGCTGGTCTATCGCCTTACCGGATCCTCGCTGCTGCTGGGTTCGGTAGGATTCGCCAGCCAGTTTCCCGTATTCTTGGTGGCTCCGCTCGGCGGCATCGTGGCCGATCGCCACAACCGCCAGCGTGTGGTCATCGGAACCCAAACCGCCTCCATGATCCTCGCCCTGGTGCTCGCGCTGTTGACCCTTACCCACACGGTGCAGGTCTGGCACATCTTCGTGTTGGCCGCATTGCTGGGCGTGGTGAACGCCTTCGACATTCCCGGCCGCCAGGCCTTTCTCGTCGATATGGTCGGCAAAGAAGACCTGATGAACGCCATCGCGTTGAACTCATCCATGTTCAACGGCGCGCGCATCATCGGCCCCGCCATTGCCGGAATTCTAGTAGCGAAGCTCGGAGAGGGCTGGTGTTTCTTCGCCAACGGCGTGAGCTACATCGCCGTAATCATAGGACTGATGATGATGCGAGTGCAGCGTCCCGGCCGTCGCGCATCCGCCGCTTCCCCGTGGGCCCACATTATCGAAGGCTTCCGCTTCGTCCGCCAAACCGCTCCGATCCGCGCCATCCTGTTTTTGCTGGGGCTGGTGAGTTTGGTGGCGATGCCCTACACCATCCTCATGCCCATCTTCGCCGACAAAATTCTGCACGGCGGAGTCCGCGGCTTGGGAATCCTCATGGGCGCAACCGGCGTAGGAGCCTTGCTGGGCGCGCTTACCTTGGCTACGCGCACTGGAGTGCATGGCTTGGGCAGATGGGTGGCCTACTCCTGCGGAGGCTTCGGGGTCAGCCTGATTCTTTTTTCGCTATCCCGGAATTTCTGGCTCTCAGCCGCACTGCTGCTCCCGGTGGGCTTCTGCATGATGCTGCAGATGTCGTCGTCAAATACGCTCATTCAAGCGATGGTCCCCGATCATCTGCGCGGACGAGTAATGGCCGTCTACTCCATGATGTTCATGGGCATGGCTCCCTTCGGAGCTTTCCTTGGAGGAGCGCTAGCCGACCGTCTGGGCGCGCCCCTAACCGTTTCCATGGGCGCAGTCGCCTGCATAGGAGGCGCCACCCTGTTTGGATTGCAACTCCCCAAAATCCGCGTCGAAGCCCGCCAGCTAATCATCGCCCAAGGCATGACCGCCGGCGCCCCACCCGAAGAAATGACCACGAGAGTAGTGCAGGACTAGCGCATCGCACGTGTGGTGACGGCCGCCTCGCCCGTCTGTGCCTTTTGCCCCTCAGTCTGGGGCTTCGAAGCAACCGCCCTCAGCAATTTCCCACCACCACGCCCAAGAGGATTGACTTAAAATTCTTCTCCGCCCGCTACACTGCTACCCCACAACGCGCTGCTGCCCCACAGCGCGCTGCTACCCCACAACGCGCTGCTGCCCCACAGCGCGCTGCTACCCCACAGCGCAGATGAACCCCACAGAGCGGAGGACCCCCACATCGCACTGCTACCCCACAATGCGCTGCTGCCCCACAAGGCAGATGAACCCCATAGAGCGGACGATCCCCACATGGCAGAAGTTGCGCCAGTGAACTGAGTCGAGCCCCAGACCGCCGAACTTCCCCACAACGCGGAATTTCCCCACACCGACGACGGATCAAATGTCATATAAACATTGCCCGAAGTCGCATCGTAGTTTGCGATCGGAGACATCGCCGTCCCGCTTGCCACGTCGGTGCTGGCCAATGCCGCCGCAATGTCCAGATACCCGGCGCCGACGGTGAACACATCGTATTGGTCCGTGTAAGTGTTCCCGGTCGTGGGATCGTACACACTGCTTGACACCGGAAATGTCTTGTAAGCCGTCTTCATCAGTCGCGCCTTCACTTGGTCCGGCGTGAGACGCGGCTGCGCTTGCAGCAGGTCGGCAACCGCTCCGCTAACTACGCCGGTCGCCATACTCGTTCCGCTCAGTGTGAAGTAGTATGCCGAGGGCGACGAACTGCCTCCGTACTCGTACAAATTGTACGGAACCAAATTGCTGGTTTCGGTGGTTTCCAGCGTAGTCCCCGGAGTATCCGTTGAGACCAGCAAGTTGCCGGGAGCGACCAGGTCGGGCTTGACCACGCGATCGACCACTGTCGGACCCTTCGAGCTGTAGCTCGCAATCAGATCATCCGTGCGCTGCGGTGTTCCCATCGGTTTCATCGCGCCCACCGTGATCACATACGGATCGTTGCCCGGAGCGGTGACTGTTCCGTATCCCGAAGTCGGCAGATAGCGCCCGTTGTTTCCCGCGGCTACGACTACCACGATTCCATGTTGCCAGGCTTTTTCGACCGCCTGGCACAATGGGTCCAGCTTGTAGCTCTCGTACACCGCCCTCCCTAGCGACAAGTTCATTACCCGGATGTTGTACTTCGACTTCAGCGAGATCGCCTGGTTGATGGCCGCGATCACTTCGCTGTCGGTGGCTCCGCCGTTCGCATCCAGCACTCGCAGATTGATGATCTTGGCTCCCGGCGCAATTCCCTTGAATGTTTGCGAGAATCCTAATCCAGTCGAAGCCAGGCCATCTCCTGCAATCAGACCCGCGACGTGCGTGCCATGACCGTACTGGTCGGCCGTACTCGAACGTCCCGGACACGAAGGATTGGTTGTACACCACTCGCGAAATTGGAAGCAGCCCAGTGTACAAGTCAGGGTGATTGTTGACCCCGCTGTCGATCAGGGCCACGCCGATGCCCGTGCCAATGTAATTCGATTGCCACGCCACTTCTGCGTTCACCGCGGGAGGCGCATTGTCGAGCGTCGCCAATTGCCGGTCAGAGCTGATATATACGACGTTCGCCTGGTTCGAGAGGTTCACGATACCGGTACCGTCCACCAGAGCGACCACGCCATTGATGAGAGGCAATTGCCCCACGATGTTCAGAAGATCGCTTACGACGCAATCCAGCAGGCCGAACAGCCCACTACAACTGGTCTGCGCTCCGGGCTGCGTTCCGGGCGCATACTGCACGATCACCTGTACCGGCTGGGTGGAGTTATATCCACGCAGTTCCGGCGAAATCTTGGTGTCATCGGCGTAGCCGAATGTGACCGTCACCAGCAAACAAAATAGAACGAACTTCTTCATATCTTGTGTCCTTCAGTCGGGCAGGTGCCCGCGCAAAAAGTGCGGGAGAGGTCGAAGCACTAGGTTGCAATTGGCTAGCCGGACCTCGGGGCCTACAGGTGCTTAAAAATTCAACAGTTTACAAAGTTGCATTTCACGCTCCGAGTGCCACTTTGTCTCTACTCACGTACCCCTGGGACAAATTGGCCCGGAGTTCAATTTCTCACCGTTACTTCGGTCACCGATTCCCCGGTTAATTAGAGCGTTTCACAAATCGCTTTTGCGAAGGGCATGGCTTCACCGGTTGCGGAAAAACTCGCTGTTGCATTTGATTTTGGGTGGCGCAGCGCTTCAAGTTTGTGCTGGAGAGCTAGAATTTCGACGGCGCGGTGGAACAAAACCGTGAGTCGGCAACCGGGTGCCCCACCCTTTTTAGGGAGCTCACTCTTTCACCCCAAACACCAGAAAATAGTCCATGCCATCGCCCTTCACAAAATCGTATTGCGACTGCAAACTATAACCCGCTTCCGCAGCCTCTTTAATCACGATGTCGCGACTCACACCATGGTTTTCTCCATTTCCGTTGCGATCAATAATCCCAACCTTCGCTCCCGCACGAAGGGAAGCCCGCAGGTTGCGTAACAGAACAACAGGTTTCTCAACTTCGTGATAAGTCTTCAGCAGCAGCACAGCATCAATCTGGTTCGCGGGCAATTCCGGATCATCGCTCTTGCTAAGAATTGTCTTCACATTATGCAGACCCTCTTTCTGAACTCGCTGCTCGATGTAACGCGTAGCCTCCGGATTGATGTCAACCGCAAAGACCGTGCCGCTTTCAGTAACCCGTCGCGCCGCTCGCACCGTGAACCATCCCGACCCGGCGCCGATATCGGCCACGGTTTTGCCCGGTGTGATCGCGAGGATATCCATAACCCGGTTGATCTGCAGTCGCTCATCTCGTCCCGCAGAATCAAAAACCGAGAGATCTCCGGTGTAAGGCTTGCTGGTTTTTCGAGGTGCGTTCTGCTGGGTCGAGACCGCGGGCGCGCTCTGAGCTTGCGTGAAAATCGAACTCAAGAAGACAAGAAGCAGCACAGCCGGCAAAACGCGATGCTTGAACATGGAATTAATCTCCGACACGTCTCTTCTCAGGATAGACTCAGAAAGCACCGCTTTGGTGAGCACCACCCGCCGGCCCGCCGCGCTTCAATTGGTGATGCCAATAAACTTCTGCTACTCTGCTATCACTTCTTAAACGAGGAAAATAATTCAAGATGCGATATCCCAAGCCGCTTACCATCACGCTCACATGGTTAGTCTGTCTCGCCCTGCCCCTCGCGGCAGCAGATAAAAAGACCAACCCAAATTCTTCCGACGCCAACAAACCGTCGTACGAACTGCCACAGCCCGCAAAAGAAACCCTCGATCTCAGCATGTATCAGCAGATCCGCTACGAAGGTCTAGCCCATTCGCATGTGATGGAGTTCGCCTCCGCATTAATGGATGGAATTGGCCCGCGCCTCACTGGCTCGCCCAATCTGAAGCGCGCCAACGAATGGACGCGCGATCAACTCGCCGCCATGGGCTGCAGCAACGCCCATCTCGAAGACTGGGGCGAATTCGGCATGGGCTGGCAGCAACTCAATACCTGGACCCGCATGGCCGCTCCCGATACCGCCGTGTTCATCACCCAGGCCGCGCCCTGGTCGCCATCAAGCAATGGCGCGATCAGCGGGCAAGCCGTATGGATGGAGGTAAAGAAAGAAGAGGACCTGGAGAAGTATAAAGGGAAGGTCGCCGGCAAAGTGGTTCTGCTGGGCGAGATGCGCGAAGTCAAGCCCGTGGACAAGCCGCTATTCGAGCGCGAGGATGAGAAAGACTTGGCGAAAATCGTCGAACATCCACTCTTCCCGGAACCGAGCTATTTCACACCGGAGCTGATGAAATCGATCGAGCTGCGGCAGAAGATTTCAAAGTTCCTGGCCGATGAACACGCCCTGGCAGTGGTCCTCCCCAGCCGTGATGGCAGAAACAACGGCGGCTCTGGTGGAACCATCTTCGTGGACAGCAGTCGCGGCCTGGGATGGTTCAGCTACCAGCGCGAGCACATGCAACCGGTTCCGGTTGTAATCGCGGCGATTGAAAACTACGGCCGCGTCTACCGCCTGCTCAAAGCCAACGTCCCGGTCACCATTGAGATGAACGTCGATACAAAATTCACCGGCGATCACGAGCACGGTTTCGACACCATCGCCGAAATACCCGGAACTGATCCGAAGTTAAAGGACGAAGTCGTCATGGTCGGCGGGCATCTGGATTCGTGGGCGTCCGCCACCGGCGCCACCGACAACGGAGCGGGCACGGTAGTTGCGATGGAAGTGATGCGCATCCTCAACGCGCTCCAGGTAAAGCCGCGGCGCACCATCCGCATCGGACTGTGGACCGGGGAAGAGCAGGGCTTGTTCGGCTCGATCGGCTACGTGAAACAGCATTTTGGATTTGTGCCCCTCTCCACCGCGCCCGACCAAATCAAATTGCCGGAATGGCTCCGCAAACCTGCTGGACCGCTTCAGCTGAAGCCCGATCAACAAAAAATCTCCGGCTACTTCAACGTGGATAACGGCAGCGGCAAGATTCTCGGCGTTTATCTGCAGGAAAATGTCGCTGAAGCGCCCATCTTTGCCCAATGGATCGAACCATTGAAAGACCTCGGCGTAACCGCCATCAGCGTGCGCGACACCGGCGGCACCGATCACGAATCGTTCGACGCCGTGGGCATCCCCGGATTCCAGTTCATCCAGGACAAGCTCGACTACGCTTCCCGAACCCACCACTCCAACATGGATACCTACGAACGGCTGCAACCGGGCGACCTGGCCCAGGCAGCCACGGTCGAAGCTATTTTTGTATATAACGCCGCCATGCGCGACCAGATGCTGCCGCGCAAACCGTTGCCCCATCCGGAACTAGAGGAGCAGGAAAAGGCCCCGCTAAAGAGGTTGATGCCCGGTGCCGTCGAAGTCGAAGAAAAGGATACGAAAGAGGCTAAGTAGTTGCGAGCTTCTGGCTGCTCGCTTTTAGCTAGGGGCTAGCAGCTAGAAGCGGGTCTAGCCGGTTGCTGGGCCGAGACGTGAGCTCACTTCCCGGCCGCAAACATTTTGGAATGAAATTCCATGACCTCGCCGATATGCGCGCCAAAATATGATGCGCTGTGATTGCCGGGATAAAGATGGAATTCGTGCTTGATGTGTTCTTCTTGAAGCTGCTTATCGAGAGCGGCAGCCCCAACCTCAAACCCATATTCGTCGTCCCGCCCGCAGTTGAAATAAATGGCTAGCTTGCCGATTCCGGCTCTGTTCTTCCTGGCCAGCGAAAAGGGATCGTTTTCTTTCCAGTGAGCAACGTTGATGGGATTGCCGAAGACGGGGCCCAGCAACCTCCCCAGCGAAGTGCCCGAGCGTAATGCGGTGTCGAGTTCCTGCGTCGACTCGGTCATCAGCGCGGCGCTCTGTGCGCTCACTGCCGAAAACATGGAGGGCTCAGCAAATGCGAAGCGCAGTGCGCCATAACCTCCCATGGAAATACCGCTTACCGCCCTCGCCTTGCGCTCGCGGCGAATGCGGTAGTTGGTTTCGATGTAGGGTACGAATTCCTGCAGAAAGAAATCACTGTAGCGGACTTTGCCGTCAGCCGAGTTCACGTAGAAGCTGGCCTTCGCCTCCGGCGTGACGATCAGGAAATCAGCAAGCTTGTGCTGCTGGCGCAGATCTTCAATCAGGTTCCATCCTCCGGTTTTAAACAGAGTCTGCTCATTCTCCCCGAGCCCGTGCAGAAAATAAAGCACTGGATAACGTTGAGCAGAATGATTCGCGCCCGCGGAATCGTAGCTGGGCGGCAACAGCACGCAGTAGTGAACGGTTTCCCCAAGGATGCGGCTCTTCAGGGCGTTGCAATCAATGCGGCTTTGCGCCGATACGGAGATAGAAAGCAATAAAAAGAAGGGAAGAAATCGCAGCGGCATGAAGTCCAGTCTACTCGTAACGCAGGGCCTGCACCGGATCGAGGCGCGCAGCACGGCTTGCAGGGTACAAGCCGGACAGCAGGCTGACCACAATGGCAAACCCAATGGCGCCGAGAACCAACCACCACGGGACAAACCAGATCTGTTCCGGCGGAAAATGCTGGCGCTTCAGATACACGTTGGTGCCCAGGTTAATGACTCGTCCAATGGTCCAGCCCAGCGCGACTCCTACAAACCCGCCAAACACGCCCATCACGCCAGCCTCGGCAAAGAACAATCCTTTGACATCACCGTCACTGGCGCCAATGGCCTTCATGATCCCGATCTCGCGACGCCGCTCGAGAATTGCCATCACCAGAGTGTTGATAATTCCAATCGAGGCAACTGCCAACGCTAAACTGCCGAAGATCCCCAGAAACAGGTCGAGCACGGCGAAAAACTGCCGCAAGCTGCGCGTTGCGTCGACGATCGAAAAAGTATTGAAGCCCATCTTCTTGATCGCGTCTTCGACCGCTTGTACCTGGGTGGGGCTTTTGACGTGCACCTCGACCGTTGTATAAGCCGGCGTACCTCCCGCCATGTTCGTCGTGTCTCGCAAGTCGGAAGGCTGCATCACATGCAGGTTTTGCGCCAGCTTGAGCGGCAGAAAAACCCGAGCCCTGGCCTGCCCGCGCATACTGTCAGGATCGAGATCGCTCACGCCAACGATCTTCAAAGTAGCTTCGCGCGAGATTACCGAATAAGCCGTTCCTGCGGAGTCGGACCCCTGAGCCGTATTGCTGGTGCGCGCGTCCGTTGATGCCGGCGTCGCGGTTCGTTCCGCGTACCGCATGATCAATTGCTTGCTTAGCAGGGGCTTCGCCAGTTCGGTCGCGCTCGCCTCTTCCGCTCCAGCCTTCGGAGTTTTACCCAGCAACTGTGCGGCAAATGATTTCTGCAGAATGACCTCAGACGCGGTATCAGAGGAGAAGAAACTCCCCTGCATGCCATCGAAGGCATCATTGGTCTTCGCCGAAAATGGCAGGCCGGCCACCATGGTCAAGTAGGGCTTGTCTTCGTAACGGAGTTCGGTGATGAAACGGATGTCCGGATAAGCCTCCACTACATTAGGAAGTTGCGCAATCTTTTGCCGCGCATCTTCGTTGAGCGCGGGACTCTCGGCGGGAGCAGGGCCGTTTTCCTCCTGCTCGCGACTGAAACCGCGCAGGTCGCGCCGCGAGGTAACGACTACCGTGTCGAACAGCCCCGACTTTTCCAGGCGCCTGCCAGCCAACTGCTGCAGCCCAATACCCAACGAGAGCATGGCGACCAGCGAAGCCACGCCGACGGAGATGCCGACGGTGGTGAGTGAATTACGCAGAATGGATTCGCGCAAATTGCGCACCGCCAGTTCGGCCATATCGTAAGTCTTCACAAACTGCCTCCGCGCCCGGCTGCGCCAGAGACGACATTCGATTGATCGCCAACCAATTTTCCATCCGCCAGAAAAATCATGCGGCTCGCATAGCGTTCGGCGAGAGCACGTTCATGCGTCACCATGATGATCGTCATGCCCAGCGTCTCATTGAACTCTCGAATGAAGTTCATGATTTCCGTGCCGGTCTGGCTATCGAGATTTCCGGTAGGTTCGTCCGCCAGCAAAAACTGCGGCTGATTAATCAGCGCCCGAGCCAGCGAGGCCCGCTGTTGCTCACCCCCAGAAAGCTCAGTCGGACGATGCCGCAACCTGGCGCTTAACCCGACTCGTTCCAATGCCTGCTTAGCAAGTCCCTCGCGTTTTCCGCGATCCACTTCCGCGAAGCGCAGCGGCAACTCCACGTTTTCCAGCAAGGTCATGCTGGGAATCAAGTTGAAAGATTGAAACACCATGCCCACTGTGTGCAGACGATATTTGGCTAGTTCTTCACGCGAGAACGTGGCCAAATCGCTTTTGTGAACCACAACTGTTCCTGAGGTCGGACGATCGAGTCCGGCGATAAGATTCAACAGCGACGATTTGCCGGAGCCTGAGGTGCCCAGCAACGCAACGAATTCCCCCGACAAAATCTGCAGTGTGATGCCATCGACGGCGCGAATCAGAGTCTCGCCCATGGGGTAGTGACGGCACAAATCTTCCGTGCGGATAGCTATAGAGTTTTTCAAACTGGATTCACCGGCGGGCATGAGCTAACGGGTCTCTCCCCTTACCAGGCGCAAGGTGTCGGCGAGGTCGGCATCGCCATTGCCGCCCGGCTTGGATTGTCCATCCCCCGCGCTGACCGGCACGGCATCGCCCTCGCCCGGAGCCAGAAATAGATTGCTCTCAACGCCGTGCTGCTTGGTATAGAGATCGTAATAGCGGCCGCGCATGGCGTAGAGTTCTTCGTGGGTGCCGTGTTCGACAATTTGTCCCTGCTCGACGACCAGAATCTGATCGGCGCGGCGGATGGTCGAAAGCCGGTGCGCGATCACGAACGTGGTGCGTCCTTGCATCAGGTAGGAAAGACCTTGCTGAATCACTTGCTCCGATTCCGAGTCGAGACTGGAAGTGGCTTCATCGAGAATCAAAATGCGCGGCTCCGCCAGAATGGCGCGGGCTATCGAAATTCTTTGCCGTTGTCCTCCGGAAAGCTTTACTCCGCGTTCGCCGACCACGGTGTCGTATTTGTCGGCGAAGCTCTCGGCGAAATCGTCCACCCGCGCGATCTGGCAAGCCCGCAGAATATCTTCTTCACTGGCCTCCGGGCGGGAGAAAGCCACGTTCTCCCGGATGGTGCCGTCAAACAGAAACGACTCCTGCAGAACCACCCCCAGTCGCGTGCGATAAGAATCCAACCGCACCGTGCTCAGATCAACACCGTCCACCAAAACCCTGCCCAGCGTTGGCACGTGAAAGGCGGTAATGAGTCCGATCATGGTTGATTTACCGGAACCGGATGACCCAACCAGCGCGGTTACCGTACCGGGCGCTGCATGAAATGAAACGTCATTGAGCACCATGCGGCTGCCGTCGTAGCTGAAGCTGACATGATCAAAATCAACGTCACCACGAATCTCGGGCAATACCACCGTGCGCCTGGGATCATGATCCTCCCGCCGCTCGCTCAAGATCTCATGCGTGCGCTCCAACCCAGCCAGCGCTTCGGTCAGTTGGGTCCCGATCTGAACGATCTGCATAATGGGCGCAACCAGGAAACCAAGAAAAAGCGTGTAAGTAAAGAACCCTCCGATGGTCAACATTCCCGCCGCGATCTGGCGCGCCCCAACGTACATGATCACGGCTCCGACCACGCCCAGCAGCAAGCTGGCCGAAAGGCTCATGACCGACGTTGCAGTTAGGGTTCGCAGCACGTTATCAAGCAGACGCTGTACCCCGTGCGCGAACACATTCTCCTCGCGCTGCTCGGCATGATAACCCTTGACCACGCGAACCCCTCCGAGCGATTCCGAAAGCCGCCCAGTGACCTCGGCATTGATCTTCCCGCGCTCGCGAAAAATCGGGCGGATCGTTCCAAAAGCTTTATAAAGAGCAAGCGCAAAGCAAGACAAGAATCCAAAAGCAATGATGGTCATCAGCGTGCTTATGCGCAATAGCACGACCAGCGCAATGCCTGCGGTCAGCAAGCCTCCGACCAGATCGACCAGTCCCGTACCAATCAAGTTGCGGACGCCCTCGACATCCGACATGATGCGTGACACCAGCACGCCGCTCTTAGTCGAATCGTGGAAAGAGATTGGCAGCCAGCCAATATGTGCCTGCACCTTTTGACGAAGCTCCGTGATTAACCGCTGCGCCGCTTTCGACAGCAACTGGGTCAGCGAGAACGACGTGATTCCCTGGATCACGGTCGCGCCTAAAACGGCCAGCACCAGGGGCTTGAGCAGTTGAGCGTTGTGCTTGATGATGACGCTGTCGATTAAATACTTGGTGGAGTAGGGAAGTACCAGGCCGGAAACGCGATTGATCACCATGAGTAGAAAACCAAGAGCAAGCATTCCACGGCGTGGGCGAATCAGGTCCCAGACTTGGGGAAGAACGGCGCGAAGCCTTTCCCGGGCGGGCGGTTTGGGTTTGGAATCCACTGTATGCATTAGACACTATTCGGCGCGGATATGGTTCATTTTGTCGAACCGTCAAGGGGTGGGATGATGTGATAACATCGCGGTCGATTGCACAAATCTTATGGCAAACATTGAACGTGACAGCTGCCGTTTCAAAGCGGTCCAGGGGGCGGATGGCAAGTTCGTCATCCGGATGGAAATGTTCCATCAAACTGTGGCGTTATTGAAGGACGCGACCGTTGATTTCGAATTGCTGAACGGAACCACACTGGATCAGGCAAGGAAACTCGCCGAGTCCATGAACGACAGAGTGACGGGAGTTTTGATCAGTAAGCCGTGATGGCGTACATTTCGCGCCACGAGACTTCTGGTAAATTAGTAAACAGGACCGCGAATGTTTTCCCAACCGACCAGCCCCGAGTCTTCTGAAGAGAAGAAACCCGAATCAGCGAAATTATTCGAAGGCCACGACCTCGAGCTTTTGCTAGCCGATAATTGGAACCGTCCACTGCGCAAGCGTTTGCTCGATCACCTGCGCGACACTCTCTCGCCGGAGAAACTGCCTCCACTGCACCTCACTTCGCGGCCCATAGACGTGGGCATGCTGGCCGGGGACATCCTGAGCTTGCCCTGGTATCGCACCGTATTCACCAACCTGGGCGACGTGATCTCCCCAGAAACGCTGCCGCCTTTGCAACTGGAGTCTCGCCCGGTGGATGTGGGCGAGTTGATCGGCGACCAAATGAGCCACATGTGGTGGAGTTCGCTGCTGCGCAGCCTCGCCGATGCTGCTGCCCCGGAGAGGCTGCCGGCCTTGCAATTGACCTCGGCCCCGATGGATGATCCCAGCTTGACAGCGGGGTCGATGCAGCTTCCGCGCTGGTCTTCCGTGATCAGCACGCCCAAGGTGTTTTATCCTGACAAGCCGAAGGCGGCCTACGCTCCGGCCCCGCCTCGACTAGCTCCGCCGCCTAAGCCGGATCCGGCCGAAGTTGAATTCGTCCACGTCCTTGAAGCCGATTTGAAAAGAGACTTGCGCCGTTCTATTTTCCGCCAACGCCTCTGGGTCTCGCTCGCGGTTCTGGAAGTGCTGGCCCTGATTGGTACGTCGATCTGGTGGAAGTGAATAGTGGACGTCCCAGACAAAGCGCTGGAGTTCCGAAGTCTTTCACATCATCGCTTCTATGACGTTGTGCCTTGCTCCGCGCACTCTGCGGCCTTTCTCAGCGGTCTCTGCGTTTTAAGGTTCTAATAGATCTCGACAAAGACAAATCAAACCACTGAGGTCGTTTAGAAAAGCCGCAGAGTACCCCGAGAAGCCCGGTGTAGTAAGCTTCTTTTTTCCTGACTCTAATTCATGCAAGACTCTGGAACATCCATGAGCAATGATGCGCGCGACCGGGACCTGGGGATGGACCGAAAGATCACGCGGCGTGATTTCCTGGACGGAGTCGCCATCGCCGTCGGCGGGTCAGTTCTGGCCGCAAGCGCTCCGTGGCTGCGCGCCCTTGGGTTACCGGATGCTGCTTTCGCTCCGGAGAAGGATCCGAATTACTATCCCCCAGCCCTAATGGGAATGCGCGGGAACCATGAAGGCACGTATACGTCCGCGCATAGCCTGCGTGACGGAGAGTTCTGGGACTCCGCCGGCAAACCCGAGAGCACTGGCGAAAAATACGATCTGGTGATTGTGGGAGGCGGAATCAGCGGCCTGGCAGCAGCTTATTTTTATCGCCAGCAGGCGGGGCCGAATGCCCGCATTCTTATCCTCGACAACCACGACGATTTCGGCGGCCACGCCAAGCGCAATGAATTCCGCGTCGGCAACCGGATGCTACTCAGCTATGGCGGCACGCAGTCGATCGAAAGCCCGGCGCGATATAGCCAAGTGGCCAAGAATCTGATCACCGGCCTGGGCATCGCCCCCCAGCGCTTTTACAAGGCCTACGATCAGAAGCTGTACTCGAAGCTGAATACCGCTTGTTTCTTCGACCGTGAAACTTTCCGCGAGGATCGGCTGGTATTAGGCATGGGATCGACGCCGTGGCCGGAATTCCTCAGCAAAGCGCCGCTTTCGGAAAACGTTCGGCGCGACATCGCGCGCATCTATGCCGACAAGGTCGATTACTTGCCCGGCTTGTCGCGGGAGCAGAAGTACGCGCGACTCGCGAAGATCAGTTACGCCGACTATCTCACCAAGGTTTGCAAGCTAACTCCTGACGCGCTGCCTTTTTTCCAAACCTATCCCCACGACTTGTTCTGCGTCGGCATTGACGCCGTGTCCGCGCTCGCATGTTTCGAAAACGGCGATGACTACCACTCATTCATCTATCCCGGCTTTGAGGGTTTGAACCTGGACAAGCCGGAAAAAGAAGAGCCCTACATCTTTCATTTCCCAGACGGCAACGCATCCATCGCGCGGTTGCTGGTGCGCTCCTTGATCCCCGGAGCGATTCCCGGCCACAGCATGGAGGACATAGTCTCCGCCCGCGCCGACTATAGCCGCCTCGACGATGCTAAGAATCCAATCCGAATTCGGCTGAACTCCGCGGCGGTGCAAGTCCGCCACAATGGGTCTCCAGCTTCAGCCAAAGAAGTCGGAGTCGCCTACATGCGTGGCGGAAAGCTCCAAAGCGTGCAGGCGAACGCCTGTGTTCTGGCCTGCTACAACATGATGATCCCGTATCTTTGTCCGGAGCTTCCTGAGAAACAGCGGGATGCGCTGCACTCCCTCGTAAAGACTCCCCTCGTATACACGCACGTAGCTATCCGCAACTGGTCTGCGTTCCAGACCCTCGGCATCCATCAGATCGTTGCGCCCGGCGCTTACCACACGTATACGGCTCTCGATTTTCCCGTCAGCCTTGGCCAATACGAATTTCCCAGCAAGCCCGACCAGCCCATGGTTCTGTTCATGCTTCGCACGCCGTGCAAACCGGGACTTCCCCAGCGTGATCAATCTCGCGCGGGACGGGCGGAGCTCATGCGAACCCAGTTTTCCACCTTCGAGCGGAACATCAGGGATCAGTTAGGCAGAATGCTGGGCTCCGCGGGCTTCGATCCGGCGCGCGATGTCGAGGGCATCACCGTAAACCGCTGGGCGCACGGCTACGCCTTCAGCCCCAACTCCCTGTTCGATCCCGACTGGCCCGACGACGAGAAACCGTGGGTAGTTGGACGCAAGCCGTTTGGCCGGATTACGATCGCGAACTCCGATGCGGGGGCCAGTGCCTACACGGACGTGGCCATCGATCAGGCATATCGTGCCGTTGGGGAGTTACTAAATCGAAGCTGAACCGATCTACTTCGGGGGAGTTGGTGCTTTCTGTCCACTGCTGGCCTCGACCAGTTTTTGCACTGCTGGCGCCACCATCAGCAATAATTGCGCCTTCGGTTTCCCAGCTTCCTGCAATAACCCGAATTGTTGTGTCGCCCATGCATCCGACGCGCGCTCTCCGCGTTCGATGTAATCCAAAGCCTGCAGACCGCTTGCGGCGACCGCCGAAAGATCCTGCGAAACGGGAACAATTTCGTTCAACAAAAACGATTGTGTCTCCAGCGCTTGCAGATTGGACTGGTTATCTCGCCATCGCGCCAGCCACGCCCGGATTTCTTGCTTCGCGTCGGAATCTGCCCGGCCCGCAATCAGCACATCCACAAGCTCCGCAAAACGCCTCGCCGTTGCGCTCTCCGGGCGAGCTGCGTCAATCACGCGATTCAGCGGTGACAGGCTTGTAGCCTCAACAGCAGCGATTTCTTCACGCGTGTAATCCTTCACCGGCTCCACAACATCGGTAAACGTGCGAAGCGCGGAAATATCATCCGAGCCCGCGATACGGCGCAGCATAGGCCCGTAGCTGGTGTTGTGCGTGAGTCCGAACCAATCCAGCCATCGGCTGATTATCTGCAGTCGCTGATACATGGAGTTGACGTCGGTCACATCTTGCGCTGACCACAGCCGCTCCGCGATGGCCGCCGTTCGAGGCCAGAGACGCGAATCAATATTCTCCGGCGAAACATACTCCGACCACATGCAGGCCTCGCCGCCCAGGATGCGCTGCTTCTCTTCCGGAGTGAGGTTAGCCGCCGCGCCAGTCATCGGATCGACCGCGTAATGTCTCGAAGCCGGCCAGTTCAAATCGACGTAATATCCGAAGGAGAGAAGCCCGCGATATCCCTGCTTGGCCGCGGCCGCCAATGAATCCTGCCCGCGCCACGATTGCACTACGATGTCTTTCGGCAAGTCCGGCCGCAAAATCTCGTCCCATCCCACCATGATCTTTCCATGTTTGCTCACGATCTTCTGCACGCGCGTATTGAAGTATGCTTGCAGATCCTGGTTGTTCTTAAGCCCGCGCGCGCGCATGAACGCCTGAATCTTTGCATTCGCATCCCACTCCTTCCCATTGACTTCGTCGCCGCCAATGTGAAAGTACCGGTCAGGGAAAAGTTTGGCCATCTCCCCGATGAACCCATCGAGAAACTTGTAGGTTCGCTCCTCGGTAGGATCCATTGCGGGATCAAACACACCCCACTTGCGTTCAATCTGATAGGGCCCTGGCCCGCTGCCCAGTTCCGGATAGCCAACAAACCACGCCGTGCTATGTCCGGGCATATCGAACTCAGGAACCACGCGAATGCCGCGGTCCCGAGCGTATGCGATCAGCTCGCGCACTTCAGCTTGCGTGTAGTAGAGGCCGTCAGAGCCCAGTTCCTGCAGCTTGGGAAATTTCTTGCTCTCAACTCGGAAGCCCTGATTGTCCGACAGATGCCAGTGAAATACGTTCATCTTCACCGCCGCCATTCCATCCAGATTGCGTTTCAAGACTTCGAGCGGAATGAAATGGCGGCTCACATCGATCATCAATCCGCGCCAGGGAAAGCGCGGCTTGTCCTGGATGGCGATGGCCGGCGCGGCGAAGCCGTCAGAAGTAGTTTGCACCAGTTGCAGAAATGTCTGCAGCCCACGCATAACTCCGAGCGGCGTCGCTGCATCGAGCGTCCCACCCGCGGAATTGATGTCAAGCGAGTAAGATTCATCCTCGCCGAGTTCCTGTACATCCTTACTCGAACCCTGGCTACGGACGACCAGCCTCGCATGAGCGGAATCCGTCACCTGCAGGTCCAACGCAGTCATGCCGGTCTGGCGGCGAAGGTGATCAAGAAACAGCTCGACCGATCGCCGCAGACGCGCCTCAGAAGGACCGCTGATTCCGACCGTGAATGAAGGATCAATCACAAGCTGACCAGTTTTCATTTGCACACTGGCCGGCAACGGCATCAGACTCAATGGTCGCGGCTCAGCCGCGGAGGAAGACAAGAATGCCGAGCACAGTACCAAAACTATAAAAATAACTCGCACGAAGTGTTCTCCTGGATTGGCTGTGGAAGGGGCAGGATAGTGGAATTGCGGATAGTCCGCAAATCAGGAGTGAAATTTCCGGAACAAATTGGCGTTTGTAAAAACTTTTTTTGCCGCCAACGAACCGCAGGGAGTGATCTATCCTTTCCCCTTAACCTGACTGCACTGGAGCAGATTCACATCCCACAACGACGGCTCCGAAGGCAGGCTTTCAATGCCAATTTCGCCCCGCCGCTGTGTCCCCGGTTTACCAACCCATACGATTCGAAACTGTGCCTGATCCTTATCATGCTGAACATGGAGGATCGAGCCCGCCCTCAGAGGCCGCGCGATTCCCCGCAAAACCGCCCCACGATCGCTGATGTTTTTGACCTGTGCATGCTGTGCGAAGGCCACAGACTTCGCGTCGACACCCCAGATGCGCACCGTCATGAAAACCGCAACCCGCCGATTGCGACGACGATCCATCAGGCTCCTGCCTCTAACTGCTGATTCTAAGTCACGGTCGAAGCAATCGCCTTGTGTGCTCAGAACGTCGGTAACCTCTGATTAGCCATGCACAGCAAAGAAGCGCAACCAAACCGCGGGATTCACACCGTTTGCGTAACATCGTGTCCTTTGTGATTGATGAATTTAGAAAACCGCCGAGCGCTTATCAACTTCTGGAATTCACCCCGCTCATGAGACGATTGAACTAACGCCATGATTCAATTGTCCTCTGCCGGAAAACGCTACGGCCACAAGCTCCTCTTCGAGGGAACTGATTGGATGATCACGCCCCGGGACCGCATCGGCCTGGTGGGTGCGAACGGCACCGGAAAATCCACTTTGATGAAGATTTTCGCCGGGATTGAGACTCTCGATTACGGTTCCATCAGCACCGCCAAGGGCATCAGCGCCGGCTACCTGCCGCAAGACGGGCTCACGCTCTCGGGCCGCACCGTCTTCGCCGAATGCATGGCGGTTTTTTCCGAATTGCATGACATGGAGCAGGAGATGGAAGACCTGACCGCGTGCATGCCGGAACTTGATCATTCGTCTTCAGAATATGCGCAGGTCGCCGAACGCTATCAGCGTATCGAGCACGAATTCCGCACTCGCGATGGATTCGCCATCGAGGCCCAGGTCGGAAGCGTGCTCATGGGCCTCGGTTTCCGCAAAGAAGATTGGCATCGCCGCACCGAAGAATTCTCCGGCGGCTGGCAGATGCGCATCGCCTTGGCCAAGCTGCTCCTGCAAGAACCGAATCTGCTGCTGCTCGACGAGCCAACCAACCATCTCGATCTCGAAGCCCGCAACTGGTTGGAAGAGTATCTGACGCATTATCCCAACGCTTTTGTCCTGATCTCGCACGACCGCTATTTTCTCAACGTCACCGTCAACAAAATTGCCGAGATCTGGAACAAGCGCATCCATCTTTATCCCGGCAATTACGAAAAGTATCTGGCGTCGAAGACGCAGCGCATGCAGCAACTCGAAGCCGCCTATCGCAATCAGCACGAGCGCATCGAACAGTTGGAAGTATTCATCAATCGCTTCCGCTATCAGGCGACCAAAGCCAAGCAGGTGCAGAGCCGCATCAAGGAACTGGAAAAGATCGATCGCATCGAGCTCCCGGAAGAGGAAAAGGCAATCCACTTCTCCTTTCAGCAGCCGAAACCCAGCGGCCGGATCGTAGCCGAGTTTATCGATGTGGCAAAATCCTACGGCGAGAAGGAAGTATTTCGCAAAGTCAGCTTCATGATCGAGCGCGGCGACCGCATTGCTCTTGTCGGCGTGAACGGCGCCGGCAAATCCACATTGATCAAGTTGCTTGCGGAAACGGAACCACTGACCGGAGGCCAATTTCGCCTGGGCCACAATGTGTTGCCGGATTACTTTGCCCAGGATCAGTACAAAGAACTCAATCCGGACGCGCGCATCCTGGACGACATCGGCGAACTCTCGCCGCGTTCCACCCAGACCGAACTGCGAAGCCTGCTGGGCTGTTTTCTTTTCTCGGCCGACGACGTTTTCAAGCGCATCGGCGTCCTCTCGGGCGGCGAACGCAACCGCTATGCCCTGCTGCGCATGCTCTTGCATCCCGCAAATTTTCTCTTGCTCGACGAACCCACCAACCATCTCGATATGCGTGCCAAAGACGTCCTGCTGAAAGCGCTGATGGATTACACCGGCACGGTCGTCTTCGTCTCGCACGACCGCTATTTCATCGACAAACTGGCCACTCGAGTATTCGAAGTCGGCGACGGCCGGGTGGAAGTCTATCCCGGCAACTACGAAGATTATCGTTGGCGGAAAGAAGGCGGCGCCGAAAAACTGCAGGAGACCGTCAGCCGCTCCACGACAATTGCGCAGCCGGTAAACGGCAACAAGAATGAGGTCGCGGCTTCTGATGACGCCAAATCCAAACGCCTGAATCCTATCAAGCGTAAGCAGATGCAAGATCGGGTGAAGGAACTCGAATCCGAGATTGCCCGCGCCGAATCTTCCATCGCCGAGTGCGAAGCCGCGCTGCAAACCTTTGTCAGCGCCGAAGAGACGACACGGCGGACTCAGGAATTGAAACACGTCCGCTTGCAACTTCAAAATTTTCTGTCGGAATGGGAAAAATTAGCGCAGGCGCTAGAAGCCTAGAATCGCGTCTTTCCAAGATGACGTGTCGGGTTTTGAGCCATCACGCACAATCATGAATCTCGTGGAAGATAACCGTCTCTTCCTCCCTCCGTCCTATGCACAAATGCTGCCGTCGCTTTCTTTGCGAGGAGATATTTATGAAAACGCGCGCCCACTAACGTCCAAAGGAATAGCCGATCGATACACCATATCTCACTGCGCGGTCGGAACTAAACTCGGCATTGTTATTGATCAGATAAAGACGTACCTCTGGGCGAACGAAGGCATTGTGCCAAACGTAGTAACGTATGCCCCCACCAAAGTCCCCCATAAAGTGATTGCTGCTGACGTAATTGGTGCAGTTGCCGGTAAAATAATCGCAGTTCACAGTGCCCGTATAGAAGCGGAGATTCTCGCCCCCGATCCCGGCCAAGACTTCAGCCGTGATGGACTTAGTGAGCCGCGGAGCCCAGATCGCATTGAAGTCGTAAAAGATCGGACGGAATGGCTGATATCCGCCATATAAGTTTTGACTAGCCCTCCAGAACAACTCGCCCTCAAAGCCCAGACGATTCTTCAGCAGAAAATCTCCGCTGAATCCCAGGTACGCTCCTCCGCCCATGGTCGGATAGAAGAATCCGGAATTGTTCGTGCCGGCCGGAGCAGAAAGTCCACTGACCCCAAACGCCAGGTCAACTTGCTGCGCGTAAACACTGCTTCCCATCAGGCACAAGGTAACCAGACCGGCGAGTAAACTCAGCTTTCTCATAGTGATCCTCCGAAAAATGTGAGCTGGACGCGTACACCCGTTCCGTGGAGAAGGGTGTGGTCGCATCGTCATTTGCCGCGTCTCCCCCCGCGAAAGCTATCTTGGCAGAACTTTGAGCCGCGACGCGCCTGCTCGATGAGGTGCGCGCCAACCAGCAAGAGCTGCGGTAGAGAAGAGCAAGTAGACCTTATCGCGCTCTAACGCGAGTTCAACCAGCGAAACTATCAATAGCACGAGAAGCAGCACTCGCTTCATATGGGTACCCCCTTCTCTGCTGTCGTGAAACGCGCGGATCAAGCCCAAGGCGTAATCTGCCGGGGTTAGACTCCGAGCGCGTTCGAAACATCGGCTAATTGTGGAGCAGAATCCGTTTCAGCAGGAAAATGGAGGAGGTCGATTGTAGAGATTCTCGTCTAAAATCACGCTTGCTAGCGGCCACTGCGCAATCGCTATGGATGAATGCCGTTGCCAAGGACGTAGCGGAACGACGCTTGGAACTGGAGCCGCCCACCGAACCGCATCACGATCCAAATGCTGACGCACTGCATGCGGCGAATTCGATTGTGCCGTGACGCAATGCGGAACCTTGAGATGAAATGTGCGCGTAACCAGGCTTCCGGTCAGTGCCAGCAAGCAGAGGCCAACCAGTAGGTAACGAATCGGACATGCACCCAACAGCGAGTTTTGGCTTTGCGCCATACTCACAGCCCGACTATATCAGAAGCGACGCCCCGCCCTGAATTTATTCGCCAGGCTTCTTTCCCGCCTTCCGGAAGAATTTCGTAAACCTGCTTACGCATTTTGCCGTGCTGATCCACATACGCGATCTTCAGGCTATGTTTCCCTATCCAGGCGTGAAAGCTCTGATTCACGGGCAATGTGGCGCAACGCGACCACTGGTTATAGACGGTGCATCCGATTTTTAGCGACTTACCGTTGGGCTCCTGCACAAGCATCGTGTGTTCGGTATAAGTTACCGGGCTTGAGCTGTAGCAATAGGCGGAGATGTCGCGAAACTCACAATTGGGCGGCGGAAACGGGGGGCCTTGAAACTGGCTGCTTTCCGCGCTGAGCACCTTGATCTGAGTCGGCAGATTTTTCGACCAGGCGTTCGCCATCGCAGCTAGAAACAATGTGGCAACCAGCAAA
This sequence comes from uncultured Acidobacteriota bacterium, assembly GCA_963696635.1. Lineage (GTDB taxonomy): Bacteria > Acidobacteriota > Terriglobia > Terriglobales > Acidobacteriaceae > JABDBE01. The sequence goes on from CAVOKX010000016.1 coordinate 215,684, forward strand.
AACCGGAGGTAGGACATATTTCCTCCTTATCTACAAAGATGGCTTGGCCGCGATTTTGGTTGTTGCCAGCCCTTGACCTCGGGGTAGAACAGAGGGGCTGAGACATGGTCGCTGCCCAACTCAGAAAACCTCTATTTACGGCATTGGGCTGCGGTCCGATCCCCCGGGACACCACCATCGAGCGGGAACACGCCTGTCAAAGTATCGGCGCAACTGAGGATGGACTGAGGACAAAAGACATCTAAAGATAAAATTTAGGTAACCAAATTCGTTGTACAATCATCACAATTGAAAGGGTGCGCATGTCGCAGCGGTATTTCCGGGGAGATAGCCGTCGAACGTTGTGGATTCGAGCCATACTTGCGTCCGCTGCGCTCTTTGCTCTTCTCGCCGCACGAAATGTTCCGCCAGATTTCGCACCCGCCCCCACGGCTCACTCGACAGTCGCAGCCGCGTTACACCACGACGAGAGACCTCGATTCGACAACAACGGGGTGAGATGGAGCGCTCCCGCCGCTACTTTCTTCCCAGTTCCTCCCGCGGTCGAATCTCCTCATTCGACACTCACGCCACAGCTTTCCTCCACGGTTCAGACCAAAGGCTTCCACTTCAATCGCCCTCCGCCGATTAGCTAACCCGCTCCGGCCCAAACCTCAGTAAACCTTTTCGGCAGTCCCGGAATGTACAGGCACTGGAGGTGGCCCATGGTTGCTTTCCTGGCAGCAAGGTTTTCCACCGGACAAAAAAACCGGTTCAACAATTTGCATTCCAAGTGGATTGACACGCTGATTCCGCTCGGTGTTGGCTTGGCATGTTTCGCTATGACTGAGTTCATGCACTATCTGTTGGTTCCGGATCTTGGACGCCGCAAGGAGAGATGGTTGGCCGAAGCCTTGACCGCGTTAGTGGTCAGTTTATTGGTGGGCAAAGTAATAAGCGTCGTGCATCGCCAATATCAGACCATGCTGGCTCGGACCCAAGTCATCGCCGAGATCAATCATCATATCCGCAACGCCCTGATGGCCATCGCTGCTTCGGCGGATCTCAGCCAGAATCAGGAATGCGTTCGGATCATTTCGGAAAGCGTTTATCGAATTGACTGGGCGCTGCGGGAGATCTTGCCTCGGGCGAATCCGCTTCCGGAAGTAGAGAGGGCGAGGCTCATGTTTGCAATGAATGGAGCCCTGCCGGGGACGCGGCCAAACAATGAACCTCCCGTAAATTTCAAAATTGGAGAATACAAATGAGCGGAATGAAGATTTTGTGCGTTGAAGACCAACCCGAGGACATGGCCGTACTGGCATACATGCTCGAAGGGATTGGCTACGAAGTCATGCCAGCACGCACCGGAGGACAGGCCATCGATCTGCTGACCAGGCAGGCGATCGACGGAGTGCTCCTGGAATGTAATTTGCCGGATGCAACCGGCGCCACCCTGCGGGCCAAGCTGAAAGCAATACGGCCAGACGTTCCCATCATGCTGTTTGCAGGGATCGGCAGCGACACACCATTCATGCTGCGCTCTTTCGACGCCTATCTGCGGAATGCGGAGCGGTGTGAAAACTTAGGAGACTTAGGAGATTTGAACATATGAGGCTAGAACCATCGTGGAAAGCAAAGAAGGCAGACAGCTCAGAAATTCTCCGGTGCCGGCGCATTCTTGAAACCGAGCGCCAGGAAGCCTTGAGGTCCCTCGAACGATTGGGAGATGAAGCCCGTGACGTGGACTCTGACGATCCCAAGGATGTCGGCGACATCTGTACCACCACCCTCTCGAAAGAAGCCTTGTTTCAACAACGAGGCGACCGCCAACTGAAGGTACGCATGACCGAAGCTGCCCTGGCTCGAATTCAACAGGGTACCTACGGAGTATGTGCGTCTTGCGGCGACGACATCAATCCCCGGCGGCTCGATGCTCTGCCCTGGACTCAGTACTGTCTTCGTTGCCAGCGCGAATTTGAGCAAGAAGAAAAATTGAAAAACCAATCGCATGCGGGAGAGCGGCTGTCCGCGCTGAAAAAAGCGGGATGAAGCCCGGGCCATGCGGCGATTCAGAAAAGGAGAAATGCCATGAAAACAATTTGGAAGAAAGGAAATCTGGCATGCGCAGTGCTGGCGATCGGAGTACTTTTCCTAACCACGCGCGCGGACGCTTCAGCCGGTGATTTCTATCCGTCTTACTTGCAGGCGAAAGTGATCGCTCACTTGCCCATGCCAGGCGGAGCGCGACAGATGTTCCTGCAGCAAAACGGCAGAAAACTGTACCTCTACGTGCAGCAAGCCTCGGAGCAAGGTTTCACGGTGGTTGACGTGACCAAGCCAGCAAAGCCGAAAACCATTAGTCACGTGTCGCAGGAGAACTTAATCACGGTGAGTTCCGGGCTGGCGATCGCAGAACAGCCACAGGGTTCTGCTAGTGTCGGCACCCCTCCAGCAAAGGGAAGTGGGGAAGGAGCTCGCGGCGGCGGAAGTGGGCCGCAGACGGTTCGCGTGCTCGACGTAAGTAATCCGGCGCATCCGCAAACCGTTCAGACTTTTACTGGAGTCACGAACATTTTGCCCGACGATGCCCGCGGCTTGATCTTCGTGGCCAACGGTGACGGGGTCTGGATCTTGTCACACCAGCAAGTGTTGCGCAGGCATGAGTGCAGTTCGTCCGATGCGATATCGTCGGCGATTCCGAACTGCGATTAGCGAATGCCTCTGGCTGGCGAAAAACTCGGCCTGCGAAGCGGCTTGGAAGGGCGCGGCTTCGACAGGCCGAAGAGGTTTGTGTTGCGACCGGCAGCACCCGGACAGGGCCTGGACAGTGAGGTCAGCTTGAAAAAGTGAGGCCAGCTTGAAAAAGAAAAGATATGCGTATCGAAGTTGGGGTGCTAAGGGCGTGGTGCCGACGCCACTTCAGAAGGCCGCTTCCTTCGACCAGATAGTGGAGAACATGGGGCTCTCTCCGGCACAGTACCAAAACTCTGCCGAACTCAAGGAATGGGTTCGCAGCAACCGAGGACAAAAGTACGTCCCCAGCGATCTTCTGACTGCGTGGGGGTTTGAGGTCGAACCATAGCGGCACTGGATTATCAAAGGAGTGAAGTTGATGTCTGAAATAAAGGTTCTTTGTGTGGAGCACCACGCCGAGTATATGGGTGCGTTGAAGTACATGCTCGAAACGGCTGGTTATGAAGTAATGCCGGCGACCACGGGTGAGCAGGCTCTGAATTTAATCAGGGCGCACGCCGTGCTGGGTGTTTTGTTGGAACATAATTTGCCCGATGCCAGCGGTGCTGCCGTAAAGGCAGAGATGAAGCGCATCAAACCCAGGGTTCCGGTTCTGTTGTTCAACGGCGTAGATAGCCAGACGCCGTTTTTGCTTCGTTTTCTCGACTCTTATCTTCAGAACTCGGAACGCCCGGAAGGCGCCTTCGAAGACTGGGAAAATGAGATGAGTTGATCCGAGCAGCAAGGAATTTGCCATGCCCGGCGAATTGGAAATCGAATCAACGAAGGACGGCCAGAGCCCGCCGGTAACCCAGAACCGCAGCTCGACCAAGTCTCCCGCCGCCAAGTTAGACGCCACCCGCTACGTTGGCCGCCCGGCGGTAGGCACTTCCAAGGCCGCGCCTGCCGGCGGCATCCCGTCCGCTGGGCCGCCGGACACAGAACCCAACCGGGGACGGCGGCGCTTTGCCTGGAGTCGCATTGCCGCTTTTCTGGCCGCATGGTTCATCGCATTTTTCAGATTTTTCATGCCGCGAGTTTTGTTCGAACCAGCCACTGTTTTTGAGATCGGCTTTCCCTCCGACTACGGGCTGGGAATTGACGAAAAGTGGCTGCAAAAATACCGCATCTGGGTCGACCGGACTCCCGATCGTTTGTTCGTCATTTACGCGCGTTGCACCCATTTGGGCTGCACTCCTGACTGGAAGCCGGCCGAAGATAAATTCAAGTGTCCCTGCCACGGCAGCGGCTACGACGACCAGGGAATCAACTTTGAGGGGCCGGCGCCACGGCCTATGGACCGGGCCCAGATCGAAATGGCTCCGGATGGCCAGATTCTGGTGGACACTTCCCGGCTCTACTCCTGGCCAAAAGGTCAACCGAGTCAGTTCAACGATCCAGGCGCATACTTACCCGCCTGAGACGATTTTGGAGTAAGAAAGACTTCCGGGGTCTGTATAAAATCGATCCGCTGGTGAAGGAACGGAAGGGACCCGAGCACTATGGAGACGATTCTAATTCTCTATGCAGTCTGTGCTTCTGCCTTGCTGATTTGCAGCACATCACGACGTGACGCTAACCTTCACAAAAGCTGTGGCTGTGCGCAAAGGGCGATCAACTATGTTGCCATCCCCGGCTTTGTGCTGCATGAACTGGCGGAGCGCCATCCAGACCTGGTGATCTTTGAGATGTGCACCGACGGCGAAAGAAACGCTCGGCGCATGGTAAATCCCGGAGCGCTGACGGTCGCCGAGGATGAATTGCCTCACTTGCTGAAATGGCTTCCACCCAGGAGCACGGTGGTCTTTTCTTACGGCGGTGGCATCCGACGTTTTGATGCCCACATTGAAGCCACGCTTTTGCTCCTCGGCATCGAGGTTATCTACGTGTTGGATGATGGCGTCTCTTTCCCGCTTACCATTACTTGGGAGCAGAGACCCCTAGCCGGAGGTCGGTGACCGTTGAAACCCGGCGAAACAAGCAGGAACATGTTTACGAGGCGACAAGCGATGACATAATTTGAGAGGTGATTTCCATGAAACGCATACTGTGGATCAGTCTGATCATTTTCACGGCGCAATTGTTCGCGCAGAGCTCAATTCCCGCCGGCACAATCCTCCCCGTTGCTTTGAACTCTTCCCTGAATTCACGGAAGCTCAAACCTGGGCAAGTCATCACGGCAAGAATTATGCAGGATGTTCCGTTATCCCCGGGATCAACAATTCATGCGGGCGCAAAAGTTATCGGCCACGTGATCGATGTCAAACCGGCGAATGCCGGCGCGCAGATATCCGTCCGGTTCGACACATTGGTGATTGGCAAGCAGCGCATCCCGGTCACTACCAATCTAAGGGCGCTGGCATCCATGATGGCAGTCGAGGCGGCGCAAGTTCCGGAGTCTGGCCCCGACCGCGGAACTGCGCAGAATTCCTGGACCACAGACCAGATTGGCGGCGAGGTTGTCTACCGCGGCGGAGGGCCGGTCGCAAATGGGTTGGTGTCTGTCGGCCAGCCGACGGATAACGGCGTGCTGGTTCACATCTCTGCCAAACCCGGCACGAAATGTCGAGGTGAAGTCGATGACAAAGACCGTCTGCAAGCGCTGTGGGTGTTTTCCTCCGATGCCTGCGGAGTTTACGATCTCCCGAACTTGGCGATCGTTCACGCGGGACGCAGTAATCCAGTCGGCGAGATCACCCTGGCGTCAGACAGAGGCGATGTGAATGTCCGGGCTGGTAGCGGGATGCTATTGCGCGTGAACAAGACGCCATAACTTTGAACCATGATCTTTGATCCATGATCTTTTGATCCTTGGCGATCGCGTTGACCATCGTCTACCAGGCGACCCTTAGGCGCCCAACCAGGCCACGGGCGATCCGTTTTAATCCAGACCGCCCGATTGGCTCAAACGCAGCCCCCAGTGGGACCAACCCTTCTGGCTCTGCGAATCGTCACCGCTGAACCACAGCAGCGCTTCTCAAGGTCAGAGGTTCAGCCGACACATCCCGCTTGCGGTCTCGGCTGAACTCTCTTTCATGCCTCGCCGAATAGAAGAATTCGTGCCCTGTCAACCGGCCCGGATAGTACCACTTGAGCAGCGCTTCCGGCTTATCGTGTGGACGCTCCGCGAGCTCGACCTGAATGTCACTGGTCGTCTGCCTACGCTCGGTTGGCACGGTCATCAAAGTTGCCTCCAGCTTCGACCAGTCCGAGCTGAATACCTGCACAATGTTGCGGTCAGACTGATTGTTTTGCAGCACAAACCAGTAGGTGCCCGCGGGCAGGACGCCCCCCGGAACTTCTACCGGCTCGTTGAAGTAAAGTTTTGTCTGCTGATTCCACTCGGAGGCCTGAGCCGATGGTAAGAACACCGCACAAGCCAGAATGAAACAGAAAATAATTGCTGATACGCTGCGAACATTCATTTTTTTGCCTCCTCACCATGCTAGATCGCTAACCAATACGAACCTCCGGGCATATCGGAAGGTTGCCCAAAATAATCAATAATGCGGGTGATATTTCGAAATCTCAATTTGCCCGAGGAATCTGCTTTCTTTTTTCCATCCGAGTGCATCTAAGCTATGAGCATTATTTGATCAGTCGGCTATTCTTTTCCTTCATTTCCCCCTTTCCGCAGTGCATCACATAGGTGATTCCCCTCATCAAACATAGTAGAGGTGAGGAGGAATCAATATGCGGCTGCCAAGGGTGAAAGCGATTGCTGGCCTTTTCCTGGCCGCGATATTATCTGCGTCCGCGTGGGCTGCTGATACGAACGCAAAATCCGCGGTGCCAGGGAGTCTCAACTATGTGGAAGGAAAAGTTTCCATCGGGGACCAAACCCTCGACTCCAAATCGATCGGCTCGGCTCAATTGCAGCCCGGTCAACAGCTCACTACGGAAGACGGCAAAGCTGAAATTCTGCTGACCCCCGGTGTCTTTCTGCGTGTCGGTGATAACAGTTCGGTGAAAATGATCTCCCCCAGCATTACCAACACCGAGATCGACCTCGACAAGGGCCACGCCATGGTCGAAGTCGCCGAACTGCACCCGGAGAATGATATTCGCATCACCGACGGCGGGACCACTACGCAACTCTTAAAGACCGGGTTGTATGACTTCGACTTGAATCAAGGTCAGTTGCGCGTCTTTGATGGTAAGGCTGCGGTTGAAGAGGGCGATAAACGAGTCACGGTAAAGGGCGGGCATGAACTCAGCCTCAACTCGAACGCTCCGGTGAAACCGCGAAAATTCGACAAAAAATCGTACGCCCAAGACGATTTGTATCGCTGGAGCAGCCTGCGATCCGCTTACCTTGCAGAGGCCAATGTCGACGCCGCCGGCATGTACGCCAACATCGGATTGGGACCATGGGGACCCGGTTGGTCGGGCGCCGATTGGTATTGGGACCCGTATTTCGACTCCTTCACTTTCATTCCCGGCGACGGAATTTTCTACAGCCCCTTCGGCTGGGGATTCTACTCGCCCTGGTGGGTGTATCAAGCTCCATTTTACGGGTACGGATATGGAGGGTACGGCCGTGGGTATGGAGGCTACGGCAATGGATACCGCGGCTATAGACCCACCTACCGCCACTTCAGTTCCGACGTTCATAATTGGGGCCCAGGCGATCACTACGTAGGAGGCCGCAATTACGCCAACGGCGTTTACCACGGACTAGGATCTGCAGGCGGCGGCTTTCACTCCGGGCCCAGAATGATGGGCGGGTCCCGAGGCTTCGGTGGCGGTGGCTTCCACGGCGGCGGCCCCAGCGCCGGCGGCGGTTTCCATGGCGGCGGCTTTCATGGTGGCGTAGGCTTCCACGGCGGAGGCGGTTTTCATGGCCGCTAACGCCACCCCAGACTTGGGGAACGGGCTCAAGCTAAACGTTCCCCGATTTCATTACCGGGAAGGACTGTGTCCCGAGTCAGAAGTTGTTTGATAATGTAGCCGGCTTTGAAAGGGCGTGGCTTCAGCCACGCCGCAAGTGCGCTTTTTGAAAATACGGGCTTTAGCCCCGGAGCCTGCGGATCACTAACCATCCGTGCCTCCAAGGTTCATCAACGAATTTCTGACTCAGGACACTGGGAAGGAGACAAATGCATGAAAATCGTATTTTCGCTGTTGCTGTTGTTCCCCGCAGTACTGCTTGCGCAAAGTCCGTTTGATGGAACCTGGGTCGCTAAGTTGGAGAACGCCCAGCTACCCACAAAGCCGGAAGTTTACCTGCTGCAGGACGGAGTCTACGAATGCTCAAGCTGCGTTCCCAAGATCAAGGCAAATGCCGACGGTAAAGATTACCCCACCCCCGGGTCGCCCTATTTCAGTTCGGTTTGCATTCGCGTCATCGATGACAGCAGCGTCGAGTTGACAGAAAAGCAAGACAACAAGATCGTTTATTCAGAAACCGACAAGGTTTCTCCCGACGGCGAAACTCTGCTGCAAAACCTTACCGACTCAGCCGCTCCCACCGGCCAACCCATCACCGCGGAAGAAACCTACAAAAGGGTTGGCCCCCATCCGGCGGGCTCAAATGCAATTTCCGGATCATGGCAAGCGCAGAAGATCAACATTACTTCTGAAAACGGAGTCACCGTGACTTACCACAGCACGCTGCACGGGTTGCAGGCTTCCAATCCCGGTGGTGAAGGCTACGACGCCAAATTTGACGGCAAGGACTACCTGATCCACGGCGATCCGGTGCACAGCACCGTCTCGCTTAAACAGATCAATGCCCGCACCATCGTGGAAACAGATAAGCAGGATGGAGCCATCCACTACCGGCTCGTCATGGCCGTTTCCCCTGATGGCAAATCGATGAAGGTTACGGAGACCGATAAAGAGCGCGGCACCAAAGTGACCTACACAATGGAGAAGAAGTCGCAGTGAGGACAGCAGAGTCGCTCTATTTTGCCTCACCCTGCTTACAGGTATTCCCCTCCGCGCTGAAAGTCATATTCTGGAAATCAAACGTGTAACTCTTGAACAGGTCGAGAATACTCTGTCCCACATTGCCGTAGAACTTTTCATCCGGCAGTCCTATCGATTGGCTGATCACCGGAAGTTCGTTCACCTCGATGCACGCTCCACCCATTTTTATGTTCAACTCGCCGGTGGCATACGCGGGATAGGTTCGCACCCCGCCTGCCCCCTCTAAATCGAAATCGCTGCTCGTTTGCCCTGCGAAATCATTTTTGTGCTCAAGGTAGTATCGCATCGTGAAAAATGATCCGGCCGAGCCCGTATCGATGGTGAACAACCTTTCCATCCCTCCGACCTCCGCGGCCACAATCGGTGTCAGCCGTTGCAGAAACAGATTTTCTTCGCCCACCGGACCGGCCTTCTGCCCGACACCAAATCGCGCATCCCTGAAGAACGTGATTCGCCCCAGCGCCGACAAAACTGGAAACCCTATACTGCCGGGAATGCGATACTGCATGTCAGGAATTACCAGGTCGTCATCATTAATAACAATCACCGCAACATTTCTTAGTTTCGCCTCGCCCAACCTAACCTCGGGTATCACTGCCGTGTGAACTGCCATCCTGCGTCCGGCAATTCCGCTCGATGTCGCCGCGGAATCTGACAGCTTCAGCCCCAGTCGCTGTGCCAGGCTGGCGTTTATCACCGAAAGGTTTGCTCCCGTGTCCAGGATCATCGATTCCTGAAACTTGCCCATCTCTACCCATACCTCTGGAAGTCCTACCTTGTCTCTCGTGACCGGCACCGTGAAAGCCGCCTTCACCTCGGCAGACTGCGTGGGCGCGCCTCGCAGCAGATTCCACCGGCCCGCTTCTGTATTCGCTCTTCGCCGATCGTACTCGTCCATCAGCGGTCCGAAGCGTTTCTCCAACTCCGTATAAGTGTCCGCGGCATCCGAGTAGCGAAACGACTTTTCGTAATCATCCGCCAGCGTGCTCAACGCAATCACGGCCCGCCCTTTGTTGGTGGTGGATAAGCCCGGTACCAGCGGTTCCAGCCTCCGGATGGATTCCCCCACCCGGTTGCGGCGGTTTGCCATCACTCCCTCAAAAAAGGCGCGATCCGAATCGCTCAATTTTGATTTCGACGAAAGCACTTTCTCCAGATTCAGATAGTCCCGATTCTGCAGAAGCTGATCCAACTCAATTGCGCTGCCTTGGTCAGTTCCGGCGTTTTGAGATTGCCCCGACGAAGCCCACACCACCATCAGCGCGCAAATCAAAGCGCCGGTGATCGAACATATCCAGGCAGGGAAGTTCTTGCCCACCAGCACCCTCCTCAACCAGATCTCTCGCGTCTAGATCGTTTGGATGCGCCCAAGCATTATGGAGGACGGGCCTCTCGCCCGTCTAGTCGAGCCAGACGCCGTCCCCCATCAAACCCGCTCTCGCTGCGCGGATCTGCAAAACATATTCGTGCTTTGTTCGCCATTCAAAAAAAAGAAGAGCCGAAGCTCAGGTTCAATGCCCCATTTCAATCTGTCACGAACTTTTAACATAACCCAACCGCAAAACTTTGCCCTTCCAGCGATATCATTGATCGTCGCCAGAAACGATCGTCGCCAGAACAGTTTCAAAACTAATCATGAGACGCAAAGCCGCTCACGAGTTGGAGTCCACAAAAGAAATGACCGGACTGGTCCAGCAGGCCTGCCTGGTCGCCAAGGATGCCGCCTACAATCTCCGCGACTTTCTCGAGAATTCCTCCAACATGGCCTTCATTGCAGTGCAGGATTGCGAGAAAGAACTGGACCGCGCCGAACGCAAGATCGACGACGGCATTACCCACGCCATCACCCAAGTCAGTGAAGCCGAGGCCCGCGAACTGCTCGCCTGCCTCAAATTCATCATCGATCTTGAGCGCATTGGAGATTTGACCTGGTCCGTAACCCAGCGACTGCAGCGCTTGACCCCAAAAATCCTGCGCGACGATCGCCGCGATTTGATTGCCATGGCGGACATCCTGGAGCGCATGCTCGAAGTCGTCCACAAAGGCTTCGTCAACCGCGATCTCGAATCGGCCAATTGGATTTTGAAGACCGACTCCCAGATCGACCAGGTCTGCCGCGCCGTCTTCCAGCGCCATCTCGAAAGCAAAAGTAAAGACCGCCCCCGCGACTACAGCACCAGTCTCCTGCTGATGGCGCAAGCCTTCGAGCGCGCCGGAGATCACGCCAAAAACCTGGGCGAAGAACTGGTTAATCTCGTCGAAGGCCGCAGCGTCCGCCATGAACCAAAACGCTCACGAGTCTCCCGCGCCGCTCTCGAAGCGTAACCAAAAAACACTTTGTCATCCCGAGCGAAGCGAGGGATCTAGGTTCTTGCCAGCAACGCTAATCGGCCGCAGACCCTCTACGGTTACTTCTGTGCAAAATTACCGCCAGTTAGCACTTGCGCTCTATCCGCCGCGAGAGATACCATGAAAGTGTTCCCAAGCGGCCATGCTCCCTAGCTGGCCTCCCGCGCCCATTAGCTCCAGGCGCCTAGACGGACAAAGATCATTCACGGATGAACTCCAACCGCATTGGGTTTCCACGCGCTCTCGGTGCATGTGCGCGAGGTGAAGTACCCGCGGAATGCGATTGCATCAAAGCAGCAAACAGAGTCCCACTTCAAGTGGACTGAAACGCAAGACTACACAACGAGAAACAATATGAATGTTGGACCCGGAAATCCCTCCGGCGGCGGAGGGCAACGCAGACGGCGGCGGGGACGTCGCCCGTCCAATCGCGCAGGTAACCCCGGCGGTCGCGATCGCCAGCAACTGAGCGGCATCTACACCGCTCCCATGGATCACAACTATCGCAGCGCTCTCAACGGAGACAAAGGCCCGCGCAACCGCGGCGGCCGTCCCGGCTTTGCCCCGTCCTATGCTCCTGCCGAACCCGATCCGCTCCCGCCCAACGAAGACGCCAATTCGCGCATCTTCGCTTTCGTCGACGATTTATTTTTCCAGGCCAAGATTCAGGAAACCGCGCGCAAGCTCAACGTCAAAGTCGAATTCGTCAAAAACGAAAAAGATATGCTGGAGCGGATCAAGCAGAACGGCGAAGAAAAGCCTTCCCTGGTCATCTTCGACATGAACAACACCAACGCCAAGCCGCTGACTCTGATTCCCAAGCTAAAAAGCAAACTGAAGAAGACTTCGATCATCGGCTTTCTCTCCCACGTCCAGGGCGACTTGAAGCAAAAGGCTCACGAAGTCGGATGCGACATGGTATTGCCGCGCTCCGCCTTCTCCCAAAACCTGCCTCAACTGCTACGCCGCCACGGTGCCCCAGAAGACGCCGCCGCCACCGAGTAAGCTCAGCCTTCACACGCTGTCATCCTGAAACAGTGGAGTCCTTGGCATAGCCAAGGACTCCCAACGAAGGATCTCCGCACTCGTCGCACCGTACTCAAGCCGGACGTCGTCGAAACAACCATCCTTAGCGAATAAAAATTAGGTTTGGGGTGCCCCGCTCCTTGCAGGCTTTTCGCAAGGGACGGGTGCTTGGATCACACGCACCCATCCTTGGGGCTTCAAAGCCCGCGTCCCGTTTCAATCTCGGCGGGGGCCCCAGGTCTCGCGCACAACGCTGCGCCGAGGTTAGCTCAGTGCTGCATCCGCCATGCAGCCAGTTTCGGAGTCAGCATTGCTTCGGTGAGATGCATCACCACGAACTGTGATCAGCTTCCTCGCCAATCCCCCGCCATGCGCTCAGTATCAGAGCTAAGGAGACAAATCTGGAATTCCTGCTTGCCGCAAGGCAGTAAATTAGGAGAAATATCAATTCAAGCGCAACGCCATCTTGGTGCCCACTTCCTGGGAACAGACTCACCTCGGCGTTCATTCACTTTTCCGCTCAGAGTGCTGACCGAGAGTAGAGAGTTCACGGACCCCCGCTTGGCGTCATCGCAATCGTCCTTTTCTGCCTTGCCACTCAGGCATAAATAAGAGGTTATGTGAATGCGCATAAATTCATCGGCCAAGTCGCAAATACGTTTGTCTATTTACTCGGCTTCCTGATTCTCGCGACCAGCGCTACCATCGCTCAGGCTGCCAGTGAGTCCGCCGCGCAGCCTGTCAAATCACCACCAGGCATCCAACATATCAAGCACATCGTTTTTATCGTCAAGGAAAACCGTACCTACGACAACATGTTCGGCGCGTTCAACTCGAACTACGGCACTCAGACCTGCAAGACTTCCACGGGGCAGTTGATTCCCATGCACCGCGCCCCCGATCGGTATCCGCACAACGTCAACCACAATTGGGAAGATGCCGTGCTCGCGATGGATGGCGGCAAGATGGACCGCTTCGATCTCATCAGCCTGGGCACTCCTCTATCCGGTTCTCTGAATGGCGACTTCCTCACGTGCAGCCAGTTCAGCGAAGCTGACATTCCTAACTATTTTGCCTACGCACGCGAGTTCACCTTGGGAGTGGCCATGTTTTCCTCGCTTCACGGACCCAGCTTTCCCAATCATCTCTATACCATCGCGGCGGAATCGGGCGGCGTCATGGATAACCCCGGAATGAGTCCCTGGGGTTGCGATGGCCCCGATGATGACGATGTCCGGGTCTTGCAATCAGACGGCACTATCGCGAATGAGTTTCCCTGCTTCAGTTTCGCCACCATGGCGCAAACCTTGGATAACGCCGGAGTGAGTTGGAAATACTACGGTCCCCCAAGTTCTGATTTTGGCTACATCTGGTCCACCTTCGACGCTATCGATTACGTTCGCAACGGGGCCGACTGGTCAAACGTGGTCGACACCAGCACTTTCATCACCGACGTCGAGAACAACCGGCTCCCCAGCGTTAGTTGGCTGGTGACGCCCTTCTGGCAGAGCGAGCATCCCTTCGTCGCTACACAGGGTCTTCATACCAGCACGTGCGAAGGAGAAAACGCTACCGTGACTGAGTTGAATGCGATTATGAACAACTCGTCGATATGGGACTCCACCGCCGTCTTCATCGTGTGGGACGATTTCGGCGGCGATTATGATCACGTCGCCCCGCCGTCGCTGGACGCGTTCGGTTTGGGGCCTCGCGTGCCACTGCTGGTCATCTCCCCCTACGCGAAGAAGGGATATATCTCAAACACCCAATATGAGTTTTCTTCGATCCTGAAGTTTATCGAGGAACGCTTTAATCTACCTCCTCTGGGAGATCGGGACACCCAGGCGAACGACATCAGTGGCAGTTTCAATTTCGCTCAAAACCCGTCGCCTCCGCTCATTCTCAAGACCCGCAATTGTCCCCTGCTGTCGGCCGCGGAAATTACCATGGGCACGGCGGTGAGAGGCGTCCCCAGTACAGCGCTTACCCAGGCATTGGATGTTTACAACTCCAGACCAACCGCGCTGACCATCAACTCCATTACCAGCAGTAGTCCGCAATTCTCGGTGGCGGGCCAAAGCTGCACAGAAGCCGCGATTGACTGCTCTACCGGAAAGGTGCATTACTGCAGCGTGGGTACAGAACTCAGCCCCCAAACCGTGGATGGAAGCTGCACCCCGTCCTGCAGCATCTGTGTGACCTTCGCGCCTACCACCACTGGGAAGATATCTGGAACCATTACCGTCCACGACACCGACAGTAGCAGCCCACAATCGACCATCGTTCATGGATTGGGCGCCCTCGTTCAATTGTCACCGACGCTCCTGCACTTTCGGAACCAGGTGCTTGGCCATTCTTCCACGCTCCCAGTCGAGCTAACGAACGTCGGCAAAAATGCTTTGAGTATCCGATCAATCCGGGCGGTGTCCGATTACACGGCCACCAACAATTGTGGATCCAGCGTCCCCGCCAATGGATCGTGCACCATCAACGTGAAATTTTTTCCACATGCCTCCGGCTCGTGGCCGGGAGCACTTCAGATTGTAAGCAGCGATCCGGCGAGCCCGCAGCGTGTGGATCTGGTCGGCTACGGCGTAGGCGTTGTTTTCAAACCTTCCAGTTTGAAATTCGCGCCACAGACTGTGGGCACGACGAGCCCGCCTCAACCCGTGATTATCACCAACCGCAACAGCTCGGCGATTGTCATAGCTGGGGTCCAGGCCGCCCATGATTTTGTACTATCCTCGAATAATTGTCCGGATACGCTCGACTCGAAGAAAAGCTGCACCGTGCAGGTTGAATTTTCGCCTGACCAGAAAGGCCCAATCAAGAGCACTCTGTCCATCAGTGACAACGATCCCAGCAGCCCGCAGTCTATGTCACTATCAGGCACAGGGCAGTAGAGTAAACAAACCAATGCTTTGGGTGGCTGGCTAGCCCATGCTTTCACCACACACAAAAGCGGGTGCCCTGCCCTTCTCGCGTTCTTTGCGAGAGATTCTCTCTTGCCCGTCAAGCAGTTTTTTCTGTGGAGAGAGGGCAGGAAAGGACGAGTATGAGTTTTTTTAGGCATGGGGAAATCTATCGCTCCGATGTTGGGCTCCTGCCACCGGGAGCGGTCATGGTGCTGGCCGCTCCCGGGTGCATCGGCTGTGATGAGTTTCCAGCCGGGTATTCCTTGGCCGGTTGCTCTCCAGCAGAGCCGGCCTCCGCTTCCCCGACTGGAACGATTTCCCCCGCCCCAGGGCTGCGGTGCAAGGATTTCTGGTCAGCGAACGGCCTGCGGATCCCCGGCTAAACGGCGGTCGCAACTTCCAGCGCGGGGAACAGGCGGGAGCCGTCATAGTCGGCGTTGCCGCGAAACATGCCAAAGATGGCGTGCAGCATCTTGCGGGCCACCGCCATGAGGGCTTGCAGTTTGGCCTTGTGGCGTGCCAGTAAAGCCTGGTAAAAAGCGCGCAAGTGGGGGTCGTGGCGCACCGCGACCAAGGCGGGCATGTAGAGAGCGCGGCGCAGGTAGCGATTGCCGGCGCGGCTGATGCGCGCCCGCTTATGCACGGAGTTGCCGGAATCGTGATGTGCCGGATCCAGTCCGCTGTGTGCGACCCACTGGCGTACGGAGAGGCCGGGGGCCAACAGCGCAAGTTCTCCCAACAGATACAGGGCGCTGATCTCGCCGATGCCGGGCATGCTCAACAGCCGAGCCCAACGCGGACGCAGTTCGGCATCCTTGGCGATCAGGGCCAGAGCCGCGCGGCGCATCTTCTCCATCCGGCGCTGCAGATCGCGCAGCGATCGTTTCAGATCCTGCCGCACCCAACCCGAGCCGGTGCTGGAAGCGGAGAGGGCGTGCAGACGATTGCTCTGTTGCGTGTGCTGCTGAGTGAGAGCAGCGATGTGGCGCGTGATGGTGCGCAGTTCCAGAGCGGCAGCGCCCGGCGGATGCCAGGGCTGGAAGGACATGCGGCGGGCATACTCGGCCAACACCTGAGCGTCGGCGGGATCGGTCTTACTGCGGCACAGCGTGACCGCGAAGCCGTGTACCACCTTGGGATTCAGCACGGCCACTTCGATCCCGGAGGTGGCGTGCAACGCCAGGGCCAGGTCGAGACTGTAGCGACCGGTGGCTTCCAGGCAAATCCGCACCCGCTCTCCGGTCTTTTGCAACCACCGGATCAGCCCCTGATGACCGCTGGCTCGGTTGGCGAAACTGCGTTGCCGCCAGCTTCCGGCTTCGCCTTCCAGGGCGACCAGCAGTTGAGCGGCGCTGACATCGATTCCACAACTGAGAAAACCTTCGGCTGACGACTTGTGCATGAGCGGCTCCTAGAGTTAATCTGCGGTTCCGGCTTCCGCCCCGGCCAAGCTCTTGGCGCCGACCTTGAACATGCAGGCTCAAAAGGCCTTCGATTCTCCACGGCGTCGAAAAGAGAGGGGCGGGGGCCGCTCTCTCGTCAGGCTCAACTTCGGCCTAAGGGCGGGACGGCCTCTCCGCCGAAACGTGACTTAATGGTAGTCACGTCTGGAAATCGAAGATACAAGGGGCGGGGGCCGCTCTCTCGTCAGGCTCAACTTCGGCCTAAGGGCGGGACGGCCTCTCCGCCGAAACGTGACTTAATGGTAGTCACGTCTGGAAATCGAAGATACAAGGGCGGGGCTTTTGGCCGACATCGCGGCGGCGGGCCACCGGATGCACGCCAAGCTACTCACGACGACGCGCTGTACAGCGGGATTCCCAGTTCGGAACCGGGTCTTCGGCCAGCCCGCTTTTCTTCTTCTGAGGAACAAATCGGTCTTCTGGTCCAAGGCGTCATCCCGAAGGCCCGCGCTTTCACCAGCGGGCCGAGGAATCTCGCGCGAAGTATTTCGAACTGACCCGAGCCTCGCCCCCACTCTCCATGTTCCTCCCCGCCATGACTGGCACGCCAGTTCCTCTGCTTGACCGCAGACCTTCCATCGCGATAACATAGACACGCAAAGATTATCTACGAGATAATCGTCCATCTTTGCTTCGAAAATACCTCTAAGGAGGCCGCGCAGGCGGGGTCGATCTTTGAAAATAGTACAAGGTGCGTCGAGCGCAACCAGGTATTTTCGTGGCCTAAGGTGACCCTGGGATCATGCGGGTTTGACAACCTGACAAGAACGCAGCCTCTGGACGCAGTGCTCAGCCCCACCCATCATCGTGAAGGCAAGAGTCTTGGGCGTCAGGCATTCATTCGCAGTTCCAATACGGAACCGCGGCAAGTCAGATGCCGCCATAACTCCCATGTTTTGAATATTTTGCCTGTAACTACCTTTAGAACCATAGATCTAGCAGGCAAGAAAAATTCCGACCGTTTGTTTTCTGGATTTTGCGCGGAAAGAGCGATTTTTTTTAGTGGAATCCTGGCGATTGGCCGAGCCTTAACGGATAAATCTAAACTCGGGGTGCAGCTAAGTCCTTATTTCGGAATATTTTGCGTATAACTCCTTATTCCTCAAAGATTTTGAGGGTAGTCCGGCCCTAACCCCATGATTCCAAAAGATCGAGGGGGGAGGGGTATACCCTTCAAAAGCGATTTCTAGCCCGGAGGCCACTGCAGGTTTCGCCCGCCCAGCAGGTGCACGTGCAGGTGAAAAACCGACTGCCCGGCACGAGGGCCGACGTTAAGCACGATCCGGTAGCCGTCGTCGATGCTGCGCTGCCGCGCGATATTCGCAGCAACCAACTGGCAGCGGCCGATCAGTTCGGCATCTTCGGGCATGGCTTCCTTCAGCCCGCGAACGTGCTTCTTGGGAACGATCAGCACATGGGTCGGAGCTTGCGGATTGATATCGTCGAAGGCGTAGGTATGTTCGTCTTCGTAAACTTTCTTGGAGGGTATTTCCCCGCGAATGATGCGGCAGAACAGACAGTCGTTCATGACACGTCCATAGTTTGGGATTGGAGACGCGCCGCGCTACAACGCGGGAGTCTGCAGACGGGGGAAGCGCGTGCCTACTATATCTGATCGGAAGAAAAATTTGCAGTGCAGTCGCTGGTGCCGCCAGTCTTAATCGAGCCGCACCAGAAAAATTGCACCTTGCGGAGTCTGGGTGTTATGGGCGACTTCTTCGGCGCGTTTGCGATCGTCATCCAGTACGCGGACTCGCACCCACCAGTCGCCAACCGGACTGCTGAAGCATTGCACTTTTGCCGTCTGGTAACGGTGCGACAGATGATCGGCCAATTTATCCGCGGAGTGTTCTTTCTCAAAAGCGCCGATCTGCACC
This sequence comes from uncultured Acidobacteriota bacterium, assembly GCA_963696635.1. Lineage (GTDB taxonomy): Bacteria > Acidobacteriota > Terriglobia > Terriglobales > Acidobacteriaceae > JABDBE01. The sequence continues at coordinate 233,960 of CAVOKX010000016.1, forward strand.
GCCCATCTTCCGCCACTTTCCAGGGAAGACGGTGCCCGCAACACCTCGATCCGCACCATAGCGACGCCCGCTTGCCAGACGTCCACTTTCTTTGCCGCCGCCTGCGAGAGATCCAGAACACGGCCTTCCACAAAGGGCCCACGATCCGTAATTCGCACCAGCGCCGAGTGTCCGGTCTTCACGTTAGTCACGCGCACAATAGAGCCCAAGGGAAGCGTCCGATGCGCCGCGGTCATGGCGTGCATATTGTAGAGTTCGCCATTGGAGCCACGGCGATTGTGATAAGGCGCACCATACCAACTCGCCAGCCCAGTCTCAACCAAGATGGGCTTCGCATCCGCAGGAATCTGGAGCCCATCTCGATCAGGCTGTGCGGATGCCGACGCTTTGGCCGATGGCTCGCTGCCCACCGAATTAGCCTGTGAATCGGGCTCGCTCATCGGCGGAGGAGGCGGAACATCAACGCGTGCTTGTTTGTGTCCCGCGCAACCCGTCAGCAGAAACGCGAGGAGAAGAACAGCAAGAGTAATTGCGGATGTAGTGGACGAATTGTCACCAACGCCGCTCGGACGGCGCAGGAATGAACTGCTCACTTGCGGGGAGGCTGATTCTTCTCCATGTAGTCGGCGAAGTGCGCCAGTTTCTCCGACGCGATTCGCAACGCTTTGGTGGAATGCTGGCGGACAGCCGGCACCACCTCGTCGTTCAGATAGCTGAGCAACTCCGCCGCTTCCTTCTCCACGGTCGTGGCGGCCTCGGCCACCGACTTGTTGATGCGCGCGGATGCTTCTTCCACCTTGCGGTTGAAGTCGTTCATGGAGTTCCTTCGATTTCGTGAGCGCGTGAACCGGCACTCGTAGATTGCGGACACCAGGCTCAGCCATTATTCCCTGCTTGCCAGCGAAGGTCAACGGGGAGGCATCCTGAGTCAAACCCCTGGATGCTACCAAAGTAGCGCGATCAACGATTCCCGACAGATGAGGCGCCTTGCGGTAGAATCGCGCCATGCGAAATCCTCCGAAACAATCCTATAGTTTGTGGTATTAGAGTGCCCTAAGGTTGTACGGCCCGAACAGATGACGTTAGAACAAGACACTTGTGAAATAGAGCACGCCCCTGAAAGGCAGCATTTTCGGCGGTTGCTGCTGCACTGGTTTGACCGGCACAAGCGTGATTTGCCTTGGCGCAAGGACCGCGACCCATATCGGGTCTGGCTCTCGGAAATCATGCTGCAACAGACTCGGGTGAACGCCGTCACCAATCACTATGAGAGATTTCTGCAGCGCTTTCCGACCATCCAAAAACTGGCTTCCGCGCGAGAATCGTCGGTGTTAGCGGCTTGGAGCGGGCTGGGCTATTACCGGCGCGCCCGCCTGCTGCACGCCGCGGCCAAGAAGGTTGTGAAGGAATATAGGGGAGATTTTCCTGGGACCGCGCAATACCTGCGGTCCCTGCCTGGAATAGGTCGCTACACCGCGGCCGCGATCGCCAGCATTGCCTTCGACGAACCCGTCGCGGCCGTGGACGGGAACGTGGAGCGCGTTTTGCAACGCGTGGAAGGAAAGAGTCTCGCGGGCGAGGATCTGTGGCGCGCGGCGGCAGCGTTGCTGAGTCAGCGGCGCCCCGGTGACTTCAACCAGGCCATGATGGAATTAGGCGCTATGATCTGCCTCCCGCGACAACCGCAGTGCCTGCTTTGCCCGGTGTCGAGTTTTTGCGAAACCCGCGGGGAACTCCGCCGACAAGGGAAAGAAGCTCGCCAGACGAAGCGAGAAATTCATTACGCGGTCGCTTGGCGGGACGGTTCGATATTCCTGGTCCAACGCTCAAAGACCGCAACGCTGATGCCCGGCATGTGGGAGTTTCCCGAGATCCCCGACGCGAACGGCACACCTGCGGCGTGGCTTACGCTCCGCCATTCCATCACCATGACCGACTATGTGGTCCGCGTAACGCGAAGCCCAGTTCCCAATGGCTTGCAAGGGCGTTGGGTGCGGACCTCCCGAGTTACGACCCTGCCCTTGACGGGGCTGGCGCGGAAGATTCTACGCGCGGCCGAGATCATCTAAGATAGAGGCATCGGTGAAGTGGTTTCGTAACATCTTCGGAGGAAAGAATATGGCTGCTCTGACCGCGGGAAAATCCGCGCCGGATTTCGAGCTGCAAACGATGGACGGAAAGCAATTCTCCTTGCGCGATGCGCTGACGCGCGGCCCGGTGGTGGCAGCGTTCTTTAAAATCTCCTGCCCGGTGTGCCAATACACATTCCCGTTTCTCGAGCGGATTCATAAAGCCCATCGTGACGAGAATGTGACCATTGTTGGAATCTCTCAGAATGAAAAGAAAGACACGGCCGCGTTTGCGAAGGACTATGGCGTGACTTTCCCGATCCTTTTGGATGATACGAAGACCTATCCAGTCTCAAATGCCTACGGGCTGACCAACGTGCCCACTGTTTTCTGGATCGCGCAGGACGGAGAGATTGAAATCTCGAGCGTAGGATGGGAACGGAAAGAGGTCGAGGAAATTAACCGGAAGGCCGCGAGAGTTACCGGTAAAGGGTTAGACCGGTTATTCCAGAGCAATGAGCAAGTCCCTGACTACCGCCCTGGTTGAGGCTCAAAGAATTAGCCCGCGGTCGCGGGACAAAAATATGGCTGGAGAATCACCGAACGGCTAAGCATGGGCGTAGAGCAGATTGACTTTCTTGCTCGGATGATCCGCCTCCTTTGGCGGAACGGCTGCAGGTTCGCCATAAGGTTAGTAATGAGCTAACCGCTTACGGAGACAATCGCCTTTTAGAGTTCAGGCCGCCTCGGCCATTGGGTTTTCCTCGAAAAGTCGAGCCACCAGAGCGGAATCGAGATATGCCCGGACCTCAACGATCTTGTCGCCGCTGAACCGGCAAACCCAACAGTACCGGTTGTCGAACCTGAAGGCCATTCTTCGCGGTAGCTAGGGAATGGAGTTCCAGTGCCGCCCAGTCCCACGTGGGCAAAGAACTTGCCTTGCTCACCCGTTCAAGGTTCTTGAAGATATCGCGAACCTGCGTGAGAGGTAATAACATTTTGATCTCCTCGGCGCTTGGCAAATCTCACATCGTCAGCACGACGCGGAACTCTGCCTTGCCGCTCATCATGCGCGCGTAAGCCTCGGCCGCCTTCTCGAGGGGATAGGTTTCAATCATGGGACGCACACCACTTAGTTCGGCGAAGCGCAGTGTGTCCTCGGAGTCGGCCGGTGTTCCTGCGGCCCAGCCTTGAATCGTTCGACTTCCACTAATGAGCTGTATCGGCGTGACCTCAATGGGATCGAATGTCGCACCGATCACCATGAGCTTGCCGTTCGGGCCCAGGCCGTCGATCAGTTCAGACATTGCTTTCGAGCTCGGGGCTGTCGCTAGAATCACCTTCGCACCGCCCAATTTCTGCAATGCCTCGGCCGCGTTCGCCGATGTGCTATCGATGTACACGCTCGCTCCGAGTTTTTTGGCAAGTGACGCGTTTTCGGAGCCGCGCCCGATAGCCGCGACGTTATATCCAAACTTGTTGGCGAATTGAATTCCGAGGTGACCCAGACCGCCGACACCCTGCACGGCAACCAGATCGCCGGGAAACGCACCACTGTGCCGCAACGCGTTGTAGGTGGTAATGCCAGCGCAGAGCAGCGGTGCTGCTTCGGCGTCGCTTAGACTTTCCGGTATCGCCACCAGTGCCTCCACGGGAGCCACCATGTATTGCTGGTATCCACCGTCATAGCTGATGCCACAAATTTTCACATTTCGGCAATTGCGAAAATCTCCGCGACGGCACTCGCGACAGGTGTTGTCCTGGCCGCCGTGCCAGCCGACACCGACACGCTGGCCCAGCTTCCACGCGGAAACGCCCGCACCCACTTCATCAACGATGCCCGCGACTTCATGTCCTGGAACGCGGGGATACTGAATTCCGGGCCACAAGCCCTCTTTCGTGAGCACGTCGCTGTGGCACACACCACAGGCCTGCACCTTGATGCGTACGTTTCCTGCGTCCGGCATAGGAATTTCGCGTTCGACGATTTCGAAATCCGCTCCTGGCTTGGGGACTTGCGCCACCTTCATCTGCGTCATCTTCATCGGTATGATTCTGCTCGTTGCCATAAATCCTCCTATGAATTTTCTGCCACGGTGTTGATAATCTGCCTCGCAGGCTTCGAGGTTCTGTTCGGACAGCATTTCTAAAGGCGCATTGCCTTTCATAGCCGCCGAACTCGGAAAACGCGACCCCGTTCAGCGCTTTCACCGTGAACCTGTCCTGCGCCGCGAGGTCCGTGCTGGCCAAAACAGAGAGGGATACCACGATGATCACAATCGTCGGCATCTTTTTGCTTTCATCTTCACGGTTTCCTTTTTTTTCACTACCTCCTTTTGTTATTTGCAGTCACGGGAAGCCTTTCCTTTTTGCGGTAGTGCGCCGTCAGTTGACGGCCGGCGACTTCTCAGGCGCCAGCCTCATGCTGGTGCGGACTCAAGGGGAACAGGATGTGATATCTAGCACACTCCGTTCCGGCTGCCTATACAGGGGTCGTCTGATTTTCACAGATCTTTTACCTTATGCGAGAACCCCCTCGTCCACATCCAGTGTTGTGCTGCGTCGGTCCCTGCATCAAGGGCCTTTCTACACCCTCGAAAATGACAGCAAAGGCGGCCTCATCTATGTCGAATATAGGTCTCCATCGTGTCCACCACCTCGTCGATTCGGCCGGAGATGACTAGTTTTCCCATGATCAGTCCGAACCCCGCGACCATTGTGGGCTCGATATGCGAGGGCAACGAAATCGTATTTGGATCGGTCACTACATCAATGAGCGCGGGACCGGAATGCTGAAGCGCTTGCTTCAGTCCGGAGAACAAATCGGCTGGGTTTTCGATTCTTACATCGAGCACGGCGGCATCTACGTGATGAAGCCTAGGAGCGAAACGTTGAATAGAAGCGCTGCTCGCGGCCGGCAGCGTCCACAAGAAAGAATCGGGCTGTGGCCATCATCACACTGGGACTGATCCAGCGGTGGATCAATCGAAGCCCAAGATCAACCCACGCCATCACGCCGCCCGCCGTAATAATGTCGCCATTATCGACAATCGATACATCCGCCGTCAGACGGACCTCGGGAAAACGCTCCTGCAGTCTTTCGACATGTATCCAATGAGTCGTCGCGGATCGGCCATTCAACAAACCGGTTTGCGCCAGTAGAAAGGCTCCGGCATCGTGATGGGGCCCTCGCCGTCTCGCAGCTTTAGCGTCTTCCTGATGAAGCGGTTGATCCTAATCAGCTTGTTCCCCGCTGTGCGAGGAACATTGCCCAAGTTGGTTATGAGCCACTTCCTGTAGGTGAGAAGGCCGAGTCGCGTAAACTCAGCGACGAACCTGTGCCCCGGACCACCGTTTGAATTCCAACTTCTGAATTCCCTCACGGTGTGATCGTAAAGTTCGTGGGTCTCAGTCTGGCGGACAGCTTCACGTCTTCGAGCCAGCCGTGCGCAGCCGCTTCGATTGTGAGGTTGGGTGTGTCGATCGGCTTGATGGGCACTCCTTTTGCTTTTGCGTCCAGATAAGCTGTGTCGAACTCGGCTGCATCGACGGCGTCCTACGCGTTGAGGCCGACCCTCTTCCAGATTTCCCGGCCGCCGTCGTAGCGGTGCAGGTAGAAGTTTCCCTCAAGATAGTGCTCTGCCTGCCCTTCACGATCACCCAGTCCGGTCTGATCTTTCCGTTCTTCGCGAGGGCCGGCTTGCATTATCTCCATCGTCCGTTCTTGAGGCGCTCCTACTTCCACACGGACACGCGTCTGTTCATGGGCGGTTCCTTTCCGCCCTTGGAACGTATCCCGGAGTCACTAGGGGAGTACTAGGTAACGACCGTAACCGGTTGATACCAAAGTTGCTGGTGCCGGGAGGGGGAGTCGAACCCCCAAGGGCCGAAGCCCGGCGGATTTTGAGTCCGCTGCGTCTGCCAGTTCCGCCATCCCGGCTTTTGCGTAACTGTCTGATTTCACAGTCTAGTTGAGGCGGTTGGTTTTGTCACCTGCACGAATCATGCGGATGTGAGAAGGAATACGAAGGTCTTCTATTCCACGATCTCCGTCGAACCGGGATAAGGAACATGATCCGCGACGGCATTCCTGAGAAAGTGGCGATGGCAATCTCAGGGCATAAGACGCGCAGCGAATTCGACCGATACAACATTACGAACTATGCGGACCTCGTGGATGCGGGTCGCAAAATTTGCGACGGTCGGGAACGAATTGAGCAAAAGGCGAAAGAGTTTAGCCATAGAACAGCCATTCGCATTTCGTTCCCCTCACTATTTGGTGGCATTCCTTGCAAAAGAACTTTCCGCTGATGGCCTTGATTCGAGAGATTGACCGACTAAAACAGGGCAGCAGGCGTTATACAGTACGCACCGTATTGCCCATACCCGAAACGCGCGCTACTTTGGAGTCACGGTTCGCGGTGAACCTCGGCGGTCATGGGTTAGCGTCAGCGAGGCTGACATTCGGACCCTCACGACCGCCCCTACCATATACCCGCAAAGTTCAAGCCGGATGATTCGCGGGACGTTTTTCCTAGAAGGCGTTTTTTTAGAAGGAGTGTCGCGGTTAAGGAAGCTATAGCTTAAGCTTTTCGCGAACCCAGTTCGCACTCGACCAATTCAATTTCGGCTTGGGCATGCTCGCGAATAACCTCGTCGGATGTGCGACCACAGCTGACGCACAACCATTCGTCAAGGTCCGAATTTCCATCGGAGCTCATGCTTCGTCTGCGTTCGGTCCTCCCCATTTAACGCGGAAAATTGCGGGGCAAAAGAGATTAACGCAGATGGTATATCGTGGCTGCTATATGCTATTATGTCTCCCGCCACGTCGTCTACTTTCGGGAGGTTATTCAGATGCATCTCCTGCGATTCGTCTTGATGGCTTGGTCCACCCTCGGAGTCGTATCGGTATTTTTTCTGTTCTGGCTGTGTAAGCGAACCGCTGCAACTGTTATGGACCCGAGCGGACTGATCTCTTTCTCCCCCGAACCTGCGGACAATCAACCAGGCGAGGTTCATGCCGCCTGAGCGTGATTCGAGAATAGCGTGGCCTGTGGGCTCCCCCGCCTTGCGCCAGAAAGATTAGTCCTCCCTTCGTGACGCGCGGGCAAGTTGGCTGCACTAAAAAGGGCGGTCCCATGCTGACCGCCCTTTTTCGATTTGCGTGAGTTCAGCAGCAGTTTCAAGGTTTAGCTGCGGCTGCAACCAGAATGGTGATCCCTAAAGTGTGGCCTCGGGTTTGCTATAGCCCAGCAGACTCGCGACCGAAGTAATCGCGACATATACAGCCAGCAAGCTCGCGCTCCCAAATCTCCATCCGCGTTTTTTCTTAAGCGATCAACTCCTGGCGTTCGGTACAACATTTCTTAGCGAGGTAATGAGATGGTCCCCGACGCCAGCGGATTTTGAGAGAACGTCTTTGATGCCAGCGGCCCGAGCATCTTTCGCCAAGTCCTCGCCATTATGCATTGTAAGCATCAACATCGAGGTGTTGGGAGCCAGGAGAGCGATCTGCCGTGCCGCATCAAGTCCATTCATAACGGGCATCTGGAAATCCAAGATCACTACATCGGGGTGCAGTTCTCTGACCTTTTCAACTGCTTCCCTGCCGTTCTCTGCTTCACCACATACTCGCCAAGCGCCGGATGCTTCGATGTAGGCGCGGATTAAACGCCGTACGACAGTGCTATCGTCGACGATGAGAATCGAGTAAGGCATGACAGCCTACCTTTACCCTTGAAGGCTGCTGGCCGGGCCACGTCGTACAGGTCGACGGACGGCGACGAGGAAGGGGGTATACGGATACTGTCCAACCTTCCGCCTGCCGGATCAATACCGTGAATACCGTAGTAGGCACCGAACATGACACACTAGTCACTGATAATGACAGCAATGAACCTGCGCCGCCCTCCATAGCCCGTTTGGGCCGGGACTTTACCTCGCCGGTGCCATTAACCACTTTCAGCGGAGGATTTATTTTGTCGGCGAGCAGTTCTTGGGGGAGAGCTGTTCGGAGAAAGCGTCCTCGACTGGGATACTTCTTGGGCGCTTTTTCTAACCAGCACCTGATCCATGATCATCGATTACGGTAGCACCAACGCGTCCAAGCCGCCCGGATCCTGCTCAGGGCTGCGGGAACCATTTCCGGCTAAACCTCGTATACGATTACAGTGTGGACCGCACCCACTCGACAACGACGGAAGCCACGGTTCCGCGAGGCAGCGTCCGGAAGTTCGGTGTCTCGCGAGTTGGAGAACAACTCAGGCGTCACGGAACTGTGTTCCGCGACCCGGCGTTCGAGGCTCTGGCCGCATTGCGCGCGCACAAGCTGCGTTCTGCGCTGACCCTGCTGGGCGTTACGTTGTCGGTGTCGGTGCTGATCCTTGTGGTGTCGGTTATCACTGGCGCAAACCTTTACATTCAGAATCGGGTTGCCAATCTTGGATCCAATGTCTGTCTCGTGATGCGCTTCCCCATCATCACCAACCAGCAGGACTTCCTCAAAGCGATGCGCCGCAATCGCAATATCACCTGGGAGGACTTCGAAGCTCTGCATGACGGAATGAGGCTGCCTCGAGCCGTCGGTCTGGAGACGCGAACCAACGGCAAGGTCCGCCTCGGAACCCAAGCGTTGGACGATATTAATATCCGCGGGGTGACCGCCAACATTGCTGACATGGATGTGGAGGAACCGGAAACCGGCCGCTACATTACTGATGCGGACAACGAAGGCAGAGCCCCTGTTACGTTCATCGGACAAGACGTGGCCACCAAGCTGTTCCCCACGGTCGATCCCATGGGCAAGACGATCTATGTCGACGGCATGGGTTTCCAAGTGGTGGGCGTAGCCAAGCCGATCGGAACCGTTTTCGGACAATCCCAGGACAATTTTGTCTACATCCCCATCCGTACCTTCTTGAAACGGTACGGCGAACACGGACAGGGTCTCGATCTGGCCATCAACATTCAGGCGCGAGGCCCGGAATGGATGAAGGAGACCGAGGATGAAGCCCGCACCATCATGCGCGCCCGCCGCCACCTCGATCCCAAGGCTGATGACAATTTTGGCATTCTGGCGTCTGACACCATTATGAGCTTGTGGAAGAACCTGACCGGCGCTATCGCCGCGACCATGGTCGGAGTAGTTTCGGTGTTCCTGGTCATCGGCGGCGTGGTGATCATGAATGTGATGCTGGCCAGCGTGACCGAGCGCACCCGCGAGATTGGCGTGCGCAAATCGCTGGGGGCGCGAAGACGCGACATCCTGATGCAGTTCCTTGTGGAATCCGCAGTAATGGCGGCCGTGGGGGGCGCGACCGGCATTGCCATTGCTTATCTTCTCTCCACTCTAGTGAGGGTGTTCACGCCTGTGCCATCCCAGGTGCCAATCGGCGCGGTAGTTTTGTCGCTCGCAGTGTCAACGGCGGTGGGATTGTTCTTTGGACTGTATCCCGCGAACCGGGCCTCCAAACTGGATCCCATCGAGGCTTTGCGCTTTGAGGTTTAGGAGCTTTTTGTAGCCTTCTTGAAAGGATTTCAACCGTGCGGCTTGAAATCAGCGAAAGCACGCGCCTGGCGTTTGATTCTCTTCGCCAGCACAAGACGCGGTCGCTGTTGACCGTGTTAGGTGTGGTCATCGGAATCATGGCCATCGTTGCCGTGGCCTCCATCATGGTTGGCTTGGACCAGGACATTCGCGGATTTCTCGATCAATATGGCACTGACACGCTGTTTGTTTTTCGCTACGATTTCGGTTTTCGCGGAACGCTCACGGCGGAAGAACGCAACCGCAAGCCGCTGACCTATGAGGACACCATGGCGATCCGCGATGAGTGCCCCGACGTGAAGGATGTGACGGTCGAGGTTTCTCCGCGGATTGAGCCGGGCCAACCCCTCACCGTAGTACCCGCGCGCTACAAACGAAACGAGGTTTACGGGATTCAATTTACGGGCACCATTCCATCTTACGAATGGGTCTATAACGCCAATCCGGAGAGAGGCCGCTTCTTTACCGAAGCAGAAAATTTGCACCACATGGATGTAGCGGTGATCGGGCACGACTTGGCTGAGGGACTGTTCCACGAGGAAGACCCGGTGGGTAAGTCCATTGAGGTTGGAGGCGCTTTCTACCAGGTCGTCGGTGTGCTGGAAAAGCGGAAAGGCCAGTTTTTCAAAGATGAATCGGCGGACCGAGTTGTGGTCGTGCCGTACGGGGCCTACCGCAAACACAATCCGCAGGATGACGAAAACTTCATAGGCGCGCAAGCGTTCCCCGGCAGGAAGGCACAAGCGGAGGACGAAATCATCGGCCTGATGCGGCGGCGCAGAGCGGTCGGGATCAACAAGCCGAACAATTTCGCAATTTCCAGTTCGGAGGCGCTGGCGCGCCAATTCCGCCAGATCACGGGGGCGATTGCCATTGCCGTGGTCGTGATCAGTTCCATCGGACTCCTTATCGGCGGGGTGGGTGTGATGAATATCATGCTCATGTCGGTCACTGAACGCACCCGTGAAATCGGAGTGCGCAAGGCCATCGGCGCCCGCCGCCGGGACATCATCCGCCAGTTCCTCACCGAAGCCATTACCCTGACCGGCAGCGGCGGAATTATCGGCGTCGCGTTAGGTGGGGGGATCAGCTTTTTGATCAACAAGCTATTGCCAAGTTTGCCTTCGGCGGTGCCGCTATGGGCGGTGGTCGCCGCGGTGACGGCTTCCATGAGCGTCGGCCTGTTCTTTGGCATTTACCCCGCGATGAAAGCCTCCCGACTGGATCCTGTAGAGGCGCTGCGCTACGAGTGAACAATGGACCTGGAACCCGCCCGACTGCCATCAGCGGAAAGAACAGCCCAAACACTTTTCCGAAAATCCACTCGTCCACCAGGCTTCCCCGAAGATGGCGAGGGCCGTCGCTGGATCTGAGAATTGCGCCGAATTGTGCGGGCTAAGGAACCAGCGGCGTTGCGAACCCGGGAATGGGTCGCGCTTCTTCCACAACTGACTCGGCCATATAAAACGCCACTGCGGTGGCGCGTTGCCAAAACCGAGCAGCGAGCAGCAGAAGCAAAGTAGCCTCGCCGAGGATGAATGCACCCAGGACGCTGCTGGGCGGCACAATCGCGTGCCACAACAAGATTCCAGCCGCCAGAACCGCCAGCGCCGCGAGCGCAATCACCACGTAGCTTCCGACCAGACGCCCCAGATTGTGTCGCGTCTTGCGGAATCCGGACGCAATCGATTTGTGCACTGCATGCTGATCGCGTAGGACTACGTCGGTCTGGGCAAGGTCAAACCATATACGTATAACCATCAGCACCAGAAGAATGATGACTGTGCCGGCGAGGTGCGTGAAGAATGGCAGCCTTTCAGGCGAAGTCTTGTCCACCGCAGCCACCAGCGCGTTTAGCGCTCCGAAAAGAATGCCGGCAATGACGCCGGCGATAATCGTGAAGCACAGAAACAGACGAACAAATCGCCAGACATTCCGCCCGCAGGCGCGATAAAACTCATCGCGGGGAAGCCGGTGGTCGCAGGCATAGCCCAGCAACACTCCGGGCATGAACAGCAAGCTCGCCAGGAAGAACACGACCGCGAACATCATCGCAGGGTGGGTTACGGCAGGCAGCGACCCAAATTCCGGACGCGCCAGCAGTTCAAGAAAAACAGCGGCGTTGAATCCGTGAAGCAGTTTATCGGCATACAGGCTGTGGTCCAGGATGCCATGCGCCTGATCGTTGAAGGCGGTCGCTCCGAAGTGGGCAAATGCCAGGTTCATCAGGTAAAACCAACCCACGTAACGCTTGTTGCGGCCTGCGATGCCAGCCCCCGCGGAAACCAAGTTTGTGCTCTCGCTCATTCAGATGTCTCTTACACCAGCCACCAGGCCAGCAGTTGCGCGCAGAACTGGCTGATGCAGGTCCAGTAGTTCGTCAGTTTGCGCGCCGGCTCACCATTCGCTTCCGCGGTTCGGCTGTTATTGAAGGTGTTGCGGTCGAATTGAATCTTGTGGTCGGGATCGACTTCGACCCATTCTATTTTTGCCTTCTTCTGATACTCATATCGCACCCAGCGCTCTTGTCCGTCCAAGTGCTCGCGAACCTTGTCGCCGTTATCGAACCTGATCTCAACCTCGACCGGCATAATGAACTCACCTTTCCTGTGAATCCAGACATTGCAGGCGTATTCCGTCTCGCCCTTTTTCTCTTTCAAATTTTCTTTGTACCAGTCCACCGGCACGCAACTGATCTTGAGTACGTCATAATCCAACACCTGCGTACCATAAACAGCCTGGTTAAAGTACCAACGCAAGTCTTTGCCAGAAACTTCTTCAATGGTCTTCAGGAAATCTTCTTTCGTGGGATGAGTGAAGCGATAGCGCAAGAAATAAGTATGCATAGCCTGGCGCATTGTATCTTCGCCGACTATGCTTTCAAGCGTAAGCAGGCTGAGCGCCGTCTTGAAGTACGTAATTCCGCCATAAGACGTGGAATCCACATACTGCCAGCCATTCTTCGCGATGGGATCAAGATCGGCTACGCGCTCGTAGCCAAACCTGGCTTCGTCAATCTGTCCGGCGGTGACCCCCCACAGATTGAGAAGCGAAGTGGATGCTCCGAAAATAGAGTCTAGTATCTTGATTTGAGTGTATTGGTTGATGCCCTCATCCATCCAGGCATCTTCGAATTCGTTGGTCGCCACCATGCCGTACCAATACTGGTGTCCGAATTCATGTTCCACGGTATCTTCCAGTAAAAGCCAGCCTTTAGACGTGATCCAACTGGTATCAGCGACAATGAATGTTGGGTATTCCATTCCGCCCGCTTCTGAACCCGGGTCTGGATCCACGACCGTGAGTGTTTTATAAGGATACGGCCCATACCAGCGGTCAAAATGTTCCATCGCCTCTTTGGTAATTCGCGCATGCCGCTCCGCCTGATCCCAATGCGCGGGCTGCATCATGAATCGCAACTTCACCGCACCCATGCTGCCTTGGAAGGTGTCGTTATAAACCAGATAATGCGGGCTCGCGGTCCACGCGAAATCGTGGATGTCATCGCCGTGGTAAACAACCGTCTTGGTGCCGTCGGAATTATTCACGCTGCTCACTTCGATGCCGCTCGCCCCAACTACTTCGTACTGAGGCACCGTAAGCTTCACGTCATAAACACCAAAGTCCGCGAAGAACTCCGTATCAAAGTGAAATTGGTGGCAATTCCAGGCGCCGTGCCACCAAACTCCAACCTTGGGAAACCATTGACCGCCGAGAACAAAGTCGCGATTCCAGCCGGTACGCGCAAGAGTCTCGGGAAATTGATCGTGGAATTTGATCTTGAATTGCACATACCCATCGGGCGGGACGGGCTTAGACAAGTGCACCTGAACTACGGTGCGATCGTCTTTGTTGTCGTCATCGGGATGCACAAATTGCAACTGGGAAGTGAAATCGCCCTGGCCTACGACTTCAAAGCTCTTGATCTCTTCTGCTCCGTAGCTTTTCGGATCCCACTTTTCCAAATCCGGCCCATAAGAATTCCATCGTTTGCCTTCCCGGATCCAGGTAGACGTGGGCTGAAAAGCATTCAAATAAAGATGGAAGGGGAAAGTGTCGAGGGCCTGCCCCGTGAGATTGTGGTACGTCAGGGTTTCACTGGCGTCGAGAGAGTGAGCTTTCGCATTGTACTTGGCGTCCATGTCGTAAGCCACAACCCGCTGCGAAAGCGGCGTGGGAGAGTTGATCGCCAACGTAGTCGCAGGAATGGCCGGACTCACCGGACCGCCGGTCTGAGCGAAGGCGGGCAGACCAAACGAAGTCACAATGCAAACCAGCAGCCTTAAACGCACAGGTATGGACACCCTCCCTCGGTTGGACAAACTATGCATAATTGCGAATCTGAAATCATAACTCAGGAAGCAGGCGCGTGCCGGAGAAGCCAACTGCTCTGCTTCTGACATTGGTTACGTCATTCAGGAAGGCGTAGTTCCATTTTGCTCGACTGTCGCGGTTGAGCCCTCGCCCGCGGTCCTCAGTTCTCTTCCTGCGGACGCATTTTTCCGCTCCGCAGATAACGGTTGTGCCAGCTCAGCGATTCGGTTAGCAAGTGCGGCGTGTGTTTGCCGAACGACAGCCGCTCCGCCCGGCTGAGATAGTCGAGCAGCAAAGGTTTGTATTCCGGACTGGCGCACTTGTCGATGATGAGGTGCGCCCGCTGGCGCGGCGAGAGTCCGCGTAAATCGGCCAGGCCCTGCTCGGTCACGATCACCTGCACGTCGTGTTCAGTGTGGTCCACATGCGACACCATGGGAACGATTGTCGAGATGTCCCCGTGATGTGCCGTCGACGGGGCCATGAAGATCGAGAGATATCCATTGCGCGCGAAGTCCCCGGACCCGCCAATGCCGTTCTGAATGCGCGATCCCATGACATGGGTCGAGTTGACGTTGCCATAAATATCCGCTTCGATCATGCCGTTCATGGCGATTACGCCGAGCCGGCGAATGATCTCGGGATGATTAGAAATCTCCTGCGAGCGCAGAACAATTCGCTCCCGATAGTTCGCCATATCGCTATTTACTTCCGTCATCATCTCTGGGCTAAGCGAGAATGCCGTAGCCGAGACCGATGTTAGCTTGCCCGACTTCAGCAGGCGAACCATGCCATCTTGTATGACTTCCGTGTAGGAAGTCAGTCCTTCAAATGGCCCTTCCTCCAGCCCGCAGAGAACCGCGTTGGCAATGTTTCCCACGCCAGATTGCAGCGGCAGCAAATTCGCAGGCATACGCCCCTTCTGCACTTCCCAGCTGAGAAATTTGAGGATGTGATCGGCGATGCGCTTGGAAGTTTCATCCGGCGCTTTGAAGCCGCTGTTGCGGTCAGGAGCATCCGTCAGCACAATGGCCACGACCTTCTCGGCCGGAACTTCGAGGTAGGGCGTGCCGATGCGCTGGCCCGGACTCAACAGAGGAATCGGTCCGCGATTCGGTGGCGCCTGCAGACCGTAGTAGATATCGTGCATGCCCTCCAACGCCTCCGGCTGCCACGAATTGACCTCGAGGATCACACGCTCCGCCTGATCGATCCAGGTCTTGTTGTTGCCGACCGATGAACTCGGCACCAGCCGTCCGTCCTTCAGTACCGCGCTGACTTCGATCAGCGCCACATCGAGCTTGCCCAGAAATCCATATTCCACGAACTGCGCCACATGGCTGAGGTGAATGTCCATGTAGTCCATTTCGCCCGCGTTGATCCGCTTGCGGGTTTCCGGATCAGACTGGTAGGGAAGCCGCAGATGGATACCACCGGCCATGGCCAGCGCTCCATCCAACTCAGGCCCGGTCGAGGCTCCAGTAAAGACGCTGACCTGAAATTTCTGCCCGCGGAAGTTCGCGTCCGCAATGCGGCGCGCCAGTTCAACCGGAACCGCCTTGGGATAACCCGACCCGGTAAAGCCACTCATACCGATCTGGTCGCCCGACTTGATCAGAGCTGCAGCCTCGTCGGCGCTCATGATCCGCTGTGCCAGACTGGAATTCAAAACCCGCGAAGTGGTTGATGAAACGCTAGTGTGCATGCCCGAAGCCCCTTCAATCAGAACGAAACGCTTGCATTGTCCTTAATAAATGATTGAATTGTCATTCCGAGCAAAGCGAGAAATCTCGGTTCTTGCCGGCGGCGCCCAAGACCTGGGCCACGCGCCTCGCTCGGGACGGCAATATTTCACTGTAACGACGACACTTTCACCCGTCTGTGAGCTAGATCACGCTCCGGGCGCTCGTTGCCTTGGGCTATAATTGCGCGCACCATGGCTATAACCTCTGGCACAAAACTTGGCCCCTACGAAATTCTCGCTCCCTTGGGCGCAGGAGGCATGGGAGAAGTGTACCGTGCCCGCGATACCCGCCTCGACCGCGATGTGGCCATCAAAGTTCTCTCCGGCCATTTTGTCTCCACTCCCAGCCTGAAGGAGCGCTTCGAACGGGAAGCGCGCACCATCTCCCAGCTCTCTCATCCCAACATCTGTCGTCTCTACGACGTTGGCTCGCAGGATGGCTCCGATTACCTGGTGATGGAATGCCTCGAAGGCGAAACTCTCGCCGATCGTCTGAACCGAGGTCCGCTGACGGTAGAAGAGGTGCTGCGCTATGGGGCTCAAGTCGCCGACGCGCTTGATAAAGCCCACCAGCAGGGCGTAATCCATCGCGACTTGAAGCCCGGCAACATCATGTTGACGAAGGCCGGAGCGAAGGTACTGGATTTCGGACTCGCCAAGCAGGCCCAGGCAACCGGCGCCAGCGCCAGCGTACTGACCGCCATGACCGCGGGCAAGCCGTTAACCGTGGAGGGCACGATCGTCGGCACCTATCAATACATGGCCCCGGAGCAGATCGAAGGCTCAGAAGCTGACTCCCGCTCTGACATCTTCGCCCTCGGCTGCGTGCTCTATGAGATGGCCACCGGCAAGCGGGCCTTTGCCGGCAAGACCCAAGCCAGCGTAATCGCCTCCATTCTGGCTACCGAACCTGCACCGCTCTCCCGCGTTGCGCCCATGACCCCGCCAGCGCTGGAACGACTGGTGCGCTCCTGTATGGCCAAGGAGCGCGAAGACCGCATCCAGAGCGCCCACGACGTCAAGCTGCAACTGGATTGGATTGCCGAGGCCGGCTCGCAGGCCGGCATCCCCGCGCCTGTTGTGGCAAGGCGGCGAGTCTCGCAGAGACTCGCGTGGGCGATAGCAGCCTTAGCTGCCGCAGCCGCCATCGCATTCGCAATCGGCTTCATCTTGCGCGCGCCCGTGCCTGCCCACCCTTTACGGGTAAGCATTCTGCCGCCCGATCAGCACTCTTTTGATCCCATCAGCATTGCTCTCTCGCCCGACGGCACCAAGCTGGCGTTCGTGGCAACGGTCGTCGGAGCTACATCCCAACTGTGGGTGCGCCCCCTCGATTCAACCGCGGCCCAACCGCTGGCCGGGACCGATGACGCCAGTTTCCCCTTCTGGTCGCCAGACAGCCGCAGCTTGGGCTTTTTTGCCCAGGGAAAACTGAGGATCATCGATGCCAGCGGAGGCGCGGTGCAAACTTTGGCCGATGCTCCCCAGCCCCGCGGCGCCGCCTGGGGAGCCGATGGCACCATCCTGTTCACCCCCAGCCCCACATCCGCTTTGCTCCGCATCCCTGCCGCCGGAGGAACACCCTCGCAGGCGGTAGGACAGGAAAAGGCAGACTCATTCGCGCTCGCCGGTTCCCCGCGCTGGCCTGCTTTCCTGCCCGATGGACGTCACTTTATCTTTTTCCGGTTTGCCAGCGACAGCCGGGGAGGACCCCGGGGAAATATTCATCTGGGCGCACTCGATTCGCAGCAGGACACAATCTTGGTAGCCGCCGACGATCGTGGCCAATACGCCAGCGGCCATCTTGCATTCGTCCGCGACGGCAATCTGATGACCCAGACCTTCGATGAGAAGAAATTGAAATTGGCTGGGAACCCTGTGCCGATTGCCGAGCAGGTCCGTGGTAACGATTTGGGAGCGGCTGCGTTCTCCCTTTCGAATGACGGCAAGCTAGTCTTCGCCGGCGGGCAATCCACTACTCTCGACCTGGCCTGGTACGACCGCGGCGGAAAGAAGGGCAACATCATTGACAGCGGAACCTTCCAGGACGCCCACATCTCCCCCGACGGAAAAAGGGTTTCAGCCGCGCGCGCTGACGCCGGAGGACATCTGGAAATTTACATTTATGACCTGGTCCGCGGCACCAAGTCACAATTCAGTTTCTCTCAGTCAAGAGACGACGATCCCGTCTGGTCTCCGGACGGGAACACCATTGTTTTCGACTCCGGGCGCAACGGCAAGATCGACCTCTACACCAGGCCGGCCAACGGCGCTCGCCAGGAGGAATTGTTGTATCACGACGATTTGGACAAGTATCCCAGCAGTTGGTCCTCGGATGGAAAATTTATCGCCTACGAAGGTTTAACAAACCACGGCCACTTCGATCTATGGGTGATGCCCATGTTCGGCGACCGCAAACCCTATCCCTTCCTGCAGGAGAAGTACAACATTCGTTACCCAGTATTTTCTCCAGATGCAAAATGGATCGCCTATACCTCGTACGAGGCCGGGCATGGCCAAGTCTACGTCGTGGCCTTCCCCAAACCCGGCGGCAAGTTCCTGGTAGGTGACGGCATCGGGCCAGTCTGGAGCCGCAACGGCAAAGAAATTCTCTACGTGGATGACCATTCGCGCATTGCATCAGTAGAAGCTACTGCGCATGGCGACAGCGTGGAACTGGGCAAGCCGCAAATTCTGTTTCCCACACAGCCCGTTGGCCCCGGTCTGTTCGAGGTGAGCACCGACGGCAATCGCTTCCTCATGATGCAAGCCCCGCTGCAGAACTCACCCAGCCTGACCCTGGTAGTGAACTGGCCCGAGGAACCCAAGAAATGAACCGCGTTGTTTCAGGTGTAAACGCGAACTAAAATTTCGGCGAAGGCCGGCGCGAACTCCAAGCTCGGCATTCGCACGTTTTGTGTTCGGCCTCCACCCTTTCGGCAGCTAGCCCGGAGCGGCGTAAGAATGCAGCCCACGGCGTGAAGCCGTGCGGAAATTGGCAAAGGAGGGTTGATGAGATAACCGTGTCGGCTCCTTGCGAGCGAGTAGACTTGGAAGCGCTCAAAGCGACCAAGGCTCGGAGGAAAGGAGCCGAGCGATGATGATTATAGGTTGTGATTTACATACGCGCTACCAGCAGATTGCCATGCTGGACACGGAAACAGGTGAACTGACGGAGCGGCGTTTGGAGCACGAGAGCGGAGAAGCGCGGGCTTTTTATGCCGCGCTCGTGGGTGCGGTGCGGGTGGGGATCGAAGCCACTGGGCACACGCATTGGTTCGAGGCCATGCTGGCGGAGCTGGGTCACGAACTGTGGATGGGCGATGCGGCCAAGATTCGGGCGGCGGTGGTGCGCAAGCAGAAGACGGATGCGCGCGATGCGGCGCATCTGTTGGAGCTGATGTGCAGCGAGCGCTTTCCGCAGATCTGGCGGCCGTCGCCGGAAGAGCGGGATCTGCGGCAACTGGTGTGGCATCGGCAGAAGTTGGTGTGGATGCGAGGAGCGGTGAAGAACCAGATGCACGCGCTGGCCATGGGCGAAGGCGTGTGTCGCAAAAAGAAGTTGTTCACCGCGAAAGGACGCCAGGAACTGGAAGCGCTGACGCTGGGGCCGTGGGCGAGCTATCGGCGGCAAGAGTTGCTACGGATGTTCGATGAGCTGCAGGCTTCGGTGGCACGACTGGACCAGGCAGTGGAGCAAGCGGCGAAGAGTCAGCCGTTGGCGGTGCAACTGATGACGCATCCAGGAGTGGGGCCGGTGACCTCGTTGGCTTTCGTGCTGATCATCGGGCCGGTGCAACGTTTCGCGGGCAGCCGGAAGGTGGTGAGTTATCTGGGCCTGAATCCGCAGGAGCACAGTTCGGGCGGGAAGCAGCGGCTAGGATCGATCAGCAAGCAAGGCAACCCGATGATGCGTTCGTTGCTGGTGGAGGCCGGCCACACCGCGGCGCGTCTGGATCCGCAACTGCGGCGGGTGTATCAACGATTGAAGTTCCGTCGTGGGGCCTCGGTGGCGAAGGTCGCCGTGGCCCGCAAACTGGCCGTGAGGATGTACTGGATGCTGCGCAGCACGGCGGATTACGCGCAGCTGGTTCGCATGCAAGGCAGCCCGTGGGCCACCCTGGTGGAAGACAGTCCATCGCTGGGCTGATTGGGCGCCTTGCCTCCCCGAGGAGTCGGGGAGTCTGAACAACGAATCATGGTCGGAGTGCGTGACCGAATAGATGGTTGGTGGAACTAAGTTCCATCGCCTGATTCTGCAAAGCGAGCTTGGGTCGCCATGAGCAAAAGCAACGGCAACAACAACAAGAGCAACAGCAACAGCAAGAGCAACGGCAACAGCAAAAACTTTCTAATAAGTAAAAACCAAACCTCGAGATTCAGCGCCCCATCGAGGGCATCGCTGACTCGGACACTCTACGTGTCTCTTGACAACGCCGACCCGGTTATAGAGGGTGGCCCACTCAAGCCGGGGCCTAGGGGGGCTTGGGGGTGGCCCGGACCCTACCACATGAAAACTAGGTCTGGGGTGCCCCGCTCCTTGCGGTTCTTTCGCAAGGGGCGGGCGCTCGACGGGCTGATGAGATAACCGTGTCGGCTCCTTGCGAGCGAGTAGACTTGGAAGCGCTCAAAGCGACCAAGGCTCGGAGGAAAGGAGCCGAGCGATGATGATTATAGGTTGTGATTTACATACGCGCTACCAGCAGATTGCCATGCTGGACACGGAAACAGGTGAACTGACGGAGCGGCGTTTGGAGCACGAGAGCGGAGAAGCGCGGGCTTTTTATGCCGCGCTCGTGGGTGCGGTGCGGGTGGGGATCGAAGCCACTGGGCACACACATTGGTTCGAGGCCATGCTGGCGGAGCTGGGTCACGAACTGTGGATGGGCGATGCGGCCAAGATTCGGGCGGCGGTGGTGCGCAAGCAGAAGACGGATGCGCGCGATGCGGCGCATCTGTTGGAGCTGATGTGCAGCGAGCGCTTTCCGCAGATCTGGCGGCCGTCGCCGGAAGAGCGGGATCTGCGGCAACTGGTGTGGCATCGGCAGAAGTTGGTGTGGATGCGAGGAGCGGTGAAGAACCAGATGCACGCGCTGGCCATGGGCGAAGGCGTGTGTCGCAAAAAGAAGTTGTTCACCGCGAAAGGACGCCAGGAACTGGAAGCGCTGACGCTGGGGCCGTGGGCGAGCTATCGGCGGCAAGAGTTGCTACGGATGTTCGATGAGCTGCAGGCTTCGGTGGCACGACTGGACCAGGCAGTGGAGCAAGCGGCGAAGAGTCAGCCGTTGGCGGTGCAACTGATGACGCATCCAGGAGTGGGGCCGGTGACCTCGTTGGCTTTCGTGCTGATCATCGGGCCGGTGCAACGTTTCGCGGGCAGCCGGAAGGTGGTGAGTTATCTGGGCCTGAATCCGCAGGAGCACAGTTCGGGCGGGAAGCAGCGGCTAGGATCGATCAGCAAGCAAGGCAACCCGATGATGCGTTCGTTGCTGGTGGAGGCCGGCCACACCGCGGCGCGTCTGGATCCGCAACTGCGGCGGGTGTATCAACGATTGAAGTTCCGTCGTGGGGCCTCGGTGGCGAAGGTCGCCGTGGCCCGCAAACTGGCCGTGAGGATGTACTGGATGCTGCGCAGCACGGCGGATTACGCGCAGCTGGTTCGCATGCAAGGCAGCCCGTGGGCCACCCTGGTGGAAGACAGTCCATCGCTGGGCTGATTGGGCGCCTTGCCTCCCCGAGGAGTCGGGGAGTCTGAACAACGAATCATGGTCGGAGTGCGTGACCGAATAGATGGTTGGTGGAACTAAGTTCCATCGCCTGATTCTGCAAAGCGAGCTTGGGTCGCCATGAGCAAAAGCAACGGCAACAACAACAAGAGCAACAGCAACAGCAAGAGCAACGGCAACAGCAAAAACTTTCTAATAAGTAAAAACCAAACCTCGAGATTCAGCGCCCCATCGAGGGCATCGCTGACTCGGACACTCTACGTGTCTCTTGACAACGCCGACCCGGTTATAGAAGGTAGCCCACCCTTTTTCGCTCTCTGGGTCAGTGCGGCCGAGAATGAAAGGCCAAGCCATTTCCCATCGCTACTTAGCAGTGGAATTCTTCTTTTGCCCTCGCTTGCTGACCGAATCTTTCCCACCCGTAGTTTGCCCGCCTAGCTTCGGCTCCCATTCCGCTGTAACCTCATCGCCTTTCATCGGGGGATTTCCCTTTCCCGCGCGTTCGAGAATCCGCAGGGTCTCGCTTCGATCGGCGCGACGGCCTCTTTCCCGGAAATAATCTTCAGTGCGCAAGGCAGAAACTTTTTCCGCCACCGCGAGACGTTGATGAGCTGGTTGAGAGCTACGCCTTCCGCTTTAGCAGCCTTGCGCAACTCCTCGAGTAAAGAGGGCTGCAGCCGCAATGCGAAATTACTTCGTCTCATGGGTTGAACTCCTGATTTGTTGAAGCGCCCTTGCCCGACGGGCGGGTGACCCAGACAATAGTCTTCATCTTACTCTGGAGGGTGGCCCGTCCAAGCTCCCGCTTGGGCGGGCGGCGTTCATCGACGAGAAGATCCCTTGGGGCTTCAAAGCCCACATCCCATTTCAATCCCGCATTGACGGTGCCCTTGCCAGAAGGATATTATGTCTCGACGCAACATTAGCTCATTGACAACCGAATAGCTTTAGATCCGAGGACGTGGCGCAGACCATTTCAGGAATGACGACAGCTAAGTCTTTATTCCTGAATA
Source organism: uncultured Acidobacteriota bacterium (assembly GCA_963696635.1). GTDB lineage: Bacteria > Acidobacteriota > Terriglobia > Terriglobales > Acidobacteriaceae > JABDBE01. Next base: position 256,375 of record CAVOKX010000016.1, read on the forward strand.
TTTTGCGTATAAGTCCTTATTCCTCAAAGATTTTGAGGGTAGTCCCGCCCTAACCCCATGATTCCAAAAGATCACGGGGGGAGGGGGTACCGGTACTAACTGGTAATATTCCCGAATCGGTACTTCCAACCAAAAAATCAACGTCAACGGCGCGGAGAAGAGTGTCCGCCCCATACGATGGCTGCGCTGCTGACGTCAAAGGCGGCGGACAGGAGTGTCCGCCCTGCTACGAACCCTCAGGAGCGTGCAGGACGCGGAAGGTGTTGCCGCCGTTTGACCAGACCAGCAGCAGCGCGTCTTTGCCTTTGGGCACGCTGGCCAAAGCCTGCTTGACGTCGGAGGCACTTTGCACATCGTGCCGGTTGACTTGCACGATTACGTCGCCGCGTTGCAGTCCGGCGTTGTCGGCGGAGCTGCCTGGTTGCACCTGCTCGATCACAGCGCCGTGAACGTCGCTCGGGGCTTGCAGTTGCTGGCGAACGTCGGGAGTGAGGTCGCTGAGACCAACGCCCCAGTGCATTTTGCCGTGGTCGGCTTCGCTGGTTTCGTTGCCCTGTTTGTCACGGCTGCCCATGGCTTCGAGCGTGACCGGAAGGTTTACGTTCTTGCCGTCGCGCACTACTTCCAGCTTGATGGTGGTTCCGGGACGCTTCTGTCCGACTTCGACCTGGAGTTCGCCGGCGTCGCTTACTTTCTTGCCGTCGAGTTCGATGATCACGTCGCCGACTTTTAGTCCGGCTTTGCCGGCGGGTGAATCGGGTTCGACCTGGGTTACGACCGCGCCGTTAGCGTCGTTCACGTCGAAGAACTTGGCGTTCTCCGGCGTGACGTCGCTGATTCCGATTCCCATGTAGCCGTGAGTCACTTTGCCGTCGCGGATCAGCGTGTCCACTGTGGGCCGCACGATCTGCGTGGGAATGGCAAAACCCATCCCCGCAAACTGGCCGGAAGAAGAGATAAGGAACGTGTTAATCCCAACCACTTCGCCGCGGGCATCGACCAGCGGGCCGCCGGAGTTGCCGGGGTTGATGGCCGCGTCAGTCTGGATAAATTCGCCGGGCTTGCGGGCGTTATCCGAAAACGGATTTGGACGGTTCAGCGCGCTGACGATGCCGCGGGTTACGGTGAAGCGGAAGCCGAAGGGATTGCCGAAGGCTAGCACGGTCTGCCCGGGATGCAACGTGGTGGAGTCGCCCCAGGGAATGCTGGGCAGGCTGCCGCCATCGACCTTGATTACTGCGAGGTCGGTCAAGGGATCGGCGCCGACCAGCTTTGCGGTCATGATCTTGCGGTTGCTCATGGTGACGCGAATGTCGACCGCGCCGTCGATGACGTGGTTGTTGGTTACGATGTAGCCGTCGGGCGAAATGATGACGCCGCTGCCGATGCCATGCTCAATCTGCGGTTGCGGCCGGCCGTGCGGACCGAAGAACTGGCCGAAGCCGGGGCCGAAGAATTGCTGCATGTCGTCGGGCAATTGCTGTTCGGCTGTGTTGTCTGGTTTAGTTCGTGACGTTACGGCGACGTTGACGATGGCTGGGGTTACTCGGGCAGCCAAGGTCTCCATTGCCTGATCAAGCGAGAGCAATGCGCCCACGCTGTTGTTGTCGAGGGGTGCCGCGGCTGGAGCCGCAGTTGCCGCTCGCGCAGCGGTTGGCTTTGCGGTTTCGTAGGTGACCAGGGAGGCCAGGGCTGCAATTGCAACTAGCGAGACAGCCATGCGACCTAGTGATGCTTTCCAGTTTGTGATCCACGTATTCATTTGCTTACTTTCTCCTTTTAGCAACTAATTATTTAGTTTCTTAATGCGAATTGATATTGGTTTTCTTGCTTGCGCCTTTCTTTAAATCTGTTTTGCGGGGATTCTGGTTTCAGGCCGACCTGAGTTCAGGACGGTCACGTGCCATACTGTGATTGTGACATTGGAGCGTGATTCGTCGTACTGCGTCTCGGTCACGACAAATATTGTTTGTGAGAGTATTGGTTGGCCAGTGATTGTCGAATTCACTTCTCCTGAAACTTTTTGCCTCTGGGGCTGAAGCCCGGAGCTGTTGGCGGCGCTTTGCGGCACGAGTGAACTCGTGCCCTCCCAGATTCGGAGCTGAGCAATCTGCAGCACTGGTGAGTTCATGCTTTGGGGAATTCGATATTCGGCCCTTTGCGGTACCGGGTAAATCGTGGGCCGCTGAATTTGATGTGTTCGCAGGAGCGCCCCGGCGGCGTGTGCGGGCGGATATTGCGCTCCGGCAACCTTCGGGCGGAAACTCGCAGGTGTGGCAATCGGCCGGTTTCCGAGAAAGTTGGAGTCAGCGGCAGAGGTCAGTCCTGCAGGTATAGCTGACGCGACCGCGACTTCGGGCATCCGGTCCTGGAATGCCACTAGTTCGGGCGCGTGGGATAACCAGACCAGACAAAACACGAAAAACCCTGCTACCGAATATAAGGCGGGTTTCCAGACGCGGGTTGCGCTGGAACGATTGGTGTCGAGAATCTGCGAGACGCGCAGCGAGGTTTGGCGCATACGGCTGACCGCGGCCTGGGCCAACGCGAATCCCCGGCGCACGAAACTTTTCTCGGCCATTGAAATGAGGCATTGCGCGTAGCCTCGGGGATTTCCAGTTTCCGCCAGGACTGCGTCGTCGCATGCCATTTCGCGTTCCAGAGCAAGCTGGTTCTCGATCCACCAGACTGCGGGATGGAAGAACAAGAGGGCTTTCAGGACTTGCTGAGCAAGGTTCGTCCAATCGTCCCAGCGTTGCAGGTGAGCCAATTCGTGGATCAGAATCGAGTGCAGCTCTGCGGTGGAAAGTTCCTGCAGGGCCCAGGATGGAATCACCACGATGGGGCGCAGAAAGCCGATGGCTGTGGGGACGTGCAGGCGGTCGGAGTGGCATAGTGTGACCGACCTCACGTTTTGAAACTCTTGCAAGGTTGACTGCAATAAAGGATCGAGTGATGCGGGATCAATCGCAGTGCAACTGGCACGCAATGTGCGCAATTGCAGGAGGCCGACGCCCACCCGGAGCAGCGACATGCCTGCAATTACGGCCCATACGAAAAACACATCAAGCGCCCACGAGCCTGGTACGGTGAAGGCGGAACTGACTCGCCCGGTCGTGGAACTCAAAGCGGCGACGCCGAGCACCGGCAGTGCTGCGATTGCAAGCAACGCGGAGAACCACACTGCGAAGCGAGTGCCGGAATTTCGCCGTCCGACTATACGCAGCAGAATCCAGGCAAAGAGTCCGATGGCGATACCGTCGAGTATGCAGTTCAGCATGCTCGCGGCGGACATGCGGATCAGGTGGTTCAGATTGAGCGTGGGAGTCATTATGTATTCATGCCTGGTTTTATAAATGTCGTGACTTACCTATTCATTGCTCTGTTTGCCATCCGGCTGGGCTTGTTCCAGGAGCTGCCGCAGGTGATTTAGTTCGTCGGCATCGACGCCGCGGTCCTGGAGAATATTCAACACCAGCATTTCGTGGGAATTCTTAAAGAAACGATTGGCCAGATGGCGAATTTCCGAGCGGGAGGCTTCGGCCCGCTCAATCAGGGGCCGGTAAACGTGGGCGCGGCCATCCTTTATATGCCTGAGGTAACCCTTCTTTTCGAGGATGCGGATGGTGGTCAACACCGAGTTATAAGCCAATTGCGATTTCTTCGGGAGCGCTTCCAGCACCTGCTGGACGGTCGATGGGCCTTGTTGCCATAGCACGTCCATGAGCCGCAGCTCGGCCTCAGTCAGGGTTGCGGATTTGGTTGGGGGCAAGAGCCATCCTCCGTTCTTAATTTATTAGACGCAATAGAAGTCCAAAGGTCAACTAATTATTTAGTTGCATGGTCTACATGTTTAGTTGCCTTTCCGAACTCCGATTTGCGAGCAAGGGAGGGCCGAGCCAGAAGATGTGTCGATACCAGAATCATTCATCCAATGTTTGGATGTTTGCCCGTATGGACCGTTTCAGTGAACTCACGGTTAATCCGCCAATACTGTGCAGAGCCCTGACTGGCGATTGGTAGGCCGGCGCGGGGTGGGACGTTTCCCATATTGGGAAGTTTACTGGTTAGTATGAATGGCCGGGGACATCCCTGACATTTTAGACCGGGCACGTCCCTGACACTTTTTGCTCCGTTTCCGTGAGGGGATGGGGTGCAGGGGAAGGGGAAACTTCCCCTTCCCTTGCTCCGGCCACGTAGAAGCTGGCCGGCTCCGCGACGCTCTCTCCCTCGGGATTTTTTTCTGGCGGCACCGGCACCACCCGTCGTTGCCAGCTATCAAACCGTGCCAGCGGAACATCCGCGAAATAGACCGTATACCAGCGCTCATCGATGGGCAACAGGCCTACGCGCTCACCCCACAGCACCTCGCTCAGAAATACATCGTGCCGTTTCTGCCAACGAAAATGTCCGTGGGCGCGCACGCTACGCACCAACATGGTCGCGGGATATTCCGGCTCCGGCACCCGCGCCGGATACGGCCGCGGCGAGGGCTCATACACGCTGGCCGGCGTTGCCATGGCCAAGGCTTCATGCGGCCGCACTTCGTTGTATTCCTGGCGGAAGTCCTCCAGCGCTCGTTGTTGCGCCCGCCGATCCTGGGCGGGCGGCATCGCCACTTCCTGCTTCAGGGTGCGATGCATGCGCTCGTGCCGCCCGTTCTGCTGCGGCTGTCCCGCCTCGATCCGCTCCGCCACGATCCCCAGCTTCATCCACCACACCGCCAGCCGCGACAAGCCGGCGATCGCCGTGCTGGCAAAGGGTGGCCCATTGTCGGTGCGAATGGCCTGCGGTAATCCATACTGGCGAAAGGCTGCTTCGAAAATGGCTTGCACTCGCGCCGTGTCCGTCTTGGCCACCGCCTGGCAACGCAGCAGATAGCGGCTGTGCGCATCCGAGATGGTCAAGGGATCGATCCGCTCCCCGTCCCCGGTGCGAAACCAGCCCTTGAAATCCGCGCACCACACCCGGTTCGGCCCGTCGGCATGCGCCAGCGGTTGCGTGTACGGCGCCGTCTTGCGCCGCTTTTTGCGCGCCACCACCAGCCCTTCCCGCTTCAGCATCTCGCCCATGGTGCTCGCTGCCGGCCAGCTCGGCCCCGGTTGGTCCCGCTCCAGCACCCGCTTCAACTTGCGCGGCCCCCACCGCATGTGCGCCTGCCGCAACTCCAACACCCGCTGCTCGATCTCCGCCGGGGTTTGGTTGGGGTGTCGCTCGGCTGCCCGGTTTAGTTCCACCAGCCCTTCCACCCCACCCTCCCGGTACCGCCGCAGCCATACATACCCGGTTTCCCGCGTTACCCCGAAGCTCTGGCACAGCTCCGTCATGGTTTGCTCATCCCGCTCATACTCAAACACAAACCGTAGTTTCTCTTCCATCACACTGCTCGCTTTCCATGGCATGCGCTGTTTGTACCTCGCCCTCGCCATCCTGGGCAGTGTCAGGCATGCTCCCGGTCTGTACCAGTACTGGCACCCCCTCCCCCCGTGATCTTTTGAAATCATGGGGTTAGGGCGAGACTACCCTCAAAATCTTTGAGGAATAAGGACTTACACGTAAAATCTTCCGAAATAAAGACTTAGCTGTCGTCATTCCTGAATTGGTTTGCGCCACGTCCCCGGATTTGAAAGCTATTCGCTTGTCAATGAGCTAATCTTGCTTTAATACATAATATTATTTTGGCAAGGTTGCGGTCAATGCGGGATTGAGGGTTAAAGCTTTTGTCCTCTCGCTGTTTGCCCTGGCAGGAGGAACGTTTTGGGGTATTTGCCTTCACCGCAGAATTTGAATGAGCCAAACTCCTTGTACCATGGCCCATCAGGAACGTCTGGCTGGGTTTCCATCCAAATGCGCAACTGATTGAGGTCTTCTAGGCCGACGTTCCGATCGTGCATGCGCTCGACCAGATGGTCACGAACGGCGGCCGGGAGCCGGGACCAGGTTTCGATCTTCATTTGGTCAACAGATTCAGCAAACCAGGCACTATTCACCAAACACGAAGCGGCCTAATTGGTCTCCCAACTGCTTGACCTGCTCGGGGTCGTTGGCTGCGCGGAAGCGTTCCGCCAACTGGAAGAAAGCTTTCTCCTTTTGTCGTTGGGCTTCGATTCCCTGCTCGATAAGTTCTACGAGCACGCGATTGTCGCTGAGATCGCGCTGCCTGGCCAAGCTTTCGACCTGCCGGGCGATCTTGGACGGCAAGGTTACACTTCGCCGGACGTGCTTTGCGCGACTGGATTTCACCCGGGATCGTTTGGCGATTGCCATAGAGCACCAGTATACACCATTGTGGTGCATTGAGTTCAGTGCTGGCCCCCGCCCTCACAAAGATCGCGAAAGGCTGGGCCACCCACCAGTCAAGAGGAAAAGGGCGGTCTGGGAAAATCGGCCACGACCACAAAAAGGCTGTTTCCCATTTAATGGTTACCATGAAAGCAAATGGTGTTAATAAGCCACTTGGCATACAATTCACTTGCTTCGCGACTAAGTTATGCCGCAGCGCCGTAATCACGACCGCACAGTTTCCTCTGAAGATTTTTTGAGGTCGCTTCATTCGATATGGATTGGGTACCACGCGATACTCCAAGAAAACAATAAGCCAAGCGTGAATGATGTTGACCAAATGGAGAAAATCCTCGAATCTGAGCGAGCACACGTAGCCAGGATGCAAGTCAAGCAGGCGCTCCGAACAGCGGAACTGATACGAAGGGCAATGAAGGCAGAGCAAACTGGTGACACAGCTGGATAAGTCGCTTCGCCGCGGTGCTGTGAAGTGCGGGGCGTGAATCAAGACCTAGCGCTTTATCGCAGCGCTGGAAGCGCTGCGCAAGCCGTTAGTCGCCTCGGCAAGCAAGAACACAGAGTGAGCAGTTCTTGACCCAAGTCCTCCCGACAAGATAATATATTTAAATAGACGTTAGCTCTTTGAGAGCTATGGAGTCGTGATGACCCGGCGTACCCTAGGAGCCTTTCGCCAAGTTTCCGTGCCTAAGTCCTTATTCCGGAATATTTTACGTATAAGTCCTTATTCCTCAAAGATTTTGAGGGTAGTGTGGCCGTAACCCCATCATTCCAAAAGATCACGGGGGGAGGGGGGACCCCATAACTATCTAGTAAATTTCCCGAAATGGGTTTTCGGGGACTAGCCCACCTACCTTGCGTTTTCGGCGAGCGGAGGTAATGCTTCGCGGGCGAGGGCGCTCGCGCCACACTTGCCACACCCTCAGAACGCTGCAAACCGAATGCGGAGATCCTTCGTTGGCAAGCCTTCGCTTTGCGAAGGCCTGCGCTTCCTCAGGATGACGGCGTGAACTTGTTGCGGGAATTCATGGTTACTTGGTTGCGGTTTGCGGGGCTGGCATGGCTTTTAGTTCTTTGCCCAGAAATGCACGCGGGAAGAGCATGGCGTTGAATTCGGCTCCGACCAGGATTACGAGCGAGATCAGGTACATCCACACTAGCAGGGCGATTGCGGCGCCGAGCGAGCCGTAGATGATGCTGTAATCCGCGTAGTTCTGCAGATACCATCCGAACAATGCTGTGGAGAGGAACCATAGTACCGTAGCCAGAGTGGCGCCGGGCAAGACGCTGTGCCATGGTTGGGTGCGGGGGACGGCGTTGTGGTAGATGAGTGCGATTACGGCGATGCTGGTCAGGGTGGCGATGAGCCAGCGGATGGCGGTCCACATCAGCAGGACGTAAAGGCCGAACTCGTGGTTCAGGTGGAACAGGATATTTCGTTCGATGCGGCTGCCCGAAGCTACCAGGATGGTCGCAAAGGTCAGCGGAGTTCCGGCGAGAATGACCAAGGAGAATGCGATCATTCGCTCTTTCACCAGGCCCCAGACTTTCGGAAGCTCGTAGCAGCGGCGAAAACCTTCCATCCAGGAAATCATGACGCCCGAGGCCGTCCACAAGGTGATCAGGGAAGCGCTGATCAGGAGGCCGACGGAGCGCGGGGAACTTCCCTGCAGATAGGAGATGGCGGTGGGACTTCCCGCGGGAAGGATTCTGTCCAGGGCGTAGGTAATCTCGCGCAGGTAGGCGGCGGTCTTGCGGTGGTTGGCGAGCACCGATCCGACTACCAGGAGCAAAGGGAAGAAAGTAATAATCGCGGAGTAGGCAGACGCTTTGGCGATGCCGAACGCGTCATGCTGGAAGGCGCGCCAGAATGCCAGCCGTACCAGGTTGAAAAAGCGGAGAATCACCGGTCCCAGAGTATTGCGCCGGGGCATGGCGTGCAACTGGGAAGTGATGTCCTGTTGCCGATCTTGTAATTGTTGGGGATTAGCTGCCATGGGTTGGAAAAGTTAAGGTAGAAAAGCGGAAGGGCGGCTTTAGTGCTAAACACCGCCCTTTCCGCTGTTTCTTGCCGTTACTCCGCCGTCAGTTCCTCGGTCTCGCCTTCGTGCCGCATCAGCTCGAGCGCTCGCTCGGCCTCCTCGTACGCTTGCGAGACTTCTTCCTGCACCTTCGCGGCTGCTTCTTCCATTTCTGGCGAGAGGCGAACGTTGCGGTAGTACTCCATGCCGGTGCCCGCAGGAATGAGGCGTCCGACGATGACGTTCTCCTTCAGGCCCCGAAGGTGATCCACGGCGCCTTGTATCGATGCCTCGGTCAGGACGCGGGTTGTCTCCTGGAACGAGGCTGCGGAGATGAACGAGTCCGTCGAAAGCGAGGCTTTGGTGATGCCCAGGAGCAGCGGCCGGCCAGTGGCCGGACGTCCGCCCTGCGCGATCACGCGCTCGTTCTCCTCAGCGAAGCGGAATTTGTCGACTTGCTGTTCCAGCAGGAACTGGGTGTCGCCGACGTCTTCCACCTTGCGCCAACGCATCATTTGCCGAACGATGACTTCGATGTGCTTGTCGCTGATGTTCACGCCCTGCAGCCGGTACACTTCCTGGATTTCGTTCACCAGGTACGACTGCAGTTCCTTTTCGCCAAGCACCGCGAGGATGTCATGCGGGTTGAGCGGGCCGTCCATGAGCGGTTCGCCCGCCTTGACGCGCTCGCCTTCCTGCACGTTGATGTGAACGCCGCGCGGAACCGAGTATTCCTTTTCGGTGCCGTTGTCGGCGATGACATACATTTTGCGCTGGCCTTTCGAGACTTCACCGAATTTGACCGTGCCATCGATTTCGCTGATGACCGCGGTCTCGTGCGGCTTGCGGGCTTCGAACAGTTCGACCACGCGGGGCAGACCACCGGTGATGTCTTTGGTTTTGGTGGTCTCGCGCGGGATCTTGGCCAGCACGTCGCCGGGGAATGCGGTGTCGCCGTCCTGAACCATTAAGTGGGCGCGGGAAGGCATGAGGTAACGCTTGCTGGTCTTGCCCTTGATCACGATTGCGGGCTGGCGCTTCTCGTCGGGCGAATCTGCGACGACGTGACGCGACAGTCCGGTGACTTCGTCCACTTCTTCGTGAAGTGTGACGCCTTCCTGCAGGTCTTTGAACTGGATGGTGCCGCCGATTTCGGTCAGGACGGAGAAGGTGTACGGATCCCACTCGACCATCACTTTGCCGAGTTGAACCTGATCGCCTTCGTTGACCTTGACCTTGGCACCGTAAACCACGGCGTAGCGCTCACGCTCGCGGCCCTTTTCGTCGACTACCGCGATTGAGCCCTGGCGATTCATGACCACTAAATCGCCGGACTTGGCTCGCACGGTTTGGAGGCCGACGAAGCGCACGCTGCCATTGGTCTTGGCTTCCAAACGCGATTGCTCGGAGACTCGCGATGCCGTACCGCCGATGTGGAAGGTACGCATAGTGAGCTGGGTTCCGGGTTCGCCGATGGACTGGGCTGCAATGACTCCGGTGGCTTCGCCGAGTTCGACGAGGCGACCCGAAGCCAGGTTGCGGCCGTAGCACATCACGCAGACACCACGCTTCGACTCGCAGGTGAGCACGGAACGGATTTTTACCCGCTCGATGCCGGCAGCTTGAACTGTGCCGGCGAGTTCTTCGGTGATCTCCTGGTTGATGTCGACTACGACGTTGCCATCGTAGTCTTTGAGTTTTTCGAGCGACACGCGGCCTACGATGCGGTCGCGTAATGGCTCGATGACCTCGCCGGCTTCGACGATGCCCGCGACATAGATGCCGTCGACGGTTCCGCAGTCATATTCGCTGATGATTACGTCTTGTGCAACGTCGACCAGTCGACGGGTGAGGTAGCCGGAATCGGCCGTTTTCAGCGCGGTGTCGGCCAGACCTTTGCGGGCTCCGTGAGTCGAGATGAAGTATTCCAACACGGTCAACCCTTCGCGGAAGTTCGCGGTGATCGGAGACTCGATAATTTCGCCGGACGGTTTGGCCATCAATCCACGCATGCCGGAGAGCTGGCGGATCTGCTGTTTCGATCCGCGAGCGCCGGAGTCGGCCATGACGTAAATCGGATTGATGAAACCTTCCTTGTCGCGTTGTTGCATCTGGCCGAACATTTCGTCCGCGACTTTCTCAGTGATGCCGGACCAGATTTCAATGACCTTGTTGTAACGTTCGCCGTTGGTGATCGCGCCGTCGAGATACTGCTGCTGCACTTGTACCGCTTGCTTCTCGCCGTCTTTCACCAGGACCTTTTTGTTATCCGGAATGACCATATCGTCGATGCCGATGGACAGACCGGCGCGGGTCGCGAAGCGGAAGCCCAGGTCTTTGACCTCGTCGAGCATCTTGACCGTGGTTTCGAGGCCGAAGCGGAGATAGCCGTAGCTCACCAGTTGACCGATTCCCTTTTTCTTCAGCAAGCCGTTGATGAACGGCATCCCTGGTGGGAGGTGATCGTTTAAAATCGCGCGGCCGACCGTGGTGTTCAGGAAGCTGCGTTCGTACTGCACCGGTTCGGTGTGGGTGATTTCCTGATCGTCGTAAGTGGCGGTCAGGTCGATTACTTCGCCGGTATAGCGCAGGCGAATTGGGGTCAGGGTTTCGACTTCGCCGGATTCGAGCGCCATCAATACTTCTTCGATGTTGGCGAAAGCGCGGCCTTCACCCTTGGCGCCGGGCTTGGCTTTGGTCAGGTAATAAAGACCCAGCACCATATCCTGGGTAGGAACGGTGATGGGATGGCCCGATGCAGGCGAGAGAATGTTGTGCGAGGACAGCATCAACACACTGGCCTCGACCTGCGCTTCCGGAGACAGCGGAATGTGTACCGCCATCTGGTCGCCGTCGAAGTCGGCGTTAAACGCAGTGCAGACCAGCGGGTGAATCTTGATGGCCTTGCCTTCGACCAGCACCGGCTCGAACGCTTGAATGCCGAGGCGGTGAAGGGTTGGGGCGCGGTTCAAGAGCACCGGATGGTCTTTAATGACCTCTTCCAGAATGTCCCAAACAATCGGTTCCTGCTGCTCCACCATTTCCTTGGCCTGCTTGATGGTGGTGCAGTGCCCGGTCTGCTCGAGTCGGTGATAAATAAATGGCTTGAAGAGTTCGAGCGCCATCTTCTTGGGCAGACCGCACTGGTGCAGTTTGAGCTCCGGCCCCACTACGATGACTGAGCGGCCCGAGTAGTCAACGCGCTTGCCCAGCAGGTTCTGGCGGAAGCGGCCTTGCTTGCCTTTCAGCGTGTCGGAGAGCGACTTCAGCGGCCGGTTGTTGGCCCCGCGCAGTACGCGTCCGCGGCGCCCGTTGTCGAAGAGGGCGTCCACGGCTTCCTGGAGCATGCGCTTTTCGTTACGCACGATTACTTCCGGTGCGTGCAGGTCCATCAGCTTCTTCAACCGGTTGTTGCGGTTGATGACGCGGCGATACAGATCGTTAAGATCGGAAGTGGCAAAGCGTCCGCCGTCCAGAGGAACCAGCGGGCGAAGTTCGGGTGGAATGACCGGGATCACATCCAGGATCATCCAGTTTGGCTTGTTGCCGCTCTTGCGGAAGGCCTCGACAACTTTCAGGCGCTTGGCATACTTGAGCCGCTTCTGCAGCGAGTTCTCGTGCTTCATCTTCTCACGCAATTCGGTGGACAGGCCTTCGATGTCCACGCGCTTGAGAAGCTCTTTGATCGCCTCGGCGCCCATCATCGCTTTAAAGCCAGTAGGCCGGAATTGCTGGTCGAGTTCGCGGTACTTGGTTTCGTCCTTGATAACTTCGTGGTCTTTTACCGGGGCTTCACCCGGCTCGACCACGACATAAGCTTCGAAATAGAGAACGGACTCGAGATCACGTAGGGAGATATCGAGGAGGTGGCCAATGCGGCTGGGCAGTCCTTTGAAAAACCAGACGTGGGAGCAGGGTGATGCCAGTTCGATGTGTCCCAGGCGCTCGCGCCGAACTTTCGACAATGTGACTTCGACACCGCACTTGTCGCAGATGACACCGCGGTGCTTCATGCGCTTGTACTTGCCGCAGAGACACTCCCAATCGGTTACCGGCCCGAAGATGCGGGCGCAGAACAGGCCGTCGCGCTCCGGCTTGAAGGTGCGATAGTTGATGGTCTCCGGTTTGGTGACTTCGCCGTGCGACCAGCTCCGGATTTTTTCCGGAGAAGCGAGGCTGATGCGGATAGCATCGAAATCGGCGATAGGGTTTGCCAGGTCAAAGGGGCTCGAACGAAACAAGGTAATCCTCGGCTTCCTGCGGACGTACGCCCCCGCGGGCGGCTCTCGAAATCGGTCGCTAGTCGTTGGTCGTTCGTCGCTAGCGAGATCTTTTGATCCACAGCTTCAAGAGCAAGCACTGTGGATCTTGTTCCAAAATCTTTGAAATCTTGTAATGCAGAGACGTAGCTAGCTACGTCTCTACAGGGTGCTTAATCTGCTGCGGCCAATGCCGGTTTCTTTTCCGTGGCCTTGATCAATTCCACATCCAGGCACAGCGACTGCAATTCGCGAATCAGTACGTTGAACGATTCCGGCACACCCGGTTCCATGGCAGCTTCACCCTTGACGATGGCCTCGTAAATCTTGGTGCGGCCATAAACGTCGTCTGATTTCGCCGTCAGCAACTCTTGCAGGATGAACGCCGCCCCGTACGCTTCCAGCGCCCAGACTTCCATTTCTCCGAAGCGCTGGCCGCCGAATTGCGCTTTGCCGCCCAGCGGTTGCTGGGTAATCAGCGAGTACGGACCGATCGAGCGCGCGTGGATCTTGTCGTCCACCAAGTGCGACAGTTTGAGCATGTAAATGTAGCCGACCGTGATCGGCTGCTCGAATTTGTTCCCGGTCATGCCGTCATACAAATAAGTTTTGCCGGACTCCGGAAGACCTGCCTGCCTGAGCAATGCCTTGATCTCGCTTTCGCGGGAGCCGTCGAACACCGGCGAACCGGTGAAGACGCCGCGAGTCAGAGTCGGGGCGATTGCCATCAGTTCCTCATCGCTGAGGTCGCCTATGGTATCGGCTAAGACGGTGTCCTTGAACAGGGCCTTCAACTCGCGCCGAATTGCGTCTTCGCGAGTGTTCTCGGCCAGCATTTTCGCGATCTTCCCTCCCAGCTCATGTCCCGCCCATCCGAGGTGGGTTTCGAGAATCTGCCCCACGTTCATACGGGAAGGAACGCCCAGCGGGTTGAGCACGATCTCGACCGGCGTGCCGTTGTCGAGGTAAGGCATGTCCTCTTCCGGCAGGATGCGCGCAATTACACCCTTATTGCCGTGACGGCCAGCCATTTTGTCGCCAACGCTCAGCTTGCGCTTCATCGCGATGTAGACTTTGACCAGCTTGATCACGCCCGGCGGCAATTCGTCGCCTTTGGTCAGTTTGTCTTTTCTCTCGTTGACGATCTTCTTGAGCACGTCGATCTGACGCGAAGTCATTTCTTCGATCTCGTCGATCTGCTCGTTGACTCGCGGGTCTTTATCGGCGTATTTAATGCGCTTCAGATTGCGGGTTGAAATGCGCTCGATGGTGTCGCGATCGAGAACCGTGTCCTTGGTGAGCAGGCGCTTGTTGGTGCGCTCGTCGTGCAAATCGGCTTGCACCAGTTTGCCGCCCAGGATGTTGTCCAAGCGCTTCAGGCGCTCGTCGGTCAGAATTCGGATTTCATCCGAAAGGTTCCGTTCGAGTTTGCCAATCTGCGCGGCTTCGATAGCTTTGGCGCGTTCGTCTTTCTCCTGACCCTTGCGGGAGAAGATTTTCACGTCCACGATCACGCCCTCAATACCGGGCGGACAGTACAGCGATGCATCGCGCACGTCGCCGGCTTTTTCACCGAAGATGGCGCGTAGCAGCTTCTCTTCCGGCGTGAGTTGAGTCTCGCCTTTGGGCGTTACTTTGCCCACGAGAATGTCGCCTTGCTTGATGCTGGCGCCGATGCGAATCACGCCCGCTTCGTCCAGATTGCGCAGCATGGACTCGCTGACGTTGGGAATATCGCGCGTGACTTCTTCCGGCCCCAGCTTGGTGTCGCGCGATTCCAGTTCGTACTCCTCGATGTGTACCGACGTGTAGTAGTCGTCTTTGACCAGCTTTTCGGAGACCAGGATTGCGTCTTCGAAGTTATATCCGCGCCACGCCATGAAAGCGACGAGCACGTTGCGGCCTAGCGCCAACTCACCATGATCAGTGCAGGGGCCGTCTGCGATCACCTGGCCTTTGGTTACGCGCTGGCCTTTGATCACGATTGGCTTCTGGTTGATACAGGTGTTCTGGTTGGAGCGCTTGAACTTCATCAACTGGTAGATGTCGCTACCAACTTCGCGGGAGAGCTGTCCGGGATGGTGCTCGCCCTCGACGCGCACGATGATGCGCTCGGAGTCCACCGAGTCGATCACGCCGTTGCGCCGTGCCAGGATGACGGCACCGGAATCGCGCGCCGTGACTCCTTCCATTCCCGTGCCGACGATGGGAGCTTCGGCGCGGAGCAGTGGAACGGACTGACGTTGCATGTTTGCGCCCATCAGCGCGCGGTTGGCGTCGTCGTGTTCGAGGAAGGGCACGAGCGATGCCGCTACCGAGACCAACTGCTTGGGGCTGACGTCGATGTAGTCGACTTCGTCGCGGCTGACCAGCACGAAGTTGCCGGCTTTACGCGCATTGACCAGATCACCGACGATGCGGCCCTTGTCGTCCAGTTCAACGTTGGCCTGGGCGATTACGTGGCGATCTTCTTCCCATGCCGAAAGGTAGAAGGAAAATGGTTCGACCTCGGCCGGCTTTTTACGGCGATCCTTGATTTCGGCGTTGATCTTCTCGATTTCGTGCTTCTCAATGTGATCGCCGACTTTGTGGTCGCTGTCACCCGCATTGACGATGCTGACAAAGTCAACGACGCGGCCGCCCTTGACGCGACGGTAAGGCGACTCGATGAATCCGTAGTCGTTAATGCGGGCGTAGCAGCTCAACGACGAGATCAGTCCGATGTTTGGACCTTCCGGCGTTTCGATTGGGCAGATGCGGCCGTAGTGCGTGGGGTGGACGTCGCGGACTTCGAATCCGGCGCGTTCGCGCGACAGGCCGCCCGGCCCAAGGGCCGAGAGACGCCGCTTGTGGGTAATTTCCGAGAGCGGGTTGGTCTGGTCCATGAACTGCGAAAGCTGCGAGGAGCCGAAGAATTCGCGGATGGCTGCCATTACCGGCTTGGCATTGACCAAGTCGTGCGGCATGGCCGTAGACATTTCCTGGTACACGCTCATCTTTTCTTTAATAGCGCGCTCCATGCGGACCAGGCCGATACGGAACTGGTTTTCCATCAACTCGCCGACTGCGCGCACCCGGCGGTTGCCGAGGTGATCGATGTCATCCACCGAGCCGATGTTTTTGCGCAGCTTGAGCAAGTAGCTGATCGTGCCGTAAAAGTCTTGCGGCTCCAGGGTACGATTCTCCAGTTTCGTGGCATCCTGATTTTCGAACAACTTGATGTTGAACTTCAGGCGCCCCACGCGGGAGAAATCGTATTTGCGCGGATCGAAAAACATCCCGTGGAACAATGCCGTGGCCGTATCGAGCGTCGGCGGATCACCGGGACGCAGCTTGCGGTAGATTTCGATCAGCGCTTCCTGCGGGGTCTTCACCGAGTCGCGCTTCAGGGTCTGGCTGATGACCGTGCCCACATCGTCGCGCTCGGGGAAGAACAAGCTGAGTTCGACTACGCCTGAATCGAGGATCTTGGCGACTTTATCGGCGGTAAGCTCCGAATTGGCCTCGAGCAGGACTTCGCCGGTCGTCGTGTCGACTACGTCTGCCGCAACCCATGCACCTTCGAGGTCTGTAATGTCGACTTCAATTTCGCTGATCTTTGCCTTCTGAATTTCCTTCAGAGTCGCGGCATTCAGTTTGCGTCCAGAGTGCGCGATCTCCTCGCCGGCCTTGTTCTTGATGCTGTGGGCCAGCTTCATGCCCAAAAGGTTAGTGGTTTTTTCGCTGTTGGGATCGAGCGTCCAGAAGAGCTTCTTGTCGCGAATGACCAGACGATCCACGGTGTAGAAGGTGCGCAGAATGTCTTCGCCGGAGCGCAAGCCGAGGGCGCGCAGGAAAATCGTTCCCAGGAATTTGCGCTTGCGATCAATGCGAACGTAGAGCACGTTTTTCTGGTCGTATTCGAATTCGACCCACGAACCGCGGTACGGAATGATCTTGCCGAGGAAGTAGGTGCGATTGTTCGCGGTTTCGAAGAACACGCCGGGCGACCGATGCAACTGGCTGACGATGACACGTTCGGTGCCATTGATGATGAAAGTGCCGTTCTGGGTCATCAGCGGGACGTCGCCGAAGAAAACTTCCTGTTCCTTGATGTCGCGGATGGAGCGATTGCCGGTCTCCGCGTCTTTATCGAAAATAGTCAGACGCATCGTGACTTTCAGCGGGGCGGAGTAGGTCATGCCGCGCTCTTCGCACTCGCTCACATCGTATTTCAGTTGCAGGCCGACCGGGTCGCCGCACTTGTTGCAGAAGTCGGGCGTGTTGGCGTTGTATGTGCCGCACTTGCCGCAGAGCACGTCACCGGGATGGAACGGATCGGTGACGATAGTGTTGCCGCAATTTTTGCAAGTTGAGCGCAGGTGATGCAGGCCTTTGAGGTGGCCGCACTTGCACTCCCAGTTGCCGATGGCGTAGTCGACGAATTCCAATTGCGAGACGTTGCGGAAATCCGTAATCGGAAACACCGACTGGAAAACTGCCTGCAAGCCGCCGTCGTCGCGCTCGCTGGGCAAGCGATCCATTTGCAGGAAGCGATCATACGATCGCTTCTGCACTTCGATCAGGTTCGGAATCTGGATGGTTGCTGGAATCTTGGAAAAATCAAATCGTGTACGGAATCCATTGCTCTTTGACATTCGGATACTCCCAAACTTTCATGCGCAGCAATTGGGCTGCGACCAAAACCGCGGATGTGAGGGCGCGTCAGCCGCGCCGAGGTACTCTTAACAATTAGAAAAATGGCAAAGACAGATATGCGCCCTCGGGGACATGAGTCCCCGCAGGCGCCGATTGCAGCGCTTGGCCTCTGTTGAAATGTGTCGTTTCCGCGCCAGTATCTAAAGGCCTGTTCCCGTTCCGCCCTGCCCGCGGAACAGTCTGCCAACTCGTGTCAGCGACCACGCCCCCGCTTCCTGGGCTCGTTACCTTGGATGGTCGCAGTCACTCTATGAAGCAGGAAGCGGCGTTATTAATATAGATGATACCACCGTCCCGAAAGCTTCACCAGAGACAATAATGGGGGCCGGGCGTTCCCGCCCGGGTGGACGGGCGAGACGCCCGTCCGCCATCGCTCAGACTTTACTTCACCTCGACTGTGGCTCCTGCGTCGGTGAACTTTTTCCTGATGGTTTCTGCTTCTTCCTTGGAAACGCCTTCTTTGATCGCCTTCGGAGCGCCGTCGACCAGGTCCTTGGCTTCCTTCAAGCCCAGGCTGGTGACTTCGCGGACGGCCTTGATTACATTGATCTTATTGGCGCCCACTTCCTTCAGTACGACGCTAAACTCGGTCTTTTCTTCCGCTGGAGCCGCAGCCGCTGCTCCGCCGCCGCCAGCCATCACTACCGGGGCCGCGGCCGCAGCCGAGACGCCGAGTTTCTCTTCCAACCGCTTTACGAGCTGGGCTGCATCGAGCAGCGACAGTCCGACTATTTGTTCTTCTAACTGCTGCAGATCCGCCATGTCTATATCTCCAAATTTTCTGCAGAGACGTAGCTAGCTACGTCTCTACGAGTATCAATTGCTGATTTCGTTATCCGCAGTCAAAGTTTCCAGTGCGAGCAGGCTTCTGAGCCGCCACGCCAGACACGCAGCAGGACCGAAACCGCCCAACCCTCGACTACCGATAACTAAACCCTTTCGGACGGCTCTCACCGCCCCGAAACCTTGTAGCGCCGGCGTCTCGCTTTGTCGCCTAAACTCCGACAGGCGCGTTGTTGGTAAACTTCTGCTTCTCCACGCCCTGATTGATTACCACCGCAATGTCGCGTCCTACGGCATTCATCACCGTGACCAGGCGTTGCGCTGGAGCGTTTATCAGGAACAGAAGCTTGGAGTAGATTTCTTCCTTCGACGGCATGGTGGCCAGCGCCTGGATCTGATTGATCGAGATCACGCGGCCTTCGACTACTCCCGACTTGAAGCTGAACTCCGGATTGTCTTTGGCGTATTTGGAAAGAGCCTTAGCCAACGCCACCGGATCACCCGAGGTATATGCGATCGAGGTCACGCCCGAGAGGTTCTTCAAGACCTCTTCGACCTTCGTGCCCTTGGCCGCGCGTTCCGCCAAAGTGTTCTTCACCACCAGATACTTCGCGCCAGAAGATCGCAGCGTTTTGCGCAGTTCGTAATCCTGGGCCACGGTGAGCTTGCTATACGTGGTCACGATTAGGCTGGAGATGTTCTGCAACTCTTTGCCCAGCTTCTCAACTTGCTCGGTTTTCTTTGCTCTGGTAACAGCCATGTTATTAATCCCTCATCAATCACGCGGGAACAGCCGATCTTGGCTGTCCGGCCAGCCGAAGGTCGGCAGTTAGGCCTTCGCGGCCGCTTCCACCGCGCTGGTGTCAATCGAAATTCCCGGGCCCATGCTGGAACTGAGATAGCAACCCTTGACGTATTTTCCCTTGGCGACGGTCGGCTTGGCCTTCACCACGCTGGTAATTACAGTCGTGGCGTTGTCGACCAGTTTTTCCGGCGGGAACGAAATCTTGCCCACGGGCACGTGAACCAGCGCCGTCTTGTCGGTGCGGAATTCCACTTTGCCGGCTTTGACTTCCTGCACCGCTTTGCCGACATCAAAAGTGACAGTGCCAGTCTTCGGGTTGGGCATTAGACCCTTGGGACCGAGAACTTTACCCAGCCGACCAACGGATTTCATGACGTCTGGAGTGGCGATCAGCGCGTCGAAGTCGGTCCAATTCTCTTTGTTGATCTTTTCGACCATTTCCTCGCCGCCAACGAAATCGGCGCCGGCAGCTTCCGCTTCCTTTATCTTGTCGCCGGTGGCGATAACCAGCACCCGCTTCGATTTGCCCAGACCGTGAGGCAGCACGACGGTGCCTCGTACCATCTGATCGGCATGCTTGGGATCAACTCCGAGACGCATGGTGATTTCCACGGTCTCGTCAAACTTTGCGTATTTGACTTTTTGGAGCAGCGTGACCGCGTCCTTCATCAGGTACGGGCGTTTCTCCACTGCCTGGCGCGCTTTGGTGATGTTTTTGCCTGACTTCTTCATTGTTGTTTCCTCGTCTCCCACCACTCGTCGTTGTTCTGGCGAGCCGTAGTGTTGTTGACTTGTGTGGCGCAGGCGCCCTCGCCCGCGACGGTTTCCGATGCTCCCGGCTAAAAGGCCTGCGGAGCTTTGCTCCGCCTGGACGGGCGAGGACGCCCGTCCCTACACGTGCGAAACTAACCAACCACTTCGATGCCCATCGAGCGTGCTGTGCCACGAATACTCTTGATCGCGTTTTCAACTGACGCCGCATTCAAGTCCGGCATCTTTTGTTTAGCGATGTCTTCCACCTGTCGCGCCGTCACCTTACCTACCTTGTCCTTGTTTGGTGTTCCGGATCCCTTAGCAATCCCCGCAGCCCGCTTGAGCAGAATCGAAGCCGGCGGCGTCTTGGTAATGAAGGTAAAGGTGCGGTCGCTATAAACCGTTACCACCACCGGAATGATGAGTCCTTCCAGTTCCTTCGCGCTGGTCCGCGCATTGAACTGCTTGCAGAACTCCATGATGTTGATCTGCGCCTGGCCCAAAGCCGGACCCACCGGGGGCGCGGGTGTAGCCTTGCCTGCCGCAATCTGAAGCTTTACCGAACCTGTTGCCTTCTTCGCCATGATCCTCTTACCTGAGCTGCTAGCTTCTAGCTCCTAAATTCCTACGCCACTTTCTCGACTTGATTGAATTCCAGTTCTACCGGCGTGGAGCGCCCGAAGATCGTCACCATGACTTTCAGCGTTTCACGGTCTTCATTGATTTCATCCACGATGCCCGTAAAGCTGGCGAATGGTCCCTCGGTGATGCGTACCGACTCGTTCTTTTCGAACTTGACCTTGAGCTTGGGTTTGTCTCTTGACTCTCCCACACGGTACACGATGTGCTGAACCTCTTCTTCCGAAAGCGGCGTCGGCTGCTGGCCGGTGCCGACAAACCCGGTCACGCGCGGAGTGGACTTCACCACATGCCACACGTGGTCGTCCATATCCATTTCGACCAGCACGTAGCCGGGATAGAACATGCGCTCGCTGGTATACTTCTTGCCGCCGCGCACTTCGGTGACCGACTCGGTGGGAATGAGCACCTTGCCGATTCGCTCCTGCAGCCCGAATGCCTGGATGCGCGACTCCAGCGACTCTTTCACCTTGCGCTCGAACCCCGAATAGGAGTGGATGATGTACCACTTCATGTTGGGATTGCGGGGAGCCTCAGGGGCAGCAGCGGCGCCCTCAGCGTTGGGCGGTATTCCGTTTTCTGCGCCGTCCGCTCCGGTTGCGTTTTTCTCTTCCTGCATAGCGTGCTGTAAGATTTCAGCTTCCTTCCTGGGCATCAACGATGGGTCAAATACTTGAACAGGTAGTTGATGCCGCTGCCGATGGTGTTGTCCACGATCCAAAAATACAAGCCGAACAGGAAGACCGTGATAATAACCACGGCAGTCGTGGCCTGCACGTCCTTGAAAGAAGGCGCGGTGACCTTCTTCATTTCGGAGCGCACGTCGCTATAAAAGGTCTTGACCCGCTCCGGCCAAGACTTCAGCCGGCCAGCTAAGCTGTTTTCATCTGCGGCGGCTGCGATTGATTTTGCCATTCTCTTTGTCTCGACTCCCATCACTCCCTACCCGACTTCGTTCTCTCACTTCGATCTCTGGCAGGGGCGGAGGGATTCGAACCCCCAAGTTCGGTTTTGGAGACCGACAGTTTAACCGTTGAGCTTACGCCCCTAAATTGATTGACTCATTGACTCAATGATTCAATCATTTTACTTCTTTATGCGGCGTATGCTTCCGGCAACGCTTGCAGAATTTCTTCATCTCCAACCGGTCCGGTGTCGTCTTCCGATTCTTGGTGGTTGAATAGTTTCGCTCTTTACAGTCACCGCATTGCATCGTAATAATTTCTCGGGGCATGAAAACAGCTCCTAGCTTCTGGCTCTTAGCTTCTAGCTCAAGAACCTACTGTCATCCTGGAGGCGACGCTCTTTGTCGCCGAAGGATCTATGTATTTCGTCCGACCACGATGATCGAGTGGAGGCGGGTCTTCGACCCGCGACCGGGTCAGAGACCCGGTCCCACACATAGAACTTTTACTGCACGATCTCGCTGATGGTGCCGGCGCCTACCGTGTGTCCGCCTTCGCGGATGGCGAAGCGCAAGCCTTTTTCCATCGCCACCGGCGTGATCAACTCAATCACCAGGCTCACGTTGTCTCCTGGCATCACCATCTCCGTCGCCGGCGGCATCTCCGCTACGCCGGTCACATCCGTCGTGCGCAGATAAAACTGCGGACGGTATCCTTTGAAGAACGGTGTGTGCCGTCCGCCTTCTTCCTTGGTCAGAATATAAACTTCCGCCTTGAACTTGGTGTGCGGCGTAATCGATCCCGGCTTCGCCAACACCATGCCGCGTTCGACATCGTCCTTGCCAATGCCGCGCAGCAAGAGGCCGGCGTTGTCTCCCGCCAAGCCTTCGTCCAATTGCTTCTTGAACATTTCCACGCCCGTGACCACCGTCTTGCGGGTTTCGCGGAAACCCACAATTTCCACTTCCTCGCCGACTTTCACCTTGCCGCGCTCGATTCGTCCCGTCACCACCGTGCCCCGTCCTGAGATCGAAAAAATATCTTCAATCGGCATCAGGAACGGTTTTTCGAGTTCCCGCGCCGGCTGCGGAACGCTCTTGTCCACCGCCTCCATCAACGCGTCAATCTGCTTCTCCCACTTCTCTTCGCCGTTCAGCGCGCCCAGCGCCGAGAGGCGGATTACCGGCACATCGTCGCCGGGAAACTGATAGCTCTTCAGCAACTCGCGCACTTCCAGTTCGACCAGATCGAGCAACTCGGGATCATCGACCGCGTCGCACTTGTTCAGCGCCACCACGATGTAAGGCAC
The DNA here is from genome assembly GCA_963696635.1 of uncultured Acidobacteriota bacterium. Taxonomy (GTDB): domain Bacteria; phylum Acidobacteriota; class Terriglobia; order Terriglobales; family Acidobacteriaceae; genus JABDBE01. Next base: position 278,847 of record CAVOKX010000016.1, read on the forward strand.
GCCCACCTGCCGCGCCAGCAGCACGTGCTCGCGAGTCTGCGGCATCGGACCGTCGGTCGCCGCGACGACTAAGATCGCGCCGTCCATCTGCGCCGCGCCCGTGATCATGTTCTTGATGTAGTCGGCGTGGCCCGGGCAATCCACGTGCGCATAATGCCGGTTCGCGGTTTCATACTCGACGTGCGCGGTGGCAATCGTGATCCCACGCGCTTTTTCTTCCGGCGCGTTATCGATCGAGTCAAACGATCGGAACACGATCTTCGGGTTGTGCTTCTGCAACACCTTGGTGATGGCCGCCGTCAGCGTGGTTTTGCCATGGTCAATGTGACCAATCGTGCCCACGTTGCAGTGCGGCTTATTACGCTCAAATTTCTCTTTCGCCATTTGCCTAGCTCTCTCCGTATTTCTTTGTAGGGACGTAGCTAGCTACGTCTCTACTGCCAAAACTCTGGAGCGGGAGACGGGAATCGAACCCGCGACCAACAGCTTGGAAGGCTGTGACTCTACCACTGAGTTACTCCCGCTCAGCCTCAAACTATGAGATCCCTCGCACAAAACGCTCGGGATTTCGGCTGCGGGCTCCCGCTTCGCTCACGCCCGCAAAACGCCTCAAGTTACTCCCGCCCGAAACCAGCCATCAGCTATTAGCCGCTAGCTCTTAGCCAAAGCCCCGGCCCGCCGATCTCCACCACTCAATTCCTGGAGCCGATGATCAGGATTGAACTGATGACCTCTCCCTTACCAAGGGAGTGCTCTACCAACTGAGCTACATCGGCCAACCGCTTTCCAAAATCTAGACGTAGCAAGCTACGTCTACATCATTCGTTATCAGGGTGCAGCACGTCTTTGCGGCGCACCCAGGTTTTCAGCGCGAGCATCGCCAGCACCGCCAGCGTCGCCAAGCGAATTCGCTGGTCGCTGATCGTGTTCCAGGACAAAACTCCCAAAACCACGAACGCTGCCAGCGCGATAACTAAACGCTTCACCAGATCCCTCGCTTCGCTCGGGATTTCGGCTGCGGGCTCCCGCTACGCTCACGCCCGCAAAACGCCTCAAGTTCCTGGTGCACAGGGAAGGATTCGAACCTTCGTACCTCGCATGGAGGGACAGATTTACAGTCTGTTGGCTTTAACCACTCACCCACCTGTGCAAACTTCCGCTTCCGGCCGCCGATCACAAATCCCAAAACCAGCCACGGCCTTTGCGCATGCGCGGAGGATGATGCTACAGCGGGGACCGACCCAATAGAAAAACAGAGTGCGCGCGAAAATGCTCTCGCACGCAAACACCACACTTGGAAAAATTCCTTATGGAGTGCTGTTGGGAAAAATCTGTTACGCCGCCGCGCCGCGCCAAATGCCTTGTGTTCCGGAACCAATACTGCGTCCGGAACCAATACTGCGAATCAATGCCGGGTTCAAACCAAATGCTGATCCATCTAATGCTGGAGCTGGCGAAGGGATTTGAACCCCCGACCCTCTGATTACAAATCAGATGCTCTACCAACTGAGCTACGCCAGCAGTCGGGGACAACGAGCCCTCGCGGGCGCATACATCCCTCTAATCCCTTCCAGATTTCCGGGACAATTCTAAAAGGTACCATAACGGTAATCTGGGTGCAACCGGAAGTCCATCTCAGGAACGCTGGTTTCGGGAGTTGACGACCGAGTGCGTCCGCCGAGGCGTATTCTTCAGCGTCACCGATTTGCCAAGGGCCATCGTCGAGTTCCTGACGGCATGGAACCAAGAGCCCAAGCCGTTTGTCTGGGTTGCTACGGTGGAGTCCATCGTGGAAAAACTGTCGCGCTGCCGCCAAACCCTGGAACAGATTCAGCCCGGATGTACTCTGCCACGCACTCGAAAAACAAGGTAATCTGGTTGTCCAGTTATATAGTGGACACTACACTAGGATATGCCTTGTGCTCCCGCTGCTTGATGTGCGGCATCTTACTGTCGAATTCCCCACCCGGGGCCCGGCCGCACCGCCCGTGACCGCGGTTCGAGACCTCAGTTTGACCATCGCTCCGCGCGAGGTTCTCGGCCTGGTCGGGGAATCTGGGTCGGGGAAATCCGTCACCTCACTTGCCTTGATGCGTCTGCTTGCGCCGCAGGCGCGGGTTGCCGGGGAACTGCTGTTCGCCAGCCGAAACGGCTCCGGACATGATCTTTTGCGCCTTCCGGACGAAGAGATGAGGGACCTGCGCGGTTCGCAGCTGGCCATGATTTTTCAGGAGCCCATGACCGCGTTAAATCCGGTAATGCGGGTTGGCGAGCAAATCGCCGAAGCCGTCGCGGTCCACGCCAGGCTTACAAAAAAGGCAGCCTGGGAACGGGCCGTAGCGGTGATGGAAGATGTGGCGATTCCGAACCCGGCGCTGCGTGCCCGCGACTACCCGTACCAACTCTCCGGGGGCATGCGCCAGCGGGTCATGATTGCCATGGCCGTGGTCAATCGTCCTGCGCTGCTCATAGCCGATGAACCGACCACCGCTCTCGATGTTACGGTGCAGGCGCAAATTCTCGAACTCCTGGCTGAACTGCGAGCCAAGTTTGGCTTGGCCATGCTGTTTATTTCGCACGATCTGGCGGTGGTTTCCCATGTTGCCGGCCGCATCGCGGTGATGTATGCCGGCAACCTCGTGGAACTGGGATCGAAGCGTGACATTTTTCATGCTCCTGCGCATCCATACACCCGTGGACTTCTGAATGCGGTGCCTACGCTGAACACGGATCGTACGCGCCCCCTCCAAACTATCGAAGGGACGGTCCCGCCCATGAATGCGGTTCCCCCCGGATGTCCTTTCGAACCTCGCTGTGACTTACGCGTCGCGGAATGCGCCCGAAATCTGCCGCCGCTGGTCGAGATAGCGCCTGGTCACTGGGCGCGGTGCCCGGTGGTGAATCCATGAGAAACGCCGTGGAGGCCTGGCGTCCTCGCCCGTCCTCCAAGCTCGCCCATGACGGAATTACGGCAGTGATCGAGTGTCCCTTGCCCTTTGGGTCTATAATCGCCATTTTGCCCGGTGCTTAGTGCGCGTACTTCTGTTAAGCGACATTCACAGCAATCTCGAAGCTCTTGAGGCCTGCCTCGCGGCCGCCCCAGCTTACGATCTAGCCGTCAATCTAGGCGACATCGTCGGTTACGGCGCCAGTCCCAATGAAGTCATCGAACGCTCGCGCGGGCTGGGAAAATTCTTCGTCCGCGGCAATCACGACAAAGCCGTGTGCGGCCTCATCGACATCAAGGATTTCAATCCCGTGGCCGCGCTGGCTTCATCCTGGACGCGCAATCAGCTGACCAGGCAAAATCTGGACTGGCTCCGTTCCTTGCCGCAGGGTCCGGTTCAAATCGAGGAGCTCCCAAATACGCAATTTGTGCACGGATCGCCGATCAATGAAGATGAATACGTGGTGAACGTCGGCGATGCGGTGGCCCCGCTGATGGTGTCGCCCATCACCGTCACTTTTTTCGGACACACCCATCTGCAAGGGAGCTTCACCTTGAATGGCGATCATGTGGAAGGCATTCATCCCACCTACAGGACGGTGGGGCAAATCGAAAGCTCAGAGTTCCCGCTCAAGCAAAACCTGCGCTATCTGATCAATCCCGGTTCCGTGGGACAGCCTCGGGATGGCGATTGGCGCGCGGGATTCGCCGTCTTCGATTCTGAGGCCCGCGTCGTCGGCTTCTACCGCGTCCCCTACAACCTAAAAATCGCCCAGGATCGTATCCTCGCCGCCGACCTGCCCCCGCGTTTAGCCTCCCGCCTGGCCGCGGGAAGATGAGCCCGAACCATGGAGGACGGGCGTCTCGCCCGTCCCAACCGGCGGGCCCGGCTTCCACATGACGTAATTATTTGACACCCTGCCGATAAAGTAGTGTGATCATCAATCGCATTGCGCTCTTTATAGTGTTGAGGAAAAAGCTGAAATGAAAATGAACTTTCGGAATTGGGCCAAACTTTTGTTCCTGGCCACTTTACTGATAGGTTGCTGCGCAGTCGCGCAAGCACAAAACACGAGCCCTGCCGCACGAAACTTCGATCAGGTGGCGATTTCGCCGGACGGAAACCGCGTTGCCTGGGTGCAATCGTCAGCCAATGCCTCCGGGGAATTAACCGGCGGCTCGGCTATTTATATCCAGGACTTAAAATTTCCCAACTCCAAGCCGAAACGTATTTCCGCGAGCCCTGATGCGCAGGTGGCTAGCGAGGACACCATCGCGTGGTCGCCAGACAGCAAACACTTGGCTTTTCTTTCTGACGTTGAAGGCGACGGGCAAGCAAACTTTTACGTGGTTAACGTGGATGGCGGAAGCGCGCGCAAGCTGACCAGCCTCAAGGGCTTCCTGGCCGATCCGGCGTGGTCTCCCGATGAAAAAACTTTAGCGTTTCTGTTCACTGAAAATGCTCCTCGGGCTGCCGGGCCCTTAATGCCCATGGTGCCCGAGACCGGAGTCATCGATCAGAAAGTTTACGAACAGCGGCTGACCCTGGTGGATCTCGCGTCGGGTAAAGTCCGCCAGCTTTCGCCGCCGGACATGTATGTCTACCAATACGACTGGTCGCCGGATGGCAAAACTTTCGCCGCAATTGCCGCGCACGGCGCCGGAGATTCTAATTGGTACATCGCTGAACTTTACACGCTGGGTGCGGAAAAAGGTGAACTCAAGCCGGTGTACAAACCGTCTTTGCAGATCGCGGTGCCCCGCTGGTCTCCGGACGGCAAGAGCATCGCATTCATCGGCGGCCTGATGAGCGATGAAGGGTCAATCGGCGGCGACATTTTTACCGTCTCCGCTACGGGAGAGAACGCTCGCAATGTCACGCCCGGAATTTCCGCTTCGCCGTCGTGGCTGTACTGGGAATCCCCGAGCCGGATTCTTTTCACCGAAAACGTTGACGGTCAGGCGGGCGTTTCCAGAGTTGATCTTTCGAGTGGAAAAATTTCTTCGTTGTGGACGAGCCCGAGTGTCATCTCCACGGAAGCCTGGGGCGGACCCGAGGTTTCGCTGGCGGCAGATCGCCAGACCTCTGCAGTGATTCGAGACTCAGCCGCGCACCCGCCGGAAATATGGGCCGGCGCGATCGGCGAGTGGAAACAAGTTACTCGGATTAATGACGGCATTCGTCCCGCTTGGGGCGACCTGAAAAGTCTCCATTGGTCGAATGGTGACATGAAGATTCAAGGGTGGCTCATGTATCCCACCAACTACGACCCCGCCAAACGGTACCCGATGGTCGTGGTGGTGCACGGCGGCCCGGCCGGGGAAGCGCACATCGGATGGCCAGAGGCATTCTTCAATACGTATGATCTTTCCGCGCACGGATATTTCGTGTTTTATCCCAACCCTCGCGGCAGCTTCGGGCAAGGGGAAAAGTTCACCGCGGCCAACGTCAAGGATTTCGGGTACGGAGATTTCCAGGACATTTTGAAGGGCGTCGACGAAGTGGTGAAAACGCTGCCCGTGGATAACAATCGCATCGGCATTACCGGCTGGAGTTATGGTGGCTACATCACCATGTGGGCAGTGACCCAGACCAACCGTTTTCGCGCCGCCGTCGCCGGCGCCGGACTCGCCAACTACCAGAGCTACTACGGACAAAACGATATTGATGAGTGGATGCCTCCCTATTTCGGCGCGACTGTGTACGACGACCCCGCGGTGTACGCCAGGAGTTCACCGATTACCTTCATCAAGAATGTAAGGACGCCGACCCTGGTCCTGGTCGGCCAGTACGATGGCGAATGTCCGATGCCGCAATCCCGCGAATTCTGGTGGGCGCTCAAGACGCTAGGCGTGCCAACGCAATTCGTAATCTATCCCGGCGAAGGACACGAACTCCTCCAACCCGACCACCGGCGCGACGTAATGGATCGCCTGACCGCATGGTTCGACCACTATTTGAAATGATGGAGGACGGGCGCCTCGCCCGTCCAACCGAGCGCAGCGCAGTGTAAACTTTCGCCATGCCCTCACATTCCTCATCGCGCACCAACGAACTTTTCGGCCCGCGCGAAAATCCTCCCGAGCATCACCTCGTTGCTTTCAGCGACGGCGGCGCACGCGGAAACCCCGGGCCGTCCGGTTACGGAGTGGTCATTCAAGACGAAGCCGGAAGAAAAGTTGCCGCGCTCAGCGAGTACCTGGGCCATCAGACCAACAATTTTGCCGAGTATCAGGGCCTGATCGCCGCGCTCGAGTATGCCGTCAGCAACGGCCACAAAGCGCTCAAGGTGATCAGCGACTCCGAACTCCTGGTGCGGCAAATCAAGGGCATCTACAAAGTGAAGAACGCCGCCCTGCAGGATCTCCACGGACGCGCCAAAGAATTGATCGCACAACTCGACTGGTTTTCCATCGGCCACGTTCTCCGCGGACACAATGCAGAAGCCGACAGCCTGGCCAATGCCGCCATGGACAAGGGCATGGGACGCGTGGCGCGGGCGCCCTCGCCCACGGCTTTGTCAGGAAGCACTCTGGAAGCGCAGCAAGAGTTCAACGGAATCGTTCGGGAAGGCAAAATCGAGTTACTAGACGGCAAACTCCCCGAAGGAACCAGAGTGCAGGTGCGGGTGAAGAAGTAAGCTTCACGATCCCGACCCTATTCGTCGACCATCGGATTCCGCAGCGTTCCGACCCCCTCAACGCGTGATCTCGATCACGTCTCCCCCGGCCACTGGGCCCACGCCTTTGGGAGTGCCGGTCGCAATCAAGTCGCCGGGAACCAGTGTCATCACCTGCGCGATATAGCGAATGATCACATCCAGCGAAAAAATGAAATCGCGAGTATTGCCTTGCTGGCGCAGCTCTCCGTTCACTCGCGTTTCAACCCCGACTCCAGCCCAGGGATCGAGCCCATCCGTCACCACTGGGCCTACTGGACAAAAAGTGTCGAAGCCCTTGGCGCGAGCCCACTGGTCGTCCTGGTTCTGCAAGTCACGTGCCGTGACATCATTGACGCACGTGTAGCCAAGAATGTACGGACGCACATCCTCATCCGCGCCCAGCTTGTAGCATTTCTTGCCCATCACGACGCCAAGTTCACCTTCATAGTCCACGCGGTGCGAAAGCTTGGGCCGTCGAATTTCGCCTCCGGGCGCCAGCAGCGAAGATGGAGGCTTGAAGAACAGCAGCGGTTCGCTCGGCACTTCGTGCTGCAGTTCGGCAGCGTGCTCGAGATAGTTGCGCCCGACACAAACAATCTTCGATGGACGCACCGGGACCAGCAACTTCGCCTCGGCCAAAGCAAGATGGTCCATTCGCTTCGAGGGCAGGTCTTCGATATCACCGCCATCCTGCTCCGGTGGTTTGAGCAGCAACCTGGTGATCTGCTCCGCGCCCGCGACCGTTTCCACCAAACCGTAATGTGATTGCCCGTTAAGTTCGAACCCGCAATATTTCATAAAGAACCCCGGCACCGAATTTATCGCTTACCCGTTTCCGCCAACGCCACAGACAGAATAAATGCTAAGTGCCAATTACTAAGTCCTGTTTTATGGCACCGCTTCGCTGGCCTCCTGCGACCGCACGCTCTCGTTCCCGCGCATATCGACCGCCGAAACAGAATAGACGTATGTCCTTCCCGGCGCCACATCCCGGTCACGAAACGCGGGCGTCCTCACCAGTTCGGAATTAATCTTTACCGGTTGAGCGCCTGGCTCATGGCGGAACACATTGTAACCGGCCAGGTCAGCAGCCGTGTCCGGAGCCCAGATCAAATCAATAAACGTCTGCTGGCCAACGCCCGAAAACACTGCCTGCAGGCCGGAGGGCACCCCGGGTGGGAACACATCATGCGCGAAGACTTTTACAGCGGGCGTGTCATCGCCTTCGAATTGGATCTCCGGTTTTCCTTCTTCATGGATCAGCGTGACCACCGTCGCCCGATACGAATATGTTTCCTCCCACTCGAAGCTATGGTCCACGATCTGTGTCACGGATGATGCCTCCATCGGGACTTCTCCTACCACCGCGTCACTATTTCCAGCTTCCAGACGGCGATACACACGATAAGTGTGCCGCAACCCCGGCGTTTCGGGCGTACGTGGGACCTCGGCCCAACTCAATACGACTCCTCCTGCCGTGATTTCAGCTCGAAAATCGGAGGGTGGCGGCAGCGCAGCCACCGCTGGCACCTGGACAACGTTCGAGAGTCCAGCGCTCCGGCCATTTCCATTCAGCGCTGAAATGGCATAGAAAATCTTCGAAGCGGGATCCCCCTGCACAAGCGCTCGTGGAAGATGATCTATGTAATGCGCTTGCATCTTCGCAGCCGGCGCAGATTTGTTTTTATGAGGACTTGCTCCGGCAAGCGGTGGCGCAGGCGCCTCGCCCACCGGATTCACGCATGCAATCATTGCGGCATCCGGACTTCTGCAAATGCGGGTGGGACCCCAGTGACGGACAGCGAGGCGATCCGTAGTTTCAGCGGGTACGGTCCAGTTAAGGTAAACGCTGTCGCCTTTGCGCACCGCTCGGAGATCGGCAACCGGCGCAGGAAGATCCAACGAAGGAGGCTTAGGAATGCCAGGAACGCCGCAGCCCACCAGGGCAACGGCGCCAGACAGCAATAGCAAAAGTTTCGCGATCAATAGCCTCATCGGCGGAACAACAAGGTTAACAGAGAGAGCAGATCATGGAGGACGGGCGTCTCGCCCGTCCTGGGTTTGATTCAATAGAGGACTAGACGGGCGAGACGCCCGTTTTCCATTGTGGTAGGAGACCTTACAGAATGTACCTTGACAGATCCTGATCTTTCACAATGTCCGCCAGCATGTGGCGCACGTAGTCCGCATCCACTTTGAAGTGCTCGCCTTTTTTGTCCGGCGCATCGAAGCTGATCTCATCGAGCACTCGTTCCATGATGGTGTGCAGTCGGCGCGCCCCGATGTTTTCCGTGCCTTCGTTCACCCGGAAGGCAAAGCGGGCCACCTCCTCGAGCGCGTCCTTGGTGAATTCCAGTTTCACGCTCTCGGTTTCAAGCAGCGCGGTGTATTGCTTCACCAGCGAAGACTTGGGTTCAGTCAATATCCGGATAAAGTCTTCCATGGTCAGCGACTGCAATTCGACGCGAATCGGGAACCGGCCCTGCAACTCCGGGATCAAATCACTGGGCTTGGAAACGTGGAACGCTCCCGCCGCCACAAACAGAATGTGGTCGGTACGAACCATGCCATAGCGAGTGTTGACCGTGGTTCCTTCCACGATGGGCAGAATGTCGCGCTGCACGCCTTCACGCGAAACGTCCGGCCCATGGCCGCTCTCCCGGCCCGCAATCTTGTCGATTTCGTCGAGGAAGATGATGCCTGAATCTTCCACCCGATCAATAGCCGTACGCGTCACCTGATCCATATCAATCAGCCGCTGCTCTTCTTCCTGGATCAGGTATTCAAACGCCTCGTTGACCTTCATCTTGCGCTTCTTCGTGCGCTGGCCGAAGATGTTCGGCAACATGTCCTTGATGTTGACGTCCATTTCCTCGACGCCCTGATTGGAAATAATTTCGAAGGACGGAAACGCGCGCTCGCGCACTTCGATTTCCACCATGCGTTCATCCAGCTTGCCTTCGCGCAACTGCTGGCGTAACTTTTCGCGGGTACGGCTTTGCGAGTCGCCAGATGAAGACGAAGTAGTTCCTTCCAGGACGAAGCCAGCCTGCACAGACTCGACTGGGCGCGATGGCGGAGCAGCCGGAGGCAAAAGAATATCGAGCAGGCGTTCCTCGGCGTTGAGCTCGGCCTTGTCCGCCACGTCTTCGAGCTTTTCTTCGCGCACCATTTCAATCGCAATCTCAACCAGGTCGCGAATCATCGACTCGACATCCCGCCCCACATATCCGACTTCCGTGAACTTCGACGCTTCCACTTTCAAGAAAGGCGAGTTGGCCAGCTTGGCCAGCCGGCGGGCGATTTCAGTTTTGCCCACGCCCGTAGGCCCAATCATGATGATGTTCTTGGGAATAACCTCTTCCGCGAGATCCGGATCCAGCTTCTGCCGCCGCATGCGATTACGCAGCGCAATCGCCACCGCGCGCTTGGCGTCTTTCTGCCCAATGACGTGCTTGTCCAATTCGGCAACAATCTCGCGCGGCGTCAGCTCGTCGAGAGCAATCTGTTCTTCGTCTACGGTTCCGGGTAAGTAAATGGCCATAAATCAGTCGTTGGTCGGTAGTCGTTGGTTGTTTGGTCAGAATTGGTTTGGCGAACGACCAACGACCAGCGGCCAGCGACTACAGTTCCTCAATCGTCACTTTATCATTCGTATAAATGCACATGTTGCTGGCAATCTTCATCGCCTCTTCCGCAATCTGGCGCGCCGAAAGTTGCGTGTGCGCCGCCAGCGCCTGCGCCGCTGCCTGCGCGTACGGTCCGCCGCTGCCGATGGCCGCAATCCCGCCATCCGGCTCGATCACATCCCCCTGGCCGCTGAGCAGGAAAGTCTGTTCCTTGTCAGAAACCAACAACAGCGCTTCCAGATGCCGCAAGAATTTGTCCGTCCGCCAATCCTTCGCCAGTTCCACTGCCCCGCGTCCGATATTGCCATGATACTGCTCTAGCTTCGCCTCGAAACGGCTAAAAAGTGAAAAAGCGTCCGCGGTCGAACCCGCGAATCCGGCGAGAATCTTATCCTGGTATAAACGGCGGATCTTCTTGGCGGTGTGTTTGATCACGCCTTCGCCGAGCGTAACTTGTCCGTCACCGGCCATCACCACATGGCCGTCACGCCGGACGCAAAGCACGGTAGTCGAACGTACTAATCGCTTCCTGCTCATGATCGCAATTTTTTATTATAGCAGCCGCGGCCCGCTTATCATGAGAGCCGGAAGAATCGGCAGCGTCTCAGTTTCAGCAAAACCGAAGCCTCGGCAGCGATTTACTATCTCCGCTCTGCGGCTGTTCTCAGCGGTCTCTGCGTTTTAAGGTTTGAATGAGACTCAGGAAAACATAAAATCTGAAATCGCGAAGGTCGCGGAGAACGACCGCAGAGTGCGGAGAAGCCCGAAAGGTAGCGAGGTACCGCTGAATCCCCTAGCCGGTTCCTCAGCTCACCACGATATCCGCCATCCGCACCGCGTCAGCGCAAGCTCGCACATCGTGAGTGCGAATAATGTGCGCCCCTTTCAAGATTACCGCCGTCTCCGCGGCGAGCGTGCCGTAGAGACGCTCCCCCACCGGTGCATCCTTCCCGTTCCGCGCCAGGGCTCGTCCGATAAACGATTTGCGTGACACGCCTGCCAGCAATGGATACCGCAGCTCGTGCAACTCGTCAAAGCGCTTGAGCAGCGGATAATTTTCCTCAAAGCTCTTGCCGAATCCAAACCCCGGATCGAGCACGATCCGCTCCCGCTTGACTCCGCCTATTTGCGCGGCATCAGCCCACGCCCGCAGTTCGCGTTTCACCAGCATCACCATATCGGATACCGGCGGCAAACTGCGCCACTCCTCCGGCCGCCCACGCATGTGCATCAGTGCGGCGCCGCATTTCAACCCGGCCAGCGTCTTCACCATCCTCGGATCCCAGCGAAATCCGCTCACGTCATTCACGATCTCGGCCCCGGCTGCAACCGCCGCGAGCGCCACGTTCGCTCGATACGTGTCAACCGAGATTAGCGCCACCGGGCATTTTTGCTTTAGAGCCGCGATCACCGGAATCACCCGCTCCAGTTCTTCCTGCTCGCTGACTGGCTGTTTCTCTGCCGGTTGTTGCCCGGCTCGCGCAGTATTTTTATCCGCGGTTTCCGCCGACGCAAGAACTCTGGCTCCCGGCCGGGTCGATTCGCCGCCCACGTCCACGATGTCAGCGCCGTCCCGCAGCGATTGCAGCCCGTACTCCACCGCAGCCTCGCGGTCCAAATGCACTCCTCCATCAGAAAACGAATCCGGAGTCACGTTAACCACTGCCATCACCAGCGTGCGTTTCCCTAATTGCACTGAGCGCGAACCGAGATTCCATTCGAACACCGGACGCATGCGCCCGATTCTAAACCTTGCTCGGACTCTAAGGCGGTGGCAACTTCGAACTCCCGATCCTGGCATGGTTCGTGACAACACATCCTTCTCCAGCCTCAGGTGATCGCTGTAGCCTTTCTGTCTCCTCGGTCAAAGGGTGGGGCATTGATTTGCATAATAAACGCAAGAGAGTGCGACTGTTCCGAAAAACCAAACAAATCCCGCTTCCAGAGCAGAATTTCACTTGACTTTGAACGTAGCCAAGATAGGATGCTTTCCCGCGGGCTCTATCGCTTTTGGATGGCAAGATAAGCCCGACACCCTTGGAAGTAAAAAACTCAGGAGGAACAATAGTGAAGATGCTACGTAATTGTCTTTTCGGCTTGGGGCTCGCCCTGCTGGTCGTTTCGGTAGCAGCGGCGCAAAACAACTTTGTAAAAGGCGGAGTCGCCGGCGTCAGCGGTTTGCACGGCCAACCCGTGCTACCACCCGCCGCAATTTTCTCCAACTGTGGCGCCGGGTGCACGAGCTATAACACCGGTTCCGGATACTACGTCGCCGGGACAGCCGCTGCGGACGGAACGGGTCAGACTTTGGCGATGGGTTTCAAAGCTAAAGTAGCAACTAAGTTTACCTTTGCGCTAACGCCCAATACCAATTACACCGGCGTAAAAGGCAAAATAGCTGCGTACCTGTTGAAAGGCTCGGCGACCACTGGTCCAACCACCAAACTCGCTCAGTTGGTCCAGCATGGCACCATCCCCGACTACCCGTCGATCAAGGTAATGAAGTACACGCTCAAGACGGGCGCACCTGCGGTCACCTTCAAGAAGGGCGTCAACTACTTCTTGTGTGAGACTGAACCGGGTAAAACTGTCGTAATGCTTTGGATGCTCTCCAACAGCGATGTGACCAGTCCTTTCTGGTTCCAAGATAGCGGCTCTTGCACCGCCAAGGGTCTGACTTGGCTCAACGCAACTGGCGCAGTCGATGGCGCTGCATTTCAGATGAACTAGTTAGCTGAAGTTCTGTGAGTACACCTGAGCGGGCCGCTGCATCTGCGGCCTGCTTCTTTTATCTGTGTGCGTCGCAGCATTTACTCCTGCAAGGTCCTCTCCGTCGCTCGCTTCTTCCTCTCTATTCCACCAGCAAGAAATCCTTTTGCACAATAGGCGCAAGAGAATGCAACTATTCATGAAAATTCCGCCTGCAGCATGGGATTTAACTTGACTTGGCCGCGCGTCCCATTGCATGCTCCTCCGCGGGCTATTTCTTCTTGTCCCTCAATCACAAGGCTAGCCCGGACCCCAAGGAAGTCAAAAACTCAGGAGGACTACAGTGAAGAAGATGCTTGGTATTTGTCTTTTCGGCTTGGCACTGGCGCTGCTGTTAGTCTCAGGAGCGACAGCACAAGAAAACTTCGTCAAGGGCGGAGTCGCCGGAGTGAGCGGTTTGCACACTCGGGCGGTGCTGCCACCACACACCGTTTTCAGCAATTGCGGCACCGGTTGTACCAGCTACAATAGCGGCTCCGGATATTACGTGGCCGGAACAGCAGCGGCGGACGGACCGGGTCAGACGCTGGCGATGGGTTTTACACCCACACGGACGTTACCGTTTTACTTTGCTTTGACGCCTAACACCAACTATACGGGCCAATCCGGTGCCGGAATATCCGCTTATCTGTTGAACGGCACGGCCACTGGCGGTCCAACGACGTTATTGGCTAAGCTGACGCAGCACGGCTCAATTCCGGATTATACGGACATCAGATCCGTGAGATACACATCCGCGAAAGCGGTCACCCTTAAAAAGGGCGTCACCTACTTCTTGTGTGAGACTGAACCGAATTCGACCGCCGTAATGCTCTGGATGCTTTCCAACAGCGACGTAACCAGTCCCTTCTGGTTCCAGGACAGCGGTTCTTGCACTGCCTCGAACCTTACGTGGCTCAATGCAACGGGCGCGGTCGATGGTGCAGCTTTCAAAATTCGTGCGAAGTAGTCTTTCCGTAATTCTCGATCAGGCCGCTACAATATAGCGGCCTGTTTTTTTTGCTTTCCTTGCCCTCAACCAGTCAACTGGGTGATCTCGCTGTGGTAGCATTTCAGATTCTCTAGCGGAGGTGGTATTGCAAACGCGTTGCTGGTGGCTGATTTTCACGCTATTCATATCGCTCGCTTTGGGGCATTCGCCTGCCCGTGCACAAGTGCCGGCGGCGAGTCCCAAGCCAAGCGATAAGACCGCTGGCTCGGTTACCACTGCCAACGTCGCCCCGGACGCTCCCGTTATCACGGTTCCCGGCATTTGCGGCAGCGATCTTGCCTCATTGACGAAACCGGCCTCACCATCGAAACCCGCGGGTTCGCCGGGTTCGAAAGGAGCTGTTCCCCAAGGTACAAAGAACTCCACCCCCGCGGGCAAGGGCAGCTGCCAAACCATCATTACTCGCGCCCAATTTGAAAAACTTGCGCGCGTGGTTAGTCCCAACCATCCCCCGCAAACTGCCGTCCAGCTTGCGCACTTTTACTCCACACAACTCCTCTACGCGCATAAGGCTCACGAACTCGGCCTGGACAAAGATCCAAACTTTGACGAAATCCTGCGCTTTACATACTTGCAGGTTCTGGGCCGCGCCTTCACCAATCATCTGCAGCAGCAAGCGGACGCCAAGGCCAGCGCAGATTTTGACAGCTACTACAAGCAACACCCGGAGGAATTCGAACAGGTGCAAGTGTTGCAAATTTCTGTCCCCAAAAAGAAGCAGTATTCCGACCAATCGGGCGCGCCTGCCCCCGCAAACGTGGACACCGCGGCCGATGCCGCGGCACTGAAAGCAGAGGCTGAGAAAATTCGCAGCCGCGCCGCCGCCGGCGAGGATTTTGAAAAGTTGGAGAACGAAGCTTACGTTTTTGCGGGTGATCCTGATGACACTCCCGATATCGACATGGGCGAGAATACCCGCGCCGAAATGGCGCCCTTCGGCAAGGAAGTCTTCGCCCTGCCGCCCGGACAAGTTTCCGAAGTCCTCTCCGGTACCGAGGCATGGCATATCTTCAAGGTAGTTTCCAAGCGCATGATGCCCGCGGACGAAGCCAGGAAACGCATCGCAGGAAAGTTAATGAAGGAGGCGATGGACTCCGTGAACAATTCCGTGAAACCGCAATTTAATGAGACGTATTTTGTGCCCGCCGAAGGCGAACCAGCCAACCCCACCGGTGACGACGCGAAGTAGCCATATACGCCGTCAGTATCCTGAACTGGTTGATGAAAACGAAGCTCGCGTACATCTGGGGAAGGGCACGGCTTCAGGGGCTGCGGAAAAACTCAATGTTGCAGTGGAGGACGGGCGTCCTCGCCCGTCTCCACCGACGCGATAGAACAAGGTTCTCGCTCTTAGCTGCGAAGCGGCGTAAGACTGCAGCCCACGGCGTAAGCCGTGGGTAAAAGTGGGAAGCCGATGAGCCCCAGCGGCGCGAAAGACTAGTTCTCACGCCCACCCTTTCAGCGCTGCATCAAGGCTCTGGAAAAAATTCACGCCCCACATGGGCGATCGCAGTCATGTTCAGCATCCATGGATCGAAAACAAAAACAGTTCGCCGTTTTCTCATGCCTGCTTCTGGCCATCGCGACCTCGGCTATTTACAGTCCGGTCGCGCGTCACCCTTTCATCGATTTCGACGATCAATACTACGTTACCAACAATGGCCCCGTTCAGGCAGGCCTGACCTGGCAAACTTTTATCTGGTCCTTTAACGCCGGCTACGCGCAGAATTGGCATCCCCTCACCTGGCTTTCCCACGCCTTGGATTGTCAACTTTACGGATTGAATCCAGCTGGCCATCACCTCACCAGCGTTCTGTTTCATTCGCTGAATGCCGTGATTCTGTTTCTCTTGCTGCTGTGGTCCACCCGCGCCATGGGCCGCAGTTTACTGGTCGCCGCATTGTTTGCTCTCCATCCCCTCAATGTGGAATCCGTGGCTTGGGTCGCGGAACGAAAGAGTGTTCTGAGCACCCTCTTTTTTCTGCTCGCGCTTGGCGCCTACGGCTGGTATGCCCGCAACCCTAATCTCAAACGGTACCTGGCCCTCACGCTCCTGTTCGCCCTCGGACTGGCTTCGAAACCCATGGTGATCACTCTCCCATTCGTGCTCCTGTTGCTGGACTTCTGGCCTCTATATAGGATCAAAGGATGGCCCCCCCTTGCCGAATCGACCCGCACGAGGCGCAAGAACACGCGGTTGCGGCCCGATAGTCAGGCCTCCCAACCGGAATCGTCATTCACGCAGGCATCCCTCACCCGGCTCGTGCAGGAAAAGTTGCCGCTTTTGGCTCTCTGCGCCGGCAGCGCCATTCTCACGATTATGGCCCAGCGCACCGTTGCCATCCGCTCCCTGGAGGGATTCCCCCTTGATGTCCGCTTGGAAAACGCCATCTATTCCTACGCAATCTACCTCTGGAAAGCATTCTGGCCCACGCGGCTTGCCGTGTATTATCCCCACCCCGGCAACACACTCGCGGCCTGGCAAATTGCAGTAGCCGCGTTGTTTCTCGTGGCCGTAAGTGTTCTGGTGTGGCGACAACGCCTGACCCGCCGATATCTCCTGACCGGCTGGCTTTGGTATCTAGGTATCATGGTGCCCGTCATCGGCCTGGTGCAGGTGGGCAATCAGGCGAGAGCGGACCGTTACGCTTACATCCCTTTGATTGGAATCTTCGTGATGGTGGTCTGGAGCGCTGCTGACTGGGCGGACAACAAGCAAATCGGCGTCCCCTGGCGCGTGGCGACTGCCACCATCATTCTGGCCGCGTTGTCACTCGTTACGGTTCGCCAGATCCGCTATTGGCGGAGTGAGTACGACCTCTGGGGACATGACTTGGAGGTGGCGCCCGACAATGCATTGGGGATCAGTAATTTTGGCGACGCGCTGAACAAAATGGGCCGCGCTCAGGAGGCCTTGCCATTTCTTGAGAAATCCGTCCAACTCCTTCCTTGGGATTCGGTCAGGCACGGAAACCTGGCTGTCGATCTGGTGCAGGTCGACCGCTCGCAGGATGCTATCCCAGAGTACGAGACCGCGATTTCGCTAACCAAGGACCCGGCAGAGCAGTCCCACTACTACGAAAGCCTGGCCGCCGTTTACGATGCGTTCGGCAACTACGCCAAGGTGCGCGAAAGTTATCAGCAGGCGCTGAAGGTTGATCCCCAGCGCAGCGCTGACATGGTCCGCTGGCTGACCCAGAGCGTGGGGGCCCAACCCTCAGCCGCCCGCTACGTGGAGCTTGGAATATTGTTGCAGGAAACTGGCAAGCTCCCCGAAGCCCGCGTCGCCTACGAACAAGCCCTCAAACTGGACCCAAGCCTGACCGAAGCCACCGAATACCTGCACGCACTCTCCCCAGCCGGCAAATAATTTCTCTCTTCGTAGCGCCGGCATCCTGCCCTCGGCCACGCAGACCGCACCGTTAACCCCGGATGCTACAATCACGCCGTCCAATGGATCGAAAACCTTCCTATTTTGTCCTGATAGCCTGCGTCGCTCTCGCTCTCGTGACCTCGGCCGTTTATAGCCGCGCCACGCGCAATCCTTTCATGCACGTAGACGATCAAAACTACGTCACAGAAAACCCTCACGTGCAAGCCGGACTGACCTGGCAAACCTTAACCTGGTCCCTGACTGCCACGGCAGCCCAGAATTGGCATCCGCTCACCTGGCTTTCCCACGCCCTGGATTGTCAGCTTTACGGTTTAAACCCGGTGGGCCATCATTCCACGAACATCCTGCTGCACGCAGTCAACGTAGTACTGCTATTTCTGTTGCTGCTGCGCGCCACCGGGGCGAAAGTGCGAAGCCTGCTAGTCGCCGCATTGTTCGCCCTGCATCCGCTCAATGTAGAATCCGTCGCTTGGATCGCCGAACGCAAGAACGTTCTGAGCACCCTGTTTTTCCTGCTCACCGTCGCAGCCTATGGCTGGTACGCCCTCAAACCGGACGTGAAGCGCTACCTCGCTGTGTTCGCGCTGTTCGCCTTGGGGCTCGCCGCCAAGCCCATGGTCATCACCCTCCCATTCGTACTGCTGCTGATCGACTTCTGGCCGCTGCAACGAATCCGGGGCTGGGATCAACCACCGCCATCAACCGGCAAAGCACACAAGAATCGCAAACCACGATCACAGGATGTGACTTCCGAGAAGGCGTTTCCTCAATTCGATTTCTCGCGCCTCCTCCTGGAAAAATTGCCGCTATTGGCGCTCTGCCTCGGCAGCGCCGCGATTACCATCATTGCCCAGCGTGCGGGAGCGATCCAGTCGTTCGAAATCTATCCCTTTGCAGGACGCCTGGCCAACGCCATCTACGCCTACGCAGCCTACATCTGGAAAACGTTTTGGCCTACGCGGCTAGCATTTCTCTATCCCTATCCCAGAGACGGACGCCCCGCGTGGCAACTCACCCTAGCCGTGCTGTTTCTCATGAGTGTGACCATCCTCGTCTGGAAACAGCGACGCTCGCGTCCATACTTGGCCACCGGCTGGCTCTGGTATCTCGGAACCTTCGTCCCGGTGATCGGACTCATCCAGGTAGGCGATCAGTCCATGGCCGACCGCTACGCGTATATTCCGTTGATGGGAATTTTTGTCATGATTGTCTGGGCTGCCGCTGACGCTGCTGATCACCGACAGCTCAATCTTCAACTGCGTACAGCAATAGCCATTGTGATCTGGCGGCACTGACATTTCTGACCTGGCGCCAAATCGGCTACTGGCACAGCGACTACGATCTGTGGTCGCATACCATCAAGGTCACGCAACACAACGTGGTAGCCGATGAGTCCTTGAGCAAGACGCTGATGCAGTTGGGCCGCCCGCAGGAAGCAATCGCCGGATTCGAAGAAGCTGCCAGCCTCAATCCCGGCGATCCCTTCCGCCACGTGAACCTGGCCGCCGCTCTCCTCGAATCCGACCGTCCCACCGACGCCATCGCACAGTACGAGTCCACCATCAAAGTCAGTTCCGACCCAACAATCCAGGCTCGCTGCTACGAAAGCATTACCACCATCTACGATGAACTTGGCGAATTCGCAAAAGTGCGCGACAATTACCGCTCGGCGTTGCAGGCCGACCCCACCCAGGGCCCTGGCATGATCGAGCGGATTACCCAGGAAACAGACGCTTCGCCATCTGCTCCGCACTACCTGCAGCTTGGAATGCTCCTGGAAGAACTGGGCAAGCTGCCCGAAGCTCGCATAGCGTATCAACAAGCCCTGAAACTTGACCCCACGCTGACCGACGCAAAAGCCTCCCTGCAAGCCCTGGAAAATCGTTGACGCAGTATAAATCTCGACTGCAGCAGAATGTCAGCTTCCCGTGGTTTTCCTTTGTGAACCTTAGTGTCCTTTGTGGTTAAAGCATTTGCACTTCTCAGCCACCAAGCGATAAACGCCGCACTCCGGTGCTACAATCAACCTGACTCAAATGCCCCGAAAACAGGCGCATTTCGCGATTATTCTTTGCCTGCTGCTGGCCGCGCAACTCCACGCCGCCTCGCATAATCCCGTCGCCAAGCGCATTGACACCATCCTTTCCGCCCCCGACCTAGCCCGCGGATTCTGGGGCATCGAGGTAGTCTCCCTCGATAACGGAAAACTCGTGTACGCCCAGAACGCCGACAAACTGTTCACCCCCGCTTCCAACACCAAACTGTTCACCACCGCCGCCGCTCTCGCGCTGATCGGGCCAACCTACAGTTCGCGCACCACCGTCGAAACCACTGGAGTGCTCGACAAGTACGGACGCCTCACCGGCGATCTGGTCCTCGTCGGCCGCGGCGATCCCAATCTTTCCGGCCGCGAATTGCCCTACAACCTGCGCACCGCGCGCAACGATCATCCCATCCAGGTGCTCGAACAACTCGCCGACGCGCTGGTGCAGAAGGGTGTGAAGTACGTCGACGGCAACATCATCGCCGACGACTCCTACTTCGCTTTCGAGCGCTACGGAGAAGGTTGGAGTCAGGACGACTTGGTTCTCGCCGACGGCGCTCCCGTCTCCGCGCTCACCATCAACGACAACGTCGTGTTCGTGAACATTCTCCCCGCGGATCGCGCCGGAGATCGCGCCTTCGTTAACATCACCCCGTTCGCCGATTACTATCGCGTCGACAATCGCATCATCACCACACCCGCAGGCACGGGCCGAAAAATTTTCATCAACCGCGAACCCGGATCCACATTGCTTACTCTATGGGGCAATGTGCCGCTCGATGACGCCGGCGCCAACGAAGCTCTCGCCATCGAAGACCCCGCCGAATTTGCCGCCGCGCTATTTCATCAGTTGCTGGAGAACCGCGGCATCATTGTCTACGGCAAACAGCGCACCCGCCACACCGAGTTGGCCAGCCTTTCCACGCTGACCGTCACGGCCACGGCACCGGCCCGCGGTGGTGATGACCTATCGCGCACACTGCCGAATCAGCCGCTAGTGCTTGCCAGCTATCAATCCAAGCCTCTGATCGAAGACGTGCGCGTGATCAACAAAGTCAGCCAGAATCTGCACGCGGAGATTCTGCTGCGCCTCTTGGGACGCGAGAAAGGCACCGCGGGTACCGTCGAAGGCGGACTCGAGGTGTTGCGCGGCTTCCTGAACCAGGCCGGCGTCCCCGCCGATCAATATGTTTTCTACGATGGCTCCGGCCTCTCCCGCCAAAATTTGGTGACGCCTCATGCGGTGGTTCAGTTGCTGCGCTATGCTGCAAACCAGCCGTGGGGAGCAAGCTTCCGCGAAACCCTTCCGGTTGCCGGCATCGACGGCTCGCTAGCCGATCGCTTCCCCAATCTCGATCCTCGCACCCACGTCTTCGGCAAGACCGGGTCCCTGGGCGGAGTCAAGGCGCTCTCCGGATATGCAACCACCGCTCGTGGCCAGCAAGTCGCGTTTTCCATCCTCTCCAACAATTTCAACCTGCCCAGCAAGCGTGTTCTCGACACCATCGACAGCCTCGTCGAAGCCATCGTGAACGACAGCAAGAAATAAAAATTCAACAGTTGGCAGTGAGCAGTTAGTACTCAGCCTGAAAAAATCTAGGCTGCTGACAAATGCTAGATTCGTATCAGGGCATCGCTTCAGCGACGCCGTCACTGCCGCAAATTAGTAACGTCTTCAGGCGCTGCGGGAAAACCATATAGGCGCCGTGGTTTGGGAACGGCACGGCTTCAGCCGTGCCGTAAGCTTTAGAAGTAAATGAGGGCTGAATGCCACACCCTGTCAAAAATCTAAACGCCGATTTATGATTTTTCCGCAGGCGCGCGAGTGGCAATATCACAGCAGCCCGCGAGCGACTAAATGCGGAGTGCCATTTGCTAAGTGCCGCCTTTCATCCTTCTCGCTTCACGGTCGCGCACCGCGCGCACCCCGCCAGGCCCGCTGCCCGTAGGGGGTTTTCGCATCCCCTCCAGCAGATCCTTCAACACAACTGCGTTATTGTTTTCCTCGTTCCTCGACGCGAAGAGTAGCGTCAGCTTCTTCCTGCGGTTGGCCAGACGATACAGTTCATCAAGCGCCGGCGCGCATTCTGGCCGCGCTAATTCTTTGAGATAACGCTTGCGGAAAAGTGACCACCCATCCGGCCGGGCATGAAACCACTTGCGCAAAGCGTCCGACGGCGCCAGATCGCGCAGCCATTGATCCACCGCCGCCCGCTCTTTGCTCAGGCCCCGTGGCCACAGCCGGTCCACCAGCACCCGCGTTCCGTCCCCGCGTGCGGGCGGTTCGTACACTCGTTTCACAGCTACTCGTTTTGCGGTCACTCGGTTCCCCGCGCCGGACACGGCTTTGCTTTATTATTGTAACGGTTTGTTTATACGACGGATGGAGCAAACTCGCATTCTTATCAGCCAGAGCATCAGAATTAAAAACCTGAAACGGCTTGCTCTGTGTCTCTGTGTCTCCGTGGTGAGCCTGTTGTCGTGTGACGTGCAACGCCGCAAGAGCGACGCCGAACTGGGACTCAATCCCCAGCAGATCGCCGGCCGCCGTATCTACGACAACTATTGCGACCGCTGCCATGCCCCCTACTCTTCGCGCGGACGCCAGGGCCCCAGCATGAAAGGCGTGTTCCGCCGCCAATATCTCCCCATGAGCGGCATGCCCGCCAATGACGATCGCGTCACCGACGTAGTCCGTCTCGGCCGCAACAAAATGCCCGGCTACGCCCAGGTCCTAAATCAGCTACAAATTAACGACCTGCTAGCCTATCTGCACACCCTGTAGTCGTGTAGAGCGGGCGACTCGCCCGCCAAAAGTAGGCGCGAGCGTCCACGCTCGTGCGGACTGTAGGGCAACTACCGTGCATCGAGACCAACCACGCACCCAAAACGAAACAACGTCGATGAGGCGCTGCTGGTTCCTCTGCTTGACCGCGTCTTCTCTATTGGATATTATTGCGTCAAGTAGCTTATCTGCATGAGAACAAGAAAAAGCGAACGATGTGTCCCAATTTGGGAACCGATAGAAGCTAACTCCTTATTCCGGAATATTTTACGCGTAAGTCCTTATTCCTCAAAGATTTTGATGGTAGTGTCGCCCTAACCTCATGATTCCAAAAGATCGAGGGGGGAGGGGGTACCCCAGTTCTTAACAACTGCAGAATGCGAAAGGCGAGCGCCCGATCGAGTACCATCGACCCACCGCGTTTCGGAGATCGCGATTAGACATGGCGAATGCAAACACCAGTAACCTCGAAAAAGAAACCGCCGCCCGCGCCAGTTTGCATTTCGTGCGCGACGGCAACATCGTGGGACTGGGGACCGGCTCAACCGCCGCCTACGCCGTGCGCTTCTTAGGCGAGCGCGTCCATGCAGGTTTGAAGATCCGCGGCATCCCAACTTCCGTGCAAACCAGAGACCTGGCCACGAGCGTAGGAATTCCGTTGACCACCCTCGATGAATTCCAGCAGATCGATGTCACCATCGACGGCGCCGATGAGTTCGATCCGCAACTGCACCTGATCAAGGGCGGCGGGGGCGCGCTCCTGCGCGAAAAAATCATCGCCTCCGCATCGCGGCAAGTTGTCATCATCGCCGATTCCAGCAAGCGGGTCGCCGTGCTGGGAAAGTTTCCCCTACCCGTCGAAGTCATCCCCTTCGCCCAAAGCCTCCTGGCAAAGAAAATCGCAACCCTCGGAGCCAAAGTGAAACTGCGCCAGGACGCGAATGGCAATCCCTTTGTCAGCGATGAAGGGCACCACATCCTGGATTGCAACTTCGGCCAGATTCCCGACCCGCCGACGTTGGCGCGCAAACTAAGCGATATGCCTGGAGTGGTCGAACATGGTTTGTTTATTGACCTGGCCACGATAGTGCTGGTCGCGAAAGGCGAGAAGATCACAGAACTCGCCCGGCAAAGCAAAATATGAACCGCCACGCGAGGATGCCGAAAAACCTCTAGGCACGACGGTTTGGGAAGGGCACGGCTTCAGCCACATCGTCATTAAGTGTTAATGACTTGCAGAACGGCTGGAACAGATTGCAGAAAATGCTGTTGCAAAATGCTGGTTCGTATCAGGGCATCGCTTCAGCGATGCCGTACCTCTGCAAAAAATCGACAGCGCCTTCAGGCGCTGCGGCGGCGCATTATTATTTTTTCATCAGCCCACTGATCAAACAATTGTTTCTAACGCTGCCACGAATCGCTTCACTTCTTCTGCCGTGTTGTAGTGAGCCAGACCGATGCGCAAAAAGCCACCGTCTTTTTCCACGTCGAGGCGCTCAGTCAAGTTCAGGGCGTAGTAATTTCCGTCCCAGGTAAAGAAGCCACGCTCGCCGAGCTGAGTAGCGAGTTCGAGCGGCGAGTGACCTTCAATACGCACGGCGAAGGTCGGACAACGTTGATCTAATCTCTTCGGATCGCTGATGCCGTAAAGCTTCAAGCCAGGAATCGCCAGCAAGCCTCGCATCAGACTTTCCATCAATCCGCGCTCATGTCTGTGAATCGCATCATAAGCAGCGAGCACCGCCGAGCGGCGACTGGATGCCGATGAATTCACGCGCCGCCCAAGGTCAGCCAGATAATCGACGCAGGCAGCGATCCCGGCGATGCATTCATGATTAAGAGTGCCCCACTCCCAGCGGTTCGGAATCGCGTTAGTGTTAGCGCGAACCTTGTAAGGCTGGAGCCGCTTCAAGTGCTCACGCTTGCCGTAAAGCACTCCCATGTGTGGCCCGAAGAACTTGTAAGTGGAGCACGCCAGGAAATCGCAGTCCAGCGCCCGCACATCGATCGCACCGTGCGGCGCATAATGGACCGCGTCAATATATGCCATCGCGCCCCGTCGGTGAGCAAGGCGAATGACCTCCTTCACGTCATTGATCGTGCCCACCGCATTCGAAGCGTAGCCAACTGCAACCAGTTTGGTGCGGTCGGTAATCTTGCCCACCAAATCGTCCATGTCGAGCGTGCAGTCATCTTCATGAATCTCGGCCATGCGAATGATGACGCCGCGCTCTTCAAGCGCGCGCCAAGGAGAGATATTGGCATCGTGATCAAGATGCGTAGGTACAATCTCGTCGCCCGCACCAAGCTCACGTCCGATAGCGCGGCTGATGGCGAAAGTCAGCGACGTCATATTGGGGCCGAAGACGACTTCATCCGCATCGCACCCCAGGAAGTCCGCCATCGCAGAACGCGCGCCCGCAATCATCGCATCCGTGTGGCGACTGGTCGCGTAAGCGCCGCAAGTGTTGGCATTGTCGCGCCTCAGATAATCGGAAATGGCATCGATCACCCGCTGCGGAACCTGAGTCCCACCAGGACCATCGAGAAACGTCGCAGGATGTCCGTTGACGGTTTGCGAGAGAGACGGAAACTGGCCGCGAACCCAGTCAAGATCAAGCGTATTTGTGGTTTCGTTCTGAGCGGTCAACATAGATTCCAGATCATCAGCCGTTCTGTAGAGACGTAGCTTGCTACGTCGCGGTCACCGCGCGGACGAAATCAGCCAGCATTCCGTACGCAGTCGCTTCCAATCCAGGATTATTCTCGGTAATCACCAACCCCGGAAAGATGTCTGTCTCAAAATACACGATCGACGATGTTCCCGCGACCCAAGCCAGCGGATCACTCAACGGCACCTGCTCCGGCCGAACGCTCGCCGTCGCGCCCTGACCGTTGCGCCGCGCGCGGCACACCAGCTTGTACGGCCGTCCGTCGGCCCGCGCAGCACGCACCGTTTCGCCGCGCAGTTTGCTGATGCCTTCACGCTGGATCTCCTCGAGACGGATTGGCACACCCATCAACACCCGAATCAGTGCCGCGACTTTTACTGCTGCATCCCAGCCCTCAACGTCATTGCTGGGATCGGTTTCAGCAACTCCAATCTGTTGCGCCTTGGCCAGCGACTCATCAAAACTCAGACCCTCTTCCATTCCGCTGAGAATGACGTTGGTAGTGGAGTTCAGAATGCCGTGGAAACCATGCAGATGAATGGCCGGAAGATTGTCGCGGAACAAGGCGAAGATGGGCACGCCATCCATCACAGTTGACTCGAATAGGAAGCTTCGCCCTTTCGCGGTCGCCAGGGAAGTCAGTTCCTCGTATGCGTAAACGATGGGGCCTTTGTTGGCGGTGACGGCATGCACACCGGCTTCGAGTGCGGCGCGAATATGATCGATCGCGGGCTGGCCGTCGCGCGGGCTGAGCGACGTAGCTTCGAACACAACATCAGCCTTCGCCAGACTCAACCACGCGCGAACATCGTGCGGTTCGGATTGCCCGTGTAGCGCGATCAGCCCTGCCCGCGATTGCTCCGAACAGTTGTCGTTCAGCAGAACATCTACATCCACTCCATTGGCGTCCGCGATCCAGCCCATTCTCCGCGTTGCCGCCCCGGTGATCCGCCATGCGATGCCCCGGTCGCGCAGTTCGCGGTCCTTTGTCCGCAGCAGGCGAAACAGCGCCCGGTTGACGTTGCCCAAGCCAAGCAGACAGAGATTGTAAGTGCGAATGAGCTATCTCCTAGACCGGTCAAAAGGCGGGGCGAGGCACCCGTCCTCCATCGTTCAAGACCCGGAGCGACACTTAGCGCTACTATCGTCAGCCCATCGTCGTCGTGTGTTCAGGCTGAATCTTGTAGATGACTCGCACTTCCGACGGCTGGCGGTACGGATACTTGTCGACGCCCAGATACTTCTTAGCCATCTTGTCAATGTGCGCGTCGGCGCCCTGCTCGGTAATCTCCACCACGCGGCCGCGGATTTCGAGGTAACGGTAGGGATTGTCGGGATCGACGATGGCCATGGCTACGCGCGGATCGCGCCGGACATTGCGGTCTTTCTGGCGACCCTTGGCGGAGTTGAAAAGCACGTAATCGCCCTCCAAATCACACCAGACGGGGGTCACCTGCGGACGGCCATCGGGCATCAGAGTGCCCAAACTGGCGAAGGCCCGCTTGTTAAACAGATCGCGATATTTCTCCGGAATAGCCTCAGGCATCACATCCTCCTTGCGATAGTATTGCCGAGCAGCGTCGACAGAATTATAGACGGCCCCCTGGGTTTCGTGTTGCGGCCTCGATTTCTGGTTTGAACCAACAGCATTTACAATTTGCGACTTACCACAATTCCGTCGCGACTGCCCAAAGTTGCGCAGACATGTAAACGCTAGTAAACCATTAGAGGTTATCGCGAGGCGAACGAAGTTGAGGAAAAGATTCTACAGCTCAAAGCCATCAGGTTATTTCGTTGCGTTCCTCTTGCTAATTGTTTGCATGGGAACCGGCGCTGCTGCCGACAGCGCGTCGGGGAAAGTAATTCCTACCATCGTCTTCATGACTGACTTCGGCACCGTCGACGATTCGGTTGCGATCTGCAGGGGCGTGATGTATTCAATTGCGCCTGACGCGCGCATTGTCGACCTGACACACCAGGTTACGCCATTCTCCATTCCCGACGGAGCGCGCTTTCTTTACGGAGCGACCCCCTACTATCCCGCGGGAACGGTTTTTGTAGTCGTAGTCGATCCGACTGTGGGCAGCACACGGAAGACAGTGGTAGTCAAGTCGAAGCGCGGGCAGTTTTTTGTGCTGCCGGACAATGGGTTGATGACCCTGGTGCAGGATCGCGATGGAATCGAAGCTGCGCGTGAGATTACGAATCGCGGCTGGATGATTGGAGCAGCGCTATCCTCGACTTTTCATGGGCGCGATATATTTTCCCCGGTTGGCGCGCATCTGGTGCGAGGTGACGATTGGATTGGCGTGGGGCCCGAGTTGGAGATCAGCAAACTCGTCCGCCTCGACATCCCACTAGCCAAGCTAGATGACCGAGGATTAAGCGGCGATGTGATCGCGACCGACGGACCGTTTGGAAACCTGGTCACCGATATCAGCGGCGACGAATTTCTCAAACTGGGATATGCGCGAGGCACCACCGTCCACATCACCGTGGGAGCGAACGAAATGAATATTCCGTTCGTGCGCACATTCAGTGATGTGCCGCTGAAGAATCCTCTCCTATATATCGATTCTCGCGGACGCCTTGGCTTCGCGGTAAATCAGGGAAGCTTTGCGGCCACGTATGGGATAAAGCCTCCGGTTGCAATCTTCATTCCGCGCGCGCCAAGTAGTACGAGGTGATTAACTCGGTTGAACATCTAAAGCGCACCCATGAAGTTTCAGGAGAAGCCATGCATGACCAGCCAACTGCCGATCGCAGGTGATATCAACCGTAAACTACAATGCCTGATTCTTCTGACCGTTGTGCTGTTGCCCGGTCTTCTTCTGGCGCAAAGCTTTCGCGGCTCGATTCGCGGCAAGGTAGTGGATCCGAGTGGCGGCCTGATTGCCGGGGCGAAGGTGACCGCAAGGAACAATGCAACCGGCCAAGTGCGCGAGAGTAGCACCGGTGACGATGGCGCCTACGTGCTGGCCGAGCTCCCAGCCGGGGAATACGTCGTCATGGAGGAATCGTCGGGATTTATATCTTCACGTCTGAAGCGATCTCCGGCAGTACTGCCCGCAGCAGCGCCACAAAGTCTCCCTTAACCCGCTCGCCCGTTGCCAGCACATCTTCGTGACTGAGCACCTCATCGGATATCCCCGCAGCCATGTTGGTCACACAAGAAATCGCCAACACTTTTATTCCCATGTGCCGCGCCACGATAACTTCAGGAATGGTGGACATGCCTACGAGATCCGCGCCAATCGCACGCAGATATCGAATCTCCGCCGGAGTCTCGTAGCTTGGTCCCAGCAGCCCCGCGTACACACCTTGATACAAGGTCTTGCCCAGGCTCCGGGCGCATCGCAGCGCGATCTCGCGATACGGCTTCCAGTACGCCTGAGTCATATCAGGAAACCGCGGGCCAAAGCGATTGTCGTTCGGTCCGACGACCGGATTGTGTCCCTGCAGATTGATGTGGTCGGTAACCACAACCAGCGCGCCCTGGTTGTATTCAAGATTGATCCCGCCCGCAGCATTGGTCAGGATGAGCGCGTGAATGCCCATCCTACCAAATACACGGGTCGGAAAGGCGACCTCTTTTGCCGAATAGCCTTCGTACAGATGCACGCGGCCCTGCATGGCCGCCACGGCAACGTTGCCAACCTTTCCAATCACCATCTGTCCGGCATGCCCGATCGCAGTAGAGCGAGGGAATGAAGGAATAGTTGCGTAAGGAATTCGCGTCGCCTCGGAGAGTTCGTCGGCAAAGCCGCCCAGGCCTGAGCCCAACACCAGGCCGATTGTCGGGCGAAGTGAAGTCTGCGAACGCAGGAATTGAGCGGCGGATTCGGCGCGGGCGAAGTCAGAGTCGATAGTCACGTGTCGTTCCGTTGTAGCGCCGGCGTCTCGACGGCTCTCTAGCGGGCGTTCCGCCCGCTCTCTCGTGCCGCCAGGATGGCGGGGCTACAGAATCAAAACTTCTCTTCGAATTTAGCGAACTCCTCTTCGAGCCTCCACTGGATCTCGGCACGATCGTTGGCATCCAGGAACTTCTGACAGGAGTTGGAAAGTCTGCTGGCGCCCGCACGATCGTTCGTGCACGCCGCCACGGGATGGAAATCGGATGC
This sequence comes from uncultured Acidobacteriota bacterium, assembly GCA_963696635.1. GTDB lineage: Bacteria > Acidobacteriota > Terriglobia > Terriglobales > Acidobacteriaceae > JABDBE01. Next base: position 307,861 of record CAVOKX010000016.1, read on the forward strand.
CCACAAGCTGGATCCAGCGAGAAAGCTATGCTCCAGGCTCATGCGAGCCATTCGCTTCAATTCCTTGTAGCCGAGAAAGTCATAGGTCTGGACCGCACGCAGATACTCGTGTGTCATGTCGGAGCGCGATACTCCCTCGTCGTCGGTGGCCAAGGCCACAGGCACGGCATAGCGGAGATAGATAGGCAGCGGATGTGAATCCCCTTTTATCCCAAGAATCACATCATTGGAAGTCAGACAAATCTCGACCAGAATCTTCCGTGTAGCCATCTCCCGAAGCAGGTCCAGCGGACGATCTTCGTTCATTACGTCCACGCCATGCCCGATGCGCTCGGCATGCCCGCGCTCAACCGATTCGCGAATGTGGAAGCGCAATCCTTCCGGCGGGACCAAGCCCATGGCCAGTTCCCCTGCATGCAGGCTGATGTGTACCTTGGGATAGACGCCATGCAGGTAGTCGAGCATCTTCATGTGTAATTCGAAATCGTGCATGGGTACGTACCAGTCCTCCGGCATGACGAGATTCAGGCCCACGAAACGCGGATCTGACTGCGCCAGTTCGAAGCCGAATAGTATCTGGGCGAAGACCATCTCGCGCGGCAGACCGCGTAGCACTTGGTAGAGATAACGAATCCTCACGCCGCATCCCGCATTAGCTTGCGCAGTTCCACAGTTGAGCACACTGCGCATTTTGCGTTCGTCGTCATCGAGCCGCTTACTGGTCGTGGCGACAATGTCCTTCAGACCACCAGCAAGTAATTTCTCGCGCATGCTGGCGAAGTCATCGTCCCATCCCAGTTTCGCGCCGAGTTGTCCGGACCGCACAGAATCCGCAGTATGCATCAACTCCAGATATTGCAGATGGTCCTCCGCCGCCCGCGCTGCAGCTTCGGCAAGCGCGTCCCCAATATGATCGTGAGTGGCCAACGAAAACTTGTCGAAGGTCGCGAAGAAATGATCGTGCCCCGATTCCTCTCCCGGCTCCCAGTTACGCATCGACCACGCATCCACAATCGAGTTGTAGAGCACATGATCGCCATACGCACAACGGATGCCCGGCTTACTGGTGTATTTCTCGCAGGAATCATCGCACGGAGGTGCAATCAAAATAGAACTAGTCCGGTCAACGCACAGATTGTCGCTCACCGCATAGTCGATCAGATTCTCCGCGTAAAGGGCGCCGCTGAGGTGAACATGCAGGTCGCCACCCTTGGGCATGTCGCGCAGGAACGCCAGTTGAAGCGAAGGTTGCCGCCGGACGGATTCAAAATAGCGTGCCGCGCGCTGCTCAGCGGTTGCGCTGGACTGCGCCAAAGCCACCGACGCGAAACCTGTAAGGATCACCAGACTAAACCACCGAGCTACTCGCACCTTAGCGCTCCTCAAAGGATTATTCCTGGGGAACGGGCATTCTACCTCGACCCATATAGAACATGAAACAACGCCGTAGAGACGTAGCTCGCTACGTCTCAGCACACCGGCAAACCGATCCTTTTGTATTTCCGAGGAGCGAAGGCGACGAGGAATCTGGACTTTCGCCGGTGTAAGCGAATAACCTGGATCGCTCTCTTTGGTCAAGATGTACAACCGGGACGCTATCCACAAACATAAAAGTCAACGAAATCGCCCGTCCAGAGCGGTTTCGCGCGGATTTACACAAATACCGACAAGGTCTTTTCACAGCACTCAGGCGCACCCGATAAGAAGATCCGCGAAAATTGCGCGTTGGCGCACGTCACAAAGCCCGGTGACGGACAAACTGCACCAACTTTGCTGCACCCGCCTGTGAACGACCTGCACTCGATTGAAAAATCGGCAGATACGTCGCCGCATTTTTCGTTGACTCTAAAAATAGAAAGAGTAGAAACATAATCGTTCTTTGACAGCTTCTGAAGTTTTCCCGGTTGGTGCAGCGTCCGGGGCTCAAGCGAAGTTACCCTCTACATCGCAAGATGACTGAGGGAGGGTTAGCAAGGGTCTATAGCAAAGTGCTGGTCGAGGCGAACAAGAAGATTTGTCGAAGGCAGGATAGAGTCCCGAGGCGTTGGGTTGGTTTATCCGGTTGGCGGTAAGCCCGGAGCCCGAGCAAAGATCGCGAGTAGCATCCGCAAGGGTCGCAACTACGGCAGGTCGGCAAGGGTCTAAAGCGAGCTACTGGCCGAGACGAATGATCTCAACACCACCTCGGGACTCTTAATTTTTGTCTGCGGCAGTTGGTTGGTGGCCAGTGGCTAGCCTGCTAGCCTGGGCTGCAGCTCTCCCCCAAGTTAATTACGAACCAAGTAGCTGACGGTTACCCACTGGCCACTGTTTTCAAGGCCCTTGCAGCATCTGAAACCGTTCCTTCGGCACCAGCCTTGCCCGATAAATCGAGTTAGTCGCAGCCACTTCAGCGACCGCATCCACATTGAGCTCATACGAACCCTGCGGCAGGTTCTCTCCAAAAGGAAGCTCCAGGCTCGTAGTGTCTTTCTTCAACACAAGGCGCTGGTAGCCAATCGCGGTAGCGCGCCCAGTCTCATTCACGGCCATCATGATTACGGTCAAATCGAAATCCTGCTCGGTTTGATTGGAAAGGATAATTGATCCCTCCAGCCGCCGGCCTGTCACCTTAGGATAGCGGCCCCATTGCGCCAGTAGCGGCGCCACGACCGTCAACACCAGTTGCTGGTTGCGTTGCGCGGCAGGTCTACCGCTATCAGTCACCGTCACAGTAAAGCGAAACTCCCCGGTTTCCGTGGGAGCGCCACTCAGAACCCCGTCCCGCCCGAGAACAATGCCCGCGGGTAGCACTCCGTCCGCGACCTTCCAACCCAAAGGAGTGATTCCCCCACGCGCTTCCAAGTGAACTTCATAGTGTTGCCTGAGATATGCCTTGGGCAAGGTCGTGGTTTGAACCACCAGCGGCTCGCCAGTCGCAGCGCCTTGTTGGGCGAAGAATATCGCCGGAGCTGCAAGCAAACCCAAGAGCAGCAACAAAATTGTTCTACTTTGATGCATGCAAGAATTCATCGACCGCCTTGATAAACATATCAGTATCGTCCACAAAGGTCATATGGCCTGCCTTGGGGAAGACGACGATCTTTGATCCCGCGATCTTCTCATGCATCGCTTGCGACAGCGACGGATCGGACTCGTCGTGATCGCCCACCAGAATCAGCGTCGGTACTTTGATGGTCGCCAACCGGTCGGTGTACTCGACCGATTTCAAGTTGCCATCGATGATGAACTCTCCGTGCTCGCCCCACATTTCGCGATACAGATCCCACGCCATCTTACCGTTATCGACAGGATCGTAGTTCGGATCCGGATGGTTCTGATACAGGTAGGGGAAATAACCTTCGCCCCAAGCCGCAATCATATAGTCGTTGGTGTAGCGGTTCTTCTCGTAGTCCTTGCCGTGCCCAAATAATCCCGCCGCCTCTAGCCTGTCAATGCGTTCCCGCAGTTCGGGAGGCATGTTCTGCTTCATGCGCACGAAGATTTCGTTGATCGCCTTGGTACTTGACCAGGTGCTGCCGAGAATCAAGTGAGTGAGGTTCGCCTGATACTTCAACGCATAAGCCTGCGCCAACGCTCCTCCGTAAGAGTGGCCCAGCAGGCTGATCTTGCCCAGTCCAAGCGCCTGCCGCACCGTTTCGACATCTTCCACCATGTTCTCCACGGTATAGCCGGAAGGATCTTCGAGTTTCTGCGATCGCCCCGAGCCGCGCTCATCGATGAAAATCAGTTTGTTATGCCGGGCCAAAGGCAGCAGGTAAGGCAGAAAATAGTCGTGCGACGCCCCCGGACCGCCGTGCACGATCACCAGGGGCGTGCCGCGGCCCAGCATCTTGTAATAGATCATGACCCCATTCGCATCTACGAACCCTTCCTGCACCGGATAAACATTCGACGCCGAGCCGGAATGCACGACGGGCTTGTCAGCCTGAGCACTGGTTGTGATTAAAAAACCGGACAACACGCAGAGCAAGATGAGACAGCAGCAAACTCCAAGATTTTTCATAGCTCGGCTATCGTAATTTGCAGTCTCCGGAAGAGCAAATGTAAACGGCGCGTTCGACTCAATCCTAAAGCGTCATCGGTAGCGAACCAGCTTGCAAGTCTCTACCCTAATGCCCCTCGACGACGCCGCCACTCGCACGATAAGCTAGATGGTTTCCGAGGGGGCGGAACGAATGCGTGATGCAGTCGCACGGTTGTGGCCGGAGATTCAATGGATCGAGAAGCCCAAACTGCGTGAGCAAGTCACCCAGACCTGGATCAAAGCGCTGGAGCGCAGCCCGCTGAAACCCGAGGATCTGAATCGTATTCCCTTCACCCTGCTCGTGCCCAACTGCCCCATTACGTTCATGGAGCATAAGCGTTGCGTGGTCCACATCGCACGCCAGAGCGCTGAGTCTATGCAGGAATTCATGGGCCGCGCCCTGCCGATTAACATGGACGTAGTGATCGCGGGCGCCATTCTTGCGGACGTGGGCAAACTGCTCGAATATGAACTCGGGCCCGATGGCAAGAGCCGTCAAAGCGAGCGCGGCGAGGCTTTGCGCCATCCATTCACGGGCGTCGCGCTGGCACTGGAATGTGGCGTGCCCGACGAAGTCTGCCACATTATCGCCGCCCATGCCGCCGAGGGTGATCTGGTAAAACGCACCACCGAAGCCTACATCGTGCATCACGCCGACTTCATGGCATTTTTGCCATTCAAGAATCCGAAGAACGTGAAAGTGAAATGAGTTATGACTTCCATATTCTTCCCTAGATTTGTCATTCCGAGCGAAGCGAGGAATCTGCAGTTCGGGATGACAAGGCCGAGAGAACAACTTAGCCAAAGGAGATATTTTGTCCGCCGTTAATGAAGCTGCCGCCACCAAAGAAACCATCACCGCGAAGATGGCGCGCTGGGCCGCCAGCCTCGATTACAAACATCTCTCGCAGGACTCCGTGTATCAAGCCAAGCGTTTCTTGCTGGATTCCATCGGCTGCGCCCTCGGCGGCTATCAGCAGCACGACGTGAAGATTGCCCTCGAAGTGCTTGACGAGATCGCCGGAAAGGGCCCGGCCACCGTGATCGGCACGGGCAAGCGGATCGACCCAGTCTCAGCATCGCTGGCCAACGGCCTCATGATTCGTTGCATGGATTACAACGACATTTATTGGAAGCAGGATCCATCGCATCCCTCCGACATTTTCCCGGCGGCCTTAGCTGGCTGTGAGCGCATGAAGAGCGCCGGACGAGAATTGATCGTCGGTCTCGTCCTCGGACACGAATTTGAAATGCGCTTTTGCGAAGCCGCATTCCCCGGCATCCGTGAGCGCGGCTGGCATCACGCTACATTGACTGCTTTCGTCTCACCCTTCGTCGCCGGACGCGCCCTGCAGCTTCCCTGGGAGCAGATTCAGCACGCGGTGGGTATCTCGGCCAGTCGCCACGCCACGCTGGGCGCCGTGACCGCCGGCAAGCTCACTATGATGAAGAACACAGTCGATCCAATGGCGACGCAGAGCGGAATGCTAGCCGCACTGATGGCGGAGAAGGGTTACACCGGACCGGAACATGTGGTCGATGGAAAAGAAGGATTGACGCACGTGTTCGGCCCGGAGTGGAAGCTGAATATCCTGACCGACGGCTTGGGCGATTCCTGGCGCATCACCCAGTGCGGCATGAAGGCATTCCCAACCGAGGCGCTCACCCATACACCAATTTCTGCAGTGCTCGACATCGTAAAGGCGAACGACTTGAAGCCGGATCAGGTGACCAAGATTCAGATTCGTTCGCTGGCGCGCGCTGCCGATATTCTCTCCGATCCCAGCAAGTACGATCCGCGCAGCAAAGAGACAGCCGATCATTCGTTGCCCTACGTGATCGCAGCGGCCCTGGCAGAGCGGCAAGTAACCCCGGTGCAGTTCACCATGGAAAAGATCATGGATCCGACGATCCGCGCTCAACTCCAGAAAGTTGAAGTGGTCGCCGATCCCGAGATCGAGAAAGTTTTCCCCGCATTGCAGCGGGTGATAGTGAACATCACAACTACAGATGGGCGGACGTTCACCAAGCAACTCGACTATCCCAAAGGTGATCCACGCAACCCGCTCACCGACCAGGAGGTCGAAGAAAAATTCGCCGCGTTGGCGGAAAGCGTATTGTCGCAGAGCGCCCAGAAGAAGCTGAAGGACGCTATCTGGAACCTGGAGAAGCTCGAATCAGTCAGCAAGCTGATGGCACTGATGAAAGCGTCACAGAAAAAGCAAGAGAACCGGTCATCCTGATCAGGATGACAATCGTGTTTGAGAACCGACCGTCCTGAAGATTGCATTTGGTTTTAGCCGGGAGTAGCTCATGTCCCAGACCATCGTAGAGAAAATCGCCCAAGCCCACCTCGCTGAAGGCCCCAAACGCCGATTGCGCACCGGCGACTTCCTCTCCATCCGCCCACATCACGTGATGACTCACGACAACACCTCGGCAGTGATGAGCAAGTTCAAAGGCATCGGCGCGAAAAAGATTTACGATCCTAAGCAGCTAGTTTTCGCTCTCGACCACGACATCCAAAACAAAGACGAAGCCAATCAACAAAAATACCGGGCCATTGAAGCCTTCGCCAAGGAACATGGCCTCGACTTCTACCCCGCGGGCTCAGGCATCGGCCATCAGATTATGGTGGAGCGCGGATACGTCGTCCCTGGTTCTTTTGTGGTCGCCTCCGATTCACACTCCAACATGTACGGCGCCCTGGGAGCGATCGGCACGCCCATCGTACGCACCGACGCCGCCGCAGTTTGGGCTACGGGAGAATTCTGGTGGCAGATTCCTCGCTCGGTGCAAGTCGTGCTCGAAGGCAAGTTGCCCTCGGGCGCTACTGGCAAGGACGTGATCATCAGCCTGTGCGGCCTCTACAACCACGATGAGGTTCTGAACGCCGCCATCGAATTCAGCGGTCCCGGGGTGGCCAGCCTCTCTATGGACGCGCGCCTCTCCATCTCCAACATGACCACGGAATGGGGACCGCTAGTGGGCTGGTTTCCAGTGGATGAAAGAACCATGAAGTATCTGAAGACCGTACATCAGCGGCTGCAGGCAATCGGCGTCGAACGGTTTTCAGAAAAAGATATCGAGAGTTGGACAAAGAATCCGCCACGACCCGATACCGATGCCGTATATGCAGCTCGCATCGTGCTCGATCTGAGTCAGGTCACCCCGCACGTATCGGGTCCCGACACAGTACAGACCATGGCCTCTCTCGCCGAAATGGAAGCGAAGAAAGTCGCGATTCAAAAGGCATATTTGCTTTCCTGTGTGAACTCCCGCGTCGAAGACCTGGAGGCTGCCGCGAACGTTCTCAAAGGCAAGAAAGTCGCGCCGGGTGTGAAGCTCTATTTAGGTGCGGCCAGCAAGTGGGTGCAAGAGGAAGCTGAGAAGCGCGGCATCTGGCAGACGCTGCTCGACGCCGGAGCCAATGCATTGCCTGCGGGATGTGGCCCATGCATTGGCCTGGGCGTCGGACTTCTCGAGCCCGGCGAAATCGGAATCTCCGCCACCAATCGCAATTTCAAAGGCCGCATGGGATCACGTGATGCCCAGTGCTACCTGGCGAGTCCCGAGGTTGTCGCCGCATCCGCTGTGGCTGGATACATTCGCGGACCGCATGAAATCAGCAGTCGCGAGCCGGCCCGCAGCTATACCGAATTCGCGGCAACGGCAGCGGCGGAGAGCGTCGACATTCTTCCCGGCTTTCCTGAGAGAGTCCGCGGCCGCCTCGTCTTTCTGCCCCAAGATAACGTCAACACCGATGCGATCTACGGAAAAGACTACACTTACCGCGACGACGTCACCAAGGAACTGATGGCGCAGGTCGTAATGGAAAACTACGATCCGGAGTTCGCGTCTCGCACACGTCAAAGCGATGTCGTCGTAAGCGGATTTAACTTCGGGACCGGATCGAGCCGCGAGCAGGCTGTGACCTGCCTAAAGGCTAAGGGCATCCCGCTAGTGATCGCGGCCAGCTTTTCGCAAACCTATCTGCGCAATGCATACAACAACGGCTTCCTCTGCGTCGAGGTGCCCGAATTAGTCAGACGCCTGCGCGAGCAGTTCGCGAAAGAGATTGCAGAAAGAGAAAAGACAATCATTCCCGGCGAGGAGATCGACGTAGACTTCACTTCCGGCATAATCCACTGGCGTGGAGAAAAGTTCACCTTCCCGCCACTGGGAAGTGTTCCGCAATCGCTAGTCATCGCCGAAGGAGTCGAGAACCTGGTGGCGAAGCGGCTGGGCCTAAGCTGAAGTCGAAACAGCTGTGTAGAGACGTTGCTCGCAATGTCGTCGGGGCTAAGTCAGAAACTCTGTGTTCTCTGTACCTCTGTGGTGAAAAGTTCTTAGGAGAAACGCATTCATGGCAAAGCATTCCGTGGTAACGATGCCCGGTGACGGAATCGGCAATCAAGTCCTACCCGAGGCATTACGTGTTTTGAAAACCGTCGGCTTCGACGCCGACTACATCCATGCCGACATTGGCTGGGAGTGCTGGAGAAACGAAGGCAACGCGCTCCCCCAGCGCACCATTGATCTGCTCACGAAACACAAGCTGGGCTTGTTCGGGGCCATCACCTCAAAGCCAAATAAAGAAGCACAAGCTGAACTGAAGCCCGACTTGCAAGGCAAGGGTTTGGTCTATTACAGCCCAATCGTGACCATGCGACAGAAGTTTAATCTCGATATCTGCATGCGTCCCTGCATCGGCTTCACCGGCAATCCTCTTAATTACATTCGCAAGCGTGTGGACGACGACTACGACGAGCCGCAGATCGATACCACAGTGTTTCGCCAAAACACAGAGGGCATGTACGCCGGAATCGAGTGGACTAACCCACCCGAAAACGTGCGCGCCGCTCTCAACTCGCACCCCAAGTTCAAAGCCTTTGCCCACGTCCCCGGCGCCGACATCGCCGTCAGCGTACGCGTCATCACTCGTCCGGCTGCGCGCCGCATCGTCACCGCCGCCTTCGATTACGCGAAAAAGCGCGGCTTCAAGGGGGTAACCATCTGCGAAAAGCCGAACGTGGTTCGCGAAACCTCAGGCATGATGGAAGAGGCGGCCAAAGAAGTGGCCAAGAATTATCCGGGAATCGCCCTCTGGTCTACTAACATCGACGCGCAGCTGATGTGGCTGAACAAGAATCCCGAAGACTACAACGTGATCGTAGCTTCGAACCTGTTCGGCGATATTCTGTCCGACGCATTTGCCGGGCTGGTCGGCGGCCTGGGATTCGCCGCCTCCGGCAACATCGGAGACGAAGTTGCAGTGTTCGAGCCCACGCACGGATCAGCGCCCAAGTATGCGGAGCTGAATCCGCCAATCGTGAATCCAATCGCCATGATTCTTTCAGCCGTCATGATGCTGGAGCACGTGGGCGAAAACGACAAGGCCAAGCGCATTAGGGATGCCATCGCCGCGGTAGTCAAAGAAGGCAAGGTGCGAACCTACGACATGATGCGAATCGCCGGTGGCGCGAAGTCAATCAGCCAGGGCGCAGCGTCGACCATACAAATGACGGACGCGATCCTGGCAAAGGTAAAGTAATTTCGAGAAATGCTGTAGAGTTTCCTTTGTGAACCTTCGTGTTCTTTGTGGTTAAGGATCTTCGATGATCGGCGTCAACTCATCCACTAGCGCTCACTTCGCCGAAGCCGGCCATTCGGGCAAAGACGTGCGCTCCGACTTGCACGTATCCATTGAACCGCGCGACCGCGGCGGTCTTGAGATCACCCTGGAATCTCGCGTCGGACTTTATTATGGCGGTTCGATCCTCAGCCAGACGCGGCAGGTGCTTGAATCGCTCGGCGTGAAACACGCCCGGATCGCGATTCACGATGAAGGTGCCCTGCCATTTGTGATCTCAGCGCGAATCGAAGCCGCTGTCAAACGCGGTGGCCTGGGCGGCGACCAAAAGGCGCTGCCGGAGAAAATCGCACTCGCAGAGCCTACGCCTCGAGACCGCTTGCGGCGGTCGCGGCTCTATCTGCCCGGAAGCGAACCCAAATATTTCATCAATGCCGCATTGCATGGGCCCGATGCTATCATCCTCGATCTGGAAGATTCCGTTCACCATGCCGAAAAAGATGCAGCCCGAATTCTGGTGCGCAACACGCTGCGCGCCGTCGATTTTGGCCATTGTGAGCGCATGGTTCGCATCAATCAGTTACCGCTCGGACTCCAGGACTTAACCGAGGTGATTCCGGAAGCGCCCGACCTCATCCTGATTCCCAAAGTCGAGAGACCCGAGCAGGTCAGCCAGGCGGATCGCATGATCGACGAACTGAAGTCGCGCGACCGGATTGGTCGTTCCATTTGGCTGATGCCTATCGTGGAATCCGCTCTCGGCATCGAGAACGCATTCGCCATCGCAACCGCGAGTCCGAACGTTTGCGCCCTGACTATCGGACTGGAAGATTACACCGCTGACCTGGGCGTGGCAAAAACTTTGGACGGCCGCGAATCCCGGTACGCGCGTACACGATTGTTAAATGCAGCGAAGGCCGCCGGCATTCAGGCCATCGACTCGGTGTTCGGCGATGTCGGTGATTTAGCCGGGCTGCGACAATGGGGAGAAAATTCCCGCGCTTTGGGGTTTGAAGGCATGGGTTGCATTCATCCCTCGCAGATTCCTGTCATCCATGAAGCGTTTGCGCCATCGCAGGGGGAGATCGAAAAGGCGCTGAAGATTGTCGCTGCTTTCGAGGAAGCGCAGGCGCGCGGCCTGGGTGTGGTAAGTCTGGGCTCGAAGATGATAGATCCGCCCGTGGTCGAGCGCGCGCGCAAGTTGGTGGCAACAGCGAGAGCGATGGGGACGGCGCAGTAGATGACGACTGCCGAGCTTCGCTCGGCCTGGACGGGGCAGAGACCCGTCCCCGCACGAGCCTGAAGGAACTGAATGACGGAACGCATCGAGCTTGCGCAGAATGCAGCGGGACGCAGTGTGCCGGCCATGGTCAACGGCAAGCCGCAGATTCCATTTCTGGGGGTGGGGCAATACCAGCCGCGGGGGCGAAAAGCTGCGCCGCCTATTTGCTCCAGTAAAGATTATCCGGAGAATGGCAACAAGCACGTCACCGATCTCGAAACCGCTTTGCGCAATTGCGGGCTGCGCAATGGAATGGTGATCTCGAACCATCATCATCTGCGCGATGGCGATCGCGTAGCGCTCATGGCCCTCGAAGCGGCAGCGAAGATCGGAGTCAAAGATCTCATGTGGTTTCCGAGCGCGTCGTTCCCTTCGCAGAAAGGCGCGATCGAGCTTATGGAATCTGGCGTCATCCATCACACTGAAGGCAGCATGAACGGCCCGCTCGGTGACTATTGCACCCAGGGCAAGATGCGTGGGATGGGTGTGTTGCGCTCTCATGGCGGGCGCTGGCAGGCCATTCAAGATGGAGAAGTGCACATCGACGTTGCGGTAATCGCGGCGCCAACGGCTGATGCGTTTGGCAATGCCGATGGTTCGCATGGGAAATCAGCCTGCGGATCTCTCGGCTTCGCGTTGGCGGATTCGATGTATGCTGACCGCGTCATAGTAGTTACCGACAATCTCGTTCCCTTTCCCTGCGTTCCCTGGCAGATTCAGGGGAACAATGTGGACTATGTGGTCGAGGTCGACTCCATTGGCGATCCCGCTAAGATTGTTTCGGGTACGACGCAGATTACGCGCTCGCCTGACCGCTTGCGTATTGCGGAGTTTGTGGCTCGTTTCCTGCGCGACGCTGGAATCATGCGCAACGGGTTCTCGTTTCAGGCGGGAGCAGGCGGAATTGCGCTTGCGTTTGTCGACTATCTGCGGCGCATGATGAAAGAGGATGGCGTGAAGGCGCGGTTCGTGCGCGGCGGATCGACAAAATTTCTGGTCGAATTATTGCAGGAAGGTCTGACCGATTACATTCTCGACGGGCAGACGTTTGATCTTGACGGGGTGAAGTCGATTGGCAGCGACCCGCGACACGTGGCTACGTCTCCCTTCACTTCGTACAACTATCACGGCAAGGGAAACTTCGCGTCTTTGGTTGATGCTGTCGTGCTGGGCGCGACGGAAGTCGATGTGAACTTTAATGCGAACGTGGTCACGCACTCCGATGGACGTTTGCTGCACGGAATTGGCGGCTGGCAAAATTGTTTGGCGGCGGGGTGCACCATCCTTGCCGTGCCGTCGTTCCGCGACCGCATTCCCGTGATCATCGACGAAGTCACCACGCTTACCGGGCCGGGTGAACTGATCAACGTCATAGTCACCGAGCGCGGCATCGCGATCAACCCACGGCGCCAGGATCTGCTGGATGCGGTGAAAGGTTCGAGCCTGCCCATCCGTCCCATTCAGGACATCAAGGCCGAAGTCGAGCGCATCTGCGGCGGCAAGCCCGCGCGTCCGAAGCTGGGCGATCGTCCTGTGGCCGTGGTGAAGTGGGTGGATGGAACTGTGCTCGATACGGTCTGGCAATGCGCTTAAGCGCTGCTTTTAGCTTCTAGCCTGAACCGAGAGAGTTGAGCTAACAGCCAACGGCCAAGAGCTAAAGCTACGTTCGCGTTCCGCAATGGGACAGAGTTTTAGTACTGGGTACCCCCCCTCCCCCCTTGCCTGCAAAATCTTCAAAACAAAGGATTAATTTTGCCACTACGTGCTAGATCTTTGAGTTTGCAGGACTTACACGCAAAATCTAGAGAACATGGGAGTTAGCGCGGAGCGGGCGTCCCATTTTGGAATCGAGCGTTCCGGCATTGGGGCCAAGATGCCCTCGCCTGCGTCAGATTGTCAATGATCGATGATTATCTTACAGATAATATATCTGGTTATAGATTATCAGAGTTGGGTCATACGGTCAACGATAAAGCGCGCTTCTTGACTGGGGCTTTTGAAAACAGCCCCGGAACAAATTGTAAAGGATGTCATGAAATGAACATCCAAAGGACGGACGCGAACCCGTGCACCCGGCAGTCCCAGGTCTCGAAAACGCGAGACCTGGGGCACCCGGTCCAAGAATTATTCTCTTGACGGAATATTCCACATGAAGAATAATTGAATTGTGGCGTGGGAGGTTGAATTTACGGATGAGTTCGAGGCTTGGTGGGGTTCTTTCTCAGAAGATGAGCAGGAAGTCATTGACGCCAAAGTGGCCCTGCTCGAAGAGCGAGGCCCGACACTATCTCGTCCACATGCAGATGTGATCGTAACTTCTCGGCACGCCAACATGAAGGAGTTACGCGGAAAAGCAGGCGAGAGGCAGCTACGAGTCTTGTTTGCGTTCGACCCCCGGCGAGCCGCTCTGCTTTTGATTGGCGGAGACAAGACCGACAATCCGAAGTGGTATGAGGAGTTTGTGCCGATTGCTGACGATCTGTTCGATCGGCATTTAAGGACACTCGCACAGGAACAGAGGAAGTGAGAGTTGTTCATCAGATCGCGAGACCTACACAGGAGAAAGATCATGGCTAGGAATTTTAGGGAACTTCGAGAGAAGATGTCTCCCGAATCCCGCGAACGTTCTCGTCGTCTTGCAGCTAAGTACCGGGCTGAGATGCCTCTCGATGAGCTTCGCGCAGCTCGGGAGATGACCCAGATGCATCTGGCCCGAATTCTAAGAGTCAACCAAGCCGCTGTATCGAAGATGGAGCGTCGCACCGATATGTACATCAGCACTCTTCAGGACTTTATTAAGGCGATGGGGGGAGAGCTGAAGATTATCGCGAGGTTTCCTGACGGGACGGTTGAGATCAATCAATTCGAGTCCGTAAAGAAGGCAGCGGCCGGAGGTTAGGAGGTCATCTGACGTCTCTTGCGGGGTCGGTTCAGTTGTCATTGGGAATGAAAGTGCGCGCCGCGCCCGTCTCTCTAAAAAGCGGAGAGACAAGGGTGGGGCACCTTCGGGGTGCAGTTCAGGAAGATAGGCTGGGCCAGCGCCCCCAATAAGAGATTATTGATGGCTTTTCGCATACGAACATTTGACGAAACCCCAACAGAGGAGGATAGCAGAAGCGAACCTTGAACCAACGTCCAGAGGGCACTCGAGGCAGAATGGCCTTGCGAAACGACCGCTCACAGGATAAAATGCGCTGCTTCGTGCTTAGAGGCCCCGGATTCATGCAGTTAGGAGTCGTCGGATGATTTGCCGTTCTGTCGTATCTTTGGTGGTGCTGCTGACTATTGCAGGAGTGCTCATCAGTTGCAGTTCGTCAGCCACCTTATCCTCGATCTCCGTTACTCCGAACAGCGCCAGCATCCCCACTGCCGGGGACACGGTACAGTTCACCGCAATGGGAACCTACACCCAGGGCTCACATCCTCCATCAACGCGGGACATCACAAGCTCGGTTACGTGGGCGTCGAGCACGCCGGCAATCGCCACAATCGGCGCCTCGGGGCTGGCCACAGGCGTCAGCGCTGGGACCACCTCGGTAACCGCGACCTCGTCTGCGTCTACCGGCCTCGTGACTGGAACAGCAAGCCTGAGCGTCGCGAGCGGGTCGGGACCGACCGGCCATGACCTGATCAGTCTGACGATAATTCCTGGCACCCAGACCCTGAATTCGATAGGCGAGAGCGCCCAGTTCATTGTTATAGGAACGTTCAACAGCAGTCCCACAACCCAAAACATGGCTGGGCTGGTCACTTGGCAGTCCAGCGACACCAGCGTTGCCTCGGTGAGCGCCTCGGGAGAGGCGTCCGCGCTCGGCTGCGCTTCAAGCAGTTGCGTGGTGACAATAACGGCGAGTGCAACGTCTCTGGCCGGGTCGACTATTACAGGAAGCTCCACTCTAACTGTCAGCCCTGGCTCAGGGCCCGCGACTCGCACTCTATCTGCCCTCACAATAATCCCAGGTTCGGGGTCGCAGGTTCTGCAATCACTCAATGAGACCGTGCAGTTCCTCGCTATTGGCACCTTCAGTTCCAGCCCGGTTACGCAGGACTTGACGGACAAGGTGACCTGGCAGTCCAGCGATGTGGGGATCGCTACGATTAACTCGTCCGGTCTTGCCACCTCGGTGGGGTGTGCTTCCACGGGTTGCGTCACGACGATAACGGCGAGTATGACGTCGGCCACGAATGCAGACATTGTCGGGACATCCAATCTGACGGTGAACCCAGGAACGAGCGGCTCCGGGTTACCCTCGCTGGCTGTCTATACGGTTGGCTCCGGGACGGGAACAGTTGTAAGCAACCCGGCAGGGGTGAACTGCGTGGCAGGAACCGGATGCACGGGGTATTTTACAGCTGGTTCCTCTGTTCAACTCACGGCAACGCCTGCCTCAGGGTCGACTTTCGGAGGCTGGTCCTCAAATTGCCAACCGGATACTCAAGCGACCTGTACGGTGGTGATGAATGACAATCAGACCGTCGGAGCGATTTTCAACTGATGGTCGAATTCCCGGCAGACCTCGTGGCGATTCGACTGGACAATCGGCTTGTCTAGCGGTCCGAGCTAAGTCTGCTCATCCAACATCTTCCCCAACGTAGGCTTGTGTTTCTCGGTTTTCTTTTTCTTGCGGTTGGGAACTACGCGGGACGCGGGAGGCGTTCCAATCTGCTCCCGCGCCATCGTCTTCACGGCTTCCACTGCGGTAAACCGCTTCGGTTTCCTTTTCTTAGTGGCCATCGTATTGTTCACCTAAAGTGTAACCCCGCCTCAACCCCGATGTGAGGTATCGAGTATCCCACTCGGAATGTGCAATAATCCCCATAGGCCGATTGCTTGATGCTGCTATGGAGCGGTCAAGCATGGTGCCCGAGACCCGATACCCGATTATGGAAGAGCGCGAGTTTTTTGATGAGCGGCCGGAAAAGAAGACAGCGACGTTGAATTGTCCTCATTGCCAACAGGCCGCCGAATACGAAATCAGCTGGCTGGTGCGCACCAAGAAGAATCAGCTTCCCGGCCGCGCCGACGAACGCGACCGCGCCCGCTTCGCCAAAGCCAAATCCTACATGCTGCGCCGGGACGACATGATGGCCTGCAAGAATCTGCGCTGCCGCAAGCGTTTCGAAATTTCCGGAGTGCAGTCGGTTGTGTTTACTGACTAGCTTTTTTGGCGTCCGCGTTTCCCCTTTTCCGCAGCGCTCATTTATACTGACAAGTTTCCCCATGGCGAGTTAAGGCTTTCTGTAGAGAGGTTGCTGGCAACGTCTCGGCCCACGAGCTTTACTCAGCCAGGCACAAGGAGCTTACGCTTGAAGATTTTAGTCTGCATGAAACAGGTGCCGCAGAAGGACGCCCCACTCAAACTCAACGAATCTGGCGCCTGGATTCGCGAAGACGTTTCCTACGAAGTCAATGAGCCCGACGCCTATGCGCTGGAAGAGGCTTTGCGGCAGAAAGAGAAGCACGGCGGAGAAGTCGTCGTAATCACCTCCGGCCCGCCGCGCGCCCAGCAGGTCTTGCGCGAAGCTCTGGCCAAAGGCGCCGATCGCGCCATTCATCTTGAAGACAACGCATTCGTCGGCCTGGACGCGTTGAATACCGCCCGCGCTTTTGCCGCCTCGATTAAAGACGAAAAATTCGACCTGATCTTTACGGGACTCCAATCCGACGACTACGGCTATGCGCAAACCGGCGTGGTGCTAGCGGAGTTGCTGGGCTGGCCGCACGCCACCATTATCATGCAAATCGAGAAGAAT
The DNA here is from genome assembly GCA_963696635.1 of uncultured Acidobacteriota bacterium. Lineage (GTDB taxonomy): Bacteria > Acidobacteriota > Terriglobia > Terriglobales > Acidobacteriaceae > JABDBE01. The sequence continues at coordinate 324,517 of CAVOKX010000016.1, forward strand.
GATGCTGGCATTCGCGTGAAGCGGGAACTCGAGGCCGGCTTTTTCCAGTTCGTCGATATGCCGCTGCCTGCGGTGCTAACCATTCAGTCCGGCATCAACAAATTGCGCTATGCCACGCTCATCGGCATCAAGCAGGCTAAGAACAAGCCGCTGCGCAAGGTCGCAATGGCGGAGGTGCAGCCGTCGGTGAGCGCCAATTTACAGAAGATCGAGCGTTTATATGTGCCCCAGAAAACCAAGAACACAGAATTTCTTGAAGGTTCAGCGGGTGAAGTCGCCAAAAAGTTGGTCGACAAACTGCGCAACGAAGTACGCGTGCTGTGACTGATGTCGGCGTTGCGATGCGGCTGAGCGAACCGCGCGAGCCAAGAGCTAAAAGCTTAGGAGCTAGGAGCTAAGAGCTAAGAGCTGTATTTATGCCTGACACAATTTTAGTCGTGGTCGAACAACGCGAAGGTAAACTGAACCGCGTCTCTTGGGAGACGCTTACCGCGGGCCAAGCACTCGCTACCGAGACCGGTTGGACGCTCGAGGCCGCAGTCGTCGGCAGCGGCGTGGCGAATTTCGCCAACGAAGTTGCCGCCAAGAGGGTCGCGAAGGTCTATGCCGTCGAGTCGCCCAAGCTCGAACCGTATACCCCGGATGCCTTCTCTTCTGCGCTCAAACAGTTCATCGAATCGAAGCAACCCAAGCTGGTGCTGATGCCGCACACGTATCAGGTGCGCGATTTCGTCCCCAAGTTGGCGACGGCCATGGGACGCACCGCCATCAGCGATTGCATCGCCTATAAAAAAGAGGGGGGCAAGCTGCTCTTCACGCGCCAGATGTTTCAAGGCAAGCTCGCAGCCGATGTTAGTTTTACGTGCGAGGCTCCCTGGTTCGTCACTTTTCAGAACGGCGCGTTTCGCGGAGACAAAGCGGAAGCCGGAGCCAGCCCTGCTCCGGTCGAGACGGTGAACGTACAGATTGCCGACGGAGTCATTCGCAACAAGCCGCAGGAAGTTTTCAAAGAAGCCAAGCAGGCGGTTGACCTGACCCAAGCCGAGATCATCGTCTCCGTCGGCCGCGGAATCAAGGAGCAGAAAAACATCGAACTCGCCAAGCAACTTGCTGAGGCTCTGGGCGGAGAGCTGGCCGCTTCGCGTCCCATTTGCGACTCCGGCTGGTTGCCCATGGATCGGCAGATTGGTTCCTCCGGCCAGACGGTCGCGCCCAAGCTGTATCTGGCGCTCGGCATCAGCGGCGCCATTCAGCACATTGTCGGCATGAAAGGTTCGCGCACCATCATCGCGATTAACAAAGATTCAGAAGCGCCAATCTTCGAGATCGCGGACTACGCCGTGGTAGGGAATCTATTCGACATCGTTCCGCCGCTGATCGAAGAAGTGAAGAAGGCCAAGGCGGGGAGCTAGATCGGTCGAAGTAACTGACGTGAAATATCGTAGTTTGACGGTAAAATAGTCTCATGAACTTGACACTCAGCGCAGTCTACGAAGAAGTTCCGGAGTCCGAAGGCGGCGGTTATGTTGCCTATACGGAGGAGTTGCCGGGTGCAATTTCAGAAGGGGATACATTAGCAGAGGCACGTGAAAATCTGCGCGATGCCATCGAGCTTCTGCTTGAGGCTAACCGCGAGCTTGTCAGCAAGTCTTATCGCGGGAAAAAAGTTGCTCGGGAAAAGATCACCGTTCCCGTAGCGTGATTTGTGAAGCGCATCGATTTGGTCCGCCACTTGGAATCACATGGCTGCCGGCTGGTCCGAGAAGGGGCTAACCACAGCGTCTACCATAATCCAGCCGCACAGCGCACCAGCACTGTACCTGGACATCGTGAAGTTGAGAACCCCACGGCAATCCGAATCTGCAAACAGCTTGCAGTTCCTGACCCGCTTCGTTGAGCGGAAGACAAGGTGAGTTGCTAAATGCTGATTTTCCGCAAACCTCTCGAAGGTATTGAACGCCCCCAAATGCCCGCCGATGTGGTCATCGTCGGCGGCGGGCCCGCGGGCATGGCCTGTGCTCTGCGTCTCTCTCAGCTCATTGACGACCACAATTCGAAGAATCCCGACTCCCAACTAAGCAAGGAAAATATCTACGTGCTGGAAAAAGCACGCGAGGTCGGCCAGCACTGTCTCTCCGGCGCGTTGCTCGATCCGCGCTCGATGCGCGAGCTGCTTCCGGGCTTCGAAAAAGAAGCTCCTCTCGACGCCGAGGTTACGAAAGAAGCGGTTTACTTCCTCACCGAGAAAAGCACGTTCAAGTTCCCCATCACGCCGCCGCCGCTGCGCGACCACGGCAACTATGTCATCTCGCTAAACCGATTTGTGAAGTGGCTGGGCAGCAAGGTGGAAGAGACGGGGATTACGATCTTCACCGGCTTCGCAGGATCAGAGTTGCTTTTTGACGGCGCTCGCGTCACTGGGGTTCGCACGGACGATAAAGGCGTGGACAAAGAGGGTCACCAAAAGTCCAATTTCGAGCCGGGATACGATCTGCAAGCCAAAGTCGTCATTCTCGCGGAAGGCACGCGCGGGTCGCTGACCAAACAACTGATCGCGAAATTTGATCTGGCGAAGCACAGCAATCCCCAAACTTACGGCCAGGGAATAAAAGAGTTGTGGGAAGTTCCTTCCGGCCGCATCGCGCCGGGCGAGGTTATCTACACCATGGGCTGGCCGCTCACCACAAAAGAATATGGCGGCGCCTGGATCTACGGCGGGAAGGACAACATCGTCTCGCTCGGCTTCGTCACCGGCCTCGATTATCCTGACCCGCGCCTTGATCCGCAGCACGTGTTGCAGGATTTCAAGCAACATCCATTCGTCGCGAAGTTGCTCGAAGGCGGCAAGATGATCCGCTACGGGGCCAAGTCGCTGCCTTATGGCGGCTGGTGGGCCATTCCGCCGGTCGCGGGCGATGGCTGGATGATTCTCGGCGACTCCGCTGGTTTCCTCAACTCGCAACGCCTCAAGGGAATTCATCTGGCAATCAAGAGCGGCATGCTGGCGGCCGAAACTGCTTTCGACGCGCTGAAGAAAGACAACTCTTCCGCCGCTACGCTGAGCGGCTTTCAGAAGAAAGTCGAATCCAGTTGGATTAAAGACGAGCTTTGGAAAGTCCGCAACTTTCATCAGGGATTCGAGCACGGATTCTTTGCCGGCCTGTTCCACGCCGGAATACAGCAATTCACCGGAGGCCGTGGCCTGCGCAACCGATACCCCGGAACCGCAGGCTATCAACACATGAAGAAGCTTGCCGAACTGCCCGCCGATGGCGGCAACGAAGCCCATCTGCTCGGTCCCGCGAAAGGCGATGGCAAGCTCACTTTCGACAAGCTGACCGACCTCTATCACTCCGGTACCAAGCATGAGGAAGATCAGCCGGCGCATCTGGTCATCGAAGACACCAACGTCTGCAACACTCGGTGCGTGAAAGAATTCGGCAGCCCTTGCCAGAATTTCTGTCCCGCCAACGTCTACGAAATGGTGGACGATGCCGACCAACCCAACGGCAAGCGCATCAGCTTGAACCCTTCGAACTGCGTGCATTGCAAGACCTGCGACATCGCCGACCCGTATCAGATCATTACCTGGGTTCCGCCGGAAGGTGGTGGCGGGCCGAACTACGATGGCATGTAAGAAGATTCGTATCCAGTTGAATCGCTCGCGTGTTCTACGCAGCCCAGTTCTGCAGCTTCAGGCCAGGCACGCGCAGGAACTCTCTCTCGTTATTGGTAACCAGGGTGAACTTTGCCGCCAGTGCATGCGCGGCAATCCAAAGATCGTTATTTCCGATCATCTCGCCTTTCGCCGCCAGTGCGGCGCGAACGGTTCCGTAGGCTTCAGCCGCAGGTTCGGGTAGCGGAAGTGCCGGCAGCCACTGCACGAGTTCACGCAGTCGGTCAAACGCGGCGGCCCGGTGTGCGCTCTTGGCCGCGCCATACGCCAATTCGCCGTAAGTGATTACGGAAAGCGCTGCTTCACCTGGGCGGAGCTTGCGAAACCGCCGCAAAACCTCGTCCGGCTTTTGCTGCCGAATGTAGATGCAGATATTTGTATCGAGCAAATAGCGAACCTCCATCTACAACCCCTTTCGCTTTTGTGGCCGGTCTTTTTCCCGGTCGGGAATTTCAAAATCATCTGGCAAACCGGCCAGCAGGTCGAATGCTCGCGCCATGGTCCCAGCCCGCTCGCGCAGAACGACTTCGTTCCCTCGGCGGAAAATTTCGACTTCTTTGCTCTTGAATCGAAACTGCTTTGGCAACCGGACGGCTTGGCTGTTACCGGAGCGAAATACCCGCGCCACTCCCATGCACCACCTCCATAATGTATATACACTAAGTATACACTTGGGCGTTGGTCCGAACAAATAGAAGCTTCCGGTGGTTACTGAAATCGCTCGGTTGTTACGAAATGTATCCAGCTACGTCTATAATGTTTAAGAGTTTCTGACCGTCGTGGCCTCTGGGTATACCCTGGCTGCGGCGGCGAGGGAGAAAGTACGCGGACAAGAGCGTCCGCGCCACACTTTCCCGAGGGTGCGGATGGAAACGCCCGCGCCTCCCGTGCTTCGCGAGGAGCACATTGGAAAGGAAGCGCCTGCCGGGAATCCCGCCTGCGTTGATTCTTTCCAGAAACAGTCGTTAGTCGATAGTCGTTGGTCGTTTGCAAAAACTTCCGCCGACAAACCGACCAACGACTATCGACCAACGACTGTGATTCTCTCCGACAAATTCGGCCGTCCCATCACCGATCTCCGGATCTCGATCACGGATCGCTGCAACTACAAATGTGTCTATTGCCGCACCGGTAATGAAGGCGCGCTGTACGGCGACCTTCCCTTCGCCGACTACCTGCGCATGGCTCGAGTCTTCGCCGCGCTTGGGATTAAGAAAATCCGTCTGACGGGTGGCGAACCGTTGTTGCGCAATGGCGTAGTTGATTTCGTTCGCGAATTGTCTAAGCTGCGCTCCCCCGACGGCGAACAACTCGATCTCGCCATGACCACCAACGGTCATCTGCTCACGGAAATGGCGCAGCCCCTCAAAGATGCTGGCCTCGATCGCATCACCGTCAGCATGGATGCGGTCGATCCCGATCGCTTCACTCGCATCACCCGCGTGGCCAACGGATACGACCACGTACTGGCGGGAATCCGGGCCGCCCGGCGCGCGGGGCTATGGCCGGTCAAGGTTAATTGCGTGCTGATGCGCGGCTTCAATGAAGATCAGATTATTCCTTTCGGCATGTTTGCCCGCGAAGAAGGCGTCATCGTTCGCTTCATCGAATTCATGCCGTTGGAAGAAGACCGAACCTGGTCGCCTGCAACCGTGGTTACGCTGGACGAAATTGTGCAGCGTATGGCCGAGTACCGTCCGCTGGTCGAAATCCCGCACGCGCGCAGCGAAACCGCGCGCCGCTATCACTTCGATGACGGTGTCGGCGAAATTGGAATTATCGCTCCCGTTTCGCATCCCTTCTGCGGACACTGCAGCCGCATCCGCATCACTTCTGACGGCAAAATCCGCACTTGCCTGTTTTCGGTGTGGGACCACGATCTGCACGAACTAATGCGCCGCGGCGCTGCAGATGAAGAGTTGGTGGAGTTCATCCGCAGCGTAGTGCAGAGGAAAGAGGAACGTCATCACATCGGCGAGGCAGACTTCGTCCCCGCGTCGAGGACGATGGTGCATATCGGAGGATAGCCGTCTACTTAACCGACTTCCGCTTCGCACGAACATTCAACAAACCCATCCGCTAATTAACCGTAATGCTAACCGCCTTGGATGGAATTCCGTTCGCCACTACGACCAGTGAACTCGCTCCGCTCTCCATCCCTGCCGACACATCGAAGTGTGTAGAAACGATGGCCTTGCCGGTGGCGACTGCCATGGTGCTGTGGTCATGCGTTTTTGCGTAGAAGACATGGTGGCTGGCTTTGTTCGTGATCCGCACCAGGGGATAGTTGGTCGCGGTTTCATCCTCATCGCCAAAAGAAGCCGCTTGCGACAAGCCATTGAATTGTGTTCCTGAGATTTTGTAAGTTGAACCGCGCGTGACCGTGTGGGGATATTTTGTAATGGTCGGAGCCCACGCTGCGTTATATGTCCCCGACGAAGTATAGACTTCGCTGCCGGCAACGATGACTTCGCCGGTAGGCAGCACCATCAAACTGGCGCCGAAGCCCACAAACACAGTGGGAACTAGATGTTTCCCATCGAACTCATAAAGCGTTCCGGAGTTGCCCAGCACCAACGGACGACCATTGGTCAGCAAAGCAGCAAACGAATCGCCGGCGTTATCATCGTTCGGGAAATCCGGGCCCACGGTCCATTTCTTAGTCGTGGGATCGTAGATGGCGGTGTGTCCCGGGCCGTTCCCGCCATCTGATCCCGAACCCGTGGCGAACACTGTGCCATCGGTCTGAAGTATGCCCGGGCCCACTTCTCCCGGCGGATAATAGCATCCGTTTTTGCCGTACGGGATGCACCCGTGCACCGTGGTAGGCGAATGCAGGTCCACAATCGTGCTGCCTGCGCTAATCCATTTTTGCTCAGAGGAGACGTACCGTTCCGAGTGCGGAGCTTTCGACACATCGTACGTCAAGACCGACCCGTCGGGCAGGAGCGTCCAGCCCTCTTCGGCGTTGCGGTCATTCTTGCCCGTGTCACCAACGTTGGTCCAGGTAAGCGTGGCCGGGTCCAACTCGGCATCGCGCTTATCAAACTTGCTGCCCAACAGGAAATGGCCGTTGGGTAACACGGCCGAGGGCGAGTCTCCGATAAAGCCCCATCCCGTCGGAGGCTTCTGCCTCGTCCAGGTATTTTTTGCGGGATCGTATACCGCACCCATATTGGTGAATGCGTATTGGTCATTGAGATATTCGCCGCCTTCAATAATCACCCGGCCGTCGGCTAGCACCGCGCCAGCGAAATACAGAGGCGTGTAGCCCGAGGGCAGGCTGGCGATTTGCGACCAGGTTCCCTTCACGTAGCTCCCGAAGTTATCGGGTGTGAGTTTCCACCAGTCCGACTGGCTGTTCCCTTGAAAGATCACGGAACCATCGGTCAGCAAATAGCCGATTCCCGCGCCGTCCGGCGGCTGGTTCACCAGGTTTTGCAGTTTCTGCGCCAGCGAGGCGCTGGACATCGCAAGTAGAAGTACGGTCAATACAAGAAATACTTTCCTTGGCAACATTGGATTCCCCTTTTTTGCAAGAAACTATCAGGTTCCGGCCGGAGGCATCCTCAAATCTCCTGCCGACGGAGCGTTCGAAGTCTACTCGAACTAGCGGGACGAGTTCAATCGATTAGTGGTGGAGATCCCAGCCCAGTCAGGGTTTTGCAGGGGAATTCTGACTAAGCGACTGATGTTCTTTGATCCAGTCATTGGCCTGCTGTTGCGCCGACGCGATCTGCGCGCGCGTCATCCGCGAGGCGAGAACCGAGACACGATACTTACTGGCCTCGTCTCCGCCGGCCTGGGCGAGCACCGACCAGAAATAAGCTTTGACCAGGTTCTGGGGAACGCCGCGGCCCGCCCAGTAATACGCGCCCAGAGTCGCCTGGGAAACCACATGTCCTTGCTCGGCCGCCATGGAAAACCAGCGAACTGCTTCGGCGTAGTCTTGAGGAACGTCCTCGCCCGTCGCATATCGCGCTCCCATGGCAAACTGGGCGGTGGGATCGCCTTGCTCGGCCAATTTGCGCGCGCCCTCGACGCCGCCTGTGGCGGATACGGCCAGTACGGGAGGAGTCGAAGGAGCCTTTGTCGGCGTCTGAGACAGGGAATGCGACTCAACAATTCTGGAGAAGTCGCGCGGCGAAAACAGCCAGAATACTGCCAACAGGACCGTAGCCGCGCTTGCAGCCAGAAGAATTTTGCGCGCCCGAGAAAAATGTAGCAACGGCAAGTCCGCCGCAGTCTCAACCGGAAATTCATCGTCGACGCTAGTCACCGACAACCCGCCAGACCCGGACGCGTGACGGCCAAGCTCTTCAACCCCGTTGTCAGAACGCGGTTCCGGCGTCCCGGCGCGATGAACGGCGCGAGAAATGATTTCGGCCAGGCGCTTGAGCGCCAGGGGGTCGTTGGTGCTGAAGGCATACGGTTCGGGGGAGAACACTTCCAGGAGTCCGATGACCGCATCCTCCCAGCGAACCGGCACCGCGATCATGGAACGGATACCCAGCGCGCGGCAGCTTTCGCGATCGACCAAGGGATCAGTTTCCGAGTCTTCACAGCGCAGCAACTGCCCCGTGCGCACGCACTCGCCGGAAAAACCTGAGCCGATGGTGAGCCGTGCCCCCACGCCAGGGGCATCCTGCCCGGCGCTGGCGCGGCAAATCATGCTCGATCCCTCGGTCAGAGCAATCGCGGCGCCGGTGGCGCGGGTGAACGTCTGCGCTCTTTCCGCCAGCAGTTGCAAGGCATGATCGAGATCCGGGCCGAGCGAATCCACCTCGCGCTTGACCGCGGCCAGCGCGGTGAGGACAGAAGTGTAGTCGGCGGGAGTGGTGGGCTCGAGCTCCTGCCGCATCCAGTTGATCAGAGCGCTGCTCTCGCCCGGTTTCCCCAGGGCGGATTGAGCCGTGGCCTGAGGCAACTGCTTACCGGACACCGGTTCAGCCAACCGATCAGCGGACGGCCGCTCGCGGGGCAACGCACTGCCGGATAACTGATTGCCAGAAATAAGGTCGGCCCGGTAATTGACGCACGCGACCATCACGTTTACAAACAGCCATTCTTTAAGCTGGCGGAGGGACTCGTCCGGCATCTGCGGAAAGCTGATTCCGACGCGCCCTGACCCGTCGCACCAGATCACTTCGCCGTTGGTGTGAATGCGGGTGCTGGTCGCGGTGAGATCGAGACACAGATCCACGTTGCGCTGAATTTGCAGCGGAAACGAGGTCTGAATGGCCATGCCCTCCTCGCTGATGTCGACAATCTCACTCAGATCGAGGACTTGGCCACTGGCATTTCCATTCAGGCTGGCGTATGCGGGAGTGTGAACCTTCTGCCGCACCCGCCGGCGGCGAGTACGCAGAGAAGGCGGCAGTTCCCGGCCGGCCTCCACCGGGTTGGACCCAACAGTTTCCATACCGAAGCAGCAATCCATATTACTCCAGCTTGTTACTCCAGCTTCAAAATGTTTTGTGGGATCAACGCGGTGACCATGACCGTCAAGAGCTAAATGCGGGGCAAGATGCCGCACCACCAGGTGATGTTTGTCACAGACTCAACAGGGCGCAGGAGGTAAAGTCAACATGGAAGTTTGTTGCCAGGAGCACTCAACCGTTAATCGTTTGAGTGCGGACCCTATTGCAGAACTAATGGGGTCGATGTCAGCATCGGACGCGGCGCTTGTGAGCCCAATCACGACCGCCTGAGGTTCCCTGGTCCACTCTTCGCCTGAAGTGATGTGGTCCGCACGCGGCAGAATGGAGGCCGTATGGCGCAACTGGCGCAAGCAGCCGCGGACAATGTTGTTGGCCACTACGAGATCCTCTGTAAGGTTGGTGCGGGCGGGATGGGGGTAGTCTTCAAGGCCTTCGATACCCAACTGCAACGCACGGTCGCCCTGAAGTTCCTCACGCCCGATCGCACCAACTTTGCCGATCGTGAGAGTCTCCTGCGGGAAGCCCGTGCCGCCTCCACCCTGGACCACAAGAATATCGCCAGCGTTCACGCCGTTGAAGAGACCGGCGATGGACGACTGTTCATCGTGATGTCGTACTACGAAGGCCAGAGCCTGGCTACTCGCATGGTTGGCGCTCCCTTAACGCCGACGGAAGCAGTCGATATCGTCCGGCAAATCGCCGAAGGCCTTGCTCACGCGCATCTGCACAACATTGTTCATGGCGACATCAAACCTTCCAACGTGATCCTGACCTCGGATGGCGAGGCCAAGATTGTCGACTTCGGACTCGCCCGCTTCGTGAGCCCGGCGGCGTCCACCCAAACCATGAGCCTCGCGGGCACGCTCTCCTACATGTCGCCGGAGCAACTATCAGGCATGGCGGCCGATGCGCGCACCGACATCTGGTCGCTGGGCGTGATCGCTTACCAACTGCTTACCAACCGTCTGCCCTTCCCAGACGACAATCCTGCCTCTACCATCAACGCGATCCTGCACTCGCCTCCCGCGGAAATGGAGGAGGTGCCGCGGCAACTGCAGTGGATCGTGCGGCGAGCCCTCGCCAAACGATTGCCGGATCGTTATCAATCCTGCGCTGAACTCCTCCGTGACCTGCCGACCACCGGTATTCTTGCGAATCGTTCCACGCCTGGCTCAAGCAGAATTGAGTTCCGGCATTTCAGACCTCTGGCGCTTGCGTCCGGCGCCGTCGGATTGCGCGCGCTGGCACACGGCTACAGCTGGATGGTACTGGTCGCGCTGCTATTGCTAGCTGGCACTTTGGCCGTCTCGTTCCGCAAACAAGTGCTTCCTGTAACCAATGCTGCGGCCGATATCCCACCGGCAGCGTACGAGTCGTACTTGCGAGGCCGGGAATATCTTCAGCGCCATGACAAGCCCGGGAACCTGGACTCCGCGATCCAGCTTTTTGAAACTACCACCCGGGCCGATCCGAAGTTTGCTTTGGCGTTTGCCGCTTTGGGGGAGGCCTACTGGGACAAGTACACGCTCGACAACGATCCCCGGTGGGTTCAGTTGGCATCCGCCGCTTGCCAGCGCGCCGCGGAGTTGAACGATCAGCTTCCCGCTGTCTACGTGACTCTTGGCCGCATTCACGGCGGGACCGGGTTGCACGATCTGGCCATCCAGGAATTCCAGCGCGCTCAGGAACTCGATCACCACAATCCCGACGCTCTATTGGGCTTGGCCGACTTATATTCGAGCGCCGGCCGCAACCAGGAAGCTGAGGAGGCCTACAAGAAGGCCGCCGCCATGCGTCCGAACGACTGGATTGGGCACTACCGGCTCGGTGCGTTCTACTACAGCCAGCATCGCTTCTCTGAAGCCGCCGCGCAGTTTCGTCGCGTGATCGAACTCCTGCCCGATCACGTCTCCGCTCACACCAGTCTGGGCACTACCTTGATCAGCTTGGGCCGGGAGAACGAAGCCGAGGCTGAGTTCAAGAAGGCGCTGGCGCTGGCTCCGGACTATGCCGCCTCCAGCAACCTGGGCATCATTTACTACAACCGCAAGCGCTTTGCCGAAGCCGCGGCCATGACTGAACAGGCGCTGCAGCATAACGACAAGGATTACCGCCTGTGGAACAACCTGGCCATTGCCTACGAGTGGCTGGGCCAGCAGGACAAAGCGAGGCAAGCCTTCCGGGAGGAACTGTCGCGACTGGAGCAGATCGTTCCCTTCCGCCCCTACGACGCGGATGTGCAGGCGAACCTGGGCGTGATGTATTCGCAACTGCATCTCCGCGACAAAGCGCTGGCCCACCTGGAGGCGGCGCTGGCAATCTCCCCAGACGAGGCTGAGATTCTCGGCAAAGCCGGTGAAGTCTACGAGAATCTCGGGGAACGAGCGCAAGGAATCGAATATTTTCAAAAAGCTCTGCGCAAGGGCTGGATGCTCGAAGACCTGGAAAGCAATCCGGACTTGCGCTCTCTACTGTCGGACGCCAACGCGCGTCGCATACTTCAACAAACGTCGACGCCGCCAGCCCAACCACAACCGTCCGCAACTCGCTAGCCCGCACCTGAGGCCGCACCCGGCCAACTGCGCGGACATGCATGAAGGAGAACTCCCATGGCAACACTCGCAATACCGTTACCCTTAAAGACCGGAGCAGGCTGGGAACTGTTGCAAGAGTCGGAATCGACCTTCGACTTCCACGTGTATGGTCCAGACCGCTGCGTGCTGCACTGCGTTCCGAACGTTTTCGGAAAGCCGTTTATCAGCCTTCCAATCGGTCACAATTCCTTCACTTTTCCCACCACTACTGTAACTACCCAGTGCTGTGTTTGGAGCGAGGAACAGCTGGCTAAGATTCTTTCCGGGTGGGAGGGAGAGTCGGAGCCAGACATGGACCTCCGAAAAAAGCTGTGCGCAGAGCCAAATACAAAACCCATTCCGATCCCGCCCGGGTAACTGGCATGATTTCCAGCGCCGGCACGGAAAACACACTTCATCTTCTTGCAATACCAGCAGGCCGCCATCAATGGCGGCCTGCTCCGTAAGCCAACACAGACTCAGTCAACTGGCCCACGTTTGCGGTTGACAAAGGTGGGGCCCATGTCGCCTGCTTCGCGATTTTGAGCTTTTCCTTACCTGATTGACTGTGGCAGCGCGACGCCGACCTCGCCGTCCCCACCTCCGCCAGAGCCATCAGCGCTTGACCTCACCTTCACGCGAAGATATTATATGTCAAATAGCACTTAGCTCTTTGACAATCGAAAAGTCTGGTCCAACCCAACTACGGGCGACAGCCGTTCATCAAGTTTTGATGAGCTAAGTCCTTATTCCGGAATATTTTACGTATAAGTCCTTATTCCTCGAAGATTTTGAGGGTAGTCTGGCCCTAACCCTTTGATTCCAAAAGATCGAGGGGGGAGGGGGTAGGGTGACTAAATAGTAATTTCCCAAAATGGGCTTGGCTAGGAGCAGAGCGCATCGCCCCTCAGCAGCAAGACTGGTGAGTCCGCGGGTTGGAAGATGCGAAGGGAGATTTGTTCCATCGCGGTGTGACCCGAGTCACTGCGGAAAAACTGCCTGGGCGCGATAATCAAATTGCGCCAATTCAGCCTGCAGCAACCTCCTCCACAGCGGCTTCAGACTGGGTTGCGAGGAGGCACTATGAAGCAATGCATTGTTCTATTTCTCTTACTCTGTGCCGCACCGCTCTTCGCGCAGGACAAGTCTCCGGTCACGGTGAAAGATACGACGGTGAACAACGGGGTGGTCATCGTAAACATTAACGATGCGGGGAAGGCGTTTGAGTTGCAGTGCAATCAGGCGGCTCCGCATTGTACGGTTGCGCAGCCGGGAAGCTATTGGATGGTCCGGCTTCCCAAGAACCACGGGCTCTATGATTGCGCCAACGTTGATTTGTATGCGCAGTCCGCGAATACCGAGAACCCCGATAACGTTCTCGGCGAGTACTGCATAAACGAGAAGTAGGCTGGCGCAGCCCAGGCCAGGGTGCGTTGCCCGGTGAGCGTTGACCGGGATAGCGATGCGGGCATACCATGTTCGTGCTTCACACGGGGCGGAGTCCTCTCCCCGATGACCCGCACAACTTTTGCCCACTATCGCGTCGTCCGCAAGTTAAGCGGCGGAGGCATGAGTATTTTGCGCGGGGCGGAAGATCTTCGAATCCGTCCGTTGCTTCGCCATCAAATTCAATCCAAAACATTTTCGGAGCAAGCGGGAAGCAGGTTTTCTCGACTCCAGAATCATCCGCATTTGCGGATGATTCTGCTGCGCTCGAAATGACAATGGAAGAGAAGAAATGACAGTGCGGAACTGGAAATGACGGTGGGAATTGGAAATGGGGGTTGAAGATTGGAATGACAACGGAAGATTGAATGTTCTTTATTATGCAACGCTCATTCAGTACCTACAGAAAAACGTGACGAGGTTTTCGTATGCACAATCCAATCAAGTGGTCTGGTTGCATCTTGCTAGGTTTCGCGCTGTTGATACTGGTGGGTTGCGGAGAGCGCCATGACGCTGACGAGAAGTACGTTTTTGTCTCCGCCAACATTCAAGTGCCCTATTGGAAGACGGCTGGCGAAGGCTTCATTCAAGCCGCGTCGCAGATGAAGGTTCGAGCCGAGTTTGTGGGACCGGACACATATGATCCCAAGGCCGAGCAGGCGGAATTTCAGCGGGTGGTTAAAGCCAAGCCGAGCGGAATCCTGGTGGCGCCGGCGAACCCGGAGTTGATGCGCGCGGATATCGACGCGGCCATCGCCGCCGGCATTCCCGTGATTACCATGGACGCGGATTCTCCGGCCAGCAAGCGGCTGATCTTTATCGGCACCAACAATTACCAGGCGGGAGTGATGGGAGCGAAAGTCGCGGTGAAGGAAATGCATGGCAAAGGCAACGTGGTGGTTTTCACTATGCCGGGACAAACCAATCTGGAGGACCGGCTGCGCGGCTATCGCGACACCTTCGCCGGCTCTCCGCAGATCAAGATCGCGCGCATCGTCGACATAGCGGGAAATCCTCGCGTCGCCTTCGACACAGCGTCGGAGATTGTCGGGAAAGAAAAGGACAAGGTGGATGCTTTTGTCTGCCTGGAGGCGCAGGCCGGGAAAGAAGTGGCTGAGGTGCTGACTCGCTACAACTTGAAAGACAAAACCATACTGGCGATGGACACCGATCCGGAGACGCTGGACTGGATCAAGAAGGGAGTAATTGCGGCCACCATCGCGCAGAAGCCCTACACCATGGCGTATGTGGGCATGACCATGCTGGACAACCTGCACCATAACCCGCCGCGATCGCTGCAGGAGGACTGGACGGCGGATCCGGTTGCGACCATTCCCGCGTTCATCGACACCGGCGAGGCGCTAATCGACAAAACCAATGTGGATGCGTTTCTGGCCGCGCAGCAGGCGGCGGGGAACCACAAATAACCAGTTTTCCGTTCTTTACTTCGCCTTGAAAGTGAAACTGACGGTAGCTGGCTTTCCGGCAGCAACCGTTACATTCTGCGTCTGCGTTCCGTAAGTTTCCTGCCATGCCGTCAGAGTGTAGGTTCCTGGCGGGACGTTATCCAGCTTGAAAGCACCACTGTCGTCGCTCTCCCCGAAGGGGCCTTTCACTACCGCAATGTAGGCGTGCATCCAAGGATGAACGTTGCACTTGACAGGTATGGCAATTTCCTCGTTGTTCCAGGTCGCGTCGAGAGGCTGGGCGCCCGGCGGCTGCGACTTGTTCCACGCGGGATTTTTTGTGGGTTGCGGATAAATGTTGTGCGAAGTCTGGTCTGCATTCACTATCTTCACGTGCTGACCGGCATTGACGAGCAATACATGCGGGTAGTACTGACAACCTCTTTGCTCAAGCTGGGCCGGCTGCGATGTAGCGTCTGCTTCGTTGCCGGTCAGGCCCTGGCTAATGTAGACAACAACGTTGGCCAGGCCTCCGTTTGGACCTACAACTACGTTTTCCGTGGTGGCCGGCTTGTCCTTGTGAAGAGCGGCGCAGCTTGGCTCCTTCGCCATGTCAATGGTCTTCTGATGTGGAGCTGTGCCGTCCAGCTTAACGGTACCTGTGATCTGGCCTGTGGAAGCCGCGCTCACACTGCTTCCCGAATGCAACAACGCAAATGCAAGAACTGGTAAGAAGACCGAGGCCAGTGCTACGACTTTGTATCGAGCTTTCATCGAATGTTCCTCCTAACTGTTGTCGGTAGATCGGTTTTTCCAGCTGCAAGTTAACTGTCTGCGGAGAGGCCAGGCGGCAAAAATCATAGGGCAGGGTTCGCAGCAAGTCTGTAAGGCAGATCACAGATAAAGGTGATAAAGAGACGGTCGCTGTTCGGCTGCTGCTGATGCTGCTGCTGATGATGGATTTCGGTGAACCGGCCCTGCACCCGTGTCCTTAGCGGAGCCCCCCAAGAAAGACCATCCCCGATTTTCAGTGACAATTCGTTGGCGCAAGTGCGCCGGCAAACCTTGCGCGGATCCAGGTAATCTGGGCCATTACGGAGTTTCCGGCCAAGAGACCGGGGTTGGGATCGGGATATTTTTCGAACTGAATGCGGTCGCCCGGTTTGCACATGCGAGCGATGACTTCAGCCGTCATGGGGGTGGGCAATGCGGGATCAGCTTCGCCGCTGATCACCAGGAGCGGGGCGAACGCGGGGTTGTGGCCGAGCGTGTTTCTGGCGAAATATTGCTTGACGTACTGATCGTCCTGCCAATGGGGTTTCAACATTTCGGGTGCTGAAAGTTTTGCTCCGTTGTCCGCTTTACCGCAAGTTTCCTCGACTTGGTGGTACAGAATGAGAGCTTTCTCGGTCAACATGTCGCCGGGTTGGAACTGCGGATAGACCGTCTTGATCCCATAGGCCAGGAAAGCGGGCGTGTCGTCGGAAGGCCCTTGGGCCAAGTGCTCGTAGAAATCTTTGGTTTCGACTATGCCGGAAATCGCGATGCCCCCGAGGTAGTTAGCATCGCGAATCTCATTCTCCGATTCTGCCAGTGCTGCCACAGCCATGCTGCCCTCGGAAGTTCCTAGCGCAACCCATTTGTGGCTGAGCTGGTGCCGGGCGGCGCGGGCCGCGGGGATCGAATTGATCACATCGGTCGCGTTGGATTGCATGTCCGAAAATGCGTTCCTGAATTTGGTTCCCAAACCGGTGTAGTCGGTTGCAACCACGGCGTAGCCCAGCCCGACGTACATGGAGAGAAACGATCCGGAATCCAAGTCCCGCATCAACGACGGGGCACACTGGCGGGCGACGCCTCTGGAGCCGTGCGCCCAGGCAATGATCGGCCATCCGCCGGCAGGCGGCGTTTCTTCTTCGGGAAACAAAACTACGCCCGAGGCTGCGACATCCTCCCCGGTCGCCGAGCGCGAATGGTAGAGGATACGAACCGCCGAAACTCCGGGAGGCAGGGCGTAGTCTTCGAAGCGCTCGGAGCGGATCAGTTCACCCGGTTTGCCCGCGGGTAATGGATTGGGAGTGTCGTAGAAATTGGTGAGGGGCAGGGTGCGGCGGATTTCGGGCTTGATCGCCGGAGCCTGAGTTTGGGCGATCGCGCTTCCGGCTTCGAGTTGGGTCGCTGCCATTAGACAGGTTGCGGCAAGTGTGAACCCGAAGACGCGGTGAAGATCACGGAACCTTGATTTCCAGAGGATGATCCAGGCTGAATACTTCTGGTTCATTCTTCACTCCCGACGGCTTTTGAAGCCCGCTCTCGAGCCCGCATAACGGGCAACGAGTATGTGAGACACTTGGGACGAACCGCTGCACGCGACATGAAAAAGAATACTCGCTTGCCATCGTCAAAAAATCACAATGTTGGACTGGGAACGCTTTCAGTCTGGGCGGGAGAGCAAAACGTTCACTGGATGGGGTCGACCCAGGTTCCGGTGGTGCATAGTGTTTCGTTTGGCTACAAGGACGTTGATGAATGGCTGGAGGTCGCGCAGGGCAAGAAGCCCGGTTACATTTACGGCCGCAACACCAATCCGACCGTGGCCGCGTTTGAAGAGAAGATAAAAATTCTTGAAGGTGGTGAGGCGGCAACCAGCTTTGCCAGTGGCATGGCTGCGATCAGCAATACCTTGTTCACCCTGCTATCGCCGGGCGAGCGCGTGGTATCGGTGAACGACACCTATGGAGGGACAAACAAACTCTTCATTGAATTTCTGCCGCGGTTTCAGATCGGCGTGACGCTGTGCGATACGACCGATCACGAGGCGATTGAAGCCGCCATCGCCAAGGACTGCAAGGTCCTGTATCTGGAAAGTCCCACCAACCCAACCAACAAAGTGGTCGATCTGGCTCGGCTTGCGGCTGCCGCGCATCGTCATGGCTCTGTGGCTGTCGTGGACAACACTTTTGCGACGCCGATCAATCAGCAGCCACTGAAACTCGGCGCGGACCTTGTGGTTCACAGCGCCACCAAATTTCTTGGAGGGCACGCAGATGCTCTGGGCGGAGTGGTTTGCGGCCGGCGCGAACTGGTGAACCGCATTTACCACTTCCGCGAAATTACGGGAGCCTGCCTGGACCCGATGGCGGCCTACCTGCTGCTGCGGGGAATGAAAACGTTGCATCTCCGCATTCGCCAGCAGAACCAGAGCGCGCTGAAGATCGCACGCTTCTTGCAGGCGCATCCGCAAGTCATGAGCGTGTTTTATCCCGGGCTGGAGGCGCACGAAAATCACAGCATCGCCCGCCGGCAGATGAGCGGGTTTGGTGGCGTCCTCAGCTTTGTTCTGAAGGGCGGCTTCAAAGCCGTCAAGAAATTCCTTCCGCGCCTGCGCTATGCTCATCTTGCCGCCAACCTGGGAGCGGTGGAGACGGTCGCGGGTCCTCCGGCGACTACGAGCCATGTAGAGTCCACGCCGGAGGAACGCGCTGCCAGCGGCATCCCTGAAGCGCTGATTCGCTACTCCGTCGGCATTGAAGACACCGAAGACCTGATTGCGGATTTGGGTCAGGCGCTGAAACCTGTATCCGGAAAATAGATCTCCAACCTGATGAGACCACTTCGTATTCGGTCGTCACGCGAGATTCCCCTCGGCTTCGCTCGGGGCAGGCTCTCGCCCCGCTGGTAAAAGCGCGGGCCTTCGGAATGACGACCTTCAAACTATCCGCCGTTTCGCGCCATCTGTACCGCCCTCAAAACGGCTTTAGCCTTGTTCATAGATTCCTGGAATTCCTTGGCGGGATCGGAATCGGCGACTATGCCCGCGCCGGCTTGCAGGTAAGCGTGTTTGCGCTGGGTCAGCATGGTGCGGATGGCGATACAGGAATCGAGATTGCCGGCGAAATCGGCGTTGAGCACGGAGCCTCCGTAGATGCCTCGACGCACGGGTTCGAGTTCTTCGATGATTTGCATGGCGCGGACTTTGGGCGCTCCGCTGAGCGTGCCTGCGGGAAAACACGCGGCAAAGGCATCGAGAGCGTCCACGCCCTGGCGCAATTTGCCTTCGAGGGCGGAGACGATGTGCATGACATGCGAATAGCGTTCCACATACATCAGGTCGCGCACTTTCACTGAACCGTATTCGCTGACGCGGCCCAGGTCGTTACGGCCCAGGTCGACCAGCATGACGTGTTCGGCGCGTTCCTTTTCGTCGGCGAGCATTTCTTTTTCGAGGCGCGAATCTTCGGCTTCATCGCGCCCGCGGGGATGGGTTCCGGCAATCGGACGATACTCCAACTTGCTCCCGGTCACCCGCACCAGCATCTCGGGAGAGGAGCCCAGTACGTGGGTATTGCCCATGCGGAGGAAATACATGTAAGGCGAAGGGTTCACGGTGCGCAAGGCGCGATAGATATCGAAAGGGGCAACTTCCGGAGCAAAATCGAGGCGCTGCGAGAGCACGACCTGAAAAATGTCGCCGGCGGCGATGTATTCTTTGGCACGTTGCACGGACTTCATGAAACGGCTGCGGCTGGTTCCGGCGTGAACTTTCAGCGCGGACTTGCTCGCCTTGCCCGAGTTCTGCCAGTGGGTGGAGCGCAGGCCGCGAGCGAGCTTCTTCTCGAGGATCGCGATATCATTGAGTGCGTGGTCATAGGCTTTGCGGGGGCTTTCACGAGTAACATCAGCGGTGGCGATGATATGAATCTGATGGCGCAGATGATCGAAAGCCAGCACTCGATCGAAGAACATGAGCACACAATCGGGTAGAGAAAGATCGTCTTTGGCGTGCTCGCCGATTTTTTCCAGTTGGCGAACGGTGTCGTAGGCGAAGTAGCCGACGGCGCCAGCGGTGAACCGTGGCAGTTCCGCAAAGGTAGCCGGACGATGCTCCCGGAGCAACTCTTTCAAGATGGGTAGAACGCTGCCCTTGCGGTGCTCACGTGCCCTGCCGCGTTGCAGCAGGACATCCTCGCCACGGGCTTGCACCTGCAAGTACGGACGCGCTCCCAGGAACGTGTAGCGTCCGATTTGCTCTCCCCGCTCGATGGATTCCAGCAAGAAAGCGTCAGGCTCATGGGCGGCGATGGCGAGAAAGGCAGAGACCGGGGTCAGCAGATCGGCCGTGACCGACTTCATCACAGGGACCAGCGTGAAATGGCGGGACAGACGCGAAAACTCCTTGAAATCGGGGCGTAGCAAGAGGTTGCCGGTTAGGCCCTTTCAGCGGGATGCGTCTGCCATTATAGGGCAAGAGTACACCAGCCAGCGTAACCGCCTGTAACCAGCGAATGAATTGACGGATTGGATGGGGCGGCGGAAGATGGCAGTTTAGCCAGCATCCGGTGTGGAGGCATATGCGTATTAAGTTCTGGGGAGTTCGCGGATCCACGCCCGCTCCCCAGCCGGAAAATATGCGCTATGGGGGCAACACTTCCTGCGTGGAAGTGCGCCTCGGAGACAACCTCTTCATCTTCGATTGTGGCACGGGTTTCCGGGTGCTGGGACAAGCGCTTCGCCACGAGTTTAACGGACGGCCCGTTTCCGCCCATATTTTCCTCTCCCATTTCCACTGGGACCACATTCAGGGGATTCCGTTTTTTGGTCCGCTATACGACAACCGGGAAAACCGGTTTCAATTTCATAGTTCGAGCCGCACCCGCAGCCTGAAGCGGGTACTCGAAGAGCAGATGGCCGCACCCTACTTTCCCGTTGGGCTGGCGCAGATGCAGGCTCACCAGAACTTCTACGATCTGGAGGAAGGCCGCATCCAGTTGGGAGAGGTGAGCTTGCAGACACTGTGGCTAAACCATCCGCAGGGCTGCATGGGCTTTCGCCTGGAAACAAAAGAAGGGATCATCGTGTACGCCACGGATAATGAGCCTGGGGACGCGCTGTTCGACAAAAACGTGCGCAAACTTGCAGCCGGCGCCAACGTCCTGATTTACGACGCGCAGTATCTTCCTGACGAATACGAACGCAAACGCGGCTGGGGACACAGCCATTGGCGAGAAGCCATCAATGTGGTTACGGAGAGCGGGGCAAAGGAATTGATCCTGTTCCATCACGACCCCGATCATGATGACGCGTGTATCGACAAGGTGGTGAAGGAAGCTCGCGACTACTATTCCCGGCTGCGGGCTGCGGCCGAGGGTATGCAAGTTGAAGTATCGGTGTCCTAGCCACTCAGTTTTTTCCCCAACCTTTTAACTGTGAATCCTGGATTACAATGAAACGTTGGGCCAAGCGGAAATACTTTGAAAGGGGCCGTGCGTGACGCAGTTCTCAGCACCGTGGCCACATTTGTCGGTGATCGCGATCATCGATATTCTGCTGGTCGCAATCATCATTTATGAGTTCCTTGCCCTGATCAAGGGCACGCGCGCATCCTTGATGGTCGTGGGCGTGGCGGGGTTGGGGCTGGCTTTTTATTTGTCCCGGCTGGGCAACCTGGCCGCGCTGAACTGGCTGATCAGCACGTTGCTGCCGTATACGGTGTTCGCGCTGATTGTGGTTTTTGCCGCCGAGATCCGGCAAGCCCTGGCGCGGCTGGGGCGGGGACTTACGCTGAGCCGTGCATCTGGTTCGGAGGCGGACGCTTATGACGACATTGTGCTGGCGGCTAATTTATTTTGCCAGAACCAGACCGGTGCTTTGATCGTCATCGAGCGCGAGATTGGCTTGCGTACTTATATCGAAAGCGGAGTTCCGCTTGACGCACGGCTTTCCTACGATCTGCTGGCGACCATCTTTCGGCCGAGCGCTCCGTTGCACGACGGCGCCGTGATCGTGCAGAACGATCGCATTGCCGCTGCGGCCTGCTTTCTGCCGCTCTCCATGAACCCGGTGCTTTCCACCCAATTGGGCACGCGGCATCGTGCGGGCATTGGTGTGACCGAGGAAACCGATGCCATTGCCGTGATCGTTTCCGAGGAGACGGGAATTATCAGTCTGGCAGTTTCGGGCAAGATCGAGCGCGATCTGAGTGTCGACCAGTTGCGCGATCGTCTGGGAAAACTGCTGCGCCTCTATGTGCCACCGTCTACTTTGCCCACGCCGATTTCCAATGGCAGCGAGGTACTGGAGGGGTCTGAGGCGGAAAGTCCGCGAGGTTCTGTGCCTCGCCCGACAGATTCTCGTTTGAACGAGTCGCGGTTGAGCGATTCGCGTTTGAATCAGGAGGCGGATCGTTAGCCCATGCGAGACTTTCTGCATCGCCGCGTGCTTGACAATCTGGGCCTGAAGCTGATCTCGCTTGCCCTGGCGGTGGGCTTATGGCTGGCGGTGGCGCGCGATCCGGTGGCCGAAGTCGCGGTCGAAGTGCCCATCGAGTTCCACAATATCCCGCAAAATCTGGAGATCAGCTCGGAGAATATTTCGCGGGCGCAAATCCGGCTGCGCGGCCCGGAGCGGGTGGTTCGCCGCCTTCAGCCTTCTGACGTTTATGCGGAAATCGACCTCAGCGGTTTGCGGCCTGGGGAGCGCACTCTCGATTTGACCGCACAACAGATTCACGAGCCTTCCGAGCTCGAAGTGGTTCAAGTCGTTCCCAGTCAGTTGCATCTCAATTTCGACATTAGGCTCACCCGGCAAGTTCCGGTCGAACCACGCGTTGTGGGCACGTTTGTTCGCGGGTACAGCATTGAGCAGATCGTGGTGGATCCGCCAACCATTACCATCAGTGGGCCGAAGAAGCATGTGGAGGCAGTCGAATCGGCGATCACGGATCCGGTGGACGTGAGCGGAGACATCAACCGGGCAACCTTCGCCAGACACGCCTACGTTTCTGATGCTCTCATTCAGGTTGCCAGCCCTGATCCAGTACGGGTAACGGTGATCATGCAGAAAGTCTCCGACACCAGCGGCGGCGGCCAGTCCGCGAAACCAGAATGACGTCCCAGACCCGACAGCTCTTCGGAACCGACGGCATTCGCGGCGTGGCCGGCGAATTCCCTTTAAATTCGGAAAGCACGTATCTCATCGGCCGTGCGCTCGGTCACAACCTGATGCGCAGTAATCAGCACGCCAGCGTTGTGATCGGACAAGACACACGAGAATCGAGTTCCTGGATTGCGGACCGCGTGCTGCTGGGCCTGGTTTCCAGCGGCTGTGAAGTCCATAGCGCGGGCGTGATTACGACTCCGGGGGTGGCCTACCTCGCGCGTTCCCGGAAGCATGCCGCCGGGGTTGTGATTTCAGCTTCGCACAATCCATGGACCGACAATGGCATTAAAGTTTTCTCCGGCGACGGATACAAGTTGCCCGACTCCCGTGAGCTAGCCATCGAGCAGGAAATTTTCGCACTGCTGCAGAATCCGGAGCGCCACGGCCCCGCGCTGGTGAAACCTGCTCCCAGCTTGCCTGGCAAGGCAAGCCTTCGACATGCGTATGTGAAATGGCTGGCGCAGGGGCTGAAAACGGACTTGGGAGGAATACGAGTTCTGGCGGATTGCGCCAACGGGGCGGCCACGGCTGAAGCCCCCGAACTGTTTCGTGCCTGCGGAATTCAGGCAACTTATCTGAACGCATCTCCTGATGGTAAGAACATCAACGATAATTGCGGCGCCCTTCATCCCCAGACGCTGGCCCGAGCAATCGCAGAGAAGGCGGGGCAATTCGATTTAGGGGTCACCTTTGATGGGGATGCCGATCGCGCACTCTTCAGCGACGCGGATGGTCGAGTGGTCAATGGCGATGGCGTTCTCCTGGTGGTCGCTCGCGACATGCAATGCCGCGGTGTTCTCACCGGCTCGACGATTGTCGCCACCACGATGTCCAACATGGGTTTGGAAATCGCGTTGCGCAAAGCGGGCATCCGCATGCTGCGCGCTAATGTCGGCGACAAGTACGTGCTTGAGGAGATGCTGAAGACCGGCTCGATTCTGGGCGGAGAGCAGTCCGGCCACATCATTTTTCGCGATGGCGAAGCAACCACGGGCGATGGCCTGCTCACGGCTTTGCGTGTGATGGAAATTATGGCACGAAGCGGCAAGTCTCTGGCGGAGTTGATCGGTGATCTCAAAGTCTTTCCCCAGACCATTCAGAATATTCGGGTGCGCGAAAAGATTTCGTTCGCCCAGGTGCCTGAAATTCAGCGTACGATTGAAGCAGCGGAATGCGAACTTGATGGCAATGGTCGCGTGGTCGTCCGCTACTCAGGCACGGAGGCGCTGGCGCGAGTGATGGTGGAAGCGGAGTCGGAAGAAAAGATGCGGACGCTGGCAAAGAATATTGCTGACGCGATCAAGACCGCGCTGGGGGTTTGATTGTGTGTGTGGTGACGGGCGACTCGCCCGTCCGCCGAGCGGAGCTCGGCACTGCTATTGTCTATGAAAACGCTGTTGTCTAACGCTGCTGCGATATGGAATCTGCTTCTGCTGCTAGCGGCAATCGGTACCCTAGTCTGGTTCTTTTATTGGTTTGGCTTGCGACGGCTCATTCGAGCCAGAAGGATTGCGAGCTCGCGCGATCGAAGAATGCTGCGGGAAGCCGCAGAGCGGGAAGTGAATCGGGACCACCCCTAATGTAGGCGCGAGCGTCCTTTCTCGTGCTGACGCCGGCTGAAATCCCTGCTTGCGCGGTCTTCGCAAGACGCCGTTGCATGAGCCGGTTTCAAGGGAACCATATCCCTCAGGGGCTAAAGCCCAGAGTTTATGCGGTTCTTGGCGGCACGGCTGAAGCCGTGCCCTTCCCCAGAAACTCACAGAAAGGCTCTAGGGTTCCAGGTCTCGCCAGTTTGCTCCAACTCCAATTTCGACTAGCAGGGGCACGGTTAGGGGATGAACTTTTTCCATTTGCTCGCGCACCAGAGTTCGCATCACTTCGATTTCAGCTTCTGGAACCTCGAACACCAACTCGTCGTGCACCTGCAGAGTCATTCTGGATTGCAGGCGCTGTTCGCGTAACGCCGCATCGATGCGAATCATGGCAATCTTGATCAAGTCCGCAGCCGTCCCTTGCAACGGCGTATTGACTGCCGTCCTCTCGGCGAATCCGCGGAGGTTGGCGTTCTTGCTGTTGATGTCGGGGATGGGACGCACGCGGCCGAACAGCGTTTTGACCTTGCCGTCACGCCGGGCCTCTTCCAGAATATGCTCCCTGAACTTCCGAACACCGCTGTACCTCTCAAAGTATGCGTCGATATACACCTTTGCCTCGGCCGGCGCGATGCCCAGCGTTTGCGACAGCCCGAAAGCCGACAACCCATAAACAATGCCGAAGTTCACTACTTTCGCTTGCCTGCGATGGTCGGGTGTGACCATCAGCGGGGGCACACCGAACACTTGAGACGCAGTGAGCGTGTGGATATCATCACCGCGACGATAGGCTTCGACCAGCAACGGGTCTTTCGAGAAGTGTGCCATCAAGCGCAACTCGATCTGCGAATAATCCGCCGCCAACAGCACGTGACCTGCCTCTGCGGTAAAAGCTGCCCGAATTTCGCGGCCTAATTCAGTGCGAATCGGAATGTTTTGCAGATTGGGATTCGCCGACGATAACCTTCCGGTCGCCGTTCCGGTCTGGCCGAAGGTGGTGTGCAAGCGGCCGCTGGCGGGATTCAACAGGGCCGGCAAGGCGTCGACGTAAGTTGATTTGAGCTTGGTCAATTGCCGGTATTCGAGCACCAGCCGAGGTACGTCGTGTTCGTCGGCCAATCCCTCCAGCACGTCCACCGCGGTCGAAATCGTCTTTCCCTTGCCATACTTCACCGGCTTGGGCAGGTTCAACTTGTTGAAGAGGACGTCGCCCAGTTGTTTTGGCGAACTAATATTGAACTCGCACCCCGAGCATTGGTAAATCTCCTTTGCCTTAGCGTCGATCTCGCGTTCCAGGCGCGACGACATCTCGGCCAATGCTGCACGGTCGATCTTGACTCCGGCGTGCTCCATGCGCGCCAGCACCGGAACCAGTGGCAGATCCATTTCCTCGTACAACTTCAGCAGCCCGGCTTCTTCCACTTCGCGGCGCAGCGCGGTTGCCAGCCGCCCGGTGATGTCGGCCGCTTCGGGCAGCGTCCCGCTGAGCTTGAGGTTGAAGCGCCGCAGGGCCACGTCGGCCAGACGATGCGATGAGTAAGTTGGATCGAGCAGATAGGAATACAGCATGGCATCGTGTTGCACGCCTTGCAGCGCGATCCCTTGCCGTTCTAAAAGGTGAGTTGCGGCTTTGTAATCGTGAATGGCTTTGGGCAGACGCTCGTCTGCGAGGGCAGACTTCAGAGTCGAGGTTGCTTCTGCCTCGAATCGGATGGTGACCGCGATGCCAGGCGTGGACGAGATGGCGATATCCCGCGGCCGTTCCAGCGTCACCGGCTCCGACGTGAGCGCCAACATGCCGTTTTGCGATGCTTCCTCTTCTGGCTCCTGCTCGTCGACAACATCTGTTTCGGCTTCCACGGCGACCGCGAGCACGCCGCCGCGTGGAATGGCCTTCAGCGCCGCCTCTACCTCGGCTGCCGTTTTCGCCTCGGTGTAATGCTCTTCACTCACCTCGACAACCGGCAGTAGTTCTTTCAATAGCGAAGTGAACTCCAGTTCGGTGAAAAGGGCGCGCAACGTTTCCATGTCCGGCTCGCCCACCTTCATTGCATTCACGTCCAGCTCGATGGGCACATCGCAATCGATGGTCACCAGCTTTTTGCTGAGCAGGATATTGTCGCGATTGTTCTGGAGCGATTCACGGTACGTCTTTTTCTCGACTTCTGCCGCGCGATCCAGCGCCTGCTCAACCGAACCAAAACGCTTTATCAGTTCCACCGAGCCCTTGTCGCCGATGCCCGGGGCGCCGGGAATATTGTCGATGGAATCGCCGCGTAGGGCCATGACATCGATCACGCGCTCGGGAGGCACTCCCAGGATTTCCTCGACCTTGGCGGCGTCGCAGATCAGATTGTCCTTTGGCGGGTTCAAAACCCAGACCCGGTCGTTCACCAATTGCAGCATGTCTTTGTCGCTCGAGACTACGTACACCGAATACGATTGCGCCACGGCTTTGCGCGCCAGCGTGCCGATCACGTCGTCGGCTTCGTAGCCTCCGAGTTCGAGGATGGGGATGCGGTAGGCTTCCAGCGCTCGGCGGATATAGGGCAATTGCTGCGCCAGGTCCCCGGGCATTTCTTTACGATTGGCTTTGTAACCGTGATACTCAATCTCCTGGAAGGTTTGGGTCTTGAGATCAAACCGGCGGACGCTGGTGAGGCCTCCGGCCTGCTGATCGCGAAACGTGGGCGCGGCCACATCAAACACTGCGGCCAGATATTCCGGGGAAAAGTCATCGCGCAATTTGCGCAGCATGTTGACGAAGACATAGGTCGCTGCTGTTGGCAAGCCTGTCTTTGTGGACATCCCGCGCTGCCGCGCCATGGCGTGATAGGCGCGGAAGATGAAGGACATAGTATCGATCAGGTAAATGCATCCGGACTCGCCAGCTACAATCTTCGGCTTCTGCGCCGAGGCGGACGTATCTGGCACAGCGGCGATGCCGGCGCTTTCGACTGCGGTAGACGGAGATTTTTTTCGCAGAGCCAACAGATTAGTTTAGCAGCAGGTATGCAGGGACGCTCGGTTTCACCGTGGTTCGATAGTGGATCAGTTTGAAATGGTTCATGCGAGATTCCTCGCCCCGCTGGAGAAAGCGCGGGACTTCGGAATGACGCCCTTCGAGACAAGGGTCACACTGACTCAGAACCAGAGTTCTACCGCGGCAGAGAAATAGCTGCGCCTCTACTCGAACTTTAAGGAGAAGTCGGCCTCGACAAACTTAGTCTTTGTCCCGCTCCCGGAGTTGCTGAAAACCAGATGATACGTTTGCGGATCTGCATGTGTGGTTGGAACCCGCCAATCCACCATCTCGTTGTGAACGGAATCCAGTTCATAGGTGGCGGTTTGCGGCTGGCCGTGCAGAAAGTCCTGGAATTCCTGGTCATTTAATAACATCAAATCAACGTCAGCAATACTGCCACTTGTGGAATCGGGGTCACCACGCTTCGTAAATGACCGGAGGGTGCCGCGCAATCTGGCATTACCCTCGTGGGGCGGAACTACGAAGGCAAACTGTGAATATTTATTTACCGAAAATACTTTGTGCAGAACGCTAATGGGTTCGAGCGAGGGGTGGTCAAGGCGGTGATCGATCAGCAGCGGTTCTTGCGGTATAAACTCATCCGGCTTGATTGTTGACGCCTTGGCTTGTCCCTTTAAGATGGATAGCGGCGAGATCACGGTTGCCGTCGGTCCCGGGTCTTCCGGAGTCGCGCCCTTGATGTCCGGCTCGTCCGATTGTACTTGCCGGGACTGGTCGCTATTTTGGCTTTTGGCTTCGGAGCTTTCTTTTTTCGAGCAACCGCAGGCCGATAACAACAGGACAATGATTAGGGCGGACGACCTCTTCATGGCTCCTCCGGGAACATTCTCCGCACCTGTTAATTGTCCTCTGACCTCCTCTCTGGTGCACAGATGACCGAAGTCACCGGCTCGGCTTTCCGTATTCGGTGGTGTAGTGCAGCTTAATTTCTCCGCAGGTATGCTGCTCCGGCGAATAAACTACACAGCTGTCGAAAGGCCGGGAATACACGTGCAGGCTGACTGCCCGCTGGTTGAACTCGCGGGGATTATAAACACGGTGTACCGGTTCCAAGGGATCGACGGCGCAGGGATGGCCCGGGTTCATTTCCAAAGTTTCTGCTGTTTCCAGGTCGCAAATGCCTTCTTCCAGTTTCTGAGAAATCACCCGATAGTTTTCCACCAGCAATCGGCCAATGGGTACGGCCATCCAGCAGTTCTGATCGCGGTGATTATGAACCGAGCTGCCCTGGCCGACTTCCCAGCAGATCGCCATCAGCTCGTAGAGCGGCGTTTTGTCGATCAGGTTTCGGGTGTAGTGCTGTCGATCCCAAGTCAAGTAGGAGGCCAAAGTATCGGGCGCGACGGGCATGGTTTCGAGAAATTTCACGATCTGGTCCGTTCGGTCGAAAGCCGGCTCCGGAAACTTCCGTAACCCGGACACAAAATCGTCTATCGGAACTGGTTTAGACAGCGCCTGTGTTTCCATGTTTCACCCCTGTGCGAGGATCAGTATAGCGCTCAGGGAACCTGTGACTTCAAGTGGACGAGCCGCAGGGGCGGCGACCCCTATCCGTTCCGCTCCTGCTACACTCTTTTCGTCCTTTCATCCTTGGCGATTGCCGGGAGCTTTTCCTGAATGTCACAGCCCTACACCCCAAGTGCGCGGACGCGCGTGGTGCGCGAGCCGCAACGCGGCGTCTACGATCGAAGTACTGCTTACCAGATTCTGGATGAAGGCTTCATCTGCCACGTTGGATTTGTTGTGGATGGGCAACCCTTTGTGATTCCAACCGGCTACGGACGCGCCGGCGACAATCTGTACATTCACGGCTCGGCCGCAAGCCGCATGCTGAGGCGCGTCGATGAGGGGATTGCGGTGTGCGTCACGGTTACGCTGCTGGATGGGCTGGTGCTGGCGCGCTCGATTTTCAATCACTCCATGAACTACCGCTCGGTGATGATCCTGGGAAAGGCGAGCTGCCGTGAACGATGCGAAAGAAAAGCTGGAGGCTTTGCGTTTGTTGTCGGAGCACATACTCCCTGGACGCTGGGCGGAATCCCGCCAGCCCAACGAGAAAGAACTAAAAGCGACGCTGGTGCTGCGGTTGCCGATTGAGGAGTTTTCGGCGAAGGTGCGCCAAGGTCCTCCCATCGACGATGAAGAAGATTACGCGTTTCCCACCTGGGCGGGGGTGATTCCTCTGCAGATTGTGGCCGGGGAACCGGTCAATGATCCGCGGCTCGAACCCGAGCGTGCGGCGCCACCGTACGCGCGACGTTACTCCCGGAAGAAGTGAATGGATTCGGGCGCCAAGGGCAGGCGTTGAAGGTTCACGCCTGGAAGCCGGTCATAGACAGGAGCGCGGTACATGACGAACGCGATCGCAGTGCTCACAATGTTGCTGGGGTCAACATTTCTTCCGGTGCTCATGGCTGCCGTGGTTTTCGGTGAGTCTCTCAACTCCTCGAGTTCGTATTTCGCTCTGGTGGGAGCGACGATCTATGTCAGTCCCACAGACGAGCCGATACAGGACGGCGTGGTGCTCATTCAAGGCGAAAAGATTGCCGCGGTGGGCAGCAGGGCGCTGGTGCAGCTTCCTCAAAACGTCCAAAAGCTCGACTGTTCGGGCCTCACGATTACCGCGGGGTTTTGGAACAGCCACGTGCACTTCTTTGAAAGAAAGTGGGCGAATGCGGGGGCCATCCCAGCGCCCGAGCTAAGCCGCCAGCTTCAGGACATGCTCACCCTGTATGGTTTTACCAGCGTCTTCGACTTAGGGTCCATGTGGGAGAATACGCGGCGGCTTCGCGACCGCATCGAGTCGGGAGAAGTGACCGGCCCGAGAATTCGCTCGACTGGCGAAGCGCTGGTTGCTCCGCACGCGGTACCGCCGGACACAATCCTTAGGATGTTGGGCTTCATGACGTTTCCAGCTCCAGAGATCGCGGACGCCGCGCAAGCGGCGGCAGCGGCAAGAAAGCTTCTCGACGAAGGGGTCGACGGGATCAAGGTTCATCTGCAGCCTCCGCCGCCGCCCAACCCGCCGTTTCCGGAGAGCGCCATTCAAGCCGCGGTGAGCGAAGCCCATCGGGCAGGAAAACCTGTTTTTGTTCATCCCAACAGCGGCGCGGATGTGCTGGCCGCGGTTCGAGCTGGAGTTGATCTGATCGCCCACACCACTCCCCATTCTGGCCCCTGGGACGAAACCATTCTCACAGCAATGAAGGAACGTAGAGTGGCCCTCACACCAACCCTGACCCTGTGGAAGTACTACGCGCGCCACGACCGAATCTCGACCCAGGAGCAGATTACCAACACGGCTATCGGCCAGTTACGGGCCTGGGTTAGCTCTGGAGGCACCGTTCTTTTCGGAACGGATCTCGGCGCAGTTGAATATGATCCCAGCGAGGAGTACGCATTGATGGCCGGGGCGGGAATGAGCTTTCGCCAGATTCTCGCTTCCCTCACCACTGCGCCCGCCGAGCGATTTGGAGAGTCCAAACAACTGGGACGAATCGCCGCAGGTTTCCAGGCGGATCTGGTGGTGTTGAAGGACGATCCTTCGAAGAACGTGAGCGCGCTAACTGCCGTAAAGTACACGCTGCGTTCGGGGAAGATCATCTATCGTGCCGAATAACACTGAATTTATCCGTGTAAATTAGTTACTCTTTACTGTAGGGATCACAAGTAAAGATGAAGAATTCGAGCACCATTAGCAGCAAGGGACAAGTGACCGCACCTCAATAAATCCGCAATCGCTTTCCGTAGCTTTGAGCACCTTGTCCATAGCCGGGTTCGCTGTTTTCAGCTTGGCTGATGCCGGCGAGAAATCCGTACCACGGAATTTAAATGTAGTCGAATGAGCCGCGAGTCACTACTTTGAATTTTTGGCCGACGGTGAGTGGCGGAACCTGCCCGACGTTCTCCAGCGTCAAAAATTAACCACATTCGGGCACAGACAAATACTCGGCCGCCAACTTACGGATGCCGGTGCAGCACGTGGGTGGCGATATCGGGCCAGAATTCGCGGAACACGTTGGTCAGCGCGTCCCGCCCAATAGCGTATCCGTACTTCGTGGCAAGGGCCCCAGGCGTCCGAGCCTGGCTCGGGTAATAGGCTGCCGAAATTCCTTGCGCCATGCCCCTGCCTAGCAACTCGGAAATATTAAAGCTATCGTGTCCGTGATAGCTTGGCGTGACAACGATGCGAGAGGCTGCATAGAAGCCGCGCTTCCAGAAACCACCCTTGCCCATTGCATAGTAGCGTTCGTCCTGGTGAAACACGGTAGGCAGTGCAAAGATAACCAGGTAATTGCCGTCCGTCTTGTCGACAAACCCTCGCCAGTAATATCTGCCAAACCCGGCGACGCCTTTCCCGAGCTGCGCGTGCGCATCTGTTCCCTCGGCCAGCATTGAAGTGATGCCGACGAAAATAAATGACGAGTAGTCGAAGCTATTCTGGGTCGCGAGGATGAAACTCTGCTTGGGCGTGGGAGGCGGTGGCTGGGCGCCGGCGCTGACTGCGCGAAAATTGGGCATCACGCCCAGGATTCGTTTCGGCTGCTGCTTCTCAGGGGGAGCACCTTGGGTCGCCGGCGCGGTACTCTGGCTCGCACTCTTCGTATCGGATTGCTTGGTGCCACTGGCGGTGCTCGATGGCCCAGACGGTTCCGGCGGCGAGTTCTGCTGCGGACTCTGCGCATCGGGCGATGCTGTCTCAGCGGATTCTGAAGATACGGCTGGCACCAAAGATAAACCGCGCGCTTGCGCCCATAGACTCTGCGCGAACAGTGCAAACACCAACGGCAAAAGAAAGCGCAAGCGCTTCATTCCCCCTCTCGTAGGTCGGATCCAAGAATTCAACTAAAGTTTCCATTTTTTCTTTGGGTTTCTGCCTTCTTCCCAAGAATACAGAGACCCGAGGGCAACGCACAAAATTGCCGAAATTGCTCTAATGTCCCAAGATTGACGTCGGGCTATCTTTTCCGGATTCCGAAGTTGCCTGCAATTACGACGGTGTCTTACTTAAGTTCTTGCGTTTGCATTCCGAATGTCTTCTAAACTAACAAACGGCGAGCCCTACTGAGAAACACAGAAGTAACGAACGTCTGCCAATCCGTTCGGATCTTTCACGTTTTTCTGAATCTCTAAAAGGTAAACCCGCCGGAGCACAATCCACTCGGGCTTTACATTACTTTACAGAATCTAAACATTCGTCTCTTGTTGATAGTGAACTTCCTCACGATGTCATTATCCGCGGAGTAGACATGGGACAAAAAAGTCCGGCGCGGAGATGCACCGGGCGAGTCTCAGTCTCTTCTGCCCGGTCTCGGGGGCGCAGGCAGTTTTGTTATTACGGGAAGACCTTGAATAGATCTTTCAAATCTTTCTCGCGGCCGGCATCGTTCAGGAACGGGTGCAGGCTGAAGATTTCCTGCACGGTGCGCAGCGTGGACCCGTGGGTGTAGTGCTGTGCATTCCAGTAGCCGTGGCCCTTGGCGAAAGGTGAGAGCACGATCATGCCGATGGGACCATCCCCGCTGTTGGCTTCGTCCCAGGTAATGAAAATCGCGCCGCCGTGCTGGTAGGCGGACGAGTTGAGGATGGTAGGAAGATTCTTTGCGAGCCATTTGTCGCCGTGCGCAATGGGGTCTCCAGAGCAACTGTCGTGCATGTCATCGCAGACATTGGGCGTGATGAAGTTGTACCTCGCCACGTTGTTGGATTTTAAGTCTCGGGCCAATTCCGTGTATGGACGGACGTGCTTGATGCAATTGGCGGAGTGGGCGTCAAGATGGTTGGTCACGTCATCAAAGTAGACAAAAGGATCGTGGCGGACGCCGTAATAGGGGTTGCCGTTAGGATCGATGCCGCCACCATCCACCAACGGGCAAACTTTGCCGGTGATGTTCTCATCGTAGGACTTCCATGAAACACCCGCTTTCTCCATCTGCGTGACCAGATGTTTGGTTGTGCTTTGATGATCCTGGCTGGGAGGGTTGTCATTGTAAATGCCAAAGTTGGTGCCGGCCTCCAGCCATAAATAGTTGGGAAGGCTGGGATGATTGCCGGGCGGATTGTAATAACGTTCCGCGTGCGACGCCATGGGCAGTAGGGTCTTATTGATGTAGGGAGCTGCTGCGTTTCCCTTGATGTCCATGTTGCCGTCGCCGGTCCAGTTGTGATTTTCCATCAGAATAAGGAATACGGTTCGAATGTGATGGGCCGCGGGGTCGTCGGTTGCCGTCACATTCTTGTCTGCTGCCCACACGCTGACCGACGATCCGGAAATCAGGCACGTCAAGGCTACAGCGATTGAGAGTCTGCGAAGGGGATTGTGAATCATCTGCTTCTCCTGCATTTTGCAATTAACACCTGTCCGCCAGCAAACTTCCGAGACCTGAATATGAGTGCAGCTGTTCGCTTCCGCAAACAAGAACGGGCAGAAGTTTGCAGACCTCGTTAGCTTGCAGGAGGAAGATTGGCCGATCTTACAACTTTCGCAACGACTGTAAAGTGTTCAATGTACTTCCGAGTAAATCAGTTGAGACGCCCGAGAATGTCCGCATGATAAGCGACGCCTTCCCTTTCCCGTCAGCTTGGGAGCGAACGAACCAGCAGGCTGGGGCGAATGAAGAGGAGGAAGTTTAACCTCAGAAGCCACATGGCACGGTTTTCCTTGCGTAGCCTCACGCCCGATGCGTTGCAGGACTTCTTCAATTCTCACGAAGTCCTGCGGCATCGGTTCTTTTCGATTTTGATCTTGGAAGTACGGGATGCGTGTCCTACAAGCCACTGAAATCATATTGGTCGGGACGGGCAGATTTGAACTGCCGACCCCTCGCACCCCAAGCGAGTGCTCTACCAGGCTGAGCCACGTCCCGACGGTAGGAAACCCGCTGCCTCGTTCCAGCAGCGGATGGGGTTAACTTAGGAATTTTACACCAGTGGGCGCAATTACGTTTGGTCGGCGTTATTTGTCCACCGAAAAACCGCTGCGGAGCTTTGCCGGGATAGACGGGCGCCCGTCCTCCACTGATTTCGGACTATCGCCTTTTGCGCTTCGCGGAAGATCGCTGCGGTTTTTCCTCGAAGACGGCGAATTGGATCTTCTTTTCCACGGGGTCGATGCGATCCACTAGCACGCGGATCTTTTGG
Organism: uncultured Acidobacteriota bacterium; assembly: GCA_963696635.1. GTDB lineage: Bacteria > Acidobacteriota > Terriglobia > Terriglobales > Acidobacteriaceae > JABDBE01. Next base: position 358,775 of record CAVOKX010000016.1, read on the forward strand.
CCCAGGCCATAGATCTTGCGAGTGCGCTGGCCGATGATCTCGCGGGTGTTTTCGTGGTAGAGGTAGCGGTCGTCGGTCAACGAATCGAGTGGGACCAGGCCTTCGATAAACAGATCGGTGAGTTCGACGAAGAATCCGAACTTGGTCACGCTGATGATCAGGCCGTCGAAGTCTTCGCCAACCCGGTCCTCCATGAATTTGACCTTCTTCCATTCCATAAGGTCGCGTTCTGCTTCGTCGGCACGGCGCTCGGATCGGCTGGATTCCTCGGCGATCTCGTGCAGCTCTTCCAGGGGGATTGGGCCACCCAGAGATTGAGGTGGGGCGTGTTCTCGGCGTTTTGACCAGGGGGAAGGTCCGTCGGCGGCCGCATCTTTCGCGGGCGAGAGCCTGCCCTGAGCTTGTCGAAGGGGCGCCTGAGCCGCATGATCCGTTGACGAGTCGCGCAATACTTCTTTCAAAATGCGGTGCACGATCAGGTCGGGATAGCGTCGGATGGGCGAGGTGAAGTGCGTATAGGTGGTCGCGGCGAGCGCGAAATGTCCGAGGTTTTCTTCCGAATAGCGAGCTTGTTTCAATGAACGCAACATCAGGTAAGAAAGAATTCGTTCTTCTGGCTTGCCTGCGATCTTTTCGGTTAGCTTCTGATACATGCGTGGGGTGATATGAACTTCCTTCGGAATTTCGATTTCGCGCGGACGTTTGCCGGTGCCGTAGCTGGCGCGACGGTCGGACTTGAACTGCACTCGCTGAATGGGTAGAGCGCCTACACCCAACGAATGTCCGAAGGCGGCGGCGATGACTTCGAAGTCGTACACTCGTTTGGCATCGGGCTTCTCGTGAATGCGGTACAGCGAAGCTACGCGGTTGTTTTCCAGATATCCGGCGACACATTCGTTGGCCGAGAGCATGAATTCTTCAATCAGGCGGTGCGCGATGTTGCGCTCGGAGCGGGTAATACTTTTCATCAATCCAAATTCATCGAATTCGATGACGGGTTCGGGCAAATCGAAGTCGATGGAGCCGCGCCGCTCGCGCTTGCGATTCAAAATAAGGGCGAGGTCGCGCATCATCTCGAAAGTTCCAACCAGGCTGGCGTAGCGCTTGCGTGTGGCTGCATCGCCTTCGAGCACCGCGTTGACGTCGGTGTAGGTCATGCGCTCGGCGGAACGGATGATGCCTTCGCTCAACTCGTATTCCAGAATCTCTCCCCGGTGGTCGATCTTCATGACGCAGGAAAGCACGAGCCGATCCAGGTGTGGCCGCAGGCTGCAGATGTCGGTCGACAGTTCGAGCGGCAGCATGGGCACGGCGCGGTCGGGGAAGTAGACGCTGGTGCCGCGCAATCGCGCCTCTTGATCGAGGGCTGAATCGGGCGTGACGTAGTGGGCCACGTCCGCGATGTGTACCTGCAGTTCGTAGTTGCCGCCTTCGATTTGCCGGACCGTGACCGCGTCGTCGAAGTCGCGGGCAGTTTCACCGTCGATAGTGACGATGGGAAGAGCGCGGAAGTCGCGCCGTCTTTTGGCCTCGGGCCCCGGGATAATGGGTTCGATATTTTGCGCTTCGTCGAGGACTTCTGCTGGAAAATGATGTGGCAGATGGAATTTGCGGATGATGATTTCTACATCGACGCCGAAGTCGTCTTCGTAGCCCAGGATTTCGACCACTCGTCCCCGCGGATTCTGGGTAGCCGAGGGCCAGTCGGTGATTTCGACATCCACCACTACGTCTTCGAGATCGCCCCATTCGGTGCGGCGAGCAGCCTCGTTGCCTAGAACTCGGTCTACGGATTTTTCTTTTCTTGGAACCGTGTCGCCTTCCTGCCGAGGGCGGGAACGTCCTCGGGACGCCGGCGCTACCAGGGTTCTCCATGCCGGGCGGGATTATGATTTCCTGCGAGATTTTCTGGTCGATGGGCGTGACATAGTTGCCACGACTGCCGTGATGAAAGATTCCGACCACGGTGCTATGAGCGCGGACGACTGGGCGCACGATGCGGCCTTCGGCGCGGCCGTCAGGGCGGATCGCGCCAACCTCCACCAACACGCGGTCCCCGTGCATCGCAGAGCCTACGGCAGGCGGCGGAATGAAAATGTCTCCGGAGAGCTGCGCCTTCAAGCGGGCGTCGAGCGTGGAGGCGTCGGGGGTGACAAACCCGTAGCCGTCGCGGTGCATGCTCAACTTTCCAACTAAGACATTCTTGCCCACAGCGGCCTTGGGAATCGCATAGCGGTCGGAATCGACCTGAATCAACTGGCCGCTGCTCACCAGTTGCTTCAGGCGGTCCGAGAGTTCTTGGCGTGCGCTGCCATGAAGTCCCAATTCCCGCACCAGCTGCTTGAAACCAGCGGTGCCCTTGGGCTGGCGTTCGATCTTCTTCAGGATGGCGGAATCGGAGAGTCTATCCAAGATGGTCGATGGCGAATGGCTCAAATCATAATACGCGATAAGCTGGTGCGGTTGCCGCCTAGACCTTTCAAATCTCTTTCAATCCTCCTTCGAAAATAGATTTCCAGCCCTCCGAGAAAAGCTGCCAGAATTCCCGTCACGTTCACTATGTTGGCAGCAGAAATTCGATCATGGAATAAATCCGGGACAAATCGGAGCGACCCTATTACTGTTAACAACTAAAGCAGATGCGGTCGCATCACACGGACAACAGTAGCTGTCACACGGCGTTGACAAAGAGTAGGAGGTTAACGATGTTGGGGAATACTCCTCGCCAGTGGCGTAGCGGTGTTTCTGGCGTCTTAACAGTTTGTCTACTCTTGACATTGGCTCCGTCTCTAATCGCTCAGACGACCGAGCCGGTTGCGTTGACCGGCAAGGTAACCGATGCCTCCGGTGGTGCGGTTGCAAATGCTACGGTCACGGCGACCAGCGTGGACACTGGCCAGTCGCGAAGCGCGACCACGGCGACAGACGGTACCTATAAGTTTGACCAGATGCCGCCCGGCAGCTACCGCGTTAAGTTTGAGGCCGCCGGTCTCAAGGCGGTGGAGATTTCCGCAACGGTCAATCGGGCTGAGACGGCGATCCTGGACGGAAAGCTCGACTCGGGCGAACAAAGTAACGTCAAAACACAGGAACCCTTGCCAAACGCTCCTTCCAGCAGCACGACAGGGCCATCGCTCCAAGATCTTGGCCTTTCACCGGAGCAGACGCAGGGCAACGCTCAGGAACAGGCTAGGCTCGACAAACGAACCCACATGCTGAAGGTCCATCAGCGGCTCGGATTGATAACGCTCGCTCCATTGGTCGCAACCTTCATCACGTCTGCAAACGCGGGAGGGAAGAACACGAGCACAGCCGATCGTACGACGCATCTCGTTTTGGGCGCGGTGTCAGGGGATTTGTATTTCATGACCGCTTACTATGCCATCCGCGCACCCAGGATTGCTGGAACGGAAACCCGCGGTCCCATCCGCCTGCATAAAGCCATGGCGTGGATTCATGGTCCAGGAATGATCCTGACCCCGATTCTGGGAGCGATCGCTTACGATCAAAAAAATAAGGGGGAAAAAGTGCACGGGATCGCCTCGGCGCACGGACCCGTGGCTATCGTAACAGGGGCGGCGTTTGGCATCGCTGTGATGTCGGTATCGTTAAAGTTCTAAGCTGCAAGTTCTAAGCGGTGCTTATGCATAGAAAAATACTGATCGCTTTCCTTTTTCTAGGGATTCCCGCGTTTGGCGCACCCGATAGCCAGTGGGTGCTTGAACAAAGCACTCTCACCTACCACGTGTCGCACCCGCTGCATCAGTCCGAGGGGGTGAGCCATGCAGCGCGGGGTAAGGGTGTTTGTCACGCAGGACAGTGCGATTTTTTGATCGCCGTGCCGGTGAAGTCATTTGATTCCGGGGACAGCAACCGCGACCTTCACATGCTTCAGGTAACGCGTGGGGCGCAGTTTCCTCTAGTCACAGTCCGCACGCGCTTGCCCGAAGCGGCATCCACATCGGGAAAGGTCGACGCCGACCTGGAGATTCACTTTGCCGGGCAGACCGTGCAGTATAAGCAAGTTCTGTTTCAGTTAGTGACCCAAGGCAACGAGACCCGGATATCCGGGACGATTCCGGCCACACTCACCGATTTCAAAATTGAGCCGCCGACACTGTTAACCATGCCTGTCAAAAACGAAATTCCGGTACGCGTGGAAATGACTTGGCGTCCGCAGTGAGAAGCGCCTTCAGGTCTGGTCGCGATCGTATAAGAATCGCCATTCAGAGGGAAGAATTACATTAGTGGCGCTCCAATACCGTTCCCGTCCCGGGTATGAGCGAGGTTACGAAAGGGCGGAAAACTGCGGAAAGCACAGAATTTCCACAAGACTTGAAGCGGCGGCGGGAGTAGAATTCGTTTGGTCACCAAAGTGCGGGCTTTGACCCTTAATCTACTCGTGAGGAAAGGATTTTTTTGACATGTGGAAACCCACTAACCAACCTTCTACCACACCATCCCGGCCAGAGCCGGAGCGTCCCTCGGTTCCTACGCCGGTGACGTCTGCGCCCAGCGAGCCGGCCAGTGCGGCATCTCGTCCGGCAGTCGCGGCCAGCACGGCGGACCAGGCGACCATCGGGAAATCGCTGGTGATCAAAGGCGAGGTGACCGGTTCCGAATCGCTTTACATTGACGGTCGGGTGGAGGGTTCCATCAACCTCGCCGGCAACCGGGTTACGGTCGGTCGCAATGGCGTAGTTTCCGCCAACATTAACGCCCGCGAAATTGTGGTGTTGGGGAAGGTGCGGGGGAATCTGACCGCCAGCGATCGCGTGGATATTCGCAGTGACGGTTCGCTTACCGGTGACGTGGTGGCGGCGCGTATCTCGATTGAAGATGGCGCGTTCTTCAAGGGCGGCATCGATATTCGCAAGGGCGGCCAGAAGCCCAACGGCGAGGAAGTGAAGGCGACGGCGACTTCCGCAGAAGCGGTCGCAGCCCGAGCCTAGGCAGACTTCACACGTCAGGTCTTGGGCTTGAGATTTAGTGCCTGAGACCTGAGCGTTGAAACCCGTTTACGGCACAATTCCCTTGGTCAGGTCTTCTACTTGTCTTTCGACCGCCGGCGCGATGCCTCGTTGTTTCCGACGCCGCAAATCGCCGGGTAGCTGAGATCGCGTCAGCCACAACCCCGCTGCAACCGCTCCCGCCCAGGTAATCCCGATCAAACCCAGCGCTTCGATGTCGGCAACGCGGCTGCCAGTGACCATGACCGCGCCAGCAACTCGGTAACTCAACAACCCCGCCACAGCTGCAGTGATCCCGGCCTTCCCCAACTCTCCCCATTGCAACTCGTCCCACCGAACCAGCTTGCGCTGGTGCAGCAGAATTGCCATCGCCAGACAGTTAGCCGCGATGCCCAGGTCAGAGGCGAGCGCAAGTCCCACAGCCGAGAATGCATGGTACAGTGCGCGGTACATGGGCAGCGATGCAATGGTGATAAGGCTGCTCGCCACCATCGGTGTAAGCGTGTTTCCGGCCGCGTAAAAAGCTCGCGCATACAACCCTTGCGCCGACCAGAACACCAGCGAAACCGAAAACCAGAAAAAGTAGCTCGCGGTGGCCTGCGAGTCAGCGAAGACGAAGTGTCCATGCGGCAAACGGTACACCAGGTCGATCAGTGGCAGCGCCGCCGCCATCATCAAACTCGATGCCAGGAGGGCGGTCGCAGCAGTGCGATACACCGACCCATTTACGGTGTCGGCAAACTCCTGCATACGTTTTTCGCCAAACAAACGGGCGAAGAATGGCAGCGAAGCTTGGCCGACCGCTTGTCCCAGAATCGCAATAGGCACAGCCAACAGCCGCTTGGCGTAGTTGATGTGGCTGATTGCGCCGGCCGCATCGGAAGCGAAGTAGCGCAGAATCCAGTCATCGGCGCTGACCAGCGATACTCCGATCATCAGAGGAATCGACATTCGCACCCATTCGCGAAAAGCAGAGTTGTGCACGTCGAACGAGATGCGATAGCCTGCCCCCACGCGGGCAGCCCCGATCGCGTTGATCAGAAATGGTCCGACGAAAGTGCCGGCCAGCGCCCCGTAGGCCAGGGAAGCGATGCCCAACGAATGGGAAAGCGTGATGCCGCCCAGAATGATGAACGCGTTGTAAATCAACGGCCCTAACGCCGGGAACAGAAAGAGCCGCCGCGAAGACAAAACCGCGGAAACCACACCACCGACGTAAAACAAAATCTGGGCCGGCAGCAGAATGCGGGTGAGATGCACGCAAAGATCAATTTCTGCTGGCTTGAAATTGTGAAACATCAGGCGCGTGATCTGCGGGGCAAAAATTTCCGCCAGAACGACCCCGACGCTCAACACCAGCGTCATTACGGTAATGATGACCGAAAACGTTTTCTGCGCATCATCCTCTCTTTTTTCTGCCAGAAAGCGCGTGTAGATGGAGACAAAGGTGATGGAAATCGTGCCCCCGGCAACCAAGTAGGCCAGGAAATCGGGGATTTGAAATGCCGCGATATAAGCATCCGTGGTCGGGCCCGCTCCAAATGCCCACGCTGTATAAGCCTCGCGCAGATAGCCGACGATGCGCGAGAGCACCATGGCGGTCATCAGCAGAACCGTTGCTGAAAACGCGGTGTGCTGGTGAGATGGCCGGAAGAGTCGCAGCCAACGGGCCGAGACACTCATCTTGCTGGCTTGAGCATCATTGGTGGAATTCGCCATCAAGTCGCGATTCTACACGCAGAAATCGATCCAACAGGTTGGAGCGGTAGGTTCATGTGCAACGGCCAACACTTGACCTTGCACACCACGCTGTCGGATGGGCTCGCTACCGTCAGGCCGTAACAGGGTTTTTGAGCGTATCGACTGAAGGGCGAACAAATGGCGCAAAGTTGTGAAAACGCCTGTTTGCATCAGCAACGCGGAAAAGAACAGAACTCTTGTGGTCCCGCATCAACGTCTTGCATCGATCCGGCTTGCAAAGAAGACCCCGCGTGCAGGCCGTGACGAAACGGTTCTCTCCGGTCCCGTCTACCTGCTATCCTGTTGCGCTGTGGGGGAGTTGAGCAAGTTTTTCGGGCTTGCCTTCAGCGCGCTGGTGCCGCTGGTAAATCCGCTGGGCGATGCGTTGGTGTTCCTGGGCCTCGTCGGGGCTGCACCTCCTGGCGTTTATCGGACGCCGGCGCGGAAGATAGCAATCAGCACGACCCTTTTCCTGCTTACGATCGAACTAGTCGGGACGGCGATGCTAAAGTTTTTTGGTATCTCTCTGCCGGTCATGCAGGTCTCTGGTGGACTCGTGCTGGCGGCCATGGGTTGAAGCTTACTGAGTCAAAATGAGCCGGAAACGAAAGAGGCGCAGGCCAAGGTGGATGGGCCGGTCCTCGGATCACTGGAGCGAAAAATCTTCTACCCGTTTACGTTTCCCATTACAGCGGGGCCGGGTTCCATTGTGGTCATGGTGACTTGGAGCACCCATGCCTCGGTAAAGGGTGCGCTTCCAGACATCGCTGCGCACGCGGGGATTGCGCTTGCGGTTGTGTTCTTGAGCGTAGCTGTGTACTTCTGTTATGGCTATGCGCCGACAATCACGGCGCATGTGTCTTCAGAGACGGCCCACGGCATCCTTCGCGTGATCGCATTCGTCTTGCTGTGCATCGGCGTACAGATCACGTCCAACGGGGTTGAAGCCATCGTGAAAACGATGCGTTGAGCACACAACTGTTGCAAAATCGCGATTTCACTCAAAATGCCCCCGATTCGCGGAGATGGGGCGAACAGACAGCGCAAACTTGCGCTATCGCCTGGTTTCGTCAACTATCTTCATCGAGCTTGTTACGAGGTCAGTCTCGCCCCAGGCCAATTACTTTTGGGTTGTCAGTCATCTGGCCCATTTCGTCGTGGTCAAAACTAATAGGTTCCTCGGCATCAACGTCAGCACTTGCTGCCCCTCGCAAAACGAGTGGTCTTACACCGATTTTAAGAAATCAACCGGAAGAGCCAGGTTTGTGATGCTCTTCCGGGGGCTCGCAAAACATCTGGGATCACTCAACTGAAATGCGCCTTCCGGTGACATTGCCGGTCACGGTGTTGACGTGGTGGCCCGTGGGGTCATAGAAATCCAACCTGAAGGAGCCTTTATGAGTATTGCCGCTGTTGCCCAGCGTTAGCGTTTCACTGAGGTGGATGGTTCCCAGGAAGTCTCCGCTCGTATCGTAGTTCCACACGCGGTGTGCGAGCTTGTAAGTCTCGGCTGACTGCGTCCACACGCCCAGGCAGACGTTGCCCGCTCTAGGATCGACATTCGGGTTGTGCACTTCAGTCCCACCGGCATTCCAGAGTTGGTAGGCTTCTTGGATTGTCTGGCCGTTGACCTTGAACTCGACGTGCCAAAGGCCAACGATGGACGAGTCGCCGGTTTGGCCTTCGTGCGACTGGGAGTCGTGTTGTCTCTCGCTGGATTGGCTGGCGATAGCTGATGTCCTCACTGCCATCGCGGAAAGGGAATCGCCGCACGACGCTGACGCGCTTACACCAAGTCCAACTACCAGCACCATGCAGGCGGCAAACTTAACGCAGTTCGAAGTTCGGGTAGATTTCATATGTCCTCTCCTCGTGAAAGTCGGCGGCCATCTGGCTACCGACGAAGCAAACTCTCGCATGTCTCGCGCGGATGGTCTGATTCGCGTGGTACTTATCGCTCAGAGGCAGCCGGGCTGCAATGCAAACCTGGTCACCTCTCGTACATTTTCGGAACACCGGGCAAGTTGGTGATCTCCAATGTGTTATCGGTGAGCCAGTGGACCTCGCAGCCAGTCCCGGCAGGGTCCTTGACCGCCGTCCAATTAAGCCTCAAAATCATCCGGTTGTAGCTCTGGGTGAAAGGCTCTATTTCTAGCCTTACTTCGCATGAAGACAACCGCCTCGCGAACCGCGTTATTCGGCCCCTATGCGCTCGATGTGCACTCCGGCGAACTGCGGAAGTTCGGGAGGAGAGTGAAAATGGGGGAACAGACTTTCCAGATACTGTGTTTGCTGCTCGAACATTCAGGCGAAGTCGTAACCCGGGAGGAACTGCGGGCGAAGCTGTGGGCCGACGACACATTTGTCGACTTTGATCATGGATTGAACTCCGCCATCCAGCGGCTGCGCGATTGTCTTTCCGACTCTGCTGGAAAACCGCGCTGGGTCGAGACTCTTCCTCGTCGTGGCTATCGCTTCGTAGGTCAGGTGGAGTGGTCGAACGGGAGTCCCTCCTCCCAAATGCCTGGTCACGCCAACATCGAAAGTCAAGATAGAACCTCGGATGGCGAAGACCAGGAGTCGGTCTTGAACACTTCGCCCCGGCGTGGGTACGGGTTCGTAGCGCCAGTTGACGGCGCAGGTCAAATAGAAGAAAGACCAGCCCGGAGTCGGAAGTTCGTTGTGGGAGTAGCGGCCATTACATTGGCTGTTGTAATTGCTGGCGGGCTGATCTGGCGCCTGCGACCGGCGAAACATCTGACCGAGAAGGACACCATCGTTCTGGGAGAATTCGCGAACTCGACGGGCGACCCGGTCTTCGACGACACTCTAAAGACCGCACTCACAATCTCGTTGCGGCAATCGCCGTTCCTGAATGTGCTCGGTGAGGACAAAGTCGCTCAGACTCTAAAGCTGATGACACGCCCATCCGACACCAAGCTTACACCCGACGTGGCTCGTGAGCTTTGCCAGCGGGCAGGGAGCAAGGCTTACATAAGTGGGTCGATTGCAAGTCTGGGCAGCCAATATGTACTGGCACTGAAAGCAGTGAATTGCCAAAGCGGAGAGGCACTGGTACAGGAGCAAGTCACTACGGCCACCAAAGAGAAAGTTTTGGACGCGCTAGGGGGCGCGGCGTCCAGGCTGCGGGGCGAGCTGGGCGAATCGCTGACGACGGTGCAGAAGTTTGATGTTCCGCTTGAAAGGGCGACCACACCTTCACTCGATGCTCTGAAAGCGTATAGCCTTGCCACGAAAGCCACTCGTGAGAAGGGCCCCGCCGCAGCCTTGCCATACGACGAGCGCGCCATCCGGCTTGACCCGAATTTTGCCATGGGGTATGAATCGGTCGGAGTAGATTATTACACCTTGGGTGAAACAGGTCGTGCCAGAGAATACTTCGCCCTGGCATTCCAGTTACGGGAACGTGTCAGCGAACGAGAGAAGCTGGCGATCACTGCTGCCTACTATTTGAATGTCACCGGAGAACTGGATAAGGCCTTACAGATATGTCAGGAGTGGAGTGAAAATTATCCGCGAGACGAATTAGGTCATATCATCCTTGCCTACCCGTATAGCCAGCTGGGAGAACATGAAAAGGCTGCGAACACTTATCGCGAGGTGCTCCGCGCAAACCCAGATAGTGGAAGCCCGTATTGGGGTCTGGCCGACGAACTGCTCGCGCAGCAGCATTTCGATGGGGCGCGGCAGACAATTCAACAGGCTCATGCTCGAAGCCTTGATAACTTCGGCCTTCGCTCCACCCTCTACGCTCTTGCCTTTCTCGGCTCGGACCCCGCAGCGATGGCTGAACAGCAACAGTGGTTTATGGGAAAGCCGGAAGAGAACTTTGGGCTGGCGCTCGCATCCGATACCGAGGCGTATGGCGGTCATCTGGGCAAGGCACGGGAGTTGACCAGGCGGGCGGCAGATTCCGCCATTCGCGCTGACAGCAAGGAAACTGGGGCAATCTGGCGGGCAATTGCTGCCCAGCGAGAAGCAGCTTTCGGCAATCCTGCCGAAACCCGGCAATCAGCGGCAGAGGCTTTGAGGCTCGCTCCGACGAGTCAGGGCGTTGAGGTCGAAGCCGCGCTTGCGTTTGCAATGGCGGGTGATACGGCACGCGCCGAGTCCTTGGCCCAAAACTTGGGGAAGCGCTTTCCGCTGGACACCCAGATGCAGTCGCTCTGGCTGCCTGCGATTCAGGCGCAATTGGCGCTGGAGAGAAAAAATACGACTGCCGCCCTCACTACGCTGCAAGCCGCTGTTCCGCCCTCGGAGTTAGCGGACATTCAGTTCGTCGCCAATATTTCCTGCCTCTATCCGACCTACATTCGCGCAGAAGCCTATCTCGCAGCCGGACAGGGCAGTGCTGCCGCCGCCGAGTTTCAGAAGATCATCGACCACAGTGGCATCGTCTGGAACTGCTGGACGGGCGCGTTGGCTCATCTGGGAGTGGCTCGTGCCAATGCCTTGCAAGCGAAGACCTCGCAGGGAGCGGACGCCGATGCCGCCCGCGTCCGGGCACTCGCCGCTTACAAAGATTTCCTCACCCTCTGGAAAGACGCCGACCCCGACATCCCCCTATTGAAGCAAGCCAAGGCCGAATACGCGAAGCTGCGGTAGCCCTTTCGCTACCGACTATTTCAGAAGGTTTAATTCCAATGCAACGGCTCACCGAGCGGCAAGTTCTTTACGCTTTCTGCCGAGAGATACGGATCAAGGTGGAACGACAATTGTGGGATGCTGCGTGATCCAGGCACTAGGGACGCGTTCCGGGAGGCGCCGGATCGGGAGATCGGCAAGTCCGGGAAATCAGCCACCCGGTGTCCTACCCAAGCTGCTGGATTTCACTGGCGTCATGCCGAAGCGTCGGTTGGCGAAAAATCGCGATTACACTCAAATCCCCTGATCGGGCGCCGGTCTGTGTCCGATACGTGGAACCTTGTCGACCCTGTCCGCAAGGTCGAGTTCGAACTATTACAGTTCATGCTGATTTCCCCCAGAGTGAGTTCCAAACCGGAAACACTAGACCGTTTTAAAACTGAGATCGAACTTTGTCGTTGACCGCATCACCCGAATCCGATAATCTACTACAACATACATTATCTCCAAGATAATCAGATCTTTGACAATTCGACCCAGGCAAGGGGTGTGGCTTCTAAGATACTTTTCCGCCGCTACTGTGAGCCCTCAGGGATTGTCATCCCGACCGGAGCTTCTCATTCCCGAAGGGAATGAGAAGCGGAGTGGAGGGACCTGGTGTTTCGTGCCGGCCCACCTTAGTTCCCAAAGTGGGACGGAACATTCGTTTACGCCAGCCCTAACTCCCATGTTCTCTATATTTTGCCTGTAAGTCCTGTAAACTCAAAGATCTAGCACATAGTGGTAAAATAAATCGTTTGTTTTCTAGATTTTGCATTTCCGAGAGGGGAGGGGGGGGTACCCGATACTAGACGGTAAACTCCGTTCCACTATGGGAATTCGCGGAGTTATGGCGATCCCGAAAATGCTCCGGTTTTAGCGGGACGGAGAGGCCGACGTGCATTTTGACACCTGGGTGCGAGCCGCCGCATAATCCGAGACGTGGCAGAGTCCATCGCGATCGATTCTTACTCGGCGCTTCTGCGCCGCTCGTTCCGCAAGGCCTTTCCGCCTGCTGTCCGCGGCGAAGGCGTTTATGTGTGGGATGCTCGCGGCAAGCAGTATCTCGATTTCTCCGGATCTGCCGCGGTGAATTTCATCGGGCACGGAGTGGCGGAGATCGCGGCCGCGATGGCGTCGCAGGCGAAACAGTTGGAGTTCGTCCACAGCAGCCAGTTCACCACGCCGGTAGCCGAGGAGTATGCGGCGGAGTTAATCGATTTCGCGGGCAAGAATTTTGGGGGCGGCTGCGTCTACTTCACCTGCGGCGGCTCGGAGTCCGTCGAAACCGCACTGAAACTCGCCCGCCAGTACCAGGTGGAGATCGGCCAGACCAAGCGCCATCAGGTGATCAGCCGTGGGCAAAGTTATCACGGGTCGACGCTGGGCGCGTTGTCCGTGTCAGGAAACAAGCGGCGGCGTGAAATGTATCTTCCCATGGTACGGGAATTCGCGCATGTCGCGTTTCCCTATTGCTACCGTTGTGCTTTTGACTGCACCGACGGATGCCGCAATTGCGGCCAGGAATACGCCGCAGAACTGGAGAGAGCGATCGAGGCCGCAAACGGCGAAGTCGCCGCCTTCATCGTCGAACCGGTCAGCGGGGCAACGCTTGGTGCGGTAGTGCCGCCGCCTGGCTATCTGCAGAGTGTGGCCGAAATCTGCCGCCGGCATGGCGTTCTCTTGATCGCCGATGAAGTGATGACTGGCATGGGGCGCACCGGGCGGCATTTCGCGGTCGACCATTGGGATGTCGCGCCGGACATTCTAGTCACCGCCAAAGGATTGTCGAGTGGCTATGCTCCGTTAGGCGCGGTCCTCGTTTCCAAGCGAGTCGCCGACGCCATTGCCCACGGGTCTGGAGCGTTTCTGCACGGCTTCACCTACAACTCGCATCCGATTTCGCTGGCCGCGGGTCGGGCGGTATTGCGATGGGTACAGGAACGAAATCTCGTGACGGCCGCCGACCCCGAGCGTCCTGACTCAACAGCTACGACGCTTCGCTCTGCGCTCGAAGGGCTGCGCGACGCACAGGCTGTTGGCGATGTGCGGGGAATCGGCTTGCTGTGGGGAGTGGAGTTCGTCGCAGACAAAACCACCAAGCGGCCATTCGCTTCAGAGTTGAATTTCGCCGGTCGCGTGGCTCAGGCAGCCGTGAAGCGAGGACTGCTGGTTTATCCCATGCAAGGATGCGTGGACGGAATCGCGGGCGATCACCTGCTGATTGCGCCTCCGGCCGTGATCACAGCCCAGCAAATCGATTGGGCCGTGGACGAATTGCGGAATGCGATTCACGAGGCTATTCCCTGATGGAGAACGGGCGTCTCGCCCGTTCAGGGTTGCGAAACCCAAAGGGGCGGGACGCCCGTTCTCCATCGACGCTGATTTAATCCACGTGGTTGTGGGCCTGACGTTCGACCGACCACACATCTTCCGGCTTCTGTTCGAGCGGGTAAACGTGCACCATCCAGCCGAAGATCTGCGGCAAGAATTTTCCTCCCGCCGCATCGCAGGCGTCTTTGGTTGCAATCGAACCACGCAGGCCAAATTGCGGATTTGGCCCGCCCATCTCGCTTCTTTTGTTGTCCGGGGGCAGGCACAAGTTCACATGCGCGTGCCGCTGTGCAACGCTGAGCGGGATGCGTGAGTCTAGTTCTTCTTCCGGAGTGTCTTTGGGCGCCGTGTACATCACGCCGATGAGCTTATAGCCATCGCCCTGTTTTTCGTAAAGCAGTGAAGTGGGATGATCGGAGTTGAAGTGGGTGCGCGCCTCGAAGGCGTACCAGTAATTTGTGAAGTGGTATTGCTTCTGCGGCCGGTTGGGCATAAAAATCTTGAAGCCATCGGCCAGGGCAACTTTGTAGTCCGTATATTTCTCGGCGACCTTGCGCGCCGCGGCGACCACCTGGTCGGCTTTTTCCTGATCACCCGGTTTGAGTTCGCGCAACGTCGTCATCTTCATGTGCGGCCCCTATCCATGTGATGACCTTCCATGGATTGCATGGCGTGCGCACTACCGTCGTTGCCCATCCCCGGCATGTCGTGCATTTCAGAAGCGCTCATGTTGGACATATCGTTCTTCGGATCCGGTTGTTGGCCCCAAAGCGGCGAAATTGCAAACACCGCGAGCGCGGCCGCGGTCAGAATTGTTTTGCTCATACGAATCCCCCATTGTATTAACCCTGAAGCAGACGGTTGGTTTCTGCAACAAAAGAGGGGTTACTGATGGTTACGGGAGTAATTTCCAAGATACCATGCGCTCTCAGGAAGTAAGCGCCTGCGCCGTTACTTCCGGCAATCCAAGTGCGAGCAAGGCTCGATTCGCCGCCTCAGTTCCGGAGCGGACGCAATCGGGCACCCCGATTCCTCGATATCCGTTGCCGGCTAATGTCAGGCCGGGAAGTTGCTGCAGCAAACCTTCAATGCGCTCCAACCGCTCCAGATGACCGACTCCGTATTGCGCCATTGCGCCTTGCCATCGATAGACGCGGGTGAAAAGCGGATCAGCCGTGAGCCCGATGATTTGTTGCAGCTCTTCGCGAACAAAGCGGATCACTTCCGTGTCCGGGGCCTGAAGGATCTGTTCATTGCGGGCGCCGCCAATGAAGCAGCGGAGCAGGGCACGGTCCGCGGGTGCGCGGTGCGGAAACTTGTTGTGCACAAAGGTGGCGGCCAGCATGCGTTTTCCTTCACTGCGAGGAACCAGAAAACCGAAGCCAGGAGGAAGAGCCGCGCGCACACTGCCGTCGTAGCCTAGGTTGACCGTGACCGACGATGTGTAGTGAATCCCTCCAAGTTCGGAGGCCAGCTCCACGCTAGTTAGTCGTATCAGTTCCGCGGCGACTGTCGCCGGCGTGGCCATGATGACGGCATCGAAGTGATCCGAAGCGTAGCCCGCCGAGACCATCCATCCGCTTTCCCGTCTTTGAATACGCTGCACTCGACTGTTGGCGAGACGTGCGGACACTGGCAGCCGAGATACGACTGCGTCGACCAACTGCTGCATACCATCTTTCAACGAAGTGAAGAGTGGCCGGGGTGGAGCTTTCGAAGCTCGCGCCATTTTCTTGCGCGCGGCCAGCATGGCGCGGCCCAGACTGCCATGTGTGGCCTCCATTTCGGCAAAGCGTGGTAGTACGGCGCGGACACTGAGTTGTGCGGCCTCGCCGCCGTACACCCCGGAGAGTAATGGATCGGCGAGACGATCTACCATTTCCGAGCCGTAATGACGCTCGACAAATGCGGCGACGGTCTCGTCAGCCTCCGCCTTTCGCGGAGGATGAAACCACTCGCGCCCCATCCGCAGTTTTGTGCGGATAGAAAACAGCGGGGACAGCACGGTTGGCGTGATTTTTGTCGGGACCATGAACATCAGGCCGTCGGGAATCAGCGCCAATCTGCCCTTCACTAAAATGTAAGTTTTGCGGTCGGCATCATTGGAGCCGATGAGTTGATCACCAAGGCCAACTTCGCGCCACAGGTCGCTTGCCCAAGGCTTTTCGGTGAGAAACGAATCAGGGCCGGCCTCGACCAGACAGCCATTCACATGCTCAGTGACCAGCACTCCACCAAGGCGTGGGCTGGATTCGAAGAGAAGATATTCGAGCGGAGCCCCAGCCTGCCGATGCTTTTCAAGCGCGAAAGCGGCCGAGAGTCCTGAAATACCGCCCCCGATGATGGCGATCCGTTTCATTTAGTAGCGACCAACGATTGCGACAGCCTCGATCTGGTTATGTCAGCGAGCGCCGCAGCCAAAAGCGGAGAATCATTCAGCGACTCGGCCCGCCACAGGCGCAGGTCTTCCTTCTGCGCGAACTGTTTGAACCCGATGTCGATGTCATAAAGCACTTCGACGTGGTCGCAGAGAAACCCTATAGGCTGCAGAAATACGCCGCGATGACCTTTTTCTTTCAGCCTGCGAATCGTATCTTCAACTCGCGGCCCCAGCCATGCTCCACCGGACATGCCCTGGCTTTGAAACGCGAAGGCCCAATCCTCGTTACTCAGGGCAGCTTCGCGCGCCACTAATGCGGCTGTTTCCTTCGCTTGCGCCTCGTAGGGATCTCCGTCCGCGATGGTCCGCTCGGGGACGCTGTGTGCCGTAAAGATGATCGGGACTTTCTGCGTCCCCGCCTCGCGACGAGCACGGTCCCATCCGGTGCGCAGCTTTTCGGCAAAGGCTTTGATCAACAGTGGATGATCGTGCCATGAATCGACGAAATCGATGGTAAAAGGAATTTCTCGGGTGCTGGCGAGGGCAGAACGGTAGAGACCGACGCTAGTCCGTGAATTCTGCGGAGCCATGCAAATCGCCACCGTGTGCTCAATGTCACTTGAGACCATCGCGCTCACAGCATCGGCGATAAATGGCTTCCAGTTCCGCATGCCAACATACACCGGCAATCCCAATTCGCGCGCCAGAAGTTCTCCTTGCTTCAGCGTGAGCTCGGTAAGCGGGGAGCGGCCAATCAGGCCGTAGCGATGCTTCACTTCATCCACAACTGGCGCTGGAAGCGGCCGTCCGCCGGTTACCCGGAGCAGGAATTCTGGTACTTCCTCGACGGAGTCGGGACTGCCGTGCGCCAACAGCAGGACCGCCGTTTTGTCAGGAATCGCCAATGTTCTTCCCTCATCGCGAGACAGGAGTGACCTTCGTCGAGTGTTCTTGCACAAATTCCGCCAGCGCTTTCACATTCTCGACCGGAGTCTCCGGCAGAATACCGTGCCCTAGGTTGAAAATGTGCCCGGGACGTCCGGCGGCACGGCGCAGAATATCCTCGGCCCGCGACCTGACTTCCTTCCAATGCGCGAACAGCAGAACCGGATCGAGGTTACCCTGCACGCCACGATCGTAACCGAGGCTGCGCCAGCCGTCATCGAGCGGAATGCGCCAGTCGAGGCCAATCACTTCCGCCCCGGTTTCTCGCATCGAAGGCAGAAGCGTGGCGCTGTCGGTGCCAAAATAAATTATAGGCACTCCGGTTTTTTGCAATGTTTTTACCAACTCCGTCGTGCATGGCAGCACATAGCGGCGATAATCTTCGACGCTGAGGCAGCCAACCCAGCTATCGAAAATCTGGATGACATCGGCGCCCGCACGTACTTGCTGAGCCGCATATTCGGAGACCACCGTGACCAGCTTGCGCATCAGTTCATCCCAAACAGCCGGCGAGGAATACATCATCTTCTTGGTGTGAACGTAATTGCGGGAGCCGCCCCCTTCTATCATGTAGCTGGCAAGAGTAAAGGGCGCGCCACAAAAGCCAATCACCGGAAGACGCGTGCCGAAATGCTTGCACACCAAACGCACAGCTTCAGAAACGTATCCCAGATCCGCGGCGCGATCGGTGCGCAGACGTGCAATATCTTCCTTCTGCCGCACCGGTTTTTCTATGACAGGGCCCTCCCCGGCGGAAAAATGAAACGGCAATCCCATGACTTCAAGCGGCAGCAGCAGGTCAGCGAAGATAATCGCGGCGTCCACGCCCAAGGCTTCAGCCGCAGTGATGGTCACTTCGGCCGCAACTTCTGGCTTCTTGCAAATCTCGATTAGCGAATATTGTTTGCGGACCGCACGGTATTCGGGCATGTAACGGCCCGCTTGCCGCATAAACCAGACCGGCGTGCGGTCAACCGGCTGCGCCTTGCAAGCCTTGACGAATCGGGATTCAGGGGCGGACATGAACCTTCCAATGTAGCATTTTCGAGGCGTACTCGGGCCATGCCGGGTTTCTCCGCGCACTCGGCGATTTAAGACGTTGTGTTGCCTAACTCTCATCAACACCTTAAAACGCAGAGACCGCGGAGAACAGCCGCAGAGTGCGCGGAGAAACTATGTTGCGGGAATGCCCGAAGTTTTTCTGAAATTGAGACACCGCCTAAACTTCGAATACCTGCCCTTCCGAGTAGGACGCACCAAAAGAGATAACGTCACTTTGGTCACGAATCGGCCTATCATTCCTAAGAACGCTCAGTGGGAGGTTTGGACATGGCAGCGAATCAGGTGGTTCTCTATTTCGACAAGCAGGAGGATGCTCTGCTTTTCACCCTGGCTGCCAGTTCGGTCATGTCAGCGGAAGGGCCAGTCCATGGCAGCGACGCAGTGGTCAAGGTTGCGGAGGAGATCTCCAAAGCCAGTCGAATTACGACTGAGGGTGTTCTAAGCAGCTAATTAGTCCGACCAAGGCTGGGGTGTGCGATCCCAACGGTGTTTTGCAAGCGCCTGAAGCACATCGGCATCAAGCGGTCCAGCATCACTCATAGCAATGTTTTGCCGGACGTGTTCCGGTTTCCTCATTCCCACGATCGTAGTGCTCACCGTTGGATTCGATAAGATAAATCTCAACGCCGCCTCCGGCATACTCATGTTTCTTGGGATCACCGGACTCAACTTCTCCACGCGAGCCAGCGTTTTATTGAGATTGTCCGGACTGAAATACTTGGAGCGCCAGTCGCTCTCGGGAAATTTTGTTTGCGCCGTCATCTTGCCGCCAAGGCTGCCTTCATCGAGCGGGACTCTGGCGATTACGCCAATGTTTAACTCTCGGCACGCGGGAAACAACTTATCTTCCGGCGACTGATCAAAAATGTTGTAGATCACCTGGACAACGTCTACCAGCCCGGTTCGCATGGCTTTGATGCCGTTCTCCGGTTGCCAGCGATTGAGACTCAGTCCGAAAAAACGGATCCATCCATAACTCTTTAATTTCTCCACAGTCTCGCGAAATTCTGCCTCGTCGGTCCAGCCATCGTCCCAGACATGAAATTGCAAAAGATCAATTGACTCAACTTCGAGCTTCTCCCGGATCAACTTGGCATACTTGAGAACATGGTCCGAAGGGAAGACATCGCGGTATTTGTCCGTGGGGGAAGCAGGCCACTTTTCATTGAGCGGCGGAATTTTGGAGGCTGCGTACAAACGTTTATCGCGGTTCGCAGATAAGATTTTGCCCAGCAAGGCGTCGCTCTTGCCCTCGCCATAAGCCCATGCAGTGTCAAAAAAATTGCAGCCGAGATCAACGGCCAATTGCAGAGCCGCCAGCGATTGCCGGTCGTCGGACCCGCTCCAGCCGCTCATGCCCCAAAGTCCATGCGCAATTTCGCTTACCTCGAAGCCGGTGCGACCGAGTCTGCGATACTTCATCAAGCCTCCGCGGGATGAAAAAATCCCGCTGCCGGGATTTGACATAGCCGCTCTGAGCTTTTTAACATATATGTTCAGCCTTGAACTGTTCAACAGTTTTACGGTTCGGGCGTGGCAAACCCTGATTCCTTGCGACAAACCTCTTATGATTACAGCTAAAGAGCTTACCAAGAGATACGCTCGTAATACCGCCGTCGACCACATCTCGTTTGAGGTTGCGAAGGGCCAGATCGTGGGCTTTCTCGGACCGAACGGGGCGGGGAAGACGACGACTATGCGCATGCTGACGTGTTTTCTTTCGCCTACGTCAGGTGGTGCAACCGTGGCTGGCTACGATGTCCTCGAGCAGCCGCTCGAAGTCAAGAGGCACATTGGATATCTTCCCGAAACCCCGCCCCTGTATCCGGAGATGGAAACCGCTGAATACCTGACGTTCGTCGGCAAGCTTAAAGGGCTTTCCGGTGCGGAGTTGCGGAGGCGGCTCGATTACGTTTGCGAGCGCTGCGCCGTTGCGGATGTAAAGAACAAACTGCTGGGTAAACTTTCCAAAGGGTATCGTCAGCGCGTAGGCCTGGCTCAAGCGATTATTCACAACCCAGATGTTCTGATCCTCGACGAACCGACTGCCGGTCTCGACCCCAAGCAGATCAATGAGACGCGGGATCTGATCAAGAGCCTGGGCGGCGATCACACCATCATTCTCAGCACTCACATTCTGCCGGAAGTCGAGCAGACCTGCGAGCAGGTGCTGATCATCAATAAAGGCAAGCTGGTCGCGACGGACTCAGTCCACAATCTGCAAAACCGCGCTCGCGGCGCAGAATCGGTGCTAGTCGAAGTCAGTGGACGCAATGGCAGCCTCGACTTCGCGGTCGTACAGCGGCGCCTGGAGCAGGTCGCGGGCGTAAGCCGAGTCGTAGCCAAGCAGAGCCACCCGAACCGCAACAGCTTCGAGGTCGAGAGCCGGAAAGGCTTCGTTCGTGGCGATCTGGCCCGCGCAGTGGTTGAATCTGGCTGGGATCTGAATGAGCTTCGTCCCGCCGCCATGAGCCTCGAAGAGATATTCCTGCAACTCACCGGCACGGAGACAGCTGCAAAAGAAGAGAAAGAGGAAGTCGCCGTCAAGGAGGCACAGTAAATGCGAAATGTCTTGATCATCTGTCGTAAAGAGCTGCGCAGCTATTTCGCGTCACCGATCGCATATCTGCTGCTCACGATGTTCGCGCTGATCTTCGGTTTCTTTTTCTGGAACTCGCTGGGTTATTTCGTTTTGATGGGCATGGAATCGCAGATGCGCGGCCAGATGATGCCGATGAATCTCAACGAGATGATCATAAGGCCGCTGCTTTCAAACGTCGGTGTCATTGGGCTGTTCTTCATTCCCATGATCACCATGCGCCTCTTCGCCGAAGAAAAACGCAGCGGCACCATTGAGTTGCTCGCAACTTCGCCGATCCGCGACATTGAAATTATCATCGGAAAGTGGCTGGCAGCCTTGAGCCTATACGCCTGCATGCTGTTGGTGGCGGCAATCAATTTTGCATTCCTTTTTAAATACGGCAAGCCCGATTGGAAGCCGCTGCTGATCGGCTATCTCGGATTATTGCTGCAGGCGGGAGCGCTGCTGGCGATTGGCACCTTCATCTCGACGCTCACCAAGAATCAAATCATTGCTGGCGCCGCCACTTTCGGCGTGTGCCTATTGCTCTGGGTCTTGGAGTGGGTCAGCGGATACGAAACCGCGACCTGGGCGCAAGTGCTGGCTTATATGTCGATCATCACGCACTTCGAATCGTTCGCCAAGGGTGTGCTCGATTCGAAAGATGCAATCTTTTATGTGACGGTGATTTTCCTGGGACTATTTTTCACAGCCCGTTCCATGGAATCTCTCCGCTGGAGGTCGTAGGTGAATACACAGTTGCTAAAAGCTCGACAGACGAAGTACGCGGCGTACGCGGCCGTCTACGTTCTGGTCGTCATAACGGCGGTGGTGATTGTGAATGTGCTTGCGAACCGCTACACCAAGTCCTATGACGCCACATCGAACAAGCGGTACAGCCTGTCCGAACAGACCGCAAAGATCGTCAAGGGATTAAAAGAGAATGCGACCATTCTCTACTTCGACCAGGGGACGCGATTTGAACACGCGAAAGACTTGCTGGGGGAATATGCGAGCCTGTCACCGAAAGTCCACGTTGACTACATCGACCCTGACAAGAAGCCGCAGGAGGCCCGTGAGGCGGGCATAAAGAATTACGGAACGGCGATTGTGCAGGTTGGCGACAAGAAAGAAGAAGCCAAGAGCATGACGGAAGAGGGCATCACCGGCGCTCTCATCCGCGTACTGAAGAACAAGACGCGCACCGTATGCTTCGTCGCAGGCAGTGGCGAGCACCAGATTGATGACTCCGACCGGAACGGTTACTCCGATTTCAAGCAGCTAGTGGCTAAAGACAACTATGAAGCCAAGTCGATCGACCTGCTGCAAAAGGCCGAGGTTCCCAGCGACTGCACGGCTCTCGTAGTCGGCGGGCCGACGCGAGATTACCAGCAGCCTGAAATCGATGCCATCAAGAAATATGTCGAAGATGGTGGCCGTGCTCTGTTCATGCTGGATCCGCCGCTAAAGATCGGGCGGTCGGAGATCGCCGACAACGATGCGCTCACCAACCTGCTACAAAGCTGGGGCGTGACCATGGATAAGAATCTGATTCTCGACCTGAATCCGATCGGCCAACTGGCCGGCCTCGGTCCGCAGGTCGCCCTCGTTACCAGCTACGACACCCAGCCCATCGTGAATGGCATGAAGGGCACGGCAACCGGCTTCCCGCTGTCGCGTTCGATCGAGATCAAGAATGGCGACAAGACTACTATCCAAAAACTGTTCGACTCCTCAACCACCAGCCTGGCGACCAACAATTTGAATTCTCCGGAGATCAATCCCGACGATCCAAAGAACAAGAAAGGGCCGCTGACGATTGCGGCCGCCGGTACCTACAACACCGGCAAGCAGGACTCACAAGGACGGTTCGTGGTAGTCGGCAGCTCGTCGTGGGCGGCGAATTCGTTCATCAAGTTCAATGGCAATAGCGACCTGGCTTTGAACACCATCGACTGGCTCGCATCCGACGAAGATCTGATCTCGATCCGTCCCAAGCAAGAAGAAGACCGGCGCGTCACCATGACTCGAGCCCAGATGAACTGGGTTCGCATAACCAGCCAGTTTCTGCTGCCGCTGGTCGTGGTTTTTGCCGGCGTATCGGTATGGTGGCGGAGGCGCTAAATGAAACTTCGCGGTTTGATTGTCGCCGCCATTATCTTAGCGGGGCTCACGGGCACGCTTTACTGGTCGAATCACCACAAACCTGCGGACACTACGGAAGCCTCCGCCAACGTGCCGCCGAAAATTCTTGCGATTAAAGAGGCCGACATTTCCAAATTCGACCTGAAAAAAAATGGCACAGAACAGGTCGGAGGCGAGCGCAATAGCCTCGGCCAGTGGCATCTTACTTCTCCGGCGCCTCTTCCCGCCGATCAGAGTGCAGTTTCCAGCTTGCTTGGCACGTTCTCATCCCTTAACTCGGAACGCTTGGTAGAAGAGAAAGCCGGGGATCTGGCCCCCTATGGCCTGGACGCGCCGAAGCTCGAAGTTGACTTGACCGAAAAAGACAACAAGACTCAGAAGCTATTGCTGGGCGACACCACCCCCGCGGGCAACGGAATGTATGCCAAGCTCGACGGCGATCCGCGCGTCTTCACCATACCCAGTTTTGACAAGACCAGCATTGACAAGAGCGCAAACGATCTGCGGGACAAACGTCTGCTGACGGTGGATCCCGACAAAATCAGCCAGGTTGATCTGGTCGCAAAAAAGCAGGAAATGGCGTTCGGCCGCAACAAGGACGAATGGCAGATCGTCAAGCCCAAACCGCTGCGCGCGGATGGCACCCAGGTAGACGAACTCGTCCGCGCCCTCACCGATGCGAAGATGGAACTGCCTGCATCGGACGGCGGACGCTCGAACGGTCAAAACTCGAACGATCCAAAAAAGATGGCAGCGGTTTTCGCCTCGGCCACTCCCGTCGCCACCGCGAAGGTAACGGCTGAGTCCGGAACCCAGGAACTGCAAGTGCGTAAGAATAAGGATGACTACTACGCCAAGTCGAGCGCGGTGGAAGGCATCTACAAAGTCCCCGGCACGCTCGGGCAGGCACTGGACAAGAACCTGGAAGATTTCCGCAACAAAAAGCTGTTCGATCTCGGCTCCGACGACCCCCACAAAATCGAGCTTCGCGACGGGTCGAAGACTTATTTCCTAACCAGAAGCGGAGACGACTGGTGGTCGGGCAGCGCGAAAAAGATGGATGCTGCCACCGTCCAGGAACTCACCGACAAAATTCGCGATCTCGCTGCGAGCAAGTTTGTCGATTCCGGATTCAACGCACCCCTGATTGGCATTACTGTCACCTCGAACGACGGTAAGCGGGTCGAGAAGGTCGCGATCTCCAAAGCTGGTGACAATTACATCGCGCAGCGAGAAAATGAACCGGCACTCTACCAACTCGACTCCAAGGCGGTTGACGATCTCACGAAATCGGCCGGCGATGTTAAGCCGGCCGCTGCCCCTGGCAAATAGAGCCGAAGCATTCGTCCCGCACCGGTAATGGACGCGAAAACAAACTTTACATCGCCGTAAAGTCGGCCTCGTCGAGGAATTCGTCCACCGTAACCGGCGACCCGGTTGCGCCGATATCGATCTGAACCTGGAAGCCGACTGCGCTCGACCATCCCCTTGGCAAATGGCCTGCCGGATACTTCACGTTAACGGGGTGTACGACACCATCCACCGTCAGCGTGTCATAGTACATGCAAGGCATGCCGCTGCATCGATCCGTGTCGCCCGCTACGCGGTGAACATTCCACTGCACGTGGTGCCAGTGATTACCGGTGAGAGCGCATCGCACCCCAGTGTTCATCCAGTGTCCATGGAGTTGATCAAAGACTTGCCAGAGGTGGCTGACCTGATTGCACTGGGAGCCCCACATGAATTCGATCCCAGTTGAACTCGAGAAGTCGAACTGGTCGAACTCGTACGACCCAGCAACCGAAGCCGCACCCGCGGGATAGACCCAGAGACTCATGCTCAAGGAGGTTGCGCTGTCGTCGCGTCCGGCCACATAAGTCCACAAGGCATTGGTATAGCTCCGCCCCATGAGGGACACCTTCATCGAACGGCCGTCTTTCGACGGATTCGCGTGGCCGATTGTTTGCGCCGTTTTAATAGGGATTCCGCTTCCTCCAGGGTTGCAGCTTGGCAATGCACACACCGGTTTCCATCCCTTCCTCGAATCATCGGCGTTACGCGTGGTAACCTCTTTATCGTCTAACGGCGTCTGGGCTACAGATAGTGCGGAAAATAAGATACCGGCGTAGAACCCAGCGAGAACCCTTTGCAGGATCTTCATGTTGTTGTTGTCTCCGAATCTTGCGGCGAAATTTTGAAGCGGTCACGCTGGCAGAAACGTATCTCACTTGCGGAACTGCTCGTAGATATCAGAAGTACATTACTGAAGTTTTCCCGTAACAAAACTTCTCTGGACAATCGATGGTTTGGACGATTCCTGTTTCGGCGAAGACTTTCTTCCCACTTTTTTATCGAATGGCCGGGAGTTGATTGAATTTCAAGCGGAGAGCGCGGTGCGGTACCCAAAATCATCACAGCAGCAGATCCAGAGACGTCATCCCAATCTGCTGCGAGATAGGCCCAAGTTACTTTGTTGGTTCATTTTTTCATCTCTGGCGATGGAGGACGGGCGTCTCGCCCGTCCAGTCGGGCCAGACCGGCCTTCGCAGCTTGCTGGATTCCACAATTGAAGGTGTTTCGATTGAGCCCGAGCTCGACCTGTGTTGCTGATCACGCCTTTAAATACCAGGGCACGTTAATAATATTGATCCGCGTATCCCCGCCCACCAAAAGCAGCGCCGTCAGCATCTGCCCGCGCTGATTGTGCAAGAAGTAGTGGTACCAGTGCCGCTCCACCATGGTGGCAATAACTACCGCGATCGTGCGCCCCGGATTCTCTTTCTCCACTTTCAACACATACTCCACAATTGGATGTATCACCAGCCGGAAGGGCGACGGCAAAGTCACCAGTTTCGGAACCTGCGTTCCCGCCGGTTCCTCATCCGCCCACTGCCATGCCGGCCTGTCTTCGTCCGACTCGCACCTCACGTGCACCGCCTGCACATCCGGAGAAAGAGTCATAGCAAAAGTGACCGCTTTCTGCGTGGCAGCATTCCATCTGTCGATTGGGACAATTACAATCGGCGGAGTCAGATTACCCCGGCTTAAAACCAACTCGCCCTTCACCGCCACTTCCTCCGCCACTTTTTCATAATGACGCCGCACGCTCCGCATGAACGTCAGCAGTGCCGGAATCAACAGCACCACCACCCACGCCCCCTCGGCAAACTTTGCCACCACGATCACCATCACCGTGATTCCCGTGGCCAGGGCCCCAATGCCGTTTACCACCATCCCGCGCGCCGCCTGCGCTCCCTTCGCCCTCCGCCACCAGTGCCCGACCATCCCCGCTTGCGATAAGGTAAACGCCATGAACGCGCCCACCGCAAACAGAGGAATCAAGCGGTCCGTCACTCCGCCAAACAAAATCAGCAACAGCCCCGCCAAAATCGCCAGCGCCAGAATGCCCTGCGAGTACACCAGCCGCCGTCCCCGACCGGTTAACGAATGCGGAAGATAATCATCCCGGGCCACCATCCGGCACAACCGCGGAAAATCCGCAAACGACGTATTCGCCGACAGACACAAAACCAGCAGCACCGAGAACATCGTCACATCGTAAAAAATTCCTTTCCCCGCCACCGACGCCGTCAGCAAGGACAACACGCTCTGATATCCCGGCTGCCCCGGATCCGTCGCCATAATGCCGTAGCAGCGCACCAGTAAAGCAATCCCACCGAGCAGCACAATCAGAATCGCAATGATCGCCGTCAACGTAGCCCGAGCAGCCTCAACCACCGGCTCCTTAAACGCCTGCACTCCATTACTCACCGCCTCCACTCCCGTCAATGCCGTGCAGCCGCTGGCGAACGCCTTTACCAGGATCCACGCGCCCACGGCCTGCATTGCCATCGGCGCCTGCCTCACCACTGACACCACTGCCACCGGATGTCCGCCCGACGCAACCACCTTGTACAGCCCAATCACGATCACTAACCCGAGTGTCCCCACAAACAAATACGTCGGAGCCACAAACGCCGACCCCGCCTCCTTCACTCCTCTGAGGTTGACAATCGTCAATATAACCAGCACCGCCAGACACATCGCCAAAGTGTGCGGCTGTAACGACGGCACCGCCGAAACCAAAGCTCCAATCCCCGCCGAGATCCCCACTGCCACATTCAGCAGGTAATCGATCATCAAAGCCGCGCCCGCCAATAATCCCGCACCGTTCCCCAAGTTTTCCTTCGCAACCGTGTACGATCCCCCGCCCATCGGATAAGCTGCAATCGTCTGCCGATAACTGAAATACACAATCACCAGCAGCGCGATCACTGCCGCCGTCAATGGCACAATGTAACGCACACCCATCAACCCCAAAGGCAGCAGAATCGTCAAAGCTGCCTCTGGCCCGTATGCCGCCGAACTCAAAGCGTCCAGCCCAAACGTTGGAATCCCTTGCGTAGGAGAAATCCGCTGCCCCTGATCCTCAGAAGAAGCCAAAGGCCGTCCAAACAAAACATCGATGAATCCCATGTCCCCCTCACCAGGTCAAAGAAAAAGCCAGCACTCCAGCGACTCTAACAAAAGATGTCGATCAACTGTGACTCGAACACACGACCCTCGTGTCAACCTTGGCGCAGGTGAGTAGCAGCCGAGCGATCCGAACTCAGGGGCTATGCCGTTGGTGATCTCGCTAGTGGTCCTGAACGACTCTAGAATGAGCGACTGGGAGACTTGTCAGAACTTTCTCCGCAGACAATAAGCGCGAAGGTTGGCGCGAGGACTAAACGACAAGGTCATGAAAGCTGATTTTTAGAGGAGGCCATAAATGGCTACTGGTGTTGTTACCGCCCGCGAACCAAAGGTGGACACGAAACCCGAGGCGACTACGGAAACTGCCGCCCAGCAACCCTTAACGCTGAAGCAGCGCTTCGTACGTCTGCTTCACGAGATTTTTGAAGGCCGCGAAGAATATCTTGGGTGGCGCCACTAAACAGGCTGCCGACGGCAATGCACGTGGGACCTCCGAGACTTTCCTCGCCGCCGCTCTCAGTGCGATCTGGTTGATTTCCTCATCGCTTCTGTAGCTTTTCTTTCCACGCTGCCTGCCTGCTCTGCAGATGCAGGGCGGTGCTGCCGATCTGCTCTAAAGGCACAACTAGACTCACCGCATCGCGGGAAATCGCTTCCTTGGGCATTCCAAACACGATGCAGCTAGCTTCGTCCTGCGCAATCGTGGCCGCCCCAGCTTCCTTCATCTCACCCAGACCCTGAGCGCCGTCGTCGCCCATGCCGGTCATTATGACGCCAACTGCCGTTGGGCCTGCAGACATAGCCACCGAGCGAAAAAGCACATCTACACTGGGACGGTGGCGAGAAACCAACGGTCCATCGATGATCTGGACGACCAGCTCTTCTCCCCTACGATTTACCAGCATATGCCGGTTGCCCGGAGCGATCAGTGCCTGGCCAGTTTGTAGATGATCGCCATCCGTGGCCTCCTTGACCTCGATTCCGCATTCTCTGTCCAGACGCTCAGCAAAGGCGCGGGTAAAGCCTTCGGGCATATGTTGCACGATCACCACCGGCGGGCAGTCGGTCGGCATGGCTGTGAGGAAGGCTCGCAGCGCCTCGGTTCCACCCGTCGAAGCCCCTACCGCAATTAGGCCCCGCGGCGTCCCTGCGTAGCGGGTTTTGTCTTTGCGAGGCAGGACAGCATCGGCCGTTAGCCGAGGAACCGCCGCCAAATGCGGCCGGGACCTGACCTGTGCCTGCGATGCGCTCCACACAGCATCGAGCAACGTCACCGCTGATTCGTGCAGGAAATCGCGCACCCCCACCTTGGGCTTGGTGATTACTTCAACCGCGCCTTCTTCTAGCGCGCGAAGTGCGAGCTCAGTGCCGCGAGCCGCCAGGCCGGAACACACCACAACCGGCGTAGGCATTTCTAGCATGATTTTTCGGATAAACGTCAGGCCATCCATCCGCGGCATTTCCAGGTCCGTTATAACTACGTCGGGCGATTCCTTTTGCATCTTTCCCCACGCAATCAGTGGGTCCGCAGCGGCCTTGACATTGATCCTGCGGTCGGTACTAAGGATGGCCTGCATAACCTGGCGGACCATCGCCGAGTCATCCACCACCAGGACCTGCAGTTCATCTCCATTCATTGGCACGCTCTTCATGCAGTGTTCACCGCTGCTCTTTGTCCCCGCCCTTTACGTAAATGGTCGGTTCAAGGCTCCGTAGCTGCGAGCACACGCTATTCAGGTTCTCCGCGTGACCCACGAACAAATAACCATCGGCCATAAGATGCTGGACCAGATTCGCGACCACTCTTCGCTTGGAAGCCGCGTCAAAATAAATGAGCACATTGCGGCAAAAAATGGCGTCGAATGGACCTTCGAGAATCTCGGACTCTTGATCGAGGTTCAGTCTTCGAAAATCAATCATCTGCTGAATCTCGACTCTCACTTTCATCTCGCCCTGCCGCTCCGCGATTCCGCGCAACATAAAACTGTGCCGTAAATCGTCAGGCAACTCCGCCGCCCTCGTAATGGGATAAATCCCCTTGCGGGCCTTTTCCAGCACGCGGTTGGATATATCCGTAGCTAGAAGCTGGAGGTCCCATCCTTCTTCCGCCGGGAAAGCCCGGGCAAGCAGCATGGCCACGGTGTACGGCTCCTCCCCCGACGAACATCCGGCGCTCCAGATTCGCACTCTCCTGGGGCGCAAGCCGCGTTGAGCATCTGCGTGCCATCGGGGAAATACTCTCTGTGCCAGGAACTCAAACTGTCGGGGCTCGCGGTAGAACCGGGTCTCATTGGTAGTGATGGCGTCGATCATCCGGGCGCGTTCCTCGTGCTGCTCCGGTCGGCTAACGCACTCGTAGTATCTCTCCAATGATGTGATCTCCAGCGCCCGCAGCCGTCGAAAAAGCCGTCCGCACAACAATGCGGTTTTTGAACTACCCAGCCAGATGCCAGTTTCGCCGTAAATCAGTGTCTGGAATTTTTGGAATACTGCGGGATTAACCGAAAGATGGGGCGGCTGCTCAAGCCATGCATCGCCATGGCGGGACTTGCCTGAATCCTTGCCTGCAGCGGTTTCAGCGGGCAAGGCTACGCCCCCGTCTCGAAGTGTGCCTCTTTCGACGGTGCATCAACGATCGCGTTTTCCGAGTGCGGCTGGTCGGCAACCGACTCCGTCACCGCCAGCAATTCGTCGGCGGAGAGCACTTTGTCGATGTCAAGAATCAGGCAAAACTTCTTGCCCAGTGCCCCCATGCCGAGCAGGTATTCGGTCTTGACACGCGTACCGAACGGCGGAGTCGCTTCGATTTCATCAGCCGAGAGCTCAATTACCTGGCGCACCGAGTCGGCGAGAACGCCCATAGTCAGCGCCTCACCCTGGAACATCACCTCGGTGACGATAATGCAGGAGAATTTGGAAATGTTGCTGGCTGGCAATCCGAACTTCACCGCCAGATCAACCACCGGGACAACCTGGCCTCGCAGGTTGGTCACACCGCGGATCCAGATCGGAGTGTTGGGCACGCTGGTGACCGCCTCGTACTCAACGATCTCGCTCACCTTCACAATACTGATCGCGTATTCCTCGCCTGCAGTTAAGAAGGTAAGGTATTGCACCCTGCTCACCGGGAGTTGATTCCCTTGGTTCGATGCTCCCATAGTTTCACTCCTCACGTTTTCCGCCGTTTATGCCCCGGGGTTCCCCGGCTAAGCCTCTCTAGGCCGCAGCCGTCAACCTTTTAGAACGGAGCGAAGTTCGCTTCCTCCTCCACCTTGCCGCTCGCAGGTCGCTTGCTACGCGGCACGAAATCGCTTTTAAACGCCGGATTCAGCGGCATGGCCACGCGTTGTTTGACGTCCCCACTGCGATTGGCTTGCTGCTCGCCTGCCACGCGGAAGAAGGTCATCAACTGCTGCAGTTGCTCCGACTGCGCGGCCAATTCTTCCGCCGTGCTTGAAAGTTCTTCCGCGGACGATGCATTGCGCTGCGTGACCGTGTCGACCTGGGACATCGCCTTGTTGATCTGCGTCACTCCCCCGGATTGTTCCGTGGATGCCGCGGCCACGTCCTGCACCAGCTCCGCGGTCTTCTTTATGGAGGGCACCAGGTCAGACAGCAATTGGCCAGATCGTTCGGCTACGCTGACGCTCTTCCCGGCCAGCCCGCCGATTTCCTGCGCCGCCAACTGGCTTCGCTCGGCCAGCTTTCGAACCTCGACTGCGACCACGGCAAACCCCCGCCCCTGATCTCCTGCGCGCGCCGCCTCAATCGCCGCGTTGAGCGCAAGTAGATTGGTCTGGTAAGCAATCTCTTCAATCACCGAAGTCTTGGCAGCGATTTGCTTCATGGCATCCACCGTCTCTTTGACCGCACTGCCACTCTCTTCCGCCGCCATCGCCCCCTTGGCCGCCGCCTGCTCCACTTGCCGGCTATTGTCCGCATTTTGGGTAATCGACGCGTTCATCTGTTCCAGGCTGGAGCTCATCTCCTCCACCGAAGCAGCTTGTTCACTGGTTCCCTGCGAAAGGCTCTGCGAGGAGGCAGAGACCTGTTGGGCCGCAGACGCCACGGCTGCCGACCCTTCGCGCACGTCCCTGATAATTCCAGAAAGCCGGCTGCTCATCTCCCGCATGGCCTCCTGCAATTGCCCGGTCTCGGAACGGTTGGTGACAAGTATTTCCCTGGTCAGATCGCCCGCGGCAATTCTCTCCGCGTGCTCGACTGCCTGTTTGATCGGGCCGGTTATGCTCCGGGTAACGCTGATGGCCGCGAACGTGGCCAGAAACAGAGTGGCCGCCAGCAACAACAATGCGATCCTGCGGCCCACCGCATACGCTTCCTGGCTCTCCTTCATCGTTTGCTGCATGGCCGCAGTCTGCAGGTCAATGAACTTTCCCCATTCAGCGCGGTACTTGTCGAGTGCCGGGATCACCTCTTCCTGCAGCGCCGCCAGCGCCTGTTCACGTTTCTTGTCGGCCAACAGCTTCTTGGCATTGTTCCTGGCCGAAATATAGGCCTTCCGGTCCTGGGTGACGACCTCAAACATGTCTCGCTCCGGGGCAGAGCTGAGACTCTTTTCGATTTCCTCGTACTGCGCGCTGATTTCGCGGGTGATTCCCTCGTTTTGCACATTCAGCTTCTGCTCGTCCGCGGGATCGGTGGTCTCGAACAATTGAATCGTGATGCGGGCGTTGGTGATTGAGTTCTCGATGGTCTCGTGGGTTAGCTCCACGGTGTTGTAACGCTTCTGCAGCGAGGCCGACATGTTGGAATTCAAACGTCCGAGCCAGCTCAGTCCGAATCCACCAACCGCAATCACGCACAGCAGGATGGCCCCGAAAACCACACCCAGTCGCGTGCCTATTTTCCGATCTTGCCAAGTCTTCATGGTCCTTCACCTTTCTAATCGAAAATCGAATGACTGCTTTTTTTCTAAGCTTGCGCCTGCAAAGCCGATTGCATCACTCCCCGCAGCAGACTGGGAACGTCGATAATCAATCCCACCCGCCCGTCTCCCAGAACCGTAGAGCCGGCAATCCCTGACACTCCTCGCAAGGCCCTGCCCAGCGGCTTCACCACGGTCTGCATGCCGCCCAGCAATTCGTCCACTGCGATTCCGGCATGGAACTCATTGATTTTGACCACAACAATGTTCTCCCTCTTCGGAGCCTGGCCGGCCACGCTGAACACATGCCGCAACCGGACATAGGGAAGCGCCGTTCCGCGCAGACTCAGAATGCCGCTGGCTTCCAGACCGTTCTGCGCGGCTGGCAACTCCGTACACTCAGTCACATGTTCCAGAGGAACGATAAAAGTCTCGGCGCCGACCCTGACCGAGAACCCTTCAATGATGGCCATGGTCAAAGGCAAGCGGATGTTAATCGTGCTGCCTCTCCCCGCTGTACTCGATATCCTTACCGTGCCGCGTAAATTGTCGATGTTCCGCCGGACAACATCCAAGCCCACCCCCCGACCTGATAGATCCGTCACCGACTCCGCCGTAGAGAATCCCGCCTGGAACACCAGGTCGTAAATCTCCTCCTCACGAACTTCATCTTTGCCCGACAAGAGTCCGAGGCGTTTGCCTTTTTCGAGAATTCGTTTGCGGTCGAACCCCGCTCCGTCGTCTTCGAGCTTCACAATGATGTTTCCCCCGCTGTGTGCGGCGGACAACCGGATCAGCCCGCAAGGATTCTTGCCCTTGCTTTCGCGCAAGGCTGGCTTTTCGAGGCCGTGATCGACTGCGTTGCGCACCAGGTGCAGCAGCGGATCCTTCAATTGCTCGAGCACGGTGGTGTCAACTTCGACCTCTCCTCCCACCACTTCCAGGCGAGCCAATTTTCCGTGGCTTCTTGCCAGATCTCTCACCGAACGCACAAACTGGCGAAACAGCGGGCCGACCGGTACCATGCGAATGCTCATCACTTCGCTCTGCAGGTCCATGTAAAGGCGCTCTGCCTCGCGATGCATCTCCAGCAGCTCACGCCCTTGCGCAGTGCCGAGTTTCTCGATCATGCGGCGCAGGCGGCCTTGCGCAATCACAATTTCCCCGGTCAGATTCAACATGTGGTCGAGTTTGTCCACATCGGCCCGCAGCGTGTGGTGACCGGCCCCGGGAAGCATGTCAACCTTTACCGCGGCACTCGATTCCCCTGCCGCCGGGCCAGCGGTTACGACTCTTTTCGACCGCTTTTCTACCTCTCGCGCTATTTCTTTTCTCAGCTCTTGTTGTCCCGTAGTAAGTTCCCGTTGTCCAGCCGACGCAGTCGAGACCATCGCACGCAGCTCATCGACAGCCTTCAACAACAATGAAATCAGGTCTGCGCTGGGCAACTCGTGCTGCTCACGAAAAATGTCCAACAGGTCCTCGACAACGTGGGCAAACCCTGCTAGTTCACCCAGTTCCAACGAGGTCGCGTTGCCCTTGATGGTATGGGCAACGCGGAAGATACTATGCAGCAGTTCCGGATCAGACGGACTCGATTCCATCTGCACCAACGCTTGCTCCATCAAGTCCAGTCCCTCTTCCGACTCAACGAGGAACGACGCGAGAACGGCTTCACGGTCGAAATCCGCCAACTTATCCTCCTGGTCGTCCGCGCCCATCGCCAGCGACGCTTTCCGCTACACGTGGTCAAAATTCTTGATCGTCGTCACGCCATCGGAAATCTGAAAGACCAACCTCCGGCCATGCTTTCCCGAGACCTCTTTTTCCAATACCGGAATGCCCGCAGCACGAAGAAAATCTTCTGCCAGCTGAACATTCCTGGTTCCCAACGACTGCAATGGGTTGTTGCCAAACGCGCACGACCCCCCGAAAATCTTGGCCTGCAAATGCCGGGTTTCGCATCCCAGCGCCACAACTTGGTTCAGCAGTTCGGGATTGGCCACATTGCCGTAGCGCAGCCGGTTTGGCCCTTCCCCAAGCCCCTCGGGCAAGAGATAGTGGTTCATCCCTCCGGCTTTCTTGTGCCTGTCCCACAGACAGATCGCCGCGCACGATCCCAGAATGGTTGAGATAGCAATCGGTTCGCGGGTCACGAACACCTGCCCCGGATACAGGAAGTGCCTGGCTTCGTCAGCACTCGCCTGCTCATAACTCTTCATGAATTCCGCGGGCAGCACTGCCGGATTGAACTTCTCGGTCATGCTCTCATCCCCGGTTCCTCACTCGCCGACGTCGATTGCGCGCTTGCGCCAAATAACGGCTTAGCTGCTTCCTCGGAAAGAAGTTTGAACAGCTCCATGTCGTGCCGGTCGAAGGCCAGCTTCTGCGGAAGCAGACGCAAGATCGCAAGTATCGCTATGGTTTGGTTTGCCAAACGCAGAGGAATAAATGCCTGCACCCTGGCCAATGCCCCAGACCGCTCCCGCCCCGGGTGTTCCACATGGCATTCCCCTTGCATCACGCGCCGCAGACCAGCCTCGCCCAAGGCACGGGGCAAGTCGTACTTCTCGGGATCGATTCCAAAGGACCAGTAAACCCGGAAGCTTGCGCTTCTGCGATCAACTCTGAACAGGCCAATTTCCTCGGACCCCAGAAAATTGGACACAATCTCGCGCAAACCCTCAACCGCATCCTCTTGATTCCGGCTCTCCGCCAGCCGCTTCCGCGCCGCTTCCAGCCGTACATCGTTCATCGGGTCGGCTCCAGAAGGCTTCGCTGCAGATCCGTTGCTCTTGTCACCATTCATGACGGTTCTTGTTGATTGCTTTTCAACACGCAGGAAATGCGCGACTGCTTCCGTGCCTTACTCACCCAAATAACTCTGCAACAACGCCACTAACTCAGATCCATTCACCGGCTTGGTGATGTAGTCATTGCACCCACTCTGGAACCCGGCCTCCATGTAAGATTCTTCGCCGCGAGTCGTGACCAGAACTATCGGGATCTCGCGTGTGCTCGGTTGCTGGCGCATCATCTTGCAGGCCTCAAATCCATTCATGCCCGGCATTACCACATCCATCAGCACCAGGTCGGGATGCTCCTGCTTTGCCTTCTCTACGGCTTCCCGCCCGTCGCTCGCGGTCACGCACTGATAGCTCGTGCGCCTTTCCAGAATCTCGCGCTCCATCATCAACGCTGTCTTGGAGTCATCCACCACCAGGATTTTCTTCGCCATTGTTCTCCTCGAACCGCGGTGCCGAGGTCGCTGCACCTGGATACACTAGCGTTCCCATTTAGCGACCCACAATGATGTCTATCACAAAGGAGATTACGTCGGTAATTACGGAAGTAATTTAAAGCTAAGGTGCAAGCAGGTTCGTGTCGAGCGGACACTCCTCGCCGCGGCTTTTGAGGTTAATGGCGATTTCGATTACTTCATTGCGCGCGCCCGTGTGGCTAAGTGCCCCGCAGGTCCTGACCTTGATGCGTATAAATCTTTACAGGCGACAAAGATCAACACCATGGATCAAAGCAGAGTAGCCTCGACATTGTCGCAGAACGTTACGCTCGTGCCGTCACTTTCTATGCGGGGGTTCTGAGTGTAATCGCCTGGTTGCGACAGTTACAAGAAGTGTCCTTTCCACGGGCGATCTCGAAGACGACACCGTAGCCGTATTTGCCATCCCTGCTGGTAGTGCCGTAGAGGTCCTTAGCGGCCCATTGTGGTGCCATTGGAGGAAGCCGCCGTCGGTCATGTTGAACCGATGTAAAAACGCTGTAGTTCCCAAAGTGGACCGCTTGTCTGAGTTTTAGACAATCCCGCTGTCATCGTCTTTTTACTTGACACTGCGAAAAATGCGGAACACAATCGCGCTGTTTCGCAGGGTCGCTGGCTAGCCTTCCTCCGCTGGCATCCTGCTGGGGTTCTATTCATTTTGGTTTTGATCTGTGTAGTTTTCCCAGGGGGTAGTAGGGATGAAACGTGTATTGATCGGAGTTTCTCTGTTGCTAATGGTTCTTGCGGTGGCCGGACTTCGTTCGGGACGGGCTCAGCAGGCAGCGGACACCAATCTGCCGCCGATCCACAATTGGGCCGAAGGCAATCCGCTGAAGATTGCGCTGCTGAAGTGGTACGCCGCGAATCTGACTACCAGCTTCAAGGTGGGCGATAACCCGTATGGGATCGCCTTCGATGGGGCGAACATGTGGGTGACCAACAACGGCGACAACACGGTTACCAAGTTGCGAGCCAGCGATGGAGCGAACCTGGGCACTTTCAATGTGGGCGGCGCTCCCATGGGCGTCGCTTTTGACGGAGCCGACATTTGGGTGGTGAACAGCTTTCCGAATACGGTGACGAAGCTGCGGGCCAGTGATGGCAAGAATCTGGGCGAATTCGCCGTGGGTCTGGTGCCGTTTTTCGCCGCTTTTGACGGAGAGGCGATTTGGGTGACGAACACCCAGAGCACCTCAGTCACCAAACTGAGGGCCAGCGACGGCAAAGTGCTGGGCACGTTCCCCGACTACGGCGGACCAATCGACATCATTTGCGACGGCACTTATATGTGGGTCACCAACTCCGATGGTACGGTGAGCCGGTTCAAACTAGACGGGAAGCCAGCGGGGATTTTCAAAGTTTCGAGCGGCGGTTTGCTTACTCTAGCTTTCGACGGAGCGAACATCTGGGTGCCGAACGACGGCGGCGCCGTGACCAAGCTGCGGGCTAGCGACGGCAAGAATCTGGGGACCTTCGGGGCTGGCAATGCCGATGGATCCGGGATCGTGTTCGATGGGGAGAATTTGTGGCTCACCGGACCGTACGTAGTAGAGATGCGGCCCAGCGACGGAAAGGTGCTTCTTCAGAGAAATATAAGCAACCTGGCGATACAGGGGTTGGCATTCGATGGAGCCAACATTTGGGTCGCGGGTTGGGGAGCAGATAGAGCTTTCAAATTGTAGCTGACGAGGAGGAATTGTGAGGAGACTTCGCGGAATGGGAACCCGTAGTTTGCAAACAACCGTTCTTCTGGCGGCGATGCTTGGTTCTGTGGCGCTGCATGCCCAGTCGGTGCCAGTGAATGTAACCACCTGGCACAATGACATCGGCAGGACTGGACAGAACACCAGTGAAACCACTTTGACGCAGTCCAATGTCGTTGAAAACAAGTTCGGTAAGCTTTGCTCCCGCACGCTCGATGGCATGGTCTACTCGCAGCCACTTGTCGTGACCAACGTCAACTTCAATGGAAACGGCTCGAAGACGGTTGCCTACGTCGTTACGCAAAATGACAGCGTGTACGCTATCGATGCGACCAATTGCGCCGTGCTCAACACTAGCGGGCAGCCAAAATCACTGCTCCCCGCAGGCGAGGAAGCCGCAACCTGTGCCGACATCCACAACAACAAGATATGTCCGGTAGTAGGAATCCTAGGAACTCCTGTCATCGAGATCACCGGGACCAGTCCGTACACGACGGGTACGCTCTACGCCGTAGCGGAATCCGAGTGCCCCGGCTGCGGACAGAATAGTGCGAACGTCTTCTACCACCGGATTTGGGCGCTTGACATCGCGCGTCTGGCGGAGGTCAATGGTAGCCACGTTCAGATTTGTCCCACGGGCTGCGGCAATGGCAAGTATCAAACAGGGAGCGACTTTTCCATCACTCACTACAACCGGCCCGGATTGCTCTTTCTGGACAGCACGAAGACGGGAGGAAACAGTATGGTCTACGCCGCCTTCTCAATGATCGACGGAGGCGGGAATAACCCGAACGGATTCATCTGGGCCTATAATGCGCACAACCTGTCGGCAACTCCCTTTTCATACGAGACGACGCCCGGCGCGAACAAGAGGCGGGGCGGGATCTGGCAAGCCGGCGCCGGGCTAATGTCGGCGAAGGACGCCAATGGAAGCTATTACCTCTACTTCAGCACAGGCGACGGGGACTTTGATCTGAGCGCGCCTCAGCCGTTGAACGAGGACGGCGCGGATAGTTTTATCAAGCTAAACACTGACCTGACTGCCCCTTCCGGCGTCTATTACTTCACCCCTGCGGACCAATACTGGCGCGGCTGCGTCAGCCCCTTCAATGACGAGGACTTCGGCTCTGGCGGAACGCTGGCGATCCCGGAGAGCACGTTTTCGCCGCCGCAGTTCTTTGCCGTGAAGCCAGATAAGGAAAACTATCTATGGGTGATGGACCGCACAAGCCCGGGCGGTTATACAGGAAGCAACGCTGGTACGTACTGCGGCGCCAATCAGAGCTGTTTCAATCCATGCGCGAACGCCAACAACAACGTTGAGAGCTTCCAATTCAGCACTAATTCACAGGACCGAAGCACCCCCGCATTCTGGAGTGGCACAGTATCGAGCGGCGATGAAGGCGAACTGTATGTGGCCGGAACCTACGATCAATTGAAGAGATACCCCGTATCGAGTAGCTGTAATCCAGCGCCAGTGTGCACCACGCCAGCAGCAAGCACGAGCGTCGATGTCGCAGGCAAACAAGTCGGATATTCGGCGACTCCCTCGGTTTCGTCGAATGGCACAACCCTTAGCACCGGAGTGGTCTGGGTCATCAGATCGATCGTCGGGACCGGCGCGCCAGTTTTTTACGCCTTCAAGGCTGACAGCTTGGCCGAACTGTACGATACAGGGCAGTGTTTCATTAACCACGTACAGGTCGACCAACCCGGCGTGCCTACGGTTTTTTCGGTGCCCACAATTGCCAACGGATATGTCTACATCGGCACGCAGACGGATTTCGATATCTATGGTCCCGTGACGCGGACCTGTGCGGCCCAGTGAGAGGTTGGACCGGCGTGGTCTAACGCGGCGAACGCCGAGGAGGAAACACGATGCGATGAACAACACCGCAATTTGAAGGGGTCAACCTGAACTGCGAGATCAATTCCTACGCGCTGGCGAAGTTGTAGCTGCGGATTGGCGGCCGGTGAAGAAGCCCGCAAGCTGGATCGCCGACCGCCAGTGCACGCATGGATGTCGTCCAGCTCGATGAAGCGTCGCAAGCAGTTCTTACGTCTGGGTCAGAAGCCGCTCGTATCCCCCGTCCGTCACGCCGCAGCCTGCCCCAATGATTCGTGCAACATCGCGATTACGCTCAAGACCCCAGGATGAGCGCAAGCGCCTCGATTACTTCCTTGGCCACAGTTCTGAGCGAACACCCCTTGCCCACTCGCCAAGAACCCGAGAAGGGCTTGAGAGCCTGGGCCAGCGCCCATTGACGCAGCCTTTCCAAAAGGATATTATTTCTCAGCGCAGCATTAGCTCATTGACAACTGAATAGCGTCAAATCGGGAACGTCTCCGAAGCATCAGTTCGGAAATTACCCCACATAACTCCTTATTCCGGAATATTTTACGCGTAAGTCCTTATTCCTCAAAGATTTTGACCCTGGTCTCGCCCTAACCCCATGATTCCAAAAGATCACGGGGGGAGGGGTATACCTGCACTGGTACAGACCGGGAGCATCCCTGACAAAACAGACCGGGAGCATCCCTGACACTGCAAAAGATGGCGCGCGCGGGTTACAAACAGCGCATGCCATGGAAAGCGAGCAGTGTGATGGAAGAGAAACTACGGTTTGTGTTTGAGTATGAGCGGGATGAGCAAACCATGACGGAGCTGTGCCAGAGCTTCGGGGTAACGCGGGAAACCGGGTATGTATGGCTGCGGCGGTACCGGGAGGGTGGGGTGGAAGGGCTGGTGGAACTAAACCGGGCAGCCCAGCGGCACCCCAACCAAACCCCGGCGGAGATCGAGCAGCGGGTGTTGGAGTTGCGGCAGGCGCACATGAGGTGGGGGCCGCGCAAGTTGAAGCGGGTGCTGGAGCGGGACCAACCGGGGCCAAGCTGGCCGGCGGCGAGCACCATGGGCGAGATGCTGAAGCGGGAAGGGCTGGTGGTGGCGCGTAAAAAGCGGCGCAAGACGGCGCCCTACACGCAGCCGCTAGCGCATGCCGACGGGCCGAACCGGGTGTGGTGCGCGGATTTCAAGGGCTGGTTCCGCACCGGGGATGGGGAGCGCATCGATCCCTTGACCATCAGCGACGCGCACAGCCGCTATCTCTTGCGCTGCCAGGCGGTGGCCAAGACGGACACGGCGCGAGTGCAAGCCATTTTCGAAGCAGCCTTTCGCCAGTATGGATTACCGCAAGCGATTCGCACCGATAACGGGCCACCCTTTGCCAGCACGGCGATCGCCGGCTTGTCGCGGCTGGCGGTGTGGTGGATGAAGCTGGGGATCGTGGCGGAGCGGATTGAGGCGGGACAGCCGCAGCAGAACGGACGGCACGAGCGCATGCATCGCACCCTGAAGCAGGAGGTGGCGATGCCGCCCGCCCAGGATCGGCGGGCGCAACAACGAGCGCTGGAGAACTTCCGCCAGGAATACAACGAAGTGCGACCGCATGAAGCCTTGGCGATGGAAACGCCGGCCAGCCTGTATGAGCCCTCGCCGCGGCCGTATCCGGCGCGGGTGCCGGAGCCGGAATATCCGGCGACGATGCTGGTGCGCAGCGTGCGCGCGCACGGACATTTTCGCTGGCAGAAGCGGCACGATGTATTTCTGAGCGAGGTGTTGTGGGGCGAGCGCGTGGGCCTGTTGCCCATCGACGAGCGCTGGTATACGGTCTATTTCGCGGATGTTCCGCTGGCACGGTTTGATAGCTGGCGACGGCGGGTTTTGCCGCTGCCGCCAAAGAAAGATGCCGAGGGAGAGAGCGCTGCCGAACCGAGCAGCTTCTACGTGGCCGGAGCAAGGGAAGGGGAAGTTTCCCCTTCCCCTGCACCCATCCCCTCACGGAAACGGAGCAAAAAGTGTCAGGGATGTGCCCGGTCTAAAATGTCAGGGATGTCCCCGGCCATTCACACGAAACAGAAATCCGTCCCAGAATGGGAATGCTAGCTACTGCCGAGGACTCGGGCCCACTTGGGAAGGCAAGTTCTGGAATTATTTCTGCGTGGCGACTAACTGGCCATTCTCGACGTGGATGTTGCCCACGTCATCGGGCAGTTTCAAGCGGTCGCGCTGTTCGGTGAGTTTCTTCTGCAGCGCGCCGCTGACCATTGACACCGGAATGCTCAAATCGCCGACTTTGAATTCGGTGGGATCGAAAGTCGCGTAGCCGTCCTTGGAACCGAGATGCCCGGCGAGCGTGACGTACACATCCTTGCCGCCGATTTGGGTCACGAACTGGCCGCGGGCGACGTCGCCATCGAAGTTAACTTTGTAATCCTTGACCTCAGGCTCGCCTTCGCCAATGGGCGCATCGGGCGAAGAGGGAACAGTCGTAGGCAAGCCGGGGCTGGTCTGGCCCGCGGAAGCGTTGCCACCAATCGCGGACGATGCAGGGATGGCAGCAGGAAGTGCGGCCGCTGCCTGGGCCAGCGCCGCGGTGATTTCGTCCGAGCTGAAATGAACCTGCGCGGGCGCCTCGCCGGGGCTCTTGGGCTGTTGCAACTGCTCCAGTTTGTTTTCGAGCGACTGCACATTTGCAGCCGCAGCTGCGGGCGATTGCGCGGGCGCCACGGGCTGTGGTTTTTTCAATACGAGGAATATGGCTATCAAGGAGGCAGCCAGAGTGGCCACGCTGATAATGCGGTCAACCTTCCATTTCATGCACGCGCCTCCTAGCAACACCAGACTCTTATGTTACCGGGCACGAGCGAGCTGATCATGTGACGGAAGGCACTGGTCCGATAGTGACTTTAGATGGTGCATGACCTCAATCGCTTTTGCAGCGGAACGCTGGAGGGCGAAAAACCTTAAATCGCAGAGAGCGCTGGGAACATCCGCAGAGGACGCAGAGAAAGTCTGCGGCTCTCCGCGTTCCGCTCTTCTCTTCTAGCTCGCGCTTTGGGAAGGCTTGACGATGGCTACGGAGCCGGGGGTCCAGAGGTAATGGCGCTTGCACAGAACACACTCCGCATCCAGTTGGTCATCCTTCGCATGGAACTGGAGGGATACATCGTTCTCTTTCTCGTTGGTCACCATCAGATTCAGGTTTTCGCAACAAGTGCAGCGTACGAAAGCGGACTCGCCCGGATTGAGAGTCAAAATGTACATACCAACCCAGCTTTATGGATGAGGGATTTCGCCGTTTCGTTGCTTGTTCATCAGGCTGCCCATGGACTCCAAGACGATGTAATGGACCCTCAGGCCGCAATGCCAATACTTGAGTCTAAAACACAGATTAAATGGACGGCGAGCAGCAAATCAAATTAAGCCCGACTTCCGGGCGCGGAAATTCAGTTCCGACGAAAGACAATTGGGCAGATTCTACTTCCGTTGATTTACTTCGATTGATCCATGGTGATGCCCTGCGCACCCGGCTGTTTTTCGGCTTTGGCTTTTTTCGTGGCCATGGTCTTATCAACCCAATCATCGGCGGTTTTCAGATCCGCCGCCCGGGCCGCCAGGTCGTCGCATTCGAACGTCCGCCTTCTCGCGGTACATCAGATTCATATAGGCCATGGCATCGTCGTAATCAGGCCGCA
Source organism: uncultured Acidobacteriota bacterium (assembly GCA_963696635.1). Taxonomy (GTDB): domain Bacteria; phylum Acidobacteriota; class Terriglobia; order Terriglobales; family Acidobacteriaceae; genus JABDBE01. The sequence continues at coordinate 401,458 of CAVOKX010000016.1, forward strand.
ACTGCAGGGCTTTGTTGAGGGCGTCGATGCCATCCTGAATATTAGCCCAGTTCTTTTGCTTGAGCTCTTGGCAGGTTTTTTTCTGATTCTTATCCTTGCCGCTTAATTGCTCATCTGGCTTCATGCCCAACTTGGCGCGTTCTTCCATACGCGGCTGGTAGGTTTGGGTCCAGTCAATCACGCCCACCGAGTAGTAAGGCTCGGGATCATTGGGATCGATCTCGAGGGCTTTGCGATAGTAGGTCTTGGCGTCTTCAAATTTCTTCATCTGCAGGTAGATGTAGGCAATTCCTTTGACGCTATTGATGCTCTTGGGATCGCGCTGCAGCACGGCCTTATACTGGTCAATGGCCTCCTGTCCCAAGCGATTATTGTCTTCGGCGTCGACTCCGGGAATGTACTGCTGGGCATAGGCGGTGGCCAGATAGAGGCGGGCATTCAGCAGACTAGGATCGAGAGTGACTGCCTGCTGGAAGTGATCGATAGCTTCTTCGTAGCGCGCGTTCTTGTAGGACGCTACTCCCTTATTCAACTGGTCCCGCGCCCTCAGCTTGTTGCAGCCAGCGGCCGACAACAACAGTACACCGACCGCCATGAGTGCCAGCACCCGCACGCTCTTTTTCATTGCCTTTTAAGTCTCCCTCGCCAGGATTTCCCGGGATGATAAAAAAAAACTACGAGCACACCCCTGCAGGGGGCGCGGCTCATCATAACAAAAGTGGCTGAGCTTCTTCTGATAGCGTCGGCATCTTACTGGCTGTCGCGAGGGCATCTTGCCGTACGCGGGTGGGGGCGGGAAGCCCCACGACAGCCGCCGGGACGGCGGCGCTACTGCAATTCTATAAATGAAAACTTCGCCCGCGTGCCTAGCCGCCGGCTTCGATCTTGGCAGTGATCAGACCAACCTTGTCTACGCCTGAGGCATGCGCAATGTCAATCACATTCGCGACATCGGCAAATGGAACATTGTCATCGCCTTTGACGAACATCACTTTCTCGGCGCGGGTCTTGAAAATATCGGTCAGGCGTCCCTGCAGCCCATCCCAGGTCGTGTCTTCGTTGTTAATCTTTACCCCCGGCTCCTGGCCTGGTCCGCGATCGATCAACTGCACCACGATAGTTCGATCCGGCGTGTTGTTTTTAGGCGCGTTCGGCGGTGGGGGTTGGGGCACGAGCGCGTCGAGTCCCTTTGGAGTCAGAGGCGTGATCACCATGAAGATGATCAGGAGTACCAGCAGCACGTCGATGAGCGGCGTGACGTTAATAACGGCGCTTTGGCCCCCGCTCGCTCCACCAGCTGTCATTCCCATATTAAGCTCCTCATTATTGCCCGCTTATTGCCCGCCAACCGCTGGCGGAGGCGGAGTTCCAGTCTGTTTCTTCTGATCGGTGAGCAGGCCGAGTTGGTCCACGCCTGCGGCCCTCACATTATCCACTACCTCGACCACCGAACCAAACTTCGCGCGGGCGTCGGCGCGGATGAAAACCCGCTTGTCGACACGATTGGCCAGCCGGTCTTTGACTTTCTGGGTCAACTGGTCGGGCGGAGTCACGTCATTGCCGAAGAAGACCTTGCCATCCCGCATGATGGCTACGATCAGTGCGTCTTCTTTGTCGGCGTCGGGCATTGCAGTCGGGCTATTGACTTTCGCCAAGTCCACGCTGACGCCCTTCTGCAACATGGGCGTGATCACCATGAAGATGATCAGCAACACCAGCATCACGTCCACCATGGGGGTTACGTTGATGTCGGAGTTGACCTTGGCTCCTTCGTTTCTTTTGTTAAGTGACATACTTTACTCTCCTGCGCACTGGATCCCTCATCGGCTGGCAGTTGGACCGGTCGTCGCCCTGTGGAGGTCAACACGCGGCGCCGAAGTGAACCCTCCGGCGCCAGCCAGCAACTCAAGGTCGAAAACCAGTCCTGCTCAGCGGCTAGGACCGGCGCATTCCCCGCCGTTTGAGGAAGTAATCGATCAATTCGCTCGAGGAGTTATCCATCTCCACGTCGAAGGCTTCCACGCGCCCGGTCAGATAGTTGAACATCATCACGGCCGGGATGGCGACAAAGAGTCCGACGGCGGTGGTCACCAGGGCTTCGGCGATACCGCCTGCGACTGCGCCCAGACCGGTGGCCTTCTGTTCAGAAATGCCTTTGAAGGCGTTCAGAATGCCCATCACCGTACCGAACAGGCCGACGAAGGGAGCGGTCGAGCCGATGGTAGCCAAACCGCCCAAACCGCGCTTAAGCTCAGCGTGGACGATCGCCTCCGTGCGCTCCAAGGCGCGCTTGGAGGCTTCGATGGTCTCCCCGGGAATTTCACCGCTTTCCTGGTGGGCCCGGAATTCCATCAATCCGGCGGTCACAACTTTCGCCAGATGGCTCTTCTTATTACGCTCGGCCACTTTGATGGCCTCATCGATTTTACCGTCACGCAGTGCGCCCGCCACGGCGGGAGCAAATGACCGCGATTGCTTGCGTGCCGCGCTGAAAGCCATGGCTCGGTCAATCATTACGCCGATGGACCAGCCAGACATGATGAAAAGAATTACGACCACGGTTCTCGCGATGAATCCCATCTGTTTCCATAGCGAGATCGGGTCCCAAGCCACCGGTTGTTCCTGAAACAGCCAAACCGCCATGGTGGACATGTGACTTAAAGTGTGGGTTGCTATATGGGCTACGAACATGAGTTGCTTTTCCTCCTCAGAGATCTGGTAATCGCTTGCCGCTTGCTGGTCTGTAGTGCAAACGCTGTCGGACTCGCAGGCCGAGGCTGCAGGCTTGAATTCCGCGGACGCCCCGCTCCTGAGTCAGCGTAAAGAAAGGATTGGGGGAGACAATCGTCCTCAAACTCCTCGGCCACATTAAAAAAACCTTTGCTGCCTAGGGTTTAACCCCCCGACAGTGTAAAGTTCACCGTAATCTGCGTCTCCACCTCGACCGGCTCACCATTCAGAATGTACGGTTTGTACTTCCACTGCTTCACCGCTTCTATCGCTGCCGGGGCTAGCATAGGATGACCACTGATGAGACGCAGATTTTCGATGGTCCCGTCCTTGCTGATCTCGGCTTGCAGGAGCACACTACCTTGGATGCGCGCTTGCCGGGCCAGGGGTGGATAATTCGGCTGTACCTTGCGGATCAGCAGTCCCTGGGTCACGCCCTGGGACACGCGAACACGCTGTGGCGTAGCCACCTTGGGCACGGCGACCGGGGTAGAACTGATAATACCGCCGATGACGCCACCCATTGACCCACCAGGAATGCCGCCGGGAACACCTCCGACCACACCCGCTGACATGGTTGGTGGCGGCGCTTCATCTTCCTTGATCATCTGTACTTTCTCAGGAATCTTGGTGGGCGTGCGCAGCTGGTTGTTGATCATATTGGTCTGCACTTGCTTTACGATCTTGATCGGAGCTGCGGCGGGCGGTGGGGGCGGTGGGGGCGGTGGAGGAGGAGCAACTAGAAAGGTCATCAACTGCGTCTTGGGTAGAGCTTCGGTGAACAGCAATGGGATTAATACCAAGATCCCGACCAGAACGGCCTCAAGAATAAACGACAGGAAAGTCCAAATACCCCGCTTCGTCTTGAGCCGGTTACCGGACTCTATCAGGCTGTCTTCAAACATAAGGTTTCTCCTACACAACCCCAACTACCATTTAGACACCGGCTGCACCCAGTTTGCTCCCCAGACAGCTATGTATTGCATCGAACAACTCGAAACCGGACGATACTACCTCAAATCTCGGTTAATCACAAACTTATGGTTGCCAAATCGCCCCGGTGGCGGGATTAAGCCTTAGCCTTCATTTTTTCCCGGCGACCAGCTTCCCGGGCGACTGGAACCATCGCTGGCGGCTTTCCCCGGCCCGAGCGCCAATCCTGATAAGCCACCAGAATCGGCGCTGCAATGGCAATCGACGAATAAGTTCCAATTAAGATGCCAATCACCAGAGCTAAAGAGAAGCCCTTCAGTACTTCGCCGCCGAACACATATAGAGCCAAGACTGTCAGGAATGTTAAACCGGCTGTCAAGATGGTCCGGCTCAGAGTTTGGTTAATGCTGCGGTTGACGATGTCTGACAGCTTCTCCCGCCGCATCAGCTTCAGGTTTTCACGGATGCGATCAAAAACCACAATGGTGTCATTATTGGAATAGCCAATCAGGGTGAGAATGGCTGCGATTACGGTTAACGAGATCTCCTTGTTCATCAGAGAAAATGCCCCCACCGTAATCAACGTGTCATGGAAGACGGTAATGACTGCAGCCACGCCGTAAATCCATTCAAAGCGGAAGGCCAGATAGACCAACATGCCGGCAAGCGAGTAAACCGTGGCCAGCAATGCCTGCTTGCGCAACTGGCCTCCGACTTGCGGTCCGACGATTTCCACGTTGCGCACGGCGAAATTGGATAGGAAGAAGCCGTCCGACAACGAGGCGACCACGGCAGGATCGGCTGCCGCCTTCAGTTCGTCCATGGAATGCAATACGCCGCTCTTCACCTTGTCGCGGTAATTGACGATGGCCTGAGCCTGAGCGGTATACCGCTGTTCCGCATCCGTACCCGTGTGCAGTGGATCCTTCTGTATGAGATAGTTCTTGATGGTGAGGAAACTGGAGTTGTTCAAATCCTGCTTATCGGCGGGCGCATTCGATTCCAGTGCGTTAATGATTTGGGTCTTGCTCCGGTCGAGCGCCTGCTCACTGGTCTCCTGTTCAGAGACATCAATCAGTACTTCGTCGCTCCCCACCGCACCATAGCTCTGGATCCGGGCGTTGTGGAGGCCGACGCGGTCCATCGAGGCGCGGATAGCGTTGTTATCCGGTGCCTCGGCGAACTTCACATAGACCAGCGTGCCGCCGCGAAAGTCTACGCCGTAAGGGATGTGGTGCCAGAACAGCATGGAAAACACACCGGCCACGCTGAACACCAGCGAGAACGCGAGGAAGTACCACTTCTTGCCGAGAAAATCTATGTTGGGATTACGAAAAAATTCCACGCCGCTTAGAACTCCTTTTCTTCCTTCACCCCGGACGAGGCGTCCGGGGCGACGTGTGCTGTCACTACCCGATGCTCAACGCCTCGCCGCGCTGCTTGCGAGTCAGCAGCCAATCGAAGATCACGCGTGATACGAACACTGCCGTGAACAAATTCGCGAACAGACCGAAACTGAGCGTAACCGCGAAGCCGCGCACCGGGCCCGTACCGAAGATGAACAGAATGATTGCCGAAACAATCGTCGTGACGTGCGTATCCACGATTGTGATCCAGGCATGGCCGAAGCCCTGTTCCACCGCCGACGGCGGCGTTTTCCCATTGCGCAATTCCTCGCGGATGCGTTCAAAGATCAGTACGTTCGAATCCACACCCATGCCGACCGTCAATATCACCCCGGCAATTCCTGGCAAGGTGAGCGTTGCGCCGCTGTAGCCCAGGAATCCGAGCAGGATGACCAGGTTCAAAATCAAGGCAATGTCTGCATTGATTCCGGCGGCATGATAGTAGACGAGCATAAAGATCAGCACCGCTAACATGCCGATCACCGCGGCAGTTACACCGGCGCGGATCGAATCGCTTCCTAGCGACGGACCCACAGTTCGCTCTTCCAGATACTTGATGCCGGCAGGCAAAGCACCTGAGCGCAAAATCATGGCGAGGTCCTTCGCCTGTTGCTCCGTAAAACGCCCGTTAATTACGCCCTGATCGTGGATCTGGTCTTTGATGACGGCAACTTCCTGCACCTTATTATCGAGCACGACGGCGAGATTGTCGCCGACGTGGGCGCCGGTAAAGCTGGCGAAACGACGGCCCCCTTCGCCGGTCAGCGTGAAACTCACCGAAGGCTGTCCGTTCTCATCCCGGGACTGGTCCGCTGCGCGCAGATCGCGCCCGGTGACCGCCGACGCGCGCGAAATCAAGTACCAGGCTTGCCCGCCTTCGCCGGCGTTAGTGCCAACGCTGCGGCCTGGCATCAACACTTGATCCGACGGCAAGACTCCGCCCTTATCCTGCAGGGCTTGTTGCTCGCTCGGATAAGGGCCGCCGAAAGATTGCCGGATTTCCAGCATGGCGGTGGACTGCATGATTTCCTTCACCCGCGCCGGATCGTCCACACCGGGCAGTTGTACAAGAATCTGATATTGCCCGAGTCCGTGCTCTTCGATGATGGGTTCGCTCACGCCCAACTGATCAATGCGGTTGCGTATGGTTTCAATCGCCTGGGTCACGGCGCGGTTTTTCAGGTCGGCCAGGGCCTGCGGCTTCATGGAGACTGTCCAAGCGTTATCCGCACCCGAGGTCAAATCATATTCGGGAAGGCGATCTTGCACGATAGAGAGCAAATCGGATCTGGACTCCGGCGGTACACCCTTCAGCAAAATCTTGTCAGGATTGTTGACGGGATCAGGTTTGCTGATCTCGGCGTAATTGATCTTACGAGCCCGCATATCGGCCTTGAGGCGTTCGACGGCGTTGTCGGAATCGACATTGACGGCATCGTTCACCTGCACCTGCAGTATCAGGTGAGTGCCGCCTTTAAGGTCGAGCCCCAGGTGAATGCGGTTCTGCAATGCCGCCAGCAGCCCACTGCGCGACCATTGTTCCGGTATGCCAGTGATGCCGAACAGGAAAAACAGCAGCGTGGCCGCGATAACGATGACTTTCCAACCCAGATTCTTATTCATAAAGAATGATTTCCGATTGCCCAATGCAGGCGCGAGCGTCCTCGCCCGTGCTGCACGACTTGAAACGCAGACCCCATCCGAGTCGGTCTCATTTCGCCGCTTCCTCCGGAGTGGTCACCGAGGCCACCGAGCCACGGCTCACTTCGATCCGCAAATTGTCAGGAGGAACCCGCAGGTGGAGGTAGTCATCCTTAATAGCAACTATAGTGCCCCGCAGGCCTCCAGTGGTCACGATCTTATCCCCTGTTTTTAAATCGTTCAGCATGGCTTGCCACTTTTTCTGGCGTCGCTGTTGCGGCATGATGAGCAGAAAATAGAAGATGGCAAAAATAAAGATGAGCGGGGCAAACCCCAACCATCCTGCCGAGCCACTGCCTAGTTGTATGGCCAATAAGTGCTCAACGCTCATAATGAAGACTGAAATCCAATCCCACGAAATAGTTTCAGAGCAGCGCCCGCTGGCGCACTGGCTCTCTGCAATTTTACCGCTGGAGTTCTCGCGCTATGAGGCCGGAGATTCCTTCAGCTTCGGACACGAACCGGGGATGCCGAGCTATGGTTTCGGTCGAGACCAGACACACGAAGAACCAGTCTCTTTCCCAAGTAAAATAGAATGACGCACTGCCCGCATGGTGTCAAGGTAGAAGGTCAGATTGTGGACGGTATTTAAGACCTGGGCCAAGACCTCATTCGACGCATACAGATGCCGCAAGTAGGCTCGGGAGTAGCGCTGGCAGACGCGGCAACCACAATTTGGGTCGAGCGGCGCCGCGTCCCCGGCATACCGAGCCTGTTTGATAGAGATTTTCCCCTCTGAGGTAAACAGCAGTCCGTGCCGCGCAGGCTCGCGTGGGCAGGACACAATCCATCATGTCGACGCCGAGATTGGCGTATTCGACGATTTCCTCGGGCGTGCCGACCCCCATGAGGTAGCGCGGTCTGTCGGCGGGGAGATGTTCGAGTGTCGACTCGACGATTTCGCGGGTTAAGGCTCGCGGCTCACCCACACTGAGGCCACCGATGGCGTATCCGGGAAAGCCAATCTCGATGGTCCGCTCGGCGGATTCTTTGCGGAGCTGATGATCCATCCCGCCCTGCACGATTCCGAAGAGGGATTGGGCGGCTGTCCGCACGTGATTTCTCCATGGCACTTCGCTCTTATGTTCTTCGAAATGCTTCTTGCTTCGCTCGGCCCAGCGAAGGGTCAGTTCCATCGAGGCGCGCATCCGCTCCCGGTCGGCCGGATACTCGGTACATTCGTCAAACGCCATGACGATGTCGGCACCCAGGCCGATCTGCGCGTCCATCGCGCTTTCCGGGCTGAAGAAATGCGAAGAGCCATCCAGATGCGAGCGGAACGTCACACCGTCCTCCGTGACTTTCCGCAGATCGTTCAGACTGAATACCTGGAAGCCGCCAGAGTCGGTGAGAATCGCTCGCGGCCACGCCATGAAGCGATGCAGTCCCCCCAACTTGCGGACTTGCTCGACCCCCGGCCTCAAGTAAAGGTGATAGGTGTTTCCCAAAAGAATCTGGACGCCGAGTTCTTCCAGAACGTCTTGCGGAACGCCCTTAACCGAGGCCAGTGTTCCTACTGGCATGAAGACCGGCGTCTCGATTTCGCCGTGAGGCGTGAGCAAGCGACCGGTGCGACCTCGGCCACTTCGAGCTTCGATCTGGAACTGGATGGACACTGTGAGGATTGTAGCGGACCCGGCAGCCCTGTGAGCTTCGCTCACCGCCGGGACAGGGGCGTCCGGACCTACGGGTTCGGCTCGAGAAAAAGAATCATGGCTTCGATCTTGCCGTCTTCAATCGTCAGCCGTCCCACAGTCACCGGCAACTTGAACCGTCTTGGCCCGGCGCTGCCCGGATTGAAGAAGAGCACTCCATTCTTCAACTCTTGCTTGGGAACATGACTGTGTCCGTAGATGACCGCCGAGAATTTTCCTGCTTCCGGCTTCAAGTCGAGTTCCTCAAGGCTGTGCAGTACGTAGATGGATACCTCGTCGACCTCGAGCACATTCGTCGCCGGAATTTTGTGCGCCCACGCGCCGTGATCGACGTTCCCGCGTACGGCCGTTAGCGGAGCAATCGCAGCCAGTTGATCGAGAATCTGCGGGTCGCCGATGTCTCCAGCGTGAATGATGTAGTCGGATCCTTGCAGAGCAGCAAGAGCGTCAGGCCGAAGCAGGCCGTGGGTGTCGGAGATCACCCCGATAATCACTGCGCGATTCTAAATGTAAATGGAGACCGGGCCTCTGGCCCGTCCAGCCGGGCGGGGACGCCCGGCCTCCATCAGAAACAACAGCAGTTTTCTTAGCTCAGCCATTTGCCAGTTCTTTGGCTCGCTGCGCAGCCTTCACCACGGCTTTGATCAGCGTGACCCGCAATTTGCCTTCTTCGAGCTCGAGAAGGCCGTCGACAGTACATCCGGCCGGGGTGGTGACTGCATCTTTGAGCAATGCAGGATGGTCGCCGGTTTCAAGCACTACAGTTGCAGCGCCCATGGTTGTTTGCGCCGCCAGCAGGGTGGCAACGTCGCGAGGCAAGCCAACTTTCACACCCGCCTCCGCCAGGGATTCCAGAATGATGTAAATGTAAGCCGGCCCGCTCGCAGACAATCCAGTCACGGCGTCCATTAGCTTCTCGTCGACCACGACGGTTCTGCCCACGACGCCGAAAAGCGTGCTTGCAATCTCCAGGTGCTGCGCCGTAGCGAACTTTCCCTTGCACAAGGCAGTCATTCCGCAACCGACCACGCAAGGTGTGTTGGGCATGGCGCGCACCACCGGTACCGCGCGCTTCAATGCCCGCTCGATCCGGCTGGTTGGGACCGAAGCAGCCACCGAGATGATGATCTGGTTCTTGGTGACGCCGGAACGGATCTGTTCGATCACTTGGTCGACAATCTGCGGCTTCACGCAGACGAGAATAATGTCGGCGTTGCGAACCGCAGAACGGTTATCGGTGCTCGCGGGAATTCCTAACTTCTTACCGAGGCTGCGAGCCTTCTCTTCATGCTGGACGGTGGCAACTGTCGTCTTGCTGGAAAACAGCTGTTTTTCCAAAAGCGCTTTGAGCAGGATTCCGCCCATTTTTCCCGCTCCTAGAACGGCCACGCGCTTCTTTGAAAAGTCAGACGACATTTAGATCTCCTAGCAGCGTTTGAAAACTGTCGCGACACTCTCAGCGACATTCCAAGTTTGACCGGCCCGCGCAGAAAGTAGTAACGGGGTGGCTGGAAGCCGCGCCCCTTCAAACCCAAAACGCCTGTCTACCAGCTTTCGGCAGATCGCTAGATGGTCGCGCTCTTCTCTGCGATCAGCTTCTTAATCTTCTGCACGAACTCCACGGCTGGCATGTCTTCGGTCTTCTCTTTGCCCCGCGTGCGGACGTTGACTTTGCCGGCTTCGGATTCTTTGTCACCCACGACCAATAAGAACGGCACTTTCTGCATCGCATGCTCGCGGATCTTGGCATTCATCTTTTCGTTGCGGGCATCGACCTCAACGCGCACGCCAGCGGACTTAAGTTGATCGGCCACTTTGTTCGCGTAGTCAACATGGCGCTCGGCGATCGGAATCATCGCCGCCTGGACGGGGGAGAGCCACACCGGGAACGCGCCCGCGTAGTGCTCAAGCAGCACCCCAAAAAAGCGCTCAACCGATCCGTACAACGCGCGATGCACCATCACTGGCTGCTTACGCGTGCCATCTTCGGCGACATATTCCAGGCTGAAGCGCTGCGGCAAATTGAAATCGAACTGGATGGTCGAGAGTTGCCACAATCGCCCAATCGCGTCCACCAGATTGACGTCAATTTTCGGCCCGTAAAACGCTGCTTCGCCGGGGATAACCTTGTACTCGATATTGCGTCGTTTGAGCGCATTTTCTAGGGAGCGGTTGGCCAGGTTCCATTGATCCTCCGATCCCAGGAAATTCTTGCGGTCGTTTGGATCCCAGGTGGAAAGATCGGTCTGGAACTTATCGAAGCCAAAGTCTTTCAACACCTCGAGCGCGAAATCGATGCAGCCCACGATTTCTTCTTCGATTTGTTCAGGGGTGCAGAAGATGTGGGCATCGTCCTGGGTGAAGCCGCGCACCCGCAACAGGCCATGCATCACGCCCGAACGCTCGTAGCGATAAACCGTCCCCAACTCGCCCAGGCGCACCGGCAGGTCGCGGTACGACTTCAGCGAGTCTTTGTAGATCAGAATATGGCCCGGACAGTTCATGGGTTTGAGGCGGTATTCCGCATCATCCAGTTCCATCTGGTCGAACATGTTTTGCGAGTAGTATCCCTCGTGGCCGGACACATGAAACAACTGTCGCCGCACCACGTGCGGAGTGTAGACCAGCGAATAGCCGCGCTTGATGTACTCCGCGCGCATCCAGTCTTCCATCTCTTTGCGGATGATTCCACCCTTGGGATGCCAGAAAATCAGCCCCGGGCCAGCCAATTCCTGAATGGAAAACAAATCGAGCTGTTTTCCGAGGATGCGATGATCGCGCTTCTTGGCCTCTTCCTGTTTGTTGAGGAAGTCGTCGAGGTCTTTCTTCGAGAAAAACGAAGTCCCGTAGATACGTTGCAGCTGCGGATTCTTCTCGTCGCCAAGCCAGTATGCGCCGGCGATACTTAGCAGCTTAAAAGCTTTGATTTTTCCAGTCGAAGGCAGGTGCGGTCCGCGGCAGAAGTCGGTGAACTTGCCGGTACGATAAACAGAAATCTTTTCATCGGGCTTAGTAAGATGCTCGATGAAATGACACTTCATGAAGTCGCCTTCTTTTCTGAATTCCTCTAGTCCCTGATCGCGGGGGAGAAACTCACGCGCATAGGGAATGTTCTGCTGCACTAGTTCCTGCATCTTCTTTTCGATCTTTTCCAAATCCTCCGGAGTAAACGGAGTGGGACGATAGAAGTCGTAGAAGAATCCGGTCTCGGTCGCAGGGCCGTGACCAAGCTTGCTCTCGGGGAAAAGTTCCAGCACGGCGGCCGCCAACAAGTGGGCAGACGAATGCCGGTAGACTTCGAGCGCCTCAGGATCGCGATCGGTGAGGATGCGAAGGTCGGTATCCTTTTCCAGCGGACGGGTAAGGTCGATGAGATCGCCGTTGGTCTTGGCCGCGAGTGCAGCATCGGCAAGCCGCTGGCCGACGGACTTGGCGATATCGAGCGCAGTGCTGCCCTTGGGAACGTCCTTGACGCTCCCGTCTGGGAGCTTGATATGAATGTTGTCTGCCATAGGATTCCGTTCCAGTATAAAACACTGAGGGGCCGATGCCCTCGTCTGCATGGCATTAAGAAGCCCGCAGCTCGGCGACGATCTCTGTCGAGCTTTGCTTGCCCGGACGGGGCGTCCGGGGCTACGTAATTGTTGGCGCCCCTACCAGCCACCTTCTGTTCTTTGTCCTGCTCGTCCGGCCACTCTATAATTGGACGGTCATGAAGCGAGTCGTCCACGCCGCCTGCCCGCACGATTGCCCAGACGCTTGCGGAGTTTTGATTACTGTCGAGGACGGCCGAGCGACAAAAATCAAGGGTGATCCCGCGCACCCCGTGACCCGTGGTTTCCTATGTGCCAAAGTCGCCAAGTATCTGGATCGGGTGTATTCGCCGGACCGGGTTTTGTATCCCATGCGGCGGGTAGGGCCGAAAGGGCCGGCTCAGTTGCGGAGCTTTGCTCCGCCCGGACGGGTTGAAAACCCGTCCCCACACAAGCTAGATCCACATACGCAAGAGTGGCAGCGTATCACTTGGGATGAGGCTCTCGAGGAGATCACCGCTCGTTTCAAAGGGATCGTCGCCGACTTTGGCAGCGAGGCTATCCTGCCTTACTCCTATGGTGGCACCCTGGGAGTGCTGAATGGGGCCTCCATGGACCGGCGTTTTTTCCATCGGCTGGGCGCGTCGCAGTTGGCGCGCAATATTTGTTCTGCGGCGGGCGAAGCCGGCCTGAAGTCGGTGATTGGGGTGAAACTGGGCACCGAGCCGGAACAGTTTCGCCATTCGCGCTACATCATTGCGTGGGCGGCGAACATCCACGGCAACAATGTGCATCTGTGGCCTTTCATTGAAGAGGCACGTCGTCAGGGTGCGAAGCTAGTGGTGATCGATCCCTATCGCACTCGCACGGCGGTGTGCGCGGATTGGTATCTGCCGATCAATCCCGGCACCGACGCTGCGTTGGCGCTGGGCATGATGCATGTGATCATCGGCGAGAAGCTATATGATGCGGATTACGTCGAGCGCTACACCGTGGGATTCGAACAACTTTGCGACAAAGTGCGGCAGTACACACCGGGATGCGTGGCGAAGTGGACGGGAATCGCGGCATCCGACGTTGTGAAGTTAGCCCGGGAGTATGCAACGACCCATCCGGCGGTCATTCGATTGAATTATGGAGTGCAGCGGTCGGAAGGTGGTGGCATGGCGACGCGTGCTGTCACCATGCTGCCTTGTATTACCGGATCGTGGAAGGAGATCGGGGGCGGGTTGCAACTTTCCACCAGCGGAGCCTTTGCCCCCATTCGGGCTGGGGATGGGTTGGAGCGCCCGGACTTGATGCTTAAAACTCTAGGGCGGCCCGCACGTATCGTGAATATGGTGGAATTAGGCAAGGCTCTGAATACGCTGGATGACCCGCCCGTCAAGGCGCTGTTCGTTTACAACTCTAATCCCGCGGCGGTGTGTCCCAATCACAATGAAGTGATTCGGGGGTTGCAGCGTTCCGATCTGTTCACGGTTGTGCACGAGCAATTCTTTACCGACACCACCGATTACGCTGACATCGTTCTTCCTGCCACCACTTTTTTCGAGCATAAGGAACTGCAGACCGCTTACGGGCATTACTTTTTGCAGGTATCAGATCAAGCCATCGAGCCGGTGGGCGAATGCTGTTCGAATGTCGAAGTCTTCCGCGCGCTCGCCAAGAAGATGGGATTCGAGGACGAGTGTTTTCGTGAGTCTGTCGACCAGATGATCGATGCCGCGTTGGACTCAGACCATCCGTGGCTTCGGGGAATCGACCGGAAACGGCTGCAACGGGAAGCGCATGTTCGATTGAACTTTGGAGCCGCGGAGCTTCGCTCCTCTGGACAGCCAGCGCCGGCTCTCCCCACCCAATCCACTTACGAAGCGTTTCTGCCTTTCGCTCGTGGCAACTTTTTCACGGCTAGCGGCAAGGCCGAACTGTATAGTGAATCTCTCAAGGCTCAAGGCTTAGATCCCGTACTGCACTTCGAACCGCCCGCCGAATCGCGGCACAGTGAACAAGCGAAAACCTTTCCTTTGGAATTGTTGGCACGTAAATCCGACAACTTTCTCAATTCAACATTCTCAAATTTGCCGACGATTCAGGAGATGGAGGAAGTCGGCTTGCTCGAAATGAATCGCGTCGATGCCCGGACTCGTGGAATCGCGGATGGCGATCAGGTGCGCGCTTACAACCGTCGCGGCGATATACTTCTGCGCGCCCGAGTCGACGGCGCGGTGCAGCCTGGCGTGGTTTGCGCGCGGCTTCATTGGGCGAAGCTCGGTCCCGAGGGGCGGAACATTAATGTGCTTACTTCGGAAAAACTTACAGACTTGGGCAACTCCGCCACGTTTTATTCCGTCTTGGTTGAAGTAGAGCTTTTCCAAACGGCATCCTGAGGGCGATTGAGGCGCAAGTGCTTGGACGGTGTCCACTGCTCTACCGTATAATTGCGGTTTTCCACACTCCATAACTTGAGGTAGTGGCGATTCATCGCACTCATCAGGATGGCCCTGCGGTAATCGAGGGCAGGCACGGTCGCGCATGGCGAGCCCCGGTTATCGCACTGGAGCCATCTCGTTCATTTGCAAAACTTTGCGCAAGGCGAGTACGTCCGTTGCTCGGTTTCCTCCTGACTTTTTTCTTGCTTTGCTCTGGGGCGATGGGGCAGCGGGATGTAATTTCCGAAGTAGTGGTTAGCGGTAACCGTCGTATCCCGGCCGAAACCATAAAAGCGCGAATTTTCACTCACGCCGGAGATATTTACGACGAGGCTGCCCTCGAGCGTGATTTCCACTCCCTTTGGAATACCGGCTACTTCGAAGATATCCGCTTCGAACGAGAAGAATCCCCCAAGGGATGGATCCTCCACATCATTGTCAAGGAGCGCCCAACCATCCGGGAAATCAACTACGTGGGTCTGAGTTCAGTTTCGAAAAGCAACGTCCTCGACCGTTTCAAGGAGGCCAAAGTCGGACTATCGGTGGAGAGCCAATACGATCCCACCAAAGTGAAAAAGGCCGAGGTCACGATCAAAGAACTGCTGTCCGAGCACGGCAGACAATTCTCTACCATTCGCACCGAGATTCATCCCATTCCGCCCAATGCCGTAAGCTTGACCTTCGTGATCAAGGAGGGACCGAAGGTCAAGGTAGGCAAGATCATCTTCGAAGGAAATAAGCACGTCAAAAGCCGCATCCTGCGCAGCGCGATGAAGAACCTCAAGCCCATCGGCATCCCGCATTCCATCTTCCTGGAGAATATCTTCTCGAAAACTTACGATGCCACCAAGCTCGAGGAGGACACCGAGCGGGTTCGCGCCGAGTTCCAGAATCGCGGTTACTTCAAAGTGCTGGTTCAGGAGCCCAAGACCAACATCCACGATAGCGGGCATCAGGGATTTCACATTCCGCTGCTGCAAAGCGGTCCCGGAAAGTCCGTGGACATTACCATGCCTATCGAAGAAGGGGACCAATATCAGTTGGGCGAAATCACCTTCAAGAACAATAAGGCTGTTAGCAACACTAAAGCGTTGCGCAACCTGTTTCCGATAAAAGATGGCGACGTTTTTGATCGAAGCAAAATTGCGAAAGGCCTGGAAAATCTGGGAAAAGCCTACGGCCAACTGGGATACATCAACTTCACCTCCATTCCCAACACCACCTTCGATGAGGAAAAGAAACTCGTCTTCCTCGATATTGACGTGGACGAGGGCAAGCAGTTTTATGTGCGGCGAATCGAGTTTCAGGGCAATACCACGACTCGCGACAAGGTGATACGGCGTGAAATTGTTCTGGAAGAAGGCCAGATTTACAACCAGCAGCTTTGGGAGCTCAGTATCCAGCGGCTGAATCAGCTGGGCTTTTTCGACAATTTGAAGCCCGACGATCCCAATGTCACCGAACGTCACCTGAACGAAAAAGAAGGTACGGTCGATCTCACCCTCAAAGTCAAGGAGAAAGGAAAGAACAGCATCGGGTTGAGCGGCGGGGTTAGTGGTCTGGCGGGCTCATTCGTTGGGCTCAACTACAGCACCAACAACTTTCTCGGGTTGGGCGAGACTTTGAGCGTGCAGGCGAACATCGGCAATCTTGAGCGCAGCGTTTCATTCAGCTTTACTGAACCCTATTTATTTGACCGCCCTTTGCAGACAGGCTTCACCATCTACTTCACCAAGTTCACTTACGATGAAGCGCGGCAAGCGGCTCTGTTCAGCGGTCAGCAGATTAACCTGCCGGCGGTGTTGGAGGAGAATCTGCAGAACTACACGCAGTCCAGCAAGGGCTTTTCGATTAACCTGACTTATCCGCTCCATCGTTCACGCAAGCGGGTAGGCATCAGTTACTCGCTCGACGATTCTTCTATCGTAGCCCTGACCACGGCATCGCAGACGCTGTTCAATTTCCTGTCATTCAGCGGGATCAGCGGCCCGAACGCGTTAAACGGAATCATTACCAGCAAGATTACTCCCAACTTTTCTGAAAGCTCGGTCGACCGGCCGCTATTTCCCCACTCCGGCAGCAGCATTTACCTGGGAACCGAATTTGCCGGGTTGGGCGGGACGGTCAGGACCATACGTCCAGTGGCGCAGTATACGCACTGGATACCCGTACAAAAGAGACGCAACACAGTTGGTTTCCGCGTGCAGGGCTCTTTCCTCACGGGTTATGGAGGGCTGGTACCTCCTCCGTTTCAGCGCTTCTACGATGGCGGCGAAAATGATTTGCGTGGCTTCGATATTCGCTCCATCTCACCCGTCGCTTTTCTCCCCAACACCACCAGCATCCAACTGCGCAACCCGGATGGCTCGATCGTGCCGAAGAATCCGGCCAACCCTTTGCAAGGCGCTTACACGATCCCGGTTCCCTTGGACCAGATTGTCTTTCCCGGCGGCGACTTGAGCGTGGTCGGCAACCTGGAATACCGGATCACGATCGCCGGTCCGGTGGCTCTGGCGCCATTCGTCGACTTGGGCATTGAACCGATCCTTCGACAGTCACAGCTGAAGATCAATGATGGGCAATTCCAGCTGATCAACAGCACAATTTTTGGCTGCCCTGCGCTGGATGTCGGTCTCAACTGCGTCGGCGGAAGCACGCAGAAGTTCTCGCAGTATCTGAGCCCAGTACCCGGCACCAATTGGACTCCCCGAATGTCAACCGGACTGGAGCTGCAAGTATTCTTGCCGGTAATCAACGCACCCTTCCGTGTCTACTGGGCGTATAACCCCTTACGCTTGGACTCTACGGTGAACGCCCCGATTCCGATCACCCGCGGCATGTTCCCGCTAGGCGCGGCGGGAGACTACACCTTTCAACTCGCCCGAAATTCTTTTGCTCCCCCCTACCAGCTAAGGGAGCCGCGCAAGACATTCCGCTTCACGGTCGCAACAACCTTCTAGTCAGGATCTGGCCGTCGCCGGATGGTCCACGATTCGAAAGCAGTTTGACGCTGGGGCAGCAGTGTTCCTATAATGAAATCTACAGCACCCTGAAAATTGAATGGTACGGGGTGGTCGTCACGCCTGAAGATTGGGCGTGAGACGCTGGGTGTTAGAGTCCGCCTTCCCCGTTTGATCTTACGGCCTGGATGGCTTCGGGGCGGGACCCAGCATGGTCCGTGAAAAAGACCTTGAGGCGAAATTCCCGAAACAATTTCCAAGGAGTTCAAGCAATCCAATGACAAGAAAGCTTGCGCGATTTCTTCTGGCCACCTTATTCGTTTTCTCGGTCGCTGCCCTGGCTCAAACTGCCAGTGCGAACCCTGCGTTGCCCGCAGCTCCCAGTGCCGCTGCGACCGCTCCCGATCCTACTGTTGCCGGCACGGGAAGCAAGATAGGCACGATTAATATCGAGCAGGCAATCTTCGCCAGCAACGAAGGCCAGCGCGACTTCGAGGCCCTCAGCAAAAAACTCGAGCCCAAACAGAGCGAGTTGAAAAACATGAACGACGAAGTGGAGAGCCTGAAGAAGCAGCTCAACACGCAGGGCGATAAACTCAATGAAGATTCCCGCGGAGCCCTGGTTAAGCAGGTCGAGGAGAAGCAGAAGAAACTTGAGCGTTCCGTTCAAGATGCTCGTGACGATGCGCAGAGCCAGCAGAACGAAATAGCCCAGCGCATCCTGCAAAAGATGGCTCCCATCATCGTGAAATATGCGGGCGACAAGGGATTTGGCTTGATCATGGACACCTCCAATCCATGGCCGCAAGGACCCGTGCTCTGGGCTGGTCCATCTGTAGATATCACCAAGGCGATCGTCGACGCCTACAACGCGCAGTCCGGCGTCCCCGCGCCTACCAGGCCCGTAACCACGAAACCGGCGGGCACGACCAGCAGGCCCGCGGCACCAGCCGGCGGGACCAAGCCGGCTACGACCACTCCAGCTCCTAAGTAAACTCGCGACACCTTAGGCACGACAAAAGTTCCCATCGAGGCCGCCCAAGCGCGGCCTTTTTATTTTTCAGAATAATCGTCGGCTGCGCGCCTTCAAGGCTGGTTGCCGGTGTCCATAGAACAAGACCGAAACTCTGGACGACACCATGTTTGCTGATTCCCTGCTCGACTCTCCTTGGGCTGGCCGTTCTCACCGCGGCTGGACAACCCTGGTTTCATTCGCGTTGCAGGCTGTTGATGTGGGCGGCGGCTGCTGCTGCCACTTCTTTATCCGCAAGGTCTGGCGAAGTTGCAATTGATCGACGCGCTGGTGGCGCCAACTCCGCCACCGGCGCCACCCGCTCCGAGCCCTGTGCGAAACTCTCGCGAAGCAACCAGCAACATGTCACGCGAGGGGCAGGTTATTGCGCCACGCTTCATGCCGAGAGAAATATTGCAGCTTGACGAAACCAGTGCCCCGCCTCCGGCTCGCGTAGCCGGAGTATTGTCTAGTTTCAACTTCGATGCCAGCACGGCTGGGCGAAAGGTTGAGCCGTCGCCCACCTTCAGAACAACTGTGTGTCCAACGAAGCAATGAATTGAATTCCTGGCACCGTCTTGCCGGCCAGCCTTTTATCGTTCGTTAAGAACAGATCGGTACCGGCTTGAGCGGCGGAAGCCAAGTGAATAGCGTCAGCCGGTGTTACACCAGGGATCGCTCTGATCTTGGCATAGTGTCCCGCAGTTGCGATGGTAAAGGGCAACACTTCTGCCACTACGTTCTGCAACGAACGCTGCAACTCGTCCGTGAGGTGCGGAGCGCGTTTCCGGTAGGCTCCAGCCAGCACCTCTCCGAAAGTGAAAGCACCAGTGATTAACTCATCTCGCCGCTCTTTCATTCGCGAATGGATCGCATCGACTCTCTTCGCGAATTCCGGATGGTCTTCAAGCCAATAGATGAAGAGCATCGTGTCCCAATAGATGCGGCTCATTCACTCTCCTTCGGCGGGAAGAAATTGTCTCGCTCAGCGCGGAGATATGCTTCGCCACCACCAAGTTCAGCGAAGACATCCTTAAGGGCGCCGCGCAGCCGAATCCAGGCATCCTCCTTCTGTGAGGAAGGTGGATTCGTCTTGACAAATTCGTAGGTGTAGACGACGGTTGTGCTCTGTCCGGATTTTGGACCACTCTTGGCAACAAGCCGCAAATTGTTGTCCCGCAGAAATTCGCGGCTCTTAAGGGCGCTACACACTGCAGGCGCGCGCCCACTCATTTCTAGCTCGCGGACCACATCACCCGCCCGGATCGAAAAGCTCTTCTCTTTCCGCTCCAGCGCACCCAGCACATATTTTTCCCTGCCATACATCCGAATCTTGTCCGCGTCTCTCATGGGGAACCTGCTGAGAAATCTGTACTGCGAAACCATAGAATAGCATAGCAGAGAATGGAATGAAATAGTTAGTTGCGAGGCCATGATCGTGGCAGAATAGCGCGATGCAAAACAAGCAGCTTTCTTCCCTTCCCGATTTCCTCTATGGCACCGCGTGGAAAGAAGACCGTACTCCGGCCCTCGTCGAGCTTGCGCTCCGGATGGGCTTTCGCGGTATCGACACGGCCAACCAGCGGCGGCATTACTTCGAGGCTGGCGTAGGTCAGGGGCTGGCCGCGGCCTATCGGGCGGGGGTGGTAACGCGCTCGGACGTTTTTCTGCAGACGAAATTTACCTATCGGCCGGGTCAGGACCACCGGCTGCCTTATGATCCCGCGGCCAGTCTTTCCGATCAGGTTGCGCAATCGATGGCTAGTTCACTCGAACATCTTGGGACCGACTCCGTCGACAGCTACGTGCTGCACGGGCCCGCTTCCGGCTATGGTTGGACCGATGCGGATAGCGAGGTTTGGGAGGCGATGGTGAAGGAGCGCGATGCCGGGCGCGCGCGTCTGCTCGGGGTGAGCAATGTTTCGCTGTCGCATCTTGAGCAGATGGCGGCCATACATCTCGAAATGCCTGCATTTGTGCAGAACCGTTGTTACGCCCGGCTCGGCTGGGACCGGGATGTACGACGGTTTTGCCGGGGGCGAAAGATTACGTATCAGGGATTCTCGCTTCTGACTGCGAATCAGGAGGTGCTGCGGCATCCCCTGGTTACAGGGCTGGCCGTGCGCGCCAACGCCACTCCGGCCCAGGTTGTTTTCAGCTTCGCGCATGCGGTCGGAATGCTGCCGCTGACAGGTACCTCAGACGCCGATCACATGAAGCAGGACTTGGCTGCCATCGGCCTGGCGCTGCCTATAGATGCGCTGAAGGCGATTGAGTCTTTGGCCGGCTAGTGGTCGGGGGGGTGGGGAACTCGTGGTTCCTCGCGGCTTAACGGCTGCGGAAAAAGTCAACGTAGCGACCAGCCAACACCTGTAGGCGCGACTGATTGTACGCGCGGAAAATCTCCCGATAGCGAAATATCGCGTTTACGCTCATTGACATCCCTGACCGGGGTTTTGAGCGCTATCGCCTTGTTAACGTCACTTGAGAAATCGAGCGGTTGACTCGTGGATCATAGGGCGCGGATAATCAACCACCTGCGGAGGTTCTATGAAACCCCGGGCCCGCAAGACAGTTGATCTTTCCGAGGCAGTTCTCCAATAGCTCAACGCGTATGCGCTCGCGGCAAGTGCGGCGGGAGTAACCTTGCTTGCGCTAAGCCAACCATCTGACGCAAAGATCGTTTGTAAAGCTGTGACCCAAGGTCATCGGAAAGAACAGTAGCTATCAAATCGATCTCAACCGTGACGGAATAACCGACTTCACCATCAAGAACAGTCGTTGCTCCTACAACCAGAGCGGCAGGGACGTCCTGCCAGGTAGCCAGCTGGAACCTGCTTTCCGTGACGCCCACTGGGAACAATGCAGGGGAGGGCTCCTCGCGCTTGGCTTTGGACTTAAGTATGCAAAGATCTTTTATCCCGCGACGAAGGTGGCGGGGCGAACAACGTCGTGACGTTGGAAGCCCGACGTGTCGCAGGATCACGCCGCTTCGGCGCTTGTACCATGGCCGGTCCGTCTCCAACTCCACGCACCGTCAGCGTCGATCTCCAACAGCGCATCGTACAGCTCAAGCGATTCAGCGTCCTCGGCGAAAGTGATGTAGGTTATGGAGTTCTCGTCGAAACGCCGGAGCGCCTGGCGGACCTGCGCCGGTTTGAGAGCGGCAGTCACTCGATCCAGCATGGCGAAGGCAGGCCGTGCGAGGGTTAGCCGTGTGAGGGCGAGTAATTGCTGCTCCGCCACCGAGAGCATGGTCGGCCAATCGTGCTCGCTGTCCAACCCGCCAGCACGCGCCGGAACGGAGTCCAGACCTGCCTCGCCCAGGGCAGCCGTGATCTCGTCGTCGGTCATGACCTGCTCCTGCCCGGTCAGGAGGAGGTCCCGCAGTGTTCTCGGTGGAAGGTACGGTCGCTGGGGCAGAAAAAAGATCCCCTCGAGCGGCGGGCGGACAAGCGTCCCGACTCCCGCGGGCCAGATGCCGGCGGTAGCTCGAAACAGGGCCATACGAGCGGCTTCGTTCGGCCCGATAATCAGTACCCTCGTCCCGCGCGGTATGTCCGCAGTCAGGTTTTTGAGTAACTCACGCCCGCCCTCGGGCGAGTAGAGTGTGAGTCCCTCGTAAGCGATGCGTCCGTCGTCCCCAACCACCGCGACGCCCGTCCGGCCGGATGGCGGCCCTTTCTCGACGGCGCCGACCAGCGCGCTTAGCCGTGCGATCACGACGGCGAACGATGAGATGGACTGGAACTGGTTGATAATGAGTGAGAACGCGCCGAGCAATGTGGTGAAGGCCATCGCCGATTGCGTGATGACCCCGAATTCCACCTTCCCACGAATAAACAGAGGCGCCACAATCAGCATCGGGATGATTTGGATCAGGTAATTGTACCCGGTCGTGAAGAAGCTCAGGTTGCGGTTCACCGCGACGATTCGCCGAAAGTTGTCCGCCAAGTTATCTATACGCCGCAGGAGGCGGGCCGTCAGCCGGCCTTCCCGCCGCAACAGGGCAATCGACTCGGCGTTCTCGCGGACGTGGATCAGGTCCGAGCGGAAACTGGCCTCTCGGTCCGATTGGCGGTAGTTCAGCCCGATCAGCGGCCGGCCCAGATAGATCGTCGCCAGCGTGCCTATCACAGCGTACCCGAAGGCGACACCGAATAGGAACGGGCTGATCGTCCAGAGCACTCCTGAGAACGACAACACGGCAAGTGCTCCGTTCATGAACATCAGCGTGAACGACAGGGTGGTGGCCGTGAACGTGCGAACGTCCTCGGCAATCCGCTGGTCGGGGTTTTCGACCGTGGCCGACTCCTTGAGGTGAAGATACGTACGATCCGAGAAGTATTGCCCGATGATCCGTCGGGTCAGCCACACCCGCCAGAACAACCCGAGGCGCTCCTCGGTGAATCGGTACAGAACCGCGACCGCCGTCGATAGCGCCAATACGCCGACGTAAAGGACGGCTTGCCGAATGAACCCGGTCTGGTCGCGATGGGCAATCGCTGTCATAAAGTCGCGACCGACATAGCTGTTGAGGACGTTCAGGCCGTTGATGGTGAACGCGAAAGCGATGAGTAAGGCGAACAGGCCACGCGCTTGCCAGCGCACCTCGGACGTTAAGAAATACTTCACGGCACGGACGAATCGCCGTCCGGTTACCCGGTCAAAAGCGACTGGTTGTTCGCTCATCCAGGCCTCCGAAGTCGCGGGTTACAGCCACCCGACGGCGAACCCGGCCCGCCGCAGCCCCGCGTTGGTGTCGTGAAGCTTTCTGGCGATCCGGGCACGTTCCCGGGTTGATCGAGGCGCAGGAGCGCTATAGAAGGTGATTTCGGAAGGAAGTTCATGAACTACCGTCCTCACCCTGCCGAGACTGGCCAGAGTCGGGAACGGCTCGAAAGGATGAACGCCAACTAGACTATCTACTCCGACGGACCAATTCCAACTGCCAATACCACTAGTTCTGCCCTAATTTTCCTTTGCGTCTTGGTGCCTACGATCCCGCCAGACCCTTGTTTACCAGAACCTTGACTTCCACGCGCCGACCGAAGCGGTTGCACTTCACTGACCTGCAGAGCGCACGCGATCCGTTGACGGGGGAACCAACGCTCCCATACTGAAAAACAATCCCGGTGCCTGAGCGGGAGCGCAACTCAAATCCTGCATTGCCTTTTCCTAGGAGGTTGACATGCACGACACATAGACATAAAGGAGCAGTTGTCTCTATTGCGGATCTTCGCGATGTTCAACTACCTGTACGGACGTTCTTGCCCTGTTCGATATTGTTGGCTCGCGAAATCCAGCCCCGTCTCTCCCACAATCGGCTCTGCTGGGTTCAGCGGTCTTGTTGGAAATACCCATGGCATGATTCTGGCGTGTCGACTGCGGTTTAGAGCGAACCGGCTGGCGAATATCATCGCCGGTGGCATTGAGACTTTAGCCGTCGTTTTGCTGCAATTCGTTGTGCCTCTGGCCACCGGCGACCGGCCGCCCGCTTATGCTGGGTACGTGTTCTTCGGGACGATCGAAATTGTATGCACCTCGGTCATCATCTGGCAGGCGTGGACTTGGTCAGGGGTTGAAGCCAGCAGTTATAGTTGGGGGCGGGGTCGTCGACTACTCGGAAATTAGGGAATCGCCATATTTGGCGTTAAATCGCGATTACGCGTGCGCCGTGAAAAGGCGCTGGTCGACTGCGGGTGAAAGTCCCGCCCGGGAACTGATTCGCTCCACCCGGAAGCAATCGGAGCGGCGGTGGAGGAAACGAAGCCGTCGGAGCCTCTGGTGTAGAGGGTCACTTAGGTGACTTGGCGAGCATGCAGGCCGTAACGTAAGTGAACGCTGAGCAGGCCTCGAAACGATTAACGCAGGAGTCACCCCGCCGTGTAATCGGGTGGGCCGTCGCTGATGGGACAGTACGAGCGAATGAAGTCCATCAGACCTGCCGGGGTAATGGCGACGGCAAGCAGGCAAAGTTGACCAGTAGCAACACGGGAAGCCCCAGCGGTGATGGCAGATGCGATCAACCGGCAACTCGTGAGAGACAGGCCGGGCCGTATGGGGTGACGGAGAGGTCCGTACTACCGAGGAAGCCGAGTAATGTCGGTGGAGGGAAGGGACCTCAGTTAAAGACGGACGCAAGAAGCAACGAAGGACATGGGGATTGACGATGAGTCTAGCCACCCCGCGATGTGTTCAGAAGTCGCAGACGGCGTCACCCAGAACATCGTGTGTCTTTTCCGAGAGCCGGATGCGGGAAATCCGCCCGTCCGGTTCGATGAGCGGGAAGAGGAAACAGAACTAAGTCAAACCGGACTGAGGCGGCGTGGCGAAAGCCCCGCCAATCGCCACCGGGAGGCTACTGTCACTGCGCCTCTTCTCGACTCCACTTGTTGAGCTGGATTTTGGCTGCGAGAACATGGCTGAGATCGTCCCAGCGTCCGTGAGTCTGGTCGTAACCCGTACTCATGTCAATGAGGGAATTACCAGTCAATTGTCGCTTTTATAGTTGGGAGCGATTCCGGCCTTGATGCTCAAAGCCGATGCCGCCCACAAGTAAATCGGACGACAGGAGAAGCGTTTGCGGCATCGCTCAAGCGATGTCTGATGCGAATCATACGTTCTTCAGCGCCCAGTTAAGTCGACGAACTGCCCTTCGACTATGTAACGTTTTACCGATCTTGATCACTATTTTGCTGCAGCGGGGCAATAGGGGCGAATTTTTGATGACTTTCAGCTTTGGGAAACGGGCTCTGGCGTGCAGATGAGGGGTTGTGGGTCAGGTTGAAACACTCCCCACCAGATCCTTCCCCGCTGGTGGGAGCGGCGCCTTCGGCGTGATGTTCTTGGGAAATGAGCCAGACCCAGCGCAGATAAAGCTTGATCTTGACTCTGGTTGGCGCTTGTGATAAACCGAAGCACCACCTTGGCATAAGGTCAGGGGCATCTCCGTCATCAGCGGCCTTTTCTTTGAATTGTCTTCAACGATCAGTTTTCCGGCTGAGCGGTACCATTTGGCCGACAGAGAGCTTCTGAGGGTCGAGGAAGTCTGAAAGTCCTGGAAGGAGAACACATGGCTAGACAAAGCGCGCAGCACAAGCTGGACCGCGTGCGCCCGCCCCGCGTGCAGATTACCTATGACGTGGAAATTGGCGGCGCAATTGAAATCAAGGAACTCCCGTTTGTCGTGGGCGTCCTGGGCGACTTTACCGGCCAACCCGAGCAGCCGCTGCCCCGGCTGAAAGACCGCAAATTTGTGGAAGTCAACCCGGACAATTTCGACACCGTGCTCGAGGGCATGAAGCCGCACCTGTCCTTTGCGGTGGAGAACAAGCTCAGTGACGATCCCAATGCTCCGCAGCTGAAGGTCGACCTGCACTTCAAGAAGATGGAAGATTTTGAGCCTGGGAACGTGGCCAAGCAGGTAAAGCCACTCAAGGAACTGCTGGCATTGCGCACCCGGCTGGCGGACTTGCGGGGCACGCTTCAGGGCAATGACAAGCTGGAAGAATTGCTGCTCGACGCAGTGGGCAACACCGAGAAGCTCGACAAGCTGAAGGGCGAAATGGGAAACAAAGAAGGAGGGTCCAATGGCTAATCGAGCGACGGCCCAGCCGGCAGAAGCAGAAGTTCTCAGTACCCAGGAAAAGGGGCTGCTCGATCAGATCGTCGAGCAGGGACGATTTGGCGCCGACACCACGGCACGCGAGCGCGGCAAGAATCTGGTCAAAGAATTCGTGGCCCAGGTCCTCGAAGGCTCGATGACCGTGGCCAAGGACGCAGAGATGATGATCAACGCGCGCATCGCGCAGATCGATCACCTGCTCTCCATCCAACTGAATGAGATCCTTCACCACCCGACGTTCCAGAAGCTGGAAGGTTCCTGGCGTGGTCTGAAGCACCTGATGGATAACAGCGAAACCGGGGTAGGACTGAAGATCAAGGTCCTGAACGTGAGCAAGAAGGAGCTTTTGCGGGATATCGAGAAAGCGCCGGAATTCGATCAGAGTGCGCTGTTCAAGAAGGTGTACGAGGAAGAATACGGCGTCTTTGGCGGCGCTCCCTTCGGCACGCTGATTGGAGATTACGAGTTTGGCAAGCATCCCGAGGACATGGCGCTTCTCGAAGGCATTTCCCACGTGGCAGCGCAGGCGCATGCTCCGTTTGTCAGCGCGGCTGCCGCGGACTTGCTGAACCTGGAGAGCTTTACCCAACTCGGCGCGCCGCGTGATTTGGCCAAGATTTTTGACAGCACGGAGTACGCCAAGTGGAAGTCCTTCCGCCAAAGTGAAGACTCCCGCTATGTGGCTCTATGCTTGCCCAGGACTCTGGCCCGCATCCCGTATGGCAAGGATACAAAGCCGATCGACGACTTCAGTTACGAAGAACATGTCGATGGCACGGATCACAACAAGTACCTGTGGATGAATGCGGCCTACTCGCTGGGTACGAGGATGACGAACTCCTACTCGATGTACGGCATGTGCGTCGCGATGCGCGGAGTCGAAGGTGGAGGATTGGTCGAAGGTCTTCCGGTCCACAACTTCTACACCGACGAGGGCGATCTGGCACTGAAGTGCCCGACCGAGATTCCGATCACGGATCGCCGTGAAAAAGAACTGGCGGACTTGGGTTTTGTTCCTCTCGTACACTGCAAGGACACGGACTATGCGGCGTTCTTCAGCGTCCAGACCTGCCAGAAACCCAAGATGTACGACACCGATTCGGCGAACGCCAACGCACGGCTCTCGGCGCAGACTGCCTTACATCATGGCGGTCTCCCGTTTCGCGCACTACCTGAAGGCGATGATGCGAGACAAGATCGGCAGCTTCATGTCGCGCGAGGAAGCCGAGATATTCCTCAACCGGTGGATCAGCAAGTACGTGATCCCCGATGACACGGCGTCGCCCGCGGCCAAAGCCAAAGCGCCGCTGCGAGAGGCTCGCATTGATGTGAGTGAAGTGCCGGGCAAGCCGGGCGTCTACCGGGCTGTGGCATTCCTGAGACCACACTTCCAGTTGGATGAGCTGACAGTCTCGCTCCGCCTGGTGGCGGAATTGCCTGCTCCCGCGAAGTAATCGCGGGCTGGCACGACCATAAATTGCACGGCCTTGGCTGTGCCTGAAACAGATGGAACGACGGAAGTTAAAATTCAAGCGCTAAAGCGACAAGGAGAAAGCCAATGGCAGTAAATGCGTATTTGATCATTAACGGTATTAACGGACCGAGCACGAGCAAGACCAATGCGATCGACGTTCTGTCGTTCAGTTTTGGCACCAACCAGACTGCGACCTACGGCGTCGGCGCTTCTGGCAAGGAATCCAAGGCTGGGCGAGCTGACTTTTCCAACCTCAGCATTATGAAGGTGCTGGACAAGACATCGCCGTTCTTGTTCGAAGCTTGCGTGAAGGCCACGGTCATACCCACCGTCACTCTTCTTTATGACAAGCCGGTGGGGGGAACGCAGCAGGACTACTTCAAGATCACGTTGGGGGACGCCATCGTGACCGGCCACCAGCAATCGGGCTCGTCGGAAAATCCGACCGAGTCGGTTTCGTTCGCCTTCCAGAGCATTGAAATAGCGTATGCCGCGGAAAACGACGACGGCACACTCGCTTCATTCGTGCCCAAGGGCTTCAGTCTGGAAACGCTGGCAGCCTGGGCGGCATAAGGCTGGCTTGTCGTTTTTGAGGAGTGGTGGATTCTTCCGGCGCTTGGCGGCTTCGCGGCTTTGTCTGTCGCAGGTCGCTTCGCGCCGGAAGTCCGGTTGTTTAGTCCCGATTGAGATTTGTTTTACACGCCCGGTTGCCGGGACGGGACGCAAAATTGAGATCTCGGTGGTGCTTGGGACGATCGCGCCAAGCGGACGTGTGAAGTGTCTGCCTTTTGCTGCTGACCAGGGAAGCTGGAAATGACAGCCAAACAACTTTTCGATGCAGGCAAGGTGCGTGAAGCTCAACAGGCCCTGACTGCGCATCTGCGTGAGCATCCTACCGATGTTGCGCAGCGCACATTTCTGTTCGAGTTGCTGTGTTTCTCTGGCGACTACGCCCGCGCAGAGAAACATTTGGCTGTGCTGGCCCAAGGGAACGCAGAAACCGAGTTGGGAGCTGTGTTGTATTACTCGGTGCTGCATGGCGAGAAGACGCGGCACGAGGTTTTCGAGAAGCAGCAGTTTTCTCATGGCGAACTGGCCAGCCCCTCCGGGCAGTTAAACGGCAGGCCGTTCCAGTCCTTGCGCGATGCTGATCCCGATATCGGCGCCCGCCTGGAGGTGTTTGCCGCCGGCGCCTATTTGTGGATTCCGTTTGAACACATAGCTTCGCTGGAAATGCAGCCGCCGCGGCGGTTGCGCGATACGCTCTGGGCTCCGGCATTGATTCGTACGGGCCCGTCTTTTAAGGGCACTGAGCTCGGGGAAGTGCTTATCCCGGCGATTTATCCCTTTTCCTGGAAAGATCCCGACGAAGCGGTCTGGCTCGGGCGAGTTACCAGTTGGGCAGCCGACGAGCACGGCAAAGAATATCCGTCAGGAGAGAAAATCTGGCTATTAGATGGCGAGGAAATTCCGTTCCTGGAAGTTCGCTCGCTGGAGTTTTCCAATGCGCAAGCGGCCACTCCGGCCGCAGACTAACGTGGACACCGCCTCATGCCTCTGCAAGCCGATCTCTTAAATCCCATTGCCGGTGACAATCCGAGTGGCCAAGACATCCGCTACGATAACAAGCTGTTGCTCTACGACAAGATAAAAGAAGCCCGGCGGCAAGACGATAACCTCGCGCAGGGAGCCTGGGAGCACGAGCGCAAGGTTGCCGACTACGTACTGGTCCGTAAGTTGGCCGAAGAAGCTCTCGCCACTCGAACCAAAGACCTGCAACTGGCGGCTTGGTTGACCGAGGCGGCGCTGCGCACGGAAGGCTTTTCTGGGCTTCGGCAGGGGCTGGTGCTTTGTCACGGCCTGATTGATAAATTCTGGGACACTCTCTACCCTCCGCTTGAAGATGGCGATTCCGAACTGCGGGCTGCGCCGCTGGACTGGCTGGGATCGGGGCTTGAGATTCCGCTCAAGAGTACTCCGCTGGTCCGTGCGGGATACGACTGGCTCAAGTTGAAGGAATCCAGGACGGTGGGATACGAAGACCAGGCCAAAGCTGACAAAGACAAAAAGGCACGGGCGAAGTTGCTGGCCGAAGGGAAATTGGCGCCTGAGGCATTTGATAAGGCGTTCGTCGAAACTCCCAAGGCGTTTTACGTCCAGGCGGAAAAGGATCTGGACAGTTGCCTGGAGGCGCAGAAAAGCCTTGACGAGCTGTGTACGGCAAAATTTGGGGATGCGGCTCCCTCCCTCGGGAAGTTGAAGATCGCGCTCGAGGAAGTCCGCCACGCGGTCCATACTCTCCTGCAAAAGAAGAGAGAGACGGAGCCCGACCCCGTGGAAGAAGCGCCCGCGGCTGCAGCCACCGACGAGGCCAGCACCACCTCGGCGACGGATGCAAGTGTGGCCCACCCCGGTGCCGCGGGTATCGTGATCTCGGTAATGAATAGCTCCGAGCCCGCTGATCGGCGCGAGGTCATCGCCAGCGTGGCCCGAGCGGCTGCGTTTTTGCGCAAGCGGGAGCCGCACAGTCCAGCGCCTTATCTGATGATGCGAGGGCTGCGCTGGGGCGAGCTGCGCGCGGCAGCCAAGCTTGCGGATGCGACTCTGCTGGAGGCGCCGCCCACCGAATTGCGCCAGCAAATAAAGCGCCTGGCGCTGGCCGAGAAATGGAGCGAACTGCTGGAGATGGCGGAGAGTGCGATGTCTTTGCCCTGCAGCCGCGCATGGCTGGATCTGCAGCGGCTGGTGGTTGAGGCCTGCACCGGCCTGGGCAGCGAATATGCGCCCGTGGCCGCGGCAATCCGCTCAGAGTTGCTTGCCCTGCTGAACGACGTACCGCAGTTGCTGGATGCAAGCCTGCTTGATGACACGCCCGCGGCCAATAACGAAACCAAAGCCTGGCTGAAACAATTGAGTGAGAGACCGTCAGCAGCGCCCGCGCCTGAACAGACGGCGGCGGAGAACATGGCGTCGCCCACCGCTGCTCAAAATCCAGCTCCCTCTTGGCCAGCCAAAGCCACGGACAGTTACGCGTTAGCCCAAGAGGCTCTCAAGGCAGGGCAGGCGGAGAAGGCATTCGAAATCATGCAGAAAGAGATCGCGGGGCAACGGTCAGGCCGGGGACGATTCGAGCGCAAGCTGCAACTCGTCCAACTTTGCATTGCCGCAGGCAAGGACACCATCGCTCAACCGCTGCTCGATGATCTTGCCGTAGCCATTGACACCCACAAGCTCGAGGACTGGGAAGACAAAGAGATGGTCGCCGCCGCTCTGGCTACCGTGATGACGCTGAGCAAGAAAATCCAAGCGAATGCCGTGGAAAAGCAAAAGCTGTTCGAACGCATCTGCCGCCTCGATCCCGTTCGCGCATTGAGCGCAGGATAACCCGATGGCGCGCTCCCAGGGCAACATCACCGTTACGCTCTCGGTTTTGGATCGGCTGATCGATCTTGAACCCAAAGCTGCGGTTGAAGCTCCACTGACCCGTTCTCAGTCCGTGCGTTTGCTGAAGGCTGCGGTACACCGCGATCTGGAATGGCTGCTGAACACTCGTCGTATCTTCCTGGATGCGGACGAGTCGCTTAAGGAAGTGAATCGCTCCCTGTTCGTCTATGGGCTGGCCGACCTTTCCACTTACAGCATGGGTTCAGCGGCGGACCAGGCGAAACTGGTGCGGCACTTGCTCGGGGTGGTGAAGTTGTTCGAGCCGCGGCTGGCGAATGTGCGCGTGACTCCTGTCGACTCGTCAGGGGGAACGGGCCTGCAGGAACTGCGGCTGCGCATCGACGGCATGCTGCTGATGGATCCGTCTCCGGAGCCAGTTTCGTTTGACACAGTCATCGAGTTAAAGAGCGGCGTCTGCCGGCTTGCGGGAGGCGCCAATGAGAGATGATCTGCTGCTTTACTACGAGCGGGAACTGGATTACCTGCGAAGGATGGCGGTGCAGTTCGCGGAAAAGAATCCCAAGGTTGCTTCCCGCCTGGTTCTCGAACCTACAAAATGTGAAGACCCGCACGTGGAGCGGCTGCTTGAGGCCTTCGCTTTCCTGGCGGCGCGCGTTCATCTGAAGATTGATGACGAGTTTCCCGAAATCAGCGAAGCCCTGCTCACGGTTATTTACCCGCAACTCGTCCGTCCCACTCCCTCCATGTCGATTGCCGAGTTTCAACCGGATCCGGAAAAAGGGAAACTCACCAGTGGCTTGCCGATCGCGCGAAACTCGGTGTTGTATTCACGCCCGGTTAACGGAGTCCCTTGCACGTTTCGCACTTGCTACGACACCACGCTGTGGCCGGTTTCTGTCGCGTCCGCCGAGTGGAAGGTGCCGAGCCGCTTGCAGCCGCCGGTGAAGGCGAGCGATTCTTCAGGTGCGGTCCGCATCGAGCTACGCTGCGCCTCGGACGCGAGCTTTCGGGAGCTCAAGATTGATCGGCTGCGCTTTCATCTCGATGGTGAAGGCGGCTTCATCAACACGCTTTACGAACTGCTGTTCAGCCGGCTTAATCGTATTCTGGTCCGCGACCCCACTCCGGGCTCGAAAGTGACCCCGATTACGCTGCCCGCTTCAGCGCTGCACGCGGTTGGATTTGGTGAGGACGAAGGGATGTTGCCGTACGCCCATCGTTCCTTCGCCGGGCACCGGCTGCTGATGGAATATTTCACTTTTCCTGAGAAATTCTTTTTTGTCGATCTGACCGGCCTTGCGCCGGTGTGGCAGGCGGGCTTCAAAGATGCCGTGGAGTTCGTGTTTCTGATTTCGGACGTTGAGGGAGACGACCGGCGCCAACGGCTTGAATTAGAGCTCTCGAAGACGACCTTTCGCCTGGGGTGTGCACCGATTGTTAATCTGTTCGCCCAGGTCGCCGAGCCCATCCAGCTAAGCCAGCGCAAGTATGAATATCCACTTACCCCGGATGTGCGCCGGCCTTATGCAACCGAAGTTTACTCGGTCGATGAAGTGAGTTGCATCAACACCGCGACCCAGCAGAGCGCAACCTTTGAACCTTTCTATTCTTTACGGCATTCGAGTCTGAGCCGCAAGCAGGAGTGCTTTTGGATTGCCCGCAGGCGGCCATCGAATCGGCCCAACGACGAAGGCACGGACATGTTCTTGTCCTTAATCGACCTGTCCATGCGAATGTTGAACCCTGAAGGCAACATCCTGTCGATTCGCACCACGTGCACCAACCGCGACCTTCCCTCACGCCTTCCGTTCGGAAATGAGGATGGTGATTTCGAGCTCGAGGGATCCTCATCGCTGAAACGCATTGTGGCCCTGCGCAAGCCTACTCCTCCGGTCCGGCCTTCAAGCGGCAAAGGCGCACTCTGGCGTCTTATCTCGCATCTTTCGCTCAATTATCTATCGCTGGTCGACGAGGGCAAAGAGGGCCTGCAACAGATTCTGAGGTTGTACGACATTGGCCGGTCGGCTTATTCGCAGAATGTGATCGATAGTATTCTCCGGGTGCGGAGCCAGCGGCATTTCGCGCGAGTGTCGTCGGAAAGCGGCATCAATTTTGCGCGCGGGATGCGCGTGGAAATGGAACTCGACGAGGATCAGTTCGTCGGCGGAGGAGTTTTTCTCTTCGCTTGCGTGGTCGAGCGGTTTCTCGGACTCAGCGCATCGCTCAACAGCTTCACTCAGTTGGTTGTGACCACTCCTCAAAGAAAGGAAATGTTGCACGAATGGCAACCGCGGGCGGGACGCAGGATTCTGGTTTGAAAGATTCTGCACTCGAAGACGTATTGCATGAGGACGCCTGTTCGTTCGAGTTTTTCCAGGCGGTCACGCTGCTGCAACGTCTGCACAGTGAACGCCAGCCCGTGGGCAGGTTCTCCAAACCGAAGGAGGAAGCCGTTCATTTCCGAACCAACAACACGCTGGCTTTCCCCGCCAGCCAGATTCAGGAGATTGATTATCCGGAAGACGCTCCGCCGCGAATGCTAGTCAACTTCATGGGGCTCACCGGACCGATGGGGGTCCTTCCTTATTGTTACACCGAACTCATTCTCGAACGAGCGCGAGCGAAAGACCGGGCTCTGCCGGCGTTTCTGGATATTTTCAATCATCGGATGATCTCTTTTTTTTATCGTGCATGGGAGAAGCATCGCTTTCCCGTCACTTATTACTTAGGGGACGAAGACCTCTTCACTCATCATTTGCTCGATTTGATTGGCCTGGGTACGCCGGGGCTGCAGAACCGGCAAGCGGTTCCGGATGACGCGTTCCTGCACTTTGCGGGGCTCTTCGGAATGCAGTCGCGTTCGGCGGCGGCTTTGGAGGCGATTATCAGTGATTACTTTCAGGTTCCGGTCGAGGTCGAGCAATTCTCCGGCGCCTGGTATCGCCTGGACACGGCTACGCAGACCTGTATGGAAGATGACGACAACGACTCTCAACAGCTCGGCGGAGGAGCGGTGGTGGGCGATGAAATCTGGGATCAGCGTTCCCGGGTGCGCGTGAAGCTGGGTCCGCTCACGCTCGCACAGTACCGCGATTTTCTGCCGGAGGGCACTTCCTTCGAGCCGCTCCGGGCTCTGACAAGATTCTTTTGCAATGATGAATTCGATTTTGATGTTCAGCTTATGCTGGCGCGCGACGAAGCCCCGCGCTGCGAAGTTGGCTTTGAGGGTGACGCCGCGCCCCGGCTGGGTTGGGTTACCTGGCTGAAGTCGGCACCGCTTGACCGGGATCCCGGCGACACGATTTTAAACCTGTAGTGGGAGGATGAAGATGGGCCTGAATCTGAAAGCATTAATTGGAAAATTAAACGACACATCGCGTTCGGCGCTGGAAGCTGCCGCCGGACTTTGCCTCTCCCGCACGCACTACGACATTGAAATCGAGCACTACTTGTCGAAGCTGGTGGAGTCGCCCGATGGCGACTTTGCGCGCATTGCGAAGTTCTTTGAAATCGACAAGTCCCGGCTGACGGCGGAACTCAGCCGCAGCCTGGACAAATTGAAGTCAGGAAATGCGCGCACTCCTGCTCTCAGCCCCACCCTGTTGAAGATGCTGACCGAAGCCTGGACGATCGGATCGATCGATTTCAACGCCGGTCAAATCCGCACCGGCTTTACTGTTTTGGCGCTCGCGTCCAACGAAGAATTGGGGCGTTTGATGCGAGACGTCAGCAAAGAAATGCAGAAAATCCAGGCCGATGCCCTGCGCAAAGACTTCATGAATATCGTGGCCGAGTCTCACGAGGAAGCGCTGCCAGCCACTATGGCAGCACCTGGCGCCGCCTCGCCAGGGAAAGCGGCGGGAGGCAAAACTCCAAATCTCGACCAGTACACGGTGAATTTGACGGAGAGCGCGAAGCGGGGAAAGATCGACCCAGTCTTAGGGAGAGATTTCGAAATTCGTCAGGTGATCGACATCCTGACTCGACGCCGTCAAAACAATCCTATTCTGACCGGTGAGGCGGGAGTCGGAAAGACGGCCGTGGTCGAGGGCTTCGCGCTGCGGGTTGCGCAAGGGGATGTGCCGCCATCGCTGAGAAATGTCATGGTTCGAACCCTTGATCTCGCTCTTTTGCAGGCCGGCGCCGGGGTGAAAGGTGAGTTCGAAAACAGGCTAAAGGGTTTGATCGAAGAAGTGAAAGCTTCGCCGACGCCGATCATTCTTTTTATCGACGAAGCTCACACCATGATCGGAGCCGGAGGGCAAGCGGGACAAAACGATGCCGCCAACCTGCTGAAACCCGCTCTGGCCCGCGGCGAGTTGCGCACCATTGCCGCTACAACATGGTCCGAATACAAAAAGTATTTTGAAAAGGATGCGGCGCTGGCACGACGGTTCCAAGTCGTGAAGGTGGAAGAGCCGAGCGAGACGCAATGCATGGTGATGATGCGCGGGCTGGTGGGTTCGCTCGAAAAGCATCACAAGGTACGCATCCTGGATGAGGCGGTGAATGCTGGAGTGCGGCTATCACACCGATATCTCGCCGGACGCCAGCTTCCGGACAAAGCCGTCAGTATCCTAGATACTTCGTGCGCGCGCCTGTCGCTGGGACAGAATGCCACGCCTCCCGCGATAGAAGACGCCACTCGGCAGATCGATGACCTGGAAGTGCAGCAGCGCATCTTGCGGCGAGAAACCGCCGTGGGGGTCGATCACAGCGAACGGCTGGCAGGAATCGAGAAGCAGAAGGCGGATGCGCAGGCGCACCTCACCATGCTGCGAGAGCGTTGGGACAAGGAACGCGATCTGGTTGTCCAGATTCGTGACATCCGGACCAAACTCGAGGGCGTCGCCGACGGCGATGGGCACGCTGCCGGGGTTATCGCGTGGCCAAATCCACATACCGATGCCCCGGCGGCAACGACGAGCGTCGCGTCAGGAAGCGCGGCGACTGCGCGCGCTCCCGTCGCAGAGCCTCAAACTGAACTCAATCCTGCAGAGTTGCGAGTTCAGCTCGCCGAGCTTGAGAAGCAACTCGCCCTGCTGCAAGGCGAGGCCGGCCTGATTCGAGTTTGCGTCGACGCGCAGATTGTCGGCGAGGTGATCTCCGGTTGGACCGGGATACCGGTTGGCAAAATGATGAAGGATGAGATTGCCACGGTCCTCGCCCTGCAGAGTCTCTTAGGCAATCGCGTGATCGGGCAGTCCTATGCGCTGGACGTCATCAGTCAGAGAATTCAAACTTCGCGAGCTACGCTGGACGATCCCAACAAGCCGGTGGGCGTTTTCATGCTGGTCGGACCGAGCGGCGTGGGCAAGACAGAGACCGCGCTCGCCTTGTCCGATCTCCTCTATGGCGGCGAGCACAACCTGATCACCATTAACATGTCGGAATTTCAGGAAGCTCACACCGTCTCAACATTGAAGGGTTCGCCCCCAGGATATGTCGGATACGGGGAAGGTGGAGTCTTAACCGAAGCTGTACGTCGCCGCCCGTATTCAGTGGTGTTGTTGGATGAGGTCGAGAAGGCCCATCCCGACGTACTCGAACTTTTCTATCAGGTCTTCGACAAAGGACACATGGAAGATGGCGAAGGCCGCGTGATCGATTTCAAGAACAACATCATTATTCTGACCACCAATGCGTGCACCGACCAGATGATGAAGCTGTGCGCCGATCCAGAGACCGCGCCCAGTCCGCAGGCGCTGGTGCAGGCCCTGAAGCCGGAGATGAACAAGATTTTCAAACCGGCTTTCCTGGGCCGCATGGTGGTGGTGCCGTACTATCCAGTGCGCGACGAAGCCTTAAAGAAAATTATCAGGCTGAAGTTAGGCAAGATTCAGCGGCGCATCCAGGAGAATCACAAAATCGGCTTGACCTACGACGATAAATTCATCGACGCGGTCGCCAGCCGTTGCACCGAAGTCGAAAGCGGCGCCCGCAACGTGGACAACATTCTGACCAACTCTCTGCTGCCGGATATTTCGCGCCAGATCTTGGGCCGCATGGCCGAGGGGGAGAAGCTCAGTTCGATTCAAGTAAGCGTGGCGGAGGATGGGGCCTTTCTGTACGCCTAGATGCTCGGCCGCGCTAGCAGCCCTACGAGAGTTTTGGTGAGGACAAAATGGGGCCTCCTACTAACATTTTCTCCCACCGGCCACCATTGGGCGGACCGAGAGCGGGGCACAACTCCACCAATTCGAGCCTGCTGGACACTAATTTTGTTTATCCCGGTCATGTGACACTTTGCGTGACCATATTTTGGACAAAATCGGTCATGGAGGGAGGCACGTGGAACGATCAGTCGCCTGCGATGATACAAAAGGCGAACGATCTTCTCCGGCGGCATGGGCTTTCCTTAACGAGCTTATCCGGCGACAACTGGCCCGCGCTTCTCGACCAACCGCCGCCTCAGTACATTCTGCATTACGACCGGGAGGTCGAGGATATCGACGACATCAAGAAGGTTCGCGGAATGATCCAAGAAACCTCGTGGTTTAGGCTCACGCCGGAACGCGCATTTGGTGTCATTGTGATTGTGTGCCCCTTTGGCAGCCCTAGCGATGGAAACAATCGGAGCGAAAAGTATCATGGGCAGGAATGGAATGGCACGCTACTGAGCGCTGCCACAACTTGGTCCGATTTCGTGCTCATCAACTCCAGAAACTGGAGTTCGGACCGTGTCACACTTCTGCACGAGATCGGTCATGCGGCTGGTCTTTTAGATACGGGAGATACTTCGGCGAACTTCATGAGTTGGGGTAACAATCGGACCGAAATGAACAAACTCCAGGTGTTGAAGTTAGCCGGATCATCATTTGCCAGATGACGGTGCGTTGGCTGCTTGGTGTGGAGACGCCGTCGATGGGGCTATACGTCGTAGAATTGGATCGATTAGTCCGGTTCTAGACGAGAACCGGACATCGGGGTGAGTCTTGGGAAGCTCGGCGCAGTTCACACAGGAAAATCGCCTCCTCGCAATCGACACGCCTCTCGGCGAAAACGCCCTGCTGCTGCAGGGGTTGATGGGCAACGAGGGGATTTCTCGCCTATTTCGATTCAACTTGGAACTTCTGTCCACCAATAATTCCATCTCCTTCGACGACATTGTCGGTCAAAATGTCACCATCAGCGTCACCTTGGCCGATCAAACCCTGCGTTACTTCAATGGTTTCGTCAGCCGCTTCGCCCAGAGCGGCGCCGATGCTCGCTTCACCCACTACCAGATGGAGGTCGTGCCCTGGCTTTGGTTTCTCACGCGCAATGCGGATTGCCGCATTTTCCAGAACATGACGATTCCCGACATCATCGAGCTGATATTCGCCGGTGCGGGTTTCAGCGATTTCAGGAGTTCGCTGACCGGCACGTATCAGCCGCGAGAGTATTGCGTTCAGTATCGCGAGACGGACTTTAATTTTGTTTCCCGGCTGATGGAGCACGTTGGTATTTTTTATTTCTTCGAGCATGAGAACGGCAAACATACTCTAGTGATGGCGGATTCTACGACTGCGTACCAGCCCTGCCCTGGCCAATCCACGGCGCAATACAACCAAGCCGGCGGCGGATTGGACGTGGAAGACGTGGTCACCGGCTGGAATATGGAACAGGAACTGCGCACCGGCAAATATTCGGTGACCGATTACAACTTCAAGACTCCCAGCACCAGCCTCATGTCGAGCGAGACCACGGTGGTCAAGGTCGACGGCAATACCGATTATGAGATGTACGATTATCCCGGCGACCATCTGACCCAATCGGAAGGCGGGGCGGTGGCCAAGCTCCGCATGCAAGAAGAAGAGGCAAGCAACACGGTGATCAATGGATCCAGCACCTGCCGCGCCTTTACCTCCGGCTATCAATTCGACCTGGAAGATCATTACCGCGATGATATGAACAAGAGTTATGTCCTGACCGAGGTTCAACACGTGGCATCCGAGGGGGGCAGCTACAACCTGACCGGCGGGGGTGCTGGCGAGTCGTATTCCAACCATTTCACCTGTATTAAGGCGGATGCTGATGTTCCCTTCCGACCACCGAGAGTTACGCCCAAGCCCTTCGTACAGGGTCCTCAAACCGCCCGGGTGGTCGGCAAAGCGGGTGAAGAAATATGGGTGGATAACTACGGGCGCGTGATCGTGCAATTTTATTGGGATCGCGAGGGACAGAGAAACGAAAATAGCTCCTGCTGGATCCGCACCTCTCAACCCTGGGCAGGAGGGAATTGGGGAGCGATGTGGATTCCCCGCATCGGTCAGGAAGTGATTGTCAGCTTCCTCGAAGGCGATCCCGACCGGCCGATCATTACCGGCCGCGTCTACAACGCTGAACAAATGCCGCCCTACACGCTGCCCGATAACCAGACGGTCAGCACCTTCAAGTCACGCAGTTCGAAAGGCGGAGGCGCGGCCAATTTTAATGAGATTCGTTTCGAAGACAAGAAGGGCAACGAACAGATATTCATCAATGCCGAACGAGACATGGACCAGCGCGCCGAAGTCGATTCGCGTGAGTTCGTCGGCTCCAACCGCCATCTCAACGTCGGTGCCAACCAGACTGAGAATATTGGTGCCGACAAGCATCTCAACGTCGCCGGCAACCATGTGGAAGCCATCAGTAAGAACATGTCCCTGGCGGTGGGCGCCGATCGCGTCGACCGCGTCGGCAACGACTATCACATCAAAGTAGTCAACGACCTGCTGGCCAACGTCGCCAACGACGTGCACCTCTCCGTCGGCCAGGATTGCACCGAAGAGATCCTTCAGGATTTTTCCAAGACGATCGGTGGAAATCGCTTTGAGGCGGTTGGTGGAGACCTCAGCCTGTATATAGGACAGAACCGCACCGAGCAGGTCCTGCAGAACCAATCGCTGGAGATCCAAGGCAACAGTGACACCATGGTGAGCCAGAACTACGCGCTTACCGTCAGCCAAAACCTCAGTGCTGAGGGCATGATGAACGTAGTGATACAGGCGGGCATGCAGTTGACCCTCGCTGGGCCCGGCGGATTCATCACTATCGGTCCCGCGGGCGTCGCGATTCAGGGCACCATGGTGCTGATCAACAGCGGCGGCGCGGCGGGAACCGGCAGCAGCGCCAGCACTAGCTCTCCCACAAAACCAGAGAGCCCGAAGTCGCCCAAAGATCCGGACAATCCCAACAGTCCTGAAATCGCCGACGATGGCAGCAAGTTCGCCGAACTGGGCACAGGATCCGGCTTTGAAGGTGGGGGTGGAGATTTCGGAGGGGGCGGGTCAGGTGACAGCTTTTAACAAAGAAAGGAACAGGACCGAAACATGCCTCCAGCCGCTCGCATCACCGACATGCACACTTGCCCCATGGTGACCGGCCCTGTGCCCCACGTAGGCGGTCCGATTCTTCCGCCCGGCGAACCCACCGTGCTGATCGGAATGCTGCCCACAGCTCGGATGCCCGACATGGCCACCTGCGTCGGCCCACCCGTGATCAGCTATCACTACACCTTCGGATCTTGCCGCTTGCCCTTTGCTTCCCGGCTCTAGAATTGCTATCGTGGCAATCGCCGGGAATTCTATGAAGCAACTGCAACCTGTCATCTGGACTAAGGGGACGTTCCTCACTCCTCAACACCTGCAAACGCAGGACAGGTTTATTGAGGACACGCTTAACTTCCGCCTGCAGGCGCTGAAGTTCTGTGCATGGGGATTCAGCGAGCTTGTCATCAATCAGGAGATGCTCGCTGAGGGACAGCTTGTGGTCTCGCGGGCTGCCGGCATTTTCCCGGATGGGTTGCTGTTCGATATTCCGGATGCGGACCCGCCGCCGCCCTCCAAGGCGCTGGCGGATTTCTTTGATCCCGGCGCGACCAGCCTGGACGTTTACTTGACCATCCCCGACTACCGGCAGCGCGGGCTCAACGTCGCAATTGCGCAGAAAGGTGGCGGCAGCCGTTATCTGGCGGAAGTGACGGCTTTCCGCGACGAGAATACTGGGGTGGGCGAGAAGCCAGTGCAGATTGCGCGGAAGAATCTGCGGCTGCTGGCGGAGAATGAGAATCGCGAAGGCTGCTCGGTTTTACGCATCGCCAACGTGGAGCGTACCAAGGCGGACACATTTCTTTTGAACCCGCGCTTCGTCCCTCCCCTGCTCGAGATCAGCGCCAGTGAATACTTGTCCGGAGTGCTGCGCGGATTGATCGAGATTCTCTCCGCCCGCAGCACCCAGCTTGCCGCCACGCGGCGGCAAAAGAATCAGAGCCTGGCGGACTTCACCGCGTCCGACATTGCTAATTTCTGGCTGCTCTATACCGTCAATTCGTACTTCCCGATTTTCAGTCACCTGTTTGAGGGCAAGCAAGGGCATCCCGAGGAACTGTACTCGGCGATGGCTTCGCTGGCTGGTTCGCTCAGCACCTTTTCGCCTAAGCTGCGGCCGCGCGATTTGCCGCTGTACGTCCACGACTCCCTGGGTCCGATATTTTCTGACCTCGATGAAAAATTGCGTGCCTTGCTGGAGACGGTTGTACCCACGAATCTCGTCTCTCTGCCGCTGAAGCTGGTGAAACCCTCCATCTACGCTACCGCGATTGATAACGACAAGTACCTGGCCAACACGCGGATGTATCTGGCAGTGAATGCCGAAACCAGCGAGGATGTGGTCATCCAGCGAGTGCCGCACCTGGTGAAGGTGTGCTCGGCGACCCACATCGAACACCTGATTAAACAGGCTCTGCCGGGCATCCAGCTCAAACATTTGCCGAACCCGCCCAGCGCGATTCCGGTTAAGTTGAAGTATCAGTACTTCAGCCTGAACCAGTCCGGCGCGGCTTGGGAAGCAGTTACCCGCGCGCGCAACCTGGCTGCGTATGTGCCGGGAGATTTCCCCAATCCCAACCTGGAGCTGCTTATTCTGCT
Source organism: uncultured Acidobacteriota bacterium (assembly GCA_963696635.1). Classification (GTDB taxonomy): domain Bacteria; phylum Acidobacteriota; class Terriglobia; order Terriglobales; family Acidobacteriaceae; genus JABDBE01. The sequence goes on from CAVOKX010000016.1 coordinate 443,212, forward strand.
GCCGCAGGCGAGCTGACCTTCGTTGGCAGGTCCTATCGTTTCATTGCGAAATACACTATCAGTAAGATCGCGAAGAACAACAACACATTCAGGATTATGATCAGGGGCAAATAGGACGGTTTAGGTTTGGGAGCCTTGCTCTCCACCTGCGGCGCCTTGATAGCAGGGGGAGGCGCAGGCGGGGTGAATTTTGGCGGCGGCGGCGCTGCAATCTTGGGCAGGGAAGAAGCAGGGTTCATCGATCCAGTTGCGATCGGAGGTTCCAAGGGTGCTGGACCTCCCATTCCGCCTGAGATGATTCGCGTATATTCGCTGGGCCCAGACGGTAGTGGAGTGCTAATCGGCAAACGTCCGCCGACCGCAGAAAAGACATGAGTGACGCGAGCCGGCTGGGGCGGTTCGCTTGCCCGCACAGGGCCGCCGGCAGCGGGCTTTGAAAGCATTGGATCGACCGACGATGTGGCTGAAGGCGTCGCCGGAACCGGAAGAGGCTGCGTCGATGACGGCTCACTCGCTGGCGGTATCTGGCTCTTCGGCGCCACGGGTTCCCAGGCCCGCACCTCTACGTTGGTAGGAGGCGGCGCCGCAGGCTGGCTCGCGTCCGGAAATAATTTTGTGAATGCGCCTGGCTCGGCTTTCTGCGTGGTATCTCCGACCTGACCCGGCAAGGGAGGTATTGTGTCCAAGGCTCCGCCCTTTGCCGAGCCGAACAACATGGTAAATTCGCCCGGGGCGGCGGGTTGCGGCATGTCTATTGCCTTAGGCGAAATGTTGGGAGTTTCCGCAAGCCGCGCTCCGTCGAACGGCCCCTGAAAGAAATCTGTGAAGTCCCCCGCCTTCCCATCGTCAAGTTTAGGAGGAATGCCAACTCTCTCGGAAGGCGCAGTAGGTTCTGGCTTGAAATCGGACCGGAACAAGCCGGTAAAACCACCGGGATCCGGCGGTGGCACAGAGCTCGGACTCAGACCGCCGCCGCTCGGTTCCTGCCGAGGGGGCGCAGCGCCCTCCACGTTTGCCGTCTCCGCGCCGGTCGGTGAGATCACACGATTGGGGTGGGTGCCTGCTTCCGGCATTTTAGTAGGAGCCTGGGTTGCCGGCTTTGGCGACGCTTCCTGCGATCCGGAGAAAAACTGCCTGGTGAATTCGCCAGGTTGCTTTTGCGGTGCCGTTGGCGCGGGTAATGAGTTGATTTCGTCCCAATCCGCTTGCTTGGTGGCATTGGCGTCAGACCGAGGATTCGCCGGTGATCGCGCCTGCAAAAACGCCGCCGTAAAGTCGCCCGGCGGGGTGGCCTTGCGTACGGTGGTGGATTGTTCGCGTGTCCGGTCGCTCGCCGGCGATGACTCCTTTTTTGTGGCGGGACCCTCGGTCGAGCTAACTGGTGATGGAGTCGCGATCTCCTGCGTTTCCTTCTCATGCGATTGATAGGACTGTGTCCAGCGCTGCAAAGCAGCGTCATCCGGAAGCTTGGTTACCAGGTAAGCGTAAGTCGTTCCACTATATTGGCCCGTTTCAAGTACCAATCCCGGCGGATCGGGAGCTACCCTGCGAAAAGATTCGAGCACCCATTGCACGGTGGGCTGGTCAGGCTTTTTCTCCGGCGCCTCGAAGATGTGCAGCACAACCCGCTCGCCGCTAGCCAGGTCTTTGGCGAAGAATGTTTCCACCGGTCCGCTGGTGACAGCTTCAAAAAGCTCGTACTTATTCGCAAATTTCATGGCTGCTGCAGGTTCAATGATAAAGCAAGCCGGTTCAGGGCACTTCTACGAATGCTCCAGAGCCCTACACCTTACACCGCCATTACCTTGACAGTAAAGGGGCAAACACCTAGCATCGCTGGCCAGGCATTGATTGAAGGTTCGGGCGTCAAATTCTTGTTCTCAAGCGCAGCCGGTTCGGGAGACAATGACCTGCTCCGGGCAGGTTAAAGGGTATGAAGTTGCTTTCCAAAATCGTGTGGGCGGAAGGAATGTATCTGGCCCCGCATCATTTCCAGGCGCAGAACCGGTATTTTGAAGATGCCGTGCATTTCGCAACTGCGAGCCTGTGGAAGAACGGCTACGGATTCTCCGCCTGCCAACTTGATGCTGATGCGCTGCGCAACGGAACTGTGACCCTGGTGAACGCTCTTGGAATATTCGAAGATGGTCTGCCTTTCGCCATTCCAGAATGTGATGCAGTGCCGGAGTCGCGCAACATCGCTGCGCTTTTCCCTCCTACCGCCGACCATTTGACTATTGCGTTGGCCATTCCGCGATGGCTTCCGGACGGCCAAAACTGCAAGCTGGAATCCGGTCCGGATGCGAGCACGCGCTACAGCGGCGTAGTTGAAATGCTGCATGACGAAAACACGGGTCGTGACGAAAAACCAGTTCAGTTGGGGCATAAGAACTTTCGCTTAGTGCTCGAATCGGAAGCCGGCAACGACCTTCTTACTCTACCCATGGCTCGGGTCATCCGTGATGGAGCAGGGCATTTCGCCTACGACCCAGCTTTCGTGCCGCCAACCCTCCGCTTGAGCGCGAGTGAGCGCCTGACCGAAATGCTGCGGCGGTTGGTCGAAATCCTCGAGGACAAGAGCGCCACGGTTTCGCAGGAGCAGCAACAATCGGTGGGAAAGTTTCAAGCCAGTATGTCCGCGCGGAACGTCTCGCAATTCTGGTTTCTCCATGCGATTAACTCGAGCCTGACCCCGCTTCGGCATCTTCTGCTCTCCAAGCACGGCCATCCCGAGGAGCTTTTCCGCGAGATGTCGCGCTTGGCGGGTGCGCTTTGCACCTTCGGTTTGAATACGCATCCGCGTTCCCTGCCAACCTACGACCATCGCGCTCCCGGCCCTGGCTTCGACGCGCTCGACGATCACATCCGCCGGCACCTCGAGATCGTAGTTCCATCGCAGGCGATTGTGATCCCGCTAAAGGCAGTCGATCGTTATTTCCATGAAGGCGAAGTCAAGGACCAGCGTTGTTTCGGCCGGTCCCGCTGGATTCTAGGTATCCACTCGCCGGTCGCCGAGGCTGAATTAATTGCGAAGGTTCCGCAACTGGTGAAGATCTGTTCCGCGAAGTTCGTTCCTGAGCTCGTGAAGCGAGCCTTGGCCGGGCTCGCAATGACTCATTTGGAGGTACCGCCCTCGGCCGTGGCCGCCAAGGTGGAGAATCAATATTTCACCATCAACCGCGCTGGCCCGTGCTGGGAGCACATTATGCAGACTCGTAGCGTGGGCGTGTACGTCCCCGGCGAACTGCCTTCGCCGGAGATGGAATTAGTGGTTCTTCTGGAGAGCTGAAAATTATGTCTGGGTCGCATGCAACTCCGCTGGGCAGTTACCGCGGTTCGAGCTCCGCTCTCGACCGGCGCGGCTGGAATCTGGCGCTCGCCTTCCAGGAAGTGTTTACCGCTATCGTGCGGCTGCGCTACAACCGGCAGGCGGTTTCGAACGCCGAATCCTTTCGCGCGCAGATGAAACAAGCTCTGCGAGTCGCCGAGCAGGAGGCCCGCAGCCGGGGCTGCAGCCCGGAAGACGTCAAGCAGGTGATCTTTGCCGTGGTCGCGTTCCTTGATGAGTCCGTACTCGGTTGCCGGAATCCGGTTTTTTCCGACTGGCCTCGTCTGCCTTTGCAGGCTGAACTGTACGGACACCAATTGGGCGGCGAAGTATTTTTCCAGGAGCTGCAAAAAGCGCTCAATCGGAACGACTCAGTTGAAACCGCCGACTTGCTTGAGGTCTATTACTTGTGTTTGTTGCTCGGCTTCAAGGGCCGCTACGCAGCCGGCGGCGACTTGCACTCCATCATGGCAAGCGTGCAGGAGAAGATCCGCCGAGTGCGCGGCCCTTCGGCGGCGCTATCTCCGCGAGGCGCGATTCCCGCCGACGCGGTTCGCCTGGTGCAGTCGGATCCCTGGGTACGCAGGCTGGCTATCGGCGCCTTGGTCACTTCGTTGTTGGCGATTGTTCTGTTTCTGATTTTCAAGTTTTCACTCGTCTCCGGCGCATCTGCACTTTCCACGCTGGCTGCACAGGTTGGGAAATAGGGACGCATGCTGGCTTACTTGATCACCGCAATCATTCTGCTGCTTTACCTGGTTCTGGTCTGGTTCCTGGGCACGTGGATGCATCCGCCGGGCGCAAGCATCTGGATCTTGCGTGGCGGGCTCTGGTTTATCGGTCTGATTGCGGCGGGTTCGTTTCTCTGGTTCTACCGCAAGTCGAAGGCTGAGCAATCGGGAAGCGAGAACGCGCCTGCGAAAGGTTCCGACGATCTGGGCGTGCTGGTGCACGAAGCGATTCGCCGGCTGAAGAGTTCAACTTTAGGCCGCGGCGCGAAACTGGGCAATCTGCCTTTGGTATTTCTTTTGGGCGATTCCGGGTCCACGAAAACCACCACCATTATCAACTCCGCCCTCGACCCCGAACTCCTCGCCGGGCAGGTCTATCAGGACAACAACATCGTGGCTACGCGTGTGGCCAACATCTGGTACACGCGTCAGGCGATTTTTGTCGATCCGTCGGGCAATCTGCTGGCGGAATCGGGCCGCTGGCGGCGGCTGGTCAAGCTGGTCCAGCCCGGCCGATTTTCTAACATGGGGAAAGGCCAGCAGGCTCCGCGTGCCGCCATTGTCTGCTATGACTGCGAAAACTTCATGAAGCCGGGCGCCAGTGAGACCACTCTTTCTGCTGCCCGCAAGCTGGCCGTTCGGCTGCAGGAAGTCTCACAGCTTCTGGGAATCAGTTTTCCCGTGTATGTGCTATTCACCAAGTTGGACCGGATTTCATTCTTTCCCGAGTTCGCTCGCGGCTTGAGCAAAGAAGAAGCTTCTCAGGTGCTGGGGGCAACCCTGCCGGTGCGTTTGGTGGCGACAGGTGTTTACGCGGAAGAAGAAACCAGGCGGCTGGCCAAAGCCTTTGACGAACTTTTCTACTCCCTGGCGGAAAGGCGTCTCGACCTGCTGGCGCGAGAACACGAAGGCGATAAGAAGCCGGGCATTTACGAATTTCCTCGCGAGCTAAGAAAGCTGCGCACCCTGCTGGTGCAGTTTCTGGTGGATTTGGCGCGTCCCAGCCAGCTTAGCGTCAACCCGTTTCTGCGCGGGTTTTATTTCTCCGGGGTTCGTCCGGTAGTCATCGACGACGTAGCCGCTGCTGGATCCGCTCCTGAAGTGCAAGCTGCGGAACCAGCTTTCGATGCGGGCGCTACCCGCATCTTCAGCGGCGCGGGACGCGCCGCAGCCCCGATGCCGGTCGCCGCCCGCGTCGCCGGATCCCGAAAAGTTCCCCAATGGGTTTTCCTGAGCCAGTTCTTCAATGACGTCATCGTCAAAGACCGGGTTGCCTTGGCCGCGAGCGGTTTCAGTTCGCGGGTGAATCTGCTTCGACGCGTCGCGTTAGCTGCCGTGGCTGTTGTCAGCATGGTGTGCGCCGTCGGATTTCTCGTTTCCTTCGTCGGCAATCATGCTTTAGAAAATAATACCAGCACTGCATTGAACGAACTTCGCACCGTACAGCTACCCCAGAGCCGCGTACCCAGCTTGAACGACTTGCAGAAACTCGACCGCCTGCGGCAGCAACTCGTGACCCTTTCCGATTATCAAAACAACGGAATCCCTTTAAGCCTCCGCTGGGGACTATACGTCGGAGATCAGCTCTATCCCGACGCGCGAAGTGCTTATTTCCAGCACTTTCAGCAGTTCCTGTTCGCGGACACGCAAGCCCGTCTGCTGGCTGGGCTCCGCAGCGTTCCGGAAAAACCCGGTGCCAACGATACCTATGACAATACGTACAGCGAGCTGAAGGCGTATCTCATCACCACCAGCAATAATGAGAAAAGCACCAAGGATTTTCTTTCTCCGGTGCTTAGCAATCACTGGACTGCAGGTAGAGACATCGATCCGGACCGCGCCGCGCTAGCTAAAATACAGTTCGATTTCTACAGCAAAGAACTGGCGACGGCGAATCCTTTCTCCGCGAACAACGATCCCACCGCAATCGCCCGCGCACGAAATTACCTTTCTCTCTTTGGCAGTACGGACCGCCTTTATTCGACTCTCGTGGAGCAAGCTTCGCTCAAGAATCCTACCGCCGATTTCAACCAGCAGTTTCACGACGCCGCTGGAGTCGTCTACAGCGGCCACAAAGTCAGAGGCGCGTTTACCCGCGGCGGTTTCGCCTTCATGAAAGATGCAATCCTTAATCCCTCGGCCTACGCGAGCGGCGAAGAGTGGGTCTTGGGAAAAACCACGGCATTAGAACTGGATCAATCAACTCTGCAGCAGAAACTTACCGACCGTTACGACCAGGACTTTATCAACGAGTGGCGCACGGTTCTTCAAACTTCCTCGGTCGCCCCGTATGGCGGTCTCAAAGATGCTGAAAGCAAGCTGGGAAAACTGGCGAGTCCCACCTCGCCGCTGTTGGAATTATTCTGGTTTATTTCCCACAACACAGACGTGGGCGTCCAAGCTGTGACCGACCCGTTCTCGCCGGTGAAGACGGTCGAGCCTCCAGGGCCGCCGGACAAACTGCCCGATCAGTACGTTCTGCCGAGCAACAAGGACTATGTGCTGGCGCTGAGTAACCTGCAGTCAGACGTTGGCGCGTTGGCACAAAACAGCACGGATGCTACTCTCGGCAAGCAGGCTTCGGACTCCGCCGCCGCAGCCAACGCTGCCGTCACGAAAATCCTGGTTGGCGCTCCCATCGATCAGAAGTACCATAACGAAAGCCTTGTCGATAAACTTCTGAGAGAGCCTATCCGAGGCGTAGAACCTCTAATAGCGCGCATTGGCACTCCTGATCTCAACGGCGCGGCCAAGCCACTCTGCGCGCAGTTCGCGCAACTTAACGACAAATACCCGTTCAATCCAAACTCCAGCCAGGATCTTTCCGTTGACCAACTGAACTCGGCTCTTGCGCCGAAGACCGGAGCTCTCTGGACTTTCTACGATAAGAACTTGACGAAAAACCTGGCCAAACAGGGTTCACGCTACGTCGAAATCCCAGACCCCAAAATGAAGCTGTCTCCTGCCTTTGTTTCCTTCTTCAACCGGGCCGCTGGTTTCAGCGACGCTCTCTATCCGGGAGGGTCCGCGACGCCCAAGTTTGCCTACAGCCTCAAGGCCATGCCCAGCAATGTTGATACCGTGTTAAAAATCGGACCCGATACTCTCTCCGGCATCGGTCAACAAAAAACTTTCACCTGGACTGGCGGGCCGGCAGATGTTCAGGTGAGCACCAAGGGCGGCGACATACTCGGTTCCTTCAGCGGGCCGTGGGCGGTCTTTAAATTCGTCGCCGACGCCCACTCTCAGGTGTCAGGCGCAGTTACCAGCCTCGAATGGATCATGCAATCCAATGGACGCACCATCATGCTTCCCAACGGCAAACCAAAATCCTACACCTATGAATTGCAGGTCAATGGCTGGAATCCATTTCGCTCATCCGACCTCTCCGGATTGCGCTGCCAGACTCCAGTGGCCCACTAGGACAAAAATGGCGCGCAAGCTTGGCCTGGGAGAAGGACAACTCGTTTAGAGATGGCGCTCCTAAAGCACGCTTGGAGGAGTGACGATGAAAGTGAGCAATAACCGCACAACTGCAAACCTGCTGGTTTCAAGTCGAGCTTTTCTGCGAATGATTACCTGTCAACCGGCCGAACAGCCGGCCTTGCCAAGTTTGCTCTGCGACGCGAATCAGCAAGCAGGTAATGTTATCGTCGCTGTTCGAGGCTTTCGCCGCCTGAATCAATTCTTCGCACGCCGCTTCCAACGCGGCATTCCGGCCAATCACTTCGACCATGGTGCTTTCCTTAACGTAGCGTGACATGCCATCACTGCACAGCAACAACACGTCTCCCGGTGCGAATTCATGGTCCTCCAAATCGGGCTCCACGCTCTCCTCGGAACCCAACGCTCGCACGATCACGTTCTGCATTTTTGAATTTTCCGCCTCTTCCAGCGTCAGCAGGCCGCGCCGCACCTGCTCCATTACCAGGGAGTGGTCGCTCGTCAACTGCTGAATGCTTCCATCCCGAATCAGATAAATGCGGCTGTCGCCCACGTTCGCAATGGAAAATAGGTTCCCTTCCGCGCGCACTGCCACGATTGTCGAGCCCATACCTGCGTGCTCCGCGTTATGCGCCGCAGCCGTTTGAATGGCTTGATTGGCTAACTGGATGGCATTGGCTAACCCGGTAGCGCGTTCCGACACTCCCTCAAAGCTTCGCCCCAGCACCGGCGATGCAGCATTCCCATGTCGAAGGTCGCGGCGGAAGTAGCCGAGCACGGTGTCCACGGCGATCTTGCTGGCAAGCTCGCCGGCGGCCTGTCCACCCATACCATCACAGACGATGAAGATTCCATGCCGCACGTCGAAGCCAAAATTATCCTCGTTGTTGGTGCGCACCAGGCCAACATCAGTTTTGCCAGCGGCTTGGACTACCAGATTCATTCCACACCCGCGCAGGCGCTAAATCCTATCCTAGTTCGGTTTCGAGGTAAATACTCCCGCGGCAAAGCGGCCAAATCAGACTGAGGAGACCCCGCAAGCCAACGAACCGAAACGGAACGCCTTTTTTTGCACTATATAGAGGAAATTCGAGCCGATATGGAGTAAAATTCCCCGCACGTCCAAGGGACAAAAATCTGCGGACGGAGGGGAGGGACCATTGGCAATGAGGAAAACGACCCCCGTGACAGTGTTTTGCAAATCCTGTTTGTTGGCGGTTTTAGTTTGTGCTTTGCTTCCGGCCTGCCTGGCGCAACAGAAGAAGCGCGTGGCCGTGCTCAATTTTGAATACGGCACAGTGCAGAGTTCGGTCTCCGCGATTTTCGGAACCAACCAGGACGTCGGCAAAGGCATTTCAGATCTCCTGGTTCAGAAGTTGGTGCAGGACGGCAAGTACTCCGTCATTGAGCGCAATGCCATAGATAAAGTGCTGGGTGAGCAGAATTTCGGCAACAGCGACCGCGTCGACTCCGGTACCGCAGCGAAAATCGGAAAGATTCTCGGCGTCGACGCGGTAATTATGGGAAGCATCACCCAGTTCGGCAGAGACGACAAAAACACCTCGGTGAGCGGCGGGGCTCTCGGTAACTATGGAAGCAAGTTTGGTCTCGGAGGTATCGGAAAACATAATGCCAAGGCCGTAGTAGGGATCACTGGCCGCCTGGTGGACACGACCACTGCTGAGATACTCGCCGCAGTAACGGGAACCGGGGAATCGACTCGCTCTGGAACCTCGCTGATCGGCGCGGGCGGCGGTGGTGGCGATGCCGCCGGCGGCGCCTACGATATGAGCAGTTCAAATTTTGCCAACACCATACTCGGCGAAGCGGTGCATCAAGCCGTGGATTCCATGGCCACCCAACTCGATGACAAGGCCGCGGCCCTGCCCACGCGCAAACTTGAAGTCACCGGCCTGGTGGCGGATGTCACTGGCAATAGTTTGGTCCTCAATGTCGGCAGCAAGGATGGCGTAAAAGTTGGAGACGTGCTCGATATCAGCCGCCCCATCAAGACCGTCAAGGACCCGACCACCGGCAAGGTACTCAGAACGATCACCAGCAAGATGGGAACAGCTACGGTGACAGACGTGGATGCACAGTCAGCCACGGCAAATTACAGCGGCAGCTCTCCCGCCAAAGTCGGTGATGCGGTGAAGAACCAATAATCCGCTGATCTCACGTTCGTCCGGAGACATACTTGCAAGGTCTGGCTTCCGGCGAACCCCTCGTCCGCGAGATCAGCAACAAGGATGAATCTTGCCATGAGCGATGAAGCCACAAAGCGAATCGGTGACTACGAGATCCTCGGAGTCTTGGGTAGCGGAGGAATGGGGAAAGTCTTCAAGGTGCGAAATGTCATTTCCGATCGCATCGAGGCCATGAAGATTCTCCTGCCCGATCTGGCTGGACGCCAGGACTTGGCCGACCGCTTCCTGCGCGAGATTAAACTCCTGGCTGGCCTCAACCATCCCAATATCGCCGCGCTTCGCACTGCACTCACCCTCAACAATCAGCTCGTCATGGTCATGGAATACGTCGAGGGCACCACGCTGGCTACGCGTCTGGAGCAGGGTCCAATTCCTGCGGCCGACGCCGTGAATTATGTCGACCAGGTGCTGGGCGCATTGAGCTACGCGCACCGCCAAAAGGTGATTCATCGCGATATAAAGCCTGCCAACATGATGCTCACACCCGAGGGCGTGGTGAAGCTCATGGATTTCGGCATCGCGCGTTCCGGCACCGACCGCGCCCTTACCACCACCGGAACCACCATGGGCTCGCTGTACTACATGTCGCCGGAGCAGGTGAAGGGTCAGGCAACTGACGCGCGCTCTGATCTCTACTCGCTGGGAGTTTCACTTTACGAGATGGTCACGGGCGAGCGGCCGTTTCGCGCAGACAGCGACTACTCCCTGATGGCAGCTCATCTTCAGCAGCCGCCCAAGCCGCCCATCGAACTCCGGTCCGATTTGTCGGCCGCGCTGAACGAGATCATCTTGATGTCCATCGCCAAAGATCCGGCGCTGCGCTTCCAATCCGCCGATGCTTTCCGGAATGCGTTGAACAGCGCAAAAGGAACGCTGCCGGCAGCTCTCCCTGCCAACCAAAGTGTCCCAGCAGTCCGGGTAAGTCCTGCGAGCGCCACAGCGCTCCTTCAGAACGCGGCGCCTGCGGCATCGATACACGACGCACCCACCGCGGCGTTGGACGCTCCAACGCCACCGCCTCAACCCATCCCAAGCGTGCTCGAACTTTCGGCGCAGCAAAAAAGTCACCGCGGTCTCTATATGTCGCTGGGCGCACTGATCGTGCTCGCCGTGCTGGTAGCAGCTGGCATCTACATCCCCCGACGGGCTAAGACCAGCGCCAACGAACAAAACAATGCAGCACAAGCAAAATCCACCCCGTCGTCGGATTCTACAAACTCGAGTAACTCCACCACCGGTGACGCGACCAAAACGCAGCCTGCGGATTCGACTGGCGCCACCCCCCAGAACACTGATATTGCAAATCCCTCGCCAACAAATTCGGCAAACTCAGCTTCCGGTCAGGCGCAATCTTCCGGCACGCAGGGCGATGCCGCCAACAGCACGGGAAACAGCGGGACGGGCGCAGATACGAAGCAAACCGACCAGACCCAGCAAACTCCCACGCCGCCCACCGAGAACCCCAACAAGAAGCACGCTCCCCACAAGAATCCCAAAGTCACACCCGCAACCGGGCAAGGCAACCAGGATGTGGTTGCCGCTCAAGACTCGCAAACCCAACCCGCAAGCTCGGCTCAACTGGAAGCTCTGGAACAGCAGGCGGACCAGCTTTCCAGCCAGGCTAGCTCGGTCAATGACAGCTTGGACAATTTGCGAAGGCAGCAGAACGCCCAGGGATTGAGCCTTCGTGGCGACATCGCCTCCGACCAGGAACTCATGAAGACGCACATGGCAAAGGCCCAAGCCGCGCTACAGAACGGAGACGCCGCTGGCGCCAAGAAGTACCTGGACCTTGCAGAGGGAGATGTCGCCAGACTCGATAAGTTTCTCGGTCGCTAACCTGAAATGTCCCGGCCTTCGCCACGCCGTGATTAACGTATGCAAGCCTTCTTCACCACATTGCGGCCCGCGATTTGTTTCCTGTACTATTGTGTTTGCCGCGTTGCCGAAGCGCTGCAAATTGAGTGGCCCTAAAGTTGGATCTTGACCTTCGCCTCTTAAGCTCAAAAGCGACCAGATCAAGAACAGCCAAACGCAGTTTGTGCCAGGACGCCCCTCATAAATCCGTGGTACCACATAAGTCCCTCAAGGGCGCGTAGCTCAATTGGCAGAGCAACTGACT
>CAVOKX010000017.1:0-91528 GCA_963696635.1 uncultured Acidobacteriota bacterium
TTCAGTTGATGTCGAACTGTTCTTGATGTAACGCAGGGTCGCTTTTTACGATTACGGTGCGCTTGGTTAGTTCTTCCATTTCGGTTAAGAAGCGGCCGTTGTTTGCCTTGAGGGCTTTGGCGATTTCTGGGTTTACGCGAAGCATCACGTCGGCGTGGTCGAGGTGCTTGGCCATTTTGCGCATTTCTACGTAGATGTCGTTGCAGACTGTGGTCACGGATTTCACGTAGCCGGTTGCCTCGCAATATGGGCACGGAGAGCCGATGGTGCGTTCCAGTGATTGCTTTACTCTTTTTCGGGTTATGGCCACTAAGCCAAAATCGTTGAACTGCAAAACTTTCGACGGGGCGCGGTCGCTGCGGAGCGCTTCTTCCAGGGCTTGCATGACTTTTTGGCGGTTGCGGCGCTCGTCCATGTCGATGAAGTCGATGATGATGATGCCGCCCAGGTCGCGCAGCCGGACCTGGCGAACGATTTCCTTGATGGCATCGACGTTGGTTTTGACGATGGTGTCCTCGAGGCGAGCGGTCTTGCCTACGTATTTGCCGGTGTTGACGTCGATGGCGACCAGGGCTTCGGTTTGATTGATTACGATATAGCCACCACTCTTCAGCCAGACTTTCGACTTGAGGGCCTTGTTGATTTCGTCGTTCAAGCCGAACTGTTCGAACAGCGGGACTTCTTTGCTGTAGAGCTTGACGCGGCGCACTAACGCTGGCTGAAAGCGGTTGGCGAAGCGGAGGACTCGTTCATATTCCTGCTCGGTGTCGACCCAGATGGCGGTGAAGTCGGAGGTAACCTGGTCGCGGAGGACGCGCTCGACTACGTTCAAGTCGTGATAGATGAGCGTGGGGCCTTTGCCGTTGTCGGCGCGGGTTTTGATTTCGGACCAGAGATTTTTGAGGAAGCGGATGTCGGCGCGCAACTCTTCCTCCGATGCGCCTTGCGCGGCGGTGCGCACGATGAAGCCGCCGTGTCCGTTTTCACGTTCGCTGATGATTATGCGCTTCAGGCGCTGGCGTTCTTCCTCAGCAGCAATCTTGCGCGACACGCCGGTGTGATTCACCGTGGGCATGTAGACCAGGAAGCGTCCGGGCAGAGCTATGTGGCTGGTGATGCGGGCGCCTTTCTTGCCGATGGGTTCCTTGGCGATTTGAACCAAGATTTCCTGACCTTCTTTTAGCAGTTCGGTGATCAGGGGTACGTTCTGCGGTTCGTTACGGCGAAAGCGTCGGCCGCCTCCGCCGCGGCGTCCTCGCTGAGCGCGCCGCGGATCAAACGCGGGGCGCGGGGTACGTTGCGTAAAGGCCGCAGTGGCCGCCGGGGCGCGGACTTCCACCCGGACGTCGACGGTGCCGTCCCCGCGGGCTTCGGCATCGAGGAGCGCTTCGGCTTGGGCCTGGGCTTCTTCAAGTTCGGCCTCTTCGGCTTCCTTTGCTTCCTGTTCGGCAACTGCGTCATCGACTTCTACTTCGCCAGCGACAGGCTCGTCGATGCCGCCTTCGATGACAAAGGGTTCCGGCGCCCGGGTCTCGGTGACGGGTACCGGGTCACTCGACGCGGCGATTTCCTGCGCCGCAGGCTCGCGATAATCTTCGGCATGCCGAGTCTCTTCTTCCAGTTCCTCTTCTTCGAAGGCCTCGTCTTCATCGAGGTCTTCGACGTAATTGGCGAGATCGGCTTCTTCCTCTTCGATTTCTTCTTCGACCATGGTTCCAGCAGCGGAGGGTGGTGGGGTTCGATCGGAAGGCTCGGGAATAGTTGCCATCTCGGCGTGCGGCTCATCTTCGTGTTCGTGGACATCCGCAACTTCAGTGGCTCCCCCAAACACGGCTGCAACATTCATCTGGTGCAGACGCTTTTGCTCGCGATCCCAGTCCGAGGACCCGACTTGAGCGTTGGCGGCTGCGCCTTTTGCGCGGTCTGGTAATTCCGGGGTCAGTGGTTGCTGACCGATTTCCGGCTTGGCGAATAGTGGTTCGTCCTCGGGAAAGGCCGCAGTAAGGGATGTCGGCGCTTCGGGAATCTGCGAGACTTGCCTTGATCCCACTGATTGCTGGGAAGCTTGAGTTTGTGCCAGACGCTGATATTTTGAGATCGACTCGCCGGGCAAAATGATTGGTTGGTATCCTGGCGGCGGACCGTAATCGGAGCGCTCGCTTCGTTCCGGACGGTCTGATCGTTCTGGACGGTCCGATCGTTCTGGACGATCAGGGCGCGAGGGCTCTGCAACCGGGCGGGCAAACTTGGATTCGGGCATGCGTTCGCCGCGGCGCCCGCGACGGCGGCGGCTGCGCCAATCTCCGCGTCCTTCGCGGCTTGGGCCAGCGCTGGACCGTTCGCGATTCTCGCCCGGCTGAAGGGTTGGCGCGGCATTCGCTTCCGGGGCGGTGTGCGCTTCACTGGCGGGCGCAGCCTCGGATATGGAAGGCTGATCTTCGGTCCGGGCGGGCGATTGATAAGGTTGTGAGGGCGCGAGGTTGGTGGGAATTTCCTCGACTTCGTCTTCGTCTTGCAGCTCCATGAAGTCGGAAACGTAGAGGAAGGCGTCGCGCTCCAAGCCGATGTCCACGAATGCGGATTGCATTCCGGGCAGGACCCGCGTTACGCGGCCTTTGTAGATGGAACCAGCTAAGGTGTATTCGTTTTCGCGCTCAAGGTAGATTTCGGCGAGTAGATCGTCTTCTACCAGACCCACCTTGGTTTCGTGAGGGGTGGAAGAGACAAATAGTTCTTTGGTCATACGGACTCCGGTTCTGCGCCGTCAAGCGGCGGCAGGGTTCACCGGAACATAGGCAGGGAAAGGCCGGGAGGATGGAGCGATGCGATATCCGCCCCGCAGCGGGGACGGTTGGGGCTACGGAGTTTTCTCCGAGGCCGGACTCGTGGTACAAGCTTGGAAATCTTTCGCACTTATCGCATTGCGCTTGCCCAAGGTTTGTGACCGCTCTCACAAAAACCTTCACAGATCTTTGGGGGGGCCGTTACCCGCCTGGCAGCGCCTTAGCTTCAATCCTGCACGGCCGTTCACTGCTGTTCTGGCCGGTGAGTGCCCTCTTTACGCGAGGGCGATCGTAATCTTGTTTTTTGGCCGCGTATGGCAACGCGGCGACTTTTCTTGCCTTCTTCCCCTGCTTTAGTTCACGAAGCGGCGCATCCGCACATTCATCACAATACCCAGCGCCAGAAACATAAACAGGACGGAAGACCCGCCATAACTCATTAAGGGCAAGGGTATTCCGGTGACCGGCATAAAACCGACCACCATGCCGACGTTGACCAGGATGTGAAAGCTAAGCACAGCCACCACACCCATGACTACGAACGTGCCAGCGCGGTCGGGCGCCGTTTGCGCGTTCTGCGTCAAACGCATCAGCACGATAAAGTATAGCAGCATTACGGTTAGCGCGCCCACAAATCCATGTTCCTCGGCAAAAGCGGCGAAAATGAAGTCGGTTTGCGGGACTGGCAGAAATGCCTGGTGAGTCTGAGAGGCGGCAGTACTACCCCAAAGCCCGCCGGAACCGACGGCGATCAGGGATTGAATGACCTGGTAACCGGAGCCCTGGCTATCGGCCTCGGGCTCCATGAAGCTGGTGAGCCGGTCGCGTTGATAGGGTTTTAGCACGTGGAAAGCCAGGGGCATCATGAGGCCGGCCAACACTACCACTGTGGCTGCTTGCTTCCAGCGAAGTCCGCCCAGGAACAGGCCCATGATTGCGATTGGGATGTAGGTCAGCGCCGTCCCCAGGTCGGGTTGAGCCAGCACCAATAGCATGGGGACGCCTACAATTGCACCCGCCTTCATGAAATCCGGCCAGGTAAGTTCCCGTTGGTGCAGGTCGGCGAAATATTTGGCCACCGCCAGAATCAGGATGAGCTTGACCCACTCGGAGGGCTGGAAATGTCCGCCGCCGGGCATTTTGATCCACCGCCGGGCACCCAGATATTTCTGGCCGAAGATGATCACCGTCATCAGCGAAGCGATGGAAACTATGTACATCCAGTGGACTCCGTCGAGCAGTTTCTGATAGTTGATGAAACTCATCAGGAACATGCCGGCGATTCCGCCACTGATCCAGTAGAGCTGTTTGACATGCGCGCCGGCGAATTTAGTGTGCGCCGTGGCGCTGCGGATCTCGAGCACACCCAGCCCGCAAAGTAGCAGGACAAAGACCAGCAACAGCCAGTCAAAATCGCGGAATGAAATGTAGCGTGACATGAGTTTAACGTCGTTAATTAGAAAGGACTATTTGCGACAACAATCCTGCTTTGGTCCCTTCTGGAGTCGATGGGCCTCAAGATTCTTCCAGCGGCGCCCCGTTCCGATGGCGAATCGTCGGCTCGTTTTTTCGCCGAGCGTCCTAGAATCGGCGCCTCGAACAGATGCCAGGAGAGCACCGAAATGAGGACCGTCACTGAGAAAGCGGCCAAGGCAATCAGGATCGGGGAATGCAAATGCTGCCCGACCTTCAACAACACTGCTTCATGGTACAGATAGAACGTATAGCTGATGAGGCCCAAATACCTTAACAGGGGCGCGGTTAACAGCGTGTGCAGGAACCCTCTCTGTAATCCAAGAACGTAAATCAGCGTACCGCCCAAGCAGACCGCGCTAAGCGAATACGCGATTGAATTGAAAAGGATGCTATTAGCGGCAGCCCGAAAGCCAGGAAAAGCGGAAAGACACGCTAGCAGGGCCAGTGCAAGCAGAGAGCCACCCAGCGCCTTAGGCCTTTGCCGGCCGATCCATTGCGGGTCGCGGCGAGCGGCCAGAGCAATGAAGGCGCCCATGGCAAGTGTATCGGCGCGAAATATAGTCAAGCTATAAATCGGGAAGTGCGTGTTGAAGAGGGGAGTGAAGATGGCGCGAAGAAAAGGGGAGATTACGATTATGCCAAGCCCGACCCGACGCAGCCCTTCTTTGCTGCACGCCAGCACCAGCCATGGCCAGACAAAATAAAATTGCTCCTCCACGCCCAGCGACCATAACGGACCCATGGCAGCCACAGTGACCTTCCCGAGCGCAAGGGGAATATTGGGGGTGAAGAAGACGTACCAGTACCAAATGTGTGCCCAATGCACACGGAAAACGAGGCTCACGGCGACGAGAAATGCAATGTAGGGAGGGAGAATTCTTCGAATGCGCCGGGAGTAAAAGGCGCTCCAGTAACTTCCCCCCGTAGCGCGGTTTTCTTTCAGGCGAAGAAGAATGCCGGTGATCAAGAACCCGCTCAGGACGAAAAAAAGATCGACTCCCATCCAGAACAAGGGAACTGCAAAAGCATGCGCCGCAAACACCATCAGGATCGCGATCGCACGAAGGCCGTCGATTTGAGGGATGCGCCGCGCTTCTGCCACGCTGAGCGTCAGTATATTGGGTCGTTGAATCGGCCCTGAGGACAAACGCACAGAGGGTATCTGATCCATCACTTGCATTTGCCGGTACGACCTCCGCCGCCGCATGTCATCTTGAGGGTCTGACGATTCATCCTGTGGCTTTCCCCTGTCATTGCACTCCCGGGGCTGCTGCTGCGAGTGGTAAGCGCTGGTTCGGTACATCAACCACGAATCTGCCTCCGTGCAAACTGTCCTGCTCGGTGCCGTCGGGGCTCGTGGAATTCCATACGGCTCCGATTTCTACTTTCTTGCTGCCTTGTGCGACCTTGGTCGGCTGACGGCGTTGCTTCTCGACATAGGCCTTGACCACTTGGGCGGCAATCCGAGCGGCGAACTGGCCGTGTTCTCCGCCCTCGAACAGGACGGCGACTACGATCTCCGGATTTCTTCGCGGAGTTACGCCCACGAACCAGGCATTGTCTTTATATTTCGATTTTCCATTGGCGGTCTTGGCCTTGAGGGCGTTGCTGACCGTCTGCGCGCTGCCTGTTTTTCCGGCAAAATCGATGCCCTGTAGATGCGCGCTGCCCGCTGTGCCCATGGGCGTAGGCACGTTGGACATGGCGTCGGTGATGATCTCCCAGTTTGCTGGATCGATCGGGATTTTCACCTGGTTTGGCGTATCGGTGGCGGGAATGACATTCGCCGGCAACTCGGCCGGATTGGTCACATGCGGCCGCACCAGCAGGCCGCCGCTCGCAATCGCGCCGATAGCGCGGGCCAACTGAATCGGAGTCACGGCGACGGCTCCCTGGCCGATGCCGACGGAAATGGTCTCTCCCGCGTACCATTTCTGTTTGAAGTTGCGCACCTTCCACTCTTCCGACGGCATGACTCCGCTGACTTCCTGTGGCAGGTCGATGCCGGTCCTTTGTCCCAAGCCAAACAGGGTTGCGTATTTCGCGATGCGCTCGATGCCAAGTTTCTCCGCGAGGGTATAAAAGAAAACGTCGCAGGACTGGTAGATTGCCTTGCTGATTTCGACCATGCCGTGGGTGCGATGCTCGGTTGCTACCCAGCATTTGAAGTAGCGTCCGTAAAATGTGGCGCCACCGTTGCAGATTACGTGCATTTCCTGGGCGATGCCTTCCTGCAGGCCAGCCGTGGCCATGATGATCTTGAAAGTCGAACCAGGAGCGAGTTGAGCTTGAATGGCTTTGTTCAGCAGAGGATGATCTTCGTCGTTGACCAGCTTGCTCCACTGATCGCGCGAGACCCGAATGGCAAAATCGTTGGGATTAAAGGTTGGGCGGCTCACCATAGCCAGGATCTCCCCGTTGCGCGGATCCATAGCCACGATCGCGCCGTTCTTGTCACCCAGAGCTTGTTCGGCCGCGATTTGCAGATCGAGATCCACCGTCAGTTTAAGTTGCTTGCCGGCTTCGGCCGGGGTCTCGTCGAGGCGGCCGACTTCTCGCCCGCGGCTATTGACGACGGCGCGCCGCGAACCGTTCTTACCCATCAAGATTTGGTTGTATTGCAGTTCCACGCCAGACTTTCCTACCACGTCGCCGGGATTGTAGAACTCCCAGCGCGGCTGGTTGAGCATCTCTTCGCTGACTTCGCCGACGTAGCCGATGAGGTGAGCCATGAAGCCGTTGCGAGGATAAAGGCGGCGGTGGGCTACGATGGTATCCAGTTCGGGCAGTTCGTTGCGGTGGGCCTCGACGAAGGCGAGTTCATCCTGCGTGATGTCATCTTTCAGAAAGATGGGCTGGTATTGCGGCATGGAGGCGAAGTGGCGGATGCGGTCTCTGACTTCTTTGGGATCGAGATGCAGACCCTGGGCGATGAGGCCGGCGTCGGCGGAGAGATCTCGGGAAGAGTCGCGCAACAACAAGGCGGTAAACGAAGGATAGTTCTCGACGATGGTGCGCCCTTCGCGATCCAAAATCTTGCCCCGCGGCGCGAGAATGGGTACATTGCGGACCCGATTCTTTTCCGCGAGCGAAGCGTACATATCGCTCTGCACCACCTGCAGCCGCCACAATCCGTAGGCCAATATCATGAAAATGGCCAGGATGATGTACTGCACCGCGGTGAGGCGGATCTGCGATACTTTTTCGTCGCGGGCGATCATCAGGCGTCAGAGTTCAGGCTCTAGGTGTCAGGCTTCAGGTTCTGGCGCGCCGTCGAAACTGGATGCCACTCTGACTAGTCCTTTCGGGAAGATGAGTTTATTGTAATCCGGCGAGCGCAAGATTGGGCTGCAATTCCGGGTAACGGAAGGGCATAGACGGCGGGAGGAGCGCGAAGGCTGTTGATCTGGGTGGATTAGGGGTGTCCGGGGGAACAGGCGACACGATGGCTCGGAGTGGCGTGTTTGGTTCGATCGGAGGGCCTGGTGTTGTTCTGCCACCGCCTCCACCAGTTGCGTCCGCTCATCCTCCTCGCATTTCTCACATGATGGAAGGAAATCTCATCTATCGCGTACAGCCGCAGTATCCGCCGTTGGCACGTCAGGCGCGGGTCCAGGGAATCGTAGTGCTGCGAGCGGTGATCTCCCGTGATGGCAAGATTGAAAACCTGCAGGTCATCGGCGGCCATCCCTTGCTGGTAAAGTCCGCCATGGATGCCGTTCGCGGAAGCAGTTCTGAAAATGTCGGAGCGTCAGGGGCAGGGAGTAGTACGGCAGTAACCTGAGGACTAGCGCGGCAGCCGCTATAATCTTGAGAAAGTGGCCACCATCGAAATTGCCAAGCGAACCGCGACTCGGCCGACCTGGGCCGAGGTATCGCTCGGAACCTTGCGACAGAATTTCCGCGCGGTGCAGCGGCACATTAGTACCGCGGTGACAATTTGCGCCATTGTGAAAGCCGATGCCTACGGGCACGGCGCAGTCGAATGCGCGCGTGCACTCGAGGAGGAGGGAGCGAACTGGTTCGGCGTGACTTCGCTCGATGAGGCAATTCCCCTCCGCGAAGCTGGCATCCGCGGACGCATCCTGCTGATGACTGGTTTCTGGCGCGGCGAAGAAGAAGAAATCATTCGCCTGGGATTGACTCCGACGGTTTGGGAGACCGGGCAAATCGAATTACTCGAACGCGCCGCGACCGCCCTCGGTGTTCCCAAACATCCCATCCATTTAAAAGTCGACACTGGCATGGGAAGGCTTGGCGTGGCGCCTGAGGAGTTACCGCAGATTTGTTCCGCGCTGAAGTCTTCGCCACATCTTTCGCTGGAGGGACTGTCCACCCACTTGGCTTCCTCTGAAGTGCTGGATGAGCCTTCCGTCGGAGTGCAACTGAAGTCATTTGTGGACGTTCGCAATTTTCTCCGCAAGGAAGGATTTAATCCCCCGCTGATTCACGCCGCCAATACCGGAGCCGTAATTTCGCGCCCGGAATCGTGGAACACGATGGTGCGGCCGGGGATCGCGCTGTATGGCTATTATCTGCCTTTCGAACGGGCGGGCCGAGAGGTCAGCGGAAGTGGATTGCGGCTCGAGGTGAAACCTGTATTGACCTGGAAGACTCGCATTCTTTCTTTAAGAGATATGCGCGCCAACCAGGCGCTGGGGTACGGCGCGATCTATGTCACCAAAGCTCCCGCCCGCATCGCCGTGCTTCCGGTGGGATACGCAGATGGCTTGAACCGCAGACTTTCCTCTCAAGGCCGGGTGATTGTGGGGGAACACTATGCCCCTATCGTAGGGCGGATTTCCATGGACTTGACCCTGGCCGACGTGACCGGGCTGCCAGGAGTTTCGGTGGGAGACGAAGTCGTACTGCTCGGCGCCACCGATGGTCTGAGTGTCGACGCCCGGGAACACGCTTCGCTTTCAGAGACCGTGCCCTACGAAATTCTCTGCGGAATCTCTAAGCGCGTGCCAAGAAGGTACAAGAAGGTATAAGGCATAGAGATTAGCACCCCAGTTAGGCTCACCGAAGATCCCACCTGCAATCTCAGCCCGCGTGTTCTTTTCTTGCCTCCATATACTTGCGCAGAACGGCGTTGATCACGGTCTGATAGCCTCGACCCTGCTTGCGGAAAAAGGTCAGAACATCGGGGTCGACGCGCAAGGTGATCTGCTTCTTCGGTCCCGGCCAGATTATGGCATGAGCAAAAAAATCTGCCCTCTGCTTCGGAATGTCGGAATAGTCGATATCCTCATCCCGGAGGGCGTCAACTCGCTTCCAGTCCGTTCTGGAGCGCCTTTTCGTATTCTTTCCGCTCTTCATGATCTGCCTTTCTCAGCGAGATGATGCGGACGGTGTCGGGGGCGGGTTCAGCGAACGCTACAAAGGCGAGGCGCCCCTGAATCATACCGATCCCTACCCATCGTTCCTCGCCATAGTCCTCACGCGTGTCAGGACGAACAAGAAGGAAGCCACGGAACATCTCTTCAGCATCCGCAAAGTCGAGGCCGTGCTTCCGGATGTTAGAGCGGTTCTTGGCCTCGTTCCATTCAAAGTTCATTGTAACTCCAACTGTAGCTACGCGCAAACGCGCTGGTCGTTGGCCGCCGTTTGCTGGCGGAAGACCGATAACAGGATGTCACGAGATAGCCGAGAGTCGTCACCGCCAAACCGTCACTTTTCTGACAAATGTTCGACGGTTTCAAAACGGGAAATCAGACCTTTGCTCAAGACTTCCCCATCTGATATTGAAATGCTTGGATGCGATAAGAAATGGAAACCCTGTAGTGCTGGCGACGATATAGCAGTTCGTTTCGTTGCTGACCCAACACCTACGATGGTTTTCAAGTCTCCGATTCCGCCATCCAATGCCCGTTGTTGCGGTTTACTGTGGGGATGCTGATTGACCACCCTCCGTTTGTTATCCTCAGAGTTGATGCCCTCGCGCTATACACAGTGGATGTACGATTGGGAGACCCGGCTCACCTCGGTGGACAACAATCGCGTGGTGCGTCCGCTGGAGTGGGGCGTGGAGTGGGCGCGGGACTGGCCGTGCCGTAACGGCTACGCTCCAGGGCACGTTCCGGAAGACGGGGAAAGCTACCTGCGCGAATACAACCGGCGAATCATCGCGTCGAGCGATGAATTCTTTTCTTACATCAAACCGGCGGATTTTCGTTTGGAGCGGCGCGAGGTCCAGGTCTTCAGCACACGTGCCGTGCCCGATCCCGCATTAGAGGAAAAAGTCCGGGGCACGCACGCTGATTTTCTGCGCTTCACCTCGCCCGTGTGCTCCCCGTTTCCAGAAAACAACCTGGTCAACGCCCGCTGGTTTCCAGCGCGAGGCAAGCGTGCGATTGTGCTCTTGCCCCATTGGAACTCTGACGCGCTCGCTTATAACAGCTTGTGCCAGGTATTGAATCTTCTCGGAATTTCGGTTTTGCGATTGAGCATGCCTTACCACGACATCCGCACGCCTCCGGAAATCTTGCGGGCGGATTATGCCGTCTCCGCGAATATTGGACGCACGCTCGATGCCTGCCGCCAAGCGGTAATCGATGTGCGTTGCTGTCTGGATTGGCTGGAGTCGCAAGGGTATCGCCGGCTTGGCATCATAGGCACCAGCCTCGGCTCCTGCTATGCCTTTCTAGTTGCCGCGCATGACTCGCGTATTCAGGCGGCAGCTTTCAACCACGCTGCAACCTACGTTGCCGACGTTGTGTGGCATGGACAATCGACACGCCACATCCGCGAAGGGCTGGAGTCGCAGATCGATCTTGAACGGTTGCGGGTTCTCTGGAGCGCGGTGAGTCCCATGTCATACTTCGAGCAGTTCACCCGCTGGCGGAAGAAGTCTTTGATTATTTATGCCAAGTACGATTTGACTTTCCTGCCCGAGTTTTCTCGCAGCGCCGTGCATGAGTTTGGGCGGCACGCTTTAGATCACAAAGTAGTGGTGCTGCCTTGCGGACACTACACAACCGGAGAAACGCCGTACAAATACATCGACGGTTGGCATCTGGCGTCGTTCATGCGCACTGCATTTGAAAACTAGCTGGGCAATGTGCGTTCGCCGAGAAACGAAATCTATTGCGGCGTCACGTTAAAGTCCACGGTGTTTGAATTCTGTCCCAGGGTGTGGACGTAGATGGGAACCAAACCCATGAACTGCAGGTCCGTAGTCGTAACTTTGACCAGCAGTTGATTTGAAGTTACGAAGAACGTCGACTGTGGGTTGCCCTGCCAGAACACAACTGCGTCAGTGCTGAAATTACTGCCGTTGATGGTCATGGTGAAAGGGACGCTGTTGACCGGAACGCTGTTCGGCGTCAACGACTCTATCGCAGGGGAAATGAATGTAGCTACTTTGAACGGATCGTTGTTTCCGGGTTTTCCCGGGTTTCCGCATCCAAGGGTGAGCAGAGAAACAAACAGCAGAAGACCGAAGTAACGCATAATGACCTCCGGCAAAACCGGCCAAATGCCGCGCTGGGCGGGCGACGACAACAGATTGTTCCTCCACAAGGCCGGTGTCAAGATGAAAGAGTTTGCAGTGCCGCAGAAGTTTGCAGTGTTTGGGTTGGTCTTCTTCGGGCGAGCGGGTTTTCCTGCGCCCTGTAGACCAATCGCCAAGTGCTAATTGCCCAGCGCTTGGTTAGAATGACAGATGATTCGCTTTATCGTGGCGACGCATGGCTACCCCGGAAACCATTCATATCGAGAGGGCGACAGAATATCGCAAGGGTCCATTCACAATCAGCACCGATCGCGAACGGATTGATTTGGACGTCGTCCACGGCTTTTTGACCGAATGTTATTGGGCCAAGGGGATCCCACGCGACATCGTCGCCCGTTCCATCGAGAACTCGCTTTGCTTCGGAGTTTATGCGGAGGGCAAGCAAATCGGATTTGGGCGCGTGATCTCCGATTACGTAACCTACGCGTATATTGGAGACGTATTCGTGCTGGAATCGTTCCGCGGTCGCGGGCTGGGAAAATGGCTGATGGAATGTATCATGCAGGATCCTCGTTTGCAGGGATTGCGGCGCTGGAGTCTGGTCACCCGAGACGGCCATGGGCTGTACGCGCGCTTCGGGTTCGAGCCTCTGAAGAAGCCTCAGAACTACATGGAGCTTCACCGGCCGGATGTTTACCAGCACATCGAAGGCTAGTACGCTGAATTTGTCCGGAGACTGAAATGAAAAACAACATGTCCCGCCCGCTTTACGAAGCCGATCCTGAAGTAGCTTCCGCCATCGACAATGAAGTCCGCCGCCAGCACGAAGGCTTGGAACTGATTGCCTCGGAAAATTTCGTTAGCGAAGCCGTGCTGGAAGCTATGGGGTCGGTGTTCACGAACAAGTACGCGGAAGGTTACCCCGGCAAGCGCTATTACGGAGGCTGCGAATTTGCCGACATCGTGGAGAGCCTGGCACGCGACCGCGCCAAACAACTTTTCGGGGCGGAGCACGCCAACGTCCAGCCCCACGCCGGATCGCAAGCCAACATGGAAGCCTACTCCGCTGTGCTGCAGCCCGGCGACACGATTCTCGGACTGAACCTGGCGCACGGCGGCCACCTCACCCACGGGCACCATCTCAACTTCTCCGGAAAAACCTATCGCATCGTCCCCTACGGCGTGACTAAGGAAACTGAGACCATCGATTATGACGACTTGGAGAAGCTTGCCGAAAAAGAGCGCCCGAAAATGATTATCGGCGGGGGCAGCGCCTATCCCCGCATTATCGATTTCGCGCGCATGCGGCAAATCGCCGACAAAGTTGGCGCGCTCTATTTGGTGGACATGGCGCACTTCGCCGGTCTGGTCGCGGGCGGCGTGCATCCTTCGCCAGTTCCGCACGCGCACATTGTGACTTCCACCACGCACAAAACTCTGCGCGGGCCACGCGCTGGAATGATTTTGTCCAAACAGGAGTTCGCAGCGGCGATTGATAAAGTGGTTTTTCCGGGGATGCAAGGTGGACCACTCGTACACATCATTGCCGCCAAGGCAGTGTGCTTCCGCGAAGCCATGCAGCCCGATTTCCGCGATTACTCCCGGCAGGTTGTGGCGAACGCGAAAGTGTTGGCTGAGACGCTGGCGGCGGAGGGCTTCCGCATCATTTCCGGCGGCACGGACACGCATCTCATGCTGGTCGATGTATTTTCCAAAGGTATGCTGGGCAGCGAAGCCGAGAAAGCGCTTGACCAGGCCGGCATCACCGTCAACAAGAACGCAATTCCGTTTGACACCAATCCGCCCATGAAACCCAGCGGCATCCGCATCGGCACGCCGGCCCTGACTACGCGGGGCATGAAAGAAGCCGAAATGCGGCAAGTGGGCCGCTGGATCTCCGAGGCGCTGCATCACCGCACGGATGCCGCCATTCTGGGAAGAATCCGCAAGCAGGTGCTCACCCTGGCCGATACGTTCCCACTCTACCCAGAGCGTAGAGCGAAGGCAGAAGTAAGGGCCTGAGGAGCTCCTTGGCCAAGGATCTTCGCAGATCAACACGGATAGGGCCTTGAACACGAGGGACACCTGAGGTTGCACTCTATCAAAATCCCGAATTCCCTTGTGTGCCCTTGTGTCCTTTGTGGTTAAATCACTTCGTGAAGGTCGCCATTGACATCCGGCGGATGACCGAGTTCGGTGTCGGCACCTACACGCGCAACGTGACCCGGGCGCTCGCCCGACTGGATGACGCAAACGAATATTTTCTTATCGGCTCACCGCAGAAGATAGCGGAGATCGGTCCGCTTCCGTCGAACTTTCAAACCATCCCTTTGCTGGACGACGGAAACACTGCGAAAGGCTATATGGAATGTCGCGCCATTCTCAAGCGTTTGCATTGCGACCTGGTGCACATCCCGTATCTCTTCTGGATGCCGCGTAGTTTGCCTTGTCCCTACGTGATGACCGTCCATGACGTTCTGGAGCACATGTATCGCGCCCATGATCGCTCCAGCCTGAGACGTTCGCTGCATTTTCACCTCACGCGCCGGGTGCTAAAAGGGGCAGCACGAATTTTAGCGGTCTCCAAATATACCAAAAGCGACATCGAAAAGTTATTTGGCATCCCAGGCTCCCGCATTGAAGTTGTGTACAACGCCATTGACGAGCGCTTTCTGCGCGGTCACGCCTCTGATGCCGACCGCCAAGTTCTCGCCGAACGCTACCTGGTCACTTATCCCTTTCTGCTTTATGCCGGACGTATCAGTCCACATAAGAATCTAGTACGGATCATCGAAGCGTTTTCGGCGTTGAAAGCTGAACTCGAAAAGGAAGGAAAGTTCCCGGATCTGAAGCTGATCATCATCGGCGACGAACTTTCTAAGCATCCCGACTTGCGCCGCACCGTTATCCGCGGCGGCGTGCAGAACGATGTGCGCTTCATGGGATTCGTCCCCATTGAAATGCTGCGCGTGTTCTACGACGCTGCCAAGATTTTCGTCTTCCCGTCTCTTTACGAGGGTTTTGGACTGCCGCCGCTGGAAGCCATGGCCCATGGCACTCCGGTCGTCACCTCCAACACTACGTCGCTGCCCGAGGTAGTGGGCAATGCGGCGGTGCTGGTGAACCCGGAAAATGTGTTCGAGATTATGCGCGCCCTGCACCGCGTGCTGCTGGACCAAACGGTTCGTGACAAATTTAAGCAGCGAGGATACGACCAGGCCAAGAAATTCTCCTGGGACGCTTCCGCCCGGCAGATTCTCGGCGTGTACAAAGAAGTGGCAGGAAAAGGGGAGAAAAACCGTCAATACGCTAAAGCCGTCTAGGAGACACCATCGCGCCCGCATGGGCGGGGATCTTGCGCGTGGAGGGGCGGGCGTCTCGACCGTGCGGGCCGACTTTTTCCCGCGGACTCAGTCGTTCTTCAGCAACGGAGTTCCCGGCGAAACCAGCCCCTGGCGATGCAGCTTCGCGCGGAAGCGAGCCCGATCGGTCTCTGATGAAGCCGCTGCGAGATTCTTGCGCAGCTTTAAGATTTTCTCTTTGCGAGTGCGACGACGGCGAATCTCGGGACGACGGCTAGGTGCAGACATGGATTGCTCCTGATCTGTGATCGAAAATATAACGCCCGAACCTGGACCGAACTCGTTGGGCGCGCCTTGCAGCTATGAACGCTAAGGATAACATCAAAACATGAAGGAGACTTGGCGGTGGTTTGGGCCGGGTGACCCGGTTCCTCTCGATCACATCAAGCAAGCGGGTGCCGCCGGGATCGTCACCGCCCTGCACCATCTCTACCGCGGCGAAGCATGGCCTTTGGACGAGGTGCTCAAGCGAAGAGATGAAATTCTCGCCGCGGGTTTCGTCTGGTCGGTGGTGGAAAGCATTCCTGTTCACAATTCGATCAAGCTGCGATCCGGACCCTATGCGCATTTCATCGGAGCCTGGAAAGACACTCTGGCCGCGGTCGCGAAGGCGGGCGTGGAAGTCATCTGCTATAACTTCATGCCGGTCGTGGACTGGACGCGCACAGACTTGAAATGGCGTCTGCCCACCACAGGCTATGCGCTGCGTTTTGATGCGGTAGATTTCGCGACCTACGATCTCTTTATCCTCGAGCGCGAAGACGCTGAGGCCGACTATGCCGAAGATCGGGTTCAGGCGGCACGCGCGCGATTCGACTCCATGTCAGAGACTCGCAGATTGGATCTGGAGCAAACGATCATCGCCGGGCTCCCTGGAGCCGAGGCATCCTACAATCGCGAGACCATTCGCGGATTGATCGCTCAATACAAGGGAATCACTTCCGCCGAATTACGAACCCATCTTATCGACTTCCTGCGGGAAGTTGCCCCGGTCGCACAGCAGACCGGTGTTCGCCTCGCCATACACCCGGACGATCCGCCGTGGTCGCTGTTCGGCCTCCCACGTGTCGTCTCGACAGCCGCAGATGTGAGGGCGATCCTCGCCGCGTGCGATACCCTCGCCAATGGGCTGACGTTTTGTGTCGGCTCGTTCGGCGCAAGAGCCGATAACGATCTGCTATCCATGGCTCGCGAATTTGGCGCTCGCATTCACTTTGTGCATCTGCGACAGGTGACCCGAGAGCGAGATGGATCGTTTCATGAAGCTGAGCACCTGGCCGGCAGTTCCGATATGGTGGGTGTGTTCCGCGCTATGTTGGAAGAAGAGGCACAGCGCCGACGAGCGGCCCGGCCCGATCATGAAATTCCCATGCGCCCCGACCATGGTCACCTTCTGGCCGACGACATCGGCAAAAAAGTAAATCCGGGCTATTCGTTGGTGGGCAGATTGAAAGGGCTCGCCGAACTCCGCGGCGTCATGCAGGGTTTGAAGCATGCCATTCCGGAGTTGGCCGAATAGGGTATCGTGCCGAAATCTTTGTTGCAGCAATTACCATAATGCGCGAGGATTCAGCTCCTATGAAAGAGTTTGCAGGACGCGTAACTCTGGTCACGGGGACCGCCGGAATCGGTCGTGCCATTGCGAAACGCTTCGCTGCTGGCGGTGCCCAAGTGGTTGCGTGTGGCATCGAACCAGTCGGTAACGAAGAATTGGCTCGTGAAGCAGCGAAACTTGAGTTGACCGTGCAGGTCGAAAATTGCGATGTAACCAACTTCGACCAGGTACACGCAGTCATTGCGAAGACCGTTAGCCGGTTCGGCGGATTGGACATCATCGTCAATGCAGCCGCGATCCATCCCTTCGGGACCGTCGTAGAAACCGACCTTGCCACCTGGAACCGGTGCATGATGGTAAATGTTGGAAGCATCTATCTTCTGGCTCATCTGGGCATTCCGGAGATGAAAAAGCGTGGAGGGGGGGCCATCATTAATCTGGCATCGGTTCAGGGATACGCATGCCAGCGCGGCGTCGCCGCGTATGCCACGTCCAAAGGGGCAATTCATAGTCTGACCCGCGCCCTGGCCCTCGACCATGCCGCCGACAACATCCGCGTCAATTCGATCAGCCCGGGCTCGGTCCGCACGCCCATGCTGGCTCGCTCTGCAGCCCATTTTGCTCCTGATCTACCGGCGGAAGAGGCGTTCGCGCGTTTTGGCGCCGCTCATCCCCTCGGGCGCATCGGCACACCCGAAGAGGTCGCTGAATTAGCGGCGTTTCTGGCCTCAGACAAAGCGGGATTCTGCACCGGAGGCGATTACCTTGTGGACGGTGGACTGCTCGCCGGCATCGGTGTTCAGTGATTGCTTTCTGCTCCATTTGCAACATCCGAGTTCAGATATAGCGTGAACTATAAACCTGTCATCCCGAAGCAAAGCGAGGGAGCACAGTTTCGTCGGGAGCAATCTTGCCGCAAACCATTCCCGACTCTCCCAGCATACCTCGCAGGCGATGGCGAATCGCCTTCCTGCTTGCCCTCGGCGTTCTGGTCAACTTCTTCGACCGGATCAACCTGTCCGTCTCTCGGGACGCGCTTCATGCCTCGTTCGGCGTGTCGTTAGTCGCTTTTGGATATCTCTCCAGCGCCTTCAGTTGGACGTATGCCTTGATGCAGATGCCTGCCGGAGTTTTGTTGGACCGGTTGGGGGTGCGGCGCGTGGGCCGAATCAGCGCGCTGCTGTGGAGCTTATCGTCCTTCGCTGCTGCGCTTTCGCCCGGCCTCGGTTGGTTCTTCGGAGCACGCTTCCTTCTGGGCGTGAGCGAATCTCCCACGTTTCCGGCGAATGCGAAAGCCCTGGGTTACTGGTTTACGCGAGAGGAAAGAGGTCTGGCGACCGCCATTACTGATGCAGCAGCAAAACTCTCCACCGCAGTCGGGGTCCCGTTGATCGGCCTGCTGCTCCTGTATTTTGGTTGGCGCTGGAGTTTTGCCGCAACCGGCTTCATCAGCCTTTTTTATTTTGTGCTGTTTTACTCAATCTACCGCAATCCCAGCGAAGACAAAGGGCTGTCGGCTAACGAACTCCAGTTCATTCTCCAGGGCGGAGCGCAACTGGAAGACCAAGCAGGAGCACGCACCGGCGTATCACTAGGCTACCTTTTGACGCAGCGCAAGGTCTACGGACTCGCCCTGGGATGGGGAGCGTACAACTACACTTTCTTCCTCTTGTTGGCGTGGCTGCCCAGCTATCTTTCCGTTTCTCTCCACATGGATTTGTTTCACTCCGCTTTTTACACCAGCGTCCCGTGGCTGTTCGCCACCTTCACCGACCTCGTGATCGGCGGATGGTTGGTGGACGCTCTGATCCAGCGGGGCCACAATGCAAACATTGTTCGTCAAACCGTGATAGTGACGGGAATGGCTTTCGGTCTCGCAATCTTCGGCGCCGCGAGCGCTCACCGTCCCGCGACCGCGCTAATCTGGATCAGCCTTGCCCTTGGAGGACTGGCCGCGGCTGCGCCCGTGGCATGGACCGTTCCCTCTCTCATTGCGCCGCGGGAAAGCGTCGGCACCCTCGGCGGCGCGGTGAACTTCTGTGGCCAGATCGCTGCAATTTCCGCGCCCATCGTTACCGGCTACATCGTCTCTGGAACGCATTCGTTCGCCGCCGCTTTCGTCACCGCGACCGTAATCCTGCTGCTCGGAATCGTGGGCTACATCTTTTTGCTGGGACGCATCGAACCAATTCCAGAACCGGAGGAAAAACATTCAAGCGCAATTCTCTGGGAGCTTTTCCTTTGTGTGCCTTTGTGTGCCTTTGTGGTTGATGAAGTGCAAATGCTATAACCACGAAGAACGCGAAGATGCATGAAAAGATCTTAAGCCTGCAATGAGAATCTCATGACACTACGATTGCCATACCTTCGACAGATGTCTCGCCGGACAGCGCTTCTCCTGATCGTGCTAACCACGTGTGTGTTCGCGCCCGCAGCGAAACCCGCGCAGCAAAAATATCCGCTTTACGTTGGCACCTACACTGATCACGGCAGCAAAGGAATCTATGCCTGCCGTTTCGATTCCTCGAGCGGCAAACTGAGTCCCGTGGCTCTTGCCGCCGAATCCGCTGAACCGTCTTTTCTCACGGTCGATTCCAGCGGACGCTTCCTGTATGCAGTCAACGAAATTGCCAACTATAACGGCCAGCCCACGGGCGCAGTGAGCGCGTTTTCTATCCAGCCCGAAACCGGGAAACTCTCTCTCTTGAACGTGATCTCCTCGCACGATGAAGGTCCTGCGTACCTCGCTCTGGATCGAACGGACAAGTACGCGCTGGTCGCCAATTACACGCGGGGAAGCGTGGCCGTGTTTCCAGTGCTCAAAGACGGCAGACTGGGCGATGCTACATCGTTCGTGCAGCACAAAGGCTCCAGTATAAATCCGCAGCGGCAAAAAGGACCTCACGCCCACGCCATCGCGCTCTCGCCCGACAATCGCTTTGCAATTGTCGCCGA
Organism: uncultured Acidobacteriota bacterium; assembly: GCA_963696635.1. Lineage (GTDB taxonomy): Bacteria > Acidobacteriota > Terriglobia > Terriglobales > Acidobacteriaceae > JABDBE01. The sequence continues at coordinate 19,588 of CAVOKX010000017.1, forward strand.
CCTCGGGCTCGATCAATTGCTGACTTATTCCTTCGACGCCGCCAAAGGAACTCTGGGAGCCAACCCGCAAATCGTGAAAACCAGTCCTGGTGCCGGCCCACGGCACTTAGTCTTCAGCTCTGACGGCCGGTTCCTTTACGTGATTAACGAACTGCAGTCTACGGTCGTAACCTACTCGTATGATGCTGCCACTGGTGCGCTACATGAATTGCAAACTGTCTCCACACTCGCCAAAAGCTTTACCGGCAACAACACGGCGGCGGAAATCGAGGTCGATCCCTCCGGCAAATTTCTTTATGCTTCGAACCGTGGAGATGACAGCATTTCGGTGTTCGCGATCGATTCCCACGCAGGCACGCTGACCCGCGTCGAAAGCGATCCCACGGGCGGAAAGACGCCGCGCAACTTCGCGATCGATCCCACGGCATCATGGTTGCTTATCGCGAATCAGGATTCCGACAACATCGTTGTTTTTCGCATGGATCACAAGACCGGCCACCTCACCCCGACTGGTGAGGTGCTGCAAGTACCGTCACCCGCCTGCTTGAAGTTCGTGGCGCTTCAGTAAGTCCCTGCACGTGAAATCCATTCTTGAGAATTGAGGCTCGACGAATTGCAATGCAAATATCGACCGCGTACCTGTCGTTTCCAATTTTTGCCTCGAAGTTACAAATCTCTGACAAATGAAGACAAAAAGATGACGACGATTTGACCCGCCGATGACTGCACGGTGACAACGTAACGTGTTGCCAGCCTTAATCTCCCCCCATACGACGTTGAAGTTTTAGTAAGTCTGACGTAGCTCAGAGAAAGATCGAGGAAAAAACAATGAAGACATTCGCTTTGTTTACATTGGCAACCGCACTCGGCATAGGAACGGCATCCTTGCTGCGCACTGATCACGATAATTACCCAGCCAGTTCAAACCAGACCGTTGCTCAGGCCACCGACGCAGCATTTCGAGATGGAGTGTATTTGGGAAAACTTGCCGCGGTGCACGGGCAAAGTGCTCACGTTGCAATCGGCCGGTGGGCAACGCCGAAAGACCGTTCGTCCTTTACCACCGGCTATCAGCAAGGATACAACCAGTTTCTTGCCAGCCAAGCGGGGTCAGCCTCGAGCGGGCGCCGAACTGAATAATCCTCTGCCCGCAACTTCGTTCACGACAATTCTTGAGGCATAGTCCTCTTCGAGGTGCAGTATGAAATCAAAAAACGTTCTTCTTGTAGTCGGTCTGTTGTTAACGATTTGTATCTCCAGCCAGCAGGTGGTGAAGGCGGGAGGCCCGGCGGGGGCCACAACCGGCCCTGCTGCGGCAGCCATCAGAGGCGTGGTCAAATTTGACGGTACTCTACCTAAGGCCAAGCCGATCAGTATGGCCGCTGACCCGAGCTGCGCTAAGCAACACCCTGGACCCGTTCTTACCCCGGAGGTCGTCACCGACTCCAAAGGTGGGCTGCAAAACGTACTCGTGTTTATCGCGGATGGCCTGGGCGATCGAACTTTCGATCCACCCAAGGAACCGGTCGTTATTTCGCAAAAAGGCTGTCTTTATGAACCGCGCGTGCTGGCAGTGCAGGCAAACCAGCCCATCGAAGTGGTGAACGACGACCCGACGTCGCATAACATTCATCCCACGCCGGCCAATAACCGTGAGTGGAACAAGGCTGAGCTTCCAGGCGCCAAGATGGAAGAAACATTTGCCAGAGAAGAAATTGCAATCCCGGTTAAGTGCAATATCCATCCCTGGATGCGGGGATATATTGCGGTTCTCAAAAATCCCTATTTTGCGGTGACCAAACCGGATGGCAGCTTTGATCTGCCCAATCTGCCGCCCGGGACATACACCATCAAGGCCTGGCACGAGAAACTTGGAACCTCAACCCAGACCATCACGATTGGGGCAAACCAAACGAAGGACATCAGCTTCGTTTTCAAAAGCATGTAACCTGAGATCCTTGTGCGCGGATTTAAGATCGATCGGGCTCAACGTGCGATGCGCGCTGAGCCCCCTCGCATCAGGGCTTCGACCTCGGAGAGTGTCGCCATGCTTGTGTCTCCCGGCGTAGTCATCGCCAACGCGCCATGGGCCACCCCGCATTCAACGGCCCATTGAGGATCTTTGCCCGCGAGAAAACCATAGATGAGGCCCGAGGCGAACGAGTCGCCGCCGCCTACCCGGTCCATGATCTCCAGCGGCCTCTGCGGAACGAGAAGAGTCTTTCCCTCATGTAGCGCGATCGCGCCCCAGTCATTTTTCGTCGCCGAGTGCGCCGTACGCAGCGTGGTTGCAATGAGCTTCAGATTCGGGTACTGCTGGGCGACCCGATGCAGCATCGCTTCATAGCTTGCAACCGGCAAATGACTGAAGTCGTCACTCACGCCCTCGATCACGACGCCGAGCGTTGCGGAAAAATCCTCCTCGTTGCCGAAGAGAACGTCCACCGCCGAGACCAGTTCGCGGTTCACATCCTGAGCTTTCGCCTTGCCGCCGATGCCTTTCCACAGCGATTCCCGATAGTTGAGGTCGTAGGAAACAACGGTCCGCGATGATGCAGCCGCATCAATGGCGGCCCTCGCGACAGAGGCTGACGACGGAGAGAGCGCGGCGAAAATGCCGCCGGTATGCAGCCAGCGGCAACCGTTTGCCGCAAAGATATGTTGCCAATCGAAGTCGCCGGGCTGGCTGTTCGCAATCGCCGTATTCCCCCGGTCCGAGCAACCGACGGCCGCACGCACGCCGAACCCTCGCTCGGTAAAATTCAGGCCATTGCGTACAGTCCTGCCAATCCCGTCATACGGCACCCAGCGGACCAGCGATGTGTCGACTCCTCCCTGAAGAATGAGATCTTCGAGCAACTGTCCAATCGGGTTTTTTGCGAATGCCGTGATCACCGCGGTGCGCAGCCCAAAGCACCGCCTCAATCCGCGCGCAACATTGTATTCTCCGCCCCCTTCCCAAGCGCGAAAGTTTCGAGCCGTATGAATACGCTCCTCGCCAGGATCGAGCCGCAACATCACTTCGCCGAGGCTGACGCAGTCCCATCTGCAACTTTCGGCAGCTTTCAAAATGATCGTTTCCATTGCAGCATTCTAGCTGGTTCAAATCCGGATCGTTCAACACAGGCTCTTGTCAGTTCGGCGCCGAGCGGGGAAGAACCACCACAGCGTATAATCCCCCGGAAGAAAATCGAGCGTGGCGTGAAGATTCTTAGGTTGAAGACTGCAGTCGTAGAAGGCAACTTTGATTGGACCTTCGTCCGCATTGAAACGGACGAAGGCGTTCGAGGGCTCGGCGAATGCTTCTTCGCTCCCGGCCTCACCGCCATTGTGCGCTCGTTGGAGCCAGTGCTGCTTGGCGAAGATCCGCGCGACATTCATCGCTTGTTTCGCAAACTGCAGCTTGCCACTTCCGGCGCCGGTTCGGTCGCGGGCATCGTCTACAACGCGATTAGCGGGATTGAAGCCGCGCTCTGGGACGTGCTCGGCCAATGGCTCGATGTACCCATTTATCGCCTGCTAGGAGGAAAGTTTCGAGATAGAGTCCGCATTTACGCCGATTGCCACAGTGGTGAAGCCCTCGAGAGCTTGGACGAGGTGTTGCGTTCCCGGCCCGCGCCATGGGAGTCGAAAGCCCCGGCACACGCTCCAAAAGATTACTTCGGTGACGCCAGCGAAGATTCTCCTGCCTCGCCCGACGACTATCGTCGCCAGGCTCTCAAGAAAAGAGCGGAAGGATTCACCGCTCTGAAGTTTGATCTGGATGTGCCCGGCACCCAAGGCTCCGATCCTCACAATCGAGCGCTCAGCAATCGCGCCATTGATCACATGATCAGTCTGATCGCCGCGGTTCACGACGCCGTGGGTAAGGATAATGGCACCGACATCGCGGTCGATTGCCATTGGCGCTATAACGCCAGCAACGTCGTGAAGGTGGCGCGCGAGCTCGAACCATTCCGGTTGCTGTGGCTCGAGGATCCAGTCCCGCCGAACAACACTGCGGCGCTCAAAGAGGTGAATTCGAAAGTGCGCGTGCCGATCGCGACCGGCGAAAATCTTTTTCTTTTTGAAGGCTTTCAGGAGATCATCGCGCAGCACGCGCTGAGCGTGGTTACTCCCGATATTCAGAAAGTCGGCGGCCTGTCGGTCGCCCAAAGCATCGCACAGTTTGCCGACGTGCATACCATGCCCGTTGCCCCGCACAACATAAGCAGTCCAGTCGGCACTTTAGCTGCGGTTCATTTCTGCGCTGCGATCCCAAACTTTCTTGCTCTCGAGTTTCATGCCTCCGACGTTCCTTTCTGGAATGATTTGGTCGATGGTTTGCCGAAACCGCTGATTCAGGACGGCTTCATCCGCGTGCCAGAAAATCCGGGACTTGGGGTGACATTGAATGAAGAAGTAGCGCGCCGTTATGCGCGTCGAGGAGAGTCTTTTTTTGAGTGAGGGGTGCGAGTTCATTTGCCCTCAGCTTGAACCAGAAGCAGGCATCTTGCCAGGATGTGCTGAAGTTTATGTCAATCGCGAAAATCGATGTTTTGAGAAACATTGTCGCCTCCGGACTGGTTGTGGTGATCCGTGCGGAAAATCCTGACCAAGCTGCGCGCATCGCCGAAGCCTGTGGCCTGGGGAGCGTTGCTGCTTTGGAAATCACCTTCACCGTGCCCGGCGCGACCGGAGTAATTGAGCATCTTGCAAAAAAGTGTTCTGGCAAGATTTTGCTGGGGGCGGGTACGGTTCTCGATCCCGAAACCGCGCGCATCGCCATTCTTGCGGGCGCGCAATTTGTGGTCAGCCCGGCGCTCAACCCTGACACGGCGCGCCTCTGCAATCGCTACCAGGTGCCTTACATGCCCGGCGCCGGAACCATTCACGAAGTAATACAGGCGATGGAGTGTGGCGCTGACATCGTGAAAGTCTTTCCCGGTGAAATCCTGGGCCCTGCATTCGTCAAGGCGGTGAAAGGCCCACTTCCTCAGGCATCTTTGATGCCAACTGGCGGGGTCAGCCTCGAGAATGTCGGCGATTGGATTAGGGCCGGTTCGGTTGCCGTCGGGGTGGGGGGCAATCTCACGGCCGGAGCCAAGACCGGAGATTTCGCATCCATTACCCACCTCGCCCGGCAATTCGTGGAAAAAATCAAAGAGGCACGGGCGTAATGAGCGTGACGAAGATTTGGAAATCAGACGGCGAACTCTTCACCATCGTGCAGCGTGAGCTCTTCACCTGCGTCGTCGGCGATGTGATGGACAAACTCGATCTTCAGCACCAGTTCCTCCCACCGCAGATTCAGCCTCTTCGACACGATATGGTTGTCATCGGCCGTGCCATGCCGGTTCTTTCGGTGGACGTATTCGCCGAAAAAATCGCCGGCAGCGCCAACCAGTTAATGGACAAATCCTTTGGCCTGATGCTGGAAGCGCTCGACGACCTCCGCAGCAATGAAATCTATGTCAACACTGGCTCCTCGCCCCGCAACGCGCTCTGGGGAGAACTCATGAGCACGCGAGCCCGCAAACTGGGCAGCCCCGGCGCAGTGCTGAATGGGTACGTGAGAGATACGAAGGCCATTCTGAATATGAGTTTCCCCACCTTCGCTTTCGGTTCCTATGGACAAGACTCGGCCCCGCGCTACAAAGTGGTCGACTTCCGCATTCCAGTGGAGATTGGAGCAGTGCGTGTCCGCCCGGGCGACATTGTTTTCGGCGACATTGATGGTGTCTTGGTGGTTCCCGCTGAAGCCGAAGCTGAGGTTTTCACGCGCGCCCTCGAGAAAGCTCGCGGCGAGAAGCTAGTGAGGAAAGCCATCGAAGAGGGACACAGCGCGGTTGAAGCATTCGAGAAGTACGGAATCATGTAGCAGAAATGGAACCCCGATCATGAGTGCAAGGCCGCCTTCTCGCGAACAGCAAATACGCAGCTTTCTCCACGAACATGATTTGCAGGCCTGGATCGCATGGCGGCCCGACGAACTTCTTATGCTGTCCGCGTATCTTCCGTTCTGGGGCGCCTCGCTGCTGATCTACTTCGCGGATGCGGAGCCCGTGCTTTTCGTCCCCCAGATTGAGCCCAGAGACCATATTCCCGCCGGCTTGCGAGTTCAGGAATATCCCTGGGGGGATCTCAAATGCAGCGATCCATATTCTGGACTGATAGCGGCGATTGGCGATGAACTGATCAAGGCAAACGTCGAAGGCGAACACGTTGGAATGAATCCCAGCGCCTCCAGAATTTCTCTGCCGATTCAAGCCGCTGAGCAAATTCCCATCCCTGAAGGTTTTGCCCGGCAGTTATCCACGCTCGCCGTCAAGCCAAACGCTCACCACCAAGCTGCTTTTGCGGATCTGTATCTAAAGAAGACTTCGGAAGAAATCGAAGCGATCCGGCTGGCAAACCGGGTTGCGAATGCGGGCCTGCAAGTTTTCTCTGAAAATCTACAACCCGGAAGGACTGAGGCGGAAGTTGCAGCCGCAGTGGAGTCCGCCATCTATCGGCAAATTGGCCGCGATGGCATATTTCATTCCCGGGGGTGGGCCATGGTTCAATCTGGTCCCAACAGCGCCGATGCGGGGCGGTTTAATCGCTCGACCGGACGGCGCTTAGAAAATGGCGACCTGGTTTTGATCGAATTGGCAACCTGCGTTAACGGTTATTGGAGCGACCTCACGCGCACCGCCGCGGTAGGCTCTCCGAAGGCTGAAGTTGCGCAGATACTCTCAATTGTCAGAGATGCGCAGCAAGCCGCGGTCGATGGCGTGCGTCCCGGTGTTTCTGCCGCCGAGATTGACGCGCTGGCAAGGGACAAGATCGCAGCCCATGGACTCTCGTCATTTTTCACTCATCACACGGGGCACCATGTTGGTTTTCGCTATCACGACCCGGGATTTTTGATCCTTCCCGGAGAATCGGCAAAATTGGAATCCGGCATGGTGATCACGATCGAGCCGGGGGTGTACGTTCCCGAGCGCGGCGCGGGCGCACGTATTGAGGATAACCTTCTGGTCACCGAATCAGGTCACGAGACGCTTTCCAGAATTGAAGGGAGCAGGCAGTTATGATCAGCATTGATCTTTCCGGCAAGACGATTCTGATCACGGGAGCGTTGGGCGCAATTGCCGAGCACATGGTGCGGAGGCTGGCGGCAAGCGGCGCAACCCTGATACTCACCGACATCAAGTCCGACGATCTGGCCAAGCAGACGCTCAACGATTGGCAGATTCCGCCTTCGTCTTACATCTATTTCTCCGCCGACATCACCGACTCTAGCCAGGTAAATTCTGTGGTGAACGCCGCTTTCGAAAAATTTCCGGCTATGGATACGGTCATTGGCCACGCCGGCGGCTGCGGGCTGCATCCCTTCGCCAGCACATCGGAAGCCGACTACGAGCGCATCTTCCGTTTCAACTATTTTGCGCAAACTTACCTGGCGCGGTCCGTGCTCGCGCGATGGGTGCGGCACAAGATCACTGGCCACCTGATCTTTACTTCCTCCTACGTCGCTCGCATGCCACACACGCAAATCTCTTCCTACGCCTCGGCCAAAGCAGCATTGGAGAACTTTGCGCGCAGCCTGGCTCTCGAATATGCGCTGACTGGCATTCGCGTAAATGTGGTTTCGCCGGGCAATGTCGCGGCCGGCAGCTCCCTGAAAGTTTTCGACGAAGACCCTGCCTATCGCGAATTCGTACTGCGAGTTTCTCTCGGCAGAAGAAACAGCCCGGAGTCGATCGCGGACGCATTTGTTTTTCTTTGCTCGCCCCTGGCCAGCGAAATCAATGGACAAGTCCTCAGCCCCGATTATGGTGCGGGCATCGGGAACCGCTTATGAAGATTGGCCTTGGCCTCTACCGTCACATGTTGACCCGCGATTATTACGACTTTGCGTGCCAGGCTGGCTGTACGCACGTCGTCGCTCATTTGGTCGACTACTTCAACCAGGGCCCTTCGAACCCGCGTAACAATCAACCCACGGGCTCAAAATACGAAGCTTGGGGAGTTGCCGGCGATCCGGATCGACTTTGGACGACAAAGGAACTCAATACCCTTCGCAAAGAAATTGAGGACGCCGGCCTTGTCTTAGCCGCGGTCGAAAACCTCGATCCCGCGCACTGGCACGATATTCTGCTCGACGGTCCGCAACGTCCGCAGCAGATCGAGAAAGTGAAGACCATCATTCGCCGCCTCGGCGAAGCCGGCATTCCCGTACTCGGCTACAACTTCAGTTTGGCGGGCGTGTGCGGCCGCGTGACAGCACCGCTGGGCCGCGGCCATGCAATCACCCTGGGGATGGACGGTCCCGCCGAAGACGTCCCCATTCCGAATGGAATGGTTTGGAACATGGTCTTCGACCGCAACGCCCCTGCCGGAACTCTGCCCTCCATTTCGCATGAAGAACTCTGGCGACGCTTGCAAAGATTCCTGGAAGAAGTCATTCCCGTCGCCGAAGCGTCAGGCGTACAACTGGCGGCCCACCCTGACGATCCTCCCATGCCGACTATGCGGCAACAGCCGCGCCTCGTTTACCAGCCTCACATGTATCAAAAGTTGATTGATCTGGCTCCAAGCCGCAGCAATGCCCTTGAGCTTTGCGTGGGAACTCTCGCCGAAATGACCGATGGCAATATTTACGACGCAGTAGATCAATACAGCAAACAAGGCAAGATTGCCTATATTCATCTTCGCAACGTGGTGGGGAAGGTGCCGCACTACCGCGAAACATTCATCGACGAAGGCGATATGGACATGATTCGCATCCTCGCGATCCTGCACCACAACCGCTTCGACGGCGTGCTCATTCCGGACCACACGCCGCAAATGACGTGCGCAGCGCCCTGGCATGCCGGAATGGCCCACACCCTTGGCTTTATGCTGGCGGCAAAAGCGGTCATCGAATCTCCCCAACGATACCCTGCAGATCTGACGCGCAGCATCCATGGGGGCAAGTAACCTGAACTCTGCTTTCAGTCCGACGCCTTCGCGTGCTCCTCTCGTCGTTGCGGCAACGGTTTCCACGCTTGGCGGTTTTCTGTTTGGTTACGACAACATCGTGATCAGCGGCGCGATCGGGTTTTTAAGCCAGCTGTTTCATCTCGACGCGGCGGGCGTCGGTTGGGCCGCAGGATGCGCCCTGCTGGGATGCATCGCCGGCTGCGCCGCGGCCGGAACGGTTGCTGACTATCTGGGCAAGAAGAAAGGTCTCGCACTGTGCGCGCTCTGTTTTGCCCTTTCCTCTGTAGGCATGCTCTTTGCTGCAGATCTCCATCAGTTCGTGCTCTGGCGCCTGATTGGTGGAGTAGGCATCGGGGCAGCCTCGGTGATATCTCCGAACTACATTGCGGAAATTGCCCCCACCCGAGTTCGCGGCCGCTGCGTCACTCTCTATCAGCTTGGCATTGTGGTTGGAATTCTCGCCGCCGTCTTCGTCAACATGCTCATTCAGCGCATGGGCGATGAAGCCTGGAACATTTCTATGGGCTGGCGCTGGATGTTTCTAGCGGGTGTCGTGCCGGCGATTCTGTTCGGATCAATGATTTTGCCTGCAGTCGAAAGCCCGCGCTGGCTGATGAAAATGGGACGGCGGGATCAGGCTATCGAAGTTCTTGCCAGGATCAATGGCCCTGACGCTGCGCGGCGTGAAGCCGCTGCAATCGAGAATGCGCTGGCCACGGAGGAGGGCCACATCTCGGAACTGTTCACCACCTTCCGGCGCCCGCTGCTACTTGGCATCATGCTGGCGGGGCTGCAACAGATCAGTGGAATTACTCCTCTATTTTCTTTTTTGCCCGAAATTTTTCGTGCCGCCGGAACCGCGACCAGCGACGCATTTTTTCAGTCCGTGCTGGTTAGTCTCATCAATCTCTTGTTCACTCTTTTTGCGCTCTGGCTGGTCGATCGCGCCGGGCGCAAGACTCTGATCCTCGCCGGCACCACCCTGCAATTCGTCTCGTTTGCATTGGTTGGCTGGTTTTATCACGTCCACGGCAGCGGCTTGGCAGTCTTGATCCTGGTGATGAGCTTCGTCGCCGGCCATGCCTTCGGCAATGGAGTCGCGTGCTGGGTCATTATCTCGGAGATTTATCCAACCAAAGTTCGCGGGCGCGGCATGTCCATCGCGACTACGGCGCTCTGGCTGGTGGGATACCTGGGGAATCAATCGTTTCCCATCATGCAGAAGCGTCTGGGATCAGATGGTACCTTCTGGCTTTTCAGCGCCGGCGCATTGCTGACCCTCATTCTGGTCGGTTGGCTGGTTCCCGAAACCAAAGGCCGCTCGCTCGAAGAGATCACAAAATTTTGGACAGAAGACAAGTCAATCACGGTGGGATAAGTATTTCGAACCGTCTACAACCAACCGTTTTCATGAAAAATATCCCGCGCTCTTGCGATTTGCGCGGTTCTCATGTAACGTCACCTTCTGACCGGACCCACCGAACCAGCCAGGAAATTGTGGTTTGGCCGTCTGTCTAGACCCTGATTGCTTGCGAGTAAGCATGAAACGGATATTGAACCTGCTTCGTTGGTCTCCGAACATCCAACTCGGCCCACTCGAGCAGCAACTGCTTTCCACGTTGTGGATGCGTGGAAGCTCGACCGTACGCGAGATCCTGGCCGCCGGCGACATCAAGCTCGCTTATACGACGGTGATGACCACACTCGACCGGCTTTACAAGAAACAACTGCTGAACCGCGCCGCTGATGGAAGGGCATTCCGCTACTCGCCACGATACACACAACAAGAACTCGAGAAAGCGGCGATTGGCGAGACCATCCGGCAACTGCTCGGCTCAAGCGCGGCAGCCTCGCTCCCTCTTTCCTACTTGGTCGAAGCAGTCAGCGAACACGATGCTCATCTGCTGGATGATCTGCAGCGGTTACTGGACCAAAAGCGCGCCGAACTTCGCTCTAAGGAGAAGCACTGATGTTTGCCGCCCGCTGCATCGGGGTCTCGCTGGCCGTGTTCGTGTTGCTGTATGTGTTCCTCTCGGCGGCGGTTTCCCAGGGATGGAAATTGACCCGCCGCATAATCCGGCCTCAGTCCGCCCGCAGCGCCGCTGATTTGTTGTTTGCCCTGCGCGTCCTGCCGCTGGCACTGTCTTCACTTGTAACTTTTGCGTTTACGCTGCCATCTTTTTTGCTGCTGGAACCACGCTCCACCAATGAAGCCGTCGGGACCGCTCCGCTCGCGCTTGGCTTGTGCTGCTTGATCCTGCTGGCGGCCGGAATTGCGCGCGCGGCGATCGCGCAACGAAAGGCCTCGCACGCACTGGTTGAATGGCTGCATGGATCCATACTCATGGAGTCCCAGATCAGAGAGTCAGGTAACGCTGTCCCGATCTTTCGCACCGGCAACGATGCTCCTACGCTCACCGTCGCAGGTGTGTGCGCGCCTAAAGTATTGGTATCCGAGGCTGCTGTTGCCACGCTGAATCCGCCGGAACTTCGGACCGCTCTGCGGCATGAGATCGCACACGCGCTTCGTTACGATAATCTGAAGAAACTTGTCTTCCGCTTTTCAGTGTTTCCGGCAATGGCCGATTTGGAGCGTGCCTGGTCGGAAGAAACCGAGATGGCCGCCGATGATGCCGCCGTATCCAACTTTCATGACGCGCTCGATCTGGCTGCAGCTCTAATCAAGGTTTCGAGATTAGGACCGATGGAATCTTCCGGTGAACTGACCATGGCCTTGCTGCATAGCTCGACCGCATTGAGTGCACGGGTGCATCGGCTGGTAACGTGGAACAACGCGCAGAAGCGGCAAACACAAAATAGATGGTTATACGCTCTGCCCGCGGCTGCAGCGACGGTCGTTGGTGTAGTCATGACCTACGGTTCGGCGCTGACGCAAATGCACGCCGTAACCGAGTGGCTGGTCCGCTGACAGGGGCTCAAACTGTCAAGGCACCACTCAACTCAAGAATCCCTGTCATCGCTCATTACACTCCGAAAACGCATTGTCATCCCGAGCGAAGTGAGGGATCTGGGTCTCGCGCGCGCTACCAGAATTGCCATGGTCGGCAAGAACCTAGATCCCTCGCGCTGTTCGGCATGACAGTGAAGAAGCGGGAGCGCAGAACCTACCGCCGCGCCGCCGGGATCTTAGCTGGCTCTGGAGCGGCACTGGGCATGGTAGTAACGCGTGCCCCTTGAGGCGCACTCTGGGCGGCCGCGGCGACCGGAGCTGCCGCCGTCGGCGTCAATCCCAGTTGCTTCCGCACCTCAGCTTCGAGCTTGATCATCGTGTCTTTGTTTTCCTTGAGGAAGGCGCGCGCATTTTCGCGGCCCTGGCCGATTCGTTCGCCCTTGTAGCTGTACCAGGCCCCGGACTTCTCCACGATGTTATGAACAGCGGCCATGTCGAGCAGGTCACCCTCGCGCGAGATGCCCTCGCCGTACATAATGTCGAACTCAGCTTCGCGGAAAGGCGCCGCCACTTTGTTCTTTACGACTTTGATTTTCGTCCGGGAGCCAGTAACTACATCGCCCTCCTTAATGGCCGCAATGCGGCGAATATCAATGCGCACCGACGAATAGAACTTCAAGGCTCGGCCGCCTGTGGTAGTTTCGGGATTGCCGAACATCACGCCGATCTTTTCGCGGATCTGGTTGATGAAAATCAAACAAGTCCGCGACTTCGAAACCGTTCCCGTGAGCTTACGCAAGGCCTGCGACATCAGCCGGGCTTGCAAGCCCATATGACTGTCTCCCATCTCGCCGTCGAGTTCAGCTTTGGGTACCAGCGCGGCAACGGAGTCGACAACCAGCACGTCGATCGCGCCCGAGCGCACCAGAGCCTCGGTGATTTCCAGTGCCTGCTCGCCGTAGTCCGGCTGCGACACCAACAGGTTGTCCACATCGACGCCGAGCTTCTTGGCGTATCCGGGATCAAGCGCGTGCTCGGCATCCACAAACGCGGCCATGCCTCCCATTTTTTGCGCTTCGGCGATGACTTGCAACGTGATGGTGGTTTTGCCCGAGGATTCAGGCCCGAAAACTTCGACCACGCGTCCGCGCGGGAAGCCGCCAACGCCCAACGCCGCGTCAAAGGAAATCGCGCCCGTGGGAATGACAGCAATGGGGACAATCGCTTCTTTCGATCCCAGCCGCATGATCGAACCCTTGCCAAACTGCTTTTCGATTTGTGCAAAGGCCAGATCAATCGCTTTTGCTCGTTCGTCGGCCATATGAGGCGGCTCCTTGGTGATAGCGAGGATGAGTTCAGCCCGAATTATACACGCGCTCCTAAGCGAATAAAAAGCGAATTCGACCACAATCGGTGGAAAAGTTCCCGAATTGGATACTTCGTACGCTCACACCATCAAGAGAACTTCGACCGGAGCCGGTTCCGCTACTTAAGTCCCGGTGCCCGTCAGTGGAATGGTTTGCGGACTCCCGCCTCCGTCATCATTAACCTGCAGCGTGGCTGAGCGGGCGCCTTGTTTTGTCGGTCTGAACGTGACTTTGACTGTACAGCGGCTGAGCGGTGGTACAGTCGAACTGCAGTTGTTGGTTTCTGCAAAGTCGCCGGCGTCAGCGCCGCCGAAGGTGATGCTACTGATGGCGACTGGATTCTTGTCTTCGTTGATCACCTCGACCGGAGCGGGAGAACTTCTGGTGCCAACCTTCTGGTCTCCAAAGTTGATTCCGAGCGGAGATAAACGCACTACCGTTCCTTCACCGGAAAGATCAACTTTCTGCGGGCTGCCCTTGGCATCATCAGTTACTGAGAGCGCTCCATGCGCAAGCCCTCGCGCGCGTGGCTTGAACTGCACCGAGATCTGGCAATTGTTTCCCACGGCCAGCGTCGAAGGGCAACCGTTACTCTCGGGGAAAGGGCCGCTCGTCGATATGCTGGAGATGGTCACGGGCTGCGAACCGGTGTTGGTGAGAGTCGCGGCTTGGGCCGTGCTTACTGTGTGTATGAGTTGGGTGGGAAAAGCGAGCTTCATTGGCGTAAGCGAAACCGTCGGCGGCCCGATCCCAGTTCCGCTCAGCGAAACGCTTTGGGGGCTGCCTACGCCGACATAGCTCACGAACAGAGATGCTGCTCTCGCGCCTGCGTGCAAGGGAGTGAAAGTCACCTGAATTTGGCAGTTGGAACTCGGGGGCAGACTGGAGCCGCAGTTGTTAGTCTGCGCAAAATCCCGCCGATTGGTTCCGGCGATGCCAACGTTCTTGATTACCAGTGCGTTCGGGCCAACATTGGTCAATGCGGCGGTTTGCGGCGGACTAGTGGTTTTCACATTCTGGTTTCCAAACGCTAGTTCGACCGGCGTCAGGCTCGCTGTGGTTTGCAGCATGAGGTAGCCATCCTGCGTCACCACGTCGAGCCGACCATCGTTGTTGAAGTCGCCAATGGCGGCGGGACCGCCATTTAGCCCGGCAGGAAATTGAAGAGTTTGCGTGAATCCGCCCTTGCCATCTCCTAGCGCGAGGAACATCTCAGAAACCGCGTTCGACATCACCGAATCCAGTTGGCCATCCCCGTCGAAGTCGCCGGCAGCAACCTCGGCTCCGTATTGCGACGGGCATCCAGCCTGCGTAAAAGTACCATCTCCGTGGCCCAGGTAAACACAAGTGTCCAGAACGTCCAGCTTCCCGTCTCGGTTGATGTCAAGAGCGATGCCACCTCCGAAGCTCATGTCTTGACCGCTGAAAAAACCATTGCTGCTTCCCCAAAAAAGCTGGCTGTCCGCATTATCTTCCCCAACCAGGAGGTCGAGCCAACCATCACCGTTGAAATCGCCCACCGCGGGGAACCCCGCGAAGGAGTTGGTGTATATGGGAGGGCCTTGGGTGAATGTCCCGTCGCCTTGTCCGAGGTTGATCTGAAACCAACGGTATCTATCCGCTGCGAAGGCGGTGTAAATATCGATAATTCCGTCCTTGTTGAAATCAGCGATGGCTGTACCAAAGCCGTAGATTCCGATGGTTGACTTGTAAGTCAAATTACCATGACCGTCTCCGAGATAAATCTTTGCGTAGTAGTACCCGTCACTGACCACTAAATCAAGGTTTCCATCATTGTTGAAATCAGCGGCAAGCATCGTGCTCGAACCGAGGCCGCTACTCGCGATGGGCGCCTGAAATCCTCCCTTTCCATTCCCCAGCGAGACGTTGAGCCCATTGGTTCCTGCCCACGCAACATCAAGTAACCCGTCATTGTTGAAATCCCCGACCGCAACTCCGCCGCAACCCGGAAACACAAGCTTCTGCGTAAACGTGAAAGCCGAAGATTGTTTCCGCACGGGAAAGAAAACGACATTGGAGGCTTTGCCCCCCGGATTCACAACCCGAACGGACGCTGTCCCCGCCTTCGCCACGTCTGCCGCGCCGACGATTGCTTTGAGTCGGCCCTGGGAGAGGAACTCGGTGGTTCGGGGGGAACCATTCCACTCGACCACGGCCTGAGGAGCAAATCCTGTGCCGATCACCTTGAGCACGAACCCATTGCTTCCAGGCCTGACGGTGGTCGGCGTCAGCGGCTGGTAGACGAACGGCACTTGCGCCAGCAGAGTCGCGCTAGCCAGGACGACGAGGCAAGCGAGCCAGATAAGCTTCATACCCTCCTGTGATTTCGGGACCGATAGCGCCGCAAAACAGTTCGAGCTCGATTGTGTGGTTGGGCGTGCGCAGTGGTCAAGCCGCAAGTTTGATCCTCTGGCCGCAATCCCGCAGGATGGGACGACTACCGGCTTACGAATCCCGATGAATTTACCCGGATTTTACAAAGTACAGTGATTTCCCTACATCCTCGAAGCTGAATCTGTAGTAATATCTGCGCTATCAACACCTGCCGGGCAGGCAGTGTGGGGCAATGTGACGCTCTTCGCGTCGATCTTGGAGGTCTGCATGGAGCAACGCTCTGTTGGTAATTCCGCGACGGCTGCATCCGGTTCCCGATCCGGAGCGCAGCGGGAAGGCCGCGGTGTCTGGGTTCTTACCGCCTACGGCATTTCCGGATTGGCTCTATTCGGAATATTGGTCTATTACTTTTCGACCTACGTAACCCACTAGCGCGGCGGAAGTTTTACAGTCTGCGCCAGGGACCGAGGGCACGAAGACACGCAGCAAGCTGAGTCTGTACAGACGCTGCTTGCAACGTCTCAAACAGCGCAGCTCTCACTACTTGGCGCGATTGGGTAGTTTGATCCGCGCCATCCACCTCCCTCGCGGAGCCGCGAAGTTTCGTGTATCCGAAGGCTCTTCGCCGATGCTTCAGCTGGGGATATTTTCTGCTTCGACAATCCTCGAACCCAGTCCGTCCTACTCCGCAGCATCACTCGCGAACATGCTACAATGAGCCGCACTTAAACGCTCCTTTCGAGCAGCCGACACCCAGCGTTTCCCCAATTTTTGCGAGACGGACTTGCACCCGTGGCCGAGGATTCCTTGAACAGCACGCCCATTACATATGCCGACGCCGGTGTCGACATCGACCGCGCCAACCGCACCAAAAAGCGCATCAAGTACCTCGCCCATAAAACTTTTACCCGAGGCGTTCTCAGCGAAATCGGCGGTTTCGGCGGCTTGTTCGCAGTCGACAAGACCAAGTATCTCGACCCGGTTCTGGTCTCCAGTGTGGACGGGGTCGGTACCAAGCTCAAAGTCGCCTTCGAGATGAAGGTGCACCACACCATCGGCGCCGATCTGGTGAACCACTGCGTCAATGACATAGCGGTGCAGGGCGCCACGCCGCTTTTCTTCATGGACTACCTCGCCACCGGCAAACTCGAACCGGAAGTCGCCGAGAAAGTAATTGAAGGCCTGGCGGACGCCTGCAAGCACAATGGCTGCGCCCTGATCGGCGGCGAAACGGCCGAGATGCCGGGGTTCTATCCCGAAGGCGAATACGATCTTGCCGGATTCATCGTGGGCGTGGTCGAGCGCGAACGCATCGTCACCGGAAAGAAGGTCGAGGTTGGCGATGTGATTTTAGGTTTAGCCTCGAACGGCCTGCACACCAACGGCTATTCGCTGGCTCGCAAGCTGCTGTTTGAAGTCGCCCACTACACGCCGGAATCTTACGTCAACGAACTTAAAGGGAAAGTCGGCAACGAGCTCATGAAGACCCACAAAAGCTATTGGCCGGCGGTCAAGCGTCTACTGGCCGATGGCGAATGCGTCTCGGCAATGGCTCACATCACTGGCGGTGGCATCACCCAAAATCTTCCTCGCGTGCTTCCCCGCGGCGTGGCCGCGGTCATCGAGATCAACTCCTGGCCCGTCCCACCCATCTTCGAACACCTGCAACAACTCGGCAACGTCCCCCGAGACGAGATGCTCCGCACCTTTAATATGGGATTGGGCATGCTGCTGGTGGTTCCATCCAAAAAATTCAAAAAGGCTCAGACCCTGCTGGAGCGGGCGGGAGAGAAGGCGTTTACGGTGGGGCGGATTGTGAAGGGAGACCGAAAGGTGATGTACGCGTAACGAATCCTTCACCACAGAGACACAGAGAAAAATCAACGCCAATTCTTCCGGATCGCTTTGATAGCGGCACGCAAAACTTTCGCGTCTTCGACGGGCAGCGAGCCGGCAAGCGACAGCAACTCTTTCCGGCGCAGCGCGCGTGAGCGACCCCCATCGTCGTAAGGCTTTGTTTCCCTAGCGACTCGCATAGCGTCAGCTTATCAGATCCAGATGAAGGGGCTGGTCACCTTTTCAGCAAATCAACTGGCTCTCTAACATCTGTCACTCTCAAATACTTCGCCAGCGCCGGATACTTCCGCGCCACCGCTTCATACATCGCATAGGCCACGTTGCGGTAGGAGAAATGACCCGCGGGCCCCGTCCTCAGCTCGGAGATGTAGACGACTTCGGCGAAATCCATCTTGAACAACGTCCGCTTGCGGAATGCCAGGGGGATCGCGTACTGCGAATTTTCTTTGCCTTCCGCTCCCGTCCGACGACCCAACTGTTCAACAGCATCGGCTGTGCTCTGCATAACGGCGTCGTAAGCCTTACGCGCTCCCGCCGCATCCACTTCGTCCGGGACATCGTAGCCATGCCTGGTAGTGAACTCCTGTCCGATCTGTATGCAGCGCCGGTGCCGATGCATATCGCGGAAGCCTCCCGCATCCATCAAAATGTCGAAGCGAAATTGTTGTCCGGAACAAAACGCGCGCAACATCTCGTCGTGCTTGCCCCGGTGCCGCAATCCCAGGTCAATAATCTCACGCCGAATGCGCTCTCCTGCTGCCTGGACCGCTTGCCGGATCTGCCGATACGAATAATGGCTGTGTTCGTAAACCAGCGTAGTGGCGAGTTCCACTTCCAGCGGTTCTTCGTCCAGCAGATCAACCGTAGGCGCTGCTGCGATCTGCAGATTCCCCAACAACTCCGCCGCGACCTGCCGCAGTTCCCGCCGGGTCTCGATCTCATAAGAATTCGGATCCGCATACTTCACCAGAGTTGGAGCCACCCGCACTTCTCGCAGCAACTCTTGCGCGGCGCGCTTGCCCAGTTCCGCCGAAACCGACCGGATCTGCTCCACCAGTTCCCCCAATGCACGATCACTGGGGTTGTATGCCGGAGAGATTGCCGCCCGCTTCAGCAACTCGCCAAGATATCGAACCTCCTTGTGCGTGTGAGAAAGCAATCGTGAAACTTGGGTTTCCAGCGTGCGCGCGTTGACGATCTCTCCCAGTGACGTATTGGTCGACAGCGGCAGCAGATAGCGTGAGATGTCGAATGCTCGCGCCTTCAAAGTTCGCTCGTAAGCTTCCTGCTTCATCTCCACCGGCTTGGGCGTGATCTCAAGCAAGTAGTGGAACGTGCGCTCTGAAAGCGATTCGTATTCCGCGAACAGTTTGTCGATCGTTTCTCGATACAACGACCGCGCCCGCTGATCGTCGCCAAAATCGGGCGTGAAGTATCCACTCTTCTTGAAATCCTGATAGCGCGTGGAACGTTCTTGCCCATCCCAGCGCTGCTCGTCAGCCACTGCAATCGCGGCCAGAATGGAAAGCCGCTCGACAGCCAGCGCCACGTGCGCTAAATCAGCAATCGACCGGTGTCCGTACTGGAAGTAGAAGGTGTTGAGAAACTTCTCCGCTTTCTGCTGGCTGATCTCCTGCAGCGACTCCTTCATGGAAAGCGAGGATCGCGAGTACTTCGCCATGGCATAGGCCTGAACTTCAGGTTCCACGCCGTACACCGCATAAACCTCCACCGAAGGCGCATCAGAAGATGCGTGGCTCCCATTCGTCGAGGGCGTGTTGGTGACCTCAGGCATGCTTGTCGCTGACCTCACATTTTGATGAGACTTGAATCTTACTGTCAGATTTCGAGATGCGCAATGATCCCGGAACGTGATAAATCTGCTGCCCTAAGTACCTGAAAGCTCAGGACGTTCGAGCAAAGCGACGGACGCAGGCAATCGAAAGGTACCTTCAGATTGAAACGAATGTATCTTTCCTTCCACTATAGGAATCGTATATAAGATAAGTACCTGAATTACTTCATGCAGCGAACTGTTCTTAAATTTTTATTTTCGTGTCTCTGGCTTGCGGGATTGGCCTGCGCCCAAGCGCCCTTGCTCGTGAAGCGCGGCGCCGAAGTGCAGCCCTCTGTCTCGTCCTTTGAGACTCTCGATGGCCAGGCCGCGGTTCCCCTCGCCATCCCGGCAGCAGACCACATCTCCGTGCCGCTGGTTGCGACCGCTGTGCTTCCCCGCATGGCTCCCGACCTTGCGCTCCAGGTTTGCCGCGGACGCTCCGTGGTCCAGGCGGAACAACTTGCTTCTTATTCCGCCACCACCCTGATCCGCGCCCAGTTGCCTGACACTTCCCAGTCCGGCGAATACGAAGTGCGACAGCACTACCTGGCTCCGCGCACGCTCGCCTTCAAAGCATTGCGATTCACCGGAGATGCTTTCGTAAAAACCAATGTCATCGTCCGTTTCCTGCAGTCTGAAGTGGACCATGCGCAAAAGGATGATCCCGCACTGAATGCCATCAGCCCCGCGAACTACAAATTCTCGTATAAAGGGACGAGCCAATTGGATGGGCGCATGGTGCACGTCTATCAACTAAAGCCGCGCCAGAAACGCGCAGGCCTGTTCAAAGGCCGGATTTACGTCGACGCCTATACCGGCAGCCTGGTGCGAGCCGAGGGCCGGCCGGTCAAATCGCCATCGCTATTTATCAAGAAGATCGACTTCGTTCAGGATTACGCGGATATCGGTCCATTCACTTTTCCGGTTCACATCCACTCCGAGGCCACTGCCCGCATCGTCGGCCGCGCTATCGTCGACGTTTACCAGCGTGATTATCAGCCCGTCTCCAATGCCGAGGCCAATACCGCCGTGGTTGCGCAACACGGTCCGGCGCTGTAGCCGGAGTCGGTTCCGTTCTTCCTTTGTGTACCTTTGTGTCCTCTGTGGTTGATGAAGTGTACATGCGATGGACACACCGCGAGGGCTCTCGTACAGCTATAATTTCCGATTCAATTGATATTGATAAGGAGAAAATCATGACCCTATCAGGCCGGGTCGCCCTGATCACCGGAGCGTCCCAGGGCATTGGGCGCGCCTGTGCTCTTAAGCTCGCCGCGTCAGGCGCAAGCGTTGCGGTCGCAGCACGCAACCAGGAAAAGCTGGCCGAACTCGTACAACAAATCGAGGCCAGCGGCGGCAAGGCTTCAGCCTTCCCCCTTGACGTGGTCGATGAAGAGCAAATCAAAACCGCCTTCAAGGCTGCCCTCGGACAGTTCGGCAAAATCGATATCCTTATCAACAACGCCGGAATCACCCGCGACCAACTCGTCATGCGCATGAAGCGCCCCGATTGGGATTCCGTTCTCAACACCAATCTGACCTCTGCCTATCTCTGTATCCAGCAAGCCATCGGCTCGATGCTCAAGCAGCGCTGGGGACGCATCATCAATATAACTTCCATATTCGGTCAAATGGGTCAGGCAGGGCAGGCAAATTATGCAGCTTCAAAAGCCGGCCTGATCGGGCTGACCATGGCCATCGCCCGCGAAGTTGGTTCGCGCAACATAACTTGCAACGCCGTCGCGCCTGGCTTCATCGAAACCGCCATGACCTCCGGTTTCTCCGAAGATTTCAAACAGAACGCGCTGAAGAATATTCCTCTCGGAAGAATCGGAACCCCGGAAGACGTGGCCAACGCAGTAACGTTCCTGGCATCGGACGAAGCTTCTTACATCACAGGGCATGTTCTAAGCGTGAATGGTGGAATGCTCATGGGGTAACGCGGACCATCCCCGGACTTGCACTCCTGCAGGCGGAGTCTCCTGCGCAAGTCGCGCAGGCCCGCGAACTTTTCCTCGAGTACGCACAATCGCTCGGCACGGACCTCTGCTTCCAGAATTTTGAGCAAGAACTAGCCACGCTTCCCGGCGACTATGCACCGCCCCACGGCCGTTTGCTTCTGGCGGAATACGAAATGCACTCGGCAGGATGCGTCGCTCTGCACCAATGGGAACCCGGCATCTGCGAGATGAAACGGCTCTACCTCCGTCCCTCATTCCGGGGAAAAGGTCTGGGCCGCGTGCTGGCGGAAGCCATCATCACGGAAGCTCGAAACATTGGCTATCAACGCATGCGCCTCGATACAATTGAGCCCATCATGAAAGACGCGGTCGAGATGTACCGCAAGCTGGGTTTTCGGGAAATCGCGCCCTATCGCCCCAATCCGATTGCAGGCGCAATGTACATGGAACTGCAATTGTAGCGGAGCTGTACTTGTAGCGCCGGCGTCCCGCCGGCTGTCGTGAGGGCATCTTGTCCTCACACGGCGAGGAACGATATAACCGGGACCGAGCGCAACAATTCGCAGCACCACGAAGCACCGAATTAAAATCGCAAGAAGGGCGCAAGCCCTAACAATATCCGGCACACGTGCCGGCCCTACGGAGGTTTATCTTGAAATTCTTTTGCCTGGCTCTCACTGTGCTTTTTACCCTGACGGCTTTCGCCGCCACCCCCAAGACCGTCTCCTACAAGAGTGGAGACGAAACCGTGCAAGCCATACTCTACACGCCTGAAGGGAAAGGTCCCTTTC
The DNA here is from genome assembly GCA_963696635.1 of uncultured Acidobacteriota bacterium. GTDB lineage: Bacteria > Acidobacteriota > Terriglobia > Terriglobales > Acidobacteriaceae > JABDBE01. The sequence continues at coordinate 41,616 of CAVOKX010000017.1, forward strand.
CCGGCATTTTGGTCATCCACGAATGGTGGGGACTCAACGACTGGGTCAAGGAACAGGCTTCGAAACTTTCCGACCAGGGCTATGTCGCGCTCGCCATTGATTTATACCGCGGCAAGGTCGCGACCACGCCCGACGAGGCCCACGAACTCATGCGAGGCGTCCCCGAAGACCGCGCTGCTCGTGACTTGCATGCGGCTTTCGAATTCCTGAAATCACAATCGAATGTGAAAAAGGACCGGATCGCATCCATCGGCTGGTGCATGGGCGGAGGCTATTCGCTCGATGTCGCGCTGCAGGAGCCCGCGCTCGCGGCCGACGTAATCAATTATGGCCACCTGGCGACTGACTCCGAGTCACTGAAAAAAATCAATGCCGCCATCCTCGGCATTTTCGGCGGCCAGGACCGCGGCATCCCCGTCGAAGACGTAAAGAAGTTTGAGCAGTCGCTGAAGCAAATGGGCAAGAAGGTCGAAATCGTGATCTACCCAGATGCGGGCCACGCTTTTGAAAATCCCAACAACAAGTCCGGCTACCGGGCCGACGATGCCGCAGACGCCTGGAAGCGCACGGTGAAATTCCTGGCCGATACGCTGGGAAAATAAGCAGCCAGCATTCAGCACTCAACATTTGGCACTTAGATAATGCAGCGTCATCGGAGCTGTGCGGATGGTAGTGATGTCTGCATGCTGACAGGCTGAGAGCCGATAGCCGAGAGCTGCTTTTCCAACTGCATCGCCAGTTGTGCAGCAAAATTCCACTTGCCAGACGATAATACTCTGGTTACTATTCACCATTCGCGGAGAACCAAACTTGGCCGTTTTCTCTATGAACATCGGCGAGACCATTAGAAACTACCGGCTAGGGAAAGGTATGTCCCAGGGGGATATAGAAAAGCGCACTGGACTGCTGCGCTGCTACCTCTCGCGCGTGGAGAACGGCCACACCATCCCCTCGCTCGACACCCTTTCGAAGATCGCCGGGGCCATGGAACTGCCGCTCTCGCAGTTCTTCGCCGAATCCGGCCACAGCAATGGAGCCAAGGGCTTGCCCCAACTCTCCGATGACGAAGTCCGTTTCCTCAGCCAGATCCGCCGCTACTCTGTAAGCCTAAACGACAGCGACCGCAAACTCGTCCTCGCCATGGTCAAGAAAATGGCCTCAAATGCGAAGTGAAGCAGCTTTTAGCTGTTAGCTTTTGGCCTTTAGCTCAAGACTTACTTCTCCGATCCTGCGTGATCCAGCTAACAGCTAAAGGCTAAGAGCTAATAGCTCCTACCCAGTTACTTCCGTTCCATCCCTCTGGTGACCAACGGGTACCTCGTCCTCCCGCCGCTTACCCCCTAAACTGTGAACTGGAGAACTCTCCGTGACCATCGACGAGGAACTGATTTTACTTGAGTCGCAATTGCGCCGGCTCAAGATCGAGTACGAGGTTTACTTCAGCAACCCCACCAAGAAGCCCCCCACGGATATTGAGTGGAAGGTGCTGAGCTTGCTCCGCAAATTCAGCGATGGTGGCCGGATGAGCTTCCAACAGCGCTTTCGCTACAACGAAATGGCGCAGCGCTATGCCATCTACAGCGACCTCTGGCGCAAGAAGAGTCGCATTCGCGAAGAGGGCTACCGCCGTCCCCAGGACGCGCTGCTCTCCGTACAAGGTGTGCGTCCCCTGGAGGAGCATGAACCCAAACACCACCCCGCGTATGGAGTGAGCCATGCCGCAGCCGCCGCTGTCGCGACCGCTCCTGACTTAAACGACGGCCCGCTCACCATCCAGTGCTCCGACGCCCGCACTGAACACGATCAGGTCGAGAAACTCTATAAAGCGCTCACCGCCGCCAAGAAAAAAGCCGGCGAATCCATCACCGGTAACATCGAGAGCTTCACTTCTTTCGTACAGAAGAAAACCGACCAGATCCGCAAGCAGCACCACTGCCAATCCGTAGAATACTCAGTCGAGGTGCAGAACGGCCATGTCCACCTGAAAGCAAAAGCCAAGGCCTGACTTAACTCCTCTCGAGACGGCCTGTGCGGTCAAGGTCTGTGTGGTGAAGGTCTGTGTGGTGACGGCGACTCGCCCGTCTAATCCACACGGCAATAGCACACACGTGGCCCCGGACGCCCTCGTCCGGGCGGCCGGGCACAGCTCGTTCCTTCTCCTGATCGACAATTTCGAACCGGCCCGAGCCTCTCCACGTTTATTGTTGACCACCAACCCTCAAATGAGATAACCTTATATTGATAACATTATCTACAAGATAATAAACGATCTTGGACAATCCGAGCCCTGGGAATCGCAGCATCCTTGTTTCCCGTTCCCAACGCCACCATGAGGGTGACTCTGTCATCCGGTTCCAAAATGGGAACATGAAGCCAGCGAATATCAGCTGTAACTCCAATGTTCTCTAGATTTTGCCTGTAACTCCTTTAAACTCAAAGATCTAGCAGGTAGTCGTAAAATAAATCTTGTCTTTTCAGGATTTTGCATAATAAAAGGGGGGAGGGGGGTACCAGTACTGGTGGTACAGACCGGGAGCATCCCTGACAAAACAGACCGGGAGCATCCCTGACACTGCAAAAGATGGCGCGCGCGGGTTACAAACAGCGCATGCCATGGAAAGCGAGCAGTGTGATGGAAGAGAAACTACGGTTTGTGTTTGAGTATGAGCGGGATGAGCAAACCATGACGGAGCTGTGCCAGAGCTTCGGGGTAACGCGGGAAACCGGGTATGTATGGCTGCGGCGGTACCGGGAGGGTGGAGCGGCAGGGCTGCTGGAACGAAACCGGGCGGCGCAGCGGCACCCCAACCAAACCCCGGCGGAGATCGAGCAGCGGGTGTTGGAGTTGCGGCAGGCGCACATGAGGTGGGGGCCGCGCAAGTTGAAGCGGGTGCTGGAGCGGGACCAACCGGGGCCAAGCTGGCCGGCGGCGAGCACCATGGGCGAGATGCTGAAGCGGGAAGGGCTGGTGGTGGCGCGTAAAAAGCGGCGCAAGACGGCGCCCTACACGCAGCCGCTAGCGCATGCCGACGGCCCGAACCGGGTGTGGTGCGCGGATTTCAAGGGCTGGTTCCGCACCGGGGACGGGGAGCGCATCGATCCCTTGACCATCAGCGACGCGCACAGCCGCTATCTGCTGCGCTGCCAGGCGGTGGCCAAGACGGACACGGCGCGGGTGCAAGCCATCTTCGAAGCGGCGTTTCGCGAGTATGGATTACCGCAAGCGATTCGCACCGATAACGGGCCACCCTTTGCCAGCACGGCGATCGCCGGCTTGTCGCGGCTGGCGGTGTGGTGGATCAAGCTGGGGATCGTGGCGGAGCGGATTGAGGCGGGACAGCCGCAGCAGAACGGACGGCACGAGCGCATGCATCGCACCCTGAAGCAGGAGGTGGCGATGCCGCCCGCCCAGGATCGGCGGGCGCAACAACGAGCGCTGGAGGACTTCCGCCAGGAATACAACGAAGTGCGACCGCATGAAGCCTTGGCGATGGAAACGCCGGCCAGCCTGTATGAGCCCTCGCCGCGGCCGTATCCGGCGCGGGTGCCGGAGCCGGAATATCCGGCGACGATGCTGGTGCGCAGCGTGCGCGCGCACGGACATTTTCGCTGGCAGAAGCGGCACGATGTATTTCTGAGCGAGGTGTTGTGGGGCGAGCGCGTGGGCCTGTTGCCCATCGACGAGCGCTGGTATACGGTCTATTTCGCGGATGTTCCGCTGGCACGGTTTGACAGCTGGCGACGGCGGGTTTTGCCGCTGCCGCCAAAGAAAGATGCCGAGGGAGAGAGCGCTGCCGAACCGAGCAGCTTCTACGTGGCCGGAGCAAGGGAAGGGGAAGTTTCCCCTTCCCCTGCACCCCATCCCCTCACGGAAACGGAGCAAAAAGTGTCAGGGATGTGCCCGGTCTAAAATGTCAGGGATGTCCCCGGCCATTCACCGCGATGACTTTTGAAAGAAGATCGCAACTCGATGCGGCGCAACCCGGAAACGAGCTTTCGGCCAACCCATCCGCGAGAACGAAACTCTCGGTCGGCATCTCAAACACCAACCGTCGTTCCCTTCGGTAACTTGATTGCCTCGTGTTACCCTGTCAATCTTGCCCCCGGACGGATTTTCTTCCGTTGGGGGCCAACTGCTATATGATTTCCGAATCAAAGCATCTTGTGAGCAGCAAAACTCTGCTATTTGTACTACTTGCGCTGTGTTGTGCCAGCGCCGCATGGGCCGGACAGTGGACTGCATTAGGGCCGGACGGAGGCGATGTTCGTTCCCTCGCCTACGATCCCCAGAACCCCGATCACATCTTCCTGGGAACCAGCACGGGAACTCTGTTCACCTCTACCGATGGCGGCCATAGCTGGGCAAGGTTTGCCCACCTGGGCAGCGGCGACGATTATGTAATCGACCACCTCGCCATTGATCCGCAGAGCCCGAACAAAATGTATGCCGCGGCCTGGAGCGTCGAGAATCAGCAGGCTGGCGACTTGTTCCGCTCCATGGACGACGGAACCACTTGGGAAACAACTCCTGCCATGCACGGCAAATCGATCCGCGCCATGGCCATCGCCGCCTCCGATTCGAAGACTTTGATCGCGGGCGCGCTCGATGGTGTTTTCCGCAGCACCGATAGCGGCAAGAACTGGCAGAAGATTTCTTCCTCCAACCAGGAAATTCATAACATTGAGTCCATCGCCGTCGATCCCAAGAATCCGGACGTGGTTTACGCCGGCACCTGGCATCTGGCTTGGAAGACCGACGATGGTGGCGCCAGCTGGCATCACATCAATAAAGGCATGATTGAGGACTCCGACGTGTTCTCGATCATTGTCGATTCGACGAATCCTTCTGTGGTTTTCGCCAGCGCCTGCTCCGGCATTTACAAGAGCCAGAGCGCGGGCGATTCCTTCCAGAAAATTCAGGGCATCCCGTTTTCCGCTCGGCGCACCCGGGTGTTGAAGCAGGACCCCAGTAACTCGGCGATTGTGTATGCGGGAACCACCGAAGGCCTTTGGAAGACAACCGACGCGGGCAAAACTTGGACCCGCGTGAGCAATTCAGATGTCGTGGTCAACGATGTGATGGTCGATCCGCGCAACTCGCAACGGGTCATGCTGGCCACGGACCGCGCCGGCGTGATGGCTAGCGATGACGGCGGACACAGCTTCCTCACCTCCAATCATGGCTACACTCACCGCTACGTTACTTCGATTCTGGCGGACAAGAAGGATTCCAACACTCTGTTTGTGGGCGTGGTAAACGACCGCGAGTTGGGTGGCGTATTCGCCTCACATGATGGCGGACAGCACTGGCTCCAAAAGAGCAAGGGCTTGGACGGGCGCGATGTGTTTACCTTGAAGCAGACCAGCAATGGCGAGCTCGTGGCGGGCACCAACCGCGGCATGTTCATGCTGGCCCACAATGCCAACGAGTGGAGTCCGATCAACAACATCATCAACCGGACAGCTTCCTCGCATAGCGCGAAGCGAGCGAAGTCCGCGAAGACTGAAACTCGCTCGATCCTGACCGCGCGCGTGAATGAAATCGAGATCACGCCCACGACCTGGATGGCTGCGACCTCTGCGGGCCTGTTCACCAGTTCCAACCAGGGTAAGAGCTGGAGCGGTGGCCCGGTGATGGGCAAACAGGATTTCGTCTCCGTGCAAGCCAACGGAAACCTGATCGCCCTTGCCACCCGCAGCAATGTCCTGGTCTCAAAAGACGACGGTAAGACTTGGCAAGACTCTAACCTGGCGTCCTACGTGAGCAGCATCCGCGGCGTCACCGTCACCTCTGACGGGCAGATCATGTTTGCTTCGCGGGAAGGCGCCTTCCGCAGCCCGAACGCAGGAGCCGGCTGGGAGCACATGCAGAATGGCCTCCCCGACAAGAACATCAGCTCCATCAGCTACGATGAAAACAACAAACGCCTGCTGGCGACCAGCACGGAAACCGGCGTGGTCTTCGAGAGCGCGGACGCAGGCAACACCTGGACCCGCGGTCCCGACACCGGCTTCCCGCTGCGCCATATCAGCGTAGTGCACGGCCACTTCGTGGCAGCGACTCCGTTTGACGGAGTGGTGATGCAGCCAGAAAACGATGATCGCAGTGCATCTGGCAGTGCTGCAGGTCGACGGACCAACTGATGGGCGGATAGTAGAAACTAACGGAGGAGTGGCGCTGGCCGCTCCTCCGTTTTCTTGTTTTGGGTTTAGAGTCTCGCACTCTCATCTTTGGCGGAGTGGAGCCTTGCCTACATCACGACCGTTCCCTACTGGCAGCTAGAAAACTTGAGCGATGCCAGGCGGGTGTGGAACGTGATCGCGTTCTTAGGACCAGTCTTTGGAATGTACTGGTTCACGTACCAGAAGGTGCAGTCATCCGAGGGATCGACGACCATGCTGCTGTAATCTCCCCAGCGCTTCGCGTCAGTCGCAGACCCTTTCGCAATGAAGATGGTGGCCGGGCTCTCCATCGTGTTCAGCGGATCGGTGGGCACTCGCCCGGTGAAAGCAATCGACGGATGTAGAGTCGTGCTGTTGGATTCGCTGTAGCCGAACGCTATGTCTCCCTCTTTGTCCATGCCGATGCTGCCCATCCACAGCGAATTGCCGCCGTGCGTGAACGTGCCCTGCTGGTACACCTTGGGCTTTCCGTCGGGATCACGGATTTCGTACCAGCGTTCGCCGGAGGCGGCCTTGCTGGTCATCACCGAATGGCTCACCACAAGCGATTCGTGGTCGGTAAAGTTGCGATAAGCCAAGCGGAACATCAGGCGATCGCCGAGGGAATCAAGTTGCTGCTTGGTGCCCGGCTGCGGGATGCAGGTTCCGCCGCCGCAGGCCATGGTATAAGCCTTTACCGGGATATTGATCGGACCTGTGAACATGGATTTGGAGGGGTCGGCGAAATCCACATGAAACCGGTACAGGTGAAGAGAGGTTGAGTTGGAAAGGCTCAGGTCGACAAAGAAGCTGGGTTCGCCCGACGGAGGGGGCGTGGCGCCATCGGCATTCGAGGGGAGGAAAGAGAACTCATTGGGATTCTTGAAGCAAACCGCCTTCGCCTTGGCGCCGGTCAGCATGGCGGCGCGATCATAGGCGCAGGCGTCGTCCGCGATGAGGTTGTTTCCCTTAAACAGGTTGTAATTGGCATAGTACGCATCCGGCCAGACACTGAGCTTGTCGTAGTCGTTGAAGACATTATTTCCGAACTTGAAGATGTAGCGGTGATATTTGCCGGTTGCATCTGAAGTTTCGGAAACGGCAATGCACTCGTTGCCGGTGGTTCCGCTGCTCTCGTACGCAATCTGGCTAATGATCCAGCGGCCGGCGAACTGGTCGTAGAGCACGATGGGATCGGTCCAGAAGAAGGTCTGGCCCTGTCCGCACAATCCCGGGACGCCGGTGAACATTGCGCTGATCTGCTGCGGGCCAAACACTGATTTTCCCGTTGCCTTGTCAAAAACCTGCCATGCCGTGTTGATGGTTTCGACGACCTGGGTCGCGCCTACGGCGAGATTGTCATCGGAAGGAATTCCTTCGAGAGATTTGCCGTTGGCCGAGTTTGGAATGCCCTCGAAGTCGAGCCCGATGGTGGCGGAAACTGGCGGCGCAATCGCAGTCTGCTCCGCCCGGTCTTCCACCGGAGCCGAGGCGCCAGCGAGGATCCGGCGAGGCCGCGGGTGTTCGACTTCGCGGGGAACGGCGCCCTGCGGAACCGCCATGGAATACTCGCGCACGGGCAACGAAGTGTCATGATAGCTGTCATAGACAACTTCGGGACGGCTCGGCACTCGCTTCTGCTGAGCGGACAGACTGCTTGGGAGTGCCAGAGTGCATAGAACAAACACAACCGCGATTACGATTACGGTTCTCGTGTTCATAAATTCCTGTTAATTCCTCTTCTTAAATTCTCATCTTCACATTCAGGATCTGCCATCCCAGCGTCTATTGGAAGAAGTGCGATAGAAGATTGGGAGAATCCTCACCACTGCAGTTGGGTAGAGTTTGATCTGGCCAGGGCTTGTCGTCAAGGTGAAAGAACTTGCAGCCTCGGTGGCAGCCCACAGGCCCTGGTTGTCTTGTTAGCCGGGGGCTCCATCGAACACGATCTACGAGCAGGAAAGATTTGTGGCAGCCGGACCTGTAAGCCGAATTCTGTCTGCGGGATTGCTCCCGCAGGACGGTCATTCCTCTGGGCCGCGCATTACTGCGCGGCTCAAGCGACCTACCCGGAGGTTGTGACGCGCCGAGCCGGCACGTTCTCCCGGGCGAAGTTTTCACTCCGACCAGGTCCCCCCCTATTTGGTCTTGCTCCGTGTGGGGTTTGCCCTGCCCGCTGCATTACTGCGGCGGCGGTGCGCTCTTACCGCACCTTTTCACCCTTACCCCGGCGTTGCCGCCGAGGCGGTATGTTCTCTGTGGCACTAGCCGTCAACCGGGCTTGAACCCGGCTTCCCGGACGTTATCCGGCACACTGCTCTGCGGAGTTCGGACTTTCCTCCCTCGCCGCCCGAAAGCGCCGAGAGCGACCGTCCGGTCCAGCTGCCTACAAAGTCATTATATGCGATAGCGGATCCTCAAACCCCAGGATCGAGAGTTTAGTAGGGGGCTTCTTTGCTCGGTTCGGTGATGCCGGCGAACTCAAGCACGGTGCGTATATCGCGCCAGTTTCCTTCCAATGCGCCGGTGATCGCGGCTTCTGCTTGTTTTATGCGTTCGAGTTCTTTTGAGTCGTCCGCCGACAGGCGATCTTCGTCATCGGACCTGCTGGGTTTCTTTCGCTCCTTCGGAGCTGGATCAATCTTTGCTTTCGACCCACAGCTTGCGCTGTGGGCTGCATTCTTTCGCCGCTTTGCGGCTGGTTCTGCCTGGGCGCTTTCCTGAGATGCATTCTGTTTCCGCTTCGCCGCTGGTTCTGCCGTGGCGCCTTTTGCGCTTTCCATCGATACAGTTTGCTGCGCGGCTTCCGGCGGGGCGAGGGGTTCGCGTTCGGCAGCGGCGTTTGTGTTGGCTTCGCGGACAGAAGTGTCCGCGCTACACGGATCGGCGGGATGTTCGATCTGGTATTGGCGGGCGTAGTCGGGGACCTCGCGCACCATTGGCGGTTCGGTTGGCTTGTAGAGGCTGTCGTCGAAGCGGACGTTTTTGGCGTTGCGGGCGGCGATGCGCAGGGCTTGAATGATGAGCTTGGCACGGGCGGGGTCGAGCGTGCCCTTCATCAGGCCGTCGACCACGTGCATGAGCGAAAGCTGGATGCTCTCGCAGTCTTCGAGCAGGGCCATGGAATGGAGGCGCATATCAACGCGCTGTTGCACGCCTTTGATGATACGGGTGTGGAAATAACAGAAGAACTCGCCGCGCAGGGCGGGCGAGCCGCAACGCTGTCCGGCAGCTTTGATATGGGTGCAGACGTTGGGACGTTTGGGTAACGATGGGGCCATGAATTACTCCTGAAAAAAAATCGCGTTTTCGCGTAAATCTATGAATTGATTGGGTCGGGTTGAAGGGGTACCCGCCAGATCTATGAAAATAAATGGGTTGCAGGCAAAATATTGAAAACAGGGAAGTTGCGGGGCGGGGCGGAGACGGAAACAGGGATTGCCGGGAAGGGACGGAAGCATGTTGATCTTCTTGTTTGGGGTATATATGTAGCATTATATATATCTTAAAGTGAAGTCAAGGAAATAATAAGAAAAGTTGGAGCGGAGACTCCAAAATGGGAATGCGCCGGTTGAGACTCGACAGGAAAGGTGTCTTTCGGTTAGGCCCCGGCGTTAATGAGTGTAAACGGGATTTATCAACAGCTCGACAGCACCCTACGTTGAAATCCCAGATTTGCCGATGTGTCCCTTGCCAATCGCATCAAGAAAATGGTCAACTCTCCCGAACGTCTTCAGGCCCGTTTGTTGAGCGAGAGCGTGTATGGCAGCAGTGCGGTTCTTGAGCGCTTGCCCCTTGCGCCGGGAGCCTTTGAAAGTAACGCTCAGCTTTTTAAGAGATTTATCAATTGGTCCGTTAATGATGGCGAATTCTTTTGGATTCCACAGGTGCATCAAGAATGCGAGCCCAGCTTCGCCTAAACCGCGCAACTTGTACCGCTTATTGCGGAGCATCTTTTCAAATCGTACAAATGGATCGCCCTCTCCCTGAAGCAAGAATTCAAGAGAATTCACAACTTTCTTGGGAGCCTGACGTGTGAACCCTGGTTTTCCGATCTTCGCTGCCCGCCCATGTGTGAACCCAAGATCGAATAGTTTTTCAAGATTCTCTTTGCTCCACGAATGGCGTATCCGCCATAGCGAGCGAAATTCTTGAACCTTTTTCTTGTAGCGTTTTTCTTGTGCCACAGCGACCTGTGCGCAAGAGCCTCCGCGCGCGCGTCGATAAGGGCAGCGGTTTGTCCTAAATTCCGCAAGCAGGTGACGAATCAAATTCTTTTGTGCGCCAACAGTAAACTGGGCTTCGGTTAACGGTGGTTCCGGGGCACCACTTTGCCATTTGGGAACCCGTCCTCCAGTTTCGGAGCCAGCTAATCCAGCTTGATGAACCGCCCAAAACGGTAGTTTCTTGCGAACTGTAGCTTCATCAAGTTTGCAAATATCGGGATGATCCCAGATGCGCTGGTCAAACCACGACACTAGTTGCTTAACTGTCTTCGGATCGCGTATTTCCAACACGATCTGATATTGCCTCACGATGGATGATTCGGACAGATTGGCGGAGCCGACCAACCGACATTTTTGTCGAATATAAATACCTTCGAATGGAGGCCCGCTAAGCTGCGGAGTTGTGGCGTCAGGCCAAGAAGATTCAGCAACCCGTTAGGATTCGTTAGGCCACGCTTTATTGCCGTATCCGAGGCATCGACAACCATCAGCAAATTCTCTGGTCGATCGACAGACTGCCTCTGGAAAAAAACGGTATCCCCCTATTCCACAATAAGACACCGCGATCCGGCACGTCGAAGCTGCGCGCGCAAGTCGGTCTATCGCATCAAGCAGCGTTGATTCCGTATGACAGCGGATTTGAGAAGTGGACATTTGATCTCTCCCGACTACTCAAGCAGCACGTTGCACCCCGCCAGCCTTTGATTCGATGTACATGATTCGGGTCCGCATGGCTACAGATTATAAAACGGTGACAAGTCGATAACTATTGAAACCAGGCCATTACACTCAAAACCCCCGTCAAAGATTAATGAGTGAAACGGCGGTGTTACGCCAACTATGTAAGACGGAGGTCTTCCGCTGAGGCCGGCGCGAAGTCAATGGAGCGATATGGGGACGTTTCAACAATTGACACGATACCTCGGCTCATTTACCTCGGTGAAGGTTTGCGGGCGGAAATCAAAAGAAAAAGACCCATCTTGCGGCACAGAAGGCGAATGATAAATCGCGGATAAAGCGCCCATACAACTCGATACATATAACCGCTAAATCGCGGAGACGGCTTGTGCAGAAGCAAATCTCCGGGACTAAACACTTGTTGAGTCTCTACATTCTCGAAGGCTGCCATCATCTTGCTGACTTCTGCTTCCGAGTACGACTTTGTGCCGGGACTTTCCAACTTTTCGTAGACGGTCTGCCTCACGGATTTGCGTTGAATGAGACCGAATCGAAGCCAAAGCATTAGTCCTGTAAGAGAGGGGTTATGGTAAAGCATGATTCTCGCTTGTCCGCCGGGCTTCAACACTCTCCAAGCTTCATCAAGGCAACGCTGCACGTCAACACTGTGGTGCATCACACCATTATGAGTACACCACATCAAACGTATCAGAGCCGAACGTCAACTTTTCAGCATCACAGACCTGCAGGTCTGGCCGATACCCCGCTGTTTCACAACGCCGTCGTGCTTGCTCTATCGAAAATGGAGAAAGGTCGATTCCTGTCGCGATAGCCCCGGCCTTAAGCCATTCCAAGTAATCTGCCCCTAAGCCAACTCCGATTTCCAAAACTCGCTTTCCCCGAGCCGAAGCAAACTGCGCAAAGTTCGGGATATGCGGTTCCAAAGAGTATCGCGTGGTGGCGTGCGCGGCATAAGAACCGGGACTTTCAAGATATCTTGTTCCGCAGGGCTCAGCGTCCCAGAAATCTCGAACCTCGTCCTTGAGGGCAGATGTGGCCACGCTGTTGTGCATGCAAGGAAGTATATCGTGCAACTTGGGAACTGCAAATTGTGGTCAGCGGAGCAGTGCGGAGGCTTGAGGTCCTGCTAGACTCGTTGCACGGGCATGATTGGCTACGCTGTCCAGAGCATCCAAATCTTGGCTGTGGTGGGAACGATTTCGAGCATAGGCTACTACTGCCTGTGCCTGGGGAGTGCGCTCAGATTTCTGCGAGAACAACAATCGGCTTACAAGAGTGTCCGCCCTACACACGCTGTCTCCATCCTCAAGCCGCTGCGGGGCACTGATCCCGGGATGTACGAAAACTTTCGCAGCCATTGCCTGCAGGATTATTCGGAATACGAAATCATATTCGGTGTGAGCGACGCGAACGATCCCGCAATTCAACTGGTAGAACAACTGAAGGTGGAGTTTCCGCAACGCGCGATCCGCTTGATGGTTTGCCGTGAGGACTTGGGCGCGAACACCAAAGTGAGCAACCTGGCGCAGATGGTGCGCGAAGCGCGTTACGAATACCTGATTGTGAACGACAGCGACATTCGGGTTGAGCCCGATTATTTGAAACGCGTGCTGGCGCCTTTGAGCGACGTTGGAATTGGCTTAGTCACTTGCCTTTACCGCGGCGTCGCCAACTCAACTTTGGGGTCGCGCCTGGAAGTCCTCGGCATTGGTACGGACTTCGCTGCCGGTGTACTGGCCGCGCAAACCGTCGAAAATGGAATACGGTTCGGACTAGGTTCCACACTGGCTTTTCGCCGCCGCGATCTGGAAGCGATTGGCGGGTTCGAGGCCATCGTCGACTATCTGGCCGACGATTACCAGATTGGAAGCCGGATCGCAGCGCTCGGCCTGAGAGTAAAGTTATCCGACGTCGTGGTAGAAACCCTTCTGCCTCGGTACACGTTTCGTGGTTTCCTGGATCACCAACTTCGTTGGGCACGCACGGTTCGTGACTCGCGCTTCTGGGGATATATAGGAACAGGGCTGACCTTCGGATTACCTTGGGCGGCGCTGGCGCTGATTTTCGCTAAGGGAGCCGCTTGGGCGTGGGTGCTATTAGCAGGCACTGCGATATTGCGCGTGGCGGTAGCCGTCGTGGTTGGAAGGTTCGTGCTGGGCGATCGTCAAGTTGCGCGATTTTTGGCATTGATTCCTGTGCGCGACGTGATTGCCGTTCTGGTCTGGATGGGGAGCTTTGTCGGGCACGATGTAGTGTGGCGAGGAAATCGCTTCAAATTGGAGAATGGAAAATTGAAACAAATGAATTGACGAAGCACGGGCGCGGACGCCCGGGCCTACATTAGCTGCGACTTGCTGCTAAGGCGGGCGACTTGCTGGCTTCCAAAACCTCACGGACTTTTCTGGCCAGCATCTTCAGGGAAAAAGGCTTCTGCAGGAAACCGGTGGTGAGGTCAACCTTTCCATGCTGCAGAACAGTGTTTTCGGCATAGCCGGAGACGAACAGTACCTTCATGTCTGGCCGCTCATCCGCCAACAATTCGGCGAGTTTCGGTCCAGCCATTCTGGGCATTACTACATCTGTGATCATTAAGTGAATCGGCCCGCAGTGCTGCCGCGACGCGCGTAACGCGTCGGCTCCATCGTTGGCCTCGATCACGGTGTAACCACTTTGGCTCAGGAACTGCCCCGAAGCGTGGCGTACCGAGGCTTCATCTTCCACGAGTAGCACGGTTTCGCAACCACGAGGAGAGAGTTCCACCGGCTTTGTGGTCCGCACTTCGCTGCGTTCCGACCGCACCTGCGGCAAGTAGATTTTGAACGTGGTGCCGAGTCCGGGCTCGCTGTATACCCATACAAATCCGTTGTTCTGCTTCACAATGCCATACACGGTCGCCAGGCCGAGCCCGGTTCCCTTACCCGCCTCCTTCGTGGTGTAAAAGGGCTCGAAGATGTGCGGCAGATGCTCGGTGGCGATGCCCTGTCCCGAGTCGGTGACGGTTAGCAAAACATAATCGCCCTCGGGAACGATCGAATGTCTCTGTATGTAGGATTCATCGACGTGCACGGTTGCGGTTTCGATGGTGAGCATGCCGCCGCCGGGCATGGCATCGCGCGCATTGGCCGCCAGGTTCATTACCACCTGCTCGATTTGTACCGGGTCGGCTCTTACTTTGCCCAAGTCTTCTCCGGGGACGAATACCAGCTCAATATCCTCGCCAATGAGGCGGGGCAGCATCCGGGTAATTTCCCCGATTACCGTATTCAAGTCGAGGACTTGCAACAATTGCAATTGCTTGCGTCCAAACGCCAGCAACTGGCGGGTCAGGTCGGCCGCGCGGCGGGACGCGGTAATAATCTCATCCACATTTCGTCGCAGAGGATCTTCCGGCGCCAGCGAGTCGAGCATAAGCTCGGCGTACGCACTGATCACTAAGAGCAGATTGTTAAAGTCGTGAGCCACCCCGCCCGCCAGCCGGCCGATGGCATCCATCTTCTGTGCCTGCCGCAAATCCGATTCCAACTGGCGGCGCTCCGTGATGTCCCGCCCGGTGGAGATAAAGTGCGCAATCTTTCCATCCCCATCTCGCAGCGGGGTGAGGGCCTTCTCAATGATTAAGGTTTCCCCATTCTTTTTCCGGTCCATCACAATTCCCCGGAACACGTTACCGGACAGAACCGTGTTCCACATCTCCTCGTAAAGTTCGCCCGCCTGTTGTTCCGATTTGAGGATTCCGAGAGTTTGGCCGACCGCTTCTTGCCTTGAATAGCCAGTGAGCGCTTCGAAGGCGGGATTCACGTACTCCATGACCCCGGATCGGTCCATAATAATTACCGTATCCGCCGATTGCTCGACCGAGCGCCAGAGCTTGCGCAGTGTCTCCTCGGTCTGCTGATGCCGATGTACTGCGGAGCCGTTACCAGGGGCGTCGGGGATGGTCAGGGCTCCGCACGATTCCGGGTGCTTATTTGCAGGGGCGGAGGCTCCCGCTTGAAGGGCAGCCTCAATCGCACTTTTGTTTATTGACTCGCCTAGAAAAACGATCGGAATGCGAGAATCATGTTGGCGCACTTGGCGTAGCAACTGAAACGCAGCGACGTCAGTCGATTGGTGACTGCAGAGTAGAAGGTCATAGTGTCCTTTCGCCAGCAGATTGCGCACGTCATCCGAGGAGGCAGCGTGCGCGAGGAGCGCTTGCCCGTCATTTCTCTCCGTGAGCAACTCACGCAGATGAGCGAAGTCCTGTTCGCTACCTCCGATGAGTAGCATTAGCAGTCGCCTTTTGATGTTCTTGGAGGCTTTTGCTTTTCTCATTGCCTGGTACATCCCACTGATGGTTACATCGGACGCTGCCGCTGGAGCATCTCTGCCAAAGGCCGGCTGTGAAAAGATTAAGGTGACTAAAGTTCCAATTCAGGAAGCCGGTTTGTCATGGAAGCCAAGGATTGGTCCGCTCTGCCGGCGGAAAGGATCTGTGGTTTGCGATCACCACTTTTCAGAACCAGCCGGTTGGAGGACAATAGATGCATAGTTCCGGGGTGAGGTGATTTATGCGGCTTAGCTTGTGGGTTTTGCTCTTGGCTGTTTGTACACCGGCTCTCGGACAGCAGATTCGCGGCGACTACATCGAGACTCGTAGCGCCGACGTCTACACGGGTCAGTGTTTCGCCAATGGCGAAGTGAACCTGGTGGGCGACGAGGCCATCCTGGCATGGCACGTCCAAAGCGGTAGCTGGGACGGCGTTCCGCTGGATGGCTTAACCGTGGCCGCCGCAGTGCATGCCAACGCGACTCTGGGTGATCCCTACGCGAATCCGTATCCGGCGCGGGCTGTCCTGCTCGTGGATGACCAGGCGTCGCAGCAGCAGAGGGCGGCGTTGGTCGCATTCGCGCACCAAATGGGTGGTGAACTTCTGCGTCACGCTAAGCAAGTCATTCCAGCGCCCATGGAACTTGCGGTTAGTCCGCAACGCCACGGAGTAGCGCTGCTGCAAGCCGGGCAGTTCGCGACCGTGCAGACGCGTCCGGTGAATGACAAAGACCATCTCTGCGGTAACGAGGTGACGTTCTATCCGCCGCTCACGCAGTTGACCCATTCCATGCCCGCGGTGGCGCTGACCGATACCTATCGCGGACCGGGGCTGGACGTTGATTGGGAATCGCACGGCAGACGCAGCGCTTTCGTGGGAACCTTCGTGCGCTAACCTGCGGTGACGTCGACCTCGACTAGTGACTCTCGAAGCGCGGTGGATACGTCGCATCGTAGAGGTGTCTTAAACCCGCTGTGGGAGCGGGTTTCCAGGTCCCGCCTTGGTTCGTCCTTCCCTGATTCTCGGTAACCAGAGCGCTCGTCATACCAAAGTAATGGCGTGAATTACGAAAGCGCATGCACATGGGACATCTGTTAGTCCGTGGTCGCGGGTGAGATGGTGAGGTGGTATTTTTCTCGAATGAGGAAGCCGGCGAACCATGGAAAAAGCTGATTTTCTGGACGAGGTTCATGTGCGAATCCTGCGGGTGACGGAAGACCTGCGGGCGATTCAGCAGACCCTGAACTGTGCCGCCATGCAAGCGCCGGGCGACCCGGAACTGATGGAAGCTCTCTGTGAGTTGCCGGAAATCGAATCACTGCAAGTGCTGAAATCGGCGCTCGACCAGATGCGCCACTTCCTTTGGTTCTACATGCAGGTAATGACCAACGACTCCGAGGACGGCGACCGGTTGCGGCAAAGCCTGGGCCAGAAAGCTTCGGCCGATGGCATGATCAGTCCCCGAGTGGCGGCGGCGGAGAAGTTCAAGCGGGCCGCCGACACTGCGCTGCTGCAGTATTTATCTGACGGCAAGGTTCGCAAACCGAATTAGATATACTCTCCGGAGATTGGGGAACGTCCCGTCGGTCCGTCTGTCCCGGTTTTCCTGTTCGGTTTTCCTTGTTTACAAAAAACGTAAAGGGGGGCCAGCCCTCCCGGGGCGGCGAGCCGCAGTTTAGAGCCGACATTGCAGTGCGCAGTTCTGAATTTGTCAGTACTATCTGTTATAGTACACATGTGATTCCGTTTCACGTCCACTTTCGGCCGGGAATCTCTCTTTACGAGCAAGTGGTCTACGCCGCGAAGAAGGCGGTCATTTCGCGTCAGTTGCGTCCCGGCGATCCGTTTCCTTCCGTGCGCACGCTGAGCAAAGAACTCAAGATCAATCCCAACACAGCTCACAAGGTAGTTGGGCATCTGGTTACCGCCGGTCTACTGGAGACCCGGCCGGGAGTAGGAACCGTTGTCGCCGTACTGCCGGAATCAAGTCCTAAAGAGCGAACCCAATTGCTGGGCGACGAAATTGAACAACTCGTGGTGGAGGCTAAGAAACTTGGAATCGGCCTAGACGACATGATCGACTCCATCTCTACGCATTGGAAGCGACTCAGTGGCGGAGACGGATCGGCAACCGAGTCTGGCAGAGGAGGACGCAGCAAATCATGAATGGTGCGATACGAACTGAGCACCTAGAAAAGAAGTTCCATCGGGTAGAGGCTCTGCGTGACTTCAACCTCGATGTCCCGACGGGCGCCATCTACGCCCTCGTGGGACCGAATGGCGCGGGCAAGACGACTGCGATCAAGATTCTAATGAATATTTTCCCCGCGACAAGCGGACACGCCGAGGTGCTGGGCACGGACTGTAACAAGCTTGCCGGACGAGCCTTCACATCGATCGGGTACGTCTCGGAAAATCAACATTTGCCCGACTGGATGCGGGTGGACGCGTTCTTCGCTTACTTGAGGCCTTTCTACCCCTCTTGGGATAGAGATCTTGAAAATGAACTGGTCAAGCAGTTCCAGTTGCCGCTGGATCGGAAGTTGGCAAAGCTTTCGCGGGGCATGCATATGAAAGCCGCGTTGGCCAGTGCTCTAGCCTATCGTCCGAAGCTGATCGTTCTCGATGAGCCATTCGGGGGGCTGGATCCGCTAGTACGCGACGAAGTAATCGAAGGACTGATCGAGCGTGCATCGGAATCAACCATCCTGATCTCCTCGCATGATTTGGCAGAAATCGAAAACCTGGCCAGCCATATCGGCTACCTTGATCGTGGCCACCTCCAGCTCTCCGAGGAAATGATCACACTGGCCGAGCGCTTCCGCGAAGTGGAGCTTACGCTCGATCGGGCACCAATCTCGCCGGAAACCCTGCCGGGCACCTGGATGCAGGTCAGCACCTCAGCCTCGGTCCTGAGATTCGTTGAGACTCGTTTCAACGCAGAACGAACGACAGCTGACATTCGCAGATCGTTAGGAGACGTGCGCAATGTAACCTTCACGCCAATGTCCTTGCGCTCGATTTTCCTGGCCATGGCCAAGGCTGGGCGAGACTCCGTCTGAGAAAGGAACGTGGCTATGCATCAGATCATTCATATCTTCCGAAAGGACATTCGCCGACTCTGGCGTGAAATTACATTGTCGCTCGCGGCCCTCGGTGCGTTTGCCTGGAATGAGCCAGCCAGTGGGAACCGCAACGCTTTGATGAATCCCGTACGCTTGATCTTCTCCCGCTGGTTTACTCCACTGGTTCTCATCGGCTGGATCCTGCTGATCGCACGTGTGGTTCACGAGGAGGTTTTAGCAGGCGACCGCCAGTTTTGGGTCACTCGCCCTTACGAGTGGAAAAAACTGCTGACTGCCAAGGCCTTGTTTCTCGGGGTTTTCTTGAATCTTCCGCTGTTCATTGTTCAGACGATTCTGCTCTCGAAGGCAGACTTTAAACCAACCGAGCATCTGGCCGGTCTACTCTATCTTCAGCTTTTGTGGATCCTGACTCTGATTTTGCCCTTGATCACACTAGCTACGGTCACTTCGAGCTTGGCGCAGGCGGCGTTAGTCGTGCTCGGAATTCTGGTCGGCCTGACCGGGGTTGCCGCACTCTCGTCGACAGAGATGATTCAGCGGCTAACGGTCGCCAACTGGATTCCGATATGGTTCCCGTCCACAATTAAAGCCTGCGCGTATGCGGTTGTCGTGTTCGTCTTGATTTGGCAATATGCACGCCGCAGGACCCAGCAAGCGCGTCTCCTGCTGATTGCTGCTGCAGCGGCGGTACTGGTGCTCCCGTCGCCGCCGGAGTCGTTTCCCACTAGTGAATACGCGCGGCCTCCCGCCGGACAGCCGCCCGTGCAATTCGCGTTCGATCCTGCCAGGCCGAAGATGGAAGGTACTCTGCCTGAGAAGAACAAGGTAAGGATCCGAATACCTTTGCTGGTTTCCGGCATAGGACAGGACTCTGCCGTCAACATTGATGGAACCATGGTAGAAATCGAAGCCCCGGGAGGAATGCGCTGGAACTCAGGTTGGTTTAGATCGAGCGACTTCCTGCTCCCCGAGCGGTCATTTATTGACCTGCGGTTTTCCGTCGATAGCGCCTTCTTCGAACATGTAAAATCGAGTCCCGCCAGGGTACACGTCGTATTCGCGTTGGCTGCCCTCCAGTCAAAAGAAACACGCAGGGTCACGGCTACGGCCGGCGATTTTACTGTTCCCGGTGGAGCTTTGTGCGTGATCGATCGCTATGGCTTTAGCGCCATCCAGTGTCGCTCGCCGCTGACGAGGTCATTCTTTGTCGTCAGCACGATCGCAGGCGAAACAACATGCCCTTCGGAAGAGGATGAGAAACGAACACGACCTGGAACGGTTTTCTCAACAGTGAATTGGAATCGTGCACCGGCTCCGGCGGAACTTGGAATCAGTCCGGTTACGGTTTCCTCTCTTGACTTACGTCTCTGGTCAAGGACCCAAGAGGATCTCCGGCCTCACCTGTGCCCCGGGACTCCACTGACGTTTAGCCTTCCTGAGGAGAAACGACACATGCGTAGTGAACTCGACCCAACTAAGACATAGTTTCACATTAGCCGTATCCCATTAAAGGCTGTCCTCCTGGGCGGAGCGAGGGATTTGTGACAGAAATTAGGGGAACGTCCGGTCTGTCTCCCCGGTTTATACCCCGGTTTATACCTGTCCGGAGCGAGGGCTCGAGTTGCCTTAATGCTCATCCCCTTCGGGTATGAGAAGCTTCGGTCGGGATGACAATCTATAAGAGATATACCACTCCGTGCCCAGTTCTCGCAGAGGACGCGAGAAATGGGGCACCCACGTGTACTTCTCGCATCGGACGGGAGAACACCGGCACC
The DNA here is from genome assembly GCA_963696635.1 of uncultured Acidobacteriota bacterium. Lineage (GTDB taxonomy): Bacteria > Acidobacteriota > Terriglobia > Terriglobales > Acidobacteriaceae > JABDBE01. The sequence goes on from CAVOKX010000017.1 coordinate 61,874, forward strand.
TGCTTCCCCCTAGAAGGACCAGCGCAACGAGAATTGGACTAGGCGTGGGGTGCCCGTTGTCCCGACAATTTTGCCGAAGGGGCTGTTGGTCGGGCTTGCCAGGTAGGCCTCGATGTCGGTGACTGTGGGGTCGGCGAAGTTGGTGTGGTTCCAGATGTTGAAGAAGTCGGCGGTGAAGCGGACTTGCTGGTGCTCGCCAATCTGGAAATATTTGATGATGGAAGCATCCCAGTTTTGCTGGAACGGGCCCTTGTAGAGATTGCGGCCCAGGTCGCCGAATCCGGTGGTGCAGAAGTTTGGATCGCTGGCGCATTGGGTTGGGTACAGGAGCGACGCTGGGGTGAAGGCGGCTGGATTTAGATAGCCATTAGCGACGCGCTGGTGGATATCGCCGCTGCTTAAGCCGCTGGCCATGCTGGCGCCGGGGGCCAGGCTGGCTCCGAGAAGCGGGGTGCTGCCCTGACCGAGGAATGCGGTGCCGGCGCTCGAATCAAAAATCGAGAAGGGAAGTCCGGACTGGAAGATGGATACACCGCTGAGCGCCCAGTTGCCGAGAAGCGCGTGTTTCGCTCCAGTCGCATGTTCGAAGAACGGTAGCTCGTAGACGTAGCTGACCGCCAGACGTTGCGGGCGGTTGAAATCGGAAATGCCGCGAGAGGCATTGATGTTGCTCTGGTCGTTGTAGGCGGTGTTGAAGGCGGTGTTGCCGGTGGAAGTTGCGTCGATGTTTTTAGAGAAAGTGTAGGCGGCCTGCAAATAGTTTCGTCCCCAGCGGCGGGAGACGGTTGCCTGAAGGGCGTGGTAGATCGAATAGGCATCGTTGGCGAAGATCTGGTAGCCGCTGTAGCCGTTCAGTCCGGGCGTGGGGGTGCGCGCGATCGCATTGGCGAAGGTGTTGGTGGTGATCTGATATTGGTTGCCGCTGGTGTCGGTGACAGTGAAGGGGTGGGCGGGGCTGGCGTCGACGGATTGGATGGCGTCGCGAGTCTCGCGCAGATGGATTCCGCGCGTGCCTACGTATCCGACTTCGAGAACCCAGCGTTTGCCGAGTTCCCGCTGCAGCGTGAGGTTCCACTGCTGAGTGTTGGGAACTACGAAGTGGCGGGGGACCTCGAGGACGAAAAGATTCTGCGTGCTGTTCACGCCCGGTCCAGTGCAGCCGCCGTACGTGGCTGCGCCATTGGTGTTGGGGAAGCTGGTCAACTGGGCCAGGCACGGTAGCCACGCCGCGGAGAGCGCGCCTGCGGCGGGCACGGCGTTGGGATTTACGGCGGGGGTTCCGGTGAAGAAGTTGGACATGGTGAACCCGGGAGTTTGACCGAAGAAGACGATGGGGATGAAGGGCGATTGGAAGCTGAGTTGGTCGACGGCGCCGACATCCTCGCGGACGTAGTAGATGCCGTAGCCGCCGCGCAGCGTGGTGTTGTGGCGACCTGCGATGTCCCAGGCAAAACCAATGCGCGGTCCCAGGCCGGTGGAGACGCTGTTATTGAAAGTCGAGCCGGCGGCATGTCCGGTCAGGCCGGGGACTCCGAGTTTGTCAACGCAACTGGGGTAGATGAAGGGGTAGGTTCCGGATTCGGTAAGGCTCGACTGCATGTTGCCAATGTGGCAGTCGCCATCTGTCCATGCGCCCATGAACTCGGTCCGCAGGCCAAGATTGAGAGTGAGATTCGCGGTGGTCTTCCAGTCATCCTGCACGAAGACGGCAGAGTCGTTCTGACGGTAGGCGTGGTTATAGACGCCTCCGCCGCCGAAACTGAATTCGGGCGTGCCGCCGACGAAATTTCCGAAGTCGGTTGAGCCGGTGGTGTTGGTGAAGAAAAGCTGTCCGTTGAAGACCTGGGGAAATTGCTTGTCCAGGTCGACGCGGACGAACTGACCGCCGAAAGTCAGGGTGTGCGCTCCGTGCACCCAGCTCGAGGTTATCGACAAAGTTGAAGTTGTTCTGAGTCTGGTACTGATTGGCTTGAGGGGTGGGGCCGAACTGGAAACCGGAAGTCAGGAAAGTGAATTTGTAGATGCTGGTGGTCAGATTATCCGTGGGGCGATCGATGCCGGCGTCGCTGACTGTGACGGGGTTGACATTAAGCGCACTATTGTTGATGCGGACGAAGCCAAAGCGGAAATCGTTGACCAGAGTGGTGGAGAAAACGTGAGTTTCATCCAGGGTGAGAACGCGGTTATGTACGGGCAGTAGATAAGGGAAGTTGAGATCGGTACCGCTGGCTGCGCCGCCGAGCGAAGCCTGCAGGCCGCCCGCTCCGAAGGGAATGTCTTTTTCGGAATTCGAGAAGAAGAAGCGGGACGAGACGCGGTCGCGGGAGTTGCGGAAATCGCGGTCCCAGTTGGCGGTGAATTGATCGTCCGTGAACTTGCCGGGGCTGCTGACGGTGAACTGGACCAACGAACCGGGCGTGGTGCCTGCGGGCACGTTCGGAAGCGGGAACAGGTAGCCATTGGCAGGAGCACCAAACTGGTTGCTGTGGAAGGCGAGCAACGATGCAGCGACAGGATCGACTTTAGGCAGGCCAAAATCGGCGGCCAGATTGGCTTCGGCTTGCGGGGTGGTTCCGCGATCGGCTGCGGGCACGTAGGGGATGAAAGTGCTGATCAGAGTTCCGGGAGAGTCGCCGCTGCGCTGGCGCGTGCCCTGGTAGTTGACGAAGAAGAATCCGAGCTTGCCGCCGGGACTGACCGGACCACCCAGGCTGCCTCCGAAAATGTTCTGCTGGATTACGGGACGGGGCGAACCGGTTTGATTCAGGAAGTACTCGTTGGCATCGAGAACGGTATTGCGGAAAAACTCGTAAACATCGCCGTGAAACTGATTGGTGCCGCTCTTGAGTACGGCGTTGATGCTGCCGCCGCCGTTGCGGCCCTGGCTGGCGTCGTAGAGCGAGGTTTGAACCTTGAACTCCTGCACCACATCGGGGTTGGGCAGCGGAGTGTTGGTGAGTTCGGCCACGTTGTAATCGGTGACGCTGATGCCTTCAATCGAATAATTGTTGTTGTCCTCGCGCTGGCCGTTGACTTGAATGCGAACTTCGCCGCGTCCTAACTGGGAGGCGGCGTTCAATTCGGATTGGGCGCCGGTGGATAAGGTGAGCAATTGTTGAAAATTCTGGGTGGCGAGCGGCAGGGAGCGGATGGTGGCCGATTCGATAGCCTGGCCGGTGGTGGCGTCGGTGGTGTCGATGGCCTGGACCTGGGCTTGAACTTCGACGTGCTGCTGCACGGCCTGCGGAGTCAGTTTGGCGATCATGCGGGTGGTTTCGGTGACGCGAACCACAATGTCAGGAAAGTCGCTGGGGGCGAAGCCGGGACTCTGGATGCTCACGGTATAAGTTCCGACGGGGAGCAGCGGGGCGGTAAAGGAGCCGTCGGCGCTGGTTTTAACCGTGCGCTCAAGAACTTTCGTGCCTTGGTTGGTAATGCGCACTTCGGCGTTGGCGATGAATGCGGCGCTGGGATCTTGCACGACCCCGGTAATGGCGCCGGTGGCGCCGCCTTGGGCGATTGCCTGCGCTAGTAGGACGAGCGCGGTGAGAGTGATGCTAACCAACTTCTGCCATGGCTTCGACATTGCGTTCTCCCCAGAGGTGAGCATGAGATTTCTTGCACTTGCAGATTCCAGAGCGCGTTTCATAAACGTCTTTTGCTCGCGGGTTCGTCCCACAAGGGCTAAAGCCCGCTTTTTTCAGGATTGAACGGCACGGCTGAAGCCGTGCCCTGATACGAATCCTGCCGAGTTCGCTCGGCCATCCTCGGCGCGGGCCAGACGATTCTAGAGCTGCCCTTTGTCCGAAATGGATTAATGCCTTGGGCGATATAGTACCGCAAAGAAAGGGGGCGCAACGATCACTTTTCCAATTCGTAAGCAACGCAGGAATCGATTGGGGTCGGGCAACATGCAGGCGCTGGAGGCGAGTTGATGCGCAGTGTTTTGTGGCGACTATATCAATCCGCGAGGTTTGTTCTTCTGCATATATCCCCGATGCGATACAAATCTTTACCGTGAAAACTCTGCATCTCCGGCGAAGCAGCCAAATCCAATAGAATATTGATGATCCGGTACTGTTCGGCCGGAACTGGTAGGCGCGGTGCCGCGCGGGTAGGAGCGCTCGGCATCATTCTTTCTGACCTGACTGCTTGCTAAAATTTAAAGGCAAGAATCAGAGTGTGGCGGAGCAACTGCGATTGCTAGATTGCTCACCCGACCAGAGTTGTTGTAAGCCCTGAGGAAATTATGTGGATTGTTCGACTAGCGCTGCGCCGGCCTTACACTTTTGTGGTCGTCGCTTTGTTGCTGCTGATTCTGGGGCCGATCGTCATTCTTCGCACGCCTACGGATATCTTTCCTAATATCAATATTCCGGTGGTCAGCATTCTGTGGAACTATCAGGGCCTCAATCCCGACGACATGTCGAACCGCATCGTTTTCCAGACGGAGCGGGCGCTTACGACGCTGGTCGACGATATTGCGCACATCGAGTCGCAGTCGCTGAACGGGATCGCCGTGGTGAAGGTTTTTTTCCAGCCGCATGCGGATATTACCAAGGCCATTGCGCAGGTGACCGCGATCTCGCAGACCCAACTCAGGCAGTTGCCGCCGGGGACGACGCCGCCGCTGGTGATCACGTATAGCGCGTCCAGCGTGCCGATTATTCAGTTGGCGCTGTCAGGGCGAAGTCTTTCAGAACAGCAATTGTTTGACTACGGGGTGAATTTTATTCGCACCCGCTTGATCACCGTCCCTGGGGTCGCGATCCCGTGGCCGTACGGCGGGAAGCAGCGGCAGGTGCAGGTTGACCTGGATACCAACGCGCTGCAATCGAAAGGGCTGTCGCCGCTGGACGTGGTGAATGCAATCAGCGCGCAAAATATCATTCTGCCGTCTGGCACTTCTAAAATTGGGGCGTTTGAATATGCGGTCGACACCAACAGCGCCCCCACAACGGTTGCCGAACTGAATCAATTGCCGATCAAGACGGTTGGCAGTACGACCATTTACATCCGCGATGTGGCGTATGTGCGCGATGGATTTCCGCCGCAGACGAATATCGTGCGGGTGAATGGGCAGCGCTCGGTTCTGCTGACGGTGCTGAAGAGCGGGCAGACATCGACTCTCGACATTATTTCTGGCATTAAGTCCTTGCTGCCCCAAATTGCAGCGGGACTGCCGCCCCAATTGCACATCAACCCGCTGGCGGACCAGTCGCTTTTCGTTCGCGCATCGATTGATGGCGTGATCAAGGAAGCCACCATTGCCGCCTGCCTTACCGGGTTGATGATTCTGGTTTTTCTGGGCAACTGGCGGAGTACGGTGATCATTGCGGTTTCCATCCCGCTTTCGATTCTGACTTCGATCATCGTGATGAGCGCGCTGGGCGAGACCATCAACATCATGACGTTGGGTGGGTTGGCACTGGCGGTTGGGATTCTGGTGGACGACGCCACGGTTGAGATTGAGAACATCAACCGGAATCTGGCGCAGGGCAAAGAAGTTGAGCACGCGATTTTGGACGGCGCGCAGCAGATTGCGGTTCCGGCATTCGTTTCAACATTGGCCATCTGCATTGTGTTTGTGCCGATGTTTTTCCTCACCGGGGTGGCGCGGTTTCTGTTCGTGCCGCTGGCGGAAGCGGTGGTGTTTGCCATGCTGGCTTCCTACCTGCTGTCGCGGACGCTGGTGCCGACCATGGCCAAATATTTGTTGCGCGGCCATGAGGCGGAGAGTCTGGCGGCGAGTCAAAGCCGAAATCCGCTGGTTGCCATGCAGATCAAGTTTGAAGAGGCTTTTGAACGTTTCCGCGAGGGTTACCACGGTTGGTTGGAGCGATGCCTTCATCACAAACGGGCTTTTCTGCTTATTTTTCTGGGCGGGTGTTTGGCCTCGGTGGTGTTTCTGATTCCGTGGCTAGGTCAGGATTTTTTCCCTTCGGTGGATGCCGGCCAGTTCAAATTGCATCTGCGCGCGCGTACGGGGACGCGGATCGAGGAGACCGCGCGCCTTTCCGATTTAGTCGAGCAGTCGATCCGCGCGCAGATCCCGCCGAAAGAAGTTGACAGCATTATCGACACCATTGGTCTGCCTTATAGCAGCATCAATCTTTCATACAGCAACTCCGCTCCGATTGGACCGGCGGATGTGGATATTCTGGTCAGCCTTAAGAAGGATCACCGGCCCACGGCGCAGTACGTCCATGATCTGCGGTTGAGACTTCCGGAGGAGTTTCCCGGGGTTACGTTCTCGTTTTTGCCGGCCGACATTGTCAGCCAGATTTTGAATTTCGGTCTTCCCGCGCCCATTGATATCCAGATTGTGGGCTACAGCGTGGCCGCAAATCGGGCGTTTGCCGACAAACTGCTGGAGCGAGTCAAGCAGGTTCGCGGGACCGTCGATCTGCACATCCAGCAGCCTTTCGATCAGCCCTATTTGCATGTCAATGTCGATCGGACCAAGGCGCAAGAGGTGGGGTTCAGCCAGCGTGACGTTGCCAACAATTTGCTGGTTTCGCTCAGCGGCAGTTTTCAGACGACGCCTGAATTTTGGCTTGATCCAAAAACCGGGGTGAGCTATTCCATTGCGACGCAGACTCCGCAGTACCGCATTAATTCGTTGCAGGATCTAGAGAATATTCCGGTGACTGGGCCGAGCGGGGCCCACCCGGAGATACTTGCCAGCCTCGCTTCCATCCGCCGCGGGGCCGGACTGGCCGTGGTCTCGCACTACGACATTCAGCCCCTGATTGATATTTACGGTTCGGTGCAAGGGCGGGACTTAGGCGGGGTGTCGCACGACCTCACCAAAATCATAGAGGACAGCAGGAAGGAACTGCCACGCGGTTCACAACTGACCGTCCGCGGGCAGATTCAGACGATGCGTTCTTCGTATAGCGGACTGCTGAGCGGACTCGTGTTCTCGATTGTGCTGGTGTATCTGCTGATCGTGGTGAATTTCCAGTCGTGGCTTGATCCTTTCATCATTATTTCTGCCTTGCCTGCGGCGCTGGCCGGCATTGTCTGGTTTCTGTTCGTCACCCGCACGACCCTTAGCGTTCCGGCGCTTACCGGTTCGATCATGTGCGTCGGAGTGGCGACCGCGAATAGCATTCTGGTGGTGAGCTTCGCCAAGGAACAGTTGGCCGAGGGCAAAGACGCGATTTCCGCCGCGTTGAACGCCGGATTTACGCGGTTCCGTCCGGTGTTGATGACAGCCCTCGCCATGATTATCGGAATGGTGCCAATGGCGATAGGATTGGGTGAAGGCGGGGAACAGAATGCTCCACTTGGACGGGCCGTCATTGGGGGGCTATTATTCGCGACAGTAGCGACTTTGTTTTTTGTGCCGGTTTTCTTCAGCGTTTTGCACGGGCGCAGGGAACGGCTGGCCAAGCGTGAAGCTAAGCATTGATATGGTTCATACGGTGTTCATAGAGGTCACGGAGTTTCTGGATGAAGGTTGAATCGCAAAACGAAGTTGAGAAGCCGGTAACGGCAGTGGAGCCGAAGCTGACGAATGATGGTCCGAAGCACGGTTCTGCGCGGCGCTGGTGGATTGCCGTTCTGGCGCTGGCGGCCGTTGCGGCGATCGTAGTTTCTGGAATTCTTCCGCGAATCCATGCGCGGGCAGATCTGGACAAAGAGACGGCCGAGATGGCGATTCCAACCGTCTCCGTGGTCCATCCCAAGCGGGGCGCGCCGGCGCAGGAGGTAGTTTTGCCGGCGAACGTGCAGGCCTATATCGACTCCCCCATTTATGCGCGCACCAATGGATATTTGAGGCATTGGTACGTCGACATCGGGGCGCATGTGAAGGCTGGCGAGTTGTTAGCCGATATCGAGACTCCGGAAGTCGACCAGCAACTGCGGCAATCGCGAGCGGATTTGGCGACTGCGGAAGCGAACCTCAATCTTTCGAAGATTACGGCTGACCGTTATGAAGATTTGTTGAAGACCGATTCCGTGTCCAAGCAGGACACCGACAACGCCGTTGGCGATTATGCGGCGAAGCAGGCCACGGTCCAGTCCGCGCAAGCGAATGTGAAGCGACTAGAAGAACTGCAATCCTTCGAGAAAATTTATGCTCCTTTCGACGGCGTGATTACGGCACGAAATACGGATATAGGCGCGTTGATTGACTCGGGGAGCAGCGGAGGCGCGAGGACTGAGCTTTTTCACATTGCACAACCGGACAAGTTGCGGGTCTACGTTAACGTGCCTGAGATCTACTCACAGGCGGCGAAGCCGGGGCTCACTGCCGATCTCGCACTCTCGGAGTTTCCTGGCCGCCTGTTTCCGGGAACCCTGGTCCGTACGGCCGAGGCTATTGACCAATCGACGCGAACTCTGCTGGTGGAGATTCGCGTGTTTAATCCAACCGGCACGCTGCTTAGCGGGGCTTACGCTGAGGTGCATCTGAAGCTGCCCACCGCGACTTCGGCCTTCATCATTCCGGTCAACGCCTTGCTGTTCAGAGCGGAAGGGCTGCGCGTGGCTGCGGTTACCGACGGCCACCACGCCGACCTTAAGCAGATTACGCTGGGCCATGATTTCGGCTCGGAGGTCGAGGTTATTGCCGGGCTTACCGGGAATGAATCCATCATCGTCAATCCACCGGATTCGATCGTGGCGGGTGAAGAAGTCCGCATTGCGCAGCCGGCGGCAGGTTCGGGAGAATCGCAACAGTGACCGGGTTAGAGTGCTCGCCTTTTAGAAGGCTCGCGCCGTCGCTGCGGGGTGGGGCACTCTTTGTTGGTCTGATGCTTCTGTGCGGTTGTGCGGTCGGTCCGCGTTATTCACGGCCTTCTGCGCCTGTTCCCCCGGATTACAAAGAAACGCCGCAGAACTGGAAACCAGCGCAGCCGGCCGATCAGACGCTGCGGGGAAAATGGTGGGAGATCTATCAGGATACGCAACTCAATGCGCTGGAAGAGAAAATCAATATCTCGAACCAGAGCCTGAAGGCGGCGCAGGCTCAGTTTGCGCAGGCCCGAGCGACGGTTCGTTACAATCGCGCGGATTACTATCCAACTATCACGGCAGGAGTGTCGGCTACGCGGGAACGGCTTTCTGCGAATCGTCCGTTGGCCCAGGTTACCGGCGTTACCGCTACGGGAGCTCCGAGCGCAGGCGCGATTACTACGAATGACCTCATCATTCCAGTGGATATGTCGTACGAGCCGGACGTGTGGGGCAGAGTGCGGCGCACGGTTGAGGCTGCGCGCGCGAATGCTCAAGCTAGCCTGGCTGATCTTGAGTCGGTAAGACTGAGCGTGCATGCGGAATTGGCGGTGGATTATTTTCAAGCGCGGGAGTTGGACGCCGAGGCGCAGTTGCTCGACGACACCGTTACCAGCTATGTGAAGCAGTTGGAACTGACGGACAATCGCTATAGGGGCGGAGTGGCATCGCAAGTCGATGTCGCGCAGGCGCAAACGCAGCTGGAAACGGCGCGGGCGCAGGCCATTGATGTTCGAGAGCAGCGGACACAATTTGAGCATGCGATTGCAGTTCTTGTTGGGGAGCCGGCTTCGACTTTCAGCTTGCCGGTGGCCACGCTGAACGCAACCCCGCCGGTGATTCCGCCGGGATTACCCTCGGAGTTGTTGGAGCGCCGGCCCGACATCGCGTCCAATGAACGGCAGATGGCGTCGGCGAACGCCGGAATTGGAATAGCGAAAGCCGCTTATTTTCCTTTGTTCAACCTGGGGCCGAGCGCGGGGTTTGAAAGCACTACGATCGTGAATTGGCTTTCCAGTCCCAGCGCGTTCGCCTACGTAGGAGCTTCGGCGGTCGTGACCGCGTTCGACGTGGGACGGCGCCGGGCGGCCAGCGATCAGGCTGGGGCGGCTTATGATCAGGCTGTGGCCAACTACCGGCAGAATGTGCTCACGGCTTACCAGGAAGTGGAAGACAATCTTGCGGCTTTGCGTCTGCTGGAAGATGAATCCAACACTGAAACGCGAGCGGTGGCGGCGGCGGAACATTCGCTGGCGCTTTCGAACAATCGTTACAGAGGCGGTGTGACGACGTATCTGGAGGTCATCACGGCGCAGGCTGCAGCGCTTGACAATGAGCGCACGGCAGTTCAGATTTCGGGACGCCGCATGGTGGATAGCGTGCTGCTGATCAAAGCTTTGGGCGGCGGTTGGGATGCGGCCAGTCTGTCGACGGTGAAGATGGAATCGCGTGCTCCGGTTCCGTCGGGGCAATGACTTGCTGATAGGGCCTCAGTTGCTTCCCGCTTCTCCGCGTGCTCTGCGGGTGTTCTCCGCGACCTCTGCGTTTTAAGGTGTTGTTGCGGCTTCGGAAAACACAAATCTTAAATCGCAGAGGCCGCGGAGAACTGCCGCAGAGTGCGCGGAGAGGGCAAATTCCTTCGAGGAATCCTCGAGCGAGGTGAGATGGATACTGCGCGGCACAGTGTCACGGTTTGGATTTCTTCTGAACAGTTTTTTTCTTCTTCGTGCTTCGACGGCGGAGGAGCTTTGCGCGCCTGACTAACTCTTCTTCCGAGTACATGCTGCCGCGACAGTTGGGGGCGCCGCAGAAACATGGCGAGGGATCGTCAAGATCGCCGTCGTACAAGTTGTAGTCGTAGGTCAGTTCCTCGCCCGCCTGAATATTCCGGGCGGCAATAATCCAGACGTGACCCTTGATTTCATCGGCTTCGCAATTGGGATCGCAGGAATGATTGATGAAGGCGGCTACGCCTTCGCCATCAATCACGTGTTTGCCATCGGTGAGCCCGAACAAATAGGTCCGGGGATGATCGTCATAAAAGGCGTCGGCCTGTTTGATGGTAAGGCGCGGGCCGGTGTACTCGACGACGAAGGTGCCTTTCTTGATGGGAGCCGTCGTGTGACAGCCTTCAGAATCAATTTTGGAATCGCCAATGACCAGATGCGCTGGACCCGTGTGTTTTCTTCTTGCGTCACGATCGAACTTGCGCGGCGGCGGTTGAGGCATTGGGTACCAGTGGGGAAGATTGTTTCAGGTTCTCTGGAATAAAGACAGAATAGCGTCTCTGGCAAAACTGTGGCAAGCAGTGAAGTAGAAGTAGTAGAAGCGCGGACTTGAACGGTCCCGCGGTTATTTCCGATCAGTATGGCGGCAAAGGCGTAGAATACACGCTGCCGAAGGCGTTGGTGACGGTGCTGAGCGGGAACGTGCGGTAGTTCAGGGGAAGGTTGGTGGTCTGATGACGATCACCCCATGGATTGTGCGATTTTCCCGCTAACCAATTATTTTTGGCTACGTCTTGGTAGTGAGGTTTGGCTCTCCTCAGAATTGTTCCTAGAGTTCCTCTGCACCCAGAGGTTGAAAATAGGGACGGGCGGCGCCCCCTGCCGTCCGCTGGAATACCTTTATGAAGTTTTGCTTTTCGTACCCGGGAATCGTGAGCATGATGTTAGTGCTGACGGCCAGCGCGCAGGCACCACGGGGACTGGGGCAGGTCGGCGGGCCAGTGGTGGTAACCACGGAGCCGGGCTCGGGTTCCAGCATCCGCAGTGGTCTGCTGGTGGACGTCGTCGGCGAGAATCAGGCTCCTCTCGACCGTCAGGCGGTGGTAAAAGCCCTCAACAAAGATACGCAGAAGGTGGTCTGGCAAACCACCGGGCACGAGGCTGAGGCCGGTCTCGGCGCTTTGGGCGCTGGCATTTTCGAAATCGAAGTGAGCGCCGTCGGATACCTTACAACAACGCTGGATGTGAAGATTCCCAGCGCAGACTTGGTTTACAAGGTGCACGCCGAGTTGAAGAAGGATCCTTCGGCCATCGACTTGAACGTGTCGAGCCGGCAGGAGATGCCTGCCAAGGCACGCAAAGAAATGAGCCAGGGGGTTGCCGCGCTTAAGTCGGGAAAGTTGAAACAAGCGGAGAAGCATCTTGATGCCGCCAATGGATTGTTCCCCTACAACTCAGAAGTGAAGTTCCTGTTGGGGTATTTGTTCTTCCAGGAAAAAGATTTCAAACAGGCCGAGACTTACCTGACCGAAGCTTCCACTTTTGACGCCCGTAACATCCAGGCCCTTGCCCTCCTGGGAAGAACGCAAATTCAGGAGCAGGCTTACCCGGCCGCAAGAAAGACGCTGGAACAAGCGGTCGCGGTTGATCCTGAATACTGGATGGCGCATAGCCTTCTGGCCGAGACTTATCTAAGGCTCAAAGAATATGAGAAGGCTCGCGAGCAGGCTCAACTGGCTATCGAGAAGGGCAAGGGTGCGGGCAACTCTGCGGAGATTGCGCTCGGACAAGCCTTCGAAAACCTGGGACGCGACGACGAAGCGCTGCAGGCTTACAAGAAGTTCGTGAAGGAGTCGCCCGACAGCCCAATGGCGGGGCAGGTGCGCACCATGTATAACGAGCTGGCGCGGCGGGTTTCCAATCCGGCCAATTCGGCGCCAGAGGTAAAGATCACGTACTCTTCAGCGGACGCCGACGCGCTGCTGGCTGCCAGCGAGCCGGGTTTTTCCATCAAGGCTTGGGGACCGCCCAGCATCGATGACGTAAAACCATCTGTCGCCGAGGGTGTGATCTGTCCTTACGACAAGGTAATCGACGGGGCGGGCAAACGCATCCAGCAACTGGTGGACGATGTGGGCCGGTTCAACGCGATTGAAGATGTGCTGCACGAGAACCTCGACGAACTCGACCATCCCATTACCAAAACCGTGCTGAAGTTCAATTACGTGGCGGCTATTTCCGAGCCTCGGCCGGGCGTGTTTAATGTCGGGGAGTTTCGCGACCAGCGCTCTGATGCGGAGGATTTTCCGGATCATATCGCGACCCGAGGGCTGCCCGCGCTGGCGCTCATCTTTCATCCTGACCAGCGCGACGATTTCCAGATGGCTTGTGAAGGGCTGGGCGACTGGCGCGGGAAAGCGACCTGGCTGGTCCGATTTGAGCAGCGCGCGGATCGTCCGCGGCGGGTTCAGGAGTACAAGATCGCCGGCCGTTCCCACCCGGTCAGCCTGAAAGGGCGCGCCTGGATCTCGGCGGATACTTTCCACATCGTGCACGTGGAATCGGATCTGGTCAGCCCGATGCCCGAGATTCAATTGCTCAGCGAGCATATGGCGGTCGACTACGCTCCGCAGCTGTTCCAAAAGAAAAGTGTGGAGCTTTGGTTGCCCAAGAGCGCGGAGATCTATTTCGACTTCCGCCGCCACCACTACCTGCGGCGGCATAGTTTTGACCACTTCATGCTGTTCTCGGTCGATTCAGACGAAAAACGCAACGAGCCCAGGGCAAGTAAGGAAGTGCTCGGTCCCGCAGTGGTTTCTCCCGAAGTTCGTTGATGGAATCTTGCAAACTTGAACCGGGACGTGGTTAAGTAGCCTGCCACTTTCCGTCTCCTGCCGCATCCAATAGAATCGCTAGACATGTAAAGGGAGTCATCGATATGGCTAAAGCTACTTTCGCCGCAGGCTGTTTTTGGGGAGTCGAAGCTACCTTCCGGCAACTGCCCGGCGTGATCTCGACCCGCGTCGGCTACACCGGGGGGAACACCGCGAGTCCGACTTATAAAGACGTTTGCACCGACCGCACTGGCCACGCCGAAGCGGTCGAAATTGAATACGACCCGGCAAAGTTGTCTTACGACAAGCTGCTCGAAGTCTTTTGGGAGAACCACGATCCCACGCAACTGAACCGGCAAGGCCCCGATTGGGGCACGCAGTACCGGTCGGCGATCTTCTTTCACACTCCTGAACAGGAGGCTGCGGCGAAGGCTTCGAAGGCGCAACTGGAAAAATCCCACCGCTTTAGCAAGCCGGTGGTGACGCAAATTGTTCCGGCGGTCACGTTCTTCGAAGCAGAGGACTATCACCAGCAGTATCTGGAAAAGAAGGGTCTGGCGAGTTGCCATATTAAGGTATAGAGCAGTTCCAGCATTTCTGTAGAGTGCACGAAACAGCAGGTCCCTCCACTACGCTTCTCATCCCCTTCGGGATGAGAAGCTCCGGTCGGGATGACAATCAGTATCGAGCTACAGTTGGCGAGAAATTGATCGCGCACGCAAGGACACCCGTCCGGGCGGGCAAACTTGCCAGGATCATCGCGAAGCTGCGGCGCTTCGCGCCGCTGGGCGGACGAGGGCGTGTGCCCCGGCGTGATTCGAATTGGAAATTTCAGAGGCATCCCGCGCTAGTGGTTGTGCTCCATCGATCCTGGACGCACTCGCACGAACAGGTGGAATGATACCGGATCGTTGCCATAGATGGGATTGAGCACTGCAGGCTTCGAGTAGAAAGTGACGTCGCCGCCGAGTCCGACTTGCCAGTGCTGGTTGTGCACGAGATCGCGCACCCCGCCGAAGGTGTAGGCGCCAATGCGGTATGCGGGATGGATCGGCGCCTGGGGAAACAATTCGTCTTTATCCACTAGCTCAAGCCGAGTGTAGGCGTAATTTCGCTCGAGAAAGTTCAGCGTCGATTCGAGCAAGTAGCTGTTCTGGGTGGTGTTGATCAGTTCTTTGTGCTTGCGTCCCCAGATCAGCGAAGTTGCCCAGTTTCCGTTTCCCAGCTTCCCGCCTGATAACGGCCGGTTGTACTCGAGCGAAGCCGTCTGCCGCAACTCGTTATTCGGATCGAGCGCCTCGGGATGCAGCAGGCGCCCGTAGCTGTATTGCGCGGTCCAGTTGCGCGTGGGCGCCGAAGTCACACGGAATGACCAGGAATCGAGGGGCGCAAGTTGAATGCTCCAGCGCTCTTCGTTCGGTTCGTGGCCATTAAAAGCGGAACCCTCAAGCTTCAAGAAGCCCAGCTTGGAGAAATTTAGCTTGGAGAAATTCAGCTTGGAAAAGTTGAAGATGAAGCCGGTGGTGACTACGCCAAAGCTGGTATGCGTGGAGTCCTGCAGATGATGGCCGAGCGGGGCTTCGGGATCCTCCGACGCCGACTGACGATGCATGTAAGTCACCGGGCCCAGCGCGGGCTCGGCCGATGGGCCTCCATAAAGCAGCCAGGAAACTTTCTGGTTGATCGGCAGCGTGTACAGCGCAGCCAGTTCGGCAAACACGTTGTGCGGGTGCTGATGATCGACCAGCGGCTGTCCATGATAAGTTTCACCCGTCTGAAAAAGCTCGGGGAAACCGGGATGAGGCGAGGTCAGCGACTCCGCGGAAAACATCTGCCGCAACAGCAGCGTGCCCGAGCCCAGCCGGTGCTGCTCCATCGACATCAGATAATTTGTCGACTCCGCCTTGCCCTCGCCGCGTGGCCCACCCTGCTGGTTATAGGTGATGAAGACGGTGCCATGGAGCATTAAATCCCAATTGCAACGGGTGATCATCCACATCGTCTCCGGCACTGAAGCGGGCTGCCAACTGCTTCCCGAAGAGGCGTGAAAGGCCGGCATCGACGACGATGCATCCTCCCCCATGTTCATGCCTTGCATGGCCGCCTGCTGCATGGTTTGTCTGGACTGCTCTGGCTCAGACATTCCCATATCGTGATCTGCATCCTGGGCCAGAGACGAAATCGCCAGGGCTGCGACCACGGGAAAACACCATACTGCTTTTCGCATGCATCACTCCTGCACCAATCAGGCTGGTGTACGCCTACTCCCGGAGAAGGAGCGCGTCGACGAATGGGTATCTCGACGAAGTATCGAGTGGGAATCTGCGAGAAGCGCTGAGCAGCTAAACGCGCAGGGGAGAGGGGACCGGCGGATCGCCAGATACGATCACGAGGTTCAGGAAATCGCCTGGCTCAGCCGCCGCAACCGAATGCGGCATGACGTCAACCGGTGATGAGAGTTGAAGCGGCAACGGCAAAGTAGAACTCTGCTGCAGAATCGCGAAATCGTGTCCCACGTGACAGCAACTGTGACTGGCAGGTCGGGGCACGGGAACGTTGCCAGCGTCTTCGTGACATCCGGCAGGGCGCTCGTGGTATCGGTCATCCGGGCGAAGCCCTTGCGCCGCCAGCGGAGCCGTAATCACCGCAGCCAGCAGCAAAAAGACCAGAATCCTGGAAAAGGCTTGCATAGCTTACGAGCCGGTAATTTTTAAACGCAGTTCTTCGGGAAGGCGTTCGCGAATTTCGGCTGGCAGGCGATCGTGCACATGGCGCGCGCCGAGGCGGGCCACATCCACGACCGCCATGGGCGCGGGCGTAGCCACAGCCACAATCAGCCAGATCAATGCGGATAATGCGAAACCGGCCAGCGCTGCAATCTCCAGCCAGAAGGCGTTGCGCGGACCAAAGTAGCGAATCACTCCGAAAGCCAGCAGAAACACGCCCGCGGAAACCGAAGCCAGCGCAATCAAGGAAATGTCAATGGTGCGATGCAGACGCTGGCGGCTGCGACAGTGCTCGCAGGCTGCGAAGTGTTCCTCGTAGTCGCCACCCATCTCGGGCGCGAGGCCGGAAATGTCATAGCGCCAGCCCGCCAGGATCTTGCCTACGATGGGATCAACACACTCACTCATATGAAATGCTAATGCCTGCCAAAGGTCCACTATTACAGATCACTTCAGAACCGGATAGGTTGCATGGGCTCGGTTTGAGCCGCCAGCATAACCCGATTGTGCAGCAGCGTCCGGCGGCCGGACAATGCCTTCTCCGCCTCTCTGCGAGCGCATTCGGGATGGTTATTCTGCTCGGAGAGATGCGCCAATACAATATAGGATGCATTCCCATCATAGCTGGTGGCAAAGAATTCGGCGAGCTTGGTATTGGATAGATGTCCGGTAGGGCTGCCGACACGCTGTTTCACCGACCAGGGATAAGGGCCGTTGCGCAGCATTTCCAGATCGTGGTTGGATTCGATGACCAGGACATCGCAAGCCCGCAAATTATCTTTCACGTTGGCCAACAGGCGCCCGAGATCGGTGGCAACCGCGATCTTGATGCCTTCCGCGCGGAAGGTGAAACCGACCGGATCCGCCGCATCATGCGGAATGGTGAAGGGGGTGACCTCAATGTCTCCGATGCGGAAACCGTGGCCCGAGCAGAAGAATTCCAGCCGGTCGAGTTGTGGACGCTCGCCGGCGGCGTCCCGCACGGACCGTGACCAGGCCTGGTGAGTGGCTCCGGTCATGAACACGGGAATTTTCAGTTTCCGCGCCAGCACCAACAGCCCGGACACATGGTCGGTATGCTCGTGAGTAATCAGAATGGCGGAAAGCGAATGAGGATCCTCTCCCGCTACCTTCATGCGTTTGAAAGTCTCGCGGCAGGAGATGCCCGCGTCCACCAGAATCCGCGTGGACGAACTTTCGACCAGCGTGCTGTTCCCCCGGCTCCCACTCGCCAGGACCGAAACCGAAACTGCCATGCGCGCAGCATACTCCCTTGCGCTGTGGAAACAGAAGTAACTTTCTGGCTAGCCGGTACTTTTGGGTGGGACGACGTCAGCTCTCAGCTGATCGCTGACAGCTCGAACGCCAGCTACAAAATCACTCTCTCATCTCCCACTCGGCGGGTTACGTGCTCCCGGTCAAGATATTCGAGCAAAGGAATCGCGTATTTGCGGCTGACTCCGGTCAGGTCTTTGAAGCGGGCCACATCGAGTTTGGGAGACTTGGCTTTTTCCGCAGCCATGCGCTTGCGCAGCTCGGCGAGCGCATTTTGATGGAAGACGAGATCGTCTGAAATCTTTACCAGAACCTTGTCACGCAGCAGCAGGGTGACGATTTTTTGCGCCCGCACCTTATCCACTTTTAATCCCGCGAGCACGTCTTTGAGCGCCGGCACTTTGAGGCCAGCATTCGCGAAAGCCGCCTCGATCATCTTCTTTGACTCGGCCTCTTCGTCCTTCATCACCACGCCGCGTCCTGCCAGGCGCACCAGTTCGCCAGCCAAAGCAATCTTCCCAGCCCGCAGCGCCTCCTCGAACACGCTGTCAAAGACGGTGGGCGCAACCTCAGAGAAACGTCCACGCAGTTCTTCCTTGCTCATGCCGGCGACCAGGGCATTATGTTTATGGAAGGCATCGAGCGCGGAAATGAAGTCTTTGCGGACCAGGTCCAAGGCCGGCCGGGAGATAAAAATGTCACCGATGCGGACAATCTCCGGATTGCCTGTGATCGCGGAAACAATTTGTTGCGCCAGCCAGCCGGTGCGAGCCACCGCTTCCGTAATGCCCAGACCCCGGGCGCCGCTGACGATCACCCGGGCGCGCAACATGCCGGAACGCAATTCTTCTGTAAGGGTCTTGAGGAAGCGAGCGTATTCGGTTGTGTCTTTCACTTTCTTCGGGGGAGCATTCTCGACTACTACGCCCCCGCCAATCGTGATCACCGGGGAGAACTGGCGAATGATGAAACGATCTCCCGGAAGCAGCAGGGTTGGCTCACTCAAGCGCAATTGCGCGAACGCGCTCTCGCCTGGACTTACTTGCTTTTTGCCATACAGCACGGCCGTCGCAATCGTCTCGGAAGTATAGGAGTGAAAATGCACGCGGGCGCGGTCCTTGAGCGGCCTGGCCGAAGGCAGCAACGACAGCTCCACGTCCACGCGGGAGGCAGCATGAAAAGTTGCCGGCAGAGCAAGCATCATGCCGCGCGCCAGTTCTTCGGTGGTCGCGCCTGCCAGGTTTAAGGCTGTGCGCTGTCCAGCCACAGCCTGCTCCGCAGACCTTCCATGCACTTGTACGCCGCGCACCCGCACGCGCCGCCCGGTGGGAAAGAGCTCCAGTTCGTCTTCCTTGCGGATGGTGCCGGAAACCAGCGTGCCGGTCACCACCGTGCCAAAGCCCTTCATAGTGAAAACGCGATCGATGGGGAGGCGGGCGATAGCTCGTGAATCTTTCGCTGGAACCTCGCCTGCGATTCTTATGAGCTCCCGCTTCAACGCGTCTATTCCAGCGCCGGTCAGTGAACTGACGGCGATGATTGGGTTAGGGTGACCAAGAAAAGACCCGCGCAGAAATTCTGCTACTTCCAGGCGCACGACATCTAATGTTTCCGGATCGACGGCGTCGGACTTGGTCAATACCGTGATGCCGCGGCGTAGCGAAAGCAAGCGGCAGATATCGAAGTGCTCGCGCGTCTGCGGCTTAATCGATTCATCGGCGGCAATCACCAGCAGCACCAGATCGATGCCACCCACCCCAGCCAGCATATTGCGAACAAAACGTTCGTGTCCGGGGACATCAACGAATCCCAGGCGCAGAATCTCGCCATCGGGCAGCGGCAATTCAAGATTGGCAAAGCCGATATCGATAGTGATGCCGCGGCGCTTCTCCTCTTCAAGGCGGTCGGCATCGATGCCGGTGAGCGCTTTCACCAGCGCGGTTTTGCCGTGATCAATGTGGCCTGCGGTGCCGACGATGACAGATTTCATTCCAACTTGATGATACAAGGTGCGGCTTTTAGCATCCTGACGGCTTCTCGCCCTGATCGTCGATGGTGTGTCTGCCGGGCAGCATGCGTTGATGCAGGATGCGAGAAATCAAAATACCACCGCGCCTCGGGCGGTAGAATACGACGTGTCTGCCATGCTCATGACGGCGCAAACCGGGGCGAACCTCATCACAGGTTCGGCCTAGCGCCGGATTATCGGCAAGCATCTGGCAGCAAAGCTCGAGCTCGCCGATGTAGCGGACGGCTTGGGCCTTGCTCCATTGATGAAGGGTGCAATCGCCGATGCTCAGCAAGTCAACTTCAGCGCGGCGCGAAAATCGAAACTCACCCACGGCTATCGCGCTACGGGAAGCTTTAGGGCCTTACGGACACGGCCAAAAACGTTGCTCCCGGCGATACCGCTGACGTCGCCTTCGTCAATCGCCGCCCGTAACGCGGCAAGCTTCGCTTCGTACTCCTGTTCCTCGCGCTCCAAAGTTCGCAACCCGGCGCGCACGACCTCACTGGCGTTTTCGTAACGCCCGCTCTTAACCTTGGTGGCGACGAAGCGGTCAAGCTCGTCGGTCAAATTGACGTTCCGGGTAGGCATGGCGACGGCCCTTTCCAGGGATGGGATCGCAACTTCATCATACCGCGACTGGCAAAGTTTGCTAACCCCCGGATTCCAGCCAGGCTAATTCCAGGCTAATTAAGGTGACGAGGAAACACCTTTTCTCCGCCCGCTCCAGATGCGACAATAGAGCTTCCTCATGACCACTGCCTCCACTCTTGCCATCACTCCAGAGATTGTCCGCGAGCACGGCCTCACGCAGGAAGAATACGAGAAGGTGAAACAACTTCTCGGCGGGCGTGAGCCCACGATCACCGAGTTGGGAATTTTCAGCGTGATGTGGAGCGAGCACTGCTCTTACAAGTCTTCCCGCGTGCATCTGAAGCGCTTGCCCACGCGCAGCCGGCGCGTGGTGCAAGGGCCGGGCGAGAATGCCGGCATCATCGACATTGGCGATGGATGGGCGTGCGCCTTCAAGATCGAATCGCACAATCATCCTTCATTCATCGAGCCGTTCCAGGGCGCGGCTACCGGAGTAGGTGGAATTCTGCGCGATATTTTCACCATGGGAGCGCGTCCGGTCGCGGTGATGGATTCGCTGCGGTTTGGCCCGATTGTTGCATCAACACCGGCGGACAAGAATGTCCGCCCCACACAAGCCAATTCCACACAAGCGGAGATTCATAAGAATCACTCGCTGCTCGAAGGCGTGGTCAGCGGGGTCGCTTCTTACGGAAACTGTTTTGGCGTGCCCAATCTCGGTGGGGAAACCAAATTCGAAGCTTGCTATTCGGGCAATCCATTAGTGAACGCTTTCGCTCTGGGGCTCGTCCGGCGCGATCAGATCTTTTACGCGAAAGCCGCGGGCGAAGGCAATCCGGTGATTTATGTGGGCTCGAAAACCGGGCGCGACGGCATTCATGGCGCCACCATGGCCAGCGAAGAATTCAGCGAAGCTTCGGAGGCGAAGCGGCCGAATGTTCAAGTTGGCGACCCGTTTCTCGAAAAGCTTTTGCTCGAGGCTTGCCTTGAAGCCATGCAGACGGGTGCGATCGTGGGCATTCAGGACATGGGCGCGGCGGGCCTGACCTGCTCGACTTGCGAGATGGGCGCGCGCGGCCACGTGGGGACGGAGATTGAACTCGATCGCGTGCCGCAGCGCGAGACTGGCATGACGGCTTACGAGATCATGCTCAGCGAATCGCAGGAGCGTATGCTGCTGGTCGCGCAGAAGGGCCGCGAAGACGAAGTCTTTCGCGTCTTCGAGAAGTGGGGGCTCGACGCAGTGGAGATAGGCCGCGTTACCAACGACGGAAAGATGCGCGTGCTTCATCACGGGGAAATTGTCTCCGAGATTCCGAATGAGGCCCTGACCGACGATGCTCCGGTTTACAAGCGTCCGCTGGAACGATGGGAGGCGCCGGTGCCGCGGGAGATGCCTGCCTGCATCAAGCTTGCCGAGGCTGGCGATCTCACGGGTAATCTGAAGCGCTTGCTGGCTAGTCCGAACATTTGCGGCAAGCGTTGGGTTTGGCAGCAGTATGACCACATGGTGCAGACCAATACTGTTGAGGGTCCGGGGGCCGGGGATGCAGGCGTGATCCGCATCAAGAATTCCGATCCCCAGGGCCTGGAGCGCGGGCTGGCGATGGCGCTCGATGGCAACGGGCGCTGGTGTTATCTCGATCCCAAGCTTGGAGCGATGCACGCGGTGGCGGATGCGGCTCGCAACGTGGCTTGCTCGGGCGCGACTCCGGTGGGCGCGACCAATTGCCTGAACTTTGGCAATCCAGAGAAGCCGCACATTATGTGGCAGTTCTCGAAAGTGATCGATGGCATCACCAAAGCTTGCGAGGAACTGGACGTCCCGATTACTGGCGGCAATGTCAGCTTCTATAACGAAACGCTGGGCGAAGGAATTTATCCCACGCCGGTGATCGGGATTGTTGGCATTCTTGAAGACGTTCGTAAGGCGGTGTTCCCGCACTTCCGCCAGCCGGGACGGGTCGTCGTTCTGCTGCGTGCTTCGGAGCCGGGTGATCTCACCGACGCGGAGATAGAGTTTGGCTCGTCGGAGTATGCCAAGGAAATCCTGGGTGCGGTGTGGGGATTTCCTCCGGCGCTGGAGTTGGAACGAGAGGCGGCGCTACAGAAGGCGGTGGTTGAGATGATCGGGGCGCGGTTGGTCGAGTCGGCGCATGATTGCTCGGAGGGCGGCATTGCGGTGACGCTGGCGGAATCGTCTTTTGCTAACGGCGTGGGCTGCAGAGTGAACCTGGCGTCGCTGGGATTGCCGGCAGAGTTTGTTCTTTTTGGCGAGGATGCGAGCCGCGTGGTGATCTCTTGCGACCGCGGGAATCTGCCGGGAATCCAACAAGTAGCAGCAAAATTTCAGTTGTCTGTGGAGGAGATCGGCGAGACCGTCTCTGAACTGATGGAGATCCGGCTGGATGGCCGGGTTGCGGTATCGGTGGCGGTTAGCAAATTGCGAGATTCTTTTGAGGGCGCGCTGGAAGCGGCTTTGCGGGCGGACCCAGAGGCGGTTGCGGTTGGGTAAGCAACTGCCGAGCGTTGCTCGGCTGGACAGCCGAGCAAAGCTGTCCCCACGTACGTTCAGGTGGTCAAGCTAATTGCTAAAGGCTAAAAGCTAATGCTAACTTCTGACAAATTTCGCGATGAGTGCGGCGTGGTGGCGATTTATGCGAACCCCGAGGCGGAGAAGCTTGCTT
Organism: uncultured Acidobacteriota bacterium; assembly: GCA_963696635.1. Classification (GTDB taxonomy): domain Bacteria; phylum Acidobacteriota; class Terriglobia; order Terriglobales; family Acidobacteriaceae; genus JABDBE01. The sequence goes on from CAVOKX010000017.1 coordinate 84,470, forward strand.
ACCTGGGGCTGCATGCTCTGCAACACCGGGGTCAGGAGTCGGCGGGCATTGTGACCTCGGACGGCATGGCGCTGCACATGCACAAAGCCATGGGCCTGGTCGCCGATATTTTTCAGGAAGCTGTGCTGGCGAAGTTGCGGGGCACGCTGGCCATCGGTCACACACGTTATTCGACGGCGGGAGATTCGGCGCTGCTCAACGCGCAGCCCATCATGGTGCAATCGAATAAGGGCATGATGGCGCTGGCCCACAATGGCAACCTGGTCAACGCGCAGGATATCCGCCAGCGGCTGGACAGTCAGGGTTCGATTTTCCAGACCAACAGCGATACGGAAGTGATCGTGCATCTGATCGCGCTCTCCAAAGAGCATACTTTGCCCGAAGCCATTGCCGATGCGCTGCGCCGGGTGGAAGGCGCGTTCTCGCTGGTCATGATCAGTCCAGACCGGATTTTTGCGGCACGCGATCCGCGCGGCTTTCGGCCTTTGGCCATGGGCAGGATTCCGGTGCACGATGGCGAGAAGCACGACACCATCGTGTTTGCTTCGGAAACCTGCGCTTTCGATCTGATTGGCGCGACCTTCGAACGCGATGTGAAGCCGGGGGAGTTGATCGTGGTCGGTCCGGAGGGAATTACGTCGCGGAATTATACTCCGGCGCTGGCGCAATCGAGTTGCATCTTCGAGCATGTTTATTTTTCGCGTCCCGACAGCCGGGTGTTTGGGCGGGCGGTGCAGGAGAGCCGGGAAGAACTGGGTCGGCAATTGGCGCGAGAGGCGCCGGCCGAAGCCGACGTCGTGGTTCCAGTACCGGATTCGGGTGTGACCGCGGCGGTGGGCTATGCGGCGGAGAGCGGGATTCCGTTCCGCTTTGGCTTGATCCGCAATCACTATGTGGGGCGTACTTTCATCGAGCCGCGCCAGAGCGTGCGCGACTTTGGGGTGAAGCTGAAGATTAACCCGGTGCGCAGTCTGCTCGAAGGCAAGCGCGTGGTGCTGATCGACGACTCGATTGTGCGCGGCACCACCAGCCGCAAGATCGTGCGCATGGTGCGCAGCGCGGGAGCGAAAGAAGTGCACATGCGGATTTCGTGTCCGCCGACGATTTCGCCGTGCTTCTACGGGGTGGACACGCCTTCGAAGAAGGAGTTGATCGCGGCCAACAAGTCGGTGGAGGAGATTCGCGAGTTCATCGGAGCGGACTCGTTGGGATATCTCTCGCTGCCGGGACTGAAGAAAGCCTGCGGGGATGGCGAGAAAACCAGCTATTGTTCGGCCTGCTACACGGGCGTTTATCCCACCAACTGGGTGGACGTGGAAGAGATTCAGCCTGCCAGCGTGGGCAAGCGGTAAGTCGCTGACGGGTAGAGCGGACACTCCTGTTCGCTGCGCTTCCGTCTGCCGCCTGAGCCCCGCCGATGGATCTCGCGTGATTTGCGTCCATGCGGGCGTGAATTCTTTCCCAGAACTTCCGTCCTGGGCGATTCTTGACCGCCTCTTTCGGGGATGTTTACGAACCCGCGGGCAAGGGCGCCCCGCACCACATAAAACCACACAACAACCTGGGCTTGCCACGTAGGAGGAAAATAAGGCGTTAGCGCGGGGCTAACGCCTTCGGGAGATCCCTGCTTTTAAAGCTGCGGGCGAGGCACCCGCAGCACACAAAAAAATTAGTACACGTTCTTGCATGCGCCGGGGATGTTTCCTGTCCGGCTCTTGCTGGTCAGTTGCAGCATTTCCTGCATGGCGTATTCCTTGGTGCCGATCTTGTTGGTGTATTTGTGGCCGAGCGAGTCTGTCTTGACGGTGCCGAACAGCCAAGCGCAGCAGTCGCCGGATTCGCCGCAGAAGTTGCCGGCCCAAGCGGTGCGCAGATTGACTTGCGGATCGCTCGAGGTTTCCGAGAACTCGTGCCACATGATGGCCGTGGCTCCATCGGCGCCGGGATCGTTGTTGGGGCTGCTCTTGTCGCCAAGGATGAAGCTGGTCTCGCAGCCGTTGGGGCATTGATCGGGATCGCCGACCATCGAGTATTTGATGACTTCGCCGCTGACGATCGAAGTAGACGGGCCATGGTATCCGCAGAATGAACTGCAGAAGCCTGGATCGGTCACATCTTTATAGGTCAGAACGAAATAGATTCCGTTCTGATCGTTGGGCAGGTGGTTGTTCTTGATGGCGTTGGCAACGATGGTTTGAATCGCGCCGTCGCCGCTGAGAGCCTTACCCAGCGAATAGTTGTCGTGGTAATCGTCCGCATTGGAGTGTTTCACAGCGTTGGGGATGTGCTTGCCGGTGCTGTCACTGTAGGTGGTGTTGATCTTTTCCTGCGTCGTGCCACCCAGGTGGGCAAAGTAATAGTTGATAATACTCTTGTCTTTGGTCGACCAGTTCCCGTACCAAATAATGTAAACCGTGGGCGCTGTCTCAAAAACCGGCCCGCCGTTGTAGTTGATGTCACAGGGGGTGCCGTTGCAATTCGTCGACGGCGGATGGTTTTTGTCGAAGGGCCGCAACGCGTGGGCGGTGGGAGACACTTGGGCGAACGCAGAACAGGCAAAGCACACAGCAACTACTAGACCTAGCCATTGCTTTTTCATCTAAATTTTTCCTCAAATCAGAGATTTTTAAACGTCAGACAATCGATTCCCCGTGAGTAGGGACGCGACATTGTGAGGGGAAGCAAAACCCAAGTCAAGATGAAAATAATTGCACAGTGCCTTAGCAATTGCCTTCCAGCGAGGCCTGGAGCCTGATTCCGATCCCACGTTCGCTATAGTGCAGGCAAGGCAGGCGGCGTTACACGCACGAGAAAATTCCCCCACAGTTGAAAGCCCGCTCCCTGGGGAGCGGGCTTATAAGTTAGCAATACAAAATACTTACTTTCCTTTGTAGGTTTTGGGCGAGCCGATACCGGTACAGAACTCCCAGCCTTTCTTGCAGGTGTAGCGGGTGTTGTTGCCGGTGGTGATGTCGCGCCAGTCGGCCTTGTAGGCAGTGCCGCTGGCGTAGTCTTTGTAGGCTAGGCCATTTTCGGCAGCAGTCGAAGTCTTGAATTTACCGGCGGCATTGACGATGCCGGCCAGGGTGGGGGAAGAGACGCTGGTGCCGCCCACTCCGCACCAGCCTCCGCAGCCATATTGGGAGTAGATGGCTACGTAGGACACGTTAGAGGCCTCAGACGAAAAGTCCGGTGTGCCCCGGTGTGTGCCTACGATGTTTTGAATGATGTTCTGGTAGCTGGGGCGGGGCTCGAACTGGCTGGGCCCGCCGCCCGCATCGCTCCAGGCAGCCTCACTGGTGAAGAGGCCTTGTGAGTTACGGAGTATGGTGGTGCCGCCAGCGGAAACCACGAAGGGCGAGGTGCTCGGATAACCTACCTGGCCGCCCGAATCGCCGGATGAGGCGAAGTAGACCACACCCTTTCCCTTGAAGTGCGCGTCATATGCGGTCTCGCCCGAGAACTCTCCGCCCTGCCAGCTGTTGGAGGCTTCTCCGCCGCCCTCTCCCTGCAGCAAGGCAGTCGCCTTGTCTTCTGCCGCCAACAAGTCGGCAAAGGAATTCGAGTTGGCTTCGACCAGATAAATGTGCGCATTCGGCGCCATGCCGAAGGCGTACTCGATATCCAGCGACTCCTCTAAGGCCCAGCCGGAATTCGCCACAGGGTTGCCCACCTTCACCTTAGTGAAGTTCGGCGTGCCGTAGCCGTAGCCGGCGGCAAAAGTTGTGATATCGGTCGCCGCATCAGGGTTGTCGAAGGCGTCGACCAAAGCGATGGCCCTGGTGCCTCCAGTAGGAAGAACCGTGCTGGTCTTGGGGCAGCCTTTGGTCACCGTGACCAGGTGATAGATGCACGCCAAGGACAACGGGTTCTCCGCGATGGGAGGCGAGCCGGCTTCTATTTCCGATTTGTCCAGCAACACCATGATGATGTTGGTGTGAGCGCGCACGCCGATATCCCAAGGGTGCTCGATGCTGGAAGCGGGAACAATAACCCGGTTGCCGCTCTGGGCAAGAGCGACGGGCATGGATGAAGCAAAGGCCAGCAGGCATACTGCGACCGTGATGGCCGACAATGCGATGGAACGTCTCATCAATTTTTCTCCTTGTGGCTTGGTAGCGGAATATCTAGTTCGTATCCGGTAGAGACTGGTTACGGGCTTTTGACACGGGCACAGAAACTCTCAACAATCATTTCTCAGCAGTCCGGTAGTGATTTGGCTGCCGGGGGGAGAGTAAATGGCCCAGCGATTTTGCACGGCTTGGGGACGGAAGTCAACGTGAAAGTTATCAAAACTTTGCCGATGGGCGAAGATTTGCGACTATTGCGCACACAAAAAAGCCCGCTCCATGGGGAGCGGGCTTAGAGTTAAATTGGCCATACGGAATGCTTCCTTTCCCTCGCGGGTCATTGGAAGCCGGCGCCAGTGACCACTCTACGGAGCCAGTGCGTTAATCAGGCCATCCGTGTTGGGACTGCCCCAGCCACTCGCCAAATCGTAGCCCTTTGTCGCTGGAAGACCGTTACTGCCAACGGTGATGTCGTGGAAGTCGGTGTGATAGCCTGACCCCAGACCCAGCGGGTAAATGGTTGGGTTGATGAAGCCGGGCGGGTTATCCTTGTTGGTCGCCGCTTGTTGATTGGTCAGAGCCAGGTAGCCGGCCCACATGGGCGCGGCAAAGCTAGTCCCGCCATAGAGGTTTTCCGAGCAAGTGGTTTGGTCGGCGCAGACGTAAAAGGTCCAATTGGAGTTGGCCGAGACGTCCGGGCCATTGCGATATTTCGTGGAGCCCTTGTTGGCTTTGGTGATCACCCCTTTAAGTTTTTGCCAACTCGGAATCGCGAAGTGGTCGGGAGAAATGCCGCCGCCACCGTCGACCCAAACGGTTTCCGAAGACCAGGCCTTGCCCGCGCCTTTCGTGACTAAGTCCGTGCCGCCGACACAGATGACTAATGGAGATTCCATCGGCCACATGCTCCCCGTACGCCATGCGCCACCGTCGCCAGCCGCTTCAAAGAAACTCTGGCCCTGCGTGGCAAACTTCTTGAAGAATGGATTGTCAGACTTGGGGTCCACCGGCGTCCAATACCATGACGAGCTCAAATTCAAAGGCAACGGCTTATGCGAAGACATGCTGCTCAACATGGCGGTATCGCTGTTGTTACTCACGTATTCGTAGACTGCGGTGACGCCCGGGGCCATGCCGAGCGCCTGGGTGACATCAATGGTCTGTTCAGTATCGTCACAGCCTTGTGAAGCGAGGCATTTCAAGGGGCTTCCATCCGTGGAAATGCCTATGACCTTGGCAGTCCTTTTTTGTTTAGCGTTCTTGTAGTAGGTGTTGATGTCGGCAATGTCAAATCCGAGGAACTCCAGCAATCCGATGTTCTGGCCCTTGCCGGTGAGAGAAGTTCCCTGGTAGTAAGCTGCCCTCATGTCGCTGCCGCAAAAGGAGGCTCCAGGACAGGAACCGGTTGTGGCAGGGGGCTTCACGCCCGGAGGTCTGCGCACCAGTGCGGAACGCGGGATGGAATAGTTGTCCAGACCCGTGATGTGCCAGAGCTGGAAAGGCAGGTCCACGGTGGGTTCGCGGTCCGGAGCATAAAAGTCGCGCTTCCCGATGGGGTCGTGATACAGACCCATCTTTATGTGGAAGGCGGTCTCGATGGCCGCCACCGAGCCCTTGAGCTGCACGTCCATGGCATCGCGGGAGCCACCGGTTACGCTAAAGCCATTGGCGGTCGCGAAACGGATCAGGGCGTCAAAATCCTTTTGGCTGGGGCCGAACGCTTCGGTAAACTGCTCCACCGTTAGGAAGTGCCGGTAGGCGGGGCTGGAAGGATCGTAGAGTTCTTGCAGGAAACTATCTAATCCAGCCTCATCGCGCACGGCGAGAACAATGTCGATGCGCATGGACTGGGTTGCGGGGAGCTTGCCGACGAACGGCGCTTGCCCATTGAGAGTCATTTCCCACACATGATGCGTCAACAGGGTCTGTGGCTGCGCCTGGGCGCCTGGGGCGGATGTGGCAAATATAACGAACAATGCTGCCGCAGCAATAGTCAGCAGCGTGATGGAACGTTTCATGGATTCTCTCCTTGATTTGGAAGCGGGCGGTGAATCATCTCTGATTTACCGCGGTCAGGGTGCTGAGTCATAAAAACCAAAGGAAGCTTTCCCGGAGGTTCAGAATGACTGACTGCAGGAGAAGCAACGAACTAGGGGATTTTGCGCGTCCTTAGGAGGGAAGTCAACTGAAAGTAGACAAATGTCTGGCGTGAGGAAAGTTCTTGCAGTTATTGCGCAAGTCCGTGCGCGAGTTTTGGCACGTTCGGTGACAAGCGCCGATCAGGATCTGAAGGATTGTCGATCCAGAACAGAATGCTGCACATCCTTCGCGTTGCTCAGGACGACGGTCCGAAGATTAGAAGGTTACGCGGACGCCGAGTTGGGCGGCGAAGGGAATGCCAACGGTGGTGCCCGGACCGAAGAAATCTCCCAACCCACCCTCGGGTATCTCGAGCTGCTTCAGGCTGGTGATGGGCGCGGTTTGGGAGCAGTCTGCAACCGTGCAAACGCTGGTCACATTGGTAATACCTTGTGCATTAGGCGCCATCTGGGCGGGCGGTACCGGAAGCTGAACGACATTGACCGCGAAGTTCGCGCCCGGATTGTCGCGGTTGAAGAGATTAAAGAATTCGGCGAAGGGAATCAGCGACCAGCGGTCGTGAAAATTGAAAGGCCGGCTGACGCGCAGGTCTGACTGAATGTAAGGCGTCCCACGAAACTCGTCGAGGCTGGTGTACGCTCCATTCACATAGATGCGTTGCGCATTGCCAGCGTCCGTGATCGTGAAGGGGCGGGCGCTTTCGATCTGGGTTATGGTACTCAATTCAAATCCACCGGGAATGTGCACCGTGCCAGCCAGCACGAAGCGGTGTGTGGCGTCTTCGCCCGATGGTCCGTAGTCGCCCGGTCCGAAAGCATTCAGCAACGGCGGGTTCGGCGGTTGTTGCGGACAGACGCCATCCACATAGTCAAATAGCTCGCCCAGCAGG
>CAVOKX010000018.1:0-10502 GCA_963696635.1 uncultured Acidobacteriota bacterium
TGGGACGGTTTCGCCGCGCCAAAGTCGGTGATCACTCCGTTGGCCGGTTTTGGTTCGCACCGCCCCCAGCCACTGGGCAGACGCACCGCAATCCCCGCCGCTTTCAGGTAGGCGCTGGCGGTTTCCCGACGGACATGGGTCGCTTGCTGGATGCGCCGCAGCGACCAGCCCAGCCGTCCCAGAGCTAAAACCTGTTGTTTCTTCTCTTCGTTCAAGACATTGGCCATGCCCACGGAGCGTACAAGCCTCCGCGGGAATCAATGTCCCGGACGCTACTCTCGTTGGCCGGTTTTCAGGTGATAATCAGTGACCGGTTTTGGTTTTGGGTGATCGCTGAGGCCACTCGGGCCATGATTCCGAGGACAACCTCATCACGCTCTGTACGGCATGCCACAACGAGATCCACAACAACGTGACATTGAGGGCAAAGCAGGAACGTACCCGACTAGGCCCGAGATAGGCGACATTCTTCTATGACCACGTATAAACTCCAAGTGCATTTGATCGTAGTAACGGCCGCGAGAAAGAAGCAATTCTTGCGATAGGCGGTCAAAGGATTCAGAAAAGGTCAGGAGAAATATGATTTCGAACTTAAAGGATGTGGGCGCGGAGCACTATATTAAGGAAGTGGACTGGGAGCAATTGAGGAGGAAGCACACCATCGTGATTGAAGGCAACAGAGCGACTGTCACCGCTCGACGCACGCTGCTTGGTGACAAGCCGCTGTTCACTGCTACTGCTTTCCTTGGCACGAGAGCAGTGGAGATAAAGATGAACTCCCAAAATGGCAGGCCAGGACCCCTTTTGGAATGGGATGCTCGCGAGACTCTGACTGAATCGAACAGTGCGTCTGAGTTGGAAGTATTTTTATGACCTTTCTTGGGGAATGCGATGCTGCCAAGAGGCTTGTCAACGCAGAGTAGGTGTGGACACGGGAGTCGGCTACCAACGCGGCTCCCTTCTTCATTTCAACGATCTTCAAGCACGCGGCCGCCGGAAGAATCCCGTCATTTCACGTGGGCAGTTGCGTGCGATTTGACCCGCGAGCCGTCGCGAACTGGTTACGCAAGATGTAATCAACTTACACATGGTGATTCATAGATAAATGACGCCCAAAATGAGGGTTGACTCTTTCGGGGTAGTAGAATCCTTAGTTTTCACAGTCTCGCAAGCGCAAGCTTCGCGGCATGATAGCCGCACATTCCGTGTACACCGCCTCCCGGTGGAGTGGAGGAGGAACAAATGTAGATGCTTGGCGCCGAAGTGGCATACAGTTTTCGCGTCGGGCGAAACACAATGCGGCGCAGATCGATAACCCCGCCGCTGATATCGCCTCCTACAAGATTCGCGTCCATGCTCTCGATTTTGGCGGGAGAAAAAACATGACGCGCCAATATTGTTTCGCGGAATCCTGGAGCAAAGCGTTCGATCTGGTCCTCGATTTTCTGCAGCATGTCGATCTTCGATCCATTCGGAACATGACAGTAAACCCAAGCGATGTGCTTTCCGGCAGGGGCGCGCGAAGGGTCAAATAAGCTCGGCTGCGCCAGTAACAAGAAGGGCCTCTCGGCGGATTCCCCGCTTCGAACGGTTCTTTCCGAGGCCGCTATTTCCTCGAAGCTTCCTCCCACGTGCACGGTTGCGGCTCGCGCGCACTCCGCAGCTTTCCATGGGATCGGTGCGGTCAAGGCATAGTCCAGTTTGAACACGCCGGGACCGTAACGAAATCTTTCCAATTGACGCTTGTAGCCGTCGGATAGCCTCCTGCCGCCGATTGTCACGAGTTGCTGCGGCGTAACATCACAGAGAATCAAATCGTAGTCCGAGAGAGAATCGAGTGATTCGACGCATGACGAAGTAATTACTCTGCCGCCCAGCGTGGAAAGATAGCTGCACAGTGCGTTCGTGATGGATTGAGCTCCTCCGCGCGCAATGGGCCAGCCGACCGCGTGGCCAGTGACCGCCATCAACATCCCAAACGCACCACTCAATGGTTCATCCAGGGCAAGAAAGGAGTGCGCAGCCAACCCGGCGAACAGGGAGCGGGTGCGGTCACTGTGGAAACGACCGGCGATGCCTTTCGCGGATTGCAGCGCGCTCACTCCGAAGCGCGCCATCAGCCATGGATGCTTAGGAAGCGCCAGAACGGGCCGCAGTACTTCCGGGGCGAATTCATGCCAATGCTCAACAAATGGCTGAACGAGCCGCCGCCATGCCTCGCCGTCTTGAACAAGGCAGGCCGTCGCGCTCTCAAGATCGCGCTCCAAGATCACCGCCGTGCCGTCATCGAGCGGGTGCGCGAGCGGAGCGGGCGAATGGATCCAGTCCAGCCCGTGCTTATCCAGAGGTAATGAGGAAAAAAAGGGGGACCCAATGCCCAGCGGAAAGATGGCCGCACCAAAATCGTGCACGAATCCCGGCTCAGTCAATTCTAGGCTGCGCACGCCGCCGCCAGGAGTTGGTTGTGCCTCGAAGACATCCACTCGCAATCCCGCCTGGGCCAACACGATTGCTGCTGCCAGACCGTTTGGGCCTGCCCCGACTACGCACGCTTTGGAGTTTCGGGCCATATCATTTGGATGGTCACGTCGACACTAAGCAACGAACATCGCGTCACTCCCTCGCTTCCACATCTGGCCACTCCACAACTTTGATCTCGCCCGCCGGTGTTTTTTCCAGGGTCGGGGCATATCGGCCGAGCAATTGCCGCCGCCACCACATCCCTGTTTGGCGTTTTTCGGCCATGGAAGTGAACCAATATTGCCAAAGCAGAGTGCGTATGAGACGAGGTGGCTCCGGGAAAGGATTGTCCGCAAATAACCGCAGCACGTCCTTGTCGTTCGAGAGCAATCGCACCTCGGTGTTCGGCACGATAGGGTATTCGCGCCACGAGCCCAGAGAGGCAAACCATAGGTTCCAATCAAATCGCGGCTGATAGGGAGCGTAGATCCGCGGGGCTTGATTTAGTTCTTGCGGCTTATAGCGAAAATGGTACGGCTTCCAATTTTCTCCGTCGTTGGAGCCCTGAAATTCGATTTCATACCGCCCACGCGTCATGACTGCGAACAGACCATAGCGATTGGCGATGCGAAACGGTTCCAGTGCAATGACCGGAAATGTCGGCAACGGATAGCGGGCCAACATCTGTGCCGCGGTCGCGTAGAAGATCCAGGTGAGCATTCCAGAACTTACAATCAAAGTCGCGGTCTTTCGCGTGCGGCGAAGCCTTTCATTCCATGGCTTCACTTCCAGCGGTGGGGCGTTTGGTGCGTAGATCGAAGTATCGCTTGTCCATTTTGTCGGGACGAATCTCTGCAAGAAGCGGTCGTCAAGCAAGAGCACTCCCAACGACAGAACCAGGTAGTTCAGAAATGTATAGTTTGCGCTCAGAATGACGCCGATTTCCCAGGGAGTCACAATGAAGAAGCAGACGATTCTCCAGCGTCGCGGCAGAAAGAACATCCACACTATGCCGAGTTCCATCGCTAAGGTGGCATAGACTGTCGCCGCATGAAACCAATGCGGCAAATGTTGCATGTACCAACCGATCCAAGTCGGCAATGGGCCATTCTGGTAGTACTCATCCATCGCAGTGAAATGACGCCATTCGGGATCGCCGCTGAGGATTTTCGCCATCCCAGACTCAAAGTAAATCCGGAACCATTCCCACTGCAAAAGAAAATGACTGGCACGCGAGGCAGGATGGCTCGCCCCCAAGCCTGGACGGAATCCGGGTGGCGCAAAGAACAACGAGATGAATCCGGCTTCGAGCAGCATCCCGTCCGATTGGTAACTGGAGAAATCCTGGGCGGCGGCGATGAACGAAAGAAAACAAAAAAAACAAACCACGAGCATCCCGCGAGGCCACAGGTTCAATAAAAGAAGCAGCGAAGCCGCCATGCCGACCCAGCACAGCGCGTTTAACATCGCCGGCCCTGTCGAAATCCAGAGCAAGGTGGGGGCATAGCACAGACGCTGCCAGTAGCCGAGAGTATGAGCGACAGCTTGAAGGTAGGGGCTCGCCGGGAGAATTCCCCCCGGGCCGATCAGTCCTCGAATCTGGAACACCAGCGAGAAGAAGGCGGAAAAATAGATTGCGCCCAGTGCGCGGAGAAATAACCAACGGGGAATGAGCCGGGCGGGCGCCCCATCCGGTGGAGCAAAGAGCCATCGAACAACTGCGAGAGGAGACCGACCCATTGCGCTGCCATTATATGGAGAAAGGGCATTCCGAACTCAGCGACTCATTTTCTGCGAAACGCCAAGCCTCGTTTTGTGCTGCAGCACTTCCGGAAGCGGTTACGGCGCGTGTGGACGTATCCCGGCTCTCCGGGATCGCCGTATGGGCGCAGTCACGGCAGACAAAGCGGCCGACCTTTTCGGCGCATCTGCCGACAGATAAGAATCACTGTTCCGGGCATTTTGAGTGATATCGCGATGTTACAACATCTCTAACGACGTCGGCGCTGTCAAGATACTTGGAACTCTTTTTTTGAACTTCGGGGCATAACGTTCCCTCAGCGCGCTGGCACTGGTTTGTTCGAGACAGTAGCGATGTTTCTTTCGGTGATGCTTTATCCAACCGCATAGCTCGAGCCCACTGCTTCATCACTGTGGTGGCGTAGCCCACCAGACATCTCTTCGGTCACCTTCGATCATGATGTGTTATGCAAACTCCCCTCCCTGTGGGGAGGCGGGTGGCCTATTCAGTTGACCCGGCCACTGCTTGCGCAGGACCACTGTTGTAATCAGGCATCCCCGCATGGGTTTTCCCCTTCTGCGGCAACTTTCCACGCCGACAGAACTCTTCGTAGTCAATCTCATCCCGCAGCATGATCCACAACCGAATGCCCAGCTTGCGCCCCGTCGCTACCCGCGCTTTGCCCATCCCTTTCTGCACCAGCTTGCGCCGATAGAAGCGTTTAAGTTCTGGGTCCTTGACCGCAGCATGCAGTGTCGCTTCGATCCACAAATAGCGGAGCAGCGAATTTCCTTCTTTGCTCAACTTTCCTAGTCGCTGCCGTTTGCCGCTGCTGTGCTCGCACGGGATCATCCCGATATAGCTGGCCACCTGGTCGGCGCCGGCAAAGCGATGTGGGTCTCCTAGAAACACTTCCGTCGCCAAGGCGGTGACGGGACCCACGCCCGGATGCGTCAGCAGTCGGCGTGCCTGTGGTCGTTGTCGGGCTTCCCTCTCCACTTGCTTGTCCAGTTGTTGGATTCGCTTGTCTAGTTGCGTATACAGACTAAGCAGCTCATCTCGTCTTTGCGCGGTGTAGCGTGGCAAGGCCAAATCCTGCAGGGCCCGCCGCCCTGCCACGGTCCAGAGCGAGCGGCCTTCTCGCAGAGCGTGATTGAGTGCAATGGCCTGGAGTGTGTGCTGCAACCGCGTTCGCATCCTCACCCATTGGTCTCGATCGCGTAACAAGGTTCGCAGGTCTCTTTGTTCGGTTGACGGTATCCATATATCGGGAAAACGATTCTTCATCAGCAGCAAATCCAGAATCACTTGCGCATCGCGCCGATCATGCTTCTGTTTGCGGGTCTCAGCGGCACGAATCTTGGCCGGGTGACCTACCCGACACTCAACCCCTAACTCTTCCAGCAACTCCAAGAACCATTGCATCGCGCCGGTGGCTTCAATGCCCACCACCACCGGCCCTTCCAGGGCGGCGTAAAACTCCCAAACTGCATTTCCTTCATGCTTCAATACCTTCTCAGTCAACACGCCGGTTTCGGTATCTAGCATGGCTATGCTTTGTTGCCGTGCATGGAGATCGCAGCCTACAATTTTCATCTCGGCCTCCTTCGTCCCGAGCCTTTGGGTTGGATACCACAAAGTCTACTCGGGTCTGTTGTGAGGCCGACGTCGTTATGACATCAGTTATCATGTGATGGCTATGTTGGACGACGTTAAAAGAATCGAAATCGCGAGGGCGCGGGATCTCGCCGCACAGGGCGTGTGGAGTGCCGACGTGTGGCAGCGGTCTTGCTGCCTGTTAGCCGCAAAGCCGCTCTGAGCCAACCCACAGTTGAGCCAAATCTCTGAGGTTGTGTTTGTATGTACGCGTTACCAAGTATTTCTTCCCACCTTTTACACGCAGCCTGTACTCCCCCGTCGGTAAAGGTTGGACCTCCTCCACGGCTGAAATATTCACGACGACCGAGCGGTGGATGCGAATAAAACCGTAGGGTTTGAGCTTTTCCGCCATGGACGAGAGGGACTCGTGCACCAAATAGGGATTAGATCGGTGTTGCAACGAAACGTAATTGCCTTCGGCTTGTACTGCCAAGATGTCGGTTAAATCCAAGAGTAGGATGCTACCCTTTGCCTTGAACGCGATTCGGGGCGCCTGTCGTTTTGCTATAACTTCCAACTGCCGCAAGACTCGCATGAGGTTCGCAGCCACAACTCCGATTACCGGAAGCAATGATGTATCTGCAGCTTCGCAGAACTCGTCCGCTGTCGATTCAAGCGTGTCCCGTCTACTCTTGGTGTAGCAAATCGTAGCTCCCCGCAGTGGGCTAGTCGAAACATCCGCATTAGCGTGAGCGGCTTGTTGAACAAACATCTCACGTGCAAAGGCCTTCTCATCCCGAATTTCGCCGGAGATCATGATGGAACCCCTTGCTCTCTCGCTTCGACTTCCTGCTACCCGAAGTGAGAATGACGAGTACACTGCTACTAAATGAAATGGTGTCCCACATAGCCGGAGCAGCGGATCCGTTTGACCACCTGCCCACGGGAACGACAAACGCGTCGATTGGTCGAGCGCCCTTGAATTACCTCCCAGCCCCGTAGGTTACTTCTGCCCAGTGCTCACGGCTGACGGAAAGCTGGATCGCGCGCCGAAATAACACTCAATGGATTGCAACTTCCCGTTCTTGATCCGGAGATACTCCACGTTCCGGAACGATTTACCGTCCTTGTTGTGGCAAAGATACTTCACAAACGCATCCTCCGCGCTCGCGGCGACTCGCTCCAGGTCAAAATGTTTAATGAAATCGATCTGTGTTTCCCAACATTGCGCTTTGAAAGTGCTCTTGCTGATGTGGTCGTCGCCGGCCGCACTTGTAAAGGTGAAGTCATCGGCGAGCAGGCTATCCACCGGGCCCCAGTCTCTCTTCTCCCAGGCTGCGTACCATTTCCGGACTACCTCGTCGTTCGCTAAGTTCTGCCCTGCCGATGCGCTGGCACTTGCCGGTCCCGGCAGGCTCACCGCACCAACCAGCGCGCAGGCCCCCGTTGCGAGCAGATTCCTGCGCGACACTGCGATCCTTGTCATTGTTCGTTCTCCTTATTAATGATGTAGTTTGAAGCGCTTCGCCCGCGAATCGCGATGCTGCTGTCCGAGCATACAAACCAGTTGGTATGCACCGGTGCCAAACCGCTCCTTGAGACACCGATGCGATCAACCTCGCTTGCGGTTGCCCGGCGGACGCAGGGACCGCAGCCAGTCCACGATGTTTCTGATCCCCGCTTTCATCACTTTCGGATCCTGAGCATTCTTGGCCAGCGACGCATAGCCTTCGACCATCGCAATCAGGAAGCCGGCGGCGTCAGCGGGTTCCACGTCGCGGCGAACGCTTCCGTGGACCTGGCCCTCTCGCAAAACGCTGGCAACGGCCTCCCGCCAGGTAGCGAAGATTATCGCCAGACGCTTCCGGAATCCCGCGTCAAGTGGAGACATTTCCTGCGCCAGATTGTTCAGTTGGCAGCCGCCCCGTACATCCGTCCGCCGCAAGGGTATACCTTGAACAGCGCCAATCAAAGCGTCGATGGGGTCCTTGCCGCTCTGTAGAGGCCGCACCCATTGGCCCCGAACGTCGGGGGCGATGACCTCATCGACGACGGCGTATCCCAAGGCTTCCTTGCTCTCGAAGTGGTAGTACAGTGCGCCCTTGGTGACCCCGGCTACTTCCAGAATGGTGTCCAGGCCGGCACTTTGGAAACCCGATCGGTAAATCTCACGGGATGCCGCCTGCAGCAAGCGCTCCCGCGTGCGCTCAGAGTCGCGCAGCCTGGTCGTTTTATGTTTCGGACTCTTGGGTGCTGCCGACATACCAACCAGTATGTATGGTAATCATCTGACAGTCAATCACAATTGAGCGTCGGACGTTTGGCTGGTGACCTTCTCGAATTGCGTAGCCTCTCGCCAGTATGTATGAAAAGTTGGAGAAACAGCCTCTCTAGCCGTTTCGGGATCGTCCCAGAAGGTTGTTAGCCTGCCACGCATTTTCGAACTCTGAAGAGTTGGACCTGTAGTCTGACGTAATCGTTGTGCACGTGGAACCCCGCATGCTCCTTTAGTTCTCACTCAGCAGGGGTTTGTGAAGCTGTGAGCCAATTCTGCTCTCAATTGCACACTAACTGTCAGAGCGCCGAGTGGCACCTGACGTAAATCGCCAGTGATCCCGGCACCACGACTTTACCGGAGGAATAGAGGACATATGATCACGCTTAGACAGTTGCGGAATTTCTGGATACTCGGGGTTGCGGCGATGGTTCTGGCTTGCTTCAGCAATGCAGTCGCGCAAGCGAGATACAAAGTTCAGGATTTGGGCGTTCAGCACCCTGACAACCTGGGCATGGCCATGGGCCTCAATAATTACGGCTGGACGCTGACCATGGATCAACTCCTGGATCATTCCGTCATTTCCACCCTCTTCCCGGCCGTGCAAGGCACGGTGAGGATCAGCATCCGCGATCTCAACCTCCCACTCGGCACGCTCGGAGGAAAGAACAGTTCGATCAACTGGAACGGAATTAACGACCGCGGGGAAGCTGTCGGTATGTCCGAAACATCTGTTCCTGATCCGAATGGCGAAGACCTCTGCACTTTTGGCACACACGCCACATGTCTTCCCTTTCTTTGGCAAAACGGCGTCATGCAGGCTCTCCCGACGCTGGGCGGGAATAACGGGCAGGCCAGCGCCATCAATAACCGCGGACAAGTCGTAGGATATGCAGAAAATGGTATCGTGGACTCCACCTGCCCGGCTGGCGTCACTAACAATCGGGTTGACCTGCCGGTGTTGTGGGACAAAGGCAAAGCCCAACCTCTTCCTACAATCGGCAGCGATCCAGACGGGGTCGCATTCGGCATCAACAATCAAGGCCAAGCCGTAGGCTACTCGGGAACCTGCACCGCAGCGAATTACGCCGTACTGTGGGAAAACGGCACGGCCACGCCGCTTCCGGACCTCGGAACTCCGGGCGCCATAGCCTACGCCATTAACGGCCAGAACCAGATTGTTGGCCAAGCCGTCAACTCTGAGGGCACGGCCCTGGCCGCTATTTGGGAGAACAATACAGTGAGAAGTCTTGGCGTCCTTCTGCCGGGAGATGCTGCCGCTTTTGCCACCAGCATCAACAACCGGGGCCAGGTGGTGGGAAGCTCCTTCGACTCCAGCGCCAACTGGTCCCACGGCCTCATCTGGGAGAACGGAAGAATGTTCGACCTCAACCAGCTATTTCCCGCTAGTTCCAACCTCTACGTAATCTCGGCTAGCAACATCAATGAGAGCGGACAAATCGCGGGTATGGCGGTGGAGATGGCCGGGCCGAACGCGGGAACGATCGTCCACTCCTTTCTGGCAACCCCGGTACACGAAGACCAGGGCAAGACGGTTGCAGACGTCGTAGGTACGCATCCGAAAATCACTTTGCCCGCGGCGAATGTTGGCAGGCAGCTTTCGCCGAGATCCGCACACTGCTCAATCCACGATAAAGGCAGTTTCTGAGCTTCCGCACCATGCATTCCGGCCATATGCTGCGCGAAGGCACATGGCCGGATCATGTGCGGGTCAATATGGGTCTCGCCAATGTCCACGTGACCCAGATTGTTTACGGCAAGAGCTGGTGGGAAGAGCTCTCGAAGGAGCTCACCGACACATACCATGGCTTCCCGCGTTCGCCATTGCGTTGAGTGTCCAAAATGCTTGACTCGGTATTTGCCTGGCTTCAGCCCGTACCGTAACGGGTCGTACTTGATACCGCTGGCTGAAGGATTCGCAGATGAATGGACGCTGTACTGTGCCTGCGGGAGGCCGCCCATTTCCAGTCGATGGAGTTGGAGCGACCTGAAGCGATATGCGGTCTCGACTCAGGCATACGATCAAGGTTATGGTCCACCCGAGGACATTGTGCCTGTGGTTGGTCGGCAAACCGAAAGTGATCCGAGATGCCGATAGGCGATCTTCTCAATTGGCGTAAAATCCCCATAGCACTCATCAAGTATGATTTGGTCTATGAAAAGCCCATCTAAGGATCGTTGGGGATTCGCGGTGTTAACTCTTCTATCGGCTTTTTTTCTTGTTGCTAGCGGCACTGCGGGCGATCAAAAACCTGAGTCTAGCGCAGAGTTAGTTAAGAAATTTCAGAACAGCAAATTCTTCTTCGAGCAATTTGACGTCGCCCAAAAGCTGGTGCGGCTGCGCGATATGACTATTCTCAAGCAGCTTGAGGCCTACTTGGGGGACGTGGACAGGCATGTACGAGG
>CAVOKX010000019.1:0-344607 GCA_963696635.1 uncultured Acidobacteriota bacterium
GCAGCCCCAGGTCTTCGCCTTGGAGAGCGTGTAGTTCGCGACCAGATTGACACGGTGCATGTTGCCTTGCAGATGCAGCATTAGCGCGTTATAGCTGGAACGATTGTCTGACTCGAACACATTGACATTGGGCACCACGTTCGCCTGATCGCTGGCATAGTTCGGATCCGCAGTGGAAATAAGCGGAGTGAATAGGCTGGTGCCGCCCGCATAGGGGAAGGCGCGGTATCCGTGATTGCCCTGCTCGTGTACGTAATCGGCGCTCATCAGCCAATGTTCGTTGAAAGCGTGCTGCACGCCTCCGGTAACGTGAATGGCGTAGGGAGTTTTGTAAGGGGAACCGACCAAATTACCCGTGGCCCCGCTGCCGCCAATCAGGCAACCCGTGCCGGTGAGCGCGTAAGTGCCCGGGCCTCCAGTAAGGCTGCAGGTTCCGGTGGTAAAGTTCGAGTCATTGACACCCTGGAAGGCGGTGGCCCATCCGTTCTGTGCCAGATCGCCGTAATAGATGCCAAAGCCGGCGCGAATCACGGTCTTCTCGCTGTTGCCGGGTGAGTAAGCGATGCCCAGGCGAGGCGCGATTTGCGTGCGGTAATTCTGCGGAAGGCTGGGCACAACCGGAATCTGCAACGCCTGCAGGGTCACGTACGCGGCGTTGTCGGCTTGGCTTCGGCCCGAACCCGTGAATAGCCCCCACGTCGTCTGATAACGCAAGCCGTAGTTGAAAGTGAGTTCGTGCGAAATGCGCCAGGAGTCCTCGGCGTAGAACGCGAGACGCTGAACGTTCTGCGAAAAGGTGCCGTCGCCGGCGGGCGTGAAAGAGCAAGTCGATCCGTCCGAAGCGGTGAAGTTGACACACAGCGGCGTGAACGTTCCGAACACGCCGGGGTTCGGGACATAAAAAGTCGGATTATTGACGTACTGGGCAAGAGTTTCGGCGGTGGAAGCAAACGCCCCGCTCAGCACCGGTTCGTGAATGAAGTCGATGCCGAACTTGAGCCCATGGGTACGCACCACGTGGCTCAGGTCGTAGCGGAATTGGTATTTCTCCTGATTGCGCAGGTCGGGGAAAAGAGTAATCGGAGTCGCGAATTGGTTGTCGCCAAAAGTTTCGAAGCCGGAAATGGTCAGCGCGGTAGAACTGAATGGAAAGGCGAGCGCGAAGCCCAGATCTGAGTTCCGAGTCTGGGTGAGATGCAACAAGCTGGCATCCAGAACCAGATTGCCCAGCCAGGTTGAGTTGAAAGCGTAGCTATTGCTGAGGGCCACATTCCAGTAATTGTTGTGCGTAGTCAGACCGGTCGATGGCAATGTGCCCTGCGCCACCAGCGCGTTGTGCGTGAGATAGCTGTCTTCGGATGTACGCAGGAACCAATTCGATTTTGACGATTGTGCCCAGTCAAAGCGCACCGAACCGAGGTAGTCGCGAAAGGGAATCGGAACAGTGGCGGGGACGGTGATAGAAGGAACGCCGGTGATCAATCCCTGTGAGGCTAATTGCGCCAGCGCTTGAAATTGCGCAACGCTCGCGGGACTGTAGGCGATGCTCGCATCTTCGTGTACGCCCTCGAATGAGGTGAAGAACCACACCTTGTTTTTTACAATGGGACCGCCGATAGTGCCGACATAATTCTGGCGTGAGAACGGCTGCTTGGGATTGTGCACGCAAACCCCGTTGCTGCAGGTTTCCGCCGGATTCTCAATGGGGAAGCGCGCGTTTAGCGCGGCCGCGCGCTCATAGAAAGCTCCATCGCCGTGCCAATCGTTAGTGCCGTGCTTGGTGGTGATCACGACCGACCCGGCGGTCGTCCACCCCGTATCCGCGTCTTCATTCGAAGTACGCACGGCAAATTCCTGAATGCCGTCGGGCGAGAAATTTTGCAAAAAGCCGCCAATCCAGTCGTCGGAGTTGTCGGCGCCGTCCACTGACAGTTCGTTGTTCAAGCCGGAACTTCCGCCGGTGGAGACGGCAGTTATGCGTGCCTTGGTAGGATCGGAGGGCTCAACCGGCTCGGTTCCGGGCACCAGATAAGCGATGTTGGCGAAGCTGCGCGCCGGGAGCGGAAGCGATTCGAGGTCTTGACTGCCAACCACGCCGCCTCGCACGGCGCTCGAGGTGTCGATCGCTTCAGCCGTAATCGAGGAAGACTTTCCCTGCACGTTCACGGTCTCGGGCTCACTTGCCGGTTTGAGCGTCACGCTGATATCGCGCACCACGCTGACTGCGACATCTACATCCGCCGTGGCCTCTGCGAAACCCTTAGCCGTAACCGCTACGTGATAGGCGCCGGGCAGCAGGCCCTCAATGCGAAATTCTCCGTGCTCGTTTGCTATTGCTTCGCGGGTGACGGAAGACTCCGTTGACTGGACGACCACCCGCGCCCCCGCCACTCGCGCGGAGCTGGCGTCCTGTACTTCTCCGCGAAGCGCGCCGTTCGGATTCTGGGCGTAAGCGCCGGCTGAAACCAGTATGGCCATAAGCAATACGCAAATTGCACTGCGAAAAGGAACTGCATTCCCTGGTTTAGATTCCATCTCGTAGTTATCCTTTGAACCTAGAAAAAAGTTGACGCTTGGCCGTGTCGCGGCTGGTATTTGCCGGACATGAACGGGGTCGCCGCCTGGGAGGGAGCGGAACGGACGAGGTTATCGCGCGCGGCGAACTACTACCAGAGTTCGTAGAAGCGGGGGAGAAGCTCGGTCAAGAGTTTTGCGCGGATGCAACGCGTGCGATGCCTTGCAGGTCATTCGTAATGTGAACCTGCTTCCATCCGTCGAGCAGGCGTTGGACGCGGTCCGCTATTGTCCCGCTGATCTCGATGACCAGCCAGCCACCGGGTTTCAGCGCGGCGTGCGCCTGCGGGATCAGGCGCTCAATTACTTCGAGTCCTGTAGGTCCTGCGAACACCGCATTGCGGGGTTCGAACTTGCGCACTTCGAGTTGTACCTGGTCTGCTTCGGATTCGCCTACGTAGGGTGGGTTCGATACCACGAAATCGAATGCCAGGGGATCGAGACCCTGGGGATCGAGACCGTGGAGTTCAAGACCCTGGAGCTCAAGACCCTGGAGCAGATCGGTTTGGTGGAAATGAATTCGGTTTTCGAGTTGATGGCGCGCGGCATTGGCATGCGCGACTTCGAGTGCGGGCGAGGAAATATCGGTGGCGTGGATTTCTGCGTGCGGAAGTTCCTTGGCTAGCGCAAGGGCGATGCAACCTGATCCGGTGCCTACATCGACGATGCGAGTTGGGTAGCCGGGCGATGACGTCCGGCCTCCATCGTTCAACTTCAGCACGGTCTCGATTACGTGTTCGGTTTCTGGACGCGGAATTAGCACGGCCGGGGTGACGATGAAGTCCATGCCCCAGAATTCCTGGTGTCCTGTGATGTATTGCGCGGGCATTCCGTGGGCGCGTTGGTTGAGCGAGTCTTCATAGCGCGCTTGCTCTTCAGCGCTGAGTTCGCGTTCAGGATGAGCGAAGAGATAGGCGCGGTCGCAACCCAGAGTGAACATCAGCAGCAACTCGGCATTCATGCGCGGGGAGCCGACGTGAGCCGCGGTGAGCCGGTGAATTGCTGACGTGAGTGCGTCTTTGAGCAGCACGTGAATATTTGAACATAGACTACAAACTTAATCGGCGGATTCCCCCGCGACCCACATGATTTACCACGGCAAACCGTGGTAACTTTTCCAGCCTCCTTGTGAAATGTTAGCTTCGCGGCATGGACCGAAAGCTGTCTTGGGGCTCGTTGCCGGTGGTCTGGACCCTCCTGATCAGTGGGTTGGCCTATGGGCAAAGCATGCCTGGCGAAATCGTTGGCGAGAAACTTCCAGTGCCGGGAAAACCGGTACACGGTACTACCAGCCAACTCTCCGAGGTTGAGCGCGATATGGTGGACCACATGGCTCCGCAGCAGCAGGCAGAGCGGCTGCTGCAATACGCCATTTCTCACCATCGTGGCGCTACTGACGAAATCAAAGCGCGGGTGAAGCAATGGCGGGGCCAGATCAAGCAGACCGACTCGCTGACTACGCTTATGGATGTGGCCCTGAATGGGGACGATCTGCGGGTCCGCGCTGCGGTCTTCGAAATTGACTTGGCGGTCGCAAACCTGGCGAAAACCAACGAAGAGGCTGACGCGTTGCTGAAGTTGGGGGAAAGCGATCCGTCGCATGCGGAATATTGCATCTGGTATCTGGGATTTTTAGCCAATCGTGGAGTAGAACCCGAGCGCATTCACAGCCAGCTGCGCGTCTGGACACATTCCGAGAATGAGCAAGTGCGGCTGCGGGCAGTTTCTGCGATCGCCGACATCGGCACTGACGATACGGTGGAGGATTTGGTGGACGCTTTTCACCATGATCCGTCTTTTCATGTGCGAATTGACGGCGCCGGGTGCGGGCTTGCCCACTGCGGCATGCTGACTCGAGCGCAACGTATGCAGGCAGTGCCGGGCCTGATCGAGATGGTCGAGGACAAAAAGCTCGACGGCGAAACGGTGAAGTATGGCTACCGCGCCTTGCGCGAGATTACTGATCAGAAACTGGGCGATGAGCCTGCGCCTTGGCGGGAGTGGTATGCGGCGCACGGCGCCGAGACCACCGAGCGTTTCCGCCAATTTCAGAAGATGATGGAATCGCAACCGTAGCAGGCGACTTCTTGGATGAATCGGCGGTTTGACCGTACGCCGTGAGGGCAGGATGACAGCGGATGGTGGATCTCTGAGCCCCTTAGTATTGCTTGTTCAACGCTATCTTGAACCCTTCTTTCCGCAGCCTTAAACTGGAGCTAGATGCACACGCAAGGCCATGGCGCGGGCGAGGGGACCTCCAGGGTTTTACGAATTTCGCTGCTGGTTACTCTGGCCTACATTGTGTTGCTGGTGGTGGCCGGCATTCGCGCCCATTCTCTGGCGTTGCTTTCCGAGGCTGGTCATAACCTTTCTGATTTTGTGGCGCTGCTGCTCTCGCTGGTCGCCGTCTATTTGGAATCGCGTCCGCCGAGCGCCACCAAAACCTATGGCTGGCATCGCGCGGGAGTGCTGGCGGCACTGGTGAATGCGGGCTCGCTGGTTGTGGTTTCCTTCCTGATTTTCTACGAGGCTTTTCGACGGCTGCAGAATCCGGAGCATGTACACGCGAATGTCATGATCTGGGTGGCGGCAGCCGGCGTGGCAATGAATGGAGCGATTGCTCTACTTCTTTATCGCTCCGGCCGGGATGTCAACATCCGCAGCGCCTTGTTGCATGAGATTGGCGATACGGTTTCGACGGCGGCGGTTATCGTTGGCGGCTGGGTAATTCTGGCGACGGGGCAGTATTGGATTGATTCGGCGCTGTCGTTTGGCATTGGCGCGCTGATTCTGTGGTCCGGATTCGGCATCTGCCGCGAGACTCTCAACATCCTGCTCGAAGGTACGCCGCGCGGCATCCGGCTGGACCGTGTCGAGGCCGCCATGCGGGCGGTCGAAGGCGTGAACGATGTCCACGACCTGCACGTATGGAACATTGGGTCGGAGACGCGGGCTCTGTCATGTCACATTTCGATCGAAGACATCCCACCATCAGTTAGCGAGCGGATTTTGCGTGACGTGAAAGAACGGCTGCACGAGGAGTTTCGTATCGATCACACGACCATCCAGTTTGAGCATGTGATCTGCGAAGTGGCCCATGGATGTGTGATTCCGGTGAGCGAAGAACATGGGCACGAACACTGAGGGAAATGTTCTGAACTAAATCAGTGGGCCGCCATTGCCTTGGCCGCGCCAAGGTGCTCGATGGCCCGGTCCACGACCGCCTGCATTTCTCTCGCATACTTTACTTCGCGGCCCTTGGCTAAAATTCTTCTGGCGTCGTCAGCGTTAAACCAGGTCGGATTACGCTGGGGTTCGTGCGACCCGTCGATCAGTTCGACTTCCATCAGGAAAGCTTTGATCACAAATTCGCGCACGCCGGGAGACTTCCAGAAAACGCCCTTGGAATGTAAATAAAGATGAAAGTGGCGCGGCTCGATGTGGCCGCGCACCCCGGCTTCTTCCCAGGCTTCGCGTTCCGCGGCGTGGCTGTGCGACATCGATGGCTCCGGGCAACCTTTAGGAAATGTCCACTTGCCACCGCCGTTGGTATTCACCAGCAGAAACTCAATCGATTGCCCTTGCCTCCGGTAACACACGGCCGCGACCTGCAGCGGAAGAGCGAATCGTGAAACTCGGGGCGATGCCACCTGCCACTCCTCAAACAAAGATCCTGACCTTCTCATGATAGTTGGAGAATATTGCAGGAATGTTAAATTGCAGCAAAAAAGGTGCAATGGGGTTGGTTACGAAAGTTCCGATAGTGGAAACCTGGCTTCAGAGCCCGCTGCCGTAAACCGGAATTACCGCTCCATTCACGTCTTTGCCCGCATCGCTGGCCAGCCACGTAATCAGCGACGCAACCGAGGCTGGCTGCACCCATTTGGAGACGTCCGCGCCCGGCATGTCCTTGCGGTTGGCGGGAGTGTCCATGGTTCCGGGGAGGAGCACGTTCGCGGTGATTGCGAGATCTTTATTCTCGAGGGCTACAGTTTGGATGAGAGAAACTAGCGCCGCCTTGGAAGCACTGTAGGCGCCGACCCCGGGACCGGGATCCTCGGCGGCCCGGCTGCCGATCGCAATAATGCGGCCGCTACCGGCCCGGCGCATGTGCGGGATCCCAGCGCGCAGCACGTAGAATGCGCTGTTGAGGTTTAGGTCGAGCATGCGTTGAAAAGTGGCGGCATCGGTTTCGGCAATCGTCTTGCCGCCGGCGAAGCCGCCCACCAGATGGGCCAGAATGTCGAGCCGGCCGAATCGGGCGGCAATTCCGTCGACCGTAGTCTTCGCGGTTTCAGCACTGGAAAGGTCGGCGGCAAGCTCGAAGAAGGCAGATGTATCGGAGCTCGACTGCCGAGCGTTTCTGGAAACGCCGATTACGGTTGCTCCGCTATCCAGCAGGGCGCGAGTGACGTGAGTCCCTAGACCGCCATCGGCGCCGGTGACCAGCGCAATCTTGCCTTGCAAAGCTAGGGTCATTTTAGTTCTGAATAACTTGAGCTGTTCTCACGTAAATCGGCGTTTAGGGTTTGAAGGGGCGCGGCTTCCAGCCGCGCCGACGGTTACCTCTTAATGACTTACAGCACGGCTGGAAGCCGTGCCCCTTCAAAACTCCAGCGCCCGGGGTTTTTCCGCAAACTGTTCTGCCACTGCGGTCGAGAATCAGAGCTTCCCATCAAAATGAGAAGCCTGAAGTTTGCGCAGTTCCTGCCCTACCACGGCTCGATCAATACGCTCCAAAATCCAAGAGCCCCTCTAAACACTTACTGGCGCACGTTCCAGCGTGCGCATGGTACCGAGTATTGTCGAGATGACGCTCTCATTCCCGATGGCCGTATTGATCATCATGTGATAGAGGCAACGGGTGGGCCAGTCGGCGTCGAAATAACGCTTCACAAAAGTGATTCGATCGCGATCGATCGTGTTCAATAACTCTTCCGCGTCTTTCTCCTTCTTGCCGATTTTCAGCAAACGATTGAGTTTCTCGGCGTGCGGCGCATAGAGAAAAACGTGGAAAGCGTCTCCGCGCTGACGCAGAAAATACGGCGCGCCGCGGCCCACAATCACGCAATTGCCGGCCTCTGCGATCTTTTCCATCACCTGTTCTCCGACGGCTACGAAGCGGTCGGTGTCAAACGGCTCCGCCCCAGGCAAGGGTATGCTGCGCTCGTGGCTGCCCCGCCAAAATACTTTGACCAGACGTTGAAACGTGCCGTCCGCCCGCTCCTCGCAGCGCTCGACCGTCGAACACTGTACGTTCGCCGCCTTAGCGATCTCTTCGGTCAAGGCACGATCCCACAATTTCCATCCCAGGCGTTTGGCCAGCTCGCAGGCTATCTCGCCGCCTCCGCTCCCATATTCCCGTTCGATCGTAACCATGCGGTACATCAACTCTCCTAATCCTTTCTTCTAATCGGCTATTGCTCCAGCTAGACACAAAGAAAATCTCTTAGCAGCCCGTGGTGCAAGTGAGGTTCGTATCAGGGCATGCCTTCAGGCATGCCGTAAGTGCCGCACTATCACCGCGCCTTCAGGCGCCGATTTGCCAGATCAGAGTTCTACCACGGGCGCTTAGTGTCCTTTTCTCCTCTGTGACTCTGTGGTGCAATAGCATTTCATTTTACCCACACCTTGGGTTCGACCGACATCCCGGGACGCAAAACATGCTCTCTGGTCTCTCCGGGATCAAAGGTAATCTTCACCGGGATGCGTTGCACCACTTTCACATAGTTGCCGGTTGCATTCTCCGGAGGCAGCAGGCTGGTGATGGCGCCGCTCGCTCCGGCAATGCTCTGCACGTGCCCGTCGTAATCTTTGCCATTGGTGTCCAGGTGAATCGTGACTCTCTGGCCGACTTGCATGTGCTTAAGCTGGGTCTCCTTGAAGTCCGCCGTCACCCAGATATCGTCCAGGTTGATTACTCTCATCAGCTCCTGGCCGATAGAAACGTTTTGTCCCACTTCCACCGTGCGATTGGTCACGACTCCGTTCACGGGAGACATAATGATCGTGTATTGCAGATTCAATTCCGCCTGCTCCAGCGCGGCCTTCTTGAACTGGGCTTGCGCCTCGGCGGATTGCGCGCGCGATCGGATGGTCTCGACCTGCTGCGGACCCGTGGCCGCTGCCCGCAGATTAGCTTGGGCCTGCGCCAGCCTGCTTTGCGCCTGGCGTACCTGGTGCTCGGCTGCGGACGCCGAAGCCCGGGCAGAATCTACCGCCGCCGCTCCCGCGTTGGCCGCGGCCACCGCTTGATCGTATTGCTGCTGCGAAATTTCCTGCTTATCCACTAATTGTTTGTAGCGCACCAGATCGCTCTGCGCCTTCACATTATTAGCTTGGGCTTCTGCCAATTGCGCGTTGGCTGCCGCATATTGCTGGCGGGCGGCAGCGATCCCCGCGTTGGCGTTCTCCACGTCCGCCTGCGCACTCGAAGTTTGGCTGGTGGTGTTAACCGAAGTGATGGGTACATTCACCCGCGCGGCTTCTGCCAGGGCGACGGCGTCGGCGTAGTTCGCCTTGGCTTGATCCAGCGCGACCTGATAATCCTTGGGATCAATCTCGATCAGCGGAGTTCCCGCGGCCACATACTGGTTGTCATCCACCATAAGCTTCAAGACATGACCGGAAACACGGGCGCTGATTGAGTTCAAGTGGCCGTCGATCTGCGCGTCGTCGGTATCTTCGTAGCTGGCGAAGTAGCGCCACAGGAAAAAGCCCACCACCACCAGCAGCACGACTCCGACGATAAAAAACACACGGAATCGTGCATTACCGGCTTGAAATTTCTTCCAGCGCAGATCTCTTTCCGAAGCGGGTAATGGAGCCGGCTGATTTGCAGGCCGCTGAGCTTGAGCCTGATTGTCCCGCACTATCGTATCTGTATTTTCTGCCATGATGCACTTACCTTGATATCAAATAGCCAGCCCTACTTGCTCTGAAGATATTGCTTCACGCCCTCTTCGGCAAAGCCTACAGCCTTCGCCAAGGATATCTTGGCCAGGTTATGAGAATACAGACTGGAAATGTAGCTCTCATTGGCCGCCGCCAGCGACTCCTGCGCCTGAACCACTTCCA
Source organism: uncultured Acidobacteriota bacterium (assembly GCA_963696635.1). Lineage (GTDB taxonomy): Bacteria > Acidobacteriota > Terriglobia > Terriglobales > Acidobacteriaceae > JABDBE01. Next base: position 9,652 of record CAVOKX010000019.1, read on the forward strand.
GGTTGTCCGTAACCCCCGCGGAAAAGCGGTCTCGCGCTTGCTCGAGCGTCTGCGTGGCGAGATCAACTGAGCTGCGCGCCACCTCTACTTGATCCGCCGCAGCCGTGAGGTCGAGGCGCGCGCTGCGCACTTCATAGTCGATCTGACCGCGCAAATTCTCCAATTGCTGGCGGCTTTGCCGCAAGGTAGCTTCCGCCTCTAAAACGTCCGAATGGGTTTTCCCGCCCGCGAAGATCGGAATATTCAACGTCGCCGCCACTTCAAACACCCCGTGGGAATCGCCCGGACGGATTCCCGCCGCTCCATAATTTCCCCCCATATCAAGCGAAGGATAATATTCCGCGGTCGCAGCTCGGCGAAATTCTTCCGCGGATCGCACCTGCTGCGCCGCTGCCAGGTAATCTGGCCGCGACGCGTATGCCCGCTGCAGATCCTCCTCTAGCGCCGCAGTCGCTAACGGCTCATACGGGGCTTCCGTGGTCAGGCTGAATTCCTGTCCGGGCGGCAGCCCAATCACCCGCGCCAGCGCTAGTTTCTGCTTCGCGTAGTCATTGCGGGCAACAATAAGCTGTTGTTGCCGAGTCTGCAGCTCCACGTGCGCCCGCAGGGTATCGATCGCCGGGTTCACTCCCGCCTTCTGCTGGTCGGCCGCCTTGTCGTACAGGGCCTGCGCCGTCTCTACATCGGCTTGCGCTGTGCCCACTCTGGCGGCTCCGGAGAGCGCCAGCAGATACGAGTTCCCGACCGCCAGCACCACCAACTCGCGGGCGTTTTTCAAAGAGAGTTGCACCGCCCTCTCGTTGTAGGAAGCTCCGCGATTGCGCTCGATGGCATGATAATCGAACAGCGACTGCGTCAGGTACGCCCCCGCTTGAAAAACTCCGATGGGCCCGACAACGGTGGGTATCCCGGGAATGTTGAAGCGAAATCCCAACGCCGCCAGATCGATTTGTTCCGCAGTCTCGGATACCGCCCCGTTGAGATGGGGAAGCAATTCGCTCAGTTCCTTCCATCTCTCGCCCCGGGCGGTCAGAGTGCTGTCGCTCTGCAGCAGGATGCCCAGGTTGTTTCTTAACCCGCGATCGATCGCATCTTTGAAGGAAAGCGGCAACACCCCGGCCATCGCTTTGCCCTCCGGAACGCTGCCCGCAAACGGGCTCTGGCTAAGGGCTGCGCCTGGATTGTTGGACTGGCCAGCGCTGCCGGATGCGCTGCCGCCAGATGGGCTGCTGCTGTATGAAGGCGAACTGGAAGGCGCGGTTGCCGCCGTCGTCGCGCCCTGGCCCAACGCCGCTCGGCTGAGAAAAATAAGGCTGGCAAGAACGCACGCAACCGCCAGACACGCAAAAGATATCCGCTTGCGCCGCAATTGGTTGCTCGGGCTCAGCTCGTTCATAGATGATAAACAGGGGCATACCCAGCCCAAAATAACGTTATGTTGATTCAGGCTGCCGCGTTATAGATGCAAACCATTGTAGTGCCGTCGTTCCGCACGTCGTCGGATGAGTTAGAAACATTCTCGCCGCCCGGAGGAATCTATCAGATTCAACTGGAAAGTAAGTAGAATAAAGGATAATCTGACGCTTTGCAGCCAATGTTCACGCCCCTCTATCCCGCGGTTTCGAAACGCCGGGCCACATCATTGACGGTTTCGTTGGCGGTGCACTTCGTATTTCTGGGATGGCTTCTGCACAGCCCAGCCCCCATCTTTGTAGCTCCATCTTCAGTAGTGAAAGGCGAATCCGGCGGCTTCGTGACTCGAATTTATTTCGGCGGCGACTCGGGCGTTACGCAAGAGCAACCCAAGCCACGCCTTACCTGGCAGCATCCGCGGAAAAAAGTTACCGCGCATCACTTAGAGCCACCGCCCGCAAAGCTTGAGATGGGCAATGAAACCGCATCCATTCAGCCCGGCGGTCCCGCAGCCGGTTCTCCCTACGGATCCCTCTCGTATGGCACCTCAACCGGCCCCGAGATTCGGCCCGCCCTGCCCGTCGTTTCCCCCGATCCCGTGTTCGGATCAGACGTAGCCGGCATCGCGGGCAACGTCGTCATCGAAATCACCATCGACGAGCAGGGGACCATTGTGCAAAAGGTAGTGCTCCAAAGCCTGGGTCCTGCCGTCGACGACAGAGTGCTGGCGGCGCTGGAAAAATGGCACTTCAGTCCCGCGTCCAAGAACGGAGTTCCGATTCCCTCCAAGCAGGATGTCTATTACCATTTCCCGCGCTGAGGATTTTAATAGCGCCGCCGTCCCGGCAAAGCCTGCCCCGAGCAGAGCCGAGGGGATGCCGGCGCTGCCAGAATCACGGAGCTGCCATGAAGGGCGATAATCCGCGCCCCAACTACCCCCGCTGGCTAGGCTCGCGGATTACTGCTAGTGGCCATCGGCCTCTGCGCCAAAACCCTCCATGCCCAGGAGATGACGCTCGAACTCGACCCAGCCAACACCCACATCGAGTTCACCGTAGCGGCGACTCTGCACACAGTGCATGGAACGTTCGCGCTCAAAAGCGGCACGGTTCACTTCAACCCATCGACCGGCTCCGCTAGCGGCAAGGTAGTGGTAGACTCCGCCAGCGGTGACAGCGGAAACCCGGGTCGCGACCACAAAATGCACCAGCAAATTCTCGAAAGCGAGCGCTATCCCGAGATCACTTTCACCCCTACCAAGTTCTCAGGCAAAGTCGAACTTCAGGGAGACTCGACTGTCCAACTCGACGGAATTTTCAAGTTGCACGGAACCGACCATCCCCTCACCCTGACCGTGCCCGTGCAGGTGAAAGCAAACACTCTCAACGCCCGAACTCATATCGTCATTCCATACCTCGCTTGGGGACTGAAGAATCCCAGCACCTTCATCCTCCACGTAAACGACAAGGTGGAAGTCGACATCACAGCCGTCGGTCGGCTACGAAATCCCTAACAGCCTGTGGTACAAGCGAGACTCGTATCACACATGCAAGCGAGACTCGTATCACACATGCGGGATTCGTATCAGGGCATGCCTTTAGGCATGCCGTAACTATTGCGCTATGAGAGCGCCTTCAGGCGCTGATGTCGGCGGTTGGACCTTCAGACGGGCTGCTAAGCTTCGCGGTTAACGGTATCATTGGACCTGAGAAAAATCTTTTTCACCAGAATCCGGAAAACAAAATCCCCCAGACCTGCTAGGTTTTACATCTCGGTGACAAAGAATTTACATTTGGCTTACAGAATTGCCGCGAGGATCTGATAAGCTCCGCACGGAGAAAAGTGATCCCATGAAAAAATCCCGCCTCTGGCCGGCGAAACTGACCGCTGCAGTTTTTGCGATTTTGTTTTTGATCACATTTTCACACGCCCAGAGCATCCCCGCGGCTGACCTCGCGGCGGAATATTCTCCCCTTTATATTCTTAAGGGTTACACCGTCTGGATGAATGGCGGCAGCGTATCGGCCGCCTTCAACGCCAACAACTGGTTCGCCGTCGCTGGCGATTTCGGCGCCTACCTTGGCCACATTCCGCAGAGTTTCACGGGCGAGACCTATATGGCCGGCCCGCGATTTTCCTACCGCAAGTTAAACAATGTGGTGCCCTTCGCCCAAGCTCTTTTTGGCGGATCGCATTTTTCGGCATCGCCCGGAGGCATCACCGGCGGTCAAAACGAATTTACCTTCGCCCTCGGAGGCGGTGGCGACATCGGCCTCGGCAACACCCGGAGATTCGCCCTGCGGCTGGAAGGGGACTACTTCGGCATCCGCTCCATCGGTTCCACCACGCCTGCCCTGCGCCTCTTTGCCGGAATTGTCTACCACATCGGCAACAAGTAGCGTCCCCCTTAAGATCGATCTACTTCCGCGATTTGCTTGAAAACGTCTCTCCGATGGCACCTGCCTGCTTTTGCTGTATTATTGCTTCAAGCGGCAGCCAAACACACCCGGGGTGCACACCTGACAAACAGAAGAGCTATGTCTCATATCGTGTCCGTTCTCCTGCTGATCTGCGTTTGCAGCACCTGGACCTGGGGCCAAACCCTAACTACAAGGCCTCCAGAGCCTCGTCCGCCCGCGTCGGTTCCTCCTCCCTCACCTGCGTCACCGCAGCCTGAACCAACCGATTCCATCCCGTTGACCGTCCCTGCGGGGGCCCCGTTAAAAGTCTCCCTGGATCAGGAGGTGCGCATCCAGAAGGTGGGGCAGCCAGTTCATGGAAAGGTGGTCGAGCCGGTTTACTCCTTCGACAAAATCGTTGTACCCGTCGGTAGCGAAGTTACCGGCAAAATCACCAGCATCGACGGCGTCTCCAAGGTGAAACGCACGGAAGCCGCCATGAATGCGAATTTCTCTCCCTACCGGCAAGCTCATGTCGAGTTTGATGAATTGGTCCTGGCTGACGGCCGCCATCTCCCGCTGCATACCATCGTCTCTCCCGCATCCCAGGGGGTCTTGCAGTTCGTTCCCGCCAACGCCAAAGAGAACACGGGAGCAGCCGCCGAAGCCAAGCATGCCGCCTCGCGAAAAATCGCCGAAGCTCGCCAGGAGGCCAAGCGGCAATGGGATGCCGCCATGCAGCAACTGCATGAGCCGGGTAAAATGCATCGCCTGAAAAGGCTCGGCGTGGCCCAGCTTCCTGTTCATCCGCAATATATGGATGCCGGAACCAGCTTCAACGCGGACCTGCAAACGCCCCTCGATTTCGGAACTGAACCGATAGGACCCGAGAAGCTGTCCGCTATCGGAAATCCGCCTCCATCCGGCAGCGTCGTCCATGCCCTGTTGGTTACGCCGCTGGACTCAGCAACCGCGAAAAAGGGCGAGCCAGTCGAAGCGGTTATCAGCCAGCCTCTGGTCGTGTCGAATCAGTTGTTTCTTCCCCAGGGAAGCCATATCAAAGGCTCGGTACTGCAAGTGCGCCCAGCCCGCAGAATGAATCGCAACGGGCAGCTCCGCGTCGTGTTCCACCAGGTTGTGCCTCCCGACGGAATTGAACAGAAAATCGAAGCCAGCCTGGAAGGCGTAGAGGTGGCCAAGGGTGAGCATCTCAGCCTCGACGCCGAGGGTGGAGCGCAGGTCACTACTCCCCGCACCCGATACCTAACCACGGCCATTGCCGTGGCCCTGGCCAGTTCTTCCATGTCTCCCGATCGCGACGCTCGTTTCCACGGCGGAAGTGGCGCCGGCGACCCAGGCGCGGGAGCCGCCAATGGCGCCTCCGGATTTGGTCTCCTCGGCACGATTGTGGGGGCGTTGGCTCATTCCAGAGTCGTGGCCTCAGGATTCGGCGTCTATGGCGCCGCCATGTCGGTGTACGCGCATTTCCTCGCTCGAGGACGCGATGTGGTCTATCCCAAAGATATGTCGATGGTGATTGGGCTGGGAACTCGCGATACTCGACCCGCTCCCGCAGTGTCTGCCCCATCGAATCAGTAACCTGGTATCCGACTTTGGGTGGACCGTCTCATCTGCACAGCGCTTCCCTAAACGATTTGGTGCTTATCCCGCTTATTTTCCCTGCTTACCCAAGTTCCGTTAAGATGGGAACCAGATTCCCTTCATGCGATTCTCTCGGTACTCTCGCAGTCTGGCTGTTAGTGCGCTTTTCGCCTCCCTGTGTGCCACTGCCCAAGGGCCTCTACTATCAAATCCCAGCGCAGCCGACCGCACACCCGCACACCGGTTAACGCTGAAGGGCGTCGCCAACGCCGCCGAGGTGACTCCGCGACTCTATCGGGGCGCGCAGCCAACCGCCCAGGGATTCGAAACCCTGGCAAACCTGGGCATCAACATCGTCGTCGATCTGCGCGGCTCCCGCGAAGACGAGCGCGAACGAGTAAACAAACTTGGAATGCAATACGTCCCCATTCCCTGGCACTGTCCTTTTCCTCACGATGATGTCTTCGCGCGTTTCCTCACCTTGCTGCGTCAAAATCCCACCCAGAAGGTGTTTGTCCACTGCCGACTGGGCGACGACCGTGCCGGAATGACTATCGCCGCATATCGTATGGCCGAACAGGGCTGGACCGCACAAGCAGCACTGCAGGAAATGAAAGCATACGGCTTTTCCTCATCCCACCACCTGATCTGCCCCGGCCTGGCGTCTTACGAAGCCAGCTTTCCCCGGCGGTTCCAAACCGATCCCGTCTTCAGCAGCCTGCGTTCTCCTGCACCACCCGCCGCCCAGCAGCCATAGGTCGATTCATGTCCGCCAGCCTGGAAAAGAAATCCTCAGGATTCGCACCTTTGTGTTTGATGAATTTAAGGCCGCGCGAACTACTGAGTACATCGATTTCTTCGAAAGCCATTCTGGGAATGCTCCAAACTCCCTCGATTCTTGCTCTTGCGCTCCAGTTTCCCGCAATGTGACCCCTATCACAACCTGTTGTGACGACTTACGCAGCATCCGCGCGAGTTCGGGTTTGACAATCGGCTCAAGAGCACATCCCGTAGCTGGCACTCAGGATCGAAGCGCTGGAACCAGCGCCACTCAGCGTCCCTGCGAGTCTCGGGACCATTTATACTGAGCCCACGTGTGGCCGCACGGGGCTGAACCAGGAGTTCATATGCAATCTTCAAATTCGGATGCGGCCATTCCCGCCGGCGGTCTTTACGGAACCCGGAAACCCAGCCCACGCCAGCAGCAGGTCATCGAACTCGTCGCCCAAGGTCTTAAGAATAGCGAAGTGGCCGACGCCATCGGCACCACCGAGCATGTTGTAAAAAACCACCTTCGCATCATTTACGACAAACTTGGACTCTGGAATCGGGTCGAACTCGCCCTCTGGTTCGAAGCCCGCCGCCACGAGGACGAGAACCGTCGTCAAAACAATGGAGCCATGGCTTAAACAGTTTGCACACGTAGGCCAGGACGCCCCCGTCCGGGCGGCCGAGCAAAGCTCGGCAGGACTCGTATCGCAGGACTCGTATCAGGGCACGGCTTAGGCGTGGCGTAAAGCAAGTCAACCGCGCCTCCCAGTTGGTCGCTACAATCCTGCTCACTCGTCCCGGTGAACCGTCTCCATGGAAAACGCGGGCATACAGACGGCAATATATTCCGCGCCTCCCGCGGCTGGGGTGGAATACTGGATCCACTCCCCACCATGCGCAATCACCGCCTGACCCGCCATCACGTCCATCTGACCATCCTGGTGCCGCACTCGCACCATGCCCTTGAGTACCAGAGTGAACTCGTCGAACTCCGGAGTCTGCCCCGGTTCTTCCCATCCCTGCGGGCTGCGCATGTGGGCTACGCTGACCCCCGCGGTCTTGGTGTTGACTCGTCCAATGTATTCCTCGATCAGCTTGGGTTTGCTTCCGGCGGCGGAAATGCGAGTGGGCTGCGCTACCAGGGTGGGCATGAGTGCTCCAGAATTACTGTAGCAAGAGTACGCACAATTCCGGAAGGCAGCTCCATTAGTCACGAGATAGCATTGCAATCTCCGCGCCCTCTGCGGCCGTTCTCAGCGCTCTCTGCGTTTTAAGGTTTTGCACAGACTTCGGCAATTCCAAATCGCGGACCAGGTTTACGCTTTACCCGCAGAGGAAGCACGAGGCTTTGCAGCATGCGCGGCCGCCAGCACATCCAGCACCGGAATCGAAACCGGCGCGATTAACGATCGTTCCGCCGTAACCGTCCCGTTCTGGATGCTTTCCACCAGCATTTCCAGTGCGGTCCCGGCATTCGGCGGGATAAAGATTGTAGCCGTCAGCAGGCCCCGTCGCACCCACGCCTGCCCGCTGTTCGGAAGACCGTCGCAACCGATGTAGGGCAGCTTCAACCAGCGCTCGCGCGCCGGCAGGTTCAGTTCCTCCTCGAACGCCTTCCGCGCGCCTAGCGCCATGGAATCGTCCTGGGCCGCGATGAGATCAAGATGAGTCTGCTGAGCCGTCGACAATCGCAACCATGAACTCACCGTATGGTGCGCGCTGGCTTCCGTCCACTGCGCCTTCATGAGCTTGATCTGCACCTCGGCCGGCTTGGTCTCGTACATGCCGAAGGATCGCTGCTTGGCCGCCAGGCTGTCCGAGGGGCCCTGAATATATAGAACCGTTCCACCACTGGGCAGGATTGCCGCCAGTTGCCGTCCCTGAATTCGTCCAATTTCCTCGTGATCCGAGGTAATGCAAAACGCCGGAACCCGGTAAGCCTTGCGCAGTTCGGCAATATATTCCACATCACGATTCAGCACCACCCAGCCGATTCCCGCCATGGCTGCGGCCCGAGCCACCTGCGGCAGAGCGGTTCCGCCCACCGGTTCAAAAAGGATTCCGTCGGGAAGCGAGTCGCTGCGAGACTGAATAATCTTCAGCAGTTGCTGGCTCTGGGTCACCGAGTCATTGTCAGCCTGGATAATCTGCACTTCCACCCCCAGGCGCTTGGCGGCCTGCTCCGCCGCCGCCGCCTGCTCTGTCTGGTAGTCGTTGTCGTTATTAGTAAGGGAGAGAATAAACTTCAATTTCTTCATGGCAACGTCCAATGCTTGATCATATCGTGCACTCAGCGGCAGGTCATGGTGACCACGGTAACCGTGAGTGCCAGTGCTAGAATGCGCCCTAGCTGGAGAAACCATTCATGCGCAACGCTCTGATTGCATTGTCAATTGTGCTGTTTTGCACGACCCACGGATGGCCGCAAGCCAAACTTTCCGTCCACTGGGAAGAACTCACCGCCGCCGAGTTCCAGTCAGCCATCGAGCAATCCAAAGGAACCTGTCTTCTACCCTTCGGAATTCTGGAAAAGCATGGCCCCCATTTACCGCTGGGGACCGACCTGCTCGATGTCCGTTATGCCGCCTTGCACGCCGCCGAACAAGAATACGCGGTGGTGTTTCCCGAGTACTACTTCGGACAGATCTTCGAAGCGCGCCATGAGCCCGGCACCATCGCCTACAGTGCGCATCTGCAACTGGAGTTGTTGCAGGAAACCACCGACGAAATGGCCCGCAACGGCTGCAAAAAGATCGTCATCGTGAACGGCCACGGCGGCAACGAGAACCTGCTGCCCTTCTTCGCCCAGAGCCAACTGGAGAAGCCGCACGACTACGTCGTCTATATCATGGGCCTGGTTGAGACTCCCGGCGGACCGCCCAAGAAGACCTCAGTCGACATGCACGCGGGCGAATCAGAAACCTCGAAGATGCTGATTTCCAATCCGAACCTGGTCCATCTCGACCGCGCCAATCAAGAATCGGGAGCCGACCAGGCTCGTCTGAAATTGCCTGACACGCTGTACACCGGCATCTGGTGGTACGCGCGCTTCCCCAACCACTACTCCGGTGACGGCGCAGCCGCAACCCGGGAGCGCGGCGAGTTTGAAATGAAAGCCTGGCAGGACGCCATCGTAACCGCCATCCGCGCCGTCAAAGCCGACCAGGAAAGCCTGAAGCTGCAAAACGAATTCTTCGAAAAAGCCAAACACCCACTGGATACGCCTCAGTAGACAGACTCTTGTTTTGAAGTCGTCATTCCGAAGCCCCGCGCTTTCACCAGCGGGGCGAGGAATCTCGCGTGCACTGTTTTCAACTCACCCACCACCTGCAACCGCGATTCTTTTCCCGTCTGTCAATACTTTTTTGATATAGTGCCCAGCACTCGTTCTTACAAGTAGTTGGATCGGGCACCCGGCATCGCATTTGAACTCCAATGGGACGCATTTTTGTAATCTTCATTCGCCGCTTGCGGCTGCCCTTCCTGCTCCTGGTGGGATTCGGCCTTCTGTGTGTGCGCGTGTATATGAGGCTGGAGGGCTTGCGCTGGCAGGATGCCGCCTTCTGGATCCTCAACCCCCACGCCATCGATTACCATAGCGTGCATGATGCCACCAAGTTTTTTGCCCTGTTCGTCTTTATCGGAGTTTTTGCCTTTCAGGTTTGGATTGCAGAGCGGGTTGCGGTCACAATCTTCAGCCGGCATGGCACGGAGGTTTGGAAATCCATGGTGAACGAAGTCAGCCTCGAAAAAGTGAAAGGGCACTTCATCATTTGCGGCTACGGCCAGGTCGGCCGCACTGTGGTCGATCAGTTGACCCGCGTCAAGATTCCCTTCGTCCTCATTGAAACCAACGAAGGCCTCTACCGCGAACTCCTGAAAGACGGCCTCATGGTCATTCAGGGAGACGCCAAACGTCACGATGTGTTGCAATCCGCCGGCATTGAGCGCGCCTTGGGAATCTGCATTGTGATCGATAACGATGCCGATAACCTCTACATCACCGTCACCGCCCGAGCCCTCAATCCCAACGTGAAAATCATTACTCGCGCCGGCCAGCAACGTTACGCCAACGCCATTCGCAATTCCGGAGCCGATGAGGTCATCATCCCCGAGTACGAAGGCGGCCTGATGACCGGCAGAATGATCCAGAAATATTATCCCCTGAAGACCAACCTGCAATAAATTCGCGGCAGCAGCAGCCCCAAACCCCCTGCGCCGCCTAGAACCACACCTGCATTCCTTTGTGTACCTTAGTGTCCTTTGTGGTTATTGAATTTGATCTTCTCACCTCTGTCCTCGCCCCGAACTGGAGACGTTCCATTTCGGAACTCCGTCCCAGACTTCCTCCGCAATTCCCTTGACATCACTTGAGCTATACCAGATAACCAATATATAGCTAGTCCGTTGCAATGCTCTTTCCAACCCATAACCCGTTTGTTTCCAAGATTTTGCCTCTAACTCCTTTCAACTCAAAGATTTTAACCCTAGTCCCCCGCTATCCCTATGATTCCAATAGATCACAGGGAGAGGGGGGTGGAGAAAATTATGCCTTTGTATCCTCATAGCATTCCCCGTTGCCAACACATAAAAGTCAACGGCACACAGTGCGGATCGCCCGCCCTGCGCCGCCACCGCCTCTGCTATTTCCACAAAAGCTGGCAGCAAACCCGCATCGTGCTCGGCGCCAACCGCGCCCGCCGCGCCCCCGCCGTCTTCGACCTACCCATGCTCGAAGACGCTAACTCCATCCAGGTCGCCCTCATGCAGGTAATGCGCCTCATCCTCAGCGGACAAATCGACGCCAAAAACGCTGGCCTTTTGCTCTACGCCCTGCAAACCGCCTCCACCAACCTGGCCCGCACCAATTTCGAACCAACCATCAAAACCCGCGTAGTCATCGACCCTCGCACGGTCGACCAAACCCCGCTAGGCGAAGACCCCTGGCGCCGCGAAGATTACGAAGAAGAAGAATACGAAGAACCAGATGATCAAAAAGAAAACGAAGAAGTTGTAGCGGCCGACGAAGAATCCCCCGAAGAAGAAATCCCCCAGATCCAGGCGGTAGCCGAAATCCCGAAAAAAAAGCCGCAGGGTGCCCCGCTCCTTGCGTTTTGTGCAAGGGGCGGGAGAGGTCACAAAAACTGGAGCCAGTTGCTCCAGCATCACTCAATTATGAACTTTCCGGAAATAAATCGGTTATCACCCTACTGTACCCGTGCGGGCCATGAAAGTGTTGTTAGAACTAATCCTAGCCTCGAAAACGGCCTGCCGGCAAAGCCATAGCCGAGTGGACGTGGCGGCTGGGGAGATTAGGATGTCCATCCTCGGCCCCAGGTTTGTTCGGAAAATGGAACAAGAATCATTTTGTTGTAGCGTGGGCTTGCTGGTGATGTACAAGAGGTCTCTGCATAACGCGGGGCCCTGCATTTGCTCTCCCCCATCCAGTGTGTCGGGGCCCCGCATTGGTTTTATCTCCGTGCGGCGAGGTTGGGGTTATAATTTGGCGTATCGGAGGAACCAGTATGCGAATTTCCAGCCTCCTCTTTCTTTTGCTGTGCGGATTGGTTTCGGTCGGTGCGGCCAGCGACTCAGCGCGGCAGAGTTCGTCCCCGCAAGCGCCGGTAAACTCCTTCAGCTCGGATTGGTTCGACCCTTCGGCGATTGCTCACCACGATTTCATCAAGCTGCCGGCGAGTGATGGCGCGGATCGGAATTATCGCGGCTTCAACTCGGAGCGCGACGGAGATGTGACCTGCTACACGATCCAGAACTTTCTGGTGAAACGCGAACCACATTCTGATGTCACCGAGCCGTACGGGTATTCGACCTGCCTGCCTTCGTCGAAATATAGCGTGAAGATTGTGGAGGAACCGGGTAAGGCTCCGCCGCGTTGAGATTCTGGTGCTGCGCGCCGACGTGGCTCGCTTGGGGATTTTACTCGAGATTAGTTTTATCCTGGCGCCGCACGGGCGCCCGCGCCTACATTGCATGCGTTATCCTGTCTTGAATTATTCTGCGTAACCTTTCCGGCGGGCGACAGTTTATACAGTTAGAGGCATGATGGTCCTTCGAGCACCGGCATCGAAGCGGTCCCCGGAGCAGGCGGAGGAACGTCTGCTGGTGGAGGCTGCGCAGAAGGACCCTGCCCGGTTTGCCGAAGTTTACGAGATCAACTTTGAACGGGTGTATGGGTTCATTGCGCGCCGGGTAGGCGATCGCGATGCCGCCGAGGATTTGACCTCGGAGGTATTTCATAAGGCCTTGGCCAATCTTCGGCGCTTCGAGTGGCGCGGAGCGCCGTTTGCCGCGTGGTTATTGAGGATTGCGGCCAATGCGATCGCGGATCGGGCACAGCGGACGGGTCGGGAGTTGGCTATTGAGGATCCTCCGCAGCTAACTGAAGAGGCAAGTGCCGACATTGGCCTGGAGGAAGTGGAGCGCCGGGCGCGGTTGTTTCGTTTGGTTGGGCAGCTTCCGGAGGATCAGCGGCGGGTGATCGCGATGCGGTTTGCGGAGGAGAAGAGTATTCGGGAAATCGCGGAGGAGTTGGAACGCACGGAGGGTGCGGTGAAGCAGTTGCAATTCCGGGGACTGCAGAGTCTGCGGGCGAAGATCAAAGGCGGGAAACAACAAAACACGCAAAGTACCACGAAGGAAAAGACGAAGCCGGGTGGCAAAGATGCCTAGGCGCAGTTTGATCGAACAACTCGATGAGGCGGTGCAGTTGGTGATCGGTAATCCCGGTGCACCGCTGCCACGCGGAGACGCTGGCGTGGCTCCGCTCGTGCGTCTCGCGGCCGAGTTGCGTGGCTTGCCGCGTGAAGAATTCAAAATAAGACTGAAAGCTGAACTGAAAAGGAGACAGACCATGACTACTGTTGCCGAACCCATTGCAGTCGTTCATGCAGTTGCGAGCCCAATGTTGACTTTCAAAGATGTGGCCAGAGCCATCGAGTTCTACCAGAGGGCGTTCGAAGCGACCGAGACGTGGAGATTCAACGTCGAAGGCAAAGTTGGGCATGCCGAAATCAAGATTGGGGATTGGCCCATCCACATGTCGGAGGAGTGGCCGGACGGCGGCCGATTCAGTGCCGAGACGCTGGGATCATCGCCGGTACAGCTGCGTATCCAGGTCGGCGATGTGGATTCGTTCGCGGCCCGCGCGGTGGCGGCGGGGATGAAGGTTTCGCGGCCGATCAGGGATCAATTCTACGGAACGCGAGAGGGGCATTTCGTCGATCCCTTTGGTTACACCTGGGACATTTTCACGGCCAAAGAAGAACTGTCGCTGGAGGAGATGTATCGCCGCTTCGACGCCATGCGGCCACAAACTACGAAGCCAGCCGTTAACCCCATTCCCCGCGGTTTTCGTACGGTCACGCCGTACATGATTGCAGAGAACGGTCCAGCTCTGCTGGAGTTTGCCAAGCAGGCGTTCGGGGCGGAAGAGATGTTTCGCGCTGTGGGAACCGCGGGCGGGTTGCACGGTGAAGTGCGCATCGGTGACTCCATGCTGATGATGGGCGGGGGCATTCCGGGGCAGGAGTTCCGGGCTACCGCGAATACTCATGCTCTCCACCTCTACGTTCCGGATTGCGATGCGGTTTACGAACGGGCGCTGAAGGCGGGCGCTACATCGATCGGTGAGCCCAGGGATCAGGAATATGGCGAGCGCTCGGGCAGCGTGAAAGATCCGGCGGGGAATTACTGGTACATCGCTACGCATCAGGGAGAGAGCTACAGGCCTGAAGGACTGAACAACGTCAACGTGTATATGCATCCGCTGCGAGCGGAGCCGGTTATCAGCTTCCTGAAGCGGGCCTTCGGGGCACGAGAGCTTGGGAAATACGCCTCGCCGGACGGGGTGGTTCATCACGCTGAGATTCGCGTCGGCGACTCGGTGGTGGAGATGGGCGAGGCGCACGGGAAGTATCCGCCCATGCCGACGATGTTCTATCTGTATGTGCCCGATTGCGATGCGGTCTACGAGCGTGCGGTGAAGGCGGGAGCGACTTCGATTGCGGAGCCGGTCGACCAGCCTTATGGCGACCGTAGCGGCGGAGTGAAGGACGCGTTTGGCAATCAGTGGTATATTGCGACCCACATCAAAGATGTGGCTTCATGAACATCCGCTAAATATTTTTTTCTCGTCCATCTCAGAATGGAAAGCGCATCGACAGAATGGGAACGTGGTTCGTGGGATGGAAGGACGTCGTGGCGATTTCGAACCTGCCGCGAGGTTTCGATGAACCACAACCCATGTGGGCTCTCGGCTGAGCCCACCGCGGAAACGATCAGAAGGCGAAACGACCACCGATTGTCGGAGCAAAGTTGTTGTTGTGGACATAGGGGACGCCGGGGCCATGGGGAATAGCTATGGCCAGACCGCCGGTCACGTAGGAATACGCAATTCCGGCAAAACCGTCGAAACGCTTGGTGAAGTGATGATCCGTATAGAGCGACACCTCGTCGAGGGTGCCCGCGCAGGCACTGCGGAAACCGGCTTCGGGCGAGCAGGTCGGCGGAACACGGAAGTCGTTCTGCCGCTGTTGATACCAGGAGAAAGTGATGTCGGTTTTGCTTCGGTAGGTGTACTTCACGCCCGTCCACCAGATCTGCACCAACTTTTCAGAATCAAGATTGTTGTCTTCGACGCCGCTCATGATATAACCGCCCTGGTCCGAAGCGCCCACGCCCAACGGGTCCTTCGGGTTATTCTGCCAGATGTATTCGTAGCCGGCAAAAAACTTGAACGGGTTCCACGCATACCTGGCAGCGGCCATAATGCCGTTGTTGTCGGTCACGATGCCATATACGGTGTTGGTCGTTCCAATCAGATTGGCTCCGGTGATGGGGTTTGTATCGATGCTGTTGGTGGTCGACTGATATGGCTGCGTCAGACTCTGAGGCCCCAGTAAGGGGTTCAATACGCTGATCGCCTGGTTGTAATGTTGGTAGACGACGTCGGTGGAGAACTTGCCGTAGTCTCCGCCGAGGTCGAATCCATAGGCGTTGTTATGCGCCGATTCCGGCGTACAGGTAGCGGCAGTCCAGGCTCCGGAGGCCGAGTAGCAACCGCCAGTACCATCGGCGAATTTATACATCGCGCCGAAATGAACCGGGCCATAGGTGAGGCGATACTTCAGAGCGTCGTCCCAACGGCTGTCCTCGGTGTCGCCGCCGCCGGCCATGGTGCCGTTATACCCGATGTACGAAAAGGCATAGGCACCGCCGGCCGGATCGTAAAGGAGCATCGCATCGGTACCGAGAGCGCGCTGACGACCGAAAGTCAGCGTGCCGAAATGCGTGGACGATATACCGCCATAGATTTCGTCGTTGAAGGGTTGGCCCGCGCGCGCGCCGTCGATGGCGTACGAATAACCGCCCCTCGGAAGGCCGTTGTTGATGGTGTCGGTGGCTGACGCGTTGGCGAGCAGGCCGGACTGCGGATTGATGCCAGTTGAAGCGTTGAACACAACGTACCAGCCATGCAGAAACTCTTCCTTGCCCCTGATGCCCAGACCGGTCTGCGACAGGTTGTTCGGCGCGATGAGGAATCGATGTTGATAGCCGTTTCGGTTCACCAGAGATGCACCTTCATAGTTATAGCCGTTTTCCGGTAAGCCGTGACTGACCCAACCGACGCCAACGTCATACGCACCGTACAGCGTGATGCCGTGCCAGGTCAGCGTGCAATCGGTGGTGGCGAACTCGTGGCCGCTTGCGCAGGCGTCAGGGGTGCTCCGCTGCATCTTAATGTCGACCGTGGCGTCCTGGCCAACCGCCAAGCTGATTCCGGTGCGCGTTTCGTCGGCGAACCCCTGTTTTGCCGCACGAATCTCGACGCGCCCCAGCGGTAGGCCGGACGCCTGATAGTGCCCCCCTCCGTCGGTTGTAATCTTGCGCGTTGCTCCTGTATCGAGTTTCTTGATGGTCACCGCGACATCGCGAAGGGCTGCGCCGGCTTGGTCCGTCACCACGCCGGAAAGGCTCGCTCCGGTTTGGGCCCACGCCGGGAACGCCCCGATCGCAAGCCACAAAACGAGAAACAGATCGGTCCTGCGCATTTTTCCTCCTGAGGTAAGTGGCTGTTTTAAAGAATCAGAAGTGTATATCAAGTATGTTTATGATGTCTAATACGACACAGTTTTATGCATTAACTGTTCGTTCAAGGGTATACTTGCGGGAGGGACTTGGCGTCTTGACCGCATTCTGCGTTGACTGTACGATTCGTTCCGATGCGACGGAACGGCAAATCCGGACGGAAGACTGAAGAGCTGCTGAAGCTGCGAGACGCGGCTTTACAGTTAGGGATCAGCTTTCCCACCATTAAGCAATGGATTTACAAGAAGAAAATTCGCAGCATCCGCACGGCGGGAGGACATCACCGCATTCCGGAAAGCGAAGTGGACCGGCTGCTTTTCAGAACGCGCGGTAGGACCGAGAAGGAACGCCAGCAGGTGATCCGCCGCTGCAGCGGACGAAATCAGTTGGTGGGACGAATCGATGCTGTCCGCATCAGCGGTCTGATGGCGGAAATCGCGATTTCGATTGGGGGCCAACAAATCACGTCGATTATCACTGCCCGTTCCGCACGCGAAATGCAGCTAAAGCCGGGGCAGACTGCGGCTGCCCTGATCAAAGCCACTGAAGTAATGATTCTGCGGGTGTGACAGGAGGCATCATTCTGTGACCCAGGTCCACCAGTTGCCGCACGCTATTTCGCTTGGCGGGAAAGCTAGAGTCTTGTCGGCCTTTTCTACCCAAACATAGGCATGCTCTGCACGGGAATTTACCGTGACTTGAACAATAACCCCGCTCCCACCGCCTGGGCTCAAAGAACAATCCACCGAATAAGATTTCACCAGACCCCATTCTCCTCCCGGACCCCAGTCACGGTAGAAGTCGTTAAATCCGTACTTGGAATATTGGTTCGCGTGATGCTTCCAGTCAGGGTCACGGAACCACACCGCGTAGGCGGCTTCGTAATTCTGGCTTTGCAATGCGGCAAAGAATTTGTTCGCCGCATTCCGCTCCGGATAATCGCGATAGTGATAGACCAGCCACGCCGCGACGAGAATGAGAATAATCACAACCGCGATCCGCCTTCGCCGCCGCCGGTCGCGCGCGGGATCGTACTGTTCGGCATCCATCAGTGTCATGGCTTCCATAAGCATAACGGAAACCCACCGGGAATAAAAAGTTCCCGGACAAATTGAGAAATTGAGTAATCGAGTAATTTATTAAGAGACGGGAACGGGAGCTTCTTGAATTTGCAAATTACACAATTACTAAATTACCCGATGCCACTAGAGGGTTCTCTTAAACAGCGGCGTGGCTATTGCCAGCGTGACGAATGCAAAAATGGAGAGATAAAGCATATCCGGCCAGATGGCGGCCATTCCAGTTTCCTTGAGTAGTACCGATTTGAAGCCGTGCACGGCAAACGTAAACGGGTCCACTTTGGCGATGCCTCGCAACCACCAGGGAAACGCCTGGATGGGATAGATGGCGCCGCTGGGGAAAAATAGCAGGGTATTGAGGATTCCAAAAATCGCGCGGGGCACGAGCGGATCTTCCACCCGAACCATGAGCAAAAACATCATGGTGTTGAAGGCGATCGAAGTGAGCAGAATCATGATCATCAGTTCGAGCGCAGTGGCGGGGTTAAATACCGTCCCCACACCCGCCAGCAGCGAACCAATTACCGTGATCACCACTCCGGTCATTACCGCCTTGATGGCTCCTGCAGCATTCAGCCCGAAAACCAGTTCGGTCTTGGTGATGGGCGTAACCAAATAGCCTTCGTGCACGCCGCGCGCCTTGTCATCGATATAGAGCATGCCGCCGCCAATCATCACGGAAACGAACATGGCCAGCGTGATCGACCCGGCCAGCAGATATTTCATATATTCGATGTAAGGATAAAGTTCCACAATCTGCAACACGGTCTGCTGCAGGATGCGAGGCTCAACCGTGGGCTGATTGAGTGCGTCGGTAATGCTGGTGAGTTCGTCCTCAAGCGTCGAACTCATGAAGTTGTCGCTATTGTCGACCACCAGCGCAATGCGCGGCTGATCCTGTTCATACACTCGCCGCGAATATTGTGGCGGGATAATGACGGCGCCCTGGATCTTGCCATTGCGCACGTCGTCCATCGCCGTTTTCGGATCGTTATAGTAGACCGGTTCAAACGTCCGCATGTTGGCACGGACCGAGTCAAAAGCCTCGCGGATCTTGAGCGCCTGCGTGCCGCCGTCCTGATCGACTAGCCCCAGCTTCGCGTCGCGAATCTTTCCGCCGAATGCATTGCCCAGCACGATGAGTTGCACCAACGGAAAAATCATGGACGCCATCATGAGCGCCGGAGAGCGAAAGAATTTGCGCATTTCACGTTCGACAATGGCCAGAATGTGATTCATGGCTGCAACCCCGGTCTGGGAGGCATGACGAAGGCATGCGCCTTCACCAGTTCATCGCGCAATTGCCGCCCGGTGTAGTGGACGAACACGTCGTCCAGGGTGGTGTTTTGCACGGAGAGCGACCGGATTTTGACTCCGGCGTGCACCGCCGCCTCCACCAGTTCAGTTGTGGTCCGTGAGCCGTCTCCGGTCAGCACGCGATACATGCCGGCGCCCTCATGCTGCACCGAGGTCACCGCACTCAGCTTTTTCAAACGCTCCTCCCAATCCGGCGGCGCATTGTCGAACTGAGCCTCAATCACATTTGATCCGGGCACGCTGGCCTTCAGCGCTGTCGGTGTGTCAAGCGCAACCAGCTTGCCGTGATCCACGATGGCGATGCGGTCGCACAGCCGGTCAGCCTCGTCCATGTAGTGGGTTGTGATTAGGATGGTGAGTTGCCGATGGCTTTTGATATTAGTCAACATCTCCCAAACCGCGACGCGAGACACCGGGTCCAGCCCGGTAGTAGGCTCGTCGAGAAAGAAAATTCGCGGACTATGTACCAGACCGCGGGCAATCTCAAGCCGCCGCCGCATGCCGCCAGATAAAGTTTTCGTCTGAGCGGAGCGCCATTTCGTCAGATCTACGAGCTCCAGCAACTCATCAATCGCCGCTTTGCGCTTTTTCGCAGGAACATCGTAGAGCTTGGAGTAGATATTGAGATTCTCTTCAATGGTGAGGTCAAGATCGCTGGTCAGCGCCTGCGGGATTACGCCAATCGCCCGCCGAACCGCGTCTGGATTCTTTTGCACATCGTGACCGGCAATGCGGGCTCTCCCGGAGGTAATCGGTATCAGCGTGGTCATCATTCGTATCAGCGTGGATTTTCCCGCGCCATTCGGCCCCAGCAAACCGAAAATCTCTTCTTCCTTCACGTTGAAGGAAACATCGTCGACCGCAGTGAAATCGCCGTATTTCTTGACAATGTGTTCCACTTCGATAGCGTTGGATACAGCAGCATCGGTGGACCCGTGCCCGTTGCCGGAAGCATCTCCACTCGACCCGGTGTGACCATTGAGATCGCTGATCATGGATGCTGTTCCGCTGAAACATTTTCTCGCGTCCCTTTCAGTTGATCCGGCGAGACCAGCACTTCGGCCGTCATCCCCGGAACATACGCGCCTTTCGGATTGTCCAGTCGAACCTTGAGCACGATTGTTCGGATGTCACGCTTGCGGCGGCCAACATCCCGCTGGGTGGCAAAATCCGCCTCTGCGGATTTGAAAAATACCTTGCCCGAAGTAATCGTCCCGCCCGGCAATCGAATCCGCAGCGTGTCTCCCAAGCCGATGTGATCGGCATCCGTCTCAGGAATCGCAGCACGCACCCAGGTGTCACCGAGGTCGACGATGGTCACGATCGCCTGCCCCGCATTCAACACTTCCCCTTCGCGGGCAGCTCGCACCGAAACCGTCCCAGTCACCGGAGCATAAATCTTGGTGTAACCCAAACGAACTTCCGCTTGCTTCAGCATGCTTTCCGCATTCGCGACTTGCGCCCGTGTAGATTCGACCGTGCTCTGCGCAGCATGCGCTTGATGAGTGTTCGCTATGGCAGTGTTCAAGTCGGCCTCGGCAGCGCTGACTTGCTCCTTCAGCGATTGCACCAGCGCCTGCTGGGCCGCCAGGTTACTTTCTGCCTGCACCCGATCCTGATCTGAGGCAACACCCTCTTTCGCGAGTTCAATCATGCGGCGGCTGTCGCTCTCGGTGCGCTGCAGTGTGGCTTCTGCCTGAAGCAATTGCGCGCGGGTTGACTGCAGCCGCGCCTGCGCGTTAACGACACTACTCAACGTCGATCCTTGCGTTGCCTGCAGCGTGGACTGGGTCTCCGCGACCTTGGATTTCAAACTGTCGATGGTCGCGGCAGCGGCACGCTCTTCCGCCTCTAATTCCGATGGATCGAGCACGGCGATCAAGTCGCCCTGCTTCACCTGGGTTCCTTCATCGACGAGCAACTTCGCCAGCCGGCCCTCGATCTGAGGGCTCACGATCACCTGGTTCGAGTCCACCGTGCCAATTAAAATGAGATCCTTGTTACTGGGCGTCGATAGAAGGTAATACGTCAAGGAGATGCTGAAGATCACGCCCAGAACGATGAGGAATTTATTGCGTACGCTCACTTTCGTGCTCCTCGGGATTTCCCGCTGGGACGCTGGAACAACGCGGCCGAAATGAAGTCCAGTACGGCCGCGCGGCGCGCAGCCACCCGTTCCGGAGACAAGGGATCTTTCCCGGTCATAACTCGCATCGCCGGCGCGCTGGTGAAATAAAAAACAATCACTGCAATCATGGAAGGAACGAAGTGCAGGGGATCAACTGGCCGGAATTCGCCCGTGGCCCGTCCGGCTTTGAGAACTTCGGCTACTCGGCCAAACAACGGACGAAAATATTGTTTCACGATCCGCTGCAGATGGTGCCTGCTGCCCCTACCCGCGCCCATCATTTCGCCCTGTACGATTCGGGGATACAGTGGATGGCTGGCGACGTAATCGAAGTGCGCCCCCGCATAGGCGATAATTTTCTCGCGCGGCGGGAGATCGCGAGTCAAAACCGTCCCGACGTGAGCAATCAGGCCTCCGAACACCTGATCGAGCACCGCGCCGTACAATGCCTCCTTGTCTGTGAAGTAGTAATAGAGGAGGGCTTTATTGACCTTGGCGGCGCGGGCAATGGCGTCGGTTCTGGCTCCGGCAATGCCTTCTTGCGCGAACTCCCGTACCGCGGCCTGCAGAATCGCGGTTCGGCTCTGCTCCGGCTGGCCACGAGACCCCAGACGCGACTTGGAAGCGGTACTGTTCATTGTCATCTTAATTAACTAGTTAGTTAGATTGTACTAAAGCCTGGAAGGATACACAAGTTTTCAGGTTGTATGTGCCGAGGATGGTTTGGGGGCAGACAGGCGATCCGCCAGGTCCAGATAACCCGCCTTCAGGAAGCGCGCGCAGGGCGAACAACTCCTCGCTAATCCGCTACTCGCAGAATCACACTCTTACCCTTTTCGATACCCGATGCCGCGATGTCGCGTAGCGGCGCCTCGAGTGTCTTGCGGGCGACAGAATGGGTCAGCACGCGTACGTGATGCCTGTCGGAATCGCTCCTCGCCCACACCGCGGCAGCACCTGCAACGCCGATCCGGCTTCGCTCGAGAACAGTGGTGATCGAACCGATGTCGCTGGGATTACCCACCGTGAAGCGAAGATAGTGCCTGCTCGCACCATCACGAGTGGTAGCCCGGACCTGGCCGCCGGGGCTCAGGGAAAATCCCCCTTTGTGACATGCGATGTCGACTACGTCAGAAAGCACAGCGCTGGCGCTAGGTAGAGAACCCGCCCCCTTGCCCGAAAAAAGCATCTCGCCGACCGCGTCTCCCCGAACCAGCACAGCATTATTCTCGTCGCGAATACGGGCTAGTTGATGCGACATGGGCAGCAATACCGGAGCGCAACTGAGCGACACAGCATCCCCGCTCAATTCCGCGGTCGCCACATGCTTGATTACAAAACCGAGTTCCTTGGCTGCCTGCACGTCCTCCGCGGCAATGTCGCGGATGCCCTCGACCTGAACCGCGTTGGCGTCAACCTGCCCGCTGAACGCCAGCTCGGTCAGGATTTTCAGCTTCTGCGCTGCATCGTGGCCATCGATGTCGAGCGTCGGATCGGCTTCCGCAAAGCCCTTGGCCTGCGCCTCGCGAAGGGCTTCCTCGAACTCGACCCGATCCTCGGTCATGCGGGTGAGAATGTAATTGCAAGTGCCGTTCAAAATTCCGCTGAGCTTCTGAATATTATTTCCAACCAGACCATCCCGCAAAGCGCGAATAATCGGAATGCCGCCGCAAACGCTGGCCTCGAATCCCAGGCGGACTTTCTGCACTGCCGCCGCCTTCATCAAACTGAAGCCATCCAGCGCGAGCAGCGCCTTGTTGGCGGTGACCACGTGTTTGCCGCGCGCCAGCGATCGCTCGATAAAACTTCGCGCCGGCTCGATCCCACCGACCAGTTCCACCACCAGATCGCAGCCATTGTTAAGCACTTTGTCCGGCTGCGTGGTTAAAAGCGCGTGATCCACACTGTGCCGCTCTTTTTCAAGATCGCGAACCAGGATCTTCGTGATGCGCAATTCCACACCCGAACGCTGGCGGATGAGTGACTCATTTCTGCCCACAAGCTCCACCAGGCCGCGGCCAACCGTTCCGCAACCCAGCAATCCGATTTTTAATTTACGAGTCATAACTAAACTTGCATTGCGCCGACGAAATGAGCGTCTCGCGACTGGGGCCGGGCGGGGACGCCCGGACCTCCATTGCGTTACCTAGTCCCACCGGCAATCGACGGCACCAGCAAAACCTCATCACCATCCTGAAACGCGTAAGTGTTCCCGCCCAAAAATCGAATGTCCTCTTCGTTGACATAGACGTTCAGGAAGCGCCGAATCTCGCCCGCTTCATCCCGCAAATGCGCTTTGAGATCCGGAAACTGCTGATCAAGCGCGGAGAACAATTCTCCCAAATTCGCCGCCGAACATTTGACCTGCCCGGTCCCTGAAGTCAGCCGGCGCAGCGCCGTCGGAATCTGTACGGTAACTGTCATCTCAAGCCTCCGCCGTTTCCGAAAACTCTGCAACGTCCAGGGTTCTCTGGAAAGATGTTTCGAACTCCGCGAGTTTCGGCCGAATCGCCTCTCCGGTCTCGTATTTGCCCGCGAGCACATCGGTCGTCTTCAGACCATTTCCCGTGATGCACAGCACGGTTGTCTCATCGGGCGCAATGCGTCCTTGCCGGTAGAGTTTGCGTGCGCATCCAGTCGTGACCCCGCCCGCGGTCTCGGTGAAGATGCCTTCCGTCTCCGCCAGAAGTTGAATGGACTCGATCATTTCGGCATCGGAAACATCTTCCGACCATCCTCCGCTCTTGGTGATGGCCTTGATGGCATAGTGCCCATCCGCCGGGTTACCAATCGCCAGCGATCGAGCCAGCGTCACCGGCTTCTGAGGCTCTATATCGGCGTTTCCAGCCTTCACTGCAGTCGAAATCGGAGAGCATCCACTCGCCTGCGCTCCGAAAAACTTCACTGGCTTCGCTTCGACCAATCCGAGATGAATCAGTTCGTCGAAAGCCTTCTTGATCTTGGTAATCAGCGAACCCCCGGCCATGGGCACAACCACGTTGTCCGGCAACCGCCATCCCAATTGTTCGGCGATTTCGAATCCCACCGTCTTCGATCCTTCCGCGTAATACGGACGGAGATTCACATTCACGAATCCCCAGCGATGCTCATCCGCAATCTGTGAGCACAGCCGGTTCACCTGGTCATAGCTGCCCGCAATGCGAACCAGCCGGGCGCCAAAAACCTGCGTACCCAGAATTTTCGCTGGCTCAAGATCGGCGGGAACAAAAATCCAGGCTTTGAATCCGTTGCGCGCCGCCTGTGCGGCCACCGAATTTGCCAGGTTTCCAGTCGACGAACAAGCCACCGTGTCGAAACCAAAGCTGCGCGCCTGCGCCAGCGCTACCGCGACCACCCGGTCCTTAAAACTAAGGGTGGGTAAACAGACCGCATCGTTTTTGATAAACAGATTCCTGGCGCCGAAGCGCGCAGCCAGCCGCGGAGCTCGAAGCAACGGGGTAAAGCCCACCGGCAAATTTGGCTGATAATGCGGTGGGAGCGGCAGCAACTCCGCGTATCGCCACATGTCGGGAGCGCGGCTCGCGATGCGCTCACGCGTGAAGGTGCCGCGCACAGCCTCGTAATCGTAGAAAACTTCGAGAGGAGAAAAACAGTCATCGCAGATCGACCGCGGCTGGTTTCCCCAACTCTTGTGGCACTCCCGGCAGCGCAATTCATATTTTGTTGAAAGAGGCGCAACCACGCCAGTGGAAACATCCGTCAAAACCCTCGCAGCAGCACTCATCAGGCACTCGCTCTCCGGAGCCATGGGACGAGCCGTAGATAAACTGCTTGAAACCCAGAACCTCTTTGGCCGGAAAAAATTAAGGAGGGAAGAAGAACGAGATGCTGAACTGCGGGCACCCCGAATCTCATGTCCCCCGTTTCCGGGTGAGAGTTGACACCAGACGACCGGGAGTTGACTCCCGATCCGGTTGTCGTGGCTTCTCAGGGCTCGTCCCTCAGCCACTCTTCATGAAATCCAAGGTCTGCTCCGAAGAGCAAACTTGTTCCGATACTACATGCCTCGAATTGTCCCGTCAAGTGGATATCAAATGCGGTACTGTCTCAAGTTCAGCAAAGCTGAAGGTTGCCTAGCAACGCCTTCCCATCGCCGCGCCCTCTGCGGTTGTTCTCAGCGACCTCGGTGATTTAAGGTGTTGATGAGGCTCCGTCAAACACAGGGTCTTAAATCGCAGAGGTCGCGGAGAAAGCGGGCGGCGAGCAATCTGGACATTACCTCAAATAGTCGGTCATTTCGAACGCGAGGCCAATGCCATCGCATGCTTCGGTTGGTAGAGGCCGATTTGGCCCCCACCGGGAAGCTTGATCCGGGTAATCGAGCCCCACCGCTCTTTTTGAACTTCCGAACACGCCACGCCTTTCTTCTTCAGCGCCGACATCTCTGCCTTGAGATCGTCACACATGAAATAGAGTTCGTGGCGATCGTTCTTCTCGTCGGGATGGAACGCGACCTCCGCCGGAGGCAGAGCAAAAATCAGCCATCCGTGGCCCGCATCCACAGATTTGAATCCGAGGATATCTCGAAAAAACACGCGATCAGCCTCCGCATCTTTGCTGTACACGATGACATGCGCACCGAAGATCATGAACCGTGCCCCTTTCTTGTCCAACAATATTCCCGCAAAAGCAGCGGTCTTTCAATCCAGACTCACGTGGGGACAGACGCCTGAGCCTGCCCTGAGCGAAGTCGAAGGGGCTGTCCTGCCGGGCTAAGCTCGGCTAGATTTCGCTGAGCCTATCTCGGGACCGCAACTTCCAAACAATCTGCCGCAGGATGCCGAGCCAGACCACGGCATCGCGTGCGGGCAAGTTGAGGCGGCGGACCAGGCGGCGCATTCTCTCCTCGACGTCGGCTATGGGACGCCGGTCCAGATAGCCGCTGGCGCGCATGGCTTCGAGCAGTGTTGTAGTGATGCGCTCCAATTCTTCCGCAGTGGCCCGCTCCACTCTCTCTGTTTGCCGCGCAGCCTTGCCGTCGCGCACCAGTTCGTACAAGCAGACCGCCACCGCCTGCCCCAGGTTCATCGAAATGTTTTCTTCGCAGGTCGGGATGCGCATCAGCCAGTGACAGTGGCTGAGCGCCGCATTGGAGAGCCCAAACTTTTCCGAACCGAACAACAGGGCAACCCGGCTCGATCCCAGTTGCTTGCGGATGAGGCGCGTACCATATTCCAGACGCCTGAGCGGATGCTGCAACTCCCGGTGACGAACCGCCGTGGTTCCGACCACGAGCGTGCAGTCCGCCACCGCTTCGGCCACAGTCTTAAACTCTTCCGCGCTCGCCAACAGCGCCGATGCCCCGACCGCGGAACGCGCCTCGCGAAACCCCGCCTCGTACGGATTCACCACTCGCAGATAGCGGAATCCAAAGTTGCTTATGGCGCGAGCTGCCGCGCCAATATTAAGAGGATTGCGCGCCGCCACCAAAACCACGCGCAGATGGTCGAACTCGGTTGCAGCAGCCAAGAGTTCCTAAAATGCAAGCGGTGTCATCGCCCGTGCGGGGGCTCACGGGAATGTGCCGGCCTCACCGGCTGTACTGATTTTTCTTCTTCTCTTCGTACCGCTCCAGTCCCAACTGGATCAAGCGCTCAATCAGATCGGAATACGACACACCTGAAGCCGCCCACAGCTTGGGATACATGCTGATCGCGGTGAATCCAGGCATGGTATTGATCTCGTTCAAATAAATTTTCCGGGACTTCGGCTCCAACAGAAAATCCACCCGCGCCAGCCCTGCGCAGTCCACCGCCTTGAACGCGCCGATCGCCAACCGCTGTACCTCTTTCGTTTCGCTTTTCGTGAGTTTGGCGGGAATAATCAGCTGCGAACCTTCGTCAAGATATTTCGCATTGTAATCATAGAACTCGGTGCTGGGAACGATCTCCCCCGGCAACGAAGCCTCGGGCGCGTCGTTCCCGAGCACCGAGCATTCGATCTCTCGCGCCTTTTGCCCGCGTCCGCCCACTCCCTGCTCGATCACAATCTTGCGGTCAAACTTCGCCGCCTCCTCAATCGCAGGGCCGAGTTCCTTGCGATCATGCGCCTTGGAAATTCCCACCGACGATCCCAAATTCGCCGGCTTCACAAACACCGGATACTTCAGCTTGCTCTCGACAAGCTTTTGAACTTTCTTCGCGTTCGTTTCCCACTCGCTGCGCAGGCAGGTGACGTGTTTCACAATTGGCAGTCCCGCGGCGCGAAAAAGCGCTTTCATGATGTCCTTGTCCATCCCCGCCGCCGAGCCCAGCACGCCCGCGCCCACGTAAGGCATGTCCGCCAATTCGAGCAGCCCCTGGATGGTTCCATCCTCACCAAAGGTTCCGTGCAGCACCGGGAAAATAACATCGACGTCGATGGCGCGGTCCGCCGCACGCCGAGTGAGGGCGTGGGACGACGCATCCGTTTCGAAGGGCGTCATCGAACCATGCCGGTGCGGCTCGGGAGGAACAACCACCGATTCACCCCTGGCCAGAACCGCAGCCCCTGGGGTCGCCTCGGGATCGCCAGCACGCAGATGCTTGTGATCCTCAACTTTTCCCTGCAGCAAGCGTTCCGCATCCGCCGCGGTGACCCATCGGCCCTCCTTGGTGATACCGATGGGCACCACTTCATATTTCTCTTTATCGATGGCGTTGAAAACCGACGCCGCCGAGAGCAGCGACACTTCGTGCTCTCCACTACGCCCGCCAAATAAGATGCCGACTCGAATCTTTTTCATGGCTTCAATATGGTTACAGAATTTTCTTTCCAAACGCCGACAATGCCAACTCAACTGCCAAGTCGGCGGTTTGGTTATGTTCATCAATCACCGGATTTACTTCGACGATTTCGAAGCTCAACATGCGGCCGTGGTCGGCGATAATTTCCATCGCGAGATGGGCCTCGCGATACGTGGCCCCTCCACGAACTGGCGTGCCTACACCGGGTGCGTCTTCGGGATCGACCCAATCCATGTCGAGCGAAACGTGATAGCCAGCCGTGCCGCGTCCCGCCGCGCGCAAAGCCTCTTCCATCACCGTGCGCATGCCGCGCTCGTCAATATCGCGCATGGTGAACACGTGAATTCCTGCTCTGCGTACATTCTCTTTTTCGATGGCGTCGATGTCGCGCACGCCGACTAGCACGCAATTCTCCGGACTCACCTTGGGAGAAAAGCCGAAAATATTGGACAACTCAGGAGGACCCAATCCCATGATCGCCGCCAGCGGCATGCCGTGCACGTTTCCGCTGGGCGAGCTGTCGGGGGTGTTGATGTCGGTATGAGCGTCAATCCATATGAGGCCGATTTTCTGGTTCTGCCGCCGATGAAATTCCGCCACCCCGGCAACCGTTCCCGCGGCGATAGAATGATCACCACCAAGGGTGATCGGCACTTTGCCCGCCTCCAGTGTCTTGACCACAAGTTCGGCATGCTTGGTGCAGGTTGCCGTAATCTCCTTCAAATATTTTGCGTGCGGATCGCCTTCCTTCTTCTGCTCGGCGATGGCGACCGACACATTCCCCGCATCTTCAACTACGTGCCCAAGCGCCTCCAGACGCGCTTCGAGACCAGCCACCCGCACCGCCGAAGGCCCCATATCCACCCCGCGGCGCGATTGGCCGAGGTCAAGCGGAACTCCGATAACGCGGATTTTGCGGGGAGTGATGCTGGAAGCCGATGAAGTAATCGTTGTCATAAGTTCGGGCTACTTACCGCCGAGAACGCCGAGTCTGGAAATTCATTAACGACGCGTTTAAGCCCGTCCTTCAGCACTCGCACATGAAAATTCAGAAGAAGACCAACCTTCTTGTGCGACAACGGAAGGTACGAGAGCAATTGGGCGTCGTGAATCGGGGAGAGCCGCTCGACCGCCTTGATTTCAACCATTACCGCATCTTCCACGACTAGATCGAGCCGATACCCGCAGTCCAGTTTTACATCCTTATATACAACTGGCAGTGGCTTCTGCTCTTCCACCTTCAAGCCCATCTGCCGTAGTTCAAACACCAGGCACACTTGGTAGGCCGATTCGAGCAACCCCGGCCCGAGCGCTTTGTGCACCTCGATGGAGGCCCCGATGATACGACGCGTGATCTGGTCGAGTCTGTCTTTCTCTTCCATTCTCGGCGACCTCGGCGTGCTCGGCGGTGAAACGGGCTACGGATAGAGTCGATGCAGCATTCTCGGAAACGGAATCGTCTCCCGCACATGCTCCAACCCGCAGATCCACGCCACCGCTCGCTCGATCCCCATGCCAAAGCCCGCATGCGGCACACTGCCGTATTTCCGCAAATCCAGATACCACTTGAAGGCCTCTTCCGGCAGACCGTGTTCGTGAATGCGCTTCAGCAGCAGATCGTATGACGCCATGCGCTGCGAGCCGCCAATAATTTCGCCGTAGCCTTCGGGCGCGAGCACATCCACGCACAACGCCAGATCGGGCCGCCGTGGGTCCGGCTCCATATAAAATGCCTTCACTTTTGCAGGATAGCGATGCACCATCACCGGCCGATCAAACTGCGACGAAATATAGGTTTCGTCCGGCGAGCCCAAATCTCCGCCCCACTCGAAATTATTTTCGAGAGCACCCTTGACGTGCGCCTCCTGCAGCATTCTTACGGCTTCGTCGTAAGTAATGCGCGGAAACGGCGCCTCGACTTTTTCCAGCTTCGAAACATCGCGGCCAATGATCTGCAAGTCGGGACGCCGACGTTCCAGGCAACGTGTCACCAGAAAGCTGAGCAGACCCTCGGCCAGCACCATGATGTCCTCGAGCTCCGCATAAGCCACTTCGGGCTCGACCATCCAGAACTCGGTCAAATGACGGCGAGTTTTGCTCTTCTCCGCGCGGAACGTAGGCCCAAAGGAATACACCTTGCCCAGCGCCATCGCGGTAGCCTCGATGTAGAGCTGCCCCGACTGCGTGAGGTAAGCCTGCTCATCGAAGTAATCGACGGGAAACAGTGTAGTCGTGCCTTCACAGGCTGCCGGGGTAAGAATTGGCGGATCAGTCAAAGTGAAGCCACGCTCGTCAAAAAAATCGCGCGCCGCCTTGATAATCTCTGCCCGCACCCGCAAAATCGCAGCCTGCCGCGGCGTTCGCACCCACAAATGCCGGTGCTCCATCAGGAAATCGACGCCATGCTCCTTCAGCGAGATGGGGTACGGATCATTCTCCGCCACGCGCTGTACGATCTGCACATTCGAAATGTCCAGTTCGTAGCCGCCGGGAGCGCGCTTGTCGGCGCGAACCTTGCCTTCAACAATTACGCTCGATTCCTGGGTTAGACTTTTGATCGCCTCGAAGACTTCCGGCGAAACTGCGTTCTTAGGCACGACGCCCTGAATCACGCCCGAGCCATCTCGAATCTGCGGGAACAGCAGTTTCCCGCTCTCGCGCAAATTGTAAAGCCAGCCGCGAATGGTGACGCTCTGGCCCTCGTGCTTGCCGATTTCAGCAATCGTGGTTACAGGAAATGACATAGCTCTCATTTTTTTGCAGCGCCGGCATCTTGCCGGCTGTCGCGAGGGCATGCTGCCCTCGCCGGTGCGGGCGGGACGCCCTCACGACAGCCGCCGGGACGGCGGCGCTACAAAGTTTCCAATTTGTCGAATGCTTCGGCCATTTGTTCTACTGGATTTACTTTTTCGTCGCCTTCGATCTCCAGCAGCAGCGGCGGAGTATGCGGCGCCGACCGGAGCAACTCCACTGCCTGTTTCCAATCGATCGATCCGCTCCCCGGCCAAAGATGCGAATCGCGATCTTTGGCGTTGTCGTGAACATGGGTGGAATGGATGTAACTCTTGACCGTTTCAAACGCCTGCGGCACATCGCTCATAATGTGCGCATGACCAAAATCGAAGCACACGCCTACGTCATCGAAGTGCGCCGCCCGGATAAACTCCACCAATCGCTCCGGCGTCGACAACTCGTTGGGGATGTTCTCCAGCAGAATCCGCACTCCGAGCGGCTTGGCAAAGGCGCGCAGATGCTCAACCGAGGTCATCGCCGCTTCGAATTTCCGGTCGTCGAAGTATTCCCCGGTGGCGCCAAGATGCTGCACCAGAAAACGAAAAGGGATCTGCTCAGCCAGTTCCAGAGCGCGCTTAATCTCATCCATGGCGGCAATCCGGCTCGCCCGGTCCGTCGAAGCCACGTTCAATGGGGGCGCCCCGGTTCGTCCCCATTCGTAGTCGGCATAAAGAGGCGCGTGAACCGAGTGCAGGGTAATTCCACTGGTGCGGAACCAGTCGGCGATTTCTCGCACATGCTGCTTGCGGTTGGCATAGTCTAGATGCTGGCGCGCGGCAAAAATCTCAATCGTCTGCGCCCCACCCCGCACCAATCCATCCAGCAGCCCGGGATGCAGCCGCTCCTTTACATAGACGAACGTCGATATTGCTTTCAGCATCAGTAACCGACTGCCTTTCCATTATTCCTTGCGTCGCTCGCGCCTAAACGCTCGCCTGTTTTTGGATCGATCGCGATGCACTCGCCGTCGCTCCAGTAAGGGGACCAATCTCCCGCCACGGTTTCTCCGATCTCGACCTTGTGTCTCATTTGCTGCAGTAACTTTATCGCGTCCGGAGAAAACCATTGCTCAACATGCACCTCGTCTGGCAACCATTGATGATGAAAGCGGGGCGCGTTCACCGCTTCCTGAATATTCATCCCGTAGTCGAGCACGCCCATCAGAATATTTGCCACCGTAGTAATAATCCGCGCCCCGCCCGGCGACCCGAGCACCAGAAATAGTTTCCCGTCTTTCAGCACAATAGTCGGCGTCATAGCGGAAAGCGGCCGCTTGCCGGGCCCGATCGCATTGGCCGGTCCTTGAATCAGCCCGTAAAGATTGGGCACGCCCTGTTTCGCCGCAAAGTCATCCATCTCATCGTTCAGCAGAAAACCCAAGCCTTCCGCCGTCACCCGCGAGCCGAAACTGTCATTCAATGTCGTCGTCACGGCCACTGCATTTCCATCTGAATCCACTACCGAATAATGCGTGGTATGCTCGGGTTCCCGTATTACAAGCGTCTGTGGATGCTGCGAAGCATACTGCTCGAGTTGGTTGAAGATCGCGGGCCGCTTCAAACCCTTGCTCACGCTCGCATGCGCCGGATCAATCGATTCCCGCCAGGCCGCGCCATACTTCTTATCGATGAGTTGCGCTACGGGAATCTTGGAAAAATCCGGATCCCCCAAAAACTCCGCTCGATCATAAAACGCTCGCCGAAAGGCCTCGACCGTCAGATGGACGGACGCCGCCGACCGATTTCCCGCCTGGGCAAGGTCGTACCCTTCCAAAATATTCAATATCTCGAGCAGCGCAATCCCGCCCGACGACGGAGGAGGCGCGCTGATGATTTCGTAGCCGCGATAGGTTCCGCGGATGGGTTCGCGCTCCTTTACTTCATAGCGAGCGAGGTCGTCGGCGGTGATCAGGCCACCGCCCTTTTGCATTGAAGCCGCCAACTCACGCGCCATCGCGCCGTGATAGAACTCGTCCGGGTCCTTCGCAATCCGCTCCAGGGTGCGCGCCAACTCAGGCTGGCGGAATACTTCGCCTTGCTTGTAGTAATCCCCATTCCGCTGAAAAATACGCCGCGACTCGGAAAACTTCGCCAAGTCTCCGTCCCGCAGGTCGCGCGCATCCAGCCAGGCCAGCGGATAACCGTCGCGCGCCAACTTGATTGCCGGAGCCATCACCTGACCAAGGCTCAGCTTGCCATATTCCTTCTCCGCATAAACCATGCCCGCCACTGAACCCGGCACTCCGACGGCTTTATATCCAACCACGCTGGCATTGTCGATGACATTGCCTTGCGCATCCAGATACATATTCGCGGTTGCAGCCGCTGGAGCCTTTTCCCGATAGTCGACGAAGCGGGAGCGTCCGTCAGCAATACGAATGAGCATGAACCCGCCGCCACCCAGATTCCCCGCTTGTGGATGAACCACAGCCAAGGCAAAGCCCGTGCCCACAGCGGCATCCACAGCGTTTCCGCCGGCTTGCATGATCTCGGCCCCAGCGCGCGATGCCAATTCGTGAACGCTGACCACGATGGCGTGCGGCGCATGGACAGGCTGCATGGCCGCCGGAGCAGGCACGGTCGAAACCATCAGCACTGCCAGCAGCAGCACGATCAATCGCTTGCGCTTAAGTCGCATGGAATTTAAGACTTTGGCCAGAACTTCTGAGGCTAGCGTAGCCAGCGAGTGGAGTCAAATTCAGGATCAGCGATCAGCTCTCAGCTTTCAGTTGTCAGCTTCTCGTTCGTGTCCGTTGTGTCCTTCGTTTCCTTTGTGTTTTCGAGCTTTTGGCTTTGACTTTCTTGACTTTCTTGACTTTCGTGCTGACTTTCGGTTTCGCGTTTCCCTTGCTTGCCACCATCTCGTGCGACTGGCGAATCAGGTCTTCTATTTCTTCATCACCCAACACATCCAACCGCTCCAGCAATACCCATTTATAGCGGCCCACATAAGGTGCTGGCTTGATCCCGTCCTGCTCGCACAACTCCGCAAACGTCTCTGGCTTGCACTTAAAGCACAGGCTGGGCGGAACAGACGCCAGGCTCAACATGGCAAAAATCTTCCCGCCGACTTTGAAGCAGAGCGTCTCACCCCACTGCAAGGTTTCCTTTGCCTGCGGAAAAGAGAGACAATAGTCTCGAACCGAATCAACGTTCATGCTGCTTGTACCATCTGCTTTAGATTTGGAACCTGCGAAACAAACGACCTAGGAGAATTGGAAATGCAAACCCGGCGGCTTGGCAACTCCGATTTAAATATTACTCCGGTAGGTTATGGAGCGTGGGCCATCGGCGGCGGTGGCTGGCAGTTCGCGTGGGGAGCGCAGGATGACAATGACTCCATCGCGGCCATTCATCGCGCCCTCGAATTGGGCGTGAACTGGATCGATACCGCCGCAGTCTATGGGCTGGGACACTCCGAAGAGGTCGTTGCCCGGGCGCTCAAAACCTGGTCCGGAGCCAAACCCTACGTCTTCACCAAGTGCGGTTTGCGCTGGGACGCGGATGGCAACGTCCAGAAGGTTCTGCACGCCGATTCGATTTGCCGTGAAGTCGAAGACAGTCTCCGCCGCCTGGCTGTGGACACGATCGATCTATATCAGATTCATTGGCCGCCCGACCCAGACTCGCCTGAGCTCGAAGAAGGGTGGTCCATCCTTGCAGCACTGCAACGGCAGGGCAAGGTACGCTGGATCGGCGTCTCCAATTTCGATGTCAAACAAATGCGCCGCGCCCAGAGCATTGCGCCCATTACCTCGTTGCAGCCACCGTATTCACTCATCAATCGCAGCGTCGAGGAAGACATCCTTCCTTACTGCCTGCGTGAAGGGATCGGCATAATCGTCTATTCCCCCATGGCTTCAGGCCTTTTGACCGGGGCGATGACGCGGGAACGTGCTGCGAGGTTACCGAAAGACGACTGGCGCAGCAGCGATCCTGAGTTCCGAGAGCCGAGACTGTCGCGCAATCTTGCCCTGGTGGAGCGGCTCGGCGAGATCGGCAAACGTCACGGCCGTTCCCCGGGCGAAGTGGCCATTGCCTGGACCCTGCGAAATCCCGCCGTCACCGGCGCAATCGTAGGCGCAAGAAACGCCCGTCAAGCCGATGGCGTACTGCGCGCCGGAGAATTCCAGCTCAGCGACAAAGAAGTAAACGAAATCGAAGACTTCTTCGAAGAAACCGCCGCATAAAAAGTGGAACGTAACTTGAAAAGGGTTGTGAGGGTGCCACAGCTGATAGCCCTACACCTGCTGCCTCGCCTCGCCCAGTGTCACGCTCACATCCATCTTCTTTTTCCCACGAAAAACCGTGACGCGCACAGTATCGCCGGCGCGATGGTTATTCATGATCTGCGCCAGTTCCTGCTGATCCTCCACTTTTTCCCCGTCGATAGCAACGATCAGGTCTCCGCCCACCATAATCGGAATGTTGCCGAGAAACGCGCGCTCGGTGCCGCCGCGAAGGCCTGCATTTTCCGCGGCGCTTCCCGGCACTACCTGCACAATCAGCAGTCCATAGTCCGCCGCCAATCCCATCTGGTCGGCCAAGTTAGGATCAATAGGAATGGTGCTCACGCCCAGCGCCGGCCGCCGGACCCGTCCCGAGGTGAGCAGATCGTTGATCACCGCTTTGGCCGTATTGATGGGAATCGCAAAACCAATGCCCGCGCTCTGTCCCACACTCGATGCGATCATCGTATTGATCCCGACCACCTCGCCGTGCATATTGAGCAGCGGCCCGCCGGAGTTTCCAGGATTGATGGAGGCGTCCGTCTGGATGGCATCGTCAATCTTCATGCCATCCGGTTCCTGCACCTGGCGGATCGAACTCACGATGCCGCGCGTCAATGTACCCGAGAGCCCAAAGGGATTGCCAATCGCATATACCTTCTGACCGACTTGCAAATTGCCTGAGTTGCCCAATACCATCGGCGCGAGGTCGGGCGCCTTGATCTGAATCACGGCCAAATCGTGTGAGCGATCGACGCCCACGATAGTCGCCGTATATGTCTTGCGATTGTGAAGTGTCACTTTGATCTGGCTCGCCTTCTCGATCACGTGGTAGTTGGTCAGTATGTGTCCCTCTTTGTCGATGATGAAACCCGATCCCTGTCCTTCCTCCGGCACCAGCCCGTAGAAGAAGTCGAACGTGACTGCCTTGGACGTAATGTTCACCACCGAACCGATATTCTTGCGGTAAACGGTGATGTTGTTTTGCTCTTCCGCATCAAGTGAATCGCTGCCAGCCGCCTCGCTGATCTCGATTTTGCTCGGATGTCCAACCCAATCGGCTAACCCGCCCTGGCCCGAACGATAGGTGGTGAAATAGAAAAACCCGCCGGCGAGAATAACAGCGAGCAACACAGGTCGAAGCAGCTTCATAGTTTCAGAAACCTTCCCGATCCACATTCATTGTATTAAATTATCGATGGGGCACGTTGCAGTATGAAGCAAAACTTATGCCCACTCAGATGTGTTTCTCTGCGCGCTCAGCGGCTTTTCTCCGCGAACTCAGCGATCAAAAGCTTTTACCCGTTCTTCTCCGCCTCGCGCTTCAACTCGCCATAAATCTGTCCCACGCGTCGCCGGGTTTCATCCAACGATCCCGAGTTATCGATCACGTAATCGGCGGCCTTGATCTTCTCTTCATCCGGCAACTGCGCCGCCATCCGCCGCCCAACCTCCCGGCGCGCGCTTTCTTCATCCACGCCCACCCGCGCAGCCCAGCGTCGAATTCGCTGTTCAGGACGGCAGGTCACAACCACCAACCGGTCGAAACCCTTCCCCGATCCCGCTTCCAAAATCAGCGCCGCTTCCACCATCGCGATTGCCCGCGGATCTCTTCGGCCAACTTCCTCCATCCACTCTTCCTGCCTTCGAATCACCGCGGGATGCACAATCCGATTCAGTTCCTGAATGCGGGAATCTTTGTTTTCGCCGCCCGCTCCAAACGCCGCCTCTGCCAGCCGCGCCCGATGCACGGTGCCGTCAACATTGAGAATCCCCTCCCCAAAATGCCGAACCACCTCCTGATAAACCACTTCCCCCGGCTGCATGAGTTCGTGCGCAATCGCATCCGCCTGAATCAGGTGAGCGCCAAGCGCCACAAACATCTCGCCCACTACGGATTTGCCCGAGGCAATCCCGCCGGTCAATCCGACTTTCAGCAATCCACCCTCATCTTAAAAACCAATTCACCACAGAGACACGGAGACACAGAGAAAGGCAATTCCGGATTATGGTTCGATACAGCCACCACTTCCCCGCTGCTCAGAACAACGGAACTAGGATCTTAAAATGGTTTCCTCTGTGTCTCTGTGCCTCTGTGGTGAAAATGTTTCAAACCCGCGAAAGCTCCGCCACTCGCCGCAGCTTCGCCGCCCGCACGGTGTTCGCCATCAACATGGCAATAGTCAACGGCCCCACGCCCCCAGGCACTGGCGTAATCGCTCCCGCAACCTCCGCCACCTGGGGATGGACGTCCCCCACGAGCGTGGAACCTTTCGTGCGAAATGTTTCCTCCCGCTTCGCATTCCCCGCAAACAAGCGATCAAACTCCGCCCGATCCGTCACCTGGTTCATGCCCACATCGATCACGGTCGCGCCCGGCTTCACGAATTCGCGCGTAATCATTCCTGCCCGGCCAATCGCCGCAACCAGAATGTCTGCCCGCCGGCAAACTGCAGGAAGATCCCGCGTCTTCGAATGGCAAACCGTAACCGTCGCATTGCCGTTGATCAGCAGCATCGCCGTCGGCTTGCCCACAATATCGCTGCGCCCCACCACTACCGCTTCCTGTCCGGCAATTGGAATCTGGCTGCGTTTCAGGATCTCAATGATCCCAGCCGGCGTGCAAGGCACCAGCCCTGGCCGTTGCGTGGAAAGGAATCCGACATTCATCGGATGGAACCCATCCACATCCTTGGCCGGATCGACCGCCAGCAAAACTTTTTTGGAATCCACCTGAGCAGGCAACGGAAGCTGTACCAAAATGCCGTCGATCTCGTCGCGCCGGTTCAGGTCAGCGATCAACTCAAGCAAAGCCTCCGTGGAAACCGTCTCCGGCGGAGTATGCTGCTCGCTGTAAATTCCGACCTCGCCGCTGCTCTTCACCTTTCCCCGAACATAAACCTCCGACGCCGGGTTATGCCCAACCAGAACCACGGCGAGTCCTGGCCGCATCCCCGCAGCCGTCATCGTCTTCACCTCAGACGCGACCTCGGCGCGAATTTCGCCAGCGATCTTATTACCGTCCAAAATAATCGCAGCCACAAACCCTCATTTCCCAATCACCCCGCTCGTGTGGGGACGGGTCTTAGACCCGTCCGGGCCGAGCAAAGCTCGGGCGGCTTGCTAGTCGCAATGATTAACTCTTCCCTACCGGAAACTCCGCACCCCCCACCCTATCCACATTCGCCTCCGCGAACTCCCGCACTCGTTCCAACGCGGCTTGCAATTCCCCATGAAATTTTTCTTTCTGAGAATCGTCCGCGTCCCCCGGAACCACAATCTGCCGGGTTACTCGCATCAGCGCACGCGAAAACGGTTTCGGAATCATCGACCGGTCCCAAGTATTCAAAATCCAGGTCTTCTCCACGGCAATATGAAACGCCACCATCGGCGCCCCCGTAGCACGCGCCAGCAAAACCGGACCCGGCTTAGCCACGAATCGTGGCCCGCGCGGTCCATCGATAGTAAACGCCACCGCCCAGCCCTGCTCCAGTTCCCGCCGCATGCCCAGCAACGCCCGCACCGCTCCCCGGCTGCTCGACCCGCGCACCTTCACAAAACCAAATTTCCGGATAATGCGCCCCGTCCATTCCCCATCAAAACTATCGCTGCTCAGAACCCTGATCTGCAAGTTCCGCCAGATGTAGGTCGCGGGAAAAATGCAGCTATGCCAAAACGCCAGAATCATGGGACGCGTCTCGATCCCCGCCGGCCCACTCTCCTCGAACGACACTGCCAGCTTCAACGTCGGCCCAATTACCCGAATCGCCAGAAACCCCGCCCAGGTAATAAGCCAAAGCAAGAATCTCTGCCACAACGTGTACGGATGGCTCTGCGCCGATGTCTTACTCGAAACCGGCGAAGTGGTAGCTGCGCTCACCCGGCTATTGTACCGTGTAAAGTGGACACTCTTGTCCGCTGCCGTGGAGCGCACACCGGCGCGGCAATACAACCCCAGGATCGCGACAACCTTCTGTGTCGCCGCATTTTGTACCATAGCAACACTCATACTCACAATGTTGGTCCTGACCATTGCGACCACGACAGCAAATGCGCAGACCAATGTTTTTGTACCGGGCAATGCATCCGGTTATTTTGGCAACTCGGGAGCTATCTCGCGTGGCGGCTCGAATCGCGAGGCCGAAATGGGTCATTTCTAGGGATAGGGTGTTTTATCAGGACTGTGAACCGGCGACGGGCAAGCCTCGAGTCTGTCGGCTTTTACTTCATTTTTTGGGGTTCTCTTCTAGGTCTTTGTAGGTGACATGCCCTTCGTGAGCGCACCCTTTTTGTTCTTCTAGCGAGAGAGGTGTCACTTTCTCGTTTGCCAGCACAGAGTCGCACCGCATGTAATTCTCAAACCCCGGCGCCGAAAACACGAACACCACGCTGACGGTCTCGGTCCCCGCGTTCTTTACACTTACCCAGGTATACGCCGGAATGAACACCGTTCCTCCTGCGTGCAGATCGCGTTCCTGGTCTCCCAGATGAACGTGAACGGTTCCTTTTTCGATATACAGAATTTCATCCTGCCCGAGGTGCTTGTGGGTTGGAAATTCGTCCCCGGGAGCCATGTCCTCTGTTCCCATAACAAGGTGCTGAGAACCGTTGTTTTTTGGGCTGACCTTCAGCACGAAGTCCCCAGGGGGAGGCTCTCGCCAAATCCGCCGCTCACCCTCATTTTTCTCCAGCAGGAGTGGTTTTGGAGCAGCCTGGGGCGTAGTTGCGGAACTGGATTGTGCTGATCGAGTTTGAAAAATGCAAACCCCAGCCAGCATCACAGCCATTGTTGCAACCGTTGTCCTTACTGAATTTGAACTCATCGCGCATCCCCTTCTCGTGCTGGTGGGGCGGCCTTATAATATCACTCCCCCCTGTATCGTAAGGGGCAATGCCCCATAAGCGCTAACTTAAGGAATTGAGTTCTTGCGGCTGCTTATGCAGTCTTGGGTCATACCCGGAGGAACCCCCATTTCGCGGGCTGCTAAGACGATACGAAGCGCGACACGACGACTGCCACGAAGAATACGCGGGTGATAGTTTCTAGCACAGAGATACTGTCGACGTGGGGGTTACTCGGAAGAACACTTTCCTGTCGCACTTGTTGACAGCTTCAAGATGAAAAACGACGATTCACTAATTCTGATGCCTCGCAGGTGCATTAAGCCGCACTACTTTGCCAGTATCGAGCTCATACTCTGCCTCGATCACACTAAGCTTGCCCGATTTCACTGCATCACGAATGATCTCACTGTTGGCTAAAACGTCTTTGGCACTCTGACGCACGTTTTCCTTGACCGCTGACTCGATGAGATCATTCCCCTTGGCATAGGTTTTCGCTTGAGTCACGGCAGGATTGATCTTCTCCATGATGGCATCCAGGTTATGGCTAGGCATCTTTTCACCAGAACATGCTGCACTCACCGCGCCGCATTTTTGATGTCCCAGCACGACTAACAGAGGGCTATGAAAGTGGTCCACAGCATACTCGATGCTTCCCAATGCCACCGGGTCAGCGACGTTCCCTGCCGTACGTGCTCATTGGTCGAGGAGTTGTGAACCAGAAGGGGCCGGAAGCATCTTTCATTGCAGCGCTGCATGCGATTCGTGCCGCCGGCCGAAAGCTCCCCGTGAACTTGGTATTGGTGGCGGAAGGCGAAGAAGAGATTGGGTCGCCGCATTTTCCGCAGATCGTGCGCCGACCGGAGGCAATCGCCGCGCTCCGGCCTTGCATGGGAATTTTCATGCCGTCGGCCGAACAGGATCTTGATGGCGCCGTGACGATGACACTTGGGGCGAAGGGCGTAGTGGAACTTGAACTGGTGTCGAGCGGAGAGCGCTGGGGCCGCGGACCGCGCCACGACATTCATTCCAGCAACAAAGCGCGCGTCGACAGTCCGGCTTGGCATCTGGTCGAAGCCTTAGCGACCCTGGTCTCTTCTGACGGCAACGAACCTGCCATCGAAGGCTTTGCCGACAAGGCGCGCCCGATCTCCGCAGCTGAAAAAGCGATGATCGCTGCAGCAGCACAGCGACTAAACGAAGGAGTAGCAAAGAAGCAACTGGGCGTCGAGCACTGGGTGCATGACGTAAGCTGGCAAGAAGCGCTCGAACTGTTGATGTCTCGCCCTACCGTAAATATTGAGGGCCTGGTCGGTGGATACACGGGACCGGGCGGCAAAACCATTCTCCCCCACCGTGCAGTGGCAAAAATCGACATGCGCCTGGTTCCCGATATGAAGGCCACCGAAGCTTTGGCCGCACTCAAGGCTCATCTTGCAAAACGCGGCTTTGGCGATATTGAAGTGAACATGACGGGAGGCTACAACCCCAACAGCACTCCTGCCGATGCGGCATTGATTCGCGCACAGACTGCAGTGTACAAGCACAGCGGCATCGATCCCATCGTGCTGCCGCGGAGCGCTGGTTCCTGGCCTGGGTACGTGTTTACTGAGGAACCGCTGCATCTCGCGGCTGGGCATTTCGGGATCGGGCATGGCAGTGGGGCCCACGCGCCGGATGAATATTATGTAATTGAGTCCAAGAACGAAAAGGTGCAAGGGATGGATGGCGCCGTGCGGTCTTTCGTCGAGTACCTTTACGAAGTCGCCGGGACTACATAAGTTGCTGGCCGTCAGGGGCTACGCCCTGAGGGCATCACGCGCTTCATCACGCACCAACTCAAGCTCAAAGTAAACGAAACGAAGAGTGCGGTGGCGCGACCGCAGGAACGGAAGTTCCTCGGGTTTAGCTTTAGCGCCGGTCCAGAGGTCAAGCGCATCATCGCGCCGAAAAGCTCTGGAGCGGTTTAAGCACCGAATCCGGGAAGTCACACGCCGGGCAAAAGGCATCAGCATCGAGACGACGATAGCGGAACTAGCTCCGTATCTGCGGGGTTGGCGCAGCTATTTCGGCTTCTGCGAAACGCCCGACGAGCTGATGTATCTGACCCGCTGGGTCCGATTGCGACTGCGGGCAGCGATGTGGCGGCAATGGAAAACACCACGCCGTCGACGCGCCGCTTTGTTGTCGCCGGGGGGCCGTCCGCGACTCGACAATAACACGGCTGGCAGTGGACGTGGCCCTTGGTACTTGGCTCCGGCCAAGGCACTCTCTGTTGGGCTTTCCAATGCTTACTTCAAATCGCTTGGACTTCCGACGTTGATCGATGGCTGTTAGCTCAACCGACTCGAACCGCCGTGTACAGACCGTACGCACGGTAGTGTGGCAGGGGTGGGCGGGTGACCGCCGCCCCTACGGCGATCTTGTTAACAACTCGGAAACTACGCGCTGACCTACCTTTCGTCCTACGCCTCGACTGCAGGTTCGCTCTGGACTGGAAGGTTTGCCTGCTGCCAGGCATCAAAGCCGCCAATCACGTTGGCGACGTTTTGGAAACCGGCTCGCTGCAGCAAGCTGCACGCGATCATGCTGCGATAACCGCTCTTACAATGGATCGCAATAGGCCGGTCGCGGTCGATTGCTGGGGGAGATATTTTGAAATTGTCCAGCGGCCACCAGGCTGCATCTTCGATATGTCCGGCGTGCCACTCGGGTTCGCGGCGCACATCGAGCACTTGGGAAGCCTGAGCCTGCATGCGATCGCGCAAAACTTGCACCGTGATTTGTGGCAATTCAGCGAGCGTAAATCCTGCCTGTTTCCATGTTCCTATTCCACCATTCAAATATCCAAGCGCATCTTCAATGCCTACTCTCGCCAATCGAAGCCGCGCTTCCGACACTTGTTCAGGAGAATCGGCGATCAGCACAGGACTGGCGGACAAACCAAGAACCGTTCCTGCCCAGGAGGCGAATTGTCCCGACAGGGCAATGTTGATTGAGCCGGGTACATGCCCGCGGGCGAACTGGTCGCCGGGGCGAACGTCGAGTGCAACTATTCCCTCCTGCAGCATCAACTTCAGTTCACTTGCAGAAATCGGGGGCAGTTCGCGGAGGTCGGCGAGCGAGGGCGCGCCCTGGCGATTAATTTCGGCATCCTGCAGAAAGTATTCGGGACGGGTTGGCAAGTTGGCGGTCAACTGCCGAATGAATTCTTCCCTGCTCCTGATTTGCAGCGCGTAGTTAGTGAGCCGTTCGGTACCGATAGTTGAGGAGCGCTCAGCTCTCATGTTGCGGCCGCAGAGTGAACCGGCTCCGTGCGCCGGATAGACCAGCACGTCATCTTCAAGCGCGAGCAGTTTGCCATGCAGACTGTCATAAAGCATGCCCGCTAATTCGACCGGACTGTGTGTTTTTGAAAGATCGGGCCGTCCCACGTCGCCGAGGAATAATGTGTCGCCGGTGAGAACCGCCCACGGCTGGGTTGATTTCCCTTTATCAGTGATTAGAAAGCAGAGGCTTTCGGGCGTGTGCCCTGGCGTTTCCAGAACCCTAAGAACAATGTTCCCCGCCTGCAACTCGAAGCCATCCTGCACATCGATGTGGGGGAACCTGGCCCCGGCACGAGCTCCGATATAAATCTTTGCCCCGGTTCGCGCGGCGAGCTCTTTATGTCCGGAAACAAAATCGGCATGCAGATGGGTCTCAAAGATATGACGGATCTCCACTCCGTGTTCGCTGGCGGC
The DNA here is from genome assembly GCA_963696635.1 of uncultured Acidobacteriota bacterium. GTDB lineage: Bacteria > Acidobacteriota > Terriglobia > Terriglobales > Acidobacteriaceae > JABDBE01. Next base: position 52,820 of record CAVOKX010000019.1, read on the forward strand.
GTGCAGGTAAATATCCACATCCCGCTGTGGATCGACGACGATAGCGTCGCTCTGTGACGCGAGCATGTAGGAAGCATGCGCCAAACAACCCAGATAGAACTGTTCGAAATACATGATCGTCGCCTCGGCTGAGAATTAAAAAAAGTGCAGAGAGTCAGCCCAAACCATCATAACCCCACATATCAAGGACTAGAGGCCCATGGGCAGTTAATAGGAGCAAACTTTGTGTTTTGAAGTTCCATTGGATAGAAAAAACTTCGTACTTTTCCACTCCGGTTTTTGCGTTACAATGCGGGTCTGACGCGCTGTTTGGCTCGACCAGGGCCAATCAGCGAAGTACGAGGATTGTATCCTGTTCCCCCCAGGAGGTAGTTTGATGTACCGTCCCCCCGTTAGCAGTATCCCTGGATCCAATCCGCTGCCCGATGTCGAGTTGACCATTCGTGGACTCACCCAGGATTTCTGCACGGCATTCAACACTGGGAATTATGATCAGGCAGCGGCATTATTCGCTTCCGACGGGGTGTTGATGGTTTCTCATCGCGAGTCGTGTCAGGGACCGAAGGAGATCGAGCGTGTACTGCGGCAGTGCGGAGACTTGGGGTACCAGAATCTGCGCTTTGAGACTACGCGCGTAGACTACTCGGGCGACATGGCTATTGAAATGGGGCGTTATACCGTTTCTATTGAACTGGGAAATGCTAACGCCGCTGACGTGGGAAAGTTTTTGCGAGCCTGGAACCGCCTCGGCGCGTGGCGGATCGTAGGAGACTCCTGGACCAGCAACTTGCCCATCGTCGATCAAGAGATCAAGTTTGGCGGGGGCACAAAAGTCGCTTAGCTCAATTCCGGCGAAGAGTAACCTGATGCGCGGACGGTTGGATTTCGCTGTAGGCGGGGGGAATCGGAGGTTGGAGTTGCACTGCGTTGTTGTTGCTGATAAGTTTCCGTAATAATGAGTGAACCGGTATCTGGCGTTTCCCAACCTGCCAAACCGAAGAACGATGCTCCAATTCGCGATTCCAGGTTCGGCGTGGCGTTACTCTTCTGCCCAAATTGCTCGACGGGACTGCAGGAGAATCGATGCAAACTGAGTTGCCCGCGCTGCGGCTTTTATCTGAGCTGTTCCGACTTCTGCTGAGCGAACCGGCGTTTCGCATCTAAGAACGTGGCGTTTGTCATCCCAAGATTGCCCTTAGGGATCGAGGACGTTCAGTAGTAAAATATTAAACACTTAATGCTAAGTGCTTCGACGGCCTGACAGCTTCCCTCGCTTCCATCTACAATAACTACGTAAAGGTCTTCATAGGAGAAAAGAATGCAACGCAAGGCAAGCGCCGTCTGGAAGGGCGGACTGAAAGATGGCAAGGGCGCGGTATCGTCGGCAAGCGGCGTGTTGAACAACACCCCGTATTCCTTTAGCACTCGATTCGAAAACACGCCCGGCACAAATCCTGAGGAATTGATTGCAGCGGCCCACGCCGGCTGCTTCTCCATGGCGCTTTCCGGCCAGTTGGGCGGCGCCAATCTGACCGCATCCAGCATCGAGACCACGGCCACACTCACCATGGAGAAACTTGATTCCGGTTGGACGATCACTGCGGTTCATCTGGATGTCGTGGGCCGCGTACCCAATGCCGATCAAGCTGCTTTCCAGAAGGCCGCAGAAAACGCTAAGAGCGGCTGTCCCGTGTCAAAGGTGCTCAAAGCGAATATTACGATGACTGCCAAGCTGGAAGGATAAGGGTCTTTGCCAGGCTGGAGGGACCCGCCATCCGTGTGCGGTCCCAAGTTTGACAGCCAGCGGTGCGCCTGTAGAATATTGTTGTGGTTCTCTCCTGAAAGGTGGCTCGCAGGGGCCCCGTAACTAGGTCACTATTGCCATCGTGGCGGAATTGGCAGACGCGCATGGTTCAGGTCCATGTACCCGCAAGGGTGTGGGGGTTCGAGTCCCTTCGATGGCACCAAGCTCTTCTTTCCCTTCGGTACTCGTCGATTCGTTTGGCACTTCTCTGTTTGTTCCAGAAGCCAAGAAAATAACCAATATGCATTGAGAAGCCGCCTCGGCATGCGCTCTCGGCATCCTAAATAAGCATTGTGACTTGTATCCAGTTGCAACTTGCAGGTCTCCTCGTTATTGGAAACGTGTTGGCTTGCGGACAAAGCATTCAACACCCTAAAGGAATACGGATCGCATTGGGGAGGGTTCCGAGACCGCTATGGGCTGGGGCTTACGCGCACCCCTACCGGCAATGTCATAGAGCGGGACTCAGTGCTTTATGGGGAGAGGATCCTCGCTAAAGTTATTTCCGGAACGCCAGCGAACAGATTTGAATCATGAGCCGTCGAACCGAATATCTTTTGACCCGCTGTTTGGGGCTTGATGACAAGTGGTTCCCGTATAATTGTTTCCATTCGTCATGCCTGCCAGCCTCGATGAAATCGTTGCCGCGACCCGCCGGAGAGTTGCTGAGAGTAAACCGGTGGTGGATCTGCGCCAGTTTGAACGGCAGGCCGCAAACCATGTCCCGCGCGGCTTTCGGCACAGCTTGGAATCAGGCAGCGCCACTGGGATAGCCGTCATCGCGGAGCTCAAACGGGCCTCGCCTTCGCGCGGGCTGATTCGTCCGGATTTCGATCCCGTCCGTCTGGCGGAAGAATTCGAGAGTTCGGGTGCGACCGCGTTATCGGTGTTGACCGACGCGGCGTTCTTTCAAGGATCGTTGGAAAACCTGCAGCATGCATCGGTTGCAACAAAGCTGCCTTGCCTGCGCAAGGATTTCATAGTCGATGAATTCCAGTTGCTGGAAGCGCGAGCCAATGGCGCCGACGCGGTATTACTGATTGTTGCCGCATTGACTCCGGCGGAATTGAAGATGCTGGTCTGGCGAGCTAGCGAGTACAAGCTCGATGTTTTGTGCGAAGTGCACGACGAAGTGGAATTACGACGCGGGGTTGACGCAGGGTGCACTCTGATTGGGGTGAACAGCCGCGATTTGCGGACGTTCAAAGTCGATCTTGAAACCTCATTTCGGCTGGCGGACTCGATTCCAAAGAATGCACTGCCTGTGGCCGAGAGTGGAATTCACAGTGGAGCGGATATTGCCCGTCTGCGAGCGGTTGGCTATCAGGCATTTCTGATCGGCGAGTCGTTGATGAGAGCGAAATCCCCGGGAGAAGCACTGCAAGCCCTTCTGGCCGAAGCGCAGCGCGAGTCTCATGCGCTAGTCAGAAAATAAGTCTCGATTCAACCGGGAGCCCGGCAACTGAGGCCGCTGAACTGTTTTCATGACCTGGGTCAAAGTTTGCGGTATCACGAATCTCGAGGACGCGTTGGCGGCAGTCGAAGCCGGCGCGGATGCGCTCGGATTTGTGTTTTACGAAAAGAGTGCTCGAAACGTTGATCCGGGAATAGTTGGCCAGATCGTGGCGAAGGTGCCGGCGCGGGTAGAGAAGGTTGGTGTTTTCGTCAACGAGGCCGCGGAGCGAATCGATCAGTCGGTGCAGCAAGCTGGGTTGACAGCGGTACAGCTTTGGGGGAAACAAGCCGTCGCCGGTTTCATCAAGTATTCACGCGTGCAACGGGACATAAATCACCGCCCAAAAGTCATTTTCGTAATCCCCGCTGGAACCCTGTCAGAAGGCCTCTTTTTTATCGGCGACGAATTGAAAAATGCCTTGCATGCCTTGCTAATTGATTCCGTTTCTGCCGCTGAACCCGGAGGCACAGGCAAGCGCTTCGATTGGCAGAAGGCGCAAGGGATGATCGAGATGCTGGGTTTGACCATGCCAACTATCGTTGCGGGCGGACTCACTCCTGAAAATGTGGCTGATGCGCTGGCGCTGTTACACCCTTGGGGCGTTGATGTTTCCTCGGGCGTCGAATCAAAACCCGGAAAGAAAGATCCAGAAAAAGTTCGGGCGTTCGTCAGTGCGGTTCGTGAGGCAGAAAGGCTCGTATAGGAAGATGGCAACTGCGACTGTCAGCAAGGGCAATAAATTGACCAAAGCTTCGGCCAACGGCCGCTTCGGCGTCTACGGAGGGCGCTACGTCCCCGAGACGCTGATGGCCGCCCTTGAAGAACTGGAGCGCGAATACGACAAGGCCAAACGCGACCGCCGGTTTCAGCGCCGTCTGGATGAACTCCTGCGGACCTACGCCGGCCGGCCGACGCCGCTGTTTTTCGCGCGCCGGCTCACCGAGAGGTTTGGCGGCGCAAGAATCTATCTCAAGCGCGAAGATCTTCTCCACACCGGCGCGCACAAAATTAACAATTGTCTGGGCCAAGGACTTCTCGCCGAACGCATGGGCAAGCGCCGCATCATTGCCGAAACCGGCGCGGGACAGCACGGCGTCGCCACCGCTACCGTCTGCGCGCTGCTCGGCTTCGAATGCGTTGTCTACATGGGCACTCAGGACATGCGGCGTCAGGAACTGAACGTTTTTCGCATGCGGTTGCTGGGGGCTGAAGTGCGCGGCGTGGAGTCAGGTTCGCGCACGCTGAAAGACGCCATCAATGAGGCCATGCGCGATTGGGTGACCAACGTTCGCACGACGCATTATCTTCTAGGCAGCGTGCTTGGCGCTCATCCCTATCCCACGATGGTGCGCGATTTTCATAAAGTCATCGGCCGTGAGGCTCGCGCGCAGGTCCTCAAAGCCGAAGGGAAGCTGCCCGCTACGATTATTGCCTGCGTCGGCGGCGGCTCGAATTCCATTGGCATTTTTCATGACTTCATCAAGGACAAACGAGTGAAGCTCATCGGCGTCGAAGCTGGCGGGCGCGGCGAGGGCTTAGGAGAGCATGCTGCACGTTTCCACGGCGGTTCGCCGGGCGTGTTACAGGGAACCTATTCCTACTTGCTGCAGGATGCGGCAGGGCAGGTGGCGAACACGCATTCGGTATCAGCGGGGTTGGACTATCCTTCGATCGGCCCGGAACATGCGGCGCTTTATGATTCGGGCCGCGCGGAGTACGTTTCCGCGTCCGACGCGGAAGCTCTGGATGCGTGCACACTGCTGGCTCGGACCGAAGGCATTATTCCAGCGCTCGAGTCGGCGCACGCTGTTGCGGAAGTGATCAAGCGGGCACCAAGAATGAAGAAATCAGAGATCGTAATCGTGAACATCTCCGGGAGAGGGGATAAAGATATCGGAATCCTACGGGAGAATCTGAAACTCGACGGTTAGATTTTCAATTTCGACTCTCAAATGAAAATCGGCAATCTTTAGTACTACCAAGGCCATGCCTCTCTGTTTTCAAACTCGCCCTTCGCTGGTGGCTTACGTTACTTGCGGCGATCCCGATCTGGCGACTACGCGAGATGTCGTGCTGGCTGCAATCGAAGCGGGTGCCGATGTGATTGAACTTGGTGTGCCGTTCAGTGATCCTGTAGCTGACGGTCCAGTGATCCAGCGCGCCAGCCAGCGAGCGCTCCAGAACGGAGTAACGCTGGCCGACGTGCTGAAACTGGCGGCGGAAGTGCGACAGCATGCGCAGTCGACTGGGCTAATTATCTTCTCGTATTTGAACCCGATCCTACGCATGGGACTGGAAAAGTTCTGCAAGGTCGCGCGCCATGCAGGTGTTGATGGAGCCCTGCTGACGGATTTACCAGTCGAGGAAGCGGGCGACTACCTCCGCGAGATGCGGCGAAATGAACTGGCGACCGTGTTTCTTGCGGCGCCCACCAGCACCGACGAGCGACTGAAGCGCATCGCGGCAGCTTCCAGCGGGTTTGTTTACGCGGTTTCGCGGACGGGAGTGACTGGAGCTCGCCAACAGTTGCCTGAAGACGCGCAGAAACTCGTTCGTCGCCTCCGCAAGCATACGAAGCTTCCCATCGTCGTCGGCTTCGGTATTTCCACCAGGGAGCAATTCGCGGCAGTCGGAGAATTTGCCGACGGGGCCGTAATCGGCAGCGCGATTGTCGAAACTATCGAGCACAATCCAGGCAAGGAAGCCGTGTCTGTGGCAGAATTCATAAAGCAGCTCTCAGCTTTCAGCTTGCAAGCCGTGACTTATGGGTCCAGTCACTGAACGGGACGGGGCCATCAACCTCGGCTCACGAATTGCTCCTTCGCTGATAGCTAAGAGCTAAGACCTTCTATGGACATTTCTGACTGGCGCAAGAAGATCGATGACCTGGACCGCAAATTGGTGGAGTTGCTGAGCCAGCGTGCGCAGGCGGCCCATGAGATTGGCAAATTGAAACGCGGCGTTGGAATGCCTATCTACGAGCCAGATCGTGAGCGCGCCGTATTCGACAATGTGCGAGGCATTAATCAGGGGCCATTACCCGATCGTGATCTGCTATGCATTTACGAACGCATTATGGACATAATGCGCCAGATTCAGCAGGAGGAGATCGCGCCAAAGTCCGCGGTGACAGAAGCGGGTGGTGATACAGAATTGGATTCTGAGGTGAATGACTGAACAGTCGTTGGTCATTAGTCGTTGGTCATTGGCAAAACCGAGACTAACGACCAACGACCAACGACCAATGGCCATCGACTTTCTATGATTGTCGCAATGCAAGAATCGGCCACGGAAGAGCAGATCCAGCGTGTGGTGGAACACCTGGTCGAGCGGGGCTTCTCGGTGCATCGCTCCACCGGAGCTCGGCAGACTGTGGTGGCTGCGGTCGGGGCGCGAATCGATTTTGATATCCGAAATCTTGAAGTTCTGTCCGGAGTCGAGCACGTCCACCGCATCAGTTCGCCCTACAAGTTGGCGGGACGAAGTTTTCGGCCGCAAGGAACCGTGGTCCAGTTTGCCAATGGCTTGAAAATCGGCGGTGAGCAAGTAGTCGTGATGGCAGGCCCATGCTCGGTGGAATCGCGTGACCAGCTTTTCGCCACAGCCGAGCGGGTGGCGAAGGCGGGTGCCCGCGCCCTGCGTGGAGGCGCGTTCAAACCGCGCTCTTCTCCTTATTCTTTTCAGGGACTCGGGTTGGAGGCTTTGAAACTGTTGCGGGAAGCCGGCGACCGCTTCGGTTTGCTCGTGATCAGCGAGGTCATGGAGATCTCGCAAATAGCTGTCATGCTGCCTTTCGTGGACATCTTCCAAGTGGGCGCGCGCAACATGCAGAATTTCAATTTGCTGCGCGAGTTGGGCAAAGTCAAAAAACCGGTTCTGCTCAAGCGTGGCATCGCTGCAACTTTGGAGGAACTGCTGCTCTCCGCCGAATACATTATGGCGGGCGGAAACTACGACGTAATTTTGTGCGAGCGCGGCATCCGCACATTTGAGACTTATACGCGGAACACGCTGGACATTTCGGCGATTCCGATCATTCATAAACTCTCGCACTTGCCGATGGCTTCCGACCCGTCGCACGGTACCGGGCTACGCGATAAAGTTGCTCCCATGGCGCGGGCATCCGTAGCCGCCGGAGCGGACGTGCTTTTGATCGAAGTTCATAACGACCCTGATAGAGCGTTGTCGGATGGCGCCCAGTCGCTCTATCCCGATCAATTTTCCGAGTTGATGGATCAATTGCGTATGATTGCACCCGCTGTCGGCCGCACAGTTGCATGATTTACGGTAGGAAGCAAGCTCACCACGGAGACACGGAGGCACGGAGAAGAAAGAAAAGTCTGAAACGGGAGCTTCCTATTTTTTGGCTTATTTTTGTGCCGAGCTTCTCCGTGCCTCAGTGTCTCCGTGGTGAAATCACTGATGCCCATTCGCCAAATCACGATTATCGGCACCGGCCTGATTGGCGGTTCGCTCGCCCTGGCCTTGAGGAAGCACCGGTTTGCCGGACGAGTCATCGGCTGCGATCACGCATCAGTTCTCTATCGTGCGCGACGCAGGGGCGTGATTGATGCTGGACACACCAATCCCGCCGATGCGGTTCGTGGCAGTCAGATCATCATTCTGGCAACCCCTGTCGGCGCGATCATCGACTTGATCGACCGGCTTGGCCCCGCGCTGCCTCCGAAGACTCTGCTCACGGATGTCGGCAGTACCAAGGCCGAGGTCTTGGAGCGAGCTAAGACAGTGTTCCACAAGAACACCGGCCTTCGCTTTCTTGCCGCGCACCCCATGGCCGGAAAGGAACAGTCTGGGGTGGAATTCGCTGACCCCGATCTTTTTCAGAAGGCTGCCTGGTTTGTGACTCCGGTTCCGGGACAAAGGGTTTACGACGGGATGAGCGGAGAGTACCTGGAGTGGGTGGAAAAAATTGGCGCACGCATTGCGAGCATGGACGCCAAGGCGCATGACCAACTGTGCGCCTGGATCAGTCACTTGCCGCAAATGATTTCAACGGCCCTTGCCGCTGCCTTGGTTGATGAGTACGGCGAAGATGCGCCACTGCTCGAGGCTGGAGGGCGCGCGTTGCGTGAGATGACGCGCATTTCAAGCAGCCCTTATTCCATGTGGCGCGACATTAGTCTTACGAACAAGACAAATATTCGAGATGCGCTTCTGAAATTGGAGCAGCATCTGGCCCACATCCGCGAAAATCTTGATACCCGAGAACTAGCGATGGAGTTCGAGCGGGCCCACCAGTTAAAAAAGATCGCTTTTGCAGAAAAGCTGCCAGCTGTAGCAAAAACCCGGTGATCCGATGGATCATTGACCCAATTCTCATTTAGAATCGTTTTCTCATGAACAAGGTCGTTGCCAATGCCGACGAAGCCGTACGCGATATCACGGACGGCGCCAGGATTATGGTTGGCGGTTTCGGGCTCTGCGGTATCCCGGAGAACTTGATTCGCGCTCTGGTCCGCAAGGGCGTGAAGAATTTAACCACAATGAGCAATAACGCCGGCGTGGACGGCCTCGGCATAGGCCTTCTGCTGGCGGCTGGACAGATCCGCAGGCACGTCGGAACCTACGTTGGCGAAAATAAGATGCTGGAGCAGATGGTTCTCCAGGGTAAAGTTGAACTGGACCTGGTGCCGCAGGGAACATTTTCCGAGCGCATTCGTGCGGGGGGCGCGGGCATTCCCGCCTTCTTCACGCCCACCGGTGTCGGTACAATCGTCGCCGAAAACAAGGAGACCCGCGAATTCGACGGCCGCGTCTATGTGATGGAACTCGCGCTGAAAGCCGATTTCGCATTGGTGAAAGCCTGGAAGGGCGATAAGTGGGGCAATCTGGTTTATCGAAAGACCGCCCGCAATTTCAATCCGATGATGGCAACTGCCGCCAAAGTAACCATCGCAGAGGTAGAGCATTTGGTGGACGCTGGTGAGTTGGAAGCCGACCTGATCCACACGCCCAGTGTCTATGTGAAGCGCATATTCCAGGGCGAATTGTACGAGAAGCGAATCGAAAAGCGAACGACGAGAAAGGCGTCGTAGGTCGTTCGTCGTTAGCCAAAACAGCCAAGGCTTTATGCGCAATGACCAACGGCCAGGGACCAACGACCAACGACCATGAACAAACCCGGTAAAGACGTCGACAAGCGCGAACGCATCGTGAAACGCATCGCACAGGAACTGCGCGACGGCTTCTACGTGAATCTCGGCATCGGCATGCCCACGCTGGTGGCCAACTACGTTCCTCCCGGCATCGATGTGATTCTGCAGAGTGAAAATGGCATGCTCGGTATCGGCCCCTTTCCAGTTGAGGGACAAGAGGATTGTGATCTGATTAATGCGGGCAAGGAAACCGTCAGCGAAATGGCGGGCACGGCTTATTTTTCGAGCGCCGATTCATTCGCCATGATCCGCGGCGGTCACATTGATCTAAGTGTGCTCGGCGCCATGGAAGTGGATGAGGAAGGCAATCTGGCCAACTGGATGATCCCCGGCAAAATGGTGAAGGGGATGGGCGGTGCGATGGACCTGGTGGCGGGCGCGCGACGTGTGATTATCGCCATGGAGCACACGACCAAGGATCTTCAGCCGAAAATCCTCAAAAAGTGTACCTTGCCGCTGACCGGCGTCGGGGTGGTGAATACGATCGTTACGGAGATGGCCATCATGCAAGTGACGCCGACAGGTCTGGTGCTGGAAGAGGTCGCCCCCGGACTGAGTGCCGATGACGTACAGCGCGTCACCGAAGCCCGATTAATCCTCAGCCCGAATCTCAAAACCATGGAAGGCTGAGCCCGTCCTACTGGGCCCCAGCAGAGCTTTTCATTCGTGCCGGTTCGAACTCATCGCCTTTCTGCCAGCCTACCAATTTACTTTGGGACGCCGCTGCCCAACCCAGAGCAAATCCGAATCGCGCCATCGCCGCATCGCCGGTGAAATCCATGCTCGGATGATATTCATCGCTCGGCTGATGATAGTGCTTCGAAGTGTACTCTTCGGCCTGCTGCATTCCCCAGGCAGCATCGTGCCCTTTATATTTTGTGCCTTCGTTGATCGAGAACGCGGGGATACCGACGCGCGCCAGACTGAAGTGATCGGAACGATAGTAGTGTCCAGCCTCGGGACGTGAATCCGGGCGAATCGCCAGGCGGAATGTTTTCGCCATCGCCGCGATCACCGGATAGAAAGTCGTGCGCTCCGATCCCGAAACTTCCACCTCCTCTGGCGAGCCCAGGGGCGGCACGTCGTCGTAATTCAAGTCGAGGCTGATTTTTCCTGCGGGTATCGGGGGATGCTTGCCCAGATACTCCGAGCCCAGCAAACCTTGCTCCTCCGCGGTCACCGAGGCAAACAAAATGGAGCGGCGCGGCCGTCCCGTAGCTTCCGAGTAGGCGCGCGCGATTTCCAGCAAAATGCCACAACCAGTTGCATTATCGTTGGCGCCGTTGTAAATGTTGTCCCCCGGCATTTCCGGACGGATGCCGAGGTGATCGTAGTGGGCGGTATACATCACAGCTTCGTTTTTGACCGTGCGATCTGACCCCGGCAACATGGCCAACACGTTGTTTGATTGAAATGGGCGGATCTTGCTCATCATGTGCGCTTTCAACTTCAGGGGCAGCGCCACAGGATGAAAATCGCGGGAGCGCGCATCCGCCATCATCTTGTCGAGGTCCATGCCGGCAGTAGCAGCCATCTGTCTTGCCACCTCGAACTGAACCCATGACGCAACCTTCAACTTCAGTGTGCCGTCCAGTTTGAGGAATGACTTCTCTCCCGAATTCGAGTTGCGGACGACTTCCCAGGGATAACTTGCCATCTCCGTCTGATGAATGAGAATCGCACCCACAGCACCTTTGTGGGCGGCTTCTTCATACTTGTATGTCCAGCGTCCATAATAAGTAAGATTCTTACCTTTGAAGAAATTCATATCGTCGGAGGGCGGCTCATTGACCAGCATCAGCAGAACCTTGCCGCGCACATCAGTGCCCTTGTAATCGTCCCATTTGTACTCGGGAGCTTCGATTCCGTAACCCACATACACGATGTCAGCATCTATGTCCGACTGCGCTTGTTGAGTCTCGTCGTACGCCACATAATTTTCCAGCGGCTTCAGATCAGTAGTTCCCTTCGATGAGACCAATGAAAACGTAGTTTCTGGCGCCGGCGTGATCCCAACCATCGGAACTTTCTGCAAGTAAGTGCCGCTGTCGCCCACCGGCTTCAAACCGTAGAGAGCGAATTGCGTGCCCATGTATTCCGCTGCGATGTCACCCCCCCGCTGCCCCGTACCGCGCCCCTCGAGCAGGTCATGAGACAGAAACCGTACATGCGCGCGAATGCGCTCGGGGTCGATTTTCTGCATGGCCGCGAAGGCAGCACCCGGCAGCCGCACAGAATCGGCTGTATGTTTGTGCGCAGATTGTCCGGGCGCGATGCCCGATAGCGAACAGAGTATGAAAGCAACAATAGCGGTGGTGCGCATCCTCATAGGCTCCTAGAGAGAAGTTTTGGTGGATAAAGTTTTTATTGTACGGGAAAGCAACAGAAAGGCGGCGTTACCAGAGAGGCGGTCCATTTACGCCCTTCGCTCCCAGAGAGCCACGACCCGCCAGCGAGTGTCGGTCGGTTTGACGTCCACAGAGGCAAAGAATACGCAAGCAAAAGGAGATTCGCGGGGATCAAACCCTCGCCAAAAACCGTAGGGTGCCATCGAGAGAGGGACTCAAAATCCGCAGTTGCACCAGCAGCGGTGCAGGTTGCTGCTTCGGATTCCCTTAGAGTCTTATTTCCACTTGCCAACACAACCGCAACTCCGGATAATGAGCACGGAACGTTCCAAACAACCGTGTACCGCTATAGTCGAGCAGAGTTGCTGCGGATTCTTCGGCTCACGGCGCGTCAGTTGGCAGCCTGGGAAAAAGCCGAACTGGTAGCCGCCGCTGAGAGCTACTCCTTTTTTGACCTCCTTCAAATCAAGAAAATCCGTGACCTGTGCGCTCGCAAAGTGCGCCCCGCGGTAATCCGGCGATCGCTCGTTGCTATGCAGAAGCAGGTGGCAGGAATGGAGAATCCTTTGCTCGAAGCTGGCGCCTTCAGCACTGGCCATCGCGTGGCCTTTCGCCACGCGGGTAGGCTGCTTGAACCCATTGCCGGTCAATTCATGTTCGACTTCTCCACTCGAGACAAAGTCGTGACCAGTACCACAACCCCGCTAGTCAGGCCGGGGCCCGTTCCCGCCGATGTAGCCGGACTTTTCGCCCAAGGCATCGCGCTGGAGGAAGACCCCAACACGCAGGCTCAAGCAATCAACGTTTATCAAAGGGTGCTGGAACTGGATCCTGAGCATGCGGCTGCGCACATCAACCTGGGTACACTGCATTACAACCGACAGGAGTACACGGTGTCGGAGAAGCATTACCGCGCCGCTATTGCGATTGACCCACGCTACGCCTTGGCCTATTTCGATCTGGGCAATGTGCTGGATGAGACCGGCCGGGTGGCAGAGGCGATTCAGGCTTACAACACCGCGCTGCAGCTCGCCCCCACTTACGGCGACGCTCATTACAATGTGGCGCTAGCCTATGAGAAGGTCCGGGAACCGCGCAAGGCTTTGCGGCACTGGCGCGCGTATGTGAAATTGGATACCAGCGGGCCGTGGGCGGTGCACGCGCGCAATCAGATCCAGCGAATCATGCAGGCCGATGGCCTCCGGCTTGTCTACGGCAAAACCGATTCTCCACGACACCCTTCCGCGTAGCGCTCCCGTCTCAGCAAGGGCAGGATGCCGGCGCGACAGCCGGAAGGATGCCGGCGCTACAAAGTCCCCGCCATAAAGGTGCTAGAATTCTTGGTTCGCCATACTCATCTGAAGGTGCTTTCATGCACGATGTTCTGCAGCTTCCCTCGCCGACACCTCTGACCAGCTTTACTGAGGACGAGATCCTGTTCCGCGACAACATCCGCCAGTTCGCCGAAGAGAAAGTTCGCCCTCTGGCGAAAGAAATGGACGAAAAGGGTGTCTTCGAGAAAGATCTCATCCGTCAATTTTTTCAACTCGGACTGATGGGTATTGAAGTGCCCGAGCAATATGGGGGCGCGGGCGGCAAGTTCTTTGAGGCGATTCTCGCCGTCGAAGAACTTTCGCGCGTCGATGCTTCCGCAGGCGTGATCGTCGACGTACAAAACACCCTGGTCAACAACGCCCTGTTGCGCTGGACGACGGAAGAGCAGAAGAAACGCTATCTGCCGCGAATGGTTGCGGACCTGTGTGGCGCGTACGCATTGAGCGAGGCAGGTTCGGGCTCGGACGCGTTTGCACTGCAAACTAAGGCTGAACTTAAGGGAAGCGATTACGTCCTCAATGGGCGCAAGTTGTGGATCACCAATGGCAAAGAGGCTGGCCTCTTTATTCTGTTTGCCACGGTTGATCCGGCGGCGGGATACAAAGGCATCACCGCTTTCATTATCGAAAAAGAATTTCCCGGCTTCACCGTCGGTAAGAAGGAAGACAAGCTCGGCATCCGCGCTTCCTCGACCTGCGAGCTGATTCTGGAGGATTGCCGCGTCCCCAAGACGAACGTTCTGGGCGACGTGGGTAAGGGATACAAAATCGCCATTGAAACCTTGAACGAAGGCCGCATCGGAATCGGCGCGCAGATGGCGGGTGTGGCCCGCGGCGCCTGGGAATATGCGGCGAAATACGCGCAAGAGCGGAAGCAATTTGGAAAGGCGATCGCCGATTTCCAGGGCATTCAATTTCAAATTGCGCAGATGGCGACCGACATCGAAGCTGCGCGGCTGATGGTGTACAACGCTGCTCGCATGAAAGACGCCGGCGTTCCGTTCGTCAAGGAAGCGGCCATGGCAAAACTGTTCTGTTCCCAGGTGGCCGAGCGGGTCACGTCGCTGGCTATCGAGATCTACGGCGGCTACGGGTTCACTAAAGACTATCCCGTAGAAAAGTACTGGCGGGATTCGAAGATCGGCAAAATTTACGAGGGCACTTCGAACATGCAGCTGGCCACCATTGCCAAGCTGGTGATGGGAGGAAAGTAGGATAAATCCCCATCGCTGTCAGTGCAGACTGCAGCGATGGGGATTTTTGCGTAGCTCGTAAGGGATGGCAACGCCTTCTTACTCGACGGTGATGCTCACCGCCTTCGAGGGAATTCCGTTCGCTACTACCACCAGCGAACTTGATCCCGTCTCCATCCCGGCTGGCACATCGAAGTTTGTCGAGACAATGGTCTTACCCGTAGCAACGCCCATAGTGCTGTGGTCGTGCGTCTTGGCGTAGAAAACGTGGTGGGTTGCCTGATTCGTGATCCGCACCAAGGGGTAATTCGTCGCGGTTCCGAACTCATCCCCGAACGCGGCAGCTTGTGACAATCCGTTGAACTGCCGCCCGGAGATTTTGTAAGTAGAGCCGCGCGTCACCGTAGCCGGGAAAGATGTGATCTTCGGCGCCCACGAGCTCTTGTATGTCCCGGTGGAAGTGTAGGCTGTGCTGCCACCGACGAGCACCTCGCCTGTGGGCATCACGATCAAACTACCGAAATCTTCTGCGGTAGCCTTCAGTGTCGACCCATTGAACTCATACAAGGTCCCCGAATCCCCTTCCACTAGAACGTTTCCGTTAGTGAGCAGCGCGGCAAACGAGTCGCCTGCCTGGTCGCCGTTCGGGAAGTCGGGGCCGGCAGTCCATTTATCCGAGCCGGGAACTGCCGGGTTATAGATCGCCGTGTGTCCAGCGGAGGCGCCTAAGTGGAGAGCGCCTGTGGCGAAAACTGTGCCATCCGGACGCAAGATGGCCGGTCCCACTTCCCCGGGAGGACAATATGTGTACTGCCCATGGTTTCCATAATGGAGGCAGCCCTCCGCCGGAGGTCCTTGCAAGTTCGCCATAGTGCTACCGGCGCTCGCCCATGATTGTGAGGACGGCGTGTAGATCTCCGAGTTGGGATTGTGCTTCACGTCGTAGGTCAGGACCGTTCCGTCCGGCATGAGCGTCCAACCCTCCTCGGCATTGAAATCGCTTTTGCCGGCCGAGCCCACCGCCGTCCACTTCAGCGTAGCGGGATCCAACACTGCCATGCTCTTATTGGTTTTGCGTCCCAACAAATACATGCCATTCGGCAGCACGACGGATGGCGAGTCTCCAATGTCGTACCACCCTTTCGGCGGTGCGACCATGGTCCACTTATTCGTCTTGGGATCGTAAATCGCGCTTTGGTTGGTCAGCGTGAATTGGGTGCCGCAGTTACTGTATTCGCCGCCTGTCAGCAGGAACCGGCCGTCGGCCAGCACGGCTCCAGAAGTGGCGTAGGGGGCGTATCCGGAGGGCAGGCTGGCAAGTTGCTTCCATGTTCCCTTGATGTAGCTTCCGGAGATGGTGGGCGTCAGCTTCCACCAATCCGAGCAGCTTTGGCCTTGCACCATCACCGTGCCATCAGTCAACAGGTACGCCACATAGGCGCCGTCCGGCGCTGGGTGAAGGAGTTGCGTCACCTTCTGCGCCAACGAGACGCCCGAGACTGCAAACAGAAGTGTCATCATGAGAGAGAGCTTTTTTGACATAGTTCACCTTTCTTGGAGTGCTACAACGATAGCGAATACGGCGCTGGGAGACGGAGCGCAGGTCCGCAATGCTAGCACAGTTCCACCGCCGGTTGGCAATAGAAAAAGTGCCCTCGAGGCACAAGAAAAAAACAAGCCGCACAGCCTCGTCTTCGCTGTAGAGGGCCTGCAAGCTTCCTATCCGCAGGCAGCCGTGGGTCGGGGGAAGTGCCTCTCAAAGTAAGGGAAGAGGTGACGTAGTTTTCAGCTATTCCGCAAACATTTTCCCAATTTCCTCGGCTCGTCTCCCCCGAGGGGAATATCCGCGGGCGGAAGCAGCTATTGCTAAGTGCCAGAGGCTTGGTGCTCACTCCCTACCCCGGTTCCAGCGCCACGGCGAAAGCGTCGAGCGAAAGCGAACGCAACAGGTTGCGGCGCATTCCCCGCTCGACCTCAGCCAACCGGTCGGAGGCAAGACTAATCCAGGCGAAGTCCGCAGATTCGGCAAGTTTCTTCAGCTCTGGCTGGATATCAGTGTTACGAATCAGTTCCGGCGTCCCTGAATTCAGGAATGTCAAGTCCTGCAGCAGGGAGTAAATCGCGCGCAATAACTTCTCCGTTTTATCGCGACCCTCGGCTCCGGCACGATAGGTCTCAGTGATTTTGAAAAGCTCGCTGTGATCGCTGGCACCCAAAGCGGAACTAAGGATAGCGACGGCGTGCACGCGCGCCGCCGTGTAGGCGGCAAGATCGAAGTTGCGCGCCCGGCCTATAGCGCCTTCTGAAAGGCGAGCCAGCAGCGCGCGCTGTTTCGGGTTCCAGTCGGGACGGTTGGTCGCGAGATATTGTTCTACTTCCTCGGCGGGTAGTGCATTGAGTGTGACGATCATCGAGCGCGACCGGATGGTCGGCAACAACTCGCCCGCGTTCTCTGTCAATAAAAAGATGGTGGCGAACTCGGGCGGTTCCTCCAGCACCTTCAACAAAGAATTAGCCGCCTCTTTCATGAACGCGGAGTCAGTAAAAATGTAAACCCGCTCCTTGGCCTCGCCGGGCCGGTAATAAATGGTTTCAATCACTCGCCGCACCTGATCCACCTTGATCATCATCTGCGGCGGATCCGGCGGAATGACCAGCACATCGGGATGAGTTTGAACGAAGAGGCGCGTGTCTTTTTTGTCGGTTTCGCGCAAACCTTCGCGGGCTTCGACGGCCTCGGCAAAGCGGGCGTCGAGATCCTCCGCCTGCGCAATGCGGACGCAGTTCGAACACTTGCCGCAAAAATCAGGCAGGCCGTTCGCAGTGACCGGCGCCTGGCAATTCATGGCTTTGGCAAGCATCAAAGCCAGTGTGTACTTGCCCGAACCAGCGGGGCCAGCCACGATTACAGCTTGCGGAAAACGGTTGCGGGCCAGCATATCGCGCAGGTGACCAACAGCTTCCGAGTTGCCATAAAACTCAGAAAAAGGCATAAAAGCCGATTCTCCACATGCAACCAATCGAGGATACTACGAACTTCCAGGTGGGCGATTTAGGCTCCGCGCTTTTGAGAGTTCTCTGTGACTCGGTGTCTCTGTGGTGATTTCAAAGTGTCTTGGCTGGCAGTTTCAGCCGGCGCCGCACGACGTCGACGATTTGTCTGTGGGTCTCATCAGGAGTGCCACGAGCGTCCACCACCACCACGCGCGTCGGTTCCCGCGCAGAGATGGCAAGATATGCGCTTCGCACTCGTCCGAAAAATACCCGGCTCTCCAGTTCGAATCGGTTTTCGTCGCTTTTTGTACGGCCAGCTTGCGTCTTGTTGCGGCGGCGGGCACGATCTACACTCGCGGCCACGTCCGAATCCATCAGGATAGTAAGCTCAGGCCACATATTGTCACACAGGATTCGATGCAGCGACAGCACTAGCTCGCTGCCCAGTTTGCGGCCGCCGCCCTGATATGCCTCCGTCGAATCGGTAAAGCGATCGCACAGCACGATTTGACCTTCAGCCAGCCCCGGCTGAATAACTTCGGCAATGTGCTGCGCGCGCGCGGCGAACATTAGGGCCAACTCCGCGCGCGGAGCCAGCGACGACGTATTCGTATCGAGCAGTAGCTGGCGAACTTTTTCCCCAGTGACCGTGCCACCCGGTTCCCGGGTCATCACCACCGGCAGATTCTCGGCCCGCAGCACCGCGGCTAGCTTAGCCAGTTGAGTGCTCTTGCCGCAGCCGTCGAGACCTTCGAAGGTAATGAATCTGCCGCGCTGTGTGCGGGAGGGCACGACCAGCATCATAGCAAAGCGGAATGAGATTAGAGTCAGGCACAAACCCAGGTCCTTCGCGTTGCCCGGAATCGCTAACGCGAATACAGCGGCGTGCGTGACGTCGTTCCCGCGTGACTGATATAGTCATTGGTTCTCTGAGTGAGTCGTCAATCCTTCTGTTCCATCAAGGAGATCCATGATCTCATTGTCACGCTGCTTGCGCTTTTGTGTAATTGTGGTTTGCGCGATGGCAATCCCCGTCGTGGCACAAAAAACCAAGGCATTGCCAAAATCAGCCGCAACCACTATTACAATTGCAGTGGATGCAAGCGAGGCTCCGCGCAAAATCTTCCATGCGACATTGACTATCCCGGCCGCCGCGGGCACGCTCACCCTCTACTATCCCAAATGGATTCCCGGCGAGCACGGCCCGACCGGCCCGATTCAGGATTTGGCAGGACTGAAGTTTACCGCCAACGGGCAGACGTTGAAATGGCGGCGAGACCTGCTCGACGGCTGGACATTCCATGTGGAAGTTCCCGCTGGAGCCTCCGCCGTAGACGCATCATTGGACTTTATCTCCCCCGCGGGACGGGATGAGGGTATGTACACCGGCGGCGAATCGGCTACAGACAAGATGACGGTATTGAGTTGGAATACAGTTCTGCTGTATCCGGCGGGATGGACGACTGATGAACTCACCTACCAGGCCAGCCTGCGCTTGCCCGAAGGGTGGAAATTTGGCACGCCGCTGCCCGTCGCTTCGCAGTCGGGAGCCGAACTCAAATTTAATCCCGTATCGCTGACCACACTGGTCGATTCTCCGGTGATTGCAGGCGAATATCTGCGCGTGGTGCCGCTGAGCGAGAACCCGCGGCAGGAGATGGATATTGCGGCCGATAACCCCGGGGATCTGGACGCCCCGCAAGATGAACTCGATCACTACAAAGCTCTGACTGACCAGGCATTGAAGCTTTTCGGGGCGCAGCACTTTCGCGACTACCACTTTCTTTACAGTCTGAGCAATCATGTGGCGCACTTTGGGCTGGAGCACCATGAATCCAACGACAGCCGCAGTTCAGAACGTTCGCTGGTGGAGGACGATCCGCGGCTTCTGGCCTCCGGCCTGCTGTCGCACGAATATGTTCACTCCTGGAATGGAAAGTACCGGCGTCCTGCGGATTTGGCCACGCCAGATTACGAAAAGCCCATGCAGGATGATCTGCTCTGGGTGTACGAGGGTCTTACTTCATATTTGGGGGACGTGCTGAGCGCTCGCAGCGGGATCCGGACTCCCGATCAGTTGCGAGACTACGTGGCCTCGATCGCGGCCCGTCTGGATCACGTTCCGGGCCGCACCTGGCGCAATCTGCAGGATACGGCGGACGGTGTGCCCTCCATGCAGGGTGCCCCACCTGAGTGGGAGTCGTGGCGAAGAACGGTGGATTATTACGACGAAGATGTTCTGAACTGGTTGTGGGTGGATACCATCATCCGCCAGCAGACCCAGGGCCACAAGTCGATGGATGATTTCTGCCACCTTTTTCACGGCGGGCAGAGCGGGCCGCCGGAGGTGAAAACCTATACGTTTGACGACGTGGTGAACACCCTCAATCAGGTTGCTCCCTATGACTGGCGTGGATTCTGGACGGAGCGCCTTACCAACCATGGACCGGGTGCGCCGCTTGCGGGCATAGAGGGCAGCGGTTGGAGATTGGTTTATAACGAGGTCCCATCGGAACTGATAAAGGTGCGCAAGCGCGAACTCAAAGAGGTAAACGCCGAATACTCTATTGGTTTGCTGCTCGATGAAAGCGGAAACATTATCGACACGGTGGAAGGAATGCCGGCGGCAAAGGCTGGCGTCGGGCCCGGAATGAAGGTGGTGGCGGTAAATGGAAAACGCTTCTCGGCAGAACTTCTAGGCGATGTGCTGAAGGCAGCGAAGAACAGCTCCGACCCGATCGAGTTGCTGGTGGAAAACGCCGATTACTACGCGATTTACCAACTTGACTATCACGGTGGAGAAAAATATCCACATCTGGTGCGGGATGAATCGAAGCCGGATGTACTCGCCGATATTATTAAGGCGCGGTAGTTCGAAAAACGCTCCGCGTTTTCGGTTCGCTCTGTGTAGCCCTGTATAATCAAGGGTAAGCCGCATCTAACCCATTTTGGAAGGTGATTTCTTGAATACGCCCATGGCACCTCGTCCCGGTCAACCGCCGCAAGGCCCGCAGCCTCTTCCTGGGGTGGAAACGATTATCGCGGTCGGTTCGGGCAAGGGCGGAGTCGGAAAGACCACGCTCGCCGTGAATCTGGCGCTAGCCATGTCCAAGCTCGGGCACAAGGTCGGTCTGCTCGATGCCGACGTTTACGGCCCTAACGTGCCGCTCATGCTGAGCCTGAACACGCAACCCAAAGTGCTGGCGGACAATCGTATCGAACCGCTTGAGGCTCATGGCCTAAAAGTCATTTCTGTCGGTCTTCTGAATCCCGGAGACAAGCCACTGATCTGGCGCGGGCCCATGCTGCATTCCATCATCAAGCAGTTCCTGGGTTCGGTCGTGTGGGGGCAACTCGATTATCTGGTTGTCGACTTGCCGCCGGGGACGGGAGACGTTTCGCTTTCGCTGATTCAAACTGTTCCGCTCACTGGGGCAATCGTGGTTTCTACGCCGTCCGATGTTTCCCTGCAAGATGCGCGCAAAGCCATCGAAATGTTCCGCCAGATGAAAGTGGACATTGTGGGCATGGTCGAGAACATGAGCTACTTCGTCTGCCCGCATTGCAATCACGAGATCGATATCTTTTCCCGCGGCGGCGCCGAGAGGACGGCAAAGCAATTCGGCGTTTCCTTTCTCGGAAATGTCCAGCTGGATCCAGACATCCGCAAATCCGGAGACAGCGGCAAGCCTACGGTTCTCGAGGGCGAAAGCTCTCCTCATGCCAAGTCGCTCTTCGACTTCGCCCGCAACGTCATCGCGCGGGTAAGCGAGATCAAATCCAGCGCTGGCGAAAGCGTCATCCAGATCCAATAGACTTCCCCTGACTTTCACGGATTGCAAGGCATAAACATGGAAAAAGAGGGAAGTGCGAGTCTGCCTCTGCTTACTTGCAAAAGCGTGCCAAGCGAAAGATAGGCTCTGAATCTTTGGTTTCCATCACCATTTCCGCCAGCATCTCACCCAGCGCGGGGCCATGTTTGAAGCCGTGCCCTGAGCCGCCTCCCACCAGCCAAACGTTGTCTGCGGCTGGATGCCGGTCGATGATCAGGTGATTGTCTGGGCTGTTTTCGTATTGGCAAACGCGAGTTTCGATCAATGGCGCGTCTTTCATCGCGGGAAACCTGAAGGCAACATAATCGCGAATCAGCTTGAGTCCTTCCTCGCTTACCACTCGTTCTCCTGACGTTGGATCGAACTCCGGTCCCCGCGTATCATCGGCAACTTTGAATCCGCGGCCATCGGCGGCGGGAATGCCGTAAATGAAGCGCTCGCGATGATCGGCCCAGACCGGGAGCTTTGTCTCTGAGAAGCGATCATCTCCGGCGGGAGTGCCGAAGAAAAATACATCCTGCTTGGTGGGGTGGATGTGATTACCAATGGTCTGCGGAAAAAGTTTTCCCAGCCATGGACCGCAGGCAAATACATACTGGTCAGCGATCAGCTTGGAACCGTCCGAGAGCATTACGCCGTCGCAGAGACCGGTTTCGAGGTTATTCGGCAGAGC
This sequence comes from uncultured Acidobacteriota bacterium, assembly GCA_963696635.1. Lineage (GTDB taxonomy): Bacteria > Acidobacteriota > Terriglobia > Terriglobales > Acidobacteriaceae > JABDBE01. The sequence continues at coordinate 74,631 of CAVOKX010000019.1, forward strand.
GGCCAGTTGTTTATACCCGCCGCCTTCAGCCAGAAATCCTTCGACTACGGCTTGGCAAGCGAGTCGCGCGGTTAGAAAGCCGCCCTCGGGTTCGTGGATTGCCCAGCGCACGTCTTCGGCGTTGATCTGCGGCCAGCGTGTCCCCACTTCCGTTCCTGATAATTCTTCGTAAGCGATGCCGGCCTCGCGCAGCATTGGCAAGGAAGAGCGCTCGAACTGGTCATCGGCGGAGGTCGCCATCCAGAGGACGCCGGTACGATGGAAAAGTTGTCGTTGCCAGCGCATCTCATTTTCTTGCCACAAACGCATGGCGCGAGCGGCCATTTTCGTGTACGGCTGACTGGGGCCGTAGGTCCCGCGGATGATGCGAGTTTCGCCGCCGGAAGAAGATCGGAGGTTGTCGGGCCCCCAGGCATCGATCAGGGTCACTCGGGCTCGACGGCGCAGCAGGTATAAAGCGGTCCATCCGCCAAAAGCGCCGGCTCCGATTACCGCGATGTGGGGGTGTGATTGCATGTTGTGGGGAGATCTTCCTAATTGTCTCTGGAAGATCGTACCAAGTTCACAACTTCGTTTCTGCAAGAAACAACATTACTCGGGTCGGGAGTCTCGTCATGAAATCACGCTGGAATGTGTGTCGCAAGTATTCTTTGGCCCTTTAAGGGCTACCTCATTTTGCGCTTTCACCACACGGCTTACTCCGTGGGCTGCATTCTTACGCCGCTCCGCGGCTATTGCGAGTGACCGCACTCCACTTTTTCGGTCGCAGCTTTAGCGTAAACAGACTTCGCCGGTTGCGAGGGAACTTCTCTAGTCACCCCTTTTTTGCGAAATCCACAGTTGACACTTGCGGGTTCATGCCTAGAATGTTGAAAACATTTAGCTTCGTACTTGTTTGAAACATTTTCGGGATTGCATGCAGCAAACCTTCACATCGCGCGATGTAGTATCGCTGACCGGCATCACGCCGCGGCAACTGCAGTGGTGGGACGAGCGCCGCATTGTGGTTCCGGCTCGGGAAGGGCGCAGACGGTTGTATTCGATGGAAGACCTCGCCGAGATTGCCGTGATCTGCGAACTGCGGCAGCGCGGGTTCTCCTTGCAGCGGGTGCGCAAGGTCATGCGTTTCCTGCAGGGGGAATTCGGTAGGCGCTTGGCGGAGACCGTCAGTGGGGCATCCGAATATCACTTGCTCACCGATGGCAGGACTTTGTTTCTCGAAACTTCGCCGCGGCAGATTGTGGACATTTTGAAAAATGCGCGCCAGCCCATGCTGACGATATGTCTGAGTGACACGGTTCGGCAGGTGCGTGCTGAAATCCGCGCAAGAAAAAATAGTATCGGTGTGTCTCGTTCATTGCGCGAAGGTAAGGCAGGCTTCATAAGCAGGGAAGTTTGGTTCCACATAGTGGCCCCAATCCCTCGGGCAAACGGAGGAGGCGACATGGTTGGAGAACTCGACGTCCTAAGCCAATGGATCCCGGAACAGATGCTCCCCGGCACCATCTTCGTGCTGGAGAACGCGGGCCGCGTCGGAGAAAAAGACGATCCCTACTGGGCCGTGCTCTCCTGTCCCGAATGCGGCACGCTGGGCCTGATCACGCGCAAGCAGCTTGCAGGATTGCTGCCCGGTAATCTGCGGCTCCAATCAATGCCCAGCGCAGTTTTTCATCAACGATAGCCAGGTCGTGAGTCGAAAGCCGTTCTGACGCCGACAGAATTAGGATGGCTGCCCGGCTGCTCGTCACTGCGCGTCATCCATGTCCTTCGACAGCTTATTTCGCAGACTGCACATATTCTGGTGCAGGATTTCTCTCAAGAAAATCACTCGATTCCGCCCAAAATATTGAAAACAAAGGATCGGAATTTTTCTTGCCTTGTAGATCTATGGTTCTTAAGGTAGTTACAGGCAAAATATTCAAAACATTGGGGTTAGCGTTCTATGCGGGCCGGTTGTGCGCTCCGCTCTGGACAACAGCAAAGCGCCGGGGCGAAGGTCTTCGCCTTCGCCTTGTTGGTCGGACTCAGCAGTTGACGTTTGTAGTGAACACAATGGCCAAGAGCTGCGCCCTTGTCAGGTTGTCAAAGAACGCGGTCATCTTTATCTTATAGATAACCTGTGTTGTTCTATAATATCCTGTGCGAGGGGATGAGATCAAGGGGAAAGTGGATGGGCCGTGAAGACGGTTCCCGAACTGGGAAACGTAAAGTGCGCGAACGGGTGTGGGCCGGATGGCGCAAGACGATCTATAGCTATGACGTCTAGGGCTGTCTCCTGCGGAATATGGCGAAACCCATGTTAGCGCCCGAGGAACTGGTGTTAGGAACGTGAATGTGCAAGGAACGGGCGCGAATCTGGGCCACGGGGCTTTCCCGCCCCTGAAAGTCCGCGCCAAGGTGAATGCGGTGTGGGCCCGGATAAAAGACGTTAAAATTAACCTTATGGAACAGCTCACCTGTACAAAACACGGAGACCAAGCGAATGAGCTTGCGCTTTACTGGTACAGACAGACCGAGCGGGAGATTAAAGCAGAGGCGTGGTTTATGGCGGCTTTGGCGTTAGGCGCTGCGCTTGAGGCTATGCTGTATGCCTACTACATTATCTGGACTGGTGATGAAGGTTGTGATCCGTCGAAGGATGAAAAGCTTTCCGACCGTTTGGTTTTGCATGATCTTATCGAAGGGGCGAAGAAGGCTGATCTGTTAAGTTCTGTCAAATTCAGAGATAAATTTGGAGAGCATGCAGTTGAAGACGTGATTACTGAGATTCGCGAGATGCGCAACAATGTTCACGCTGGTGTGGCGCTCAGAAACGATTTCAATCCGGCGAAGTTCACGAAAGAAGAATTCAAGCGGTTGCAGGAAATCTTTAGCGCAGTAGCCGATAACGTTGACCTGAAGCTATAGCGCGTTCGTTTAGAGACTCTGCTTGTACCTTCCGGGGCTGACCCACCTTTACGCTCCTTGTAAAGGTGGGAACGACGAGGTCGGCGATCAGGGGTAGAAAATCGGGACACGGGCTGCATTAGTCCCCACCTTTGCAAACCCCGCAAAGGTGGGCCAGCCACGAGCGCGTGACCGCGCACTGGCGGGTGGTTAGACTTATTGGCGGGGCGCCGGGCGGGGCTATAGTGGAATTGGCTGAATCAGCGGCAGGCAGCCGGAGGCGAAGTGGGACGTCCCAAACAACAGCACTACGTGACGCGGGCCTATTTGGAAGGATTTTTGCGGCCGCCGCAAAGGCATCTGCAGTGTTACGGAAGGAACCGGGGCCCTTTTGCACGCTTGCCGGAGGACCTGGCGTCCCAAAGAAACTATTACGCCCTGAAAAAAAGTGACGGGAGCTGGGACGATTCCGTAGAGCGGCTCCTGGGTGAGGCGGTGGAGTCGCCGGGGTTGCCGGTGCTGCAGAAGCTCGCTTCCGGCAGAACCAGGCTCAACCGGCTGGAACGGCAGCGCCTGGCTTTGCTGATGGCGTTTCAGGAGACGCGCACGCCTGCCGCTAGGGAGAAAGTACGCGGGTTTTCCAAGCTTCTGAACGACAAAATCATCAGTGAGGTCCGCAGCGGCGATCCGGAGCAGAAATCGATAAAGCTGTGGGGTGAATCAGGCGCGGCGGAGGTTACGCTTGAGCAGATGGTCAAGGACCAGGAGGTACTCTGCAACGACCACGCTATGGAGATTCACCGCATGATGGGGGGAGCCGCGCTGAAACTCGCCGAAGTCTACAAGCAGATGAAGTTCACCGTGCTATACCCCACCAGTGAGGAAGAGTTCATTACGTCCGACACACCGGTCATCCGGGTGTTCCCCGGCGGACCCTCCGTTGGTGCGGGCCTGGACCGTCTCAATGTCGAGGTGCGGTTTCCATTGTCGCGACGGGCATTCCTGACGCTTACCCATGATGTGCCCCTCGCGGAGAAGCTGATGAAGGCCACCGCAGCTCAACGGGAACGGCTGCTCGCTGCTCTTCCGGAAGTGCGAGTCCGTCAGGTATCCGACGAAGAGGTGATTGCGCTCAACAAGGGACAGGCCCGGCATGCGCATCGCTGGATTTATGCGCCGGCGGAGGTGGACTGGGCGGCGAGCCTGCTTGCACAGCCATCGGTGACACCGAAGCTGATGGACTTGAGCGGTGGCGACCTGATGCATTTCCAATCGCGGGTCACCTATGACCCGAAAATGGATTACGCCAGTAAATAGGCCCGGTGCCCCAGGTTCCCGCCCGTTTTTTGGGCGGTAACCTGGGAGCCGCGTCGGTATGTGCTGACCCAGGTTAGCGTCAAAAACCGACGCGAACCTGGGGCACCAGGCTGGACTGGCCATTCGAAGGCTTAGCCGGCGGCAACGCTGAAATAGGAGTCGTCCCTCGTTGCTGGGCTTATGAGACATCACAACTAACCAGGGCATCTAATTCTGAGGAGGGAGGAAAGACTCATGGCAAACGGTAGAGACTCAAGATGCCCTTTTTGTGGTCAGCCACTCGATGTCGTCATAGACCCAGCAACTGGAGCAGCAGAAGTCGGAGGATGCACAAACCCCGACTGCCCAGGCAATGTGGTTGCAACCGGGAACTGAAGGGAAGAAGGACGCACCATATATGTCCGTCATGCTTCGCATAAGCAAAGAGGAGTTCGCGAGATTCAAGGCGGAGGTGGCACCTCTCTGGGGTTGGCCTGTGGACTTCAGCACCAACTGGAACCGTGAAATCTTCCATCACAACGTGTGGGGATACAGCAAGGAAGAGGACCGCAGGCCGATAAGAGGACGGTTCCTCATAGTGGACCTGGTCGCCGATGCGTACCTCGAAGAGAGGAGCTTGGGCGGAAGGTTCTTCATAGACGACCAACTGGCGTACTACAAACTTGAGGGGCACAGCGACACATGTTTTCCGATAGCCCTCTTCGATCTTGTAGACGAGGAGCCGTGAAGAGCCAGCCTGTTTGCCTTGGCCTCCACCAGGTCCCTCCACTCCACAGATCATCGCTTTGCGATGATCTGTTCCGGTCGGGATGACAGAGTTGGGGAGAGCTGAACATCCCCGGTCAAGCGAAAACCGGACTTGAGTGGGCCCCCCGACGTTAAAGGTCAAAATCCCCACTTTAACGTCGCAAAATCAGAGTGGAGTTGGGATCGGGCTATTTCCGCGACGTTAGGATGGGGCACCCAGACAGCCACCGTCCGATGCACAGATTGAACAGCAGGTCCCTCCACTCCACAGATCATCGCTTTGCGATGATCTGTTCCGGTCGGGATGACAGAGTTGGGGGACCGGAACATCGCGGTGAGCCAAAACCGGGCTTGCGTGGGTCACCCGCCCCTTGCAAAAAACGCAAGGAGCGGGGCACCCGGCGAAGCATCCCTATCGCCATCATCATTGGCGGCGGGGATAGGGATTCCTCGCTCTGCTCGGAATGACGCGTTCGAGGATTTATGAGATGAACTGGCTTGCCCGTCACGCGACTTCAGAAATGAGTTTTCACTTTGTCCAGCAGCACCGGGACCTGCTCGACGATCTCGATGTCGAATCCTTCGAGCGCGGGGACTTTTCGGGGATGGTTAGTGAGCAGGCGAATGCGGCGCAGATTCAAATCCGAGAGGATTTGCGCTCCGATGCCGATTTCGCGCTGGGTTTTGCGTTCGCTCTCGGGTAAAGACGGGAGACGCTTGTCGCGGTGGAAAGTGAGCATCTTTCGGTCTCCGATGCTCTCGATGGAAAAGCCCTTCGAAGTTTGATGCAGATAGATGAGCGCGCCGCGGCCTGCGCGGGCGATGGCCTGCATCGAGCCTTCGATGGTGGCGTGGCAATCGCACGCGGTTGATCCGAAGACGTCTCCCATCACGCAATGGGAGTGCATGCGGACCAGCACCGGCTCGCTGCTCTCAATGTCGCCTCGGACAAGTGCGACGTGCGATTCGCCGCCGTCGACTTCGCTCTCATAGGCGATGAGGCGGAACTCTCCGTGACGGGTGCCAATTAAGGCTTCGCCTACGCGGTGCACGTAACGCTCGTGCTGCATGCGGTAGCGGATGAGTTCGGCCACGGTGAGCATTTTCATGCCGTGGGTTTTGCAAAACTCGATGAGGTCGGGGATGCGGGCCATGGTGCCGTCGTCGCGCATGATTTCGCAGATCACTCCGGCGGGAATCAGTCCGGCCATGCGGGCAAGGTCGACCGAGGCTTCGGTTTGTCCGGCGCGCACCAGCACGCCTCCTTTGCGGGCTTGCAGCGGGAAGACGTGTCCGGGGCGGGCCAAGTCTGAAGGGCGAGTTGCGGGATCGATCGCGACCTTGATTGTGCGGGCACGATCGTAGGCTGAGATTCCGGTGGTCACTCCGTCACGTGCGTCGATTGCTTCGCAGAATGCGGTGCCGTAATTCGAGGTGTTCTCGGCGGTCATGGGACCGATGCGCAGATGGTCGAGCCGCTCGTCGGTCATGGCGAGGCAGATCAATCCGCGGCCGTGCTTGGCCATGAAGTTGATCAGTTCGGGAGTGACTTTCTCGGCGGCGAGGGTGAGATCGCCTTCGTTCTCGCGATCTTCATCGTCGACCACAACAACCATGCGGCCGGAGCGGATTTCTTCGATGGCGGTGGGGACATCGGTGAATGCGGATTGGGGCGTCATGACAGTGCGATTGTAGCAAAGGCGGGTTCGGGGAATTGTAAGAGAATTGTCAACTTGGACGTTTGGAGTGGTGTTTCCATTTGTTACTCTGCGGCTGTTCTCAGCGGTCTCCGCGATTTAAGACTTCTCGTTTGCAACGGCAAAAATCTTAAAACGCTGAGACCGCCGAGACGGGCCGCAGAGTACGCGGAGGACTTCCGAGTTTTTCTGAAATTGAGACAGTGACTTCGGGCGTGGATGGCTCTACCTCGCCAATTCCTGCTCGGCTCCTCGGAAGAGGGCTCGCAGCGAGCGCACGACCCAGCGGGCCAACATAACAATGATCGCGAGCAGGACGGCGACAATCGCGATTGCGCCATAGGGATGCTGGGTGGCAAACCAGGTGAGGAAGATGGCGAGTCCGTCTTCTCCGAGACTTAAGGTTATGTTCGAGAATGGTTCCGGGGAAGGCGTGACCGCGGCGCGGATCGCCGTTTTGCCTCCGTGAGACGCGAGAGCTATGGCTCCGCCGGCGACCGTGGCTAGGAGTTGCTCCCAGGGAGAGAGGGTGGCGGTCGCGCCGTAGGCCAGCAGAGCCGCGACCGGGATACGGATGAAAGTATGCAGGGCGTTCCAGAGCAGGTCGAAGGCGGGAATCTTATCGGCAAAGAATTCGATTACGAACATCGCGAGGCTGGCCGAGATCACGTACCAGCTCGATAGCAATTGCAGCGCTGGAGGCAGGGGCAGCATTCCAGCCTGGGCCAACAATCCGAGCGTGGCCACGGTAGCGTAGACGTTGAGTCCGGCAGAAAAGCTGGTGGCTACCAGTAAGGCTACGAGTTCACGGGGCGGAATGCTCGGGATGGGCAGGGGAGACGTCACCTAAAGCTCACCGGTCTGGCTCAGCCGCAGTCGCCGGAAAAAAGAAAAGGCCGCCACTCGGGCGACCCCTTTGAATGCTTGCTTGGGTTAGAGAGTCGATTCGATCTCGAACCCCCAAGCCTCCAGCAGTGGCTCGGGAATGTACTTCGAATTCTTGTTGCGTCGGGCCCACTCTCGCAGCCGGGTGGATCGCAGGTACTGGTCGGGCGAAAGCTTGTATTCGCGCACTACCTGTTCGAATTCGGTAATAGTGGGAGTGATGGGCCCGATGGGTTCGGGCTTACCCCAGTTAGGATTTCCGCGCCGCTTAGCCATAAATATAATGCCTCGAGTGTGAGATAAACTTACACGGGTAGAAAGTTAGATTCCTCCTGCAGCTTCCAGGATTCATAGTCTCCCGTTGACCCAGAACACGGCCTACTGCCAGTCCGCCGGGCTAATTGGAAGACAATGATTCTATGAGTGTTTTTGGCAAAAGTCAACAGAAATCGCACCCCAGGTGGAAGCATATTCAGGTAAGCCTCTGACAGGCAAGGGATCAAACCACAACTTCAGCCGGTCGAGCCGCAGTATCGACGCCAGTGTACAACCAACTACATTCCCGGCGCGAACGGTCAGATCTCACCATAGATTACCGCCGTAACCTGCTTCCACCCCAGGCTCATTGACGGTCGAAGGGTACCAACCTACATTGCATGAAGGAGGCTGTATCGTGAAGGATATCTACGAGGTACTCCGAAAGAAGCAAGCCGAGCAGGCTCAACTGGGCAAGCAGATCGAGGCCTTGCAGACCGCCGCTGAGCAGCTCCGCAGCGTAGCCCATTTACTCAACGAAGAAGAAGCCCACGGAGAAGGAGCCGCGATCGGCGGCTAAACGTATTATTACGGAGTTCGGCCGCCATGAGTCTGCAAGCGCTGGTTCTGTGTTCCGACGACAAGATTATACGGGCACTGCGGCGGGTCCTCAGTGACCTGGAAATTGGCGTTGAATTCTGCAGCGATGCTGACTCCGTGGTCCGTAAACTGACTCGCCGGCGATTTGAAGCGGTCATCGTTGACTGCAGCGACGAAGGCGTGGCGGCTCAGGTGCTGGCCAGCGTCCGCTCCGCTCCCTGTAATAAGCGCTCCATCGCGGTTGCCATAATTGACGGGCAAAAAGCGGTGCGCAGCGCGTTCGCCCTGGGCGCGCATTTTGTTCTCTATAAACCTATCTCAGCGGAACGTGCGCGAACCGGTTTTCGCGCCGCTCGGGCTTTGATGAAGTGCGAACGCCGCCGCAATACCCGGGTGGCGGTGCAAATTCCCGTGGCGTTGATCCTGGACAAAGGCGCAGCCCAGAGAAAGGCAATCTCCTCGGACCTCAGTCAAGGAGGCATGTCACTCAAACTGTCACGCCGGGCGCAGGATTCCGGTCCGGTGCGCATCAAATTTGAGTTGCCTGGAACGGAAGATAGCATCGAATGCACGGCGGAAATGGCATGGCAGGGCTCGGGCGCGCAAGCTGGCCTGCGCTTCGTGAATCTGTCTCCAGAACAGCGGGACCGGCTCAAGTCGTGGCTCGGGCGGCATTCTACGGAGATGGAACCCGAGGATCCACCGGCTCCTTGCAAGCTTACCGATCTCAGTTCGGGTGGCTGCTATGTGGAGATGGCCTCGCCCTTTCCTGCGAGTACCCGAGTCATCCTTAGCATGCGACTGGCAAAGATCGAGAGTCGAGTGGAAGGCGTGGTGCGGGTGATGCACCCCGAAATCGGGATGGGCGTGGAGTTCACGCGGACCAACAACCAGCAGCGCAAGCATTTGGAAAAATTCATCCACTCCCTCAGGAACAGCAATGGGGCTCAACCCGCGCTGACGGTGGAACCCGAAGGCATGAACGATGCCGAGCCAATTACCTCGACGGCGCCGGTTATGGATGAGAGCGAAGATCCGCTGCTCGAGCTGTTTCAAAGAAAGACTGACCTGACGGCCGAAGGATTTCTGAGCGAACTGCGGCGGCAGCGAGATTCCGCTCCCGATAGAGCCCGGGCTGAAGCGACTGTCTAGACGATCTTCTCAATTCGGAGTGGTCACAGCCTTCTCACCATCTTAAATTCGCTGGTGCCCGGGACCGGAATCGAACCGGTACGTCTCTTTCGAGACCCGGGATTTTAAGTCCGCTGCGTCTGCCAATTTCGCCATCCCGGCCTTCCGGCCATTTTAGCCTACTCCACGGGACATACCGGAAGGGCAGAATCAGAATAGAGCCTCCATGAGCCTGTATCCGGACACCAGAGTCACCGCAGGCGGCTCACGTGAGATCGAGCGCCGCAACGGAAGAACCTCGAGCTCACTTGAGGCATGTATATATCAATAAATCTGATTCATGTGTCCGTAACAAGTTGATAACGAACGATAATGACTCACACAAATGCAGGGCCTGTGTAAGCCTGAGCCCCTATATCCATCCGATCTGTCCCGCAACCTGATGTCGAGTTCCGGTCGCCAACGGAGCGCATCGCTTCTCTTATCCTCTTTTCAGAACAAAGGCAAGAAAAAAGAAAAAGAAGCAGCCCACGTTGTGATATATAAGGCGCAAGCGTACGCTTTTGAGATATCAGACTTGCCCCTCGCGCAGATGGCACTCCGAGCCTATCTTTGGGAACTATATAGTTAACTCCCTGCTGGACCTTCAACCCGATCCGAGCCAATAGCCGGAATCAAAGGAGGGAAGCATGGAAAAGGTCACGGCGGAAATAAGAGTAACTGGACTTAAAGTTCAACCATTCGCTTACAAAGATGGCAAAGGCGAGATGATTGGCGGCGAGTCGCTGGAAATGCGGGCTGCTGGTTTCTGGGTCGATGAAAAGACCGGGGACCACTATCCCACATCGCTGCACATGACCGTTTATCCGGGGCATGGTGTTGTTCGCGCGTTAGGCGATTGCGTGAAAATCTCCGTAGAACGCAGTAGTTAGCCACTAAGCGGTTCGCAGGGAGTTAAGTATATAGTTCCCCTATCTTTAACCCGTTCCGTGGATGTGCGTAGCAACAGATTTGGTATCCATTCAGGGCACAGACTAAGTGGGCTTATATCAGACTAAAAGTTTCTTGAGCAATAGTCCGTTTTTTGTCGCTTTCATTGTTGGCTAAATTGGTATTCCGGTGTTGTCGCAGAACACATAGTTTGCTGCGGCCCCCATATGTCGTCCCAGCAGCGATTTGCAAAATCGGCGATCCAATCATGTGGCCTAAATCTAATCGGTTTAGGTGGCTTTTCGATAGGGGTGAGGTTGATTTTGCGCTGAAAACTTTGGGTGGAATTTTAATCCGGGGCGTCTTCCAATTTGATATATGGGGTCGAGCGGAAGAGTCTCAAAGGGGCGGGAAGAAAATCAGCATGAGTCGTGACCGGGGGGAGTTACGGGCATAATGCATCAAATGTGAATCTCATTGGAGCGCTGTATCTCCAAGCGCGGGCGCGAAATTTGGTGTGGCGAAGGGAGTAGAACCCTCGCAGGCCTTTTGAGCCCTGCGGATTTTCTTGCCGTCTACGGCTTTCGCCGTCCGGAACCGCCGTACTAAGAAATCTGCGTCCGGGTTGCGGTCTGGACTGTTAGGTCTCACTGCTGCCGGAAGCCGGTCTGTTCCTATTTCGTTCTATGCGATGCCCGGTGATGAAGCTCATTTACTACTCTCTACTGAGCACTGGCGATGGTTTTAGGGAGGACCAGCTAGTTCAGAGTGTGCGAAGTCTACGTCGGTACAACCACAGTGCGAATGTGTTTCTCATTACCTATGGCTTACCCACAGACCTTATCCGTCGTGAAGCCGAACGGCTCGAAGTCACAGTATGCAATGCCGGAGACTACCGAGACCACATACTACGACGCAGCGTGTATGGGCATGCTCTCGCGTGCAACCCAATTCTCCACAAAGTGCTGTCGCTTCGTTTTCTACCACTCCGCTGTGCTACACAGATCCTATATCTTGACTGCGACACGTTCTTTTTTGGCGACGTAGACGATTTGTTTACTGTGTATAGTGCCTCGCATTGGTATTCGCGCGAGGAGCCCTTTAGCCGTAGAAGCCCGTATGGCTACAATGAGAACCATATTGATGAAAGCACCCTCCTAACCATCGCCGAACAAGAATCCCTAAGGATCGTACCCCCGTACAATAGTGGCATTTGCCTTCTGAATCACAGACTGTGGGTGTGGCTCCTTAACCTGGAGCCGAGGTATCTGGAATTCGCTTGGCGTCTTATGCTCGGCTATCACTTGCACAGAGGCGGCGGCTCTTCTTCCGAACAAGAAGTGCGAACCTCGGGCGGAGATGCTTCAGATTCTCTAAACCACACAGGAGTACTGCCTTATCCCTCGAGCAATCCCTGGATCTTGGACGAAATCGCGCTTTGGCTGACTCTGGGCCTAGTGCCCGGCTTAACACATGACATGTTCCGGCGCACCCATGTTCTGCAGGGAGGAGAATTTTTCGAACTATCCCAGCGAAGTGAGGGGTGCATAGTAGCCCACTATTTTAGCCGCGGCATGAGGAGGTTCTTCGCTCAGGTCGCTGCGCTGAAATGAAACCGTTCTAAGTGTGGGTGTGATGTATGCTCACACTTGATCATGGCCGGTGAGCGGGACATTATCTTCGCTCCCAGCAGCGTGAGTCCTGCTCAATTCGAGCCATCTACCCCGGACCCGCCGGGGGAAGCTCCCGCCACAACGTTCCCGACTGATCCACCCACACTCTTCCAGACGCCATCGAAATCTCCCAGAGCGGGTAGAATGGCGACTGTGTTGCCCGGCCGGGCTTCCATACTAGGCGCGCCTCCACAGGTTGTGCGCAGCCTGAGATTTCGACCGCGCGTTCTTCCTTCAGTAGCCAGGGTTGCTCGACGCGTTCCACTGCCGCACGCGCCATCACGCTTCCGTCCATTGCATCTACCATCACCGCCGCGCCACGTCCGCCGGCTCGCAAAGTGCACGAGGAAGTATGGATGTTGCCCATCTAGCCGCTCCACAAGGTGCGCGGCGGCAGGCAGGCCCGATACCTGACTGCATCCGCCGCTACTCTGACGGCTCGTTCTTCCGAAATGCGCTCGCCCCTCAGATTGTTAGATTCCACGATCTCCCGTGTGCAGCGATGTGAAAATCGCCCCATCTGTCCTTACGTAGATGCGCTCGCTTCCAATGGTGAACATGTGGAACGGGTACATGGGCGATAGCGATTCCCGGCAAGGCATCCACACCAGCCTCGGGTACTGGCACAGCGCCTCTCGCCGCACCGGAATGCGTACGCCACCATCCGGAAGCTCCACAATCTTCCCGATGATCGATTTCGCCACCTCTTCGGCGGACCCGAACCGGAGCAGGTTACTCTCCGGGTTGGCGTGTACTGCCGACTGCATGTAGAGCCCCGACTTCGCGTCCACCGCCACCGCCAGCGCGTTGAATGAGCCTTCAGTCGCCGGAACAATCCAGTAGAAGGTATCCGGCAGATCTAGCCGCTGCACCAGCACGGCCTCTCCAAATTTGGCGCGGCCCAACGCCCGACTGTAGTGGTCGCGCGTGGCCAGCCCGTAAGCCTTCAGGCTCTCTTCTGCGCGCGCGGTAGCCTGGGCGGCCCGCAACAGCTCGCCCCGGTAATCGAGCGGCTTCATCAGCGGCCGCGAAGGCACGCCGCGCAAGGTCGGCGGCGGTGCAGGATCGGCAACTGCCACAAATTTCCCGCCCCAATACCCACCGGGAATCCCGGTCATATAGGTGCTCTGCCAGGTGCTGTAGCTTATATTCTCGTTGGCCAGCCCGCGACTGCCGCCTGTGCCGCATCCGTCCGTGCTGTCGCGTGCGGGGTGGAGGCGCCAGCGACGGATTACTCCCTCCCGGCGTCGGCGGTTCGGGGTTATTCACATCGAACGAGTCGATCGTATAGGTCGTATCGCTGTAGTCCGCCGGTGTTGCGCTGGCAGTGTAGCCCCGCACGACAATCCAGTGTGCCGAGCCGAAGACCATGGCGATCGGAGCAGCCTTATAGTTGTGAATTGTCCAAACAATCTTGCGCGAGATCAAGTCCTGAGTGTCCAGCGCAAACAGCACAAAGTCGTACGACCCGTAGTGCGGAGGCCCCGGCGGCGCGGGAGGCTCCAGGTTATGCATCGTCCACTGCAGACCGTCCGGCGCCGTGTACCAGCCAGCCTCCGTGGTGCTATGGCTGTGGTTGTCGTTGTAAAGGACATTCTGATCCAGCAGCCCGGCGCCCAGTGAATCAAGCACCATCTGCGCGCAAGCCGCTCCGCAATAGTAATCCGTGTCCTGCTGGTGATATGGGACCGCCAGGCTTTCATGCGTAGGCATGGTTCATCCTCCTTTTTCCACTGCACCTCCGTGCTTTCCGGGAAGCAATGAGGTGGTTAGAACTGGAACCAAACTGGAGGACCTAATGAGCCCTCTGCAGCATTGATCTCAACGTATTCATAGTGATTGTGAGGGCTCCGGCGTTTCATCCTTCCCCAAGAGACTCGCGCGTCCGTTCCGCGTCGAACCTGCCTACGTTAGATGCTGCACATAAACCCTCGCCATCAGACCGCCTCATCATTTTCCCGAGATTCAGCCTGTTCCTCTTGGGTCGTCATGTTCGTGAGTCGATCCTCGTTGCGGAGAATGATCTCGGTTCGGACACAGACGACGATCAGAGATACGAGGGGTTTTGGCAGACGGTGGGGTGGCGACGACGTTGGCGAATAAGTTTGATCCCTGATTCCAAATACCGCATTACCCAAGTTTGTCACTCCTCATGCCAAATTGCGCTCAGCGCCCGGTGTTTTGACAGCTCGTCCTGATCAGCGAGGTTCGTGCATTCAATCTTTCGAAGGTCATCAAACACCTCACGCTGAAGGGCCATCGTTTATCCCCCGCGCAGTTCCACGACGGCCCCTGCTCGGTCAATTCCCGCGGAGATTCCAGAGTTTCAGTCACTCGAGCATGACGAACAATGAAGCCAGCTCCTCGGCTCGCGCTCCAAACTCGTGCACAACCGTTCCTCGGTCGAGGGCGGACAGTACCGCGTACCCGTACACATTGGTGCCATAGACAGAGTGCAACCCACCTCCGAAGCAAACACTTTCGTCGAAACGCCTTGCCTCCAACAGGGAGAATGTTCCGCACAAGATGATCATGCAATGCTGGCACGTGGTGAAAGATTACGCGAAGAGGCTCGGGTTCTCGCTCCTGAGACCTCGCCGTTCATGCGCGAAGGTCTCACATGCCGGCGGTGTGAACTGGAGAAGATTCAAATCCCTTTCGGGTCTGTTCAAACTACGGAGCGGTACACCGATTAGACAACGGATCAGCGGAACCGTGAACGTCCGCATCGGCATTGAGCCGTAACGTCTGCTTCCTCACCGACGATTAGGCAACTACTCGCTCATGTGGGATTCATTTCTCGCTGTCGTAGCCGACGCTGCGGAGGCGGCGCGCCTCATGGCGCTGATTGAGCAGGGTGCGGTGGTGCATCGGATCGGAAAGGCTAGACACCAGCAGTGAGCGTCGTATACGATTAGCCCGGTTCAGTCGACGGGACTAGGCTTGATACGGGGAGGACGTGATGACCAATCCGAGAGATATGAACGTCGTGGCGGAGATCAAGAAACAACAACCAGCAGCGCAAGCATTTGGAAAAATTCATCCACTCCCTCAGGGACAGCAATGGGGCTCAACCCGCGCTGACGGTGGAACCCGAAGGCATGAACGATGCCGAGCCAAGTGCCTCGACGGCGCCGGTTATGGATGAGAGCGAAGATCCGCTGCTCGAGCTGTTTCACAGAAAGACTGACCTGACGGCCGAAGGATTTCTGAGCGAACTGCGGCGGCAGCGAGATTCCGCTCCCGATAGAGCCCGGGCTGAAGCGACTGTCTAGACGAAGTCCGGGCGCTCACTAGAAACCTGCTCAAATCACAATGCTCCGGGCGCAATGTTGGAACATAGTTGAGGGGTTACGGCAGAGTCGCGCTTTGCAAATCCTCAGCGGCTTGGGCCACACTTTCCGGCGTTCCCAAATCGCGCCAGTAGTATTCATCGGCGCGGAAGCCGAGAATCTTTTCGCCGGCTCCAGCGAGGCGCAAGTAGGAGGTGACAATTGAAAACGATCCTTCCTCGTTCATCATTGTGAGAAAACGAGGGGAAATCACGTGGATTCCACAAAAAGCGAGCGGTTGCACCCGTTGTGAGGGGCGTACCAATTCGGCTGGGGAATCCCGTCCGATTCGCCTTCCGCAAAGCTCGGAGTCCTCCTGGAACAGCAAGTGCCGCGAACTTTCTCGCTCTTGCACCGCCAGTGTCGCCAGAGCCTGATGTTCAGTATGGAATTGCACCATCCGCGGGAGATCAATCGTGCTGAGGACATCGACGTTGTGCAAAAGGAATGGTTCTTCACGATCGACAGAATGCTCGAGAAAAAAATAGGCTGCTTGTTTCAGGCCGCCGCCCGTATCAAGCAAGATCTCCTCGCGAGAGATCACAATATTCATGCCGAAATTCTTGTTGTTTTCTAGATAGTTCAGAATCATGGCCGCAAAATGATGCACGTTGATAATTACGTTCCTTATCCCGGAGCCGCGCAACCGGGCGAGGGTGATCTCAAGCAAAGTCCGGCCATTTATTTCGACAAGGGCCTTAGGCCGATTTCCGGTAAGTGGACGCAGACGTGTACCCAAGCCCGCGGCCAGAATCATGGCCCTCATTTGCCTATCTTCTCCAACTCGAGATGCCGCACGATCAGCTGCACATCCTTTCTTTCGCGCAAATGGTTCGCCAATTGCTCGGCGAAATAGACGGAGCGATGTCGCCCACCCGTGCAACCGAATGAGATCATGAGGTTCTTGAATCGGCGATGCTGATAGTTGCTGACGCTGGCATCCACCAACGACGCGGCATGGGCGAGAAACTCGTGCACGCCCTCTTGCTGATTCAGGTATTCAATCACGGGCGCGTCTTTGCCTGTAAGCGCCTTGAATCGCTCTTCCCGGCCGGGATTGGGCACCGATCTGCTGTCGAAGACGAATCCACCGCCATTTCCGGTTTCGTCTTTAGGCAAGCCATCCCGGTGAAAAGAGAAGCTGAAAATTCGCACGACAAGACGTCCCGTTTCGGAGGTAGCGCCCGACAATTGCGGCGAATCTGAGTCAGAAGCCAGGCTCCGTAGTTTCTCGGAACCAAGCATGCTTGTGAATGCGTCGACCAGGGTGGGCAACTCGATGGGCAGTTGGACATTGTGAAGCAGCCAGCGCACATTTTTCAGCGCGAAGGGCACGCTTTGCAGGAAATGGGACTTGCGTTCAAAGAAGCCGCGAAAACCATAGGCGCCTAGGGCCTGCATGATACGCACAAAAACGTAGGCGTAGTAGTGCCGCATGAAGGCTTCGCGATCGAGCGGGACGAAGTCTGCAAGCCGGTCAAGATAATGATCCAGCAGTTCCTGGCGCAGGTGTGGCGGCAGATCAGCCTTGGCATCGTACAACAACGAAGCAACGTCGTATTGCAGGGCGCCCTTGCGGCCTCCCTGATAGTCCAGAAAAAACGTCTGGCCGTCGCGCAGCATGACGTTGCGGGACTGAAAGTCGCGGTAGAGGAAATACCCGTGTTCAGCGGTGAGCAAGAACTTCGACAGACGGCCAAAATCCCGCTCAAGGGCCGGTTCGCTGAAAGGAATTCCGGCGAGGCGTAAGAAATAATACTTGAAATAGTTCAGGTCCCAGGCGATAGACTGGCGATCGAAGCTCGGGCGCGGGTAACAGACCTTGTAGTTCAAGTCGCGTCCAGCCTCGACCTGGAACCGCGGCAGAGTCGCCAAAGCTTGTCGGTACGCTTCAATGGCAGCGGGACCAATGTCCTCGCCGGCACGATTTTGCGAAAGGAACTCGAATAGCGTTGTATCTCCCAAGTCTTGTTCGAGGTAGGCGCCATGTCTTAGATCTTCCGCATAAATTTCAGGCACCGGGAGGCCGTGCCGGCGAAAATGCTTCGAGAATTCCAGGAAAGCGACATTCTCCTCGCGCACATCGTACAAGATGCCAATGACACTGAGTTCTTCGCTGGCGAGGCGAATGATGCGACGCCCCGACCCCCCGAGTTGACCTTGCAGCGGCTGCGCACGCACGACGGGCGAGTGGAAGTACTGCTCGAAAAGTTGCTTGAGAACGTCCATAAACAAAGGATGCGGAAATACGGGCCCCTCTCCGCCATCATAAAGATACCATCGCCCCGGCTCCCAAACGCAGGAGCCTAAGGGCTATCATCCGACTTCGACCGTGATGACTCGAGGCTGAGCCTGATGGTCCGCCATGTCGAGCGCGGCGATCAAATTCATCCGCGCCTGCTCGACTGAAATGGCAGCAACGGCTAGAGTTGGATGGTGCCCGGGACCGGAATCGAACCGGTACGTCCTTTCGGGACGGGATTGTTTGGTTGAGAAGATGCACGCGAACAGGAGGCTGTGATTTTCGTGCACAGGCTCAATGAGTGTAATGGCTGATAACGGAAGTTGCTCGTCAGTGAGCATCACGCTGCTGTAGGTTTTAGCTTGAGATTCGGCACGTGATCGCGTACGGGAAGGGCAACAAAGAACCTGTTCAAGCATGTCTCGTCTCAAGCGGGTCATTCGGTCGTTACGCCGACCTACTTCAGGCCGAAGGCGTAAACTTTGCCGCCGTTCGACCGACATAAACCACTCATTCGCTACGCGGGCGAGGACCCAGCCATTGGTGGTTTTGTAGCTCCACAGCTTGGCGCCGGTGGTGGCATCTAGCGCGTACACGTTGCGTGAGCTGACATACAGCACTCCATTCGCCACGCGGGCGAGGAAAGCACCAGGAGCCGTGGTATAGCTCCACAGCAGCGTACCGGTGCTGGCGTTCAGCGCGTAAACGTTGTTGTTTTCCGAGCCGACATACACCACCCCATTCGCCACGGCGGGTGAGGAGTCCACATACTCTCCGGTGGCGTAGCTCCACAGCAGCGTACCGGTGCTGGCGTTGAGCGCGTACACGTTGCCGTCCCTTGAGCCGACATAAACCACCCCATTCGCTACCGCGGGCGAGGAAAACACCCAATCGCCGGTGGTGTAGCTCCACAGCAGCGTACCGGTGGTGGCGTTCAGCGCGTATATGTTGTCCCCCGAGCCGACATACACCACTCCATTCGCCACGGCGGGCGAGGAGTCACACCACCTCCAGTGGCATAGCTCCACAGCAGCGTACCGGTGGTGGCGTTCAGCGCGTACACGTTGCGGTCATGCGAGCCGAAATACACCACCCCATTCGCTACCGTGGGCGAGGAGAACACCCCGTCGCCGGTGGCGTAGCTCCACAGAAGGGCGCCGGTCTTGGCGTTCAGCGCGTTCAGCGCGTGGACATTGTGGTACGCCGAGCCGATATAGACCACCCCATTCGCCACGGCGGGTGAGGAATCAGCCCGGACGCCGATGACATTGCGACTCCACAGGCGCGCGCCGGTGCTGGCCTTCAGTGCGTACACTTTGAAGTTCTCATTGCCGACATAAACTACCCCGTTCGCCACGGCGGGCGACGAAACACTCACGAGGCCGGTTTTGTAACTCCACTTCAAGCTGAGGCTCCCAACATTGTGGACGTTCAAAGTCTTTTCATACGGGTTGAAACGCTGCATATTGTGCCGGTGGAACTCGGCCCAGTTTTTGCCCGTTGGCTGCTGCCCCCATGCCACGGACACGAAGCACGTACAGAGAATCAAAAGCAAAATGCTGATTCGTTTCATGACTGGCCTCTATTTTATTTCTCCTGATTTCTTGCTGGTGGGTGGCAGTGCGGCTTACCAACTGTTGCCGAGTCGTCGAAAGCTACCAACGAACCAGGGAGTACTTATCAACTTTAATCAGACCAAGCAGGAGCGTGCAGTGATTGCGGGCACACTGCAATGTGACTATCGGGCCGAATCGCTTGGTACGTGGTCGGCAAACCAGAAACTACAATCGACCGGACGGCCTAACTGTTGCAACATCGCAATTACACTGATTAACGGCGGCTAGGTAATTCTCATGGTCGCGGGAGTCACGCTATTTGTCGGCTTGAAGTAACCTCCACCTTTGTTCCAGAAACGCTTTTCCATTGTTCCTAAGTTCTACAATTTCTGCTCGTATTTGCTGCCTCACCGAAGGACGCGCTCGGCGCAATCGAGATTCCCACATTTTGATCTTTTGTTCTCGCCGATACCACTTCTGATAGAGTGCGAACGCTTCTTTGTTTTGTTGCCCGCGTTGCTTCCGACGACGGCAAACTACTTGGCAGAAATTCTGATTGCGCCGCCTTGCCATAAACCACCTTTGGCACTCCGCACACTCCCGTACCCGGTCCAGCGCCTGTAACTCCGTAAGACGAAGCAATTGCTGAACCGTGAAAATCTCTTTGCCCCTGTCACCACGCGGAGTAGACCCGGGTGCCCCAACGAGCGGAAATTGGATAACCCGATTTTTCCCTGGCCGTGCAAATACCACGGATTCGACGCCCCAGCGTAGGCGATATCGTTTGAGCAACACATCTATCTTTCGCAACAGGGTGCGGTGCTCGGGGCGAGACGCGAGCCGATACGTGATCAAGTCCGTAAACGCATCGGGCCGTCCTGACGGTCTGGCTTCCGCCAGTAGACGAGGCAACTGTCGGCATCCCGCCAGCAACGCAAGGAGACGGCAGCGGGACTCTCCTTTGTGGTCGTTCAGGCCAGCCGCGAGCATATCGCCACGAAATATCACTTCCTCATGCCGTAAGGTATGCTTTTTGTCATAAAGCATACTTATAATTTACTACGAAGCCGTACGACTAATCAGAGGTATTGTCAAACATGCGGGGTAGGGCTTGGTTCTTGCCGTCATGTCGTTCACAAAACAGGAAAGGAGATGTCTGTGCCAATTGCTCCTATGAGGGAAGTGATACCACCGAGACTGGAGAAAGAGGAGTCCACTGAAAACCTGCCCGCGCCGAGAACGGGGCCCGTTCGGGGCCCTTTTTGGCGGAAGCCGCTCCGACGCCCGTCGAAGCGCGCAGCGCGAAGGTCCAGTAAACTTATGCAACGGCTAGGGTTGATGGTGCCCGGGACCGGAATTGAACCGGTACGTCCCTTTCGGGACCCGGGATTTTAAGTCCCGTGCGTCTGCCAGTTTCGCCACCCGGGCGTTGCTGTACGTCTACTACTCTATCCTGACATAAGTGGCAACAGTTTCGGAACCCTCCGTTTGAGCCGGTGGCAGGTACGCGAGCCATTCGGTCGGATGTCTCGTGGGAGATATTGCAGCGGTCGAATGAACTTCGGGTCTTCCTGCCTTCTTCATGATGACGCGAGCCCGAGCCGAACGTGCAGATCATTGGAGCCACAGATCATGGGTACGCGCAGATCTTTGGAGCCACAGATCATGGACGCGCAGATCATGGGAACAAGCCTCTGCGCACCTTGGCCGGGTCACTTCTGTAAAGTGTCCAGCAGTTGGATTATGAAGTAGACTGCCCACATGCCGAATCGCCAGGGCTCGATCCGTCTGTTTCGTTTTGACGGAATCGACTTGTTTCTGCATTGGTCCTGGTTTCTGGTGGCAGCGTTTGAAATCAGCAACCAATCGCGCCGTTATTCGTCGCTTACCTGGAATGTGCTGGAGTATCTGGCGCTGTTCTTGATCGTGATGCTGCATGAGTTCGGTCACGCCCTGGCTTGCCGGCAAGTCGGGGGAACCGCGAACCAGATCGTGTTGTGGCCTCTCGGTGGAGTGGCTTATGTGAACCCGCCACAACGGCCAGGTGCGACCCTCTGGAGCATTGCGGCGGGACCGCTGGTGAATGTGGCTCTCTTGCCGGTGTTGTTCGCGCTCGGGACACTGAGCCGATGGTTGGGATGGGCGGAAACAATGCCCGATGTTCATGCGCTGCTGCGGGCCGTCTGGTTGATAAATGTTGTGCTGCTGATTTTCAACATGCTGCCCATCTATCCGCTGGACGGCGGGCAGATCCTTCGGTCGCTTCTCTGGTTTGTGATTGGGCGCGGACGCAGTTTGATGGTGGCCGCGAGCATCGGTTTGCTGGGGGTCGCCGGCTTCATTATTCTGGCCCTCTGGCTCCATTCCATCTGGTTTGCAGTGCTCGCCGTCTTCATGCTGATGAACTGCTGGGGTGGGCTGCGACAAGCGCAGGCACTGTTACGTTTCGCAAAGTTGCCGCGGCGGGAAGGGTTCGCCTGTCCGCAATGTAAAATATCGCCGCCTTTGGGAAACCTTTGGAAGTGCGGACAGTGCGGTCAGCCCTTCGACACGTTCGAAACTCGGGCAGTGTGTCCGCACTGCGCGGCGCAATTTGCCGCGACTCGGTGCCTGGACTGTGGAGAACTCCATCCCCTTAGCGAGTGGATCGTTTCGGCCCTCGTACCCGCGCGGGTGTAGCGGCGAGCTCACCCTCGGGTTCCGGCTTGTTGCGACGGTTTATGTGGGGTTGCGATTCCCGATTTGGAACGATTAGGCAAGAATTTCTTTTCTATCACCGATTTCGGATTGCCTCGCACTTCGTCCGTCGTAGTATCAGAGATGCGCACTTCGTCAGTCGCAAATAGTGGCACAGGAGAACTGATGAAGAACCGTGAACCCAAGGAATGGCGGATTTTGCAGCGTTGGTCGAAACTGCAGAAAAGAGCACAAAACGAGACAAACCGAGGGAAACTGGCCAAGATACTCGGCAAAATGGGTGGTCTTGTTATTCAGATGGAGAAAAGAAAGACTCCGGCAGGGAATAACGCGCAGCACGTATTGACCTTAGAGTCGGCCGGCAACGAACACCGGGCTCGACCTGCACCCCTTCGGGCAAGGGTTTCTATTAATTGCCAATGAAGGATAGAGCGGGGACTGGTACAACCTGCCCTACAGAACGGTTCGGTGAGTGGCGTGGGCCGGGCATGCGATTTGTCGCGCCCTGGAAATGTGCGCATGAAGTGTGTGCTGATTGTGCAGAATGAAATGAATCGAACGTTTTTCAGCAGCCTGCTGGACGGCTCGCATGAACGGCGGACAGTTCGCCGTCTCCGCTTTGAGCTTGAAATTCCTTGTCTCAAGGAAGCGCTCGGTTGGTCAGCAAATAGTTCCCGCCGCTTTCGGCTACAACGTGCAAGTTGGGCTGGCCAACGAGTTGCTCCAGGCGGGGCACGTCCGCGCCGTAGACGAGAAGGTAACATCGGGAGTCTGCCGTCCACAGCGAGACGAATTGGCTGTCATCGATGAAGACGTGAGGAGCGTCGGGGGCGTATGAGCCGTACTCCAAATTGTTGATACGACCGTTCAGCAGCAGCGCCGTCCGATTGGTGTAGAAGAAGACAGAAGAGAAGGCATAGTAAGCGTCCGCTTCGATCAACTGGCCCGGGGGACTTTGCTGCAGTCGCTGTGCCAACGGATAGGAGCCGAGATAGGAGTCGAAGCGGATGAGGGCAATGCGGGCAGCCTGGAAGAAAACGATCATGCTGGCGGCTACTACCAGTACGGTTCTCCGAATGTGATTCCGCGAGAACACCAAACTTAGAGCGCAACCTGCGAAAGCGAGCGCCGCGAGTCCCAGCGGCAATTTCAAATAGGCGAAGGCGTTGAGGGTGAGGTCCCAGATGTGGCCAAGGGAGTGGGTGTAGAGTTCAGGATGTTGGGTCAAGGCCTGCGAGATGTCACCCGGCGCAGGCACGCGCCAGACTGACAGAAGCAGAATCGAGAGCGCGGCAAACAGGATCGTACATGTCGCTAGTAGAGCATAAGTGCCGGCGCGTACCCAGCGGGCGCCGTGGCTGAGAACCGATCCCACTAGCAGGGCCAGCGCGGGATAGATTGGCATTGAATAATATTCCTGCGTGGTCGAGAAGGTGAAAAACAACATCACTGCGCCGATCCAGCAGGCGGCCATTAGCCTGGTTCTTCCTGCGCGCGAAGTTGGCTTGTAGTCGAGCGTCGGCGCGGAGAGCAGATAGAACGACCAGGGGAAAATCCAGAGCAGGTTGAGAATCCAGAACCAGAATCTGGGGACGGTGTCGTAATCGCGCGGGTATCTCAGGCCCAGAAAACGCAGAAGGTGTTCGTTGAAAAAGTAGAACCAGAAAAATCCGCGGTACTCGCCCGGCCCGCTGTGCAGGGAGAACGCAAAATAGGGAGGATTGCGCAGAGTTGCGAGCACGTACCAGGGCACCGAGATAGCTAAGGCGACGAAGATTGCGACCTGGAGATGGAGTCGACGCCAGGCTGCCCGAGAAAACAGGCTGCGGGTGAGAGCCATGTAAGCCAGCGCCGCTATTATCGGGAAGACAAGCGCGATCAGGCCCTTCAGCAGCAATCCAACTCCTAAGCTACAGCCCAGCATGAACGACCAGCGCAGCGGATGTTCCTCATCCGGTTCAAGCAGGCGCAGCCATGCCCAAATGGCTACGGTAATGGCGAGGGTCAGAACGGCGTCGGGGATCAGGATTCGGGTGAAGAGAAAAAGCCCGGCGCAGGTGCTGAGTGCGATCCCCGCGTATAGTCCGGCAGTCTCATCAAAAGCCCAGCGCCCGAAGCGGTAGGTGACCCAGCACAAGAGCACCACCGCGAGGGCATGCGGAAGCCGCGCGGCCCAGTCGTGGACGCCGAAGATTCGATACGCTACGGCCATCATCCAGTAATTGAGCGGGGCCTTTTCGAGATAGGCAACACCGTCAAGGCGGGCGGTGACCCAGTCTCCGGATGCGAGCATGGTGCGGGCAGCTTGTGCTTGGACTGCATCCACGTCGTCCATGAGGCGCGGAGGGCTGCCGATGCTTACGAGGAAGACGAGACTAGCCGCTGCGGCAACGATCCAGCCGGGTCGAGCAATTCGAAGAGTGGGCTTGGCATGCGGATCCCTTCTCGTGGCGGCGGATTGTTCCATCGATTGGTCCAGATTAACAAGGTTATCAAACCCCGCGAGATGGGGGGCCCCCGGTTGCAAGGCCGACACATTCGGTCTGCACAGGATGCGGATCTCTGAGGACATGGCTACTGTTGAAGAATTTCATCGTCGGTTTTGTGAGGAGCGATGCCGGGTTGATGAAATGCCATTGCGGGTGCTTGACCGACATGCGTGGCTTCGCCGGTTGGTCTGGATGCGATTCCGAGGAATTGAAAACGGCCGTCGCGTGATAGTTTGTAGCGGCGGGCCCGCCAATCGATGGTGTTGCCGAAAAATCCTGCGACCCAGACGCCGGCGCTGATCACATCTTGAAGTGGAATCAGCCACCATCTGCGGCTGGTGAGCGGATCGTGCAGAACCTGCTTGGCTGTGCTCCACGCGGCCAACGCGCGAAGCACAGCAGTGACCACGACGACTGGCCAAAGCTTTGGCGCTGCCAGCCATAGGAGTAGAGCAAGTGGAAGGGGGTTGGTGAAGATCTGCCCCCAGTAGCCTACGGGGCGGGAGCGCCGAGTGCTTCTTGCCCAGCGCAGGCGATGCTGCAGATTTCCCTTGAGGGTCTGGCTGCCGATACGGTGCTCGATCACGCAGGAGGAGAGGACGACGCGGTATCCGAGGCGGGAGGCGCGGTTGCCGATTAAAAAATCTTCGGCGAGGTAATGGCCCAGGTCGGCGAATCCGCCCATGGCTTGGATTACTTCGCGGCGGGCGGCAAGGGTTGGGCCGAGGGCGAAATCCATTTCGCCGATCAGCCATGCCACCAAAATACCGGCTAGAAATTCTGTGTTCATGCCGATCGCTTCGAGGCGCGACCAGAAACCTTGTCCGGGGACAGCGCGATAGGGACAGGTGACCACGCCCACGGGCGGATGCTTTAGTGCGGCCGGCTGGGATTCGGCGGGCTCGAACTCGCCTGCAATACGCTGCAACAGGTCGGGTGGGACATAGACGTCGCTATCACTCATGACCACGATGCTGTGTTCGGCCAGCGCCACCAGGCGCCCCAGACTGTGAGATTTCGCGTTGGGAACAGTGGGCACGCCGGTTTCGATCAGGTGGACCTTCGGCCCCTGGGGAAACTCGCGGCTTACTTTTTCCACGACCGCGACAGCTGGGTCGTCAAGCTTGTCGACCCCGAAGAGAATTTCGTAGTCTGGATAATCCTGGGTAAAAAAGCTTCGCAGATTCTCTTCCAGGCAATCGTCTCGTCCACAGAGCGGTTTCAGGACGCTGATCGGCGGGGGCGCGGTGAGCGCAGGCGGAGAGACAGCGAGGTAACGGCGCGCCGCGATGGCGGTTAGTACGCAATAAACCCACGAACCCGCGAGCATTAGAACCAGCAGGGACACGAGGGCTGAAGTCAGCAGCGCCATATCAATTTTTAGTATAAGTGGCCGGGGTCAGAAAAGGCACTGCTTCTGCTATTATGAGCGGTTCGTCAAGCGATGAGAGTTAGCGCAGGCAGTTCGGTTCCCCTCGTCGTAGTGCAATCGTCCGTTCTTTTGTTGCCTGTTCTGTTTTTGTCCCAGCTCTGCTTTGCCCAACTGCCGTCCTCTCGCTGTGATGCAAGCAAGAGCACAATTGAGGACTGTACTTCGCTTACGCAGGTCAAGCCGACGCAGGAGCAAATCTTTGCGTCTCACCGGAGTTCTATCGATCGCAGTGCAGCGACGACGGATAGTGAACCAGGCTCGGAAGGAGCGACTCCTGTGCCTCCGCAGACGCAGGGGTTTCACTGGCGGGAAGCTTTAACCGAGTCGTTTACTTTCCTGGTGATTGAGCAGGCGTACGTTGTGCACACTGACTTCAATTGGGTGGTGTCGGAAAACGGAATACCATTCAATCACTTTTGGCGGGACTACAAGCAGTCGCTCTCCGAGTGGGTACACTCGGGGTGGAACGACGGTGATCCCAACTGGTTCGGTTATGTCGGGCATCCCATTCAGGGGGCCTTGACCGGCTTTATCCAAATCCAAAATGATCCTCGGTCGGAGAAACTAGAGTTTTCCAAGACCAAGGCTTACTGGTGGAGTCGTTTTAAGGCGGGATTGTGGAATGCCGCGTACAGTACGCAGTGGAATCTTGGGCCCGTGAGTGAGGTCACCGTCGAGAAGTACGGCACGAAAAACAGGCCGCCGTGGAACTACGACGGGTCGTACCCTTGTTCACGACATTGCTTGACTGGGGTGGGGCAGATTGACATTGTGATGACGCCGCTCGGCGGCACTGGTTGGCTGATCGGCGAGGATTTTTTGGACAGCAAGGTTGTGCGACGGGTGGAGGGTGCGACGCAGAACCGTTTTTTAATTGACACGGCGCGGGTTGCCCTTAATCCCATTCGCGGGGGAGCTAATGTTCTTCACGGAAAGCCGCTTTGGTATAGGGCTTCCCGTGATGCTCAACGGATGAGGGTCTCCACTGACCAGAAGACCTCGGATTCCGCACGTGAAACCCAAGAAACGCAAGCGCCTAACCATGGGGACATTTTCTTCGGATACTCTCATGTGGGCGGGGCTCGCTGCCAGGCGATATTCTCCGCCGCCAGAGTTGTCTGCGACCCGCTTTCAGCCGAAAGCTCTAATCTCAACGGCTGGGGCGCATCGGTGGAGAAAAAATACCTTCGCTATTTTGGAGCGGTTGCGGACTTTAGCGGGCAGTCTGGAAGCGTGAGCCAGCAGAATTTCCTGTTCGGTCTGCGCGGGGGAGCCCCGATCGGAAGGTTTCGGCCGTTTGCCGAGTGCCTGTTCGGGGCGGTGCATGCACAGGGAAGTGGCTCTCCACCATTAGGATCGGATACGTCATTCGCGGAAGCTCTGGGAGCAGGAGTCTGACTTCCGGCTGATGCGGTTGCTTAGCTGGCGCATTCAAGCTGATGAAATCAAGACTGGGTCGCCTAGCTTTGAGCGGCACAATCTTCGCCTGGCCTCTGGAGTGGCGGTTCGATTTTAACTTCCATGGGGCGAACGGTACCCAAGAGCCATCGCTTTGTGGCAAAATGGTTTCCTTAGAATAGGTAAGGCACAAGATCGAAAAGCCCGCAGAACTGACGATGGTGACTGGATTAGTAAGACTACGCGCCAGCTGCCTAAGGAAACCACAGTATTCCATATCCGAGAGGGTTCGGCGATCCTAATGGCTAGATGGGAGGGATGCAAATATTAACTGCCATCCTTCTCGCATTTTGCGGCGAAACCATATATCCTTGGGTGCAACAAAAACGCAGTTCACTTAGGAGCACCAAGAACATCGCGTGAGGGGGCGCATGCGAAGGTGTTGAGGTTTTGTTATGTCTGATTTGGCAGAAACCGTACAGGTTTTCATTTTGGCGGAGAATCGCCTTTTGCGCGAAGCCCTTACGCGCATTCTGAGCAAGAAGAGCGACATCCGGGTAGTTGGAGCGTCCGCCTTCTCACCCGACGTTGTAGAACAAATCAGCAGTGCCGGGCCGGATGTCTTGCTCTCGGACTCCGCTGCCGTTGCTCTTTCGGAATTGCGACTGGTCTCAGAGGTGCGTGCGGCGATTCCCGGCCTCAAGGTGGTAATGATCGGGATGGACGCCGACCCGGAAACTTTTCTGCGTGCAGTGCGAGATGGGATTGTCGGTTTTGTGCTGAAGGACGCCTCCGCAATGGAGGTGGCGGCTGCGGTTCGTTCGGTGGCGAATGGTGAAGCGGTTTGTCCGCCCAACCTTTGTTTAACATTGTTTGAACGGGTGGCGGATCAGAACAGCCATCCGGCCAGCATTATGATCCGGCACAATCTCGGTCTGACCCGCAGGGAACAGCAACTGGTTCAAATGATTAGCCGTGGACTCACCAATAAGGAAATAGCCTCGCAATTAAACCTCTCGGAACAGACGGTGAAAAACCACATTCATCGGATGTTACGCAAATTGGGGGCGACCGACCGACTAGGTGCGGTGGAGCTGTGCCGAATGCCGGGGGCAGTCGTATGACCCAATGCCGCAGGTGCGGCAGCGGTACTTTTTGGGTACTCATCCTTTGAAGATGCGGGGAGGATTGCCAGCCCTTGACGGAACCTTCTGGGTACTACCTGCGTTGAATCTCTGGATCTGATTTGAGTCTTACTTTTTTGGGTAGAACAGGAGAGACTGTCGGGCACGGAGAGGGTCGTGCAAAAAATCAGAGTGTTGGTTGCGAATCGGCCGCGATTGATGAAGGATCTGGTCCTGGCGACGATCGGGGATCAACCCGACATCGAAGTCGTCGGTGAAACCCAGGATGAAGCGGAAATCACCGAACTGGTGGAACGCACGCGTCCTGACTATTTGATCATCGCGTTGGAGAATCCCGAAGTTCGGCCCGGCCTGAGCGGATTTCTGCTGGGCCGTTATCCGGAAATGAAGATTCTGGCCCTGGCCGCCGAGCGGAATAGCGGCATTTTCTATTGGGCATTTGTGGATATTCGTTCCCGGCACGTCGAGTCATCCGAGCAGGGCATTTTGAGTGTTTTGCGAAACAAGCAGGAATTAGTTGGAATTTAAACGCGCGGATGCGGACTACGAATAGAACGGGGTCAGCAGGCGAGGCGGTCGCGCCAGTGATGTGGCTGCCGTTGGCAGTTCTCCGGGTCGCGGAGTTGTAAGCCGCTCGAGCTCACTTCTCCGCGACTTCGTGCGTTGACAGGGGTTTGGATAGGACATTGGCGGTGCGGGATTCTGCTGCGAGGACAAGTAACTGTGTCGCCCAGCAGGGAAGACCGCTAAACGAACGGAATTGATGAGGGTTAGCTCACAGACGCCCTGTAAGTGAGGGGGCGAAGCTACAGCTAGGGTCTTAGGGTGGAAGGGTGTCGACTTTGACAGAAAGCTCTGATCTCGTTCCCGCAGCCGGATCTTTGCCTTCCGACCCGCCACCGGCAGACCAGTTGAAATCTCACTGGTATGCGGCCCATGTATGCTCGCGTCACGAGAAGCAAGTCGCGCGGCAATTGGAAGAGCGGCGTGTGAGTTATTTCTTGCCCGTGTATCGCAGCGTTCGCCGATGGAAAGACCGGCGCAAGGAATTAGATTTAGTGCTTTTTCCGGGTTACGTTTTTGTCCACCTCGATTTG
Organism: uncultured Acidobacteriota bacterium; assembly: GCA_963696635.1. Taxonomy (GTDB): domain Bacteria; phylum Acidobacteriota; class Terriglobia; order Terriglobales; family Acidobacteriaceae; genus JABDBE01. Next base: position 104,140 of record CAVOKX010000019.1, read on the forward strand.
AAGGATCGCTTGCGAGTGCTGCAGGTACCCAGTGTCGTACGGTTCGTGAGCTTCAACGGCCATCCTGCGCCGCTGCCTGACGCGGAGATCGAGGTTCTGGTCAACGGATTAGCCAAAGGTGTTCGTGCCGAACCGCATCCCTACCTGAAGGTTGGGCACCGGGTTCGCGTCAAGTACGGTCCCTTGGCGGGGACACAAGGAATCCTGGTGCGCCGCAAAGACAAGTTTCGCGTGGTGCTTTCCATCGATCTGATCATGCGTTCGGTCGCGGTGGAAGTGGATGAGGCGGATGTCGAGCCTCTTTGATCGGCGATTCGAAGATTCTGCGATCGGAGCTTGCGAATCCCATCCGCCTCAAATCGAAGTGTTTCGCCTCGTTTCTGACAGAAAGAGATCCCGGCGTCGTCCAGCCGTGCAGAGGTGTTATGAGTAGATTCTTCCAAATATTTCGTCAGCGCGTCGAGTTGACTTTGCTTTGTGCAGGATTGGTATTTTCTGCGACTGCCTGGAGCCAGCAGCCCGCAGCCTACAGCCGCAGCACTGCGATCGATCAAGCGAACTCTCGCGCGGAACATGAAGCGGAGCAGATGGTTTCGCTTTCAGCCGACAGAATCCTCTCCATCCTTCGCGAAGAACCGGGATTGCTGCTGCAAGTTAAGAAGGCGCTGGTGAGAAAAGCTTTCGAGCAGGGACGGCTACTTGATCCTAACGACCTCACGGATGAATCTCTATTCACGCTAATACGCCAAGATGACAACATCCGGGTGATCGCAACCCATGAGATCGTCGATCGCGCGTACATCAAGGCCAAACCCACGCGCGAGGAACTGGCGCGAGACTTGCCCTGCCGACAGCCAATGCCGACCGGTACGGAGGCGCTCGCGGCCAAGCAACCGGATCAGTCATCTTCAACCACGAACACGAAGCGAACTCCGAGCCAAGAGGAGGCCTACTGGCTCAAGCACGAGAACGACTTAGATTGTTACCTGACTCAGTATCTTCCCTATGGCACGGTGCCCTACCAGTTCGGGCAGACGCAGAACATGCAAACGCCTACCCAGCCACCATACCCAGCGTCGCAATATCCATCGCGGCAGTACCCGCAGCAATATCCTCAGCAGCAGTACCCGCAGCAACAGTATCCATCCCAAATGCCTCAGCAGGAGCCATCGACCGATTACCGTCGTCAGCTTGAGTTGACGCAGACGCAACCATCACAGGGCTACTTTGGCATGGACAGCGATCAAAGCGAGATGGCGAGCATCCAGCCCGATGAGCTTCCAAGTCTGCTAAGCGCAAGCCAGACAAGCGGCCTGTCTTCAGGATTGTCGAGAAAGGGCATGGGGGCTAGTGGTGCCGGGGGCGCCCCAGGTTTGACGCCCGATTTAGGTTCCTCGCTGGGTTCATCGCTTGGATCCCCATTTGGTTCGTCGATCGGCTCCTTGCTCGGACAGAACGGGTCCTCTGGATTTCCGCAGCAAGCACGCCTAGAAGACCAGAACCGTTTTCCTCTGCAGCAATATTCATTTCCTAAACCGCCGCAGCAGCCAATGCTACGTCATCGGCCCAACCCATATGCTGACGTGCCCTCGCTTTACGATTTGTATGCCCAGTACTCTAAGCGTTCGCCCAGGCTGGAGCGCTTCGGCGAAGATGTTTTCCGCAACGGCACAGGAAACCTCGATGAGCTTCCAATGGATTTACCAGCAGGGCCAGACTATGTGGTCGGTCCCGGTGACGGGCTGACGGTTACGCTCACGGGCGGAATTTCGCAGCGGCTGCAGCGGGTGGTAGATCGCGAAGGCCGGGTTGCGTTGCCCGAGGTTGGCGCGGTGGAAGTGTCAGGGCGCAGTTTAGGGGATGTGCAACATCTGGTGCAGACCGTGCTGCGTGGCCAGTTCCGCGGGGTTGATGCCGATGTGTCGCTTTCCCGCATCCGCACCGTACGTGTCTATGTGACCGGCGATGTCGAGCGTCCCGGCGCCTATGACGTGAGCTCACTCTCCACGCCCCTCAATGCTCTGTACATTGCGGGGGGGCCGACATCAGGTGGCTCGTTGCGGATTCTTCGCCACTATCGGGGCAATAAACTTGTTCAGGAAGTCGACGTTTACGACCTGTTACTACACGGTATTCGTGGCGACGTGCAAAGACTGCAGGCTGGAGACACAATCCAAGTTCCGCCTTTGAAGGGTGAAGTCACGATCGAGGGCATGGTGCGACGGCCGGCAATCTATGAATTGAACGGCGAAAAAGGTCTCGCAGACGTTCTGGAACTGGCGGGCGGCGTATTGCCGTCCGGCACCTTGCGCCACGTGGACGTGGAACGGGTGGAGAGCCACGAGAGCCGCACTATGCTGCGTCTCGACATTCCGGAGACGGATAACGATGCCAGCGTTAACAAGGCACTCGAAGATTTCGTTGTGCAAGATGGAGACAAGATCAAGATCACTCCGATCCTGCCCTACGCAGATAAGACGGTTTATCTTGACGGCCACGTTTCCCGTCCGGGCAAGTTCGCCTACACCGATGGCATGAAAGTTACGGACCTGATCAAGTCGTATAAAGATCTATTGCCCGAGCCTTCAACTAGTCATGCGGAAATTATCCGCCTGGCGCAGCCTGACTTCGCGCCTGAAGTACTCACGTTCAATTTGGGGGACGCGCTCGCGGGCAAAGATCAGGATCTGGTGCTGAAGCCATTCGATATCGTGCGCGTCTTTGGGAGATTCGATTTCGAGGATCCGCCGGTGATTACGGTGACCGGGGAGGTAAGAGACCCCGGCGATCATTTGACGAATGGAGTCGCGCACCTTCGTGATGCAGTCTACCTGGCTGGTGGCACCACTCGCGATGCATTGCTTGACGACGCTCAGGTCTTTCGCAAAACCAGCGATGGCAAGCTGGAAGTAATCAACGTGAATCTGGCCAAGGCGCTGGAAGGTGATGCGAAAGATAATATTGCTCTCGAGCCAAAGGACCGCGTTTTCATTCACCGGGACCTGAACAAGTTTGACCCACCGACAGTCACGATCGAAGGTGAAGTGGCCCGTCCGGGAAAGTATCCACTCGGTGACAACATGACCGCGGCTGCGCTGGTTCGCCTGGCTGGAGGTTTTAAGCGCGGCGCCTATACCCAGGAAGCGGATCTAACGCGTTACGAAGTGGAGCAAGGCACGAAAGTTGTGAGTGACCACGTGGCAGTTCCGATCGCAAAGGCTATGGCTGATGAGCCTGATGCGGACGTCCGTCTCCGCGACGGGGATGTTCTCGGCATTAAGCAGCTTACCGGTTGGAAGGATGTCGGGGCGATGATCACCGTGACTGGGGAAGTTGTCCATCCTGGCACCTACGGAATCCAGGAAGGCGAGCGCCTCAGTTCGGTCATTCAGCGTGCCGGCGGCTTCCGTGGCGATGCGTACCCCTATGGCGCAGTGTTCGAGCGCGTATCGGTCAAGGAGTTACAAGAAAAGAATCGCTCGAATCTGATCCAAACTGTACAAACCCAGGCGGCCGACGTTAAGAATGTTCCGGAGCAGAATCAGGACGACAAGTTAGCCAAAGATGCGGTATTGCAGCAGTATCAAACGACGCTGGAAAACCTGCAGAACATGCCACCGGAAGGCCGGCTGGTGATCCACATTTCCGGGAATATGCAGCATTGGGCGAATACTTCGGCAGACATTCAGGTGCGTCCCGGCGATACGCTTTACATTCCCAAGAAACCGAATGTAGTTCTGGTGGATGGCTCTGTCTATAACCCGACCGCAATTACGTTTAAGCCGGGTAAGAGTGCAGGGTGGTTCTTAAAGCAGGCGGGGGGCCCAACGAACATGGCCGACAAAAAAGCTGTTTTCGTTATTCGAGCCGACGGTTCAGTGGTTGGCGGTTCTGGCGGTCTGTTTAGCGGCGGCGTGGAAAGCGCAGCGATGCAACCTGGCGATATGGTAGTTGTGCCACAAAAAATATACGCAGTCAGCCGCAAGTGGCAAAACACGGTGCAAGTGGCGCAGGTCATGACGTCAGTAGCATTCGCCGTTTCAGCGGCGAAGACGTTCTAGAGTTGAGCACGCCGCTGATGGCTTGCTGGGTCCCGTGTAGGTGGTTGCGGCTCGTGATGTTAGCAATCGTTGTGAGCGTCCAGGTTCGAGGGCAGACTGGCGCATCCAGCTCACCTTCATCTGATTCCACAAGCAAAGATCATTCCAGCGCGCAGTCCGCATCGACACAAAAAGCAGATGCGGTGCATTCGGCGCTTGGGTACGAACTTCAGCCAGGAGAAGACCCCCAGAATCGTTTGGTTTCACCGTTTGTCCGACACATAGTGGCCGATCAAAAGGAGTTCTGGACCAGCCCGGCGCGCTTTCGCACGAAAGATCTCAAGTGGATCTTACCCGGGGCCGGCATTGCGGCGGCATTCATTGCCAGCGACAGTTGGTGGGCGAAGCAGGTGAACCCGACTCACATGCAAACCAGCTTGCATATTTCAGATTACGGAACGTATTCTCTGATCGGTTTGGGCGGAGCTTCTTTTCTCTTCGGTCACATGACCAATAACGATCATTTGCAGGAAACCGGACTTCTGAGTGGAGAGGCTGCGATCAACGCCACCGGCGTGGCCTACCTTTTCAAGGAAATTACGCAGAGGCAGCGGCCTCTTCAAGACAATGCGAATGGAGATTTTTTCAAGGGAGGTTCGTCGTTTCCCTCCGAGCACTCGGCCATTGCGTGGTCGATCGCGAGTGTCTGGGCACATGAATATCCTGGCTGGCTCAGCCAAATAGCGGCCTACGGGCTGGCTTCCGCGATTACGGTTACCCGGGTTACGGCTCAGCAACACTTCCCCATCCGACGTCGTCGTCGGCAGCGCGCTCGGCTGGTACTTCGGCCGGCAAGTCTATCGTGCCCACCACGATCCGGAAGTCGGGGGAGCACCGTGGGGGAATCTGCTGTCGGAGAATACCGGGGAGAAAGTTCGCAATCCAGCCTACATGGCTTCGCCTTACGTGCCGTTAGACAGCTGGATTCATCCCTTGCTGGAGCGACTCATAGCGTTGGGCTACATGCGATCGAACATGCTCGGGATACGTCCTTGGACCCGCATGGCGTGCGCAAAAATGCTGGAAGAGGCCGGAGATAAGCTTCAGAACGATGGCATGGAGGCGGGGGAAGCGGGGAAGATATACAGGATGCTGACCAGCGAATTCGCCACAGAGATCACACGTCTGGACGGCGCCGCCAATGTAGAAGCACAGGTGGACTCGGTTTACACGCGGGTCATGGGAATCTCCGGTACTCCCCTTCGCAACGGGTACAACTTCGGCCAAACCATCGTTAACGACTACGGACGACCCTACTGGACGGGTGTCAATAATATCACTGGCATAAGCGCTGACGCTGAAGTGGGCCCGGTGGCGTTTTCTTTTCAGGGTGAATACCAACACGCGCCTGCGATGCCTTCCGATCCTCCGCAGGTGCTCGCAGCGATAGCGGCAGCCAATCTCACTCCGCCGCTGCCCAATGGAGCGGCGACGACCAATCAATTCCAGCTTATCAACAGCGCGGTTTTGCTCAACATCAATAATGTGCAGTTTTCCTTTGGCGAGCAGAGCCAATGGCTCGGCCCCGGCGATGCAGGGCCTTTGCTGATGAGCAATAATGCTGCCCCATTCCCGGCTTTCAAAATTGACAACGTCGCTCCCCACGAGATCCCGGGATTATCGAAAATCCTTGGACCTTTCCGTACGGAGTTTTTTATAGGACAACTGTCAGGGCATCAATGGGAATTCTGTGCCGCCCCGACTTGCGAACCGTATCCGGGATATCCAGACGTAGTTGGTCCTAATATCTCGCCGCAGCCGTTTATTCACGGTGAAAAGATCAGCTTTCAACCAACCCCCAATCTCGAATTCGGGATGGGCATCACGGCCATGTTCGGCGGACCGGGTCTACCCGTCACCTTCGGTAATTTCTTTCGGACTTACTATATCCACTCGCCAAATCCTGCCAACAACCCCGGGAAACGGATTTCTGCCGCTGACTTTACCTACCGAGTTCCCGGCCTGAGGAACTGGTTGACGCTCTACATGGACTCGCTAGTTGTAGACGAGGTATCGCCCATTGGTTCGACGCGCGCCAATGTGAACCCAGGCATTTACATGCCTCAATTTCCGAGAATTCCTAAGCTAGAGCTCAGAGCGGAGGGCATTAATGAATCCACTACCGCTGAGTTTGTGCCGGGTTTCGTCTACTTCGATCAGCGCCGTTATCTAAACGGCTACACTAATGATGGTAACCTTCTGGCTAGCTGGATTGGCAGGGCTGGCCGGGGTGGTCAAGGTTGGCTGACCTACTCTTTTTCGCCGCGAAATCAGGTTCAATTCGGTTATCGACTGCAGGAAGTGTCACCACGGTTCATCGAGGGCGGCCGGTTGGTTGACTATTCAGCGAATGGTACCTTCACGTTGTCTAAGACGGTGACGTTTTCCGGCTTGTTGCAGTATGAGCAGTGGAGATTTCCTGTTATCTCGGTGAACCGGCAATCTGATGTCACGGCTTCGCTTCAGCTGACCTACTATCCTAAATGGCGGATCGGCAAATAGGATGGGTCGGTAGCCTGGTTCGGCACCCTGTGGTGAACCGGTTCCAAGGGTCGTTGAGGCCGCTTGTTTACGGTTTTTGCTGGGACTTGAATTCGGTTCAATCCAGACTAAAATCAATATACTTAGGTCGGTGGAGTTGAGGACGTTAGCGTGAAACAGACCGTCGGAGCCGAGGACGCGGTTCGACAACTCCAAATGGAAGTTGCCGAACCGGGGAATGGTAACGGCCAGAACCTGATCGAAGCACCGCAACAGGGTGGCTTCGAATGGGCGTGGCTGTTATGGCTAAACCGCCGCACGGTGGGGCGTTGGACCTTGTGTGGCATCGTTCTGGCAACGATTGTTGCGATTCTAATTCCAAAACAGTACGAATCCACCACTCAGCTCATGCCTCCCGATGTGAAGTCGGGAGGCGGCCTAGGCATGGCGATGGTGGCAGCGATGGGTAGCGGAAGGGGCGTGGGCAGTGGCTTGTTAGGGGGCGGTGGGTTGGGTAGTATTGCCGGCGATCTGTTGGGTACGAAAGATCCGGGCGCTGTCTGGGCGGACATGCTGGCCAGTCGCACGGTTCAGGATCGGATTGTTGACCTCTTCGCCCTGCGCCAGGTCTATGGAGTTCGTTATGAAGAGGCAGCGCGGAAGGTATTGCAGCAAAACACTCAGATTTCGGTAGACAGGAAGAGTGGAGTTACCAGTATTGTCGTGACCGACCGGGACCCACGGCGTGCGCAGCAAATGGCGCAAGCTTACGTTGACGAACTGGACCGTCTGAATGCCTTGGTCTCGACATCGGCAGCGCGGCGCGAACGCGTTTTTCTTGAGCAGCGCCTTCAACAGGTGAAGCAAGATCTGGCTAAGGCGTCGGGTCAGTTTGCACAATACGCCAGCAGTAATACGGTCATCGATGTTGACGCCCAGACGAAAGCGATGGTGGAGGGCGCGGCGTCACTTCAAGGTCAATTGATTGCCGCTCAATCAGAACTGGACGGGCTGCAGCAGATCTACACGGACAATAATGTCCGCGTGCGGTCTCTGCGCGCGCGCGTGGACGAACTGAGAAGTCAGTTGCAGAAAATGGGCGGCAGCGGTGCCAGTGCTGATCCGGCCGCAGCCACTCCCTCTCAGGGGCAGTCCGATCAGCTTTATCCATCGATTCGGAAGCTTCCGATCTTAGGTGTTCGCTGGCTTGACCTTTACCGCGAAACCAAAATTCAGGAAGTTGTTTACGGGATGCTTACTGAGGAGTATGAATCGGCGAAAATCCAGGAGGCCAAGGAGATTCCAACGGTGAAGGTGTTGGATTCCCCGAGCTGGCCGGAGAGAAAATCCAGTCCTCATCGGACGTTAATCGTGCTCATAGGCATGGTGCTAGCGTTCATGGGCGGGACAGTCTGGGTGTTCGGAACGGCAGCCTGGCAACACATGGATCCCAATGATCCCCGGAAGCAGCTGGGGCAGGCAGTCGCTGCCCGGGTTGTGACGGTCTCGTCTTATTGGACTGACAAAGTTCGCGCAATTGCGAAGACTAAGGCGTGGTGGAAAAGGCGCAGGACCTCTTCCGGAGGTCTGAGGTGAACTCAAGGCACCTGCTTGACCTTACAATGACTTCCCAAGCGAGAACGAGTCCCGCTCGCGACAAAAACTAACCGAAACGTCATCCAGTAAGTACGGACCTTCCAGTGAGCCTCACTCCGATTAAGAAGATGGTGAATGGATTTCGAGGGCATGAGGCTGAGTCGCTGGGCATGGCGGAGTAAATTGCGGTAGGCCCTTTCCATGGCCATCTTGAATCCCACCCGGCAAAAATTAATTAGCAACGTGGCCTGGCTGTATGCATTGCAAGGGCTCAACTATGTTCTTCCGCTTGCCGTGCTGCCCTACCTCGTAAGGGTCTTGGGGGTCGAGCGCTACGGCCTTCTTGCATTCGCGCAAGCCTTTGCACAGTACTTTGTCATTCTAGCGGACTACGGGTTTAATCTGTCGGCGACCAAGCAGATCGCCCGCCGTCGGGGCAATCGCGAAGACGTCTCCAGACTCTTCTGGTCGGTGCTCTTCATCAAGTTCGTGCTCATGTTGTTTGGGTGTCTGGTGCTCTTTGTGATTCTCGCTGCGGTTCCTCGCTTCCGTGCCGACTCCGCAGTCTATGTCATCGCGTACGTCGCGGTCCCCGGCAGCATTCTGTTTCCGTTGTGGCTTTTCCAGGGCATGGAGCAGATGCGCTACATCTCTATTGTGAGCGGGGGCGCAAGGGTGCTGTCGGCTATCCTCCTGTTCATCTTCGTTCACCATAGCTCCGACTACATGCTGGCCTTGGCCATTCAGTCTGGAGGAGTTCTGCTAGCTGGGGTGGCGGCGCTTTGGACTGCCCTATCGAACTTCGATATTGATTTCTGCCGGCCATCCCGTGCGGACATTTCCCAGGCGTTAAGGGATGGTTGGCACTTGTTTGTCTCTAGCGCCGCCACCACGCTCTATGCCAATACGGGCGCTTTTCTGGTGGGCATGCTGGCCGGTAACGTTCAGGCCGGCTACTTCGGGGCCGCGGATAAGATAAACCGAGGCATCCAAGGTTTGCTGGCACCCGTCACGCAGGCGGTCTATCCCCATGTCAGCTTATTAGCGGCGAAGTCACGAGATGCGGCTCTCGCCTTCATCCGCAAGAGCCTCATCGGTATCGGTCTAGTTTCATTCCTGCCCTCGCTCCTGGTTTTCCTGTTTGCTCGGTCAGTTGCCCTGTTTGTTTTCGGCTCGATCACGCAAGATTGCGTCATTACGCTGCGCTGGATGGCGATGTTGCCCTTTGTCATCGCCGTGAGCAGTGTTTTTGCAATACAGACCATGATCCCGATGGGGTTTGAGCGGCAACTCAGCCGCGTCTATGTTCTTGCAGGCCTGGGGAGCTTGGCTTTGTCAGTCCCCCTGATTCTTCACTATGGCGCGGCTGGAGGAGGCGCTTCGGTTCTGATGGTAGAGATTTTCGTGGATACCGCGATGTGGAGCGTGCTCCGACGGCATGGCGTGCACGTCCTCCGCGCAGAGCCGGTCGTTGCCCGAATCTGAGTCCCACATCTGCATAGATGAAAGACCTGGATCTGTCGATCGCGATGTGCACCCACAACGGCTCGCGCTTTCTCATCGAGCAACTGGAAAGCATCACCTCTCAGACGCAGACTCCCGGATGAGCTCATCATTTGCGACGACTGTTCCTCGGACGCAACTCCGGAGATTCTTCAACGATTCAGGCAACGGGCATCATTCCCTGTACGGGTGGAACTAAGCCAGAAGAATCTTGGGTCAACCAAGAATTTCGAGAAAGCGATCGAGTTGTGCCGGGGCGAAGTCATCGCACTTGCGGACCAGGACGACATCTGGCATCCGGAAAAGCTGAGTCGGGTGATGGAGGCCTTCCATCGTGACCAGAGCGTTGGAGCGGTTTTTAGCGATGCCGAGTTGATCGACGCAGAAGCCGAGCCGCTAGGCAAGACCCTATGGGAATCCGTTTTTTTCACTTCACGGCAGCAGGCGAAGTTTGCCGGCGGAAAAGGGCTCAAAATCATGCTCAAGCATCCTAGGGTTACGGGCGCGACCATGGCCTTCCGAAGCAAGTTCCGAGGCTTGGTCATGCCAATCCCGTCAATCCACATTCATGATCATTGGATAGCTCTTCTTATTGCCTCGGTCTCACAGCTTGCTCCAATCAGGAATGCACTAATCCAATATCGGAAACATGAGGCTCAACAGATTGGTCCTGGATATGTCGATTCGCTCTGGCAACAGGTGGAGGTCTCAAAGCGGAAGGATCGTGACTACCTTAGCGAAGCAGAACGTTTCAGCGAGGTCTGCGAGCGGCTCTGCGATCGTTGTGCGACATTTCGTCCACATCCGTATGCGCTGGGTCTGATTCAGCAGAAAATCAGACACCAAAAAGCGCGTGGCAGCTTTCCCAGTTCAAAGTTTTCACGTTTATCGCCCATTGCCAGGGAGATCGCCAGCCTGCGATATTGGCGATACTCGAACGGATTGGGGAGCGTCGCCAAGGATCTCCTGGTCTAGTTTGCGTATGACGGCGAACTACTTCCGCAGAATTCGAACGATCATAGACCACTATCCATACTACGTCGGCTGGCTACACGAACTTCCCTACGGGTCGTTCCGACGTATCACCCGCAGAAAGTGTCGGGGCTATTCCGTAATGGAGCCATTTCTGGCGAATAAAGATGGCTTGGAAATTGGCGGGCCAAGCCCATTCTTTTGTCGGAACCGATTGGTGCCGGTGTATGACCGCTGCCGACGGATCGACAACTCCAATTTTTCAGGCGAAACCATTTGGAGCTATGCCGCTGAGCACCAAGATCGGGGGGTTAAGTTTGGCAGGCGGTACGTGACGGATGCTTGCGATCTTTCGGTGATTCCGAATGAAACCTACGATTTCGTGCTGGCTTCCCACGTGCTCGAGCACATAGCAAATCCATTGCGTGCATTGCAGGAATTCAAACGTGTTCTTAAACCGGGCGGAGTCGTGCTCATTCTCGTACCGGACAAGCGCAATACATTCGACCACAGACGGCCGGTTACTTCGTTTGAGCATATAGAGGCTGATTTCCGGTCGAACACCCAGGAGGACGATCTCACTCATTTGGATGAGGTCCTTTCGCTCCATGACCTTCATCTCGACCCCGAGGCAGGATCTCGAGAACAATTTCAAGAGCGGTGCCTGCGAAACTCCTCTTTGCGGGCAATGCACCATCACGTCTATAGCCCCGAGGTTCTAGACCGTATGTTCCAGCATGTTGACATGAGAGTGTTGAGCCTCGGTACAGAGCGTCCGTGCCACATTGTCGGATTTGCTCAGAAGGTACCCAGTCATATCTCTACTTAACCTGTTCTGATGAACGGCCAGTCGCTAGAAAATCCGTTCGCCTCAGCTTTTCGCACCAGCGGCATGGTGTTTGCTCTCCTACTCGCGGTCTCTTTGTTTATTTTCGTGCCGACGCTGATGCTGATGCTCATTCCACTTACCGGGGCAGCGCTGATTTGGGCGTTGTTTCGTTGGCCTATGAGTGCGCTGGGGTTTGTGTTCGCCTTCATGCCGATTGATTTCATGGTTATTGCTCTGGGCAAGTTCTTTGGGCTTCCTCACATGACCGTGGTTTCGGTTTGTGACAAGGAGGTCCCATTGCTGCTGCTTGCCATCATTCTTTGGCATCGCAATGGCTTCAAACCTGCAGCGCCGGATTGGTTTCTATTAGCAAGTCTCGCTATTGCCGCTGTGCATACAGTTTTTGACGGTACGCTGGTTGGACTGTGGACGGATTTTAATTTCATCATACCCTACTTGGTCGGAAGGGTGACGGTCTTAACCCAAACGCAGGAGCAGATGTGGGCCAGATGCGCGGTTTGGATCATGGGCGTTTTGTCTGTGCTTGGTCTAGTTGAGGTTTTTATCATCGGGGAGGTGCCAAGAACCCTGCTGTATGCAGCCATAGGTTCGGAGGGAACCGAAGAAGGTTTGAGTGCGTCGTTCCACGCCACAGGATTTACGGGACTGCGCGAAGCGGCGACGACGGTTGGCCCCAATGGCTTTGGCATGTTTTGCATGATTGCGTTGATTTTGTGGTGGGTATATTGCCGAAACCCATTGCCCGCGGGCATGGTCGCCGTTGGGCTCATCTGTTCGCTGACGCGTTCGGCTTGGGTAGGGACTGCAGCGGCGATTCCCCTTCTAGCGATCGTTATGAAGCAAAATAAAAGGTTCTTTCTTTATGCGGCAATGGTGCTCTCGCTCTTTGCAGCTTCGATTCCCATTCTCGGACTCGGCGACTTCATCGTCAGTAACAAGACAAGGCAGGACGAGTCTGAGCAGAGTCATCAGGAGGTCATTTTGAGCGGACTGCAGTTTGCCGCGGAGCATCCATTGGGCGCTGGCAACGGGAAGCTTAGTCCAGGACAGACGGAAGTCAACAATATAGGCGCTTTTGAGACTACTTACCCGCAGCTCGCTGCGGAGTACGGAATACCAGCAGCTCTGCTCTTTGCCGGTTTCCTGTTTAGCACGCTACGCAGTGCATGGCAAGAACCAACCCGGCTGGGACACGCAGCGCTGGGGATCCTCATCGGTATAAGCCTAGTCATGGTCTTTACGCTCCCGCTTACCGATCGCCGATTGGCGTGCTGGGCTTTATTTCCCATAGGATTGGCCGTTCGATCCTCGATTAATAAAAAAACTTCGCTGTCTCCAAGTCCGGGAAGAGAAGCGGTATGACATTGTCGGTTGCAAGCGTAACCGTTGCTTACAACCCTGCGCGTTTCTTACCGCGACAGATCGAAGCACTACTGCGGCAGACCCGTCCACTTCAGGAGATCGTGGTTGTAGACAACGCATCCAGCGATGACACGTGCGAGCTACTCGCCGAACGTTATCCACAAGTAACGGTCCTGAAGATGTCCGAAAACCTCGGTATGGGTGGGGCATTGGCAGCCGGACTGGCTTATGCAGCGCTCGAAAAACAACACGACTGGGTTTGGACGTTCGATGGAGACAGCGTGCCCGACGATCGCGCATTGCAGGCTTTGTTGGAGGGGGCTGACTCACTGGGAAACGCCGGGACTAAAATTGGCATGGTGGCGCCACTGCCCGTACACGCGGAAAGTGGAATCCCCTACCCGCCGCTGCTTTGGGACGACGGCTTCGTAAAGCCAGCTGCCGACCTACTGCACGAGGCGGTATGGTTTGCCGACCTCGTTATCAGTTCGGGCTGTATGGTCCGGCGCGAAGTTGTGGAAGATATCGGAGTGCCGCGCGCCGACTTCTTTATAGACTTCGTTGATTTTGAGTATTGCCTTCGCGCCCGATCTCGGGGATACCAGATTGCCGTCGTCAACGGCTGTAAGTTAGAGCACGAAATTGGGAAGGCCCGGAAGGTGCAGATTCCCGGCTTCCATGGCCTTTGGCCGGATCACGCTCCGTGGCGTGAATATTACATTAGCCGCAATATGGTCCACGCCGCTTGGTGGCTCTACCCGAATCGCAGGACAAAACAATTTGTCGTGCGTCACTTGATTCGTCACGCGGGCGGAGCTTTGTTCTTCGGCTCCAACAAGCTGGCCTGCTTAAGGATGATAGCCCAAGGATTTTGGGATGGTCGTCGGGCGAATCTAGGCGTACGTTTTCGCCCCAGTTGAAAGGCCGGGGATACAGTACGACACTCGCAGTCTAAAATTTATGCTAACCCGGGAGTACTCATGAGCGCGTCGCCTTTAAGTCAGGTTAAGCTGGCAGAGCAGTGTTGGCATGACGGTTGGTACCGAGAAAATGCGAGAAAGGAGTTTCCTGACAGCACTGCGGACTTTCGCGAGTTCTTCTTTCGTGTTCAATTAGCGCCATTCTGTGGCGGGGGCTGGGCATATTGGGGAGATGCACGGACGGAGATGCTGCGAATGTGGGGTGATGTTAATGGCCTGAGCGTACTCGATTACGGTTGCGGCTCCGGGCAATTAGGCATCTACCTCGCGATGCTGGGGGCGGAAGTCAGTGGCTTTGATTTGTCGCCGATGGGCATTGACGTTGCGAGCCGGGCAGCGAGCAGATATGGTCTCTCTTGTTCTTTCACGGCGATGGACGCTGAAAAACTGGAGTATCCCGACCAATGTTTTGACCTAGTGGTTGGGTTCGGCGTATTGCATCACGTTATAAAATACCCCCAGTCGGCCTATCATCTGGCGCGCGTGCTTAAACCCGGCGGTCGGGCAATTTTTCATGAGACCCTCTGGGACAACCCCCTCATCAACCTGGTGCGGCGTTGGACAACGGAAGACGGTGATGCGGGTGACGCACACTTAACCGAGCGCTCAATTCTTGAGTTTGGCAGAGCATGCGCTCAAACAGAAATTCACAAACGGCATATTTTCTATATGCTGAAGCGTTTGGCCTCACTGCCCGAACGAGATCTTTCCCAACCGTTGCGTCCCCGGCCAATCTGGAAAGTGGTAAAGAAGATTGATCAGGGCTTAATCCGGTTGGGCTTATCGAGATTCTGCGGAGAGGCCATTGTGGTTTATACAAAATAGCTTTCCCAATATCAAACTGCTGTTTCTTTGATCTCGTGGTTAAACCGCGTTTGGGGTGTTCAGGTCGTGAATTTATTATGCGCATCGCGATGATAGGAATTAAGGCTATACCGGCTAGATTTGGCGGGTTCGAAACCGCTGTCGATGAAATTTCTCGAGGGCTTGTCGCGCTTGGTCACCGAGTCGTCGTATATAACCGTGCCGGCATGAGCAACTATTCAGGACGTTGGTATGAGGGTGTGGAGTTGATCACTCTACCGACGTTGAGATCGAAGAATTTGAGCACAATCTGCCATGCTCTGCTGGCAACCTTCGACGTTATTTTCCGCCGCGTGGATGTGGTGCACTACTTCACCACCGGCTCAACACTTTTTGCACCGCTGCCACGGCTGGCAGGGAAGAAAATCGTGTGCTCGGTGGATGGTACCGACTGGCAACGTGCGAAATGGGGTTGCTTCGCGCGATGGTATCTAAGGCTATCCGAGCGCCTAGCGGCAATGTTCTGCCACGGTCTGATCTCCGATTCGAAGGATGTGATGGCCTATTTCTGGCAACGTTATGATGCGGCCTCGTCCTGCATTGTGTACGGAATGCAAGAGTATCGATCGAAAAACACAGACTTGCTCGAACAGTTTGGACTCGAAAATCAGAATTATGTGCTGTTCGTTGGGAGGTTAGTGCCGGAGAACAACATTCATCACTTGATACGCGCCTTTGAAACAACTAAGACTGACAAAAAGCTGGTGATAGTGGGAGACGATCCATGGGAGCGAGACTACGTTCGAGGGCTTAAGAAAACCCAAGACAAACGCATCGTTTTCACTGGAGGGATCTATGGCGATGGATATGCTCAGCTGCAGCAAAATGCTTACCTTTTTGTACTACCGGACGAGGTGGGTGGCACCCACCCAGCTCTGGTCGAAGCTTTGGGTTTCGGCAACTGCGTGTTGGTAAATGACACTCCATCCAATTTGGAGGTGATTGCCGCTAGCGGGTTCAGTTATCGCGGAAAAGAGGGTGCCACCGATTTGCGGTGTCAATTACAAATGCTTCTTGACAATCCAAACCTGGTAACCGACTACCGTCGGCGAGCGCTCCAGCGCGCGCGTGAGCACTATAGGTGGAAGGATGTGGTCCGCCAGCACGTTAGTTTGTACGAACAAGTGCTAGGAGGAAAGAAGGTTGACGCCGTGGAATATTTTGCTTCCACGCATTCGTAATTACGAAGCACAAGCCTGCCTTTGGAGCACGATATTTTGGTGCATATGTCGTGTCAAGGAGTGTCAAGCTCCGATTTTTCCAGTGGTACTCGATGTTAGTGGCCCAACAGCAACTCGCGCCGGTATCGGTTTTTTCGCGCCACTGGCGCAGTCCGCTCAGATTAGGGTGTAAGCGAGCCTTCGACTTTGTGGCATCACTGTTCTTGTTGATTCTCCTTTCACCGCTTTTCCTAGTTCTGGCTCTGTTGGTAAAGTTTTCCTCCCCAGGGCCGATTCTTTACAACTGGCGGGTGGTCGGTAGGGGAGGGCGTCCCTTCGTAAGCTGCAAATTCCGTTCCATGGTTGCCAACGCCGATGAACGCAAAGCCCAACTGGAAGCGCAAAATGAAATGAAAGGGCCAGTATTCAAGTTGACTCACGATCCTCGCATTACGTCGGTGGGCATGTGGATGAGGCGATATAGCCTGGATGAGTTGCCGCAGCTTTATAGCGTTTTGAAAGGGGATATGAGTCTGGTAGGTCCCCGTCCCCCGTTAGTCACCGAATACTCCCGTTTTAGCGACTATCAGAAGCAGAAACTGGCGGTAAAACCGGGAATCACTTGCCTCTGGCAGGTGCGGGGCAGGAACCAGATCAGGGATTTCGATGAGTGGGTAAGACTCGACTTGGAATACATTCGAAATTGGTCGGTGATGCTAGATTTCAAGATTCTCTTGATGACTGTGCGTGAGGTATTCGCCGGGTCTGGCAAGTAGGGTAAGCGGTAGAATTCGAGACCTGTTTTAAGAGACATTCTTAGGAGACCTTAGCACATGCGAGTACTCGTAACCGGCGGCGTTGGTTTTATTGGATCACACTTGGTTGACCGTTTCCTGGAGGCTGGTTTTAAAGTTCGAGTTTTAGATAGTCTCGACAAGAAAACTCATCCTTACGGGCGCCCCCTATACCTTCCCAGCGCAGTTGAATTCATCCACGGAAGCGTGACGGACCGCCGGCTACTACGCAAAGCGCTGGAAGGTGTCGATGCAGTCTCCCACCAGGCTGCTTATCAGGATTACATGCCGGATTTTTCGAAATTCATGCATATCAACGGGGTCGGTACTGCCTTGCTTTACGAACTGATCGTACAGGACCGCCTTCCCGTGAAGAAGGTCATTGTGGCTTCGTCACAAGCGGTTTACGGCGAGGGTCAGTATGAATGCATAGAACACGGCCTTTTACTGCCGCGGCCGCGCTCCCACGAACAACTTGCCCGTGGTGAATGGGAGGTGCAGTGTCCGTATTGCGGGAAGCAAGCTACCCCCTTGATGTTATCAGAAGAAAACATGAATCCATTTAACCAGTATGCGGTATCGAAGTTGGCGGAAGAAAAAACCGCTTTGGGGCTCGGCTGGCTGCACGGTATCCCGACGGTAGCGCTGCGTTATTCGATCACACAGGGGGCGCGGCAATCGCTGTATAACCACTATTCGGGGATATGCCGGATCTTTTTTAGCCGGGCTCTTAGGGCTCTCCCGCTCATCATCTACGAGGACGGGCTGCAAACGCGCGATTTCGTTCATGTTAAAGACGTTGTCGACGCCAACATGCTGGTTTTGGAAAAGGCCGACGCCAACTTCCAGGCATTCAACGTCGGAAGCGGTAAACGGACCACCGTTATTGAATACGCGCAGCTTGTTCAGTCAAAACTTGGCTCCGATGTCGATCTGCAAATCTCGGGAGAGTATCGCCGCGGGGACAATCGGCACAGCGTATCAAGTATCGCAAGTTTGCAGCGCATTGGTTGGCGTCCACGCCGCGATCTTTCGGCGATCATGGACGATTTCCTGGAATGGATTGAAAGTGTCGGTGGCGTTCCCGAAGAAATCACTGATGCCTACGCCAAGATGCGCAGAGCAGGCGTGGTGCTGACCTCTAGTTGCTAGCCTCTCGTATCCACAGGAAAGTTTTGGATTCAGCGGTTCGAAGCGTGATGGGGCACACAATCGCTGGGTGAAGGTGCAAGAATGTTCGAAATCGGCAATGCTCACTCTTATTTCGCATGCTTGTCTCAAACGGTCCGTCGTCTTCCGTTCGAGACCATAGATCGCGTCAGTAATTTGTTACTGGATGCCTACGAGAACAGCAGGATGATTTACATATTCGGGAATGGCGGTAGCGCAGCACTGGCTTCTCACTTTGCCTGCGATCTGGGTAAGGGCACTATTAACACTTCGAAAAAACGTTTTCGAGTGCTAGCATTAACTGATAATGTCCCGCTTATGACAGCTTGGGCGAATGATTCCAGGTACGAAAATATCTTTGCCGAACAGCTGGCCAATTTTATTCGTGAAGACGATGTCGCTTTCGCAATCAGCGGAAGTGGTAATTCACCGAATGTGCTTAATGCGCTAAAGTTCGCGCGCGAGGCGAGAGCCACCACCGTCGGGCTAGCTGGTTACAAGGGAGGTAGAATGAAGGAACTGTGCAACGTCTGCATGATGGTTCCTTCTGACAATATGCAAATTATCGAAGACCTTCATCTCTGCATTGCGCATGCGCTATTCAGTGCCGTTCGGCAGAAACTGTCGGCCGAGGATCTATCAAAATCTGCTGCACAGGGAATGTATCCGTGAAAATGCACGGTCTCACACGCTGGATTCTGACGGCAGATTGGATCTGGATATTGATCGCCCTGCTCGGGGCAGAATTGCTTCGATATGGCCTCACTTGGGATGCCACCGGCGGGCTATCGCCGCATCATTTTTTTACATTTCTGTTAGCCACGTGCGCCGTATGGTTTTTTCTTTCTTCAAGAATGCAACTGGATGGTTTCCGGGGAGGTTGGCGTCTACCTGCCATCGTTTCACAGTTGGCTCTGGCAGTATGTTTCCTCATGGCGACTCTGCTTGCCGGGGGATATCTCACTCGCCAGTACGTATCACGGCTCGCGTTGGCTTATTTTGGCGTCCTCCTCCTTTTGGGCTTTGTACTCATCAGATACGGGGCACGCGTATTTCTTAGATCCCGGCACCATGCGGGCGACGTCAGTCGAGTGGTCGTGGTCGGAACCGGTCACGTAGCCCGTGAGTTGGTGACAAAAATCGACCAGCATCCCGAGGTGCTCTGTAAAGTTGTGGGTTTTCTATGCCCTCCGGAAGCCTCCTTGGACATCGAGTTACAGAGTCAGTCGAATGTATCACCGATCCCGGTGTCGTCCCTGGGGGTGGTCGAAGTACTCAAGGAAAACCGTGTTGACGAACTGATTTTGGCACTTGCTAGGCCGTTGCTGCCAGAAGTACTCAATCTCGCGGGGCGATGTCGGGACCACGGGATCAACGTCAGCTTGGTTCCTCAGCCCTATGAACTGTATTTATCCAAACCTAACTTTCTCGATCTGGACGGGTTGCCTGTTCTTCGGCTCCAAGCAGTCTCGTCATCCAGTTTGCACTGGCGTGAAAAGCGAGTTGTAGATCTGGTGCTTGGTGTGCCAGCTTTCTTGTGTGCGCTTCCGATGCTCATTCCGGCCGCGATCGCGCTCCGTTGGATAAAAGGACGCGCTTTTGTCTGGGAAGAGCGATGCGGACAGCACGGCAAGCCTTTTTCTATGCTTCGCTTGAACTTGGATCGGCACGACCCGAACCTGGCCTCGTTTGAGCGATTTCTGCATCAATTCAGCATCACTGAGGTACCCCAGCTTTGGAATGTTTTTCGCGGAGACATGTCTCTGGTGGGCCCCAGACCTGAGAATTTGGACCGCGTGCGTCACTACTCTGATTGGCAGCAACAGCGATTGAGCATTAAGCCTGGCATGACAGGGCTCGCCCAGGTGCACGGGCTCCGCGAACAGCACTCGTCGGAAGAAAAGACACGCTTTGACCTGCAGTATCTTCTTCATCCGTCTCTCCTGACCGATCTCTCCCTATTGATGCAGACATTGTGGACACTGGCTGGTAGGATAGTACACTACCCACAAATCAATGCCGCCGAGGAAGTAACTACCGAGGGGATGAACGAAATGGCTTTTCCGTCGGTCGGGGAGGTATTGCACCATGCTCATCGGTCGCAGCCCAGTGCGGATTAGTTTTGCCGGCGGTGGGACCGATCTGCCCGCCTACTACGAGCAATTTGGTGGGGCCGTTCTAAGTGCCGCGATTAATAAGTATTTCTACACTATTCTCGGAAAGAGGACCGACGGCCGCATCCAGATTATTTCTTCTGACCTGCGCGTTTTTAACACCTGGCAAGACGTTGCGAACATGAAGATTGAGGGTAGCGGTCTGGAAATCCCTTTGGCTGTGCTAAAGGATCTGGCATGCGACTGTTCCGTAGATCTTTTTCTGGCCTCAGAGATTCCACCGGGTACCGGCTTAGGCTCGTCCGCGAGTGTTTGCGTTAACATCCTTAAAACGCTGACCACCTATTTGAATCAGCCCCTTTCTAAGTATGCGCTGGCCGAGCGTGCATTCCATGTTGCAAGAAATGTTTTGGGACGCCACATCGGCAAGCAGGATGAATATGCGGCGGCTTTCGGGGGGTTGAACATTATTACCTTTGAGCCAAACGGTGCGGTCGCGGTGACTCCTATTAATGTCGATTCCGGATTTCTGCAAGACTTGCAAAACAACCTGCTGCTGTTTTTCGTCGGATCTGCTCACAACTCATGGACGATTCTCGAGGAGCAAGAGAACTCGACGAGGAGCCACAAAGGCTATGCGCTAGATGCTCTTCATGAGGTTCGGTCGCTGGTAGATCGCATGAAACTAGCAATTGAACGCAGCGATCTGAACGCGGTTGGGTCGCTTATGGACGAAGCGTGGATCGCAAAAAAGAGAATCTCGAATAAGATATCGAATGAACGAATCGATCATCTCTACGATATTGCAAAACAAAATGGTGCACTGGGTGGCAAGATCACGGGAGCGGGTGGAGGTGGTTTCCTTTTGCTTTGCTGTGATCCCCCGCACCAGGATTCGATTCGTGCCGCGTTAGCCGCGGAGGGCGTCAAGGAAATGGCTTTCGGATTTGACTTCCAGGGCGCACAAGTCATCGTCAATGATCCTTTTATCGACGGTGACGAGCGTGCAGGATTTAGATGGACGTTCGTCCCGATCTCCGCTACACATTCGTAAATAGCTTCCGACGTAGACCAGCCGAACAAACCAGCGCGTGAAAGCTTTCCTTCTAGCCGCCGGGCATGGGACGCGATTACGGCCACTCACCGATACCATGCCGAAATGCATGGTACCAATCCGTGGGGTAGCCATGCTCGACATCTGGCTTCAGATTTGCGAGCACGCTGGCATCAATGAGGTGTTGGTAAATCTGCATGCTCATTCCGAGCCCGTGCGTGCGGCGCTGCGGCGGTCGAAGAGGAGGGTAAGCGTTCGCCTTTCGGAGGAACCAGTCCTCCTGGGGTCTGCAGGCACTCTCCGTTGTAATCGTGATTGGGTCGCCAACGAACCTTATTTTTGGGTCCTCTATGCGGATGTTCTGACAAATGCGAATCTGAACGAAATGCTCAAGTTCCATCTCAAGAGTGCTTCCGCCGCCACTATCGGCTCTTACCGGGTAAAGGATCCCAGTCGATGCGGCGTGGTTGCTTTCGATGCTGATTTTCTGGTGCAGGAATTCGTGGAAAAGCCCACTCATCCGCGAAGCGACTGGGTTTTCTCGGGTCTCATGATTGCAACCCCGATGTTGCTCGATTCGATTCCATCCCGCTTGCCGGCTGATTTGGGATTTGATGTCTTGCCCCGCCTGGTCGGCCGGATGAGAACTTACCCGATATCGGATTATCTGAGCGATATCGGCACCATGGAAAACTACCGAGACGCGCAGCAGACCTGGCCTGGACTTTAATTCTATGTCATCAGCTGTCTTTCCCCCTCGCTCTAAGAGCCGCAAAAATCACTTGCAGGCTGTAATTTTTGATATGGATGGCGTTATAGTCGATAGCCATCCCGCACATCGCAAGGCATGGCGGCAATTTCTGAGAACTCTCGGTCGAGAAGTGTCCAATGGGGAACTGAACTTCATTCTTGATGGCAGAAAACGTGCCGATATCTTACGTCACTTTTTGGGCGAGCTTTCTGAGACCGAGATTGTCGATTACGGCAAGCGGAAAGATGACTTCTTCCAACATTCGTCTTTCGAAGTTAAGCCACTCCCGGGAGTGATTGAATTTCTCGATCAGCTCCGCGCGGGAGGAATTGCCACAGCAGTCGCTACCTCGGCGAGCGAAAGTCGAACGCGATCGACGCTCAATCGGTTGCACTTGACAGAGCGCTTCAACATTATCGTCACGGGGAGCGACGTTGTCCGGGGTAAGCCCGATCCTGCAATATATTGCAGAGCATGTCAGTTGCTGAATGTCCGGCCCGAAAACGCGCTGGCAATCGAAGATGCCGCTTCCGGAATCCAGGCAGCGAGGGCAGCTAATTTAACATGTATTGGCGTTGCGGGTCGTGACCGTTCGGAAATGTTAACCATCTCCGGTGCGGACTACGTGTTGGAGAATTTCATAGGCCTTTCTCTCGCTGACTTAGGGGCTCTCTTGGCGGAAAGGAGCCAGAAGCGGCAAGCTAGGTCATAAAGTCCAGGTTAGGTCATAAATTTCGGGGGCGCGGGTGCATGTTGGCGTGATGCTCGGTGTCTACATTCGACGGTTTTATCTTCCGGACGGTTAACTTCCTCTAAAGCTCCTCCCCGCACTATTGCTTCGACGTTGCGGCCTGTGTGCACTCTTGCCTGCGCGCACTCGGGCCGATTTCAATTCGTTCGCCTAGCACAAATCGTCGCATATTGAAGCAAGGGGAAGCCGGGTTAAGCAGGGCGGAGTTTTGCCGGCAGCACGGGATTACCGATTTTGGGGAACGGTTCCGCCGCCAGTGATTTCTATGAGAACCGGCTGAAGAAGCGGAATGTGCCCGAAAGGTACCTGCGAGAGTTCCGAGTATATACTTGGTTTTCTCTTATTGCGTGGCAGAAAATGAGTTAAAGCAAGAGCCCCAGCGTTTTGCTGAGGGCTCAGAATCCGGAGGATGTGAGTGGGACAGGACGTTGTGTTGGTCACAGGTTCTTGTGGGCTGATCGGATCGGAGGTCAGTCTATTTTTTGCGGACTTGGGGTTTCGGGTCGTCGGTATCGACAACAATCTCCGGGCTGTGTTTTTCGGGCCCGAGGGGGACACGACGTGGGTGCTCAGTCGACTCCAGGAAGAGATTCGGGGTTACCAGCACAGTACACTGGACATCCGGAATCGTGAAGCGCTACTTCCTTTTGTCAAAGAACTGAGGCCTGACCTTATTGTCCATACTGCTGCGCAGCCTTCTCATGATCGAGCGGCGGCTATCCCGTTCCTGGATTTCGAAACCAACGCACTGGGCACATTGCATCTCCTCGAGGCGGCGCGACAATACTGCCCCGAGTCGCCGTTCATACACATGTCCACGAACAAAGTCTACGGCGATCGGCCCAATGAGATTCCACTGAAGGAACTCGAATCGCGCTGGGATTATGACGATCCAGCCTTCGAGAACGGTATCCCTGAGAGTCTCTCCATTGATCAGAGCAAGCATTCTTTATTCGGTGCTTCGAAAGTCGCTGCCGACGTGATGGCGCAGGAATACGGCCGCTACTTCAACATGCCTACGGTTTGCCTGCGGGGTGGCTGCCTGACCGGCCCCAATCATTCCGGAGTTGAGTTGCATGGCTTCCTGAGTTATCTCGTCAAGTGCAATATGGAGGGCCGCGAGTATACGGTATACGGTTACAAGGGCAAGCAGGTGCGCGACAACATCCATTCCCACGACGTAGCACGATTCATGCTTGAGTTTTCAAAAGCTCCTCGTGTGGCGGAAGTCTACAATCTGGGCGGTGGGAAGCAGAACGCTTGCTCCATTCGCGAGGCCTTTACAATGGCCCGGCAGCATACTGGCCAGGTCATGAAATGGCGGTACGTCGACGAAAATCGCAGCGGCGATCACATTTGCTACTACAGCGATCTGCGTAAGATGAAGGCGCACTACCCGGCATGGGATATCACCAGAACCCTTGACACTATCTTCCAGGAAATCGCCACTAGCTGGAGCGAGCGGTTGATGAAGAAGGCTACGGGATGAAGGTTTTCATCACCGGGATTTGCGGGTTCGTGGGCAGTTCGCTGGCCGAGTCTTTATTAGAGAGACATGAGAATCTGTCGATCTGCGGCATCGATAATTTGATGCGCCCCGGATCCGAGATTAACCGGGCCCACCTGCGCAAGCTGGGTGTGACATTCATTCACGGCGACATCCGCGAAGCTAGCGATTTTGAAGGTGTGCCCGCCGCTGACTGGGTGATCGACGCTGCTGCCAACCCCAGCGTTTTGGCGGGCGTGCAAACTGGATTCAGCAGCCGGCAACTTTTCGAGCATAATCTCTCCAGTCTGGTGAACGTACTCGAATACTGTAGGGAGCGCAGAGCCGGCTTGGTGCTGCTCAGCAGCAGCAGGGTCTATTCGATCAACAGCCTCTGTGCGATTCCTCTCAAGGAGCACGACAAAACTTTTCGACTGGACGATTCCAAACCTTTGCCCTCAGGAGCGACGTGCCGTGGAATCGGCCCAGAGTTTTCGACTGATCCCCCGATTTCGCTCTATGGCAGTACGAAACTTGCCTCGGAAGTCGTTGCGTTCGAATACGGCTGTGCTTTCGGCTTTCCAGTCTGGATCAATCGCTGTGGAGTGCTGGCAGGGCCCGGCCAGTTTGGCACCCCTGATCAGGGAATCTTCTCCTATTGGATAAACGGCCATCTGCGCCGTCGCGCTCTCCGCTATATCGGCTTTGATGGCGCGGGAAAGCAAGTCCGCGACGCATTTCATCCGCACGACCTTGCAGTACTGCTGGATCGGCAGATGCGCTCCGAACGTTCCAACGGTCGACGGCTTTACACTGTCGGAGGTGGCTTGGGAAACGCTATGTCACTGGCGGAGCTCACAGCGTGGTGTGACGCTCGATTTGGAATCCACGTTCCCGTCGCCGATCTCCGTCCGCGTACCTATGACATTCCTTGGCTAGTGATGGACAACCATGACGCGGAGTCCGACTTCGGGTGGCACCCCGAGATATCGCTGGAAAGTCTTCTCGGTCAGATCGCCGACCATGCCCAATCTAACCCCGACTGGCTCGAAAGGAGCGGTCTCTGAAAAAGCCGATACAACAGGAGGCTCTTGAGCCTGTCCGTCTTATATCGGTCGTAATCCCGGCGCAGAACGAGGAGGGATGCATCGCCGCAACGGTGGAGCATCTGCACGTTGAGCTACGGTTGCAGAACATTGCCCATGAAATCATCGTGGTTGACGACGGAAGCACCGACTCGACTTGGGAAATCCTGCAACGGACCAGGGCTAATGTGCAGACCTTGCGTCCCGTCCAGAATCTGGGCCCGCACGGATTTGGAAACGCCGTCACCCTCGGGTTTGATCACATGCAGGGTGATGCGGTCGTAGTGATGATGGCCGACGAATCGGACGACTGTCGTGACCTTGTCCGCTACTTTCGAATCCTGAATGAAGGTTGGGACGCAGTCTTCGGGTCCCGCTTCGTTCGCGGAGGCGGCATTATCGATTATCCTTGGACCAAGTTCTACCTGAATCGATTGGCCAATACTTTCCTGCGTCTCTTGTTTCACGTTCCGTTGAACGATTTTACTAACGCCTTTAAGGCTTACCGGAAAACAGTGATCGATGGCTGCCGGCCGTTCCTCTCGCCGCACTTCAACCTCACAGTGGAGTTGCCGCTCAAGACGATCGTGCGGGGTTATTCATGGACCACGATGCCCATTACATGGAGAAACCGGCGTTCGGGCGTCTCGAAACTCAAGATCAAAGAGATGGGGAGCCGATACTTATTTATTACTCTGTATTGCTGGCTGGAAAAGCATTTCAGCCGGGGGGACTATCGGCGAGAGACGAAACCTAGTAAGGCTGCGTCCCAGGTTACCGGAGCGTGAAAGGTAACATGGCATGCCTCCTGGGCCCGAGAAGGGTTGAGTTATAGTATCGTTTGAGCTGGGTAGGCACCATCCGAGGTTAACCTTAGTGGACTAAGAGGTCTGTGACGGGCGAACGTAGCGTCTGGTCGGGCACAGTATCGTGACCCCACCCATTCGCAACGAACGTGAATGGGTGGGCCACCCGCCGCTCTGCTCAGTAGATAGAATTTCAGCGGTGTGGGGCGACAGGTAGAGCGAGGAGATTGAGCGAGCGTTGCGCGAAGGCTGTGTATGTGTATCACCGGCTTTCGCCTCATTCCATTATGAGGACGAGTCGTCATGGACACGAGATCTGAGCAGTCGGAGGGATACCGTGTTGTAGACAGGCTCCGTCAACCTAGGTGGCACTGGTCGCTCGCGCTACTCTTGGCGGGTTTTTATGTGGTCAGCAGCCTATACGTCTCTGCCTATCGTCAGCTCTGGTTTGACGAGATCTTGACGGCCCTGGTTTCCCGGCTGCCGAGCTTGCGCGTCATGTGGAAGGCGCTTTCCGAGATCGAGGAACAGACCCCGCCACTTTATTTCCTGATCACTCGCATGTTCGATCAGATGTTCCACCACGCCGACATCGGCCTGCGCGTTCCTTCGGCGCTCGCGTTAGGTGCTGGACTGCTCGTAACCTTCGATACAGCGCGGCGGCTGACGGATGGCCTGTACGGATTGATCGCCATGTCGCTTCTCGCCACTCGGTTTGTGACTTATTACGGTTATGAAGCGCGCGCGTACGCCATTTACTTCATGTTTGCGGCGATCGCGTTATGGTTGTGGGTTCTCACGAAAGCCGAGAGTAAGATGGCCGGCGCCGTTTCCCTCATTGGCGTGGCCATACATTATTACTTCGTTCTGTGCCTGCTGCCGTTTGGAATCACGGCACTGGCGCAAAGGCGGATCTTTCACGCTAAGGTGATGGCAGCCACAGTGGGAGTGATGGTTTCGCTGGCAGTACTCTATCCCCAAATCGCAAGGGCGCGAGCCTTCGCGAACTCCGTCCGCTCTGGATGGACGCCGTCTATAATCAGACTGCTGCATGCATACTGGGAATTCTTGCCAATTGGAATTCTTCCCCTAGTGGTCATTGCCATCGGCCTGGTTGTCTTCGGCAAGCCTCGCAATCATTTGGCAACCTCCATGAGCGCCGGCGAGCGTTTAGGCTGGCTGTTTCTCGTGGTGCCTTTGGCTGCGTGCTTCCTGGGACATCTGGTAACCCATACATTTCACGACCGGTACGTCATCGGTGCGGGACCCGGCATGGTGGTAGGGGCGACCTGCCTGCTGTGGCGGTATTGCCGTGAATCGAAGTATCTCTCCGCGGCTCTCTTGCTTGCTTGCGGCGGGTACGCCGTCACCCAGCAACTGCTTACCCTGGGGAGCATCGGCCACATACGGTCAGATGGTGGGGACTATCAAGAACGGATTAGACAAGTGCTGGCGATTGAGGATACGCTCCTGCGCGAGGGCAAGCAGCACCTCGTTTTGTCTTGGGATACAGAGTATCTGGAAATATGGTATTACTCAAAACACCGGGCCCAATATGAATGCATCACCTCTGTGAAGTGGACCATCCAGAAATACGTACCGCTGAAGTTTGTCTCAGTCGAAGAGATTGTTGCCAACGCCCCGCAAACCGCCCTCATCACCCCCGCTCCAGACCTCGCCCAAGCTCTGGCGCGGGCAGGACTTCATCTCAAGGTTCGTTTTGCTCAGCTTCAGTACGTCGTCTATCTTAAGTAGCGCCCTACACCATTGGAATGTGGCTTTTTGCTGACGCTTCATTCTTGCAAGCGTCAAAAGCCGGTTTCTCTCGATACCGATTTCCGCGCCCAATCGCAGGATACGGCTGAGTATCTCTGCGGCACTCCATCACGGCCGGGTGGGATAGAGGCAATACAGACCCACCCGATTCACCTGACCTCCACCACGAATAGGAGCGACTGAATGCAGTGCGAACAGATGGCCGCCAAACAGCCAAGCCTCAATCATCCGTCTAGTCGTTCTGTTCGGCTTGCGAAAGTCCCGTCCTTTTTGGTGGCCACATTCGTTACCCTGACGACCTTGGCGATTTTCGTCCCGTTGAATCCAGACATGCCGGATAAAGGGATTGATCAAGCATGGATTTCTGCCATGCGTGGAACTCGAGGCAGTTTAGACCAAGTCACGCCGATAGTGAAGCTTGATCAATCATGGGTGATCGCAATGAATGAGGCCGTTGCCCGCCACCTAAGGTTCGGCAAGGAAATCATATTTACGTTTGGACCCTATGCATCGATCTACACGCGATTTTTTCACCCAGCCACCGATCGCCAGATGGTGTTCGGTAGCTTACTCATAGGTTTATCCTATGTAATTGCGTTGCTCTATCTTGCTCGCGACAGAAAACCGTACTTACTACTTATACTCATTTTGTTTCTGGCGACCTTTCCCTCCGGCGATGCGCTGCTGCTTTCCTATGCGTTCCTTCTGGTGGTTTGCGCACTAAGGTTTACTAACTCGGATGATTTCAACAAGGATGCAAATCTCAGTTGGTGGCACATATTGACGATAATCGCGATGTTTTCAGCTCTGGGCCTGCTACCTCTTATAAAAGGAAGCCTTCTGGTACCCGTAAGTGTATCCGTGGCTATACTTTGCCCTTTGCTTCTGTACCGCTTTCCTTTGAAGCAAGCCGTCCCCTTACTATTGGTTCCAGTTTTAGCCACGCTCACGTTTTGGGTTATTGCCGGCCAGTCATTGTCTGATTTTCCAGCATTTCTGCGCGGCACCTTATTGTTGACGTCCGGTTACACTGACGCGATGTCTCTGCCCTGGGTGGGGTGGCCTACGATGATCGGCTATGGATTTGTAGTCGCTTACTTGACTGTGTCAGCAGTAATATATTTTTCCCTAATTCGTTCTACCCAGTTAAGTGTCCTATCGAAATGGTTACTGGGCTTTCTCTGTGCCCCATTCCTGCTGGTCGCTTTCAAACACGGATTTGTGAGAACCGATCACTTGCCGCTTGCATTCAACTCGCTCGTCATTATTATCTTGATGATTGGCTTCCTTTATACGGACAAATATCTAATCGGATCGCTGTTGATTTCTATCGTTCTAGTTGTTGGTATTGATTTCCGCCTAGATCCCGTGCTCATCAGAGAAGTAAGACAGGAATTTGGCGCTGGCACGGTTGCAAGGCAAGGCGGTAAAAAGGAGATCTTGGCCTTTATCTCAAAAAGGGCAATCGGAACCTTCTCTCGAATCACCTGCGAGAGCACCTTCAATACCTACGCTACAGCGTGGGAGGGAATACGCTTAAGACTTGCTGGCAGTGATGGCTTGAGGAATAGGTTTGTAAAAGCTATGGCGACTCTCGGACGCGAATACCCGTTACCTGCCCTGAAGGGAAGCGGCGACATCTATTCGTATGAACAAGCGGTTATCTTGGCGTCGAATAATGCCTGGAACCCTCGTCCCGTTTTTCAGAGTTATTCGGCTTATACTCCAACCTTAGCGGAACTCAATGAACAGCATCTCCGCGGTGCAAGCGCTCCAGATTGGGTGCTGATTGACCTCGTGGCCGTAGATGGGCGACTTCCCTCGCTCGACGACGGTATGAGTTGGCCCGCCCTGCTTGAGAATTACACATTCGTATCATTTGACGGTCAGTTCGCTTTTATGCGCAGGAATCAAGTCATACAAACCTCGATTGCACTAAGTGTGATTGGCCAGGAAAAACATAAGACAGGTTTGACAGTTGCGCTTCCCGAAGTGGATGGACCATTGTTTGCCGAAGTCGACCTAAAGCCAACGCTGCTAGGTAAGTTACTTATAGCGCTATTTAAGCCTCCTCAGCTGAACATCAGACTCAATTTAAGAAATGGGGAAACTAGGAGTTACCGAGTTATTTCGAACATGATGGCGACTGGTTTCATATTGTCGCCATTAGTCCGGAATGCAGAGGAGTTCGGATTCATGGCTGTCGGGAATCGGCGTTTCCTGGATGAGCGCAAGGTAGCGGCGATCTCTATCGCGCCATCTTATGGAGGTTCCGTCCTGTGGTCAGGCACATATACGCTCACGCTCAAGACGTATCGCGCTCAACGTACCCGAGGTTCGTAAGCACGGCAGCCCAGGCCTTCCAGATCATAATCCGGGTTGTCTAGACAGCGTGCCCTCACTGCTGCCATGATACTCCGGGGTAGAGGCTTGGGATGCGGTACGCGCGGTACGCGTTCCCTCCGCTGATGTCGAGCTGCCAAACAATCTGTTGGCTGGCGCCCGGAGCGACTTCCATGACTTGTGAGGAGGCAGCATTGAAGGGGTCGCACATGTCAAATTCCACATCGTTGTTTTCCAATTGAAAAATGGAGCCGCCCCAAAAGGAATACACTCCTTGTGGATCGTAATTCCAAGTCAAACTGGCGGATTTGGCGTCTTGATCGACATCGAAGATAACGGCACGACTGTAGCAGGGGTTCGGAGTGGAATACGGGTTGCACTCTCCACCACCATCCACTACGCGGTCATCTCCATTATCCATTACGGCCAAGGTCAACTGCGACCCGTTCGACGCGACTAGAGAGGGAAAATGCTGGGCATAAAACCACTTGGTTGGATCTCCTTGGGCCAAAGTGAAATCCCCTTGATATCCTAAGCGCCAAAGAATGTCGCCATTGCCGGCTCCATTTTCGTAGTCGAGTTTCACGACCCAGCTCTGGTGCCGGATCGACAAGAGCAGATTGCCATCTGGAAGGTAGACCAAGGCATTGCTATGAGTCCAATCCGGAAATTGAAATGGATGCCGATTAATGTCCAAGTGGTCAAAGGACGACCACACCCAAACCGGATTCCAATCGGGATCGAGATCAATCACAAAGTCGCCCGATACCTCAGTCACGCCGGGATATCCCGGAAGGTTGGTGTAGGGTTTCGTCGTATTTGCCAGGACAATCCAGTGGCCGTTCGGCAACGGCAGAATCTCATGGTGAAAATTAGCGATTGAGATCGAATAACCTTTTACGGCCAATTCCTGGTTGAGAGTAGCCGTTGTCAGTTGGCGAATGATATTGCCAGCGAGATCTATTTCCACGAGCTGGCTTCCGGTTGCACTGGTGTCGATAAGGCCAACGTTACCGTTTGGCAGAGGTTTCCAGGGTACTGCGGAGTGGCCCGCACCCGCGTAGTAGTACCAGATGACGTTGCCATCAAGGTCCGTGACCAAGGCCTCCAAAATTGGCGCATTGGCTGGCGCAACAACGTCGAGATACTCGACACCAGGCTGCAGCGAGAGACCCGGGGTGGGCCGTGTTATTGTCAGTCCAGGTGGAAAGGGGTGAGTGAAGGTCGGGGAGGCGAAACCTTGTCCCGGCAAGGGCCCCGTCGTGAACGTCCGATCCTGATCTACGAAAGACGCGCTGCCATCGTCGACATGCACCCGCATATGATAGGTCGTATTTGGTCGCATTCCCGCCACCAGAACAGAGATCGCCTCGCCAGGGCTGGCGGTCGGTGCGGTAGTAGAAGTTTGCTTGCCGTATGTAGTGTCTGTTCCAAATTCCACCCAGGCAGTTGCGCCTTGGTGGGGAGGTATCACCGTATATTTGGCCACAAGTGGATTTTGAGTCGGGCTCACCGCCAGAGCAAGTTGAGGGTCACTGGCAGCACCGCCGCAACCCAGCGTTAGAAGGGTTAACAGAGCAGTGGACAAAAGCGCAATATGCGACCCAAGATTAGCTTTCACTGTTTCTTGTTCTCCTTTCAGTTGCTGAGGCATTGAAGGATGAACCCCATGCCGTCCGACCGATCATTTAGTCGGGTCGAAGAATTCTACACTGTATCAAAGAACTGTCAATAGTACGATGTGCATGGTGACGTAAATTCAATTGTGTAAAAAGCGAGAGGTGTGCGCCGCAGAACCCGGCCCATGGTCTGCTTTGTGAATGTGGCCAGCGTGGACCGCATCATTTACTCCATCTTCCACAGATTCAACCTGGAGTGGAAAACCCGCACCCTCAACCTATTTACCAAGCAGCTTGACATCACCATGTGCATTCTTAAACGCATCGCCAATTCGCGGTGCTAACCGCCGTGCTGTCATCGGTCTAACAGCGGCACTTTTTGCTGTCGCGGTTGCGGACTTTAATGGCGGCAAGCCTGATTTGGTAATGTCCAATAATTTCGACGGTGGCAGTTAGGCGAGTCTCAGAGGTGCCGTCTAGTTTCTCTTGGAACACTGGAACACTGGAACACTGATAATCGACGGTCAGAGAAATCGAAGAGGAAGCCGTCAATTGTAAGGCGGACCTGCTCAAGGTGCTGATCCATAACCGTACACCGTTGCCTGGATCGGCCAAAGGGCTAAATGTGCAAATCGGTGCGGACGTATAAGCCCCGGTGAAGGTATAAGAGGCCGATGTGGTTGAGTTGCTGAACGCTGATTGGCCGTTCGTATCCGTGTTCGATGCGCTGCCCGAGCCGAACATCGCACCGCCAGCGGTGATAGCTCGGCCAGATGCGACTGCTAGCACCAGATCTCCAAGTGCACTCGAATTTTCCGTGACATCGTTGTGCACCACGCCGCCGCTGTCATAACGTTGAAAAACCGATCCCGGTTGCGCCCACTTGGATGCCGTACAAGGAAGCGGCCCGGCGTCAATGCTGAGTGCTCAATTGAATGCGTTGCGCCCGCCGGACATCGCACCGCTGATTTCGACGCCAATGGAGTTCGTGGGCGGGTAGCCGCTGCCGCCCGCCAAAATCGCGATGCCACGCACAAACTGCGGCCTGCCGCTAATCGCCATGTCAATCTCTTCCCCCTGAAGGTTCGCGTTGGTGATCCCCGCGAAGTCCTGCACAATGGGGTTAATTCCCCACACCCCCACTCCGTTGGCGTTGGCATTGACTACGAAGTACCCTCCCACTGTGTTGCAGACTCTTCGACTGGACGAATTGCAATTCGAGGTCATCCGGGTGGAGATACCTGTGACGTTGATGACAGTCGTGTTGGATGGAGTGATGCCCCCTACTGAAATGGCGTTGGTTGCCGGTGGGAGCGTAATTGGTAAGCCTGGATTAGCCTCCGTGTAGCCGTTGAGGAATATGCTCGAAGTGTTGTGCACAGATGAGCCTGTAAATACTCCGGGCTGAGTGGAAACATTGCCACCGGTAAAGACATTGTCCCCCTCCAAGGCGGGGGGTTGCCCCCACGATTTCAGTGGTGACCAAAAAAACTACCAGACAGGTGATCGCCCCAAAAGGAGTTTTCATTTCAGCACCTGTAAATGCATTAGAGCGCGAAAAGCGCTCCGCTGGAAATCTATCATCTGATCTACCGCGAACGGTAGCCAAATTCATTGTGATTCTTTCGTAGATTAGGATCCGGCGGTCCCGATCCGTCATTGGCGCTGTCGTACATGCCGAGAGCGCGCCATGGTGTGACTGAGATCATAATTGTCGACCAAATCGATCGGGTATTCAGTGTACTGGGAGCTGAAGAATCGGTCTGTGTCTGCGGCCACGCAATCGCTACAAACACCCTCGCTACCTGTTCCACTTTTCCGGCACTGGCACGAGGTCCATTCCTGCCATGGATCGATATGCTGACTTTACTCAGTCGTCGTCGGGATCCATTGTGGGACCGTTATCGTCGAGAAAATGCTTTGCTGTCCACCGTGCCCCCAACGTATGAAATTGCAATGGCGGCTGATCGAAATCAAAGCAGTCGGAGAGGTTGTCGGCCCGCGAGTCGGCGTATCCGAGTGATGGCAAACCGACCGTTTCTTCCGTGAACCTAAGGATGCTGCCGAAATCATGCGTAATATGCGAGACATAGCCGGGTTTCGCGTAAGGAGAGACAACCAGGAGCGGCACGCGAAATCCGTATTCATAAGAGTTGTAGATGGGAGGGGCCACGTGATCGTAGAAGCCTCCCCAGTCATCCCAGGTGATGAAGATAGTCGTATTCCACCAGGGCTGGCTGGTGCCGATCGCATTCACGATCGCCGCCACCCAGGAAGGGCCGGAACCATCGGTGACTCCCGGATGGTCGGAATAGCGTCCGTCCGGAATCACCCAACTCACGGCGGGTAACTGTCCATTCTCAATATCCTTCAGCACTTGCTTGTTCTGAGCCATAACCTTCGACCAGCCTGAACCAAAACGAAGATGGCGAATTGCGCTAGGTCCGTTCCACAGTTCGTTCCAGCTGTCACCAACCGAGTAGTACCGCCAACTGACGCGTTTGGCGTCGAGCAAGTCTGGCAATGTGGGATGCTCAAAACAAGGGAATGCTTTCGACGATTCGTTTCCAGACGGATCGATCAGATTAACCACGAGCCCGAGCGGAGCAGCACAACCAGAGTTAGAAAAGTTGTCATTTGTAGGATGGCCGTATTGCGAAAACGGGTTCTCTGACGCAAACAGATCGCTGGTCAACGTCGGCGCGGACGTTGCGGAAATAATGAATTGATGAGCGGGGAAGCTCGGCCCCTGGTTGGTTTGAAACATTCAATCGGCGAAAGTGTACTGTTCCGCCAAGTCGAAATATGGCGTCACCTCGGAGAGGGGAACGTAGACAAATTGAGGATTTGGCGGTGGGCAGCGCACGGCGCCTTTCACACAACCGACGGGCCTTGTATCGGCTCCGTCCATTTTGCCGTTGTCATAGTAGGCTAAGAAGCCTGGGTGCGAGTGGTCCAGATCGTAGCCTGCCGCCAGAGAGACGGGAGCCAAAGGTATGACCTTGCCGTGCGAATTGACTCCCCTGTCAGCAATATCTGCGTTTGGCAAATTGTGAAACAGATTGTCGGGAATGCGATTCTCTTGCAAGATTATGACCACGTGCTGAAGTTTCGACTCTGGTCCGCCGCTCCCTCCGCATCCGGTTAGATTGACGAGCGACGTTACAATCAAGAGGAAAAAAGGCTCACGAGCTTCGTGCGCGGCACTTAAACACCTTCCAGTCACGGCCATCAAATGCGCAGCTACAAATTAAGGTTGTCGTGGTGCGCGGCAGACCTTGCATAATTGATCCAAGCCACAAACGCGACGGCATCATGGTCGCCAGGCAGGGCAGAAGCCGACGTTACTGCCAATCGGCAGCGGCGCGGCTCCGTCTGTAATCTGACCCGACGCTGGATTGAACGAATAGACATGCAGGCTCGAGTCGCTGGCAAGCATTGCATATACCAGGTTGCCGTCGGGACTGAAGACAAATCCTGGGGTTTCTGCAGTCATCGGAATGGAATTCCCAGTATCCTCGACTTTTTTCGCACCAAGATGGATACGTGCTACATGAACCTGTTGTGTCGGCGGGTCGGTCAGGAAAAGATATTTTCCCGCTCGGTCGAGCTGAACGTTCGTGGCAGTTGCGCAAGCAGTGAGCATGGAAACCGTGCAGCGAAACAAGTGATGTCGCGGTCTTGGAACAAGCGGCAAGACATCGATATAGTCCGTTGCTCCGGGAGCACGGTGCTCGTCCACCATTACCTGCGCGCCGATCACAAGCATGTCGGAACTCAGTTGCCCACCAGCGGGTTGATAGAGGACAACGTCCGGACCAGGAGTTCCGTTTTTTGTGTTCAGGGGTCGCTGCTCATAGAATGGGCCCTGCGAATTTTGACGGCTAAGATAAATTTTAGTTCCATCGGCACTGAAGCCGTAGAGAGAGGCGGGCAAAATATCATAGGGGCCATAGCTGCCTTGGAGCTTCGGATCTTCGCGAAGCTTGCCGTCGGCGGAATTGACGTAAAACAAACGCATCGTCGAGGTATATTCCGCTCCCGATTCCCCCACTTGTATCATGTAGGCAAAGCGTCCACTACGATGGATGTTGAATTGATAGAGCGAAGGCGCATCGAGAGT
This sequence comes from uncultured Acidobacteriota bacterium, assembly GCA_963696635.1. Taxonomy (GTDB): domain Bacteria; phylum Acidobacteriota; class Terriglobia; order Terriglobales; family Acidobacteriaceae; genus JABDBE01. The sequence goes on from CAVOKX010000019.1 coordinate 139,880, forward strand.
CTGCACAGCGGGCGTCTGCGGAATACCGGAGGCGTCGGTCGCGAACACTGAAAGATGCTGTTGGTTCGCGGCATCGGACCACAACACGTATAGAAAGTCATCATCGGGCGCGGGGACGAACTGAATCAGGGAACCAGTTGGGATCAAATTGATGGGCTGCCCCATGGAAGTGAACGTCAACGCGTTGTTATCAACCGCATAAGTTGAAACGATGCTATTGTCAATCACGTAAAGGATCTGAGGGCTCGCTCCAGTGGAAGGTGTACTTTGGTTCGGCATCCCTTGACACGAGAGAAGTATGCATCCGGACACAAGAGGCAGAAAAGTTGAACAAGACAGGAGCAACCTCATAAATCCTCCTGCAACTGAGAATGCCAGTTGCAGAGGCTGAGATGCGAAGCCTCGGAGGCACGTTGTCAATTGCGCCCCCGTTTTCCCTCTAGTCATTCGGACGGGTCTAGTCGCAGACACCAAGCCTCGGGGCGCAAAATCAAATCCTGGCTCTCCGTTCCACGCTAAATCATCCTACCGGCGGCTCGGCATTTTAGCGCAACGCTGCTTCCGAGAACAAGACTCTTTTCAGTTCCGCAAGTCTGCTTTCCTCGGAGTGGATCGCCCCCTCCCCAGCCTACCTTCAGAATACTGCTGGATCTTCAACCGGGAGCATGTCACGGGGGCTGGAGGATCGCAAGCGAATCCGTAGAAAAATACCCCGCTCAACTCGCGCAACTAAAATCTGACTTGCATTTCCGGCGATATGGTGCTGATCGTGGTTATCACAAGCAGGGACGTTTTGACGGAGAGCAGCCAGCTGATGAATCGCAATAACTGAAGTGGTGAAGAAGAGAAGCTGGTGTTAGTTGCCATTCTAGTTATCCGGGACCAGTTCTGCGGTGCGAAGCTCTTTCCGTTTGCTCTGATCAATTCCTCATTGACTCCCTTCAGTTCATCGCCCACGTTTGCGGCAGCCGCTCCTGCCAACTGTTCAAAATGCCGTTGACGAGAAAGGTCACAGGCCCCAAGCTGGTCACGTCGAGCTTGAGTGGCCCCATCTTGATCATTCTTGAACTCAGGCAAGATGTGACCCGGAGGCCGAACTTTGGGTAGCCATCGAATTCTCGGTGCAGCGATCCCCAGCACCAGAGCTAACGAAAATACCTCGCAATTGCTTTACTTCCATGGCTCGAATGCCATTGCATTTAGACCGAAAGTTCTGACACCATGAAGCATTTAATCATCTCGCTCGTATTTGCCATTGTTACGCCGTTGTGGGGGGCGCAAGGCACTCATATTGAAGTTGGAAATCTCAACGGCACTCGATATGCCGATCAGTTCCCGAGTGTGCAAGCAGCCATCGATGCCTTGCCAGTAACTGGTGGAGAAGTCAGGGTCGCCGCAGGAACTTACGCGGGTCCGACCAACATTCCGAATAACAACACCAGCGTCATTTGCACGACTTGGCTGGGTTGCACCTTCACCTATTCGACAAGCGTCACCTTCGGAAGCGGAAGAACGCAACTGAGCAACATTCGGCTTGATGGAATTATTTTTGATTTTGGGTCGAACGCCGCCGGCCTCACTTTGAACGGCGTGCAATACAGCCATTTTCGGATTCAGATCCAGAACAGCACCGCCAGTCTGCCCGCCGCGGCGTTGAAACTAACAGCCTCGAAGCCCGGCAACACGCTCACCTGGGAGAACAAGTTTGACTGGCTGAATTTCCTCAACGTCGGAACAGGGTTGGTTCTAAACGGCGACACCAACATTACTGGTTGCGGCGGAAGGCAGTCAGGAGGGGGCGCGGTTTTTTACAATCAGTTTGGCTATCTCAACATTAACGACGCTACAGGCGACGGGATTGACCTTACTTCCGGCGTCGATTCGAACGACTTCGGCTTTGTCTCCATCGTGCTCGCTTCTGGGAACACGAAGGGCCACGCGGTGAATTTCGGGACGCGCTGCCCATCGAATTATGGCGATGTAGTCTTTGAGCACTTCTTTACGCTATCCGTGAACGCAGCCCAGGCTGGCTACACCGGACCCTTCTTGCAGTTTGGTGAGTCTGAGGGCGCGATTGAGAACTTCGCATGTGGAGTCAACTGTATCGGTGGAGCATCCGTAATCCTTGGCTACAATTCGCTCGCCCTAGCCGCTGGTTTAATCAACTGGCAGATAACCTATTTCGCAGGGAATCCTTACGGGCAGGCGAGTCCTGTGCTTCAAACCGCTACGCTACTGAATAACGGAGCGTTTTTTCAAATCCCGCTACAAACTGCTACGTCATCGACCAACTATCCTGCCCCTGGAATAAAGTGGCAGAGTTCGGAATGGAATGGGTCTTCTAGGCAGGCTTCAACGTGGGCGTTCTTGCCAACCTTTGCACGTTCCGGAGTGCCGACTTTTGAAAATTTCAATCTAACTAATTCGGGGAGTGTGACAGGTAATCTCAACTTTATTCTTCAGTATCCCATCAGGCTTGGACTCCAAAATGCCTCTAGGTTTAATACGTTCTTTGTGGCGAATCCAGCTGCACCCAGCGCTGGTGTTACGGTTACGGGTCCAGCCGCGACTGGAACATTAAGCACGGGCACCATTTGCGGAATCGTGGATGCCAACGGAACTTGCTCAAATACAATAGGCAAAGGTATCCGGTCAATCGCAGGGATCGCGTCACTGTCCGGCGGAACATCGACGATCACAGGAATTTCGCCCGCCTTCACCAGCGCTTCATCCTATTACTGCGTAACCAATGACATCACGACCATCGCCAATCCGTCGAAAGGCGTCCCGACGACCGCGAGCGCGGTAGCATTTACGGGCACTGGCATCGACCAGATTCAGTTCATCTGTGTGGGGAATTAGGAGAAGATTGCCATGAGCTTCAGCAAGATCACGCAAGACGCCTCACTCGGCCAGATGAACGTACAGCCGATGGGTACGTGGTACCCGGCTATCGAGGAACTGACTGCGGAGGGCGACCGCAACTCATCAACATCCCGTGGCTTCTCGCGCTGTCAGTCTCCATCGGAAACGCGGGCACGGAAGCCATTGCGAAAAATACGGTCGCGTTCTGCGAAGGCGAGATGGGGGGCGACATGACACGCGGCGTAAGATCGCTCTTTGCTTCTGGGCGGCAAGGTGCCTTACGACTAAGTTCTCAGCTATGGTGTACATCGGCGTGACACGCAGTACAGAGGGTAATCAGATTCTGGTCAGAATCATCACCAGAGTGGCTGCGAAACTCCTTGTGGTGAACCTCTAGGTTGGACATCGCACCGCACGACTGACATCTCCAGCCATCGCGACGAAGCACTTGATTGCGGAGATTGTCGTACTGCTCGGGATCGAGCCGTAGGCGGGCACGCTTTCGAGTTACGTTCATGACGCTTTCTCGGTCACGTAGTGGAGAAATGTTTGTTTCTCTTGGCCGGGCAGGAACTTGAAGAACCGTAACGCCGATTGCAGGAGAATTCCAGAGTTTTCATTCTCAAGATTCGCTCCCGCCAAGAAGTCCGCACAAATCATCTCTAGACAATAGCCGCGGGATTTGTCACTTCCCAGCATCAGAGCCCCCGTTTCGATTGCCTGCTCGACGACCGAGATCTGACTTTTGTACAGTTTGAAGTAGACAATCTCCCAGGGCTCTGTATCACGCCCGGTTAACTCCTTCTCAACCTCCTGCTTAAACTGCTCCTTCGGCATCTCGCGGGCTTTGTGCAACCAGGTTGCACAATCGAAATTCTGCCTATCCCTGCGCGCCACCTTGGCTGGTTCCAACCCCTTCGTCCAGCCGACTTCCTTCAATTGCCGCCGCGCCTCGGGAGGTAAGTGCTCGTGGATTGACATTATTGAGAATTGCATAATATAGTTACAACGGAAACAGTTCCGCCTGCCGCCAGAAGGCGATGACCAACGTGGGTCGCCTCCGCATCCGGCGCAGAGCCTTGCGGGCATAATGGCTTAACTGGCCAAAGTTCTGCGGGCAGAAGTTGGGCAGTTCGTGTTGCTTCCAGTGCGACCACAGGTACTCGACCGGATTCAGTTCCGGGGCATAGCCGGGAAGAAACTCCACCCACAAGCGCCCGCGCTGCTGGCGGATGAACTCCCAGGTCATGCGGCTGCGATGGCCAGTTAATCCGTCCCAGACGACCAGCAGCTTGCCCGGAATGTGGCGCAGCAAGTGCTCCAGGAACTCAATGACCTGCGGGCTGCGAATGGTCCCGGGAAAGAGTCGGAAGTAGAAGTTCCACCACGTCACCCCCGCCATGGCCGACAGCGTCTTCCAGTTGAAGTGATATTGCAGCACCGGCGTCTGTCCCTTCGGGGCCCAGGTGCGACAGCGGTGCGGGCGTTCGCTCAGTCCGCTTTCGTCGATGAAGACGATGGTGCGGCCTTCTTTTTGGGCTTTTTTTTAATCTCCGGCCAGCGCTCCCGTTTCCAGCGCCGGATTTTATCTTCGTCGCGCTCCAGCGCACGTCCTACCGGACGCTGGCAACTCCAGCCCAGTTGCCGCAGAATCCGCCAGGCTTGCGAGGGGTGATACTTCACCCCGCATTCCTGCTCGATCAGATGAGCCACGCGCCACGAAGTCCACAGGCTGGTTTCGTACCCTAAGGCCTGCGGCCCGCGCTTCAGTCCCTTCTCGATGCGCCGCAGATCCTCGGGCCGTAAGCGGGCTCTGCGCCCAGCGCGCCCCGCCTTCTTCAGCGCTCGCACTCCACCTTGCTTCAACTGTGCCGCCCACCGACTCACCGACTGCCGATGCACTCCCACCTGCCGCGCTACCTCTGCCGGATGTACCCCTTGCCGCAACAGGCGAGCCCCCAACAGCCGCCGCTCCTCCAACTGCTCAAAGTCTCGCCGTACTCCCGCCGGGTTTCCCATGACCGCAGAGTAGCATAGAATCTCCAGAATGTCACTATATTATTCAATTATCAATAGGTAGTAGGCCTTTCTTCTCGATTCCGGAAATCGTCGCGCAAGGAAATCGTCGAAGCCAGTTGTTCTATTCGCCGATACTGTCCCGTTCGAACTTCGCACAGGTAGCGCCCGAGTTCGACGAAGCGCGTGTCGCGTTCCGCTTCGTTCTTCTTTTCCCACGACAGAATCTCGTCAATCTTCGTGAGGACGAAGAGTGCTCGTCGTCGATTCAGCTTGGGCAACACGGGCGGATTCCTAGTAAGCAAGCTCGTCAAGCCAACCAAGGTTTTCTGCTCCGGGACGTTGAACGAGACGGGTTTCGATCATCGATTGTTTTCCTAGGCAAAGCCCGATGTAAGGACAGTTGCCGCACGGATTTTGGGGGAAGCGAACCCCGCTGTGGGGCAGGAAGTGGGCGGACTCGTTCGTGCGATCGTGTCTTCTGCCAACTGGCCGAACTCGCGACGCTGTTCATCGGTGATTGTGGTGCGGAGGTATTGAACCTCAACCAATCGCTTGCGTACAAAGACGACCTGGGCTATTTGAGAGATCCCTGTCATCCAGGAATAGCAAACGAGTTGCGGATCCAAAGCCAGCAGCCCATCCGGTTCTTCCGAGTAGCGGCTCGATGTGGTTTTCCACTCGACCAAGCAGCGTTCCCCATCCAGCTTCCCGATAGCGTCAACGTAGGCGACGAAGTCATTGTTTCCAGAGATCGGCCTGGTGAACTTGATCTGCAGTTCATGGCGCGGTCGGCGAATACGAATGTGATCGTCCTGGCGGAATCGGTCTAAGAGCTGAATTCCTTGTTGGAGCATCCGATCCCAGGTGTCGCCCTTCGAGTAGTGCAAGCCTTGGGTCTGGCAGCGCGACCATTCACCGAATAGGACGGTGGCAGCGTCCTCTCGAAGGAAGTACGCGGATAGAGCTTGTTCGAAGGCGCGCCCGAAAAGCATGGCTGCTCTAGTATCTTTTTCCTGCCAGCCATCGAGATAACGGTGGCGATAGCGACGGGGACAGGTCAGGTACTGACTGATCTGGGTGTAGCTGTAGGACATCGCGTTGCCTCGGGCTGGACGACACTTGCGGGCAAAGCGCGAGAGAGGTTTTCCCACTTGCTCGCAGGAGCGAAGCCGTCCAGATTGAGCAGGGAAATGCCGTTGATAAGAGCATGGCCGATCTTTACCACTCCACGAAGGCCGACTAAGGTTCTTGTCATCAATCTCGTCTCCTCCGAGTAGTTCGGTGTCGTAACCGAAATCGCGCAGAAACCAATTAAGTTTCCATAGCGCTGTGGACGTGCAGTAAAGGCGGCCTGCGACGGAGTGTCCAGTGAGCTCTTTAGGCTCAAGGATTGAGAAGCGTAGGAGATAGAAGGGTTTTCGTGAATCCCATCGATGATGAGCTCGCTCCACTCGAACGAGCAGCAGACTGTCGCGAACTTGAGATGAGGCCGACTGGTCAGCCTCATGCAAACCTTGGATTCAACGTCTCACGCAGCACCTTCTTTCGCACCGAGGTAGCTGTTGAGCTGGCACAGTAGGGCGTTGCGATCTTTCTCAGCCCAATCGGCCAAGTGCGCGACGAAATTCTCAACCTGTTCGCGGGTCGCTTCACGAAGAACTTTGACTCCGCAGAAGTCCGTAGCGTACGACTTGACCAAGGTGGCGTCGAGTTGATGCTGACGAATAATCTGGCACAGGCGATCACGAACAGTTCGCCCGCCATAGTTTCCGTTGGCAGGATGGGGAGGACGTTTCTTAGACTCTCGACGAGAGGATTGCGGCGGCTCGGCGAGGGAACCGATCTCTTCGACCGAGCAGATGCCGATCCCATAGGCTTTCCGCAACGCCCGGTTAACAGCGCGAGTTTCTGCGACGCGCATTTCGGCGCCCTGGGCAGCGGACAGCCAAACGTCCGATGGGTAAGCGCTCTAGCTATATGCCTTGATAGATAGCTAGAATACAACAAATCATAGCTTGATATGCCTTAAGCCATCGATTCTTAAAAAGCCATCATCCACCCAATGGATTTTCAAAACGCTGCAACCGCAGAAGACTCTTGCCCAGCTTTCGGATGAGCACCGACCGTGGCTATTCAGCCCAATCGAACGATCGCGTCACGGCCTTTTTCCACCACTGGTACATCTTCTCCCGCTTCGCTTTTTCTAATCGCGGGTTCCAGGTTTGTCCAACAGACCACTTTGCTCGTAGCTCGTCAGTGTCATGGAAGAAGTCGACTGCCAGGCCCGCCGTGTAGGCTGCCCCTAGAACTGTGGTCTCTTTCACCGATGGCCGGACCACCTTCCGATCGAGGATGTCGGCTTGAAACTGCATCAGCAGGTCGTTTTCTACCATGCCGCCATCGGCTCGCAGCACGGCTAGTTCGATTCCGGAATCCTTCTCCATCGCTTCCACCACTTCGCGGGTCTGGAAAGCTGTGGCCTCAAGGACGGCACGGGCGAGGTGTCCCTTATTGGCGTATCGAGTGAGGCCGACGATCACACCGCGAGCGTTCTCCTTCCAGTAAGGTGCGTACAGGCCGGAGAAGGCGGGAACGAAATAAACCCCGCCATTGTCGTCTACTGTTCGTGCCAGGTTTTCAATTTCTGAGCTGGTCTGGATAAGTTCGAGGCTGTCGCGAAGCCACTGCACCAGCGCGCCCGTTATAGCGATGCTGCCTTCGAGCGCATATCGTGCGGGCTGCTTGCCGAATTTGTACGCCAGGGTGGTGAGCAGTCCATGTCTGGATTGCACCGGACGATCCCCCGTATTCATCAGCAAGAAGCAGCCAGTGCCATAAGTATTTTTTGCCTCGCCAGGATTGAAGCAGGTTTGCCCCACTAGAGCGGCTTGCTGATCGCCCAGGATTCCCGCAATCGAAACTCCTTTCATCGGTCCCACTGCAACAATCCCGTAGACCTCACTGCTGGAACAGATACGGGGAAGCATCGGACGTGGTATGCCGAACGCGTCCAGCAGTTCCTCGTCCCACGACAGCGTATGCAGGTTCATCAACTGGGTGCGGCTGGCATTAGTTACATCGGTGATGTGGACTCCGCCGTTGGGCCCTCCGGTTAAGTTCCAAACCAGATACGTGTCGATCGTCCCGAAGAGCGCGTCACCGGCTTCTGCCTGGTGGTTGATCCCGGGCGAGTGTTCCAGCACCCAGCGAATTTTCAAGCAGCTGAAATAAGTGCTTAGCGGAAGCCCGGTTTTCGCGCGGAAGCGATCCTGTCCGCCATCTCGAGTGAGTTCGGATACGTATTCGGCAACGCGCGTGTCTTGCCAGACCAGAGCATTCGCTACTGGCTTCCCAGTCTTCCGGTTCCAGACTACAGTGGTTTCCCGCTGGTTCGTGATCCCGACGGCTGCGAAATCTGCAGCGTTCAAACCGCGTTGCTGCATCGCTTGAGCGATCACTTCTTTTGCGTTGCGCCAGATTTCCTCAGGATCGTGTTCGACCCATCCAGGCTGAGGATAGATCTGCTTGTGCTCTTTTTGTGCGAAGGACACGAGAGCGCTCGCTTGGTCGAAAACCATAAACCGAGTGCTGGTAGTGCCCTGATCGATTGCCCCGATGTATTTGGCCAAGCGGCTACCTCCTCAACTCAAGACCTGATAATTCTGCTCCGCCTCGGAGTCCGAACCTCAGAACGTCAAGAAACATTGGACAACCGATCTTAGAGGAGTACGATGATTGCGACTTATGAACTGGCCTAATCCTACCTGTCAAATGGCAAAGTGAGAATCGGTCCTTGCTGCGGGTGTGCAGGCGGCTTCGGTTTGCTCCATTCGAGGAGGGAGCCATGAATTCTTCAATCGAGCCCTGCCGTTCGAGTTATCAGAGCAAGAAATTCTTCACGGTCGTCACTCTCGCGCTGGCGTGGAGTGCCTTCCTGAGTGCCGAGACCGGCCCGCCCAAGTACGACCTGCATACCGAGACCAAAATGAAAGGCACCGTGGAGGAGGTCAAGTTACCTCCAAAAGGGAGGGAGAAAGAAGTGGTCCATTTGCTGATGAAAAATGGTGAGGATATCGTCGACCTGTACTTCTGTCCAAAGTCATTTATGGACGACATGGGTGTAAGCTTCAGCAAAGGGGACGAAGTCGCATTCACGGGATCGAAAGTGAAGTACGGCGGAGCGGATCTGGTCCTCGCACGGGAAGTGGTGAAAGGCTCGGACACGCTGGTCCTGCGGGATGATAAAGGGAATCCGGTCTGGAACTGGCATCACTAGATTGGACAGTGTCCGTCCCCGCACGGGCCATGGTCAGGAGCCGCAGGTCGCAGATGGTGCGGCGCAATCGGCCGCTGGGCAGAATCTGTTCGGTATTGACGTGGGCTGGGAAGGGTTTTTCCGCACAGCGGAGTTCGCCAAACGGTTGGCTTCGGCATTGTGTTCTCGCCGCACGTGCGAGATGGAGAACTCGAATGAGCGAGCCAGCTTGCGGCAAATCCAATGCAGGGAATAGAGACGAGGACTGCGGCAGATGTATTCCCCGTTCATCTGGCGGACCACCACTTCGGAGTCGGAGTAAACGTGAAGCTTCCTGGCTTTGAGGGTCAAAGCGCATTGCAGGGCTTCCAGCAGAGCAACATATTCGGCCACGTTGTTATCCTGGCGTCCAATCGACTTTGCAATTCTGATGGTCGGGCCTTCAGATCGGCCAAGCACCACTCCAATTCCGGACGGCCCCGGATTTCCGAGAGAACCGCCGTCTACGTAGGCCACCACATCTGACATTCTGCCGTTTCCCTTCGAACTAACATGCGTTACTTACCTCTGCGCCGTCAAGATGCTTTGTTGGTTCGAGCCATTTATTTGGTTTTTGCGATCCATGCAGGCTCTGGGCCGCTGTGCAGAATGTTGTGGAAAAGCAGGAAATACTATTTTCTTAACTTGTAACTGTTGGCTCTTCAACGAGCTGCGTTGTTCATGTTTCACGTTTTTCTGTGCACGCTTTGCACCAATAATCGGCATTGACAAATGTCAGCTAACTGTTTAACGTTGCCCCCGTCGACGGCTGAAAGGGTTGGCTAAAATAAACGTTGGCCAGTCCAAAGTAAGCTGGGTGATCAGTTCGCTGGGGCGACCCAGAGAACGACCAGACCCGAAAAAACCGACTGCTCTGCGAGGGGTAGTTGGGGTTTGGAACTGCGAAAGCAGTGATCGCATCGAGGGCCGTGATGGTGCATACTCCACGCTGTGGGCTCCCTCGCAGGAGCTAGCGGCTAGAGCATAACCAATATCACGGCCTTTACCTTTTCCCCACATTTTCTGCAATATCCGCCAATCTTTTCAACTCAACCGAGGCTGGTCCCAAAAAGCTGCCGCAAATATCCAGATTTTCCGTTGGTCAATATTTGCGTTCTGGAATTATCTCTGTTGCTTGAAATCGATGGTTTACTTGGACGCCTTTTGTTCGAAGCCATACCCCAGCGGTGCTACGTCATTCCACCAAGAGGCCATTTACGAAATCCGCGGAGAAAAGTATTTTTACCGCGACGAGTTTTTAGGCAAGGCTGTTCGACGAGCGCGTGACCTGAGGAGTTGGCGGCGCTTTCATTCGATGCGAACAGCTTGCCCGGTCCGAATCTCCTACCAGGAAATCCGAAATGAGAAACAACTCTGAGCATTCGTTCGCGATCATTCGGTTCAACGAGAAGACCTACATCTCCGGCGGCGTTATGGCCGTCGTCAAAGGAACTGAGAGCGCACAAAGAACTCTCAACGATTTCGAATGGTGTCAGACCCAGGAAGACCGAAGCTCGGGTTGGCGATACTTTATGGAAGAAAGCGACCTGCAACCTGGAACCGACCCCGCGAAGGCAACCAAACTCCGTCAGTTGCGGCTCGATCTTCAGGAGTCCCAGGCTAAGACTCTCTAGCAAGAACCTTCATTTTAGTTACTGCACCTTGAAAACAGTGTCGCGCATGCAGCGGCGCGAAATCTGTGTTGGGCGTCGAGGCGGAAGCGCCCCAGGCCTCGATAGCAAGTGCCTTCTATGTCATCGGAAGGCGTGCGGGTTCCGATTAATATGGCAGGTAGGTGGCCCCGGGTTGAAACAGGTACTGCAACAGGCGCGAAACGGCGAGATTTCGGTTACGGACGTTCCTGCTCCCAAACTGCTTCCGGGGTGCGTTCTGGTGCGCATGGGGGCATCGCTGGTTTCAGCTGGCACGGAACGTGCCTCTTGTGAGTTTGCCGGCAAGAACCTGCTGCAAAAGGCCAAAGCCCGTCCAGATCTGGTTCGCGAAGTGATCAGTAAGGTTCGGCGGGATGGTTTGCTCTCCGCTGTGGCTGCGGTTCGCAGCCGTCTCGATCAGCCCGGCGCTCTGGGCTACAGCAGTTCTGGAACGGTGATTGGAGTCGGGGAAGGCATTACCGATCTCTATGTCGATGATCGTGTTGCCTGTGCCGGGGCGAGTTACGCAGTGCATGCGGAGTTTGCGTGCATCCCCCGTCTGCTGGCGGCGAGGATTCATCCGGACTCAGGCGTGAGCTTTGAGGAGGCTGCTTTCACCACTCTTGGCGCCGTGGCTATGCACGGTGTTCGCACGGCGGATGTGAAACTAGGGGACGTTGTCGCGGTTATCGGTCTCGGGCTTCTCGGTCAACTGACGGTCCAGATACTCAAAGCCGCCGGTTGCTGCGTGTTGGGAATGGATATCGCTCCGGAGCGCGCTGAACTTGCGTTACGGCTGGGCGCGCATGACGTCAGCATCTCGCACGATGACTTGCGCGCCCTGTGCCTGCAGCATTCGAACGGACATGGAGTCGATGCCGTCCTGATTACCGCGGAAACAGCCAGCAGTGAACCTGTCGACACTGCGGGAGAAGTAGCACGCGATCGTGGCGTCGTGGTTGCTGTGGGGACAGTTGGCATGAATATCCAACGCAAGCTCTACTTTGAGAAGGAGCTTGACTTCCGGATTTCGCGTTCTTACGGACCGGGGCGTTACGATGCGGCGTATGAGCAGAAGGGGCGTGATTATCCGATTGGCTATGTGCGTTGGACGGAAACGCGAAACATGGAGGCTTTTCTCCAACTCCTTGCGGAAGGCAAGCTCGATGTGAAGTCGCTGGTTACTCACCGTTTTCCCATCGAACACGCTCAGGGCGCATACGAGCTTGATAACGGGTAAGGCGGGCCAGCCATTCCTCGGTGTTGTGATTACGTATCCTGAGCAGGCTGACGCGACTCAAGAGATTCAGTTGGTCGATAAAGGAACTGCATCTGTTCGTGTACGCGAGAAGTCGATGGCGATCGGAGTTCTGGGTGCGGGCAACTTTGCCATGAGTACGCTTCTGCCTGCGCTCAAACGGGTTCGCGGAGTCGATCTAATCGGTGTGTGTGCGGCCAATGGTTCGCATGCCCGTTATGCGGCAGAGAAGTTCGGTTTCCGGTACTGCGCGACCGAAGAACAGAGCGTGCTTAATAATCCGGACGTCAATACGGTTGTGATCGCGACTCGTCATCATTTGCATGCGACTCAGGTGTTGGCTGCGCTTGCGGCCGGTAAGCACATCTTCTGTGAGAAGCCGCTATGTTTGCGCGAAATCGAGTTGGCGGAAATTGTGCGGGCTTACGCGATCTGTGGTCGTGACCGCTTACTGATGGTTGGTTTCAACCGTCGATTCGCTCCCATGGCAATAAAGATGAGAGCGTTTCTCAAACAATTTCAAGAGCCGTTGGTGTTGCATTACCGCGTTAACGCCGGTTTTATCGCGCGCGATCACTGGGTGAATGATCCTGAGCAAGGGGGCGGACGAATTCTCGGGGAAGTTTGCCATTTTGTAGACTTCCTTACTTTTCTCGTCGGTGCTCTGCCAATCGAAGTGCAGGCGCGGGTCGTGACCAGTAGCGAACCGTACTCCGATGACAATGTCATCATTTCGCTGCGATTTGCGAATGGGTCTCAGGGTACGATCAGCTATCTGGCGAATGGCGACCGATCCTACTCCAAGGAACGAGTGGAAGTATTTGGCGGAGGCGCTGTGGCCGTGCTGGAAGATTTTCGGCAACTGGAACTGGTACTTCATGGCCGGAAACAAATCTTGCGTTCACGATTGCGCCAGGACAAAGGGCACCGGGGGGAGTTGGAGGCTTTCGCCGCCGCGATTGGCGGCCGAGGCGAATTTCCAATTCCGTTGGAAGAGATTGTGTCCACCACCCTGGCGACTTTGCGTGCAGTGGAGTCGCGCTCTTTGGGACAGCCAGTCGAGGTGGATACGGGGGCGTTCATTAGTTCTAATTGGCAATCGCGCCGTGCTGTCTCGTGATCTAGTTTTCATCCCCGAGTTGATGCGCTGCCGGTGACGAGCTCAGCCACCTTAATATATATGTATGATATTTATGCGATTCCCACATTGGGACGGAGTTTACTGTTTGGTAATGAATGGCCGGGGACATCCCTGACATTTTAGACCGGGCACATCCCTGACACTTTTTGCTCCGTTTCCGTGAGGGGATGGGGTGCAGGGGAAGGGGAAACTTCCCCTTCCCTTGCTCCGGCCACGTAGAAGCTGCTCGGTTCGGCAGCGCTCTCTCCCTCGGCATCTTTCTTTGGCGGCAGCGGCAAAACCCGCCGTCGCCAGCTGTCAAACCGTGCCAGCGGAACATCCGCGAAATAGACCGTATACCAGCGCTCGTCGATGGGCAACAGGCCCACGCGCTCGCCCCACAACACCTCGCTCAGAAATACATCGTGCCGCTTCTGCCAGCGAAAATGTCCGTGCGCGCGCACGCTGCGCACCAGCATCGTCGCCGGATATTCCGGCTCCGGCACCCGCGCCGGATACGGCCGCGGCGAGGGCTCATACACGCTGGCCGGCGTTTCCATCGCCAAGGCTTCATGCGGCCGCACTTCGTTGTATTCCTGGCGGAAGTCCTCCAGCGCTCGTTGTTGCGCCCGCCGATCCTGGGCGGGCGGCATCGCCACTTCCTGCTTCAGGGTGCGATGCATGCGCTCGTGCCGCCCGTTCTGCTGCGGCTGTCCCGCCTCAATCCGCTCCGCCACGATCCCCAGCTTGATCCACCACACCGCCAGCCGCGACAAGCCGGCGATCGCCGTGCTGGCAAAGGGTGGCCCGTTATCGGTGCGAATCGCTTGCGGTAATCCATACTCGCGAAACGCCGCTTCGAAGATGGCTTGCACCCGCGCCGTGTCCGTCTTGGCCACCGCCTGGCAGCGCAAGAGATAGCGGCTGTGCGCGTCGCTGATGGTCAAGGGATCGATCCGCTCCCCGTCCCCGGTGCGGAACCAGCCCTTGAAATCCGCGCACCACACCCGGTTCGGGCCGTCGGCATGCGCTAGCGGCTGCGTGTAGGGCGCCCTCTTGCGCCGCTTTTTACGCGCCACCACCAGCCCTTCCCGCTTCAGCATCTCGCCCATGGTGCTCGCCGCCGGCCAGCTTGGCCCCGGTTGGTCCCGCTCCAGCACCCGCTTCAACTTGCGCGGCCCCCACCTCATGTGCGCCTGCCGCAACTCCAACACCCGCTGCTCAATCTCCGCCGGGGTTTGGTTGGGGTGCCGCTGCGCCGCCCGGTTTCGTTCCAGCAGCCCTGCCACCCCACCCTCCCGGTACCGCCGCAGCCATACATACCCGGTTTCCCGCGTTACCCCGAAGCTCTGGCACAGCTCCGTCATGGTTTGCTCATCCCGCTCATACTCAAACACAAACCGTAGTTTCTCTTCCATCACACTGCTCGCTTTCCATGGCATGCGCTGTTTGTAACCCGCGCGCGCCATCTTTTGCAGTGTCAGGGATGCTCCCGGTCTGTTTTGTCAGGGATGCTCCCGGTCTGTACCATTGCGTACTCCCCCTCCCCCTTCTGGCGTGCAAAATATTGAAAATAAAAGAGTAATTTTACGACTATGCGCTAGATATTTGAGTTTAAAGGAGTTACACGCAAAATCTAGAGAACATGGGAGTTACGATTGATGCCGTGACTCGGGCGGTCCCATTTTGGGACTGCGATTGGAGCCCGCGGGCCCAACTTCACCGGGGCTAGATTTTCAAAGATCGCTTATTATCTTCCAGATAATGAATTATGATCTAGATTATCTGCTTTAAGGCGTCCAGTCAACAGGAAAGCACGATGGTGCGCCCCGGTTTGAGAGCACCCACCCTTTCCGCAAAGGACGCGGAAAAGGGTGGGGCACCCCAGGTAGGTGGGACCGAGAATGGCTGGGCCAGCCCCCCGCTATTTTAAAGGGTAGGGAGTAAAATCGTGAATCAAGCAGGATTCATGGGCTTACCGTAAGGAAGAAATTGAAGCGGCGAACGAGCCAGCAGCGGCCCGCTTGGCTCCTATTTCGCAGGTCGAAGTTGTTCAGGCTTGAACCATTCGGATTTCGTAATGTCGTTACCGAAACAGACCAAACAATTCTCAACAACCTCTACAGCACCGGGCATATTCACAGCGTCGATGCGCCCGTTGGTGTTCTTGATTGTCCCAATCCTGCCGTCACTTATGATTTCTACTGAGTCTCCCACATGGAACATAGGGCAATTCTCCTAAGGTCTCGTCTGATTGGCATGTTGTAATTGTAGCAACAGCAGATCTGCGGTAAAAGGGAAAACGGCCTCGAGAGCGAGTATCCGCTGGACGCCAGCCGCAGCGGACTTGTGGGGCATCTACGATTACCTGAAAGAGCCCGAGCCTCATTTAGCGCGGCCTCCGTCATTGAAATCCGAAGGTATGACCCTAGTAACCTTGCCTAAGCATCATGTCGTCAGCAAAATGCTTGGTAAGAGGTCATTAATCATGCCTATTCAGCAGAGCGAGCCGGACAGTTGTGTACCAACAAACGGCAGCTATGACGAGGCTGTGCCAGAGTCGTTCGAGCCACATGTTAATGACGTACAGAAACAAGATACAAACATTGCTATTCCGAAGCGTGTAGATAATTGGGATGAGTATTTCTGGTGCATGGCGAGGGCTGCATCAATCAAATCGAAAGACCCAAGATGCTGCGTAGGCGCGGCGATTGTGTCGCAGGATAATGTTGTTCTGTCCACCGGATTTAATGGCCTGCCGCGAAAAGTCTACGACGACAAGCAGATTCTCGAAAATGTAGAAGAGAAGTTGAAGGTGATTTGTCATGCCGAGCAAAACGCTATTCTGAACGCGGCTCGCATCGGAGTCGCAATCAAAGGAACTTCTATTTATGTGACGAAATTTCCTTGTCTTGCATGCTGCAACGCCATCGTACAGGCGGGAATAACCAGGATCTACACTCGCGATACGTGGTATTGGGATGAAGATCCATTCGATGGAAAGAAAGACGGCAATCACTGGCGCAAGAGAAGCTTGCTCCGACAGACGCACATAATAATCGACGCGCCAGCTCATCCTGAATATATGACGAAGAAGCCTGTCGCAAGTGTCAAGGCCAGCCGCCGCCACAAACTGCCCCAGGGCGTGGGCCAGTAGGCTTAGCTCCAGCCGCACTTGGTTGCGGCGGAGACGACGCCAAGAGAAGCGGGTCATCTTCTCGAATTTTAGGCCAACGCCGTGAAAAACAATCCGAAACAAGGGGAATCAAGAATGATGTTCAATAAATTAGTCGCAATAGGCATTCTGTTATTCGCGGCGGTAGGCGCGGCAGGGCAAACGACGACGACAGACTCGAATTGCTCGATATACAGCACGGGAGCCAATACGGCGTCAGCTGATTGCACAAGCACCACGCATACGCCGCCGCAGCCTGTGCCGCTTGACCAAGACCCATCGTACAAAGTCGGACAGCAACTTGGGAAGGGCGTCGGCAACTTGGGTACTGCGTTAATCGTCAACCACAAAAGAGCGAAGATGATTAAGGAATATTGTGCGACGCATTCGGGGGAAGACTACGGCCAAAAAGATGCAAGCGGGACATTCACCAAGTTAGGCACGTGCCCCGGCGCAATCCCGGTCGCGCGACGCCAGCAAATATTAATCCAAAGTGTAAGAGCGGATGCCACAAAAACCGGCATCGCAAAGTTTGCAGAGGTCAAGGGCAACACCTATGTCCTACATTCAGAACGCGCGGGCGTTGTACGCTTCCATTCGCTAATCACCGACCCGGCGTTTATGACGGATATGAAACAGGCCGAGTTGAAAACGTTCGTTTACACAAACGATAAAGACCAAACCTTCACCTACGACTTGGTTTCGGGCAAGGAAATCACAACGGAAGCGCAGGCAGAGACACAGAAATAGCCCCCACACAGGGAGTCACAGATGCACTTTGTATTCGGCTTACTCTGCTTAATCTCAACTGTAGCTACCGTTGAGTGGATTTACCTCAAGGCTAGCAAAGCCGTTAGATGGACGGCTCACCCGACTCGATGGGACACCTTCGCTATGATTGAAATCTCTCATAAAGAGCGCAAGTTCAGAAGAGAACTTTCCTCTCAAGAGACGAGGGTCATCATTGAAAAGTGGTTCAGACGGTTCAAAAGGCTGAGGAACTCCGCAAAACGGTGAGGCCCATTCTCACGCCCCTGAAACCTGCTGAAACCTGCCACTTGGTTTTTCATGCACTTACAATGCGTAAGACCGTCATCTGTGCGCAGTCAAGTTCTTTCGTTGCCGTTTCAGGTGTTTTCGATTCCCGTCTTCCACACCAAGCCTAGATCCTACCCGTGTGCACCCCTCTCGCTTACTGGCCTTTCCCCTAGGCTGCCACTTCTGCCGTTCAACTGGTGAAAAAGAGGTAATGGCGATGACGGTGGATGGCAGCGGCGTAGCAGGGGTACTTTGGTTATCGTCAACGAGCATGAGCAAGTTGCCTACGCCCTCTCTCTGTCACTATGGTGAAGTGTGCTGCGACGGTTATCACCAGCTGCCCGATATAGCGCCTGTTGCATCTTCCTCGCATTCGGACTATTTGCTGCCGCTCAGCAAAAAACGTCGCCTGGTTTTTCAGCACCCAGGATCGAAATGAGCGAGTCCGAAATGGCGTCCCGGCTGATCACTAAAGTCCCTGCGGACTATCCTCCGATGGCTCGCTCTGCGCATATTGAAGGGCAGGTTGTGATCAAGGCGATCGTTGGGGCTGACGGCTCCGTTGTGCAAGCGCAAATTATTTCTGGACATCCAATGCTCTCCCGGGAGGCACTGCTGAGCGTCTCCAAATGGCGCTACCAGCCAGTGCTTCACGACGGCAGTCCGGTGGAGGTTGCGACCACGGTCACGGTCGAGTTCAAGCTCTCTGACCAACCACAAACGATCAAGACTGCAGGCGCCAGTTCGGCGTCTGTCGTGGACTCGCAAGCCGCCTCAGCGGAAACCATCCAGCTCACCAATGGCAGGACCATCCATGCGGACAGCGTCACCGATGCTGGCGAAAAAATTGAGTACACGATAGGAGATTCAACTTACAAAATTTCCAAGTCATCGGTGAAGTCGTCATCCGTGAAATCAATGTCTCACGCCGCAGATATATCGGCGCCGCCGTCATCTTCTGCAGCGTCGACTGCCTCTCCTGCCCCTGCGGAAACAATAGAACTCACCGATGGAAGGATCATCCACGCCGAGAGCATCACCTACTCCAGCCAAAAAATTGAGTACACTCTCGAGGGTTTAATTTATGAAGTTCCCAGGTCATTGATAAAGTCGATCGTCCACGAGACAGGCGCAACCAAGCTGGCCGCGGCCTCTACGGCGTGGGACGCCTCAAAACCAGCCACGGCTACGGTGACGGGAACCGTTCTCCGCAAGATGCCGATTGCATTTGGCGACGATCCGAAGAACTGGTATCTGTTGGAATCAACCGAGCAGTTGCGGGAAGAATGCCGAACCGGCGTGTTCGCCACCCGTTTCCATCCCGAGATGCAGACGGTAAGCTCCTTTCCGAATAGCGAAGACGCACAGAGAATCTGCGCGATTCTAAGCGGCAAGGCGGATGACGAATATGAGCGGCAGGTAGACCGCGGAGTCGAACTGGAACGCACTTTGTGCTATACCCCCGGATATGTGCCCGGGAAGGGTGGTTCCAGCGATCCTAAGATTGCAACTATGGAGCAAGAACTGGGCCAGATCTCGGCAGACTTCGGGAAGCGTATGATTGATTTTCAGCAGAATCCCCACACCGCACGAACGCCGGGTTTACGCCTTATGCTGGATATGTATCGCCTGGCGAGCAAGTGCGGCCACTAGAGTAGCCGGCTGGGGAAAAGTTCCGAACGGGCGTCCAAGGTTAGAAAGGGTGCGGCTTCCAGTTGCGCCCTCCTTCAGTGCTTAACGACTCACGGCACGGCTGGAAAGCCGTGCCCCTTCAAAGCTCTTGGGCCCAGAGATTTTTGGCAACCTCGTCGATGTCGCATCTCGGGCTCAGTCAGCGGAAGTTCCGCAAAAAAAGCGGCCCCATTGCTGGGGCCACAGTTCAAAAGAGGCAAAGGGTAGGAATGTCAGGAAAGGCGATGCAAGGGACCGATCCGCCAGCCGGAGCGGCTTAATGTGAGAAGTCGAGAACGGAGAGTGAAGGTCAAGCGCGGCCTCTTTTCTTGCTCTGGACAGAAGCACTTGCCCCGCCAAAAGGACCAAGCTGATCGCAAAAGGGCGATTTCCCCACAAGTCCCTGCAGAACCTATGTTTATTGGAATCCTAGGTCTTCAACCTTTGGCCCGCCCGCCCAGTTATCCGGGGCAAAAACATGCACAATCCTGCACATTGACTGCAGGACACTACTTTGGTTGGGTACCGTAACGCTGAAATCAGACTTCGCCAATCGATCAGGGTCGCGGCTACGAACTGCCCGTGACCGTTCGCAGCTTGCCTGGCAGGAAGTGATAGGGCGGCCAGGGCCCGCTCAGCGCCAGCTCGCAATTCTTCAATTGCTTCGCGGCGCTGCTATAACGGTTCTGATACTTTTCCACCGACTTCGAATCAATCAGGTGAGCGATGTCGATCATCATCCCGTCGGTGTTTACTCTTTTACAACTAATCTCTTCTTCCAGGGGATTAAACATCTTGTGGACTTGCACCGCCAGCCCGCGCGCCTTGGTCTGACGTTCGCGATCCTTGGAAGCCTTTTCCCGCAGTTTAATCAGGTAGTCGCCGCCCACGGTGTCCGGCAGCACCACGTCGGCCATGGCGGCTCGCAGTGAGCCATCCTTGACCAACACCTTGAGGTGCATCTCGGCTTTGCCGCGCAGCCGCGCCACGCTCATCCCAAAGGCGCGACGGTTGGTTCGCACCGCTTGCCGCAGGGCGTCATCACTGTCGAAAATGGTCCCGAAGCGGAACGGAAGAACGGTCCCATTCCGAAAACAGACACTCACCACCCGCGCATGCTCGAGAACGGTCTTATCTTCCAATTTCCCGCCGTCGGCTGTGCGGTCGTACTCGCTGACTACCACGGCAAACTCGCCGCTCGGATAGCTCAGGACTGGGGCTCCATTTACACCTTGAATTCCCTCGAGGAGGAAAGGGCGCCGCGTGCGTACTCCATTGTTGAGGCTCTGTTGCTCAGTGAGGCAATAAGCGTACCACGCCATAAAAGGTTTCTCCGAACCTAGTCCGAGGCAGTAGTGTCCACCTCGTGACGAGACAGTTGGTTACGGCTCTTGAACCTGGAAGAAAGGGCGGTACCACGATTGGATCGGACGCTTACCGCCGCGTCCTAAGTAACATATTACTTCAGTACTCAGAAAATGCAACCTTTTTGTAGCATGGGGCATCACCGGGCGAGAAAAAACTACACTGCGGGCCAGAAATGACCCTCGGTCAAAGCCCATCGCCCACGGTAGCCAGCACAAGCTTACCTTTAACCAACAATTGCGGAAAGATCAGGGAACGTCCCGTCCGTCCCCGGATTTCCCACTTATAAGTCAGGAGACAATGTATGCCAGTACGAAAGACAGTAGCTCTACAAAAAGGCCACGACCGGCTGTGGATCGAACTCGGGAACGGGTCTCCATTCAACGACGACCAATGGTACGTTCGTGTTTGGGGCAACGAAAGGCAGCCCCCAGCACCTATGAGCGAATGTGGGGCGTATGAAGAATTCTACAGAAGGCGCGACCGGTACGTTGCTCAAGGACGGCAAGAAGCACCAGCGGAGAGCCTGCGGTGACTCCCGCTCAAATAGCACATGAAAGCGGCCACGCCACGGTTGCAAAGCACCTGGGATACAAGGCCTGGATCACCAATTTCGACGGCAAGCCCAGGACTGATTTCTATCCGCCTATTTGGCAGATGCCCGCAGGGCTCGACCCGACCGGACCAGCCGGTGCTGGCGTAAGCGAAATACCGCGAAAACATCGCCTTCTCATCTGGGCAGCCGGTCGGGCGGCGTTGGAGCTAATGGGATCTGAGAATCCTTGCGATGGATTCGCCGACGACCGCAACAACATGCGGGCTTTGGGCTGTACAGAAGCAGAAATAGAGTGCTGCGTGGAGGAGGCCAAGGGAATCATTAAGGCAGAGGAGTGCAGATGGCGCGCGGTGTGTCACGGGCTGCAACGGCGGGATGGGCTTGGTGAGGGACAAAGGTTATGCCGGAATGAGATTGACGAAATTTGGGATCAGGCCTGATTCCATCGCGTCTTAAGTTTATGTTGACGACCAGGGATTCTCCTTCACCGTGATAACCCAGGTGTCGTCATCGATTTGCAACACGCCCAACACTTCGTACCTCATGTCGTCTACCCAGAAGTCCTTCTCTCCCTTTTCAGGGAGCATACCAAGGGAAAAGTTCTCCTTTACTATCGATCCACTAGACGTTTTGACCGTCGTTTTGACCGTCGTTTTGACCGTCGTTTTGACCGTCGTTTTGACCGTCGTTTTGACCATAGTCGTGCCTAACTTAGAGCGTTCCTCTTCGATTATTTCGTCTGCCGCCCTGCTTCCGCACGCACAGCGGGGACCTCCGGTGCGTCGGGGCATGGATGCAAGGTGCCGTCCCGCTGCGGCAATGTCATTTCAGGGAAAGACATGCATCCCCATTTTGTCAGGGTTGAGAACAGCGAGTCGAAGTACATTTGGAGGTCTCTCTTGTTTCGGCGCGGATCGTGATTGTAGTCGTCGGCGAGAGTCGCGAACGCCTTTTCCACTTCCGCCTTCGATTTTGCAAGAGCGCATCTCTCCGCCTCGGGTGTTGCGATCAACCAAGGCTCGGTCAACACGGGGTTAACCAAACAGAACGCTTTCGTATAGGCGATTACGTCAGCGCATGTCTTGGGTTTTCCTTCGTAATCCGTTATGCTCCCTTTCGCATTTTGGCGGCAGTAGATGTAGTCAACTGTGTCTTTGGCATCCTTTTCTTTCTTCTCTTCTGCAAGCAGCTCTTTTACGGCCTCGGGCGAAAGTCCAGCACTGGCACTTGTCGGCTTTTGATTGGAATCGTGCCTTCGAGGAAAGATCGGTGGGACATACTCCGAAGTGCAGTTCATGCTATCGCCGAGTGAAGAGCAGTGTGTCTCCGTCTGTTGCCCCGGTGCTGGGCCAACCAACACGCCCGCTATCATTAGAGGTGCGATTGCGAGTATCCATTTCATCTGAGCTTCCTGCCCTTCCGCTACTGTCTTTACTCTCCCCCTCCCGCCGAGCGGCGGTCAATAGCACGAGAGTAACGATCGGAGTCAATGCCCAGATCGTCAGTTACGTAAGTACCGCGGCTGGCCCACCTTTACGTTCTTTGTAAAGGTGGGGACTCATGCGGCCCTCACCGGGTCTTCATCTTTCCCTCCGCTCCACTGTGACTCGCATTGCGCCCTCTTTTCCGAAGGCATAACTCCGATAGCTGCTCTACCGCCGCATCTCCAGTTCTTGCGCCCAACCCTATCCACACGCCGCGCGGGAATAGAGATTCCTCGCTTCGCTCGGAATGACACTTGGGGATTTGTGAGATGGCTCCAGCGCAGCAGGCAGCTTACTTCCTCTTGGAGTCATTCCCCCCGTCCTTGGCGGCTCGCTCTTCAAGGATCTTGGTCACTACGCGCAGCATCTCGTCCCAAGGTGCGGGTTTGCCTGTCCAGATTTCAAACTGGCGCGCCGCCTGGTGCACGAACATTTCAACTCCTGGGATCACCTCCGCGCCGGCGGCTTTGGCCAGCTTCATCAGCCGAGTTTCTGGCGGATCGTAAATCATCTCGAACACATAGCGCGCCCTGATTTCATCCTGGTTTAAGGGCGACTCCTGTGAGTTGCCCATGCCCACCGGCGTGGCATTGATGATGACGTCAAAGCTAAGTTTCTTCAGGTCCGAACGCTTCAGCGTCCTTGCCCGGGCCGAGCGCGCCAGTTTCTGCGCCTGGGCCAGCGTGCGATTCAGAACATAAACCTCGGCTCCTCGCTCCTTGAGACCATAAACGGCCGCCCGCGCCGCGCCCCCCGCGCCCAGAACCAGTATCTTCGCGCCCTCAATGGTAATCCGCTGTTCCAGCGGCCGCAGCACGCCCGCCGTATCGGTATTGAAGCCGTACAGTTTTCCATCTTGCGCCCGCACGACAGTATTACAGGCGCCAATCTTCGTAGTGTGCGAATCCGTGTTGTCGAGGTGCGACAGAATCGCCGTCTTATACGGCATGGTGATGGAAAGCCCGTGAATGGGGATGTCGCGAACGCAAGCCAGCAAATCCTTCAGCGTCTTGGCATGCAACGGGACATAAACTCCATTGACCGTCTCCCGCCGCAGCGCCGCATTCATGATGGCCGGCGAAAGCGAGTGCGCCACGGGATCGCCGGCGACCCCGTACACTCGCGTCGCCGCATCCACTTGCTCGATGCGGTA
The DNA here is from genome assembly GCA_963696635.1 of uncultured Acidobacteriota bacterium. GTDB lineage: Bacteria > Acidobacteriota > Terriglobia > Terriglobales > Acidobacteriaceae > JABDBE01. The sequence continues at coordinate 163,530 of CAVOKX010000019.1, forward strand.
AGTGCTGCGCAAATCCTGCGCCGTCACCTGGCCGGGCGCGGTTTTCTCGTCCTGATTCACCGCCGCAAAAGTAAACACGCTCCCCGCGCGGACCCCCAGCACCCGGCTGATGATCCCCTGCTCTCCCATACAGACACCGATCAGCGAATACCTATCGCTGTTCTTCTCGATGAACTTCATCATCGCCACGTTGTCGTAGAGCGTGGTGGCCGTGGCGACGATTTTGTAGAAATCGGCGGAGATGGCAACCATCTTTTCCAGGGTGTGTTCCAGATTCTTGGTGGCCTTGAAATCATGGTGCGAGAGGATGAGAGCTGCGCGGCTGCGCAGGCGGCGCAACTGCTCCGGTTTGCAGTGCGCCGCAGTCTGCAGTTCGAGATCGATCACCTGGCATCCGGCCGCGGACGACTTCGCTAGTATGTCCAACTGCGAGGCCACTGAACCCCGGAACTTGCCTCCCGCGACGGCCCGACGACAAGTCGCCAAGGCAACCACATGCGCGTGATATTCGGCGAACTGCTTGATCTTAGGTAACGCCAGCGCGGGGCGGGGCAGGTAATCCAAGCGGAACTCGAGAAAGGTATTATCGCGAGCCAGCGCCTCGGCCTTGTCCAGCATTTCCGTGGGATCGGAGCCGGTTACAGCTACACACACACGGGGCAGGCGCAATGGCCGGAGACGAGCGACAAAGTTGTTGGCTGCTGCTGTCATCGTTATTTTGAGAGTGGCGCGATATTACAGGCCTGCAATTCCAGATGCAACTATGGATTGCGAATTTCCCCGGAAAAAACTATTTAACGTGTCCCGCATGACACCAGAGTAACCTTGACCCGCGCTCTCGCTGTTGTTACTGTCCGGGCTGTAAGCCCTTTTATTTTGTGCGGTCAACGGAGCTATGGCGCTGGCAGGTTTTCGGCTCTGACTCTGGAGGTAACATGAAGAAAACACGATTGTTGCTGGTTCTGTGCCTGGCGGTTGCAGCCCGCGCTCAGCAGCCGGCGGCAGCTCAGGTTGAACTAATCGCGCCTGCGGGAACCCAACCCACCACCGTCAGTTTCCCCTTTCAGCGGATACAAACGCCGACGGCTATCGACCTGATCTGTGCTGGGTTTGTCAGCAAACAACTCGTTCCCAACAGCAATTTCGTAGCCGGCGACTTGTACACCCCGAGCGATACCAAGAACAGCAATGGCGAAGTGATATATCTGGCGGGGAAAGGCTATGAAGTCGGCCAGAAATATACCGTCGTGCGCGAGCTGCGCGACCCCAACCGCTATGAAATCTTCGCTGGGCAACACACCCTGCTGAAAAGCATGGGCCAGCCCTACTCTGAATTGGCAAGAGTGCGCATCATCGATACCCGTAGCAAGATGGCGATTGCCGAGGTCGAAACCAGTTGCGATCCGGTGAATCCCGGAGATTATGTCATACCCTACGTCGAGAAACCGGCCATTACCTTCCACCCTCCGTTGCGCTTTGATCGCTTTCTGCCTTCCAACGGCAAGCTGACCGGCAGAATCGCCATGGCCAAGGATTTCGATTCTGAAATTGGACCCGGAGACAAGGTGTACATGAACGTGGGATCCAATCAGGGCGTGAAGCCCGGCGACTACTTCCGCGCCGTGCGCTCCTACGAAGCCGATCTGCATGACCCGGTCGACTCGCTCTCCTTCAAAGCCTCCACCAGCGAAGATACGCAGGCGAAACAAGCTGCGTTCGAACCCAACCTCTTCACCAAAACCGGAGGCCCGGAGATTCACGTGCGCGATCTGCCCCGCCGCTCCGTGGGCGAAGTCGTGGTTATCTCGACCACGGCGACCACTTCCACTGGCATGGTCGTCTTCGCCATGGAAAGCGTCCACCTCGGCGATGGAGTCGAACTAGACCAGCCATAGCGCCTTGCCACGAATCGACCATATTCAACCGGGGAGAAGCAAAACAGCTTCTTCCCGGATTTTTGCCGTCCCATCGCATCGCGCGGGTGCTCCAGGTTCGCGTCCGTTCTCTGGACGCTAACTTGGGTGAGAAATACGGCGGGTACCCCACCCTTTTCCACGCCCTTTGCGGAAAGGGTGGGGCAAGGGTGTCAACCCCGCATTCAGTTCCGTGGTAGTGGCTTCGTCGCCAACATTTTCGGGAATCGCGACGTAGAAATGCTCAAAGCGACAGCGAATCGACGAGGGCTTTCAGGGTCTGCGCGGAGTTCCTATGCGCCACGACGGGATTATATTCAAACGTTAACCGGGCACTCGCCGACACCCTCACGGGCTCGGTTCAGGCGGTTGGAACAGATCCGGTATGCTCGCGATCACCGCCGGCGTAAGCGGTTTAAGCTTGAGTTGCTCGGTGAGAAAGGCAATGCGGTCGCGGCGGGCCTCGGCATTCAAAGCATGGGGCGCGTCATACAATTTAAAGCGCTTGGGTTCACTCACGATCGCCTCATAGGCGCGCGCCCGATCAGGGGTCAGGAAGCTTTCCTTTGAAGCGTACTGTAGAAACACCACCGCGGGCGCCGCATGAGAGACGAATTTGCCGGGATCCAGCCATGCGTATTTTGCCTGGAACGCATCGAATTTCTCGGCGCCAATTTTCTGCCGATACTCCTGCACTTCTTTTGACTTCATATCGGATTCATCGGACAAACCGCCTGCCATCAAAACGAAGGCCACGAAGCGCTTATCAATGCCGCTGAGAAATCCACCCACGCTGGCGTTGTAGCTGTGGCCGACATAGGCGAGACGCTTGGCATCAACGTCCGGACGGGCCAGCAGCAAGTCAGCGCCGCGGCGCATGTCCACGATCTGCTGTATGAGATCCGTGGCCTGTTGCTCATTCAAGGGCGTCGGGTCGTCCACATGTCCAGGACGGGCAATGGGACCATCGGTAAGCAGTGACACCACACCGGCGGGCGCCAGGACCACGGCTTCATCCAAAAACTCTTTGCGGTTGCGCATCGCCGAATTGCCCAAATACCAATGTCCCCAGATCACCGCGGCAAACGGCCCTGTCCCGCCGGGCACGACCAGATAGGCGGGAACGCGCCCGCCTTTCGGACTGGCGTAAGAGATGTCGTGAATCGCGACATTGCCGCGCCGCTCAACGCCCACCTCCCGCACATCGAGCGCCGCTGTATGGTCGTAGTCGAAGCGTCGTAGAACATCCTTGTCCTGAGCAAACAAAGGCAAGACGGCAGTTAGCAGAAAGATGGAAAGGAGCAATCGCATCCGGAGAATCTCAGTATGCCGATTATAGACCGCCAGGAAAATGTGAAGTTAGCAGATCCCGCGCCCAGTGCATGCCGCTCGTGCCCCAGGTTCGCGCCTGTTTTTGTGCCGGGTGTCCAGTCTTACCACATCCACTCTTCGGACGCTGACCTGGGTTGAGGAACATTTCCCGGGGAGCGTTCCCCCAGCTCGGAAAAGTAAAATCAGAGTAAAACAATTCCAGCTGACGCAACGCGCCTACCAGCGTACCTCGCTGGAAGGCGCATTTTTACTGATGATTTTGGTGGGCAGTGCAGGACTCGAACCTGCGACCTCCTGCTTGTAAGTTTACCAATCACGCTAAGCTGCTGAGAGCAATACCCTACTTCACGGCCACTTAAAGCATATAAAGCAGGAATTCACGATTCTTTACTGCTGAGTGGACTGCTGAGTAGTGTCGGAGCGGCCCGCCAGTGCGGTTCCCGGCCCTGCAGAGAGGCGCGGACGGGCCAGACGAGGCCAGAGTCGGACCGGAATGCAACGCAAGCCTCCTGCCCAGCGTTCTTCCTGTACGATATACCCGACAGCGCCCCAAATCGTCGTCGTGCCTTCCTCGGACCCTTTGCCCTCCGAGACGGTCCGAGATGCCCCGAATGGCTGATTCTGAGGAGTCCGAAATGTCCGAAAATGCCGCGCCTCGGACCCTTAACATTCCTTTCGGTCCATCTTTTCAATAGCAACTAGCGCGTGGGGTCCGAATTTTGAGGGTATCCGCGCGATGATTGATTCACAAAATCACGTCTACAGTTCTGCCGACTCAAGCTCAGGACTTGCGTCCGTGCATGGCGGGATGGCGATGTTGTCGTTTCCGAGGACACGGGCAGGCTCAAAACGCCTGCGTGCGCACATAGATTCCCCGGAACCAGTGCCTACAGGGCAGATTTGCTTCTGGTTCTCGCCATGAAGTCAGTGATCGACCGTAACTACCCGCCGTCGGGCGGGACGTGTAACAGTTGGATCATCATGATTCCCAACCTAACGATCATCGTTGCCGCCTATGTGCTGTGGCGGGTCATTGAAGCCCTCATCCACGAAAGCCGGGACGTGCGCTGCGGTACTACGGGTCACGTCGTCGTCATCACCACCGGGATCATCGCTTTTCTTGCCATTCTCCTGTCCGCGACCGACACCTTGCTCAGTGGATCGCATCAAAACCTTCCCCTCCCGCGTTAGCGACGCGGATAGGGGCACCAGCCTCTATAGCCCGCTGAGCACTCCCGTCTAACCTCAACCTGTTGTCACCAGAATTGCGCCTTACAATCCCTACGTCCCAAGCCTCAATCGAGGTCAGCGAGAGTTCTGAAAGCCATCGCACCCCTAAAACTACCGTTTTTCGGGGCGGTCTGAGTGGTGATTCTCTCCGAAAAGCGCGTTTACGCTTAGGGTGGTGCAGAGATAGGCCGCTGCGATTCCACTCTCGAACCTAGCGGCTGGAAAACCACGACGCTGGTGACGTGCCCCCGCTATTCCCACCGCGAGAATCGCTCGGATCATCGGGAATGAGTGTGAACTTAGGTTACTTGCCCGCAGTTTCCGCTCGCAGGAGACTAAACGGGTCAAAAGATGAATCTGCCAGCACACGAGCTGCCATGGAAGTGCTCCTGAGTTTTTAGGAGGCGTTACCAGTGAAGAAAGCGACGGGTTCCCGTGGTAGGAATCTGAAGACGGAGAACACGAAATGAAAAATGCAATCATCGCCATCGTTGCAGCGCTGACGCTCGCGGCGGGCGGTGTCGGCGTCGTGCTGATAAAACACAACAGGTTGGGCGAAGCGTACGCAAAGCAAGCGCTCCGCTTCCTCATCGAAGGCGAAAAGAACATGCAGGGCGATTACAGCAGAAACCTACACGAGTTGGAAGTGCAAGTCAGTTCCCCCGCTGAGAAGAAATCTTTTGATACCATCGTCGCGTTGAAAACAGCCGACGATGGTTTTGAGAAAACCACTCTAGCACCGTCAACAGCGATTGAGAATGACGCCGAAAAAGATTTGGACTCGGCAGGCGGATGGTCGAACAGTCCGCCAAAGACCGTAACCGTAGAGTTCATGTTGCAAGGTTTGAAGTCGGACAAAGAGGCTGCTGACCGCGCAGGGGAAAAGCTGAAGCAGGCAGAGGTTCTGATGAAGGAAGAACACAAAACCATCGTCGAGTATTACAAGGAGCGCCAGCGACTCTGCTATGAGCCGCTGAAAGCAAACATCGAAGCGCGCAGCGGTGACATACCGAAAGGGTGTAAGTTGCCGAACTGATTCCTGTCTAGGTTTTCGTTCATCGTGCTGCCTTACGCCGTGAACGGCGTCAGGATTGCCATGCCGTCGCCTCATAGTGGCGTTTTGCCGTATCCTTTGGCACTCCCAATTGCTCCGCAACGTCCCGCCAGCTTAGCCCTTGCTTGCGCAGCTTGCCGACTGCATTAGTATCCACTTCAACCACTGGACGGCCAAAGCGTACCCCGCGTCGCCTTGCTGCCTTCTGCCCTGCTCGGACTCGCTCTGTGATTGTGCTCCGTTCGAGTTCTGCGACCGCTGCCAGCACAGTGAATACCATTTTCCCTGTTGGCGTGCTGGTGTCAATGGATTCCCGCAGGCTCACGAAGTCCACGGCCAACGCTTGAAACTCTTCCAATGCTCTGAGCAAGTGTGAAGTGCTACGCGCGAACCTATCGAAGCGCCAGCATGCTACAATGAAAATTGGTGGGCAGTGCAGGACTCGAACCTGCGACCTCCTGCTTGTAAGTAATGGTCGCACGAAGAATCAACAACTTGGACCGAGTGCTACGAATTGCGACGGAGTGTCACAGATGCCTTGTCCAGCAAGGCTTTCCAGCGATCCCGCGACACTCCATCACACTCGGTAAGGTTTGGTGGTGGGCACAAAACTGGGCACACCTGAAAACCGGACGACGTTCATCCTGCGCCTGACAAACTCGTCAAGTGCGAGTCCCGTAGAATGCACGGTCCCACCTCAACACCTCTCCCCTGAGTAAAAGCCTTTTCGTTGTGCTCCGAAACATCCACGTGGCGGCAGGGGCAGTGCTGAGTTGTCCGGGGAGATGAGGGGGTAGCCGATGGAGGCGTGGAGTCCCATGCTTTCCACTCTTCCGCAAAAAAAAAATAAAAACAAAATCGGGTGCTCCGGGTACTCAGGCAAAATCAAACGCGGCTGAATAGCTCCGGCAGGCTCGCCTTCAGCCCTTTGGCGATCTTCCCAATGTTCACCAACGACACGTTCCGAATCCCGCGCTCGATGCCGCTGTAGTACGTCCGGTGCAGTCCGCAGCGCTCCGCAGCCTCTTCCTGATTGATCTTCTGCTCCTCGCGGATGCGCCGAATGGCGCGGCCAAACCTGATGCGGATATCGAGCGGCATTGCAGGCCATCTTGGAGCCATGCAGCCGATGCGTACACAGCCGATGGGTCACATTCTCTCCTATTGACTGCCGTGGCTCTCCCGGTTCACTATGGAGTCCCCCAGAATTGCGGAAAGAGACCCCTGTCCCAAGTTTTCAGGTTGCCCAAGGAAGAGTCAGTCCGGGGAGGCATTTATGTCCAAGACGTTCTCGCTCGTTCTATTGGCGATCACGGTATGCACAGCATCGGCTGGCTGGGCTGGCACCCACAAGGTGCTTTACAGCTTTGCTGGCGGCAACGACGGGAATGGTCCGTCTGACGGTGTAGTCGCCGATAAAGCGGGAAATCTCTATGGGACGACGCAGAACGGCGGCACCATGAACTATGGGACCGTGTTTGAGTTGTCACCATCTTCGGGAGGCGTTTGGACGGAGAAAATCCTGCATAGCTTCTGTTCCCAACCACCAAGCTGTGCCGACGGGTACGGGCCGACAGGGGGCTTGATTTTTGACCAGTCAGGGAATCTGTACGGCACCACCTCCTTTGGTGGCAACGAAGCGTGCCAACCCGGTTGCGGCACAGTCTTTGAGTTATCACCCAATTCAGATGGTACTTGGACGGAAACGGCGCTCCACAGCTTCAGTGGCACTGACGGCGATAACCCGTCGAATAGTCTCCTGATCTTCGACAAGGCGGGGAACATCTACGGCACGACCGAAGGTGGCGGTGCCCATGGGCACGGTGCCGTTTTCGAGCTGAAGCTTTCCGGGGGTTGGTCGGAAACGGTTCTTTATAGTTTCTGCTCGGCTTCCAATTGCAGGGACGGGCAGATCCCGCTAGCCGGTGTGATATTCGACGAATCAGGGAATCTGTACGGCGAAACTTACGCGGGCGGGGCATATAACGACGGAACTATCTTCAAGCTTTCTCCACGCTCGGGGGGCAATTGGTCTGAAACCGTCTTACACAGTTTCGGAGGCTTTGATGGCTTAGGGCCGCAGGGAGGTTTGGTCTTCGACAAGAAGCGCAATCTTTACGGCAGCACGTCCTCGGGTGGCGCAAACAGCGTTGGTGAGGTCTTCAAACTGGCTCAGTCCAAAAAACGCTGGAAGGAAACCGTGCTCCATAGCTTCAAGGGCAGTGATGGAGAGCTTCCCTATGACGCTTTGATCCTCGACAAATTAGGAAACCTCTTTGGAACAACTGCCGGAGGTGGAAACTGCGACAACTGCGGCACAGTCTTTGAACTGAAGCCGTCGCCACTCCAGGGTTGGAAGGAAACGGTGCTGTACAAATTCACGGGAGGCGATGACGGATTCGACCCGCTTGGCAGCCTGTTCTTCGGCAAGTTAGGCCGTCTCTATGGCACGACGTACACAGGCGGCACAGGTGGCTTTGGCACGGTATTCGAGGTCACACCGTGATGCACATGAGGGACGCTAACAATCTTACGTTGACGGTCGTTCTTTGCCTGCTCACCCCTTTTGTTTTGGGACAGGAGGACCCCGCGAAACAAAAAGCGATAGATCAGATGCGGCAGATTGCTACCGCCATGAAGCAATGTCCCGAACAACAGACGCATACCTTCGAAGATCAATGCCACATTCGCCACTCTACTTACGCGGGTCCGCCGACAAATCTAGAGTGGGATGTTGTCCCCTCCAAGACCGTCCGTTCCCCATTCCAAGGGATTGTTGAATTCACTTTGCCGTCACGTGGGGAATGGATCGACCCACCAAACCAGTCAAAGAAGGCAATCCAAGACTGTTGGGCAGCCACGAATTATCAAGGAGACACTGCGGTCCTACTTGAGAAGGACAAGGAACTTGCGGAGAAAGGACCGGAGTGGCGGGAAGGACACTATCGCTACGAATTTGACGTAGGTGCGGATGCTCCAGAACTTGTAAAGATGTTGTGGGTCGCCAAAGACAGAAAAAACAACGTCGCGGAGTTACCGGCGACTGGCGGTTACCCGGTTCCCTGGCCGACCGACGAGAATGAGTGCTGGGTGAGAGCAGCCCGCTCGATTAAGCCGATGCAAGCGAATACCCAGCCTTGGAACAGAACTGCAATTCAGGCGGAGTTTGTTGAGCTTGCCCCAAGTAACGAGGAGGGTAAGGTAAATCTTTGGTTCACCCTCGCGAACACGACGGACACCGATTACAAAATTGAGCGCGTGAATGAGGTCACGACCGCCGGGTGGACTATCGACGATGAGCTTTACGCCTTCAACCAGGGAGTCTCGTTTGACGTACCGCTGATCGTACCTGCCCATCAAAAGACAAAAGCGCTGGTGCATGTAAATTTTCCGAAGGAGCATTTGCGCGTTCCTGATGATGCTTCGTACGCTGACGTTGCAGCCTATAGGACAAAGGTAATGGCTTTTCTCCGTTCGGAATACGCGGGCTGGAGGGGCATCGTTGTCCTCGATGAGAGGACCCGTTACAGGGTGGATTTTCTCGTACTCAATGCGAACGGCGAAAAAGCGGCGGCTTCCAATAAGCCTTAGACACTCTCATTGCCGAGGCCCCACGCGGCCACGCGCTTTGCACTTCGCGCACTATTATTTCTGCCGTCGTCCATTCGAGCCTGCGTGTGACGCCCGCGATGGCCGCAGGAATCTCGCACGAAGTATGGCCGCTTCATCTCTTGCTTGGGTAGAAGCGTCCATTCGTTCGCTTAACAATCTCAACAAGGGAGTCACAGAAGGAGGTGACATGGAGACCAGCCCGGAAGAAGTTTTTCTGTTGTTCGATAAATGGCGGTCCGATGAGAAGTACGTTCTCTGCATGAGTTCTTTGTTTGGGTGGGGGGTAACTCTGCGTGGGCGTGTAGGCGCATTATCCAAGGAGGAAGTTTCGGTAACCGTTGACGGCACGAGTGGACTGTTCCTGCGTCTCAAAGAGCCTGACACTGGCTTTACGTACATGGAGCCGCGAGAGGTCCCTTCGGAAGTTAAAGAGAAGCTTCCGCCTTCTGTGCGGGAACGCTCCATGCTGGGAGTTTCTTTGCCTCTGCGTATATTCCCGTCTGCCTTCGAAGGGCCTCGGACGATACCCCGTCGAGAGAAACTGTTTTTCATTGAGGATGGTTCTTGACCTTGCATTCGACACACTCCAGGCATAACCTTGAATTGTCGAACCCAACATTCGGCGAGCCTCGACTGGCATCGGGCGCAATTCTCTGATCTTGTTGAAAGCAGCGCAGACGGTGCGGGAACACCGCTTTTGCACGGCCACTCTTAGGAGTGTGCCGTGTCCTGCCCAAAGAGTCAACTATCTCGCATCGAGCATATCGTGTTCAGCGGTCGCGGCGGTGACTGCAAAGGGATATTAGTGGCTTCTTTGACCTTCTACATTGATGACAGCGGCACTAGCCCCAGAGAGGCCATCGCGGTAGCTGCTGGTTGGATCGCTCCTATCCATCGCTGGAAAAAGTTTGAAATCGAGTGGAGCCGCGTCAAGGAAAAGGAAGGTTTCGCCTGTTTTCACGCCGCTGAGTGTGTAGCGAGCAATCCAAAGTCTGAGTTCGCAAGTTGGGACTACCCCAAAAAGCTCGGTGTGGTTCGAAGACTTCGACAGCTAATAAGAAAGTATGCTAGCTGTGGACTTGCGATCGGAATTACCAAGGCCGACTACGATAAATTCGTTACTGGGGGCCTCAGGGAACGGGCTGGCAAGGATCACTACACGTTTGCTGTGCGGGGGATAGTTGGAATGGTCGAGAATTGGAGAGAGCGACAGAGCATCGCTGCCCGAAGCCACCCCACAGAGTACGTCTTCGATTGGATGGAACCTAAAGACCGGCGCCGAAAGGAAATCGACTCTCTATTTGGCGACCTAGAGAAAGAGGCGAACGCTGACGCACGTTACGGACTTTACCAAGGGTGCTATTCGTTCAGAAGACGGTGCGACGTTCTGCCTCTTCAGGCTTCAGATTTGCTCGCGTGGGCTGTTCGTCAGCGCAGCCAAGCTAGCGAAGCTCACCCAATGACCGCGATAGCTGTGGAGACATTCAACGAGTTAGCTAGTTTCGACGACGGACGATGGCTTGAGGCAGTTATGCACAACCCCAAAAGTTTGGAGACTTGGGCTAAGAAAAAAGTTGCTGATCCTTGCTGACTGCACGCTTCTGCTATAAACCGTGCGTTACTACCGCCAATAGCAGACGGAGATGTCGATGAAAGAATCGGGCGAGAGCGAAGAGTATTTGGAACAAGCAGAAGCAGAGGGCCCCGCAGTTCCGGCGACGCAGCCTCATCAGGACGGCGCCGGACAATCTGGTAAGTATCTCTGCCTTCGTTGCGGCTGGCGCTGGTCTCCACGGCTCGGCGCTCCCGATCCCCCGAACGCTTGCTCCCGCTGCCGCTCGCACTACTGGAACTCGCCCCCGGAGAGCGCACGGGCGAACCGCCCGGACGATCCCAAGTGGCAGGCCGAACGCGACGCGCTGGCCGACCGTCGCCGCGCACGGCATACCGCCCGGCTGAAGGAGTTGGTGCGCGAGTTATCCCCTGACGCGGCGGAGGCGGTCAAGCCCACGCTGCTACCTCCAGACGCTGAAGAACTCCCCCTCCGAGGCGACGAACTCGCGAAGATAGTTCTAATCGACGTGGCTGACATCCTCTCGCACGACCGTAGGCTGTCTCCGCAAGTCTTGTATTGCCGGCTGCGTTACAACGTGCGTGTGGACCTACGCATTGAGAATGCCGTCTACTCGTACTCGCCGCAACCCGTTCCGCAACTCCCCGGCCACTGACCTTTCGCAACGTTTCCCGACGCGCTCGGCACCATCGTGGTCGCGTGTTCGCGTCAATCCTCGTGGGTCGGCTGCAAGAATGGTAAGGAGGGTGACGGCGTGGAGACCCACTTTTTTGTCACTTTTTCCACAGGCATGAAAGGGACAAGTCCTGAGAAAAAAGCCCATGAGGAACGCCAGACTAGAATAGCTTCGACCCATGCCAAGCTCGCGGAAGATCAATCTCGAAAAGGTGCGGGCATCGCTCGATGCGGTGTGCCCCAAGTGTGGCCGCGTGATTCCGCCTGCCGAGGTGCGGCGCATCGACTTTGAGCGTATCGAGTGTCCGACGTGTGGAGACCGATTTGTGCCCCACGCTTGGGGGTGAGTCGTAGCGCGGCGCGTTCATCGTCAACGTGATGACGTTTACCACACGCGAGAGGAAATTCATCTGAGCGCGGGAGGTTCTGCATGTCGGTGTATTCCACTCGCCCACGTGCGCGGACATGAGGACGCCTGAAGGACGCCAATTTCCCGTAACTTCCGCATACGATTTCTATTATGGGAGAGTTACTGTATTTTCGTGTCCGCATCTGTCCTCGCGTCCGCGCACTCGCAAGCCCCCGTCTCGGGAGCCGTCTTAGGGCGAAGTCCTCTCCAGACGCGCACTCGGTTGTGTCCCAGTCGATCATTCACAAACCCTCGTGCCCGTAGCCGATTGCTAAGAGCACGGCTATTGAGGAACGTGTCGCCATTTTCTGTTGCCCAATTCTCGTAGTCGCGGCGGAGAATCGATGATTCGACAAACGCATCCGCACAAATGTCATATCGCTCGTCTAGAAACTCACCGAGCGGATCGCTCTCCTCTCGATAGGCCCTCGTAGCAACGTCTATCGAGTGCGGCACTCCCAGCCCTTGTTGCTGCCACAGAAGAGACCCTTTAACTGCCCAAGCTAAGATCCCGCTCGCTTCGCCTTTAAGCTTCGCGACTAAACCCTTATCGCACTCGCTGCCCGAGAATTGCGCAAGGAAGGGTATTAGGCGAATCCGTCGCCAGAATCCGTGTGAGTCATCGGTAACTTGTGGCTTGTGGTTGAAGGCAAGCCAGAACTTTGCGGTCGGATCAAACGAGAAATATTCTCTGTAGAGAAAACGCGCAGTGCATCGATCCCCACCCGTGAGCGCTTTCACGCGTCCCTCGTTCAACCTGACACTCTCGTTCGTTTCGGCAGCGGTGACGAATCTTTTGGAAACGAGACCCGCCAAGTCATTGGAAATGACCGCGCGTCCCGCGAGCTCGAACGCAGAGAACGGTAGGTCGTGGGCGTAGCTACCCAAAATGCCTCGAATCGTTTCGAGAAACGTACTCTTCCCGTTTTCTCCCTGCCCGTAGCAAAGAAACAGGCACTGTTCGGTTACTGCTCCCGTTAGGCAATAGCCAACGGCCCTTTGAATAAACGCGATCACGTCTGCGTCATAAAGAAATACCTCGCTCAGGAAACTTTCAAAGCGCGGGCACAGTGCTGCTGGGTCAAATAGCGTATCGCTGTAGATCGTGATGCGATCCGCCGGACAGGACAATCGTAGCTGCCCGGTCCGCAGGTCCACCAGCCCGTTCCGAACCCCAAGCAGGAATCGATCTGCATCCCAATTCGTGCCCGCATCTGATATCGGCGGAGTACACTTCGCCAGCTCTAGTGCGGCCTGTAATCTATAACGGGATTCGCTTTGGAGTGCCCATTGGACATGTTCCTTGCGTGCATCGTCATCCTTGATTCGCGCTGCAAATGCCAATCTCTCTCTCGCAGCGGCTTTTGCCAGTCGGAAAACCTCTCCATCGCAATCCTCAACCCATCTGTTGTCCATCCATACCAACCAGCGTCCTCTGCGATGGTCAAAGCGTAGTCGGTCTTTGAACTTGGCAGCGACAAGCTCGGCATTGCCGGAGTCGGTCATCAGAAAGGGATCATGCGTTCCTTTAGACACGACGACCTCCGCACCTGGCCGGTCGCGTCCCTAACTGGATGATGCGCTCGACTTCAGTTGCAGGAATTCGCACCAGCCTCCCTAGCTTTACGACCGTCACTTTGCTTTCCCTTATCCAGCGCCGGACGCATGCTGGGGTGATGCGCAGTGAAGCAGCAAATTCTCCGACTCGCAGAAGCGTTTGGTCAGACATTTGGGTGATGACTCCTCTGTGATGTTTCACACAGGGAACTCTAGGACTACTAGTGGAGACGGATCAATCTGCAGGAAACTGGCGAGGATAAATTATCGGTGAAAAAACCAGCGGAATTTATTACCCATTGACTTTCCTGGCCCGGTCAGGATGAAGCTCCTCATACTTCGAGACAAACTCAGGAGCATATTTGCGAAGCACTTTTTTCAGGCTTCGCATACCGGCTTTAAGATTCTGTTCGCATTTTGCAGTGTGGGCCTTCCCGCACGGGCAAAACTTTCGCGTGGCCTGTCCTTGGCTGTTTCTCTTTGCCTCCAATTGAAATTCAAAGGCTTTGATGAACAACTGGCGTTGATGAGGCCGACCGACAGGACGCTTTCGCAATCCCGTAAGGATCGCTTCGACCCAATCGGCATCGTAACCAACTTCCCTTAGACGTTGTGCATGGCTGAACGCCTCTGCAAATGGAAGGGGCTTGTTATTGGCGTAGATCCAGTCAGCCAACTCACGGGCATTCTTGATAAAACCCAACGCAATATCCATCCTCCGAACGGCTTCGACTTCATCAATTCGCTGAGGGCTTTCTTGAGCGAGTTGGATTGCTTCCGTAACCGTGCTGAGAAAGGCATTCCAATTTTCGATAAAAGCACGGCCAAGGGCAAAAGTAACAGGCCGTGACGGATCGTTTGGTAAGCCCGATTCTGCTGGCCATAGCGAGCACGACATTGCCACCTCCCGCGCGGCATCCCCCGTTGTGAGGCATCGGCAGGCGGGCCGGGATGCGCCCGCCGTTTCGCTGCGTCCAGCTAGCCGACTCAGATTCGAGTGTAACGCGGCGATCCTGCTAGTCAAGCGGGTAAACGGCGGATAATTTATCTTGAATATAAGCTAACGTTAGGTTATTATTGCAGGCATGACAGAAGTGAGCAAAGCAGCAAGCGTCATGGGCCGCAAGAGCGCGAAGGTGCGACAAGAGAAGTGGGGCAAGAAGGAGTTCGTGCGCCGGATGCAGGAGTGGGGAAAGCTGGGTGGTAGACCCAAGGGAATCAGCAAGGCAAAGAAAGCGAGGTGAATTGTGAGTATCTATAAACGAGGTGGCGTGTACTGGTACAAGTTCCAATGGAAAGGCGCGATGGTTCGAGAGTCCACGAAGCAGGGCAATGACAAAGTGGGGCGGCAGATGGAAGCTGCACACCGCACGAGTCTGGCGAAGGGTGAGGTGGGGATTCGAGACAAGAAGCCAGTTCCGACACTCGCGGAATTTTGCAAGAAACGTTTTGAGCCGTGGGGCGAATCAACGGCTACCCGGAAAACGTGGCGAGACTTTTACCGTGTCGGCCTTCTGGCCATCAAGGGGTATGCGCCGCTAGCGAACCTAACTCTTGACGCCGTCGGCAGCGAGAAAATTGCCGACTTTGCGAGTTATCGGCAAGCGCAGGGTCTGCAAGTTAGCTCGGTAAACAGTTCGCTGCGAATTTTGCGCCGCGTGTTGAGAGTCGCTGTGGAATGGGGTGAGCTAGGCACCGCGCCCAAAGTGAAACTGCTTTCTGGCGAGCGCCACAGGGAGCGGGTTCTAACTGCCGACGAGGAAGCGCAGTATCTCGTGGCCGCAAGCGGACTATTGGCTGACGTTGCCACGGTTCTCGTAGATACCGGGCTACGCCCTGAGGAGTGCTACAGGCTCACATGGGAATCCATCACATGGGTTAACGGTCGCAACGGAACGTTGCTAGTCACCCACGGTAAGACGAAGGCAGCGCGTCGTATGCTTCCGATGACTCCGCGTGTCAGAGCACTTCTGGAAACACGCTGGGAGTCCGCCGGGAAGCCCTTAGAAGGCTGGGTTTGGCCTGCGCCCACTAAGAGCGAGCACCTGGAGCCGAGCAGTCTGAAGAAACAGCACGCAAAGGCGTTGAAACTCTCGAAGGTTCGTCCGTTCGTGCTCTATACGCTGCGCCACACGTTCCTGACTAGGCTGGGTGCATCCGGTTGTGATGTTTGGACCCTCGCCCGGATCGCCGGGCACAGCTCAATTGGTATCTCCGCTCGTTATGTTCACCCTTCCGAGGATGCTGTCCTTACGGCCATGTCTCACCTAGGTGGGCACAATTCCGGGCACAATGAAAAACGGACCGCAAAGGATGATAGCAGCGATGCTCTGCTATCCGACTGATTGCACGAATGATAATTGGTGGGCAGTGCAGGACTCGAACCTGCGACCTCCTGCTTGTAAGGCAGGCGCTCTAACCAGCTGAGCTAACCGCCCCCTCCTGGGATTTCGTCATGGCGTCGCTTGATGGCAGAATCACCTGAGCGCGAGCCTCGCGAAAACAACAGCATCTGCACGAGCGACCCTTCGAGTATACGTGAGCGCGGAAAGGACGATCAATGCGAGCACAGGGCTCGGTGATGTCAAGCTGCTTGTGTAAATAGGTTGAGGGTGCGGGTTTTCCATTCCAGATTGAAGCGCTGGAAAATGGAGTAGATGATTCGGTCCACGCTTTCTACATTCACAAAGCACACCATCGGCCGGGTTCGCCGGCGTACCTCCACGAAACAGCGCTCGATGACGTTGGTGGTGCGCAGTTTCGGCCACAGGTGCCGGGGGAAGGCGAAGAACGACAGCAACTCTGGCAAGTCGCGTTCCAGGCGGCGCACCATGGGCCCGTACTCCCGCCGCCAGCGCGCCCGGAAGCGGCGAAATGCGGCCTCTGCGTGGGCCCGGCTTTCGGCCAAATAAATCGCCTGCGCTCCGGTCTTCACTTCGTCGTAATCGCGCTTGCGCACGTGCTCTAAGATATTGCGCATCTTGTGCACCCAGCAACGCTGATGCCGCACCCGTGGATAGACGGTCGGAATCGCCGCCGCCAAACCCGGGCATCCATCGGTGACGATCAGGCCGAGTTGTTTGCCTTCCAACCCGCGCCGGTAAAGATCTCCGAGCAGGCCTTCCCAGTCGGCCTGGCTCTCGCCCTGGCTGCGCATGAAAGCCAGCAAGTGACGCGTGCCATCGCGGCGCACCCCGTAGGCCACCAGCATGTGCACCCGCTTGCGCCCCGCCGGACGCCGCACCCGCAGGCTCACTCCGTCCAGAAATAAATACGCGTAATCGTCGCTCAGCCGCGCCTGATGAAACTGGCGCACCGCCTGATCCAGACTGCGAGTCAACTTCGAGACCGTCTGCGGGCTCACCACTTCGCCAGTCAGAATGCTCACCACCCGCCCCGTCTGCCGGGTGCTGAGGCCGCGCAAAAACGCCTCCCGGATCAGCATCGCCACTTCCTCCGCCCGGCGCTGAAACGGTTCCAGTCCGCGCGGCAGAAAACTCTTCCCCCGGGTGCGCGCCACCCGCAGCCGGATGGTGCCGAAGCGGGTCACGAAATCCCGCTGGTAGTACCCGTTGCGGTAGGGCTGCCGCCGGTTGCGCCGCCGCTGGTAGCTCTCTCGCACCGCAAAGCGGTCGCGCTGCCGCTGCGAGTCGGCTTCGAAAAACTGCTTCCACGCCAGCTTGGTCTGGCCATACAGATCGCCCCAGAAACTTTCTTTGATCTCCGCCAGAAAATGTTGGAAATGCTCCGTGATTGGGATTATCTTCGCCATCGGGTGTAAGTCTCCTTTCTAGGATCGGCTTCTCGCTTGCTAGGCAAAAAGCCAACTTACACCCTCTCCCGTTTACACAATCAAATTTACGTCACCCAGGGCTCAGCATTCAGCCCTCATCTCTTGGTCATGGAAGCTTAAAGACGAGGCAGGCTTCTGCAGGACTAAGGGCTGAGAGCTGAGGGTCTGAACGCCGAGCCGCGTGCTAACCTTCCCTGCTGCTAGACTGGCGCGTGCGACGTTTGATCGTCAATGCGGACGATTTCGGGCTCACTCAAGGGGTCAACCGCGCCATTATCGAAGCCCATTGCCACGGTATCGTAACCGCCGCAACCCTTATGGCCAAGGGGCAGGCATTCGATGACGCGAGCCAGCGCGTGACCTCTACGCCACGGCTGGGCGTGGGCTGCCATGTCGTGCTCGTGGACGGGCTGCCGGTGCTTGAGGAAGGACAAACTCCAACCCTCTCGAATAGAAAGTTTCATGATGGGCGTTTTTACGAAAGTCTAAGCGGCTTCGCACTGCGGGCAACCAGCGGCCGCATCGACGCCGATGAGATTGAAGCCGAAGCCACGGCGCAAATTCGCAAACTGCAAGCGGCGGAGATTGTCGTCTCGCACCTGGATACTCACAAGCACACTCACATATTTCCGGCGGTGTTGCGCCCATTATTACGCGCAGCTCGAGCCTGCGGCGTACCGGCTGTGCGTAATCCCTTCGGACCGGTCCACGTATCCATCGTGGCAAAACGCCCGAGCTTGTGGAAGCAGTTCGGCAAAGTCACAGTGCTCAGCCGGTTGGGCAAAACGTTCCGAAGGTCCGTCGCTGGCGCGGGTATGCTTACTACCGACGGAACGGTAGGCATTGTGACCACCGGTGCGATGGACGCGAGCCTGTTCAAGAATATCGTGGACAGCCTCCCGGAAGGCACGTGGGAACTGGTCTGTCATCCTGGCTACAACGATGCCGACTTGGACAGCATCCGAACTCGGCTGCGCGAATCTCGTGCCGTGGAACTGCGGCTTCTAACTTCGCCTGAGGCGCGTGAAATTCTGGATCGAAGTGGGGTGCAGCTTATCTCGTACCGCGAGCTCGTCTGAGACCGCTTTCCCTCCGCTCCCCCGAACGTACACGCCCTTTAGATAGGCAGAAGCCGCCAAATTGCCGCATCAAGTACGCAAGCGTCAAGTTATGATAGGTCAGCCCCCCGAGAATTACAGCAGAGGCACGGTAAAAACATGGACAGAAGGCCGGAAACCCGGGTCGCGGCGGCAATCCTGGTACGTGTGTGGGGCATGGATGCGGACGGTCGGCCGTTTTTTCAGAATGCCAATGCCAGCAATATCAGCACCGAAGGCGCAACCTTCTCCGGAATCAATCATCCCCTGAAAGCGGGAGATGTAATCGGTGTGCAATATGGCGAAAAGAAAGCCCGGCTCAAAGTAGTGTGGGTGATCGACGGCGGCGTGGCAAGGCAGATTGAAGTCGGAGTACAGACTCTTCCCAACCAGCAAAGCCCGTGGCAGGACCTGACGAAGATGGATAAAGCCCCAGTCTCCGCCGCAAAAAATAAACGCCGGTATGTGCGGCACAAGGTTTTGTTCCCCCTGGAGATTGGGTTCGAGGATTCCCGGCGTACTCACATGCAAACCAATGCCACTGACATTGGCGGTCGCGGCTGTTATGTAGAGACTCTGCTTCCGTTGGCGATCGGCACAAAAGTAAAAATCACATTCTGGATGGACTCTGAAAAAATCCAAACCAGCGGCGTGGTGCGGGCCAGCGATGGAGGAGTGGGCATGGGCATTGAGTTCACTCAACTGGACAACCATGTACAGGAACGCTTGCAGCAGCACCTGGAAAAACTCGACGCTGGACTTACCCGCCACAACTCTGCAAAGAGCGCCACCAACGCAGATTCTTAGTCTTTCCATTTCATCTCTTTCCGCTTTCAAAATCTGAATCCCGGCACACCGGTCACCATCGAATGAGAGAGCCGAACCGGCTGAGGTTGAAAGGACCAAGGGATGAAGATTGGAATCACCTGCTATCCGACCTACGGAGGCAGCGGAGTGGTCGCCACTGAACTCGGTGTCGAATTGGCCGAGCGCGGGCACGAGATCCATTTCATTTCTTATGCCCAGCCGATCCGGCTGACTGAACTGCATCCCAACATTCACTACCACGAGGTCGACGTTTCACGATATCCGCTATTCGAATATCCGCCATACGATTTAGCTCTGGCCACGCGCATGGCGGAAGTCTCGGAACTTTACGCTCTCGACCTCTTGCATGTGCATTACGCGATCCCGCACTCTGTGAGCGCATTATTAGCCCGGCAAATGCTGGCCGCTAAACCCAGAGGGCAGAAGCTGCCTTTTGTGACCACGCTTCACGGCACGGACATTACACTGGTCGGTCTTGATCGCTCTTATTTGCCGATCACGCGGTTCTCCATTGAACAAAGCGATGGCGTGACTGCCATCTCGCAATATTTGCGCGAGCGTACACTGCGCGAGTTCGATGTAAAAAACAATATTCAGGTCATCTACAACTTCGTAAACTGCGACGTTTACATTCGTGATTCAGGAGCGAAGCAGCGACGGGCAGAGTATGCCCCAAATGGTGAACGCATTCTGGTGCACTTGTCCAACTTTCGTCCCGTGAAGCGCATTACGGATACCATCGAGATTTTGGATCGGGTGCGCAAAACGATTCCTTGCAAACTGTTGCTGATCGGCGACGGACCAGATCGCTCGCGCGCCGAGTGGCTAGCCGTGCAAAAGGGAATCCATAACGACGTTTTGTTTTTGGGCAAACAAGACAATGTTCACGAAAAGCTTGCCCTCGCCGACCTCATCCTCATGCCCAGCGAATTGGAGTCGTTCGGGCTGGCCGCGCTCGAAGCCATGGCTTGCGAGGTCGTGCCCATTGCAACTCGCGTGGGTGGTGTGCCGGAGGTGATCGAACATGGGAAGAGTGGCTACTTGGCGAATGTCGGCGATGTCGACGCGATGGCGCGCTACGCGATCGAATTGCTAAGCGATGACAACCGTTTGCAGGAAATGGGGAAGGCGTGCCGCGCAGTGGCGCAATCCAGGTTTTGTTCTTCGAAGATCATCCCTCAGTACGAAGATTTCTACCGGCGCGTGCTGGAGCGTTCTTCGTAGAGCGCGGCTGGGATCGAGCCTTCACTCTGCAGAACCGGCAGACGCAAACGAATCAAGGTGCCTTTGCCTTCATGGCTGTCGATGGTCATACGGGCAGTTTCCCCATACAACACTTTCAAGCGCTCCGCCACATTTGCCAGGCCAATCCCCGTTCCACCCAGCCCGCTGGGTCTTTCCAGGAAGTTCGCGGCGGCCATGCCCACGCCATCGTCTTCGACTTCAACGATCAACTGGGAGTCGGTCAACCGGCTACGTAAGAAGATGCTGCCCCCTTCAATCTTGGAGGCGAGACCATGCTTTATGGAGTTTTCGACCAGCGGTTGAAGAAGCATGCTGGGGACCATCACGTCGAGTGATGCAGGCTCCAGCTCCTTCATGACCTGCAGCTTGTCTCGTCCGAAACGGACCACTTCGATATCGAGATAATTATCGATAAACTCCAACTCCTCGCGCAGAGGTACGAAGGCGTCGCTGCTGCTCAACAGCCGGCGCAGAATGGTGGCTAGCTTGATGATCAGTTCGCGCGCTGTATCGGGATCGAAGCGCACCAGCGAGGAAACCGAGTTTAAGGTGTTGAACAGGAAGTGTGGGTTGATCTGATTTTGCAACGCCTCCATGCGAGCGTGCAACAACATGCGTTCCTGTTCTTCCAACTTGATCTGAATGCGAACGCTGTTCCAGATCTTCAGTTCAGTCCCAATAGTGATGATCGAGGTGGCGTAAATCGCCACCCAAACCCAGGGATTCAGGCCTTCTGGACTCAGGCTCTCTAGAGTAAAAGTGGCGTGGGGCAGGAATCGGGAGAGCTCAGTTTGCATAAAGCGTAACGCCACGATGGTGACAAAAAACATTACTTGCCAATCGAACAAACGGGGAGTCGGAAGGTTGCGGCGGATCATGCGATAAATGCTGAGATCGATGAACGGCGAAAATGACCATATGTCTTCCCGGTCGGGCGCTAGAGTGCGCAGTTGTCCGGCGATGAAACCGCAGAGCACATTAAACGGCAGAGTCGCCCATTCTCCGTGGAACAAGGCCGGCAGGGCAATAAAGGCGCCGCCTAACATCCCGGTAAATCGTCCGGCAATCACGCCCAACAGAATCGTGGTCTCAAAAGACAGGTCGCCCGCCAGGAAGCTTTTCTGTATGAACCTAATCCATACCGCGACACTCAGCGGAATGCCAATCCACAGTACTAGATAAATCTGCTGCTTGAGTGAGCGATCCTCCCGGAACAATAAAGACTTGAACTCGACCGAGCGCACCAGCGTACTGGCCACCGCGGCCGCTACGCCGAGCTTGATCAGCAGATTAACGAGGATGAGGCGCTGTTCCATGGTTGGCCGAGTATGGTTGGCCGAACATTGTTGGCCGGCCAAAGAGATCCGCTGAGGAGAATGTAGCACGGCGCTTCACGCGGGGACAGCCGCCTCGGCTGTCCAGCGGTAGCGGAGACGTTGCAATCAACATCTGCAACAGAGAGAACCAAACCGTAGAAACGTAGCTTGCTACGTTTCTGGGTGCTCGCGCAGCCGCGCCGCGAGCTCGGCAAGGGCTGCTTCCAATCCTTCGATTGGCGTAGGTCCGCCCTGCGCCATGTCCTTGCTTCCGCCGCCGCGCCCGCCAAGGCGCGCAAGCATTTCTTTCATCAGCGCTCCCATGTCGAACGGCTGGCCCGGGGACTGGGCAAACAGCAATGCAGGCTGATCGGAGGTGCTGCCGAGTAATGTAACCACTGCCGCACTCCGGCGAGTCAACCGTTGAGCCAGCAATTTGATGAATGTCAGATCGCGATCGGGAAAGGTGCGGATGATGATTCTGCGTCCGCCGCTCTCCTGAGTTTCCGCCAGCAAGCGGCTGGCGTACAAGTCAGCCAACTCTTCCAGCAACTGCTCGCGTGATTTGCGCGAAGCTCGCGATTCCTCCTGCAACTTCCGCACCTGTTGCGGAATATCCCAGATGTGACTCGAGAGCAGACCGCCAGACTCCGACAAAACTGTGTAATAACGTCGAGCTGTGGCCACAGCGCGTTTGCCGCAAACGAATTCCACTCGCCATCCCTGCCGCGTCTTTTCTGTTTTCCGAAGCAGGATGGATCCGATCTCACCAGTAGCGGAAACGTGCGTACCGCCGCACGCGGTCAGATCGAAATCATGCACCTCGATAAGCCTGAGATGGTCCCTTTCCACCGGGGGAATTTTGCGCAGTCCCAAACCGCGCGCTTCTTCCTGCGTGACAAAACGAATGCTGACAGCTCGGTTTTCCATGACGACATCATTCGCCAATGCCTCGGCGGATTCGACCTGTGCAGTAGTCAAGTTTTTCGTATCCAAATCAATGGAACACGACTCTGCGCCCATATGAAAAGAAACCGTGGGCAGGTTGAACAGGCGCACGAAGGCTGCCGAGAGCACATGCTGACCCGAATGCTGCTGCATGTGATCGCGCCGACGATCAACGTCAATCAGACCGTGGATGCGCGTACCTTTCTGAATCGGTTTCGCACTCTCGAGAATGTGGAGAATCGTGCCATCATCTCTTTCCGCCACCTCGGCCACACGCAATCGGTCGCGCGCCTCTTTGCTCTCGGCGGGAAAAATCCAGCCCATATCAAAGACCTGCCCGCCGCTGGTGGGATAGAACGCGGTGCGATCCAGAATCACGGCCAGACGAGAATCAGAGTTCGGTGCAGAAATCAGATCCAGAACTTCTGCCTCGAATTCGTAAAGAAAAGAATCGCGGTAGTAGAGACGTTCGGTCACAGGCTTGTTCTTCGCAGCGCCGGCATCCTGCTCTTGGTCGATGCGGGACCGCCTCCACAACAGCCGCCGAGACGGGCGGCGCCACTAGTAAGGTCCGATAATTCCGCCGATTTGCCGCGAGGCGAGAGCAGGCTCGTGCTCGGACGCCTTTTGGCGATCGATCACGTCCAGATACTTCAACCCGGATCCGGTATTGAACAGCACCACTACGTCATCCGGACCAAAGAAAGTGTTGGCGCGCAACTTTCGATAAGCGGCCAGCGCCGCGGCTCCTTCCGGCGCGGCAAAAACTCCTTCCACTCGTGCCCACTGACGCAACGCGCCCATAATTTCGTCGTCAGTTACGGCCAAGGCCAAGCCGCCGCTCTTCTTCAGAATGTCGAGAATCAGATAGTCTCCATATGCCTTGGGCACACGAAGACCCGCGGCCAAAGTAGCGGCATTCGACCAGAATTCCGCGGTAGGCGTCGCATCATCCCACGCTTTCGCAATCGGGGCACAGCCTGCCGCTTGGACGGCAATCATCTGCGGGCGCTCGGCGCCGATCCAGCCCAAGTCCTGCATCTCTTCAAATGCCTTCCACATCCCGATCAGTCCGACTCCGCCTCCTGTCGGATAAATAATTCCTTGCGGCATCCTCCATCCCAATTGTTCCGCCACCTCGTAGCCCATGGTCTTCTTGCCTTCCACCCGAAACGGTTCTTTCAGCGTAGACACGTCGAACCAGCCTTCCTTCTCTTTTCTCTCGGCCACCATGCGCGCACAATCGCTGATCAGTCCGTCCACTAATGTGACATTTGCACCGTAGCTCTCGCACTCCACGCGATTCGCTTGCGGCACGTCTTTGGGCATGAAGATGTGAGCCTCAATACCAGCTGCAGCTGCATACGCTGCCAGGGCGCTGCCTGCGTTTCCGGCCGAGGGAGCAGCCAGCTTCTTCAGGCCATACGACTTCGCCATTGTGATCGCAACCGACATGCCGCGAGCTTTGAACGAACCAGTCGGATTGAGCCCTTCATCCTTTATATAGACGTTGGGAAACTCGTGGGACGGCAGCATGGGGGTAAAACCCTCGCCCAGCGAGATCGGTGTTGCCTCCGGCAGAACCTCAGCGTAACGCCACATGGTGGGCGCGCGTCCGACGAGCGAAGCAGTGGTGAATTTGGGTTTCAGCGCGGCGAGCTTGTATCGGACATAGAGCACGCCACCGTCCTTCGGACAAACCGTCTGTGGACGATCGGCATCCATGGACGCGCCACATTTTGTACATTCCAGATGAGCAATACGGGCCACGATTGGAAGTTTAGCATTCGCAACCGAACTTGTATTTCATGGAGCCGGGCGTCACCGCCCGGGTCGAACGAGGCGTCCGTGCTACGCGAGTTCTACTTCATCGGGAACTTAGCATTCAGAGCAAGATTCAACTCAAGGACGTTGACTCGCGGCTCTCCAAGCAGGCCTAACTGGCGCGGCTGAGTGTGCTCTTGGACGAGGCGCCTTACTTGGTCTTCAGTAGTTCCCCGTTGCTTCGCCACCCTCGGAACTTGAAACTCCGCTGCTGCCGGAGAAATGTCGGGGTCAAGGCCGGAAGCTGATGTAGTTACCAAGTCAACCGGCACGGGCTGGCCCGGATTATCCGCCTGGTTGGTGGCTACGTCAGCATTCACCCGGTCAATCAAGTGCTGATTCGTGGGGCCGAGTTGGGAGCCATTGGAATTCGCGGCATCATATCCATTGCCTGCCGCAGAAGGGCGAGAATGAAAATAGCCCGGACCGACGAATGCCTGGCCGATGATTCGCGACCCTACGACTCTGCCGTTTTGCACAATTAGTTGGCCATTGGCTTTGTCTTTGAAAAACAATTGCGCCAGTCCTGTGACGACCAACGGATAAACGATTCCCAGCAGAACCGTCGTGGCCAAGGTCATTAACACCGAAATCATTAGATTCTTTTTCATGACAAACCTCTCAAGCCATTCCTACGCGCGTGATGAGCATATCGATCAACTTAATCCCGAGAAACGGCACAATGATGCCGCCCACCCCGTAGATCCAAAGATTACGGCGCAGGAGTACAGCCGCTCCCATGGGCCGATACTTCACGCCGCGCAGCGCCAGGGGAATTAAGGCAACGATGATCAGCGCATTGAAAATGACCGCCGATAAAATCGCGGACTGCGGAGTCTTGAGCTGCATAATATTCAGCGTATTCAGCACGGGAAAAGTTGCGGCAAACATCGCCGGAATGATGGCGAAGTATTTGGCCACATCATTGGCGATGGAAAACGTGGTCAAAGCGCCGCGGGTCATCAGCAACTGCTTGCCGATTTCCACAATCTCGATGAGCTTGGTCGGATTGGAATCGAGATCGACCATGTTGCCCGCTTCCTTTGCCGCCTGCGTGCCGGTATTCATGGCTACGCCAACGTCGGCTTGCGCCAGCGCGGGGGCATCGTTGGTGCCATCGCCGGTCATTGCCACCAATTTGCCTTGCTTCTGCTCGCTCCGGATCAAATCCATTTTGTCTTTGGGAGTTGCCTCCGCGAGGAAGTCGTCCACCCCGGCTTCTCGCGCAATCGCGGCCGCAGTCAGCGGATTGTCTCCGGTGATCATCACGGTCTTGATGCCCATGGCGCGAAGCTGATCGAAGCGCTCGCGCATTCCGCCTTTCACAATGTCCTTGAGGTGAATCACGC
Source organism: uncultured Acidobacteriota bacterium (assembly GCA_963696635.1). Taxonomy (GTDB): domain Bacteria; phylum Acidobacteriota; class Terriglobia; order Terriglobales; family Acidobacteriaceae; genus JABDBE01. Next base: position 189,285 of record CAVOKX010000019.1, read on the forward strand.
CGAGGGCACGACGATTTTCAGCAACCACCAGCGGCGTTCCGCCCGAGCGAGCGATGGTTTCCACCGCAGCTTGAATTTCTTTGGGAAGCATCGTGCCATGCTGGGTCAGATATTTTGTGATGGCATCCACCGCGCCCTTGCGAATCTCGCGGCCATCCATGTCTACGCCCGACATGCGGGTCTGTGCGGTGAACGGAATGAATGTAGCTTCGTGCGAGCCTAATTCCCGGCCCCGAAGACCGTAGCGTTCTTTGGCCAGCACCACGATCGAACGGCCTTCCGGAGTTTCATCCGCCAACGAAGACAATTGTGCTGCGTCCGCCATCTGCGCCGCGGTGATCCCAGGTGCAGCAACAAATTCCGACGCTTGCCGGTTGCCTAACGTGATGGTCCCGGTTTTGTCGAGCAAAAGGGTGTTGACATCGCCAGCAGCCTCGACCGCGCGGCCCGACATTGCCAGGACGTTGTGTTGCACCAAACGGTCCATGCCGGCGATTCCGATCGCGGAGAGAAGTCCGCCAATGGTTGTGGGAATCAGACATACAAGCAATGACACGAGCACGAATACGGTCTGGGGCGACCCGGAGTAAATCGCGAACGGCTGCAGAGTGACCACCGCGAGCAGAAAAATGATAGTCAAGCCAGCCAGAAGAATGTTCAGCGCGATTTCGTTCGGAGTCTTCTGGCGCTCAGCCCCTTCCACCAGGGCGATCATGCGATCCAGGAAAGTCTCGCCGGGGTTAGACGTGATCTTGATTTTCAGCCAGTCTGAGAGCACTCGTGTACCGCCAGTCACGGCTGAGCGATCGCCTCCTGCTTCGCGGATTACAGGCGCGGATTCCCCAGTGATTGCAGATTCGTCGACGGAAGCCACCCCCTCGAGAATCTCACCGTCACTGGGGATGAACTCACATGCGACAACCCTCACCAGGTCGCCAGAGCGCAGTTTGGAACTCGCAATCTGTTCCGTCGTTCCGTCAGGCAACAGACGATTGGCAATCGTTTCAGCACGGGCTTTGCGCAGAGAGTCGGCCTGCGCCTTGCCCCGGCCCTCGGCCATGGCCTCGGCAAAATTGGCGAACAAGACCGTAAACCACAGCCACAGCGTGATCTGAAGGTTGAAGCCGAAAGCTCCCTGATGCTGGAGCACATCGCGAACCAACAGAATGCTGGTGGCGACACTCCCAACTTCGACCACGAACATCACGGGATTCTTCATCATGTTCCGCGGATCCAGCTTCACCAGGGAATCCAAAAGCGCGCGGCGTACGATCTTCATGTCCCAGATGGATTTCGATTTCTTCTTCTCTGCCATATTTCCTCAGAAAGTCTTGCCGACCGACATCAACAGGTGCTCGAGAATGGGCCCCAGGCTAAGGGCCGGGAAAAAAGTCAGCGCTCCTACTATGAGAATCACACCCACGAGCAACACGCTGAACAACGGCGTCGTCACCGGAAACGTGCCCAGCGACGGCGGAACGTATTTCTTCTTGGCCAAATTACCGGCAATGGCCAGCATGGGGATGATCATGAAAAATCGGCCGACCAGCATGGTCATCGCGCCGGAGGTGTTGTACCAGAGGGTGTTCCCGTTCAGCCCTCCGAAGGCCGAGCCGTTGTTCCCGGCCTGAGATGTGAAGGCATACAAGATCTGGGTTAAGCCGTGAGGGCCGGGATTGCTGATGCTGGATGTGCCAAAGCCCTGCACCGACGAGATAGCAGTAAGCACCAGAATCACGAAAGGAAAAACCAGTGTGACCAGCATCGCCATTTTTACGTCATAGGCTTCGATCTTCTTGCCCAAATACTCCGGCGTTCGGCCCACCATGAGTCCCGCGATGAACACGGCCAGGACGACGTAGATCAGGATGCCGTACAGTCCGGCGCCTACGCCTCCGAAAACGGTTTCGCTGAGCATGATATTGGCCAGCGGAACCATTCCACCAAGCGGTGTGTACGAATCGTGCCAACCGTTAATCGCTCCACAACTGGCGTCGGTCGTGACCGTCGCGAAGAGAGCAGAGTCAGCGATGCCGAAGCGGACTTCTTTGCCTTCCATGTTGCCACCGGACTGCAACCTGCTGACGTGCTGGTCCGCTCCCTTCAGCAGCGGATTGCCACGCGCCTCCGCCCAATAAGCGGTTGTGACTCCGGCCAGGAACAAGAAAGCCATGGCCGCCCACACCGCCCATCCATGACGTTGCGATCCGGTCATGCGCCCGAGTGTGTACGTCAAGCCAGCAGGGATGACGAAAATGGAAAGCATCTCCAGGTAATTGCTGAGGGGTGTGGGATTCTCGAACGGATGGGAACTGTTCGCATTAAAGAATCCGCCGCCATTGGTGCCCAGCATCTTGATGGCTTCCTGCGACGCAACCGGGCCTTGCGCGATGGTCTGATCGGTTACCGTATCCATCACCGGCTTGCCGTCCTGACCGACCATGGGCTTTCCATCCGCTCCGGTTTTCTGCACTTGCTGGGACTCAATCAGCTTTACCGAATCATACGGCTTGAGGGTCTGCACGACTCCTTGGGAAACCAAGGCCAGAGCGTAGACGATACACATTGGCAGCAACAGCCAGAGCGTGGCGCGTGTCATGTCCACCCAGAAGTTGCCGATGGTTTCCTTTTCTCGCCGTGCAATACCGCGTACGAAAGCGATGGCCAGCGCGATGCCGACGGCCGCTGATGCGAAGTTGTGATACGCCAGCCCAGCCATCTGGGTGAGATAGCTCATGGTCGTCTCACCCCCATAGTTCTGCCAGTTGGTGTTGGTCGTGAAAGATGCCGCCGTATTGAAAGCGAGGTCTTGAGCCACTGCCCCGAACTTCTGCGGATTCCACGGCAGCCACTGCTGAACCCGCTCGATCAAATACAGCAGCAGCATAGAGACGCCGCTGAACATCAGCATGGAGACGGCATACTCCGTCCACCGCATCTCGTGGTTCTCATCGACTCCAGTCACGCGGTACAGCAAACGCTCGATCGGCCGTGCCAGCGCATCGACAAAGGTGCGTTCGCGGTTGAAAACCCGGGCCATGTATATGCCCAGCGGTTTGGTGACCGCGAATATCAGCACCAGAAATACAAGGATCTGAATCCAACCATTCACCGTCATCAGAACTTCTCCGGCATCAATAATGCGTAAAGCAGGTAGACCATCAACAAAACACACACGACCAGCATAAGGATCGATTCAAGATTCATGACGTTCCCTCTCAGCGAATCCGATCACAGAATCGTACGTACCCGATGGCAACGGCAAAAAACGCCAGCGTTACGACTATGAAAATGATGTCTTTCATGCATGTTCTCCCAAGTGCAGCTTTCCGATTAAACTCACCATGCACCCTGCTTGCGCCCCCACCACCAGACCAGGCCGAGAGTCGCTGTATTCTGTTGTTTACTTAGCAGGCCTTGCGTACTGGTCAGGAATGACGGCTGATTCGAGAAATCGCGACGCCACTCATAACGCATCAGGAAGCCATCTGCGACGTTGTAGTCAAAAGTTGCCGTGGTTTCCTTTAACGCCTGAGTCAGACCGCTAAACAGACCACCGCGATCCGAGAGATACTCTGCACGACCCGCCAAGGTGAATTTCGGAGTGAGTTGGTACTTCAAATAAGCTGCGCCTCCATCGACATGGGACGGCACTGATGATTCTCCCGGCGCAGAATTTCTCCAAAGCCGCTCGATGACGTAGTCACCCTCGATGGCAAGGGTAAGCTTCGAAGTAGTTTGCCAACTCACATAGCTGTCAAAGATGTGAAGGCGACCGTCGGGGGCAGGAACAATGGGCGCAAAACTGAGGCCCGGTTGCACTGGAATCGGCGAGGTGGGTGGCACGCTGATCCTATCTGGATGGTCCTGACCCAAGTAATAATTCATCGTCCAGCTAATCGTCTTGCGGGGTGTCGCGGTAAAACCAAATAATTCATCTTTGAAGCTGTTGGTGGGTTCGACTTGATTGTTGCCATTGATCAGCCAGTAGTTCAAAGCCAGATGATCGTTGACCGGATAACTGGTACGGAAGCCCATATGGTAGAAGGGCGAGAAATTGAACCAGTATGACCGAGAGTAGTTCATCTGGTCCTTGGTGTAGTTGCCTTCGATCCCAATCGAACTTGCCCATTTTCCGAAATCCACATCCAAACCGCGGCCAACGGGAACGATATAAGTTCCATAAGCCTGGAAAATATTTCGATAGATATCGGGCCGGGGCTCGTTCAAAGGATTTCCCTGCAGCGTATCTGTTGCTTGACCAAACTGCAGGTCGAGACGCCCCCCGAGACGCCGCCCGTCGGCAACATCCGGGGGGTGTTCGAATATCACGCTCGCCTGATTCAAGCTGAAACTGTTGCTGAGAACGTCATAGGCGCGTAGCAGATTGACTCGCCCGATGGGTGCGTTGAAATTGTAAGCGTAGTACCCGTCCAGCCCAATGTTGATGCTGGTGTCGCGCAAGAAATCCAAGCCGGCTCTGTCCTGTGGACTGAGCGTCGATTGCTCCGCCGCTGCAGATTGCGGTTGAGCGCTCAAGGGGAGCTGCGCGTTCGGCGGGTCCTGAGGACTGCTTGCCGATTGCGAATTTGTTTGTAGCTCTTTCACCATGCGCTTCAACTCGATCACTTCGCCTTCAAGTTCCCCCACTCGCTCCTGTAGTTCTTCCGTGGTTACGGCTTTGCCGGGGGCGTTGGTTGATGAACTCCCAGTTTGACATTGTGCAGGTGCGGGCAATGAACACGCGAACATAATCGCCATTACTATCCGCACGCTCTTAGCACGTCTGCAGGAATTAACATCCACTACGGAAACTGAATTCCTCATAGTTCCAGGCTCCTGTTAAACCACCCCGGTCAGAAGCCATAGATACTAAAACTTGACCAATATGGCCAGATCAAACCGGTTCTCGTCCTTCACCAAGTCGGGAGTAAAGCCTGGCACCAGCGAACCCGGTGCACCAGTGTTGCCCCCCGGAGGAGTAATGCCACCGCGTCCCGTGAAGTATGGGACATTCGCCGCGCGATGATCGAATTCCGAGCGGAACGTGATGTACTGGCTTGGCATGTAATCGAATGTTGCAGAGGCGTCCCAAGCCTTGTAAGGATCGCCTGGATTCTCAGTAAAGTAAGGCGTTCCAGACACCGCAGTTGCCCCATTAATCGGTGGTAAAAGCACCAGGTAGCGTCCCGGATTATTGATCTTCCCGCCGCCCAGCGTGAAGCCGTAAAGGTCTCGGTGGAACCAGAGGCGGTTGTAGATCATGAAGCCGAGGAAGGCCTGCTTCGGCGTGACGTATTTCACGCCATTGACCACCTTCACGCCATTGGTGTCGCAGCTCACAGCCGTTCCTGCCACGGGATCACCGCCATGTTCGCATCCCAGGTCACCGGTGAGAGAGAAAGCAGCCTTGTCGAGCAACCGCCCCGGGTTGTCGTAGTACTTGTATTCCATGCTGTCGTCGGTGTGATAGCGAATGCGGCCAGCAACGCCGAGCGTGTCCGCGCCGAGGGCGTATTGGTTGCCCAGGATCGAGAGCTTGCCAATCGGACGCCACAGAATTTGCGCTCCGACGCCTGGCCGATGATTAAATCGCCCGTAGGACTGCCATCCATTAATGAACCAAGGCTCAATCTTCAAGTGCTCGGTTGGGAAGATTTGCACGCGCATACCATTGAAGAACCATGGCGTGTTGGAAGAGACATAGGACGGCTGGTAGGCCCAGTTGTCGAAGTTGTAGTAACTGAACAGGCCAACGTACGACATAAAAATGCCGGCTTGAATGTTGATCCCATGCAAGGCGTTAATGTGATATCCGCCATAGGCTTCGGAAACGTAGCGGTAAGCGGTGTCGAGGTCCCAGTTGCCGCGGGCAACACTGGCGTCGTTCCGCGGCGTGGTCGCCGAATACATACCAAACTGGGTCATCAGGCGCGCCTGAACATTGTCGTAATGAAAGTCGCCGCCAACGCCAAACTGGGTCAGTTGGAACTCGTTGGCTCGAAAGACCTCGCTGGAACCTCCAATCGTGTCATCTTTCGGATGGTTTAGATCAGCGATATAGTCGACGTTTGCACGAATTTCCGGGGTAAAGAACTTCGAATCGAAGGCCGGCGTTTTGGTCCGCGCATTGCCATTGAGCCACGTCCAATCGGCGAAGGCGAATGGCTCCGCCTTGGGCGGTTTCTCGGGGGCAGTCGTTTGAGGCAGTGCCGCCTCGGCCGGGAGCGCGGCGCTTGCAACGGTTGCGCTCGGAGAGACGCCCACGGGTGCATTCGCCTTTGCCGAATGAACAACCGTAGTTGGCTGCTCTGCCGCCTCATGTTGCTTCAGTGCGGCTTCAAGCTGCTCAATCCGGTTTTTCATAGCAGCGAGCTCTTGCACAATCTCTTGCTCGGTTTGCGGAGTCGGTGCGCTCGCCTGTGGGTTTGGCGACACCGGAGCGGCGGCCGGAACATCAGCCGGGTTATGTTGGCCATGCAGCGGCAGCGTCAATAGCACTGCGGCAACGAGAATGAAGGCCGCCCGCTTGCCAGTTTCTACTGCCGACTTGCTTACAACGTTCTTAGAATTCATGACTATCAGTTCTCCACGTCGCTTAGGCGGATTGAATCTAGCCAGGTAAGCTTTTATTGGTGGTGGCGACAGACTCTGCTCTTCTCTCAGAAGCGCCGCAAGAAAGCGCAGCAGGAAAAGCACCGCGCTTGCACACAACAAGGTGAAGACCAGTTTCATTACTGACCGCCTGCACACAATTGTCAGGAAGATGTTGCGAGAATTATTTGACAACCGCGGGCGTAAATTTTGGCTAAAGGGTTCGTAAAGACTTCATAAAGAAGACCAAATTTTGAACTACCTGAAAAACCTCAGCAGCCCCAATCCGCCTCGCCAGGTTTGGCAAAATACTGACGGTTGTCCCGCTCGATCTCAGACGTCGCAGCCAGTTCCAGCAGCGTCAGCCGCGCAGCCGCAATCATCAATTTGCGCTCGTCTTGAGGGGCCTGCTCCCAGCAGATATCGGCTTGCGGGTTCGCGTGACCATGAAAATCATTTGCCAGAGCTTCGCGGTAGTGATGAAAAAGTTTTGCCAAGTCTTCCGCGGATACATTGTGAATCGATGACATACACTCCCAGCCTTTCTGTGCAACTTCAGTGAGTTACTCGATGCATGCCCGGATGGCCAGCCATCCTTCGGTTAACTTCCCTGCTTTTCTTGAGCAGTGCCGGCAGAAACCCCACCAGCAAGAGCAACATGTTTACCATTCCAAGCATGACCATTTACTTCTCCTCAACTCAACTGATTGGATAAGAAAAGTCATAAGGATTGAATAAAGAGTCCGTAGAATCTTCGTCAAGACCTATCAGTTTGAAAACAGAAAGTTTTATGTGCCCGGCTCGAAGCGGTATCCAACCCAGGGCTCGGTTACGATGTAGCGCGGCGAGGATGCTTCCGGTTCCAGCTTCTTGCGCAGTTGGCCAACGAATACCCGCACATACTCGACCTGTTCCGTGCTCTGCCCACCCCAGATGGCGCTCAGCAGCGTCCGATGGGTTATTACTTTGCCGGGATGACGTACCAGGTAGACTAGTAAGTCAAATTCCTTGGGAGTAAGATGCACATCGCGACCACGGATTGAAGCTTTGTGGGCAGCCAGATCGATCCGGAAATCACCAATCTCTATCGCTAAAGTTTGCTCGCTTTCGACCGGTGCGCGCCGCAAATTGGCCCGGACCCGCGCCAGCAATTCCTCGATCCCGAACGGCTTGGTCACGTAGTCGTCAGCGCCGGAATCCAGGGCCCGCACTTTGGTCTTTTCCTCTCCCCTTACGGAGAGCACAATGATGGGAATCTTGGTTGAAAGCCGCAATCGCCGGCACAGCTCCAACCCATCCATGTTGGGCATGGAAAGGTCGGTGATTACCAGATCCGGAGTCCAATCCTTCATGATCTCAAGCGCAGTCTCGCCGTCATTGGCTACGCGAATGTCATAGCCCTGGCTGGACAGACTGGTTCGGAGCACACGCGTGATCTGGGGCTCATCGTCCACGACGAGAATGCGGCGACGTTCGTTCATGACCGATTAGGAAGGTTCCTGCGTAACAATATGTACGTCCACCGCAGGCGCATCTCGCAGGAACTTGTTAATGGAAGTGAGATATAGATATTTTCTCCACCCGCCGGTAGCCGACCGTCCGAACACAACCTGGGTGACATGTTTTTCGCGAACGAAGTCAGCCACTGCGTGGGCCACGCTGCTCGCCTTCAGTTTGGTAATTTGCGCACCCACGTTTTCGGCGAAATGTAGATTTGCTGCCAGCGTTTTCTGGTTAGCCTCGTTGTTGTCCTGGCCGAGATCCACATACACCACGTGCAGTTCACCGCCCATGGCTTGCGCCATGCGGGCGCCGCGAGCGATCAGGTACTGCGCTGCCGGATTGGAACTGATGCAAACCGCGATTCGCTCCCGCACCGCCACGCTTCCGCTGGCTTCATCTTTCTCGCGATAGGACTCCAGACTCTGGTCCACGGCTTGCGCCACTTGCCGGAGCGCCAGCTCACGCAGTGCGATCAGATTTCCCGGACGAAAGAAATTGCCCAGAGCACGCCCGACCCGGTCCAACGGATAAATGTCTCCGCGCCGCATACGGCTCTGCAATGCTTCGGGAGTCAAATCCGACATCACGACTTCATTCACTCGTTTCAGCACCCAGTCGGGCACCGTCTCCCGCACCGTAATTCCAGTCAAGCTCTGCACCGTGGGCGTGACGCTGTCCAGATGCTGAATATTCATCGTCGAAAGCACATCGATGCCGGCATCGAGCAACTCCAGCACATCCTGATATCGCTTCCCGTGTTTGCTGCCCTCCACATTGGTATGGGCCAACTCGTCCACCAAGGCGACACTTGGCTTTCGGGCGAGGATCGCGTCGACGTCCATTTCTTCGAAGACCGTGCCTTTGTACTCCAGCTTCTTTCGAGGAACGGCTTCAAGCTGGGCGGCCAGTTCGGCAGTCGCCTTGCGTCCGTGAGTTTCGATCACTCCAATGACCACGTCCTCGCCCCGGGTATGGCGGCGGATGGCTTCACTCAACATGCTGAACGTCTTGCCAACGCCCGGCGCATAGCCCAGGAAAAGCTTGAACACACCGCCCTTCTTGGTGGGATCAGCCTCTTCCAGCCATTGCTCAGGAGTTTTGGGCATCGCGGCTATTGTCGTCGAGCAGATCGAAATTGTCGATGATTCTTCAAATTGCCAGTCAACGTGTGGGCGCGGGCGTCCGCGCCCGCGCGGGCCCACGACATTCTTCTTTTGTGCACCTTTGTGTCCTTTGTGGTTCTAGCATTTGCACTTCATCAACCACAAGGGATACGAAGGTGCACAAAGGAAGAGCCATGCCCTCCGGTTTTGAATTCACACTTAGTCACTAACCGTAGATCAGCTACAATCGGCGCGTGAACCAACCGCGGTTCAAGTCGGCGTTGCGCTATGCCGCGACGGCAGGCGCCGTGGTAGTTGTCGTCTTTGCTTACCACCTTGTGCCCAGGGTCAACCCCACCACGGTCGCGCTCACTTTTCTGGTCGGTGTACTGATCGTGTCGGCGAACTGGGGCCTGCGACCTGCTGTTTTTATGGCCTTAGTCGCTACTCTGGCTTTCAACTACTACTTTCTTCCTCCGGTCGGCACATTGACCATCGCTGACCCTCAGAACTGGGTCGCGCTGTTTGCTTTTCTGGTCACTGCCATTGTCGCCAGCCAACTGGCGGAGCGGGCGCGCCGCGAGGCGCAAAGTGCGAACGAGCGCCGGCGCGAAGCAGAGCGTCTCTACAGATTCAGCCAGCAACTTCTTTCCAGCGATAACGTGGTCGAACTCCTGAACGCGATCCCGCGTTACATCGTGGAGGTTCTCGGGGTTGAAGCCGCCGCCATTGCCTTGCCCAATCGCCCTGATGTCTATCGTTCCAGCCCCGCCATCCACAATCTGGAGCTCCACGATCTGCAGTTAGTCTGCATGCGTGGCGAACCCATGACCAACCCTGAGAAACGCGCAGTGTTCATGCCTCTGCGGATGGGTGTCCGCGTCGTGGGCAGTGTGGGTATTTCCGGCGCCCTGCTTTCTCGCGAAACCTTGGATGCCATGAGCAGCCTGATTGCCATCGCCATCGAGCGGGCCGGGGCTATCGAAAAGCTCAGCCGCACCGAGGCCGCCCGCGAGAGCGAACAACTGCGTTCCGCCTTGCTCGACTCCGTCACCCACGAATTTCGTACGCCTTTGACCGCGATCAAGGCCTCGGCCACTTCGCTGCTCTCGAATCCCAGCTTGGATGCGGCCCAACGTCACGAACTCCTGACCGTGATCAACGAAGAAAGTGACCGCCTGAACCGACTGGTGGGGGAAGCTGCCGAGATGGCGCAACTCGATGCCAACCAATTCGAGCTTCACCTGGGGGCACACCCAATCCAAGAGGCGGTCAACGCAGCCCTCGAAAAAGCGAAACCGGCATTGGGACAGCATCCCGTCGATGTTCGGCTGCCCAGCAACTTGCCGTCGGTGCGGATGGATGAAGACCGCATCACGGAAGTTGTAACCCAATTGCTGGAAAACGCCGCCAAGTACTCTTCCTCCGAATCTCCGATTCAAATCACCGGGGAAGTTGGCAACCGGATGCTGATGACCAGCGTCGCCGACCGCGGCCCGGGCATCGACGATTTCGAACAGTCTTTAGTTTTCGAAAAATTCTATCGTGGTCGCGATCAGCGCCTACAGGTCCAAGGTACGGGCATGGGTTTGGCAATTGCCAAGGCCATCGTCGAAGCCCACGGCGGCAAGATCGGAGTAACCAGCCAAGTGGGCCACGGGTCGGTCTTCTACTTCACCCTGCCCCTGGCGTAACGCAGGTGTAGACGCGGGCGTCCGCGCCCCTTTAGACCCAGGCAAAAATCCACAGTTACAACAAACTCTCCCGAGCCAACAACAAAAATCCCCGCCTTCACGCGGCAACCAGCGCAAAGGCGGGGAACTACTTATGGCAAGTAGTAGCGGAACGACGTCAAGAATATATTCTCCGTCGCGTTCGGGTTTCCACCCACGCCAGCCCAGGTGTTGCGGTCGAAGTAGGAGTACTGCGGTCCGAATTGGACCTTGCCCTTCGGGCCGCTGTAAATGCGATACCAGAACCCAATGGTGCCTTCCATAATGTTGCGCGTGTCTCCGTTGCAGTTGGACAGCCCGCCGGGATTGAATCCACCGGTAAGAGGCGTACCAACCGACCCAGGATTTGGAATAGAGGCGGTGCCGCCAGTCGGATTGCTGGAAGTGGGGGGAGTGGCAACAGTCGTACTGGTAGCCGCAGGAGGCGTTTCCGTGCCGCAACCTGAGTTATTGAAAAGCGCCGATCCGTAGCCAACGCCCTTCCCCGAGGAACTAAGAAACGCGCTCCTGGCTTCATATTCGCCGCCCACGTTGGCGTAAACATCCAACCTGGGGGAGTGCCATTCCAGCGTGCCCAGCGCTTGGTAGTTCCTCACTGGAACCAGCACGCCATCGGGCCGGGCAATGACGTTGGGGAGTCCAGCGCTGCCGTAGCGTCCGATGCCATTGCCGCCCAGGAAATGCACTCCAATATCCACGTGCTTGGCGACCGTCCCACGGAAATTGGCGCCGATACCGCCATCCGGCGCTGAGTTGTTAAAAGCCCCGGTCGCGGAAGGCTTGGTTGCCGTCCCCAGCGGGTAGATCCGGTCGCGGAAGTCGCTAACCAGACCGAATACCTCGAAGTGTCCCCAACCCGGCTCGAAGACAAGCTTGCCGACGAAATCCGGCGAGGGATTGAAGGAGTAGTTTGCCGTGCCGTTGTAAAGACCGCCGCCCGCTCCTTGCGAGCCGATGAGGAAGTTGTTGCTGGCCCCGTGGCCGCCCAGAGTCGCCTGCGCATTTTCCACTGAAAACGCCAGCCAAGCCTTATTGCTTATGTTCTTGGCCACTCGGAAACCATACTGTCGTGCCCAGCTAAAACCCACGTTATATTGCGGGTCGATAGTCATCGGCAACGCTTCCGTGCGGTTGTCGACGCCCTTTTTAGTCTCCGTGACCAGGCTCCACATTTGACCGCCGGTGAAACTCCAGCCGTTGCTCAACGCAGCCTGACTCCACGCCTGTCTCACACGGAGCACATAGCTGTTGCTCTCGTTGTTATTCGAGGTAATCCCGGTGCCCAACCAATCTGACTCGTAGTAGCCAGTCAGCTTGGCGCTATTCAGTTTGCCTTCCGCCAACAACGAAATACGCGACTGACGGCCCGACCCGAAGAATTCCGAGATGTTGCTTTGCGCGGAACCGGGGAATGGAATCGAGTTGAACGGAGTGTTGATGTCGGAACCGAGTGCATGCTGCCGCCACACCGATTCTGCCGCCAGGAATCCGCCCGGAGTTATGGTGATCCCCTTGTAATGGATCGCGAGCGGGCTCTCCATCGCATCCTTCACGTTCTTCTGCGTTTCCTGTAACGACAGCGCTGCACTGGTGGCGTTCTGCTTCAGATCGGTAACGTCACTCTTCACCGCCGCCACGTCCTGTTGCTGCTGAGCGCTTTGCGAAGCCGCAGTATCAGCCTTCTGCGCGGCCTGGCTCGCCGCATTTTGCACTTGGCCCACCTGCTGTTGCAACTGCTGGATCGCCGCATCCCGACTCTGTAGTTTATTCATGAGTTGTAGAATCTGCTGCTGCTGCGCATCGATCGCCCGCTTCATTTCGCTGAGCTGGGTCGAAACGCTAGGAGCGGCCGTCTTGGCAGCCGCCTTTTTCTTGGTGCTCGTACTGCTCCCCGCGGTCGTATCCTGCGGTGCGGGCGCTGCGAAAGCGCCAATTACCAGCGCAAATGCCAACGCCAAAGCTATTGCGTGCTTCATTTCTCCTCCCGAGTCTTTCGAAGATGGACAACCAGCAAAAATGTTTACGCGAATCCACTTGCAGGACTTATGGGACCGTTGATGCTATCCGCCCTTTATTAAAAATTGATGAATATCCGATAAATCTTAGGTGAATTGGCCGTGGCCCCACGGATGTGGCAAACTCTTTCTTCGGGCGTGCGATGAATATCCTCGAATTCACCATTCTGGTGGCGGCAGGGTCGTTTGCGGCGGGTCTGCTTGGATCGCTTACCGGCCTGGGCGGCGGGGTCGTTCTTGTGCCACTGCTCACCCTCTTCTTCAAGGTGGACATTCGCTACGCCATCGGTGCGTCCCTGGTTTCGGTGATCGCGACTTCCTCAGGCGCGGCCGCTGCCTACGTGAAAGAGGGATTCTCCAACATCCGCATCGGCATGTTCCTGGAGATCGCGACCACGGTGGGCGCTTTGGTGGGAGCATTTCTGGCAGCTGTCATTTCCACCAAGGCTCTCGCCATCATCTTTGGGGTAATGCTGCTCTATTCCGCATACCTCTCGCGAAAGCCGCGGCCTCGGGATCAACGCAATCTTCCGCCGGATCCGCTGGCGACCCGGCTGCGGATGAATGGAGACTTCCCCTCGGAAGAGGGAGGAACGCGGCACTACAACGTGCAGCGCGTGCCGCAAGGTTTCAGCCTGATGTTCGGCGCGGGCGCGCTCTCCGGGTTGCTGGGCATCGGGTCGGGGGCGGTGAAGGTTCTCGCCATGGACCAGGCCATGAAGATTCCCTTCAAGGTCTCGACCACTACCAGCAACTTCATGATTGGGGTCACTGCGGCCGCGAGCGCGGGCGTGTATCTCAATCGCGGCTACGTCGATCCCGGGCTCGCCATGCCGGTGATGCTGGGTGTGCTTGCGGGCTCGTTAATAGGTGCGCGGATATTGGTGAAAGCGGAAACCAAAATGTTGCGGCTCGTATTCAGCATCGTGATCGCCGTGTTGGGCGTGCAAATGCTCTACAAAGGTCTGACTGGAGGAATTTAAATTGGCAGAAGCGAGCGAAAAAGGAGTCTGGACCGACCAGAAACTTGAGAACATCGTTGGCAACCTGCTTCGCGTGGGCGTGTCACTCTCCGCCTTCGTGGTCGCCTTTGGGGCAATCGTATACCTGGCCCGGCATTGGCGCGAGCCGGCAAATTACCGGATATTTCGCGGCGAGCCCTCCGACTTCAAAAGCGTAAGCGGAATCGTCGGCAACGCCTTCGGACTCCACGGCCGCGGCATCATCCAGTTCGGATTGCTCCTGCTCATCGCCACCCCGGTCTTTCGCGTCGCCCTCTCCATCTGGGGATTCGCCGCTGAGCGCGATCGCATGTACATGATCTTCACCGGCATCGTCCTGATAGTCCTGCTGTACAGCCTGCTCGGCTCCGGCTCCGCATTCTAAAGGTGTGGCAAGCGTGGCGCGGGCGCCCTCGCCCGCGTGCCAGTAGAACAATCGTCCGTGTAGGGACGGGTCTCCGACCCGTCCGGCGGAGCAAGCTCCGCGCCGCCCGCCGACCCATTTTGGGAAATTACTAGATAGTTACGGGGTACCCCCCCTCCCCCCGTGATCTTTTGGAATGATGGGTTTAGGGCCACACTACCCTCAAAATCTTTGAGGAATAAGGACTTATATGTAAAATATTCCGGAATAAGGACTTAGGCACGGAAACCTGGCGAAAGGCCCTTAGGATACGCCGGGGCATCGGGGGCTCTCCGCTTTTCAAGGAGCTAACATTCATTGGCATATGATATCTTCTCGGGAGGGCTTGGGTCAAGAACTGTTAGCTTTGGGCTGGGGCGGGCTGGATCGGGGGATATTCAACCTCGCCCCCTCGTAGGCTCATGAGCAGAAGCCCATTCTCCTTGACCCAAGCGAACGGCACACTTTTTCGGTAACGCTGTAGGTAGGGGTTTGGATATTCATTCAGCCAAGCCTCGAAGAAGACGGACAGTTGTTTGCCAGAAGCATACCGAAGGTCGACCACACGGAGGTTGTTGCTGTGGTCGAAGAAAAGATGGCCGACCTCCATGTCGTGCGCCAGTTTCTCCTTTCCTGTATTCTTATGATATTGGTATTCATACGCACCGCCATTCTCGGCGGATTTCACCTCATATTTGCTCAGGTCCACGCCCCTAGTTAACTTCTTTCCGACATCCTTGACTAGGATCGACGCAAACACTTCCCAGTCAGAGGAGAGGGCTTTCGCTACGGAATGAACGCCACGCGCTTTATATAAGCGCAGCTTTCCCTGTATTGGGACCATACATATAGGCATGAAAGGAACATTAAAACCGTAATCCGAGTTGTCGCGGGATGTTAAACTCCGTTTGGAAACTGGCCGATAAAATGAACAAGGTCACGTTTTTCGCTGTCGGCGAGACGTATACGAACGACCAGATTCGGTTTTCCCTGGACTTGGAAAACCTCGGGGGGATTAGACCCTCGTTGGACTCGGATCGCACGGTCCGACACGTAGCAGTAATGACTGCGGCGGAGGATTCGGGAAGGCTTCAGATAGAGAACCCTTACCACGATAGGATTGAGGGAAACGTTCTAATTTATACAGCCCAGGGCCGTGAAGGAAATCAAGCCCTGACTGGCCGAAACAAGCGGCTTATTGAGCAGTACTCGGTCCCGACGCCATGTTTTGGATTCACGAACGTTGGGAGGCAAGTATACAGATTCCTAGGGCTTCTTGAATTGCTACGGCACTACCAAGAGAACCAGACCGACACCAAGGGTGCCCTTCGGAGGGTATGGGTATTTGAATTTCGGATTCACACCAAGCCCGAGATCGTCCCCATCGACGAGGCGCGATCCATTTCCGCGTCGCTTCTGGCTGAGAGCCGGCACCACGATGACTTGGGCAGTTTGGAACGTGAAGTCGCGCCTCTTGCGCAGAGCAGCAGTGAGGTCGGCGGTGCAACAATTGCGGACCTCGAAACCGTTCGCGGGCGATTTTTCCAGTTTGCCCCTTACGATTTCGAGCGTTTTATCAAGCTCGTGCTCGAGCGTAGCGGATTTGTTCATGTTTCCGTGACCCGCGCCTCTGGCGACGGCGGAATAGACGTGGACGCCTTTGTGGACGACACGAACGAATTTTTTGCAGGAACTCACGTGCAGGCTCAGGTTAAAAGGTGGCGGCACGCTGTCGGCAGCCCCGAGATTAACAATTTCAGGGGTGCATTAAGCACCACCGCCAAGGGGGTGTTCGTCACCACGAGTCATTTCACTCGGGCGGCGGTTGCTGAAGCACGGCACGAGTCCAAGCCGTCGATTGCCCTCGTGGATGGGGAGAAGCTTGCGGGCATCGTTCTCCGCAACGGCGTCCCAATTAATTAATGCTTTTTTGTATGCTGCAGATGGCGTCTCGATGAGACTGAAAACGGCTAAAGGATCGGAAGCAGCAGCGCGCATCAAGGCAGCGGCGGATCTTCGGCTCGGTGCCCACGGCAAACTCTCTGTCGTTGTCGGAGGCAGTCGACTGTATGTCGTTTGTGTCGCGTGCGACGGTCGATGGTTAGTACGTAAACGAGATGGACCCGCACAGCGACCTCAATTTCTTGCGGTTATCGACGGCGACGGCTATTGCGAGGATGGTGCCACAAACTACTTCGACGCAGACGGCAACGTGGCCGTGCGAATCTGAAGCAAGGCGAGCGTCCCGCGGAGCTTCGCTGTGGCTATGCTACGAAGGCGGGCCTTCGTTCCTTGTGGGTAGGATCCATTTCGGCCAAGTGCTTGTCCACAAGTACGTCACTCCACCAGTCCTGTGCCTCGTCTAGATCGATTTGAGAATGGAGGGAGCGGTTCTCCGGTGGGAGTGGTGGCAATAAGAGCGGCATCCAACGCGTCCGGGGCGCTGTTTCTTCCATGGCTCGCACGAGCTGGGCGGGACGAAGAGGATTTTCCTCCCGTAACTACCACTCGCCAGCGCTGCGACCTCGCAAGCGTAGAAGCAGATATTCCAGAAATCCAACGATGAAAAGCCGCGGGCGACTCTGGGGAACGAAATGCTTGGCATCCACGACGAATGCGTCTATACAATATCCCAGCCGAGACAGCGCACTCAGTGCCATACGGAAGAATTTTCCGTCATGAGAGGAAAGAAATCCCCTTACGTTTTCCACTAGCACTGCGCTCGGAAGGCGATCTTGTGATTTTAGGTGCCTCAGCACCTTCACAAAACCGTTAAATGAAGCCGACTGCTCGCCATCGAAGCCCTTTAGGTTTCCTGCCAGCGAGAGATCAACACACGGGAACGACGCACTCGCCAGGTCAGCGCGCCCTAGTGGGATCTTCTCGATAATCTTCTCTGTGTTCCAAACGTCTTCCACATGGTAGTGAAGTGCTCCGCCGAAACAGGCTTCGTACATGCGGCGCTTCTTTTCCTCGATGTCATTGGCGTAGATGCACTTCCACCCGTGAGGTTGCAGTCCAAGACGGGTCAAGCCTATGCCCGCGAAGAACTCTAGGAAAGTATGCTCAAGCGCGCGCCCAACGGGAGCTAGGCAGGGCCCCGAATTAAGGCTTAACGTGGCGTTCGTGGCTTCGGTCACTGTAGGCAATTAGGAATCGCTGCAATGAACTTAACACTCCCTCGCTGTGGGAATCCACATATTAGGTGTTGCTCTTGGCTACCGCAATGCCTATATAGGGACTCTTCCCATTTTGTGCTTCTGGCCCAGTGCCACGGGAACTCGTGGCTGGCCCACTTTTGCGCAAAGGTGGGGGCTCATGCCGCCTGCATCGCGATTTTGATCTTCATCCTTACCCCACTGATTGATTGGTGCGGCACAAGCCGCCGACCTCGTCGTTCGCGCCTTGAGAGAAAAACGTAAAGTTGGCCCAGCCGCCGTGCAAAGTCAAGAGCGGCGGACGAGGGCGTCCGCCCCACACGGGACGGGCCGGACCTGGAACATGGTGCACCACAATGGTGTATGCTGGTGCTGCTATGGTAATGGCCAAGCGATCCCGCGCGAAATCCGGCCGCGCCAAGCACGTCCGCCGAAGCGTGACCTTGCCGGCCAAGATCGCCCGACAGGTTGAAAGCTTGGCCAGGCAGCGCGATCTCAGCGACAATCGCGTGCTGGTAGAACTCATCGAGCAGGGAATCGAAGCCCAACGACAAAAAGAGAAAGCATTCTTCCAGTTGGCGGAACGCTTCCGCGCAGCCAACGACCCCGAGCAGGTCAAGCAGTTGGGAGACCAGTTAGGCCGCTTCGTGTTTGGGGAATAGGGCCGCGGGATGCGAACGGAGTACACAGATCCTTCGCTTCGCTCAGGATGACAGCGCGCGGGTGATAGCGAAGTCAGAGGCGGCGGACGAGGGCGTCCGCCCCACACGTGCGAAGTCAAAGGCGGCGGACAGGAGTGTCCGCCCTACACGTGCCTGGTTTCGCGGTTCTTGCGACTTGTATTAGGGTTTGGGAAATGTCGCCGGGGTCCTCAGGGGCTGAAGCCCAGAATATTTTTACGCTGGCGGCACGACTGAAGTCGTGCCCTCCCGAAGGTCTCGCCTCTCGTGGCTGGCCCACTTTTGCGGGTTTTGGCAAAGACCGGGGACTCATGCTGCCTGCGTCGCGACTTTGATCTTGTCCTTACGCCACTGATTGATTGGTACGGCGCCCTGTTCCCGACACCGGTACGTGCAAAGGAAAGCTGCGACAGCCGACCTTACCGTTCCCACCTTTACAGAAAAACGTAAAGGTGGGCCAGCCGCGCACTATTATTATGAAAGAGGGCACCTTTGATGAAGCCACTCCTTCAGTTCCTCCGCGGACCCACGGAAGCCCCACGCAGCATAGTGCTGGTTCGGATTGCAGTGGGGCTGATCTTCTTTACACAGGGCATTCTGAAATACATCGACCCCAACTTGGGAGTCGTTCGCTTCTCAAGAATCGGGTTTCCGAATCCATACTTCACCGCTCATTTTGTCGGTACTTTTGAGATTTTGTGCGGCTTCCTCCTCCTGTTGGGGCTGTGGACGAGACTCGTGTCCATTCCGCTGCTCATCGTCATCACGACGGCGATTGCGACAACGAAGATTCCAGAGTTGTTTCGCGCCAACCAAGGTTTCTGGTACATGGTGAGCGAGGCGCGCACCGATTTTGCCATGTTCTGCTGCTTGATTTTTCTCATCTCAGTAGGTGGCGGGAGTTGGTCTGTAGACGCAAAGCGTGCGCGGCACCGAAGTAGATGACCGTCAGAAGGCTGGCCCACCTTTGCGGGTTTTGGCAAAGGTGGGGACTCATGCCGCCTGCGTTGCGACTTGATCTTGTCCTTACGCCACTGATTGATTGGTACGGCGCCCTGTTCCCGACACTGGTACTTGCAAAGGAAAGCTGTGACCGCCGACCTTACCGTTCCCACCTTTACGGAGAAAAACGTAAAGGTGGGCCAGCCAGGTGCTCTCGCGTGTGTGAGGCCGCGTCGCTTGGATTGTGATCCCGCTCTCCCACGTCTCGAAAGGCGCGAGACGTGGGGCACCCGCGAAATACATAGATCCTTCGTCGGCAAGCCTTCGCGTTTCGAAGGCCTGCGCTTCCTCAGGATGACACTATCCATGAGGGGGGCTCCCTTTGGCGGGTGGCCCAGACAATCGTGTTCACTCTGCTTTCGAGGGTGGCCCGTCCAAGCTCCGCTTGGGCGTGGTCTCTTTGGGCCGATTGTGCCTGCACTATGCGCTACTCAGCTAACTGCTCCAGACGCTCGAATGTGTCCGGATACCTGGCTGCGAGCAACAGCAGCGCGGCTGCCTGGGCGTTGGGCTTCGCGCGTCCTTGCTCCCATTTTTCCAGGGTGCGTTCTTTGGTGAACAGTTTGCGGGCAAACACGCTGCGGGAACAGTGGAAGCGCGCGCGTACCTGCTTGATCATTTTGGGTTTGACCTCAGGCAGCGCCCGAGCCTCGACTTTATAGGTGCGCAGCGTGATTTTCCCGGCGCGATGCGCCTTCATGGCGGCTACGCCGCCCATCAGTTCGTCGAACAGATTCCGCTTGTTTGCCATGGCCTCTGTCTTTATCTCCGTGTCCGCGATTTCTTTTCGGCGTCGATCGCCGCCTTCAACGTTTTTCTCTGCTCTGGGGTCAGATCCGCGGCTTCGTTCTTGTCATAAACGGTCATCAGCCATATCTGATTTTGGCCGTCAAACCAGTAATAAATGACTCGCAGCCCACCCCGACGGCCTTTGCCGCGGCGAGCATCCGCCCAGCGCAGCTTGCGGAATCCGCCGGTACCCGGAATCACGTCGCCCAATTCCGGGGCGGCCAGAGCGTCCTGGAGCTTGCGGTACTGCTCGTCCTCGAAGTACTTGGCCAAGTGATGGGTAAACGCAGGCGCTTCAATGAACTCCATCGAACTCGAATCCTACGCTAATAGCGTATCCCAGTAAGTATACGCTAATCGCGTATGAAGTCAAGATTCCACCGGGGTGGCTGGATCGCCCGACAGGTCGAGAGCTTGGCCAGGCAGCGCGCTCTCAGCGACAATCGCGTGCTGGTGGAACTCATCGAGCAGGGCATCGAGGCCCAACGACAAAAGGAGAAAGCATTCTTCCAGTTGGCGGAACGCTTCCGCGCCGCCAACGACCCCGAGCAGGTCAAGCAGTTGGGAGACCAGTTAGGCCGCTTTGTGTTTGGCGAATAGGGCCGCGGGATGCGAACGGAGTACACAGATCCTTCGCTTCGCTCAGGATGACAGCGGGGGTGATAGCGAAGTCAAAGGCGGCGGACAGGAGTGTCCGCCCCGCACGCACCGTATACAATGATGGCATCCGTAACCATCACTGCGATCGGAAACGATTTTGAAATCAGGCAAGCCTTCTAAGCGACTCGGCAGCGCCCAGGTGGATCCATCGGCAGCCGCTGCCGACGTGCGCCGCGCGGATCGCCGGGCTAAGATCATCTGCACGGTCGGTCCGGCGTGCAACTCCGAAGCTATGTTGCGCGACCTCATGCGCCTGGGCATGGACGTGGCCCGGCTGAACTTTTCCCACGGAACGCACGAAGAACACGCCCGTCACATCGAGCGCCTGCGGCGCGCCGCCGAGCAGGAGAATCGCACCATCTGCATTCTGCAGGACCTGCAGGGCCCCAAGATTCGCACCGGCCGGCTGAAGGGCGGGGCTCCGGTTATGCTCGCAGGCGGATCTCAGGTCACCATCACGCCGCGAGACATTGAAGGTACCGCGAGCCTGATCTCGACGACCTTTCGGGGGCTGGCGCAGGAGGTCGAACCGGGCGCCCGCGTTCTGCTTTGTGATGGGCTGATCGAGTTGCGGGTGGTGCGCGTCCGCGGCAACGATGTGGAATGCAAGGTGATCAACGGCGGCCAACTGGGCCAGCACCAGGGCATCAATCTTCCCGGGATCGCGCTGTCTATTCCGGCGCTTACCGACAAGGATCGCATCGACCTGGAGTTTGGGCTCAAACATGGCGTCGACATGCTGGCGATTTCCTTCGTACGCTCGGCCGCGGATGTGCGCGAGGTAAAGCAAATCATCGCCAGCCACGGCGCTGATCTTCCGGTAATCGCCAAACTGGAGAAACCTCAGGCGCTCGAACGGCTGGAGGAAATTTTTGAGGCGGCCGACGGCATCATGGTGGCCCGCGGCGATCTTGGCGTGGAAATGCCGCCGGAGAAAGTTCCGGTCATCCAGAAATACGTAATTCGCCGGTCGGCCGAGTGGCGCAAGCCGGTGATTACGGCGACGCAAATGCTGGAATCGATGATCGAAAACCCGCGTCCCACACGGGCTGAGGCTAGCGACGTCGCCAACGCAATTTTCGACGGCAGCGATGCCGTGATGCTTTCCGCCGAGACCGCCAACGGACTCTATCCTCGGGAAGCGGTGGCCATGATGGCGAGAATCGTGGTCGAAGCGGAGGGAAATTCGGGCGATTTCACGCAGCCTCGGCGGCGACGGGAGAGGCATTCGATCACCGTGGCCGAAGCCATTTGTGAGTCCGTCTCGCATGCCGCGGAAGACCTGCGCATGGGAGCCATTGCCGTATTCACGGAGACCGGGAACACGGCGCGCATGATTTCGAAGTATCGCCCCAAAGCGGCGATTTATGCCTTCAGCCAGGTGGTGCCCGTGTGCAACCGGATGAATCTTTTCTGGGGGGTGCGTCCGGTGCGGACGGCACAAGCCCGCAGCGCGGAAGATATGGTTACGACCGCCGAGCGCGAACTGCTGCGGCAAGGTCGCATAAAGGCCGGCGATGTACTCGCTGTGGTGGCCGGAACGCAGATGGCTTCCGGCTCAACCAATCTAATGCGACTTCACACAGTCAGGGTGAAAAAGTAAACTTGTGGGGCGCGCTGCGTCCCGCGCGTGCGACTTAGCGGGATTTCAGCCGTACTTGACACGCCGGAGACGTAGTCCTCATGTCGCAGGAAATACTCTCGATCGCCATCTTCCAGCCCTTGACGGGGAATGAGGAAGCTATGTTGGCCACCATGCGGGCTCTGATGGCGGCGCTTTCCGCCGGGGGATACAGCCGCGACTTGCTGTATCGCGATACGAGATCAGGGGACGACTACATTTTGCTGCGCTACTGGAAATCGGAAGCGGCTCGCCGCGCCGCTCTGGAAGATCCCGAAGTATTGCGTTGCTGGGCTAAACTCGCGCAGGAGATTCGCACGGTCAGGATCTATGAAACCCTGGAAGAGACTCTAGCCCAGTGAGTGACAGATTGTTTTTCGTTCGGGAGCAGTCATACTAGCGTTTTTGGATTTCACCCGTCGTCCGCCAATCATGCTGCCCAGCGCTGAGCCCTTCGTCGATACAGCGGTTGACCCGCAGATCCGCGGATTCATTCATCGGCCCGCCGCGCCCGCTGGGAACGGACTGGTGCTTACTCATGGTGCTGGATCGAATTCACGGGCTCCGTTGCTGGTGTCCCTGGCGGAAGTTTTTGCCGGGGCGGGTTTCACGGTCCTGCGCTGTGATCTACCCTACCGCCAGAGCCGGCCCTACGGTCCACCTCGGCCGGGAGACGGCGCTCGCGACCGCGAAGGTCTAAAGAATGCCGTCGCCGCTGTTCGCAAACTGGTGCCGGGGCGCATGTTCCTAGGTGGGCATTCTTACGGCGGGCGCCAGGCGACGATGCTCTGCGCCGATCAACCGGGCCTGGTCGAGGGATTGCTGCTGCTCTCCTACCCGCTGCATCCGCCGCGCAAGCCTGAACAGCTTCGCATTCAGCACCTGCCCAAATTACAGACGCCTGCACTGTTTGTGCAGGGAACTCGCGATCCATTCGGGACGCCGCAGGAAATCGAGTCGGCGCTGAGTCTGATTCCGGCGAAGACTCGTCTGCGGCTGGTCGAGGGTCCCGGTCACGATCTGGGGTTCAAGGGAACGGCAAGGAAGGATGAATTGCCCGCATTCGTCCTGGCGGCGTTTCAGCAATTCTTCGGTTGAGACTGCTAAACAGTTGTCCGGAGGTACAGTCGTCTCCGCGATTCCTGTCGAGCTTGGCTCGATCACCCGGACGAGGGCGTCCGGGTCCACATGGGCATCGGTAAAGCTAATTCACCCAGCCGGATTTCGAACCGCCGTTTTTCTTGTCGAGATCATCGGGTGGGATGTAGTTGCCGTTCTCGTCGAAGGTCCCACTCACGGTGCGATTCTGCTTGCGCATGAACACTTCGAACTTGCGCGCCGCACGGCGGCGTTTCCAGCGGTAATAGGAATTGCGCACGCCGAAGTAACGTTCTGTTGTCCCGAACGCGAGGCCGCGCTTGGGCACAAACTTGACGTAAATAAACCCGAACAGCAGCCCGCCGAGGTGAGCGATGTACGCCACATTTGAGCCACGGCCCGCGCCCGAGGCGCTGATCGCTTCGACCAAGGTGATGAACGCGACCCCAGCCACGAAATACTTCGCGCGAATGCTGATCGGGATTGGAAACAACATGATTTCCTGATTGCCGTAGAGCATGCCAAACGCCATCAGGATGCCGAGCACTCCCCCGGAGGCGCCCACCGTCGGAGTTGAGGGCACTACTCCACCCAGACCGGTGTAGGAGACTGTAATCGTGGTCAGGGCTGCTCCGATTACGCAAAAGAAATAGAATTCGAGAAATCGCTTATATCCCCAGTCCGATTCCAACTGTGCGCCGAACATCCAGAGCCCCAGCATGTTGAACAGAATGTGCAGCACCCCGGCGTGTACGAAGGAATAGGTCACCAATTGAAATATCCAGCCGTGCATGACGGCCGCCGGTATCAGAGCCAGAACTAGAGTCAATTCTCCGCCGACGCCTGGGACCACCGCCTTGAGCAGTTCGAGCAGCAGGTAGACGGCGGCGTTGGTGATGACGAGCCACTTCACAGCCCTGGTGAAAGGAGGCAAACTCAGCGAGAGGGTTCGTCCGCGATACATAAAGGCAATTGCCAGTTCTCAATAGCCAGTTGCCAGTGGGGGCTGACAACTTGTGCCTCAAAATGAAGCAAGCTATTGGGACATTCTAACAGGTTGGTGATTTACCGCTCGGGCAGCGGGGTCACCGCCAGGCTTCGGTGGCCTTGGTTATCCACCGCGCGCACGGCAAAGATCACATTATCCTTCGATGTGGGAAGCGTCGTACGAGTGACATTTCCCACGGCGCGCGCGTGTTCCCACTCAGGACTGGTTGTCGCCCGCCAGAGCACCTCATAGCTCGCGGTACGGCCGCCGGGGGGTGGTTCCCAGGTCAAGGTAGAATCGTTTTCCAGTTTCGTGGTCAGCAGACGGACCTTGGCCGGTGGAGCGGGCGCCGAAGCGAGTGATGCCAGCGTGGCCGCATTCAAGCGAGCGACGTTGGCCAGGTAATCAAAGTTGACGAACTTAGGCAGGTCGCCAAATTCAAGTCCATTCTCGGTGCGCACATTCTGGTGCTGATGGTTGTAATCTTCGCGAAATTCGGTAAAGCGGACGGCGGCGTATCCCTGCTCGTTGAACGAGCTGTGATCGCCCCCGCGCAGGTAGCGATCTGGGCGAAAGATCAGCATTGGCTTGACGCTGGCATCATAGGTGCGGCCGACCTCGTCGATGTAGCGGGCGAGTTGCCGGGATGTGGAATCGTTCTCGCCTCCAAGGCTACGGATCTGGCGCACTTCGGCGTCGGTGGCGGCAATCGGCACACCTTCGGAAAACACGCGCACCACGCTGGGGTCCTGTTGCGGGCTGCGGTCGCCGCCCACGATGTCGTTGTTGAGCGCTGCTTCAATGTTCCAGCCCGCGGCCTTGGCCATTTGCGCGAAGTGGCGGCTGCCGTTCAGGCCCTGCTCCTCGCCAGCAACCGTCAGAAAAATCACGGTGGCGGGAAACTTCAGCTGGCTGAGAACGCGGGCACACTCCAGACTTACAGCCGTGCCGCTGCCATCGTCGTTGGCCCCGGGCGCCGGGTCGGTGATATTGAGATTGTCGCTGTTGCGCGAATCGTAGTGGCCGGTGACCAGCACTATGCGTTTGGCGCTTTCCGGGTCAGTGCCTTTCATGACCGCATAAACATTGGTGATTTCGGTAGGCTTGGGAATCCGGCCGCCCGGCACTTCGGTGAAACTGTCAAGCTTGACTTCCAGGCAACCGCCGCAGTCGTGCGAGTACCGTTCAAATTCGGACTTGATCCATTCCCGCGCGGCGCCGATACCATGTCCCGACGCGATCGAAGCTGGATCCTGCGCGGAAAGTGTGGAGCGAGTCTGGAAGCTGACCAGCTTCTCGATAGTGGACTGAATCCGTGTGGCTGAGATCTGCCGCAAGGCTGCGGCAATCTGGGGGTCCGCTGAGAATATAGGCGACGAGTCCTGCGCGAGGGCGAGGGTCGTTGCCGTTACAGCTACCCATGCGAGAACGATATACAAGGTGGCGCGGGCCAGGAGACGCAAACGACCTGGCTCAGAGTAAATCGCTACTCCATAGCGTTGGAGTTTCATAATAGTTTCTAGAATAGCCGCCAGCCAAGATTTCCCGCAGCGCTAGCCAGATTTTCGCAATCGAGCACTTGACCTTCGGCTCAAGAGACACTAAATATTATCAGGGAGTCCTAATTGAATGGAGGCCTTTGTGGTTCATTGTCCGGAATGCGAAACCGATCTCGATATTGAGGAAGATGAGGTCGATGAGGGAGAAATCGTCTCCTGCCCTGAATGCGGTACTGACTTCGAGATCATCACGGTTAGTCCCATTGAGCTGAAGCCGGTGGATGAAGAGATCTACGAGGAGGACGACGAAGAGGAAGTGGAAGACGGTGATCTTTAGGTCCCGCACGGCTCTGCCCCGCCCGTTGCAGTTCCACTTCCGCGCGGCCTATCGAATGGCGCTTCTTGGGCTGTGCGTCCCTGCAATTCTTTGCCTCGGGAGATCTGCCGCAGTTGCGAGTGCCTTCCTGTCCGGGGAAAACAAGCACGAGAAACCCTATGCCGTAATCTTCGGCACGGTCTGGGGTCCGGACGACCACCCTGTTTACGGAGTGAATATCAAGATTCGCCGCGAAAATGAGAAGAAGGCTCGCTGGGAACTGTATTCGGACCACAATGGCGAGTTCGCCCAGCACGTCCCCGCGGGGAAACAAGACTACATCATCTGGGCCGATACGAAGGGTCACAAATCCGCGACCGGCGATCAGTTACGCGGGGAAGAGGTCAAGGTGCACGTAGACGCGGATGAGCGGGTCGACACTGGATTGCATCTGAAGTAACAACACGCCCCCAACATTTTGCCGGTAAGCTGAAGGGTAGGAACAACATGAGAAAGTACCGAGTTGTGGCCCTATTGATGCTTTTCGTGCTGGCAGCGCTTGCTACTCCCTACGCAAAAGATAAGGATAAGGGAACGGTCGGCCGCATGCTGACCGGCAAGGTGCTCGATCGGCGCGATAATCCTGTACCGAATGCTGTGGTTTACCTCACCAACACGAGCACTCATGCGGTGAAAAGTTACATTGTCTCTGCCGACGGAGCCTACCATTTTCCTGAGCTCTCCCAGAACATCGATTACGAGGTCTACGCCCAGTACAACGGCCAGAAGAGCGACAACAAGACGGTGAGCCAATTCGATGATCGGAAGACGGTGAACATCATCCTGCGAATTGATGCGAAGTAGTGTGGGTTGGTCCACGCTATATCTGAAGACGGTCTAATCAAGCAGGAACAAATTCGGCCGCCAGTTCTTCCGGACAAGCAAACAGGTCTTGCAGCGGCGAAACTCGCGGCGTTGCCCACGCCGCGGCTTCTGGCTTGAGTTCCATCACCCGATAGCCCACGCGGGAAAACAGTTCCAGGGTTTCCACGATATTCGTTCGCTGCAGATATTCGAACATCACCAGCCTTGGACGGTGTGTTTCCAGGAAACGCAGCATCCCGCGCAGCACGCTGTTCTCATGTCCTTCCACGTCGATCTTGACCGCCGAAATGGGGGGCGGCAAAGCTCCGCGCTCAGCCATGAAACCGTCGAGCGTATCGCGCTGCACGGAGATGGTTGGCGCGGAAGTGGTGAATCCGGCCACCGTACGGTTGCACGAATCCACGCCGCCTGCATTTTCCAGTTCCACAACTCCAGCCTGGTCTGACAAGGCCAGTTCATGCACTTCGAAACCGAGATGATTTAGCGCCAGGTTTTCGCGTGCGCGGACCGCGGCTACCGGGTTTGGCTCGAACAGGATCGCATGTTGGATCTGGTCGGCCAGCAACAGGCTGATCAACCCGACATTGGCCCCGATATCGACGAAGGTTCCTTTTTCGATGTGCTTTCTCAGGAACGAGAGGCATCTGAAATTCGGGATCCGCGAGTAAAGCGCAGCCGACGACACATGACAGCCGGGATACGCTCGAAACCGGAACCCATTAAACAGCGGAACGACTACCGGAGTGCGGACCAATCGCTTCCAGACCTGCCAACCCCCGGCCATGAACAAGCGGCGCAGCCGCACATGGCGGTTGGATTCATCGAGCCAGACTGATCCAACCACATAATTCAAGTCGCGTATTGCGGAAGGAGCGTTCAGCAGGGTCTCCTTGAATTAATCATAGACTCCAGTCGGAGGCGCGAGATAAGGTTTGCGATCATTCTTCGGTCGATGAGGTTTACCATTAGACTTCATGGCGGCGAATTTGGTGGGGTGATGATTGTGAAGCGACTTCGAGCAATGTCCAAAATTCAGCTGCAAAATTCCGGGTTAGTTGGCTTCAGTGTTTTCGGCGCAGTTCTCTTAATTGCACTTTTAGGTATGCATCTGGCTAGCTGCAATGGCAACTCGCCGGCAACGCAGTTGACGCCGCCAACTTCTTCGCCAACCACGACGGGCGTCAACGTGACCACCTATCACTACGACACTGCCCGTACGGGACAGAATCTTAGCGAAACGATTCTTACGCCGAGCAACGTGAACTCCTCCAGTTTTGGCAA
This sequence comes from uncultured Acidobacteriota bacterium, assembly GCA_963696635.1. Classification (GTDB taxonomy): domain Bacteria; phylum Acidobacteriota; class Terriglobia; order Terriglobales; family Acidobacteriaceae; genus JABDBE01. The sequence goes on from CAVOKX010000019.1 coordinate 217,614, forward strand.
GCTCTTTGTCATTGGTGTGGATGGAAGGGTGGATGCCCAGCCCCTTTATCTCACCCAGGTGAGCATTCCGAACAAGGGGACGCACAACGTTCTGTATGTGGAAACGGAGCACGCCAGCGTCTACGGCTTCGACGCCGATGGCGGCACGCTGCTCTGGCAAGTCTCAATGCTGGGAGCTGGCGAAACTACCAGCGACGATCATGGCTGCAGTCAAATCACGCCGGAAATCGGCATTACTTCGACTCCGGTCATCGACCCCAAAGCGGGCCCGCATGGCACGATTTACGTAACCGCAATGTCGAAGGACGGAGCCGGAAATTACCATCAGCGGCTCCACGCTTTGGACGTGACTACGGGTGCAGAACAGTTTGGCGGCCCGCAGAATATTCAGGCATCTTTTCCGGGAACTGGCGACAACAGCTCGGGAGGGAACGTCGTGTTTGCACCGGGGCAGTACGCGGAACGGGCTGGGCTGCTTTTGCTGAACGGCGTTGTATACACGGGATGGACGTCCCACTGTGACATTCGCCCATACACTGGCTGGATCATGGGCTTCGACCAGTCAACGCTGGCGCAGGTCAGCGTGCTCAACGTTACTCCGAATGGCAATGAAGGTTCAGTCTGGATGAGCGGCGCGGGGCTTGCTGCGGACACTTCCGGCAACATCTTCGTGCTCGATGCCAACGGCAGCTTCGACACCGCGCTCGATGCCAACGGGTTCCCGAGCCAGGGCGATTTCGGAAATGCCTTCCTCAAGATCTCGACCGCGAATCATGCGCTAGCCGTCGCTGACTATTTTGAAATGTTCAATCAAGGCGCAGAAAACGGATCTGATGAGGACCTTGGCTCGGGAGGAGCGCTAGTACTGCCCGATCTGACGGACAGCCTGGGTCACACACGGCATCTCGCGGTGGGCGCGGGCAAGGATTCGAATATCTATGTAGTCGATCGCGATGCGATGGGAAAATTCAGTCCCAGCAAGAATAATATCTACCAGGAACTGCAAGGCGCCTTGAGCGGTTCGGTATTCTCTATGCCTGCGTACTTCAACAACACGGTTTACTACGGGGCAGTGGGGGACAACATCAAAGCGTTTGCCGTCAGCAACGCGCAGGCTGGCGAATGCACCGGCGTCCCAAAGCGGCAATGCTTTCGGCTATCCTGGAGCGACGCCGAGCATCTCCGCCAACGGGACGGGCAATGCGATCCTATGGGCCGCGGAAAATGGGAGCACCGCGGTTCTGCATGTGTACGACGCGACCAACCTTTCGCATGAGCTCTACAACAGCAATCAGGCGTCAGGGGGAAGAGATGAATTCGGCGCAGGAAACAAGTTCATCACGCCGATGATCACTAACGGGAAAGTGTACGTGGGAACAGCCAACGGCGTTGGGGTGTTTGGGTTGTTGCAGTAGAGATCCAGTGTAGGGCGGACACTCTTGTCCGCCAGCTTTCGCTATTGTAGAGACGTAGCTAGCTACGTCTCTACAGACAGCTCAGTTATTCTCGCTTCCGGCGCGCTTCCACGACATGAGTTCGCCGATGGTGGAACCGCCGGTGCTCGACACCGGATGCTTGTAGGCCTCCACTTCGGTGCGCGAAGCTTCCTCGCCCACGGCCTTGATGCTGAGCCCGACTTTCTTTTCTTCCTGATTCATCTTGATGACCTTGAAGTCGTGCTCTTGCCCCGGCTCCAGGGTCAAGGGCTGGCCATTGCCGTCTAACGCTTCTGAGTTGTGGCAGAGGCCTTCGATGCCCTCGGCGATTTCTACGAACGAGCCGAAGCTGGCCACGCGCAGAACTTTTCCGTGGAGCACGTCGCCGACTTTGTGCTGCGAGAAAAAGCTCTCCCAAACATCCGGCTGAAGCTGTTTCACTCCCAGCGACAGACGTCGTTTATCCGGCTCGATGGCTAACACGACGGCTTTCAGGCGATCGCCCTTCTTCAAAATCTCTGACGGATGCTTAACTCGCTTGGTCCAGCTTAGATTGCTGACGTGAACCAGGCCGTCGATTCCGTCTTCGATCTCGATGAAAGCGCCGAAATCAGTCAGGTTTCGCACCCGGCCTTCGACGGTCGCGCCTACCGGGTATTTCTCGTGCAAAGCGTCCCACGGATTGGCCGCAAGTTGCCGCATGCCGAGCGAAATCCGCCGCTCCTGCGGGTGCACGTTCAGCACGACGCAGTCTACGTGGTCGCCAACGTTCACCAGCTTGGATGGATGCTTCATGCGCTTGGACCAGGTCATTTCGCTGACGTGTACCAAGCCTTCGATGCCCTGCTCCAGTTCGACGAATGCGCCGTAATCGGTGACGCTGATCACGCGCCCGCCAACGTGGGCGCCGACGGGATAGCGGTGCTCCGCATCCAGCCAAGGATCCGGCGTCAGCTGCTTGAAGCCCAGCGATACGCGCTGCTTATCCTTGTCGAACTTCAGCACCTTCACCTGGATCTGATCGCCCACGTTCACCAGATCGCGGGGATGGGTGAGACGTCCCCAGGACATATCGGTGATGTGCAGCAGGCCGTCGATGCCGCCGAGATCGACAAAGGCGCCGTAATCGGTGAGGTTCTTGACCACGCCGGTCAGTATCGAGCCTTCCTCCAGGTGCTCCAGGGTCTTGGATCGCTTTTCACTCTGCTCGCCTTCCAGCACCTGTTTGCGGGAGACCACAATGTTGCCGCGCTTCTTGTTCAGCTTGATGATGGCAACTTCGAGAGTCTTACCCTTGACCGCGTCGAGATTGCGGGCCGGACGCAGATCGGCCTGAGAGCCGGGGAGAAACGCACTTGCGCCCATGATATCCACGGTGAGGCCGCCCTTAATGCGCTCCACCACGGTGGCGCGAATAGGCTTCTTCTCGTTATAGGCCTTCTCGATCTCGTCCCAGGCGCGCAGCTTTTGCGCCTTCTGGTGGGAGAGGTTGATGTAGCCTTCCTCAGTTTCTCCTTTATCGCGCATGACATCGATTTCGTCGCCCGGCTGGAACTTTGGCTTGCCCTCAAAATCCAGCACCTCGGACAAGGGCAGCATGCCTTCCGATTTCGCGCCGATGTCCACGACAACGTGCGTGCCGGTGAGCTTCAGCACTGTGCCTTTGAGGACCTTGTCCTCGCGCACTGCCTCTTCAGTTTCAGTGGTGAAGTTCTCTAGCGCCGAAGCGAAGTCTTCGACGCCGGCGCTGACCGGTTTTTCATCCTGCGACTCGGCCGCTTGGGGCGTCTCCGCAACAGAAGCTTCTTGAGTCGAGACTTCCGCAGAACTCTCGATGTTTTCAGTCAAAGTTGTGGTGGCTGAATTTTGGTTGGGGGAAGTGTTGTCGTCGAGCAAGGTTAATCGCCTCTCTGATGTACTCGCGCGTGCGCGATGGATGCGGGAACTGCCTCAGCGGACAGCTGGCGTGAGTCTTAGGTTGTGTGGAGCCCGCCCTGGCGGACGGACCTGAACAATCCCAGCGGTCGGACGTTGCCAAAAAGCGAACCCGCGTCCAAAAGGGAACCCTTCGACTATAGCAACCGCTCGCAAACAGTGTCAAACCCCAAACTGAGAATAATTGAGTTTGGTTAAAGCCGTGTTAAAAGAGTGTTTTCTACCCGATCTGATTTTGAGACAAATTGCTGGGGACAATCATTCCTTTCCAGCACATCCACAAAGTACAACCTCTTTGGTTACTGATACCTCAGCGCCAGAGCCCCATATACTGCGAATACCTGATCGTCTTCAATCGCATCAAAACACCCGCAGTGGTGTTTGTACATAGGGATTATGACGAGGCGGCTGAAATTGGCATCGTTGTTGTTGTGGTTATTAGTTGCGACCTCGCAACTCTATGCCGACGTCACCTTATTGCTGGAAGAGCCTTATAGCTACGATGGCGCCTTTGCCGGGACCGGTCATGCAGCCGTGTACCTTTCCGGCGTCTGTGCTGAGTCGCCGCTGGTCCTGCGGCGTTGCGCCCCAGGAGAATTCGGGGCTGTGATCAGCCGCTACGATGGCATCTCCGGACATGACTGGATTGCAATTCCACTGATTCCTTACCTGTACGCGGTCGACAAGCCGGAGAATGTGCCGTTGTCCGCGGATGAGAAGTTAGTCGACTTTCTCCGGGATCAATATCGGCGGAAACACCTCGAGTCGGTTGCGCCCGACGGTGCAAACGGGGAGCCGCCGGCTGGACGCTGGGACGAACTGGTCGGCATGGCCTACCGCCGGACCATGTACGGTTTCCAGATCGAGACCACGGAAGAACAGGACGATAGATTAATTCGCAAGTACAATGCCGACCCCAATCGCGACCACTTCAATCTGGTAACCCACAATTGTGCGGATTTTGCCCGCAACCTGATCAACTTTTACTATCCCAAGACGCTTCATCGTAGTTTGATTGGCGATCTCGGAGTCACGACACCCAAGCATATTGCGAACTTGTTCGTGCGCTTTGGCGAGCGCCATCCCGAACTGCACTTGTCGAGCTTCGTGATTCCTCAGGTTCCGGGCAACATCCGGCGAAGTAAACCGGTGCATGGCGTCGCCGAATCCGTATTCCGAGCCAAAAAATATACCGTGCCACTGCTCCTACTTCATCCGGTGCTGACCAGTTGCTTCGTCGTTGCTGCCGTGGGCACTGAGCGTTTCAATCCAGCGCGGGATGCAATGATCTTTGACCCAAGCCGGGAGTTGGAGCCACCCTTGGCAGGGGCGCAGCGGCGCGTGTATCAGAGTCGGTTAAGCTCGCTGAGGCGCCCGCTCGCGGAGGGGAATCCATGGAATCAAACCGACTGGCGGCAGTTGCAGGCGGATTCCACGCCGCAACTGGACAGCGCGGGCAATCCGGTGCTGCAGGTTAAGCTGGGCGACGAGATGTTTGACCTCGGACTTTCGCGCGGCAACATCCTGCGCAGCTCAGCGCCGCCCGAGCTCACGGAGTCGATTCTGGTGCTGCGTCTCCAGGAAGAGTTGCGAAACGGCGGCTCGCCAAAAGCTTCGGAACAGGACGTCGCCAACGACTGGCAGCTGCTGGAAGAGGTGCTGCTCGCTCGGCACCGGAAAACGGAAGCAATGGAGGCCCGCCTGACTGCGATGCGGTCCAACGCGCAATAGCATGTAGGCGCGGCGTCCCCGTCCGCGCAAAGCCCGGATTTTCCACAAGAAAGGTTCTCCTCGACGAAAAGCTCTGTCATGTGACTCAACCGAGCAATCAGGTACCGAAACTTGCCGCTATCTGCTACTCTGCCCTGCGATGGATTATCTCTGGACGCCCTGGCGATATGCCTATGTGACCGCTGGCCCGAAGATCACCGGCTGCATATTCTGTGACCTGCCCAAAGCCGGAGACGATGTCAAAGCCCGCATCGTGCACCGCGCCCAGTACTGTTACATCGTGCTGAACACATTTCCCTACACGCCTGGGCATGTCATGGTCGTGCCCTTCGCGCATCTCGACGAGTTGCAGAAACTGCCGGATGAGGCAGCGCACGAAATGATGCGCTTATCGCAGAAAATGGAACGGGTGTTGCGGCAGCTCTACGCTCCCGATGGGGTAAACCTGGGAATGAACATCGGCAAGGCCGCCGGCGCCGGGGTCGCGGGACACATCCACATGCATGTGCTGCCGCGCTGGGTGGCGGACGCCAATTTTGTATCGGTGGTTGGGGAAACCCGAGTCCTGCCGGAAACCTTGGAAGTCACCTACGGAAGGATCAGAACCGCTCTCGAATCGCTGGTGTCATCCTGAGCGAGACCTCGAAGGGCAGAAAACCTCGCTCAGGATGAACGCCGCAAACGCAAAAAGCGCACAATCGCAGCACCAAAGCTGCCGCGATGCTCCCTATGCGCTCATGCGCATCTCCATGAAACTGCCTCGCGCGCGAGAGCACTAGCTTCCCTCGCGCCGACTACGACTACATCGTAGCCAAGGCCCTCCCCCGAGGTCCCTAGCTGATGACAGCCAGCACAAGTGGGAAAAGGGTAGTCCGAAGTCAAGTCACGATTGTCATAACGATGTCAATAATTTGTAAGTTTTTGCAAAGGCCGCCTGATGGGCTGAGAATGCTTTCGCAAATAGGTTTATCCTTAGAAGCGATGGTTGCGATTTGCTCGCGAGGCCGGGACAACGCATGAGGTCAGTCCGTTTCCAATGCTTTCAGGTCCTATTTCTCAGGTACCTGCCGATAATTCTTGTGTGGGTTTGGCTGGCTCCGCGGTGTGCCATTGCGCAGACACAAGGCGGCTCGGAGGACCAAACGAACCAATCGTGGACAGCCACAACTCAGCAGCAACTGCCCAGCAATCTGAATCCGACCAGAACGTCGGAAACGCATACCGCGGTGAATGGCCGGATTGTGGATAATCAAAGTATTGAGCGCATGGGGACGGATGGCCGCTATGCGCCCTATCAGGATCTGCAAAAGGAAACCATAAAGGTTGATGCCAACACGGTGCGAACTATCGAGCGTTCATTTGGCCGGGATTCCGATGGCCGGAAGACTCTGGTTCAGGTCACCGAAGAGGAAAAGCACATTTTGCCGGGAGGCGAGGTCAAGGCGGTGCGCACAACGTCGAATCCCGATGCCAACGGCGCTTTGCAGATTGTGCAGCGCGAGATTCAGGACACCAAGCAGATTAATCCCAGCGTGCAGCAGACAAAGAGCACGATTCTGACAGCTTCGCCGAATGGCGGTTTAGCAGCGTCTCTCGAGACCACGGAACGCCAGACCAAGACCAGCGATCATACGGTTGAGTTTCGCAAGTCCACTCTGCTGCCTGATTCCAACGGCAACTGGCAGCTCAGTGAAGTCAGAGAAGGCACAGTTAAGGATGATGGCAAAGATCGCGTTAAAGAAGAACGGGTGCTGCAACCGGGAACCGATGGCAATCTTTCGGTAGTGGAGCGGACGGTAAGCAAAGAATCGCAAAATGCTGCAGGTGAGAAACGCGATAGCGTGGAAACCTACTCAAACAATTTGCCAGGCTCTCCGATTGACGGCAGCCTGCGGTTGAACCAGCGGGTTGTTACGGTTCATCGCAAGCGTGGGGACGGTGTCCAATCTACCGAAAAGCAGGTGGAACAGAGAAACCCTGGGCAGCCAAGCGATAGCCTGCGGGTGACGGAGCAGGCGATTGACATTGTTCAACCTGGGATTGCTCGGCCTGGGTCCGGGGGTACAAGTCGCGAGACGCAGACGATTCGAGTGCTCGATTCCAGCGGCAGCCTCGGGGTAGTGTCAGTCGATACCCGAAAACAAGGCAACTCTGCTGCGATCCAAGTTGACATCGCGCCAACTAAGACTGCCAAAACCGCTCCCAGTCAATAGCAGCCACTTTGGCCGGATGGCGTTCCGCAGCGTGCGAGGGCAGGATGCGCTCGCGACAGCCGACAAGATGCCGGCGCCACAAAAACCGTTCTACTTGGTCACTACGCCGCAGGCGATGCGGTCACCGGAGTTTCCGGCAGGATCCGTCTTCATGTCGTCTTCCTTGGCATGGATGACAATCGCCGTTCCACCATTGCTGAAGAGCGACTGGCTATCGGTGCCATCTCCCAGGCTGACATCGTTGTCCGTCATTTTCTGGGTCGCCTTGCCGGCTTCGTTGACGCTGAAGTTCATCATGTCGCCAGCATGGTGCCCTTCGGGATTCTGCAGACCGTGCTTTTTTCCATCGGGATTGAAGTGTGGGCCCGCGGACTTGAAGTCCGGACCATCGCACTTGGCGTTCTGATGAACGTGAATGGCGTGTCTGCCCGGCGGCAGGTCATGCAAGTTAAGGTCAAGCCCCACACCTGCTCCCTTCGCGCCAGTTCCGCTTTCCACTAAGGTAATGGTGCCCACGCTTTTGCCCTGGGCATCTTTCATTTCGACTACAGTTTTGGCTGCGCTGGACAGCGACCAAAAAATGATCGTGGACGATACGGCTGCAATGAATAGTCGTTGGAGTTTCATAGCGACGAATTATAACCAAGCGGCGGCCCTGTGCGCTATTTTCATCACCGCTGTTCGGGAGGCAGTCGGGGAGAGTTTCCTCAGCCCAGATTAGCGTCCAAAAGAACGGGTGTTCTGTCTCATGCCATCCTTTGCAAAGCTTCAGAGAGCGGACGCTAACCTGGAGGGCAGGGGCTGCGTACTACTTCGGGTTCTGGTCGGTCGCAGGCCGAGCAGCTGCCCAATCTTGCCAGTGTGAAAGATACTGCTGTTGACGTTCCTGAAATTCCACGCTGCTCGGTCCCCATCCAGGTTCATGGTTAATGTCTGCTAAGGCCCTCACGGCATAAAATCTGACTTCCTCACTCTCATCTTGCAACGCCTTCACGAGATCCGGAACTGCTCTGATATCTGCCGAGTGCCATAGCCCTTCCGCCGCAGCGCTGCGCGTTTCCGCGTCGCCCGACTGGAGGAGGCCAGCTAGCGCTGGCGCCGCATCCGGATTCTTGATCTGGCCGGCGATCACGGAAAGGAACAGCTCCTTCTGCTTGGCGTTAAGGGTGCCCGTCAGGAGCAACTTCTCGGCCGCACTCAGTTGCGAAAGGTCATCGCGCGTCATGAGTTCCGCTTGGATCCGGTACTTCAAGTCGTCGTCATTCGCTCGCTGCAAACCAAGCTGAAGCGCCGAGGAAAAAGACGCGGACCTCGGTACCGCGTACGCCCGCGCCAGAACGGCCCACTTGTCGCGCGCAGGCGCTGCGGCTGAAGAAATGACGCGGCCTAATTCCGCCACGACCCGCTGCGGTGGGGTTTCGCCAGAAGCAAACCCCACAGGAGGGGTGACTCCGGCGATTGCGGGCAGGGAGGGAAAATGTAGATCAGCAAAAACATACCCCTCTTTACTCTGTTTGAGAAAGACCATTTGCGGACCGGCCGCTATCCCGGGATAGCCCACGAACACGTGGGTTCTGTAGAAGCCGATGGACAGCCGTTCCGGACAAGGGCCTTTTATATCCCGCAGGAGAACCGCATCCGCCCTGGACTGCGTCGCCTTAACCGTATTTCCGTCTACCTCCGCCTCGATCGCGCCGATGTTTTGGATACTGGAGATGTCCACAACCGCAATTACATCGGAGGCTGCAACGAGTTGCTCCAGTTGCAGGTGCTTCCCAGGATACGCCGTCGCCGACCAAGCGAGAACAAATAGAATTGCGGCTGAGAGTTTCATGCTTACTCGTTGTGCAAGGAAAGGCTGTGACCGCCGACCCCCCGTCCCCACCGTTTACAAAAAAAACGTAAAGGTGGGCCAGCCCCCTTAGACTTGGGACACTAGTGCAGGTTGGTTTGCGCCCAGACGCGCCAGTAGGACAAATAATGTTCCTCGTGTCGTTGAAACTCGTCGAACGCTGGTGCCCAATCGTCTTGGTGGGTTATCTCACCGAAGCCGATTACTGCGTAATAGCGAGTTTTGAGATCCGGGTCGCTGAGCAGGTGTGAAAGCGGCTCTAATGCGGCCGAGGAGCCAGTCTGGCGAAGGGCGGCGGCAGCGAAACGGTTTATGTCGGGGTTGTTCGCCTCGACTAGCTTGGCCAGAGTTGGAACGGCCTTAGGGTCTTTCATTCCTCCGAGCGAACCTGCTAGGTTCAGGAGCAAATCATTGGATAATCCCGTGGGATGTAACAACGCGGTCGCAACGGGTTCCAGACCTGTAATGTCGTTGTGCGCGACAAGGGCGCGGGCTATGTCCAATCGCAATTCGCCAGAAGTGTTTCTTAGCGCCTGGCGCAATACTGCCCTGGCAAGATCTGTTTGAAGATGCGACAGGGCCTCGAGTACACGGAAACGGTCGGTAGCTGAAGTTTGCGGCGCGACTAGGACTTGCGCGAGCATTGCCGTGACTTGGTCTAGGGGAGGTGCAGATGGCAATTGGGCATTGGGCATGGCAGGCAGGGCTGGGTGTGCGGGATCAACAAATTCCAATCGGCCCTGAGAGGCCTTCAGGAAGAACATTCCATATTGGCCCACGACAACACCATGGAATCCGATGGGTGCGTCCGGCAAGAGAAAATAAAAAGACACGTCTTGCGCAACAAAATCACCTTTTAGGACTCGATCTGACCTCAGCGAAGCACGGAATCTGGTCGCCGGCTCCGAGCCACCGGGCAGATCTACAGCGGTTTTTTCTTGCTGGACAACCTTGGCTACCTGGCCCACGACAATCAGATCAGCACCTGCGGTAAGCCCAGCTACGTCCGCTGAGCGCATAGGCGTCGCGTTCATCGGCGCCATGCACACCGTTATAATCGAAGCTAACAACAAACTTCGTCCATTCATTTTTGTGCCCCCGTATCAAAGACTTAAGGCGCCGGGCTTACGATACTAGTGTGCAAGGCGTGATCGGTCCACTTTTGGATGATGTCCGACTGTACGCGCGGGCCGGAACCGATGGTACAGGTCCCGATGTGCCAGTCTTGCCCCCAATGTATCACTTTGACGCCAGTCCAATTTGTCCTGTACACCGGCTGCGGCGTGTAGTACGAATACTCGCCTTGAATCTCGTCGTGGAACGTCGCGTCAGGTTCCATCTGTCCGCATCCTGCATCACCGTGATTCCAGTTGGTGCCGGAATAGTCTGGGATTATCGCAGTCGTAAAGTATTCGTTGAGTGGCAGGGTGACGGGCATCGGAGTGAACAAGTTGTCCAAAACCTGATAGTAGATATCAGTCTCCCATACGAACGTCGGGTCGGAGAAGTAGACGGGGGTTCTTTGATTTGAATCCGTGGCTAGCGCGTAGGGTGCGCGCACTGTGAGGCCGAACGGAGCCGAGGTCAGCTCGTTGACCGTTGCCGTGATGCTCACATCGTTGAGCTTCGCGCTTTGTCCAGTGCTAGTGACTTGCACAATATTTGTAGTGCTATTCGAGAGGGTCACCTTGTCCGAGCCGGTAGCTATGTCCCATTAATAGACACCAGAGGAGGGTGAAGCTGTCAGTGTGATCTGGTTGGCATAGCCGGTGACTCCCAGCGTCAACCCCTTGAACCACCAAAGAGTGGTCGGGCCGCTGATAACCGGCACCTGGCACTGTGGCGGGGAGGGTTTCAGCCCTTCTACCTGCGACGGTAGAGCTGATCGTCGCGCCCGGTTGTCATGAAAATAACATCAAACATCCAGCGCCCGTCCTTGGACTCGTTGCCTTGCGAGTCGGGGTTGACCGCCGCCTTGTAGCGGAACCAGTTATCGAATTTGTCAGTTCGCCTGGACTCTTTGTACTTCAGCGCCAAGGAAAACACGCCCAACTCCGGCAGCGTGTGCAGTTCGTTGGGCTGGGAAATGCCGTCGTGGTTCTCATCGATCCAAAGCAGCAGGTGGAAGAATACCGCATCTCGCTGGTCGATGATTCCGTCTCCGTTGCCGCCGTTCTCGGGCTTATCGAACTCGGCCAAAGCGCGGAAGCCATTGCGGCAGGCGCTGCCTCTTTCAGGGCATGGCGGCTGGTACGTCAGACCTCCTCTGCGGCTCAGACCTTTATGCGGCTGCCTCGCACACGATCGCAGCACGCGGCGTCAGATCATCTGCTCCAGAGCGACGTTTGTTCAAATGAAATCGGATGAAAGTCCGAGGCGTCCAGTTCCTGGACGAATATCACAATACCTGCACTCTCCTTTGCAGTTCGCGCGCGATCTGCTCGGGGTCACTTCCAGGTTCGAATTGAACCGGGGCCCCGATCTTTACCTTGACTTGGCCCGGGCGGGCAAACTTCCTTCCTGCCTGCTTCACGTCGAACAATCCATCGATGCGCATGGGCACGACCGGGATTTGCAGGTTGTTGGCGAGCAGGCCGATGCCGGCACGGAAGGGAAGCATTTTTCCGTCGGGTGTATGGCGGCCCCCGGGGAACAACGGTGCGAACCACGCGAACCCCTGAGGCACCGGGCTTCAACGCGTGTCAAGCTGTCTATTCGTTTGCGCCCTGCCGCAATTTTTTCAGGTCTCTCTGGATCGCCAAACGGACACTCTCATCCTGTTCCTCTGCCATTGCAGCCTCGAGGTAGCGAGCGGCGGAAGGGTTGCCCGCGCCAGCCAGTGCATCGCTGGCTGCCATTCGCACAATGGGCTCGGGGTCCTCTAGACACTTAAGCACAAGCTCGAAGACCTTGTGCGATTCCCCCGCCGTGAGATTTTGGAACCGCGGAAGAAGCCCTAAGGCTGAGATTCGGTCGCCGGGTTTAGCGTCCTTGGACTGAGCTATCTGCTCAGCCGCACGCAGACAATCTCCGTCCTGGGAATGGAGATCAAACATGTATCGGACCGCATAGAGTTGAAACTCGGGACTGACGCTGCTGTCGGCACAGACCTTCTTTAATTCGTCCTTTCCGGACTGATCGCCTAGCAGGCCAAGCGCAACCGCCATGTTGACTCGATCACGGGGGATCTTCTCCGCGATCAGCGCCTCTTTGATTGCCGGGATCGCGTCGACGGTCTTGTCCTCCGCCAGTTTCATCGCAGCTAGAAATCTGACGTTGGCATCCGGGTTCTCTAGCGCGCGCAGCAGGGATGGCTCGGTTAGCTCTATGCCGTGCTTCCGCAGGAGGTCACCGTAACGGTAAAGTTTGACGCTACCGATTTCCGGGGCCTGCTGCGCAAAGGCGTTCGGAAGCATCGCGATTGCTATGACGCTGGCGATTAGCGATGAGTGCATAAACATAACTTCCTCCCTATTCAGACACCGTCACTAATGTATCTTTTGTCCCGCTAATAGTTGATTTCGTAAAAGTGTAGGTGAAGGTGTGGTTGAGGATCTGCTCCTGGCTGCACAAGTTGTAGTACTGCTGGCTGCACGTCTGCTGGCATGAACTGCCCCCTCCGTAGTTGTCGAGCAGGCTTACGTTGGAGGTGACAGCATATTCGTCAAAGAACTCGTTCGGGGTGCCCACAAGGACCGGCCCGACGGGTGCGGTAGAGGTGCACTGACCGCCGCTGTTGTTGGCCGTGCAGACGACCGGCTGATAACCAAGCCCAATGGCAAAGGTGCCGCCCCCCAAGCCTGAAACACAAACGTTTGGGAAGCCTGTTGGGCACGTGTTACCCCCGGTAACTGGGCTTACGCCTCCGTTGCGCTCCGGTCATCCCAATTGGTACCGCTAGGAATGACCTTTACCCTCGCTACATTGCCGATGCCAGACAGAATGGGATACTGGGGATAAATCAAGTTCAGACCCAAAGGGTCGGTCAAGGCGGTAGAGGCGCCCGTGGGACACTCAGGGCACTCTGGCCGAAAGTGATTTGAGGGATGTATCTCCTCAACCAGCGAGGGTAATGCTCTGTCGTCGCGCCCGGTTGTCATGAAAATAACATCAAACATCCAGCGCCCGTCCTTGGACTCGTTGCCTTGCGAGTCGGGGTTGACCGCCGCCTTGTAGCGGAACCAGTTATCGAATTTGTCGGTTCGCCTCGACTCTCTGTACTTCAATGCCAGCGAAAACACACCCAACTCCGGCAGGGTGTGCAACTCATTGGGTTGGGAGATGCCGTCGAGGTTCTCATCAATCCAAAGCAGCAGGTGGGAGAATACCGCATCTCGCTGGTCGATGATTCCGTCGCCATTGCCGCCGTTTACAAAAAACGTAAAAATGGGCCAGCCACGTTTTCCGTAAAGGTGGGAACGGCGAGGTCGGTGTCGCGCCGCGCCAATCAATCAGCAGGGTAAGAATGAAGATCAAAATCGCGACGCAGGCGGCATGAGCTCCCACCTTTGCCAAAACCGCAAAGGTGGGCCAGCCAACTGGAGCACCGGGCTTTAGTCGTACGCTGGGTGGGCTAGGTACGGCCGGGAGATCGAGGTAATTACATCTCGCGGGCTCGCCGGGGCGTTGCCGTCGACTCCTCCCTGAATGTGTGCAAATTCGACGTTGATGCTGATGTACGGTGAATCCCGATAGACAAAGACGCCCTTGAATCTGCTAGACGAAGAGAACCCACCAGCAGGCCTGAAGACTTTTAGTAAATCCTCACGAGTCATTCCGGCGTGGATCGTTTCCATCTCTGTGAGCGAATCCGCCAACCAACCCGTAGCGTCGGCAGGAGTGCACTTGGGTGCACCGTTCGCCCATGCCGACACAACCAACAAAGAAGCTAAAACCATGACTATTTTCACACTCTTACCTCCTAGAGGCGCTACTGGTTTGGAAGAACAAAACTGGCATTGACTCCAGATTTGCTTGCCAGATAGGTCCACTTCCCGTCGGGAGAGCTCGAAGTACACCTGACGAGTTATTGACAACGGACCCATTAGGTTAACTGGCCGCCCGTTGTTCGCACAAGGACAGATGTACTGGTAAAGTTGAGTTGCCGTAAAGGAATTTGCCTGATACGGTTGCTGAAAGCCCGGATAGCTGTGAGTATCCCTGCTCGCTCCATCTGTTGCCGCAACACCCAGTGTTACGGGAAATGTCGTACTTGCTTGAGTGTATGGCGGGCTAGGCCAACCAAACGGGCTGTTGCCCGGATAACTCACGTATTCGCGTACGGTACACGCAGCCAAATCCGACAGACTTCCGGTGCTTGAGTTCCACGCGTAAGCAAAATGAAGAATGCCTTGACCGTCGCCGCTTCCGCTCGTTTGTTGATAGTCTATCGGTACGGCACAAGACCCGCAAGGCGGCTGAGTGGGACTCAACTCCTCGACTTGTGAAGGTAGCGCTCTGTCGTCGCGCCCGGTTGTCATGAAAATAACATCAAACATCCAGCGCCCGTCCGTGGACTCCCTACCTTGCGAGTCGGGGTTGACGGCCGCCTTGTAGCGAAACTGATTGCCGAATTTGTCGGTGCGCCTCGACTCTCTGTATTTTAGCGCCAGCGAAAACACGCCCAACTCCGGCAGGGTGTATAGCTCGTTGGGTTGGGAGATGCCGTCGTGATTCTCATCGATCCAAAGCAGCAGTTGTGAGTACACCGCATCTCGCTCATCGATGATTCCGTCTCCATTGCCGCCATTCTCCGGCTTATCGAACTCGGCCAGGGCGAGGAACCCATTCGGGTCGCCGGACTTGGGCTGCTCGGTGAAGTTGCCGAAGAGTTCTTTGCCGTTATCGATCTTTCCATTGTGGTTGCGATCCAATGCCAGGAAGGCGTTGCGCGAGGTTTCCGCTGTCCAAGCCATCTGAATGGAATGCCCGGTGGCCGCGATGTCAAAGACGACGCCACGCCGCACCGAGGTTAGGTGGAAGCCTTCGCCGGTGGTGTCAATGATGATCGGCGAGTCGAACTGACAGGTACAATCACCATTGCAGGCGTAGTGAGTGTCGCATAATCCAGTGTCGCAGCAACCATTTCCACCACAGGGCGGCGATTGTGCAGACGCCGTGGGTGTCCACGCTAGCAGAACGCACATTGCGAACAGCGACCACACAGCCCAGCTCCGCGGGGTGGAGTAGGGTAACGCAGTAGATCTTCGAAATAAAGACATGTCAGACACCGCCTCGCGCGAGATCGGACCAGATGGCTGTGAAGTATGTGATTCAGAGCGAGGCTGTCAAGTGAGAGTCTGATGAAATTCAAAGTGTCCAGTTTTTGGACGGCGTCACAACGCTTGTACTCTTTTCTGCAGTTCGTGCGCGATGCGCTCGGGGTCACTTCCATGTTCGAATTGGATCGGGGCTCCGATCTTTACTTTCAGTTGACCGGGTCTGGCAAACTTTTTCCCAGCTTGCTTCAACTCGAACAGGCCGTCGATGCGCATGGGCACGATGGGAATTTGGAGGTTGTTGACTAGCAGGCCGATGCCGGCGCGGAAGGGGAGCATTCTGCCGCTGGTGGTGTGACGGCCTTCGGGAAAAACCAGGATGCTGTAGCCTCGGTCTGCAGATTCTCCAGCGTAGGCGAAGCTCTCGCGGAATCCGGCTTCGCGCGGTAAGGGAAAGAGATTTAGCAACGAGACGCCCAGAGCCCACTTCACCCGGTCATAGGTTCTTCCCATGAAGCCTCGTGTGGGTGGCGAAGTGCGCAGTATTTCGAGGGCTTCGCCGCCGGTGGCGATGGCGAGCTTATGCCTTAAACGCGCGGGAAGAGCGGTCAACACGAAACCTGGATCTACGTCACCAATGTGATTGCAGATGACGAGGACTGGCCCACGTACTCCTTGTAGATTCTGTCGGCCTTCCACGCGCGGCCATCCCAAGAGAAATACGGCGGGGCGCAACAACGCGTAATGCACCGCGAGACGGAGCCAGGTGATGGGCCAACGCTGCGCCCAGCGCGGGTAGTGGTAGGGGGCTCGCGCCGGAGGCTTGCCTTGCAGCATGCGCTCCAAGTCAGCAACCGTGTTCACGGCGGCGAAGCGGGTTTCGCTCAGGTCGATCTGATATCGATCTTCGAGCGCGCTCAGCAACTGCACACGGTCGAGTGAGTTGAGGTTCAGGTCGGATTCGAGATTCGGGTTTGGGGAAAGCTGAGACGGCGAGCGTCCGGTGATTCTGGCGATTAATTCCGCGAGCGGACTGGAAGGAATTTGGCTGGGAGATTTTTGCGCCAACTGTGCTTGCACCGCCTGCTGAATAATGTTTCTCAGTGGTTTCTGCGTGGAGGTGCGGGGGAAATCTTCCTGTGGCCATACGACCCAAGTGCGCATGCGCTGGTACTCGGCTAAGGATTCATTGGCTCGCTTCACGATGGGCTCGGGGTCGGCGTGGCTATCTCGCAGGATGATCGCTGGGCATGGTTCTGCGTTTCCGTTGCGCGGCAATGCGATGACCACAACGTCCTTCACCTCTGGCTGGCTGCGCAGAGCGGCTTCGAGGTCGTCGGGATAGACGTTCATGCCGGCTGGGGTGACGATGACGTCTTTCTTTCGTCCCTTGAAGTAGAGGTTGCCTTCGGCATCAAGTTCGCCGACATCGCCGGTAGGATACCAGCCGTCTTCGCTGGCGACCGGATGGGAATCGTTTCCATTCCAGTAGCCGGCGGCGACTCCGCCTCCGCGGACCAGGATTTCCCCGTCTAGAGCGAGTTTGATTTCGCGTCCGGCGAGGACTTTTCCAATCGAGCCTTTGCCCAGCCGAAAAGGGTGGTTCACGCTTATGACCGACGTGGTCTCGGTGAGGCCATAGCCTTGAATGGCGGCGTATCCGAGGCGTCCCCAGAATTCTTCGGTGTCGCGGTCGAGGGCGGCGCCGCCGGAGATGAAGGCCCAGAATTTCCATCCGAACTGACGATGGATGCGGCGGAAAATCCACCAGCGGTGCAGAAAGTGCTTGCCTTCGGCAGCTCGAAAGGTTTGCCGGAATTGTTCTGCATGCCCCTCGTCTTCGA
This sequence comes from uncultured Acidobacteriota bacterium, assembly GCA_963696635.1. GTDB lineage: Bacteria > Acidobacteriota > Terriglobia > Terriglobales > Acidobacteriaceae > JABDBE01. The sequence goes on from CAVOKX010000019.1 coordinate 234,843, forward strand.
GATCGCGTTCGATTTTTTCCTTGAGGGATTGCAGCACGCGCGGCACCGCGACCAGTACTGAGACACGCTGCCGGCGAATGGTCGCGATTATTTCGGAGGGTTTGAATGTGTCCTGGAATATCACTGTGCCGCCCATCAACTGGGGGAGGAAGATTCCGAGAAATTGGCCGAAGACGTGGCTTAGCGGTAATAGATTTAAGAAGCGGACGGGGTGCACCCAGCGTTCGTACTTGAGGTATTTCTGGATCTCGAGTTCGAGCGGGGCGATATTGGCGAGGACGTTGCCGTGCGTGATCACTACGCCCTTGGGCTCGGCGGTGGTACCGGAAGTGAAGACGATTTCGAGCGGGTCGGTGGGTGCGATTTCGGCGGCGGAATAGGGGGCTGGCGAATGTGCTGCCAATGCCTCGGTGAGATTCTCCAGAGTGAGGGTTGGGATTGACTGCTGCGAATGCTCTTGGGAGCACACCAGAAGTTTGGCGCCGACCTGGTGATGGACGCGCAAGGCAAAGTCCGGGGTGGCTACATCGTCCATGGGGACGACTACGACGCCGCGCAGGGCGCATCCGAGAAATGCTGCGACCCACTCGGCTAAGTTCGGGGCCCAGAGCAGGATGCGATCGCCTTTGGCGATGGCTCGCGCATCGAGTTCGCGGGCGAACTGGAAAGCGGTGTCGGCGACTTGGCGGTACGACCACCGAACGGTGCGGTATCCGTGGCGCTGCGCGTAGGCAGTCTCTTGCCCTCTTCCTCTTTGCAGGAAATGGTCGAGGTATTCGACTAGCGAGCGGCGCTCCACGTCATTGATGTTAGCGCCTCGTGGGCTCGGGTGAACTGGGAATGCGGTCGACTGGTAGATCGGCCGCCAATTGGTCTGGCGAGAGGGTAGTTACTTTTCAGTAATCTTGGTCTACCCCCTCCCCCCTCGATCTTTTGGAATCATGGGGTTAGGGCGAGACTACCATCAAAATCTTTGAGTTTAAAGGACTTACACGCAAAATATTCCGGGCAAAGGACTTAGCCGCTATTTAATTGTCAAAGAGTTAATGGTTAATCAAATAGGTTATCTCACGGCGACGTAGACAATCAAGGGAATACGGGGGCTGGGTAGTGGCTGAATTTCAATCCTGAAAGTTTTGGGGCTGTGGAAATCCAAAAAGGAGGAAAGGTGATGGGAACGCAAGGCAAAAATTTAGTGCTTGACGATTCCTTAAGGAACCTGTATGTTGTCTTAAGGAATGTAGGAGCGCAACTCGTGGCTGTCCGATTTGTATATCGCGGGAAGAAATGGGAAGCGGATACACCTGAAGAGGCGATCCGCTTGCGCCGCGATCTTGAAGCACAAGATGCCAGCGAGCCTGGAGCAGATGTTCGTGCCGAAGCAGAATTACGCGCTGAGAGTTCGTGGACACCGGATACATTCTGGAATTTTGTTCAAGTCATAAAACCTAACCAAAGACTAGCGGTAACGGCTCTCCTTGAGAGCAAGGGTTTATGGGCAGGCGGCTTGGCAGAGGCTATCGGTATTCACGAAGATGCGCTAGGTGGAGTTTTGGGAGGATTGTCAAAACAATTACGACAACTAGAACTCCGGCCTTCTGACTTGTATCAGGTTCATACCGATTGGACTGGCGGTGAGCGGCGCAGATTGTTTTACATACAGCCTGCATTTCGTCTAGCTGCTGAGGAAGTCGGTTGGCCGGAAAGGAAGGCAGATGCCGCCTCCACCAAACCGAAGCGCAAACACTGAGAGCCGCTGAGTACTGAAACACTCAAGCGGCCCTGAAACCATAACCACGGCAAGCCGTAGTCATAGTGCTCAACTCCGATTATCGGCTTGCCTCACTCTCCCGTCAAGCGGGAAATGAGGAGCCGAAATGTACACACTCTCCACGGAAAAGAAACTCGCCGTAATTTCTGGCCTTGTCGAAGGCAATTCTCTACGATCTATCAGCCGCATGACGGACGTGGACCGCAATACGATCAACTCTTTGCTACTACGAACGGGCGAGAACTGCGCGTCCCTGCTCGATACCAGGATGCGCCAGCTATCTTGTCGTCGCTTGCAGTGCGACGAAATATGGACCTACGTAGGCAAGAAGGCCCGTCACGTCAAAGACAGTGATCCGGCTGAGTTTGGCGACCAATGGGTTTACGTGGCCTTAGATGCGGATACCAAGCTGGTGCCTTCATATTTTGTGGGCAAGCGTAACAGCGAAAACACGCAAGCATTCATGCTGGAATTGTATCGTCGTCTATCGGTCCACAAGATTCAGCTCACCACGGATGCGTATATTTTCTATACCAAAGCGGTCGAGCAGTCCTTCGCCGGGGATGCCGACTACGCGCAACTCAAAAAGCTCTATGGCGACTATGGGCAGCATGGCAATGAACGGTACTCCCCAAGCCCAATCTTGGAGGTTATATCCAGAACGATTAGCGGCGTGCCCGATCCGGCGCATGTGAGTACGTCTTTTGTCGAGCGGCAGAATTTGACGATCCGAATGCAGATGCGGAGGTTCACGCGCCTGACGAACGCTTTCTCGAAGCGGCTTGAGAATTTGAAGGCCGCTTGCGCTTTGCACTTCGCGCACTATAATTTCTGCCGCGTGCATTCAAGTTTGCGAGTGACTCCTGCAATGGCCGCTGAGATCGCTTCGGAGATTTGGCCTCTTGAAGCTCTACTAACTTAGAAGGAGAATCATATGCCTGAGAAAATGCTGTTATCTGTCCTTGACTTGCTGGGTGAATTGACGGCGAACCAAAAAGAGATAGCCAGTCGGGTAAGTGCTTTTGGGGACGCACTTCTTGAACCCGAGATAGATGATTTTGTGGGCCGCTTTCGGAAGAACTACTACGCCTGCCTTCGATCAATTCCAGAGAGGGGAGAGGGCGAAGATAAGTTGCTCGCACCAATCGCGCGTGTTGAGTCAGCAATTTTACAGCTTCGACAAACAATCTCTCGTTCTTCGTAAGTGTTTGACGTGACATAGGAAATATTATCGTTGACAGCCCTCCTACCGCTAAACCACTATCCCTTGTGGTTTTGGCGGTTTCGTGTGTTTATGTGATAGTAAACATGGAGGGTAAAGAACATGAAATTTGTTACGTTGGCGCTAGTGGCTGTATTCGGATTTGCCTTGGGAGGCGTGCTATTTCATGCTCCTACGGTCGGGGCTCAGAGTAACGGCGTCGCGGTCCGCATATACGGAGACACATTAACAAGTTTTAGTGAAGCGGGCCACATTTGGAAGGGCGGTTATATTGAAACGAAGGGAACTCAGGTCGTGGGCTTCTCTTGCGTTGTGGATAGCGAAGGAAAGCCGGAATGTTTTGTGGCCGTTACTAAGTAGACGAGGCAATCCGCGTGCCAATCCAACGGTTGACTAATTTCAGAATAAGCCACTACCCGGGGGCTGGGTGCCTCAGTTTTGATAAGGAAGCAAGCCAAACGGGCGATTATTGCGTCGCAAAGTACGCGACGCTTCGCGTGGCTCGCCCAGATCCTGGTTTCGCAAAGGCCGCTTTCTCGGGATGACAATCAAAACTGGGCCACTTCCCGGAGGCGAGCTTTGGGACGGGCGGGACGCCCGCCTTCCATTGGGCGAGGAATGAAACGGTCCAGCCTCTTCCAGCACCATTGTGCTAAGCAGGTCCACCGGGAAGTTACATCTTCAGACTCAAGGAAACGAAAATCCCACTAAAAGGAGACACAACAATGCCTAACGAGAGAATATCTTCGGTCCGAATCAGTCCGGACAATGCAACCGTCCTGAGCAATCTGGGACTTCTCAAAGAGCTTGCCGGAACGTGGCATGGAAAGGGCTTCAACCTGATCGCGCGTCCGGACTTCGAGGGAAATGCCAACCTGTATCTTCAGCTCAATCAGACTCATGAGACCTTGAAGATCGATCCCATTGGATCTTCGATCCCCAATCGCGGGTTCGGCCAGGATGACATTGAATTATTTGGTTTGACTTACCTGCAGAAGATCAGCGATGCACCTACGGGAGGGGCGCTCCACATCGAGCCGGGCATCTGGGTGACGCAGCCGACGACGACTTATCCGCCGGAGACGGCGCCTACGGGGGCACAAATCGTAGCCCGGATGGGGACGATTCCGCATGGCAATTCGTTGCTGGCGCAAGGCATTGCTACAGCTTTCACAGGCGATCCGACTTTGACCACGGCCACGACGCAATACGCTTTCTCACAATTCCCCTCGTTCAACAGCACACCATTTCCGACCGCGCCGTCGCCCATCCTGAATGCTGCGGGGTCATCGGAAAAGCTGACTGCGCCAGCGCCGCCGGGGTTCCAGCAATACGATCTCACCGTGGCCGCCTCGGCTACGAATCCGAGAACGCCTTTTGGGACGAACCCGCCGGAACCGCCGTTGCCCGCGGCCATCGACGGAGTTGCCATGCAGGACGTGGTCAATGACCCCATCAAGCTCCTGCAAGCAGTGATCAACAAACAGAAGGCCGAGGGGCACACTTTTGAGGGAGTAGTACTCAATATTGCGACCCAGGCGAATATCACATTTTTCAAAAATCCCAATAGCAAAACCGGCGATCCGACGGTAGTGGTGAGCCCGACGAATGGGGCTGGGGGAATCGAAAACATTCTCTTCCTGGAGGGCGGCGAACCTACCGGACCAAAAGGAGCGAATGCCGACACGGCGCTGGTTTACGCGACCTTTTGGATTGAGAAAGTGAAGCCGAAGGATGGTCTATCCTTTATGCAACTTCAATATGCGCAGATGGTCATCCTGGACTTCCCCATACTTGCGGCGCTTCCGAAAGTGGTGAATCTGGGCTGGCCGCACATCTCCGTGGCAACGCTGAGAAAGACTTTTAACTGAACTGGTTCGTAGACACGAGTCTCGGGCGCCGGGAGGGGCCGTACGCGATTCCAAAAGGCGGACTGCAATCAGGAATTTGCGGTTCCGTTGATAATGAGTGCTGCGGTGAATCGGCGCTCGAGGTGTCTTGAACTGTGGTGATTGACGAGCTGAAAACTCTTGCCGATGACATAACATCGGCGGCGATGGCTAGACAGGCTGCGGAGAAACTACCGAGTTGGCGTTTAGGGTTTGAAAGGGCGCGGCTTTCAGCCGCGCCGTCACTACGTTTTGAACGACTTACGGCACGGCTGAAGCCGTGCCCCTTCAAAAACCACAGCGCCCAAGCAGTTTTTCCGCAGGCTCTGAACTCGTGCCCTCCCGAATTTGATGCCCCGGAGACGTTTTGGCAATCCGTAAAGCCGTGCCCTTCCCCAACCAGAGCGCCTCGAGAGTTTTTCCCCGAAGGGGCTAGCGGCAGCCACGTTCGGGGCAGCGTTGTATAGTAATAAGGGGCGATGATTTCTGGCATCAAAGACGTGTTGCTTGCCGTTGCTGCCATCCCTTTCATCTACTATTTGATTGCGTTGTTCAGCTCGTGGCAATTCTTTCGCGGTAACGCGCGTCGAAGCGCTCCTCCTCATACCTTCACTCCGCCGGTTAGTAATCTAAAACCGATTCGCGGATTGGATCCCGACGCCTACGAGAACTTCGCGAGTTTCTGCAGGCAAGATTATCCGGATTACGAGGTGCTTTTCTGCGTCGGGGAGGAGGACGACCCGGTTGTTCCCGTGCTGCACAAGCTGATGCGGGATTTTCCGGAACGTCGGATTCGCATATTGTTGGGCTCGGGCGGAAGAGGATCTAACGACAAAGTGGTCAAGCTGGCCCGGCTGGTCAGCGAAGCTCAGCACGAAGTGGTTGTAATCAGCGACAGTGACGTGCGGGTGCGGCCTGACTACCTGCGCACGGTGGTTGGTCCTCTGGCCGATCCGAAAGTCGGAGCGGTGACCTGTTTTTACCTGCCGATCGAAGAGAAAACGTTCGCCGAAAGTCTGCAGACGATTGGCATGTTTTCCGATTTCTATGCCGGCATCCTGGTGGCGCGTCAGCTGGATGGAGTGAAGTTTGCGTTGGGGCCAACCATCGCCACCACGCGCGCACGACTGGCCGGATTCGGCGGCTATGGAGCGATTGAAAACCGTCCGGCGGATGATCTGCTGGTGGGACGCCTGATTGCCGAACAGGGTTACGCAGTTGAACTTTTGCCCTACACCATTTTGACGGTTGCGGATTATGGATCCATACGCGACCTGCTTCACAAACGGCTGCGCTGGATTGTGGTGATGCGGCATTTGCGGCCTTGGGGACATCTCGGCCTGTTGCTCACGCAAGGATTGCCGTGGTCATTGGCAGCGGTTGCGATCCATCCCTCAGCGGGAGTTGCGCTCGGTTATCTCGGCACCTACCTGGGGCTGCGATTGGCGATGACTTGGATAGTGGGCATTTGGGGCCTGAAGCATGACGTGCTTTGGAAGAAATTGGGGCTGATCCCGGTATGGGATGCCGTGGCTTTCGTGATTTGGCTGACCAGTTTTGCGCGTAACAGCATCCGCTGGCGGGATGGTGAGTACTACATCCGCGATGGCAGGCTTGTGCCGGTGACTTCACACACTGTCGAACCGGCAGCCTGAGGCTGGCGTCAGCTTCCCGCTTTGCTCTTCAACTCTCGGCGCGAATTCCGCGCGGTATTTCGGTTTCCGTTTTTGCCGTCGGATTTACCCACGATTTCGAGAGAAGGTTCGACGACAGGCGCGGGCTCTCGACTGCTCTGCGCCCGGCGTTCGTTGCAGGGCTGCCGCCAGTTGATCCGCGGCAGCATCACGGCCGCATCAATCTGGTCGCGATATTTCAGGGCAACATTCATGAGCGAGTCTAACAACGAGTCGGAGAGTAAATGCGGCTCCAAACCGAGTTTAATCAGCTTGGAGTGTTTCGCATTGTAATAGTGCTCTTCGGCCTCCACTCGTGGATCGGAGAGGTGATGGACTTCGACAGTCAAGCCTAACTTTTCTCCGGCGGTTTGTACCATTCGGGCCAGATCCAAAACCGAAAACTGTTCTGTGAACTGGTTGAAGACGCGGCACTCGCCTTGGGCCGCGGGATTCAAACAGGCGATCTCGACGCAGCGTACGGTATCGCGAATATCCAGAAAACCGCGGGTTTGGCCGCCCTTGCCGTACACGGTGAGCGGGTGCCCGATGGCTGCCTGAACACAGAAACGATTGAGCACGGTGCCGAAGACTTCATCGTAATCGAAGCGATTGATGAGCGCCTCGTCGAGCGCGACTTCGTCGGTCATGGTTCCGTAGACCACGCCCTGGTTGAGGTCGGTGGCGCGGAGGCCCCACGCCTTGCAGGTAAACATGATGTTGTGACTGTCATGGACCTTCGAAAGATGGTAGAAGGAGCCGGGTTGTTTGGGGTACGGCACTGTATCGCGCCGTCCGTTGTGCTCGATGGTGATGTAGCCTTCTTCAATATCAATGTTGGGTGTGCCGTATTCACCCATGGTGCCGAGCTTGATGAGGTGACAATCGGGCTGAAACTCACGCAGGGCGAAGAGCAGATTGAGAGTTCCTACGACGTTGTTCACCTGAGTGAAAACGGCGTGTTTGCGGTCAATCATGGAATAGGGAGCAGCGCGCTGCTCGGCGAAATGGACGACCGCCTCCGGCTCGAAATCCTTGATGACTGAGGATAGAAAGTCGTACTCGGTGACATCGCCGACAAAGAGGGGAATGCTATTCCCGGTGAGGTCCTGCCAAACGCGCAGGCGATCGGAGAGCGGGCGGATGGGGGTGAGGGTTTGCACGCCAAGTTCGTGATCCCATTGGCGACGAGAAAAGTTGTCGGCAATGGCAACGGAATGACCCTTGTTAGACAGATATAAAGCGGTGGCCCAACCGCAGTAGCCGTCTCCTCCAAGCACCGCAATCCTCATGATCTCTCCTCAGTATTGGTTCCCATGGCGATAGATTGCAGGAAAACAACTCAAGTATCGCAGGGGCGAACGTGTCCTCGTTGACAGCAGAAGCCAGTACGCGGAATTGGCTGCATCTCGACCCGGCACGTCATTTGATTCTAACACTGGCAACGTCCCGCTTGAGGAATGCAATCGACGTCGCGAACCAGCGGTACTACGTTATTTGCGGCCTTCGCGCCTTTGGGCAATGACCAGGCCACGCGGGGTGGGCAGCATGACAATCGAAATCAAGCCTTCTTGTTCCATGCGGAGGGCGGCTTCGCGCACGACCTGGAAATGCGAACTGGCATCGTGAATGACAATCAGCCCGCGGGGATCGACCTGCGGCAAGAAGCGGCGAATCTCCTGCTCACGGGTGGCCAGATGACTGTCGCTATACAGAAGGTCGATGGTTCCATCAATCCGACTTTCAAGGCTGGATTCATTGCGATATTCAATCCGATTGCCCAGTCCGGAGGCGTCAATCCGCTGTTTGGCTTGGGCGTAGATCGCGGGATCGTACTCGATGGTGATGATGCGCCCAAAGCCGTTTGCCTTTAGCCCTTCGGCCATTTTGAGGGTGCCGTTCCCCAGAAAAGTTCCGGTTTCGACGACCAAGTGCGGTTTGACGGTCATGACCAGTGATTTAAGAAAATCGAGCACTTCGACTTCCGAGGTCTGTGAATCGAGCATCTGCCAAAGTTCGGGATGGGGACATTCCGGAGTCGGAGGCGTGTATTCCGTCTGAACTGCTTCCCCTTGTTCAGCAACGCGGTCGAGGATGCGGAGGCCTTCATATTTTTTCACGAAGGGGGGCACAATTGCCGCGAGCAAAACCGCACCGCTAAGAATTGCCAGGCCGCACGGTATGGTTAGCGTTCGGTTCTGAGACGCTGCTTGCCACCCACCAAAGACAACTAACTCAAGAAGCGGATATGCCCCAGCCAGGATTAACCATTCGCCAAAGACAGTCCCCCGAGGGCGCTGGAACTGAATTTGACGGCGTCCTTCACTCCACAGAAGAGCGAAGACCGCGGCACCCGCAAGACTCTCCCAGGTCACAGGCGAGTACAGCGGCAGGACGCGTTGGGAGCTTGCAATCGGGATGAGAGTCATCAGGAGTGCGGCAACAATTCCCGCGGTCACCGCTGGACAGACTGCATCAAGGGCGGTCAACACATGCCAGCCGGAAGCCCGCGTGAGTATGAGCCTTCGGCGGTGAAGATCAGCGCGAAGCACCAGGGCGCAGGTGATACCCACCACAAGCAAGTGAATGGAGAATTTCACGAGAGGTTTGAGCGTGAGAAAGTAATTTTGCGCAAGTAAGAGTCAATTCTGTAAAGCTTTCGAGCGATGGAAACGGCGCCTTGCTCACTCTGTTTGATCGGGGAGAAGCCAGGTCTCATGGGCTATTTTCCTCGTGCTCCGCTGGCCGCCAAGGGATAATTCGTCAGTACCAGTTTTCCGCCGCTCGCGGCAACTACATTGAGCCGGCCACTTCCGACCAGGTCTTCGAGGCGAGGCAAGGCTGACTGTTTTGCCACAAGGTAAAAGCGGTCTGGCTCAAGCCACAGCTTCTTGAAGTCTGAATCGCCAATAAAGACGTCGGGCACTCCGGGGGCGTTCGCACCGTATTCGAAGTTATTCCAGCGGCCATTCAGAAGCAACGCGCGACGCTGGGTATAGAAAAAAATCGAAGAGAAGGTGTAATAGTGGTGATCCACAATCAGGGTCCCGTCCGGCGATTGCAGAATTGCCTCGGCCAGCGGCCGCGAGGACATATACGGATCGAAAACGGACATGGCCAGGCGGGCGGCATGGAAGAAAAGTATCATCATCAGGGCGGCGGCGAGAAATGCGCGCTGACCGGCCAATCTCCAGGTCGCCAGAGCGCCCAGGCAGAACGCAATAGCGGCGACCAAGAGAGGCTTGCGGAGATACGCAAACGATGCCAGGGTAAGATCCTGCATGTGACCCAAGGAGAGCTTATAGGCGCTGGGATGTTGGCTGAGCGCCTGCGAAATGTCTCCTGGGGCAGGAAGGTTGCGAGTGAGGAAAAACAGAGTCAACGTTATCAGCCCAGCACACGCCGCAATTGCTGCCAGCACACGCGTGCCGCGCCTTATCCAATCGCCCCCTATTGCCATGGCTGAACCCAACAGGAGCGCCAGCGCGGGATAGCAAGGCATGGAGTAATATTCCTGCGTAGTAGAGAAGGTGAAGAACACCAGTACAAAGCCGGCCCAACATAGGGCCAGAAGACGGGTTCGGCCGCCGCGATCGGTGGGTTTGAAGGACAACTTGGCGACGGCGGGAAAATACACGCTCCAGGGAAACAGCCACACCAGGTGCAACAACCAGAAGTAGAGTCGGGGCACGGTGTTGTAGTCTCGCGGATAGCGCAGATTCAAAAACCTGAGCAATTGCTCATTGATAAAGAAAAACCAGAAAAAACCATGATACTGCCCGGGCCCGCTGTGAAGGGTGAAGGTGAAGTAAGGCGGATTGCGCAATGTTGCGAGAATGTGCCAGGGCGCGGCAATGAGCAGGATGATTAGCAATCCGCTGAAGGGGTGCAAGCGGCGCCAGGTGCGGGCAGAAAAGAGTTGGTGGGTGAGCGAAAGATAAATTACGCCGGCGGCGAGCGGGAATAAGACTCCGATCAAACTCTTCAGCAGCAGACCTATGCCGAGGTTTGCGGCCAGCATGAAAGCCCAGAATCGCGGATGAGGTTCGTCTTCGTCCAAGGCGCGAAGAAACGCCCACATACCGAGGGCGACAGTGAAGGTCAGCATGACATCAGGGATCAGAATCCGGGTGAACAGGTACAGTCCAATACACGTGGCCATGCACAGGCCTGCATAGAATCCTGCTCGCTTGCCGAAAGCCCAGGCGCCGAAAGCGGCCGTCAGCCAGCAAAGGGCAATGGCCGATAAAGCAATTGGAAGGCGGGCTACCCAATCGTGCGCCCCAAGAATTGCGTAGGCTATCGCCATGGTCCAGTAAATGAGGGGAGCTTTTTCCAGATAGACGACGCCATCTAGCCGGGCGGTTACCCAGTCGCCGGAACTGAGCATGTTGCGGGCGATCTGGGCCTGCACGGCATCGACATCATCCATGAGAGATGGAGGAGAAACGATGCAGCCCAGATAGACGGCTCCCGCGGCCAGCAGAACACCTAGGTATAGGTGCCAGTTTTTTCCGGTGTCCACACGCTGGTCTCGCGGGCGGCCGCGGCCTGAATCCCCCATTTTTTCATCCACAGAAACAGCACCATCAAGCCCCATAGGTGATATCCAATGTTGACGCGCCTCTCCAAGTGATCTTGAATCTGGGTTTCGATCACGTCGCGGCGAAACAGTTTCGCGTGTTCGGATGAGCCGTCCAGCAAAACCTCCTGCATGAGCGGGCGCAGACAGCCGCGAAGCCAATCGTGCGCGGGAATGTCGAATCCGACTTTCTTTCGTTGCAGAACGGAAGCCGGCAGTTTGTCTTTCATCAATTCTTTCAGAAGTACCTTCTGCCGGGAACCCTGAATCTTGAGAGATGCGGGCAGGGTGGCGGCGAATTCGACGATCCGGTGATCGAGGAAGGGCGGCCGCACTTCGAGCGAATGCGCCATGCTCATGCGATCCGCTTTGTTCAGAATATCGTCGGGAAGAAAATATCTTTGGTCGAACCACAAATAGGGCGCCAGATCATCACCTGCATGAAAACGAGCGCGCAGTTCGCCCAGAATGCTGTGGAGAGCGGGCGGAAGTTCGGAGCGCAGCAGAGCCGACTTTTGTTCCTCGGAGAAGGTTCCGTTCCAGTAGACATGGGCGCGCTCGGCGGGCAAGAGGGAGCCTTCGAGAAACCGCTTGAGCTGGTATTCGAAACTGATCTTCTCGTCTGAAACCGGCCACGCGCGTAATGCGTCCAGCGCAAGTTGCAGGACCTTTCGCGGCAATCGCCGGGCGAGGGCAGCGAGGCGGTTGGCGCGATGAGTGAGATAGCCGCCAAACAGTTCGTCGGCGCCTTCGCCGCTGAGGCTGACCGTTGTCTTGGTCTTACTGAGCTTGGAAAGGAACCAGACGGGGAGCGCGCCTGCGTCGGCGGAGGGTTCATCCGAATAATACGCGAAATCCTCTATTGCACTCCGCAGGTCGACATCCGGATTGAGATCCAGTTCTTCGTGCTCGGTGTGGTAGAGCCGGACAACCTCGCGAATGTAGGGGGTTTCGTCGAAGCTTCTTCCTTGAAATGAAATCGAGAATGTTTTGAGGGGCGCGCCGGATTCGGTCGCGGCGTAGTGCAAGATCGTGGACGAGTCGATCCCTCCGCTGAGCCACATGCCCAGCGGTACATCAGAAATCAGGTGCTCGCGGATCGACTGCCGCAGAAGCGCGTCCAATTCCTCGCGGGCAGAGTCCAGCGTCCAATTGCGGGCCTGTCCGAGCGGGACGTGCCAGTAGGACTGGGAAGAGATTTTGCCATCCCGCCACTCCAGCCACTGCCCAGGAGGAAGTTTTTCGATGCCCTCTACCAGCGTCCAGGGGCACGGCACGTAGTTCAGAGACAGATAGCAATCGAGGCCGTCCAAACTCAAGCGGCGCTCGATTTCAGGATGGATCAGAATTGCTTTTAGTTCGGATCCGAAGAATAAGTCTTCTCCGTGCCGCGCGAAATAAAGGGGCTTGATCCCCATGCGATCGCGGGCCAGCACCAGACGTTTCGCGGATTTCGTCCACAGCGCGATTGCGAACATGCCTCGCAAACGCTCAAAACAATTTGTATCCCATTCGAGGAATGCTCGAAGAACGGTTTCGGTGTCGCAGTAGGAGTAAAAGCGGTGGCCGAGTTTTTCCAGTTCGCGTCGCAGTTCCTGGTGGTTGTAGATTTCGCCGTTGAACACGATGGCTACGTCGCCATCTTCGGACAGGATGGGTTGATTGCCGGTGGCAAGGTCGATGATCTTGAGGCGGGTTGCACCCATCGAGCAGAGGCTCGACTGGAATACGCCTTGTTGGTCCGGCCCACGGTGAATTAGCGTGGCGGTGGCGCTCCGAATGCGATCGGAATCAGGTGCCCAACGTTTGTGGGTGAAACCGACGATTCCACACAAGAGCCTACACCTCTCTCACTGGCTTGAAATCAGCTGCAACCGCCGCGCAGATTCGGCTCGCGAATTACGTTCCCAGAACCGGAGCGATGTTTGAAGTTGAAAAGCAATCCTAACCTTTTTCACGATGCACACGCAAAAATCAGAGCCAATCTTCATCTTCTGGCAGGACTGAAAGCCGGTTCTCAAAGGTGCGGGCGATGAAAGCTTTTCCGCTTACATTAGCGCCGGCCCATGATCACTAATGTCACGCCGACGCAGACCAGGAGCACGCCCGCCCATCTTCTTCGTGTCACCTGTTCGCCGAGAAAGAATTTGCCTCCAAGTGCGCCGGCAGCGTAACTCAAGGCGGTAACCGGGACTACCAGGCTGACGTTCTCCATTGACAGGACGGCGAGCAGCGCGAAAAACGCGGTCCCCATAAGGGCCAGACCTACCCACATCCACGAAACTCGCAGGGCGCGGGCGGCGACACCGATCAGAGCGGCCGGGCGAAAATCTTTCACCTCACCCACGGCCTTCATGGCGCGACTGACACACAGTTCACCGCCGGTCCCGGCGCAGATGATCAGAAGATAGAAGATAAGTTCGCGCAATTAGGTGGGCTCCGTGGTGCGGGGCGGGGTGTGTCCAACCACCAGAACGCCGAGGCAAATGACCAGCACTCCCATCCAACGCAGGGGTGTGACCGCTTCGCGCAGCATGAAGTGAGCCAGCAAGGCAACCATGGCGTAGGCCACCGACGAGGCGGGTTGGACGTAGCTGTAATCTGCCCACGAGAGCACCAGCATATAAGCCACGAAGAAGGTAATGAGCGACCCGATGCCCAGCCAAATGGTGCCCGACGTGAGCACGCGGGACAGGAGATCAAGCGCCTCCGCTGGGGTTCCGATGCTGGCCGCGCCGATCCGCTTCATCCCCTTGCCGAGCAGCACGTTGCCCAGTGGGCCAAAGATTACCATCAACAGGATCAAGAGATAAGTTTTCAAGTGCAGGCTGGCAGACAACTTCATGCGTGTTAGAGACCTTCCGTCCGGCTGAAGTGAATGGATACGAAGCCTTTCTCGGGAACAATCACCCGATAAACGATCACAAAATTATCTTACTTGATTTTCGGGGTCGGCCCAAGCTCTGGAACGCGCATGGGAAAGAGCTTACGCAGACTCCCTCGAATCGCAGACTCTTCACCGGGTCCAGGTTCGCAGCGGGGGCGGCTGGTATTGCGAGCAAGTGTCCGGAGAGTTGTTGACTCGCACCCATGCCCAATCGTACGAGAAAGATTTTACAAACTGGTGACACCCCCCTGACACTTCCGAGTCGCGGCTCACCTACGATCGCATGCCAGAGCAGGTCACAGAAGGTTACGTCCCCAGTTGTTCCCTGATTGGTTCGTCCCTCCTTCTGCTGCTGATTTCGCCAAGGAGAAATTACTATGCAGGTACGCAGGACCGCAGTCGCCGCTTGCCTCGGCCTGGTTCTTTTCATGGTTTCGGCCCCGGCCTGGGCACAGTATCGCCTCACTAACTTAGTTTCCAATCAAGTCCACCAAGCCCCGACCATCGATCCACTGCTGGCCAACGCCTGGGGATTAGCCCGGGGCGCAACCAGTCCTTGGTGGATCGCTGATAACGACACTGGATGGTCGACAGTCTATGACGCAAGCGGAACAATAGAGCAACTCAGGGTTTTGATTCCCACCGCCGGAAACGGACCGATTTCGCCCACTGGTCTGAACGGCCCGGGCACACCGACGGGAATCGTTTTCAACGGATCGTCAACCGATTTCCAGATTCAGGGCATGGCATCACCTTTCATTTTCGCGACGCTGGATGGCACCATCAGCGCGTGGGCGCCGGGGGTGAACGCGAACCTGGCGACGCTCGCGGTGGACAACTCGGCGAACAAAGCGATGTACACGGGCTTGGCCATCACCAGCAAGCCGTCAGGGAACTTTCTTTACGCGGCGGATAACACCCACAATAAAATCGATATGTATGATGGCAGCTTCACGCTGGTGAAGTCGTTTGGTGATCCGAACATCCCGCCAAACTTCTCAGTATTCGGCGTGCAGGACATCAATGGCCTGGTTTACGTCGCCTACGCTATACCGAACATCGGCGCCGGTGGTTTCATCGACCTCTTCAAGGAGGATGGTACTTTCGTGAAGACACTGATCCAAGGACCGCGGCTCAACCAGGCCTGGGGCATCGCCGCGGCTCCCCCCAATTTTGGACCGCTGAGCAATACTCTGCTGGTTTCAAACAACTCGGTTAACGGCACCATCAACGGGTTTGACCCGATTACCGGGAAATTCGTGGGTACGATCAAGGACCAGAACGGAAAGCCTATCATCCTCAACAACTTATGGGGAATCGCCTTCGGAGGCGGGAACAAGACCAATGGAGCACAAAACGAGTTGTTCGTCACCGTGGGTCAGGGGATTGGCACCGCCGAATTGGCCGGCACGTTTTTAAAAATCGTCTTCAAGCCGTAATTGAGAAGAAAGCTTTGAAGGAAGACGTAACCAGGGCCGCCTGAAACAGGCGGCCTCTCTACTTCCGCAGTTAGCTGCAAAATTGGGGCGACTTGGTCCGGATGGCATCTGCTGTCAAGAGTTTCGCGACACTCCCTGCGCGCCCAGCTGATGCCCGCATGTGCTGAATCATTGACGGTCGCGGTAGGGACGACCATCGGATCGCCCCCCCGCGCGGATCCGCACGAGCGCTCCTTAGCGCATGCGGCTCTTATCGCAGATGAATAACGGCCAAGCGTGGAGCTTGTCCGCACACTTGCCCACCCGTGGGACACGTACACACCCCGCTCTGAGTCGGGAACGTGCTAGATGGAAAAGTGTTCTCCTTGATCAGCAGCCTTCCCTCCTCACTCTCGGCAAAAATCAATTGAAGAATCGGAGATATCAATGCACTTCCTAGCACAGTTTTTCATCGATACGTTACGGCAATATCCGGAAATTGCCATATTCCTGACACTCGCGGTGGGGTTCTGGTTCGGCAGCCTCAAATTTGGCTCGTTCAGTCTGGGGGCCGTTACCAGCACCCTGCTCGCCGGCCTGGTGGTCGGGCAGTTACATATCTCGATCGCTCCGGTGGTGGAATCGACATTCTTCCTGATGTTCCTGTTCGCTGTCGGGTATAGTGTCGGTCCGCAGTTCTTTCGCGCTTTAAAGAAAGATGGATTGCCGCAAGTCGCCTTCGCTCTACTGCTGTCTGCCACCGGGCTACTTTGTGCATACGTGCTGGGGAAGGTGCTTGGATTCAATGCTGGTCTCACGGCGGGGCTACTCTCAGGCGGATACACTAACTCCGGAACCCTGGGCGTCGCAACCGGCTATTTCAGTCAGATAGGTCTAAGCGCCGACAACGCGAAGGCCATGGCAAGCCTTGCCGCAATCGCCTACGCAGTTACTTACCCATTCGGAACTGCAGGCGCGGCTTGGTTCCTTGCCACGTTCGCGCCGAAAAGAATCCTAAAGGTAGACCTCGCCGCAGCCAGCAAAGAACTCGAATCCAAGATGGGAGTTCAGGCGGCCGAGCCAGGTGTCGGGTCGGCCTATCGTCCCGTTACTACACGTGCCTATCGTGTCGAGAATGGTGGCCTAACAGGACGAAATGCGGGCGACTTCGCTACCACCGTCGATCTGACGGACTCCTTCGTCATGCGCCTTCGTCAGGGCGGCACGATTATGGACGCCAATAACGGAACGCGTGTTCAAAATGGCGCCACAGTCGTCATCGCGGGACCGCTGCAATCAGTGTTGGCCGCAGGAAAAACGGTAGGTCCAGAGGTGGACGATGTCGAGTTGTTGAGCATTCCAACTGAACAACTGGACGTTGTCATCACAAAGAATGATGCGGCCAACCGAACGTTCAAGCAGTTGCAAGACCTCGAACTGGCTCAGGGCGGCGGTGGCTTCTTCTTGTCCAAGCTGACTCGCAACGGTCAGGAGGTCAAGCCGAATCCAGATCTGCGGTTGCAGCGCCACGATGTATTGACGCTGCTCGGCCCCCGTGAGCAGATCGAGGGAGCCGCCAAGTTTCTTGGCTACGCTGATCGTGCCACTCCCAAGTCGGACATATCGTTCATGAGCATGGCCGTTGTTATTGGCGCCCTTATCGGCGCAATAACAATTCATGTCGGCGGTATCCCACTAAGCTTGAGCACGAGCGTCGGTACGCTCCTGGCTGGCTTGGTCTGTGGCTACCTGCGGTCCACCTATCGCACCTTCGGCCGGATTCCTGATCCGGCTCTGTGGGTCTTCAACAATGTCGGCCTCAACGGCTTCATTGCCGTCGTAGGTCTGAATGCGGCCTCCGGGCTGATCGCCGGGCTGAAAACCTATGGGCTCGGGCTGTTCTTGTCCGGGATGGTGGTCTCACTGGTGCCGCTTATCGTTGGAGTGTATGCGGGAAAATACATCTTCAAATTCCATCCAGTCATGAACCTTGGTGCCTGCGCCGGCGCACGCTCTACAACAGCGGCCCTGGGTGCACTACAGGAAGCCGCGAAAAGCCCCTTGCCTGCTGTACCTTATTCTTCATTATGTAGTAAATCGGAAGCTGAAGAATGAAGGCCATGGTTGTGGGGGGGTTGCGTGGCTCTCTGATAATTGTGATAACGAACGTTCCAGTTCACGGTTATATTTTTCACACTCGCTCATATGTGAACTGAGGTCGCTCACAGCAGACATCGCATCTTGGCGAGAAGCTATAGCCTTTTCATTTTGAACCACATTCAGCACCATCATTATCTTGGAGTACGAATCTTCACGTCTCGCTAGAATCTCCCGCCAGCTTTCGATCAGCTCCGTGTGTCGAAAAGTCAATGACCTGTTGTAGGCCGCGATTAGGAAACCAGCAGCCAGAAGAAACTTACCGACCTTACCAGGTACTTCGTTGACATGGGCCTGCCATTCCTCACTGTACCGCTCCTGTTGGTCTACGGGTAACCATGCAACGGCAAGTTGGATCAGTCTGCGAATAATGGTGGGCTCCACGCATTAATCTCCTCGATCATGAACTTGGACAGGGCGGCGGTCAGGATGCCCACTATGGATATGCCCACGCCTGTAATCATTGTCATGCGAACTCCTTCAGTGGAAGGGCAAGCTCTCGGAGTGCGGATCGTGATCTTTTCATGCCAACGCCTGTGATCTTATAAAACCTACGGCGTGGTCTTCCGAGGTCCTGAGGGTTCTCGGTTTCCCATCGGCTCTCCACCCAGCCAGCGTCCTCCAGTCGCATGAGAATCGGATAGAGAGTTCCAGAAGCAAGTTTGGTGCTACGACCGATGTCCGCACCTGATACATCATCCTGCGTGCGTGACATCAGGACCGTGAGGACCTTCAGAGTTTGAATTGTGATGCGTGGTTCGCTACCCATGGTAGACAGTCTACATAGGGTCGGGTCCGGTGTCGAATGTTTGGTTTCACCTTTTGGTTGCCAAGGGTATGATGATACCCACTTTCTAACGAAGGCAGGGAGATGGCCCGATGGGCTAAATAGGCCACGCTTTAAGCAGCAGATTCGCACTGCAGTTCCCACTTCGTGAAATGCACCCTTGAGATGAAGCAGTCTGTTAAAAACTTTCACAGGTGGGACGCCAACAAAATAAGAGCTTGCTAGAAGCCCCGCTTTCGTCGGCTACCCAGCGGGAACACAAACTTTTTCAAGCTGACTTCTTTTTCCCGTCCCCGAGCAGTGCAACCACTTTCCCTTGCCCTGCGCTTCGCCGGCGTCACCACCTCTGCATAGACGCCTATCGTGATGCGCGCCGAGCCATGACGCAACCGCTCCTGAACGACCTTCACGCGTTCGCCGTTGGCGTGCATCACAGTCGTGTAAGTCCGCCGCACCGTGTGCCAACCGATCCGCTTGCTGATCCCGACATGCCTGGCGGCCGGTTGAACAGGACACACCTTGGACAACCTCGCCCGTCGTAGTCCAGCAAGATTCGAGTCCATGAATCTCCTGTTAGAATTAAGAGGCAATGGTCCTGCCTTTCGTCCGTGATCTGTTCACGGACGTGGAAAAGTTGCCTACCTTTTTACGTGTAGCCTCCCACCTTCGCGAGGGCACGGGGCGGATACGTGTCTCCGGACTCACTCCGACTGCGAAAGCGCTGCTTTTGGTTTTGTTGCAGAAAAGCGCGGGGCGGCCACTCATCGTGGTAGTTGCCGACAACCGCACCGCGGAAGAGTTCGTCCCGGTCTTGCAGGCTTTCCACGAACTGGTTGGTGGGAATGAACCGGAGTCGGTGGTTTCGCTGCCGACGCGCGATGTTCTGCCATTCCAGAATCTCTCTCCGCATCCCGAGATTCAGGAAGAACGCGCGGTCGCGCTCTGGAAAATTGCCACCGGCGCAGTCTCGATCCTGGTCTCGCCAATTGGGGCGACCGCTCTTCGTCTTCGTTCTGCGGCGTACTATGCCGACCTAGCGCGAATGGTTCGCCGCGGTGAAGCGCTCGACACCGACTCCCTGCTGCGCCATCTCAACACCGTCGGTTACGCCTCGACTGACGTCGTGGAGATGCCGGGCGAGTACGCCATACGGGGCGGCATCCTTGATGTGTACTCCCCCGAGGCTGATCGTCCGCTGCGCATCGAATTCTTTGGCGATGAGGTTGAGTCGATTCGCAAGTTCGATCCGGCCACCCAGCGGTCGTCCAGTCCGGTTGATGAAGCGTTGCTGCTGCCCCTTACCGAGACTCCGGTCAGCGACGATCTGCTGGGCGCGATACATGTCCGCTTATCAGGCAAGCGCATTACCGGGGCTGAAGAGATTGTGGAGCAAGCCGTGCGTTCCGGCGGGGTGACCGTATTTCCCGGCTGGGAGTTTTACGCTCCGGTCGCGGGCGCGGACCGCAGCGTCTTTGAGCTGATCCCTCAGGCTGTGGTTCTGGTGGACGAACCCGATAGTGTGAAGCAAGAGTTTGATAATGCCTGGTCCCGCATCGAAGAAGCCCACGAACGCAGCGAGGTCGGCAATCTGGTGCGGCCCACGGATCTCTACATTCCGCCGGACGACTGGTGGCAGAAGCTGGCCAGCCTTCCCGGAGCGTCGATTGAGCACCTCGGAATTGCGCGCCCTGATGAGGCCGAGGTGATCAGTTTCCATTCGCAGCCGGCGCAGCGCTTTCATGGCGCGGTTCCAGCCATGCTGGAGGAGGTCAAGAAGCAGATCGGCGAACAGAATCGCGTGCTGATCGCTGTTCCGAATATCGGCGAGGTGGAGCGCCTCGCCGATGTGTTCAGCGAGTACGCTCTTTCATTCCGTCTCGGCAGCCGCACCCGTGGTGGAGAAAGCTACGCCGACGAAACCGCCTATTTCGCTGGCGAGATTCTCACCAGCACGCTGGTCAAGGCTTACGTGCCGGACGGGGTCGTGCTGCCTGAAGCGCACCTTGCGATTCTCGGCTCTCGTGACTTGTTCGATGAGTCCGAGTCGATGGTTTCGCGACCGCAGCGCACGAAGTCGAAAGTTTCCGCATTCCTTTCTGACTTCCGCGACCTGCAAGTAGGCGATTACGTGGTCCACGTTGAGCACGGCATTGGGCAATATCAGGGGCTGAAGGAAATCAACCAGGGTGATGGCAACGCCGAATTCATGCTGCTGGAGTATGCGGAAGGAGCTCGGCTCTATGTTCCGCTCACGCGCCTTGATCTGATTCAGAAATACCGGTCGTCGGAAGGCGCCAAGCCTCCGCTGAGCCATCTGGGTACGGCGGCGTGGGCCAAAACCAAGGCTCGAGTACGCAAGGCCATGAAAGACATGGCCGATGAGCTGCTCAAACTTTACGCGGAGAGACGAGCCGCCAAGGGTTTCGCATTCTCGGCCGACAATCAGTGGATGCGCGAGTTTGAAGATGCTTTCGAGTTTACTGAGACCGAAGATCAGGACCTCGCCATCACCGATGTCAAGCGCGACATGGAGTCGTCGCAACCGATGGACCGGTTGCTGTGCGGCGATGTTGGCTACGGCAAGACAGAGATCGCGATGCGCGCGGCGTTCAAAGCAGTCAATGACAACAAGCAAGTCGCTGTGCTTGCGCCCACAACCGTGCTTGCCTTCCAGCACTTCGAAACCTTCAAGCAACGCTTTGCGGCATTTCCAGTCACGATCGAAATGATCAGCCGTTTTCGCAGCGCGAAGCAACAGAAAGAAATTCTGCAAAAGGTCGAGGCCGGCAAAGTAGACATCCTGATCGGCACCCACCGGCTGCTCTCGAAGGACATCAAGTTCACCGATCTCGGTCTGCTGGTCGTGGATGAAGAGCAGCGCTTCGGAGTACGCCACAAAGAACGGTTGAAGCAGATGCGAAAGGAAGTTGATGTTCTGACCATGTCCGCCACTCCGATTCCGCGAACGCTGCATATGTCTCTAGTTGGAATGCGCGATATGAGCGTGATCGAGACGCCACCTAAGGACCGCATTGCCATCCGAACCGTGGTCGCTAGTTGGGACGAGAAGCTGATTCAGTCGTCGCTCGAGCAGGAACTCGACCGCGGCGGCCAGGTATATTTCGTTCACAACCGCGTGGAAAGCATCTGGGAAATCGCTGCGAAACTGCAGGCGTTAGTCCCACGGGCGCGCATCATTGTTGGACATGGGCAGATGTCGGAAGGAGAACTCGAAAAAATGATGCTGAAGTTCATGCATCACGAGGCCGACATTCTGGTGGCCACCACCATCATCGAGAACGGTCTCGACATTCCGCTTTGCAATACGATTGTCATCAATCGCGCCGACCGCTTTGGGCTCTCGGAACTTTATCAACTCCGCGGGCGCGTGGGGCGCTCGAATCGCAGAGCCTATGCGTACCTGCTGATCCCGGCGGACATCGAGCTCACGCCAATTGCCCGCAGACGCCTTGCAGCGCTAAAGGAATTTTCCGATCTAGGCGCGGGTTTCAAAATCGCGGCGCTTGACCTGGAACTGCGCGGCGCGGGTAATCTGCTGGGCGGTGAACAGAGCGGTCATATTGAGGCCATCGGCTTCGAGCTTTACACACAAATGCTGGACCGCGCCGTCCGCGAGATGAAGGGCGAAGCTGCACCGGATGAAGCCGAAACGCAGCTCAACCTCGGTCTCAATATTCGTATTCCCGTGAACTACATTCCGGAGGAGAACCAGCGGCTGCGAATGTACAAGCGGGTTGCCGGGGTGGAAACCGAGTCGCAACTAAGTGACGTCAGCGCCGAACTCGAAGATCGCTACGGCGAGCCCCCGGCTGCGGTGCGCAACTTGCTGGACTATGCCTCACTCAAGCTGCTGGCAGTGCGCGTGGGCGTAAATGCGATCGAACGTAAGCGGGATCTGGTGACCATCAAGTTCCGTCAAAATGCAGTGGTCGATCCAGGCAAGCTGGCGCGATTCGTCTCCTCGCAGCGTGGCGCGCAATTCACCCCCGATGGAATGTTAAAATTCTCCTTGAAGGCAACCGCACCTGAGGAAGTGCTGGGGCATCTCGAAACCCTGCTCGAAAGATTGGCCGCGGAGATTCCCGAGGCCGCTTCCACCTCGGAAAAAGTCACCTAGTCCGTTTCAGACATCCCGAACTACAGCAAACTTCACCCCGAGCGAAGCGAGGGATCTTAGTTTATTGCCAGCGCAACCGGCATCGCCGCCGCAGCCAAGCACCGAGATCCCTGGCTGCGCTCGGACGACAGTTCGTAGATCGGGAGACGCGACGCTGAACACTGGCAATCCTGAGTATCTTTTCGCGTGTTAGTCTCGTTTACTCCGAATGATGCTGCCATTGCTATCCGCGTCCACTAGTTTCAGCCTGGCAGCCGTCTTCTCTTGGGGGACAAGCGATTTTGTTGGCGGGTACGCCGCGCGGCGCATCAATGCGTTTCTGTTAACCGCTATTGCGCATATCAGTGGCCTGCTTCTCATGACAGGAGTGGCACTGGCCAGCAATTCTCCTTTCCCTTCACGAACCGCGGTCGCGTGGGCCTTGATGGGAGGCTTGTCTGGAGGTGGCGCGCTGGCCATCTTCTATCGCGCCCTAGCGTCGGGAAGAATGGGCCTGACCGCGCCCGTGGCCGCGGTGCTTGGCGCTGCCATCCCAACCGTGTTTGGGATGTTTCGCGAAGGCCTGCCTCAGGCCACCCAAATCGCCGGTTTCGCACTGGCGGCGGCAGGCATCTGGCTCATCTCGCGCACCGAAGACGACAGCCATCCCGAAGGAATTGGCATGGCCGCACTCGCAGGCATCGGCTTCGCAGGATTCTATCTCTGCATCAAGCAGGCCGGCGACGGCTCGGCGGTTTGGATTGCGGCAACATCAAAGGTGGCATCGTTTACTCTCACCGGCCTCATGGTGCTGATCGGACGCGGAACTCGCGAGATTGACTTTCGTGGCATTGCTTTTGGCGTGCTGGCAGGTTGCCTGGATATCATCGGCAGCGTGTTATTCATCCGCGCTAGTCAGACCGGCCGTCTCGACGCTGCGGTCGTGCTCAGTTCACTCTATCCAGCGGTCACCGTGCTGCTGGCCCGCCTCATCCTCAGAGAGCGCTTCACGCGGTGGAAAGCCCTGGGGATGGTTGCCGCGTTGTTAGCCGTTCCGATGATCGCATGGCGATAGGCGATACACGGATGTGTTCCATATTTTAAAATATGGAATGTGTGTTATAATACCTACGTAATATATTGATTATAATTAATGTTCCATCTTCTGGAATGTAGAATATAGCCCATATATGGAATTGTGCCCTCAAGACGTAGTAGTGGTTCTTAAGCTGCTGGCCGGTGGCCCGCAGAAATGGACTTATGTCAAGCTCGGAGAAGAATTGTCCATGAGTCCATCGCAGGTCTTCCGATCGGTTGACCGGGCTGGGACAGCTCATTTGCTGGATACTTCCGCCCTGCCTCCTCCGCCATTCTCGACCACGACGCGGGTCCACCAAGCTCTCCATTCAAGACCAAACCGAAGCAACCTGAAAGAATTTCTGGTGCACGGTGCTAAGTACGCATTCCCAGTGCAGCGTGGCGGGCTAACGCGCGGTCTTCCTACCGCGGATGCCGCTCCACCGCTTAGCCACCAGCTTGCCCAGAACTTCTTGGCCAAGCCCGTTTGGCCGTATCCGGAAGGTGCGGTGGTCGGGGCTGAGTTCTCCCCGCTGTACAAGAACGTCCCCATGGCAGCGATGCGTGACGCCAAGCTTTACGAACTCCTTGCTCTAGTGGATGCGATTCGTGAGGGTCGGGCGCGCGAACGCGAGATCGCGATCCGCGAATTGACGACTAGGATTGATTCGCTGTGAGCAATCGTCTGGAGAGTCCGAATTACGCGCAGTTTGTCTCTGCTGTTACGAAGTTGGAACCGCTGCTCGATCAAATTGCCTTTGTCGGCGGCTGTGTCATTGGATTGCTCATTACGGACTCGGGCGCGGCACCGGTGCGAACCACAATGGATGTGGATGCGATCGTAGAGATTTCATCATACGCAGAATTCGCGGTGTTGGGACATCGGTTGCGGTCTCTTGGTTTCCGTGAGTCCGATGCCGAGGGTGCGCCAATTTGCCGCTGGACCCATGAAGATTTGGTGCTGGATCTCATGCCCACTGATCCATCCATTTTGGGTTTCAGCAACCGCTGGTACCTTCCGGCGCTGCGATCAGCACAGCAAGTCCGCGTGGGGAATCGCCGCCCACGAGTGATCACCGCTCCTTACTTCCTTGCCACGAAACTGGAAGCATTTCGCGGGCGAGGGAGGGGCGATTACTCGATGAGTCGTGATCTTGAGGATATAGTGGCTGTGCTCGATGGCCGTCCGGAGATTGTTGATGAGGTCCGACAATCTGACTCGCAATTGCGGCGATATCTCAGCGACAAATTTGTTTCTTTGCTGACCACTCCTGATTTCCTTGATGCGCTGCCAGGATATTTGCTGCCCGACGCTGCCAGTCAGCAGCGGCTGGGTATTGTGCTGGAGCGAGTCAGGAGTCTTGGTGTCGAAAGCTGATAACCATGCCCTTGCTCGAAGTCCGCAATCTGACCAAGGTCTTTCCTCTAGGCGAATCCATCTTTGGTGGGGGCGCAAGAGGTGAAGTCCGCGCCGTCGATGATGTGTCGCTCGATATTCAATCGGGCGAAACCCTCGGCCTGGTCGGCGAATCGGGATCGGGAAAAAGCACGCTCGGACGGTTAGTACTCCGGCTGATTGAACCGACCGCCGGCCAGATTATGTTCGAAGGCCGTAACCTGCTCGCGGCCAGCCACGGTGCGATGCGACACCTGCGCCGCGATATGCAGATCATCTTTCAGGATCCCTTTGGATCGCTCGATCCCCGCATGCGGGTCGAAGACGTCATCAGCGAGCCGCTGATTGTTCACGAACGCATGAGTTCTTCCGCCCGGCGCATACAAGTTGCCGAGTTGCTTCACGCGGTGGGTCTCGATCAGTCCGCCATGAGCCGATTCCCTCACGAATTCAGCGGAGGCCAGCGGCAACGAATCGGAATTGCGCGCGCTCTTGCGCTGCATCCCAAGTTCATTGTTGCCGACGAGCCGGTCTCCGCTCTCGACGTCAGCGTAGGGGCGCAGATCGTCAATCTCATGGCGCAGCTGCAACGCGAGTTCGGCTTGACCTACCTGTTCATCTCGCATTCAATGCCGGTGGTGCGCTATTTGGCTACTCGGATTGCCGTAATGTATCGCGGAAAGATCGTAGAGGTCGGCCAAACCGAGCAGATCACAGATCGGCCACAGCACGCCTACACTCGGAGTTTGCTGCAAGCGACGCCAGAAGTGATGGCCTGAGGACTGGAATTAATGGAG
The DNA here is from genome assembly GCA_963696635.1 of uncultured Acidobacteriota bacterium. Lineage (GTDB taxonomy): Bacteria > Acidobacteriota > Terriglobia > Terriglobales > Acidobacteriaceae > JABDBE01. The sequence continues at coordinate 260,616 of CAVOKX010000019.1, forward strand.
GACGGGCGTCTCGCCCGTCCAGCCGAGAGGGACGCCTGGCCTCCACAAATAACGCGATCATCGCTTGTGCCTTTCCCGCTGCCGGAGCTACAATCCGCTCGAGTCTTCCATGGCTGCTGCATTCTCGTAGCCAATACCCGAACCGGCCAAGACACGAGCACATGGCCAAGTCTGGCTAAATGGACTTCCTCGGAGTTATGCTTGAGCACACTGGAGACATCATGAAACGAACGTTTGTTTTTCTCGCTTTGCTTGCATGGACTGCTTTGCTCTTCGGCCAGGACAAGCCTGCGCAAAATCAAACCGAACCAAACAAATCGGCGCACACAAAAGCTGCGTCGACTAAGAATCCGGTCACCGACACGGTGAGGGAAATCTTGTCGCGCCAGCAGAAGAATCTGACTGCGGCTGTCGAGGAAATGCCGGCTGATAAGTTCGGCTGGAGTCCCACGCCCGCACAGCAGACCTTCGGCCACCTGGTGATGCACATGACCATGTCCAACATTGAATTGTGCAGCAAAGCGGCGAATATGCCCGCTCCGCCGGCACGGCCCGCGCCAGAGACCGACAAGGAAAGGCTGCAGGCGGGGCTGAATAAGTCGTTTCTGTTTTGCGAAGCGGCGCTGAACAAAGTGGATGATTCAAAACTCGGTGATAGCGTCGAACTCTACGGCGGAAGGCAAGCGACGGTAGCGTTCGCCCTGATTGCTCTCACCAGCGATTGGGCCGACCACTACAGCGGGGCCGCTATGTATCTTCGCCTGAATGGCCTGCTGCCACCAACGGCCCAGCCAAAGAAATGAATGTGCCGATCCGGGTTTTTGTCATAGCTGCTTCGCTGCTCGCAGACTACTCGATCTGCACCAAGTCACCCGCGGTCGACCCGTTCCTCGTTGCATGTTGGGGAGCGCGCCAGGAATCGAAGATTGAAACCTGGTGCACGCAGGAAACCGTGCAATGCGGGGCGCAGGATTTCTCGGTTACGTACTCGCGGCGAATGTCCTGCACAGTATACTTTTCCAGCGGAATTCCCGGATATCCGCGCTGCTGGGAGCAGTAATGCACTAGACCGTCCTCGCAAATGTACAGGTAACGGGCTCCGGCGCGGCAGCGCCACTGGTTGGGGCGCCCCTGGGCGATGTTGTCCTGGAAGCCATTGATGCGGGTGAAGCTGCTCTTCTCCATCGCCTTCATCTCGTGATACACACGGCGCTCGTCGTCCCCCAATGGCTGCAGTTGTCCACCGCCATCGTGAATGATGCCGATGGTCGAACTGAAGCCCAACCCCAGAGCCCGCCTGCCGATAGTCAGCGCATCCTGTGGATTGCACACGCCGCCGCCCACAACAGAGTTGATGTTCACGTGGAAATCCGCATGTTCCGCGAGGAGTTCTAGCTTCTTATCCAGAACCTTGAGGCTCTTCTTGGAGACATCGTCCGGGGTGACGTTATCGATCGAGATCTGCAGCCATTCGAGGCCCGCACGATTCAGGCGCTGAATGCGGTCCGCAACGAGCAGGTACCCATTTGTAATCAGCCCCGCGATCATGCCGCGCTTGCGAATGCGGTGAATGATGTCGTCCAACTCGGGATGCAGCAGCGGTTCTCCGCCGCTGATCGTGATCACCGATGTGCCCAGTTCCGCCAGCTTGTCTACTCTGGCGAACATGGTTTCGGTCGGCACCGGCTTGGAGAAGTCGTCGTACTCGTTGCAGTATTCGCAAGCCAGATTGCAGCGGCGTATGGGAATAATGTGGGCCAGCAGGGGATGATCCGTAGATATGAACGCACGAGCAATCATGCTCACTCCGCGGAGATTGCGGTGGAGCGATAGCATGCGTCGACGCAGAGTTGTACGGCTGGCAGGCATGAAGTTTACGATTCTTCTATTAGACCATATACAGCCATTCGATTTTGCGCTTCTGCCATCGATCGGGCGTTTTTAGAGGGCGAATGGCGGCCGGCCTCGACGGGCAAGACGCCCGTCCTCCCTGGTCGATTACTTTGCGGCGGCCGCGTCGAATATGTCTAGAAACTGCAGCTTTTTCTCCGCCGGCAGGAATGAAGCCTCGAACGAATTGCGGGCCAGCTCGCGTAAGTGCTCATCGGTAAAACCGAAAGTGTCCTGGGCCAGTTGGTATTCCCGGCTCAACGAGGTCGCGAACATTGCGGGATCATCCGTGTTGAGCGTGACCATTACACCTTGATCAAAATAATTGCGCACTGGATGCTCCGCTAGGGTTGGACAAATGCCGGTACGCAGGTTGCTGGTAATGCAAATCTCTACGGGAATCTGCCGGGTGGACAGTGCTTCCACCAGTTCTGGATCCTGGCTGGCGGTGAAGCCGTGACCGATGCGCTCGGCTGGCAGGTTGAGTGCGCCCCACACCGATCCCGGCCCGGCACTTTCGCCAGCGTGCGCGGTAAGCCGAAGGCCGTTCTTCGCGGCATAAGCATACACATCGCGAAACAATTCGGGAGCGGCTTGGCGCTCGTCTCCGCCGATGCCGAATCCCACGACGCTCGGGCCTTTGTAGCGTGCGGCGAGTTCGGCTACTCGCTGTGCCTTCTCCGCGCCGAATTGGCGGACCGCATCAAAGATCCAGAGCAGCGAGATTCCGAAGTCGCGTTCACCACGTTCTCGTCCGCGTTCCATTCCAGCGAAGATCGAATCGAAATCCTGCTTGCGCCACAGGCAGACTCCCACTGAGACGTACACTTCGGCGTGCAGCACGTTTTCCGCTTTGAGCTTTTCCATCAATCGATACGTAATGAGTTCGTAGTCCTCGGGAGTCTGCAATTCTTCGGTCACGGTCTTGAACGCCATTAGAAACCCGGTGAAATCGTGATACCGGTAAAGCCGCTCCACTTCGGCGAGCGCGCCTTTTTTTCCGTGCCGCTTCTTCAATTCGAGCAAGGTTGGAGGATCGATCGAACCTTCGAGATGAAGGTGCAGCTCAGCTTTGGGCAGGGCAACGATGAAGGCGCTTAATGCTGTCGACGCCATAAAGCGATTCTACAACTCATGGGTTCGTCTCTTAAATTGTGGGCCATTGCGGAAGTGGGGGCCTCTCAGTGAGGGCCGCGCTTTTTCCCCAATTGGGCCTGGGTTTGCTGTTTACTACTCGGTACCCCCTCCCCCTCTTAATTTGGCAAAATATTGAAAACACGAGCTTTATTTAACGACTATGTGCTAGATCTTTGAGTTTAAAGGACTTACACGCAAAATCTAGAGAACATGGGAGTTAGGGCTGTCCTGCAGTTCCATTTCGGAACTGACAGAATTGGGCCCGAGTCTACGAGGACGGTTCTTTCGCTCCTGCCGGGGCTCTGGCTTCTTACCCACAGCTTACGCTGTGGGCTGCATTCTTCCGCCGCTTTGCGGTTAAAAAACACTGCCTATTCTGCGGGGCGTCCTTGCCCAGGTTACATTGTCAAAGATCTTACATTATCCAATAGATAATGTTGTATGAGATAGATTATCTTGGTGGGAGCGCGCAGTCAACGAGAAAGGTCGGGGAAGTCCGGGGTTCTCATGTGCCATCAAATGGGCCTGATTACTTGACGGTCGAGAAGTGGACGATCAGGCCTTTGGGGCCGACGGCTATAGCTTCGCCGGTTGGGCTTATGCTCAGCGCGTTCAGATTCAAGTCCCATGTTTTCTGCCATGTGTTTTTCGTGATGTCTTCCGCATAAGCGGCTCGAGTTGTTCCCACAGCCAGCAAGGCTCTGCCTTTGGAATCGGGTTCCGCAAAAGCGACAGCTGAGAAGTAGGCTTGGGGATGGAGTGGGGATAGCTTCCAAGTCAGCCCTCCGTCGTCGGTGTACGCCAGGTTGGGTCGGTCCTGCGTCGGCTGTTTGTAGTCACCGCCGGCGATTACTCCGTGGATGGCATCGCGAACCGTGATGGAGAAAATACCAGCAGAGTCTGGGCCGTGAATAATGGGCGTTTCGGCGACGGCCCAGGTTTTGCCGGCGTTGGTTGAACGGAACACGCGCGCGACTTTTCCTCCAGTGGCGAACCATACGTTGGCATTGCCTTGAACCGCGATGCAGGTTCCGCTGGCGGCGAACGCGCCTTCTCCTTCGACTGCTGGCGGAAGCGTGTCGGGTGGAACCGCCTTCCAGCTTTTGCCGCCGTCTTCGGTTGAAATCAATTCAAAGCTGAGCTTGCCTGAATTATCGGCGATAGGATCGCCGAGCGCGATGCCGTGATCGCGATCCCAGAAAGCCATGCAATCGAAAAAGCCTTTGGGATCCTTGTTGGTGAATTGCAGAGTCCAATTTTTGCCCGCGTCGGTGGTCTTGTAAATCCGCGACTCATCGCCGGGACCAGCGCTCAGCAGGTAAGCGAAGTCGGCACTGAAGGCTTCCACGTCGCGGAAGTCGAGAAATTCCGCGCCGGGAACCTGAGCGGATTGCCAGGTATTTCCTCCGTCGGTGGTGCGGAGATAGGTTCCGTGAGCACCGCTGGCCCAGGCAACCTGGTTGGAGACGGCGCTAACCCCGCGCAGGTTTTCGGTGGTATTGGATTTCTGGATGGTCGGGTTCTGGGCCAGAAGGGATGTGGCAAGCAACAGGAATATGTGGCAATGCGGGCGCATGCGATGATTGTGCCAGAAGGGCGTCAGGCTTGGCCAGATTTGCATGATTGAATCGACATCCCGAAAAAAGAAGGAATCCCATGGCGCGTGTTCTGCTGGAGATTTGTTGTGGATCGATTGATGACGCGATTGAGGCGGAAAAGGGTGGGGCAGATAGGGTGGAATTGTGTTCAGCTCTTTTTCTCGGCGGGTTGACGCCTTCCCTGGGGACGATTCAGGAGGCAAAGCGGAGGCTGAAGATTCCCATCATGGTGATGGTTCGCCCGCGTGGCGGAGGGTTCGCCTACACCGACGCTGAGATGGCGAGCATGGAGCGGGACACGGAAGCGGCGGTTGAGAATGGGGCCGACGGCGTGGTGTTTGGCATTTTGCAATCCGACGGGAAGGTTGATATTCCCAGGTGTCGGCGGATTCGCCAGTTGATCGGAGAGCGGCAAGCCGTGTTTCATCGCGCCTTCGATGTGACTCCTGATCCGTTCGAGGCTCTGGAACAGCTGGTCGACCTGGGAATGACGCGCGTTCTCACTAGCGGGCAGAAGGATAGCGTGCCCGAGGGAGTGGAGTTGATCAATAAACTGATCGAGCGGGCGGGTGATCGAATTGAGATTCTTCCCGGCGGCGGGATTCAGGCCTGGAACGTGAAAGAAATGATCGAGCGGATCGGGTGGAGGCAAGTGCATCTGACAGCGTGGCAAACGATATCGGATACCTCGACGCAGGCGCGGCCCGCGATTACGTTCGGTGGAGCTTTGTGTCCGCCGGAAGATCGTTATCAGATGACTGATGCCAAGCTGGTGCGGCAGTTATCGGAGATGCTGCGGGGTTAGGTTGTGGGGAAACCCGTATTCCTCATAGCTCCGCATCTCGGATGACAGGGTCAGGAAGGTCGCAAAGCTACTTCTCGTTGAACTCGACAAAAGCTCCGGTGGTCTCGTAATAGACGCGGATGCTGCATTGCTGGGGCGCGACGTGAGCAAACGAAACCTGCAGGCGCTTGGGTGGCGAGTCGACGCCGCCGATTTCCATGGGAGCCCGCACCAGATCTTGTTTCTCGTCGTATTTTTTGGGGTCGGTAACGTTCCGGCTCACGACTAATGTCCAATCTTTTTTGTTGGGAATGATGTACACGCTGTAGGCTCCCACGGCGAGCTCCACATGATTCAGAACCAGCGGAACCTGGGTAAACAGGGTCAGGGGGGAACCGGCCGGCAGCCACACCCTTCCGTTGCGGGGCTGGTCCTTATCGCTCATGACGGAGTTGTTGTATTCGACAGTGATTTCCTTCTCGTCGGCGAAATCGCAGGTGACTGTGGTGGTTTGATCGGAGGCCTCCTCAGCGGCTACGGTTGCGGCCAGAAACGAGTGCGCGATCAAGACGAAGCAGACGGCTAGCACACGCATGAAGTATTCCTCCGCGGGACTAGACTTTTAAATGTCATACAGCCAGCGCCGCTTCATTGTACTTCGGCGGGGCTGTAATTGCAGGTGGAATTCGCGGCGAAACGCAGTTCATTTTGGCGGGGATCGGGCCTTGGCGCGAATCTGCCAGGCCTCGGTTGACCGCCTGGACGGGGCGTCCGGGCCTACCTGTGAATGGCCAGGTTTAAGTCGCAACAGGTGCTATTCGGTCGTGGTCTTCGGTGACGTTCTCTTATCTCCCGGCGGTTGCTAACGTGGTAGTGCAGCGGCAAGAAAGGCTGGCTCCAACCACATTATGGCAAAGAGTGAGAAATCGTCATTTCAACTCAAGATTCTTTACGGTGAGGGCGAGGAGAAAGTACTTGCCTCACAAGCGGCTTCCATCCAAAAGGCGGGCCATCAGGTGGAGACGGCGTTGGGCCGCAAGGCGATTGACGAGGCGGTGCGGCGGGGCGGTTTTGACCTGGTAATTCTGGGTCCCACCTTGACCAAGAACGATCGGCATCACCTGCCGTACGTGATCAAGAAGGCGCAGGCGGCGACGCGGGTTCTGGTTATGCATACTGACGGGGAACGGCACCCCGCGGTTGATGCGAATATCGATACCGGAAGGAGCATTGCTGATCTAGTGGCGAAAATCACATCGATGATGACGAGTGGCGAGATCGGTTCAGGTGCGATGGCCAAAGGCGCGGCGGCCGGCAAGTAGTTTATCGGCGGTTCTCGGTTCTCCGTTGTGTTCTCAGTGTGAGGCGGCCTTTCGGGCCGCCTCTTCTGTTTTGCAGGCATCTTGTCAGACAAGAATCAAGTCAGTAAAAGTGGGACGAGGAGGCTGTTTTCTCGCCTCGCGAAGCTCTTGGAGCGCGAGAACAGCTCTTCAGTGAGGGTCGACGCCTAAAGCTGCCGAGCTCTGCTCGGCCTGGACGGGTTCCCTCGACTTCGCTCAGGACAGGCTCCGACCCGTCCCTGCACAAGGCCGCATCGCGTTAGAATATCGACGAAATTCAATTGAGAACGGGCTATGAGCGATCACGTCTTGGGCGACCGAAACGGACAAAAGAAAATCTATGTGACCCTGACAGGGCTACCTCTTTCGTTTCGTCTGGAATGGCCGTTTCGCAAGTCCACTTCGGGTGCGGATTTCTTCGTGCTGCATGCCGACATTCGGTTGGAGAACTCGGCGGGGTTGCACGCGAGCGTAGCGGTGAACCTCTCGGCTACGGTGCGCGAAGTGTTGCCATCGCTTGAGGAGAAGGACGTAGAAGGGCCGGTGATCAACGCTTTGCGCAAGGAAGTGGACCGCAGACAACTGGAGTTCGTGAAGTCGGGCAAGCTGGTCCCCGTGCAGTTTTCTAGTCGTCATTATGATTTCAAGCGCAATAAATGGATGTTCGGCAAAGCGAGTGATGACGAGATGGCTTTGCTGCTGGAGCGAAAAGCATACTGGCAGACGCGGCTCGTGGGCGGGGCGGTTTGGATCGGAGACCCAGCGGAGTCGCTTTATTTAGAGACTTCCTCCGAGCATCTGCTGGCTGTGGCGAAGAGGCTCGAAGTGCAAGGATTGATCGCGCTGCAGGGAGATTGGGCCTCGGCGGCTCCTGCGTTGATGGCGCAGGCGGAGAGGTTCGAGGCCGATATGCGAGCGGCGCTGGAGCAGTTGGAAAAGAAGCACGCGTTTGAAAGAGGGTGAGGAGAAATCAGGTCAAGAACTTCAAATGCTAGAACCACGAAGGACACGAAGGCACACAAAGGAAATCTTGGCTGTACACCTCTTGCCTCGCGGGAGTCGGGGAACTGCTAGGGCGCCATTCCTTCATCCATCCAGCGCTTGAACAGGGCAACCTGCTCTTTGGGCCATGGGTCATCGCAGGGCATGCTGCCGTCGAGAACGCGGGAATAAATCTCGTTGGCCTGAACTTTAACGTCGGCGAACGACGAAAGATCAAGCCCAAAGTCCTTCATGGTATCCACATCGGGGCTGTCGCGAAACAGCGGGCGAATGTCTTTGGCGAAGCTTAGAGCCATGGAATTCTTTATTCTGCTCCTGTTCTTCAACGGACCGAGCGTCGCGCACTGATCTACTCTGCCTTCATGGCATCGATCAACTGAAAAAGCTGGGTGCGATCCACAACCTCGACAAACGGTTTGCCCTGAGTCTTGTTGCTGACCACGTAGATGGTTGGGGTGTGTTCGAGGTGGATGGATTTTCCCAGGTCACGATCGGCGGTCACTTCGGCTGCGAGCTTGCCTTGCGGATCCACGACAAACGGCAGATCGACTTTGTGATCGGCGGCAAATTTTTCTGAATATCCGCGAAGATTCTCCGGCGTGATCTCCGGCTGGTGCTCGAAGATGTAATCGCGATACTGATTGCCCAGTTGCTTGGAACGGCTGTCGAAATAGTGAGCGATGACGGCTGCATCGAACGACCACCGGTGAAAGGGGAGTGGGAAATCGTGGCGGACCACGGGAATCTTGTAGGTCTTGCCGGCTTCTTGCAACAGGGGTTCGGCGCGGCGGCAATCGGGACACTCCAGATCCTCGAACACTACGATCGCGACTTGCGCGCCTTTGGGCGGCTTGAGGGCGGGATTGACTTCGTCCTGAGCGAAGACGCGAGCCGTGAACAGTAAGAGGATAACCGATGCGAATACGATTTGAATTTTGTTCTTCATATAATTGCTGAATCCGGAGGACTAAGTTCAACTATGGTAACCCAACATTAGCGGACTGTCAGGCGGACGGTTGAACCTGTTGTCTCGGGCCGAGCTGGAGTGATAGCTTGTCGAGCATGTCAAAGGACGCGAAGCGCCCGAAGAGCTGGCGAAGTATCGGCAAAGGCCTGGTCTTTGGAACGGTGACCGGGATATGCGTTGGACTTGGGGGCTTCTTTCTTGCCGATACACCCAGGGCCAGTGGAATGGGACCAGTTATGTTCCTGTTAGTCCCGTTCTGTGCGGGATTCGCCATCGCGATGGTTACCCGACAGCCCAACACTGATTGGGCGGCGATGTTGCTGGCGGCACTTATCACACTCGCACTTCTGGTTGCATTCAAGTTTGAAGGCCTCCTCTGTGCCGTCTTAGCGTTTCCCGTGCTAGCCGTTGGCCTTAGTATTGGCGCTGGCGCTGGGCATCTCTTTCGGCGGCATGTTATCGAACGTCTACGGCACCAGATCACTGGTGTAACCATCATTTTCGCGCTGGCGCCCGCGCTTATCCTCATGGGGCACCATGCGGAGATCCCTGCCCTTGAGAGGGTGCGTCGGGAGACGGTGTCCAACAGCATATTTCTTCAGGCGTCGCCGCAAGAGGTCTGGACAAACATACAGTCGATTGACAGCATTGACGCCAGGAAGCCTTTCCTTATGTACCTCGGGCTTCCCGTCCCTCTGCGATGCACGCTGGACAGAAAAGGCGTCGGAGCGAAGCGGACATGCTACTTCGAGAACGGATTCATTGAGGAAACAATTACGGAGTGGGCTCCGCCTTACTCGATGCAGCTGACAATTGATCGTACGAATATGCCTGGGCGTCACTGGCTCGGATTTGAAAAAGCCGCGTATGAACTTCGCGAGGAAGGAACCGGGACGCGGCTGACTCGAACTACGACGATCACTTCACATCTTTATCCCGTATGGTATTGGCGGTATTTCGAAAGGCTGGGAGTGTCGTCGGAGCATGACTACCTGCTTCGTGATTTGTCCAACCGCCTGAATCGATAATCCTCGTTTAGAGCAGGCGTAGCTGGCGTCGTTCCAGGGCCAGCAGCTTTTCTTTTATGGGCAGGCCGCCGCCGTATCCGGTGAGCTTGCCGTTGCTGCCGATTACGCGATGGCACGGGATCACGATAGGGATCGGGTTGGAGCCGTTGGCGAGGCCTACGGCCCGGCTGGCTTTGGGATTTCCGATTCGCGTGGCCAGTTCGCCGTAGGAGATCGTCTCGCCGTAGGGAATGTCGCAGAGGCGATGCCATACCGCGAGTTGGAAGGGAGTGCCCTCGGGTGCTAGTTGCAGATTGAAATTTTCCAGCTCGCCGGCGAAATAGGCTTGGAGCTGGCGAATGGTTTCGCTGAGCGGGGCTTGGTCTTCCTTCCAAGAAGATTCTGGTTTTGCTCGGTGTCTTCCGTTCACAAAAAGGATTTGCCGCAGGCCGGCATCGTCAGCGGCTAGCAGTAGGGGGCCGAGTGGGCTTTCGATTTGGGTGTAGCAAACGGTCATTTTCTCTGGACTGCCAAACAGGATAGACCATCGGATCGAATGAGTGTGGCTGTTTTCGGACATCAATGTGTGGATAAGGTTGCCGAGCTTTGCTCGGCTGGACAGCCGGGGGCGGCTGTCCCCACGCGGGGTTACAACGCAGCTGCTTGTTGGCGGCGCTTGGCTTGAATCTCGATGTAGACGTGGACTAGCGACACGGCTGCCGGGGTGACACCGGGAATCCTGGATGCGTGGGCGAGGGTACGCGGTCTTATCTTTAGCAGGGTCTGCTGCACTTCGCGAGAGAGGCCGCTGACGGAGTGGTAATCGAACCAGTCTGGGATGGCGCGCTGCTCCGCCTTCTTCAGGCGGTCGATGGCGCGCTGTTGCTGCAGGAGATAGCCTTCGTATTTTATTTCGGTTTCGACTGATTTGAGTTCGTTGCGGATTTCCGAAGATAAAGCGGCCGCGAATTGGCGCGGATTCGCTCGGATTTCTTCTCGGTCGAAAAATGCTAGTTCGAGTTCGCGTAGGGCTGGGACCAGGTCCTCAATTTTGAGCTCGGGGCGTTTGAGGAGTTGGGCGCAGGTCTGGCCGAGGGCGGCGGACAGGTCGTTGGTCTTCGGTCGTTGGTCGTTGGAGGCGTCACCGTTGTGGAGGACAGACACAGCAGGTCCCTCGACTTCGTTCGGGATGACAGAGATAACGTTCGGCTCCGCCTCACTTCGCTCGGGATGACAGATTGAAACCATTTCTGCACGGGAAATCTTTTCCAGCATCGGGCTGGTAAGTTTGGTTTTTTGCAGCAGTTGTTTCATTGATTCCAGGCGCTGTTGCTTGGCTTGGTAATCGGCCCAGGCTGGGTCGGAGATCAGTCCGATTCTGCGGCCGTGCGGAGTGAGACGGCGGTCGGCGTTGTCGATGCGCAGGTGCAGGCGGAATTCGGCGCGCGAGGTGAACATGCGGTAGGGTTCGTTCGTTCCTTTCGAGATCAAGTCATCGATGAGAATCGCGGTGTACGCCTCGGTGCGATCGAGGATAAGCGGCGGCTCGTTCTTTACTTTCAGGGCGGCGTTGATCCCGGCCATCAGACCCTGGCAGGCGGCCTCCTCGTATCCACTGGTCCCGTTGATCTGGCCGGCGAGGAACAAGTGCCCAATTTTCTTGGTTTCGAGCGTGCGTTCCAGTTCGGTGGGATCGATCGAATCGTACTCGATCGCGTAGCCAGGACGCAGCATTTCCGCGGTATCGAGACCTGGAATGGACTTGAGGATTGCAAGCTGAACCTCGACTGGCAGCGAGGTGCTCATGCCGTTGACGTAGATCTCGTGCGTGTTCAGTCCTTCGGGTTCGAGGAAAAGCTGGTGCGTGGTTTTGTCGGGGAACTTCACGATCTTGTCTTCGATCGACGGACAATATCGTGGTCCGATAGATTGAATCTGGCCGCTGTACATGGGCGAACGATGCACGTTTTCGCGAATGATGCGCTGCGTTTCGGGCCTGGTCCAGGCGATGTAGCAAGGGACTTGCGAATCGTGATGAGCGACCCGTTTGGTGCGGAAGCTGAATGGTGTGGGATCGGCGTCTCCAGGCTGAAGCTGGAACTGCGACCAGTCGATGGTGCGGCCATCGAGGCGTGGCGGCGTGCCGGTTTTTAGCCGGCAGCCGCGCAGTCCGAGTTGCTTTAGCGATTCGCCGAGGAGAACAGCGGCGGGCTCGCCCGAGCGTCCGGCGGGATATTGTTGCTCGCCGCAGTGAATGAGTCCATTGAGAAAAGTGCCCGTGGTGATGATGATCGCGTTGGCGGCGACGGTGCGGCCGTCGCGAAGACGGATGCCGCGGCAGATGCGGTTGGGGCGGTCGGTGGTCGGCGGTCGGTGGTCGGCGGCAACAACGCCCGTATCCGCATTGTCGGCCAACGACGAACGACCAACGGCCAACGACTCCTCGATAATCAGATCCGCCACTTCCGCTTGCTTGATCTTCAGATTCGGCTGCGACTCGAGGACCTCGCGCATTTTCAGTCGATAGGCCTGCTTGTCGCACTGGGCACGGGGAGACCAGACGGCTGGTCCGCGGGAAGTATTCAGCAGACGAAACTGGATGCCTACGGCGTCGGTGATTTCGCCCATGATGCCGCCGAGAGCATCGACTTCGCGGACTAGATGTCCTTTGGCGATTCCGCCGACCGCTGGGTTGCAAGACATCTGCGCAATCAGATCGACATTCAGCGTGTAGAGGGCGGTCTTGAGGCCCATGCGGGCTGCGGCCATGGCTGCTTCGCATCCGGCATGACCGGCGCCGACTACGACTACGTCGAAATTTTCGGTGAAAGCCATCCGTGGTTTCTATTCTAGCAACTCGCGTGATTCTGCGGGTTCGGCAAGGACCGTTAACCACGAAGGACACGAAGGTTCACAAAGGAAATCGGTTGGACGATTGAGCTAGAACTGCGGGCCTCCGATGTCGGTGAACACTGCTTCTTGCCATTGGTCGGAGGGGAAATACCAGTTGCTGGCTCCGGCTTCGTGGTTGTTTCCGCCTGGGCCGTAGCCGATAGTGGGAGTGCGCCAGTAATCCATGCCGACTTGTAGTAGGGCTCCCGGGGAAATCTTTACGCGGGCTTTTACCGTGCAGCCTTCGAGGTTTCCGGGGGGTAGTGCGGCACGAGGCGAGGCACTCCAGAAATGCCAGATGCGGTCGGGGCGTTGGCCGACTGGGAGTACGACTGCTTGACCTGAGTGACCGCTGCCGCTGTGCTGCAGGACCGGGTCGGAGACCCGGTCCCACACCGCCTTTGCATAAGTCGCGGGCATGGGATCGTGCTGATCGGTGCCGAACCAGGGGTCGCGGCGGTAGAGGCCGCCACGAACGTTGCCGCTGTCGTCGTTGAGGATTACGTCTTTGCCATCCACGCGGCAGGTGAGTTGCGTCGAGGCAATTTCTACTTCCGCGGATTCATGGCCTGGGACGCGGGTATCGGCGATTGCGATTCCCCACAGCATAGCCGATTTGAAATCGCGCGGAGGCGGGGTGGGGTTCACGTAGCCGGCTTTGTAACTGACCTCGTCGGGGACGCGAGTATCGTTGGAAACTACAAAGGCGAACGGACTGGCGGCACGGCCTTGGGGGGTTGCCACTGTGATTGTGGATGTCTCGCTCTTATGCGGGATGAGTATGATGAGTTCTTCGGCTGAAACGAGCGTGAACGTTGAGTTGGTTGCGCCAAGGAGAACGGCCGAGGCTTCCTGTAAATTCTTGCCGGTAATTTCGACGCGAGAACCCTCGGGCCCGCTGGTGGGAGAAATTCGCAGAATTTCAGGGCGGGAGGTTTGCGCGATCGCGACTGCGGAGAGAGTTGTGATCAGCGTTCCAAAAGCCATCGCCGCAATCGCTTTTCGCTTTCCCATGTTCACGCCAGCACGGGCAAGGACGCCCGCGCCTACATTATCTGATGGGAGTGGCCGGCCTATTGCCTGAAAGCGCGTTTATTGTGCGAGGAATTCCCGGATTGGGGTCGTTTGCATGCGCCCTCCTGGCCCCGTATATTGGAGTGTCCTGGAGGCGCAATCATGAGTACTGAGCAATTCTTTGAGGAGTTGGATACACGAATCGCGAAATACGATTTGCTTTGCCATCCTTTTTATCAGGCATGGAGTGCGGGCGAGCTTACCCGCGAGGATTTACGGGAGTACGCGCGAGATTATTACCATCATGTGGAGGCTTTTCCAATTTATCTGGCGGAGTTGGCTATCCGCCTTGACGAGAGCGAACTCCGCCGGACGGTGCTGGCCAACATGGCGGATGAGAAAGGCATGGCGGATGGGTTAGGCGAGAACTCCGCTCCGCATTCCGAGCTCTGGCTGGACTTCGCCGAAGGCATGGGGGCGAGACGCGATATGCGCGGACACAGTCCGGTGCCTGAAATCACGGAGTTGATCTCATTCTTCCACGGCGTGGCCAGCGAGGGCACGCCCGAGGAAGCGCTGGCAGCTTTTTACGCTTATGAGTCCCAAGTGCCGCGGGTCGCGAAAGAAAAGGCGCGCGGGCTGCGAGAGATGTATGGCGCGGGCGAGCGCGTAACCGCTTACTTCACCCTGCACACTACGGCAGATATTTATCACTCGCAGGTGTGGCGTCAACAGCTGGAGAAACGTTTGGCGGGGAATCCGCAAGTTGCGGACACGGCGCTGGCAGCGGGAGAGAATGCTGCGAAAGCGCTGTGGCACGCGCTGGATGGGATTGAAACTCAGCGGAAAGAACAAGGTGGCGGCGTAGACAGCAACTCCTTACTTCTTTAGGAGAACGGGCCACTGAGAGATCGGTGGCTCTTTTCTTGAGCTATACTCGCTGCGCTATGTTCGTCGCTTTGGTTCTCGCCATCGGCCTCGCCCAATTCCCCGTGGCCCAATCCTCCTCCCCAGAGCAAACGATAACCTCGGCCAAGCTCTCCACTGCTGAAGTGACTCAACTCCAGTCGAAGGCAGAAGCGGGCGACGCTGGCGCTCAACTGGCGCTGGGGCGGGCGTACCAGGACGGCAACGGGGTTCCGCAGAACGACGAACTTGCGGCCAAGTGGTATCGAAAGGCAGCGGAGCAGGGGAACGCCAGGGCGCAAAACAATCTCGGCATCATGTACCGCACCGGAAGCGGGGTCGAAAAAAGCAAAGAAGAAGCTGCGAACTGGTATCGGAAGGCAGCACATCAAGGCTACGCGAATGCGATGTTCAATCTCGGAACTGCTTACTACAACGGCGACGGAGTGCCATCAAACGTGTTTCGGGCCTACGATTGGTTTCTGCTCGCGCAGGAAGCTGGCAGTTCGAGCGCACCCGATGCCGTGAAAAGAACGGCGGACGAGATAGGCCAGAAGGCAAGCAGCGATGCGCTTCTGGAGATTGGGGAGATGTACGAGAAGGGCGAAGAAGTGCCAAAGAATGGCGTCGATGCAGCCAAGTGGTACCTCAAGGCGGCGGACCAGAAGGATCCTCGCGCAATGGTTAAGCTGGCATCCATACTGGTGAACGGTTCGGGCGTGCCGCAAGACAACGTCCAAGCTTTCCAACTCTGTAGGACTGCCGCTAAAGAGTATCCTCCCGCACAGTACTGCGTCGGGTATCTCTATCAGCAAGGACTCGGAGTGCCGCAGGATTACGCAGAAGCTGCTAAATGGTACGAGAAATCTGCAGCAGGCAGGCATTCTCCCGCATACCTGGCACTCGGTCAGATGTACTGGAAGGGACAAGGCGTTAAAATCGACCGGCTCGAAGCTTACGTGTGGTTCGTCCGGGCGTATGCTGGAGGGCAGAAAAGCGCGAGATCACTCGGGAACGGCGTCCTCAAGGAAATGACTGCGGACGAGATCAAGCGGCTCGACAAGAAGTTACGCAGTAGTAACCTTGACCCAAAGAAGGTGCGGGAGATCATGGACCTAGGGCCAACGCCATAAGTCACAAGGAAATGTGCGATGACTCCGGCCGGTGATTCGGTAGAATCATTGGCTCTTTGTTTTTGAGGGATTCTCTAATGGCGAAAGCAATGCCCATTGGCGCGCGCGGCACGGCGGAGGAGACGGTTGAGTTCGAGCACACGTTGACCGCGCATCATCCCGAACTGCCGCCGGTGTATTCCACTCCTGACATGATCCGGCTGATGGAAACGGCTGCCTTTCATGCGCTGCAACCTTACTGCGAAGGCGACGAGATCACGGTGGGCACGGCGATTCATGTGGAGCATCGCGCGGCCAGCAGGATAGGAGCGCGGATACGGGCGGAGGCGGTGTTGGAGTCGTTTGATGGAAAGTTTTACGTGGTGCGAGTGACCGCATGGGATGATGTCCAGGAGATTGGCCGGGGGACGGTGGGGCGGGCGGTGGTGAGTGTGGGGAGGTTTTTGCAGAAGATGAAGACTCGAAAATAGTTCGCTGTCATCTTTTGGCTGGACCGATCGCGGTCTTAGGGCCACGCAAAAGGGCCGGCGTTTTTGGTGAGACGGGCAGTTGCATAGGTTCTTCGCTTCGCTCAGAATGACAGCCTTTTTTAACTGCAGGCAAATTGAAATTCCATGGTTGATATCGAAAAACAAAGAGCGCAGGCGATTGCATTTCGCACTATGCATCACGGGCCGAAGATTCTTCTTCTGCCCAATGTTTGGGATGTGGCTAGCGCACGCATACTCGAAGAAGTCGGGTTCGGGGCGATGGCTACCACCAGCGCTGGAATCGCTTTCACGCTTGGCTATCCGGACGGACAGAAGATTTCGCGCGAGGAGATGCTGGCGCGGGTGGGACGAATTGCCCGCGCGGTGAAGGTTCCGGTGACGGCCGATGTTGAGGCTGGGTACGGCGATCGTCCCGAAGATGCAGCCGAAACTGCTCGTGGCGTCATCGAGGCTGGTGCGGTCGGAATGAATCTGGAGGACGGAACGGATCGGCCCGGGCAGCTTGTCGAGTTGTCATTACAGTTGGAAAAGATTCGCGCGATCCGTGAAACTGCGTTGAAGTCGCGTGTGCTGCTGGTATTGAATGCGCGCACGGATGTGTATCTGGAGCAAGTAGGAGCGCCGGAAAACCGTTATGGCGAGACCATCCGGCGGCTGCTCGCCTACCGCGACGCGGGAGCGGACTGCGTGTTCGCGCCTGGGGTGCGCGATGTGGAGACAATCTCGCGGCTCGTACGGGATGTGCAGTGTCCATTAAATATTCTTGCGGGACCCGGGTCTCCTTCGATACATGAACTCGAAAAGCTTGGAGTTGCCCGCGTGAGCCTAGGCTCTGCTCCGATGCGTGCCACGCTGGGACTGGTACGGAGAATGGCGGAGGAATTGAAGATGACAGGAACCTACGCAGCCCTCGAGGGTGCTCCGTCGCATGCAGATGTGAACCGGATGCTGGGACGAGCCAAGGACTGAGCGAGGCGGGAATGGTTCGGATTGAGTTGAGCACGGCTATTGCCGCACCCATCGAGCGTTGCTTCGATCTTTCGCGCAGTATTGATCTGAATCTTGCTTCTACCCAGGGGCACCAGCAGGCCATCGCCGGTGTAACTTCGGGTCTAATTGGGCCCGAGGAAGAGGTAACGTGGAGCGGACGCCACTTTGGCATTGTGATCCACCATACCAGCCGCATTAGCGCTTACGAATTTCCACACTACTTTCAGGATTCGATGTTACGGGGCACTTTTCAAAGTTACTGTCATGACCATTATTTTCAAAAATGCGATGGCACCACGCAGATGAAAGATATCGTGAGATTCTCTGCGCCATACGGAGTGTTAGGGCGAATCGCCGAGAGTATGATGCTTGAACGGCACATGCGCAGGCTTATCGAGCGCAGAAATCTGTTTATCAAGCGTGCTGCCGAGAGCGATCAATACAGGAAATATCTGGCAACCTGAGCCATGGTGACCCGTTCTCGGATTGACCCTACGCCTTTCGCGGCTGCCTATGTCAGCGGCCTGAAAAGGACCTCAATCGCCTGCTGTGGATTACTATGTTTGCGTGCAAGCACTGCAACGGTCTGTGTTTGAATACGTGCGCCGTCACGCGCTATTGAAAGCTGGTGATCGCGTGGGCGCCGCAGTGTCTGGAGGCGCCGACTCGGTTGCCATGCTGCGTCTGCTGCTGGAATTGCGCAGGGAAGTTGGCATTGTCCTTTCGGTGGTGCATTTCAATCACAAGTTGCGGGCGGCCGAGTCTGAAGAAGATGAACGATTCGTCGCCGCATTGGCTCAGCGGCACAAGTTAGAGCTAAGCTGCGAAAGCGGCGAGGTGGCCGCGTATGCGGCGGAAAGACATTTAAGTCTGGAGACGGCGGCGCGCGACCTGCGATACCGGTACTTCCGGCTATTGCTGCGGGAATGCCGATTGAACCGTATCGCGACTGGGCACACCCTGGACGATCAGGCGGAGACTGTGCTGCTGAAGATTGCACGCGGAGCGGGCGGGCGTGGGCTGGCGGGGATTTATCCCCAGTTGTCGGTGGACAGCTTTCAGCTTTCAACTCTCGACTCTCAGCCAGGGCCGAATCCTGAGGCTTCGATCATTCGTCCACTGCTCGGAACTAAGCGAACAGAGCTTGAGGCTTATCTGCTTGCGCTGGGACAAAGCTGGCGGGAGGACAGGAGTAATCGCGACTTGCGGCATATGCGCAATCGGGTACGGCATGGGATTTTGCCGCGTCTGGAGCGCTATCTGAACCCGGCCGTGCGCGAGGCTCTTGCGGAGACGGCGGAGATTGCGCGCGGCGAAGAGGAATACTGGGAAAAGGAACTTGCGCGAGTGTTGCCCCTGGTTTGGGACGCGGCGGCGGGACGCCGCGACAACCGGCGAGATGCTGGCGCTACTGCGGGCGTTCTGGACGTTACGGCTTTGGCGGACTTGCCTCTGGCGCTGCAACGGAGAGTGGTTCGAGCGGCTGGCGAATCTTTCGGTCTGCGCTTGGAGTTCGATCACGTGGAAGAGATTCTTGCGCTTTGCTCGAATCGTGGTGGAGCGGCTAAGTCCGCGGCCATACCGGGTGGATGGGTGGTTTTGCGAAACCAGGGCGGGTTACGATTCGAACGTCCACGCGGCACGCCTAAGAAATTGGACTACGAATATCATCTTTCTGTGCCCGGATCGGTCAAAGTGCGGGAGACGGAATCGCGCTTCGAAGCGGTATTAGTTTCGGGAAACGCTCTCGAAGGGTATAATCCCGAGGATTTGATTGATGGGGCGCGGTTAGGAGCGGAACTGAAAGTCAGGAACTGGCGCCCGGGAGACCGCTTCTGGCCCGCGCATACCAAGGTCGCCAAGAAGATTAAGGAATTGCTAGAGGAGCGGCATGTGAGCGGGCCGGAGCGGAAGCTGTGGCCCGTCGTGGTAAGCGGAACGGATGTCGTCTGGGTCCGCGGCTTTCCGCCGCCAGCACGGTTGCGGCCGGGCAGCGTTGATGACACGGCAGTTTTGCTACGAGAAACCGCGCTGAAGGAGCGGGTTGATTTCGGGGAATCGAGGAGAATGGCTCAGAGCGGGCGAGGCGCCCGTCACCACACCGGACAAGGCTAAACGATGAAAGCCAACCCAAAACCTGAGCAGTTACGCATGGTGATACCTACCGAGCAGATTCAGAAGCGCGTGCGCGAGATGGCCCGGCAGATCTCCAACGACTATCAGGGCAAGACCATTCATGCCCTGGCGCTGCTGGAAAATGGCTTCATTTTCATGGCCGATCTGGTGCGCGTTCTGGAAGTGCCCGTGATTTGTCAGTTCATCAAGCCGAGGTACCGCCGGGAGCAAGAGAACACCGCGGCGGGTTTCCTGGAAATCTTTTTCAGCCACGAATTAGCCATCGCGGGCCAACACGTGTTGCTGATCGAGGGCCTGGTGCATTCCGGGGTGACCAGCGAATTTCTGATGAATGACCTGCGCGGCCGGGGAGCCGCTTCGGTCAAGCTCGCCACCTTACTGGACCGGCAATCGGCTCGGAGGGTACAATTACAGCCGGACTACTTCGGATTTTTGGTGGACGAAGCGTTCCTGGTAGGTTATGGGTTGGGATCACCCGAACAAACCCACCGCAACCTGCCGTATTTGGCGGCTGCAAGCTGAACCTTCTCCGTGACTTAAGTCATGGTAAGAGTTCCGTCCTTTTTTCCACAAGAAGCGTTAGAATGTAGGCGTTGGCAATTTCCTCTATCCAATCCCCGCGGCTGGCATCTAATATGTATTGGCGGAGCCCCAGTTGCGTTTTTTGGAAACAGGCGCAACTTTTTCAGGAGTTTTTAGGTGAATTCAACAGTTAAAACCGTGGTTTTCTGGCTGGTGATCGTGCTCTCGGCGTTCTTGCTCTGGCAAGTGGTAAAGGCCGGCGGAGCGGGGCAAAAAGAGAAGGAAGTCAACTTCTCGCAATTCATGACGGATGTGGACCAGGGGAACGTCAAGGAAGTCACGATTAACTTGCAAGAAGTCCACGGCAAGTTCGCAAATGACGGCTCGACTTTCCACACTACCGTTCCCACCAATTATCCCGACATGATCAAGTTGCTGCGCGACAAGGGCGTAAACATCACGGTCCGCGACGCCAGCAGTGGAAGCTGGCCCAGCTGGCTGCTGAATCTGGCGCCGCTGATTCTGCTGGCTGCCCTCTGGTTCTTCATGATCCGGCAGATGCAGACGGGCGGGAACAAAGCACTTTCGTTCGGGAAGAGCCGGGCCCGGCTGCTCTCCATGCAGCAGAAGAAAGTCACGTTCAAAGACGTGGCCGGCGTGGAAGAGGCCAAAGAAGAGTTGAAGGAGATCATCGAATTCCTGCGCGAGGCGCAGAAATTCCAGAAGCTGGGCGGACGCATTCCTAAGGGTGTGTTGCTAGTCGGCCCTCCGGGAACGGGGAAGACCTTGCTGGCCAGAGCCGTAGCCGGCGAAGCCAATGTTCCTTTCTTTTCGATTTCCGGTTCGGACTTCGTAGAAATGTTCGTCGGCGTCGGCGCAAGCCGGGTGCGCGATCTATTTGAGCAAGGCAAGAAGAATGCCCCCTGCATCATCTTTATCGATGAAATCGATGCAGTGGGACGTCATCGCGGGGCTGGCCTCGGCGGTGGACACGACGAGCGCGAGCAAACTTTAAATCAGTTGCTGGTCGAAATGGACGGCTTCGAATCGAACGAAGGCGTCATTCTGATGGCTGCGACTAACCGCCCTGATGTGCTCGATCCCGCTCTTCTGCGGCCCGGCCGTTTCGACCGCCGCGTGGTCGTGCATCGGCCGGACGTACGCGGACGCGAAGAGATTCTGCGGGTGCACACTCGCAAAATTCCTTTAGCCGACGATGTTGATCTTTCCGTGCTGGCGCGGGGCACACCGGGCTTCTCCGGAGCCGACTTGGCCAACATGGTGAACGAGGCTGCATTGAGCGCGGCGCGGCAAAACCGCAAAGCGGTACTCATGTACGACTTCGAGCTTGCCAAAGACAAAGTCCTGATGGGCGTTGAGCGCAAGTCGCTCATTCTCACGGAAGAAGAAAAGAAGGTCACGGCGTATCACGAGGCAGGGCACGCGCTGGTTGCGTCCAAGCTGCCGAATTCTGATCCGCTGCATAAAGTCACGATCATCCCGCGCGGCATGGCTTTGGGCGTAACCATGCAGTTGCCGATCGACGACAAACACAATTACACCAAGGAATATCTGGAGACGGAAATCGCCATCATGATGGGCGGCCGAATCGCCGAGGAGATGTTCCTCAATCAGATGAGTACAGGCGCAGGCAACGACATTGAGCGAGCTACGGAACTGGCCCGCAAGATGGTCTGCGAGTTCGGCATGAGCGATCTCGGCCCACTCACTTTCGGCAAAAAGGAAGAACAGATTTTCCTGGGCCGCGAGATTGCCCAGCATCGTGACTACAGCGAGGCCACGGCGATCAAGATCGACGACGAAGTTCGCCGCATCGTTGGCCAAGGCTATAACACCGCGAAGGGCATTCTGGCTCAAGACAATGGCGCGCTGGTTAGGATCGCGCTGGCATTGCTCGAACGTGAAGTGCTCGATGCTAACGAGATCAAGCTGATTATCGAAGGCAAAGAGCTGCCCAAGATGACGCCCCCGCCTAAGTCCGACGATGGCGTGCAACAGGTGCTGAAGCCGGAGCCGGGACGGCCGGGGCTTGCCAAGGGTGGAGAGAGTCCCGCCAGGGCGTAGAAATAGCTTAACAATTCTTAGGATCGGGGCAGCTTGGATGCTGCCCTTTTTCTTTGCGCCGCGCCGGTTCGCTTACGCGTTCACCAGGTGCATCATGTGTTCGGGGTAGCGGGCCCCGGCAATCGCATCACGCGGGAAAACTTCGTCGATGCGGGCCACGTCCTCCGCGCTTAGCTGCACGTTTAGGGCGCCCACGTTTTCTTCGAGATATTTGCGGCGCTTGGTGCCGGGTATGGGCACTATGTCATTGCCCTGCGCCAGCACCCAAGCCAGCGCTAGCTGCGAGGGCTTGCAGGCTTTTTCTTTTGCGATTTCCTCTACCCGGTGCACCAGGTCAAGATTTTTCTGGAAGTTCTCGCCTTGAAAACGCGGCCAAAGGCGGCGTGAATCGTCGGCGGGAAGATCCTCGAATGTTGCGAACCGCCCGGTCAGGAATCCACGCCCCAGCGGGCTGTAAGCGACAAACCCAATTCCCAATTGGCGGCAGGTGGGCAGGATTTCGTCTTCGGGATCGCGCGACCACAGCGAGTATTCGGTCTGCAGCGCGGCAATGGGATGAATCTTCACGGCACGGCGAAGGGTCTGCGGACTGGCTTCCGACAATCCCAGAAAGCGGACTTTTCCTTCCTTGACCAGTTGTGCCATCGCGCCCACGGTCTCTTCAATCGGGGTATTCGGATCCACGCGGTGTTGGTAGTAGAGGTCGATCGTTTCCACGCCCAGGCGCCGCAGGCTGCCCTCGCAGGATTTGCGGACATAATCGGTCTTGCCGTTTACCCCACGCAGAGTCGGATTCGTTGGGTCACGAACGATGCCGAACTTTGTGGCCAGCACAACCTGGTCGCGGCGTCCACGAATGGCCTTGCCGACGAGTTCTTCGTTGGTGAACGGTCCATACATGTCGGCGGTATCGAGCAAAGTGATGCCGAGTTCCAGGGCGCGGTGAATTGTGGCCACAGATTCGTTGTCATCGCGTCCGCTGTAGAACTCTGACATGCCCATGCAACCCAGGCCCATGGCGGAAACCGTGAGGCCGTTGCGTCCAAGCTGGCGAGCTTTCATGAAAGCCTCCGGGGAAATAATTGCGAGTGAAGATAAAGTCTATCTGATCCTGGTTCCTGGATGCTCGAACATTGTTGCACTCGAACCAGAGACTGGCCGCAATTGATTTCGCTCGGATCCCATTTCCGCAGCGAAACCATCGGGTTCGGGCCATGACCTTCTTCCTGCGCGGGAGGCTATTTACTTTTCAGTAATCATGGGTATCCCCCTCCCCCCCTCGATCTTTTGGAATCATGGGGTTAGGGCGGGACTACCATCAAAATTTTTGAGTTTAAAGGACTTATACGCAAAATATTCCGGACAAAGGACTTAGGGGCTATTTTGTTGTCAATGAGCTAAGCCGTAATCAATAGGATTAGCTGGTCGGGAGGGACAAAGTCAAGCGGGGAAGTGGGAGGGTTGAGCGGGCATTCCCGTTTTGGGAACGCTCCGCGGGGTGCGTCAATATTGCTCGTGTGGCCCGGGCGCGGCCTCGCCCGTGAGGATGGTGGGAGGGTGCGAGCGCCTCACTTCTCTTTCTCCAATCGCTCCGCCGCCCTGTCAATCATGTCCCAAGTGATGGAATCATTCTCGATCTTGACGTTGCCGTAGGCAAAGCTGCGCCGCTGCCGTTCAACCTGCTCCGGCGTCATCCGTATCGTTCTCGCCATTTCGATCAATCCGTCCAGTCCTTCCGACACGGGCGTCCCTCGCTGAAACGACCTGCTACAGCCAAGTCTAAAGTTTGAAGATGATCACAGCGGGAAGGGCATGACTTCAGTGGTGAGTTAAGCGACAGGATCCCAGCGTCGGGCGATTGGTGTCGAGAACTGCCGTTTCGTTTGTGAAAACTTGGGGGAAGTGTTATTTTTTCGCCTTGCTGCACGGAGGTGCGCGTGAACAAGGCTGCGAGCCAGTATACAGTTGCCGAGTACTGTAAAGGCATGAAGCACAACGAAATCATCGTGAACAAAGACTATCAACGAAGTGACAAGGTGTGGCCATCGGCGGCGCGTTCGTATCTGATCGAAACAATTTTGAAGGGGTTTCCCATTCCAAAGCTATACCTCTACCAAATTACCGACGTTAAGAGCAGGGAGACTCACAAGGAAATTGTCGACGGACAGCAGCGAAGTATGGCCATATTCGGATTCTACAACGACGAGTTTAGAGTCTCGAAACAAGCGGAGAACGAAGAAATCCGTAACAGAAAGTACTCGGAACTTGATAAGGAATATCAGCAGGCTTTTCTCGACTACGCCATTGACGCCGACGTGTTTGTGTCAGCGACGACAGCGGAGGTAGTAGAAGTATTTCGGCGGATGAACTCATACACGGTTCCCCTCAATCCAGAGGAACAGCGACACGCTGAATTCCAAGGAAAGTTTAAGTGGTTCATCAACGACCTTGCTGATAAGGTCGAGGCGATCTTCCTGGATACCGGCATATTCAAATCGAAGCAATTGGTAAGGATGGCTGACAACAAATTACTCACGGAACTTTGCGACTCGTTCAGGAATGGAATTCGAACGACTAACAAGGAGATCCTGGACTCACTCTATAAGAAACACGATAGCGCTTTCGCCGAGCAGGAGGAGTATTACAACCGCCTAACTACTGCTTTTAACCTTATTCGGAAGATAGACGGAATCCACGAAACCGCCTTGATGAAACCTTACATGGTGTACTCGCTAGCCCAGGGGATCACACACGCGTTGAGGCCAGTGAAGAAGTTCTCCAAGCTGTTTAAATCCCCAAAGCTCAAGTCAATAAATCTAGATTTCGCAATTTCTAACCTGACGGCTTTGGCACAGGCTGCCGAGCAAGATGAGCCAGAGGGCAGGTTCGCCGACTTTATTGAAGCCTCTAACGAGAAAACGAACGTTCGCGAGAACCGTATTGTTCGGTTCAAGTGGTTCTGCAAGGCGCTGACGAGTGAGCATCTATAGGTGAATCCGACATACCGTCTCGAAAAGCTGAACAAGGCGGCGCGCAGGCGCGTCGCCAAACTCCGGTCTGTAGTCAGCCCGCTAAGCCTGCCACCGTCTCCAGAAACCGATCGCCTTGTTGCCTGGACTGTCATAGAAGCGCTCAACTTGTGGGACGGATTTCTTCGCTCCTATTACATTTCGACAACTATTCGGGCTAGGACAATGTCAGGGGCAAAGATCACACTCTCCTCCGGGACATTTCCAAACGCTCAAGCGGCTCTTATTTTCGCGGTAAAGCAAAAGAATCCCGGATTTCGCAAGGGTTTCGTTACCCGGCGCGATGAGCCGGCATGGCACAACTTAAACGATTTTCTGAAACTGCTGCGAAGAGTCGGAGTGTCCAACATGACCTGTGTAGGAGCCGGCCTAGCCTACAGGACGACCTTCTTCGATTTTCTCGTCACGATTCGAAACTTCTACGCGCACCGATGCGACGAAACTTCTCGAAAAGCCGGAAACGTCGGTGTGAAGCTAGGCTTGTCAGCCACACCGAACCTCCACGCGACCGAAATCATGTGCTCGAGGCTACCGAAGCGTCCACAGAATATCGCGACCGACTGGCTAGACGACATCGGCAATGTCATCGATCTGCTTTGCGCGTGATGGGGACCTTTTGAGAATCAGAACACTCTCGATCGCCCCGCATGAAGCGCGATAGCCATTTGCTCTCGGGTTCACGCCCGCCATAGTTCGCGAATGTGGAAAGTCGCATTTGTCCTGGAGGTCTAGGCCTCGAAACGAGGCCATCTCGGCAAAGATGAGGGGCAGGTTGTTGTGTAAGTCTTTGTAATAGGAATCCTGAACGGCAAGAACAGATTTTCCTCCTGGTTTTAGCACTCGGCCAATTTCCGAAATTGAAGCTGATATTGACTGGAAATACTGAAGATGATTCTTGTAATAGTACGTTGCCGACGCCTTGGAACTGTGATTTTTCAAACGCTCCAGGAAGCTCAAGCAAGTCCCACCCCAGTCTTTCGAAATCCCAGGAGCGACTTTCGGCACGGTCGTGGTACCAATCAGCCCCCGGCGCAGATCTCTGAAGCCGGCATCCCGGACAAAGCCCAAGAGCGACAACTCTACGGACGTTGCCACTGCGTAGTCGATCCTCGTGCAATAAGGCGGCGATGCCAACACAATATCGACCGAGGCTTCGGCTAAGGGGAGTTTCTCGGATGAGGCGACCTGTAGAACCCTTTCGCCACGGGGGCCTTGCTGGCTGGTGGTGGACCGGGGCAACATTTTGGCAACTTCGGCCTTATAGGCGGCCCGGACGGCGTCACCGGAGGGGCGGAGGCGTGCGTATGGGGAAACAGGCTGCTTTAGCCACGTGGGATTCGAGGTTCTGAACGGACTCGTGATTCGTCGCAGGGTTCGGAACAGCACTATGTAGAAGAATGCCGCCAAATCAGAAATTGTGTCCGTTCCCCTCGTTTTCACGTCCAGGTATTGCCTATCGTCTATTAGCAGCATCTGTATCGCCGCCTCGAGTGCTCTGATCTCCGCCACAGGATGTGGAAGCAGCCACTCTAAGAGAGGGTCGCCCGCACGGATATCGAAGTTTTTGCTGGACTTGCGCCAGATATCAGTGGATAGCGGCTTCAGACTGGAGTACTCAGCCGAATCGAGGCTGCGTGCTTTTGCAACCAGGACCATTACAGGGTTGAGGTCATAACCGCACGCGTTAAGGCCTAGTGATGCGGCCTTGGCCGTGGTGGTACCACTGCCGTTCCATGGGTCAAGAACCCAGTCTCCTTCGGTAGCTCCCGTGGATGAGAGAACGGACTCAGCAAAGCTCTCGGAGAATCCTGCATAGTAGGGGTACCAACTGGACTGGGCGCTCTCACTGCCTCGACGCTTGGGGTTGTCTACTTTATTCACGCGCGCCCGCCCTACACCACCCTTGTGTCCCTGTAACTCTTTGCTAACCTCAGCGGCTAAAGCCGTCGAGGTTGGTTCCTGTTTCGGCATGGCTGAAGCCATGCCCCTCCCAACACTTGTGCTTCCTAAATCTCTGCGGACCTTTGCTCCGCTTGGCGGGCGAGGGCGCCCGCCCCACACCCCACACTTTTCAATCTCGCTCGCGGACAGGAGTGTCCGCATTACAGTTTACGAACATCCGCTGGTGCTGCCGCAGCTTCCGCATCTATAGCAGCTTCCGTTGCGGGTCATTATGGAGCCGCAGAAGGAGCAGGTTGGCGCGTCGCCGAGGTCGATGATTCCGGCTAGGGCGTCGGCGGCGTGGATGGTGCCGGTCGTTGGTCGTTGGTCGTTCGTCGTTGGTCCGGAACCCGGCAAACCATCGAGCCCTCCCGATTCTGACGGCTGAGAGCTGACAGGCTGATGGCCTTAGCCTCAGGTTCTCGAATAGCATTTGCTGCTGGCCGGTGGAGAAGCGCAGGTCGAGCCAGCGGAAGATGTAGTCCATGATGGATTTGGCGAAGCCGATGTCGGGATTGCCGCTCCAGCCGCTGGGCTCGAAGCGGGTGTGGGCGAATTTTTCGCACAGCAGTTTCAGCGGGACGCCGTGTTGCAGGGCGATGGAGACGGCGCAGGAGAAGCTGTCCATCAGGCCGCTGACGGTGGAGCCTTCTTTGGCCATGGTGATGAAGATTTCGCCTACGCTGTCGTCGGGGTAGAGGCCTACGGTGATGTAGCCTTCGTGTCCGCCTACGTTGAATTTGTGGGTGATGGAGCGGCGCTCGGATTGCAGTTTGTGGCGTACTGCGCGTGGTGGGCCGTTGGGATTCTCTTCTTCGCGCGCGGGCGCTGCCACACGGGCATCTTCTTTTTTCGAGAGCGCGGTGCTGGTTCCGGCGGCGCTTAGCGGTTGCGATTTTTTGCATCCGTCGCGATAGACGGCTACGGCTTTCAGGCCCAGCTTCCAGGCCTGGAGATAGGCTTCCATGATGTCTTCGACCGTGGCGTTCTCGGGCAGGTTGACCGTTTTTGAAATTGCTCCGGAGATGAATGGTTGCGTGGCTGCCATCATGCGCAGATGTCCCATGTAGGCGATGGAGCGCGTGCCTTTGGCTGGCTTGAAGGAGCAATCGAAGACCGCGAGATGGTCGTCCTTGATGTGCGGGGCGCCTTCGATGGTGCCGGTGGCGTCGATGTAGCTGACAATTTTGTCGGCTTCATCATGGCTGTAGCCTAGCTTGAATAATGCTGTGGGGACGGTGTTGTTCACGATCTTGATCATGCCTCCGCCGACCAGCTTTTTGTATTTGACCAGGGCGAGGTCGGGCTCAACGCCGGTGGTGTCGCAGTCCATCATGAAGCCGATTGTGCCGGTGGGGGCCAGGACCGTTACCTGGGAGTTGCGGTAGCCGTGTTTTTCACCGTGGGCGAGGGCTTCGTCCCAGGCTTGCTTGCTGGCTTCGTAGAGCGCGGTGGGGACGTTGTTTTTGTTGATGTTGTTGACCGAGGCGCGGTGCATTCGGATTACGTCTAAGAATGGCTCGCGGTTGATGTACCAGCCGGGGCAGGCTCCTCCGGGCATAACGTTCGAGCCTAGATTGGTTTCGGCTAGGCCTTTTTTTGTGGGTTCCGTCGCGGGGACCAACGCTGGGCATTGTTCTGCGATTTTTGAAGATTGCAGGTAGGCTTGGCCGCACATGATTGCCGTAACGCAGGCGGCGTAGTCGCGTCCGGCGTCGGAGTCGTAGGGGAGGCCGGCGGCCATTAGCAACGCGCCTAAATTTGCGTAGCCCAGGCCTAGCGGGCGGTAATCGTGGGAATTGTTGCCAATCATTTCTGTGGGGTAGCCGGCGTTGTCTACCAGAATTTCCTGGGCGGTGATTAGGATGTCTACGGCGTGGCGATAGGCTTCCACATCGAACGTTCCGTTGGGCGCGAACTTCAGCAGGTTCAGGCTGGCCAGGTTGCAGGCCGAGTCGTCCAGGAACATGTATTCGCTGCACGGGTTGCTGGCGTTGATGCGGGCGGTGTTCTTCGAGGTGTGCCAGCGGTTGACCGTGGTGTCGAATTGCATGCCGGGGTCGCCGCAGCGCCAGGTCGCGTCGGAGATTTTGTAGAGCAGGTCTTTGGCTTTGAAAGTGTGCATGGGACGGCCGTCGCGCACGGCTTTGGTGGAGAAGTCGGTATCGCGGAGGACGGCGTACATGAAGTCATCCGTCACGCGGACGGAGTTGTTCGCATTTTGGAAAAAGATGGACGAGTAGGCTTCGGAGTCGGGCGAGGAGCCGTCGTATCCGGCGGCGACCAGAGTGTGGGCTTTGGCTTCTTCTTTGGATTTGCACTCGATGAAGTCAATGATGTCGGGATGGTCGATGTTGAGGATAACCATCTTGGCGGCGCGGCGGGTTTTGCCTCCGGACTTGATTACCCCGGCGAAGGCGTCGAAGCCTTTCATGAAGCTGAGCGGGCCGCTGGCGATGCCGCCTCCGCTTAGGCCTTCCGTGGACGAACGCAATGGGGACAAATTCGTGCCTGTGCCTGATCCCCACTTGAAGAGCATGCCTTCGGTTTTGGCTAGGGTGAGGATGGAGTCTAGCGAATCCTGCACCGAGTTGATGAAGCAGGCGGAGCACTGCGGGGTGCTGTAGCCGGTGACTCCGAATTCTACGCGGCCAACTGCCGGGTTCCAGTGCCAGTTGCGGGCGTCGGAGTTGGGTTCGATGCGATCGCAGCCTACGTTGAACCAGACTGGCGAATTGAAGGCGGCGTATTGGCGGATGAGGATGTGGGTGAGCTCGTCGTGGAATGTGGCGCCATCTTCCGGGGTTTTGAAATAGCCTTGTGCCAGGCCCCAGTCGCGGATGGTTTCAGCGACACGGGTTACCAGGGCGCGGACTCCGGACTCGCGCTCGGGCGTGCCGATGGTGCCGTGGAGATATTTGCTGGCCACGATGTTGGTCGCGGTCATCGACCAGTCTTTGGGAACTTCAACGTCCTTTTGCTCGAAGATCACTTGGCCTTGGGCGTCGGTGATCTGAGCGGTACGGCGCTCCCATTCGATCTCGTCGTAGGGCGAGACGCCGGGCTTGGTGAAGAAGCGGCGGAAGGCCAGGCCCGGGGCTTTCTTGGTGCTGGTCGCAGTCTCGGTGGTGGTGTGGGCTCCTTTTATAGTGACTTCCGACATTATCTTTTTTCTCCCGCGGAGTCTTTGCTCCGCTGCTTATAGAATTTTGCGACTGCGAAAACCGCCAGAACCGTCTCTTTCGCCCCTCTGGGGCTTGTCTATCTCCTTCATCTCTTCCCACGGCTTGCGCCGTGGGCTGCATTCTTACGCCGCTTCGCGGCCCTGCTTTCTTTCTCTCCACGCGGCTTGCGCCGCCGCTTACTTTTGCCGCTTCGCGGCTGGACGGGCGAGACGCCCGTCCTCCATCATTGAATACTCTTCATGGACCACTTTTACTCCAGTGTCGGGACTGCAACGCTCAAAAACCTGACGGAATCGGCATTGGTGGCCCAATCTGGGCCTGTTTATTTGATGATTCGGGTTGTTCCGAAGCATCTGCAGAAGCAGCGGCTAAAGCCGCGGTCGATAACGCTGCGTTTGCGGCACGATTGAAGTCGTGCCCTGATACGAACCCCGGTTCATCCACGTCGTGTCTTGATACGAACCCGGCATTGTCCACGTTGTGCCCATGCACGACTCCGGCATTTTCGGAGTGTCCTGAGACGAACCCAGCGGTTTCGGGGTCGTGCCCTGACGTAAACCCGGCCGAGCTTCGCTCGGCTCCCCGGACGTGGGCGTCTGGGGCTACGTGGATATCGGAAGGTACTTCAGTATCGCGGGTCGCGTAGTTGTCGTCTGAGATTGCCTGCGGAACCCCAGAGACGGCTTCGGCTGAGGACGCCATCCATCGCTGTAATGCGGTGAGGGCGGTGCGGCGTTGAACCGGATCCTCGATTACCACGTAGCGGGCGAAACAGCGACCGCTGCCGAAACGTTCGCGGGCGGGGTTTCCGGATAAGAACAGACGGCCCAGGGCCATCCCGAGGTCGTTTGCTTCTGAGATTTGGAACAGCGCAAGCATTCGCTTGCCCTCGTTTGGGGATCCTTCGCTTCGCTCAGGATGGCGGCTGCGGGGCTCGGACGCCCCGCAAAACACCGCCAGTTCTTCGCCCAGGGCGAACAGCCCCGGTTTGCAGGGAGCCATTACAAGATTGAAACTGTCCTGGCAGCGAAACCACTTTGACCACTGCAGGCGGCGATGATCGAACGTCGGCTCTAAGCCGTGGCGAAGCAGGGATTCCGAGACCAGATGGGCCAGACTTTCCATGGGGAGCTCCTCAAAACATCCATTCGCGAACGAAGAGGGCTTCGAGCCCTCGACGAGGCGTTTTCCACAACCGAGTTGTCAAACTGTTGTCGTCCCCCGTGGGGATGTCCGGAAGACCGGACCGGGAAACGGCACCACTATTTTTCGGGTTGCAGGCTTTGGGCGTCAGGCTTGAGGAATGAAGCTTGACACCAAGTTGAGTTGGCGGGGCGGCGCGGGGTCACCTCGGGCCCGGCGTCCGCCCCTGTTTTCCAGCGCTTACCTTAACTTCTACCCTTGCATCGCTCCGCCTCCGTTTCCGGAGGCGTTTACTGCCCTATGGGATGGCAACAGTACTCCCGCAGGTTGTGGCTGTCAAGACCTAATCACTACATATTGTATCTCAAAGCAATGACTGCGCGGATGCCCACCTTCTCCCTTTTTTTCCACAGTGATGGTTTTTGGCTTGACGTGGCTGGCCTTACGTCTCCAAAACGTCCCCGCTCGGCGGCAAGGTCGATCCTGGTTTTCTCGGATTGGTTGAAGAGTGGATATCATCCGACTCTCGATACGGGTAGATGCAGCGTTTTCATGGCCGTCTCCATTTCGTCTTTGAGGCGCGCTATCAGTTGGGCGGCGGGCTGGCGGCGGGCAAGCCGCAGGCCTTGCCCTGCCCAGAGCGATAGGAATTCCGCTTGCCCCTGCTGAGCGGCCTTGGTCCGAAGTGGGCGGGTGAGCTTGTTTTGCAGCGGGAAGGGAAGGATGCTGTCGGGCGAGCCGTCCTTTTCCACTTCGGTCATGAAGCGGTTGACGATACCGCGCGCAGGTTTGCCGGAAAACGCTCGGGTAATGTGGGTTTGGTCTTCGCGGGCGTTCAGGATGGCTTGCTTGTACGCTTCCGGGACGCCGGCTTCATCGCAAGTCAGGAAGGCTGTGCCCATTTGTACGGCGCTGGCGCCGAGGGCGAGAGCGGCAACGATGCCGCGTCCGTCCATAATTCCTCCCGAGGCAATCACGGGAATCCTGACGGCATCGGCTACCTGCGGAACCAGCGACATGGTTCCAATCAGCGCGGTGCTGAAATCGGCAGAGAATGTTCCACGATGCCCGCCGGCGTCGCTGCCCTGCGCGACCACTGCATCGACGCCAGCCTTCTGCAGCGCGACTGCTTCGTCGACTGTGGTAGCCGTGCCTATCAGAAACATGCCGCGATCCTTGA
Organism: uncultured Acidobacteriota bacterium; assembly: GCA_963696635.1. Taxonomy (GTDB): domain Bacteria; phylum Acidobacteriota; class Terriglobia; order Terriglobales; family Acidobacteriaceae; genus JABDBE01. Next base: position 292,988 of record CAVOKX010000019.1, read on the forward strand.
TGGCTCGGGTCGCACTTTCCGGCAGAAGTCCGAAGGTGAAGCTGAAGAAGGACGCGCCTGTCGTCGAGTGCTGCGGCAAGCTGTTCCTCGAATGGATCGTTTGCGCTGTCAGGCATGGACGGGGCTGGCAAACCAACTTCTGCGTAGAAAGGGAGCTACTTTTTTAAGGCCGGAGCTAGGGTCGCGGGGCGGTTCGGTTGATTTCGCTGGGACGAACAAATTGATGCCGAACGGCTTGCGTCGTGCGTGCTTCAACCTCTCGGCCAGCCTCATGGATTTGGGCGGGAGAGAGGTAGGCGGCGCCAATGAAGCCGAGTGCGCCCGCATTGCAAACCGCGGCTACCAGCGCGGGCGTGTCCCCGCCGCCGGCTATGGGCGCTTGAATCACCGGCGGGTGGAAGGAGAATGTCCTGGTCATAGGCAATGGTTCGCGGTGGCAGCTTCGGGCGCCGCTTTGTGGTGTGTTGCCGGACCTCCTTAACTCGAGATTCCAATTTCGATTCAAACGCAGAACATAGTGGATAGCCACCGCCCCTTTGCTCCGCTCCCCGGACGAGGCGTCCGGGGCTACGTGAGCTTGGCTGCGTGGAGACCCTTCGACTTCGCTCAGGGCAGGCTCGCGAGACGCCCGTCCTCCACTGCGGCTAGGCCGTGGCTGCGGAACTGCTGGAGATGCGACGTTTGGAAGCCGGAATGGCCACATTTGGCTGTCGTGGCGAGGGCCAGTGTTCGTTGGCAAGGCCCATGGCCACGTAAACATCTTCAAAAATCAAGCGGGGCGCGATGCGGCGAGCGCCGTCGGATGATTCCACTAGATAGTCACCAGCCTGGCCGCAATGTTCGCGTCCGAGGGCGTCGACGAAGAAGAGTGGCTGAGTGAGTTGCCGGGCTTTGATCAAGAAGCGAGTGCGATAAATCTTCCAGGTTGCAGAGTTTTTCTTCACGTTCATTTACCCTTCGGGGGAGGGACAATGAAAAACGTTCTGTCGCTACGCGACTGCCGGTTTTCCGATTCCTGCCTCTCTCCAATTCAGCCTGCTAGAGGCGCAATTTTGTTAGCTGAAAATGTTGGCGAGGTGAGGACGAATCTACCCGCGCGAGCCGAGGAGGTCAATTACCGACTTTTGGTGCAGTAGAGGAAAAGTAAGCTGCGTTTTTTCCAGGATGAACCGCGATCAACAAAATTTATGGAAACGATTCTTCTGCCCATGGATGTGCGGCTTTTCCGGCGGATTCAAATTGGGAAAAGGGATTGGCCGGTTTCGATCAGAATAATTTCCACAGAGGATGCACAGGAATTGCAGAAAAGTCGCCAATGGAATTTTCGGGATCGGAGGTCGGTTGGATTTGTGCCGATACCAGCACTGCGGAGCTTTGCTCCGCCGGACAGCCGAGGACGGCTGTCCCACGTGATTTTGGCGGGCCGGGTCTTGGACCCGGCCCCGCCATCTTTGTAATTATCGTCCCGCTAACGCTGGTTCGTGATGGGCCTGGAATGTCTTCAGGCGGTGATTGACTTCTTCCCAGTTCACTACATTCCACCAGGCCGCCAGGTATTCAGGGCGGCGATTGTTGTACTTGAGGTAGTAGGCGTGTTCCCAGAACGTCGTTGCCGAAAATGGGGAACAGGCCTTGGGAGATGGGGTTGTCCTGGTTGGGCGTGCTGATGATCTGCACCTCGCCGTTCGTTTTTCCGGCTAGCCAGACCCAGCCGCTACCAAATTGTTTTGCGCCGGCATCGTTGAACTTAGTCTGGAAATCTTTGAAGTTGCCGAAAGTTTTCTTGATGACATCGGCGATCGCGCCGCTGGGGTCGCCGCCGCCTTTGGGCTTCATGATCTTCCAGTACATCGAGTGGTTCACGTGTCCGCCGCCATTGTTGCGTACGGCGGTGCGGATGTCCTCGGGAACGGCGTTCAGGTCGCGGATCAGTTCCTCGGCACTCTTCGATTGCAGGTTCGGATATTTTTCCAGGGCCGCGTTCAGATTTTTGACATAGGCCCCGTGATGCATGTCGTGATGCAGTTTCATGGTCTGCGCATCGATGGTCGGTTCGAGAGCCGAATAGTCATAGGGGAGAGCGGGTAACTCATGTGCCATTTGATTCCTCCTTACAAGGAAGATGATAACGCAAAAACAAAGGATTCAGGCGAAACGGGACTCCGCTGGTAGTGGCTTAATTTGGTTTGAGAAAAAATCAGCCTGTGGAAAAGGCGGTGCTTCGTGAGACCTGCGCACCGTCCTACATTAACTATTCGGGATACCTGTTCCGGCTGCCAGCAGCGAGCGGAGAAAATAATCATCGACATAACCGTTTTTCTTGCAAAGGTTATTAATTGGTGTTATTGTCTTTCCATGAAGGTAACTGAGCATCCAGTAGAAGCGTTAATGCGTGACCGCTTGCATCATGAAGTCACTAGAATGCAGGCGGTAGAAACACGGATGAAGGAGCTAGCTCCTGCGTATAACGAGTTCCTTGATTTGCGTGAGGAAAAGACGCGAAGGAAACAACGTATCGAACGTTTATTAGCACTCATCGGTCCTTGGGATTGGCACTCTCAACAGTTTGATGGGGACTATACCGAACGAGAAGCGCAAAGAATTACGAGCATGTATGCCACGAACGCAACCGAGTTCGAGAAGTGGCGTGCTCATCTTCCGCTTTGGGAAGCTATGCGCGAATATTTATCATTCGTGTCCGAGGCTAGAATTGCGGAGATGGAACAATTCTTTAGTCACATCGGATTCGGTGAAGGCAATCGACAGGCAATCGAATCTGCACTAAAACGTCACCCTTTGCTGTTTGGAGCGCGTCGGAGAAAGCGGGAAAAGTATCTCAGATTGAAAGGAGAAGTTCACGATGCCGCCGCCACCAATGACAGGCGCAAACACTGAGAGCCGCTGAGTGCTGAAACACTCAAGCGGCCCTGAAACCATAACCACGGCAAGCCGTAGTCATAGTGCTCAACTCCGATTATCGGCTTGCCTCACTCTCCCGTCAAGCGGGAAATGAGGAGCCGAAATGTACACACTCTCCACGGAAAAGAAACTCGCCGTAATTTCTGGCCTTGTCGAAGGCAATTCTCTACGATCTATCAGCCGCATGACGGACGTGGACCGCAACACCATCAACTCTTTGCTACTACGAACGGGCGAGAACTGCGCGTCCCTGCTCGATACCAGGATGCGCCAGCTATCTTGTCGTCGCTTGCAGTGCGACGAAATATGGACCTACGTAGGCAAGAAGGCCCGTCACGTCAAAGACAGTGATCCGGCTGAGTTTGGCGACCAATGGGTTTACGTGGCCTTAGATGCGGATACCAAGCTGGTGCCTTCATATTTTGTGGGCAAGCGTAACAGCGAAAACACGCAAGCATTCATGCTGGAATTGTATCGTCGTCTATCGGTCCACAAGATTCAGCTCACCACGGATGCGTATATTTTCTATACCAAAGCGGTCGAGCAGTCCTTCGCCGGGGATGCCGACTACGCGCAACTCAAAAAGCTCTATGGCGACTATGGGCAGCATGGCAATGAACGGTACTCCCCAAGCCCAATCTTGGAGGTTATATCCAGAACGATTAGCGGCGTGCCCGATCCGGCGCATGTGAGTACGTCTTTTGTCGAGCGGCAGAATTTGACGATCCGAATGCAGATGCGGAGGTTCACGCGCCTGACGAACGCTTTCTCGAAGCGGCTTGAGAATTTGAAGGCCGCTTGCGCTTTGCACTTCGCACACTATAATTTCGTGCGGGTGCACTCATCGCTTCGCGTAACGCCTGCAATGGCCGCTGGACTGACCACGGAAGTATGGCCGCTAAGAGCCTTGCTTGTGTAAACAGGTTGCAATACAGGGTGTGAAAGAAAATGGATTCTTCTGAAGATGCATTCTTGAAGTTTCGTAGATGGAAGAAATCGAGAACTGTATTGAGGTTGACGGTGTATACCAACGGAACTGAGGACCACTTTACTGGGTCGGTATACCACGTTGACGAAGTTGCAGAGCGTGTAGGCTTCGCAGACGAAGCCACACGCGAAACGCCCGTATTAGATTTGCGTGGAGCTTCGTTCGTGCTTACCGAGCGATCCATTGAGGCGGTGCGCTTGGGAACCGGGAGAGTGGTATTTGAAGAATTGCGTGTTAATTGACGCGCTTGTGGCATAATAGCTCCAAGCACGCTTTTACATCAGGCCCGAGAGATCGGGCCTTTCGCTTTTTATGATTAAATCATCGCTCGGGAGGCATTGCAAATGAAAACTGACGCCTATACGAAGTTCCATCCTGACCGTTATCGCGCTATGCTTGCTCTGGATAAGCCTTGCGGTTCCGCGATCTGTGAAGGCCGCCGGAGATGGAGCAGAGGATCGTCATCTCTGGGATTGAAATCCCTAGAAAATCTCTCGGTGGGTTGCTTGTATATATGACCGACCCCGTAGAAGTAGAGGGCTGCAAATAAAATAAGAGGCAATCCGCGTGCCAATCCAACGGTTGACTAATTTCAGAATAAGCCATTACCGACTCCGCTACAGGAATCGCTGTACCGTTGGGCATGAAGATTCGCTGGGGTGGAACCGGAGTCGCCCGCTGCTTATTGGCGGCTGTGGTACGTACTTCTTCTGTCATTGAGCGGCTGGCGCACTTCGAGGAGAATCAGAGACATCCAACGGCGGGCGAGACTGGAGGGCATGTGTATTCGCGACGTGTTCTTGCGATCACACTGGTGGTGCTGGGTTGGACTGCGCTGGCACAGTCCAAGGATCTGGCGCTGATTTCGAACAAATCGAACGAACTGGTGGCGATCACTTTTCCTGAACTGGCGAAGATCTGCAAGGGCCAGGTGAGCCGCTGGCCGGATGGCAAGCCGGTTAGCTTCATCACCCGTGATCCGACCGCACCCGAAATGAAGCTGCTGCTGGAGAAAGTCTACGCCATGTCGAAGGACGAAGTGAAAGCGACTATCGCGAGCGCGAACCATGGCAGGACCAACCATCCGGCGGTGGTGGTGGTCGATTCCGACGAGGATGTGCTGAAGAAAGTTGAATCGATTCCCGGGGCGGTGGGGTTGGTGGATGTGTATTCCATCAGCGGAGGAGTGACGGTAGTGAAGGTCAGCGGGAAGTTGCCGCTGGAGCCCGGATACCCGTTGCACGGAAATTAGGGGGCCGTTTAAGAATGATCTTGCGGCCTGCAGCGCGGGAACAGGCTGCCGGAAAACCGGTAAATGGCGTCAGGGTTTGAAAGGGAGCGGCTTCGAGCCGCGCCGTCGTGACGTCGTAGCGACATACGGCACGGCTGGAGGAGGCTGCGGAAAAATGCTCGGCGTTGAGAGTTTTGAAAGGGCACGGCTTCCTAGCCGTGCCATAAGTCCTTGAACTGTACGGCGCGGCTTGAAGCCGCGCCCCTTCAAACCTCCAGCGCCCGATTGCTAAGGATACCAAAGAAAACGGAGGGTTTTATTTCCAATTCGAAACCCGCTAAACACAGCCCGCGGCGGTATCCGCGCTATCCCGTCGATATGCGCATCGCGGTGGACATCTTTCGCTCCGGGGAGACAACATCCTTTTGGGGACGTTCGAATGAGTTGGGCGAGGATGGCGTAGGCGGAACCCTGACCGGAGAACTGGAAGCCGGCGAAGTGGTTTCCATGGAACTTTCGCTGCCTCTGGCGGCGTATCCCCTGAAGCTGCGCGCACTGGTGCGTTACCGCATCGGTTTGCGTCATGGCTTTGAATTTCTCGCCGTCACGACTGAACAGCGCGATGTGCTTCGGCGGGTGTGTGAAATGCTGGCCACCGGCATGAAATAGCGGCGGCTACATTGTGATTAATTCCCCTGCCTGAAATTACCTCCGTAACTTTCGAGTAACTGCTTGACAATCTAACATCTTAAGTGGCTCTGGTGTAAACCGAGGGGGATCAGAATGGGTGACCACATCACCCGGCCAGCGATGTCGGCTGAGCTTTCACGCGCGAAGTTTCTTCGAGAGGCACTTCAGCGTCGCACGCCGTTGGTCTCCAGTCCGGCTGAGATCATCACGGCAACCTCCGAAGCAGTGACCTCCAGCATTGCTCCCGACAGCCCCGAGTTGCAAAGAGAGTACCTTGAGCAATTGGTGGAGTGTGCGCCGGAAGCCATTACGATTCTGGATCCGGAATACCGGATTACGCGCATCAATGGCGAGTTCACCCGCATTTTTGGCTTCGGCGCCGCAGAGGCGCTCGGACAGCGCATCGATTCGCTGATCGTCCCGCCGGATCGCAGCGCGGAAACCTGCTGGATCGCGGACCTGTTGGTCAAAGGGCAAAAAGTTGTCCTCGAGACCAAGCGCCAGCGCAAGGACGGGACCCAGTTGGATGTTTTTATCTCGACTGCTTCCATTGTGATCGATGGCAAGCAGGCGGCAATGTGCGTAATGTATCGCGATATCTCGGAACAGAAACGGGCCGAGGCTCTGCATTCGGCGTTGTACCGCATTACCCAAAAAACCAGCACCGCCGACGACCTGCAGCAGTTTTATACCGCGGTTCACAGCATTGTGGGCGAGCTGATGTATGCCCGCAATTTCTACATTGCCTTGTATGATCCGCTGACGCAACTAGTCAGCTTTCCTTATTTTGAGGACGAAGAGGATACGAGACCCGCTGCCAAGAAGCTGGGCAAAGGTCTGACCGAATATGTGCTGCGGACCGGGGAGCCGCTGTTGTGTACCCCGGAAGTCTTTGACCGCTTGGTGAAACAGGGAGAGGTCGAGTTGATCGGAGCGTCGTCGCTGGACTGGCTCGGCGTCCCGCTGCAAGCCGGCAACAATACCTTCGGCGTGCTGGTGGTGCAGAGCTACAGCGGCAACATGCGTTTCGCGGAGAAAGAAAAACAGATTCTGCAGTTCGTCTCGCAGCAGCTCGCCAGCGCCATTGAATACAAACGCAACGAGGAGGCTCTGCGCCGTTCCGAAGCGCGCTACCGCTCGCTGGTGCAGAGCGCGGTTTACGGGATTTACCGCTCCAGCCTGGAGGGCAGATTCTTCGACGTGAACCCCGCCTTGATCACGATGCTTGGGTACGATTCGGCGGAGGAAGTGCTTGCCCTGGATCCAAAGTCGGACGTGTTTCTGGATCCCAGCGAGCAGGCACGGGTCATGGGCGAATTTCAGCGAGGGGCGCGTTTGGACAACGTTGAAGTCCGCTGGAAGTGCAAGGATGGCAACGCGATTACGGTGCGCTTGAGCGGTCGCGTCGTTAACAGCCCCGAAGAGACTGCCGAGGTGGTAGAAGTCATCGCCGAGGATATTACGGAACGGCGGGTGCTGGAAAACCAGTTCCGCCAGGCGCAAAAAATGGAAGCGGTGGGACGCCTGGCAGGAGGGGTGGCGCATGACTTCAACAATTTGCTGATGGTGATCAGCGGCTATACGGAAGTCTTGCTCGAGCACACTCGCAAGAGCAATCCGCTGTATCCGAAGATCGAGGCCATTCACCAGGCGACCGATCGGGCCACCACTCTGACTCGCCAGCTCCTGGCTTTCAGCCGCAAGCAAATGCTGGAACTGAAAGTCGTCGACCTGAACATTATCGTCGAGGACATGGAGCGCCTGCTGCGTCCGCTGATCGGAGAGAACATCGAGTTGCACACGCAGCTCGTGCCTGACCTCGGCCGCACGCGGGCTGATGCCGGGCAGATTGAGCAAGTCATCATGAATCTGGTGGTCAATTCCAAAGATGCCATGCCCGATGGTGGAAAAATCACGATCCAGAGTTCCAACGCCTGTCTGAACCATGATGACCTTCGCCGGGAGTACAGCTACATTAAGCCCGGTGATTACGTAGTGCTGTCCGTCAGCGACACCGGCCATGGGATGGATAAAGAGACGCAGTTGCGCATCTTCGAGCCTTTTTTCACCACCAAGGAAAAAGGAAAAGGCACGGGTCTCGGGCTTTCGACGGTGTACGGAATCATCAAGCAGAGTGGAGGGTATGTTCTGGTGGACAGCGAGCTGCGACAGGGCACGACGTTCCGCATCTATCTGCCGCGGGTCGAAGATGCCCTGGAACCAGTGGGTGCCGTGGGCGCTTCGTCGGCGCAGAGTGGCGGCTCAGAAACTGTGTTGTTGGTGGAGGACGAAGAATCGGTGCGCCAGTTGGTTCGCGAAACTCTGGAGGCGAAGGGATACAAAGTCCTGGAAGCTGACCACGGAGAAGCGGCGCTGCAGATCGCTGCTGCTCATCCTGGCACAATCGACATCCTGATAACTGATGTAGTGATGCCAGGCATGAGCGGACGCGAGTTATCTGCGAAACTCTGCGCGTCGTATCCGCAAACCAAGGTGCTGTATCTCTCCGGCTATACCGAGGACGCCATCGCGCATGAAGGTGTGCTCGACTCCGGCACCGCATTCCTGCAGAAACCGTTTACCCTGCAAATGCTGTCGCGCAAGGTGCGCGAAGTGCTGGACGAGCGCAGCTTAGAAACGCACGCCCAACCGTAAAACGGCCTAGCTCTGGCCGTCGCTCGACGCCGGAGGTTCCTTCCCAGTGCTTTTGGGGTCTGCTGCTTTCAGGCGTTGTTCTTTCGATTCCAGGATGCGATTAATCTCTGCAACCAGCTCCATCAGCTTAACTGGGTCTTGCTCCTTGGTGGCCAGTTCGCATAGTTCCATCCAGCGTTCCTTTTCGTCACCGACCATGACGTGCTCCAAGTAAGCAGGCCACTTATACCACAGCTGTTAAAGCAAGTCTGTTAGGTTGCGTACATTCGCCATGTGCTAATTGGTTTGGCCTGGGGCGCTGCTGTTTTTCGTCAGTGCTCTGTCTCGATTCCCCGACATGTTTGCCGCCCGGTTGGACGGGCGAGACGCCCGCCCTCCATCGTTCTCAATATTATGAACTGACGCCTATGTCAACGGTGCAACTTTTTGAGCCCATCGGCGTCTTATCCATAAGAGAGTTAAGCCGGTAATCCAAGCGAAGGCCGACTCTCGTACATTAAGCTGAGGATTTTTTTGAGCTGCGGATTCACTTTATGTTGATAAAAAAGGCTGCCGATATTCGATCGTCCGAGATCACCCCGAAGAGTTTATTTCTGAACCGCCGCAAGTTTCTCGCGGGCACGGCTCTGGCCGGCGCTGCGGCCGCGGCGGGCGTCGGTTTTCATGAGTTCGCTTCGCCTTCAATTACGGCGCAGGCCAACGCGAAAATCGACGGCATCAAGAAAAGCTCTTTCTCCACCAACGAAACCATCACACCCTACAAGGATGTCACCAACTACAACAATTATTACGAGTTTTCGACCGATAAGTATGAGCCCGCTGGCTTGGCCAAGGATTTCAAGACCCGCCCCTGGACGGTGACCATCGACGGAGCCGTAGAGAAGAAACAGGTCCTCGACGTCGACACGATTACCAAAATAGCTGCGCCCGAGGAGCGGATTTACCGCCATCGCTGCGTGGAAGGCTGGTCGATTGTCGTCCCGTGGGTGGGATTCTCGCTCAGCGAGTTGATCAATAAAGCCAAGCCAACCGGCAAGGCGAAATTCGTCGAGTTCACCACCATCGAAGATCCCAAACAGATGCCGGGCCAGCGCGGCCGCGTACTCGACTGGCCTTATGTAGAAGGCCTGCGCATGGACGAGGCCATGCACCCGCTGGCTCTGCTGTGCTTCGGAATGTACGGCGAAGCACTGCCCAACCAGGACGGCGCCCCGTTGCGCATCGTAGTCCCGTGGAAGTACGGATTCAAGAGCGGCAAGGCGATTGTGCGCATCCGTTTCACCGACAGCCAGCCGCGGAATACCTGGAACGTAATGACTCCGAACGAGTACGGTTTCTACGCGAACGTGAATCCAAATGTGGATCATCCCCGCTGGAGCCAAGCTAAGGAGCGGCGGCTGGGCGAATTCCTAAAACGTCCCACGCTGATGTTCAACGGCTACGATCAGGTCGCAAGCCTGTACAGCGGCATGGACCTAAAAAAGAATTTCTGACTTCACAGCCGCGTAAGACTTGGGATTCGTATCAGGATATGGCTTCAGCTATATCGTAATCGCGATCAAGTCCGGCCGGCTTCAGCCGCTGGGGAGAGCGGCGGCTGAAGCCGAATCTACTCTCACTGGCTGACGGTATGCCTGAAGGCATACCCTGATACGAATCTTGAAGTTCGGTGGAGAGCAAAGAGTTGATCGCCTTATGATTCGCCGCTTCAAACCCGTAATCTTTCTCGCCTGCCTTATCCCCTTGGCGCTCCTCGGATGGAAAGCCTACAGCGGCAACCTCGGCGCGAATCCGATCGAAGTAATCACTCACGCGACCGGCGACTGGACTCTGCGCTTCCTGCTGATCACGCTCTCCATCACCCCTGTCCGCAAGCTGACCAGACGGCTCTGGCTGATCCGCTACCGCCGCATGTTCGGACTCTTCGCCTTCTTCTACGGCACCCTGCATTTCCTCACCTACATCTGGCTGGACAAATTCTTCGACCTGCACGAGATGCTGCACGATATCGCTAAACGAAAATTCATCACCGTGGGATTCACCGGATTCGTCTTGATGATCCCGCTGGCGCTCACTTCGACCACAGGATGGATCCGGCGTCTGGGCGGGAGACGCTGGCAAGCGCTGCATCGCCTGATTTATTTCAGCGCGATTGCGGGAGTGATTCATTACTGGTGGCTGGTGAAAGCCGACATTCACCTGCCCCTGGAATACGGCGTTATTCTCGCGGTCTTGCTGGGTTACCGTATCGCAGCGTGGGCAGGTCCGAAGCTGGGCGCAAACAAAGCGAAATCTCTTCGCGAGCCCCGGGTCGAAGTTCCCGAAGGCTAGGTGATCTCACCGTCACGCGAAATGATTACCAGTCGGAATCCGCAATATTACTCGTGAGTTGCAACGGCCTTTGGCGGCGTCTCAGTTAGCACCAACGACGCGTCTTTCGGGATGTAGCTCTTCCGCCGGAACCAGTCTTCCATTGCATCTTTCAATTCGGTGAGCGGAACCTGGGTGCCAATTTCCATCAGGCCGTCGGCCAGAGGCAAAGTATTGTCAAAAACGCTGGCGTTGGTGAAGTTGCGCATGGAGAAACTGTCCAGCCACTTCAGCGCGCAAGGCAGACGGCGTCCGTTGTGCTCGTACTCCACGCGAATCTTGCGGGCAAACATGAATCTGGTTTAACCACAGCGGACGCATCAGGAGCACAATCGGGATCGCATGCAGACTAATCGGGAATCACGTAGGCCCGGACGCCTCGTCCGGGCAAGCGAGCGTTGCGAGCACCTTAGTGCGTCGGAGACGCGGGCGTTGCCGGTGCCGACGCGGCCGTCTCCGTCACTCCCGTATTCACCAGATCCTTCAGTTCCTTGCTCGGCTTGAAGAATGGAATCTTCTTGGCAGGGACTTCCACGCGATCGCCCGTCTTGGGATTTCGGCCCACGCGCGGCTTGCGTTGCCGCGTGCGAAAGCTGCCAAAGCCGCGAATCTCAATCTTGTCGCCTACGCGCAGCGAGCGCACGATGCTGTCAAAAATGGTTTCGACAATAACTTCACTGTCCTTGCGGGTTAACTCTGCCAGTTGGGACACTTCATCGATCAGGTCAGCCTTGGTCATACGCCTCTTCGCTCCGTAATTGTCGTAATGAAAGTGGCTTGCGTCTGGGGTCGGGGCTCCCGAGCCACATCAGGGCCTGCATAACCTTCTCAAATTTCAGGGGTTGTGCGCAAGTGGCATTTTAAACCCCTCTATGAAACTGTCATCCTGAGCGCAGCAGATTCTCCGCGAAGCGGAGAGTCTGCGGAGTCGAAGGACCCCGACGTAGTACTTAATCTCATGCCGCTTCGGGGAATTCTAACAGTACTGATGATCCGAGGCGCCGGCAGAATTCCATGATGTTGCTCTGGTTGTGCTTGACTCTAAGGGATCCTTCGACTCCGCCGCCGTTCGCTCCGCGACCGTCGCCTCCGCTCAGGATGACAGGAATGTTGGGTATCTCACTTCCACAGATAATAGAATCCCATCTGGTTGTCCAACAGCTTCTCACGCGTCGGCAGCCACTGGGAAATATCGCCAAACAGCAGGTCAGACAAAGTTTTGCGATCTTTTTCCGGATGCACCAGCACCGGCTCGCCTTTGATCCCGACAGACTTCGCCGTATCGTCAACCGCAGTCTGGAAGTCGCCGATTTGATCGATCAGGTGCATGGGGAGCGCTTCCTGCCCGGTCCACACCCTGCCATCCGCGATTTTTCTTATGTCGTCGGTCTTCGCGTGGCGCCCATCGGCTACTGCCTGCACGAACTGGCCATACATGTTGTCGATTAGAGACTGCATGTAGGCCCGCTCTTCTGGGGTCATCTCGCGGCTGGGATCGCCCGTGTCCTTGAGCGCGCCCACCTTCAGCACCTCGGGCTTCAACTTGGCCCAGCGCATGAGGTCGCCGTAATTCACCCACTCGGCAATCACCCCGATCGATCCCACCACGCTGCCGTTGTCGGCATAGATTTTATTAGTCGCAGAAGAAACGTAGTATGCGCCGCTGGCGCCCACCGTGCTGATCGAGGCCACAATGCGTTTGTGCTTCTCGTCGCGCAAGCGCTTGACCGCGCGATAAATCTCCTCCGACGCCGCCACTCCTCCGCCGGGAGAATTCACCCGCAGAATGATGGCTTTGATGGAATCGTCATCGCCGAATTTCTTGAGCTGCGGCACGATGATGCTGGAATCAAGAATCACCCCTTCCAGTTCCACCACCCCAATTTTGTCTCCGAAGCTCAGCGACGACGCTTGCTCTCCGCCCGCGTGCAGAGTCAAATAGACCAGCGTAAACACCGCCAGCACGAAGAGGAAGAAAACTCCCCCACCGATCACAATCCACAGCAGCGTGTGGGAACGACCATTCTCAGCCATACAGTCAGGGTAGTTTAGCACCGCCGGGGCGAGCAGACTCTGAGTTTTCGCGCTTTCATCTTGACCCGCGGGCGAAAGCTACGTAATATTCGGCCTGCTTATTGGGGCTGTGCTGCTTATCGTGTTCATCGTCCGTCGCTGGATTTTCTGTGATGATGGCGTTCGAGGCTTATGGCAGCAGCCCTGCGGAGGTGATACGTGCCTGGATTCTGCGGGAATTGTGGATCTCCCATCGCGCCCGGCGTGAGATTCTGCTCAAAGTGCGGCGCGGCCATACCCGGCGCCCCGGCTGAACCAGCCATTGCCGCCACCCCCGCGCCCGCGCCTCCTCCTGTCGCTGTCGCGGCAGCTGCGCCATACGCTCCCCCGCCAGCTCCCGCAACAGGTGGCAGCTCGGCGCTGAAGATCATCCTGATCATCGTGGTAGTCTTCGTCTTCCTGATACTGCTGGTCGCCGGCGGCTGCTTCTACGTCGCCTACCGAGTCAAGCAAAAGGCCCACGAGTTTTCCCAGGAGATGGGCACAAATGCGCCTGCTTACACCGGCAACAGAAACCCATGCCTGCTTTCCTCGAGCGAAGTCAGCGCCATTCTCCGCCAACCGGTGCAAGCCGCCGAGCCGCGCGGCGACAGCGCGTGCGAATACCACTACGGCAGCGGAGGCGACCGCCGGCTGGATGTCGAATTCACCTGGAAAGGCGGAGTTATGGCAATGAAACTTGCCCACGGCGTGCCAAGCATTTCCGGCGTAAGCACCTTCACGACGGTGCCCAATGTCGGGGATGAAGCTTACCTCACGCCGGACGGCTCGGGGTTGATGATGCGTAAGGGCGACGTCATGGTGAACATCGACCTGCGCGCCAGTGGCGTCAGTGTGGATGCTGCGGAAAAAATAGCCGGCAAGATCGGTGACCGTTTGCAATAAGCAGCAGGCTTCTAATCTGCAGTTCGGCGATAGCTCGATTTGAAATACGTCGCGCCAGATTCCCCTGGTTTTCGGTGAACCCGGTCTAAATTCCCCGCTCCCCCGACCCGCTGTGATTAAATTCCCATGTGAAGTTGAAAATTGCATGGATTGGCAAAACCAAAGAACCCGCCATCCAGACATTGACCAACGAGTACCTGAAGCGGCTGACTCGTTATGCCGACGCCGAGGGAACGGCGCTGAACGACGAGTCCGCCCTGCTCAAGCTGCGTGGGCGCCAGCCCTCAACTCTGGTGCTGCTCGACAGTCGTGGAAAGCAGCTTTCCTCAGAAGAGCTGGCAGCATTTCTGGCAAATCATCAGGATCGCAATCCGTTACCGTTATTGTTCGCCGTGGGCCCGGCCGATGGATTCACCGCCGAGACCCGCCAGGAAGCGAATTTGTTACTCTCCCTAGGAAAAATGACAGTTGCCCACGAGTTAGCGCGAGTGGTATTGCTGGAACAACTCTACCGCGCTTTTACCATTTTGAAAGGACACCCATACCACCTGGCACACTGAGACCATTGTCGAAAGCAGAGTCGAAAGCAAAGACGAAAGCAAACAGGTACCTTCGTGATGTTTCTGGCTTTCAGCCTACAGGTTATAGTTCGTTGCCTGATTGATAGTTGATTTTAATAGTTCGAAGGAGCCCTCCCCCATGAAGAATCCCCTCGAAGTGCTTCGCATGAAGGAACAGGAAATCGTCAGAGTCAAACAAGAAATAGAAGCCTTGCGCATCACCGCCAAGTTGCTCGGAGAAGAACCTCCTGCCACCGGCGAAGGCAAAAGCAGCTTCCGGCAAGTCGTCAACATGCCCTAGAAAAGCCTCGAGCCAGCAGCCAGCGTAGGCGCGTCGTCGCCCACGCTCCCTTGGGCTGATGCGGTATGCGAACGAAGGGCCGCGTCGGGAGGACGATCGTCACTTCTCATTCAATAAGCGCTATCGCTGATAACGACAGCTACCGGTCCACGGTGGAGTGCGAGGAATGACTCTCTGACTATTGCAGCTTGGCGTACTCCGCCTTGGTTTGCTTCAGGATGGGGATGTCGGGGTCGGCGTCTTTCCAGAGGGTGAGGAAGTCTTTGTAGGCGGCGAGCGCCCGGACGCGGGCGGCATCGGCATCCGCTCCCTGCCCCTGTCCTTGGAACGTTCTCGCCTGCAAGGCGTTAGCCCGCGCCACTCCCAGATGAGCTAAGGCTCCCGTCCAGCAGTTCCAGACGATCCCGCTGTGGTCGATGATCTTCTGGAACTCGGCGGCGGCTTCTTTGCCCTGTCCGGCCGCCAGGTATGCCTCTCCGCGGACGTACACGCGATAGAGGCAGGAAATATTGGCGACGAACACAATTTGCCCCAACTCAATGGGGGAAGCAGCTTGCGGCGCATTCAGGGCAGCAGTAGGGTTCTTCTTGTCCAGCGCCAATTGCGCCTGAATTGCGGGCAGCCAAAGCGATTGCATCTGGGTGTCCAGCGGGAAGCGTTTCCCCAAGTCTTGGGCCAAGGATTCGGCTCGGGCTGTATCGCCCGCCATGGCAAACGCCAGTGCGGCTTCGACCTCGACGCCCTGACTCGCGGGAGCCAGCTTCAACGCCTCTGCCGCTGACTGTCGCGCTTCCGCGGGATTGCCGTAAGCGGCTTGTGCGATAGCGGCATTCTCCTGCCAGATCGCCCCTGTCTCTTTGCTGTCCACCCGAATGGCCGCGTCCACAGCCCGCTTGGTCAGTTCCCGCGCCTTGCCCAGATGACCGGCGTATGCCTCGGTGTCGGACGCCAGCGCCAGCCCAAAGTTCTCTTCGGGCTTTCCCGCAAACCACTGTTGCTGTTCCGCCATCGCCGCCGAGTCCGAGCCGAGAAAGGCAAGAGCATAGAGAGCATTGTGGAGTGCAAAGCCATCCAGCTTTCGCGCTTGCGCTTCGTGGATGATCTGCCGTGTTTCGTCAAAACGTTGCAAGGAGATCAGGCTGTTGCCAAGGTCTGCGTAGGGGCCACCACTATCGGGGGCGAGGCGAACGCTTTGGCGATACGACTCCGTAGCCCGCTCATACTGTCCCTGTGCAGCGTACACATTGCCCAAATCGAGATGTGCTTGGTAGTCTCGCGAGTAGCTCTCAATCTCCTCCTGATACGTCTGAGCCGCTTTACCCAGTTCTCCGGTTACGTCCTGATAGTAGTTGGCCGTGATCTCCAGCTTCTCCCGTTCGCCGGCGTGTTCTCGCAACTGGAATGCCTTGGTGTAGTAATCGCTGGCCCGCCCTAGCTCGCCGAGATTGGAGTAGTCGGTACCCACTGCGCTGTAGCCCATGGCAAAATTTGGATCAAGCTCAATGGCCCGCTGATCGTAAGGCAGGGCTGCGGCGGGGCCTCTCTCGTTGTTGGCTTTTAGTCCTAGGCTGTACGCTTTCAGCGCCTCCAGCGAAGACGTAGTTGCCTCTGACAACGGAACATCTAACCTCTGCACCGTCGCCAGCGATTCGCCCAACTCAGTGCGCAGCTTGGACGCTGCCTCGCCCAGCGCGTCCAGCACCTTCTCTTTGGACGCCGCCGTCACCTGCTCCTCGGCTAGCGGGTCTCCACTCTGGCAATTCACCGCCTTCAATCCCAGCACATATTCGCTGCCCAGACTGGCAATCGATCCCGCAATGTAAGCCTTGCTGCCCGCACGTTGGCAAAGCTCGCGTGCTACCTCAGACGTGAGCTTCGTATCGCGAGGCTTGGTCATCAGTTTCAACGTCGCTGCGACCTTATTATCTGGAAGCACATTCAAGAATGGCGATTGGTTCAAAGCGACGTTGAGCGCCGTCTTGAGCGTGTCATCGAAGACTGCGTCTCCGGTGCTGTTGGCAAAATCGGCAAGCACGATGGTGTCTTTCTCGGTCAGGCGGTGCGTGATCCGGCGCGTGCGGAAATAGAACGCTCCCGCGATTGCCACTGCGACAAGAATCACGGCGGCGGGAACCAGAATCTTCCAGAGCTTCCTGCCCGCGACCGGACCTTCGGCGACCCTCGCAGTACCCGATGAAGGAGACGGAACAGGCGCAAGGGAGGAGCCGGATGGCGGCGACGGCGGTTGGTTGACCTGAGAGCCGCCTTCCTGTGCAACTGCCACTGTCCCGGAAGTGGCTGCTCTGGCTCGTCCCGTCTCGGTATCTCGCTTCAGCCGTTGCAGGTCAGCTCGCATTTCCGCTGCGCCCTGATAGCGGAGATTGCGGTCCTTCTCCAGCGCCTTACTGATGATCCGTTCCAGTTCGGGCAGTATATCGCGATTGAAACGAATCGGCGGGGGCGGATCAGAATTCAATATGGCATTGAAGATGAGCGCCGTAGTTTCACCATGGAATGGCAACGCTCCCGTTGCCATCTCATACAGAACTGTACCGAACGAAAACAGATCGGTTCGAGCATCCAGTTCCTTGCCCTTGGCTTGCTCCGGGGACATGTAGGCGACGGTTCCGAGCGTAGAACCGGGACTGGTGAGATGATCCGCATCCACTGTCTGCGTGTTCAAAGACGCAATGTTGCTCGAAGAACTGCTCGCCAGGCTGACCTTCGCCAATCCAAAGTCGAGAATCTTGGCGTGACCTCGCTTAGTCACGAAGATGTTCGCAGGCTTGATGTCGCGATGGATGATGCCTTCGGCGTGGGCTGCGTCGAGCGCGTCCGCAATCTCGATAGCGAGCGACAGAATCATCTCGCTTTCGAGCGGGCGCCCTGCGATGCGGTGCTTGAGCGTCAGGCCATCCAAAAACTCCATGGCGATGAAGTGTTGGCCTTCGCACTCGTCAATCTCGAAAACCATACAGATACTGGGGTGGTTGAGGGCGGATGCCGCCTGCGCCTCGCGCTGGAAGCGGGCAAGAGCTTGCGCGTCCTTGGCTACTTCATCGGGCAGGAATTTCAGGGCGACGAAGCGATGCAGCTTCACATCCTCGGCTTTGTAGACGACACCCATCCCCCCGCCGCCGAGTTTTTCGACGATGCGATAGTGGGAGATGGCCTGGTCGATCATGAGTGGCGCAGGAACTCAGGGTCCAATCTTAGGGTCAAGCAATCGCGAAGTCAATCGCCCGGCAACGACTTGGCTTATGCAAGAAGGCCGGTCGACGTAGCATGTCCAATAGCTTTCATTGACTGAGAAGTGGCCGTCGTCCTCCCGACGCGTCCTTCGTTCGGATGCCCGCGCCAGCCCAGGGGGCGTAGGAATGTTTGCCGGCTTGTATAGCCATCCCCGCGTTTTCTGTCATGCCGTGTCCCAAAATGTCCTCCAATTCCCCCCCTCTTTACCCAGACGCTACGCGGGAAATGGCGACATTGGCAAGAGCCCTGTGGTATGCTAAAAATCCACGGTAGGACATTCGGTCAGACCTTGTAAGTCCTGCGGCGGCTGGTGATGTCTCAAGCGGGTGCGACGAGTCACGCAAGTTTGATTCGCTACCTAGCGTAGTTCCTTCCGTGAGTGTATTCGCCAATCTTTTCTCATATGCTTCGCTTATTTGTTGCACTCGCGCTTTTCGCTTCGCTCGAATTTAGTGCATTCGGACAGGGGGGCCGGGCAACCATCCCCGGCCCCGAGAATAACTTCGACGTGATTCTGAAAAACGGCGGCATTATGGACCTGCACACGTTGGAGGAGGTCGACCGAAATTTACGAAATCAGGCTGAAACCCGGTCTGAGGCGAACCTTTCCAAGTTGGACCTCAAAGCGCCCGGACGAGCTCGGCGCGAGTATTCCAAAGGTCTGGCGGCGTTCGTAAAAAAAGACTTCAAGGCTGCGTCCCAGAGCCTCACAACGGCGATTTCGATTTATCCCGAGTTCGTCTCAGCTCACAACGCCCTGGGGTGCGCATACCTTAGCCTCGGGCAAAATCAGTTGGCCCTTCAGGAGTTCCAGCGAGCGACTCAGTTCGATGATCATCTATCACACTCGTTCATGAATCTTGGACGCGCCGAACTAGCGCTAGGGCAGAACGCGAACGCGCAAGCCGCTTTCGAAAAAGCGCTGTCTATCTCTCCTCTCACCCCCAACATCAGTTTAGCGCTGACCTACACGCAATATCTGAACCACGACTACGCTGGAGCAATCAAAACAGCGCAGAAGGCGCACGCTCATCCTCATACTGGCATCGCTGCCGTGCACTATTTCGCGGCCGCGTCATGGCAAGCGCAAAAACGTTTTTCGGAGACCCGCGTTGAACTCGCTACTTTTCTCGGCGAGGATCCGAACTCGCCGTTGGCGGATCCGGCGCGACAAACAATAGCCCAAATCGAACGGTTTGAGACCCAGCCTCAGGAGTTTGCCATTGCTATCAGTGCCCCAACGTTTTCGGCCGAAACTTCTGACAGTTCACATCTGGGTCAAAGACTTCTCCAGGAGTACAAGGAGAAGCAGCAGATCGCTGAAGCCGAGACTGGAGATCCCGGGTGTTCTTCATGTCCACCTTCTGAGCAGCCGATGCCCAGCTCCGCACCCAGAGAAGGCGCCGCTGAAGTTCCGCAACCATTTACTTTTCGTAGTTCGGTCGACGAAGTCGCTGTCTTCTTCACTGTGACTGACCACGGCCGCTCGGTGAGCGATCTCAAGTCAACTGAAATGTCCATTCTCGACGATAAGCGCCCTCCCGCGACTGTTATGCACTTTCGCACCGAGTCGCATTTGCCTCTGCGGCTGGCGCTCATCATCGATACGAGCGAATCAATCACGGACCGCCTCTCATTCGAGCAAGCAGCGGGTACCGGTTTCCTGCACGAAGTCTTGACTGGCAAGGATGATTTGGCGTTTGTGGCCGGCTTTTCCAACTCTGTGGTGCTCGTTCAGGACTTCACACATGATGTCGCCCAGCTGTCACATGGGATGAACCAACTTGTTTCAGTGGGCGGAACAGCAATCTGGGATGCCGTTGCTTTCGCCGCTGAGAAACTGGTCGAAAAGCCCGAACCACAGCCTGTGGCTAGAGTGATCGTCGTCATTAGCGACGGAGACGATAATGCGAGCAGTGCAACCCTGAAGCAGGCCATCGAGAAAGCACAACGGAACGAGATTGTGGTCTACACCGTGAGCACGCGCTTCGACGATCCGGAAAGGCGGGCAGAGAGTACCGGCAATCATGCGATGAAAACGTTGGCGCAAATTACAGGCGGTGCTGCCTTCTTTCCAGGCTCAGCCGGCCACCTCAAGCGGAGCCTTGCGGATCTGCAGCAGGTAATTCGTAGCAGATATTTGATTTCCTACCGGCCTGCGCTGTTTAAGCGTGATGGGCATTATCGGACGCTTGAAATCACTGCACAGCGGGACGGACACAAGTTCAAAGTGAACGCGCGCAAAGGCTATTACGCGACGGCGAATTAGGTTTGAAGGGTTGGCTTGGCCGACAAGTTCGATCCTTCCTCAGTTGTCCATAAATCGTCATTACGCACATTGACTGAAAAGTGGCCGTCGTGCTCCCGACGCGCCCTTCGTTCGGATGCCCGTGCCGGCCCAAGGGGCGTAGGAATTTTTGCCGGCCTGTATAGCCATCCCCGCGTTTTCTGTCATGCCGTGTCCCAAAATGGAAATGCCCTCCAATTTCCCCCCTCTTTACCCTTGACTTTCACGCGCCGTTCCAGTCAATCCTGTAACTGTACAATCATCTTTGAGATAAATATGAAAACTCCTAACTCCTTATTCCGGAATATTTTGCATTTAAGTCCTTATAACTCAAAGATTTTGGTGGTAGTCTGGCTCTAATCCCATGATTTCAAAAGATCAGGGGGGAGGGGGTACCGGCTAACGAAAAAGTAAACAGTTCTGCCGCCGCGGAAAGCGCAAAAATAAACCTGGCCACAGAAACGCAAGCCTCCTCGCCCGCGCAACCGCCCGAAGAAGGTACAATCAATCATTCCCAGTATGGAAGACATCCGGCGTGGTCTGATCATCGTGAATACCGGACCCGGAAAGGGCAAGACCACGGCCGCCATGGGAACGGCTCTGAGGGCCGTAGGCCAGGGCATGCGGGTGCTCATGCTGCAATTCCTCAAGGGCTCGTGGCATTACGGCGAACTCGATGCCGTGCAGGCCTTCGGCGACAAGTTCATCATGAAGCAGATGGGGCGCGGCTTCGTGAAGGTGGGAACCGAGAAGCCAGACCCCGAAGACGTCCGAATGGTGGAAGAAGCCTGGGCCGAGGCCGAACGCGCGATTCTCTCCGGCACCTGGGATTTGGTTATCCTCGACGAGATTAATTACGCCATCAGTTACGGTATGCTTGATCCGGCGAAGGTTGTGGAGAGCCTGAAGAAGAAACCGGCGATGGTTCATGTTATCTTGACCGGCAGGAACGCGCATCCGGCAATCGTCGAACTAGCCGACACCGTCACTGAAATGCGCCAGGTAAAGCACGCGTATGAGAAGGGTGTAATGGCGCAGAGAGGAATCGAGTACTGATTGAGTAATTGAGTACATCAGCTACTAGCTCCTAGCCAGAAGCTAACAACTAATCCTATGCCTTGGTTTAAGCGACAAGCCGGCGAACTGGATGCCACGGGCGAGAAGAAAGTCCGCACCGAGGGCCTATGGGTCAAGTGTGATCATTGCCGCCAGATCATCTGGAAAAAGGATCTGGAAGAGAATCTGAACGTTTGCCCCAAGTGCGACAAGCATTTTCGGATCGACGCACGGGCCCGTCTGGCGCAGCTTCTGGACGATAACCAGTACGAAGTTTTTGACGCCAACCTGGTTTCGACGGATCCTCTGAAGTTTGTCGACCTGAAATCCTACTCATCGCGGCTGGAACAGGCGCAAGCCGACACCGGGCTGAAAGATGCGGTCATCAACGCGCGTGGAAACCTCAATGGCCGGCCCGTCATTGTCAGCGCCATGGAGTACTCGTTCATCGGCGGAAGCATGGGCGCGGTGGTCGGGGAAATGATCACGCGGGCCATCGAGCAGGCTACGAACAGCAAGGCGCCCATCATCATCGTTTCCGCTTCCGGCGGCGCGCGCATGATGGAAGGCGTGGTCAGCCTGATGCAACTGGCCAAGATCTCCGCCGCGCTGGCCCGCTTGGACGAAGCCCGCGTGCCCTATATCTCGGTGCTCACCGATCCCACCACTGGAGGCGTAACCGCGTCTTTCGCCATGCTGGGCGATTTGAACATCGCCGAACCGGGGGCCCTGATCGGATTCGCCGGGCCGCGCGTAATCGAACAGACTATCCGGCAAAAGCTTCCCCAGGGCTTCCAGCGCAGCGAATTTCTTTTGGAGCACGGCATGCTCGATGCGGTCGTACCCCGCAAGCAGTTGAAGCCATATATTGGACGAGCGCTGGAATTTATGGCGGCTTAGCTGTCAGCAGCTGTCAGCCAACCAGTTTCCTATACCGTTCACGCCGCATCTTTCTACGTTGACTGCGCGAGTATGGCAAACTCCGAATCCTAGCCTGCAAACTGGTAATCTGAAAGCTGATAGCTGACGGCTGATAGCTTCCCCATGTCCTACAAGACCGCGGTTGCCCGCATGTACGCGCTGGGCCACGAACTGGCGAACCCACCAGCGCACAAGTTTGACTTGGCATACATGCGTGTGCTTCTGGGAGCATTGAATCATCCTGAACGCAAGTTTCCTGCCGTATTGATTGCCGGAACGAACGGCAAGGGCTCGACGGCAGCGACGCTGGCCTCCATCCTGCGAGCCTCCGGTGTACGCACCGGACTGTACACATCGCCACATCTGGTGCGCATCAACGAGCGGATTCGCATCAGCGGCGAGGAAATCAGCGATGACGATTTCGCCCTGCTGCACGATGTGGTGGATCGGACCGCCGAGCGATTAGTCGAAGAAGGCGAGTTGCCCTGGCACCCCAGTTTCTTCGAGATGCTGACTGCGATCGCATTTGAATACTTCGCCCAAAACAAAGTGGAGATTGCGGTGTTGGAAGTAGGAATGGGAGGGCGGTTGGACGCCACCAACGTAATCGAGCCGCGAGTTAGCGTGATCACCGACATTTCGCTCGACCACCAGAAGTTTCTGGGCAATACTGTGGCCGAGATCGCGCGTGAGAAAGCGGGAATTATCCGGCCCGGCGGAGTCGTAGTAACGCTACCGCAACAGCCACAGGCAAATGACGTGATTGGGAATACGATTCTGGAACTGGGGGCGCAGGCAGTGAGCGCCGTACCGTATGTGCCGCCAGTTTCTCCGGGTAGCGAACAGTATCTCGTGCGTACCGGAGAAAAGCCTTTTATCGCAAAGATCGCCGAGGAGTACGCGGAGGGCGCTGAAAAAAGCAGCACGAAAGCCGGCGTCTTTCTGTCACGCTATCCTCTGCAGGTCATGGGGAAGCAGATTTTGGTCGAGACTCCGCTAGTTGGCCGGCATCAATTGCGCAACCTCGCGCTGGCGATTGCGGCGGCGGAAGTACTCAGCCATCAGGGATTCGCCATCACCCCGCAAACCATCGAACGTGGCATTCGAGAGACTAGTTGGCCCGGACGTTTCCAAGTCAAGCCAGCCGAGCGCGGCGCGCCCGAATACGTATTCGATGTGGCCCATAACCCGGCGGGCGCATGGGCGCTGCGCTCTACGTTATCAGCCTGCTACGAGAACCGCCCGCTGATATTCGTCTTTGGAGCGATGCGCGACAAAGCCATCGGCCAGATGGCGGAGATCCTGTTCCCGCTCGCCCTGCGGGTTATCGCCACACGTGCCGATAATCCGCGGTCGGCCACGCCGGACGAGATTCAAGAGGCAGCCGCGCATACTGCAACTGACATCGAAGATGCTATGGACGTGGCTTCCGCGCTGGATCGGGCCCGTTCGTTGGCTGGTCCACAAGCCGTAGTAGTTATAACCGGTTCGATATACATTGTAGGAGAGGCAATGCGGGCCCTGGGAGTAAAGGTCTAGCCGTTCAAATGCAGGAAGTACGCACATCCGTCGGAGAGCAGGCGCAAGGCAATACGCCTCTGTCTGTGAACCTGTCTTCAGAAGGGGCCACCAGACTCGTCCTGAAAGACGACTTCCATGGCCCCGCCGTAGCCAAAAAATATGGCTGGCTTAGCCTTCTGCGTTCTTACTTTATTTTCGATCCTCTGATCTGGATGTACACCGTCGTGCTCGGTATCATCTCCATCCCGGTTTCTCTGTTCGGCGAGAAGAGTCGTATCCTGCACGGTTTTGCGCGCTTCTGGTCCTGGCTGATCATGAAGACGATTGTTTCCCCAGTGAAGGTCACCGGCCTGGAGAAGATCGACACTTCAAAAGCGCACGTTTATGCCGTGACCCATGCCTCTGCGCTGGACATTCCGGTGCTCTACGTATATTTGCCGTTCCAGTTCAGAATTCTCTTCAAGAAAGAATTGCTGTCGTATCCCATCATCGGATGGCACTTGAGACGGTCGGGACAGGTTTGCATCGATCAGCAAAAGCCAACCCAATCGATTGCCCACATCCGGTCGGCGGTGAAGAGTCTGCAGGGCGGGATGCCGCTGGTGATTTTTCCCGAAGGCGGCCGCACTCCGGATGGCGAGATCAAGCCGTTCATGCCGGGAGCGTTTTACCTGGCAATCAAAGCACAAGCGGATATCGTGCCCATCGCGCTGATCGGAACCTACGAGCTGTTGCCCATGAATACCTATCACATCAAGTCCCGCCCGCTGGAGATGCGAGTGGGCGAGCCCATTCCTACCGCCGGATATTCGTTGCGCGAGATGGAAACGCTGTCGGCGAAGGTTCACCAGGCAATGGAAAGTCTGTATTACGGAAACAATGCTCATGCAGGCCCGGACGCTCCCGTCCGCGCGGGCGAGCGAAGCTCGCCCTAGTTGTCCTCTTGCCAGCATCTTCCTTCGCTGAGTTCGGAATGCTTGCTGCAGGAAAACTGCCGAGCTTTGCTCGGGAGGCGGACGAGGGCGTCCGCCCCACACAAGCTTATGGACAAATGGACTTCTGGAGTGGCTTACGACCAGTGGATGGGGAGATGGAGCCGCCTGCTGACGCATGAGTTCCTGAGCTGGCTGAATTTATCCGCGAATTTGCGCTGGCTGGACGTTTGCTGCGGAAGCGGTGTACTCACAGAAGCTATAGCTGAACGCTTCGCGCCCGCTCGGGTTGCGGGTGTCGATGCGTCTCCCCAACAGATCGAATTTGCGCGCGCGCATCGCGCCCGCCCTAATGTGAGCTTCGAAACCGGAGATGCCATGGCTCTCCCTTTCGCCGACGCCAGCTTCGATGTTGCCGTCTGCGGTCTGGGCTTGAACTTCGTCCCGCAGCCTGACCGCGCACTGCAGGAAATGCGCCGGGCTTCGGTTCCGAATGCCGTCATCGCAATCTACGTTTGGGACTACGCGGAGGGAGCACGCTTCGTGCGCGAGTTCTGGGATGCTGCCGCAGTCGTCGACCCCGAAGCCTCAGCGTACGATCAGGCCCAGCGCTTCCCTGTGTGCAATCCCGAGACATTGCGCAAGCTTTTCGAGGGCGCTGGGCTGGAGCATGTGGAGGTTCGTGGGCTCGACATCACCACGCGGTTCGCAAGTTTTGATGACTACTGGCAACCCCTCCTGACCGAACAAGGATCTGCTCCCAACTATTTTGCGACGCGCGATGAGCGTACTCAAAACATGATTCGCGAGCGGCTGCGTAACTCGCTTACCACGGACTGCGAGGGTGCGATCGAGTTGCCCGCCCGCGCGTGGGCGGTGCGTGGGCGGCGCTAAATGCACGGTCAGGCTCTCCAGGAATGAGTTCTAATCCCTGCGCGGACCTGACATTTCCGCTCCACTCATTCATAATGCTCAACCGGAGGATCTGCATGAAACTTCGCGTTCTGTTATCCCCACTATTATTTCTTTTCGTAATTCAAGCCCAGGGCGCTTCGAAGCCTACCGTTGCTGAAGCCGAACAATTCATGAAGCAGGCTGAGGCGCGCCTCAACGAGATCGAGGTCAAGGCGGCTCGAGCCAGTTGGGTGCAGGAAAACTTCATTACGGATGACACGCAAGCGCTGTCAGCCGATGCCCAGGATCAACTGACGGCCGCGACCACGGAGTTGATCGAGCAGGCCAAACAGTTCGACGGACTCTCACTCCCGCCCGAGTTAGCACGCAAATTCATGCTGCTGCGTTTGTCCCTGACGGCGCCTGCTCCGAAAGATCCTGCGTTGCGAAAAGAGATGACCCAGATCGGCGCATCGCTGGATGCGGATTACGGCAAAGGCAAGTACTGCCGCAAGCCGGATGACTGCCTCGACATCACGGCCATCGAAAAGATCATGGGAGACAGCCGCGATCCGAACCAACTGAAAGACGTGTGGCTGGGATGGCACAAAGTCGGCGCTCCCATGCGCGAGCGCTACGCGCGGTTTGTCCAGCTTTCGAACCAGGGCGCGCGCGAACTGGGCTTCAAGGATACGGGCGCACTTTGGCGTTCGGGTTATGACATGACTCCGGAGCAGTTCAGCGCCGAACTGGAGCGGCTGTGGCAGCAGGTGCGTCCGCTGTATCTTTCCCTGCATACTTACGTTCGCGCCCGGCTGGTGCAAAAGTATGGGCCGCAAGTTGTCCCGCCCGACGGCCCTATTCCTGCCCACTTGCTGGGGAATCCATGGGCGCAGGAGTGGGGCAATGTCTTCCCCATTCTTGGCCTGACGGAGAACAGTAGCGGCTACGATCTGAGTGCGTTGCTGCAGGCCAAAAACCTTGATGCCAAGGGCATGGTGCGCTACGGCGAGGGTTTTTACAAATCGCTGGGCTTCGCTCCCTTGCCCGAAACCTTTTGGGTGCGCTCGCTTTTGACCAAGCCTCGCGATCGCGATGTAGTTTGCCATGCCAGTGCGTGGGACATCGATAACTTCGACGATCTGCGGGTCAAGATGTGCATCCAGATTCGCGATGTCGACTTCGTGACCATCCATCACGAGCTTGGACACAACATGTACCAGCGCGCCTACGAGAACCAGCCATTCTTGTTCAAGAACGGCGCCAATGACGGCTTTCACGAGGCCATTGGCGACACCATCGCACTGGCGATTACACCGGAATATTTGAAGACTATTGGACTGCTGGACAAAGTGCCCTCGGCCGACAGCGATCTCCCGCTGTTGCTGAAGGAGGCGCTCGACAAAGTGGCGTTTCTGCCTTTCGCTCTGATGATTGATCAGTGGCGCTGGAAGGTGTTCTCCGGCGAAGTCGCGCCTGCCGATTACAACAAGGCGTGGTGGGATCTTCGCTTGAAATATGAAGGCGTCGCACCGCCGGTGGCGCGCAGCGAGGCGGATTTCGATCCTGGCGCCAAGTTCCATGTCCCCGCCAATGTGCCTTACATGCGATATTTTCTCGCCGATATTCTCGAGTTCCAGTTCTATCGCGCCCTGTGCCAGACTTCCGGATACCACGGCCCCTTGAATCGCTGCACCTTCTACGGCTCCAAGGAAGCGGGAGCAAGATTCAACAAGATGCTCGAGATGGGCCAGAGCAAACCCTGGCCCGATGCATTGGAAGTTTTGACCGGACAGCGCGAGATGGACGCGAGCGCGATACTGGATTACTTTGCGCCTCTGCAAAAGTGGCTCGACGAGCAGAACAAAGGGCAGAAAGTAGGCTGGTAGTCGGACCGAATCTCCGAGCTAAAAAAAACGCGGGCGGCTTGCGCCGCCCGATCCTTGTTGCGGTTTAGCTTGTGCCTTACGGCAGTACGCGAACCCGGCCCGCCCACACGATAGGCTTGCTGGTGTTGGGATCGTAGAAGACCAATCCGCGAGAGATCAGATTGGCCGCGCCCGCCGCCTGCAATCCGGTCAGCCCGTTGATGTTGACGAATACAGTTTTGGCGCCCGTATACACGGTGAAGGGTCCACCCGCCGAGTAGCTCATCAGGGCGTCGTTCTGCATCTGGTAGTTGCCTTGGTTGCCGCCGGTGATTTTCACGCTGTTCGCTACCAGCGATCCGATCACGCCCTGCCGTCGCAAGGACACCATGTCGGCAGTGAACGAGTTGCTCTGATAGGTGCCGCCGACGAAGATGCGTTGGCCCACCACTAAAGATGAGCCGCTAAACAGCTCGTTCGTGAACCAGTTGTCGATAAAGCAAATGTCGTACTGAGACACCATGCTTAGATCGACGGTGTAGACGCTGTCCACAGGGATGGTCGCCGAAGTTCCCAGTTCTTCGCCCACGAACATGGTCACCACCGGACCGGGATTCACAGCCAGGATTCTGCCAGAAATAAATGCTTTGTCGGTCGTGATCAATTCGACGCCGGCGGCCAGAATGCTGCCATCAGCTTGCACGGTGCCCTCGATGGCGACGATGCCATTCGCCATCAAACTGCTCAAGCTATTGCTGCCGTTATACAGCGTGCTCGAGTTGACGTCGATAGTCTCCTGGAAACCGAACGGGCCCTGCACCACGAACGTGTTTGTCGTAGCGTTCACGGAAACTATGTTGCCGGTGAATTCGGTGATCTGGCCCAGATCGCTGGAAGCCGAGACCGCCATCACGTCCACGGTCGGAGTTACAGCAATTGTGCCGTTGTTGATGATCAGGTTGCCGTTGCCATCCATGGCCAGCGACTGACACAGATCAAAGTCCATATGCAAACCAGCTAAGCCGTTGCTTCCGACCACAAGCGGAGCCGTCGACGGGAATGAAACCGTGACCTTCGGGCTGCTCAAGGTTCCAGTCGCAGTGCCAATCGAAGGCGGGTTGGTTGTAAGGTCAGCGTAGCTAATTGAAGGTGCTGGACTGGTGGCGAAAGTGAAAATAGCACTGGTGTAAGTTCCCGGCGCAACCGCGTTAAAGCCCAACAGGGAACGCAGACCGACTAACCGGCCGAAGTCCACGGCGGTCGGAGTGGAAAGAACCGTTGCCGTGGTTGAGCCATTGTTGAGGCTGATGCTGTTAATGGTGATGTTGAAGGCGACGACCGATGACACGGGCGCGTCTTCAGCAGTGGTAAATACCTGTGCCTGGGTGTTCTGTGGTGGCGTTGTCGAGCCCGAATTACTTACGCCATTGCAACCGGCCAAAATCAAGGATAGCGTGAGCAATCCCGCAAGCGATAGGAACTGTTTCATAGTAGCTCCTGTAATCAGATTCTTTGGGGGGCTGCGAATTTCTTCACACCTAGAATCAAAACACGTGCCATTCTAGGAAGTCTTCGTTACCTTGGGACAGATTACGGAGGTAATTCTGGCGCTGGGCGCCGCTCTTAGAGGTGTGGATTTATTGCGCTGATAAGAAAAAAGATCCAAAGACACGACATGTCAGGCTTACTGAAAAGTTCAGGTCGCGTGCGCTCCTCGGAATGGCAGTATCCCGATGAGGTCCTACTTCAAACCAACGTACAGGTCGACTTGGGAGTTCTGCGGGTTCTGGCTTCGTTGGTCGTAAAGCTCGAAGTCTGCTTTGTAGGCGCGCACACCGCCCAGTTGCTTGTTGTCTTCGAGGCTCCAGACTTGTTGCCATGCCTTGGGGACAACCTGCGCAACCGGTCCCTTCGCGCTCGTAATTACCGCAAATTTGCCGCTCGGGATCTTCTTTGCAACCATTCCCGGCGGAACGTCGGAAACACTGCTCACTTTCATCCCAATGATGAAATCGTATTCGCCGTTGTGGTCGCTGGCGTAATTGGTGTAAACCGCGTAGATCGTGGAATCAACTTTGTGCGGAATCTTGTCCGCGATTCCTTCCTTAAAAAACTTGCCCCATTGCTTAGGAATCGCGCCCCCGCCGGTTACTTCCCTGGCGTTACTGGTTCGAGCTTGAATCCCGATAACCGAGAACTCTGGCTGTTCCACTATTTTTGGTTGCGCTGCGGATCCCAACTGAGCGGCTGTCATGGCGAGGACAGTTGCTAGAGACAGAAAACTGATACCGATAACGCCGATCAAAGTTAACCGAAGAAAGGCCGGCGCGGAAGAATGCTCGCCCGGGCCGGTCATTTAATCTCCATCACTTCCTTTTCTTTTCCTTTGCTCATCTCTTCCATCTTTTTGATTTCATCATCGGTGAGCTTTTGGATCTCGTCCATGGCCCGCTTCTCGTCGTCCTCGGTGATTTTCTTGTCTTTCATTGCTTTCTTAATGGCGTCGTTGCCATCGCGCCGAATATTGCGCACCGCGGTGCGATGCTCCTCGAGCACCTTGTGGAGGTGCTTCACCATATCCTTGCGGCGCTCTTCGGTGAGCGGAGGCACGGGCACGCGAATGATCTTGCCATCGTTCATGGGATTGAGTCCGAGGTCCGAAGAGCGAATTGCCTTCTCGATGGCCTGCAACTGGGAAGCATCCCAGGCCTGTACGGTGAGCAGCTGTGCCTCGGCATGCACGGAGGCGACCTGGCTTAACGGTGTGGACGTGCCGTAATAGTCGACGCTCACGGTATCTAACATATGGACGTTAGCCCGCCCGGTGCGCGTAGCGGCCATCGCCTTGCGAAAGTCCTCTACCGCTTTGTCCATGCGTGTCTTGAGTTGAATGTAGGTATCTTTAAGGCCAGGAATTGCGGCCATACTAGCTTGAGCCATGGTCAGCTCCTCTGAGGAATGAGTTACCAAAACTGTGAATTATAAACCTTTGAAACGAACGGTTAGCTCGGAACGAACAATCCGTGAAAATCTGTGCAGATCCGTGGCCAGCCTTATGCGCTCACCAGCGACCCAATCTTCTCGCCCGTTACAACCTTGCGGATATTTCCCCGCTGGTTGAGATTGAAGATGATGATGGGGAGATTGTTGTCTTTGCAAAGTGAGATGGCGGTCGAGTCCATCACCTTCAGGCCTTTTTTCAGGACATCCATGTAGCTGATCTCGGTGAATTTCTTGGCATCTTTTACCAAGCACTGGGTCGGCATCATAGATGCCATCGACCTTCGTAGCTTTCATGATGACGTCGGCCTTGATTTCCATGGCGCGCAGCGATGCTGCGGTATCCGTAGAAAAATATGGATTGCCCGTGCCCCCCGCGAAAATCACCACCCGGCCTTTTTCCAAATGACGGATGGCGCGCCGGCGAATAAATGGTTCTGCAACCTGATTCATCTCAATCGCCGACTGCACTCGGGTATAGACTCCTTGCTTTTCCAGCGCATCCTGCAACGCCAGGGCATTGATCACGGTGGCCAGCATGCCCATGTGATCGGCGGAAACCCGGTCCATCTCTTTGGCTTGTTCAGTCACGCCCCGGAAGAAATTGCCTCCGCCCACCACGATAGCGATCTCGATGCCCAGAGATCTAACGTCCGCCAGTTCCGCGGCGATTTCGTGAATGCGAAAAGGATCGACACCGAAACCCTGGGTCGCGGCCAGAGCCTCGCCGGAAAGCTTAAGCAAAATGCGTTTAAAAACAGGAGTTGTCATGATTTTGTAGCGCCGGCGTCTCGCCGGCTGTCGTGGGGGCGTCCCGCCCACACAGGCTCAAAAAAAAGGGGCACCATAGGCGCCCCCAAAACTATTCAGCCTTTTGTTCCGGCTTAGTGATGGCGATAGTCTCGCCAGCCTCGCCCACCTTGAAGCGGGCGAAGCGCCGCACCGCGATGTTTTCGCCCAGCTTGCCAATTTTAGCGGCAATGAGTTGCGCGATGCTTACCGTCTGATCCTTGATGAAGGGCTGCTCCAGCAGGCAGACCTCCTCGTAGAACTTGGCCATCTTGCCTTCGACCATTTTCTCCGCGATGTTCGCTGGCTTGCCGCTGGCAATCGCCTGGGCGCGGAAAATATCCTTCTCCCGCTCGTAAGCCTCGGGCGTGACGTCTTCCTTGCGAACATACTTGGGATCGCTGGCGGCGATGTGCATGGCGATGTCGTGCACCAACTCCTTGAAGTCCTCGGTGCGGGCCACGAAATCGCTCTCGCAGTTGATTTCGACGAGCACGCCGATCTTGCCTCCGGCGTGAATGTAGCTGGCCACGGAGCCTTCGCTGGTCACGCGTGCTGCTTTCTTGGCGGCTACGGAAACGCCCTTCTTGCGCAACACGACAACCGCCTGCTCCATGTCGCCCTTGGCTTCGGTCAGGGCCTGTTTGCAATCCATCATGGGCGCTCCGGTCTTTTCCCGGAGCTCTTTCACTTGCGTTGCTGAAATATTCACGGTAGATGTGCTCATAGTAAATAAAACGTCCTTGGTCGTTCGTCGTTCGCTATCGGCTACGAATGTCGGGGCCAACGGCGAACGACCAATGACCAACGACTGCCCTAACAAACTTCGACCCGCGCCGGACGACCCGCGCGGGTCTGAATCCCTCAGGGGCTAAAGCCCGGAAACGAATCTCGCCTTTACGGCACGGCGGAAGCCATGCCCTTCCACATTCCTTGTCGCGGCGGTCCGAATGCATTCAAGCCACGAAAACCGGACCCTTAAGCTTGGCCAACGACTAACGACTAACGACCAACGAATACCCTAGTACGCCTGGGTCTCGACTTGAGGAACGTCCTCAGCGACGGTGTCTTTCGCGGCGGCGGGCTGTTTGCGCGTGCCCGCTCCCAAAACATCTTCCATGCTGATGTCTTCAGTTCCGGCGTCTTCCGCGGCATTAATGTCCAGTCCGGCTTCGGCGGCGCTGGCAGCCGCGGCCAGCTCTGCCTGCTGCGCCGCGCCAGCGGCCGCCGCCAGATCCGCGACTTGTTTGTCGGTCATGAGTTGCGCGCCTTCAGCCACAGAATCCGCAATCTTCGACGCAAACAGCCGGATCGCACGCAGCGCATCGTCATTGCCTGGAATCACATAATCCACTTCGCTGGGGTCGCAGTTGGTATCGACGACGGCGACCACCGGAATGCCGAGCTTGCGCGCCTCGCGTACCGCGATCTGCTCTTTGTT
The DNA here is from genome assembly GCA_963696635.1 of uncultured Acidobacteriota bacterium. Taxonomy (GTDB): domain Bacteria; phylum Acidobacteriota; class Terriglobia; order Terriglobales; family Acidobacteriaceae; genus JABDBE01. The sequence goes on from CAVOKX010000019.1 coordinate 325,621, forward strand.
TGAGTCAATGATGAAAATCGCATCCGGCAGGCGGCTCATATTTTTGATGCCCGCCAGGTTGGCCTGCAAGTGCTTGCGCTCGCGCTCCAGCTTGATCACTTCTTTCTTGGGCAGCAACTCGTAGCGGCCATCCGTAGCCATCTCGTCGAGTTCTTTCAGCCGTTTTACCGACTTCTGCACTGTCACCCAATTGGTGAGCAGGCCGCCCAACCAGCGCTGGTTCACGTAGAACCCGCCACAGCGCGTGGCTTCTTCGGCAATCGCATCCTGGGCCTGGCGCTTGGTTCCGACGAACAGAATGATCTTGCCTTCGCTAGCCAGTTCTTGTACGAACTTTGACGCTTCTTTGAACATCTTCAGCGTCTTCTGCAAGTCGATGATGTAAATCCCGTTGCGCTCTCCGAAGATGAATTCCTTCATCTTGGGATTCCAGCGCTTGGTCTGATGCCCGAAGTGCACACCCGCCTCGAGCAACTCCTTCATGGTGATGTTAGCCAATCAACCTCCTCATTTGGTCTGCATCCGGCGCTCACCCTGAGGCTGCCCCGGATTGCCATTCCCGCCCCCGCGCCGCGAGGCATCGGGAAGAATTGAACACCTAAAACAGCTTTCAGCTATCAGCTCTTAGCCTTTAGCTTGAAACATCGTCAGCCGACCGTCGTTGCGAACGACCAACGACGAAGGACCAACGACAGAATCTACCGCTTCGAATACTGGAACCGTTTTCTCGCGCCCTTCTGACCGTACTTCTTGCGTTCCTTGCCGCGTGAATCGCGGGTGACCATGCCTTCGGCCTTGAGCTTCTTGCGCAGTTCGATATTGAACAGCATGAGAGCGCGAGCAATGCCCAACTTTACAGCGTCGGCCTGGCCGTTCACGCCGCCGCCGGAAACTCTGGCCACCACATTGAACGTGCTCGCCGTCTCGGTCGAGAGCAATGGTTGCTTCGCCGCCGAGCGCTGCGCCGGGGTGACAAAATACTCCTCGAAAGGACGCCCGTTAATCTTGAACTCGCCGCTGCCCGGACGCAGATAGACGCGCGCGATCGCCGACTTGCGGCGTCCCGTACCGTAGTATTGCACTAGCTCTGCCATTCTTAGCCTTTAGCACTTAGCTTTTGGCCTTTAGCCAAACCGCTCTCGTGCAAACCTTTCAAATAAGTCTTTGACGTCATCCTGAACCGGCGCGAGCCGGTGAAGGATCTCTTGCGTGCCACGAACTCTATGCCCTGACTTCGAGCGCCTTCGCTTGCGGTTTCTGCGCCTGGTGCGGGTGCTTCTCCCCGCGATACACGTTCAACTTGGTGATCATCTGCCGTCCCAGTTTCGACTTGGGGAGCATGCGCAGGACCGCCTGTTCAATTACCAACTCGGGCTTGCGCGCGAAGCGCTTGCGGAACTCCTCGGTGCGCAACCCACCCGGGTAGCCGGTGTAATGCTGATACACCTTCTGCTCCGACTTAAAGCCCGTCGTTTTTACTTTCTCGGCGTTGATCACGATGACGTGATCTCCGGTATCGAGAAAGGTCGTATATTGCGGGTTTTCCTTGCCCATTAAAATGCGGGCCACTTGGGATGCAAGCCGGCCGAGCGTCTGCCCGGAAGCATCCACGACGTACCACTTGCGCACAATTTCCCCCGCTTTGGGGAAATAGGTTGACATGCAAAATCTCCCAGAAATATAAAAACGCAAAGAAGACCGCTGAGCACCCAGTGAGCGCCGAAGGCGCAGGGCTATCAGGCGGGCAACCGCAGGACTAGCAAAGTCTTAAAGATAACGTAATGCGCAGGATATTGTCAACGGAGGCGGTACATAGGAGGCGGTACATAGGGAGTGGGTAGTTTAAGTTTCGGAAGGGTGTCAAGACGAAAGGTTACGATTTCCAGTTGTGGAACCTGATTTGCACACAGAATCGGGTTGGCGGGAACTCATTAAGGATTTATAACTCAAGACGTGGGCATTCCCAGATCGGGCAGGGATGGGTAACACTTCTTCCATGAAAGTTAAGTTGCATGACAAGCCAGTTAGGAAACCGAGGCTGTTAGATCTGTTCTGCTGTGCCGGTGGCGCGGGCGTCGGTTACAGCAGAGCAGGTTTCGAAGTTGTCGGGGTCGATATAAGCCCCCAGCCACATTATCCGTTGCCGTTCATCCAAGCTGATGCGCTTACGCTGGACCCGAAGTTCATCAGATCGTTTGACGCCATCCATGCCTCGCCGCCCTGCCAGTCGTACTCGGACTTGGCTAAGCGGAACGGGAACGGGCATGAGTGGCCCCGCCTGATAGAACCCGTCCGCGAAATGCTGATTCGGTCGGGCCTTCCCTACGTCATTGAGAACGTGGATGGTGCTCCTCTGATCAACCCCGTTGTGCTGTGTGGCACGATGTTCCCGAATTTGCGCGTGCTCCGTCATCGGCTATTCGAAGCGAACTTTTTGATCCTGGCACCGCCTCACAAAAAGCATCCGATATGCCACACCTTTGACCGCCGAAAATCTCATTACGGAAAAACCGATGAGTGGACGGATTTTGTTTCGGTGAACGGGGGGGGGAACTGCACGATAGCAGCCGCACGTGACGCTATGGGCATCGACTGGATGACCAAGGACGAAATCAATGAGTCAATCCCCCCTGCGTATGCCGAATTTATTGGAACGCAATTGCTACGCAGTATGTGCTTCTCCAATCAAATAAAAGAGAAGGAACTCGCAAGATGCGTAAGCCCGGGTCAAAGGAGAGAATCAGACAATTCCTGCTCGCTCATATCGGCGAGGTGATTACCTCCATACAAATTCGCGATGCCGCCGGTGTGGAGGTCAGCGAATGGGCGCGGCGTGTACGCGAACTGAGGGAGCAGGAAAACTGGATTATTCTTACGCACCACGATAGTGCGGGCTTGAAACCAGGACAGTACCTGCTGCCAGAAAGGCCCCCGGAAAGAGCCATCAAGTTCGACCGCGTTATTTCTGCGAAGCTTCGCGCAGAAGTTTTCGACCGCAATGGCTTCACCTGTCAAATGTGCGGTCTTTCGCCCGGCGATATTGATCCATCTACTGGGCGCAAGGTTCGGCTTCATGTCGGTCACATCAAAGATAAGAACCTTGGCGGCAAGGACGAACTATCCAACCTTCGGGCGTTATGCTCAACCTGCAATCAAGGAGCGAAGAACATTACAGGCGAGAAGCCAACCACGATTTGGCTACTGTCTCAAGTCCGACGGGCCGGCCTAGGTGAGCAACGCGCCGTATTAGATTGGCTTGTAAGGAAATTTGCCGAAAAGAAGTAGCCTACCCCATCCCCAAGACCAATGGCTGACGTTTTTACTAAGGCGCAACGCTCGCTGGTTATGTCCCGAGTTCGCGGTCGCGGCAATGCAAGCACCGAACTCAGAACCGCGACGCTCTTGCGAGCAAACAAGTTGACGGGGTGGAGGCGGAACTCTCTAATTTTCGGGAAGCCAGACTTCGTTTTCCACGAATCTAAAGTTGCATTATTTGTTGACGGGTGTTTTTGGCACGGCTGCTCGCGTTGCTATCAGGCACCCCGAACTTCGGCCGCCTTCTGGCGAGCAAAGATTCGGCGAAATATGCGTCGCGATCTTGAGGTGTCGCGACATCTGAAAAGGCTCGGCTGGAAAGTAATTCGAGTGAAAGAATGCCAGCTTGAAGCGCCGACGCGTTTCCTCAATCGCCTGAAGAAGGTCGTCTGACCGTTCTTTATTTGGAATAGCTGGCGGGTTCGTCTCGCAGAACCGCTTCGATGGCCGACATAACTTTTTGTTTCAACTCTGCACCCGAAATCATTTTGACTGGCTCCGGATTTTGACTCGCTCCGGGAAGCTCAATCACATCGGCGTTCGCGATTTTGTCCAGATGACGGTCAAATTCCTCTGGAGATCTAAATGTCGAGTAGTTCTTCTGTCGTACGTTTTCGGCTGCGGCCTGCTCCAACTGCTCAGCTTCCGGAGTATCAGCAGTGACAATTCGGGCAGGGCGCAATTGCACGCAATTCGAATTCGACACCGTCAACTCCAGCCACTCCCCAGCTTTGATACCGAGACCCGAAACGACCTCCGCCGGCAAAGTGAGCTGATTCCGATTACGAAGGTGCACTAAAGCCCGATTCATGACCGTACCCTCCAAACTAAAATTATACTATCATGAATCAGAAAATCGCACAATCAGAAAATCGTTACCTATTCGTAAGCGAGCGCGTCAATCGGATCCTTCTGCGCCGCCTTGTATGCCGGATACAGAGCCCCGGCAATCGCCCCCACAATAGCGATAATCGCTGCGCGTAGTATCCAACCGCCGGTCACCACCACCGGCAGCGTCGGCAACCGATGAACGATCCCCAGCCGAGCCGCCAAGCTGAAGACGATCCCCACGACAATGCCCCCAATGGCCAGCAGCACAGTCTCCCGCAAAATCACATTCACAATGTAGAGCTTCGAAGCACCCATCGACTTTAGGATTCCAATCTCTCGCGTGCGCTCCATCACCGCCGTATACATCGCCTGAAAGATGACAATGAAACCGATGGTCACAGAAATGCCAACCACCAGGTCGATAAACGTCGACAAACCTGGGTAGTTGCTCGGGGTCATCATCGAGAGGTAGTAAGCCATCGAAGTCGCGACATATTTCTCCATACCGGGAACGTGCTTGATCTCCTCCACTACGGCGTCGGCGTTGTTGGGATCGTCCAACTTCAGATAGAAGATTGAGGCCTTGTCTTTGGCTCCAATCAAATCTTGCAGAACGCCGATCTGCAAAAACTTTCGCGCTCCTTTGCCCTGTTCCACAATGCCCGCTACCCGGAAATTATTGTTGAGAACGTCAATGGTGTCGCCGACCTTGACATGCTTTGACTTGGCATATAGATCATCCACCAGCACGTCGTTCGGCCCTTGGAATGGGCCCCCGTCAACGTAATGAAAAGGTCCGGACAGCCGCTCGTAACTTTTCAAGTCGATCCCGGCAATCACTTCCAGCGCCCCGGCAGCGGAAACGTGGGTCACCACCGGCGCCACCGCCGCGACGTGCGGGAGTTTCGACAAAATGTCACCGACTTTGATCGACATCGGCGCACCCGTCAGCCCCACAATGAACGATGACCCGGGCGGCATCACAATCACGTCCGCTCCAATGCCTTGCTGCCGCGCCCGGGAGTCATTCAGCATGCCCAACGACAATCCAACAATCAGCAGAATAAGCGTTACTTCCAACCCAATCGCCACAATGCTGATCAGCGACCGGAGCGGTCGATACACCAGGTTGGCGACGATCATCTTGTTCATCATAATGAGCACTTAACAGTGGCAATCAGCATTCAGCAGCAGTCCCTCAGGAATCCGCACGAAGCCTGTGGGCCAAATGCTAACTGCTGATTTTACCTATCCCCTTGCGGCGAGGATGATTGCCCTTCGGGTTTGTCCAAGTGAACTACCTCAGCCCCTGGCGGCTGCTCGAGTATAAATTTGTCGTCCGGAAGCGGTTGGTTCAGGTCGAGTTTCACAATTTTCAGAGTAATATCGTACTCCTCCTGTGGCCGCGCAATCTCGATCTGCCAGGGGAATTCCACGCCGTTTTCCTCTGTTTTGTATCTCTCATAGACCGCGTTGGTGTTGACGTTTCCCTGGGCGTCATAGAGCAACTGGCGGTGAGCTAGCATGTCGGTGCGGCTGAAAACGATCTTCCGCGAAAGCACCCATCCATGCTCCTCTTTGCGGATCACATCAATCACGTAATCCGCTCGCGATACCCTGTGGCTCTTCGCCTCGGTCACAAGTTCCGTATCGTTTTCCAGCACCGCAATTTCATTCTGCGGATCGATGCGGTGCAGCAACAGCGCATCATAGATATGTTGCGGGCGCAGACTCTCCAGCGCCTGATTAGGGTTGTGGGTTTCAACGTCGTTCCGTCCCACCACGAAGCGGTTCTTCGGCGGAATCCAGAGTTTGAACTCCTGACCGTCGCTGACCATGTCGAAGGCCTTGTTGCGCACAATCGGCATCAGACCGATCATCCGCAGCATCGCCGGCTTGCGCGCCAGCACATAGCCCCGGATCTCCTGGTAATCCGTGACTTTGCCCTTCTTAACCCCGCCCACAGTCGTATCGATATCCACCGTGGCCTGCAGGGATTGAATCTTGGCCGCTTGAGTATTGATGTAGTCGATCAGTTCCTGCTGCGTCGCAGTCTTCAGTTGGACGATGTCAATGGGTTGCTCCACCTTGCGCGAACGAAACAAACAGCCGCTCAGCGGCAGAACTGCCAATAAGACGAACGCAGCGCGATAGCGAAAGCAAAAAGACATGAGACGGTTTTGATTCCGTGCCAGAGAGATGAGTATACCCAAGCCGGGGATTCGCGTGGGTCTGTCAGCTTCTGAACGCAAGCCTTCCATACGTTTATAAATGACAGGTCGGTAAGATTCTGCTAATGAAGAAGCAAGGTATTGCGGGCAGCCATTCGGCGCAATCCGCGGTCGAACGTGACCAATGTAAATCCCGCGACCTGCGCAAAAGCAGCCAAGTATGCATCTGGCCATTGCCGTGGGAAGGAACGGTTGCTGGAGGTCAGCCTGCGGAGCGCGGATTCTATCTGTTGGGGCTCGATCTCGGTCTGAAATGAAACCCGTTCGTCTTGCAGAAAAGCGTCGTAAGCCTGCCACGCTTCCGCCTGGTTCCTCACATCTTCCCCCATCACACTGGGATGCGTCAGCAGTCTCAGCAGACCAAGTTGGGTAAGGCGGCAAAAATAGACCACTGCCCCGTTCAACCCTACGAACCAGGTGGTGGCGGAGTCGTGATGTTGATGTCCCTCGTAAGCCAGGGCGATCCAGACATTTACATCAGGGAAGTAGGATCTCATGGATGGTCTTATTATTCAGCCTCAGCCACCCGGGCCGTTTCGACTTGACGAGAGGCAGCGCGACCCGACCTTTTATTGGTCCGCGCTTTTCGCCGTTCAATTCAGTCTCTACCCCACGCAAAATCAACTCCTTCACCGAACACCCGCGCAGGGCAGCTTTCGCCTTGAGCTGGCGATAGGTCGGATCGGGAATGTCTACCGTAGTCCTCACAGCAGCGTTTTCTTGGTATACCATGTTTATGGCTATCTAGCCATATTTATGGTGCCCTGCTTTTGTCATCCCGAGTGAGGGATGTAGGTTTTTCCACGGGAACCCGGATTCCCAAGCCCTTTCGCTCCCCGGACTGATAGAGAATGGCCTACTTCCCGGCCATCACTTTCCGGTACGCGGCCACGTTCTTGTTGTGTTCTTCCAGGCTGTGAGCGAAGCGATGGTGTCCATTTCCATTGCTCACGAAATAAAGATAATCGGTGTCCGCCGGATGCATCGCGGCTTCCAGTGAGGTCTTTCCCGGGTTGCCGATGGGCCCCGGCGGAAGCCCGCGATGCGTGTAGGTGTTGTAGTTGGAGTTGAACTGCATATCGGCGTGGTGGAGCTCGCCGCTGTAGCTTCCCTGCAAAAGTTCCGCGTAGATCACGCTGGGATCAGCCTGCAGAGCCTGATGCTCCGCCATACGATTGTAATAAACACTCGCCACCAACGGCCGCTCTTCCGGCGCTGCTGTTTCCTTCTCGATGATGGATGCCAGAATTACGGTCTGTTGCAAGTCGGTTGCCTCCGCCCCGTTGTCGTGCAAGTCCGTGGTCAAGCCGATCTCGCGCGCGACCTGGCGGAACTGTTTTACCATCGCCCCCGCCATCTCCTCCATGCTTTGCATGCGGCTGAACTCATAGGTATTCGGGAAGAGATAACCCTCCAGGGTCTTGGCCTCGGGCGCGAGGTCGACAATCAGGGCTGTGTCGGAGGAGGCGACTTTGAGGAACTCCTCGCTCGAACCCAAGCCAGCATTCTGAATGGCTTGCGCAATGTCGAACATATTGAAGCCCTCGGGAATCACGACAGTGTGGAAGTACACATCGCCGTGCGCGAGGCGCCGATGGACTTCCAACGAGGTCGCGCTTTTGTCAAACAGATACTCCCCAGCTTTTAGAGACCGCTTACGATGAAGGTAGTGCCACAGAATGAAAGCGTCGGCGCTGCGAATCACACCCGCGGATTTCAGTTCAGTCGCAATCCGTCGAGTAGAGTAACCGGGATGCAGAAGCACAAACGTCTGCCCCGCCGGCGTTACTGGCTGCAGCAGTGCCCAAGCCAGCCATCCCCCGCCGGCGAGGCAGACAAGCAGAAGAAGTATGAAGATCGTGCGCACCTTACCAATTAGTTTAGATGAGCCCCCGTCGTTGGTCGTTGGCCATTGGTCGTTGGTCTTTGGTCGTTAGCCGCCAGTCGTTGGTCCGGGCCTTCGATCAACATCAGGTTTGAAAGAGCCTGGTTTTTGACCAACGACCAAAGACTAACGACTGCTTCTCGCATCCATCCAGCTTTGCAAAATCAAGACCGCAGCCATCTGATCCACGACTTGCCCCCGGCGCTTGATGGACATCTCCGTCTCCCGCAGCAGGCGGTTGGCTTGAGCTGAACTCAAACGTTCGTCCCACAGGTGCACTGGCAACTGGAAACGTTGGCGTAGTTCGTCGGCAAAGCGTTGCATCTTCTCCGCCTGGACGCCTTCCGCTCCGCTCATGCGCAGCGGGTAGCCCACGACTATTTCAGCGACCGCGTACTTGCGAATTACGCTCTCGAGTTCGGCGAAATCCAGACATTTGTTTTGCCGGTGGATAGTTTCGATTCCCTGCGCGGTAATCCCGAGAGGGTCAGAGATGGCCAGACCAATCCTCTTCGAACCAACGTCCAGGCCGAGAATCCGCGGGTGCGGCCCGCTCTGGGACTGTGTTGGTTCGTTGGGCACGTGGAGATTATAAGTCCCAGCGAAAAAACCAAGAAAAAGGGTTACGATGCAGGGATGGCAAGCGGCGAGGCTCAGACCCAGATAAAACCTGATCCGCCCGTGGTACAACCGAGCATGGTGCAACCGAGCATGGTGCAACCGAGCACAGTGCAGCCCATCCCGGAGGCGCGGCGGCGGCATTGGGCGATGAACATTGTTGGCATCACCGGAATCCTCGCGCTCTGCCACTTCGGTGAATCCGTGCTGGTGGTGATGTTGGTCTCCGTGCTGCTGGCCTTCATCCTGGCTCCAATCGTTGACCTGCTGACCTACCTGCGTTTTCCTCGCGGCCTGGCGGCAGCGGTCGCAATCCTGCTACTGCTGGCGGCGCTGGGAGGGATTGTCTACTTTTCCTACAATCAGGCGGCCACCCTGCTGCAGGATCTGCCGAAATACACCAGCAGGATTCGCGAGGAGGCGCTGCGATTCCGCAGGAGCGCGGAACGCTTCGAGGTCTTGCCTCCGGAACACGAGCGGGGCGTCTTGAGCGTCCGGCCTGCCACGGACTGGACAGACGTTTTGACTCGCGGTTTCGGTTCCGCAAGCACAGCGGTTTTGGCGGTGTCGTTCGTCCCCTTTCTGGTGTTTTTCATGTTGACCTGGCAACAGCACGTACGCTCGGCCACGGTCATGCTCTTCCCCATGGAGAACCGGCATACCGCCTACGTGACCCTAGGCCAGATCTCCGCCATGGTTCGCAGTTTCATGGTGGGGAACCTGCTGATCGGCTTATTCGTGGGCGCAGTAAGCACGTTCATCTTCTGGATGATTCATTTGCCCTTCTTTTACTTCGCCGGATTTGCCAGCGGGTTTTTGAGCCTGGTTCCTTATATGGGGGTACTGCTCGCCTTGGTGCCACCGATTTTTGTTGGGCTCGGGCACACCGATTCCCAGGATATCTTTGTCATCGTCGCTACGGTGCTGGCGCTGCACCTGGTCGCCCTCAACCTGCTTTACCCTCGATTCCTCGGCAAACGGTTGCAGCTCAATCCTTTAGCAGTGACCATGGCGCTGTTAGTTTGGGGCGCATTATGGGGTGCCATGGGTCTGCTGCTCGCCATTCCGATTACCGCCGCGATACGAATCATCTTTGGACACGTGGGATCGTTGAAACCCTATGGGGCCTGGCTGGGAGAATAAGCTTGATTGGGGACGGGCGTCTCGCCCGTCAAGCCGGGGGCGCCCGGCCTCGATTGCTTACTTCGCGCGCCGTTAAGCCCAGTCCCCAGCCCGGTCCAAATTGCCTTTCTCTCCCATTTCGGGTAGAATAAATGAGTATAGTTCCTCGTGTTCCCTCCTTGATTCGTGGGGTTTTTCATGTTGAACGGCAATGGCAGTTTCCACATAGGCGACAAGGTCGTCTACCCTAATCACGGCGTCGGTATCATTGAGCAGATCAGCAGCCGGACCATTGGCGAGACTGTGGAAAATTTCTATCTTCTGAAGATCAAGTCCAGCAGCCTGAAAGTCATGGTGCCATTTCACAACGTCGGCACGGTAGGGCTGCGGCGCGTGGTGAAGAACGGGGAAATCCAGAAAATCGTGGATTTTCTTGAAGATGGAGAGTGCGACAACAATGCCGACTGGAAATATCGTTTCAAGGAAAACTCGGAGCGGATGCGAACCGGCTCGTTGCTGGAAGTCGCCAATGTACTTAAGGGCCTGCTGGTTCTGAACCAGTCCAAGTCGCTCTCCTTTCGGGAAAAGAAGATGCTGGAGCGCGCCCGCTACCTGCTGGTCAGCGAATTGGCCATGGCGAAAAATTGCGAAGAGCCGCATATCGAGGACTTGCTGACGAAAGCCTTGTCGAAGTCAAACCTCCGATTCCCCGAAGCCTCGGAATTTCAAGCTTAGGCTCTGTTTCTCAAAATACGGACCATTCCCATGTTGGAAAAAAGTCGGCTGCGCGACCGACTTAGCGGCAGGCGGCAGGTTTATAATCCGGTGAAGCATGACCGAACACATCAAGAGAAAACTGCAGGAAGAAATGAATCAGCTCGAACACGAACTGGTTCACGATCTTCCTAAAGAGATCAAAAAGGCCGCCGCCCTCGGAGATCTCAGCGAAAACGCCGAATATCACATGGCCAAGCAGCGCCAGGAGTTCGTCAAGGCCCGGCTGCGTCAGTTGGGCAAACGCATGGGCGACCTCGCGCTAATCAACATGGATAACATTCCCCGCGACAAGGTGGGGCTGGGATCGACCGTCCGGATCTATGACAATGACAAGAACGAAGAAGTCGAGTACAAGCTGGTAACCAGCGAAGAAGCCGACTTTGCTTCCGGAAAGATTTCTACCAGCTCACCGATTGGCCGCGCGCTGCTTAACAAAAAAGTCGGCGACACCGCCATCGTGGTCACACCCAATGGCAAACGCGAAATGGAGATCCTGCGTTTGAGCACCATTCACGACGAAGCTGCTGCGGGATGACAGGATCAAGATGACTTCAGCCACCCCTGGCGCCAGCCGAAACGTGCCCAACCGAACCGGGCCGAACCGCACTTGGACGAGCGTTTTCGGGCGCGCATGCGGCGTCTTGCTCGATGCCATTGTGCGCCGGCTCGCGCTTGCGCGGGTCAATCCCAACGTGCTCACGTTCCTCGGTTTGGTGGTCAATATTATCGCCGCTTTCCTGTTCGGATACGCCAACGGCGACAACCAGGCTCGCCTGTTCCGCTACGTCGGCCTGGTCATCATCGGTTCCGGATTCTTCGACCTGGTCGACGGCGCCGTGGCTCGAGCCAGTAACCGCGTAACCCGCTTCGGTGGATTTTTCGACTCGGTCGTCGACCGCTACAGCGACGCCTCCCAATTCCTCGGCCTGCTGGTCTTCTACGCCCGCGCCGACCGTTTCTTTTACGTCGTGCTCACTGCCATCGTAATGATCAGCGCCATCATGGTCAGCTACACCCGCGCCCGCGCAGAATCGCTAATCGGCTCCTGCCGCGTAGGTTTCATGGAACGCCCCGAGCGTCTGGTCCTAGTCATCATTGGAGCCCTGTTCAACCGTATGGCCCCGGTACTATGGATCATCGCCGTGCTCTCCACCATCACAGTAATCCACCGCATCCGCTACACCTGGACCCGAACTGAACTCGTCGACAGGGCCGCAGCCAATTCCGGCCAAGCCGCCTAGCCTGCACCTATTCCCAAGCACCCCTTAAGGAGCGTGTTTTGACTCAGATTTTCGGTCAGCTTTCAGCTGCCAGTTCTTAGACACAAGCTGAGAACTGACGGCCGAAAGCCTGTTGACACCGCCGTGTTCCGGGAGTAGGGTTGCGCGAACCAATTCGGAATTTCCATAGCTCGCGCACCGGAGGACACTATGTTTTCCAAGCTATTCTGGGCGGTGGCGTTTGTCTGTCTCGCTCTCCAGTCTGTGGCACAGGATCCCACCAAGGTAGAGTCGAAGCACTACAAACTAGCCTTTGAGAACGAGTGGGTGCAGGTCGTGGATGTTCACTATGGCCCACATGAGAAATCGGGCCTGCACGACCACCCAGGAGGAGTCGTGGTGGTGCTTACGGCCGGACACCTGAGGTTCACCGATCAGGATGGAAAAATCAAAGAAGTTTACGCGAAACCCGGAGAGTCCCGCTGGTACCCGGCATTTAAGCACAAAGTGGAGAACCTCGGCGACACCGCCTATGACGCCGTCTACATTGGCATCAAAACCAAAGCCGTAGCGGGAAACAACCCTCGGGGTGGACAACCCGCCCTGGATGCCCAGACGGCAGAAATCTTGGCGCACTACTCTCCAGCCCCGGTCAAACCGCCCCTCGAACCGGCAGCCCCTGCAGGCCGTTGAGGCCCTCCTTTGTCTTCGCGGCCTTAGTGAGGTGCCTTTCATTGATACAGGCCAAAGATACAGGCCAAAAACCGTCTCCCCGACGTTTAAAACCCCATCCCAATTCCCGGGCACCTCCGCGAGGATTGCCTGCATCCTACATTTTGTTAAGAGCGTGAGGCGAGCCTTGCCTTCGCTTACTCAAAGACATAGAATGATATCCACGAGAGTGTGTGCGAGGAGTACCCCTTCTATGTTCCAGGCAGGTGTGCGCAATCACTTTATATCGTTGTCATTGCTCGTGTCCCTTTTTGGGCTCAGTTTGTCCGCAATAGCACAACAGGATACTAAGCAAGCTGGCAGCAATCAGACTAGTAGCACTGGCCAAGCCACTCCTGCGGCTACCCCAACTCAAGGCGCTCAGCCAACCGACCCGCTAAAGCGTCCGATCAGCGAAAAACAAAAGAAAGAAAACGCCAAAGCCCTGAAGCAGGAACTCAGTAAGACTTACAAGAAATGGCTGGACGAAGACGTCGTCTACATTATCTCGGACGAAGAACGTAAGGCCTTCAAACAACTCTCCAACGATGAAGAGCGCGACCAGTTCATTGAAGCGTTCTGGCAGCGGCGTGATCCCACTCCGGACACCGAAGAGAATGAATTCAAAGAAGAGCACTACCGCCGCATCGAATACGCCAACGAGCACTTCGCCGCCGGAATCCCGGGCTGGAAAAGCGACCGCGGCCGAATTTATATAATGTACGGCCCGGCGGACGAGATTGATTCCCACCCGAGCGGCGGCGCCTACGAGCGTCCCATGGAAGAAGGCGGCGGCGAGACTTCGACCTTCCCCTTCGAAGATTGGCGTTATCGTTACCTCGAAGGCATTGGCCAGGAAGTGATCATCGAGTTTGTGGACACGTGCATGTGCGGCGACTATCACATGACCTTGGACCGGTCGGAGAAAGATGCGCTGCTGCACACGCCCAATGGGGGGGCCACCCTTTACGAGCAGATGGGCATGGCTTCTAAAGCCCAGCGCTTTAACGGCGGGCTCGAAAGTCTAGGGCCGGGACCGGATAGCGCAGCCGAGGCCAGCAAAGAGTTCGACCGCCTGGAGCAGTTTGCCAAGCTGCAGGCGCCTCCGCCGGTGAAGTTCAAGGATCTGGAGGAAGTGGTCAGCCATAAGATCAGCATCAACTTGATGCCATTTGATGTGCGCGCGGATTTCGTCAAGGTAACTAGCGACACCGTGCTCGTCCCCTTCACCGTCCAAATGAAAAACCGCGACATCACCTTCGTGAACAAGGACGGAGTGCAGCGCGGCGTAGTCAATATCTTCATCCGGGTCACCACCCTGACTGGGCACATCGCGCAAACCTGGGAGGACACGGTACAGGCTGACATTCCGGCCGAGTTATTGGCCAAGGCGGCGGAGAATTCCCAGGTCTATTGGAAGGCCTTTCCGCTGCGCCCCGGCCGCTACCGCGTCGACATCGTAGTCAAGGATGTAAACGGCGACCGCGTAGGAACCTGGAGTAAGGGTGTGCAAGTGCCGGATTACGCGGATGACCGGCTGGAAGCTTCTTCGCTGATCGTCGCCGATGTAATGGAACCAGTGGCGGCTAAGAACGTGGGCACGGGAATGTTTGTAATTGGAGCCACCAAAGTCCGTCCCCGGGTTCCGCCCGCCGACGGTAAGCCCGTTACCTTCAAACGCAATCAGAAGATGAGCTTCTGGATGCAAGTTTACAATCTTGGTATCGACGACAAAACCCACAAGGCCTCGGCCACGGTTGAGTACAATGTAGTGAATGCGGCGACCAATAAGGCTGTGGTTCATACCGTTGAATCCACGGACACGATGGGCAATATTGGCGACCAGGTGACCCTGGAGAAGACGCTCTCGGCCGCCAATCTTGATCCGGGCGTTTATCGCATTCAGATCAAGGTGAACGACAACATCTCCAAGCAGACAGTGGATCCTACGGTGACCTTCGCCGTGGAGTAAACTGGGCCGCTTGGTCTCCCTCGAGGTGGTAGGTTGTTGATACTCCGCAAGCTCGGGTTCTCGGTGCTGATGCTGGTTCTGGCGCTTCCCGCGTGGAGTGCCGACAGGCCGGGCACCATTTCCGGATACGTGCGCGGGGCCACTGGCAGCCCACAAATGGGAGCCATGGTGGAAGTGCTGGGCGCGGCCGCGCAGAGCCTTAAAGTATTCACTGACGAAAATGGTTTCTACGCCGCTGCCGGGCTGCTCCCCGGAGTTTACAACCTCAAGGTTTCCGCTCCTGCTTTCCTGCCTGCCTTGCGGGAGCACGTAGGCCTCTACGCTGGCGGCAACGCTGTCGTCAATGTCACCTTGAACACGCTCTTCGAGGCGGTTCAGATCGCCCCCGCTCGCAGTCCCGCGGAAAATGACGACTGGAAGTGGGTGCTTCGCTCCGTATCCAACCGTCCCATTCTGCGGCTGGTCGACGATCCCTCCCAGGTTGTAACTCCCGAGTCTGCGAAGAGTGATCACGATCTGAAGGGAACGCTGTCGTTTCTCGCCGGTTCGCCCTCGGAAGGGTTTGGCAGCGCATCCGATATGAGCACCGGTTTCTCGATGGAGAAGTCCATTTTCGCCTCCGATACGATTGGCTTGCGCGGCAACGTGGGATACGGCAACAGTTCTCCGTCTGCCGTGGTTCGCGGCTCCTTTCAGCACAAAATGGACGACGGATCAGAGCCCTCAGTCGCAGTGACCATGTGGAACTTGCCCGCGCCCGATCTGGGCCTGCATAATCTGCAAGCGCTTGCCCTGACCACCTCTGACCAGTTGACCTTGGGCGATACCCTGGAGTTCAAGTTTGGCAGCGAACTTCAGACCATCCAATTCATGGGGCGAGTGAACACTTTCCGTCCGTTTGGCACGGCCGACCTGCATCTCTCGCCAAACACCGTACTCGAGTATCGTTACGCTACGTCAGAACCGAACAACCAGATGGATAGAGGCTTCGACTCGGATCCCGCGGATCCCAACGAATCTGCGCCGCACGTCAGCATGACCGCCTACGCGACCACAGTGGAGCACGCGCATCATCAGGAGCTTTCGCTTTCGCACCGCATGGGTAAGAACAACCTGCAGGTGGCTGCGTACACCGATCACGTTTCCGATCCCGCGCTTATCGGCGTTGGAGAATTCACCACCGACAACGGGAATGTGCTCCCGGATTTGTACTCAGGAACATTCACTTACCAGGGAAGTGATTTTCACACCCAAGGCATGAGGCTCGTCTTTCAGCGCGAGTTCAACTCGGAGTTGACCGGCACATTCGATTACGAATACGGCGGAGTGCTGGATTTAGACGCGCCGAACGTCAGCCTGGAGGATGTGTCCCGGCAAAACGTGTCACGGAAGCGGCAAAGCGTGGCCGCCAAACTTACCGGCACGGTTCCCAAGACAAAGACTCACTGGATGGCGTCCTATCGCTTGATCAACGGACAAGCTCTCACTCCCATCGATATGTTCAACGCCTCGGCGGGCCGCGCCGATCCCTATTTAAATCTCTTCTTCCGCCAACCCATCCCCGGAACCGGATTCTTCCCCGGCCACATCGAAGCCATCATCGATCTGCGCAACCTTCTGGCCCAGGGATACGTCCCCGTGCTAGGGCACGACGGGCATACGGTGTATCTGGTGCAATCCGCGAAAACCGTAAGCGGCGGTGTCGCCTTCACCTTCTAGCATCCATCCTATAAGCATCCGCCCTGATCTTTAGCGCGTGCATGTCAAATTATAAATTCCAAATCTGTGCAGAGGCTGATGCCTTGGCCTAAGCGTCCTTCCAGTTAAAGTCAACTCGTCTTCTAGCCGATGATTCAATAGTTGGCTGGACTGAAATATTTGTGCTCCCAGGGGAGACACAAAACCATCCCGCTCACGCCGATAGACAATCCCAAGAATGGAACCATGAAGCGATTACTCACAATCTGCATGATTCTCGGCTCCTGCCTGAATTTCAGCCTCGCCCAGGGAATTCGAGGCAACGCGAAACTCACTGGCAAGGCGACTGTCGTCACCACCGGGCATTCGGTCGCTCTCAACTGGAACGCCAGTGTGGGCGCGGCGAGCTATTGCGTCTACCGCGGGTCCACCCATGGCGAATACGTAAAAATAGCCTCGGGAATCCTGGGTACAAATTACACCGATGTGCAGATCACTCACAATCAAACCCTCTACTACGTAACCACCGCGGTTAGCGGCAGCAACGAAAGCGGTTACAGCAACGAGATCGTAGCTGTGATCCCCTAAAGATCGGGAGATGAAATGAAAAACTATTTATTGATTGGCGTACTGGGCCTGCTGCCTGGAATCTCGTGGGCGCAATGCACCACCGGGAGTCCAGGCACGAACTGTGGCGGACCGTTGAGCGTTCAGCCGCAGACCGGAAACAACGCGCAATCAGCGATTACTTTGGTTGATCTTGGCCTTCCCGTGCTGGCGCCGGCAGCGGGTCAGTACACGCTGTCGATCTCGAGCGGCGTGCTCGTGGAATCGGATAACGGAAACAGCTATCACTCCCTGATGGGTCCGCAAGGACCACAAGGACCGACCGGTTCCCCGGGACCAACCGGAGCCAGTGGTCCGCAAGGTGCGATCGGACCGGTTGGAGCCCAAGGCCCGGCCGGAGCCGTTGGAGCCCAAGGCGCGACCGGAACGGCCGGAGCACAAGGCGCGACGGGCGCGGTCGGACCGACTGGCTCCCAGGGAACTCAGGGTACGCAGGGCCTCGCCGGTGCCGTCGGACCTGCGGGACCCGCCGGCGTGCAGGGTCCGACCGGTCCTCAGGGGCCACCCGGAACTACAGCCGCTCCTTCCGATTACAGTTTCTATTATGGAACCGGGTACAAAGCCGCTGTCGGCACAATCGAAGTTGGATCATTTGACCGCGATCAGATTGACATGGCCAATGCCACCTCGGTCCGCCTCGTGGTCACGATGGGTCCTGCCGCTCTGCCCAGCGGAAGTTATGCTCAAGCCGAGTACACGCCGGACGGAACCAACTGGTACCCGCTGTCGGGAGAAGCTCCCGTGACCACCGGCAACGGACTGTACTCGAGTGGCTGGCAGGGCCTGCCGAACGCAGCCAATGGCGATTACGTGGTGCGCATTGTCGTATTGAACGCGGGCAGAACCGCTGCCCAGATTGGACTCCGCCAACTGCATGTGCAGTTCAAGTAGGGTGGGATCGTACGAAGCCGAGCCCAATCCGCGCGATGGAGGACGGGCGTCTCGCCCGTAGCGACAGAAGCCACGCCGCTCACCTCTGCAATCCGCAAACAGCGATCGGCGGAGTGCCGTCGCCTTCTAAAATCCCTCGACTCTTGTTCCCTAACCAGACAACCAAATGAGTTTCGCTCGGTCGCGATGGAACTGAGCTAAGATAAAATGTTGGCGTCACGCGATGTCCATGTCGAAACTGATCTGTTTTGTGATCCTCTGCTTCCTTCCGAGCGGGTTCGCGCACGCGTTGAGCGCCGACGAGTACGTCACGGGAATGACAGTCGTCGGAAAACCGGGTTCTTCCTGTCCGCCTATCGTGGCGGACGTCCATCCAGACACACCTGCTGCAAAAGCCGGAATCCAACCGGGCGACCGCTTACTCGCAGTTGACGGCCACCACGAAACAGACATCCTGCAGTTGCGGCCGTTGCTCCGCACCAAAAACCCGCAGCCGAGCACGATTGAACTCGAAGGCGAGCACGGTCCGTATACGGTCACGGTAGGTCGCATCAAGGATTCTGTTTTGTGGGAAAGAGATGGTTGGAAGGTAGGCCCGGATGGCGGGGTGTATCCAAAGAATGCAAGCGAAGCTGAGATGCAACGAGTCAGCAAAATGGGCCCAGAACCGCCGCCCAGCGAGAAGGTTTTTCCAGTAGGGCACTATCCTGCAAATCTTGAACTCTACTATCCGGGGTTTGAGATATTCGTGTGGAAAGAACCCCAGCCAATGACGGTCGGTGGAATTGAAGATGGCCCAGCACAGAACGCCGGGGTACACTATGGCGACGCGATCGTCTCCGTGAACGGCGTTAACCCGCGTGGTAAATCGATTGCGGAACTGGAGCGGCTCTTCAGCAGTCCGAATCCCGCCACCATGACGCTGGTCATCGATCGCGACGGTGCGATCAAGAAGTTCACCTTCGACCTGGCCAAAGCATCGGACGTGGCGCAGGCGAACCACAAACAGATGTACCACGGCAGAATGATTCCTGCCGCCATCCCTCCAGCGTATTTGCACTGCTTTGAAGCGTCGCCGAAATCTCACTA
>CAVOKX010000020.1:0-239737 GCA_963696635.1 uncultured Acidobacteriota bacterium
GTAAATTCTTTTCTGGAGTTGTCGAGCGCGTCTGTAAGTTGGACGCACCGATATTCTTGGAAGAGATGCGAAACCACAGGATTTTGCGTACATCATCCTTCATCAGAGCCAATATGCGGGGCCGTGGCGGACTGCTGGTATCAGAGTATTGGCCGCATCTCTACGCTATGCTCTATGCGGACAATCCAAAACATCGGCGGACATTAGCGAAGTTTGCGCCTGACAAGCTATCGGCAGAACAGGCAAATCAGATGCTTCATATCCTCGCTGGAAACGCTCCTGAAGGGTTTCAATAGGCGTGGATGTAGGGTCCCCTAGAGGTCGAGTTTTTGTGAACAATAGTGTTGAACCCGTTCGTCCCACGAGATCGCCTCCTCTTGGTCTCAATAGCAAGGACTATCGGGAAGACTAAATCTATCTATGATGCCGCCCGTTTCGCTTGGCCCGTAAATGCGGATAGGGCTAGAAATGTTGATCTTGTGCTTGCATGTGTGGAAGGGAGAGTGAAGGGCGTTTTTGTGGCTCGGCTTTGGATGGAGGCCACAAAGAAGAACTTTCCCGATCTTGTCGCGACACACAGCGGCCTTCGGTGGGGATTTGAAGGTGTGGAAGCAGACCAAGCGATCCAAGCAAACTACCTAGAGAAGCGCGTACCAGACAACATCACCATAGGCCAAAATGGATTCAGATACTTCGATGATCCAGCAGCCTAGGGCTTCTTCCGCCGTGCCACAGGCCGAATGCTATTCCTGTTGGGAATAGCTCTCGCCCGAGAATTCATTGGACAATTAAAGCGGCTGGAATCAAGTTAGTTAACATGCAGCGGCGGTTGAAGGTCAAATCGTCGCTGATTAGCGGACAACGCCGGTCAGGAGTCTCTTCATAATGCGACCCGAAATACAGGAAAGGAAATCCGTCCAGCCGGCCGAACTGCATTCCGTTGCTCTGGAAAGGCACTACTCCGTACCTGAAATTGCGGAGCTTTGGGCGATGAGCGAAAAATCAGTTCGCCGACTTTTCGCAGGAGAGAATGGCGTTCTCGAATGGGGAACCCATGAGAGTGCAAGAAAACGAGGCTACCTGAACCTACGCATTCCTGAGAGCGTTTTGATTCGAGTACACCAACGTCGGCAGCGGGCGAGCTGAGTTGCGCGCTCGCTTCGGTTTTGTAGCCTTCGGTTCTTCGAGCAGTTGCCAGGCGTTACGGACACTCGATGCGAGCTGTTCTTGTCGAGCTTTTACCCAGGGAGCGTAGTGCTTCTCAGTGATCTTCACACTCTTATGTCCCAGCAATATCGAGACCTGATCGATCGGGACACCAGCCAGCAGCATTTCCACCGCAAAGGTATCGCGGAACATGTGAGGGAAGCAGCGCTTTGCCGATCCATCCGGCTTCTCAAGGCCAGCGAGCGTAAAGAGGCGGCGGAAACTGCGCTGCCAGTCGGCGACTGCTGATTTTGGCAGTCCATTCCCAGTCCAGAAAAAGTAACGAGGATTTGGCTTGGGGCCATCTGGAATGTTGCGGAGGGCCTCAGCCACTTGCGGAGGCAAAGGAACGTAGACTGGCGTTCCGGTCTTCGCCTGATAGAGCATCAGATTGTCACCGATGAGGCGTGTCCTCTCAAGAGTGATTGCATCCCGGATACGCAAACCACTCCATCGCATCAGGAGCGTGAGCGTCCGAAGGCGAGTGCTGTTTGCGGACCCTGTCTCCCCGCGATTTTCCCGGTACGCATACGTTGCGTCAACGATCTTGTCGAATTCTTTACGAGTGAAGTAGTCCGTTGGCGTCTGATTCACGGTGATGCGGCCCAAGCCATTCGTGGGGTTCTGAGTAATCCATCCAGCACGAATGCAGAACCAGAAGAAGCCGGTGAGGCGTTCCTGCTTCTTCTTCTTAGCGAGAGCCCCATCCTTCCATGTGGCGCGGTATGCCTGGACCGCGCGCAGGTCGAATTCACGAAGGAGTTTGTAGCCTTCGGCTTTGGACCACGCCAAAAGCTGTTTGCGGAAGATGATGTTGAGCTTGTAGAGGGTCGCCTCTCCCAGTTCGCGGGCCTTGGCGTCCGCCAGATATTCGTTGACGGCCCTTTCGATAGTGACAGGTTCGTCCTTCTTGGCCGGCACTGCGAGTTGGATCTTCCGTCGCATCCATCTTGCGCACTTTGGCGACCGCGCGCTCCCAGCTACGGGTCTTCAGGCTGTGGCGGACGTATTTGTCGCCGACCATTCCTTCGACCCAAGTCGGGCAGGTGCAGCGCTTGTAATAGCGGTCTGTGCTCTTGCAGAGGGCGGGATTGTGACGACGGTAGACGGTAAGCATGCCCACATCATCGTACAATTATCGTACAATTTGCAACATCAATTTTGTATATTATTGAAAATACAACAGTAAAGTATGGTGGAGGCGGCGGGAGTCGAACCCGCGTCCGAAAATGTTACTGGTCAAGAGCCTACATGCTTATTCCAGTTCATGCCCTGGGCATTACCCCAGGACGTTCGCGACCGTCGCTCAGAACGGACAAGAAACGCCAGTCGCTAGCCTGAAGATCTCGCCCTCCCGGCCCAGACGTAGCCGGAAAGACCAGCCCTCTGTGTGACGCTCGCTCACCGCCCAAGGGCGAAGCGGTGGAAAGCGGCTGCCTAATTAATTAGGCTGCGTATGCCATTGGTTGATTGGCAATTATCGTTTTGCCCACGATTACGGGTGTGTGCACCCCGGCATGCCTCTTGGCCGCAAGCATCTCCGTCGAAGCCGTGACGCCCCCACTGGTGGGATGGCCTTGCAAAAGAACTACTTTTAATCTAGGGGGAAAGGGATTGGAAGTCAAACTGTCAATGGCCACGTCCAAAGAGCTTTTATAACGGTTGACTGCTCGTCGTCTCGCAAGTAGACTGCGGCACGAGGCCTCCCCGGCGTCCGGTCCCCGGGTCGGAATCTACCTCGCGATGCCATGAGCGGCATGGAAATATCTAAATCACGCTGGTTCTTCCTCTTCGTGGCTATCCTCAGCACTCACGCGCTCAGCCAGACCTTTTGCTGGCGTGACCACCTGGCATAACGACATCGAACGCACCGGTCGAAACTTGGAGGAAACCCAGCTAACTCCGGCCAATATGAACTCGAGTTCCTTTGGCAAGCTCTTTTCCTATCCGGTCGAGGGGCAGATGTATGCCCAGCCCCTGTATGTCCCGAACGTCGTGATCTCCGGCAAGGAAACCCACAACGTGGTGTACGTGACCACCGAGCACGATCAGGTCTATGCCTTCGATGCTGACGGCGGTGCCTCACAGCCCCTTTGGCAGGATAGCTTTATTGACCCCGCGCACGGGATCACCTCGTACCAACCAAACAATACTTTTGTCTTTCGCTGAACCCTGAGATGGGTATTACCTCGACTCCGGTTATCGATCCTACCACTGGAACACTCTATGTGGTCGCGGCCACCGAGGAAAAAGACAAGGTGGTGCAACGGCTGCACGCGTTGGATATCGGCTCGGGAAGCGAGAAGTTCGGTGGCCCCGGTCGTACTACAGGCGACTTTCCAGGGCGAGAAGTTTGACCCGCGGCAGATTCAGAGGACCGCGCTGCTGCTGCTGAACGGAAACGTCTGCTTTGGCTTCGCATCGCTATGCAGACGTTTCCCTGGCATGGCTGGATCTTCGGGTACAGTGCGTCGACTCTTCAGCAGACGGTAGTTTTCAACCTTACTCCTGGTGGTGAAAGGGGCGGCTTCTGGCAGAGCGGCGCAGGTTTGGCCAGCGACGGCTCCGACATCTTCTGCATGGGTGGGGATGGAACCTTCGACGCCGATACGGGTGGAAATGACTATGCCATGTCAGCTTTGAGGTTGTCTCCCGCGAAGGGAACTTTGAGCGTGGTCGATTACTTTACCCCTTTCAATGAGCGCCAGCTTTCCAGCAAGGACCTGGACCTGGGATCTGGCGGTTTGCTGTTACTGCCAAGCAGGCCGGCAAGCACTCACAAGAGATGATCGGGGCGGACAAGACGGGCGCGATATTCGTCATGGACCGCAATAACTTGGGCAAGTTTCACGCCAAGAGCAACAAAGTCGTGCAACAAGTGCAAGGCGCCAAACCCGGATACAACACCACGGCGGCTTACTGGCAGGAAAGCGTCTATTATTCGGGCGATACTCAAAGGTGCCGGCGGTACTGCGTGCCTACCACGCCACCAACCTCGCGAACGAACTTTATAACAGCAGCCAGGCCGGAAACCGCGATACCGCGGGGCTGGCAAATAAGTTCCAGGTTCCGACAGTTGCTAACGGCAAGGTCTACGTCGGTACTCAAGTCGAACTCGACGTATACGGACCCCTTTCAGGGGCAGTTGGAAAGCTCCCGAGGAGCGATCAACCCGGAGCTCGCGCCGAGTTAAGCAACAACTCAGCACCGCGGCCGTGACCTTGTTGGCGCGAAGCTGTCGGGGCTTAGGCAGCACCAAGGCTGAGCAGAAACCGAAAACCAGTTGCCAGCCCCTACTACCGGCGCGTTAAGCTTGATTTCCCAGCCCTCTTCCCTGAGACGTGGTGTCAATCTGAGACACTAACCCTAAGACAGTTCCCCGGCCACCGCCGCGATGTTGACGCTATCCCATTGATAAAGCCTAGCTTGCCGGTCTATGCAGGCGCTAAGGATTTGGCCGGGTTCGTGCATCCTGAGGATGCGATGCGGTCCGGGTGCCTGAGTCACGCTAACCGGCGGACTGGGGAATCCAGGCCGCATCGATCCCTGGGAATTTAGGAATGAGGAATTCTGTGTCTAAATCGGGGGCTGCGGCGGCTCCGGCGCGTGAAAGCGCGACCACGAAGCTGGCAAGGTTCTTTCCCAATGCGACCCCGGTGCGTATTCCTGTCCGCTTGACCCGAGTTGCGAATGGAAGCGGAGCGTTAAGCGAAAGCACGATCATTGAGTTTGGCACCCCGACCGAAGTGCTGTTCGCATCCACTTTACCGCTCGAATTCGCCGACAAACTGCGGCTGCGGAATTCCGACGGCACGCTCGATACCGAGGCCTGTGTAGTAGCGGTGCAATATAACGGAGGCCGCACGGCGGTTGCCGCTCGCTTTACCGGGGAAGTCGCCAACTGGATTGTGAAACCATGATCGTAAAATTATGATTGTGAAATTATGACACCCACATCGCAATTGAGTGAACTGGCGGCGGAGTGGCGCGAGGCGCGCTTGCTCTATCCTTTATATGCCGCGCTGGCTCGGGAATTCGTGATCGATCTGCCCGCGCACAGCGATCTGGAATCTGGCGTGGACGCGCCGCCACAGGAATCGGTCGAACAGGCGCGGCAGTTGTTTGCCGATATGGATGGGCGCATCCAGGTACACCAACTTCGCCAATTCCTGCAGACGACGACGGTGAGCAGCGATGAGGCTCTGCGCGCGCTGCTGCTACACCATTTGCGCAGGCAGGAACACGGCGATTCCGACCGCGACAAGATTGACTTTCTGCTGGTTCAGTTCTTTTCTCATTGCGCTCCGTCGCGCCTGGAAGATGCTGACGTCGATGTGGCTTATGTGGCGCAGACGCTCGAACCTGTCCTCGGGCCGGTGGACGTGAATGTTCCGGAATGGTTGAGTCCGCTCGATGAAGTGATTCAAACCGCCAATGGCTGCCGAAATCTGAACCAATTGTTGACCAGCAGGATTCTGGAAAAAGGAAGAAAGCTTAAAACTGCGTGTGGCCAGAAATATTTTATGCCTGCGGCCATGGTTGCATTTACTCGTTTCAGCTTTCTGATGAGACGTATTTTCTTCCGCCTGATGCATCAGGATCTCAATGCCATTCAGGATGGTTTGCGCGAACTGGAACACCGCGGGGTAGAGACGCTGGATTGCCGGCGGGCCCAGTTTTCGGCCGAAGAGCCGATTGCACGATTGCGCATGATCTGCCAGTCGTGGAAGGTGATGTTTCACGCTGAATATTCATCGGGACAGCCGGTGTCCATGCTGGTGGACCTGCGCGCCGTGGTGGAAGCGGCATTGGCAAAGAACGCGAAGAGCGCAGCCAAGGCGGGTGGAGTTGCGAAAGCTCGCGTCCAGGCTGCCGGAGCAGCGGCCAATTCGGAAGTGCCGGACTTCGAAGTTGCCAGCAGTTCTCCGGATTGGAGTGAGAACGTGCCTGCGGGGGAGCCCGGCACTGAGCATAACAAGCGGAAGTGACGGCAAAGGCTTCGGGCTTCAGCTTCGGGGATTTTAGCCTGACGCCTGAAGCCTGAATTTCGGAAATAGGGAAAGAGAACTTGGATCAAGCTTCCGTATTGATCGTGTCGGATGAGGCAGAACTCTCGCGCGCAGTGACTGGGCGCTGGCAATCGGAGCGGACTGTTCCGTCGTTCACACTGATGAGCAGTGATGTGTGTCTTGGCCTGGATCCTGACACCTTCCAGTTGGCCATTGCCGGTGGTCTGCGACCGCAAGCGCTCTCAGTAGTTTTGGAAGCAATGGAGGCGGCGGGCAAGCGGGTGTTATTCGTCGCCAAAGATATGCGGGTAGTGCAGACGGTTCGCGATCGCTGGCCCGGGATGGCGATCGTGCGGCAGCAAGAGAACTGGCTGGATACTCTGGTGCTGGTGGCGGGAGAGATTCTGCGTCGGGTCAACGCGGAGGCTGAGGCGCGGCGTTTGGAAGAGACCAATCAGTTACTGGAGCGGCAGGCCCACCTGGGCCGCTACATGCTGGAAATGCGGCACACCTTGAACAACACTCTCACCTCGGTTCTGGGCAACTCGGAATTGCTCCTGCTGGAACCGGGATCGCTGTCCGCTGGGGCGCGCTCGCAGATTGAAACCATTCGTAATATGTCTTTGCGCATGCATGAGATCCTGCAGCGCTTTTCTTCGCTGGAAAAAGAACTCACCGTGGTTGATCGGCAGGCGGAAAGAGAAAGCGGAGCGAAGTCGCAGGCGGCAGCGGCAAGTTTGTAGGTTGTGGTTTTTCTCACCGCGGGGGCAATCCGACCGGTTGCGTCATGGTTGCTGCCAGGGCGGGCGGCGCCTGAAGGCGCTAATGGTTTTCCGGCTGTTATGGCATCGCTGAAGCGATGCCCTGATACGAATCGAGCATTTTCCTCCAGCCGGCGAAGTCGCGCCCTTCCACAAAACTATTTATCGCGCCGGTGCCGTCCCAGGCGCTGCCGGGGCATTGTCCGGCTGGACAGCCGCGGGCGGCTGTCCCCACGTGATTCTTCTAAGGAATGGCTACGATGCTGGCTGCGGTAGCGGCCTGCATTGCGGCTTCCATTGCGCGTCCGGCAAAAAGCTTGGTGGCGCTGGTAGGGACAAAAAGAATATCGTCCGCTTGCATGGTCACATCCGGCGATTTGGCCTTGAGGATCTTCTTCAGCTCAACCGGAGTTTCGCTTATTCCGCTGGGTCCGCGGTGGATGATTCTGGTGCCGCCCAGATTAGCGGTGCGAGTGGTGCCGCCCGCCAGAGCGATCGCCTGAAGCACCGTCAGATGCCCGCTGTCCATGAGAAATCCACTCGGCCTTCCGACATCGCCCACCACGTAAACCAAGTCGGCTTTGCGGACGATGATCGTGTCGCCGGGCAGGATTGCAATATTGCTCTCCGGGTTGTCGCTCACATTGCGCGAGAGCGGAACGCTAATGGGTTTATCGGGCTGATCGCGATGCGTGATGGTGATGCTTCGACCGGCCTTGTCGGTGAATCCGCCAGCAGCTGAGATAAGATCGAAAAGCCGTTGCTGTCCCGGCACCGGATAAACGCCCGGCCTGGTTACCTCGCCCAAGATGCTCGCGCCTTGTGAGGCATATTGGTCCACAAATAAAGTGACGTGGGGATTCTTCACGAAGCCACCATCGGAAAGCCGCTTCTGGATCAAGCCCTCGGCCTCCTCGGCGGTCAGGCCGGCGACTTGAACATAATCGATCAATGGCAGGTATATCTCGCCCTTGTTGCTGACACGAGCCTTGGTGGTGAGTTCGGGAACGTTGTAGACGCCAACGTCAACTAAATCTCCAGTCTCGATCCTTAGCGATGCAATTGAGTGTGTTGCCGGCATTGTCGTGGGCGGAATTTGAGCCGCTGCCGGGGGCGCAGTGCTGGTTACACCTGGCTCTTGTGCCTCTGCAGGTTGGTGCTGAGCCGCAATTTGTTGTGCTGATGCCGACAGCAACAAAAACGAAAGAAAACAACCGTGGAGCAACTTGATCGAACTGCATCGCATAAACGATGTCGAAAAATCCATCGCCATTTTCGCAAGAAGTCTAGCACAGCCGAGAGCCGCGACAGTCAAGTGTTCCGACCGGGTGCTTAGATCGCAAACAGGGTCGAATTTCGAAGCTTCGCCGCCAATGTGTTTCTCATTTTTGTCACGCGTACCAAGACAGAGAATAGTGGCGCGATGTTGATGGTTGTAGGATTTCATGGAGCTTCACGTGTAGAGCAGACTTCATTTTCGATAGAGGAGGCAGTTGACACTTTTCTACCTGGGGACATTTGTAGGGTCGCTGCTGCTTTCATTTGTTCTGACCAAATATGTGCGCGATCTGGCGACCGCGCGCGGGTGGGTGGCAGCGCCGGCTCTGGAGCGCCATTTGCACAGCCGTCCCTTGCCGCGATTCGGCGGGGTTGCGATTTTTCTCTCTTTCCTGCTGACTTTTGCGATCGGACTGCCCGCCAGTTGGCATCACTTTGCGGTGAGCTTCGGGCTCTCCTTCAGAACTCTGCTGACAATTTTGCTGCCCGGTTGCCTGATCTTCGGGCTCGGCGTTTATGACGACATTCATTCACTCAGCCCTTACGTAAAGGTTGCGGTTCAGGCAATAGCTGGGGCTATGCTGTTTGCGGGTGGGCTGCGCATCCTCGACCTGCCGGTACTTTTTGGCACTCATCATTTTCCCTGGTTTGTAGGCCTCGCGCTTACTGTTCTCTGGGTCCTCGGCATCACCAATGCTTTTAACCTCATTGACGGATTGGATGGTCTGGCTGCCGGGTCGGCACTCTTTTCCACGATCGTGGTGTTCGCGGTAGCACTGATTTCAGGTTCGTCTCTGGTTGCGCTGATGGCGCTAGCGCTGGCGGGCTCGATTCTGGGCTTTCTTCGTTTTAATTTCAGCCCGGCCACTATTTTCCTGGGCGATTGTGGGAGTCTTTTTATCGGATTCATGTTGAGTGCCCTCGCGCTCCAAGGCGCGCAGAAGGCGCCCACGATAATTGCGGTTGCCATTCCCGTGGTTTCCTTCGGGCTGCCCATCCTGGAAACCGCGCTTTCGATTGTGCGCCGCTTTCTCGGAGGGCGGCCGGTTTTTACCGCCGACCGCGAGCATATTCATCACAAACTTCTACAGCGCGGACTTTCTCACCGGCAGGTGGTCATTACGCTTTATGCTGTCTCCGCTCTGTTCGCCCTGCTCAGCCTGTTTCTGTTGTGGCCCGGTGGCGATATGCTGGGCCTGGTACTGGCTGTGCTTGGCACCGGAATATGGATCGGGGTGCAGCATCTCGGCTATCTGGAGTTTGGCGAACTGCGGCGGGTGGCCCACCGTACCATGGAACGCCAGCTTCTGATCAATAACCTCGCGATACGCCGGGCCACGGAAGAACTGAAGGTCACCTCCAATTACTCGCAGCTTGGCCGCATCCTGGTGGCCGCACTGGCCGGCAACGACTTCGATGGCTTCGAGTTGCGTTTGCATTCTCAATCCATCGAACTTCTCGCGGTCAACGGCGTGCATTTGATCTCCCGCTGGGGAGAAACTCCATTTCTGCGCTGGACCAAGCCGGGCAGCCAGTTTGCTCACGAATCCGCCAGCGCCTGGTGCCTTACTCTGGACCTGGTGACCACGGGGAGTGATCGCTGCGGCACCATGACCATTTACCGCCTCTACACTGATCGCGAACTGCAGTTCGATATCAACCTGCTCACCTCAGTGTTTCCGGTAGCATTGGCGGACGCTCTCGATCGCTTGTCGAGTGCTTCGCTGGAGCTGATGCCGACGCCTGAGCAGGCTTCCGAATTAGTTGCGGCGCGAGCCAGCTAAAGATCCTCTGACTAAGTTGCGTGTGTCTAGTTTGAATCCTTTCTGTGTAACTTTGTGTGCTTTGTGGTTGTTGAAGTGCAAATGCTAGAACCACAAAGGACACAAAGGTACACAAGGGGATGTGAGGCAGCTTTTATCCACAGCCCTGAACCAGACCCGCCACTTCTGGATGATTGAGCCCCCATTTATTTTTCTCAATTCGCCGGCAACGAAAATTCGCGGGAGGAAATCGGAAAGATGGCGGAAAAGCTCACTGGACAGGACATCAGCTTCATCACTTTGCCCACCGCTGTGTTCTGCGTTGAATGTGAGTTGATCAGCAAGAACAATACCCCGTATTGCATGGCGTGCGGCAGCCGGGCGGTGCTGAGTTTGTCGCGAGTGCTGGGAGGATCTTTGCGGGGACTGCAGAGGGCTCATCTGATCGCGGACGCGGAATTGGACCGGTTGGTGCGCGAACTGCTTCGCACCGTGCCTGCAGCCAATTCAGAAACCCGCATTCCCGCTTCGTTCGCGACTCTGGCTCCCTCGCGAAGCCATGCGCGATCCATCGGATCGCAGACGGTGCAAAGGGTGGGGCATGTTTCCGGGAACGCTTGCGATATTTCTGGCGAAATCGATCTGGTACCTGCCATCAGCGTGATTGCGGAACGGGCTCAGGCTTTAACCGGAGCCAGCGGGGCCGCCATCGCGCTGCGGCAGGGAGACGAAATCATCTGCCGCGCCCGCACTGGCCGTACCGCGCCCGATCTGGGCGTTCGTCTGCAGACTGACTCTGGGATTTCAGCCGATTGTGTGCGCACCGGCGAGATTGTGCTTTGCCACGATGCCGAGCGAAACCCCTGTGTCGATCTAGCTAGTTGCCGGCGGCTGGGTGCGCGGTCTATTTTAGCCGCTCCACTGCGCCATTTTCGGCGCACGCTGGGGGTATTCGAGGTTCTGTCGGGCGCGCCGCACGCTTTCGACCATCGCGACGTGGCCACCATGCAACTGCTTTCGAGTCTGATGGTCGCTGCCATTTCGCGCCTGTCCAGCATACGCGGTCAACAGTAGAGCCAGGTCAACCAGTAAAAACGAATTTGGCGGCAGGCGAGGCTTCGGGCATTCCTCAAGCCTGAGAGTGCGATGCCACCGTTTTGGTCGTCTTGCAGTCGCCTTGGCAGGTCTTGCCGCCCCAGATCACGCCCAGGGAGTGGAGGATCAGGGCATCTGCAACCGTCAATTTGCTCGGGTCTGCAACAATTTGGAAGGCGTAGTAAACAAGCGGATGCAGAGTGATACACCAAGGTTCGTGTCGGATGATTCCGTCGCAGTGCGGGCATGCCGCCTGCGCATTGTAGCGGTTGCTGTGAAAGATAGTTGGGATGTTGTCCGACATTGGCGACACTTGAGCCTTGCTTTTAATGGAGTCGCCGTGCTTAGCGGGCGGCTCTCGAAGGCTGTCCTCTTAGGGCATCCTAGTGCGGTCCCGAGTCACCAAAAATGACTAAGGTCACATGCTTTTGTGATGCTCATCACGCTGCCACTTTTAAATCTGCATTCGGAGGCCCAATTGAACGTTAGGAGTCTCTCACCGTAGCGTCAGACAACCGCGACCGGAATACACTGTGCCCTCACGATGAATCGACTCACAGCTTTCGGACTGTTTGCCGTAACCGCGATGCTGATTTCATACGCGCTGGAAAAGCGCAGCCCGTGGTTCATTCTGGGGTTTGCGGTCGCGTGTGCGCTGGGATCAATCTACGGTTTTCTTCAAGGGGCGTGGCCATTCGCCATCGTGGAAGCAGTGTGGTGTCTGGTCGCGCTGTGCCGCTGGTACGGCGAAGCGAAGCGATGACGAACTAGAACACAGTCGCTGCGATTTGAAGGCAAGGCTTCTGCGGGGGCGGATTGTGGCAGACCTGAGCCGCATATTCAGCGGTGGTGATGGGTCCGGGGGAAAGCCGTGCGCTTCCCGACCAAGCTAGAACGAACTTGCTTGCTGAGAGCCGGCCGTTTCCCCGATTGTCATGGGTAAGAAACGACCGGCCTCGCCTTGTATCTACCTATTGCTGAGGTGGTGGGCCGGGCTGATCGGAGCCGGCGTCGGGCCGACCTCCGTGACGGTTTTGCATCCATTGCTCGCGCTTCGCCTGCATTTCGTCAAACTTCTTTTGCTGGTCAGAGTCGAGAAGGGCGCGGATTTGCGCGTTGCTAGTCTTGTGGATGTCCATCATTTTGGCACGCCGATCCTGCTGCGAACTAGAAGAGTCCTGGCGCTGACTCTCCATCTGGGAGCGTTCGGACGTGAGTATATCTTGCACTTTGGTTTGCTGGTCCGAAGAGAGTTTCAGTTGTTTGGTCAACTCCTGAGTACGCTGGGCGGGATCGGGCGGTCCGCCGTGGCGGTAGTGACCGTTGTCGTTCGTGGGCGGAGATTGCTGACCGTTGGCCGGGCTATCTTGGGCGGTCGCGGCAATCGAGATCAGTCCGACTGCGAGAAGAATAAGCAGGCATTGCTTGAGCATGGAAACCTTCCTTTCAAAGCGATGTGTCTACACCTATGAATGGAATTATGGACTGGAAGTTGCGGGAAAAAACAAGATTTGGATTATCTTTGCATAACTTTACGAAGCGGCTCGATTTGGGAGCCAAGAGCAAGCGGCAACAAAACTTTACAGTGTAGGGCGGAGCAGGAGCGGTATCATCCCAGCAAGACCGCAGCCCACGGCTGCGCGACGCTATGAGGAGTTTTCCACTTCGCTTTCTGCTGGCCGGCTGTTCGATCATCAAGGGCAGGCTGTGGTTCACCTTTCGGGTTCTATTCCTATTTCATGTTGTGATGTTCCACACGCATCTTTTATGGGCACAGTCTGTTGCGCCAGTGGCAGCGCGAACCATTCATGGAGTTGTGAAGTCGGGAAACGTGCCCATTCCTGGCGCTGGAGTTACCGCATCGAGTGCAGCCACGAAGGCACAAGTGAATACATGGACGGAAGTGGATGGCAGTTATTGGTTGCGGATTCCCGCCGATGGGCACTACACGGTGCGAGTGCAGATGGCTGCGTTCGCTGCGAACTCGCAAGAGGTGGTGTTGGACACAACCCATCAGGATGTGCAGGCGAATTTTGAGCTGGTTCTTTTGTCCCGGGCGCGCGAAGCGCGCAACGAACAACAGCGGCGGGCGAATGCGAGCGGACGCGGTTTTCAGAATCTTCCCGTATTTCAGAGTGGCGCGGGACAGGATGCGGCCGGTAGTTCCATGAGCGACGTAGTGCCTTCGGGTATGCCGGTTCCGGGGATTGCGCCGGACAGCGCGACCGAATCGGTGGCGGTTTCGGGCAACACTTCCAATTCGTTCAATGCGCTGAGCGCCGACGAATTACAGCAGCGCTTCAACGATATCCGCCAACAGGGTGGCGGTTTCGGCGCTGGTGGTGGATTTGGCGGTGGGGGCGGATTTGGTCCGGGGGGTGGTGGCGGAGGCGGAGGGTTCGGTGGTGGCGGGAGGATGGGGTTTGGCGGGCGGGGTTTTGATATAAATCGTCCGCATGGATCGTTATATTACGGGGTCGGCGATTCGGCTCTGAATGCGTCGCCATATTCACTAACCGGGCAGCCCACGGAAAAACCGGGATACTTGCAGAATAGTTTTGGCGGTTCCGTGGGCGGACCGTTGAACATTCCCCATATCTTCCACGGCGGGAGCAAAACTTTTTATTTCATCAACTACAACGGCAAGCGCGGGGAAAATCCTTTCGATCAGTTTTCGACGGTGCCGACACTGCTGGAGCGGCAGGGAAACTTTTCCCAGACGATATACACCACGGGAGCGGAAGCCGGACGACCGGTACAGATTTTCAATCCGGCGACAAATACCGCTTATGCTAATGCCACGATTCCGCAAATCAATCCGGCGGCGCGAGGATTGTTGCAATATATTCCGCCGCCGAACTTGCCGGGGAGTTATCAGAATTTTCACTTCGTAACTTCCGCCAACAGCGACAGCGACGACCTGAACATACGTTTGAACCACACGTTTGGCGCGGCGCCGGTGGGCGGGCGGCGTGGAGCCGGCCGTGGCGCTCCGCGTAACAACCTGGCCTTTGGCTTCCACTACCACGGATCGAGCGTCAATCTGACGAATCCGTTTCCGAGCGTGGGCGGCAGCACAACTGTCCGCAGCTTTGATGTTCCGGTGTCTTACACGCGCAGCATCGGAAAGCTGACGAACATTGTGCGGGCCGATTTTAACCGCAACCGGGTGCGTACGCAGAATCTGTACGCTTTCAGCGACGACATTACGGGCACGCTCGGAATCGCCGGAGTGTCGCAGAATCCATTTGATTGGGGCCTGCCGAGTCTTTCTTTCACGGATTTTGCCAGTCTTCAGGACACCGCTCCGCAGCTCACGCGAAACCAGACCTACACCTTTTCCGATAATGTGATCTGGAATCACGGCAAGCACACCTGGCGCTGGGGCGGAGATTTTCGGCGGGTGCAGGTGAATACGGAAACTAACAGCAATCCGCGGGGATCGTTTATTTTTACCGGGCTCAATACTTCGGAGATGAGTGGTGGCCAGCCCGTCGCGGGCACGGGTTATGACTTTGCCGATTTTCTGCTGGGATTGCCGCAGCAGACTTCCGAACAGTTCGGGCAGAACGATCATCTCCGCGGCAACTTCTGGGATTTGTATGCGCAAGACGAGTGGAAGATGCGCGCGAACCTGACGCTCAATCTGGGCGTGCGCTACGAGTACGTTTCGCCGCTTACGGAAGTGAACAATCGCGTTGCGAATCTCGATGTTTCCCCCGGCGTGCTGAATCCGGCGCTGGGCGTGGCCGCGGTCGCGCCGATTTTGCCTGGGCAAGTGGGCCCCTATAGTGGCATCTTGCCGGCCAGCCTGGTGCGGCCCGATCGCAACAATTTTGCGCCTCGAATCGGGTTTGCGTGGAAGCCGTTTTCCAAGACGGTGGTGCGCGGTGGATATGGCATCAACTACAACACCGGCGCTTATCAGGGCATCGCACAGCAACTGGCTTTTCAGCCGCCGTTTTCAACGACCGCGACCAACATTCAGACAGTTCCCGGAGAGCTGACATTGCAAAACGGGTTTCCGGCGCCGACCGGCATCACCAACAGTTATGCGGTGAATCCGAATTACCGATTGGGCTATGTGCAGATTCGCAACCTGGATATTCAACAGCAGATTCGCCCAACTCTGCTGCTGAATATTGACTACACGGGAACCAAGGGAACGCATCTCGACATTCTGGAAGCGCCAAACCGGACCGCGACGAGCATTCGTATTCCCGGGGTTCAGGCCTTCACTTACGAAAGCGCGGTGGCGGATTCGGAGGCCAACGCGGGATCGGTGCGGCTGCGCAAGCGGTTATCGGGAGGATTCTCGGTCGGCGGCATCTACACGTTTTCCAAGTCGCTGGATGACGCGTCTTCGATCGGCGCGGGAGCAAGCTCAGGGGCAAACACACCGGGACTGGGGGCTGGTGGAACTGGTTCTGGCGGCGGAGGCGGCGGTTCGTCGGGCGGGGGTACGGCCAACGTGGCGCAGAATGCTTTCAATCTGTCTGCGGAGCGCGGGCTTTCCAGCTTCAACCAGACGCATCGGTTCACAGCGGATTATTTATCGGAGCCACCCTTTGGTCACGACCGGCGCTGGCTGACCGGAAATTCTCCTCTGCGCGACATTTTTGGCGACTGGCTGTGGAGCGGCGATTGGACGATCGCATCCGGGTTGCCGTTTACGCCGCGACTGCTGGGCAACATCGCTGACGTGAACCGGGGAACGAACGGCACGCTGCGGCCAGATGTGGTTCCCGGCCAATCGGTGAGCTTGGGCAATTCCTCGATTACGGACTGGTTCAATACTGCGGCATTCGTTGCGCCGCCTCCGGGACAGTTCGGCGACGCGCGACGCAACAGCATCATCGGGCCAGGCAGCAAAGTATTCGACATGGCATTTACGAAAATCTTTCCCCTGAAGGAATCGCGGGTGCTGGAGTTTCGGGCGCAGGCCACCAACATTTTCAACATCCCGAATTATTCCTCGATCGATACAAACGTGAACTCGCCCACGTTTGGCCGGGTTACGGCGGTTGGGGCCATGCGGCAATTCACAATAACGTCGCGATTTCGTTTCTGAGGAGCAGCGCTATGAGTTTCACTCCAACTCGATTCGCCGATAAAGCCGCGGCCATGCTGCTGGCGCTCGTGCTCCTGTGTGCTCCATTGCCTTCGCAGCAGCAGTCGGAATATCTCTTTCACGCGCAAACGGATCTGGTGCTGGTGAACGTGACGGTGCGGGACAAGAGTGGAAAGTTTGTGCAGGGATTGAAAGCGGAAGATTTCACGATTCTCGAGGACAACAAACCGCAGAAGGTTACTTCCTTTGATGTGGAGAACGTCGATGCGATGCCGCAGTTGGATGTGACCCAGGCAAAGCCGCTGCCAGAGCCGGCGGCTGGGCAGACGAGTGCGGCGTCCCCGGCAGATACGGCGGCACAGTTTAAAGACCGGCGGCTGATTGTTTTATTTTTCGATCTTTCTGCCATGGAGCCGGACGAAATCGAGCACGCGGTTACGTCGGCGGAACACTATGTCGATGCACAAATGGCGCCTGCAGATCTGGTGTCGATTGTTTCCCTGGGAAGTTCGCTGCTGGTGAATCAGGACTTCACCGCAGATCACGCGCTGCTGAAAAAACAGTTGCAGGCATTCAGTTCGGGCAGCGGCCAAGGGTTTGAAGAAGGCACTACGGGCACGACCGAGGGGACACCCGATACAGGTCAGCCATTCACCGCCGACGATACGGAATACAACATCTTCAATACGGACCGGCGGCTGGAGGCGTTGCGCTCGGTGGCGGAAAGGCTGGCGCAGGTTCAGCAGAAGAAGTCGCTGATTTATTTTTCCAGCGGGATGGACCGCACCGGCATTGAGAATCAGTCGGAACTGCGGGCGGCGGTGAATGCGGCGGTGCGTTCCAAACTGGCGATTTACACCATGGACATGCGCGGGCTGCAGGCGCTGGTGGCGGGCGGGGAGGCGCAGAACGGCAGCCTGCGCGGGGTTTCAGCGTATTCAGGACAGTCGACGCTTAATGCGCTGAATTCCAATTTCACCACCCAGGAAACGCTGGTGACTCTGGCTAGCGATACCGGCGGGCGCGCTTTTCTCGATTCCAACGACTTCAGCAAGATTTTCACGGGAGTGCAGCAGGACAGCTCGACTTACTACCTGCTCGGCTATCACAGCACGAACTCCGCGCGGGACGGGCGTTACCGGCACATTGTGGTCAAGATAAATGTTCCCGGAGTGAAAATCGACTACCGTCGCGGCTACTACGCGCCCGCGGATTATCAGCATTCCACGAAGGACGACAAGGAGCGGCAACTCGGGGAAGAACTTGATTCCGAACTTCCGGCCACGGATTTGCCGCTGTATCTGGGCGTCTCCTACTTTCGCCTGGAGGGCAGTAAGTTTTTCGTTCCCATCTCGCTGGTGGTGCCGGGATCACAGATTCCATTCGTCCGCAGCAGCGACCGCGATAAGGCGACACTGGATGTGATTGGCATGGTGCTCGATAGCGATCGCCATCCTTTGAACAGAATACGCGACACGGTTAAGCTCGCGGTGAACACGTCGGCCGAGGTGCAAAAAAAGAATGTGCAGTACGACACCGGGATGAGTTTGCTGAGCGGCAAGTATCATTTGAAATTTGTGGTGCGCGAGAATCAGACCGGGCGCATGGGATCGTTTGAAACCGACATCGAGGTGCCGGAGTTGAAGGCACAGCCGCTGAAGATGAGTTCGGTGGTGCTGGCCAGCCAGATTCAACCGGTAAAGAAAAGTGCGAACCTGAACCCGCTGATTCACGACGGTTCGGAGATTATCCCCAACATCACGCATGTTTTCTCGGCGACTCAGCATTTGCTTCTTTATTATGAGGTGTACGATCCGGCGCGGCCGGCGGTTGCAGATTCCGGAAAAGGTGGAGATGATAAGCTTGGCATCCGGCTTTTGACCAACGTCGCGTTCTTCCACGGTAAAGCTAAGACTTACGAAAGCTCGCTAGTGGAGTTGACGGAATTGAGTGCGCGCGACAGAAAGGCTGCGGTGTTCCAGTTAGATGTGCCGCTTACCTCGCTTAAACCGGGTTTTTATACTTGCCAGGTGAATGTGATCGACGACATTGGCGGGCATTTTTTGTTTCCGCGGCTGGCTTTGTTAATTCGGGGAGAGGCCAAGGGTTCGACGTAGGCTGGATGATGACTTATCGGTAACTAGATATGGTAGCGAGTTTTCGAAGCCGCGGGCGAGGGCGCCCGCGCCACACACTCGGAGTACAATAGTTCCACTTCGATTTCGCCCGGTTGAGGGCCTCACGTTCAAACTCCTGACCTCGAGGAGGGCGGTTCATGATTTCTCAAGCTAACATCCTGCCAACTACTCCCATGGGAGCAAATCTTGTGGACGGAGGGGGCGCGACATTTCGCGCGTGGGCGCCGCGGGCGATCGCGGTGTATGTGAATGGCGTTTTTGGAGGCACGCTGAGAACTGGCCAGACCGACGATTTGCTGATGGCGAAAAATGCCAATGGTTATTGGTCGGGCTTTATCCCCAACGCCAGAGATGGCGATCCATATCATTTTTGGGTGATTGGCGCGTCGCCCGTCAGCGGTTACAAGCGCGATCCGTATGCACGCGAGATGGCGACGGACAATCCGTTTCCGACGTGCAGTTGCCTGATCCGTTCAGGCACAGCTTACCCATGGCACGATTCGGCGTTTGTGACGCCGAACTTCTCCAACATGATCGTGTATCAACTGCATGCCGGGACGTACGCGCCCAGTTCTCCGGGCGTGGCTTCGACCTTTCTCGATGTGATTGGGAAAATAGAGTACCTGGCGGCGCTTGGAGTCAATGTGCTGCAGCCGCTTCCCATCGACGAAATGGAAACCGATCCCTCCTTGGGCTACAACGGCGCGGACTATTTCTCCCCGGACTTTCCCTACGTTGTCTATGGGCAGGCGGCTCTCTCCGGATACCTGAGTACTATCAATCGCCTGCTCGGGGCGAAAGGCTTTTCGCCGATCGCGATTAGCGACA
The DNA here is from genome assembly GCA_963696635.1 of uncultured Acidobacteriota bacterium. Classification (GTDB taxonomy): domain Bacteria; phylum Acidobacteriota; class Terriglobia; order Terriglobales; family Acidobacteriaceae; genus JABDBE01. The sequence goes on from CAVOKX010000020.1 coordinate 19,150, forward strand.
TTACTCCCGGGCCGGCGCAACTGAAGGCGATGGTTGACTTGTGTCACCTCTACGGCATCGCGGTGACCTTCGACGTGGTCTACAACCATGCGGGTGGATTCGTGGGGGATGATCAAAGCCTTTATTTCTGGGATCGTGCTGCCGATACCAGCGATAACAATCAAAGTCTTTACTTCACTAACATGGGACTCGCGGGCGGGCTTTCGTTCGCGCTTTGGAATAATGATGTTCGCGAGTTCATCATCAATAGCGCCCGTTACTACATCCAGGAATTCCATGTCGACGGCTTTCGCTATGACGAGATCAGCGCGCTCTTGTCCATGAACCAAGACTCGGGCTGGAGCTTTTGCTGCGACCTTACCAATACGCTTCGCTACGTCAAGCCGCGGCTGTTGCAAAACGCGGAGTATTGGCCTTTCGAGTTTCAGAACTATCCACGGCCAAGCCCTTTGATCGTGACGCCAACCGGCAGCGGCGGCACGGGCTTTGACGTTCTGCAACACGATGGGTTGCGCAGCACGGTCCGCGGCGCAGTCGGGCAGGCAGCTCAGGGCCAAAGCGCCACCGTCGATTTCGATGCCATCGCCGGCAATCTCTATCCTCAAGGCTTTGCGCATGGATGGCAGGCAGTTACCTGCATCGAGAACCATGACATCGTTCAAATAGGACGCGAGCCACGCATTCCCGCCCTGGCCGATGGCTCGAATCAGCGCTCGTGGTACGCTCGCAGTCGCTCGCGCTTTGCCACCGGACTTCTGCTGACAGCGCCGGGAATCCCCCAACTCTTCATGGGACAGGAGTTCCTGCAAAGCTACCAATGGAGTTGGGATCCCACGGCGTCGCAATATCTAATTTGGTGGGCCGGCCTCAATACGGGCAGTGACCGGGCAATGGTGGATCATTTGCGCTTCACGCAGGATCTTATCCGGCTCAGATGGAATCAGCCGGCACTGCGAGGTGACAATGTGAATCCATTTCACGTACACGACCAGAACCGCGTTATTGCATTTCATCGATGGCTGGAGGGCACGGGGAACGATGTAATTGTGGTGGCGACGCTGGCTGAGGCGACCTGGTACAACTACGCGATTGGGTTTCCGTATTCTGGACCGTGGGCGGAAGTTTTCAACAGCGACGTCTATGACAACTGGGTGAATCCCGTGGTAGCGGGGAATGGCGGCGGGATTTGGGCGTCGGGAGGGCCACTGCATGGCTTCGCGGCATCGGCGAATGTGGTGATTCCGGCGAATGGAATGGTGGTTTTTGCCCGTAACGCAGGGAATTGATAGCAATGCGCGGACTGATGGGGCCCGTGCGGTTTGTCACTGACAACTGGGCCGCAAAGTGCTAGATAGAAGTAGAGTACCTGCGTTTCTGCAGTCACGCTGCGGAGGTTGTCATGAAAACGCTGCTGCATTTCCGTACCCATGATGGCGGCCATTTCCACAGTCATCCGTTTCATCCGGCATTCGGGTTGATCGCAAGCTTCGTGCTGGCGTTGCTGGTTGTGCTGTTGTTCGCGGCTACGGCGCGCTGAGGATTTGCCACTGGCACGAGTGATCCTCGCGGGAGATTAATGGAGCCGGGCGTCCCCGCCCGGCTGGGCCGTTCGGCTCCGCTCAGACGGGCGAGACGCCCGCCCTCCATTGATATTTGATATTAATTATTCTGCCATTGCGTCACATACAGCTGTGCGCCTTGTCCTTTCGCGTGCGCGGCAGACCTGATAAAGCAATAGTGAAGAGGTGTATGCGAGCAGCAGAAGGGGGTGTGTTATGCGTCTCCCGGCTTTTCTGTTTGCACTATGTCTGGCCACGATGGTTGCGTTTGCCGCGGTATCTTCCCTCCAGCCCAAAAATGCTCCGCAGACGGTTACGCCATCCCGCCCAGATGTGATGGCTCTTCAGAGCAACTACGACAGCTCTCGCATGTGGCGGCGGGCGGAAATTCGGGTCATACCACTCGAGCAGGCGGACCGGAACCGGGCTGCACTCGAATCGCTACGCGTCCGGGTTGCCCAGGCGGAACGAGAGAGCGACGGCCTTTGGCTGGTTGATCCTCACGTTCGTCAGCAACTTTCAGCGCAGGTTCAACTGATGCAGGAACTGCTTACTCTGGCGGAACAGCAGCAATCGAACCGGGGCAAAAGTCCGAATGCGCTGGCGGTAGAACGCCGGCTCAACCAACTCCAGGGGCAGACGATGTGCGATGCGTGCCACAGCGGGATTGTGGCTCGAAATCATGGTGTCGGATCAAGCACGGCGCAATAGGCCGAGGCGAGATCCGCTCAGACCGGTCGCGGAGCAACGCCTGCGGCAGGGCGCCGGAGACCGAGCATTCTGCCGGGATAGGGAGAGTTCCATGTCACTTCTCAGACTCAGACAATTCCTCGACAGCTATAATATTAGGTATGTGGTTACTTCTCACTCTTTGGCGTACACTGCGGGGACAATCGCGGCGCTCACCCACACTCCCGGAAAGGAGCTCGCCAAAACCGTCATTGTCAAGATCGACGATACGTTGGCGATGGCTGTTGTGGCATCCTCGCAGCATGTGGATCTGGAGCTTTTGAGGGAGCAGACAAGGGCCAAAACTGTGCGGCTGGCCACGGAGGATGAATTCAAAGGCAGGTTCCCGGATTGCGAAACCGGGGCGATGCCCCCCTTTGGCAATCTCTACGGAATGGCTGTGTTCGCGGACGAAGCCTTGTCGCGTGACAAGGAGATCGTTTTCAATGCCGGTTCCCACCGAGAGCTGATGCGACTGGCGTGGAGCGACTTTGAAAGGCTGGTTCAGCCCGAGCTGATGAAGCTGGTGGCGGAGAAATACGCCGTCGCCGGGTAGGCTGAATTACAGTTCCGGCTCGCGGTTTTCGGGTACCTCAACTAATGCACGCGCGTGCTGGAGGAATGTATGGAACTGACACTAACCAACGCAGAACGAGAATTGTTGCTGGAAATCCTCAAGCAACACCACCGCGAGTTGTTCAGAGAGATTGCCAGGACGGATCATCGTGAACTCAAAATGGTCTTGAAGAACAAAGAAACGATTCTTGATGCAGTGGTCAACAAGTTAGAAATGGTGCAGCTCGGGGAAACTATGCTGCGCTCTGCGTGAACCTGCAAAATTGAGTGGAGGCGAGATCTAGCGGGGGATTCCATCCACGTCTGGCAACGGCCATTGACCAAGACGCACGCGGCAGCTTTCGCCTTCAACGGCCAGCGCGGCCCGCAAAGTGGATCCTAATTCCAGTGGCCACATGGACCAGCGTCTGGTCTCTTGGGGATCGTCATACACTTTCAATTGCAACTCAGAGCCAGCCGTAGTCGGCACTGGCAGCACACCGAAGCTGTTTAGGGCGATGGAGAGGCCTTCCCCGTGCGCCTTGATGTAGGCCTCCTTCCCGGTCCAGCAAGTGAAGAACGACGGAATCTGATCGCTGGCAGGTTGCGATCGCAACCACAGCACCTCGGGATTCGAAAAGAAGCGTTCGGCCAATTCCATGGCATTGGTATCCGGGCGAATCCGTTCAACATCAATTCCCACCTGGCGATGGCGGGCGATGGCAAAGGCGGTCGCGCCTTCGGTGTGCGACAAGTTGAAATGAAGATCGCTAAAGTGAAGAGCAGAGTCCGCGGCCAGTTCTGGTTTTCCATTCGCCGTTGTGCGAAAGCGAATTTCGCCGGCTTCGATCCGCAGATAGCAGGCGAGAGCCTGACGGAGCATCGCTCGGCTGATGACAAATTGATTGCGCGGCCCGGGAAATTTGAAACGCGCTGCCCGCTCTCGCTCTTCCGGATCGAGTCGCTCGATCAACCAGTCGGCTTCTTTCTGCCAGGCGGTGAGGTCAACATGCCACACGTGGACTTCATCGTCCCGCAAGATACCATCGAGATGGCGCAACGACTCTGGCCTCACTCTGGGACCAACCTCTATCCTTGGATGACTCCCCGGTGCTTCTCTATGCACTGATCGGGAGTCCTCAAGCTTAGATACCATGGACAACGTGAAGCTGCAAACGCACGACTTTTTGAAGATGGAGTTTGGACAGACGGTGTATTACAATCAGCCTAATCCAGCCGGAAGGAAACGCGCAGTAGATTTCAACGCAAAAACTGTTTTTGGGGCCATCGCTGGCCCGGCTTGGTGGCCATGAAAAACATATACGAGGTTCTGCGTAATAAAGAGATGGACTTGGTGCGCCTGCGCACCGAAGTCGATGCGTTGCGGCTGGTTGCCCCGTTGCTTTCCGATCGGACCGCCGAACCGGGTGATGTGGATGCTATGTCCCAACTCGACGGCGCATGGACGCCGGCGCTACAGAAGAACAAATGGCCATTAAAGGTGGGCCACCCGGCTCCGACCTACTCGGATTCATAGTGCAGGTCTCTGTTTCGCCGAATTCTGAAATGTCGAAGATTGCGCAATAAGCCTGCGCAGTAGAGGGAACCCAGCGCGCCGACTCAATGCTGCAATGGTTTTCATCCTGGTCGACGACGGCCGATCTTCGCGCGAACGTAAGTCTTGCTTTGTCAACCATATACAGGAAGTGCTGGCTGGCATGAGGATTGCCCTTAAGAAGCTGGAAGTTGGTTATGCCAGTCTGCAGATGGTTCTCGCTTCTTGTAGTGGCCCTGGCGTCCGCGAACTGTCTGGCGTCAGCCAGCGGACTGGAGTTGCGGGTTTTCGCGGAGCCGGCATCGGTCACACTTGGCGCGCGCGAAAGCCAGGTATGGGCTTCGGCTCTGCGCGACTCCAGATTTGCAGCTATGCCGCACCGCACCTCAAGCACAGATTGCGAGGCCTCGGAGCCTCCGGAGCCTTTAGCCACTCCAAACCCATTGCTCATCTTTGCCGAGCCGAGCACCAGGGTGAGCGTCAGTTTCATCATCGGCACCGACGGGCGCGTACATTCTCCTCTCATCCTTGAGAGCGCGGGGCCGGCCGAGGATCGCACCATTCTGGATACGGTTCGATCATGGCGTTATCGTCCGGGGATGTGCAATGGGGCCGCGACCGAGACCGAGGCCAAGATTGAGTTCTCAAGCCGTTAGGTCTCCTTTGCGACTCGCTACTTTTCGACTAGAATGAGCGCTGACTGGGCCAGCGGCGCTATGGATCATGAAAAACAAAGCGGACCGGGGCGGAATCCGCCCGCGCCGGGGTCGGAGGAAGAACTGGCGCAGAACGCCTCCGTCGACGACTTCTTCCGGCGACTGAAACAGGACCTGCATCATCCCAAGCCCGGTAACGAAGCAATTGCGGCTGCGCTGCAAGCAGTTCAGCGCCTTACTTCGCAGGTAGACGCGGATGCCTCGGCGAGCGCCGCAGCCGAATCCGTCGAGACTCGTACCTGCCTCTCCTGCGGCAGTCAAAATCCGGTAGAGAACCGGTTCTGCGCGATCTGCGGGGTTCCCCAGCAGGATGCCCCACCCTTAGAGCCGGAGGCTCCTGCTGCGGCCAGCCTGAAGCCAGCCACGCATGCGGCTGGGCAGCATCACTATCATCATCATTATCATCACCATTATTTCTCCTCCTCTGAAGGAGGCATTCCACTTGCCGCATCCGAGCAGCGGGCAACGAGTGCTCCTGTCGCACGCGACGCCCGGGCGCGCACTCCGGCGGCTGGAGGTTCGGTGAGCCGGGCGGAAACTGCGGTCCGAAAACTCACGCAGGATTGGGCGCTAGCTTGTAACAACAAACAACTGGATGATCTGGTTGATCTGTATGGGGCCGACGCGATAGTGCTGCGTCCGAATGTGCCGCCGCTGCGTGGGACGGCGGCGATTCGCGAGTTTTTCTTTGGCGTGCTGGATGCCGGACTGGGCGAAGTCGAGATGGATCCGCTGCGGGTGGAAGTATTCGGAGACATCGCATACGAGGCCGGGCGTTCCCAGATGCTGGTTCCGTTTACCATGGGCAAGCGCCGCGAAGAGCGCGGCAAATATCTGCTTACGCTGGCTCGACAGGCGGGTGACTGGAAGATCCTTGCCGACTGCTGGGCCAGCGATTTGAGTTTAGGAGTGAATACGGACGCGGCTGCCGCCAAGTCCAATGTGCAGGCCCCGCCCGGGTCATTGCTAAAGCCGCCTCGCAAGGGACCTTGAAGGCAGTCGTCCCGAGGTTCCCGGTTGCGCTCATTTTGAACTCTTTGGTCGTTTGGTTCTTGGCGGCTTTCCCTGATTGGGATTGGAGTTTGTGTTTATCTCCTGGAGTGAACCCCAAAAGTGAGACACGGCGATGAGGGACTGAGTACATTGAATGGAGAGAGGCAATGGACTTGTCCCGAAGCGTATACAGTCGTGAACTCAAAGTATCGGTGATGCGCGCCATGGATGCCGGGGAGAGCGGCGGCCGAGTCGCGCGGCGGTTCCAGATCAGCCCCAAGCTGATCGAGCGGTGGCGGGCGGAATGGCGGGCGCGGGGCGAAGCGTCGTTTCCCGGCACGGGGCGCAGGGCGGGGCCGAAACTTCCGCCGGAGGAGCGCACGCTGGCGGATCTGGAGCGCAAGATCGGCCAACTCACGCTGGAGAATGACTTTTTAAAAAAAGCCTTGCAGCATTTCAGGGAGCATCATCCGCCAGCCGTAGTCAGTGGCGTAGTTGCCTGTGCCGCGAGATCCAGCAAGCCGACGAAGCGGGTGCGCCGGTGAAGCGGCTGTGCGCGGCGGCGGGGGTGAGCCGGGCCAGTTATTACCGCAGCCAGGGGCGGCGGGTTCGGTCGGCGGAGAGCATGGGGTTGCGCGATGAACTGCAGAAGATCGCGCTGCAGTTTCCCGCCTACGGATATCGCCGCCTCACGGCGGAGCTGCAGCGGCGTGGCCATGTGGTGAATCACAAGCGCGTGTTGCGGCTGCTGCGGGCGGACAATCTGCTTTGTCTGCGGCGGAAATCGTTTGTGCGCACCACCGACAGCGCACATGGCTGGCCGGTGTATCCCAACCTGGCGGCGCAACTGCAGGTGAGCGGCCGAAACCAGCTCTGGGTGGCCGATCTCACCTACATCCGTCTGCAGCGTGAGTTCGTGTATCTGGCGGTGGTGTTGGATGTCTGGTCGCGGCGGGTGGTGGGCTGGGCGCTGGGAGAAACGCTGGAAGCCGAGCTGACCTTGACCGCGCTGCGCATGGCGATGGACGAACGGCGCCCGCAGCCCGGGCTGGTGCATCATTCCGACCGCGGCGTGCAATATGCCTGTGGCGCGTATCGCGCGCTGCTGGCGCAACACGGCCTGCGCGGCAGCATGAGCCGTAAAGGCAATCCCTACGACAATGCATTCGCCGAGAGCTTTATCAAGACGTTGAAACACGAGGAAGTGTATCGCAGCGAATATCGCGATCGGAACGAAGCCCTGGCGGCGATCGGCGAGTTCATCGAGCGCGTGTACAACCGGCAACGGCTGCACTCCGCGCTGGGCTATCGGCCCCCGGCCGAGTTCGAGGCGGTGCCGGCATGAAGCCCAGAGCCAGCGCGACCGCGGGCCGCTGGGGACGCTGTCCCCAGACCCCTGGGATTTACCGCTTTCCCGCCAAAATGGCAGAGGGAAAAACCTCAGGGCGGCCGCAGCTGCAGCCGCCCCCTGCCACTTCGGCTCCTGAGTCGGCGCTCGGGTTGCGTCCCCGCAGAGCCCTATCCTCCGCTCAGCTCGGTGCAGAGTGGAGCAACTCAACTTCGCCGTACAATGATTTTTCATCGAACGGCGCTTACCCCCTTATCTCCGTGTCTCACCCCAGGGGTTCACTGTGAATGGCCGGGGACATCCCTGACATTTTAGACCGGGCACATCCCTGACACTTTTTGCTCCGTTTCCGTGAGGGGATGGGGTGCAGGGGAAGGGGAAACTTCCCCTTCCCTTGCTCCGGCCACGTAGAAGCTGCTCGGTTCGGCAGCGCTCTCTCCCTCGGCATCTTTCTTTGGCGGCAGCGGCAAAACCCGCCGTCGCCAGCTGTCAAACCGTGCCAGCGGAACATCCGCGAAATAGACCGTATACCAGCGCTCGTCGATGGGCAACAGGCCCACGCGCTCGCCCCACAACACCTCGCTCAGAAATACATCGTGCCGCTTCTGCCAGCGAAAATGTCCGTGCGCGCGCACGCTGCGCACCAGCATCGTCGCCGGATATTCCGGCTCCGGCACCCGCGCCGGATACGGCCGCGGCGAGGGCTCATACAGGCTGGCCGGCGTTTCCATCGCCAAGGCTTCATGCGGTCGCACTTCGTTGTATTCCTGGCGGAAGTTCTCCAGCGCTCGTTGTTGCGCCCGCCGATCCTGGGCGGGCGGCATCGCCACCTCCTGCTTCAGGGTGCGATGCATGCGCTCGTGCCGCCCGTTCTGCTGCGGCTGTCCCGCCTCGATCCGCTCCGCCACGATCCCCAGCTTCATCCACCACACCGCCAGCCGCGACAAGCCGGCGATCGCCGTGCTGGCAAAGGGTGGCCCGTTATCGGTGCGAATCGCTTGCGGTAATCCATACTCGCGAAACGCCGCTTCGAAGATGGCTTGCACCCGCGCCGTGTCCGTCTTGGCCACCGCCTGGCAACGCAGCAGATAGCGGCTGTGCGCGTCGCTGATGGTCAAGGGATCGATCCGCTCCCCGTCCCCGGTGCGGAACCAGCCCTTGAAATCCGCGCACCACACCCGGTTCGGCCCGTCGGCATGCGCTAGCGGCTGCGTGTAGGGCGCCGTCTTGCGCCGCTTTTTACGCGCCACCACCAGCCCTTCCCGCTTCAGCATCTCGCCCATGGTGCTCGCCGCCGGCCAGCTTGGCCCCGGTTGGTCCCGCTCCAGCACCCGCTTCAACTTGCGCGGCCCCCACCTCATGTGCGCCTGCCGCAACTCCAACACCCGCTGCTCAATCTCCGCCGGGGTTTGGTTGGGGTGCCGCTGCGCCGCCCGGTTTCGTTCCAGCAGCCCTGCCGCTCCCCGCTCCCGGTACCGCCGCAGCCATACATACCCGGTTTCCCGCGTTACCCCGAAGCTCTGGCACAGCTCCGTCATGGTTTGCTCATCCCGCTCATACTCAAACACAAACCGTAGTTTCTCTTCCATCACACTGCTCGCTTTCCATGGCATGCGCTGTTTGTAACCCGCGCGCGCCATCTTTTGCAGTGTCAGGGATGCTCCCGGTCTGTTTTGTCAGGGATGCTCCCGGTCTGTACCACTGCATCCGGTACCCCCCTCCCCCTTTGTTTTTGCAAAATCTTGACGCGTCGGGGAGTTTGAACGAGCAATCATGGTCGGAAGTAGGGACCGAATAGATGGTTGGTGGAGCACAAGCTGCCATCCGTGATTCAACGTTACATGCGCGAGTCTTGGTCATCGTGAAAAAGTCAAAACCTCAACGAGAGCGAAATGGCGCTGCTTTAAAACCCAAAGCGTCGACGCTCTCGTACGCCCTTGACACCGCCGTCGTTGTTATAGACGGGATGACAGACCGGAGTCGGGGTCACAGAGTTGGGGAGATCGGAACGTCCCGAGTCAAGCTAAAACCGGGGCTGGCTCACTCTTACGCTTCTTTTAAAGGTGGGAACGATGAGGTCGGCGGTCACTGGTGGAAAATCGGGACGCAGGCTGCATTAGTCCCTGCCTTTGCAAAGCCCGCAAAGGTGGGCCCGCCGCCGGACGTCGCAACAGCAGGTCCCTCCACTCCACAGATCATCGCTTTGCGATGATCGGTTGCGGTCGGGATGACAGAGTTGGGGAGATCGGAACATCCACGGTCACAGGCCAAAAGGGGAAGGTCAAAATCCCCACCCTAACGTCGCAGAACAAGAGTGAGGATGGGATCGGACTATTTCCGCGACGTTAGGATGGGCCACCCGCATTCTCCAGTTACTTGCAATCGACCTTGTTGTCCTGTGCGGCGGCGATCTGCCACTTACCATCGCGCTTCAACCAAGTATCGGTCCAGACCTGGCACTGCTTCGCGTCTGGATGGGTTTTGTCTTTGCCGATGGCGTGCTCGCTGCCGTAGATGATGGCCACGTCTTCGCCGAAGAAACGCACCTTGGCGTCGTCGAGTGCGCAGCCGTGCGCCGAGTGTGGGCCTTTTTCATCGCGTAGCTCATTCGCCTTGTGGTAGCGCTCGCCGCGAGTGCTGGTGCCCTGGAAATCGTCGGCCAATAACTCGGAGACAACTCCGTTATTCGTGCAAACGCCTTCGGCCCACTTACGTTCCATGTCGATCATGAACTTCGCGGTTTTGTCGTCGGGGGTGGCCCAATGGCTTTGCTGCGCATAGGCGGCGGTCATAAGGACTACGACGCAAATCGGGTGCAGAATTCGGTGACGCATCGTGCCTCCAGTATTTAAGTCACTATACAGCTGGTTCACGCCCGTGGCTGATGAGTCTTTGCTTGCGAGCGAGTAGGCGATGAGGGCGGCCACGAGGGAAAGAATGGTTGAGCAAGTGCAGGGGAAGGCGCCTAGTTAGGGCTTTGCGGGCAGCGGCTGCCAGAGCTCAATCTTATTCCCATCGAGGTCATAGATCCAGGCAAAGCGGCCGTAAGATTCATCCATTCGTTTGGGGTCAATCTTTACTCCCTCTTGTTTTAAGCGGTCGAGCAAAGCATCCATATCGTCCACGATGTAGTTGATCATGAACGGTGCGGGGCTGGGATCGAAATACTTAGTGGAGGCGGGAAAAACAGTCCAAACGGTAACGTGTTCCTTTTGCGGGTCGTCGTGTTCGCGCCACGGAAGCATCGCGCCGTGGCCTGTGTCAGCGAGTCCAAGGTGCTTCGCGTACCATTCGCGCATCTGATCACGATCAGCGGATTTGAAGAAGACACCGCCGATTCCAATGACGCGCCCGCGCTGCTCAGTTTTGACAGGCGGCTTCGACTTTTCAGGTTGCGGAGATTTCATTTCCTGTCCTCGTGTTGAGCCGGCCGAGACGAGCAACAGCGAGCCGAGCGCAATTGTGCTCCACGGCATTCCTTGCATCCGCGGAATTATACATAAGTTTCGATTCGAATGGAGAAAACGGTTCGCTCTTCGCTCTTCGATCAAGGTTCGCCGCGATTGCTCGCGCCTTGTGTTCCGCAATCTGAATGGAGGCGAGCATCGCGCCGTCCATTCGTTGGAAGGCAACCAAGTTACCAGCGGAATCGGCTACGGCTACGTTCATTTTCCAATTCCGCTTCTCGACGACGGCAAGACGTGGACTCCGTGGTTTGATCTTGTGTTCCGTGCCCACAAGCCATGAGCGCCGGCTTCAGTTAATCGGAGGTTTGCTAGAAAACTGGGACGAGGTTGTGTTTTTTCTGGTAGAGCTGGCGGTCGACTGCGCGCAGCACGTCTTCCACTTCGCTGCCGGTTACGTAGGACGCGATGCCCCAGCTGAACGAAAGCTGATAGCTTTTGCCGCTACTAATATTCCATTGCTCCAGCGCCCGGTGCAGGCGGCGGATGGGGAAGTCGGAGTCTTCCTCGCTGGTGTCGGGCATGACAACCAGGAATTCATCTCCACCCTGCCGAAAGACAATATCTCCACCTCGGAAGCTGGTAGTGAGCAAGCGGGCGAATTCTCTGAGCAGCAGGTTGCCCTCGATGTTTCCAAACTTGGAATTGATGGCGCGAAAACCGTCGAGATCAATGGTCAAGAAAGTCAGATTACTGGACAGGCGATTGGCGCGCGCTACTTCTCTGGGAATCAACTCGTTCATGGCTCGCCGGTTCAAGAGTTGGGTTAGGGGATCGATTAGAGAGAGGCTTTCCAACCGTTCATTCAGCACCAGTTCGCTGATGAGGGATCGGCGGGTATTGTTCAGGGTGATTTTTTGTCCGACCAGGTAAATGTTGAAAAGCAGGATTAGTGAAATCAATCCAAAGAAGAGTTGCGGCAGATAGGCGTGTTCCACGCGGATGACGCGTTGCGCCCAGATGACGTTAGGCAGAACCAGCGCCAGCATGCCCGCAGTGAGTACGAGAATGACCAGGATGACGATCGACCACAACTGCAAGTCGCGTCCCGAGAGCTGCTGAATCTCCCGCTGAATTTGTTCTGCGCGCGCCAACATAGTGGGTGGCGGCGGAGTTTGTTCCTCTTTGCTCTGCATTCCCCCTCCGCTGCGGACGGACTTCGCCCGGCGAGTACCAACACTTTAATTGTCCACTGGAATCGCAGGCGTGAGCGAGGCGGAAGTGCGCTTGCGGGTTACCTTCGTAATCGGGCCGAAAGCCCGATTTCGGAACACGGTCAAGCGTCAGGCGTTGTTGACCTCTACCAGAACGTTTTTTCCTGCTTCTTTGCGCAAAGTGATCTCCAGGGTCTGGCCTACGGGGAGCGCGTTGCGCACGTCTCCCTCCAGGGCCAAGGTCTGGGAGGAACCGCCGCCGTCGGAGAGGGTGACAATGGATTTATTGGGCTGTCCCACGTTCGACTCGAAGAACACAACTTCTCTTATTTTGCCGCGGGCTTTCAGTCTGGACCCGTCCGAGACCGGTGCGGATGACCTTGGGGCGAGAGCAGTGCGTGCGGGGGCAAACGCGGCCTTCCCCTTGCGCAATTCAATTAAGATGTTCAATCCAAGAATGCCGGAAATGGCCAGCAGGATAAGAGACATGAATAGGCCATCCACCGTGGTCAGAGAGCCGAATAGAACGATATAAACGACGCCCAGGAGAGGGATCAGCGCCAAGATCAGCGAAATTAACAAGAGCATAGATTTCTCGGGAGGAGGCCCAGTCCGGGCTCAGCTTACGGGAAACAGACTAGCAGAAAATCATTTAGTTTTGCAGGGAGGGAATCAGGATCAGGCACATTGATCGCGCCAGTCGCCAATTTCCTTGAGGCCTTCGCGACGGGATTGCTCGAACAGGCGGACACGGTGGCGGATGTGCTCGAACTCGTGAATATCGGCCCAGACTTCGGCCTGCCAGTGTTCCTCATGAACGGCGGTTTCGCCGCAAGTGGCGCAGCGGGTGTGAAGGCGGCGGACCACGGGACCAGTGGGCGTCTGATGAGCACTGGGCAACTCGATGAAGATACAGCGTACTTCCTGGATGTTTTCGTTGGCGTCGATTACGTGCTCGTAACGTAGCAGAAAGCCAAATCCAAGCTTGCGGGCTTCGGCCTCAGCCTCGGCGCGGGTCTGAAAGGGTCCGTATTCGGCCCGCAACTGTTCGATGGAGTCACACGCCATCCAGAAGCTTTCTTTAGTGGTCATTTCCTACCTCGAAGCGCGACTGCAAGGGCGGGGGACATAGCGAGACCTGGGCGCACCCCCGTCTCAATGCAATTGGGCTGCCGCAGTCCATCGGTACAATGCTTGTAAAATCGCGGTTTTGCAGCATGGGGTCGCGAGCGACGGGGCGTCTTTATGCAAGCTTTTGCAGCGTTTTGCCTCGCGAGGAGTCGCCAACCCTGCTCAGGGGGTAGTCCATCCGTTCATTGGGCGGATGAGGAAGTGTGAAGTAAAATCATGTCAACCCAGGGCCCAAGCTTCTTCTTGCAGGAGTTCTTGTTAAGTTATGGGCAAGCGCCGAGAGCCCCGTAAGGAAATTAAAGTTCCGGTCCGAATTTTTGGGACCGACCGCAGCGGGCAAATTTTTTCCGAGAAGGTTTTCACCGCCAACGTCAGCCGGGAGGGTGTGGAATTGAGCGGGGTACAAGCTCAGCCCAATCCGGATGAGATCGTGGGCATCACCTATGGCGTGACCAAGTCTCACTTTCGGGTGAAATGGGTAGGCCAAGCGGGCAGCGCCCTGGCGGGACATTTGGGTCTGCTCAACCTGTCGCCGGAAAAAAGTTTCTGGGACTTCCCTTTACCGCCGCCCAGTTTCGATATGCCGGTTCGCGATGCGCGAGATCGCCGGACTAGTCCTCGGTTGAAGTGTACAAATTCCGTGGAGGTTTATCCAACCGGGGAAACGGCTCCAATCCGCAGCCGAACTTCGGATCTCAGTTTGGGAGGATGCTTCCTGGAGATGCCCAACCCCCTGCCCAAGGGAACGCAGTTGAGGATTGCCCTTTGGGTCAAGGAGTTCAAGTTATGGGCGAATGGCGAAGTGGTCACCAGCACCCCGGGGTTTGGGATCGGGGTGAAATTCACGGAGATGACCGAACAAGACCGGAACCAGCTCAAGCAATTCCTCGAGGGCACGATTCGACTCCGGATTTGAGGGCGCCGGATATCGGCGATTGCTGACAGCGGCTCGGCGATGGCAGAAGGAAAATCTGCGCTCCGAGAGTCTCAGGCCGGCGCTTGGCGGGAGATTTGAGGCAACGCTCAATGGCCGCGGAAAGATACAAATGCCGAACCGGCTTCAGGAGATAGGCGTGGGCGCCCAGCGAGAAGGCCTGGTGAACTTTGCTGGGATCCTCCTCTCCTGAGCACATGATGACCTTCGGCTCGGGGCGCAGTTCCTGCATTCGCCGCAAAGTTTCGAGACCATCCATCTCCGGCATCTGCACATCGAGCAGCACCACTTCGGGGGCATGCACACGACCGAGACACTGCAAGGCCTCGGGGCCGCTGCCGGCGGTCTCGACCCGGTAAGAATCGAGTTCCAGTAAGACCCGCAAGTAACGTTGGATTTCAGGAGAATCGTCGACCACCAGGACAGTGATTTTTTTCGAGTTATGTCCAACGAAAGTCATAAGGGGATTTCAGCCCGTTGATTTTAGACACCGCTTACAGATTTCTGGTCTGATTGCCGGCGCTCATGTGTTTGCAGGCCTTTCCACTGGTTGCGACCGCAGTGCCGAAGGTATGGCGCCATCGTCGAGTACGAGTGACGTCCCTTCCCCACCCTTAGCCAGGAATTAGAGAACGCTTTTGACGACTTACTTCTGGCTGAGGCGCGCGACAAAGCGCAGCCTCCCCCAACTGAAACGATTGAATATGTGCGCCCAAACTCTCGGGCGGAAGCATCGCCTCTCCCCGCAAACCATTCCTGTTCAAGATAGCTGGAGGTGTGTACTCCGAAGACGTTGCCTCGTCAACCGGTTTTTGGGCAATTCCAGGTTATTTGTTTTCAGACAGATGCATTGCGTCCACAGGGCAATGCACCGTTCTTGGTGCATCCTTCGGCGACCGCGACGGCCACTCTACGTGCGCGGTCGCGCAACAATGGCTACAGAGGCATGCCCGGGCGATCAACGGGTCGGAAGCGGACTTCCAATTGTGAAAAACTAGGCCGAAATCAGTCGGGGCGAGACCTTGGTTTTATATGACACTCGCGGTGTCTGCTGGTCGCTCTTGTCCATGTGTGCCGGGGCTGGGATCTCCTTGATGGATGGCACCGCAGCGGGGGCCAGAGCGACAGGATTGCGCCAGTGCGCGCCGCCGTGAGCGGCCACATAGAGTGCCAGTTCGAGGCGACTCCACACCCCGAGTTTGTCAAAAGTGTTGCGCAAGTAATTCTTGATGACTTGCTCGGTCGTGCCCACCACATTTGCGATTTCGCGATTCGTCTGCCCTTCCCACACCAGCATCGCGACTTGAACTTCCTTGGCGGTTAGACGGTCACATGGTTGCATTGCATTCCCTCTGCTCTCTTTGGAACACGGCGGTCGCCAGCTTCACCCGCTTACGGCCATCCTTGATTCCGGCTCGGAGAAACAGCGTACGCAGGTGCTGTTTCACGGTTCTGGGGCTGATGTTCAATTGCTCTGCGATTTCCTTGTTGCTGCATCCTTCGACCAGCAGGTGCAGAACCTGTTCGTCGCGGTGCGTAATCTTGATTTCACTCAGATCCAACATTGCGGTTTCCTCTCTGCTTGCTTGCGGAACCGTGACCCGGTTCTTTTTTTATCGAGAACAACTCGATGCTCAATCCGAAAGCAAGTGCTTCGCCAAAGTTTCGCCTGCACGCACGTAGGGATAAAGACCTTTGCATGCCACAGTTGAAGAAATAGAGAAGAAAATCCCAAGGCTCCAAAAGGCCAATACGGGACAAGCTGTGCTGAAATGGTCCGCTGCGAAGAAAGGACTGCTACTCGTAGCGCAGAGCTACCATGGGATCGACTCGGCTGGCGCGGCGGGCTGGGATGTAGCAAGCGGCAAGCGCAACCAGGACGAGAAGTATTGCCACGCCCACAAAGGTCAATGGGTCGGTGGAGCGGACTCCGTAGAGCAGACTGGCCATCAACCGGGTCAAGCCCAGCGCCGAAGCGAGACCCAATCCCACGCCAGCCAGGGTGAGTATTCCTCCGCTCCCGAGAATGAGCCGCAGGATGTGCAGGCGTTCCGCGCCCAAGGCCATACGAATGCCGATTTCATGGGTGCGCTGTCCCACTACATAGGAGATGACGCCGTAGATGCCGACGCTGGCCAGCAGGAGGGCGAGTGCAGCGAAAGCACCGAGCAATATCATCGAGAACCGCTGTGCCGCAAGCGACTTGGAAATGGTCTCCTCAAACGTCCGGACGTTGTAGATGAACTGCTGACTATTCATGGTGGCTACCGCATTGCGAATGGCATCGAGGGTGGCGGGATGGGCTTCCGCAGAGCGCAGCACGACGTCTACGCCCGAGGCCGTCTGCTGCATGTCCTTGTCGGCCACCTGCATCAAGGGACAGTAAAGTTGTGCGTGCAGACTCTCTTTATCGTCCGCATCGAGGCCCCATTGCTTCACATGGCCGACCACGCCCACGATTTCGAGCGGCCTGTCGATTGCTTTTATGTTGATGTGCTTGCCGATCGGATCCTGATGCGGAAAATACTTTTCGGCGAAACTTTCATCGACAACCGCGACCAAGCCAGAGTGTTCATTGTCTTCCGGGGTCAAGAAGCGGCCGCGCTGGAGAGGAACCTTCATTGTCTTTAAATAATCCGGTTCGACGGTGTAACGGAGCGTCCAGTTCATGTCTTTGTCGGTCGCGGGCCTGGGTTGGCCGTCAATCCAGAAAAATTCTTCATCGTCGCCCAAGAAGGGCAGAGCACCACCTGACAAGGTCACCGCCTGAACACCGGGGACGGAAGCAAGTTGGTCGTGGAGTTCACGAAGGATGGATCGAGCAGCATCGGCACTCAGCGCGCTGTTTGAGGCCGGAGATGCGATGCTGAAGGTGAGAACGTGGTGCGGATCAAATCCGGGGTTAATGCTCCACAGCCGCATCAAGCTACGGATCATCAAGCCTGCGCCAATCAGCAGCACCAGCGCCATCGCCATTTCAACTACCACAAACACTCCTTGGACGCGGTGATGGGCGCCGCTCGTTCCCCGGCCAACCTCTTTAAGAGTTTCCTGCAAATTTGAGCGCGCGATTTTTAGCGCCGGGACAAGACCAAAGAGAACTCCAGCGCTGATTGAAACCAAGCCGGTGAAGATCAGAACATGCATATCGATTCCGACTTCGTCGGCGCGCGGCAGAGTCACCGGGAGCAGCGTAAGCGCCGCCCTGGTTCCCCAGGTGGCGAGAAGCAAACCCAGGCCAGCGCCTCCAATGGCCAGGAGGATGCTTTCGGTGAGAAGTTGGCGGACCACGCGTCCCCGGCCAGCGCCCAATGCGGCGCGAATGGCGAATTCGCGGGTACGGCTGGTGGAACGCGCCAGCAGGAGATTGGCAACGTTGACGCAAGCGATCAAAAGTACAAAGCATACGGCAGCCAGCAGCACCAGAAGAATAGGCTGGACATCTCCGGTCATCTTCTGCTTCAACGGCTCCAGCACGGCACCTTCGGCCGCATCGGCCTGGGGAAAAGCCGCGGCTAGGTTCTGGGCCACAGAATCCATGTCGGCACGAGCTTGGGCAAGAGTCACGCCGGGCTTGAGCCGGCCGATACCCTTCATGCCAAGAGCGCGCCAGCGATCGCGAAAATCGGGATAACTCCACTGGCCGATGGGGATGTACAGTTCGTTATTGTCGCGGAAGTTTGGCAGGAGCAAGTGAAAGCTGGCGGGGATCACCCCGATGACGGTGTAGCCTTCGCCATCCAGCACGACTCTGCTTCCCAGAATAGCGGGCGAGGATCCCAGTTTTCGCTTCCAGAAGCCGCTGCTCACGAGCACCACGCGGCCCGCCCCTAACTGGTCCTCCTGCGTAGTAAACATGCGGCCCAGCACAGGTTTCACGCCCAGGATGGAGAAGAAGTCGGCGGATACCATCTCGCCGCGCACCTGCTCGGGTTGGCCTGCACTCGTAAGACTGAAAGTGTCGGGACGATAAGCGGCAATCGACGTGAAGGCGTGATTGTCACGCTGCCAGTCAAGGAAGTTGGGATACGAAATGGACCCTCCCTGAAGTTCGGCTTGCTTTCGAACAGCGTTACCAATCGGTCAGAGTCTGGGAATGGCAGGGGATTGAGGAGTACACCATTTACAATCGAGAAAACCGCGGTGTTAACGCCGATGCCGAGAGCCAGTGTGAGCAGCGCGACCGTGGTGAAACCGGGGTTCTTCCGCAGCATGCGGAGTCCGTAACGAACGTCTTCGATTAGCGTTCCCATGGCTCAACCCCCGGTGGATTTCTGGCGCCTCCCGGAGCAAAGCAACTTCCCTTCCCTTACCCAACCGCTAAACTCATGATATGACGGCGCAGGATGTCAGAGGTGGGCCGAGGATGTGTCCGCTCGCGAGATGGGATGTTCAGAATCGGACAAGCCTGCGCCAGCTTCGGAACGGTTTGGTTAGAGTGCCTCCACAAGGGCATGCGAGGAAGGTGCTGCACCCAAGCCACGAACGGGAGGATTCCCGACGATCCATCATCACTCTCACATCCAGGCGCACTCACCTGAACCGTCACTTCCATATCTTTATGGTTGACCGCTTCCCTCAAATGGGATAACCTAGCACAACGTACATTATCTACAAGATAATATTTGGTCTTGGACAATCTGACCTGGCCGGGCGCCGGGGACTTCGGGACCCTCCTGCAAATTGCCGGCTTGGTTCCAAACTGGAACGTCGCTCCGGCCCATAACTCCAATGTTATCTAGATTTTGCGTGTAAGTCCTTATTCCTCAAAGATTTTGAGGGCAGTGTGGCCCTAACCCCATGATTCCAAAAGATCGAGGGGGGAGGGGGATACCCCTTTAAAAAGGTACAGCACTGGGATAGTAAACTCGGCCTGATTCAATAACCGAGCCGGCTCCCAATAATTCGGTTGCGCTCTCGCGAAGCCAACTGGCAACGGCGTCAGCTTCGAACTCACACCTAAGTTTGGGCTTCGGCAGAATCCTTAACTTCATTGAGTACTCCTTTCCCAATCAGGTTCAGGACGCGTTAAGGTTGGACGTAGCAGACTGTCGTCAAACGGTACACTGAGGAAAGCAGCAGGTGCGCGTTCTAATCATCGAAGACGAACCGCGATTGGCGGAAAACATTGCTCGCAGTCTGCGCGAGAGCGCTGGCTACGCGGTCGATATTGCCCACGACGGTCAGGAAGGACTTTTTCTGGCCGAGTCCAGCGAATACGATGTCGTGCTGCTCGATCTGATGCTGCCTCAGATGGATGGAATGCAGTTGCTTAGTCGTATCCGGCAGGCTGGCCAGCGAACGCCTGTCCTGGTGGTGACCGCGCGCGATGACAAGGAGTCCGTGGTCGCCCTGCTGAACGCCGGGGCAGACGACTACCTCACCAAGCCTTTTGACCTGGGCGAACTTCTGGCGCGCACCAAAGCGCTGATCCGCCGCGGCAAGGGACAGCCTTCTCCGGTTCTTTCCGTGGGCGATCTGGAGTTGAACACGGTGAACCGCAGTGTGCGGCGCGGAGGAAGGCCGATCACGCTGACTGCAATGGAATATCGCGTCCTGGAGTACTTGGCGCACCGGCCTCGAGCTGTGGTTTCAAAGACGGAACTGCTGGAGCATCTCTACGACTATAACTGGGAAAAGTTCAGCAACGTGATCGAGGTATATATTTCCGGCCTGCGGCGCAAACTCGATGATGGCTCCTCGAAGCAGTTGATTTACACCCTGCGCGGGCAGGGTTATGTTTTGCAGGATGGATCGCCGCAAGGATGAAACCGGAACCCAATTCGCTTAAGCCGGCTTCGATCAAACCGCGTTCGATCTTTTCGGGTTCGATGCTGCGCGGTTCGATTAAAGCGCGGCTGATCATGATCGTCGTGCTTTCGCAGACACTGCTGGCGGCGGGCCTCCTTTTTACCGGCATCTTCTACACTCACCGGCGACTGCTTTCTACGCTCGACGCCGGCATGCAGGCGCGCGCCATGAGCGTGGCGGCGCTGGTGCGCTATGCGGAAGATGCCAGCGGCGACGTGTACTTTGATGAAACCTTGATGCCCTCCTCGCTGGATCCCGCGCACCCGGATTTGTTTGCCGTGTGGACAGAACGGTCGGGGCTTCTGACTCGGTCCGCAAATTGGCCCGCCGGCCTTGAGATTCCGCGCACCGGCCCTGTTCATTGGAGGTTCAAGTTCGCCCATTCGCATTATCGGGGTTTGCGGGTTTTCCAGGTTCCGGTTCTCGATCGAGAGGAAGGCAAAACGTTCCGGCCGCAGTCTCTGACCATCGTGTATGCGGCGCCGATGAACCAGTTGGACGAGCAGGTCAAGCAAGCGGGGATTTCGATCGCGCTCTCCAGCCTGTTGCTGCTGGGGGCGACGGTGCTGCTGGCGCTTTGGGGCATTCGTCGCGGGCTTTTGCCGCTGCAGGAATTAGCGGCGCAGGCTGGGCTGGTGTCGACTCACAATTGGGAGTTGCATCTGCCTGACGATGCTCAGCAAATCAAGGAACTGCGCCCGCTCACGCAATCGATGACCACGATGCTGGCGCGGCTCCAGCATTCTTTTGACCAGCAAAGAGAATTTCTGGGCAACGCCGCGCACGAATTGAAGACTCCGGTGGCTGTGCTGAAGTCGACTCTGCAATCGCTGCTGCAACGGCCACGTGCTTCCGAGGAATATCGAGCCGGCCTGGAACACTCATTGGAAGATTTGGAGCGCCTGGAGCAACTCTTGCAATGGATGCTGCGGCTGGCGCGGGCAGAACAATGGGCACATGGGGCCTTGCGCCGCGACTTGCAGGTTATCGACATCAGCGCTACCTGTGAAGAGGCAGTGGAGCGGGTTCGTCACTTGGCCGAAAGTCGCAAGACGACGGTTCACTTGTCGAAAAATGGGCCGGTGCCGTTTCGCGCCGATCCGGAGGATCTGCAACTGGTCTGGATCAACCTGCTGGAAAATGCGGTGCGCTACGGTCCTGAAGGCGGATCGGTGGAGCTTGCGGTCATCCGCGAGAACAGCGGACCAGCGCGGATCATCTTTCAGGACCACGGTGCGGGGATTGCGCCTGCGGATCTGCCCCATGTCTTCGAGCGTTTCTACCGCGGCGACCCTTCGCGTACGCGAACTACCGGAGGCTTCGGTCTTGGGCTGGCAATAGCGAAGGCTCTGGTCGAAGCCTATGGGGGAACCATTACCGCCGACAGCGCCCCGGGCAAGGGCACGTGCATGACGGTCGAACTGCCGGCCGTCCAAACCAACTGACGTCTGCGTCTTCCAGACCCGGCGTGCCCCCTTCAGCTTCGCTTAATCTTCAATTTAGGAACATTGACCCGTTGTTGACGGTCCTCCCCCGCCGGCTCCGCGGAGGGTATGTTTTTTCGAAAACCTCGAATCCATACCCTCCCGCGTCGCCGGCCCGATTCACACGTCGAGGTTTCAGCGAACACAAGCGTGGTGACGAAATGGCAACTTTGACTTTGACAATTACCGGAAACCTACGCGGAGCGGGAACTGGAGTGATGGCCATAGCATTGAGTTTGGCCCTGACTGCCTCCGCCCAGACTGCCGCAAACCAGGTGGTCGCAGGAAGTAGCAACCGACAGAACACGAGCAGCGCTCCGAACAATGCTCCGCTCACGTTGACCTTGCAGGATGCGCTGGAGCGAGCGAAGAAAACCAACCCCGAATATCGGTCGGCCGTGACGGAATTCGGACTCGCCAAGGAAGACCGGGTGCAAAGTCGAGCTGCGCTGCTGCCCAGCGTGAATTACAACGCGGCGTTCCTCTATACCGAAGGGAACGGCACTCTCGCAAGCAGATTCATTGCCAACAACGGCGTTCACGAATATATCAGCCAGGGAAATGTGCACCAGGAGATTTCGCTGGCAACGATTGCGGACTACCGCAGGGCTTCGGCGGCGGAGGCCGTGGCGCGGGCGCGCTCGGAAATTGCGGCTCGTGGTCTGGTTGTGACCGTGGTGCAGGCTTACTACGGATTCGTGGTGGCGCAACGGAAATATTCCACCGCGCAACGGGCCGCCGCAGAAGCGCAGCGGTTTCTCGACATCAGTCAGAAACTTGAACACGGCGGCGAGGTCGCGCACTCGGACGTGATCAAGGCGCAGATTCAGACCAACCAGCAGCAGCGGGACTTGCAGGAAGCGGAATTGGAGATGAATCGCAGCCGGCTGGAGCTGGCGGTTCTGGTGTTTCCTGACTTCAACGAAAACTTCTCGGTGGTGGATGATCTGCAAATGCCGGAGCCGTTGCCTTCGTTCGCGGAAATCCAGACCGCTGCGGCAAACAAGAATCCTGAATTGCGGGCGGCGCTGGCCGCACTGCAACAAGCCAACCACGAGGTCGCAGCGGCCTGGAACGGATTTCTGCCGTCGCTCAGCCTGGATTATTTCTATGGCATCGATGCAAATCGCTTCGCGGTGAATGGAATCGATCCAGTCACCGGTCAGCCTATCCGCAATCTGGGTTACTCGGCCACGGCAACTTTGCAATTGCCGATCTGGAACTGGGGCGCGAATCGCAGCAAGGTGAAGCAGGCAGACTTGCGCAGGCAGCAGACGCGCGTGGAACTTAGTTTCACGCAGCGGCAGTTGCTGGCTAAGTTACAAACTTTGTACAACGAAGCACAAACGGCGCGGTCAGAACTGGAATCGCTGAACCAGTCAGCAGAACTGGCGGCGGACAGCCTGCGTCTGACCACGATGCGCTATCAGGCGGGCGAATCCACGGTGCTGGAAGTCGTGGACGCGCAAAACACGCTGAGCTTGGCGCGCAATGCCTTTAACGATGGGCAGGTGCGCTTTCGTGTTTCCATGGCAAACCTGCAAACTCTGACGGGAAATTTGTAAACGATGAGCACATACAACGTCGCCGCGAGACAGAAGAGCAGTGGCACTTGTATCGCGAAGATCGCCGAGGGTTCTTTCGGTCCGCTGGGGCTTGGTCGTCTTGGCTCGTCTTTCCACCGCTTGCGCCGTGGGCTGCATTCTTCCGCCGCTACGCGGCTGTTTCGACACAGTTCAGCCGTCTCTCCCCGGACGAAGGCGTCCACGGCTACGTGGTCAATAGCAGCGCTCTTGGTGGTGGCACAGCTATTTCTCTCGAGTTGCTCCAAGGAACGTGCCGCGAAAGAACCCGTGGTTCCGGTGCAGGTCGCATCGGTAGAGAAGACCACGATCCAGCACACTGTCGTCGCCGAAGCGGTTTTGTTTCCGCTGGCGCAGTCGGCGATTGTTCCGAAGATCAGCGCTCCGGTAAAGACTTTCCTGGTGAAGCGCGGTAGTCGCGTGCATGAAGGGGAACTGCTCGCCGTGCTTGAACATCAGGATCTCGCCGCAGCAGCGCAGGACACAAAGGGTACATACGATCAGGCTCAGGCCACGTATGAAATCAGCACCGGAGCCGATCTGCCAGCTGAAATGCAGAAGGCGCAGTTGGAAGTACAAGCCGCCAGACAAATGCTTGACGCTCAACAGAAGGTTTACGACAGCCGGCAGGAACTGTTTCAGCAGGGCGCTCTTCCGCGTAAGGAACTCGATCAGTCGCGCGTGGATCTCACCCAAGCCCGCAACCAGTATGAAATGGCGCAAAAACATTTGGATGCGATGCAGGCGATCGGAAGGCAGCAGACGCTCAAGTCGGCGGCTGGGCAGCTCGAGTCCGCGAAAGGAAAGTATCTGGGGGCGACGGCTCAACTTAGTTACTCGGAGATTCGCAGCCCGATCAATGGCGTGATTGCCGACCGTCCGTTGTATCCCGGGGAGATGGCTGCTGCTGGGACGCCCTTGCTTACCGTGATGGATGTTTCCCAGGTCATCGCGCGCGCCCACATTCCGCAGCGGGATGCGGCATTGCTTAAGTTAGGAGACACCGCGACGATCACCGCGACGGCCGAATCGCAGGCAGCGGAAGGCAAAATCACGGTAATTAGCCCGGCGCTCGATCCCAATAGCACCACGGTTGAAGTCTGGGTTCAGGCTAGAAACACCGAGCAGCGGCTCAAACCTGGGACCAGCGTCCAACTTTCTATGCTGGTGCGGACGATTCCCGATGCATTGGTGATTCCCGCCGGAAGTTTGCTGACCGCAGAAGACGGGACCACTTCGGTGATGCTCGCTGGCTCCGACAATCGCGCTCACCAGAAGCCGGTGAAAGTTGGAGTGCGCCAAGGTGATCAAGTCCAGATTGTGGAGGGCGTGCAAGCTGGTGATCGCGTGGTGGCCTCGGGAGCGTACGGCTTGCCCGACAATACTCAGATCAAAGTCGAAGAGCAGAAGCCGCAAACGGAACCTAAAGAAAAGAGCAGTGGCGGAGCGGGAAAGTGAGTCAGCCGGAATCTTCATACTGGTTCGCGCACTACTCCAAGCCGGTGATCTTCCTGATCCTGACCTTAGCGCTGCTGGGCGTTTATCTTGCTTTCACGATTCCGGTTTCAGTTTTTCCGGAAACTAATTTTCCTAGAGTCCTGATTGCCGTCGACAATGGGGTGATGCCCATCGACCAGATGATGGTCACGATCACGCGTCCGTTGGAAGAGGCGGTGAACAGCGTCCCGGGACTGCAGGACGTGCGTTCCATTACCAGTCGCGGCTCGGCGGAGATCGACCTCTTCTTCAACTGGAACGTGGATATGTTTCAGACGCTGCAATACGTGAATGCAGCGCTCTCGCGTGTACAACCGGAACTGCCCTCAACCGCAAGCGTAGTGGCGCACCGGATGACGTTTGCCAGCTTTCCGATCATGGGTTACAGCCTCACCTCGGACACGGTGCCGCAGACACAACTCTGGGAGATGGCAACTTACGAGATCAAGCCACGGCTGAACCGGCTTGATGGCGTTTCTACCGTGCTGATACAAGGCGGGCAGGAGCCAGAATTTCACATTACGCCTGATCCCGCCAAGCTGCTGACGGCTAGTGTCACCGTGACTGACATTCTGGATACGATGCGGCGGACCAACCTGATTGATTCGCCGGGATTGTTCGAACGCAATCACCAACTGGTACTTGGCTTGGTCAGCGGGCAGGTGCGCACGCCTGAGCAGATCGCGAACACGGTGGTTAAGGCTACTCCGGCGGGAATTCCGATTCGCATTGGAGATATTGCGGCCGTGACGCGCGCGGTGAAGCCCGTTTACACGATCGTGACGGCCAACGGGAAACCTTCGGTGCTGATCAACATCAACCGGCAGCCGGACAGCAACACCGTCGCCGTCGCCAACGAGGTTCACGCGGAAGTGGACCACATCCAGAAGTCGCTGCCACCGGGAATTCAGATTCGGCCGTTCTACGATCAGTCCATCATCGTTGGCGACTCGATCAAGAGCGTGCGCGATGCTATTCTGCTGGGCCTCATTCTGGCTTCGATCATCCTGGTTGCTTTTCTGCGGGACTGGGGAACTTCGATCGTCGCGGGGCTGGTGATTCCAGTCACGATCCTGGTGACTTTTTCTGCGCTCAAGCTTCTGCACCAAAGCTTCAACTTGATGACGCTGGGAGGACTTGCGGCCGCGGTAGGCCTGGTGATTGACGATGCGATCGTCGTGGTCGAGAACATTGTACTTCATCGCGATGCCGGGCAGAATCGTTTGCAGGCGATTCACAGCGCATTGCACGAAATCACGACGCCGCTGATCGGTTCCACGGTGACACCAATCGTTGTGTTTCTCCCGCTGATATCCATTACCGGAGTTACGGGAACATTTTTCCGCGCGCTCGCCCTGACTATGGCGATCTCGCTGCTTACATCGCTGGCGCTGGCCCTCACCTGGACTCCCAACTTGAGCCAGTATTTCATCAAGCATGAACCTGCGCAGGCGGGGGAAGATCGAAATGAAGAACAGGGTGAAGAAGCGTCGATGGAAAGACTATTGGCGGCGGAGGAAGCCGAGCTCGGCGGATTCTTTCGCAAGGTCGTGAATTTCCACGAGCTCTGGCTGCGTCGAGCGCTGGCGAAGCCCTTATGGCTTGCGGGCGGGGCAGCCGTGCTGGTGATCGCCTCATATGTTTGCTACCGGTTTTCCGGATCAGATTTGCTGCCGGCGATGGATGAGGGCGGCTTCATCCTCGATTACATCATGCCGGCGGGCAGTTCGCTGGAGGAAACGAACCGCGTGATCACGCACGTCGAACAGATCCTGCGGGCCACACCGGAAGTCGAGAACACGTCCCGGCGCACCGGCCTGCAGTTAGGGCTCGCTGCCGTGACCGAGGCTAACACCGGCGATATTTCCGTAAAACTCAAAGCCGACCGGAACCGCGGTATTGATGAGGTCATCGCGGACGTGCGGGAAAAGGTCACACAGCAGGAACCGGCGCTGGATGTGGAATTTACCCAGGTACTGCAGGACATGATTGGCGATTTAACCAGCGCTCCGGAACCGATCCAGATTAAATTGTTTTCGCCAGATGCGGCTGCGCTCCAGGAATGGGCGCCTAAGGTTGCCGATGCGATCCATAGGATTCCGGGCGTGGTCGATATCCTCAACGGAATTGACAACACGATCAGCGGTCCCGCGACTACGTTTCAGATTGATCCGAGCGTAGCCGCACGTGCTGGATTCACTCCTGAAGAAGCCGCTACCGATGCCTCCGCCATTCTGGAAGGCGAGCCGGCTGCTACTCCGGTCGTGAGCAACGACCGCGCCTATACCGTGCGTGTACGGTTTCCTGCCGGTAACCGCGCTTCACTAGAGGCCATCCGAGATACGCTATTGACCAGCAGCACCGGCAGGACGGCTACCTTAGGAGGACTGGCCACGATTACCGAACTCCCCGGGCAGACTGAGATTCGCCGCGAGAACTTGCAGCGGGACGTGGCGGTCACAGCGCGGCTCGAAGGAACCGACTTGGGCAGCGGAATGGACGCGGTGATCAAAGCCGTCGACGGCTTGCACATCCCCTCAAACATCCGCGTGGTCTACGGAGGAACTTACGAACAGCAGCGAAAATCGTTTCGCGATCTGGTGTTCGTGCTGATACTCGCGATTCTGCTGGTGTTCATCGTCCTGCTCTTCGAGTTTCGCAGCTTCGCCGCTCCGGTGGCGATCCTGGCTTCCGCTTTGCTATCAACTTCGGGTGTTTTCATCGCACTGCTGATTACCGGGACGACCTTTAATGTTTCTTCATTCATGGGAATGATCATGGTCATTGGCATTGTGGCCAAGAATGGAATTCTACTGCTGGACGCGGATCAGAAATTTCGTAAGCTGGGACTTTCTGCAGAAGACGCCATGCTGCAAGCCAGCCGGCGGCGGCTGCGACCCATCGTGATGACCGCGATGGCGACGGTTGCGGGCATGCTGCCACTTGCCTTTGCACTGGGTGCGGGATCGCAAATGCTCCAGCCGCTGGCCATTGCGGTAATCGGTGGCATCGTGATCTCAATGGTGCTTTCGCTGGTGATTACGCCGGCAGTTCACTACTACTTGAGCCATGAACAGATGGAGCAAGAGGAGTTGGCACCTGCGTAAGCTTAGGCAGGACTAGCAGTGTGAGCTGATTGTCCGCCTTTGCAGCCTACCGGTTCTTCAATCGCAGAAACCATTCCTCGAAATATTTCCTCGAAAAGAACGCGATGACCGTGGCTAGCGTTCCTGCGATAGCAAAACGCAAACCCATGAGAGCGAAGCTGCCTCGAATCACTGCCAGCGGATCTGAACATAGCGCGCTATAAAATGATCCACGAAGTCAAAAGCGAGCATGTGAATCAGATACAGGCCATAGCTGATTCGCCCAAAAAATGTTAGAAGCGGGCGCTGCACAATCCATTTCAGAGGGCTGGTTCCGACCAGCAGCACCGAGCCTAGAGCTCCGGCAAAGAATAAATTCAATGCTGTCACCCGCAAAGTGCCGCCCAATAAAGTGCGCCCCAGCAATATGCCAAAAGGAGCGCCCAACGTCAGTAGCGCGATCCCAGTAACCATGCAGAAGATCGAGGCGCGCTGCATACGTTTTCGGTCGGCTAGCCATTCCCGGCTCAGTAGACGCAACAGAGAACCAATCGCCAATCCATCAGCAACCAGCCAGGTGTAGCCTGCCCCGTATTGATAGCCACGCTGGTAGGCGATGGCACGCAGCAGGGGACACAGAAGAACTATGGCAAGCGCACAAAGGGCAAGAGCTTTTTGCGAGAGACCACGTACTACGGCCGGCCACAACAGGTAAAAATGCTCCTCAACCGCGAGGGTCCACAATGCGGCGTATTGCATCGGCACCCCAAGAAGATTTGTGATGTTCGACAGGTAGATTGAGCTCAGGGCAATGAATTGCCAGGAAATTTCACGATGGTCTAACCATCCGCTCCTGCGCGAAACCCACAAGAGCAAGAGAAGTGCGTAGTAGGCTGGCAATATGCGGAGCGCGCGGCGGACGTAGAAGTTACGATAGTAGTTTGTTTTGTTCCGGCTCTCGATCAAAATGCCCGTAATCAAGAAACCGGAGAGTACGAAAAACAGATTGACCCCTATCCACCCCGGCATGGTTGCGATTACGAACAGATGCGCCAGTCGAGGGAGCGGCGCGGTTCCAAACTGAAAACCAAATCCGTGGAAGAACAGAACCAGCAGGATGGCAATGCCCCGCAAAGAATCGAGTTCCGGCATTACCGACCGTATAAGCTTTTCTTGGATTCTGTCCATATCAGCGGAGACGTCAGGCTATGTGATTATTTCGTCAGGTTCTCTTGTGGACAAGTATCTTTCTCTGGGACTGTGCGTCTGCTCTGGGAGGAGTTGGTATCTTCGGATCCCGAGAGAAATGAGCAGGAGGGGACAGTGTTCAGGGATATCCATCGCAGGCGTAAAGTGCAATAGTTTGCACCTGCCGCCAAGCGGTGTGACTGTTGGATTTCAGACTTTCATTCGATCGCGCCGTTGCTCGTGTGGCAGCGAAGACGATCAGACCGATTCGGCCCATAACGCCAAGAAGTGCAAGCACTTGAGTGCGATCAATCGAGTATGGTCCGAGCCAATCAAGACTGCTAGAATCAAGGGGTTGCGGGGCTGAACTCAGCCTTGTGGACGGTGAATTGCACTAACCTATGGCAGAGTCAAACGAGCCCGGAGCACGTGATCATCTGGAGCGACCCATTATAAGCGAACGGGAAAAGCCGGCGCTGGACGAAGCGACGTTCCAGCAACTGCTGGAAGCCGCTCATGTTCTCCAGGAGCAAAAAACCTTTGAGGTCGTGAGCCGCCCGCGGCCGGACGCTGCGGAGGCACTGGCTGAAATCGTAGAGACACAGGAGTTCCTACGGTCGCAACCCATCGATTTGCAAGTCGCGGCGAAGTTGGTTGTCGAGCGCTTGCAGAAGATCACGCACGCCACGGGAGTGGCCGTTGCGGTGGTGCGGGAGAATCGACTGGAGTACTGTGCAGCTACTGGAGATGCTGCCAGTCTGGCAGGAACCAGCCGTTTGATGGACTCGAGTCTGTCCGGCGAGGGCCAACTCTCCACTGAGTTCAGCCAGGGGCATGCGGACAAGTTGTCCATTGCCCTGCCGCTTCAGCATGAAGGGAATCTGAGTGGCCTGCTGGAAGTTCGCTTTGCGGATGCTGATTCCATTCCGGCGCCAGAAATGCGAAGCTGCCAACTCATGGCGGGATTGATGACTGAGGCAATCGTCAGAGTTGCTGACAAGGAGTGGAGGCAAACGCTCGCCGCGGAGCGAGCTGCCATGCTGGAGGCGCTGGAACGAATCAAACCGCAGCTTGAGCGTCTTGCGGTGGGGCCGGCGAAAAACATCGCTCAGCCTGCAAGGGAAGTTGTAGAGTCGACGGAGAATATTGTCCCGGCAGAAGCGAGCGGAGAGCGCGTTCCAGTTCCCATTAGCGAGTCGAGAGCGAAGTCGACCCGCGACGCAGTCTGCCCACAGTGCGGTTATCAATTCGGAGAACATGAACTATTCTGTGGCAGATGCGGGACGCCGCGGCCGGCCAGAGTTTTGCCGTCCGGCGACCTGCAAAGCAAATGGGCATCGATGTGGCATCTGCAGCAGACTGCCGCGAACAGGCAGCACGAGGACGAGGAAGAGAGCGAGAAAACGGAAATCGAGCTCACCGGAGATCGCGGAGGCTGAGGTTTCTCCCGAGCTCGCTCAGGAACTCTCTCCGGAACTGAAGAAGATGATGGAGCAGTTCGCAGACGAATCTAGCGAAGCGGAGATCGCACCGGAAAACGAGTCGGCGTTAGTGATCAGCGGCGAAACCGCGGAGGACAAAGCTCCGGTTTCTCTGGCAGTTCAGGACCCTGCGAAATCGCCGTCCCCGTGGGCTTCAGCTACCCGGGCTCACGAGTGGCTGGATTCGTTGCACCCGAAATCGGCGGGCGGAATCTGGTTGGCTAAACATCGCGCCGATCTTTACGTAGGAGCGGCGGTAGTTCTGCTTTTGATCGTGCTATCAGGTTGGGGTATGCGCCCCGCGGAGAATCATGCCCAATTGAAATCCCCGCAGCCCAATCTCACTTTTTTCGAGAAGTTGCTGGTTAGTTTGGGCGTGGCGGAGACGCCGCCGACGCCGGTTTATCTCGGCAACCCGAATGCCCAAGTCTGGGTCGACTTGCACACTGCTCTTTATTATTGCTCCAACTCAGAATTGTACGGCAAAACTCCGGGGGGAAAATTTACTACACAACGCGACGCGCAGATGGACCAGTTCGAGCCAGCGGCCCGACGAAACTGCGATTAAGCCTGGGCTTGATACGGATTTAGCATTCGCTCCGTTGAGCATGCGAAATCGCGTCCGCGTCCGTAACCCAGGATGGATCAGAATATATTTTGAGCGGATCAATGCGATCAAGCGTGCACTAGACTCTCGTGCCGGCGCGCCTCGTACCAGAGAGCGAGTTCGACACGATTCCAGAGCCCAAGTTTGTCATAGATGGCGCGAAGATAATTCTTTACGACATGCTCAGTGGTGCCGATGGCTTCTGCGACTTCACTGTTCTTGAGTCCTTGGGCGACAAGCTCGATGACTCGCCGTTCCCGTTCGTTCGGAACGCGTTTTCCGTAGCGGTCCCCTCCAAACATAGTTGCCTCCGGTATAAGGTTGTCGCGAGTTTGACCCGCTTGATACCGCTGTCAATTCCAAAGCGCTGGAAGAGACGGTTGAAGTGCGCCTTGACAGTGCGTCGAGCCATTTTGAGCTGCGAAGCAATTTCCCTATTGTCACAGCCCTGCAACAGCAACTCGGCGATTTGCTGTTCCCGTGGGCCTAAACGAACAGGCTTTTCCTCCATGTCGACTCTTCCCCAAGGGTGAGATAATAACCGACGCTGTCAAGGGAAGTTTTCCACAGATACCCTTGCTGTAAGCGTCCTTCGCCGTCCAGCCACAAAGAAAACAGAGGATTTGGCTGGTTCCAGAAATTCATAGCATTCAGGCTGCCAAGTGAGCCGGATTTCCTCCGCAGTTTATAGTCTCTGTGCTCCTGGGGCAGTGGCGGGTAAACGAACTCATTCAGACCATGCGGGATAGCATGCGGATACGGAAGAAACCAGGTAGGCTGGCGGCTGGGGCTTGCCCGGACAACTACGTTTAAACATAAGAAAATAAATAGGAATGTAGAAAATCCCACCAAGTGCCTTGTGAACATTTCTAGCTGTGAATTAAACGGACACCCATGGCGGATTGCCGATGCCTGCCGATGCGTCGGCAGGAATGTAAAAGCCTGTCGCGCCTTGCCGGAGTTTAGAATGGCTCCTTAAGGCAAAAACCTTAGGACAAAATTCCCCAATCATGTAAGCGTCCTGAGAACTAATTACACTTCGGCGATGGGTATGTTGACGATGTGATGGAAGTGGCTCGTAAGTACTTTTATTGCTTGCAGTTCAATTAGGGAAAGCTTGAAACTGGCAATGGCGGAGATACTTCACCTTAGGGAGACTTCCCCACACCATGAAACTGTCGGTGATCATACCTGTTTATAACGAGCGCGCCACGTTGCGTCAGGTGGTGGAGCGCGTTCTGGCGGTTCCGCTGGAACTAGAAGTGATTTGTGTGGATGACGGGTCGCAGGATGGTTCCCGCGAAATTCTCGATGAGTTGCAGAGCCAATATCCGCAGGTTGGAGTCTTTCTGCAACCGCAGAACATGGGCAAAGGAGCAGCGCTGCGGCGCGGCATACACGAAGCTACGGGCGAATTCGTGGTCATCCAGGATGCTGACTTGGAATACGATCCGGCAGATTATCCGCTACTGCTCGAGCCTTTGATTCAGGGTAAGGCTGATGTGGTTTACGGGTCGCGCTTTCTCGGGGCCGCGCCGCACCGCGTGCTTTACTTCTGGCATTCGGTGGGAAACCGGTTACTGACATTGCTTTCGAATTGTCTTACCAACATCAACTTGACCGATATGGAAACTTGCTACAAGGTTTTCCGGCGTGACGTAATTCAGGCCATCCCGATTGAGGAGGACCGCTTCGGATTTGAACCGGAGATTACGGTCAAGGTAGCCAAGCGTCGGTTGCGGATCTATGAAGTGGGCATAAGCTACTGGGGACGTACTTATGAAGAAGGAAAAAAGATAGGCTGGAAAGATGGAGTGCGTGCTGTGTGGTGCCTGCTGAAGTATTCGCTTAAGGAACCTGTGACCAGGGTCCGCGCAGGTTTACCGGCAGAATCCATGCAGCATTCCCCCACTGAAAAGCGGCTCTCTGGCGATGGTACCTGATTCGTTACCCTCGGAATAGTGACTGCACCTCGAATGCAAAGCTTTTCACATTACGCGGCGCAGGCTGCGAGATAGAGTCGTGACCTCTTTTAACTGTTCCATTTATAAGCACATAGCGGCACCAACCGGAAGCTGCAAAGGTACGCTAATTGCTGGTGCTGAAGCTTGACTCGTTCTAACCAGTCAGAACTTGCTACCCTGCTGCTTACACGGTATTCTGGCGCATCGCTGGTTTCGTCCCGCTCGCTGGTTTCCGTCGACCGCAAACTATCGCAGTCGCATTGCCTGCATGGCAAGCAACTACCACCTGATACACGAGTAAGTCTGTAATCATAGGAGCAAAGATTTGATTTCTTCTATAAGCCACATTATCGCGCCGCACGGCGGAAACCTTACTGAGTTGATCGTCCCAGCAGAGCGAATCGCAGAACTGAAGTCCCACTCGCGGGAATGGCCGTCGTGGGACCTTACTGCACGCCAAAATTGCGACCTCGAGCTGCTGATGAGCGGAGGCTTTTCGCCCCTGCGAGGATTCATGAAGCAGGCGGACTACGAGGGTGTTTGCCACAATATGCGGTTGAGCAGCGGCGTTCTGTGGCCGATGCCAATCACTCTGGACGTTAAAGAGGATTTCGCCAAATCACTGAAGCCGGGAAGCAGCAAGATCGCGCTGCGCGATGCCGAAGGCGTGATGCTGGCAGTCCTGCACGTCGAAGAAGTCTGGCAGCCGGACCGCAAAGCTGAGGCGCAATCAGTATTCGGAACCACGAGCGCCGTTCATCCCGGCGTGGATTACTTGCTGAACAAGGGCAACTCCTGGTACGTCGGAGGCCGAATCGAAGGCTTGCAGATGCCTTCGCACTACGACTTTCGGACCCTGCGTCTCACCCCCGCCGAATTGCGGGCGGAATTTGCCCGCCTGGGCTGGCGCCGCGTAGTTGCCTTCCAAACCCGCAATCCCATGCACCGCGCTCACGTTGAATTGACGTTCCGGGCCGCGAAACAGGTTGAGGCCAACCTGCTGATTCATCCTTCAGTGGGAATGACCAAGCCTGGCGACGTCGATTACTTCACTCGCGTGCGTTGCTACCAATTGCTGCTTTCCAAGTTTCCCGCTGGAAGCGTCAAACTGTCCATGCTGCCGCTGGCGATGCGTATGGGCGGACCGCGCGAAGCTATCTGGCACGCATTAATCCGCAAGAATCACGGAGTAACGCACTTCATCGTAGGTCGCGATCATGCTGGCCCGGGGAAAGATTCCGACGGCAAGAACTTCTACGGTCCTTACGATGCCCAGGAACTTTTCAAGAAGCACGAGGCCGATATCGGCGTCACCATGGTTCCGTTCAACATGATGGTGTACCTCGAAGATCAAGATCAATACGTACCGGACAATGAAGTAACCAACGGGTCACGCGTACTGAACATCTCCGGCACTGAATTGCGGGATCGCCTCAATGAAGGACGCGACATTCCCGGCTGGTTCACCTATCCCGAAGTCGTGCATGAATTGCGCCGCAGTTATCCCCCGCGGCACAAGCAGGGTGTAACGATTTTCTTTACCGGACTTTCGGGCTCGGGCAAATCGACCATCGCCAATGTTCTTGTGACCAAGTTTCTCGAGACTGGCGGTCGTCCGGTCACGCTGTTAGATGGGGACCTGGTGCGCAAGCATCTTTCCTCGGAGCTGGGTTTCTCCAAGGAGCATCGGGATATTAACATCCGGCGCATCGGATACGTAGCCTCGGAGATCACCAAGAATGGCGGCATCGCTATCTGCGCTCCGATCGCCCCTTATGACGCGACTCGCAAGGCCGTCCGCAGCATGATCGAACCGGTCGGCGGCTTCATCCTGGTGCATATCGCGACGCCGGTGGAAACTTGTGAGCAACGCGATCGCAAGGGTCTTTATGCCAAAGCTCGCGCCGGTATTCTCAAGGAATTTACCGGCATTTCGGACCCCTATGAAGAACCCAGGGATGCTGAAGTTGTAATCAATACCGCAGAATTGAGTCCCGAAGAAGCAGCGCAAGAGATTATTTTGCATCTGGAGCGTGAAGGCTTTATCGGGGTCAACGGACAATCAGCCTGATCGCGGAGCCAAGAGATCAGTAGAGTTGCACGGGCTTTCGAATGCTCATCGAAAAGGTTCTGATCGGCTTTGTAGTAGGAACTCTGATCGGTATGACCGGGGTGGGCGGCGGTGTGCTCTTGCTGCCCATCTTGATTTTTTTTCTGAGAATACCTCCGATCATCGCAGTCGGATCGGATGCCCTCTTCAACTTCGTTACCAAAATCGGTTCCAGCTGGGTTCACCTCAACAAAGGAACGGTCCGAAAAAAAGTCGTTCTGGCGCTGGCCACAGGCAGCGTCCCCGGATCAATTCTCGGGGTAAGCTTTCTCGGTCATCTGCGCACCGTCTATGGGACCGGCGTCAATACATTCATCACGACGGCAGTCGGGATTCTGTTGATCTGCATTCCGACGCTGCTCCTGTTCCAGAGCCGGATCGAGGAGCGCATGGCGCATCGTTCCCCGACCCTGCAGTCATTCGTTGGGATGTCGGCCATCGGGCTATTGGCGGGCTGTCTGGTGGGAATGACTTCGGTAGGCTCGGGCAGCATCATCATGATGCTCCTGCTTTTGTTCTACAGCTTCTCGCCGAAGGTCATGGTAGGCACCGACATTGTCCACGCCGTGATACTCACCGGAGTGACTAGCCTGCTGCATTTCCGGCTCGGCAATATCGATCCCTATCTCGTGAGTTCCCTGCTGATTGGTTCCATACCGGGTGGGCTGCTGGGTTCGCACCTGAGCACGCATCTCCCTGTACCCTGGTTGAGACGGCTACTTTGCGCGGTACTGCTGGCAACCGGCGCTCGCATGCTGTGGGCCTGAACAAAAAATCTCGCAAACACTCATGACTAACAACTCCAACGCCGAAACTCTGCAGCGCATTCAATCCGCCATGGAAGCGGCTCGCGTCGTTTTTGGCCGGTTCACGGCGGGCGCGATTGCGGCAGAATACAAAATTGGACATGATCCCGTTACCGAAGCAGACCGTGCACTCGACGCGGTGCTGCGCAAGGAATTGCTGCGCGATGGCGAGGGCTGGCTCTCGGAAGAGAGCGTCGATGACTACACGCGCCTGGAAAAGAGCCGGGTCTGGGTGGTCGATCCGCTCGATGGCACCCGCGAATTCGTCGCCGGCATTCCCGAGTTCTGCGTCTCCATTGCCATGGTGGAGAATGGCCAGCCCATAGCTGGCGGAATCTGCAACCCCGCCACCAATGAAGTTTTTCTTGGCTCGCTCGAATCGGGCGTCACCTACAACGGCGAGCCTGCCCGGCCCAGCCAGCGAACCACCCTGGAGGGCGCGACGGTGTTGGCCAGCCGGAGCGAAACCAAGCGCGGAGAATGGAAACAGTTTGAGGGCGCAAATTTCAAGGTTCGCCCCGTGGGCTCCGTCGCCTACAAATTGGCCCTGGTATCGGCCGGGCTCGTAGACATCACCTTCACCTTAGTCCCGAAAAATGAATGGGACGTGGCGGCTGGGGTGGCTCTGGTGATCAGTGCTGGAGGATTTGTCAGCACGCTGGAAAACGGTCCGCTGCAATGCAATCGCCGTGACCCGCTAATTTCAGGTCTGATCGCCTGTGGTCCACTCCTGCGTGAACCCTTGCTCCAGTTGCTCGAGAATCATATGCAGCCTGCAGGTTCGCAGCCGAACCGAAGGTAAGGACTTATCTGTCCAGCTTTTCTTCTGACCCGGTGGTTGTCAGTTGTTCCTCCAGCAAGGCTTCCGGTTCAGACGCGTGAATTTCTTTGCGACCATCACGGATGACGATCTCGCAACGCGAGACCATTTGCTTGCAACCTAAGACACGACGTCCATCGATCTCCACGTAGCTGCCGTTGCAGAAAATCAACATCTCGCTTTCCCCGTCGCGTTTCCTTTGCCAGCAAACAAATTCGGCATCACTGGCGAGTCTTTCGTGGATCCATGGTTCTCCGATCGCCGCAAAGAAGAAAAAACATTCTTCCACGGGTGTTCTGTAGTGATACGCCTTAACGGGCATAGCCCCATCAACCCTTATCTGCATGAGCTTTCCCGGAGTGCCCCGAATTTCTTCCAGGGGAATCAGTAAGGTCACGAATTCTGAAGGCAAGTCAGCGACCGTTCCGAAATTGAGGACCGTGATTGGCTCTTTTTTGCCATAGACCGGCGACCACATATCCTTGCGAACCTCTTGAGCCCACCCATGCCTTTCGGCGCATAGCAGCGCCAATCCGGCTGAAGCGCCCTTCACACCGAACAGGTATTCGGCGCGCATCCGCATTTCAGGCCCTAAATGCCAGGCAATGTCGAGGCGATGTTTGCCAACTCCCTGAGCGAGATCACGCACCAGGAAAAAACCAGACTTCAACGAGAAGACCCAACGCCGGTGCACAACTGGAAATTCGAGCCGGCTATAACCATCGTGGCTTCCCACGAACAGATCGAAAGTTTCTCCCGCTATCCACTGTTCAACTTTCGGCCGAATTAGATCCTGCCAGACGAACGGACTGGCCGGTTCCGACTGGCTCACGCCGTCCACTCTAAGCGTGTTGTGCATTGCAGTGCTGCGGAACAGGTCGCGTTCGGGGCCGTCACCGACGTACTCAAACGTCCCGGGATCAACGAGTAGCGCGTGCCCTTGAGATTGCAGGCAAATGCTGAGTGCATCGGCATGGGAATGCCCGGCGCTTTGGGTACCCTGCGAACCGACATCGATCACCAGTTGGCTAGCGGGATTTCGAGTGGTCAGAAAGTAAAGGCCGGCAGACTGCAAACCGGTTGACGCCAGAGTGGGTAGCTGTTCCTGCAGGCGATCCCACTCTGCAACGCCTTGTTCCCCCAACAACCAGATCGTCTCCTCGCGTAACTCCCGAGTCGCAGTTTTAAAATCCTCGCGATGGAAAAGCACGGCTCCAGTGACAAGTGGATCCAACAAATGCTCACTTCGGTTTCGCTGGGGATCGAACAGCCGCCCTCCGTCGTCGTCGCCCAAATGCGGGGGCGCGCCCGCGCGCCCGAGTAGCAATAAAGCGTCCAGCATTCTTTCCAGCGTCTTCTCGAATTCGGTCGGAATCGCAAGCTCATTGAGACTGGCCAGTACCGCCGCATGCAGAAAAAAATCGATCGCATACACGTGATAGTAAGCAGATTGTTCGAAGTGGAAACCGTCCGCTTGCACCTGGCGACGCGCCTCTTGCAAGATGACTGCCCATGCACGCGCCTTCCAGCGTTCCGCCCGAGAAATCTCCGGGCACAGCGTCCCCAGAAAAAACAGCGCGACCGCCTCGCCCAGCAGGTGCGTATTTGGCGAAAAATAGGTGGAGAGGTAACGCTCGATGTAACGGCCATTCACAGCCTGCGCTCGAAGCCATTCTTTGCGAAACTCTGGTGGCAGAGCCGGAGTTTCCTCGAGCAGTTTATACATCCAGATCCAGGAAAGACTGCGGAATGCTACCTCCAGGCTGCTGGCCCAATTGATCCCGATGGCATAGGGATTCTCGGTGTGCCAATGCCTCCATTGCAGAAAGATTTCGTCTGCATAACGCCGATCTTCGGTTAGCCGGTAAGCTTTGGCCAGTGTGACTAGGTGCTGATGACGGTTCAATTCCCACGTGACTTTCGAATCCCCGACCTGGTCAAACTCAAGATAACGTATCTTGTAAAAGGCCACTTTGGGGGCCTGTTTGCCGTGCACCAAATCGAGATGCCAATCAATGGGATCGCCGTATGCCAGATCTTCGTAGCCAAGAAGGTCAAACTGATGGAGGCAAATTCTGTCCGCCTGGCGAACAATCTGCTCGGCCTGTTGCGGTAGTCGCCGACGAAGCAGTTCCAGAAGGGACTGAAGGGACGCAGGCGCGAAAAAAAAACGCCCCGGCCTAACGTTCGCCGAGCCAACCAATCCTTGCGCAAAATCGAATCCGAAGCGCGAAAGAATGGCATCGGCACGCTTGGCGAGTTCCTGCCGGCTTCGATCTAGAAATTCGTGGCGATCCATACGCGCCAGCCGCGACGCGGTATTTCGCCATCCTTTACTATGGCGAAGTCCGGTCTCGGTCTCACGGGACAAAATCATAACTTCATGATCGCATAAGCATCCTGCCATGATAGATATTAAAGAAACACCGACGAGGACGCCCCGCGTCCAAATAATCTGCCTATGCCAGAACGAGGCGTTGTGTTCCTGATGTATCACGAACTGGAGATTCCAGGCCGTCCCCTTTGCCGGTCGGAAGCAGGTTATTCGCGATATGTGCTGGGAGAAGCGGATTTTCGCTCTCAGATGCGCTGGCTGCGACAAGCGGGATGGCGGGGTATGAGTGTGAGCGAAGCGCTGGTATTGGCGCCACAAAACGGAGAGCAGCGACACGGTGTCGTGGTCACGTTTGATGACGGCTGTGAATCCGACCTTATGGCGGCAGCCCCCATCCTGAAGGATGCTGGCTATAACGCCACTTTCTACGTCACTGTAGGATTTCTCGGCCAGCGGGGGTACATGAACACACCCCAACTCCGAGAGCTGAGCGCTGCGGGATTCGAGGTGGGTTGTCACTCGATGACGCATGCCTATCTGACTGATCTCGACGAAGACGGATTGCAATATGAAATTGTCCACGCCAAAGCTCAACTGGAAGACGCCGTCGGTAAAGCAGTGGAACACTTCTCTTGCCCCGGTGGCCGCTGCGACGCGCGTGTCATTGAGGTTGCGCGGAGGGCTGGTTACCGGTCTGTCACTCAAAGCCGAATTCAGATGAATACACCAATGACGAACCCTTTCGACCTGGGCCGGATTGCGGTGCTGCGCCGAACTGAGCTGCCAGCCTTTCAAGAGATTTGCCGAGGCGATGGCCTTTGGAAAATTCAACTGCGCGAAGGCGTACGAAGTGCGGCGAAACGAATACTGGGAAATCCGCTCTACGACCGCGGTCGCGCCCTTCTGCTCCGTTAACTTGATGGAGGACGGGCGTCCCACCCGTTCAGCCAGGCGGGACTCTCTCCAAAATGCCTGAAAGGGGCCACCTGAAGCAGTGCTAGACTGAAGCCGATGGCGACATCCAGTCCGGAAACAATTTCGTCTCCGAGCACTTCGGAAGCCGGTTCTCGCAGATCGTCAGAGAGTAATCGAGCGATTGAACGAAAAAAACGGCCCGTCTTTGTGATGGGATGTCATCGCTCGGGCACAAATCTGCTTTACGATACGCTGCTGTCGGCTGGCGGGTTTGCGGTCTATCGTGGATACCTGCCAGTTTACAAAATGCTCCTTCCCCGATTCGGAAACCTTGCCGGACTGAACAATCGAAAGAGAATGATGGATGCGTGGGTTCGGAGCAAGGGTTTTCGCAGATCGGGTCTGAATGCTGAGCAATTAACGGTCAAAATATTGCAGGATTGCCGGAGCGGAGGAGATTTCATACGGATCGTGATGGACGAAATCGCCCGCAGCCAGAACGTCGCTCGCTGGACGATCTATGATCCTGATAATCTGCTCTACATCCCGAGCATTAAGGCGGATATCCCCGAGGCTCTTTTCATTCACATTATCCGCGACGGGCGAGACGTCGCATTCTCTCTCAGCACAATGCGCGGATTCAAACCGCTCTTCTGGGAGCGAGAGGCCAAAGGTTTGCTGCCAACGGCACTCTACTGGGAGTGGATGGTCCGCGCAGGGCGCCAGGGCGGAAATCGATTTCCGGCCGATTATATTGAAGTGCGTTACGAAGAACTGGTCTCTGATCCACGCGCGGCACTGGGAAAGCTCGAGCAGTTCTTGGATCACGATCTCGATTATGATCGCATTCGGCACGCAAGCCTGGGCAGCCTTCGGGAGTCCAACTCTTCTTTCCCGATAGAGAATGACCAGCGCAGTCCCGTCAATCGCTGGCGAGAAAAGTTGTCCGGTCGCGAACTGGCATCCATCGAGGCAATGGTCGGCAGGTACCTTCTGGAGTTGGGCTATCCGCTAAGTTCGCCGGTGCGAAAATCGGGCCTCCAGGAAAAGTTCATGCGAGCCCTTTACTTCAACCTGTTGACGGCGAAGTTGTGGCTGAAAACCCAAACACCTGCAGGTAGGCTGGCCAACCTGGAAGCTTTGCAACTAACGGACACAATCGAACCAACGGAAGTGGAATGAGCCGCACGGTGGCAGTGCTGACTTTCGCAAGCATTGCGTTCGCGGTGTTTTCAATAGGGATCGTGGCGGCACAAGGGGGAGCCACCACAGACAAACCTTGTGGTCCCCCGAATTACTGTGCGCGAACTGATGTGCGGGTTGAGCCCTACCCAAAGGCTGCGCCGGTACTAGGGCCTGCTGGTTCGATAATCAGCGATCCGAACTTTGGTTCGCGCATACTTCGTGTAACCGATACCAAGACAGACAGTCGGCGACCTTCCGAGGCTTACTCGTCGCCGTCATCGGCAGAGCAGAATTCATGGAACTCAGACGGCACCAAGTTTTACGTGCGTGGTATCGATGGCGGCCTGGAGCTTTTTGACTTTAATGCGTCCACTCTTAGCATCCGCCCGGTGGGCGAGCCGAATGTTTCCTGGAATGGAGAACCGCAGTTCAGCTACTCGCAGCCAAACATTCTATATGGGATCGCCAGGGGGCGGCCGATGTTCCAGCAGTACGACATTTCCACTAATCGAACCGCTGACATACACGAAGCAGCCAAGTGTCTAAAACTAAAATCTTCTGACGCCGGTCATGCCATTTCCGCAAGTGCAGACGACCAGCGGATGGCGATGGTTGTTGGTCCGGAACAAGACAACGACTACCTGGTTTACGTCTATGATCGCGCTAAGGGTTGTCGATGGTATAACGCACGGACCGGTGAAATTGGCGGGCAGTGGGGCGCCAAAGGGACTGTCTCGATTCCCGACCGCTACCTAATTCACGACGCTCGGATCAACAAGTCAGGGCGATTCGTCGAAATCAGCAGAAGCGGAGCCTCTGTCCCCGGAGTCGCGCCGACGCCGAACTCCGCGCCTTCGTTCGTCTGGAATGTGGATACGATGGAAGTCGCGCCCTGCGGTCCTAAAGGATGCAAGGGGCACCATGCGTTGGGCTATTCGCATCTGCTGAATCCTTCCGAGCAGGAACATCCCATGGATCTCTGGATTCGTCCCTTGAACCAGTTGGATGCACCAGTTCCGTTGATCAGGCATTTGCCGACAATTCAAGGATGGTATGACTTGCACATTTCCTGGAACGATGCGAATTCAGACGATTCAAACCCCGCCTGTCTTTCTACTTATCGTCGGGACAATCCCAGTACCCCGGGAGTAGCCCCCAAAGTCGCCGGCCCTTGGGAAAACGAAATACTTTGCGTGGAGACAGACCGAAACGATTCCAAGATCTGGCGCTTCGCTCACACCTACAGCACCGCCCAGAACGGCTTTTGGTCATCACCGCGGGGAAACGTCTCGCAAGATGGCCGGTTCTACATGTTCACTTCGGATTGGGAAGACCAATTGGGGCGGAGCCGCGCGACGTCATCGTATCGAACGGACGTTTTCATTGTGGAGCTAAAGTGAAGGATCTGAGCCATCTGGAATTGAGCCTCTCGGAACGAAATTGAAGGAATTCGATGTCAGATGCACGTGATGTCGTAGAACCTGAGCTGAAAAACTCCTCCGCAGAAGCGAGTGAGCACACAGCTGCTTCGAGCCGAAGAATGGATCAGTCCCTGGCGCACAGTCTGGCGTGGAGGGCGGGAGCCGACTGGTTTAGCCAAGTCCTAAGTTGGAGTTCCTTCCTCATTGTCGTACGGTTGCTCACTCCCGCAGATTTTGGAATTGCGGCCATGGCCATGGTGTTGTGGGCCTATTTGCGTTACCTGGGTGAATTTGGCATTCCGCAGACGATTGTCACGTTACGTGACCTCAGCGAGGATCAGCTCGCACAGCTCAACTCCGTCGCTTTATTGCTCGGCATAGGTAGTTTCGGTCTGGCCGCGACCCTCGCCTTCCCGTTAGCGGCGTTCTTCAAGACGCCTCCATTGGTTCCGGTAGTCGTGGTCACCTGCACCGGCCTCGTCCCCCTGGGACTTCGCGCCGTGTCTGAAGGCCTGTTAAACAAGGACATGCGGTATCGAACCCTGTCGTTGCTCGACGCGACGACTTCGATCATCGGCGCAATTGCGACCCTGCTGATGGCAT
The DNA here is from genome assembly GCA_963696635.1 of uncultured Acidobacteriota bacterium. GTDB lineage: Bacteria > Acidobacteriota > Terriglobia > Terriglobales > Acidobacteriaceae > JABDBE01. The sequence continues at coordinate 62,184 of CAVOKX010000020.1, forward strand.
ACTTCGGTTTGGGATACTGGTCTTTGGTTCTGGGTAATTTAGCGCGCTACACCACCCGGTCGATACTCGTTGTAGTGGCCCGGCCTCACCGATTTGCCATGCCGCGATTAAGCTCTCTCCGCGGGCCTCTGGCCTTCGGTTGGCACGTTTTAGTTTCTTTGCTAGCTTCTTCGGCTTACGAAAAACTGGATAACGTTACCGCCGGACGGATGTTGGGACAAGCTGCGCTCGGCGTATACGGCATGGCTTGGAATCTAGCCAACGTACCTATGGAGAAATTGACCACTCTCGTGACTACCACAATTCCCACCTACTTCGCCTCCGTACAGACCGAGCCCGCTGCTTTGCGAAGATACTTGCGCACGCTGACAGAAACCCTGGCGCTGACTACTTTCCCCGCAACCATTGGTCTCGCTCTGGTGGCGCGCGATCTTATTCCCTTCGCGTTGGGACACAAATGGGATGGTGTAATCCTTCCCTTGGAGATTCTTTCAGTCTATGTAACGTTTCGCTCGATCGTTGCTCTTCTGGGGAAACTGCTGACTGCAGTCGGCAATCCGCGATTCGTTATGTGGGATGATCTGGCGGCCCTTATTATTCTGCCAACCGGGTTTTACGTCGGCAGCCACTGGGGCACGCGAGGAATTGCCTGGGGCTGGGTCGCCGCCTATCCGCTAATAGCCCTGCCACTTTACTGGAAGACTTTTAAGACCATCGAGATGCCGGTTAGAGAGTACATAAGAGCTTTGCGCCCCGCATTGCACGGCACGTTGGCGATGGTTGGAGCCGTCAGTCTGCTTAAGTGGGCGCTTGTTTCGACAGCACCAGCGTGGCTGCGATTGGTCCTCGAAATCGCCAGTGGCGCGTCGGCGTATCTTCTAACCTTGTTCCTTCTGCATCGTGAACGGATGGCTACGTTTGTACGTACCGCGCGGAATTTTCGCCGCTCACAAGCTTAGCGCGTAGCGGTTAAGAACGATTTCGTTCGCCCTGCAACCAGCCCAAGAATCGTTGCTTCCTCTCAAACATCTTCTTGGCTTCATCACGCAGCCTCGAAATCAGCTCAAAGCGCGATTTCGTGAACCATGGCACGCGATGCGGAACGCACCCGTATTTTTCTTTGTACTTTCCTTCGCCGCCCCAATCGTAGATTTCAACTCCCCGGCGCTTCCAGTAGCGCATCGCATACCAATGCATTAGTTCGTTAGGACGCAGAATTTGGCTGGAGCGGAAGCTGGCATTGCCCCAGAACTCGGCCATCTTGTTGAAACCGGGAAAAATTCCAGTGGCAATGCAATTCCCGTCCGAAGCGCGGGCTCGCAACAAAAGGAGGCGGCCTGTAGGCCCTAGATGTTTGATTAATGTCCGCACGCGATCTGCGGTGTAAGGCGGAACCAGTTTCTGCTTGGCAAAAACGTCCACCAGTTGCTGGTGGTATTCGTCAGCGAAAGCCAGATCGTGCGCTTCTTCGATGCTCACTCCGCTCTTTTCTGCTTTTCGAATGCAACGCCGGCACGCACTATTCATGCCGCCAAAAAGCTCCTCCTCAGATTTCCTTAAATCCGTGCGGTAGGAGGCGAAGTACTCACAATTGAATCCCCGGGAATCGCCGCCTTCAATCGTGAAATAGGGATCGGATATTTCAATGTGCAAACACTTCAGACTACTCCAGCCCATTTCTTCTACCGCGCCGAGCGCAGCCCCGCGCGAAGCTCCAGGCAAGAGATTAAAGCCTATGTAAGGGGTGGTCCACCCGGGAAAAGAACTTCCCAATATCTTCATTCCGAGGCGCGTAAACGTTAACCCGGTAAAGTAGCCTACGACCTCCCGGCCCTCACGTAACTCAGCGATCAGCGGCGTGGCACCTTGCGCCTCGGCTATGAACTGAATCCATTCTCGGGTCTGAAAAACGGTTCGATCCGAAAATCTGTCGAGCGCATTCCAGTCGACCGCGTCAAAATCGATGATGTGACATTTCATCCGCTAACCAACGTCCTCCGAAGGCGACACTCCTACTTATCGATCAAAAGGGCCGAGTAATCCACCATTAGACGCGACAGCGGAGTATTGATCTTTGCCCATTGCTTAAACTCGTACCAAGTGCTGTAGGTCGAACGCATCGCTTTTACCGCCAGCAAACGCTTTGCCGATACTTCGCTGCCGGAGAGAGCGTACCCTAGTTGCGCAAGATAATTCCCCACCAAGCTCTCGAACGAAACCAACTTATCGCGAGGAAACTTATCTTTGTCCTTCCAGCGGCCTACAGGGGCGAACCGCCCCTTTTCCAGATCCTCCTTGAACGAAGTTAGCGGAGTCTTAACCGAACCAATACTAGCCTGCTGAATGCGCGCGTAATCGAGATCATGCTGAAGAAAAACGGCCAGCCGCTGTAGAGTTTCAGCCGGCTCACGGACCAAATCCTCATACATCACTTCGAAGTAATCCGGTTGCAGCCTCGAAGCGAATTGTCGGCCTTTGCGAACAATCCACTCCCAATAAAGCCCCGCGGCCAGCAGTCCCTTGTCGCGGTCCCATGGAAGCGGCCTGCTCCAGCCTCGCCTGTCCAAAGATAAAGCAACATCGCGACCATCCCGGATGATGTGAATGATAAGTGCGTCAGGAAAGTCCTTCTTGATCCGCAAAAGGTGAGGAATGTTGGTTGGAGTGCAATCAATCCAGCGATCAACTCCTTGTTTGCGGGCAACCTCGTCCATCACGATTCGCAGAAAATCACTTGCGCCCCGGCACTCCGATAAGACCTTGCTCCTGATTTCCTCGGCTTGCAATCCCGAAACTGCAAATGCCTTGCTTCGCAGCCATTCGTGCATCATTTTCGCCTTGTGTTTGGGGACGCTCAAATCTCCGTAAACAGGCTCCAGAACATCGAACACATTCATCTGCGTACGGAACTCGGCGAACCCACCCGCGGAAAGCAGAAGGTGATACAGAAAACTCGTGCCCGAGCGCGGACAACCCACGATGAACACTGGTGGCTTCATGCTAACGATGGTTCTATAGTACATGCTCAATTCCAAGCAGACAGTCGCCGCAGAATTACGGATCGAAGTCACGCTCAGACTGCATGTATTCTAGCCATACGGCTGGGTTGCGAAGTCGTGCCAGGTCGGGGAAAACGATGTGCGGAATTGTTGGGGTCGTACAATTTGAACGCGATGCGCAGTTAGATACCAACGTGCTCCCACAGATGTGCGCGGCCATGGTGCATCGCGGTCCAGACGACGAAGGAATCTACTCCCAGGGCCGGGTTGGACTCGAGAGTGCGCCGCCTCAGCATCATCAACCTCGCGACCGGACACCAGCCAGTGCGCAACGAGTGGCATGCTCGTGCTTTGTACCGAGATCACTGCGATCGCATTTGGAGGCTGTTGAATTTGGAACTATGGTTCCGAGTTTGTGTGGAAGGTGAATCCCACGATTCTAGATTGATGCCCTCCGAGCTGTTCACCGCGGCGGTTTGATTGCGAGTCAGCGGACTAATCTTGCCCTTAGCATGCGCCAGCGAATAGTACAGTTCTAGCCATTGCTCCCGCACCGGTTTCCACGAGTAACGTTGCACGTCTGCATGGGCATTGACTGCCAGACGTGAAGATAGCCCTGGGTGCCTCAGCAAGCGCATCACGTTCTCCGCCAGCGCTCGTGCGTCGCCCGGCTCCGAAAGTAGCCCTGTGCGCTCGTGCTCGACCAGATAAGCCATCCCTTCCGGGGCCGTTGAGACTACCGGCAGCCCTGAAGCGAAAGCTTCGAGAATCGAGACCGGCATATTATCCAAACTTGAAGCGTTTATGAAAATATCCGCCGCGTCGTAAAAGCGGCTGATGTCATGATGCGGAATTACACCCGCGAAGTTCACCCCAGACAACTTCAATTCGCGTATGAGACTTCGAATCTGTGGTTCCAGCGGACCTCTCCCTACCAGGTCAAGCTTTGCCTCGGGAAACGCTTGCCTAATTTCCGCGAAAGCGCGAACCACGATATCGGGGCAATAATAAGGATGGAATCCCCGCGTGCAAACCAGGTGTGGACGAAGCGGCTTGCGCTCCCGAAAACGAAATTGCGTCAAGTCGACAATGTTTGGAACAACCTGCGCCCGGAGCCTGAATTCGCGAAACACATCGGCGAGATATCGCGACGGAACCACCAGCCGATCCGCATCTTCCAGCACCGGCCGTGCGCTGCTGAACCGGCAGAGATGATCGCGTGCCTCGCCGCTGTGATAGTGGATCACCGTCTTTGTTCGACGAAGCCGGCTAATAAGCCATGCCGGCACTGGTGCGACCAGAAACGACCAGTACGAAGCGGAAAAGATATGCGCAACCTCGACGCCCTTCAAACCCCGCCAGAGCGAAACCAAATATATGGGTTCGCGGATTAAAGTACGCAGAAATGGGATGCGCTCCATCCATGCGATCGATTGCGGCACGGAAGGATCAATGGGAATAAATCGAGCTTCAATCGCAGGATCATCTTGCCAATGGCGCAAGAGAAGTTCCGCCTGTACCGATTGTCCACCAACGTAACGCGGCGAAGCGGCAACCAGCGCGACTCGAATGCGGTCCCGTCGCGTTCCAGGCGGCGAACCATCGGCCCAATTCCGATTTATAGTCCAGCTTTTCTTTTGCAGCAGTTCAGTGTAGAGCTGTTCGTAGCGTTTGCGTATCTGTTCCATCCCAAAATTCGCCTGCACGAATCGTTTCGCGTTGCAACCAAAATCTGCGCGCATAGTCGCATTCCGCAGGAGGCGTTCGATGGCATCAGCGAGGGCTTTGTCGTCGTGGGGTGCAACTAGAATGCCCCGGTCCCGCGTAATCAGTTCGGAATTGCCCCCTACGCGACTTGCGATCACAGGTACTCCAGCCGCCATGGACTCCAGGATTGCATTCGAGAGACTCTCCGAGGATGAGGGCTGCACGGAAATGTCCAATGAAGCCAGGACGGCGGGGATGTCCTGTCGGTCGCCTAAAAAAAAGACGTGACCTTTCAGGCCCAGACTTTCGGCTTCGCGTTCGAGCTCCGGACGTAACGAGCCATCTCCTACCAGCAGAAACTCTAAAAAGTGAAATCTGTTGCAAAGCCGCGCTGCTGCCCGAAGCAACACTTTGTGATTCTTAAACTTCGTATTCATGCGCGCAATCATGCCAACCCGAAGAACACCAGGACGCTGTGGCACCGCAGCCTGCGTTTCCGCGAAAGCTGAATCTGGCAGACCGTTGCCGATCACGGCCACGCGAGATTCTTTCAAGCCCTGCTCAACGAGTCGATCAGCGGCAGTTCGCGAGTTACACACCACCGCATCGCACCAGCCAAATACAGCCGCTTGGACACGTGATTTCGCACGACTGAGGAGATCGCCGAGTTGGCGCTGGCTGCCGATTATCACCGGCACACCTGCGAGCTTAGCTGCTGGAATCAGGGTGAGATTGCTGTAGAAGTCAAAGGCATGCGCAATGGCACAATTATTTCGTCGTAAAAACTGTGCAAGCCGCAGGCGCGTCCAAAGCGATTTCCAGCCATACAGACTTCCTCCGAGGGGAAATTCCGGAATGTGTCCAAGGACATCGACAAGCGTTCCCCGCCGTTGAATGCACCCCAGGTGAATCTGGAATGCCGCTGGATTCAGAGACCGGGCAAGGGCCGCAAACTGGCGCTCGCTGCCGCCAGTCTCGAGGCTGTTCGTCATCAAAAACAATCCCGGGAGAGAACGATCCGGAAGAAACTCATTGGTTGCATCTTCCAAGTGGGATCCAATATCGCTATTGTCTTCTTCCCCGATCATCCACCTGCCCGCAGCAACGCAGTTTGATCAATGTGGCCTTCCGCATTTATCAACCTGACATTCGCGAGAAAAGTGCGATGCCACAACTCAAACATCAAGAATCGCCAAATGCGCGCCGAGTGATCACGCCGCCCCTGGAAGTGTTCATCCAGCAGGCGCCGAATTCCTTGGGAGTTGAAATAACCACGCTGGAGAGTGGTAGAGTCCAGCAGGACAGACATAATAAGGTCTTTCAATTTGTTGCGCATCCAGTGGCGCAACGGCAGAGCGAATCCTTGCTTCGGCCGGTTCAGAACTTCCTTGGGCACGCCCACCCTCTCCGCGAGTTTGGTGAAAATGTACTTTTGTTTTTTCCCTCGCATTTTCCACTCTGGAGGCAAACCCGTGACCCACTCAAGAAAAAGATGATCGAGAATGGGGACCCGCACCTCGAGTGAAGCCAGCATGCTCATCCGGTCCACTTTCGTAAGAATGTCTCCTGAGAGATAGGTCTTGGTGTCGAGATACAGCACGCGGCTTAAGGGATCGCCGGCCGGGGCCGCATCGAGATATTTACGCAATGCGCTCATAGGATCCGCATCGCCTAAAGCTGCAATCCGGAAGTCATCCGACAAAAGCCTCATTTCACGGTCGAACGGCCGCAGGGAAACGCCCTCCAGGTAGCGTTCTGCCCAGGGCAACGAAATGCCGTAGGCGAGATTTCGCCCCGGCACGCTGGAAGGCAACCTGGGATGGAGCTGCCTGCGGTAAAAACCTCCGGCCCATTCGGGCATCCACTTGAAGTTTCGTCGCTGCAAATGGATTTGATAGCGTTCGTATCCGCCAAATGCCTCGTCGCCACCATCCCCAGAGACGGCGACAGTAACATGCTGCCGTGCCAGGCATGAGATGTAATAGGTCGGCAGCATGGAAGAATCTCCAAAGGGTTCTTCCATGGATCGCGTTAGCGCCTGCACCGTTTGCACCACATCGGGTTCCAAGATCAACTCGTGGTGCTCAGTGCCAAACCGCTCGGCTACCAGCTTCGCGTACGGCGCCTCGTTGAAGTCAGCGTGTTCGAAACCGACTGAAAACGTTTTGATGGGACGAGGGCTGGCCCGCGCCATCAACGCAACTACCGTGGATGAATCCGTGCCGCCGCTCAGCAAAGCCCCGAGAGGGACGTCAGCCATCAGCCGGATGCGAACCGCTTCCGCCAGCCGATGCTCGAGTTCTTGAAGACACTCTTCTTCGCTGCGAGGCTGGTGCGTGCCATACTCGGGCAAGTCCCAATATTGGTGGAGACTGACCCTCCCTCGCTCAAATTCCAGAATGTGGCCGGGCAGCAATTTGTGGATTGACAGAAAGGCCGTGGCGGGATCAGGAATATAGCCGAAATACAGGTACTCCCACAGCGCCCGTTGGTCGATTATTGCAAGCTCGGGCGCCACGGCAAGGATCGACTTGATTTCCGATCCAAACAGCAATCGTCCATCCGCGAGGGCGTAATGCAGGGGCTTGATGCCAAGTCGGTCGCGGGCCAGCAGCAGGCGCCGGTGCCGTATGTCATAAATTGCAAAGGCGAACATGCCACGCAACTTCTGAACACAATCGCGTCCCATCTCCTCGTAAAGATGGACAACCACCTCTGTATCAGTGTTGGTGTAGAAGAGATGGCCTCGGCCTTCGAGCTCCCGGCGAAGCTCCAGAAAGTTGTAAACCTCTCCGTTGTACACAACACAAATAGTCTTGTCTTCGTTGAAAACAGGCTGGTGACCTCCGGCAAGGTCGATTACACTGAGCCGGCGCACGCCCAGACCGGCGCCGTCTTTTACGAAAATGCCTTCGTCATCGGGCCCGCGATGGACCATGCTCTGGCTCATTCGGCGGATGGTGGCCGTTTCAACTCCTCCAGGTTCCGAGTTGACCATCCCAGCAATTCCGCACATGGCTATCGCTTCACCGCTGCTTGGGCACTGACGACCGTGGACTCCAGAGACATCGTGCGGGTACGCCGGAGACGGTAGTCTCTGAATTCCCCGGGATTGCCTTTGCGCCCGTCACAAGCCGCCAGGATTATGTTGACTATCTCGCGCGTCGAGACAAAATGAAGAATCTCGCCTCTCTGCTCTGCTCCCTCCACCAGCTCACGCAGAAATTTGCGCATCGGCTCTCCGAAGACAACATCGTGCTGTGTCGGATCCATGCCGTGGCAGTGCAACTTGATGAACAGCCAGTCCGGCTTTCCACAAACTGAAATCGACGCTTTCTTCCACAACCGCAGGCGAGCCAGGCTGAGCGGATTCCGCTTAGTTATCGCGCCATTCTCGATTCTTACTTTCCGGGATCGCGATCGGGAAAAGTCCAGCATCAACGGGCCCTGCACCATTAGTGGGAATATCTCAGGCGACCGTCCCACCTCCAAATCTTGACCTCGGCGATGTGGGGCTCGCTGCCCTAGCGGAAGGGCGCATTCGTACAACGAATTGATTTTCGCAATCTGTGCGGGATGAAACGATGCGGTGGGCAGCGTCAAGTCTGCGTAGCAGCCCGTGCCCGCGAGAATTCGCATCTCGTCGTCCACTCCACAAAAGCGTCCATTGGCGGAATTTGCCAGGGCAAAATTGCCGTGCACAAAAGCGTACCTCGGAGCGCCCAGACCGTCGAGGTAGGACAAGCACCCGTGATCCGAGGCCAGCGTGTCCCGAAACTCCACCAACTGGCGCCGCGTATTCTCAGCCGTATCGGGTGCGAACATTCCATGATGCAGATGAATCTCGATCTCTCCCCAACCCGCTCGGCAGTGCTCCGCCAGTTGCTGCACCAGGCGCTGATCGTATTGTTCGGCGGGATAAAAATAAGTGTGAACGAAGGGACGCCCTTCGCTGTCGCGATATGCATCAGCGATCCGCGGATATTCGCGACACCAGAAGTCCAGGCGGCCTTCCTGCTCTTCATACGGAGCACGTCGCATCCCATTTTCCGGCACAATTGAAGGCTCGAAGTGGTCCGCCAACGCAATCATTAAATGGACCCGGCCCTGATGCATGCGTCGCGCAAGTCTCTGCCAAGCGTAGCCGGGAAGCAGTCTAAAACCGTAAGACAACTTGTCGCGAAGGCCCGGGCTCGGTCGAGCATCGGACGCAGAGTCGTAGTTCGACGGAGTTGTCAAATCACCAGGCATAAGTAAAACTGGGTTTCCGATCTCGCGCCGGCGAACGATTCGACGCTCCCAAAGAGAGCTCACCACTTCTTTGCTCCTGTTCGATAGCGACCAGAACCGCGGTATATGCGACTGCGAAATACGGAAAATACTGATAGGCCTCCGGGGCAAACAGAGCACCTACCAGAAAGCCAACCAGCGAGCTATGCAGCGCGCCAGCAAACAATTTCACCTCGGAATCAGGATCTCCCATGCGCCTCAGCCGTCTAAGATTGGAGAATCCCCGCCCAAAGAACATGAGATAGAGAATCAGGCAGGGAATGCCGCCCTCGACCGCTATCTGTAGATAGGTGACGTGCACGTCCCGCCAAACTCCCGAATACGTTGAGAAGTTGTGCAACCCGATTCCAAGGACAGGGTAATGCTCGATTCCTTCGAGACTCCGCGAAATGAGAATGCGACGCTGCTGGTAAGATCCGTAGGCACTGCTCTGCGGACCCGTATCCAATCCCTCGCCGGACATAGCGAGCAGTCGATCCCTAAGCTGGCCACCCGCCACAATTCCGATGACGATTGCAATCAGAGCGGCCGCCCCAATCAAGTACAGACGCCGCCCTTTAATACCAAAATGCCAGAGGCTCACGGCCCCGGCTACCAGGAATGTGATGAAAGCTCCGCGAGAAGCCGTCTGGAATAAGGCACTAACCATAAGCAAAAGAGAAACAGTCCAAACGGTCTTGCGCAAAAGGCTTCCTGTTCCAAGGAGAAAAGCGAGACTAAAAGGAAGCGACAGAACGATAGCGAATGCCAGGTCATTGGGATTCGAATAGATGCCGCCCAGAACGCCGTCGAGCCGGGGATGAGAAGCGCCTTTCACCATCGAGACAATGGAGATGATCGCCACCGAAGCGGTCTGAATGAAGAGAACGCGGCGGAGCCTTGCAAGGCTGGTAACAGCCAGAAAGGTGAGCACCCAGGCAACGAAAACTTTGGCGAAGTCCAAGGCACGAAAGAATGCCCCACCCTTCCACACCGGAGAGAACGCTGCCGAAACGAAAAAGATGGCTATCAGAAGCAGCAGGTAAACAGCTTCTCTGGGAAGGTCGCGAAAGCCCCGTTTAGACCGGCCTAAACTGAGCAGCAGCCCGATGATCGCGAACACGCCGGAAATTTTGGCCAGCGGCACGGAATGCAAACCGGGAATCCAGTCCTCGGGCCGCGCACAATAGACCACATAAAAGACTGCCAGCCAGAAATACGCCCCCTTCAACGGTTCTAACTTTTGCAGTGCTCCGCGAGGCGGCGGTAATGTTCCGACCGTTACCGCATAAACATCACGCCGACGCACTTCCCTCGGTGCCGCAGTTCGAAATTTGCTGTTTGCAAACAAGCTTTCCCTGTCGCCTCTTTACCCGCGAGTATTGGTCACGCATGCAGGCTCGTCGTAGCGTGGACTTTCTCGCAATGCAGTTCCCACCAGCTTTTCCAGCACTTGATCAAACTTGTCTCCAATCGCCGTCCAATCATACTTCGCAGCCTGCGCTGAAGCGGAGCGCTCGTAGCGACAACGAGCCTCGACATTTTCAAGGAGCATGATGACAGATTCAGCGAAGGCGCCCGGATCATCCGCCAGCAGGATGTCTTGCTCGTGATGCACATCGAGGCCTTCGGCTCCTACGGATGTCGAGACCACGGCCTTCCCCGCGGCCATAGCTTCGTAAATCTTGAGGCGCGTCCCACTTCCCACGCGCAATGGCACTACCACGACCGCGCTCTCTCTTAAGTGCTCCACGACGGAAGGTACTTCTCCGGTCACTTCGACCGAACTCGACCCCAGCCTCTGCACACGACGGACCGGATTGCGGCCTACGATACGGAATCGCGCCGCTGGGACCTTGGCCTGAATCGACGGCCAGATTTCGTGGCAGAAGTACTCCACTGCATCGACGTTCGGCTCCCAATCCATCGCGCCTACAAAAAGCACCAGCCGTTCAGTCGTATCGGAACATGGGATGGGCCGGTACCGCTGCAAATCGACCCCGGTTGGCACGACTGTAATCCGTCGCGCGTCGGTCCATGCAGTCATTAAGTGCCTATCATGTTCCGAAACTGCGATGACGTGATGAAAATTCCGCACCGCGCCTTGTTCGTAGTTCAGCATCTTTTCGAATTCCACGCGATTCAAAATTCTTCTGGCTGGATTCTTCTCAATCAGAGCATATCGTCGCCAGATCTCACTCTCCACGTTGTGCTGGAAGAGGACGGTGGGGATCGCGAGGAGGCTTGGCAAATTCACTGCTGCGTCGAGAAAATCACAGACCGCAACGTCGAAGTGCCTCTCCTCGAACCAAGTGTTCAGCCTCTCCTGAACCAGAACCGATTCAAATCGGCTCACCGCATAGGGAACTAGCTTGGCAAGCCTGGCCAGATAGTCGAGAGCACGACTGGCAGAACTGGGTTCGCGCTTCCCCGTACACAGGCAAATTGCTCCGGGAAACTGCCGCGTGAGTTCTGTTTCGTATTCAGCATCGGGCGCACCCCCGTAGTACGAGAAAAAGATGAGTTCATGGCGCGAGGCCAAATGACGAAGGATGTGGTAAGAACGAATATTGCCGCCGCTATGGGCGGGCAGAATCTTCCCGGCTTTGATCCACAGGATTCTCAACCGGCATTCACCGAACTTTCACTTCGCAAGATTTCCATCATCCTCATGCCCTTAACGGATCCATGCCGCCTTGCGTCCGGAAACAAAGTTGCCGAAAGCCACAACAGCCGCAGTATTCAGCATGACGAAGGTCAACGCCGCCTCTGCCAAGCGGGCAACTGGACCCGTCTTCAGACGCGCAATCGCCAGGAAACTCGAACCGTAAAAGCCAGCCTGCAGAGCCAACGCCACGCGGTAGACGGGTGCGTCGAGAGCAAGCGACGCAACCAGTAAGCCAGCTAAAACGAAGGGCGCAGCCAATCGCAACAGCTTGTGGCTGACGAATTCAAAACGAATCGGATTGGCGCTAGTTAACAACCAGGGAGCAAGCTGCAGCAATTGGTAGTTGCCGCTCAGCGTTCTGACTTTTCGCGCAAACTCGCGCTCCGTTCCGCGATCAACTCTGTCCCAAACCCGGGCTCGAGCATCGAACACAACTCGCAATCCCTGCCGCGCCACTTGCATCGGCAAATAAACATCATCCAAAATCGTCCCCGGAGGGAGGGGAGCAAACAAGTCCCGGCGGATTCCATAGAACGCCCCGGTGGCACCAACTACAGATCCTGAAGCTGACTCCAACTCGCGGATTCGTTTCTCAACCTTCCAGTAGAGCCCGAGGCCTTCGCCAGGTTCCCCTGTCTTGGGGTCGCCCAGCATCAACTCGCCGCTTGCGCAACCCACCTGCGGGTCGGCGAAATTCTCCACTAACAGACGCAACGCACAGGGCTCGATTCTCTGCCGTGCGTCGGCGAAAACCACGACATCTCCCCGGGCTAGTTCGAGCGCATCGTTTATTCCCGAGGCTTTCCCCCGCGAGAGTTGGTTCAGCAAGACGTTTACCCGCGGATTGCTCGCGTACTCATGCAGGATGGCTTCGGTGCGGTCGGTGGATCCATCCGAGACCACCACCAACTGAATCAGTTCAGCTGGATAATCCAGCGTCAGCAGGTTTTCTAACTTGCGCTCCAGTACCTGCTCCTCGTTCCGAATCACCATCACGACGGAGACAAGTGGGGAGTGCGGGCCTCGCTGCACCTCGCTTCGCCGCCAGCGCCCTCGCAACCAAAGCCATCCTCCGTAGCCGAAGTATGTGTACGCGACTACGGCACCCGATCCCCAGAAGGTCCATATCCAGAAGGTCGAAGTCCCGACAATCGATGTCGACAAAATCCCGATCACTGCGCGCCTCGACCCAGCGTGACGATCTTGATGGTTTCAAGCATGATCAGCAGATCTAGCCCTAGCGATCCGTTCTTGATGTAGTACAAGTCGTACTGTAACTTCTCCCGCGCATCTTGCAGAGTATTGCCGTATTTGTATCGAACCTGCGCCCAACCGGTAATGCCTGGACGCACGGCAAGCCGCACGGTGTAATAGGGGATCTCCCGGCTCAGCCACTCGACAAACTCCGGGCGCTCCGGACGCGGTCCCACAAAGGCCATGTCACCCTTCAGCACGCACCACAGTTGGGGAATCTCATCCAGACGCGAGATGCGCAGCATTCTTCCAATGCGGCTAATGCGCGGATCATCGTCGCAAGCCCACGTCGCTCCGCTGTCGGCCTCGGCGTCCGGCCGCATGGTGCGGAATTTGTAGCAAAAGAAGGTTGCGCCCGCCCGTCCCATGCGCTTTTGGCGGTAGAGAACAGGGCCAGTGGAGTCGAGCTTGATCAGAAGAATCACAAATGGAACAACCGGCAGAACCAGCAACAAAAGTAACGCCGCCGCCACCGTCGAAAGCAACCGCTTCACCATCCGTAAACTCGTGCTGTACCGGAATCCCTCGGCAAAAATCAGCCAACTCGGATAAAGCTGCTCGACTTCAATCCTGCCGGACATCCTTTCCAGCCACGAAGTAGCTTCTTCAACCTTGATGCCATGCAGCCTAAGCTTCAGCAACTCTTGCACGGGAAGCGTACCCCGCCGGTCGGGCAGGGCGACGATCACTCGGTGTACGCGCCGCTGCTGGACTAACTCCATCAAGTGGGAGGCCACCGAGTCGCGAGTCAGAGCGCCCTCGACATTGCCGCTCCAGCCCACCACTTCAATGCCCATCTCCGCGCGCGACCGCAGTCCGTTGACCAGGCGCTGAGCGCGCTCTCCCGTTCCCAGCACGTACACTCGCTCCCGCAAATACGGCCGTTGCGCCAACCATCCATAGGCCGCGCGCCAACCAAACATAGCCGCAGTCAGGATTACCAATCCCACAAGCGCTGAGTTGTTGCCGGGAAGAAAGCGCGGGAACACGTATCCCACCCCCGCCAGCACGAAAGCCAAAAGGCCCGGCACCAGTAGAACGCGCCAGTAGAGTTCACTTTTCTCGTCAAAGTGATTGGGATCGTAAAGATCAAACCAATGGGAGAAAACCAGCACTACCAGGGTCACCGCTAAGATTTTCAGATACCCGCCTTCGTAGTTGAGCGCGACGTACAGATCTTCGCGATGCTGCAGCGCCATCCCCAACAGGAACGAAGTCCAGACAATCAGAGCCTCGCCTATCAGCAAGATCAGCGTGCGAATCGGATAATAAACATTAAACAGCCGGATCACGCTCTCTACCTCGAAGCCTCTGCTGTTCATCGCCCGCGGCATATACGCCGTAGTACTGCCGGTACTCGGAGGAGCTGCGCTTGATTCCGTTAAGCACGACACCCAGCAAGAGCTTGTCATCAAATTCCGCCCGGGCTTTGCGCGCCATGTCGGATGGCGTCGCACTCGCACGCACGACCATGAGCACGCCGTCACAGTGGTTAGCCATCACCCCTGCGTCGGACACCGGAACCGCGGGAGGAGAATCAATCACGATCCAATCAAACAAAGATTCCACGCGGCTGAGCAGAATTTGTAAGCGTCCGTTGGCCACCAGTTCAGCGGGATTCGAGGTCGAGCGACCGGCGGGCACGAAGAACAGGTTCTCCATTGTGCCGCGCTGCATGATCCCGAATTCGTCCTGTTCGCCCAGCAGATACTCGGAGAGCCCTGGCGTTAAGGTAGTTCCCAGGGCAAGGTGCAAGCGGGCGGCGCGTAGATCGGCATCAATCAACAGGACCCGCCGGCCGTGCTGACGCACCATCGCTTGCGCCAGATTCGCCGCCACGAACGATTTGCCCTCTTTAGGCAGCGAACTCGTCACCAGCACCTTCTTCAGTGGCTGCTTTTCCCGCATCTGGTAAAGCCGGGACCTCAACGTGCGGAATTCCTCTGTGCCGGGCCCCTGCTCCGAGTTATAGAAGAGCATGGTCTTCATTTCCGGCGACCAATTAACCGGAATGCAACGTGAAATCAAAGTCTCGTAGCTGAATTGGATAGATAACGCAGCAACCGCCGAGAGCGCCGGAGGCTCGCCGCTGACCGGAGACACGGCTGAGGCCTCCGCAGTTTGTGCGGAAGCAAGGTGAACGTTCTGAGCCGCGGCCCGGTCTTGCTCCGCTCGCTTCAGCGCTTCGTGAATGCGGCTCACGGTTTCCTCTCCTTGACGGCGTTTTGTTCCGATTCTCGCAGCCGGTCTGCCAGCGTCACCAAGGTCTTGAGCGCTGCCACTAGATCGAGTTTTTCTCCGGAGGGTGTTGTCAGCACGGTGGATTGCCCAGTTGCTGCTTTCGGCGAGATGCTGGTATCGCCTAAATCGAAGTCCCGGGCCACAGCCTCCACTACACTGCTCACAATTACTTTTTGGTGATCCACGAAAGCGCTCACCAGGCAGTGCTCGCAAATCAGATTGACCACACGCGGAATCCCCGCCGAGTAGCGATGAATCGCCGCCAGCGCCTCAGCATCAAAAATCTGCTGACCGTTCGATCCCGCAATCCGCAACCGTTGCGCTACATAGGCCCTGGTCTCTTCAGGGGTTAGCGGATGCGTCTTGGCCCGCAGCGTCAACCGCTGCCGCAGTTGCCGCAAATTTGGCTGCTTGAGTTTTTGCTCCAGTTCCGGTTGTCCCACCACCACGATCTGCAGCAGTTTTTCTGTGAAGGTCTCCAGGTTCGTCATCAGGCGAATCTCTTCCAGCACTTCGTCGGAAAGATTTTGCGCCTCGTCGACGATCAGCACCGCAGTCTCGCCGGCCCGGTAGCGATCCAGCAACCAGTTGTACAACTTCAGCAGAATCTGGCTCTTCGATTTGGACTCGCACGGAATGCCGAAATCCGCCATCATATACTCTAAGAACTGAGGCACGTTCATCTGCGAGTTGAAGATGAACGCGGTCGCCACCTGCTGCACTCGCAGCCACTCCATAAGCTTGTTCAGCAGCGTGGTCTTGCCCGTTCCCACCTCGCCGGTGAGCAACACAAATCCCTTGCGGCTCTGGATGCCGTAAGTGAGGCAGGCCAGTGCCTCCTCCGTGTGCCGCGTCAGAAAAAGGTAGCGCGGGTCCGGATTGACATTAAACGGGTTTGCCCGCAGTCCAAAAAAATCCTTGTACATCAGCTCTTAACCTCTACTGCTTCTCGTTTATCTTCCAGCGACTCCAGCGAAATGCTTGGTGGCCTTCCATAGCCGCTCCGCTTATATGCCGCCTCATCGATCCATGGCACTGAAACCAGCGTTGGCATTTCTAAAGCCGCCAATACGTCTCGCTCGTCGCGGATTGATTTGTCCCGCACCTCGAGCCAGATTGCCAGGCCCAACCCGAATGTCAATCCGGCAGCCAAGCCTCCGCCTGTAAACAGCAGTCGATTGGGAAAGCTGGGCGAGTCGGGTGGGTTCGCCGGATTCAACAAACTCATTTGTTCGCCCTGTTGCCGGCGCTCCATATCAGTTTGCATTTCCGATTCGTTCTTCTTGGCGAGCAGATCATTGTAGAACTTTTGCGCCGTCTCATAATCGCGCATCAGCGCCTTGTACCGTTCTTCCACGCCGGGACTGAGCGAGAGCCGGCCTTGATAGGTGTTAATCTGCTGCTGCAGCAGCTTCTGCTCGCGCGAGGCCTGGGCAATCGATTGATCGTACTGATGAATCTGCAACCGCAACTGCTTGATTTCCGCCGGTTCCGACGCGCTTCCCTTGTCCGTGTTCTCCGTTCCGGGCGCGCTCGCCGAGTTCATTTCGTTTAGCTTGCGCTTAATTTCTGCAATGTCATTCTTAGTCTTCACCACATCGGGATGGTCATCGGTATAGCGTGCCTGCAAAGTAATCAATTGGCTCTGCAGCTCCGCCAACTGCTTCTGCAGGTTTTCCGGATTCATGGAAGTCTGCGACGAACTCCACGCCGCCAACTGTTGCGACAGTAACGATTGTGCATACGCCCGGTCCTGCTCCGCACGATTCAACGCCTGAGTGTAGGCGTCAAGTTGCGAATTCAATCCCGCCAGCAGCTTTATGTTGTTATCTTCGTCGCCCGGTAGCTGGCCCATGTATTGTTTCTTGAAAGCGGCCAGCTTGCTGTCCTGATTGTCCAGATCTTTCTTGGCAAGATCGACCTGCCGGGTCAGAAAATCCGTTGTGCTCTGCGCCACCTGCTCGCGAGTCTTCAAGTTTTCCGCCAGCAGCATGGACGTGAGTTCAGTGCAAACCTGCTGCGCCTCCTGAGGGTTCGTAGCCGTATAGTTGACGTAGAATCCGGGGATATCGTTCTGTCCCGGTCGGTGCTGGCGGACGGCAGCAACATCCGGCGACACCCATTCAATCAAGGGATTCTTCCGCACCTCCTCGCGAATCTCCTCAATGGCTTCTTCTACGCTCTTGCCTTTCGCCAAGCCCAGACGTTCGACCATCGACTGCAGCTCCTTCTGGCTGAGCACTTGTTGTTCCATGGTTGCGATGCGCTGAACAATGTCCTGCGTGATTACCGGTTGCACATAGCCTTCCGGAACTTTCTGCGTCTCCACCAGGATCAACGACTGCGAAGTGTACCGGGGCGCAAACCCATACGAGATTAGAAAACCGGCAAGCGGTAACGCGAGCGCCGGAATAAGAATCACCTTCAAGCGTCGGCGCAGCATCGCCAGATAATCGTCCACGCTCAGTTCACGATTTTCAATCATGCCGATGTCCCATTTCCAACCTCCGCGGAGGCGCAAAATCAGTCCAGCCGGATCGGCCGCGGACGCCAATCCAAACCGGCGGCAACTACATGCCGCGGCGCCGAACCGCACACTCCTCCCACATTGCAGGATGAACTATTAAACCAGATATCATTAAATTGATAACTGAAAAACAAAGCGAAATGCCTTCCCAGCGGGCGATGCACGGCCGCCCCCGCATAGATATACTGGAACGAGGTCGTAGAAGAGGGCAGCGGCCCCGTCAAGTTAGGCTGCAGCGCGCCGCTATATGCATAACCGATGTCGGCAGTTGCGCTCCACAACCGAGTCAGCGGCCGCGATACCGAAAACCGCACAACGTCGCTGATGGCACCCGCGAAGTATCCCGATCCGCTGGAGTCGTAGCGGTCAAAGTAAATTCCAATCAAAGTACGCGGAAAACGATACCGCAGCGCTGCCCGAGCACTGACCGTAACCCGATCGCTCGATCCACCCAACAGCGGAGAATTATGGATAAACGTGAATTGAGGGCCCGCACCCACCAGAAAGTCCATCCGTCCAGAAATGCGGTATCCGTACATCACGCTCACCACCTGCGTGCTGAACGAACTCCCCGGAATGTTGGGATATTGGAAATCCTGAAACCCATACACCAACGCAACCTGGCTCTTCCGGCTCAGCTGGTAATCGTATCCGACCTGGCCCGTAATCTGATTGCTGTCGATAAAATCCGCCGTATTATTCGTGAAGTGCACAATCTCGTAGCCACCCGCCGCGGTAATCGACGAACGCGCAGACAGGCTCTGAGTCACGTCCGCGACAGATAGATTATCGATCCGCGGCGCCTCGCCCAGGCTGCCGAACTCGCCCAGACCGAACAACCCACCCAGTCCCTGCCCTAGCGTTCCGCCCACATATCCAATTCCGCCCAGACCCAGATCGTAGGCTCCGGTCTCGCCGTAGGCTCCGAAACCGAACGACCCTTCCGGCAGATAGCTGAAACGATCCCGAAATGTCAGCGCTCCGGTTCGCCACAAAATCTTCTCCTCCCCGTCGAACTGTTGGATCTGGCTGATGTTGGGGCTAAACCCTGTGTAAAACGCTGCTCCGCCAACATAATCGAGAGCCGTCACATATCGGCTGCCAATCTTCTGCAGCATCAGGCTGCCCAAGGCCCGTGTCACCCCATTGATAGCCGAGGTTCCAGCCGTCTGACCCACATTCGTATCGAGCGCTTCACTCACGTGTGCACCCGGAACCAAGAAACTGCGAGTCGGAAACCCAACGCCCAGGGATGCCTGATCGAGACCTGAAATCGGCGGATTCGGCGGAGATTGCGCCGGCGAGTTATCTTGAGTATCTGACGCTGTCCCTGCGCTGCCGGAGGCTTGACCGCTCTGACTGCTGTCGCTCTGCGTCCAGCCCGAGCACGATAGAGCAAAGAACATCGCTACCCCAATCAACACCCAGCTCAACCGGTATCCAGAGCTGGTTTCGCACATGTCCCTCGGGGAGGGCACGGCTTTAGCCGTGCCGATTGAGCTGAAAAAAATGCGGGCTTTAGCCCTTGAGCTAAGGGGCCTCCTAGGCTTCGAGGCATTTATGAAACCAGCTCTATTCATCATATTTCCTCACGGCACCACAATCGTGTCTCCTGGCTTGAGGATGATGTTCTGGTCGATGGCTTGGCCCTTCACTAGCCGCTTGTAATTCACCCGGATTTTCTGCTGCTGCCCGCCTTCCTCGCGCAACACATAAATGCCCTTGGTATTCGCGAACTGCGTGAACCCCGCATCAGCCAGTGCCTGCAACACAGTCATATTGGGCAGCAGTTGAAGGGCTCCGGTGTGCAGCACTTCTCCCGTAACGTAAACTTTCTGGCTATTGATCTGGGTAACGATCACGGTTACCCGCGGATCAGCGACGTATTTTTTCAGCTTCTCGGTGATCGAAGCCGCCAGTTGCCTCGGCGAAAGTCCTGCCGCAGCCACGTCGCTCAGCAAAGGCAGTGAGATGTTTCCGTCCGGACGAACCGGCACCGTCATGGTGAGATCTGGTTCCTTCCACACCGAAACCAACAGCAGGTCATCCGCCCCAATAAGGTAGGTGGGCCCGGCCACGGACATTGGCAGACTGGGGGACGATTGGCTACGCGACGACTGGCTGGAAGACGATTGACTGGGGGACGAATCAACCGCAGGCTTTTCTTTCTCCTGCGCAGCGTTTTGTGCTTCGGCCTGGGCAGTCGCGGCCGCGATCAATATCGCAACAGCCACTGCGATCATCACCTTCATCCGTTCTCCTGCCAAGTTGGCTTCATTGCTGTTGGGAAGGGCGCGGCTTCAGCTGTGCCGATCGAGCCGCAAAAAATGGGCTTCAGCCCCTGAGGTAAAGTTGTCCCCAGCGCGAACGCCTTTATGAAACCCGCTCTCTCCGACGTTCCACATTCCTCCACCTGACTCTCTTCCCTGCTGTGCGCTTCGCCAGCTTGTCACCGAACGTGCCTGTTTGTCGACCGATTATGCAGCACAATTGCTCCCATGATCATGCCTCAAGAGGCCACGCGGACTCAGCGGATACACCAATGCCTCTTCCACAAAACGGGGGATATGTGATTTTTTGTGTCCTCTTACCCTACCGCAAACCACACCATTACCGCACTAATAAAGCGAACCTTCTTCCTCAATTCCTGTGTAAAAGTCTGATACTCGACCGGTGCCAGCGCCGGGTGATTGCGCTGTGGAACGCGTTCGCATATCCTAGGCGCATCCCCAGCACTCTCACTTAGTGGGTTATCTGGCACAAACCGCCTCGCTCCCGGAGCGGCCTCCGCAGCCTGCGCTGAATCGTGACTTGTGGTGGCAAAGTACGCTGCTCGTGCTGCTGATCCTCTGGCTTTACTCATCCATCCTTTTTCATCTGGCGAAACAGTGGTCGAACGACCCCAACTTTACCCACGGATTTTTCGTTCCGGCTTTTTCTTTGTTCGTACTGTGGCAAGATCGCCAAAGGGTTGCCCGGGCACCTCGCGAACCATCTTCCTGGGGACTGCCGATCACAGTCTTCGCACTGCTCGTGCTCGTCGTGGGAGTGCTGGGGGCGGAACTCTTCCTGTCTCGCATTTCCCTGCTCCTGCTGATCGCGGGTCTGCTGGTTCTCTTCCGCGGATGGTCTCTGTTTCGTGCAGTGCTCTTCCCGTGGGCATTTCTGTTCCTGATGATCCCCATTCCCGCAATCGTCTTCAGCCAGATCACATTCCCTCTGCAAATGCTGGCGTCCAAAGTGGCCGCGCTGCTACTGCCTCTGCTGGGCGTCCCCGTGCTCCGCGAAGGCACCATCATTAATTTACCTGCCATGCCGCTGGAAATTGCCGAAGCCTGCAGCGGCATTCGCTCGCTTCTCTCTTTGGTGACGCTAGCCGTCATCTACGGATACCTGGCCGAGACTCGCATGTGGGTTCGAGTAGCATTGGCGTTGGCCGCGATTCCTATCGCCGTGGCCGCCAACAGCCTGCGCATCGTGGGTACCGGTCTGCTGGTGCAGTACTGGGATCCGGAGAAAGCCCAAGGTTTCTTTCACATATTTTCTGGCTGGCTCATTTTCTTGCTTTCACTGGCAATGCTTTTTCTCGTGCACCGACTCTTCCAGATAGGCCGCAGATCGAACGAAAGCAGAGCGACCGAAAACAGATCGGCCACAGAAAACGACGAGGCCCAACCTTGAAGTCGCACTGGAGATTTGCCGTGACTGTGGCCTTGCTCACCGCCACGGCGATTTTTCTCCAGGCGCGTGGTCACAACGAGACCTTGCCCAGTCGCGAACCTCTCGCTTCCCTGCCCTACCAGCTCGAAGACTGGACCGGAACCGATGTACCCATGCCCCAGGATGTTCTCGAGATTCTCGGCCCCGGAGATTTCCTGCAGCGCTTTTATCAGAACACCGCCGTCAGCCAGCCCTACGTGGATCTCTTCCTGGCTTACTTTCCCAGCCAGCGCTCCGGCGATACCATTCACTCCCCGAAACACTGCCTGCCGGGCGCGGGATGGTTGCCCATCGAATCCCGCAGGATTCCTATTTCTCTTCCCGGACGCCCAACGTTTGATGTGAATCGCTACCTCATGGCCAAGGGTGACGATCGCCAACTCGTGCTTTACTGGTACTGGGCTCATGATCGAGCGCTGGCCAGTGAATACTGGGCCAAGTTCTACCTCGTCGCCGACTCCATTCGGCTCAACCGCAGCGATGGTTCTCTGGTTCGTGTAATTACTCCGCTGCTTCCCGGCGAAGCTGTCGAGGCCGCCCAGCAACGATTGCTTGCCTTCGCAGGAAATGTCGTTCCGCGGCTGGACCGCTATATCCCGCGATGAAACGGACAGGGTTGTGCCATGAGTAACTTTATCCGGCGCCCGATTTGCAGTACCTTGATGTCGTTACCTAACAAAACAAGCGTTGGCGCTGGCCGCGCCTGCTGCTGGAGATTTGTCATGAGGCGTTCTTCCATTCTTTGTCCAATTCTGGCCCTTGCATTCATCGCAACCGCCCTGGTTGGATGTTCCCGCGATCCCAACGTGCGCAAGCAGAAATACTTTGAGAGCGGACAGCGCTACTACGAGAAAGGCCAGTATCGCGAGGCCGCGATCCAGTACAAAAACGCCGTCCAAATCGATTCCACTTATGGCAACGCCCACTACGGGCTGGCGCAAGCTCTGCTCAAGCTGCAGCAGTGGAACCCCGCCTATCAGGAGCTTGCCCGCACTCTCGACCTGCAGCCCGACAATTATCAGGCGCGAGTCGACCTGGCAAATCTGCTGATCGCGGGGCGCGATCTCAAACGGGCGCAGGAGCAGACGGACCAGCTTCTGCAAAAGCAGCCCAACAATCCGCAGGTCCACATGGCCGTCGCCAACCTGCTTATCGGCCAGGAAAACTATCCCGCCGCCATTCAGGAAATGCAGAAGGCCATTGCTCTCGGCCCCAACAACTGGGAACCCTATCTCAATCTCGCACTCTTACAAATCAGGGCGAACCAGCCCGACGCCGCTGAAGCTAATTTTAAAAAAGCCGTCGAGGTGAATCCCCAGGCCGTGCAAGCGCAATTGGCACTGGGCGGATATTATCAATCACGCAGCCGTTTTCCCGAGGCCGAGCAGCAATTCCGCCATGCCATGGATCTCGACCCCAAGGATCCCGACCCGCCCGCTGCGCTTGCGCGTCTCTACATCACGCAGGGAAAGAAGGCCGAGGCCGAAGCATTCCTCAAGCAAGTCAAGAGCAAATTCCCCGACAACTCCACCGGTTACCGGATGCTGGGCGACTTCTACTTCGCCACCGGCGATCTCGACAAGGCAACCGCCGAATACGCCGCTGTCTATCACGACCACCCCAAAGACATGCAGGTCGAGAAGAATTACATTCAGTTGCTCATCCTGAAAAACCGTCTCGATGAGGCTGGCAAGTTGAACGACGCAATTCTCGCCAGCAGCGGCAATGACAGCGAAGCCCTGATCTATCGTGGACAGATTCAGATCCGCAGCGGGCACCCCAGTGACGCGGCCCAAACCCTGCAGAACGCGCTCAAGAACGATCCCGACAACGGCGTGGCCCACTACCATCTCGGCCTCGCTCTCGATCAACTGGGGAATCCGGAGCGCGCCATCGAAGAATGGCGCAGCGCCGTGCGTCTGCGGCCCGACCTGATCGAGGCGCAGCGTGCCCTCGCCGCCGCCAGCATGCGTCAGGGCGACATGGACACGCTCGAACAAACGGCCACGCAGATCATCAAACTCCAACCGGCTTCGCCCGATGGTTACGCCATGCGGGCGCTCTCCAAGATCAACCGCAAGCAGTTCGCGGCCGCCGACGAGGATGTGAAGAAAGCCATCGACATTGCTCCGCAGAGCGCGGTCGGCTACATCCAGTTGGGAAATCTCAAGCTGGTCCAAAAGCAATACAGCGAATCCGGGAAAGCCTACCAGGAAGCTCTGGACCGCGATCCCAACTCTAACGACGCGCTCAGCGGGCTGATGAATACTTACCTGGCACAGAACCAGACCGACAAAGCGGTCGCTGCCGCCAACGCCCAAATTGCCAAATCGCCCAACAGCAGCGCCTTCTACGATCTGCTGGGGACGGCGCTATTCAACCGCAAGAAAGATCTCGATGGAGCCGAGGCCGCATTCAAGAAGTCGGCTGAACTCGACAAGAATAATTCCGATGCTTTGCTCAAGCTGGGCCAGGTGCAGGTTGCGAAAGGTTCGGCGGACCAGGCCATCGCCACTTATCAGCAGTCCCTCAAAGACAATCCTCGCGAGGCCATGTTCTACATCCTGATGGGCGAACTCTACGAGTCCAAGCAGGATTGGAACCACGCCAAAGACGCGTACCAGAAAGCGCTCGAGATCAAACCGGAAAATCCACTGGCCTCGAACAATCTCGCCTACGTTATGTTGCAATCCGGCGGCAACGTGGACATGGCCCTCTCGCTGGCGCGAACCGCTCGGCGCGGGATGCCTGATTCTCCCAGCGCCGCCGATACTCTGGGTTGGGTCTTTTACCAGAAAGGCGCTTATCAGTCGGCGGTAGATCTTTTCCAGGAGGCACTCAAGCTGGGAGAGAAAAACAAAGCTCCGGACGACGCCAATGTCCACTATCACCTGGGACTAGCTTATGAGAAAACGGGCAAGAACGATCTCGCCCGCCAACAACTGGAACGCGTGCTGAAGATCAATCCCAACTACAGCGAAGCCGAGGATGTGAAAAAGCAGTTGGCGCAGTTGAAGTCGTAACCAAGCCTCGTCCTTTTGCCGACGACTAACTACCGGTCACCGCGCGCATTCCCATATTGGGACGCAGTTTACTTTCTGGCACTGGGTACCCCCCTCCCCCCATCACGTTGCAAAATCCAGAAAATAAAGCGTTTATTTTAAGACTATGTGCTAGATCTTTGAGTTTACAGGACTTACAGGCAAAATCTAGAGAACATGGGAGTTAGCTCGGATGCGATCCGGTCTGGCATCCCGTTTTGGAACTCGAGGGGCTAGCAGCCAGCGAGTGGGTCTAAGCGCCATCACCGCCCGGGTCAAATTGTCAAAGATCAGTCATTATCTTGTAGATAATGTGTATTTAATGATGTTATCTGATTTGTGGCACCCAGTCAAGGGTGAATCGCGCGACGTAACTGACGACTCGGGGAACAGTCTCGGGCGACCGGTTTCACTAGTGTGCAAAGCGAGAGCTGGGCTAGCTATCGCCTTTACCGTGTCGGACCGTGTATCCGGGCGGAATTTGAAAGAGGTAGGACAGTACCTAGACCGTTTTCAGAGTTTCTATAAAGCATAACCGCAATGTGTAAACCAGGCGGAAGCGTTGCCCGGAGTGATGGCAGACAGAGCTTGGGCCACAGAAGTTTCCAGCACTTCCAGCGTACGGGCTTTGGCGCCGCGCAGCAGTTGCTTGACTTTCGACCAGGCCGGTTCGATGGGATTGAAGTCCGGCGAATAGGGCGGAAGATAGAGCAACTTTGCTCCCGCTTTTTCGATCTGCTCCCGGACTCCGACCACCTTGTGGGCAGGCAGATTGTCCATGACCACGATTTGGCCGGGTTGCAATCGCGGGCACAGCACCTGCTCCAGATAGGCCAGAAACACCTCTCCATCGGTAGGCGATTCCACCGTCATCGCCGCCAGCAGTCCATCTACGCTGAGCGCTCCCAGTACCGTCAGGGTGTGCCAGTGTCCTGCGGGCGTGCCTTCCCCCACGCGCTCGCCGCGCGGGGCTCGTCCGTAGCGACGGGTCATTTCGGTGGTCACTCCGCTCTCGTCGAGAAATACCAGGTGACGCGGGTCGATCTGCTTCAGCGTTTGCCACCAGAGTTGCCGCCGCGCCTGGACTTCTGGGCGCTCTTGCTCTTGCGCGTGGAGTGACTTTTTTTGCGCCGCAGCCCCATTTTCTGCAACGCCAGCCATAGCCGTCCGATACTCAAATACAATCCTTGCTCGCGCTGCAGCTGTTGCTGCAACTCGGCCAAGGTCGTGTCCGGCTGCGCCCGCACCCACTCCCGCAGCCGTCCTTCCACCGCCGCTGTAACCCGGCTCCGCGGTCCGTGCCGTTGCTGCGGACGTTCCATCTTCCCGGTGCGCCGTCGCATGGCCGAGATCTTCCATGCCCACCCGGCACTCACCCCGAAGCGCTCCGCCAAATTCTGCAGTGACCCCTGTTTCCGGTCGTGCGCCTGCAATAGTTTCCGCCGCAGATCGTCCGCATAGGCTCTCGCCATCTCGTAGTTGTCGGAAAATCGCCTGCCTATACTCTACACTAACTATGAAAATGCCCTAGCTCTGCCTCCCTATGCCAGTATTTGAAGCTTTACCCAAGGGCTAAAGCTGGCATTTTCGGGGGACTGACCAGCACGGCTGAACAGGGTGCGGGTTGGCCGACGATTTCGATCACGGTACGCGGGTGCAAGAAAAACTGAGTCAATCCCGGCCAAAGGCGCTGCGGAGCTTTGCTCCGCCTGGACGGGCGAGGCGCCCGTCCCCGCGTGAGCGAAGCCGCTAATTACGTGGGTGCCCCTCCCTTGTCTCTCCGGTTTTTGGAGAGACAGGGTGGGGATTTTCATTTTGAATGACGACCGAATTGATGGCCATGCAATTTGCCGAAACGCGCTTCAACGGGCAGAATTGGCAATCGCCTTCTTAGGGCAGCCGCAGATCGGTCTTCTCGTCGACTACGATGTTCCGGCGTTCACCGTCAAGCACGTACAGAACTCGCAGGCACTTATGAACACCGGGAAGCGGATCGACGCCCATGCTGTAGTTGTCCACGCGAAGGAATAGGTGACCACCATCCATGCGGTTCCGCAACGCGTCGGTGACGTTCACGAACTGCCCTTCCGCGCCATAGTATGCGCGCATGATCTGCAGTCCTCTCTCTGCGTGTTCGTAACCTTCATGGCGCCATTCCTCGCGGTCGTGGTGCTCGTGCTCCTCGCGCCGCTCGCCTCGGTCCTCAGGATCCAATTCCAGACTCACCGTGCTTCTTTCGGGATAACTGTACTCTTTCACCGCTCCATCCCAATGGCGGATCCGCAGCACCAGGGTCTTGTTCTGGTGCGGCGCCGGATCGATCCCTAGGACAAAGCGCGTCACCTCCAACTGAAGGACACCATCGTGCATGAATGTACGGACGCGCGACGTCACATCGACGCGGGCTCCCGGAACACCCCACTCCGCCCCGACCAACTCACCACCCTGCGCCAGCGCCGAGCCTGCTAACAGCACGGTGCAGGCCAAGCAGGTAACAACACCCTTCAGCAATCGGAAAGACATAGTGTTTCTCCTCGTGCAAAATGATAGGTTGGAACGCGATTGGAAACTATGTACGAAAGATCACAGACCAGGGTTACTCGGTGCTCGCATCGAAGGCGCACCCTCTGGAGGAATGTGAACTGGATAACCGAGGAATAGCACAGGAGCAGAAGATGAAGCTTGAGGAATTCCGAGCATCGGTTGGGGGGAAGGCGTCTGGCACAGGGTTGTCTTACTGATGCTTTGGTGGGATGCGAAAGGAGATTGGACGCGGGCTCACTCGCTGGTTGACGAGTTGGAGACCGTAGAGGGCATGGCCGTCCACGCCTACTTGCATCGCAAGGAGGGATCCGCTTCAAATGCCGAGTACTGGTATGGGCGCGCTGGGCGCGGCTTTTACCGGCCTACGATCGAGGCAGAGTGGGCGGCGCTGGTGGAGGGATTGCTGTCCGGCGATAGGAAGGCCTGAGCAGCCCGAGAGCTTGTGCGAGGTGCATGGGAATGGCGAAGAAAGCATTGCAAGAGAGGATCGCGCTGGTGGCAGGGGCGACCCGGGGGGCCGGGCGAGGCATTGCGATCGCGCTGGGCGAGGCGGGGGCGACGGTCAAGCAACGCGATCGCGGTTTAGTCTGCGGCTATGGCGACTGCCGCTTCACGGCGGCGGGTGGAGCGGTTGGGCGGTAGACCGGCGTCGCGAATTTTGTAGAGTAGCGCGCGGTAGCTGATGGACAGGGCTCGCGCGGCTTGTTTGCGGTTCCAGTGATGGGCCTGTAAGACTTTCAGGATGATCTTGCGTTCGAGTTCGCGAGTGGCTTTGCGGGTCAAGACTTTCAGAGAGATGGGCCCATCCAGGTTGATATCAGGATTGAAAAATTCCTGCTCGTTGCGGGTCACCAGGTCGTTGCTGATCACGTCTTCGCTGCCCAGGATCACGTAGCGCTTGATCAGGTTCTCGAGTTCGCGGATGTTTCCCGGCCACTGATATTTCTGCAGCACGCCCATGAGATCGAGGGAAAGCGCGCGGGCGCGGCAATTGTATTTGCGGTTGTAATATTCGAGGAAATAATGGACCAGGGCCTCGATATCGCCACGGCGCTCGCGGAGTGGCGGCATGCGCAAATTGACTACGTTGATGCGGTAGTACAGATCCTGGCGGAAGGTTCCACTCTCGATTTCGACTTCCAGTTGGCGGTTGGTGGCGCAGACGATGCGGACTTCCACTTTCTTGTCTTCCTGGGCGCCGATGCGGCAGAATTGGCCGTCCTGCAACAACTGCAGCAGTTTCGACTGCAGAGCCAGATCCAGCTCTGAAATCTCGTCCAGGAAAAGGGTGCCGCGATGGGCCATTTCCACACGACCGGGCTTCATACCGTAGGCTCCGGTGAAGGCGCCCTTTTCGTATCCGAACAACTCGCTTTCGAGAAGGGTTCCGGGAATGGCAGGGCAGTTTACCTTGACGAAGGGTCCACCCTTCCATGGGGAAAGGCCGTGGATCATGCGCGCGATAATGTCTTTGCCGGTGCCACTCTCGCCGTTAATCAGGACGGGGACGTTGGCGCTGGCAACTTTGTCCATGCGGGCGCGGAGAGCCTGCATCGCTTCGGACTTGCCAAATACGATGGCGTCGGGGGGAAATTCGCCTAAAGGATGTACGAGAGAACTGACAGAATTTGTCATTGGAATAGGCATTTTGTTGCGCTTGGCTCCTCTACCCACCCTCTGGTATGCACCCCGAGAGCCAAATTCTGTAAGTCTTGAGTAACTAGTTCATCGAGCATGTTACGGTTATATTTGCAATAACTTAGCTGGGTTTACCGGGGGTCGAGTGCAGCGCAAAAGACCGTGTAAATAGGGCTCATACCACGGTTTTCGGATAGGAAAAACTTTTCACACAGGAGAAATAACTTTCCGTCGGCCAGTGGGTGGCTCCGTTCTCCCGGTCGTGGCCAAGGGGCGGGAAAACTTGAGACCGAGCAGGTGATAGCCGTCGACGTATGTCACACGCACCGCGCGGGCGCGCAAGCTGCGGGAAGCCTTGGGGAAGGAATTGCCAGAAACCAAGGGGGCGCTGGGAATCTCCAGCAAAACCTGCGCCGAGAGCGGCAAAGCGCGGCGGACGGCTACTAATGCCCCTCCTGCGGAAATGTTTAGCGCTGTTGCGAACTCCAACAGCTCCTTTCCCTCCTCGTCGCGGCTGCGGACGAAGATGGGAATGGCCAGTGGCAGGCGGGGCCACTTCCGGTTTTCCGCTTCCGGGCTTCTTCGCTTCAACCACATCCCTCAGAGGTGGACTTAACCGAAGCTTCACCGCATCTTGGGGGCCAAACCTTGTCTGGAATCTGGACGGGGGCGCAGGCCCTTGTCGGTAAAAGCTTAGCCTTTATCAGCAATAGGCTTAGAAGATGTGGGTTACGGAGGCCGATATTTGCCATTGATTCGCCGTTCCCGCTGTCTTTTTCCAAAGCCGCAAGTACCTTCGACTGCAAGCTTTTTCCCATCCGTGACCAATTCCTTGCGTTTTCCGTTGACAGAGTGCAAGCCATGTCATAGCATCACGGAAGTTGGCATTCACCTCAGCGAGTTGGGTGCCCCCCTCCCTCGCCGTAGCAACCACTGAGTTTCAAAATAATGGCTGCATGATGGCTGCGACGCCTGAAAAGACGTGTGTGCCGCAAGCGAAAGAGTCTAAGGCAGACTACTCTCCATTGTGTCCATCGAGACACACGGGTGAGACTTCCTGCCCCGATCCGAGTTGCAGCCAAGACTTATTGCAGCAATTCACCCAACTGCAAGAACGGTTTCAGCGCACCACCAATGCGCTGGCCTCGGCCGCCCATGATCTCAAGACACCTCTGGCCATTCTGAACGGCTACGTCGAGCTTTTGCAAAGCGAAAAGCTAGGGGGGTTGAACGACCGGCAACGCGAGATCCTCGGGGACATGCGCAGCAGCGGGCTGCGCTTGCAGCACTTCATCCAAGATTTTCTGAGCTTCAGCATCCTCGAAATCGGCGAGATGAAGATGCACTTCGAGCCCGGCGATCTGAACGGGTGTCTATCTGAAGTTTGCCGCTTGTGGTCGCATTCGTTTCAGGAGAAGGGGCTGGCGCTTTACTTCCTGGCCAACGAAAAACTGACGGAGTTTGCTTTCGACGTGCCAAAAGTGCAGCGCGTGGTTTCGAACCTGCTGGAGAACGCATCCAAATTCACGCCTGCCGGAGGAACCGTCTGGCTGCATGCCGAACCCTATATGTGGGAACGGCGAAGCGCTACAAATCCCGACAATCCGATGGAGCGCCGGCGGCAGATGATTTCACATCCCAATTCCGTGAAAGTAAGCGTATCGGATACGGGGCCGGGCATCCCCGCGGAATACCATATTGAAGTGTTCGACGACTTCTTTCAAATGCCGCAAAGTGAAAGCCAGTCCGGAATGGGGCTGGGACTGGCGATTGCGCGGCGTCTGGTCGGTGGCATGGGTGGCAAGATCTGGGTGGAGAGTGATCCCGGAGCGGGATGCAAGTTTTCCTTCATACTGCCGCTGCTGCCTCCCTCGACCGCGACTAAGGCTGTAATCAACCCAGTAATCAATCCAGGGAAAAGTAAATGAAAGCTGCAGCTAACAACATTCTGCTGGTCGACGATGAACCGGGAATGCTGCGCTATATCCGAACCCTGCTCGAAGTGGACGACTACAAAGTCGAGACCGCCAGCACCGGCGAAGAGGCGGTGGAGCGAGTGCAGAAAGGTTTGCGTCCTGACCTGGTGCTGCTCGATCTGCTCATGCCCGGCATCGACGGGCTTCAGACTCTTGAACAACTGCGCAAGCTTCAGCCCGGAGTGAAAGTCGTGATGCTGTCTTGCGTCAGCGACACGCGCAAAGTGGTGCAGGCAATTCGCCTGGGCGCACACGATTATCTGACCAAGCCTTTTCAGAAGAGTGAACTGGATACGGTGATCGATCAATGTCTAGGAACCAACCAGCAGAATTATCCGGGTGAAGTGGAGGAAGTTGGCGACGAGGTGTTTTTTGTCGCCGCCAGTCCAATTATGCGCAAGCTGCGTTCGCAGGCCGCGCTGGTGGCTAACGTCGACATCCCCGTGCTCATGCTGGGCGAAAGCGGCACTGGAAAAGAAGTGATGGCGCGGCTTATCCATAAGCTGTCTCCGCGCGCCCATCGAAGTTTCCTCAAAGTGAATTGCGCCGCCGTTCCCGCCGATTTGCTGGAAAGCGAATTATTCGGCTACGAAGCGGGAGCCTTCACCGGCGCCAACCATGCCAAGCCGGGCAAATTCGAACTGTGCAACAAGGGCACCATCTTGCTGGATGAAATTGGCGAGATGCCACCGAGTTTACAGGCCAAGCTGCTGCACGTTTTGCAGGACCAGCAGTTTTCGCGCCTGGGCAGCCGTTCCATGATCAAAGTAGATGTACGCATTCTGGCGGCGACGAACATCAACATCCCTGAAGCGCTGGCGAACAAGCGCCTGCGTGAAGATCTTTATTACCGGCTCAACGCCTTCACTTTGCAGGTTCCGCCGCTGCGCGAGCGCAAGGAAGAGATTCCCATCCTGCTCAAGCATTTCATGTCGAACATGTCGGAGCGCTACGCGCGGCCGCCGCTGCCGCTTTCGGCTGAGTTACTGCAGGCGTGCCAGGACTATTCGTGGCCCGGCAATCTGCGCGAGCTCAACAATTTTGTAAAGCGGTATCTGGTGCTTGGCGATGAGAAGCTGGCCATCCAGGAACTGAGTCCGAAGACCGATGGCAGTGGAGCGCAGTTTGAACCGGTCGCGCCAGGTACCGGAGAAGGCTCCGGAGGGTTAAAGTCTCTGGCACGGACCGCAAAGGATGGAGCCGAGGCCGAAGCCATCAGCAAGGCTCTCGATGAAACCAACTGGAACCGCAAGCAGGCTGCCGCGCTGCTAAAGATTAGCTACAAGGCGCTGCTATACAAGATTCGCCAGTACGGCATCGCCCAATCCAAGAGCCACAAACTTTCCGCTGGCGCGTAGGCGTTTGAAATCGGCCGGTTGGTGTGAACATCGTCGATTGCTGATAATCGGCGTAGCTTACACGGTCGCGGTTCCTAGCCGTATTTGTCGAGCACGCTACTTCAGGCGGATGCCGCCGATGACCTCTTGCATGTCGACGCCATTGCTGCTGTCCATCCAGGCGGCTATGAACTTCCCTCCCGCCCAGGTGTTGCCAGTGTAATCGCCCATCCAGTTGTTGCCGGTGCCGTTGTTGTCGGGGTTGGAGAAAGCCTTGGTCAGTTGCCAGTTACGCCCGAAGCTCTGCCCGCCGTCGCTGGAGATGGCGGCGAAGGCTTGGTAGTTGTGGTTGGCCGGGTCATTGCGCCGGTCGAGCCAGCTCACTCCCACCACCCCGGTAGGGCTGACGGAGATGGCGGGGAAGAATTGGTCGTGGGTGTCAGTCTTCGAGGCAAGAGGCAGGGGCTGCGACCACGTGTTGCCTCCGTCGGTCGAATGAATCACGTGCACCTGCAAGTGGGTCCCCGTCCACGTATACATCGCTACATAGAGATTGCCGGCGTGCGGCCCGTCGCTGTCGTCCACGGCGATCATCGGGTAGTTGTCGACGCCTATGCTGGTGTTGGCAAGAAGCCCCCGGGACGTCGCCATGGCTATCAAGCGCGGCGGAGACCACGTGCTGCCTCCGTCGGTCGATTTCGAGAACATCACATGACCCGTGCCGTCGCTGCAAGACTCGTCGGGACCGCTAGCGGGGCAGTGCATCCAGGTCAGGTACACAGTGCCGTCTTTGCCCACCGACATACGGGTAAAATCGTCCCCAGCGGGGTATTTTTGTACGGCATCGACTGCGGCTTGCTTCCAAGTGGCGCCGCCATCGGTGGAATGGGAGACCAGAACCTGGCTCTTGCCCGACGAAGGGCCCGGGTAGAGAACCCCGGAGACGTACACGCTATTCACCCGGGGACTGCCCGGATTGGTATCCACCGTCAGCCAGGTCTCGACCGGGGAGTAGAGGGCTGCGTTACGCAATGCGACGACTGGCTTGCTCCAGTGGGTTCCGTCGGTCGATTTCTGCACCGCGAGGAAGCCGTAGCCCAAGCCCTCACTGTCGCTGTATTCCCCTGCAATGTAGGCTGTTCCCTTTCGATCATAGCCCACCGCCGGTTCAAAGGTCGGCCAATACACGGTGTCCTTGGTAATGATTATGGGCATGCAGGTCACGCGCTGCCAGGTGGAGCCGCCATCGCGGGAGAGATGGAAACCCAACGCGGACGGTCCCGGACAGTTGCCATCAAAACTGCCCAACAACAGTTCCTTCGCATTCAGCGGATTGGGCACGATCACGGGATCGGTCACGATGCTTCCACCCTCTGAGGCTTGGGTGGGCGGAAGCAAACATGGCGCAGGCGAGCAGTTGAATCCCCCGGTCTTTACCGGCGCGGCCGCGCGGGCCGAAGGATCTAGCACGACCTGTTGCCTCTGGAAGGGGATGCCGGTGAAAGACTGCCAATGCTCCCAGATCAGGGGAGCGGGGGCCGCCTCGCCAGAGGCCAATAATGTTTCCACGGGCGAACTGGAGCCCAAGGAAAGGCGGAAGACCGTCCCGTTTTCGTAGGTTCCTCCGTCGGCCGTTGTCCCGTAGACGTTGCCGTCGCTGGCTTGCAGCAAGCCCCCGACCGGGTCAGCCCCGTCCGTGCAGTTCTCTTGCAAACAAAAGCTGTGCAGTGTGGTTAGCTCGCCTTGCGCGCTGCTTGCAAATACCGTGCCCCAGCCGGTGGCACCGCCTTTCGACGTGGTCCCATAAAAATTTCCGTCGGTGGCCTGGATGACTCCGGCGTAAGGGTCGGCTCCATCGGCGCATTTGGTTTGGGAGCAAAAGCTGTACAGCGTGGTCAGCTTGCCCCCGGAAGTGATTTGGAAGGCCGTGCCGTGGTTATGCGCACCGCCGCCGTAAGTGGTCCCGTAGAAATTCCCGTCCTTGGCCTGCACCAGCCCGGCGTAGGGCCCGGTCCCATCCGCGCAGCCCTTTTGCGAGCAGAAGCTGTATAGCGTAGTTAGCCTGCCCCCGGAGGTGATCTCAAACACGGCGCCCGCGCCATTCGCTCCGCCGTACAAGGTTGTGCCGTAGAAGTTCCCGTTCTTGTCCTGAATCAGTCCGGCCACTGGGCCGGCGCCTTCAGCAAAACTGAAGCTGTGCAAGGTGGTCAGCTTACCCGTCGAGGTGATTTCAAATACCGTGCCGTAGCCCTTGGTCCCACCGTCGAAAGTTGTTCCGTAGAAGTTGCCGTTCTTAGCCTGAATGAGCGGCGCAAAAGGGTCGGCACCATCTGTGCAGTTGGTTTGGGAGCAAAAGCCGTAAAGTGAGATCGGCTGACCCCCAGCGGTAATCTCGAACACGGTGCCCGCGCCGTACACTGTGTTCGAGCCGCTCGCGTTGCCTTGCCACGTCGTCCCATAAAAGTTGCCATCAGCGGCCAGGATGAGCCCCGTGAAAGGGAATGCCCCATCGGGGCAGTCCGACTCGCCGAAGTAGCACACTGCGGTTAGGTCGCCCGCTGTTGTGATTTTGAACACCATGCCCCAGTCAGCCTGCGTGGTCCCGTAGAGGTTGCCGTCGGCACCTTGAACTAGAGACATATACTGGGGGTAGCCAATGATGTCAAAGCTCGCAAGGGTCTTGAAGGTCTGGGCGGGCGAGGCAGTCGGCACGGCAGTACAAACGATCGCAGTACAAAATAGACATGTCCAACTCCACAGCCTAAATCTGGTCATCCAAGTCCTCTCCGCGAAGGATCCCACGCCGGAACCAACCGCGCTGACTTTCATCGTTATCCATATGTCTTAAGGCTCACAGCCTCCTTGCTGGGTGCTGCACAGCCCGAACACATCAACCTCCGTTCGTGTACCTATGTACACTTGGCCCTTGAAGATTGTGGGTGTCGAAAACGTCGTGAATCCCCCGATTGCCGTCTGCAAATGAGGAGGCCTGGTCGTGTAAAGCTCCGGCGCACCAAGGTTGCTCGCATTGAAGGCGTGCAGCGCCGCTGGCAGGGTGTAACCTCCCTTGCTGCAAGCGGGCGTTCCGGTTCCCGGGTTCCCCGTGTTCTGGTTTTCGATGGCCCACACGATGCCCGTCGTGGGATCCTTGGTGGTACCGTTCCAAGAACCCGAGGGCGTCGGTGAATGTTGGCAGAACAGTATGCTTGTGCTTGCGGTTGGCGTTTTAGAAATGGGGCCGGAGGGCCCGCTCGTCGCCAGTCCGTATGCGTTCATCGCATAAGGGTTGGCGATGGCCGTGTCGGACGTCGGCGCATAGTAAAGCCAGTAGTGGGTGCCATCGTACCAATATCCGGGGCTAGACCAATAGCCCTGCTTTGGGTCTTGCAAGGGGGAGGGAGTTGTGACGCACTCAATATTATTAAAGTTGCTCACACAATCGGCGTTAGCGTTAAACCCTCCAAGGCTGGCCTGGTCGGCAACATACAGGTTCGATTGCTTGTCCGCATTGATTGCCACGCTGCATCCGCCGCTGCAGGTGCCGCTGGTGCTGGTGTAGGTGTAGTTCGTCGGTAGTAGAACCCCTCCGGAGCCGAAGTCCTCATCGGCCATGCAGAGTCCTTCGTTCTTGTAGCCGAGGACGTCGTAGGGCGTGTAGTAATCCTGAACCGTTAAGGTTGAGTCGACCTTGAGCAGGCTGTCGCCGGCATTGAACGGCGGCTCCGCGCCATTGGTCGGCGGCGAGAACTGATCGAAGGTGCCGTTCCCGGTAGCGAGGTAGATGTAGCTACCGTCGGAAGCAGGTCCGGCTGCGCTTTGCCAGATGCCGCCACCCGTACCGTACGGCGTGCTGTTGAAGATGGTCGGCTGCGAGAAGGTGCTGCCGTTAAACGGGTAGCCGAAGAGCCAGCCGTTGTTACGCTCTCCAACGTCGTCGACCGGGCCTGATGCGAACCCCACATACACCACGCCGTTTAGCAGAAGCAGGGCCGGACGCTGAAGGTGGTTCACATCAAAGGTCACTGTATCGCCTTGGCTTGGCCGGGAGGTTCCGCACAACGTTGAGGGAGCCAGGCCAGGAACCGATCCGCTAATGGTGGTCGAGGCCTTTACCGCTCCCGACGTGATATCGACGGCGAACAGGACGTAGGAGGCGGGGGGTGGCGGCGGAGCGTCCGTTGGAATCTCTACCGCTGCCACGACATACAGCGTGTTGACATTGGCATCGATCACTGGTGTTCCGGTAACGCCAATGTACGGGCCGACGATCGAGCTGCCGCTATCGTTGCAAATCATAAAATTAGCGGGAGGATTCGTACAATCGACGGGAGTTCCCAGACTAAGGCTCCAAACGGGGTTCTGCGAATTCGAGGTCGCGTTAAATGCATAGAGCATGTTCTGCTCGGTCGCGACGAAGACGAGATCGCATGATGGACTGCAGTTCGTAAACGCGGTTGGCACGCTGGCGACCGCGAGCGGCTGAGCGTAAATTCGTCCCGTTAGCGGAGTCGACGGCTTTCCCCACTGCCAAAGCAGACCGAAACTCGATTGGTTCACGGTGGATGGCGTCAGGATGGTTTCAGTCTGCTGCCATCCGGTTCGGTTATTGTCATTGTGCCACGTCCATACGTTTTGGGTGTGTGAGATCGAAGTTAGGGAAGCTAGGGCAAGCAGACAAAACGCGATTGTCCGCAGATGACGAAGGGGAGAAAGCATGGAGGCCTCCAGAAGCGCGAGAGACTCGAACGGGGCCCGTACTGCGGAGACAAACGTTATCACCGGAGGCAATCCTTGTCAATCCGGCGCCTTCGGTGGTGATGTCAAGCTGCTTGTGTAAATAGGTTGAGGGTGCGGGTTTTCCATTCCAGATTGAAGCGCTGGAAAATGGAGTAGATGATTCGGTCCACGCTTTCTACATTCACAAAGCACACCATCGGCCGGGTTCGCCGGCGTACCTCCACGAAACAGCGCTCGATGACGTTGGTGGTGCGCAGTTTCGGCCACAGGTGCCGGGGGAAGGCGAAGAACGACAGCAACTCTGGCAAGTCGCGTTCCAGGCGGCGCACCATGGGCCCGTACTCCCGCCGCCAGCGCGCCCGGAAGCGGCGAAATGCGGCCTCTGCGTGGGCCCGGCTTTCGGCCAAATAAATCGCCTGCGCTCCGGTCTTCACTTCGTCGTAATCGCGCTTGCGCACGTGCTCTAAGATATTGCGCATCTTGTGCACCCAGCAACGCTGATGCCGCACCCGTGGATAGACGGTCGGAATCGCCGCCGCCAAACCCGGGCATCCATCGGTGACGATCAGGCCGAGTTGTTTGCCTTCCAACCCGCGCCGGTAAAGATCTCCGAGCAGGCCTTCCCAGTCGGCCTGGCTCTCGCCCTGGCTGCGCATGAAAGCCAGCAAGTGACGCGTGCCATCGCGGCGCACCCCGTAGGCCACCAGCATGTGCACCCGCTTGCGCCCCGCCGGACGCCGCACCCGCAGGCTCACTCCGTCCAGAAATAAATACGCGTAATCGTCGCTCAGCCGCGCCTGATGAAACTGGCGCACCGCCTGATCCAGACTGCGAGTCAACTTCGAGACCGTCTGCGGGCTCACCACTTCGCCAGTCAGAATGCTCACCACCCGCCCCGTCTGCCGGGTGCTGAGGCCGCGCAAAAACGCCTCCCGGATCAGCATCGCCACTTCCTCCGCCCGGCGCTGAAACGGTTCCAGTCCGCGCGGCAGAAAACTCTTCCCCCGGGTGCGCGCCACCCGCAGCCGGATGGTGCCGAAGCGGGTCACGAAATCCCGCTGGTAGTACCCGTTGCGGTAGGGCTGCCGCCGGTTGCGCCGCCGCTGGTAGCTCTCTCGCACCGCAAAGCGGTCGCGCTGCCGCTGCGAGTCGGCTTCGAAAAACTGCTTCCACGCCAGCTTGGTCTGGCCATACAGATCGCCCCAGAAACTTTCTTTGATCTCCGCCAGAAAATGTTGGAAATGCTCCGTGATTGGGATTATCTTCGCCATCGGGTGTAAGTCTCCTTTCTAGGATCGGCTTCTCGCTTGCTAGGCAAAAAGCCAACTTACACCCTCTCCCGTTTACACAATCAAATTTACGTCACCCCTTCGGTTTTGGGCTTGGGTTATTGCACGACGAGCGTGACCAGCGTAGTCCGCGTGGCGTTGCCTGAGACTGCGTTGACCGTCACGGTGTAAGTTCCTGCGGGAGTGCCGGTCGTGGTCGTAATCGTGGCGGTTGAACTGCAGCCTTGCAGGAAAACGATCAGCGCGAAGAACCCGGCGAGCAGCAGCCCCATCAGCCAACGCCGCTGGCGTTTGCCGCCCAGTCCCACACCGAGCAGGGCCAACCCTGACACGGGCAACAAGGTTGCGTAGAGCGGAACTCCCGGTCCATTGCCATGGCGCAAGTCGGTGGTGGTGGTTATGCGGGCGGTGGTGTTAATAACGAATTGCGAACTCTGCGCGCCGGTATCGAGATTGGGGATGGGATTGTTGTTGCCGGGTACGCAGGTGGCTCCGGTGGGAAGACCGCTGCCGCAGGATATGGATACGCTGTCCGGAAATCCGCTGTTCGCGCTGGGTGCAATCGTGGCGGTGAAAATCGCAGGCACGCCCGCCGGGACCGTGGCGGTGGCCGGGGCAACCGTGATTTTGAAATCGTTTACGGTGACGCTGGCGCCGTTGGTGGCTAACATCGATTGCCCGACGAAGGCTGAGGCGCTGTTCCCCAAAGTCACCGTACCGCCTGGCAGAGTCGGGGGAACCGGAGTCACAATTACGGTGACGGTTGCCGTGGCGGCGGCGCTCAGCGTACCAATGTTGCACAATACCGTGTTATTCGTAGGCAAGCCGCAAGTGCCCGGGCTGGCGGTCGCCGAAACAAAACTCACGCCTGACACTGGCAGATAGTCGACGAAAGTCACACCATTGGTAAACTCCCCGCTGTTCGTCACCGTGTACGCGAAGCTGACTTGGCTGCCCATGCCAACCACGAGCGGAGTGGCGAGGGGCGGCAGCATGGTCAGGTTCAGAACCGGCGCCAGCTTGCTCACAAAGGCATCATTGGGCCCGTTGAGACTGCCCTGGTTCGGATTCCTCAGCGGGAAACCAGTGGCGGAAGCGGTTTCTCCAGCGAGGTAGCTGGAACCTTGTTGATCGAGCGCGACGCCGGTACCGAAATCCGCGCCGGTTCCACCGAAGTACGTGGTCGTGCTGGTAGCGACGCAAGTAGGAGTTATGATCGGACTGCAGGTTGCAGCCGTGTTGACGCTGGCATAGAATGCGTCGGTCTCGCCTCCCCCGAACGTGGACTGTACGGGGTTTCCGACTATGGGGAAGTTGGTGGAATTGGTCCAGCCGGTAATGCGCGCACCGGAATTATTGTCCACCGTGATCGCGGTGGCCACATCGGTTCCGGAACCGCCGAGGTAGGTGAAGTAAGTCAGCGGAACGGTGAACGTGGTACAAGTGGTGCCGATACACGCTATCCCAAGCTTGGCAATGAAGGCGTCGGTGCCGCCCCCGTTGTTGGACTGTAATGCGATGGAGACGGTCGACCCGGTCGTCCCGGTAACATTGAAATCCGTGGAAGAAGTTGAACCGGCGACGTACGCATCGCCGCTCGAATCCACCGCCATGGCGTAGCCCACATCGTCACCCGAGCCGCCGAGATAGGTGGAATACAAAAGTTGCGTTCCGGTAACGCCAGCGGGGTTAAACTTGGCCACAAAGCCGTCTAAACCACCCTCATTGATAGCCTGAAAAGCGTTAAGCAAGGGCAGATCGGTGAAGTTCGTGCCCCCGGTAAAGTAGACGTTGCTGGTGCTATCTACCGCGATCCCACCGCCCACGGCTACCCCCGCAGCCCCGGAGGGAGTTGCCCCGCCAAAATATGTGGAGTAGGGAACGCTCGACGCTCCCGAAACGTTGGGATTAATCTTGCTCATGAAAAACTGGATGGCCGATCCCGCCGCGGGAGAAGTTTGATAGGAACCGATGGTCGATGGAAATCCCGTCTCCACTTCCTGGGAGGTGGTGGTGCCGGTGACGTAGGCGTTGCCGCCGGGATCAAGCGCCAAGCCCGAAGCGAGATCCACGCCCAGGCCGGAAAGATAAGTTGAATACAGCAGCGTTTTTCCGCTGGGATCGAGCTTGCTTAGGAAGACGTGTTTGCCACCGCTAAGTGGTGTTGCCTGAAAAGCTGCATTGCTTCCTTTAGTGGGGAAATTACCGGAACTGGTGGTTCCTGCCACGATGACATCAAAGCCGTCATCCACGGCGATCCCCGCGCTATAGTCAGTGCCGCTCCCGCCGAGATAAGTGGAAAACAGCAGAGAGCCAGCGGGACTGAACTTGGCGATGAAGGCGTTCGCGGTGGCGCCTGCCCCTAGCGCGGGCTGGTATTCGCCGGCCGTATTCGGGAAATCGGTGGATGTGGTCGAGCCGGCCACATAAGCGTTAGAGGCTGCATCCACGGCGATCGCTGGACAGCCGGGGGTGGGCGCGGAAATTCCAACAACGGTGATTGGGGCGATGACGGAACACGCTTCATTGCCGCTGCCCCCGAGGTAGGTCGAGTAGGTGAGCGTGGGATCGATGATCAATGTTTGGCTGCGGTCGTAGGCACCCAACTTGAAGCCGACTTCTTGGCCACGCAGTTCGAAACGTCCGGCCACGCTGCGTTCTTCTACTCCAAACTTCTGATACACGCGCGGGGCTTGCAGCCGCACTTGACTTCCGCCGACGGCCATAACGAGGTCACCGGTTGCGTCGATTTTCGGATTCCGCGAACCCTGAAATTCCATTGCCACCTGCGCGGGATCGCTGCCGGGCGCGACTTCGAAGTCATATTCCAGGTGCCCCTGGTTGCCGTAGTACACCAGGTCAACGCCGGGGTACACCTTGCGGTAGCGCACCCGCGCGAACTGAGGAATGTCGCGATGCCATTGGGCGGGATCGTTGCCGATGAAGTAATTGCTTTTGCCGGGAAGCTGGAGGTCACCCGCCGGTTCTACAGCGGTCGCGGCTCCGACTAATTTCATGCTCACCACCGCGCGTGCAGGATGTTGCGAATCGGTAGCCGCCTGGAAAGCGAGCACAGCCTGGTTCGGGGTGAGATAAAGTCCGTAACCGCTGCCACGCGCCAGGAATCTCACGCTCGCATCGGTCTGTCCGCGGTTCGGCTCAAAGATCAGCGGGAGATGGCTGTAAGTGGCCAGAACTTGCTGGGCCTCTCGTCCGCCGGGGGCTGGCACCGAAGGAGTTGGATGGGAAGCAAGAAGCGGTTGGGAATTTGCGGCGTTAGCGAACCCGGACTTGGCTGCACCCGAACCAATGGCGAGAGCGCCGGCTCCGACTATCATCAATAGCGTGACGGCCGCGAGGACGCGGGTTCGCGAACAAATCTTTCCCGACCGACGGCGATTCAATCTCACTTAACTCCTCCGGCTTCCCGCGATGTCTTTTCCCGATTTCAGGGAGAGAAAGCAGAAACGGCGCACAAACAGCACCCCGAGTCGCGCCCACGAAGCGGTTGGCCTACTTGTCCAAAAATAAGTGCAAAAAAAGTTAAGTAACTACTTAAACATCTGACGGATAGCCTGTCAAGATGGGCTTACCCATTCTTTGCCTTGAAATTCGTCAGATGCGGAGTGGGCTCGATCGAGATGCGTGGCGATGCAGAAATGGGTGGCGACCGGAAAAGATGGTTGAGATATCGCAGACTTTCTGCAAACCATTTCATGCGGAGTTTCCGATCGGCGGTCGTCGAGAGCGTCAAGTCATTCATTCTCCTGCTGACGCGCATTCTCGGGTGCACCATTTTTGTGGCAGCACGATTGCTCTTTAGACCGGGCGCATCCCTTCCCCGCCCTCCCCGTTTTTCGTTCACCTCTAAACCTGATGCGGATGGCGCGAGCCAGTAACCGAGTCAGTTCCCTCATCGCTTTGGTCTTGCAAACCGCTGACAATTCAGTATCTTTGGCCAAGAGTTGTGTCTCTTCGCGAGTGATGGTTGGCTGAGGGAGAACTGGATGCTCGATGAACAAGAAGGCGCAACGTTAGAGAAGGCATCGCAGGATCGGCGGGCCATGAGGCGCTTCGATATGCGCCTGCCCGCAACCGTCAAAGTGGAGGACGCGAACGTTGACGAGTTGTTGACCGAAACCCAGAATGTGAGCGCTCGCGGAGTTTTTCTTTACCTCGACCGCCCACTCGCAGTGGGCTCGCGCATTCATGTGACTTTGACTCTTCCACCGCACGTGACTTTGACCGATCCGGTGCGTGTCCGCTTCGCCGCCCGGGTGATACGAACCGAGGCGCCTCTGCCAGCCTCCCGCGTCGGCATCGCGGCGGTCATCGAGAACTACGAATTCCTGCGCTCGGCGGCTTCGGCCAGTTGAAGCGTTCGCAGAGGATGGCCAAGCCACGCGCACAATCAAACTTCCTGTGCAACTGCCGGTTTGCAATTCTTCGGCCGTTGTCAATGTCGCCGTCGCTGTGGCAGAGTCTCAGTTTCAGCAAGCTCGGAAATTTGTCACCAACGATTCTGCCATCTCCGCGCACTCTGCTGTCTCTGCGCTTTAAGGTTTTAATTCGACGGCGGAAAATAAAATCTTAAATCGCGGAGGTCGCGGAGAACGACCGCACTCCGCCGAGAAGTCGGACTGGGATACTGCATTCGATGTCGGTCTGGGCAACGCGAGGTGTCTCAATTCTCAGGCGGTGCCAATAACAGGTTGGTTAGTCGGCCTTCCTGCTCAATTCTCCTGTTTTAATTCTTCTCTTCGATTCGGCCCTTGTACTCTGCGATCTCATTTCGCAGGCGGTTATAGCGGCGCAGCAGGGTGCCGAGGTATGCGATGTGGATGGCCCAGGTGGCGATGTAGGCGGCGTAAAGATAAATCATCCCGCGCTCCCAGTCGGTGAAGTTCTGGTTTGTGGATGCCTGGGTTCGAGCAGTGCTTCCAGGGCCAGAGTTTCGTCCACTTCCCGCCGCAGCACTTCCAGGCGATAGCGCGACCAGCACACCAAGGCGGCGAAGCAGGAGAAGGCAAGCCAATTGATCAGCAGCACGTGCAGCATGCGGGGATCAATGGAACCGCCTCCGCCGATCACTGGTTGGGGATGCTGGGTGCGGAAAAACCAAATAGAGAAATAGACCAGGGGAACGTCGAGGGCGCCAAAGACAGCCAAGACTGCCGCTAACAATGGAGTCTGTCCGCTGCTGGAGAATCTACGCAGCACCAGATAGCTGACGTAGATCAGCCATAACACGAGGGTCAGAGTCAGGCGCAAATCCCAGGTCCACCAGATCCCCCAGACCGGACGCGCCCAGATGGGCCCGGTCACCAGCACCACGGTGCAGAATACGACGCCCACTTCCGCGGTCACCAGGGCAACGATATCGGCTTTGTTGGCGCGCCAGATGAGGTACACGACGGAGGCGAAGAAATTGATGAAAAACAAAATGAAGGCCGTCCACGCCGAGGGCACGTGGTAGTAGAAGATGCGCTGCACGTTGCCCATGGTCTGCTCGGTGGGAGCGGCGATCAGGGCCTCATAGAGGGCGTAGCTGAGCAGCACGCCGGTGAGAACACCGAGGATGGGGAAAACGCGCTTCATTCCGCCTGCAACACAAATCCGAATAAGAAGAGGCTAGCGATAGTAAACACCAGATCGTAGGCCGCAAGCAAGACGATCCAGAACCTGGCGGAATATTCTCCGGTGAGAATGGCGCTCGTGGCTTCGACCATGGCGAGCAATGCGGGGATGGAGATGGGAAACAACAACAGAGGGAGCATGATTTCGCGGCTGCGCGTGCGCAAAGACATGGCTGCGAAAAACGTTCCGTTCACCACCAGCGCCCACGTCCCCAGCGCTGCGACGATGGGCAATTGGTATGCGGGTCCGAGCGCTCGCAGGTTGTAAAACACAATGAAGAGCGGCGTCATCAATCGCCTGTAACACGGTGACGAAGATAAAATTCCCGATGACTTTCGCCAGAAACAGAGCGTTCGGGGGAGCGGGAGAAACGCGGTATGCATCGAGCACCTGATTGCGCATTTCCCGCGCCCAGGTCTGGTTCAACGCCACCACCGCGGCGAACAAAAATGCCACCCAGACGAGGCCTCCGGCTATACGTCGCGACTCCTCGGCAGTCGGATCGAAAGAGAAACTGAAGATCACCACAACCAGCAACGAGAAAAACAACATGGAGTTGATCGCGTCTTTCGATCGCCACTCCAAGCGAAGGTCTTTAGCCAAGGTCGCCCGTGTGAGACTGCCGACGGTGCTCATCGAGGCTCCTGACGCTCAAGGTCGGGAGTCCGGCTAACAATCAATCCGGCTTCCATCCATACGAACTCGTCGGCAGCGCCTTCGAGGAGCGACGCTTGGTGCGTAACCACGAAAATGGTTTTACCGGCGTCGCGCAAT
This sequence comes from uncultured Acidobacteriota bacterium, assembly GCA_963696635.1. Taxonomy (GTDB): domain Bacteria; phylum Acidobacteriota; class Terriglobia; order Terriglobales; family Acidobacteriaceae; genus JABDBE01. The sequence goes on from CAVOKX010000020.1 coordinate 106,542, forward strand.
CCGGTGAGCAGTTTCACCATCTCTTGCGCGGATCGCACGTCGACGTTGGAGAAGGGCTCGTCCAGGAGAAGTATTTTAGGATCGTTCAGAAGCGCGCGAGCCAGCGACATCCGTTGCCGCATGCCTTGCGAGTATTGGCCCACAGGCCGGGTGAGCGATGGATCAAGTTTTACCGCCCGGATCACATCGGCGCAGCGCTGCTCGTTATTGTTCTGACCCCTATTTTTGATTTCGTACAGCCGCGCGAAGTAGCCCAAGTTTTCCATCCCGCTCATCTCGTCGTAAAGCAAAGAAGGGTGGGCCATGTATCCAAGTTGCCCGCAGATAGACCGAAGATCGGTCGTCCCAAACATTGAAATGGTTCCCCGCGTCGGCGGAGTCAATCCCGCTAGAGCGCGCAGCAGGGTCGTCTTCCCTGCCCCGTTATCGCCGAGAATCGCGTAAAGACACCCGGGAGCAAACTCCGCGCTCACGCCCCGCAAGGCTGCGAAGCGTCCAAACTGTTTGACCAGATCGGTGACCACGACGGCGGGAAGCATCGGAACCGAAGATAGCTGAAGCCCGCGGCGAAGTCGAGGGCTGCTCACAATGGAGAACGGGCGTCTCGCCCGTCCCGCCGAAATGAAAATCCGGCGAAACTGGCGACCTTTGCGCGTTCACAGTCCGAGGCGTCCGGGCCTGGTCCATTTCGATGACTTTGGAATTTTCCGAACCCATATGACCCGTCCCACTTGGATGGGTTGTTCAGCCGTTGTTCGTGTAGTGGCACTTTTGCAGCAACTGGCCACCAATTTAAAGCGTAAAATTGCCCTAACCGAAGGTCGCACCGGAGAGTCACTCTAACCATCATGGAAGAGCTCATACTGAGGGTTCTGGCTAAAGCGGCGGAAGAAGGACTTGCCACCTTGGACCTTTGGTGGGCCCGAACTTTTGGCCGATCACTCAGCGGCCGAATGTACAGGATTGAGGTTCAGACTATATTCCACGGTAATACCAGAGATCAGGATCAAATCTGAAGTCGACGTGTTGCTATTGAAAGTCGCCGGACTTTAGAGACGCAGCTTGGTCGAACGGGTATCGTCTTAGTTCGACATCGCGCCCGAGCCGCCGGTCTCGACCTGGGTCATGCTTTTGGCGGGCGCATTAGTGGACGGGCCGCTGGCGGGCGCTCCTGGCTGTTGGGGCGCATACTTCGACGCGCACTTGGCTTGCAGTTGCTTGGCATGGAAGATGCCATCGCGTCCGAAACTGCCGTCGGCCAACGCCTGGGAATTGTCCTTGAAAGTATCGGGCGGAGGCTCGGTGCCGCTGTAGGAAACCGCGAGAGTCTGGTCATTTTCTATCAGGACGAAGTCAACTTTTGTGCCGTTGCGCTTGATTGATCCGGGCTGAACATTTCCCGCGACGCGCAGCCGCTTGGTGTGGGCAGAGTCTCCCATGCCGCGCAATTCCTTGATAGTCACGTAGTAACTCTTTGTTTCCTGGACGCCAGTGTAAGCGAGGTATCCGAGCGCCAACAGGATGACTACCGTCGCGCCGCCAAATTTAAGGTATCTGCTGGTTTCGTTGGACATAAAAAGCACCCCACGCCTATACGAACTCTATTCCTCGCCTCTGACTAGGTCAAGGAATGTGTAGGGCGGACACTCCTGTCCGCAGCCGTTGATCTGGCCCGCGAAAAGCCGCGGACAGGAGTGTCCGCGCCGCAATCACCACACGTGACAGGCATTCGCGCTCACCATGGGTTGTCCCGCTTTACAGCCCCATGCTTTCTGAAACTCGGGCATGTTCTGCACTACGCCGTCGACCCGCCAGTTTCCGGGTGAGTGCGGATTGACGGTGACCTGCATTCGCTCGTATTCCGGACGCCGTTTCTCGCACCACACGCGGGCGAAGCCCAGGAAAAACCGCTGCTCGGGCGTGTAGCCATCAATCTTCTGGCCTTCTTTTCCAGTTTTATCGTCTGCGATCATGTGTTCGAGCGCCATCAGCGCGATGCGTGCCCCACCGTTGTCGGCGGTGTTTTCGCCAAGCGTGAGCCGGCCATTCAGCTTGAGATCGTCGACTGCGACAAAATTGCTGTACTCATCGGCGACGCAACTAACTCGCTTTTCAAACTCCTTGCCATCCTCAGCCGTCCACCAGTCTCGCAGATTGCCTTGCGGATCGTACTTGCGTCCCTGGTCGTCGAAACCGTGGGTCAACTCGTGCCCGATCACCAGTCCAATTCCGCCGAAGTTCACGGCGTCGTCCATGTTCTTGTCAAAGAACGGCGGTTGCAAAATGCCGGCGGGAAACACAATTTCGTTGTAGGACCCGCTGTAGTAGGCGTTGACCGTGGGCGGCGTCATGCCCCATTCCTTGCGGTCGAGCGGTTTGCCGATTTTGGCGATTTCGCGCTTGGATTCGAATTCGTTGGCCCGCAGAAAATTTCCCAGCAGATCACCGCGTACGATGGTCAGCGAACTGTAGTCGCGCCACACGTCGGGATAGCCAATCTTGTTGCGAATGGCTTGCAGCTTGATCTTGGCCTGTTTTTTGGTTTCGGGCGTCATCCAGGACAGGCCCTGAATATCCTCGTCCAGCGACTTTTCGAGCGCATCCACCATTTTCAACATGCGCTGTTTACCATCCGGCCCGAAGGTGAGCTCCACGTATTTCTGGCCCAGCGCTTCGCCCAGGGACTGGTCCGTCAATTCCACGCAGCGTTTCCATCTGGCCTTGATTTCCTTCTGGCCGGTCAACGCCTGCCGCATTTTGAAGTTTGCTTCCACGAATGGTTGGGAGAGCCAGGGAGCGGATTCCCGCAGCAGGTGCCAACTGACGTAGACCTTCAGGCTATCCAGCGATTCGGATTCCACCACGCCATTTACCTGTTTGAAAAAATCCGGGTTGCTGACATTCAGTTCCGAAAAACTGGGCGAACCCGTGGCCGCGAAATAGCTATCGAAATGAAAATTCGGCGCCATGGAGACAGCCGCGTCCCGCGTCATCTTGTGGTCTCGCGTCCGGGGGTCACGGCGGGCGGTGCGGTCCATGGAAGCTTTGGCCAACGCGGTTTCAATGCGCAAGACGGTTTGCGCCGAGACCGCCGCTTGCGTGGAAGATTGTCCGCTGAGAACGAAAACCTGGGTCACGTATTCCACCAGGTGTTTGCGCATATCGGTCATGCGGGCGTCGTCTTTGATGTAGTAATCGCGGTCGGGCAGCGACAGGCCTCCCTGGTCGATATACGCGATCACTTGGTCCGCATTATGCAGGTCCGGGCTGGAAAAGAAATTAAACAGCGGGTTGGGGCCGATCAGATGCACACGCGCAATGGCATCGATCAGCGCAGTCTTGTCGTTCACTTCGGAAATCCGGTCCAGCTCAGGCTTCAACGACTCCAGGCCCTTCGCGTCGACTGCCTTTTCATCCATGCAAGAGCCGTAGAAATCGCCGATCTTTTGTTCGGTCGCGTTTCGGCCGGGATCGTTGACCGAGGCTTTTTCCAGAATATCGCGCAGAGTTAGCAGGTTGCGTTCATCCAGTTCGACAAAGCTTACCCAGGAGCTTTGATCGGCTGGAATTTCGGCGGTCTTGAGCCAGTTGCCGCAGGCATACTGGTAGAAATCGACGCAGGGATCGAGCGTCTTGTCGATGTTGTCGATGCTGAAGCCCGGGCCTGGTTTGGCGGTGGAGTCGCTCTGGGTCCAGGCGAAAATGCTCCCCAACAGCAGAAATGCCGGCAAGAGACGGTGTGCGCGCATAGGACCTCATCCTTATTATTGAATTGATGCGAACGGAGATTGTAAGCCCCCACATTTGGACGAACAAGCGAAGAAAAGGATATTGGCTCCCACCCCGGCCGTGGTGATTTGAAGATGAATTGCAGCTTCCGGCGTCTGATCTCATTTCCGGGCGTATAATCGGTTTTTACAGAATCCAGCAAAGGTGATAAACATGGCTCCCACAAAGGGTAATCCCGGCAACGGCAATCATCCGCAAGACGATCACAGTCACGATGGCAACGGGCACAGCGTTCCCCGGCCTCGTTCAGAAGGGATCGCCCGCCGCAAGGCTGAAAATCGCGACGGCAATTTCTCCCAGATGCATTATGCCCGCAAGGGTCTGATCACGGAGGAAATGGTCTATGTCGCGGAACGCGAAAAGCTCTCTGCTGAGTTGGTGCGCGACGAAGTAGCCTGCGGCCGCATGATTATTCCGGCGAATATCAATCACCCGGAACTGGAGCCCATGTGCATCGGTGTGGCTTCGCTCTGCAAGATCAACTCCAACATTGGAAATTCCGCGGTCACCTCGAACATCGATGAAGAATTGAAGAAGCTGCATACCTCCGTTCACTACGGTGCCGACACGGTGATGGATCTTTCGACCGGCGGTAACATTCATGAGATTCGCGAAGCCATCCTGCGGCACTCGCCCGTGCCCATTGGGACCGTGCCGATCTATGAGGCGATCTCGCGGGTGAAGCGCATCGAGGACTTGACTGCCGAAGTGATGCTCGAAGTCATCGAGGAGCAAGCCGAGCAAGGCGTGGATTACATGACCATTCACGCTGGCGTGCTGATCCAGTATCTGCCCATGGTTTCCAAGCGCATCACCGGAATCGTCAGCCGCGGGGGCGCAATTCTGGCGCAGTGGATGGCTCACCATCACAAACAGAATTTTCTGTATGACCGTTTCGACGATATATGCAAGATTTTCACCAAGCACGATGTTTCGTTCTCGCTAGGCGATGGCCTGCGTCCCGGTTGCATCGCCGACGCCAGCGACGAAGCTCAATTCGCCGAGTTGAAGACCCTGGGCGAACTGACCAAGAAAGCCTGGGAACGCGATGTGCAGGTCATGATCGAAGGCCCCGGCCATGTCCCGCTCGACAAGATCAAAGAGCAGGTCGACAAAGAAAAAGAACTCTGCTACGAAGCCCCGTTCTACACGCTGGGACCGCTAGTCACCGACATCGCGCCAGGATACGACCACATCACGTCAGCGATTGGCGCGGCCATGATCGGCTGGCATGGCGCGGCGATGCTTTGCTACGTCACGCCCAAAGAGCACCTCGGGCTGCCGAACGAGAAAGATGTAAAAGACGGGATCATCGCCTACAAAATCGCCGCCCACGCCGCCGATCTAGCCCGCCATCGCCCCGGCGCGCAGGACCGCGACGACGCGCTCAGCTATGCCCGCTATAAATTCGACTGGGAGAAGCAATTCGCGTTGTCGCTCGATCCGGAAACCGCCCGCTCCATGCACGACGAGACCCTGCCCGACGACTTCTACAAAGAAGCTGCCTTCTGCTCCATGTGCGGCCCCAAATTCTGCTCCATGAACTATTCCAGCAAGGTGGACGAGTACAACAAACAAGTCCACGGCCTCGAAAAGAAAGACTACTCGGGCCTGGTGGAGAAGCTGGTTTCGCTCAAGTAACGCCCACGTAGCGGCGGACGCCTCGTCCGCCCGGGGTTGAGCAATATGCTTGACATATCACGCCGCGCCCGTGGAACACCGAGGCGGGGGTGGTCCCTACCGGAAATGCTTGAATTCGCGATAGAACAAAGGGCGAGCCGTCGCTTACAAGTTAGCGACAATCCGGCATCGCCCTGCAAATCGAAAGATGGCCTGCAGATTACGGGTTACCGCCCGCCCCTGGCGGCCTCGATCGACTCGTGCAGTTCATGCTCGGCTGCCCGCAGATGCTCTTCCGCCTTGACGCCATGTCCCGCCATATCGTAGTGGTTAGCGGCGCGGGCATTTTCCAACTCGTGGATCGCTTCTTGCACGTGGTTATGGGCTGCTTCCAGGTCATGCCAGTCGCGAACCTGTTGGGCAACCGAAATTCCCGCAATAAATGAAAGACATGCAGACAGAACGGCAACCGCAATTGCTTTTTTCATAATTTCTCCCTCTCAAAATGTGGAATTGCTTTTTTTTGGGGCCTTTATGGATAATTCTCAGGGGCCACAGACTTGATGTCAACAGAAACGGGCGGCACACGAGCACCAACGTACATGACCTTGTCCCTGATGCGCTGGCCCGGCTACAATGTGTTGCGTCCGGTATTCGTGCCCTCCCGAATTCTGACTCGGGACACGGGAATCGATTCCAAGACGTGTAGGAACTGAATTCCTGGCCCGCGCCGGTAGCGCGAAGTTGCCTGTCGGACATCACTTTGAAGCTGCTGCCACTGTCCCTAATCTTCTCGGTTTTCCTCGCAGTGACCCCGGCGGTTGCGGTAACTCGCCACTATTACATTGCGGCCGAAGACGTGACTTGGGATTTCGCTCCCAGTGGGCATGATTTGTTGCGCGGAAGCCTGATTCCTCCACCGTGGACGTTGCGAACCCAGTGGGCAAAAATCCGGTACATCGAATATACGGATTCCACCTTTTCGGTTCGCATACCGCAAGCCGAGTGGTTGGGAATTCTAGGACCCATCATTCGTGCCGAGGTGGGAGATCACGTTGACGTTGAGTTCCTGAATCGCTCGAAGGTGATGCACAGTATCCATCCCCACGGCTTGCGCTACGACAAAGACAGCGAAGGGGCCTTCTATCTGCCGTATGGTAATGGCTCCCGGGTTGGGCCAGGGGCCCGGTTCACCTATCACTGGTATGCCGACGAAGGCAGCGGGCCAGGGCCCGACCAGCTTAGCTCGGTCGTCTGGTGGTACCACGGTCATACCGACGAACCGAAGGAGACCAACGCTGGACTGCTCGGCCCCATCATCGTTACCGCCAAAGGCAAAGCCCGGCCTGATGGTTCTCCCAAGGGCGTGGATCGGGAATTCGTTACCGCCTTCGTCATCTTCGACCAACTGCTGGCGAAACCCGAGGGGCTGTTCTATTCCATTAACGGCTACATCTTCGGAAATCTACCCGGCCTGGTCATGGCGCAGGGCGAGAAGGTGCGCTGGTATGTGATGGGAATGGGCAACGAGATTGACGTCCACAGTCCTCATTGGCACGGCAAGACGGTCACAGACGGACGCCGCAACCTCGATGTCCTCGAACTTCTGCCCGCCAGCACCAGAGCTGTCGACATGATCGCTGACAATCCCGGCACATGGATGTTTCACTGTCATGTAAGGGACCACATGGAGGGAGGGATGATGGCCGCGTTCACCATCTACAAACCCTCGACCAAAGTTTGCCCGCTGCATTTCGTGGCCGGTCAATTCTGGATCAATGGTCCGACCTACACCCTTACCGTCAAGAATACGAGCGGGGAAAAAATCAAGGGCTTCACGCTCACTTTCGAGCACTTCATCGCGCCCCAACTGTTGAATCATCCCTATCTCGACACCTGGAGCTCCGACCAGCCGCTTCAACCAAACCATGAGCAGACCATTGAGATGAAGGCGTATCCGGGAGCAAATCAGCGCATCCTGGGTTGGGTGCTCATGCCCTCGAAAATCTTATTCGACGACGGCACCGTGTGGCGACCGGAGGAACGCGGCGAATGTTTTGGAGCTTTCTGGAAAGATGCAGACCATCCCGATTTAAAAGTGGTCCCTCCCGAACAAATTGAAACGAACCCCGACTAATGGAATTTCGTCCCCCGGCGCGGATGGCCCATCCTTAAGAATCGCATCTCTAAATCACATCTATGATGAGGGTGCCCCATCCTTTCGCGTTCTTTGCGAAAGGGTGGGAAGCGAGAATGCAATAGCCACAACGTGTGCGCGGGTGCCCCATCCTTTCGCGTACTTTGCGAAAGGGTGGGGGCCTTTACCTGATATCGTGGCATTTGCCGCGCAACTGGGCCCTACTTACCCGCCGCATTTTCTGGAAGCCGATGAATGTCGCTGATTTCGATGGCGTGCGCGCCGTTCCGCTCGAACACTTTGCCCGTTGCCTGCACGTGTTCGCCAACGAAAGGCTTTAGCGCATTCTGCCCCGTGTCCGGCATGGATTCAGTGACCGGAACATACACCGAGCCATCGTTCGTCAGAATCCCCAACGGGGAGCCTGCCTTTTCGCACATCGTGATGCATTCCTTGCTGTAGCTGCTCGCAGTGGATTTCTTGTTCTGCAGAGGGCAAGCGATGTCGCGTACTAATCCCTCCACCGTCCGTGTTCCAATTGCGGTAGAGTCTACGTTGTCGGCTGCCAACATCAATATAGGGACAGCTAAGCAGACGAGTACGGCAAAAAGTCTCCGCTCAAATCGCGAATTGCTCATCCCAACCGGCAAGAGAGCGCTTCTGAACCAGTTCGAACTTCGAACAACTTTGTCTTGTTTCATGATTTATTCCTCCTGAGATCAACCATCCCCCACTAATTCTGACTCTTCTTTCGACGCGGCTGTTTGCTGAACCGTTCCGTCTCCGCCGCTGCCCCTTAACGCGAGATCTGATACGAACCGGCGGCTAGACTCGTACCGCCGGCCGTCGCGCTTGAAACCGAAATGCGTCACCGGTCTTTTCCACTTCTAAAACCTCGAATCCCGCGGCCTCAAGCCGCACCCCAAACCTATCCGGGTCGACCGGCACCAGCGTGTCACCGAGGTGGATCAACCGCATGAACAAACCTTGCAAGCTGTCACTGCCAACGAAGACCCCGCCCGGTTCGATGACGCGCCACACTTCACTCAATAATTTGTCCTGCAGTTCTGGAGAAGGCACATGATGAAGCATGGTGAAGGAAACTCCTCCCGAAAACTGGGCATCCGAAAACGGCATGGCCGTGGCATCGCCGGTGACCACCGCAACGTTGCTGCCACACAAGCGGGAACTCAGGGACGCGGCCAACCTGGAATCAATTTCGATCGCGGTGATACGGCGCGCCATCAAACGCAACAGATCGGTGGTCAGACCAGGTCCCGGTCCAAGCTCAAGGACATTCTGCCCAAGCTCGGCGTCGGCGAGCACCCACGGTACCCGCTGCTCGATGGTTCTTCGCCATCGCGCGGAACGGCACAACCAATGGTGCAAGCGGTTCACGTATCCTCAATTTCAACTTCAGACAAGCTGAGTCTAGTGGTGGCTTGCCTCGCGTACTTCCGATATTATGACAATGAATGTCGCAAAAGCGGCAAGACGCAGTTTTCGACTCCGTAGGGAACAGCCGCTCGCAGCTTACGACCCTCACCCGCGACTACCCTGCCGGACAAGTGATCCCATCGCATTTTCATGATCGCGACCAACTGGTCTATGCCTCCCGTGGAGTGATGACCGTGCGCACCAACCGGGCCGCCTGGGTGGTCCCGACCTACCGTGCAGTTTGGATCCCTGCGGCGGTTCCTCACACCATCACCATGTCAGGCACGGTCGCCATGCGAACTCTGTACCTCAAGCCCAGGCTGGCCAAAACCCTGCCGCGAGACTGTTGCGTAGTGAACGTCTCGCCGCTGCTGAAGGAACTCATTCTTCACGCTTGTACTTTCCCTGCATTGAAGAAGACGATTAAGCGGCAGGGCCACTTGATACACATGGTCCTCGACCAACTTGAAGCCATCCAGATGGTTCCCTTACAGCTTCCTAATCCCTGCGATCCAAGAGCCCTGCGCATCGCTGCGGCACTCTTGGCCGACCCGAGCGACCGGCGGCCGCTGGCGCGCTTCGCGAAGGCAGCGGGCGCGAGCAAGAGAACACTGGAAAGACTCTTTCAGGAAGACGTAGGCATGACCTTCGGCAAGTGGCGACAGCAACTTCGCCTCATGCAGGCAATGCGGCTTTTGGCCGAAGGAGCCAAGGTAACCCACGCCGCGCTGGAATCGGGCTACAGCACGCCGAGCGCATTCATCTCCATGTTCAGGAAAATGCTGGGGACCACTCCGAGGCTGTACTTCAGAACCGATACAAAGGGAAAATAGCTGCATGGTGGACTGATGAGATAACCGTGTCGGCTCCTTGCGAGCGAGTAGACTTGGAAGCGCTCAAAGCGACCAAGGCTCGGAGGAAAGGAGCCGAGCGATGATGATTATAGGTTGTGATTTACATACGCGCTACCAGCAGATTGCCATGCTGGACACGGAAACAGGTGAACTGACGGAGCGGCGTTTGGAGCACGAGAGCGGAGAAGCGCGGGCTTTTTATGCCGCGCTCGTGGGTGCGGTGCGGGTGGGGATCGAAGCCACTGGGCACACGCATTGGTTCGAGGCCATGCTGGCGGAGCTGGGTCACGAACTGTGGATGGGCGATGCGGCCAAGATTCGGGCGGCGGTGGTGCGCAAGCAGAAGACGGATGCGCGCGATGCGGCGCATCTGTTGGAGCTGATGTGCAGCGAGCGCTTTCCGCAGATCTGGCGGCCGTCGCCGGAAGAGCGGGACCTGCGGCAACTGGTGTGGCATCGGCAGAAGTTGGTGTGGATGCGAGGAGCGGTGAAGAACCAGATGCACGCGCTGGCCATGGGCGAAGGCGTGTGTCGCAAAAAGAAGTTGTTCACCGCGAAAGGACGCCAGGAACTGGAAGCGCTGACGCTGGGGCCGTGGGCGAGCTATCGGCGGCAAGAGTTGCTACGGATGTTCGATGAGCTGCAGGCTTCGGTGGCACGACTGGACCAGGCAGTGGAGCAAGCGGCGAAGAGTCAGCCGTTGGCGGTGCAACTGATGACGCATCCAGGAGTGGGGCCGGTGACCTCGTTGGCTTTCGTGCTGATCATCGGGCCGGTGCAACGTTTCGCGGGCAGCCGGAAGGTGGTGAGTTATCTGGGCCTGAATCCGCAGGAGCACAGTTCGGGCGGGAAGCAGCGGCTAGGATCGATCAGCAAGCAAGGCAACCCGATGATGCGTTCGTTGCTGGTGGAGGCCGGCCACACCGCGGCGCGTCTGGATCCGCAACTGCGGCGGGTGTATCAACGATTGAAGTTCCGTCGTGGGGCCTCGGTGGCGAAGGTCGCCGTGGCCCGCAAACTGGCCGTGAGGATGTACTGGATGCTGCGCAGCACGGCGGATTACGCGCAGCTGGTTCGCATGCAAGGCAGCCCGTGGGCCACCCTGGTGGAAGACAGTCCATCGCTGGGCTGATTGGGCGCCTTGCCTCCCCGAGGAGTCGGGGAGTCTGAACAACGAATCATGGTCGGAGTGCGTGACCGAATAGATGGTTGGTGGAACTAAGTTCCATCGCCTGATTCTGCAAAGCGAGCTTGGGTCGCCATGAGCAAAAGCAACGGCAACAACAACAAGAGCAACAGCAACAGCAAGAGCAACGGCAACAGCAAAAACTTTCTAATAAGTAAAAACCAAACCTCGAGATTCAGCGCCCCATCGAGGGCATCGCTGACTCGGACACTCTACGTGTCTCTTGACAACGCCGACCCGGTTATAGAGGGTGGCCCAGACTTAAAATCGCAGATCTAAATCACATATAGGATTGGGTGCCCCATCCTTTCGCGTTCTTTGCGAAAGGGTGGGAAGCGAGAATGCATCGGTGACGGAGGCTTGCCATGCTTTCACCACACACAAAAGCGGGTGCCCGGCCCTTCTCGCGTTCTTTGCGAGAGAGCGGGGCTTTTAGCCGATATCGCGGCAGCGGACCACTGGATACACGCCAAACTGCTCACGACGACGCGTCCTCCAGCGAGATTCCCAGTTTGGAACTGGGTACTCGGCCAGCCCGCTTTTCATCTTGACCGCATGCATTTCAAGGCGATAATATATGCACACATTGGTTATCTACAAGATAATCTATGATCTTTGACAACCTGACAGGAACGCAGCTTCTGGACGCAGAGCTCAGCCCCGCTCATCATCGTGAAGGCGAGAGTCGTCGGCAACAGGCAGTTCATTCGCAGTTCCACTGCCGAACTGCTGGCGCTGGGACACCGCGATAACCTCCATGTTTTGAATATTTTGCCTGTAACTACCTTTAGAACCATAGATCTAGGAGGCAAGAAAAAATCCGATCCTTTGTTTTCTATATTTTGCGCCGAAATGAGCGTTTTTTTTGAGTGTTTTTCTGCACCAGAATGTGTGCATCAGAACCAGGATTCTGGACTTCCCAAAGACTTTTAACGATCGCTCTCCAGCACCTTGGCGGCGCGATTCAATGCGGCTGCGAGCGATGCAATTTGCTGCTGGGTACGAGCGACATCGTGCTTGTCGATGGCTTCGTTAATCCCTGGGATCACCACGGCCGCGTATCCGGTGTACTGGCCCGGAGCATAAATGGCGTGCCGGAACCACGGACGATTCGGCAGTCCCTCGCGCAGAAGAAGAGCGCGCTCGGCGTCGCGCAAAGCCCGGTTCAACTTGGCGGCATCGTGTGGAGAATTTTGCTGCCGGACCAGAATCCTGGCCGCCTCCTGCTCGAAATGATGTGCCGCCTGGGAAGCGTCAGCAAAGTTTACAGTTTGACTAACGAATTCTGCCGTCGCTTTCTTTTTGGCGGAATCGATGTAGGTGACGATTTCCTTGGCATATTCCTCGTAGTCATACGGCAGCACGTCGGCGTCGGCCATGCGGATAATCGAGAGCCCGAAAATGCGCGCCATTTGCTGCTCGTAGACAAAGTTGGGATCGGCGAATTTCTTGAACCAATTGAAATTGTCGAAGGCTGAGTGATAAACGCCATAGGAACCGGTCGAGCCAATATCGGTCGAGGGCACTCCCAGGTGTTGCAGGAATACGGTGTAGTCCGATCCGCTTCCCAAATCACTGACGGGCACGTCAGGTTTGGCTTGCGCCGCAGGCGGGCGATAGTTGCTGGTACTCTCCTGCGGATTCACCGCCTCCCCGGTGGTCTGGCTGGTCTTTTGCCAATCGTCGTAGACGGTGCCGCCCTTAGGACTGGGAACGACCTTGGTAACATCACGCAGAAATTGTTTCAGACTGGGCACGGATGCCGCGCCAAATTTCGGACCGGAAACCGCGACGTCCATATTGAAATAAGCTGCGGCATTGCCCAGTTCACTCTCGTGCTGCTCGCCCCATTCGGTGGAACCGATCAAGCCTTCTTCTTCTCCGTCCCAGCTGCCGAGAATGATTGTGCGTTTCGGCTTCCATCCCGATTTCAACAATTCCCCAAGCCCGTGTACCGCCTCCAGCATCGCCGCGGTGCCGCTGTTGGGGTCGACGGCTCCGTAAACCCAGGCATCGCGATGATTGCCTGCGACTACCCACTCGTCGGGAAGTTCGCTGCCGCGCACCCGCCCGATCACATCCCAAATGGTGCGGAATTGGTAATCCTGTCGTAGATGCATCTTCACTTTCACCGGACCGGGTCCCAGATGATAGGTAAATGGCAACGCGCCCTGCCAGTCGCGAGGCGAATCCGGCCCTCCGAGATGCTCAAGGATGGGCCATGCATCGGCATAGGACAGCGGCGTGGTAGGGATCTTCGGCAGTTGCGCGGATTGCTCAGGCGGTGTGCGCTTGAGCGTCCGGAAGCGAAGGGACGGAAGCAATCCCGGGCGTGGTGGGATCACCGGGGAACTGGAACATATAGCCAATGGACCCGCGCTGCACGCCGGAATCGGGACGCCACGGCCCTTGCGGATATTTGTCGCCGCGGCGCCAGCCATCGTCGGTGGGGTCGGAGTAGATAATGAGGCCAGCGGCGCCGTGCTCTTGCGCAACGAATGCTTTCACTCCGCGGAAGTTCTGCCCGTACCGCACCAGCACGATCTTTCGGCGCACGTCGACCTTCATCTGCTCCAGCTTCTTGAAATCTTCCGGCGAGCCGTAGTTGGCATAGACCACATCCGCCTCGGCGTCGCCTGACGGTGACATTGCGCTGTACGGCGTGATCACTCGCGGATCGTCGGCGTACGAATCGCCTTCGACGTGCTCGCGTCTGGGTCCGTGCATGTGGACGTCGGCGGGAGCGGTCACATCCACGCTGATCTCGGAGGGGTAGTTCATCCAGACTCGATATTCAACCGTCTCCGCGTCCAAGCCCGCTTCCCGGAATTTTTGCGCGACATAATCCGCGGTGGCCTTATCTTCGGCTGAGCCGGCAACATGGGGAGCCTGGGTGAGAACGCGCAAATGTTGTTCGGCAAGTTTCGGATCGGGCACCGCGAGAAATTTGCCTTCCAGGGAGCTTTCCGCGGACGAATCGCGAAAGCCAAAGATTGGCGCGGAAGGTTTGGGTTTTCCCTGCGCAATTTGAGTGTGAGGCAGGCTCAACAGCAACAGGCTACATAGCAATGTGGAAGCGGATCGAAGGGCCATGAGATTTGTAGTTAAAACAGGTAAGTGTACATGATTCGCGGACAGGAGCGGGCTTGAGCAAACGGTCATCCTGAGCGAGTTGCGGGCGCGTAGCGACGGCAACGTAGTCGAAGCATCCCGAGCACCAGATTCAGTACTACCGTCTCAGGGAGTTCTGATGACCGGATATCGGGTAAGTCGGGTACGGAAAATGTGGATGCGTCACCAATATCACCAATCGAACCAACTGGTGATATAATTCGGATGATGAAACGCGCAACCATGACCTTTCCTGACGACTTGGCCAAGGCGGCGGAGAACTATCTGGCATCCCAGGAAGCGCCTTCCACGTTAACCGCCGTGGTGCAAGCGGCCCTGCGCCAGTATCTTGCCGAGCGAGGATTCCTCAGGACCCGGCAAACTCTTGACATCACGCCTGCGCGGAAAGGAAGCGGACGTTCCGACGTGAGCCAGCAGCATGACCGCTATCTGGCGGGGACGCAGAAGTGAGATCGGCGGTGCTGGCCGACACTGGGCCGCTTTATGCGGCTGCTGATCCGGACGACGCCCATCACAAACGGGCCCGCCGGGAGTTGAGCAGGCTCGCGAGCGGCCATCGCGAAGTCGTGGTCGCGTATCCGACCTTGCTTGAGGCCTACACGCTGGTTTTGTTTCGTCTGGGTGAAAGTGCCGCCTCGAACTGGCTGGAAGAGATGGCGAGCGCGGCTTTGGTGAATCCCGTCGCCGAGGATTATCGCCAGGCTATCGCCAAAGTGCAGTCGCTCAAGGACCAACCTATCACGCTGTTTGACGCGCTGGTGGCCACTTTGGCCCATCGCTTAAGCCTGGAAGTGTGGACTTATGACCATCATTTCGACGTGATGCGCGCCGCCGTCTGGCGCTGAGGTTTCCGGCTCGCCAACTACCATCATCAACTCCAGAACTTTCTCCCGGCCCACTGGCTGTAACGAAGCGATAAACTGCTAGCATGCCAGTCAAAGATGCCACGCTGCGGTTTTCCTCGCGGGTAGACAATTATGTACGCTATCGGCCTGGATATCCGCCCGCAGTCCTCGAACTGTTAAGGAGCGAATGCGGCCTCACGCCCGATTCTGTGATTGCGGATGTCGCCTTTGGTACAGGTATTTTCACCGGCTTGCTCCTGGAGAATGGCAATCGCGTTTTCGGCGTGGAACCGAATGATGAAATGCGGCGAGCCGGGGAGCGCTTGCTCGAAGGTTATCCCGGCTTCACCAGTATCGCGGGAGCGGCGGAAGCGACGACCCTTCCAGACCACCGCCTTGACTTGATCACAGCGGCGCAGGCGGCGCACTGGTTTGATCGCGAAAAGGCTCGCCGCGAGTTTATTCGCATCCTCAAACCGGGCGGCTGGACCGTGCTCTTGTGGAACGAGCGCCGCACCAACTCGACCGCTTTTCTTCGCGAATATGAACGCCTGTTGCTGACTTACGGAACTGACTACCATGAAGTAAGACACGAGCGCACGACCGCCGAGATTGCTGACTTTTTCGCGCCCTCGCCGTTTCGCTCATCTACGTTCGAGATGCGTCAGGAAGTGGACTATACCGCTCTTGAAGGCCGACTGCTGTCTTCCTCGTACACGCCAATGCCTGACCATGCAAACTACGAACCTATGTTGCGCGAGCTGCGGCGGGTTTTCGAAGCGCATCAAGTCAACCAGAGTGTGGCGCTTGAGTACAACACGCTTGTCTATTACGGGCAGTTGGAATAGACACGAGGCTTAAACCACAAAGGACACGAAGGTACACAAAGGTTTAAGTCAAATGCGAATCGTTTGAGACTTTGGAGACTCAATGCCTGAGGAAAAAAGCTTTCACATGACGCCCGATGAGTTTCGCCGGCATGGCCATGCAGTCGTGGACTGGATCGCGGATTATTATTCACGCATCGAATCCTATCCCGTGCTGTCCCGCGTCGACGCTGGGCAGGTGCGAGCTTCATTGCAGGCAAATCCTCCGAACCAAGGCGAGCCCTTCGAGTCCATCCTGAGAGACGTGGAGAAGCTAATTCTTCCCGGCATAACTCACTGGCAGTCGCCTAATTTTTTCGCCTTTTTTCCCGCGAACGCATCAGGCCCCGCGATTCTTGGGGATTTACTTTCCTCGGGATTGGGCGTGCAGGGGATGCTTTGGGCGACCAGTCCGGCTTGCACGGAACTGGAAACACATGTTCTTGATTGGCTGGTCGAAATGCTCGGTTTGCCGCGTGGGTTTCTCTCCAGTAGTAGCGGAGGCGGCGTCATTCAGGATACCGCTTCGAGTGCTTCGCTCTGTGCTTTGCTGGCGGCGCGGGAGCGGGCTACCAACTTCGCCAGCAACCAGCTAGGTTGCGATGGAAAGCTGGTCGCATACACGTCGTCGCAAGCGCACTCTTCCATTGAGAAGGACGTAAAGATTGCCGGGCTGGGCCTGGACAATTTGCGCCTGATCGAGGTTGACCAGAACTTCGCCATGCGTCCGGATGCGCTCGCACGGCAGATTGAACTGGATCGACGCGCAGGTCTTGTCCCCTGCTTTGTTTGCGCTACGATTGGCACCACTTCGTCGAATGCGATTGATCCGTTGCCCGAAATTGGCCGCATTTGCCGGGGAAACAATCTGTGGTTCCACGTCGATGCTGCGATGTCCGGTACGGCTGCGCTCTGCCCCGAGTTTCGGCATACTCATGACGGAGTTCAACTCGCGGACAGTTACACCTTCAATCCGCACAAGTGGATGTTCACTAACTTTGACTGCAACTGCTTCTATGTTGCCGATCGCAAAGCGCTGATTCAAACCCTGAGCATTCTGCCGGAGTATCTGCGCAATAAGGCCACGGAGTCCGGCGCCGTGATTGATTATCGCGACTGGCAGATTCCGCTTGGCCGCCGCTTTCGCGCTCTGAAACTTTGGTTTGTGATCCGTCATTATGGCTTGGGAGGTTTGCAATATCACATCCGTCGGCACGTTGAACTGGCACGGCGGTTCGCGGGCTGGGTCGGGAACGATAATCGTTTCGAATTGGCCGCGCCTGTCCCGCTCAACCTGGTGTGCTTCCGCCACAAAGGCGGAGATGAAGTGAATCAAGCCTTGATGGACCGACTGAATCGGAGCGGCGATCTCTATCTGACGCACACACGTTTGAATGATCGGCTGACATTGCGATTCTGCGTTGGCCAAGCCAACACAATGGAACGACACGTCGAGCGCGCGTGGCGCCGAATTCAGGAAGAAGCGGGAATGTAGGCGCGCGTCTCTGCCTGTGCCTGGAGCGGAAATGAACTCATCTCGAGATTTTTTGCTCGGCCGCATGGGCGAGGACGCCGGCGCGCCTGCATTTTATTTCGGTTTGTCATGTTGCGGCTGTAGTGCCGGGGGTTCTGGTTTCAGGGCGATCGCGTTTGCGGGAGCCGCCGGATTCACTCCGAAATCCCAGATGTAGGTGTTGATTCCGTCCTTGCCCAGCATCTCGACCACCGCGTACTCTCCCGGTTCAAGAGCGGCGGCAGGCGTGATCTTGACCCAGCCTCCAGTCAGCCTTTGAGAGTTGGTTAGAACCAGGTTTTCCTGCTGGCTGCTTTTGCCGAGTGGGCTGATCTTTATGTCTCCGACGATGCGCTTGCCCTTTTTGGACTGGAGCCGGACGATGTGAAAACGGTCCCAGGGCTGTTCCGGTTGCTGCGGCTGTTGTGGTTGCTGGGGCGAACTGGCATTCGATCCCTGGTCCTGATCGAGGTTGACGTAGATGGTGGGCAAGGTCGCGTGCGCCTGGACGCTGGCGTGTAGACCGTCGAGCTCGATGGTCTGCTTGCTGCCGGCAATGGGGATGACGGCAGAGCGTAAAATGTTTGTTCTTTTATTTTGGTTGACTTCGCCGGTGTTCTGCTGCAGCACCACGAGCTGCGGCTGAGTCTGGAAAGTATCGAGCAATAGCATTCCGCCGTCGTCGGGCAGATGCAGGCCAGGCGCGACCTGGGGAGTTTTGGCTTCCTCGGCGCGGCGTTCGGCTTCGACTTCCTTGTCGAGTTCAACCGCTTCCGGAGCGGGAATGTTGGCGGCGCGATCTTTTTCGAATTTGTCTGTGGCCGCCCAATCCACCAGCGAGTTGGGTAACTCTTCCCATTCGTCGCGTTCGGCGCTCAGGTAGCGCACGCGGTCGCCTTTGACTTCCCACTTGGTCGCAAGCTGGTAGGAGCCGTCTTTGAGGATTAGACGCTTGGCCAGTTGCTGGGCCGGGGCTGGGACCTTAACCAGCATAAAGACGACCGCAACCAGCACGAGGCCGATGCGAGTTCTAATGCCTACCTTCATGATCTCAATAATATGATGCGCGCCGTCGGACATTGAAGAGGCTAGCGTATGTGGTGTATACGAATGCCGAGGCGTAGCCCCTTCCACGATTGATCCGCTGTGTAAACAGCCGCCCCAAGTGCAATTCCTAGTGCCAAGCACGCCCGGTCTCCGAAGGATAAACCAAGCGGACGAGTCTGCTCTACCAGATCGCCAGCGATTCTCGCTTGCTCGATGGTAAAGGGCTCGGACTCGCGGACTGGGCCGATAGCAGCATCCCAAGCATCATCGGGATCTAATCCCCGACTGACCAGTTTGCTTTGCACCTCGGCCAGATTCACCGTGCTGACTGTCGCATCGCTCAAAAGTCGAGGGGTCAACTTGTCCGCCCCGGCCTCCCGGTTGAGAATTGCCAGCAGGGCCGAAGAATCCAACACGATCCTACTCACGTTTCGCTGCCTCGCGCCGTTCTGCGATCAACTCGTCCACCAGCGACGTACCCGGCTTTACATGCTGCCGGACGAGACGCTGGGCTCGCTCGATGCGCCGCTTCAGGGTCAAGATGCGTAGTTCGTCATCCTCAATGCGCAGTACGACTTCATCGCCAGCCTTGATTCCCATGGCTTTACGAAACGCGGCAGGGATGACGAGCCGTCCGTTTTCATTGACGCGGGCCCGGGCTTCCTGTCTCAGTGTCATTTGTTAAGCCTCGTGACACAATTATACCAGAGTGACATATTTGCAATCGCTGACATTTCGCAAGAGCCGATCAGTGTTAAACATTAACGCGCTGCCCGCCAGATCCCTCGCCCCGCTGGTGAAAGCGCGGGCCTTCGGGATGACCAAGGGCGCCGATCGTCCCAGGCCATCCAGCTTCGGGCCTTCCGCCATCTCGTCCACAGGTTTATTTTTCGCCGGCCCGATCCTGGCAACGCTGTTTACTTTTTCGTCATGGGGGACCCCCTCCCCCCTGATCTTTTGGAATCATGAGATTAGAGCGACACTACCACCAAAATCTTTGAGGAATAAGGACTTATATGCAAAATATTCCGGACAAAGGAGTTAGCGGTTCCTCTTGTTATCTCTAGGCTTAGTATCCAGTTACATGATTAACTCAGAGTCTGTGTGAAAGTCAAGGGTAAGAATGAGAGAAAACGACATGCATTTCCCAATTTGGGACGCAGGTTTTCTGAGGACCTTTTCGAGGAGCCGGAGCAGTGGCGCCGGAGCAGTTATCGAAGCCTCCATTGAGGCTGGGCTGGTGCGGATCAATGATTGTGATGTTCTGCAGATGAGATTCGGCTTGATGCGCGCACCCGCCCCTTGCACAAAACGCAAGGAGCGGGGCACCCGGCGGCCCGGATTGCTGAAGGTCTTTTAGTCCCC
This sequence comes from uncultured Acidobacteriota bacterium, assembly GCA_963696635.1. GTDB lineage: Bacteria > Acidobacteriota > Terriglobia > Terriglobales > Acidobacteriaceae > JABDBE01. Next base: position 126,333 of record CAVOKX010000020.1, read on the forward strand.
AGGGCATGGGACAAGCTTAATTTGCCAATGAAGAAAGGTTTCTGTGACAACTGGACACCCCCGCCCACGCAAGCTTGAGCGGGGCACCCTCAAGAGTGGTTTAGAGGTTTAGGTTGGGCCAGCCCCCCAGGAGATCAGAGCCCTACGCAGCAGCTTCTCCTGCGAGCACGCCTTGCACCTTCTTTGCCAACTCCTCCGGTAGGAACGGTTTTTCCAGGAAGGCGCAGCTTTGCAATGAGCCGCGGTGTTGCTCCACAATCTGCTCGGCGTAACCCGACATGAAAAGGAACTTCACATCCGGCCTCAAGGCTACGATATGTTGCTTTAGTTGAATTCCATCCATGCGTGGCATCACCAGATCACTGACAACCAGTTGAATCTGATCTGCGTTCTGGCGGAAGATCTCGACTCCCTCGACACCATCCTTGGCCGCGAGAATTCTATGCTTTCGTTTCTCCAGCGAGATGCAGATCAGCCGCCGCAGCGCCGCTTCGTCTTCAACAACGAGTATGGTAGACGGCTCGGTTGGCGCGGCCGTTTGCGGTGCTGGAGCCTCAGGTTTTTCGGGCGCTTCTTGAAGCCGCGGCAGATAAATGCGAAAGGTCGTCCCCCTGCCTTCGCTGCTCTCCACGCTAACGTGGCCACCGCTATGCTTGACAATGCCGTAGACGGTTGAGAGTCCCAAGCCGGTGCCTCTTCCGGGTTCCTTGGTAGTGAAAAATGGCTGGAAGAGATGGGAGAGCGTCTCCGCATTCATTCCCACCCCGCTATCAATGACGGACAGCAGCACATACGGGCCAGGCTGCAGACCAACGCACTCGCCCGCATAGGCCTCGTCCACTTCAACATCAGCGGTTGCGATCACCACTTTCCCGCCGTTTGGCATGGCATCGCGCGCATTCACCAGCAGGTTCGTCAAGATCTGCTGGATCTGGCCTGTATCGGCCCTCACTTGCCCGACTGTGGTCGCGAGGAGAGGAACAACTTCGATGTTCGCCGGCACCAATCGACGGAGCAGTTTGTGACCTTCCCCGATGCAGCGGTTCAGGTCCAGTACTCGCGGTTCCGGCACTTGTTTGCGGCTGAAAGCAAGCAGCTGACGGGTGAGCGATGCGGTATGTTGCGTCGCCGCATTGATCTCGGTTACGTACCGGCATAGCTTCTCGTTCACACCGGCTTCTTCGGACAGAAGTTCGCTATAGCCGAGAATCACCCCGAGATAGTTATTGAATTCATGCGCAATGCCGCCGGCCAGTTGGCCCACGGCTTCCATTTTCTGAGCTTGGCGTAGTTCGGCTTCCATTCGTAGCTGAGCACTTATGTCGCGCACGATGACGGTAAACAGCTTTTCGCCCTGGGACTCCATCTGGGAAATCGTCGCCTCCATCGGGAACTCATCCCCGTCAGCTCGGAGCGCACGCAGTCTCCCCGGCAAGTATTTGGATCGCGTGGTACCACCAGTCGTGGCGAATCCCTGAATCTGTTGTCGGTGACCCGCGCGAAATCTCTCGGGAATAAACCTATCGATCGATCGCCCTAAAGCCTCGGACGCCGGGCAGCGGAATACTTGTTCTGCGGCCTTATTGAACACCACGATGCGCTGATTGCTGTCGATGGTAATGATTGCATCCATGGCCGAACTGATTATGCTCTGGAGGCGCTCCTCACTCCGTCTCAGAGCTTCGTGTATGCGCTTCTGTTCAGAAACGTCTCTCCAAAACGAGAACCCCATAGTTTTCCCCACTTCTGCGGTCAATTCAGTGCCTTGCCGGATGGAGTTAGCCGACAGCACAGACTTGCCTATTGTCCCCCGTGATTCGAGGAGGCCGACAACCTGGCGCGCTAATCTTCTCAAAGCTTCCGTCTGCCCCTGAGTCAGTCCGCGCGGGATCGTGTCCATGGCGACGAGAGTACCAAACGCGTGGCCGGCTGACGACATCAGCGAAACGCCGGCATAAAAACGCACCCCACCGTGCGTGGCCAGGGGGCAAGATGCCAATCTCCCGAAATCTTCCAGCGTGTCTGACACCACGAGTGCGTCGGATTGCAGGATGGTATGAACGCAGAACGACATCTCGCGCGGGACTTCAGGCACGTCCCACCCCACTCGCGACTTGAACCATAGCCGCTCTGCGTCCATGAATCCAATGAACGCGATCGGCGTTCCGCAGATGTAGCTCGTCAGACGAGTGAGGTCATCAAAGGTCTGCTCGGGAGGAGTGTCAAGGATGTGGAGGCTGCGGACGGCTTCGAGCCTCGCATCTTCATTTTCGGGCCTCGGCATGTTCACTGCGAAACCCCTTCCTAACTGCCGGCCTGGGGGAACAAGCGAGCTCTTAGAGAGTTTATACACATGTCTTCTACGCGCGTCTATTGCGATTCGCGGCACGTAACAACTCTTGTTACAAAATGCGAAACGCTTGGGTGTTGAATTGTGCAACAATTCGGAGCAATGCAACTTCCGTAGCGTTCGCAAGGTAAGGTTGTCGTATCGTCATACCGCCTTTAACCCAGGTGCACAAAACGCACGGAGCGGGGCACGCGGCAAGTGCCCAGATCCCTCGCTTCGCTCGGCATGACAAGTGTGTTGTAGTCCACCCGAAGTTTTGCCAACATTCCGTTCTTGCGCGCTGGGTAGGTCGCAGTTTAATACCAGGGAACGAGTTTTTCAGCAGCCACTTCAGCCGCGAATCGATCCGCCAAGAAATTCCCGACACATCGAATCCAGAAGACGAACCCGCCCTCCCTGCGAAAGATGGCGCTACTTTAGGAGACTTGTGCGGGTTGGCAGACGGGCGTACTTTCAATCCCACTAAAATATTTCCGGAGCGGAAAAAATCATGTTTCGCAAATTCGCCTTCATATTCGCAGTGCTCACCCTAACCATTGCGCCGCTGCAGGCCGGAACCATCCACGAAGTTTTGAACCAGACCTACACCGGCACCGCGGCTCTCAGCACCACTGATCTGCTGACCCCACCAACCAGCGACAGAAGCTACCTGATTACAATTTACTATTCGGTGTCCGGCACTTCTTCGGCAGGGGTCAAAGATACGGTAAGGCCCTATTTCACGTGGACGGACAGCCTGGGAACCGAGCAACTGGGCAACGGCCGGTGCCCGTGGAACGAAAATGGCACGCCCAAGAAATGCTCTTTCGCGCAAACCTACGGCCCATGGCTTCAGCCCCTGGTGGTCTCCGGAGGGGTAGGCACGCAAACCAACGCCGGCCCCCTCGCCGTCACTTTTTCCGTTCGCGTACTGGCCAACAGCCATCTCACCCTTACCATCCCTGTCTCGAATCCCGACAACCTCACCTATCAAGTGAACGTCCAAATCCAAGGCTGGTGAAGTGTAGGGCGGACACTCCTGTCCGCCGCCGTTGGTGTTGACGTTCGGTACGGAGAAGTAAAAGCTCTTTTACCGCCCCGGAAGTCCTCTTCGGGGAGATCGCATCGATCTTCTCTAACCGCGTTTCTGGACCGCGAGACGAAGAGTTGAAGGGCCCGGATTACTTTCGAGTTGCCGAGAAACCAGGATTTGTTTTTTGGGGGGCGTACTCGGGATTTCTTGCAGAGATCAGAAATTTTGGCTGGATCGCGAGGCAGTGCAGTCCGCGGATGGCAGTTTTGGTAAGATCACATTCGCAAAATCAGTCAGTAATTTTTTGCGAAGAGTTTACGCATGCGGTCAAACCTGAGGTCTCGATTCGCAAAAGCACGCCCGCTGCCCGCCGCTACTTCAGCTTTGCGTACTCGGTTTTGGCCTGCTGCAAGATGAGGATGCCGGGATCGGCGTCTCTCCAGAGCGTGAGGAAATCTTTGTAGGCGGCTAGCGCCCGGACGCGGGCGGCGTCGGCATCCGCGCCCTGCAAGGTTCTCGCCTCTAAGGCATTGGCGCGAGCCAATCCCAAGTGTGCCAACGCGCCTGTCCAGCAATTCCAGACAATACCGCTGTGGTCCAGAATCTTTTGAAACTCGGCGGCAGCAGAGTTGCCCTGTCCGGCTACTAAGTATGCCTCTCCGCGAACATACGTCGGATAGAGGCAGGAAATATTGTTGAGGAAGGCGATTGACCCCGACTCAATGGTTGAAGAAACCTGCAGGGCATTCAGAGCAGAAGCAGGATTCTTTCTATCCAGAGAGAGTTGCGCCTCAATTGCAGGCAGCCAAAGCGACTGTATCTGGGTGTCCAGCGGGAAACGTTTGCCCAACTCCTGGGCCAGGGACTCGGCTCGTGTCGTATCGCCAGCCATGGCAAACGCCAGGCCTGCTTCGCTCTCGACGCCCTGACTCGTCGGAGCCAGCTTCAAAGCCTCTGCGGCTGACCGCCGCGCTCCTTGGGAATCGCCGTAACCCGCTTGTCGCAGAGCAGCATTAGCTTGCCATATTGCCCCATCTTCTTTGCTGTCCGCTCGGACGGCAGAGTCCACAGCCCCCTTCGTCAGTTCCCTAGCCCTGCCCACATGACCGCCATACGCCTCGGCGTCGGATGCGAGCGCGAGCCCCCAGTTCTCATAGTCCGGCTTGCCCGCAAACCACTGTTGCTGTTCCGCCATTCCCGCAGAGTCCTTGCCCAGCGAGGCAAGAGCGTAGAGAGCATTGTGGAACATCGGATTATCCAGTTTTCGCGCCCACGCCTCACGAATAATCTGCCGCGCTTCGTCGAAACGTTGCGACGCAAGAGCATAATTGGTGAGATTGCCGTACCACTCGACATGATCGGGTGCCAAGCGCACAGATTGCTTCGTAATTTCCGTGGCTTTTTCATACTGCCCACGCTGGGAATACAGCAGGCCCAAAGTGTTGTACCCTCCCGGCTCCCGTGGGTAACTCTCAATCCTCTCCTGAAGGGTCTGGGCCGCTTTATCCAGTTCCCCGGTTACGCTCTGGTAGTAAGAGGCAGTGATCGTAAGCTTCTCCCGCTCGCTGGCACGTTCCCGCAACTGAAACGCCTTGGTGTAATACTCACTGGCCCGCCCTACCTCACCGAGACTAGCGTAGTCCGCGCCTACGGCCCTGTAGCCTATGGCAAAATTCGGATCAAGTTGGATGGCGCGCAGGTAGTAAGGCAGGGCTGCAGCGAAGCTTTTCTGGTGGTTGGTCTTTTGCCCGAGGCTATAGGCTTTCAGGGCTTCGAGGGAAGCTGTGGTTGCCTGTTCGAGCGGTACATCAAACTTCTGCACCGTGGCCAGCGATTCGCCCAGTTCGCCACGCACCCTGGATGCGGCTTCACCCAGTGCGTCCAGCACCTTTTCCTTGGACCCCGCCGTCACCTGTTCCTGCGCCAGCATGTCTCCGCTCTGGCAATTCACTGCCTTCAGCCCCAGCACATATTCTGTGCCCAGATTGCCAATCGCTCCGGCAATGTAAGCTTTGCTTCCCGCCCGTTGGCAAAGCTCGCGGGCTACCTCGGAGGTGAGTTTCGTGTCGGCAGGACGGGTCATCAGTCGCAGAATTTTCGCAACTTCGCTGTCGGAGAGCAAATTTAGAAAGGGCGATTGCCGCAGGGAGACGCTGAGCGCGGTCTTCAAGGCATCGTCGAACACCGCATCGCCCGTGCTGTTGGCAAAATCGGCGAGAACAATGGTGTCCTTCTCGGTGAGGCGCTCCCGCTGATGTCGCGAGCGATAGTAAAGTCCCCCCACAACGAGCAAGGCGACCACCAGAACAGGGAGCGCAACTTTCCAGATGTTCCCCAGTGCGGCCACAGAGGCCTGAGTCAGGATCGCCTTACCTGAGACCGCTACGGAACCATGGTCGCTCTGGGAGTCCCGCTTCAGCCGTGTCAAATCGGCTCGCATGTCGGCGGCGGTCTGATACCGGAGACTGCGATCTTTCTCGATCGCCTTGGTGATGATTGGTTCCAACCCGGCTGAAAGTTCCGGATTGAGATCGTGTATCGCCGGCGGGGTCTGGTGCAAAATGGCATCCTGAACGACCGCCGCTGTTTCCCCGGGAAATGCCCGCTGACCCGTGGCCATCTCATACAACACCAGACCAAAAGAGAACACGTCGGTGCTGGCATCCAGCGTCTCGCCCCGCACTTGTTCGGGCGACATGTAATGGGCCGTGCCCACGGTTGTGCCCGTTCGAGTCAATCGCAGATTTGTAAAAGCGCTCGTGGGTGCGCTCGACGCCGAAATTTCGGTCACGGCAGCTTGCTTCCAGGCCAGGAGGTTGGTGGCATAATCCCGTTCGACTATTTTCGCCAGCCCGAAATCCAGGATCTTGACCTCGCCACGGTGGGTAATAAAGATGTTGGCCGGCTTGATGTCGCGATGAATGATGTTCTTCGCGTGTGCTGCCTCCAGCCCGGCGACAATTTGCAGCGCCAAATCGAGCACCTCGCTCGTGGAGAGGTGTTTCTTTCGCTGGCTTGCACTCTCGATCTTTTCCCCTAGAGTTTGGCCCTCGAGCAACTGCATCACGATAAATGGCTGCCCCTCGTGTTCTCCGAGCTCGTAGATCGGACAGATATTGGGATGCTCCAGGGCTGAGGCCGCCCGAGCTTCGCGCTCGAGACGCTCGAAAGCCTTGGCATCGCCAGCCATCTCGGCTGGCAGGAACTTGACGGCCACTTTGCGGCCCAGCTTCAGGTCTTCCGCCTTATATACCACCCCCATGCCCCCACCACCCAGAACTTGCAGAATCCGGTAGTGCGACACCTTCTTTCCCGCCAGGTTTTCGGTAGCAGCCGCTGGTCCCTCCACCGCCGCGGCCTCGACGATCGGTGGGGTGACTTCCACCACCGGTGCGATGAACCGATATCCCCGACCGGTGATGGTTTGCACGAAGCGGGGCTGCTCCGGATTGTCCTTCAGCACCTGGCGAATTTTCCGGATGGCGGCGTTGATGCTGTTGTCGGTATCGAGGAAGACATCCTTGCCCCAGATCTTTTCGATGATCTGATCGCGCGTGACTAACTGCCCCCTCTTCTCGACCAAAAGGAGCAGTAGTTCCAAGGGAATCCGTTCCAACTTGAGAATCCGCCCGGCGCGGCGCAGTTCGTAGGCCCGCAGGTCCAGCTCAAAATCCTCTCCAAAGCGAAGCTGGTCAGCAACCTTAACTGGGTCGGACGGCATGAAAGCGCCCCAAACGATTGGTCGCAATTCTACAACGGTTGCCGGACTCTGTGACAAGCCCAATCTTCTCCGTTACTTACTGATTCGCGAATCTTCAGGCGTCCACCCAGCCAACATCGGTTGCGGCAGTATCGGCCCACGCCCGTGATGCCACGTATTCAGTCCTGATGAGCGTGCCTACGCACTGAAAGCGGCCGATGCAGAAACCATCGGCGGCCTGCCACCCTCGGCCTTCGCGCCTCGCGGTGATTGTTAATAGGGCACGAACAACTCTGTTTACTTCTGCGTCTTCATAAACTCACCTACCAGGGCCGCAATCTCGTCGGCTGCGGTATCGAGCGCAAAATGGCCTCCGTCAACGATGTGCACTTCGGCTTTCGGTACGTCGCGGCGATAGGCCTCCGGTTCCGAGGGGTCGAACGAGAGCTCATATTGGCCCCAAATCACCAGCAGACGTGGCTGCCTCTCGCGCATCCATGCTTGCCATTTAGGATAGGCGTCGACATTGGTTCGATAGTCGTAAAACAGGTCACTTTGAATCTCGGCTTGGCCGGGCTGGCTGAGAAAGGCAAACTCGTCGGTCCACAGATCGGGGTCGTAGCGATCCAGATTCGGATCGTTTCCCACATGGCGCGTGCGCGTGGTCGCCAGCGACAGGAGATTTGTGCGCAACGCGCTTTCGTTGGCAGCCCGATCGGCCCAAAAGGCTCGCCGCGTCTTCCAGTTCGCACCCAGGCCTTCGTTGTGCGCCACCGCATCCTGGACGATGAGAGCCTCAAGCCGGTCGGGATGGGCCAATGCCATGCGAAAACCCACGGGGCCGCCGTAATCCTGCAAGTAAAGCGTGTAACGCGAGAGCCCGAGCGCTTCGGTGAAATGATTCATGATCTCGGCGTAGTGATCGAACGTATACGCGAATTTCTTCGGGTCCGGCCAGTCGCTGTGACCGAAGCCGGGGTAGTCGGGCGCGACCATGTGATAGCGATCGGAAAGCCGCGCGAAGAGCGGCTCGAACATCCGCGATGATGACGGAAGTCCGTGCAGCAGGAGAAGCGTCGGCCCGTCTTTCGGGCCGGCCTCTCTGTAGAAGATGGAGAGCGCATCGATCTGTGTCGTGTGATAAAAAGTTGGATATTTCATCGAACGTTCCTGTTCTTGGGCTAGCACCGTGTGGTTGGAAGGTTGGGCTCTACCGGTCGAAAGGCATCCCTCGGTGTCCACAGATGCTAGCATGCACATGGTGCGGCTTCAAGCCTGGCCGAAGCTGTGACCGGTTAGCGGAAAATGGCCAGGAATAAAATAATGAGGTTGAGCCATGGATCTTCGATCGCTGCAAAAGCCATTGAAAGACCAATACCGCAATGACCCGAATGCCTCGCGAATCACTCTGCGGGCAAAGGGCGGACAGACGGATGTACCGGTGTCATGTTCGGTCGATCTCGGCCGCGCCATCTACCAGGCTGAGGCCCACAAGGGAGTCGGAGGCGCCGGTGCCGGCGCCTGCTCCGGTGACCTTTTGCTTGGAGTCTGGCGGCTTGCGCGCAGATCACCTGTCAGATGGTGGCCGCGGCTATGGGTATACCCACCGAACGCATTGAGGTCACGGTGGAAGGAGACTTGGATCTTCGCGGCACTCTCGGCATATCCAAAGACGTGCCCGTCGGCTTTGAAAAGATTCATCTTCATTTCGATGTTGCTGCGCCTGATGCAACCCCGGAACAGCTGCGCGGGTTGCGAGAGAAAACAGAACAGTATTGCGTCGTGATGCAAACCTTAACCCGTCCGCCGAGGCTGCACACCGAGTGGGTTGGTCACGATTCCAAACTCCAGCCGCTCTAAGTCATCTAAAAAACCATTGATCGTGCATAACCTCATTTCGCGATTCCCTGCAGTCAGTCTGTTTATTTTCTTATTGCTCGTCGCCCCTTTCGCCGGCGCGCAATCCGAGGCTTCGCAGGTCCAGCCTCGAAATTGGGACCTGAGCGTCTGGGTTGCTGGAGAAACCGGAGAAGAAAACACCAACTCATTTTCCGAAGCGCAGATTCTTACCGCGGGATTTTTCATCGGCACGATGCTGGCCGGCGAAATCGGCAGCGGCTGGCGTCGCGGACGCTTGGAATACGGAGCCAACGTCATCCCGATCTTCCGCCAATTTCGGCCACAGTCGATCCACGGCGGCGGCTTTGAACCCGTCATTCTGCGCTGGAACTCCAGCCTGCACACCGCCCGTCTCGCGCCCTACATCGAATTGGCCGGAGGCGGCATCAGCACCAACACCAACTTCCCCGCCGGAGATACCTCGAACTTCAACTTCACCGCCCGCGCCGGCGGCGGTCTCCAGATATCCGCAAAATCTCATCACTCGGTTGACATCGGTTGCCGCTGGTCCCACATCTCCAACGCCAACCTCGGCGTGCGGAATACCGAGTTCAACGGAGTCCAGGTAAGCCTGGGCTATCACTGGTTCCCATAGCGCGACCGGTCGGAGAGCCCGAGTTTTACCGCAAAGCCCGGCTCTAATCACCACTCGGATGGTCGATGTTTTTCCCACATTGAAACGGCGTTTAACGCATCGGGTATCCCCCTCCCCCCTCGATCTTTTGGAATCATGGGGTTAGCTGGACACTACCGCCAAGATCTTTGAGTTTAAAGTACTTATACGCAAAATCTAGAGAACATTGGAGTTACGCGGGGGCGGCTGTCCCATTTTGGAACTGGGAAGGGTTTTTGGAGGACGGGTCTATCGTCAAGTCCACGCGGCCGCCGGGGTCGGATTGTCAAAGATCGAGGATTATCTTTGCGATAATGTATCGTATGTTTAGGTTAGCCGAGTTTGAAGTGGGTGGTCAAGGGTAAAGATGGGCTGCGGAACTCACTATTCGGGCGAGGGCGTCGAGATTCGCTTTCGTCGAAAGTCGGATGGAGATTGTGGACCGCGTAATCCAAGCACCCGCCCCTTGCGAAAAAGCCGCAAGGAGCGGGGCACCCGCTTCCTTCCGTCCTTCCGTCCTTCCATCTCGGCATGATATAGTTTCGCTGTATGTTCGCCAATATGTTTCTGGCGATTGGAGAGACACTATGGCTACGAGGAAATTTCGTGATGGTGATCGCGTGGTGGGGCTCGAAGAAGGCCCGGCTGATTACAGAGGTCGTGTCGGAACCATCGTGGAGTTTGGAGGTCGCGCCGGGTACAGAGTGAAGTTCGATGACAGCGGCGTCACGGAATATCTCAACTCCGATTGGCTCCGCTTAAAATAGTGGAGTGGGATACGCTGGCACGGGAGCATGGTGACTGAGGCCATACAACACCACACGGTTCCAGCCGCCTATTTATCAGGGTTCCTGGCGGAAGGCGAGACGTTGCTACACGTGTATTCGCGGCATGGTAAGCATTTTCGGGGTGCTCCCAATTCATTGAGTTCCCGCCGTTACTATCATTCCATCCACAGGAAGGATGGAACTAGGGACAATACGGTTGAACAGGTACTCGCTAACGATGTGGAAGATTCCGGCATCGCTGCCCTCCGAAAGCTCGCAAAGGAGAAGGGATTGTCACAAGAGGAGCGCGCTAATCTTTGTGTATATATGGCTATCCAGTATCTTCGGACTCCGCACATGCGTGGCAACTTCGAAGACACTTTTGCGAGAATGCTTGACCACGTAACTCGTGAGCGTATGCGAAAGTCTGGGCCCTTCGCTGCCGAACTGGCGGTGGCAAACGACATGGAAACAAAGGCAGCGGAACGACTCGCCCAGCGGCTTAAAGCCTCGTACTTGAGCGGAAAGATAAGGATTGAGGTCAAGCCCGAACATAGCTTGTTACAAGTTTTCCTGCAAAGCGATGTCTACGCTGCAGCGATGGCCAATTGGACGTGGGAGGTGGTCACCAGCTCAACGGCGACTTTCATCACGAGCGACTGCCCCGTCCACTTTGCGGACAACAGACACGTTGCATTGGTGGATACAAAAACCGTAATGCATTTCCCATTAACCTCCAAGGCTTTGCTGATTATGCGCTTTGCTGAACCAGAACACACCCTCTGGGAGAAGCTCTCGATGATAATTCCTCGATGCTATCTATCAGGATTTGTGGTTTGGCACAATCACGTAGAGTTTCGTGAAGCGGAAAAGGAAGAGGTGGAAGCGCTGAACAGAGTCACGGCTTCAATGTCGTATACGACCATCTACGTTGGCTCGGACACCGATGACTTTAATGAGGTGCTCTCGCGACCGTCCGAAAACGTGCAGTTCAAAGTAAGAGCTTTAGGTGATGAACTTCGCGTAGATCTCGTAGCGGGTGAATCTAATGCCCGCTGACCGCAGATCTGGATCTGCTGCCGGGTCGCTTCGTGCCATTGACGGCTCGCCGCGCTGCGACTAGATTCGCATCCCGATGTCGCAGCTAGGGTGCACAGAATAGCCCATGGAACACATAACTCGACTCAAGATTGCTTGGGCGAAAACGCATGTCGTGAATAAGCTCACCTTTCTGCTTACCCTTGTGATTGCTGCCGCAAACATCGCCTACGTCATCTACGCCCGCAAACAGTTCATCACCATGACTGGACAGCTCGGACAGATGCAAACTGGCAGCGGACAGACCGATCAGCTTATTCGTCTTTACCAGCAACAGTTAACCGAGTTCGTCAAAAACCGACGCGAACCTGGGGCTACGATCCTCGGATCTTCGAGATCGAGTTCACTGGATCGAGTGGACAATCTCAAGTCATGGCAGGAGATTGTGGGTGCTCTCGAGGGCAAAGTGACTCTTGGGGGCGCGCTGTCTAGTGTGTGGTTGACATCGATTCAGCACGAACTGTACAGTTTAATTGATCGAAATGGAGAGTTTATGAATGAGGGGATCGTAGTAACTGCCTTGGACGCACGGGCGAATTTCGGGAAGCTTCTTCGCCGGGTCGAGGACGAGGGCCAGTCGCTGGTCATCGAGAAGCGGGGCAGCCCGCGCGCGGTGCTACTCAGCATCAGGGATTATGTACGCCTCGCGCTCCCTGAGCCCGAGGTCCTTCGAATCATCGGGGAGGAATCTAAGCGAAAGGGCACAAATCGGTTGGGGGCCAAACAGGTCGACCAAATTATCAAGGCCGCTCGCAAGAGCAAGCGTCGATGATTCCTCTTCGGCTGGTGATCGACACGAACGTGGTCGTTTCGGCAGCACTGAAACCGGAGGGGCTACAGCGGACAGTGGTATTGCTGGCCATGGCAAAGCCAGCTCGATGGTATGTTTCCGACGCGATTGTTTCCGAATATGCTATGGTCTTGGCGCGTCCGGAACTGAAGATTCGCAGAGGATTGCGCCAGCAATTGCTCCAAGTGATCAAGAATCACACTCGCTTGGTCACGCCGTCACCCGTGCCCCAAGTCACTTCAGATCCGGATGACAACATTTTTATTGAATGTGCCGACGCCGCTCGCGCAGACTACCTGGTGACGGGCAATCAACGCCATTTTCCAAAGTTCTGGAAGAACACCAAGATCATCAGCTCAAGTGAGTTTCTCAGCGTCATCGCTCCGCACCTTCTCTGGCAAGGGAAACAGAACTTTCTCAAGCGCTTGCGCTAACGGTTACAGTCACATTATGAAGAAGCCTTCAAAGAACGTACTGCGGTTAGCGTTTGAAAAGCGCGCCGAAATTGCTTTCAAAGTCATAGAAATCGTTTCTCTACTTAGGGGCTCGAGAGGAAGGGGAAGAGGCTCATCATACAACAATGGGTTGGGAATTCAAGGGTGTCCTTGCGGGGCGTGAATCGAGCAGCATTTTGGCGGCAGCGATGAACAGTTTGCTGAGAAACTCTCATTGACAACCTCAGCGCCTGAAGGCGTCGTTGAAAAGACTGGGTTACGACACGCCTAAAGGCGAGCCCTGATACGAATCTTTAGTTTTTCAGCAAACTGTGACGCGATGCCCTTCCCAAATGCGCTGCGGAGCTTTGCTCCGCATGGACGCTTCGACTTCGCTCAGGGCAGGCTCGCGCGGCGCCCGTCCCTACACGAGCAAAAAGCTCTACGCAGGCGGACCGTCGCCTGCTCTGGCCGCGGCGGCGGCTCGCTCATCTTCTTCGTCGGCGGGCTCGGTCGGATGTTCGACGAGGTGAGCGCGTTCCAGAGCTCGCAGATATTCCGGACGGGAATGGCGGTAATGATCTGCCGGAACTTTGCCGTTGATCCAGGCCGTATCCATCGGGTAGACGAGCGGGTCGAAGATTACCATGTAGAAGTGCCAGAGCAGAATCGAGAAGGTCGCGAGCAGCGCCTCGTAATAATGGACGGCGGTGGCCGCATCCGAAACCCACTTGGGGAAATAGCGCAGGGTGAAATTGTTGAACCACAACAAAAAGCCGGAGACCGTCATCACCACCGTGCCCCACATGAACGCCCAGTATTCCACCTTCTCCGCGTAGTTGAATTTCGCGAACTTGGGCTCGGTTTTCGTGAGTCCCAGATTGTAGGAGAAAACCTGCAGCAGATCAGTCACGTCTCTCAGGTCGGGGAACATCGCCTTCAGGAACCTGGCGCCGTCTTGCCGATTTATGAAAGTGAGGTGAATTACGTGGTAGACGGTCGAGGCAATCAGCACAATCGCCGCAGTGCGATGCACTAGCCCGCGAAACGCGAAGTGGCCCTCCCAAAGCAACAGCGGACGCGCCCACCAAGCCTCGGGATACTTCAGGGCGAACCCGGTGAACACCAGCGTTGGGAAGCTTAGAATCACGCCCGCGTGGGCAATGCGGAAGTTCAGATTCATCCGCGACACTTGCCCGCCGCTTTCATGCCGCGGTTGCCGCCGGATCAGTTTCGCCAGAAAGTCCAGCAGGTTGTGCACGACCATGAAGCCAAGGGTTAGCGGGATCAGGAGCCAATACGTCCAACGGATCCACGTTACCACCGGGTGATTTGGGCCCCGGTTCATCTGCACATGTATGGGACCGATGGTGAATTTGGCTTCGGCGACGCCTTTGTGACACTGCCCGCAGGTTTTCCGGAGGTTGGCAGCATTAACGGTGGAACGCGGGTCGCTGGAACGGAGAATGGCGTGCACCCCATGGCAGGAGGCGCAATTCGCCGCGGTTACTTTCCCCTCCGTGAGGGCCAGCCCGTGATAGCTGCTGGCATAGGATGGCAAGCGATCCGCTGGCAAATCATAGCGCAGTGCCAGGCGGGGATCACCATGGCAACGCCCGCAGGTCTGGGCGGAGATATTTTCGGCACTCAAAGGCGAGGCTGGGTTGCTCGGGTCGGTGATGAGGTGCTCGCCGTGACAGTCGATGCAAACCGGCGCGTCGCGCACCCCGGCCTTGACGGCCTCGCCGTGCACACTCTCGTTGAATTGCCGGGCGATTTCCTTGTGGCATTGCCCGCAGGTCTCCGGCACTTTCCAGTGATTGACCTTGGATCGCTCATCGGTGGCGGGATAGATGTCGTGACTGCCGTGGCAACTGGAGCACACAGCCGCATCCTTGCCCAGTGCGACCGCGCGCCCGTGCACGCTCAGCTTGTAGGAAGCCACCGGATGCTCCACCGGAATTTTGTGGCGCGACAAGAACCCGGCGTCGCTGTGACATTTTGCGCAAGTATCCGCCAAGTTCTTACGAGCGACGGTCGAGTCCGCTTCGGTGGAGGCTTTTACAGCGTGGACGGGGCCGTGGCAAGACTGGCAATTGGGCGCGTCGGGGTCGCGGTTTTTCGCAGCCTGCCCATGGATGCTGGATGCGAGAGCCTTCACTTCGTCGGCATGACAGTCTGTGCACTTTCCGGGAATCAGCTTTTCCGCCGTGGTGAGTTCGTGTACGCTGCCATGACAGGAAGCGCATGCGGATTCGCCGAGAATGGAATGAGCGCTGGCGGGGAACGACTTGGCCTCGTCCGCATGGCACGTGGCGCATTGCACCTTGGCGATTTTGCTGGGATGCGGGAATTCTTTGATAGAGGTATGGCAGTCTTTGCAGCCGAGAACCCCGTGGGCACTGGCTGCATGCTTGGCCGGGTCGATGGAAATGTCTTTGCCGCCGCCGGACTTCATTCCCGCCTGACCATGGCAGGCCAGACATTCCTCGTCCCCAGCGGGCAAAACCGAAGCCGAGGCGCATGTCCAAGTTAAAGCCAGGTAAATTAAGGCAACGCGAGTCGCGAATTTCAATGCCATTCTCCGCAATTCAACTGCACATCAGCGTTAACGGTACGCGAACAACATCGCATAAATGATCCACAGCACGATGCCGAATCCCAACGCCAGCGCTACCCAGGCGAAGGCCCGAATCGCACGGATGACGATCGGTGGATAAGCCTCTTCCATCTTTTCCTCCAGCTTGCCGCTGGCGACTAAGGCTTCATACTCTCTGGGCTTGTCCCTTTGTAATTCTTCCAGCGGCATGCGCCCGGTGAAGACCGTGATGTCCATGGGAAATTTTTCGGGCCGCAAGTGAGTATTGAAGAAATGCACGGTGAAGATGAAGCCCGTGGCGAGCAGCGCCTCGTCGCTGTGAATGATGGTTGCGATGTTGAGGAACGAGCCCGGCAAAAAGCGAGTGAAGAACACCGGAAACCACAGCGTAAGGCCGGTCGAGCCGATGACTGCAATTCCCCAAAACACCGCGAAATAGTCGAATTTTTCCCAGTACGTCCAGCGGCCATAGGCAGGCCGCTTGCCCATGCCCACAAACCACTTCAGCGTGCCCACAAACTCGCTGAAGTCCCTGCGAGTGGGCAGCATGCTGCTCGGTCCCAGCAGCAGCGCGCGCCACGAACCGTGCACTCTTCTCTTCAAGCGGTAGAGGTCCACGAGGTGGGTAATGAAAACTCCGAACATCACGATCGCGGCACTGCGGTGAATGCTGCCCGCGCTCTCGAATCCCCCCAGCAGATGAGAAAGCACCGCCGCCCATTTCGTGTAGGAGAATTTGAGGGTCAACCCGGTAAGCGCGAGGGTAATGAAGCTCACGATCATGCAGATGTGCAGAATGCGCTGCAGGCGGGTGAAACGGATGAACTGGCGTTCGGGAACCGTGCCCTGAGGCATCCGTGCTCGACTGAGTGGCGAGCTTTCCAAAACCTCGGGCCTAGGCATCGCCGTTCTCCTTGTCGGCCGGTTTTTCAAGCTCCGCGGCAGCCTTCTCTTCCGCGGCGCGCAACTCCCGGCGCATCTGGAAAGCCCGCGGCAGCCAGAGCAGGGTATGAAGGCCACCGATCACGAATGTGCCCAGGAGCAACGCGGTCATGCCCCAGAAGGTGTAAAAGAGGAATGGATACTTTCGCGGGTCGTGGTGGGTGGCGTGGGTCAGGTAACCGGCGAAACGCCGGGTCGCACCGGCATGGCATTTCTGGCAGGTGGCGGCCACGTTTGCCCGGCTGAGGTGCGAGCGTGGATCCGTCACCGCCAGCACGTCATGGGAGCCATGGCAGTCATAGCATTTTGCCGTCTTGGTGTAGCCAAGCTTCGAGACCTTGCCGTGATAGGTATCAAAATAGGTCTTGGCAATTTCGGCGTGGCAGCGTCCGCAGGTCTGCATGATGTCCAGGCGGAAGCCGTCCTCATCGGTACGGCGGATGGCATGAGCGGTGTGGCAATCGTTGCAAACGGGAAGCTCCTTGGCGGACCCGCTTATCCGCTTGGCGTGGATGCTGTTCTCGAACTGTTCTTCGATGCCGTGGTGGCATCGCCCGCACATGGCCGGCACGTTCGCTGCGTTGACCGTCGATTCCGGGTCGGTTCGGGGAAGGACACGGTGAGCGGTATGGCAACTGGTGCAGGTCGCGGTCACCGTCAGACCGGCCTTCAGCAATCCCTTTCCGTGAATGCTCTCCGTATAATTCGCGATGATCTCGTGCTGCCTGCCAACGTAGCGGATCGCGGCCTTCTGGCCCTCCCGGTGGCAGCGGGCGCAGAGGCCTGGAACATTAGTCGGAAAAGTGGCTGATTGCGGATCGTGTTTGCCAAGCACCGCATGCGTGCCATGGCATTCCTTGCAGGTCGGAGCATTGGGATCATTCTTACTGTTAAGTTGTCCGTGGGTGCTGCTCAGATACTGCTTGCCGATGTCATCGTGGCAAGAGCTACAGTCCACGCCCCGGGTGATGGTTTCGCAAGGCCGCACGCGGGAGGCGTTCACTTCAGAGTGGCACTGGCTGCAGGCAACCTTGCTGTGGCGAGAATGGCTCACCTCACCTACGTTGATGAACATCGATTGCCCATCGCGCGTCCGGCGCAACTTCTCATCCGCGTGGCAATGCATGCAGTCCGCATCCGCCATACCCTGGGTATAGAAAACGTTTCTGATCTTGTGCGGCTGGTGGCAATCCACGCAGGCTGGCAGGACGTTGGCTTCCTTTTCCCACAGCGCTCCCCGAATGATCTTCCGGTGGACGGTTTCGATTTGCGAGTGGCATTTGGTGCAGGTGGCGGCAATGTTCTTTCGATTAATCGAGGAAGCGGGGTCGGTGTGCGGCAATATCAAGTGCGGAGTGTGGCAGGTAGCGCAGGTCGGGGCTACCGACAGTCCCTTTTTCAGCAATGCCTCGCCGTGGATGCTCTCGGAGTAGTTCTCCAGAATATTGTCCTGGGGGATGGGGCGATTGCGCGACACCGGAGTTCCTTCGCGATGGCACTGGCCGCACACGAAGGGCACCTTCAGCGGCGTTACCGCTGACCGCGGGTCTTTTACTGGGAGGATGTCATGGTTGCCGTGACAAGTGACACAGCGGGGCGCGAGCGGATCTCCGCGAGCAATGGCTTTCCCGTGGAGGGAGCGGGCATGTTGTTCCTGCTCGGTCGCGTGGCAAGTGCCACATTTTACCGGCGCCAGCGGCGTGTCGTGCGGCAGATCTTTTCCTGCCAGGTCGGCGTGGCAGCCCGTACAGCCGAAGCTGCCATGTATGGAGGCCGCAAATTTCTTTCCATCGACGTACAGCGAAACCGTCTTGCCGGCACGCGTCGTGGTCAGGCTCTTCTCGCCGTGGCACGCGAGACACTCCGCCCCAGGCGGGTCGGCTTCGGCACCGGCGGCGCGTCCCGATTCCGAGAACAGAAGGGAGAGAGCTATGACGAGAATGGGCGCGACGAAGATTCCGAGACGAGCGTTCGAGTTCCATCGCACAACTTTGTTTTCAGCCATGTCAAACTCTCGACAACGCTTACTTCATGCCAAGCTCCGTAAGCACCTTCGGATTTTCCTCTCCCACCGCGAGCAAGTCGTGGCACGCACTGCAATCATTGGTGATGGTCTGGCCATCGGCGCTGGTATGACTGCCGTCGTGGCAGCGGAAACAGCCGGGAAAATCGTTGTGCCCAAGATTGTTCGGATGAGTTCCCCAGGTCAGACGCATGTCCGGGAAG
Organism: uncultured Acidobacteriota bacterium; assembly: GCA_963696635.1. GTDB lineage: Bacteria > Acidobacteriota > Terriglobia > Terriglobales > Acidobacteriaceae > JABDBE01. The sequence continues at coordinate 144,763 of CAVOKX010000020.1, forward strand.
ATATTCCGAAGGTAGATCGCTGCCACTTCATCGCCCGCTTGCTGCACCAGCGGGCGCCGGGTCTGATAGATCTCCGGGTAATTCGTGCGATAGAAATTGTTGATTTCGCCAGTGATGCGCTGCTGTGCCACCTCGCGGCTGGGATAGTCCACCTTGAGAACCTCGACCGCCTTCTTCCGGATGTAAGGGAGCTCCGGGCTAATGCGCCTGAGCGACATTTGCTTGTCTACTGCGTTTTCCGGCATTTCGAAGGCATGCGTGGGCCGGTTGTGGCAGTCCACGCAATCCATCACACGATTCTCTCCCTTACTCAGTTGTTGCTGGGTCGGCTTGGCATCGGTGGAAATGAATTCGGTGGTTTTTCCCTGATCGTCGGTGAAATACACGACGGGGATAACCTGCCGCTCGAACGTCAGTCGAAATGTAGCGGATGCGGGCCGTATCGGCGAGGTGATGTCCGTGGATGCCGACAGATCCCTGGGAGCTGAGACCACCCACTTTTAGCAACAACACGTCAGTTTGCGGTGTGTTTTTCTCGTCGTCTTTGTAGCCGGTGTTTACCAGAAGCTTGCCGCCGGTGAAGCGCTGCGGCCAATGACACTGTTCACAAGTTTCGCGCGCCGGGCGGAGGTACTTTACCGGCGAAGGAATTGGGCGCGAGTAAGTGTGGAAGGTGACCGCAAAGACCTGCCGCAGGCCGGAAAGCTTTGACCGCACAAACCAGCCTGCTCCGGGTCCGATATGGCATTCGACACAAGCCACCCGCGAGTGCGGAGAATTTTGGTAAGCCGTATATTCGGGAATCATCACGCGATGGCAAGTCGTCCCGCAGAAACTGGTCGAGTCCATGTACTCGACGCCGCGGTACGATGCAGTCCCAATGATGAGAAGATTGAGCACCGTTGCCAATGCCACCCACTCCAGGGTGCGCCGCACCACGGGCAGGCCCAGGTCGATGGCGGGAAAGATTCCCGGCAGCTTCCTGGCCTCGAGCAGACTGCGCCGGCGCAGCCAGATGCCCAGGGGAATCAGCAGCAGGCCGAGAACAAAAATGCCAGGCAGGATCAGATAGACCAGAATGCCAATGTAAGGATGCGGTGGCCCCGGCAGGATGACGTCGTAAAACCAGAAGGCGATGGTGGTAAGCGCCGTACTCGTGGTCAGCACCGCACCCGTAAGTGTGATGGGATTCTGCCCCAGAAAATAAATTGGCTGTGACCACTCTCGGACGCGTTCTTGCAGAGTCATTTGAGAGCGTTACTCTCCTTTTCCTTTAAGCCCTGTTGCCTGGACACACTTCACGCCTTGTCGCGGTCATCCACCGCGCCGGATCCTGGACCTGATGGCAAGAACCGAACAAAACTATTTTCTTAGAGTGCGAATGTAAGCCACCAGCCCTTTAATCTCGTCCGCCAGAGACCCATACTTGGGCATCTGCTGTTCCGGTTCGAGGTTTTGTGCGCTCCCCGATGAGGAAATGCTGCGAACCACAACACTTGCTGTTGCGATTTGCAAGCACTTTGACGACTCTGTTCACCTTGACTGCTCATCGAGTTTTCCTTGCGCTCTACCTCAAAATCAAACCACATTCAACTGTTGCAATATTGAACTGTTTGCAGGTCCTGGTTCTGTGACTCACGTCACAGCTTCTTGTTAATGGGTAAAGATCTCGGAAAACTAATGTTTAGAATGGCTTGGCGTCGGCGATTTGCTTCAGCTTGGGGTTGCTCACAAAGTCGAGTGGGGCATTCGCGGCTATAATTAATGCGTGATGGCTCTCACCCAAAACTGTGATGCCGATCACAGCATCGTTTTGGGATATTGGCCGAAACTAGTGGACGGTGAGTTTATGGCAAAGGATGATCGCAACCTGCTGGATGTGCTGAAGTTCGAACTGGAGTTCCTTGAGCAAGGCGGTTACGGACGATTGCCTCGCGAAGCTTGGCGGCCACGATTTGTTTTCGAGGATTCTCCCACCTGCATGAACTTTAACTCCAAGGATCGCGAACCTTGTGAGGAATGCCTGCTGATGCAATTCGTCCCGGAGAGTGCGCGCCAGGAACAAGTTCCGTGTACGCATATTCCATTGTCGCCGAACGGACAGACTCTCGATTCTTTGTACCGCACCGGAACGCATCAGGAACTTGAGGAAGCGCTGGGCAATTGGCTCCGCACTACAATCCACCGGCTCGAAGCGGAAAAAGCGAAACAAACGGCGCCGGCCGATGCGCCTCGCTAGACGATCTTACCGTGTGGGCATTCTCAGCGATCTTTCCCCATTCATTCGATGACGAATCAGCTGGGATGCTTAATTTTCGCGAAGCTTGCTGCGATCTTATCGAGACACTGGTTCCAGCCGGCTTCGGCTAAGTCAAGCATTCGACCCTGCGCATAAAGATCGATGACTATCTTGCTGGGAAGGCTCCCAGGTCTCGAAAACCGCGAGACCTGGGGCACCCGTATAGGGCAGATTGTCAAAGATCTGTAATTATCTTATAGATAATGTATGTATATAAATATTGTCTGATATGAATCGTGCTGTCAATGACAAAGCTCTGCGGAGCTGAATGCGTCAGTGTGTAACGGTGAGCGTGAGTTTCTGAGTCTGGGTCACTCCTCCGCCTTTGCCGGTCACCGTCAGCGTGGAAGCGCCGGTATTCGACCCGGCTCCGGAGGCCACCTTCAGCGTCATTGTGCTTTTGCCGGTGCCCGGGGCTGCGAGGCTGGTTGGCAAATAGGTCGCCGTAACCCCCTTTGGCAGCCCACTGACGGACAGAGTGATAGCTGCGCTGAATCCATTGATTGCGGCCATGGTTACTTTGATTGGCATGGTGCCGCCTTGCTTTATGGTCGCATTGCTGGCGCCGAGTGCAAGGGTAAAGCTGGGTGTGAGCACGGTCAGGTGAACTGGCTGAGTCCTCGTGACTCCTCCCCCAGCAGCCGTGACGGTCAGGTTGTAGCTGCCGGCAGTGGCGCCGGTGGTTTCGGTAAGGGTCAACTTGCCGCCGCCGTTGCCTGGCGCAGCGATGCTGGCGGGCGAAAATCCTGCGATAACGCCCTTCGGCAGTCCGCTCACTGACAACGCGAGCGCAGAGTTGAATCCGTTGATGGCAGTTGTAGTGAGCGTGACTTTCGCTGGAGCGCCTATAGCCACGCTCGCGCTCGACGCGCTCGGGATCAGCGTGAAGCTGGGCGCAGGCGCCACGCTGAGCGTCAACGCCGCGGTCCGCGTCATTCCCCCGCCGGTTGCGGTCGGGGTCACAGCGGAGTTTCCCACCACCGCGTTGGCGGCTGCGGCGATGGTGACGGTGCTGGTCGAGGTCATCGGGTTCGGACTAAACCCAACGGTCACGCCGCTCGGCAAAGCGGAGACGGTCAAGGTGACCCTGCTCGTGAAACCGTGCAATGGAGTGAGCGTGACGGTGCTCGTTTTCCTGGCGCCCTGAGCGATGATAAGGGTCTTAGGCAACGCCGCAACACTGAAGTTCGGAGGCGGACAGGACGGGAACTTGAAGCTGCCAATGGCGGTGCTCCAGTTGAAATAACCGGTGGTCTTCTCATACTCTTCAGTGAACCAGAAGGTGCAGTCATCGGCGGGATCGACGGTCAACGAACTGTAGTCGCCCCAGCGGCTGTCGCCGCTTTGCTGTGAACCGGCCCCTGCCTTCAACACAACTTCGGATTCCATGGTGCCCGCCGTATCCCCAGGGACGCGGCCGGCATAAACCAGGGAAGGATACTCGCCGGATGCAGGGCCGGATCGGCTGAAACCGATAGCGATGTCCTGGTTCTGATCCATGGCAATCGCCGGCATCCAGCGATACTGCGAGTCCGGAGCGAAGGTTCCCGATTGGAAAACGGCAGGCGAAGTTTCCGGATTGTGGATTTCATACCAGCGCACGCCGCCACTGCCGCCGGACACGATGGAGTGGCTGACCAGCAGGGTGGAGTGATCGCTGAACTTGCGGTAGACCAGACGCCACATCAGACGGTCTCCGAGAGATTCCAGCAAATCGCTGCCCGGCGTGGGTTGGGGCACGCAAGCTCCGCGGTACTGGGTATTGCACAGCGGGGTGAAGGGGGCAACCGGAATCAGGGTAGGACCGGTGAAGGTGGAACTCGCGGGAGTAGTGAAATTCACGTGGAATTTGAAGAGATCGAGGTTCGCGCTGCCCGAAGGATCCAGTTCCATCACGAAGTAGGGAGTACCGGCCGCGGGAGGAGTGGACCCGTCCAAGTCTGCAGGCAACATTCCAAAGTGATTTGAATCCTGTTGGAAGCATTGGATGGTTGCGGCAGCGCCGGTCAGCATTTTGCTGCGGTCGGCCGCGCAGACGTTCGCGCCGATAAACGCAGATCCCGCGATATTGAAATTGTTGAAGGTGAAATAGTAAGCGTCGGGCCACACGCCCATTTTCGGATAGTCGGGAAAATCATTGAAGGGGAATGCGTATCGATGGTAGGAGCCGGTGGCATCGGCGGTCGTGGATACGGCTACGCACTCGTAATCTGGGGCTGAGTTGTTGAGCGCAAACTGGGAGACGACCCAGCGCTGGGCGGCCGCGTCAAATCGTATGACTGGGTCGCCGCTGTCGTCGGTCTGACAGGACCCGCCAAATCCTGACCAGAAGGCGTTTCCGGCGAGCGGACCCAGCAGCGAGTTTCCGTTTTTGTCGAAAACCTGATACGCCCCGTTGGTAAATTGGACGTATTGTGTGGTGCCGACCGCACCGTCGTTGTCCGGGGGCATGCAATTACAAAAAGAGCTGTCGCCAACACCGATCCCGTCGAATTCCACGCCGAAGCTTGGTGTCTGTGTCCGCGGAGAATTTTCTTCCCGCTGCAGCACGCGGTCCTTCTGTACCTGGTTACGCCAACGGTGATTGGGATTGACGTGGTTCTCGATTTCGTGCTCAGAGCGAGGGCTGAGTTCGGGGAAGAGCGGTGGAACCTCGCGCAGTAGCGGTCCGGTGTCGTGCTTAAATTCCTTAATGACGATTGGCGTTTTGTGGCTCTGGGGCCGAAACGTGGAGCGCGCAGCGGGTTGGGCCTCATCCATCTGCATTTTGTCGACCGGCTGAGCCGAATCAGGATTCAACGGCTGGTTGCTTTGCTCGATTTGTGTCCACGATAGCAGCGCCGAAACAAGCACGAAAACAGCCACTAGAAGGGCGGTCTTTCGTTTATTCATACACCCCCCGAAAGTTGAGATGGGTGGGAAGATTCTGCTTCTTTCTTCATCGGCAAAGAATGAAACGGCATTAGGGGCGATGATGGCCGGACGGAAGCGGACTGGAGGCTCGGTTACCTTCAGTGCGACACGATTACCTGGTTTCGAGGTATGTGTGAGAGAAAGGCATCAACCACAAAGGACACGAAGGTTCACAAAGGGAATACGGTCTGCAACCGTGACGCGAGCGTGTCTGTGCTCCACCATGAGGCAACATCCGGGCTAAGGATGACAGCATTCATGTCACGACAGCTCCGAGGGGCTCAGTCGTTACGGAGGTTGAGAAAAGCAAGATGAACTCCGGTTTCGTCGGGAGGCTCAACCCGAAACCCTAGCTTTTCGACCAGGCCGCGCATTTCGACGTTCTCCCGGAGCAGGTAGGCTTGCATTGAATCCAAATGCTCGTCGCGCGCCACCTGGATTAGCCGCCGAAGCAATTCGATTCCCAAACCATGTCGCTGGTATTGATCACGCACCAGAAGCGCCATCTCGGCCGTGCTTCTGCCGTGAAGCTTGCTCAGTCGGCCGATGGCGAGGATTTCATGCTCGCCATCGGGCGCGGTGCGATCGGCGACCAGCGCCATCTCTCGATCATAGTCGATAAAACAGATTCGTCTCAGCCGGTCGTGTGCGACTCGCTGGCTAAGTTTCGACCACTGAAAATAGCGGAGAAAGACGCTGCGCTCAGAGAGCGCTCCGTGGAACTTCACCATCAACGGTTCGTCCTCAGGGCGGATGGGCCGGATGATCACTGGGGTACCATCTTTCATGGTCCAGGGGGAAGCGTATTGCACCGGGTAGGGCCGAACCGCAGGCTTGGGAAGCGCACTGGCGAGGATACTTTTGTCGTGCAGAACGAATCGCGCGTCGAGGGCGATGATCTGATCGGCGGAGGCGACCAGCGGATTGATGTCCGATTCCTTAATTTCAGGATTGTCGACGATCAGGCGGCTGAAGCGCACTAACAGAGCTTCGAGCGCGGCAATGTCCACCGGCTTGCGGCCGCGCACGCCGGTTAGCGCTTTGAAAATGCGGGTTTGCTCCAGTAAGCGATTCGCCAGGGTGGTATTGAGCGGGGGCAATGCCAGTGCCCGGTCACGATAGACCTCTACCAATTCGCCACCTGAACCAAAGGCCACTACCGGGCCGAATTGCGCGTCGGTGGCACTGCCAACGATCAACTCGTAGCCCTTCGCTTTCCACATGGGTTGGACGGTCACACCCTGGAAGCTTTCGGAGCCCGCGCGCTCGGTGACGGAGGATTTGATCGCGCGGTATGCCTGGCGCACGGCGTCTTGATCGCCAAGATTCAGCTTTACACCGCCAACGTCAGTCTTGTGTGTGATGGTCTCGGAATGCAATTTCACAACGACAGGAAAGCCGATTGCGGCCGCGGCTGCGGCAGCTTCATCCTCACTGCGCGCGATCCGGGTCTCGACTGCGGGAATTCCGCATAGGGTGAGAATCTGTTTAGATTCGTACTCGGTGAGCAACGTTCGTCCCCGGCTGCGCGCTGCCTCGATGATGGTGCGTATCTTGCCCCGCGCTTCACTCTCTTCTTGCGGGCCGTCGGCGAGAACCGGGGTTTCATAGATGCCGCGAAGGTTGTAGGCATAGCGCCACATCAGGGTGAAGATTCGGGTTGCGGTATCCGGGTAGGCAAAAGTTGGAATCCCGGCGGTATTCAGAACGGCTTCGCCGCCGGCAACACTGGTTCCCCCCATCCAGCTTGCGAGAAGCGGTTTGACATGCGCATGGGCGTGGGGCTTCAATCGTTCCGCAACCTCAGCGGGATTGGTCATGCCCTGTGGAGCGAGGATGACGAGCAGGCCGTCGCTATTGGGGTCTGCGAGTGCAATCTCGGCGGCGCGCTGATAGCGCTCGGGATCGGCATCGCCGAGTATGTCAATTGGATTGCCGCCGCTCCAATGCGCGGGTAGAAACCGGTTGAGCGCGTCGAGTGAATCCGGTGAAAGGGTAGTAAGTTCGCCGCCCACGGCAATCAGCGCGTCGGTGGCTATCACAGCGGGACCGCCGGCGTTGGTCAGGATGGTGAGCTTCGGGCCGCGCGGGCGGGGCTGTTTGCTCAGCACCTCCGCCATATAAAACAGATCTGAGATGCTATTCACGCGGACCACGCCTGCACGCCGGAAGGCGGCTTGGAGTACGTCGTCGCTGCCGGTGAGAGCGCCGGTGTGCGAAGCGGCCGCCTTCGACCCCTCATCCGAGCGTCCGGCCTTCAACACGATGATCGGCTTGGTGAGCGTGACTTCCCGCGCTGCGGACAAGAAGGCTCGCGCATCGCCGATCGACTCCATGTAAATAAGGATGCTCTGGGTGAAAGGATCATCGCCGAAGTAATCAATCAGGCCGCCCCAGCCGATATCGAGCATCGAACCCGTGGAAACGAATGCGCTGAAGCCGACTTGCTCGCGCAGGCTCCAATCGAGAATGGCGGTCTGCAGCGCACCACTCTGACTCAGAAACGCGACGTTGCCCGGGCGGGCGATGGTTTGGGCAAAAGTCGCATTCAGGCCAAAGCGTGGGTTCATGACCCCGAGGCAGTTGGGGCCGAGCAGTCGCATTTGCCCGCGTTTTAGCTCCAGCGCGATTTGCCTTTCCAGTTCCTGGCCTTCAGTTCCGTGCTCGCGAAATCCCGCGGAGATGACAATGGCTGACTTCACGCCCGCCGTGACACATTCGCCGACAATCGCGGGAACGGTGGCTGCCGGGGTGGCGATGACGGCCAGATCGACTGCCTCCGGGATCTCACGGATCGACGGATACGCCGCCAAGCCGAGAATGGTTGGCTGTTGCGGGTTGACCGGATAAACCCTGCCATGAAATGCGGGAATACGAAGATTGGAAACGACGGCGCGGCCGACGCTCCCCTCGCGTTCTGTGGCGCCAATGACGGCGACGCTAGCCGGCTTAAAAAGCGTATCGAGCGGGCGGGTTTCCGAACGCAGCACGTCGTGTGATTTATCTTGTATGCCCGGTGCCAGCGCAGCCACGTTCTCCGTCACAACAATTCTCCTAAGTTGCAGGCTTCCGCGAGCCCTGTTCAGTTTGATTGTACGAAGGTGTTTCTCTGCAGTCTACATTGTGGCCAATTGATCACATTGATGGGAGTCATACGTCACTGCGTCCGGGTGAATTTGCCCTTAGTAATCTTAAGTGACAGATAAAGAAGCGCCTCTGTGGAGACAAGTTTCTAGGCTTCGCGGAGACTCCTAGGACCCCTGATGTAGTGGGTGCCTGCACAAGCAATAAGAGGACGCCCCGCCCCACCAGCGGTGACTGCAGGCTTTCTTAACCCAACGTGGAAATACCAGCTGAAAAAGGGGAGAGAGACAATGAGAATATTGAAACTATTCGGTATCGCCATCACACTCCTGTTGCTCATCTCGGCGGTTGCTTCGGGCCAGGTGCGCAGTACTTCCACTCCCACTTACGACGCGGTAAGAGACTTCTCAATCCAATCCAACCCAAACGGTGTCTGGTCTTATGGTTGGGAATCAACTCTTGGGAGCACGCTAAATCTCGACACGGTGACGGACACGACTTCCGTTACGGGCATGAGCGCTTGGCTTAAGTCTGGGACGTTCCCCTACTATCCGCCCTACGTTGCTCACAATGACACGGTCAAGCGAATTTGCTTCGGTAGCGTTTGTGTTCCCGCCGCGTATCTTGACTTTCACCCCGGTCAGACTGGTCAGCTGAGCGTCGTACGCTGGACGGCTCCGTCCGCGGGAAAGTATTTGATGCAAGTGTCGTTCGTCGGCTTGGACCACGTGGGCCCCACGAGCACGGATGTTTATGTTCTTCGTAATTCGAAACGGTTGTTTCTAAAGGCGCCGATTACACGATACCAATGGCCATTGTCACTTGATCCGAAAGTCTGGACGTTCTCCGCCGGGGACACTGTCGATTTCATGGTTGATTACGGTAAAAACGGCAATTTCTACTATGACTCCACCGGCACCGAGGTCAAGATTTGGAGCTTGGGACAGCATTGAACGCGGCGTGCCGGATCGAGCTTGTCCGGTAATTCGCATTGCGCGAGGAAATTTGGCCAATCGCAAGCGGCTGGCCTCGGCAGCCTTAACGCACTTGCCGCAACCCAGCCGAAGAGATAAGGAGAGCTGAGATGAAACTGCTGAAAGCACTAACTGTCACTCTCATGCTGCTGCTGGTTATCTCGCAAGCTTCCGCAGCGCAAACACCGAGCACGGTTCCGACGTACGACGCGGTGAGAGACTTCTCAACGCAATCCAACCCGAACGGAGTCTGGTCCTACGGTTATTCGACCGCCTGGGGCGCTCCGTTCACGCTTTACTCTTGGGGAGGATCCTGCGATATCTCCGGCATAAGTTGGTGGTTCACTTCCCAATGCCAAGGCGATACATCCGTTTTCCATAACGACACGACCCGGACGGTCTGCTGGTCCAGCGTGTGCGAGCCCCCCAACTACCTCGGGCTTAACCCCGCCGGCAACTTGAGCGTGTTACGTTGGACCGCGCCATCCTCGGGGAGGATTTTGACCGAAGTAATGTTCGTCGGCATAGACAAAGGGCCTACAACCACGTACGTTCATATTCTGCTCAATTCTAAGCGCTCGCTTCTCAAGGCGCCGATTACCAGCTACGAGTGGCCGTTGTTATTCCATCCCAGGGGGTTCACGGTTTCCGCCGGAGACACAATCGATTTCATCGTCGATGAGGGGAAGGACGGAGATTGGCACTACGATTCCACAGGCGCCGAGGTCAAGATCTGGAGCGTAGGAGCGCATTGAACACGGCTAGATTAATCGAACGGCGGCCAATTCGGACTGAGTGCGAGAACATGTTAGTGGATTCGGGCGGTCTCCAGATGGCCGCCAACGGTTCATTTGGCCGGGCGCGACCTCTTTGGCTGCTAAAGCACTATGCCGATGTGTGTGCGATATAATGCGCTTGCTTCCCTTTGTATCGTTTGTCCCAAACGATTTTTTCGGCGGATCGACTGTGGAGGAAACCATGTCACGCGATCTCAATCACCAGCAGGACCAGCAAAGCCCGCTTCAACCTCAGCATCACCATTGCGGGAACCTCTTCGGATGCGGCGAGGAGCAGGGCACAGGCGTATTTCGCGAAGATATCAAAGACGCGGCCTTCACCAAGCGGGCCGCCGACCGGTTGGCGCACATGGACGAGATGAACCAGGAGCAACTTGATGGCTACCTGACCGCGCGCGGCGTTTTCCGCCGCCGGCTGCTGCGCGCCAGCAGCTTTATGGGTGCGTTAGCAGGCATCGGACCATGGTTCACAAAACTTGCGCGTGCGGCGGATGCGCTAGAAGGCGGGGCTGCGTCCGGCCATGCGGCGGCGCCGCAGAAAGACGAGCAAGGTCGCGTCCACGTGGTCGAGAGCAATGATCAAACCGTGCATCTGGGGGTGTACGACACTACTCTTCCGCCCATCCTAAAAGTTGATTCCGGCGATACCATCAGCTATCCCAACACGTGGTCGCATTTTTTAAACCAGATGCAGCCGGGTGTTCCCATCGAGACCCTGGCAAAGCTTCGCCTCAGTAATCCGGGACGAGGACCGCACTCGATCATCGGTCCCATTTACGTCAATAATGCCGAACTTGGCGATGTGCTGGAGGTCCGCTATAAGCGCATTCGTCCCTTCGATTGGGGAGCGGTATTCAATAACCCGGGGTCGATTGGAACCGGTTTACTGGCCCAGGATTTCCCGGAAGGACAGGTGAAATATCTGAAGCTCGATCTACCTAATATGACAGCGGAGTTTAACCGGGACATTCATGTGCCTCTCAAGCCCTTTCAAGGGACGTTGGGCGTGGCGCCGCCAGACGGCTTCTATCCCCCTTTGAGTGCGGGCGTGACCAGTTCCGTTCCGCCGGGACCGCATGGCGGCAACACCGACCTGAGCGAGATGACCGAAGGGTCGACCATGTTCATCCCGGTGTGGAAGCCGGGGGCGCTGATCTACACTGGCGATTCCCATGCCGTGCAGGGAGACGGAGAAATTAATCTTTCAGCACTGGAAACACGCATGCAGGAATTACGGATCGAAGTGGTGCTGCACAAGCAGAAGAATTTTGCCTGGCCGGTGGCCGAGACTCCGACCCACTGGATCACGCTGGGCCTGGACAAGGACCTCAACGTGGCTATGACTTTGGCGGCGCGCAACGCGATTAACTTTCTGGCTACGCGCGCCGATCTCACCAAGCTTGATGCCTACGCCCTGTGCAGCATCGCGGTCAGTTTCCGGGTGACGCAAGTAGTGGACATCGTGCGCGGAGTCCATGCCATGATCCCCAAAAGCCTTTTCGCAGCCGGCCTGCGCGATCAGATTGCCGTGGTTTAGCCCATCTATTGAACTTTGCAGAATACGGTGACATCACCTGTCACCTTTCATTTCGAGCCTGTCATTTCGAGCCAAAGTCGAGGAACCTGCTGTTTGGCCGGTGCAGGCGGAAAAGCAGGTTTCTCGACTCCTGCTGCGCTCGAAATGACAATGTGAAGTTGAATGTCGCCGTATAAGGTTGCACGCGGCGGCATGGAACAACGACCTCGCCTGATTATTCATCAAAGAGCGGCACTGTGAACACGACACGCGTCATTTTTCAGGACGTTTGTCGCCTCTGGAACAGGACATGATGAATAAAAAGCCAGCGAAAGACGACCTGCCGTCGGGTGAAGGAACCATCACGACTCGTACTGAGAAAAAGCAAGTCGAGGAACGCCTGGCGATTGGCGCCCATGTGGTTTACGAGACCATTCGGCGCGAAGGCGAGGAGGAATTAAACCGGCCTGCAGCTGCCCTGGCGTGGTCGGCGCTGGCGGCAGGACTTTCGATGGGCTTTTCGTTCATCGCCGAAGGGCTGCTCATGGCCCGATTGCCCGATCAGCCGTGGCGGCCGCTGATTTCGCGCGCCGGATATTGCATGGGATTCCTCATCGTGATCCTGGGACGCCAGCAACTTTTTACGGAAAACACTTTGACGGTGGTTTTGCCTCTCCTGCTGCGAAAAGACTTGGACACATTGTTGCGGATGCTCCGTCTGTGGGCGATCGTTCTGGCGGCAAACCTGGTGGGAACGTTCTTGTTCGCCTTGTGCATCGGAAAAATCGGCATCTTCGATGCGCACACGCAACAGTGTTTAACGGAAATTGGTCGCGCCCACATGGGAGCAGGTTTCGGGACGGTGCTGGTGCGCGCCATTTTCGCCGGGTGGTTGATCGCATTGATGGTATGGCTCCTTCCCGGCGCGGAATCGGCGCGCGTCGCCATTATCATTATTGTGACCTACCTGGTGGGCATCAGTGGATTCAACCACATCATCGCCGGATCTACTACGATGTTTTTTCTGATGGTCACGAAATCCATCTCCTTGGGAACCTACGCTGTGGAATTCTTCCTTCCAACCTTACTAGGCAATGTCATCGGAGGGTTGGCTCTAGTGGCCGCGCTCGGCCATGCCCAGGTGGTTGGGGGGAAGGAAGAATAGAATCTCATTTGTCCACGGTCTGCAATTCATTGCTCAACGTTCGAGGCCAGGGCTGGAAAAAGGTGCTTGATCATCTTCAACAGCAACTGTGACGCGAGTCACAGAAACCGGCATCCCAACAATTTAATCTGAGCTGCTCTCTTATCGATTAATGCTTGAGAGCGGCAACGGAAGCACTGAACGGACGTAGGGTCAGCCAATGGACATAATGCTGCTGCATCGGATTCACTTCGCTTTCACGGTCATCTATCACTATTTGTTTCCGCAGTTAACCATGGGCCTGGCCCTGCTAATTGTGGTGCTCAAGACCATTGCGATCCGTCACAAAGATGAACGCTACAACCAGGCCGTCCGCTTCTGGGGCAAGATCTTCGCCATCAATTTTCTGCTTGGGGTGGTTACCGGCATTCCTATGGAATTTCAGTTTGGCACCAACTGGTCTCAGTTCGCTCGGACGACCGGCGGCGTCATTGGGCAACCCCTGGCGATGGAAGGCGTCTTCTCATTCTTTCTGGAATCCGCATTCTTAGGACTTTTTCTATTCGGAGAAAAGCGGCTTTCGCCCTGGAAGCATTGGGGAGCGGCATTCCTGGTATTTGTGGGATCGTGGATTTCGGGCTTCTTTATTATTGTCACCAATGCGTGGATGCAGCATCCCGTGGCCTACTCGGTTCTCCCCAACGGGGCTTATGAGGTGACTAGCTTCTGGGGGTTGCTGACCAATCCCTGGGCGTTGCTGCAATATGCGCACAACATGTCTGGAGCAGTAGTTACCGCTGCCTTCGTGATGTGTTCGGTGGGCGCGTTTTACGTTCTGGAAAATCGATTCTCCGAACACGGCAAAATCTTTCTGCAAGTTGGAGTAGTGGCGGGGGTGATCTCTTGCGTAGTGCAGATCTTCCCTACTGGAGATTTGCACGGCCGCTACCTGGCGAAACATCAACCCGCAGCCGTGGCTGCCATGGAGGGCCTGTACCGAACCCAGAAGGGGGCTCCCATCGTGCTTATCGGCCAGCCCAACGAGGAGAACCAGAGCATCGATAATCCAATCGTAGTAAATGACATTTTGAGTTTTCTGATCTATGGAACCACGCAAGCAGAGGTGAAGGGTCTCGACCAGTTCCCTCGCGATCAATGGCCGGCGCCTCTGCCGCTGTTGTTCTACAGCTATCACATCATGGCTGGGCTGGGCACATATTTCGCGCTGATTATGGTGATTGCCGCATTTCTTCTTTGGCGCGGCCAACTGTTTCAAGCTCGCTGGGTATTGTGGCCACTGCTGCTCAGCTTTCCGCTTCCGTACATCGCGAACACTGCCGGTTGGATGACAGCGGAACTCGGCAGGCAGCCCTGGGTTGTTTACGGGTTGATTCGCACCTCGGAGGGGTATTCAAAATACGTCAGCGCCAGCACCAGCCTGTTTACTCTGCTGGGATTCATGGGCATCTACACGGTGACGTCGATTCTTTTTATCGTGCTGGTGTATCGCATCATTGATAGAGGCCCGGCTACCAGCACGTCGGAAAGTGTGCCAACTTTAGCGTGAGGAAAGAAGATGGGATTCATTTGGTTTTGGCTGGTCGCGATCATGCTGGTTGCCTACGTCGTGCTCGACGGCTTCGATCTGGGCGTTGGCATCCTGCATCCGTTTCTCGCCCGCAACGAGCAAGAGAGGCAACTCATGCTGCGAAGTATCGGGCCGGTGTGGGACGGGAATGAAGTCTGGCTGCTGGCGGGCGGTGGCACTCTGTACTTTGCCTTCCCTCTGCTCTATGCATCCGCATTCAGCGGATTTTATCTCGCGCTGATGATTGTCCTGTGGCTGCTGATCATGCGCGGGGCAAGTATTGAGCTACGGATGCAGATCGACATCGGAGTCTGGAAATCGTTCTTCGATGGCATGTTTTTTTTCTCCAGCGCGGTGCTGGCGATTTTTTATGGGGCGGCGCTGGCGAACGTCATCCGCGGCGTGCCCTTGCACGAAGATGGCTATTTCTTCCTGCCGCTTTGGACCAACTGGCAAATCGGATCGCAGCCCGGAATTCTGGATTGGTATACGGTCATTGGCGGAGTGGTAGCTTTGGTAGCCCTGGCGGAGCACGGCGCGTTGTATCTGGCGGTCAAAACCGAGGCTCAACTGCAGGAACGTTCTCGCAATCTGGCCCGGCGCCTCTGGGTTTTGCTTTTGGTTGTGACTCTGGTGAGCCTGCCGGCCACAATGATTGCCCGCGCCGACAGTCTGGCAAACTACAAAGCATATCCGATTTTTTTCGTGATTCCGGCTGCGGTTGTGCTCGCTCTACTCGGCATGATTCAATTCTCCCGCAAAAAGGCCGACCACAAGGCGTTCGCCTGTTCGTGCGCGTATCTCACGGTGATGCTGGTTGGAGCAGCACTAGGACTTTATCCGCGCCTGCTGCCGTCCACGACTGGATCGCAATATGACATCACGATCGCGAAGGCGCTCTCCGGGCCGCACACCCTTCATGTGGGGCTTGTCTGGTGGGCGTTTGGAATGTGCCTGGCCCTGGTTTATTTCATCATCGTTTATCGAATGTTCCGCGGAAAGGTTTCGCTGGAGGGTGGCGGCTACGGGCACTGAGGGGGTTCATATCTGTAGAAACGTAGCTAGTTTCTACGACGGGGACCGCCTTCGCGTCATGTTCCAGCGAGTTAATGTTGCTCTGCGGCTTTGCTCATTGTTACTATCGCAGGTCTCACCTCCCAGGCTGGTAGTACAGCGCGAGTATGAATATGGTGCCAACCAGCATGGCAATACCGAAGGTAAGAATCAGCCATTCCCGTGTACCAAGCGGTAGCTTTCGCTTGCGCCGCCTGTGACTGGAAGATGAATCGTGCTTCCTCCTGTACGCGACGAATGCTTGTCGAATGAACGAATACATTACTGTTAAAATTCGTGCGGTTTCATATTCAAACCGTCAAGCTCGAGCAGTAGTCATAGCCAGCCTGGATGTAAGTAATTCGGCCTGACGTTTGCCAAATCTCTAGTTGGCATCTCAGGGCTGGGCTCCGACCTCAAAGTTCAGCGTGGAAAGAGCAAGCCGGTACTGGTACTGTGCGTTGACATATCCGATGGCGGCATCAGCCTGCTGTAGTTGTCCCTGGCTCAGTTCGACGATCGAGCCCAATCCCAACTGATAACGGCTCTGGGCGAGGCTGAGGCTCAGGTCGGCTTCTTTGGCGAGTTCGGCGGCCACACCAACCCGTTGAAATGCCGTGTTCGCGGACAGCCAGGCTGTGCGAACGTCGCGTACCACCACATCGTGCAAGTCGCGGGTGTTTTCCGCAGCCGCCTTGGCGTTGAAATTTGCCTCCGAAGACTGCGCGGTGAACAAGAACCCGTTAAAGATCGGGATGTTCACATTGACCCCAATAGCTCCGAACCAACTGGAGGTGAAATAGTTGGGAGAGCAGCTACCATCGACACAGTCAGGACGTACCGGAATCCCACCGACGACGCCCAGCGCATTGATGGAAGGCAGGAGCAGGTCGCGTTGAGCGCGTCGGAATTTTTCCGCTGCCATTTGGTTATAGGTGAGCGCCTGCAGATCAGGACGTTGCTGCAGGGCAAGATTGGTGAGCACGTCGATGTCCGGCGGAGGAGCCGGTAATTGCGTATTTTCCTCGATCAATTCGTAGCGGATCTGCTTATCGAAACCAAGAACCGCAGTCAGCGCGGCGATAGTTGAGTCAACATTGTTCTGCGCATCGAGTTGCAGCAGTTTGGCTTGCGACAGATTGACCTGGGCAAAGGACAAGTCCAGAGTTGATCGCAACTTGTTCTTAGCGAGTTCGTCGACTTGACTTTCGACCTGTTGCCGGGTGCTGACGGTTTGCTGCGCCACTTTGAGCAAAGCCTGGGCCTGAAGGGCGTTATAAAACGCTTGGTCGGTAGCCAGAACGATGTCTTCGGTGGTTGCCAGGGCACTGGCATTTTGCGCCTTCTCGCGAAGCTTGGAGGAGGAAACGAGGTTAATGGTACGCCCAAAATCAGTGATTAGTTGAGTGAAGATAACGCCAGCGCCGACATGATCCAGCAGACGGGGCGCATTGAGTTCGCCTATGCCGATGCGGCTTCCCTCATTGGTCTCGGCCGCAGTGATCGCTCCGTTAAAGGTGGGAAGTTCGGCCGCCCGGGTCTCACGATAAACCTGGTGCTGGGCCAAGGCGAGCAGACGGCCAACGCTGATGCGAGGATTATTTTTGATCGCTAACTGTTCCGCCTCGATACGGGTCAGACGCATAACTCCCGCCGGAGTTGGGCCGGGTGGCACCGCTGGCTGAGTGGCAGGCGCGGATGCTTGCCCTCCGCTCTGGGGAGGGAAGCTGGCGGAGAGGGTCAAACGTGTTCCCGGTGTTGGCATCTGGCGCGCGCTTTGGTTTGATTGCGGGTTGGGAGCAGGCGGAAGTTCATCCGCTCGCGAACCGCCGGGCGATGCCTGCGCGTGGGAACGAATCGGTGCCGGTAGCGCTAAGAGAGCCAGCAGGACTATTGAAATTGCATATTGTTTTGGCTTCATCAGACGAGCCTTCCAGACATCAGGAATTCATGGTCGTAGAAACGTAGCTACTACGTTTCTACGGGCAGAATGAAAATCCTCCCCCGGACTTCCAGGTCGCGATATTGGCCATCGCGCCAGTCGCCAGCAGAGCCACAATCGCGATGTAAAGCTTGACGCTCATAACCAGCATTCCAGATCACTTTGCCGGCTCACCGGGCACAGTCTCCGCCACCTGTCCCTTACCTCTGCCATAGACCAGCAAGTACGCCGCGGGCACAATGAAGATGGTCAAGAGAACTGACGAAGTGAGTCCTCCGATGATGGCGCGGGCCATGGGCGTGTACTGCTCTGCGCCAGTTCCCAATTTCAGTGCCATGGGAATCATGCCGATAATGGTCGCGAGGGAGGTCATCAAAATTGGCCGCAAGCGCACCCGGCACGCGGTGATGACCGCGTCCTCTGCCGACAAGCCCTGCCGCTCCAGGTTGTGAGCGAAGTCAACAATCAGAATGCTGTTGGAGTCTGCAATTCCCACCAGCATCAGCACTCCCATCAGCGACATGACATTCAACGTGCTGTGGGTGAGCGGGAGAATTATCAGCACCCCGACGAATCCCATGGGGATGGCCAGCATGATCAGAAAGGGATCGATGAAGGATTTGAATTGCGCGGTCAGAATCAGAAATAGCAGCAAAAAGGAGATCAGGAAGCCGAGGGCAAAGCTCTTAAAAGATGCTTCCATCCCTTGCACCATTCCCCGCAGATTCACTCGCACATTGCTGGGAATGCTAGTCTTCGCCAGAATGTCGCGAATCGAACTGGTGACGCGGCCGAGGTCTTCTCCGGTGGGTGTCACGTAGACGTCCATGGCTCGCTGAATCTGATAGTGGTCAACCTCAGTTGGAGTCTGAACTTGTCTCACGTTCACCACATTGTTGAGCACCGTAATCGGCCGTCCTTGACCAGCGCAGGCCCATGAGGGCGGTGGGCCACCCGGCCGGGCTGGGCCGGTCGGGCCGCAGCCCATGCCTTCTCCGTTGTTCGGATCTCGCAGGGGAATCTGTCCGAAATCCGCCATGTCGTGAATCGCAGGTTGGCCTTTTTCAAAAAACTGTACTGTCAAGTAGTAATCGTTGCCGCTTTTACGATCCACCCAGTAGTTGGGAGCAATCATGTAGTTGGAATTGAGCGCGGTGATAACGTTGTCCACTACGTCTTTCTGGGTTAGTCCTAGCTCTCCCGCATGTACACGATCAACATCGAGGCGCAGGGTGGGATAATTCATATCCTGCGGAATGTAAACCTGGCCCACCCCAGGCAGTCGGCGAATTTCCGAGGCTAAATTCTGCGCGATGCCATAGATTTGATGCAAATCCGGGCTGCTTACCTGCACGTCGATCGGCGCGGGCATGCCGGCGTTTAAAATGGCGTCGACCATCGAGCCACTGGAAAAGAATGTCCGAATATCCGGAAACTGTTTCGTCACCCGGCTTTGCACCTGGTCCATGTAATCGAAACTGCTCACCCGGTGAGGCTCGTTTAACTGCACCTGGACGGTTGCGGTATAGGGGCCGGCGTTGGTGGTGTACAGCGCAGAGAAATCCGGGACCACTCCAATATTGGACACGATTAACTTCAGGTCTTTCGCTTCCACGGTGTGGCGGATCAAGTCTTCCACCTTGGCGATGTATTGATCGGTGACTTCGATGCGAGTGCCGGTAGGTACCTTCAGGTTAATCGTGAATTGCCCGGCATCCGTCTTCGGGAATAACGCCAACCCGAGCAGTGGGTAAATCGCCAGGCTAACCAGGAACACGCCGCTCAGAGCCAGCACGGTCAAGCCCGGGCGAACCAGCGCCCGCCTCACCCAGTGCTCGTAATAATCCAGAATCTTGTTGAACATCCGGTTGAAACGCGCGTTGAACCGGTCCATCCAAGATTGGCTCGCCGCTTTTTCTGGCTCAATTTCGTATCCTTTATGTTCATGCTCGGCAGCGTGAGGCACAGATTTTAAAAAGCGGGAACAGAACAAAGGAATCACCGTCATGGCTACCACAAATGACGCCAGCAGTGAGAGGCAGAACGCCAAAGCTAAAGCTGAGAAGAGGAATTTAGAAACGCCGTAGAGAAAAACCACCGGAAAGAAATCGACCACATCCACCAGGGTTGCCGCAAGCACGGCCAGGTTCACTTCCGCACCCCCAGCTTCGGCGGCGATCAGGGGCACCGCACCCATTTCCAGATGGCGGTAAATGTTCTCCAACGAGATTACCGAGTTATCGATCACGCGCGAAAAAGCCAGCGCCATCCCCCCCAGGATCATCGTGTTTACCGTGCCCCCCATCAAAGCCAGCACGACGAACGCGGCCAATGCGGATAACGGGATGGAAAGGAGCACGGCCGAGGTGGCTCGAAAGCTTCCGAGAAAAATCAGGATCATCAGACTGGTGAGAATCAGCCCCAGAAATCCTTCGTGCAACACCGTCTCGATGGCTTCTTTCACGTACACCGACTGGTCGAACACGATGCTGGTGGTCATCTGCTTGGGAATATCGTACAGATGCTTGGTAAGTGCGCGCAGAGCGTCCACTACCGCAATCGTGTTGGTATCGCCGCCCTGCTTCATCACGGGGATGTACACGGATTTCTGGCCGTCAATCCGCACTATGTTGGTTTGAATCTGGTGAGCGTCTTCTGCCTTCCCAACGTCGTCCACCGTGACCCAGGAGTGTCCTTTGATCTTGAGCGGGAGCTTGCCCAACTGGTCCATGTTGTCGACCAGGCTATTGGAATAAACAAAGTAATCGTAGGGGCCCATCTTTACGTCGCCCGCCGGAAGAATGAGGTTCGAATCGTTGACCGCTCCCACTACGTCCATCGGACTCAATTGCCGGGACAGCAACTTGTACGGGTCGACATAGACCATGATCTGGCGGTAGGTTCCCCCGAACACGCCGGGAATCTCGGCGCCCGGCACAACCGCGATCTGGTTGCGGATCTGAAATTGCGCATAATCGTGAAGCTGAGTTTCGTTAAGGCCTTCTCCCTTGACCGTGACCAACGCCACCGGCAAGCTGGAGGCATCGAATTTCAACACCACCGGGGGAAGGGTTCCCGGCGGCAGCCGCTTCAAGTCTGCGAGCGCTAAGTTGGACAATTCGGTCACGTCGGCATCCGGGCTGGTTCCCGGCTGGAAATACACGCGGATAATGCTTACACCCAGCAGCGACCGAGACTCCATGTGATCGACACCGGCAGCCAGCGTAAAGAAGCGCTCCAGGGGATCCGTGATATCGGTCTCGATGTCCTCCGGCGGCATACCGGAATAAAAAGTAGCTACCACGACTTCGGGCAGGTTGATGGGCGGAAATAAATCCACCGGCATACGCGCGATGCTGGTTACGCCAATCACCAGGAGCACCAGGCAGATCACGATGATGAAGTACGGATTGCGAATTGAAAATCCAGGCATAAACGTTATCCAATCACGCTGCTACTGTGCGTTCTGCTCCTGGTACTGCATTACCGCCATGGCTTGCGGGTGCACCTTTTGACCAGGCTTCAAGCCGCTATGATCGCTGACCACGACCTGCTCGCCTTCATTTAATCCGGAAACGATTTCCGCATCGCTGGCCGTCTGCAGTCCAACCTGCACCGCGCGGTCCTCCAGTTCGCCGTCCGGCTTCACCACAAAAACAGTTGTCTTATTGCCTTCGTGGGTTAAAGCCTGCAATGGCACGGTCGGAACATTTTCTTTTTCATCGAGCGCCACTTCCGCTTCGGCGTACAGGCCGGGCATCAACACGCGCTGCGGATTCGGAACATCCACTTCGGTGTGCATGGTGCGGGTGTCTGCCCTCACGTCTACCGAGAAGCGGGCCACTTTGCCGGGAAAAGTCCGGTTCAGGGAGGGCACATGAACATTCACCGGATCTCCGATCCGGATGTAACGAACGTACGACTCTGGAATGGGAATGACCAGGCGAAACAGATCGTCCTGGGACAGGCGAACAATCGGCATCGCCTGCGTGCTCGAACCCGTGCCCGCCTGCACTAGAGTGCCCAGGTTCGCATAGCGTTCCGTCACTACTCCTGCGAATGGCGCCGTGATCTTCGCATAGTCGTAGAGCGTCTGATCGTGAGCCAGTTTCGCTTTGGCCGCTGCCAACTGGCTCTCCGCCGCGTCCAACGCTGCTTTCCCAGCGTCCACTTGCGAGGCCGCGGCCAAATCCTTGCCCTGCGCATCGTCCACTTCCTGCTGTGCCACAATGCCGGGCTGAGTCTGGAAAACCCCGTTCAACCGCGTGTATTCCAGATGGAGCGCGTTGTATTGCGCATCGTAGCGTTTCAGTTCGTGATCTGCGCGAGTGACCTGGTTCATCGCGTTCTTGATCTCGGCCTGATCCTGCTGCAACTGCGCCTCCAACTCCGGAATCTCCAGCGTCGCCATCACGTCGCCCGTCTTCACGTGACTTCCATAGTCGACGTTCAATTTCTGCACGTAGCCGGATTCCTTTGCATATACGTCGATCTCCTGAAAAGGCACCAACTCGGACGACAAAGTAATTTGCCGGCTCAACGTTTTTTTCACCGCGTGGGTCACTCCGACTGTGATCGCCTGCCGAGCACTGGCCTCAACTTTCTCATTGCGTCCGCCGCTGCACGCGGACAGTCCGAGCGCTAGCATGGCGGTAAACGCGATTGTTAGGTACGCAAAAGCATTGGACAAACCTGTGCTGAAGCGACTTCTCCGACGAACGTGGCCATGTTGATTCATCAGTTTGTAAACACCCGCCCTCTCTGGCATTCCGGCCAGCAATCTCCGGCTACGTCAACCCCTTGAGTACGTGGCGTAACTTGTCCACTGAAAATTCCCGCGAGCGGCAAAAATCAATGACCCTCTTCTCTTCCTGCTCCAATCTGGCCGCAGCCGCCGGGATCTCTGCCGCAATTTCTTTGGGAACAGTCAAAAGCCCGTGCCGATCCCCATGCAACAGGTCGCCCGGACGCACTTCCAATCCACCGACCTTAACCTTCGACCCAAAATCGAAGATATGGGCGTAAGCATGCGACACCGCTACATTTCCGGCAAACAATTGCATTCCCAAATCCTTTACCTGTGGTAGTTCCCTCACCGCGCCATCGGTCACATACCCGACGCAACCTAGCGCCCTCAGGATCGCAGCGTGCATGTCTCCGAGAAAAGCTCCCACTCCCGGAGGTTTGTCCAAATCCTCCAAAACCACAATGCGCGGCGGGGGCACTTCGAGAATGGAGTTCCACCAATCCGTACGATCCACATAAATTCGCCCTGCGATAGGGGGCTCGCCGCTGCGCAATTGGGCGGTAGCGGCATATCCGACCATGGGAGGAAAGTCTTCAAACATGCAGCGTATGTGGGCGTGGGCGAAGCCGGCGTTCCGCAGCCTGACCTCAAAGGTCTCGATCGCATTCGAGACCGTACAGGTGTCTAAACAGCGAAGAGCATCAAGCTCCTCGACGGGTATAGGCTGAAGCGCCATGCGAATCCTCTCCATGAACTGTCAATTGACCCTATCCGGTCGCGGCCAATCGCGCCACCAAAATGCCGTCAGAGCAGCCAAGAACCTGCCCATCACGGCCCATAACCGGATCAAACCAATGCAGAACTACGTGAAAAAACTAAAGGAGGAATCCAGATGATGGAGGGGGCCGGTTGTACAGGCTTTCAGTGAAAACGTGCTTCGGAAGAATAGGCCCCGTGGGAGCCAGCCGGGCTTCGATTGCGGCGGGCGCAAGGATGCTGAAATCGATCAGCGGTGCCACCCAGCGAGTAGCGTCTTTATTAAGATGCTGCCGTTTGGGATCGACAGATCGCTGGTCAATCGACTTGGTGACGATGTGGGATTGAGAAATCGAAGGAGCCCAAAAACGGGTGGCGACACTTAGCGTCAAGGAGCAAATGGCAATGACAACCAGCACTCCACGCCATTCGCGTCCGCCAGCCTTACGATTTTTCGATGTGAACAATTGCATGTAGCCGTCACCGGCAAATGGGATTATACAACACCGGCCGTAAGGGCAGACGTTACCTTGGTTATGGGCTTCCCATCACAGTTGGATACCGAACTGGGGATCTTGGTTGCACGGCTGCCCTGGCGCCCGGGCGGCCATTGAACAGCGCGATGGTCAGCCGGGACTTATCGGAGTCTTCATTTATGTACCGCTCATTTGCGGATGCCGGCTTGTCCACTTTTGAACAGCGCAGCAGGGTGCTCCATGTGTAAATTGAGCCGAGAGGTTTCTCAGTGCTTGACATCGAGACATTCCGCGCGCTGTGCAAGAAGGTGGCGGAGGAAAAAGATCCCTCCAAGCTTGAAATCTTGAAAGAACGAATGAGACTTTTGCTGGCCGAAAGGGATCTAGACCGAGGCGGTTACTTGGATGCTTTCGTCAATTAGAGACTGCGCCCTCACTTCTGCTTGGAGAACTAGCCCACGATTACGGCTCGTGCTGAACGTTGATTTCTAATTGCTGATAGTCCCGATCGGCGAAAGCATTGCGAGTTAGTCAGCCACGCTTAATTCTTTCCCCCTCGTCTCCGGCAGTAAGCACACTGCAACAATCATGGCCAGGTAGGCGGTTACCGCGAAACAGGCAATCGCGTGTCCGAGAGAAAGGCGCGCGCTCAGATATCCGACCAATGTGGGGAAAAGTGCTCCGACCCCCCGACCGAAGTTATAAGCAAAGCCCTGGGCAGAACCGCGAATCCGTGTGGGAAATAGCTCAGTCAGAAAGGATCCCATCGGGCTGAACGAACCAGAAGCGAAAAAGCCCAGCGGGAATCCGAGCAGCAGCATCACCCCGTTGCTGATGGGCACGGAAGTATAGACAGCAATCGTGACAAACGAAGATGCAGCAAAAACTATGAGCGTCCGTTTGCGCCCGAGCCGGTCGGTGAGATATGCGCTAACCATGTAGCCGACGAAGGAGCCCGCGATCGCCACGATGAGATAACCCCCGGTGTTCAGCACTGAGAGTCCACGCACGGTTTTCAAGTAGGTCGGCAACCAGGTAGTGATTGCGTAATAGCCGCCCTGCGCGCCGGTAGCCATAAGGGAAGTCAATAGGGTGATGCGCAGAAGCGCCGGCCCGAAGATTTCGAGGAAGCGCCCTCGGTCTCCCAAACTCGCCAGCTTTTGGCGCGTCAGGCTGTAGACCGCGGGTTCGGGCACATAGCGCCGGATGTAGAAGACCAGTAGTGCCGGCAAAATGCCGATCCAGAACATGGCTCGCCAGGCTATGGCCGCTGGCAGTGCGGAGAAGAGCACGGTATAGAAAATGGCGGCCAGGCCCCAACCAATGGCCCATCCGCCCTGCACCGTGCCTACCGCCTTGCCCCGATGCTGGGCGCGGACGGTTTCGCCCATAAGCACGGAGCCCACCGCCCATTCCCCGCCAAAACCCAGGCCCTGCAGGCCACGGGTCAGCAGCAGTTGCCAAAACGAATGCGTGAATCCGCTGAGAAACGTGAAAAGGGCGAACCACACAATCGTGATTTGCAGTATGCGGGCGCGTCCGAAACGGTCAGCCAGCAATCCGGCGAGCCAGCCGCCGACGGCAGATATCAGAAGTACGACGGCGGCCAGCAAACCTGCCTCACCTTTGCTGATGTGCCAGGCTGCAATCAAGCTGGGGATGACGAAGCTGTACACCATGACATCCATGCCGTCCAGCGCCCACCCGCCAAACGTGGCGACCAGTGTGCTCCGTTCTTGTGGCGTGAGTTGGAGTATCCACGCAGGTTCGTGCTTCGCCGGCGGTCGATCCGGCGCTCGTCGATGGGGAGAAAAAGTGGACACGACCTCTCCATAGCCGTAGGGTGGCGCTCGATTATCGCAGACTGAGGTGAAAAATCAATTGACGGCTACGCAACTAAGAAAATGAATCAAGCACTGCGGCGTTAAGTTCGATTCGCCCCGTCTCGGTTTCTGCAGGAGGGTAGGCTACGCTGACCCGCCGTGGAGCATCGAAACAATAGGGTAGAACTCGCACCGGTGGCGAACAGCGTTCGGTCCAAAGCGGATTCAACATGCAGTATAGTGGACGTTACTTCTAGGATTGCGGCTTTCTCTCCTGACGAATATCTCTGAAATGAGTGCTCGCAGGTTAGCAATTACACAGTCAATCGAGCAAGCGGACGTAGTCAAACGAAGATGATTCTTGCGGGCGATGTCGGGGGAACGAAATGCAGTCTTGGACTGTTCGCAAGAAACGGACCAACCCTACGTTCCGTCTTCCAACGTCGCCTTTCGACGCGCGACTACGCTGGATTCGAGGATCTGATAGGAGATTTCCTCGAACAAGCCGCGGGGGTTAATAAAAGCGCTGGCATTCGAGAAATTGAGGCGGCAGGATTTGGTTTAGCCGGGGTAGTTGTCGATGGCTCTCTTCATGCAGGAAATCTCCCATGGGTCCTGAACGGATCGGCCCTGGCGCAGAAGCTGCATTTAAACAACGTAGTATTGCTTAATGATCTCATCGCGACTGCTCTGAGTCTGGATCGGCTCGCTGCAAACGACTTCGTCATGTTGAATCAAGGAACCGCTGAGCATCGGGCGACAAAGGCGGTGATCGCCGCGGGAACCGGGTTAGGCGAGGCCATTCTTTTCTGGGATGGCCAGCAGTATCGAGTGGCACGGTCGGAAGGAGGACAAGCAGATTTCGCGCCCCGTACTGAGATCGAGATTCAGATGCTCATTCATT
The DNA here is from genome assembly GCA_963696635.1 of uncultured Acidobacteriota bacterium. Lineage (GTDB taxonomy): Bacteria > Acidobacteriota > Terriglobia > Terriglobales > Acidobacteriaceae > JABDBE01. Next base: position 170,779 of record CAVOKX010000020.1, read on the forward strand.
TGAATAAACAACTGCCGCACGTGTCATGCGAGGAAATCATTTCCGGCCGGGGCTTCCGCAGGATTCACGAATTTCTAAACCCGTCGTTGCGCCACCCATCCTTCGATGCCCCGGAAAGCGATGCGGCCAGAGAAATCACGCAGCAGGGGTTGACAGAGTCTTGCCCGGTTTGCGTCGAGACCCTCGAAGTGTGGACGGAAGCCTATGGTGCGGAAGCCGGAAACCTGGCGCTGCGGACGCTGGCCCTCGGCGGAGTGTACGTGGCGGGAGGCATCGCTCCAAAAATCCTCGCGAAGCTTCGAAACGGCACGTTTTTCCGCGCTTTTTGCGGGAAGAGCAAATTCGCTTCGGTGCTGGCGCGGGTGCCAATCTCGGTGGTCGTGAACGAGGATGCTCCGGTGTGGGGAGCTGCCTATCAAGCCCTCAGGAGCAGCGACTCCAACTCATAACTTCTACCGAAATCTCCGTACCAACAAGTTGTACCGGTCTGAGCGATACAGACCCAATACATAAAGAGTCGCCTTTCCCTGGGTTGAGTAAATTACCTGGCGGATGCGAAGCAGAGGATGTCCGCGTGGAACCTGCAAAAGGTTCGCTGTAGTGGACTCGGCCGCGGCAGCGTCGGCTTCTTCATCGGCATACGCCAACTGAATACCGTAATCGTGCTCCAGAATTGAGAATAGGGACCCACGTGCAAACGAGGCGCGAGTGAGACGAGTGAACTCCTGGGCAGGCCAATAGCAAGTTTCCAAGGCAAACGGCTGGTCGGCTCCCAGTCGCAGCCGCGTGAGTTTGCTCAGCGCAGTGTTGTCAGCCAACCCCAGACGCGCTGCAATGGAATGCTCGTTGACAACGTTGAACGAAAGAACTCTCGAGCAAGCACTTAGATTTCGACCGGCCATCAACTCGGTGAAACCCATCAATTTGTTGAAATGGATCTTGGGAGGCGCCACGAAAGTCCCCGCACCCCGCCGGCGCTGCACCATGCCCTCTCGTTCGAGCACGGTCAAAGCATGGCGCGCGGTCATCAGACTCACCTTGTGGATTTTCGCGAGTTCCCTTTCCGACTCGACGGCATCGCCCGCTTTCAAGTGTCCGCTTTCAATTCGTTTTAGAATCGTCGCCTGAATTTTCTTATAAGCAGGCATCCCGTTTTGGTGATTGTGTGGCATGAATGCTCTCCAGAGTCATTCGGCTAAGAAATAATCGAGTTTGTATCCCACTGGTGCTGCAAGCGAACGGATAATTCGCGTTTTACGCGGACATCTGCTATAGAGCTAAAGCCACCAAGACCTGTGTTCCTACGCTGGCTCTAAATCTCTTCGTTCTTCCATTTGCGCTATAGAGCGTTTCGTCATATGCTATAGAGCAGCTGGACACCTGGAAAGACTCCCACCTTAGCCTGCTCTGTGACAGTTGTAAAGAGCCTGGCGACATATAATAGCGCAGATATTGATTTCCAGAGCAAATTATTCCATTTTGCGTATCCTCGGGGGTCACTATTTTCCACAGGAGAATCCCAAGCTCCATCCTACAATGTGAGATTGACTCGGTAAGCTGTGCTATAGACCAATAACACTATTGACGGCGGGGAAAAAATTTACATTCCTTTCATTTTTTCCTTGACGATGATATGCGCTCTACTATATAGCATTGGCCAGACCTTTTATTCGTGGTGTGGGTGTGTTGCCAGCTACTCAGGGCTGGCATTTCCAAATCAAGCTGTCTTTCTGTGGAGGTGTGGCGATGCGTGAGTCGATAAGAATTGGGCTTGCCCTCTTGCTATTGATCGGACTTCTAGGGGCTTTCCAAGCAGCGTTGGGCCAGGAAGTCACTGCCGCAATTGTGGGCACAGTTGTAGATCCCAGCGGGGCGCCGATAAAGGCTGCCGCCGTGGTCGCTCGGGACACCGAGCATGGCACTCTCTATACTGCCCAGACCAACGACGATGGCGCCTTCAATCTCACGCACCTGCCCATCGGCACCTACGAGGTGAAGGCGACCGCGCCCGGATTCGACACTGCCGTTCACGCGCCTTTCACTTTGGTGCTCAACCAGACGGCTCGCCTCACCTTCCAGATGAGGATCGGCAAGGTTTCAGAAACCCTCGAAGTCACTGGCTCTGCGCCCGTACTGCAGACGGAAAATGCCCAGGTGAACAACATCATCGACTCCAGAACCGCCGACAATCTTCCGCTGGAGACCCGCAACTATGTGCAGTTGACCTTACTTTCTCCCGGTTCCGTGTCCGTCGATCCCCACAGTATGAATCTTGGATCCAACACCGCCGAGGAATCGGGCCGCCCCTATATCAACGGGAACCGCGAACAGGCCAACAACTTCCTGCTGGACGGGATCGATAACAACCAGGTATCGGATAATCTCCTTGGCTTCACGCCCTCCCCCGATGCTATCGGAGAATTCAATATCATTACCCAGAACGCTTCCGCGGAATTCGGCAACTACAACGGCGGAATTATCAATGCCACAATCAAGTCGGGTACCAACCGCTATCACGGGGATGCATTTGAGTTCTTCCGTAATGACTTTTTCAACGCCAACCAGTGGGAGAATGGCTTGACAGCAGGTACGCCGACCGGTGTCCTGCCCACGCCTAAGTTGCGCTGGAATATGTTTGGTGGCACCTTCGGCGGTCCTATCATAAAGAACAAACTGTTCTTCTTTGCCGACTACCAGGGGGGACGCCTGGACCATCCCGCGTCCTCCAGCACCATCGGCGTCCTTACGCCCGCCGAGATTGGCGGCAACTTTAGTGCTCTGACCGCAAAGCTCTACAACCCGTGCGCCGCTGGGACAGGAGGAACCTCCGGCACTCCTTGTTCAATCCTGGCTCCGGCTTTGAGGACGCCGTTTCCCGGCAACATTATTCCGGCAAACATGCTGAATCCTGCATTTACCTCTCTGGTCACTAATGGGCTGTATCCGAAAGCCGTGGCCACACTCCCCAACGGATTTGGCCAAGCGGTCAACATCATCGACCAGCAATACAATTCTGATCAGGGCGACTTCAAGGTCGACTACAACGCATCGGATAAGGACCACATTTCTTTCCGTTATTCGAAGGGCAATCAGTACGATCCTCTGATTAACTCCCAGCCCCTGTTGGGCAATATGGTGAATGAAGCTTATTTACAGGGAGCAGTGCTCAGCTGGAGTCACACGTTCTCGTCCAATCTGCTCAACGAAGCACGTTTCGGGAAGAACTACGTTAAACTGCCCCATGGTCTGACCACCTTCGACCCGTCCGTGGGAGCCTTGGGCAACACCATCGGCATGCTAAATGGCAATCCCACCGGTATCGATGGCCTTCCGGAGTTCGGTTTTGCTGGCGGTTCGATTACCAACATTACCGCGGGGACGTTGCAAAATCTCGGATCCGCGAGCGTTACAGAAAAGTTTTCTTCCACCGTGACCCAGTTTGATGATGTGCTTATTTACACTCACGGCCGTCACGTCATCAAGACCGGCTATCAGATGAATCATTACAACATCAACGTGTTCTACAGCGGCAATAGCGGGGAACTGGGTGCCATACTCTTTGGCAACGGCCCTGGCGGCAACTATTCAGGGAACGGTACCGGCGGCGACCCGGCCGCTGATTGGGCCCTTGGTCTTCCAGAAGACGTAGGCCGGGGCACCAGTTCCGGAGAATGGCATCAGCGCGACTGGCTCTTCGCCGGCTTTGTTCAGGACGACTGGCGGGTGAGCCACAACCTGACTTTGAACCTCGGTCTTCGATATGAAGCCCGCACGCCTTGGGTCGAAATGAATAATCGTCAAGTCGGAGTAAATATCGATACCGGCGCGCTGGAATTCATCGGCAACACGCCCGTGCCTGCCGGGGTTGTAGGAAGCAACGGGTTCAGCCGTAGTCTTTACAAAACCACCTACGGATTGCCGGACTATCAACCTCGCATCGGCTTCGCCTGGAGTCCCGGCGAGTCAAACAAAACCGTGGTTCGTGGCGCCTTTACGGTATCGTCTTATCTGGAAGGCACTGGCACTAATTTGCGTCTTCCGCAAAACCCTCCTTATACAGCTCCCCAGATCGAAGCCAACAACGTGGCTACCGGCGGGGCGTTTAGCACCGAGAGTGCTTTTAGTATAGCTGCGCCCGCCGCTGATCCTTTCATCGGCGCCACCATGCTGGCTTGGAGCGGCACTGTGCAACCTGCCGTCGCCAACCAGTGGAACCTCTCCGTGCAGCGCGAGCTTGCCAACAATACGACTCTTCAAGTCGGCTACGTTGGTCAGAGCACAACTCACCTCATGGTCCCCGAGTGGCTGGCGCAAGGCTATCTGCAGCCAAATGGCGCCGTCACCTATCCGTTGATCGGCGGCCAAAATCCGACCGGAACCGTCATCAATGGCATTACTACGACTACGCCTACCTTTGGTCCCAACGGATTCGGCAATGTGAAGAACACGGCCTCCGTCGGCAACATGAACTACAACGCCCTGCAGGTGGTGCTGCAGAAGCGATACAGCAATGGACTGGAAGGCAACCTTTCGTACAGTTTCCAGAAGTGCATGACCAACGACGACGGTTATTACGGCACATGGGGCACGACTACACAAGGTGCGCCCTCCGGTAACTACTGGCAGAACCTCTATAATCCCGCTGGCGATTATGCACGATGCTACTGGGATTCGACCCATGTGATCAGCGCCTACGCCGTGTATGAGCTGCCCTTTGGCCGGGGCAAACAGTTTGGGCACGACATGCCAGCGGCCCTCAATGCCGTAGTCGGCAACTGGTCGATCAACCCGATTGTTTCCTGGCATACTGGTTTCCCGCTTACTATCTCTGGAGCCGACACCTCGGGAGCCGGCAGCCCCGAAAATCGTCCGAACTGTGATAGCCCCGTCAGCTACCCCAAAACGGTCAGCGTGCAAGGTATCCAGTGGTTCAATCCGAATGCATTCACCACCCCCGCGGCGGGCACATTTGGAGATTGTCCCGCTCAAGGCCCCGCCATTGGGCCCGGATACGTCGATGCCGACATCAGCATGCAAAAGAATTTCCCAATTTCCGAGACGATGAAATTTCAGTTTCGTACTGACTTCCTGAACGCGTTCAACCACCCCAACTTCGCGACGCCGAACTTTAGCTTCGGAACTGCAACTTTCGGGGTGATCAACGCCAGCCAGGATGCTCGACAGTTACAGTTTGCTCTGAAGTTCTACTTCTGAGGATCGCGTTGTACTATTAGGGCAGGCGTCTCCCCCGGGCCTGCCCTCTTTATGTTTAGACTTCTCCACAAGGATCTGGTTTGTCTCCTGCTTTGGGGATTCGCTACTGCGTTGTGCTTTGCCCAAGCTTCCAAGAAGGCCTCGCCCGGCAACCCTGCATCCTCCGCTGAACGAGCTGTAAACCTTGCCCAATCGGGTCACTGCAAGGAAGCGTTGCCACTTTTGCAGCAAGCGAGGCCGCATCTTACCGACAAGGACCTCAAACGCAGCGTCGGCTTTGCCGGCGTGCGCTGCGCCATGTTTGCCGACCAACCCGACGCGGCTGAAGACTTTCTCCGCTTCTTGAATCGCGAATTCCCCCACGACCCTGAAGTTCTTTACCTCTCCGTACATACCTATTCGGATCTATCGACCCGCGCAGCAGCAGAACTAGCCACCACGGCACCCAAGTCCGCGCAGGCGCATGAGCTCAACGCCGAGGCCTTCGAGTCGCAAGGAAAATGGGATGACGCCGCCAAGGAATATCGCCTGATCATCGAGCTGAACCCGCGTATGCCCGGCATTCATTTCCGGCTCGGAAGGTTGTTGCTATCCAAGCCCAATCCGCCTCCAACCGTCGCCGAGGAGGCAAAGAAAGAAATGCAACAGGAACTCGAGATCGATCCTTCGAATGCGGGCGCGGAGTACGTGCTGGGCGCACTGGCGCAACAGAATCAACAGTGGGATGACGCCATCCAGCACTTTTCGCGTGCCACCAAACTGGACGCCGGTTTTGGCGATGCCTTTGTTGGACTGGGAGCTTGTCTGGGCTCAGCCAAGCGATTTTCCGAAGCGATTCCGCCTCTGGAGAATGCGGTCAGACTTGAGCCCGAAAACCCAGCTCCGCATTATTTGCTGGCAATCGCATACAGCCGGACCGGCCGCAAAGAAGACGGCGACAAGCAATTTGCTATTCAACGACAATTAACTCAGAAGGGCGCCGCCGGAGAAAACAATTCTCAACCGCAGCCGAATCCAAACTAGAAAGCTGGATCAAAAGATTAGATCGTGACTCCCCTTACAATCCTAGAAACACTTTTGTTAACTCGACGCCATTTTCTGCGCGGGTTGGCAAGTACTCTCGCTCTCCCATCTTTCTCTCAGTTAGCTCAACCATTGCCGAAACCCGTTTACCCCTTCGAGGAAATCACACCCGCGGTGAGTGGCATCACCTGGAAGCACACTGCCGGAAAGTCTCCGCAAAAATACCTGCCGGAAACCACCGGCCCAGGTTGCGCTTTCCTCGACTACGACAACGATGGTTGGATGGACATTTACCTCGTCAACAGCGGCCAATGCGATTTCTTCAAACCCAATCCTCCGCTGCGCAACGCTCTCTACCGAAACAATCGTGACGGGACGTTTACTGACGTAACCCAGAAGGCGGGCGTGTCTGCTGGCGGCTACGGCCAAGGCGTAGCCGTGGGCGACTACGACGGCGACGGTTTTCCTGACCTGTACGTCACCCAATATGGCAAAAGCATTCTCTATCACAACAACGGCGACGGCACGTTCGCTGACGTGACGGAGAAGGCCGGCGTCGCCGCGCTTGGATGGTCTTCAAGCGCAGTTTGGTTCGACTACGACAACGACGGCCGCCTCGACTTGTTCGTTTGCCGTTTCGTGGACTTCGACAAGTCCAAGAACTTGCCCTGCGCCGCTGGCGACAGTCCCGGATACTGCGTGCCGCGACTGTACAAGCCGATGGCGAGTTGGCTTTTTCACAACAACGGCGACGGCACATTCGCCGACGTCAGCCAAAGTTCAGGCATTGGCAATCACCTGGGCAAGGCCTGGGGAGTGGTTGCAACCGACATCAACAATGACGGCCTCATGGACCTGTTCGTGGCCAACGATACCGTGCAAAATTTCCTGTACGTCAATCGAGGCAGAGGAAAATTCGAGGAAATCGGCGCGCAAGCCGGAGTGGCATACAGCGAGTTCGGTCGCCCCCGCTCCGGCATGGGCCTGGATTCCGCCGACTTCAACCAGGACGGCTGGATGGATCTCTTCGTTGCCAACATCGACCACGAAATGTATTCGCTATACAAGAATAATGGCGATGAAACCTTCGACGACCAAGCCGGAGCAACCGGAATCGCGTCCGCCACACGCCTGATGAGCGGATGGGGATTGAAATTTTTCGATTACGACAATGACGGCAATCTTGACTTGTTTCTCTGCAACGGCAACCCCGATAACCTGATTCAGGTCGTTCGAAAAGACGTTAGCTACGAGGAACCAATGCTCCTGTTCCACAATAACGGCAAGAGCTTTCAGAATGTAAGCGCAGAAAGCGGCCCGGTGTTCGCCCGACCTCTCTCCGCGCGTGGCATGGCGATCGGCGACTTTGACAACGACGGCGCGGTCGACGTGCTCGTCTCCGTCAATGACGGCGCCCCGCTGCTGCTGCGAAACCAGGCCGCCAAGCAACATCACTGGCTGGGCATCAATCTGGTTGGAACAAAATCGAACCGCGATGCTATCGGGGCGCGCGTCACCTACCAGGCCGGCGACCTGAAGCGCCAAAGAATGAAAGTCGGCGGCGGCAGCTACCTTTCTTCGCACGACCCGCGTATGGTGCTCGGACTAGGCGAGCGAGCCAAAATCGACTGGCTGGAAATCAAATGGCCCCAACCCAGCACCGCGACCGAACGCTACACCAATCTTCCCATTGACCGCTACATCACAATCGTGGAAGGCCAGGCGAAATGGAAGTGAAGCGAACGGTATGGTTCTTCGGGTTCGCAGGAGATGAATGTCTCGTCGAAGCTCCATCGGGATTTGGCTGCCCTGATCACACTCGCACCAGGGCCTCACGAAGCGCCTTTCACGAAAGCGAGTGTGGTGGTGGGCATAGAGATCGTCACGTCGGCTGCGATCAAGTGCCTGGCGTGGAAATTCTTGAGCTTAAGTATGAGCGGCGGAGTGACCTCTTGACCTTTGGAAATCAGCAACACTCCTTCGTTAGTGCGGATTTCTTGTTGAACAATCATACCGGGCGTAAGTAGTTCGATTCGGCACTTTCGTATTTCGCCTTCTTCGGCGTTCGGATCCAATTCCACCAGGGCGTGGAAGAATTCCGGACTGAAGTTCTTGTTCTGAAGAGCCAGAGTATGTGCCGCTTCGTTTCGCGAAACACCCTTGTGGATCAGTTTTTCATAAGCCAGGATCAGGCGGAGTATTCCCGCTCCGCGCCGCATGTCTGGCGTCTCAAAGTCGCCGGGTCCGGGCGCGGGAAGTGACTGGTTCTGCTGCTTGATCATCCAGGCGATGGGTTCCAGGCGCGGGATCTTCGAGAGCAGATCATAGGCGACCTGTGGGTGTGAATCATATTGTGCCTGCTCGGTGGGCGACAACTGCTCATCGTTGAACACGGCCTGGACGGTTTCCGGAGCCAAGGTGACACAACCCAGTTGAGACATCATGGCGGCAACCTCATACTGCCAGGGGTTCCCTAGATTCATCGCGGTTACGATATGGTGGATGTAGCGGCGGGCGCGTTCAGCGCGGCTGAAGGCGGCAGGATTGACCAGACTGAGCACTTCGGTCAACACTTGCATGCTGCCGCTCAAGGTTTGTTCCAAAAGTTGCTTTTCAGCATTGACCAGGCGGTACTGCACCAGCGCCGCAGTCAGAGTCTTCGCCATGACCTCCTTGCTGCATGGCTTGTTGAGAAAGCGGAAGATACTGCCTTCGTTGATGGCGTTCACCGCCGTGTCCGTATCGGCGTTGCCGGTAAGCATGACGCGGATGGTATCGGGCGAGAGTGCCTTGATTTTGCTCAACAACTGGATGCCATCCATCCCCGGCATTCGCATATCGGAAACTACGACGGCGTAGGGTCCGGTATTAGCAACCAGTTGCAGCGCTTGCTGCCCGCCCAGGGCAGTCTCCATCGGAAACTCGCGGCTCAGACTGCGCCGATACCCATCAAGGATGCTGTTATCATCGTCTACGAGAAGGATTTTCTCAGCCACGGTCTCCCTCTTTCCTGTCGAATTTTTGCCATTCGTTTCTGCCCGCAGGCAGCCGATCCGCTGGCCGCCCGCTCGCAACTCTTCGTCGATGCTTTCAACGCTGGCCCAATGAAGCTCGGGCAACCGCCTCATTGGCAGAGCGTGGAATCTCGGGGTCGGCCCTCATCCTCCGGTAAGGAACATGCACCAGCACAGCCTTCGCGATGGGGTCCCGCCGCAAGAAGTTTCTCAGCCGAACCAACAAGGCATAACTGACACGTGTACCTTTGGCAATCAACAGCATGCCATTGCCCGTGCGAACATCCTCCTGAAGAACCATGTCGCATTCCAGGTCAGAAAGGATGAGCTTCCTGGCCTCCATGCCCTGTATTTCCGGCACCAGATCGCCCAGAGCGTCCACCACCAGGCGGGCGAACTCTTGGGGATGAGAGAGGAGACGATTCAGCGATTCCTCGTGGTCACACCCGCCATTCAGCGATTGGTCGTAAGCAATCGCGACCTTGAGGATTTGTGCTCCTAGTGCAACCGGATCCTGTTTGAGATCAAGCCCAGCCGGGGACCATGGCGGAGCTGAATGCTGTTTCGCAATCATGTGAGCAACCGCTTCAAGTCTGGGGATATTCGACAACAGTTCCCCGGCCACGCTTGCATGAGTGTCATATCTTGCCTGTTCCTCGGCCGACAGTGTCTTGCCTGCGTAAACCGCTTCAATGGTCTCGGTGTCCAGCGTGACGCAACCCAACTGGGACATCATGCCGGCGACTTCGAATTGCCAAGGTGTTTTCAACTCCAGTTTTTTAACGATGTGCTGCACGTATTTTCCCAGCCGAATGCCGCGACTGAAAGCTGCCGGATTCACCAGGCTGAGCACGTCGGTCAAGACCTTCACGCTGCCCCTCAGGGTTTTTTCCAGCAGCTCCTTTTCGGCGATTACCAGCCCATGCTGCACCAGTCCGGCGGTTAACGCCCTGGCCAGAACTTCCTTCTCGCAGGGTTTGATAAGAAAGCGAAAAATGGAGCCTTCGTTCACGGCGTTGCTGGCGGTTTGAATATCCGCGTACCCGGTCAAGGCAATTCTCACCGAGTCCGCGGAAATTGTCCGCACCCGAGACAGGAACTGCACTCCGTTCATTTCCGGCATGCGCATATCGGAGACAATCACGGCATAGGCATCTTCTTGCGCGGCCGCGATGGCGGTGAGCCCGTCTTGGGCGCCTACCGCCGTCTCAACCGAGAACTCCTTGTGCAGCAGACGGCGGTATCCCTCCAGAACTCCAGGCTCATCGTCGACGAAAAGAATTTTGTCGCTCATGATTATTTCCCGTTTTGCCCATCTGCATCGAGCTTGCTGCGCCAATCCTTTTCTCGTTCCGCGCAACCGATTCCGGACAGGAAGGCGGCGTCGATTGGAGTGCGGTCGCGCAGCCGCGAATTACTTTTTTCGTCGTGATATACGCTGGCCACGTGCACCGCGGCCAGCGGAGAAAACTTCACACTCAAACTTTCGGCGGGCTCGTGGTGCCAGGCAACCGCTTCAACAATCGTGCCCGGCAGCCCCCATACGCCGAACAAGTAAGCTGCGATCTGGCCATGGCTGCAGCCGAGCACTTCGCGCTCTGCCGCAAACAGCCCAACGTCGGCCTTCGCGCTGTACTCGAGTACCTCTCCATACCGCTCTCCCAGAGTCGAAGCGAGGATGAGTTTTCCAGCATCATGTAACAGGCCTGCGGTGAAAGACTCATCCTGAGTGCGTTGATCGGCGTGTTCGAAAAGCGCAATCTTTCTGGCACTATTGCTGACTGCCAGAGAATGGTCCGAAATCTGCTGGACATCCTCCGCGGTCAGCAAATGGCTTTCAAATTGCTCGAACACATGCGCAGTTAGTACCAGGGCCCGCAGCGTGTCCAGGCCCAGCAGTTTGACAGCGTGCGAGGCGCGGGAAACCTCGCAAGGCAAGCAAAAGAAAGCCGAATTCACCAGCTTCAAGACCTTCGCGGTCATCGCCATGTCAGCCCCAATCAGTTCGTCGATCTTGTGCAGTTCGGGTTCGGGACGGCGCAACTCCTGGTTCAACTGCAGGTAAACGTGCGGCAGACTCGGGAGGTTATCGAGTTTGGTCACCAACTCGCGCAGACCAGGATTTTGCAAAAGATCTTTGAGAGCAAAGGCGCGGATCAGCCGCGACTTCAGCTCTTCCGCTTCGCAAGGTTTGGAAATAAACTGATGAGCAGGATTAACCGAGCGCAGAATGGTCTCCCGATCCGATTGCCCCGATAGCACCATGCGCAAGGTTTGCGGTGACCGCTTCTGCACTTCTTCGAGCAACTGCGCTCCGTCCATTCCCGGCATTCGCATGTCGGTAACGATGATGTCAAAGGCCTGCAGGTCCATCGCTGCCAGGGCTTCCGTGCCCCCCGGCGCAAAAACCATTTCCCATTCCGAGCGCATGAGACGTAAGCTGCGCTGCAGCCCGCTCAACACCATGGGCTCGTCATCGACGAATAAAATTCGTTTAGCCATGATTATGTTTCCGCCGATTGCAGCGGCATCCGAATGTAGAATGTGGTTCCTTTCCCCGCCTCAGAGTCGAACCATATCTTTCCCCCGTGCCGCCTGACGATGGCCGTATGGGCCAGGGCCAATCCCTGTCCGGTTCCCTTCCCTACCGGTTTGGTAGTGAAGAACGGCTCAAACACCCGCGAGCGCACAGCCTCCGGTATTCCCGCTCCAGTGTCAGAAATAGAGATCTCGGCCCAGTCATCATCGCGCCGGGTTGAGACCACAATCTTTCCTTTTCCCTGAGAACCATCCCCCATTGCCTGCGCGGCATTGATCAGGAGGTTGAGAATCACCTGGTTGAACTCTCCGGCGTGGCAGAGCACTGCAGGCAAATCGACATCGAAGTGGGTTTCTATCTCAGCGACATATTTCCACTCATTGCGCGCTACGGTGATGGTGGTCTCGATCGCCTTGTTGATGTCAATCAACTTCTTCTCTTCCGATCCAGGATGAGAAAACTCTTTCATCGCTCGTACGATCTTTGCCACCCTCTGGATTCCTTCCAGCGACTGCTCAATGGCGCGCGGAATCTCCGTCTGCAGGTATTCGAAGTCAGCTGCTTGAACCAGGGCGTCAAATCGCTGCAGCGTCTTGGAGGAAACTGGCCCCAGTGAGGTTTCTTGTCTTATTTCCCGGGTAATCGCGATCAGTTCCTTGAACGACGGCCAGGATTCCTGCAAGAATCGTGTGTTGTCGCCCACGTACTGAGTGGGAGTATTAATCTCATGGGCAATTCCAGCGGCCAACTGGCCAATCGCCTCCAGTTTCTGTGCCTGCCGCAACTGTTGTCCCAGAAGCTCGCGGTCCGTCACATCTGACCCAATAATCAACAGCTCACTGACTTCTTCCTCGGGTGCATTAATCCAACTCAGGGTAAGCCCCAGGAATCGAGTTTCGCCATCGATAACAAACGGCAGCGTGTCAACGCGCCGCAAGTCTCCCTGAGCACACCAGGAATCAATCTCAACCCGCATGTCCGAGCGCACCCACTGAATGCCGCAATCCGCCAGATGTTTGTTGGCGACCTCGCACTTGGCAAGGCCAAACACCTTCGCTGCCGTCAGGTTCCAGCGTTTGATGCATGCGTCTCGGCTGATTCCGATAAGAATGGACGGCACCGAGTTGATGAACAGCTCCGCCTCTTCATGGGCCCGGCGCAGCGCCCCCTGGGCTGCTTTTCTCTCGCTAATATCGACAAACGCCACCATGCATCCAACCGTCTTCCCGTCGTGTTTCACTGGGTGACACCAGTATTCGACGGGAAGGCAGGTGCCGTCGGCACGCCACACGACTTCGTCGTCAACGTGGGTCTCTGAGCCTGTCCGGAGGGCCTCAAAGACGCGGCATTCTGCCGCCGGGTAGTTGGATCCGTCGGCTCGGCTGTAATGAATGACCTGGTGCATGTTTTTTCCCAGCAAGTCGCTGGAATCCTTATAGCCCAGCGTCCGCAAGAAGGCTCGGTTGCAGAACGTGCAATTGCCATTCGGATCCAGGCCGTAAATGGGCTCCGCGGTGGAATCGAGCAGCAGTTGAAGTCTCTCCTCGCGGTCTTTTAGCTTCTGTTGGGCAAGGATTCGATCGTCAATGATGCGGGAGATCACAACAATGCGCTCCAGGTCGCCGCCACTGTTCCGCACGGCACAACCATGAGCCTCCACATAATGCCAATTGCCATTCTTGTGACGGTAACGCAGTTCCTCGATGACTCCGTTTGTTCCCTTCTGGACCATGCTCTCCGTCGCCTGCTGAATGAGTGGCAGGTCATCAGGGTGCACCACGGCCAGCGCGCTGTGATCTTGAAGTTCGTTGACCGAATATCCTAGAAGCTTCTGATACGCGGGGCTGACGTAGAGCGTCTTCATCCCCGGGTAATCAACGATCAGAATCAGGTCGCCCGCATTTTCGGCGATAGTCCGAAACAGGGCCTCGCTTCGCTGTAAAGCTTCTTCCCCTGCCTTACGGGTGCTGATGTCCTGGATCAGCCCCACTGCCAAGTCAGGCTGCAGTTGATCCGTCCGCGGCATCGGCGTTGCCGTCAGCAGCACCCATACCGGTCGTCCACTTTTGTGGACAAATCGCTTTTCTATCTGATAGCCCGTTGCTTCTCCGGTGGTCAATCGTCGCAGTGTTTGCATGCTTAGAGCCAGGTCATCCGGATGCGTGATCTCTGGCATAGTGTTAGCCAGCATCTCTTCCGCGGTATAGCCAATCAGATCGCAGAAGGCTCGGTTGGCCCAAACACATTGGCCTTCAGCGTTCAAAACCAGCAAACCGACAGCAGAACACTCGACAATCGACTTGAAAAGGCGGTCATATCCAGGCAAACCATCCGCCGAACCGATGGGTGTGGTGACAAGCTCTGGTGTTGGGTTGGTTGTGGAATTCACTCTCACTCCATTTCGGCTAGAAAGCGGACTGGCCGTTGTAACGGGCTTGAAAACGGGGTTTATGGACGAGTTCTATCCTTACCCCACCTCCGGCCTTATGCTGTTATTGAAATAGTCGGCACTGGGACTCTTTAACTTGAGCCGTGCCGTCTGTACGGTCGCACCTTTCGTGTTCCTTGACGGTGAGATGGGAACGGAGAGTCAGCAAAGGGACCGAAGTGCGCATCTCTAAAGGCAGATCAAATCGAGGTCTTGCTGGTCCAGGCAGTCGCGCCAGAGGCCAAATTTTCTGGGCCGATCATTGGTTCATGCAAGCTGAACCAGGATCGGTCAATCGCATAAACACCTCGATGACCGTGGGGTCAAATTGGGTTCCGGATCGCTGTCTCAATATCTCGAGGACTTGTGGCTGAGGAAGGCCTTTGCGGTAGGGCCGATCGGAGACCATTGCGTCATAACAGTCTGCGACGGCAAGAATACGCGCATGCAAACTGATATTGTCCCCAGCCAGACCTGCGGGGTAGCCGGAACCATCGAACCATTCGTGATGTTGGGCAACTATAGGCAGAGCTTCACGGAAACAGGGGATAGGCTCGAGGATACGCACGCCTATTTTCACGTGGTCTCGCATAGTCTGCATTTCTTCCGGTTCGAGCCTGCCTGGCTTATCCAGAATGGTCGCGGGCGTACCGATCTTCCCGATGTCGTGCAACAACCCGCCACGGTGCACGATCGCCAAACTTTTGGCAGGCAGACCCATGGCATGTCCCAGCTTAAGAGCCAGGTTTGTCACTCGCTCGGAGTGGCCCGCCGTCCACGCCGATTTCGCGTCAATGGCGCGGGCCAAGGCAGTAAGCGTTCCTAAATCCAGTTGTTCCAATGCCTCGACTGCGATCTTCAGCTGTTCTTTCTCGAGGCGTGCGGCGTGATACTGGGCGACGCAGTCACGCAGCGTGACCAGCAGTGTATTCGCGGTCACGGGCTTGGTGAGAAACCGGAAAATCTGTCCCTCGTTCATCGCTCTCGCGGCTGTTTCCATGTCGTTGGAACCGGTCAGCATCACACGGATCGAGTCCGGTGAAATCGTCCGAACAATCGCCAGAAACTTCGCGCCGTCCATGCCCGGCATGCGCATATCAGAGACCACCACGGGATACGGTCCGTGCTTTTTCACCTTGGCAAGGCCTTCTTCGGCCCCCTCAGCCAAGTCGGCAAGAAACTCCGTATACACAGTACGTCGCAACCCTTCGAGCACCAATGGTTCGTCATCCACGAAGAGAACTCGGGCTTGGTTACAGCTACCGATCCCCAAACTGGTTCCCTCATTCATTCTGGACGTTCCCTTAGCCCGGTCGCTCCTCACGGACAATTGCCGCGAGAAGATGGTTCGCTACCTGAGTCTTATCGGCAATGACACGCAATTACTTTAGAAAGCCGGACTTGAATCAACCGAGAAATGGTGACGAGGTAACTTGGAGAGGTTAAAACGAAGCGCCGGGCAGTTGGCAGTCCTGATGCGCCCGGGAACGGAAAGCCGTTTCCGCTGCAACACCATCCAGAATTCCAGCGTCACTGCACCACCACCTGGCCAGTCACTCTTGGATGGACCGAGCAGTAGTAGGGATAGGTTCCCGCCTTGGTAAACGTGTAGGAGAATTTTTCGTCCGTATCCCGCACCGGGAAAAATCCCTTGGGAATAATGATGTAAAGAAAGACGGTGAGCAGCAGCGTGCCCAGAGCTCGGAAGTGATGGCGAGCGTGAGTATGGGCGCGTCCGCAGGGTTGGTTTTGCTGTAGACCGGAGGCGCGGGCAGGTTGGAAGGCAGATAACTCTGCGAGGCATTGATCGCCGACTCGAGCATGCCTTCAGCCTGCATAAGCTGCGCCTCGAAGGGCCGCGGATCGATATCGATCAAGGCTTCGTCTTTACGAAGCAGTTGGCCCTCCTGATAGTGAACCTTACTTACCATTCCCGTGACTTGGCTGGTAATCGAATCGGTATAGACCGGAGTGACGGTGCCAATCGCCGCCAGATACACTCCGATGTTTCCTTTTTGTGCCGTGGCGATCGTAACCGTGACCGGGCCGGTCACAGCGTGCCGGGATGGAGCCGCACTTTGCGTTTCCTCGTGACCATGCAACACCAGAAAAAAAATCACCCCAAAGGTCAACAGGATGGCGGCCCAGACGAAAAGCCGTGGCCACGTGGACTTGCGGGAGAGACTCGCAGGAGGCAGCTCGTGCTGCGGGTCAATAGACGAAGCAGACGGTTTGGTTTCCATCCGTTCTTCTTGCATTCAGTCGATGTAACCGAGTGCTCCCAAGCGGCGGAACATTAAGGATGCCAGCCCTCGACACGCACTAGATTCAACACCAGCCGCCCAATACTCAACTTGGATAAGCTATTTGACCTGTTCTAACACATCTGGACGGCAGGCTTCTTCCTAATCCTGACCCCATCTGATGCACTCCTTGAGTCCCTCGTCTACCAAGGGTTCTGAAGTTGCTCCTTTATGGAAACATCACTAGGTGCTGGAGGGGTAAAGAATCGACAATGGAATGTAAATGTTCGTAAACCGGGAATGTGCTTCTAGCCAGGACTCCGCGTGCTATGCCGGATTCACGCCGGCCGCCTCAATCTTTCCGCTCCCGCAGAGCTTGTTCATACGCTTGTCGCGGGTCGCGTCCGGTGACCTCTTTGTACCATTTGGGATGGAAGGTCCAGGCCCACGCTTCGCTTACGGAGCCGCGCGTCATGGCCTGAAAAGTTCCCGGCTCGCCAACGGTGCTCAAGTAAATATGAATGAAGATTCCACCCAGCATGATCAAGGCCGAGATATCGTGCAGCACGTAGCTGATTGCCACTGCCCAGCGTCCAAAGGTTGGCGCACCAGCCCAGAGAATGATTCCGGTGATCAAGTAGACGACGCCGCCGACGACAATTTCCCAGAACTGCGCCTTCTGGCCGGCGTTGAAGAAGCCGGTGTCAGGTGATTCGAGTGTTTCTTCGCCCGATACAACTCGCTTGATGTTTAAAATCCAATTCGTATCGCCTTTCGTCCACCCCATGGGTCTGATCCAGTTCAACGTCTGGAGCGCGAAGAAGAAGACAAACAACACGCCAAACCAGGGATGCATGGCGCGCGCCAGTGGTCCTCCGCCAAAAATGGGCGTGAACCAGCGGAACAGCCAGGGAAGATAAATCCCGAATCCCGAGAACAACGCCAGAAAGAAGAAGAGCGCGACCATCCAGTGCAGGAATCGCGTGTACACCGGATGACGCATTAATTC
This sequence comes from uncultured Acidobacteriota bacterium, assembly GCA_963696635.1. Taxonomy (GTDB): domain Bacteria; phylum Acidobacteriota; class Terriglobia; order Terriglobales; family Acidobacteriaceae; genus JABDBE01. The sequence goes on from CAVOKX010000020.1 coordinate 188,249, forward strand.
GCCAACATAGACTTCGGTTCTACCTATGCGCTCAAAGGCGCGGCGGGCTTTTTCGTCGAAACGTTCAGCCGCGGTTGCCATTGGCGCCCTCCTTTTTTGGCGGTTCGGGCTGCGGGCGGCGCGGACCTACAGCTACATAATGCAGGCACACGCCCAGCAGTCCGAATAGAGCGAAGGTCCCGAGCACAGGCTTGAACAGCCACTTCCACACCGTGTAGCTCCAGGGAATCACCGGATTCTTCGGTAACCCTCCATAACGCTCCGGGTCGGTCGCGTCATGCAACACATAAATGACATGCGTGCCGCCAATCGACTGTGGATCGTAGACGCCGGCCTTCTCAAATCCGAAATTCTCGCGGAGTTGTTTCGAGCGCTCCTCGGCGATGAACTTCATGTCATCTTTACTGCCAAACTTCAGGCAGCCGGTCGGGCAAGCCTTGATGCAAGCTGGCTCCAGACCCTGACCGACGCGATCCGAGCACAGCGTACACTTGTAAACTTTCTTCGTAGCCGGATTGAATTTGGGAATGTTATAGGGACATCCCGAAACGCAGAACTCGCAACCAATGCAGTTTTCCTGCTGGAAGTCCACGATGCCGTTGGCGTACTGCACGATGGCGCCGTCGGCCGGGCAGGCGCGCAGGCAGCCGGGATCGGCGCAGTGCATGCATTGGTCCTTGCGCATCAGCCACTGAATCGTGCCGTCTTCTTTCTGGTGTTCGTTGAACTTGATCAGGTTCCAGAAGTTCCAGCGGGTCTCGGGCATCGTCTGGTAGGTGTTGTCAAAAGTGGTTGGGCTGAACGGCATGTCGTTCCACTCAACGCACGCTACCTCGCAAGCCTTGCAACCGATGCAGGTCGTGGTGTCCACCAGTTTGCAGACTTCGTAGTCGCGCTGTACATCGTATCCAGGCGCATTTCCGGAGTGTCCTGAGATTTGCTTGATCTGCAGTGTTTTGCGGTCGCTCATATTAGCCGTCAGCTTTCAGCTGTCAGCCATCAGTTTTCGCCGTCTGCTGGGAACTGACGGCTGAAGGCCGATAGCTGCACTACACTTTCTCGATCTTCACCAGGAAGCCCTTGAACTCCGGGGTGTACGCGTTCGGATCGATCACCGTCGGAGTTAACTGATTGGCTAGCGTCTTCGCGGTTTTGCCTTCGTCTTCGGCGATGCCACGGAATCCCCAATGAATCGGGATGCCAATCTGAAACATTTCTTTGCCGTCGATCTGCATCGGCCGGATGCGCCGCGTGACCATAGCTTTAGCGATGTAATGGCTGCGCGCACTCGTGACTTTGACTCTCTCCCCGCCCTGTATCCCCATCCTGTCGGCCAGTTCGTGCGGAACTTCGACAAATGGTTCCGGCACGAGCTCCACATTCATGGGATTGTTCTTGGTCCAGTAGTGATAGTGTTCGGTAAGCCGGTAGGTCGTGCAGATCACGTTGAATCCCTGATCGACCGTGCCGTACTTATCCATATCGGTTTTGTACTTTTTGACGACTGGATTGTTCGACTGGTTCGGGTGCAGCAAGTTCGCGATCGGGCTCTCGATAGGTTCGTAATATTCGGGGAACGGCCCATCGGCCATCGCGCCCAGCGGCACAAACAATCGCCCCACGCCTTCGGGATTCATAATGAACGGACCCATGTGGTCTTTAGGTGCGGAATCGGGTTTGAAATCCGGAACGTCATTGCCCACCCACAACTGCTTGCCTTCATCCCACCAGACCTGCCGGCGCGATGGATCCCACGGCTTGCCATTCGCATCACAGGAAGCACGGTTGTAGAGGACGCGGCGATTCGCCGGCCACGACCACCCCCAGTTGGGATAAATTCCCAGCCCGGACGGGTCTTCAGTTCCGCGGCGCTGCATCATAGCGCCAGCTTCTGTCCATGAACCACAGTAGAGCCAATTGCCGGAAAGAGTTGTGCCGTCGTCTTTCAGCCAGGCAAACCCGGGCAACTGCTGTCCTGCCTTGATCGTGATATTCGTCTTGGGGTCGGTGATATCGGCGAGTGCCTTGCCGTTGATCTCCTTGGCAACTTCGGACAACGACGGGTTGTAGGGCGTGGTGTAGGCGAACGATGCGTTCAGGACGGGGTCGGGGAACTTCCCGCCGTCTTTCTGATACAGTCCGCGCACCTTCAAGAAAATTGTCGCCAGAATTTCCTGATCCAGCCTCGCCTCTCCCGGCGGCGGCAACGCAGCATTCTTCCATTGCAGCCAGCGCGCCGAGTTTACGAAGGTCCCATCCTTCTCGGCAAAACCAGCGCCGGGCAGACGGTAGACCGTAGTGTTGATCTTCTTCTGGTCGTCGGCGGTAATCCCCGGAGCACGCCAGAATTCGCTGGTCTCGTCGGGATAGATTTCGCACACCACCAGCCAGTCAGCTTTCTTCAGCGCGTCAATATTCTTCTGTGAGTCGGGACCAATCATCACTCCGTTCATGCCGAAAGCGAAAATGCCCTTCACTTTGCCTTCGTACATGTCGTTCCAGATGTTGACCCAGGAATAGTTGCGGTCGATCTTCGGCAGGTAGTGAAACGCCCAATCGTTTTCTTTGGTCGCGGCGGGCCCATACATCGCCTTGAGGAAGGAGACCGCGAACTTGGGAGTGTTCGACCAGTAGTTGAACGAATCCCAGGCGTCGGGTTTGGCCGGAGTGGGCGTGATTCGCTTCAGGTAGGTGGCGAGATCAGTGTCCGCAGGATTCGGCATCTTCAAATAACCGGGCAGAATATCAAAGATGCCTGCCATGTCAGTTGCACCCTGAATATTCGAGTGCCCGCGCAGCGCGTTGACGCCGCCACCCGCGCGCCCGACGTTGCCCATCAACATCTGCAGCATGGCCGCCGCGCGGATGATCTGCGTGCCGAAACTGTGCTGGGTCCAGCCCACTGCATAAATGATGGTGGCGACCTTCTTCATGTCGCCGTCTTTGCGAATCGACGTGAACAGGTCTGCCGCTTTCAGGAATTGATCCTTTGGAATTCCGGTGATGCGCTCGACCATCTCCGGCGTGTAGCGCGAGTATTGCTGTTTGAGAAGCTGGAAAACGCAGCGCGGATGCTGCAGCGAGAGGTCGTACGCCGTCTTCGGCGGAAGCATCGGCGGTGGTACGGCGCCCCCAGCGGCTTTGGCTCCCATCGGGCTGGCTGCCTGGTATCCTTGTCCTCCGCCCGTGTCGCTGGTGTGCGGAGTTCCGTGGCCAGTTCCCGCCGATGGACTCGGCGCAACCGGCTTGCCGGTCAGGTCTCCGCCTTCTTCATAATTCCAACTGGATTTGTCGTAGACCTTCTTCTCGGGATCAAAGCCGGAGTACAAGCCATCGTCGGGCAGCTTGAATCCCTCTTTAATAATGAAGGCCGCGTTGGTGTAGTTGACGAGGTAGTCGTGCGCGATGCGGTTATTGGCAATGGCGTAGTTGATCACTCCGCCGAGAAAGGCGATATCCGCCCCCGCGCGAATCTGCAGATAAAGATCAGCATTGGCCGCAGTGCGCGTCAGCCGCGGATCCACCACGATAGTCTTGGCATTGCGATGGATCTTGGCTTCAACCGCCCACTTGAAGCCGCAAGGATGGTTTTCTGCTGGATTCCCGCCCATGATCAACATCATGTCGGTGTTCTTGATGTCGATCCAGCCATTGGTCATTGCACCGCGTCCGAATGTGGGCCCCAAACTGGAGACCGTAGGGCCGTGTCAAACCCGGGCCTGGTTTTCCAGGTAGCAGACCCCCAGGCTGCGCATGCTTTTGACCGCCAGATAATTAAACTCGTTGGTATCGGTGCAGCCGCCGGTGAAGGCAATGCCTTCGCAGCGATTCACGGTTTTGCCCTGCGCGTCTTTTTCCATGAAGGTGTCGTCACGCGTCTTCTTCACCTTCTGCGCAATCTCGCTGTAGGCCTGCTCCCACGAGATGTCTTCCCAATCCGTCGCTCCCGGCCGCCGCACCTGCGGCTTCAGCAGGCGGCGATCGTTCAGGATGTCCTGTTCGAGCGAGGAACCTTTCGGACACAACGTCCCGCGATTGATCGGATGATCGGGATCGCCCTCGACGTGCAGCACTTGAGGAATCGCGTTTTTGGCTTTGTCCCCGAGCGTGTAAATAATGATGCCGCAACTGACCGCGCAATACGGACAGGTGCTGCGGGTTTCGCTGGCGCGCGAAATTTTCAGGCTTTGCGTCTGCGCATAGACCGGAGTCAGATCAAATCCCAAGGCGGATAGACCTACTCCTCCAGCGATTGTGCTTTTGAGGAAAGTGCGGCGGGAAAGCTCCATCTTTGTGGCCTCCGACGAAATTGGCAAAACTTACTCGAACCGCCAACCTTCAAAGTCAGTGGACCTAACAAATCTTTAAGATGCGAGACAGAGGTTACAGGTTACGGCTCAGAAATCCACACCCCAACCAGTAACCTTATTGCCGAGCAATATAACCCTCCGGGAAGTAGAAAGTCAATGCAAAGAGTTGCAAAGAGTTGCGGAAAATGTCCTTCGCGCACTCTGCGGCCGTTCTCAGCGACCTCTGCGATTTAAGCCTTGTGCATGCCGGGGCGGTCCCATAAACACCCTGAAACGCAGAGACCGCCGAGAACGGCCGCAGAGTGCCCGGAGCCCATCGCTCCGGGCTCATTTGCTCCCAGCGGCAACTCGCTTGATAATCAGTGCATGAAAGCTTCGCCGTGGCAGCGGCGCATCCAGCGAGCCGAGCACCTGGCCAACGAATATTCTTTTGCTTCCGAGATACTTCACTTCTATGCCAGGATCGCGCGTTTTCAGGAGGACCTCTACGGCCGACTGGAAAGCGAGTCGGAAAAACTCACCCGATCGACCGACTATGGTTCCGGGCCGCCCGAGTTGCAGGCGCTCATCGGCAGCTTTAGCCCGTTCCTGTCCGTCGTCGAAAAGCACGGCCCGGCGCGCCTGGCCGCAGTCGCGCAAGAACTACGCGGGCTGTCGCGGGAGTCCTGGTCTCAACTGCTGGATGCAACTTGGAGCACAACCGAATCAAATCCAGCTCCCGAGGAGTTTTTGGCGCGAGCCTTTCTGCAACCCTACGCCGAGTTATTGCGCCTGCGCTCCAAAATGGCATTGGACGGTTACAACCACCCGCTCTGTCCCTTTTGCAGCCGCAAGCCGGGGCTGGGCGTACTGCGGCCACAGGGCGATGGGGCGCGCCGTTCTCTCGCCTGCTCATTCTGTCTGGCCGAGTGGGAGTTCCGCCGCATTCTTTGCCCCGGCTGCGGCGAACAGGACAACAGTAAACTTCCGGTGTACACCGCGAGCGAATTCGAGTACGTCCGCGTAGAGTGCTGCGATACCTGCAAGACCTACATCAAGAGTGTCGACCTCAGCAAAAATGGTCTGGCCGAACCAATCGTCGATGAGATGGCCGCCGCCCCGCTCGACCTTTGGGCCGAGCAGCACGGCTACTCCAAGCTGCAACTCAATCTGATGGGCATGTGATACCGATCAAACAAAAATAAGAAACCCTCCCAGAAAATTTCTGAGAGGGTCGGCGAATCCGGACTCGTTAGGTTGTCAGGCGCGGACGACGTTACCCGCCTGGAACCCCTTGGGGCCCTTCAGCAGATCAAACTCCACGGTTTCGCCCTCATTCAGCGTGCGGTAACCATTCTCCTGGATGGCGGAGAAATGAACGAAGACGTCTTCCCCTGTGGACCGCTGGATAAAACCGTATCCTTTAGCCCCGTTAAACCACTTCACTGTACCCTTCTCTCTCACAATGAACTCCTTTCGCCTTTGCCGAGATTAGAATTCCACATTCTTCGCGAAGCGCGCGCGTTACCGACCCCCTCAAAGCATGTGGACGAACAAATCACCTTGCGGCCGTCGCCACTCTAGTCCAACAAGAAAGGCTCCGGAGTTCCGCGCCGGTGGTCGAGAATACGGCGAGAAGCTCCGAAGCCTGTCGTGGTGACGCGAGTTTCGACTGCGATATACAAAACATCAACCCGAGCTAACGAACGTCGCTGCCGACATTCCGGCAACGGCAGGAATAATATTCAGGAATTTTCTTTCTGGCAAGAAGAATTAACAATAATGTGAAATGAAGTGAAACCCTAAAATGTGACCCACGGTTTTCCCGGCAAAGACAGAGCAACTCGCGTGCCCGCAAAGTGCCCCTGTTCAGTCCCGTGGAACGTCTACAACTATTTGATAATATTGGAGAATTGCTAAGTGATCGCAGGATAAAAACGATCCATTTATCTCTTCATATTCCGCGATTGATCGGGCTGCTACCGCGTGTTGGGAAAAATCGACAGCGAGAACAGGCCCTCGCCCTGTTCATCGATGGTCGTCGTACTCAGCAATTTCAGCGAGCCGTTTTTCTGGATGCGGAATACGGAGATCTGGTTAGGGGGCTGAGCGACCACCATCACGTTGCCAGTGACCGCGATGTTGCCTACCTGGGGATCAACGACGGTTGCGTTGGTAACTTTGAAACTCATCGGACTTTCTGTGAAGTGTGTTGTCAGCACGCCCGGGCTATATCCTCCTCCGCTCTCGACGCCAAAATAGAGGTTGCCCGAGCCCGCATAGCCCGCCGAGCTAAATAATGGGAAGTTATTCACCGCCAACCTATCAGGGTTCTTGAGAACCCAAGCTCGCAGGTTAGTCAGACCTGTGGCTGTGATGCGGGCAGTCAGCGCCACCGCAACAGCATATTGATGCCGTATGTCGAGGGAACTGCTAGCAATCACGACAAACTTACTGTCCTTTGTGATGTCCAGTCCATGAGCAATACAGGAGCTTACCCTCTGGCAGACGCCGGCGTTAAGGAACACACTGCCGAGATATGTAAGAGAGCCATCGGTCGCGCTGATCGCGAGCAGCGCTACCGAGCTGTTTTCGCTGCTGTCCACAATGTATTTCCCGTTAGGCGTTATTACGATCGGCCCCGCCGAACCGCCGAAAAAAGTATCAGAAAGGGAGAGGGTACAGTCTGGGTGCACTTTCCAGATTCCGATGTAGCCGCTTCCGCCATAATTGGCATACAAGAAGATGCGGTTCGGGGCCAAGGCGAGGCTACCCCCATATTCGCCAGCGATCAGCATGGAGTTGAAGTACTTTCCCACTCGCTTGTATCCGGTGGTCTTTGAGAAGGCTGCAATGTCACTCGACCCATCATTAAGGACGAAAATGCAGCCCGCATTCGGGCTGACCGCTTGCTCGACTTGATCGTAGTAGACCTCAGGGGAAGCCCCTTGGCCGCCGGTGTCGAGCACAGCGGTTTTGACCAATTTACCGGTTTTCTTGTTCAGCTTGTATAGAGTCGCGCTGTTGGAGGTGGAGTTTCCGTTGTTGACGATGACGTATTCCGCTATCGCAAAACTTAGGCGGCAGAACACTACCAAAAGCATCGTGAACTTCACGACCTTCGTAAGCTTTTCCATATTGTTGCTCCAAGCACAATAGTTAGAGGCGTCAGTCCGGGGTTTCGTGAATGCTGCCCTCGTCATTCACTGCGTTTCAGTACCTACGCATTGATAGGAAACGGTGTCACCGGAATTGGGCGCCCCCGTGAACAGCACGCTGCTGCCCGATTGAGGCGCAGCATTCACGCCCTGGGCCGGATTGCTTAGATCGTTGGCCACGCAGTTAAAGCTGGTTGGCGAAAAAAAAGCAGGCTGGATGCCCCTTAACGTCGCTGTGCCGCTTGAGAGCTTGAGTGTCCCGAACACGATTTGCGCGGTAGGCAGCGGCGAATTATGCGAGCATGTGGCCGTCGTGCCGCAGGATTGGGCCGTAGGGTTATCGTCAGCTGTGAGGTTTACGACCGGTGTCTTGCTGGTGATCTGGAGAGGAGCCGTACCTTGCGCCACCGTAGACGCAACCGGGACCGAGAAGGTTTTGGCCGACGATGTCAACTGCTCCAGCCAGCTGCCGTTAGGTAGGCTGCCAATGTAGTTCGATATCGACGTTGTGCACCGGAATGCCAGTCCCCAGGTGGTCGAGCCGTACGCGTTGTCGTTGGAGATGGCGCAGTCGTTGGCGTCGGCTAGGGGGCGAATTCCGCCCTGGGAGAACAGCTTCGAGCCATTATCGGAATCTCCGAAGGTAATAAAATCCTGCGGCCCATTGCTGATTCCGTACCCCTCGAAAATGATGCGACCCTTGGGCGGAGAAGGGTTGTAGGAGCTGCCGCTAATTGGCCCGTTCTGGAGAATCATGGGACCGTTGTTGGGATTGTCGACTCCGACCGAGTCGCTGGCCAGGCATGACAACCACATCGGACTGCCGATGACCGGCCCCCCGCTGCAATCCTGCGCATACACCGTCGGCACGCCATACTCGCCGGGCACGCTCGAAATCATCGGAGTTCCGCCGTAAGGAAGTACGTCGGTGTAGAGCCGTGAGCCGTACTGCCAGAGTTCGTTCTCGGTATTGCCAGTCAATACGAAACTGCCGGGCCAATAGGCCAATTCATCGTTCCAGTATGATGACGACGGCGTAACCTTGTAGAACCGTGGGTTGCCAGGAAAGTTGTCAACAACTGAGCAAACGCCAGTCGGCGTGCAACTCCCGGATATGCCCCCGATCGGGGTGATAGCCCCTGATCCCCCCGAACCTCCGGCCAGACTTATTGGCACCATCGGGGAGCTGATGTTTCCCGAGACGCGCAGCACGTCGTAGGTAACGGTGCCACAGTTCCCGTTCGAAAGCTGGCACATCTGAGGCCAATAGACGGTCGCATTGCCGCTAGCTGCATTGGAAACCGAGCCGGCCAGCAAAGGGATGGTGGTAACGCTAGCGAAGGCTGTGGTGCGCCCTACGATCCAGTAAAGGTAATTTCCCGGGCCGCCAACTCCGCTGACGACAAATTGTGGAAAGCTCCCGGCACCCGCCGCGCCGTTGGTATTGCGCACCTCGGAGCCCAGAGCGATCACGCCCGCCTGCGACGAAGCGAGAAGATTGCTGGGGTACAGCGGATTAACGCAACTGCCCACTTCTTGGTAGACATTATCCAGTACCAGTCCGAGGTTGGGGTAGGTTGCCCTGTAACGAATCCCGAATTGCGGGTATGCCTGCACGATACTATCCGTAATCTTAAGCGTGTTGGCGAATCCGCCGCCGAAGTTCACGCCAGCTGACGAATAACCACTGCCGCCACGCGTGATTACCACCCCGGTTACGACCCCTCCAGAGACAGTCGCAAAGCCAGAAGCTGTGGAGGTATTGCTGCCGGAAAAGGTAACAGGAAATGCTGAGGTGTAACCGGCTCCTCCGTTGGTGACAGTAACGCTGGTTACTGCACCACTGGACACTGTGGCTGTCGCCGTCGCGCCTGAGCCGCCCCCGCCGGTCCCCAAATCCACGCCGTTGGCATAGCATTCCGCATCAAGCACAGAGTTCTTTATCGAGATGACACTGGCGTTGGCACTGCCGTTTACGCTGTTGTTGGCCCCTTGCACGATGTTCGGACAGGAGGTATAGGTGCTGCCGTTCGGCGCACAGGACGCCCAGCTTTTTCCACCGTCTGTCGATGGATAACTATTGGCGTCGAGCTCGTCAATGGTCGTTGATTGGTCATTGTCGATTTGGAGCATTGAGTTAAACCTAGGGAAAGGGGGAGTGGTGGCTGTTGGGTTCTGCCCGCGAATGTTACGGAGGGTCGAGTGCTGCCCGTTATCTTCGATCATCGTAAAGGTATCAGCCGGCCCCCCGGGGCGGAAACTCAGCCCATCTACAGTCACGTCGCTGGTGAAGTTGGAGTCGTTGTAGTCACCGATGAATAGGCATGCATCGACCATGTTGCAGGTGAGTATCGCTCCGCTGCCCTGCAGGTACTGACGATTCCCAAGAACGGTGATACGAGCATTGACGATGTACTCGCCGGGCGGGATAACCACCAATCCGTTCTGAGGCGAGGGGTTATTTGGGAAGTTAATGTTGTTATTAGTAGTGAAGTTGGCCGCATTGATTGCCTCTTGGATACCCGACGAGGCTGAACCTATCGTATAGCTGTTTGAGTGGTTCCTTGCAGCCACGAACGTAACCGTGGGCATCGTCACTGTGCCCCCTTGCAGCGGACAACTCGTCGAGGTCACTAGCACCGCCTCAGTGCCGCCGCCGCCACCTTGTAGCAATAGCTCGGTGCTCGGCTGGAATGCAGAGCCGGTTTGGGGGGCCAAGATTCCTGCCGGGCACGGGTTGTTGAGCGTAACCGTGTTCAGACCCGCCGTAATGGAGCCTGATGGCGTCTGCGACCAATTATAGCTGGGCACCGTATAGAGGATGCCCGCGTAGTTGTTGGCGCTGAAGGTGGTAGTTGCAGGCTGGACGATGTTCTGGTTGGCTGTCGGATCCTGGTATACCGGCTTGCTATTCTGAGGGGCCGCTTGGATGGACAGAAATAATAGAAGAGCGAAAATGCATTGTTTTCGTGACATTCCGTACCTCGGCACTTCCGGTTTGACTATTGCTCCCCCATCATCCTGCTTTGGGCTGGCATCGGGAATGACTAAGCTGGTGCTACGATTACCCGCACTTTTCCACTGCGGAAAAGTGTCCATACGGTGAATCTTCGTGACTGCCGTCACAGCTATCCTTTTGCGTCTGCGCTAGCATGACCTCAACCCGTCAAGCGGCTGGCCTCGATGCAGAAGCGAGGCCTGCTAATGTTGTCGTCAGTTTGGAAGCTTTTCGTCGTTGCGCTGATCCTGACTCTAGTCTCTCTGCCGGTAGTCGCAGAGCAACCGGTTCGCTTCCAGATCCCAGGAACGCCCCCGCCGGGATCACCACACCCGCAGCATCCGCCTCCTGTAACCCAAAGCTCGGGCTACATCTTCGCGGGTACAGTCAAGTCGGTTGAGCGCGCTCCTTCCAACGAAAACAGTGTGGCGACCATCCAGATCACCTTTCATGTGGATCAGGGCCTTCGCGGCGTTCGCACCGGGCAGGTGCTTGCCATCCGCGAGTGGGCCGGATTATGGGAATCCGGTGAACGATATCGCCCAGGCGAACGCGTTCTGCTCTTCCTCTATCCTCCCAGCAAGTTAGGCCTTACCAGCCCGGTCCAGGGCCCAATGGGCCGTTTCCGAATTGGCCCCGATGGCCAGATCGTTCTCGATCCTGGACGAATTGGTCTTCGACCACCGCGTGCGAACATACCAGATCCACTGCGCGGACGAACCCGCGTAACCCCGGCCGAGTTTGTCCGCTACCTTCATTCGGTGGAAGAAGAGTAAGGGCATGACGGCAATCTCACTGTCTGCCCTTGCGCAAAAATCAGTAGACAAAGGAGAGTCTCGTCTCCGCACAAAAAACGCTCCACACAGTAACAAACTTTCTCTACGAGTTACGCTTTTCTCTCCTGAAGCAGCAATGAAGGTTGCGGAAAAATCCTCGATTCGTATCAGAGTATGCCTTCAGGCATACCGTGAGTCGCTGAGAATGGGTGCGGCTTTAGCCGCTGAAATTCGGCGTTCCTCGCGTAAACATTTTTCCGCAGCCTCGATAATCGTGACGCTTCTAGCGCTCCCACAACTTGCCCAAGCGGGCGGCCCGCGCTACATCGCCGGAATCAGTTACTTCAACCATGGAACCGCCGGCACGCCGCTGACCTGGGCGAAAGGAGCCGTCAACTACTACACCGACCAAGGCAGTCTGAGCTCAACCGTTTCCGGATCTCAAGGAGACGCGCTGGTCGCCGACGCATTCAGCCAGTGGACCTCCATTTCGACCGTCGCCCTGTCAGTCACCCACGCGGGCCAACTCGCGGAAGATGTCAATGGCAGTAACGTCTACCGGAACGCTGACGGCACCCTCACCATGCCTGCCGACATCTTGCCCACAGCCACAGCCACGCCTGTAGGCATAGTTTATGACGTGGACGGAACGGTCACGGATGCGCTTCTAGGGCAGGGTGCCGGCGACGCATCCGAGTGCTTCGGCAATGCGGTTTTCGGCGGACTCGATAATTTCGCAGCCAGTGCCAACTTTCTCCACGCGCTGGTGGTTCTGAACGGGAACTGTGTCGCGCAGTTACCTGACCCGGATGTCGAGTATCGACTGGTGCGCGTGCTGGGCCAGGTGCTGGGCTTAGGCTGGTCGCAGACAAACCTTAACGTTCAGACTGGCACACCCCCGCCGACTGCTGACGACTACGCCGGTTTCTCCATCATGCATGCCACCGATCTTCCGAATTGCGTTCCCATCACCCTGTGTTATTCCAACGGCGGTAAAATCAATCCCTACCTGCCCAAAATGGATGATCAGGCAGCGCTTTCGCGCCTGTATCCCGGGCCCACCTTTTCAGCCAGCACCGCCCGCATCCACGGCAACGTATATTTCGCAAATGCCAGCGGACAACCGGGGCAGGGCATGCAAGGCGTAAATGTCGTGGCACGATGGATCAATCCCAGCACCGGTCTACCCTCCGGAGCTTACGCGGCTACTTCCGTTTCTGGTTTTCTCTTCTCCGGAAACGTGGGGACCACAGTCACCGGCTTCAACGACAGCACAGGGCAACCCTTCAATCGCTACGGCTCGAATGATCCCACGCTCGAAGGATTCTTTGATTTAGCCGGCCTGCAGATTCCCAACGGCAGCAGCGCACAGTACCAGCTAACCGTAGAAGCTGTCGATCCTTTCTGGTCGAATACTGTGGGCCCGTATCAGCCCTGGCAAGTGTTGCCGTCCGGTCCGTCGCAGACCGTCACCGTGAACGTAACTCTGGGCGGTGATGTTCCGCAGGACATTGTCATGCAAGGCAGCGCGGCGCAAAAGCCCGATTTTTTTGGACCCACAACTTATAATTCTCCCGCGCCGTTGCCGCTTCCTGGCGATTGGACGGCCTCCCTTGACCCCTACGGCGGCCTCGACTATTTCTGGTTCGCCGCGCAAGCAAATCGCACCCTTTCCATATTGGTCACCGCGCTGGATCAGTCCAGTGCCCCATCAGAAAGTAAAGCCCAGCCTGTAATTGGCTTGTGGGCGCTGTCTGATCCCGGAACTTTTCCAGCGCCGGCGAACACGCCGTCCGCATTCAACTCTCCAATTTTCGGAATGACTGTTCTGAACGCGCAGCTACTCCAGTCAATCAGCTTCCGCGTCGGAATTGCCGACATCCGCGGAGATGGCCGCCCCGACTACCGCTATCACGCACGCCTCCTCTACGGCGACCACATCACTCCAACCCGAGCCAGCGTGGCCGGAGGCACACCCCTCGCCATCTCCGGTTACGGATTCCAAGCGAATACCGGGGTCACCATAGGGAACGGGAGTGCACTGCCCTTGGCTGCATCCGCAAACCAGATCGTGGTGACGGCGCCGGCGAAAGCCGACGGAGTGCAGGACATGGCACTCATCGATCCGCCCACTTCGGCCAGTTCAATTATGAGCGGCGTTGTCACCTACGGCGCCGGCCCCAACGACTCTCTGCGCCTAATCATAGGGGCGAATCCCGCAACCCCAGTCGGCGGACAAGCGCCAAATCCGATTTCGGTGCAAGCTCTCGCGCCCGATGGGGTCACTCCCGTAGCCGGAGCCACCGTCACCTTTCAGCTCGAGTCCCCCCGTGACCTTCGCAGCCTGTCCCGGTGGCGGCAGTTGCAGCGTACTCACCAACCAATCCGGACTAGCCTCGACTTACGCCACCGTGCTCTCCCCAGGTGCGATGACTATCACCGCACAACTCGCGCCCGCGTCCTATACCAGCCCTCAGCAAGTGCAAACTACGCTAGTAGGCTGTGTAAGCTGCACGGGGTCGCAGTTCGACATTGCGCTAACTCCACAAAGTGAGTCGGTGGCGCAAGACGCGACGCTCAGCATTAGCTTGACTGCCCGCGTGCTCTCCAACGGATCGCCCCAATCCGGCAAACTCGTAAACTTTTCTCTATATCACGGAAGTGGCACGCTGAATCCTGCTTCCGCAACCACGAACAATAGCGGATACGCCAGCACCAGTCTGCAGCTTTCCAACTTCTCGGCAGAAGTGGATGGAAACGCCTGCGTGGGATCAACCAACAATCCTTGCATCGGGTTTCATATCTTTCCAGTGCCCTCGTCGACGCTGCGATTGCAGGCCGTTGCCGGTGATCTTCAACTGATTACCGTTGGACCAGCCTTTCAACCAATCACAGTTCGGATCACGGACGCGTCCGTCCCAGCCAACCCGGTGCAAGGCGCCGGCGTACTATTCCAGTCGCTGCTAGGGCGCACCAACAACGATGCGCCCATTGTCACGGGTGGAGATACCACTATTACGAGGGATCCGATGCCCATCATTCTCGGGATGTCGCAAGCCTCGGTAACTTCCGACGCGAACGGCCTTGCCACCATGCAGCCCTCTACCGGCGGCTTCCAAGGAGCTTTGGCAATTCTGGGCACAGTTATGTCTGGATCAGGAAGCCTGCCCTTTCAGCTGCAATCTCTGTGGCCGCCGTCAAACTAAAGAGCGGGATAAAGAAAAACTCAGTCCGTACAAGCCGACTGCCATTTGCGCTGCCTGCAGCGGCAATTCCACCACGAAAGCCGCCTATAGATCGATCCTTGGCGGTGGTCCTGAATTCGCTTCTGCAGATGGCAACAGCTACGTCTACAATAACCTCGAGGACAAAGTCTGGTACTCAAGATTATTATTTTGTCGACCGATGAGTCGGGGCAGTTTGAAGTGTGGGTAGTGGGAAAATAAATCGTAATGAAGACTTGCCAAAGATTGTCGATTGTCCTGATCGTTCTTGGCTGCGTCGCCTGCACGCGTTCCCACTCGCAGATGCCTCCGCCGTCGACCCAGCCCGTCGCCCTGCAGTTGCAACTAAGCACTCCCTTCCGTTTCGTCGCCTACGGAGATTCGCGCTTCCACGATCCCAAAGACACCGAAGCGGCCAACCCTGCAGTGCGCCAGGCGCTGGTGCAAGCGGTTGCCGAGGTCAACCCGGCATTTATCTCCTTCGGCGGAGATATCGTATACAACGGCTACGATGCGAATGACTGGAAGGTCTGGGACAACGAGACCAGCATTTGGCGCGAGAAAAAGATTCCTGTCTACCCTGCCCTTGGCAATCACGACCTGCACGGCAGCGAGAACATCGCCCTGCGAAATTATTTTCAGCGTTTTCCCGATCTCAAGAACAGCCGCTATTATTCTGTCCGCGCCGCCAACACCTTGATGCTCGTGCTCGACAGCTCACTCGACGAAACCTCCGGCCCGCAAGGGAAATGGTTGGCCCAAGAACTTGATACCCTACCGGCAGATGTTGACTTCGTCTTCATCGTCCTTCACCATCCGCCTTACACCAGTTCCAGCGACGAAAAAAAATACGGCGGAGGGCATTCGTCGCGCACTCCCGAGGGCTTGCTGGCCAAAATGCTCGAAGCCCGCCAGCAAAACAGCGCCGCCCGTTTCGTGGTTTTCTCCGGACACGTCCACAATTACGAACGCCATGAGCACGGCGGCGTTATCTATTTTGTTCTGGGCGGAGCCGGAGCTCATGCCTATCCCATTGAACGCGCCCCCACCGACCCGTTCCAGAGCAAAGAGATCAACTACCATTACCTGCTGGTCGAGGTCGATCGCCACCATCTGAAGGCCACCATGAACCGCCTCGACCTCACCAGCGGCAAGGCGGTATGGACGCAACCCGACTCTCTCGAGATCACCACCGCCGCCGCTGCCGCCCAATAGCCCCTAACCCACACGTAGGCCCGGACGCCCCGTCCGGGCAAAGCTCGGCAGGAGTCGTATCGGCACAGCTTCACAAGTTGCGGAGAAAACGGGTTGATGGAGGTCCGGGCGTCCTCGCCCGGCCCACCGGCGAACACTCACCAGAAAGATATGCAAGAAGCAAGAAACTCGAGACGTGTAAACTCGAAGAACAAAAATCTCGAAGCAACACCGCCAGCCGCGGAACCAAATTCATCTCTGGGAGGTAGCAAGATGGCTCGGCCAGTACAAAAAATCCCCAGCGCCGGCTTAAGCGATTCTCTGGCGGCCGAGCGAACTTTTCTGGCATGGATTCGCACCGGCCTCGCCCTGATGGGCTTTGGTTTTGTAGTCGCCAGGTTCGGACTCTTCCTGCAACAACTCCAACTCATTCAGCGTGCACCCTTAGCCCGATCATCTGGGCCGTCGCTGTGGTTTGGCACCGCGCTAATTCTCCTGGGCGTGGTCGTGAATCTTCTCTCCGCATGGCATCATCTTCGTCTAGTGCGCGAGTTGCAGCGAGGAGAGGTTTTGCATTCTCGTCCTTCGACCCAGGCAGTGGCGGTCGCCGTGTTCCTGGCATTGGTTGGACTCGCTATGGCCATCTACCTGGTTTCCGTTCGCGGCTCCGCCAGCACTCATCCCGAAAACAATCAGGAGGTCTCCATGGCAACCGGCAAAGGAATCATCGACAAACCCAGCAATCACTCCGTCGACCAGACGGTGGAAAGACTCAAGACGATCCTGCAGTCCAAAGGCGTCGCCCTGTTTGCCCTGGTCGATCACAGTGGAGAAGCAGAAAAGGTGGGAATGAAAATGCCTCCCACCAAACTGCTGATCTTCGGCAGCCCCAAAGCGGGCACCCCATTAATGCAGGCCGCGCCCAGCATCGCCATCGACCTTCCTCTGAAGATTTTGGTCTGGGAAGATGCTCAGGGAAAGGTCTGGCTCTCTTACAACAGCCCAGCATATCTGCAGGAACGGCACGACCTCCCGCCGAACCTCCTGCAAAACATCGCCGTGGTCGAAACCTTAGCCACTAAAGCAGGGGAATAGAGCAAATGACTTCCCGCCGCTTTGAAAGGGCACGGCTTCAGCCGCGCCGCGAAACGTCCTCACAGTCCTGGGCTTTAGCCCCTGAGGGGCGGGGACTACCCCAGTTCCTCTTTCCGATCCTTCATCGGAGGGTGCCCCACCCTTGTCTCTCCACTTTTTGGAGAGACAGGTTGGGGAATTTTCATATTGAAGGACAACCCATTCAAAGGCAGCTGGAACTTCGGATCCGAGCCCGTCCGCGAACTAGTGCGCCTTCGGTAAGCTCCCGGACAGTCTTCAGGAACAGGCAAATACATCCGTGAGGGCCCGACTTTTAGTACGGGATGCCAAGACTTTCGTCCGGGAGGGCACGACTTCAGTCGTGCCGTAAGCGTGAAAATACTCTGGGCTTCAGCCCCTGAGGAAACCGGGTGCCCCAGGTCTCGCGGTTTTCGAGACCTGGGAGTGCTCCTAATATCCCGTGCAACCACTCTCGAACTCGCTCACAAGCTACCGAAAAACTCAGTTGAAGGCTCCAGACAAAGTCGCAGAGCGTTTTTCCTGCAAGCCTGTCAGTGACCTCCGTCACCGTCCCCTGTGAACAGTCACAGTTCGTGCCAAGCAACGGGAACCACGCGCCCATGGCCGAGAGCGAGTCCGCTTGACGGGTTACGCTGACCTTCACCTGCTCAGCGACCGGGCCAATCGCGGATGCTCCGTGAAAACGAGGCTTACAATTCTGCTACAGGCGGAGGAGTATTTTCGCAATTGTAGATCCCCGGGTATCAAACCCTCCACTAGGAGGCAGTCATGACCCGTAAGAATTTACCCTGCTACGATTACGCTTTTACGCGCCTCGTCCTGACCTTGATTTCTGGTCTTTTCCTGACGCTTTCGACCCTAACCGGAATCGCGCTCGCGCAAAACCCAGTGCCCGTCGTTAACCAACCTCTAGTTCCCGACGCTATTGCCCCAGGCGGCGCAGGATTCCAATTGACACTAAACGGCACTGGCTTCGTTTCGAGTTCAGTAGCGAACTGGAATGGCAGCGCGCGGGCAACCACTTTTGTGAACAGCTCGCAATTGACCGCAAGCATTCTGGCGTCAGACATTGCGAAACCCGGCTCGGGACAGGTGACGGTGGTCAATCCCAGCCCGGGCGGTGGCGCCTCGACCGCAATTCCCTTCGAGATTACCAAGCCAATCCCGCTGTTCACATTTAATAGATCCGACTATGTGGCGGGAGATGGCGTCCCCTCCGTAATTGCTGCCGACTTCAACGGAGATGGTAACCTGGACATAGCTGCGGTGGGCCTTTACACGAACACTGTCAGCGTGTATTTAGGAAATGGCCACGGAAGATTCCAACACCACGGAGATTATCCGACCGGAATCGGCAGCGATGTTGGGGGGATTGTTTGGTCGTTGGAGACTTCAACGCAGACGGCAATCTTGACCTCGCCGTTCGCGGTTTAGCGGTTCTGCTGGGCAATAGCGATGGCTCCTTCCAGAAACCCCTAGTCTTTCCCGCTGGAGACAACTGTGTGGCCGTGGGCGACTTCAATGGAGACGGCAAACTCGACCTCGCTTCCACCGATAGCGGCGGTGTCGTTTTCATTCTGCTCGGCAACGGCGACGGTACCTTCCAGAAGCCCGTGTCTTATGCGGCAGGTTCGCAGCCGTCCGGAATCGCCGTGGGGGATTTTAATGGTGACGGCAAACTGGATTTGGCAGTTGCCCTCGGCAATGAGAAGTCGGTAGCAATACTGTTGGGTAACGGCGACGGAACGTTCCAGCCGACAGTCAAATACGCGACCGCCGGTTGGTCCTCAGATGCATACGCCGCCGACCTGAATGGCGATGGCATACTGGACCTGGTCGTGCCGTGCAACTCCTTGCGACCGGATAACTCCTCGCGAGCAATGTCGGTGAAAAAAGTCTCGGTTTTGATAGGTAATGGCGACGGCACCTTCAAGCCCCACGTGGATTATCCGGCAGGAACAGACGCCTACAGGGGCGGAGTGGCAGACGTCAACGGCGACGGCAAACTCGATGTCGTTGTAACATCCTGGTTTACCCACAACAATGAGTTCTTCGTACTCCTGGGCAACGGTGACGGAACGTTGCAGAAACCACGCGCCTACGCCGCCGGATATTTCCCCTTGGGAACTACTTTTGGTGATTTCAACAATGACGGCATACTGGACATGGTGATCGCGGATCAAGGTACGAATGAGATTTCCGTCATGTTGGGGACCGTGGTCGAACTCCAGCCCGACACTCTTGACTTCGGTACAGTAAGCGTCGGCAAGAACGCCTCGCTTAATACCCAGCTGACCAACATCCGGAAGTCAACGCTGAAGATTACTAGCATCGCGGTCGAACAGGGGCCCTTCTCCCAAACAAATAACTGCGGCAACAGCGTCGGCCCAGGTCAGTCCTGCACCATAACTGTGACCTTCACACCGACAAAAGTCGGGTACTTCGAGGCTCCCGCTAAGGTCAGGGACGAAGCCCCGGGAAGTCCTCAGCGGGTCTTCCTGTCGGGACACGGCTCCGCCGCCCTGGCAACGAGGAAGTAAGCAGGCTGATCCCGTCGGTGCCCCAGGTCCCGCGGTTTTCGAGAACTGGGACTGGTTCCGGCGTAAAATGCAAATATGCTTAGCGGCAAAGAACTCTTCGCGTTAGCCGCAATGATTCTGATTCTATTTGTGCTCGTTCGCACGATAAGAAAACGATGAGACAGATAGACGTTCCAAAACCCTTCGCGGGTGCCCCAGGCCTTGAGGTCTCAGAGACCCGTGACTGGTTCCCAACTCCTCAGCTCGGCAGCTCGGCTTTATCATTGACTCGATGCCCCGAAATAAGATAACCTTTTACAGGATATATTATCTAAGAGATAATCATTGGTCTTTGACAACCTTGACCTGAGGATGGCTGCGGCTCAACCTGCAGTTCCAAAACGGGACGCAAGGCCGGTCGCGTCTTACCCGTAACTCCCATGTTCTCTAGATTTTGCGTGTAACTCCTTTAAACTCAAAGATCTAGCACGTAGTGACGAAATAAATCGTTTGTTTCCAAGATTTTGCATTTTAACCGGGGGAGGGGGGATAACCAGATACTAAATACCTAAACCGGCCCAATTTGGGAGAGAGGAAAAGGGTTAAGCGCGAAGCGGTTTCTGCTGAACCTTCATCAATGCGTAGTAGCTAACAAAGGAAACGGCGAAGCCCACGAACCACGAATAGTCATAAAGAATCCGCAGCGAAGGAACCACCAATCCTACGAGTGCGGCTCCAGCACCCGCCGCCAGCGCCGCGACCGCCAGCCAGTTGAAGCCTCGCGAATATTCGTAGGCGCCACCGCGCAGGTAGAGGTCATTGACCAGCAGCACGCGACGGCGGATCACGAAGTAGTCGCAGATCATGATGCCGGCCACCGGTCCCAGAAACGCGGCGTACCCACCCAGCCACCCGAAGATCATGGTCTTGTAGTTGCTCAACAATTTCCATGGCATCATCGCAATGCCCATGAAACAAGTGATCACTCCGCCGGTGCGGAAACTGATCTGCCGCGGCCACAAGTTGGAAAAATCATTGGCCGGAGAAACGACATTGGCGCCGATGTTCACATTCAACGTCGCCAGTAGAATCGCCAGCAACGAGATCACCACTGCAACCGGAGAATGAAACCGGCTCAGCAATTGCACAGGATCCCAGATCGCTGTTCCGTAGATCACAACAGTCGCCGAGGTCACCAGAATTCCAATCAGCGAATAAAGCGTCATCGTGGTCGGCAGAGCAAGCGCCTGGCCAATCATCTGTTGCCGCTGGCTCCGTGCGAAGCGAGTGAAGTCCGGAATGTTGAGCGAGACCGTAGCCCAGAAACCCACAGTCGCATTCAACGCGGGAACCAGAAACCTGAAAAACTCGCCAAAGCTGGCGAAACGCGATGGAGCCGCGAGCATCGGCCCGAACCCGCCCGCTCGGTGATAAGCCCAAGCCAACAACAGGAGCCCAACCGCCAGCAGAACCGGCGCGCTGATCCCCTGCAACACGCGGATGTATTCCACGCCCTTAAGAATCACGGCCAGGTTGATAAGCCAGAAAGCCAGAAAGCAAACAGCCGTGCTGTAGGAAACATTTCTCCACGTCGGAACCAAGGTTGCGATCAGCGTACTGATGGCTTCACCGCCAATCCATGTCTGAATACCAAACCATCCACACGCTACCAAGGCACGCAGAACCGCAGCCACGTTCGCACCCAACACTCCGAAAGAAGCGCGAGCCAACACCGGGAAAGGAATTCCGTAACGCGCGCCCGGATGCGAGTTCAACAGCATCGGAACCAAAACGATCGTATTCCCTAAGAACACTGTCGCCACGGCCTGCTTCCAGTTCATCCCACCCTGAATCAAGCTCGCGGCCAACATGTAAGTAAGAATATTGACCGACATCGATACCCACAGCGCAGCATAGTTGTAGGTTCCCCAATGACGGTGCTCACGATTAGCCGGAGCCAGATCAGGGTTGTAAAGAGGACTGGATTCAATACCAGGACGCAGCGACTCTCGCGATGTGGTCATCGGAATCAGTCAGCCGCTAGAGCCCTTCCGGTCTGCTCCGTAAGTGGAGCATATGTCTCAGGACGGCGGTCGCGGAAAAACTGCCACGTCTTCCTCACTTCCGCAATCATGTCGAGATCCAGATCGGCGACCAGAACTTCGTCCTTATCGCGGCTTGCCTGCGCGACGATCTTGCCACGCGGATTGCAGAAGTAACTCTTGCCGTAAAACTCACCAATGTTCCACGGCTTCTCCGTACCGACGCGATTGATTGCGCCCACGAAATAACCGTTGGCCACCGCGTGCGCGGGCTGCTCCAACTCCCACAAATACTCCGAGAGTCCCGCGACGGTAGCGGATGGATTAAACACGATCTCCGCCCCGTTCAATCCGAGGATGCGCGCGCCTTCCGGAAAATGACGGTCATAGCAGATATAAACTCCGACAGCCGCATACTTGGTCTTGAACACGGGATAGCCCAAATCCCCTGGCGTGAAGTAGAACTTCTCCCAGAACCCGGGATGCACGTGCGGAATGTGGTGCTTGCGATATTTGCCCACATAACTTCCATCCGCATCAATGACCGCGGCCGTATTGAAATACATCCCCGGCATCTGCTCTTCGTAAACCGGTACCACGATTACCATGCGATGTTTGGCCGCGATCTTCTGCATCAGCTTGGTGGTGGGCCCGTCCGGGACCCGTTCCGTGAGCTCGTACCAGCGGATGTTCTGCTCGGCGCAGAAATATGGGCCGTAAAAAAGCTCCTGCAGGCAAAGTATTTGCACCTTTTTCTTGGCTGCCTGCTCGATGAGCTTGAGATGCTTGTCGATCATGGCTTTCTTGATTTGCGGCAGCGAGCGGTCGCTGCCCAGTACGTTCCCAGCCTGAATAAGGCCACAGCGCACGATCCGGGACATGAATGCACCTCCGCGAGAGGCTAAATATAGCAGACCTCAACCGTCTTAACCTTACGATCCGTCTCCGAACATGTCGGATGTTCGTGACAAATCCAGGCGGTTTTTCCGAATGAACATGATCATTATAGATGTGCTCCCGTTGGCGATGGAGTGACAGTTCCGTCTGACTGAGCCGTGCTACAGCAGGCCCAGCTCAAGCTTGACGGGCCCCGGCGCGACTGTTAGATTTCGGTTCCACACGTGAATATGTTGGGGGAATCGCTCTGAGGCGGACGGAAAAGATGCGGCATCCGGTCGAACCTCCCTCGCCTGATTCATTTTCAGTTGATCTTGAACCAGCAGATCGTAGCCGCCGCGACTTTCTGATTCGATGCTGCCAGGGAGCTTCTACGGCGCTGCTTCCGCTGGGTCTGCGCGGTCGCGCCTTTCCTTCCATCTTCGATTCACCAAATATGTCCTCGCCGGTGAGCGATGTCGATTTTCATCTGCATCCGCGCTATCGGGCACAGGCGCCTTTGGATGCCACGCTCCTCAGGACGCGTGCGGGTCTCGACGCTTTTGTAACTGAAAAATATCAGGATCAGATCGCCGCGATTCTTGCGGAATGGAGTTCGAGCTTGCTGCAATCGCCAAATGAAACACGGGCGGTCGAGCGGATTCTCACTTCCGACTTCCTGGCATCGTCAATTCGGCCTGTTGAATCGCGTGTGGTGCGCACCAGCGGGGCGCTCGACATCCGGCAGAATAAATTCTCCCGCGGAACTGTTCTCGGACGGGACGCCTTTCTTCAGGAATTGCGATCCGCCATGAGTTCCTTTTCGAAGATTCTGACCGCTGAGTTTCAAGTAGTGAATATCAATGTGACTCCGGCGAATGCCGGCGCAAGTGATGCCCTCGGAACTGCCATTGAGGACGGCGGCGCTACACCTCACCTTCCGACTGGCTTGCGGACTCGCGTGCGCTATGAGTTGGTGGGGTCGGGTGACGATTTCCGCGAACAAAGGGTTGGCCAGTGGGACCTCGAATGGGTGTCAAATTTGGGTGGCGAGTTTCGTCTCCGAAACTGGCAGACGCTTGATGAGACATGGAGCCGTGCTGCCGATCCCATTTATGTAGACATTGCGGCGCAGGCGCTCGCCGGCAATCCGTCCTACTCTTCGCAGTTGCTTCGGGGAGCAGACTATTGGCGTACGGTTCTCGACGGTGCGTGCGGCATCGATGTCTACGGGCACAACGGCGTCTCAGTGGGTGATATCGACGGACACGGGTTTGACGATCTTTACGTGTGCCAGCCAGCCGGCCTTCCCAACCGGCTCTATCGAAACCGCGGGGACGGAACCTTCGAAGACATCACCGAGGCATCTGGAGTCGGGATCCTCGAGAATACGGCGTGCGCGCTTTTTGCCGACATTGACAACGACGGCCAGCAGGACTTGATCGTTGTACGCACCAGTGGTCCATTGTTGTTCTTGAACGAAGGCGGCGGCAAGTTTCGTCAACGTCCCAACGCGTTCAAATTCGCCAACCCTCCGCAAGGGACTTTCACGGGAGCGGCCGTCGCCGACTATGACCGCGATGGCTGGTTGGACATTTACTTTTGCCTCTACATCTATTACCAGGGCACCGACCAGTACAAGTATCCTTCCCCTTATTACGACGCGGAGAACGGCCCACCCAACTTCATGATGCGCAACAACCGTGACGGAAGTTTCCGCGACGTCACCGCGGAGTCAGGCCTTGATCGGAACAACACGCGCTACAGTTTTTGCTGCGGATGGAGCGATTACAACCGCGACGGATGGCCCGACCTCTACGTGGTGAACGACTTTGGCCGGAAGAATCTGTATCGCAACAACGGCGACGGAACTTTCACCAACGTCGCTCCGCAGGCTGGAGTTGAAGACATCGGCGCGGGCATGAGCGTCTGCTGGCTCGATTACGACAACGACGGCGCTGAGGATCTCTATGTCGCCGATATGTGGTCTGCTGCCGGCACGCGCATCGCGACGCAGGAAGTCTTTCAGAAGGACGCGCCCGAAAAAGTGCGAGCGCTGTATCGCAAACACGCTATGGGTAATTCGTTACTTCGCAATAATACAAACGGCGGGTTTCAGGAGACAAGCGCCTCAGCCCAAGTTGAAATGGGACGCTGGTCGTGGTCGAGCGACGCGTGGGATTTTGATCATGACGGCTTCCCCGATCTTTACATCACCAATGGCATGATCTCCGGCCCGTCGAGCGCAACGCCAAGAAAAGATCTGAACAGTTTCTTTTGGCGGCAGGTGGTTGCCAATTCGCCTGTGGAAGCCAAGCCTGCACACGATTACGAGCAGGGATGGAACGCGTTGAATGAACTGATCCGATCGGACGGTACTTGGAGCGGGTTCGAGCGGAATGTCTTCTATGCGAACAATCGGGACGGAACGTTTTCCGACGTTTCCGGCGTCGTCGGCCTGGATTTTCTCGAGGACGGCAGGGCGTTCGCCCTTGCCGATTTCGATCATGATGGCCGGCTGGAAGTATTCTTGAAAAATCGCAATGCTCCGCAGTTGCGCCTTCTGCACAACGTCATGAAGGATCTGCGCCCATCGATCGCTTTCCGTCTACGCGGAGTAAAGAGTAATCGTGACGCTATTGGCGCAGCGGTGACGGTGGAAACTGAATCAGGTCGCCAGACCCGCATGCTTCAAGCCGGATCAGGATTTCTTTCTCAGCACAGTAAGGATCTTTTGTTTGGTTTAGGCGAGGCCAAGGGCCCGGTGCGAGCGTCCATCCGCTGGCCGAGCGGACTGGTGCAGGAACTGCACAATCTGCCGCTCAACAGTCGGGTTTGGGTCGAGGAAGGATCGGAACCGTCTCGGATCGAGATGTTTAAGGCAGTCCCTCAGGGGCTAAAGCCCGCGTCACTCGGGGCCCCGGTTGGCACGGCTGAAGCCGCGCCCACCCACAAAACCGCTCCGCAAGAAACCGAATCACTCCCCACCTCAGTGGAAACCTGGCTGCTCGCGCCCACGTCCGCGCCGGACTTTTCTCTCCCTGATTTGACTGGACATACTCACACACTTTGGGCTCTTCGTGGCCAAGCGGTGCTCCTCAGTTTCTGGGCGACAGGATCGGCAACCTGCCGGGAAGACCTAAGAATCCTCAATCAAGTTTACAAACGCTGGACGGTCATGTCGCCAGGCCAGGGACTTCAACTGCTCACGGTGAACGTGGATGATTTAGCCAACGCTGAAAGGGTTCGGGCGCTGCAGCGTGAGTTGCATCTTTCATTTCCGGTCCTACAGGCATCGGATGACGTGACCGGCATTTATAACATTCTCTATCGTTACCTGTTTGACCGGCATCGTGACCTTGGCCTTCCAACTTCTTTTTTGATTGACCCCCAGGGGGACATAGTCAAGGTTTATCAGGGAGCGGTGAATGCCGAACATGTCGAGCAAGACTTCCGCCGAATTCCGCAAACTGCAGCGGAACGGGTGGCGAAAGCCCTGCCCTTTCCCGGCGTGAGTGAAACCTCGGAAGTTCAACGCAACTATCTCTCTTACGGTTCGGTTTTCTTTCAGCGAGGTTATTTTGATCAAGCGGAAGCGTCATTCCGGCAGGCTCTGCGTGATGATCCATCGAGCGCCGAAGCCGTCTATGGTTTGGGAAGCGTCTACCTGAAGCAGCAGAAGACTGCCGAAGCGCGCGCCACCTTTGATCGTGCGACTACACTTCGCGCGCGCTATCCTGACACTTTGCCCAACGCCTGGAACAATCTCGGTCTTCTGGCAACACGGGAAGGGCGCACCGCCGAAGCGATTCCGTATTTTCAAGAGGCTCTGCGGCTGAGTCCCGATCATCTGATTGCGCTCGATAACCTGGGGAACGCGTATCGCCAGCAGAAGCAGTGGGACGAAGCTCGCAAAGTGCTGCAGCGGGCGGTCGCCGTCGGCCCCGAAGATCCGGAAGCGAACTACAGTTTGGGGATGGTCTTCGCGCAAATCGGCGACAACGACCATGCCTACCAATATCTGCAGAGAGCGCTGAAGTTTCGTCCGGCATGTCCCGAAGCCCTGAACAACCTCGGCGTACTTTATCTGCGAACGCAGCGGCGCGATGAAGCAATCGCAAGTTTCGAAGAGAGCATCCGGGTTGCGCCCGCCTTCGATCAGTCTTATCTGAATCTCGCCAGGGTTTACAGCATCGAGGGCGCGCGGGATAAAGCGCGGACTGTTCTGCTCGAACTTCTAAAACAGCACCCCGATCACGCGCAGGCACAGAAAATGCTGGACGAATTGTCGCGGTGAATAATGGAGGACGGTCGTCTCGCCCGTCCAGCGGACGGGACGCCCGGCCTCCATCGAAGTGTGCCAGCTAATTCTTTTGCGGAGTGGGTGCGGTCAACAGATCCACAAACATTTTGTAGAACTTCCCCAAATCCAGATCCACCTGGATCTCAACCGGCCGAGTCTCGATCGTTGGCTTATCCCGATCCGCCCACGTCAAAGTGTCGCCGTAACCGGCGCCGCGATCCAGATTGACATCCATGAAACGCGTTTCTCTCGCCGTGATCAGGCTGGGGTCGAGCCACGCGGCGGCTGCCAGTTCATCCCACAAATAATTGTATTCGCCATGCAGGCGAGCATATGTGCCGACATAACGCGCCGCGGGCGAGTCTCCACCTTTGATCCGGTTAATCAATTCGGAAGTCATTCTTGTCTTCACCGAAATATCCACCGTCGTACAGATAATCTTTTTCCACGGGGCGCTCAGCACAATGTGAGCCGCTTCAGGATCGAACCAGAGGTTGAATTCACGTCGGGGAGAATTAATGAACTCGGCGTTGGTGGTTTGCGGACTCAGGCTGGCGCCCATGAAGACCAGCTCTTTGGACAGCCCGGGAAATTCGGGATCAATGGAGATGGCGAGGGCCAGATTTGTCATTGGTCCGCCCTCGTAAATCGTAATTTCATTCGGGAACTGGTGGACCATGCGAATCAAAAAGTGGGCGGCATCTTCGTCGGCTGGCCTGGTGCTGGGCTTGCCTTCGGGCATGTCGCCCAAGTCGTCCGCCGAATGATAGAGGCGCGGCGTCCAAGCTCCCAGCCAGCCTATGGAGCCGTAGCGTTGCTCCCAGAGTTCTGTCTCCTCTTTTCGCCGGACCAGCGGATACTCTGCTCCCGGCACAACCGGGATGTCGGTACGTGCGATGAGTTCGAGCATGCGCAAAGTGTGGGCCACCTCAGCTTTGAGCCACTGATCGCCCGTCACCACGGTGATGCCGAGCACCTCCGTCTGCGGAGACTGGATCAGTAGCAGCATGGACTGCTGGTCGGTTCCGGCGGGCCCGGCGGCGTCCTGATCGATGATGATCTTTCGCTTCTGACCCCAGCCGGGGAGGCATATCGTCAGTAGCACCGCTGTGGTCAAGAAACAGATTCGGAAGAATTTCATCGTTCACCTCAGGCCTGACGGCCTCTCCAGATTGCAACCACGCGGACTTCGAATGCGCGGAGAGCCATGATGAGAGCGACGGCATCATCAGACGCCACGCCGGTATCGATCAGGAAAGCGCGCGGCACCCGCGTAGGATAACAAACGCGTAACGAGAAAGTTATTCCAGCAGCAAAAACTGGGTGGCCTCGCAGTCTGATTGCGGACGCGCCCATTGAGCACTAGAATGGCGTTCAAGGCGGGCGCACGGCGAATCGTTTGCCTTTCCGACTCGCAGTTTTTCCATGGTCAGTTTGCGCGATACCGCACGACAATCCGTTTATCGTGGCAGTCTCATCGCAACCTCCATTCTGACGGTGGTTGTGCTTCTGGTTACGGTCGAGGCTCCCGGAAAGCCAGCGCAGGGACGATCAATTCAAGACCAGTCGCGGGACCTGGCGGGCTCAGCCACAGTGCAGGGATCGGTACGAGATTCTCGTCGTCGCCCCCTTGCGGTCGTTACCGTTTACCTACAGGTAAAGACCGGGACGCAACCTTTAACCACGCACACGGATTCAGAAGGGAATTTCCGCTTCTTGGCTCTTCGGGAAGGCGTTTACACCCTGCGTGCGGAGATGGCTGGATACGGTGAGGCGACTTTCGACCCGTGCGTCCTCGGGAAGAAAGAGAATAAGAGGATTGATCTGACGCTCGAGTCTGC
This sequence comes from uncultured Acidobacteriota bacterium, assembly GCA_963696635.1. Taxonomy (GTDB): domain Bacteria; phylum Acidobacteriota; class Terriglobia; order Terriglobales; family Acidobacteriaceae; genus JABDBE01. Next base: position 216,585 of record CAVOKX010000020.1, read on the forward strand.
GCCGCTTTCTGCGCCGCAAAGCGCCTCGCCTGGCACATCAGAAGCAGAAAAGCCGCAGTTCTTCGACGAGCCAGAATTCACGGTGGCTGGTGTTACCGAAGCCATGAATCCTGGCGGACACGGTTCCGATACGATTTTGCGGACGACGGAGGCCCTGGCAAAAGAAACTGCTTCCCTGAGCGTCGCTCCGCTAAACGAGGAATCCAGCACTTCCGGAATTGCCCCTGCTTTACCATCCAGCAGCGCAACCGAGGAATCTCTGCGCAAAGTCACTGAACACGAGCCAGCCAACTTTGACGCGAATCGCCGCCTGGGGAAATTGTTGGTCGACGACGGAAAGGCTAGGGAAGCGCTTCCCTATCTCGAGCGGGCTTCTCAGCTCAATCCCGGCGATTACGAAAGCGCCTACGAATTAGCGCTAGCATATTCGGAGGCTGGTCAACGCGAACGCGCGCACACAGCGGGTCTAACCTTGCTTGCTCGGCAGAACAACTCTCACCAGCAGCAGGCTCAACTTCATCACTTGCTTGGCGACGTTGAGGAAAAGCTGGGTAATCCTCTCGAAGCCGTGCGCCAGTACCAGCGTGCAGCGGAACAGAATCCCAGCGAACCCAATCTCTTCGATTGGGGAACCGACCTCCTGGTGCATCGCGCCTATGAGCCGGCCATCGAAGTTTTCACCCATGGCAATCGACTGTTCCCGCGTTCCGCGCGCATGCTGGCCGGACTTGGCGTGACTTGGTACGCACGCGGTGCTTACGACGAGGCCGCCCAGCGTCTCTGCGAAGCCTCGGACCTGAATCCTCACGACCCCAACCCTTACTTGTTCCTGGGCAAAATGCAAAGTGTCAAGACCACCCAGTCCGAATGCGCAGTCGAAAGACTGGGTCGATTTGTCACAGTTCAACCTGAAAGTGCTTTGGCCAATTACTATTACGCGCTCAGTCTTTGGAATCGGCATGAGGTGTCGGGGAGCAAAGAAAATTTGACGCAAGTGGAATCGCTGCTGGGAAAGGCCGTCCAGTTCGATCCCAAGTTCGGCGCCGCCTATCTGCAAGTGGGTATTGTCTATTCGGAGCGCGCAGATTTCCCACGGGCAATCGCTGCCTATCAAGAAGCAGTCAAAGTGAATCCGGAACTGGAGGAGCCGCACTACCGGCTTGCGCAGGCCTACAGCCGCATCGGAGAAAAGTCGAAAGCGCAAGCCGAGTTGCAACTCTACCAGCAACTATCGAAAAAAAGATCGGATGAACTGGAGCGCCAGCGACGGGAGATCCAGCAATTTGTGTACACGCTGCGCAACTCTCCCGCTGGCTCCGGGCCTCAGTAAATCGTCCACCAACTCTCCTGCAACTACTTGTCCGCGGACGCATCCACCGTTACGGAACTCGCAGCATAGCGGGCACCGTCAAAGTTCGCGCTGACTGTGACTGCTGTGCCCTCGTGCACATCGCGGCTGACGGGAGAACGAGCAGGATCAAATGATATCTCGTATCGTTTATCGTCGCGTGGATCAACCAGCGCCAGCAATCCCGTGTGCAGGTCGAGAAAAACTACCTTCCCGGTGAACACAAATGCGCTGCCCGGAGTGGCGAGAACGGCGATCTTGCTGGCGACGTTCTGGCCGCTGCTATTGGCTTGGAACTCAACGGAAATTAAGGTCCCGGCGCTCAAGTCAGCGGAGCCAGATTGCTGACCTTGGCGAAGAATTGTGGTCGCGGAAGAGACGTGCAGCTTAATGGGCTCGGGCGAGAGCGAGTCACGCACCATGAGCTCACCATTGCTGCGATCGTAACTCACCACCTGACCCTGACACCCTCCTTCGGGCAGTTGCGACAACATGTGGATGCTGCGGGCAAAGACCGTGGTTCCGTCCAACATGGTCTCGACGGAAACGTGGTCTCCGGCACGCAGGTCGCGCAGCGAAGCCTTGAGCCCGTCACGATAAACCTGGGTACGTTCGTCGAAGAGAACCTTCATCCCCCGCCCGCCGAAGATATTCAACGTGAGTTGGTCACGGACGCCGTCCACTTCACGAATCGACCCACCGATGACGGTACTCTTTCCGCGGGGCATGGCGGGCAAGTCGGGCAGAATGACTGCGGGACTCTCGAGCTTGGAGGCAAGCTGATCACCGGAAATTTTTGCCGACTTCACATCTGCGGGCGCCGGCAACTGAGCCAGTGCCAGGCCGCTGAGAATGACTACGATTAGAAAACGACCCATTAGGGCACCTTTACCTGGCGTGGGATTTCTATCGACATCTTTGATGGTGGGAGCTGCAAAACAGTGGCCTGAAAATTATTTCCCCCAGAAGAATGTCGAATTTAGCGGGCAACGCAGCGCTGGCTTGCGCATCCAATCTCAAGCTTTTAAGATCTGTCCCCGTATTCGAAATGGAGCTAGAGGCAAAGGATGTTTGCTAAACGATTTAGCGTGCTCGCGATAATTGCCGTTATGGTGGGCTCGGTGCCTCAGCTTGCCCAGGCCGGGGACCTCAAGCTCACTCTGCCCAAACGCAGCCATCTCACGCCCGTGCAGCGGCTTAATCGCGAAGGGGTTGAGGCTATCCAGAAGCAAAACTATGAGAAGGCGGAGACCCTTTTTTACCAGGCATATCTCTTCGATCCGGCCGATCCTTTTACCCTTTACAACCTGGGCTACGTTTCTGAACTGAAGGGCCAGTTGGAGCGGGCGCAAAAACTTTACGGACTGGCCTCAGAACAGGCCACGGATGCAGTCATCGATCGTGCCAGCATAGAGCAGTTGGAAGGAAAGCCGATGAGGGCTGCTTTCGGCAGCCTGCAAGATGTGCCCATGCAGGTCAATCGCATGAACGTCGAGGCGATTCGGCTTTTGTCCCAAGGCCGGACTCCGGAGGCGGTGGTTCTGCTGCAAAAAGCGTTGGCCATGGATCCGCGGAATACATACACATTGAACAATATGGGAGTGGCCAAGGAGTCTCGAGGAGATTACGACGAGGCGCTGAAGTACTACACGGCCGCAGCGGCTTCACATTCCTCGGAACCGGTCATCGTCACGCTGAACCGGGCATGGAGAGGAAAACCGGTGAGTGAGATGGCTGCGGACAGCGCGAAAAAACTGCGCGAGCGCATGCAAAATACGGCCAATGCTGAGTCGCAAGCAACCTTGCTCAATGTGCGGGGAGTGTCGGCGACGAATCACAACGATTGGCCTACGGCCCGGCAAGACTTTCTCCAGGCTTATTCCCTTGATCCAAACAGTGCGTTTTCACTTAACAACATCGGTTATCTGGCGGAGCGGGATGGCGACCTCGAGACCGCGGAGTTCTTCTACGAACGAGCCCGCAGAGCCCAAGACGCCAAAGACAAAGTTGGACTTGCAACCCGGCGGTCCGCTGAAGGGATGCGGCTTTTTGCGGTCGCGGCCGACAGCGACCAGCAAGTTGACGGCGAGATCACACACATCAACGAAGCCAGGCGCCGGCAGCCAGGACCGGTCCAACTGAAACACCGTGACAACACGCCCGTGGTGGAACCGGCATCACAGCCCGCGGCGGCGCCAACCTCTGCTCAGCCGCCGTCCGCTTCCCAACCACCAGTTTCGCAGCCGCAATAGCGTTTATGGATTCTTGCCACATTATGACTGCCAAGACAGCTCCTCTTCCTCTCGTCGATTCGAGTAAGTCTATGAACATCCTTTCCCGGCTTTTGTTGGTGCAGAACCCGGGCGACGTGCCATTTGCAACCACGTCTCGAGAGCCGGACTTCGCCATCACGGAAATCAGCCGTGAACAATTTGATCATCTACTGGCGTTGGCCAACTCCAATCACTTGGTCATGCGCGGAATGGAAGTCTTTCGCCAGATAGCAAACCAGGCCGATGATGCGGCTCGCGAAGAGTGGGCATCCACAGCGATCGCGGCTGAGCGGGCGCGTATCGACAATGCGATCTCATTTCTGCGGGCAATCTGTGACGGCTTCGAAGCCGTAGGATTTGACGTTACGGTTATCAAATCGCTGGATCACTGGCCCGATCTGGGCAGCGATCTGGACTTATACACCAACACGGAACCTGCCGATGTACTGCGGTTGATGACGGGGCGTTTCCAGGCTGAAATTGCTCCGCGCAGTTGGGGCGATCGTTTGGCGAACAAATGGAATTTTGTTATTCCCGGATTGCCGGAGGCGGTTGAGATTCACATGGGGCGGCTGGGTCAAACCGGGGAACAGGTTGCCATTGCGGCCTCACTGGTCCGGCGCGCCCGCGTGGTGCAAGTTGGAACCCACATGTTTCGGGTGCCCGCTGTATCGGACCGACTGATGATTTCCACGCTGCAACGCATGTACCGCCATTTCTACTTCCGGCTGTGCGACATCGTCGACAGTGCGAGCCTTGCTGAACGCGGCGCGATTGATTACGAGGATTTGCATGCTTCGGCGAAAGCCGCGGGCATCTGGGAAGGGGTCGCGACTTACCTCGTGATTGTGTCGGACTACGTCGAACGCTACCGGGGTACAGGTCTGGATCTCCCTTCCTTGGTGAGATCGTCGGCGCAGTTCGGCGGCGACAAGCTCCACTTCCGCCGGGATTTTCTGCGGGTCCCGATTCTGCCGGAATCGGCCGCGCTGTATGCCGCACAGCTGACGACCTTGCTGCGTAATCGAGAATTAATCAGCAGCGCGCGACTCAGCCTGTTGCCATACCTGGCTACGGCGGCGGCGGTGGGGCAGAAGATTACCGGAAGCGATAAGGGAATCTGGTGAAGCCTGCCCGACGTTGACTCGCAAAACCCGTGAACGGTGCCGATTCGGGAATATTACCAGTTAGTACCGGGCCCCCCTCCCCCCTTGATCTTGTGGAATCATGGGGTTAGGGTGAGACTACCCTCAAAATCTTTGAGGAATAAGGACTTACACGTAAAATATTCCGGGATAAGGAGTTAGCTCGGTCTAAGTTCCCAAACGGGTGCCGGTGCGCCAACAGAGACTGAAAGAATCTAAGATTGTCAAAGACCGATTATTATCTTGCAGATAATATTATCTCATTAAGGTTATCCAATTTGAAGAACGTGGTCAAGCAGAAAACGAGTGGGCGTGCAGATTTGGACTTTGGGATGAGAGTCTAGCCCCATCATCGGCATGCGATCAATAAACCCCTTCTCGCCTTGGAGTGTGGCGCTTCAACGCGCCGTGATAGGGCACCGGCCATAGCTCTGATTTTTCATTGCGCTTCCAAAAAGCAGGTCCCTCCACTACGCATTGCGATTGATAAGGCCAATCGCAATGCTCCGGTCGGGATGACAGAAGTTACTCCAGGGAGAGAGCCATTTTTAGGGCTCGGTCCAGTTCTTCAACCTTGGAGCGCGCCAGGGACCCGACGAAGCGGGTCAGTTCTACCTTGCGGAGACTTACGAGGTTATCGCATAGGATCCACCTTTCATGTTTCAAGCCTTCGTCGATGCCGACCGAAACCTGGGTGGAGAATCCGTGACCGCGAGTGAGTATCGGCGCACAGACGACGGTGGGGAATCTGGAATCGATCAGGATCTGGCGGCTGACTACTACGAAGCTGCGGTAAAGTTTAGGATCGTCGCTGGGATGATGAACGCGATAAATTTCGCCTCGTCTCATCTCGTCATCTCTGCGGTCGGCTATTCCGGTGTGGCCTGATACCGGAGAACGTGTTCCACCTCTGCATTCAGTTCGTCCGCAGCCTTATTAATGAGTTCGAGATCGCGAGCTTCAACCTGGGCCCGCGCCTGCTTGCGCAGATACTGAGCCAGCACGGCTTCGATGAATGCCGAACGGGATTGGTTCGATCCTGCAATCCGATCGACGGCGGCGAGCACCTCTTTCGATAGTGTGATTGAAGTCTTCTCTTTCATACCGCCATTGTACCTATCCAACTAAAAGGCGTTTTCACCCCATGACTGTGATTTTTTGTTGCCAGTCGAGAAGCAGGTCCCTCCACTACGCATTGCGATTGATAAAGCCAATCGCAATGCTCCGGTCGGGATGACAGAGGTGGGTGAGGCTGAGCGCCGTGTTTCTCCACGACGATACAACTGCGGCTGCCTGGGACCGGACAGTAAGAAACACTTCCGCTTAGCGCAAAAGTCTCTTCCACAGCAGGGCGACTACCAGGACGACAATGCCAATCAGCATTGCAATGGCCCGTGCTTTATCAGCATTTTCCGCCATATCTTTCGTTCCCGCGTTCGCACGCTGCCACGGGGTACAGGTCGGAGGCTCGTCCTTGGCTCGGCGGACGAGGGCGTCCGCCCCACACGACCCCACACACAAACCCCGCACACGGCCTGAACGGGTCAGAGACCCGTCCCCACACGAGCTACGCACCACGCTTCGTTTTCAACTCCACCAGCAATTGCTCGATGCGGTCTTCTTTTTCGAGGGCGGCGAGGCGCTCTTCCATATTGTCCGCGGCGATCTCGGACTTGGCCTGACTGAGGGCTTCGCTGTGGGCGACCTTGCGTTTCATGCGGTCGAAGGCGGCGGCGCTTGATCCGTTGCCTGCGGCCATTTTTGCGTCGCTGGCTTTGCCTACGGCCCGGGCGCGGCGATGCTGCGCGATCAGCAGATCGGACTTGGCTTCGGCTTCGGTGAGTTTCTGCTCCAGTTGGCGCAGTGCGGTCTTCAAGTTTTCCACCTGCGCTTTCTGATCGGTGATCTGCTGGGCAAATCCCTCGGTCAGTGCGCGGTAGCTCTCTACGCGTTCGAGAGCGGCGCGGGCCAGGTCGTCCTGCTTCTTGTCGACGGCTAGCTCGGCCTTGCGCATCCACTCGGCGACTTTGTCTTCGTTCTCCTTGCGCTTCTTTTCCAGCAAATGCTCATCGGCAATGGCGATGGCCACCTGCGTCTTCACCTGCAGAAGCTGGTTGTGCATGTCGAGGATGACTTGCTTGATCATCTTTTCCGGGTGCTCGGCCTTGTCGATCAGGTCGTTGAGGTTGGCCCGGACTAATGTGGAAACTCTCTCTAGTAATGCCATGGTGAACTCCTTTGCTTCAGTGGTTGGTCGTTAGTCGTTGGTCGTTAATTGTGGGCCTCGTCTTATGAGAACTCGCGCGCGTGATGGCGGCGCCAATGGCGATGCCGACGGCGATGCCTAGCGCTAGCCACGCGCTTCCGGTGCCGAGAGCGACGGATAGAGCTGCGCCTAATCCGGCGCCGAGCGCGATGCCGAGTCCGATCTGCACGGATGTTTTCTTCATGTCTCTACTCCACTTTTTGCGGGGGACGGGCGAGGACGCCCGTCCTCCATCGTTCTTTTACTTCGCCGGGTTCGCGGGCGGCAGAGCATCGGGCTTTGCCGTCTTGTCGCCGATGGTGCGGACCTTCGAGAACAGATCGGTCATGCTCATGCCCGAAAGGGTCTCGAACAATGCGGGAACTTGCGCGGCCATCTTGGTAATGTCGCCGGTGATTTTGTTCATGCCCGCGGCATCGCCGTTGCCGGTCGAGACCACGGTAATTTTGTCCACATTCGCCAGTGGGCTGGCCAACGCCCGGACGATCTCCGGCAAGCTGGTGAACAGCTTGTCGATGACCGCGGCCTGGTTATATTCCTGATAGGCCTCGGCTTTGACGTTCATCGCCTTGGCTTCGGATTCGCCTTTCTTGAAAATGATTTCGGCTTCGGCTTCGCCCTGCGCACGAATCGACGCCGCATGACCTTCGGCTTCGGCCGTCAGTCGCTGTTTTTCGGCTGCAGCCAGGGTTTCGATGCGTTGACGCTCAATCTCCGCGCCTTTCAGTACGGTTGCGATTAGTTCTTTCTCGCGACGATTGATTTCCGCTTCCTGTACTTTGACCTGCTGCTCTTTCTCGACCTGCTGCACTTTCACCTGCTCAGCTACAACCTGTTGTTGCATGATGTTGGTCTGGATGTCGTAGGCCTTGTCGGCCTGCGCCTGCTGGCGCTTGGTAACTTCCAGGTATTGCGCCTTCTTGACTTCGAGATCGCGCTGCGACTCAGCCTGCTTGGCCAAAGAAAGCGTTTCTGCCAACACTCGCTCCTGATCCGCCTGCGCCTTGGCAACGGCGGATTCCCGGGTTGCCAGGGCACGCCGGATGGCGGTATCGCGGTCGGCTTCGGCGGCGGCCACGTCGGCGTCACGCTTGATGCGCGCCACGTCCGGCCGGCCCATGTTGGTGATGTACTCGTTCTTGTCGCGCACTTCCTTGATGGTGAAGGAAATCACTTCGAGTCCCATTTTGCTGATGTCGTCAGCGCAGGTGGAGCGCATGCGGTCGGAAACCATTTCTGGTTGCTTGACGATTTCCTCTACGGTGAGTTGTCCGATGATGCCGCGCAGGTGGCCTTCCATCACCAGACGTATCAGGCCTTCACGCTCCTGCGGAGTCTTGGTGAGGAATTGTTCCGACGCGGTCAGGATCGATTCGGTGTCGGACTTTACTTTGATCTGGGCTACGGCTTCGACTGTGACCGCGACCCCTTGCTTGGTGTAGAGATCCTGCTGCGGGGCAACGTCGAAGGACATTAGTTCCAATGAAAGGCCGCGGCAGTTCTCGATCATGGGAAAGATAATCGTGCCGTGTCCTTTCACCACGCGCGTGCCGCGGAAGCCGTATACGACCAGGGCTTCATGCGGTCCCGCCTTCCGGTAGAGCTTTGCCAACATGCTCATCAGGAGCATGACGGCTAGAACCATCAGCCCCACAATTACCCAAATCTCAATTGCCATGCCGAACATATCGCCTCCTCTTCCAGTTCATCCATCCAAATCCACAAAAGGCTTCAACCACAAAGGACACGAAGGTCCACGAAGAAAATCAGCGCGTTATTGCGTCCAAATCGCGGACGATGCGATCTGGGTCGCTGTGTCCCAGGAAAACTTCGCCATCGGTGGTGTGGATACAAACGCCCGAATTGCACCAGACATACGCTCGCCGATTGCCGATACCGCGAATCCCGTAGCCGCGAAGCGGATTCCAGCTTTCCACCGCGTACTGCTTGATCTGTTCCCGCGGAATCGAACGCAGGCGGAAACCCAAGGTGCGGATTTCCACTCCGGCGCTGCTGAAGAAGTATTGGAACCCCGTCCAGACATGGACGGCGATCGCCGCGAATAGCACGCCAAGGATGGTCGAGGTGAGCCGAACTGGCGGAGCCGCTATTGCCAATGCGGCCACGATCTGCGCCAGCAGCAAAGCGATGAACAACATACTCCAGGCTCGCGAGCCGTGCGACTCTTCCGCGATTACAGTGGCAACTGGCAAGCTGTCGCCGCGTTTCGAGCCAAGGAAGATTGCAGTCAACGCGATGACTGCGACGGGAACAAGGACGGTCCAATAATCCAGTTCCACACGCTGTCCATTCAAGTTGTACTGGACAACGCCGCTATTCCCGGCGTAGACGAAACTAATCACCAAGTAGAAGAAACCCAGAAGAGACCAGGAGAAAGCATCTGGAACGTGGATCTTGTGGGCAATGTAAGACACTACCGTGAAGACCACGACGATCAATGCGGTGACGCCCATGGCAGTGTAGAAGGCCGTCTGGCGCGGCATCCAGCCGTTGGGCTGGCCGTTCATGCCGAAATGCGTCGCTATTCGAAGCGGCAGGCGATCCCACGCCATCCAAAAGCGAAGGCCGGTGAGGGGCAGCGCCAGCCACATCAACCACGTGAATACCTGAAACACTTTTCGTTTCATCGGACGCAACCTCGGCTCTCCCTAAACAGCTGCGGAGCTTTGCTCCGCCTGACGGGCGAGACGCCCGTCCTCCATCATTGATTCTTACAATCAGTTTTCTGCGGCCGAGTCGACCGGGGGTTGTTCTCCCGTCATTTCGGTCCACAGGCGCACATACGCGATTCCTTTTTCATAGCGGGTCACGATTACCTCGCTGCCCTTGGCTATGGCGGCGCCATCTTCAGCTCGGGCTCCGCAGGTTTTGCGGGTTCCGGCTTGCGAGTAAATGATTTCTCCGGTGCCGCCCTGGCGGATGGGAACGGAAGTTCGTCCCAGGACGCCGGCCATCTCGTAGTCGGCGGGATCGAGATTCTCCTCTTCTGACATCAGTACCTTGCTGAGAAACAGATAAATGATTCCCGCTCCGGTCAGGCCGCTGAGCAGCGCTATCGCGAGTCCCAGGGCAAACCATATGGTCCAAAAGCGCGAGAGCAGATAGCCGGTTCCGCCGAACCATGCCAGGAATGCAGCAAAGCTCACGAAGTTGAAGGGCGAGACTTGGCCGGCCTGGCCGCGTGGCCCACCCTTTACTGAACCTACGTGTCCGCTTGGGACGGGCCCATGCATCGCGTGCGGCAGATGTGGCAAGTGCAAATGCCAGCGCACGCCAGCGCTGAAAAATGAAAGCAGGCTGAAGGCAAGGCCTACGACAAAGCAAATGAGATAGAAAGTGGCCCAGGTCATTGCGCGCACCTCCCGCCATTCATTCGATTGGTTGCGGCCCGTGCTGTTTTGGGTTTCAGGGCCTCGAGTAAGCGGTCGGCGAGGCCAGGCGTATCCAGGATCGCGCCCAGCAAGATGAAACATTGGCGCGTGTCTTTATCGCGGGCGGCCTTGATCATGACCTCACTCACTTCCGGGTCGCTGGCGAAGCGCTCCGAACCTTGCAGGAGCCACACATCCAACTGGCCTTCGGTGGTGCGCAAGTCGGAAACCAGTTCGGTGTGGTAGCCCACCGGATCGTCGACCAGGAATCCCGGATGGACTTTGAAAAACTTCGCCAGCAAGGTGCGGGTGGATTGGGTCATGTGGGGACGAGTTCCGCTTTCGATCTGCGACACGTACGACTGGCTTATGGTCTTGCCCAGCTGCTTACGGATGGCGCGCACCAGTTCGAGTTGAGTCATGGGACGGTCCAGGCCGCGCAGCGAGCCTTCTACTTCGCGCAAGTAGCGGATTTTCTCGCCGAGCGTCATATCAGGTATCGCAATATTTATATTGCAATACGTGATTTTTGTCAAGAAATGGATTCGGCGTGTTTCCATGGGCTTGGGAGGGGATTCCAAGAACAGCGGCTGAAGCCGCATCGATTCGACAGCTTTTTGGTATGGCTAAAGCCATATCCTGATACGAATCGTGAGTTTGCGACTGCCTTGAGTCGAGCTTCGCTCGAACTGACGGGTCGAAGACCCGTCCCCACACGAGCAACTACACGAGCAACGTCAAAGGGCCGCGGACAGGAGTGTCCGCGCCACACGGATTTAGAGGCCCGCCTCGATCCGGGAGCGGGGGTCGAGGAAGTCGCGGAGGGCGTCGCCGATGAAGTTGAACGACAGCACTGCTAGCATCACGGCCATCGCGGGAAAGATCACGAGGTGGGGCGCGTCGAAGAGGTGGGCGCGGCCATCGTTGAGCATGGTGCCCCAGCTGGCGGTTGGCGGTGGGACGCCAAGGCCGAGGAAGCTCATGGTGGCTTCGGCGAGGATGGCGCCGGCCATGCCGATAGCGGCTTGCACAATGATGGGCTGAATAATATTGGGCAGGATGTGGCGAACAATCACGCGCAGATCGCTGGCTCCGAGAGCGCGGGCGGCTTCGACGAATTCACGCTCGCGAGCGGCGAGTACCTGGGCGCGGACCAGGCGGGCGTAGCCGACCCAGCCTCCGAGGGAGAGCGCAAGGACTAGATTGAAAATTCCTGGCCCGCGGAAGGCTACGAAGGCAATGGCCAGCAGAATTCCGGGGAATGAGAGGAAGGCGTTCATCACGACGACGTTGACGAAGCGATCGATGCGGCCGCCGTAGTAGCCGGCGATTGATCCTACGATGAGACCCAAAGTCAGCGAGGCGGCAACTACGCAACTGCCGACCAGCATGGAGATGCGCGATCCATAGATCAGGCGGGAGAGGATATCGCGTCCAAGTTCGTCCGTGCCGCACCAGTGGGTGAAGGATGGTCCGGCAAGGCGTGTGGGCAGGTCGATGTGGGCTGGGTCCTGCGGGGCGATCCACGGGGCAAAGAGAGCACAGATTACGAAGATCGCGACCAATACGATGCCAATTGCGGCCAGCGGATTCCCCCGTGCGGCGCGGCGAAACGAAATCGCGGTCGTGGACATAATGGAATATTCGAGCTACGCGGTCTTGTGGCCGTGCGAAAAATATGTTCTGATTATTGCAGACTATCGCTGCGGGCCAACCCGCATGCGCCCTATAAACCAGCACCTCTAGCTTACATTCTGAGGAGAAAAATCATGAGCAAAGTGTCGTATATTCCCAAAGACTACAATTCCGTTACACCCTACCTGGTCGTCAAGAATGCAGCCCAAGCCATTGAATACTACAAGAAAGTCTTCGGAGCGACTGAAACCGTTCGCATGAATGGCCCGGACGGCAAGGTCGGCCACGCCGAGTTGAAGATTGGCAATTCCCATATCATGCTGGCCGACGAGAATCCCAGCATGGGACAGGGGCACACTAGCCCTGCCACCGTCGGTGGGAGCCCGGTGAGCCTGTATGTGTACCTTCCCGACGTCGATAGCGTGGTTAAGCGCGCGGCGGCCGAGGGGGCGAAAATCCTGAAGCCGGTTCAGGACCAGTTCTACGGAGACCGCAATGGCTTCATTCAGGATCCGTTTGGACATCTGTGGGGCATCGCAACGCACGTGGAAGATGTGTCGCCCCAAGACATGAAAGAGCGGATGAAGAAAATGATGCCGGCCGCATAGCTTGATTCACAAGAGGCGGGGCAATGTGCCCCGCCTTAGAGTTTCGATTGCCTCCCTGCGGTAATGTACTCACAGCTTAGGGTGGACTAATTCTGCGCCGAGCCCGGCATGGCATCGTTCGGCCCGCAGTTCTCACCCTTCTTGCGGCACCGTGGACACACGACTTCGGCATTCTTGTCCGCCATCTCTTGTAAGAATGCCGTAAAAGTTTGGCCGCAGTTCTTGCACAGAACGTCAATTGTCGGTTCGCTCATAGTCTTTGATTCCGTGTTCAAGATCCCTCCGTAAGCTGGTGCTGGCCCCGAGTGCCTGCAATCTTTACCTTTGATGTCACAAGCATTCTAGTAAATTCAAAAATTTCAACTACACTAATTGTTTTCACAAGTGAGGACCAACCAGGTGCACAAGTTTGCCATCAAGCTTTGGCTTGCCGCTTTAATCTCTTTGATCGTTCTGGCGTCGGCCGCTGCGCAGACGATTCCCGCCGAACTTTACGGCGGACTCAAGTGGCGACTCATCGGGCCCTTTCGCGGAGGCCGCGTGATCGCGGTGGCCGGAGTTCCCGGAAACTCGACCAGCTTTTACTTCGGCTCGGTAGGTGGCGGGGTTTGGCAAACCACCGACGCAGGTGTTGTTTGGAAGCCAATCTTCGACGGGCAACCGATGGCTTCGATCGGTGCGCTCGCAGTCGCGCCGACCGATCCAAAGATCATTTACGCGGGCACGGGAGAATCAGACATTCGCTCCAATCTATCCTCCGGAGACGGCGTCTATAAATCCACTGATGGGGGCCAGACCTGGACCAACCTTGGCCTGCGCGACACCCGCCAGATCAGCCGCATCGTCGTCGACCCACAGAATGCGAGCATCCTCTACGTCGGCGCCCTCGGCCACGCTTATACACCCAACAACGACCGTGGCGTCTATAAATCAACTGATGGCGGCGCCAGTTGGACGAAAGTTCTCGATCAGGGTCCGGATACTGGCGTTTCGGATCTAGCGATTGCCCCCGAGGAGCCGACGCTTCTATTTGCCACCACCTGGCAAAGCCACCGTCCACCATGGAGTGCCTATGCCCCGATCGACGGGCCGGGCAGCGGCCTCTTCCGCTCGCAGGATAGCGGTCAAACGTGGTCGCGCATCACGGGGAACGGGTTGCCCGACGGAGACTGGGGCCGCACGGCCATAGCCGTTTCATCCAACGGGAAAAAAGTGTATGCACTCATCAGCGCCTCCAAGAAGCCCGGACTCTATCGCTCCGACGATGCCGGCAACACCTGGACGCTGCAGAATGAGGACCGGCGGCTGACCAGCCGCGCCTGGTACTTCGGAAATATCACCGTCGACCTCAATAATTCTAACGTCGTCTACGTTCCCAACGTTGCGCTCTACCGCTCCGAAGACGGCGGTAAAACCATTTCGATCGTTCGCGGCGCACCGGGCGGAGACGATTATCACCAGCTTTGGATCGATCCCAAGGATTCTTCGCGAATGATTCTCGGCACCGATCAGGGCGCGACCATCAGCCTCGACCACGGGCAGACCTGGAGCTCCTGGTACAACCAGCCAACCGCGCAGTTTTACCACGTGATCACCGACAATCAGTTTCCTTATGTTGTTTATGGCACGCAGCAAGACACCGGAAGCGCGGCGGTGCGCAGCCGCAGCGATGCTGGACTTATCACACCTCGCGACTGGTTTCCGGCCGGCGGCAGCGAAAGCGGCTACATGGCGCCCGACCCGAAAGACCCGAATATCATCTACCTCAGCCAAGCGTATGGAGGCGTTTCGCGTTTCAATCTTCGCACTTCGTTCAGCCAGGACGTTAGTCCTTGGCCGCAGCAGAATTTTGGCGTCGACATCAACGTTCGCAAATATCGCGACCCGTGGGCGCCGGTACTGCTGTTCTCCCCGATCGACAACAAAACAATTTTTCTGGGCACACAGTACGTGATGAAGACGCTCGACGGCGGGCTGCATTGGGAAATCATCAGCCCCGATCTAACCGGGGCGACGCAGCAGCCGGGCGACAAGAAGCCCGAAGGTCCACCCACGGTCGAGAACGCCAAGCAGCGGGGATACGGCGTAGTCTTTACCATCGCGCCTTCCAGCTTGAACGGCAACCTGATCTGGGCGGGCAGCGACACCGGACTCATACATCTCACGCGAGACGGCGGGAAAAACTGGAAAGACGTTACTCCTGCTGGCGTCGGGGATTGGAGCAAGATATCGCTGATTGAAGCCTCACACTTTGATCCGGCAGAAGCTTATGCCGCGGTCGATCGGCATCGCCTCGATGACCAGAAACCGTATCTTTACCGCACCCGCGATTACGGGGCGACCTGGCAACTGATCACCGACGGCATCGGCGCATCTTCATTCTTACGGGCGGTTCGCGAAGATCCGCAAACCCGCGGCTTGCTCTTTGCCGGAACCGAACTCGGGGCCTACGTTTCATTCGACGATGGCGACCACTGGCAATCGCTGCAGTTGAATTTGCCCACGGTTTCAATCCACGACCTCACCATTCACGGAGACGACCTCGTGGTCGCCACTCACGGGCGCGCATTCTGGATTCTCGACGATATCGCGCCGCTGCGGCAGGTTCACGATGCCCTGAAAGCTGAAGGCCCGTGGTTTTATCGGCCAGCCACCGCCATTCGCGTCGACAACGATAGCTTTCTCGGCTCTCCTTTGCCGCCGGAGGAGCCCACCGCCAAAAATCCGCCCAATGGGGCGGTCATCGATTACTATCTCAAGACCGCCGCGGAGCACATCAAGCTTGAGATTTTTGATGACAAGCAGAATCTCGTGCGCAGTTTTTCCTCTGATGACCCGCGAGAGCCGAAGCGTGCTGCGCGCCCGATTGACGATCGCTGGTTTCCAAAACCAGAAATCCTCAAAACTGCTCCCGGCTTGCACCGCTTCGTTTGGAACCTGGCCTGGGGCGACCCGAGCAATGCCGCCGATCCGGCCAGCGGAGACGAATACCGCGCTCCCCGAGCTCCGCGCGCCATTCCAGGGAACTATCAAGCGCGCCTCACCATCGATGGCAAGACTTCGGCTCAGCCGTTAAAGATTGTCATGGATCCGCGATCCCCCGCGACTCCTCGCGATCTGGAACAACAGCTTCAACTAGGCCGCCAGATTTTCGCAGAAGCCATCAGCAGCCGGCAAGTTTTAGCCGAGATAAGATCGGTACAGAAACAATTGTCCGATTTGGAAACTAAGCTCGGCGGAGATCACGGGGATGTCAAATCCGCGGCGCTACAACTCGAAACTGAAATCCACAAGATCCTAGCCGGTAGCGAAGACCCCCCGACTAACGCAGCAGGACTGGAAAACGCCAGCTCCGGCCTGGCGTCAGCGTTGGCAGCCGTCGAGAGTGGCGATCGCGCCACACCTTCGCAAGCCATTGCTCTATACCACCAATGCAGCGAGGCGTTGAAGCTGCGCATCGCCGATTGGAATCACGTCAAGACGAACTGGCTGCCGCAACTCAACCAGCACCTCCGCCAGAAAAACATGGCGCCGATTGCGATCAGCGCAATCGTGGAAGAGGTGGACGAAGGATAATTGTAGGCGCGGGCGTCCACGCCCGTCAGGGGCCGAACCAGAATCCACACCGCATTTAACCGAACAGCTCAGACTTCCATAATTTTTGCCCGGCCAGCGCGTTGTAAAAGCCCCAAACCGCCAGAGCGACAACACTCAATAGCGGGAGCAACGTACTGGTGGCGTACCAGGAAGAAAAGTCCAGAGTAAGAGGCACGTTCAACAACATATCGGTGACAAACAAACCAACCGCCAAGGCTACGAACCCGAAACGAAGAACGACGAAGGCAGCCACTCCGTAAAGCAGTGCCCACGCAGGTGCTTCAATCCATGGATAGTCGCTGCCCAAGGTTTTCAGTGCCACCCACAAGGCCACGAACACGATGGCCGCCAGCCATTCTTTCCGCAGCAGCACTCGCAACACAAAGAGCAGAAAAAAGAAAAGCAGGGTTCCTTCAATTGCCGCCGGAACATGCAATAACCACGCCCCCAGCGCGTGCCGGCCTCCCATAAGATAGTCCGTCGAATAGAATTCAGGAGGCGCGCCGTTTCTCATTGTCAGCAGGCCGCGCACTTGAAAAATCACGATCCAAACAACTCCCAGAATTACTCCAAACAACAAATCGCGGCCTACCAGCGGATCGCGCAGCTGACCCATTAACAACCGGCTCCAGGAGACCACGGTTTGCGGCCAATGGCGGCGAACATAAGGCTCGAGCGAAAGATACAATGTCCATACTAGGCCAGAGAAAAAAAGGGCCGTGCTGACGGCTAGGATCAATGGCAGAAGCATGTCGAGCGCGGGAACGATGTGCGCCCGGCACACACATAACAGCATCAGCGTGGCAAACACCACATAGGCAAGGCGCAAAGCGCCACGGCGGTCCCCTCTCCCCCGTATGTAGTTTCGGCGGGCCAACACTGCAGCCCCCGCCACAACTGACAAAATAATTGCTAGAAGAAGCAAATTGCCCGCTCTCTGTCCCGCCGTCGTCGGCGGATCGGGCCGCATGCGCAGCGGCCTGCTCCAGGGCCCTATCATGGAAAAAAACACGGGCTTGCCCTCAAAAGCCGCCGCCTCAATACGCAGTGGACGGCTGGTGCCGGGCCAGGTTCCGGTCCAGGCCGCCCTGGCATCTGATGTGGCGAGCGCCGTCCAGACTGGCTCCGTCGCCTTGAACTGCGCCGCATCCAGCCCAGCTTCGCCGAACAGCACATTCCAGTCGAACGCCGGCGCGCGCGTCCCGGCTTCTCCCACCTGCGGCGGGATCGCCTGAAAAAACGTCAGCCGTCCCTGCGGATCCAGCGCCAGGTTAATCATTCCCGAGAGGATCGGCGGCGGATCGTCGTCCGTCACCACTCCTGGGGTCAAAAAGGAATCGTGGATTTCCCCGCCCACCATGTATTGCGCGGCTTGGCGATACAAGTACTGCACCGGCGATGGCTGGCCGGGGAGCACTTCTTCCCAACGCGGATGCGGCTTTTCATTCTTCTCCACATAATTAAGGAAATCCGTGTCGTAAGAAAAGTCGCTAAAGCTATCGACTGGCTTATCTGAATATCCGAGACGCCCCACCATTTCTTTTGCCTTGTGGGTCAAGACTTCCGGCGATTGCTCCAGGCCAATCTTCCCCACGCCCCCCGTCTTAATCGATAGGTAGACGACCAACCCCAGACCAATGAGCGCCGCCGCCAGGCACAGAATCGCCGTTCGTGGTGCGAGTCCCGACGTTTCCCCCGCCGCCGCGACCATCTGCGGGGATGGTGTTTCCCCCGCCGCCAAAGCCGCAGCCAATGGATCACCGCCCGGCAACGCCGCCGCCACGCTCAAAGCCGAACTCATCCGCCTGGCCGGATCAGCCTCGAGACATCGCAAAATCACCCGCTCGACCGCCGGATCCAAATCCTTCACCAGCGCAGACGGCTTGCTCGGCGCCGATTCGCTGCGCACCCGCACCAGTTCACCCAGAGACTCCCCGCTGAACGCCCGCTTGCCGGTGAAAATTTCATACAGCACCAGACCCAACGAATAAATATCGCTCTTGGCGTTGACCTCTTTCCCTTCCAGTTGTTCCGGAGACATGTAAGCCGGCGTGCCGCTGCGCACGTCGCTGCCCGGAATCTGATCCACCAGTCCCGCCAGGCCAAAATCCGTGACCACCACTTGCCCGCGCCCGTCGAGCATGATGTTGGCCGGCTTCAAATCGCGGTGCAGCACTCCCTTGGCATGGGCCGCGGCCAAGCCCGCGCAAAGCTGGCGCGCGATCTCCAATGCCTTGTCCGCCGGCAAACGCCCAATACGCCGCAACAGCGACGCCAAATCTTCCCCGTCCACGTACTCCATGGTGAAGAACGTGTGCCCATCTACTTCGCCCACGTCATAAACCCTGCAAACATTCGGATGGGAAACGCGCCGCGAGAGCCGAACCTCGTTGCGAAACCGCTCCAGCAAAGCTTCGTCTCGGCTCGCATCCTCGGGCAGGAATTTGAGCGCAACCGGCTGGCCCAAAGTCAGGTCATCCGCCCGATACACCTCGCCCATGCCGCCCCTGCCAAGCAGCGCAATGATGCGATAGCGCCCGGCCAGCAGCCGTCCCGGGAGAAATCGACCTTCGGCCAGCAAGCCAGCCGAAGAACTCGGGGTTTTGGGATTCGAAATTCTCGCAGCGGATCCGGAAGACGCTCTCCCCGATTGCCTGGGCGGCGAGTCCACAAACTCAATAGTCGCCAATTCGTCCCCCGCAACCACCGCCGTACCGCAAGACGAGCAGAAGCGGCTTGCCTCCGCCACTCGCGAACCACATGATGTGCACGTGGACATCAATTTCTCCGCGTAACAATTTATCCTTTAGCGCGCGCTCCCGCCAATCGCGCCGAGGAATCCAGAAATTAAACTAACTTTACAACCCTTTACATCCCCAAGCCACAAAAGGGATAAAATATCCTAATAAGTGTGGGGCGGACACTCCTCTCCGCAGCCGTTGACTTTGGCTTATTTGGATTTGTTTCTTACGGGAGAATCTAAGCTCAAAAAGCGGACAAGAATGTCCGCTCGCCCTAGAAGCGGGACGCATGTCCAGCCGAGCGAAAGACCATCAATGCCGCATCCGAAAGCAACCCCGGGGATCGCGATGCAAATCCTGGTAGCCAACCGCAACTTACCGCCATCTTCTGTGTTTAACCAAACGAACCCGTGCCAGCCTCACACACTGCAGAAAGAGAAGTGAGTCACATGAAATCAACCTCTCGGATCTCGCTGTCCCCAATCTCATGGACGGGCATTGTGCTGCTGATGCTGGCGCTTCCACTCCCCGCATTCGCCGCCCTGGGTGGAGACGTTGCCTCGGTCCACGAAGACCAGGCGCAAATGAAGGGCACTTTGAAAACCACGCAAACCCAGGCCTACACAGTTCATGAAATCCAAGCCTCAGCCAGCACCGTTGTGAAGGAATACGTTTCCCCAGCGGGAAAGGTTTTTGCCATCACCTGGCACGGACAATTTATTCCCAACATGAAGCAACTCCTGGGATCGTACTACCAGCACTTTGCCGATGCCGCTGCCGCCCAGCGCGAAGCTCACCGGGGCCGACGGCCAGTCAACATCCAACAATCTGATCTGGTTTTCCAAAACGGCGGACACATGCGCTCATATTTTGGCAAAGCTTACGTCCCGACCATGTTGCCGCCGGGCGTCAACGTCGACGCATTACCCTAAGGAGGAAACTGTGCGCAGCTTCTTGGTCTTATCTTTGGTCGGGACTCTCGGATTCCTGGCGGGCTGTAGCGGCAACAACGGAACCCCTGCAGGGATTCCCGTTACAATCTTGCTCTCCCCGGGAGGAAGCGCCTCCGTTAATCCCGGCGCTTCCCTTAACATCACTGCCACTGTCTCCAACGACCCCAGCGGCAAGGGCGTGACCTGGACCCTTACCGGAGTCGGCACGCTGACCAACCCAACCGCCACCTCGGTGACCTACAACGCTCCGAAAACCGTAGCCAGCAACGCCTCCGCAACTGTCGTTGCCACTTCCGTGGCGAGTAACGCGATTACGGCTTCTTTACAGATCACTTTCTCCGCAGCCAATGTTCTTCCCATCGCCGTGAACGGCGGCCCGTTGGCGTCCGCTAATCCCTCTTCGATCTACGCCAACGGCGCCTTTGCCAGTGTCAAAATCTGCGTTCCCAATACTGGCACTTGCCAGACCATCGACGACGTCCTGGTAGACACAGGTTCCGTCGGCCTTAGACTTTTAGGCAGCCAGGTTACAATCGCGCTCCCCGTGCTAAATGATGGCAGCGGCAACACTCTGAATAACTGTATTCAATTTCTGGATAGTTCGTTTCTTTGGGGAAACGTCGCGCAAGCGGATGTCATACTCTCGGGTGAGGTGGCAAGCGCGACTTCCATTCAGTTAATCGCCAATCCTAGCTTTACCATACCGGGCGGCTGCCTCGGGACTAACGAAGATACCCAGCAGACTCTGGGCGCAAACGGCATATTGGGTATAGGCCCCGAACCGTTTGATTGCGGCTTGGGCTGCGATCCGAACGCTGGCGGAAACCCTCCCGCAATATATTACCTTTGCTCCGCGACCGGCACTTGCAACACCACATTTGTATCGTGCGGCACACTCTGTCAGGACAGTGCGCCGAATTCACAGGTAACCCATCCCGTGTTTAACTTCCCGACAGACAACAACGGCGTAATTGTCGAATTGCCATCCGTTAATGACGTGGCGCCGACCGTGACTGGGAGCTTGATCTTCGGTATTGGCACGCAATCCAACAATGGCTTGGGCAGTGCAGCCGTGTTTCCGTTAGATTCGTCGGACAATTTCACCACCACTTTCAACGGCCAGTCCCTCACTGCCAGCTTCATTGACAGCGGTTCGAACGGGCTTTTCTTTCCTGACGGGTCGCTCAATGTTTGCGCTGATGATAACTCGTGGTATTGTCCCGCCAGCACCACGGTCCTTTCCGCGACAAATGGTAGTTCGTCGGCCCCGGTCAGTTTCAGCGTCGACAATTTCGATACTGTGACCACTGCCAATCCCAATGATGCCGCTTTTAGTAATTTGGCGGGTCCGAACACGGGAGGCTTTGATTGGGGTCTACCTTTCTTCTACGGCCGTAACGTATTTACCGCCATCGATGGGACAACCGTCGGTAACACCCCAGGGCCATTCTTCGCGTATTAGCTCCTGACCGATCGACAGTGAATCTCGCCGCAGTGACCTCGCATAACCGAGGTTCACTGCGGCCTCCGCCATGCTCACGTAGCCCCGGACGCCTCGTCCGGGCAGTTTGTGCGGAACTGCTTACGCTTTTGTAGGATCGACCTTCGCCCGCACGCACAGCGGGCAACATCGTGTAGAAGCGGCAAAAATGCCTCCTAAGTCCTTTGTCCGAAATATTTTGCATATAAGTCCTTATTCCTCAAAGATTTTGGTGGTAGTGTGGTCGTAACCCCATGATTTCAAAGGATCGAGGGGGGAGGGGGGATACCTAAGTTAACTGGTACAGACCGGGAGCATCCCTGACAAAACAGACCGGGAGCATCCCTGACACTGCAAAAGATGGCGCGCGCGGGTTACAAACAGCGCATGCCATGGAAAGCGAGCAGTGTGATGGAAGAGAAACTACGGTTTGTGTTTGAGTATGAGCGGGATGAGCAAACCATGACGGAGCTGTGCCAGAGCTTCGGGGTAACGCGGGAAACCGGGTATGTATGGCTGCGGCGGTACCGGGAGGGTGGGGTGGCAGGGCTGCTGGAACGAAACCGGGCGGCGCAGCGGCACCCCAACCAAACCCCGGCGGAGATTGAGCAGCGGGTGTTGGAGTTGCGGCAGGCGCACATGAGGTGGGGGCCGCGCAAGTTGAAGCGGGTGCTGGAGCGGGACCAACCGGGGCCAAGCTGGCCGGCGGCGAGCACCATGGGCGAGATGCTGAAGCGGGAAGGGCTGGTGGTGGCGCGTAAAAAGCGGCGCAAGACGGCGCCCTACACGCAGCCGCTAGCGCATGCCGACGGGCCGAACCGGGTGTGGTGCGCGGATTTCAAGGGCTGGTTTCGCACCGGGGACGGGGAGCGGATCGATCCCTTGACCATCAGCGACGCGCACAGCCGCTATCTGCTGCGTTGCCAGGCGGTGGCCAAGACGGACACGGCGCGGGTGCAAGCCATCTTCGAAGCGGCGTTTCGCGAGTATGGATTACCGCAAGCGATTCGCACCGATAACGGGCCACCCTTTGCCAGCACGGCGATCGCCGGCTTGTCGCGGCTGGCGGTGTGGTGGATGAAGCTGGGGATCGTGGCGGAGCGGATCGAGGCGGGACAGCCGCAGCAGAACGGGCGGCACGAGCGCATGCATCGCACCCTGAAGCAGGAGGTGGCGATGCCGCCCGCCCAGGATCGGCGGGCGCAACAACGAGCGCTGGAGAACTTCCGCCAGGAATACAACGAAGTGCGACCGCATGAAGCCTTGGCGATGGAAACGCCGGCCAGCCTGTATGAGCCCTCGCCGCGGCCGTATCCGGCGCGGGTGCCGGAGCCGGAATATCCGGCGACGATGCTGGTGCGCAGCGTGCGCGCGCACGGACATTTTCGCTGGCAGAAGCGGCACGATGTATTTCTGAGCGAGGTGTTGTGGGGCGAGCGCGTGGGCCTGTTGCCCATCGACGAGCGCTGGTATACGGTCTATTTCGCGGATGTTCCGCTGGCACGGTTTGACAGCTGGCGACGGCGGGTTTTGCCGCTGCCGCCAAAGAAAGATGCCGAGGGAGAGAGCGCTGCCGAACCGAGCAGCTTCTACGTGGCCGGAGCAAGGGAAGGGGAAGTTTCCCCTTCCCCTGCACCCCATCCCCTCACGGAAACGGAGCAAAAAGTGTCAGGGATGTGCCCGGTCTAAAATGTCAGGGATGTCCCCGGCCATTC